>CAVSSC010000043.1:0-983862 GCA_963730415.1 uncultured Actinomycetota bacterium | reverse complement strand
ATACGGCACGACACGAGGGGTGTACACCTCGGGCGGTCGCGGCCCTTCGACGCGGACGTGGTAGCTGAACGTCCCGCGAATGACTTCATCGCCGCGTTCCATCAGTATCCGTTCCGTTGGACCACGCTCCCAGGCGGCGGCGCATAGCTGCACTTGTACCGCGTCCGGTCCGATCGCGCCGAGCGAAACGAGGACTCGGAACTCGTGCCCGGCTTCGGCCGGCTCGACGTGGAGCGCGCCGAACGACACGTCGCTCCAGTAGTTCGCGATCATTTCCCGCCAGCGTTGCACGTCGGCTCCGACCTGGCAGTGGTCGGCCAGGCGCGTGCGGTAGGCGGCCGCTGCGGGGGCGTAGAGCTCCTCGACGTATTGCCGGACCATGCGTTCCGACGAGAACTCGGGCGTCAGCGTCGCCATGCTCTCGCGCACGCGTCGCATCCAGTCTTCCGGGATCCCGTTCTCTTCGCGCGTGTAGAACATTGGGACGATCTCGTTTTCCAGCAGCAAGTAGAGGCCATTCGCCTCCTCGGCATCCCACTGCGGGTCGTCGTGTTCCTGTCCGTCGCCGATCGCCCAACCCACCTGCGGCGTGTATGCCTCGGCCCACCAGCCATCGAGCTCCGACAGGTTGACGCCGCCGTTGACAAGCACCTTCATCCCGCTCGTCCCGCTGGCTTCCCAGGGCCGGCGGGGCGTGTTGATCCAGACGTCGACGCCCTCGACGAGCTGTTCGGCGAGGAGCAGGTCGTAGTCGGCAATGAACGCGATGTGCGAGCGAAGTTCCGGGCGTTGCGAGAACGCATACCAGCGCTGGATCATCTCTTTCCCGAATGTGTCGGCCGGATGCGCCTTTCCGGCGACGGCGATCTGGACGGGCCGTTCGGGATTGGTAAGAATGCGCGCAAAGCGGTCGGGATCGTGCAGCAGGAGCGCGGTGCGTTTGTACTCGGTGAAGCGCCGGGCGAAGCCGAGCGTCAGGGCTTTCGGATCGAAGACGCGCTGCGCTTCATCGATGCGATCCGCGTCGGCGCCGGTGATCGTGAATTGGCGTGCCAGCCGTCGGCGCGCCCAGAGCACGAAGCGCTCGCGGTTGCGATTGCGCATCCTCCACAACTCGGTCGTCGGGACCTTCTCCATCCGCTCGACGATGTCCGTCGGAACGCCCAGCCACTGCTGGCGCAACTCGGCGTCCGTCCACAGCTCGTCGGCGGCCGGCGAGTCCCACGATGGAACGTGGACGCCGTTGGTGACGTGCCCGACCGGAACTTCGTCGATCGGGCAGCGCGGAAAGAGATCCGCGAAGAGTTCGCGGCTCACCTCGCCATGCAGCCGACTCACGCCGTTGATGCGGGACGCCCCGCGAATCGCGAGGTACGCCATGTTGAACGGTTCGGAATCGTCGTTCGGCTGCATGCGGCCCAGGCTGAGGATCTTGCCGATGCTTACGCGCATCTCGGCCGCGAACGGCGAGAGGTAACCGACGACGTAGCTGGGATCGAACCGGTCGAAGGCAGCGGCGACCGGCGTGTGGGTGGTGAACACAGTGCCCGCGCGCGCGACGGTCATCGCGACGTCGAACGGTACGTTTTGTTCCCGCACGATCCAACGGGCGCGTTCCAACACGGCGAATGCCGCGTGCCCTTCGTTGAGGTGACAGACGTCCGGATCGAGTCCCAGCTCGCGCAGCAGCCGCCAGCCGCCGAACCCGAGCGCCATCTCCTGCTCCCACCGGACTTCGGGATCGGCTTCGTAGAGCTGCGCCGTGATGCCGCGGTCTGACGGGTCGTTGGCCGGATCGTTGCTGTCAAGCAAGTACAACCACAGCCGGCCGACGTTGACGGCCCAGGCGCGCAAATACACGGTCCGGCCCGGAAAATCGAGCGGGATGCGAATCCACGCACCGTCCTTGCCGCGCAAGCGCTGCACCGGAATCTCGCTGGGATCGCTGAACGGATACAGTTCGCGCTGATTTCCCTGCGAGTCGAGGGCCTGACGAAAGTATCCCTGCTGGTACAGCAAACCGACTCCGACCACCGGCGCGCCGAGATCGGTCGACGACTTCATGTGATCGCCCGCGAGGACGCCGAGCCCGCCGGCGTAGATTGGCAACGCTTCGGAAAGACCGAACTCCATGCTGAAGTACGCGGTCAGATTCAGGGTTTTCGCCGCAAGCGACTGAGGAAACCAGAACGGATCGCTGTTGCGCCTCCGGCGATCTTCGATCAGTGCGCGCACCGCGGCGCTGAACGCGTCGTCGTTGCCCAGCTCCTCGAGCTCGGGCTGGCCGATCGATTTGAGCACCGCCCAGGGATTGCGCGACGCAGCCCAGAGCTCCGGATTGACGCGTTGCCAAACGCGATCGGCACGGTGCGACGAGATGAGCCGCATGTCGAGTGCGAGGTCGTCCATACCATGCAGCGAGTCCGGGAGATCGATTTCCGTGCGGTGATCTGCCATGAATGCGCCCGCCTAATAGTTGGGAAAGCGCCTGCCAACGTACCCCGGATGGATTAATCCAAGACAAAGCCTCAGTGACCGTACGGCTGCACGATGCGCGGCATTCGTGTGCGACGCTGACCTACCGCACACGTACACGAAGACGACGGCCTGGACTCATAATCCGTTGGTCGCGGGTTCGAGCCCCGCCCGCCCCACCAAATATGTGTGGTGACCGATGTCGTGTGCCAGCCCAGCCAGCTCCACCAGATCGAGATCGCAGCCCAGCCCGACAGCCATGCCCCGCCCGATTTGTGCAACCTCCAACGAGTGCGTCAGTCGGGTGCGCAGCGTATCACCTTTCTGCGGCCCCACGACTTGCGTCTTGTCTGCGAGCCGACGCAGCGCGGCGCTGTGCAAAACTCGGGCTCGGTCCCGGGCGAAGTCGGTACGGTGCTGACCCTCGGTACCCGGCAGCCCGGCAGTCTTCGGCGCTTCGCCAACCCGCCGCTCGCGGTCGACGTCCTGTAGGGGTCGTCCTGATTCGTGATCACCGCCCCACAGTCTGCCCGGCATGACGCCGGATGGACCGACCCATGCAAATGGGTGTGGCGAATAGGTATATAGGTCGCCTTGCCTCGTGCTGTGGTTTACGCAACCCTGGATCGCGGCTGGCGGCGGGCTAGATTACCCGTATGCGCACTGTTCGCCTGTTCGGTGTAGCCCTGACGATCCTCACAGCGGGGTTGCTGCTGGCAACCCCCGCCGGCGCGCAACCGCCGTCCAAGCTCACGGATCACATCACTGACAGCACCGGGGTGTTGACGGATTCCGGTCGGGCGGCGGTCAGCTCGGCAATCGACCGGCTTTATCACGATCGGCACATTCAACTGTGGGTGGTCTACGTCGACAACTTCTCAAGGTTCAAACCCGACAACTGGGCCGACCGAACCCGCAGCGCCAGCGAGATGGGCGACCACGACGCGCTGCTGGCCGTGGCCACGAACACCAAGTCGTACGCGTTCACGGTGCCGCCGAAGGTGCAGGGCCTCACAGCAGACGAGCTAAACAGTCTGCGGAGCAGACAAATTGAACCGGCGGTGGGCGCTAAAGACTGGAGCGGTGCTGCGGTCGCTGCGGCTGACGGGTTGAACAAATCGGCAAGCTCGTCAAAGCGGATCTGGCTGCTGATCGCGATCGGCGTCATCGTCGTCGTGGTCGTAGTCGTGGTGGTTCTCGCGCTCTATCGCGCGCGCCGCCGCCGGCGCGCCGCGCGGCGGGTCGACCCTAGCGATGGGCAGGTGAACATTGAAGGGCACGATCATTCGTTGGGGCAGGCGTTGTCCACCGCGGACGCCAGATTGCGCCAAATCTCCGACTACGTCGCCAAGCATCGCGAGAGCATCGGCGCCGAGGCCCAGACCCGACTCGAAGAGGCGAAACGGCATTTGGCAGCGGCGCACGGCAAGGAAGCAAGCAACGACCTCGAAGCAATTGCCTATGCCAACGGGGCATCGACGCTGGCCGCTCAGGCACAAACGCTTGCAAACGCCGACGTGCTAGCAGCGCACCGCACGCGACGACGTCGAGGCACCGCATCTACGCGATGATCGGTGGGATCATCATCGGCGACCGCTGAGCGGCGGTCGGTTCTGACCCGCACGAGGGCCGCCAAAGGGAAAAGGCCCGCACGCCATTTGGTGTGCGGGCCACAAGAACCTGCTCCGCCCGGCCTTGGTCGCGGCAGGGCTACCGGCTAGCCGCCCGGCCACGAAAGATGCACCCGCCGTGCGAGAGTTCGGCTGCACGACCTGCGCCAGAATTTCGCCGCGATGCGGCTCTCGGCGGGCGTTCACTTTATGCTGGTCTCGAAGTGGTTGGGGCACAGCACCTTTACGCTGACCCTAGACGTGTACGGCGACTACATACCTGAAAAGGACGGCGGCGCGCTCAACACCTTGCCCGAACCACCTGCTCCGGAGAAGTCCGTCGATGAGGTGAGCAACGTTGTGAGATTGTTTGGCCGACAGGCTACCGGCAAGGTGCTCAGGCTCCTGGCGCGTGGAGGACGAATGGAGTGTTCTCGGCCGATCCGGCATCTCCGACAGGGTATGTCAGCAAATGCTGCGTCACACAGAACCAGGTGTGAATGAAACCGGGATGCTCCAGCTGTTGGTGTTAGCACGAATACGAGGCCGGCGTTGGGGCACTCCACGCTTCCACACGGCCATAGGCAGGTGCACACTTGTGGCATGGAGGTATGTGAGCTCACCGCCGTCGCGCTGACCGTAGCACCCCTGCCCCCGCCGCGGTCCCCGCGCCGCGCCCAGGCGTCGACGTCACCGCGGCCGGCGTGATCGTGCCCGCCGGCGGGCCTGAGCCCGAGCCGCGCCGCCCGCTGAACGGCCTCTCGGACATACGCGCGTTCTTTCACACCAACGCCGTACCGCTGTATTTCATCTCACCGACCCCGTTCAACCTGCTAGGCATCGACCGCTGGGTACGAAACTTCTTCTACCTGACGTACTTTGACTCTTTTGAGGGCGTACATTCGCGCGTGTTCGTGCCCCGGCGGCGCGACCGCATTGATTTCGAGTCCATGGGAGATGTGTGCAACCACCTCCTGCGCGATTCCGAGACACTCGAGTTCATCGCCGGCCGAGGGCCCGGTGGCAAGGCCTGCTTCGTGATGATGGACGAGGAGACGCAGGGCCTCGCGCGCCAGGCGGGGCTGGAGGTCATGCACCCTCCCGTGGAGCTGCGCCATCGGCTGGGCTCCAAGATCGTCATGACGCGCCTGGCCGACGAGGCGGGCGTGCCGAGCGTGCCTCACGTGATCGGGCGCGTCGGCTCCTACGACGAGCTGTCGGCGCTCGCGGAAAGCGCCGGGCTGGGCGATGACCTGGTCGTCGTGGCCGCTTATGGCGACGCCGGCAGCACGGTGTTCTTTGTGCGCGGCCAGCGCGACTGGGACGATCACGCCGGTGACCTGGCTGGGCAGGAAGTCAAAGTCATGAAGCGCATCCGCAATGTCGAGGTGTGCCTCGAGGGCGCCGTGACCCGCCACGGCACCGTGATCGGCCCCGCGATGACGAGTCTCGTCGGCTACCCGGAGCTGACTCCGGGCAAGGGCAGCTGGTGCGGCAATGACATCTGGCGCGAGGTGCTGCCGCCCGCACAGACCCGCGCCGCGCGAGAAATCGTACGAAAGCTGGGCGACGTCCTGAGCCGCGAGGGATACCGCGGCTACTTCGAGGTGGACCTTCTTCATGACCTGGACTCCGACGAGCTCTATCTCGGCGAGGTGAACCCGCGCCTCAGCGGCGCCAGCCCGATGACGAACTTGACCACCGAGGCCTACGCCGACATGCCGCTGTTCCTCTTCCACCTGCTCGAGTACATGGACGTGGAGTACGAGCTCGACATCGACGAGATCAATTCGCGCTGGGAGCGGGGCTATGGCGAGGACGAGGTCTGGGGTCAGCTGATAATCAGTGAGACCTCACAAGATGTCGAGATTTTCACCGCGACGCCACGCACCGGTGTGTGGCGCATCGACGACGACGGGCGTGTCTCCTTTGCGCGCCCCGCCAACGACTGGGCCACGCTGCTCGACGGGTCCGAGGCCTTCTACATGCGTGTCGCGGCGCCTGGCGACTTACGCTGCGAGGGTGCCCAACTCGGCGTGCTCGTCACCCGCGGGCACCTGCAGACCGACGACTACCAGCTCACCGAGCGCTGCCGGCGCTGGGTCACAGGCATCAAGGCGAAGTTCGCCTCGACACCCCTGACGCCGGCTGCGCCGATCGTCTCGCGGCTCGTCGCACGAGCGTGAGCAGCGGCCACACGAACTGCTCGACAAACCATCGAGCGCGAGCCCTTGATCCGGGCGTTCCTGCGTCCACCGCTGCCCCATACTCGCTGCCGCCAACGGCGTGGGAGGGCCTCCCAGCTGGAATCCAACAGCACCCTTGGTCATCCGACCACCCGGCGATCCGGTGAAGCCGCGCGCATGATCGGCGGCGAACCTGGTCGCGTCCCGGCCGGTATCTCACTGGACAACTGGCTGTCGGCGCCATATTCGCATTGGTCATTCCAGCACGTCGAAGACTTCGTGCCGACCGCGGTGATCCCGCGCGGGACCGGGCCGGCTGCGGCGTTGCCCGCAGCCAGTGCTCCGATGGCCGAGATCGCGGTGACCAGCACTGACGGCGTGGCCACCACCGTTGGCGCGGTGATGGCCACCACCGCTACCGACGGGTGGGCCATCGCCTACCGCGGTTCGATGGTGGCCGAGGAGTACCTCGACGGCTTCGGGGCCCAGACCCGGCACCTGCTGTTCTCGGTGAGCAAGTCGCTGGTGGCAGCCGTGGTCGGCGCGCTACACGGGGCCGGTGCCATCGAGCTTGACGCGCCGGTCACGGCATACGTTCCCGCCTTGGCGAACTGCGGCTACGCCGGTGCGACGGTGCGCCACCTGCTGGACATGAGGTCGGGTATCGCGTTTTCAGAAAACTACGGCGACCCGGCCGCGGAGATACACCTCCTCGACCAGGCGATCGGGTGGGCACCCAAAAGCCGTCCGGACGTCCCTTCCACGCTGCGTGACTTCCTGCTGACCTTGCGACAGAAGTCGGCACACGGCGTCCCCTTCGAATATCGCTCGTGTGAAACCGACGTACTCGGCTGGATCTGCGAAGTCGCCGGCACACAGCGGATGCCCGACCTGATGTCAGAACTGCTGTGGAGCCGCATCGGCGCCCAAAGCGACGCCACCATCGGCGTAGACACGGCAGGCACCGGACTATTCGACGGCGGCATCAACGCCTGTCTTACCGACATGATCCGGTTCGGGTCGCTGTTCTTGCGCGACGGCGTCTCGTTGACCGGCCAGCAAGTAGTGCCGGCGGCGTGGATCGCCGACACCCTCGACGGCGGGCCCGACTCGCGTCAGGCGTTCGCCGCTAGCCCCGACGACAACCAAATGCCCGGCGGGATGTACCGCAACCAAGTGTGGTTTCCCTACCCGGGCAGCAACGTCGTGTTGTGCCTGGGCATGTGCGGTCAGGTGATCTACGTCAACCGCGCCGCCGAGATGGTCGCCGCCAAGTTATCCACCCAGCCGCACTCTCATGAGCCGCACATGTTAGACACGCTGCGCGCATTCGATGCGGTGGCACACGAACTGGCTGGAATCACTAGTTAGCCCGAGGTTCCGCTGGCCGCCGTCCACCAGCGGATTGACCGTTGCGAGTTCATCGCCAAGGTGCCCACGCTCACCGGCCATGACCACACTTGCTAAAGCGTAGTTCCGTGCGCCCAGCGCATTAGGAGGTGATTGTCCAGCGATCATGACCTGATAGGAAGCTCGTCGTCGCCTGCCGGTGAAAGTCGTTCGCAGTTCGCAACAGGGTCGCCGAAACAGACACCGGCTCGCTGATGGTCATAAGTCCAATTTGCTCGACGCGTTCGGCCAAGCCCGCGAGCGGAACAGGATTCACGGCCACGGGCGGGCCCTCGTCGACACCAATCAGAATGAGGCCGCCATCCACGGCGAACGCGGCAATGTCTTTCGCAATATCTCTAGTCGCGCTCGAACCGGATCTCTAGTCGCGCTCGAACCGGGTCTGAGTTCGCGCTTGACATCAAGAAAGTGGCTCTCTTCGATCAACCCGTTGTTGATGGCGGTTTCGACTTGCTCCAAGGTCGTCGGCCGCCATCCGGCACCCGTGGCGGTTCGAGGTATTCGGCGTGACCCTAACCCCTACCCTGGGTCAATCGCGCAAGCGGCGTGGCCGGCTGGCGGTCGCTCCGCTGGACTACTCGGAGCCGGTCGACACGACGGCGTTGTACAAGAACGTCCTACGCCCGGCCCTAGCCGCAGTAGGGCTGCCCGCGAGCACGCCCAAATACACCCGCGACGACGGGACAGTAGTGCCAGCGGTCGAAGGGGTTCGTCTACACGATTTGAGGCACACGTTCGCAACGCTTCAGCTCTCCGCCGGAGTACATTTCATGCAGGTGTCGAAGTGGTTGGGGCACAGCACGTTTACGTTGACGCTCGACGTGTACGGCGACTGGGTCCCCGAGCAGGACGGTGGGCGGCGAACGACTCGCCCGAGCCGCCCCCGCCCCAGAGGCCAGCCGAGGCCTCGGCAAACGTGGTCAATCTGTTTGGCCGACAGTCGGGTTAGCTACGAAGAGCTTCTCGAGGTTGACTCCACCGAAGCTGCCTACCCTAACCCCCACCCCCGGGTTGCGCGACAACCCTTCTCAGAAAACCGCGTCGAGCATTGGTAGCAAGAGCGGCAAACCGGCCACAGCCCGACGTGCCAACCGACCCGGCCAACCCGCACACCGGCATCAACTCACCCAACCGTTTTTCAGGTCCTAGTAGCTAACACCGCCGAAGCCGTCTCGTCGCGGCGTCATCGCGGCGTCCGGGGGCGATTCTAGCCCGTACTGAGCCCGTACCGTAAGCGTACCGGCAACGGCTAAAAATGGCTCCGCACAGGGGATTTGACAGGTTTAGGCTAACCGCTTCGCCTGGTCGCCGAGGCGCTAGGTAAGGACTCATAATCCGGTGGTCGCGGGTTCGAGCCCCGCCCGCCCCACGTCGAATTCTTTCGCCGCGAGGCTGATCACGTGACCGACGGACGCCGAACCATCGACTACGGTTAGTCCCCTTGGGGGGCCCGTTTGGTCTTGGCTTCCGCCTCAAGCCGTAGCCGGATTGCCCGCGCCCGCGCCTCGGCGGCCCGGGCTTGGGCTTCGGCGGCTTCTGCCCCCGCCCACACCTCGTCGGCCCGAGCTTGGGCTTCGGCGGCTTCTGCCCGCGCCCGGCCCTCGGCGGCCCGGGCTTGGGCTTCGGCGGCTTCTGCCCGCGCCCGCGCCCGCGCCCGCGCATCGGCGGCCCGGGCTTGGGCTTCGGCGGTTTCTGCCTGCGCCCGCGCCTCGGCGGCGCGGGCTTGGGCTTCGGCGGTTTCTGCCTGCTTCCGCGCCTCGGCGGCGCGGGCTTGGGCTTCGGCGGCTTCTGCCTGCTTCCGCGCCTCGGCGGCGCGGGCTTCGGTTTCGGCGGCTTCTGCCTGCTTCCGCGCCTCGGCGGCGCGGGCTTCGGTTTCGGCGGCTTCTGCCCGCGCCCGCGCCCGCGCCTGCGCCTCGGCGGCCCGGGCTTGGGCCTCGGCGGCTTCTGCCTGCGCCCGCGCCTCGGCGGCCAGCGCTTCGGGTTCGGCGGCCAGGGCTTCGGCTTGGGCGGCTTCGGCCTGCGCCCGCGCCTCGGCGGCCAGGGCTTCGGCTTCGGCGGCCAGGGCTTCGGCTTGGGCGGCCAGAGCATCGGCTTCGGCGGCTTCTGCCCGCGCTCGCGCCTCGGCGGCCAGCGCTTCGGCTTCGGCGGCCAGAGCTTGGGCTTCGGCGGCTTCTGCCCGCGCCCGCGCCTCGGCTTCCAACTCCAGCCGCGGCAGCGTCCGCTTGGCCTGCGTCCTCGCTTGGTCGGCGCGCGATCGGCGGTTCCGCTTCTGGGTGCCGGCCGCGACCTGCGCCCGTTGCTCAGCCACTCTCTGCGGGCCCACGAAGAAATCAACCACGACTAAAGCCACGCCGGCCAGCACCAGCAGCGGCACGAATAGGGATGGGTGCGTGGCCACCCCCCATAGGCCGAGGATCGCCAGCGGCCCCGCGAACAGCACCGCGGCCGCCGGATGCCGATCGCCCCACGGACGCCGATCCGGCCGACTAATGACCATTCTCGGAGACCCCACGATCCCTTTGCTTGGCGGAGATGCTGGCACATTAGCGTACTGCGCGGGTGGTCGCGGCGGTGGCCTAACCGTTTGTTTGCCGGCTGCAATGTCGCCGCAGGGCCAAATCGGGAGGAGCGCCGCCAATCGCTGAGCGAGTTAAGGCGGGAACCGGGACGGGCGGGCGCCTGTTTAAAACCCGCCCATCCCGGCCCCCGTTCTGGTGCGCCGACCCCGCGAAAGAGGACGAAACGCCGGCGCGCCGGAGGCTTTGTTCGACCGGAACTGTCCGGTTCCCGCCGAAGCGGCTGGGCAGCCAATCGTCCTGTAGCACAACAGAAGACGGGGAACTACCGGAACGGTCCAGGCCTATGGGTCGATAATCCGTTAATCGCGGGTTCCAGTCCCGCCCGCCCTACAAGTAGCTGTATGGCCTCGGCTGATGCTGACATTTCTGTTTCGGGTGATGCCTAACAATCAACCGACGCCGAACAGCCCCACCTTAAAAGGTCGTTCAGGGATTTTACAGGCCGGCCGAACCAGTCAGTTGCCCTCTTCGGCGCACAACAGTGAGTGTGCGACGCGAGTGCCCTCGAAACGAAATTCGTGCGCGGGACGCCGCAGAGGCTCGATGGTGGTATCTACGTGGACGATGACTCCGCCACCGGAGGGGATTCCGAGCCCGGTGGCCGCTCCCTCCAACAAATGAATCGTGCGCGACAACCGCGCCCACTCGGCTCGCTCGTCGTGCGTGTCGATGACTATGGGGACGAGCTTGAACACATCGAGCAGCTCGGCCGCGGGGGATTCCGGTGTCTCGACGATTCCATAGCGTCCGAGCTGGACCGCGCCGGCTGAAATGCCCACCAGGACCGCCCCTTGGGCGTACCGGCCCAGGATCACATCCTTCATGCCGGTTTTCTCGAACGTGTTCCAGCCGAGACGCACATCGCCGCCCGCGAGAACGATCAACGGGGCACGCTCCAGGAAGGCGCGGTCGTCTGGGCCGAACGACGAATCGATCATGCGACGGTCGGTGATTCCAATCGCATCCACCGCCGCCTCGAAGATCCCGTAGAACTCCGGACGATCCCCATTGGAGGCACCGATGTAGGCCGCGCTGAGTGGTGTGTCCCGAGCCAATCCATCGAGGGCCGCCTCGAGGAGCAGTCGGTCCTGCCGCTTCCAGAACAGCAGTTGACTGTCTGCCAGCAGATAGAGCGGTTGGAGTTGTGGCGCCGTCTCAGTCATCGCACACCGTCAGTCGCCAGCCCGCTGGCGTGAGAGCCGCCCGAATTCGCTCGCCTGCCTCCAGGGTCTTGAAAGTCTCGCGCCATTCTCTTGTTCGACGGTTGTCGGGTCGGTCGCGGTCGGTCCCCATATCTTGACGCTTGTCTCGTCGCAGTCGAGCAAGCTGATGATGTCGTATAGCTGCTCCCCAGCGTGCTCGATGGTCCATTCGCGAACGGCGTCGGACATGGTGTCACCCTATCGGCGAAGCGCCCTCCGACACTCCTCGGCGTGTCGGCGTGCGTGGCTCGGCATTAGCTAACACGGGCCCGGCGCATCTCACCCCGGCGTCAACGCGGCGTCCGGGGGCGATTTGTAGCCGTACTCAAGACGTACCGGAACCGTACCGGCGACGGCCAGATTCGTTGTCTCACAGGAAATATGGAGTAAATCAGCTGACCGTTTCCGCCGGTCGCCGAGACGCTGGCTGCGTTCTCATAATCCGTTGGTCGCGGGGTTCGAGCCCTGCCCGCCCCACCATGTGAATGTATGACCTCGGCTGATGCTTGACACAGTTACTTCGGCATTGACTTGCAGGCGGGCGACGTTGACGCCCTGACTGGGCTCGGCGCGCTCGATCCGCTGCCAAGGCAATGCGTCCGGCTGTGTGCGCTGAAGCCACTTGACAATGCCTTCGCGAAAATCACTTCTGTTGATTCATCGCCTGATCGGCTGCCTATGCCAGGATGGGGAAATGGTTGACGACGCAATGCGTTCGGAGCGCGAATTCAACGAGCGCAACATCGAGGAGTTCCGCCGCAGCGGGGGCAAGGTGGGCGGACAATTCGAGGGCTACTGACTTCGACGGGCGCGCGAAGTGGTGCACAGCGGGTCAACCCCGTCGCCTACTTCGATGTCGACGGCACGATTTATATCGTCGGATCTGCCGCAGGCCGTGATAACGATCCTGCGTGGGTGCACAATATTCGCGCCAACCCGCGCCTGAGCGTGGAGATCGGCTCGGAAGCCCTTAAGCCAGCGACTGCGCGTGAATTGCCGCGTGACGAGCGCGATTCGATTTACCCGATCGTCGTCGAGCGTGCCCCGGGGTTCGGTGAGTACCAGGAGCGCACCGACCGGCTCATCCCGATCTTTGAATTGGTTACCGAATGGATGCCACCTTCTGGGTGGCACGAACGTCGACGTAGACCGAAGTTGAACCGCGTTGCCTATGAATGTGCGCACGACTCCCGTCTCGCCACGCGGCAAGCTGGCCAATCCTGAACACGAGCGGGTTTGTTTGGAGCAAAATAATGTGCACGCATTCGGGCCGCTCCGTCGCCCGCATGTGTGCCGGCGCCCACATCGAATGTCGCTGGACGGGAGGAGAGCCGACATGAGTGAGGCAATGACGGCGATGAAGCATCTTCGACGGCGATGCGCAATCGGCGCGTTCGCTCTTGTCTTACCGGTATTGCCGGTGATCGGAATTGCCGCGCCGGGGATCAGCCGGGCCGATGATCCGTGCGCCCCAGGCTGGGCGTGGAGCGCGGACTTGAATCAATGTGTGTTCTTGCTTCCGACCGCGAATGGACCAGGTGGACCCGGGGGGCCGGGTGGGCCAGGCGGCCCCGGTGGCCCGGGTGGCCCCGGTGGACCTGGCGGGCCTGGCGGCCCCGGTCCGCGCTGGGGGCTTGCCTAGCTGCGGTAACCCGACGCCCGGACTGGCGAAATAACCACGTGGCTATTGCGGCGAAGCGCTGGGGAACTCCGCGCGGCCAGTGGTCGTTACACTAGCTAAGTATTGCTTCAGTCCGATGTGGGGAAGAGACGCATGCCACGCACAGACAACGACACCTGGGATTTGGCTACCAGCGTGGGCGCAACGGCCACGATGGTGGCAGCCGCCCGAGCGATCGCGACCAAAGCCGACAACCCGTTGATCGAGGACCCGTTTGCCGAGCCGCTGGTTCGTGCGGTCGGCGTCGACTTTTTCACGCGATGGCTCACCGGTGACCTTGTTGCCGCTGACCTCGATGACAAGGAGTCCGGCTGGAAGCTCGAGCACATGCCCGCGGCGATGGCGGCCCGGACTCGTTTCTTCGATTCCTTCTTTCGCGATGCGACGCGGGCCGGGATCCGTCAGGCCGTGATCCTGGCCTCCGGTCTCGACGCGCGTGTCTACCGCTTGGCATGGCCAGCGGATATGACGGTGTTCGAGATCGACCAGCCGCAGGTGATCGAGTTCAAGACCACCACCCTGGCCAAGCTGGGCGCCGTCCCGCAAGCCGACCTGCGCACGGTCGCCATTGATTTGCGGCACGACTGGCCGAAAGCCTTGATGGACGCGGGTTTTGACACGAGCCGGCCCACCGCTTGGATCGCGGAGGGGCTCTTCGGTTATCTGCCACCAGCAGCTCAAGACCGCCTGCTGGACAACATCACTTCGCTCAGCGCCGACGGCAGCCGGCTGGCCTGCGAAGCCGTCCCGGACATATCGCAGGTGGACATCGAAAAAGCCCGAGAGATGATGCGCAGGGCCACCGCCAAATGGCGTGAACATGGCTTCGACCTGGAATTCGCCGATCTCGGCTACGAGGGCGAGCGCAACGACGCCGCCGCATATCTGGAGAACCTGGGATGGCGGTCAGCCGGCACCCCGATGAGTCAGCTGTTGGCCGACAACGGACTTGCGGCGATCCCTCAGACTCACGACTCAGTGTCGGTGGCCGACACCATCTACTACAGCTCGGTACTGAGCAAATGACGGCGCCGCAACGCCGAGGGCTCAACAGCGCCGTCACGCGGATGTGGAGTTTTCTGGCCCCGGCCTACGACCTGCCGTTCTTGCAGCAGTGGGTTTACCGTCCACCGCACGACGAAGTGATTGCGCAGCTGCGCGCCCACCGATCCCGGAGGATCGCTGATATCGCCTGCGGCACAGGAATTCTCAGCGATCGCATCGAGCGCGAACTACACCCTGACGAGATCTACGGTGTCGACATGTCCGACGGCATGCTCGACCAGGCTCGCGCGAGATCCAACCGGGTGCACTGGTTACGCGGTCCGGCCGAGCGGCTGCCCTTTGACGACGGGGCGCTCGACGCCGTCGTGACCACCTCGGCGTTTCACTTCTTTGATCAGCCGGCGGCGTTACGAGAATTCCATCGCGTGCTGGCGCCGGGCGGACTGGCGGCCGTTGCGGCCCTGAGTGCACGGCGACCGCTGCTGCAGGCACCCTCAGCCAGCAGGTGGAAACCGCAGCACAACGCGTCGCCTGCCGAGATGCGGGCGTTGTTCGAAGGCGCAGGGTTCGTCATCAGCGATCAGCACCGTGTCCGGCGCCCGGTCTGGATGCGGATCTTGTCCGATTTGATAACCGTCGGCACCAAGAGCTAAGCGTTTGGGCGATCACGTGCGCCACGCTTGAGTGCGTTCGCGGGCGCGTTCTAATCGATACTCAGGCGGCTAACCCGTTCCCAGTGTGGGGAGCCGGGCGCGAGAAGCGCTCGCCGCCGCCGACATACACGACGCGGCGCGATCCGTAACCGGGGTGGAGCCGTGCAGCCGGAACTGCGTATCGTTGAGCGCCGCGCTCACGCTCGCGCTCAACCGTTGATTCGATGAAATCGGCGGCGATCCACGCTGCGCCGAACAAAGCCAACGCGACACCGAACTGAAGCGGCGAGCCGGCGGCGAGGGCGACCAGGGCGCAGATGCCGGACACGATGGCGATGATCACGACGCCGGCGTGAAGAGTGGTCACGTGGGGATACCTGACTTGCGGCGGGATACCGGGCGTGGCCATCGCGCCTCCTTTTCAGTCGATACATACAGCCATAGCCGGTCCGAAAAACGCGAACAGTGACCTCGATGTTTCGCTATCGAGACACTGCAAACGAGGGCCCTACGGCACCTATGGCATGGCGTAGGGCCCTGACCAAGAGAGGTCAAAAGTCCCAACAGAGAGAAGTCAGGGTGCTCCTGTTCCTTTGAGCGACTGCTCGAGAGGGGCGGTAAACGATTGGGCGACGAGAAGATTGCTTTCCGGCGACCCGAGTCTCGAACCGTTAGCCGCGGGTTGGAGCCCCGCCCGCCCTCCAACCCAAGGGATGTAAGCACGACGCCCGCCGCGCCAAGTGGCGAAGCGGGCGTCGTGTTAGCGGCCCTTTACAGCGGAATCCAGACTCCGAAGAACCAGAAGCCCCACTGGTTGAACCCGGGGTCCCACAGGGGTGTTTCCTGGTAGCCCCAGTAGTTGATCGGGCCGCCCGCCCACTGGCCTCCAGGCGGAGGCATCGGCCCGCGCCAATCTGGGTGCGGCGGCTCACCAGGTCCCCAAGGTGCCGGTCCGTCTCCCCATGGAGCCCCGCGGAAGTAGCCACGCTGCGGATCCCCATGCCATGGACCGGGTCCGCCCGGGCCGCCGGGTCCGCCTGGGCCACCGGGTCCGCCTGGGCCACCCGGGTGATCGGGCCCGCCTGGGCCACCAGGACCACCAGGGCCACCGGGTCCGCCCGGGTGATCTGGACCGCCCGGCCCAGGTCCACCAGGGCCACCGGGCCCGCCTGGGTGATCTGGACCGCCCGGCCCGGGTCCGCCTGGGGGTGGTCCACCTGGGCCACCGGGTCCGCCCGGGCCAGGTCCACCGGGGCCACCGGGACCGCCTGGATCACCGGGTGCGTTCGGGGGATGGAAGCCTCCGGGCCCGCCATGGTTACCGCCGGGAGCGCCCGCGGGCGGCGCGCCATGGCCGCCGGCCGAAGCCGGCGGCGGTCCAGGAGCGGCGTTGGCCGCACCGGCGCCCATGCCCAACGCGGCAGCGCCAAGAGCACCGGCGACGGCTACCCCCCCAACCAATTGCTTAAATTTCATGGTCCTTCACCTGTCTCTTGTGAATTCCTTGAAAACCCCCTGACACACCCAGACGCTAGATACCCTTCCTATGGATCTGCTGTGACGGACCCATGCAAAACTTTTGGGCAGGTCACCGACGGCGTGTTTCTCTCCGAGTTCTCCACCGAATGCCGCAGCTGTAGGCGAGAAGCGCTACACGACACACTACCGCTAGGCAGGTCGAGCGCATATCGACGTAGCTGTAACAAGGCGAGAATGATTCGGCTTTGGCAAGGCTATGTTGGCTAGTCGGACGGCATTTTGGTGTATATCGTTGCGGCCGTGTCGAGTACGTCGCATCCGGCCGAACCCCACGTGGGTTCGGTGTCGTCGAAGTTGAATTGGCTGCGCGCAGGAGTCTTGGGTGCCAATGATGGAATCGTCTCCACTGCGGGCATCGTCGTGGGTGTCGCGGCGGCGACGGTGGCACGCGCCCCGATATTGACCGCCGGAAGTGCTGGACTGGTCGCAGGAGCGGTGTCGATGGCGCTGGGGGAATATGTGTCTGTCAGCACCCAGCGCGACACCGAGAAGGCGCTGTTGACCAAGGAACGTCTAGAGTTGCGCGACGATCCGGCGGCCGAATTGGACGAGCTTGCCGCGCTGTATGAAGCGAAAGGTCTGGCGGCAGCGACCGCCCGCACCGTGGCAGAGGAGCTCACCGACCACAATCCGCTCCTCGCCCACGCCGAAGTCGAACTGGGTATCAATCCCGAGGAGCTGACTAACCCGTGGCACGCGGCGTCGTCTTCGGCACTGTCGTTTGCGATTGGTGCCTTATTGCCGTTGATCGCAATCTTGGCCCCGCCGACGGCGTGGAGAATCCCCGTTACCGTCATGGCGGTACTTGTGGCGTTGGTGATCACCGGGGCAGCGTCGGCTGGTCTGGGCGGAGCACCCAAGGGCCGCGCAGTGGCACGCAACGTCATTGGAGGCGGTCTTGCGTTGACGATCACTTATGTGATCGGTCATTTGGTGGGCGCTGCCATCACCTGACAGCCGGGGCCGTTTAATGTCGACCGCTCGGCGCGGATCGTAGCGAAGTAAACTGTCACGCGCACCATGGGCGTTGACATGCACCAGTATCTAGTGACTGGAAGTGCAACTGTAACATCCACTGTTGCGGTCCTCAAAAGAGGTTCGAAATCCCCATAACGTGGAGAGTCTTGCAGTGGCCGAGCCCGATATTGCGCCGGATGAAGCTCGATTGGCGGAGCCGATGCCGTACTTTGTGCGCGACGAAATCCGCTTCATGCCAACTGAAATCGCGCGCGGGGGGTGGGGCCCGTCGCTCAGCGGCCACGTGGTCGGCGGCCTGTTGGCCTGGGCGGTCGAGCGCGCGGCCAATGATCCGCAGCTGCAACCCGCGCGGCTAACCGTGGACCTTCCGCGGCCAACCGCACTGGAACCGCTCGAGGTACATACCCGCGTGCATCACGACCGAAAACGATTGCGGCTCGTCGAGGCCGTTCTCACCCAGCATCACTCGCCCGTGGCACGGGCGAGCGCACTGTTTTTGCGGCGCGGCCCGCAGCCCAACGGGCACATCTGGTCCCCACCAGTGCAGATGCCGCCGCTACCGCTCGAGCAGGACGGCGCCCACCCGACGGTCTTTATGCGAACCTACGGCTGGGGCAGCGAAGTGCAGAATCCCGATCCTGACTGGCCCCACACGTCTGGACCGAAATACACGTGGCTGCATGAAACGCGCCCGTTGATCGACGGCGAACCGCTCACCGCCTTCACCCGCGCGGCAATGGCCGGCGACATCACCGCCTCACTGGCCAACTGGGGCACACACGGGTTGCAGTTCATCAATGCCGACTACACCGTCACGCTCAGCCGGCTGCCCGAAGGGCCCCACATCGGTCTGGCCGCACTTACTCATTGCAGCCACGACGGGGTGGCCACCGGCTCAGCGGTTCTCGTCGACCGCACGGGCCCGGTCGGCAGCGCTGTGTCTGTCGCGATAGCCCACTCCGGATTTCGTCCACCAACGCCCTCGTGACGATGCCCGGGGGTGTCCACGGCATGTCACACGGTGTGACGTTCTGGACGTTGATCGCCGACGCGGCAGATCGGGGATCAAACCGGCCGCTCCTCACCGATGACCATGGACGCAGCCTCACCGCACGTCAGCTTCACGACGCCGCGTGCGCGACGGCTGCCGCCCTCGCAGAACGTGGGGTTCGCGCGGGAACCGTCGTGTCCTGGCAGCTGCCCACCACGCTGGAGACCATGGTTGTCATGGCGGCGCTGGCCCGACTCGGTGCGGTGCAAAACCCCATCATCCCGATACTGCGGGAAAACGAGGTCGGCTTCATCACCGGGCAGCTGGCTACGGAATTCTTTGTGGTGCCCGAGTTTTGGCGTGGATTCGATCACGGTGAGCTCGCTCGGGCGTTGTCGCGGGATAGGGGCTTTGAGGTAGTCACCGTCGACCTGGTGACACCCCCGGTGGCCGGTGAGCTTCGGCTGCCCCGCGCCAAGACCGATGCCCTGGCGGCGGCGCCAGGGCACACCAGCGACACCCGATGGATCTACTACTCATCGGGAACCACCGCAGCCCCCAAAGGCATTCGCCACACCGACACGTCGCTGATCGCCGGCTCGGCAGCCGTTGTGGGTATGGTCGGCACCACCAGCTGCGACGTGGATCCGATCGCCTTTCCGATCGCACATATCGGCGGGGCCGCGATGTTGGCCACCGCACTGCTGACCGGCCTGCGGTTAGTGCTATTTGAGGCATTCGATCCAGCCACGACAACACTCTCCATCGCGGCGCACAACCCGACATTCCTGGGCACAGCGACACCATTTTTCGTGGCATTCCTGGAGGCCCAACGAGCCCATGGCGATCAGCCGCTGTTCCCGTCCCTGCGGGGCTGCCTGGCTGGAGGTGCACCCATCACCGCCGAACTGGGCCGTCAGGTCCGCGAAACCTTCGGCGTGGCCGGCATCGCCAATGCGTGGGGGCTCACCGAGTTTCCCGCGGCGACCTCACCCTCTCTTACCGCTGCGCCGGAGGTGCTCGACCACACTGTTGGCAGGCCCGTGCCAGGGGTCAGCGTTCGGGTAGTCGACAACCGAGAAGGCGAACTGCCCGTTGGACATGAAGGCGAGCTGCGACTAAAGGGACCTCAATGCTTCCTCGGTTATGTGGACGCCACACTTGACGCCGACGCGTTCGACAAGGACGGCTGGCTGCGCACAGGCGATCTCGGGCTGATCGACGCAGACGGCAATGTCCGCGTCACGGGTCGTATCAAAGATGCGATCATCCGCAACGCGGAGAACATTTCGGCCCTCGAGATCGAGAACGTGCTCGCCACCCATCCCGCGGTCTCCGACGTCGCGGTCATCGGAATCCCCGACCCGCGCACCGGCGAGCGCGTATGTGCCGTGGTGGTACCCACGTCAGCCGATGGTGTGTCGTTGGAATCCCTTGTGCAACATTGCCGCTCGCGGGGTCTGAGCCCCTACAAACACCCCGAGCGCCTAGTGATCGTCGATACCTTGCCGCGCAATCAGTTCGGAAAGGTAATCAAGAAAGACCTTCGCGAATCCTTCGGCTGATCCGTGGTTACGGACCCTCACGAAAACAGCTGCGGGTTCTCAGTGATGTACTGCTCGACAGTCAAAGCGGGCCGACCAGTTATCTTTTCGACGTCATCGGTGGCCCGGTCGTAGCGGCCCGCATGGTGCAGTCGCGCCATCGTGGCGAGGTGTTGCTGAAGGTGCGCGGGCAGATTTAGGGGTTTGACAACCTCCTCAACCCATGCGTCGTGCGGGACGTCCGTGCCGGTGATCGGTCGGTGCAATCCGCGGGCATACCGGGCAGCCAATCCGTCGATGTCGAGGCTTTCCGGACCGGTCAACTCGTACACGTGGCCGATGCGCTCGGCCGGATCCAACAAAACGGTTGAGACCACGCGTGCGACATCGCTGGCGGCGATGGGCGATGTCCGGCCACTGCCAAATGGCAGCGCCAGCACATTTCGCTCGCGCAATGACGGAACCGCAAACAGCGTGAACATCGGATTGTCAAGAAACGTGGTCGGCCTGATGTGTACAACCGGCACTCCGGACCAGTTCAGCACATGCTCGGCGAGAAAGTGCAAGCGATGCTGGTGAGATTCGTCGGTGCTGGTCAGTGTCATCTGCGAGACCGTCATCTGTGACATGTTCACGAGGACCTCGAGGTGACCCAATTCCAACGCCGCATCACAAACGACCACCGTGGCTTGCAGGTAGTCGGGCGAGACGCTCATGGAGAAGAACATGCGATCAACGCCGGTCATGGCGTCGACGACGTTCTGCGGATCGGTCAGGTCGCCGACCACCACCTCGGCGCCAAGGTCGCGCAGCGGGGCGGCCCGCTCGTCGTCGCGGTGAACCAGCGCACGCACCCGTTCACTACGCCCGCGCAGCTGCTCAATCACCAGCCGGCTTACGCCACCGGTGCCACCACCGGCACCAGTGATCAGATACAGCGGGCCCGCCATGTCCGCCACCCTATGCGGCTACAGTCCCTTGGGCGCATCGCGGACGGCCTCCACCGCCGATGCATCGCCGTCGAACTCGACTTGGGCGTGTCGCCCGACGGAGAACAGCAGCAGTTCCTCGGGCGCACCGGTCACCGTGACCGCCGGGCCGCGGCCGACGGTTAGCATCGTCTTGCCATCTGGGGTACGCAACGCCACCCGGCCGGGCACCTTGGCAAGCGTGAGCCGGGCCATCAGCGGCAGGGTGCGGCGCAGCGTGGTGCTCAGGGCGGGTTCCAGCACGCGCGGCTTCCAGCCCGGCTGCGCGCGGCGCACATCCTCATGGTGGATGAACATTTCGGCGACATTGGCCACCGGGTCAAGCAGTTTGAGCGGTGAGTAGACCGGCGGACCGGACGCGACCTTGTCGACCAGCTCGTCCCAATCGGTCTGCTCGGCCACCTAGTTCTGCACCTTCGCGGTGTGGGAGGCGAAGAAGGGGATCAGGATGCCCGGTGCGGCGTCGGGACGGTACTCCCGGATCACCAGGTGGGCAGCTAGGTCCCGTGTCTTCCATCCTTCGCACAGGGTGGGCGCATCCGGCCCGACGCCGCGCATGGTGTCCACCAGGGCGGCACGTTCGCGCTGAGCAACAGACATCTGTTCAGGGTAAAGCCCGATGTGACGGGCGCAGGCGAACATGCTCTGCATTCCCGGCGAAGGCTTCGACGGTCGCCCCGTGAGAGGGCGACCCGCGGACATGAGCGCTTCGCATCCCGGTAAATTTGAAACGCCATGTCGTCGAACGGAGTCTCATGAACGCGAATGTCGAGCAGTTGGAGTTTCAGGCAGAAGCTCGGCAACTGCTGGATCTGATGGTCCACTCGGTCTACTCCAACAAGGATTCGTTTCTGCGGGAGTTGATCTCGAACGCTTCCGACGCACTGGACAAGCTGCGGCTTGAAGCGTTCCGGAACAAGGACCTCGACGTCGACACCTCCGACCTCCACATCGAGATCGAGGTGGACAAGGATGCACGAACCCTGACCGTCCGCGACAACGGCATCGGCATGACGCGCGCCGAGGTCGTGGATCTGATCGGGACGCTGGCCAAGTCAGGCACCGCCGAGCTGCGTCAGCAACTGCGCGAGGCCAAGAACGCAGCCGCCTCGGAGGAACTGATCGGTCAGTTCGGTATCGGTTTCTACTCGAGCTTCATGGTCGCCGACAAGGTCGAACTGCTCACACGCAAGGCCGGCGAGAGCGAAGCCACCAGGTGGGAATCGAGCGGCGAGGGCACCTACACCATCGAATCCGTCGACGACGCTCCGCAGGGAACGTCGGTCACCCTGCACCTCAAGCCCGAAGACGCCGAGGATGAGCTGCACGACTACACCTCGGAGTGGAAGATCAGGAACCTGGTCAAGAAATACTCCGACTTCATTGCCTGGCCCATCCGGATGGAGGTCGAGCGACGTACCCCGGCCCCGGAAGAGGAAGGGACGGAAGGTGGCGAGGAGACCGTCACCATCGAAACCGAGACCCTCAACTCGATGAAGGCGCTGTGGGCCAGGCCTAAAGAGGAGGTCTCCGAGGAGGAGTACAAGGAGTTCTACAAGCACATCGCGCATGCCTGGGACGACCCGCTCGAGGTCATCGCGATGAAGGCGGAGGGCACCTTCGAATACCAGGCCTTGCTGTTCATCCCGTCCCACGCCCCGTTCGACCTGTTCAACCGCGATGCCCACACCGGGATCCAGCTGTATGTCAAGCGTGTGTTCATCATGAGCGACTGCGACCAGCTCATGCCCGAGTACCTGCGCTTCATCAAGGGCGTGGTCGACGCACAGGACATGTCGCTCAACGTGTCGCGCGAAATCCTGCAGCAGGATCGGCAGATCAACGCCATCCGTCGCCGTTTGACCAAGAAGGTGCTTTCCACCATCAAGGATCTGCAGTCCGAGCGGCCGGATGACTATCGCAGCTTCTGGACCCAGTTCGGCAGAGTCGTCAAAGAGGGCCTGCTGTCGGACTTCGACAACCGAGACACTCTGCTGCAGATTTCCTCGTTCGCCTCGACGCACAGCGAGGAGGAAGCCACCACCCTTGCCGAGTACGTCGAGCGCATGAAGGAAGGTCAGACGCAGATCTTCTACGCGACGGGGGAGACGCGTCAGCAGATCCTGAAGTCGCCGCACCTCGAAGCGTTCAAGGCCAAGGGCTACGAGGTCCTGCTACTGACTGACCCGGTCGACGAAGTCTGGGTGGGATCCGTGACCGAATTCGACGGCAAACCGCTGCAGTCGGTCGCCAAGGGCGAGGTGGACCTCAGCTCCGAGGGGGACGAGAGCGAGGCCGAGCGGGAAGAGCAGCAGAAGGATTTCGCCGACCTGCTGGCATGGTTGAAGGAGACCTTGAGCGATCACGTCACGGAAGTGCGGTTGTCCACGCGGCTGACCGAGTCGCCGGCCTGCCTGATAACCCCCACCTTCGGCATGACACCGGCGCTCGCGCGTATGTACCGGGCCTCCGGGCAAGAAGTTCCGGTTGGGAAACGGATTCTCGAACTGAATCCGAATCATCCGCTCGTCACCGGCCTGCGCCAAGCGCACCAGGACCGCGGCGACGATCCGACGGTCGCTGAGACCGCCGAATTGCTCTATGGCACAGCGCTTCTCGCTGAAGGCGGCGCACTCGACGACCCGGCGAGGTTCGCCGAGCTGCTCGCCAACCGTTTGGCCCGCACCGTGTAGACGACACCACCGCAGCCTGTCCCGCCGCAGCCTGGATCAGGCGTTCTGCTCGCCGATGGCCGAGAAGACCGCATGTGCGAGCGCCCGTCACCGTCTATTCTGTCGCCGTGAGCCAGAGCCGACGCACTGCGGCGAAGCGCGCCGCAGGATCTTCTTCCTTCTGTCCGCCGGCAGCGCAGATCGGTGAACTCCATGCGGCCACACGCGCCAAGAGCTCACGGTTTAACGCTGCGGCAGTCACCCGCAACCTCGAAACGCTTTTCGAACAGACCTACCGACGGTATCTGCCCGGCCAGCCGGCGGAGGATCTTATGGTGGGGCACCGCCCTCCTGCGCCGCACGCCGCATCAACCGCGGAGTTGCGCTCGTGACCCGCGCCGCGCAGAGCGGGACTGCGGCCCGCCCGGTTGTTCTGTTCGTGATGGGCATGGCCCGGTCCGGAACGTCGGCGCTCACGCGGGTTCTCTCGCTGTGCGGTGGTACGCTGCCGGCCGGGATGTTGGGCGGCATCGGGGGCAATCCGCGTGGCTATTGGGAGCCGCGCGCAGCCATCTATCTCAACGAAGCAATCCTGCGCCGCCACGGCAGCGCCTGGTACGACCCGTCACTGCGCCTGCAGGAGAAAGGTGCGTTCGACGCCGAAGAGAAGGCCGCCTGCATCGCCAAGATCGGGGCGTATCTCACCACGCTGCCGGCCGCGCCGCTCGTGATCATCAAGGACCTGCAGTATAACGGTGCTGTCCGGTCTGTGGTTCGAGGCGGCGCGTCTGGCCGGATTCGACATCGCGGCCGTGATTGCGGTTCGCCACCCGCAGGAGGTCATCGCGTCGCTTGCGGCGCGCGATCGAGCCTCGCCGGAGCTCTCGAGTGCCTTGTGGCTGAAATACAGTCTGCTGGCCGAGAGACACACGCGCGCCCTGCCGCGCGTGTTCGTCGAGTACGCCAACCTCCTCGATGACTGGCGCCGGGAAGTAAAGCGGATTTCCGCGGCGCTCGGGATCGATCTGAACACCCGGGATGAGGGCGCAATCGAGGAGTTTCTCACACCGGATCTTCGGCGCCAGCGATACTGCGGCCCGGTGACAGAGCCCTTCGGCACAGACTGGATTTCCGCGGTCTACGAAGCACTGCGCGCGGCCGCGCGGGACGAGCCCTGGGATAGGTCTGCGCTGGATCGTGTTTTCGAGGCGTATCGGGCGAGCGAACATAGTTTCCGGACGGTGTTCGAGGATTACCACGACCTGTACAATCGCGGCTCTTCCGGCCGTCTCGGAGTTCGTGAAGCTGGTCGTCGAGGTCCTCGCGATGGCTCACCGGCGCCGCGGGACTTGGGCCTAGTGCGGGCTGGAGTTCCTCAAGCGGGCTAGAGCAGTCCGAGCAGTTGCAAGTCGGTGACGTATTTGATGATGATCGGCGCCGAGACGTGCGGGATGTCGTTGTCGGGGCCGATTTTCGCTTCTTGCACCGCAGCACGGAATCGGTCGGTCGGCGCGAAGGACCCGCGGCATCGGCTCTGCGGGCTGCAAATCCTTGGAATTGCGCAACAGCAACTGCAACACCTCCAGCACCGAGTGCTGGCGCTGTCGATCCGGCAGGGCACGCAGGGCGGTCTCAAACCGCTGCAACCACTCCCCAAAGTCATCGATGCGCTGGATCGGGTAACCGGCCTCGATCAGCCAGTCGACGTACTCATCGAGCCCGATGCCGTCGTCGTGCGGGTTCATCACGTGGTAGGTCTCAAACCCGTCGACCACCTGGGCACCCAGCGTGGCGATCGCCTCGGCGACGAATCCGACGGGCAGCCCGTCGAAGTGCGCGCGTTGCCGGTTGCCGTCGGCGTCGAGCTGGTAGAACGAGCCGGGCGCGATCCCGGTGGCCACCACGCTCAGCACCATCCGGGTGAACATGTCCGACACGTTGAGCTGGCCCGCATAGGTGGTGTCGGCCAGGATCATGTCGCAGCGAAACACCGCCACCGGCAGCCCGCACAGGTCGTGGGCCTCGCGCAGCAGCACCTCGCCGGCCCACTTGCTGTTGCCGTAGCCGTTGGCGTAGCTGCCGTCGATGGTGCGGGTGGGGCTGATGACCCGGATGTCGGCGTCCTCGGTGAACGCCGACGGCTCGATCTGGTCGCCCACGTTGGCAGTCGACACGTAAGTGTAGGGCTTGAGCTTGGTGGTGAGCGCCAACCGGATCAGCTCGGCGGTGCCCACCACGTTGGGCCCGAACAGCTCGCTGTAGGGCAGGACGCCGTTGACCAGGGCCGCGGGATCGACGATCAGATCGACGGTGTCGGCCAGCCGCTGCCAGGTCTGCTGGTCCAGGCCCAGGTTGGCTTCGCCCTTGTCGCCGGCGATGACCTGCAGATGATCGGCGGCCAGTTCCTGGAAGTGCGCCAGCAGTTCCGGGTCGCCGCTGTCGAAGGTCTTGTCGAGCCGGCGCCGCGCATCCTCGTCGGACTTGGCCTCGCACCAGGCAGATCAGCGTGCCGTCGACCAGCTCCATCCGCTCGCAGCCATTCCAGCACCAGGTAACGCCCGAGGAAACCGGTCGCCCCGGTCAACAGCACCGTGCGCACCTCGGCGCTCGGGCCGGGCAGCGTCGGGGCGGCGGTCAGCGTCGTGGCGTCGATGAACTTGTCCAGCGTGAGGTCGCCGGCGTGCACCTCGGTGGTGTCGCGGCCGTGCACGGACGCAAAGCATGTCCGAGCTGGCATGTCTGCCCAACTGCTGGCTCAAGCTTCTCACCGACGGCGCGTCGAATAAGGTGCGCACCGCAAGGTGGGCATCCAGGGCGGTGTTGATCGCGGCGATCACCCGCATCGCCGACAGCGAATCCCCACCCAGGTCGAAAAACGAGTCGTCGACCCCGACCCGCTCCACACCGAGCACCTGGGCGTAGATGCCGGCCAGGATCTCCTCGATCGGGTTGGCCGGGGCGCGGTAACGATCGCCGTCCTGGTATTCCGGTGCCGGCAGGGCGCGGGTGTCGAGTTTGCCGTTGACCGTCAACGGCAGCGCGTCGATCACCACCACCGCGGCCGGCACCATGTAGGCCGGCAGCCGCTCGGCCAGCGCGGCGCGCACCTCGGCCGGGTCGGCGGTCCCGGTGACATAGCCCACCAGGCGCTTATCGCCGGGGCGGTCCTCGCGGGCGATCACCACCGCCTGCTCCACCCCATCCAGCCCGGCCAGGGCCGCCTGCACTTCACCGCAGCTCGATGCGATACCCGCGGATCTTGACCTGCTCATCGGCACGCCCCAGATACTGCAGCTGCCCATCAGCACCCCAACACACCAGATCCCCGGTGCGATACATCCGTTTCCCGGCGCCCCCGCGCCGCCGAACGGACACGCCACAAACCGCGACCCGGTCAACCCGGCCCGGCGCCACATACCCACACCCCACCCCGGCGACCGGCCACATACAACTCCCCGACCACCCCGGCCGGCACCGGACGCAACCACCCATCCAGCACAAACAACGCCGCCCCCGACACCGGCGAACCGATCGGCACCACCCCCGACCCCGGCGTCAGCGGCGCACTGATCGCCACATACACCGTGGTCTCGGTCGGGCCGTAGGCGTTGATCATCACCCGCCCGGGCGCCCACCGATCCACCACCTCGGCCGGGCAGGCCTCACCGCCCACCACCAACGCCGCCGACTCCAACCCCTCCGGTGACAGCACCCCCACCGCAGACGGGGTCTGGGTGAACACGCTGACCTGTTCAGCGACCAGCAAGGCGTGGAAGTCTTCCGGTGAGCGCGGCCACCGACTCGGGCACCACCACCAGCCGCCCACCATGCAACAGCGCACCCAAGATCTCCCACACCGAGAAGTCGAAGGCCATAGGAATGACACTGCGACCACACCTGCCCCGGCGCCGGCGGCAGGCCGGCATCCAGTGACTCCAGCAGCTGGGTCGACGTTGTGGTGGGTGATGGCCACCCCCTTGGGCACACCGGTGGTGCCCGAGGTGTAGATCAGGTAGGCGATGTCCTCGGGCGCCGGCGCCGGCAAGCGCCGTGCACGGGTAGGTGTCGATGCGCGGGTCGTCGACATCGATGACCAGCAGGTCATACCCGTCCAGCCGCTCGGCCAGCCCGGCGGTGGTGATCGCGGCGATCGGCGCGGCATCGGCGAGCATGAACTCCGATCCGCGCCGCCGGCAGCGCCGGGTCGATCGGCAGATAGGCCGCCCCGGTCTTCAGCACCGCCAGGATCGCCACGATCGCCTCAGCCGACCGCGACAACAGCAGCGCCACACACTGCCCCGGGCCCGCCCCCTGGCCGGCCAACAGGTGCGCCAACCGGTTAGCGGCCTCATCGAGCTCGCGGTACGTCATCGAGCGGCCCCCGAAGCTCAGCGCCACCGCCTCCGGGGTGCGCGCCACCTGCGCGGCGAACAACGCCGGAATCGACACCGCCGCGGGTGCCGGCCGGGTCAACACCGCCCGGTTGCCCCACCCATCCAGCCGGGCGTGCTCAGCCTCGTCGAGCACATCCATCGACGACAGCCGCCGCGTCGGGTCGGCGGTCATCGCCACCAACACCCGCTGCAACCGCTCGATCAGCGCCTCGATGCTGGCCGCGTCGAACACGTCGGTGCGAAACTCCACCTCCCCGCCGATCCCGGCGGGCTCACCGGCCTCGGTCCAGCGTTCGGCCAACGAAAACGTCAAGTCCATGCGGGCGGTGTGGGTGTCCACCGGCAGCGGGGTGACCTGCAGATCACCCAAGCCAACCCAGCGGCGGGTCGTGGCTGCGAATGTTCTGCCAGGCCAACATCACCTGGACCAGCGGGTGATGGGTCAGGCTATCGGGTCGGGTTGAGCCGCTCCACCAGCACCTCAAAGGGCACGTCTTGGTGCTCGTAGGCGGCCAGGCTGCGCTGCTCGCACCTGGGCCAGCAGCTCGGCGACGGTGGGATCCCCGGCCAGATCGACCCGCAGCACCAAGGTGTTGACGAAAAACCCCACCAGCTCATCCAGCGCGGGGTCGCGCGCGCCCGGCGATCGGGAACCCCACCGCCACATCGGTGCTGGCGCTGAGCTTGGCCAACAGCACCGCCAGGGCGGCCTGCACCACCATGAAGCTGGTCGCGTTGTGCTCGCGGGCCACCCGCGCAACCTGCTGCTGCAACTCGGCCGGCCAGTCCACCACCACACTGGCGCCGCGGTAATCGGCCACCGGCGGATAGGGCCGATCGGTGGGCAGCTGCCAGCCGCTCGGGCATCCCGGCCAGCGCATCCTCCCAGTAGGCCAGCTGCGCGGCGATGCGGCTGTCGGCTGTCGTCGAGATCACCCAGCTGCGCGCGCTGCCACAGCGTGTAATCGACATACTGCACCGCCAACGGCGCCCAGCCCGGGGCCTGCCCCGCACACCGGCTGGCATAGGCCACCCCCAGATCACGCACCAGCGGGGTGATCGACCAGCCGTCGGCGGCGATATGGTGCACCACGGCCACCAGCACGTGCTCGTCCTCGCCGACGCGGAAAAGCCGTGCCCGCAACGGGATCTCGGCCGCCAGGTCAAACGTGTGACGCGCCGCGGCGTCGATGGCCTCACCCAGCCGGCTCGCCGACCAGCCGGTGGCATCAACGACGTCCCAACCGAAATCGGCCCGCTCGGCGGGCATCACCAGCTGCTGGGGTATCCCCTCGGGCGCGGCAAACAGCGTGCGCAGGCTTTCGTGGCGGTCCACCACATCGGCCAGCGCGGCACCCAACGCCTCGGCATCAAGGCGCCCGCCCAGCCGCAACGCCACCGCCATGTTGTAGATCGGGGAGGGCCCCTGCAACTGGTCCAGAAACCACAACCGGCTCTGGGCAAACGACAACGGCACCACCGCGGGCCGCTCACCGGCCACCAACGGCTCAAGCCCACCCGCACCCCCACCGATACGGGGCGCCAACTGGGCAACCGTGGGCGCCTCGAACACGGCGCGCACCGCAAGGCCGGCATCCAAGGATTTGTTGATCGCGGCGATCACCCGCATCGCCGACAGTGAATCCCCACCCAAATCGAAAAACGACTCGTCGACCCCGACCCGCTCGACCCCGAGCACCTGGGCGTAGATGCCGGCCAGGATCTCCTCGACCGGCGCTGGCCGGGGCGCGATAACCTCGGCATCCGGTGTATTCGGGTGCCGGCAGGGCGCGTTTGTCGAGTTTGCCGTTGACCGTCAACGGCAGCGCCGTCGCATCACCACCACCGCGGCCGGCACCATATAGGCCGGCAGCCGCTCGGCCAGCGCGGCGCGCATCGCGGCCGGGTCCGCGGTCCCGGTGACATAACCCACCAGACGCTTATCGCCGGGGCGGTCCTCGCGGGCGATCACCACCGCCTGCTGCACCCCGTCCAGCCCGGCCAACGCCGCCCGGACTTCACCCAGCTCGATGCGATACCCGCGGATCTTGACCTGCTCATCAGCGCGACCCAGATAGTCCAGCTGCCCGTCAGCGCCCCACCGCACCAGATCCCCGGTGCGATACATCCGTGTCCCCGGCGCCCCGCCCCGAACGGGCACGCCACAAACCGCGACGCCGTCAAACCCGCCCGGCCCACATACCCGCACCCCACCCCGGCACCGGCCACATACAACTCACCGACCACCCCCGGCGACACCGGCCGCAACCACCCGTCCAGCACGAAAAACGCGAGATGGGCCAACGGCACCCCGATCGGGCTGGCATTGCTGTCGACGTCGTCGCCGACGATCTCCCGAAACGAGGCATGCACCGTCGTCTCGGTGGTGCCATACATGTTGATCAGGCGCGGTGACCCCGCGTGGTTGTCCAACCAAGTCCGAAGACGTTGCGGCTCCAGCGCTTCACCGCCGAACACCACAGTCTGAAGCTTCAGCTGATCTCCCAGCTCAGGTGCGAGCGCGTCGGCGGTTTGCAGCGCATAAAACGCCGACGGGGTCTGGCTTAAGACGCTGACCTGTTCCGTGACCAGCAAGGCGTGGAAGTCTTCCGGTGAGCGCGCCACCGACTCGGGCACCACCACCAGCCGCCCACCATGCAACAGCGCACCCCAGATCTCCCACACCGAAAAGTCGAAGGCCAACGAATGGCACTGCGTCCACACCCCCGCCAGCGGCAGGTCGGCGTCCAGTGCCTCCAGCAGCTGGGTGATGTTGTGGTGGGTGATGGCCACCCCCTTGGGGACACCGGTAGTGCCCGAGGTGTAGATCAGGTAGGCAATGTCATCCGCCGCCGGCGCCGGCAACGCTGTGCACGGGCAGGTTTCTATCCAGGGGTCGTCGACATCGATGACCAGCAGATCGTGCCCGTCCAGTCGCGACCGCAGGTCCGCCGTGGTGAGCGCGGCGATCGGCGCGGCATCAGCGAGCATGAACTCGATCCGGGCCGCCGGGTGCGCCGGGTCGATCGGCAGGTAGGCCGCCCCGGTTTTGAGCACCGCCACAATCGCCACGATCGCCTCGGCCGACCGGGACAACAGCAGCGCCACACGCTCGCCCGGGCCCACACCCTGGCCGGTCAGCAAGTGCGCCAACCGATTAGCGGCCTCATCAAGCTGCCGGTACGTCATTGACCGGCCCTCAAAAGTCAGTGCCACCGCCTCCGGAGCACGCGCCACCTGCTCGGCGAATAACGCCGGAATCGACACCGACGTGCTGGCCGGCGCGGTCAACACCGCGCGATTACTCCACTCATCCAGCTGGTTGTGCTCATCCTCATCGAGCAGATCGATCGCGACAACCGTCGTGTTTCTGCGGCAGTCAGCGGTCATCGCCACCAGCACCCGCTCGAACCGCTCGATCAGTTTCTCGATGCGGGCCGCGTCGAACACGTCGGTGTCGAATTCGACGCGAACGCCCAGTTCGCTGCCCGGAACGGCTTGTACCGCAAGCGGATAATGGTTGTATTCGCGGTTGGTGAACTCGGTGATGGCCAACGCGTGGTCGCCCGTCAACGCGGCGGTGTCGATCGGATAGTTCTCGTACACGAAAAGCGTGTCGAACAATTGGTCTTGGCCGGTGATGCGGTGAATGTCGGGTAGCGCCAGGTGCTGGTGCTCGAGTGTGTGGTTGTGGGCGCTTTGCAGCTGGTCGAGCAGATCAGCGATGGTGGTTGTCGGCGTGATCCGTGCCCGCACCGGCACCGTGTTGATCAACAGGCCCACCATCGATTCCGCGCCGGCCACCTCGGTTGGCCTACCCGAGACCGCGGTGCCGAAGACGATGTCGTGCTGACCGGTCAGCCACATAAGTATTTGCACCCACGCGGCGTGCAGCACGGTGTTGACGGTGGTGTGGCACGAGCGCGCCAACTCGCTTAGCGCCCGCGTGGTCTCCTCGGGCACCCGAAGCGTGGCAACTCCTCGCGGCCCCAGCCCCAGCCGGTCAGGCGGGCCCACCAGCGTGGGGGTGTCAAAACCGGCGAGCACCTGACGCCAGGCCGCTTGGGCTGCAGCGCGGTCCCGATCGGCCAGCCAGGCGACAAACCGGCGATACGGAACCGCTGCGGGCAATCGTTGCCCGTAGTAGCTGGCGAATATCTCTTGCAGCAGGATCGGCTTCGACCAGCCATCGAGCACGATGTGGTGATTGGTCAGCACAATCCGGTGCCGATCTTCTGCGGTACGCAGCAAGGCGACCCGGAATGCCGGCTGGTGGGCCAGATCGCAGACCGCGGCGCGTTCAGCGGTGCAGAGCTGCTCGACTTGCTGACTCGGGATCGCCGGTGTCCAGCTCGGCATAGCGCCACCCGATCACCGGATCAGCGGGGATGATCTGCACCGGCTCGTCGAACTGTTGGGAGAATCGGGCCGCCAGGTTGGGATGCCGGTTGATCACGGTGTGCACGGCATCGCGTAGCCGCTGCGGGTCAAGCGGTCCGGTCACGTTGACATCGAGCTGCACCGCATACAGATCGTCGGCGCTACCTTGCGCGGTGCTGGCGTGAAACAGCAGCCCTTGCTGCAGCGGGGTCAGCGGCAAAATATCGGCGATGCGGTACTGCTGTTGCAGTTCGTCGATCTGCTGCTGGCTTAGCCGGGCCTTCGCAATGTCGGACGGAGTCAACCCGCCCCCACCGCGGCGCACGTGCGCGCAGATGCCGGCCAGGGCCTCAAACCACAGCCGGCTCAGCCGGTTGACCTGCTCGTGACCCAGTGCTGAGGGCGCCCACGTCCAGTGGGCATGCAGGTGCGGGCCGCTGTCGGTGTCGAGGGTGCCGGCGTTGAGCTCCACGGTGTGCGGCAGCGGCAACGGGATCGCCGCGGCCGCGCCGGTGGCCGACACGCCGTCCTGGCTGATCCGCCACAAGTCACCGGACACTTCGGCGGCCGCAGCACCCAGGCGCCCCAGATAGTTGAATCCGATCGGCGGATCGGAGCCGGCCAGATCAACCTCGGGGTTCAAATAGCGCAGCAGACCATAGGTCAGCGGATCCGGCAGGGCTCGTAGCTGCTCTTTGGCATCCTTGATCACCGCCCCCAGCGCGGGCTCACCGGCCACCACCTGCGCCCAAGACAGCCCACCGACCGCCAACGACACCGGGTACTTGGTGGTGAACCACCCCACCGTGCGCGACAAGTCAATGTCAGAGGCCAGTTCCTCGTGACGCCCGTGGCCCTCGACATCGATGCCGACTGGCGCACCGGAGCCACCTAAATATTCAGTCACCGCCAAGGCGAACGCGATCAGCAAGATGTCGTGCATCCCGGCATGAAACGCCGCGGGCACCTCACCAAGCAGCATCCGGGTGGCATCAACATCCAGCGCGTTCGACAAATACCCGGCGCGCTCATAGGTATCGACCTCGGGCCGTATCGCCGGCAGCGCAGCCGGGGTTGCCGCCACCTCCTGCCACACCTGGGAGTGCTCCACCACCTGCGGGGCGCGCGCGTGCTCAGCTAGCAGTGATGCCCACCGGGCAAACGACGTCCCGGTCGTCGGCAGCACCACCTGCTGGCCCGCCCGGTGCTGTGCCCAGGCGATGTTGAGGTCTTCCAACAAGATCCGCCACGACACCCCGTCAACCGCCAGATGGTGAATGATCAACACCAACTGCCCGCTGCCGCGCGCCCACAGCGCGCTGAGCATCACCCCGGCGGCCGGGTTGAGCCGTGACCGCGCCTCCGCCACCGCCGCATCCGAGAGCACGTCCACCGCTTGCAGGCACCCGCGCGCATCCACCGCTCCCGCCTCGGGCACCTGTAGCGACCACTCCCCGGCGCCGTCATCCTCGACGCGCAGCCGCAACATGGCATGCCGATCCAGCAAGGCCTGCAACAGCACCACCACATCGGCCTCGGTCACCCCCGTGGGAGCCTGCAGCAGCACCGTCTGGTTGAACTGCTCCACCGCGCCTTGCATGTCCTGCAGCCAGCGCATGATCGGGGTCGCGAGCACCGGCCCGATGCCCTCATCGACCGGGCCGCTCGCACCGTCGGCCACCCCGGCCACCCGGGCCAGCCCGGCCACGGTCTGCTCGACGAAAATATCGCGGGGGCGACACACCAGCCCAGCCGCACGGGCACGCGCCACCACCTGCATCGACAAAATGCTGTCCCCACCCAGCTCGAAGAACGACTCGTCGACCCCGACCCGCTCCAGCCCGAGCACCTGGGCGTAGATGCCGGCCAGGATCTCCTCGATGGCGTTGGCCGGGGCCCGATACCGATCCATCGGTGTATTCGGGTGCCGGCAGGGCGCGGGTGTCGAGTTTGCCGTTGACCGTCAACGGCAGCGCCGCCAACACCACCACCGCCGCCGGGACCATATACGCCGGCAGCCGCTCGGCCAGCATGGCGCGCGCAACGGCCGGCTCCGCCTCCCCGGTCACATACCCGACCAGGCGCTTATCGCCGGGGCAGTCCTCGCGGGCGATCACCACCGCCTGCTCCACCCCGTCCAGGGCACCAATGCCGCTTGAATTTCGCCGAGCTCGATGCGATACCCGCGGATCTTGACCTGCTCATCAGCACGGCCCACATAGTCCAGCTGCCCGTCAGCGCGCCACCGCACCAGATCCCCGGTGCGATACATCCGTGTTCCCGACGCCCCGGCCGCCGAACGGGCAGGCCACAAACCGCGACCCGGTCAACGGAGCCCGGCCCACATACCCGCACGCCAGTCCGGCGCCGGCCACATACAACTCACCAACCACGCCGGGGGGCACCGGACGTAACCAGCCATCGAGCACGAAAAAGGCAAGATGGGCCAACGGCACCCCGATCGGGCTGGCATTGCTGTCGACGTCGCTGTCGACGATCTCGCGGAACGAGGCATGCACCGTCGTCTCGGTGATGCCATACATGTTGATCAGGCGCGGTAATCCCGGGTGGTTTCCCCGCCAACTCCGAAGACGCTGGGGCTCAAGCGCTTCACCACCGAACACCACCGTCTCAAGCTTGAGTTGCTGTCCCAGCTCGGGTTGGAGCGCGTCGGCGGTTTGCAGCGCATAAAACGCCGACGGGGTCTGGCTTAAGACGCTGACCTGTTCGGTGACCAGTAAGGCATGCAGCTCTTCCGGTGAGCGGACCACCGAATCGGGCACCACCACCAGCCGCCCGCCGTGGAGCAGTGCACCCAAGATCTCCCACACCGAGAAGTCGAAGGCCAAGGAGTGACATTGCGTCCACACCTGCCCCCAGCGCCATCTCGGTATCCAGGGAGTCGAGCAGTTGGGTGACGTTGTGGTGGGTGATGGCCACCCCTTTGGGCACACCGGTGGTGCCCGAGGTGTAGATGAGGTAAGCGATGTCGTCGGGGGCGGCGCCGGCAAGTGCGGTGCTGGGTTGGGTGTCGATGGCGGGGTCGTTGATATCGATGACCAGCCACATCGTACCCGTCCAGTCGCGACCGCAGATCCGCCGTGGTGATCGCGGTGATCGGCGCGGCATCAGCGAGCAGGAACTCGATCCGCGCGTCGGGCAGTGCCGGGTCGATCGGCAGGTAGGCCGCCCCGGTCTTGAGCACCGCCAGCATCGCCACGACGGCCTCGGCCGAGCGCGACAACAGCAACGCCACACACTGCACCCGGGCCCGACACCGTGGCCAGCCAACAGGTGCGCCAACCGGTTCGCGGCCTCCTCGAGTTCGCCGGTAGGTCATTGAGCGGCCTTCGAAGGTGATTGCCACCGCCTCCGGGGTGCGGGCCACCTGCGCGGCGAACACCACCGGAATCGACACCGGCGTGGATGTCGGCTGGGTCAACACGGCCCGGTTGCCCCACCCATCCAGGCGGGCGTGCTCAGCCTCGTCGAGCAGATCGATCGACGACAGCCGCCGGGTCGGGTCGGCGGTGATCGCCACCAACACCCGCTGCAACCGCTCGATCAGTGTTTGGATGCTGGCCGTGTCGAACACCTCGGTGTCGTATTCGACGCGAAGGCCCAGTTCGTGTCCCGGCTGGGCTTGCACCGTCAGCGGGTAGTGGGTGTATTCGCGGTTGGTGAACTCGGTGATGGCCAACTCGTGGACGCCCGCCAACGCGGTGGTGTCGATCGGGTAGTTCTCGTAGACGAACAGGGTGTCGAACAATTGTTCGTGACCGGTGATGCGGTGGATCTCGGGTAGCGCCAGGTGCTGGTGCTCGAGTGTGTGGTTGTGGGCGTTTTGCAGCTGGTCGAGCAGGTCGGCGATGGTGGTTGCCGGCGTGATGGTTGCCCGCACCGGCACCGTGTTGATCAACAGGCCCACCATCGAGTCCGCGCCGGCCATCTCGGCTGGCCGACCCGAGACCGCGGTGCCGAAGGCGACATCGTGCTGGCCGGTCAGCCAGCACAGCAGCTGCGCGAAGGCGGCCTGCAGCACGGTGTTGACGGTGGTGTGACACGAGCGCGCCAACTCACTCAGTGCCCGCGTGGTCTCCGCGGGCACCCGAGCCGATTCCACGCCTCGGCGCCCTAGCCCTAACCGGTCTGGCGGGCCGACCAGTGTGGGGGTGTCAAAACCGGCGAGCACCTCGCGCCAGGCCGCGCGGGCGGCCTGAAGGTCTCGATCGGCCAGCCAGGTGACAAACCGGCGATACGGAACCGCCGCAGCCAGCCGTTGCCCGTGGTAGCTGGCGAAGATTTCCCCCAGCAGGATCGGCATCGACCAGCCATCGAGCACGATGTGGTGATTGGTCAGCACAAACCGGTGCCGGTCTGCTGCGGTGCGGATCAACGCCGACCCGAAAGGCCGGCTGGTCGGCCAGGTCGCAGACCGCGGCGCGTTCGGCGGCGCACACCTGCTGGATCTGCTCCTCGACATCGACGTCGGGGCGGCGCCGCCGTCAAGGTCGACATAGCGCCACGCCGCCACGGGTTCAGCCGGGATGATCTGCACCGGCTCGTCGAACTGGTCGCAGAATCGGGCCGCCAGGTTGGGATGCCGGTCAACCACGGTGTGCACCGCCTCGCGCAGCCGGTGGGGGTCGAGCGGGCCGGTCACGGTGAAATCCAGCTGCACCGCATACACATCGTCGTCGCTGTCGTGTGCGGTGCTGGCGTGAAAGAGCAGCCCCTGCTGCAGCGGGGTCAGCGGCAAAACGTCACCGACCCGGTGTTGCTGCTGGAGTTCGTCGATCTGCTGCTGGCTCAGCCGGGCCGGGGCGATATCAGACGGGGTCAACCCGCCCCCACCGCTGCGCACGTGTGCGCAGATGCCGGCCAGGGCCTCAAACCACAACCGGCTCAGCCGGCTGACCTGCGTGATCCAGCGCCGAGGGCGCCCAGGTCCAGTGGGCGTGCAGGTGCGGGCCGGTGTCGGTGTCGATGGTGCCGGCGTTGAGCTCCACGGTGTGCCCCAGCGGCAGGGGCACCGCGGTGGCCGCACCGGTGGCCGACACGCCGTCCGGCTGATCCGCCACAGATCACCGGAGAGCTCGGCGGCCGCAGCGCCCAGCCGCCCCAGATAGTTGAACCCGATCGGCGGGTCAGACCCGGCCAGCTCGACATCGGTGTTCAGATAGCGCAGCACACCGTAGGTCAGGGGGTCGGGCAGGGCGCGTAGCTGCTCTTTGGCGTCTTTGATCACCGCCCCCAGCGCGGCCTCACCGGCGATCACCTGCGCCCAGGACAGCCCACCGACGGCCAACGACACCGGGTATTTGGTGGTAAACCACCCCACCGTGCGCGACAAGTCAATATCAGGGGCCAGCTCCTCGTGGCGGCCGTGGCCCTCGACGTCGATGCCGATCGGCGCGCCGCCGGTGCCCACAAACTGCGCCACCGCCAACCCGAACGCGATCAACAAGATCTCGTGCACCCCGGCATGAAACGCCGCGGGCACCTCACCCAACAGCAGGCGGGTGGTCTCGACATCATCTAGCGACACCGACAACTGCCCGGCGCTGGCATAGGTATCCACCGCCGGGCACACCGCCGGCAACGCGGCCGGGACCGCCGCCACCTGCCGCCACGCCTGCGCCTGCTCCACGACTTCGGGCGGCGCGCGTGCTCAGCCAGCAGTGATGCCCACCGGGCAAACGACGTCCCGGTCGCCGGCAGGGCTATCGGCTGCCCGCTGTGATGCTGGGCCCAGGCGATGTTGAGGTCCTCCAACACAATTCGCCACGACACCCCATCAACCGCCAGATGGTGAATGATCAACACCAACTGGCCGGTGTCAGCCACCCACAGCGCGCGAAGCATCACCCCGGCGGCCGGGTTGAGCCGTGACCGCGCCTCCACCAGCGCCGCATCGGATAACACCTCCACCGTGTGCAGGCACCCGCGCGCATCCACCGACCCCGCCTCGGGCACCGTCAGCGACCACCCCCCGGCGCCGTCATCCTCGACGCGCAGCCGCAACATGGCATGCCGATCCAGCAAGGCCTGCAACAGCACCACCACATCGGCCTCGGTCACCCCCGCGGGAGCCTGCACCAGCATGGTCTGGTTGAACTGCTCCACCGGGCCCTCCACGCCCTGCAGCCAGCGCATGATCGGTGTCGCGAGCACCGGCCCGATGCCCTCATCGACCGGGCCACCCTCACCGTCGGCCACCCCGGCCACCCGGGCCAGCCCGGCCACGGTCTGCTCGACGAAAATATCACGCGGCCGACACACCAGGCCGGCGGCCCGGGCCCGCGCCACCACCTGCATCGACAAAATGCTGTCCCCGCCCAACTCGAAAAACGACTCGTCGACCCCGACCCGCTCGAGCCCGAGGACTTGGGCGTAGATGCCGGCCAGGATCTCCTCAACGGCGTTGGCCGGGGCGCGGTACCGATCAACATCGGCGTATTCGGGTGCGGGCAGGGCGCGGGTGTCGAGTTTGCCGTTGACCGTCAACGGCAACGCGTCGAGCACCACCACCGCCGCCGGGACCATATAGGCCGGCAGCCGCTCGCCCAGCTGCGGCGCGTATCTGGGCCGGGTCTGCGGTGCCGGTGACATAACCCGACCAGGCGCTTATCACCGGGGCGGTCCTCGCGGGCAACCACCACCGCCTGCTGCACCCCGTCCAAACCCGCTAGGGCTGTTTGGATTTCGCCGCACTCGATGCGATACCCGCGGATCTTGACCTGCTCATCAGCACGGCCCACATAGTCCAGCTGCCCATCAGCACGCCAACACACCAAATCCCCGGTGCGATACATCCGCGCCCCCGGCCCGCGAACGGACACGCCACAAACCGCGACCCGGTCAACCCCGCCCTACCCACATAGCCGTACCCCACCCCGGCACCGGCCACATACAACTCCCCGACCACCCCCGCCGGCACCGCCCGCAACCACCCATCCAGCACAAACAACGCCGCCCCCGACACCGGCGAACCGATCGGCACCACCCCCGACCCCGCACTCAATGGCGCACTCATCGCCGCATACACCGTGGCCTCGGTGGGGCCGTAGGCGTTGATCACCACCCGCCCGGGCGCCCACCGGTCCACCACCTCGGCCGGGCAGGGCTCACCGCCGAGCAGCAACGCCACCGAATCCAACCCCTGCGGGCTGAGTGCGCCGCTCACCGCCGACGGGGTTTGGGTGAGCACATTGATCTGTTCACTGATCAGCAGATCATGGAAATCGTCTGGTGAGCCGGCCACCGACTCGGGCACCACCACCAGCCGCCCCCCACCCAACAGCGCAGCCCAGATCTCCCACACCGAGAAGTCGAAAGCGTACGAGTGACACTGCGTCCACACCTGCCCCGCCGGCAGCTAGGCCGGCGTCTAGTGACTCGAACAGCTGGGTCATGTTGTGGTGGGTGACCGCCACGCCTTTGGGCACAGCGGTGGTGCCCGAGGTGTAGATCAGGTAGGCGATGTCATCCGGGGCTCGGCGCCGGCAAGGCCGTGCAGGGTTGAGTATCGATGGCGGGGTCGTTGACATCGATGACCAGCAGATCGTGCCCGTCCAGTCGCGACCGCAGGTCCGCCGTGGTGATCGCGGTGATCGGGGCGGCATCAGCGAGCAGGAACTCGATCCGGGCCGCCGGCAGTGCCGGGTCGATCGGCAGGTAGGCCGCCCCGGTCTTGAGTACCGCCAGAATCGCCACGATCGCCTCGGCCGACCGCGACAACAGCAACGCCACACACTGCCCCGGGCCCGCGCCGTGGCCGGCCAACAGGTGCGCCAACCGGTTCGCGGCCTCCTCGAGCTCGCGGTAAGTCATTGAGCGGCCTTCGAAGGTGATTGCCACCGCCTCGGGGGCGCGGGCCACCTGCGCGGCGAACAACACCGGAATCGACACCGACGCCGGTGCCGGCTGGGTCAACACCGCCCGGTTACCCCACCCATCCAGGCGAGCGTGCTCAGCCTCGTCGAGCACATCGGTCGACGACAACGACCGGGTCGGGTCGGCGGTCATGGCCACCAACACCCGCCGCAACCGCTCGATCAGTGTTTGGATGCTGTCCGGGTCGAACACGTCGGTGTCGTATTCGACGCGAAGGCTTAGTTGGTGTCCCGGCTGGGCTTGCACCGTCAGCGGGTAGTGGGTGTATTCGCGGTTGGTGAACTTGGTGATGGCCACCTCGTGGTCGCCCGCCAACGCGGTGGTGTCGATCGGATAGTTCTCGTACACGAACAGGGTGTCGAACAGTTGTTCGTGGCCGGTGATGCGGTGGATCTCGGGTAGCGCCAGGTGCTGGTGCTCGAGTGTGTGGTTGTGGGTGTTTTGCAGCTGGTCCAGCAGGTCGGCGGTGCTGGTGTCCGGCGTGATGGTGGCCCGTACCGGCACCGTGTTGATCAGCAGGCCCACCATCGATTCCGCGCCGGCCACCTCGGCTGGCCGACCCGAGACCGCGGTGCCGAAGGCGACATCGTGCTGACCGGTCAACCCCATCAGTATTTGCGCCCACGCGGCCTGCAGCACGGTATTAACGGTGGTGCGAGATGAGCGCGCCAACTCACTCAGTGCCCGCGTGGTCTCCTCGGGCACCGCAAGTGACTTAACGCTTCGCGGCCCTAGCCCTAACCGGTCTGGCGGGCTGACCAGTGTGGGGGTGTCAAAGCCGGCGAGCATCTCGCGCCAGGCCGCGCGGGCGGCCTGAAGGTCTCGACTGGCCAGCCAGGTGACAAACCGGCGATACGGAACCGCCGCAGCCAGCCGTTGCCCGTGGTAGCTGGCGAAGATTTCCCCCAGCAGGATCGGCATCGACCAGCCATCGAGCACGATGTGGTGATTGGTCAGCACCAACCGGTGCCGGTCTGCTGCGGTACGCAGCAAGGCGACCCGGAATGCCGGCTGGTCGGCCAGGTCGCAGACCGCGGCGCGTTCGGCGGCGCACACCTGCTGGATCTGCTCCTCGACATCGACGTCGGGGTCGGCGCCGCGGTCAAGGTCGACATAGCGCCACCCCGCCGCGGGTTCAGCCGGGATGATCTGCACCGGCTCGTCGAACTGGTCGCAGAACCGGGCCGCCAGGTTGGGATGCTGGTTGACCACGGTGTGCACCGCCTCGCGCAGCTGGTGGGGGTCGAGCGGGCCGGTCACGGTGAAATCCAGCTGCACCGCATACACATCGTCGTCGCTGTCGTGTGCGGTGCTGGCGTGAAAGAGCAGCCCCTGCTGCAGGGGGGTCAACGGCAAAACGTCACCGACCCGGTGTTGCTGCTGGAGTTCGTCGATCTGCTGCTGGCTCAGCCGGGCCGGGGCGATATCAGACGGGGTCAACCCGCCCCCACCGTGTTGCACGTGCGCGCAGATGCCGGCCAGGGCCTCAAACCACAACCGGCTCAGCCGGTTGACCTGTGTGTGATCCAGTGCCGAGGGCGCCCAGGTCCAGTGGGCGTGCAGGTGCGGGCCGGCCTCGGTGTCGAGGGTGCCGGCGTTGAGCTCCACGGTGTGCCCCAGCGGCAGGGGCACCGCGGTGGCGCCGGTGGCCGACACGCCGTCCTGGCTGATCCGCCACAGGTCAGCGGACACCTCACCCGACGCGGCACCCAGCCGCCCCAGGTAGTTAAACCCGAGCGGCGGATCAGACCCGGCCAGCTCGACCTCGGTGTTCAAATAGCGCAGCACACCGTAGGTCAGGGGGTCGGGCAGGGCGCGTAGCTGCTCTTTGGCGTCTTTGATCAGCGCCCCCAGCGCCGCCTCGCCGGCCAGCACCTGCGCCCAAGACAGCCCATCGACGGCCAACGACACCGGGTATTTGGTGGTAAACCACCCCACCGTGCGCGACAAGTCAATGTCAGAGGCCAGCTCCTCGTGGCGTCCATGGCCCTCGACGTCGATGCCGATCGGCGCGCCGCCGGTGCCCACAAACTGCGCCACCGCCAACCCGAACGCGATCAACAAGATCTCGCGCACTCCGGCATGAAACGCCGCGGGCACCTCACCCAACAGCATGCGGGTGGTCTCGACATCATCTAGCGACACCGACAACTGCCCGGCGCTGGCATAGGTATCCACCGCCGGGCACACCGCCGGCAACGCGGCCGAGATCGCCGCCACCTTCCGCCACGCCTCCGCCTGGCTCCACCACTGCCGGGCGGCGTGCGCATACTCCGCCAGCAGTGATGCCCACCGGGCAAACGACGTCCCGGTCGCCGGCAGGGCTATCGGCTGCCCGCTGTGATGCTGGGCCCAGGCGATGTTGAGGTCCTCCAACACAATTCGCCACGACACCCCATCAACCGCCAGATGGTGAACGATCAACACCAACTGCCCGGTGTCAGCTACCCACAGCGCGCGAAGCATCACCCCGGCGGCCGGGTTGAGCCGTGACCGCGCCTCCACCAGCGCGGCATCGGATAACACCTCCACCGTGTGCAGGCACCCGCGCGCATCCACCGACCCCGGCTCGGGCACCGTCAGCGACCACCCCCCGGCGCCGTCATCCTCGACGCGCAGCCGCAACATGGCATGCCGATCCAGCAAGGCCTGCAACAGCACCACCACATCGGCCTCGCTGGCCCCCGCGGGAGCCTGCACCACCATGGTCTGGTTGAACTGCTCCACCGGGCCCTCCACGCCGGCCAGCCAGCGCATGATCGGTGTCGCGAGCACCGGCCCGATGCCCTCATCGACCGGGCCACTCTCACCGTCGGCCACCCCGGCCACCCGGGCCAGCCCGGCCACGGTCTGCTCGACGAAAATATCGCGCGGGCGACACAGCAGGCCGGCGGCCCGGGCACGCGCCGCCACCTGCATCGACAAAATGCTGTCCCCACCCAACTCGAAAAACGACTCGTCGACCCCGACCCGCTCAAGCCCGAGCACTTGGGCGTAGATGCCGGCCAGGATCTCCTCAACGGCGTTGGACGGGGCGCAGTACCGATCAACATCGGCGTATTCGGGTGCGGGCAGGGCGCGGGTGTCGAGTTTGCCGTTGACCGTCAACGGCAACGCGTCGAGCACCACCACCGCCGCCGGCACCATGTAGGCCGGCAGCCGCTCGCCCAGCCCGGCGCGTAACTGGGCCGGGTCTGCGGTGCCGGTGACATAACCGACCAGGCGCTTATCACCGGGGCGGTCCTCGCGGGCAACCACCACCGCCTGCTGCACCCCGTCCAAACCCGCTAGGGCTGTTTGGATTTCGCCGCACTCGATGCGATACCCGCGGATCTTGACCTGCTCATCAGCACGGCCCACATAGTCCAGCTGCCCATCAGCACGCCAACACACCAAATCCCCGGTGCGATACATCCGCGCCCCCGGCCCGGCGAACGGACACGCCACAAACCGCGACCCGGTCAACCCCGCCCTACCCACATAGCCGTACCCCACCCCGGCACCGGCCACATACAACTCCCCGACCACCCCCGCCGGCACGGCCCGCAACCACCCATCCAGCACGAAGAAGCCAAGATGGGCCAACGGCACCCCGATCGGGCTGACCAGTGTTGTCGGCGTCGCCCTCGACGATCTCCCGCAACGAGGCATGCACCGTGGTCTCGGTGATGCCATACATGTTGATCAGGCGCGGCAGACCCGGATGGTTGTCCAGCCACGTCCCAAGACGCTGGGGTTCCAGCGCTTCCCCGCCGAACACCACACGCCTGAGCTTGAGCTGACCTGCCAGCTCGGGGTGGAGCGCATCGGCGGTTTGCAGCGCATGAAACGCCGAGGGAGTCTGGCTTAGGACGCTGACGTGTTCGGCTGACCAGTAACGCGTGCAACGCCTCCGCTGAGCGCGCCACCGACTCGGGCACCACCACCAGCCGCCCACCATGTAAAAGCGCACCCAGATCTCGCACACCGAGAAGTCAAAGGCCAAAGAATGCCACTGCGTCCACACCTGTCCCGGCGACAACTCCAGCTCAGCGTCCAGTGCCTCCAGCAGCCGGGTGACGTTGTGGTGGGGGATGGCCACCCCTTTGGGCACCCCGGTGGTGCCCGAGGTGTAGATCAGGTAGGCAATGTCATCGGGGGCGGGTGCCGGCAACGCTGCGGACGGGTAGCTGTCAATGCGGGGGTCGTTGACATCGATGATCACCACGTCATGGCTGTCTAGCCGCGGGCGCAGCCCGGTGGTGGTGATCGCGGCGATCGGCGCGGCATCATCGAGCAGGAACTCGATCCGGGCGTCGGGATGCGCCGGGTCGATCGGCAGGTAGGCCGCCCCGGTTTTGAGCACCGCCATGATCGCCACGATCGCCTCGGCCGACCGGGACAACAGCAGCGCCACACACTGTCCCGGGCCCGCACCGTGGCCGGCCAAAAGATGCGCCAACCGATTAGCGGCCTGCTCAACCTGCCGGTAGGTCCACGAGCACTCCCCGCAGCTGATCGCCACCGCCTCCGGGTCACGCGCCACCTGCTCGGCGAACAACACCGGAATCGACACCGACGCCGTCGCCGGCTGGGTCAACACCGCCCGGTTACCCCACCCCTCCAGCCGGGCATGCTCAGCCTCATCGAGCAGATCCATCGACAACAACGACCGCCTCGGGTCGGCGGTCATCGCCACCAACACCTGCTCCAACCGTCCCGCTAAATCGGAGACGTCAAAATTCGAAAACGGCTGCCCAGCGCCGGCCGTGCTGAGAAAAAGCTGGTCACCGGCTCCAAGGAAGTTCAGCCCAAAGTGGCCCACGGGGCCAAAAGTGGTATATGACGCCGTTGCCGGAGCACCAGCGAGGCTCATGGTAAGTCTGGACGGGACGAAGTTAACAACTACCCGATTTGCCGCCTGCCCTGGGCCGCGAAGGCCACCGTCGCCCTCAAGAACGTGCACTGGAAACCGCTGATGTTGCAGCAGTTCACGTATTCGGGTGTCAACATGCTCACAAAAGTCGGCAACCGCAGAGCTCGGCGACGCCGTCAACACCAACGGCACAACCCCGGCAAGCATCCCGGGAAGCGTCTTTGACTCCGGACGCACTCGCCTGCTGACCGGGAAGTCGAGCGCCACCTCTGAACCCCCAGTGCACCACCCACGGACCAAAAGTGCGCACGCCGCGGTGATGACCGAAAATCGACGGATGCCCAGCGATTTGGATAACCCTTTGATTCGGCCGATGACGGACGGGTCCAATTGAACCGGCGCAGAAGGCGAGCACGGATCACGCTCGTTCGCGGCTTGAGGCAACCGATAATGCAGTCCGTTTTCCGTTGGAACGTTCCTGCTCCAATAGGCCTGATCTTCCAGATAATCGGTGGACGCTTCGTATTCTAATTCGCAGTCAATCAAGTCCTGCAACGAGCCGAAGAAGGCGGGAGGGATGGGTGCGCCAGCAACAATTGCAGAGTAGATAGTTGCAACCCGACGGCTTACCAGCGCCATGCTCAATCCGTCTGTGGCAATGTGGTGGCAGCACGCGAACATGTAGAATTCATCGTGCCGCGTCCGAAATAATGCAAATTTCAACAGCGGGCCAGTGAACGGCATTGGCGTGCGTTGAATTGAGGATGCTATCGCACGGGTTTCCTGCACGGCGTGGTCCAAGCCGCTCAGGTCATAGAAAGCCAGCTCGACATCAGAGTAATCGATCGCCCTTTGGCAAATTCGGCCATCCACCTCGAAGAAGGCGGCCCTGGCTGGTTCTGCCTCTCGCACTCCTTGGCGGATCGCTTGTTCGAGGGCATCACGTTCTACCGTGCCCTCGATTCTGAAAAATAGGCCGAGCTGCCACTCTGTTCCGGAGCGACCCGTTTCCTGCGCAAGCAATATGTCGAGCTGTCCGCGCGTCAGCGGAAGTGCCTGGTCGTCAGGCTCCATCGGAGTTCCCCAACCCACAAGGTTTTACCTATCGAAAGCCCGGCTTTCTGCCAGCCTTTCGCGCAGACCCTTCGGCCGTATATCGGTCCAGTTCTGTTCGATGTAATCCAGGCACCTAGCGCGGTCCGCTTCGCCATAAACCACCCGCCAGCCGGCTGGAACATCAGCGAAGGTCGGCCACATGCTGTGTTGCTCCTCGTTGTTGATCAAGACGAAAAAGCTGCCACTGTCGTCGTCGAACGAATCGATGCTCACCGGTTCTCCGGACCGCCTTCTCGACACGTGTCGAACCATTCCGAACCATACCGAAGGCCGACAGGGTCGGTCCGGGGTTTCGGCAAAGTTCTTGATGCGACCAATCAGGACTCCCGACCCAGCTCAGTAACTTGGTGCGCGGCAAAGGGTTCCGGCGGGATTTCGGGTACTGTGACCTGCAGCGAATCTTTGGCGTTGTGACGTATGGCTACCGGGCAGGCCCGGGCTTCTCGAGGGCGATGAAGTTTTGGTGCTCGTTAGTGCCGCGAGCGAAAACCGCCTCGCTGTCGGCAGCCGGCGCGGGCCGGTTCACCCGCGCAGGTGGCCGGTGAGCGCGACCCAGTTCTTCGTGGCAGAACGGGGGCGATCGCACACTTCCAGGTGACGCTGGAAGTCGGCTTCCGATTGGAGGACGCTCAGCAGGCGACGACGAGCTATAGTTCCCCGGCGTCGATGGCTTTCTTGACTTCCTGCGCGTGCGCCACCTGCCGCGCGGTGTAGCCGATGAGCAGCGCCACCCCACCGACCAGGATGACCACCCCGGCCAGCCACAGCAGGCCGTAGGTGTAGCCGTGGTCCAGCGCATTCAGCTGGGCGGCGTTCATGAACTTCACGGGCCCGCTGGTGCCGCCCAGGTACAGCGTGTGCGACGTGATGACAGCCTGAATGACGGCCAGCACCACCGGCCCGCCGAGGCTCGACAGCATCAGTGCGATCGCGGATGTGGGCCCGATGCGGTCGAAGCCGACGCTGGCGATCAGCGATAGCCCGAGCGGGACGTTGATCATGCCGATGCCGATACCGCCGACGACGATCGGCAGCACCAGATTCGGGAAGTACGGCATGCCGCGATTGAGTGTCGAGCCGTAGAGCATCGCGCCCAGCAACAGGATGCTGCCGGCGATCACCACCACTCGCGGTGGGAACCACATCACCAGCCGCGAGGACGCGGCCACCCCGATGCCCGTCGCGACGGCGAACGGGATGAAGCCGATGCCCGCGCGCAGCGCACTGTAGCCCATGATGTCCTGCACATACACGGCGATCAGCACCGTCAGGGTGAGCACCACCCCAGCTACCAGGAACATGGCCGCGAACGTGGCCAGCCGGTTGCGGTCGAAGAACAAATCGAACGGCACGACGGGGTTCTCCGCCTTGCGCTCCACCACGACGAACGCCGCAAAAGCGGCCACGGCCACCACACCCGAACCGATCGTGGTGGCCGACAGCCAGCCCTTCTCCGGCCCCGTCGAGAAGCCAAAAACCGCGGCGGTCCAAACCAACGTGGACAGCACAGCCCCGGTGGTGTCGAGCTTCATCCGCTCCTTCTGGGTTTCCCGCAACGTGGTGCGGGCCAGGTAGATCACCAGCAGCCCGATCGGCACGCCCACCCAAAACGCCAGCCGCCACGACGCCTCGGTGAGTGCTGGGCCCACCACCAGGACCACCACCCCGCCGAGAACGCCCATCGCGCCCAACACCGCCATCGCGGCGTTGCGCGCCGGCCCCTTCGGGAACGTGGTCGCCACCAGCGCCAGACAGGTCGGTGCGATGATCGCGCCGGCCACGCCCTTCAGCAGCCGGGCCAGAACGAGGGCGCCCTCATCCCAGGCGATGCCGCATATGGCCGAGGTGATGGTGAACAGCGCGACCCCGATGATGAAGGCGCGCTTGCGCCCGATGGTGTCACCCAGCCGACCGCCCAGCAGTATCAACCCGCCAAAAGTCAGCGCGGTGGCGGTGACCACCCAGCTCCGCCCGGCGTCGGACAGGCCCAGCTCGTTCTGGATCTTAGGAAGCGCGAAGATCGTGACGACGCCGTCCATCAGGACCATCAGCTGCATGCCGCCGATCACGATGACGGCAGCGACGAACCGGCGAGACGGCCGCCACGTCGGGGAAGATCGGCTTGAGCCGGTTACCGCGGTCGGTTCGATGGACATGGGGACTGCTCGTCCGCACGTTGTGTCGTCAAGTGAGGTAGTGAACGCTCTTCATCGTTGAGAGCCGGCATAGCGGGCTACCCTACTAGAACCTCCTCATAGCCGCGGGCGAAGACGAACGGGTCGCCGCCTTTGAGGCGCACGACGAGCTTGCCAGACCTGGCCCGCTCGATCATGACGGCGTTGATGGCGTCCTGGGCCATGGCCCGCCCGTAGGGATCTTGGCGGCGTCGATCACTTCCACGTGCGGCGAGAGCTCGGCGAGGAGTTCGAGCGGTGCAAGCCGGTCGGCGACCACGACGTCGGCTCTCTCGACGGCGATGACACCGCGCTGCAATGCTTTGTGGATGGCAGAGGGGATCGCCGCCGAGCGGCAGTGCTCGTCCCTGGCCAGCACTCCAACTGACAGCCCCGCGTGGTCGAAAGATGCCGGGGTGACCGCGGTGCCTTCGACGGCACCGACGCCTTCGGGATCACGCCGGCGCTCGCGCGCATGTACCGTGCCTCCGGGCAAGTGGTTCCGGTCGGGAAGCGGATTCTCGAGCTCAATCCGAATCATCCGCTGGTCACCGGCCTGCGCCAAGCACACCAAGAACGCGGCGACGACCCCTCGCTCGCCGAGACCGCCGAATTGCTCTATGGCACAGCCCTTCTCGCTGAAGGCGGCGCACTCGACGACCCGGCGAGGTTCGCCGAGCTGCTCGCCGCCCGTTTGGCCCGCACCGTGTAGGCCGTGTTTTTGCCAGATCAGCGGGGTGAGTGCGTCGCAAGCGTCCGCGCTCGGCATTGTCAGCAAACGGACGATTAGCGCGATTGAAAGCCCGCTGACAGGGATAATCACCTCGCATGGTTGAGTTTCGCGTTATCGACCCGCACGGCCGCGTTGTCGCGACGAAGAATTTTCCCAGCGCAGAGGCCGCACACGCTTGGTTTATCGACTCCATTGCCGGCAATTCCGAGTTGGGTTGGCGGATGGAGGTCAACGACGACGGGCAGTGGGCTTTCTTCGATGACACCCAAGGCTTTACCGCCCCGGTGAGCCGCCGTCCAACGAAGCGCCAATTGGCCAGTCTGCACCGGCCCTATCGGCCGCAGCGCAAAGACGTCTGAGACCTGCCCTAGAAGCCTTCAGCGAAATGCCCAGCTACCAGCTCACTGGGCCGCGGGTATTCACGTAGCGCGACACTCAACACACCGGTCAGTTCGCTGAGCATCATCTCGTCGCCGTTTTCGGCTGCGAATGAGGTCGGCGACCCACGCCGCGGTCTCCGGGATTGGACGATGGTCGCCAGTCAGCAACGCCGCCGATATGGCATGCAAGGATCTGGTGCAAGGCGTCGTCGGCAGCCTCCTGTTAGCAAGCGGCTTTGGTTGCTGGCGATTTCCGAGCTAACACCCCGGATCGGTCGTCCAGCAAGGGCTGACGCGCGGGGGATGCAGCGAAGTCGACGCAGGGACTCGACGTACGCTCCCACCATGCACGTCGATGCGATGACGATTCCGCAGCCGCTAGGCCAGATCGGTGAACTCGCCCGACGAACCCAATCCGCCGGGTTCTCCGGTCTTTTGTTCACCGAGACGGGCCGCACGGCCTATCTCAACGCCGCCGTAGCGTCGCAGGCCGCGCCCGGCCTCGAGTTATCCACGGGCGTAGCGGTGGCCTTTCCGCGTAGTCCCTTCGTCACGGCGGCCACGGCGTGGGAGCTTCAGGAAGCAACCGGCGGGAAGTTTCGGCTGGGTCTGGGTACCCAGGTGCGCACTCACGTCGTGCGGCGCTACGGCATGGCCTTCGATCGGCCGGGCCCACGCTTGCGCGACTACTTGCTCGCCGTGAAGGCGTGCTTCTCGGCGTTCCGAACCGGAATGCTCGATCACCACGGTGAGTTCTACGACTTCGATTTCATTACTCCCCAGTGGAGCCCTGGGCCCATTGACGCCCCCGATCCCAAAGTGGATATCGCGGCGGTGAATCCGTGGATGCTGCGGATGGCGGGCGAAGTAGCCGACGGGGTGCATGTCCATCCGATCGGTGAGCCCGGCTACCTCACCCGTCACGTCCTGCCGAACGTCGCCGAAGGAGCGGCGAAAGCGGGACGCTCGCGGTCGGACATCGCGATGATCGTGCCGGTGATGACGATCGTCGGCGACAGCGACGAAGAGCGCGACAAGCAACGAGAAGTCGTGCGAGCCAGCATGGCCTTCTACGGAAGCACGCCTAACTACGCGTTCATCTGGGACGAGGCCGGGTTCGAGGGCACGACCGCCCGGATTCGCGAGAAACAGAAGGCCGGCGACTTCGCCGGCATGGCGGCCCAGATCAGCGACGAACATATCGCCGTCTTCGCCACCGAGTCGACCTGGGACGGGTTGGCTGACGCGCTGACCGAGAAATACACCGGAATGGCCACGCGCCTCGTGCTGTACAACGCCCTGGGCGATCCGGAGCGTTTCGAGCGGTATGGCGAGGTAGCCCGCCGGATGCAGCAGTGATGCCTACGTCGGCGACTGCCTGGGGTCTTCGCACACTAGCGTTCGACGTCGGCTGACTAACTATGGTGTGTCCGCAATTGACTTCACCTCGGTATCACCGATCGTCCCTGTCCGAAATCTGGACATTGCCTTAAACCGTTACCGCCGACTCGGATTCGGCGCTCGCGGCTATGAAGGTCCAGAGCGCTACGGTTTTGTCGACCGCGGGTCGGTGTCAATCCACCTCACCGAATGGGCCGAGCACGACCCCCTGCGAACGGCCGCCAGTGTGTACCTCTACGTCAGTGACGCCGACGCCCTCTACGCGGAATGGGAAGCACTGGAAAACCTCGAGGGCTACGACACGGGTTGCTGCACAAGCTGTTTGACTGAAACAGAATGGCACCCGTCGGACCCGGACGATGCAAGGCACTGATAGCTAGGGGAGCGCGAGGATTCAAACGACGGCGAAAGTTGTTGCGGTTCAGACGAATGTGCGGATGAACTCTAAGACTTCGTCAGCCTTGGCGAAGCCGCCGAGGTGGCTCTCGCCTGAGCGCAAGATGAGCTCGGCGTCGGGCAGGTGCGAGACCGCCGCCTGGGCAGCTGCGAGAGGCACCAGAGGGTCGGCGTCGCCGTGCCACCACCGCACCGGTACCTGCACGTCGGCCAACCGGAAACCCCAGTCCCGCCCGAACAGGCGGACATCGTCGACGAAGGCCTGGCAGCCGCCCTTGATGAAAAGCAGGATGTCCTCGATGAACATGCCCTCGATTTCGGGGTCGGCGAAGACCCGCTGGTCGCCTTCGGGCGAAATGCTGGAGTAGGCCCGAAAGACATAATGCGAGGCGGGGATGAGGGGCGCCAGCAGCCCGGTACTCAGCGCAGCCAACGGCCGGCGCAGCTGTGACAGCATCGGGGCGAAGCGGCGGGCAAGGTCGGCTACGCCGCCGGCGGCGGCCTCTGGGCCGACCGACGGGACTGTGCCGCCCAGCACGGCCACGGCGGCCACGTGAGCGGCCAGCGGGGGGACCGCGCCGCAGGCCAGGGCATAGGGGCCGCCGCCGGAAAGGCCCACGACGCCCAGCCGCTCGGCGCCGAGCGCATCGGCCACATTGGCCATGTCGGTGGCCCAGTCGGCCACCGCGGCGTATGCGTGGGCATCGGACAGACCCGAGCCCGGTCGCTCCACTACGACGACGCGCAGGCCGAGCTTGTCGGCGGCGCGCCGACCGACCAGCGGGAACTGGCGCCGCGCGCCCGGCGTGCCGTGGAACCACAGCACCACCGCGCCAGAGGGGTCACCGAACTCGGCGTAGCCAAGTCGGCGACCGTCGGGGAGGAAGAAACGGCCTTCCGCGCGCGGCTTTTCGACGCGTGGCACGCGGAAGGGATGCTGCAGGGGGTTGGTCAGTTTCATCGGCTCTCGGAAAAGAGTAGGCGACCAGGCTCGCCAGGATCGGCGAAAGCGGCCTTTGCCGGCCAGCTCGTGGAGCCCGGCTGCATCAGCGTTTGCGTCGTACCCGCGACGAGTCGACAAGGCCCGACTGCACGAGCGCGTCGTCGACGAATCGCTGCACCGGCCGCGAACGGAAAAATCCGGTGTGTCCGCCCTGGTACCACTGGATCTCGGGTTTGCCCCAGTGCTTCCACAGCTTGGTGACCTGGTCGCGTGGGTGCACCAACCGGTCGGCGAGGCCGGCGTAGATGAAACGGCCCTGCATCGGCACGCGGGGTGTTAGGGAGAGCGGCGAGATCATCCGGCCGATGGGCTGGGCCAGCTTCAGCGTCTGACGGGCGGGATCGTGGCGGCTGAGGCCGGCATGGCGGCCGACCAGCTCGAACAGATCGGCGACGGGGACGCCCAGAATCGCACAGGTGAGGCCGTCGTCGAGGCTGGCGACCAGCGACGTGATGAAACCGCCGAGCGACAGACCGTTGAGCCCGATCATCGAGTCGGGCTCCTGTGACCGGATCCAGGACAGCAGGCGCCGGATATCCCACACCGCCTGAGCGACAAGGTGGACTTCGTTGAGCGGGTCCCCACTGGGGAACGCGGCGCCCTTCCGCAGGCCCCGCGCACGGGGGCCGTGCATGGGAAGGACGGGAAGCACGACATTGAGGCCGAGATCGGCGTACAGATGCCAGGCACGAAACAGCGTGAGGTCGAGCGCGGCCCGTCCCATCACCGCGCCGTGCACACACACCAGCCAGGGGCGCGGCTCGCGGTGTCGCAACATCAAGCCGTACTCGCGGTTGTTGGCGGTGTAGCTCAGCCAGCGTTCGCTGCCCGGTTCGCCGGTATGGGGCTCATATCCACTGTCGAAGAAGAAGCGCTCGTAAGTGCGCCCCATGCTGTTGACGGGCCGCACCGTGACGTCGGTCAGCGGCGGGGGCGCCGCGAAGAATCCCTCGGGCCGCTGGAGCCAGCCCTTGTGGCCATAGAACTCCAGTGCCTCACTCACCTCGCGGTTGACTCGCTCGAGTGTCCTCGCGCTGGGGACCGACCGCTGCGAACGAAACCCGGCCAGCACGATTTCGTCGCGGAACGCGTGCGTCGCGAGCGCGATGGTGGGCCGTGCCACCGGAAGCTCGCCGGGCTCACGATCCAGATAGGTGCCCCAGGACCGCGCGTAGAAGCCTCCGGTCCGGGTGAACGGCCGCAGCACCTGCGACAGGGGATTGGCGCTACCGCGCCGCCGGTCACGGACGGCCGGGTCGGCATCGTTTGCCGCGGCAGCCGGGGAGCCGGTGTGTTCGATGTTCTGCATCTAGCCTCTACTTCGTTGGATAGGCCTGGGCACGAGACCGTGCCTCGGTCAGCCTAAATGGCCACCGATCCGGCGTCATCGGCAAGGGCCAGGATCTTCTCCCGCAGGCAGAGCGCGGTCACGCAGGGCCTGGCAGCACCCAAGGCCACCACCTGGTCGATCATCGGGGACGCGGCCTGGATGGCCATCTCAATGTTGGTGGGCGAGGGACTCTTTCCGGCTAGCTGAGATCTGTGCTGCTCGGCCGGCTGCCAACTTCCAGACCGGCCAAGTCGCAGGTGCCTTCGAACATCACCCGACCGAACTTGCGCACAGTGCAATGGAGTCGACCGGCAAGGTGCTCGAAGTCGGTGTCGAAATTGCGCCGCGCCGCGGGCAGTGGCACTGGCAAGACGTGCGGCTCCAGGCCAGCGCCGTCTCCGTCCAGATCGATCTGGTAGCGCGGCGTGCGTGCGCGCACGGTCCAGCGTCCGTCGCTGACGTGCGATCGCACCAGCGCCGGCGGCGTCATTCGGATCACGCGGTCACCGAGTCGCACTACCACTCCGGTGACATCCCGGCGGATCGGGCCGAGCTGAAGTAGGCCACCCGAGAACGCCACCGAGACGTCAGCGCCGCCGAAATCGTGTGCCTGACCCCACCACCAGCGCTCAGGAAAGCCCGCGCCCCAGTTCCGTTCCGCGTACAGCAGGGCGTCATCGAACGACCATGTCCCGACGCTGAATTCGACGGTGCCGCTTGCCTTTCCGCCAAGGCGGTAGGGGTGCCAGTATTGGTTGAGGAACGGGATCGACGAAAAGATGCCGCCGCCGCCAAAGGCCTTGGGCCACAAGAACGAATCGGCGAATCGCAGGTCCAGGTGGATGTCATCGAGGTCGATTACGAGCCGATCGATGCCCGCGGCCACACGGCCCGTCGGGTCGGTCCCAGCGCGCACTGCGAAGCGGGACGGTTCGGTTTCGGCACTGTCTATGGCCGCGGACCGCACAATGCCGTTGGGGTGCAACGCGACTGCGACCGTGGTCCAGTCCCCGTCCCTGTTCCGATTGACGCTGCACAGCGCGACGACGACCCGACCCGAGGCGGAGTCGGTGAGGCGCCAGAACCAGCCCTCCATTTCGCAGCCGTGCGAAGGCAGTGGATCGCCAAAAGGCACATCAGCACCCGTGCGCCGATAGGCATCGACCAGACGCTTGGCGACGCCCATCGGCGCTTTTCGCAGGTGCGTAACGGAATTCATCGGCGGTCCGCCACAACACGTACCGCGTTGGACCGCACGGAGGCATGCCGCCTCTTGCGTGGTGGTGGGCAAGTAGGGACCGGGTCGAAGGCCGCGGGATCAGCCAGGTAATCGCGGAAGATGCGGGCCGCGGTCGCCGCCTGGTAGCCGTCAACGAAGCGGTGATCCAGCTCGATTGTCAATGGCAGCACCGGACGAACGACGGGTTTACCGTCCCGTGCCAATACCTTGTCGGTCACCGTACCCATGATGATCGCCATGGGCATGTGGCAAAACGTCAGCATCGGCGCAGAAACGGTGTCGAGGCCGTAGGTCCCGACGTTGGTCACGCCTACGGAGCCGAAAGTGCGAGCCTCCAGCCCGAGGAAGGGAAGCGGCAACTGGAGGCCGTCGGTGACGAACCCGATGCCCTCCAGTACGGGGCGGAGCAACAACGGCGGCAGCCACTTGATCACGGCTTTGGCCTGCCTGAACAGTGGGTCTTCGTTGTGGCGAATGCGCGCGACACGATCGGCGAGTTCCTTGGCGATGACCCAGGGCGGCTTCTCATCGACGCGGCGCACAACGGCGCCCGAAATATCGATCGCGGCGGCCTCGGCTCCAGATACCGGATCTGTCCGCAGCGATACCACAAAGCCGCAGTCGATGGTCGGGGACGGCAGGAAGCTACCGAACACGACACGGCCGTTGAGCTCCGGCAGGGCTTCGAGGACCTTGCCGGCAGCCCTCCCCACGAGGTGCATCGGGGTGAGGTGCTGGCCCGTGGTGTCGCGGACCTGGTCGATGTACTCGAGCAGCCGAGGTGCCTCGATGTCCATCGTGGCCGAAATCATCGGGTCTTTCCTGGGACGCCACGTAGCCATGGCTATCTTCCGCCACATAGAGAACCGGATCGACGACGTGGCCTTAGTCATCGGAAAGCCTCGCTCGGGTACTCAGATTCGCGGGTCAGTCAGATAACTGGAACTCTGGACGGTTGCGCAGCATGAGACCGACCGTGTGGCCGCGCTCGACACCAAGTGCCGCCAGCCCGGTGGCGATCTGTGGCACTTGATTGGCGTACTGGCGCCACGTGATGACCACTTCGTTGCCGACCGTCCGTATTGCCACCCTGCGTCAGGCTGTAAGGCTGCAGTTTCCTGAAAAGCCTGTGGCGGCGTGGAGACCGGTACTCCGCTTTGGTGCCGAACCACCGTTGGGTCGTCTTCGGTCATTTCCGTCCTGCTCCTTCGATCACGAATATGTCCATTGCTGGTGTAGGACGCCGCCTACCGGCGGATCCCGCTGCGTCGCACTTCAGCTACTACAGAGTCTTCTCGTTCCCTGCGCCGGGCGTAGGGCCTATAGTCCTCATTGCGGACGCGGCCACCGATCACATCAGGTGACTTTCGATGTCGACCTCTGGTCGATGGCGGAGGCCGCAGCGGCCTGGCTGCGAGCCAGCGCCACCGTCGCCGCGGCCATTACCGCCACCGACATGCCGAGCGCGACCAGGCCGACGTTGTTGGTGCGTAGCGTCTCACCCAGCACGGTGACACCCAACACCGATCCGACGATGGGCTCGGAGACAGTCACCGCGGGCAGTGACGCGGTCAGCGGGCCGGCCCGAAACGCCGACTGCTCCCAGGCCGTGGCGGCGACCGCGACCACCGCCCACACGTATAGCTCAGGTATGCGCAGCAATGCCAAGATGCCATGGTCGAGCTGGTCGACCACGCCCTTGGTCAAAACCGAAAACAGCCCCCACAGCGAACCTGACATCAGCCCCAACAACATTGCGCTCACCGAACCCGAGAAAATACGCGCGCCAATTACGCACAAGATCAGTGCCGGGCCGATGACTATGGCCACGATGGCCCACGTCTGAAACGACCCTCGGGGGTTCCCCGGCCTGCGGGTTGCCGACGGTAACCACCATCGTAACCGCAGTGGCGAGTAGCACGGCCCAGATCGCTTGCCAGCCAGTGATTTTGCGGTGGTTCACCTTTGCGCTAACGAGCAACGCGAACAGTAACGACGTCGCCAGCAGCGCCTGGACGAGCACCACCGAACCCAGGCCGAGTGCCGCGGCCTGCAGCCCGAACCCGACGCCGGCCACGAGGCTGCCCGCCCACCATCGGCGATCGCGCAGCAGCCGGCCGAACAGGGCGAAAGTGCCGACCGGTTTGTCTGTGACCCGTTGGGCGGATCGCTGTTGGAAGACATCTCCGACACCGACCATCAGGGCCGCTGCGACTGCGAGCAGTGCCGCGATGTCCGTCCTGGCCACGAGGACCTCCTGTGCAATCAACCGTGGATGTTCGCGACCGTTGGTGTGCGGTTAAGCCCTTGGCGGACCCCACAAATTGGTCCAAGTGTGAGAGTCGGTCCAGTGGTTCCAAGCCGCAGCGTAGCTGGCTGGGGGCGGGATAGCCCAAGGACTTATCACGCCAGCCGCGGCGCGCCCGCAACAACGTCCCATAAGGAAATGACGGCCAGGTCAACGGTGCCCGAGCGAGTGCCGTTACGGGTTGTCAGGTGGATGTACAGGCGGCGGGACCGCCCAGCCGCCTGGTCGGCACCTCAGGCGGTGAACCCTCTGGACGAGCGCTGCTTGAGCGAGAACCGTACTTCAGATGGCTTCCGCGGCATATGATCGAGGCCGGAGCAGTCTCTCGTGACGATTGCGGCTGCACGTCGCTGAGCCCGGTGTGAAACCGGGACCCAGCCTTCAGCAATGCAGGATCACCAATGAGCGAGTTCACCCCCGACACCGATACCGGTGGGTCTTTGACCCCGGAACAAGCTGCGGCGGACGCGGCTGACCTGCAAGCCAGTCTTGCCGATCTCGCCGCTCTGGTGAGCGGGCAATCGGGGCTGGGCGGCCTGCTGGGGCAAGTGGCGACCTTTGCCGCGCACGCCATCCCCGGCGCGGACGGCGCCGGGGTGACGTTGCTGCGGGTGGGCCGGCCCGACCTGCAGGTTGAGGCGTTAGCCGCCAGTCACCCATTCGTGTCCGAGGTCGATGAAATCCAGTACATCACCGTCCATGAGGGGCCGTGCATCACGGCGGCGCTGGAGCGGCGCACGGTCCGCTCGGGGTCGCTCGGTGGGGAGAAGATGTGGCCGCGCTTCGGCCCGCGCGTCGTCGAGCGCGGTGTGCACAGCGCGTTGTCGTTGCCGTTGCTGCTGCCTGGCCAGTTGGTCGGCGCGATCAACGTCTACGCCCACACCGAGGACGCTTTCGATGAGCACGCAGCTGAGCTCGGTGCGCGGTTCGCCGCACCGGCCGCCATCGCGGTGCACAACGCGCAATTGCTGGGACAGGCGGTGACGCTCACGACTCAGTTGCAGACGGCGTTGTCGCAGCGCCCCGTCATCGACCAGGCGGTGGGGCTGCTGCGGGGACGCAGCGGCGGCACCGCGGAGGAGGCGTTGGCGCGGCTGCGAGCGATCAGCCAACGCGAGCAAAAGAAGTTAGTCGACGTCGCCCAACACATCGTCGATGAGGCCGTGCGCCGTGCCCGCGAGGGCCACAGCGAGGCGTGACCAGCCGGGGGAGAGCGTTGGGGCTGGTGCGCCGATCCCAGGCCGAGGGAGCGGCAGGCCACCATCGAATCAGGAGTACGTCCGAGACGGGTCCTGATTCGCTTCTCGAGATCCCCATTGTGCATAGCGATTTGCTGTGTTCGGCGCGTGTCTCCGGTGCGCGCTCGCGAGCGCCCAGCGGAACACGTTGCTGATGGATGAGATCACTCCGGCTCTGGCCGCGACGCTAGCTCTGCTCACCGCAGCCCCCGATGACCCCGGCGCCGACGTCGCAGCCAGCATGGCGGCGTTCGCCGCCGAAGCCCACGCGGCCATAGGTTCCTATCTCGGGCTTACCGTGAGCGTCAGCGGCGGCGCGGGGGCGGTCACCTTCACCACGCTGGCCGACAGCGAGCAGACGCCAACCATCCGCGCGTCGCTGCGGATGCTCATGCGCGACGTGGCCAGCAGCGGCGCGGATGGTGTCGGTGCGGCGCTAATTCTGTATGCGGGCCGATCGGGCGCATTCGTCGATCTGGCTGCCGACCTGGCCTGGTTAACCGGCCGCGAACTCAGCGACTTCGTCCTCGACCAGCACTTGCAGCTGCCCGCCCAGCCCGACGGCACGGTCACGTTGCTCACCGCGTAGCTCATCGACCAGGCCATCGGCATGTTGATAGGGTGCGGCCACACACTCGATGAAGCGCGCCGGGAACTCGATGCGGACGCCGCCCGCGCCGCCACCGGCCGCGCCGGCGCGGCCGCTCGCATCCTGGCAGCCCTGACCCCCATCAACCCCGAGCCGGACCCGGAGCTCTCGTAGTTGGCGTGGGTAGGCCAACTCAGTGAGTAGCGGCGCCGAATGGGCTCGACTTCGCCGCCTCTCCCGAGTTTGTCTTGTTAAGTGCCTGCTTGCGGTGCATCGAACATCTGCGCCGGATTAATCGTGATTTCTGCGGCACCCGACCGAGCCCAGGGTCGCATCTGGTCGGCGGGCGTAAAGAGAGCGGGGTCGATTTCCAGGTCTCGTATCGATTGCTCTTGGGTTGCGGCAACCGGATTCGCCACGGTGATCTCGCCAGGAACGGTTCCGCCAAAAATGTTTTCGACCATCCACTGCATGTCGGGGCGGGCGACATTGCTGGTATCCGGCAATGCGGCCTCCCGGATCCAGATCCGGTCTTTGGTGACATTGACAACAACGTGGTCGATCCCGAATGCAAAGAGGCCCTTGTAATGTCGCCGCACACCGGCGATCATCTCCCCGACGAGCTCGTGGTCGAACGATAGATGGGTGGCCATCGCCAGCCGTGGTTTGACCAGCTCGGCTAGATAGCCGACCGCGTAGTGAGGGGTGTGGTAATTGTCGAGGACGTAGGCGCCCATCAGTGGTGACACACCCTGCTTAAGCGCCCACAGGTTCACCAGGTCGCAGGCCATCTCGCTGACGAAAACATCGGCGCCCCTGGCATATTCGACGGTGAGTTCGTCGGGCTTACCATCACCGGTCCAGACGAAGGAGAGCCCATTCCAATCCAGTCGGTAGGCCGACGCCCCGTCCGAACCATGCGAGCGTCGCCAATGGATTACGCGCACTCCGTCCTGGTCGTAGCACACGCCGCCGTCGTCGCTGAAGTCAAACTCGGTGACGTCAATCCGGTAGCCATTCGCCATAGGCCCGACGGCCCACTGGGAGGTCCAAGCGCCCATCTTCTGCAAGTGCTCGCACATCGCTTGTGTGCCTAGCGCTTCCGTGCGACCGGACGGCCCGATCACACGCAGCGGCGTCCACCGCCCGTTGAATGGCGCGAATTGCCACAAGTACGGCAGCTCGCCGAAATGGTCGACATGCAGATGTGTGATGAAGATGTCGTTGATCTCGGGCACCGGCACCTGGTTGGCGATGATGTTGCGCAGGCAGCCCGGACCGAAGTCAAAAAACAGCCGCTTGCCGGTGCCGAGTTCCACCATCATGCAGGTGCCGGCCTGCGACGACCGCGGGGGCCACGGATTGCTGCCCATGAAGATGATCCGCATCTCATCCGGTCCAAGCGGCTCGCTCTGCGGAAAGTAGTTGTTGCGGTTCTTCACCGACGGCGTCGGCAGGTAGTACGGCGGCAGCGAAATCCCGCTACCCGGTGGGCCGCCGTAAGGGTTGCCATCATCGCATGCGGTCTGTCGATTGTGCTCATCATTGTTTGCCGCAGTCATGGCTTTCATCATGACGTCTTGTGGCGAGAAGCAAGACGCGAATCGGTTCGGACCCTCAACCGATCCAAGGACTTGCGACCCTAGCCCGTTGGGCGCTATGCGGCGGATGGTTGGCGCAGGTTGTGCCGCAGAGACACTAGGAGATCGCCGTGTGACAGACCGAAGGTTGCTGCGTGTGCTTGTGACGCTACCCGCCATCGTGGCCGGCGTTGTCGTGGCGTTGTATCTGCTCTTGCTCGGCTGGGGGATGCTGATGCAAGTAAGACGAGTCAGCGATTGGACGCGCCAGCTCACCAAGCGGGGAAATCCCTATTTGCGCAAGGTCGCCGGAACCCGGCTGGGGATGCTCTACTTCAACCTCAGCGCATTGCACCATGTCGGTCGGCGCAGTGGCCGAACCTATGTGACGCCGCTGAGTGCCTACCGGCTCGGTGATGGGTTCGTGCTCGCGGCGGCATACCCCTATGTTGACTGGTTGGAAAATGTGCTCGCCGCCGGCAAATGCACGCTCACGTGGAATGGCGAAGAGTATGCGCTCGAAAGGCCCGAAGTGATCCCACGGTCAGAAGCAGTGAAGGTCTATCCGCTGCTGGTGAGACCTTTCCTGGCAGGCGCCGCGGGACAGAACAAGTTCGTGTGGCTGCATCGCGTCGGGACGCTAGAAGACGCACCGGCACAGTGCAATTCAGCCGTGACGGAAAGGTCCGCGGTTACTCCATGAACGACGCGACCGCGCGGATCGGCATGATGGCTACCGAGGCGATCGGCCTGCTCATCGACGCTGTCGACCAGATTCCACCAGAGAGCTGGGACCGGCCCTCTAACCTCGAGGGCTGGAGCTTGCGCGACCTGGTGGGTCACGCCACCGGCAGCGCAGCGAAAATCGTGACGCTCGTTGAGAACGGGGAGGTCTGGGACGGCCCCTCCCAGCCGGCCGACTGGGTATGCGACCACCCGGCGGCACGGCTTCGCGAGCTCGCCGCGCGGCTGCAAGACGCCCTGCCCGGCGCCGATCTCGAAGCGATGCGGGTGTCGCCGGAGGGTGAGGTTCCGTTGCGCCGGGCGCTGACCTATCCAGTCTCGGACCTGGCCCTGCACAGCTGGGACGTGCATTGCTCACAAGGCCGGCTGATCGAGCTGCCCGAGGACCTGCTGGGGCTGTGCCGTGGGCTGGTGGAGTCGGTGCCCGAGGACATGTTGCGGCGACCGGGCGGCTTCGGGCCGGCCCAATCCGCGCCAGGAGATTCGACGCCGACTGCTCGGCTCATGGCCTATCTCGGGCGCTCAGTCGACGGTCGCGGCTGAGTGCAGTTCAGAACGCATAGCGGTGCAATTGCGCGACTTTCCGCAGTGTCGGCACGGCCCGCATCATTTTCCCGAGAGCCCGGTAGACGCCACTGGTCAGTTGTTTGAACGGGTCGGTCTCGAAGACGGAGATCGCCTCCAGCAGCCGGACGCCCGGAACGGCGTCGAGAATGTCGTTGGGCTCGTTGACCGCCCAGTGCAGCGTTGATCCCGAGCGCCGGACGACGGGGTTGAATTTTTGTATCTTGATGCTGAGCCAGTTGCATACATCGAAGTGCAGTTCGCCCGAGGGGAAGTGCTCGACCACTCGGCGCAGCAATGCGACGCCGTCGTCTCTGGTCAGGTAGTAGGTCAGGCCTTCGGCGATGAGCAGCACCGGACGGTCGGCCGGGATGGTGCTCAACCATTCTGGATCCGCGACCGACGCCGCGACGGGGTGGTAGTGCTCGCGGGCCGGATACAGTTGCTTCACCAGTGCGATGACTTCGGGGTAGTCGACGTCATACCACTCGACATCGGGGCCGGGGTCGAGCCGGAACACGCGATCGTCTAGGCCGCAGCCAAGGTGCAGCACCACCGCTCGGTGGTGCAGTGCGAGGAATTGGCGCGCCCACTTGTCGAAATAGGCGCTGCGAACGGTGCCGGCGGAAGCATTGCGCGCCGTGACGCCGGTCTTTTGCCAGTCGTAATCGATGCGGCTGACCAGGTCCTTGGCGAAAGTGTCACCCAGGAACGGTTTGCCGGCCTCTGCGTCTAGCGCCCTTGCGTGCAGCGTCGCGAGCATCGTTTCCGCTGCCCCGGTGAAACTGATGCGAATCTTCGCCGCCTCAGGCACAAGCGCCAGGCTATCAGCTCATATCGGACGATCCGGACGCACAAATGCCGTTTCCGCTGCGGGCGATATAGTGATTTCGCTTGTCCTGCAATTCTTTTCGAGAATAGGACCAGCAGATCCCGCACTGGCGAGACCGCCGCGAGTTGTTCACGTCGCAGTGGTCACATTTGGCACGTTAGCTGTTGCGCCTGATTTTGAGCGCGGTGGTGATCATCGGAATCTGCAGTGGCAGCCGGGCCAGGGCGGCGATACGCATCGGCCAGGGCTTATTCCACCACAACCGGACCATGTTGACATTCGCCGGGAACACCCCGACAAACAGCGCAGCGGCCGCCAGCGCGGCCGATCGCCGGGTGCGGCGCGGCAGCAGCAGCGCTCCAATCGCCACCTCGGCCACTCCCGATCCGTAGGTGTAGAGCCGCGCGCTTCCGGGCAGCTCGGCCGGGACGATGGCGTCGAACGGTTTGGGCGCTACGAAGTGAAGGGTCCCCATGCCGAGGAGCATCGCCGCGACGCGGTAAGCGGCTAGCTGGGTGGCGTCACGATTAGCGACTGGTCTGGTTGTCATGGGTCCATTGTGTCGTGCGCGAGTAAGCTACAGCCGCCGCGTAGCCGAAGGGGGTGTCAGACACCCATTTCCGCCACGAAAAGCGTCCTATTGCAAGCGGCTTCGATACCCGTCGCGCGTCATGGGCGACCGTCGGTCACGCGCGGTCAGCGTCGGTGTAACGGATTATGCCGCGGATGTTGCGTCCCTCGAGCATGTCGCGGTAGCCGTCGTTGATCTGCTCGAGCGTGTACTCGCGCGTCACCATGTCATCGAGGTTGACCTGCCCAAGCTTGTACAGCTCAAGAATCGCGGGAATATCGTGCTGCGGGTTGCCGCCGCCGAACAGACTTCCCTGCAGGCTTTTCTGCAACAGCGTCAACCCCGCCAGGTTGAGGGTGACGTCGGTGGCCATCACGTTGCCCATGGCCGTCAGGACGCACGTGCCTCCCTTTGCGGTCAGCCCCATCCACGCCTCGACGTCGCGGCCGTCGCAGTGACCGACCGTGACAATCACCTTGCGACACATCGCTCCCCAGGTGGCTTCGGCGATGGCGGCGGCGGCACTGTCGACATCCTCGAAAGCTTCGGTCGCGCCGAACTCCAACGCCTGCTTGCGTTTCCATCCGAACGGATCGACGGCGAACACGCGCCGGGCTCCGGCGATTCGGGCGCCCTGTATCGCGGCGACACCGACCCCACCGATACCGACGACCGCGACGTCGTCACCGGGCTCGACTGCCGCACTGCGCACCGCCGAGCCGTAGCCGGTGGTTACGCCGCAGCCCACCAAGCAGGCCACCTCGAAGGGGATCGTGGGCTCGACCTTGACCACCGACGTGTGGTGCACGACCACGTAGGGCGCAAACGTCCCCAGCAGCGACATCGGCACAACATTGTGTCCCTTGGCCGTCACCCGAAACGACCCGTCGCACACTGATGCGCCCGATAGCAGCCCCATGCCCAGGTCGCACAAATTGCGCAATCCGACCTGGCATGGCGTGCATTTACCGCACGACGGGATGAACGACATGACCACGTGATCGCCCACGGCCAGATGCTCGACGCCTTCACCGATCTCGGTGATGATTCCGGCGCCCTCATGGCCACCGAGGACAGGAAAGCTCGGGATGGGGAAGTCGCCGGTCAGCAAATGGTGGTCGGAGTGGCATAGACCGGCCGTCTCTAATTGGACCGTCACCTCGCCGCGGCGGGGATCGCCGATATCAATCTCATCGATCGTCCACGGTTGGTTTAAGTCCCAGACCAAGGCACCTTTGGTTTTCAACGTATGGCCTCCGTCCTGTCCCTGATCCGTCTCAGACCCGCCATCGGTGAACTTAGCCCATTACTATTGCCCATACGGTATTTGATACGATTCGCGTCGCGGCGTCTGACCGCAGACCCACCCGTGCTGCCGACCGCAGCCAGACCGTTCGAGGTTGAGAACATGGCTACACCCGTAATTGTCGGAGCGGTTCGGACGGCGATCGGCCGCTCCTTCAAGGGGACGCTGGTCAACACGCCGCCCGAGACGCTGATCACCGCGGTGCTTCCGGAGGTGGTGCGCAGGTCCGGCGTCGACCCGTCTGCTATCGACGACATCATCTTCGCCGAATCGCATTACGGTGGAGGAGATTTGGCGCGGTATGCGGCCACCGCCACCGGCATGGAGGACATTCCCGGCCAGTCGGTGAACCGGCACTGCGCGGGTAGCCTGACGGCCATCGGCAACGCCGCGGCCCAGATCGGCTCCGGGATGGAGCGCGTGCTCATCGCCGGCGGCGTGCAGTCGTTGTCGATGACCCCGCTGACCAACTGGCGGATTCCTGGGCCCGAGCTGAAGTTCCAGGAGCAGTGGATGCCGCCGACGCACGTGGAGACGCCCGATGCGCCCAGCAGGGACATGTCGATCACGGTGGGCTGGAATACGGCGCAGGCGGTTGGCATCACTCGCGAGGAAATGGACGCTTGGGCCGCCCGGTCACATCAGCGTGCCATCGCGGCCATGGACGCGGGCAAGTTCGTCGACGAGATCATCCCGCTGAAGATCACGCAGCTCGACGGTTCGGTGACTGAGTTTTCGGTCGACGAGCATCCTCGTCGCGACACCACCGTCGAGAAACTCGCTGCACTCAAAGTGCTTCACCCCGAGATCGAGGGATTTTCGATCACGGCGGGCAATAGCAGTGGCACCAACGACGCCGCCGCGGCAGTGGCCCTCGTCGACCGCGATTACGCCGCCGCCGAGAACCTCAACGTGATGGGCACGGTCAAGGCGTGGGCCGCTGCGGGCGTGGCGCCCAGGGACACCGGTCTGGGTGCCGTCAAGGTCATCGGCAAGGTGCTGCAGCGGGCCGGTTTGTCGGTCGGCGATGTGGCGCTGTGGGAGATCAACGAGGCGTTCGCCTCCGTGCCGATCGCGGCGTGCCGGGAGCACGGCATCGACGAGGAGAAGGTGAACTTCTCTGGTAGCGGCTGCAGCCTCGGCCACCCCATCGCGGCCTCGGGTGCACGCATGGTCACCACGTTGACCTATGAGCTGGCCCGCCGCGGTGGCGGCATCGGCGTCGCGGCAATGTGTGCAGGCGGCGGTCAGGGTGGCGCCGTCGTGATCGAGGTCTGAGCAACCGCTAGTTGCGCCAGCCCGCTAGTTACAGAATGTATAGCCGATGAATTGGGTGTCATGGGTATTGGCGCCCGAGTAGTTGGCGTAGTGCACTGCCGGCATTCCGTTGTACTGAGTGTTCATTTTCTGCGCCGTGGGCGGGGGCACGCCTTTAGGGAAGGCCAGGATCATGTCGGAAAAGATTTTGAGGCCGACCTGGCAGATAGCTTCAGGCCGAGGCGACTGCGGATTCCACGCATGTACGACAACCGGTCTGCTGAGTTGATATCCGGCTGCGCAATTCGGATCGCAGATCTTGAAAACGGCGGTGCCGGTCCCGTCGGCACCCTGCGGTCCCCATGAGCTCCACGACATGTCTTGCAGCGCAACGGCGACACTCGCGCAGCCCAGAACATTGAGCCTTTTTGGACGCTCGACTGCTGGCACGGATAGGTTGTAGCAGCCCGGAATGGCGAAGCTCTCCGGGGGCGGTTGGGTGGTGGGCGGCGCAGCGCTTTGGTGGCCCTGGGTCAGCTTCACACCCACGAAGGTGAGTACGCCGATCAGCACAACAGCCAGGACAATGCCGATCACGATCAGACGCCCCCGCGGAGTGCGCCGCAACCGGCTCGATGAAGGGACGTTGCCGCTCACGCTCAACAGGTTACGGGCGGAATTTCACGTCGGGGGTGCTGTCTGTTAACAGAGTCATGGCACGGTAAAGTTGGTCAACGCTACCAACATATTGGGGATTGTGATGGGCTGGGGAGTTACCGATGAATGACCACGAACTGGCTGCACGGTTGGCCACCGAGGCTGGGCAGCTGTTGCTGGGGGTGCGGGATGAGTTCGCCGATGCGGACGCGAGCGAGCGGAAGGCGGCGGGGGACAAGCGATCCCACGACTTCCTGATGGAAGCGCTCACCGACGAGCGGCCTGACGACGCGGTGCTGTCTGAGGAGGGTGCCGATAATCCGGTGCGATTGCGCTCGGAGCGGGTGTGGATCGTCGATCCGCTCGACGGGACGCGGGAATTCTCCGAGCTCGGGCGCGACGACTGGGCGGTGCACGTCGCACTGTGGCAGGCCGGTGAGCTTGTTGCCGGTGCGGTGGCACTGCCGGCGCAGGGCATCACGTTGGCGACCCCTCAGGTTGATCCGCCTCCCGCCGCGCCGGACAAGCCGCGCATCGTGGTATCACGCACCCGGCCGCCCGCTATCGCGTTGACCGTTCGCGATGCGTTGGACGGCATTCTGGTGGAAATGGGTTCTGCCGGAGCCAAGGTGGCCTCGATCGTCCAGGGCTTGTCTGATGTGTACGTGCACGCCGGCGGCCAGTTTGAATGGGACTCGGCTGCCCCGGTGGCAGTGGCCCGAGCTGCCGGTTTGCATACCTCCCGCATCGACGGGTCCGCGTTGGCCTACAACCAACCGGACCCGAAGTTGCCGGATCTGGTGGTCTGCCGTCCCGAGCTGGCGGAAGCCGTACTGGCGGTCACGCGCTGACGGTACGGCCAGGCCTCAGCGGAATTAGCCACTTCGGCCGCCTATGAGCGACAAGGTGTTTTCCTTGTCGCTTTGCGGCGGGCAAACCGCCTATCTCTTTCGCCCGGTGACCCATGTGTCGGATGATGTGACGATAAGTGATGCCCCAATTCAAGATCGGCGCCGCGTCGCTGTTACACGACGAGGACGTCGTTCCCGCACTCGCCGGTGCGGGGATTCCAGACCGCTGATCGCCGACCCCTTTAAAAGGAGCAGCTCAACGATGTTGCGGATTGATACTCACCACCACGCCATCCCATCTTTCTACCGAGACTTGTTGCAGAAAGCCGAGATTGACGAGGCCGGTGGTCGTGGGTTGCCGGAGTGGAGTCCGGAGGCGTCATTGCAGACCATGGGGGAACTGAACGTCGCCACCGCGATACTCTCGGTGTCTACGCCGGGCACCGCGTTCTTGCCGAGCACAGCCGATGCCACCTCGCTGGCGCGTGACCTCAATGACTACCTCGCCGAACTCGTTGCGGGTCAGCCTGGCCGGTTCGGATTCTTCGCGACCATCCCCATGCCGCATATCAGCGAGTCCATCGACGAGGTCGCCAGATCACTCGACGGATTGGGCGCAGACGGGGTTGTACTGCTTGCCAACAGCGCGGGGACCTACCTCGGCCAGCACGGCCAGGACGACCTATTCGCTGCGCTGGACGCCCGCTCGGCGGTGGTCTTCATCCACCCCGGGGAACTACCCGGACCGGCAGTCGACGGCGTTGCACCGTTTGCCGTCGACTTTCTGCTCGATACCACCCGCGCCGCGTATCTGCTTGTCCGCAAAGGCATTTGCCGCAAGTATCCCAATATCAAGTTCATCCTCAGCCACGCGGGCGGCTTCGTGCCCTACGCTTCGCACCGTATGGCGGTCAGCATCATGGGCGATACCGGACGCAGCCCAAGCGACAGCCTGGATGACTTCGCCGGCTTTTACTTCGACACCGCGTTGTCCTCGAGCGCCGCCGCGCTGCCGAGCCTGCTTGCGTTCGCCAAACCCGGACATGTCACCTTCGGCTCCGACTGGCCCTTCGCGCCCATTGCGGCCGGCCGGCTATTCGCCGCGGGCCTGGAGACCTACGCAGGACTCGACCCGGACACCCGCGCGGCGATCGAGCGCAGCAATGCGCTTGCGCTGTTCCCGCGGCTTGGGGCAGCCCCGCCGTCAGACGCGGGATCGGCGCTCGCTCAGGTACGCCACACCGTCAGCAGAGCGGTCATGCGCGGCGTGGTGCGACTGGTCAACACCCGGTGACGTGCTGCTAGAGCAGGGCCTGCTGCCAGGAGACGATGCGTTCGGCCAGTTCGGGTCCGCTGTCTTCTTGGATGAAGTGACTGGCGTTGATACGGGCATGCGGCTGGCCCGCCGCGCCGGGGATGTGCTTGATCAGGGGACGGTCCGCTTGCCCGAGGATGGGGTCGCGAGCTCCGAAGATGGCAAGAAACGGCTTCTCCCAGTGGCCGAGGGCGTCCCACGCTCTCCTGTTGGCCGGGATCGCCGGATCGCCGGGTGAGGTTGGCACCAACTGCGGAAACGCGCGGGCCCCGGCTTGATATGTCTTGTCGGGAAAGGGCGCGTTGTAGCCAGCCCGCACCTTCGAGGGAACTCGGCGGACGGTCCCGCCGGCGACTATGCGACCGGCGGGCAGCACGGGGGAGTAGTGCGCAAACGCCCGCCAGGCGTAGAAGGCGGGAGGAGTGGGTCGCTGCGCCGTGGGAAGGAAACCGTTTGCCACCACTAGCCGTGCGATGCGGTCACCCTGCTCGGCGGCGATGCGCAGCCCGATCAGCGATCCCCAGTCCTGCACGAACAGCGTCACATCCTTCAGGTTGAGGCGTTCAAACCACGAGGTCACCCATTCGACATGCCGCTGGTAGGTGTAATCCTCGATCCGGCTGGGCTTGTCCGAGCGGCCGAAGCCGATCAGGTCGGGTGCGAGTACGCGGTTCCCGGCGTCAGCCAGCGGCGGAATCATCGTTCGGTACAGGTAGCTCCAAGTGGGCTCGCCATGTAGCAGCACGATCGGCGGCCCATCGACCGGACCCTCGTCGAGAAAGTGCATTCGTAGCGGCTGGGTGTCGCTTGCTGCTACGTCAAGGTAGTTCGCTACGAACGGGTAGCCCTCCAGGTTTTCGAATCGGGAGTCTGGGGTTCGCAGCACTTCCATATTCAACTCCTCCGGTGGGCGGGCACCTCTGTTAGCCTCTCTCGGCAACGCGAGTTCGTCTAGTGGGAGATTTCATTGAGCTAGACGTCGGGTGGCCACTAGACTGACTTGTTCATGGCGATTCGGCGCGCGGTTCTGCTCATTGCCGATATTGGCGGATACACGCATTACATGCAGTGGAACCGGACGCACCTGGCTCACGCGCAACTGACGGTGGCGGGGCTGCTGGAGTCGGTCATCGACGCTGGCAAAGGTCTGAAGCTCGCGAAGCTTGAGGGCGACGCCGCGTTCTTTTGGGCGCCCGACGGCAACGCCAAAGCGGTGGTGTGCGACCGGCTGTCACGGATGCGCCAGTCGTTCCTCGCGCGGCGCGAACGGTTCAAAAAGGACATTGCCTGCGAGTGTGCGAGTTGTGCACAGTTGGACAACCTCTCACTCAAGTTCGTCGTCCACCAGGGCGAGGTGGCAGAGCAACGGGTGAAGCGCCATGTCGAACTCGCCGGCTTCGACGTCATCCTGGTGCACCGAATGCTGAAAAACTTGGTACCAGTCGTTGAATACGTGCTGATGACCGACCCTGTCGCAGCGTGCCTCGACGAGTCGATGCGCGAGCAGTGCAAGCCGCTGGTCCACGTGTTTGAAGGCATCGGAGAAACGTCGACACACTACATCGACCTCGCGACGTCGCAAGTTCCACCTGCGCCGCCCGAGCACAGCTTCTTTCGCCGGCTCGGGGCGACGGTGAAGTTGGAGTTGAGCACGCTGCCGTTCGTGGTTGGTATCAAGGAGCCCGCTCAGGGCTTCCGCAATTTGGGCCGCGGCGCCGAGGAAATTTCTGCGTAGCTGAAAAGCGCTGTGTCGGAGGCTAGTCCGCTATCGAGTGTTGGCGAGGGCCCGGCCCATTCGCGATACGGCCTCAATGAGAATGGCTCGCGAGGTAGCGAAGTTCAATCGCACGTGCCCCGCTCCGCCGGTCCCGAAGACGTGGCCGGAACTGAGCGCTACACGGGCGTGGTCGAGGAACCAGCGGGCAGGTCCGGACAAATCAGCAACCACCGCAAGGCCGTCGGCGACTTCTTCGCCGAAGCCGAGTTCTCGGCAATCGAGCCACGCAAGATAAGTGCCTTGTGGCCATTGGTATTTCACCCCGGGAAGGTTTTCGGCGACCAGATCGCCGAGCAATGTTCGGTTCTCGTCCAGGCCCCGCAGCAGCATGTCGAGCCAGTCGCCACCGGTTCGGAATGCTTCGGCGTGTGCGATGACGCCCAGATGGCTCGGCCCATGGCTGACCTCCTCGGGCATCCGGCGCAGGTCTGCGGCCGCCTCCGGGCCGGCGATGGCCAAGGCCGCCTTGAGTCCGGAAAGGTTCCAGGCTTTGGAGGCAGACGTCAGGGCGAAGGCGTTCTCTGCACCGGGGACGGTCAGGTACGGGGTGAATCGCGACCCCGACAAGATGACGGGCGCGTGAATCTCGTCTGACACCACCCGGACACTGAACCGGCGGGCAAGGTCGGCAATCCCGCGTAATTCGTCGACGGTGTGCACCGACCCCGTCGGGTTGTGCGGGTTGCACAACAGGTACGCGACCTTTCCGCCCCAAGCACGGGCACGCGCGAAAGCTTCCTCCAAGGCGTCCGGATCAATTCGGCCATCGACGTCAAGCGGCGCTTCGATCACCCTGCGGCCGTCGTGCGACACGAAAGCGTAAAACGGGGCGTACACCGGCGGGTTGACGATGACGGCATCCCCGCGGTCGGTGACCAGACGTAACACCTCAACGACACCGAGCATGACGTCTGGAACGATCGCGGTGCGGCTGACCTCCAGGTCATGCCACTGCCAACGCTGCGACGCGAATTGACTGACCGCTTCCGCCAACGCGGTGCCGCAAGGATAGCCGGTATCGCCGTTGTCGATGGCCGTGCGCAGGGCCTCGGCCACCGTCGGCGCCAGCTTGACGTCCATCTCGGCGACCCACATCGGCAGGACATCGGCCGGATGCGCACGCCATTTCATGCTGGTGCGGAGCCGCAGTTGCTGCAGCGTGAGTTCCTCGAGTGGATTAGGTGTCACCCCAGGAGATTCAGAGGCCGACGCAGTTTCCGGCACTCACGACCACCTCCTACATCAGGACCGCCACACCCGCGCACGTCGCGCATTGCCCCGGTCGCTTCGCCAAGCCGCAACAACGTTAGCCGAAGTGGCCCTGCGGGAACACTATTCAGCTGGCGCGTACGGGCTTGAGTTCTGGTCGGTCTACTCCGGGAACCAAGTTACCTATCGCACTTCAGTGGCTACTTTTCACAATCAGGGTTTCTGACTCAGCCCGAAAATTCCCCACGCCCGCCCGCATCTGACACGATGACCCGGTGTCCTCACAAACCGTGTCCTCATCTGCAGCGGGGCCGAGCCTGCACCAGTTGACGACGCCGCGAGCGGCGGCCCTGGCGGGGGTTCTGTCGGCCCTGCTCTTCGCGGCAGTACTGATCCTGATCCGTGCCAAGATGCCCGAGGGAGTGGGCGACTCGACGCAATGGCTCAACTCTGAACGGGGCGGCATCCTGACCGCAACGGAGCTGATGCCGTTCGCCGGGATCACATTCTTATGGTTCATCGGGGTGGTGCGGGATGGCTTCGGGCGCTACGAGGATCGGTTCTTCGCGACGGTATTTTTGGGCAGCGGTCTGCTGTTTTTGGCGATCATGTTCGTCTCGACCGCGGTCGCCGCGGCGCTGGTGGCCAGCAACACTGGCGTCACCGATCCCGCAGCGCATGCCGAAGTGATCGCGTTCGGCAGGGGAATTGTGTTGTCGGCCGCCAAAACCTACGCCATCCGGATGGCGGCGGTGTTCATGATGTCGCTGGCCACCATCTGGCTCAAGACCGGCCTGATGCCGCGCTGGCTAGTCGTCGTCAGCTATCTGGTGGCGGTGGCGTTGCTGATCGCCAGCGACCTGAGCATGTGGCTGACGCTGACGTTTCCCATCTGGATGCTGGTCGTCAGCGGCCTACTGCTGATCCGCGCCGGCCTCATCCACCAACAACGCGCTAGCCACGATTGAACATGGCCTCGCTTTCTGAATCGCTGTGGCATCGCAACCGAGCCCTCTCCGAGGCGGCGCTGCAGCACACGTTCGTCCAGGGCATCGCGTCGGGAGAATTGCCCCGGGCTACGTTCGCCCACTACGTGGGACAGGACGCCATCTTCCTGGACGCGTATTGCAGCGCCTACGCCTTGGCACTGGCGAAGAGCCCGGACCAAGACGGGCTGATCGCGTTCAGGGAGCTACTGGACGCGGCCGCCGACGAGCTCCGCCTGCACCAGGACTATGCAGCCCGCTGGGATGTCGACCTTCACCAACCGGCAGACCCCGCCACCTCCGCGTATACCAACTTCTTGCTGGCGGTCGCCGCGCTCGAGCCGGTCGGCCACATCGTGGCGGCGATGACGCCGTGCATGCGGCTCTACGCCTACCTCGGTCAGCAGCTGACCGCTCAGACAGCGCCCGAAAGTCCGTACCGCGAGTGGGTGGAGACGTACTCGAGCGCGCAGTTCGAAGTCCAGGCGCGACGTCTCGAGGATTTACTGGACCGCTACGGCGGTGATCCCGATCGCCTGGGCGGCCTGTATCACCAGGCCATGGAACTCGAATTGCGGTTTTTCGACGCTGCCGTCCGTGCCGCCCACCTCTGAATCGCCAAGAGCCGCAACATTATTGCCGTGACAGCGCGATCGTGAGCCGGTCCTCGGGTTTGATGAGGTGATCTTGGCTGTCGTCGCCGATGTCGATCTGCACCCAGTTGATCTGACCGGAAAACTTGTTGCCGGTGGGGCCGTAGTCCGGGGATGCGGGTGAGCCGGTGTCGGCGCCGACGTCGCAGGCCTCGTCGGCGGAGTAGATCATGGGCTGCGTCCGTTCGACGCGGCCCTGGCCGACGGGTTTGCCGTCGTAGTACAGCGTGACGTCGCCGCCTTTGCCCAGGCCGCCGCCGTCGTACTTGAATTCCATTCGCACCTGGTGCTTTCCGGCTGGGATCGGCCGTTCGGCAGTGACCATGAAGTGCTCGATGCCCAGGAAGTTACAGCAATATTTGAGCCTGCGCTCATGCGCATACAGCGACCAGCCGCCCACCAGGCCACCCTGGGTGATGATGACGCCGGTGGCGCCCGATTCCGGCACGATGATGTTTGCGGTCACCGAATATGACTTGTTTTTCAGGGTGAGCACGCAGTTCTCGCTGACCCGCATCCCCGGGAACAGCAGCTGACGGTTCCCACGGATCAGCTGAGGGCGCCCGGCGAGATCGGGGTTGAAGCGCTCGAAGGTACGGTCATCAAGGGGCACGACGTTGTATTTGACCGCCTCGATGAGCCACAGGCGTTGCATGTCGGCCAGCTTCTCGGGGTTCTCCATGGCCAGGTTGTGTGCCTGTGTCCAGTCGTCGGGTCCGTATAGTTCCCAGACATCGTCGTCAAACGCCGGCGGCGCCTCGGTGGTCCAAGGCGTGCGGTGTTTAGTCACCGCAGTCCAGCCTTTGTGGTAAATGCCGCGGTTGCCGAGTATCTCGAAATACTGGACGTCGTGGTGCTCGGGCGCATCGCCGTCGCGCAGGGTGGGCACCATGCTGACGCCTTCCAGCGGCGCCTGCGCAATGCTGTTCACCACGGAAGGCTCGGGCAGTCCGGCCGCTTCCAGAATGGTCTTGGCGACGTCGATTACGTGGTGAAACTGGTTGCGGGTCTTGCCTTTGTCGGCAAAGCCGTTGGGCCAGTGCACGATGGTGCCGTTGCGGGTGCCGCCCCAGTGCGAGGCCACCTGCTTGGTCCACTGATACGGCGTGCACAGGGCGTGTGCCCAGCCGACCGCGTAGTGGTTGTAGGCCTTCGGCGTGCCGAAATCATCGATCTTGGACAGCAGGAACTCGGTCGTCTCGATTTCCGGCATGCCGTTCAGCATGGCCATCTCGTTGAAGGAGCCGTTGAGTGTGCCTTCGGCCGAGGCGCCGTTGTCGCCGATGATGTAGTAGATCAACGTGTCCTCGAGCACCCCCAAGTCGTCGAGGGTGTCGACGAGTCGCCCAACCTCGTGGTCGGTCTGCTCGAGGAAGCCGGCGTAGAGCTCCATCTCGCGGGCCAGCACTGGCCTCAGCTCAGCGGGCATGTCATCCCAGGCCGGGATCTCGTCGTGGCGTCTGGTCAGCTCCGCGTCTGCGGGCACGACGCCCAGTTCCTTCTGCCGGGCCATGATCTGCTCACGCAACGTGTCCCACCCGCTGTCGAATTTGCCCTTGTACTTGTCCGACCACTCCTTGGGCACGTGGTGCGGCGCGTGGGTGGCGCCGGGGGCCCAGTACATGAAGAACGGCTTGTCGGGCACCAGCGCCTTCTGCTGGCGCACCCAGGTGATGGCGCGGTCGGCGAGATCCGCGGTGAGGGTGTAACCCTCCTCGGGTGACTTCGGCGGTTCCACCGGCGAGGTGCCCTCATACAGCCCGGGGTAATACTGGTTAGCCTCGGCACCCACGAAGCCGTAGAAGTACTCGAAACCCGAGCCGGTGGGCCACTGGTTGAACGGCCCCACGGGGGAGACTTCCCAGACCGGCACCTCGTGGCACTTGCCGAACTGCGCCGTCGAATATCCGTTGAGCATCAGGGTTTCGGCGATCGGCGCCTTCTCCTTGGGCCGCACGCTGCTGTTGCCCGGCGCCGATGTGGCGATCTCGGTGATTCCACCCATCCCCACCGAGTGGTGGTTGCGCCCGGTCAGCAACGCCTGCCGGGTCGGCGAACAAAGCGCCGTGGTGTGAAAGCGGTTCAGCTTCAACCCGCCCGCGGCTAGCCGCTCGGCCGTCGGCGTATTGCACGGCCCGCCGAAGGCCGACGAACCACCGAACCCCACATCGTCGAGCATCACGATCAGAACATTGGGTGCGCCCTTGGGCGGGCGCAGTGCGGTGATCGGCGGATATGTGGTGTCCGGGTCCTTGGCGTCATACGTCGTCAGGCCGACATGCTTGGCGTCCGGGATGGGCAAGATATCCCGCCGCACCTGGTCCTGGTCACGCGCCGTGATGGGTTGGCCAGCCTCGCCGTCAGATGCGGCAGCGGGCTTGTGGCCATTGGGTTGTGCTGATGACTCCGCCATGATGGACCTCTCTTAAAGCTTCGTCCGAACTGCCGGTGGGCCGGTGCTGTTCAGCACCATGAAAAGCTAGCTGGCGCAATGGCTTTGAGCATCCCACGCGACCAAGAAGAATAATGGCCGGCTTGTATTGGGTCACACTCTGCTCGCGCCTGCTCTCACTGGAAGGCATGACCGCCATCCGGGCGGCTTCTTTGCGAGCGCGTCTGCGTGGGCCCGGTTACTCCACCCTAGGCCGTCTGACTCATCGACAACAGCCCCTTGCCCACAAACATCCGCGGTTTCCGAAACGAAATCTGTCGCGCGCATTCAGATCTCGCTGTGAGTCCGAACGCTCATACCACTTGCGGTTTTCGAGGGGATCAACCCCGCGCGGGGGGTTGTCGTCTGCGTACCCGGCTTGACCGGGATTGCTGCCATCGCCCACTCGGCCATCGCTGTGATCGTCAGGCTCGGATTCACACCGGGATTGGCCGGGATGACCGCACCATCGCAGATAAGCAGGTTCTGGTAGCCGAACACTCGATGCTCGCGGTCGACAACTCCGTGCTCGGGGCTCTCGGCCGCGACCGCACCGCCCAGGATGTGTGCAGTTATCGGCATGTTGAACAGCGCTTCGGTCAGCCAACTCTGCGCTGTGCCACCGGTCCGGTCGGCGAGCCGCTGGGCGAAGTCGTTGGCCACCGGCAGGAAAGTGGGCGTCGGGTGGTCCGGATCCTGGCGCGTGGTGAGCCGCAGCCGCCGGCCGAGCATCCGCCGCTTGGGCACCAGCGACAGCGATGTGTCGGTGCTCTGCATGATGCCGGTGATGAGCGAGCGTTGTGACCAGCCGCGCGGATTGGTCACGCGGACAAATCGAATCGGGTGCCTGCAGATCTGGGCGAGCAGCTTGAGCGGCCGGGTGATTCTCGTGCCGTCGCCGGTCAGCAAGGTGAACATCAGCCCCATCGCGTTGCCACCCGGGCCATACGTGACGGCTTCGACATGGCTGTCCGCGGTGGGATGCATGCTCGAAGTGATCGAAACGCTGCGGCCCCATCCTCGGTCATCCGGTGTGGTCACCGCGGTCATCGCCTCGCTGTTGGTGCGGACCAACTGGCCGAGCCGGTCAGAGATTCGCGGCAGAGAGCCGTCGCTCTTGCATTGCGCGAGAAGTTGATTGGTTCCCAGGGCGCCGGCGGCCACGACGACACCCCGCGCGGTCTGCGTCCGACGGTCCTTGCGAATCCAGGAGCCGGTGCGTTCGCTGGTGACGGCGTACCCGTCGGAACCGTCCGCCGCGCCCAGCGGCCGGATCGAGGTGACCGTGCGTTCGGGATCGATCTGCACACCGAGGCGTTCGGCGAACCACAGATAGTTCTTCGGCAGGGTGTTCTTGGCGTTGTTGCGGCATCCCAACAGGCACAACCCGCATTCGATGCAACCCGACCGGGCCGGACCGTCGCCGCCGAAGTACGGATCGGCGTGTACCACGCCGGGCTCGCCGAAGTAGACGCCAACGGGGACTGGGCGGAAGGTGTCAGCTACACCTAGCTCGACGGAAATGGCCTCGATGGCTTCGTCGGCGGGCGTGCGCCGCGGCTGCGTCACGACGCCGAGCATGCCCTCGGCCAACTCGTAGTACTTCTCCAGATCCGGGGCGTCTCCGCACACCTTGCGCCAGTCATCGAAGAAACCATCCCCGGCTCGCCAGAGAGTCTGCGCGTAGACCAGGCTGCCGCCGCCCACGCCGCTTCCGCTGAGGATCATGACGTCTTTGAACGGTGTGACCCGCAGAATGCCCTTCAAACCCAGCTTCGGCGCGAAGATCGTCCGGCGCAGCTGCGAGAGCCGCTCGGCGAAGTCGTGGTCTTCGAAACGCCGCCCGGACTCCAAAACCGCTGCCCGATAACCCTTCTCGGCCAGACGCAACGCCGATACGCTGCCGCCGAAACCGGACCCGACAATCAGGTAGTCGTAGTCGTAGTCGTGTGCCTGGCCCATCATTGGCTCCCTAGCGCGTGCGAGTCTGTCCGGTACTCGCCGGAGAGCGGGTCCAGGTTGTAGACGCCTGGGCCGGGCGCGGGTCGGCCGTCTTTGACGAACGCGCTTGGCAGCGGTCGATGCGAAGTGCTGGTTGGGATGCGCTCGACAATGCGCACGACATGCGGTCGACGATCCGGCGGCAGCTGTCCCAGTGCTGCCGAGAGGTCCTCGGCGTCGAGCGATTGCTCGGATCGCAGCGTGATGGCGGTGACCGCGAGGTCGTCGCCGTCCGCTCCGGGGACGGCGTATGTGACGCTCATGTCGATCGCGTCGAGGATGCCGAGTGCGTCTTCGACGGCGGACCCGCCGACCACCCCGTGGGCGGTAGTGACGAGCGAGTCAGCACTGCCTGCGAGCCAGAAGTCGCCGTCCTCATCGCGGTAGAACAGGTCGCCGGTCAGCAGCCAGGCGTCTCCCGGGGCGAACAGTCCGCGAAGTGGACGCGATGGTTGCGACATTCCGGGCTCGACCCGGGAGAGCAACATCCCGATTTCCCTGGGCCGGCACTGCTCGGCGGAGCCGTCGGCGCGAAGGGCCAGCTGCCGGGTGGACTCGTCGATGCGTGCGATGCGCAGCTCGGGGCTGCCCGGAAGCGGGGTGCCCATGCAACCGACCTTCGCGCCGGACATGTTGACCAGGATTGCGTCGGTCTGCGCGGAGGCGTAGTACTCCACCACCCGGGCCGGGGCGAAGCGCTCAATGACCCTGTGCCACAGTCCGACCGGCATGCCCGAGCCGATGAATGTGCGGATCGTGTGGTGTTGCTCACCGGGATGCGGTGGCGCCTCGACGAGGTCGCGAAGCTGTGTCCAGGTGTAAGACACCACGGTCACGCCGTAGCGGCGGGCTTCATTCCAGAACGTGTCGGGGTCGAACCGACTCGCCATCGAAAACCGGGCGCCGCTGGCGACGGCACCGCCCAGCGACATCAACAGGCCCGACGGGTGGTGGATCGGGTTGACACTGAAGACCGTGTCGCGCGGTCCGAGTTCGGCTGAGGCCGCGGTTCCGTACGCCGCCCGCGCCCAGCGGGCATTGGTGATATTTCGCGCCCGTGTCGACGGGCCGTCACCGGTGAACAAGACGAAAGCGGTTTCGCGCGCCAGTCCGGGATTGGGTCGATACCAGGAGGGGCGCGTGATTGCATCGGGATCGATGCGTTCCAGGTCGATCACCCCGTCGACGCCGAGGTCCCGTTGTCCTCCCCCGCCGCCGAGCACGAACACCTTGGCGTCGGTCTGCGCGCGGACGGAGTCGACGTGTTCCGGGTCAGTCACGATGCGCGCGGCGCCACCAAGTTTGATCTCCTCGGTGAGCGACCCGTCTGGCCGCAACAACACGACCACCGCTCCGATCCGGTTGAGCGCGGCAACGGCGATAAGCATGCTGGGGCGGGTGTCCATCAGAACGCCGACGGATTCACCCTGACGCACGCCGACCGACAACAGTCCCGCCACGACAGCGTCAATCCGCGTCTTCAGAGCGGCGTGAGTGTGGGCGCGATCCTCCCACAAGAACCCGACCGCACCGGGGTGCCCTGCGGCGCGTTCGTCGAGGAGGCAGCCGAGTGATACCCGCGTCTGCGGCCGCACCAGTTCCATGCGCAGCAGACGCGGCAGATTAGTGGCGGCGCCCGTCGTGAGGGCCCACGTCGCGTCGAGCGTCGACGCGCCCAAGCGCCAGCCGGCCTGCAATCCCTGACCCACCGCTGCGATGAGCGGGTTGCGCCTTCCGCCGCCGGAAGCGACCTTCGACGGTGTGGTGGCCATCGGCTCGATGATCTCCGGCATATCCGTGTCGTTGTCGAGATGCGATGCCCAGGCGGCAACCGTCGGCCAGGTTCGGGTCGTTGCGACTGAACCCACGACGATGCCGAGGTGTCCGACCGGCAGCGAGGCCTCGTAGATGTCGGCACGCGGAGCCGCGCGGCGGATCGCCCGGACCGCCTCGGGCTGTCCGATCTGGTCGTTCTCGCCGACAAAGCACAGGACGGGCCGGTCGATGTCGGCGAGCGTCAGCGGTTGCCCGTCGATGACCATGCCGCCGGACAGCATCCGGTTCTGTGCGATGAACTGCCGCAGTGCATCGGCGAGCGCCGGAGCCGGCCAGGCTATCCAGCCTTCAGACTCGATAAAGCGCCGCTGGCGCTCGTTGGGCAGCAACGCTTCGCGATCGTGCAGTTGCCGCAGGAACTGCACTCGCGACCGCACATTCTTTACCGGATCGAGCAGCCGAAAGCCTTCGCGGGTAGCCCATCCGGGCAGTCCCGTGCGGTCCAGCAACGCGGCGACCGCGTCTGCGGCGAATTCCATCACCGGTTCGGGCAGCGAAAATATCGACACCGACTTGGTGTCGACCGGGCTACCGAAGGAGATGACGCTCGCCAGCCCCGCGCCTCGGCGATAGGCGGCGACGGAGTAGGAGAACACGCCGCCCTGGCTGTAGCCGCCCAGGTGGACGTCTCTGCCGGTCAGGTCCCGGACCCGGTCGACGATCTCGCTGGTCGCAACGATGTGATCGGCGAGCGTCCGCTGCAGCCCACCCTCCTCATGTTCGGGTGCGCCGAAGTCGACCACCCACGGGTCGATGCCGTGTTCATGCAGCACGCTCACCGCCGACGAAGTAGAGGACACGTCGTAGACGTCGGCCACGAACATCATCGGCGGGACCAGCACCACCGCCGGTCGTCCGGTGCTGTCGCTATCGGGGAAATACCGGCGCAACCGGTACATCGGCTCCTTTGCAACCACTTCGAACGGCGAGCCTTTCTCGCCCGTCTCGAACCCGCCGTGCATGAGCAGCTGCGCCGCGTTCATTGCCACCGCGCCGAGTTGGTCGGTCCGTTTAGCCAATCCCACCCGTTCCATCAGGGCAGTTACTCGATCCGAGATGTCCACGTCGATCCGTTCTCGCAAAACCAGTCAGAGCTGACTATATTAGGGTCTAGTTAAGCAGGGTCCGGCCGTTCGGTCAATAGCGACGGCGCACAGCCTGAGCACCGCGTCACCCGGTCTCGTACATCGGGATCGGCCGTTCGCCGGGGCGCGGCATCCCGGGGAGCTTGCGGGCGGATGCTCCTCCATCCGGCCGTTGACCTGTGGCGGGTTTGGTGTTAATTTAAAACCAGTCAAATCTGACTAGTTTAGTAATCAGGCGCGACAGCAGTCGCGGCGAAAGGATCGGCAAGCAGTGGACATCGTTGATCGAGTTGCAGTCGTGACCGGCGCCGGGTCGGGTTTGGGCCGAGCCACTGCCCTTGCCCTAGCGAAGGCGGGAGCGCGGGTGGCAGTCTTGGACCGCAACACGGAGGCGGCGCGATCGGTTGCCGAAGAGGCCGGTGCACCAACCGTCCCGGTGACGGTGGATGTGGCCGATCGCGCCTCGGTCACCGCGGCAATCGCCGAAGTTTCCGGGACATTTGGCCGGGTCGACGTTTGCATCAACGCCGCCGGAATTCCCAACCCCGGGAAGGTGTTTGGCAAGAGCGGCCCGCTGGATATCGAGCAGTTTCAGCGGGTTATCGATGTGAATCTGGTGGGCGCCTTCGACGTCATGCGGCAGTGCGCCGCGCTGATGACCGCGAGCGACCCGGGGCTTGATGGTGAACGCGGGGTCATCATCAACGTCTCGTCCGGCGCGGCGTTCGAGGGTCAGAAAGGCCAGGCGGCCTACAGCGCGAGCAAAGCCGGCCTGATCGGCCTGATGCTCCCTGCAGCTCGCGACCTGGCTCAGTACGGCATTCGCGTGGTGACTATCGCGCCCGGTCTGTTCGATACCGGCATCTTCGCCCAAGTCGATCCCAAGGTGGTTCAAGCCCTCGGCTCAGCGGTGCTCAATCCGTCGCGACTGGGTGAACCCGGTGAGTTTGCGTCACTGGTCATGCACATCATCGAGAACAGATACCTCAACGCGACGACGCTGTCGATCGACGCCGGTGCCCGGCTACCCAATGTCTAGCCGAGACCACCCCCATCCGAGAGGACATCATGACTGAGCCACACAGCGGTATCTCGTACTCGGCGTTGATCGTCGAAGCACTTACCCGTCACCCCGAACGCACGGCATTTATCCAGGGTGACAGCATCGTTTCCTACGCCGAAGCGGCCGACAAGACGAGTCGGATACGCAGGGTGCTCGAAGGCATGGGCAGCACCAAGGGCAGCTGTGTCGGTGCGCTCAGCAGCAACTCCCCCGAGGTCTGGATGGTCCAGGCCGCGATCTGTCTGACCGGGGCGATGTACACGGGGCTGCACCCACTGGGGTCCGTCGACGACCATGTGCAGCTGTGCGAGGACGCCGAGGTCGACATTCTCATCGTCCATCCCAAGTTCGCGGAAGTCGGCGCCCAGATCGTGGCCCGGGCCACCAACGTCAAGCATCTGCTCACGCTGGGGCCCGCGGACGTCGGCGAGGACCTGCTGGCGTTGTGCAGCCAGGTGGGACCGGAAACACTGCGCCGAGGTAATGCCGAGGAAGAAGACATCGCGTGGCTGCAGTACACCGGGGGCACCACGGGGCGGCCCAAGGCCGCCATGATCTCCCATCGCGCGATGGTTCAGCAGGTGTTTTCGCTTACCGCCTCCTGGCGACTGCCGCTTGACCCGCGGACGCTGATCGCAACTCCGATTACCCACGCCGGTGTGCTGCCGATCCTGCCCACGCTGCTGCGTGGCGGCACCGTCGTTCTGCAGGCGGGCTTCGACCCGCAACAGTGGCTTGCTGCTGTGGAAGCCCATCGCATCAACTACGTGTTCACGATCCCCACCGTGCTGTATGCGTTGCTCGATCACGGTGGTCTCGACCGGTTCGACCTGAGCTCGTTGGAGACGGTCGTATACGGTGCGTCGCCGATGTCGCCCTCCCGTATCGATGAGGCACAACAGGCGCTCGGCCCGACTCTGTTGCAGGGGTACGGCCAGACGGAGTGCGTCGGCATGGCCACCAGTCTGTTGCCCTCCGAACATGATCCGGCGAACCGGACCTCCTGCGGTCGCGCGGTCGCCGGAGCGCTCGTCGACGTCGTCGACGAGGACGGGCAGCCAGTGCCTGACGGTACGGTCGGCGAACTCTGCGTGCGGTCACGTGCGGTGATGTCCGGGTACTGGAAGCGGCCCGCAGAGACCGCCGAGGTCCTGCGCAACGGCTGGCTTCGAACCGGGGACATGGCGTTCCGCAGCGATGCCGGCTTCTTCCACATCGTGGACCGCAAGAAAGACATGGTGATCTCCGGCGGCTTCAACGTCTATCCCCGCGAGATCGAAGACGTTCTGGCCGACGATCCGTCGGTGTCGATGGTCGCGGTGATCGGCGTACCCGATCCGAAATGGGGAGAGGCGGTCAAGGCTTTCGTCGTGCCCCGGCCCGGCGCCACACCGGACACCGACGCGTTGATCGCGAGTGTCAGAGCCCGAAAAGGCCCGCACTATGCCCCGAAGTCCATCGAGGTGGTCGACCAGCTACCCCTGACAAAAGTCGGAAAGGTCGACAAGAAGGTGCTTCGCGCCACCTACTGGGCGGGTCTGGAAAGGGCAGTGCACTGACATGACCGACTGCCAGAGCACCGCCACGGCCCCATCGCCCACCCTCGCGAAACACCGTGCAGGAGCCGCCGTTTGGTTACGGCTGCAACGTCCGGCCGCGATGAACGCCATCAGCACAGACCTGCTGGACAAACTCAACCTCGCTCTGGACGAGATAGAGGCCGACGCCTCCGTCCGGGTGGTCGTGTTGACCGGTACCGGCCGGGCATTCTGCGCGGGCGCTGACCTGAAGGCCCTCGCCAACGCGGCCGGCGAGATCGATCCGAGCCAGGTCGTCCAGTTCGTGGCCTACGCGGGTCGGACCATCGAACGGCTTGCGGCACTTGCGCAACCGGTGATCGCAGGTGTCAACGGGTTGGCGCTGGCCGGCGGACTCGAGCTGCTGCTCGCGAGCGACATCGTGGTGGCTTCGACCGCAGCGCGCATCGGTGATGCGCACGCGAACTACGGACTGATTCCCGGCGCCGGTGGCTCGGTTCGGCTGGCGCGGGTCGTGGGCACGCAGATGGCGAAATACCTGGCCTTTACCGGCGGTCACTTTCCCCCGTCGTCGCCGGTGCTCGCGGGACTGGTCAGCGAGATCGTCGAACCCGAAGAGCTCGAGACCCGGCTATCCGAACTCGCCACCACCTTGGCCGACAAGAGCCCGCTGGGGCTGCGTCGGATGAAGCGCCTGATCAACGACGCACCCGATCAGTCTCTTCGGGACGCACTCGCTGCCGAGCAGCACGCCCTTTGCGAGCAGTGCCGCTCCGAAGACTTCGCCGAGGGGATCGCGGCGTTCGCCGCCCGGCGCACCCCCGTCTACCCGGGCCGATAGGAGAACCAGCCATGGATACGACCGTTACGACCGCGCCTTTCACCCTCAGCGAGGACCACCTCGCCTTCCAGCACTCCGTCCGGACGCTGGCGCGATCGCGTTACGCCGATTCGATGCTTGCCCGGTCGCAAAGCGAGAAGTTCCCGAGCGCCGAGTTCGGTGAACTGGGCGCCGCGGGGCTGCTCGGACTGCTGATCAGCGAATCGGCGGGCGGCCAGGGAGGCGACGAGCTGGCTGTCGGCATCGCCGTCGAGGAACTTGCGTACGCCGACCCCGCGATCGCGTATCTGGCGTTCGCGGCGAACTTCAGCAATGCCCTGCTCGACGCACACGGCAGCCACGAAGTTCGCGAACGGTGGGTCACCCGCGGTATCGCCGGCGAGGCCGTCATCTGCCTCGCGCTGACCGAACCGGGGGCCGGTTCCGACGCGGCGAATCTCTCCACCCGGGCCACCCGGGTCGACGGTGGCTGGCGGATCTCCGGCGAGAAGACATCGATCACCCAGGCGGTGCACTCCGATGTCGCGATCGTCGTCGCACAGACCAAACCCGGGTCGGGCAGCAGAGGGATCGGAATGTTCCTCGTCGACATGGCCGATCCCGCGGTCACCACCCAGACCATTCGCGATCCCGGCATGAAACCAGTCGGTCGTGGCTCCATCTTCTTCGACGGTGTGTTCGTGCCGGACAGCCACGTACTCGGCGAGATCGGACGCGGATTCGCGATGGTGATGCACGAATTCGATTTGACCCGAACACTGATCGCGCTGATGAACATCGGCACCGCACAGCGCGCGCTCGACATGGCGATCGAATACTCCAAACAGCGTCAGACATTCGGCCGGCCGCTGGCGGCCAATCAGGGCGTCTCGTTCGTGATCGCCGAACACAGCACCTACGTTTCGGCGGTACGGGCGCTGGGCTATCACGCTCTCGGACTCCGGATGGCGGGGCAGCCGCACACCAGTGAAGCCGCGATGCTCAAGTGGTGGGGACCGCTGGTCGCGCACAACGCGATCCGCGACTGCATCGTGCTGCACGGCCAAGTCGGCTGGTCCGACGAGATGCCGCTGCAGGCAATGCTGCGAGATGTCTCCGGGGCCATGATCGGCGACGGCACCCCGCAAATTCAGAAGCTCGTGATAGCGCGCGAGTTGATCGGCAAGGAGGTGCTGGCGCGATGACCACCGCCCAAGCTTCGCTGCGCACCGTCGTGGTGGCCGGGGTCGGAATGACCGCATTCGGCAAATTCCTCGACCGCAGCATCAAATCGCTTGTCGCCGAATCTGTTCAGGCCGCGATCAAGGATTCGGAGATGGGCGACTCGGACAAAGGCATCGACACGATCTACTACGCGAACACCGCATCCGGGATTCTGCAGGGCCAGCACTCCGTGCGCGGACAGCACGCCATGCGCGAGGCGGGGCTGAACGGCATTCCGCTGATCAACATCGAAAACGCCTGCGCCTCCGGGGCGACGGCACTCAATCAGGCGTGGCTCGCGGTCGCGTCGGGCTATGTCGATGTTGCGCTTGCGGTGGGTGCTGAGAAGCTCTACCACCCCGACAAGCAGCTGACCTTCGCCGCGATGGGCAGCGCTCTGGACCAGGATCGGCTCGCGGAGATCTTCGCCGAGATCGGTGCCAACGGCGGGGACCAATCGGTCTTCATGGATGTCTACGCGAAAATGGCCACCGACTACATGGACCGCACCGGGGCCACCCAGGAAGACTTCGCTCGCGTTGCGGTCAAGAACCACGACCACGGCGCGCTTAATCCCAAGGCGCAGTACCGGACCCGGTTCACCCTCGAGGAGGTGCTGGCGGCACGCAAGATCTCCGGCCCGCTGACCCTGCCGATGTGTTCGCCCATCGGCGACGGCTCTGCTGCGGTCATCGTGACAACGCCGGACATCGCGGCGCACTGGGGCGCTGAGCCGATCACGGTGCTCGCCACCATGATCGGCGCGTCGAAACCCGGCGTCGGCGGGGAGCTCGTTGCCGGTGTAGCGGAGCGGGCGTTCGACTGGGCCGGCATCGACCCAGCCGAGGTGGACGTGCTGGAATGCCACGACGCCACCTCGCCGGCCGAGTTGATCGTGCTCGAAGAACTAGGGCTGGCCAGCCCCGGCGGGGCCGTGGACATGATTCGCAAGGGCGACACCAGCATTGGGGGCAGACTGCCGGTCAACACCAGCGGTGGCTTGGAAAGCAAAGGACACCCGATCGGAGCAAGCGGTCTCGCGCAGATCGTCGAGCTCACTGAGCAACTCCGCGGCCGTTGCGGCGAGCGTCAGGTCGACGGCGCACGGATCGCCGTGGCAGAAAACGCGGGAGGCTACATGGGACCGGACGCGGCAGTGGCGACCGTGACCATCCTCGGCGCGACGGCCAAATGATCGGGCACCGGGGAAGCGTCGCCCTGCGCCTCGTCAATCCGGTGGTCGGTGGGGTGTGCCAATCGGCGTTTCGCCGATACCACGACGACCTCGACGGGATGCGCACGTTCCTCGACCGTGCCGGTACGGCATCGGGCCTGCTCGCCCGGCCGGCACCGGGATGCCGGATCGTCGATGGGCGATTGGGCGGCCTGACCACGCGCGAATTCCACCCCGCTCACCTGCAGCACGGGCGCACCGTGCTGTACCTGCACGGTGGTGGATTCCTGATGTACGCGCGCAGCGCCTACACCGGATTCCTCTCGCGGCTGGCGAATGACCTGCAGACCCGCGTCGTCGTTCCGGCTTACCGGTTGGCTCCCGAGCACCCGTTTCCGGCGGCCATCGACGATTGTCTGCGCGCCTATGAGGCATTACTCGACTCGGGGCAGGAGCCGGATCAGTTGATGATCGCGGGCGAGTCGGCCGGCGCCAACGCTGCCCTCGTCACGTTGCAGCGGGCCCGCGACGCCGCTCGCCCGATGCCCGCGGGCGCGATCATGATGAGCGGTGGCTTCGACTTCTCCTGGTCCAGCCCGTCGATCAGCATCAATGCGCGCCGCGACACCGCACTGGGGGCGCGCGGGCTGGCATTCCTGAAGCGTTGGTATCGACCGGATGTCGCTGCGACAGACCCCTTGATCTCTCCGGTGTTCGGTGACTTCGCGGGCCTGCCACCGCTGCTGTTCCAGACCGGGCACACCGAGGTGTTGCGTGACGATTCGGTGCGGGCGACCGAGCGTGCCCGGGCGGTTGGAGTACCGGTATGGCTCGAGGTCTTCCCGCTGGTTCCGCACGCCTGGCATCAGCTCGGGACGTGGCTGCCCGAGACGCGCGCCGCGCTGCGGCAAATCGGAGAGTTCGCGAACGCCATCCACCAGCCGAGGAGCACCTCGTGAGTATCGATCAATTGTCGCCCGCGGGTACCGAGGTAGTCGACGTGCGCAATCCCGCGACGGGTGAGCTCGTCGGAAGCGTTGCCGTGCAATCCGCCGAGGCCGTCGCCGCGGTCGTGGACGAACTGCGCGGCCATCAGCCTTCCTGGGAGGCGCTGGGGCCCGACGCCCGCGCAGCCTGGTTGCGAAAGCTGCGGAACTGGTTGCTGGACAACGAATCCCGGCTCATCGACATAGTGGCCGCCGAGACCGGTAAGCCTCGAGTCGAGGCGGCGTTCGAAGTCATGGTCACCTGCGACGTGATCAACTATTACGCCGACCGGGCACGAAAGTTCCTCGCCGCAAAGAAGTTGCGGCCGCACGGTCCGCTCACCGCCACCAAGAAGCTCACCAGGGTGTACCGCCCGTACCCGGTCGTCGGAGTGATCACGCCGTGGAACTTCCCGTTACTCATCCCTGGTGTCGACGCCGTTGCGGCGCTGCTGGCCGGGGCGGCCGTCGTCGTCAAGCCCTCGGAGGTCACTCCGCTGTCCGCCGGCGAACTCGCCCGCGGCTGGGAACAGATCGGCGCGCCACCGGTGTTCGGGTGTGTCACCGGTCTGGGCGCAACGGGCGCAGCGGTGGTGGAATCCGTGGACATGGTGCAGTTCACTGGCTCCACCAGGACCGGACGGGCCATCGCCGCGCGGGCGGGCGAACGATTGATTCCCTGCGGGGTCGAACTGGGCGGCAAGGACCCGGCCATCGTCCTAGCCGACGCCGATCTTTCGCGCGCCGCCAACGGGATCGCTTGGGGGGCACTGTTCAACTCGGGTCAGGCCTGCATCTCGGTGGAGCGGGTGTACGTTGAGGCACCGGCCTATGACCGGTTTGTCGCACTACTCACCGAGCGGGTGCGGTCGATCAGGCAGGGGGTCGACAACGGTTCGTACTCGGCGGATGTCGGCGGCTTGGTCACCGAGCAGCAGGTCGAAATCGTACGGAGCCATGTCCGGGATGCCGTGGCCCACGGGGCCACGATCGCGACCGGCGGAAAGACGACCGGCAACGGCGGGTTCTTCGAGCCCACTATTCTTCTCGACGTCGATCATTCGATGGCGTGCATGCGCGACGAGACGTTCGGTCCGACGATCCCGGTGATGAAGGTCGCCGACGAAGCAGAGGCGATCCGGTTGGCAAACGACTCCCAGTACGGGCTGTCGGCGACGGTGTGGACTAAGGACATCGGGCGCGGACGCGACATCGCACACCGGCTCGAGGTCGGCGCCGTGAACATCAACGACGTCTACTCGAACCTGTTCTGTTTTCCCCTGCCACATGGCGGCTGGAAGAGCTCCGGCCTCGGGTCGCGGCTGGGCGGCCCCCAGGGCATCCGGAAGTACTGCCGTCAGCAGGCCATCACCACGCCACGCGTGCCGAGGATGGAGAACCAATTGCTGTGGTACCCCTACTCGCACCGGCGCGGCCGCACCGTTGGCGCGTTGGTGCGCCTGTTCGTGGCCCGCGATGTCCGGCGGCGATTACGGCGGCCCGGTAGCCGAAACCGCGGTCACTTGTCGGTTGCCTCCGGGGCGAAGTAGAGGTCGGGAAGCCGCCGCCACGCTTCGAGCAGACGCTTCTCCTCCGTGCTGCCATGGCCTGGTTCGCTGGCCGCAGCTCCCAGCATCGAATTGATCACCACCACGCAGAATTCGGGGAATCGTTGGTGGGCAGCGCGCTTCTCGCCGAGCAGCGCCTTGCACAGGTCGAGGTTCGCCCGCGCGAACTCGCGCTCCAGGGGTTTGAGGTAGTCGCGCATGTCGGGATCGTGTCGGGCAGCAATGAGGAGCTCGAGGGAGGCTCCGCCCAAGGGTCCCGAGACGACCTGCCAGAGCAGCGAAGCCCAGTCCTCGCCGTCGAGCGTCTCGGTGGCACGCAGCCGCGCCTCGCCGACCTTCGTGGCATACAAGCGACGTGCCGCCGCGCTGATGAGTTCGCCCCGGGAGCCGAAATAGTGCAACAAGACCCCGCGAGACACGCCGGCTTGTTTTTGCACCTCGAGCGTGGTGGTAGCCGCGTAGCCCCGCTCGATCAGGATCGAAACCGTGGCGTCAAGCAGCTTTCGTTCCGCGGCCTGACGACGCTCGCGCTGACTGATCCGGACGGGCGGGGCAGCGGTCGAACTCCTTGCAGTCAAGGCGAACTCCTCATGTTGTGCGGCACATTGACACAGTACAGAAAATAGCGCTACTTTCAATACTAGTCAACATTGACTAGTATTGAAAGTAACGATGAGTGGAGATCGACATGACGACCGGCCCATTGTCCGGAGTGAAGGTTCTCGAAATAGCCGGGATCGGACCGGGGCCCTTTTGCGGAATGCTGCTTGCGGATCTGGGCGCCGATGTGGTGCGTGTTGATCGCCCGGGTGGCGGCGGCATGCAACTGCTGCCGTGGGCCGAGGACCTGCTCAACCGTGGAAAACGCTCGATTGCTGTCGATCTCGCGAAATCCGGCGGCGCCGAGACGGTGCTGTCACTGGTGGAGCATGCCGACATCCTGTTCGAAGGATTCCGTCCCGGGGTGGCAGAACGTCTCGGGATCGGACCCGAACCATGCCTGCTGCGCCGACCCCAATTGATCTACGGACGCATGACCGGATGGGGTCAGGACGGCCCGATCGCGCATACCGCTGGTCATGACATCACCTACATCGCACCCACCGGTGCGCTGCACGCGATCGGGCAGGCCGGTGGTCCTCCACAGATCCCGCTCAACCTCGTCGGCGATTTCGCCGGCGGAAGCATGTACCTGCTGGTCGGCATGCTGGCCGCCCTCGACGAGGCCCGACGAAGCGGCCGTGGCCAGGTGGTGGACGCGGCGATCGTCGATGGCACCGCCCATCTGATGACCATGATCTACAGCTGCTATGCGGCGGGAATCTGGTCCGATGAACGCGGCACCAACATCGGAGATGGCGGTTCGCCGTTCTACGGCGTCTATCAGACCTCAGATGCAAAGTTCATGGCCGTCGGGGCGCTCGAACCGCAGTTCTACGCCGAGTTCCTGCGCCTGCTCGAAGTGCCGTCGGATCCCGCTGCGCAGTTCGACCGACACGCGTGGCCGCAGCTGCGAGCCAAGATCAGCGCCGCCTTCGCCGCGCGCCCTCAACAGGAGTGGGCAACGATATTCAGCGACAGCGACGCCTGCGTGGCACCCGTACTCGGCATGTCAGATGCGCCGGGCCATCCGCAATTGGCAGCCCGCAAAACCTTTTTCGTCGGCAATGACATAACCCAGCCGTCCCCGGCCCCCCGGTTCTCGCGCACTCCGGCAGTGGTGGACAGCCCGCCTTGCGTACCCGGCCAGCACACCGACGAGGTGCTCGCTGATTGGCTCAACTGAGCATTGACCGGCAGCAGTCCTGTCCATAAATCAAACGGTCAGCGTTGACTACTTCTATAACAAGCATCTCAAGGAGGCATTTCCAAAGCCCGCATCCGCCGACGGGCGAGAACGCGGGCCCAGCGCATCAAACAAATGCATGCTTAGGAATCGTCAACGGCAGGTCCACCGAACTCAGCAATCCAGGTTCTGCGGCAACGACATACGGCACGGCGTTCACGACGCGCATCGCGGTGGCCACCATTGCGCCTGCTCCGGAGGTCATTCCTGCGATACCGGCCTTGCGCGGATCCTTCAGCGTCGCCGCCAGGGTGCAGTCGATGTCGGGGTCGCCGGTGATCACGACGCGGTAGGACAGATCGCCGATGCCGGTCGGCCAATCGGGGGCGACGTCGTGCGCCAGTCGGGTGACATGCTCGATGACGATGGCTTCGCGACCGTCGACCACCCCGATCGCCTGCATTCGCAGTGCGCCGCACGTGCCGGCTTCGACGGTGCCCATCGCAACCTCCAGGGTTCGGTTCGTGACCGCGCGGTCGAAACCCTCACGAACCTCCTGGACTTCGACCCCGAGTGCGTCGGCGATCAACCGAATCTGTCCCTGCCATTCGCCGGCGATCGCACCCGGATAACTCACCCAGGGCTGATAGTCGAGCGGCTGACCGAAGCCCATCCCGTTGATCATGATCTCGGGAACCCCGTAGTCGTCGTAGAGGCCGATCTCGAGCGCATGAATCTTGTCGATGGATGACGACTGGGTGGACAGCACCAGCGGCAGGTAGTCGGCGGCGAAGCCCGGCTCGATCCCTGACGCGTACAGCGACACCTGGCCCTGCTTGGCCGCGGCGGACAGTTGGTCGCGCCACTCCGTGGGTTGGTAGGCGTGCGGATTGACCAGACGTGTGGTGCTGGTCGTGACGACGTTGATCCCGGATTCGAGCAGCTTGACGTAGTCCGGGATGGCCAGCGCGTCGCGTTCCGGGCCGCTGGCCGCGTAGATCACGCAGTCGGGTTTCAGGGCAATCAGCGCGTCCGCATCGTTGGTGGCGGTGAGGCCGATCGGCTCGCCGTTGGCGAGTTCGCCGGCGTCCTTGCCGACCTTTTCTTGCGCGTGCACCCACACACCGACCAGCTCCATATTGGGGCGCCGCTGGATGGCGCGGATGGCGATCGACCCGATGCCACCTGTCGCCCACACCACCACGCGGTAAGCACCGTCTGCCATCTTGATTCCTCCTCAATTGCGTTGCGCTCGTTGCGATCACCGGCAGAACCGGCCTGGTTTTCCGGCCTGCAGCAGATGGCCGTGCAGGTCGTAAACCCTGACGGCGGGGTAGGGGGTTGACGGCAGGCAGCTCGGGTGTGTCTCGATCATTGGGCCCCTTCGGCTGCGGTGACGGCTTATACCCAATATTTGATCCGCAAGCTAACAGTTGCTGACGGATTGGGTCAAGGGCTGAAGCCGTGCCTACCAAGGCAGATCATGAACTGACACCATCATGGTCATGCGGTGATCCAGCATGATGTTTAGAACAAACATTAGGTTAAGGTGCGTGGATATGACGACTTCGGGTAGCGACGCTGATGTTCACGCTTAGGTTCGATATGCGCGCTCCCGGTTGGGCTGGGCCGGCCGCCGATCTCTATGCCGCTGCCATCGAGATGTGCGCGTGGGCGGAGACCCGGGGCGCTGTTCTGGCGGTGCTCTCCGAGCACCACGGCGCCGACGATGGCCATCTGCCTGCGCCGTTGATGTTGGCTTCGGCGATCGCGGCCAGGACGCGCAGTTTGGCAATTCTGCTGGCGGCGGTGCCGATTCCGTTGTGGGACCCCGTCCGGCTCGCCGAAGAGATGAGCGTGCTGGATCTGATCAGCAGGGGACGGGTGTCCTATGCGTTTGGTGTCGGACATCGAAGTGAGGAGTATGACCACTTCGGCATCGACATGGCCACCCGCGGCCGGGTAGCAGACGAAATTCTGGCCGTGCTTGGTCCGCTGGTGCGTGGTGAGTCTGTCGAATATCGGGGGCGCACGGTCCGTGTCACCCCGCCGTGCAGTTCGCCCGGTGGACCGATGGTGCTGATTGCCGGTGGTAGCAAGGCCGCCGCACGACGTGCTGGCACGTTCGGCCTTGGGTTCGTCTCCCAGACCGACTTGCCCGGCTTGCAGGAGCTCTACGAAGCACAGTGCCGGGCCCACGGACATGAACCCGGGATAATCCAGTTCCCCGTTCGGGGCGTTCCGACAGCGGTTTTCGTCGCCGACGACGTCGACGAGGCATGGGATGTGCTGGGACCCCACCTGTTGCACGATGCAGTGACAGCGGCGTCCTACCGCCCCCATGACAACTCGGTTGCGAGCATTACCCGTGCCGACAGCGTGGCCGCGCTTCGTGCGGAGAGCGGCCCGTACCGCATTTTCACCTCCGACGAGGCGACCGATTACGTGCGCAGCGGCCGACCGCTGCCACTGCACCCGCTGTGTGGTGGCGTTGCACCCGATGTCGCGTGGCCATACCTAGAACGTGCCGCAGCCGCCGTCGCGCGGGCCCGCGCCAGGTAAGGAGTGTGCTGGTGTCAATCGAAAAGCCTGTGCGTACCGTCGTGTGGTCCACCGGGGGAGTCGGAGCGATCGCGATCGAGGCCATCAGCCGCCGGCCGGATCTGGAACTCGTTGGCGTATGGGTGCATTCGCCCGGCAAGGTCGGTAAGGACGCCGGCGAGCTGGCCGGCGGTAAGCCACTGGGCGTGACGGCCACTAACGATGCCGAGGCGCTGATCGCCTTGGCGCCCGACTGCGTGGTGTACGCGGCGAGCGGTCCCGAACGCGACGGGGCCGCGGTGCCTGACTACGTGCGGCTGCTGGGGGCTGGCATTAACGTCGTGTCGACGTCGTCAACGAGCCTGGTGTATCCACCGTCGTATTTCGCCCCCGACTGGCGCGACCAGCTCGAGGCGGCAGCCAAGGCCGGCGGTGCGTCGTTCTACGTTTCGGGCATCTTTCCCGGGTTCGCCTCCGATCAGCTCGCGCTGCTCATGACGACGCAGTCAAAGAACATCCGCACCATCACGGCCAGCGAGGTCGCACTCAACGACCATTACCCGGTGGCCGACGTAATGATGGACGGGATGGGGTTCGGTCGCCCGCTGGATTTCGAACCCATGCTCTCCACACCTGGTTTCATCGAGATGGCTTGGAAGGCGCCAATATACCTGATCGCCAGCGGCCTCGGGGTCGAGGTGGAACACGTGCGTGGTTCCCTTGACCGTGAGTTGACCGATCGGGACATCGAGGTGGCATTCGGCACCATCAAGGCGGGCACCTGCGGTGCCGTGCGGACCCGGGCCGCGGGGGTGGTCAATGGCCGCGAGGCCATCGTGATCGAGCACGTCATCCGGATGGGCCGTGATGTCGCACCCGATTGGCCGACCTCGGAGTTCGATGCGACTTATCGGGTCGACATCGAGGGTGATCCCGACATCCACTGTGTGATGACGCTCGGGGAGGCCGAAGGCCACGGTGCGGGGCATGCCGCGATGGCGTCCACGGCCATGCGGGTGGTGAATGCGATTCCGTACGTGGTCGAAGCCGCCCCCGGGCTGCTCAGCTCGCTGGATATCCCGACGACCTTGCCGCGGCATGTATTTGACTGAACGTTGACGCGATCTTGAACCGGACGTAGCGTACGTGAGACAAATATTAGGTTGTCTAGGAGATGCCGTGTTCACGATGCGCTTCGACATGCGGGCCCCGGCGTCCGGAGCCCCTCCGGTTGAGCTGTATGCCGCGGTACCCGAGATGTGTGGATGGGCCGAGGATCACGGCTGCATGGCCGCCGTGTTGTGCGAGCACCATGCGTCCGCGGACGGCTACCTGCCGGCGCCGCTGATGCTGGCTTCGGCGGTTGCCTCCCGCACGCAGCGGCTAGCGCTGAGCCTGATACTGATTCTCCCGTTCTACGATCCGATACGCCTTGCCGAGGACATGGCGGTCCTCGACATCCTCAGTGCTGGGCGCGCGTCTTACGTCCTGGCGCTGGGGTACCGGCCCGAGGAGTACGAGCAATTCGGGCTGTCGCTGCGTGATCGTGGGCGGCTCGCCGACGAGAAGCTCGCGCTGCTGCGCCGGCTGCTCGCGGGTGAGACGGTCGTTCACGAGGGGCGGCGGATCACGGTGACACCACGCCCGCACACCGCCGGTGGGCCGGGATTGATGTGGGGCGGCGGAACCGTGGCGGCGGCGCGGCGGGCCGGCAGGTACGGGCTGGGCATGTTGGCGAACGCCGATGTCGACGGCATGCGGGAGGCCTACGAGGCCGCCTGCCGCGAGCATGGTCACCCGCCGGGGCCGGCGTTTTTTCCCAACCGCGGTAACCATTCCGTCTGTTTCGTCGCCGAGGATGTCGACCAGGCCTGGTCGGAGCTCGGCGAGTATCTGCTCCACGACGTGCGGAGCTACGCCGCGTGGAACCCCGGTGACGAGACAACGGCGGGTTTCTCACACGTGGAGACCGTCGACGAGCTGCGCGACGCGGCGGCGTCGCACGTGATTATCTCGGTTGCGGAAGCGATCTCGCGGGTTCGCGCCGGCAAAGTGCTCAACCTCTCGCCCCTGTGCGGCGGATTGCCTCCGGAAATCGCATGGCCGTATCTCAAGCGCGTGGGCGAGGTCGTGTTGCCCGAGGCGCGCCGGTCGGACGACGAGCCCGCATCAGCTGATGCTGAGCTCAACGAGTTGTTGTCGAACCGACGGACGTGACCATGACCGGAGCCGGTACGACCGAGGTCTACTACGACCCATTTGATTTCGATATCGACGATGACCCGTACCCAATCTGGAAGAGACTTCGTGACGAAGCCCCGCTGTATCACAACGAAAAGTACAACTTCTACGCGCTAAGCCGGTACGAGGACGTTTCCCGCGAGCTGATGAATTTTGAGGCCTTTCGGTCGGGTCGTGGCACCACCATAGACATCATCATGAGCGGTATCGACGTTCCGCCCGGCGTCATCCTCTTCGAGGACCCGCCGATTCACGATCTTCATCGCCGTTTGCTTTCAAAGGTTTTCACGCCGCGACGGATGGAGGCGATCGAGCCGCTGACCCGGGCGTTCTGTGTGCGTGCGCTCGACCCATTGATTGGTTCGGGCAGGTTCGACTTCATCGAGAACCTCGGCGCGATGATCCCAATGCGCACAATCGGCTACCTACTGGGCATTCCCGAACAGAATCAGGAGGACATCCGCGACCGCGGCGGCCGTCAGCTCACCCTCAAAGAGGGTGCGTTCCGGGCGGTCTCGGAAGACCTATTCGAACAGAGCTATCAAGTGTTTTCCGACTATGTCGATTGGCGGGTAGATCATCCTTCCGATGATCTGATGACGCAGCTGCTCAACGCCGAGATCGAGGAGGACGGAGCGACGCGGCGGCTGACACGGACTGAGGTGCTGCTTTACACCAGCATGATTGCCGGTGCGGGTAACGAGACGACGACACGTCTGCTCGGCTTCATCGGTCAACTCCTGGCCGAGCACCCCGATCAGCGTCGGCAGATCGTGGACAACCCGTTATTGATTCCCATGGCCATCGAGGAAGTTTTGCGCTACGAAGCGCCCTCACCAGTGCAAGCGCGTTACGTCGCTCGCGACGTCGAATGTCTCGGCGCATTGATTCCCGAGGGTTCGATCATGTTGTTACTCAACGGATCGGCCAATCGTGACGAACGCAGGTATCCCGATGGCGAGAAGTTCGACATCCATCGCGGCGACACTCATCTCAGCTTCGGCCACGGGCTTCACTTCTGTTTGGGTTCGGCCTTGGCGCGCATGCAGGCGCGGGTGGCGTTGGAGGAGGTTATCAAGCGCTGGCCGGACTGGGAAGTCGATTACGCCAACGCCAGCAAGGCCCACACCAGCAGTGTGCGTGGATGGGCGAAGCTGCCCGTCTTCACTGGCTAGCCGCCCGACGTAACCAGTGGTGACCTACGGGGGTTGGTTCGGTACGCCTGGGAACAGGGGAGCCGTGGGTCCTGCGGTCACCCAACCGCCCAGCTTGGTAACGAGATGGGGCGCGAAAACCGCGCCATAGAGGACATTTCCGATGACCACGACAGCGATGATGGACAGGACCGACGATTGGAGACGAGTCGTCGACCTCTTATCGGCCCACATCTCGATGACATTTCGTCCTTCTGAATCGGTCCGTCCGAGGAGGTAGGTGAAGACCATCATCTGTATGCCCATCGCGAGGGAGTCATAGAGCGGGTACTGGTGCTTGGTCCCCTCAAATATCGCAAGCCCGGGAATCACACGGCCGTAATAGAAGACGCCGAGCCTGGCACCCAGGATCGCGTTGAAGAGCAGTGCCCAGAGGAAGCCGACGACGAGCCCGACGGTGAGGAGGGTGGTCGGCCTGCGCCACTGGAACTTTAGCGCTCAACCATCGCCCCAGCCCGGCGCCGATCACGGCGGGCAGCACGAAGTAGGAGATGTAGCCGATGGGCACCGACGAGGGCAGCCCACCCCATGTCATGTTCAGTGGCCACCACGACGGCATGCGGGGCAGAGCAGGCGGGAACTGCGCGTACATCGCCCAGTCGTAGGGCGCCTCGATCCACGAGAACGAGATCGCCGAGATGCAGAGAAGTAGGAGTGGGTGGAGGCGGCGTCGGCGATAGCTCAGGTAAACACCGATTGCGAAAAACGCGATGCCCGTGACGTAGGCGAAGCCCATGGACGCCTTCAACAAGGGCGTCAGCTCGGCGCTCATCGGTCGCGCTCTTGGCTCGGGGCACGACGTGCTTCGGGGTCGAAGTGTTGCACCGCCCCGAATATGACGACGATCAGTCCGAACAGCGTGCCAAGCATGATGACAGCGCCCACGTCCGTACCCCTTTCGATAGCTCGACCGTCTAGATAGTGGATACTATCCTAAAAGCCGTCAACCACCGAATGCGGTTCGAGGAGTGAACAACGGTGCCCCAGCGACCTTCCAAGAAGCAGAGCACGGCAGAAGTGCCGGCCCCGGCGACGCGCCGGCCCCGTGGCGCGCCGCGCGGGCTTCTGCTCGACGCCGCGCGAGCCCTCTTCGCCCGCCAGGACTATCGCAGCACCACGACGCGTGAAATCGCCCAGGCCGCTGGCGTCACCGAACACCTGCTGTTCCGCCACTTCGGCTCGAAGGCGGCGCTGTTCCGCGAGGCCCTCGTCCTACCCTTCACCAGCTTCGTCGACGAATTCGGCCGGACGTGGCAGTCGGTCGTCCCCGAGGAGACCGACGAGGAGGAGCTGGCCCGGCATTTCGTCGGGCAACTCTACGACGTGTTCGTAGAACACCAGGGTCTCCTTTTGACGCTGATGGCGTCCGAGGCTCTTAGCGACGAGGAGAATGGCTGACGCCGGCATTGCCGAGATCAGGCGGGCACTCACGGTGCTCGGCCAGATCAGCGCCGAGGGCATGCACCTACGGGGGATGCGGTCGGACCACCCGGACCTGCCGGCCCATTCAACGGTGGCGATGATCGCCGGCATGGCCGCATTGCGTTCGACCTACTTCGGAACCAAGCCGCCGTCGAGGGAGGTGATCGTTGAGGAACTCATCCAGGCAATCCTGCACGGCTTCCTGCATCGGCACGAATGAGCGGCCAGTGCTCCAAGCGAAGGGACAGACGGGAGATTGGACATGACAGGCACCAGTGCGGTCGAGTTGTACTACGACCCATTCGATTCCGACATCGACGACAACCCATACCCGGTGTGGAAGCGCATGCGCGAAGAAGCGCCGCTGTACTACAACGAAAAGTACAATTTCTATGCGCTGAGTCGGTACGAGGACGTGACGCGTGAACTGCCGAACTGGCAGACCTACCGATCGGGTCGCGGGACCACCGCTGACATCTTGTTCGCCAACATCGAAGTGCCACCGGGCATTCTGCTGTTCGAAGATCCCCCTCTGCACGATCTGCACCGTCGCCTGCTGTCCCGTGTCTTCACACCCCGGCGCATGTTGGCCGTGGAGTCCCTGGTGCGTGGATTTTGTGCCAGGGAGCTGGACCCGCTGATCGGTGCCGGCGGTTTCGATTTCATCGCGGATCTCGGGGCGATGATGCCGATGCGGACCATCGGGTATCTCTTGGGCATCCCTGAAGAGGATCAAGCGAACATTCGAGATCGCAACGGAGCCTTCATCGAGATGGCCAAGGGGCGCAAGCCCGGTGAGGTCAATCCGAATCTGTTCCAGGACACCATTGTCATGTTCGCCGAGTACATCGAATGGCGGGCCAATCATCCGTCCGATGACCTGATGACCGATCTTCTGCGGGCCGAGATCGACGAACCCGACGGTACGCGGCGCCCCCTGTCACGCACCGAGGTGCTGGCCTACACCGCCATGATCGCCGGCGCGGGGAACGAAACCACCGCCCGGCTGATCGGTTTCATGGGACAACTGCTGTCGGATCACCCAGATCAACGCCGCGAACTGGTCGCCGACCCATCCCTGATCCCCGGCGCGGTCGAGGAAACACTGCGCTACGAACCCCCATCGCCGGTGCAGGCCCGCTACGTCGCCCACGACGCCGAGCACTACGGTCGCGTCGTACCCGAAGGGTCGTTCATGTTACTGCTGAACGGTTCCGCCAACCGAGACGAACATCGGTTCCCCGATCCGGACCGCTTTGACATCCACCGTCAGGGCAGCCACCTCAGCTTCGGGCAGGGCCTGCACTTCTGCCTCGGCTCGGCGCTGGCCCGGATGGAAGCTCGGGTTGCCATCGAAGAGGTCCTCAAACGCTGGCCCGAGTGGGAAGTCGACTACGCCAACGCCGAACGGGCGCACACCGCAAGCGTGCGCGGGTGGGCACGTTTGCCCGTCTTCACCAGATGAAGCGACTAGGGCTTGTTTGACAATAGTTTCAGGTGTGATGCCTGATGCTCAGCGGGCGTTGATTGATGGAACGGTAAGCGGGGTCTGGCGCCAATTCCTCACTGAACGTGCCTATTTCGGCCACGGCCGCAGTCTCACTCGGCAATCAGGCATCGCCAGTCAGCGTCGACAACGCCATGACCCGCTTCCACCGAACCCTTCTCGACGAATGGGCCTAGGCCCAGGCCTACAACAGCGACGCCCAACGAAGCGAAGCGTTGACGATCTGGCTGCAACATTAGCTGAAGTGGCGTTGTGCGAACACGATTCGGGTAGCGCGGCAAGAACGTACTTGCGCCTGCCATCTCAGCTGATAATATGGAAAGCATACTATATGGCTTTAGTAGTAACTGAGAGGCGCTCGACATAGCCCTCGCGCTGCCGCTGCGGTTCTCATGGTCATCGGCGTCCACGCCCCGGGGCCTAAGCGCCTCAGAGGATGTGGCCGCCTCCGTGCCCTGGCGTTATAAGTGAATCAAGGAAAGGCATAGCAGATGCCAAGCAACGATGAAGACCGCGATCCGACCACCGGAGACGACGCCGGTGTGACCATGATCAATGTGATCGAGATTCCCGCTGATCAGATCGACAGATTCATGGCCGGTTGGAAGGAGCGGGCGCACATCATGAGCACCTTGCCGGGGTTTCGTGATTACGAACTCCACCAGGCCCTGCTCAAGGAAAGTAGATTCCAGCTCGTGAACGTGGCGCGCTGGGACAGCCGTGAAGCGCTGGAGGCGGCGATGACCAACCTAGAGTCCCTTTCTCGCAGAGAGGCAGCCGCTCTTGAGACAGACTTGGACGTCAAGGGCAATCCCGCGCTGTATAGAGTCGTGGCCAGCGATCGTCGGCAGAAGAACGCGAATTAGCCGCTGTCAACGTCGAATACGCGATCACTCACCGCCGCCCTCGGTCGGGCAATGCGGAGGGCTGACTACTTGCCGCTCCAGCGATTCTGATGAGGACGACGGTGTCTCCAAATGATTGGCCGCGCTTGTAACGTCCTTGCAGCCGGCTGATCCGCTTGACGATCGGAATGAGCCGCCCGTACTTCGCACGTATGCTGGTCTGGACCTCGTCGAAGAGTGGTCCCGTCTGAACGATCTCTGCGGTGCCGTCGAGGATCGCCGCGCCTGGTTTCGTCTTTCCCCTGGCTGTGCACGCTTGGATCGTGACATGTGGGTTGTTGCGCAGACGCTTGTATTTGCCGGTGCTCGTGCCGGTCCACATGCCGACGCGGCCATCGCTGACCGGAACCGTCCAAACCGGTGTGGCCACTCCGGTGCCGCTCTTGCGGAACGTGGTGAGCAGGATGTGTTTTCCGCGAGTGATATCGGTCGTCAGTGTCACTTTCGAGCCTTCCGTCGGGCCCGCGAGCTGGGCGCGGGCGGCGGGATGGGTCACCCGTCTACGCGCCCCCAGAAACGCCGGTAGCTTGCTTGCATACAGCAGGTCCTCAACCACCGATGTGGGCGCCGGTCTCGCTGTTGCCCGCTTTTTTGTGGAGCCACAGAAAGTCGTGGATTCCCCCGCCCTGCAGTAGAACTCGCTGCCAAACCGGCAACGTCCGAAACACTTGCGACCCGGAGATGATCTCGGGCCGCTCGAGCTGGTAGGTCTGCCCCTTCCAGGCGAGCTTGCACGTCCCGGCTGCCATCACGTTGCGGCACCAGTCGGTCTGGCTGCCGTAGGGGAGTGACACGACGAAGCCGTCACCAAACGGTTGCGCACCTAACGGTGTTTGGTAGGTCTTCTGGCTGCGACGCCCCACGTGGGTGAGAAGTGCCGTGACGGAATGTTGCTCGCCCGCGTGCCTCCGCCGGAACGCGGCGTATCTTTTGAAGACCCCGAGTCTGAGCCATTCTGGGTGGCGCCTGATGATTCTGGGCATTACCACCGGGGAGGCAAGCATCGCTGCAAGCATGCCGAACAGGGCGGCCGCAACGATAACGAAAGTTCGGGGCAGCCGTTTGCCGCCAATGTGCCTGCCGGTAAACATGTTTGACTCCTTCACTAAGCTGAGTAGCTTGCGGCGCCGCGTCTGGTGAGGCGAAAGCCCAAAGTTGTTCTGCGGGTGGTCGTGTGTCGCGCCGACCAGGAGCCGTCGAAAGGACCGGGCTCGACGAGAGGTCGTACTCCTGCCGCGGGCGGGCGGTGGCGGTGCTGCGATGTGTCGTCGGCAAGGTGAGCCGACAGGTGAGGTCGAACGGCGTCGGCGCGAACGTTTGGTCTGTCTGTCGGCATTCGGGGAGGCATGGCTTTCCTTCGACGTGGCCGTGCGGATGTGATTGTGCGACGCCCGATCGTCATTGAACATGCACCTCGTCATATCCGATTCATATAATATGGCATCCATACTATCGAGGAGAAAGTATGCGAGTGCATCAGCAGTCACCGGTCCGGGAGGCGCTGAGCACGTCCAACGTCGGGACTCTGCTCAAACATCACCAGTTGACCTCGATGCCGACTTTCGTCCGCGACCCGCAGCTGGGCTCTGCCGATGGCTGACTCGATGCGACCGTCGAAATCAGCAGCCTCACCGACTTCGTGTCACGAAAACGCAGACGCTGCAGCAACTTTAGCTGATGCACTGCGCAATGAGTTGCGCCAATTGCGGATCGAGCTATCTGTCGCCACTCGGCGCGTCGCCGCGGTGGCCGGGTTGAATGATTCCGACCTTGACGTGTTGGACGTCTTGGCCCGCCATGGTGCGCAATCACCGACGGCATTGGCGCGCCGTATGGGTATCCATCCGGCCACCATGACCGGCGTGCTGACACGTTTGGAGAACGCCGGGTGGGTGGTGCGCCGACCCGACGTCAGCGACCGCCGCGGCGTTCAGGTCGAGTCGAGCGGGTTCGACCGTTTGACCTCCTTATACCGCGACGCTAACGAGCGACTCGACGAGATCGCCGCTCAGCTCACGCCCGAGGAGGGCGAGGTTATCCTCACGTATCTGGGCCGGGTCGGTGTCGCCGTGCACGAGGCGTCGATCCTGCTCGGAGACGCTGGGCAAAAATGACTCTTGGGTGGACCCCGAGTGGAGCTGGAATGAGCGGACGATCGCGCGCCGAGTGCTTGCGGCCATCGGTCGAACGCTTTATGGCGATATGAGGCGAATGGAGTCGATCGTCCAAGTCAGTGAGCTGGACTGGATGATCATGCGCCCACTCGGTTTGGCCAACATCGACCCACCAACCACGTACGCGGTCGCAAAGGACCACGTCAGCGGTCGCCAAACCGCGCGACGCGACCTGGCCGCCGCGATCAACGACCAGCTCGGGCGAACCGATTACCACGAGAAAGTGGTGGTGGTCGCCCCTACGAACAAAAGGCAGGGCATACCTGCGACCATCTGGCGAGAAGCCATCAAGCCGAGACTTTGGAAGCGCGACCGAACAACCTGAACAAGCCGGCAGCGTTCCCCGAAAACCTGTCGGCATCGCGCAGAATCCGGGCAAACACTAGACATGGGGTCCTGCGCCAGCCGCACGTCTACGAACGTGACGGCAGCGTCACGCTCGGGGCGGCTAGGAAACGCTTTGGTCCACCAGCACCGCGCCGTCGGGTTGGTTGCCGAGGGTCTGCAGCGGAATGTCCTCACCCTGGACCGTGAGCCGAACGATGTGGGCTAATTGCCCCGGGGCGTCGCACTGCAGATAATGATCGGCGCCGGGCACCACCCAGTAGCGGTTCCGGCCGGGCTTGTTCTTCAGATACGTCTGCCAGACATGGTTGGGGACGCGTAGCGGCGCGATGTTGTCGTGCAGCCCCCACACCACGGTGGTGTTGACCTGGCTCTTGGAAAGCGCTTCAAGCCAACTTGTTTCGCCCGCGGCGCGCTCGTTCAGATACTGAATAGTGTCTGGCAGCACGCGGATTCCGTCATTGTGGGCGAAACACTTTGCCAATGCGGCAATCTCCGGGTCTTCCAGTGTCCGCCGTGGCATGAAGGTGCCGGCGCCCATACCGGCTGCCAACATCTCCGGCGTCGTCGCTGCCGCGGTGGCTCGCCCCGTTGTGGGGTCGAGCAGCGCGGTCTGGAACACGTTGAGGTTGGCGAGCGGAAGGTAGATGTTGGCATTCGTCAAGATGAGGTCGACGGGTACGGCCGGCGGGTCTTGGGCCGCCAACATGCCCAGGGCGATCATGCCGACACTGCTGCCGCGGTCATGGCTGAGCATGCGATATTCGGTCAGCTTCCACACCTGAGTGATCGCATAGACGAGCAGACGTGCATCGTCGTACAGCGAATACACATAAGGCTCGGGTGGCTTGTCGGAGAGTCCGTAGCCCGGAAAGTCGAGCAGGTAGATATCGAACTCGGAGCTCAGTTCACCCGCCAGGGCGAAATAGTCGATGCTCGACGTCGGGAAGCCGTGCACCAGCACCAACGGAGGCGCCCCGGGTGTGCCGCAGCGGCGGCTGAACACGGCGACTTCTTTGGCATCGTTGGCGGCAGTTGTCGACCGCCAACGAAGTTCCGTACCGCCGTTTTGCCACTCCGCGAAGATGTCCAAGCTGCCAGCATCTCAGAGGTGAACGCCGTTCGACAACCACGCTGTGGCCCATGGCCTACACCCGCTCCCGTCAGTACAGATTCTCAGGCGTCACAAAAGTGCAGGGGGAGACGTCACGGTTCACGGACAGGTTACGTGAACCCCGAAAGTCACCTGACGCGTACCGCTTTGACCGGGTGTTGTCGCTTGGCCCGTTCCGGTCACCGTGTAACTCTTGCCCTCCTTGGTTGCTTGGACCTGGGTTGGTGAGTTGGTCGGCTGATAGGGCAGCTGATACTGGCCGTTCCCTAGGTTGAGCGAGATCGCAAATCCATCTACGGTGGGCGGTTTTTCGTCCGACAGGGCCAATGACACCGACGCTGAATCGTCGTGAACGGTGATTCGTGTGGTGAGGTCCCCCGATTCCGGGGGCGACGCATTCGGTTGCGCTGCCGAGCTGGTGCAGTCAACCCCCCCGATCATCGTGTGCTTATTCCCATCAATCATGACGGTCGTGCTTACCGACGCCGGACTCGAACTCGGCGCAGAAGTCGGCTGGCCCCCCTTGCTGGAACAGGCCGATAGACTAGCCCCCAACACGACCACGCCGAGCCCGGCAGCCGCGAGAACGATCCGCCGTCCGAGGTGGCAACAGTCCGGATTCGCCATCTCACCTCCTTTGCTAGGACGTCACGAGGACTATAGGGCCCATTCTTTCCGGAAGATCTCATTTCTCTAGCGACGAGTCAAATTGCATCGCTAAAGGTTCACGGCCAGGCTTCCCAACTGATCATGCTCCGCAGCGGTCCGGCGAATACGGGCCGCACGGCGGTTGATCGCCACCGCTCTTCGATGACGGGGGCCAGGGCGTCGGTGGTGGTGAGCGGGTCGTCGTCGAGGTAAATGACGGTGATGTACTGGTGGTCCGTTCGCCATCCCCGGGGTAGGTGGCTCCATCCGGTGCTCGAGCCGAATGTCCATGCGCCAGCCGTGCCCGGTGTGGCGAGCAGTGCCGGATAGTGCTCGGTGTGCAGCCATTGCAGCCATTCGTTCGGGCGGCCGTCGCTGGATTCTTCGACGATCAGCACGATGCCACGGTGCGGCCGAAACGGCACCACCTCAGCGGAAACAAGCGCGTGCGGTGAAGATTGCCACTGCAGTAGGCGTAGGCCGGCCACTTGCAGCGACGGTCTCGTGACGGGAAAGCGACCGTTCTCGCGTAGCGCGCGGCCGAGCGCGACGAAGTCGTCGAAAGTTTCTTCAACAGGGTCACCAACCAGGTAGTGCACCGCGTTGCCGACCTCGCCCAGTGGTCCGTGGGCCGCCAAGCGATGGTCGAGGTAGTCGCCGTCAGCGATCCAGCGCAACCCGTACACGATGCCCGGTAATTGGTATTGCTCAGGCATGTGATCCAGTAGGTGCCAACGCAGATAACTGCCGTCATCGTCGGCGGGTGCCGCGGCGGTGAGGCTGAATATGCCTGCCTTGATCCGCATCACGGGGCACCTCCGGCAGTGGGCGGATGGAGCTCTGCGAGCGCCTGGAGATTCTCCAGGTAATGCTGCAGCGAGGTGTGGTTGAAGATGGCGCTGACGATGGTGGCGCCGTGCGCAGCGGCCTCGCCGAGGATGTCCCGGGTCCGCTCCGGCTCGTTGATCGGGTCCAGTGGTGCCGGAGGTGGCAGAACGACCTCGAATCCAGACTGAAGTTCGAAGCGGCCCAACCAGTCTCGGACCTGCTGCAGGCTCACATTGAAGGGGGCCCAGCCGTCGGCCAGGGTTGCGGCGCGGCGCAGCGATCGTAGCGTGCGCCCACCGATCCAGATGGGGACATGCTCCTGCACTGCGCACGGATCGACGACCATGCCGCCGAACGTATAAAACTCGCCGTGGTAGGTGGGTTCAGGGACTGACAGTGAGGCGCGAAGCGCCCGCAGGGCGTCGTCGCCACGTCGTCCGCGATCGTCGAAGGGTGCGCCGATGAGTTCGAACTCTTCTTTGAGGCTGCCGACGCCGACCCCGAGGATGAGCCTGCCGCTGCTGACTTTGTCCAGGGTGCCGTAGCGTTTGGCGATCTCGAGCGGATGGTGGTATGCGAGCACCAGCACGTTGGTGGCCAACCGAATTCGTAGGGTGCGCGCGGCCAGGTAGCCGAAGGTAGCCAGCGGATCCCAATAGCGGGTGCCGCGGCGGTTCTGCTCGGCTGCGGGCAGCGCAATGTGCTCGCTGCAGGTCAGGTGGTGGTAGCCGAGTTGGTCTGCGGCTTCGGCGATCTGTGCCAGGTCCTCGATGGAGGCGCGTTTCTCCCAGTCGCCGCTGGTCTGGGGCAACATCGTCACCACGGGGGTGGCTACCGACAGTTTCAGGCGACCGGTGCTCATCCCTGCATATATCCTCCGGCATCGACGGGGATTGATTGGCCTGTGATGGTTCGGCTTTCGTCGCTGGCCAGGAACAACGCCAGGTTAGCAACATCGTCAGGTGAGGAGATATCTTGTAAGGCAACGCCTTTGAGGTACTTTGCGCGCTGGGTCGCGAATTCAACCCCTTGCTCGTCGGCGGTGCGTTGCACCCATCTACGCCACAGCTCGGTGTCGATGGCTCCGGGCACTATGCAATTGCATCGGATGCCGTACGGGCCGACCTCCAGCGCAACGGTCTTGGTGAACGCCCGAAGTGATGCCTTGGCGGTGACGTAGTGGGTCTTGCGGACCATGCCCGAGTAGCTCGCCGTTGAGGAGAAGTTCAGGATGACGCCGCAGCGGCGCTGCAACATCGACTGGTTGAGCACTTCGCGGGTGCATAGCATCGCCGCGGTGACGTCGATGGCGATCGTGGCGTTCCAGTTGTCCAGAGTCTGCTCCCAGATCCAGCGGTCCTGTCCGGGCGCGGCGGCGTTGTTGCACAAGATATCGACATGGCCGAACTCGTCCACCGCTCGCGCCACCATGGCTGCGACGTCGTTCTCGTCGGTCACGTCCGCGCGCATCGCGAGGGCACCCGGACCGGCCGCATTCGCGGCATCGCGGACCAGCTCTTCGCGTCGCGCGGCCAGCAACGCCTTGGCGCCTTCCCGGACGAACAGCGAACCCAACACGGGTCCCAGACCGGTGCTCGCCCCAGTGATAATCGCGACCTTGCCGTCAAGTCGGCCGGTCATGACGCGATCTTTCCAGAATGATTCATGCCGGGTAGATTCTAACAGTGCTCGAATCTGGCTCAGGTCCGTCGGCCGCTGCGAGTAATGAGGTGTCGCAATGACGGCCGCGGTCCGGCGGCCCTATGGCGAACTCGACCGCGCTGAGGTGGTGGCATCCCTGCACAACCTGGCCCGACGCGTCGGCGTGCAGGGCGTGACGATGCGGGAGCTGGCCGCCGAACTCGGCGCCGCGGTGCCCTCGGTGTACTACCACGTCCCGGGAAAACAGGCTGCCCTGGACCTGCTCGCGGAATCCGTGCTGGCCGAAATTCCGGTTCCTGAAGACCGGCCCGTGGGACACCCGGCTCATCGAACTCTACTGTGCCGCACGTGAAGTGATTCTCGCCGTGCCGGGCGTCGCGGGCATACTGCAAACCAGCGGGGGCGGCGAATCCGCCCGTCGACTCGATAGGCTCAGCCGCTCGCTGCTTGCTGAAGCCGGACTCAGTAAAGCCGTTGCAGCAGCGTCGCACTCGGTGTTGTACACCTACCTGCTCGGTTCGGTAAGCCTGGAGGAGGCGCGCCCCGTGCAGCGCAGCAAGCGTCAGGCCGCCAACCGTTTTCGGGCGGGACTCGACGTAATCATTGCCGGGATCACGACCTACGCGGAGGATCGATGAATATTCCAAAGCCCACGTTGGTAAGGTCCCTGGTCCCGGAGAACCAGGACAGCGCGGCGGACCGCGATGCCGCGGCCGTGCTGGACCCCGACACCTTTGTCACCGGCGCTCCGTACGACGCATTGAGCCCGGCTGAGGGCCACCTCACCGGTGCATCCGGTGCAGTTACCCGGGTTGCCCAGAGCGTGGCTGTTGACCAAGCACGCCGACGTACGACTGGTCAGCCGCGACACCGACGCCTTCACCAGCAGCAAGGGCAACACCCTGGTGGAGGTCGAAGCCGGGCCGAACTCGGCGATGCTGCCCGGCATTGATCCGCCCCGCCATGTTCACTTCCGCAAGCTGATCAACCAGGGCTTCACCGTCCGCAATGTGCAGCGTCTGGAACCGCGAATGCGACTGGTGGCACGCGATATCGTCGCCAACATCACCGCCAAAGGCGAATTCGACGCCGTGTCAGACATTTCCGCGGAGATGTCGCTACAGGTGATCGCTGATGTGCTTGGGGTGCCGCCCGAGGACCGGATGGACGTTTTCCGATGGAGTAACGCCATTGGAAGCCTGGGCATCGAGGATCCCGACTACGCTCCCACTCCGCAAGCTCTGGGGCAAGCTGCAGCCGAAATGTTCGCCTACTGCGGCGAACTGGTTGCACACCGGCGCAAGCACGGCCTCACCGACGACATTTTGTCGGCATTGTTGGCCGCCGAGGTTGACGGCGAAAAGCTCAACCGAGACCAGCTCAACGAATTCTTCTTGCTGCTGGCGATCGCCGGCAACGAAACCACCCGCAATACTCTGAGCCACGGCATCTTGGCGCTGTCCGAACACCCCGACCAACAAGCACTGCTCGCCCGCGACCCCGAGGCGATCAAGCCCGCGGTGGAGGAACTGCTGCGCTGGGCGACCCCAGTGATGCACTTTCGGCGCACCGTCGTCCGTGACGTCGAGATCCGCGGGCAACAGATTCCCGCCGGCGACTGGGTTCTGATGCACTACCTGTCCGCCAACCGCGACGAGGACGTGTTCGAGCGGGCCGACCAGTTCGACGTCGCCCGCCCGGATGCCGGTCACGCCGCATTCGGGGGCGGGGGAGTGCACTTCTGTCTCGGAGCTCAGTTGGCCCGTCTCGAACTGCGCATCCTGCTTGAAGAGCTGTACACGAACGTGCCCGGCCTGGTCGTCACTGGACCACCCGACCGGCTGCGCTCGTCGTTCTTCCACGGCATCAAGCGGCTGCCGTGCAGTACCGAACGACGCAGCTAGTGCGGACTCGTATCACGCTGCCGCAGCAGATGTTTGGAGCCACGCGTGGATGCGCTCGGCTACGGCTGCCCACCCAGGCTCGAGCATCATGTCGTGGCCCATTTCGGCAAAGATTTCTGCTTCGGTGTGATATGCGGCCGCGGTCGCACGGGCTTCCCGCTGCGTGAAACAAGTGTCATGTTCGGCCCCCAAGACCAAAAGCGGTGCGGTGACGAGGTTCGGCCGGGGCAGGTTGAGCCACAACATGTCGAGCACATGTTTTCCCAGATACTCTTCGCCAAGTTGCGCGGCGCAGTGCACGACGTCGGCGTCGGGTGTCAACTCGCAGAAGAAGGTTTCGCGGGCCAATTCGGGCGTACCACCAACACTGCCCAATGACTTGGTGATCGCCAGGTGCGCTGCGGTCAACCAGGGGTGCCTCTTGAACCTGCGCAGCAGGAATCCGCCGATTCCCCGCGGAGGTACGGAGGCGAGCAGCACGGCGGCAGAAGCTTCATGTGACTCCAGGTACTTTTGCACCACGAAGCCGCCCATCGAGTGGCCGACCAGCACCGGTCGTTGGGGCAGGCTCTGGGCGACGGAGTCGACATCGTCAACGAAGTCCGCGATCGAACAGAACTGCATGGGCTTTGGTGCGGGGCTCTTTCCGTGGCCGCGAAGGCTTACTGCCAGCGATCGATAGCCCTGGTCCGCGAAGAAGTCCAGGAATTGCTCGTCCCAGCACCAGGCGCCATGCCAGGCGCCGTGGACGAAGAGCAAGGGCGGTTTACGAGACTCGCGGCAAGGCCCTTTGTCGATCACTTCGAGCATCAGCCTGACTCCTTTGGCAGCTGTCGAGAGCCATCGGGCTCCGCGGGTTAGCTACAACGCCGCTGAGACTAGCTTCTACGTCGAAGTCGGCCGTCGGTTTCGTCCAAGCACAGTCTGTGGGTAATTGGCCACCGATTGTTGGGTTTTTGGTTACCGAACGCTCTCAGGAAATTAACGTGCACTTCGGCCCCTCGACGTGTTACTTCGGACCCTCGTGTTGATTCGAGTGTGGTGTGAAGCTATGCGAGTGATCAGCGAATTGACACGCAAGATATCCGCATGCGTGTTCGGCGTGCTACTGGCTGTCCTGCTGGTGCCCCTTAGCGTCGCGCACGCCGACGGTAAGGACACCGATTTCGCTAACTACCTGGCGGCGCACGGCATCCACCTGGGTACGGCGACCCAAACCGGGAACATGGCGCGTGTGATGTGCCAAGATCTCGATTCAGGCATGACCCAGACCGATGAGGTGAAACAACTGACGGATCACCAAGTGAGCGAGGCGCAAGCCGAGTTTTTCGTCGGCGCGGCCACCGCGGAATACTGCCCGCAGCACCATTCTGGCTCCCCGGGTGGTTAGTGATCTCGCCGATTTGGCCGACGGCGTTTGGCTCGGCTATTGGGGGCCGCGACCGACGGCGCGGGCCGGATCCGAACTCCACTCAGACCATGACCCTGGATACAACGCCGCTGCACGGCCCATGGCAGCGAGCGCCGCGATCGTGACGGTGGCGGTGACACCCGAGCCGCAGTAGACGCCCACACTGTTGTCGCGATCGATGCCGTGGTCGGACAACAGTTGGGAGAGAGCGTAATCGCCGAGAAATGTGCCGTCGGCCGCCAGCACCGCGCCGCTTGGAAGGTTCTTTGCGCCGGGGATGTGACCGGCGACGGGGTCGAGGGGTTCGACGTCGCCGCGGAAGCGCTCCGGTGCGCGTGCATCGAGCAGCGTCACGGTGCCTGCGCCAGCTTGCTCCGCCGTAAACGTGGGTTGGCTTCCCGCATACAAATCATCATGCGGCACAGTCACATTCCCGAGCAGGGGATTGACCGGGCCGGTCTCGAGACTGCGTCCGGCTGACCGCCACGCAGACAAGCCGCCGTCCAGAATGCGTACATTCTCAAGCCCAGCCGCGGTCAGCACCCACCATGCTCGTGCGGAACCGGCTCGATTCCAGTCGTCGTACACCACGACCAACGCATCCTGCCGGATTCCCCATTTACGCGCGGCGGCCTCCAGGTTGCGTCCCGACGGCAGCGGGTGACGGCCGCGGCCAAAGATCGCGTGATCGCTGAGTTCATCCTCGAGTGACACATACACCGCGCCGGGAAGGTGGCCCTGCAGGTAGGCCACCCGCCCATCGGGGTCATCGACTCGCCAACGCACGTCCAGGACGGTCACCGGATCGCCGGCCTGGATGAGGGCTGCCAGCTCGGTGGCGGTGATCAATACCTGATCGCGTGAATCCACTGGTTCTGCTCCTCATCGTCTCGCACGAGCCTAGCTGCGCGGTCGGTTATAGACTGCTGGTCTGGTATACCGACCATCGGTCGGTTACGATCGGTGGCGACGATGGAGGTAGAGCATGAAAAGACCAGAGCAGTCGCAGATCCGGACACGCATGTTCGCCCGCGTGATGGGTCCGTTTCTCACAATCGTGCCCACCACGGTTGCGGTACGCGGCTCATACATGCAGACACTGTTTACCGAGTTCAAGGCCAATCCCATGTGGCCGTGGCTCTACGGCGCCATTCTTTTGATGGGCGGCCTTTTCATCATCGCGTTTCACCAGTACTGGCGCAGTCCCGCGGCGATCATTGTGTCTGTCGTGGGCTGGTTTTTCGCGATACGTGGGGTGCTGCTGTTGACCGTTCCCCAGGCCTACGATGCGGCCGGCAACGCCGTCTACAGCTCGGGTGCGTCCGCGGTGATATGGGTGGTATTCATCTGCCTCGCCTCGGCCGGGCTGTACCTGACGTACGTGGGCTGGAAGCCCGAACCCGGCACGCCTAAAGCTGTGGCGGGTGCAACCCAGGATCGCCCGGGTGCCACGGGTAGTTAAGCATCCCGACATCCGCCGAGCGGAGCTGCTTGATCGGGCGGCCGAGTTATTTCTGCGGCGCGGATATGACAATGTCAGCCTGAACGATCTGATCGCCGACGCCGGAGTCTCCAAAGGGGCGTTCTACCACTGGTTTCCGTCCAAAGATGCGCTGGTAGCGGCCTTGGCCGAGCGCAGCGCGCGCGAAGCGTTCGCCGGTGTCGAGGATGCCGTCGCTGGATGCGGTGGTGACGCGCTGGCTCGGCTCAATGCGTTGTTAGCAGGCCGGTTTTGACGTCAACATGAAGATGGGTGGGCCGGAGCAGTTGGCCGCGATGGCGTCGTTGCTGCGCCCGGACAACGCCCATCTATACGGACGAATCCTCGCTGTCGAGGAAGCGCTATTCCAGCCTTTGCTGACGCGGCTGATAGCGGAAGGGGTCGCGGACGGCGTCTTCGACACGTTCGACCCCGAAGGTGTCGCTGACATGATTTATGGCCTTGCCGCACGCACGAATTCGAAGATCGTGGATGTATTGCAGGCGGGTGACGAGTCCGCCCGAGAGCGGGCGATCGACCGGCTGACAACAAGATTCAGACTTCACGGGCTCGCCATCGACCGCATCCTCGGACTACCCGACGGAAGCATCACCACACTCACGCGCGCACAGGTCGAAGCGATGGTCGCGGCACTGCCACGAACCTATTGATGCCACCGCGTGATAACGCGACCAATTTCCATTTCAACCGTGGGCGGCGAATGCAGGTGGGTGAGCTCGGTGGCTTTACAAATTCAAGGGGACCGCAGATGCTGAGGGTGACCATTTGGTTGACGTAGGTCCCACAACAATTGGGTCGAATGGCTCTAGCGGGAAGAGACGGTAGCAGACACCATTAATCCTCCGGCGCCGATTGGCGGCGAATGGTTTCGTCACTCAAACGAGGAGGAATACCAGTGAAGATCACCACGATGATCATGACGGTATCAGCCGTAGTGATGGTAATGATCGGTGTCAGCAGCCCACCGACTGCGTCGGCCGCTTATCCCATTGTTGGCAAACTTGGTAGCGAGCTGACGATGACCGACAGCGTCGGCCAGGTTGCCCTTGCCTGGACGGTCAGCGACCTTAAGCCCAGCACCGACGTGACGCCCGGCTACACCGTGACCGGCAAGCTGTGGGAAGCCACCGCTACCGTCAGGGCAATCCGGGGCAGTGTCACCCCAGCCATTTCGCAGTTCAATGCGGTAGCCCCCAACCAAGCCGCCTATCGTGTTCTGTGGTACGTCACTAGCCCGACGAACATTAGCGGGGCGACCATTCCCGAAGGTGCGCAAGCGACCGGTAAAATCCACTTCGACGTCACAGGTCCGGCGCCGACTACTGTGACGATGAACAACGGGATGGAAGACCTGTTCATTTGGGGGCCGTAACCCCTCGGATCTACGACAGACTGCATCGAATTTGTCGGTTTCCTGACAAAGCGCGCGAATGGAAAAGCCGTGCGCGAGCGGCGGGCTTACTGACTGAGACGATTGAAAACGTCGACGAGCGCGGTGTATCGCCGCTGCATTCTGGTTTGGCCAGGGTCTGTGCTGCTATGCGGTGTGTTCGGAGTCGCCGCGCGGCTCGCCCAGTGCCGGCGCCCCCAGCGATGCCAGCATGCCGGTTGCCGCCCGGTGCCAGGTGAAGTCCTCGGCGCGGCGTCTCGCTGAGCTGCGGCGGTGGTGTTCGGGTCGGCTGACGATGGCGCTGACCGCTCTGGCGATGGCGGCCGGGTCGTTGTCGGCCGAAGCGCCGCTGTCTGGGGTGATGATTTCCGTCAGCGCCGACGTGCGCGACACCACGGCCGGTGTTCCGCACGCCAGCGACTCCAGCGCGGCCAGTCCGAATGTCTCATGCGGGCCCGGTGCCAGCGTCACATCGGCCGAGGCCAGCAGCCGAGCCACGGTGTGCCGATCAGAGATGAAACCGGTGAAGTCGATTGGTAGCCGGGCGGCCTGACGCTCCAGCCTGGCCCGCAACGGACCCTCGCCCACGACGACGAGTCTGGCATCGACGCCCGCATGGCACAACGCGCCGAGTGCGTCGATGCTGCGGTCGACGCGCTTTTCTACTGACAGCCGGCCGCAATGGACCAGCAGCATTTGTGTCGGTGCGGCCCAGCGCCGCCGCACCAGATAGGAGTGTCGGCGCGGGTGGAAGGTCTGCAGATCCACACCCAGTGGGACGGTCACGGTGTTCGTGGCGCCGATCCGGTCGAATTCCTCGCGCGCGAAGCCGGTGGTGCACACCACCGTGTCGTAATCTGCGGCGGTGCGCGCGTTGGCCAAGTCGGCGAACTTCTGCGCAGCCCGACGCGGAAGTACTTGGCCCACAAGCCGATCCAGACGCTCATGGGAGATCATCACCGTCGTGGCGCCGCGGTCGCGGCCCCACCGGCCCAGTGACCTCAATGTGAGCCGGTCCGAGACCTCCAAGGCATCAGGTTCCAAAGCCTCCAGCAGCGCCTTGACGGGTCCCGGCATCACCGCGCGGTAGCCGCCGGTGAAGGGAATCAACCTGGCGGGCAGGGTTATTCGCACCACACCGGTGTGCAAACGGCTGTGCTCGGCACGCTGACCGGGAACGATCAAAAATACCTCGTGTCCGCCGGCGCAATATTCCGCGCCCAGCCGGTCTACCGCTGTGCGAAGGCCGCCGGAGCGAGGGCCGTAGAAATTGGCGACCTGTACAACACGCATACCGCGAGAACACGCGGTGCGCGTGTGCACTCAACAATGTTGAACCAACGCGTGCCTGAACAGTCCATGAATTTCGCCCGCGCTATACCCGGGCATGCACCATAATTAGCGGTCGCATGACTGGCCATTACCCCGGTTATTGGCCGTCTTCGCCTGGCCGACTCAGGAGTGAGTCATGACAGAACCCTTGGATGGGCCCACGAACGAGTCCTCACGCGACCATGCAATCCCCGAGCCCACACGGAAAAATCGACATCGAATTCGCCCATGCTGAGCATTACGTCGCTTGCGTAGGCGATTGCGGCCCTGGCGGTCTTCTGGGCTTTGTCTCAAAGAATGTTCGGAGTTCTTCGACTCCCTGTGTCGCAAAGAAATTGGATGGTGACAATAGTCGCCGCCGGTCGGCCACCTTGGATTTCGGCGGGGTTAGTCGCCTTTGGGGCCTTCGGCTTTGCTGATCCGTTCGGCGAGGTCGGTGCCAGATAGCTGAGCACCGAGAAACCCACCGGACGTGGGCAGGCTCAGATGCAACTGTGACGCTTCGCTGACCGCGACCTCTCCGTGCTCGAGACTGAAATCGAGCACATGGCCCCCGCCGGTGCGGTCACTGTTGAGGAAGTGCAGGTGGTAGCCGGCGACGGAGATGCCTTGTTCGAAGTCGGGTGTTCGGAACCCGACCACTGTGCCCGACACGTCGGTGAATACGGTTTCGGCCTGCTCTTCGGTCGCCTGTGTCAATGGCGGATAGGGCGGTTTCTGCGCCATCACCGTGCGGGAGTGCAGTTCGGAGAATTGCCCGATGATCCGGATGGCGTAAATCAGGTTGGCGCTTTTGATCTGACGGTCGATCGCGCCGATTAATTCCGCCCGGTCGGTGCGGGTTTGGATCGGGATCTCGAAGTCGCTGTGAAATCTGGTGACCGCCGCGAAGGGGGTGCGATCGGTCGGTGCCGCCCGGCTGGCGGTTCCGTCCGCGCGTAACCGGTAGCAAACACCGTCGAGGATGACCATCTCGCCATCGAGGTGGTTGAAGGTGCCCAATCCGAAGTCGCCGTGACGCAGGAGGTCGGCGACGGTGACGTCGCCGTCGTAGACGCCCTCGAGCAGAGCGCTGATCGTCGAGAACTGATACGCCTCGGCGTGATCGCCGGCTGCGGCTCGTTGATGTGTGAGAAGGGTTGCGGCCCAATGGCGGAAGCGTTCGTACGCGCCTGAATGCTGGTCCATGGTGCTTATTCGAAGGAGTCGTTGTGTAGTTCTGCGGCCAGGTCGACGTTGTGGCTATAGTCCACCGGAACATCGATCAGGGAGGGCCCTTCCTCGGCCAGCGCCTGGCGCAAGGTGGCAGTGAAGTCGTCTAACGTCTTCACCCGGTAACCGCGGGCGCCGAAAGCTGCTGCGTAGGAGACGATGTCGTAGTCGCCGAGTTGCACGCCGGATTTGCGTCCGTACTTGAGCACTTCCTGGAAACCCACCATGTCGTAGCTATTGTCGCGCAAGATGATGTGGGTGAACGTCAAGCCCAGACGGGTCGCGGTCTCGAGTTCTTGGGCGGAGTACAGGAATCCGCCGTCTCCAGAGACGGACACCACTGGGGTACCGGGTCGCACCAGGCAGGCGGCCATCGCCCACGGTAGCGCTACTCCCAGGGTCTGTTGTCCATTGGAAAACAGCAGCCGCCGAGGCTCATAGACGCGGAAATGGCGGGCGATGTAAATGTAGACCGAGCCGATGTCACAGGTGATGGTCGCGTCGTCGCCGAGTTCCTCCCGTAGGCGTAGCACGACTGCGACGGGGTTGAGTCCGGGGCCATCCGGTGTGTGATTGCCTGCGGCGGTGTCTATGTCGGCCAGCGCTTTTCGCTGCTTGGTGATCTCGGTCTGATAGTCGGTTGTAAGGGTGAGGCCAGCCAGGTTGTCGGTCAAGGCTGCCAGCGTGGCCGCGACGTTGCCGAGTAGTTCAAGGGTCGGCTGATAGTTGTTGTCGATGTCGGCGGGAACGGAGTCAATGTGGATGACGGTGCGCCCGACGTCGCTGTTCCACAGCGCCGGGTCGTATTCGACGGCGTCGTATCCGATGGCGATCAAGACGTCGGCCTGGGCGACGATGGCATCGCCGGGCTGGTTGCGGAAGAGGCCCACCCGGCCCAAGAAGTGGTCCTCCAGCGACCGGGACACCACCCCGGCGGCCTGAAAGGTTTCCACAACGGGCAGCGCGGTTGTGGCGATCAGGGCGCGCAACGCCAGGCAGCTGTCCGGGTCGGCGCCGCGGCTACCGACCAGCAGCGCCGGGCGGTGCGCGGCGCGTATCAGCTCACGTGCCTCACTGATTGCGGCCGTCGGCGCCGCCGCCAACGGGGGGATCGGCAGCCGGGCCGTGATACCCGCCGTGGTGGGCGCGGCCAAGACGTCGGCGGGCAGCACGACAGCGGCCGCTCCGCGCGGCTCGCTGAGCGCGGCGCGAAACGCACCGACGGTGGTCTCGGCCGCGTTGTCGGGGTCGTTGATTTCGCCGGTGAACTTGGTGACCGTCTTGAGCAGCGCGGCGGCGTCCATCGACTGATGGGTGCGCTTGAGCCGGTCCTCGCGGCGGACTGCGCCACACAGCGCGACCACCGGGTCTTGTTCGGTGTTGGCGGTCAGTAGACCGGTGGCCAGATTGGCGGTGCCGGGGCCGGACGTCACCAGCACGACACCCGGGGTACCGGTGAGGCGACCGATCGCCCCCGCCATGAACGCCGCGTTTTGTTCGTGTCGGCACACCACCAGCTGCGGGCCGGAGTCGACCAGGGCGTCGTAGACGGCGTCGATCTTTGCGCCGGGCACGCCGAAGATGTACTCGACGCCCTGCGCCGACAACACGTCGACGACCTTTTGCGCGCTGCGCACGGGCGCACCCGGGTTCGTGGACTTCATGTAGCCCAGTCTGGACGCTAGCGCTGCTTTCCGCTCGACTCTGGCCCGAACCAGCGCTGTAGCGCGGCCTGCAGGCCTGCCTCCTCCGCTGGCCCGAATGTGTCTGTTGCCCAAGCGACATAGCCGTCGGGCCGGATCAGCATCGCTGCGGCGGGCCGCTCGGCGACGCTGGCGCTGACGGTATCGACACGATCGGCCCAGCCGTGCACTGCTGCCGCGACGCTGCCGTCGAGGTCGAGCAAGACCGGGCGCGCGTCGTGGAGCAGTTCGGACAACCGTCGGCCGTCCTCGAGAGTCAGGTCGGGCACGAGCCGGCCCGACAGCGGGTGGTCGTCACCCACGTCGTAGGTCACGTCGGAGCCGGCCAGCAGTGCGGCCATGTGCTTTTGCACATCCGGGATGGTGAAGAGCTCGCCCAACAGGGTTCGCAACGCCGTGACTTCGGGGCCCGGCGCCATGAGGGCGGTCTGCGCCAGTGACTGCATCATGACGCGCTGGCCCACCGGGTAGCGCTCGGACTGGTAGGTGTCGAGCAATCCGGCGGGCGCCGTGCCGTTGATCTGGGCTGCCAACTTCCAGCCGAGGTTCATGGTGTCTTGCAAGCCCAGGTTCAGGCCGGGACCGCCCAGCGGACTGTGCACGTGCGCGGCATCGCCGAGCAGCAGGACTCGACCGTCGCGGTAGCGCTCCGCGTGGCGGGTGTTCTGCCCATTGATCCGGCGAAGGGCATGTGGCCCTGGGCCTTTCGGCTCCTCGAACGGGATGTCGACACCCAGCACGCGGCGTGTGCTCTCACGCAGTTCGGCCAGACTCATCGGAACTTCCGCGACTGGAGGGCTGAGTTCGATGGTGCCGAGCATCGACCGGCCCGGCTCGAACTCGGCGTAGATCATTCCGCCGCAGTCAAAGCGGCTGTGCCCGAAGGGAAGCCGGCCGAACCCCGGAATCTCTATGCTGCTGTCGGGCCGGCGGAACTGGTCGGGGATGTGCACATGGGCGAGTCGGCTGACCACCGGCGAAGTGGTGCCGGGGAAGTCGATGCCCAGTGTCTTTCGGACCAGGCTGTGTCCGCCGTCGGCGCCGACGACGTACCCGGCGGCGATGGCGTACTCGCGCTCCGGCGACGATACCGTCAGCGCAACGGATTCCGTTTCCGGCTGCATGCCGACGAGTTCGTGACCCCAGCGCAGGTCCACCCCGAGGTCGCGCGCGCGCTTTTCCAGCAGCCGCACCAGCCGGGGCTGGGGCATGAGCATCGCGTACATCGGATTGTCGGGCACGCCGAGGAAGTTCAGCGGCATGGCCGCAAACATCCATCCGTAGCTGGGTTGGGGTGGCTCGTCGTCGCCGGTGAAGGCCTGATACAGGCCACGCATGTCGAGCATTCGAACCACTTGTCCGACAAGGCCGTTGGCCTTCGGCTCGGAGCTGGGCCCAGGCAAGGTGTCCAGCACGACCGGCCTGACGCCAGCCAATGCGAGCTCGCAGGCCAGCAGCAGCCCGTTGGGTCCGGCGCCGGCAATGACGACATCGGCTTGTTCGTCAGTCATGGTGTGCCCTCTTTCTGGAAGGTTCGGGCAGCCCCGCGCTGACGGCGGCGAAGCCCGAGCGGATCAGTGCGGTGATCGCCACCGGTGGATCGGCCCGCACGTAGGCGTCCGCCGCCGCGTCGCCGACGGCGCGCACAACGGCCATTACCAGTCGCGGGTACAGGTCGCGGTCCGGGTCGGTGCCGGTTCGTTCGGCGATTACTTGGAGCAACTCGTCGAACAGGTTCTGCGGCACAGAGTTTCGGACCTGCGGGTGCATGACCAGCTTTCGGACCTCGACAAGCTCCTGGCGGCTCGGCACCCGGTTCTCGTCACCGTACACATCGCCGAAATCGGCCTCCAAGGGTTCCAGCACGGCATGCGTGATCGCCGTCCACAGCGGCTCGTCGGCAGGGCGCTGCCGTAGCACGGCGATGCTGCGACGCACGCGTTCTGCTTGTCGGTAGGCCAGTGCTTCGTATTTGCCGGTGAAGTAGTTGTTGAAAGTGCGCAGGGAGACGCCTGCCAGGTTGGCGACGTCTTCGCGCGTCACGTTGTCCAGCCCGCGCTCGAAAGCCAGATGCAACGCGGCATCACTGAGCGCACGCCTGGTGTCGGCCTTCTTGCGCTCGCGCAGTCCTGTCATAGCGACGAACATACTGGAAAATTGCCCGGTAGGCAATATTGCCTGTCGGGCAATTTTGCGAGACCGGGTCACCCGTCCCCTCGGCCTTCCCGGTCCGGCAGGCCGCACCTAACTGCTCGGGCCCGGCCCACAGCACGGATTGCAGCCCGCCCTCACGGGCAAGCGAGGCGATCACCTCGCTGCGGCCGCAATCGGCCAGCAGCCGCAATGCGCGGTACAGCGACGACTTTCCGGCGCCGTTAGCCCCGGTGATGACCGACAGCCGGCCCAGCGGCAGGATCACCTCGCGCAGCGAGCGGTACCCGCGGATCGCGACCGTCTGCAACATGGAGCCGACTGTACGGTCGACGACCGACGAGGCCGTTATTCGCTGTCGGCAGGGTCGAGCAGTTGCACTTCCTCGAGGTCCATCGCGGTTTGCAACTCACGCAGCACGATGTCGTCGATGAGATTTTGGTTTCGAAGCGCGGTGATTTCCCGGCGCTTGTGTTCCAGGACGCGAAGGCGCACCTGCCGGAGCTGATCCTTGCGCTCGGCCAGTTTGCTGTTCGTGGAACCGTCTTCGGTGGCCAGGACCAGCGCGGCCTTCTCTTCGTACTCCTTTTGCAGGCGCCGCAGTAGCTCCTCGCTGAGACCGACGTCGTTGGCGACCACTGGCAAAGCGTCGAGAGCGGCTTGAACACCGCGAGTACGGGCCAGTTGCAGTTCCTCGTCGTGGGAGACATCGTCGGGTATCTGCGCCCAGCGAACCACGGCGGGCAGCGTGCTGCCCTGCACCAGGACCGTCACCAGAATGACGACGGTCACGATGAAGATGAGCAGGCTGCGGTCTGGGAATGGCGCGCCGCTGAGCGTTGTCGCGGGGACGGCCAGCGCTGCGGCAAGCGACACGGCGCCCCGAAATCCCGCCCAGGCGGTGACGAAGCGCTGACGCCAGCTGACGCGACGGGCGCGCTGCACCTCGCGGCGGTCAATGAGGCGAAGCAACACCGTGGTGATTTCGCCCCAGAAAATCCGAGACGCGATCACGACACCGGTGACGGCGAGAGCGATGAATAAGGCATGGCGAACTCCGCCGTCGACGTTGGCTATACCGTCGCAGCGCGCCCGGGATCTGGACTCCGACGAACACCCACAACGAGCCGTTGATCAGGAACGTCGCAATGTCCCAGAACGCATAGGACTGCAGGCGGGATCGAGCCCGGATCACCACCGGCCCGGAGTAGGCGAGCACGAGAGCCGACACCATGACCGCGACCACTCCGCTGCAGTCCATCGTTTGGGCTAGTAAGAAGGCCGCGAACGGCGTCAGCAGGCTCAAGGCTCCTTCCTCTTGGGGCGCGTCGATTCGTTTGCGCAGCAGCGTTACCGCTCCGCCGACCAGCAGTCCGGCGGCGATTCCGCCGAGGTAGGAGCCGATGAACCGACCAACCAAGTCGGCCGGGGTGATCGCGGCCCCGCCAATTGCGACGTGGACGGTCACGGCGAACAGAACCAGCGCGGTGCCGTCGTTGATGATGCTTTCGGCGCGCAGCACGGTGAGGGACCGGCGCGGCAACCGTTTCGCCAAGCCGGCCACCGCGGCGGCGTCGGTGGGGGAGAGCACAGCACCTAAGACCGCCGCCGCGTGCGGTTCCATACCCAGCGCGCGCGCCGTCCACGACACCGCGACCGCGGTGGCAATCACGAGGGCGACACTGAGGAAAACGATGATGCGCAGGTTCTTGCGGATCTCGCGAAAGCTTATGTTGAGGCTCTCCCAGTAGAGGATTGCCGGCAGGAACAGCAGCAGCACGATCTCGCCATTGATCCGAACGTGACCGAAGTCGGGGATCAGACCCAGCAATGCGCCGAGCAAGATGAGCAGCACTGGGGGACCCACGCTATAGCGCCGGCCGATGACCGTCCCCACGATGACGGTGGACACGAGCGCAACGATGACGACAAGCCCAAACACCAGCCCATCCTCTCGTACCTGAGGGTCAAGGGTTGGACGGGCCGAAACACGTCACAGACATGTAATGGCGCAACGGAAAACCCTCAGCCAAGGCGGGACCGAAACGGCGCCGGCTCCGGCAGCAGCACTGTGACGACGAACTCAGTTGCCGTCATCACTGACCACAGGGTTGCCGCGGCAACGCTGGGTACACCGAATTACATGACCGCTCACCGCACACCGCCGCGATCCGCCAGTTTCGCCTAGCACAGCGGCAGCGAACATCGTCGGCGCTCATCTCCGGTCCGGACGCCGACCTGGATTTTAGGCGCCGAGCCATAATGGAAGAGATGACTGTCGTGAAGATCAGGCTTTTGGTGACCGTTGCGATGCTCGTTTCATCGATCTTGGTGGGCTGTCACTTCGAGTCCAGGAACCCACCGCCGACCAAAACTCTGCAGGTCCCCATGGATGACGTGCTGAAGCAAAGCGTCATCACTCAGAACATCACCCTGGCCGTCGGCAACACGCTAATAGTGAAGTTGGGTTCGAATTACACCACCCCGTACCGGTGGACGCCTGACACGAAGATCGGCGATGCGGCGATCATCAAGCAAATCAGTCACGAGTTTGTGCAACCGACTTCTGACGCATTGGGAGCGCCTGGCACCGAGGTTTGGACGTTCACGGCTCTGAAACCAGGGACGACGACGATCACCACGTCGTACACCAGCTTCGTGGGCAAGGACACCAAACCGGCGTGCACATACACAGCCAACGTGACGGTGCAGTAAACCTCTCTGGCAAACGACTGCGCGCCGGCTACACCTGAGGCTACGGTCTGGGGCGTGTTTGGCTTTCTCCGTAACTGCTCCGAAATCGGCAAACTGCCCGCGGCGCTACGCGAACAACTCGAAGCCGAGGGGGTCATCTTCGGCGTGCGTCCCAAGTCATAGCGGTGCTAGGAGTTGGCCTTCGACGGGCGGTCAGTCAGACAAGTTGATGACGTCCGGCCCGGGCGTCGCGGCGTAGAGCTTGTCGATCTCCGCGGCATACTTCTCGGCGATCGGCCTGCGTTTGAGCTTCATCGTTGGGGTGAGCTCGTCTCCGCCTGGCTCCCACGGGGTGCCGACGATGAGGAATCGCTTGATCTGCTCGACGCGGGAAAGTTTGGAGTTTCCCTCGAGGACAGCGGCGGTAAGCATTTCCCTGGCCTCGTGACGTTGGGCGAAGGCGGCCGCCGACGGGTCGGCCATGCCGAGCGCGGCGGCCTGCGCGGCGGCGGCTTCAGGGTCGAGGACGATGAGCGCCGTCACGTACGGTCGTGCATCACCGAACGCCACTACCTGTTCGATCACCTCGGACGCGGCCTGGATCGCCATTTCGATGTTGGTGGGTGAGAGATTCTTTCCAGCTTCGTTGACGAGCAACTCTTTCTTGCGGTCGACGATCGTGACGAAACCGTCTGCGTCGATGGTGCCGATGTCACCGGAATGCAACCAGCCGTCGGCGTCGATCGCTTCGGCGGTCTTCTCCGGCTGATGCCGGTAGCCCCGCATCACGATCGGCCCACGGATCAGCAGTTCGCCGTCGTCGGCCACCGCGATCTCGACTCCGCGCAGCGCCTTGCCAACCGAACCGACCTTGTTCGCGCCGGGCCGGTTGGATGTCGCGCCACCGGCGTTCTCCGACAGCCCCCACACTTCGTAGATGGGAATGCCCAGACCCCAGAAGAATTCGAGCGTTCCGACCGGTATCGGTGCGGCGGCGGTTACGGCCCAGCGCAACTGGTCCAGGCCGAGGGCGTCGCGCACCTTGGCCAGCACCAGGCGGTCGGCGATCCTGTGGCGGATGGCAAGTGACGTGGACAGGGCGTTGCCGGCCAATGTCTGGCGGGCGGCGCGGACACCGGTGTCGATGGCCCACAGCGCCAACCGCCGCTTGATGCCGGTTGCCTCGGTGCCAAGCTTCGTTTCGATGCCGGCTCTGATTTTGTGCCACACTCGGGGCACCCCTAGCCACACCGTGGGGCGAGCATCTGGCAGCGCCTCCGCGATCGCCCTGGGGTCGGCGACATCGGTCACCTGTACTCCCAAGACCATGTTGGCGTATTGCGCGGTTACCCGGTCGGCGATGTGCGCATGTGGCAAGTATGAGGTGATCCGATCGGTTGGCTGCATGTCGATGAGGTCGACGACGGCCGAGAACTCGGCGATCACATTGGCGTGGGTAAGCTCGACGCCTTTGGGCGGGCCGGTGGTTCCTGAGGTGTAGATCAGCGTCGCGATATCGTCTGGCCGAACTGCGCGCCACGCCGAATCGAAATCGAAATCGGTCTTGCTTCCCAAATCTTCGAGGTCTTCGAGGGTCAGGCAGCCGTCGAGGTTGACGTCGGCGTCGACAACGATCACGTGGGCGAGGTCGGTCCCGGCCTCCCTGACAGCGGGCAGAAAGTCCATTTCGGTGAATACGATCTTGTTCTCGGCATTAGTGAACAAGTACCGGATCTGGTCCGGCGCCGAGGTGTTGTAAATCGAGAACGGGACCGCGCCGAGATGCATGGCGCCGGCGTCCGCCAAATGGAACTCCGGCCGATTGCGCAGCATGAGGCCGACCGTGTGACCGCGTTCGACGCCCAGCGCCGCCAGTCCGGCGGCGATCTTCCGCACTCGATCGGCGTACTCCCGCCAGGTGAGGACCGTCTCGTTGCCGACCGTCCGGATGGCCACCGAGTCCGGCTGTAAAGCCGCAGTTTCCTGAAAAGCCTGTGGCAGCGTCGAGACCGGTACTCCGCTTCGGTGCTGAACCACCGTTAGATCGCCTTCGGCCATGTCCTTCCCACTCCTTCGATTAGGAAACCCGTCCACGCTCTGGTAGGGATCATCAGAGTCATTATCGGCGGACTCCTTCCTCTACAGAGTCTTTTTCGATCCTGCTGCCGTGCGTAGGGCCGATCGTCCTCATCGCAGCCACCATTAGTCCCATCATCTGCGTCGGTGCGCGGCCGTTGATCAGTGGCGTTCGGCGGCTTTAACGAGACGTCGGGACAGGAACCAGACCACGCCGCGCAGGAAAATGAGCATCACCGGGCCCGTGCCGGGCAGCCCCTCGGTGAATGTGCTTGTCCAGCGCAGATTGGTCCCACCCGCTGCATTGGGGGTTAAGAGCACCTCGGCGCGGTAGTCCATGGCGGGAAGGGGTGGCCCAATCTGCGCGTACACGTGGCGGCGATCCTGTTTGTAGACGATGATCTTTTCCCGCATGAGCATCGGCCACATGCCGACCTTGCGGATGGCGCCGACGCCGCCGGGCGCCGGATCGCCGCGCTGCTCCCAGCTCGACTGGACGATGAGTGGTTTCGCCCATTCGGACCAGCGGGCGCCGTCGGTCTCAAGGCAGAACAGCGTCGCGACCTGCGCGCTCGTGGTCCGGTTGATCTCAAACGAGAACGTTTTGTCCGTCATGTCTGGCGACCCGCTCACGACGCCGCGGCGGGCCGCAGCATCCGCCCGCTGACGAGTGCCGAGAGCCAACCGGGTAGCAGTCGTCCGCCCGTGGTCATCACCCGATAGCGCCACCCGGGTACGACGACGGCATGGCCCCGGTCCAAGGCGCGCAGCCCGGCGGCCACGACAGGTTCGGGTGCGGCAAGGCGTCGATAGATCGCGGTGTGTGAGACATCCGATCCCAGCGCATCGACGAAACCGGTGCGGGTAGGCCCTGGGCACAACGCCGTTACGGTGACCCCCGAGCCGCGGGTCTCTGCCCATAAGGCTTGGCTGAGCGACAGCACGAACGCCTTTGAGGCGCCGTAGGTGGCTTGATAGGGGCCGGGCTGAAACGCGATGGTAGAGGCGACATTCAGAACGCCACCGCGACCGCGGGCCAGCATTCCCGGCAGCACCGCGTGAGTGAGGCGCACCAGCGCATCAACGTTGACCGCGACCAGCTCACGCTCACGACCGGCATCGAGCTCCGAGAACGGGCCGTAAGTGCCGAACCCGGCATTGTTGACCAGCACGTCGATCACCCGCCCGTCCAGATGGGCTACCAGGGCATCCACGCCGGCGTCGGTGCCAAGGTCGCCGACGACCAGTTCGACCTCAACATTCGGGGTAGTCCGGCCAACCCGCTGCGCCACCGCCGTGAGCCGAGCCTGATCCCGGCCGGTCAGCACCAACGACAGCCCCCGCTGCGCCAGCTGGTCGGCGAAGATTGCTCCCAGCCCGGAGCTGGCGCCGGTTACCACGGCCCAGCCTGTTTGCTGTTTCGACATCGCTATTTCCTCCAAAACTATTAGTTGGTAATGGTTTTCACGGCCGGACGGACCGCCAAGGCGTGGCTGATAAGGCCGATTGCTCCACCGAGGATGGGCCATATCGGCCAGAAGTAAGAGGCGTCGGTCGTCATGGCGACCGCGGCCCAGACTGTGAGCACGACGATGGCCATCGTGACGTACGCACCGAGGTGAATGCGCACCCCGAGGCGAGCCGCGGCGATGCGGGCGGCGCGGCGGCGAGGATCCGCACGCCGGATGCGATCGAGCGGCAGATCGGCGAGGAGTTCCTTCAACTCCCTGGCGGTATGCGTTTGGAACACCGCCTGCACCCGTTGCTCGTACTCGCCCAGCTCCAGGTAGCCCTGCGCGAGCGCTTGGCCCAGGCGTGCGGCCGTCTTTTCCCGGTCGCGGTCGCCGGCGCGGTCAGTCGGACTAGTCGCGGTGGTGGTCATGATTCGCTTGTCCATTTCGGCCCCTTCCACGGATGTGAATGGCATTAACATAGACCATAATGTTAATGTCGTCAACATGGCAAGTCAACGGAAGAGAACGCCTCGATCGACTACCCGTCGGGACAGCTATCACCACGGCGATCTCAAGCGGGCGCTCACCAGTGCCGCGCTATCTCTGGTGGCCGAGAAAGGACCGAAAGGCTTCACCCTGACCGAGGCGGCACGACGCGCCGGCGTCAGCGCCGCAGCCCCCTACCGGCACTTCGCCGATAAGGCCGAGCTGCTGGCCACCGTCGCCGAACAGGGATTCCGCGAACTCCATGCCGACCTGGCCGCGGCGGCCGATGCCGCATCGGAGCCGAAGGGCCGGGTGATCGATCTCGGCCGTGCTTATGTGCGCTGGGCCGTCAACCATCCGGACCACTACCGGGTGATGTTCGGCGCCGAGATCCCGAAGGCGGGCCACCCGGCCCTCGAGGTCGCCGGAGAGCAGGCGTTTGGCGACCTGCTCGACGCGATCACCAGGTGCCAGGAGGCGGGAATCATCGACGGTCAAGACCCGCGCGAGGTGGCCGCGCCGCTTTGGTCGCTAGTGCACGGCGTCGCGTCTCTTGCTATCGGTGGCGAACTGCGCGCTGTCGGCATCCAGCAGGACCCCGAGGCCATGATCGCGGGCGCGGTGGCCCAACTGCTTGGGCATCGCGGTTAGGCCACGTTGGCCTGACGTTGTGTCACGTAGACCTCGGCCAGGAATTGCTCGACGGCGACGGCTGTGTGCGCCGCGCGGGCCGAGCCGAAGATGTCGAAAGCGTGCTGGGTATAAGGCAATTCGGCGTATATGACGGGCTGCTTGCTGACTTCCCGCAGCCGGGTGACGAAGCCACGTGCCTGCTCGACGGGAACCAGCGAGTCGTTGCGGCCGTGCAATACGAAGAATGGGGGAGCGTCGGCGGAAACATGGTTGACCGGTGACGCGGTGATATACGTCTGCAAGTTCGCCGAGGGCCGTTGTTTGACAACCGATTTGACAAGAAGCGCCGGCATCATCGGATGCATCGCGTCCTCGAAACGGGTGAAGTCATAGACGCCGTAGAACGGGACGGCTGCCTGCACCCGGGTGTCGGCGTCTTCGAATCCAGGCTGGAACTGTGGGTCATTGGGTGTCAGTGCCGCCAGCGACGACAGATGACCGCCAGCCGAACCGCCGGTAATGGCGATGAAGTCGGGGTCGCCGCCGTACTCGGAGATGTGCGCCTTGACCCAAGCGAGGGCTCGCTTGACGTCGATGATGTGGTCGGGCCAGGTGTTGCGCGGGCTGTGCCGGTAATTGATCGCCACGCAGATCCAGCCCAACTCCGCCAGGTGGCTCATCAACGGATGTGCTTGTCCGCGTTTGTTTCCCGTCATCCACGCGCCGCCGGGAATCTGGAAGAGCACCGGCGCCTTCCCGGCCGGGTCGAGATCGGGACGTCGCCAGATGTCGAGGTAATTGGCGCTGCCGTACTCGCCGTAGCTGATGTTGGAGTCGTGGGCGTAGTCACGGTAGATCCGCAACATCCGCAGCAGTCCCGGCGTCTTGGCGGTGCCACCGCCGGTCGGCCGGCGCCACAGACCCGCTGAGTCGGTGCGACGAGAGGGTCCCAGGCCGTCATCCAACGCGGCTGTCAGTGGCACATTGGCCTGGTGGCCCGCGCGACTGAAGTTCAACAAGCCCAGCGCCGAGACGCCCGCCACCAGCCATGCGATCGTCCGCACCGGCCGCGTCAGGCGACGTGCTGTCAATGCCAGTCCGCCGAGCTGGCTCACCAAGGTCTGCAGCGGCAACTCGGTGACAACCAGACCGAACATAAAGGAGAACATCGACAGGTACCCGCTGCGCGCCAGCGGCCGGTATGCGTTGAGCGTGGAAGCTGCGGTCACTGCCGTGACTGCCAACGACCCTATTTGCCGGACGATGTGGATGATTCGAACTTTCCGCATTCGGTCACTTTATGCGGTCGTCAGGCTGGAGGGTTTGCAGCAGGGCACGTCCCCTGGCGAGCCGTAGTTCGGTGAGGAACGCTTCTAGCGGTGCGGTGTCGCGGGCGGTGCGTCGTGCGTCGATGATGGCCAGGACGCGTCCGGTCCCGATCTGGACCTGGTAGTTGGCCTGGTCGGGGTGTTGTAGTTGGGTCGCGCCGGCGCCGGTCTCCACGGTCCAGCCGCTGCCGGTGTCGCACAGTACCGCGACGGCATCGAGGTCGAAGGTTCGCCGGATCGAATCGACGGCCTCGCTGAGGTTGCGCGGTGAGGCCATGGCACGCGCGGTGAGCCTGGCGAGGTTGCGGGCTTCGGCGTCGGCATGGGCAGCCCGAACCCCTTGACGGGTGAGCATGTCGACCAAGCCTCCGACGGCGAGCGCGACGATCCCGAAGGTGATCAGCGCGACCACATCGACTGCATTAGTGACTCGCAGGGTGTGCAGCGGCGGAGTGAAGAAATAGTCGGACAGCACGACGGCAATGGCGGTGGCCAGCAGCGCAGGCAACACCCCGCCCAGCAGCGCGGCGCAGAGCACCGCGAGCAGATTGCACAGCAGTGCGCCGGTAAGGCCGAGCGGACCGCGAAACGGTGTGAGACCGAGTGTGATCGCGACGGGCGCGATGACCGCGAGGAGCCAGGCCGTCAGCCGGCGCAGCCCGGGAAGCGGGACCTGCCGCAGCGACGGGACGGTCAGCCTGATCGGTCTTTGCCGGGGTGGTCGGCGGGCGGGGATGACGTGAACCTCGACCGGCCCGGCGGTTCGGATCGCCTTGTTGATGACCGAGCCGTGCAGCAACTCCTGACGGCGGGACCGTCGGGTTGCGCCCAATACCAACTGGTCAGCGTTCTCGTTGCGGGCGAAATCGATTACCGCGGTGGCGACATCGATGCCGGCCAATTCGGTGTAGTGGCCGCCCAATTCGCCAAGCAGCCGGCGCTGGCCGGTCAGCCATGCGGGCTCGGCCTCCACTAGGCCTGAGGGTTCCCGCACGTGCACCCCGATCAGCTCGGCGCCGACCGACGTGGCGATCTGTGCGGCCCGTCGCAGCACATGCTCGCCCTCCGGATCTCCGGTCAACGCGACGACGACCCGCCGCGAAGCACCCGCTGCCGATGCGTTGCTCGGCGCGACCGGGGCGGCGGGGCCAAGTTGACTGCGCTGTTGCAGCCAGGCCGATGCGAGTTCACGCAGCGCGGCCAACCGCTCGGCGGTGTAGAAGCCGGTCAGCGCGTGCGGGGCGGCGGTTGGCCGCAGGACGTCGGTATCGGCGATGCGGGTGCGCAACTGCTCCGGGGTGATGTCGAGGAACTCGATTTCGTCGGCGGCGGCCACGACCGCGTCGGGCACCGTCTCGTGTTGGGCGATGCCGGTGACTGCTTCGATTGCGTCGTTGAGGCTGTCGATGTGTTGCACGTTCAGCGCGCTGATCACATCGATACCGGCGGTTAGCAGCTCGTGCACGTCTTCCCAGCGTTTCTCGTGACGGCTGCCCGGCACGCAGGTGTGGGCCAATTCGTCGACCAGCACCACCGCCGGATGTCGAGCGAGCAGCTTATCCACGTCGAGTTCAGCGAAGGTGGACCCTCGGTAGGGCGTTTGGGCGGGCGGGATTTGCTCCAGCGCGGCCAGCATGGCCTCGGTGTCCGCGCGGTCGTGGGTTTCGACCAAGCCCACGACCACGTCCACTCCCTGCTCGGCCAGGTGCTTGGCCTCGGCCAGCATCGCGTAGGTCTTTCCGGCTCCCGGAGCAATAGCGAGATAGACGCGCAGCCGACCTCGGCTCGCAGTCGATGTCGGACCCGCCGACATTCCGCCGCTCATCGCGATCACCCTTCAATGTCAGACGTCGGATCGAACCTACAGTCGGCAAAAGGGGCGTACGAAGGGCAGAAGGTCACCAACTTGCGTGCCGCATCCTTGTTTGCCGGAGCGCGATGCCAGCGGATTCGCAGCAATTTCTCTGGGTTTACCTGAACGAGAGCTAAGCGCGGGGGTGCAATTCGATCACTTTCGCGGAACTTGTTGCGTTGAAAGGGATTGCGCCTAGATCGACCGCATCCCACCCAACGAGCACGTGGCCATCTCGTGACCGCCGCTAGCGCCTCGATCCCTCGTGCATTCAATTTGGCGAACACCGGCACCACTTCGCGGTTAATGTGTCGACTGCAGCAAGTTTGCTAGTGAGGGCTGGAGTGGATATGACAGCGATCTCCGCTGATAGCGCCGTGAGTCGATTCGCCTACTTCAATAAGGGCAGCGACAACGTGTTTACCAACATGCGCCTACTGGGGCGAGCGGCGTTGGCGGCCTGCGTCTTGGCCAGCTGTTCGGGCATTTGGACGGCCGGCGCGCAATCGGCGTGCGCCGCCCTCGGCGGAACGGTCGACCAGAACCAGATCTGCCAGGGCCATATCGTCACTTCCAACTACACGCTCGACTTGAGCTTTCCGGTTAGCTATCCCGACCAGCAGCCGCTGACCGACTACCTGACCCACACCCGAGACACCTGGGCCGACGACGCCCAGGCGCACCCTCCGCGCGATCGGCCACCGTACCTCCTGACAATCACGGGAACGGCGTACCGGTCGGCCAGCGCCCAACTCAAGTACCCAAAGCGTGGTACTGGACATGAACCAGGACCTTGGCGCCCACCCCGTGACCTCGTTCAAGGCATTCAACTACGACCTCGGCAAGGGTGCCCCGATCACGTTCGACACGCTGTTCAAACCGGGCACCAAACCGCTGGACGTTCTTAACCCGATCGTTCAGCGCGAACTAGGTCCGCTTCCGTTCGGCAACCCCGAAGTCGACGCGTACCAGAATTTCGCGATCACCAACGACGCCGTCATCTTCTTCTTCGGCCAGGGGCAGGTGCTACCTGAGGTCGACGGGCCACAGCAAGTCTCGGTATCCCGTACCGAACTTGCATCACTGCTGGCGTAGCCGCGAACGAACGAGGTGTCTTATGTTGCCTCTGCTCTGCTCTCCAGGTTCTTGACCGCGGCGGGGTCGTTTTCGGTCAGCCCGACTTTCGACGCGCCGCCGGGTGAGCCGAGCTCTGCGAAAAAGTCGGCGTTGATCTGGGTGTACTCGCCGTATTCGGCGGGCAGATCGTCTTCGTAGTAGATGGACTCGACCGGGCACACCGGCTCGCAGGCGCCGCAGTCGACGCACTCGTCGGGGTGGATGTAGAGCATCCGCGCGCCCTCGTAGATGCAGTCGACGGGGCATTCCTCGATGCATGCCTTGTCTTTGATGTCGACGCAGGGTTCGGCGATCACGTAGGTCACGAGTGTTTTCCTTTCTTCTGGCTATCGAGTGGTCAGCCGTGTGCGATCCGCAGTAGCTCGGTCAGGCTGGCCAATTTAGCGCGAGGGCGTCCGTGCGGTTCACCGGCCTCGCGCTCGAAGCGGTTGATGGCCTGCCAGTGAGCGGCGGTGACCAGTTGGGGCTGGCGCGACGTCAGCCACTCGGCGAGTTTGTCAGCATAATGGCTGCCGCGGTCCGCCAGCCCGGAGTCCGGCGCGCCGGCCAGGTTGGTGAGCACGGTGTCGACGGTGTCTTGGGAGCATTTCTTGTTGGTGCCGATCACCCCGGACGGGCCGCGTTTGATCCAGCCGACCACGTATTCGTTGCGGCTGCCTTCGATCCGGCCGTCGGCGTGGGGGATGGTCCCGGCCCTGTCGTCGAACGGCAGTCCCGGTGTGGGCACGCCGCGGTAGCCGACCGAGCGGACCACCAGTTGAACGGGCAGTTCCTCGCGTGCGCCGGTGTCTTTGGCCACCATCCGGCCGCTGGCGTCGGTGATCAGCTCGTTGCGGCCCAGCACGATGCTTTCCACCTTGTCGTCGCCCTTGATTTCGATTGGAGACGTGAAGAACCGCAACACAATTCGACGGTTCCCGGGCCGGGGGGCGCGGCTGGCATACTCGCGCAGCACCTTGATGTTGTTTTTGGCGATCTTGCCCGCCGCCGCGGCGTCGTCGTCGCTGATGCCTGCTAGGTCGGCCGGGTCGACCACCACGTCGACGCCTTCGAGCTCTCCGAGCTCGCGCAACTCCAGCGTCGTGAACGCGCTTTGCAGGGGGCCGCGCCGGCCGATGAGCAGCACTTCCTTGACGCCGCAGGGGCGCAACGAGTCCAGCGCGTGATCGGCGATATCGGTGAGTGCGAGCACGTCGGGATCGGTCACCAGCATGCGGGCGACGTCGACGGCCACGTTGCCGTTGCCCACCACGACGGCGCGGGCGCATGACAGATCAGGAGCCATCTGTTCGAAGTGCGGGTGCGCGTTGTACCAGCCGACGAAATCGACCGCGGCGACGCTGCCGGGCAATTCTTCGCCGGGAATGTTGAGGGCACGGTCGGATTGGGCCCCGACGGCGTAGATCACCGCGTCGTAGCGCTCGGCGAGTTCGGCAGCCGAAACTTGTTCGCCCACCTTGATATTGCCGAAGAAGCGGAAACAGGGGTGCTCGGCGGTCTTTTCGAACTGCTGGCTGACCGACTTGATCTTGGGGTGATCGGGGGCGACGCCGGACCGCACCAGCCCCCAGGGCGTCGGCAGCATCTCGAGCATGTCGACCGCGACATCCATCTGGTCGGAGGTGTCGGCGGCTTTCAGCAGTGAGGCGGCCGCAAAGAACCCCGACGGACCGGAACCCACGATCGCAACGTGGTATTGACGCACATGGCCTCCCTGTGTGGGTGTCTGTACATCGTTGGTTGGACGGGTCATGACTCCTATGGTTCTGGTCCCAACACGCCCTGAGTAGGGGTTTTGGTGTTGTGGAGTCACAAGCTATCGTTGTGTCACACGACTTGATTGTGATGTGATCAGCCATGCCGCTCAGCCCTCGGATGCCCGAACTTGCCTCGTTCGAAGTCTTTTTGGCGATCGCTGAGACGGGTAGCCTCGGCCGCGCCGCGCGCGAACTCGGATTGACCCAACAAGCTATATCAAGGCGGCTCGCGTCGATGGAGGCCCAGATCGGGGTCACGTTGGCGGTCCGGACGACACGTGGCTCACAACTCACGCCTGCGGGCCTGATCGTCGCGGATTGGGCAACACGCTTGCTTGAAGTCGCCAACGAGATCGATGCAGGTATGGGCTCGCTGCGAAAGGAAGGCCGCGAACGAATCAGGGTGGCGGCCAGTCAGACCATATCCGAACAGCTTATGCCACACTGGCTGCTGTCCCTGCAGACCGAGGCGAAACGGCGCGGGGGCACTGCGCCTCAAGTCATTCTGACCGCCACCAACAGCGACCACGCGATCGCCGCGGTCCGCGATGGCACCGTCGATCTTGGGTTCGTCGAAAACCCCGGTACGCCCACGGGATTAGGCAGCTGTGTGGTGGGACAGGACGAACTGGTGATCGTGGTGCCGCCGGGCCACAAGTGGGCTCGACGGTCACGGGTTGTGACTGCTCGCGAACTCGCGCAAACGCCGCTGGTTGCCCGCGAACCCCATTCGGGCATACGCGATTCGCTGACAGTGGCGCTTCGTGAGGTGCTGGGCGACGACATGGAACAAGCGCCACCCGTAATGGAATTGACGTCCGCGGCGGCGATGCGCGCGGCCGTCCTCGCCGGCGCGGGACCGGCGGCCATGAGCCGGCTGGCGGTGGCCGACGACCTGGCGGTCGGGCGGCTACGCGCGATCACCATCCCGCAGTTGGACTTACGACGTAAGTTCCGCGCCATCTGGGTCGGCGGGCGCACCCCGCCAGCGGGAGCGATACGAGACTTGCTGAGCCACATCGCAAGTCGCGCGACCGCATCGAAATAGCGACATTAGGCTGCGGCGTGGTCGGCCAGTGCCTGGTCATAACGGTCGAGCACGGTCTCGGCCACGAGCCGGTGTGCACCCAGCGGCGACGCCATCGGAATGCTGTTGTCCCGTGCGTAGGTTGACACGCCGTCGGTGATGAGTCCCGGTGCCAAGAACCACGGTGCGATAACGAGCCGGCGCGCGCCGCGGCGGCGCAATTGGCTGGCGGCGCGGGCCACCGATGCTTCGGGTCGGGTGGCGAAGGCCATTGTGGCCCCGGCCCACCGGGTGCCGGCGGCCAGCCTGGATGCCACCTTTGCGGTGCGCGCGTTCGCTGCGGTGTTCGACGAGCCGATCGCGACCACCATCACCCCGAGGTCGTCGTCGAGTGGGGAAACCCCGATTTGGGCGAGACGTTCGTGCAGCACTGACACCAGCCGGTCGTCTTCACCGAGTACGTCGGCCTGTCGAATGCCGTGCGCACCGGCGCGCGCGATCTGTTTGGGGATGTCGAGGCGTGCGTGGTAGGCGCTGGCGAGCAGCAGCGGGGCGACCACCGCGCGGCGGCTGTCCGGCAATCCGGTGAGTACGTCGACGAAGTTCGGCGCATTGAGCTCCAGGAACGCCAGCCGCACGTCGAGGTCTGGCCGCATCCGCATCAGCCGGTCCGCCACGGCTTCGGCGTTGGCGCCCGACCGTGGATCTCGGCTCCCGTGCGCGGTGAGGACGACCGTGCTCATGAGGCGTGCAACCCGCATTCGGTCTTGTTCCGGCCTTGCCAGCGTCCGCTGCGCGGGTCGTCGCCCTCGGCCGGCTTGACGGTGCACGGGGCGCAGCCAATCGACGGGTAGCCCTCGTTAACCAGCGGGTTGACCAGCACGTTGTTTTGCTCGATGTACTCCTGGATTTCCTCGTCGGTCCAGGTCGCGATCGGGTTGACCTTCACCAATCCGAACGCCTCGTCGAAGCTGATCAGCGGGGCGTTGGCCCGGGTGGGTGACTCCACCCGGCGCAGGCCGGTGACCCATGCCGCGTAACCGCTCAGCGCTTTGCGCAACGGAACAACCTTCCGCAGTCGGCAGCATTCGTTCGGATCGCGGGCGAACAGGTCCTTGCCCATCAGCTCGTCCTGCTCTGTCCACGCTGTGCTCGGGCGTGATGTTGAGAAGGTGGATGTCGTAGACGGAGTCGACCGCGTCGCGGGTGCCGATGGTTTCGGCGAAGTGGTAGCCGGTGTCCAAGAAGAGCACCGGCACGCCCGGTCGTACGTCCGACGCCAGCGAAACCATCACCGCGTCTTGCATGTTGCAGGCCACCACGTACTTGCAGTTGGCCCATCCGCGGGGCCCGTCGACGCCGCCGAAGTGCTCGTCGGTCCAGCGCAATATGTCGGTGGCGCTGGCGCCCTCCATCTCGGCCGCGCCGCGCTCCGCCAGCTCACGCAGCTGCTCCTCGGCGAAATAGGTCACCACATCGCTCATCTCGTCGTCCTCAGCTCGTAACGTCAGCGCTCATCCTTTGTGGTGTCGGGCGGCCCTTATCGCAAGTCGGCCTCCTCGGCCCGCAGCGCCCAGGACGCGAACCGCTCGCCGTTCTGGCGCTGCTCGAGGAACTTGCGCGTCACCCGGTCGATGTAGTCGCCGAGTTCGTCGCTGGTGACCTTGTGCTGGCGCAGTTTCCGGCCGAAACCGCTTTCCTCGCCCAGGCCGCCGCCGAGGTGGACCTGGAAGCCCTCGACCGAATTGCCCTCGCCATTGTCGATCCACTGGCCCTTGAACCCGATGTCGGCGACCTGAATTCGGGCGCACGAGTTCGGGCATCCGTTGATGTGGACGGTGATTGGCACGTCGAGGTCGGAGTTGACGTCCGCCAGGCGTTGTTCCAGTTCGGGCACCAAAGTCTGTGCCCGAACCCGGGTTTCGGCGAAGGACAGCTTGCAGAACTCAATTCCGGTGCAGGCCATCGTGTTCTTGCGCCACGAAGAGGGTCGCGACGGCAGCCCCAGCGCGTCCAGGCCGGCGACCAGCTCGTCGACCTTGTCGTCGGGCACGTCGAGGACGACCAGCTTCTGGAATGGGGTGAACCGGGCCCGGTCCGAGCCGACCTTCTCCATCAGGTCGGCCACCGCCGAGAGGATGGTGCCCGTAACGCGTCCGGTGATGGGGGCGACGCCGACGGCGTTGAGGCCGTTCTTGATTTTCTGCACGCCGACGTGGTCGATCGGGTGCTTGACCGGCTCGGGCGCCGGGCCGTCGATCATCCGACGGTTGAGGTACTCGGTTTCCATGACGTCCCGGAATTTTTCGACGCCCCAGTCCTTGACCAGGAACTTCAGCCGGGCCTTGGCGCGCAGCCTCCGGTAGCCGTAGTCGCGAAACACCTGGGTGACCGCTTCCCAGACGTCGGGCACCTCGTCCAGCGGAACCCATACGCCGACCCGCTGGGCCATCATCGGGTTGGTCGACAAGCCGCCGCCCACCCACAGATCCATGCCGGGGCCGTGCTCGGGGTGGTTGACGCCGACGAACGCGACGTCGTGAGTCTCGTGGGAGACGTCCTGCAGGCCCGAGATCGCGGTCTTGTACTTGCGGGGCAAGTTCGCGTATTCGGGGTTGTTCATGAAGCGCCGGATGATCTCGTCGATCGCCGGCGAGGGGTCGAGCACCTCGTCGAGCGAGTCCCCGGCCAGCGGCGAACCGTGGATGCCGCGGGGGCAGTCACCGCAGGCCTCGGTGGTCGTGCAAGCCAACGGATTCGAGCCGGCGCCAGATCTCGGGAACGTCTTCGATTTTGATCCAGTGGAACTGCACGTTTTCCCGGTCGCCGATGTCGGCGGTGTCACGGGCGAATTCGGTCGAGACCTGACCCATGGTGCGCAGCGTGTGCGCCGACATCGGCTTCCCATCGGAGCGCACGCGCATCATGAAGTACTTCGCCTCGATGGTGTCGATGTTCTCGTCACCTGTCCAGGAGCCGTCGTAGCCCTGCTCACGCTGGGTGTAAAGACCCATCCAGCGGAAGCGACCGCGCAGATCGTTCTTGGCGATGCTGTCGAAGCCCTCTTTGGCGTAGACGTTGAGGATCCGATCCCGCACGTTCAGCGGCGCGTCGTCTTGCTTGAACTGCTCAGCGTCATTGAGCGGTTCGCGATCACCCAGCGCCCACTGGCCCTCACTACGAGTCTTGGCGGGACGTGCTGTGGTCATGTGCTGATCTCCTTCGCGAACATTCCTGTGTGCCAGCCCGCACCGCATCGCGGGTGATCCGCTCGCGGCGGTACAGATCGGCCGGCATGCGGCTATGGGCTGGGCTGCTGGGCCGCGGCATCGACGATGATGTTGTCAGTCAGTGGCACCCGTGGGTGCTCCGTTGCACCCACGGGCCATGGCATCAATATTGCATCGCCAACAACGAGGTTAGTAGAGGTCCACATGTTGTGAGGGCACAACCGTCCGTTGTGTGTGCGGCTTCACGTTTGGGGGGTGCTTGATCACGTTGTATGCCAGGGTAATTGCTACTTCTGGTGATTCGACGAGGATGGTAATCCTGGCTTGTTTACTAACCTTGATGCGCATGGGTGCTTTTGTGATACATTGCGCGGCAGGCGATTTCGACCGCGACGCTGTGTGAGTGGACGTCAAATGGCGTCGACGTTCCGCCCGGGCGCGTGGGTGTCCCCATGGCGCGGTGATCGATTCGCAGTAGTCTGGCCGTTGTGCTAACGCAGGTTTTGGCTGAAAGGTTCGTATGACTTCCTCCGATGTCCACGATGTGATCGTCATTGGTTCGGGTCCTGCGGGGTATACCGCGGCCTTGTATGCGGCGCGTGCGCAGTTGGTGCCGCTGGTGTTCGAGGGGACAGCTTTTGGTGGTGCGTTGATGACCACGACCGAGGTGGAGAACTATCCGGGTTTTCGGGATGGCATTACCGGTCCGGAGTTGATGGATCAGATGCGTGAGCAGGCGTTGCGGTTTGGTGCGGATTTGCGGATGGAAGACGTGGAGTCGGTGTCGTTGCCGGGCCCGGTGAAGTCGGTGGTGAGCGCCGAGGGTCAGACGTATCGGGCGCGGGCGGTCATTTTGGCGATGGGGGCGGCCGCGCGGTATTTGGGTGTTGCAGGTGAGCAGGAGTTGCTGGGCCGGGGGGTCAGTTCGTGTGCGACCTGTGATGGGTTTTTCTTCCGTGATCAAGACATCGCGGTGATCGGTGGGGGGGATTCGGCGATGGAGGAAGCCACGTTTTTGACCCGGTTTGCTCGCAGTGTGACGCTGGTGCATCGCCGGGAGGAGTTTCGGGCGTCGCGGATCATGCTGGAGCGCGCCCGCGGCAATGACAAGATCCGGTTCCTCACCAATCACACCGTGGTGGCGGTGGAGGGGGACCAGACGGTGACCGGGTTGCGGGTGCGCGACACGATCACGGGTGAGCAGACCACGTTGGGCGTGACGGGGGTGTTCGTAGCGATCGGTCATGAGCCGCGGTCGGGGTTGGTGCGCGAGGTCCTCGACGTCGACTCCGATGGCTACGTTCTGGTGCAGGGACACACCACCAGCACCTCGATCGAAGGGGTGTTCGCGGCCGGGGACCTGGTGGATCGCACCTACCGCCAAGCCGTCACCGCCGCGGGCAGCGGCTGCGCCGCGGCCATCGACGCCGAACGCTGGCTGGCCGAACACACCGAATCCAGCGCCGCCGCACAAGCCCGCGCAACCGAAATTCCTGACAGCGGACGTGGAAGTGATACCGATTCCGCCGCTTAGGCTTTCGCTTCCCGCAGTGCGATGTCGCGACCCGCGCTAGACACGCAAGAGTGCCTTGAGCTCTGTGATCTTTTCGACGAGCTCGGCCCTTCCGCTTCCACGCTGCTCGCGGGCTGGACTGCTCACGATCTCGCCGCCCACCTCGTGTTGCGAGAACGGGATCTGGTTGCCGGCCCGTGCATCGTTCTGCCCGGTCCCTTCCAACGGCTCGCCGAGCGCCGTAGGGCCACATTGGCCCGGCGCAAGGACTTCCCGTGGCTCGTCGCGCGGATCCGGTCCGGCCCGCCCATCGGGTTCTTCCGCATCGGATGGGTCCGCGGCTTGGCGAATCTCAACGAGTTCTTCGTTCATCACGAGGACGTTCGCAGAGCCAATGGCCGAGGGCCGCGTGTTTTGCCGCCCGACATGGATGCTGCGTTGTGGCGCAACGTTCGCCGCGGCGCTCGCTATCTGAGTCGGCGGCTTCACGCTCGCGGGCTTGAGATTGAATGGGCTGGTACCAAAGAGAGAGTGACCGTTAAGCCAGGCGAACCTACGGCTCGCCTCAGCGGTCTGCCGGGTGAGCTCCTGCTGTATCTCTTTGGGCGGCAAGCGGCAGCGCAGGTCGAAGTGAGCGGACCGCCGGAAGCCGTTGCGGCGGTGCATCGCACGCACTTCGGCATGTGAGTCCATCGCCCGCTTTGGAGCGTTAACCGAAATCCGAGGCGTCGGCCTTTTGCCCGCCTCACAGCGACAAGGTGCGGCGGATGGACGCCAGCGGCGCGTTCGGCTTCAAAATGGGATACACAACCCAAAAATCTGGCACGTTGGTATCCGTGGGTCAATGTTTGGGTCGGTGAGGCGAAAACATATGTCGTCGCAGGATGGCGGCGTACCATGAGCTCACGCTCAACGACGAGCGTTAGGAAGACATGGGCGACACCCACAACGACTCGACCGACGTCGACAAATGGGACCGCGGTCTGACCGAGCACGTCATCGCGCTGACCCGGCCGATCGTCAAGCGGTATTTCCGGTCCGAGGTGCGGGGCCTAGACAACATCCCGCCGGGCGCATCCCTGGTGGTGGCGAATCATTCCGGCGGCCTAGTCACCTTTGACCTGTCGGTGTTCGCCGTCGGCTATTACGACACGTACGGCTACGATCGCCCACTCTACGCGCTTGCCTTCGACACGCTGTTCGCCGGACCGGCCGCCGAATTCTTCCGGCGCACCGGGGTGATCCGTGCGACGCGCGAGAACGCCGCGAAGGCGTTAGCAGCCGGCGGCGTCGTCCTGGTCTTCCCGGGCGGCGACTTCGACGTCTACCGGCCGACCTTTAGGGAGAACGTCATCAACTTCGGCGGCCGAACCGGTTACGTAACCGCGGCTATGGAAGCAGGGGTGCCGATAGTCCCCGCAGTGTCCATCGGCGGGCAGGAAGAACAACTGTTCTTGACCCGCGGCACGTGGCTATCGCGCTTGCTTCGGCTCTCCAAGCTGGAGCGCAAATTGTTCCGAACGAACATCCTGCCAATAACATTCGGCTTCCCATTCGGGTTCAGTGTCGTCTTGCCGGTCAACATGCCCCTACCCACCAAGATCATCACCGAGGTGTTGCCGCCGATCAACCTCGCCGCCGAATTCGGGGCTGCCGCCGACGTCAAACACCTCGACGCGCACGTGCGCCAGGTGATGCAAAACGGGCTCAAAACTCTGGCCGCCCAGCGCCACTTCCCGGTTATCGGCTGACAGCGCCGACTGCTGGCCGCGTCAGCGTTTGCGTCTTATCCGGGCGGGGTCGACCAGTCCCGACTGCAACAGCGCGTCGTCGATAAATCGCTGCACCGGTCGCGAGCGGAAGAAACCGGTGTGACCGCCTGGGTACCACTGGATCTCGGGTTTGCCCCAGTGCTCCCACAGTCGGGTGACCTGTTCGCGTGGGTGTACCAACCTGTCGGCGATGCCGGCGTAGATGAAGCGGCCCTGCATCGGCACGCGGGGAGTCAGTGCCAGCGGCGCGATCATCCGGCCGATGGGCTTGGCCGAGTTCATCGTGTGACGCAGGGGACCGTGGCCGCTGAGGCCGGCGTGGCGGCCGACCAGCGCGACCAGATCGACGGCTGGCACGCCCAGGATCGCGCAAGTGAGGCCGTCGTCGAGGCTGGCGACCAGCGACGAAATCAAGCCGCCGAGGGAGATGCCGTTGAGCCCGATCATGGAGTCGGGCTGCTGTGAGCGGATCCAGGTCAGCAGGCGCCGGATATCCCACACCGCCTGCGCGGTGCCGTGGACGTCGTTGAGCACGTCCTCACTGGGGAACGCGACGCCCTTCGGCAGGTTCCGTGCCCGCGGGCCGTGCATGGGAAGGACGGGCAGCACGACATTCAAATCCAGATCCTGATGCAGATGCCAGGCGTGAAACAGCGTGAGGTCGAGCGCGGCCCGTCCCATCTCGGCGCCGTGCACACAGACCAGCCAGGGTCGCGGCTGGCGGTGCCGCAACATCAAGGCGTACTCGCGGTTGTTGGCGGTGTAGGTCAGCCAGCGTTCCCGGCCCGGTTCGCCCGCGTGGGGCTCATAGTCCACTGTCGAAAAACAGCCGCTCGTAGGCGCGCCCCATGCTGTTCACCGGCCTGACCGTGACGTCGGTCAGCGGCGGGGGTGCCGCGAAGAACCCCTCGGACTGCTGCAGCCAGCCCTCGTGCCCGTAGAACTCAAGTGCCGCAAGCACTTCGCGATTGATCCGCTCGAGCGTCGTCGCATTGGGCGTGGACCGCAGCAAGCTAAAACCCGCCAGCACGATTTCGTCGCGGAACGCCTGCGCCGCAAGCGCGATGGTGGGCCGTGCCACCGGAAGCTCGCCGGGCTCACGATCAAGATAGGTGCCCCAGGAGCGCGCATAGAAGCCGCCGGTTCGGGTGAACGGCCCGAGCACCCGCGACAGTGGACTGGCGCTACTGCGGTCCTGTCTGGGGTCGGCATCGTCGGCGGTAGCTGATGCGTCTATGTGCTCGATGTCTTGCATCTAGCCTCCAGACCTAATACTGGCTGCGCCTATGCTTCTTTTGCTGCGAAGAGAACATCGGGGTTGAGGATGCCCGCCGGGTCGAAGCTCTGTTTGATTCGGCGCATGAGGTCAACCTTGACCGGATCTTCCAGTTTGAGGAAGTAAGGGGTTTTGGCGCGGCCAAGGCCGTGTTCGCCGGAGATCGCACCGCCCAATTCCATTGCCAGCGCGAAGATGTCCGTCATCAGCTTCTGCTTTTTCTCCGGATCCTTGCAAATGATAGCCAAGTGCACGTTGCCGTCGCCGGCGTGCCCGCAGCCGGCCGCGCCACCGCCCGCGGCCGTCGCCAGAGCGCGCGCGGCGGCAAGGAACTTCGGCATCGCACCGCGCGGCACCACGGTGTCGATGATGTCGTCTGCGCCGATCGCCTTTGCCGTCCAAAAGGCCTTCTCGCGGGCCTCGATCAACTTGCGTGCCGAGCCTCCTTCGAGCACATAGGCATCGATGGCGCCCAGCTCGGCGAGCAGCTCACCGGCCCGCTCGACATCCTCGTCCAGTCGGTCCGCGGTACGGTTCTCAAGCGCCACAACGAGATACGCTTCGCAGGCGTCCCGGATTTTATCTGGAATGCCGAGCTCCAAGTTCTGGGTATAGACCAGTGCAGCCATCGTCATGTTGTCGATGTACTCCAGGATGTAGGGGCCAAGCCCGCTGGCGATGACCTTGGGCACCGCCGCCATCACTTGGTCGAAGTCGGCGAACGGAGCGAGCACGGTGGCGCTGTGCTCGAGCCGCGGGTGCAGCTTGACGATCACCTCGGTGGCCAAGGCCAGGGTGCCTTCGGAGCCGACGATGAGCTGCGTCAGGTCGTAGCCGGTGGAGACCTTGGCGATCTTGCCGCCGGTGCGGATGATCTCGCCGGTCGGCAGCACCGCCTGCAACCCCACCACGTTATGACGGGCCACCCCGTACTTGACCGCACGCATCCCTCCGGCGTTGGTTCCGACGTTCCCGCCGACGCTGGAGGACAGCTCGCCCGGGTGAACCATGTACCGCAGCCCGAAATCGACGGTCGCGGCGTCCAGTTCGGTCAGGGTTACCCCGGGTTGGACGACGGCGACCTGGTTGGTGGTATCGACTTCGAGGACGGCGTTCATGCGCTCGAAGGAGATCAGCAGCCCGTCCGACCGGGGAATCGCTGCGCCCGACAAGCCGGTCCCGGACCCGCGGGCCGTCACCGGCACGCCGTTTTCCGAGGCCGCCTGCAGAAGCTGCGCGACCTCCTCTGGGCTGGCCGGCTTGGCGACGTATGCCGGCTTCTGCGGCGGCTTCGTCAACTCCTCGTCGTGTGAATAGTCCTCGGGGATCGCATCGCCCGTCAGCAAGTTGTGCTTCCCGACGATTTCGGCGAACCGCGCCGTCATGTCGCTCATCGAAGGCCTCACCTTCTTACCGTGCGTGCCGCACAGCGTTTCACTTTATAGCTGCCCCCACCATGCGTGCTCCCGCCGCGATGTGGTGTTACACCAAATAGCAAAGGGTTACACTCGGTTCATGCCCACGAACCGTCGTCGATACGCGATTACTGAAACCGATGACATCAGATCGGCCCTTGGCGCTGCCGCGCGTCGCTGGCCAGGTCTAGCCGATAAGCCTGGAGGGCTTCTGCATCGGCTAATCATCGCCGGCAGCCAGGCCATTCAACGCGAAGACGAGCAGGCCACCTCCAGGCGCGCAGCCGATATCGAGGCGACCAAAGGTGCTTTGGCCGGCGTTTACGGGCCCGATTACCTCAGTGAGCTGCGGGCGGACTGGCCCGCGTGATCGTGGTGGACGCAAGTGTGCTGATCGCGCACTTGGAGCCGGCTGATCTGCACCACGAGCGGGCGACCAGATTGCTGCTGGCGCACCAGGCAGATGAGTTCGCCGCAAGCGTGATCTCGCTGGCTGAAATCTATGTCGGGGCGGCGCGGGCGAACCGGATGGCCGATGTGGAGCGTGCGATCGCTCGATTGCGTGTCGCCGCGGTGCCTTTACCTGCCACCGCGGCGCGACGCCTGGCCGAGATCCGGGCTAGCACCAATCTGAAGCTGCCGGATTGCTGCGTGATTCATGCTGCAGAACAGCACCACGCGACCGTTGCGACCTTCGACTCGATGTTGGCTGATCAAGCACGGCGGCTGAATCTCTCGATAACTATCTGAGCACATCTCGCGCCGTTTCTGTGGCGAACCGACCACGCCGGATCTTCCTGCGGCACAAGCAATTCTGCTCATTCCTGAGCATTGTGGGCACGACAGCGCCGACATGCCTTTGATCGGAACGACTTCTCGGCCAGCAAAACACGTGGCCATACCGGCCATCGATGCGAAGAACATGAGACGCGCCAGATGAGATCCGATGCGTCGATGCGGCCCGCGCCCGAAGGCGACGTGGCGGTTGGCCGCGACAGCTCACGAACGCGACAGTGGCCCGACGGCAGGCGTTCGTGTCGATGTAACGGGTGGTTACTCCTTCGTGCCGCATGCTGGCGGTATACCGATGGGGAGGACAGCCGTGAGCGTCGCGATGGTCGCGCCAGAAGCCATCACCGAGCAGCACGAGAGCCAGACGATCCACATCGCGTTTTCCGGGCGATTTGGATTTGGGATCGACCAGTGGGCCTACCTGCCGTTCGAGGTGCCAGCGGGCGTGCAGCGAATCCAAGTCACCACCTCACATCACCACTTCGCGGTGGGCGGGCTAATCCGAAATGTGTTGGATCTGGGCCTCTTTGGCCCGGCAGGTTACGACGTGGGTAATGCAGCGGGATTTAGGGGCTGGTCCGGCGGGGCCCGCGACGGCTTCATGATCTCCGGCACCGATGCCACTCCGGGCTATCTTGCGGGCCCCATCGAGCCGGGTGTATGGGCCGTGGCCCTCGGTCCGGTGGTGCTGAGCCCATGGGGGATGGCCTGGCATGCGCGCGTCAGCCTGGAACGCGGGCAGCCCGCCCCGGAAAGCGGCACCGTGATTGCATATCCGGCCCCGCCGGCCCGAGGGGCGGGCTGGTACCGCGGGGACCTGCATCTGCACACCGTTCACTCCGACGGCCAGCGTCACCCCGGTGAACTGGTGACGGACGCGCACGCCAGCGGGCTGGACTTCATCGTCTCTACCGACCACAACACCAACTCCGCGAACCGGGTGTGGCCCGCATGCCGCACCGGATCGCTCCTGGTGGTTCCTGGCGAGGAGGTCACCACCAGGCATGGGCACTGGCTCGCTGTCGGTCTGTCGCCGCACGCCTGGGTCGACTGGCGATACGCGCCGCGCGACGGGGTGTTCCCGCGCTTCGCCGCCGAAGTCCGCGAAGCTGGCGGCTTGGTGGTCGCCGCCCATCCCGCCGCGCCGCTGCCGGGGTCGTTGTGGGAGTTCGGTTTTGACCACGTGGATGCGCTCGAGGTGTGGAACGGCCGGTGGAACCTCGATGATGAAGTGTCGCTTCGCATTTGGCAGCGGCTACTGTGTGAAGGTCGGCGCGTCGCGGCGGTCGGTGGCAGCGACTCCCACACCCAACGCCAGCCGGTCGGTTCGCCGCAGACGGTCGTGCATGCGCGTGAGCTGTCGATACCCGCGCTCGTCGACGGGCTGCGCTGTGGCCGCTCGTACATCGCCCGATCACGTTCTGTCGCAGTGGAACTCACCGCGTCCTGTCCGAGCCGGGGCGCGGCTGAGGTGGCCGGTCCTGGGGAAACGCTGCGGGTGCCGCCCGAGACGCCAGTCACGGTCACTGCCATGGTCACCGGAGCTCCTGACACAACGTCGCCCTGATCACCGCAGCGGGCTGCGCGGGGCGGGCGACGGTGGCCGGGTCAGCGCGGACCATGTTGCGATGGGAACTCGATGCCGCTTCCGCGCGCTTCGCGCGGCTAGAGATACGGGACGCACAGCGGCGCCCGCTCGGCGCGATGGTCGCATTGACAAACCCCATATGGCTAGCGTGAGTAGAGGCCTCACCGGACAGTGATGATGGTCAAACTTTCGTGAATGCCCGTGAAATCAGCTTCATTGCGGGTAATGAGCGGGATACCCAGCGAGACGGCTACCGCCGCAATGAGGAGATCGAATCGGCGCGGCTTCGGGTCTCGGCCAACGGCTCGAACTGTGGCGCACAGCGCTCCGTAGATCCGAGCAGCGCGGGTATCGAACGGAACCGGATCAAAGGTATTGGTGATCCAGTGATAGCGCTGCTCGCGGGCAGCGTTGAGGAGTGGATCGGTGGTGTGTAAGCCGTACGATAGCTCGGCAAGCGTGATGGTGCTGACCGCGGCCGAGGATGCGTGCGCGGCAACGGCATTAGCCGGGTAGTCGATTACGACGGATGTGTCGAGTAGCGCCCGCTCGTGCGGTCGGGTCATGTGGTGGCGCCCCACCTGTCGGCATCGCTGTCGTCGACGGCACTGTCGAGCTCTTCGAGCTCGTGAGTGAACCGTGCGGTGTCCCAACTGGGCAGTTCGCTTGTGCCTGCGGCGATTTCCGCTACCGGAACGAAGCGCGGGGGTCGGCCGGGTCCCGATTCGCTGTGTGGTACGAGGTCTGCGACCGGGACACCGTTTCGGGTGACTGTAAAGCGCTCACCCTGTTGCACGCGGCGCATGATCGCGCCGCTGTCGTTTCGCAGTTCCCGTTGACTAACCGGCGTCGCCATGACCGCTAGCGTAGCACAATAGTGCTACGTACTGTAGCGTCGATTATCGGCGGCGCCTTACAGCGCTATGCGGGCCAGGCCCGAGTGGCATGCTTCTTCCATGGCGGCCGTCCCTCAAACCGTCTACGCGCGAGATGGCGATGCTCACCTCGCGTATCAGATCGTCGGTGACCGCGGACCGGATCTGCTCTTCGTCCCCACCGGCACGTTCCCGATCGACTTGCTGTGGGACGAGCCGACTGTCGCCGGCCACCTGCGCCGGCTGGCGTCGTTCAGTCGTCTGATCATGACCGACCTGCTCGGGGTGGGAAGCTCCGATGCGGTGCCGATTCACGACCGCCCGGCGATGCAGTTGTGGACGGATTGGCTCGTCGCGGTGCTCGACGCCGTTGGGAGCGAGTGTGCGTCCATCTTCGCGATGGCAGAATCGGCGCTTCCGGTCATGCTCATGGCCGCAAGCCATCCGCAGCGCGTGCGCTCACTGGTGCTCTGGAGCCCGTTCGCACGCTTTGTCCGAGCTCCCGACTATCCGTATGGGATGCCCGAGCCGACCTTCACACGGTATGTCGACGCGTTCGGCGACACCGTCGGGACCGGTGCGGTCGCGGATAATTTGGCCCCGAGTTGGGCCGGCGATGCCAGCAAGCGGCGCTGGTGGGCTCGCGGCGAGCGGCTGGCGGGCGGCTGGCGGGCGGCCCCGGGTACTTCAAAGCCATCTTTGACCTCTACCTGCGAACCGACGTCCGGCCCGCGCTCGGCAGCATCCAGGCGCCGACGCTGCTGCTACACCGCCGCGGTGATCGCCATGTGACCGGCGGCCACGCTCGTTATCTCGCCGAACGCATTCCGCACGCGCGATTGGTGGAGCTCGACGGGGACGACCATGTGTGGTTTGCCGGCGACTCCGACCGGGTGCTCCACGAGATTGAATCGTTCGTCACCGGTGCACGCGCCGCCACGCCGACCAACCGCGTGCTTTCCACCGTGTTGTTCACCGACATCGTCGGATCGACCGAACGCGCCGAGGCTCTCGGCGATGAGGCCTGGACGGCCGCCCTCGAAGCGCACAACGACACCGTGCAGAAACACGTGGCCAGCGCGCGCGGCGAAGTCATCAAGTTCACCGGCGACGGCGCGCTCGCGACCTTCGACGGGCCGGCCCGTGCGATCAACTGCGCGTGCGCGATCCGAGACGCGGTGCAAGACCTCGGACTCAACATCCGTGCCGGCCTGCACACGGGCGAGGTCGAGATGATCGACCACGACGTGCACGGGATCGCGGTCCATATTGCTGCACGCATTATGGCGCTCGCGGGGCCCGGAGAGGTACTCGTGTCAGGCGTGATCCCGCCGCTGGTCCTCGGGTCGAGGATCGCATTCGACGACCGCGGCAGCCACGCACTCAAGGGTGTGAGCGACCCCTGGCCAGTCCTGGCGGTGCGCGACGCAAGAAATTAGAGGTTGCCTAGCCTCGCATCGCCCTGGGCGTGAATGTCCGCCGAGGGCCCCAGCCCCGTAACTTCTTAAGCATGAAAATTAAAGCATAGACACTTGACGGTTGCCGCTTTACCACCGCATACTGCTTATGCATGCAATTTCAAGCACAAGGAGCGAGATGGCGGGTCCAAGGCGAACAAAGCCCCGGCTCGACGGCTCTATGCCTGATATAGCACGCATAGGCCGCGTATTTGCAGAGCGACGCATCGCCCTCCGGCTTACTCAACAAACTGTGGCCGACCTGGCAGGCGTCTCTCGCTCCAGCCTCCAGGCGCTCGAGCGTGGCAGCGGTTCCATCAAGTTTGGCTCCGTCGTCGAGATTGCCGACATCTTGGGCTTACACATCGACGTGAGCGCGACAGGCGAATGACAAAACCGGGTCGCCTCGACTTACGGAGTATCGCCGAAGCTGATGTGTACATCGGCGAAGATTTCGCCGCCCATCTGCGTCGAGAACGCGGAGACACGATCACCTTCGACTACATTGCCGACGAACGCCCGACCGAGGCCCGTATCCGTGACCGATCCGTGTCATGGTCACTACTGCGGTCTGGCGAATATCCTGTCGTCACCACGGGTGGCGCCGTTCCGCCGTTCTTCGCTGGGCTACTTCCGGAAGGGGTCCGGCTCGGCGTGGTGACATCGTCGACGAAGACCTCGGCTGACGATCACCTCACGTTGTTGCTTGCGATCGGCGCGGACACCGTCGGCAATGTCCGGGTCGTCCCGGCGGGAGTCGAACCGGCTCAACCACTGCCGATGTTTGAGCCAGAGCGCGACACTGATTTTCGTGCGGTCTTTGGGAAGTTGACTGGCTCCGTCGATGTAGATCCCGTAGGGCTGGCGGGCGTGCAGCCCAAGGTAAGTGCCGCAATGCTATCGGCGCCGGCCCAGACCCGATCCGGGCCAGCGATACTCAAGCTCAGTCTCGTTCAGTACCCGCGAATCATCGAGAACGAGCACTTCTTCACGGCCATGGCAGCCGCATGCGGGTTGCGGGTCGCACCGACATTGCTGCTGCATGACGCCGAGGGGCGCAGCGCGTTGCTAGTGACCCGATTTGACCGGGCGGGGCCGAAGCGCATCGCGCAAGAAGACGCGTGCCAAGTCGCCGGCATCTATCCGGCCTCCAAGTACCGCATTAAAGCCGAGACCGCCATCACAGCACTTGCTGACGCATGCGCGCGAGGCGGCGGGTCCAAGCCGGCGGCAGTTCTAGAATTGCTCAAAACCGTTGTCTTCTCCTGGCTTATCGGCAACGGCGACCTGCACGGCAAAAACCTGTCCATCTACAACCCCGATGGCGTATGGCAACCCACTCCCGCCTACGACCTGCTTTGCACCCAGCCTTACACACGCTGGCGGGATCCCATGGCGCTAAACCTTTACGGCCGAGTCAACCGACTTACTCGCGCAGACCTCGTCAAGGCCGGCGAGCGCCTCGGTCTGCGGACACGCGCCATCACGAGGATGATCGACGCGATCGTCGTTGTCGCACAAGACTGGCCAGACAAATGCGGGGCGATCGGTTTCGATGACCACCAAACCAAGCTCCTCGAGCAGATGCTGCGCACCAGAATCGATAGCTTGCGATAGCGCTCGCATGTCTGTGGCCTAACCTGGCGGCTGCCTGCCCCACCCCGGCTGCAGTGGAGGCAGGTCGCTGAGCCCGGGGTCAGGCGGCTCGGCGCCTTCCCCCTCGTCGTCGATCCAGCGGCGACCGTACTGGTCGGGAATCACGCCCCACCCCCAATATGGAAATGGCGACCGCGGCACGATCCCCAATTCGGACTCCGGGTCGATCCGCTCTGGTGCCACCTCGCACAGATGCGTCCAACCGTCGCCGAAATCGAATTCGTAGACGAACTGCTCACCCAACGACAACGTCGACAAATTCGTCGCGCCGCCGTCGAGGATTCCAAAGTCAAAGTCGTCAAACTCGGGCTGCCCGATTACCCGGCCGTCGGCCAGCTCGAACTTATACAAGTGCGAGTGATCCCAGCGGGCGAACGCCGTGTCGATCGCATCGGCGAGCTGACTGAACCGGTGCGACCGGGCCGCGGCAAAGACCCGGCCTGGCCGCGGCCAAAAATCTTCGCCGCGGCCGCTGACCAGATCGACCCGAATCGAGAACCACGTTCGCGCCATGACTAGCGACATTGCCTTGGTACGAAGGCGATCACCACGGGCGTGACACTTCCCGGCTCGCTCCCGGGGTGAAGGTCACCGGCAGCTTCCCCAGCCCGGTCATGCTCGGGTTGCCCAGGTAGTAGTGCACACCGTCGAGCTCGACCCGGTAGTCGGGAATGCGGTCGAGCACTGCCTTGACCATCACCTCGGACATCAGCCGCGCCAGGTGCGATCCGATGCAGCGATGCGGCCCGAGCCCGAAGGCGAGGTGGCGATTGGGTGCGCGATCCAGAACGATTTCGTCGGGTCGGTCGAACTCGTGCTCGTCGTGGTTGGCGGATAGCCAGCTGATGACGACTCGGTCGTTGCGCCGTAGGTGTTGTCCGCCGACTGTCACGTCGCGCGTCACGGTGCGGCTCAGTTGCTGGTTGACCGAGAAGTAGCGCAGGAATTCGTCGGTGGCGGTGCGGTAGAGCTCCGGGTGATCGATGAGCTGTTGGCGCAGCTCCGGGTGGGTGCCCAGGTGCAGCATGGTCAGCGCGGTCTGTGACGTGGTGGTGTCGACGCCGCCGGCGATGAGATTCCAGAGAATGTTGAGCAGCTGGTCGTCAGTGAGGCGCTTGCCGTCGAATTCGAACTGAATGAGGAAGCTGGTCAGGTCGTCTTCCGGTTTGCCCCGCCTGGTGGCCGCGAACTCGATGACTTCTTCCATCATGGCGGGGACTTCGGAGATGGCGTTGATGTACTCGGCGCTGTCTTGGGGGAGGGCCATGACGGAGTGGAAGAGGTTGGCGTAGAGATGCCAATTGTCGTGGGGCAAGCCCATCAGCTTCATGGTGAGGATGGCCGGAACCGGGCTGGCGTAGTCGAGCACGAGGTCCATCTCTCCGTCGCAGATGCGTTGATCGAGGAACCAGTGCGCTTGTTGTTCCATGAACGGCCGCATCTTCTGCACCGCTCCTGGGGAGAAGAACGGGGCCAGGGCGTGGCGTAGGGCTTGGTGATAGGGGCCGTCGACTTCGCCGATGCCCAGCGCGGGTTGGCCTTCGGGACGGGGGACGCCCATCTCGCCCTGGTAGTCCACGCCGTCGGGGGCGTTGGGTTCGTATTTGTGGGCGAAGGTGTCGCCGTCTCGGGCGGTTTGGGATACCGCGTCGTAGCTGCTGAGGAACCAGAAGCCGCCGTAGTTCTCGTTCCACGCCACCGGGCACTGTTGTCTCAGGTCGGCGTTGATGGCCAGTTCGTTGAGGTTGAACGCGTCGGAATGATGGTCGAAGTCAACAACCACGTCGTCCCTGACGTCGGGATGTGTACCCATCGAAAAGTCCTCCAACACAACGACATCTGGTCTATCCAGCGGTGGTGGCCGCTTATTAAGCGATCTTTACATTATTACGCGTTTGAATATGCGGACAGATGTGCGTGGAGTCGGTGGTCATGCCACACCTTCCTGAGGCCCGAGAGCACTGGCCGGGACTTGATGCACGACCTGAGTGCCGCCGCTACCCAGCGCGGCCAATGCGGCATCCGCGACCGCATTAGCGGCGTACCCGTCATAGGCCGATGGCCCGTTGATCGAATCATTCGTTACCGCTGCCAGCCAGGCGGTGTCCTGAGCTCGATAGGCGTCGTGAAAGCGTTCGATCCACGTATTCGGCAGTCGCTGGGCTGCCACACCCTCGGTCGTGGCGCGCGTCGTCAGCGTGGGCAGTCCGAGAGTCAGTGCGCCCCGGCTGGCGACGAGGTTGCAGCCTATGTCGTACTGCAAACCCGGTCCGCGACCGAGTTCGACAACCCCGAGGATGCCGGATTGCGACTTCAGCGTGACGAGCACGGTGACCGTCGAGCCGTCGTGGCCGTCCTTGGTTGCGCAGCTGACTTCGCTGACCTCCTCGCCGGTTAGCCAGCGAAACAGGTCAATGTTGTGTGAGGCTGAACTGGTTACGAGCTGTTGTGCAGGAAAGTTATTGAATGCCAACGGGTTAAGATGCCGTTGACTGATCAGAACGGCATCGCCGACACTGCCGGACCGTAGTGTGTCGTGGATGCGCCGGTAGTCCGTGTCGTATCGGCGCATGTAGCCGACCTGGACAAGTCGGCGACCAGTCGCACGTTCGGCGTTGACCAGTTGCAGGGATTGCTCAGCTGAGGTGGTGAACGGTTTTTCGCACAGCACATAGGTGCCGCGCGCGATGCACCGGTTAACGATCCCGTGATGCGTCGCGTCGGCGGTAGCCACTACCGCGGCGTCGATGTCGGCGTGGTTTACGCAGTCCAGCGGGTCGTGGAATATCTCCGCCGCCGGCGCACGGCGCGCGGCGCGTTCGGCAAACGGTGCATGGTCATCGGATATGGCGGTGATCCGCGCCCAGGGGGCGAGATCGAGAAAAATCTCGAGGTGACTCATTCCCATGGTGCCCAGCCCGATCAGCGCCAGCCGAACCGGTACCGTGCTCACCGCCGGCCCCCGGCCCATTCATGTCCCTCGAGGTCCCCGATTTCGCGCGCGTCAACAGGCTTTACGTCCACCCAGGAGGTGCTGAGCACGGAGGCAGCGACCGCAGCATGGATCGTCGCGGCTCGTACGCCGTCGGCGAATACGGGCAACCCGTCGGGCGGTGTGCCGGTGCGTATGGCCTCGTAGACGTCGGCGACGAACAAGTTGAAGCAGTCTTGGTATCCCTGAGGGTGACCGCTGGGCAATAACGAATACCGTGCGCTGCGCGGGTCGAGTGCGGCGCCGTCTCGGGCTAGCACCGTGTTGGCTGTGAGGCCGCCGATGACGAGTTCATCGGGGTGTTCCTGGTCGAACTGCACCGCGGTGTCGAGTCCGTCGACCGAGAACGAGAGTTGATTCTTGCGACCGGGTGAGGCTTGGCTGACGACGACGCTGCCGATCGCGCCTCGATCGGTGCGGAACGCGACGATGGCGCCGTCGTCCTGGCGGGCATCGCGCCGGCGTGCGCTGCCTTCGATCGCGCACACAGTGGTAATCCGATGGCCGGTAACGAATTCCACGAGGTCACACCAGTGCGATCCGATGTCGGCAAAAGTCATCGAGACACCACTTTGCGCCGGGTTGGATCGCCAGCCAGCTGAATCGGCCTTCGCCATAAAGTCCTGCAGATAGCCGCCGTGGATCAGCCAGACGGGGGTGTCGGCGATCCGGCACCGGGCCTCCCGAACCATGGGGTAGAAGCGGTAAATGAACGGCACCGCCGCTACCGTGCCGGCCTGATCGGCTGCCTGAGCGAGGATGCTGGCGTCCTCGACGGTGGTCGCTAGCGGCTTTTCGCAGATGACATGCTTCCCGGCGGCGAGGGCGGCCATGGCTTGGTCGCGATGGAGATCGTTGGGGGTACAGACGTGGACCACATCGATGTCGTCGGCGGCGACGATCTGATCGACGGTGGCGGCATGGTCAGCTCGGAGCCGCTCGGCGGCGATTCGACTGCTTTCGGGGGTACTGGAACAGACGGCGGCGAGTGTTCCGCCGGCTCGATGCACGGCATGGGCATGCACCGAACCGACCATGCCCGCGCCGATGATCGCGCTGCGCAGTGTGCGGGTCGGGGCCACCGCTGCTGTTCCTTTCTGGGGGACGGGGATTTGTGGGACGGTCAGGACTGCGCGGGTTGCATTTCCAATCGGGCTTTGTAGGCGGCGGCGTTGTCCTTAGTCGCCAGCGCCGGTCCACCGCCTCGCGGTTGGTAGCTTTGATCGCGGCCTGCACCGAAGGATTCGCTTATTTGTAGGGGTTTTGCGTGACGCTTCCGACCATTGTCCCGGCTTGGATGGTGTCGACGGCGTCGTCGCTAAGCTATCAGCTTATGGGGCCGGTTATTCACGTATATGGTACTGAATTATCTGGAGATGTCGTGGGCCGCAGCAGAGATCGCTGGTCATTGTCTGCGGGCGTCATAGCAAAGGGGTACGGACGATTGGCGATTGGTCGGAAGAAGCCACGATCGGCGCGGTTCTGTCCGATCTAGTCCGCATGCGTAGGGAGCGCTTTCAGGCGTCGGGGGATACTCGGAGCGGGCCACGGGTCGTCATCGAAGGTGTAGGGCCGAAGGCACTGTCTCGCTAGAAGGGTGTAATGACTAGTCACCAAACGGTTTTCAATCACGTTGGACTGTGCGTCGCGGATCGCGAGCGGTCACGCCGCTTCTACGAAGATCTGCTCGGGTTCCAGTTCTGGTGGGAAATCGAACCACCCGATGACCGTACCGCCCAGCTTGTGCAGCTTCCTGAGCCGCTTGGAGTGCACGCGACCTACTTGGTGCGGGACGGCTTTGTGCTCGAACTCATCGACTACTCGAAGCGTGAAGTTCACGCCGGGCCGGAACGCGTGATGGATCAGGTGGGGCTGACGCATATCTCGTTTTCGGTGTCTGATCTCGGCGGCGTTTTGGAGAAGGTTGCGGAGTTTGGGGGATCGGTGGTCGACGGGACGGTGTCGGAGCAGTCGGCGATGATCCGTGATCCGGACGGGCAGCTGCTGGAGTTGCTCTCGGATGATTGGCTGGCGGTGTTGCCGCCTCGACCGTAGTGCGGGTTCCTCGCGTTCGGTCAGCCGTTCGATGGTTGGCCGGGTCGGCACCAATCCGTGGCACCAACCTGGATTGATTCTGGCGATTTCGAGCCGCCAAATTGCAGGTCCAGTCCGTAGGCTTGCCTTCCGGCTCCCTAGATACACGCGCCCCAGTGTCGGTGAGACCGAGCCATATCGAGAATCCCCACATCGCGGTGTCGTCGTAGTGTCCGACGAAGCGGTCAGACATTCGCGTTAATTCCTCGTCCAGCGGAACTTCTCATGCCGCAGGCCTTTTTCCTTGGCTGGGCGGGTCCCCGATTTCCATAAGCTCCGTCTTCCGCGAGCGATCCGATGGTTTTACGGCCAAATCTTGTCGGGCCGAAGGGGTTTCTCCGAGGTGATTATCGAATTGTGGAGTCGACCGCGTACCGGAGGCGCATCGGACGCTACGATTGTGCTACGATCGTAGCATGTCTGAAGTGGCGTCTCGCGAGCTGCGCAACGATACGGCGGGAGTGCTTCGGCGCGTGCGGGAAGGGGAGGACGTCACCATCACTGTCAACGGCCGACCCGTCGCGGTTCTCACCGCGGTTCGCCCCAAGGGCCGGCGCTGGCTGAGCAAAACAGAGTTCCTGTCGCGATTGCGTCGCGCTCAAGCCGACCCCGGGTTACGGCAGGACCTCGCGATGCTGGCGGGCGACACGACCGAGGATCTCGGACCGATTCGATGAGCACAACGCGGGCGGCTGGAGTGCTCGACACCTCGGTGTTCATCGCGACCGAAAGCGGTCGGCAACTCGACGAGGCGTTGATCCCCGACGAGGTTGCCACCACCGTCGTCACCCTCGCCGAACTCCACGCCGGCGTGCTGGCCGCGACGACTTCCGACATCAGGGCGCAACGCCTCGCGACACTGGAATCCGTTGCGGATATGGAAACGCTGCCAGTCGATGATGAAGCGGCCCGGATGTGGGCGCGGCTGCGAATCTATCTCGCCGAAACCGGTCGGCGAGTGCGGATCAACGATCTGTGGATTGCGGCCATCGCGGCATCGCGAGCGCTGCCCGTTGTCACCCAGGACGACGACTTCGCCGCCCTCGATGGCGCCGCCAACCTGACGATCATTCGGGTCTGACACTGGGTTGAACGCCAGCGGGAAACCAGCCGGCTCGGAACCCGGTAAAAGGCCGTCCACGCCAATGCGTGATCACGATGGATGTGACTGCCGCGCAGGGATATTGGTGTCTCTCAGATTTCGGTCATGGCGGTTGCCCGCGCTCAACGCCGGATCTCCATGCATGCCAGCGCGGAAGCCAGGCCCGCACATTGCGCCGGTATATCTCGTATTCGCTCCCATAGGTTCGGGCCAGGGTGGGTTCCTCGTACCAGCGAACGAATGACGCCGTAATGACCCACAAGACAACGGCGTAGAGCACCAGAAGTAGGCTGCCGAACAGTAACGCTTGACCCAGGATGACGATCAGCAAGCCGACGTACATCGGATTGCGGACGTATCGATTGAATCCGTTGACGACCAGGCGCTGGGTCGGTGCCAGCGGCATGGGCGTGCCGCCTGCCTTGGCGAACTGTGCAAATGCGTGCACCACGGGGATGAGCCCCACGACGATGAGCAGCACGCCGAGGACCTGGGCTACCCGCCAGGCCGGCGTGGAACCGGGTATCTCCCATCGGGTAATCAGCCACGGGACAACACCCACAACCGTGCCCGGCGCCACCACAAAGAACGCCGTCGAGCCGGCAGCTGCCATTGAAGGTCGCATTGTCTAGCCGCTCACGGACCAGTCAGGCCCCGGCCTCGACCGCGCGGTCGCGCACTGGTCGCCCACCTGGGTGGACTCGCACGTGGTCGCACGGCCGCGGCCAGTGCGCGCCGCGACGGTCGCGGCAGTGAAGCCGGTCAGACCATCTCGGGCACACGCAGGTGTGCAACCGCCAACCCGAAGTCGCACTCGTCGAGCACCTCTGCGCGTGCTTCCTGGCTGCCCGTGGTTCTGATCCTGTCCAACTGGTCGTTGTTCCGCTGCAGCGCTTCGACGCTGTCGAAGGTCGTCGCGGCCACGCCACGACCGGACGCTCGGTCGACCAGCAGGCTGCAGCTGCAGAATCCCTCCAGCTCCTCGAGCGCGGGCAGGAGAGTCATCTTGTAGAAATCGATGCCCTGGTCCATCTGATCCGGGCTTACCTTGACCCAGGTGGCTCGGACACAGGCGCCCTCACTGGAGCGGTGCTCGCGGTGCAAGACAGCGATCTCCCATTCCTCGACCTGCGCGCTGCCAGAGAAAAGCTCCGCGGCCCGCTCACGAATCGGCCGAATGGACTCCTCGCTGGCGCGCATCGCCTCCTCGGACTGCCAGGAGCTGGTGGCAATGCAGCGACCGGACTCCCGGTTGACCAACAGGGACACGCCGACGCACCCGTCGATGCCCTCGAGCGCGGGCATCACGGTGTCGCGAATATGCGCGATGCCGGCGTCAATGGACGAGGTCTGCGCCTGGACAGTGGTGCTTCGTGCATACATGATCTGCCTCCGTTGTGTGTGGGGCAGCGTCTCGACGGCGCCGCCGGACTACTTCATCGTCCTCCCATTGGCAAGGCATGGCAATGGGTGGCGGGTGTTAGCTGGAAGCAATACGGATTTGCTGAAATCTAGTGCGTGCCCGAACAATACGTAAATTTGGAACAGCCATGATTCGTGAAGACTGTGGTACGCCCAAGTCGCAGAAATCCTGGCCAGCCGGCTGGACTGTGAACTCGTAACGTTTCCCGGACATCACGGTTCCTTCATGGACATGCCGGACGATTTTTCTGCCGTCCTACGCGATGTCATGCACAGGGCAGCGAACGCAGTGGGATAGTCCGAATCATCGCGAGCAAGCCCGCATGGGGCATTACATAGTCTTGTGCGACTGTCGAAGAAATGTAACAGTGGCGAGATGTCGGATACGCATGTGGTCACCAACCAGGTTCCGCCGCTGGCGGACTACAACCCCGCGACGTCGCCCGTGCTCGTCGAAGCACTGATCCGCGAGGGCGGACAGTGGGGCCTCGACGAGGTCACCGAACTCGGCGCAATCTCGGGCGGGGCGCAGGCCCAGCGCTGGGGAGAGCTGGCCGACCGTAACCGCCCGATCCTGCACACCCACGACCGTTACGGCCACCGCATCGACGAGATCGAATTTGACCCGGCCTATCACGAGCTGATGCGCACGGCGATCGCACACGGCCTGCACGCCGCCCCATGGGCCGATGACCGGCCGGGCGCCCACGTCGTGCGCGCGGCGAAGATGTTGGTCTGGACCCCTGAGCCCGGTCACGTGTGCCCGATCTCGGCGACCTACGCCGTCGTTCCCTCGCTGCGCCACAACGCCGACCTCGCGAAGGTCTACGAGCCGTTGCTGACCAGCCGCGAATACGACCCCGAACTCAAGCCGGCTACCACCAAGGTCGGCATCACTTCGAGCATGTCGATGACCGAGAAGCAGGGCGGCTCGGATGTGCGGGCCGGCACCACCCAGGCCACGCCCAACGCCGACGGCAGCTACACCCTCGTCGGGCACAAGTGGTTCACCTCGGCAACGATGTCCGACATCTTCCTGGTGCTGGCCCAGGCCCCGGGCGGGTTGTCTTGCTTCCTGCTGCCGCGAGTGCTGCCCGACGGCAGCCGCAACCGGATGTTCCTGCAGCGGCTGAAGAACAAGCTCGGCAATCACGCCAACGCGTCCAGTGAGATCGAATACGACGGCGCCACGGTGTGGCTGGTGGGCGAGGAAGGGCGCGGCGTGCCGACCATCATCGAGATGGTCAACCTCACCAGGCTGGACTGCACGCTGGTCAGCGCCGCCAGCATGCACACCGGGCTGACCCGGGCCATCCATCACGCCCAGCATCGAAAGGCGTTCGGCGCCTACTTGATTGACCAGCCGCTGATGCGCAACGTGCTGGCCGATCTGGCCGTGGAAGCCGAAGCCGCCACCATCGTGGCGATGCGGATGGCCGGCGCCACCGACGGTGTCGTCCGCGGCGACGAGCGGGAGATGCTACTGCGCCGGATCGGGCTGGCGGCCAGCAAGTACTGGGTATGCAAGCGCGTCACCGCGCACGCCGCCGAAGCCTTGGAATGCCTGGGCGGCAACGGTTACGTCGAGGATTCGGGCATGCCGAGGCTGTATCGCGAAGCCCCGCTGATGGGCATCTGGGAAGGGTCGGGCAACGTCAGCGCGCTGGACACCTTGCGCGCCATGGCAACCCGGCCGGCATGCGTCGAGGTGCTCTTCGACGAACTAGCCACCACCGCCGGCCACGACGCGCGGCTGGATGCTCACGTCGCAGCGCTGCGAGCCGCGCTGGAGGATCTGGAGACCATCCAGTACCGAGCCCGCATTATCGCCGAGGACATCAGCCTGGCACTGCAGGGCTCGCTGCTGGTGCGCCACGGCCACCCCGCGGTCGCCGAGGCGTTCCTGGCCACCCGCATGGGCGGGCAGTGGGGAAGGGCGTTCGGCACGCTGCCGACGGGGCTGGATCTCGCTCCCATCCTCGAGCGCGCCATGGTCAAGGGATAACCGCCACCGACACAACCACTGCTCACAGGTGGGGAGTTCAACCAGCACACCGGGGGACTTTCGATGAGCGTTGTCAACTCCAGCCCGGCCAGGGAGTCGCAACCAGGTGGCAGGGCGGATGCTGCTAGTCAATCCAGGCTTGGCTCAACGCCTTCGGCCGCGATCGCTCGGTCGTTGCCGGCCTTCCCCAGGGATCGCGTGCCGCCGTCGGCGTCCTCTGGTTCGTTGTGGTGGGGAGAGGGCAGCGGGACCAGCCCGGCGGCTTCGCGCAGGATGTTCGCCCTGGGGCGGTGTGAAATGGGCTGGGCCCGACGCCCTGGCTTGGAGCAGCCCACTCAGCTGCGCAGCCTGGACTTCGCGGCAAGCTTCTTCGGCGCGCTTGGTGAAAAGATACAGGAGGCGGATCAGTTATGATCGAAAAAATTGTTATTGAGATTAACGCACCCGTAGAAAAAGTTTTTCTGTTCCTCTGTGAGTACGACAAGCACTATACCGAGGTTAGCGAGGATCATATTGAGCGCGTGGTTGAGATTAAGGATCCAGATTTAGAACATCCCGATGTGACTTTCTATTTTAGGCAGATATCGCCAATCTCGGGAAGGGAGCAGAAGGTTCGAGGTAGGGTCACCCGGGTCGAGATGAATAGGTATATCGATTACAAATTCCTATTCCCGACCTCGCTTTTCCTGAAAAGAGTTGAGGAACTCCTCGAGCCGGCGGACGATCACTGCATATTAACGACCAATTTGTACTTCACTTTCATCGCTAAACTCTTTAGGAATAGTCGACATAAAGTGGTCGAACATATCAAAGGAGAGCTTGACGAAATGAGAGACATGTTGGAGAGTAAATAGTTTGTGGTAGAAAATCGTGGCGAACCTCGGGTGCCCGTCATCGATATGTGGGCACCGTTCGTTCCGTCTGCCGAAATCATCGACGACCTGCGGGCCGGTTTTCCCGCCGAGCAGCTGCGGTATCTGGAGGTCTTCACCAAGACAACCGTCAGCGCCGAGCAGTTCAGCGACTACGTAGATTCAAGGCGCTTGACCGACGAGCAAATACTGGACTCCCTCGACGCTGCCGGCATCACCCTCAGTTTGATCACCGGATTCGATGAAAAGTCCACGTGCGGTGTCACCTTCGTGCACAACGCCTCGGTGGCTGCCCTCGCGGCACGCCATCCCGACCGGTTCCTACCCTTCGCCGGTGTAGACATCATGGCCGGCGGCAAAGCGCTCGACGAGTTCGAGCACTGGGTGGTCGAGCACGGTTTCCGGGGGCTGAGCCTGCGTCCGTTCATGATTGGACGGCCCGCAACCGACTCTGCCTACGTCCCCTTCTACGCGAAATGTGTCGAACTTGGTGTTCCCCTTTCCATTCACACTTCCGCCAATTGGACTCGGACACGGCCCAGCGATCTCGGCCATCCCCGCCATATCGACGAGGTTGCCTGTCGCTTCCCTGAGCTCACCATCCTGATGAGCCACGGCGGCTACCCGTGGGTGCTCGAGGCATGCCTGATCGCATGGAAACACCCCAACGTCTACCTCGAAGTGGCCGCGCACCGTCCCAAGTACTTCGCTTCGCCCGGTGCCGGATGGGACCCGCTGATGCGTTTCGGACAGACGACAATCCGCAACAAAGTCATTTACGGCACCGGCGCATTTCTCATCAACCGCCCCTACACGCAACTCTGCGACGAGATGCGCGCGCTGCCGGTCCCGCGGGATGTCCTCGAGGACTGGCTGTGGCGAAACGCCACTCAGCTACTCCAACTCGACAAGTGAGCGGAGGTCACAGTGGAGCACTTGAGCGGTCTGGATGCCGCGTTTGTTTACTTCGAGACCGCCGGCGCGGCGCACGTAACCTCCTTCGCGATCTACGATCCGTCGACGGCTTCGGGCGGCACCGTCAGCTTCGACGATGTCGCCGCTCATATCGGCTCCCGACTCGGCGCGGGCCGTGTTTTTCGCTCGGTGCTTGCTCGGGTCCCGTTCAATCTGGATCACCCGTACTGGGTGCGCGACGAGAACTTCGAGCTAAGCCAGCACCTGCACCACCTAACATTGGCGAGCCCCGGGGGCTGGCGGCAACTCTGTGAGCAGGTGTCGCAACTGCACGCTCAGCGCATCGATCTGCGCCGGCCTCCATGGGAGTGCTACTTCATCGACGGGCTCGGCAAGATTCCGGGAGTGCCGGAAGGCGCCTTCGCCGTGTGCTTCAAGGTCCATCATTCGGCGGTCGACGGGGTCACGGGCATGGTCACCGTCGCCGCGCTCCATGACCTGACCCCGGAAACTGCGAAGGCGCCCGCGGACGAGTGGACCCCAGAACCGCATCCGTCGTCGCTGAACCTGCTCGCCCGCACCGCGGTCAGCTACGCCCGTCGGCCGCCGCAACTGCTTTCCGCGGCCAGGCACGGCATTCCCGTCCTCGCCCGGCTTCCCGCGGCGATGACGCGGCTGATGTCGATCGGTCACCGAGTCGAGCAGGGGCTTTTCGGCGGTGCGCCGCACACCCGGTTCAACGACCTCACGGACAGTCGCCGCAACTTTGACGGACGCGCCTACGACCTGACTGCAGTGTTGGCGGCACGCACGCTCGTACCGGGAGCCACGGTCAACGACGTCGTTCTCACGGGCATCGGAGGTGCTCTGCGCGGCTATCTCCTGGAGAAGGGCGAGCTGCCCGAATCTTCGCTCGTCACGGTCATCGCGATGCAGGAGCACGTCAAGGGCCAGCGCGGGGCGAATCAGCTTGCGGTGGCCCGCGCGTCGCTCGGCACGAACATCGCCGACCCGGTTGCGCGCCTGCGGGCCGTGCATGAGTCCAGCGCCCAATCGAAGGCCTTTATCGAGGCGGTGGGCCCACGCTCGTTCATCGAGTACGCCGAGTTCCTGCCGGGCGCGCTCCTCGTCCCAGCGCTCCGTCTCGGGATGGCGGCACACCTCGGGAAGTACTTCGACACCTCATCGATCGCCAACACTTACGTGACCACTTTGCGCGGCCCGCAGTTCCCGATCTACCTCGTCGGCGCTCAGATGATCGCCAGCTACGAATTCACACCGTTCACGCAACGGAACGGGCTGATGCATACCACCTTCAGCTACTGCGGACGCATGCTCGTCAGCATCAACGGCTGTCCGGCCGTGCTACCGGATATCGAGCACTACGGGGATTGCATGGACGCTTCCTTCGCTGAACTGCTCCGGCGCGAGGACCTCACCACAGCGTCGAGACCGAAACCAACCTCCACGCGCACGCACGATCGGTAATCAACCCGGCCACCCCGGTGTAGAGCTTTGCTCGTAGCACCCTCGTTTGTCTGGCATCGTCGTTATGCTGCGAAACCAGGCGCGGTTCCGGTGGCCGGGAGGGCTTGCCAGATAGCACGTTGAGATGCCTCTCGACTCCGTTCTCGTCACCGGCGCATTCGGCCTCGTGGGCAGTTCGCTGGTCGCACAACTGCTCGCGGATAACCATCGCGTGGTCGCGCGACACGCGACGCATATGACGGCCTCACCCTTCAGCGGGAAGCCAAGGCTGAAGGCTGGCGCATCGTCACCACCAAGGGTGAGGCACGTGCGGCGAGCATGTCATGCGATGCCCACGCGCAAAGCGAGGGCACAGCCGTGACCCCGATCGGGGATCCGAGCACGTCTCGAGTGATCGGCCCATACTGGAGAGGGTGTCGACGTTTCATCGGCTGTAACTCGCCCGCACTCGCCGAGAAGTAACGGCAGGTCTTGCCCGGGCGGAAGTGGAGGACATAATGATCATCCTTTACGCACTGGCCGCAGCGTTCGGCCTTGGTGTGCTCTTGCTGGGCACGAACGTTCGGGTCGTCAAGCAATTCGAACGAGGCGTCGTCTTTCGTTTCGGACGCGTGCAAACCGGTGTCCGTGGACCGGGGCTCGCGCTGCTCATTCCATTCGCCGATCGCCTCGAGAAGGTGAATATGCAGATCATCACGATGCCGGTGCCCGCCCAGGATGGCATCACCCGCGACAACGTGACCGTGCGTGTGGATGCTGTCATCTATTTCAATGTTGCGGATCCGGTGCGTGTGGTTGTCGGCGTACAGGACTATGTGTCCGCCATTGGCCAGGTCGCGCAGACGTCGCTGCGTTCGATCATCGGCAAAAGCGACCTGGACGACCTACTCTGCAACCGCGAGGGTCTCAATCAGGGCCTGGAGCTGATGATCGACAGCCCCGCGGCGGGCTGGGGTGTTCACATCGACCGCGTGGAAATTAAGGATGTAGTGCTGCCGGATTCGATGAAGCGGTCGATCGCGCGCCAAGCCGAGGCGGAGCGTGAGCGGCGGGCTCGGGTTATCACCGCCGACGGTGAACTGCAGGCGTCTGAAAAACTGGCCCAAGCGGCCGAGACGATGACCGTGCACCCGGCTGCGCTTCAGTTGCGGCTCTTGGAAACCGTGGTCGAGGTCGCCGCGGAGAAAAACTCCACCCTGGTGCTTCCCTTCCCCGTCGAACTGCTCCGGTTTTTGGAACGAGCAACACCGCAAGCATCTGGGAGCCCGGGCGACGAAGCCGCTATGCCTTCCGCCTCGGCCGCGGCTTCGAAGAGCGAGATGTCGAAGCTGGACCCGCCACAGATCCCCGACGACGCCAGCGGTCTGGAAGTCGACACACGCATCGCGGGTCGGTATGCCGACTGACCGGGTAGCGGTTGGTGTCGGCGGTGTGGGAGCCCGCCGACCGGTGAACGCGGGGGCACAAGTCGATGAACCGGATGCGCCTTTCAGGGGACGACCTGTTTGACCGTCTGATGGGCGGTTACAGTCGTCTCGTGGTGGAGTTGCGGGCCGAGTATCACCGTCAGCTGGCTGAGATCGATGCGGCGGTCATGCGCATGTTCACGGTGGTGGAGGAGGATATCGGGGCTACGGCTGCGGCGTTTTTGCATGGCGATGACGTGGCCGCCGCCACGGTTGAAGGGCATGACGAAGTGATCGAGGATCTGTACGCCAAGATCGAGGATCTGGTGCACACCCAGCTGGTGCGCCAAGCCCCGGTCGCCGGGGAGCTGAGGTTTCTGCTGACGGTGTTCCGCATCCTGCCCGAGCTGACCCGCACCCATGCCCTCGCCGCGGACGTCAGCCGGCGTGGCGCAACCGGGCTTGCCGAGGAGCTCCCGCCGCGGGTCATTGGCCTGATCGGACAGCACCTGGACGCCGCAGCAAGGATGTGGCATCAGGTGACACAGGTCTATCTCGTGGGCTCCGGCAAGATCGCCGACGACACCGAGGACGACGACGACGCGCTCGACGAGCTGCACGCCAGTCTTAGCGCCGAGCTCGCTGCCGCCGACTTGCGCTCTCCGGTGCTGCTGGAGATGGGGCTGATCGCCCGGCTGCTGGAGCGACTCGGTGATCACGCAGTCGAGGTCGCCCGCCAAATCGAGGCCCTTGAGCGCCCTGGACGCAGGCCAAGTCAGCCTGCACCCGCAGAATGAACCAGCGAACGGAAACCGACGAGCCATTCCGGCCAGAGCAAACACTCCCAGCCGCCTAATTGCTGTCCTGTTCGCGGGGGTCGCTGAGCTGAACGAGGTTACCCAATCAGGTTGTTTCCGCTCGGGCTTATCTGCGGTGAAGAAATAGCCCCCTTGTCGGCATCGTCGTCGCCGTGCGGTCGGAACGCACAGGGCCGCAACAGCATTCGGAAGCGGATCGTCGAAGTTATCCGGCACGGTGAGCGTTCGGGAGCTGACCGAGCTTTCGCTGGTACCTTTCGTTGGGCTCGGGAACGTTGGCGTGCGCACGGACGCTTGGCGTTGAGTGTCATCGAGCACGATTCTGCCCGCCTACAAATTGTCGTCGGAATCGATGCCAAAGACTTGATCTCGGCGCAGTATGAAGACAATGAGCGAGTTCATGCAGAACACCGACGCTTTCCTCTGGGCGATGGAAAGCGATCCCGTTTTGCGGTCGACCATCGTCACGATCTCCCTGTTGGACAGCACCCCGGATTGGGGCGAATTGGTTGAGCGGTTCGACGGGCTCAGCCGACGACTGCCGATCTACCGCCAGCGGGTCGTGTCGTCGCCTCGGCCGGCCCCGCCCCGCTGGGAGGACTGCCCGGAATTCGATCTCGGCTTCCACATGCGTCGGGTGACCGCATCGGAGCCGGGGACTCTCGACGCGGTACTGGAGATGGGCCGGCTGGCCGCGATGTCGGACTTCGACCGGTCCAGACCGCTATGGGTGATCACCCTGATCGACGGGCTTGCGGACGGCGGCACCGCACTGATGACCAAGATGCACCACTCCCTGGCCGACGGCATCGGCGGCGTTCAGATCGCGATGACGCTATTTGATGTCACCGCCCGGCGGGGCGGCGCACTGCCTGCCGCGCCCCCACCACGTATACCTTTGCCGCTGGACGGACTACGCGACACACTGCGCTACGACGCCGGGCTGCTCGCCAATGCGGCAACGGCTTCGGTTACGGGCATTCCCGGCGTGGTGCGAAGCGCCATACGGCGGCCGGTGCAGACAGCCACCTCCGCGGCGGCGGTCGCATCGTCGATCTACCGCACCGTGCGGCCAATCACCAAGTCCGGCTCGTCGCTCATGAAAGACCGCACGTCGGTCCGTCGCCTCGGGATCCATGAGGTGTCGAGGCTGCGGCTGCGAGACGCCGGACACGCAGGCGGGGGTTCGCTGAACGATGCGTTCCTCGCGGGCGTGACCGGCGCGCTGCGCCGCTACCACGAAAAGCACAGCGTCGCGGTCGGGGACTTTCATCTAGGGATGCCGATCAGTCTCCGCACCGAAGGCGACACGATTGGCGGAAACCGAGTCACGATTATGCGGTTCGACGTGCCGGTCGGCCTCGCCGACCCGGCGCGACGAATCGAAGAGATCCACCACCGGGCCACGAGGCAACGCGACGAGCGCTCGCTGCCCTACACGCAACTGATCGCCGGTGCGTTGAACCTGTTCCCACGCTGGTACATCGGAGCGGCGTTGCGCCGCGTCGATTTCGTGGCCAGCGACGTGCCCGGCATCCCGGTTCCTGTGCGTCTCGGTGGAGCCGCACTGCGGATGGCGTACGGTTTCGGCCCGACGATCGGTTCGGCGGTGAATGTCACGCTGCTCAGCTACGTCGACACCTGTGCGTTGGGAATTAACGTCGATGCGGGCGCGATTCCGGACTTCGACGTGTTCCACGACTGCTTCGTCGACGGGTTCGACGAGGTGCTGGCGCTCGTAGACTAGGCGGTCACCGGCGGGACGTCGTTCGCCGGCTGGCCGCTCGCGCACCGCTTCGACACGGGCGGTTCGTCGGTCAATGCCTGCCCGCGCTCTGGCGACCCGCACCCTCGCGGTGCGTGCGCCGGGGAACCGTCGCCGCGCGTCGGGCCTGGCCCACTCGAAGGGCCGAAAGTCGTTGCTGTGGCCCCTGGTCCGTGCGAAAATCGAAGCTGCTTTGCAGGTCTAGGCGCTCGGAGTTCGTAAGGGGGCGTGGTGCAGACACGAGAGATCAGGTCGGTCGCCGACCTTGGCGGCGAGGGCGCGGGCGTACTGACGACGCTGGTACGAGACATGCACGCGGGTATCGCGAGCCGCGTCTTCGGCGCGATAGGACCGGCGGCGAAGCCCACCCAAATCATCCACGACGCAGTGGCCCGCACTATCTATGGCGGTGTGGACGGCGGGATTCGGGGGGCAACCCGGGTAGCCGGCGCGCTGGCATCGAAGGCGTGGGGCCGCGACGGGGACGAGTCGCTCGAATCCCAACCCACCATCGCCGCAGCCATCGCCGCGATCAACGGGCTGTACGGGGATCAGCTGACGGCACACCGCAACGGATTCGCGCTAAGCATGCAGATCCGGCACCACGGGACGGCCGTCCCGCTCACCGCCGACGGGGTGGCGGCGGCGTTCCCGACAGCCACCGGTCGCCTTGCCGTATTCGTTCACGGGTTGTTTCTCACCGAACGCTCGTGGTGGCGCACGCCGCGCACCGGCGAGGACCTGCGGAGCTACGGGCAGCGGCTGCATCACGAGCACGGGTTCACCCCCATCTACTTGCGCTACAACACCGGGCTGCACATCTCTCACAACGGACAAACGCTGGCCGACATGCTGCACCGGCTCGAGGCGCTCTGGCCGGTTCCCATCCACGAGATCGTGCTGGTGGGCCACTCGATGGGCGGGCTGGTGACGCGCAGTGCCTGCTACTACGGCGACCAGCAGCAGCACCGCTGGACCGAAGCGGTGCGCCACGTGGTCTGCTTGGGCTCCCCACACCTGGGAACACACCTGGAACAAGGGGTGCACATCGCGTCCTGGGCGCTGGCCCGGCTGCCGGAAACGCGGGCCGTGGCCGGCTTCCTCAACGCGCGCAGCGCGGGAATCAAGGACCTGCGCTTCGGCGCCTGCATCGAGGACGACTGGCGAGACTGCGATCCCGACGAATTCTTGCGGGATCGCTGCCAGGAGGTGCCGTTCCTTCCCTGGGCCGGCTACCATTTCGTCGCCACCACCGCCGCACCTCCGGCGGTCGGCCGCCTCGTCGGCGACCATCTCGTGCGCTCACACAGCGCATGCGGCAGGGGCAACACGCGACGAATCCCGTTCCAACCCGAACACGGACTGACGCTGACGGGGCTACACCACTTCGACCTACTCAACCACCCGACGATCTATACGAAACTGCGGGAATGGGTAACCCATCACCGGTACAGTCCAGCTCCCACTACAGATCAGGGCTTAGGACAGAGCAGCTGAAACGATCTGATCGCGTCGGGCAGCCCCTCCTGTTGAACGTTTCCAAAGATGCTCTGCCGCAGCAATGTAATTAGCCGCTCGTCCTCGACAGCGGATGTCTGCTCAACGGCTCACGCGGAAACGTTTGAGCCGCGAAGCCGCTCCGGATACCAATTCGACTTGGCTTCTTGGCAATTGAAGGTGGGCTGCCAGTAGCCGGGTGACCGCGTCGTTGGCCTTGCCGTCAACCGCTGGCTCGCGGACGTAGATTGTCAGCTCACCGTTGGGACCGACCTCGACAAGGGGTCCCTTGCGACTGCCGGGCTTGACCCTGACGACGACGGAGTCGGTCATGCCGCGTAAGGCTATCGTCCGGACTCGTGCGCTGCGTAAGTGCGGTATGGCGACCGGGCCCGCACCGCCCATGACATCGCCGCCGACACCAAACACCGCGACCAGCTACCGGACCGCTTCTGCCGGTTAATCGACCGCCACACCACCGCTGTACAGGCCCGGCAACACATCTACCGGCACTGGGTTGATGAGACCCAGGATCAGGCCGCCGAACGGCAGCGCTGGATCGACCAGCACTTCCACCGCAGCCAAGACCAGGGCCTCGATTACGGCATCGACCTCTAATCCAATTGGCGCAGCGGGTCTGGCTTTCCCGGTACGAATCCGGTGTGCCGCATAGAACCACCGAGCACCAACCGGCTCGCGATCGGCGGCACTACGGCCGCAGGACGATTTTGCCCCTGGTGTGGCGCCGTTCCAGGGTGCGGTAGGCGCGCTGAACCTCGCCGAGCGGAATAACTTCGGCGATCGGCACTTCCAATTGGCCGGCGGCGATCAGTGCGGCGAGCTCGGCCAGCACCGCGGCGTCGGCGGCGTCCTGATTGCCGACGAACATGACCCCGAATCGCTCCAGCGCCGGGAAGTCGATGACCGTGTCGATGCGCTGCGGTGCGATGCCCAGCTCGGTCACGGCTAATTCGACGTAGCCGCCGCCAAAGAAGTCCAACAACGCGTCGACTCGGCCGTCAGGTGCCGCCGCCCGCAGCCTGCCCGCGAGACCATCGCCGTAATTGACGGGGATCACGCCGTGCGCAGCCAGCCACTCGTCGTTGGACGGGCCGGCGATGCCGAGCACGGTCGCGCCGGTACGTTTGGCCAGCTGCACGGCTATCGTGCCCACCCCGCCGGCGGCGCCGGCGATGGCGACGGTGTCACCCGGCGTCAGTTCGACCGAGCGGACCGCAGCATATGCCGTGGTGCCGGCGACGAACAGGCCCCCTGCGGCTTCCCATGACACTGCCGGCGGCTTGGGCGTGAGCTGATCGGCGGGCACCACCACGAATTCGGCGTGGCTGGCTCGGTCGTTCGTGAAACCCAGCACCTCGTCGCCCACTGAGAAGGCATCGACGCCGGTGCCGACCTCGGCGACGACACCGGCCAGATCACTGCCCTGCCCGGACGGAAATGTCGCTGGGAAGATCTCGTCGAGCCCACCCTGGCGAATCATCGCTTCGCCTGGGTTGATGCCAGCTGCCTTCACCTCGACCAGCACTTCACCGGTGCCAGGTTGCGGGCGGGGAACCTCGCGTACATCGAGGACGTCGATGCCGCCGTAGCGATCGAATCGCACTGCTTTCATGAGCTGTCCGTCCTTATCTCCGTTTTTGGATCATGGGCGCTGGGGCTTATCGGCACCTACCTAAACTAACGCTTGTATCCGCGGATTCTTGGCCCACAGGATCGGTCGGCATGACCGCCGACGAGATCTGAAAGCACGCGGGAGCTTTTCGCGAACCGCCCCACCGCGGCGGGCGGCTCGGTGCCCGAGGACTTGTGCCACATGGGTTTTCCCGACTCCGACGGTTCCGCAAAGGATCATGACATCAGGGGATCGGGCGGGGTTGACAACGGCGTGGTGTTACCGGTCCTCGCTGTCAGACCTGCATCGAAAAATGGTGGTGTCTGTGCGCCGGTCAGCGGCCCAACCATAGGATCGGCCAATGCGTCTTGACGAGTACATGTCGTTGGATGCGGCTGCTCTGGCCGAGCTGGTCGAGCGCAAACAGGTCAAACCGGCCGAACTTGTTGCTTTGGCGCGACGACGTGCCGACACGGTCAATCCGAGGTTGAACGCGATCGTTCGTCGCCTTGACGACGTCGCCGATAGGCAAGCCGCCGATCCGGATCTAGGCGGAGCGTTTGCCGGTGTGCCCTTTGTGATCAAAGACCTTGATCAGGAGTATCGGGGCTTTCCCACGTCTGTGGGTCTCGGTCGCTGGCCAATGACGTGGCTGACCGTCACGCCCTGGTCACGCAGCGGTTCCTGGCCGCGGGCCTGGTGATCTTCGGCATGACCGATACCTGCGAGTTCGGGGCCAAGGGCGTGACGGAATCCGAGTACTGGGGTCCGGCTCGTAACCCGTGGACCACAGAGAATCAGGTTGCCGCGGGAATGAGTACCACGACGTCGCTGTGTAGGTGCGCCAGGCCGCTATCGAGAGTCGCCAACTGCCCTTTGCGGCTCCGTGCGAGCTGAGCAAGGTAGGCATCTGTTACCTGTCGGTGACCGACCACACCACCGACCTCTACATCGGCGAAAGAGACACTGTCGGGCCAGAACTCGTGGCGGTTCGCACTCTCGACCGCACGGATGACATCGCGCGCAGCTGCCGCGTTTTGCCCCGTCCGCATCAGGAATCGAACAAGACTTCCTTGTGTGATCGGGCACGTCGCAAATCCAGTGTCGGATGCCGATAGCCATTCCGCGGCGGCGTCATGATGCACATGCTCGGTGACGACCAGTGCGATGAGCACGTTTGCGTCGAGCAGCGCCGTCACTCCTCATCCTCCAACGAGCGCACGTCCTCGGAGGTCACGACTGTCCCAACGCTCACCAGAGGCAACCCCGTCCTGGGGTCTATGGAGATCGCGGCGGTGCTGCCGGCGCCCAGGCCGCGTCGAATGAGGTCGGCGACAGTTTCGCTCAACGTGCGGTGGGTGTCCCGCGCAATCGCCAGGGCCTGTTTGTGCAGGTCGTCGGGGAGATCAATGGTGGTGCGCACGCCCAACCCTAGCATCACTGCATCATGATGCATCGGTGCATTCCCTGCCGGTGCACTTGCTCGGGCCGTTTGCTGCCGCTCTTAGACCTTCTGCGTTTTCGATCAACAGCGATTCGTCCGCGTCGGACGTCATCCTGTAGCCCCAGCCCGCTGCATCGACTTTCTCGAGTATTTGCATGGCCTGGGCTCGGACCGGTGCTTCGTCCTCCGACCGGGACTCGATGGTGATCATGTACGGCCAAGATGCCTGATCGACCTCGTCATGTTGCACGGCGGCGTACCGGTCGGCCTCGGGCTCTGCTCCGTCGGGCCCCGTCGCGCCCTCGGCAGCTGCGGTCAACGCATCCTCTAGCGGCTCGTCGGCGTCGGCGGCCTCGACCAGCTGCTTGCTCATCGAGGGCGGGCCGGATTACGAGTCGGCGATCGCCTGCATTGCCGAGCTGCGGGCGGGGAGCGTGTGGTCGAGACGCCGGCAGTGGATGCGTGCGCCTGATCGCGGGTAGCGATGCCGCCCGGTTGTCCGCTCAGGCGAGCAGTCCGCGGATGTCGTCGGCGGTGAGGGTGGCGCCGAACGCGTTACCGTCGTCGATAACACTGGCAAACAGCTTGGCTTTGCGGGCGTTGAGGGCCATTACCTTGTCCTCGATGGTGTCGTGGGCAATGAGCCGGTACACCATGACGTTGCGGGTCTGGCCGATGCGGTGTGTGCGGTCGATGGCCTGGGCCTCGGTGGCCGGATTCCACCATGGGTCGAGCAGAAAGCAGTAGTCGGCCTCGGTGAGGTTCAGCCCGAACCCACCGGCCTTGAGGCTGATCAGGAAAACCGGTGCGTCTGCGTCCTTGAACCGCTGTACCACCGCTGCACGGTTACGGGTTCGCCCATCCAGATAGCAGTAGTCGATTCCCTCGGCGTCGAGGCGATCGCGGACCCGGCCGAGGAAGCGGGTGAACTGACTGAACACGAGCGCGCGGTGGGCGCCGTCGACGACGTCGCGGAGATGCTCAGCGAGCGCGTCGATCTTCGCGCTCGCCAGCGTGTCGTGTGCGGGGTCGACGAGCCCGGGATGCAGCGCCATCTGTCGCAGCACGGTCAGAGACTTGAGGATCGTGAACCGGTTGCGCTGCATGTCATCGAGCAGGCCGAGCACCTTCTGCCGCTCTCGTTGCAGTCGCTTGTTGTAGAGGGCGCGGTGCCGCGGCGGCAGCTCGATATCGAGGACCTGCTCTTGCTTGGCCGGCAGTTCGGCGGCCACGCGCTCCTTGGTGCGGCGCTTGACCAACGGCTTGATGCGGCGGCGGAACAGAGCCAAAAGCTCGGGGTCGCCGGTCTTCTCGATAGGCTTGGCGAAGAAGTCGGCGAACTTCGTCGGGTTGGGGAACAACCCGGGGGCGGTGATCGACAGCAGTGACCACAGCTCCATAAGATTGTTCTCCATCGGAGTGCCGGTGATCGCCAGCTTGAACGGTGCGGCCAGCCTGCGTGCGCACTGGTAGGTCTTAGCGTGATGGTTCTTCACGAATTGAGCTTCGTCGAGGATCAGCCCGGACCACGTTCGGGCGGCGTGAGCGTCGAAGTCCAGCCGAAACAGCGTGTACGAGGTGACCACGATGTGGGCGCCGGCTGCCAGCTCGTCGAGGTCGGCGCCGGCTCGGCGCAGCGTGTCAAAGATCGGCACCACCGACAGCTCAGGCGCGAACCGTGCGGCCTCGGTGGTCCAGTTCGCCACCACACTGGCCGGCGCAACCACCAGGAATGGTGCCATGCACGGATTCTGTTGACGGACATGGCAGATCAACGCCAGAGACTGGACGGTCTTGCCCAGGCCCATGTCGTCGGCGAGGATCCCACCGAGCCCGTGGGTGTGCAGGGTCGCCAGCCACGAGAACCCATCGGCCTGATACGGCCTTAGCTGAGCACGCAGGCTGGTCGGCACTACCGCCGGTTCCAGACCTTGCAGCGCGCGCAGCCCGTCGACCTGGCGCCGCCACTCGTCGGCCTGCCGCGTCACGACCCCGACCTCGGCCAGTTCGTCGAACAACCCGACCTGGAATCGGCTGATCCGGGGTGGTCCCTCTTCGGCATCGGTGAGCGCGCGGGCCTCGTCGATGAGCTGGCGCAGCTTCACCAGCTCCGGTTTGTCCAGCGCGAAGTAGGCGCCGTCGGCAAGCAACAGGTGCGACTGCCCGGACGCGAGCGCGGTGAACACGCTGACAAACGGAACCTGGTTGCCTTCAATGCTGATCGTGACACCCAGGTCGAACCAGTCTGTCTCGCCGGCCACCGCGTCCGTCGTCACCGCGATGACGAGGGAGCCGCCCGCCTCCCGGTAGTCCACCGGGTCGCCGATCACTTCCAGCGCGACATCGGGAAGCTCGGCGAGCAGCGGTTGAATTTCGGTGGCGAATCGCATTGTCTCCAGGCCGGACAGTCGCACCCCGGTGATGAGTGTGTCGGCGGCGGCGCGGAGCCCCAATTGCTCCAACGGCGCTTCGATGCTCGAGGCGAGTGTGTTCTCCGCTTCCAGGTCGCGGCAACCGACATACTCCGATGTGCCGACCGGGGCGCGAAAGTCATTGTCGCCTAACCGGTATGCCCATTCCCACGTCAACTCGAGCTGGTGCTCGTCCTGGTAGTCGGCGCGGAGGACCAGCGTCGGCCCGACGATCGCGGGCGGCGTGAACGACTCGTCCGACGACGTGACGGCCGCGATGTGGCGCAACCTCGGGTAGTAGTCCGCGGCGAACCGCGCCGCCTCGCCCGCGGGTATGACCAGCGGCTCATCACCGAGTGTCATGCGCTGCAACGCCTCAGGCGCCGGCTTGTCCAGTCGGGCCAGCCGCAACCCGCCGTCGGCGTACACCACGCCATGACCTGACGATCCAATGAACGCTACGGGCCGTGTCGCGGCATCGTCGACGCGAAGCACGGGCTCGACAGTGAGCTCGCCCGTCTCGTCGACCGTAACGTCGAGGAACAACTGCGCCGTGGTGTACGTCGGCACATCCTGCAGTGGCCGCGCCTGCACCAGCCGCACCCCGACTCGGCACGCTTCGTCCAGCAGCGGCCACAGCTGCGGGGATTCAAATCGCAGCAGCGAGATCGTCTTCACGTCGCCGTACGCATAACCCCCGTACGAATAGCGGTAGTACCCAGTCGAATTCGAGCTCGACGCTCGGTAGGTCGCATAGAGCTCTTGCAGCAGCCGAAGCTGAGCGTCGGGATAACCGCAGTGGCGCAGCATGTGCAGCTTGCCCCAGCTCAGATCGCCGGCCACCCAGCCGCCGCGCTTTCCGGGCCGCACCAGCCGCGCGTCGAGAGTCGGCGACGGCCCGCTCACCGACAGGCTCAGCTCGATCGCCAGTGGTGTCCCGACGCGATCGTTCGTCGAGGCCGAAGGAAGCAGCGCATCCAGCGATTGGCGCCATGCCGGGGGAGCCGGCGGAGTCGGCGTACGTTGCGCAGGCATCGTTGTGGGCCCCGCGGCGGCGATCACGATTGCCGCGACATGCTTGCAGTTCACCTGCATCGGGCAGCTGCAGAGCCCGCTTTCGACACCCCAGGTATCGGTGTCTACTGGCGAAAGCTGCACCGTTGTGGTGTAGGTGCGGCCTTGGCTACCGCGAACATTGCCGACGAGGTTGTGAGCGTCCGGTTCCCACAGGCAACGCAGCACCCGTCCCTCGCGCGCATAGGCCACGCCACGGCGATAGGTGTCCCCGCCAACCAGCTCGAGCGCGTTCGCACGGTCGATCGAGGGATACATCAGCGACTGCACACCCGCACCGTAACGACCCGGTCCGACAAGAAGGCCCAACCACGCCGCGTGAAACACGAAAGTGGTGGAGATGAGGTTTGGGAGTCTGCCGCGACGAAAGTTTCTCCGCCAGCACCGGCCACTTCTTCCGCATTTCGCGCGAGTCATAAGCCACTGCCACGTCGTTGCGGCCCTGGTCCCATTCGTACACGTACTCGGGCTGGTGGGCACGCGCCGAGATCACGAGCGTTGTCGCGGCGTGACCCGTTCCCACCAGTTGATGGTTTCGCCGTCGGCGGCCATCTGATCGAGGAGGTGAGCGATGATCTCGATGTGCGTCCCACCGCCGCCGAGCCAGCAGAACTTCCACAGCTCGCGGGCCGCTTGGTGATAGTGGTGGATCGTCTCGTCGACGGCATAGGCGTCGATCTCGCCGGTACGGTAGCCGTCGACCGCGGCCGTAATGTACTCGATGAGCTCGCCCAGTCGTGCCTCGTGGTAGGCGGCCACGCGTTCGCTCGCCGCGCGGCGTTCGGCCTTCGTCCCCATAGCGGGACGATACCGCCACCAGCCGTCGTCGTGACCAATCAAGTGGTAGACGGAGGCGGGGTTGTTTACGCCGCAGGTGCTGCTGCGTTGCGGCGGGTTTGGGCTCCCCGTTTGGATGCCGGACGAGTCGCAGCCCACTCGCCTACCTGGAATCCTCGGTTCTGGCTACCGAGACCGCTGAACCATAACCTGAAGACCGATTACCGCCATAGCGTGGCACACTAATGGTATGAACCGCATACGGCTGAGCACCACTGTTGACGCAGAGCTGTTGGCCAGCGCGCGAAGCGTGCGGTCAGGGATCACCGACGCGACCCTCATTGACGAGGCTCTCGGCGCATTGCTCGCTCGTTATCGATCGGCGGAGATCGACGCAGCCTACGCCGCCTACGACGAGCAGCCGGCTGATGAACCCGACGAGTGGGGCGACCTGGCGTCGTGGCGGCGGGCCGCGGGCGCGTCGTGAGCACACTTCCGGCACGCGGGGAGGTTTGGTGGTGCGAGCTGGCTGAGATCGGGCGGCGCCCAGTTGTTGTGTTGTCTCGTGACGCGGCGATCCCTCGACTTCGACGCGTACTCGTCGCACCGTGCACAACCACCATCCGGAGGCTTGCCAGCGAGGTTGTGCTTGAGCCCGGTTCCGACCCGATTCCCCGTCGTTCGGCGGTGAACCTGGACTCGGTTGAAAGTGTTTCGGTAGCGGTATTGGTCAGCCGACTCGGTCGGCTTGCCGACACCCGGATGCGCGCGATTTGTGAGGCGCTTGAGGTCGCGGTCGACTGTTCGCGGTGACCTATCTTCATCACTGTCGTGCCATAGATCTTGACCTGTACGCCTATTAGGCACACACTGGCGCTATGGCGAAAGACTCACGTATTGCGGTTCGCCTGACTTCCGAGCAGGACGAACTTATCCGCCGCGCCGCCGAGGCGGAGGGGACCGACCTCACCAACTTCACCGTGACGGCGGCGCTGGCGCATGCGCGAGATGTTCTCGCTGACCGGCGGCTATTTTTGCTCGACGATGCCGCGTGGACGGAGTTCCTGGCAGTGCTGGACCGTCCGGTATCGCATAAGCCGCGACTGGCAAAGCTGTTGGCACAAGTGCCAATTTTTGACGCCGAGTGAGCGGGTACAGCAGACCGCGACCGATCCGCGAGGACGACGAGACCGCCAGCTTCGACAGCGGTGAGCCGAGTCTGGACACGTATCTGCAAACAAGGGCGCTCTCGAATCATCTGCAGGGTGCGTCGCGCTGTTATGTCACCTGCCGCGGCGGCCGGGTTGTTGGGTATTACGCGCTAGCCGCCGCCTCAATCCAGCATCGCGACGCGCCGGGCAAGGTGCGTCGCAACATGCCTGAGCCAGTGCCGGCGATTCTGTTGTCCAGGTTGGCCGTCGACCGCAAGGACCAGGGACTTGGCCTCGGGAAGGACCTTCTGCGGGATGCGATCGTGCGCTCCGTCGAGGCAGCTGACCTTATCGGAGCTCGCGCTCTGTTGGTTCATGTGCTCAACGACAATGCTCGCGAGTTCTACGCACAATTTGATTTCGAGCCCTCGCCGACCGACCCGCTGCATCTGATGCTGCTGATCAAGGACGCGCGCGTGGTTCTCAGGGGTGATTGAGCCGCCATGGCGGACGAAACGACGATATGGGTAGCCGGCGTAACCGCATTCGCGACGCTGACAAGCGGATGGGGCGGCTACCGGCTGGCTGGCCGCAATGTGCAAGCGAGGAATACCCGCGCCGCCGCGCGTGAAGTAGCTTCCCGATCCGAGCCACCGACGAGCGCGGGGTTCGCGTGTCGTCCAGTCGGAGCTTGGCGGCGGCATCTCGTGAAGCAGACTCGGTTACATCGGCTCACCGACAGGGACGAACGCCTTCAGCGTCGAGATGAGCCGGCTCTCCTGCACGGTAAGGGGCTGAACGTCCTCACGGCGACGGCGGGGACGAATCATTCTCGGCGGCAACACTTTCGAACAACGGCACCTCGACGCGCGTCAGCATGCCGATCGCCGTGCCGCCGACAACGCAGACTCCGGTGTCAAATCCGGGCAGCTCATCTAGCAGCGGTTGACTCGCCGCCTCGAAGCTGCCGGCGAGGGCCGAGAGGACCCTGGCGTAGTCCGGTGTTGCGGTCACCGCTCCACATCTCACGCGTGCGTGCGCCGATGCTCCCACGCGGACTGCTGTCGTCATTTGGCACGGTATGCGTCCGCGCGGCTGAACACGCCTACGACGGTGACTTGCTGACGCTCGTCGTCGATCCTGTAGAGCACGCGGTAGGTGCCGCGGCGTGCGCTATAGCGGTCGTGCAACGGGGGGCGGAGCTGCTTGCCCACGCGGTGAGGATTGTCGAGCAGCGGACCGATGATGAACTCATAGGCAGCGAACGCTACCGATTCGGGAAGTTCTTCGGCCAGTTGTTTTCTCGCAGTTCGGAGCGATTATCAGCTCATATCGCCGGTCCGTCACGTCCTAGCTACTAAGACCTGAAAAAGTCGGCGAGTTGATCAGCGGTTAGTTGGCGCTGAGCTGGGAAGATGGCCTCAATGCCCTTGTTGCGGAAGGGATTGAGGCCATCGTGTTTCGTACTGTAGGCGATCAGTGCTCGTTGTGGGAGTCGGTGCTGCCGGAAGAGCTGCAGCGGCTACCTGAGGAGTTGGCCCGGGTCGATGCGCTGCTCGACGACGCGGCGTTTTTCGCGCCGTTCGCGCCGTTCTTCGATCCGCAGATGGGGCGGCCCTCGATCCCCATGGAGTCGTACCTGCGGTTGATGTTTTTGAAGTTCCGCTACCGGTTGGGCTATGAGTCGCTGTGCCGAGAGGTGTCGGATTCGATTGCTTGGCGCCGGTTCTGCCGTATTCCGCTGGATGGGTCGGTGCCGCATCCGACCACGTTGATGAAGATCACCACCCGCTGCGGTGCGGATGCGGTGGCCGGTTTGAACGAGGCGCTGCTGGCCAAGGCGGCCGGGGCGAAGCTACTGCGCACCAACAAGGTGCGTGCCGACACCACCGTGGTGGAGGCTGATGTGGGCTACCCGACGGACTCGGGACTGTTGGCCAAGGCCATCGGCTCGATGGCGCGCGGTGTGGAGCAGATCAAAGCCGCCGGTGGCGCGGTGCGTACCCGAGCCCGCGACCGGCGGCGCTCGGCGGGTCGTCGAGCCCGCTCGATCGCCTCGAAGCTGCGGTTGCGCGACCAGCAGCAACGTGGTCAGGCCCAAGCCGCGGTGCGGCGTATCACCGGCGAGTTGGCCGGGATCGCCGAAGCGGCCATCTGTGATGGCGCCACGGTGCTGCGCAACGCCAAACGTGCGCTGCGCACCGTGAGCGGGCGGCGCAGAGCCCGGCTGCACCAGGCAATCAACCACTTGACCACAGTGGTGGCCCGCACCCAGCGTGTGGTGGCGCAGACCCGAAGCCGACTGGCCGGGGTGATGCCCGACTCGAGCAGCAGGCTGGTTAGCCTGCATGACCCCGATGCGCGTCCGATCCGCAAAGGACGCCTGGGCAAGCCGGTCGAGTTCGGCTACAAGGCCCAGATCGTCGACAACGCCGACGGCGTCATCCTCGACCACAACGTCGAGCTCGGAAACCCGCCTGATACAGCACAATTGGCACCGGCGATCGCACGGATCACCCGCCGCGCCGGACGCCCACCACGGGCGGTGACCGCCGATCGCGGCTACGGAGACGCATCGGTCGAACGTGACCTACAGGGCCTCGGCGTGCGCAACGTGGCCATCCCACGCCGGAGCAAACCCAGCGCCGCCCGTCGCGAATTCGAACACCGACGAGCCTTCCGAGACAAGATCAAATGGCGTACCGGATCCGAAGGCCGAATCAACCACCTCAAACGAAGCTACGGCTGGAACCGCACCGAATTCACCGGCATCGATGGCGCTCGAACCTGGTGCGGCCACGGCGTCCTCGCACACAACCTCGTCAAGATCAGCACCCTCGCAGCATGACATCGACACCACGGCCCAGCGGCCATGCCGACCCGGCACCACCCGGCAACGGCCATAATCACGACGCCGACTTTTTCAGGTCTTAGTAGCTAGGCGTGCTTCCATAGCTGCGGCAAGATTGTCCTGGTTCTCCCCTTCGCCGCGGCCTAGCTCAGCATCGGCCTCGCCAAGGGCACGGAGCGCCGTCGTGTCGGACAGCACTGCAATGGTTTCCTCGAGTGACTCCAGATCGTCGACGGCAAGAAGGACCGCCGCGGGGCGTCCGTGCACCGTTACCGTGATCCGCTCGTGCTGATCGGCGACACGGGCCACCAACTCCGACAGGTGCGCCTTCGCCTCGGCGAGTGAGTTGACTTCAGTCATTAGTCATAAGCGTGACCAATTGGTTCCTCTGCGTCCAGAGATGCCCTTTGCATGTGGATTAGGTGAGACAGGATCTGATCGACATCGGTTCTTTAGATCCGAGACTCCAGCCCGGCCAGGGAGGCTGCCTTGGCCAGCCAGGTATACATGCTCGGTCACCTCGCGGGGGGCGAGTGTGTTCCGGATGCCTGGGCCCTTCTAAAACGCAGAAAAGGCTCGGCTATTGATGCCCACACTTGAGGGCGTACTCGGTTAGCCGCCGCTGCGCCTGAAATATCGATATCCGGTAGTCAGCCGTAGTTGCTGACGAATGTCAGGCCACTTCGATAACCTTCGCCAGATGGATGTCGGCATCTATGAGTCGCTGCTGACCGAGCGGCTCAACCAGGAGCTAGGCCAACACGACGATCTGCGGCCGGAGTACGGCACCGTCGACGACGCCGAACAGTCGCTGACGATCGCGCGCCACCTGGCCCCGATCATCGAGCGATCCCTGCGCACCGTTCACACCGCTGAAGACCGCGCGGGACTCGCTCGCCGGATTCTTGGGGTGCTGCCGGACGCCTATGCAGACGGGGAGCGGTTGCACCTGCTCGAGCCTGGCAAGATCACCCGCCTCGATGAAGTGGCGAGTGCGACGGCGCTTGGCTCCGCTCGTCTGCCGCGACCCGCGACCCCGTTCTCGGACGCCGCGCTGATGACCAACGCACGCACCGAGCCGACCTTGGCCGCCGAGCTGCGTGCTGAATTCGCCAGCGCCGACCACGTTGATCTGCTCTGCGCGTTTGTGAAGTGGCACGGCCTGCGTCTGCTTGAGGATCAGCTGACCGAGCTGCGTCAGCGCGGCGTCCCGCTGCGCGTCATCACCACCACCTACCTCGGGGCCACGGACGCCCGCGCGCTCGATCGCCTCGTCAACGAGTTCGGCGCCGAGGTTCGCGTCAACTACGAAACCGACCGCACCCGTCTCCACGCCAAAGCGTGGCTGCTGCGGCGAAACACCGGATTCCACACCGCCTACGTCGGATCCAGCAATCTGTCCCCTGCCGCGCTCGTCGACGGCCTGGAATGGAACGTCCGGTTGTCGGCGATGTCCACGCCGCATCTGTTGGAGAAGTTCCGCACCACGTTCGACTCCTACTGGGAGAACCGAGAATTCGAGGTCTACCGGCCAGCGGAGGATGGCAACCGTCTGCGCGCGGCGCTCGAGACCGCGTCGGGCAGGCGCCTGCGCGACCCGCTCGCAATCACGCTGTCGGGCCTGGAGGTCCATCCGAAGGCGCATCAGGCCGAGATGCTCGAACAGCTCGACGCTGAACGCACGATTCACGACCGGCACCGCAACCTGATCGTCGCCGCGACGGGCACCGGCAAGACCGTCATCGCCGCTCTGGATTACCGCCACCTCTCCCGCGACATCCACGGTCGTGACCTCACCCTGCTGTTCGTCGCGCACCGCAAGGAGATCCTGCTGCAGTCGCGGCGCATGTATCAGGAGGTGCTGACCAACGCGACATTAGGTGAGCTCCTGGCGGAGGGGCAAGAACCCACGAAGTGGCGACACGTGTTTGCCAGCATCCAATCCCTCTCCCAGGGCAGGCTTTCCGCCATCGAACCGGATCGCTTCGACGTCGTGGTGATCGACGAGTTCCATCACGCCGAAGCCGCGTCGTACCGGCGGTTGCTCGACCACGTGCGGCCAATCGAACTCTTGGGACTGACCGCAACCCCGGAGCGCGCAGACGGCGTCGACGTCCGTGACTTCTTCGGCGGACGAGTCGCGGCGGAGCTGCGGCTATGGGAAGCGCTCGAGCAGAACCTCCTGTGCCCGTTCCACTACTTCGGCATCCACGACGGAACCGATCTTGAGGCCGTGCAGTGGAGGCGTGGCGGCTATGACCTGGCGGCTCTGAGCAGTGTCTACACCGGCGACGACGCCCGCACCCGGATCGTTCTCAAGGAGCTCAACGACAAGGTTGGCGATGTTGCGACTATGCGCGCCTTGGGATTCTGTGTCAGCGTCGAACATGCCCGCTACATGGCCCAACGCTTCGTCGACGCCGGCGTCCCCGCACTTGCGGTGTCCGCCGACACGTCCGCGGCCGATCGCCACAGCGCACTGACTGGGCTGCGCAACCGCGAGATAAACATCCTCTTCGCGGTTGACCTCTTCAACGAAGGCCTCGATATCCCTGAAGTCGATACCGTGCTTTTCCTGCGACCGACCGAGAGTGCGACGGTCTTTCTGCAGCAACTGGGTCGTGGGCTTCGGCTAACGCAGGGGAAGACCGTGCTCACTGCGCTGGATTTCGTTGGGCACCAACGTCGCGAGTTCCGGTTCGACCAACGATTCCGGGCGCTGACGGGCGTCGGGGGAAAGTCGTTGCAGCGCCAGGTTGAGGAAGGCTTTCCGTTTCTGCCGTCGGGCAGTCAGATCGTGCTCGACTCCATCGCGCGTGATCTCGTGCTTGAGAACATCAAACAGCAGGTGGCCCCGAAGTGGGCGACGTTGGTCTCCGAGGTGCGTGCGCATCCGGACAACGAGCTGGCGTCCTATCTCGACGCATCGGGACGCGGCCTGGAGGACGTCCTGAAGGACAATCGATCGTGGACGACGCTGTGCCGGGACGCGGGAAAGCTCGGCCCGGAAGCTGGCCCGCGCGAGTCGGATCTCGTCAAACGCGTGCGGGCGCTCGCCCACGTCGACGACCGTCGTCGGTGGTCGGCGTATGAGTCCACGCTCGACGGTACAGCTGAGATTGACAGCCCCGCGGAGAGACGCCTAGCCGAGATGCTGTTTTACTCGTTGTTCCCCAATGGCGGCGGATTCGACAGCCCAGCAACAGGACTCAACGCCCTCAAGAACGAGACTGTGGTCGACGAGATGCGCCAGGTGATCGACATCGCCTTCGACAGCGCACGGCGCAGCACTTACCCGTTAGGTGGGATTGTGCCGATGCTCGCCAACGTTCCGCTTGAGGTCCACGCGAGCTACACCCGCGAGGAGATCCTGGCCGCGCTGGGCTTCGCCTCGCTTCGTAGGACACCCAGCACGATGCGCGAAGGCGTGGCCTGGTGCGAGGCGGTCAACGCCGATGCGTTCCTGATCACGTTGAAGAAGTCTGGCAGGGACTATTCGCCCACCACCATGTACCGCGACTTTGCGCTCAGCCCAGGTCTGTTCCACTGGGAGTCTCAGTCCACCACGTCGTCGTCGTCACCAACGGGGCAGCGCTACATTCACCATCGCGAACGCGGCTCGCACATCCTGCTGTTCGTCCGGCAGGCGAAGACCAACGCATTGGGCACGGCCCCCTATGTGTTCCTTGGTCCGGCCGACTACATGTCCCATGAAGGGGACAGGCCGATGGCGATCACCTGGCGGCTGCACCGGCCGATGCCCACCGAGGTCTACTTGGCATCGCGGGCTGCGGTGGCGTAGGACTACTTACTCAAATCCACGACGGCGGGAAGCTGATATCCAGTCGCTCGGTCTGTTTGTAGCCCGACCACGTCGGCACGCCTGCGGGTTGCACGCGGTAAATGCCGAGCGCCGCGGCCACCACTCGGTCATGCTGCGTCGGCCATTGAATCTGGGAGGCGATCTGCTCCAGCACCTCTCGGTCACGGTCCAGCACCCGGTCGATAATCGACACCGCCGGCAGTGCACCACTCTTGTCGCCGTTACAACGGGCGCACGCCAGCACGAGATTGGCCAGCCCGTCGATACCGACCAGGGACCACGGCAGCACATGATCGACCGGATTGTTCACCGGCAAGTGCGCGCCGCAGTAGAAACAGTGCGGGCCGAACGCATCCTTGAACGGCCCGCGGACGGCCGCGAGGTCGGTGCGCTCATGACCGAACAGATGACCCGCGACATCGGGAACCTCGGCGTCGAGAAACTTGTTCATCCGGCGCACGTCGTCGACCCACATGATCTCCAGCGCCGGCTTGAGCAGCGCGGCGAGCCGGGCAAGACCTTGTGCAACACCCGGGTTCAGTTCGATGGCGTCGCCATGCGCGCGCAGCGTCGACCGCGACACCTGGTCGTGCAGAAACGAGTCGTCGTACAGAAAAGGATCGCTCGTCGACGAGCCCGGCAGTTTCTGCAGCCGATGCAACGGCTGCTGCGCGAGGCACAGCACGATCTCATCGATGGCGCTTCGGTGCGCGGCGGGCGCGCGCAGCCTGGCGATGTCCACCGAGACATTGGTGCGTTTGACCCCGGCCTCCTCACGTAACGCAGTCGTGGCGATCAGGATGCGTGCGCGCGGCTGTGTGGATTGGCGCAATTCGTGGCCGTCGAATGGGCGCACCTGCTGCCAGTAGATCTCCAGCACCCGATGCGCCAGATCGGGAATCGGCACCCGCAGCACATCGCCGGGCCGCTCGGGCATGTTCTCGAGGCAGTGGTCGATCAATGCCATCAACGTGGCGAGCTTGTACGTGGCGGTGCGCAGGCCCGCCTCGAGGATCGCGACCACCCGTTGCCCAAGCAGAAGCGGGTCGGCCGCGTCACCGCCCATGGCACACCCTCGATGTCAGCCCGGCGGGGTAGAACTGCACCACCGCATTATTGCTGAGCGAGAGAAACAGCATGGGCAAACTCGTTCGGGACAAGATTCCCGACATCATTCGAGCCTCCGGACGCAGACCCAGCGTGCGACGTTGGCCGCAGGCCCCTACCAGACCGCCCTACGCGACAAGCTGCGCGCCTCCTATGGTTCGCGTGGTGGACGGATTATCTTGCTGCGTCTGTGACGACGGCTCCACGACTAGAACGAGCTGCGGGCATTCATGCGCGCCGCGGCCGAGGCAGCCTGGCCACTACTTGGTCGCTGCGGTAGTTGCGGTTTATTCGACGTAAAAGACCAGGAATTGACCGGGATTATTCAGATCTGACGGTGAGAGCAAATCCACTAACCACGTTGTAGCACAACGCAAAAAAGGTAATAACCGGACATGTCAGGACGTGCGGTTTGGTAATACGTTGGTCGCGGGTTCGAGTCCCGCCCGCCCCACGTAAGCCCCACATCAGCCCCAGATCAGAGATGTATTAACCCGGCTGATGCTTGACGATTTCGCTTCGGCGTCAGACTATTTCGTGCACCACCGGACGCCTCATCGGCGTGGACCTCGGCCTGACGCACCCACTTGCGCGACGTCTCCGCACTCATCCCCAACCGGCCCGAGATCGCGTTCAACGCCGCCCACTCCGAGTCGTAGTCGTCGCGATGCTCGCGGACCAACCACACCGCCCTGGCCTTGTGGTGCTCGTCGTACCCGATCAGTATCGCGCCACCCTTCCCAACAAGGGAAGAGCGCATAAAACCGGCGACGGTTCATAGCGGCCCGCGGCCGCCATTTCGGCGCAGACTGTGGCGCGATAGCGCTACTGTGGTCCTAATCACGTTGGAGAGGTCGGGGTCTGAGCCGATGGACCTGATGGAGCCGTTGGACGTGGCGATGATGACGGCGGAGCTGCTGTCCGACCCGATGCACGCCGCCGCGGTGCTGATCCTGTCGCCTCCCGCCGAGGCGGGCCCGGGGTATGTCGACGAGCTGTACCGTGATGCGCTGACAAGCACTGCTGAGCTTGATCCGCGATTTCGCCGGCACCCGCACGTCGGCGTCGACACCGCAGGCGTCTGGGTGTGGCGCAGCGACGACAACATCGACATGGGCGACCACATCCAGCGCCGCACGCTGCCTGCGGGCGCCGATCGCGAAGCGCTAGGGAAGCTGATCAGCGAGCTGCACAGCGAACGGCTCGACCGGTCGCGACCGATGTGGATTGCGTATCTGATCGACGGTCTCGAGGACGCTCGATTCGCGATGTATATCAAGGTGCATCACACCGTGGTCGACGGCGTCGCCGGACTCAACATGATCGCCGATGCGATGACCACCGACCCCGATCGCCGGTCAATGCCGCCGCTTTACGCCGCCGCGCCGGGGCAACCAGCCGAGCGTGCCGCTGCCTCACGCGGACTGATCCCCAACCCGTTCTCGCTGGTGCGCTCGGCGGTGAACGTCGCCACGTCGGGTCTGGGTTTTGTCCGCCAACTCGCCCTCGGCGAAATATCGACAGTGGTCGCCAGCCTCGCGGCGAGGAATACCGTGCTGCCGTTCGGCGCCCCCTACACCAGGTTCAACGGCCGGCTCGGCCGCGAGCACGCCTTCGCGGGGGCCAGCTGGCCGAAGTCGCGCATCCGGGCCGTGCAGAACGCGGCCGGGGTGACCGGCAACGATGTGGTGACCGCCGTGGTGGCGGGGGTGTTGCGGGAGTGGCTCACCGCGCACGACGAGCTGCCCCACAAGTCGCTGGTGGCCATCTGCCCGATAACGGTGCGCAGCCGCGGGCGCGCCAGCGACGAGGACCAGCACGGGAACTTGTTCGGTCTGGAGTTGTGCCCATTGGGCACCGACTCGGCCGACCCGGCCGAGCGACTGGCCCACATCCACCGGGCGATGACGTGGGCGAAGCACCAGGTGGCCAGCCGCGGGTCGAACGCGACAACACTGTTGCTCGCGCCGAGTATCGGGCCCACGGTCCTGTTGCCGATGGTGCCGTTCGCGCCGCGGCTGCGCCGCGGCTACAACGTGTCGATCTCCAACGTTCCCGGGCCGCCGGCCGACTTGTATTGGAACGGCGCGCATCTGGATGAGATCTATCCGGTGTCGACGGCCATCGGCGGGCAGGCGCTGAATGTGACGATGTGCTCTTATGCCGACCGGGTGACGTTCGGCTATGTTTCCGGCCGGAACGTGATGCCGGACATCGAGTCGCTCATACCGCTGACCGAGCGCGTGCTGGTTGATCTGGAGACCGCGGTCGGAGTGGTGGCGTGATTGCGCACGATCAAGGATCGGTTTGCGGGTGTCGCATCACCGGCCAGCATCCCCGGCTCTTCGCCCACCGGGCATGGGCGCACGGCTCCCGGCCCCCCGTCGAGCACAGATGCAGTGCCATCGCTGCACCGCTCTTGCGTGTAGCGGGGTAGGGCGTCCGTCGCTGCGAAGCGCAGGAGTGTTCGTCCCATCTGTCGGTTGCGTGCGTCGAATGGAAGCCTTGTTGGGCTTAGCGTGCAAATGTTGGGTGCACGGATGACATTTCAGGCGGAAACGCCGCGCGAGGAAGGAGATGCGCTCATGGGTACCTACGCGGTCACCGGATCGGCCTCAGGCATGGGGCACCAGGTCGCGCAGAAGCTGCGCGACGCCGGCCACACCGTGATCGGGGTGGACATCAAGCAGGCAGACATCGTCGCCGATTTGTCGACCGGCGAGGGACGCCAGGCGGCCGCGGTCGGCGTTTTGGCGGCGTCGGGGTCCAGATTGGACGGCGCCGTGCTGGCAGCCGGGCTCGGCCCAAGTCGGGCCGCTGACCGTGCGCGCCTGATCGCCCAGGTGAACTACTTCGGCGTCGTTGAGCTGCTTGATGCGTGGCGCCCGGCACTGGCCGCCGCTGACCGCGCGAAGGTCGTTGTTTTCTCGAGCAACTCCACCACGACAACGCCCATGGTTCCCGCGCGCACCGTGCGGGCGTTCCTCGCGCATGACGCCGAGAAGGCGGTTCGCTCCGTGAGATTTTTCGGCAAGAATGCTTCGGTGTTCGTGTACGCCGCATCCAAGGTCGCGGTGAGTCGTTGGGTTCGACGTGAGGCGGTCAGGACCGAGTGGGCGGGCGCGGGCATACGCCTGAATGCTCTTGCGCCGGGGGCGATTATGACACCTCTTCTGGAGGAGGGGCTGTCGACGCCGAAGGAGGCGAAGCGCATTCGTTCCTTCCCTATCCCGATCGGCGGGTTCGGCGACGCTGGGCAGTTGGCCGACTGGGTGCTGTTCATGCTTTCGGATGCGGCGGACTTCTTGTGTGGGAGCGTCCTATTCGTCGATGGCGGGTCGGACGCCTACTTCCGTGCTGACGACTGGCCGAGAACTGTGCCAGCGTATCGACTGTTGTCTTACCTCAAGCGGTTCAGAGGCTACTCCGCGTCGGCCTGAGGGTGTTGGCGCCCGTCCAGGTTGCTGAGGCGGCCGGGCTGCGAAAGCGGCGGCCCAGTTCCGATCCCAGGGAGGGCTGCCTTTGCACACTCACCTCATTACCGCGTGCGCCAGCTACGCCCGCAGCCGCGGCAGCGCCACTCAGGTCTTTTACCTGCGGTTTTAGGCTCGGCGGTTCTTGTTACAAGGTCTGTGGTAGCGGCGTCGCCGGTCGGCCCGAGTCCCCACTCCCCGCGGTGGCGCCTGCCGGTGTGGGCGCGGTCGTGGGATTGCCGCCTGGGAAGGGTGGTCGCCGACGCCCAGTTGGCAGGCCGCCTCGGCGCAAAACACCGCCGAGCGGATTCCAGTGCCGTGCGCGCGCCCGGATACGGTTGCCCGGCTGGAAGTTGATGGAGCGTCGCCAAGAAGCGGCGAAGTCGTTGCGGCTCAGAGCAAAGGGCGGATGAACTCGAGGATCTCGTCGGCGGTGGCGAAGCCGCCGAGATGGCTCTCGCCTGGGCGCAGGATGAGCTCGGCGTCGGGCAGGCGCGAGACCGCCGCTTGGGCGGCGGCGAGTGGCACGTAAGGGTCGGCGTCGCCGTGCCACCACCGCACCGGTACCTGCACGTCGGCCAACCGGAAACCCCAGTCCCGCCCGAAGAGGCGGAGATCGTCGACGAAGGCCTGGCAGCCGCCCTTGATGAAAAGGAGGATGTCATCGATGAACATGCCCTCGATTTCGGGGTCGGCGAAGACCCGTTGGTCGCCTTCGGGCGAAATGTTGGAGTAGGCCTGCAAGACGTAATGCCCGAAGGGGATGAGGGGCGCCAGCAGCCCGGTACTTAGCGCTGCCAAAGGCCGGCGCAGCTGCGACAGGATCGGGGCAAAGCGGCGGGCAAGGTCGGCGGCGCCGCCGGCGGTGGCCTCGGGGCCGACCGACGGGACCATACCGCCCAGCACGGCCACGGCGGCCACGCGAGCGGCCAGCGGGGGCACCGCACCGCAGGCCAGTGCGTAGGGGCCGCCGCCGGAAAGGCCCACGACGCCCAGCCGCTCGGCGCCGAGCGTGTCGGCCACATCTGCCATGTCGGTGGCCCAGTCGGCCACCGCGGCGTAGGGGTGGGCATCGGACAGCCCCGAGCCCGGCCGCTCCACTACGACGACGCGCAGGCCGAGCTTCATAGCGGCGCGCCGACCGAGCAGCGGGAACTGGCGCCGGGCGCCCGGCGTGCCGTGGAACCACAGCACCACCGCACCTGAGGGGTCACCGAACTCGGCGTAGCCAAGCCGACGACCGTTCGGGAGGTAGAAACGGCCTTCCGCGCGCGGCTTTTCGACGCGTGGTACGCGGAAGGGGTGTTGCAGAGGGTTGTTCAGTTTCATCGGTTCTCGGAAAAGAGTAGGCGACCAGGCTCGCGAGGATCGCCAAAACGTCGAGCAGCTGATGACTGGCGTCAACCGATGATCGGGAAGCGGCGCTTGGCGGCCAGCTCGTCGAGCCCCTTCTGCATCACGTGGCGCACGTGCGCGTCGACCTCATCGACATCGGGATGCGCACCGAACTGCGCGGCGATGTCGATCGGTGCGAGCACCTCGATGACGATCTTGGTGGGCAGCGGCATGTTGACCGGCACCACAATGCTCAGCCCGAACGGGAAACCGAACGTGATTGGCAGGATCTTCGTCCGGAAAGTTGGAGCAGCTTGTTTAGCCGAAGGGCGCGTCGAGCCAGGTGCCGCGAGACAGGTAACAACTGGTTTTCTTGCGCGCCGATAGACACCATCGGCACGATCGGAACCCTGGCGTCGATGGCCGTGCGGGCGTATCCGGTGCGGCCGCAGAAATCGATGGTGTTCCTCGACCAGGTCGGCCGGTAGGCGTCGTAGTCACCGCCCGGGAAGTCGATGAGCACGGCGCCGGCCCGCAGCGCCTCGGCGGCGTTATCACGGGTGGCGCGGATGTAGCCCATGCGCCGCAACAACTCGGCGGTCGGGCCGACCAACATGATGTCGTGGGTGAGGGCGTAGATAGGCCGGTCGTAGCCGAACTTGTCGTAATAGTCAACAGCGAACACCGCCTCATCCATCGGGAGAAAGCCACCGGAATGATTCGACACCACCAGCACCCCACCGGGCGGTAACAACTCCAGGCCGTGCACTTCCGACCGGTAATACCGCTTGACAATCGGCCGGGCCAGCCTCATCGCGCGCTTAGTCAGGCCGGGGTCCCACTCGGAGGTTTCGCTATCGTCGATGTCGCTCTCGCTCACTGCTATCCCTTGTCCGCAGGCTGCTTCAGCCTTGCCTGATGTCACTGAGCCGACGGTTGGCATCGCCGCCGCTGCGGCGGCGAAGATGCGCTGGCCCGGCAGCGTTCGCCAGTCATGTCGGCAGCTCCTTGCGTAGAACCTTGCCGACGGGACTGCGTGGAATGGCGGTGACGATGTGGATATCTCTGGGCTGTTCGGCGCGAGAGACTCTGTCCTTCAAGTACTGCCGGATCGCTTCCTCATCGATGTCGCTGTTGGGCCGCGAGGACAATGAACGCGGCGAGTCGTTGCCCGAACTGCTCGTCGGGGACACCGACGACGGTGTTGTCGACGACATCCGGTGTTCGGCAAGTGCGTTTTCGACCGCGCGTGGATAGACGTTCTCGCCGCCGGAGATGATCATGTCGTCTTCGCGGCCGACAATGAACAGCCGTCCCGCTTCGTCGAAGTAGCCCATGTCCCCGGAGCTGGTCATGTTGTCGATGACGTCTTTGGTGCCGCCGCCGGTGTAGGCGTCGAAGGTCAGCTCGCCGCCGACGAAGACGCGCCCGATGACGTGCGGCCCGACGGGTCTGCCGTTTGCATCGAAGATGCCGACCGGGCAGCCGGGAACCAGCCTGCCGACGGTCTCGGGCGCTGCGCGCAAGTCGGCTGGTGTTGCGAAGGCGGCAATGCCGACCTCCGAGGAGCCGTAGCCGTTGTAGAGGATGTCGCCGTAGGTGTCCATAAACCGCCGCGCCAGGCTGGGATCCAGCCGGGCCCCGATCGATATCACCGCCCGCAGCGATGGCACTGGGTTTCGCGCCCGCACGGCTCCGGGCAGATCGAGGATGCGCGCAAGCATGACCGGCACAGTGGTGAACGCGTCGGCGCGATAAAGCGACGCCTGGACGACCGCGGCTTCGGCGTCGAAGCGCCGGTGGGTCAGGATCGTGCCGCCGAGGGCCATGGTCAGCATCAGCATGCCGAGCCCGAACGCATGAAACATCGGTACTGCCACAGAGCTTCGGGAGCCGCTGCGTAGCCCGGTGAGATCCAGGAGCGTCATGGCAAGGCTCAGCGTCGAACCGATATGGGATACACGGGGCACGCCTTTGGGTGTGCCCGTGGTGCCGGCGGTGAGGATAATGACTCGGCCGGGCGCCGCCACTTGGGGGCGTGGATCGTGCTCGCGCGTTGTGACCGTTGCCGGATCGATAATCGTGATGGCCTCGCCGGCGGCGCGGGCTTGCTCGGCGGATTCCTGCTCACAGATGATCATCGTGATCTGGTGCGCGCTGACCACGGCAATTAGCGCATCGGTGCGAAAATCGGTATTGAGAGGCACGACGTCGGCGCCGACCAACGCCGCGGCGAACATCGCCTCGATGAAGCCGTGTCCGTTGCGGCACAAGATCCCCACGGCGTGTCCCGGTCCAATGCCCTGGCGGTAAAGCTCATGAGCAAGGGATTCGGTTCGTGACCGCAAGTCGCGGTAGCTGAAGATGCCGTCGTCGTCGATCAGCGCGATCCGGTTTGGCCACCGAGCCGCCGTGACCGCCAGCAGGGTGAATGGATTTTGGCCACCTCGACGTGCCTCGCGAACCAGCCGGAACAGCGCAGCCGGGGCAGAGGGAGTAAGCAGTCGAGTGCGCAGTAGCGTCCGAGCCGCTGTCGTTACCCGGCTCGGACGCGTCATCGCTGTACCTCGTTGCACCGCGCACCTCCCTGCGGGGCCATCGTGCAGTACTTCAGGCCAGAGACCGTGGAACCCGTTTTGTACGACGAGCCCACGCACCGGCTGCGTCAGCGTTTGCGTCGTATCCGTGACGAGTCGACAAGCCCCGACTGCACCAGCGCATCGTCGATGAATCGCTGCACCGGTCGCGAGCGGAAGAACCCGGTGTGGCCGCCTGGGTACCACTGGATCTCGGGTCTGCCCCAGTGCTCCCAGAGCCGGGCGACCTGATCGCGTGGGTGCACCAACCGGTCGGCGATGCCGGCGTAGATGAAGCGGCCCTGCATCGGCACGCGCGGAGTCAGTGCAAATGGGGAGATCATCCGGCCGATGGGCTTGGCCAGCCTCATCGTCTGACCGAGGGCATGACCACTGAGGCCGGCGTGGCGGTCGACCAGCTCGACCAGATCGACGGCCGGGACGCCCAGAATCGCACAGGTGAGGCCGTCGTCGAGGCTGGCGACCAGCGACGTGAGGTAACCGCCGAGGGAGATGCCGTTCAGCCCGATCATTGCCTCGGGCTGCTGGGAGCGGATCCAGGACAGCAGGCGCCGGATGTCCCACACCGCCTGAGCGGCACCGTGGACGTCGTTGAGCACGTCCTCACTGGGGAACGCGGCGCCCTTCGGCAGGTTTCGTGCACGGGGACCGTGCATGGGAAGGACCGGAAGCACGACATTGAGGCCGAGATCGGAGTGCAAATGCCAGGCGCGAAACAGCATGGGGTCCAGCGCAGCCCGTCCCATCTCCGCGCCGTGCACACACACCAGCCAGGGTCGCGGCTCGCGGTGCCGCAACATCAAGCCGTATTCCCGGTCGTTGCTGGTGTAGCTCAGCCAGCGTTCCCGGCCCGGTTCGCCTGCATGGGGCTCATAGCCACTCTCGAAGAACAGGCGCTCGTAGGTGCGCCCCAAGTTGTTGACGGTCCTGACCGTGACGTCGGTCAGCGCCGGGGGAGCCGCGAAAAACCCCTCAGGCTTTTCCAGCCAGCCCTGCTGACCATAGAACTCCAGGGCCGCAATCACCTCGCGATTGATCCATGCGAGTCTCGTCGCGTCGGGGGCCGACCGCAGCAAGCGAAACCCCGTCAGCACGATTTCGTCGAGGAACGCCTGCGTCGCGAGCGCAATGGTGGGCCGTGCCACCGGAAGCTCGCCGGGCTCACGATCCAAATAGGCGCCCCACGACCGGGCATAGAAACCGCCGGTCCGGGTGAACGGCCCCAGCACCTGCGACAGGGGACTGGCACCACTGCGGCGCGGGTCCCGTCCTAAGTCGGCATCCTCTGCTACGGCAGCCGAGGCGCCTGTCTGCGCGATGTCCTGCATCTAGCCTCTACTTCGTTGGATAGGCCTGGACATGAGATCGAGTCTCAGTCAGCGTAGTGCTGCTGATCCGGGCGCCGTCGCCAAAGCGAGGATCTCGTCGAAACCCTCCCGCAGGCACCCGAGCCGGACGTCGTCAACAAGGAGCTTGTGCGCGTCGAGCAGATCGAACGAATCAACAATCTGCCCAATGTGTGAGGGTCCATTCGGAAGTCATGACAACTACTATGAAGGTCAAGCGAGCGGTGGTTATGAAGAGATACGCGGCCGATATCAACGTCTTTACGCCGAGGCCAGCGGGTTGCATGCCCGCTCGGGAAGCCTGGCTACTCGGGCGGCTTGATCCGAGCATCTAGTTCTTCTCATACGCCAAGGAATCACCATGCGATCGCTATCCACACTCGACACGATGTTCATCTCGGCAGACACACCGCGCTGGCCGCTGCATGGCGGCGCTGTGCTCGTCTTAGATCCCACGACCTCACCCAATCCTGTGACCTTTGAGGCGATCAAGGAGCAGCTGCACCGTCAGCTGCCGGCAGTGCCACCCTGGCGGTGGCGTCTGGTTCGAACACCGTTCGGGCTGACCGAACCGCGCTGGGCGGAGGATCCCGACTTCAACATCGACCGTCATGTGCACCGGATTGCGATCCCACCCCCAGGCGGCGCGGCCGAGCTGCGCGAGCTGGTGGCGCAACTCGGCGATCCGCCTTTGGACGAGAGCCGTCCGCTGTGGGACGTGTGGCTCATCGAAGGGCTCGAGCGCGGCCGACTGGCGCTGTTCATCAAGATGCATCACGCATACGTCGACGGCATGGGCGGGCTAGACATGTTGCCCCATGTGATGACATCCGCGCCGGACATCCCCCTCGAGACACCGCAGGATCGCTGGAAACCGGATCGGATACCGACCGGCGCGGAGCTGTTGCTGCGCGCGGTACCGACCACGCTGATGCGACCGGTGCGCGCGACACGTGCGGTGGCACGACTGGCACGAGCGGTCGGCCCAGGTCCGATCCTGTCGCTGGTGCGCCGAGGCCGCAAGCCGGATGCACCAGTCAAGACTTCAGGCATGCCGTTCAGCGGCCCCCGCGTCTTTTTCAACAAGGTTTCCCCCGGCCAGATCCGACGGTTCCATGGGCTGGGTCGGGGCGTCGATGGAAGACATCGCGCCGGTTCGGGAAGCGTTCGGCGTGACGTTCAACGATGTCGCGCTGGCGATGGTGACCGGGAGTGTGCGCAACTATCTCCTCGAGCGCGGTGAGCTTCCGGACCGGCCGCTGATGGCTGGGAATCCGGTCAACATGCGGCACGAGACCGACGCGCACGCGATCGAGAACCGGTGGACGATGGTGCTCCCGCTGCTGCCCACCCACATCTCGGATCCTGTTGAAAGGCTTGAGCTGATCTCGAAGGGCATGGGCAAGGTGAAGTCGACTCTGCGACGCGCCGGCACCAATCCCATCGAGAACCTTTTCGACCTCGTCATCCCAGGCACTGTCGAGTTCGCGGCGCACGTTTTGACCAGCCACCTGGTACCGGAGTTGCCGCCAATATTCAATGTCGTTCTCACCAACGTCTCGACATCGAAAGAACCCATATTCATCTGCGGTGCCCGCATCGACGAGTTCTACATCATGATGATGCTAGCGCTTAACATCGGCCCGGAGTGTGCGGTCATCACATATGCGGGGAAGGCCCATTTCTCCGTCACCGCAAACCGCGACCTCGTCCCGGACGCCCAACGGCTTGCCGACGGCCTGTTGGAGGAACTCGAGATACTTCGCAAAGCCGCCTCCGAACACACCGCCGCGCACGGACCTCGCTAGGGCGCACGAGCAGCTGCGATGCGATCGACCACCAGTGGCTCACCGTAAAAGGTCCGAAGACGCCCATAGTGGTGTATGATGTGGTGTATGAGGCGGACCAACATCTACCTTGACGAGGAGCAGACTGCAAGCCTCGACAGGTTAGCGGAACAAGAAGGCGTGTCGCGGGCCGAGCTCATCCGCCAACTGCTGAACCGCACCCTCGCCGGCGCTGACGACAATCTGGCGTCGGACCTTAAAGCGATCCACGATTCGTTCGGTACGCTTCGCGACCTCGACTTGCCGGGGCGTTGCCCTGGCGGCCGTGAGGAGCACCTTGCCCGAGTGTGGCGCAGCACATCATGATGCTCGTCGACTCCGATGTGCTGATTGCGCACTTGCGAGGTGTCGCCGCGGCCCGCGACTGGCTTGTCAGTGCTCGAAACGATGGGCCCCTGACAATTAGCGTGGTCTCGATCGCCGAACTGATCGGCGGTATGCGGACCGTCGAGCGGCGCGAAGTGTGGCGCCTGCTTGCATCTTTTCGCGTGGAGCCGGCGACTGAGATCATCGCGCGCCGCGCTGGCGACATGATGCGCCGATATCGCCGCAGCCACAACAGGATCGGACTCGGCGACTATCTCATCGCTGCAACCGCCGACGTGCAGGGCCTGGAACTGGCGACCCTCAACGTGCGGCATTTCCCCATGTTCGAGCATTTGCAACCACCGTTTGCGATCACGGCGGAGCAACGGCCGGGGCCATGACATCAACTAGCCTCAGCCTGGCGGTTTATCGCTGAACGCGGGCGATTGGTGAGTCCTAAGTGTTCGTCTCGGGATGGCTACGTCAGGCTCATCGAACGGGTGGCGCGTTAAGGCGCGACCGTCAGCCAGTCGGCGAAGCCCGACGGGTCGTGGCGTCCCAGCGCGGCGTGCTCGAAAAGCCCCCAGCCCTCAACCGGTTCCGCGTCGCCGTCGCGGCAGGTGGCCCGCCCGACGTGATCCATCACGCCGAACATAATCCGGCCCGCCAGTTGCGGATCCGTCATGTCGTAGGTACGGCGTTCGATGAACTTCTCGCCCTTCCACATGCCGTGCAGCCAGTCGGGAGAGCCGCCGTAGCCGCCGCCGATGTGGATCGGCACCGCCAACTTGGACTCGATCTCGAACCGCACCGGTGTGCCGTCGTGCAGCGCTGTCGAGATGGTGGCGCTCGTTGGCGTGCGGGTGCCGGACTGGTAGTGGATCTTCACCTGCGGCCAGCCCAACTGCTCGACGCGCCCGTCGCGCCAGATGCGGGTGCAGTCGTTGAGGCTGCGGAACCCGCTGGGGTCCTCCTGGATGATCAGCACGGTGGCGAAGTCGTCGAACGCCATCGGCACGTACAGCCACCACATGCCCTCGAACGGCGGGTCGGGCGGCCGACCGGCAGGTTCGGCTTCGCCGACGGGCCGGATGCCCCAGGACCGGTCCCGGGTGCCCAGCCAGGTCGACGGGTCGACGGTGATCTCCTCGCCGTCCACGACGATGTGGCCGTGCCAGGTGCCCACCTGAGCGAATCGCTGCGCGTCCAGCGTGATCCGGTTGCCGCTGCGCAGCACGTGCGGATGCTCTTGAACGGCGTCGAACAACCCCTTCCAGCGCAGGTCGACCGCGATGCCCTGGGTTTCCTCCATGATCACGCGCAGCTCGTGCAGCGGCTCGATGACCTCGATGCGGTAGGCGTTGACGTGCTGGTTGAGCCGGTCCTGGTCGATCGCGTCGGACAACTGCACCGCGGTTTGGACGCCGCCGCGGCGGATCAGCACGAACGCGTCCTTGACACCGAGGTTGGGGTAGTAGCCGATACCGGTGATCAGGAAGATGTTTCCGGTCCGGTCGTGCGCGTTCAGGTATGAGCGATCATAGAAATTGCGGTCGCTGGATCCCGGCCAGGCGATCGGTTGCGGCAGTTGGTGAACGGGGAACTCGTCGACCGGTCCAAGCATCAGTCACCCTCTCCAGTCAGTCGCTTCAGCAACGCGGCGTGGTAGAACAGCGATTCGGGGTCGTCGGGCTTCTCGAGTTCACCGAAGTGCACTCGGCGCGCACCGGTGCGCATGAACACGATGGCCCACATCACGCCGGAGTAGACGTAGAACCAGCCCAGGTCGCCGAGCTCCACGCCGGTCAGCTCGCGGTAGGTCGCGCGAACATCCTCCTCGCGCAGGAAGTTCGGCATCCCGGGCAAGCCGGCCAGCCCGGCGATTTCCTGAAACACCATGTGCGCGAAGATCAGCCACGCCATGTCGAGCTCACGTGGGCCCAGCGCGGTCATCTCCCAGTCCAGCACGCCCACCGGCCGGAAGTCCGCGTAGAGCACATTGCCGATGCGGGCGTCTCCCCACAGCAGCACCGGATCGGCTGCGGCCGCCTCGTCGGGCCAATGGGCTTCGAGCCATCCAAAAGTCCGCTCCAGCAAGGGGGAGCGGCCGATGTCCGGCACCGCGAAGTCATACCACGACCGCACCCAATCGAAGTGCCGCCGCAGCGCGGTCTGCTCGCCGGCCCCCTCGGACAGAAAACCGAAATGGGTCTGTGGAGCGGGGATCGAGTGCACCTTGGCGATCACCTCAACCGTCGCGTCCTGGAGCAGGCGCTGCGACTCGGCGGATGCATCGTAGAGCCAGTTGTTGCCGAATGTGTAGGGCATCACGTCGGGCGGCACGACCCCCTCGACAAAGTCCATAAGGAAGAACGGCGTGCCGAGCACCGCGCCGGTCGGCTCCAACCACCACACCGCGGGAACCGGAACGTCGGTCTTCTCGCCCACCAGCCGGAGCACCTCGTACTGGTGGTCGATCCGATAGGACGGGAACACCGGCACGTCTTGGGCGCTCGGAGCGATCCGCGCCACCAACCGCCGTTCGATCTGCTCGCCGTCCTCGTCCCAGCGGGCGCTCACGGCGAGGTTTTCTGACGACATGCCGGTCGCGGTCACGGCGGGTTCGACCCTGACCTCCGGCGTGACCCCGCCGGGCAGCACGGTGGACAGCCACCCCGAAAACATGCCGGGCAGCTTGGTGATATCACGGCTCGAGCGTTGGAGTTGGCTCACCTCGTTGAGAGCCGGTTCGGTGCCCATTGGAGCCTCCTTCGATCAAGAATTACGGTATGGCGCGGAGCGATATCCGCGTGCGAAGGTCAGTTGGACAAGTTGATGACGTCTGGCCCGGGTGTCTCGGCGTAGAGCTTGTCGATCTCCGCGGAATACTTGTCCGCGATCGGCCTGCGTTTGAGTTTCATGGTTGGGGTGAGCTCGTCTCCGCCTGGCTCCCACGGGGTGCCGACGATGAGGAACCGCTTGATCTGCTCGACGCGGGAAAGTTTGGAGTTTCCCTCGAGGACAGCGGCGGTAAGCATTTCCCTGGCCTCGTGACGTTGGGCGAAGGCGGCCGCCGACGGGTCGGCTATGCCGAGCGCGGCGGCCTGCGCGGCGGCGGCTTCAGGATCGAGGACGATGAGCGCCGTCACGTACGGCCGTGCGTCACCGAACGCCACTACCTGTTCGATCACCGCGGACGCGGCCTGGATCGCCATTTCGATGTTGGTGGGGGAGAGATTCTTTCCGGCTTCGTTGACGAGCAACTCTTTCTTGCGGTCGACGATCGTGACGAAACCTTCTGCGTCGATGGTGCCGATGTCACCGGAATGCAACCAGCCGTCGGCGTCGATCGCTTCGGCGGTCTTCTCCGGCTGATGCCGGTAGCCCCGCATCACGACCGGTCCGCGGATCAGCAGTTCGCCGTCGTCGGCCACCGCGATCTCGACTCCGCGCAGCGCCTTGCCAACCGAACCGACCTTGTTCGCGCCGGGCCGGTTGGATGTCGCGCCACCGGCGTTCTCCGACAGCCCCCACACTTCGTAGACGGGAATGCCCAGACCCCAGAAGAATTCGAGCGTTCCGACCGGTATCGGTGCGGCGGCGGTTACGGCCCAGCGCAACTGGTCCAGGCCGAGGGCGTCGCGCACCTTGGCCAGCACCAGGCGGTCGGCGATCCTGTGGCGGATGGCAAGTGACCTGGGCAGGGCGTTGCCGGCCAATGTCTGGCGGGCGGCGCGGACACCGGTGTCGATGGCCCACAGCGCCAACCGCCGCTTGATGCCGGTCGCCTCGGTGCCAAGCTTCGTTTCGATGCCGGCTCTGATTTTGTGCCACACCCGGGGCACCCCGAGCCACACCGTGGGGCGAGCATCCGGAAGCGCCTCCGCGATCGCCCTGGGGTCGGCGACATCGGTCACCTGTACTCCCAAGACCATATTGGCGTAGTGCGCGGTTACCCGGTCGGCGATGTGCGCATGTGGCAAGTATGAGGTGATCCGATCGGTTGGCTGCATGTCGATGAGGTCGACGACGGCCGAGAACTCGGCGATCACATTGGCGTGGGTAAGCTCGACGCCCTTGGGCGGACCGGTGGTTCCTGAGGTGTAGATCAGTGTCGCGATATCGTCTGGCCGAACCGCGCGCCACGCCGAATCGAAATCGAAATCGGTCTTGCTTCCCAAAGCTTCGAGGTCTTCGAGGGTCAGGCAGCCGTCGAGGTTGACGTCGGCGTCGACAACGATCACGTGGGCGAGGTCGATCCCGGCCTCCCTGACAGCGGGCAGAAAGTCCATTTCGGTGAATACGATCTTGTTCTCGGCATTAGTGAACAAGTACCGGATCTGATCCGGCGCCGAGGTGTTGTAAATCGAGAACGGGACCGCGCCCAGATGCATAACGCCAGCGTCCGCCAAATGGAACTCTGGCCGATTGCGCAGCATGAGGCCGACCGTGTGACCGCGTTCGACGCCCAGCGCCGCCAGCCCGGCGGCGATCTTCCGCACTCGATCGGCGTACTCCCGCCAGGTGAGGACCGTCTCGTTGCCGACCGTCCGGATGGCCACCGAGTCCGGCTGTAAAGCCGCGGTCTGCTGAAAAGCTTGTGGCAGCGTGGACACCAGTACTCCACTTCGGTGCCGAACCACCGTTGGATCGCCTTCGGTCATTTCCTTGCTCCTTCGATCACGAATACGTCCATTGCTGGTATAGGTAGCCCCCTGACCGGCGGATCCCGCTGCGTCGCACTTCAGTTACCACAGAGTCTTCTCGTTTCTTGCGTCGGGCGTAGGGCCGATTGTCCTCATCGGGGCACCATTGGTCCTGTGACTACTGTCTGTGATCTGGTCCGCCGCACCAACGGCGCGTGGATGGTCGCCTCGGGACTCCATTCCGACAGCCGACAGCAGGTGCAGTGGTGACGCGCGGGAGCCTGGTAGCGACCACGGGTCGGGCGCTGCTGCGCTCTCGACTGCTTAGTCCGCCTGGCCCGGCTGCGCTGTTCCGGCTGGTTCGCGAAGCGCGTCGAGGTGGCCAAAATCCCTTCACCCTGCTGGCGGTCACGGCGGCTCGGTGGCCGAACCGGGTCGCGGTGATCGACGACGACGGCATCTTCAGCTACTGCGACTTGCGGTCACGGACCGAATCCCTTGCTCATGAGCTTTACCGCCATGGCGTTGGACCGGGGCAGGCAGTGGGGATCTTGTGCCGCAATGGACACAGCTTTATTGAGGCTATGTTCGCGGCAGCGTTGGTCGGCGCCGACGTCGTGCTCCTCAATACCGATTTCCGCACCGATGCGCTAGCGTCCGCAGTCAGCGCGCACCAGATCACCACGATCATCTGTGAGCAGGAATCCACGGAGCAGGCGCGAGCCGCCGGCGAGGCCATCGCTGTTATTGATCCGGCAACGGTCACAAAGCGCGAGCGCGATCCACGGCCCCCGGTGGCGGCGCCCGGCCGAGTCATCATCCTCACCGCCGGCACCACGGGCACACCCAAAGGCGTGCCCCGCACATCGCATTTCGGTTCGACGCTGGGCCTTACCATGACAATCCTGGAGCGCACCAGGCTACGCACCGGTTGCCGAAGTTGCATGGCAGTTCCGATGTTTCATGGGTTCGGGCTCGGCCAGCTGATGCTGACCCTGGCCCTCGGCGGCACGATACTGACCCATCGGCGCTTCGACGCCGAAGCCGCGGTCGCCCAGGCGTCGCGATATCGCGCCGACGCGTTGATGGTTGTGCCGGTCATGCTTGCGCGTATCGTCGATCTGCCCGAAGCCGTGCGGGCGCGAAACCCGGTGCCATCGCTGCGGGTGGTGATATTGAGTGGGGCCCGGCTGGATCCGAGCCTGGCGCAGCGGTTTATGGACACATACGGCGACATCCTCTACAACGCCTATGGCTCCTCGGAGGTCGGTATTTGCGCCTTCGCAACACCAGTCGACTTGCGCGAAGCACCCGAGACCGTCGGCAGGCCGATTGTCGGCTCCCCGGTCGGCATCCTCGATGCAAGCGGCAGACCCGTCGGGCCGCACGTCATCGGGCGCGTCTTCGTCGGCGGCGGGCTGCCTGTGGACGCCTACACCGGCGGCGGCACCAAAGACGTCGTCGACAACATGACCAGCTCCGGGGACGTGGGCTACTTCGACGAAGCGGGACGGCTGTTCATCGTCGGCCGCGAAGACGACATGATCATCTCCGGCGGTGAGAACGTCTACCCACGCGCGGTCGAAAACGCACTTGCCGAACACCGGGATGTCGTCGACAACGCCGTCGTCGGTGTCCCCGACGAGCAGTTCGGGCAACGACTCGCCGCGTTCATCGTTCCGCGGCCCAACAGCGACATCGATGAGGCAGCGGTCCGGGAGTACTTGAAGGACAAAGTCTCTCGCGCCGAACAGCCCAGAGATATCCACATCGTCACGGCCATTCCACGCAATGCCCTCGGCAAGGTTCTACGCAACCAGTTGCCGACATGACTGGCGACGCTGCTGGGCCCAGCGCGTCGCGATTCGGCGCCAAAGCTGAACGCCCGCGCGAAGGTCGTTGAACAAAAGGAACGCCAGGCCGCTGGCAACGCCGCCTACTGGGACAGCTTCTGGGATGCCGACCAGGTTTCCCTTCGCATTCCCGGGTGAGGCCATGACTTCGGCGCGCTCGGTCGGAGGGCGAATCATGCTGTCTTGCCGGTGATTACACGAATCCTTCGTCGATGAGGATCGCGGCCGCGGTGGTGATCATGTGTACCTGGGTTGAACCGGGCCACCGTCGACCTGATCGCCCAACAGAATGCGGTGTTCTAGGACTTGCGAGGCCCGGTGCAGCGCCGAGGCCGGTGGCAATCGTGCGCCGACGAGGACGCGCGGTTGCCGGGACGGCGGGCCAGGTACCCGAACTCCTTGGCGCGGGTGACGTTATCCAGCGGTGCGGGTACGCCTCCACTGCCGAACTCTGCCAAAGCCGCAATGGGATGTCGGCTAGCACTCGGTAATGCGTTCGCGTAGCGCCGCGTCGGTGGCGCGGTTCGGCAACCGCTGGGATCTCAGTTTCTCTTTGCCTGAGGAGCAGCTGCACAACGAAATGCCAACTATAGTACAGTCATATCAACTATAATACGGGTAGATCAACTATAGTTGGTCCGGATCGGAGGTTTCCCGTGGAGTTAAACCGCCCATTCGCGACAGTAACGCCAACACTTGACGGTGACGTGCTCGCTGTCCTGGCAACGCACGATGTCACATTTACCACCGGGCAGATACACCGCATCCTGAACAGCTTTTCGGAGGAGGGCATCCGCAAGGTCCTCTCCAGATTGGTGCGACAAGGCGTCGTGTTAGTAGAACGCGTGGGTCATACCTATGCGTACCGCCTGAACACCGCGCATCTCGCGGCGGAGCCCATCATGGCGCTGGCGAAGCTCTTCAATAAGTTCCTGGCTCGACTTGAAGCGCAACTCAGCGGATGGGACCACCCGCCGGTGTATGCCGCGGTTTTCGGGTCCGCCGTGCGCGGCACGATGACCGCGGACAGCGACTTAGATCTGTTCTTGGTGCGGGAGAATGACGCGCCCGAAACTGAATGGGCACGTCAAGTCGGCGAGCTGGCCGTCGACGTCACCGCCTGGACCGGCAACGATACCCGTCCTGTTGAGTACACAATCGCGGAGTTGCGCGCTGCGCGCGCTGAGCCGATGGTGCGGGAAGTCCTTGAACATGGGCTGACTGTGGCAGGATCGCGCGCCTGGCTGCTGAAACAGCTTAGGCCGGTCCGGAACGAGAGTGGGTAATCGGTGACTGAACGAACAAAGCCCAGCTCGGAGACCATCCGCCTCGGCCGGCTGAAGAAGGCGACACAGTTCCTTGATGCCGCGATCGTCATCGATGATGAGATGCCGGATGCATCCATGGTCCTCTTGGTCAACGCAGGCATCGCCGCGGCTGACGTCATATGCGGCGCGCGGTTGGGAAAATACGCCGTGGGTGAGAATCACAACGAGGCAGTCGCGCTACTCGCAAAGGCCGACCCCGGCGTGGATAAGCATCTACGTACCTTATTGAATGCGAAGTCCAAGGCGGCTTACACCCATCAGACGGCCACTTCGGACGAACGCAAGAAATCGAGACGGGCAGCCGAAGCGCTCGTAGAGGCCGCTCGTCGTATCGCCGCGTCCTAAAGTCTCAATTAATACCTTGGTCGCAAACGAGTCTGCTGCATCGAGGTGATCCCGATATTGGGCTGAAGCCGAAGTCGACTGGAAAGATGAACTGTTGGAAACCCTCCTCGCGATGTCACCACCGGTGTTCGAGCGCTTGGCGCAGCGTCTGCTGCGCGAATCCGGGTACTCCAGCGCCGTCGTCACGCCGCACGGGCGACGGCGGCATTGACGGTCTAGGGGTGTATCAAATTTCGTTGCTGAGCTTCCCGGTGTTCTTCCAGTGGTCGACCGCCTTGCGGTTCCAACCTAACTTGGATCGTCGAGGTATGCGTCGGCCCAGGCGCCGATGATTCGGCCTGCCCGGTGAGCTTGGCCGCGGGCGGTAAGCAGGTGATCGGAGCCCTCCAGCGAGACGAAGCTGCGCGGGTGGCGGGCCAAGCGAAAGATCTCGCTCGCGTTCTCGATGCCGACCGTGGTGTCGGTGGGCGAGTGCAGGATTAGCAGCGGCAGGCGCAAGCCTTTGATCTTTGCGTGCAGGTGAGCCGCGCGGACATCCTCGACGAATGCCCGCTTCAGGGTCAGCGTCCGCCCACCGACCATCCACTCGGCACTGCCCTCGGACAGCACTCGGTCGACCACTGCATCGTAATGCTTCTCGACGTGGCTGGGGTCAATCGGCGCCGCCACCGTGACAACCGACCGCACGCCCGGCGACTGCCGCGCCGCGGCGAGCACGGCCGCGCCGCCCCACGAGTGCCCGACCAGGATGTCGGCCGGGGTCGCGCGGTCGGCCATGAACTCGCATGCCTTGACGATGTCATCGACCTTGACGGTGAACGACCCGTCACCCCAGTCTCCCTCTGATCCACCGAGACCCAGCGCGTCGAAGCGCAGCATGCCGATACCGTCCGCGGCCAGCTGCTTGCAGATCCGGGCCGCGGCCGGCGAGTCCTTACCGAGCGTGAAGCCGTGCGCAAACACGCCCCAGCCGCGCACCACCCTTTCCGGCACGTCGATGATCCCTGCCAGATTCGGGCCCGTGGAGCTTCGGAACGTGACACGTTCGCCCATGGTGGAGATTTACCATGCCCTGGATGGTGCGCGTAAGGTCTTGAGGTCCAAAGGTGCCGCGGTGACATCTGCCTTTTACGGCGAAGGCGCAGTCAGGTTCCTCAAAGTGCTGACCGCCAGCAACACGAAGGCCTTCTTCGACGCACCGTCCGGGGTAACGCACTCGGACTCTACAAACTTCCGGCATTAGGACGGGTCGGGGGGATTTGGCCGCAGCGATTTCGCCTTACCACCTCGATGCGGCCTTCTTTGGGGCGATGGGCCTGGCATAACCTGTCGTTCAAGTCGGGTCATCCTTTCCCCGGCGAACGGGCCGGGGGCGGTTCCTTAAAGCCGCTCCCGGCCACCCAAACTGTTACCGCCCTGTCCTAGGGGTCCCTACCTCTTCTGGCCGGGCACGTCCAAGACGTGACCTAAGCAGCCTCGCCTACAGCGCCACCGCTCGTACACCGCACCGTGGGCGCCGGCGCTGGTGGATAGGGCGCAGAAGGCCCATTGGTCGATCGCGTCGTAGAGGCGGCGGTTGCGGACGTGGCGGGCCAGCACCGCGCGTTTCTTGCCCGACGCGACGGTCAACGGCGATGTTTCGGCGTAATTTTTGCGACACTTGGCGGTGGTGTAGCGGTTCGGGTCGTCCCCGATTCACCGAGCACCCAGGCGCCGAGGATGACACCAAGTCTTGGCAGGGAGCGGTAGATGTCGGTGTCCGGGTGTGCCTCAAAATGTGTCGCCAGTTCGGCTTCGAGCTCGCCGATCTGACGGTTCAGCTCGGTGATGATGCCGACCGCGGCCCGGGTGCTGGCCCCGAAAGCCGCGGTGACCGCGGTGGGCGCGGCCAACTGCTACGCAGCGCTTGCTGAAGCTGCAGTGCTCGGGTGTCGAGGTGGCGTTGGCGCCCACCGCGCGCACCGTGCGGGCGTTCCTCGCGCATGACGCCGACAAGGCGGTTCGCTCCGTGAGATTTTTCGGCAAGAATGCTTCGGTGTTCGTATACGCCGCATCCAAAATCGCGGTGAGTCGTTGGGTTCGACGTGAGGCGGTGAGGAGCCGAGTGGGCGGGCGCGGGCATACGCCTGAATGCTCTTGCGCCGGGGGCGATTATGACACCTCTTCTGGAGGAGGGGCTGTCGACGCCGAAGGAGGCGAAGCGCATTCGTTCCTTCCCTATCCCGATCGGCGGGTTCGGCGACGCTGGGCAGTTGGCCGACTGGGTGCTGTTCATGCTTTCGGATGCTGCGGACTTCTTGTGTGGGAGCGTCGTATTCGTCGATGGCGGGTCGGACGCGTACTTCCGTGCTGATGACTGGCCGAGGCCGGTGCCAGCGTATCGACTGTTGTCTTACCTCAAGCGCTTCAGAGGCCACTCCGCGTCGGCCTGAGGGTGGCGCCCGTCCAGGTTGCTGAGGCGGCCGGGCTACGAAAACGACAGCCCAGTTCCGATCCCCTCAGTTCAGGCCATGAGATCACCCATCTTTTGGAGCATGGCGACGACGTCGTCGGGCAGCGTCGTCGGCTCTATGCCGGCGGCATAACAGCCAAGGATGATCTCGGCCGACCGATCGATGATCTCGACCATATCGGCGGCACGCCGCAGACTGCGGCCCGCGACCAGTAACCCGTGGTTCTGCATGAGCACCGCCCAGCTAGTGCGCATGGCCTCGGCCACCGCATGGGCCAGTTCGTCGGTTCCCGGCATGATGAACGGCACCCGCGGAATGTCTCCGAAGAACGCGGCTTCGGTAGATACCGGCAGGAATGGCAGCCCAGCATCGACGAGCATGGTGGCGTGCGGTGCGTGGGCATGGACGATGGCCTGCGCGTCGGGACGGGCGCGGTACACCAAGCAATGCATCTTTTGTTCGCTCGACGGCGACGGTGCGCCGGGATCCAACACGTGCCCGTCCAGGTCCAGGCGCACCAGGATTTCGGGCCGGAGATCCCCCTTGAACATTTGACTCGGTGTAATCCAGAGCTCGTCGGTTCCGGGGATGCGGACGCTGACGTTGCCCCCGGTGGCGGTGATCAGCTCGGCGGTGTACAGCTCGTGCACGGTCTGCAGCAGTGTGTCGCGGATATCTCCCGCGGACCCGAATTGCGCCGTCGTTGGCCCTGCGGTCGTGGGCCCCGCGCTGGCCGCCGGCTGCGCTGCGGTGGCGTCAGGAATGGAGGCCAGGTCGCCCGGATCGCCGGCTTCGTCGCGGGCCTCGTTGTAGAGCCGGGCCAGGTCGGCCTGCATGTTCTGCAACGTCATCGCCTTGGCCGTGTCGCCGCTGAACGAGAGCCGCCCGCCCATGGCCGCTTGCATGGGGTTGACGCGGCCGGTGAACATCCCGTCGAGGATCTCGGCGCGCATGCGCAGTTCGACGTCAGCGGCCGCCGCGGGATCGCCGAGGTCGGCGGTGATCGCGCCGTCGTGTAGTTGTAGGAAGAACGCCAGACCCAGGTCGGTGAGCGTGAAATGCAGGGCGACGGATTTCCCTGCGGCAAACGCACGTAGCGCGGCATCGCGTGCGATCCGTTCGACAAAGCCCTGCAGGATGCGTCGCATGCAGTCACGCATCTCTGGCGGCACCTCGGTACTCGGCGCCAATGTCGTTGCGGGCGGCGCGGATTCGGCCGGGGCCGTGGCCGCCGGGGCGCCGCCGCGGTCGAGTTGCAGATCCGACACCGCAGGCCCTGGATGGAGGGCCAACTGCTCGAGGACGCCGGGAGCGGGTGTTGGGCGCGGCGCGCTCCAGTCGAAGGTGCGCAGGGTTTCGGGATTGAGGACATGGCGCGGCGCCTCGCCGACGAGCAGCCGCTGCAAGTCCGCGGCGATGATGCGCCCTTGATGCGCCGCCACATCGATGGTGTTGCCGCCGACGTGCGGCGTCGCGATCACATTATCGAGGGCGAGCAGCGGGTGATCCGACCCCGGCGGCTCGACGCTGAAGACATCAAGTGCGGCGCCGCCGAGATGTCCGCTGCGCAAAGCGTCGGCCAGGGCCGCCTCGTCGACGAGCGCCGCCCGCGCCGTGTTGACCAGGCACGTGCCCGGCCGCATGCGGGCCAGCGCGGCTGCGCCGATCATCCCCCGTGACTGTTCGCTCACCGTGGCATGCAGACTGATGAACTCACTGTTTTCGAGCAGCTCATCGAACGACGCCGGCTCAGCATCGGCCAGCACGATCTGGTCGCCACCGACATACGGGTCGTACACCAGGACGCGTGCGCCAAAGGCGCGCAAGCGCCGGGTCACGGCGCGCCCCACGGCACCGAAGCCGACCAGACCGACGGTCTTGTGCCAGAGCTCGCGGCCTTGCAGGCTGGTGAACGCCTGACCCATCCGGCCGATGTCGCCGGCGGCGATCCCGGGCTGATGTAAGAACGCCGACGCCGCGGGCAACCGGCGAGCCAGCATCAGCAAGAACGCAACAGTGAGCTCGGCGACGGCGTCCGCGTTGCGTCCCGGGGCGTGCAGGACTGGAATGCCGAAGGCGGTGCACGCCCCGACGTCGACGTTCACCGCGTCGCCCCGGCACGCGGCGATGACCCTCAGGTCGGGCAGCTGGCGCACCGCGTCAGCGTCCACCACGTCCACTTCGGTGATGAACACCTGCACCCCGGCGAGGGCCTCGACCAAACTCGGCCCGGTGAGCAGACGCATCACGGTGCGAAAACTCGCGTATTCGACGTCGCCGAGCGCGCGCAGCGTCGCCAGCCCTTCGTCGTCCATGTCCGCCGTCACCAGGATGCGCGGACGCAGCTGCGGCCGGCGCCCGGCCGCCGCACCGCTCATCGCCTTGAGCGCCGAGGGGAGGATCAGCTGCGCCGCGAGCGCGTCGGCGCCGGCACCTGCCGCACGTAACTTTTGCCAGCCCCCGTAGAGCTCGTCGTAGGCGCGCACCCGCTCGCTGTCCGGAAGCACCGTGCGTGCCTGGCCGCGAAATCGCTGTGCGCCTTCTGCCAGGTCAGCGAACACGCCGACGGCAACGCCGGCACACAGTGCCGCGCCGAGCGCGGTGGATTCAGGTGTGGCGCCGACTTCGACAGGCAGGCCGAGGACGTCGCTGACCACCTGCGCGAACACCTCACTGCGCGACATGCCGCCGACGAGGCTGAACGCTGCGGGGCCGACTTGTGTTGCGGCGACGTCACGCAACTGCTCGAGGTTGGCGCGCACCGCATATGCCATGCCTTCGACCACGGCACGCTCCAGGTGGCGCCGGCGTTCTGGATCGTGTGCCGTGCTCAGGTGCGACAGTGTCACGCTGCCGGTCGGCAGCCGCAGCTCACGGGCATTCATCACGCTGGCGCCCAGGGTGGACAGAATGCCCGCCGCACCGGGCTCCGACAGTCCCGCTTCCGTCAGGAAGCGGGCCACCGGATGCGCGGCGTCCGGATACAGGATGCGCGCAAACCAGTCGAGCGCTTCACCCATCGCTCCGGCGTTGCTCTCCAATACCCAACGGTCCGTTAGTACGTGGCAACCGGTCCACAGCCGCTCGTGTGGATCGACAACCGGCCGATCGAGGACCAGCTGGACGGGAACCGTGGTGCCCGCAATCGCCCCCGCCTGTCCAGGCGCCACGGCACCGGCGCCCAACAAGGCGCACTGGGTATCGGCACCGCCAACCGCGACGGGAGTCCCGGCGCGTAGGCCGAACATCTCCGCCGCCGCGGTCGTGACCGTGCCGAGGCGCGTACCGGCGGGGCGTAAGGGCGGCAGCAGGCGACGCGGAATGCCCAGTTCCTCGGCGAGATCCCACGCCCAATCGCGTTGCGCCACATCGAATAGCAGGGTGGAGCTGGCTTGCGACGGCTCGCTGCCGGATTCGCCACAAAGGCGGTACGCGATCCAATCGCTGAGTGTGATCACCGTCGTGGCGCGTGCCCACGCGTCCGGGTTCGTCGTTGCCAGCCAGCGCAGTCGCGCCGCGCTGGCGAGGGGACTCGGCCATTGCCCGGTGCGTGCGTAGAGGGCGCTGCCATGCTCGCCCGCTAGCTGCAGGGCCTCGCCGGCGGCGCGGGCGTCACGGTTGGGCGTGGCCAACAGGGCGCTGCCGTCGGCGTCGAGCACTATCGTGGTGTGCCGCATGCTGGTAGCCGCTACGGCGAGCACCTGATCCTGCGTTGCGCCCGCCTTGTCCAACGCCTCACGGGCGGCTTCGGCGAGGGTTGCCCAGATCAGGTCCAGATCGAGATCCGTGCCCAGTCCACCGGTTTCCGGCGCCGCCGGGTGGGTCCACGGGCGGAAGACGCGCGTGAACACCCCCCCCGCAACGTCAACGAGCAAGCAATGCCCACCGCTGCCACCGGCGTCGAGCGCCATCAGATAGCTCGGGTCCACTATGACCTCCCTGGATGTTGCCGGGCGCTAGGACGACTCAAGATTCGAGCCACCCTACGGCGTCTACTGCACGTTGGACATTCCGTAGGGTGGAAAGCGGCGGTGTCTTGGAACAATTCGCAGACGCTGGTGGCCCGGCGAACTTCATCAGCTGTTCGTCCCGCCATCCGGATCTACCCTCTCTCGTCTACGCTATCGACCCCAAAATCGTTTAACTTCAAGATGAGCCGCACGACCTCAGCTGGATTGTCAAGCTGCGGAAAATAACTCGAGCGGCCCGCGATGTTGCAGATCAACGCGCGCCTGGAACGTCCTTCTTTCGGTTGTCTTAACTAGCCGAGTACAACCCTTTGCCGACAGTGAGCGGTAAGGCCAGGGTCGTGCGGATGCCCGGCGGTGCGGCTACCACCGCGGGGATGGCGTTGACGATCCGCATCGCCGTGGCGACCAGAGCCGCGTGGTTGTGGTCACCCTTGCTGCTGCTCGGGCAGATATCGACGGCATAGCAGGGTTCGCCGGTGATCTCGATACGGTAGTTGCCGCCGGGCTGCGCCGGCTGTGGCCAGTCGGGGCAGAGGTCCCCGCGCAACCGGGTGACATGTTCGAGGACGATGGCGGGCGCTCCGTCGACCATGCCGCGCACCTCGAACCGCAACGCCGCCGCGCTGCCCTTGGGAATGTGGCCTGCTGCGATATCGAAATCCTCCGGGGCGGACTCGCGCACGTACTTCTCCTCGACCGCATCGAGCGAAATGCCCAGGCCCGCAGCGAGTTGGCGCACCACAGAACCCCACCCCAGGCTGAGCACACCGGGCTGTAGCAGCAGCGGGATCTCGTCGATGGGCTTGCCGAACCCCATCACATCGAACATGACCGTGGCGTCGTTATACGTCGCGTAGTCCATGATCTCCATGCACCGCACCTGCTGGATGCTTTGACATGTACCGGACAACGCCAGGGGTAATAGGTCATTGCTGAAGCCGGGATCGATTCCGTTGACGAACAGACTCGACTGGCCCGTTCGCGCCGCGTCTTCCAGCGCGGTGATCAACTCCTCCGGAATGACCTGAAACGGGTACTGCAGGAAGACCGGGCCGCTGCCGACGACGTTGACGCCCGCGGCCAGAATTCGCCGGTAGTCCTCGAGTGCCTCGGGCAGCCGGTTGTCGGCCATCCGCGTGTAGACGGCGCACTGCGGCTCGGCGGCCAGCACGGCCTCCAGATCCTTGGTGCCCTTCACTCCCGTCGAATCCGCAAGTCCGGCAAGCTCTGCCGCATCCTTGCCGGCCTTGGCGTCCGACGACACACACACGCCGGTGAGCTCGAATTGCGGGTTGGTGATGAGTGCCCTCAGCGCATGGCTGCCGACGTTACCGGTGCCGATGTGGGCGACGCGGATGGCCATTGCCCTCGTTGTCAGCCACGCAGAGCGGACGCGAAGATTCCGGGCAGCGCGGTGGGTTTGCCGTCCACGAGGAATTTGACGAGTCGGCGAATCGTCGTCTCAGCCGTCTTGTTCGTGACGAAGAAGATCGGCTTGGGCGATATCGTCAACTCGCCCTTGATGATGGCGCGCGGTGACGGACGGAACGGAATCTCGGCGATGGTCTTCTGCACGTGCTGCAACAAGAAAGCGTTGTGCACCACTCCGGTGCCGCTGCCGATGTCCTGCGGAGTGTGCCCGGGGAACGCACCCCAGGGCGTGTAGCCCAGCAAGAAGTTCATCGCCGACCACACGTTGACGCCGATGTCGCCATAGCGCAGGTGGGAAATCGCTTCGTCGAAGGCCACCGCATTTGCCTTGCGCGTCTTCGGGTCGATGATGATGGTCGCCCCCAGAGTGCCGGGCAGAACGTCGTTGGCGAACTCCACCGCATTGCGCATGAACTCGTGTGCCGTCTTGCCGGGAAGGCGCACGATTCCCAGGCGCCGGCGAAGACCTCGTCGCGCAAGATGCTGGCAGCGCTTTGCGGGTCAACATCAGGAATGAGGGCGCGGCTCTTGTCGCTGCTGAGGAACTCCCTGCCGCTCATCCCGTGGCAAGCCTTGTCGGTCTTCTCCTCTGAGCGCGGGTAGTACGTGCAGCGGGGCTCAACCTCGCGCATGACCGTGCGAATTCAGCGATGAGCTTGTCGGCGAGGGGCCAATCCTCCGACACGACCAGAATCTGGGTCGCAATGCAGTTGTGGCCGGCGTTGTTGAGCTTGCTCGATGCAATGTGCTCGGCCTGGAACCTGATGTCGGCATCGCTCCAGTCGCCCGGCACCACGATCAACGGGCTGACGCCGCCCAGTTCGGCCGAGATCGGCTTGTCCAGTATTGGCGTGTTGTTGGCCTTACGAGTCGCGGCCTCGGCGTCGTTACCCCACACGATCGCGTCGTAGGTCGCTGCCGAACCAGTCATGTGAATGGCGTCAACCTTCGGATGGTGTGCCAGGTAGCCGCCGACGTCGGCGCCGCCGTACACAAAGCGCAGCCAGCCACACGAGACGAACTCATTGAAGATCTTCTCGTAGAACGGGCCGAGGTAGTCATTGACCGGGTTCATCTTCACGACGCAGACATTGCCCTGCGCGAACAACTGGTCGAGGATGTCAAGCGTCGTAATGGTTCCCACGTTGCCCGCGCCGAGGACCAGTGAGACTCCTGGGTGGGCGTAGCCGGCACCGCGGTACATCCTGGCGGCGTCCTGGCGAGTTTGCGCAGCACTGACGCCCGGCTCGATCCAGACCTGCGCCTTGTAGCCGTTAAGCAGCAACCGGTCGTATGTGGTGGCCGGGAAGACGTCGACGACGACCTGGCCGTCCGGCCTGGTGTGCACCGCGTCGGCCTTGATCGGCTCTTGCCCGGCAAGTACCCGGTTCAGCACCAGGGCGTGCGAGTTGACGCCCTGGACGAAGGCCCACACACCGGTCACCCAGTCTTCGGCGACCCAACTGGAGGTCGAGGCAATGCCCTTCGCCCTGTCGGCCGCAGCCACCATCTGCGGGCCGAAATCGAGGATCTTCTGCGGCAACGCCTCCAGCAGCTCACCTTGTTTTTGAGGGGCAGGGCGACCCGCAGGGCGACCCAGCTGGGCGCACCAGCGTGCAACTCGTCCAGCGCCTTGTCGAGCGCTGTCGTGTTGAGCGATACCTCTGTGGTCATGAGACCCTCCCACTTTGCCGAGGCGACGATGGAAAGCCCACTGCGGTTGCGGTTTCCTGTCAGACATCATCGTGGGGCTGTTAACAAGAGGATGTGCCACGCTGCGTTGCAGCGTGCTCACCGGCACGTTTCCCGGAGAAGACGCAGTCGGCCAAGGCCAGTCCGCTGACATAGGAGTTCGAGCAGATGCCGACGGCGCTACGGCCGGCGGCGTACAGCCCAGGGATCGGTGTCGCGTCTTCGGTGAGCACTCGACCGGTTGCGCCGTCGACCCGCAGCCCGCCTAGCGTCATGCCCGGCACGAAGTAAGCCGGGGAGGGCCTGATCGAGATATCGAGGCCGTAGAACGGACCGTGGACCAGCGGCGCGCACAAGTCGGGATTCTTGTGGGCGGGGTCTTCGCTGCCCGAGGTGGCGGCCTGGTTGTAGGCGTCGACGGTTCTCGCGAGCCCTGACGCCGAAATGCCCAGCTTCTTGGCCAGGTCATCGAGAGTGGCGGCCCGGCGACGCTCAGTGGTGAATACCGCGGCCAGCTGGGCGCGTTGGAAGAGCTGGGTCTGCTCGGGCAGTTGCGCGCGCGCCCGCTTCCACATCGCCGAATCCAGGATGAGAAATCCTTTGCCGCCGAATCGGTGGACCATGCTCTCGGCGAGGGTGGCCCCGTAGAGGTCTTCGTTCGCGATGCGCTGCCCATCGACTCCGACGGTGATGCCTTCCAGCATCGCGGCTGGAGGATTGAGAAACCGCCACGCGGCGACCCGGTGCATATATCCAGTCGCCCCACCGGCGCCCATGCCGAGCAGGATGCCGCTGCCGTCGTCAGCCTGGGTACCCAACGGTCTTATCCCGGCATAGTCGGGGGCATAGCGGCACAACATGTCGCGGTTGAACGCAAACCCACCTGCCGCCAGCACCACGTTTCGGGTCCGGACGGTGAACTCGCGGGTGTGGCGCCACAGCCGGCGCTCGCCGGCGGGTATATGACGCGCGATGGCCGGGGCCCAGTTGAACAACTTGCCCCGCACGCCGGCGATCCGTCGGTAGTGCGTCATAGTCAGTGAGCCGCGGTCCACGACGCTGCGGCAGCGCACACCTGCCACCCGGCCATCGGCCATGACGAGCTCATCGACCAGGGTTAACGGCATGAACGTCACGCCCAACTTCAACGCGGAATCGCGCAGCGCCTGAAAGAGCGCCCGTCCCGAACTCAAGCCCCTGGCGACTTGGCGGTGCCCACGAGGCGCGGGTGTGGCATGCAGGCAGTACGGGTAGGCCCGTTCGTTGCCGGAGAAGTACAGGTAATGCTTGTCGGTGGGATAAGAAGTCTCGTACTCACATAACGAGCCCGCGAATCGAGCGCCGTGCCGCTCAAGCCATGCCAGCTGCTGCACACTCTCGTCGCAGAAGCGATGCAAGGTGTCGTCATCGACCGCGCCGTTCACTTCCTGGCGAAGGTAATTGAACATGTTCTGCGGCGTGTCGGGGTAGCCTGCGGTCTGCTGATACGGGGTGCCGCCGCCGGCGTAGACCACGCCTCCCGACAGTGCCGAGGAGCCCCCACCCAACGCGCGGTCCACCACCAACACCCGGGCACCGTGCTCGGCGGCCGCGATAGCCGCGCACGCGCCCGCCGCGCCGAACCCGACCACCACGACGTCAAATTCGCTTGGGTCATTGGAGGTCTGGGCAGGTGCCATGTCCGGGCTCCCGCCTTCGTTGGCAACCAGGAAGGGTGTCATCGCGGTACCTCCGAAAGATTCGCCAAGGTGCCCGAAGCGCCTCACACGTACTCGGCGTGCTCGCCCAACTGCTCGCCCCGACCTGAGCTGCGTATGCAAACCGTACCGAAAATGTTGTCCGACATTGCTCAACTGGCGATTTTGGCTTGCCGAGACACCAAAGCTCGCATAACTCAGCGACCGCCCGTCTCGCAGTCCGACAACATGATCCGCGGTCATCCGGTCACGAACCTGTGCGGGTCGAACAAGGAAATCGGGTGGTCGGAGGCCCGATCGATGACCAGGTCGGCAAGGATCTCACCGACCACCGGAACGAATTTGAAGCCGTGCCCCGAGAATCCGCATGCCACGGTGACGTCGGCGCATTGCGGGTGCCGCGCGATCACGAAGTGCCGGTCGGGTGTATTCGAGTACATGCATGTCGCCGTGCGCAGGCACGTGCCCGCCAGCACCGGCAACAATTCAGCGACCCGCGCGGTCAGCTCGCTGATCTCCTGCGCGTGCACCACCCGGTCGATGGTGTCCGGCGTGCAGGGGGTCCCCTTGCGGGCGAAGGCGACTTTCACACCGCCGTGCGGGCCATCGATTGCCGGAAATCCGTATAGCTGTATGCCCGAGGCATTCTCGTCGATGAAAATGGGATGGTCCTCGAACCCGGACACGCCACCGATCGGGTCCAGCCAGTACATCACCGTGCGTTCCACCGTGATCGGCACACCGAACTGACCCAGCACCTGCGGTGCCCAGGGACCCGGGCAAATAACCAGCTGCTCAGCCGAGTAAGACGCACGGCCGGTGGTGACACGCACCCCGGCGGCGGTCTGGTTCCAGTCCAGCACCGGTTCACCGAATTGCAGTGTTGCTCCTGATTTTTCGGCCAACTCGAGATGTGCGCGCACTGTCAGCTCCGGGCGCGCGAACCCCGCTTTGGCTTCGTAGAGCGCGATATCCCCAGGGTCGGGGGTGAAGTTCGGAAACCGGGCGGTGATCTCGGTGGAGTCGAGCACCTCGTGTGGCAGATCCCATTGGCGGCTGGCACGCAGGCTACCGGCTACGGTCAGGCAGTCCGGCGGGCCGATGAAAAGGCCCCCGGTGATTCGGTAGACGTCGCGTTGGGCGTCGGCGGCCAGCCTTTCCCACAGCTCGTAGGCGCGCAGCAACAGCGGAACATAACCGGGGTCCTCAAAATAGGTCTGGCGGATGATCCGAGACCCGCCGTGGCTGGATCCCTTGTCGTGGGCGGGCTCATGGCGCTCCAGGCCGAGCACTCGGCGTCCCCGGGCGGCCAGATGATAGGCGGCGGCACTTCCCATACCGCCCAAACCGACCACAATGACGTCGTAACCCGATGCGGCGCTGACCATGTCGGGTTACCTCGGGATCCGGGCGCGCTCAAGCACTGGTCTTGTGGGTTTGTTCCTCGACACGTTGGAAGAACTTGATGTTCTGCTGGGGGATCGCCGGTAGGTCCGGAGGCGGCCGCAGACGTTGGGTGAGCCTCCCAGCGGTGGCGCTCACCCGCGCGAGCGGCTTGCGTGCCCGCGGGTATCGCCGGCCGAGACTCTGGCAGACGAGATCGGTGTAGAGCGTGACCGTCTGCGCTGCCGTCACCCAGTCCAGGCAGCTCAGCAGTTCATCAGCGATCCCGAACGGCATGCTGTAGGGGATGAAGCCGCGGGCATACTCCACCGCCCAGACGCCGTCGGTGAAGTTCATCGCTCGGGCCTGGCCCGGTCCGACGTAGATGCGGTCTCCCGGCTTGTAGATCGTCTTCTCGAACTGACCCTCGCAGTAGTACCAGGTCTCTCCGTCGATCACGGTGTCCCAGAAGCCGGTGAAATGGCGACCGGAGTGGCCTTCGGAGCCGATCGGCGTGCCCCAGATCATGATGTATTCGCTGATCGATGCGTAGTAGAGCTTCATCTGGATCATGGCGCCGCCGGCGATGCTGTACAGCCAGGGCTGGCCATGATCGAGGATGCCGGGGTAGCGCTCATCCATCGCGTCGGCGAAGACGTCGAACATCTGCGGCTTGGGAAGACCGAGACACTTCATCGCACACTCGTGGACGGTGTCGGGATCGAAAACGGGTTCTCTCATGGTCGCTCCTTTGCATAGTTGGATGGCGGTCGGTAGGGCCGTTCATTTCCGCCGGGGTGAGAGTTTCCGGGTCTGACTCGCGATCACGCGGATCCCGAGCGGTCGAGGAAGGCGGGGGACGAGCGCCGCGGTGAGCCGGTTGGCCCATCCGGGGACGACGCGCGTGCGTTTGCCCAGAGCCGCGAGCGCCGTCTCGGCCACCTGGTCGGCGTCCATAGGGCGCGGAAAGCGCGACGTCTGCACCTCTTCATACGCCGGGGTTTGGGTCGGCCCCGGTATACAGGCCAAGACGTCTACGCCCTTGGGTTGGAGTTCGCCCCAGAGACTCTCCCCGAACGCCAGGCTGAAGGCCTTGGTGCCGGCATACACCGCGTTGAACGGAGAGGCGGTCAGCCCTGCCAGCGATGACATCAGCACGATCCCCCCATGACCCCTCGACAGCAGCGCCGGGGCGAAGTGACGGCAGAGGAGGAGCGGTGCCCGCACATTCACGTCGATGGTGCGCTCGAGATCAGCGCTGTCGAGCTCGGTGAGGGGTGAGACCAGCGAGACGGCCGCGTTGCAGACGAGCAGGCCGACCGTGAGGTCTTTTGTCGCCTCGGCCACCTCACTCTCAATCGACTCCGACCCGAGATCAATAGGGAGAGTGCGCACTTCGACGCCGAGCGCACGAAGCTCGCCCGCCAGCTCTTCCAGAGGGCCGAGTCGGCGCGCAAGGAGCACCAGGCTCACCCCGCGGCGAGCCAGCGCGCGTGCGAACGCCGCGCCAATGCCTTGCGACGCTCCGGCTATGAGGGCCCACGGCCCGTAACGTTCCGTGAACTTCATCGAGGACAAATATTCGTGGTGCCGCCGGGCTCGTCGCCCGCCGCCACGGACCCAGGCTGCGTCATATCCGAATGAAGTGTCGGCCGTGGCTGTTTCGCAAGTGGGTCGGCGGCGAGTGCGGTTAGGGCGCAGATCTGGCGTCATCGCTGCTCACCGCGGATTACGCGCACGATGCCGTTGGTGACTACCTGGGTAAGCGCCACTTCTTGCGATCGACCGATCGAATAGACAACAGCCGTTCCGGTTCGGTCTAGCCAAAGAAGGCATGCGTACGTTCCTTGTCTGCGACACAAACAGGAGCCGCCGATGGGTGGCTGAACCGCTCCTGCTCAATCGCTGGTACCAATTACTTGATTCGACCACCGCGCACCCGATCCCCAGTAGAGTCCGAAGTCCTTGCGCCGAAGGTTTGGGCTTCGCTCGGTCCGAAACTCTCGGCGTCGGATGTTATTCCAAGGCGGCTCAGCTCTTCAGGATGTACTCACTCGTCATCGTGGTGCGGACGCGGTGCAGGTCCAGGAAAGCGGTCACACTGCGGAGCATCACGATCATGTTCCACACCAGCTTGAATGGGTTCTTACCCGCGCCGTAGAAGAGGAAGTAATTGGTGACATGCCTGGCCGAAGGCCAGGCCTCCTCCACAATGCCCTCATAGCGCGGCGCATCCGGCGTAACCGCCTTGATCACCACGTTGCGTACATAGCGGGCTCTCGGCTGCATCGCCTCGGAGACCGGCGACTGCCGTCCGTGCCAGCGCCGAATCCATTCCTCGCGCGAAAGCCGCTGGGGCCGCTCCATCAAGGTCACGGCGACGATGCCGGGGGAACGCTGGCCATCAGGCCAACTCCTTGGGGCAGAGTGCCGGTTGCCGCCATATTCGGTGTAGATCGACTCGTCCACCAAATATCCGGCAAATCTGAAGCCTGCTTTCCGGAGGATCTCATCACACGGCGCGTGTTCCGCGGCATCGTTGAGCCAGATAGCCACTTCAGCGCACATGCGCTCCCCGGCATGGAACGGCGTAGGTGATCTTACATTCGCGTCGTCATCGACGATGTACATGCTCAGCTGCAAAGCTCCGGCCTGAAGCAGTCTGGGCGCCACTTCTTTTAGCAAAGTTTGCTGCCGCTGAGCTTTATGCTGTCCCCTGGAGTCCCAGAGTATGTACACCAGCTTGTCCATAGTCTTTGCTAGTTCAAAGTCACCAGTCGGTTGCCATACATCTTTTCAGTGGAATCCGCCATGATCTTGATCCTCTGCTTTCGCGAGGTAAACCGCTCCAACAATGTCTGCGAAAAGCGGTAGGCGCCGCCGGGAATGACCAGAGGTTTTCTGCCCAAGGCAGCAACTGCGTCGCGGACTACCTTGTCCATTGCCAAGGGCTTGGGAGTGAAAGCCCCCAGACTTGCAGGCTTGCTGGAGATGTAGTTAGGCGTCTCGATAGCGCCGGCGCAACAGGCCATGACGTCGACTCCTTCGGACTTGAGTTCATACCACAGGCCCTCGGCCAACACGATGTTGAAGGCCTTGGTGGCACCATAACTGGCCAGCCAGGGCGCACCCTGCATCCCGGAAAGCGACGTCATCAATATGATCCCGCCCCGCTTCCTTTCGCTCATCTTCTGCCCAAAGTGATGCGCCAGCATCAGAGGCCCGCGGCAGTTCACATCAATAGCCCTGAGATGGCTCTCGACGGGATGGCCAAGAAAGGAACCGATAAGCATGTAGGCGGTGTCGTATACCAGCAAACCAATTTCGAGACCGTTTGTCTCTGCTGCTATTGTCTGCAACATATCCGGGGCGGCCAGATCTATGGAAATGGTCTTCACCGATATGCCGTATCTGTCTTTGAGCTCAGCGGACCTTGACTCGAGCGGACCGGGCCTGCGCGCAATCAATACGAGGTTCAAGCCCCTCTGTGCCAGTTCGGAGGAAAAAGCCGCGCCCAGCCCTACAGAGGCGCCGGCAATAAGCGCCCACGGCCCGTATCGTCCTTTGAAGTCATCCGACTCATTGCCCATCACTGCTCTCCTCAATACTGTTGGCTGCTGAATTTTAGATGCCGATGGGCAGAGCGGTCAAGAGTACCCTCAACAAAACAACTGTCTGCAAGTCATTTTCTCCAATCTACACCTGCCCGAAATTTGATGAAACACACGTTTTCAGTGAGCCGCAATCTCGGTATTCACGGCAACAAACCCATACTTGACGCTTCGGATCGCTCAGGAATACCCTGAATGATCAAACAGCCATCGCTCCTTCTATGGCCACAGAAATGTCAGCAACACACCAACCAGTTGACTAGGCAGGCAGCATGAAGATGCTGGTTACGGGAAGCACCGGACTGGTTGGAAGCACTCTCGTCGAACGTCTCCTGGCAAAGGGCCACGAGGTTCGTGCGCTGGCCCGCAAGACCTCTGATCTGAGTCATCTCAAGGCCACTCAAGCGGAGATTGTCTTCGGCGACATCACCGAATACCAAACGTTGCCACCAATCGTGCGGGGCATCGAGATCGTCTTTCACACCGCGGCAAAAGTCACTCCGGGCTGGGGGACATGGGACGAGTTTGAGAAGACCACGGTGCAGGGTACGGAGAATATGTTGAGGGCGAGCACTGAGGCAGGGGTGAAACGTTTTCTTCACGTCAGTTCTTGCGCGGTCTACGGTGATACCTCCCAAAAAGGTGATATTCCGGCCGACGAGTCCAGCCCATGTGAAGTGCAGAAAACGCCGCTGACCTACTACGATTATGCTAAACTACGCGCGGAGCAGGCCTGTCGGAAATACCACGGGCAGGGAAAAATCCAGGTCTCGATGATCAGGATAGGCACTGCATATGGCCCTCGTGACCGGCTTCTTGCTGTCCACGTATATAACCAGAGTTCCTTTCCCATTATGATGTGGCCGGGCAGCGCTAATCCCCGATATTCGATTGTTCACGTATCCGATATAGCTGAACTGGCTATCTTGGCTGCCACGAACGACAAAGCCATCGGCCAGGTGTACAACGTAGCCGGGCCTGAGCCGGTACGGTTAAAGGAATTCACCGAAGCCATGATCAATGCGCGGGGTCTGCAGCGGCCTTGGGTAACGATGCCCTACCGCGTGGCCTGGATATGGTGCTATTCGATGGAAACTTTCGCTAAGTTGCGGCGTTCCAAAAAGATGCCGTATCTGACACTCGCAGCTCTCCGCAGCCTCAACATTGAGAATTATCTTGACGGTACTAAAGCCAGGAACGAGCTGGGATGGCAACCCGAAATATCACTCGAGGAAGGCACCATGCAGTACGTCCAATGGCGGCGAGCTCGAGAAAAGAGATGAGGTAGACCGCGTCCGCCACACCGCGATAACTCCAGATAGAGCGCTTCCCACCCGAAAAACCGCCTAACTGCTTCGGCACAGCTACTACGGAGATGACGACCATGCCTACTGACAGCGCCACGAAGGTCGTGCAGATTAACGCGCCGTTCGCCGACGTACTGGCGACTATCCGCGATGTGCAGAGCCAGGCCGAGTGGATTCCGGAGATCCGCGAGGTCGAGGTACTGGAGGTATACGAGGACAACGACTTGCCGGCAACCGCCCGGTTCAAGGCGTCCGCGACCGTCGGCACGGATACCTACACGCTGTCGTACGAACACCAGGACGACGGCATGAGCTGGACGATGTTGGAGGGCAAGTTGCAGACAGGGCAGGAAGGGAGCTACACGCTCAAGGAGTTGGCGCCTGAGAAGACGTCGGTGACCTACGAGTTGACCATCCACCACAATCTGCCGCTGCCGGGCTTCATTCGGAACCGCGTGATCAAGGGTTTGGTCGACAGCACCTTGACCGGACTGAAGAAACGTCTGGAAGACCTAGCCAGTCGGCGGGCGGTTCGCACCTTCTCCAGGCCCCGCGCTGCGCGATGCGGCGTGTGGTCGTGTGCCGGACATCTGAGATTCCGCCGTTGGAGATCGCCGTGGCGCTCACTGTTTAGGGGCTCTTCGTAATTCAGAGTGCATTGACCATGGTGTGGAGTGCGCCGCTGTGGAGCAGTGAGCGATTCGGTAATGGGTGAGCTTGCGGAATCCGAGCCCCACGACGCCGCTACCGTGCCGAGCGCCGATCGCGTCATCACCTGCCGTCGGCGATTGGCGCTCAATGCTTTGGAGCGCTAATTTCCTGGGGTGATGTTCTCAGCTGCTGGTGCAGTTGCGCGGTGGATCGCCCCCTTCCTAACGGTTGCGGCCGTTGCCGGCATGGGTTTTCTTGCCGACCCGGTGCAGGTCGGTCCCGCCCCGGCGGTGCGCTTGGCCGGTGAGGTCAACCCGTTGGCCGGCATGCCCTTCTACGTCAATCCCACCTCAGCGGCTATGCGCGCCGCGCAGCATGCCAATCCGCCGAGTCCCGAGTTGACCGCCATCGCCAACACGCCGCAGGCGTACTGGATCGTCCCGGGCTCTTCGGCAGCTACGGTCGCGAAGTACACCGGCGACGCGCAGGCTGCTGGCGCCATCCCGGTTCTGACGCTTTATGGAATCCCCCACCGCGACTGTGGCAGCTTCGCTGCGGGTGGCTTTGCGACGGCCGACGACTACCGCGCGTGGATCGACGGCATCGCATCCGACGTGGGCGCTTCGCGGGTGGCGATCATCCTCGAACCCGATGCACTCGCCATGGCCGACTGCCTGTCGCCTGACCAGCGCCAAGAACGCTTCGACTTGATTCGCTACGCCGTTGACACGTTGACGCGCAATCCGGCCACGGCCGTGTACGTCGACGGTGGTCACCTGCGCTGGCATAGCCCTGAGGACATGGCCGCCAGGCTCAACAAGGTCGGTGTCGACCGCGCGCGGGGTTTCAGCCTCAACACTGCGAACTTCTTCACCACCGAGGACGAAATCGGTTACGGCGAGGCGATTTCGGCGCTCACGAATGGTTCGCACTACGTGATCGACACGTCGCGCAACGGCGTCGGACCAGCGCCCGACTCCGAGCTCAACTGGTGCAACCCCAGCGGCCGAGCACTGGGCACTCCGCCTACCGCGGCTACTGCGGGCGCGCACGCCGACGCCTACTTGTGGATCAAACGTCCCGGTGAATCCGACGGAACATGCGGCAAAGGTGATCCGCCGGCGGGCACCTTCGTGAATCAGTACGCCATCGATCTGGCCCGCAACGCGGGCCAGTAGGAGGGCATCGCACCTAACCCCGCCGTCGGCAGGCGTCAGCGTCTGGGGACGCGGCGCGGTAGCGGCCCTGGCAGCCGCAGTCAGGGCAGCGCGGATTCCGGGTCACCGGAGTGCAGGAGATCGTCGTGACCTTGTCGTCGATGGCGGCCTCGTTGATCGTCACCCCCAACTCGATGGTCCGCACGATCGTGTCGGCACAACAGAGGGCGGGCAGGCAGTAACCTCGTGCAAGGGTCACCTCGGTGGCGTTGGTGGAGCAACGTGTCGGAGCCTGCATCCTCACCCACCGATGGTCCACCTCACCGAACGACACGGACCACCGCCGCGGATAACCGCCAACCACCCGTGCACCCTCATTCACAACGAGCCCGTTTAGGCCCATCTGTTTGACGACGCCCATGCCGAGGCGATGACCGCGCAGGACGCGATCGGGCAGCCGCGTCAGGGTGAATGATTGCTTCGGTAGGGCCCCCAATCGTATGCGGCGTTGCGGCGACGATGTTCGGCAATGTTGTCAAAATGGTTCTCCTCGGTTCACCGTCGCGGCCAATTTTCCTGTGGCACAAGGAAAGACCGGTTCATTTCAGGTATCGCCGAGAATCGCCTTTCACAAGTCCGTGGGTCGTGGGTTCGAGTCCCGCCTGCCCCACTTCAGAGACCATTTTCTGGCTCCGTTCGACGAAATCCATCGCTTTTCATCGTTTATGGTCACTGTTCTGTCCAGCAGGTCGGCAACCTATGTGTGAACCTGGCCGCGGCTCATGTAGCGGTCCTGAGTCATGCTGACTTGGCGATCGCCGAGCTACAAACGCACGAACATGAGCTACTTGCGCATCAACAGCGGTACAACGAAAGTGAGATGGGTCAACCGATGTGCGCGGGCGATCATGGCGGATAGGTCTTGACCGCATTCGACTGATCATCCGGGAGGCCACAGTGGAGCAATTGAGCGGTCTGGATGCTGCGTTTGTTTACTTCGAGACTGCCGGCGCGGCGCACGTAACCTCCTTCGCGATCTACGATCCGTCGACAGCTACGAATTCATGCCGCTCACGCAACGGAACGGGCTGATGCACAACACTTTCAGCTACTGCGGACGCGTGCTCGTCAGCATCAACGGCTGTCCGGCCGTGCTGCCGGATATCGAGCACTATGGGGATTGCGTAGACGCTTCCTTCGCTGAACTGACTTCCGCGGGGAGGACCTCGGCCTAGCGTCGGAACCGGGACCACCTCGACCGGCACGATCGGTAATTCGTCGCAGCAGCGCCACTCAGGTCTTTTGCGCATTGACGTAGAGCTGCTCGATTTCTGCGGCGTATTTCTCGACGATCGGCTTTCGCCTGAGTTTCATTGTCGGAGTGAGCTCGTCGCCGCCCGGTTCCCAGAAGGTCGGCAGGATGCGGAAATATTTGATCTGCTCGACGCGGGCGAGCTTGGCGTTGGCTGCATCGACGCCCGCCTGCACCGCGGCCCGAACGTCGGGGTGGGCTGCCAATGCGGTTGGCGATGCGTCGATTCCGAGCCGTTTCGCGTATGCCCCGGCTGTGTCCGGATCGAGCGCGATCAACGCGACGATGAAGGGGCGGTCGTCGCCGATGGCGACGACCGAGCCGATTAGCGGACAGACCGCAATGAGGTGGTTTTCGATATTGGACGGTGACATGTTTTTGCCGGCGGAGTTGATGATCAACTCCTTTTTCCGGTCCACGATCCGCACGTAGCCGTCCCGGTCGATCGTGCCGACGTCACCGGTGTGCATCCAGCCGTCATCATCGACGGCTTGTGCGGTCTTCTGCGGGTCGTTGCGGTAGCCCTTCATCAGGCCGGGTCCGCGCACCAGTAGCTCACCGTCGTCGGCGAGTCGCAGCTCGGTTTCGGCCATCGGCTTGCCGACGGTGCCGACGTGGATATCGTCGGGTCGATTCATGGTGGCCGCGGCTGACAGCTCCGACATCCCCCATACCTCGCATACCGGCAGTCCGAGTCCGAGCAGGAACGCAAGCGTTTCCGCCGCGATCGGCGCTGCCCCCGAGATGACAAGACGCACCTGGTCGAGGCCGATCCCGCGACGCATTCGGCGCAGCGCCAAGGGATCGGCGACGGCCGCCTGAACGCGGATCCACGCCGGAGCCCGACCGCTTTCGGCCTGCGCGCGCCCCTTGCGCGCGCCGACATCGACGGCCCACCGTGCCAGCCGGCCCGCTGCCCCCCCGCGCTCGGCCAGGGCTGCTTCCAGGGCTCGTTGGATCTTGTACCAGAACAGCGGTACGGCCACGAAAAACGTCGGCCGCACCTCGAGCAGCGTCGTAATCAACGCGTTACGGTCGGCGACCGTGGTGACCGAGCCGCCGCTGACTGCTGGCAGGTAGTGCGCGACATACCTGTTGATGAGGTGGGCGTCCGGCAGGTACGACACCAGCCGGTCCTGCTCGTCGAGCACCGCGACTTCCATCAGGGCAGCGATGTTGGAGAGCATGTTGGCGTGGGTCAGCTCAACGCCCTTGGGCGGCCCGGTGGTACCTGAGGTGTAGATCAAGACCAGCACGTCGTCGGGTTGTACTGCCCGCCACACCGCATCGAAGTCGAAACCGGGCTCGCCGGCCCGCTCCAATTCCGCCAACGAGATGGCGCCCGCCGGTGCGGCTTCCACACACACGACATGCTGGACCTTGGTGCCTATCCGGGCTCGATCCAGCACATCGAGATACTGCTGCTCACATATCACCACGCGGTTCTCGGCGTTGGTAAACAGATAGTTGATCTGCTCGGCAGGACTGGTGTTGTAAATGGAGAACGGAACCGCGCCCAGGTGATACACGGCCGCATCGGCCAGGTTGAACTCGGGACGATTGGTGAGCATCAGTGCCACCGTGTCGCCTCGCCGCACACCGAGCGCCGCAAGCCCCGCCGCGATATCCCGAACCCGGGCAGCGTACTGGGCCCAGGTTATCGACACATCCCCACCGGCGGTGCGTAGAGCAACGCGATCGGAGTGGGAAGCGGCGGTGTGTTGGAACAATTCGCAGAAGCTGGTGGCCCGGCGAACTTCACCAGCTGTTCGTGTCGGCATTCGGATCTACCTTCTCTCGTCTGCGCTATCAACGCCAAAATCGTTTAACTCCAACCGTTTAGGTTGAGCCCGCAGCCAAGTCGTGCGACGTTGTTGCGAGCATCTCGCCGCCGCCGAGTGCCGTGATCTCGGCGAAGCCCTCCCGAAGGCACTCAACCAGGACATCGGGGTCAGGCACCGCGCTGGTGTCGATATTGACGCCAATGTTGCAAATGTCTACGTGCGAGATCAGGGTGATATTGAACGACGCCCCGATGGTCGGTCCGAACGCGACGAAGCCGGTGACTCGGGCGCCGGCCAGATAAATCGGCACCGGGCTGCCCGGCACGTTGCTCGCCACAAAGTCAATGTGCTTGAGCATCCCACCTATATAGGCAACGGGCAGCAGGTTCAGGCCCTCGGCGATGGTATCGGTGATCGGGTTCGACGGCTCCTCGCGCGCTGATTCCGCCACACCATGCACCATTCTCATCCGGATGACCGGATCCGGTTCGCTGACGGGAAGCGTGACGCGCCGCAGCGTGATCCGGTTGCCCCAGACCCCGGTGTCCCGTTCGGTCCGGATGTTGATCGGTATGGTGATCCGAAGCGACTCCACGCTGGTGCCGTGGCGTTCGTGGTAGCGACGCAGGCCTCCCGTCACAGCCCCGAGGAAGGCGTCATTGAGGGTGACGTCGACGCTCTTGGCCGCCCTCTTCAGATCGGCGACGGGGATCTCCATCAGGGCCAGGTGGCGGACCATCGCCCGCTCGCGCATCACCGGCGAACGGGTGTCGGATATGGGGGCGGCGAAGCGGTAGACCGAAGCCGCCATCGCGGCGGCCTCCCGGACGGTGCCGAGCGGGCGCCGTGCCGTATGAAGCAGCGTCGGCAGGGCGGCCTCGACGCCGCGACGGGCACGATGGGCGACCCGCCCGACCATCGAGGTGAGGGCACCGGTGATCAGAGCTCGCCGGCCGAGCGTCTCGCCCATCGGCGCCGACGGCATCGGGCCCAAATCGCCAGGGTCGCGTTCCAAGTCGAACAGAACGCCCATCATCTGCATAAAGCCCACGCCATCCGACAGCGAGTGATGGATCTTGAGCACGACCGCGGCCTTGCCATGCTTCATGCCCTCGACCAGGGTAAATTCCCACAGTGGGCGTGCCCGGTCGAAGGTGTCCATGGCCGCCAGCCGCGCCAACTCCAGCACCGCGTCCCGGGTCCTGGGTTCCGGAGCGTTGACCCGGCGCAGGTGCCAGTTGAGGTCGAAGTGGTCGTCATTAGTCCACCTCGGGGTGGCCAGGCGGAACGGAGACTCCACGACACGCTGCCGGAGCGAGACCATCTGACGAGACATCCGGTCGATGCGGTCGACCAACTTGTCCCAATCGGGTGCCCGGTCGAGCCAGCAGATGCCAACCGCAGTCGAACGAAGCGCAGGATCACGCTCCATATACCAAGCGAAAGCATCGCTTGCACGCATGTACGTGCTCTCGGCTGCTACCACGCTGGCAACGCTAGGCCCCTCCCTCAGCTAACCGATAGAGAATTAAGTCCCGGTAAACTTCAGCGCGACCCCATCCCGCGCAGTGCCGGATACGGTTGGAGACCCACCACTAGATCACGAAAATCGTGATTTTCATGAGACCACGACTGCCCAGCGTTACGATTCGCCTCGGTCGGACACACGACTTTTACGGCACGTCCTTAAGGGGTGCGAAATGATTCGAGGGCTTGCCGTCTGTGGGGTTGGATTGGGCCTGCTCAGTGCCGGTTTCGGGGGCGCTCCCCCGTTGCGAGCTGACCCTGACCCTCCTGGATACCACATCCTGAGTGCCCAGGACCTGTGCAATCTCGTTTACCCAAGCTCGGAGGCGATGCCGGACCCGGCGAAACAGCCACCGGCTGTCGGACTCATCTGTGTGCGGCAAGGAGGGCTCCTGCTCCGACTGGCCAGGGACCAGCCTGCCATCTTCTCCAACACCTTCGTCCTCGAACCGGGCAAGGCTCCGGAACTGCCGAAAGGTTCGGTGCGCGTCAACCCGAACGATCCGCTCAGCGACTGGATCATTCCGGACTGCTACGTCCCCGATCGCATCGACTGCAATCCCAACGCGCCCGGGCACCGCTGAATTGCCTCGCGCCGGTTTGGATTAGAGGGCGATGGCAATGTGGTCGTTGTCACTCGACACCAGGGTGAAAACCCAACGCGGACCTTGGTTTTGAGGACCGGGGTCCCAACGCCGCGTTCACCAGGCCCAGTCGGGCTGGCCAGAGTCCGTTGCTGGGCGCATGATCAGCAGAGAATGAAGCGCGGGCACCGCCTGGCTTGCTCTCGATCGTTCTTGGAGGTGCAAGGTGGCAGACCGACGCCGGCTCGGCATCCAGGACGCCCTGTGGCTGGAGATGGACCGCCCTAACAACCTCATGGTCGTCGACACGGTGGTCTGGACGGCCGACCCGCTCGACTGGAGCCGGGTGCGCCAGGTCATCGAGGAGCGGCTCACCACCCGCTACCCCGTGTTCCGCAGCCTGGCAGTCAAGGACGGCGACGGCTCGTGGTGGTGGGAGGTCGACGACGACTTCGACTTCGGGGAGCACGTCACGGTTGTGGACCTGAAGGGCCCCGACGACCCCCGTGAGTTGCAGGAGCTGGTGGCCAGCCATCGCACCGAAATGCTCGACCGCAAACGGCCTCTCTGGCAGGGCATCTGGGTGAACCGCTACCGGGATGGCAGCGCCATGATCCTGCGGACGCACCACGCCGTCGCCGACGGCATGCGTATGGTCGAGCTGGCGATGAGCCTGTTCGACGCGTCGCCCGCCGGAGGTTCCATCGGCGGCCCTGGCATCGTGCAGCACGCGGCCCGGCCCCACCCGCCGGGGCAGCCGATGAAGGACCGGGTGCGGACCGCAGCCGCCAGTGCAGCGGCACGGGCGACGGCCACCGCGCAGCGCGCGAGGTCGCTCCTGGAAGAGACGCTGAGCGACCCGCTCGGGCGGGCGACGAACATGGCGGGCGGCGTCATCGAGGCCGCTGGCGAGCTGCCTCGGATGCTCGGTCGTGCCGCCGACTTTGGTCGCCTGGCGCTAGAGAACCCGGTCGGGGCCGGCCACACGATCACCACGTCGGCGTGGGCGACGGTGTCCGATGTCGCCGAGTCCGTACGCTCTGCTATGCGGGCGGCGGTGCCAGGTAGCGGCGCGCTGGTCGATGTGTTCTCGGCCGCACCCGGTGACGTGGACACGGTCCGCAAGCTGCTGATCGGCACCCGCAACGACTCGACACTGTGGACGGGTACAGCGGGCCACGACAAGGGGGTGGCGTGGTCGGAGCCTGTCTCGCTGGCCAAAGTGCAGGCCGTGGCCACGGCGAACAGGTGCACGGTCAACGACGTGCTGGTGACGAGTGTGGCTGGAACGTTGTACGACTACCTCGAGGCCCACCACGTCCGCTGCTCCTCGGTGACCTTCATGATCCCGGTCAACCTCAAGCCGGTCGACGTGACGCTGCCCGACAATCTCGGTAATGAGTTCGCCCTCGTGCAACTCGAACTGCCGACCGATCAGCCCGATGCTCTCCGAGTCCTGGCCGTGGCCAAGCGGCGGATGGACCGGATCAAGCACGGTCACGAGGCGGCCGTGGCGTTTCGCCTGCAGGAGACCATCGCCGGGTTTAACCGGCAATTGTATGAAGCGTCGGTGGACCTGTTCACCAACCGCACGATCGGGTCGCTCACGAACGTGCCCGGCCCCCCGATGCCGGTGTACCTGGCCGGCAGCAAGGTGGAGGGCATTGTCGGGTGGGCGCCCGTATCGGGCAATCAGCCCATGAGCTTCACCATCTTTACCTACAACGGCACGGTGGTCGTGGGCATCGCCTGCGACAAAACCCTGGTGCCCGACCATGAGACGATCGTCGACGGCTTCGCCGTCGCCTTCGACCGGCTAGTGGCGGCCACCCCCGGCGTCACCCCCTGAACGAACGGCTGCCTTTCGGCGACCGCCAGCATCCACATGCCAAGCGGATCGGGTGTAAGTGCTCGGCAATGTCGAGTCGCTTGCTCGAGTTCCAGTTCAGCGGCGTATCGCCGAGTGCGAGGGCATTAGCCCGTCGTAGGCAGACCTGCCAGCCAGTGCACGACGCCGTTGCCGTCGAAACAGTCGCCGGCGGCGTGGGCCCCGGAGCAGCCGACGATCTGCACGGTCGCCACCGGCCCGAACCGTTGGGCGAAGTCAGAAGCGCGCGCCCCTGGCGGAATGATGCCGTCGCCACCGGAGACATACAGCCGGAAGGTGCGACCGGCGAACGCCGACGGTGGCCACGACATGGGATCAGCGCTGTCGGGCACGTTCCCGTTCCACGCGTCTGCCACGATCTTGACCGACCGGAGGTTGGCGGGGATGCCCATCATCGGGCTGATGCCGACCATGCCCTTGATCCGACTGCCCTGGCTCAGCAGCGCCAAGGCGGGCAGCGCGCCCATTGATTCGGCGACGAAGGCCTGTGTCGCGACGCCGTACTTGTGCTCGGCTGCCTGAATCAGCCGGCGGTAGTCCTCGCGGGAGGCCTCATTGCCGAAGGCGTCCCCGCCCGCATCGGCCGACACGACCGCATACCCGGCGCGCAGCAGCGACTCTACGAACGCCTTGCGCTTGGCCTCCACTTCGGTCACCGTCGCGCCCTGAGCCATGCCGTGGAAGTACACGACAAGTCCGGTGACGGGTTTCCCCTTCAGCGAGAGGCCCAGTGTCCCCGGACCGTCGACCTCGCTGGCGTCGATGGCGGCCGACGCCGGAGGTTGCTCACGGGAAGAGCAGGCGACCAGGCCCCACACCAGCAGAAGAGCGGCGAACGCACGGATGAACCCGGTCACGCCACCCATTGTGTCCATGCTTTCGGCGATCCACGCTCTGATCCCCGCATGGCTGTGCGGCGTTCAAACCTTTCGGCCTCGACGGCCGCCCACCGCCGTCGCACTTGACTGTCGACCCGCCGTTGGATGCTCGGCTCGCGTGCTGCGCTGCCATGGAAGAAGTTGTCGGCGGCATGGCTCAACGCCACCGCTGAATCCACAGCTGTTGCCGAGGGCGTGGTGTCAACGCCAAACCTCCTCACGGCGACGCCCGGGAAGAATCAGCGCTCATCCATTCCCCACGGTGATGCTTTCGAACAACGGGACCTCGACGCGCGTGAGCATGCCGATCGCGCTGTCGCCGACGACTCAGACTCCGGTGTCGAATTCGGGCAGCTCATCGAGCAGCGGTTGCGCAGCGACCTGCGCAACCAGTGGACACGTGAGACCGCTGGCAAATCGCGGTCGAGTTGAGCTATGTCGCTTCGTGTTTGCCGTGGTTGTCTGGTGGTGGCGATCCAGGGGAGGCTGTCGTCGCTGTGGTTGCCGCGGGCGTAGCCGCAGCCGTTGCCGACTGCGGCGGGGCGGGTTCGGGAGCCGCTGCGGCGGCCGCGGGCGCTGGCACCGCCGCGATGCGGTGGATGCCCTTGCTGTCGTAGATCCAGGTCAGTACGGCGCCGAACACCAGACCGATCGCGAGCCCGATCACCGCCAGCGTCAGGGAGCGGCCCAGGCCGGCGTCGAGGTGGCCGTCGAAGTACAGCAGCGCTCGTGTGCCGATGAACACCTGGCGCATCGGCTCGAAATTAGCCAGCCAACTGAAGATCCGCGGCTCCGCCTCGAGCGGAATCGTGGCGCCAGTGGATGGCAGGCCCAAGAAGTTGAAGATGAACAGGGCGGTCAGAATGCCCAGCGTTCCCAACGCCGTTATGAACGCTGCGGAAGCAACCCCCACCGCGAACATGATGAAGGCGCCGAAGAGCCAGAGTTTCCACGGGTGGGTCACCGGCATCCCGAAGGCCGTCGATATCCCGATGTAGACCGCTGAGGCCAGCACTGAAACCATCAGTACTAGCAGCCACTTGAGGAGCAGTGTGCGGAACCACGACACCCTGACCCGATCGGCCAGCCGGTACATCGGTCCGAACTCGGCCGGCGAATAACCGAGCATCGCCTCGACCAGCATGCTCACCACCAGGGCGGCGGTGACGCCGCCTATCAGCAACATCAGGCAGTAGAAGTAACTGGACAGTCCGGTCCCGGTGCCGTCAGGCGGCAGGTCATTGTGCGCTTTGGTCTGCACGTCGATGGGATTGGAGAGCACCGCTGCGGCACCGGCGCTCAGCGGCTCCCCGCCGGCCTGAGCCGCCGCTTCCGACAGCTTCTGGCCGGCCTTTGCGTTGACTGCTGCCATCGCCTTCGTCAGGACGTTTTCGGTGATGCCCGCGCCCATCGCGCTGGCCCGGGGGTTGGGCGCGATCGTAATGACCGGCCGGGTCAGCTCGCCCGGCTTGGATACGGTTTGCAGCAACCCCAGCAGTTTGTCGGAGAAGTCCGGCGGTATCAGCAGCGCGCCGTAAATCTTGGCGGTGTCGAACTGGCGGTTCGCCTCATCGGCGGACACCACCCGGATATCGAATTGATGCCCTTCCTCGAGTTTGGCTTTCAGGCCATCGGCGATCTGTGCACCCGCCCCCTTAGGGCCTCCCTTGTCCTCGTTGACGATCGCGATCGGGAAGCTGCGGAGGTTTTTCACCGGGTTAAGGGTGCTGCCGAAGAACAGCCACGCCAGGCCCGCCAATACGGCGAGCGTGACGACGATCGGGCCCAGCCAGAACCGCACTGTGCGCAAAGGGTGCGGGGTGGGATACGGAGTGGTTTGCTGCAGTACTTGCAAGTCGGACATAAGAACTCCTTCGTAGTGTGCCGCGAGTTTGCAGACAACGCGTGCCTGGCATGTCCTCCTTTCGGTGGTCTTAACCGGCCGAGTACAACCCTTTGCCGACAACGAGCGGTAAGTCCAGGGTCGTCCGGATGCCCGGTGGTGCGGCTACCACCGCGGGGATGGCGTTGACGATCCGCATCGCCGTGGCGACCAGAGCCGCATGGTTGTGGTCACCCTTGCTGCTGCTCGGGCAGATATCGATGGCGTAAGAGGGTTCGCCGGTGATCTCGATGCGGTAGTTGCCGCCGGGCTGCGCTGGCTGTGGCCAGTCGGGGCAGAGGTCCCCGCGCAACCGGGTGACATGTTCGAGGACGATGGCGGGCGATCCGTCGACCATGCCGCGCACCTCGAACCGCAACGCCGCCGCGCTGCCCGTGGGAATGTGGCCGGCTGCGATATCGAAATCCTCGGGGGCGGAATCGCGCACGTACTTCTCCTCGACCGCATCGAGCGAAATGCCCAGGCCCGCGGCGAGTTGGCGCACCACAGAACCCCACCCCAGGCTGAGCACACCGGGCTGTAGCAGAAGCGGGATCTCGTCGATGGGCTTGCCGAACCCCATCACGTCGAACATGACCGTGGCGTCGTTATACGTCGCGTAGTCCATGATCTCCATGCACCGCACCTGCTGGATGCTTTGACAGGTACCGGACAACGCCAGGGGTAACAGGTCGTTGGTGAAGCCGGGATCGATTCCGTTGACGAACAGACTCGACTGGCCCGCTCGCGCCGCGTCTTCCAGGGGGGTGATCAACTCCTCGGGAATGACCTGAAACGGGTACTGCAGGAAGACTGGGCCGCTGCCGACGACGTTGACGCCCGCGGCCAGAATTCGCCGGTAGTCTTCGAGCGCCTCGGGCAGCCGGTTGTCGGCCATCCGGGTGTAGACGGCGCACTGTGGCTCGGTGGCCAGCACGGCCTCCAGATCCTTGGTGGCCTTCACGCCCGTCGAATCCGCAAGTCCGACAAGCTCTGCCGCATCCTTGCCGGCCTTGGCATCCGACGACACCCACACTCCGGCGAGTTCGAATTCCGGGTTGGTGATGAGTGCCCTCAGCGCATGGGTGCCGACGTTACCGGTACCGATGTGGGCGACGCGGATGGCCATTGCGTTGTCAGCCACGCAGAGCGGAGGCAAAGATTCCGGGCAGCGCCGTGGGTTTGCCGTCCACGAGGAACTTGACGAGTCGACGAATCGTCGTCTCAGCCGTCTTGTTCGTGACGAAGAAGACCGGCTTGGGCGATATCGTCAATTCGCCCTTGATGATGGCGCGCGGTGACGGACGGAACGGAATCTCGGCGATGGCCTTCTGCACGTGCTGCAGCAAGAAAGCGTTGTGCACCACTCCGGTGCCGCTGCCGATGTCCTGTGGAGTGCGCCCGGGGAACGCACCCCAGGGCGTGTAGCCCAGCAAGAAGCTCATCGCCGACCACACGTTGACACCGATGTCGCCGTAGCGCAGATGGGAAATCGCTTCGTCGAAGGCCGCCGCATTTGCCTTGCGCGTCTGGGGGTCGATGATGATGGTCGCCCCCAGAGTGCCGGGCAGAACGTCGTTGCAGAACTCGACGGCATTGGGCATGAACTCGCGTGCCGTCTTGCCGGGAAGGCGCACGATTCCCAGGGCGCCGGCGAAGACCTCGTCGTGCAAGATGCTGGCAGCGCTTTGCGGGTCAACATCAGGGATGAGCGCGCGGCTCTTGTCGCTGCTGAGGAACTCCGTGCCGCTCATCCCGTGGCAAGCCTTGTCGGTCTTCTCCTCTGAGCGCGGGTAGTACGTGCGGCGGGGCTCAACCTCGCGCATGACCGTGCGAATTTCGGCGATGAGCTTGTCGGCGAGGGGCCAATCCTCCGACACGACCAGAATCTGGGTCGCAATGCAGTTGTGGCCGGCGTTGTTGAGCTTGCTCGATGCAATGTGCTCGGCCTGGAACCTGATGTCGGCATCGCTCCAGTCGCCGGGCACGACGATCAACGGGCTGATACCGCCCAGCTCGGCCGAGATCGGCTTGTCCAGTATTGGCGTGTTGTTGGCCTTACGAGTCGCGGCCTCGGCATCGTTACCCCACACGATCGCGTCGTAGGTCGCTGCCGAACCGGTCATGTGAATGGCGTCAACCTTCGGATGGTGTGCCAGGTAGCCGCCGACGTCGGCGCCGCCGTACACAAACCGCAGCCAGCCACGCGAGACGAACTCATTGAAGATCTTCTCGTAGAACGGGCCGAGGTAGTCGTTGACCGGGTTCATCTTCACGACGCAGACATTCCCCTGCGCGTACAACTGGTCGAGGATGTCGAGCGTCGTAATGGTTCCCACGTTGCCTGCGCCGAGGACCAGTGACACTCCCGGGTGGGCGTAGCCGGCACCGCGGTACATCCTGGCGGCGTCCTGGCGAGTTTGCTCAGCACTGACGCCCGGCTCGATCCAGACCTGCGCCTTGTAGCCGTTAAGCAGCAACCGGTCGTATACGGTGACCGGGAAGACGTCGACGACGACCTGGCCGTCCGGCCTGGTGTGCACCGCGTCGGCCTTGATCGGCTCTTGCCCGGCAAGCACCCGGTTCAGCACCAGGGCGTGCGAGTTGACGCCCTGGATGAAGGCCCACACACCGGTCACCCAGTCTTCGGCGACCCAACTGGAGATCGAGGCGATGCCCTTCGCCCTGTCGGCCGCAGCCACCATCTGCGGGCCGAAATCGAGGATCTTCTGCGGCAACGCCTCCAACAGCGTCACCTTGTTTTTGAGGGGCAGGGCGACCCAGCTGGGGGCACCAGCGTGCAGGTCGTCAAGCGCCTTGTCGAGCGCGGTCGTGTTGAGCGATACCTCTGTGGTCATGAGACCCTCCCACTTCGCCGAGGCGAGCTTTCCACTCCGATGCCTCTAGCGTGTGCCGTTCACCACTCGGTCGAAAGGGGCCAAGGTCCTGACATCCGGTCTCGGTTGTCACCTACGGAGCCTGGGAGGCTGTCAGACAATCACCGGGTCGCGCAGCGGTTTGGCGTGACGATGGAACGAGCCTGAGGCTGCCTTGCGGCACTTACATCGTTTTGCACATGCATTAGCGGTGTCGCGGCGACCTCCTGGACCGGTGTGTCAGAGCCACCCTGGCTTATGCGACGAAGGCCAGTCGACCCCGAATTCACAGGCGATGCCGTTATGGATGAGGTCCAGATCGGGGCTTTAGCGGGGGTCGCTCCGCGGAATGTTGACCATACCCTGGCTGGCGATGCACTTCGACGAGTCGGACCCCGCCGTCCGCGCGCCCGGAGCCGCACCGATTGCGGCCCGAGTCCGTAATTACTTCAACAGGATGCGTCGTGATGATCATCGTGGTGATGCAGTGGTCCCGATCAAACCCCTGGCTCCTGCACCATGTCAGCGGACCCGCGGAGTCGGGAAAGTTCCTCGAGTCCGGCGCTGTCCGCCTGACATTGAGAGTCCTTGCCTTCGTCTACATTTGGTTGTTCATCGGTATGTTTGCCCCGTAACGGCTCTGCTAGCTGTGCGCCCAAGCAAACGAGCCCTCGGCCGACGGCCGCGAGTGCATGGTTCGTGGTGATTGCGGCGGCTTCTATGGTGGCGAAGGCAGCATCGAGCAGGCTCGGAACATGAAAGTCCTCCCAGGTCTCGACCTGGTGCTGGCGGGCCTTCGCGAAACGGTCGAGCTCGTCGCGAAGGGCGCAGCGCTGTTTGGCCAGCTCACGCACCGCCAAGAATCGGAAGCCGTCGATGGCCTCTGACTTCGCGAACCGGTCGAGTATTTGCTTCGCGTGCTGGTAGAGGTGGAGGTCTTCTCGGAGATGATGGTCGACGAGGTCGCGAGCTTCATCGATCGCTCGTAGCAGCTGCTCTGGTTGCGTCGACTCGATTCGCGCGAGGTTCAGACGCTGCCATTTGTGCAGCGATTCTTCGGTGATCACCAGCAGGCTCAGAGCGTCACCAAGCCGGTTGTCGTTGATCGCGTTTCGCAGCTTCTCGGCGCGCTGCTGCACGGGCAGGTTGTGAGCGAAAGACGCCAGGACGCGCCTGACATGGTTGCGTAGTTGCTCGACGGTGACGTTAAGCGCCGGCCCCAGGACGGCCACCGAATCCCAGTACGCATCGGGTAGCGGCCCGTACTTTTCCAATGAGTCGACCATCCGTGAAATGGTCAGGTTGTTGCCCAGGACGTCGCCGGCGCGCTGTGCCCGGGCAACTTCGAGCACTAATTCGACTTTGTCCTCCACGCGACGGACGGCGTCTTCTACCTGAGCAACCGCGGACTTCAACGCCATCTGCACCGCGATCATCTGCGCCGACACCATCGCTTCTGGGCTGAGCACTGCCGGTCGCCACTGAAGTTGTGCCAGGAACTGGCCGTCATCAGCGCGTGTCAGCAACCGAAAGAAGCCGTCACTGCCGGGAACTAGATCGCTGTCCTTCAACGCGTTCAGGCTGTCGTGATGCAGCTGCACGTACTTGCCGGAGTCAGCCAGTAGCGAGGTCAGCCCGGCGAGCCTGCTCGCCGCGTTCGCGAGCGAGGCACCGTCGATCCCGGCCACTCGCATGGCTTGCCCGGCGATCGCCCGCAGCCGCGTCAGATAGGACTCGACAGCGGCAGGGTCACCGCCCAGCAGCAGGGCCTCGTCGTGGAACGACACCACGACCTCGTCGGTATCGGTCGTTGCCGACAGGTCGGACACCTCGGATGTGCTCACGGCACCCCTAATAATCCGTCGGCATGCAAGCAAGCAGGCCGAGAGTGAGCAGGTATTTGTCGGCTAGCGAGTGCGAACGTTACACCCATGCCCCCACTCGAACCCTCCGGTTTGCCGTCTATTGGGCAGGAATTCACCCAGGAAGAGGACTGGTCGCAGCCGCACCGGCAGCGCGACGACGGCACCAGGCAGGGCGGCAGGGTGGTGTATGTGCCCCAGTTCGACGTCGTAACGTTCATCGGCAACGGCGGCGTAATCGTCGGGGGTTGCGACCGAGGTTAGGCGAAGCGAGAAATCCTTCTGGCGGTCGTATCCGGACGGGTTGATTAGCTTCGAGACCCCAGCGGCACGCGGAGCCTTGACCGAGCGATCACCTGCGGATCTGGCCGCGGAGACGATCCCAGTTGTCGGAGCTGATCATGTTCCGCTCGCTCTCGCTGATATCGGCCTCGCGCAGGAAACGCTTGCTGGCCCCTTCGGGTAGCGGCACGAACGGGTAATCGGCCGCGAACATAATGCGTTCTGCACCAATGACTTCCATCGCCCACCGCAAATAGCGCTGACTCAAGATCCCGCTGGGCGTCACGTGCAGGTGCGTCCGTACGTACTCTGACGGCCTTTCTAGCTCTCCGTGCCGCCATTTCGACGCCGATACTCCGCGCTTACCCACTTCGTCGACAATCGCACCCAAGTCGTCAGGCGGCATTATCCTGTCGTTCGCAGCGACGCGCCGCCGCGTCGGCCAGGCAGGGGGTGATCGCCAGGTGTCGCGCATCTTCTTGAGCCATTCCAGCAAGAACACCCGCGAGGCGATCGCGCTCAAGGCGTGGCTGACCGAGCAGCGCCCCGAGTTGGGCGACGAGATTTTCATCGATGTCGATGCCCAGACCGGCTTACGGCTGGGGGAGCAGTGGAAAACCCAGCTCTTCACTGGCAATTCGCGATGCGAATACGTCATCTGCTTGCTGTCGCGAAAGTGGTTGGACTCCACCGAGTGCAACGTCGAATTCCGCACCGCCGAAGGGCTCGGAAAACAGATACTCATCGCGCGGCTCGAAGACTTGGGCGACACCGACACCACGTCGGCATGGCAGCGCTGCGACCTGTTCGCCGACGGCGAGCAGACCGACATCGAGGTCCCCGGCGGGCCACCGATCCGATTCAACACCGCGGCCCTCACCCGGATCCTGGGCGCCGTCGACGGCGCCCGAACCGGCCCAGAGCAATTCGGCTGGCCGCCCAGGACCGACCCAAACAGAGCGCCGTACCGAGGCTGGGAGCCGTTCGAAGACATCGACGCCGGGGTGTTCTTTGGCCGCGATGCCGTGATCGCTCGCGGCATGGACGTGTTGCGCGGCATGCGTTTTCGGCTGCTGGCCACCATGTCCGGACTCAAGTCGCTGTTTGTGGTGCTGGGCCCCTCGGGCAGCGGCAAATCGTCGTTCCTGCGCGCCGGCCTCATCCCGCGGCTCCAGCGCGACGACCGCGAGTTCGTGGCCTTGGGAATCATGCGCCCGCAAGGCAACGTGCTCACCGGAGACACGGGTTTGGCCGCGACCATCCACGCCGCCCGTGAGTCGCTCGGCCTGAAAACCACCGCGCTGGGCCAGATCAAGAAAGCCTGCGGACAACAAGGCACCGACAAAGTCGCCGAGCTGCTCACCGAAATACGCACCGCCGCCGCCAAACAGTTCATGAACACGGACGTAACTCCAACACTGGTCCTGCCCATCGATCAGGCCGAGGAATTGTTCTCCGCCGACGCCGGTCCCCAGGCCGGCCAGTTCCTGACCATGCTGGCCGAGCTGATCCGCCGCATCAACGCCGACGACGTGGGACTGATTGTGGCGGTGACGATCCGCACCGACCGCTATGAAGCGATGCAGAACCATCCCGCTCTCGACGGCATCGGCACCGCCTTGTTCGACGACCTCAAACCCATGCCCCGCGCGGAGTTCAAAGAGGTCATCACCGGCCCGGCAGCCCGCGCTACCGAAGCGGGTCAGCGTCTCGTCATCACCGAAGGCCTGGTCGCCAGGCTGCTCAGCGACGCCGGCGAAGGCGCCGACACCCTGCCGCTGCTGGCCCTGACCCTGTCCCGGCTGTATGCCGACTACGGCGGTACCGGCGAAATCACCGCGGCCGACTACGAAGCCATGGGCGGCATAACCGACGTAGTCGACAACGAAATCGAAGAGATCTTACGCCACCACCCCGGCGGTCGCGCCAGCGCGCTCAAACTATTGCGCTCGGCGTTCATCCCGTATCTGGCCACCGTCAACTCCACCAACGATCAAGCGCTGCGCCGCGTAGCCCGAGAATCCGATCTGCCCAAGAAAAGCCAGCCCCTGATCGACGCCTTCGTCGCACGGCGGCTGCTGGTCCGCGACGAACGCGACGGGGAAGTCGTCATCGAGGTCGCGTTGGAAAGCCTTCTGCGCCAATGGGATGACCTCGCGCGCTGGTTAGCCGACGAACGCTCGAACCTCAAAATCGCCGACGACATCCAGCGCAGCGCCGCCGCGTGGGAAAACGCCGACCATGATCCCGCCTGGTTGCTCACCGGCACGCGGCTCCACGACGCCGAAAAACTCTCCACCAGAAAGGGCTTCAGCACCCTGCTCGCCGGCAGCCGCGAGTATCTCAACGCATGCCGAGAAGCGGAAAACAAGCGCCTGCAAGAAGAAGAAGCTCAGCGCAACGAAAAACTGTACCACGCCGAAGAAGTCGCCCGGCTGGCGCAACAAAGCCAACAGTCGGCGGAACGCCAAGCCTACCTGGCGCGCAAACGCTCCCAGGCCCGCGGCGTCGTCGCCCTTGTCGCGCTCCTGGGTGCGGTGGCCGCGACCTATGGGTTCGTCAGCGCCAATCACGCGCGTCACCAGGCCGACGCGCGAGCCCGTGAAGCCATCGCCGTGCGGCTGACGTCGGAGGCCCGGGCCATGCTTGCCGGCGCCCAGGGTGGCGGGGACATCCGGGCGTTCCAGGAGATACTCGCCGCGCCCCATATTTCCCGGACCGCCGATACCGGCGCACTGTACGACGGCCTCGTCGCGCGGCCGGACACCCTCAAGATCATCGGAACCCCAGGCCCGGCAATGGCTTTAGCCGTCAGCCCCGACGGCCATCGCCTGGCAACCGGCCAATCCGACGGCACCGTGCGGATGTTCAACGCCGACACCGGCCAGCTCATCGACGCTCCACTCCAGGGCCACCAAGGGAATGTCAGCGCGGTCGCTTTCAGCCCGGACGGGCATCGCATTGTCTCCGGGAGCATGGACCACACCCTGCGGATCTGGAACGCCGATACGGGCCAACCGATCGGTGAACCCCTTGTCGGCCATACCGGTTGGATAAGCAGTGCGGCGTTCAGTCCCGACGGGCAGCGCATCGTCTCGGCCAGCGCGGACAAAACGATCCGGCTGTGGGACGCCGCAACGCGCCAACCCATCGGGGGACCCTGGATCGGCCACACCGACTGGGTGCTCAGCGTCGCGTTCAGCCCGGACGGGCGCCGCGTCGCCTCGGGCAGCGACGACAAAACGGTCCGACTGTGGAATGCCGACACGGGCCAACCGATCGGGGCGCCGATGACCGGCCACACCGATTGGGTGAACAGCGTGGCGTTTCGGCCCGACGGGCGCCGCATCGTTTCGGCAAGCTACGACAAGACGCTGCGGATCTGGGATGCCGACACCGGGCGACCCATCGGATACCCGCTGGTCGGCCACGTAGGACCAGTGTCCACGGTGGCCTACAGTCCCGACGGCCGACACATCGCCTCGGGCGGCCAGGACGACATGGTGCGGGTCTGGGATGCCGACACCGGCCAACCCATCGGAGATGCCCTCGACGGACACACGAGTTGGGTGACCGGGGTGGCCTACAGTCCCGATGGCCGCCACATCATCTCCAGCAGCAACGACGGCACCGTGCGAGAGTGGGTCGCCGGCATCAAGATGATCTCCGCGCACATCGGGGCCGTGACCAGCGCGGATTTCAGCCCCGACGGGCATCGCTTCGTCTCTGCCGGTGACGTCACGTTGCGGTTGTGGGACACCGATACCGGTTCGCCCATCGGTGTGCCGTTGACCGGCCACACCGATGGGGTGACCGATGCGGTGTTCAGTCCCAATGGGCACCGCCTCGCATCGTCGAGCAAGGACGGAACCGTGCGGCTGTGGAACGCGGACACCGGCCAGCCGATCGGCGCACCCCTGGTGGGCCACATCGGTTGGGTGACCTCCGTGGCGTTCAGTCCGGACGGGCGCTTCGTCGTGTCCGGCGGCTATGACAAGACGCTGCGGCTGTGGGACGCGACCACGGGCCAACAAGTCGGCGAGCTAACGGGGCATACGGATGCGGTGGCCGATGTGGCATTCAGTCCCGACGGCCGCCAAATCGCTTCCGGCAGCTTCGATAAGACGCTGAGGCGGTGGGACGTAGCCACACGCCAACCTGTCGGTGATCCGCTGAGTAGCAACAGCGGCGAGGTGGCCAGTGTGTCCTACAGCCCCGACGGGCATCGCATCGTGGCGGGCAACGAAGACGACACCGTGCGCATCTGGAATGCGGTGACGGGCGAGCCCATCGGTAAGCCCTTGATCGGCCACAAAGGGACGGTATACAGCGCCGTGTTCAGCCCCAATGGGCACCGCATCATGTCGGGCAGCGCCGACAAGACCTTGCGGATGTGGGATGCCGACACCGGCCAGCAGATTGGCCAGCCGCTCTTTGGCCACGTGGCAGCGGTGAACAGTGTGGCCTTTAGCCACGACGGGCAGCTTGCGGTGTCGGCCTCGGACGACGGCACCGTGCGGTTGTGGCCGACACCAGCGCAGGCCGAGTGGGTGAACCTGTTGTGCGACAAGCTTTCTGCGAACATGACCCACGCCGAGTGGAACGACTGGGTGTCACCCAGCATCGGCTACGCCAAAGTGTGTCCGAATCTTCCCGACCCGGCCGGCTGACGCCGGTGGCAAATTCAGTGCTGGCCTGTGACCAGTCGGTATGCGACCATTTCGCAAATGAACGACGACGATCCCGAAAAGCGGATCCGGGAGCTAGAAACGTGAGCTTGCCGACACCCGGCACGCCGCGCAGGGAGTGCCGTACACGGAAAATCCGCCGCCGTATACCGGTGGTGCGCCGCAGGCGGGGATCCGAATCTACGAGGCCACCATCACACCTGGGACAGCCACGCAGTTTCACCGCCACACCCACGACACGAGAATCAGCAGGATTCTGCGGGCGCCAGCTAGTACCAACGCGGATCAACCACCTGCCACCAGCGAGAAACGAGACTACGCAGCAACGGTCGGGAATCGGCTATTTGAAAGTCACTCCGTCGTGGGTTCGATTTTGTCATCGATTCCAATCAGGCTGGTACGAAGGCTGTTGCCTCGACCTCAACCACCATCCCCGGCCAGGCGAGGCTGCTCACCCCTATCAACGAGTGCGGCGGCGGTTTGATACCGCCGAGCGCCTGACGCTGCTCGCTTTCGTAAGCGTTCTTGTCCCGCATGTCCGTCAGATAAGCAACGATCCGAACCACATGACTCAGGTCAGCTCCTTGCGCAGCGAGAATGGCCTTGATCTTGTCGTATGCCATCCTGGTTTGCGCCGCGCAATCCCCCCGATGGTGAATATGGCCGTCGGCCGGGTCTTCTGCTGCCATGCCGGCAACGAAAATCAGACGCCCGGGACTGTCCACAATCGCCGCGTCGGCGAAAAGATCCTTGCTCCACTTGCCGTAAACGTTAGTCGTCGCCACGCAAACCAAGTCTAGTGGTGGACTGATTCTCGAGCCGGGTTGTTTTGTTCCGGATTCAGTTGATGTCGCAGGTAGCCGGGTGGTCGGTGTGCCCGGCGCCCAGCTCACACCGGGAGCCGAGGTCGGCTTTGACGCCGCTTCAGGGAGGGCCAAGTCCGTGGCAGAGTCATGCCATGACTACGAATCGGCCACGGCAGGTCGAAGTGCGACCATTTCCGTGGAATCGTCGCGTCGTTACCGCCGCACTGCGGGTCGGCAAACGAGCGACGCCGATGCACGGCCTTGTTGAGGTCGATGTGACTGATGCGAAGCGTCTCTTGGCCGACCACGAGCCGGCCCTGTCGTTCACCGCGTTTGTAATCGCCAGCGTTGCTCGAGCTGCTGCTGCACACCCGGAGGTCCATGCGTATCGGAACTGGCGTGGGCAGCTTGTTTGGCACCGACACGTCGATATCGCGACGATCGTCGAGATCGCCACTGCGCAGGGCCCGTTCGCAGTGGCGCATGCGATCCGCGACGCCGACATCCGTGACGTCGCCGACCTCACTCGCGAGCTTCGCGCTGTCAAGACCGACCCGTTGGCGAGTGACAGCGGAAGGTGGGTCGCCCGTTACGCACCCATTGCCGCGCATGTGCCAGGGCTCTTCGCGGTGATGTACGCCTTCATGGCGCGGTCACCTCGGCTCAGGCAGTTGACAGGCACTGTGGCAGTGACCGCGGTAGGAATGTTCGCCGGTGGCGGGGGATTCGCCATCGCGCCGCTGACCCTTATGCCACTTCAGATCGTGGTCGGTGGTGTGAGTCCACGCCCGCGAGTCGTTCGCGGCCAGATCGAGGTGCGCGACGTGCTCGATCTGACTGTGACCATCGATCACAACGTTATCGACGGCGCGCCGGGGGCTCGCTTTGGTGCCGAACTACGCGAGATCATCGAGAGTGCGACTGTCCTGGACGACCTCCACCGGTGACTTTTTCACCGGTGATGGACTACAACTGCACCATGGAAGCGACGATGATCGCGGCGGTTTCGACGGTGGCAGCCGTGACCGCGGTCGGCCCGGCGGCAATCGCGCATGCGGACAGTCTGTACCAGTTTCAGTCGCCCTCGGGGAACATCACCTGTGTCATGGCCGCGCTTGAGGGCGTCGCCCCCCATGCGTCGTGTGAGATCGTTGACCACATTTGGGTGCCACCGCCGCGCCCGCAGGTCTGCATGGGGGCATGGGGTGATCGGATCGACTTGGATCAGGGCAGCCCACCCGCGCTGATCGTGCCACACGGATACCACTCGTGGCAGCGGACTGTCGACGCTGCAATACGGCGACACGCGTTCCGTGGCCTCGCTTACCTGTGTCAGCGAGCCCGCCGGCATCACGTGCACCGACTCCAGCACCGGTCACTTCTTCCGCATTTCGCGCGACTCCTACGAGCTGAAATAACCACCGACGGCGGACAGCGGAAGACTCTGTGCCAGTGGCGATTTCGCCGCCGGCTCCTGATGTGAACCGCGAGAGCGATAGCACATCCGCTAGCACTTTCCGCAAAGTCTGCACCGTCGGCAGGACGGATATTGGACGACGCGGTCCGCGCCGGATGGAAAGAAACGGCGCTGGCTCCGCTCGCCGCGGTTGCTGCGCTGGGCGGCGCCGGCGACCGTGTCAGCGATCGTTCTGGGTGCCGGACAGTTGCGCCTTGGTCGCGCGCGTCAGATCGTCGGCGAGAACCTCCGGCTCGCCGGCCAGCAGGCCGTCCAGCGCCAGTTCGGCAACGACCGCGGGATCGGTCTTTTGGTCCGCCGGGGCGAAGGCGGCCATGTCGGTGTCCATGTAGCCGACGTGCACGGCGGTGACATGGATGCCGCGGGGAGCCAGTTCCAGTCTGAGTGCGTCGGTCATCGCCCACTCGGCTGCCTTTGCCGCGGAGTAGGCGCCGGAGGCGGGAAGATGCAGCCAGGACAACACCGAGAGCATGTTGAGGATTGCTCCTCCGCCGTTGCCTTCGATTATCGGCGCGAAAGCCCGGATGACGCTCAGGGTGCCGAAGTAGTGCGTCTCCATCTCCAGCCGGACGTCCTCGAACGCCCCGGACAGCAGTGCCGCCCGCGTGGAGGTGCCGGCATTGTTGATCAGCATGTTGACATCGCTGGCCAGCTCGGCGGCGCGGCGCACCGAGGTTGGGTCGGTGATGTCGAGCTGGACGGGTTCGACGCCTGAGAGCTCGATTGTTTCGGGGCGGCGCGCGGCGGCGTAAACCTTCGCGCCGCGCTCGACAAGTTGGGCTGCGAAGTGCTTGCCCAATCCACGGTTTGCGCCCGTGACGAGAGCGGTGATCTGCCCCGTGCTCATGGTGAATCCTCCTCGGGTTTTGTTTAGGGCGGGTGTCGAGGACGACGCTCAGGCAGGCGCTTCACGCGTCTGCTGACTCACCATTGGCCGGACCCCGTGAATTGGTCGGCGACGGGTGAGAGTCGTTCATCGGTGGGTACAGGTGGCAGCGTAGCGGGCTGGCGGTAGGTAGCCGAGCGAGGAGTGTCGGCGGTGGTGGTTGTAGTCGTGTTTCCAGTCGCCGATGACGACACGGGCTTGGGTCAGTGACCAGAACGCGTTGATGTTGAGAGACATTCGTCGCGTACCCGGGAATTGAACGACTCGACATAGCCGTTGCGCCATGGCTGGCCGGGCGGGATGAAGTGCAGGCCGACATGCTTGCCGGCCCATTCTCCCATTGTGGCACAGGCCAATTCGGGTCCGCCATCGCATCGCAGCACCGCGGGATAGCCGCCGCGCTGGGCGGCGAGATGATCGAGTTCAGCGATGAGGTCCTCGCCGGTGATGGAACGCTCGACCAAGCCACCGAGGCATTCGCGGGTGTGTTCGTCGACGATGGACACGATTGATCGGTCGGGCATCGGCGGTGGCGTCAAACTGGAAATCCGCCGCCCATACCCGGTCGGGCGCATCGGCGGTGACGGTATCGGCCGCGGTGGACGTGCCGTGGCGTTTACGACGCCGCCGCTGCGGCACCCGCAATCCTTCGTCGCGCCAAAGTCGTTGGATCTTCTTGTGATTCAGCCATGATCTTGTGAGAGCCTTCCTGCCCACAACGTGGGCCGCAAGACTCTCATACACCGCGGCTCAACCAACCGGGGTCAGGCCAGTTTCGTCGTACCTGGGAAGACCAAACTATTTACCCGCTTTAACGTCAACCGACACCCAAGTGGTCGCGCGGCGTTATTCTGTCGTTCCCGGCGACACCGAAGGACGGGCAGTACCACGCCGCCGGCGCGACGCGTTGCCGCGCAGGCCTCCACGAAAGAGGATGCATTGCCAGGTGTCACGCATTTTCTTAAACGACTCCAACCGGGACACCCGCGAGGCAATCGCGCTCAAGGCGTGGCTAACCGAGCAGCGTCACGTGTCTCCGAGCATCGCCTACGCCAAGGTGTGTGCCAATCTGCCTGATCCGGCCAGCTGACTCCCGCGCCGTAGCGATTTGCGCTGCGAAAGCTCGATCAACTGAAGAGGCGGGCGATCTCGATGTAGGTCGGAATCCCGAATGTGACGTTGTAGGAAAACGTCAAACCCAGTGATGCGGCCAGAGGCAAAGTTGGACTCGCCTCGGGGATCGCCAGCCGCTGCACCGCCGGGACGGCGATGTATGACGCCGATGCACAGAGTATCGCGAACAGGATGTACGTTCCCGGCTTGAACTCACTGTGGGTGAGGTGGGCGTAGCCGTGGGCGACGCTGATCCCCAGCGTCGCAAAGATATTCGGTGCCAGCAGAGCAAAGATAATGAAACCGCTTCCTGCCGACTTGAGGTCCCGCAACTTGCGGGCGGCCGTCATGCCCATCTCGAGCAGGAACAAGCAGAGCGCACCCTGGAATGCCCCCACAAAAAAAGCGTTGTCGTCGTGAACGACCTTCGCGCCCTGCAGTTGGCTGACAAAACCGATAGCGATCCCGCCAAAAAGGAGTCCAACCCCGGGGTTGAAGAAAACCTCCCGCAGGAGCGCACGGGAGAGGGTGTGCCTGCTCTTGCCACTCTGGCGGGCCGGGGTCTGCTCGGGCTCCCATTCAGGATGTTCCCTCTTTTCCAGCGAGAACTCCAACTCTTGCTCGACGCCGCGCTGGTGCTGGGTGTCGAGGTTCTCGCCAGCTGGCCTGGCGGCCGGGCCAGGCCCGACCCCGGCCTTGGCCGAAACGGTGTAGCCAGGTTCGTCGGACATAAACCCGGCCGCGTCCATCCCCTTGTGGCGCAGTCGGCCCGCCAGGTACAGCGCCACCAGGCAGCCCGGAATCTGCATGACGGCCAGCATGACCGGCATGTACGCATTGAAGGCCAAGCCGAGGCCGCTAAGGACGCCCACGCAGGCGGCATAGGTCCCCGCCGAGTCGGACCCGTAATAACCCGCCACCATGGCACTGTCGATGCGCCGCAGGGCGGTCATGTGGTTGAGCAGGAAATAGGCGATAGCACCGATCACGAAGTTCAAAGCGAAGCCCACGATCAGAAATCCGGCGATGCTGCCGATGTTCGCCCGAGTGATCTCGGCGAGTTGCTCCCCGCCCTGCCAGCCAATCGCCAGCAGCAGGTACATGGTCAGGCCCTGGTAGACCACGTATGGGAACTCGAACCGCACCTTGAGGATCGGGATCAGGAACCCAAGGTAGAAGAACAGCAACAGCGGCGTGAAGAGGTTGTCGGTGAAGTTCTGCCAGACTTCGTGCAGCATGGATCGCTCCTTGAGCAGATGAGAGAAAACACCGGTGCCGAAAGGGCTATCGCGCGACGGTCGTCACTGCGATGGCTCCGGCTCCCCGCGATCACCGTGAAATCCGCGCTGCAAATGTGGGCGTCGAATCAACGGACCGCCACAACGATTAACCCCAAGACGGCCAGGGGCAGTCACGGCCAGGCCCTCGATACCTGGACGAACAAATCAGCGGCCATTTGCAGCTCCCACCGGCCGGCGCATGGAAACCCCGGGGAGAAGCCATCAGCACCGACCGGCCTAGATTATCCGGACCTAAGTGCTTTAGGCGACCCCCAATCCGCACCTTCACAGCAAACTTTCAAATGAGAACATGACACGGGTGTCGAGACCCCGCGGTGCCACGACCCCGACGGCAACCTGGTCGAAGTGAGCTGCTACGGACAATAGCTTCGGGCGCGAATCCCGCCCAGCCGGGCGGTGACACGGCGGCGACCACCCGTAACGTTGCATGTTGTGACCGCCCGCAAGCCCCCGTCGACGCGTCTGTCAGTCGAGGACTGGCTGCAGGCGGGCTACACGCTGCTCGCCGAGCAAGGGGTGCGCGCACTCAAAGTTGAACGCCTTTGCCAGCAGGCGGGTGTCACCCGCGGGAGCTTCTACTGGCACTTCGAGGATATGGACAGCTACCGTGCCGCGCTTGTCGAATCGTGGAATACGTTTTTGGAGCGGGACCGGCAATCCCTGGCCGAACTCGATGCGCTGCCACCCCGGGAACGGTTGTCCGCCATGATGACTGCGCTGATCAGCCCTCGACACTGGGTGCTCGAACGCGCGATGCGCGAATGGGCGCGCACGGACCCGGGCGCCGCCGCCAATGTCCGGGCCGCGGATCGACGCCTGCTTCGCTCCGTCACAAAGGCCTACGGCGACTACGGTTTCAGCCCCGCCGACGCCAAGCTGCGCGCCGAGTTGACCTTCGCGGCCGGAATCGGGCTCCTGCACCTCGCCGATTCAGCCGAGCGGGCGCAAAAGGCCGCTCAACGCGAGCGATTCCTGGACCTCATGTTGGCCCATCCGACCTAAAGTTCAGACCATCGCGATTGGCGAGATCTTCGCACCAATTGCCAACGCTCCGGCCAACTCTCGACTCATGTCGTAATCGAACACCACATGCCCCGCCGCGATGTCCACATCACGCTTGGCGCGCTGCAAAGGATTCGACAAGAACTGAGCGCTGGCACCGGAGGCGCCCAGGAGATCGGCGATGATCGACCGGCTCTCATGCACCGTGTGGGCGGCCGCCAGCCGTGCCTCGGCCCGCACCGATCGGGTCACCCGTTCGCCGCCGGCAACGATCTGCTCGATACCGGCGGCAGTCTCGGTGATCAGCGCTCGCAATGCGCGCAGCCGAACCTGCGGCATCTGCCGAGCCGGATCTGGGCGGCAGGCTGATCTTTCTGTGCCACACCGCTATACGCCAGGACACGGCCGCCCAGCCGTTCTGCAAAGAGTTCAGTCACCCGTTCGGCGGCACCGAGCACTGGCATCGCCGCCACCAGCGCCAGCGCAGGAACCATCGGCCATCGGTACGTCGGCACATCATGAGCACGCGCGCCCGGCGCCGTTCCGGCATAGATGTCGGCGACCGCAACCATGCGGTGCTCGGGGACGAAGACATCCGTGACGATGACATCGTGGGAACCGGTGCCCCGCATGCCCGCGGTGTGCCAAGTATCGGCAACCTCGACCTCGTCGGCTGGCACCACCACGAGTGCCGGATCAATCCTGTCCTGTCGCTCGATGAGCGCCCCGACCATCACCCAATCGGCGTCCATCGCACCCGTCGCCCATGACCACCTGCCCGTCAGGCGCACCCCGCCATCGGCCGGGCTGCCACGACCTGTCGGGGCCAGCGGAGCCGGCGCCAGCACCGGCCCCGACGCGAACACTTCCTCCTGAACCCGCGGGTCGAACAACGACAGCATCCAGTTGTGCAATGCATAGAAACCCAATGTCCACGCACTCGATGCGCACCCATGCGCCATCCGCCGAACCGGTTCCAGCAGTTCGGGAAACGCCGCTTGAATACCACCGAACCGCGCCGGCAGCAAGAGCCGAAACAGGTCCGTCTGCTTGAACTCGCTCACCGTTGCCGCGGGCAGCCGGCGCAGCCGCTCGGCCTCCTCAGCGCGCTCGGCCAGCCGCGCGATGAATTCGTCGGTGATCCCGTGTACGGGGCGGCTATCGACCACGGACATGCCCTCGACCGTAACATACTATTTTGTATGGCTATGCCGGTGCGGTCGCGATCCCGCTAATTGCGTTAAGACAGAACAGGTCTCAGCCGCGGTCGCAGGATTCCCGGGCCCGAGAGCGCCATCAGCGGTCGATATGACGAGTGATCGTGTCGACGAGTGCCTTCGTGGCGCGGCTGGCGGTTTGGGTCGCCGCGGAGGCGAGGGACAGTGTCCATGTCAGTGGCGGGTTCAGCGCAACTGCGCGTAGCTCAGGGAACCGATTGGCCGCGCTGATGGGTAAGACGGTCGTTGCCAGTCGGTGTCGGATGATTTCGGCCGCGATCGCGTAGTCGGCGACTTCGTAGGCGTTGACCGGGTGGACCCCGGCAGCGGCAAAACAAGCATCGAGGCGCTGGCGGATTCCCCATCCACGCGGGAAGTGGATGAAGTCTTGCCCGGCGAGGTCGGCGAGCTGCACACGGCGGCGATGCGCCAGCGCATGGGTCGATTCGCAGACGAAGACCATGGGTTCGTGGGTCAGCTCCTGCAGAGCGACAAGCCGAGACGGTGATGCGGGGATTGAGACCAGGGCGAGGTCCATCTGCCCGTCGGCGATCGCCTCCAGATGGCCTGCCGAGCCGGTGAGGCTTTGCCGCAGTCGAACGGTCACCAACGGGTGAAGGCGGCGAAACTCTTCCAGCGCGGCCGGCAGGTTCAACGTTCCCCACGACATCAGGGTGCCCAGCGTGACGATGCCCGTCAGCTGACCGCGGTAGTCCTCCACCGAGGACCGAGCCCTCTGAGCAGTGTGGATGACATCCCGGGCATGCTGCAGGAAGGCCTCGCCGGGCGCAGTGAGCGCGATTTGCCGCTTGGAACGGTCGAACAGCTCGACGCCCAGCTCCTTTTCCAGTCTGCCCACCGACGCCGACAGCGCCGACTGCACGACGTGGATTCGTTGGGCCGCCCGGGAGAAGTTCAAGTCGGCGGCCACAGCGACGAAGTACTCCAGTTGTCGCAGTTCCACGCGTCCAAATCTATCGCGAATCGCGATCGTTGTGATCATTTTTCTTCGTTGGACTCGATCGGTTATTGGGTGTTGTCTTGACAGCGTCAGGCGATGACCAGCACCCGCTCACCGGAGGAGGTGATCATGCGTTCACCGCAATGGATTTCATCGGACGGCTCGGCAGCATCTCCAGTCCGACCCGTCAAGAGCCTGTGCTCGGTCAAGTTGTTCGGCTTGTCCTTGGCCTCGTTAATACTTGGCACGACAACGATGTTCGTCACCGCTCGGGACGTCGACGAACAGGCCAGGCCGATCGCCGGCGCCCCGGCGCTGTTAACCACCGACGACGACGGTCAACTCAGGTACCGCTCAATCGCGCCTCGCCACGACCCGGTTCCCACCGACGGCCCGGTGCGGGGAGATCCTGCGCGCCCGACATCGAGCCGTGATGCGACCGCAGCACATCCACATCTGGATCCACACCGACGGCTACCAGCCGCTGATCACGCAAGTGTTCCTGCGCGCGAACCCGTACATCAACTGCCAAGCGGTGTTCGCAGCGCAGGACTCGCTGCAGGCCGATTTCGTCCGCCACGACCCCGGTATCGCCCCGGGCGAAACGACCGCGGAGGAGCCCATTTAAGGCTGATTGTTACCATCGCGCGGTGAGTGATCGCCCTGGTCGGATGCGATCGTTTTCACGGCGCGGTGTTTTGAAATTCGCCGGCGTCGCGCCGGCACTGCTCAGTGTCGCCGCAATGCTTGACGCTCCACGCGCGGCCGCCGGTCTCGCCGGGATGGCCGTCTTTCTTGACCCGGGCCACAATGCCGTGAACGACGCCTCGATAACCCAACAAGTCCCGAATGGTCGGGGCGGCACCAAGCCGTGCAACACCTCGGGCACCGCGACCAACGACGGCTATCCCGAGCATGCGTTCACGTGGGCGGTCGTAGCGCTTATCAGTGATGCGCTCAACCAAATGGGCGTTCGCACCCAGCTGTCGCGGGATAGCGACAGCGGCGTTGGCCCGTGCGTCGATCAGCGTGCAGCACTGGCCAATGCGATGCACCCGGACGCGATCGTGAGCGTCCACGCCGATGGCGGACCCGCGTCCGGCAGTGGATTCCACGTGAACTACTCCAGCCCGCCACTGAACGACGTGCAGGCCGGCCCCGCTGTGCAGTTGGCGCACACGATGCGGGATGCCTTGGTCCAGTCGGGTTTTCAGCCGGCCACCTATATCGGGTCGGACGGACTCTATGGCCGCGACGACCTTGCCGGGCTGAACCTGGCCCAGTACCCGGCGGTCCTCGTCGAACTCGGCAACATGAAAAACGCCGACGACGCCGCGCGGATGCAAAGCCCAGACGGCCGGACAAGGTATGCCGCCGCCGTCACCCAGGGGATAGTTGCCTACCTGAACTCCAAAGCTAGCTAATCGTGGCCAGCACGTCGTCGAGCCAGTCGTAGATGCGCCCGAAGGCGAGGCGCTGGGCGCCGGCTTGGCAGTGCGCTCCGGCACCTTCAGCCGCAGTGAAGTCCAACAGCTTTTTCTCGCAGGTCAGGTGCTCGAAGAGCAGCTGGGGCTGGCCCTCGAAGAAAATATCCTCTGCGGCGTCGCAGACGAGGGTGGGACAGCTGATCTGCTCGGCGATCCCGTCGGCCAGGGTGTAGTCGAGGTAGGAGGCGAAGAACGCGCGGGGGCTGTCGGCGCCCATGACGTATTGGCCGTGCGTGGCTGCCCACCTGATATTCGGGTCGGATGCCATCAGCTGCTCCATCATGGCGTCGACCTCGGGCGCCGATTCGGCGCGAAGGATGGCCTCCGCTTCGGCGCGCGTCACCGGCATGTTTTTGGTCACCGTAATACCCAGGTCGTAGACGCCGTCCATGGCAATGCAGGCGGCCAAGCGGTGCTCGAAAGCGGCGGCCCGGGGGGCGAGCAGGCCTCCCATGGACAGACCAAACAAGGCAATTCGGGTTCGATCGACGCCGGGACGTGCGAGCAGCCAGTCGAGCACCGGGGTGACGACGTTCTCCCAGTCGGGACGGAAAACCAGGCCGTCGCGGCGGCGTGCCGCCGGCTGCCCCGGTCCGTCGAACGTCAGGACGTGGTAGCCGCGTTCTTGTCCGGCGGCGCCGCCATACCAGTGCAGCTCCTCGCAGGTGCCGTCGAATCCGCTGTGCATGATCATCGTCGGGCGGGGTGTGGTGAGGTCGCCACTCCCGGCCGCCCGATAGAAGTAGCCGTGCAAGACGGTGCCCTCATAAGGGATCTCGACTGGCTCGATTGGGGGATCGAAGAGAGCGGCTGCGGTGCGAAAACATTCGCATGCCCGTCCGTAGGCATGGTCGATGCGGGGATCCTCCGGATTGCCGTGCAAGTAGAACTCGGCAGCCCGGTAGTAATTGTTGGCCCGCATGAGCCCATCGCGGGCGCTGATGCGGTGTCCTTCGGCCAACATCTTTTCGGCTTCGGCGCCAACCCGATCGGCCGTGGCCAACCACTCGTCGTGCCAGCTGTCGTAGTCGCCGGCGGTGATGGCTTGGGCGGTGGTGAGGACTTCGCCGATGTCGGCGCCGCCGTAGGCGGTATGGCCCAGGATCCGCTGGGTCTCATACCAGAAGGAGGTGTCTTCGGGAAACAGGAGTGGATTCATTTGGGGACTCCTAACGCATCCGGCCTTGCTTTAACGACAGTAGTACAGAAAGGACGCTAATGCAAGGGAAGATGCGTTAAGATCATGCGTCATGGGTGGTGGCACAGAAGTGCGGCGACGTACCGGTGGACGCAGCGCACGGGTCGTTGCGGCAGTACACGATGCGGTCAACGAGCTTGTGGCGCGACGCAATCCGCGCGAGGTCACGGTGGCCGAGATCGCCGAGCGGGCGGGGGTGAACCCGACAAGCATCTACCGCCGGTGGGGCACGCTCGAGGCACTGATCCTCGACGTAGAAACGGCCCGGCTTCAGGTCAACTCGCCGATTCCCGATACCGGAACGCTGCGCGGAGACTTACTCGCATTTGCCGCCAATGCGGCCGAGGACATCACCCGTCCTGGAGGGTTGGCTTTCTTGCAGGCTGTGCTCGGCGTCCGTGCGGAAACCGAACCGCGGCGCAGCGCTCCGCTGCGGGAGCGGGGCGCGCAAATTCAGGCGATGCTCGACCGCGCTCGCGATCGCGGCGAGACTGCCCTTGACCAGACCGACATCTACGACTGCATCCTGGCGCCGATCTACTTCAGAACGCTCTTCGGCGTCGGCGGGCTCACCAAGGCCCGCCTTGCCGCCTTTGTCAACCGCGCACTCGTACAGCCGCCGAAACTGCGTTGACAGCAAATGTCGATAGTCGAATGGTCAAGTGCTATCGAGGAATTGGTTCACCGCGTCGACAAACTCAGTCGGGCAGTCGCGCACCAGCCAGTGGCCACACGGCTCGAGGACCCGCACCTGCCCGTCTTGGACCAGTTGCGATGCGTGAAGCGAATCCGCCACCGGCACGAGCATGTCATTGCGCCCGGCGAGTATCAGCGTCTTGGCTTTGATTTGCGGCAACTTAGCCACGAGAGACAAGCCCTCGGATCCAGCGCTGAATGCCCAGCGTTGGGTGGCCGCGAACGCTTCGCCGGCATGCGGGCGCTTGCCGCTGATGATGACCGCGTCGATCAGGTCGTCGGTCAGCGCTGAAGCGTTCTTCATACCGACGCCGGCGCGCAGCTGCATGCGAGTAACCCCGCGGCCCATGCTCACGGAGAGCCGATCTATCCGATTCTGCAGCCGCGGGTGGCTGGCGAGCCACATGGCGGTGCGCATGAACTCGAACGTCTCGGTGATGCCGCCGGGATTGATCGCGATAATGCGGCGCACCAGGTCGGGGTGGGTAATGGCGACTTCGAGCGTGATCCACCCGCCGAGCGACAACCCGCCGAGGTCGACCCGATCGAAGCCGTAGCCCCTAACCAGGTCGGCGACCCAGTCGCCGTACCAGGGAATGGAAAAGGAGGAATCCAAGAACTCGGTTTCGCCGTACCCGGGAAGGTCCGGGGCGATGACCCGTCGGTCCTGTCCGAGGGAAACCAGCGCCGAACCAAAGGACACCAGCGCTGAGTCGACACCGCCGCCGTGCAGCAAGATCAGCGGGGTGAGGTTATTGCGCGGGTTGACCTCGAACACCCGCGTGCGGACACCTTGAACATCGATGTCACGGGCCTCAACCCCAGCTGGAACCCGCACAGATATCGCCGTCACCCTGCCGTCTGTTGCGCCGGCGACGTGAGGGGCGGGGACTCCGTGCCCTGTTCCTGGCTTTGGTGCAGCCACACGAAATCATGAATTCCGGCTAGGTGCAGCAGGACCCGGGACCCTGGCGGCCACGCTTGCATGACCTCGGGCCCGGAAATGAGCTCGGGCCGCTCGAGCCGATAGGTGCGCCCTTTCCAGGCAAGCGTGCACGCACCGGCGACCGTCAGGTTTTGGTACCAGTCGGTGTGCGGGCCATAACCCAACGGCAACAGGAAACCGTCACGGTAGGGATTTGTGCCGAGCGAGGTCTGGTAGACGCGCCCGCTGCGGCGTCCCACGTGGGTCAAAAGCCCCCATGACGACCGCTCCGTTCCCGAGATATTGCGGGTCAAGTTGTTGTAACCCGTCAAGAACCTCTTGAACGGGCCAATCCTGACTAGCAGGTCCCGGTTTCGCCTAAAGATCCTCGGCAACAACACCAGCCATGCCAGGACCACGCCGCCGACTGCCAGCACGACGACAAGACTGCGGCCGGCGGGCCGTGCATCAATACTCATGAGCGCCTCCCTTAGCACCAAGCTCACACCGGGCATGTGGTGGTACACCAGAGACGAAAGTCATCGGCGCTAAGGCCCGGTCGCCGGTTTCGGAAACGTTGGCGTCGATCCCGGTGATGTTGCACCGGGCGGCGGGAAGTGATTCGTGTCGGGATTGGGTGCTGAGGCGTCGCAACCGCTACGCCACGTAGTCAACTGAGCAGCTGCTCAGCTCCCAAAGCCCCCGTTCGGCGCCGCCACGGTTGCCGGCCCGCCGGGGCCTGCGGCAAGGTGGCTGGAGGCGAACGCCACGCCCTTGTCGATCATTGCCCCGTCGTCTGCGTAGGTGTCGTGGGCGGCGAAATCGAGGCCGTCGGAGCAGACCGGGTCCTCGGTAGCGCAGACCTTGACGGTTTTGGCCTGATAGAGCGGGCCGATGACGACCGGCGGCTGGCCGAGGAAGTTCATGGCCCGCACGTTGGGCATGCCGAAGAGCACGACCGAGGAGACGTGGTTGGCCACGTCGGGATCCATCGGTTTGGGGACGGTTGTGGGGTCGATCCCGTCCGGGATGGCGGCCGAGGTGACAAAGCCCATGATGGCTGCGCCTTGGGAGTATCCGCCGAGCACCATCTGGGTGTTGGGGCAGTCCTTGGCCATCGAAACCACGTGCGCGCCGGCGTCTCTGATGCCGTCCAGGCCGGTGTCCCATTGGTCGCTGGCGGGGTAGTTGACCGGGTAGACGTCAATGGACTTGGCGCCCACGCGGGAGCGCAGGGTGTCGACGAAGGCCTGTCCGGTGGGGCCGACACCGGGCGGCTCACCGGTGCCGCGGGCGAATACCACCTGCACGTCAGGACACTGGGCAGAAGCGGAGGGCAGGACAGAGCCGGTCACGGCCGACGCGCCAAGGCCGGACGCTGCAACGACTGCTGGACCAAGGATACGAGCGATGTGACGTGCGATCGTGCCGCAACAAGTGCCCATGCGGGCGCCTCCCAAACTGTTAGGTTCGCGAAGATTCCGTGATCTCTATCCTGTATACCGAGGCACAGCGACAAGCGTCGGGTAGGACTTCAACGGACCGACGCAGTCGTCGCTCAGCCTGGTCGCCATTTACTGAAAACAGCTTAAGCCACCGTTTGGCATTGTTGTCTGAGGGCCCGATTCGGGGTGTCGTAACCTGGCCATCGCAAGGGTGGCATTTAGCCGACTGGCCCGATGGCCACAGTCGCGTATGGAATCGGTGACGGTCCGGCATCGTTGCGCCGGTAATGGCCAGTGCTTCCGCGATGCAATACACGTGCGGCGTTACGTTTAGCTGTGTCCGTAGTTGCTGGGCGCATCACCACCGCACAGTTGTTGGCAAGATCACATCGTCGGCAACCCCATGTGCGCCCGGCGACGCACGCTATTAGAGTTACGTTCTTAAGGAAAGTCCTTAATTGGTGAGCACGGAGCGAATTGTGAACACGGAGCGTTTCGACGCCGTCATCGTGGGCGCGGGCTTCGGCGGCATCGGAGCCGCGATCCAGCTCAAGCGCCTCGGCTATGACAACATCGTTATCCTCGACCGCGAGGATGACCTGGGCGGCACCTGGCACGTCAACCACTACCCGGGCGTGGCTGTCGACATCCCGTCCACCACCTACTCGTACTGGTTCGAACCTAATCCGTACTGGTCACGGCTGTTCGCGCCGGGCGTCGAGCTCAAACGCTATGCGGAACATGTCGCTGACAAGTACGACGTGCGCCGCCACATGCGGTTCAACACGACCGTCGAAGGCGCCCAGTGGGATGAGGACGCCGAAGTGTGGCGGGTGGCCCTAGCCGGCGGCGATAGCTTGACCACCCGCTTCCTGGTCACCGCGACCGGCTTCCTGTCCCAACCGCGTACCCCGGATATCCCGGGTATCAGCAGCTTCGAGGGCAAGGTTGTCCACACCACTGCGTGGGATCACAGCTACCGCTATGAGGGGCGCCGCGTCGGGGTCATCGGGACCGGGGCGTCGGCGGTGCAAGTTATTCCGGAGTTAGCCAAAGAGGTTGCGGACCTCACTGTTTACCAACGTACCGCCACCCACGTGTTGCCCAAGGCCGATTTCCCGATCTCCCCGGCGATGCAACGCCTGTTTGCGCGGGTGCCCATCGCGCAACGCGCGATTCGCTGGGTGACCGACATCATTTTCGAGCTGATCATGCTGATCGGGGCGCTGCACTATCGGCAGTTCCGGGGGCGGGGGAACATCTCCGCCTCCGACCTGGCCAAGATCAACCGATTCAGGTCGATCCGAGACAAGGAACTGCGCCGCAAGTTGACACCGGACTACGACTGCGGCTGCAAGCGGCCCACCTTTTCCAACGACTACTACCGCGCTTTCACCAAGCCGCACGTGCACCTGCAGACGAACCCGATTGAGCGGATCGAGGCGGACGGTATTGTCACTGCGGACGGGAGTAAGGCCGTCATCGACACCCTGGTGCTGGCGACCGGCTTTGATCTGTGGGAAGCTAACTTCCCGGCCATCGAGATGATCGGCCGCAAAGGCCGCAACCTGGGAAAGTGGTGGCGGGAGAACAGGTTTCAGGCCTACCAGGGCGTATCCGTTCCCTACTTCCCCAACTACTTGAGCCTGGCCAGTCCGTTCGCCTTTTCCGGATTTTCGTTCTTCCACACCATCGAATACCAGATGCGGCACATGGACCGGCTGTTGGGTGAGGTCAAGCGCAGGGGCGCAACCACCTTCGAGGTGACCGAAGAGGCCAACGCCGGTTTCCTTGATCGGATGACCGGACTGCTGGACAACTCGGTGTTCTACGCCGGCGACTGTGCCACGTCGCGGTCGTACTATTTCAACCCCAGCGGTGAAGCAACCCTGCTGCGGCCGACGTCGACACTAAACGCGGTGCGAGAAGGTTCTACCTTCCCGCTCAGCGACTACTCATTCGCCTAGACCGTCGGCATTGACGCACGCTCAAGCAGCTTCGGTAAGAGGGGCAGTGTGCTGCTGCGACGAAACCGTACGGATGCGTTCGCGACGGCCGAGCTGTTGAGCGGCGCTTGACCGGTAGGTACGGCAAGGACTACACCAGCTGGGCGGCTGTGGTCACGACGACGAGCACCAGCACTGCCGTCCCGATGATGTACACCGCGCGGCGGGGCGTGACCCGCTCGGGGATTGGGTGCTGCCGCAGCGTGCGCTGGCGTTGAACAGCGATCAAAAAGGTAGCCAAGGCCACGGCGCCGGCCAAAAGGGCGGGGATCAACCCCGCCGGCCCGGCGGAGCCGTGCAGGTTCCTGATCATCAGCAGGGCGCCGTTCGCCAGAAACGCAAAAGACGTGCGCGTCCAGGCCAGCGTCGTCCGTTCCACCGGCCCGCCCGGAGGATCGCCGGTCGTCGACTCGCTCAACCCATCACCGCCTTGGCGATCACCAACGCGAGCGCGATGATCCCGACCAGGGTGAGACCCACCGCGAGGTAAGTCGGTGAGGGGTGACGGGGCAATGGCCGGCCGTGGCGCATGGCGCGATCCGCCTGCTGCCAGCGCAGCAGCCCCATTCCGCTGGTGAGGATGGCCAGCACCGCGAGCCCCACGCCGAGCACACGGCGCGCGCCGGGGATCGTCAGCTCCGGGACTAGCTGCACGAGGGCGACCGCCGCGGCGAGCAGCCCCAACGCGGTGCGCTGCCAGGCCAGGAAAGTCCGCTCGTTGGCCATGGTGAACCGGTAGTCCGGCTCGCGCTCTTCTGCGCTGTTGGCGTCACGCGCGTCGGTGGTGGTGTTGTCGGCCACGAGGCACATCGTAGATTCATCCCCCCGGACGGTTGCATGATGAGGCCTGTGGTTAAGGCGTTGTTGTTCGACGTGCAAGGGACGGCGACGGATTTTCATTCGACCGTCTGCGACGAGGCGCAGCGGATCAGCTCCGGCCGCCACCCAGATGTCGATTGGCCCGATGTGGTGCGGCGTTGGCGCGCAGGCTACTTCGCCGTGTTGGAGGCTGCGCAGAGTCGCCACAGGGGGTGGGTCTCCGTGCACTCGGTGTATCGCCACGCGCTCGATACCGTCGTGGACGAGTGCGGCATCCGCTTTTCGGATGCCGAACGCGAGGAGCTCACGCTGGCCTGGCGGCGGCTGAAGCCGTGGCCGGATGTGGCGCCCGGGCTGACTCGGTTGAAAAGTGCGTACACGTTGGCCACCCTGTCGAACGCCGACGTGTCGGCGGTAATCAACATCTCCAAGCGAGCAGGGTTGCCCTGGGATGCCGTCTTCGCTGCGGAGATGGCCGGGGTGTTCAAGCCCGACCCGGCGATCTATCGGATGGCCGCGACCTATCTGGGTCTGGACCCCGCCGAGATCATGATGGTGGCAAGCCACAAGTACGACATCCGCGCGGCGGGCCATCTGGGTTTTCGGACCGCCTTCGTCGCGCGGCCGCTGGAATACGGAGTCGACGGTGAAGCCGATGTGGCCTACTCAGACGAGTTCGACATCAACGCGTCTGACTTCATCGACCTCGCACAGCAACTCGGCTGCTAGAGGCTCAGCGATGCGCGGATCCGGTCAGGGATTGACCGTGGGCGGCCTGCAGCAAGCAGATGACGGTGCTCGGGTTGGGATTGGCCCCGGTGCGATCTTGATTCGAGTCGATGAGATAAGTGATCGAAAACGGGCTGCCGTCAACGGATTTACCGGTGTAAGGAGCGAATCCGGCAGCGCAATCGCGATTGGCGACGGTGGCGATGGCGGTGTCAACGGCCATCGGAGCGCGTAGATACACCTCGGCCAGATGCGCTGTCGCACAATCGACTACGGTGACGGTCACGCGACTCAGATCGGCTGGCGGAAGATCGGCCACACAATCACCGACCTGCAAGTCGATCCACTTCTCGGTGTGCGAGCCTTGCGGTGAAGGAGCGGCGGTGGCGGTAACCGTGGCGCAGGCGCCCAACAATGACACTGCGGTCAGGCCGCAAAACGCATGAAGGCCCCGGACCCGCATCGCAGCCTCCTTGATCCAACGCTTTCGCGGTGGAGTTTAGGCATCCGAATGCCCCCGAGGAGCGTATTCGCAGAAGTCACGGCACCTTTAGTGCGCTTGGGCGAACGTCGGCGGCACGGTGTTGGTCAGTGCGGGGTCCGGCTTTTCCGACGACATCGACAGGAACCCACGCACGCAGCGCGCGGCCAGCAACCAATTCGCCGGCTTCTTCATGTCCAGACCGCCCAGGAGCTGCTTGATCATGGTCAGCGTATCGAAGTAAATACGTTCGCATACAAGCGTTTCCGTGTCGTCGAACACGAAGTAAGCGGTCATGCGGACCCGGAACCGACTGCCGGTGGGCGGAACCTTACCCAGGTAACCGCGATGGGTACCCATCAGCCAGAACTCGACGATCACCGCGTCGGCGCTGTGCCGCAGCGCGATCATCTCGTGATCCTGATCGGGAAATGCGGTCCGCGTGTAGGTGTAGTAGTCGCGCACCGCCTTTTCGCCATCGTGGACGACCATCTGCGGGATCAGCTCGTAGCGCGGATGCGGGAAGGTCGACAAGACGTCGTCCCAGGCATGGCGGACCTCGTCATGGAAGTGGTCGAGCACGAGTTTCTGGCGGGCGGCCAGCACCTCGGGAGTGGGGAACGCGGGAATGGTCACGCTGCTCAGCGTAAGCCCGCGCATCTAGCGCCGACCTGGAATCTATCGGCAAGCGGACATCCCTTCGGGCTGCTGCTAATCGCGGATCGCCTCGATTGCCCACTTCGGCATGACGGGCGCCCGGGTGAGCCCGTGGTCGGCTTGGCCCATGCTGCGCAGCAACCATTGGACACGCAGAATGCAGCAGCCCATCCGCACCATGGCGAAGATCTCATACCACCTCAATGCCTGCAGTGGCCGACCGATCATCTCCTCGTAGCGACGGATGACCTGTTCTTGACTGTCGAAGCCGGGCAGTTCGGGATCGGCGTTCAGCCCGTTGACTTCCATGGTCTGCCGGCGCGTGGCCAACCACCAGGCGAAGTCGGTCTCCGCTGGGCAGAGACACGCCTGTTCCCAGTCCAAGACCCCGACGATCTGGCCGGTGTCGTCGAAGATGGCGTTGGAAAGTCGGGCATCGCCCCAGCAGACCGTGAGTTCGGGCGGCTGTGGTGGTTGGTGCCGATAGAGCCAGTCGAACGCATCGATGATCAGCGCGGGAACCTGCTTGTCGGTGGCCCATTCGATGTATTCGCGCCACCAGGCAAGTTCGCCGTCGTCACCGACACCGTTCGGGCGCCTCAGCCACGGAGCCTGGTCGATCGGAACCCGTTGCAAGGCAATGAGTGTGTCAAGGAAGGAATCATGTACTCGGCGCTGCACGTCGACGCCGGCTCCATGCAGCCAGCCGCGCACCGCATACGAGGTGTCCGATGGCGTGTGCCCGACGATGCGTGGCATCACCAGAAAGCTCGATCCCAGCCACGAGCTATCGGATTCGTAGTAGATGGGCGATGGAGTGGCGATTCGGTAGTCATGCAAGAGCTGCTGAGTCCGGGTTTGGCCCGCCAGGTCGTAGTCGGCGTAGATGCCACCGCCGGTCGGGGGGATCCGCACGACGAACTCTTCAGACCCTCGGGGGGTGGTGATGCTGAACAGCAAGCTCTCGCTTGACCACCCCGCCGCCCGGTTGGCCGGGCGCAGCTCGCCGACGTCGACCGCCTCGCCGAATTTGTGCTCGAGCCACTGGCCGAGTTGTGCGCGGGTGGCGGCCAAGTCGCGTTGGCGAAGGGACAGTCCAGCCATAGACAAACGTTTACATATGAAGTATCAAATGTAAACAGAATACGTCTTACATCTACCATGGCGTATGTCAAGTCAAAGGAGATGCCGTGGCCATCCATGTGCCGTTGACATTCGGGGATATCGCCGATACCACGCGGCCGTTGGCCATTGCCCTCCACGGCTTCCCGGACACCCCGCATACCTGGCGTCACCTGGGACCGGTCCTCGCCGACCAGGGGTACCGGGTGGCGGCTCCGTGGCTGCCCGGCTACGAGGCGCCGGTGACGGGGCCGATCAGCGTCGGCACGTATGTGCGTCAGGTCCGCGCGGTGCGCCGCGCTCTCAAGGCGGACGCCCGTGGGGTACTCATCGGCCACGATTGGGGCGCCCTGACCGGATACGGAACGGTGGCCAGCGATCCGGAGGCTTTCTGCCGTTTGGTTACTTTGGCCGTGCCGCCGACGCCGGCGCTGGGTACCTCGATGTTCAGCTACGCCCAGCTCAAGCGGTCGTTTTATATCTGGTTCATCCAGCAGGTCGGAGTGGCTGAAGCGACACTGCTCGAGCCCGGATTCTGGGAGTCGCTATGGGGCGACTGGTCACCGGGATACGATGCTCGCCAGGACATTTCGTGGTTGCGCGAACACGTTACGGCCGAGACCATCGCCGGGGTGATCGCCCCGTATCGCGCGTTGTTCAATCCGGAGTTCGCAGATCCGAAAGCAGAAGCCGAAGCGGCGGCGGCCGTATCCGCACCGCCGATACCCACCTTGTACCTGCACGGCACCAATGACGGGGCGCTCGGGGCGGAATTGGTCGGCGGCGTGGCAGACCATCTGCCGGCAGCGGGATCGTCCTTCGAAATGATCGACGGTGTCGGGCACTTCCTGCACCTCGAGCAGCCCGACCTGATCGCGGAGCGCATCTGTTCCTGGCTGGCCGGCTAGCTGGCGGTCGCGGACCGGGAAACGGCACCGCGCGACGGCTTGATGCCGGCCGCATAGCGCAGCTCGGCAAGAAACTGCTCGCGGTCGCCGTCGCCAACCAGGTAGTGGCACACCGCAACACGCACCACCGTCGCCGCAGCCAGATCGGCATTCTCGCCGTCAAGCAGCCGTGCGATCCGCCCGTGCAGAATCGGCATCACCCGCTTCATCTGGGCCAGTACATGCTCGGGTTCGGTATCGACCAAAAAACCCAGTGAGTAGGTGCGCTGGAAGTCGACGACGAACTGCAAAGCGGCGTCCAGTCTTTCCTGACCACTCAGGCCCGCCATCGCCGAGGAGATCCCGGCATCGAAGTTGTCCTGCTCGTACAGGCCGAACGCGTCGAGCAACGCCTCCTTCGACGGAAAATACCGATACAGCGTCGGCCGCGACACCTTGGCTTCGGCAGCCACCTCGGACAGCATCAACCTCTTGCGCCCGCTGTGGGCGAGCACCACGAACGTGGCGGCCAGGATTCGCCGCCGGGTCGATACTTCGGCGCTTTGGGGCACGCGGGTAGCCACCTTGAGTACTTTACATCTTCGCGTGTAAATGTCACACTGCGAACTGTTACAACTGGACTCTTAAACGTCAAGACGAGGCAGCGAGCGATGACGGACCTAGTCGTCCGCAAGATGGCATTCCAGTTCGATGCGACGGTGCCGTTCATGTGGCAACCGGCCAATCCGCACTTCGCGATCTTCGGCAATGCGTTCACGTTCATCGCGGTGCCGTTCGAGAAATACATCATCGCCGCGCTGCGGCAAGCCCAGGACCGGCTCAACAGTGACGCCGACGTCGCCGAGGAGGCCGAGGCATTCCTGCGGCAAGAGGCCCGGCACGCGGCGGCGCACCGCAAACACATGATCGCCCTCATCGAGCAGTATCCGGGCCTCGAGCAGTGTTACGAACAAACCGTCGCTTCCTTCAACGACCTGATCGACACACATCCGGTGGAGTTTCACGCCGCCTACATCGCCAACCTGGAGGCCACCTTCACGCCGATGTTCAAAATCGTTCTGGATCATCGCGATTCGCTGTTCGCCGACGGCGACAAGCGGGTGGCGTCGTTGATGATGTGGCACTTCGTCGAGGAGATCGAGCACCGCAGTTCAGGGCTTACGCTGTACCGGCACCTGATGCCCGATCCCTGGTACCGCGTCAAGCGGGTGCGCCAGACGTTTCACCACGTCGGTACCATCGCGAACACCGTCGCCAAAGCCTTCGACCAACACATCCCGTTCGACGACCGCGGCGCGCCGGCCGAACAGGTGATGTCGGCTGCGCTGCGCAGCGAGGTGAGCTATCGAATGCGCAGACGGTCTGGCCCGCGGCCGGTGTTCCACGCGGTCCCCACCGCGCAACTGATCAGGATGTTGTGGGGACTGGCGCTATCGCAAACCCCACATCACGACCCGGCCGACCAGCCGCTGCCCGATTGGGTCGACACCTGGATGCGTGAGTATGACCGTGGGACCGATATGACCGCGTTCGGCGGGAGAGGGTGAATTCGGGTGCTGTCAAACAATTACGGCGGTCTGGTGCCCGAAGATGAGCTCCTCACGCATCAGATCGTCGACACTTTCGCGACAGTGGGCCAATCAGACCCATCGTGGACGGAAAAGATCTGGACCACCGCTCACGCGCGCGACAATTCCCTGCAGGTCGTGCTCGGTATAGGAAAGTACACCAACCGCGGCGTTTTCGACGGTGCGGCAGGCGTTTGCCGATCCACCGAGCAGTGGACCGTACGCGGCGGCCGGCGGCTGTCCTCAGACCCGTCGAGCACCGACGTCGGACCCATCCACTACAGCGTCGTCGAACCACTGCGATCCATCCGCATCAGGCTGGACAAGACTGAGCATGCCCCGATCGCATTCGACGTGGTGATGCGAGGCGGTTTCGCTCCGGCGCTGGAAGACCCCTGGCCGGACCGCAGTCCTGACGGGTACCGGGTGAGCCATAATGTGTTGCGCTACCACCAGATTGGCGTGGCGTCGGGCTGGGTGGAAGTCGAGGGAGTCCGCATCGAAGTGGACCCGGACGAGTGGATTTCGATCCGCGATCACTCCTGGGGATTGCGGCCCGGCGTCGGCAAACCCATCCCCGGCTTACCTCGCGGCGGTCGCCGTATCGACCAAATGTTCATGACATGGTGCCCGATGACGCTGACCCGACCGGACGGGTCGGCCTACTCGTTGTTCGTCTTTTTCCAGCAGGAAAAAGGCGACGGATTCGAATCGACCCGCTACCAAGCAGAGCAGCAAAACGAGGATGGCACTGCGTACCGTTTCACGGCCGTCGAACAGGACTTGCACTTCGACGACGGCAATCGCCGCCTGAGCCATGGGACCATCACTCTCACCGAAACCGACGGCACGAAGCGGCCTTTGACGATCACCGCCGCCGGACCGACCGGATTTCACCTCGGCACCGCGGGCTACTACGGCTGGAACGACTGGGTGCTCGGTCAATGGGTGGGAGAGCTCAAAGTCGAAGGCAATCACGTGACCAATTGCGACCATCCAGACACCGCACGCCAACTACACCAGCTGCGAGACTTGTTGGTGCGCGTCGAAGATCCCGTCGGCGGTGGAGTGGGGGTAGGCAACGCCGAGACCTTCGCGTTCGGCGCGGTTCCCGACCTTGGCCTGACCGCCGAAAATTCGTTCCTCTGAGGCCGGTGTGCTCGGTTAAGCCGGGGGAGTCCAGGCGACCGGCAGGCTCTTGATGCCGTGAATGAATTGCGATAGCAGTAGCGCGGGTTCCTCCGTCGCGACGATGTCGGGTATTTCGCGGCGCAATTCATCGAAGATGACCCTGATCTCGCGACGAGCCAAGTTCGCGCCCAGGCAGAAATGGGCACCTCCGCCGCCGAAGCCGAGATGCGGATTCGGGGTACGCGCCACGTCGAAAAGCCAGGGGTTGGTGAACTTTGACTCGTCGCGGTTGGCTGAGTTGTACCACAGCGAGACCTTGTCTCCGGCCGCCATCTTGGTGCCGCTCAGCTTGAAGTCTCGGGTCAGGGTGCGTCGCATGTAGACCACCGGCGATGCCCACCGCACGATCTCCTCGACCGCCGTGGGCGCCAGACGGTCAAAGTTGGACCACCACTTGTCCCGCTCGTCGGGGTAGCGGGACAGGGCCAGCACCCCGTGGCTGATCGCATTGCGCGTCGTCTCGTTGCCTGCCACCACCAGCAGGATGAAGAACGATGCGATCTCCGACGATGACAGCCGGTCGCCGTCGACCTCGGCTTCGACCAGGCTCGTGGTCAGGTCATCGTGGTGATTGGACCGGCGGTCGTCTGCCAGCGCGCTGGCGTAGGCGCCGATATCCATCGAAACCTGAAGGAACTCCTCGAAATCCGTTGTCAGGTCGGGGTCGCCGAACCCGAGAATCACGTTGGTCCAGTGGAATATCCGCTGATGGTCCTCCTCGGGAATGCCCATCATGTCGCAGATGATCTGCAACGGCAGCGGTCCGGCGAGCTCGCTGACCAGATCGGCTTCTCCGTTGGGATGATTGGCGATCAGCGATGCGACCAGCCGGCGGGCTCGCTCGCGCACCGACGCCTCGATGCGCGCGACAACTTTCGGGGTGAATGCCCGGCTGACGATGGAGCGCAGCCGCTGGTGTCGCGGATCGTCGAGCACGATCATCGAGCCGAAGTATTCGGCCACTTCCGGCGCGTTGTCGTTGATCGTGATGTTGGGGCTGGAGCTGAAGATCTCCGGATGACGGCTGGCGTAGTGAACGTCATCATGCTTGGTGAGCGCCCAATACCCGTCGCCCGCCTCAAACCCTTCCATCTCGATTGCGGGCCAGAACGAAATTGGGGCCTCGCGGCGTAAGGTGGCGAAAGCGCCGTCGCGGAAGTCGTCGCCGAAACCCCAGAAGTCCAGGGACTCAAGGTGGATATCGGCAAGAGGGACCTCGGGCGGTGGCGCCCCGTTTGTTCGCGTCGCGATACCCGTCTTGAGGCTCACCTAGGCCCTCCTTCGTCCTTGAAGAGGTGACACTGGCGAGCCTAAACCGTTTGGTCTTTCTGCGGCAGTAGCGCGCGGCCGAACGGATCAGTGCGCGCAGACGGTCCTGCCGCCCGCCGACTGCGCATCACTCACCACGTTGCCGTCCACGAGGATCCTGCAGCGCAGTGCGCCGACCCCCTGCGCGCTGATGACGAACACTTGGCCCCCAAAAGCGGTGAACTGCGTCGACCACGGCAGCGCCGCATTGACCTGGTGCTGCTGACCGGTGTCAGTTTGGTACGAGATGTATTGGGCGACGCCGGGGCCGGTCACCTCGTAGCGGACCTGAGGAAAGCCGTTCGCGTGAGCCACGCCAGCGACCGTCCCACCGCACATGCTCGAGAAGCCAACACCGATAGCGAACAGGACCGAGAGCCCGCTTAAACGACTGGTCATGGTTTCCCATCGTGTCACCACGCAAGACCGGACGGAAGCGGTTCGGCGTCCTTTAGCGAGGCCCGTAGTCAGTCGGACGAGCGTGATGCGTTCAGGGAAACCGGACTGGCGCGTCGTCGGCTAACGGCTACGGCGCCGAGCAGAACAACAGCGCACAACCCCCCGACCACACCCGAGATCAGCAATGGCAGCCGCCCGTCGGCGCCCCACAGGAAGCCGGCCCACAGCCCCGCGGCGAGCATCGCGAACCCGCTCAGACCCTGGAAGACGCCCTGGGCGCTGGACTGCAGCGCTTCCCCGACGAGCGTTGAGATCCAGGCCTTCCCGACGCCGTCATAGCAGGCGGTGAACAGCCCGTACGCGACGATCAGCCCCGATGCGGTCGCCACGTTGGTGGTGATGCCCAGGCCGAGATACCCGGCCGCGAAGAACACCAGCCCGGCGCCGTACGCCACCGGCCGACCGAAACGGTCCGCAAGCACCCCGGCCGGGAAGCTCGTCAGTGCGTAGACCACGTTGTAGCCGACGTAGGCCAAGATGACGCCGACCACCGAGAAGCCGATCTGCTTGAGCCGCAACAAAAGCAGCGCGTCAGGGAAGTTGACGAGGCTGAACACGACCAGGAATGAAACCACCCTCCAGTATCGGCGGGGCAGAAGACGGGTCCCGGAGAGCGTCGACAACCGGGCCGCACGCGGCACGTCCCGCGGTCGTTCACGGACCCAGGCGATCAGCAGCGTGCTGAGCGCAGCGGGGATCACCGCCAGATACAGCACCGGGCCGATCTGGTGATGGAACAGCTCGTATCCGGCCAGTCCGAGCAGCGGCCCAATGACTGCGCCGAAAGTGTCCCACATGCGGTGAAACCCGAATACCCGACCACGCTCTGCTTGCTTTATGCCGTCGACCAGCAACGCGTCGCGTGGCGCATCGCGCAGCCCCTTGCCCAATCGGTCGACGACCCGCCCGACCAGCACTCCGGGCCATGCGCCGGCGGCAGCAACAATGAGCTTGCCCAACGCCGCCATCCCGTAGCCGGTCGCGATCACCGGCCGGCGGGCAAACCGGTCGCCCAACGGGCCCGACACCACCTTGGTGATCGATGCCGCGCCCTCCGCGGCGCCTTCCACCGCCCCGACGACCGACGGCGGCGCGCCCAGAACGGTCGTCAAATAAATCGGCAGCAGCGGGTACAGCAACTCGCTCGCAGCATCTTGCAGCAGCGACACCAGCGACAGCACCCACACGTTTCTGGTGAGCCAGGCCGGCCCGTTACGAACAGCCGGGTCGGTGCGGCTCACCGCAACATCACTGTTCGCACCTGTCAGATGCTAGGTGTCACACGTGTCGCGCGCTTAGTGTGAAGCCGGAAACCGGGGTCAGGCCGGTGACGGGAAGGTGAATATGTCAGAACGCGGCTCAAAGCGTGTGGTGGTTTGGGGCACTGGCTTCGTCGGGAAGATGGTGATCGCCGAGATCGTCAAGCATCCGCTGTTCGAGTTGGTGGGCGTCGGGGTCAGCAACCCCGACAAGGTCGGGCGCGACGTCGGCGACATCTGCGGGCTGCCCGAGCCGGTGGGCATTATCGCCACCGACGACGTCGACGCCCTGATCGCGCTGAAACCCGACGCGTTGGTGCACTACGGCCCGACGGCGATGCACGCCAAGGACAACATCTCGTTGATCACCCGCTTCCTGCGGGCCGGCATCGACGTGTGTTCGACCGCGATGACGCCGTGGGTGTGGCCGACGATGCACCTCAACCCGCCCAACTGGATCCAGCCCATCACCGAAGCCTGCGAGCTGGGGGAGTCGTCCTGCTTCACCACCGGCATCGACCCCGGATTCGCCAACGACCTGTTCCCCATGACGCTGATGGGCCTGTGCTCGGAGGTGCGCCGGGTCCGGGCTTCCGAGCTGCTCGACTACACCAACTACGAAGGCGACTACGAAATCGAGATGGGCATCGGCCGGGAGCCCGAATACAGCCCGATGCTGGAAAACCGCGACGTGTTGATCTTCGCGTGGGGCGCCACCGTCCCGATGATCGCCCATGCTGCCGGCATCATGCTCGACGAGATCACCACCACCTGGGACAAGTGGGTGACACCCACCGAACGCAACACCGTCAAGGGCGTCATCAAACCTGGGCACGTCGCCGCCGTCCGGTTCACCATCAACGGGATCTACAAGGGCGAGACGCGCATCCAACTCGAACACGTCAACCGCATCGGGCACGACGCCGCGCCCGACTGGCCGTCCGGCCACGACGACGACGTCTACCGGGTGGATATCGAAGGGACCCCGAGCATCTTCCAGGAAACCGCCTTCCGGTTCACCGACGGCTCGGGCCGCGACCCGGCCACGGCCGGGTGCCTGGCGACCGGGATGCGGGCCCTCAATGCCGTCCCCGCAGTCAACGACTTGCCGCCGGGCTGGGTCACCCCGCTCGATCTTCCGCTCATCGCCGGCGCCGGCAACATTCGCTGACCGGCTCGCATGGCCGGGCCAATGGCGTCACACAGCGGGCACCTAGCTGCCGCTGAGATTGGGTACAGATTTCAGCGGCACAATTACGGCTAGCCGGGCGCGTGCTGCTGAATACGGGGATTGGACATATGGCCGATGGAGCTGGGCCCGCACTGGGTTTATCGATTGGTGCCACCAACCTGGCGGCGGTAACCGCCGAAAACGCCATCACCCGCAAGCCCGTCCTGACGCTGTATCGGGAGCGTCAGCCGGAGGTCGGCTTACCTTCAGAAAACCCCAGGCTCGACCAGCCCGGCGTCGTTATCACCGGCTTCGTCAATCGGGTCGGAGACCCGCGTGGAGTCGTGGCGGGCGACGGCTCGGTACATCGCAGCGAGGCATTAATCGCCGACGGGTTGCGTGCGTTGGCCTACGCCGCCACTGCCGGGCGTGCCCTGCCCGAAAACGTCGCGGTGACCTACCCCGCCCACTGGGAATCCCAGGCGGTGGACGCTCTGGGCGCCGCGCTGAGCGGAGTGTCTGAATGGTCTAACCGGGCGCGGCCGCTGCTGCTGATTCCCGACGCCGCGGCCACACTACTCGCCGTGCGGGCCAATCCGGGCATACCGCCCCGCGGAACCGTGGCGGTGTGCGATTTCGGCGGCAGCGGCACCAACATCACGTTGATGGACGCCGCCGGCGACTACCAAGCGTTGGTCCCGACCGTGCGGCACCACGGTTTCTCCGGCGACCTGATCGATCAGGCGCTGCTCACCGCGGTCATAGCCAACATGCCGAGCACCGGGTCATTCGACCCGTCGGGCACCGTCGCGATCAGCTCGCTGAGCCGGCTGCGGAGCGGATGCCGAAGCGCCAAGGAACAGCTGTCCTCGAGCACGGTGACCACGCTTGCCGACGGACTGACGGGGACGCGTGGCGAAATCCGGCTCACTCGTAACGAACTGGACGACGCGATCCACGCATCGCTGGACAACTTCGTTGCGGTGTTGGATGAAACCTTGGTGCGCAACGGAATTCGAGATCTAGTCGCAGTGGTCTCGGCGGGCGGTGGAGCGAACCTCCCCGCGGTTACCACCATGCTCTCGCGGCATCTTCGCGTCCCGGTCGCCACGACGCCGCGCCCGCAACTAACGGCGGCCATCGGCGCTGCATTGCGGGCGGCGCGCGGTCCCGGCGAGCCCAGTGCAATGGTGTCCGCGCCCGCCGCACCAGTCACGGCGACGGCGCAGGCGCCGCTAGGGCCCGTTTCGAGGCCCGTTTCGGATCCCCGGCCGGAGGCGACCGCGACGGCCCAGGCGCCACCGGTGGGGCCGGCATCGGGCGTGCTGCCCGTACGGGCCTGGTCGGCGACCGGCGACAGCGGCTCCGCAACCACGGCGGCCCGTCCGGCGCATACTGAACGCCCGAGTTCGGAGCGCAAAAGCGCAGTCACCCGTTGGTATCGGCTGCCGGCGATGGCAATCATCGGTACGACAGCGGCGGTGCTGCTCGTGGGAACCGCAGTGGCGCTCGGACTGAGCGCAGGGGACAAATCGGCGACGACGCCGGCGCCGGGCGTGAGCACAAGTCCGGCTTCCCCGGCACCGCCTGCCAACGGCGCACCTGCCCGGCCCGCGCCCCCCACGCAGCAAGCTCCCGCGCCTCCCACCACCGACACCACTCCGCCCGCCGTCGCGGATACGCCGGCAAACACCATCCCTCCGGCGGCTCCGCAGGCGTCGCCACCTGCCGCGGCCGCACCCGCCCGTCCGGTGATTCCGCGGATCCCGGCGATCCCGCCCATTCCACCGATTCCCGGGATCAACGAACCCATCCCCGGACTTGACCGGGTCAATCAGATCCTTCAAGGAATCGGGGGCGATTAGGCATTGGCGGCATCGCCGGATTGGCCCCTTACTGAACTGGACACGGCCAGTAAAGTGATTCGCTAAAATCGCAGGAACTACCGGTCAGGTCAACGCTTTTCGCCTTTGTTCTCCGCGGCTGCGGCCTTTTTCAGCTCAACGTTCAGGGCCTTATCCTTCTCGATTTGGTCCTTTATGGCTTGGTCGTCACGGGCCTCGTCGGCCTTTGCCGTATCGTCCGAGCCGGCCCTGTCGGGGACTTCGTATTTGGGGTTGCCGTCCTCATCCAGCCAATCGTTGACCGCCGTGCCCGAGACCATTCCACCGGAACCGGGCAACACGACAGTCGGCTTATCTTCGTAGGCCGTCATCATTTCGGCGGCCTTTTGCTTGTCGTCCTCGTCGGGCTCTGGTTTTTCAGTCGGCTGTCGATCGACCTCCTGATCAGCCGCTTTATCGTCCTGCACGCTCACCTACCCCCTTGCAGTCGCAGGTTCGACCATCCACGGGGGTTACCCGCTGCGGCGTTGTGTCGAAACTCTCATTCGCGCGATCGTTCGCGCTTGACCAGCACGACCAAGGCCAGCGGAATCCGCATCGGCTCGGGTGCGCTTGACAGACGTGCCGCGACCGCGCTCTCCAATTGCTCGACGAATTCCACAGCCCGTGAGTCGTGGACCCCGCCGTCCAGCCCGCCCACCAGAGCGGGGAACAGCGCGGCCCGCGCGAAGGCCGCCCACTGCGTGCCGAAAGCTTCTGCGTCGTCATCTAATTGGAACCGGGCCCAGAATCGATCTTCGGCGTTGAACATCTCGAGATGATCGATCGTCAAGCTTTCGAACCGCCCGCTCGGCGCAAACGGAGCGCGAAAGTCCTTCTCGCTACGGGCAAATGTGGGAATGGTCATGCGCCGCACCTCATCCTGGCGCAGCAGACCGTCGCGTGCCTGATCATTCAGCGCCCCAAAAATTGCGTCGAGCAACGCTGTGAAGCCGAACTTGCCGTCCTCATCGACGGCCATCGTCAATACCACCAGCCGCCCGTCAGGAGCCAATTCGCGCCCGCGGAACGCCACGAAGTTGTGCCAGTCCAGGGCCGCCTGATGGGCATGTGCAGCCCGGGCCCCGTCGTCGTTGCTGTAGGCGACGTGCACGTGATCGTGCACCTCGCAGGGCATTCGGCTCAGCCACTGCGTTGCCCACGACGTCCAGCCGAGGTTGACGGTCTTGGACGGCACGATCTGGCCATAAAACGACCGCCCGATCGCCGAGGCGAAGGTCGCTGTGTCCAGATGCAGGTAACTCTCCGGGTCGTCGGCCAAGGTCCGAAACAGCGCCGTGAAATCGTTGTCCGGTACATCGGTGTGTGCCACCAGGATTGCGTGGTCGTGACGGGTGCGCCGGCGCAGCACCGCAATGGCCGCCGACATCGGCTTCAGCGAATTGTGCCCGTTGGCGGCGCCATAGTCGGCGATGATTATCGGCTGCGGAGGTTTGGGCAGCGGCACAAGCTCTGCGGCCCGCTCGAACAATGCGATGGCCGGCGCCAAACCAGCGGCCCGAAGCCGCGACGATTGGGTATACGTCGGCTCCGGCCGGACCACAATGCTCGATTCAGGCATCCGAGGCTCAGGCCGCATGGACCAACGATAATGGCTGCGATAGTTGTCAGTTCGGCTTCGGGTAGCTGACGCCGGTAAGCTGCTCGGAAAGCTCCCAAAGTCGTTGACAGTCGGCATCGTTGCGGGCACGCGCGGGCACATGGGCCGGCTTCACACCGCCGCCGGCGAGCTCCAAGCCGAGGGGGCCGTAGAACGCTCCACCCTGAGCCTGCGGCGCGGCGGCCGCGTAGAGCGCCGGCAGAATGCCCTCTTGGATCTCCTGCCACATGAACGGAGCCCAACGCCATGACGCCTTGTACAACCGCTCCATGAGCGCAGGCTTGTCCCGGCCGTGCGAAGGCCCGCTGATCTGCAGGTTCGTCATGGTCAAGCCGGGGTGCGCGGCATTGGACATGATGCCCCAGCCCGCTTCGCGGCTGCGGCGGTCCAGCTCGCGGGCGAACATCAGCACGGCCAGCTTCGACTGGCCGTAGGCCGACATCGCCGAGTAAGACTTCTCGAATTGCGGGTCGTCGAAGTGGATACGCCCGGAGCGGGCCGCCAGGCTGCTCAGCGAGACGACGCGTGCACCTTTGGCGGCGCGCAACAGCGGCAGCAGGTGTGCGGTCAGTGCGAAATGTCCGAGATGGTTGGCGCCGAACTGCAATTCGAAGCCATCGGCGGTGGTGTCGCGTTCCGGTGGCGTCATGACACCGGCATTGTTGATCAGGATGTCGATCGGGCGGCCCTCGGCGTTGAGTTGTTCGCCCAATGCGGCGACGGCGGCCAGCGACGACAGGTCGAGGGATTTGATGGTCAGTTTGGCATCGGGAACCGTGGTGCGGATTTCGTCGATCGCCGCCTCACCCTTGGCGCGATTACGGATGGCCATGACGACGTCTGCCCCGGCGGCCGACAGCCGGCGCGCGAGCCCGAAGCCCAGACCGCTGTTGGCTCCGGTGATCACTACCAGCTTTCCCGACAGATCGGGCACGGTGGCGACAAGACTGCTAGCCATGCGTATCACTCCTTATCGGTATCGCCCGGGTCCTAGTGTGCGCTTTTAGTCGCCCTCAGCGAACCCGAGCGGCATTCTGATCGGCATGGCCGTCAGCATGCCGCCACGCCTCCCTGGTCGGGTAGGGGCGTTGGTCGTCGGCGCGCTGCCCGCACTGGCCTTTCCCGCGCCGTCGTGGTGGTGGCTGGCCTGGTTCGGCGTGGTCCCGCTGCTCTTGGTGGTGCGCGCCGCGCCGACGCCGTGGGAGGCGTCCGTGCGGGCCTGGTGCGGTGTCGGCGGGTTCGTGCTGACCACCCAGTACTGGCTGGTGACCTACATTGGTCCGCTGCTGGTGGTGCTGGCCGCCGGGTTCGGTGCGCTGTGGCTGCCGTGGGGGTGGTTGACGCACCGGCTGTTGTCGGCGCCGGTCAGCATCGGGCGCACGGTTGCCGCCATCGTGGTGCTGCCCAGCGCGTGGGTGGCGGCCGAAGTCGTGCGGTCCTGGCCCCCGCTGGGCGGCCCGTGGGCGTCGCTGGGCGCATCGCAATCCAACCAGCCCGTCACGCTGGCGTCGGCGTCACTGGGCGGGGTGTGGCTGACGAGTTTTCTTCTGGTTGCGGCCAATACCGCTCTGGTCGGTGTGATCCTGCACCGGGATGCGCCCGGCCGACTCGGCGCGCTGGTTTGCCTGTTGGCGTGTGCGGCGATCGGCCCGGGGTGTTATCTGCTGGGCCCGGCACCGGCCGGCGGTCCGACGGTGCGCGTGGCGTTGGTGCAGCCCGGCGACATCGCCGACTCCGGTGCCCGTCAGGCGGCCAGTGAGGCGCTTACCGCAACGCTCGCGGGCCAGCGGCCGGACTTGGTGGTGTGGGGTGAAAGCAGCGTGGGGCAGGACCTCACCGGCCACCCGGAGGTCCTGGTCAGGCTCACCGAGCTGTCGCGGCGAGTGGGTGCCGACCTGCTGGTCAACGTCGACGCGCCCGCACCGGGCGGGGGAATCTACAAGTCGGCGGTGCTCATCGGGGAGCACGGATCGCTGGGCAGCTACCAGAAGACCCGGTTAGTGCCGTTCGGCGAATACGTCCCGCTGCGACCGCTTTTCGGCTGGATCACCCGCCACAGTCAGGCCGCCGCCGAGGACCGGCAGCGGGGATCCGGGCCGGTTGTGCTGCACGCGGGCACGCTCGCCATCGGACCGTTGGTCAGCTACGAGACCCTCTTTTCCGACCTTGCCCGCCGGGAGGCGCAGCTCGGTGCCGAGCTGCTGGTGTATCAGAGTTCCACCTCGTCATTCCAAGGGAGTTGGGCGCAGCCGCAGCTGGCCGCCCAGCCCGCGGTGCGCGCCGTCGAGGTCGGCCGCCCGGCCGTGCATGTCGGATTGTCCGGCGACAGCTCTGTCTTCGACTTGCAGGGGCGCCGGCTGGCGTGGTGCCCGTCGGGCTTCCGCGGTGTGGTCGTAGTCAGCGTGCCGTTGGCATCCAACGCCACGCTGTACCGACGGCTGGGAGACTGGGTGCCGGTGACCGCGTTTGTCATCTTGATCGGTGTTGTCGGGTTTGAGTTTTTGCGGTGGCACCGCCAGGCTCGCGGTGACACACTGCGTGGATGAGCAGCAGACGGCTCGCAAAGATTTCGCTGGCCGCTGCCATCGCAATGATGGTTGTGTCGGTGGGCGGATTCATCGTCGCCTTGGTGCTCAACGCCTTCTTTCTGGACAAGTACAACGCCTACGGCGAGATGCCCATCCCCGGCTCGGGCAGCCTGCACCTGCCCGCCGGTGAAGTCACCATCAGCCTGCACACCGTGGTGATCGGCAGTCCCAGTGGTGGCCTGCCGGTGCCACCTCTCGGCGTCACCATCGCCCCGCCCGACGGTGTGCCGCAGCCGGCGGTGACCGAAAGCATCGGCAGCACAACGACGGTCAACAATGATGCACATGTACGGGTGTGGGTGGCTCAGATTCCCGCCGATGGCACCTACAACATCACGACGGACGGTCAAGTCAACGGATTCATCGACCCGCGACTGGCCTTCGGCCACAAGAGTTCCTACGGCTTTCTGGTGTGGTTGTTCGTTGCCACCTTCGTCGTGGGCCTGATTGGTTCGGTCTTGTCGGGGCGGTGGTTGGCTCGTAGTCGGCGCAAGGCGGTGGTGGCGGCCAACCCCTATTTTCAGGTGCCGGTCGAGCCGCCGGTCGTACTTGAGGCGCCTACCGTCGCGGCCCGCGAACCATCAGACGAGGCGGTCCGCCTCGAACGGCTCAAAACCCTAGTGGCGCTGCGGGATTCCGGGGCGTTGACTGAGCAGGAGTTCGAGGACGAAAAGCGCCGGATCCTCGAGGGATATTAGCTTGCGTCGTACGGAACCGAGCCGTACTGGATTAGTTTCGGTGCTGATCTACTGAACGAGCGCGGGTGTGAGGTGAATCCCGAAGGAGGCATTCATGCGCGCTGATAAGCACTCTGGTCGACAACGGATCGTTCGTGTCGTCGCTGCCGTGCTGCTGGGTGTTGGCGTGGCGGTGGTGGGCGTGTATTGGTTGTTGCCGAGAGTGGCCCGTCGGAACTGGGACCGGGTCAGGCGCAGCGACACGATGATGTGCGCGTTGAAGTGGGTCAACCGCAGCAGGCTTAAGAGGGCGGGAAGCGAGCGTTCAGCCACCGCGATCCTCACCCACGTCGGGCGCCACAGTGGGCGGACCTATGAGACGCCGCTGGGTGCTTATGCCTACGGTGATGGTGTTGTCCTGTCGCTGGCCTACGGCAGCCAGACCGACTGGTGCCGCAACGTGATGGCCGCCGGGACGTGCAGGCTGGTTTGGAAAGGGCACACATACGAGCTGGAGCGGCCCGAGATCGTTTCCGGACCCGAGGTCATGCAGAAGACGCGGCCGGCATGGGAGCGGACCGCTCTGCGGACCGCCGGAATTCACGATTTCCTGTGGCTGCACCCAGCCAAGGAACAGCCCGGGACCGTCCCAGCAAGTTGAATCGCCGGTGGAACACCGAACACCATGACCGCATCGCCGGTGTCAACCGCACGCCCACCACGTCGGCGCGTCGGACGCCACGCCAAAACCCCAACGCGGAAGAAGGCGTGATGACAACCAGATCGAACCGAGTACGACGTCCCCGGGCCATCATGGTCATTGCGGTGCTCATGATTGTGTTTGGGATCGCTGAAGTGGCGACAGGGCTCGATCACAACTTCTTTGGAGTCACGACTACCGAGGGATCGGCTTCTGCCGGCATCGGGGTGACACTCGGCCTGCTGTACTTTGCCGCCGGCGTGCTCACCTTGACGATGAGGCGTTGGGCGGCACGGGCGGCGATTGGGTGCTTAGCAGTCGATGTCGTCGGGCGCCTTGCAATGGTCGGCACCGGTCTCTATCCGGCCAGTTCGGTCAAGCAGGTATTCGCCATCGTTGCCGGCACCGCCTTGGCCGCGCTCTTCGCATTCTATATCTGGCACAAAAGGGACTCGTTCCAAAGACCTTGGTAGCTGGCTACGGCGGGGCGATGAGGGCCAAACCGACGAAATCCCAAGAAAGCAAACCGTCAACCTACTTCAAACACGGATCACTGGCTTACTGCGTCAGCGTCACGCTGCTGCGAGTTTGCTCGTCGATTTCGCAGTGGCGTTTCCGCCGCAAGCGGGTGGCGCCCCAGCTCGCGGGCAGTCGGGCCCTCAGTGACCGCGGGCCACCCACTCCTGGTAGTGGACGATCTCGTCGCCGATGGTGGTGCTATCGCCATGTCCGGTATGGACGACGGTGTCGCCGGGCAAGGTACCGAGACGGCTAGAGATCGACTGCAGAATCGTCGGGAAGTCGGAGTAGGAGCGTCCCGTCGCACCCGGGCCACCGGAGAACAGGGTGTCGCCGCTGAAGACGACACCCAACTCGGGGGCATACCAGCACACTGACCCGGGGGAGTGGCCCGGCGTGTGCAACGCCTGCAGCTCGGTGCCGGCCACATTGAGCGTGTCCCCGTCGGAAACAGCGCGAAAGTCCTTGTCCGGGTGAGTCATACGCCACAGCACGTCGTCGCCGGGGTGAAGCAGCACCGGCGCGTCGAGGGCCGCGCCGAGCTCGGGAGCCACCGTGACGTGGTCGTTGTGCCCGTGCGTGCACACCACCGCAACCACATTGCGGCCACCGACGGCCGCCAGGATCGGCTCCGCGGCGTGGGCGGCGTCGAACACGACGACGTCGGAGTCGTCGCCGACGATCCAGATGTTGTTGTCGACTTCCCAACTGCCGCCGTCGAGTTCGAAGGTTCCGTGGGTGACTATGCGTTCTATGGGCCGCTCGATGGCAGCCATCACAACATCACCACCGAACGCAACACCTTGCCCTCATGAATTTTGTGGAATGCCTCCTCGACGTCGCCGAGCCCGATGCGTTCGGAGACGAACTGCTCCAGCGGGAGCCGGCCCTGCAGGTAGAGGTCGATCAAGGTGGGGAAGTCGCGTTCGGGCAGGCAATCGCCGTACCATGACGACTTCAGCGAGCCGCCGTGCGAGAAGAAGTCCAGCAGGGGCATGTCCAGACGCATGTCGGGGGTGGGAACACCAACCAGCACAACGGTTCCGGCGAGGTCGCGGGCGTAGAAGGCTTGCTTCCACGTTTCGGGTCGGCCCACCGCGTCGATCACGACGTTGACACCGAAGCCGTCGGTGAGGTCCTGGATGGTCTTGACAACGTCAAATTCACGGGCGTTGACCGTATGAGTGGCACCGAACTTGCGGGCCCAGTCCAGTTTCGTGTTGTCGGTATCGACCGCGATGATCCGCCTGGCCCCGACCAGGGCGGCACCGGCGATCGCAGCATCGCCCACGCCGCCGCAGCCGATCACCGCGACGGTGTCATCCCGGTCGACCGCGCCGGTGTTGATCGCGGCACCCAGCCCGGCCATCACTCCGCAGCCCAGCAGGCCCGCGACGGCCGGGTCGGCTGCGGGATCGACCTTGGTGCATTGACCGGCGTGCACCAGCGTCTTGTCGGCGAACGCCCCGATGCCCAGCGCCGGTGTCAGTTCCGTGCCGTCGGTCAGCGTCATCTTTTGTTCGGCATTGAAGGTGTCGAAGCAATATTGTGGCCTGCCGCGTTTGCAGGCCCGGCACTGACCGCACACGGCACGCCAGTTCAGGATCACAAAGTCGCCCGGCTCGACCGAGGTGACACCGGCCCCGATCGCTTCGACCGTGCCGGCGGCCTCGTGGCCGAGCAGGAATGGGTACTCGTCGTTGATGCCGCCCTCGCGGTAGGTCAGGTCGGTGTGACACACCCCGCAGGCGATGACGTCGACCAGGGCCTCACCGGGCCCGGGGTCGGGGACGACGACGTCCACCAGTTCGACGGGTTCGCCCTTCTTCCGTGAAATCACGCCGCGCACTGTCTGACTCATGGTCTCCAACCTACTGATGAGCGCCATACACTTCGCGGCCGCCCGTCCGCCCATGAGCCTGCGTCGCGCACCGGGCTAGCCACCCCGTGTAGCGTCGCTGAGCGTGACGGCACTCGACGAAACCCCGGACAAAGACGCCGAGACTGCCGAAGAATTCAGCGGGCGAATCGCCGCGGCCATCGACGGTGGCAGTCTGGCGCTGCTGCTGAGCATTGGACATCAGACCGGTCTGCTGGACACCATGTCCGAACTTCCGGCCGCCACCAGCGCGCGGATCGCCGAGGCCGCCGGCCTCAACGAGCGCTACGTCCGGGAGTGGCTGGCCGGCATGACCACCGGGCACGTCGTCGAGTACGACCCCGACACGGGCACGTACTCGCTGCCCGCCCACCGGGCAGGCGTGCTGACCCGTGCGGCCGGGCCGGACAATCTGGCCTTGGTAGCCCTGTTCCTTCCGCTGCTCAGCGAGGTCGAACAAAAGCTCATCGGCTGCTTCCGAGACGGCGGCGGCCTGCCGTATAGCGAGTTTCCCCGCTTCCACACACTGATGGCCGAGATGAGCGGTGTGGTGTTCGACAACGCGCTCGTCGACGTCGTGCTGCCGTTGGTCGACGGCCTTGTCGAACGCCTGAGGTCTGGAGCCGACGTGGCAGATTTCGGCTGCGGCAGCGGTCACGCGATCAACGTGATGGCACAGGCGTTTCCGGCCAGCCGATTCACCGGCATCGACTTTTCCGATGAGGCCATTGCGGCCGGCATCCAGGAGGCGGCTGCCCTCGGTCTGGCGAACGCGACCTTCGAAAGCCACAATCTGCCCGAGCTCGACAAGGTTGCCGCCTACGACGTCATCACCGTGTTCGACGCCATCCACGATCAGGCCCACCCGGCACGGGTGCTGGAGAACATCTACCGCGCGCTGCGGCCCGGTGGTGTTCTGCTGATGGCCGACATCAAGGCGTCGAGCCAGCTCGAGGACAACGTCGGCGTTCCGATGAGCACCTACCTCTACACGACGTCGTTGATGCACTGCATGACGGTGTCGCTGGCGATGGACGGCGCCGGACTGGGCGCCGCCTGGGGAACGCAACTGGCCACCGCGATGCTGGCTGACGCCGGGTTTGACGACGTGCAGGTGGCCGAGATCGAGTCCGACCCGCTCAACAACTACTACTTGGCCTATAAGGGGGCCAGGAAGTGACGCGCCCGAGCTGATGGCCGCTCTCGACGCTGTTGACGACTGGCCGGTCTCGGCTGCCGTCGCTGCGGTGATTGGACCTAACGGCGTGCTGGCCAGCCACGGCGACACCGAGCGGGCGTTCGAGCTGGCGTCGGTGACCAAGCCGCTGGTGGCCCGGGCCGTGCACGTCGCCATCGAAGAAGGTGTCGTCGGCCTCGACACCGCCGCCGGTCCGCCCGGCGCCACCATCCGCCACCTGCTGGCGCATGCGTCGGGCCTGGCGATGCACTCCGATCACGTGTTGGCCGCGCCCGGCGCCCGGCGCATCTATTCCAACCACGGCTTTACCGTGCTGGCCCAGACCGTGGAGCGGGAGTCGGGGATCGAGTTCGGTCGCTACCTGACCGAGGCGGTGTGCGAACCACTGGCCATGGCGACAACCCGGCTGGACGGCGGCGCATTGGCTGCCGGGTTCGGAGCGACCTCGACCGTGGCGGATCTGGCGGCGTTCGCCGGGGACTTGCTGCGCCCGTCGACGGTCTCGGCGCAGCTGCACGCCGAGGCGACGACGGTGCAATTTCCCGGCTTGGACGGCGTGTTGCCCGGCTACGGCGTGCAGCGGCCCAACGATTGGGGGCTGGGTTTTGAGATCAGGGACGCGAAATCGCCGCACTGGACGGGTGCGCGCAACTCGGCGCGAACGTACGGCCATTTCGGCCAAGCAGGTGGTTTTATCTGGGCAGATCCCGAGGTGGAGCTGGCGCTGGTAGTGCTCACAGACCGCGATTTCGGCGAGTGGGCGCTCAAGCCGTGGCCGGCGATTTCCGACGCCGTGATATTCGAGTACTCCGCACACTAGCGCAACACCGGCATCACAAGGCACAATAGACACGCAAGACACACAACTTATCAGAAGCATCCTGCTTGTCGGGTCCGCCAGGTCGTTGGGGAAGACGTCCCTCGTGGAACCGAAGGAGCAGGAAATGCGTGCGTCGAATCAATTCGCCGACGTGACGACTGGCGTGGTGTACGTCCACGCCTCGCCCGCTGCGGTATGCCCGCATGTCGAGTGGGCGTTGTCGTCGACCCTGGGGGCCAAGGCGAACCTCACGTGGACACCGCAGCCCGCGATGCCCGGACAGCTGCGCGCGGTCACCAACTGGGTCGGGCCGGTGGGCACCGGCGCCCGGTTGGCCAACGCGTTGCGCTCCTGGTCGGTGCTGCGGTTCGAGGTCACCGAGGACCCCAGCCCCGGAGTCGACGGCCAGCGGTTCAGCCACACCCCGCAATTAGGCCTGTGGAGCGGCTCGATGAGCGCCAACGGCGACATCATGGTCGGGGAGATGCGGCTGCGGGCGATGATGGCGCAGGGCGCCGACACCCTTGCCGCCGAATTGGATTCGGTGCTGGGAACGGCGTGGGATGAGGCGCTCGAGGTGTATCGCGAAGGCGGCAACGTCGGCGAAGTGACCTGGCTCAGCCAGGGAGTCGGTTAGGCCGACAACCGGCAGGCGCGGCGGGTCACCGCCATCAAACAACCGGCGGCTGCACCGGGGCCGCGGACACCGGCATGTCGACGTTGCCCTTGCACGCGCCGCTGGCGATGTCGGTGTGAAAGACGCCGGTAAGAACCCCATTGGGCCCGGGCGTGTAGGCCGTTACGGACTTCGCCGGGTCGTATTCGATGGTGCCGTCCGGCAGAAGGCAGTCCCATTTCCAGCTCATCTCCCGTACCCACTGCGACCCGTTCCAGGTGAATTCGATTGATCGCGGCATGGATTCGTTTTTGGGTGGCGGCGGGTCATTCACCGTAGCAATACAGACACCCGATGAGCAGCTCGAACTAATGGAGACGCTAGCCCGGTGGGCGTATTCAGGTTGGCTGGCCGCCATGCTGGTGCCCTTCTTCGCGTTGGCGGAAAGCGTGAGGAGGTACTGGCCGTTCCAGGACGAAATCTCACCAGCGAAGGCGGCGGGAGAAAGCCATAATGGGCCGCCGACCGACGCAGCCGCCAACATGGCAAGAGCGGTCTTGCGGTGTGCCGACATCTTCCCTCCCACGGGGGGCACGACCCTGCCAGCATGCAGGTATGCCAAGATGTCGCTTTTGTTGCTCTTGTCGTTACACGATCGCGATCAAGTTTCAGGGCCGGGACGGACGAAGAATCTGCAGGGCCGCGGGCACCGCGGAAATCTCGGCGGGTAGCGGGCACGCGAAGTCGCCGTCGGCGTAGACGTTGATACCGGGGCACTCGACGTGAATAGATTTGGCGCGTGCCGTGCTCACCTCGTCGAGGTTGATATGGGTGCCCTTCATCACGGTCGGGAACAGGCGGACCAGCTTGGTCCGGGATGCCTCGTGCACCATGGTGATGTCGAGCAGACCATCGGCGTGATCGGCATTGGGACAGATCAGCATCCCACCGCCATAGCTGCGGGTATTGCCGAAGGCCGCAAGCGTGATGTCGGCGTCGATCTCTTGGGTTCCGTCGAGCACCATGCGGAACGGCAAGAGCCGCAGCTGTGACAATTCGGCGAGCATCGCGATGTAATACCGCAACCGCCCATGCGGCCAGCTCATCCGGTTGGCGCGATCGGTCACCAGGGAATCGAAGCCGGTGGCCGCCACGGTGCCGAACCACTTGTCCCACTTTTTGCGGCCATTGCCGCACTGAATCCGGCCCAGGTCAATGGTTTCCGTCCAGCCGTCGACGATGATGTCCGCGGCGGCTTCGGGATCTTTTGTGGGGACACCGAATTCACGAGCGTGGTCGTTACCGGTTCCCGCCGGGACGATTCCCACCGGAACGTCGGTGCCCGCCAGCACTTGCAACGCATTGGAGAAGACGCCGTCACCTCCGGTCACCATCACCGCGTCGGCGCCCTTCTCGAGTGCCGCGCTGACCAGATACCGTGCGTCTTGCGCGTCGTCGCCGATGATTTCGACGACCTCCACACCCCGGTGGTGCAGCCGGGCGATCGCGAGCTGCGCGGCATGTATCGCGGCGCCGTGCCCCGAGACGGGATTGGTCAGTGCGATCACTTTGGTGATTTCGCGCCGGCGCAGCTGCCCGGCGACGGGGCGATCCGCGGTCATGGAATCAGCTTGCCGGGGTTGAGAATTCCGGCCGGATCCAGTGTCGCCTTGACCGCGCGCAACACTTGAACACCCAGCTCGCCTACCTCGTCGCGCATCCACGGCCGGTGGTCGGCACCGACCGCATGGTGGTGGGTGATCGTTCCGCCGGTGGCCATGATCGCGTCCGACGCGGCCTTCTTGGCGGTCTTCCATTGCTCGATCGGATTGCCCCGCTGCCCGGCGACGACGGTGAAGTACAACGAAGCACCGGTGGGGTAGACGTGCGAAATGTGGCACATCACCAGCGCCGGTGTGCCGGTCTTGGCCAATGCGTTGGTTAGCGCTTCGGTGACAGCGGCTTTGAGCGCGGGAATGTTGGACCAGTCGGTGGCGGTCTCGAGCGTCTCGCAGAGCGCGCCCGCCGACAGCAGCGAGTCGCGCAGATACGGCGCGCCGAACCGGCCTCGCTCCCAGGCCTGCGCCGGTCCTTCGCCCAGCGACGTTCCACCTTGTGCCGCCAGCAGTGCACTGGTTTCGGCATGCCGGCTCTCGACGTGCTCCTTGGTGCCCTCGAACACGGTGATGCCCAGGCAGCCGCCGGTGATGTGAGTTTCGCCGATCGCCTCGGTGGTGGCGAGATTGACTCCGGTCTCAGCCTCGTCGGAGAGCCGAATGACGGTGGGACCGGTGGCATTTTGCGTGACAGCGCGCAGGGCCGTGGCCCCGGTCTGGAAGTCGGGGAATGACCAGGCCTCGTAGCGGACGGCTTCCGGGGCCCGGTGTACACGAAGCCGCACTTGGGTGATGACGCCGAAGGTGCCCTCCGAGCCGATCATCAGCTGGCGCAGGTCGGGGCCCGCGGCGGATTCCGGTGCGCGGCCCAGGTCCATCGTGCCCACCGGAGTGACTACGCGTAGCCCGCGCACCATGTCGTTGAACCGGCCGTAGCCCGCCGAGTCCTGCCCAGACGATCGGGTCGCAGCAAAGCCTCCGATCGTGGCGTACTCAAAGCTCTGCGGGAAATGCCCGAGCGAAAAGCCTTGTGCGCCAAGCAAACGTTCCGCGTCCGGGCCTGTGACGCCGGCACCGAAAACGGCCTGTCCGGATACTTCGTCGAGGGATATCAGCTGATCGAAGCGGCGCAGATCAAGGGAAACGACGGCGCCGAACGCTGCGCGGGTGGGATCGAGCGCGCCAACCACGTTGGTGCCGCCGCCGAACGGAATGACGGCGATGCGGTGCTCGGAGCAATAGCGCAGGATCGCGGCAACGGCGTCGTCGTCGCCGGGGAGCAACACGGCGTCGGGCGCATCCTGCTCGCAGGAGTCCTTGCGACGCAGCAGGTCGATGGTGGACTTGCCGCCGGCGTGCAGCAACCGATCGAGGTCGGCCGTGCGGCAGTACGCGGCGCCGACGATCCCGACCAGCGCGTCCTGATCCGCCTGCGACAACGCCGACGGGCGCAGCTGCACTTGGTCGGGTACGAGTTCGGCCTCACCGGAATCCTCCACGCCCACGGCCTGCTTCAACAACGACCGGATCCCATCGGAAAGCGGCTTGGCTGCGGCGGGATCACCCCACGCGTTCCATTTCATCGGCGGGAGGAGATCCTCGGGGTGCGTCATGCGTTACAGTATTACACATGCTGTCAATCAGTAACGCACAGTCGGATACCGGCGAGCGGATCCTTGCGGCGGCAGCCAGCTGTGTGGTCGATTTCGGCGTAGACCGGGTAACCCTCGCCGAAATAGCACGACGCGCCGGTGTCAGCAGGCCGACGGTGTACCGGCGCTGGCCGGACACCCGGTCGATCGTGGCGGCGCTTTTGACCCGGCACATCACCGACGTGACGCGCGACGCGCCGTTGCTTGGGGATGATCGGGAATCGCTTGTGCGGCAGATAGTTACAGTGGCCGATCTGCTGCGCCGGGACCAACTGGTCATGTCGGTGCTGCACTCGGAGCTCGCGCCGATCTACATCACCGAACGCCTCGGGACCAGCCAGCACATGTTGATCGACGCCCTTGCCGCCCGGCTGCGAGTCGCCCAGCGCAACGGCAGCGTCCGCGCCGGCGACCCCGTCCAGATGGCCACCATGGTGTTGCTGATCGCCCAGTCGACCATTCAGTCGGCGCAGATCGTCGAACCGATTCTTGACGCCGACGCACTGGCCACCGAACTCGCCTACTCGCTGAACGGCTACCTGTCCTGATACCCGACCCCACCGCTCTCAACGCCGCACGCCGCGCGGCCGACCTGATGGCACTCGCCGAGGGCGAGCCGTTGGACGTCGTCGTGATCGGTGGCGGCATCACCGGCGCCGGGATCGCATTGGATGCCGCGTCGCGAGGGCTGCGGGTGGCGCTGGTGGAAAAACACGATTTGGCCTTCGGCACCAGCCGCTGGAGTTCCAAACTGGTCCATGGCGGTCTGCGCTACCTGGCGAGCGGCAACGTAGGAATCGCCCGGCGCAGCGCCATCGAACGCGGAACCTTGATGACCCGCAACGCCCCTCATCTCGTTCATGCGATGCCGCAACTGGTTCCGCTGCTGCCGTCGATGGGTCGCGGCCAGCGCGCATTGGTGCGCGCCGGATTCCTGGCCGGCGACGCGTTACGGATGCTTGCGGGCACGTCGTCGTCGACCCTGCCGCGGTCGCGCCGGGTTCCAGCGCAGCGCGTCGTGGAGATGGCGCCTACCGTTCGGCGTGACGGCTTGGACGGGGGCTTGTTGGCCTACGACGGGCAATTGATCGATGACGCCCGACTGGTCACCGCGGTCGCGCGCACCGCGGCGCAGCACGGCGCCCGGATCCTCACCTACGTGGCGGCATCGGAGGCCACCGGCACCTCGGTGCGGTTGACCGATCAGCGCACGGGACAGTCGTTCGATGTTTCGGCCGGTGCGGTCATCAACGCGGCCGGGGTGTGGGCGGCCGAGATTGACGGTTCGTTGCGGTTGCGGCCCAGCCGCGGGACCCATCTGGTCTTCGATGCCGCTGCTTTCGGCAATCCGACTGCGGCGCTGACTATTCCGATTCCCGGTGAGCTCAACCGGTTCGTGTTCGCCATGCCCGAGCAACTAGGCCGGGTCTACCTGGGGCTGACCGACGAAGCTGCTCCCGGTCCGATTCCCGACGTGCCCGAACCGTCCGCGGAGGAGATCACGTTCCTGCTGGACACGGTGAACACCGCGTTAGGGACCGCGCTCGGCACTGCTGACGTGATCGGCGCCTACGCCGGACTTCGGCCGCTGATCGACACCGGCGAAGGCCGCACCGCCGACGTCTCGCGCGAACACGCCGTCGTTGAATCGGCGTCCGGGGTTATCAGCGTGATCGGCGGCAAGCTGACCGAATACCGCTATATGGCACAAGACGTCCTGGATCGCGCCATCAGCCTGCGGCAGCTGCATGCCGCAAAGTGCCGGACCCACAATCTGCCGCTGATCGGAGCGCCCGCCAACCCCGGGCCGGCCGCGGGGCCGGGCGCTGGGTTGCCGGTGTCGCTGGTGCAGCGTTACGGCGCCGAGGCGTCCAACGTCGTCGCCACCGCCACCTGCGAGCGCCCGACCGAGCCGGTCGCCGAGGGCATCGATGTCACCAGAGCGGAATTCGAATACGCGATAACCCATGAGGGCGCGCTGGATGTCTGCGACATCCTCGATCGGCGGACCCGCATTGGCCTGGTGGAGTCAGATCGCGTGCGGGTTGTTTCCGTGGCGGAGGAGTTCTTGGCGCGCCTTGGCTAGCAGGCCGTCCGCTTGGTGCTGGCTAGGGCGCCACCCCGATATCCTCATGCCACAAGTCGGGATGTTCGGCGATGAAGGCTGACATCATCGCCGCGCAGCGCCGGTCATCGAGCACCGTGACCGTGACCCCGTGTTCAGCCAGCCATTCGTGCCCGCCGCTCAAGGTTCGGGATTCGCCGACCAGCAGCGAACCGATGTTGAACTGGCGCACCAGGCCGCTGCAGTACCAGCACGGCGAGAGCGTCGTCACCATGACCGTGGATCGATAGTCGAGCTGTCTGCCGGCGGCACGAAACGCGTCGACCTCGGCATGCAACGAGGGATCCCCTTGTTGCACACGGCGATTGCGGCCACGCCCGAGCAGCACACCGTCCGTGGTGAACAGCGCGGCCCCGATCGGGATACCGCCCTCCGCGAGCCCGGCCTGCGCTTCTTCGAACGCGACGTCCATCATCGCCGTCGCCGAGAGATTCACGCACTAATCTTCCCCCACGCCGCAGCGAGACGAGCACCTTCCGGCCACCAGTGAGGATTTGATAGTGAATGTCTAATGACATGAGCTATCATTATCTGACTACTGTTGGCTCAGGCCGGTGCGTTCGGAGGGGATGAAGGATGACTACGCGTGTTCCTGTGCTCATCGTCGGCGCTGGTGCCGGCGGGCTGGCCACATCGGCGCTGCTCGCCAAACATGGGATCCGCTCGCTTCTGGTCGAAAAGCGGCGGGAAATCTTCATCTACCCGAAAGCCCGCAATCTGAGTTTCCGCAGCTTGGAAATCCTGCGCGGCCTTGGCTTGAGCGACGAGGTGCACAAGGTCGCCGAGCATGTTTCAGCCATGGTCGTCAAGCCGGCGCTGAACAGCACAGACGAACAACTGGCTATAGACGTCGACGCAATCTTCGCCGGCATGGACAAGCTCAGTCCCGAGCCTGCGGCACAGTACTGCCCGCAGAGCAGGCTCGAGCCGATTCTGCTCACCGAAACGCGCCGACGCGGCAATGAAGTGCGCTACGGGACGGAACTTTCCTCGCTCGAGATGGACGAGGCAGGTGTCACCGCGGTGCTGCGCAACCGGGACTCGGGAGAGACCGAGACCGTCGCGCGCCGACTATCTCGTTGCCGGCGATGGTGTGCACAGCCCGATTCGTAACTCGCTACGCATCAGCACGTCGGGCTACGGCGCGCTGCCAATTTTTGTCGTCTTCATCTACTTCCGGGCTCCCTGGACGAAATTCGTCTCGCAATTGCGCGATGGCGACGCCGTGCAAGTCAAAAACGCTGAGGTGGATGGCATATTCCTGGTGGTCGAAGACGACCTGGGGATGTTCATCACCACTTATTTCCCCCGCAAAGGCGAGACAGCAGAACAGTTCACACCGCAACGTTGCCGTGAGGTGCTCACCAAGGCGATCGGCGAGCAGATCGACATCGACATCATCGAAGTCGCGGCTTGGCAACCTTACGAACAGGTCGCCGACCAATTCCGTTGTGGGCGAGTCTTTCTCGTCGGTGATTCGGCGCACACCATGCCGCCGTTCAAGGCTGGGGGAGCCAACACCGCCATCCAGAGTGCGCACAACCTGGCCTGGAAGCTGGCTGCCGTCCTGAAGGGAGCGGCCGGGCCGGAACTGCTTGCCACCTATCACGCCGAGCGTCACCCGGTGGGGCGATTTGCCGCCCGCCAGTCGCTCACCGGCCCGACGGTTGCCTTACTCCCGTTGGGCGACGACCGGCCGCAATTGCCAGCCGAAGAAGAGTGCTCGATGTTCAACCTGCTCATCGGATACCGGTACCGCTCGGCGGCCGTTATGGCCAGCGAGCCTCCGGTGGACCCGGACGCGGTGCAGCTCGTGGAGGAGTTGCGCGCTCAACCCGGCACCCGGGTTCCGCACGTGTGGATAAAGCAAGGCGGCGAACGCGTTTCGACGCTCGACCTGCTGGGTCCCGGGTTCACCGTGCTCACCGGCGACGAACGCTGGCGCGCCGCCGTGAGTTCGGCGTCGGCCACTCTCGGGATCCCGATCACCATGCATTGCATCGGCGACGACGCATGGGCGGCAGCTACTGGGCTCGCGCAGGAAGGCGCGCTTCTCGTCCGTCCGGACGATTTCATCGGCTGGCGGGCCGCCGAGCTTCCCGCTGACCCTGAAAGTGAACTGCGCCAAGCGCTTTCGGCGATCCTGGCCGATCGGCTCGCGACGTAAGCGGGGGGTGTCCCAGGGCGTTCCCCGCTGCCCTAGAAAGGTGCTTACAGCGGGATGTTCTTGTGGCGGCCGCGGCGTGCCGGCGCTTGGGCCAGCGCTTCGGTGAGCCTGCTGCGGGTGTGCGCCGGGTCGATCTTCTCGTCGACCACGCCGATGTCGATGGCGCTGTCCACACCGCCGGCGATCCGCTCGTGCTCGGCAGCCAATTCGTCGTGCAGCGCTTCGCGTTCGTGGTCCGGCGCGGCGGCCAGCTTCTTCTTGTGCAGGATGCCGACGGCGGCCTTGGCACCCATCACCGCAACCTCGGCGTCTGGCCAGGCGAACACCTTGGTCGCGTTCAACGAGCGGGAGTTCATCGCAATGTAGGCCCCGCCGTAGGTCTTTCGGGTGACCAGCGTGACGCGCGGAACGGTGCACTCGCCGAACGCGTGCAGCAGTTTGGCACCGCGGCGCACCACGCCGCCCCACTCCTGGTCAACACCCGGCAGATAGCCCGGGACATCGACAACCACAACCAGCGGGATCCCGAACGCGTCGCAGAGCCGCACGAAACGCGCTGCCTTCTCGGCACTCTCGGAGTTCAGGCAGCCGCCCAGTCGCAGCGGGTTGTTGGCCAGTACGCCGACGGTGCGGCCGGACAGCCGGCCCAGCCCGACCACCATTGACGGCGCCCAATTGGCCTGGAACTCGTCGAACGGGGTCTCCTCGTCGAGGATTGCGGTCACGATCGGACGCACGTCGTAGGCCCGCCGAGCAGATTCGGGCAGCAGCGCGTGGATGTCAGTATCACCGGCCTCGGCCTTACTGCGGTCGAAATGCCCCTGCTGACAGAACAATCCGACCAATGCGGCGGCCGCGCTCGTAGGCGTCGAGCTCGTCGTCGGCGACGATGTGGCACACCCCGGACTTCTTGTGGTGGGTCTCCGGGCCGCCGAGCGAGGCCATGTCCACGTCCTCGCCGGTAACGCTGCGCACCACGTCGGGTCCGGTGACGAATATCCGGCTTTCCGGCGCCATCACGATGACGTCGGTCAGCGCCGGTCCGTAGGCGGCGCCGCCGGCAGCGAAACCGACGACCACCGAGATCTGCGGAATGTAGCCGGACGCGCGAATCATGGCCTCGAACACCGTCCCGACCGCGTGCAGCGCCCGGACACCTTCGGCCAACCGGGCCCCACCCGAGTGCCAGATGCCCACGATCGGGCTCTGCTCCTCGATGGCGGTGTCGTAGGCGTTGACGATGTGCGCGCAGCCTTCGGTGCCCATGGCACCGCCCATCACGGTCCCGTCCGTGCAGAAGGCGATGGTGCGCATACCGTTCACGGTGCCCGCGGCGGAAAGCACACCCGAGCGGTCACGCTCGTGCAGCAGCTCCACGCTGCCGTCGTCGAAGAAATTGCTCAGACGCAACAGCGGGTCGCGGGGGTCGAGCGACTCGCCGACCGCCTCGGGGGCCGTGATTGTCATCGCAGGTCTCCTGTTGTTCTGGTGATGCTCAGGTTTTAGTAACGCCCAAAGGCGATTGCCACGTTGTGGCCGCCGAATCCGAACGAGTTGTTGATCGCGTACTGGTAGTTGCCCGGCCGCGGCTTGCCCGCCACCACGTCCAAGTCGATCTCTGGATCGAGGTTCACCAGATTCAGTGTTGGCGGAACGACCTGATCCCGCAGCGCGAGCACGGTCAGGATCGACTCCACCGCACCGACCGCGCCGACCGAGTGGCCCAGGGCGGATTTGGGCGCGTACACCGCCGGCTTGTTGCTGCCCAGCGCGTTGTTGATGGCCTTGCCCTCGGCGACGTCACCGACCTGCGTCCCCGTGGCATGGGCGTTGACGTGGTCGATGTCGCCCGGAGTCAGGCCCGCGAGCTGGATCGCGCGGGTCATCGCATGCCCGGCGCGTTCGCCGTTGGGGTCCGGTGCCACCATGTGGAAGCCGTCCGAGGTAACGCTGGCCCCCATGATCCGGGCCAGGATGTTGGCGCCACGAGCTTTCGCGTGCTCCTCGGTCTCGATCACCATGAGCGCACCGGCTTCGCCGAACACGAAACCGTCGCGGTCCTTGTCGAAGGGGCGACAGGCACCGGCGGGGTCGTCGTTGTTGGTCGACATCACGATGCGCATATTGGCGAACCCTGCGATGGGCACCGCCTCGATCCTTGTTTCCACGCCACCGCAGATCGCGATGTCGGCCTCACCGAGCACGATCTGCTGCCACGCACGGGCGATGCCCTCCGAACCGGACGCACACGCTGATACCGGCGTCATTACGCCAGCCTTGGCGTGGCGTTCCAGCCCGACGGCCGCGGCGGCGCCGTTGGGCATGTACTTCTGCACGGCCAGTGGGGAGATCGCCCTGAAGCCGCGCGCGCGCATTTCGTCGTACCCAAAGACGAGCTCTTCGGCCGAGCCCAGCCCGGTGCCGATGGACACCGCCAACCGGTTGGTGTCGACCTCCGGCGATCCGGCGTTCTCCCATACCCGCCGGCCGATAATGGTGGACATCCTCTGCAGGTATGCCGTCCGACGCAGTTCGACCCGCGTCAGCTGGCTGTCGAACTCCTCCAGCAGATGCCCCCCGATGCGGACCGGCAGGTCGAACTCCTCGACGAACGGGTCGTCGAGCGTACGGATCCCACTTTGGCAGTCGAGCAACAACTTCCACGTGGTCTCCGCGTCGGTTGCCAGTGCAGTCGTCATGGCAATGCCGGTGACGACCACATTGGGAAAGGCTTTCCCGGTAACCAGCTCCGTCATGGGTCTTGCGAACGTTCCTTCCGTGCTCAGTAGCGCCCGAAGGCGAGCGCCACGTTGTGGCCGCCGAATCCGAACGAGTTGTTGATTGCGTAACGGTATTCGCCGTAGCGAGGTTCGCCCGCGACAACGTCCAGGTCGATCTCGGGATCAGGGGTTTCGTAGTTCAGTGTGGGCGGGATGACACCATCTCGCAGGGTCAGCACCGTGAGCACCGACTCAAGCGCCCCGACCGCGCCGATGGAGTGGCCCAGCGCCGACTTTGGCGCATACAGCGCGGCCTGTTCGCAACCGGCGACCCGGATGGCGTTGGCCTCAGCGCTGTCGCCGATCGGTGTCGCCGTCCCGTGTGCGTTGACGTGGTCGATGTCCTTGGGGGACAACCCCGCCAACTCGAGCGACCGCGTCATTGCCCGACCGGCGCGCACGCCGTTGGGGTCCGGCGCCACCATGTGGAACGCGTCCGAGGTGATGCCGGCACCCATCAAACGGGCCAGCGGCTTGGCGCCGCGGGCCTTGGCGTGCTCCTCGGTCTCGATGAGCATCAGCGCCCCGGCCTCGCCGAACACGAAGCCGTCACGGTCCTTGTCGAACGGCCTCGATGCGCGCTCGGGCTCATCGTTGCGGGTCGACATGGCCCGCATCATGGAGAACGCCGCGATGGGCAGCGCTTCGATGGGGCCCTCGACTCCGCCGCAAACGGCGACGTCGGCGTCACCCATGACAATCTGACGCCAGGCGTGGGCGATCGCTTCCGAACCCGACGAACAAGCCGAGACCGGGGTGATCACCCCGGCGCGGGCGCCGAGCTGCAGCCCGACGGTCGCCGCGGCGCCGTTGGGCATGATCATCTGAACGGCGAGCGGCGACACCTTGCGGGGGCCGCCCTCGTTCATCAGGTCGTAGCTCTCCACGATCCTTTCGGCGCCACCCAGACCGGTGCCGACCACGACCGAAAACCGGTCCGGATCGAGCTCGGGGTTGCCGGCGGTCTCCCACAGCTGACCGCTGAGCAATTTGGCCATTCGCTGGACATATGACATGCGCCGCATGTCCAGCCTGCCCATGTGGTTGTCGACGGGCTCCTTGAGGTGGCCACCGATCTTGACGGGCAGATCCCACTTGGTGACGAACTCGTCTTCGAGGACGCGGATGCCGCTTTCACCGGCCAACAAACCCTTCCACGTGCTCTCGATGTCCGGCGCGACCGACGTCGTCGCCGTGACGGCGGTCACCACAACGCTGGGGTAACCGCCATTAGCAGTGGAAGGCTTGGTCACTTGCTTTCCGCTTCCAGCCTTGCCTGGACGTTGGCAGCAGCCTCGGGGTTCTCCGTCACGAGCTTGGCGCGCAGCGCCTCGGCAGCCTCGGGGTTCTCTTCCTCGAGCTTCTGGATGTAGGAGACAACGTCACCGACGGTACGCAGACCGGCGAGGTCCTCGTCGGGGATCTTGACGCCGTACTTGTCCTCGGTCTGCACGGCGATCTCGACCATCGACAGCGAGTCGATGTCCAGGTCGTCGACGAACGACTTCTCCGGGGTGACCTCGGACGGCTCGATACCGGTTACCTCTTCGATGATCTCGGCGATACCGGCGATGATTTCTTCTTGACTGACGGCCACGGCCTATTTCCCTTCGTAATGTGTTGTGTGCAAATCGGATTGACGTGCAATTGTGGTTGTTCTGGCAAAAGCTGGCAGTTATAGGTTCGCCAACTCGTCCAGATCTGCGGGTGACTTGACGGCACGGGCCGTAACTCCCCGAAGTTCGCGTTTGGCGATACCGGTGAGAGCGCCCGCAGGGGGGAACTCCACGACCGCCGTGACTTTCTGTTCACGCAGTGTCGCCGTGCACAGGTCCCAGCGCACCGGCTGGGTCAGCTGAGCGACCAGCGCGTCCATCGCCGCGGCCGCGGAGGTGACGGGCTTTCCATCGCGGTTCGACAGCAGCATAGCGGTCGGCTCGGCGGTCGCGATGGCGGCCGCGGCTGCGGCGTAGCGGTCGAGAGCCGGAGCCATGTATTTGGTGTGGAACGCTCCGGCCACACCCAGTGTACGCACCCGGGCCTTGGCCGGTGGGTCTTCGGCGAGCTTTTCCAACGCGGTCAGCGGGCCGGCGGCGACAATCTGCCCGGCACCGTTGCGGTTGGCGGGGAACAGGTCGAGCTGCTCGAGCCGGCTCAGCACGTCGGCCTCCTCACCGCCGAGCACCGCGGACATGCCGGTCGGCTCGATGGCGCACGCCTTGGCCATTTCGGCGCCGCGGGTGGCGGCCAGCGCGACGGCGTCGTCGGCAGCCATCACACCGGCGATCGCGTAGGCCGCGATTTCGCCGACGGAGTGACCAGCCACAATTAGTTCTTGGCCGAGCTCTGGGCCGTTGAGCAGGTCGCGCTTTGCCAGCTCCTGATGTGCGAGCAGGGTGGCCGCGACGACCAGGGGCTGAGTGACCGCGGTGTCGGTGATCTCTTCGGTCGACGCGGTGGTGCCCAGCCGGACAAGATCGAGGCCGCTGGCCTTCGACCAAATGTCGAGCTGGTCCGCGGCGCCCGGCAGGTCAAGCCACGGCGAGAGCATCCCCTCGGTCTGCGAACCCTGTCCGGGCGCGAGCAATGCAATCACGTGTTTAAGAGAACACTGTGGAAACGGTTTTGGCGGGTGTAACAGATTATGAACCTCGTCTTAGGTTTTTGTGTACACCCTACAAAACAGCTCCGTAAGCTACATGTTTGATATCGTCCCGCGACCTGTGGCCTGGGTCACTACGGCCCGGATTGGACGGCGACAGCCCCCTTGACCGGCAGCGGAACCGGGGTCATGGCGTTGTTGCCGACGCTAGAGGGAGGAGTGGGGTAGTTGAGCTGGCCGACGGTCGCCGCCACTCGCAGCACATATGCATCGCGCGGCTGCGTGGGATCGCGGCCGGTGAAGTCGGTGATGCGCTTGAGCCGGTATCGCACGGTGTTTGGATGAACGAACAACTTTCTGGCACAAGCTTCAATTGCGCCGCCACAATCTAAATACGCGTCGAGTGTCTCGATCAGCGTAGGTCCCGCGTCAGCCAACGGCCCCATGACGTCGGTGTGTAACGCCACGATCGCCGACGCATCCCCCATGAGGGCGCGTTCGGGCAGGAGTTCTCGTGCCAGCACAGGCCGTGGCGCTCCACGCCAGCCGGCGACGGCGTTCATCCCGGATATCGCCTCGCTGGCGCTGTGGTAGGCCGCGGTCAGCATGGGCGCCGTGGGTCCGATGACCACGGGGCCGTCGGAAAACGCACGCAGCAAGTCCCCCAGAAACTTGTCGGTCGGCGACAACTGGCCGGACACGATCGCGACCAGCCAGGTGCCGTGCACATCGGTGAGAGCCGCGCGGCCGTGGTGAGCGGCGCTATCGCGGACGTGCTGACTAGCCCGTTCACTGTCGCCCGGGCCGGTTGACCCGTCGCGGCCGGGCGCCGGGATGCCGACCACAACGGTCGCCGGCGCGGTGGTGTCCCAGTTCAGCGCCGCCGCGCGGGACAGCAGCTCGGGGCCGGTGTCTCCGCGGACTACCGCGTCGACGACGCTGGCCTCCATCCGGCTGTCCCAGGTACCTCGTGCTTCGGCCGCGTTCGCGTAGGCCGAGGCGGCGGTGAACGCCAGGTCGCGGCTGTACTTCAAAATGCCCACCGTCAGGGCGGTCAACTGCTCTTCGGAGCGAGCCAGTAGCGGCACCACTTCCTCGAAGAACTCCATGGTGACCCGCACCATGTCCACACTGTGGCGCAACGCGATACGACGGGCGAGGTCCTGGGGCACCATTTCGAAGGCCTGCGCGGTGTAGCTGACGTTGCTGTGCGGGTCGTGCATCCACTCGACGAAGTTCACCACAGCCGTCTGCACCACCAACGCCACGCTGGCCCGCTGGGACGCTTCCAGGTCGGCGAAGAACGGCAACCGCTCCTGCATGACCGAGACCGCTTCAGTGGCCAGCCTGCCGGAGTACTGCTTCAACCGGCGCAGCAGGGATTCCGGGACCGTGTCCAGTAGTTCGAGCGGCGACCTTGGCTGCTTGGCAAACGGACCAGCGAAGGGGTTGTCATTCACCCCTAAAAGCTACGCGAGTTTTCTGGAAGTTTTCCCCAAAGCGACGTTCGGGTCTTAGGGGTGTCTTGCGTCGCCTGTGTTGGGCGGCTATGCCCCGGGACCGGGATCAGATGTCTGCTCCGGGGCGGCCTGCACGTCGTCGATCTTGTACTGACGCGCCGCTGCGATCGGCACCGAGGGGTCGATTTCGCCGTCGCGGGCCAGCGCCTCCAGCACCGCGACCACCTGCGACTCGGCGTCAGTATTGAAGAAGCGCCGCGCGGCGGGCCGGGTGTCGGAAAAGCCGAAACCGTCAGTGCCCAGGGTGACGAAGGTGCCCGGCACCCACGGCCGGATCTGCTCGGGGACGGCGCGCATCCAGTCCGATACCGCGATCACCGGCCCGCTTGCGTTCGAGAGGGCCTGGGTCACATAAGCGACACCGGCCGGCCGGTCGGGGTGGCGCAGCTTCGCCTTCTCGACGGATACGCCGTCGCGATTCAATTCGCCCCAGCTGGTCACCGACCATACGTCGGCGGCGACATCCCACTCGGCGGCCAGCATCTCCGCCGCCTTCAGCGCGGACGGCATCGCCACCCCGGAGGCCAGGATCTGCGCCTTGTTGGCGCGCTGTTCGGTGGCGGTGTGGTAGCGGTAGATGCCGCGCAGCAGGCCCTCGGGATCGAAGTTGTCCGGCTCGGGTGGCTGCGCGTACGGCTCGTTGTAGATGGTGATGTAGAAGTACACGTCCTCGGGATTGTCCCCGAACATCCGTGCCAGTCCGCTTTCTACGATGTAGGCGATTTCGTAGGCGAACGCCGGGTCGTAGGCGACCACCGCCGGATTGGTGCTGGCCAGCAGCAGGGAGTGGCCGTCGGCGTGTTGCAGGCCCTCGCCGGTCAGCGTGGTGCGGCCCGCGGTGGCCCCGAGCAGAAAGCCGCGCGTCATCTGGTCGGCGGCGGCCCACAGGTCGTCACCGGTGCGCTGGAAGCCGAACATCGAATAGCAGATGTAGATCGGGATCATCGGCTCGTTGTGCGTCGCATACGACGTGCCGGCCGCGATGAAAGAGCCCACCGACCCGGCTTCGTTGATGCCCTCGTGCAGGATCTGACCGATTTCGCTTTCCTTGTAGGCCAGCATCAGTTCGGCGTCGACGGCGGTGTACAGCTGGCCAAGGCGGTTGTAGATCTTCAACGACGGGAACCACGAGTCCATGCCGAACGTGCGCGCTTCGTCGGGAATGATCGGCACGATCCGCGGACCAATTTCCTTGTCCCGCAACACTTCTTTGAAGGTGCGTACCGTCGCCATGGTGGTGGCGACCTCCTGGTTTCCCGATCCCTTCTTCAGCGGGAGGTAGATGTCGCGGCCGGGAAGCTTCAGCGCCTTGGTCTTGGTCCGGCGCTCGGGCAGAAAGCCCCCGAGGGTGCGCCGGCGGTCGAGCATGTACCGGATCTCCGGGGCGTCGGAACCGGGGTGGTAGTAGGGCGGGAGATAGGGATCCTCTTCCAGCTGGGCATCGCTGATCGGAATCCGCATGGAGTCCCGGAAATACTTGAGGTCTTCCAGCGCAAGCTTTTTCATCTGGTGAGTGGCATTGCGGCCCTGGAAGTGCGCGCCCAGCGAGTAGCCCTTGATGGTCTTGGCCAGGATCACCGTCGGCTGGCCCTTGTGGTCGACGGCGGCCCGGTAGGCGGCATACACCTTGCGGTAGTCGTGACCACCGCGTTTGAGGTTCCAGATCTCGGAATCGGTCATGCTCTCCACCAGCGCCTTGGTGCGCGGGTCACGGCCGAAGAAGTGGTCGCGCACATAGGCTCCGTCATTGGCTTTATACGTTTGATAGTCGCCGTCGGGGGTGACGTTCATCAGGTTCACCAGCGCGCCGTCACGGTCGGCGTGCAGCAGCGCGTCCCACTCGCGGCCCCAGACCACTTTGATGACGTTCCAGCCGGCACCGCGGAAGAACGACTCCAGCTCCTGGATGATCTTTCCGTTGCCGCGCACCGGGCCGTCGAGGCGCTGCAGGTTGCAGTTGACCACGAAGGTCAGGTTGTCCAGCCCCTCCAGCGCCCCGACACACGCCAGCCCCCGGCTCTCCGGCTCGTCCATCTCACCGTCGCCCAGAAAGCACCACACGTGCTGGTCGGAGGTGTCCTTGATGCCCCGGTCATGCAGATAGTGATTGAACCGCGCCTGGTAGATGGCGTTGAGCGGACCCAGACCCATCGACACGGTGGGGAATTCCCAGAAGTCGGGCATCAGCCGCGGGTGCGGATAGGACGGCAACCCGCCGCCGCGGTGACTGTGCTCCTGCCGAAAACCGTCCAGCTGGTCTGCGGTCAATCGACCTTCTAAGAAGGCGCGCGCGTAAATCCCTGGGGACGCGTGGCCCTGGATGAATACCTGGTCCCCGCCGCCGGGATCCGATTTGCCCCGGAAGAAGTGGTTGAAGCCGACCTCATACAGGGCCGCGGAGGAGGCATAGGTCGAAATGTGGCCGCCCACGCCGACTCCCGGGCGCTGGGCGCGGTGCACCATGATGGCGGCGTTCCACCTGATCCACGCCCGGAAGCGCCGTTCGACGTCCTCGTCGCCGGGGAACCACGGTTCCAGTTCGGTCGGGATGGTGTTGACGTAGTCGGTTGACGTCAGCGCCGGAATGGCGACCCGCTGCTCGCTCGCCCGTTCCAGCAGCCGCAACATCAAATACCGCGCCCGCGACGGCCCGGAGCGCTCCAGCAGTTCGTCGAAAGACTCCAGCCACTCCGACGTCTCTTCGGGGTCGATGTCGGGCAGATAGGACGCCACACCTTCGCGGATCACCCGAACGCGGTCGGGTTCGCTTGCGCTGCTGGGGGTTTTGGCCAGATCGTGGCGCGCGAACTCGGTTGTCAACGCACTACTCCTGTAGTTGGAGGGGCTTAGGCCTTTGGGGTGCTTTGCACCCTGTCCTTCTATCGTGCCGCACCGGTGTTCTTGGCGCGTAGCCGACGTCTGGTAGCTGATGGAGGTTCACCCGCCGGACACGAACTCGGTGCGTATCGGGGCGACTGGAAAAGTCACCCGGTAACGTCAGGAGCCGTGCTCATCGGATGGCGTGCCGTCCCTCACACGGACGCGGGGTGGCCGCACCACCCGGTTGCGGGGGCGTTCCCCAGACGAGGCGCCCTGGCGCTTGGCTGTATCGCGGCGGCGCTGATGGGAATCGTGGGGTGTACCACCGTCACCAACGGCACGGCCACGCCCGATACGAAGGTGGCCCCCGCCTACCGGCAGTCGGTGTCCGCGTCGGTGTCTGCCTCGTCGGCGACGTCGAGCATCCGGGAGTCTCAGCGGCAACAATCGCTGACCACCAGGGCGGTGCGCACCTCGTGCGACTCGCTGGCCACCACGAGCAAGGAAGCAATCGACAAAGTGAACACCTTTGTCGGTGCCTTCAATGCAGGCCGCAACACCGGCCCGACCGAAGGCCCGGCCATAGAAGCGCTCAACAACAGTGCCACCTCGGTTGCCAACAGCTTCAGCGATGCGCTGTCACAGCAGCTGAAGGACGCATTCAACGCCTATGTCGACGCGGCCCACGGAGTGGCCAACGCCATTGGCACCCACGCGGCGACGGGGGAGTTCAACAAGCGAGTCGATCAACTCAACGACACCAAGACGAAGGCGCTGAAACTCTGCCTGGCGTCCTTCTGAGGCGCCTCAAGAGGGATGGGTGTAGACCGGGTTCTGGCTGTGCGACGATAATTCCCATCGCACAGCGCGCGGATGGTTTAAGGAGGCTCCACGGTGGTCGCGGCGGATCACGCCCCGAGCTACGCTCGCAAACTGGGCATCCAACGAGACCAAGTTGTCCAGGAATGGGGCTGGGACGAAGACACCGACGACGACATCCGCGCAGCGGTTGAGGAAGCGTGCGGCGGTGAGTTGCTCGATGAAGACACCGACGAGGTAATCGACGTGGTGCTGCTGTGGTGGCGGGACGGGGACGGCGACCTGGTGGACACGCTGATGGACGCGATCGGTCCACTGGCCGAAGACGGCGTGATCTGGGTGCTGACGCCCAAGACCGGCAAGCCTGGCCACGTGTTGCCGGCCGAGATCGCTGAGGCGGCTCCCACCGCCGGCCTGATGCCGACCTCGTCGGTCAACCTCGGCGACTGGAGCGCCAGCCGATTGGTACAGCCGAAGTCGCGGACTGGGAAGCGTTGATGCTGCCCGTCGGCACCACCGCTCCGGACTTCACATTGCGCGACCAGAATCAACAGCGTGTCACCCTGAGTTCCTACCGCGGCGCCAAAAACGTCCTGTTGGTGTTCTTCCCGCTGGCATTCACCGGGATCTGCCAGGGTGAGCTCGATCAGTTGCGTGACCACCTGCCCGATTACGAGAACGACGACGGTGTGGCGCTGGCTATCTCGGTGGGCCCACCGCCCACGCACAGGATTTGGGCTCTGGAGAGCGGGTTTACGTTTCCGGTGCTGTCAGATTTCTGGCCGCACGGCGAGGTCAGCCAGGCCTACGGCGTGTTCAACGACGAGGCCGGCTACTCCAATCGCGGTACCTTCATCGTCGATCGGTCCGGGATCATCCGGTTCGCGGAGATGAAACAGCCCGGTGAATCCCGCGACCAGCGACTGTGGACCGACGCCCTAGCGGCTTTACGGGGCTGAGGAGGCCTGAAAGTTTTGGGTACTCGGCCTTCGTGCGTGTAGCCTGCCCGGGGCACGGGCGCGTAGCTCAGTGGTAGAGCTCTGGTTTTACACACCAGCGGTCGGCGGTTCGATACCGTCCGCGCCCACCCAACGCTTGAATAACTGTTTGCGCAGTTAAATGGCGCACCGGTGATCGCTGGCGGGTGTTGCGGCCGTTGCGTGGGCGTACTTGGCGGCTTATTGGCCTAACCGGGCGTCATCGAAGTTCGTGTGGCAATCTCGGGAGGGTGGACGAGCATCCTGATTCTGGGAGTGCCGGTGCGCGGCACACAGCGCCGCCCGTGGGGCCGTTATCGTCCGACCAGCAGCCGGCGACCAAAGCCGATCTGTATGCCGCCGTGGATGTGCTGCGCGCCGATATGCGCGAACTGCTCGATCAAGTCCGCACGTTGATTCAGGATGCGGAGCGCCGGGTGAGTGACCTCGAGCGAGCCCAAGGAGAGAACAGCTCAAAGCAGCCGGGCCGTCGCGCTCGCATCGATGACGATGAATGGTGAACTCGTGAGGCCGTTTCGCATCGACGTTTCAGACGATGTCCTTCAAGATCTGCGATTCGCGTCTAGCGCGCACCCGCTGGCCAGAAGCCGAATGCGTGGACGACTGGACCCAGGGCATGCCGTTGGGTTACACCCGCGACCTGGCCGACTATTGGGCCAACGACTACGACTGGCGCTCGCGTGAGGCCGCACTCAACCGCTTTGACCAGTTCATCACCGAGATCGACGGGCTGGACATTCATTTCATCCACCAACGGTCGCCGCACGACGACGCCTTCCCGGTGCTGATCACCCACGGCTGGCCGGGCTCGATCGTGGAGTTTCACAAGGTGATCGAGCCGTTGACCAATCCGACGGCGTACGGCGGACGCGCCGAGGACGCCTTCCACGTCGTCTGTCCGTCACTACCGGGCTACGGGTTCTCCGGGAAACCCACCCGCACCGGGTGGGGCGTCGAGAAGATCGCCGAGGCCTGGGAGACGCTCATGGTGCGCCTTGGCTACGACCGCTACGGCGCCCAGGGCGGCGACTGGGGCGCGGCCGTGACCACGCAGATAGGCCGAAACCGCGGCCACTGCGTGGCCATCCATCTGAACATGCCGATCGGGCGGCCCACGCCCGAATCCCTCAAAAACCCGACCGCAGAAGAGCAACAGGCCCTGGCCGCGTTGGCCCATCACCGGCAGTGGGGCACCGGCTATTCCAAGCAACAGTCCACCCGGCCACAAACATTGGGCTACGGGTTGGTCGATTCGCCGGTGGGTCAATTGGCGTGGATCGTCGAAAAGTTCTGGGCGTGGATGGATTGCGACGGCAATCCCGAAAACGTGCTCAGCCGAGACGAGCTTCTCGACAACGTGATGATGTACTGGGCGACCGGCACCGGCGCTTCCTCAGCCCGCTTGTACTGGGAAAGCTTCAAGGTCTGGGGGCAAATGGACCGTGTCGAATTGCCCACCGGCGTCGCGGCTTTCCCCGGGGAGGTCCTAGGCGCACCGCGGTCGTGGTGCGAACCGGTCTACCACATCACGCACTGGACAACCATGCCGCGCGGCGGACACTTCGCCGCACTTGAACAGCCGGAGCTGTTCGTCGAGGACATCCGCGCATTCTTCGCAAAGCAACGCTGAAACGCGGCAAGAAAATCAGCCGGGCAGTGCGAAGAACTCCAACGCGATGCCGTCAGGGTCGCGGAAACTCAGTCCCGAGCCATAGGGCGCGTCCACGATGCCGCCGTGCTCGATGCCCAGCTCATCTAGCCGCGTGACCCAGTTCTCCAGCTCGGCGCGGTTGGCGCAGCCAAAGCCGACGTGGTCCAGGCCGACCCGCAGCTCGCTGAATTTCTCGTCGGGGGCTCGGCGATCGTGCTGATGGATGCCCAGTAGCGTGCGGCCATCAAGTATCCACACCAGATGCCGAAAGCCGGCGTCGGTGTGCTCGTCGACTATCGGGGCGGTGCCGAGAAGGTTGCGATACCACGGACCGCTGATCTCAATGTCGCGCACCGTGACCGCGACGTGGTTTAGCGCTGGGAAAGCCATAGGGCTGACTCTAGCCCTAGACGATCCGTCGGCTCCGACGTGCGCGAGATCGCATGTCCCACAAATAAAGCCGATAACCGAAGATCCAGGTCCGGTGTGGAATTAACCGGTCGGCCAGCCGCAGCGCGAACAGTAGCCACTCGAACCGGCGCTGCTGACTCTGCGACCAGTCCAGCTGCATCATCGCCCGAAACTCCGGAGCCAAGAACCCCGTCGTCGCAAACAGGTTGAACGGCCCCGCCAGCGCCCGCAACGGCCACGGCAGAAACGCCACCGAAGCCACCCCGCGCAGATGCTCTCGTACCGGAGCGTCGATGCGCAGCTCGTCGAGTGAACGCTTCCAGTACTCGTCGAACGCGGCCCGGTCCGGCGGCCACATGCGCTCGGGCACCTGCAGCGTGGTACCCAGCCGCCTGGCGTCGCGATAGACGGCGTCGGCGGTGGCGTCATCCAGCGGGCCGTGCAGAAACTCGTGTTGGTCAACAAAATAGCGGTACAGGCAGGAGGCCACCCACAGCTGCAACTTGGGGTCAAACGCGTTGTAGGACACCGGGCTTGACGACGTCGATCGAACCTGCCGGTGTGCGACGTCCACGGCGGCGCGGATTAACGTCCGGTCGGACTCGGTCCCGATGGTCGCGACCGCCAGGTAGGTGCCGGTGGTGCGGGCCCGCTTGAACGGATGCTGGTAAACATTGCCGCTGTCCACCGGACTCTCCAGCACGCCATAACCAACGCCGGGCAAAGACAATTGCATGATCACGTTCGCGGCGGGCAGCAACATCGCCGCCGGGTTCAGCAGGTCGGCGACCCGGTTCGCGGGGCGCTTCATCGCGGATGTCGCCTCATGGAATCGAGTAGACCACGTATGAGACGCTGCCGAGGTGTTTGCGACGCAGACCCGCATCGTCGGCGTGCTGGCCGGTTACCTGGCTGACGTCGCGCTGGGCGACCCGAAACGAGGTCATCCGGTCGCGGTATTCGGCCAAGCTGCCGCCAAATTGGAGCAAGTGACTTACCGCGACAGCAGGATCGCCGGCGCGGTGCATGTTGGCGTGTTGGTCGGGGCCGTGGGCTTGCTTGGCGTGGCGCTGCAAAGGGCCGCCGACCACGGCGGCCGGCTCTGGTCGATCGCAGCCACCGCCGCCGCCACCTGGGTAGCACTGGGCGGAACTTCATTGGCGCGCACCGGCCTGGAAATGTCGCAGCTGCTGGACCGCGGCGACGTCGACGCTGCGCGCCGGCTGCTGCCGTCGCTGTGCGGGCGTGATCCGGCCCGGCTGGACGGCGCGGGCCTGACACGTGCGTCGTTGGAATCGGTCGCGGAGAACACGTCCGATGCCCAGGTGGCGCCGCTGCTGTGCGCGGCGATGGGCGGTGTGCCCGCGGTGCTGGCATACCGCGCCGTCAACACCTTGGACTCGATGATCGGCTACCGCTCGCCACGCTATCTCCGATTCGGCTGGGCCGCAGCGAAATTGGATGATGCCGCCAACTACGTCGCCGCGCGGGCGACCGCGGTACTGGTGGTGATTTGCGCACCGTTCGTCAGCGGATCACCGTCGGGTGCGCTGCGGGCCTGGCGTCGTGATGCCGCCCGTCATCCCAGCCCCAACGCCGGCGTCGTCGAGGCGGCCTTCGCCGGGGCGCTGGGCGTGCGGCTGGGCGGGCCCACCCAGTACCACCATGAGTTGCAGATCCGGCCCACTCTTGGCGACGGCCGCCAGCCAGGCGTGGCCGACTTGCGCCGCACGGTGGCGCTGTCGTGGGTGGTGCAAGCAGGCGCCGTGCTATTGGCCGTGCTGTTGTGTTACCGCCGGCGGCCGTAGCGGTCGGCGAGTTTCGCCTCGACGGTCTTCGGAGCCTCTGGCGGTGGCGCTGCCTCGCCAGCGGGTGCCACGCCGTGCTTCTCCTGGCGGCGGGCCTTTATCTCGGAGTAGGCGAAGTAGCTCAATCCGATCGGGGCGAGGATGCCGAACGAAATCCACTGGATGCCGTAGGACAGAAACGGCCCGGCGTCCAGGTGCGGAATACCGATCACGCCGAGTCCGCCGGGTTGGTCTTCGACCAACTGAAGATAGGACCCGACCAGCGGGACTTTGGTCAGCGCCGCGATCTGTTCGTTGTTGATCGAATACACCTGCTGGACCCCGTCTTGGGAGAAGGGATCCTTGCCTGGGGCGGTGGGCTCGGAGTTGCGCAGCCGTGCCGTGATGGTCACCGTCTCCTGGGGCGGGCGGGGGATCGGGGGGACATGAGATCCCTGCACGGGCCGCACATAGCCCCGGTCGACTAAGACGCTGGGTCCGCCGTCGACGACGAACGGTGCCAGCACCTCGAACGCCGGATCTGAGTCGACCACCCGCAGTCGGGCCAGCACTTGGACGTCGGGCAGGTAATGCCCGGTGGCCGTCACGCGGCGCCACTGGTCATTCGGGGCCGATGAATCCTGCTGTGGCAGCAAGGTTTTCAGCGGTACCGGTGGGGTGTTGAGGGAATACTCGATTTGGCTGTTCTCCCGCGACGTTCTGCTGTGCTTTCCCAGCTGCCAGGGCGCGAGCACCATAAAGCACAGGTAAGTGAAGGCGATGACCACCAGCGCCAGCGCTATCCAGCCCGGCCGCAGCAGGAACCCCAGGCGACGCATCAACCAGACCCGTTCTGCGTAAGTCGTTCGTCGACCCAGTCATGCAGGCCGGGCAATGCGGCCTCGATGACGGCGAAAACCTCCTCGAAGTCTTGCGCGTCGCCGTAGTAGGGGTCGTCGACGTCGAGGGCATGGGCACCCGAGCGGGGGTCGAATGATCGCAGCATCCGTATCCGTTCGTCCTCGACGCCTAGCTGTCGCAACATCCGAACATGGTTGCGGCCCACGGCCACCACCAGATCGGCCGCCAGGTGGTCGGCGTCGACCTGTGCGGCGCAGTGGTCGGTGGGGTAGCCGTGGGCCCGCAGGACGTGGGCCGCCCGCGCGTCGGCGGCGTTGCCGACATGCCAGTTGCCGGTGCCCGCGCTGGTCACCCGCACCGCGCCACTCAGACCGCGTCGCTGCAGTTGGTCGGCGAACATCTTCTCGGCCATCGCCGAACGGCAGATGTTGCCGGTACAGACGAACGTGATGTGCAGCGGCCTCGGATCAGACACCCAGCACCCTCCGCAGCTCGTCGATGGTCGCGGCATGTGTCACGACGGTGGCCCCGGCGGCCGAGTTCCCGTCGGCGAAGTCGGCCTGCCCGTAGCCCCAGCCGACCACCACGGTGTCGATGCCGTGTGCCGCCGCGCCGTGCACGTCGTGGCTGCGGTCGCCGACCATGAGCACACGCTCGGGCAGCGGCTGTAGCTGGGAAAGCGCGTAGGCCAGCACCTCGACCTTGGTTTTGCGCGAGCCCTCAGGACTTGCCCCGGCGATCACCTCGAAATGCTGGTCAAGCCCGAAGTGAGCGAGGATGCGCCGTGCCGTCGGTTCCAGCTTCGAGGTGGCCACAGCCAGTCGGACACCGGCGGCGCGCAGATCGGCCAGCAGCGGCTCGATCCCGTCGAACAGCGTATTCATCGCCCAGCCCCGGGTGCCGTACTCGGCGCGAAAGGCCGCGATCGCCTCCTCGGTCTCCTCGCCTAGCTCCATCGACCGGAAGGTGTCGTCCATCGGCGGACCCACGATCCGCGCGGCCAGGTCGCCGTCGGGCACCGCGGCGCCGATGTAGCTGAGGGCGTGCAGGAAGCTGGCCACGATCCCTTCCGCCGAGTCGGTAAGCGTGCCGTCGAGATCGAAGATCACCAGCTGCGCCGCTGCCGGTGGCCAGGATGCACGACGCGAAGCGTCGTGAGAAGAAGCCGGGCGATCGGCCGACGTTGTGCCTGTCACCTCACCATTGTCCTCGATGGGCGCAGCCGGGTGTGACGGTGTTGCTGCCACGCGCCCAGGGCGGCCACTAGTGTTTCACGGATGGCGAGTCTGAACTTGAGCCCGCCGGCCGCGGCGGCGCGCTATCACGGTGATCAGGCCGTCGCACCGGGGATGCTGGATTTCGCCGTCAACGTCCGTCACGCGCAACCGCCGGAGTGGCTGCTGCAGCGGCTGGCCGCGCGGCTGCCGGATCTGGCGCGCTACCCGAGCGTCCAGGACGTGCACCGGGCACAAGACGCGGTCGCCGAGCGACACGGCCGAGCCCGCGATGAGGTGGTGCCGCTGGCCGGGGCAGCAGAAGGGTTCGCCCTGTTGAGCAACCTGCGTCCGGCGCGGGCGGCGATCGTTGCGCCCTCGTTCACCGAACCGGCTGTGGCGCTGAGCGCGGCCGGAGTGCCGGTGCACCATGTCGTACTCGAGCCGCCGTTCGGCCTGGACGGTGCCTTGGACGGCGCGACCGTACCCGATGACGCCGATCTTGTCGTGGTGGGCAATCCGACCAACCCCACCTCGGTGTTGCATACCCGCGAGCAGCTCCTTGCGTTGCGCCGGCCCGGACGGATTCTGGTGGTCGACGAGGCGTTCGCCGATTCGATTCCCGGCGAGCCGCAATCGCTGGCCGGTGACTCGCTGCCCGATGTGCTGGTGCTGCGCAGTCTGACCAAGACTTGGGCGCTGGCCGGATTGCGGGTGGGCTACGCCCTGGGCTCACCAGAGGTGTTGGCGCGGTTGACCGCTCAGCGTGCCCACTGGCCGGTAGGGACACTGCAGCTGACGGCCATCGCGGCCTGTTGTAGCCCGCAGGCCGTCACCGACGCCGCGGCCGGCGCGGTGCGGTTGGCCCAGGAGCGCGCCGAGATGGTGGCCGGTCTGGCATCGGTGGGTGCCGATGTGGTCGACGGCCAGGCTCCGTTCGTGCTGTTCCGCAGGCCAGATGCTGTTCAGATACGAAGGATATTGCAGGACAGGGGCATTGCCATTCGCCGCTGTGATACGTTCGTCGGCCTCGATGAGCGGTACCTGCGGGCCGCGGTGCGCCGGGAGTGGCCGCTGTTGGTCCAAGCCATTTCGGAGGCAATCACGTCCGGGAACAACGGGAGCTACCGGTGAGCGTAAAGCTGGCCGATGTCATCGAGGTGCTGGATGAGGCCTACCCGCCGCGGCTTGCCCAATCGTGGGACTCGGTGGGCTTGGTGTGCGGCGACCCCGACGATGTGCTGGAGTCGGTGACCGTTGCGGTCGATGCGACGCCGGCGGTCGTCGACGACGTTCCCGAGGCCGGCCTGCTGCTGGCCCATCACCCGTTGCTGTTGCGCGGGGTGGACACGGTGGCGGCCAGCACGCCGAAGGGCGCGCTGGTGCACCGCTTGATCCGAACGGGGCGTTCGCTGTTCACCGCACACACCAACGCCGATTCGGCGTCACCGGGTGTGTCCGACGCGCTGGCCAACGCTCTCGGCCTCACCGTCGAAGCGGTGCTCGAGCCGCTAACGGGTGCGCCCGACCTCGACAAGTGGGTCATCTATGTGCCCCGCGAGAAGGCAGAAGCGGTGCAGGCGGCCGTGTTTGAGGCCGGTGCCGGCCACATCGGCGACTACTCACATTGCAGCTGGAGCGTCAGCGGTATCGGGCAGTTCCTGCCGCATGAAGGGGCGTCGCCCGCGGTGGGCAGCGTCGGGACCGTCGAGCGGGTGGCCGAAGACCGGTTCGAGGTCGTCGCGCCCGCGCGGGCTCGGACCGCTGTGTTGGCGGCGATGCGCGCCGCCCATCCGTACGAAGAGCCCGCGTTCGATATCTTCGCGTTGGTGCCCCCGCCTAGCGACGCCGGGTTGGGCCGCATCGGCGCGCTGGCACGCCCGGAACCTTTGCGCAGCTTCGTCTCCCGCGTCGACGCCGCGTTGCCGCAGACATCGTGGGGAGTGCGCGCGGCGGGGGACCCCGACATGCTGGTGTCGCGGGTCGCCGTCTGCGGCGGCGCCGGGGACTCGCTGCTGGCTACCGCGGCCGGCGCGGACGTGCAGGCTTACGTCACGGCTGATCTGCGTCACCATCCGGCCGACGAGCATCGCCGGGCGTCTGATGTGGCCCTGATTGACGTGGCGCATTGGGCAAGTGAATTCCCCTGGTGTGACCAGGCCGCCGACTTACTGCGGTCCCGCTTCGGTGCGGCGCTCCCTGTGCGGGTGTGCACCATTCGCACCGACCCTTGGAATATAGGGCATCTTGCTAACGAGACCGGGGGTGATCAGTCATGAAAGCCGAAGTAGCACAGCAACGTTCGCTATTCGAGCTGTCGAAGCTGGATGCTGAGCTGTCCCGTATCATGCACCGGGCCACCCATCTGCCGGAGCAAGAGGCCTACGAGCGGGTACAGGACGAATACAACGCCGCCATTGACCGGCTGGGCGCGATTCGAATTGCGCTAGAAGACATGGACGCTCAGGTGTCGCGATTCGAATCAGAGATCGAGGCGGTGCGGCAGCGCGAAGACCGCGACCGGTCATTGCTGCAGTCGGGTACTACGGACGCTAAGCAACTGTCGGATCTACAGCACGAGCTGGAGACCCTGCTTCGCCGTCAGGTCAGCCTGGAAGATTCCCTGCTGGATGTGATGGAGCACCGCGAGGAGCTGCAAACGCAGCTGGATACCGCGCAGGGGGCAGTCGAGGCGCTGCAGGCCGAGATGGCCGGCGCCGAGCAGGCCCTCGATGCCGCACTCGCCGAAATCAGCGAGGCCCGCCAGCTTCATTCCTCGCGACGCGACACGCTGAGTGCGGCACTGGACCCCGCCCTGTCCGCCCTTTACGAACGACAGCGCGCCGGGGGAGGGCCGGGGGCCGCGTCATTGCTGGGACGCCGATGCGGGGCCTGCCGGCTCGAGATCGACCGCGGGGAACTATCCCGCATCTCCGCCGCCGCCGAAGACGACGTGCTGCGATGCCCGGAGTGTGGCGCTATCCTGTTGCGGGTCAAGGGATTCGAGCAGTGAAAGTTGTTATCGAAGCCGACGGCGGGTCGCGCGGCAACCCCGGGCCGGCCGGCTTCGGCGCCGTGGTGTGGACGGCGGACCGCTCGACCGTGCTGGCGGACAACAAGCAGGCCATCGGCCGGGCAACGAACAACGTTGCCGAATACCGGGGTCTGATAGCCGGTTTGGACGATGCCCTGAAACTGGGTGCCACCGAGGCTGCGGTGTTCCTGGATTCCAAGCTGATAGTGGAACAGATGTCCGGGCGGTGGAAAGTCAAGCACCCCGACCTGATTGAACTCCACGCCCAGGCCCGAAACCTGGCGTCGCGGTTCGACCGGATCAGCTACACGTGGATTCCGCGGGACCGCAACTCGTACGCCGATCGGTTGGCCAACGAGGCGATGGACGCCGCTGCCGGTGCCGATGACCCGACAGAGAATTCCGCGACGCCGGTTGTTGAGCCCGTGAAAACCGTTGCGGAGCAATCTCCGACAGCGCCCGGTTGGACCGGCGCGCGCGGCACGCCCACCAGGCTGCTGCTGCTGCGACACGGACAGACCGAGCTGTCGGTGGAGCGCCGCTATTCGGGGCGCGGCAACCCGGCACTCACCGAAGTGGGGCGCCGGCAGGCCGACGCTGCGGCGCGATATCTGGCGCAACGCGGCGGGATCTCTGCAGTGTTCTCCTCCCCACTGCAACGGGCCTACGACACCGCGATGATGGCCGCCAAGGCGCTGGGCCTGGACGTGGCCGTCGACGACGACTTGATCGAGACCGATTTCGGAGCCTGGGATGGGTTGACGTTCGTCCAGGCCGCCGAGCGCGACCCGGAACTGCACACTCGCTGGCTGCGCGACACCAGTACCACGCCACCAGGCGGTGAAAGCTTCGACAAGGTACTTGATCGGGTCACCAGGGTCCGCGAACGGATCGTCGCCGCGCACCAAGGCACAACGGTGCTGGTGGTGTCACACGTGACGCCGATCAAGATGTTGCTGCGGCTGGCGCTCGACGCCGGGCCGGGCATCCTGTACCGGCTGCATCTTGACCTGGCGTCGTTGAGCATCGCCGAGTTCTATTCCGACGGAGCGTCTTCGGTGCGCCTGGTGAACCAAACGGGCTATCTTTAGACGGCAAGGAGACATCGATGCAGCGGTCTCAACCACCCGATGAATCGCGGGACGCTGTTCCCGCGGACATCCGGGCGTGCGTGATGCCAGCAGTGCTCGACGAGTTGGCCCGCTGGGGTGTGGAACGGTTCAGTGTCGAGGCCTTGGCGGAGCGCCACCGCCTCGATGCGGCGATGGTCTACCGTTACTGGGGCGATCGTCAACGACTCATTGTCGATGCGGCTCTCGCTGATGCCGAGACCTTGGGTTGGGCAACGGACACCGGCTCGTTGCGCGGAGACCTGCTGGCATTGGCTCGCAATGTGACTGATCGGATCAATACCGAGGTGGGTCGCACTTTGCTGCGGGCATTGGTCATGGACCGTCGTGGGCGTCACGACGAAGACACCCGAATGATGTTCTGGCGGGCACGTTTCGCTGTCGTGCGCGCCGTCGTTGATCGGGCCAGAGAGCGTGGCGAATTGCGTGAGGGCGTAAGCACATTGGCTGCTGTGCAGATCGTCCTGGCGCCGCTGAACGTCCGTGCTCTTTATTCTGATGCTGCCGTGGACGACGACTACTGCGCGGCCATTGCCGACCTGGCATGGCATGCGCTCGTCCGCAAATAGACGGTCGGCTTGGGTTCCCCGCGACATCGTCGTTGATCCGGTCATCACCGGTCTCGAACCCGTCTTCCCGCGGCAACCTTGACCCGGTGCGGCCGTGCCGCCATCGTAAGTCGCTATGACGACGATCACATTTTTGGTCACATGAGGGCGGTCGTACTGCGCGAGGTCGGGCAGCCCACAGCGGTGGAGGAGCTCGCGTTACGTCCAGTCGGCAACCACGAGGTGCGGGTGCAACTTCATGCCAGCGGCGTGTGCCACAGCGATCTGTCGCTGCGCGACGGGTCCATACCGACGTTGCTCCCGTCCACGCTCGGCCATGAGGGCGCCGGGATCATCACTGAGGTGGGCGACGACGTCACTGCGGTCAGCCCGGGTCAGCACGTCGTGCTGACGTGGAACGTGCCATGCCGCTGCTGCCCGCATTGCCTGCGCGGCGAGGCCCAGCTGTGCGTGCACGGCTACGACCACGCGTACGGCGCTCCGTATGCGGACAGTGTCGCCGGGCCCGTGTGGCCGGGAATGGGTGTCGGGTCGCTGGCCGAAGAAACGCTGCTACCGGCCGCGGCGGTGGTGCCAGTCGATCGGTCGCTGCCGCTCGACCTCGCCGCGTTGCTGGGTTGCGGCGTCGCCACCGGGGTCGGCGCGGTGGTGCGCACGGCGGCCGTCCGCCCGGGCGAGAGCGTGCTGGTCATCGGCTGCGGCGGTGTGGGTCTGGCCGCGATCCAAGGGGCCCGGCTTGCCGGCGCGGGGCGGATCATCGCCGCCGACCGGGTGGCCGCCCAGCTTCCCGCTGCGGTGGCTAACGGCGCGACGGACACGGTCGACGTGAGCGACGTCGACCTCGCCACCGCGGTGCGCGACCTCACCGGCGGCGCCGGGGTCGATCACGGAATCGAGGTGGTGGGCAAACCCGCCACGATCCGCGCGGCCTACGACGCCACCCGCCGGGGCGGCCGGGTCACACTGGTGGGCGCTGCCGGGATCGAGGAGGCGGTGACGTTTCCTGCGCTGTCGTTGATGACCGACGGCAAGAGGATCCAGGGCAGCGTCTACGGTGCCAGCGACCCGGTGCGCGATATCCCGGTGCTCGCCGAGCTTGCCCAACGGGGCCAACTTGACCTCGAAGCGCTGGTGACGCGGCGGATCGGTATCGACGACGTCGAGGCGGCGTTTACCGACATGACCGCTGGTCGGGGGGCGCGCAGCCTGGTTTGCTTCAGCGAGACAGGGTGATGGCCAGGTGGAACTGGTTGCCGCTGCCGCATCTATGTGAGGTCGCCCGGCAGTATCGGCTGTTGCCACGCGAACCAACGGAAGTCGCCAGTGCCCTCGCATCTCAGCGGGAAAGGCCGGCCTTGACGGCCGCGTCCTGCTTCTTCCCCACATCGTTCGCGAAATCAGCGTCCACGGGATCATTTGGTGCACCGTCGAATTCGAGCGTGATGAACGCTTTACCCTGGGTAAACATCGCGACGGTGACGCTCTTGGATTGATCCGGTGAGGACCCCGAGAACAGCGTGCCATTAGCGCCCACCGCAAACGACTGCGGAGTTGGGAAGCTGACCGAACGCCCGGCCCCGGCCACAGCCGCATCCAGAGCCGACTTGGCCGCCGCCTCATCGGCCAAGATCAAGACGGTATCGCTGATCTGTCGGCTACCGTCTTGGCTTTTGAACACGCCAGCGACCCCGGGTTTACCGTTCGGATTCGTCGTCGGTGCTCCTGCGGTGAACCCCGTCGGCGGCGCATTGGTGAAGAAGTCGGCGGGCTGGGTGATGTCGCTCGCCTTAATCAGCAAAGTGCTGTAATCCGCCGACGGGCGTGCCGTCGACGGCGGCGGCGCCGTCGATTTGTCACCACTGCACCCGGCCAACGCGATACCGACCGCGAATGCCGTCCCCAGCCCTGTGGCGGCGAATACCGGAACTTTCATGTAGCCCACTCCATATCCGTGACCTATTCGACCGCCCGCACATCGAGAGGTCGGTAACGTGCCGCGGACTGCATTCACCGAGACAGTGCGATCGCTTGCTCCGGGCAGTTTTGCTCACCGACGACGGCCTGCGCCTCGAGTTCACCGGAGACTTCCTCGACGAGCACGATGGAGTGGCCGACTTCGTCGGCATCGAAGACGTCGGGCGCCAAGGTGTAGCAGCGCCCGTGGCCGGTGCAGCGGTCAGCGTCGACCGCGACGCGGGTCATGGCGTGGGTACCGGAAACGTCAGCGGCAGCGATTCCACCGACCGCAGCGCGGCCGTGTACGTCAGCTGGGTGCCCGGCTTGATCTCGTAATCCGGGATGCGCCGGTGGAATTCGCGCAACGCCACCCGCAGCTCCATGCGGGCCAGGTGGGATCCGAGGCAGCGGTGCGGACCTCCGCCGAACGCGCGGTGCCGGTTCGGGTTGCGGGTGAAGTCCACGACGTCGGGATCGGGGAACTCGGCGGGGTCCGTGTTGGCCGCGCCGAGTAACGGGCTGACCCGTTCGCCCTTGCTGATGGGGCATCCGCCCACCTCGACGTCTTGCATGGCGACCCGAGCGACGCCGGGCACCGGAGTCTCCCAGCGCAACAACTCCTCGATCGCGTGCGGCAGGATGTCGGGCTGCTCGACGAGCTGATGCCGGTGGTCAGGGTGTCGTGCCAGATACACGAAGAAGCAGTCGAGCGAGTCGGTGACGGTGTCCAGGCCCGCGATCAGGAACAGGAAGCAGATATCGAGCAGCTCCTCGCGCGATAACGGCTGGCCCGGCGATGTTCGCCGCGATCATCGCGGACAGCACGTCGTCGCGTGGGCTGGCGATGTGTTCGTCGATGGCGCGCTCGAAGTAGGCGTAGATCTGTTGCGCTACGGGTGCCGAGCTCTCGTGGCGGCGGTCGTAGCCGGAGTCGCCCTCCGGGCGGATCACGCCGTCCTTCCACTCCAGAAATTTGTCGAGGTCTTCGGTCGGCAGGCCGAGCAGCTGCAGGAAGACGGTGCACGGAAGGGGCACCGCGAACTCGGCGTGGAAGTCGCATTCGCCCCGATCGGCGAAGCGGTCGATCATCTCGTTCACCAGCTCGCTGACGCCTGGTTCACGTCGGGCCATTTCCCGCGGAGTGAACAGCGGATCAAGGATGCGGCGGTACTTCGCATGCTCGGGCGGGTCGATTTGCAGCGGGATCAGCGGCCGCACGTTACCCAGATCGACCGCATCCATATTCGACGAGAACAGCTCGGTGCGTTTGAGCGCCATCTCGATGTCGGCCAGGCGGCTCAGAACGACCGCCTGCGGCGACCGGAACACCGGGCTGGATTCGCGCAACGCCTTGTACATCGGTTGCGGCTCCGCGATACCCATGAGCGCCTGATCGACAAACCCTTCGGTTTCTGTCATCTCGTCAGACTGACACCAACGTGCTCGTTGGGCAATGGCGAATGCTAAGCGGTTGCACAATCCGTCCAGCGGTTAGCTTTGCAGGTACAGTCATTCGCCGTGTGAGCCGAAAATCATGATGGCCTCCACCGGCCGGTCAACCACACCGAACCAGTGCGGTGTCCCTGGCTCACGCCGCGTCGTGAAAGATCAGCCCCATGGCATAGCGTTCGCCGGAACGAACGACTGACACACCATGGCGTACCGGTGACGCAGACCAACCCCGGGTCGACCGTACCGGCCGCTCACGCGTGGTGAACACGTACCCGTACCCCTGCGGCAATTGCGTTGCAGAGCCGCGGGATTGTGCCCGTGGCCGCTGTTCGACGAGCAGGAATTCGCCGCCGGTGTAATCGGTGTTGGGGTCGCTCAGGTTGATCACCACCTGAAGCGGAAAGACCAAGTCCCCGTAGAGATCCTGATGCAGGGCGTTCCAGTCGTTGGTGCCGTACTTCAACATCAGCGCGGTGGACCTGGTCTGGCCGGCGGCGTGGCAGGTTGCCAACCAATCGTCGAGGCTGTCCGGCCAGGGCGTGTCCCGGCCCAGCTTGCCCCACCAGTCGCGGGCGATCGGCAACAGCCTGGGATACAGCGCCTGCTTGAGCTGTTCGATCGGCTCGGGATAGGGCGCGTGGAAGTAGCGATACTGCCCGGCGCCGTACCGCTTAGGCGCCATGTCGACGGTCGAGCGGAACAAGCTGTCGTCGGCATAGAGCTTGCGCAGCCGCGCCGCCTCGCTGGGCGTGATCAGCTGCGGTAGTAGCGCCCCACCGTACTCGTCAACCGCGGCAGCGATGGCGTCCCAATCGCCGGAGTCGACGCGCCTTTTCCACCGGGACATCGCGTCCTCCCGTGTCTCGATCTGCCAGTCCACGATAGATATCGTCGGGGCGAGCCCGTGCCGCGGCTGTCGAGCAGTAGTTGCTGGCCCCAGCATCCTGCAGGGGGTACCGTGGATCGTCGCGGACGAGTTGGCCGGGCGGCCGCGGCTCGTGTCGGTCCGAAAGGTCCGGCGCCGAGTCGAGGAAAGTCCGGACTTCACAGAGCAGGGTGATTGCTAACGGCAATCCGAGGTGACTCGCGGGAAAGTGCCACAGAAAACAAACCGCCACCCTCGCGGTGGTAAGGGTGAAACGGTGCGGTAAGAGCGCACCAGCATCCCGGGTGACCGGGGTGGCTAGGCAAACCCCACCCGAAGCAAGGCCAAGAAGGCCGCACCGAAAGTGCGGCCGCGCAGGCGTTCGAGGGTTGCTCGCCCGAGCCTGCGGGTAGGCCGCTCGAGGCACCCGGCGACGGTGTGTCCAGATGGATGGTCGCCGCCGCACCGCCGTTGCTTAGACCTCGGCGGTGCGGAACAGAATCCGGCTTACAGGCCAACTCGCCCGCCTTCAGCCATCAGTGCCCCGCCTTGTGCACCGCTTTGGCGAGTTTGCGCAGCGCGTCGTCGAGCTGCTCACGGCACCTTTCGGCCAACTCCTCCTCCTGCTGGTACAGCAGACCATAGGTGAAGGCGTCCTCGCCGGCGGCGTACGCGGCTTCCGCTTCGTGACTGAGATGTTCCCGGCTGACCACGCTGTCCTGGTGATCACCGAGCAGCGACTGGATGGCCTTCCCCTGCTCGGACACCTTGTCCGCGCCGGTAGCCGCCGCAGTGTAGCGAAGTCGCTTGGCCCGCTTGCGGATCCGGTGTATCGCTTCGTTGCGTTCGTGTTCGGCGGCTGGGCCCTCTAAGTCAACGTGGGCGGCGGCCTTCGCGGCTTTCGCCGCCTTCCGGACCTTCTTGTAGGCGGCATCAATGGTTACCGGCGTCTGTTCCTCGCCCGAGGCGCTACCCGGGGTTTGGGCCGCTATGAAATCAAGGGCGTCGAGCAGACGAAAGTATCGCTGCGACCGCATGGCGCTCAATGACCGGCGCAGCCCGGTCTGGTAGCGGCGCTGGGCACCCCCGACGAGACGTTCTCGCACAGGACCACGCACCAAATCCGGTGTCAGCCCGTCCAATGCATGTGCATATCGCTCGGCAAGCACCTCGGCATCGCGCGCCACGCCCAAGATGCCGGCGAGCTCGCGCAGTTCATCGAGAACCCACCCGTCGTCGGGCAATCCGAACGAATCCTGGTAGTCCCGCAGCAGACTGCGGAGCTTGCGGGTGGTCACCCGCATCTGGTGGACGGAATCGGGGGCGTCGGCGCGCACCGCGCGATCCCACACCAACAGTGCGCCGACTTGCTCGGCTACCGCACGCTGTAGCGGGTCCTCGGCAAGCCGCAAGCCGTTGGGCTGCGACGCCGTGCCGAGCACCCGTGCCAGCTTGGAGGCGTGACCGGCGGGTGCGGCGCCAGCGTCGAGCAACCGATTGCTCAACCGCTTCAACAGCTCGGTGTCAGGATTGCCATTGGATTCGATGAGTTCCAGTTCCCACTCGCGCCACTCTTGCTGGGCGGGCTGTGAGTCGGAGCCATCGGAAGCCCGGGCCGACCATGCGGTGACGCGGTCATTGCTGAACTCCGCCAGCGCCGCGCCCTCGGCGCCGTACAACACCTGGCTTTCGCGTTCGGTGGTGATGCGCGCGACCGGTTCGAGTGGGCGGTCGCGGACAATCGCCAGCACGACATCCACCAACTCGTCTGGCACCGTGTCCTGCCCGCCGGGACCCGACGCGTCCAGCGGCACACGTACCTCGGTGCGAGCGTCGGTTCCGGCCGGCAACTTCAGGTGCCATCCTGCGTCGGAGCCACCGGTACGGCGCCGCAGAGTGATCTTGTTGCGCGCCAGGTCCTGCGTCGGCGTGTCGAAGTACGTCGCATCCAGCGTTTGAGTCGGCGACTTCTCGACGTGAGCCACCGCGGCGATGCCTTCGAAAGAAGGTGACACGGTGGACTCGCCAACGTCGAACTTGCGCTCCACCTCCAGATGGCGCGAGGTTTGCGGCGCTTTTGCAGGCATCTTCGGCTCCGTTGAGGGCGCGTCGCCGCGGCCTTAAACGTCGTGGACGGTCGTGGATGGGCACCCATAGCCTGCCATACCGCGGTTATGCGATTGCCGCTGTCCGGCGTGGGCCGCCCCCGGGCCTCGGCGGCTACGGCGGTGGCGGAGGAGGAGTCGACAAGCTGTCCTTCCGGCAGCGGCGCACAAACAGCCGGCGGCGGGGGACATGGCGGGCGATGTTGTCGCCGATGTCGGTGCACCCACTCACCGAAATGCGTCGGCCGCAGGTTGGATTTCTGTGCAGCGGCCACACAATTCTTTACCGCCTGATTAGCGCATGCGCTGCACTGAAACCGCATATGGTTTGCGGTACGGCTAACCGCTCGTCTTTCGGATACCTGATGAAGGAGCGTTCCATGGTGTCTTTTGCCCGCGTCACAACCCGAGTAGTTGCGCGCGGAATCGCGGCCGGCGCGGTCAGTGGTGCAATGCTTTTCGCTACTGTCGGCTCGGCTTCTGCAGATTGGGGGGCAGACTCACCGGAGCCGGCGCCCGCGCCACTACCGAATTGCTCTGCGGCTGATCTTGCCCAGGTTGCGGCGGGCGTGGCCGCGGCGACGTCGGTTTATCTGTTCACCCATCCGGACGTCAACGCCTTCTTCACCAGTTTGAAGGGCCAGTCCCGCGACGATATGCGTGCCCAGTTGCAGCAGTACATGGATGCCAACCCGCAGACTCACGCTGACCTCCTGGGCATTCGCCAGCCGATGACCGATTTCCGGAATCGGTGTCAATAGCGAGTGCGCTCGATCCGCGCTGACCGCGGCGGCACAACAGCGCTCTCAGCGGGGCACCTGAGGGTCGAGATGCATCGCCAGGCCGCTCAGCTGACGAATCGTTTGAGTCTCGGCGTCCCGAAACGGCCGTCCATCGGGACCTAGCAGGTCGTGGAACCACTCTTCCGGCATCGCGGTGTACGGGTGCTCCCACGAGTCCCAGGGAAAGTAGGTCTGAGTCTTCCCAGCGACCAATCCCCAATTGAATGCACCAACGTTGGAGCGCTTTGCAATTGGCAGGATGCCCTCGACAGTGCTGCCCAGAGGCCGAGCCATGTACTCGGTGCACAGGATCGGGCGCCCTAGCGGGACGAGCTCAGCGACGCGGCTCTCGAAGTCCGCCGGCTCGGCATAGGAGTGGAATGTGATGACGTCGGAGTTATCGAGCTGAATGCTGGTGATTGTGCTGCGGCGTCTCGGGTCGGCCCACTCACCGTCCCATACGCCACTTGTCAATGGTTGACAGGGATCAACCGAACGTGCCCACGCGAACACCTGCGGAAGCAAGTCGGCGACAAGGTCCAGCTTGTCTTTCCTCTCGACCGAGTCATACGAGTGCGCGGGATTGTCGGGCTCGTTCCACAGGTCCCAGCCCAAAACGCGGTCGTCATTGCGGAACTGGGTGAGGACTCCGATGACATAGCCACGCAGAGTATGGGTGTAGCTGTGGTCATCGAGGCGCCCGGCGCCCGGGCTTTGCACCCAACCGGAGTTGTGCACGCCGGGCCTCGGCGCGCGCTGCGGACCTGCTTGGGGGAACGGATCCCAACAGGAGTCAAACAAGACGAATAGTGGTTTGATGCCATGGCGCGTCGCGATGTCGACAAACTGCGCGAGACGGCCTTGGAACCCTCGATGATCCTGGGCCCGCAGCAGATCGTGAAGGAAGACCCGCACCGTGTTGAGCCCGTTGGACCGAGCCCAGCCCAACTCGGTATCGATGCGTCGGGGGTCGTAGGTGTCGGGCGCAAACATCTCCAGCTGATTGATGGCGTTCGACGTGATGTAGTTCGCTCCGACCAGCCAACCTTGCGCTTGATACCAGCGGTTGGCGCGCTCGGGTGACCATCGGCTGGATTGCGGCGAGGTGCCAGGCGGTTGCGCAGAGGCGCGAGGTGCTCGGGCCAGTGCAGTGCCTCCTACCAGTAGCAGCGGCGACTTCAACACCGTTCGACGGTGCACGAAGTCACCACAATTCCCCCGGTCGATGTGTTCACCCTTGCTCTCGGAGCCGAGATCGTATCTGAGGGTAATCGTACATTGCTGTCACACAACGGTTTTCAGTGGTGTCCCTCGGTGACAGGGTTGACGTTTCAAGCTGGCGGAAACCTCTGGTCGTGCAGCCAGATCGCGACACTGCTTGTCGGCGGGCATTTCGGCTACCTCGCCGGTGCCGGATGCGTCAGAAGCTGTGCTCGTCGGCGGGGAAAACCCCTTCGGCGACCTCTTGCGCATATTGCATTGCGGCCCGGCGTAATTCGCCCCCGATGTCGGCAAACCGTTTGACGAAGCGGGCGGCCTTGCCGCTGCTCAGACCGGCCATATCCTGCCAAACCAGGACCTGGCCGTCGCAGTTTGGGCCGGCTCCGATCCCGATGGTCGGGATGGTCAGCTTGCCGGTGATCTGGGTGGCCAATTCAGCCGGCACCATCTCCATGACGACGGAGAACGCTCCGGCTTCGGCGACGGCGATCGCGTCTGCGACGGTCTGCTCCGCGGCGTCACCGCGGCCTTGCACCCGGAAGCCGCCCAGGTTGTTCACGCTTTGCGGCGTGAACCCGATATGAGCCATCACCGGGATGCCCGCCGCAGTCAGGCAGGTGATCTGCTCGGCTACCCGCTCACCGCCCTCGAGCTTGACGGCGTGTGCGCCGCCCTCCTTCATGAATCTGGTGGCGGCGGCCAGCGCGGCGGCCGGTCCCGCCTCGTAGCTGCCGAACGGCAGATCCGCGACGACCAGGGCGTGACGGGCACCCCGCACCACGCCGCGGACCAGCGGAATCAGTTCGTCGATCGAGACGGGCACCGTGGTGTCGTAGCCGTACACGACGTTGGCCGCCGAGTCGCCGACCAGCAATACCGGAATGCCGGCCTCATCGAAAATGCAGGCCGTCGAATAGTCGTAGGCCGTGAGCATGGCCCACTTGTGCCCTTCGGCCTTCATCTTCTGCAGGTGATGAGTGCGGATCTTGGTTAGCGGCTGTGCATGCCCGGACGAGTTAGCACCGTAAACATTCTGCTCAGACATCATTGTCCCTGTTAGTGGTCGGGTCGATCCTCGTGGCCCTGTAGGTTCTCGCCCCTAGGGTCCCCGGGTTCGTCTGACGGTGACATTCTGCCATTTCTTTTGCGCAGTTGCACCGTCGCCGCCGTGTGAGACATACCATGCTGCGCATGCAGCGGCTCAGTGGACTCGACGCCAGTTTTCTGTACCTGGAAACCTCGTCGCAGCCCATGCATGTGTGCTCGATCATGGAATTGGACACGTCGACGATGCCGGGCGGCTATACCTTCGACCGGCTGCGCGATGCGCTGTCGCTGCGCATCAAGGCGGTCCCGGAGTTCCGCGAAAAGCTCGCCAACAGCCTGCTGAATCTCGATCATCCGGTCTGGGTGGAAGACGAGAATTTCAAAATTGATCGCCATCTGCACCGCATCGCGTTGCCGGCACCGGGAGGGCGGGCCGAGCTATCGGAAATTTGTGGCCATATCGCGGAGTCGCGGTTGGACCGCCGCCGGCCGCTATGGGAGATGTGGGTCATCGAAGGCGTCGCGGGCACCGATTGCCACCTTGACGGGCGGCTGGCGGTGATGACCAAAGTGCACCACGCCGGCGTCGACGGGGTGACCGGCGCCAACCTGATGTCGCAGCTGTGCAGCACCGAAGCTGACGCTCCGGCCCCGGACCCGGCCGAGGGAGTCGGCGGCGCCAGGGGTTGGCAGATTGCCGCCGGCGGGTTCGTCAGGTTCGCGACCCGGCCACTGCACCTGGCCAATGTGGTGCCGGATACCGTCTCCTCGCTGGTCTCGACGGTGCGGCGGGCTCGCGAGGGCCTGACCATGGCGCGTCCGTTCGCGGCGCCGGGAACCGTTTTCAACGCCAGGATCAGCGACCGCCGAAACATCGCTTATGCCGAATTGGATCTCGAGGACGTCAAAGCGGTGAAGAACCATTTCGGCGTCAAAGTCAACGACGTGGTGATGGCCTTGGTTGCCGGGGTGCTGCGCCAATACTTGGCCGAGCGAAACGCATTGCCGGACTCGTCGCTGGTGGCTTCGGTGCCGGTTTCAGTGCACGGCAAATCCGACCGGCCCGGCCGTAACCAGGTTTCGGCCATGTTTTCTAGCCTGCACACCCACATTACGGATCCGGTGGAGCGTCTGAAAGCCATCGCCCATGCGAATTCGCTTGCCAAGGAACACAGTTCGGCCATCGGCGCCTCGCTGTTGCAGGATTGGTCGCAATTCGCCGCGCCGGCGGTTTTCGGTATCGCGATGCGGCTTTATGCCAGAACTCGGCTTACGGCCAGCATGCCGGTGCACAACCTGGTGGTCTCCAACGTGCCGGGCCCACAGGTTCCGCTGTTCTTGCTGGGCTGTGAGGTCAAGGCGATGTATCCGTTAGGGCCGATCTTTCATGGCTCAGGACTCAACATCACCGCGATGTCGCTGCAGGGCAAGTTGGACGTCGGGGTGGTCTCGTGCCCGGATCTGCTGCCGGACTTGTGGGAGATGGCCGACGAGTTCGCCGTGGGGATGGAAGAGCTGCTCGCGGTTACCCGGTAGCCGGCCGGTGGTGGGAGTTAATCAAGATCTCAGCTTTCCTCTGGCAGCATATGTTGGCATGGGTTTGTCTCGCCGCGACAAGGTCGCGCGCACGCTGCTGATCTGGACGGCGATCGCCGCCGTGGCGCTCCTTCTCGCGGGCTGCCTTCGCGTTGTCGGCGGGCGCGCTGTCATAGCCGGGCCGAAGCTGGGCCAGGCGGTGGAGTGGACACCATGTCGGCCGGCGAACCCGAAGGCCAAGATCCCGAGCGGCGCACTGTGCGGCAAGCTGGCCGTGCCGGTCGACTATGACCACCTCGACGGTGACGTGGCAGTGCTGGCAATGATTCGTTTTCCTGCGACCGGAGACAAGGTCGGCTCGCTGGTGATCAACCCCGGCGGCCCCGGCGAGTCCGGTATGGAGGCCGCTCTGGGCGTCGTTCAGACGTTGCCGAAGCGGGTCCGCGAACGGTTCGATCTGGTCGGCTTCGACCCCCGCGGAGTGGGCTCGTCGCGGCCGGCCATCTGGTGCAACTCTGATGCCGACAACGACCGGCTGCGCACCGAGCCGGATGTCGACTACAGCCCGGCGGGTGTGGCCCACATTGAGGACGAAACGAAAGAGTTCGTCGGCCGCTGTGTCGACAAGATGGGCAAGGATTTCCTGGCCAATGTCGGCACGGTCAACGTCGCCAGGGACCTGGATGCCATCCGCGCGGCGCTGGGCGACGACAAGCTGACCTACCTCGGCTACTCGTATGGCACCCGGATCGGCTCCGCCTACGCCGAGGCCTACCCACAGAACGTGCGGGCGATGATCCTCGACGGCGCCGTCGACCCCAATGCCGATCCCATCGAAGCCGACCTGCGTCAGGCCAAGGGGTTTCAGGACGCGTTCAACGACTATGCCGCCGACTGCGCGAAGCATCCCACCTGCCCGCTGGGCACCGACCCGGCCAAGGCCGTCGACGTCTACCACAGCCTGGTCGACCCGATGGTCGACCCCAACAACCCGATGATCGGTAGGCCGGTCCATACAAACGACCCGCGCGGACTGAGTTACAGCGACGCGATCGTCGGCACCATCATGGCGCTGTACTCGCCAACCTTGTGGCACCACCTGACCGACGGCCTGACCGAACTGGTCGACCACCACGGAGACACCCTGCTTGCCCTGGCCGATATGTACATGCGTCGCGACTCGCACGGCCATTACACCAATGCCACCGACGCGCGGGTGGCGATCAACTGCGTTGATCAGCCGCCGATTACCGACCGGGCGAAGGTTATTGACGAAGACCGCCGCTCACGGGAAATCGCACCGTTCATGAGCTATGGGAAGTTCACCGGTGACGCCCCCTTGGGCACCTGCGCGTTCTGGCCGGTGCCACCCACGAGTAAGCCGCATACCATCTCCGCGCCCGGCCTGGCGCCGACGGTGGTGGTGTCGACCACCCATGATCCGGCGACTCCCTATAAGGCCGGGGTCGATCTGGCCAACCAGCTTCGCAGCTCGCTGCTCACCTATGACGGAACCCAGCACACGGTGGTCTTCCAGGGCGACAGCTGCATCGACAACTACGTGACGGCGTATCTGGTCGGCGGCGCCATACCGCCGAGCGGCGCAAAGTGCTAGTGCCCGTAGGGCTCTGACCTTCGTCGAGCGTTAACTCAGTGCGATTTTCCGCCTTCCGATTGAACACAGTTTCACGCGCGGCGAGAGCTAGAGACGAGATCAAGGCGTAACCGTTTCGCGCTGCCACGGGTATTCGAAGCTGCAACGATGACAGCCATGTCGCGCCTGAGACCGTTGAGCTCGGCGCTGCTGTCATTCGGGCTGTTGGTTAGTGGGCAATCAGCGGTGGCACTGCCGGTGGCCGACGCAACCCCGGAACCCGGTGCCGGGCAGACTCCGGGCCCGAATCCACCGCCGGCCGCGGCGCCGCAGAATTGGGGCAGTTGCAGCCAATTCCTCACCGACACAAGCGACGTCCCCACCGCGCGGTGCACAACCGTGTCCGTCCCGGTCGACTACAACAACCCCGGCGGGGCGCAAGCCAAGCTGGCAGTGATCCGCGTGCCCGCGACCGGCCAACGAATCGGATCGCTGCTGGTCAATCCGGGCGGTCCCGGCGGGTCCGCGGTCGACATGGTGGCCGCGATGGCATCAGATCTGGACGGCACCCCCATCAGACGCAACTTCGACCTGGTCGGCTTCGATCCGCGAGGGGTGGGCCACTCGACCCCGGCCCTGCGGTGCCGCACGGACGCCGAGTTCGACGCTTACCGGCGAGAACCGATGGTCGATTACAGCCCAGCCGGTGTAACGCACATCGAGCAGCTCTACCGGCAGGTGGCCCAGCAGTGCGTTAACCGGATGGGCACCGCGTTTTTGGCCAACGTCGGCACCTCATCCGTGGCGCGTGACATGGATGTGGTCCGCCAGGCGTTGGGCGACGATCAGATCAACTACCTCGGCTACAGCTACGGCACCGAGCTGGGCACGGCATACCTGGAGAAGTTCAGTGACCACGTGCGGTCGATGGTGCTCGACGGCGCCATCGACCCGACCGTCGGCCCGGTCGACGAGAACATCGAGCAAATGGCGGGATTCCAAACCGCTTTCAACGACTACGCCGCTGACTGCGCCCGCTCGGCGGCCTGCCCGTTGGGCACCGACCCGACCCAATTCGTCAACCGCTACCACGCCCTGGTCGACCCGCTGGTCGCCAAGCCGGGCCGGACGTCGGACCCACGCGGTCTGAGCTACGCCGATGCAACCACCGGCACCATCAACGCGCTCTACACTCCGGCGCACTGGAAGTACCTGACCAGCGGTCTTCTCGGGCTGCAGCGCGGCACCGATGCGGGCGACCTGCTGTTGCTCGCCGACGACTACGACGGCCGCGACCGCAACGGGCACTACACCAACGACCAGGACGCATTCAACGCGATCCGTTGCGTCGACGCGCCGACACCGACGGATTCGGCGAGCTGGGTTTCTGCCGATCAACAGATCCGCCAGGCCGCTCCGTTCCTCAGCTACGGGCAGTTCACCGGAAATGCCCCCCGCGATCTGTGCGCGCTGTGGCCGGTGCCGGCGACGTCGGCACCGCACGCCGCGCCGCCCATGGCGCCGGGCAAGGTTGTCGTGGTCTCGACGACGCACGACCCGGCCACGCCCTATCAGGCCGGGGTAAACCTGGCCCGCCAGCTGGGCGGTCCGCTGATCACATACGACGGGACGCAGCACACCGCGGTGTTCAACGGCGACCAGTGTGTGGATACCGCCGTGGTGCGCTATTTCGTCGCGGGGACGTTGCCGCCGGCGTCATACCGGTGCCAGTCCTGACCGGCACTGAGCAGCACTGTTTGCAATGTTCGCAACTGTTCTGAACGGGCATCCGTAACACAGAATTAACAGCAGTTGCATACTGTTCGAGTTATGGATCGACAGAAGGAATTCGTCCTCCGCACGCTGGAGGAACGAGACATCCGCTTCGTTCGCCTGTGGTTCACAGATGTGCTCGGTTACCTCAAATCGGTCGCCATCGCCCCAGCCGAACTCGAAGGGGCATTCGAAGAGGGCATCGGCTTCGACGGATCCTCGATCGAGGGCTTCGCGCGGGTCTCGGAATCCGATACCGTGGCGAACCCGGATCCATCGACCTTCCAGGTGCTGCCCTGGGCCACCAGCTCCGGCCACCACCACTCGGCGCGGATGTTCTGCGACATCACCATGCCGGACGGCTCACCGTCGTGGGCGGACCCACGGCACGTGTTGCGCCGTCAGCTGCAGAAGGCCAACGACCTCGGTTTTTCCTGCTATGTGCATCCCGAAATCGAATTCTTCTTGTTGAAGCCCGGTCCCAACGATGGGTCGAGACCCGTTCCCGTCGACAGCGCGGGCTATTTCGATCAAGCGGTGCACGACTCCGCATCGAATTTTCGACGGCACGCGATCGAGTCCCTGGAATTCATGGGCATCTCGGTGGAGTTCAGCCACCACGAAGGCGCACCCGGCCAGCAGGAGATCGACTTGCGCTTCGCCGACGCGCTCTCGATGGCCGACAACGTGATGACGTTCCGCTACGTCATCAAGGAAGTCGCGATCGAGAACGGCGCGCGGGCGTCATTCATGCCCAAGCCATTCGGGGAGTACCCCGGCTCGGCCATGCACACCCACATGAGTCTGTTCGAGGGCGACGTCAACGCCTTCCACAGCACCGACGATCCACTGCAGCTGTCGGATGTCGGCAAGTCGTTCATCGCCGGGATCCTGGAGCACGCTTCGGAGATCAGCGCGGTGACCAATCAATGGGTCAACTCCTACAAGCGGCTGGTGGTCGGCGGCGAGGCGCCCACCACCGCGTCGTGGGGGGCGGCCAACCGGTCGGCGCTGGTGCGAGTGCCGATGTACACACCGCACAAGACGTCCTCGCGGCGGATCGAGGTACGCAGCCCCGACTCGGCATGCAACCCCTACCTGGCGTTCGCGGTGCTGCTCGCCGCCGGATTGCGCGGAGTGGAGAAGGGCTACGTGTTGGGGCCGCAGGCCGAGGACAACGTGTGGGACCTCACCCCCGAGGAACGCCTCGCGATGGGGTACCGCGAGCTGCCAACGAGTCTCGACAGTGCGCTTCGCTCCATGGAGTCCTCCGAGCTCGTCGCGGAAACCTTGGGAGAGCACGTTTTTGACTTCTTCTTGCGCAACAAGCGCACAGAATGGGCGAACTACCGCAGCCATGTCACCCCCTACGAGCTGAGCACTTACCTGTCGCTGTAGCTCACATCCTTTTTTGCGGCTGCCGCTTTGCCTGGAAGTTAGGCGAGTTGCGCTACCGTCGTGGTCGTGACCAAACCCGCGACGCAGCGCCCCAGGCTGCCCAGCGTCGGCCGGCTCGGGTTGATCGACCCTCCCGCGGGCGAGCGCCTGGCGCAGCTGGGTTGGTATGACCACGACGACCAAGCCCACGTCGACCTGCTGTGGTCGCTGTCGCGCGCACCGGACCCCGATGCCGCGCTGCGCGCCCTGGCTCGGCTGTCGGAGAACCCCGACACCGGATGGGACGAGCTCAACGCCGCCCTGCTCACCGAACGCCCCCTGCGCGGGCGACTGTTCGCCGTCCTCGGGTCGTCGCTGGCCCTGGGGGATTACCTGGCTGCCCATCCACAGTCCTGGAAATTGTTGCGGGGCAAGGTCAAACTGCCCACGCGCGACCAGCTGCGCGCGTCGTTCACCGAGTGCGTCGACGAGGCGTTGGCCGCCCCGGGTTCGGCGCTGTCGCGCCTGCAAACCTTGTACCGCGACCAGCTGCTGGTACTGGCCGCGCTCGATGTGGCCGCGACGGTCGAGGACGAACCGGTGCTGCCGTTCACCCTGGTGGCGGCCCAGCTGTCGGACTTGGCGGACGCCGCGCTGGCGGCTGCGCTGCGGGTGGCCGAGGTCAGCGTGTGCGGTGACGGCACGCCACCACGGCTGGCGGTCATCGCGATGGGCAAATGCGGTGCCCGCGAACTGAACTACGTCAGCGACGTCGACGTCATCTTCGTCGCCGAGCGCGCCGACGCACTCACCACCCGCCTGGCCAGCGAGATGATGCGGGTGGCCTCGGCGGCGTTCTTCCAGGTCGATGCCGGGCTGCGGCCGGAGGGCCGCAACGGGGAGCTGGTCCGCACCGTCGAATCGCACATCGCCTACTACCAGCGCTGGGCGAAGACCTGGGAGTTCCAGGCGTTACTGAAAGCCCGCGCGGCGGTGGGCGACGCGGAGCTCGGGGAGCGCTACCTGGCCGCGTTGATGCCGATGGTTTGGGTTGCCTGCGAGCGTGAGGACTTCGTGGTCGAAGTGCAGGCCATGCGCCGCCGGGTCGAACAGCTGGTGCCCGCCGATGTCCGCGCCCGCGAGATCAAACTCGGCAGTGGCGGATTGCGGGACGTGGAATTCGCTGTGCAGCTGTTGCAGTTGGTGCACGGTCGCGCCGACGAGTCGCTGCACGTGGCTTCCACGGTGGATGCGCTGGCTGCCTTGAGCCAAGGCGGCTACATCGGACGTGAGGACGCGGCGAACCTCACCGCCTCCTATGAGTTCCTCCGGTTGCTCGAGCACCGATTGCAGCTGCAGCGGCTCAAGCGGACCCATCTGCTGCCAGAGGTCGACGATGAGGAGGCGGTGCGCTGGCTGGCGCGGGCGGCTCACATCCGGCCGGACGGCCGCCGCGATGCGGCGGGGGTGCTGCGCGAGGAGCTTAGGCACCAGAACGTGCGGGTGTCCCAGCTGCACGCCAAACTCTTCTATCAGCCGCTGCTGGAATCGATCGGGCCCGCCGGCCTGGAAATCGCCCATGGTATGACGTCGGAGGCCGCGGAGCGGCAGCTGGCCGCGCTGGGTTACGAGGGGCCGCAGACCGCGTTGAAGCACATGTCGACGCTGGTCAACCAGAGCGGCCGGCGCGGTCGGGTGCAGTCGGTGTTGCTACCAAGGCTGCTGAACTGGATGTCGTACGCCCCCGACCCCGACGGCGGGCTGTTGGCCTACCGGCGACTCAGCGAGGCGCTGGCAGGAGAAAGCTGGTATCTGTCCACGCTGCGGGACAAGCCCGCGGTGGCCAAGCGGCTCATGCATGTGCTGGGGACCTCTGCGTATGTGCCGGACCTGTTGATGCGCGCGCCCAGGGTCATTCAGAGCTACGGCGACGGGCCGGCCGGCCCGAAACTACTCGAGACCGAGCCCGCCACGGTGGCCCGTGCGCTGGTCGCCTCGGCTGCCCGCCACCCCGACCCGGTGCGGGCCATCGCCGGTGCGCGCGCGCTGCGCCGCAGAGAGCTGGCCCGCATCGGTTCCGCCGATCTGCTCGGCATGCTCTATGTCACCGACGTGTGCAAGGCGCTCACGTCGGTGTGGGTGGCTGTGCTGCAGGCCGCTCTGGACGCGATGATCCGGGCCAACCTGCCCGAAAACGGCAAGGCACCGGCGGTCATCGCGGTCATCGGCATGGGTCGGCTGGGCGGCGCCGAGCTGGGCTACGGGTCCGATGCCGACGTGATGTTTGTCTGCGAGCCGGCCAGTGGTGTCGAGGATTCACAGGCGATGCGATGGTCGACGTCGATCGCCGAGCAGGTGCGGACGCTGCTGGGGACCCCCAGCGTCGACCCGCCGCTGGACGTCGACATGAATCTGCGGCCCGAGGGCCGCAACGGTCCGCTGGTGCGCACGATGGGCGCATACGCCGCTTACTACGCACAATGGGCGCAGCCGTGGGAGATTCAGGCGCTGCTGCGCGCGCACGCGGTCGCCGGCGACGCGGATCTGGGCCAGCGGTTCCTGCTGATGGCCGACAAGACGCGCTATCCGCCCGACGGTATATCGGCCGAAACGGTGCGCGAGATTCGCCGCATCAAGGCCCGCGTCGAGTCCGAGCGGTTACCGCGCGGCGCCGACCCCAACACCCATACCAAGCTGGGTCGCGGGGGGCTGGCCGACATCGAATGGACCGTGCAGCTGCTGCAGCTGCGGCACGCGCACGAGATCGGAGCCCTGCACAACACCTCGACGCTGGAGTGCCTGGACGCGATCTCCGCGACTGGCCTGGCCTCCGACGACGATGTGGAGCTGCTGCGCCACGCCTGGCTGACCGCCACCCGGGCCCGCAACGCACTGGTGCTGGTCCGCGGTAAGCCCACCGACCAGTTGCCAGGACCTGGACGCCAGCTCAACGCCGTCGCGGTGGCGGCAGGCTGGCGAACCGACGATGGCAGCGAGTTCCTGGACAACTATTTGCGGGTAACGCGACGCGCAAAAGCGGTCGTACGCAAGGTGTTCGGCAGTTGAGTCGAGAGGCAGGTTGGCGTTGGAAGCCACATTTGAGGTCTTAAGCGAAGAGGAGCTCAGCCGGGTGACGGCAACGTATGCGCCGTTGACCGAGGCCGTCCGGGAGCTCATCGACGCCACTGTCCGGACCCAGGCTGACGACGACCTCGTCCAACAGGCGCGGACCGCGATCCAGGCGGTGACGCAATCACTGCTCAGCCAACGCACCCGGCCACCCGCCGTGAGCTACCGCATTGACGGTCGTCCGCTGCCGTTAGGTAATGCCGCGACCGGACAGTGCAACCCGATCGCCCCGCCGCTGGTGGTCCACCACGAGGGGGATGGCCGGTGCTGGAGCGAGTTCGTTCTGGGCGCGGCTTATGAGGGCCCACCCGGTCTGGTGCACGGCGGTGTCAGCGCTTTGGTGCTTGACCACATGCTCGGCGAAGCGGCCAGCCAGGGCATGACCAAACCGCTGTTCACCGGGACCATCACCATCAAGTATTTGCGCGGCACGCCACTGGGACCGCTTCGCGCCGAAGCGCTCATCGAGCGCGGCGACAGTGTCAAAGCCTTTGCGCGCGGACTCCTTTCGGACGCTACGGGGGTTACGGTCGAAGCGGAAGGGGTCTTCATCAAGCCGGCGTGGGCGCGGGAAGCCGAATGAAGTTCTACATCAGCAGTGCCTTTTTGAATACCCGGGAGATCATCGAGATCGCCAAGGCGGCGGACGATCTCGGCTACGACGGTATCGGCATCCCTGACCACGTCGTCAACCTGGAGACCCTGGACACCCCGTATCCGTACACCAAGGACGGGCAACGACGATGGCAGCCGTTCACTGACTGGCCCGATCCCTGGGTTCTCGTCGGCGCGCTGGCTCAGGTCACCACACGGCTGCGGTTCGTCACCACCGTCTACATCCCCGCGATGCGCAACCCCTATTCGGCGGCGAAAGCCATTGGTACCGCAGCAGTTTTGGCGTCGGGCCGGGTGGAGCTCGGCATCGGCGTCGGCTGGTGCCGGGAGGAATTCGCGTTGATGGGTGAGCAGTTCGACGCCCGCGGCAAACGCACCGATGAAATCATCGACTTAATGCGGGCGCTGTGGGAACCGGGCTGGACGGACTTCGAGGGCAGGTTCTACCGGACACCGCGGCTGGAGATGCAACCGACTCCGCCGCCGATACCGGTGTACGTCGGCGGGCTCAGCGATGCCGCACTGCGCCGCGCTGCCCGCAACGACGGCTGGATCGGCGATTTGATCAACACCGATCGCGCCATCGAGGCAGTTGGCCGGCTGCGGGAATTGCGGATCGAAAACGGCTTGTCCCTAGACGATTTCACCATCCTGACACCACTGACTGACGCCTTTACCACCGCCGATTACCAGCGCGCCGCGGATGCCGGTATCACCGGCATCATCACCATGCCGTGGATGTTCTACGCCGGGCCGGACGCCACGTTGGCCGACAAGATCGACGGCATGCAGCGCTTCCGCAAGGACCTCGCGCTGGACGGCTAATTGAACTCGCGACACTTAACCAGTGGCGAAGACACGCCGCCGAGGCTCGCCATGGTTTAAGTTTCGGCGTAGCCGGTGCACCCGAACGGAGCGAATATGCGACACAACATCTGTGTCTCGGCGGCCGCATCGTTGACCCTCGGCTTAGTCGCAGCAGCTTGCGGCAGTTCACCGAATTCGAGCACCGCGACGGCCACAAGTACGACGCCTACCAAGACGATCACGACCACCGTGTCACAAGCTACGACGACCACAAGAGCCGGCACGGACCTGCGATCGCTGATACCTACACCGGCGAACACTACGAGGACTGACGGTCCTGACTCCCTTCACGACAACGGCATCCACCTGCACTTCTTGGTCAACGGATCGCCGCTGGATGTTATGGGCGCGTACAAGACCGCGCTCCAGGGCATGAGCTGGTCGCTGATCGTCGATAGTTCAAGTGGCGGCGGAGGAGGCGGCGGGGCCACCTATACGGCGAGCAACGGCAACGCCTTCGGGGTGTTCACCGGAGGAGGCTATGGCAACACGACCGACGTCGACGCCTGCGCATGGCCAGCACAGCCCGCGAATCCCGACTGCGGTCACCACGGCAATTGAGCGCGCACTTGCGATTCTGTGGTGTGACACGCCCCAGACTGGGTACGGTTCGGAAATGCCCGCGAACCGGCGGATGTCACGTGTGCTTGACCAGCACCGTTTCGACGCGCTTGCAGGCTCAGTAAAGCCCGAGTACTCCGATGTTGGCATGCTGTTGCTGGACCGCGATTGTCGTATTCGTGGCCTGAATGCGGCCTACGAATCGATCTCCATGCGGGAGCGCGACGAGATGCTTGGCGAGTTCGTATTCGAGCTGTTCCCGGACGACCCTAGTGATCCACAGGCCAGCGGCTCGTCTCAGCTTGCCGTGTCCATCGAGTCGGCGATGCGCCGGCGCGGAACCGACACCATGCCGATCGTTCGGTACGACATCACCGATCCGCAGAATCCAGATGTCTTTGTGCCGAAATTGTGGACGTGGAGCAACACGTCGGTCGACGATGGCCATGAGCAGATCGGGGTGTTTCTGCGCGTAGCCGAGATCACGTCACTTGACGTGGCGTTGTCAGCGTTGTCGCGGAGCATCGCAGGCAGTGAAGCGCTTGGTGCCGTCGAGCAACTACATGTGCTGTCTGCCCTGGCTGCCAAGGTCCGCGCCGACCACGACCGAGCGCGGGCGATGGCCCAGGAAATCGAGCAGCTTCGCTGTGCTGTTGAAAGCCGCGACATCATCGGCCAGGCCAAGGGCATGCTCATGGAACGTTACGATGTCGACGCGGCGGCGGCGTTCGACTTGCTGGTGAGCTTGTCGCAGAAGTCGAACACCCGACTTGAGCACGTTGCCCAGAAGCTCGTGGAAATCGACCATCCGAGCACCTAACCGCGTCCACGAAACCGCCCGCGCGGCAATCGGCAGTGCGATCACCCCGCCAAGGCAAAGGCGCGGGAACGTGCACCCTAGACGGCAATCACACGTGAGGCAGCCAACCGGAGCCATGTGGCGACAGCACAAAGCCACGGCCTTGGGGGTCTTTGCACGCGGTGGTGCCCGTGTTGTCCACGCCGCAGATCACACCGTTCACCGTGATGGAGTGGAGCGGAGGCAGGGTGTTGAGCGGATGCCCGCAGACCTGACCGTTGGGGGCAATCGGGTCATTGGTTTGCCCTAACCCGGAGCTGGTCCCGATCGAATTCACGTTGCTAGCTCCCGCGGCTGGCGGGAGGGCGGGAAAGTTGTTGCCCGTGCATTGCGCCTCCCCGGAGAAAAAATCGCAGGTGATGCCGTCTGGGGTGAGGAAATACACCATATTGAGCGGCGCGCGCCCAGTGTTGGGAAGCGCAATCGTGTAGTCCTGAACGTTCACGGGCGCATAGCCGCTGATGTCGGGGAAGTTGGGCGTGTCGGCGTGGGCGGTACAGCTGGTCACGACGGCGCTGATGATCCCGGTAGCGATGGCTAGCATCTTGGCGATCATGTTCGTCCTATTCAGCCCGGGCAGGCTAGCGGTTCGTATTGACCTGGAACTCCTGCGTGTTGTACGGCGTGTTGGTTGCCGTGTTCCATTGGCTGACGAAGAGGTTCAGCTTATCCAGCGTGGAGCCTGGAAGCATCCGCGGTACAGCTGGCGCTCAGGCTGCAGACGGCCCCGTGGCGATCGGTGCGTCTTGACGGCCAGTTCGTCCGATCGGCGGCATGCAGCTGTCGGCCTGCGGCCCTCCTGCAGTCGGGCGACAAACCGCTCCGGATCCATTGCTGCGTAGGGTCGGTGCAGGAGACCCGGATAAATCCACCGTAGTTCTGGGGCACAAAATTCGGCCCCTGGGTTGCTCTGCTGCGCGACAACAGTCGTCGGGCTGCTGAACAGTTTCGTGGGATCATTTGCCACCCGGACCTCGACGTTTCCGGACCCCTGGTTGAAACCTGACAGCACCGCCCGGCCCACATGCGTCACGCCAGCGCCCGCACGACCCTGGACGCCTACGGGCATCTGTGGCCGGACGCCGATGAGTCCACCCGCTCGGCAATCGGTGCCGTGATCGCGGAGCGGATGGACTCAGTCGGTGCTACTGCGGACGGACTGCGGACGAGTGTCACCTATTCCGCACATCAGTGCAGGTCGGACGGTAAGCCGGCCTATACGTCGTAGTACAGCGCGAACTCGTACGGATGCGGCCGAATCTGGACCGGCAGGATCTCGTTTTCGCGCTTGAAGCTGATCCACGTCTCGATCAGGTCAGGCGTGAAAACGCCTCCCTCGGTGAGGTATTCGTGGTCTTCTTCCAAACGGTCGATCACCGCGGACAGCTGGGTGGGCGCCTGCGGAATGTTCGCGGCCTCTTCCGGCGGCAGCTCATAGAGGTCCTTGTCGACCGGCGCCTGCGGCTCGATCTTGTTCTTGATGCCGTCCAGGCCCGCCATCAGCATGGCCGAGAACGCCAGATACGGGTTGCCCGACGAGTCAGGGCAGCGGAACTCCAACCGCTTGGCCTTCGGGTTGCTGCCGGTGATCGGGATACGTACGCACGCCGAGCGGTTGCGCTGGCTGTAGACCAAGTTGATCGGGGCCTCAAAGCCGGGAACTAGGCGCTTGTAGGAGTTCACCGTCGGGTTGGTGAAGGCCAGCAGCGACGGCGCGTGGTGCAGCAGGCCGCCGATGTAGTGGCGGGCGGTGTCCGACAGACCGGCGTAGCCCGTCTCGTCGTACATCAACGGGCTGCCGTTCTTCCACAGCGACTGGTGGGTGTGCATGCCGGAGCCGTTGTCGCCGAACAGCGGCTTGGGCATGAACGTGACGGTCTTGCCCGCCTGCCACGCGGTGTTCTTGACGATGTACTTGTACAACAGCATGTCGTCGGCCGCGTGCAGCAGCGTGTTGAACTTGTAGTTGATCTCGGCCTGGCCGCCGGTGCCTACCTCGTGGTGGCCCTTCTCCAGGCTGAAGCCGGACTTGATCAGGTTGATCAGCATCCTGCCGCGCAGGTCGACGTAATGGTCGACAGGGGCAACCGGGAAGTACCCACCCTTGGGGCGGACCTTGTAGCCGAGGTTGGGGCTGCCGTCGAGTTCGGTCGGCGAGCCGGTGTTCCACCACCCCGAGATCGCGTCGATCTCATAGAACGAGCCGTTGGTGCGCGAATCGAAACTGATCGAGTCGAAGATGTAGAACTCGGCCTCGGCGCCGAAGTAGGCAGTGTCGGCGACGCCGGTGCTGATCAAATAGTTCTCGGCCTTGCGGGCGATGTTGCGGGGGTCCCGCGAGTACGGCTCGAGGGTGAACGGGTCGTGCACGAAGAAGTTGAGGTTCAGCGTCCTGGCTTCATTGAACAGGTCGATACGCGCGGTGTCCGGATCGGGAAGGAGCAGCATGTCGGACTCGTGGATCGACTGGAATCCGCGAATCGACGAGCCGTCGAAGGCCAAGCCGTCCTCGAAGACGCTCTCGTCGAAAAACGAAACCGGAATCGTGAAGTGCTGCATGATGCCTGGCAAGTCACAGAACCGGACGTCGACAAACTCGACGTTCTCGTCCTTAACGAGTTTGAAGACGTCGTCGGGCGTCGTTTCCGTCACAGAATGCTCCTTTACTTGGTGAGATCCGCGGCCTGACGCTATGGAGCCGATGTTGCCCGCCAGTCAACCCGGTGTTGCGCGCAGGTTACTTGACCATGCCGTCCACAAAATAGGCGGGGTCGGCGGCGGGTTCTATTGTGGGGCCATGGATCGCAAGATCGTATCTGGTCCGGTGCGCAGGCGCACCGGACGGTCCCGGGCCGAGCTGATGGAGCACTCGACCTCGGGTCCCGGTCGATGATGCCGGAATCACGATCCGCATACCCCGGCGAGAGGCTGGGGTTGCCGGAGAGCGGGCCGGGGTCCCTGGCGCCGATGGGACGCCGGCTGGGCGCGCTGATGATCGACTGGCTGATCTGCTACGGCCTGGCGGCGCTGGCCTTGCGGTTCGGCGTGTTCTCCCAACAGATGTTGGCGACCGCGGTGTTGGTCATCTGGTTTGCGCTCGGTGTGGTGTCGGTGCGGCTGTTTAGTTTCACGCCCGGGCAGTTGGCGCTGGGTCTGCAGGTGGTGGCAGTGGACGGACGTGCGCCGGTCGGCATTGGCCGGGCGGCGGTGCGGGGGGTGCTGGTCGGGACGGTCGTCCCGGCGTTGTTCACCGACGGGGACGGCCGTGGGCTACAGGATCGGCTGACCGGAACGGCGGTAGTACGGCGTTGAGCGTGGCATGCGCTACTTGCGGCGCACGGAGCGCTGCACACCGCGCATCTTGCCGGCGTTGGGCAGCGGTCCCTTTGGCATGACGGCGGCACCGGCCCGCGAACCCAGCGCGGCCAACCGGGACTCCAGCGTGTCCATTTGTTTGACGGTGATGTTGGCCGGCAGGCGGGTGAGGTGGCGCTCCAACTTGGCCAACGGAACCTCATCTTCGCCGTTGCCGACGACGATGTCGTAGATCGGCACGTCGCCGATCAGTCGCGCGGTGCGCTTCTTCTCCTGGGCCAGCAGCGGTCTGACCCGGGTTGCCGATCCTTCGGCGACCAAGATGACGCCAGGCCGGCCGATGACTCGATGCACCGCGTCGAGGTGGCCGGTCGCGGCCACACCCGGCGTCACCCGCCACTTGCCGCGCAGATTGTCTAGTGCCCATGCCGCCGCGCCGGTTTGGCCTTCGGCTTTGTAGTACACCGATTTCTGGGCGCGGCGGCCGAAGATGATGAAGGCCACCAGCGCGCCCAGCACCACGCCGAGCGGGATCAAGGTGATCATCGTCAACCCGCCGGCCCACACACCGACCGCCACCGAGATGCCCACGATCAGCACAAAGGCGCTGATCATGTACGGCAGTAGGCGCTTGTCCTCCTGGCGCTGCATGTTGAACGCCTGCCACAACTGGGCGCGGCGCTCCCGCGCGGCGGCCTTGCGGGCGGCCTGTGCCTGCGCCCTGGCGGCCTTCTTCTCAGCGGCAGTGCGGGATTTAGCCATAGTCAAAGAATACGTACCTGCCCGGTTGACTACGGTGCCGCGGCATCCCAGGCGCGGCTGCGGGCGGCTTGCTCGTAGAGCCGCCCCGCCCGGTAGGACGATCGCACCAGCGGGCCGGCCAGCACCCCGGAGAAGCCCAGCCTTTCAGCGTGCTGCGCGAACTCGACGAACTCCTCGGGCCTGACCCAGCGCTCGACCGGGTGGTGACGCGTCGACGGACGCAAGTATTGGGTGATGGTGACGATGTCGCAGCCGGCGTCACGCAGGTCAGCCAGGGCGGTGCGCACCTCGTCGGGGGTTTCGCCCAGACCGAGGATGAGGTTGCTCTTGGTGACCAGCCCGGAGTCGCGCGCCGCGGTGAGCACGCCCAGGCTGCGCTGGTAGGTGAAGGCGGGCCGAATGCGCTTGAAGATGCGCGGCACGGTTTCGACGTTGTGCGCCAAGACTTCCGGGCGCGACTCGAAGACCTCGGCAAGCCGCGCGGGCTCGCCATTGAAGTCGGGAATCAACAGTTCGACGCCGGTCGACGGGTTGAGCTCTTTGATCGCGCGCACCGTCGCCGCGTACAGCCAGGCCCCGCCATCGGGGAGGTCATCGCGGGCCACACCGGTGACCGTGGCGTAGCGCAGTCCCATGGTCCGCACACTGTCGGCGACCCGCCGGGGCTCGTCGCGGTCCAGCGCAGCGGGCTTTCCGGTGTCGATCTGGCAGAAGTCACAGCGACGGGTGCACTGGTCACCGCCGATCAGGAAGGTGGCTTCCCGGTCCTCCCAGCATTCGTAGATATTGGGGCAGCCGGCCTCTTCGCAGACCGTGTGCAGACCCTCCCGCCGGACCAGGCTTTTGAGCTCGGTGTACTCCGGCCCCATCCGGGCCCGGACCCTGATCCACGGCGGCTTGCGCTCGATCGGGGTCTGGGAGTTGCGCACTTCCAAGCGCAGCAGCCGCCGGCCTTCGGGAGCGACAGTCACGTCGCCGATGCTACGCGCGTGACGGGGTGTTCACGGACCGGCAGGACACCATCCAGGGCGTCGCAGACGGCGTCGGCGACGGCCGTCCGGACATCGTCGACGGCCACCGGGCGGTACAGTTCGGCGGACAATGACGTCACCCCGGCATCGCTGATCCCACACGGCACGATGGCGGTGAAAGCGTCGAGGTCACAATCGCAGTTGAGCGCAAACCCGTGCAGGGTGGTCGCCCGCGACACTCGTACGCCGATGGCGGCAACCTTGCGGTCAGGCCGGCCGGCGCTGCCCGGCACCCACACCCCGGACCGGCCCTCGGCCCGGATCGTCTCGAGGCCCAGATCGCCGCACACCTTGATCAGCGCTTCCTCTAGGCGACGAACGTAGTTGACCACGTCGAGCGGTTCAGCCAACCCGATGATCGGATAGCCGACCAATTGCCCCGGACCGTGCCAGGTGATCTTGCCGCCACGGTCGGTGTCGATGACGGGAGTGCCATCGACGGGCCGGTCTGGACGTTCGTGCGGCTCGGTGCGCCGCCCCGCCGTGTAGACCGGTGGGTGCTCCAGCAGCAGCAGCGTGTCGCTGCCGCCGGCGACCCTGGCGTCGGCCAGGTCGCGCTGCAGCTGCCAGGCGGTGCCGTAGTCGACGACTCCCAGCTGGCGGACGTCGACCGCGGCCGCACTCGACCGGATGGAATGGATCACGTTCGCGACGGTACTCGCCCGGCAACCATGCCGCCGTCCGGGACCCGGTCTCAGTCGTGGTCGCGCCGGGCGGTGGCGTACTCGAGTGCCTCGCCAATGGTGTTGTGGTGGAACTGGAAACCGGTGCGCTCAAGTGCGGACGGAATGGCGCGCTGACCAATGAGCAGCCCCTCGTCGGCGAACTCTCCGAGTGCGGCCCGGACTGCGAAACCCGGCAGCATCAACGGGGTTGGACGGTTGACCGCCCGCCCGAATGCACTGGTGAACTCGGCATTGGTGACGGGTGCTGGTCCGGTCATGTTCACCGGGCCGGACATCGAGGGGTGTGAGATTGCGAACAGCAGCGCCCGCACTTCATCTTCGAGGCTGATCCACGACATGTATTGACGGCCGCCACCCAGCCGGGCGCCCAGGCCCGACCGGAACAACGGCCGCAGCCGCCCCAACGCACCACCGGCGGGAGACAGCACCAAGCCGGTGCGGGCCAGCACAACCCGGGCACCGCCGTATTGGGCCGGCAGCGTGGCGGCTTCCCAGTCCTCGCACAGCTGGGCCAGGAAACCGGTTCCCGCTCGGTCGTTTTCATCGACCACGCGGTCTTTGGTGTGCCCGTAGTAGCCCACCGCGCTGGCATTGATCAGGGTTCCCACACCGGCGTCGGCGACAGCGTGGGCCAGGACTTCGGTGGGAGCGATGCGGCTGTCTCGCAGATTCTGCTTGAAGGCGCCCGACCATCGACGTTGGCCGATGTTGACCCCACACAGGTTGACGACGACGTCGACTTCGCTCAGCGCGTCGGGATCGAATTCGCCACTCTCGGGATTCCAGTGCAGTTCATCGGAGTTCGCCGGTGTCCGGCGCACGATGCGCAACACCCGGTGGTCGGCAGCACGCAGCGCCGCAGCTAGGGCGGATCCGATCAGGCCGGACGAACCCGCTATCGCGATAACGGCCTTGGCCACGTTCGCCCGTCCTTCTCAAAGCCCTAAATCGGCCTCGAACGCTCCCTCTTCGAGCCGGTGCTTGATCGTGGTCAGGAAGCGTCCGGCATCAGCGCCGTCGATCAGCCGATGGTCATAGGTCAGCGGGAGATAGCAAACCGAGCGAACCCCAATCGATTCATTGCCACTGTCATCGACCACCACCCGCGGCCGCTTGACAATGGCCCCGGTGCCCAACATGGCGGCCTGCGGCGGAACCAGGATAGGGGTGTCGAACAACGCGCCCTGGCTGCCGATGTTGGTGATCGTGAAGGTTCCACCGGACAACTCGTCGGGTTTCAGGTCGCCCGACCGGGCGCGCGTGGCGATGTCGGCGATCGCCCTGGCCAGTCCGGCCAGCGACAAGTCGCCGGCATTGTGAATGACGGGGGAGAGCAGGCCCTGGTCGGTGTCGACCGCGAAGCCGAGGTGCTCGGCGTCGTAGTAGGTGATCTCCTTGGTGTCTTCGTTGTAGCTGGCGTTGATATTGGGATGAATCTTCAGTGCGTCAATCACGGCCCGGGCAATGAACGGCAGGAAGGTCAGGTTCACCCCCTCGCGCTCGGCGAAAGCGGCCTTGGCCCTGGCCCGCAACCCGACAATCTTGGTCATGTCGACCTCGTGGGTCTGGGTGAGTTGGGCCGTGGCCTGCAGGGATTGGCGAGTCTTGTTGGCGGTGATCTGACGGATCCGGCTGGCCTTCTGCGTGGTGCCCCGCAGGTGCGCCAGCGCTGATGCCGGAGTGGGCGCGGCCGCCGCAGCTGGCGCGCCAGCGGGAGCTTGCGGGGGTGCGGGTGCTTTCTCGGCCTGTTGTTCCTGCCGTTGCTTTTGCTCTGCCGCGGCGAGCACGTCCTGCTTGCGGATGCGACCGCCCACCCCGGTGCCGGTGACCTCGGCCAGGTCGATCTTGTTTTCGGTGGCCAGTTTGCGCACCAACGGGGTCACGTACGGCGAGCCGTTGCCTCCGGTTTCCGCCGCCGGCTGGGCCTGTGCCGGTTGGGCTTTCGGCGCCGGTTCGGGCTTGGGCTCAGGTGCGGGGGCCGGTTTGGCCGCAGGTTCAGGCCGTGAAACCGGCTGAGCTTCGGGCTTTGCCTCAGCCTTGGGTTGGGGTGCCGGTTCAGGCTTGGGTTCGGCTTTGGGGGCGGGCGGGGGCTTGGGAGCAGACGGAGCGCCGGCGTCGGAACCGGTGCCGATCCGTGCCAATTCACCGCCGACCGGCACGGTGGCGTCCTCCTCGGCGGTGATGCTGACCAGGACGCCGGCCACCGGTGACGGGATTTCGGTGTCTACCTTGTCGGTGGACACTTCCACCAGCGGCTCATCTACCTGAACCGAATCGCCGATCTTCTTGAGCCAGCGAGTCACGGTGCCCTCGGCCACCGACTCGCCGAGTTCGGGCATCAACACCGGGGTCGCGGCGCCGCCACCGGAACCGTCGTGGGCCGGCTCGGGCTCCGGCCGGGCTGGCGCTGCCGATTCGGGCTCAGGCTCGGGCTGGGGCGGCGGTGCGGATTCGGCCTCCGGTTCCGGTTCGCTTGGCGCCTGCGCAGCCGCCTCCGACCCGCCGCCTTCGGAGGCGTCGCCGATGACGGCCAGTTCGCCGCCCACCTCGACGGTGTCGTCTTCCTGCGCGACGATCTTGGTCAGCACACCGGCGGCCGGCGCCGGGATTTCGGTGTCGACCTTGTCGGTCGACACCTCGACGAGAGGCTCGTCGAGTTCGACCGTGTCGCCTTCCTGCTTGAGCCAGCGGGTGACCGTCCCTTCGGTGACGCTCTCACCGAGTGCCGGCATCTGGACGGAGAAGGCCATCTCTTTTGACTCCTCGATTGCTCGTGGGTCGGGGCGGGTCGAATATCTCGCTTGCGGAACCGAAGTAGCTATCCAAAACTATCCTGTCATTGCGCGTTCGTCGGCACACATCCAGGGCGGACCGCGCGAGGTTGCCGGGGCAGCCCGAACACGCTTGCTACGGTGTGGCCACTGCACTCAGAGCGCGGAGGTCCGATGCCGGCAACACAACAGGTAACCCAGCATTTCGTCGACAGCACCGACGGCGTACGCATCGCGGTCTACGAAGAAGGCAACCGCGAGGGCCCCACCGTCGTGCTGGTGCACGGCTTTCCCGACTCGCACGTGTTGTGGGATGGTGTCGTTCCGCTGCTGGCCGAGCGGTTCCGCATCATTCGCTACGACAACCGTGGTGTCGGCTTGTCGTCAGTGCCCAAGCCGGTTTCTGCGTACACCATGGCGCGTTACGCGGACGACTTCGCCGCGGTGACCGCCAAGCTCAGTCCGGGCAGGCCGGTGCATGTGCTGGCCCACGACTGGGGTTCGGTGGGTATCTGGGAATACTTGAAACGCCCGGGCGCCGGCGACCGGGTCGCCTCGTTCACATCGGTGTCAGGCCCGAGTCAGGACCAACTAGTTGACTACATCTTCAGCGGTTTGCGCCGGCCGTGGCGCCCGCGACGGTTTATGCGGTCGATCAGTCAGGCATTGAGATTTACCTATATGGCGCTGTTCTCGATCCCCGTGCTGGCACCGCTGTTCCTCAGGCTGACGCTGTCGATCCCCGCTCTGCGGCGCAACGCGGTCGACAACATCCCCGACGACCAAATCCATCACTCCGACAACCTGGCCAGGGACGCGGCGCATTCGGTGAAAACCTATCCCGCCAACTACTTTCGTTCATTCTCCGGACGTGACCGGGACATCCAGGTCATCGACGTACCGGTGCAGCTCGTCGTCAACACCCAAGACAAGTTCGTGCGGCCGTATGGCTACGACGAGACCGCGCGCTGGGTGCCGCGGCTATGGCGCCGTGACATCAAAGCCGGTCACTTTTCACCGATGTCGCACCCGCAGGTGATGGCGGCGGCGGTGCACGACTTCGCCGACCTGGCCGAAGGCAAACAGCCAAGCCGGGCGCTGCTGCGCGCGCAGATCGGACGTCCCCGCGGGGACTTCGGCGACACCTTGGTGGTGGTCACCGGCGCCGGTAGCGGAATCGGTCGGGAGACGGCGTTCGCCTTCGCACGGGAGGGCGCCGAGCTCGTCATCAGCGATATCGACGAAGCGTCCGTCAAGGACACGGCGGCGGAGATCACCACACGTGGCGGAGTCGCGCACGCTTATGTGCTCGATGTGTCCGACGCCCAGGCGGTGGAGGCGTTTGCCGAGCGGGTCAGCGCCGAGCACGGCGTGCCGGACATTGTCGTCAACAATGCGGGCATCGGTCAGGCGGGGGGATTCCTGGACACCCCGGCCGAGCAGTTCGACCGCGTGCTCGACGTCAATCTTGGCGGCGTGGTGAACGGCTGTCGGTCATTCGCGCGACGGCTGGTGGAGCGTGGCACCGGCGGGCACATCGTCAACGTGTCGTCGATGGCCGCTTACGCTCCGCTGCAGTCGCTGAGCGCCTACTGCACGTCGAAGGCAGCGACCTACATGTTCTCTGACTGCCTGCGAGCCGAACTTGACGCCGCCGGGATCGGGCTGACCACGATCTGCCCCGGTGTCATCAACACCAACATCATCAAAACCACCCGTATCGACGCGCCCGTGGGTAAGGGCGAGCAGGTTGACGGTCGACGGGGGCAGCTGGGCGCGTTGTTCGCGCTACGTCACTATGGGCCGGACAAGGTTGCCAACGCGATCTTGTCGTCGGTCAAGAAGAAGAAGCCGATTCGTCCGGTCGCGCCGGAAGCCTACGCGCTGTACGGCATTTCCCGCGTGGCGCCGCAGGCACTGCGCAATAGTGCGCGCATGCGGGTGATCTAGCGCGGCTCAGGCGCCTGACGGCGCCCCTTGACGTCCCATCAGCAAAGTCCCGCCGATCGCGATGATCCCGGCAATCGCCAGCGGTATGGCCCACACGCGCCGACTGCCCACTGACGACTGGCATTGCGCTACGTAGTCGGTATGCGGAACGACCTGGTTGAGGATCGGAATGTTCGCCACACTGTTGTTGTTCGCGTTTCTGGCCGCGGAGAGATCCGTTGCGACGGCGTTTCCGCATCCAATGGAGTGGCCGTTGCCGTCCGAAATCGACACCGGCGCCAACAGCCCGATTACACCGGCTAACAACAGCACGGCGCCCACACCGATGATCAACCGTCGCACCGTCACGATGCCGCCTTTCGTCGTAAGGGATTTCGTCCGATAGCAGATTATCCGGTTTGCGGGGCCAGTAAACCCAAATATCCGCCGAAGTAGCTCCCGGCGCTGCGCTAACCGTTCTCTGCGATGTCTTCGAGCACCGCAAACATGGTGCGGGTCGGCACGCCGGTGGCGCCCTTGGGTGTGTACCCCCATGGGCTGCCGGTGTTGTAAGCCGGGCCGGCCACGTCGATGTGCGCCCAGCCCACGCCGTCGGCGACGAATTCGCGCAGGAACACCCCGGCCACCAGCATGCCGGCGAAGCGCTGACCACTGATATTGGCCAGGTCGGCGACAGTGGATTTCAGGTCTTCCTTGAGTTCGTCGGGCAGCGGCATTGGCCAACCGTTCTCACCCACCCGCTGCGAGATCGCTGCGACCCGGTCGCGGAACTCGTCGCTGCCCATCACCCCGGGTATGCGGGACCCCAGCGCCACCGTCTGCGCACCGGTCAACGTGGACGTCTCGATCAGGTAGTCCGGCTTGTCCTCGCACGCCCGGACGATGGCGTCGGCCAGGATGAGCCGGCCCTCGGCGTCGGTATTGAGCACCTCGACCGTGGTACCGCCGTACTGCGTCAGCACGTCGCCTGGACGCTGCGCCGTCGCCGACGGCATGTTCTCGGCCATGGGCACCGTGGCGATCACGTCGATCGGCAGCTGCAGCTGCGCGGCCAGAGTGACCGTGGCGATAACCGCCGCGGCCCCGCCCATATCCGAGGTCATGTAGTGCATCGACGCCGCCGGCTTGATCGAGATGCCACCGGTGTCGAAAGTGATCCCTTTACCGACCAGTGCCACCTTCTTGGCCTGTTTGGGTTTTTTGGCCAGCCTTGAACCCCGATGGATCAGCCGCACCAGCCGCGGGAGGCGCGACGAGCCCTGGCCGACACCGATCACTCCGCCGTAGCCGGCCTTCTGTAGCGCCTTATCGTCGAGCACCTCGACCTCGAGGCCGACAGATTCACCCAAAGCCTTTGCGCGCTTGGCGAATTCGGCGGGAAACAGGTGGCTCGGCGGTGTGTTGACGAAGTCGCGAGCAGTGGCGACCGCGGTCGCGACGGCCGCACCGTGCGCGCTGCGTTTCTTGGCGTCTTTCGAGGTGGCAAGCACGGTGATCTTAAGCAGCCCTTTGTCTTTCGGCGCGGTCTTGTCGCTGCGGAATTCGGTGAACCGGTAGCTGCCCAGGATCAGCCCTTCGACGGCGGCCGAGCAGACGTCTTCGCCGGGCAACTCGGCCAATGTGGTGATCACCGCCTCGGCATTACCAAGCGACCGGGCCGCCACACCGGCGGCGCGACGGATCGTCTCAGCCGGCCACTCGGATCGCGGTTTACCCAGGCCGATCGTCAGCACGCTGGACACCGGCAGCGACGGCACCACCAGCCGGTGTACCTGTTCACTGCCACCGGTGGCGTCTAGTGCCCGCAAGCCGGACTCGATTTCGGCGACCGCTTCGGCGGGCAGGAATGGCTCGGCCGCCGCGACGACCGCGCTCGGCTTGTCTTCGTCGCCGGTCGAGACGACCGGCACGAGCAATACCGCGGCGCTCGCACTACGTTTGGGCAGCGATGTTGCGACGTTGACGGAGGGGGGTTGGTAACCCGGTTCGGTGGTCACGGGCAATCACCCTAGTCACCGCAGGTTGGGCTTAGCTCGGCAGCGTCCCTGCGCGCAGATCGAAGGCGGTCACCGGGTCCTCAAAACCTTTGAGTGTCAACGGGCCATGCGCGACCGCGGGCCAGTCCGGCAGTTTGTCATGCAGTGCTGGTGCGGCCAGGATCTGTCCCGGCGCCGCTGCCGCCACAAGTCGGGCAGCCAAGTTGACAGGGTTGCCGAAGTAGTCCCCGTTGATGGCCACGACCGTGCCGAACGCAAGACCGGCGCGGACCTGCAGTCCTTCCTCGCGCGCCTTGGGGTGCTCGACGAGATCAACCGCCGCCCGCGCCAGCCGCTCGGGCGCCGAACTCACCCACATCACCTCGTCGCCGATGAACTTCACCACCCGGCCGCCGTCGGCATGCACCACGTCGGAGACGGTGCCGGCGAACTCGTTGAGCAAATGCGACAACTGCGCCGGCGTAAGCGCCTGAGTCAACATGGTGAAGCCGGACAGATCCGCAAAACCAACACCGCACACCACGGCCGCCGACGTGTCGCGAAGGACACCCTCGAAGTGCGTTCGGGCGCTGGTCAGATGGTGGCGGTGCACGATGTCGATCAGTGCCCCGATCCGGGGGACGAACTCGGCGACTGAGCGGTACGCCTGCGCAGTAGCGAGCTCGTCGTGGGTGTGGGTCATCTGGATGTCCGGCGTCCCGGCGCGGATCATTGTCGACTCGGCTTCAGCGAGCCGGGCCATGGCGGCGCCCAGTACCCGCAACAGGCCGAATGCGCCGTCCTGGCCGACCACCGCCTTGAGCGCGAGCCAGGTTGCCAGGGCGTCGACGTCGGCCTGGCTCAGCGCAGCAACATCGGGACCGGCAACGGTCAGGCCGAGCAATGCCCACGCCTGTGCGACGTCCTCGGCCGGCAACCCGAGTACCTCCGACGCGGTCTGCAAGGTGTAGATGGGGGTTCCCGACCACGCCAGAACATCACCGGCAAGTCCGAACAGCCGGCCGCGTCGTTCGGCGTCGACCATCTCCTCGACCGTGAAGCCAAGCCCCTCCAGGTACTTGATCAGGTCGGCCCGCTCGCGCGGGTTTGCGATTCCTGCTGCCTGGAGCGCTTCGAAATCCGAGGAATCGAACACCTGCCCCAGTGTGCCAGCAGCGGTGCGGATTAGGGTGGGACGCCGTGAGCGAGCTATCCCATGGACCGTTGGAAGACCGCCATCGCGAGCTGGGCGCGAGTTTCGCCGAGTTCGGCGGCTGGCTGATGCCGGTGTCCTATGCGGGCACCGTCAGCGAGCACAACGCGACGCGCAACGCGGTCGGCCTTTTCGACGTCAGCCACCTCGGCAAGGCGTTGGTCCGCGGGCCCGGCGCTGCCCAGTTCGTCAACTCCGCGCTCACCAACGACCTGGGCCGCATTGGGCCGGGCAAGGCGCAATACACGTTGTGCTGCACCGAATCCGGCGGCGTCATCGACGACCTGATCGCCTACTACGTCGACGATGACGAGATTTTTCTGGTGCCCAACGCCGCCAACACCGCCGCAGTGGTCGAGGCGCTGCAGGCGGCCGCCCCGACGGGCGTGACGATCACCGGCCAGCATCGCTCCTACGCGGTGCTGGCCGTGCAGGGGCCGCGATCAGCGGAGGTGCTCGGCGAGCTGGGCCTGCCCGCCGACATGGATTACATGGCCTACGCCGATGCCTCGTACTCAGGGGTGCCGGTACGCGTCTGCCGCACCGGCTACACCGGCGAGCACGGCTACGAACTGCTACCAGCGTGGGAGTCTGCGGGTGTGGTGTTCGACGCGCTGGCCGCGGCGGTCACTGCCGCCGGCGGCGAGCCCGCCGGCCTGGGCGCCCGCGACACACTGCGCACCGAGATGGGCTATCCGTTGCATGGGCACGAGCTTTCGCTCGACATTTCGCCGCTGCAGGCTCGATGCGGCTGGGCGATCGGCTGGAAGAAGGAAGCGTTCTTTGGCCGCGACGCATTGCTGGCGGAGAAAGCGGCGGGACCGCGGCGCCTGCTGCGCGGGTTGCGGATGGTCGGCCGCGGTGTGCTGCGTCCCGGGCTGACGGTGCTCGTCGGGGACACGGCGGTCGGGGTTACCACGTCCGGGACTTTTTCTCCGACGCTGCAGGTCGGCATCGGGCTGGCACTGATCGACACCGACGCCGGAGTCGACGACGGCCAGCAAATCACCGTCGACGTCCGCGGCCGTGCTGTCGAGTGCGAAGTCGTGCGCCCGCCCTTCGTCGCCGCGAAAACCCGTTAGCCGCCGCCGGTTCGGGTGGCAAAGGGCCGGTCGCAGGCGGATATACAATCAGCGCCATGACCAGCGGCTCCCTTGAGTTCACGGTTTCACGCTCAGCAAACCCCGCGACCGACGCCGAACGTGAATCCATCCTGGCCGAGCCGGGTTTCGGCAAATACTTCACCGACCACATGGTGTCGATCGATTACGACGGGACCGTTCAAGGCCAGGGTTGGCACAACGCGCGCGTCATCCCGTACGGCCCCATAGAGCTGGACCCGTCGGCGATCGTGCTGCACTACGCGCAGGAAATTTTCGAAGGGCTCAAGGCCTACCGCTGGGCGGACGGCTCCGTCGTGTCGTTTCGCGCCGAGGCCAATGCCGCCCGGTTGCGGTCGTCGGCGCGGCGGCTCGCGATTCCGGAACTGCCCGACGAGCTGTTCATGGGGTCCTTGTGTCAGCTCATCGCTGTCGACAACGCCTGGGTGCCTGCCGCCGGCGGCGAAGAGGCGTTGTATCTGCGCCCGTTCGTCATCGCCACCGAGCCCGGATTGGGCGTGCGGCCGGCCAAGCAATACCGCTATCTGCTGATCGCCTCGCCGGCCGGTGCCTATTTCAAGGGCGGCATCAGCCCCGTCACCGTCTGGGTGTCAACGGAGTACGTGCGGGCCAGCCCGGGCGGCACCGGCGCCGCCAAGTTCGGCGGCAACTATGCGGCCTCCCTGCTGGCTCAGGCCGAAGCCGCCGCAAACGGTTGCGACCAAGTGGTATGGCTGGACGGCGTCGAACGGCGCTTCGTCGAAGAGATGGGCGGGATGAACATCTTCTTCGTGTTCGGCAGCGGTGGATCGGCGCGGCTGGTCACCCCGGAGCTGTCCGGCTCGCTGCTGCCCGGCATCACCCGAGATTCCCTGCTGCAGTTGGCTATTGATGCCGGATTCACCGTCGAGGAACGCAAGATCGATATCGACGAATGGCAGAAGAAAGCCGCCGCCGGCGAGATCACCGAGGTGTTCGCCTGCGGCACCGCCGCCGTCATCACCCCCGTTTCGCACGTGAAGTACGGCGATAGCGAGTTCACCATCGCCAATGGCCAACCGGGTGAAGTGACGATGGCGCTGCGCGACACGCTGACCGGGATTCAGCGGGGCACCTTCGCCGACACCCACGGCTGGATGGCAAGGCTGGGGTAGCGCCGCCGGCTAGAACCGCACCAGCCCCGCAAGCGCCACAGCGCTCACCGTCGTGGTCAGTTCGATCGCGGCGCCCAGCACGTCACCGGTGATGCCGCCGAATCGGCGCACGCAGTGCCCCGCCAGGGCCACGCCGCTGCATAGGCCCAGCAACACCGCGACCGGTCCCTGCCAGGGCCGCGGTGCCGCCACCAGCGAAACGACCAGCAACACCCCGACCCAGGCCGCCACGACCGGCGCGGGCTGACTACCGGCCACCCGAGCACCCAGGGCGCTGCCGTCGGCCGCCGGCACCGACCGGCGGCTGGCCAGCACCGCGGTGACCCGGCCGGCAAAAACCGCCACGACAATCCCAGGGATCGCGGTCGTAAGCGCCGAAAAGGCCAGCCCCTGCAGCATGATCACCAAGACGACGGCCGCTACGCCGAACGGCCCGGTCGATCCGTCGCGCATCACCGCCAGTGCGCGCTGCGGCGGCCCGTAGCAGCCCAGGCCGTCGGCCGTATCGGCGACACCATCGAGGTGCAGGCCGCGGGTCGCCAGCAGCAGCGCCGCCACCGCAAGTAGGCCGGACAGCGGGCTGGACCGGCCGAAAGCCAATGCCCCGCCCCACGTCACCGCGCCGGCCAGTGCGCCCAAGGCGGCGCCGACCACCGGTAGCGCGGTCATGGCGCCGCGGCCCATCGCGGCGTTCCCGGTACGCGGGACGGGCAGAACCGTTCCGAACGCGAAAGCCGTCGCCAGCGAACGCATCACGGCGGGGGAGAAGCCTGGTCAAGGTCATCGGACCGGTTGGATACACCGGCCTGCGTGAACGTCGCCATCGACGACAGCGTGGCCACCGCGGCACGCAGCACCGGCAGCGCGAGCGCAGCGCCGGTTCCCTCGCCCAGCCGCATACGCAGATCCAGAATCGGCTCCAACTCAAGGGCTGCCAGGGCCAATCCATGACCTGGCTCGGTGGACCGGTGACCGGCTTGCCACCAGTGCCGGGCGCCGGGAGCCAGACGCTCTGCGACCAACGCGGCGGCCGTCACCGCCATGCCGTCGAGAAGCAACGGGGTACGCCGCACCGCAGCCTGTGCGCAAAAGCCCGCCATCGCTGCCAGGTCCGCGCCGCCGCAGCAGCGCAGCAGCCCGACCGGGTCGGGCAACACCAGTCGCGTGCGAAACAGGGCATCGCGTACCGCGGCCGTCTTGCGTGCCCATCCGGCGTCATCGATCCCGGTCCCGAAGCCCACGACCGCGACCGGCTCGGCGTTCGTCAGTGCCGCCACCAATACCGCCGCCGCGGTGGTGTTTCCGATCCCCAGGTCGCCGGCGATGAGCAGGTCGGCGCCGGCGTCGACCTCCTCGTCGGCGATGGCCTGGCCCGCGGCGATCGCGCGGACGGTCTCGTCGTGGGTCAACGCGTCCTGGATCGTGATATCACCGCTGCCGCGGCGCACCTTGTGGACGCCGATCTGCTCCGTCAGCGCGTCGGCGTCGACCGCCAGGTCCGCGACACGCACCGTCGCGCCGGCGATACCGGCCAACACGTTGATCGCCGCCCCGCCGGCATCGAAGTTGGCGACCATCTGAGCGGTCACCTCCGGCGGGTAGGCCGACACCCCGGAATGGGCGACACCGTGGTCGCCGGCGAACACTACGACCCGGGCACGCTCGAATTGCCTTGGCGGACAATGCCCTTGACACGACGCGATCCACACCGACAGGTCTTCGAGGCGGCCCAGCGCACCCCTAGGCTTGGTCAGGGTGTCCTGGCGGGCGCGGGCGGCTGCGGCGACGCCCGCATCGGGCGGCGACACTGGTGCGAATTCCATTAGATTCCCGCCGGTTTGATTTGTACCGCCTGCCCGGCCACCACCAGCACCACCTGATCGCACAACTCGGCGACGCGCTGGTTGAGGCTGCCCAGTTCGTCGGCGAACCGGCGCCCGGACGCGGTGGCCGGCACTACGGTCAACCCGACCTCCGGGCTGACCAGCACCAGCGTGGAACCAAATGCGTTGACCGCGGCCAGCATGGCGTCGATCGTGTCACGGACCGGGCCTGCGACCGAGCCGTTGTCCCATGCATTGTTGCGATCCAGCGTGCCGGTCAGCCAGGCGCCGAGGTCGTCGACAAGCGTTGGGGTGGCCGGCGACTGGCGCAATTGGCTTGCGATGTCGTCGGTTTCGATCGTCGACCAATGCGCGGGCCGACGGCTGCGGTGCTCGGCGACCCGGTGCGCCCAGGCCGCATCCGCCTGACCCGCCAGCCCGGAGGCCAGGTAACGGACCGGCCGGCCGGCCGGCAGCGCCTTGGCGATGGCTTCCTCCGCCCACCGTGATTTGCCCGACCTGATCCCGCCGAGCACCAGGGTGCGCACCGGTGTCAGACGACTTTCGGGCGACGTTTAACCAACACTGCTGCCGCGCTCGACTTGGGGCCGCGGTGTCCGCAGCCGACGCATTTGGGAAGCTCGGCCGGCGGCGTAAAGGCCCAGCTTCCAGCGACTTTCGGTGTTGTTCGGGAACTTCGCGTCGACCAGCTTGCTTACTTTGCGGCCCAGCATGAGCCCATCGATACTCATCACCGCCATCAGCACCAGCATCGCCGGAGAGACATACAGCTGCAGCTGCGGGACGGCGAACAAGGCGAACATCAGAAACAGGGTTGCCGGCATAAACAGGCCGAGCACATTGCGCCGGGAGTCCACCACATCGCGAACGTAGCGCCGTATCGGGCCCTGATCGCGCGGCAACAGATATGCCTCTTCGCCGGCCATCATGCGCTGCCGGCGATCCGCCATCCGAGCACGGCTGTCGGCTTTGTCGGCTCTGCGCTCCTCGCGGCTGAGTTTGGGGCCGGCCAGCGATTTGCGCCGGGCCCGCGCCTCCGAGGCGGTCATCGGTGCGGGTGCGACCGGTCCCTTCCTCGTGGTCCCCCTGGCCTCGTTGCGCTTGGGCGTGGGCCGGCCCTTGGGGCCCGTCCTACGCGACCCGTGAGGTGTTGTGTCCGGAGAACTCGCGGCATCAGGTGCAGCCGCTGCCACGGTGTCCCCGTTAGGGTCGTCGTCCTGGCCCTTCTTACGGCCCATCAGCTTCACAGTGGCCAGGTTACTTCGCGGATGGCTCGCCCCGGAATTGGCCTGGAATGCCTTGCTATTACACCTGCGTCAGTACGCCACTTGGACCTACGCTTACCTGTGATGAATGGCTCCTGGTGATTGGACGACGGCTCGATGGCCTCGGATGATGCTGTCTTCGGCCTCGCACCCGGCCGTCTGCAGTTGCCGGCCATGCTGGTTCTGGTGGCCCCGGATTGCTATGGCGACAGCATGTCGGCCGTGGAGGCCGCGGCGGCCATCGCGACCGGCTGGACCCGGTCACGTCCGGGCGATCGGTTCATCGTCGCCCCGCAGTCGGACGGCGGTCCTGGCTTTGTCGAGGTGCTAGCCAGCCGGTTGGGGGAGAGACGGCGACTTCAGGTGTCCGGTCCGCTGGACAGCATGGTCGATGCCGAATGGGTGTTCGACCCCGGCTCGGCGACCGCGTACCTCGAGTGTGCGCAGGCGTGCGGTCTGGCATTGCTTGGCGGTCCACCCACCCCGCAGACCGCGATGGCGGCCCACAGCAGGGGAGTGGGGCAGCTGATCGCCGAGGCGCTGCGGATGGGAGCGACGCGGATCGTGGTCGGGTTGGGCGGCAGCGCGTGCACCGACGGCGGGCAAGGAATGATTGCCGAGCTTGGCGGCCTGACCACCGCCCGCCGGCAACTGGCCGACGTGAAACTCATCGCCGCCTCAGACACCGAGTACCCCCTGTTGGGGCCCTGGGGCGCGGCCAGGGTATTCGGGCCGCAGAAGGGCGCGGACACGGCCACCGTCGCGGCACTTGAAGTGCGCCTGGAGGCGTGGGCGCTCAGGCTGGAAGCGGTGGCCGGACGAGACGTCAGCGCCGAACCGGGCGCGGCCGCCGCTGGCGGCATCGGCGCCGGGCTGCTTGCGCTCGGCGGTCGGTGCGAGTCCGGTGCGGCAATCATCGCCGAACGCACCCACTTGGCCGACGATCTCGACACGGCGGAGCTGATTGTCACCGGCGAAGGCAAGCTCGATGAACAATCCCTGTACGGAAAGGTGGTCGGCTTTCTCGCAGAAGCGGCCCGACCGCGGGGAATTCCGGTGATCGTGCTGGCCGGCCAGGTAGACCTGGACAATTCAACGGTACGTTCAGCCGGCATCATGGCGGCCTTGTCCATCGCCGACCACGCTGGATCGGTAGGGCTTGCGCAGGCGGATGCGGCCAATCAGCTCATGGGTCTGGCATCGGTTGCGGCGGCGCGACTCGGGAATAGCGGTCCTGCAAGGTACCGTTGATGCAGTGGGCTTTTCCCGAGCGGATTGGGCCGCGCGGCGCAAGCCAGCGGGATCGAGCCTAAACGGACCCATCCAACGATGAGGCATGTAGGAGAAGCAATGACGGTGCAAAACGAGTCGAGCGCCAAGACGACCCACGGCGTGATCCTGACCGAGGCCGCCGCCACCAAGGCGAAGTCCCTGCTGGACCAGGAGGGACGGGATGACCTGGCGCTGCGTATCGCGGTCCAGCCGGGCGGGTGCGCTGGGCTGCGCTACAACCTCTTCTTCGACGACCGGACGCTGGATGGTGATCTGACCGCGGAGTTTGGGGGTGTGACCTTGACGGTGGACCGGATGAGCGCGCCCTACGTCGAAGGCGCGTCCATTGATTTCGTGGACACCATCGAAAAGCAGGGCTTTACCATCGACAACCCCAACGCCACCGGTTCTTGCGCCTGCGGCGACTCGTTCAACTGACCGGATAGCCCGGCGACGATGCGCGCCGCGACGCGGCGGGAGGAGGAGCCGGGCAATCGGATGTAGCCGGATCGTCACCGGGCGCTGTTGGCCCGGCTTAAAGGAGTGCGCTTAATACGAGCCCGCGGTACGAAGCACGTATGAGCACACCGTGATCTGGCCGCGCTGGAAAAGCAGCTGTGCGATGCCTTGCAGCTGCCCGCGCATTGGGCCCCCGGTTGCAGGTGATGCCCGCATGGTGAATAGCGCCTGGGCCTGATACTGCGACAAGTACACGACCTTGTCGATCGAGGTCACCTCGACTTCGGAGAACTGCTTGCGGAACGCGTCGCTGCTCAGTTTGGCCAGGGCCTGGTCGGATCGTTTGTCGCGCACGCCGTCGTACATGCCGCACAGCGCGTTGCGGACGATCTCGTCGACGTCGCGGCGCTCGAGTGCGTCCAAATACCCCTGAATTGCCGTTTTGGCCGTTCCCTCAGAGAACGTGGCACCGGTGTTGGCCCCGTTGGTGCGAACCCCGTAGACGATTGCCACGGTCATGACGGCAACGAGTGCGACGGCCAGAAGAACGCCGATGGTCAGCCGCCGCTTGGACCGTCGCCGCGGGTACGACACCGGCGGAGGCGGTTGCCCGGCATAATTGGCTGAAGCAGGTCCTGGGTCGTTGGTTGGCGCGGGGGTAAAGGCCGGGTCGCCGGCACTGGGCTCATGGGGGAACTCAAGCGGCCGGGATTCGGTTGGGGGCGTTGGTCCATCGCCACCGACAGTGTGGTTCGGGGAGTGCGGACCTGCCATCGTGGTTCTCCTACGGTGGTAGACGGGACTACAAGCGGGTTACCGCCCGAGCATTGTGGTCCCGGCGACTTCAGTGAGTTCCCTAGGGAGGCTAGCGCACGACTTTGCGCCGACCGTGGACGCAGCGATGGTCGAGACGGGTGAGTAAGCTAGATAACCTTACTAACGAAGGGTGGAGGCATTCGTGACGATCGCGGTAACAGGTTCGATTGCGACCGACAATCTGATGCGGTTTCCCGGCCGATTTTCCGAGCAACTGCTAGCCGATCATCTGCAGAAGGTATCGCTCAGCTTCCTGGTCGACGACTTGGTGATTCATCGCGGCGGTGTGGCGGGAAACATCGCATTCGCCATCGGCGTGCTAGGCGGCGACGTTGCACTGGTCGGCGCGGCCGGTGACGACTTCGACGATTATCGCCGGTGGCTGCAGTCCCACCGTGTCAACTGCGACAACGTCCTGATCTCCAAAACCGCGCACACGGCACGTTTCACCTGCACCACCGACGTCGACATGGCCCAGATCGCCTCGTTCTACCCGGGCGCCATGTCGGAGGCCCGCAACATCAAGCTCGCTGAAGTGGTATCGGCCATCGGTACACCAGAGTTGGTGATCATCGGCGCCAACGACCCCGATGCGATGTTCTTGCACACCGAGGAGTGCCGCAAGCTCGGGCTGCCCTTCGCCGCTGACCCGTCCCAGCAGCTGGCCCGGCTTTCTGGAGACGAGATCCGCAAGCTTGTCGATGGTGCCAAGTACTTGTTCACCAACGACTACGAGTGGGATCTGATGCTGTCCAAGACCGGCTGGACGGAGGCCGACGTGATGGCGCAGGTCGACCTGCGGGTCACCACGCTGGGTCCCAAGGGTGTGGATGTGGTCGAACCCGACGGCACGACCATCCACGTCGACGTGGTGCCCGAAACCAGCCAGACTGACCCCACTGGCGTCGGCGACGCATTCCGGGCCGGTTTCCTCACCGGGCGCAGCACGAATCTCAGCCTCGAGCGCTCTGCGCAGCTGGGCTCGCTGGTCGCCGTGCTGGTGTTGGAGTCGACTGGAACCCAAGAGTGGCAGTGGGACCACGAGGTCGCGAGGACCCGGTTAGCCGGCGCCTACGGCGAGGACGCGGCCGCGGAGATCACCGCCGTACTGGCCTAATTCGCCGGGCTCAGGCGAGGTTCGTCATAACTGGACTGGGTAATGCGGCTCCCTGATCTGCGGTACCACGCTGTGCTCGACGAAGATCGCGTGCCACAGCATGAAAATCAGCACCGTCCACAGTCGGCGGCTGTGATCACTGGCGCCGTTTCGATGCTCGTCGAGCATCCGGCGCACGGCGGCTAGGTCGACTAGGTCGACCACTTCACTGGCCTGCGACGACGCCACCAATGCGTAAGCCCACTCCAGCAGTTCGCCCGCGCGCAACCAATGCCGGATCGGCACCGGGAACCCGAGTTTGGGCCGGTGCAGCACATGCGCCGGAACGATGGGCTCCAATGCGCGCCGTAACGCGTACTTGGTGGTCGTGCGGGTGATCTTCGCTTCCACGGGCAACCGGGAGGCGACGGCGAACACCTCGGGATCCAGGAACGGCACCCGAAGCTCTAGTGAGTTGGCCATCGTCATCTTGTCGGCCTTGACCAAAATGTCGCCGCGCAACCAGGTGAACAGGTCGACGTGCTGCATGCGTGCCACCGGGTCCCAGCCGGTCGATTCCGCGTACACCGATGCCGTCACATCGGTGTGGGTCCACTCCTCGCGGAACCCGGGCAGCACCTCGCGCAACTGCGCGTCGGAGAAACTGCGAGCATTGCCGTAGTAGCGCTCCTCGAGCGTCAGCGATCCGCGGTGCAGCAGACTCTTGCCCCGCATTCCCTCCGGCAGCGGTTTGGACACCTTGCCCATCGACCGCCGCAGCGGCAGCGGCAGATAGTCGAAGGGCTTCAACGACAGCGGCTCCCGGTAAATCGTGTAGCCACCGAACAATTCGTCGGCGCCCTCGCCGGAGAGCACCACCTTGACGTGCTTACGGGCCTCGCGGGCGACAAAGAACAGCGGCACCAGCGCCGGGTCGGCGACCGGTTCGTCGAGGTACCAGACGATTTCGGGCAGGGCGGCAACGAACTCATCCGGGCTCACCACCTTGGCGATGTGGCGGGCACCGATCGCCTCCGCCGAGGCCACCGCGACGTCGATCTCGGAGAATCCCTCCCGCTCGAAACCGGTGGTGAACGTGATCAGCCTGGGGTTGTGCCGGATGGCCAGCGCCGCGATGGCAGTGGAGTCGATTCCTCCGGACAGAAACGCCCCGACGGTGACGTCGGCGCGCATGTGCTTGGCCACCGAGTCCTCAAGCACCGCGGTGATCTCGTCATAACGGGCCTGCTCGGTGTCGCGGGTGATCGGCGTGGCGGCAAAGCGCGGCACGAAGTAGCGGGTGACCTCCGGCTCGAGATGTCCGGAACGGATCCGCGCGTAGCAGCCCGATTCCAGCCGGCGCACCCCGCGGTGCAGCGTCTCTGGCTCGGGCACATATTGCAGGACGGTGTAGTGCTGCACCGCCCGCTGATCGATCCGCGTGTCGAATCCCACCAACTCGGCCAGATCCAGCAGGCACTTTTTCTCGCTGGCCACTGCGGTGCCGCCGGTTCCGGTGGCCATGAACAGCGGCTTGATGCCGAAAGGGTCGCGGGCGCAGAACAATTCGCGGGTGGCGGTGTCCCACAGCGCGAATGCGAACATGCCGCGTAGCCGCGTTAGGACGTCGGTGCCCCAGTAGTGGTAGCCGGCGACGATGGCCTCGCCGTCGCCGTCGGTGGCGAAAACAGCGCCGTGCCGGGTGGCCAACTCGTCGCGCAGCTCGAGGTAGTTGTAGATCTCGCCGTTGAATACCAGCACGTAGCGGTCGGGCGCCTCCGGTGGCCCCCACCGCAGCGGCTGATGCGAATGCGCGATGTCGATGATGGACAGCCTGTTGAAACCGAATACGACTGACCCGTCGGCGTCCGGGTCGGTCCAGGTGCCCGGCTCGTCGGGCCCGCGGTGGCGCATCAAGTGCGACGCGCGCGCGATGGCATCGTCGGTCCCGGTTGCGCCCGGGCCGTCAGCGCCGGCCGGGGCCGCGACAAACGCCAGCAGACCACACACGGCGCCCCAGTATGCCGCACTTTGGGGGCGTTCGTGGATGTCGCACCCGGCAGGTCGCGATGGCTGGGCAGACTAGCGGGCCGGGGTTTCGTCGCCGGGGTAAGCGGCGTGGTCTACGCTGCGTAGTATTCGATATCCGAGCAGGAGGCGCCAACGTGACACCTCGCGAGCAGGTCCGTTCGCAACGTTTGTCGCAGGGCAGGTTTCAGCGCCGTTCCGGAGGCGTTCCCAAGCGTCTGTCCCGTCGTCTTCGGCCGTTGGCGCTGGTCGCGACATTCGGCCTGTTGGCGGTAGCCCTGAGCGGATGCAGCTGGTCGCAAGTGCTGGGCATGGGCTGGCCGACGGGCATCACCCCGCAGGCCCATCTCAACCGGGAACTGTGGATCGGAGCGGTGATCGCCTCGCTGGTTGTCGGGGTCATCGTGTGGGGTCTCATCTTCTGGTCGTCCGCCTTCCACCGCAAGAAGGCAACCGACACCGAGCTGCCCCGACAGTTTGGCTACAACATGCCGCTGGAGCTGGTGCTCACGGTGACGCCATTCCTCATCATCTCGGTGCTGTTCTACTTCACCGTGGTGGTGCAGGAAAAAATGTTGCACATCGCCAAGGACCCCGAGGTAGTGATTGATGTCACGGCCTTCCAGTGGAACTGGAAGTTCGGTTATCAGCGCGTCGACTTCAAAGACGGCACCCTGACCTACGACGGCGCCGATCCGGCGCGCAAAAACGCGATGCTTTCCAAGCCGGAAGGCAAGGACGCCCACGGTGAGGAACTCGTCGGACCCATCCGCGGGCTCAACACCGCGGACCGGACCTACCTGAACTTCGACAAGGTCGAAACCCTGGGAACCAGCAGCGAAATCCCGGTGCTGGTGCTGCCCACCGGCAAGCTCATCCAATTCCGATTGGCGTCCGCGGACGTTGTGCACACATTTTGGGTGCCGGAATTTCTGTTCAAACGCGATGTGATGCCTAACCCTCAGGCGAACAACTCCGTCAACGTGTTCCAGGTCGACGAGATCACCCAGCCCGGGGCGTTCGTCGGCCACTGCGCTGAGTTTTGCGGCACCTATCACTCGATGATGAACTTTGAGGTTCGGGTGGTGGCGCCCAACGACTTCAAGGCTTACTTGCAGCAACGGATCGACGGAAAGACCAACGCTGAGGCGTTGCAGGCGATCGGCCAGCCCCCACTAGCGGTGACCACGCACCCGTTCGACACCCGCCGCGGTCAGTTGGCCGGAAGCCAGTAGGTTAGGACAGCAAATGCATATCGAAGCCAGGCTATTTGAATTCATCGCCGGGTTTTTCATTTTGGTTTCAGTGCTCTACGGGGTGCTGACTGCGCTGTTCGCCACCGGCGGTGAGGAGTGGGCGGGCACCACCGCGCTGGCGCTGACCGGCGGACTGGCATTGATCGTGGCCACCTTCTTCCGGTTCGTAGCACGTCGGCTAGACACTCGGCCCGAGGACTACGAGGGCGCTGAGATAAGCGATGGAGCAGGGGAATTGGGCTTCTTCAGCCCGCACAGTTGGTGGCCGATTCTGATCGCGCTGTCGGCCTCAGTGACCGCGGTCGGTATCGCCCTGTGGCTGCCGTGGCTGATCGTTGCGGGGGTGATGTTCGTCCTTACTTCGGTCGCCGGATTGGTCTTCGAGTACTACATCGGTCCCGAGAAGCACTGATTTGCGCCTCGAAGGTCACAATCAGATCACGTGACCGGTGGCCGGTTCGCCAAGACTTCTTTGCCCCTCTCGGTTCGGTAGTGTTTTGCCCAGGCAAATGAGAATTTCCCAAGCGCGCCCGCAAGGATGTAGCCGCGGAGCCCCGCGCGCTGGTGATGCAGTTGGACAGGGCAGGCAAAGATGAGCGGGCCGAAACCCCCGGGGTGGGAACCGGAAAAACCCGATTCCGCCGACGAGATTAGGCACGAGCCGGATTCCGGTAGCGAGCCCGCCGACGAATTGGAGCCCGGCGGCGAACTCGAGTCCGATAACGAGCCGGAACCCGTCGACGACAGCGCCGAACTGGCGGCGGCGGACCAGACAGGCCAGACGGACGCCTATTCGCGGGCCTACTCGGCTCCGGAGTCCGAACAATTCATCAGCGGCCCGTATGTGCCGGCCGATCTCAGGCTCTACGACTACGACGGCTACGACGAGTCATCCGACTCAGATGATGAACACGGTGCTCCGCGCTGGCCGTGGCTGGTCGGCGTCGCCGCCATTGTGGCCGCTATTGCGCTCGTGGTTTCGGTGTCGCTGCTGTTCGCGCGTACCGATACCACCAAACTTGCCAACCCCAATACCACCACCGTCCCGTCCACGCCGCCGATGCAAGACGAGGTAACTACCACCAAACCGCCGCCCCCGCCGCCACCACCCACGACGGAACCGCCGCCGCCCCCGACAGCAACGGAGACACAGACTGTGACGGTGACGCCTTCTCCGGCACCGCCGCCCCCGCCGGCGCCCGCCCCGGCACCGCCCCCGGCGACCTCGACGGCGGCAGCGCCGCCGCCGCCCACGACACCGACCGGTCCCCGGCAGGTCACCTACTCGGTGACCGGCACCAAAGCTCCGGGCGACATCATCTCGGTGACCTACGTCGATGCATCTGGTCGGCGGCGCACGCAGCACAACGTGTACATCCCGTGGTCGATGACCGTCACACCGATCTCGCAATCCGATGTGGGCTCGGTCGAGGCGTCCAGCCTTTTCCGGGTCAGCAGACTCAATTGCTCGATCACGACCAGCGACGGAACGGTGCTTTCGTCGAACAGCAACGACGCGCCGCAGACGAGCTGCTGATGGTCAGCAGATATTCGGCATATCGGCGTGGGTCGGAGGACACCGTTTCGCCAGATGTCATCGATCGCATCCTGATCGGGGCGTGCGCGGCCATCTGGCTGGTGTTGTTGGGCGTGAGCGTGGCCGCCACCGTCGCGCTGGTGGACCTGGGCCGGGGCTTTCACAAGATGGCCAGCAGCTCGCATACCACGTGGGTGTTGTATGCCGTCATCATCGTTTCCGCGCTGATCATCGCTGGGGCGATTCCGCTGCTGTTGCGGGCTCGCCGAATGGCCCAGGCCGAGCCGGCTGCTCGGGCGATGACCGCACCGGCACGCGGGGCGGTCAGGCCCTCGGTGCAGCCCGGGTCTCCCGCCGTGCGCACCGAGGCCGAGCGGGCGCAGCAGCCGAAGGTGGAAGCAGCGGGGTCGGGCGCCGACTGGTCAGGTGACGCGGTAGATCGGGTCTGGTTGCGCGGCACGGTCCTATTGACCGGCACCATGGGTGCGGCGCTGATTGCGGTCGCAGCGGCGACCTACCTGATGGCCGTCGGTCACGACGGCCCGTCCTGGGTTGGGTATGGGTTCGCCGGGGTCGTCACCGCGGCTATGCCGGTGGTCGAATGGCTGCATATTCGCCAGCTGCGCCGCGTGATTGCCGAGCACTAGCTGTCGTTCTGACCATAAAGCGCCACGGCCGCTGCGGCATTGCACCGCTGAGCGCCTGACTTGCCGGGCTCGCCCGCCGGCGGAAGGACTCTCGAGCGCGGCCCGGGAGACCCCCACATCGGGCCGCTGACGCGGCCCGCGTCGTCGCCGGGGCTCTGTTTGATTGCCCGGCTTCTCATCGGGCCGCTGACGCGGCCCGCGTCGTCGCCGGGCTAGTGCTCGCCGTCTTCGCCGTTTGGCGAACCGACGACGCTTTCTTGGTGTTCGCGTAGCGCGGTCAGGGCACGTTGCTCGGAGCCGTGCGCCGCCTCGCGCAGAGCCGCATCCTCGGACGCCGGGTCGGCGAACAAGAAGCTGCCGCTACCCGGCGATCCGGCCGAGCCCAGCTTGTTCATCCGCTTGGGCAGTGCCGCGCCCTGGTACTCCAACGGTATCGGGTGGCCGTGGTCGTCGACGGGGCCGAGCGGCTGATGCAGCTCGATGTAGGCGCCGTGCGGCAGCCGTTTGATGATGCCGGTCTCGATGCCATGCTCGAGCACCGCGCGGTCGCTACGCTGCAGCCCAATGCACCACCGGTAGGTGATGAAATAGACCACCGGCGGTAGGACCACCATCCCGATGCGCCCGATCCACGTGGTCGCGTTCAGCGAGATGTCGAACTTGAACGCGATGACGTCGTTCATCGCGCTCAGCGTGAGCACCATGTAGAACGCGATCGCCATCGCGCCAATCGACGTGCGCACCGGGACGTCGCGAGGCCGCTGCAGCAGGTTGTGGTGAGCGTAGTCACCGCTGAACCGCTTCTCCAGGAACGGGTAGATGATCAGCAGGATGAAGATCAGGCCCATCAGCAGGGCCACCCAGACTGGCGCCGGGATGGTGTGGTGCCAGAAGTAGAACTCCCACGGCGGCCAGACACGGGCCAGGCCCTCGGTCCACATCATGTAGAAGTCCGGCTGCGAGCCTGCCGAGACGTGGGATGGCTTGTAGGGACCCAGGTTCCAGATCGGGTTGATCTGCAGCAGGCCGCCCATCAGGCCGAGTACACCGACGATCGCCGCGAAGAACGCCCCGGACTTGACCGCGAAGATCGGCATCACCCGCACGCCGACGACGTTGTGCTCGGTGCGGCCCGGCCCCGGGAATTGGGTGTGCTTCTGGAACCACACCATTGCCAGGTGCAGCCCGATCAGGGCCAGGATGATCCCCGGCAGTAGCAATATGTGCAGCGCGTACATGCGCGGGACGATGTAGCCCGCGGTGGCGCATTCGTATCCCACGCCGCCGCACGGGAAGTCGCCGCCGAACAGCGCCCAGTGCAGCCAGGTGCCGATCACCGGCATCCCCAGCGTGATCGATGACAGTGAGGCCCGGATCCCGATGCCCGAGAGCAGGTCGTCGGGCAGCGAGTAGCCGAAGAAACCCTCGAACATGGCGAGGATCAGCAGCAGCGACCCGATGACCCAGTTGGCTTCGCGGGGCCGCCGGAACGCGCCGGTGAAGAAGATGCGGGCCAGGTGCACCATGATCGACGCGGAGAAGATCAAGGCGGCCCAGTGGTGGACCTGGCGGACGAACAGACCGCCACGCACCTCGAACGAGATGTCGAGAGTCGAGGCGAAGGCCTTGGACATGTCGACGCCGCGCAGCGGTTGGTAGGCGCCGTTGTAGGTGACCTCCGCCATGGACGGGTCGAAGAACAGCGTCAGGTACACACCGGTGAGCAGCAGCACGATGAAGCTGTACATCGCGATCTCGCCCAGCAGGAAGGACCAGTGGGTCGGGAAGACCTTGTTCAGCTGTCTGCGTACGGCCGCCGACGGGTGATAGCGCGTGTCGATGTCCTCGCCTTGGCGGGCCAGGACGTCACCGATCTTGGGCGGCTTGGGCGGACTCAGTCTTGGACTCATGTGGTGCGCTCCCAGAATGCTGGTCCGACGGGCTCGACAAAGTCACCGTTGGCGACCAGATACCCGTTGGTGTCGATCGTGATGGGCAGTTGCGCCAACGCGCGGGCCGCCGGACCGAAGATCGGCTTGGCGTAGTGCAGCGCGTCGAACTGCGACTGGTGACACGGGCACAAGATTCGGTAGGACTGCTCTTCGTACAGCGATGCAGGGCATCCCAGATGCGAGCAGACCTTCGTGTAGGCGAACAACTCGCCGAAGTTGAAGCTCTCCTGACCCTGGCGTTTGACCAGCCGGGGCATGTCGCTGGGCCGGATCCGGATGAGCATCACGGGATTACGGACACCCTGGTTGATCGCGCGGAGCTTTTCCTGTGATTCCGGGGTAGTGCCGTCACCGTCGGACTCGCGCCACGGGAAGACGGTCTCCATGCCGCCCGCGTCGATATCTTCGGGGCGCATTTTGACGAACGGTGCTCCGGTGTACGTGCCGGTGGCACGCGCCAGATAGATCGTCTCGCCCTGGTAACGCGGGGTCCAGCCGGACGTCCACAGCACGGCCTTCATCCCGTTGGCGGTGGGCACCACCGGCTTCCACGGGTTCTTGATCAAGCCCCCAGCAAACGCCACCAAGGTACTGAGGCCGAACGCGCCGAGGCCCACGCCCAACGACAGCCCGACCAGCTTGCGCCGTCCGATCGTGGAGCCCTGGTAGGCGTCGGTTAGGTTCGCCACGACCGTCTTGCGGTCGACCTCGCGAGAGGCGCCGTCATGCCGCTGCTGGATCGAAATCTCTTCTGGGATAAACCGCTTTTGGTACAGAATGGTGCCGATTGCGATCGACAGAATGGACATCCCGAAGGTCAGCCCATAAAGCGGGGTGGTCAGCGTGTACAGCAAGCTGCCCGGGGCTTCCTTCGGTTTGTACTCCCACGGCCAGAACAGGAAGATCAGCAGCAGCACCAGCCCGAATCCGCCGCCCAGCAAAAGCCACAGCGCCACGGAGCGCTCGGCGCGTTTCTCGGCTTTGGTGCCCTCAACCGGCCAGCGAGGTTCGATGAAGACGGTCTCGACGCCGTCCAGCTTGCCGCCCAGCGCTACCAGTTCCTGCTGCGACATCGCGGCCAGCGCCGCTTCGTCGGGCTCGGGGGCTGCCCCGGCGCCTTTGTCTGTGTCAGAGCCGCGAACGTCGTTGTCGCTCATGCTCGTGCCCCAATCCACAGTGCCAGCCCGATGGCGGCGACCATCCCGATGATCCAGGCGGCCATGCCCTCGGGCGCGGGTCCGAATCCGCCGAGTCCGTAGCCACCCGGCTGGCGCTCTTCGCTCACGGCCTTGACGTAGCCGATGATGTCCTTCTTGGCCTCGAAGGACAGCTGGCGGTCGGAGAACTTCGGCATGTTCTCCGGGCCGGTCCGCATCGCCGCGAGGATCTGCTGCTCATTGGAGGGCTCCAGGTCCGGCGCGTACTTACCCGACGACAGCGCCCCGCCCTTGCCGGTGAAGTTGTGGCAGGAGGAGCAGTTCAGCCGGAACAGGTCGCCGCCGCGGCCCAGGTCGTCGCCGCGCAGCGATCGCATCGCCAGGCTGCCGTCCGGGTTGCGTACCACGGTAGGGCCACCGCCGTTGGCTTGCACGTAGGCTCCGATCGCGTCGATCTGAGACTCGTCGAAAATCGGCTCTTTGCGGGGAGCCTGCGCCGCGCCGGCCATGACGGGCATCCGGCCGGTGGACACCTGGAAGTAGACGGCCTCCTCGCCGACGCCGATCAGACTCGGCCCGTGGTCGGGCACACCCTGCAGGTTGGCGCCGTGGCAGGACACACAAGATGTGTCGAATAGCTGCTTGCCGTTACGCAACAGCGCCGAGGACGACTCATCGGCGACGGCTACTTGCGGGCTGGGGGTCAGCACGGCGGCCAGCCCGCCGGCGATGGTCAGCGCGATCAGCAGCAGCAGGCCGCCCGACAATCGGCGGCGCAGGCGCCGTCGCGAGCGATCACTCCGCTGACCGCGTTCCTTACCGGATCGGGTGGACCCCAGTTTCTTCAACCGAGCACTCCTGTTCGTCCAGCGCCGGCTCATCGGATGAAATAGATCACGGTGAACAGCGCGATCCACACGATGTCGACGAAATGCCAGTAGTAGGAGACGACGATGGTTGCCGTTGCCTGCGCCGGGGTGAACTTGCTCATCGTGGTGCGGGCCAGCAGGAAGATGAAGGCGATCAAGCCGCCGGTGACGTGCAGGCCGTGGAAGCCGGTGGCCAGATAGAACACGCTGCCGTAGGCGCTGCCCGGGATGGTGGTGCCGTGCGTCGCCAAGTGGAAGTACTCGTAGCCCTGGCCGAGGACGAAGAACAGGCCCATCAGGAAGGTGATCACATACCAGCGGCGCAGCCCGAAGACGTCGCCGCGCTCGGCCGCGAACACGCCCATCTGGCAGGTGAACGACGAGGCGATCAGGACCAGCGTCACCGGGACGGCCTGGTACAGATTGAGTTCGGTCGGCGGCGGCGGCCACTTCCCGCCGGCCTGGGCACGCGCTGTGAAATACATCGCGAACAGGCCAGCAAAGAACATCAGCTCGCTGGAAAGCCACACTATGGTGCCGACACTGACCATGTTTGGTCGATTCAGCGAATGCACCCGCGACGTGATCGCGGTACCAGAGGTCCCCACAGCGCTCGTCACATCCGCAAGTATGACGCTTTGTAGTTGTCGAACTCTACCCGGGGCGGCATTTGATGTTGTCCGCGTCGCGCTCGCGTCGATACCGGGCTGCTCTCGGCGACGGTTGGGGGAGGTTCGGTCCTCGTGGGACCATCGGCCCGTGGCTTTGTCATCTGAGGCTTCGTCTCTCGGGGGTTCTCCCGCGGGCGCGGCCGGGTCGGCACCGTCGTGGCCTCAGGTCCTGGCTCGTTTGACGGGCGGTCAGGAACTGGCGCGGGGCCAGGCCGCCTGGGCCATGGACCAGATTATGGCCGGCAACGCGAGCCCGGCCCAGATCGCCGCCTTCGCGATGGCGATGCAGATGAAGGTCCCCACCTCAGCCGAAGTCAGTGAGCTGGCCGACGTCATGCTGAGCCATGCGCGCCAGATGCCTGCCGGCGCGATCCGCGACGACACCGTCGACATCGTCGGTACCGGTGGGGACGGCGTCAATACCTTCAACCTGTCCAGCATGGCGGCGATTGTGGTTGCGGCTGCAGGCGTGCCGGTGGTCAAACACGGCAACCGGGCGGCGTCGTCGTTGTCCGGCGGTGCCGACACGCTGGAGGCACTCGGGGTGCGCATCGACCTCGGACCCGAGCAGGTCGCGCGTAGCCTCGCCGAAGTCGGCATTGGGTTCTGTTTCGCGCCGCTATTCCACCCGTCGTACCGGTACGCGTCCGCGGTGCGCCGCGAGATCGGCGTGCCGACGGTGTTCAATCTCCTTGGGCCGCTTACCAATCCGGCCAGGCCGCGGGCCGGCTTGATCGGCTGCGCGTTCGCCGACCTGGCCGAAGTGATGGCGGGGGTGTTCGCTGCGCGCCGGTCCAGCGTGCTGGTCGTGCACGGTGACGACGGGCTCGACGAGTTGACGACCACTACAACCAGCACGATTTGGCGAGTGCAGGCCGGGACGGTGGACAAGCTGACTTTCGATCCGGCCGGATTTGGGTTCCCCCGAGCTGATCTCGACGATCTGTTGGGCGGTGACGCGCAAGCCAACGCGGCGGAGGCGCGTGCGGTGCTGGCCGGTGCCAAGGGCCCGGTCCGGGACGCCGTCGTGCTCAACGCCGCCGGGGCGATCGTCGCCCACGCCGGCCTATCCAGCCGCGCTGAATGGTTGCCGGCGTGGGAGGACGGGTTGCAGCGTGCCAGTGTGGCGATCGACTCCGGTGCGGCCGAACAGCTGCTCGCGCGATGGGTGCGGTTCAGTCAGCAGGTCTGAGTCGTAGCCCCGTACAGCCTGCTGGCCGGCCAGCCGCGCCGAGCGCGCCGACGCCGCCCACGCCGCCCACGCGCCGGCCGATCGCAGCGGTGAAGCCCAGCCCGTGGCATCTTGGGTGCCCTCGACCCGAACGATGCGCACTCCCGGGCCGGCCAGCCAGCGCGCGATGAGCGCAGTTTCCTCGACCAACGCGCCGCCCAGTGGGGCCGGTGCTGACAGGATCGCCTGTGCCCCAGCCTGAATCGCGTCAACCACCGGCATCGGCGGCACCCCCCGTCTGGCGGTGCCGGCCGCGGCGAGTTGGCCGTGACGGATGACGGCGAGGTGGTAGCCACCGCCGCCGTCCGGAGCGGCGGCGATCAGCTCGGGCAAAGCGGCCAGGGCGCGCAGCCGCTGGCCGCGCCACAAGGTCTCGACGGCGGTGGCGGTGCGGTCGCGCAGTCGCGCGGCGCTCTCGAAATGACGCCGCTCGGCGAGCGCAGTGACCTGGTCCACGGCGGCCGTCAGAGCGTTGTTGTCCAAGCCGTCGATCAAAGCCGCGACGCGCGCCACGGCCGCTGCGTATTGGGTGGCCGTGAGGTTGCGCGCGGCGGGGCAGGGTGAAATCTCTGCCTCAGCGCAGGCCGGCCCGTGCAAAGCTGAGCGTCCCAGGCGGGCGGTACAAGTTCGGAGTCCGGTGAATCGGGCCAGCAGGGCAGCCGTGTCAGCGGCGTCGGCGCGCGACCGAAACGGGCCAACGGCGCGGTCGTGCCGCGGTGCTCGGACCACCGCCAGCCGCGGAAACGCCTCATCCGTGAGCGCCACCCACCACCAACGTTGCGGGAATCTGGACCGGCGGTTGTACGGCGGGGCATGCGCGGCCAGCATCCGCAGTTCGCGTACACCGGCCTCCAGCGGATGAGCGCACTCGACATGGTCGACCGCGCTGGCCAGCGTGACCATCTCCTTCATGCGGCCGCGGGGATCGGCGCCGGTGAAGTACTGATTTACCCGGCGCCGCAAGTCGACGGCGGTGCCGACGTAGAGCACCTCGCCTGACGGCCCGCGGAACAGGTAGACCCCCGGCCGGTGCGGCAGGCCCTCTGCGAGCACCCGCTTGCGGCGCTGCGCCGGCGTCACGTTGGGCAGGTACGAGCGCAGGTCGGCGTAGGTGTGCACACCCTGGTTGCCCACTCGCTCGATGAGGGCGTGCAACACCTCAACGGTGGCGCGGGCATCGTCGAGGGCGCGGTGGGTGGGCTGGGTGGCGACGGCAAACAGCCGCGCCAAGGCGGCCAGCCGCACGCTGGGGGCTTCCTCGCGGCTCAGCACCCGGCGGGCCAGCCGGACTGTGCACAGCACCTGCGGCCGGGGCCAGGGGATATCGCACCGCTGCGCGGCGGCGCGCAGGAATCCGATGTCGAATCCGGCGTTGTGGGCGACCAGCACCGCGCCGCCGGCGAACTGCAAGAACATGGGCAGCACGGCGTCGATGGTCGGAGCGTCAGACACCATCGCCGTGGTGATGCCGGTCAGCTGCACGATCTGGGGCGGGATGCTGCGCTGCGGGTCAATCAGGGTGGCGAACTCGCCGAGCACGACGCCGCCGCGGACCTTGACCGCACCGATTTCGGTGATGGCGTCGGGAGGTGTTCCGTCAGTACTTCTCGTGCGTCCCCCGGTGGTTTCCAGGTCCACCACGACGAAGGTGGTTTCGCGCAACGGGACGTCTTCGGTCGCGAAGGGTGGTCCCACGTCGGCGAAACTCAGCTGAGTCGCACCGCTTGCACCCATGGCCGCGACGTTAAGCATGACCACCGACACCGCGGAGCTCCCACGCCGAGCGGGCCGCAATCCGGTCGGCAGCCGAAATATGGGGGCCGGATAGATGTCGGTGCCGGCCGTTAACGTTCGGATAGTCCGACTTGACGTTCACCAAAGCCAGACCGAGAGGACCGACCCTGATGGCACAAAGCAGTGGACCCGACAGCAACCGAATGACGGCGCCGGGGCCAGGGGCGCCGGTGGTAATCGACTGTGACGACTGCGCGGTGCGCGGCCCCGGATGCCGCGACTGTGTGGTCAGCGTGTTACTCGGGGTACCGGAAACTTTGTTGCAGGACGAACGTGCCGCCCTGGAAGTACTCGCCGAAGTTGGCCTGGCGCCACGACTGCGGCTGGTACCGATCCGCCGGGATCGCGGATCCGGTGTCGCTTGAATGCCCTGTGCGCCAAAGGCCCTCAGTGCGGGTGGCGTCGTTCACACAATAATGACAGAAATCTATCTAATTTCTTAACCGCCCGCTTTGGACAAACGTCGATATCGTTTCGTAACCTGTTTGAGACCTAAAACCAGCTCGATGACAATTCCGTCGATGGCCGTTTAAGGAAGCAAATCTTGAGGCTTGACTCTAGGTACCCGATTGCGCGTGTCCTGACACGTTCTGCCATCGGGATGCTAGCGAGCTTCACGGTGTTATCGGGTGTTCTTGCCGCGCATGCGGCGGCCGACCCGGCCGATGACGCGCTGGCAAAGCTCAACGAGCTGTCTCGCCAGGCCGAGCAGACCACCGAGGCGATGCATAGCGCGCAGCTCGACCTGAATGACAAGCTGGCGGCCCAGCGTGCGGCAGACCAGAAGCACGCCGATGACCAGGCCACCGTGGACGCGGCGAAGGCTCGTTTGGCGTCATTTCAGAGCGCTGTCAACAAACTCGCCGCCGCGACGTACATGGGCGGCCGTGTCGACGGCATGGAAGCCATCCTGACCGCGGGATCACCGCAAGGGCTGATCGACAAGCTGGCTGTGCAGCGGCTGATGGCGACTCAAATGGCCAACCAGATGGCTAGTTACCGGGTCGCCGGTGATCAGGCCACCAAGGCCGAGCGGGAATCCGCCAAGTCCGCCGCCGACGCGAAGAGCGCGGCCGAGCAGGCTGCCGCGGTTCGCGCGAGCCTGCAGTCCAAGCAGAGTCAGTTGCAGGTGCAGATCGCGGTCGTCAAGTCGCAGTACGTCTCCTTGTCGCCCGACCAGCGCACCGCGCTCGCCAATCCCGGGCCGGTCCCGGCGGGGGCTCCGGCACCCGGTGCGCCGGCGCCAGACGCGTTGCCGCCCGGTGCGCCGGCGCCAGACGCGTTGGCGCCCGGTCCGCCACCGCCTGGCGGGCAAGCACCAGGTGAGGCTCCGCCTCCCGGTGGATTGCTTGCGCCGCCTCCTGGCGGCGGGTTCGGCGGCGGTGACCGCGGCACCGTCGTGCAGGCAGCGTTGACCCAGGTCGGTTCGGCGTATGTATGGGGCGGCGCCGCACCCGGCGGGTTCGATTGCTCCGGATTGGTGATGTGGGCCTTCCAGCAGGCGGGTATCTCGTTGCCACACTCCAGCCAGGCGCTGGCCCACGGCGGTCAGCCGGTGGCGCTGTCGGATCTGCAGCCCGGCGACGTGCTGACCTTCTACTCCGATGCGTCCCATGCCGGCATCTATATCGGTGACGGCATGATGATCCATTCCTCCACCTATGGCGTGCCGGTACGGGTGGTGCCGATGAACTCCTCCGGCCCGATCTACGACGCCCGCCGTTACTAGTCGCCTCGGCTCGCAGCGTCGGCGGCTTCCGATACTGCTGGCCTGGGTGTTTGTTGTTCAGCTGATTGTGGCCGCGGCCGTGCCGTTCGACGCGGCGAGCGACAGTCGGGCAAGACCTGCACAGCTGATCACGCCCGCACATAGCCAGGTCAGTGCCGCGGTGAAGTCACTGGTCATCGGTGACCGCACCGTCCGGCTGCTTGGCCTCGGCGGCCCAGCCAGCGACCGCCTGCTGTCCCGGGTGGCGTCGAACATCGGTGCCGCGGTCAATGCGGTGGAGGCTTTCTGGGGCGTTGATTGGTCGCGCGATATCTCAGTGGTTGCGGCCGGCACGGACGAGGAGTTTCGCGCTGCCGCTGGCGGGGGACCGGCGTCGCAGTGGGCCGATATCGCGGCCGTTACGGTCGTCGACCGTGTCGATCCTGCTCACCGGGTGGCGGTCGGCCAACGGATCGTGTTCGCGCCGGGCGCGGCTAACATGAATGAGGCGGCGCTACGAATCGTGTTGGCCCACGAGCTTTTTCACTATGCGGCACGCGCTGACACCGCCGCGGATGCACCCCGATGGCTCACCGAAGGGGTAGCCGATTTCGTTGCCCGGCCGCAGACTCCGGTGCCCGCCGATGCGCTGCCAGTACCGCTGATGCTGCCGTCGGACACCGACCTGGACGCGCCCGGGTCGCAGCGCGCGTTGGCGTATGACCGCGCTTGGTGGTTCGCCCGTTTCGTCGCCGACACCTACGGGACGACGAAGTTGCATGACCTGTACCTGGCCAGCTGCGGTGTCAGGCACGCCGACGTGCCCACCGCCGTTCACGACGTCCTTGGCACCGACCCGGCTGGCTTGCTCGCGCGCTGGCACCAGTGGCCGACCCGCTAGCCTGACGCAGGTGAGTCGGGTCCTGCTGGTAACCAACGACTTTCCTCCCCGGCCGGGCGGTATCCAGTCGTACCTGGGTGAGTTCGTCGGTCGGCTGGTTGACGCCGGGTCGCATTCGGTGACGGTGTACGCGCCGCAATGGAAGGGCGCCGACGCCTACGACGAGGCGGCCAGCGCTGCCGGTTATCGGGTGGTGCGCCATCCGGGCACGCTGATGCTGCCCGGCCCAACGGTAGATGCCCGGATGCGCCGGCTGATCGCCGACAACGGGATCGACACCGTCTGGTTTGGCGCGGCCGCACCATTGGCGCTGCTGGCGCAGCGTGCCCGCCGCGCCGGGGCGACCCGGGTGCTGGCCAGCACGCACGGCCACGAAGTGGGCTGGTCGATGCTTCCGGTCGCGCGATCGGTGCTGCGCCGCATCGGCGAGGACACCGACGTCGTCACGTTCGTCAGCCGCTACACGCGGTCCCGGTTCGCGCCGGCCTTCGGACCCCGGGCCTCGTTGGAATACCTCCCGTCCGGGGTGGACACCGACCGGTTCCGGCCCGATCCGGCGGCCCGCGCCGAGCTGCGTGACCGCTACCGGCTGGGTGAGCGGCCCACCGTACTGTGCCTGTCCCGGCTGGTGCCACGCAAAGGCCAGGACATGCTGATCAAAGCATTGCCGTCGATCCGGCAACGCGTCGATGGAGCCGCCCTGGTCATCGTCGGCGGCGGTCCCTACCTGGAAACGCTGCGCAAGCTGGCCCGGGATTGCGGGGTGGCCGACCACGTGACATTCACCGGCGGCGTACCGGCCGCCGAATTACCCGCGCACCACGCGCTGGCTGACGTCTTCGCAATGCCGTGCCGCACCCGCGGCGCTGGCATGGATGTCGAGGGCTTGGGCATCGTTTTTCTCGAGGCCTCGGCGACCGGCGTGCCGGTAATCGCCGGCGAATCCGGAGGAGCTCCAGAAGCTGTGCAGCACAACAAGACTGGGTTAGTGATCGACGGCCGCTCGGTGAACAAAGTCGCCGACGCCGTCACCGAGTTGCTGAACGATCGCGACCGGGCTGCCGCAATGGGCGCAGCCGGGCGCGAGTGGGTGACGGCGCAGTGGCGTTGGGACACACTGGCGGCGCGGCTGGCCGACCTTCTGCGCGGCGACGATGCGGGCCGCTGAGCGGCTAGCCCGTCAGCGCCGCGCTGGCGCGAAGCTCACCAGGCGCGCTAGTCCATCTCGTAGATGGCCTCGATATCGGAGGCGAACTTCTCGGCCACCACGTTGCGCTTGACCTTCATCGTCGGTGTCAGTTCACCGGTGTCCTCAGTGAAGTCGACTGGCAGAATGCGGAACTTGCGGATCGACTCGGCGTGCGACACCGCCTGATTGGCGTCCTTGACGGCCGCGTCCACTTCGGCGACCAGGTCGGGGTCGGTGGCTAGATCGCCCACTGACGCGCCGGCCGCCTTTTGGTTGCGCTGCTTCCATCCGTCGAATGCCTCGGGATCGATGGTGATCAGCGCGCCGATGAACGGCTTGTTGTCCCCGACGACCATCGCCTGACTGATCAGCGGATGTGCCCGCAGCCGGTCCTCCAGCACGGCCGGCGCGACATTCTTTCCGCCGGCGGTGACGATGATCTCCTTCTTACGGCCGGTGATCTTCAAGAAGCCGTCTTCGTCGACCGCGCCAAGGTCACCGGTCTTGAACCAGCCGTTGGTGCATGCCTCTTCGGTGGCCTGCTCATTGCGCCAGTAGCCGCTGAACACCACACCGCCACGCACCAACAGCTCGCCGTCCTCGGCGATGCGTAAACTGTTCCCGGGCACCAGCTTTCCGACGGTTCCGATCTTCACGGCGCCCACCTGGTTCACCGTGATGGCCGCGCTGGTCTCGGTCAGGCCGTAGCCCTCATAGATGGTGAGGCCCACACCACGGTAGAAGTGGCCCAGCCGAGCACCCAGCGGTGCGCCACCCGAGACGGACGCGTGGCAGTCGCCGCCCAGCGCCGTGCGCAGCTTGTGGTAGACCAGCCGGTCGAACAGCGCATGCTTGGCGCGCAGCAGCAGACCCGGTCCGCCGTGGTCAAAGGCCCGGCTCCAATCGACCGCGGTCTGTGCGGCGATGGCGAAGATCCGCCCTCGACCGTCGTTGGCGGCGTTTTGCTCGGCAGTGTTGTACACCTTCTCGAATACTCGCGGAACCGACACCACCACCGTGGGTTTGAACACCGCAAACATCGGCAGCAGATTCTTGATGTCGCTGGTGAATCCGACGGTCACCTTGTTGGTGAACGCGGCCAAGGTGAGCGCACGGGCCAGTACGTGGGCCAGAGGCAGGAAAACCAGCAGTCGCTGCCCCTTGTCGAGCAGCGTCGGGAGGCATTCCTTGGTGCCCCGGATCTCGTATAGCAGGTTGGAATGACTCAGCTGGCAGCCCTTGGGACGTCCGGTGGTGCCCGAGGTGTAGATGAGCGTTGCCGGGTCGTCGGCACGCAGCGCCTCCAGACGGGCGGTCAGCTCAGCCTCGTCAACCGACGCGCCGGCCTCGACAAGCTGGTCGAGCGCTTTAGGACCCGAACCATTGATGTGCAGCACCCGGCGCAGGGCGGGCAGTTCGGCGGTGAGTTCGGTGACCATCGCGGCGTGTGCGTCGGTTTCGGCGAACGCCAACACCGCCTCTGAGTTCTGCAGCACCCAGCGCACCTGCTCGGCCGACGACGTCTCGTAGATCGGCACGGTGACCGCGCCCACGGACAAGATCGCGAGGTCGAGGATCGCCCACTCGTAGCAGGTCGCCGAGAAGATGGACACCCGGTCACCGGCTTGCACCCCGAGTGAGATCAAACCCATTGCGGCAGAGCGAATCTGGTTAGCCGCCTCGGCGCACGTGACGTCGGTCCAAACGCCGTCGACCTGGCGTTGGTAGATGACGAAGTTGGGATCATCGCGTTCGTGTTCGAAGACCGTGGCCGCGATGTTGTCGTGCTCGCCGACGGAGAAGCGGGCGGGGACACTGTACTCACGCACTCTTATGACCTCGATTGACCTAGTGACGTTTCCCGGGAGCCGGCTTGCTGTCGCCCAGCCTAATCCGAGCATTCGCGCAGCACGGCGGTAGTCGGTTGGGCCAGGACCACGATCGCGAGCGGCGGAGGTGCCGCGGCGCCCGCCGATGGTGAGACGCTTGGGTGTGGGGCGACCTGCCCTGAGCGGGGCGCTTGAGGTCGGTGTGTGAAGCTGAGGTGATGAACAGCATCCAGGTCGCGGATCAGACGTTTGTCGCCGCCGACGGCGCCCGGGTCGCCGCCGCGGTCGCCGATATGTCGAGCTGGCGCCGTTGGTGGCCGGATCTGCGGCTGCAGGTCGTCGAGGATCGTGCTGAAAAGGGCATCCGGTGGGCGGTCACCGGCGCGTTGACCGGCACCATGGAGGTCTGGCTGGAACCGTCGCTGGACGGGGTATTGCTGCACTATTTCCTGCACGCCGAACCGACCGGGCTGGCGGCCTGGCAGCTGGCCAAGCTGAACTTGGCGAAAATGACACACCGCCGTCGGGTGGCGGGCAAGAAAATGGCCTTCGAGGTCAAGACGACACTGGAACGATCACGTCCAGTGGGAGTTTCTCCGGTAGTTTAGCCGGGTCAGGTTTGCACGGAGAGTACCGTTTCGGACCGGAGGCCCGGGGTTAGTTCCGCACATCAGTTTCCGGAGCCGGGGTCGACCCGCTTGCGGGAGAGAGGGCAGCACCAGGTGGCGGAGAAGACGACGCAGACCATCTACATCGAAGCCGACCCGGGCACAGTGATGACGGTGATCGCGGATATCGATTCCTACCCGGAGTGGATTTCGGAGTACAAGGAAGCCGAGGTTCAAGAAAAGGACGCTGACGGGTACCCGAAAGTCGCGCGATTGGTCCTGGACGCCGCCGTCCTCAAGGACACGATGGTCATGTCCTACCGGTGGCCGGCAGACCGCCGATCGGTGAGCTGGACACTGGTTTCCAGCTCGCTGCTGCGTTCCCTCGAAGGAACATATCGCTTGGAGCCCAAGGGATCTGGCACCGAGGTCACCTACGAGCTCTCGGTCGATCTCGCCGTCCCGATGATTGGATTGCTCAAGCGCAAGGCCGAGCGCCGGTTGACCGACACCGCGTTGAAGGATCTGAAGAAACGAGTCGAGGCTGAGTGAGTCCGCTGCGCCCACTCCGGCCCAGATCAGTCTCTTCGTTGGCAAGGGCGGGGTAGGAAAATCCACCCTGGCTTGTGCTACCGCGGTCAGCGCTGCAAGCGCCGGGCAGCGGGTGCTGGTGGTGTCCACCGACCAGGCGCACTCGCTGGGCGACGTGCTGGGTGTCCCCGTCCCGCCGAGTCAGGGCGAACCGGTTCGGGTGCTCGCCGACCTCGAAACCGGGCGGGCGGAGGCGGGCGGTGGTTTTCTCGACGCGCTGGCATTGGACACCCTGGCCCTGCTCGAGGTCCGATGGCATGACGTGGTCGCTACATTGGATAGACGGTTTGCCGATTCCGAGTTGAGTACCATTGCGCCCGAAGAACTCTCAGCGTTGCCAGGTGTTCAGGAAGTACTCGGTCTGCACGCCGTCGGTGAGCTGGCCGCCGCTGGGCGATGGGATCGCGTTGTCGTCGATTGTGCCTCGACCGCAGATGCGCTGCGGATGTTGACGTTGCCCGCCACCTTCGGGCTCTATGTCGAGCGCGCGTGGCCGCGCCATCGCAGGCTGTCCATCACCGCCGACGACGCCCGGTCGGCGGCGGTAGTGGAACTGCTGGAGCGGATCAGCGCCAGCGTCGACCGGCTCAGCGCGTTGCTGACCGACGGCGAGCTGGTCAGTGCGCATTTGGTGCTGACCCCCGAGCGGGTAGTCGCGGCCGAGGCGGTGCGGACGCTGGGTTCATTGGCGCTGATGGGTGTCCGCGTCGAGGAGCTGATCGTCAACCAGGTTCTGGCGGAAGACGAGTCCTACGAATACCGCAACCTGCCGGAGCATCCGGCCTTCTACTGGTACGCCGAACGCATCTCCGAACAACGCGGTGTTCTCGACGAGCTCGACGCCACTATCGGTGAGGTGGCGCTGGTGTTGACTCCGCACCTGTCCGGCGAACCGATCGGACCCAAGGCCCTGGGCGCACTGCTCGACGGTGCCCGTCGTCGGGGTGGAGCGGCGCCGCCAGGACCGTTGCGGCCGATAGTCGACCTCGAATCCGGGTCGGGACTTGGGTCGACATACCGAATGCGACTAGCGTTGCCGCAGCTCGATCCATCAGCGCTGACGCTGGGGCGCGTCGACGACGACCTGATCATCAGCGCCGGCGGATTGCGGCGCAGGGTTCGGTTGGCATCCGTACTTCGGCGGTGCACGGTGCTGGACGCGCACCTGCGAGGTAGCGAGCTGACAGTCCGTTTTCGACCAGATCCGGAGGTGTGGCCTAAGTGAGTGGGGCTCATCCCGATATTGGTCCCGAGCTGCGCAGGCTTGCGCAGGCGGTCCTGGACGGCATCGACCCTGCGGTGCGAGCGGCGGCCGCGTTGACAGCGGGTGGGGGAGTCGGGACCGGCAAGTGCCAGCAGGTGTGGTGTCCGGTGTGCGCGCTGGCCGCGTTGGCAACCGGCGACCAGCACCCGTTGCTCACTGTTATCGCCGACCACAGCATCGCCCTGCTGGAGGTGATACGCGCCATCGTCGACGACATCGACCGGTCGGCGAAACCGCCACCAGACGGCCCGCCCGGCGACGGCCCCGGCACCGAGACAGACGCGGGGGACGCCGCCTCGAGGATCCGTTATCAGCCCATCCCGGTCACTGTCGAGGAGTGACCGGCTCCGCCGCAGGTGGTCCCTTCCGTTGGGGATGGGTACAGTTGGCGCAGAACACCAGCGGTGAGGGCGAGAGGGAGGGCCATGTGGTACTGGCTATTGAAGTACGTTCTCCTCGGCCCGTTGCTGTTTGTGCTTGGTCGACCGAAAGTCGAAGGCCTGCACCACATTCCGAGCTCCGGGCCGGCGATTCTGGCCAGTAACCACCTGGCGGTTATGGACAGCTTCTATCTTCCGCTGGTGGTGCGGCGCCGGATCACCTTCCTGGCGAAGTCGGAATACTTCACCGGCACCGGCTTGAAGGGCTGGTTTAAACGCTGGTTTTTTAACGCCGTCGGTCAGGTGCCGATTGACCGAACCGATGCTGACAGCGCCCAGGCCGCGCTGACCACCGCCGAAGGGCTGCTTGGCCACGGCAAGTTGTTGGGCATGTATCCCGAAGGCACCCGTTCGCCGGACGGCCGGCTGTATAAGGGCAAGACGGGGCTGGCGCGGCTGGCCTTGCACACCGGGGTTCCGGTGATCCCGGTGGCGATGATCGGCACCGATGTGGTCAACCCGCCCGGCAAGAACGGGTTGCGGTTTGGGCGGGTCACTGTGCGCTTCGGCAAGCCGATGGACTTCTCGCGTTTCGAAGGACTAGCTGGCAACCGTTTCATCGAGCGAGCCGTCACCGACGAAGTGATCTACGAGCTAATGGGGCTGTCCGGCCAGGAGTACGTCGACATCTACGCCGCCAGCGTCAAGCAAGGCAGCAACGGCGACGGATCGACCAGCGAGGCCACGCGGATTCCCGAGACCGCCGTCGGTTAGTCCGCTACGTCGACGTCGCGGATCAGCCGACGGCCGTCGCCGGCGTCAGCTGCTGTGGTGCCGAATCCCGCGACGTCCCGCGGGCGGTGGCCGTAAGTCCGGCCGCGACGATGACCGCCAGCGCCCACCATACGTAGGACATCCCGGCAAGTTGGCGCCACCAGACCGCGGTCGTCTCATGGTGCTTGGGGAGCAGGTCGATCGGCGTCCACCTCATCAGCGCCACCCCGGTAGCGCTGACCACGGCCAGCACCATGTTGCGGCGCCGCCAGGCCAAGATCCCGGCCACCAGCACCGACGGCACCATCCACACCCAGTGGTGTGACCACGACACCGGCGAAACCACCAACCCGAACAGCGCGACGCAGATGACCGCGAGCGTCGGCTCCCCGGCCCGCAGCGCCCGTCGCATCGCCCATACCGTCACCGCCAGTACGAGCAGCGACGCCGCCACCCACAGCAGGAAGCGTTGCTGCTCACCCAGCCCGAGCCGGGCAAGGGCCCCGACGATGTTCTGATCAGTGTTCAACGCTGCGGAGCCGATCCGATCGGTGTGATGCACGGTGTGGGTCCAGTACTCCCAGGAGTCGTTCCACGCCAGAACGAAACCGACCAGCGTCGCCACCACGAAAGATGCCAGCGCAGTCAGTGCCGCACGGTTGTCGCGACGCAGCAGGAAATAGAGCAGGAACACCGCCGGAGTAAGTTTCAGCGCTATTCCCAGGCCCAGCAGCAGCCCGCGTGGCCATGGTGTGCGGCGCGGCACACAGTCAGCGATCACCAGGGTCATCAGCACCACATTGATCTGACCGAAGGCGAAGTTCGACGTGATCGGTTCCAGCCAGATCGTCGCCGGCACCGCGATGACTATGGCCAGCCACCAGCGGCGCAGCCAGGCCGGGCCGGGCAGCACGGTTGAGGTGTTCCAGACGTCGAGGCGGGTCAGCACGATCACGGTCGATACGACCAGCAGCACCAACGTCAACGCCGTGATCGCGACGCTGGCGGCCGGCATATGCAACCAGGCGAACGGGCAGAACACGATCGCCGCCAGCGGGGGATAGGTGAACGGCAGATTCAGCCCGATCGGTGTGTGGAACTGCACATCGCCGCGGTACAGCGGGCGCCCGTCCATCCAGGCCTGAGCGCCCATCTGATAGATGTCGATATCGATGCGATAGGGCGTGTGCCCGAATAACTGCCAGGCCACATAACCCAGCCCCGCGGCGGCCAGCAGCCAAAGCAGGCACCACAACAACACCCGCCCGGGTCGACTGCCCACGCCGGGCGCCTGCCATTTACTCATGTCGCACAACAGCGTAATCGGTACCCACGACCGGGCAGGTCACGCAGCGCGGCTCCCGCGGGGTCGGTGCAGACAGGCGTAGGTTTCAAGAGTGCTGCACTGGTTCGTGCCGAGGCTGTCCCGCTGGTTCAGCCATGACATCCTCTCCGCTGGCCGGCTGCCGTTGCTGTGTTGTCTGGTCGCCTTCATCCTGACCTTTTTCGTCACGCGAACATTCGTGCGCTTCATCCGCCACCGCGCCGAGACCGGTCGCTCGCACAGATGGTGGCACCCGCGCAACGTCCATCTCGGGGGAGTGCACATCCACCACGTGACGTTCGGGGTGGTCTTGGTGTTGCTCTCCGGGCTGACGTTGGTCACTTTGTCCATCGACGGGCATGAACCCGAATTCACTTTGTCCGCAATCCTTTTCGGGGTCGGGGCCGCCTTGGTGCTCGACGAGTACGCGTTGATCCTGCACCTGTCCGACGTCTACTGGGAAGAAGACGGGCGCACTTCGGTGGACGCGGTCTTCGCCGCGGTGGGAGTGGCCGGGCTGCTGATCATGGGCCTGCACCCGCTGATGTTTTTCCTGCCGATCTGGGAAGGCACCGATTCGTGGCCGCTGCGGGTCGCGGTGGCCGGCGCGCTGGTGTTGACGCTGCCGCTGGCTGTGGTGGTGGTGCTCAAGGGCAAGGTGTGGACCGGGTTGCTCGGCATGTTCATCGTCGTCCTGCTGGTCATCGGCGCGATCCGGTTGTCGCGCCCGCACGCCCCCTGGGCCCGCTGGCGATACACCACCCAGCCCGACAAGATGCGACGAGCGCTGCAGCGGGAACGTAGGCTGCGTCGCCCGATCGTGCGGGCAAAGCTGTTGGTTCAGTGTGCGATCGCCGGCACCCCGGGTCTGCCCGACGAGCGCTCGGTCGACGCCCAGCTCGACCATGACGTGCATGCGGCACCGCCGCCCGAGGGAACCGAGCCCATCCTGATCGGCCGCTCGGCCTGATTGTCCGCCTCCTTCTCGCGCCGTACCGGCACACATCGTCGGCGGATAGGCTGCGTCGGTGCGGTACTTCTACGACACCGAATTCATCGAGGACGGCCGCACCATCGAGCTGATCTCGATCGGGGTGGTCGCTGAAGATGGCCGCGAGTACTACGCCGTGTCCACAGAATTCGATCCCGAGCGCGCAGGTGGCTGGGTGCGCGCCCATGTGCTGCCCAAGCTGCCGCCTCCGGCGTCGCAGTTGTGGCGCTCACGCAGACAGATTCGCCTGGACTTGGAGGAGTTCTTCGGCGTCCATTCATCTCAGCAGGCCGCCGACCCGATCGAGCTGTGGGCGTGGGTGGGGGCCTACGACCACGTGGCTTTGTGTCAGTTATGGGGCCCGATGCCGGACCTGCCGCGGGCGCTGCCGCGTTTCACTCGGGAACTGCGGCAATTGTGGGAGGACCGGGGGTGCCCGCCGATGCCGCCGCGGCCGCGCGATGCTCACGACGCGCTGATCGACGCCCGCGATCAGCTGCGCCGATTCCGGCTGATCACGTCCGTCGACGATGCGGGCCGTGGAGCGGCCAGCTGAGGGGGTACCCCAGCCGCGCTGGGGGTACCGCCCGCTTGCGGGCGACGGCGAGGGGGCGAGACGAGCAGCGGCGCACCGGCTTGAGCTCGTCGCAGCGACGTTCGCGCTGATCAGCCGTTGGTGCGCCCCGGTTACCATGGACCGATGAACTGGACCGTCGACATACCGATCGACCAGCTGCCGCCGCTGCCGCCGCTGCCGACCGACTTGCGGGCACGGCTGGACGCCGCACTGGCCAAGCCGGCCGCTCAGCAACCGAGCTGGCCCGCCGATCAGGCGGCGGCAATGCGCACGGTCCTGGAGAGCGTGCCGCCGGTGACGGTGCCGTCGGAGATCGTCCGGCTGCAAGAACAGCTGGCCCAGGTCGCCAAGGGTGAAGCGTTCTTGCTGCAGGGCGGCGACTGCGCGGAGACGTTCACCGACAACACCGAACCCCACATCCGGGGCAATGTGCGCGCCCTGCTGCAGATGGCCGTGGTGCTGACCTATGGCGCGAGCATGCCGGTGGTCAAGGTGGCCCGCATCGCCGGTCAGTACGCCAAGCCCCGGTCGGCCGAAATCGACGCACTGGGTTTGCGGTCCTACCGCGGCGACATGATCAACGGCTTCGCCGCGGATGCCGCTGCGCGCGAGCACGACCCGTCGCGCTTGGTGCGCGCCTACGCCAATGCCAGTGCGGCGATGAACCTGGTGCGGGCGCTGACGTCCTCGGGGCTGGCTTCGCTGCACCTGGTCCACGACTGGAACCGGGAATTCGTCCGGACTTCGCCGGCCGGCGCGCGCTATGAGGCCCTGGCCACCGAAATCGATCGGGGCTTGAGGTTTATGAGTGCCTGCGGGGTGGCCGACCGCAATCTGCAAACCGCCGAAATCTACGCCAGCCACGAGGCTTTGGTACTCGACTACGAGCGGGCCATGCTGCGGTTGTCGAAGATCGACGGCGAGGAGCCGCAGCTGTTTGACCTATCGGCGCACACCGTATGGATCGGCGAGCGGACCCGCCAGCTCGACGGCGCACACATCGCGTTTGCGGAGGTGATCGCCAACCCAATCGGCGTCAAGATCGGCCCCACGATGACCCCGGAACTGGCCGTCGAATATGTGGAGCGACTCGACCCGCACAACAAGCCCGGCCGGCTGACGTTGGTGAGCAGGATGGGCAACAACAAGGTGCGCGATCTGCTCCCGCCCATCGTCGAGAAGGTCCAGGCCACCGGTCACCAGGTGATCTGGCAGTGCGACCCCATGCACGGCAACACCCACGAATCGTCTAACGGGTACAAGACTCGGCATTTCGACCGCATCGTCGACGAGGTGCAGGGCTTCTTCGAGGTGCACCGTGCGCTGGGCACTCACCCGGGTGGCATCCACGTCGAGATCACCGGCGAGGACGTCACGGAATGTCTTGGTGGCGCGCAAGACATTTCGGATGTGGATTTGGTGGGCCGCTACGAGACGGCGTGTGATCCGCGGCTGAACACCCAGCAGTCGCTGGAGTTGGCATTCCTGGTCGCCGAGATGCTGCGCGACTAATTCGGCGGCTCGCGGGGCCAGTTATAGCAGTCCGTTCAGATTGCTTCCGATCGTCCACGCCGCAGTCGCGACCAGCCCGGTGACCGCCAGCACGAGCGCCACCCAGATCAACACCATGCGTCGGCCGTGCTGACGAGCCCAAACGAATTCGCTGATCGGGATACCTGCGAATTCGCCTGTAACAGACTCATATTCGTAGTCGTCGGGTTCGGAGTCGGGCTGCACCGGACGCCCAGGCTCGGACCAGTCCCCGGGGCCGCGGGTCAACTGGCGGGTGGGCTGGCGAACCGGCGCTCCTGCGGGCGGTCCAGGTTGCTGCGCGCTGGCCAGGTGCTGGCTCATCCGGGTGTGGTGCAGCACCGCTGACCGGTGTTGCGCGGAGTTACGCGGCGCCGGTACCCGAAAGTCCGGCAGCGCAAGTTCTTCGGCAATCGCGTCGAGTTCGGCGCCCATCTCGATCGCGTCGGCGTACCGGTCGGCCGGGTCGCGCGCGGTCGCGCGCTCCACGAACTCGTCGAACTGCGGGGGCACACCGTCGATGGCTGCGCTGGGCGGCGGCACATCGGTATCCAGCCGTTGATAGGCGATCGACAATGCCGAGTCGCCGGTAAACGGGGTACGCCCGGTCAGCAGTTCATAAGTGAGGATCCCGGCGGAGTAGACGTCGCTGCGGGGACCGGCGTTGCCGTCGCGCACCTGCTCGGGCGACAGATAGGCTGCGGTACCCAAAATGACGCTGGTGGAGGTGATCCCAGCGGCCGCAACGGCACGGACCAACCCGAAATCGGCGATCTTGACGTCGCCGTCGTCGGAGATCAGCACGTTCTCGGGCTTGACGTCGCGATGGACCAGACCGGCCCGGTGCGCGGCGCCCAGCCCGCCCAGCACCGGGCGAAGCACCGCTACCACGGCATAGGGTGGCATCGGGCCGCGTTCGGCCAGCAGCTCGCGCAGGGTGCCTCCCTCGATGAGCTCCATCACCAAAAACGGGTGCCGAGCGTCCAGGCCCTGGTCATAGACCGCGACCAGCCCGGGGTCCTTCAGCCGGGCGACCGTGCGGGCCTCGCGCTGGAATCGGGTCAGGAATTGGTCGTCGCCGGCATAGCGGGAGTCCATCACCTTCAGTGCGACGGGGCGGTCGAGCCGGATGTCGAGGCCGCGGTAGACCGTCGAGGTGCCGCCGCTGGCGATCTTGGATCCGACCAGGTAGCGGCCATCCAGCAATGTGCTGTCCAACGGGTCACCCGTCCCAGCTCCGGCCACGGGGCCATCGTAGGTGCGACAGTGTGATTGGGCGGGAGAACGTAGGTTCAATCCCTGTAGCAGGGCCTACACTTGCGCGGTGAGCAGTATTCCTGCCGGTGACGATGTTTTGGATCCCGACGAGCCAACTTACGACCTGCCCCGGGTCGCCGAGTTGCTCGGAGTGCCGGTCGGCAAGGTGGCGCAGCAACTGCGGGAAGGTCACCTGGTCGCGGTGCGGCGGGGCGACGGCGTGGTGGTACCGCAGGTGTTCTTTACCAAGTCCGGTGAGGTGGTCAAAAGCCTGCCGGGACTGTTGACGATCCTGCATGACGGCGGCTATCACGACACCGAGATCGTGCGGTGGTTGTTCACCCCGGATCCGTCGTTGACGGTCACGCGTGACGGCAGCCGGGATGCCATCAGCAACGCCCGTCCCGTCGATGCCTTGCATGCGCACCAGGCTCGGGAGGTCGTGCGCCGGGCACAAGCTATGGCTTACTGAGCCGCGGGAGTGACTTCGGCCTCGTCAGCCCGCGGCTGGGGGGCTCGGTACAGGCTGTACCAGGCGATCAGCGCGCAGGCGGTGGCCACCCAGAAGTGCAGCCATGAGTACATGCCGTGCGATCCATCGGGTTTGAAGATCACCATCACCCAGGTCGACAGGCCGGCGATGATCGCGACCGCCCGTCGTGACTGGGCCAGCGGGGCCGCCACCGCCAGCGGCCAGGAGTAATACCACGGCAGCGCGGCCGGGACGAATAGCACCACGATCAGCATCGACCACGCGATGCCGGTCAGCGCGGCCCGGTCGTCGCGCCGGTACCGCCACCACAGCAGCGGCAGCGACACCGCGATGATCGCGATTCCGATGAATCGGGTGACCCGAAGCAGGGCGTAGAACTCCACCGAGAAAAACCGGCTGCCGAACGCGTGGATCAAGTTGGCGGCCGCGGTCGGCACGGTGAGCCAGTTGATGATTTTCACCGACCCCGCCAGTGCGGTCAGCCACCCCAGGCCGACACCGGCCACAGCGGACAATATCCCGAACACGATGGCAAAGATCAGCAGCGATATCGCCGTGGCCGCCAGGAATGCCCAGGCGGGCCGATAGCCGCGCCGGTCGCGCAAATGCCGCATCCAGACCCACACCAGGAAGGGCAGTGAGATTCCGGCGGTGGCTTTGACCGCGATCGCGACCGTGATCAGGGTCGTGCCCAGGACGTGGCGGCCGCCGAAGCTCAGCGCGATGCCGGCGGCCATCAGGCCCACCATCAGCATCTCGTTGTGCACCCCACCCATCAGGTGGATGAGCACGAGGGGATTCAGAACGCATATCCACAGAGCCGTCGAGCCGTCGGCGCCCAGCTGGCGGGCCAATCGGGGGGTGGCCCACATCAGCAGCGCCAGTCCGGGCAGCATGCACAGCCGCAGCAGCATGGTTCCGGCCACCAGGTTGTTGCCGACGATCATGGTGACGAGCTTCGCCACCAGAATGAACGCCGGACCGTAGGGGGCGGTGGTGATCGTCCAAATGGGACTTACGTTGTCCAGCAGGATATTTGGGTTCGCGATCGGACCGACCGCGTACGGATCCAGGCCGTCGCGCAGCAGTGCTCCTTGTGCCAGATACGAATAGGTGTCCCGGCTGAAGACGGGCACCGACACCAGCAATGGCGCGAGCCAGAAGCCGGTGGTGGCTTTCATGATGAACTCGGTCGCGCCGCCGGCCAGCACCCGTCGGCCCAGCGCCACCCATGCGATCAGCATGAGACCCACGCCCGTCCACAACACGATCGACGACAGCACCAGGCCATGGCCAAAGCGCATCCAGGACATGTGAAGTGACTCCAGCAGCGGGTCGTGCTGTCGGGTGCTGCCCGCCCCCAGCGCGCCGATGGTGATCAGCACCGAACCCAGCATGCCCAACTTCGCCGGCCGGGACTCCGGACCGATGGCGAAGGCGCGTAGTTGCGAAAACCTTCCTATGGCAGAAGGTTTCGTCGCCGGTGAGTCGGCGGCCGGGGTGTGCGTCGGAGTCGTCATCGGTTCAGGCGGACCGGTTCGTGGCCATCCTGGCCAGTTCGGACAGCCCCGCTTTGGCCGCCGCGTTGATGGGTGCAGCCGCCAGCGTGGCCAGCGCACGTTGGGTCAGCGCGGCGATACGTTGCTCCGCTGCGGCCAGGGCGCCCACCGACTCGATGACGTCGCGCAGTTGGTCCACTTGCGCATCGGTCAGCTGCGCGCCGATCGAGTTCCGTAATAGGTTGGCCGCCAGGGGATCTGACTTATCCGCCAACTCCACCGCCTCGGCCAGCAGCACGGTGCGCTTGCCCGATCGCAAATCGTCACCGGACGGCTTGCCAGTCACCGCCGGGTCACCGAACACACCCAGTACGTCGTCACGTAGCTGGAACGCCACTCCGAGGTCCGTCCCGAACTGGCCGAAGACGTCTTGAACGTCGGGCCTGTCGGCGGCGGCGGCCACCCCCAGCTGCAGCGGTCGCGTCACGGTGTAACAGGCGGTTTTGAAGGTGTCGACGTTCATCGCCGATGCGATCGACTCGGCGGCGCTGGCTTCGGCGACGATGTCGAGGTATTGGCCGCCCAGCACCTCGGTGCGGATCTCGGCCCATACGTGCTGGACGCGCCGCTGGGCTTCGGGCGGTAAGTCCACGCGGAAGACGATGTCGTCGGCCCAGGCCAGCGCGAGATCACCGAGCAGGATGGCGGCCGATATTCCGAACCGCTCCGACGAGCCTCGCCAGTGCCGGTCGCGGTGCAGCGCCGCGAAGTGGACGTGAGCGGTCGGCCGGCCGCGGCGGGTGGAGGAGTCGTCGATCACATCGTCATGCACCAGCGCGCAGGCGTGCAGCAGCTCTAGGGCGGAAAACAGCAGCAGCACTTCAGGATCGGGATCTCCAGTCGCTACGGAGCGCCAGCCCCAATAGGCGAAGGCGGGCCGCAGCCGCTTGCCCCCGTTGAGTACGAAATCTTCGAGGGCGGCGATGAGAACGCCGTAGTCGCTACCGATGTAGGCAGTGTCGGCGCGCCGGTCGTGCAAATACCGCCGAAGCCGGTCGGTAATGGCGCCGGTCAACTCGACGGTTGCCGCTGCTTCGACGCTCAGCGCGGCGCCCCTTTCTGCTCGGCGTGGCTTGGTGTGTTCTAGGCCCGACCAGTGTATTCGGCCTAGCATCGGGGGCCCTTTCGACATGACGCGGCCGCTCGTAGCCGGCTCGTGCGGGGCCAGTTGCTTCGACTGGCTCACTATTCCCCCGCAAGCGGGTGGTACCCCCCACGCTCCTATGCTGGCGGGGAGTGTCTGGGCTGTGCGCGGTGCTGCGCGGCCAGGAGATGTCCCAGGGCAATAGTCGTCGGATGGAGAGAAGCCGCGTGACCCTCAACACCATTGCGCTCGAGCTGGTGCCACCCAACTGCGACGAAGGTCGGGAGCGGGCACTTGAAGATGCGCGAAAAGTGGTGCAGTACTCGGCTGAATTCGGTTTAGATGGCCGGCTCCGGCACATAATGATTCCCGGGATGATCGCCGAGGAAGACGACCGTCCCGTCGCGATGAAACCCAAGCTCGACGTGCTGGACTTCTGGTCGATCATCAAACCGGAACTGCCCGGGTTCCGCGGCTTGTGCACGCAGGTCACCGCATTCATGGACGAGCCATCGCTGCGTAAGCGGCTCACTGATTTGTGCGCGGCCGGAATGGAGGGCGTGGTTTTCGTCGGCGTACCGCGCACGATGAATGACGGAGAAGGCTCCGGCGTCGCGCCGACCGACGCCCTGTCGATCTATCGCGAGCTGGTGAGCAACCGCGGCGTGATTCTGATCCCCACCCGCGACGGCGAACCAGGCCGGTTCAACTTCAAGTGCAACCAGGGCGCGACCTACGGCATGACCCAGCTGTTGTATTCCGACGCGATCGTGGGTTTCCTGAGCGAGTTCGCCAAGAACACCGATCATCGGCCGGAGATCCTGCTGTCGTTCGGCTTCGTACCGAAGGTGGAGAGTCGTGTCGGCCTGATCAACTGGCTGATTCAGGACCCGGGTAATGCCGCGGTGGCCGGCGAGCAAGCCTTCGTCAAAAGGTTGGCCGGCAGCGAACCGGCGCAGAAGCGCCAGCTCATGGTCGACCTGTACAAACGCGTGATCGACGGGGTCGTTGATCTCGGCTTTCCGCTGAGCGTCCATCTCGAGGCGACGTATGGGGCTTCCGCACCCGCCTTCCAGACCTTCGCGGAGATGCTGGCGTACTGGTCACCTGCCCAGCAGGGCTAGCCCGCTCGGCGACGATGCAGGCCGGGACGGCCTGAGGAGAAGCCGAGCAAATCTAGCTGGGCGGCGGTTGGTCGCGTGGGGCGGTAAGCCGCGGGGAACGATCCCGACTGACCCAGGCCAGCAGTGCCACCACGCCGGCGGCCGCGAAGGACGCGATGCCCAGCCATACGCCCGCCCCGGTGAAGGAACGGGTATTGGGATCGGTGAAGCGGGCCTGCGCGGTCATGGTGCTCACCACGCCCGGTTTGAGTTTCCACGACACCGCCTCGGGCTCGACCCGGTCACCGTTGGTGGAGGTCACCACGCCGGGGAAGGCGACAGTCAGCTCGATGTCAGCTTCGGGATCGGTCAGCGAGGTCAGATCTGCCCGGCCTTCCAGGATCACTAGGTTGCCGTTTCGACGCAGCGTCAGATTCACCCCGGTGGCATCGGAGTTCATGTTGGCGAGCTGCGGCAACTCGGCGAAGGTCAGATCGGAGAACACCGCCTGCGACCCCACGTAGCCGTCGCTGTCGTAGTTTGACACCGCCACCTTTTGGCTGAACGGCAAGTTATTGCTGTCGAGCTGTGGGCCGGTGTCTTTGGGGGTCTTGGGTTTGGCTGCGGCGACAATCTCCCCGGACACCAGGTCATCGGGCGAGATGGTGATCGACGCTCTGACCCGCAGACATCCGGTGGCCAGCGGCACCAACAGCAGCAACATCGCGACGGCCACCAAGCGGCGCCGCCGAGCGGTGAATCCTCGGGTCCGGGGCGGGGGAGGGCTGGCGCGCACCAGGTCATCGTGCCAGATCCGATGTGCCGCTTCGGCGAGTCTTCCTATGTGCGCCCTGAGCTGGCCAAGTTTGGCGGCCGTTACAGCGGTAGTGCGCGGCCCAGGATCGCGAATGCTCGTGGGTCGCCGGCGAAGTGGTAGCCGCGGATGACGTCGGTGAAGCCCAGTCGCCGGTACAACCGCCAGGCGCGGTTGGGCTCACCATTGATTTCCGGCGTGGAGAGCAAGACATTGTTTTCGGCGCGACCGGCGAGTAGCCGTCGGGCCAACGCCTCGCCGAGACCGCGGCCTTGGGCGCGCGGATGAATGTGCAATTCGGTCAACTCGAAGTAGCTGTTCATCAGCTGGGCGATCTTCTGAGGTGGCAAGCCGCCGCGTTGCAAGCCCAGGACGACCTGCTGCTGCCACCACTGCCCGGGTGCCCCGGGGTAACCGTAGGCGACGCCGAGCAACGGCGCGTCGGTCAGTTCGGCAGCCGACGGCATTTGCGCGCCTGAGCCTTCGCCTACCTCAGCTTCTACCGCGCCCACCCCTTGCCACCCACGTCGCCGGATGTGCTCTAGCCACATTGCGGCGCGCTGGTTCTCCGTGCCCCGCGGGTATCGCATCGCGTTGACATACACCGCCAGGGCGTCACTGAGACGGCGCTCCATATCGTTGGGGGCCAGATCGATGAGGAATATCGCCAACTCGCGGTGTCCTCCCCATCCAGTGATCGCCGTCTCATGCAGTGCTTCGGCTTCATCTAGTCCTTCGGCCCCGTGCCGCTATCGTCATTATCGGACCCGCGCGGGGTTGATCGACGAGCGGTCGCGGTAACAAACCGACGGACCGCCCCGGGTCGGGAAGCCGGTTGTAGCGCACGGCCGTTCCGGCATGGCTAGGTGTCGGGATGCAGCCGGGATAGAATCGCCGCCGAACCAGTGGTATGGCGCAGATTGACCTCGTATCATTGCAATTAGTTGCCCCCACAACGGGCATCCGCGTGCTATCGATAGTTACGTGCCAAACTGTCGGCAAGGAGGGACGAATGCCACTCTCCGATCATGAGCAGCGGATGCTCGACCAGATCGAGAGCGCTCTCTACGCCGAAGACCCCAAGTTCGCGTCGAGCGTTCGCGGCGGAGGGTTCCGGGCGCCCACCGCGCGCCGGCGCCTGCAGGGCGCGGCGTTGTTCGTCATCGGCCTGGCGATGCTGGTTTCCGGTGTGGCGTTCAAAGCCACGATGATCGGAAGCTTCCCGATTCTCAGCGTCTTTGGATTCATCGTGATGTTTGGCGGTGTGGTGTTTGCTATCACCGGTCCGCGGTTGTCCAGCCGGTCGGACCACTCCGGAGCGGCGCCCGGGTCGCCGCGTCAGCGCCGCAGCAAGGGCGGCGGAGGCTCGTTCACCAGTCGTATGGAGGATCGGTTCCGCCGCCGCTTCGACGACTAGCGGGATCGCAGACACATAAGGCGTCGCAAGGGGTAGCCATAACGGCTGCCCCTTGTTTATGTGCTCGTACCGAGTGCGTGTGCGCACGGTCGGGGCCATCGTTACAGGCTCCGACGGTTTGGCTGACGCGCGCGGAGCTGTCGATGCCGTTCTGAATCCCGATTGAGCTCTAACCGAGGCTCAGCGCAGGATTCGAGCCCCACTGGGCCCCACCCCGATTCCCCACCAAGCCCCACCTACCCTGCTCTAGCCTTCTGAAGTGCGGGTTTCTGTGATCCGTAGCGGGCCTCGACGTGACCCCGGAAGCCCTCAGACGACCCTGGGGACACCCTCGGGTGTGGGATAACTCGGAAAACGCCGTTGCGACACTCAATCAATGGGGCGAAGTGGGGGATTGTGGGGTATGGTGGCCGAAGTGTTTGGGTGACCCCGAGTGGGAGGTGAGCTGGTGTTTCTCGGCACCTACACGCCCAAACTCGACGACAAAGGGCGGCTGACGTTGCCCGCCAAATTCCGCGACGCGCTGGCAGGGGGGTTGATGGTCACCAAAAGCCAAGACCACAGCCTCGCCGTCTACCCGCGGGCGGAATTCGAGCAACTGGCCCACCGGGCAAGCAAGGCCTCGCGGAGCAACCCGGATGCCAGAGCGTTCCTACGCAATCTCGCCGCTGGCACAGACGAGCAGCACCCCGATGCCCAGGGGCGCATCACGTTGTCGGCCGACCACCGTCGTTACGCGAACCTTTCCAAGGACTGTGTGGTGATCGGAGCGGTCGACTACCTCGAAATCTGGGATGCGCAAGCCTGGCAGGACTACCAGCAGACCCACGAAGAGAACTTCTCCGCGGCCAGCGATGAAGCACTCGGCGACATCATCTGAGGCGCATGCCCGTGCAACGTGGCCTCTGCCCGAACCGACCCTGGCGTACTTCCCCAACGCCAGGTTCGTGCTTTCGGACAGGGACCTCGGTGCAGGGGCTCGCTCCGTCGGCGCCCTTCGGGCGATATCGGCTTGGGCCCTGGCGGCCGACGGGTGCCGGCAGACCCGGGGAGGCGTTGCGGTGGCTGACGATTCACATGACTTCGGGCATGCGCCCGTCCTGCTGCAACGCTGCGTCGAACTGCTCACTCCCGCACTGACCCGTTACCACGCCGACGGGTCGGGTGCGGTCCTGGTCGATGCCACCATTGGCGCGGGTGGGCATGCGGAGCGGTTCTTGACCGAATTGCCGGGTCTGCGGCTGATCGGACTCGACCGCGATCCCAGCGCCCTGGATATCGCCCGGGCTCGGCTGGCGCGATTCGCCGGCCGCGTCCTGCTGGTGCACACGCGCTATGACGGCCTCGCCGCGGCACTAGCCGAATCAGGTTATGCCGCAGAGGAATCGGTTGACGGGGCGCTATTCGACCTCGGCGTGTCGTCCATGCAGCTTGACCGGCCCGAACGCGGATTTGCGTACGCCCAAGACGCGCCGTTGGACATGCGGATGGATCCAGCGTCACCGCTGACCGCGGCCGACATCGTCAACAACTACGACGAGGCGGCGCTGGCGGACATCCTGCACCGCTACGGCGAAGAGCGGTTCGCGCGTCGCATCGCCGCGCATATCGTCCGCCAGCGCGCTCGCACTCCGTTCACGTCGACCGCAGAGTTGGTAGCCCTGCTGTACCAAGCGATTCCGGCTCCGGCCCGGCGCACCGGCGGGCATCCGGCCAAGCGCACCTTCCAGGCGCTGCGGATCGCGGTCAACGACGAACTGAACTCGCTGCGCAGTGCACTTCCGGCTGCGCTGGACGCGCTCACCGTCGGCGGACGCATCGTGGTGCTGGCCTACCAATCGCTGGAAGACCGGATCGTCAAACGGTTGTTCGCCGACGCAATTGCTTCGCGCACACCGGTGGATCTCCCGGTCGAGCTACCCGGCCATGAGCCGCGATTCCGGTCCCTGACGCACGGTGCGCAGCGCGCAGACGCCGCCGAGGTCGAACGCAACCCGCGCAGTGCCGCAGTGCGATTACGGGCGCTGCAACGAACGGGACACAGGGTGGAATCACAGCAGGCTACCGGGAAAGGCGACTCATGAAAGCAAAGCGCGAGACGCCGAAACGCCGCGGCGGCAGTGACCGTCGGGGCGGACGCGACGGTTCTGTCCGAAGGAGCGGGCGTTCAGCGGCTGATTCCGGGTCATCGCGCCGCACCCGACCCGGAAAGACCTCGGCACCTGCCCGCGAAACCCGCGCGCCCAAGTCTGGACCGCAAACCAGCCCGATCGCCAGGCCGGTCGAACGGTCGGCCCGGCCCAAGAACACAAGTCAGGCCAAAGCGCGAGCCAAGGCGCGGAAAGCCAAAGCGCCCAAGGTTGTTCGTCCTCGTTTGGCCGAGCGTTTGGCCGCCCGGCTGGCGTCGATTGACCTGCGGCCCCGCACATTGGCGAGCAAGGTTCCGTTTGTCGTGTTGATCATCGGCGCGCTCGGCGTCGGGCTGGGCCTCACGCTGTGGTTGTCCACAGACTCCGCCGAGCGCTCCTACAAGTTGAGCCACGCCCGCGAGAAGAACCGGCTGCTGCAGCAGCAGAAGGAGGCGCTGGAACGCGATGTGCACGAGGCAGAGTCCGCACCGGCACTGGCAGAGGCGGCCCGCAAACAGGGCATGATCCCAACGAGAGATACCGCACACCTGGTGCAGGACCCGTCCGGGAACTGGGTGGTCGTCGGCACGCCCAAGCCGGCTGACGGCGTTCCGCCCCCGCCGCTGAACACCAAGCTTCCCGACGAGGGTCCGCCGCCGCCCCCGAAACCGCCGGTGCTTCCTGCGGAGGTTCCGGTTCGGGTACAACCGGAACCCGGTGCCCCCGCACCGGCTAGGTCTGGGCCCGAAGCGCTGCTACGCGCTCCAGACGGTGCTTCGACGGTGGGCGGCCAGCACCTGACACAGACCTCCCCCGGGCTACCCGGTCTGCCCGGCGGACCGGTCACCGGGCAGGTCCCCGGTGTGATCCCGACGCCGGGGCTACCGGCGCCGGCGGGACCAGTGCCCGCTCCGGTGCCCGCCGAAGTTCCGATTCCGTTGGGCGGACTGCCAATCCCGGTACCTGCCCAAGTGCCCGCGCCATTACCCGCAGAGGTGCCGATCCCACTGCAACCGAGGATGGTACCTACGGCTCCCCAAGGGCTGGTCCCCATCGTCCCCGCCGCCCCGGCGCCCGCTCCGGCACCGCAACCGGCCCTGCCGGCTAACGGCGAACAGTTCGGGCCCGCCACCGTTGCGACGCCGGGTGCACCCAGGTGAGCCGCGGCGACTTCATGCGGACACCCCGGTCGCAGTCGACGCGACCGACGCGTGGTCCCCGTAAGGCACAGGAAGCCAAGGACGTGCGGCAACCGAAGCGGCGCCGGAAGCCGCAGCAAGCCCAACAAGGCCGAGACGTTCGGGAACCGAAAAGGTTCCGGAAGGCTAAACAAGCCAAGAAAGCCCGCGCAGCCGAACGGCCAGACGCAGTGGCGGCCGGGCACTCAGCGCGAGAGCGACGCACCCGGCAGATCCTGCAAGCGGGGACCCGCGGTGCGTCTTTCGTCTTCCGGCATCGAGCCGGCAACGTGGTCATCGGAGTGTTGATGCTGGTGGCGGCGGCCCAGTTGTTCGTCCTGCAGGTGACCAACGCGCCGACACTGCGCGCCCAGGCGGCCGGACAACTCAAGGTCACCGACGTCGAAAAAGCGGTGCGGGGCAGCATCATCGACCGCAACAAGGACCAACTTGCGTTCACCACCGAGTCGCGTGCGTTGACGTTTCAGCCGAAGAGGATTCGCAAGCAGTTGGAGGAGGCCAAAAAGAAGAACTCGGCCGCCCCCGATCCTCAGCAGCGGCTGCGGGATATCGCCAAGGAGGTCGCGACTCGGCTGGGCAACAAGCCAGACTTCTCGACCGTGCTGAAGAAGCTGCAAAGCGACGAAAATTTTGTCTATCTGGCGCGCGCCGTCGACCCCGCTACCGCCAGCGCGATCTCCGAGACGTGTCCCGAGGTCGGTTCCGAACGGCAGGATCTGCGCCAGTATCCGGGCGGATCTTTGGCGGCCAACATCGTCGGCGGCATCGACTGGGACGGTCACGGGCTGCTGGGACTGGAGGAGGCCCTGGACTCCGTGCTGTCCGGAACTGACGGTTCGGTCACCTATGACCGCGGATCCGACGGTGTCGTCATCCCCGGCAGTTACCGCAACCGGCATCGGGCGGTCAACGGTTCGACGGTCCAGCTGACCATCGACGACGATATCCAGTTCTTTGTGCAGCAGCAGGTCCAGCAGGCAAAGAACGTGTCTGGTGCGCACAATGTTTCGGCCGTTGTGCTCGACGCGAAAACCGGCGAAGTGCTGGCCATGGCCAATGACAACACCTTTGACCCTTCCCAGGACATCGGGCGTCAGGGGGACAAGCAGCTGGGCAACTTGGCGGTGTCCTCGCCGTTCGAGCCGGGCTCGGTGAACAAGGTGATCACCGCGTCCTCTGTTATCGAGTACGGCCTCACCAATCCCGATGAGGTGTTGCAGGTACCCGGCTCGATCCAGATGGGCGGGGTCTCCGTGCACGACGCCTGGGACCACGGTGTGATGCCCTATACCACCACCGGCGTGTTCGGAAAGTCGTCCAACGTCGGCACTCTGATGCTGGCGCAGCGCGTCGGCCCGGAACGCTTCTACGATATGGTCCGCAAATTCGGGCTCGGGCAACGCACCAATGTGGGGCTGCCCGGTGAGAGCGCCGGGCTGGTACCGCCCATCGACCAATGGTCGGGCAGCACCTTCTCGAACCTGCCTATCGGCCAAGGTCTTTCGATGACTCTGCTGCAGATGACCGGCATGTACCAGACGATCGCCAACGACGGACTGCGGATGCCGCCGCGGATCATCAAGGCCACCATCGCAGCCGACGGCACCCGGACCGAAGAACCGCGTCCGGAAGGCGTCCGGGTGGTGTCGCCGCAGACCGCTCAGACCGTGCGCAACATGCTGCGTGCCGTCGTGCAACGCGACCCGATGGGTTACCAGCAGGGCACCGGGCCCGCCGCCGCAGTGGCGGGCTATCAGATGGCCGGCAAGACGGGTACCGCGCAGCAGATCAACCCCGCCTGCGGCTGCTATTTCGACAACGTCTACTGGATCACGTTCGCGGGAATGGCCACCGTCGACAACCCGCGCTACGTCATCGGCATCATGATGGATAACCCGGAGCGCAACGCGGACGGTACGCCGGGCCACTCGGCGGCCCCGCTGTTCCACAACATCGCCAGCTGGCTCATGCAGCGCGAGAACGTGCCGCTGTCACCCGACCCGGGTCCGCCGCTGACTTTGCAGGCCACTTAAGCGTCGACCCACGCCGGCTCTGGCGCGGCGGGAACCTCTCATGGTCGGGTGTGTCTAGGTAGGGTGTCATGGCCGATCATGAGGATCACGCGGCGTCGAGGGAGGTGTGACCGAGGTGGTGTCGGTGCCCACTGGGTTGCGGCCCAGCACCGGCGCGGGCGTGCGGCTGCCCGCGCTGGCGGCTCAGGTCGGCGCGGTGGCGACCGACGGCGCAGCGGGTGTACCGGACGTCTCGGTCACCGGGGTGACGCTGCGTGCCCAGGATGTGATGCCCGGTGACTTGTTCGCCGCGCTGGCCGGTTCGTCGACGCACGGCGCGCGGTATGCCGCCGAGGCGATCGAACGCGGCGCCGTCGCCGTGCTCACCGATGCCGCGGGGGTCGCTGAGATGGCCGAGCTCTCTGGCTCAGTGCCGACACTGGTGCACCCGGCACCTCGCAGCGTGCTCGGCGGCCTGGCCGCCACGGTGTACGGGAACCCGTCCGAGCGGATGACGGTTGTCGGGATCACCGGAACGTCCGGCAAGACCACCACGACTTATCTGGTCGAGTCCGGCCTGCGCGCCGCCGGCCGGACGGCCGGGCTGATCGGCACCATCGGCATCCGCATCGACGGTGCCGACATCCCCAGTGCACTGACCACTCCGGAGGCTCCCGCGCTGCAGGCAATGCTGGCGGCAATGGCCGAACGCAGCGTGGACACCGTTGTCATGGAGGTGTCCAGTCACGCGCTGGCACTGGGCCGGGTGGACGGCACCGGATTCGCGGTGGGCGGTTTCACCAACCTGTCCCGTGACCACCTCGACTTTCACCCCAGCATGGCCGACTACTTCGAGGCCAAGGCACTGCTGTTCGACCCGGACTCGCCGCTGCGGGCCCGCAATGTCGTGGTGTGCATTGACGACGACGCCGGGCGCGCCATGGCGGCCCGAGCCGGTGACGCGATCACCGTCAGCGCCGCCGACCAACCCGCGCACTGGCGCGCCATGGACGTGGCCCCGATGGGTGCCGGGGGACAGCAGTTCACCGTCGTAGACCCCGCCGGCGTGCACCACCGGATCGGCATCCGGCTAGCGGGCGATTACAACGTCGCCAATTGTCTTGTCGCACTGGCGATTCTGGATGCAGTGGGAGTTTCCCCGGAGCAGGCGTCGTCCGGACTGCTGGAAACCCGGGTGCCTGGGCGCATGGAAGAGATCGACTGCGGCCAGGATTTTCTTGCGCTGGTCGACTACGCCCATAAGCCGGGCGCGTTGCGGGCGGTGCTGAACACGTTGGCGCGCCCGAATCGCCGGCTGGCGGTGGTGTTCGGCGCCGGCGGCGAGCGTGACCCGGGCAAGCGGGCGCCGATGGGCGCGACCGCTGCCGAGCTGGCCGATTTGGTCGTCGTCACCGACGACAATCCACGCGGTGAGGATCCCGCGGCAATCCGTCGTGAGATCTTGGCCGGGGTGGCCGAAAGCGGCGGTGCGGCCGAGGTTGTCGAGATCGCCGACCGGCGGGCGGCGATCAGGCACGCCGTGGCTTGGGCGGGCCCCGGTGACGTGGTGCTGATCGCCGGCAAGGGGCATGAAACCGGGCAGCGCGGCGCCGGGCAGACCCGTCCGTTCGACGACCGGGTGGAGCTGGCGGAGGCTTTGGAGGCCTTAGGGGCACGGCCATGATCGACCTGACCGTCGCCCAGATCGCGGAAATTGTCGGCGGCACGCTGGCCGATATCTCGCCGCAGGCCGCCGCGGAGCTCCACGTCACCGGGACCGTCGAATTCGACTCCCGCGCCGTCGGCCCCGGCGGGCTGTTCCTGGCACTGCCGGGGGCCCGCTCTGACGGGCATGACTACGCGGGCTCGGCGATAGCGGCCGGCGCGGTCGCCGTGCTGGCGGCCCGACCGGTGGGAGTTCCTGCCATCGTGGTTGCCCCTCAACCGCCGGGCGGTGAAGCTCTGGGCGGGCTGGCCGGGGTGCTCGAGCACGACGCCGACGGATCGGGCGCGGCGGTGCTCGCTGCGCTGGCCAAGCTGGCCAAGGCGGTTGCCGCGGAGTTGGTGGCCGGGGGGCTGACGATCATCGGGATCACCGGCTCGTCGGGAAAGACCTCGACCAAAGACTTGGTGGCCGCCGTGCTCGAGCCGCTGGGTGAGGTGGTGGCTCCGCCCGGGTCGTTCAACAACGAGCTGGGTCATCCCTGGACGGTGTTGCGGGCGACGCGGCGCACCGACTACCTGGTTCTCGAGATGTCGGCACGCCATCCCGGCAATATCGCCGCGCTGGCCGAGACCGCACCGCCCGCGATCGGGGTGGTCCTCAACGTCGGCACCGCGCACCTGGGCGAGTTCGGCTCGCGTGAGGCCATCGCACAGACCAAAGCCGAACTGCCACAAGCAGTTCCGCCATCCGGTGTGGTCATCCTCAACGTCGACGACCCGGTCGTTGCGGCGATGGCCCACGTCACCGCGGCCTGGGTGGTCCGGGTCAGCCGGTCCAGCCATACCGACTCGGGGCCCAGCGACGTCTGGGCCGACGGGGTGTCGCTGGACGAACTGGCCAGGCCGCGCTTTACCCTGCACGCTCTTGCCACCGCGGCCGAGGTGCAGCTCGGGGTGTACGGAGACCATCAGGTCACCAACGCACTGTGCGCTAGCGCCGTCGCACTGCAATGCGGCGCCAGCGTCGAACAGGTCGCGGCCGCACTTGCCGGGACGGGGCCGGTGTCGCGGCACCGGATGCAGGTGACCACCCGGGCCGACGGGGTCACGGTGATCGACGACGCCTACAACGCCAACCCCGATTCGATGCGGGCCGGGTTGCAGGCACTGGCCTGGATTGCCCACGGGGGCTCTCAAGGGAGCGCGGAACCCCGGCGCAGCTGGGCGGTGCTCGGCGAGATGGCCGAGCTCGGCGAGGACGCGATAGCCGAGCACGATCGCGTCGGCCGGCTGGCGGTGCGCTTAGATGTGTCTCGACTCGTTGTCGTGGGAAGTGGGAGGTCGATGAGCGCCATGCACCACGGAGCGGTCATGGAGGGCTCGTGGGGCACCGGGGCCGATAAAGGGGCTGATAAAGGGGCCGTTAGTGTGGCCGACGGCGAAGCCGCCCTGGCGTTGTTGCGGGCCGAAGTGCAACCCGGCGACGTGGTCCTGGTCAAGGCCTCGAACGCGGCCGGGCTGGGCGCGCTGGCCGACGCACTGGCCGCAGACGGCGGGACGCGCCCATGAGACAGATCCTCATCGCCGTTGCCATCGCGCTCACCGTATCCATCTTGTTGACCCCGGCGCTGATCCGGTTGTTCACCAAACAGGGATTCGGCCATCACACCCGCGACGACGGCCCGCCCAGCCACCACACCAAACGCGGCACGCCGTCGATGGGCGGTGTGGCGATTCTGGCCGGCATCTGGTCGGGTTATCTGGGGACGCACCTGGCCGGGCTGGCGTTCGATGGTGAAGGCATATCCGCGTCCGGCCTGTTGGTGTTGGGTCTGGCCACCGCGTTGGGCGGCGTCGGATTCTTCGATGACCTGATCAAGATCCGCAGGTCGCGCAACCTGGGGTTGAACAAAACAGCCAAGACGGTCGGGCAGATCGTTGCCGCGGTGTTGTTCGGTGTGCTGGTGTTGCAGTTCCACAATGCCAGCGGTTTGACACCGGCCAGCCCGGACCTGTCCTACGTGCGTGAGATCGCCACCGTCACCCTGGCTCCGGGACTGTTCGTGTTGTTCTGCGTGGTCATCGTCAGCGCCTGGTCCAACGCGGTCAACTTCACCGACGGCCTGGACGGGCTGGCCGCCGGCAGCATGGCCATGGTCACCGCCGCCTACGTGTTGATCACCTTCTGGCAGTACCGCAACGCCTGCGTCACCGCGCCGGGCCTGGGCTGCTACAACGTGCGCGACCCGCTGGACCTGGCGCTCGTCGCGGCCGCCACCGCGGGCGCCTGCATCGGCTTTTTGTGGTGGAATGCCGCGCCCGCCAAAATCTTCATGGGTGACACCGGATCTTTAGCGCTGGGCGGCATCATCGCGGGCGTATCGGTCACCAGCCGCACCGAGATCCTCGCCGTCGTGCTCGGTTCCCTGTTCGTCGCCGAAGTCAGCTCTGTCGTGCTGCAGATCCTGGCCTTTCGCACCACCGGGCGCCGGGTGTTCCGGATGGCGCCCTTCCACCACCACTTCGAATTGGCCGGCTGGGCCGAGACCACGGTGATCATCCGCTTCTGGCTGCTCACGGCCATCACCTGCGGCCTGGGCGTGGCCCTGTTCTACGGTGAGTGGTTAGCCGCAATCGGTGCTTGATGAGCAGTCTTGACCCCTTGGCGCCGGGCGCGTCCGTGCTGGTGGCCGGCGGCGGAGTGACCGGCAAGGCGGTGCTGGCGGCCCTGACCCGATTTGGCGCGGCTCCGACCCTGTGCGACGACGACCCGGCCACGTTGCGCGGCTACGCCGAAAGCGGAGTGGCAACCGTGACCACGTCGACGGCCACGGAGCAGCTCTCCGCCAACGAAGAAAACTACGCCCTGGTGGTCACCAGTCCCGGCTTCTCGCCGGCCACTCCGCTGCTGGTCGCGGCATCGGCGGCGGGTGTGCCCATCTGGGGTGACGTGGAGTTGGCCTGGCGGCTCGACGCCGCAGGCCACTACGGACCGCCGCGCCGCTGGCTGGTCGTGACCGGGACAAACGGCAAGACGACCACCACGTCGATGCTGCAGGCCATGTTGACCGCCGCGGGCCGCCGCAGCCTGTTGTGCGGCAACATCGGCAGCCCGGTGCTGGACGTCCTGGGCGAGCCCGCCGACGTGCTGGCCGTCGAGCTGTCCAGTTTCCAGCTGCACTGGGCGCCCTCGGTGCGGCCCGAGGCAGGCGTCGTCCTCAACATCGCCGAAGACCATCTGGACTGGCATTCGACGATGGCCGAGTACACGGCTGCGAAGGCGAGGGTGCTCAATGGCCGGGTGGCGGTGGTCGGGCTCGACGACAGCCGGGCCGCGGCGTTGCTGGACACCGCAGCAGCGCCGGTGCGCGTGGGCTTTCGGCTCGGCGAACCGGCCGCGGGCGAACTCGGCGTGCGGGACGGCCAACTGGTTGACCGCGCCTTTGCCGACGACCTGGCACTTCTGCCGGTCGAATCGATACCGGTGCCGGGCCCCGTCGGGGTGCTGGACGCGCTGGCCGCGGCGGCACTGGCTCGCTGCGTCGATGTGCCCGCCGACGCGATTGCGAACGCAATCGCGTCCTTTCGGGTGGGTCGGCACCGGGCCGAAGTGGTCGCGGTCGCCGACGGGATCACCTACGTCGACGACTCCAAGGCCACCAATCCGCATGCCGCCGAGGCGTCCGTGCTGGCCTATCCACGCGTTGTCTGGGTGGCGGGTGGTTTGCTGAAGGGCGCATCGGTTGACGCCGAGGTCGCCAGGATCGCCTCCCGGCTCGTCGGTGCGGTGCTTATCGGCCGAGATCGCCAAGAGGTTGCAGAGGCGTTATCGCGACACGCGCCGGATGTCCCCGTCGTCCAGGTTGTGACAGGCGAGGATGCTGGAATGGATGCGACTGCTGTGGTTGTTGGTACAGATGTGACAGAAGTGAAACATGTGAGCGGGGATCTCGGCGCTTCCGTCATGAACGCGGCGGTGTCCGCGGCCCGCAACTTGGCAAAGCCCGGCGACACGGTGCTGCTCGCACCGGCCGGCGCGTCGTTCGACCAGTTCGCTGGTTACGCCGACCGTGGCGACGCATTCGCGGCCGCCGTGCGCGCGGCCATCCGGTAGGCGGGAGTGGGTAACGCGCTGACCCGGCTGCTACGCCGGGGCAAGGAAACCGCAGAGACCGCCACGACCGAGCAGGGGGAGGCGGACGCCGCGGAGTCGACGGGCGCTTGCCCAACCGCGGGCACGTCGGAGATGAAGGCCCCAGGGGGCCCCGCGGCCGCAAAGGCTCAGGTCACGGCCGAAGAGCGCGGTCCGGGCAGCCGGTTCGGCGCCTGGCTGGGCCGGCCCATGACCTCGTTTCACCTGATCATCGCCGTGGCCGGGTTGCTGACGACGCTCGGTCTGATCATGGTGCTGTCGGCATCCGGTGTGCGGTCCTACGACGCCGACGGGTCGGCCTGGGTGATTTTCGGCAAGCAGGTCTTGTGGACGGTCATCGGCCTCATCGCCTGCTACGCATCATTGCGGATGTCGGTGCGATTCATCCGGCGTGTGGCATTCACCGGTTACGTAGTCACCATCATTTTGTTGGTGCTGGTGCTCGTTCCCGGGATCGGCAACCTGGCCAACGGCTCCCGTAAGTGGTTTGTGATCGCGGGCTTTTCGATGCAGCCGTCTGAGCTGGCGAAAATCGCCTTCGCCATCTGGGGTGCGCATCTGCTGGCGGCCCGCCGGCTGGAGCGGGCATCGCTGCGCGAGATGCTGATTCCGCTGGTGCCGGCCGCGGTCATCGCGCTGGCGCTGATCGTGGCTCAGCCCGACCTCGGGCAGACCGTGTCGCTGGGCATCATCCTGCTGGCTTTGTTGTGGTATGCCGGGCTGCCGCTGCGTGTCTTCGTCACGTCGCTGCTGGCGGTCTTCGTTGCGGGCGCGATTTTGGCAATGTCCGCGGGTTACCGCTCAGACCGGGTGCGGTCCTGGATGAACCCCGAGAACGACCCTCAGGACACCGGCTACCAGGCCCGGCAGGCAAAGTTCGCGCTGGCACACGGTGGCGTCTTCGGCGACGGTCTGGGCCAGGGCGTCGCCAAGTGGAACTACCTGCCCAACGCTCACAACGACTTCATCTTCGCGATCATCGGCGAGGAACTCGGTTTTATCGGTGCGTTCGGGCTGCTGGTCCTGTTCGGGTTGTTCGCCTACACCGGGATGCGGATCGCACGTCGGTCCGCCGACCCGTTCCTGCGGCTCTTGACCGCCACCACGACGATGTGGGTGCTGGGTCAGGCGTTCATCAACATCGGCTACGTGATCGGGATTCTGCCGGTCACCGGTCTGCAGCTGCCACTCATCTCTGCGGGCGGAACATCAACAGCCGCAACGCTTTTCATGATTGGAATCATGGCCAACGCGGCTCGCCATGAACCCGAGGCAGTGGCCGCGCTGCGAGCCGGTCGCGACGACAAGGTGAACCGGCTGCTGCGGCTGCCGCTGCCCGAGCCATATGTGCCCACCCGTCTGGAGGTTTTCCGCGATCGCAAGCGTGTTCGGCCGCAACCGGCCAAAGGAGCCCCACCTCGGGACGGGACCCGGAAGACCGCTGCGGCGCCCGCCCGAAAGGCCTCCCGAAACGCTGACGCACCGCTGCGGCCGGCGTTGCCCCGAACAGCTGCCCGGCCGACCCGCCGCTCAGGGCATCATGGATCTGGCCAGCGCCATGCCAGTCAGGGAGCCGGCCAGCGTCAGACACGGCGCGCTCGCGCACTGGAAGGTCAGCGTTACGGGTGAACGACACGGTCAGGAAGCCGGCCGGCGGGCGGGGGCAAGCCCCCCGCCCGCCGGTGCCGCATTGTCGGTCGTGCTGGCCGGCGGGGGTACCGCCGGCCATGTGGAGCCCGCGATGGCCGTCGCCGACGCGCTCAGCGCATTGGATCCGGACGTCCGGATCACCGCGTTGGGCACCCCGCGCGGGCTGGAGACCAGGCTGGTGCCAGAGCGGGGCTACCGGCTCGAGCTGATCACACCGGTGCCGCTGCCGCGTAAGCCCAGCGGCGACCTGGCCCGGCTACCACCGCGAGTGTGGCGCGCCGTCCGGGAGACCCGGGCGGTGCTCGACGCTGTCGAGGCAGACGTGGTGGTCGGTTTCGGTGGGTATGTGGCACTGCCGGCCTATCTTGCGGCCCGCGGAATCCCCCGGCTGCGGCGCCGTATCCCGGTGGTGATCCACGAAGCCAACGCCCGCGCCGGGCTGGCCAACCGAGTCGGCGCCCGCACCGCGGATCGGGTGCTCTCGGCGGTTCCGGATTGCGGGCTGCCGCGCGCCCAGGTGGTCGGGGTACCCATCCGGGCGGCCATCACCGCGCTAGACCGCGCGGCATTGCGCTCCGAAGCACGCAAACACTTCGGCTTCGCCGACAATGCGCGGGTGTTGCTGGTGTTCGGCGGCTCGCAGGGCGCGGTCTCGCTCAACCGGGCCGTCGCCGGGGCCGCTGCCGACCTGGCCGCCGCGGGCGTGGCCGTGTTGCACGCGCACGGGCCCAAAAACACCCTCGAGCTGCGCGACACCGGCCGCGGCGATCCGCCCTACGTTCCGGTGCCCTACCTCGACCGGATGGACCTCGCCTATGCGGCCGCAGATCTGGTGATCTGCCGGTCCGGGGCCATGACCGTCGCCGAAGTCTCGGCGGTCGGCTTGCCGGCCATCTACGTGCCGCTGCCGATCGGCAACGGTGAGCAGCGGCTCAACGCGCTGCCGGTGGTCAACGCCGGTGGCGGCATGCTGGTCGACGACGCCGCTCTTACGCCGGGCCTGGTCGCCCAGCAAGTCGCCGGGCTGCTGGGCGACACACCGCGGTTGACGGCGATGACTGCGGCCGCTGCGCGGGTCGGGCATCGCGACGCGGCGCGCCAAGTGGCCCAGGCGGCACTGGACATCGCCAGGAAGGCGCAGTTCGCCCGCTTGGCGGCCGGAGGGAACCCGTGAACACCGAACAGCTACCGCCCGAGCTGCAGCGGGTGCACATGGTGGGCATCGGGGGAGCCGGCATGTCGGGAATCGCCCGCATCCTGCTGGACCGGGGCGCGCTGGTATCCGGATCCGACGCCAAAGAGTCGCGCGGTGTGCACGCACTGCGGGCCCGGGGCGCCCTGATCCGCATCGGACACGACGCGTCAGCGTTAGATCTGTTGCCCGGCGGCGCCACCGCGGTCATCACCACCCACGCCGCCATCCCGAAGACCAACCCCGAGCTCGTCGAAGCCCGGCGGCGTGGCATTCCGGTGATCTTGCGACCGGCGGTGCTGGCCAAGCTGATGGACGGGCGCACCACGCTGATGGTCACCGGAACGCACGGCAAGACGACGACGACGTCGATGTTGATCGTGGCGCTGCAGCACTGCGGACGCGACCCGTCGTTCGCGGTCGGCGGTGAAATGGGAGAGGCCGGAACCAATGCTCACCACGGCAGCGGCGACTGCTTCGTTGCCGAGGCCGACGAAAGCGACGGCTCGCTGCTGGAGTACACGCCCAACGTCGCGGTGGTCACCAACATCGAGACCGATCACCTGGACTTCTACGGCAGTGCCGATGCCTATGTCGAGGTGTTCGACTCCTTCATGGAGCGGCTTGCCCCCGGGGGAGCCCTCGTGGTGTGCGTCGATGACCCAGGAGCGGCTGCGCTGGCAAAACGCACCGCCGAGCTGGGAATTCGGGTGCTGCGGTACGGGTCGGCGGCCCCGCCGTCGGCTGAACCTTTGGCCGCCACCTTGTTGTCGTGGGAGCAACAGGGCACCGAAGCGGTCGCGCACATCCAGCTGGCCGGCGAACAGCATCCACGGGTGATGCGGCTGTCGGTGCCCGGACGGCATATGGCGCTCAATGCGCTGGGCGCGCTGCTGGCGGCGATCGAGATCGGCGCCTCGGCCGATGCGGTGCTTGACGGTCTGGCCGGCTTTGAGGGTGTGCGCCGACGATTCGAACTGGTCGGGACCGCGGGGTCGGTGCGGGTTTTCGACGACTACGCTCACCATCCCACGGAGATCAGCGCCACGCTGGCCGCGGTCCGCACGATTCTCGAGCAGAGCGGCGGCGGTCGCTGCATAGTGGTGTTTCAGCCCCATTTATATTCGCGCACAAAAGCTTTCGCTGCTGGGTTCGGTCGTGCGCTCGATGCCGCCGACGAGGTTTTCGTCCTCGACGTCTACGGCGCGCGCGAACAACCACTCGCCGGTGTCAGCGGGGCCGGCGTCGCAGGGCACGTCAGCGTGCCGGTGCGCTACCTCCCGGACTTCTCCGCAGTCGCCGAACAGGTGGCCGCGGCCGCCGGCCCCGGCGACGTCATCGTCACGATGGGCGCGGGCGACGTGACCTTGCTGGGACCGGAGATCGTGACCGCGCTGCGGGTACGGGCGAACCGCAGCGCACCCGGCCGGCCGGGAGTGTTGCGATGACCCAGCCGAACGATGCCACACCGACCGACGTGGTAAGCGAGCCAGCCGACACCGAGGTAACCGACGACTCTGCCGACGCGATCACCGAACCGCTCTTCACCGGAGCATGCGACGACGAAACGTCGGCGGATCCAGATGAATTCGAGGGGCCACGTCGGCGGGCCCGCCGTGAACGAGCCGAGCGCCGCGCCGCGCAGGCTCGCGCCACCGCCATCGAAGAAGCCCGCCGTGAGGCCAAACGCCGGGCCGGCGGACACCTGGTCAACGAGCCCAAACCCGTTGCGCGGGGCGTTGTTCGAGGCTTGAAAATGCTGCTGGCAACGGTGCTGCTGGTCATCGTCGGGATCGGGCTTGCCCTGGTCCTCTATTTCACGCCCGCGATGTCGGCACGCAACATCGTCGTCATCGGCACCGGGGTGGTCACCCGCGAGGAGGTCCTCGACGCGGCGCGGGTGCGGCCCGGAACGCCGTTGCTGCAGATCAACACCAACCAGGTCGCCGACCGGGTGGCAGCGATCCGCCGAGTGGCGAGTGCGCGCGTGCAGCGTCAGTATCCATCCGCGCTGCGGATCACCATCGTCGAGCGAGTTCCCGTGGCAGTGAAGGACTTTCCGGATGGCCCGCACCTTTTTGACCGTGACGGTGTCGACTTCGCGACCGGGCCGCCGCCACCGGCGCTGCCCTATCTCGATGTGGCCGATCCCGGCCCAAACGACCCGGCGACCAGGGCCGCGCTGCAAGTGCTGACGGCGCTACGTCCCGAGGTCGTGGGTCAGGTCGGCCGGATCGCGGCCCCCTCGGTGGCCTCGATCAGCCTCACGTTGAGCGATGGCCGAGTGGTGATCTGGGGGACCGCCGACCGCGCCGAGGAGAAGGCCGAAAAGCTCGCTGCGCTGCTGACTCAGCCCGGGCGGAGCTACGACGTGTCCAGCCCCGACCTGCCGACGGTGAAGTAGCGACCTCCGTCACGTTGGGTGCCGGATGTGACGTTGAAGGCGCCCGCGCCACCCCTGAGGTGAAAAATTGCCCAAAATTTGCGAGCCGCGTGTCGGCGCGCCTGCGGGGTTAGCGCACGCCGTGCCCATACCGTTCTGGTTGCGCGGAACTACTTGACATAACTCTAACCCTATGGTTGAGGTTGAGAGTTTGCCAGGGGGAACCGCCAGCGTCCGGGAAGAACCCCTCCACCGGGAGGAACCGAGTCCCACCAGGGAGGAAGACGAATGATGACCCCCCCGCATAACTACCTGGCTGTCATCAAGGTTGTGGGTATCGGTGGCGGCGGCGTCAACGCCGTGAACCGGATGATCGAGCAGGGCCTCAAGGGCGTGGAGTTCATCGCGATCAACACCGACGCCCAGGCGCTGTTGATGAGCGATGCCGACGTCAAGCTCGACGTCGGCCGCGACTCCACACGGGGGCTGGGCGCCGGGGCGGACCCAGAAGTCGGGCGTAAGGCCGCCGAGGACGCCAAGGACGAGATTGAAGAGCTGCTGCGCGGGGCGGACATGGTGTTCGTCACCGCCGGCGAAGGGGGCGGGACCGGCACCGGCGGTGCGCCGGTCGTCGCCAGTATTGCCCGCAAGCTGGGAGCGTTGACCGTTGGTGTGGTCACCCGGCCGTTCTCGTTCGAGGGCAAGCGGCGTGGCAATCAGGCCGAAACCGGCATTGCCTCGTTGCGGGAGAGCTGCGACACCCTGATCGTGATCCCCAACGACCGATTGCTGCAGATGGGCGACGCCGCGGTATCGCTGATGGATGCGTTCCGCAGCGCCGACGAGGTGCTGCTCAACGGCGTGCAGGGCATCACCGACCTGATCACCACGCCGGGGCTGATCAACGTCGACTTCGCCGACGTCAAGGGCATCATGTCCGGTGCCGGCACCGCGCTGATGGGCATCGGCTCGGCCCGCGGCGAAGGGCGCTCGCTCAAGGCCGCCGAGATCGCGATCAACTCGCCGCTGCTGGAAGCGTCGATGGAGGGCGCACAGGGCGTCCTGATGTCGATCGCCGGCGGTAGCGACCTGGGCCTGTTCGAGATCAATGAGGCGGCTTCCCTGGTGCAGGACGCGGCCCATCAAGACGCCAACATCATTTTCGGCACCGTCATCGACGACTCGCTGGGCGATGAGGTGCGCGTCACCGTCATCGCGGCGGGCTTCGACGCCGTCGGCGCTGGCCGCAGGCCGGTCGTCGGAGGCACTGCCGGGGAAAAGACCGGGGCTCACAGAATCGACTCGGCGAAGGCCGGCAAGCTCACCTCGACGTTGTTCGAGCCTGTCGACGCCGTCAGCGTACCGGTGCCGACCAACGGGGCGACCCTGAATATCGGCGGCGATGACGACGACGTCGACGTGCCGCCGTTCATGCGCCGCTGAGACCCATGGCCGTGACACTGCGACCCCGGCCGGACGTGTCGGGGCCGCCCGGCCGACAACGATTTCCGGATACTGGTCACGTGAGCGTTCGCATCCGGCGGGTGACCACCACCCGCGCGGGCGGTGTCTCGGTGTCACCGTTCGACACATTCAACCTGGGCGACCATGTCGGTGATGACCCGGCGGCGGTCGCCGCTAACCGGTCCCGGCTGGCCGCCGCCATCGGCCTCGGCGCCGACCGCGTGGTGTGGATGAACCAGGTCCACGGTGATCGAGTCGAGGTGGTCGACGAGCCGCGTGACACCGCGGTCGAAGACACCGACGCGTTGGTGACAAGCACACCGCGACTGGCGCTGGCGGTAGTGACCGCCGACTGCGTACCGGTATTGATGGCCGACGCGCGCGCCGGTGTGGCCGCGGCGGTGCACGCCGGTCGCGTCGGCGCCCAGCGAGGAGTGGTGGCTCGCGCTGTGGAGGCGATGCTGGCGCTGGGCGCGCACGCCGACGACATTTCGGCGCTACTGGGCCCGGCGGTCAGCGGTCGCAACTACGAAGTGCCCGCGGCGATGGCCGACGAGGTCGAGGCGACGTTGCCGGGTAGCCGCACCACAACCGCGGCCGGAACTCCCGGACTTGACCTTCGAGCCGGAATCGCTTGCCAGCTCCGGCATTTGGGTGTCACGGCAATCGACATCGATCGGCGCTGCACGGTGGCTGACTCGACATTGTTCAGCCATCGCCGGGATGCGCCGACCGGGCGGCTGGCCTCGCTGGTCTGGATGGAATGACCGCCATGGCGGTGGACATGTCAGCCGGGGAAGACCGCGAATCGGAATTGACGCATGCATTGGCGGCTGTGCGCTCGCGACTTGCGGTGGCTGCGGAAGCAGCGGGTCGCAATATCGGCGAAATCGAACTTCTGCCGATTACCAAATTCTTTCCAGCAACCGATGTTGTGATTTTGTCCCGATTGGGTTGTCGGGCTGTTGGCGAATCACGGGACCAAGAAGCTTCGGCGAAGGTGGCTGAAGTCACCCGACTGTTCAGCGGCTTCCCCGCGGGCGGATATGGGGGGCATGCGCTGGCACATGGTGGGCCACATCCAGCGGAACAAGGCTCGGATCGGTCGCCCGCTGGGCACACACCGCTCACTCGGTCGACAGCTCGCAACTGGTGACCGCGCTTGATCGGGGGGTATCCGCGGCCCTGGCCGAGGGCCGTCGCACCGACCCGCTGCGGGTCTACGTTCAGGTCAGCCTCGACGGCGATGAGTCGCGCGGCGGCGTCGACATTTCGACGCCGGGGGCAGTCGACCAGGTGTGTGCGCAGGTCGAGGAGTTGAAAAACCTGGAACTGGTCGGGTTGATGGGTATCCCGCCGCTGGACTGGGATCCCGACGAGGCCTTCGACCGGCTGCGATCAGAGCACCTCCGGGTACTCGAAACGCATCCGAACGCGGTGGGTCTGTCTGCCGGCATGACCAACGATTTTGAAATTGCCGTGAAACACGGTTCGACGTGTGTGCGTGTCGGTACCGCGCTATTGGGCCCTCGACGGCTACCGTCACCGTGAGTAGTCACTGTAGTAACACCTTCATCACGAACACCAGTAATCCCAGGGGCTAGAAGGGGTCAACGCAATGAGCACACTTCACAAAGTCAAGGCCTATTTCGGTATGGCCCCGATGGACGACTACGAAGACGAGTATTACGACGACCGCGCTCCCTCTCGCGGCTTCCCGCGCCCGCGATTCGACGACGGGTATGGCCGCTATGAAGGGCGCGACTACGACGATCCGCGCGAGCCGGCCGACTATCCGCCGCCCAGCAGTTATCGCGGCGGTTACGGGGAGGAGCCCCGCTACAGCCCCGTTCATCCCCGCGAGTTCGACCGGTCCGAGATGAGCAGGCCGCGCTTCGGGTCGTGGTTGCGCAACTCCACTCGCGGAGCGCTGGCGATGGATCCACGCCGGATGGCGATGATGTTCGAAGAGGGTCACCCGCTGTCGAAGATCACCACGCTGCGGCCAAAGGACTACAGCGAGGCCCGCACCATCGGAGAACGGTTCCGCGACGGCACCCCGGTCATCATGGACCTGGTGTCGATGGACAACGCCGACGCAAAACGGCTCGTTGACTTCGCGGCTGGCTTGGCCTTCGCATTGCGCGGCTCCTTCGACAAGGTCGCGACCAAGGTGTTCCTGTTGTCGCCCGCCGACGTCGATGTGTCCCCGGAGGAGCGTCGCCGGATCGCCGAAACCGGCTTTTACGCTTACCAATAGAAACATCTGCCCCGCTCTGTAGCGGCGGTTAGTCGACTACGTCGACTCTCGAGACCACGTGAGATGTGTCCTGGTACTCGGAGTCGGTACGCTGGCAAGAGCCGCGCCAGTTCGCGGCGCTTGACATCTCATCGGTAAGGTCGGGGCTCTTCAGTTGGTGCTGTTCTTTCAGATCCTTGGGTTTGCGCTATTCATCTTCTGGCTGCTACTCATCGCGCGGGTCGTCGTTGAGTTCATCCGCTCGTTCAGCCGTGAGTGGCATCCCACCGGCATCACCGTGGTGATCCTGGAGATCATCATGTCGATCACCGATCCGCCGGTGAAACTACTACGCCGGCTGATCCCACAACTCACCATCGGAGCGGTCCGTTTCGACCTGTCCATCATGGTGCTGCTGCTGGTCGCGTTCATCGGCATGCAACTGGCGTTCGGCGCCGCGGCGTGAGCCGGTTCCAGCGCGGAGACGGTTCGGCCACGTTTTAGCGTCGGTTTGGTGCCGGCGATTTAAAAATTCTAAGGTTTCGGATTTTATTGCCCTTAATGTTTGAAATCGGTCCTTATTTATTAGCCTAATCAGCAACGGTCGCGTCTGGTGTGACAGGATGGGCGGCAGTTGCGCGACGGCTACCACTGCGTTCTACACTTTCCAGAACGTTAGACAGGAACTTGAGGGGACGAAACAATGCCGCTTACACCAGCCGACGTCCACAATGTGGCGTTCAGTAAGCCACCGATCGGCAAGCGGGGCTACAACGAAGACGAGGTCGACGCCTTCCTCGATCTGGTGGAGGCCGAGCTGACGCGGCTCATCGAAGAGAACACCGACCTGCGTCAACGGATCGAGGAGCTGGACCAGGAGCTGGCCGCCGGCGGCGGCGCCGCCCCCGCTGCCGCTGCTCAGCCCACCCAGGCGATTCCTGTCCCTCCTGTCCCCGAACCAGAGCCGGCCAAGGCGGCACCGGCCGCAGCTGCCGCGGCAACCAACGAGGAACAGGCCATGAAGGCCGCACGGGTTCTGGCCCTGGCGCAAGACACCGCCGACCGGCTCACCAGCACCGCCAAGGCCGAATCGGAAAAGATGTTGGCCGATGCCCGCGCCAACGCCGACCAGATCCTCGGCGAGGCCCGTCACACCGCCGAGACCACCGTCACCGAGGCCCGGCAACGCGCCGACGCGATGCTCGCCGATGCCCAAACCCGCTCCGAGACTCAGTTGCGCCAGGCCCAGGAGAAGGCCGATGCCCTGCAGGCCGACGCCGAACGCAAGCATTCCGAGATCATGGGAACCATTAACCAGCAGCGCACCGTGCTGGAAGGCCGCCTCGAGCAGCTACGCACCTTCGAACGCGAGTACCGAACCCGACTCAAGACCTACCTGGAATCTCAGCTGGAGGAACTCGGCCAGCGCGGATCGGCGGCACCTGTCGACTCCAGTGCCGACGCCGGCGGATTCGACCAATTCAATCGGGGTAACAACTAGCCTCAGAGCCGTGCCGGACACTCGCCAAGCTTCGGGGTTGGCACACTAGACCTGCACAAGACCTGGCAGTCCCGCTCGTCGCCTGGAGGATGACCGATGCTCATCATTGCGCTGGTATTGGCCCTGATCGGGCTCGTCGCGTTGGTGTTCGCGGTCGTCACAAGCAATGAGCTGGTGGCGTGGGTGTGCATTGGCGCCAGTGTCCTGGGCGTGGTGCTGTTGATCATCGACGCATTGCGGGAGCGCCAGCGGCGCGATGCGGGCGGCGAAGACCATGACGAAGCCGAGGCCAAGGACGACGAAGACGCCTACGTCGACTACCCCGAGGAAGTCCCGGATGAGGGCGAATCCGAGGCCGGCACTGGCGTCTACGAAACATCGGAGGAGGCCGGCACCGAGGCGACCGAGGAGTCGACGGTGTCCGCAGAGGGCCGCGGCGACGAGCCGGCCAAGTAATCCTTTTTGGCTGCTCTTGAGGGCCTTTCACGCACTCAGCCGGTTGGCGTATTGAGCAGCTCGCGAACCTCATCGTCACTGATTTGGTGAAAGTCGGCGTAAACCTGTCCGACCGCTTCGAATCCGGGCGGCATGGTTACACACACCACGTCATCGGCCTCCTGCGCAAGCTCACGGCAGGTCGACGGCGGCCCTACCGGGACCGCGACGACGATCGATTTCGGGCCGGCGGCTCGCACCGCTCGGACGGCGGCCAGCATGCTGGCGCCGGTGGCGATCCCATCGTCGACCAGGATCACGATCTTGCCGCGTGGGTCGGCGATCGGGCGCCCGCCTCGATATGCGTGCTCGCGCCTGGCGAGCTCGGTCGTCTCGCTGTCGATCACTTCGCGCACCTGCTCGTCGGTGACGTGCAAGCTGGACACCACGTCGTCGTTCATCACAACACCGCCGCCGCTGGCTAACGCGCCCATTGCAAGCTCCGACCAGCGCGGTACCCCGAGCTTGCGAACCAGGAACACATCCAGCGGGGCATGCAGCGCTGCGGCGATCTCCCAGGCCACCGGGACGCCGCCGCGTGCCAGCCCGAATACCAGCACATCGTCCTTGTCGCGGTAGGACATCAGCTTCTCGGCCAGCGCGCGACCGGCTTCGCGACGGTCGCGGAACGTGCGCGTCGCCGTTCGCCGGAGGAAGCCGCTCGGTGGGTTCATTGGTCGCATTCCAGGCTACTGGCTTTTACCCAGCCTATGTGCGGCGTCGAGGTTCTCCAGAAAGACCGTTCACTCGGATTCTCGTTGTGAGTTAGATAGCGTTGTCCGCGAGGGGAATTGGCGGCGGAACGAGAGGATGGGCGAAATGAGTCGGCGCTCCAACACCTACACGTCCTACAGCATTGCCTGCGCGATTGTGTGGGCCGTCATCTTGGCCGGGGTTTCGGCGGTGGCCGACGGCGCCACCCGGCGCACGTACATGTTGGTTTTCGGGGGATGGGTGATCGGGTGGCTGTCGGCGACGATCGCCAGAGCCGTCTACCCACCGCCGAAGCGGCGTGTCCGGCCGTAACGCGGGTGCCCGGAACCCGGCATGGATGTCTGAGACCCATGTGGCAGCGATGGCCTGACTTCGCGTCACCGCGCCGATGCCAAAGGGTGTCCGAGGGGGGACTTGAACCCCCACGCCCATTAGTAGGGCACTAGCACCTCAAGCTAGCGCGTCTGCCATTCCGCCACTCGGACAAGACCAAACCGCATGGGTTGGCAGCTAAGGCTATCGGATTGGCCGGCGCGGACCCAACCCAGCTCGCCGACGGCCTCGAGCTCGGGCCCAGCCGACCCCGCAGTGGTAGGAAAGGTGTTTGTGACCATTGAGAGCGGGGCGACCGAGCTCCCAACCAACCCCAGCGATGATGTGGTCGAGGTTGTCAGCAGGTTGATCCGGTTCGATACCACCAACACCGGCGAACCCGAGACGACACAAGGCGAGGCCGAGTGCGCGCAGTGGGTCGCCGAGCAGCTCGCAGAGGTCGGCTATCAGCCTCGATATGTCGAATCCGGTGCCCCCGGCCGCGGCAATGTGTTCGCCCGCCTCGCGGGCGCGGACAACTCGCGTGGGGCACTGCTGATCCATGGGCATCTCGACGTGGTGCCGGCCGAGCCGGCCGAATGGAGCGTGCACCCGTTTTCCGGCGCGATCGAAGACGGCTTTGTCTGGGGCCGCGGCGCGGTCGATATGAAGGACATGGTCGGCATGATGATCGTGGTGGCCCGGCAGTTGAAGCGGGCCGGTATCGTGCCGCCACGCGATTTGGTGTTCGCGTTTGTTGCCGACGAAGAGCACGGCGGCCACTACGGGGCGCAGTGGTTGGTAGACAATCGGCCCGATCTGCTCGACGGTGTCACCGAGGCGATCGGTGAAGTGGGTGGGTTCTCCCTGACCGTGCCGCGTCACGACGGGGGTGAACGCCGGCTCTACTTGATCGAGACGGCCGAGAAGGGCCTGTCGTGGATGAGGCTCACCGCCCGGGGCCCGGCCGGACACGGATCGATGGTGCATGACCAGAACGCCGTGACCGCCGTTGCCGAGGCGGTTGCCCGCCTGGGCCGCCACCGCTTTCCGCTCGTGCTGACCGACACCGTCGCGCAGTTCCTGGCTGTCGTCAGCGAGGAGACCGGGCTCACGTTCGACACCGAGTCGGCCGATCTGGAGGGAGCCATCGAAAAGCTTGGCCCGATGGCTCGCATGCTGAAGGCCGTGCTGCACGACACCGCGAACCCAACGATGCTCAAGGCCGGGTACAAGGCGAACGTCGTCCCGGCGACGGCGGAAGCGGTGGTGGACTGCCGAATCCTTCCGGGCCGTAAGGCGGCGTTCGAGGCCGAGGTTGACCGGCTGATCGGCCCGGCCGTGACCCGCGAGTGGATCAGGGACTTTTCGTCGTATGAGACCAGCTTCGACGGCGACCTGGTCGATGCCATGAACGCCGCGGTGCTTGCGCTCGACCCGGACGGCCGCACGGTGCCCTACATGCTTTCCGGCGGTACCGACGCGAAAGCCTTCGCGCGCTTGGGTATTCGCTGCTTCGGCTTCAGCCCGCTGCGGTTGCCACCGGAATTGGATTTCACCGCGCTGTTCCATGGCGTCGATGAGCGGGTACCCATCGATGCGCTCAGGTTTGGCACCGATGTGCTGGCGCACTTCCTGACACACTGCTAGTTGGAAGAAAAGGCTAGTTGGGAAGGAAAAGGCTAGTTTGAAGAAGACACGTGACGAGAGGATTGCTCATGAGCACCCCGCTTGACCCGTACGCCTCGTTGCCGAAGCTGCCGACGTTCACCCTGACCTCGGACTCGCTTACCGACGGCCAGCCGCTGGCGAGGCCCCAAGTCAGCGGAATCATGGGTGCGGGCGGAGAAGATGTCAGCCCGCAGCTGAGCTGGTCGGGATTCCCCGAGGGGACCCGCAGCTTCGCCGTCAGCGTCTACGACCCCGACGCCCCGACGGCGTCCGGGTTCTGGCACTGGGCGGTGGCCAACCTGCCGGCCGACGTCACCGAATTGCCCGCGGGTGCGGGCGACGGCCGCGAACTACCGGGCGGCGCGCTGACGCTGGTCAACGACGCCGGGATGCGCCGCTACCTCGGCGCCGCGCCGCCTCCGGGCCATGGCGTGCATCGTTACTACGTCGCGGTGCATGCCGTGGACGTCGAAAAGCTGGATCTCAGTGAGGACGCCAGTCCGGCTTTCCTCGGGTTCAACCTGTTCCAGCATGCGATAGCGCGAGCGGTCATCCGCGGCACCTACGAACAGAACTAGCTCGCGGAGCGCTGATTTTGCCCCGCTGAGTCCACAGAAAATCGGACTATCAAATCACTTGCGCCACTTATGTTTCAGTGGTTTCAGGCGGAATATCTGTCGGTGGGCCGGCATAGTATTCGAACATGCTTGGCGCTCCACGGGTTTTCGTGGGCGCTTTTGCGCTGTTCAGGGGTGGTTTCTGGTGTGTCGCTTGAGGATCGGCGTTTCGCGGGTGAAATGAGGGACGCGCACGCGGTCTGCCTCTAGGTTTCGGGGTTACCACACCAACCTCAACCGCAAGGACGATCCGCGTGCGCGTCAGTACTGCATTTAACCGCCTGTTGCAGATTCCGGGGGCATCGGTGAGCGATGTCGTCATCGGTGAGCGTGATGTCGAAGTCGTCCTGCGGCCTCGGGCGCGGCTGCTGCGCTGCCCGTGTGGCAAACAGATCCGCGCCGTCTATGACCGGCGCTGGCGGCGCTGGCGACACCTCGATCTGGGCAGGTGCCGGCTGTGGCTGGTCTATGCAATCCGCCGCTTGGAATGCCCTCAGTGCGGGGTCCGTACCGAAGAAGTGCCCTGGGCCCGGCCCGGGGCACGGCACACCCGCGATTTCGAGGACATGGTGTTGTGGCTGACCCAACGCAGCGACCGCACCACGGTGGCCACCCTGATGCGCTGCTCCTGGGAAGCCGTCACCGCGATCATCAACCGCGGTGTCGCCGAGCTGCTTGACAACCGCCGACTCGGCACGCTCTATCGGATCGGGGTCGACGAGATCTGCTACCGCCACCCGCACCGCTACCTGACCATCGTCGGTGACCACGACACCGGCACCGTCATCGACATCCAGCCTGGACGCAGCGAAGAATCCTTGGACAACTTCTATGTAGGACAACCGGATTCGACGCTGGCCACCATCAAGGCGGTGAGCATGGACGTCGGCAAGGCCTACGCCGGGGCCACCCGCACCCATCTACCGCACGCCACCATCTGCTTTGACCCGTTCCACATCATGCAGTGGACCAACCGAGCCCTCGATCGGGTCTACGCCGAATCAGCCACTGGACCCGGCCGCGCTCGAGTAGTCGTGAGGAGATCCAGAAGGATTTCGACGCGCTGCGCGCGGTGGTGTCCCGTATTGTCGGGCATTCGTTTGACGGGTTGACGACCCCGGAGCGGCTGGCGTTGCTGGAGCGGCTCGAGCAGGAAACCCGTCGACTGCGGGTGCCGGGGCATGAGTTGATCAATCAGATCGCGGAGCAGTCCGACTCCACGGAGCTGGGTGGCAAGCTCTCCCACGTATTGGCCGACCGGTTGCGCATCACCCGCGGCGAGGCCGGCCGGCGGATCGCTGAGGCGGCCGATTTGGGGCCGCGGCGAGCGCTGACCGGCGAGCCGTTGCCGCCGCTATTGACGGCGACCGCCGCAGCTCAGCACGCCGGAGAGATCGGGGCCGGCCACGTGCAGGTGATCCGGCGCTTGTTCAACCAGCTGCCGTGCTCGGTTGACATCGGAACTCGCGAGGCCGCCGAAAAGCATCTGGCTGAGCTGTCCACCCAGTTTCGGCCCGACCAGGTCGCCGCCTTGGCGGACGGGCTCGCGGACTGCCTCAATCCCGACGGCACCTACACCGACGACGACCGGGCGCGGCGCCGCGGGCTGACGCTGGGTAAGCAAGGCCCTGATGGCATGTCGCAGCTGCGCGGCTGGCTGACCCCCGAAGCCCGCGCCACCCTCGAGGCAGTCCTGGCCAAATCGGCCGCTCCGGGGATGTGCAATCCCGATGACGACACACCTGTCGTCGACGGCCCACCCGATGAAGAGACTATCCAGCGCGACAGCCGCAGCACCGCCCAGCGCAACCACGACGGCCTCAACGCCGCTCTGCGCGCAACATTGGCGTCAGGAAACCTGGGCCAGCACAACGGGCTACCGACCACCATCATCGTGTCGACGACGCTCGAGGAACTCGAAGCCGCATCCGGCAAGGCGATCACTGGCGGTGGCACTCGACTGCCCATGTCCGATGTGATCCGGATAGCCCGTCACGCCCACCACTATCTGGCGATCTTCGCCAACGCCAAACCCCTTGCGCTGTACCACACCAAACGACTCGCATCACCCGGGCAGCGAATTGTGCTGTACGCCAAGGATCGTGGCTGCACACGCCCGGGCTGCGATGTGCCGGGTTACTGGTGTGAAGTTCATCATGTCGAGGACTGGGCAACCACGCACTGCACCGACATCAACAAGCTGACCCTGGCGTGCGGCTCCGATCACCCACTGGTCGAACCCGGCGGCTGGACCACCCGCAACAACGCGAACGGTGAAACCGAATGGATCCCACCGCCGCACCTCGACCGCGGTCAGCCCCGCGTAAACACTTTCCACCACCCCGAAAAAATCCTGGCCGAAGAAGACGACGACGAAGGGGTGGCTTAACCCGCCGACCTAACCCGGTTTCGGGGCCGCCGACCCGACCGCATCGCTGAGCGAGGCGAACCCGCCGTCGTGCAGCCGACGCGCGATGCCGTCATGAATGCCCTTGGGCCACAAGCCGCCTCCGTAGATGAAGCCGGTATAGCCCTGCAGCAGCGAGGCGCCCGCTGTAATCCGGTCCCACGCGTCGTCGGCGGTCTCGATGCCCCCGACGCTGATCAGCACCAAGCGATCGCCGACCCGGCTGTAGAGCCGGCGCAGCACCTCGGTTGCGCGGCGCGCCACCGGCGGCCCGGAGATGCCACCGGGGCCCAGTTCGTCGACCCCTGATGTTTTCAGGCCCTCACGCGACACCGTGGTGTTGGTGGCGACGATTCCGGCCAGGCCCAGCTCGACAGCCAGGTCCGCGATGTCGTCAACGTCGGAATCGGAAAGGTCCGGCGCGATCTTCACCAGCACCGGTGCCGAAGTCTCGGCGAGGACGGCCGACAGGATGGGCCGCAGCGATTCGACGGCCTGCAGATCGCGCAGCCCGGGCGTGTTCGGCGAGCTGACGTTGACCACCAGGTAGGACGCCAGCGGGCCGACCAGTCGGGCGCTTGCCCGGTAGTCGTCGACGGCCTTGGCGGCCGCGGTTGTCTTCGTCTTGCCGATGTTGACCCCGATCGGTATCTGGGGTCGGTGGCGCGCAAGCTGGATCGCCAGCGCGCCGGCACCGAGATTGTTGAAGCCCATCCGGTTCAGTAAGGCCCGGTCGGCGGGCAGCCGGAACATGCGCGGGGCCGGGTTGCCGGGCTGCGGGAACGCGGTGACGGTCCCGACCTCCGCATACCCGAAACCCAGCGCACCCCACGTCAGCAGCCCCATGCCGTCCTTGTCGAAGCCGGCGGCCAGCCCGAGCGGCCCCGGGAATCGCACCCCGAACACCGTGCTCGCCAGCACCGGATCGGTCGGGCCGAGCAGCCGGTGCAACAACCGCCGCACCAAGGTGACGGCTGTGACGCCGCGCAGAACGGCGAAAACCAGCGAATGAATGCGCTCGGGCGGGATCACAAAAAGCAGCCGTCGCACTAGTCCGTAGACCCGATGACTGCCTTCGCGTGGTTGGCCCACCGTCACAGTTCCGGCTGGTCTGGCCGCCGCCCGTCGAAGCTGGCACCGTCCAGACGAGATTTCTTGCGGCGCAACAACACTCGCCTGCTGCCGTCGGTGTAAAGCCGCACCCGGGTCAGCTCCCAGCCACGATATTCGGCCTCGATGGACAACCGGGTAGACGCGCTGAGTCGGGTCACTTCCGGCGGCAGGCGCAACGGCACCCACTCGTATTCGTCGGACATCTCGGTGTCCCAGCCCGCGGGCAGCCTACTTCGCCGCGGCGCGGTCAACGGGTACCCGCCGCGTGCTCGATGACCTGGACCCCCGCACCGGACCCCGACACCACGTACAAGATGTCTGACGCTTCGTCGAAGGCCAGCGAGTTGGGTTGCTGCACGGTTGGGTAACGCACCTTTTCGACGGGAATTCCGGTGGACAGATCGTAACCAATGACGATATTGGAAGCGGTCTGGGATACCCAGGCCAACTCGCGGGAGCCGGCCAGACCGTATGGCGACTGGGGCACCGGGTAGGCCTGACGCAAGATCAGCGGGTCGACGCCGTACACCAGCAGTTGGCCGCCGCGGGTGTCGGCGACCAGAACCCGGCCCAGTGGATCAGCGGCCATGGTGGTTGCGCCTTCGCCTGCCCGCAGTGCCTGTTGGGCATGGCCGTCGGCGCCGATCGTCGTTACCGAGGTTTGTCCGCGATCCAGAACGATTGTCGTATTTCCTTGTGTTGCAATCCAATCGACGCGCGCGAAGATCTTGTTGCGGCTGCCGACGGTTGCGGCGCTAACGCCGCCCGGCGTCTGGGAGGCAAGGGTGTAGACGCTGCCGTCGGCGCTGCCCAACACCAGCCGGCCGTCGGCGCGTTGCGCGACCGCGGTGAATTCGGCCTGCTGGGCATCGGTGACATTCACTTGTGCCGTGCGGCCGGTAGGCAGGTCGACCGCGAAATAGCTGCCACGGGCGGCCAGGTAGACCGTGCCGCGGCCGTCACCGGTCAACGCGGTCGCCGGCCCCGGCAGGTCGATGACACGCGGCGCGATCTGCGGGTCACCGAAGACGGTGATACTTGCAGGCGCCGCCGGGTCGGCGCCGGGGGCCAGGACCGCCAATTGGTGAGTGCCGCTATCGAAGACCGCCGCGGCGGCGCGGTCGGCCAGTGGTCGCACTACACCGATGGGGGTTTGCGATACCGGCGGCGACACGGCCGCCCGTGCCGGTTCGATCGTGGGCGGCGCGGGATTAAGCGGATTCGATGAACATCCCGCGGCCGCGGACAGCAAAAGCGCGAGGCTAAATAAACCGCTCTGAGCTGTCAGTTTGTGACGCTTGTGCTGTGGCAGCAATTATTATCCCTCGCGTAATGACTGTGAAATCAGATTCTAAGGAACGGTTTCGCATCCAATGTGGCCATGTTGCCTGCATCGAGTCGTACGGGCGGGGTATGGTCGGCTCATGGCCGTCACCGCTGACCGGCATATCGCACAGAAAGAGTTTGCTGTCGAAGACATGTCGACAGGAATTTTTGCTAGCGGCTACGGACAAGTCGGTGATGGACGGAGTTTTGCTTTCCACATTGAGCACCGATCACTCGTCGTCGAGATTTACCGGCCGCGCCTGGCTGGGCCAGTTCCGCAGGCTGAGGAGGTGGTCGCCACGGCGGTCCGCAGCCTGGTCGACATCGACCTCACCGACGAGCGCAGCCTGACTGCGGCGGTGCGCGACTCGGTGGCGCATGCGGTGCCGGTGTCGCGCTAGTCGCCTCCGATAGCGGCCACTTACACCGGGTACGGTCGTGATTGTGACTGTGGTTTCGGCGATGTCTTGGTGGTTGGACACCGCGACATGACGGTCATCCTGTTACGGCACGGGCGCTCTAGCTCGAACACCGCGGGCATTCTGGCTGGCCGTTCCGAGGGCGTCGACCTCGACGACAAGGGCCGCGAACAGGCCGCCGGGCTGATCGATCGGATCGGTGATCTGCCCATCCGGGCGCTGGTCAGTTCGCCGCTGCTGCGGTGCCGGCGCACCGTCGAGCCGCTCGCCGAAGCGCTATGCCTCGAGCCGCTCATAGATGACCGGCTCGCCGAAGTGGACTACGGGGAATGGACGGGCCGTAAAATCGGCGAGTTAACGAGCGAGCCCTTGTGGAGGGTTGTTCAGGCCCATCCCAGCGCAGCGGTTTTCCCCGGCGGTGAGGGTTTGGCGCACGTGCAGGCGCGCGCCGTAGCCGCCGTCCGTGAACACGATCGGCGGTTGGCCTTGGAACATGGCGGCGACGCCCTTTGGGTGGCTTGCACTCACGGTGACGTCATCAAGGCGGTTGTCGCTGACGCATACGGCATGCATCTGGACGGGTTTCAGCGCGTCACCGCCGACCCGGGGTCGGTGAGTGTGATTCGTTACACCGAACTGCGGCCGTTTGTGTTGCACGTCAACCACACCGGTGCGCGGCTGTCCGCCCCATTGCGGGCCGGGTCCCCGCCGAAGGATGAGTCAAAGGCGAAGATGGACGGTGAGTCCAACGGAGAGCCGCAGCAACAGCCAGCCCCAGTTGTGCCGTCAAGCGACGCGGTGGTCGGCGGTTCCACGGACTAATTCCGCTGCCCGCCATAATCGGGGCCGCAATCGGATCGCACGGCGACGGCAACTGCCGGTATTTTGGAAGTGCCATGGCCCGCGCAATTCATGTCTTCCGCACACCCGACCGCTTCGTGGCCGGGACCGTTGGCCAGCCCGGAAACCGCACTTTCTACATCCAAGCGGTGCACGATGCCCGCGTGGTGTCGGTGGTATTGGAGAAGCAGCAGGTTGCGGTGCTGGCAGAACGCATCGGTGCGCTGCTGCTCGAGGTGAATCGCAGGTTCGGCACACCGGTCCCTCCGGAGCCCACTGAGGTCGAGGACCTGAACCCGTTGATCACACCCGTGGATGCCGAGTTTCGGGTCGGAACCATGGGCCTGGGCTGGGATTCGGAGGCTCAAACCGTGGTGGTCGAGTTGTTGGCCGTCACCGACGCTGAGTTCGACGCGTCGGTGGTGCTCGACGACACCGAGGAGGGTCCCGACGCGGTGCGGGTGTTTTTGACGCCGGAGTCGGCGCGGCAGTTCGCCACACGCTCCAATCGCGTTATCTCAGCGGGTCGTCCGCCGTGCCCGCTGTGCGACGAGCCGTTGGACCCTGAGGGCCATATCTGCGCGCGCGCCAACGGCTATAGGCGCAGCGCGCCGCTCGGGCCTGACGATGAACCCGAGGTATGACGACCGTGAGGTGTTGCGGAACGGCGAGCTGACGGTCATCGGACGCATCCGCTCAGCCAGCAACGCCACCTTTCTCTGCGAGTCCACACTCGCCGAATCCACCGTGCACTGCGTCTACAAGCCGGTCTCTGGTGAAGCGCCGCTGTGGGATTTCCCCGACGGGACCCTGGCCGGCCGCGAACTCGGCGCGTACCTGGTGTCGACGCAATTGGGGTGGAACATTGTGCCCTACACCGTCATTCGCGACGGGCCTTCCGGTGCTGGCATGCTGCAGCTGTGGGTGCAGCAACCCGGTGACGCGGCCGACTCCGATCCCAGACCAGGGCCGGACCTCGTCGAGCTGTTTCCCGTCGGCAAGCCGCTGCCGGGCTATCTGCCGGTGCTGCGGGCCTACGACTACGCCGGCGACGAGGTCATTCTGATGCACGCCGACGATCTCCAGCTGCGACGGATGGCGGTGTTCGACGTGCTGATCAACAATGCTGACCGCAAGGGCGGCCACATCCTGTTCGGTCTCGACGGCCACGTCTACGGGGTCGACCACGGTGTGTGTCTGCACGTGGAGAACAAACTGCGCACGGTGTTGTGGGGCTGGGCCGGCAAGCCCGTCGACGACGAAACCTTGGAGTCGGTGACCGGGCTCGTCGAGGCCCTCGGTGGCGCGCTTGGCGACCAACTGGCCGGGCACATCACCCGAGCGGAAATCACGGCGCTGCGCAGGCGTGCCTGCGTGCTGCTGGACAATCCGGTCATGCCGGGACCGAACCGGCATCGTGCGATTCCGTGGCCTGCGTTCTAGCCGGCGTCACTCTCACGGGATGTGGCCGCCGGCCGTCGGCGATACTGAAGCGGTGAGCCCGACCCCCCACGACAAGAGGGATGACCTGTCAGACCTGACAGACGCCGCACTGGCTGCCGATCTCGCCGCGGACGCGGGGGAGTTGCTGCTGAAAGTCCGCGAAGAAATCGGTTTCGGCCATCCCTGGGCGCTCGGCGACGCAGGTGACAGCCTGGCAAACGCCCTACTGCTGCGGCGGCTGCGCGCCGAGCGGCCTGGTGATGCGGTGCTCAGTGAGGAAGCCTACGACGACTTGGTCCGGGTGAAGCACGACCGGGTGTGGATCATCGACCCCTTGGACGGCACCCGTGAGTTCTCCACACCGGGCCGCGACGACTGGGCGGTACACATCGCGCTGTGGCAGCGCCCCACCGACGGCCAGCGCGAGATCACCGACGCAGCGGTGGCGTTGCCGGCCCGCGAGAACACGGTCTACCGCAGCGACACCGTGACCGCCGACGCCGCGCGCGTGGGCGTTCCCCATACGTTTCGGATTGCCGTCAGTGCCACTCGGCCGCCCGCAGTGTTGCACCGCATGCGGCGGACACTGGCCATTCAGCCCGTAGCGATCGGCTCCGCGGGCGCCAAGGCGATGGCGATCATCGACGGTCACGTCGACGCCTATGTGCATGCGGGCGGCCAATGGGAATGGGATTCGGCAGCGCCGGCCGGAGTGGTGATGGCCGCCGGCATGCACGCATCGAGACTCGACGGTTCGCCGCTGCGCTACAACCAACTCGATCCGTACCTGCCCGACTTCGTGATGTGTCGCGCCGAGCTGGCGCCGATCCTGCTCGGCGCCATCCGCCAGGAATAGCGCCGATAGCGCGAGTGTTTACAGTCGACGACATGCAGGCGTGGTCTTCCGCACAGGTTCCGGTGCTGCCCGGACGGGGTCCGGAGCTGCGCCTGTACGACACCTCCGACCGGCAGGTGCGCCCGGTGGCGGCCGGGTCGACCGCCACCATGTACGTGTGCGGGATCACGCCCTACGACTCAACCCATCTGGGGCACGCGGCCACCTATCTGGCGTTTGACCTGGTCTACCGCCAGTGGTTAGACCTCGGTCACGAGGTGCACTATGTGCAGAACGTCACCGACGTAGATGATCCGTTGTTCGAGCGTGCCGACCGTGACGGTGTTGACTGGCGTGAGCTCGGCGAGCGCGAGGTCGCCCGGTTCCGCGAGGACATGGCAGCGCTGCGGGTCCTGCCGCCGCGCGAATATGTTGCGGCGACCCAGGCGATTCCCGAGGTGGTCGAACTCGTCGAGAAGATGTTGGCGTCGGGGGCTGCGTACGTCGTCGACGGCGAATACCCGGACATCTACTACCGGGCGGACGCCACGCCGCAGTTCGGCTACGAGTCTGGCTATGACCGCGAAACCATGCTGCGGCTCTTTGAGCAGCGCGGCGGCGACCCGCGCCGGCCCGGCAAGACCGACGAGCTTGACGCCCTGCTGTGGCAGGCCGCGCGGCCGGGAGAGCCGAGTTGGCCGTCACCGTTCGGTCCTGGCCGGCCCGGCTGGCATGTCGAGTGCGCGGCGATCGCGCTCAGTCGCATCGGCAGCGGCTTGGATATTCAGGGCGGAGGCAGCGACCTGATCTTTCCGCATCACGAATTCACCGCCGCGCACGCCGAATGTGTCCGGGGCGAACGGCGATTCGCCCGCCACTATGTGCACGCCGGGATGATCGGATGGGACGGGCACAAGATGTCCAAGAGCCGCGGCAACCTGGTGCTGGTATCGACGTTGCGCGCGCAAGGCGTCGAGCCGTCGGCCATCCGGTTGAGTCTGCTGTCCGGGCACTACCGCGCGGACCGGTTTTGGAGCCAGCAAGTGCTCGACGAGGCCACCGCTCGGCTGCAGCGCTGGCGCACCGCGACCGCGCTGCCCGCCGGCCCGGACGCCACCGACGTGATCGCGCGGGTCCGCCGGTACTTGGCCGACGACCTTGACACTCCCAAAGCGCTTGCCGCACTTGATGGTTGGGCTACCGACGCACTGGAATACGGTGGCCACGACCCGGGGGCGCCGAAGCTGGTGGCAACCGCGATCGATGCACTACTCGGAGTGGACCTGTAGTCGCCGCGGGAGTACGGTTCGGCCATGACATCGCTGCAGGGCAAAGTTGTTTTCATCACCGGCGGTGCCCGGGGAATCGGGGCCGAGGTCGCCCGTCGGCTGCGCAACAAGGGCGCCAAACTCGTGCTGACCGATCTCGACGGAACCGAGCTGGCCGCGCTGGCCACTGAACTCGGCGAAGACCGGGTGCTGACCGCGGTCGCCGACGTGCGTGATCTGCCCGCCATGCAGGCCGCGGCCGCCCAGGCCGTCGAACGCTTCGGCGGCATCGACGTCGTGGTGGCCAACGCCGGCATCGCCAGCTACGGGTCGGTGCTGCAGGTCGATCCGGAGGCGTTCAAGCGGGTGCTGGATGTCAACGTGCTCGGCGTCTTTCACACCGTGCGGGCCACCTTGCCCGCGGTGATCGACCGCCGCGGCTATGTGCTGATCGTCTCGTCGCTGGCGGCGTACGCCGCGGCTCCAGGCCTGGCGCCGTACAACGCATCCAAGGCCGCCATCGAGATGCTTGCCAACGCGCTGCGGTTGGAGGTGGCCCACCGCGGCGTCAGTGTCGGCTCGGCGCACATGTCCTGGATCGACACCGCCCTGGTCCGCGACACCAAGGCCGACCTGCCCTCATTCGGCGAACTGCTCGCCAAGTTGCCGTGGCCGTTGAACAAGACCACCACCGTCGACAAATGCGCGGATGCTTTCGTCAAGGGCATCGAGGGCCGCGCGAACCGCATCTACTGCCCGGACTGGGTGGGCCTGTTCCGCTGGCTCAAGCCGCTGCTGTCCACCCCGGTCGGCGAACTTCCCATCCGCAAAACCACCGCTGAGCTGTTGCCCCGAATGGACGCCGAAGTCGCCGCACTCGGTCGCTCCACCAGCGCATATAACCGTGGGCTGGAGAGCAGCGAGAAGGCTCCAGAAAAGCCCTGACCTGCTACCGTCCGAACCCCGGACGGCGGCGGCGCAGATAACGCTCGAACTCGGCGGCCAGCGCGTCGCCGTCGATTTTGCCCAGGGCCTCGTTCATGTCGACCTCGGCGTCGCCGCGCTGTTCCAGCGACAGCACGTATTCGGCCAGGTCTTCGTCCTCGGCGGCCATCTCGGTGATCGCCTGCTCCCACTCCTCGGCTTCCGTCGGCAGGTCAGCCAGCGGAACCTCGATGTCGAGCACGTCTTCGACGCGGCGCAGCAGCGCCACCGTCGCCTTCGGGTTCGGTGGCTGCGACACGTAGTGCGGCACCGCCGCCCAGAACGTCACCGCCGGGATCCCGGCGGCCACGCAGGCGTCCTGGAACACCCCGGCGATGCCGGTGGGGCCCTCGTAGCGGCTTTCCTCGAGGCCGAAGCGTTTCGCCGACTCGGGGGAGTAGGCCGCACCCGAAACCGGAACCGGCCGGGTATGCGGTGTGTCGGCCAGCAGGGCCCCAAGGATCACGACGGTGTCGACGTTGAGCTTGTCGGCAATGGCCACCAACTCAGCACAAAATGTGCGCCAGCGCATATTGGGTTCCACTCCGTGCATCAACACCACGTCGCGGTCGCTGCCCGGTGGCCGACAGTGGGAGATCCGCATCGCCGGCCACACCAGCTCCCGGGTAACCCCGTCGACTTGCCGGATGACCGGGCGATTCACCTGGTAGTCGTAATACGCCTCGTCGTCGATCTCCAAGATCGGATCGGCTTCCCAGATGGCCTCGAGGTGTTCGAGCGCATCACTGGCCGCGTCGCCGGCATCGTTCCAGCCCTCAAACGCCGCCACGACGACGGTGTTATGCAGTTCGGGCAGTGCGGCGCTGCCATCGGGCGGGGTCACAGAATCAGCGTACGGCCTTTGACGCAGATATTCGGGGAGCGGTGTCAGAGACCTGTCAACCACTGGGCGTATTTCATAGCCCGACTATCCTTGTGGAGTGACTGCCGCTAACGAACACCGCTACGACACCGACATCCTCGACACTTTGGCGCAGCGTGTGGTGCTCGGCGACGGCGCGATGGGCACTCAGTTGCAGGCCGCAGACCTCACGCTGGACGACTTCCGCGGCCTGGAGGGCTGCAACGAGATCCTCAACGAAACACGCCCCGACGTGCTGGAGACGATCCACCGGGCCTACTTCGAGGCCGGCGCCGACGCCGTAGAGACCAACACCTTCGGCTGCAACATGTCCAACCTCGGCGACTACGACATCGCCGACCGGATCAGGGACTTGTCGCAGCGGGGCACCGCGATCGCACGCCGGGTCGCCGACGAGCTCACCACCGCCGACCGCAAGCGCTACGTGCTGGGGTCGATGGGGCCGGGCACCAAGCTGCCGACCCTGGGCCACACCGAGTACCACCTCATTCGTGACGCGTACGCGGAGGCTGCACTCGGGATGTTGGAAGGGGGTGCCGACGCCATCCTGGTGGAAACCTGCCAGGACCTGCTGCAGCTGAAGGCCGCGGTGCTGGGTTCCCGGCGGGCCATGACGCAGGCCGGCCGGCACATCCCAATTTTTGCCCACGTCACCGTGGAGACCACCGGCACGATGCTGCTGGGCAGCGAGATCGGCGCGGCGCTGACCGCCGTCGAGCCGCTCGGCGTCGACATGATCGGTTTGAACTGCGCGACGGGTCCCGCCGAAATGAGCGAGCACCTGCGCTACCTGTCCAGGCACGCCCGGATTCCGGTGTCGGTGATGCCCAACGCCGGGCTACCGATGCTAGGTGCCAACGGTGCCGAATACCCCCTGCAGCCCGACGAGTTGGCCGAGGCGCTGGCCGGTTTCATCGCCGAGTTCGGGCTCTCGCTGGTAGGCGGATGTTGCGGCACCACACCAGAACACATCCGCAAGGTCGCCGCGGAGGTGGCCAAGTTCAATGACGGGGCCGCGCGGCGTGGCGAGCGCCAGATCACCTTCGAGCCGGCGGTGTCGTCGCTGTACAGCGCCGTCCCGTTCGCCCAGGACGCCTCGGTGCTGGTGATCGGGGAGCGGACGAATGCCAACGGCTCCAAGGCGTTTCGTGAGGCGATGATCGCCGAGGACTACCAGAAGTGTCTGGACATCGCCAAGGATCAGACGCGCGACGGCGCGCACCTGCTGGATCTGTGCGTAGACTATGTGGGCCGCGACGGAGTGGCCGACATGACAGCGCTGGCCAGCCGGCTGGCGACGGCGTCGACGCTGCCGATCATGCTGGACTCCACCGAAACCCCGGTGCTGCGAGCAGGTTTGGAGCACCTGGGCGGACGTTGCGCCATCAACTCGGTGAACTACGAGGACGGCGACGGTCCGGAGTCCCGCTTTGTCAAGACCATGGAGTTGGTCGCCGAGCACGGCGCCGCGGTCGTTGCGCTGACCATCGATGAAGAGGGCCAGGCCCGCACCGCCGAGAAGAAGGTCGAGATCGCCGAGCGGCTGATCGACGACATCACCGGCAACTGGGGAGTCGACGAATCCTCCATCCTCATCGACTGTTTGACCTTCACCATCGCCACCGGGCAGGAAGAGTCACGCAAAGACGGCATCGAGACCATCGAGGCGATTCGTCAGCTGAAGAAACGCCACCCCGACGTGCAAACCACGCTCGGGTTGTCCAACATCTCGTTCGGCCTCAATCCCGCCGCGCGTCAAGTGCTCAACTCGGTTTTCCTGCACGAGTGCCAGGAAGCTGGTCTGGATTCGGCGATCGTGCACGCGTCGAAGATCCTGCCGATCAACCGGATTCCGGAAAAGCAACGCAGCGTAGCGCTCGATTTGGTCTATGACCGCCGCCGCGAGGGATATGACCCACTGCAGGAGCTGATGCGGCTGTTCGAAGGGGTGTCGGCGGCGTCGTCGAAGGAATCCCGCGCAGCCGAGCTGGCCAAGCTGCCGTTGTTCGAGCGGCTGGCCCAGCGCATCGTCGACGGTGAGCGCAACGGCCTGGAGGCCGACCTCGACGAGGCCATGACCCAAAAGCCGCCGCTGGGGATCATCAACGAGAACCTGCTGGCCGGCATGAAGACGGTCGGTGAGCTGTTCGGCTCCGGGCAGATGCAGCTGCCGTTCGTGCTGCAGTCGGCCGAGGTGATGAAAACCGCTGTCGCTTATCTGGAACCGCACATGGAGAAGTCCGACGACGATTCCGGTAAGGGGCGGATCGTGCTGGCGACCGTCAAGGGCGACGTGCACGACATCGGCAAGAACCTGGTCGACATCATCCTGAGCAACAACGGTTACGAGGTGGTCAACATCGGCATCAAGCAGCCGATTGCCCACATTCTGGAAGTGGCCGAGGACAAGAGCGCCGACGTGGTCGGGATGTCGGGCCTGCTGGTGAAATCGACCGTGGTGATGAAGGAAAACCTCGAGGAGATGAACACCCGCGGCGTGGCCGACAAGTTCCCGGTGCTGCTCGGTGGTGCGGCGTTGACCCGCAGCTATGTGGAGAACGACCTGGCTGGACTCTACGAGGGCGAAGTGCATTACGCGCGAGACGCTTTCGAGGGTCTGAAGTTGATGGACACCATCATGAGCGCCAAGCGGGGTGAGGCGCCGGACACCGACAGCCCAGAGGCGGTCGCGGCCCGCGAAAAGGAAGCTGAGCGTAAGGCCCGCCACGAGCGGTCCAAGCGCATTGCGGAGCAGCGTAAGGCTGCCGAGGAGCCGGTCGAGATACCCGCACGCTCTGACGTCGCGGCCGATGTCGAGGTCCCTGTTCCGCCGTTCTGGGGGTCGCGGATCGTCAAGGGCCTGGCGGTGGCCGACTACACCGGACTGCTCGACGAGCGGGCATTGTTCTTAGGCCAGTGGGGATTACGCGGTGTGCGCGACGGCCATGGACCGGCGTACGAGGATTTGGTGGACACCGAGGGCCGGCCGCGGCTGCGGTACTGGCTGGACCGGTTGTCCACCGATGGCATCCTGGCGCACGCCGCCGTGGTGTACGGCTACTTCCCGGCGGTGTCCGAGGGCGACGACGTTGTCGTGCTGGCTGAGCCCAAACCCGACGCGCAGGAGCGGTATCGGTTCACGTTCCCGCGCCAGCAGCGCGGCCGGTTCTTGTGCATCGCCGATTTCATCCGGTCGCGGGATCTGGCGACCGAGCGGGGCGAGGTTGACGTGCTGCCGTTCCAGCTGGTGACGATGGGCTCGGCCATCGCCGATTTCGCCAACGAGTTGTTCGCGTCGGATTCCTACCGCGATTACCTCGAAGTGCACGGCATCGGCGTGCAGCTCACCGAGGCGCTGGCCGAGTACTGGCACCGGCGTATCCGCGAGGAGCTCAAGTTCTCCGGGGACCGGTCGATGTCGGCCGAGGACCCCGAGGCCGTCGAAGACTATTTCAAGCTCGGCTACCGGGGTGCCCGCTTCGCCTTCGGTTACGGGGCATGCCCGAACCTGGAGGACCGGGCAAAGATGATGGAGCTGCTGGAGCCCGAACGCATCGGCGTGACGTTGTCCGAGGAGCTACAGCTGCACCCCGAGCAGTCGACCGACGCCTTCGTCCTGCACCACCCGGAGGCCAAGTACTTCAACGTCTAAACGAGGAAAACGTCTAGTTGCGCCCCAATCCCTTGAGGTAGGCGGCCCCCGCGGCGCGCGACTCAGGGTCCCGCAGCGCGGTGACCAGTGTGTCGGCGTCGTTCCAGGCTCGCATGGTGCCGACCATGGATTCAGTGACTGCGTTGGTATGACGCTTGGTGGCAGTCAGGGTGAAGGCCGACTTGGCGGCCAGTTGCCCGACCAGTTCGTCGACCGCGGCGGTGAGGTCTGAGGCGGGAACCGCCCGGTTCAGAAAGCCCGCCGCAAGGGCTTCGGCAGCGCCAAAGGGGCGACAAGTCATCACCAGTTCTTTGGTCCTGGCCGGACCGATCTCCCGCACCAGCCGGGGGATTCCTCCCCAGGCAAGTGGGATGCCCAGGTCGACTTCGGGAATCGAGAAGCGGGTGTCATCTGCGGCGATGCGCAAGTCGCAGGCTGAGGCCAGCACAACCCCACCCCCGACGCAATGGCCGTGGATCCGGGCGATAGTCACCGCCCTCATCCCCTCGATCGCCTCAGCCATCCGCCGCCCAGCGTCGGCCGCGTCACGTGCCACGACGGCGGATGAGCCAGATGTCGCCGGGTCAATTTGCCCCGCCGCCGCGAACGACGCGAGGTCCGCGCCCGCGCTGAAGGCCCGACCGTTGCCGGCCACCACCACCACTTTCACGCTCGCCAGCGTGTCGAGATGGCGTGCGGCTGATACCAATTCGTTCAACGTGGTAGTGCTCAGCGGGTTCAACTTGTCTGGCCGGTTCAGCGTGATATTGGCCCGGGGGCCGTCGACTTTGACGTCGATCTCGGAGAACTCCATGCCTCACCGTACGTCGCGATCGGTTCGCCCCTCGCCGCTCCGCCCGGGTACCCCCACCTCAGTCCGCTGCGCGGCCCGCTTGGGCAGTCCGCAGTCGCCGGACGACGGCGCATTCTCTGGCCATTCGACCGGGGAGGCGCTTGGAGATGGCTGGAGATGCAAGGGTCGCGTCCGCTACATCGTCTTCGACGTGGACGCTGCTACCGCCTTCTACTGCGAACATCTGGGCTTCCACGAGGACATGCACCCGGCGCCGGGGTTCGCGATGCTCTCGCGAGGCTACCTGCGCCCTGGTGCTGAGCAGCCCCGGCGCCGGCCCGGGCCGGAGGCCAGGCCATGCCCGACGGCACGTTGCCCGCGCCGGGAGGCTGGAACCGATTCTCCATCGAGGTGAGTGACCTGGAAGCCACGGTCGAGCGGCTGAGCGCCGCGGGAGCTCACTTCCACAACGACTCGTCACCGGCGTCGGCGGGAAGCAGATCCTTCTTGGATCCCTCCGGAAACCCGGTTGAGCTGTTCGAGCCCATCCTCGCTGAGGCCCGCCTGGGCGGGCCCTGGCCGCCGGGCTGGATTTGATTGCCCGCCTTCTCCTCGGTCTGCTTCGCGGACCGCATCGTCGCTGGGCTAAACCGCCGTGACTTTGCTGGCCGGCACGTGAAACAATCGCTGGCCGTGAAGACCTTCGAGGATCTATTCGCCGAACTCGGCGAGCGTGCCCGCACCCGGCCGGCCGGCAGCGCGACGGTTGCCGCGCTGGACGGTGGCATACATGGGTTGGGCAAAAAGATTCTCGAGGAGGCCGGCGAGGTGTGGCTGGCCGCCGAACACGAAACCAACGACGCACTGGCCGAGGAGATCAGCCAGTTGCTGTACTGGACGCAGGTGCTGATGATCGCGCGCGGACTGTCCCTCGACGACGTCTATCGGAAGCTGTGACCATGCTGCGGGTTGCGGTTCCCAACAAGGGCACGCTGAGCGAGCCGGCCTCCGAGATCCTCGAGGAGGCCGGCTATCGGCGCCGCACCGATTCCAAAGACCTCACCGTCATCGACCCCGTCAACCAGGTCGAGTTCTTCTTCCTGCGGCCCAAAGACATTGCGATCTACGTCGGTTCGGGAGAGCTGGATTTCGGCATCACCGGACGGGACCTGGTACGCGACTCCGATGCGCCGGTGCGCGAACGTCTGGCGTTGGGTTTCGGGTCGTCGAGCTTCCGGTACGCCGGCCCGGCCGGGCGTGACTGGACGACAGCCGATCTGGCCGGCAAACGGATCGCCACCGCCTACCCGAATCTCGTCCGAAAAGATCTGGCCGAACGGGGCATTGAAGCAACCGTGATCAGACTCGACGGAGCGGTGGAGATCTCCGTACAACTCGGCGTGGCCGACGCCATCGCCGACGTGGTCGGGTCCGGGCGCACCCTGAGCCTGCACGATCTCGTGGCCTTTGGCGATCCGCTGTGCGATTCGGAAGCGGTGCTGATCGAGCGCGCTGACCAGGGCGGCCAGGGCGGGGCGCAGGCGGCGCGCGATCAACTGGTTGCGCGGATACAAGGTGTGGTGTTCGGCCAGCAATACCTCATGCTCGATTACGACTGCCCGCGCTCCGTACTGGACAAGGCCACGTCGATCACGCCGGGACTGGAGTCACCGACCATCGCTCCGCTCGCCGACCCGGACTGGGTCGCCATCCGCGCGCTGGTGCCCCGCCGGGGCGTCAACGAGATCATGGACGAGCTGGCCGCCATCGGGGCCAAAGCGATTCTGGCTTCCGACGTCAGGTTCTGCCGGTTCTGATAACCGGTGCGGCGGCCGCGGCTGTGTTAGCGTCCGCCTAGGGCCGTTGCCCGTGTTACCTCCATGGGCCTTGACCCCTTATCGTCGCCGGGCTATTCGTCTCCCAGGAGGGTCTCCGTGACACATGCGCTTGTTTTGCTGATGGCTTTACTGATTGGTGTCGTCGCCGGATTGCGCTCGCTGACGGCTCCCGCCGTGGTCGCCTGGGCCGCATTCCTCGGCTGGATCAACCTGCATGGCACGTGGGCATCCTGGATGGGCAACGTCATCACCGCCATCGTCCTCACCGTCCTTGCCGTCGGGGAACTGGTCAACGACAAGCTTCCCAAGACACCGGCCCGCACCGCGCCACCGGTGTTCGCGGCCCGGATCGTCATGGGCGGGTTTGCCGGCGCCGTTATCGGCGCCGCGTGGCACTGGACCTTCACCGCGCTGGGGGCCGGTGTTGTCGGCGCGGTGCTCGGCACCCTGGGCGGCTATCAGGCGCGCACCCGGCTGGTGGCTGCCCGCGGCGGGCAGGACTTGCCGATAGCGTTGCTCGAGGATGCGGTCGCGATCCTGGGTGGATTCGCCATCCTCGCGCTGACGGCTCGTCTGTGACAGCGCATTTCGACGCGATCATCGTTGGTGCCGGCCAGGCCGGCCCGCCGCTGGCGGGTCGACTGACAGCTGCCGGGCAGCGCGTCGCGATGGTCGAGCGCAAACTGATCGGCGGCACCTGTGTCAACAACGGATGCATCCCGACCAAGACGCTGGTGGCCAGCGCGCACGCCGCGCACTTGGCGCGTCGCGGCGCCGAATACGGCATCGGGACCGGACCGATCAGCGTGGACATGGCGAAAGTCAAGGCACGCAAAGACGAGATCATGCTCAACGACCGCAAGGGTGTTGAGGACTGGTTAGAGGGCATGGACGGCTGCACCGTCATTCGCGGTCACGCCCGTTTCGACGATCCGCACACACTGCGGGTCGGCGAGCAGCTGCTGCAGGCTGACCGGATCTTCCTGAACGTCGGTGGCCGCGCGGTGGTGCCGGACATCGCGGGGCTGTCCGATGTGGAGTTCCTCACCAACGTGTCGATCCTCGAACTCGGCACGCTGCCATCGCATCTCGTCATCGTGGGCGGCAGCTACATCGCGCTGGAGTTCGCGCAGATGTACCGGCGTTTCGGAGCCCGGGTGACCGTCGTCGAAAGGGGCCCGCGGTTGGCCTTCCGCGAAGACGAGGATGTCTCGGCCGTCGTCAGAGAAATCTTGGAGAGCGAAGGGATCGACATTATCGTCGGCGCTGACGATGTGCGAATCAGCAAGAAAAATAAAGGATTTGAACTTATTCCTTGCGCCGGTGCCACACCTATTGCCGGGAGTCATCTGCTGCTGGCCGTGGGGCGGCGACCCAACACCGACGACCTTGGTCTTGAGGCGGCCGGTGTGCAGACCGACGCCCGCGGCTACATCGTGGTCGACGACCAGCTCAAGACCAACGTCGATCACATCTGGGCGATGGGCGACTGCAACGGCAAGGGCGCATTCACCCACACCTCGTATAACGATTTCGAGATTGTCGGCGCCAATCTGCTCGACAATGACCCGCGCCGGGTGAGCGACCGCATCACCACCTACGCGCTCTACATCGACCCGCCGCTGGGGCGTGCCGGCATGACCGTCGGCCAGGTCCGCGCGTCGGGACGCAAGGCGCTGGTCGGTAAGCGGCCGATGACTAAAGTCGGCAGAGCAGTGGAAAAGGGTGAGACGCAAGGGTTTATGAAAGTCGTGGTGGACGCCGACACCCACGAGATCCTGGGAGCCGCCATTCTCGGAGTCGGCGGCGACGAGGCGATTCACGCCATTCTCGACGTCATGTCAGCCAAAGCGCCGTACACGACGCTATCGCGCACCATGCACATCCACCCCACCGTCAGCGAGCTCATTCCCACGATGCTGCAGGAGATGTCACCGCTCGACTAAGAGTGCACGAGGCCCTCGGTCGGATGCGAAACAGCCTTCGCCTGTGAGTAATCCGGCCAACCCGGGTAGGGCGGCGGCGTTCCGCCGAAAAGCGGGCAGTGCTGCTGATGGGGGCACCACTCACACAACCGTGACGCGCTGGGACGGAAATCGCCCGTCTGGCCAGCGGATTGGATGGCACGCCAAATCGCTATGAGGGTCTTTTCGAATCGCAGCAACTCGTCATGGTCCGGCGAGTAGTCCAACACTTGGCCGTCGGCCAGGTAGATGAGCCGCAGCCGGGTGGGCGGCACACCGCGCGAACGCAGCAGGGCCACCGCGTAAAACTTCATCTGGAACATTGCCTTGAACTCGGCCAGGGCTCGCGCGGCCGGCGGCGCCTTGCCGGTCTTGTAGTCGACCACCCGTAGCTCGCCGGTGGCGGCGACGTCGATCCGGTCGATGAACCCACGCAGCAGTGTGCCGTCGGCGAGTTCGACCTCCACGCGTTCTTCGCAGCATTGCGGGTCGAAGCGAGTCGGGTCTTCGAGCCGGTAATAGCCGGAGAGCAATGCTCGGGCCTCGGCCAGCAGTTGGGTTCGCTGCACGGGATCCATCTCGCCAGCCAGGTCGGGCTCTGCGGCGATCACCTGGTCCCACGCGGACCCCACCAATGACATCGCAGTGTCGGGGCCGCGCCGTCCGGCGGGCAGGCCGTAGAGCTGCTGCAGGGCGGCGTGCACTACCGATCCGCGCAGCTGTGCCGGCGACGGCGCCTCGGGCAACCGGTCGATCGCCCGGAACCGGTACAGCAGCGGGCACTGTTTGAAGTCCGCCGCTCGCGACGGTGACAGCGCCGGCCGTGGCGTGTGTTGCGCCGGCAGGCACATCGCCGACTGGGGCGCCTCCGGCTGGACGGTCATGTCCGCAGCCTAGGACTGGTCGCCGACAACCCCGAGCACCGGCTGCGGCGAGTCGGCTGGCACGCTAGACCGCGTGTCCGTCACCGGCCCGTTCACCGTTGGGGAACGCGTCCAGCTCACCGACGCTAAGGGTCGGCACTACACGATGTTGCTCACTGAAGGTGCCGAATTCCACACTCATCGCGGGTCAATCGCACACGATGCGGTGATCGGACTGGAGCAGGGCAGCGTGGTCAAATCCAGCAATGGCGCCCTTTTCTTGGTGCTGCGCCCCCTGCTGGTCGACTATGTGATGTCGATGCCTCGCGGGCCCCAGGTGATCTACCCCAAGGACGCCGCTCAGATCGTCCACGAGGGCGACATCTTTCCGGGTGCTCGTGTGCTAGAGGCCGGAGCCGGATCGGGTGCGCTGACCTGCTCGCTGCTGCGCGCCGTCGGGCCAGAAGGGCGGGTGGTCTCCTACGAACAGCGCGACGACCATGCCGAACACGCCCGTCGCAATGTGGCCAACTTCTATGACGTTCATGGCCGGCTACCCGAAAACTGGCAGCTGATCGTTAGTGATGTCGCGGACTCCGACCTGCCCGACGGATCTTTCGACCGGGCCGTGCTCGACATGCTCGCGCCCTGGGAGGTGCTGGACACGGTGGCGCGGCTGCTGATCGCCGGCGGCGTGCTGATGATCTACGTGGCCACCGTCACCCAGCTGTCGCGTGCCGTGGAAGCCCTGCGGGCGCAGCAGTGCTGGATCGAACCACGGGCGTGGGAGACACTGCAACGCGGCTGGAACGTCGTCGGCCTGGCCGTTCGGCCGCAGCATTCGATGCGCGGGCACACTGCCTTCTTGATCTCCACACGTCGGCTCGCTCCGGGCGCCGTTGCCCCGGCGCCGTTGGGCCGCAAACGCGAGGGCCGCGACGGCTAGCGCCCGGAAGACCACGTCGGCGGCTCGTCAATCGTCGCTGCGATGCAGGCCCCGTCGTACCGACAGCAGCTCAAATTCGGGATGTGCAGCCACCAGTCGTTCGGCCGCATCCAGTACGTCGACTGCATGGCTACGGTCGCCGGACACCGTGGCCACGCCGATGCCGGCTCGCCGATACAGCTCGTGCGAACCTGTCTCCGCCGCCGACACGCTGAACTTGCGCTGCAGCTCAGCGACAACGGGACGAATCACCGACCGTTTCTGTTTGAGTGATCGGACATCGCCCAGCAACACGTCGAACTCAAGCCAGCCGATCCACATCCCGCGGGTCAACCGGGTGGGCTTTGGGTAGGACCGGACTCCGGTGCCGGTGCCGGTGCGGGTTCGGGTGCCGGTGCCGGGGCGGGTTCGGGTGCCGGAGCCGGAGCCGGGCTGGGAGCCGGAGCCGGGCTGGGAGCCGGAGTCGTCGCTGCCGGCGACTTGCCCAGGGCCAACAGCATTTCCGCAGTTCGCCGGGATAACTGCCACCCCCCTTGGAAGGGCGTGAACTCCATCGGGAAGGTGAAGTTGCCGTTGTTCGCTTGCGCAGTGTTGACGATGATGGTGGCCATCACATTGGACGGATTCTTGTCCGACCAAGCGATGTCGCGCGCGGCGAAGGTCGTGGGCAGATAGCCGTTATCCCGCAACGCGTTGGTGAACTTGTCCAGGATGGCCGCGTTCTTGGGTGTCGCCCCTTCGACGAGATTCACCTTATTGATGCCGGGCACGTTCGGGTCGGCGAGCCGGTTGAGTACGTCGGTAAGGGCTTCGGGCGCGGGCAGGGGAGTAGTCGGGGGAACGGCGACCGGATTCGACGTGGCCGGTGCAGCCGGGGAGACAGAGGACGCGACCTTGGGATGACTCGACGAACATCCCGAGAGCCCGAACGCCGCCAGGGCTATGGCGGCGCTCAGCGCTACGGACAGGTGTCGGGGCATCCAGTTGGTCAGCCGGGCTACGCGGTTAGGGCCGCTTTCTGAAGCGTGACCATCTGTGAGTCGGGCCAACGGGTGCAACTGAAGTCACACCCGCGGTTGCCACGCCGACGATAGCGACGTCGGCTGGGCCCGTGGCGAGGCTTTTTGCGGTCACGGCGGCCCTTTCGATCAGCGCGATTAGTGGCCGAGATTACCAGTGAGACAGAAATCTTAACTTTTCGTGGGCATTTGACTACGTACATCAATCGGCAATCGCCGGTAGCTTTGAGGTATCCACCGCACCAATTCGGTGTGGGAAAGGAGCGCAACATGGGTGACTCAGAGCGTTCTGAAGCATTCGGTACCCCCCGCGAATCAAGTATGTCCAGCGACGATGCTGCCGAATTGGAAGAACTACGCCGCGAGGCAGCGCTGCTGCGCGAGCAACTCGAGCATGCGATCGGATCGCACGGCAGCGCCCGCGCTGCCCGCGACGTGCATCAGCTCGAAGCCCGTATCGACTCACTTGCGGCCCGTAACTCGAAGTTAATGGAGACGCTTAAAGAGGCTCGCCAGCAACTGCTTGCGCTGCGGGAGGAAGTCGATCGGCTCGGACAGCCGCCCAGCGGCTACGGCGTAATGCTGTCCGCGCACGACGACGATACGGTCGACGTGTTTACATCGGGTCGCAAGATGCGCCTGACGTGCTCGCCGAACATCGACGTTGCGTCGCTGCGGAAGGGCCAAACGGTCCGCCTCAACGAGGCGCTGACCGTCGTCGAGGCCGGCATGTTCGAATCGGTCGGCGAGATTTCCACTTTGCGCGAACTCTTGGCCGATGGACATCGCGCACTGGTTGTCGGCCACGCCGACGAGGAACGCATTGTTTGGCTTGCCGAGCCGTTGGTGGCCGAGAACCTGCCGGACGGCGTTCCCGACGCCCTCAACGACGACACCAGGCCGCGCAAGTTGCGGCCTGGCGATTCATTGCTGGTTGACACCAAGGCGGGCTACGCGTTCGAGCGCATCCCCAAGGCCGAGGTCGAGGATCTGGTGCTGGAGGAGGTGCCGGACGTCAGCTACCAGGACATCGGTGGTCTGACTCGCCAGATCGAGCAGATCCGCGATGCCGTGGAGTTGCCGTTCCTGCACAAGGAGCTGTACCGGGAGTACGCGCTGCGCCCGCCCAAGGGTGTGTTGCTGTACGGCCCGCCCGGTTGCGGGAAGACGCTGATCGCCAAGGCGGTCGCCAACTCGTTGGCCAAGAAGATGGCCGAGGTGCGCGGCGACGACGCGCGCGAGGCAAAGTCGTACTTCTTGAACATCAAAGGCCCCGAGCTGCTGAACAAGTTCGTCGGCGAGACCGAGCGCCACATCCGGTTGATCTTCCAGCGCGCCCGCGAGAAGGCGTCGGAAGGAACGCCGGTGATCGTGTTCTTCGACGAGATGGACTCGATCTTCCGCACCCGCGGCACCGGGGTCTCCTCGGATGTTGAGACAACCGTGGTCCCGCAACTCCTCAGTGAGATCGACGGCGTGGAGGGACTCGAGAACGTCATCGTGATCGGCGCCTCCAACCGTGAGGACATGATCGATCCCGCGATCTTGCGGCCCGGGCGCCTCGACGTGAAGATCAAGATCGAGCGGCCCGATGCCGAAGCGGCGCAAGACATCTTCTCGAAGTACCTTGTCGAGTCGCTGCCGGTGCACGCCGACGATCTCGCCGAGTTCGACGGCGACCGTTCGGCCTGCATCAAGGCGATGATCGAAAAGGTTGTCGACCGGATGTACGCCGAGATCGACGACAACCGGTTCCTGGAGGTCACCTACGCCAACGGTGACAAGGAAGTCATGTACTTCAAGGACTTCAACTCCGGGGCGATGATCCAGAACGTCGTCGACAGGGCGAAGAAGAACGCGATCAAGTCGGTGCTGGAGACTGGCCAACCGGGGCTGCGTATCCAGCATCTGCTCGACTCGATCGTCGACGAGTTCGCCGAGAACGAGGACCTGCCCAACACCACCAACCCCGATGACTGGGCGCGGATTTCGGGCAAGAAGGGTGAGCGGATCGTCTACATCCGCACCCTGGTCACCGGCAAGTCGTCGAGCGCGTCGCGGGCCATCGACACCGAATCCAACCTGGGCCAGTACCTGTAGGGCTCGACGTCAGTCGGTCTCCAGCGAATAGCTGTTGGTCAGGTTGTCCTGCAGCACCTGGGCAGCCTGGGTTCGGGTGTCCACGCGCAGTTCGCTGGTGAGTACGCGCGGCTGATAGGTCCACCCCGCCGGCAGCTCGAGCCGGCTGGCGAGGCCGGGCAAGTCGGCTCGCGACAGGTCGTGGTCCGCGACCTGGCTCCAAGTCTGCATCACCCAGCGCCGCCCGTTGAGGTCGATGAGTTCGTAAATCTCTTCGCCGGCGTTGAAGACGAAGACCGTATGACGGTTCACCTTGTTGGCGATGTAAGGCGCGGGGTTCATCGAGGACAGCAGGACCGTGGCCTGCTGAATCATCTCGATACCTCCGAAGGTCTTCGTCACCTGCGGGCCCTGGGGTTGTTTTTCGATGGCGTTCATCAGCCAGTACCGCGGACCATTGAGCAGGGCCGTGGCCACGCCGTTTTCGGTGGCGATGGCGTGCGGGTCAAGCGCGGACCACAGCTCGGCGGGACAGTCGTTAAGCGGAAAGCTGTTGTAAACCGTTGCCTGCGGCCCCGCCTCGCCGGGGGTTACGAGAAGCACTTCGCCGTAACGTTTGCCCGACAGGTCGGATACTTGTTCACCAACGACGCGATCGGATTCAGGGGCGGACACACGGTGAAATTAGTCACTGACGCCGGTGCCGTCAACATCACACGCGGCCAGCGCGACGGCGCCGCGGTACCGATTGCGCGCGATCAGGGTGGCGTGCAGGTCGTCGATCAGCGGGTCGAGGAATGTGGAGCGGTATTCGGCGTCGCCGGCCGCGCGGGCGCTGATGTACATGAATGTCAACGCGCCGAGGAAAAGACTCATATGCACCAGCGAATCCGGCACCGGGAGGGTAAATCCCAGCACCGTCGCGGTGCTCTTGTAAGTGTGGGTCCATTCGTTGAGCAGTTCAGGACTGAGCACGATCAGCCCCAGAATCAAGTAGATCGTGGCGGTGACCACTGCCACCACCAGGATCTGGGCCAGTTGTGAGGCGGCCAGCACGAACACAACGTTGAGGCGCTCGGCTTTTTTCAGCGGCGCGCAGTCGGGGGTGTCTGGCATCGTCGCGAAGGGCGTGTCAGCAAGTTGCTCGGTGTCTTTGGGCAGGGCCGCTGTCGACTGCAGCATCGGCCTGACCCGTTCCACGGTGGCAGAGATGACGAAGGCCGCAGCGATGGTCACCAGAAATGCCATGGCCAGCCCTAGCCGGTTTCCGTTGATCGTCGCGGCCATCAGCCAGACGTAGGTGTTGAAGAACACCAATGCGGTCAGCAGCACGACCGGTAACGCCCGGACCGCCAACGCGCCGGCCATTGTGAAATGTGACAGCATCATGCGCACCGCCCATCCGACCACCGAACCGACGCCAAAGCCGGTCAGGATCAGCACGACGGCCACCACGATTGCTTCCTGCGGCAGTTCCGAGGCGCCGCCCGTCGTGGCTCCGACGCATACCACGACCAGAACAGATGCTGTCGCTATTCCCGCGCGTGCCCGCCCGCTTCGCGACCGGGACACCAGCCAGCCGACAGTAGCCATCAGCGGGAGGCTGAGGCCGATTATCACCAGCACTATCAATTCGGAGGTTGTCGGTTTCCCGGTGATTTCGACGTCGTGGCCGCCGGTGATCAAATACACCGGCAGGATGCAGGCCTGCAGCGTCGCGTACGTCGCCAGCATGGGCGCCGACCGCTTCCAGAGCCGTCGCCACCGGGCCCGCCTGGTCAACACGGATGGCAAACCCCGCTCCAAGAACCAGCTTTCAGCCGCGGCGCTCGCCGAACCTCGGCGGCGTGGCCTGCGGCGGAGAGAAAGCTCCATGCCGGCTCACCCTACGGCGGGTAAGTCGCCCGCGCTGGCCGTTGTAGGACGCGAGACATCCGGACACCGGCCGACATCGAGCCACATGATCAGCCGATAGAGCGTGAACGCCGCTCCAAACGCGGGCCTGGGCGCCACGCCAAAAGCCTTAACCGGACCAGGAAGCGGGGTTCCCCACTAGCGGGCCGCATCGTCGCCGGACTGCGCCCGATTGCCCGGCTCCTTCTCGCCCCGCTGCGCGGGCCGCATCGTCGCCGGGCCTACGCTTAAGTAATGCAACGGATTATCGGGACGGAGGTCGAGTACGGCATTTCATCGCCGTCGGACCCGACCGCCAACCCGATCCTCACCTCGACACAGGCGGTTCTGGCCTACGCCGCCGCCGCCGGCATTCAGCGCGCCAAACGCACCCGGTGGGATTACGAGGTGGAATCGCCACTGCGGGACGCACGCGGCTTTGATCTGAGCCGCTCGGCTGGACCGCCGCCGGTGGTCGACGCCGACGAGGTCGGTGCGGCCAACATGATCTTGACCAACGGGGCGCGGCTCTACGTCGACCACGCGCACCCCGAATACTCCTCGCCCGAGTGCACCGACGCGCTGGACGCGGTGATCTGGGACAAGGCCGGCGAGCGTGTTATGGAGGCCGCCGCCAGGCACGTCGCCAGCGTGCCCGGAGCGGCGAAATTGCAGCTCTACAAGAACAACGTCGACGGCAAAGGCGCCTCTTACGGGGCGCACGAAAACTACCTGATGTCTCGGCAGACCCCGTTTTCGGCCATCATCGCCGGGCTGACGCCATTTTTTGTGTCCCGGCAGGTGATCACCGGCTCCGGCCGGGTCGGCATCGGTCCCTCCGGTGACGAACCCGGCTTCCAGCTGTCCCAGCGCTCCGATTACATCGAGGTCGAGGTCGGCCTGGAGACCACACTCAAACGCGGCATCATCAACACCCGCGACGAACCGCACGCCGACGCCGACCGGTACCGCCGGCTGCACGTCATCATCGGCGATGCCAACCTCGCCGAGACGTCGACTTATCTGAAACTGGGCACTACGGCGCTGGTGCTGGACTTGATCGAAGAAGGCCCGGCGCACGGGATGGATCTGAGCGACCTGGCGCTGGCCCGGCCGGTGCATGCCGTCCATGCCATCAGCCGCGATCCGTCGCTACGGGTCGCCGTGGCCCTGGTCGACGGTCGCGAACTGACTGGTCTTGCGCTGCAACGGATTTACCTTGATCGGGTGGCAAAGCTGGTCGATAGCCGCGACCCCGACCCCCGCGCGGCCGACATCGTGGAAACGTGGGCACACGTGCTCGACCAACTTGAGCGCGACCCGATGGAATGCGCTGAACTGCTGGACTGGCCCGCCAAGCTGCGCCTGCTCGAAGGTTTCCGGCAGCGGGAGAACTTGAGCTGGTCCGCACCGCGGTTGCACCTTGTCGACCTGCAATATTCCGATGTGCGGCTGGACAAGGGCCTGTACAACCGGCTCGTCGCGCGCGGCTCGATGAAGCGTCTGGTTACCGAACATCAGGTGCTGGATGCCGTCGACAATCCGCCGACGGACACTCGCGCGTACTTCCGCGGTGAATGCCTGCGCAGGTTCGGGGCCGACATCGCCGCGGCCAGCTGGGACTCGGTGATTTTCGACCTGGGCGGCGATTCGCTGGTCCGCATTCCGACGCTAGAGCCGCTGCGGGGCAGCAAGGCGCACGTCGGAGCGCTGCTGGACTCGGTGGATAGCGCCGCCGAACTGGTGGAACAACTCACCAGCTAGGGGCCAGTTAAGCCGGGGAACGTCGGGGTTGACCGGTAGGGTAGAGACAGACCAGCGGGCAGTGTGGCGCGGCCGCTGAACAAGTTAAGACGAAGCAGGAGGCGGGCGATGGCTCAGGAGCAGACCAAGCGTGGTGGTGGCGGCGACGACGAGGACGACTTCGCTGACACGTCCGCGGGCCAAGAGCGCCGTGAGAAGCTTGCCGAGGAGACGGACGATCTGCTCGACGAGATTGATGATGTCCTTGAGGAGAACGCCGAGGACTTCGTCCGGGCGTACGTCCAAAAGGGCGGACAGTGACCTGGCCGTTCTCTGATCGCCTGTCCACTAGCTCCGCACATTCGGGAACCCCCGCCGTAAATCCGTCGTCGTTTGCTGACTTGCTGCGACGCCAGGCGCCGGAGTTACTGCCAGCAAGCCTTGGCGGCAGCGCCCAACCTGGCGGTGCCGGAGCGCAGCTGCCGCACGGCACCACCATCGTCGCGCTGAAATACCCCGGCGGCGTCGTCATCGCCGGCGACCGGCGCTCGACTCAGGGCAACATGATCGCCGGGCGCGACGTGAAAAAGGTGTATATCACCGATGACTACACCGCCACCGGCATCGCAGGCACCGCCGCAATTGCCGTCGAGTTCGCCCGCCTTTACGCGGTGGAACTCGAGCACTACGAGAAACTTGAGGGCGTGCCGCTCACGTTTGCCGGCAAGGTGAACCGGCTGGCGATCATGGTGCGCGGAAACCTGGCGGCCGCGATGCAAGGGCTGGTGGCTCTGCCGCTGCTGGCGGGCTACGACATCCATGCGTCCGACCCCGAAACCGCTGGCCGCATCGTCTCGTTCGACGCCGCCGGCGGCTGGAACCTGGAAGAAGAGGGCTACCAGTCGGTGGGGTCGGGCTCGATCTTCGCCAAGTCGTCGATGAAGAAGTTGTACTCGCAAGTCACCGATGCCGATTCCGCGGTGCGGGTAGCCGTGGAGGCGCTCTACGACGCCGCCGACGACGATTCGGCTACCGGCGGACCGGATCTGGTCCGCGGTATCTACCCCACGGCGGTCACCATCGGCGCCGAGGGGGCGGCCGAAGTGCCTGAGAGACGCATCGCCGAACTGGCCCACGAAGTCATCGAAAGCCGCTCGCGCGCTGACACTTTCGGCCCAGATGGCGGTGAGAAGTGAGCTTCCCGTATTTCATCTCGCCTGAGCAGGCGATGCGCGAGCGCAGCGAGCTCGCACGCAAGGGCATCGCGCGCGGCAAAAGCGTGGTCGCGCTGGCCTACGCCGGTGGCGTGCTGTTTGTCGCGGAGAACCCGTCACGGTCACTGCAGAAGATCAGCGAACTCTACGATCGTGTCGGCTTTGCGGCCGCGGGCAAGTTCAACGAATTCGACAATTTGCGCCGCGGCGGAATCCAGTTCGCCGACACCCGGGGCTACGCCTATGACCGCCGCGATGTCACGGGCCGACAGCTGGCCAACGTGTACGCGCAGACGCTGGGCACCATCTTCACCGAACAGGCCAAACCGTACGAGGTCGAGTTGTGCGTGGCCGAGGTCGCGCACTACGGCGAGACGAAACCGCCTGAGCTGTACCGGATTACCTATGACGGGTCGATTGCCGACGAGCCGCATTTTGTGGTGATGGGCGGTACCACCGAACCGATCGCCACCGCGCTCAAGGAGTCCTACGCCGAGAACGCCGACCTGCACGATGCTTTGCACATCGCCGTGGAGGCGCTGCGGGCGGGCAGTGCGGACGCCTCGGGCAGCGATCAGCCCTCTCTCGGTGTGGCCAGCCTGGAGGTGGCCATCCTGGACGTCAACCGGCCCCGACGGGCGTTCCGGCGGATCAACCGCACCGCCTTGGAAACCCTGCTGCAGGAGCTGGATTCGAAGGAGCCGGAATCGGACGGCAAAGCGCCCGATTCGGACGGCGGCTCCACGGACTAGACCCGGCTTTGACGGTCGGCGCCCTCACGTTCGCTGTGGGCAGAACGCCCGGCAAACTCCCCTTGCTGACGGCCGAGCGAGGCTAAGGCCGCCGTAGCGGCCAGCATGGCTCCGGTGTTAGTGGGGCTGGTGGTGCTCACGGTGCTGGTGGGCTCTCAACGGCGAGGGTGGCGGCACCGCCGGTGGTTGCTCAGTCAGCCCGGCGCGGCCGCGCAAGAGAGCTGCGCGCAACTTCATCAGGGTCCATAGGCGCGGCTTGCTCACCCCCGCGATCAGACAACCAGTACCCTCGATTACGTGCAGCGGCGAATTATGGGCATCGAGACCGAGTTCGGTGTCACCTGCACTTTTCACGGCCACCGCCGGCTCAGCCCCGACGAGGTCGCCCGCTATTTGTTCCGCCGCGTCGTGTCATGGGGCCGCAGCTCCAATGTTTTCCTGCGGAACGGTGCTCGCCTCTACCTCGACGTGGGCAGCCATCCCGAGTACGCCACCGCCGAATGCGACAGCCTGGTGCAGCTGGTCACCCACGACCGGGCCGGCGAATGGGTGCTGGAAGACCTGCTCGTCGACGCCGAGCAGCGGCTCGCCGATGAGGGCATCGGCGGCGACATTTACTTGTTCAAAAACAACACCGATTCGGCGGGCAACTCCTACGGCTGCCACGAGAACTACCTGATTGTGCGGGCCGGTGAGTTCTCGCGGATTTCCGATGTGCTGCTGCCGTTCCTGGTCACTCGCCAGCTGATCTGCGGGGCCGGCAAGGTGCTGCAGACCCCCAAAGCCGCCACGTTCTGCCTTTCGCAACGCGCCGAGCACATTTGGGAGGGCGTCTCCTCGGCCACCACTCGCAGCCGGCCGATCATCAACACCCGCGACGAACCGCATGCCGACGCCGAGAAGTACCGTCGCTTGCACGTGATCGTCGGCGACTCCAACATGTGTGAGACGACCACCATGCTCAAGGTGGGCACCGCGGCGCTCGTGCTGGAAATGATCGAAGCCGGTGTTCCATTTCGCGACTTCTCGCTGGACAACCCCATTCGCGCCATCCGCGAGGTCAGCCACGACGTCACAGGCCGACGGCCGGTGCGGTTGGCCGGCGGACGTCAGGCCAGCGCGCTGGACATCCAGCGCGAGTACTACAGTCGCGCCGTCGAGCATCTGCAGACCCGGGAACCCAACGCGCAGATCGAACAGGTCGTCGACCTATGGGGCCGTCAGCTCGACGCCGTCGAGAGCCAGGATTTCGCCAAGGTGGACACCGAGATCGACTGGGTGATCAAGCGCAAGCTGTTCCAGCGCTACCAGGACCGCTACAACATGGAGCTGTCCGACCCGAAGATTGCCCAGCTGGATCTGGCCTACCACGACATCAAACGCGGGCGCGGTGTCTTCGATCTGCTGCAGCGCAAGGGCCTGGCGGCGCGTGTCACCACCGACGAGGACATCGCGGAGGCGGTCGACCATCCGCCGCAGACCACCCGCGCCAGGCTGCGTGGCGAGTTCATCAGCGCCGCTCAGGCGGCAGGGCGCGACTTCACCGTGGACTGGGTGCACCTTAAGCTCAACGACCAGGCGCAGCGCACGGTGCTGTGCAAGGACCCCTTCCGAGCGGTCGACGAGCGGGTCAAGCGGCTGATCGCCAGTATGTAGCCTGACGACGATGCAGCCCGCGGAGCGGGGTGAGGAGGAGTCGGGCCGTCGGGCCGTATGTAGTGTGTCGGCTGCGTGCCGGAAGACGCTGGCTGGCCCTCCGATCTAGGCTTGAGGTAATGGTGACCTCGAAAGTCGAACGGCTGGTAAACCTGGTCATTGCCCTGCTGTCCACCCGCGGCTACATCACTGCGGAAAAGATCAGGTCCAGTGTGGCGGGTTATTCGGACAGCGCCAGCGCTGAGGCGTTCTCCCGCATGTTCGAGCGTGACAAGAACGAGTTGCGCGACCTCGGCATCCCGCTCGAGGTCGGCAGGGTGTCGGCTTGGGACCCCACCGAGGGCTACCGAATCAACCGCGACGCCTACTCGCTGCCACCAGTCGAGCTGACCCCGGACGAGGCAGCCGCGGTAGCCGTCGCCACGCAGCTGTGGGAATCACCCGAACTGATCACCGCGACCCAGGGTGCATTGCTCAAGCTGCGCGCCGCCGGAGTAGACGTCGATCCCGACGCGCCGGTGGCCATCGCCTCCCCGGCCGGCGTGCCCGGTCTACGCGGGTCGGAAGACGTTCTCGGAATCCTGTTGTCCGCCATCGATTCCCGGCAGGCGGTGCAGTTCCCACACCGGCCGTCGCGAGCCGAGCCGTATAGCACGCGCACCGTCGAGCCGTGGGGCGTGGTCACCCAAAAGGGCCGCTGGTATCTCGTGGGCCACGACCGCGACCGCGACGCCACCCGCACCTTTCGGCTCTCGCGGATCGGTGCCGAGGTCACGCCGATCGGCCCGCCCGGCGCGGTCACCGTGCCCGACGATGTGGACCTGCGCAAGATCGTGGCCCAGACGGTCACTGAGGTTTCAGCGACGCCGACCGGCGGGCAGGCCCGGGTATGGGTCGCCGACGGGCGGGCCACCGCGCTGCGGCGCGCCGGAAGGTCGATAGGCACCCGGCGGCTGGGCGACCGCGACGGCGAGGTGATCGAACTCGAGATCGGGTCCACCGACCAGCTGGCGCGTGACATCGCCGGCTACGGCGCCGACGCCGTCCTGCTCGAGCCGCAGGCGCTGCGCGAAGACGTGCTGGCCCGGTTGCAAGCCCAAGCGGGGGTCGGGGAGTGGCGTCCATGACACCCGTGTCCACCCGCCTGGTCCGGCTGCTCAACATGGTGCCGTATTTCCAGGCCAACCCGCGGGTCACCCGGGCCAAGGCCGCCACCGACCTGGGGGTGTCCGCCAAGCAACTGGAAGAGGACCTCAACCAACTGTGGATGTGCGGTCTTCCCGGCTACTACCCGGGTGATCTCATCGATTTCCAGTTCTCCGGCGACACCATCGAAGTGACGTTCTCCGCGGGCATCGACCGGCCGCTCAAGCTCACCTCGCCGGAGGCCACTGGCCTACTGGTGGCGCTGCGGGCGCTGGCCGACATTCCGGGCATGGTCGATCCGGAAGCGGCGCGCAGCGCGATCGCCAAGATCGAGGCCGCCGCCGGTGCTGTCGGGCACGACGCCACAGGATCGACAACAGCCGTCGACGAGCCCGCACCCGCTGAGAGTCGGGCCGCGGCCGCGGTGCGCACGGCGGTGCAGTGCAAACACGCACTGGCCATCGACTACTACTCCGCGTCCCACGACACTCTGACCAGCCGGATCGTCGACCCCATTCGGGTACTGCTGATCGGCGGCCACAGCTACTTGGAGGCCTGGTCACGCGAAGCCGAAGGGGTTCGGCTATTCCGCTTCGACCGGATCGTGGACGCCACCGAGTTGGAGGAGCCGGCCGCTCCGCCCGAACTGGCGCTGCAGACACCACCGGACACGTCCCTGTTCGACGGCGATCCGTCGCTGCCGTCTGCGAAGCTGCGGGTGGCGCCCTCGGCGTCGTGGATGTTCGAGTACTACCCGATGCGCGAGGTGCGCGAGTTGCCGGACGGATCGTGCGAGGCAGTGATGACCTATGCCTCTGAGGATTGGATGACTCGGCTGGTGCTGGGCTTCGGGTCGGCCGTGCAGGTGCTGGAGCCAGAGTCGCTTGCGCAGCGGGTACGGGATGCCGCGGCGGCTGCCTTGGAGTCCTATCAGGCCGCGGTCCAGGCGTGATGCTGCTGAGGTCTATCACCACGCGGCGCGGGCACACCAGCACTGTGCTCGGCTGCGGTAGCATCGGGTAGACGTCTGGAGGTAATCAAAGTGGGCAGTCTTAGTCCGTGGCACTGGGCAATCCTCGCGGTGGTGGTGATCCTGCTGTTCGGTGCCAAGAAGCTCCCCGATGCAGCGCGTTCGTTGGGCAAGTCGATGCGGATCTTCAAGTCTGAGCTCCGGGAAATGCAGACCGAGAGCAAAGCGGAAGCGTCTGCCTTGGAGAATCCCACAGCAACCCCCACAGTGACGCCCACGCCGAACCCCACGCCCGTGCAGTCGCAGCGAGTCGACGCTCCGGCGGCTACCGAGCAGGGGCACAGCGAAGCACGCCCGGCTTAGCCCCGCATCATCGTCGCGGTGCCCGAGCGCCACTGACCGAGCGTCGTGAAAGTATTCAAGGTTTCAGCGCGCACTGCCGGCTTGCTGAAGCGCCTTAACCCTCGTAACAGGCGCAGCCGCACCAATCCCGATGCGACGATGTCGCTCGTCGACCACCTGACCGAGCTGCGCACCCGGCTGCTGATTTCCATGGGCGCGATTCTGATCACCACGATTTTCGGGTTCGTCTGGTACTCGCATCCGATCTTCGGGCTGGAGAGCCTCGGTGAGTGGCTGCGCCATCCGTATTGTTCCCTGCCGCAGTCGGCGCGCGCGGATATCACCGCCAACGGGCAGTGCCGGCTCTTGGCTACGGCGCCGTTCGACCAATTCATGCTGCGGCTCAAGGTCGGGATGACGGCTGGGGTTGTGCTGGCCTGTCCGGTGTGGTTCTACGAGCTTTGGGCGTTCATCACGCCCGGGCTCTACCAGAAGGAACGCCGCTTCGCGATCGCGTTCGTGATCCCGGCCGCGGTGCTGTTCGTCGCCGGTTCCGTGCTGGCCTACTACGTGCTGTCCAAGGCGCTGGGCTTCCTGTTGACCGTCGGCAGCGACGTGCAGGTGACCGCGCTGTCCGGGGACCGGTATTTCGGCTTTCTGATCAATCTGCTGGTGGTTTTCGGGGTCAGCTTCGAATTCCCGCTGCTGATCGTCATGCTCAACATGGCAGGCCTGCTGACATACCAGCGGCTGAAGTCGTGGCGGCGGGGTCTGATTTTCGGGATGTTCGTGTTCGCAGCGGTATTCACGCCCGGATCCGATCCGTTTTCGATGACCGCACTCGGAGTAGCGCTGTCAGTACTCCTCGAGTTCGCCATTCAAATCGCCAGAATGCACGACAAGCGGAAAGCCAAGCGCGAAGCCCGGGCCGTGATCCCGGACGACGAAGCATCGGTCATCGAGCCGCCCACACCGATACCGGAGCCGTCGTTCACTGCCGGGCAACATGACGATGTCACCTAAACCGTCGGCGCCGCAGGGCGTGACAGAGCTCGTCGAGCTGGCCCGGTTCACTGCGGAACTGCCCTTTGCGCTCGACGACTTCCAGCGGCGGGCGTGTGCGGCGCTCGAACGAGGCCACGGTGTGCTGGTGTGCGCGCCGACGGGTGCCGGCAAGACAGTGGTCGGCGAATTCGCCGTGCACCTGGCGCTGGCCGCCGGCGGCAAGTGCTTTTACACCACGCCGCTCAAAGCGCTGAGCAACCAGAAGCACACCGACCTGACGGCGCGTTACGGCCGCGACCGCATTGGCCTGCTGACCGGTGACATGTCGGTGAACGCCGATGCGCCTGTGGTGGTCATGACCACCGAAGTGCTGCGCAACATGCTCTACGCCGATTCGCCTGCGCTACAAGGACTTTCCTACGTGGTGATGGACGAAGTGCATTTCCTTGCCGACCGGATGCGGGGTCCGGTGTGGGAGGAGGTGATATTGCACCTGCCCAACGAGGTGCGGGTGGTCAGCCTGTCGGCGACGGTGAGCAACGCCGAGGAGTTCGGTGGCTGGATCCAGACCGTGCGGGGCGATACGACGGTGGTGGTCGACGAGCACCGGCCGGTGCCGCTGTGGCAGCACGTCTTGGTGGGCAAGCGCCTCTTTGACCTGTTCGAGTACCGGAATTCAGAAGCCCACGAGCAACCGGGCACCAGCCGCGAGCCGCGCGTCAGCCCGGATCTGCTGCGTCACATCGCGCATCGCCGCGAGGCGGACCGGCTGTCGGACTGGCGAAGTTCCCGCCGGCAGGCGGGAAGAGGAAGTCCCGGCCGGCCGCGCTTCTACCGGCCGCCGGGGCGGCCGGACGTGATCGCGACCCTGGACTCCGAGGGGTTGTTGCCGGCGATCACGTTCGTGTTCTCCCGGGCCGGCTGCGATGCCGCGGTCCAGCAGTGCCTGCGCTCACCCTTGCAGCTGACCACCCAAGAGGAGCGCGTCCAGATCGCCGAGGTGATCGACCACCGTTGCGGTGATCTCGCCGACTCCGACCTGGCGGTGCTCGGCTACTACGAGTGGCGTGAGGGGTTGCTGCGTGGTCTGGCGGCCCACCACGCGGGGATGTTGCCGGCGTTCCGGCACACGGTCGAAGAGCTGTTTACCGCCGGCCTGGTCAAGGCGGTATTCGCCACCGAAACCCTGGCGCTGGGCATCAATATGCCCGCGCGCACGGTGGTACTCGAGCGGTTGGTGAAGTTCAACGGCGAGCAGCACGTGGCGCTTACGCCGGGGGAGTACACGCAGCTAACCGGGCGCGCCGGGAGGCGCGGCATCGACATCGAGGGTCATGCGGTGGTGCTGTGGAATCCTAGCGAAGAAACCACCGAACCGTCCGCGGTGGCCGGCCTTGCCTCCACCCGCACCTTCCCGCTGCGCAGTTCGTTCGCCCCGTCGTACAACATGACGATCAACCTGGTGCACCGGATGGGCCCCGAGCAGGCGCATCGGCTGCTTGAGCAGTCGTTCGCCCAGTATCAGGCCGATCGCTCCGTCATCGGCCTGGTCCGTGGTATCGAGCGGGGTAAGGGGATGCTCGACGAGGTCGCTGCCGAGCTCGGCGGGCCGGAGGCGCCGATCCTCGAATACGCCCGGCTGCGTGCGCGGATTTCCGAGATGGAGCGCGCGCAGTCCCGCGCGTCGCGGCTGCAACGACAGCAGGCGGCCAGCGATGCGCTGGCCGCGCTGCGTCGAGGCGACATCATCACCATTACCCATGGCCGGCGTGGCGGAGCTGGCGGTGGTGCTTGAATCGGCCCGCGACAGCTCGGACCCGCGCCCGTTGGTGCTCACCGAAAACCGATGGGCGGGGCGGATTTCGTCGGCCGACTATTCGGGTACGTCGGCGCCGGTCGGTTCGATGTCATTGCCCAAGCGGGTCGAGCACCGCCAGCCGCGAGTACGGCGTGATCTGGCGTCGGCGCTGCGATCGGCCGCAGCCGGGCTGGCTATTCCGGCCAAGCACCGTAGCGGCCGCGGCGATCAGGATGGTGCGTTCCACGACCCGGAGCTGGCGTCGTTGCGGGCGCAGTTGCGTCGTCATCCGTCGCACAGCAGCCCCGGCCTCGAGTCCCAGATCCGGCAGGCCGAGCGTTACCTGCGCATCGAACGCGACAACGCGCAATTGGAGAAAAAGGTTGCCGCCGCCACCAATTCGCTGGCCCGGACCTTCGACCGGATCGTCGGGCTGCTCAGCGAGCGTGGCTTCATCCAAGGCCCGGCCACTGATCCGCACGTCACCGACGACGGCCGGTTGTTGGCCCGCATCTACAGCGAGAGCGACCTCTTGGTCGCCGAATGCCTGCGCACCGGCGCGTGGGCGGCTTTGAAGCCGGCCGAGTTGGCGGCGGTGGTCTCCGCGGTGCTCTACGAGAGCAGAGGTGGTGACGGCCCGAGTGCGGCATTTGCCGCCGAGGCGCCCACTCAGCGATTGCGGCAGGCGCTGCAACAGACGTCGAGGCTGTCCACTGGGCTGCGCGCCGATGAGCAGACCCACCGGATCGCCCCGAGTCGTGAACCCGACGACGGCTTTGTCAACGTCATCTACCGCTGGGCCAGGACCGGAGATCTGGCCGCCTCGCTAGCGGCGGTCGACCCGACCGGCACCGGCTCACCACTGTTGGCGGGGGATTTCGTGCGGTGGTGCCGCCAGGTGCTTGATTTGTTGGACCAGGTCCGCAACGCCGCCCCGGATGCCGAGCTGCGGGCCACCGCCAAGCGCGCTATCAATGACGTTCGGCGCGGCGTCGTCGCAGTTGACGCCGGGTAGGCTGAGCCGAAGCTACCGTTAGATCCGCATGAGAACGCCGATAGTTCGGGTTAAGACACAAGAGGCTGAGGAGAATCGATGAGCGGACCGCAGGGATCGGACCAGCAGGGGCAACCGCCCGGAGAAGGCGGCGATCACTCCTCAGAACCGACCCAAGTGGGCTCGCCCTGGCAGCAGCAGCCGGCCCAGGAGGCGACGTGGCAGGCCCCGGCTTATACGCCGCCTGCCGAGTACCCGCAGTACCAACAGCCCGCTGAGCAGGCATACCCGCAGCAGTACCCCCAGCAGCCCGGCTACGGGCAACCCGGACAGTACGGTCAGCCCGGCCAGTACGCTCAGCCGGGCCAGTACGGCCAGCCCGGTCAATACGGGCAGCCTGGCCAGTACGGCCAGCCGGGGCAATACGCTCAGCCGGGCCAGTACGGCCAGCCGGGGCAATACGGGCAGCCAGGCCAGTACCCGCAGCAGTACCCGCCCTATGAGCAACCGGGCAAGAAGCGGTCGGTCGCGCTGATCGCCGGCGTGGCCGGGGTGATCGCCTTTCTGCTCATCGCGGTCGTGCTGGTGCTGGGCTTCTGGCAGCCCGGGTTTTTCGTCACCACCAAACTGGACGTCAATAAGGCTCAGGCCGGTGTGCAGCAAATCCTCAGCGACGAAACCAACGGCTACGGCGCCAAGAACGTCAAAGACGTCAAGTGCAACCATGGCCAGAATCCCACCGTCAAAAAGGGCGCCACGTTCGACTGTGACGTCAGCATCGACGGTGCCGCGAAGCACGTGACGGTGACCTTCCAGGACAACAAGGGCACCTACGAGGTCGGTCGGCCGCAGTAGTCTGATCGCGGGCGAGTTTGGGCCGTCACGCGGGCAGCGTGTCGAGCGCTTTCTGCAAGCGGGCAATCGACGACCCGACGCCCAGCTCGGTTGCCAGCTTGGCGGTACGTTGCGGGTCGGCGGCGACCAGCGGTAGCGCGTCGCTGGCCGTCGACAGGCTGACGGGCGCGTCGGTGGCTACTCGCACCACCTGCTTGGCGGCCTCGATGTAGTCGGTCGCGGCCAGCAGTTTCGCCCGCAGTCCCTTCGCCATCTTCGATTTAGGGTCGCGGGCGTCCGCCAGGATCTGATCCAGCGAACCGTGCTGAGCCAGCAGGGTCGCTGCCGTCTTCTCACCGACGCCTGGCACGCCCGGTAGGCCGTCGGACGGATCGCCGCGTAACAGCGCGAGTTCGGCGTAGGCGGGCCCGGCCCGATGCTCCGGCACGCGATAGTGTTCGGCCACCTCGGCCGGCCCGAACAAGGTGGCTTTGGTCAGCCCGCGGCCCAGGTAGAGCACTCGAACAGGGACAGGATCGTCAGACACCACCTGCAGCAGGTCGCGGTCTCCGCTGACCACAACCACCGGGTTGTTGCGTTCCCGCGCCGCCAGCGTGCCCAGCACGTCGTCGGCCTCGAAACCCGCAGCGCCCGCCGTCGGGATCCCGAAGGCGTCCAGCAGTTCCATGATCATGTCGATCTGCGGCGTCAGGTCATCAGGGACTTGCTCGATGTCGGGCTCGCCTTCCGGCTCCGCCTCAGCTACCCGATGAGCTTTGTAGGACGAGATGAGGTCCACCCGGAACTGCGGCCGCCAATCCAGGTCCAGGCACACGACCAGTCGGCTGGGTCGCTGTTGGGTGATCACGACGGCCATTGAGTCGATGAATCCGCGAACGGCGTTGACGGGCCGGCCGTCGGGGGCGGTGATTGAGGACGGCACCCCGAAATAGGAGCGGAACCACATGCTGGCGCCGTCGAGCAGCAACAGGGGTGCGGGCATGCCGGCTATCCTGCCAGCGCCGCCGGCGGCGCGGTTAGCCTGGCTGCCATGGATTCTCACCGATTCGACCCAGGAGTGTATGCCCGCCGGCTGGCTGCGGCGGCCGCCGCGACCGCCGACGCCGGGCTGACCGGGCTGGTGATCACCCCGGGATACGACCTGCGCTATCTCGTCGGGTCGCGTGCCCAGACGTTCGAGCGGCTCACCGCGCTGGTGTTGCCGGCATCCGGTGACCCGACGGTAGTGGTGCCGCGGCTGGAGCTGGCCTCGCTCAAGGGGTCAGCCATTGCGGAACTGGGCCTCGCGGTGCGGGATTGGGTCGACGGCGACGATCCGTACCAACTGGTGAGTGCCGCGTTGGGCGGCGCCCCTGCTGCGACGGCCGTCACCGATTCCATGCCGGCACTGCACCTGTTGCCGCTGGCCGGTGTGCTCGGCGTGCTGCCCGTCCTGGCCACCGACGTGTTGCGCAAGCTGCGGATGGTCAAGGAGGAATGCGAGATAGACGCGTTGCGGAAAGCCGGTGCGGCCATCGACCGGGTGCATGCCCGGGTGCCGGAGTTTCTGCTCCCGGGCCGGACCGAGGCCGACGTGGCCGCCGACATCGCCGAAGCGATTGTGGCCGAAGGGCATTCCGAGGTGGCGTTCATCATTGTCGGCTCCGGCCCGCACAGCGCCGACCCGCACCACGGGTTTTCGGATCGTGAACTGCAGGTTGGTGACATCGTCGTCGTCGATATCGGCGGCGCATATGAGCCCGGATACCACTCCGACTCGACGCGCACCTACAGTATCGGTGAGCCGAAACCCGATGTAGCGCACCAGTATTCGGTGCTGCAACGGGCCCAGCGCGCAGCCGTTGACGCAGTCCGTCCGGGTGTGACGGCCGAACAGGTCGACGCCGCCGCCCGCGATGTGCTGGCCCAGGAAGGACTCGCTGAGTTCTTCGTGCACCGTACCGGGCACGGTATCGGGCTGTCGGTTCACGAAGAGCCCTACATCGTCGCCGGCAACGACCTGCCGCTAACTGCGGGAATGGCCTTTTCCATCGAGCCGGGCATTTATTTCCCGGGCCGCTGGGGTGCCCGCATCGAGGACATCGTCGTCGTGACCGAAGACGGCGCCGCAGCCGTCAACAATCGGCCGCACGAACTGATTGTGGTTCCCGTGGCTTAACCGACGAGACACCCCTGCCGCGTAGGTTGGGCGTGGTGTCAATCCTGGATCTCCCGCTGCTTCCTATTCGCATTGCACGTCACATTGCCGACGCGGTGCTGCATCCCGCCGCACCGGCACCTGCGCCGCCGGCTGAGCTCGTCGTGGTCGACGGGATGCCCGAGGGCGTGCCGCCGGCGGCACGACGCCCCGAGCCCGAGCTTCCCGTGCCGTCGGGATGGCCGTTCGGCGAGGAATTTCCGCGCACCTGCGGCGCCGGCCGAGTGGCTGGCGGTGCCCTGTTCTGGACCGACTTTCTCTACGACGACCACGGCGCGACGGGCATCCCGATCGGCGACCTGAAGGTTCAGGCGCCGCCGCGCGGCACCTACGTCTATCCCGACGGGCCCGCGGCCCGCAATGGCGCCGATATCTTCCGCGTCGCCATCGGGCTCACCGAGACTCACACGTGGTGGCGGATCGACTGGAACACGCTGTTAGACGCTTCGGTACCCATTGCGCTATTCACCTTCGACACCGACCCAGACCGGGTTTGTTCGGAGCAGTGGCCGGCCGGGGCCGGTGTACGCTCGGCCGGCATCGACATGGCCCTGCTGGTCTCGGGGAGCAGCGCTGTGCTGATCGATTTGATTACGCATGCCACGACGCCGGTCGAGCACAGCATCGACATGCAATCGCGGACGTTTTTGGCGCAGGTTCCGCGGTCATTGTTGGAACCTGCCGGCAGCTGGACGGTTCGGCTGGCCGCGGGGCTGGCTAACGCCGCGGGTGATGGGTTCGCCGACGTGCCCGCCGAGCGTGGCGCGCTGCCCGGGCAACCCAACGTCTACAACGTCGCGTTTCGCGCCAACGAGCAAGAGCCGCCGCATCTGAACTTCTGGTCGGATTCGGCCCAGGCCGCGGCCTTGACCAGCGGCGACGTGTCGGAATTCGCGGCGAGTGTGCGGTGGGATCAGCTTGCGGCTGGCGAGACTGCTCCCGAGCCGGTGATTACCGGCCCGTCGACGCGGTGGTACGTGTCCTCGGTCGAGCTGGGCCAGGGCCTAAGACAAGGTTTGGCCGCCGACGATGTGCTGAGCACCCAGCCGCAGTTCCTCGGCCGGGTGCAGCCCTACGGGGTGTGCCTGCCGTCGACCTACGCGTCCGGTCGTGCGCTGCCGTTGACCTTGCTGCTGCATTCGCTTGCGCTCGGGCAGAGCCAGTTCGCCGCGATCGACCCGCGCCTGCTGCACGAAGTGTGCGAGGGCCGCGACTCGGTAGTGGTCACGCCGCTGGCCCGAGGCCCGTCGACGTGGTACTTCGACACGGGAGAACTCGACGTCTGGGAAGTGTGGGCGCGGGTGGCCGAACAGTTGGGCACCGATCCCAATCGCACCGTGATCTCGGGTTATTCGATGGGCGGGTATGCGGCCTACAAGCTGGGATTGGCCTATCCGCAGGTGTTTTCGCAGGCGGTTGTGCTGGCCGGTCCGCCAACATGCGGTGTACGCCTGCTTCCCGATGTCGACATTCCGGCCGACCTCGACCCGGACTCGCCCTGTGCCCGCGAGGGCGATACCTGGAAGCTGCTGGTGAATGCCCGCTGGCTTCCCTACGTCATCGCCCACGGGCTGGTTGACGAGCTGGTGCCGTTCGCCTCGGCCGCCGAGCAGGTGCTCGAACTCGACCGGCTGGGCTACCGGCACCGGTTCACGGTGTATCCGCTCGAGGATCACATCGCCTGGGTGCTGCAGGACAAGTTCGAGGATCCGATCTCCCACATGGAAACCGGCCTGCGGCAAGCTGATCCGGGACACATCACGTTCGCGTGGTATCCCCAGCTGGTGCGGTCCGACCTGGGTATTGGGCCGCATCAGGTGTGGTGGCTGTCGGAACTGACCGCCGATCCGTGGTGACGGCACGCCGCGGGGCCATCGCCGAAGTCGACGCCCGTTCGTATGCCCGGCCGGACCCGACGCACACCGTTCGGCATCATCGCGGCTTCATCCTGGATTTCGACCCGACGCCCGGGGTGTACAGCGAGCTGGACTGGAAGGTGGGGCCGCCCGTTGGTCCGTTGCCGTATCTGACGCTGCGCCTCACCGGGGTTGCCGGCCTTACGGTGGATATCGAGCGTGCCGGGCTGGCCGCGTTGCCGGCGTCGACGATCACGGTGGCCACCGATACCGCCGCGCAGATCACGCTTGGCGGGCTGCCTGCCGGGGTTGACGTGCAACTCGACGGTCAGCCGGCTGGGCCGACCGTGGCGATCTCGCCCGGGGCGGCACCGCATCACGCTGACCGCGGAGGTGTGAATCGACTAGCCGTGAAGGGCGGCTGTTGATGAATGAGTTGTGGTGCCAAGCGGTTGTGGCTAGCTTGGCGGAGCGATCATTGGGTGAATAGCGGCGGCGGGCGGTCTGGGCGAGAATTCCGCGCGTGGCTCCCTTGGTGGTCGATCCTGAGGCGATGTTTGTCGCTGGCACCGCCGTGGATGTCGTTGGTGATGGCCTGGCTGCGGCACTGGGCCCCTTAACGGCTGGCTTTGGGGTTAATAGTGGCCAGGATGCAGCCGGTTTGGTATTCGGGCTGGCGTATCAAGCCACGGCCAAGTCGCTGTTGAAGGGAGCGGCGGCCGGGATCAACGCCTGCCGACACGTCGGGGCGAAGATACAACTTTGCGCGTCGAACTACTCGAAGGCAGAGGCGGCCTCGACGCTGGGCGGCGGCGGTCATGTGCTGCCGGCGCCAAGTCAACCGCCGGATATCGTGCCTCCCGGTCCGCCTGGGACGGTGGGTCCAGGCGTGGCCGAACCGTTGCTCTGGGCCGTTGTGGAGGCCTTGCTCGATGATGTGTGGCCCAATGGCGATGCGACCGGGATGCATGCGGCCGCCGGTTGTTGGCGCGGCTTTGGTGCGGCGCTAAGCGGGGTGCAGGACGCCCTGAATGGACCGAAGTCGGCGGTCGCTGCGCAGCAGGTCCCCGAAAGCGAGTTGATACAGCATGACGTCTCGGAGCTCGGCACCAAGATGGCCGGTTTGGGCGCTCAGTGCGACAAGCTGGCCGATGCTTTGGACGATTTCGCCAACGAAGTGGAACACGCCCAGACTGCAATCCGGGACCTGTTGCACCGGCTGTTGTCGGTGCCCGGCCTCTGGGGCGAGGTGGTGTCGTTTTTAGAAGGCGATGCGCTTGACGAGGTCAACAAGATCGCCGCGGACATCAACGCCGTCTTGCACAACATGAAACGGGAAGCCCAGGCCCGCGAGCAGGTCATGAAGATCGGGTTGCAGCTTGTCGATGGCTTGGTGCGCCAGATGAAGACCTTCATGCGGGGCCAGTTCACTCACTTCCTGGGTGATTTCGTTGGTCAGCAAGTGGCGACCATGTTCGACTTCTTCGCCGATGCGGAAGAAGGCGTATTCAAGGGCGCGGCTGGGCTCGCGCAACTCGAAGGGCAGCTTGACCCGAGCCGATTTCTCTTCGATCCCAAAGGTGCGACGGCTAGTTGGGCGGCGCTAGATGAGACGGCGGTTAAGTCCATTCCGGCGTACGCCTTACTCGACCCAGGCGGCGCCGCGAAGAATGACCTGGGCCTCGTGAAGGGTTTGGTGCATTGGGACGATTGGACCTCGGGTCGGCCGGGATTGGGATTCGGGGAAAGCGCCTTCGATGTCGGGACGCTATTTCTGGGCGGAGGGGCATTAAAGGCCGGAACGAAAGGTGCGGAGGCTGGTGCGGGTGGCGCCGAAGCGACCGAGGAGCTTACCGAGGGCGAGGAGGTAGTTCAGGGCGCCCGAGGTGCGGCTGGTGAGCTGGACGGTGTCGGCGGCGCCTTGGCTGACATTGGTAAAACCAGCAGTGATCTAACCGAGGACCTCCAGAATCTCGGCGGGGACCTGCCTCAGACTGATCCTCCGCCCAGTGGCAGCCCGGTGGGCTTGCCACCAGAGAAGTTGCCGGAGGCGCCGGTTGAGTCCACACCGCGCCCGGCCGAATCCGTGCCGCCGGATGGTCGGCAGGATCCGGTGTCTTCGCCCGGAGGGGGTCCGCGTGAACCGGCGTTGACACCGGCAGCTGGTGTGCGTGAACCGGTGGCGGTGCCAGCGGGAGCTCCCCACGCACCGATGTCGCCCGCTATGCCCGGTGAACGCCTACCGTCCATTAATCCGCAGGCAGCAGAACCGGTGCCCGCTCGGGTGCCGGCGTCGCCTAGTCGGATCTCCCATTGCACCAGCGCCTGCCGCCGCGCACTCACCACAGCCCGCGCCAGCCCCGGCGGCGGCCCCCCATTTCATGCCCCCTGGCGGTCGCCCGGCAGAATTGCCGGCGCCGCATGGTGGCGGCCCACGGGAGGCGCGCGACGGCGGCCCCCCGGACGCTCACCCCCATAGACGGCCGCCGCATGGTGGCGGTCCCCACGAGCACGGAGACGGAGATCCGTCTGGGCCTGGCCACGGCGGCCCCCCAGGCGGCGGACGCGAAGATCCAGTGCACTCCCACGATCCCGCCGGCGACGGATGGCATCGGTTATCGGATCAGCCAATTGACCCGCATTACGGTGACCCCCTGCCGGACCATTGGAATTATCCCGATAATCCTGCAGATTTGAGTCGAATAAATCCGGAGGTAAGGAGACTAATGGATCATCCTGATGCACCGTTCGGCTGGGGCGCGCAGGGGCATGCGTATAGTCAGCAAGAATACGAAGAACGCTTTAATAAATTAGGCCCGAATGGCCAGCACTGGTACAATTTTCCTGGTAACTCCGGCGCGGTACCGGGTACGCGAGTTGCTTATTCCGACCTCCGGTATTTTGTACGAGATTATGGTGCTCGACTCGATCGCATCGGCGACGACGAAGGTGCGTATCTAGCTGTTATGGAAAACGCGCAAGCTGCGTCCTGGGAAGAGCGCGCTCTTCACGTCAATTCGCTAGGAGATACGTATCAGGCATACACCTTGAGTAAGCTTCCCGAGGGGTGGACCATCGAAGTATCAGAGGTCGCACCTGGACTTGGCCAACCAGGCGGATCGCTCCAAGTGCGGATCTTCGATGCGCAGGGTGAGCCGCGAATCGTGGACGAACTAGTCGGAAAGGTGCTAACACAGTGACAGGCAGTGTGGACCTTTCGATAGGTTTGCAGGACTGGATTCGGCTCGCCGGAATGGACTTAATCCAAGGATCGCAAACCCATGATGGCCGGACAGTTATTTGGAATAAAGGCGGAGAGATTCGCTACTTCATCGATCTCGTTGATGGCTACTATATCATCACAACGTCTGATCGGATGGGTGCTGAGAATTTTAACTTTGGTGCACTTACGATGGCACTCGTCGAAAGGTACCTGTACGGCCATTTTGGCGGATCGGTTCGCAAGCTTCGCAGCCTTCAGCGAGTGCAGAAGCCCTTTACGCGGGATGAATTAAAACAAGGTTATAGCTTCGGTAAAGTCGTTTTCGCTGCTCGTGAGCGGGATGCTCTTATAGATCGTGCTGGTTCGATGGTAGCAATTGCTGCGGATGACAGGCTGGTCGAAATATCGCATTATATAGATATACCCGTCGAGACCATAAAAGATTCGTTTCTCGACCCCGAAGGTAAGCCATTGTTCGTCCCTTTGGCATGAGGGTCGGAAAATAATAGACGCCGAATTTCTTGAGGGCTTCCCAGAAAGCGTTATCGCACCTCAACGCCGAACCGAGATCGCCACCAAGCTCTACTCGCGCCCTCGGTCCAGCAGATCCGACGACCCGAGCACCCGCTCCACCTGGACCTCGATGACCACCCGTCGCGGGTTAGGCCGCGGGTTGCGGTAGCGCTGGGCGTAGCGCAGCTCGGCGTCGCGCACGGCGTCGACATCGCCGTTCACCTTGGAACGGCCCTCCAGCGACAGCCACCGCGCACCGTCGACCTGGCTGAGCACAGCCACCCCGCCACGGTCGGCATTGACCGCCTTCTGAGAGCCGCCGGTGGTGATGACCCGCGCGATGTGTGTCCTGGGGTCGAAGGTGAAACCGACCGCCACCACATGCGGTGAATTGTCGGCACGGAGCGTGGTCAGCATGGCCAGATGCCGTTCGGACAGAAATGCCAGCGCGTCGTCGGTAAGCCGAGTAGTGGTATTCGCCATCACCGCCCACGCTAGCGCAGGTGATAATCGCAGCCGTGGACGACACGGGCGCAGGTCCGGTACTAGTTCTGGGCGGCCGCAGCGAGATCGGGATCGAGCTGGCGCGGCGCCTGGCGCCGGGAGCAACGGTAGTGCTGGCCGCACGGAATGCCGATCAGCTCGACGACCAGGTCAACACGCTCAAAGCCGCCGGCGCCGTGGCGGTGCATACCAAAGAGTTCGACGCCGACGACCTGGAATCGCACGGCCCGCTGGTCGCCTCGATCGTCGCCGATCACGGACCCATCGGCACCGCGGTGCTGGCCTTCGGGATCCTCGGCGACCAGGCCCGTGCCGAGATCGACGCCGCGCACGCCGTAGCCATCGTGCACACCGACTACGTCGCCCAGGTCAGCATGCTCACCCACCTGGCCGCCGCCATGCGCACAGCCGGACGGGGATCACTGGTGGTGTTCTCCTCGGTCGCCGGGGTTCGGGTACGCCGCGCCAACTACGTCTACGGCTCGGCCAAGGCCGGCCTGGATGGCTTCGCCAGCGGGTTGGCCGACGCGCTGCACGGCACCGGCGTGCGGTTGCTGATCGCCCGCCCCGGATTCGTCATCGGGCGTATGACGGAGGGCATGACGCCCGCGCCGCTGTCCAGCACCCCGCCGCAGGTGGCCGCGGCGACCGCGCGGGCGCTGGCCAAAGGACGTCGCACCGTATGGATCCCGTGGACGCTGCGGCCGATGTTCTTCGTGATGCGGCTGCTGCCGCAGTTCGTGTGGCGCAGGATGCCGCGATGATCATCGTTGTGGGTATTGGCGCCGACGGTATGGCGGGCCTTTCCGAAACATCGCGCGCCGAATTACGAAGGGCCACCGTCATTTACGGGTCCAAGCGACAACTTGACCTGCTCGACGGCACAGTGCCCGCGCCCCGTCAGCAGTGGCCGTCACCGATGTTGCCCGCGCTGCAAAGGTTGCTCGACGACCACACGGGCGACATACACGTGGTGGCAAGCGGTGATCCGCTGCTGCACGGTATCGGCGGGCACGTTGATTCGGCTGTATGGACACGACCGGGTGAGGGTGCTGCCGCACGTGTCCTCGGTGACGCTGGCGTGCGCGCGGATGGGCTGGAACGTCCACGACACCGAGGTGATCAGCCTGGTCACCGCGCAGCCGCACACCGCGGTACGCCGTGGCGGCCAAGCGGTCGTGCTGTCGAGAAGCGGATCCACGCCCAAGGAACTGGCCGTCGTGCTCAACGCCCATGGCCGAGGCGATTCCGAGATCAGCGTGCTCGAACAACTCGGCGGCCCGGCCGAACACCGCCGCGACGGTACCGCTCGGGAGTGGGCCAAGGACGCGCCCCCGGACATCGACGACCTCAACGTGATCGCCGTTCGCTACTTGCCCGACGAACGCATGTCGCCAGTGCCTGATGACGCGTTCGTCCACGACGGGCAAATCACCAAACATGGGATCCGCGCGGTAACCCTGGCGGCGCTGGCCCCGCGGCCGGGCGAGCGGTTGTGGGACGTCGGCGCAGGCTCGGGCAGCATCAGTGTCGAGTGGTGCCTGAGTTGGCGGGGTTGCAGCGCGATCGCATTCGAGCGCGACGAACGGCGCCGCCACAACATCGGGTTCAATGCCGCGGCCTTCGGTGCCAGCATCGACGTGCGCGGCGACGCCCCGGATGCGTTCGACGGCGCCGAGCCACCGTCGGCGATTTTCATCGGCGGCGGCCTGACCCAGCCCGGTCTGCTCGACGTGTGCCTCGACAAGTTGCCATCCGCCGGTCGCCTCGTTGCCAACGCGGTCACCGCCGAGTCTGAAGCGGTTCTGGCACAAGCATATTCGCGCTTCGGCGGCCGGCTGCGACGCTTCCAGCACTACCAGGGCGAGCAGCTGGGCAGCTTCACCGGTTGGCGCCCGCAGTATCCCGTCACCCAGTGGACGGTGACAAGGTGACGGTGTATTTCATCGGTGCGGGCCCAGGCGCCGCCGACCTCATCACAGTCCGCGGCCAACGGCTCCTTGAAAAATGCCAGGTGTGCCTCTATGCGGGTTCGATCATGCCCGATGACCTTTTGGCGCTGTGCCCTCCCGGAGCGAAAATCATTGACACCGGCCCGCTGACGCTCGAGCAGATCATCACCGAACTCGCCGACGCCGACGCCGCCGGCCACGACGTGGCGCGGCTGCACTCCGGTGATCCGTCGCTATACAGCGCGCTGGCCGAGCAGTGCCGCCGACTCGACGCGCTGGGCATCAACTACGAAATCGTGCCCGGCGTACCGGCTTTCGCCGCTGCGGCGGCCGCTCTAAAGCGCGAGCTCACCGTCCCCGGGGTTGCGCAGACAGTGACGCTGACCCGGGTAGCGACCCTATCGACAGCCATGCCGCCCGGTGAAGACCTGGCCACCCTCGCCCGATCCGGCGCCACCCTGGTCCTGCACCTGGCCGCCGCCCAGATCGACGCCATTGTCCCGCAGCTATTGGCAGGGGGCTATCGTCCCGAAACACCTGCTGCCGTAGTGGCTTTCGCGAGTTGGCCACGGCAGGCCGTGCTGCGCGGCACGCTCGCCGACATCGCCGGGCAGATGCACGACGCCAACATCACCAAGACCGCTGTGATCATCGTCGGCGACGTGCTGGCCGCTGAGGGATTCACCGACAGCTACCTGTATTCAACCGGGCGGACCCGGGGGAGCAGGCACTGATGCGGGTGCTGTTGCTCGGTGGCACCGCCGAGGCTCGCGCGTTGGCGAAAGCCCTGCACCCGCAGATCGACATCATCAGCTCCCTGGCGGGCCGGGTGCCAGACCCCGCCCTGCCGGTCGGCCCGGTACGCATTGGCGGCTTCGGCGGCGTCGACGGGCTGCGGCGCTGGCTGCAAGACGAACGCGTCGACGCCGTCGTCGATGCCACCCACCCGTTCGCGGCAACCATGACAGCGCACGCCGCCCAAGTGTGCGGCGAATTACAGATTCCTTATCTGGTACTGGCCCGCCCGGCGTGGGATCCCGGCACTGCCATTGTCGTTGAATCGGATAGGAAAGCAGCGGAAATCATTGCCCAGCAAGGCTATTCGCGGGTGTTTCTCACCACCGGACGCTCGGGTGTGAACTCCTTCGCGGACAGCGACGCGTGGTTCTTGATCCGCGCGGTCACCGAACCGGATAGTGCCTCATTGCCGCGCCATCACCGGCTGGTGCTGTCCCGCGGCCCGTATCGCTACGACGACGAGTTCGCGCTCCTGCGTGAGCACCGCATCGATGCCCTGGTCACCAAGAACAGCGGCGGCGAGATGACTCGGGCGAAGCTGGATGCCGCTGCCGCGCTGGGTATTCCGGTGGTGATGGTGGCGCGCCCGCCGCTACCGGCAGGCGTGCTAACAGTCGGCACCGTCCAACAGGCCGCGGACTGGGTTGCCGGGCTTCGCTAGCCGGTCAGCCGGTCAGGTCGTCGCGCTCAACGTCGGCCAGCAGCGCATCACGGGCGCGCGCGACACGGGATCGGATGGTGCCCACCGGGCAGCCGCATACCGCTGCGGCGTCGGCGTAGGGCAGTCCGAGCAACTGGGTGAGCAAGAGGGCTTCGCGTTGTTCGGTGGTGAGGCCGGCGATCATCGTGGTCACCTCAACCAAGTCTTCGAATCCGCGGGCGTGGCGGTCACCGCGGAGAACGTGTTCAGGATCGGCGCCGAGGGCGGTGCGGGGCCGCGATTGGACGTGGCGGATGTGATCGGCCACGACGCGGCGCGCGATGGCCAGCAGCCAGGTCCGGGCACTCGAGCGTCCGGAGAACCGCTCGATGGCACCGATTGCGCGCAGGAAGGTCTCTTGAGTCAGGTCGTCGGCGTTGCCCGCGTCTGACAGATACGTGACAAACCGCCACACGTCTTGCTGGGTGGCTTTGATGAACGCCTCCAGCGCTCGCGCATTTCCGCGTGCGGCTGCCAAGGCGAGCTCGGTAACGGCCTCGTCGTCGCTGGACGCGGTCATGGCGAACCACCTTAGTTGCGGGGGCGCACTGAGTCTACGACCGTTCGTCGTAGACCCTGCGGCGGGGTCTGGGGCCGACCGGTTGATTGGCCAGAGATGCCCGCGTCGCCGAGCAGTGGGGGACGCTGTCGGCCGGACGGGGCGCACGACATCTCCGTCGGAATCGGATGTTCGCCCCCTGCGCGAGCCCGCGTACTCCCGCGCCACCAGCAGCGCGAACACCAGGCCTAACAGCAAGGGCATGTGGCTGGCGATACGTGTCGCGGTTACCTCGCCAGCGAAGGCGTCGACGACCACGTAGCTCGACAGCGCGACCGAATACACGCCGGTAATCGCTGCGACGCCAATCGCGGCGACGGGCCAGACGCCGGCGGCGATCATAGCCAGACCCAACGCCAGCAACCATGCGGTGGACTCATGCATCAGATGCTCGCCGGACATTGCGCCGTGCATGTGGGCCGACACCATGCCGAAATCGATTCCGCTGATTTGGGCGGCCGCGATCGCCACCTGGAACACACCTACACCGATCAGCGCCCACCGCCGGTAGTGCGACCGCACCACGCGCATCCAGCGGTGATAAGCGGTGGACTGCTCGCTGATGCTGGCCATGATCTTGTCGACCAAGTCCGGTCCCTGTCCGGTTTCAATCGAGGCCAGCCGGCGAGTCTGCACCGCTGCCCCAATCAGCCAGGAGCGGCAACTGCGGCAGGATTCCAGATGGGCATCAACCTGCTGCGCGAGCACCTGGGGGCGCTCGCCGTCCAATCGAGCAGACAGCGCCTCACGCGCAACGTCACACCGCATCCCTGCATCGTTGCGCATGGCCGGTCTGCGTGCAAAGACCTCGCGAAAGTCACGGTGGGAACTAAGCAGTGCCGCAAACCGAACACTGGACGTAACCAGTGCCAGCCCACCCACGAGATTCACCGAAGAGGTATTCGTGTTCTTGCCCGTGGGCCCCCGACGATGACCGCCCCACCCCCGCGCCTCCGAGCAATGCGCGGGACCGCCTGGATTTGCCGGGGCCGCAGCCAAAGCCGGTGCGCCCCGGCCCGTCGGGTTGACGACGTTGACCGGCGAGGGTTTGAGCGACGGCCCGACCTTGCCGATGGTGCCGGGTAGCTGGGGCGACGATTCGCCGAACACGGGTGCGTGACAAGCAGTTCCGGCCCGCTCCGTACCCTCTGCCAGTTGCAGCTCCCCGTTAGGGATTTCGGCGCCCAAAGCGGCGACAGATCCTTCTTGCGGTCATGATCCGCGCCTGTCAAAATACCGTAGGGGGTATGGTATAACTTGAGCTGCGGGCTCAAGCCGGAGCCGCAGCTCGCACAGAGCTCAACCACGCAACGACGTGCGATTTGTGTGCCTGACGGCCGTTACTTGCAGGGCCGAACGGCCCTAGTCGCTGCGGCGGCGCGGGCTGAGACTGCTTACCAGGTAGACCAGGCCACGAACGAAAGGAAACACGAATGTTGGCCTTTCTCAAGCGGGTCTGGGTACCGCTCGTCGTCGTGGTGGCAGTTTTCCTCGGTGGTGTCGCCGTCAGCCGGCTCCGCGGCGTTTTTGGCTCCGACGAGATCTTTTCTGCGACCGGAAGCAGCGCCGAACCACTCGTGCCATTCCATCTCAAACGAGTGACATATGAGGTTTACGGGCCCGGCGACACAACAGGAAGCGTGAGCTACTTGGACAAGAACGCCCAGCCGGAACAGACGAACTTCACCAGCCTGCCCTGGACTTACACGATCACGACGACGGTGCCGGCCGTGATCGCCAACGTGGTGGCACAGGGCAATAGCGACAACATCGGGTGCCGCATCACGGTCAACGGTGAGGTCAAGGACGAAAGATCCTCGGCCGGGCACCACGCCCAAACCTCCTGCCTGGTGAAGGCCGCATGAACACCGATAACGACGCCCGTCCGAAATACATGCGGTTCGTCCGCAGGTTCGCGGTGCCGATCCTCGTGGCATGGCTGCTGCTGACCGTCGCCCTGAACGTGCTTGTGCCGCCGATCGAGTCGGTCGCGCGGAACCACGCGGTCACGATGTCACCGCAAGATGCGCCGGCGATGATCGCCGCGAAGCGCATCGGCGCAAAATACCACGAGTCGGACTCCGACAGCATCGCGATGATCGTCCTGGAGAGCGATAAACAACTCGGCGAGGAGGCGCACCGCTATTACGACGGCCTGGTGAAAAAGCTGCAGGCCGACCCCGAGCACGTGCAACATGTCCAGAACGTGTGGGGAGATCCACTCACTGCCGCTGGTGTCCAGAGCCGGGACGGCAAAGCCGCTTACGTCCAACTCAATCTGGCCGGCAACCAGGGCAGCACCCTAGGAAACGAGTCGGTCAAAGCGGTACGGGAGATCGTCGACAAGTCAGCGCCGCCCAAAGGGCTCAAGGCATACGTCACGGGTCCGGCGGCGCTGAATACAGACATGAACGAAGCCGCCGATAAAAGCATGTTCAAAATGATGGGCGTGACGGGCGTGGTCATCATGATCATGCTCTTCATTGCCTATCGCTCCATCAGCACGGTGCTTCTGGTTCTCGTCATGGTTGGTTTCGAGATGGGCACGGCCAGAGGGCTCGTCGCGCTTCTCGGGAACTACGACCTGTTGGGATTTTCGACGTTCGTCGTCGCCATGCTGTCATCCCTGGCCATTGCCGCGGGAACGGATTACGCGATATTCCTGATAGGCCGTTATCAAGAGGCACGTCAGGCCGGTCAAGACCGGGAAGCGGCCTATTACACGATGTTCCGCGGGACCTTCCACATCATCTTGGGCTCGGGCTTGACAATCGCTGGGGCTACTTTCTGCCTCCACTTGGCGCGACTGTCGTATTTCAAGGCGCTGGGCATTCCGTCAGCTTTGGGGCTGGTCATTGTCGTCGCGGGAGCGCTGACCGCGGCGCCGGCCGTTGTCGCCGTGGCCACTCGGTTTGGTTTGCTCGACCCGAGACGGATGATCAAGACGCGTGGGTGGCGGCGCATCGGCACCGCTACGGTGCGCTGGCCCGGTCCGGTGTTTGCGGCCTCGCTGGTCATCGCCCTGGTCGGCATCCTCATCATGCCGAGCATGAAGCTGAGCTACAACGATCGCTTCTACATACCCCGCAACCTGCCATCGAATGTCGGATATGCAGCCGCAGAGCGCCATTTCAGCGCCGCCACGATGAATCCCGATATCCTCATGATCGAGAGTGATCACGACATGCGGAATAGCGGCGACATGATCATCCTGGACAGGCTTGCCAAAGACGTCTTTCGTTCGCCGGGAATCGCGATGGTGCAAAGCATCACCCGGCCACTGGGCGGGCCGATCGAGCACACATCAATACCTTTCCAGATCAGCGCCCAATCGATCCCGATCCAGGAGAACCTTCAATTCATGAAGGACCGGACGGCCGACATGCTCAAAATGAGCGACGACCTTGGCGCCATGATCGGCTCGATGCAGCGGATGCAGGGTTTGCTGGGGCAGATGAGCAGCACGACTCATCACATGGTCGGCGATATGCACGATATGCAATCCACGCTGGACGAGATGAGAGACCATCTGGCGGACTTCGACGATTTCGCGAGACCGTTCCGCAGCTATTTGTACTGGGAACAACACTGTTTCAACATCCCCGTCTGCTGGGCGACGAGGTCGGTGTTCGAGGCGATCGACGGTGTGGACAAGTTCAGCGAGAACATGAGCACGCTGATCAAGGACATGAACAATATCGACGCGATAATGCCCCAGATGCTCGCCCAGTTCCCGCCGATCATCGCCGTCGCGGAGTCCATGCGGGGGACCCTGCTCACGATGCACAGCAGCTTCTCGGGTCTGGTCACGCAAATGGCCCAGATGACCGATACGGCGAGCGCGATGGGTCAGGCCTTTGATGCCTCGAGGAGTGGCGACTACTTCTACCTGCCGCCGGAAGCCTTCCAAAATCCCGACTTTCAGCGCGGTCTGAAACTTTTCCTGTCGCCGGACGGCAAGGCCGCGCGCTTCATCATCACCCACGACACCGACCCGGCAACTCCGGCAGGCATTTCCGCGGTCAAGCCGGAGCTGGGTGCCGCGCATCAAGCGGTGAAGGGAACGACCCTCACCGACGCCCGGTTCTACCTCGCCGGGACGGCGGCCATATACCGCGATATCCAGTCGGGCTCCCAATACGACTTGCTGATCGTGGGAATCGCGGCGCTGACGCTGATCTTCGCTGTCATGGTGATCATCACGCGAGCGCTGGTTGCATCCCTGGTGATCGTCGGCACGGTGCTGCTGTCGCTGGGCGCTGCCTTCGGGCTCTCGGTGTTGGTGTGGCAGCACCTCTTCGGCCTGGATTTGAACTGGATCGCGCCGGTGTTCGGGTTGATCATCCTGCTCGCTGTCGGCTCCGACTACAACCTGCTGCTGGTGTCGCGGTTCCAGGAGGAGATCGGCGCCGGCCTGAAGACCGGCATCATTCGCTCGATGGGCGAAACCGGCGGGGTCGTCACCGCGGCAGGCCTGGTATTCGCCTTCACCATGATGTCCATGGCCGCGAGTGACCTACGCTCCATCGGCCAGGCCGGCAGCACGATCGGCCTCGGCCTGCTGTTCGACACCCTGATCGTGCGCTCGCTGATGACGCCGTCGATCGCAGCGCTGCTCGGGCGCTGGTTCTGGTGGCCGCAACGAGTGCGCCCACGCCCGGCCAGTTACATGCTGCGGCCCTTCGGACCGCGTCGGCTGGTTCGCTCGCTCCTTCTTGGTGAAGAGGCGGATGCAACGACGAGCAAGCTGCAGCGAACGGCTGCCACGGGCTCGCCCGTTCAGCCGGTGCACGACGGGAACCCCGCCGCTGAAGGCGTGACGTATTCGGGCGTTGACGGTTCCCCCGGACCGAACGCTCGTTAGGCCGCAATTGGACTCAGGTCGGGTAGCGCCGAGGCGTGAACACCCGGTCACCGGAATCGCCTGAGTACCACTGGGTTTGCGAGGACCCGACGATCAGTAGGCAGCGCATGTCGACCTCGGCGGGGTTGAGATCGGCCAGCCGTACCACGCGGACATCTTCGTCGGGTCCGGACACACTGCGGCCGATCACCACCGGCGTGCCGGGTTCGCGGTGGGCCAGCAGTATGTCGCGCATCGCGCCCACCTGCCACGTTCGTGTCTTAGAGGCCGGGTTGTAGATGGCCAGCACCAGGTCGGCGGCGGCAGCGGCGGCCAGCCGCGCCGAGATCACCTCCCATGGTTTGAGCCGGTCCGACAACGAGATCACCGCGTAGTCGTGACCCAGCGGAGCGCCGACCCGGCTGGCGACGGCCTGGGCGGCGGTCATCGCCGGAATCACCCGAATCTGCACTCCCGGCCATTGTTTGGCCTCTTCCAGAACGGCGGTGGCCATCGCGAACACTCCGGGATCACCCGACGACACCACCGCCACGGTGCACCCCTGCTCGGCCAACGCGCAGGCCAGTCGGGCACGTGCGGCTTCGTCGGTGTTGTCACTGGGATGGCGCCGCTGGCCGTCACGAACCGGGACGCGGTCCAGGTAGCCGCCGTAGCCGATCAGATCGGTTGCGGCGGCCAGCTCCCGCCGGCACTGCGGCGTCATCCAGTCGTTGTCGCCGGGCCCCAGGCCCACGACGGCGACGGTGCCGGCCGCCGACGACTGCCGTTTCGGCCGCCGGCCGCCCGGCAGCATGGCCAGCGAGAAATACGGCACGCTGGTTTCGTCGACTTCCGCGGCGGGCAGTATGCGTTGTGCGGGGCTGCTGGCCCGCTCGACGTAGAACGCGTCGTCAATCTGTCCGGATGCTGAAAGAGCTTCCCGGACAGCATGATACGAGCGTCCCAGTTTGAGCACCACGGCGGCGTCGGCGTCAGCGAGCCGCCGGGTCAGCTCGGCGACCGGCAGGGTGCCCGGCAGCACCGACAGCACCTCGTCGCCGGCCACCAGCGGTGTCGCGATCGCTGCCGCCGCGGCGCTCACCGACGTGACACCCGGCACGATGACCGCGTTGAACCGCTGCGTCAGCCGCGTGTGCAAATGCATGTACGAGCTGTAGAACAGCGGGTCGCCCTCGGCGAGCAGGGCCACGTTGCGGCCGGCGTTGAGGTGCGCGGCGATGCGCCCGGTGGCGTCGGCGTAGAAGTCTTCGAGCGCACCGGCATAGCCGCCGGGATGGTCGGTCGCCTCGGTGGTCACCGGATAGATCAGGTGCTCTTCGATTTGGCCGGGCCGCAGATACGGTTCGGCGATGCTACGGGCGATGCTGCGACCGTGCCGGGCGCTGTGATAAGCCACCACATCGGCCTCGGCGATCACTCTGGCAGCCTTGACGGTCACCAACTCCGGGTCGCCGGGCCCCAGCCCGACTCCCCACAAGGTCCCTTTCTGGGTGTCGTGGTCCGTCATTCGGCGTCGTTCGCGATCGCGTTGACAGCAGCGGCGGCCATGGCGCTGCCGCCGCGGCGGCCCCGCACCACCAGATAGGACATTCCGCGGGGATGGTCGATGAGCTCCTGCTTGGACTGTGCCGACCCGACGAATCCGACCGGCCCGCCCAGCACCCCGACCGGCGCAGAAAGCCCTTCGTCGATCAGCTCGAGCAGCCGGAACAGGGCGGTAGGTGCGTTACCGATCGCCAACACCGCGCCGGGTAGCCGGTCGGCCCACAGCTCCACCCCGGCTGCTGATCGAGTCGTATGCCGGCGTGCGGCCAGCTCGGCTGCGCGCGGATCGGCCACCAGCGACACCACCTCGTTGTTTGCCGGCAGCCGCGGGGTGGTGATCCCTGCGGCCACCATCGACGAATCGCACAACACCGGGGCACCACTTCGCAGGGCGGCGCCGACGCGCGCGACGACGTCGTCGGTGTACGCGACGTGCTCCGCAACGTCGACCTGCCCGCAGGTGTGGATCAACCGGACCACGACCCGTGCGATGTCGGCGGGGAACCGGTTCAGGTCGGCTTCCGCGCGGATGGCCGCGAACGACTGGCGATAGATCTCAGCTGCGTCGCGGATGTAGTCGAGCACCCGCTCACCCTAAGGCTTGTTGGCGTGGCGACCCGCTGCGCCCGGCTTCGCCGCGCTGGCGATCGCCACGGGCCTCAGCAGTCGGTATCCGTCTCCGGTAGCGACCAGCACCTCACCGGCAAGCGGGCTGCCGCACGCGCGCTCGCAGCCGACGAAGTGACGATGCACCCCGGAATCCACGTCCAGCGACTGCGCGGCGTCTGCCCGCACATCGGCGGCCGAGTGCGCGCACCCGGGGCTGCCGGTGCAGGCGCTGACGTTCAGCCAGGAAGAGTGCTCGTCGAACACCAAGCCCAACGGCGCCAGCACCCGCAGCGCGGCGTCGGCGACGGCCTCGTCGAGATCACACACCAGCACCGATCGCCACGGCGTGATCACCAGCGGGGCCTCAACAGCGGCCCCAATCGAGGCCAAGTACTCCGCGACGCGTGCGGGCAGAACACCCAGCGGCACCGCGGCGCCCAGCGTCACCCGGCCGTCGTCCTGGTGTATCCAGCCCACCGGTGCTTTGGTGACCGCAGGAAACGGTGTGGCACTTAGTTCGACACCGGGCAGCAGGTGCTGAATGTCATCCAATTCCTTGACACGCCAAGCGGTTCCACACACGTCCGCAAAACGCATCCCGATGATGACCAGCATCTCGACCACCTCGGTGGCGGCCAGCCGGACACCGGTGTCACGTCCAGCAAGCAGCAGCGCACAGCCGTCTGGGAGCGCATGCACGCCAACATCGGCACCCAGTCCCGACACGTCGGTGCGCCCGTCGTCGAGACTGAAGCAGAACCGACCTCCCAGCTCCGCGAGCCTTGGTTCGGCGCAGATCGCCGCGTCCAGCTCACCGACCCACTGCCGCACGTCGAGGTTCCCGCCGGCCCGCCCGGACAGCGGCGACGCGACAATGTTGCGGACCCGCTCATGCGTCGCCGACGGCAACAGCCCGGCATTGGCGATCGCCTCGGCCGCCGCCGTCACATCGATGATCCCGCGCAATTGCACGTTGCCCCGGGCGGTCAGTTCAAGTGTTCCCGAACCCGACTCGATGGCGACGGCGCACAGCGTCGCCAACTGGTCGGCGGTGATCATGCCGCCGGGCAGCCGGACGCGCACCAATGCGCCGTCGGCGGCCTGATGCACTTGCAGCGTGCCCGGGCAGGCGTCGGTGTCGCGGGCTCTGACCACGTGTCCACGGTACGGCTCCGCGGCTTTGCCCGACACCGGGCGGGCCTTGGCAGGAGGCAGATATGAAAGCCCATATTTTTGGTCAGGTCAGGGCGCAGTGGCGGTACCGTCTGCTCAGGGCTGCGAGAGGTCAGGTGGTTGTCATGGCAGAAAAGCGCCCACTGAAGGTCGCCATCATCGGCGCCGGGATGTCAGGCCTATGCATGGCCGCCAAGCTGCAGGATGCCGGCATCGACTCTTTCACCATTTTCGAGAAAGCCGACGATGTCGGAGGCACTTGGCGCGACAACACCTATCCCGGTCTTACCTGCGATGTTCCTTCGCGCTACTACTCCTACTCGTTTCGGCCCAACCCGAGTTGGTCGCATCTATTGCCGCCGGGACCTGAGATCCAGGCGTATTTCCAGCAGGTGGCCGATGATCGCGGCATTCGTCCCCACATCCGGTTCGGCGCCAACGTCACCAGCGCTCGGTACGACGACGGGAAGTGGCGGCTCACCACCACCGACGGCGAGGAGACGTACGACGTGCTCGTCACCGCCACCGGAGTCCTGCGGGTGCCTCGTTATCCGCAGATTCCCGGGCGGGAGACGTTCGCTGGTCCCGCGTTCCATTCGTCGCGCTGGGATCACTCGGTCTCCTTGCCGGACAAGCGAATCGGATTGATCGGGACCGGCTCGACCGGCGTGCAGATTGTGGCGGAGCTCGGCGGCAAGGTGCGCGGGCTGACGGTCTTTCAGCGCACCGCGCAGTGGATCTACCCGATGCCCAACCCACGCTATTCGCGGCTGACCCAGGCCGCGCTGTCCCGGTGGCCGAGGTTGAACGCGCTGGCCTATTGGTTCTGGGGGTTGATCTTCACGCGCATATTCGGCCGCGCGCCGATTCGTCCCGGATTCCAGCGCCGTCTCGTCCAGGCCGAGTGTCGATGGAACCTGCGGCTCTCGGTGCGCGACCCGGCATTGCGGGCCAAACTCACCCCTAAAGATCAGCCGATGTGCAAGCGGCAGGTCATGGCCGGGCGTTTTTATCGTTCCGTGCAGCAACCTGGAGTCGAGGTGATCACCGATCCGATCGACCACATCGAGCCCCGCGGCGTTGTCACCGCCGACGGCACCCTGCACGAACTGGACCTGCTGGTCTACGCCACCGGATTCGACGCGCGGGCCTACGTGCGCCCGCTGGAGGTGATCGGGGAGGGTGGTCTCACCCTGGACGAGGTATGGGCCGATGGTCCGATGGCCTACCGGTCTGTCGCCGTGCCGGGATTCCCCAATCTGTTCATGCTGATGGGCCCGCATTCGCCGATCGGCAACCAGTCGCTGATACCGATCGCCGAGGACCAGGCCAATTATGCGATGTGGTGGATCAACCAGCTGCGCGACGGTGTGGTGCACGCCGTCGCACCGACCGACATAGCCACGAAGGAATACAACGAGCGCATGAAAGCCGCTATGCCTCAAACGATCTGGGTTACCGGCTGCAGCAGTTGGTACCTCGGCAAAGATGGACTGCCGGAGCTGTTCCCGTGGACACCCGAGACCCACCACGAGCTCTTGCGCCAACCCGAGGTTGCCGACTTCGACGTGCGCACCGCCTGACAATTCCGTCTGGTTAGAACAGTGGCCAGCACTGTTCGGTGATCATGGTGTTCTGCAGTGGCGCGCAGGTTCCGGCTGCCCAACTAGGACGTACGTGGTAACAAACCGGAAATACGTTGTAACGCATACGTATCCCATTGATGCAGTAAATCAAGTACCGGGCATTATAGGCTGACGGCCATCCCAATGGAGGGAGTGAGTAATGACTCGGGCAACGTCATTTGGCGTTCGTAGCAACATCACGAAGATTGCGGTGGCCGGGGTGCTTATCGCTATACCCGCGGCCGGTGTGAGCGTTCCGGTCGTTGCAACACCCGGTTTCGGCGGCACGTCGGATGCGGTAGCTCTTTACGGTGTGCACCCGCCGCAGGCGCCATCCACCGATGCGCCACAGCCGCCAGCGCCTCTGCCGTGGCCGGCCCAACAATCGGTGGACTATGACTGGTGGGCTTATGGCCAAGGTGACGGCGGCGCCGGTGGCGGCGGCGGCGGTTGATTAACGCACGCTCGTTTGCTCGATTCGATTCCTAGCCGACGATAACCACTGAGTGCCGCTGCGGTACGAATGATGGGTGGCTGAGCCAACCATTCTGTTGCTGTCGACATCCGACACCGACCTGATCAGCGCCCGTTCCAGCGGAAAGAACTATCGGTGGGCCAACCCCTCGCGGTTGTCCGAAGAGGAGCTGCCCAACCTGCTCGTCGACGCCTCGATCGTGGTGGTGCGGATCCTCGGCGGCTACCGCGCCTGGCAAAGCGGCATCGACACGGTGATCGCCAGCGGTGTGCCGACGGTGTTGGTCAGCGGCGAGCAGGCCGCCGACGCCGAGTTGACCGGCCTGTCCACGTTGGCGGCCGGCATCGCGGTACAGGCGCATATCTACCTGGCTCACGGCGGCGTGGAGAACCTGCGCCAGCTGCACGCCTTCCTCTCGGACACCGTGCTGATGACTGGGTTCGGGTTTAGCTCGCCGGTGGTGACGCCGACCTGGGGCGAGCTGGAGCGGCCGAACGCCAGGAACACCGACGGTCCGGCGATTGCCGTGCTTGTACTACCGCGCGCAGCACCTGGCCGGCAACACCGCCTACATCGAGGCACTGTGTCAAGCGGTCGAGGACGCTGGCGGGCGGCCACTGCCCGTCTACTGTGCATCATTGCGCACCGCCGAACCCGAACTGATGCAACGGCTGGGCTACGCGGACGCCATGGTGGTTACCGTACTGGCCGCCGGGGGACTGAAGCCGGCTACGGTGTCCGCCGGTGGGGATGACGACAGCTGGAACGTCGAACACCTAGCGGCCCTGGACATTCCGATCTTGCAGGGGTTGTGCTTGACCAGTCCTCGCGCTCAGTGGTGCGAGAACGATGACGGCCTCAGCCCGCTCGACGTTGCCAGCCAGGTAGCGGTGCCCGAGTTCGACGGACGCATCATCACAGTTCCGTTCTCCTTCAAAGAGATTGACGACGACGGGCTGATCTCCTATGTCGCCGATGCGGAACGGTGCGCGCGAGTCGCGGGCCTGGCGGTCCGGCACGCGCAGCTGCGGCATGTCGCCCCGGCCGACAAGCGGGTGGCCCTGGTGTTCTCGGCCTATCCCACCAAGCACGCCAGAATCGGCAATGCGGTCGGCCTGGACACCCCGGCCAGCGCGGTCGCGCTGCTGCGGGCGATGCGCGATCGCGGGTATCAGGTGGGTGATCTGCCCGGTATCGAGAACTCCGATGGCGACGCCCTGATTCATGCGTTGATCGAACGCGGCGGCCAAGACCCCGACTGGCTCACCGAAGGGCAACTGGCCGGCAATCCGATTCGGGTGTCCGCCAAGGACTATCGGAACTGGTTCGCGACGTTGCCCGTCGAGCTGACCGAGGCCGTGCAGGCGCATTGGGGCCCGCCACCCGGGGACCTCTTTGTGGATCGCACAGGAGATCCCGACGGTGAAATCGTCATCGCCGCAATGCAAGCGGGCAATCTGGTCCTGATGGTGCAGCCGCCCCGCGGATTCGGGGAAAACCCGGTTGCCATCTACCACGACCCGGACCTGCCGCCCAGCCACCACTACCTGGCCGCCTACCACTGGCTGGACACCGGATTCGGGTCGCACGCGGTGGTGCACCTGGGCAAGCACGGCAACCTCGAATGGCTACCGGGCAAGACGCTGGGCATGTCGGCGGCCTGCGGACCCGACGCCGCGCTGGGCAACCTGCCGTTGGTATACCCATTCCTGGTCAACGACCCCGGCGAAGGCACCCAGGCCAAGAGGCGCGCACACGCCGTACTCGTCGACCACCTGATCCCGCCGATGGCGCGCGCCGAAACCTACGGCGACATGGCCCGTTTGGAGCAGCTGCTCGACGAGCACGCCAACGTCGCCGCGCTAGATCCCGGCAAGCTGCCCGCCATCCGCCAGCAGATCTGGACGCTCATCCGAGCCGCCAAGATGGACCACGATCTCGGCCTGACCGAGCAGCCTGAAGAGGACTCGTTCGATGACATGATCCTGCACGTCGACGGCTGGCTGTGCGAGATCAAGGACGTCCAGATCCGCGACGGCCTGCACATTCTCGGGCAAAAGCCAACAGGAGAAACCGAACTCGACCTCGTGCTGGCGATCCTGCGGGCCCGCCAATTGTTCGCCGGCGAACATGCGCTGCCGGGCCTGCGACAGGCGCTCGGCCTGGCCGAAGACGGCACCGACCAACGGTCCTCGGTCGACCAGGCCGAGGCCGCGGCCCGCGCGCTGGTAGCCGCACTGCAAGCCACCGGCTGGGATCCCGATGCGGCCGACCGGCTAACCGATGACGCTGACGTCGCGGCAGTGCTGCGGTTCGCGGCCACGGAGGTGGTACCCCGGCTGGCCGGCACCGCGTGCGAAATCGACCAGATACTAAGGGCTTTAGACGGCCACTTCATTCCGGCCGGCCCTTCGGGGTCGCCGCTGCGCGGCCTGGTGAACGTGCTGCCCACCGGGCGCAACTTCTACTCGGTCGACCCCAAAGCGATACCATCCCGCCTGGCCTGGGAAGCCGGTGTGGCGCTGGCTGATTCGCTGCTGGCCCGGTACCGCAGCGATCACGGGCAGTGGCCACAATCGGTTGGGCTGTCGGTGTGGGGCACCTCGGCGATGCGGACCGCCGGCGACGACATCGCCGAAGTGTTTGCGCTACTGGGTGTTCGGCCGGTCTGGGACGACGCGTCGCGGCGAGTCGTCGGGATGACGCCGATTCCGCTGGCCGAGCTGGGCCGCCCGCGCATCGACGTTACCGTGCGAATCTCCGGGTTCTTCCGGGACGCCTTCCCGCATGTCGTGACGATGCTCGACGATGCCGTGCGGCTCGTTGCCGGCCTCGACGAGCCCGCCGACGACAACTACGTACGCGCGCACGCCCAAGCTGACCTGGCTCAGCATGGAGATCAACGTCGATCCACAACAAGGATTTTCGGCTCCAAGCCGGGTACCTACGGTGCCGGTCTGCTGCAGCTGATCGACAGCCGCAACTGGCGTGACGACGCGGACCTCGCCGCCGTGTACACCGCCTGGGGCGGATTCGCCTACGGCCGCGACTTGGACGGCCGCGAGGCGATCGACGACATGAACCGCCAGTATCGGCGTATCGCGGTCGCCGCCAAAAATACCGACACCCGCGAACATGACATCGCCGACTCCGACGACTACTTCCAGTACCACGGCGGCATGGTGGCCACGGTGCGGGCGCTGACCGGCCAGGCGCCGGCCGCCTATATCGGCGACAACACCAGACCCGACGCGATCCGCACTCGCACGCTGTCGGAGGAGACCACGCGGGTGTTTCGCGCCCGCGTCGTCAATCCGCGCTGGATGGCGGCGATGCGCCGGCACGGCTACAAGGGTGCATTCGAAATGGCAGCGACCGTCGACTACCTGTTCGGCTATGACGCGACCGCCGGGGTGATGGCCGACTGGATGTACGAACAACTGACCGAGCGCTACGTGCTGGATCCGGAGAACCGGAAGTTCATGGCGGAATCCAACCCATGGGCACTGCACGGCATGGCCGAACGGCTGCTGGAGGCGGCCGGCCGCGGCATGTGGGCGCAGCCGCAACCGGAAACCCTCGACAGGCTGCGCCAGGCGCTGTTGGAAACCGAGGGTGATCTGGAGGGCTAGCCGGTCCCAGGCCTCATACGAAATCCGATCCGCCGTCCACGTTGACCGTGGCGCCGGTGACGTAGCCGTTACGCCGCGACGCCAAGTAAGCGGTGAGGGAGGCGACCTCTTCGGGGAGCCCGGCACGACCGAGGTCGCAGGGCTGGTGAAAGTTGTTGTCGATCCAGGTCATGACATCGTGCGGGTCAGTGGCGTCGAGGCCGTCGGCTGCGAGGATGTCCTTGAGTTGTTCGGTAAAGCTGGCGGTCACGATCGTTCCCGGGCAAACGCAGTTAACCAGGATGCCGTCCTTGGCAAGGCTTTTGGACAAGTTCTTTGTCACGCTGGCCAATGCTGCCTTCGACGCCGTATAGGCGACGATACGCGGATTCTGCCGCTGAATAGAGTGCGCGGAAAACGTCACGATGCGGGCCCAATCCGCGGAGCGCAGGAGCGGCAATGAGGCCCGGATCGATCGCACGGCCGACATGGTGCCGAGGGCAAACGCCGCGTCCCATTGCGAGTCGTCCATCTGCTCGAAATAGCCATCGCCCGGTCCAATGGTGTGGACCAGGCAATTGAGTTGACCCCAACGCTGGAAGACCGCGGCGAAGGCATCGGCGATGGACTCAGCATCAGCCATATCGACGCTGATTCCCACGGCGTCCGGAGCGCCCGCCTCCCGCAGCGATGTCACCGCGGCATCGAGCGCTCCACGGCTTCTGGCCATCACCGCCACGCTGGCTCCTTCGGCCGCCAGGGTTTCGGCAATGGCAAGCCCCATCCCCTTGCTGCCGCCCGTCACCACGGCTGTCGATCCAGCGAAACCCAGATCCATCAATAGTCTCCTTCTGGCCTACGAATTCGGCTTGTTACAGCTCATCCGCTCGATCGTTTCCGGCGCCACGCCGAGCCCGCGCAAGCAGAAACGCAGACTGCGCTGGCGGAGATCGTCGCGGTCGCAATCGCCCGTCGCCCATTGTTGGTCAATGGCCGCCCACACCACGCCATGGATGAACTGGGCGTCGGTCACCGGATCGATGTGGTGGAACATCCCACTGCGCAGGCCGCGCTGAAGTGCGTCGCTGAGCGGTTTGAGTATCTCCGCATATGCAGGCTGAACCAGACCGGGGGAGGCGAACGTCTGCGATTGAGCCTCCAGCGACAGGCGCCGTAAATCAGCTCCGATGCTGTCGTCGAACGCCAAGTCGAGTCGCCCGTCGATCCACGCCACCACCGCCTCGACCTCCGTTGTGGCACCGGCCATTCGGCGTCGCAGCCGCCGCTTCTCGACGCGCGCTGTCTCCAAGAAGACCGCGGCAACCAATTCGTCCTTGGAGTCGAAATGCCGATAGAAGGCACGCGTGCTCAACGCGGCTCGTTCCAGGACCGCGGCGATGCTGAGTCCTCGAACTCCCTGCTCGCGCAGCGTTGTTGACGCGGCGGCCAGGATCTCGCGGCGCACTGTCGGGTCCGGACCCAGCTTGTCGCGTCGCCGCGTGCGAGGAGCACTCACGTGGTCACGCAGTCGCATCGTATGCGGCGAGGTAGTCTGCAAACCGCTCGCGAACGCCTTCGGGTGTCAGACCGTAGTCGGCCAGGTCATAGCCATGTGCGCCCCGCGAGCCGGGCCTGTGAGCTTCGGCCCACTGCTTGACGGAATCCAGGGTGGCATCGGTGAAGCTCAAGCCCAAGGACTCGTAGCTGGTTTGCAGGGTGTGTACCGGATCAGTTTGCAAATCGGCGAACGAGACGTCGGCGAATCGGTCGTCGCCCACCCGGTTGCGGAAATCCATTGCCCGCCGGACACCTTCAACCCAGCTGTCGACTTGCTCGGCGCCAAGTTCCTTGGCGTCGTTGCGGTCGCTGCTCCAGCTGCGGACATACTGGATCAGGCTGCACACCGACCCCATCACCTTAGCCGGATCGCGATGACTCCAAAGGAATTTGGCGTTGGGGTATGCCTCGACCAGCGCGTCGAGGGCGAACATGTGCACGGGGGTTTTGAGGTGCCACAGCACCGGCGGGCAATGCCATTGCAACAGCTTGAGCACTCGCCGGTGAAACGTGTAGGTCTCGCGCATGTCGCAGTCCATCAGCCACGCGAGATAGCCGGGTGCGCGAACGGCGCCGTCGAAGTGGAAGGTGCGGAAGCTCATTCCCATCAGGTCCTGGCATTCGGTTGGGGCCGTTGGCCTCCGAGTTGTACAGCGTTTTCATCAGCGGGAACATGTCGTCGAGCATCTTCAGGCCGGCCTCGGCCTGTGCGATCCGCGGATCGGTGTGTTGGGTGGCAGCCTCCGGCGGCGGGGTGGGCGCCTGCGATTCCCACATCCGGAGTGACCGGAACTGAGGGTCGGCGGCCACCAGTTGGCTCAAAGCTGTGGTCCCGGTGCGGGGTAACCCAATCACAAAGACGGGGCCGCCGACCACCTGGTCGTCGATCTCGGGGTGGCGGCTGTAGGTGTCCTCGATCTTGAGGCGTTGAATCAAGGCGTTGCTGATGGTCGCGTGCTGGATGACCCGGCCCATGTCGTTGAGGTCGGCCTCGGTGTTCAACGCTTCAACGATGCGCTCGAGCCCCTCTCGATAGTAGGGCGAACCGAAATCCTCGAGACCCGTTGCGGCGCAGGCTCCGTCCTCTAACTCGTCGGCATCAAACGTCACTGTCCGAACCTTTCGCGCACGGCCCGGCGACGCGCCGCGAGGATGGATGTCCGCTCTTCGGGCGTGACTTTTGTTGTGTCCAGCGGTAACTCCGCATGGATGTCGTCGAACGGCACGACTCGGGTCGTCGGTGTGGGCGCCGTTTTGGTTCGCACGCAGCGCAGGATGATTGGGCCGTTGCTGTGGCCGGCGGTGTCGAGCCAATTGGCGACCCCGGGGTCACCGTCACACAGCACCACCCGCACCAGGCCGTCGGAATCGACCACTGCTTGATGGGCGTTCAGGCTGGACTGGTGACGCCCGTAATGGATGGTTTCCCACCACGGGTTGCCGATGGAGAAACTCCAGTAGATTCCTTCGGGCGGTTCCACTTCGACGATGAGCGCCTCGTCGGGGCGCAGCTCCCACCGACCGATCACCGGCTTGTTCTCCGCCGCCGCACCGATGTCAGTGCGGTCGATCGGCGGCAGGAAGCCGTTCGGCGGCGCCGCGGTACCGAATTGCAGGAAGAACGCCAAGTTGTCCTGGATGAAGTCGCCGAGGGCGACCAGCTGCCGCGACACCGCCACGTCCGGATCGACCGAAGGGCTCTTGGTCTGCACCGCATCGCCGAGCCGCTCGATGTGCAGCGACGATGCCACCTCGGTATCCCAGTCGTAGAAGAAGTGCCGCACTGTCAACGTGGGATGGTCGCCCTCGATCCGCATCCAATTCCCCGCTCGCCCCGTCTGTTCAGAGGCTGACAGCACCACTTCGAAGTTCCCGTCGGCATCCACCTCGAGCTCGTCGACCAGTTCGTTGGCAGTTGCCACGATGCCGTTCATCGTCTGCAACCCGACGTAGCGTGCGGTGCCCCGGTTGCCGAACAGCCGGTAACTCTCCCCGCCACGCAACACGGCGCGGGTGTAAATGCAGTCCGGACACTCCATTCCCCAGGTCACGATGTCGTCGGTACTGGTGGGCTGGACACACAGGATCGGATCCGGATCGAACCGCAATACCTCGTCGATACCCGCGGTGAGCAGGACGAGCAGATGCCGCACACCCGCGGCGAGATCGACGCGATTTCGGTTCGCCGGGTCGGATTCCACCACCTCTGCGGCTCCGCGGAGGCGGTCCAACAGATACAACCACGCCTCTGCCAGGCCGAGGGTGCCACTGTTTTCCGACAACGCCGCCTCAGCGATCGAGAAGGGCAACCACGCCATCGGCTTCTTCGGGTCGCTCACAGTTCCCTCGTCTCGGTGGGACCTTAAGTGAAAATAATGTTTTCACTTAACGCCAGCTGACTATCGCAGGTTTTGGCTGAGAATGTCAACGTTGAGTCGGCCGCCGGTAGGTTGGCAGCGTGACCCCCAGCTTCGCCGACCTCGCCAAGGCGCAATACATCCTGCTGACCACCTTCACCAAGGATGGCCGGCCCAAGCCCACGCCGATCTGGACCGCCGTTGACGGCGACCGGCTGTTGGTGATCACCGAGGGAAACTCGTGGAAGGTCAAGCGGATCCGCAATACGCCCCGCGTGACGCTGGCCACCTGCACCATGCGCGGCCGCCCGACCAGCGAGGCCGTCGAGGGCACCGCAGCCGTCCTCGACAAGTCGCAAACGCCCGCCGTCTACGACGCGATCGGAAAGCGGTACGGCATCGTGGGCAAGGTGTTCAACTTCTTCAGCAAGCTGCGCGGCGGCGTGGAAAACAACGTCGGTCTCGAGCTCCGATTGGCCCAAAGCTAATCTGCGCAGCGGGCAACGATGAGTAATGTCTTAATCCCGATCCCGGACAGTGACTTCGACCCGACCGAGGTCGCGGTCAGTTGGCGCGTCTTGACCCGAAGCGGTCATCAGGTGGTCTTTGCCACCGAAAGCGGCACGCCGGGGGAGGCTGACGACATCATGGTGACTGGCCGCGGATTGGACATGTGGTCTGCGCTGCCGGTGCTGGGCGCTATACCGATAATCGGGCTGATGCTGCGGGCAAACAAGGACGGGCGCAGCGCTTATCGGGACCTGCTGCAGTCAGCGGAGTTTCAGCATCCGATCAGCTGGGCACAAGCCACCCTCGATGGCATCGATGCGCTGCTGTTGCCCGGCGGACATCGTGCCCGCGGAATGCGCAGCTACATCGACAGCGACATCCTTCACCGACTCGTCGTGGACGCCTTCGCCCGTGGGGTTATCGTGGCCGCCATCTGTCACGGCGTGCTGCTCGCCGCGCGAAGCATTGACCCCAGCACCGGTCGCTCGGTGCTCTACGGACGCAAGACCACCGCGTTGACGTGGGCAATGGAGCGCCTGGCCTGGCAACTGACGCGGATCACCCGATTCTGGGATCCGAACTATTACCGGACCTATACCGAGGGGCCCGGTCAGCCCGGCGGGTACATGTCTGTGCAGTCGGAAGTTACTCGTGCACTTAAAGATCCGACGGATTTCTGTGACGTCGTGCGCGGATCGCCGCGCTGGTGGCTCAAAGCGTCCGGGATGGTGCGGGATACGGCGACCGATCCGCGGCCGGCATTCGTCGTTGACGACGGCAGCTATGTGTCGGCGCGTTGGCCGGGCGATACGCACACGTTCGCAACTGTCTTGTCGCAGAAGCTGGACTCAGCCCGTTAGCGTCTTTTGCAGGCACACAACACTTTTCAACCTTGCGCCGTGTCTCCGTAGCGCTGCTACCACTGGTGCAGGCTGTCGAGGTCGGACCCCCGCCCTACGTCGTTGCTCCCGTTCCCAGGTGCTCGCCGAAGAACGCGAAGACCCGGCGCCATGCATCGTCGGTGGCGGCCTCGTTGTAGCCGAAACCCGCAATGCGATTTAGCAGCTGGCCCGGGAGCTTGTTGGCGAAGCTGTGTCCGACGCCGGGGTAGACCTTGATATCGGCGGTGATGTCCTTGCTCGCGGTCACTTCGCGCAGTCGGTCGGGCGCGCCTCTACCCAGCGGGTCGCGGCTGCCGAAGCTGGCCACAATCGGGCACGCCCCGTCCAGCGTCTCGCTGAGGTTGCGGGGCAGGGGAGTGCCATAGAACGGCGCGGAGGCACCGAAACCTTTGGGCGACATCACAAGCGCGAACTGGCCGCCCATGCAGAAACCTGCGATGCCAACCTGCCCGGAACATTCAGGCATGGCCTGCAGGTGATCGCGGGCCGCCAGGATGTCGTCCAGGGCGCGGCCCCGCTGCGTCAGCAGTTCCCGCATGACTCGGGTGACGCACCGGATGCGGCCACCCCGCGAGTACATATTCGGAGTGAGCGCCAGATAGCCTGCCCGGGCGATGCGGTCGTTGGTCGACTCCTTGTCCGGGCCGTAGCCGACTATGTCGTGGATCACCACCACACCCGGCCACGGGCCATTCCCTGGGGGAGTGCTCAGTAGGGCATCGATCGGTCCGCCGGGGGTGTCGATCTGAATCGTCGTCATACCGTCATCTAACTGCAGCCGCGATGGGCACCACCAGGGGAACTCGGACGCGGCCCGCAGACGTTGGCGTCACATGGTGAGCCGGCTGTTACTTGTCTATGCCGTCGTTGAGCTGGCGGTGATTTTCGCACTGGTGTCGACGATCGGATGGGGCTGGACCCTGCTGGTGCTGCTGGCCACCTTCCTGCTCGGATGGGGCATCTTGGCCCCGATGGCCGGTTCGCACCTCATTCACCAGATCGGGCAGTTGCGCTCCGGCCTGACCGAACCGCGCAGCGCGGTGAACGATGGCGCGCTAGTCGCGCTGGCCGCGGTTCTGGTCCTCATTCCCGGGCTGGTGAGCACGGCGCTGGGGCTGTTGCTGCTGGTGCCGCCGGTACGGTCCGTCGCCGGCCCCGGATTGACCGCCATCGCGGTGCGCGGGTTGCAGCGGCGCGTACCGGTGACCGGCTACGCAACCGCTTTCCGAACCGAGTCCCGTCCTGGTTATTCGGGCGACGGCCGCGATTACATTGACGGCGAGGTGATAGATGTCAGAGACGTCGAATCACCGACCTCGCCCGAACGATTCAATGGGCGGTAAGTCCCCCGGGCGAACCGCATCGTCGTCGGGCTAACCGTGATTGCCATGCCCGCGGCCACACGTAGTTTTGGCATGTGACCGCGATTCCCACGACGCTGCTGGTCAACGGCCGGGTGCACAGCCCGACCCATCCCGACGCGACCGCCATGGCCGTCCGCGGGGATGTCGTCGCATGGCTAGGCAGCGACGACGTCGGCCGCAGCCTGTTCCCGGGTGCCGATGTCGAGGATTTGGACGGCGGTTTCGTGGCGCCGGGATTCGTGGACAGCCATATCCATCTGACCGCGACCGGCTTGACGCACAGCGGGCTGGACTTGCGCGCGGCAGGCTCGCGCGCGCAGTGCATCCAGATGGTCGCCGACTATGCGGCCGCCCACCCGGGCCAGCCGGTGTGGGGGCATGGCTGGGATGAATCGTCGTGGCCCGAAAACAGCCCGCCGAGCACCAGCGACCTGGATGCCGTACTCGGTGACCGGCCTGCCTACCTGGCTCGTGTCGACGTTCACTCCGCGCTGGCCTCAACGGGGCTGCGACGGCTGGTCACAGATTTACCGGCGGCAGCCGGTTTCACCGCTGAAGGGTCGCTGGCTGGTGACGCCCACCACCTGGTCCGTGCCGTCGCCCGTGACCTGTTGACGGCCGAGCAGCTGGCCGAAGCCCGGGTCGCGGCGTTGCAGGCCGCCGCCGCGGCCGGCATTGTCGCGGTGCACGAATGCGCCGGACCCGAGATCGGCGGGCTCGACGACTGGCTGCAGCTGCGGGCCCTCGATCATGGCGTCGAGGTGATCGGCTACTGGGGTGAGGCGGTGACCAGCCCCGCACAGGCGCGCGCGCTAATCGAGGAGACCGGAGCCCGCGGGCTGGCCGGTGATCTGTTCGTCGACGGGGCACTCGGGTCGCGAACCGCCTGGCTGCACGAGCCGTACGCCGACGCCCCGGACCGTATCGGCACCTGCTACCTGGACCCCGACGTCATCGAGGCGCATGTGCGGGCATGTACCGAGGCCGGAGTGACCGCCGGCTTCCACGTCATCGGCGACGCCGCGGTCTCGGCGGTGGTCGCTGCCTTCGAACGGGTCGTCACGGAGCTCGGGGTGGTTGCCGTCGCCCGGTGCGGGCACCGCCTGGAGCACGTCGAGATGGTCACCGCCGATCAGGCCGCCAAACTGGGAGCATGGGGCGTCATTGCCAGCGTGCAGCCTAATTTTGATGAGTTGTGGGGCGGCACCGACGGCATGTATGCACGGCGGCTTGGTGCCCAGCGAGGCAGTCAGCTCAACCCACTTGCGCTGTTAGCATCCCAAGGCGTGCCCCTCGCGCTAGGTTCCGACGCTCCGGTAACGGGCCTTGACCCGTGGGTGAGCGTGCGCGCAGCGGTCAACCATCGCACACCTGGGCAGCGCGGTCTCGGCACGGGCCGCCTTCGCTGCCGCAACCCGTGGCGCCTGGCGGGCGGCCGGTGTCCGCGACGGCAAGACGGGAACCCTGGTGCCCGGTGCGCCGGCCTCCTACGCCGTCTGGGACGCCGGGACCCTGGACGTCCACGCACCGCGTGACGCCGTTCAGCGCTGGTCGACCGACCCGCGTTCCCGAATACCTGCTTTGCCGCGCTTGGGCCCGACTGACGCCTTGCCGCGTTGCCGGCGAACGGTGCATCGGGGCGCTGTTATCTATGGCTAGGGATTGGTTCGGCCGCAAGCAGCGGCCCGACCAAGCCGGCGACGTCAACCCGGTGGACGAGGCCCTCGGGACGCGCCCGGATACCGACCCGATAAGCGAAGAAGCCGAATCGGGGCTCGACGAACAACCCGCCGAAGTCGACGTCGACCCAGAGCAGGAAGTCGGCCCAGAGCAGGCAGAGGTCACCGACTTCCCGGACTCCGAACCGCTCGACGAGCAGCCCGCGAGCGCACCTGACGCTCCGAGGCTGGCAGATCGGCTGGGGGCCGCAGCGCGCCGGGCCGTGACAGGGCTAGGCGCAGCGGCGATCGCGCGGCTGCCCGCCGTTCGGGCTGCGATGCTGCCACGTCTGTCGCGGTTGGTTAGCGCCGTGGTTGGCGGCTTGTTGCTCTTCGCCAGCTTCCCGACGCTGAACTGGTGGTGGGCCGCCGTCGTCGCCGCCGCATTGCTGGCCTGGGTGCTGATACACCCCGCGACGACGCCAGCGGGTGGTCTGGGCTACGCATTCCTGTTCGGGCTGGCGTTCTATCTGCCGCTGCTGCCCTGGATCAGCAGTCTGGTGGGCGCCATGCCGTGGCTGGCGTTGGCGACGACGTGCGCGCTGTATCCCGGCATCTTCGGCCTGTTCGCGGTCATCGTGCGTCGGCTGCCGGGCTGGCCGATCTGGTTCGCGTTGGTGTGGGCGGCCCAAGAGTGGTTGAAGTCGATTTTTCCGTTCGGGGGCTTTCCCTGGGGGTTGGTGGCATTCAGTCAAACGCAAGGTCCGTTCTTGCCGTTGGTCCAACTCGGCGGCGTCGCGCTGCTCTCAACGGCGATCATGCTGGTGGGCTTCAGCGCAACCGCCATTGAGCTGGAGATCGTGAAGTGGTGGCGCACCGGTAACCAGGCGCGTGGCGGTGGCGGCGGCTCGAGCGCCGAGGGGTCCGCGAAAGCCGATGCGGCGCCGCCTGCGGTGGTGCTGCCCGGTATTTGCATATGCCTGGTGTTGTTCGCGTCGGTCATCGTCTGGCCGCAGGTGCGGCACGCCGGAACGGGGTCGGGCGGCGAGCCCTCGGTCACCGTCGCGGCAGTCCAAGGTAATGTGCCGCGGCTGGGTCTCGACTTCAATGCGCAACGCCGAGCGGTGCTGGACAACCACGTCCGGGAGACGCTGCGGCTGGCGGAGGATGTGCGCGCGGGGCTGGCCCCACAACCTCAATTCGTGATCTGGCCGGAGGACTCGTCGGACATCGACCCACTCGTCAATGCCGATGCCGCACTAGAGATATCGCAAGCCGCCGCGGCGGTCGGCGCGCCGATCCTGGTCGGCACCGTGCTCGAAGTCCCAGGACGCCCGCAAGAAGACCCCCAATACACCAACACCGTGATCGTGTGGAATCCGGCCACCGGACCGGCCGACCGCCATGACAAGGAAATCGTGCAACCGTTCGGCGAGTACCTGCCGATGCCGTGGCTTTTCAAACATCTCTCCGGGTACGCCGACCGCGCCGGTCATTTCGTGCCCGGCACAAGCAGCGACGTGGTGCACATCGCCGGGGTACCGGTCGGGGTCGCCACCTGCTGGGAAGTGATCTTTGACCGTGTCCCGCGAAAAGCGGTCCTCAACGGTGCCCAGTTGCTAGCCGTGCCGAGCAACAACGCCACCTTCAACAAGACGATGAGTGAACAGCAGCTGGCGTTCGCCAAGGTGCGGGCTGTAGAGCACGATCGATACGTGGTGGTCGCCGGCACCACCGGGATCAGTGCGGTGATCGCGCCAGACGGCGGCGAGTTGGTACGCACGGACTTCTTCCAGCCCGCATATTTGGACATCCAGGTGCGCCTCAAGACGAAGCTGACGCCGGCAACCCGCTGGGGTCCGATCCTGCAATGGGTCCTGGTCGCGGCGGCCGCAGCGGCCATTCTGGTCGGGATACGGCACAATGGATGGTCCCCGCGTCCGATTCGTCTCAGGTCCAGGCCCCCGGGTGAATCGACGGACGCCGGTGCGCCCCCGGGCGAACCCCCGCCCGACGAGGGCGACTTAGACACTCCGTCCGACGAGGGCGGGGACCACACGCCGCCAGATGACGGCGGTGACTACACTCCGCTCCACAAGGGCGGCCGACGACCGTCGCGTTATTTCGGGCGACACAGAGGAGCTACATGACCACCGGCCAGCCGGCGCCCCGGGTCCCGGGCAATCGTCCCAGCCAGCGCGTCCTGGTGATCATCCCCACCTACAACGAGCGGGAGAACCTGCCGGTGATCCACCGGCGGCTCAAAGATGCATGCCCCGATGTGCACCTGCTCATCGTCGACGACAGCAGCCCCGACGGCACCGGCCAACTCGCCGAGGAGCTGGCGGCAGCCGACCCCGGCCGCACGTACGTGATGCACCGCACCGCCAAGAACGGCCTGGGTGCGGCGTACCTGGCGGGTTTCGCTTGGGGTTTGAGTCGCGACTACTCGGTGCTTGTCGAGATGGACGCCGACGGCAGCCACGCGCCCGAACAGCTGCACCGCCTGCTGGACGCCGTCGACGCCGGAGCCGATCTAGCCATCGGTTCGCGCTATGTCGAAGGCGGCACGGTGCGAAATTGGCCCTGGCGACGCCTGGCCCTGTCCAAGACGGCCAACACCTATTCGCGGATAGCGCTCGGTATCGGTGTCCATGACATCACTGCCGGCTACCGCGCCTACCGCCGCGAAGTCCTCGAGGCGATCGACCTTGACGGTGTCGACTCCAAGGGCTACTGCTTCCAAATCGATCTGACCTGGCGCACCGTCTGCAACGGGTTCACCATCGTCGAAGTCCCGATTACCTTCACCGAGCGAGAACTCGGCGTCTCCAAGATGAGCGGATCAAACATCCGCGAGGCACTGGTCAAAGTCACTCGATGGGGCATCCAGGGGCGAATGACGCGCGCTCGAACCATGCGCGCCGACAACCGCACATAACCGGTCAGGCGGCAGGCCCTGAATAGCTTGGGTCAGCCGCGGCGGCGTGACTTGATGATGTCGAGGCGCTCCTTGAGCAGCTCATCAAGTTCTTCGACCGAGCGGCGCTCCAGCAGCATGTCCCAGTGCGTCCGCGGCGGCTTGACCTTCTTCGGCTCGGGCAAGTCACCCTCGATCAGGGTGCCTTCCATGCCGTTGCGGCACAGCCAGGTGCCGGGGATTTCAGCGTCATCGGCGAAAGGGACCTCGAACTCCTCGCCGTTCTCGGTGCGGTACCGCGCGATCTGACGTGGCGCAAGGTCATGGTTGCGGTCGGTCTCGTAGCTCACGGCTCCGAGGCGACTGCCCCTCAGGACGCGATCAGCCATGTGTGCTACTCCTTTAGGTCCACTGAGCTCTCGGGCTCTTGTAGTGCAAGTCTGTCCATTGGCAAACGTTACGACGCTCTGCATAGTTCCCAGGCTGACAGCGGGCGTGCGCGACGCGACCATCAATGATACCGGGATCGCGGAGCATCGGAGACTAAAGTCGGCAGGCGTGACCCGTCGCGCCCGCCCGCAGCCGTGCCGCTGGTGCGGTCGAGACGTGACCGACACCGGGATGGGCCGTCGCCGCCAGTACTGCCGGCAGTCTTGCCGGCAGCGGGCGTACGAGCAACGGGCCTCGTTGCACCGGGGCGGCGCTGGGGCCTTATCGGCCGTGCCCGCCGACGCGGTGGTGCTGTCGGCCGACGATGCGGCCGACCTATCGGATCGGATTTACCAGGTGCGGTGCGCGGCGGAGGATGTCGCCACAGCGCTCGACGAAGGGGCCGCGGCAACCGAACTGCGCCAATTATGCGACGTGCTGGTCCGGGCCGCCCGGGCTGCCGACGGCTGGCGCCGAGCGGGTGTCTGACCACGTCGTTCGCGCCGCACCGCCCGGACTTGACTCTCACCGAGCAGTTCACGACATGCGCCTGACCACCATCGATGGGTAGCCGGGTACAGTCGCGCCATGGACCACGGGCCAGGTGTACAGGGGACCGCTGTCCAGCGGGCGCATCGCGCGCGCCGCATCAGATCTTCTTTGGACAAGGCGTTGCACATGTCGAAGCCGGCCTTCTTTTAGCAGCCGGGAGTATCGGACGTTTTGAAATCCCGTCGGAGTTGGCCATACTCACCAGCAACATTCTTGGGTCGGAGAGCAGCACGACGCTGGTCGAACAAAAAGCGGCGTCGCTTCGTGCAGCAAATTCCGTGACTGGGCGAGAGCCGCATCCGGCGGTTAAAGACGGCCAATGTTAGGCAAGGGGTACTAATGGTTGATCAACTCCAGCATGCGACCGAAGCGCTGCGAAAAGCGCTGGTCCAGGTTGAACGCCTGAAGCGCACCAACCGTGCGCTGCTGGAGCGGTCGAGCGAGCCGATCGCGATCGTCGGTATGTCCTGCCGCTTCCCGGGCGGAGTTGATACTCCGGAGAGTCTGTGGCAAATGGTGGCCGACGGCCGCGACGTGATAACGGAGTTTCCGACGGATCGCGGGTGGGATTTGGCGGGTCTATTCGACCCCGATCCCGACATGCGCCACAAGACTTACGCCCGCACCGGTGGCTTCGTGGAAGGTGTCGCGGACTTCGACCCCGCCTTCTTCGGTATCGCGCCGAGTGAGGCACTCGCGATGGACCCCCAGCATCGGATGTTGCTGGAGCTGTCGTGGGAGGCATTGGAGCGGGCCGGTATCGATCCGAGCGGACTGCGCGGCAGCGCTACCGGAGTATTCGCCGGACTCATCGTCCAGGGCTACGGCATGCTCGCCGAGGAGATCGAGGGCTACCGCCTGACCGGCATGACCTCCAGCGTCGCCTCGGGGCGGGTGTCGTATGTGCTCGGGTTGGAGGGCCCGGCCGTGTCGGTGGACACGGCGTGTTCGTCGTCGTTGGTGGGGTTGCACATGGCGGTGCAGTCGCTGCGTTCGGGCGAGTGCGATCTGGCGCTGGCCGGCGGCGCGACCGTCAACGCCACCCCAACGGTCTTCATCGAGTTCAGCCGCCACCGCGGGCTCGCGCCGGACGGCCGGTCCAAGGCCTACGCCGGTGCGGCCGACGGAGTCGGCTGGTCCGAGGGCGGGGCCATGCTGGTCGTGGAGCGGTTGTCGGATGCACGGCGGCTGGGACATCCGGTGTTGGCGGTGGTGCGGGGTACGGCGGTGAATCAGGATGGGGCGTCGAATGGGTTGACCGCGCCGAATGGTCCATCGCAGCAGCGGGTGGTGCGTGCGGCGCTGGCTAACGCAGGACTCTCGGCAGGCGATGTGGATGTTGTCGAAGGCCACGGCACCGGGACGACGTTGGGTGATCCGATTGAGGCCCAGGCGTTGTTGGCGACTTACGGGCAGGATCGCGGAGAGCCAGGAGAGCCTCTGTGGTTGGGCTCGGTCAAGTCGAACATGGGTCATACGCAGGCCGCTGCTGGGGTGGCTGGCGTGATCAAGATGGTCCAGGCCATGCGCCACGAGATGCTGCCGGCGACATTGCATGTCGATCAGCCCAGCCCGCATGTGGATTGGTCGGCGGGATCGGTGTCGTTGCTGACCGAGGCGCGGCCGTGGCCGGCGTCGGGTCGGGCACAGGGCCGCGTTCAACGGGCCGGCGTGTCGTCGTTTGGCATCAGCGGCACCAACGCGCACGTAATTGTCGAGGCGGCCCCGGCGGTGGAGCCACGGGAGGCCGGCCCGAAGCCCGCGGTCGTGCCGTGGGTGGTGTCGGCAAAGTCGTTCTCGGCGTTGGGGTCTCAGGCTGCCCGGCTGGCAGCGCATGTGCGTGCCGATGATGAGCTTGATGTCGCCGATGTGGCGTGGTCTCTAGCGGGCCGGTCGAACTTCGAGCACCGGGCCGTCGTTATCGGTGGGGATCGGGATCGGTTGCTGGCCGGGCTGGATGAACTGGCCGGCGACGATCTGGCCGGCTCGGTCATTCGCGGCACCGCAGTCGCCGCGGGCAAGAACGTGTTCGTGTTTCCCGGCCAAGGCTCCCAATGGCTGGGCATGGGTATCGAATTGCTCGATACTGCACCGGTATTCGCGCAACAGATCGAGGAGTGCGCGGCGGCTTTCGCGGAATTCGTCGACTGGTCACTGACCGACGTGCTGCGCGGCGCGCCCGATGCACCGGGCATGGATCGCGTCGATGTGGTGCAGCCGGTGCTCTTCGCGGTGATGGTGTCACTGGCCGAACTGTGGAAGTCGGTCGGAGTCCGCCCGGATGCGGTGATCGGACATTCGCAAGGCGAAATCGCCGCGGCGTACGTCGCCGGTGCGCTGTCGTTGCGAGATGCCGCGCGGGTGGTCACGCTGCGCAGTAAGTTACTGCGGTCGCTGGCCCACCCCGGAGGCATGTTGTCTATCGCATGCAGCACCGAGCGGGCGCGGGAATTGTTGGCGCCGTACGGCAATCGTGTCAGCATCGCGGCCGTGAACGGCCGGTCGGCGGTTGTGGTGTCGGGTGAAGTGGCCGCGCTGGAGGAACTCATCGGCTTCTGCGCCGATCTGGATCTGCGCACCCGCCGGATCGACGTGGACTATGCGTCGCATTCGGTCGAGGTCGAGGGAATTCGCGATGAACTCGCCGAGGTTCTGGCCGGTATTGAGCCGCTTTCCTCGCGCATCGCCTTCTTTTCTACGGTGACCGGAAGCCGTTTGGACACAGCAGGTTTGGATGCCGCCTACTGGTATCGGAACATCCGACAGACCGTGCAGTTCGATCAGGCGGTGCGCACCGCGTGTGAGCACGGATACCGGACATTCATCGAATCCAGTCCGCATCCCGTGTTGATCGCCGGGATCGAGGACAGTGCCAACGACTGCGCAAGCGGCGACACCGAGGCGATCGTCGTTCCCACCCTGGGCCGTGATGAGGGCGGACTCGAGCGGTTCCTGACGTCGGCCGCTTCCGCGTTTGTGGCGGGTGTCAGCGTCGATTGGCGTGGTGTGTTGGGCGGGGCGGCCTTTGTGGAGCTGCCGACCTATGCCTTTGAGCGGCGGCGGTTTTGGCTGTCCGGCGAGGGCGTCGGAGCCGATGCCGCGGGCTTGGGGCTGGGAACCAGCGAGCATGCGTTGCTCGGCGCGGTGGTGGAGCTGCCGGCTTCGGGCGGGGTGGTGCTGACGGGCCGTTTGTCGCCCAGTTTGCAGGGGTGGCTGGCCGATCACGCTGTCTCCGGTGCGGCGGTGTTCCCGGGCGCGGGGTTTGTGGAGTTGGCGATCCGCGCGGGCGACGAAGTCGGCTGTTCGGTGGTCGACGAACTGACGCTGCAGGCGCCATTGATGTTGCCGGCCGGCGATTCTGGGTTCGGCTCGGTTGCCGTGCAAGTGGTGGTCGGTCCTGCTGAAGAATCGGGCCAGCGCAGTGTCTCGATTTTTTCGCGCGCGGATGCTGGCTCCGGGTGGGTGTGCCACGCCGAGGGGGCATTGAGGTCCGGATCGGTCGAGCCGAGCGCCGATCTGTCGGTGTGGCCGCCAGCGGGTGCGGTCGTGGTGGACCTGGATGACGGTTACGAGCAGTTGGCGGCGCGCGGGTACGGCTACGGCCCGGCGTTTAGGGGATTGACGGCGACGTGGGTCCGCGGCGATGAGGTGTTCGCTGAGGTGCGGCTGCCGGACGCGGCCGGAGGTGTTAGCGGGTTCGGGGTGCACCCGGCGCTACTCGACGCAGCGATGCACGCCTTGGTGATGCCCGGGGTCATGGCCCACCAAGCGGCCGGCCAAGCCGGCGAAGTGGTGTTGCCATTCTCTTGGCAGGGCGTGTCGTTGCATGCCGCCGGTGCATCGGCGGTACGCGCACGGATCGCGCCGGCGGGTCCTTTGTCGGTCTCGATCGAACTCGCCGACGGGCTGGGGTTGCCGGTGCTGTCGGTCGGCGCGATGGTGGCCCGACCGGTGAGCGAGCGGCAGCTGCGGGCGGCGTTATCGGGAGCGGGCCCGGACCGCCTCTTCGAGGTGGTTTGGTCGCCGACGACCGCAGCCGCCGGCTCCAACCCGGCTCCGTCCTACCAGCTGCTTGAATCCAATGCCAGCGAACAAGATCCGGTCACAGGAACCTATCGGCGGACGCACGAGGCGCTGGCCGCCGTGCAATCGTGGTTGACCGAGTGTGACTCCGGAGTACTGGTGGTGGCCACCCGCGGCGCCATGGGTTTAGCGGGGGAGGACGTCATCGATTTAGCCGGCGCGGCGGTGTGGGGACTGGTGCGGTCCGCGCAGACGGAGCACCCCGGCCGGATCGTGCTCGTGGATTCCGATGTGCCCCTTGACGATGACGCGATAGCCACCGTTGTGGCGGCCGGCGAGCCTCAGCTGCTGCTACGCGGGGGGCAGGTTTACACCGCACGGGTGCACGGCAGCCGCGCAGTCGACGGCATCTTGACGCCTCCGGGCGACGGACCCTGGCGGCTGGGTATCAGCAGCGCGGGCACGTTCGAAAACCTGCGCCTGGAGCCGGTTCCCAACGCCGATGCGCCATTGGAGCCGGGCCAGGTTCGGGTGGCTCTTCGCGCCGTCGCCGCCAACTTCCGTGACGTCATGATCACCCTGGGCATGTTCACCCACGATGCTCTGCTCGGCGGCGAAGGCGCCGGCGTGGTGGTCGAAGTCGGGCCGGGAGTCACCGAATTCGCGGTCGGCGATTCGGTGTACGGATTCTTCCCCGACGGCAGCGGCACGCTGGTCGCCGGCTGACGTCCGCCTGCTGCTTCCGATGCCTGCTGATTGGTCCTACGCCGAAGCCGCTGCTATCTCAGTGGTTTTCACCACCGCGTACATGGCGTTCATCCACCTGGCCGATGTCAAGCCAGGACATCGGGTGTTGGTGCATGCCGCCGCCGGTGGGGTCGGGATGGCGGCAGTCCAGTTGGCCCGCCATTTGGGTCTGGAGGTATTCGGGACCGCGAGCCGCGGCAAGTGGGACACCCTGCGGGCCATGGGCTTTGATGACGACCACATCGCGGATTCACGCAGCCTGGAGTTCGAAGACCAGTTCCGCGCGGTCACCGGCGGCCGCGGCATGGACGTGGTGCTCGACTCGCTCGCCGGCGAATTCGTCGATGCCTCACTACGGCTGGTCGCCCCCGGCGGCGTGTTCTTGGAGATGGGCAAGACCGACATTCGCGACCCTGGTGTGGTAGCCCAGGAATACCCAGGTGTGCGCTACCGCGCCTTTGACCTTTTCGAGCCCGGCCGTCCGCGGATGCATCAGTGGATGCTCGAGCTCGCCGAACTGTTCGACGCCGGGGCGCTAAAGCCGTTGCCGGTGACCACGTTCGATGTGCGACGCGCCCGTGCGGCGTTGCGGTATTTGAGTCAGGCCCGCCACATCGGCAAGGTCGTCATGACGCTTCCGGACGCGTGGGCGGCCGGCACCGTGCTGGTTACCGGTGGAACCGGAATGGCGGGTTCGACGCTGGCCCGCCACTTGGTGACACATCATAGTGTTCAGAACTTGGTGCTGCTGAGCCGGAGCGGTCGCGACGCGCCGGGGTCTGCCGAGTTGATCGCCGAGTTGGAGGCGGCCGGAGCCCAGGTGCAGGTGGTCGCCTGCGACGCCGCCGACCGGGGGGCACTGGCCAGGGTAATTGCCGATATTCCGGTGCACCATCCACTGTCCGGTGTGATCCATGCCGCCGGTGTACTCGACGACGCGGTCGTCACATCACTGACACCGGAGCGGGTGGATACGGTGTTGCGGGCCAAGGTGGATGCGGCGTGGAACCTGCACGACCTCACCCGCGACCTGAATGTGTCGGCGTTTGTCATGTTTTCGTCGATGGCCGGCCTGGTGGGTTCGTCGGGTCAGGGTAACTACGCGGCGGCCAACTCATTCCTCGACGGATTGGCCGCGCATCGCCGGGCTCACGGGTTGCCGGCGATCTCGCTGGGGTGGGGGCTGTGGGATCAGGCCAGCGCCATGACCGGCGGACTGGATGCCGCCGACCTCGCCCGGCTGGGCCGCGACGGGATCTTGGCGTTGTCGTCGGACGAGGCGATGGAATTGTTCGACACCGCACTGATTGTCGACGAGCCATTCATGGGGCCCGCCCGCATCGACCTGACCGCGCTGCGTGCCCACGCGTCCGCGGTGCCGGCGATGTTCACCGACCTGGTCAACGCGCCCGTACGGCGTCAGGTCGATGACTCGCTGGCGGCCGCCAAATCGAAATCGGCTCTGGCACACCGTCTACACGGGCTGCCCGAACCCGAACAGCACGCCGTGCTGCTGGACCTGGTCCGCTCGCACATCGCGACCGTGTTGGGTAATACCACTGTCGAGGCGATCGACCCGGACAAGGCATTCCAGGACTTGGGCTTCGACTCACTGACGGCGGTCGAAATGCGTAACCGGCTGAAAACCGCTACCGGACTGGCACTTTCACCTACGCTCATCTTCGATTACCCGACGCCAAGCGGACTGGCAAGCTACATCCGTAGCGAACTTGCCGGTGTCCCACAAGAAATCATGCGCACCCCGGTCGTTCGCGCCGCTGGCGATGACCCGATCGTGATCGTCGGTATGTCGTGCCGCTATCCGGGCGGGGTGAATTCGCCCGACGATCTTTGGGACATGCTGACCGAGGGCCGTGACGTGCTCTCCGAATTCCCGGGCGATCGCGGCTGGAATCTGGCCGCCGTGTACAACCCAGATCCCGATGTTCCGAGTACGTGCTACACCCGCACCGGCGGCTTCGTGGACGGTGTCGCGGACTTCGATCCCGCCTTCTTTGGTATAGCGCCGAGCGAGGCGCTGGCCATGGATCCGCAGCAGCGGCTGTTCCTCGAACTGTCCTGGGAAGCCTTGGAGCGAGCAGGAATTGAACCCAGCGGGTTGCGGGGCAGCGCAACCGGCGTATTCGCCGGGGTGTACACACAGGGCTACGGCATCGGCGCCGCAGAAGCCGTGGAGGGCTTCCGGTTGACCGGGCAGTCATCGAGTGTGGCGTCGGGGCGGGTGTCGTATGCGCTGGGCCTGGAGGGCCCGGCGGTGTCGGTGGACACCGCGTGTTCGTCGTCGTTGGTGGCGTTGCACATGGCGGCGCAGTCGCTGCGTTCGGGCGAGTGCGATCTGGCGCTGGCCGGCGGCGTCACGGTCAACGCCACACCCGACATCTTTGTGGAGTTCAGTCGCATGCGCGGGTTGTCCGCGGATGGCCGGTGCAAGGCCTACGCGGGGGCCGCCGACGGCACCGGATTCTCCGAAGGCGGCGGCATGCTCGTCGTGGAGCGGTTGTCGGATGCACAGCGGCTGGGGCATCCGGTGCTGGCGGTGGTACGGGGCTCGGCAATCAATCAGGACGGCGCCTCCAATGGGTTGACCGCGCCCAACGGCCCGTCCCAGCAGCGGGTGGTGCGCGCCGCGTTGGCCAATGCCGGTTTGTCCGCAGCCGAGGTTGACGTGGTGGAAGGCCACGGCACGGGCACCACGTTGGGCGATCCCATTGAGGCCCAAGCGTTGTTGGCAAGCTACGGGCAGAACCGCACCGAGCCGCTGTGGTTGGGCTCGATCAAGTCGAATATGGGCCACACGCAGGCCGCCGCCGGGGTGGCCGGCGTGATCAAGATGGTGTTGGCGATGCGTCACGAGCTGCTGCCGGCAACGCTGCACGTCGACGAGCCCAGCCCACACGTGGACTGGTCGGCGGGATCGGTGTCGTTGCTGACCGAGGCGCAGCCGTGGCCGGCTGGTCGCACGCGCCGAGCCGGCGTGTCGTCATTCGGTATCAGCGGTACCAACGCGCACGTGATCGTCGAGGCTGCACCCGTCGAGTCCGCGCGTGTCGTGGAACGCCCCAAACTGCCGATGGTGCCGTGGGTGATCTCGGCGAAGTCGGCAGTCGCGTTAGGGTCTCAGGCCGCTCGGCTGGCCGAGCAGGTACGCGATCGCGATGAGCTTGACGTCGCCGATGTGGCCTGGTCGTTGGCGGGCCGGACAAACTTTGAGCATCGGGCCGTCGTTGTCGGTGGTGATCGCGACCAGTTGCTGGCCGGCCTCGACGAGTTGACCACCGGTCAAGTCGTATCGGTCGTACGGGGCACGGCAACGTCCGGCGGCAAGACCGTCTTCGTCTTCCCCGGCCAGGGCTCCCAAATACTCGGCATGGGAATGGGATTGCATGCCGCATACCCGGTGTTCGCCGAGGCGTTCAACGCCGTCGTGGGTGAACTGGATCGGCACTTGCTGCGGCCGTTGCGCGAAGTCATGTGGGGCCACGACGAAAACCTCTTGAACACCACCGAATTCGCGCAGCCCGCATTGTTCGCGGTGGAAGTTGCGTTATTCCGGTTACTCGAATCCTGGGGTGTACACCCCGACTTCGTGATGGGCCACTCGATCGGCGAGTTGTCCGCCGCACACGTCGCTGGCGTCTTGTCGCTGGAGAACGCCGCGGTATTGGTAGCCGCCCGCGGCCGTTTCATGCAGGCCCTGCCGGCGGGCGGGGCGATGATCGCCGTGCAGGCGACCGAAGAGGAAGTGCGTCCGTTGCTGGCCCCAGAGGTCGGCATCGCTGCAATCAACGGTCCGGCCTCGGTGGTCATTTCGGGCGCCGAAGACCAGGTGACCGCGATCGCGGCCCAACTTCGCGCCGACGGCCGTCGCGTGCACCAATTGGCTGTCTCGCATGCGTTCCATTCGCCGTTGATGGATCCGATGATCGACGAGTTCGGAACGGTCGCCGCCGGACTCGCGATCGGCAAGCCCACCATCCCGATCGTGTCTAACCTGACCGGGCAGCCGGCGGGGGACGACTTCGCATCGGTGGCTTACTGGAAGCGGCATGTCCGCGAGGCGGTGCGATTCGCCGACAGTGTGCGCTTCGTACACTCGGCCGGCGGAAACCGTTTCCTCGAAGTCGGGCCCAGCAGCGGCCTGACGGCATCGATCGAAGAATTGCTCCCCGATGCACCGGTGATCGCGATGTCCGCGCTGCGTAAGGACCGCCCGGAGCCCGCAACCCTTACAAACGCGGTCGCGCAAGGGTTTGTCGCCGGAATGGACGTGGACTGGCGCGGCGCAATCGGCAAGGCTAACTTCGTGGAGCTACCCACCTATGCCTTTGAGCGGCGGCGGTTTTGGCTCTCCGCCGACGGCGCCGCGGTTGATGCCGCCGGACTGGGGCTGGCGGCCAGCGAACACGCATTGCTGGGCGCGGTGGTGGAGCTGCCGGCCTCGGGCGGGGTGGTGCTGACGGGCCGGTTGTCGCCCGGCACGCAGGGCTGGTTGGCCGATCACGCTGTTGGTGGCGTCGTGCTATTCCCTGGCGCGGGATTTGTGGAGTTGGCGATCCGTGCTGGCGATGAGGTGGGCTGCGGAGTCGTCGACGAGCTGAATCTCGCGGCGCCCCTGGTATTGCCGGCCGCCGGATCGGTCGCAGTGCAGGTGGTGGTTGGCGGCCCCGTGGGGGTACCACCCGCTTGCGGGGGAGAATCGGGTGCCCGTGCCGTGTCCGTCTTCTCACGCGCCGAGGCAGGATCCGGTTGGTCGCTGCACGCCGAGGGCGTGTTGCGTGCAGCATCGCTGCAGCCGAGCGCGGACCTGTCGGTATGGCCACCGGTCGGTGCGGTCCCGGTGGACGTCGGCGATGGCTATGAGCGGCTGGCCGAGCGCGGGTACGGATACGGGCCCGCGTTCCGCGGCCTGACCTCGATGTGGCGTCGCGGCGATGAGGTGTTCGCCGAGGTGACGCTGCCCGCGGACGCCGGGGTATCCGTGGCGGGGTTCGGCGTGCACCCCGTGATGCTCGACGCCGCCTTGCACGCGGTGATCTTGGCGTCCGATAGCGGCGAGCTTGCCGAAGGTTCAATGTTGGTGCCGTTCTCGTGGCAACAGGTGTCTTTGCATGCCGCGGGTGCGGCGGCGGTACGGGCGCGGATCGTGCCGGTGGGCGAATCGGCGGTGTCGATCGAGCTCGCGGACGGACTGGGGCTGCCGGTGCTCTCGGTGGCCTCGATGGTGGCCCGGCCCGTGACCGATCAGCAATTGCTGGCCGCAGTCTCGAACTCGGGACCAGACCGGCTCTTCGAGGTCGTCTGGTCCGCGCAGCGGTCAACCTCGGTGCAACCGGTATCGGTGTGCGCCTGGGGAACAACGGAGTTGGACGACGCCGCGGCGGTGGTGTTCGAGTCGGCGCCGGTGGGCGATGACGTCGTGGGCGAGGTATACGCGGCCACGCGCGCGGTGCTGCCGGTGCTGCAGTCGTGGTTGGCCCGCGAAGCAGCAGGCACGCTGGTCGTGGCGACCCGTGGCGCGATGGCGTTGCCGGGCGAGGATGTCACCGATTTGGCGGGCGCGGCGGTGTGGGGCCTGGTGCGGTCGGCGCAAACCGAGCACCCCGGCCGGATCGTGCTCGTCGACGCTGAGGGGCCACTGGATGATGAGGCGGTGGCCGTGGTATTGGCGGCCGGCGAGCCGCAGGTGTTGCTGCGCGGCGCAACGGTATACACCGCGCGGGTGCATGGCAGTCGCGCGGTGGGCGGTCTTTTGGTGCCGCCGGTTGATGGGCCGTGGCGGCTGGGTATGAGCAGCTACGGCACCTTTGAGAATCTGCGGTTGGAACGAATCCCCGACGCCGACGCGCCACTGTTGCCCGGGCAGGTTCGGGTAGCGCTGTCGGCCATCGCCGCCAACTTCCGCGACGTGATGATCGCGTTGGGCCTCTATCCCGATGCCGACGCGGTGATGGGTATCGAGGCCTCCGGCGTCATCATCGAAACCTCCTCGGAAGATGGCCGGTTCGCGATTGGCGACCGCGTCATGGGCCTGTTCCCCGACGGCACCGGAACGATCGCCACAACTGACCAGCGGCTGCTGGTCAAGATGCCGGCCGGATGGTCGCACACCGCCGCCGCGACCGCCACGGTGGTCTTCGCCACCGCCTTCTACGCGCTGGTAGACCTGGCACGTGTCAAGCCGGGCCAGCGGGTCTTGGTGCATGCCGCCGCCGGCGGCGTGGGGATGGCTGCGGTGCAGTTGGCCCGGCATTTGGGCTTGGAAGTATTCGCAACCGCTAGCCGCGGCAAGTGGAGCACCTTGCGGGCCATGGGCTTTGACGACGATCACATTTCTGATTCACGCAGTCTGGAGTTCGAGGACAAGTTCCGGGCGGTCACCGGCGGGCGTGGCATGGATGTGGTGCTGGACTCGCTGGCCGGTGACTTCGTGGATGCTTCGCTGCGGCTGGTGGCCGCCGGTGGGGTGTTCTTGGAGATGGGCAAGACCGACATCCGCGACTCCGGCGTGATCGCCGAAGAACACCCCGGGGTGCGCTACCGCGCCTTTGATCTCTTCGAAGCGGGACCGGAGCGCATCCAGCAGATGCTCGACGAGCTGGCCGGGTTGTTCGGCGACGACGTGCTACGGCCGTTGCCGGTGACCAGGTTCGATGTGCGACGCGCGCCAGCGGCGTTGCGGTATTTGAGTCAGGCCCGCCATGTGGGCAAGGTGGTGATGACCCTGCCGGATGCCTGGTTGGCGGGCACGGTGTTGATCACCGGTGGGACCGGGATGGCGGGTTCTGCGTTGGCCCGGCACGTGGTGTCCCGGCACGGCGCGCAGAACTTGGTGTTGGTGAGCCGGCGTGGTCTGGATGCGCCTGGGGCTGCGGAGTTGGTGACCGAGTTGGGCGCGACCGGTGCCCACGTGCAAGTGGTTGCCTGTGATGCGGCTGACCGCGAGGCGTTGGCCAAGGTGATCGCCGACATCCCGGTGCAGCAACCCTTGTCGGGGGTGATTCACGCGGCCGGGGCGCTCGATGATGCCGTGATTTCGTCGCTGACCCCGGATCGGGTTGACGCGGTGTTGCGCGCGAAGGTGAATGCGGCGTGGAACCTGCACGAACTGACCCGCGACCTCGATGTGTCGGCTTTTGTCATGTTTTCGTCGATGGCGGGGTTGGCGGGAGCGTCGGGTCAGGCCAACTACGCAGCGGCCAACTCATTCCTCGACGGGTTGGCCGTCTACCGGCGCGCTCAGGGGTTGCCGGCGATGTCTTTGGCCTGGGGGTTGTGGGATCAGGCCAGCGCCATGACCGGTGCACTCGGCGCCGCCGATCGTGCCCGGTTCGGCCGCGACGGGATTGTCGCGATGTCCTCCGATGAGGCGCTGGACTTGATGGACACCGCCCTGATTGTCGACGAGCCGTTCCTGTTGCCTGCCCACATCGACCTTGCGGCACTGCGGGTCAAGTTCGATGACGGAACGTTGCCGCCGATGTTCGTTGATCTGATCAACATACCGACCCGGCGTCAGGTTGATGATTCGCTGGCCGCGGCGAAATCGAAATCGGCTCTGCTGCAGCGTCTCGAAGGGTTGCCGGAGGACGAGCAACACGCGGTCCTGCTGGATTTGGTGCGGTCCAACATCGCTACCGTGCTGGGCAACTCCAGCCCTGAGGCCATCGATCCGGATCGAGCGTTCCAGGAGCTGGGCTTCGACTCGTTGACCGCTGTCGAGATGCGCAACCGGCTCAAATCCGCGACCGGCCTGGCGCTTTCACCCACGCTGATCTTCGACTACCCGAACTCCGCCGCGCTGGCTGGTTATATGCACCGAGAACTCGTCGGCACATCGGAGCAACAGACTCCGGTTGCCGCGCCCGGAGAAGCCGAAATCCAGCGCGTTGTGGGATCTATTCCGGTCAAGCGCCTTCGCCAGGCGGGAGTCTTGGACCTGCTGCTCGCGTTGGCAAATGAAGCCGACAGCAGCGGTCATGCGGCGGCCCCCGCGGTGACCGCGGAAAAGGACATCGCGGACATGGACCTCGACGACCTGGTCAACGCGGCGCTGATGGATGACGACGAGTAGCCATGAGCCGCGCCGGCGACGATGCAGAGCGCAGCGATGAGGTGGGGGCACCTCCCGCTTGCGGGGGAGAGCGGCGCGCATGAGTGAGGGTAGTCAGTGAGGATCGCGGTCACCGGGGCCAGTGGTGTACTCGGCCGTGGCCTCGCCGCCCGATTGCTCAGTCAGGGCCACGATGTCGCAGGGATTGCCCGACATCGGCCCGAAAGCTGGTCGAGCGCGGCTAGTTTCGTTGCAGCAGACATCCGGGACGCCGCCGCGGTCAAGCGTGCTGTCGCCGGCGCGGATGTCGTCGCGCATTGCGCATGGGCGAAGAGCCCTGGCCCCGACGAGCGGATCAGCCACGAGGTCAATATCGGGGGCACGCTCAACGTTCTTGAAGCAATGGCCGAGACCGGAGCCAGGCGCATCGTTTTTGCTTCGTCGGCACACGTCTACGGCCGGGGAGACGGTGCGAAAGCCGAGGGCGAGGCCATCACGCCAGTATTGGCCGACGGCTTGCACAAGGCCCGCGTCGAAGACATGCTGGCCGCATCGGGTGTGGAATGGGTCGCGATCCGCTCCGCGCTCATCGTCGGCCGCAACATCGACAACTGGGTGCGCCGGGTGCTGGCGTTGCCGGCATTCCCCGACGGGTCTGCCGATCGCCGCATGCAAGTCGTCCACCTCGACGACGTGCTTCGGTTATTTACCCGTGCGATCCTGGACTCCGGAATCGAGAGCGGCCCAGTCAATCTCGCTGCTGCGGGTACGCCGACATTTCGTCAGATCGCTGCTGTTCTTGGGCGCCGGATCGTGCGGCTGGGTGGCCCGTTTGCAGCGCTGCGGCGACGCGGCCTGAGTGCGTTCGGCGAACTGGAACTGGTGCAGAGCGGTCCGCTGATGGATACCTCACGGCTAAGCGACGAGTGGGGATTTGTGCCGGCGTGGAACTCCGACGAATGTATCGAGGATTTCGCACTTGCGGTGCGCGGCCGCGTCACATTGGGCAGGCGGGTGGTCTCGCTGCCGTGGCGGCTGGCTGCTATCCAGGATTTGCCAGCCGTCGATGCACCCGCTGAGGACGCAGTGGTACCCAGATTGGCTGGCCCAGAGGGACTTAACGGCGAATTCGACACTCCGATCGATCCCCGTTTCCCGACCTACCTGGCCACAAATTTATCGGAGGCGCTACCGGGCCCCTTCTCGCCGTCATCGGCGTCGGTAACCGTGCGCGGCGTGCGCGCCGGCGGCGTCGCCATCGCCGAGCGGCTGCGCCCAGGCGGGATAATCCAGCGTGAAATCGCGATGCGAACCGTTGCGGTGTTCGCTCACCGGCTGTATGGCGGGATCACGTCGGCGCATTTCATGGCCGAAACCGTGCCTTTCGCCAAGCCTGCGACGATTGTCAGCAATAGCGGTTACTTCGGTCCCAGCATGGCCTCCCTGCCGATCTTCGGTAAGGAGCGTCCACCGGCAGAATCAAGTTGGGCGCGAAGGCAACTGCGCACCGTCCGCAACATCGGGGTATTCGGCGTCAACTTGGTGGGCCTGAGCTCCGGTTCGCCGCGCGACACCCACGACTTCATCGCCGATATTGATCGCCTGGAGCGGCTGGCCGGCGGCGACCTCATCCAACTCGATGATCGCCGGCTACTCAGCCTGATCCTGTTGGCACGCGACCACGTCGTGCACGCGTGGGTGCTGGCGTCGGGGTCGTTCATGCTGTGCGCTGCATTCAACGTGTTGTTGCGCGGCTTGTGCGGAAGAGACACCGCACCACCGGCTGGGCCCGAATTGGTCAGCGCACGATCGGTGGAGGCGATGCAGCGGCTGGTGGTCGCCGCCCGACGCGACCCGAACGTCACTCGCCTGCTTGCCCAACCCGGCGAACGCCTCGGCGCGCTGGCCGCCGAGGCACCCGAGTTTCACGCCGCAGTGCTGGCCGAGCTCGCGCTCATCGGGCACCGTGGCCCAGCCGAGCTCGAGATGCTCTCGATCAGCTACGCCGAGGATCCAGAGTTGCTGGTACGGATGGTGGCCAGAGCGATCAACGCGCCTCGGACGCCTCAGCCCCAGCGCCAACCAATTCCGTTGCGTGCCAAGCCTGTTGCAGCTCTGGCAGTGCGCCAACTGCGCGACCGTGAAGTCCGTCGTGACAAAATGGTGCGCGCCAACTGGGTGCTGCGCGGCCTGCTGCGGGAATACGGGCGCCGGTTGACCGATGCCGGTGTCTTCGACAGCGCCGATGACGTGTTCTACCTCTTGGTCGATGAACTCGATGCACTCCCGGCAGACGTGTCGGGACTGGTGGCGCGGCGCCGAGCAGAACAACGGAAGCTGGCCGGTGTCGTTCCGCCGACGGTGTTCAGTGGGAGCTGGCGGCCGTCAACCGCGTCGTCACCTGCGCTGGCCAGCGGGGACACCCTGCACGGAGTCGGCGTCTGCGGAGGACGGGTACGCGGCCGGGTGCGGATCGTGCGGCCCGAGACCATCGACGACCTGCAGCCCGGCGAGATTCTTGTCGCGGAGGTCACCGACGTCGGGTACACCGCCGCTTTCTGCTACGCCGCGGCTGTGGTGACCGAGCTGGGTGGTCCGATGTCACACGCGGCCGTGGTGGCCCGCGAGTTCGGGTTCCCGTGTGTGGTGGACGCTCAGGGCGCCACCCGGTCTTTGCCGTCGGGAGCGCTTGTCGAGGTCGACGGCACTACAGGCGAAATTCACGTGCTCGAACTCGCCCGAGATGACATTTCGTCGTTTCCGGCGACCGACCGCACCGGGAATCTTCCGTATTAGCCCGAAGTTGCGGCGGTTGGGGTGACAAGTGCCGGCCGCATCGGTGAAGCCGTCGGATGGGTCATCGATAAATACCAAGCTGGCCGGCGCCCGATCTCGTTGACCGCGGCCGTTGCTGGCCTCCGACACCGCTGGCATCGAGGCCTAGCCCCGCCGATGTCATGCCGTCGCGACAAACATTTCATGCCGTGTTAATCACGCGATCAGCTAATTCGACAGCCTAGTGACAGTCAGCGCTGTTTTCGCCGGGGCGGTGTAACAGCCTGAGCGCCAGGGTAAAGCGCCTACCTGGCCCGCCGCAACGTCGAACGTGATCCTGCGCCAGCTACCTCTTACCCGGTATAGGCCCCCACGTTGTCCCGCCCGGTGAAGGTAGGGTCCGACCATCCGCTGATTTTGCTACACGGCCGTCCAATAGACGCTAGTCTCACTACCATTGCCGGGCTGGAGGGAGCGGTGATGAACGTGAGCGCTGGGTCGGTGCGCCTTAGTCCAGGTGGCGATCGACCGACGCCGGGAACGGGTGGGCAAGCCGCACCACCGCCGAACGGGTTCGCAACGCGATTCGCGGTGAGTGAGTCGTCACTTACCGATCTGCTGCGCAAGGTAGCCAGCCAGTACCCCAATCGCGCGGCGTATAAGTTCATCGACTATGAGACAGATCCGACTGGTTTTACGGAAACCCTCACGTGGTGGCAGGTCTACCGGCGAGCGATGATCGTGGCAGAGGAGCTCAGGATCTGCGGGTCGAGCGGCGATCGGGTCGCGATATTAGCCCCTCAGGGGCTTGAATACATCATTGCCTTCCTGGGCGTGCTACAGGCCGGTCTCATCGCTGTTCCTCTTCCAATGCCTCAATTCGGCATTCACGGCGAACGAATTTCCGCAGCATTGCGGGATTCATTGCCGACCGTCATCCTTACGAGCTTGTCGGTCATCGACCAGGTCACAAAATATGCGCCGCATGCGCGCGCCGCGCAGGGCCCTGCACCGATCGTCGTGGCGGTGGACTCGCTGGACCTGGACTCCCCGCGAGAGCTCGATGCGGCTCCATATGCGCATCCGAGCACGGCATATCTCCAGTACACATCGGGGTCGACCCGCTCGCCGGCTGGTGTTGTCGTCTCGCACAAGAACGTCATCACCAACTGCGTACAGATATTGTCCGATTACCTCGGGGATTCGGAAAGCGTTCCATCAATTGGTGTGTCGTGGCTGCCGTTCTATCACGACATGGGGTTGATAATGGGCGTCCTACTCCCGATCATCGGTGCAGGCACCGCAGTGTTGCTGAGCCCGATGGCATTTTTGCAACGGCCGGCCCGCTGGATGCATTTGCTGGGCAAACATCGTGGACAGATTTCCAGTGCACCGAATTTCGGTTTCGAACTGGCAGTGCGCAGAACATCGGATGACGATATGGCCGGACTTGATCTCGGGCACGTGCGGGCGATCGCCACTGGTGCCGAACGCGTAAACGCTGCGACGGTCAAGCGTTTCACCGACCGGTTCGCCCGCTTCAACCTCAGCGAGACGGCAATCCGACCGTCATACGGGCTGGCGGAGGCGACGCTGTACGTGGCTACCGCCGGACCAGGACGCCCACCGAAGAGTGTCTGTTTTGACTACCAGCACTTGTCGGCCGGTCAGGCGAAGCGCTGCGCGAGCGAAGCGAGCGACGGCGCCAAGCTGGTCAGTTACGGCGCGCCGCAGGCATCAACAGTGCGAATCGTCGACCCCGGTACCAGGATGGAGAATCCGGCGGGAGCGATCGGTGAAATCTGGGTGCAGGGGGACAACGTCGCCATGGGCTACTGGCGGAACCCCCAACTCACCGAGCAGACATTCGGTGCAAAGCTTGTCAGTCCCTCGCCCGGCACACCAGAAGGTCCGTGGCTGCGGACCGGAGACCTCGGCGTGATTTTCGAGGGCGAACTGTTCATCACGGGCCGCATCAAGGATCTCTTGGTCGTGGACGGGTCCAATCACTATCCGGACGACATCGAGGCGACGATTCAGGAAATCACCGGCGGCCGGGTCGTGGCGATAGCTGTGCCGGATAACCGCACTGAGCAGCTTGTCACCATCATCGAACTCATGAAGCGGGGTCATACAGATGAGGAGGCAATGCATAAGCTCCGCACCGTCAAACGTGAAGTCACCTCCGCGATATCCAGATCACACTGTCTGCGCGTCTCGGATGTCGTTATGGTGGCGCCGGGCTCGATTCCGGTCACCACCAGCGGTAAGGTTCGACGTTCAGCCTGCGTGGAGCGTTACCTAAACCACGAATTCACCCGTTTGGACGTTCTGGCATGACGGCGGACCTCCACTACGAAGCCGAACTCCGACACCAGGTGGTCAACGACCCGGTAGCGAATATCGGCTGTGCTCCTGAGGAGATCGACCTCGATCTGTCCCCGAACGATCTTGGAGTGGGATCCCTTGAAGCCGTGGTGCTCTGGGGAGAACTGTCCGAGCTGCACCGCCGGCAGGCGCGCCTAGCGCGTGCGTTCTCAGCTGAGGCAACGAAGAGGGCTGCGCGCGCATTTTTGATGAGTCAACGCGGACGTTGCGATGTTAACTTGCGGCGACCAGGATTGCGGAACCTCCCCGGGCCTGCGCCACAACTGGATTTGGCGTACTTACCCGAGGGATGAGATATGACCGAGTGCGTTCTGTCTAGTGAAGAAATCCGAAAGCTCAATCGCGACCTTCGGATACTTATAGCAACCAACGGGACCCTTACTCGGATTCTCAGCGTGCTTGCTAACGATGAGATCGTCGTACAGATTATCAACCAACAGATTCACGACGTCACGCCGAAAGTACCCGAATTTGACCATTTAGCGGTCGGTCGGGTTCTCCAGCGTAATATCTTGCTTAAGGGTCGGCGTTCGGGGCACCCATTCGTAGCTGCAGAGTCGTTGATTGCCATTGATCTGTTACCCCCCGCAATCACGACAAGCTTGGTAGAGACGGATCGTCCTATTGGTGAGGTTATGGCGGCCAGTCGTATTGAGACCTTCAAAGAGGAGGCTAAAGTCTGGACGGGAAAGTTGCCGAGTTGGCTCGCGCTTGACGGATATCGGAATTCGCGAACGGGAACCGTCGCCCGCCGGTATCGCATCATTGCCGAAGCCCAACCGGCCCTTATTATTACCGAGTATTTTCTTCAAAGTGTATTCGAAGATGGTCTGAGTGAAGAACCCGATCGTCGCCAACATTCAAACGACATCGACATGAGGAGTGGAGATCGATTTGTACATCATGATCGAATCCCCAGCAGTCCTTGGCGCTGACAATGTCATGTCGCGGCCTCGTATCGACGGAGCACGTTACAGCGGTGCGCGAGGGTGGCCATTTAATCATGCGGAATGAGAATCTAGCGGGACTACTCGCTCAGCGGGCATCGGAAGCGGGATGGTACGACAAGCCCGCCTACGTCCGGCGCATAGCAGGCGTAGTGACGCATGGCCAAATCCATGATGGTGGCGCACGTCTTGGGGAAGTGCTCAAAAACCGCGGCCTTTCCAGAGGAGATCGCGTCCTGTTATGTCTCCCGGATTCGCCGGACCTAGTGCAGCTATTGCTGGCGTGCCTGGCGCGTGGAATTATAGCGTTCCTGGCGAATCCGGAGCTCCACCGCGAAGACCACGCGTTTCAGGAGCGCGACACGGAGCCAGCGCTTGTCGTCACATCTGGTGCTCTCCGCGATCGGTTCCAGCCGTCGGGCGTTGTGGAAGCCGCAGAGCTCTTGGCCGATGCGACTCGAGTCGGGCCGGGAGACTACGAACCGGTGGGTAGTGACGCTCTTGCCTACGCTACTTACACGTCTGGTACTACGGGTCCGCCGAAAGCGGCGATCCATCGCCACGCCGACCCGTTGACGTTCGTTGACGCTATGTGTAATAAAGCGCTGCGGCTCACTCCCCAAGACATCGGGCTATGTAGCGCGCGCATGTATTTTGCCTATGGGCTAGGTAATTCGGTCTGGTTTCCACTCGCGACAGGCGGTTCCGCGGTCATCAATCCGTTGCCGGTAAGTCCGGAAGTAGCAGCCACGCTAAGTGCGAGATTTGAGCCATCGGTGCTTTACGGTGTGCCAACTTTCTTCGCCAGAGTTGTCGACACATGCTCTCCTGATTCGTTCCGTTCACTCCGATGTGTGGTATCAGCGGGAGAGGCGCTTGAGATCGGTCTCGCCGAGCGGCTCATGGAGTTTTTTGGCGGCATCCCCATCCTTGACGGAATTGGATCTACCGAGGTGGGGCAGACATTCGTATCGAATGGTATCGACGAATGGCGTCTGGGGGCTCTGGGAAAGGTTCTTCCGCCCTATGAAATCCGCGTTGTGGCGCCGGATGGCACGACCGCTGGACCTGGGGTTGAGGGGAACCTATGGGTCCGCGGATCATCGATCGCACCGGGCTATTGGAATTGGCCTGATCCGCTCCCGGGAAATGAGGGTTGGCTCGACACACAGGATAGGGTGTGCATCGACGGTGAGGGGTGGGTTACGTACCATTGCCGCGCGGATGACACAGAAATTGTCGGAGGGGTCAACGTCAATCCGCGGGAGATCGAGCGAATCATTATTGAAGACGACGCGGTGGCTGAGGCCGCGGTTGTCGGAGTAAGGGAGTCCACAGGCGCGTCGACGCTGCAGGCGTTTCTGGTCCCGACGATCGGTGCATTCATCGATGAATCGGTGCTGCGAGACATCCACCGGCGATTGCTTAGCCGACTGTCTGCGTTCAAGGTTCCGCACAGGTTTGCCATTGTTGAGCGACTCCCTCGAACCGCGAACGGGAAATTAGTGCGTGGCGCGCTTCGCATGGAGAGTCCAACGAAACCGATTTGGGAACTTCCCATGATCTTGATTGAGCCTGGGTCTGACGCGGCGGCGCAGCTTGATCGCCGACCGGCAGAGGACACGCAGCTTGTTGGTGGAAACGGCGGCGAGGTGATACTCAAGGAGCGGCTGGCCGCTTTGCAGCAAGAACGTCACCGGCTGGTGGTCGAGGCAGTTTGCGCAGAGGCCGCGAGGATGTTGGGTGAGCCGGATCCCCGGTCGGTAAATCGGGATCTCGCCTTCTCGGAGCTGGGTTTTGACTCGCAAATGACAGTTGAACTCTGTAATCGATTGGCAGCAGTGACGGGCCTGCGGCTGCCTGACACGGTCGGGTGGGATTACGGCTCGATATCAGGATTAGCTCAGTATTTGGAGGCTGAACTGTCCGGAGGGGACAGGCAGGCGGCGTTGCCCCTTCCCGCGAATATCGGCGCCAACGGCCAGTCACCACTCGACGAGGAGTTGAAGAAGGTCGAAGAGATGGTGGCGGCGATCGGGGACAGCGAGAAGCAGCGGGTGGCAGATCGTTTGCGTGCCCTCGTCGGCATCATCACCGACGGCGAGGATCGCTTGGGCAAGCGGATCCGGGCTGCCTCGACTCCTGACGAAATTTTCCAGCTAATCGATTCCGAATTTGGCGGGTAATGAAGAGGAGCAACTGACTATGACTACGAGCGTTGAAGGCGCCGACCAGCAGAGCGAAAAGCTCGTCCGCTATATAAAAAAGGTTGCTGTCGAGCTCGATGAGGCACGCGCACGGCTGCGGGAATATGAACAACGCGCGACAGAGCCGGTGGCGGTGGTGGGGATCGGGTGTCGGTTTCCGGGCGGCGCGGATGGTCCGGAGGAGCTGTGGGATGCCGTTTCGGAGGGTCGGGATCTGGTGTCGGAGTTTCCGACGGACCGGGGTTGGGATGTGGAGGGGTTGTTTGATCCAGATCCCGACGCGGAGGGCAAGACCTACACGCGATGGGGTGGGTTTTTAGACGACGCGGCCGGCTTTGACGCCGGGTTCTTTGGCATCGCCCCTGGTGAGGTGTTGGCGATGGATCCTCAGCAGCGGTTGATGTTGGAGGTTTCGTGGGAGGCGTTGGAGCACGCGGGGATTGACCCGTTGTCGTTGCGGGGGTCCGCGACTGGGGTGTTTACCGGGATTTTCGCGCCGAGTTATGGCGGCAAGGGGACCGGGTGCCTGCAGGGGTATGGGTTGACCGGCACGGCGGTGAGCGTGGCCTCTGGGCGGGTGGCCTATGTGTTGGGGCTGGAGGGCCCGGCGGTGTCGGTGGATACGGCGTGTTCGTCGTCGTTGGTAGCGATCCATTGGGCGATGGCGTCGTTGCGGTCGGGCGAGTGCGATTTGGCGTTGGCCGGTGGGGTGACGGTGATGGGGATGCCGTCGATTTTTGTTGGGTTCAGTCGGCAGCGGGGGTTGGCTGCTGATGGGCGTTGTAAGGCGTTTGCGGGAGCGGCCGACGGGACCGGGTGGGGTGAGGGTGCCGGGGTGGTGGTGCTCGAGCGGCTATCGGATGCGCGGCGGCTGGGGCATTCGGTGTTGGCGGTGGTGCGTGGTAGCGCGGTCAATCAGGATGGTGCGTCTAACGGGTTGACCGCGCCCAGCGGGCAAGCCCAGCGGCGGGTGATTCGGGCCGCGTTGGCCAGTGCGGGGTTGACCGCGGCCGATGTGGACGTGGTGGAGGCACACGGGACCGCCACCACGTTGGGTGATCCCATTGAAGCGCAGGCGTTGTTGGCCACTTATGGGCAAGACCGTCCGTCGGGGCGGCCATTGTGGGTGGGTTCGATCAAATCGAATATGGGTCATACCCAGGCCGCGGCGGGGGTGGCCGGGGTGATCAAGATGGTGCAGGCGATGCGGCATGGGGTGATGCCGGCGACGCTGCATGTGGATGTGCCTTCCCCGCGGGTGGATTGGGCCAGCGGCGCGGTGTCGGTGTTGACCGAGGCTCGGGATTGGCCGGCCGATGGGCGTCCGCGCCGGGCGGGGGTGTCCTCGTTTGGGATCAGCGGCACCAACGCGCATGTGATCTTGGAACAGGCCCCGGCTGAGGTGAGCGAAAGCGCCGGGGGCGAGTCGGGGTTGTCGGTGGTGCCGTGGGTGGTTTCGGGGAAAACGGCTGAGGCGTTGACCGCGCAGGCGGGCCGATTGTTGGCCCACGTGCAGGCTGAGCTGGGGTTGGATCCGGTCGATGTGGGGTGCTCGTTGGCGGGTCGGTCCTTGTTTGAGCATCGAGCGGTGGTGGTGGGCGCCGACCGGCAGGCGTTGATCGCGGGGCTGGCGACGCTGGCCGGCGGTGAGCCGGGCGCGGGTGTGGTGATGGGTCAAGCGGGGTGGGTGGGGAAGACCGTGGTGGTGTTTCCCGGGCAGGGCTCGCAGCGCATCGGGATGGGCCGCGAGTTGTACGGCCTGTTGCCGGTGTTTGCTGAGGCGTTTGATGCGGTGGTCGATGAGTTGGATCGCCATCTGCGGTTGCCGCTGCGCGAGGTTGTTTGGGGTGCTGATGGCGATCTGTTGGATAACACCGAGTTTGCTCAGCCGGCGCTGTTCGCGGTCGAGGTGGCGTTGTTCGCGGTGTTGCGGCGCTGGGGTGTGCAGCCGGATTTCGTCATGGGCCACTCGGTGGGGGAGTTGTCGGCGGCGTGCGTGGCCGGGGTGTTGACGTTGGCGGACGCGGCGATGTTGGTGGTCGCGCGGGGCCGGTTGATGCAGGCGCTGCCGGCGGGTGGGGCGATGGTGGCGGTGGGCGCCGGTGAAGACGAGGTGTTGCCGTTGCTGGGTGAGGGCGTGGGGATCGCGGCGATCAATGCGCCCGAATCGGTGGTGATCTCTGGTGCGCAGGCCGCGGTGAGCGCGATTGCGGATCGGTTCGCCGAGCAGGGTCGGCGGGTGCACCGGTTGGCGGTCTCGCATGCGTTTCATTCGCCGTTGATGGAGCCGATGCTCGAGGAGTTCGCGCGGGTCGCGGCCCGGGTTGAGGCGCGCGAGCCGCAGATCGGGCTGGTATCGAACGTGACGGGCGAATTGGCCGGCGCCGATGGTGATTTCGGGTCGGCGCAGTACTGGGTCAATCATGTTCGCCGGCCGGTGCGTTTTGCCGACAGTGTGCGTCATTTGCAGGCGCTTGGGGCGACCCATTTCATCGAGGCCGGTCCCGGTAGTGGTTTGACGGGCTCCATCGAGCAGTCGTTGGCCCCGGCTGAGGCGGTGGTGGTGTCGATGCTGGGTAAAGACCGCCCGGAGGTGGCCTCGGTGCTGGGTGGGTCTGGTCAGTTGTTCACCACCGGTGTGCCGGTCGATTGGCCGGCGGTGTTTGCCGGCTCGGGTGGGCGGCGGGTGGAGTTGCCCACCTATGCGTTTCAGCGACGGCGGTTTTGGGAGACGGCGGGCGCGGATGGGCCCGCCGATGCGGCCGGTTTGGGTCTGGGCGGGACCGAGCATGCGCTGTTGGGTGCGGTGGTCGAGCGGCCCGATTCTGGCGAGGTGGTGTTGACCGGCCGGTTGTCGCTGGCGGATCAGCCGTGGCTGGCCGATCACGTGGTCGGCGGGGTGGTGCTGTTTCCCGGGGCGGGTTTTGTGGAGTTGGTCATCCGCGCCGGTGACGAGGCCGGGTGCGCGGTCATCGAGGAGTTGGTCCTGGCCGCGCCGCTGGTGATGCACCCGGGTGTGGCGGTGCAGGTGCAGGTGGTGGTCGGGGCCCCTGGGGATTCGGGGCGCCGGGCGGTGTCGGTGTATTCCCGGGCTGACCAGTCCGACGGGGGCTGGCTGCTGAATGCCGAGGGCACGCTTGGCGTCGAGGCCGCGGAGGTCTCGGCGGACCTGTCGGTATGGCCGCCCGAGGGTGCGGTGAGTGTCGACATCTCCGATGGCTATGCGCGGCTGGCCGAGCGCGGTTATGCCTACGGCCCGGCGTTTCAGGGGTTGGTGGGGATATGGCGGCGCGAGTCTGAGCTTTTCGCCGAGGTGGCCGCGCCCACCGGCGTGGCGGTCGACGGGGTGGGGATGCATCCGGCGGTGCTGGATGCGGTGCTGCATGCCCTGGGACTGGCCATCGAGACTGCCGAGACGAAGCTGCCGTTCTGCTGGCGAGGGGTGTCGCTGCATGCCGGGGGTGCGGGGCGGGTGCGGGCCCGCTTCACCTCGGCGGGGACGGATGCGATCTCGATAGAGGTGGCCGATGCCACGGGATTGCCGGTGCTGACGGTGGGTGCGCTGGTCACCCGGGCGATGAGCGCCGAGCAGCTACGCGCCGCGGTGGCAGCGGCCGGCGGTACGCCCGATCAGGGGCCGCTGGAACTGCTGTGGTCACCAATATCGTTGAGCAGCAACAACGTTGACAGGGCGGATGAGCCTGCGGCGGTGTCCTGGGCGGACTTCTGCGCCGGAGGGGGCAAGGATCCCGGTGTGGTGGTGTGGGAGTACGAGTCGGTCGGTGAGGACGTGGTGGACTCGGTTTATGCGGCCACCCACGCCGCCCTGGAGGTATTGCAGTCCTGGCTCGGCGGGGATCCGGCGGGCACGTTGGTGGTACTGACCCATGGCGGGGCGGGGTTGCCCGGTGAGGATGTCAGCGACCTGGCCGCCGCGGCGGTGTGGGGTTTGGTGCGTTCGGCGCAGGCCGAAAACCCCGGCCGAATCGTGTTGATCGACAGCGATACGGCGGTGGATGCGGCGGTGCTGGCCGGCGTCGGGGAACCCCAACTGCTGGTGCGCACCGGCGCTGTGCATGCCGCCCGGCTGTCCCCGGCCCCGCCGCTGCTGGCGCTGCCGGCCGGGGAGTCGGCGTGGCGCTTGGCCGCCGGTGGCGGCGGGACGTTGGAAGATCTGGTGATCCAGCCCTGCACGGAGGCACAAGCACCGCTGCAGGCGGGGCAGGTGCGGGTGGCGGTGGCCGCGGTCGGGGTCAATTTCCGCGACGTGGTGGCCGCATTGGGGATGTATCCCGGCGAGGCCCCACCGCTGGGTGCAGAAGGTGCCGGGGTGGTCATCGAGACCGGTCCCGAGGTCACCGGTGTGGCCGTCGGTGACGAGGTGATGGGATTCCTCGGTGGCGCGGGTCCACTGGCGGTCGTGGACCAGCAACTGATTGCCCAGATGCCGCACGGCTGGTCGTTTGCCCAGGCCGCCGCTGTGCCGGTGGTGTTCTTGACGGCCTTGTTCGGGTTGAAGGACTTGGCCGACATCAAGGCGGGCGAATCGGTGCTGATACATGCCGGCACCGGTGGGGTGGGCATGGCGGCGGTGCAGCTGGCTCGCCACTGGGGGGTCGAAGTCTTCGTCACCGCCAGCCGCGGTAAGTGGGACACGTTGCGCGCCATGGGGTTTGATGACGACCATATCGGTGACTCCCGGACGCTGGATTTCGAGGCGAAGTTCCTGGCGGTCACCGAGGGCCGCGGGGTTGATGTGGTGCTCGACTCGCTGGCCGGTGATTTCGTGGATGCCTCGCTGCGCTTACTGGTCCGCGGCGGGCGCTTTATCGAGATGGGCAAGACCGATATCCGCGACGCGCAGGCGATCGCCGCGAACTATCCCGGTGTGTGGTACCGGGCGTTCGACCTGTCCGAGGCCGGCCCGGTGCGCATGCACGAGATGCTGGGCGAGATGAAGGAGCTGTTCGATAACCAGGTGTTGCACCGGCTGCCGGTCACCACCTGGGATGTGCGTTGCGCCACGGCGGCCTTCCGGTTCGTCAGCCAGGCCCGCCATATCGGCAAAGTGATCTTGACCATGCCCTCGGCGCTGGCCGACGGACTTGCCGAGGGCACGGTGTTGATTACCGGTGCCACCGGGGCGGTCGGTGCTGTGCTGGCCCGCCACATGGTCGACGCCTACGGAGTGCGTCATCTGGTGTTGGCCAGTCGGCGGGGCGATCGCGCGGAGGGAGCCGCTGAGCTGGCCGCCGAGTTGACGCAGGCCGGTGCCCGGGTGCAGGTGGTGGCCTGTGACGTGGCCGACCGCGATGCGGTGGAGGCGTTGTTTGCCCAGCTGTCGCGGGAGTTTCCGCCGGTGCGCGGGGTGATTCATGCCGCCGGGGTGCTCGACGACACGGTGATCACATCGATGACACCGGATCGGATCGATACGGTGTTGCGGGCCAAAGTGGATGCGGCGTGGAACCTGCACGAGGCCACCCGCAATCTGGATTTGTCGATGTTCGCGCTGTGTTCCTCGATAGCGGCCACGGTGGGCTCACCGGGGCAGGGTAACTACTCGGCGGCGAACGCGTTTCTCGACGGGCTGGCCGCTCACCGGCAGGCCGCGGGGTTGGCCGGGATATCACTGGCGTGGGGGATGTGGGAACAGCCCGGTGGCATGACCGCTCATTTGAGCAGCCGCGATCTGTCCCGGATGAGCCGTAGCGGACTGGCCCCGATGAACCCCGAGCAGGCGCTGGAGTTACTTGACGCCGCGCTAACGATCAATCACCCCCTCATGGTGGCCACCCGCCTGGACCGGGGCGCACTAGACACCCTGGCCCAGAGCGGCGGGTTGCCACCGTTGTTCAGCGGGCTCGCACGTCGCCCGCGGCGACGCCAAATCGAGGACACCGGCGATGCCGCCCAATCGAAGTCGGCGCTGGGCCAACGCCTGCACGGGCTGGCTGCCAACGAACAACACGAGCTACTGGTAGGGGTGGTGTGTTTGCAGGCCGCGGCGGTGCTGGGCCGGCCTTCCCCCGAGGACATCGACCCCGAGGCCGAATTCCAAGACCTTGGCTTCGACTCGCTGACTGCCGTCGAACTACGCAACCGCCTCAAAACCGCCACCGGGCTGACCCTGCCACCCACCCTGATCTTCGACTACCCAACCGCTGCCGCCGTCGCCAGCTATGTAGCCCAGCAAATCCCTGAAACCCACCATCCCGAATCCGGTAATGGAAAGCCGCGGGTCGCCGAACCCGAAGAGGAGAAAGTGGCGGTCCACGCTTAGAACGATCGCCATTAGCGATCTTTCGAGATGCGGGGCTTACTGGACATACTAGTGGTGTGTCTCGTCATTGGTTGACTGCTTGGAGCGCGATGCGTCCGCGGGCGACCTTGGCGAGGATGTCGTTGGCGGTGGCGGTCCATATGAATGGTTTGGGGTCGTTGTTGTGCGCGGCGAGGTAGTCCTCGATCTTGGCGATGAGGTCGGGTACGGAGTGGAACACGCCGCGGCGCAACGCCTTGTCGGTCAGTTCCCGAAACCAGCGTTCGACCAGGTTGAGCCACGACGAAGAGGTCGGGGTGAAGTGCAGCCGGAACCGGGGGTGTTTGTCGAGCCAGGCCCGCACGCTGTCGTGCTTGTGGGTGGCGTAGTTGTCGCAGATCAGGTGCACCGCAAGTTCGTCGGGGACTTCCTGGTCGATGGTGCGCAGGAACTTCAGGAACTCGGTATGGCGGTGCCGGGGCAGGCATTGCCCGATGACTTTGCCGGTCAGGACGTCCAGGGCCGCGAACAACGTGGCGGTGCCGTGGCGCTTGTAGTCGTGGGTCATTGTCTGCGCCCGCCCCTTCTTCATGGGCAGCGATGGTTGGGTGCGGTCCAGTGCCTGCACCGAGGACTTCTCGTCCATGCACAGCACGATCGCTTTCTCCGGAGGATTGAGGTACAGACCGACCACGTCGATCAGTTTCTCCTCGAACTTCGGGTCGTTGGACAGTTTGAACGTCTCAACCAGGTGCGGTTTGAGCCCGCGCGCGGCCCACACCCGCTGCACGGTCGCCGGGGACACCCCAGCCTTGGCGGCCATCGTCCGGCACGACCAGTGGGTCTGGCCGTCTGGCGTGGAATGCCTTGTCAGATACACGATCTCGTCGATCTTCTCCTGCGGGATCGTGGATTTGCGGCCACGCCCAGCCCGGACCTTTCCCAGCTTCGCCAAGCCCTCCTCGGCGAACCGGGCCCGCCACGCCCGAACCGTTGCCGGCTTAACCCCTACCTGCGCGGCGATCCTCGTGTTCGCCACACCATCAGCCGCCAGCAACAGCGCCTTCGCCCGCTGAACCTGCCGATGGGGCGCGGTCTGCGACCGCGACAAGCCTTGCAACGCTTCTCGTTGACCGGCCGACATGACCAAAGCGGCTGCTGGTGTCATCACCCACGAAGTCTACCGCAGAACTAGCTTATTATTTTGGAGACACACCACTAGTTCTCGGGCTAGTGAGAGCACGAAGCGACAAACGAACAATGCTTGAAACCTGTGGATCGGCTCGGGAAGGGGGCGTACCTTCCCGGGTGACCGATTGAAGGTTCCAAGCTAGTTGAGGTGAGCCCGTCGTAGTGGTCCAGTCGTTGTGGGACTCTGTTGCCCGGTGTTCGGGCAAGGAAGAATCAGCAACGACATGGCATCGAACAAGCGCCGGCGGCATACGCCGGATCAGATCATCCGCAAGCTCGCCGAGGGCAACAAACTCCTCGCGTCGGGCCAGGAACTCACCGAGGTGTGCCGGCACCTGGAGGTCGCTGAGTCGACGTGGCATCGCTGGCTTGCCCAGTACGGCGGCATGAAGGCCAACGACGCGAAACGGCTCAAAGAACTCGAGGCGGAGAACGCCCGGTTGAAGAAGTTGGTCGCCAACCAGGCTCTCGACATTGACATGCTCAGGGAGATCTCGGCGGGAAACTTCTGACCCCGAACCGTAAGCGCTGCGCCGTCAAGGTGCTGCGCGACCGGTTCGGGGTGTCCGAACGCCGAGCCTGCACGGTCGTGGGCATCCACCGTTCCACGATGCGCCTGACGTCGCTACCGGTCACCGCTGAGGAAACCGAGTTGCGTGCCTGGCTGCGCCGGTTCTGCACCGACCGGCCGCGCTGGGGATGGCGACGGGCGGCCAAGATGGCCCGCCGAGCCGGCTGGAAGGTCAACAACAAGCGCATCCGCCGGCTGTGGCGTGACGAGGGCCTGCGGGTCCCGCAGCGCCGCAAGAAGAAGCGCCTGACCGGTATTGGTGTCGCCGTTGGCGCGATGTCACCGATCCGTCCGAACGTGATCTGGGCGATGGACTTCCAGTTCGACACGACCGCCGATGGCCGCACCTTGAAGATGTTGAACGTGATCGACGAGTTCACCCGCGAAGCCCTCGCGATCAAAGTTGATCGTGGCATCGACGCCGACGGCGTCGTCGACGTCTTGGACCGCCTGGCCCTGCAGCGAGGAGCGCCGACCTATGTGCGCTTCGACAACGGCCCCGAGTTCGTGGCGCACGCCGTCAACGACTGGTGCCGATTCAACAGCGCCGCTTCGCTATTCATCGATCCCGGCTCGCCATGGCAGAACGCCTGGATCGAATCGTTCAACGGCCGGCTACGCGACGAACTGCTCAACTCGTGGCACTTCGACTCGCTACTCGAAGCCCGCGTGATCATCGAAGACTGGCGCTGTGACTACAACGCCAACAGACCCCACTCCGCCCACGGCGAACTCACCCCAACCGAGTTCGCTCTACAGTGGACCACGACCCACCAACCCCAAGCCGCATAGCGACTGGACCACCAAACGGGTCCCCCTCACTAGACCGGCGCTGCAACGCTGGTCGCGGAGATACGACCCGTGCTCACTGTAGTTTCTGGTTCGGTGGACTGTGACGGTGCGGCGTCGTCTGGTTCGTCGTCGTTGATCGCCGAGATCGTGCGCGAGGGCGCGCGGCGGATGTTGGCCGAGGCATTACAGGCGGAGGCGGACGCCTACATCGCCCGATTCGCCGATCTACGCGACGACGACGGAATCGACTCTGTCTAGACAGCGCTGGTCATGTCCGCTCCTGCGTCCGCAAGTAATCGTGCCGCGGTCATCGCTCAGTTGAGACCACTTCTCAACGTCGCCGCCTCGTCGATGTACTCGAATGACCGATGGGGCGACACCGGTGCCCCCATGACGCCACGACACCCGGGGGGCAAATGCACGGGCTATCATAACTACCGGGCCCGGCGCGGGACCTCGGTGTCGGGTTAATAATGGTTTGCGAAATGTGACGGTATGCCATCAGAAGCTCAAGCGAATTGGTGACGCTGACCCCATGAGAGGTTCGGAGTGAAGGGAATTCCACTGCTCTGGCAGGGGCCCGCGCTCTGGCGGGGGCCCGGGATCGTTCGACGGGAGCGGCACCATCCGGCAGGGCGCGAGCGGAGTCCTGAACCAATGGTGATGGACGATCCGGAGTCGGTTGCGCAGTTCCACACCGGCGGCGCATCCAACCTGGGGATGCAGGCGGTGTACGACTTATGTGCCCGCGCCCTTGATGCACTGCTGCCACCAGGCGGACGCCTGCTGGACCTCGGCGTCGGCTCTGGCCGTGCGCTCAGCGTCGTCCTGCGTCGACGTCGCGATGTTCGGGCAACCGCTGTCGATCTGGCCCCCCACATGCTGTCCACGGCGCGAGAGCTGTTCGACGCCGAAGGCCTGAGCGAACGTGTCGAACTGGTGCAGGCTGACATTGCGGTGCTGCCTCAGCGGCTTTCAACAGGACCTTGGGACGCAATCTCCTGCATGTGGACGCTGCATCAGCTGCCGGATTTCGACGTCCTGCGCGGCGCCCTTGGCCAGATCGCTGCCATCCAACGCCGCAGCGGAGCCGCAGTGTGGATCTTCGACTTCCAGCGCCTGCGGGACCCGACAGCCTGGCCCAACATATTGACGTGCATCGACCCCGCGACGCCGGCAGCCCTGCGTCAGGATGGAATTGCGAGCGAGGCGGCGGCGTTCACCTTCGCGGAGCTGTCTAAGGAGCTTGCGTCAAGCGGACTCCAGGGCATGCACTCGGGCCATTCGAAACCCCTGCCGTTCCTGCAGGCGTATTGGATGTTCGGTGCGCGCGGCAGACCGAGCACCTTGATCGGCACGCGTCCCGCCCAGCTGCGCGGTCAGGCCCGCCGTGCGGCGGCGGTGGTGCGCTGGGGATTCACGGCGAAGCCGTTCTGACTTCGCGCTCGCCAATGTTGTTCCGCCGCAGCTTCCCCCGGCTCGGGCGCATAGTTATCGGCCCGCAAACCCCCGCGATGCCACCGGTGGGCGAAGTTGACCATGATAATATATTTTCGGTGAAATCGGTTGGGGCAAAACATATGTCAAAAGTTGCGGTTCTTAACACCTGCCAGATGTCCACGTTCGTTATGTGGGCTCTTCGGAAATAAGAGTGCACCGGTAGGTGGCGTTATCGCGGTGAGGTGAGTTCGTGTCGTTTCGGTGAGGCGGGGCCTCGGTGGGTGGCGATGCAGGCTCCTACACTCGATCGCCGACACCACCGACGTGACCCTTGCCTGAGGCTACGTCGACGCAGTGGTAACCATCGACTAAACCCTCACAAGGGCCAGCTTCCCGGCCCGGAGGTATAACGCAACGCAGTGGCAGGAGGCAACGGCTTACGTTCATTGATCGATATCGCATCGACAATGAGGGCGACGTAGCGTCGCCAGCCATCGCTGTCCGAATCCATCGTCGACAGCACGCTATAGAGCATCGCGACCAGGCGGGGTAGGTCGTCGACGTCCAGATCGGCGCGGATCCGGCCGACTCGCTGGCCGCGGCGCACCAGCTCGTCGAGCGCTTCGTTGAGTGAGTTCGAGATGTCGGGGGTCAGCGACCCGGCTCGGTGCGCGGCGATCAAGAGGTTGTGTTCGCGGGCTCCGAGCGATATCGCCGCTTCGATTAGTTGGGTGACGCCGCGCAGCGGGTCATCGGCGCGGCGGGCGTCTTCGATTGCCGGCGTGAGATCCTCGGCGATGCTTTGATCCAGGGCAGCTCGCACCAGGTCGGCCTTGGTCGAAAACCTGCGGTAAAGCGTCCTCTCACCCACTCCTGCGCGGCGAGCGACGGCCTCAATCGGTGCGTCCGCGCCGAGCTCGCCGTACACGTCCCGCGCCGCGCGCAGAATGCGTTCAATGTTGCGGGCCGCATCCGCTCGCAACGGCCGGTCTTCAACCGCTGTCATCGTCATAGCCTAACTGACAGTTGACTGCCAATAAGGCGGAGTTCTAGGCTCATGCAACTGGCAGCTAACTGACACTTAATAGGAAACACGGTGATGTCAATAACTTCCGAGACTTCCGGGTCCTGCTCCGACACGGACCTTCCGGTCATACCTGTCCCGCGCGCCGCGCACTGCCCGCTTGCGCCGCCGGCTGAATTCGCGAATTGGCGGGATGAGCCCGGGCTGCGACGGGCGATGTACCACGGCCAACCGACCTGGGTGGTGAGCCGCTACCAGGACATCAGAGCGGCGCTGCTCGATGAACGCCTGTCCGCGGACACCATCCCGGCCTCTCTGAAGCCGGCGAGCCCGGACAGCACCACACCGGTGATGTTCGCGCGGATCGACGACCCCGAGCATCATCGATTGCGGCGCATGATCACCGGTGACTTCACATTCCGGCGTTGCGAAGCGATGCGGCCCCAGATTCAGGAACTGGTCGACCACCACCTCGATGAAATGATCCGCAACGGGCCGCCCGCCGACCTGGTGCGTGACTTCGGCTTGCCGGTGCCGTCGCTGGTGATCGCGCTGCTACTGGGTGTGCCGTCCGAAGACCTCGGGCTCTTCCAGCACCACTCCACCGTCGGACTGCAGACGAGCACGACCGACGAGCAGAGAGCGGAATCCTTCGCGGCAATGTATGTCTATATACAGGAGTTGGTGGATCGCAGGGAACACGATCCCGGCGATGACTTGATCAGCCGTCTTGTCACCGGCTACGTCATGACCGGCCAACTCGCCCGTGAGACCGCGGCCATGACGGCTGTGGTCATGATGCTGGCCGGCCACGAAACCAGCGCCAACATGATTTCGCTGGGAACGGTTGCGCTGCTAGAGCGTCCCGACGTCTTCGAGCGACTCGGCCAGACCGACGATCACGCCGTCATCGCGAACATCGTCGAAGAGCTCATGCGCTACCTCAGTATCGTGCACAGCCAGGTGGATCGCGTGGCGACCGAGGACTTCACCCTCGGCGGTCAGTTGATCCGCGCCGGGGACATGGTCTTAATGAATCTGCCTGCCGGAAACTGGGACACCGAATTCGTCGACAACCCAGAAGCCTTCGACATCGACCGAAACACCCGCGGGCATTTGGGTTTTGGCTACGGCGTACATCAATGCATCGGGCAGAATCTCGCCCGAGTTGAAATGCAGGTTGCTTTCGCCACACTGGCGCGGCGCCTACCCGGCCTGAAATTGGCGGTATCGCCGGATGAGCTGAGGTTCAAAGAAGCCGACATCTACGGCATGAAGGAACTTCCCGTGAGCTGGTGACGGGTGAAAACGCGATCCGAAAAAGGGATTTCTAGGAATTCAGTGACCTCAACCAACGACTTGCGTTTCGACGAGCGGGTTGCCGTGATCACCGGCGCCGGCGGCGGCTTGGGCAAGCAGTACGCGCTGCTGCTTGCCTCGCGCGGCGCGCGCATCGTGGTCAACGACACCGGCGGGTCGGTGACCGGCGACGGCTCGAACGTCGAGGCAGCACAGGCGGTCGCAGCGGAGATCCGCCAGCAGGGCGGGCAGGCCGTTGCCGATAGTCACAGTGTGACGAGTCCAGAAGGCGGAAAGGCGATTGTCGACACCGCCCTTCGCACCTGGGGACGAGTCGACATCGTGGTCAACAACGCGGGAATCGTCCACGACGCACCATTCGAAGACATGACCGCCGATCGGCTCGAACCCCTCCTGGATGTGCACCTGAAGGGTGCGTTTTATGTGACGCGGCCCGCGTGGAAAGTCATGCGCGCGCAGCGGTACGGCCGAGTGGTCAACACCTGCTCGGCCGCCGGAATCCTTGGCGCCGAACGCATGAGCAACTATGGCGCGGCCAAAACCGGGTTGATTGGCTTCACTCGTGTGCTAGCCGCCGAAGGAGCCGAACACGACATCAAGGTCAATGCCATTGCCCCGATCGCCTACACGCGGATGCTGACGCACTCGCTCGACGGCGCGGGCCATCAGCACGACGCAGCGGCGCAGGCGGTATTGGATGACCTTGTGGGTCAATACCTCCAGAAACTGGACCCAGCCCAGGTGGCTCCGGTGGTGGCCTTCCTGACGCACCAGGATTGCCCGGCTTCCGGAGAGATCTACACGGTAGGCGCAGGACATGTCGCGCGATTTTTCATCGGCAGGACGAAGGGTTTCTATCGTCGCGCGCTGACCATCGAGGATGTGCGTGACCATCTCGAAGAGATCCGCGACCTAGTCGGCTACACCGTGCCCAGCGGACCCGGTGACGAGATGAGCGAACTTTTCGCGACCATCACGGCGGACTGACCCGACTACACGTCAGCAGCTGAACGCTGTGCCGACGCCGTCCGGTGGCGGCGCCGACCGTAGGCAGCCGAACGGCTCGATGCCGGCGGGGCTGAATCGTGCCGCCGACTGGTGGGCATAGTTCACGCAATACAGGCCGGCTTGATCAGCGCGGCAACGGTAGTCACCGAATGACAGCGAATCTCCGTTCGCCAGTTCCGGCCCGTTGCCGTTGATGAACGGACCCGGATCGGCGCGGGATGATCCGACCTGAAGGTTATTTCCGTCGAAGTCGACCCAACCACCTTTCCATTCGCCGTAGGCCGTCGCGGGCGGCGGCGGGGGATTGGTCAGGTTCACCAGACAGGCCAATGCGCTGCCTGTGTGTTTGGAATCAGTCATGCAAGAGACTTTGCCGGCCATTGCCGTGAAGGCGATGTCATCACTGAGTGGCGTGGTCGCGCCGTCGCGGGTCGCATTGTGAAAATGACCTGGATCGACGGGGTGGCCTGCCTCGATCCATGCGATGACGTCGGAGATTGAAGCACCGGCGGCTGGCGCGGTGGACGACGCCGACGGTTTGCTTCCCGACGGGGTAGTGGAAGTCCCCGCGGAGGTCTGGGTTGTGGTCTGGGTTTGCTCGGAGTGACCGCCGACCGTGTGAGAACATCCGGCAACCAGTAACGACACTGCAATCAGCGCGGCGATCCGCATTCAGTCAGGCTAACCGCCGTGCTCCGAATTAAGGCGCTGCGCGCGCGTTACGCCCGTCATGTCGGCTACCGTCAGGCTATGCATGAGCGCACTGTCCGCGCACGCACGGCCATCGGCACTGTCGAAGGCTTTACCCGCGACGGCGTAAACCGCTGGCGATCCATCCCGTATGCCCGGCCGCCGGTGGGACCCCTGCGATTCCGGGCGCCTCGGCCGGCACTGCCGTGGTCGGGTGTGCGGCACTGCCACGGCTTCACCAACTGCGCACCTCAGCAGCGTCGTTACACCATGCTCGGGGTTGGCCGCTACCAGCCCATGAGCGAGGACTGTCTCACCCTCAACGTCGTCACGCCCGAAGCCGTCGCCGAGGAACCATTGCCGGTCATGGTCTTCATTCACGGCGGTGGGTACTTCCTGGGCAGCTCGGCAACACCAATCTACGACGGTGCCGCGCTGGCGCGCCGCGGTTGTGTGTATGTATCGGTCAACTACCGGTTGGGCGCGCTGGGATGTCTGGATCTGTCGTCGTTGTCGACAGCGGACATCACCATCGACAGCAACCTGTACCTGCGTGATCTGGCGCTGGCGTTGCAGTGGGTTCGGGACAACATCTCCGAATTTGGCGGTGATCCCGGCAATGTCACGATTTTCGGTGAGAGCGCGGGCGCGTGCATCACCTCCACGTTGTTGGCGGTGCCTGCCGCGGAAGGGCTGTTCACCCGAGCGATCTCGGAAAGCCCGGCGTCGGGCCTGGTCCGGTCGAAAGAGGTCGCCGCCGAGTTCGCGAACCGGTTCGCCAACCTGCTCGGGGCGCGTAAGCAGGACGCCGCCAACGCGCTGATGCAGATGTCCGTGGCCCAACTGGTTGAAACTCAACACCGACTGATCGACCAGGGCATGCAGGACAGGTTGGGCGCCTTCCCGATTGGCCCCGTCTCTGGCGACGACATTCTGCCGATGGATCCCGTCGAGGCGATGCGGTGCGGTCGGGCGCATCGGGTGCCTCTCATCGTGGGAACCAATGCCGAAGAGGGGCGGTTGTTCACCCGCTTCCTGGCAATGCTGCCGACCAACGAGTCGATGGTCGAAGAACTGCTGGGCGACGCGGAACCGAGTGCGCGCGAACGTATTACCGCCGCCTACCCGGATTACCCCGAGCGAGCGGCGTGCATCCAACTCGGCGGCGACTTCGCGTTCAGCTCGGCGGCTTGGCAGATCGCCGAGGCCCACGGCACGCACGCACCCACCTACCTCTACCGGTACGACTACGCTCCGCGGACGCTGCGCTGGTCAGGTTTCGGCGCTACGCATGCCACCGAGTTGCTCGCGGTCTTCGACATCTATCGCACCACATTCGGCGCGTTGCTGACCGCAGCTGCCGATCGGCGGGCCGCGCTGCGGGTCAGTAACCAGGTACAACGGCGTTGGCGGTCGTTCAGCCACAGTGGGGTGCCGGGCGACGACTGGCCCGCCTATACCACCGCCGATCGTGCCGTCATGGTTTTCGACCGCAAGAGCCGTATCGAGTTCGACCCCCATCCGCACCGCCGGATGGCATGGGACGGCTTCTCACTTGCGCGTTGACCTGGCACGCTGACCCTCATGCATGCCGACACCGAGCAAGTCATCGAACGACCCAGTGACCTCACGGCGTCCTGGTTGGCCGCCGCGATCGGTGCCGGACCTATCGCCGATTTCTCCGTAGAGCGCATCGGCACCGGCCAGATGAGCGAGTGCTACCGCATCCGGCTCAGCTACGCCGACGGCGTGGCTGCCCCCGATAGGCCGGAGTCGGTGGTGCTGAAGGTCGCGGCCACCGACCCGGTGAGTCGGCAAACCGGGTCGGCTTTGGGCCTTTATGAGCGTGAGGTCCGCTTCTACGGCGACATAGCGCCACGCCTCAGCGGGCCGATAGCGCCCTGCTACCACGCCGCGGTCGACACCTCGACAGGGGTGTTCGATCTATTGCTGGGCGATGCCGGACCGGCGGCTGTCGGCGATGAAATCGAGGGCGCCACAGTTGAACAAGCCCGCCTCGGCGTGGTCGAGTTGGGACGGCTGCACGGCCCGCTGCTGGGCGATACCTCGCTGGCCGAAGCGCCGTGGCTCAACCGTGAGTCGCCGCTCAACCAGGCGATGATCACCCCGCTGTACGCCGGTTTCATCGACCGTTACGGTGACCAAATCGCGCCGGAGCACCGCATCGTGTGCGAACGCCTGGTGGCCTCGTTCGACGGCTACCTGGCCCAGGAAGCAGAGCCGGGCCGAATCCAGGGCCTGATGCACGGTGACTACCGACTGGACAACATGTTGTTCGGTTCCGCCGGGGCCGACCGCGCGTTGACGGTGGTTGATTGGCAAACCGTTTCCTGGGGCCCGGCCCTGACCGACCTGTCGTACTTCCTCGGCTGCGCGTTACCGACGCAGGATCGTCGGGAGCACTACGACGCATTGCTGCGGGCTTACCACGAGGCGCTGGGGCCGGAGGCGCCCCTCACCCTCGCCGACGTCAGCGAAGGTGTCCGCCGGCAGGGCTTTTTCGGGGTGATGATGGCGATCGTCTCCTCAATGCTGGTAGAGCGCACCGAGCGCGGCGACCGGATGTTCATGACGATGCTGCAACGGCACTGTGATCATGTGCTCGATACGGATGCGCTGGCGACGCTGCCCGTTGCGGTGGTGCCCGAACCGCTGCGACCGTCGGAGGAGGACGAACTTGCACACGCTCCGACCGCCGAACCGCTGTGGAGTGAGAGCTGGTACGCCGACTTCGTCGATGCGGCACAGGGATTGGGCGGCTGGTTCCGCATCGGCCTGATAGCGAACCAGCAGACGGCTTGGGTTCACGCGCTGCTGTGCGGCCCCGACATGCCGACCGTGGCCGTCGTCGACGCACAAGTCCCGCTGCCGGCGGACCCGTGGATGTTGCGCACCGACGCCTTCGAGATCGGCCACTCCGCCAGCACACCGTTGCAGACCTACCGCGTCGACGTGCGTGCGCGGGGTCAGGCTTATCCCGATCCGTCTGCTTTGTTGCGCGGGGAGCCTGGAACCCCTGTCGAGATGACGATGAACTTGGTGTGGGCCACCGACGGCGCCCCGTACAAGTACCGGTTGACGACGCGTTATGAGATCCCATGCACGGTCTCGGGCACCGTCACCGTCAGGGACACCGGTGACACCAGCTACTACCGTCTGGATTCGGTTCCCGGCCAGCGCGATCACTCCTGGGGTGTGCGCGACTGGTGGAGCATGGACTGGATATGGAGCGCCTTCCACCTTGACGACGGCACGCATCTGCACGGCGTGAACATTCGAATTCCTGGCGCACCGGCTTTTAGCGTCGGCTACGTTCAGGGCGCCGACGGCGACGTCATCGAGCTGCAGACCGTCGCCTCACGAGAGTCCTTCGGCGCCAACGGGTTACCGCTGAACGCCACATTGACTCTCAATCCCGTGGAGATCACCGCGGACGTCGACGTGCGCGGCAACGCGCCGGTACGCCTGACCGCCGCAGATGGGCGGGTGAGCCAGTTCCCACGCGCCTGGGCCACCATCAGCACGGCGGACGGCCGCAGCGGTGTCGGTTGGGTGGAATGGAACCGCAACCTCGGAGAAAAGACCGAGTGAGGGTGCCGGCGCCCATCGTGGTGATGGGCGTCTCCGGCTCGGGCAAGTCGACGGTGGGCGCGGCGCTCGCGCAACGCTTGCGGGTTCCCTTTGTGGACGCCGACACCCTGCACCCGCCGGCCAACATCGCCAAGATGGCGGCCGGTGAACCGCTCGACGACGACGATCGCTACCCCTGGCTGAAAAAAGTCGGCGAGTGGTTGGCCAGCCACCGCGACGGCGGCGTGGTGAGTTGTTCGGCGCTCAAACGGAAATACCGCGACCAGCTGCGCGCGCACTGCCCCCGCGTCGAGTTCCTGCACCTCGCCGGTTCGCCGGAAATCATTAGCAGCCGGCTGGCCGCCAGGACTGATCACTTCATGCCGGCCGCGCTGCTGCGGTCGCAATTCGACACGTTGCAACCCCTCAGCGCCGACGAGGCCGGTATGACCGTCGATGTCGGCGAAGACGCCGACGCAATCATCGACACTTTCCTGGCGGGCTCGGTGTCGCGGCAGCACAGGGGCAGCTGAGCCGTGTACCAAACCGTGGTTGGACTGATCGTGGCTTTGCACTTTGCCTTCATCGGTTACGTCGTCATCGGCGGTTTCCTCGCGCTCCGCTGGCGACGCACGATGTGGCTGCATGTTCCGGCGGTGATCTGGGGGATCGCCATAGGCGCCAAGCGGGTGGACTGTCCGTTGACCTGGGCAGAGCGCTGGGCTCGCGCCAGGGCCGGAATGGCGCCGCTGCCGCCGGACGGATTCATCGCCCACTACATCATCGGAGTGGTCTACCCCGTCGGTTGGGTGACCGGGGTCCAGCTCGCCGCGGCCGCAGTGGTCGCAGTGTCATGGACGCTGTATTTCCGGCGCGTGACGTGGCGTCGCCGACATGATCGCGTGATTACCAGCGGCGCATGCGACGACGAGTCTTGACCTGCCCGCCCACCCGTTCGCGGGCGGTGTCGGCCAGGTGGCTGCTGCGCTGGCGGGCGGATTCGGCGAGCTCCTCCCCGCGCACCCGGGCGGTGCTCGCCAGCTTTTCGCCACGCTTGCGGGCCTTTTCTGCCAGTGGTCCAGTTTTGTCGGCCGCCTCGCTGGCCAATTCGCGGCCGCGTTCAAGCGCGGCCTCGGCGAGCGGTGCGCCCCTCTCAGCTGCCGTGCTGGCCAGTTCGCGGCCGCGTTCGAGGGCTGCTTCGGCGTATGGCGCGCTTCGTTCTGCTGCGGTGCTGGCCAGTTCGCGGCCGCGTTCGGCGCCGATCTGCAGGCCGTGCACGATCTTTTCGCCCAGCTCTCCGAAATCGGTATCGAACGCCGAGTCGTCAGATCCCGGCAGGGCCGACGACACTCTCTCAGAGAGCCGCTCGGCGGCTCGGCGGCCGCGCCACCCAAGTGAAGGCTTGCCCGCGGTGTCGGCGGACGCAATCAGTAGTCCACCCAACAGGCTGAGGTCGGTGAGAAACTGCTGGCGTTTCTGGGCTTTGGCCTCCGGGTCGCTTTCATTCCAGAACGAGTGCGCCCCGAGGTTAGCCGGTAGCACCGTCAGCGCAAGGGCAGCGGAGGCGACACGGGGCAGTTTGCCAGTGGCAAGCAGCAGGCCGCCCCCAATTTGAACGGCCGCGTTGAGTTGCGCGAACGTCTCAGGGTCGCTCGGAATACTGCTGCCCACCGGATCCGGCAACGCCTGCAGGCCGCTCACCGCGGGCGCCGCGGCTTCGGCCGCCGATTTGGGGTTGAGCAGCGAGTTGACTCCTTGGCCGATGAATGCCACTGATAAAAGGGGTCGCGCGATTCTCCGGATCACCATGGCCGGTGTATTACCCCGCTGACTGGCGAACAAACCGCCCCGCCGATAACCGCAGCTAAGCGGTACAGCGGCCCACACCGATAGGGTGGAGCGCGTGCGAGCGTTGATCATCGTCGACGTGCAAAACGACTTCTGCGAGGGAGGCTCGCTGCCGGTGACCGGCGGCGGCGCCTTAGCGTCAGCCATCAACGACTATCTGGCCGGTGGGCCGGACTACCAGCACGTCGTCGCGACCCAGGACTTTCACATCGACCCGGGTGATCATTTCTCCGACCGACCGGACTACTCGTCGTCCTGGCCCCCGCACTGCATCGCCGAAAGCCCAGGTGCGGATTTTCGTCCCGACCTTGATGCCAGCCGCATCGAGGCGGTGTTCCGCAAAGGTGCCTACGGCGCGGCCTACAGCGGCTTCGAGGGCGTCGACGAGGACGGGACGCCGCTCCTCGAGTGGTTGCGGCAGCGGGGGGTCGACGAGGTCGACGTCGTCGGCATTGCCACCGACTATTGCGTCCGGCGGACCGCCGAGGACGCGGCGCGGGCCGGCCTGACCACCAGGGTGCTGGTGGACCTGACAGCGGCTGTGGCGGCGGATTCGGCCGCAGACGCGCTGGAAGAAATGCACGCCGCCGGCGTCGAGCTGGTCGGGGGGCCCTGATGGTGGTGCCGCTGGATCGCGAGCATCTGCTCGCCGTTGTAGAGCGCTCGCCGCAGGCGGCCGCCGCGCACGATCGCGCCGGGTGGGTGGCGCTGTTCACCGGCGACGGCCGAATCGAGGACCCGGTCGGCTCGCGGCCGCACGTGGGGCATGAGCAGATCGGGCGCTTTTATGACACCTTCATAGGTCCGCGTGAGATCAAATTCCACCGCGATCTCGATATCGTCTTCGACACCGTGGTGCTGCGCGATCTCGAGCTCGAGGTTGCGATGGGTTCGGCCGTGACGATGTACATTCCCGCGTTCTTGCGCTATGACCTCCGAGAAGCTCACGGCGAGTGGCACATTGCCGAACTGCGGGCCTATTGGGAGCTGCCGGCGATGATGCTGCAGTTCCTGCGAACGGGATCGCGCGCAGTGTCGCCTGCCCTGCAACTGTCGGGAGGGTTGTTGGGCAATCAAGGGTTGCGCGGGACCGCGGGCTTCATGACCGGATTTCGGCGGGTGGGTGCGCGGCACAAGAAGCTGGTAGAGACGTTCGTCGGCGCTGTCGCGCGGCGAGACACGTTCGCCGCTCTGCGTGTGCTGTCACCAACTGCCACAATAACTTTGGGTGACCGCGACGCACTTGATCTCGCTGAACTCGTCGAGCAACTGGACGGGGCCAGCTCGAGCAAGATGAACAGCGCGGGCCCCACGGTCACAATCTCGCTCAACTCGGGTCACGGGCGCGGCATCATGTTCGCCGATGTGGCTTGGCGGGGCAACGCGATCAATCGGATCCGGTACTTTGCCGCCTAATCGCTGCGCTCTGTCCCCTGATGGTCGAAGTTCGCCTACATCGGATTGTTTCGATGTATTGCCGTCCACGGGGGTAGTGCCGTACAAATAGCTGTCACTGAATGGAGGCAGCTGATGAGTGTGGTGCGGGTCTTCGGCATCGGAGTGGCGTTCACCGCCGCGCTGACGGTTACATCAGCCTGCGGCGGCGGCGAAAAGCCGTCTCCCTCGTCGAGCTCGTCGAAGGCGCCGTCGTCGTCTTCAACGGCGTCGTCCAGCTCGGCAGCGTCGACGTCGAGCGCGCCGACGTCGGGGGTTGCACCACTCGGCGACTACACATACTTGCTGCTGCAGGCGAGCGATGTCGGCACTGACGCCACGCCTACGGGGCCGCCGATGCAGAATCCCGGCGGTGTGGCCGGAGCGGCGGTGACGTTCGGCAACCCCGACCGCTCGCGCACTATCGATGACCTCGTCGTGATCTTTACCGATCCAACGGTCGCCGCCCAGCAGGCCAAGGATCGCGCGCAATCTTTCGGCAAATACGTCACGGCCGCCCCACAGACCTTCGATATCGGAACGAACGGACTGATAGCCGTGGGCATGTCGCCCGACAACTCAAAAGCGGTGACTTATGTGACCTTCGCCGAGGGCAGGGTAGGCGTCGACTTGGAATTCGACAGCGCACCCAATGATCCCGCTCCGCAGGACTTCGTGCTCGACATCGCCCGGAAACAAGACGCGGTCGTCAAGAACCGATTGCCCAGCTAATACAGCTCACCCGCAAGGCATCGACCGTGCACTGAGGCCGGTTTAATCCACCAGCATCAGCGCCAGCGATGCCGCCGACAGGCACAAAAAGGCGCCAGGAAAGGCGATGTTGTACAGGACGTGGGCCTTGAGGTGAGTCAACACCGCGCCGACGAAGAATAGAACCAGGCAGCCCGCGGCCGCGATTCCTAAGGCCGGAAGACCCAAAAGCCCGACAACCAGTCCGACGGCCCCGGCCAGCTTTGCCACCCCCAGTGCCGGTAACCACGAACGTGGCACACCGACCTCGGCTGAGTTTGCCAGTACGAATCCGGCCGGGACGAAGTCGGCTATGGCGATTCCGCCGGTGACGATCGCCGTAGTCAGCGTCATCACGATGTATGCGATGTACATGGGGTCAATGCCTTGTGGTGCAGCTATTTCCGCAACGGCGAGCCGTATGGCCGCAGAGCGCACTGCGGCGCACAATCGGTAGGGTCATGGTGCTGGTCTCCTTCACGACAGAGAACTCGATGGGTGCGGTCATCTTCTTGACGACTCGCTGTGCGGAAAAGGTGACCCATGAGCGCACCAAAGGATCTCGTGGATCTCGCGCAGCGTTTCGACGCAGATCGACGACACCTGAGGTCGGTCGCGTTCCAGCTGCTGGGCTCGGTAGCCGACGCTGATGACGCGGTTCAATCAGCGTGGCTGAAGGCCAGTCGTGCCGATTTCGACGCGGTCGACAACCTCACCGGCTGGTTTACGACGATCACCGCACATGAGGCGTTCGACCAGCTGCGAGTGCGCAAGCGGCGTGCCGAGCAACCGCTCGCCCAGACCGACGAACTGGACCGGCTTACCGGGACCGCGTCGGCGGCGGACGAGGACGCGCTGTTTGCGGAGTCGGTGAGCAGCGCGCTGCTCGTCGTGCTGGACCGGCTTTCACCGGCGCAGCGCGTTGCTTTCGTGCTGCATGACGTGTTCGCTGTGCCGTTCGACAAGATCGCCGGCGTGTTGAACCGCTCGCCGGAAGCCGCGAAGAAGCTGGCGAGCCGGGCCCGCGGGCGACTGCACGCCGACTCGGCCGCCAAACCCCGTCGCGCAGCCGAACACCTCGAGGTGGTGGAAGCGTTTCTGGCGGCGTCCCGTGGCGGTGATATCGCCAGGTTGCTCGAGCTGCTGGCGCCCGACGTGGTGCGCAGGGTTGATCGGGCGCTGGTTCCTGATGACGTGCCGACCGAGTTGCGGGGCGCCAGGGAGGTCGCCGAGGAGACCCGTCGATTTGCCCAGCGGGCGCGCGCCGGCGCTGTCGTGCTCATCGACGGTTCACCGGGCATCGTGATCGCGTCCCGGGGGCACGCTCAGGCCCTGTTGCTGATCGGTGTCGGAGCCGATAACCGCATCCATACCATCGACATCACCGGCGATGCCCACCGCATCCGCCGCGCCGTGCTGGACACTGCCGCGTTGGCCAATCCAGGAACACCGCAGCCGCATCGGGTACCAAGGACATCGGACACAGCCGGCTGGGCGGCCGGCAACGGGGCAAGACCGGGGACACCATGCTCGATAAGCGGTTCGGACGGCGGAGCCTGCTGCGAGGCGCCGGTGCGCTCACCGCGGCATCACTGGCACCGTGGGCCGGCGGCTGTGCTCCCGACGACAACGACGCGTTGACGTTTTTCTTCGCGGCCAATCCGGACGAGCGCGATGCCAGGATGCGCATCGTCGACGAATTCCAGCGCCGCCATCCCGGCATCAAAGTTCGCCCGGTGTTGTCCGCACCGGGCGTGATGCAGCAGCTAGCGACGTTTTGCGCCGGCGGCAAGTGCCCGGATGTGCTGATGGCGTGGGAATTGACCTACGCCGAACTCGCCGCCCGGGGGGTGTTGCTGGATCTCAACACGTTGCTGGCGCGGGACAAAGCGTTCGCCGACGAGCTGAAGTCCGACAGCATCGGGGCGCTGTATGACACCTTTACGTTCAACGGAGGCCAGTACGCACTTCCGGAGCAATGGTCCGGAAACTACCTGTTCTACAACAAACGACTTTTCGCCGAGGCCGGGGTACCGGCGCCGCCCAGAACGTGGGAGCAGCCGTGGAGCTTCACCGAGTTCCTGGACATCGCCACCGCTCTCACCAAGCGGAATGGATCTGGGCGGGCCACGCAGTGGGGTTTCGTCAACATGTGGTTTTCGTACTACTCGGCAGGGCTGTTCGCCATGAACAACGGGGTACCGTGGTCCACTCCGCTGAAGAACCCGACCCACTTCAATTTCGATAACGATGCTTTCATCGAGGCGGTGCAGTTCTATGCCGACCTGGCTAACAAACACAGGGTGGCGCCCAACGCATCCGAGGTGCAGTCGATGTCCACGCCTGATCTGTTCGCGGCGGGCAAGGCGGCGATCGCGATGGGTGGCCACTGGCGTTACCAGACATTCATCCGAGCCGACGGCCTGGATTTCGATGTCACCTCGTTGCCAGTAGGGCCACGCCGGCGGGGACAGCCTGCCCACTCCGATATCGGTTCCACCGGACTAGCCATCGCAGCGAGCAGTCGACGCAAGGAGCAGGCATGGGAATTTGTGAAATTCGCGACCGGCCCCGTCGGGCAGGCGCTGATCGGTGAATCCAGCCTTTTCGTGCCGGTGCTGCGGTCCGCGCTCAACTCGACCGGATTCGCCGAAGCCCACCAAAACGTCGGCAATCTCGCCGTGCTCACTCAAGGACCGGCGTATTCGGAAGGACTGCCGGTCACCCCAGCGTGGGAAAAGATCGTTGCACTGATGGACCGTAGCTTCGGACCTGTCCTGCGCGGATCTCGGCCGGCGACATCGCTGACCGGGCTGTCGCCCGCTGTCGACGAGGTGCTGCGAACTCCATGACATCGGTCGATACACCAGCCGTACCCGGGACGGTTACCGCCGCAGGACCGGGTCCTTCGCGCCGACGTGCCTGGGCCGGTCGCCTGTTCGTCGCGCCGAACTTGGCCGCGGTCGCGGTGTTCATGCTGTTTCCGCTCGGATTCTCGCTCTACATGAGCTTTCAGAATTGGGACGTGTTCAGGCCGCCAAAGTTTGTGGGTTTGAAGAACTTTCGAGAGCTCTTCACCTCTGATCCGCTGTTTCTCATCGCGGTCCGCAACACTGTGATATTCACCCTTGGGACCGTCGTGCCGACCGTCCTGATCAGCCTCGTCGTGGCCGGCGTGCTGAACCAAAAGGTCAGGGGAATCGGCATTTTTCGAACGATTGTCTTTATGCCACTGGCCATTTCGTCGGTGGTGATGGCGGTCGTGTGGCAATTCGTCTTCAACACCGACAACGGCCTGCTGAACATCATGCTCGGCTGGATTGGGATCGGCCCAATCCCGTGGCTGGTTGACCCCAGGTGGGCGATGGCCTCGCTCTGCATGGTCAGCGTGTGGCGCAGCGTGCCGTTCGCCACCGTCGTCTTGCTGGCCGCAATGCAGGGGGTTCCGGAAACCGTATACGAAGCGGCCAAAATCGACGGCGCGGGCGGGATACGGCAGTTCATGTCCATCACGGTGCCGTTAATTCGCGGGGCGATATCGTTCGTGGTGGTCATCTCGATCATCCACGCGTTCCAGGCTTTTGACATGGTATACGTCCTCAACGGACCGAACGGAGGACCGGAATCCGCAACCTATGTCTTAGGCATCATGCTCTTCCAGCACGCATTTTCGTTTCTGGAATTCGGTTATGCATCCGCGCTGGCGTGGGTGATGTTCGCCATTTTGCTGGTGTTGACCCTGGTGCAGTTGCGGCTGACGCATCGACGTTCTTGGGAGACTTCGCGTGGGCTTAGGTGAGCGCGTATTCAGACGCAATGTTTTTCGCGCTGTTCTCGTGTACACGGCGCTGATCGGCATCGCCTGGTGCTGGTTGTTCCCAATCGCCTGGGCGATATCGGGCTCGTTGAAGAAGGAAGGCGAAATAACCGAGCCACGACTGTTACCGGCCCACCCGCGGTGGTCGAACTACACCGAGGTGTTCGCGCTGATTCCGTTCTGGCGGATGTTCTTCAACACCGTGCTCTACGCCGGATGCGTCACGGCAGGGCAGGTCTTCTTCTGCTCACTGGCCGGATATGCCTTTGCCCGACTGCAATTTCGCGGCCGCGACACATTGTTCGTTTTGTACTTGGGTACGCTGATGGTGCCGCTGACCGTGACGGTAATCCCGCAGTTCATCCTGATGCGGACCGTGGGGTGGGTCGACACTCCGTGGGCGATGATCGTGCCCGGTTTGTTCGGCAGCGCGTTCGGCACCTACCTCATGCGGCAGTTCTTCCAAACGCTCCCGAGCGATCTAGAAGAAGCGGCAATTCTCGACGGTTGCTCGCCGTGGCAGATCTACTGGCGCATCCTGCTGCCCCATGCCAGGCCCGCCGTGATGGTGCTCGCGGTGCTCACCTGGGTCAACGTCTGGAACGACTTTCTCTGGCCGCTGCTGATGCTTCAACGCAACAGCCTGGCCACGCTGACGCTCGGCCTGGTCCGGCTGCGGGGCGAGTATGTCGCGCGCTGGCCGGTGATCATGGCGACTTCCATGCTTATCATGTTGCCGCTGATCGTCATGTATGCGATCGCCCAGCGTTCCTTTGTCCGCGGTATCGCCGTGACCGGGCTCGGCGGGTAGTCATGGCTTCGGTAAGTTTCGAGCGAGCGACGCGGCGCTTCCCCGGAGCAGATCGACCGGCCTTGGACGGCCTCGATCTCGGCGTCGGCGATGGCGAGTTCGTAGTTATGGTCGGTCCATCCGGATGCGGCAAGACGACCTCGCTGCGGATGGTGGCCGGACTGGAAACGCTGGACTCCGGACGTATTCGGATCGGCGACCGCGATGTCACCAACGTCGATCCCAAGGACCGCGACGTCGCGATGGTCTTTCAGAACTACGCTCTGTACCCGCACATGACGGTTGCGCAGAATATGGGCTTTGCGTTGAAGATCGCCAAAACCCCGAAGGTTGAGATTCGAGAGCGGGTATTGGCGGCAGCGAAACTGCTTGACCTGCAACCGTATCTGGATCGCAAACCCAAGGACCTCTCCGGTGGGCAGCGCCAGCGGGTGGCGATGGGTCGTGCTATCGTCCGCCGACCGCAGGTGTTCTTGATGGACGAGCCGCTGTCCAATCTCGACGCGAAACTGCGGGTGCAAACCCGCAATCAGATCGCCGCGCTGCAACGGCGACTGGGCACCACCACCGTGTACGTCACGCACGACCAGGTCGAGGCCATGACCATGGGTGACCGTGTCGCGGTGCTGTGCGACGGCGTGCTGCAACAGTTCGCGACGCCTCGTGAGCTCTACCGCAACCCCGACAATGTATTTATCGCGGGATTCATCGGGTCGCCTGCGATGAACCTGTTTACCCTACCGATAGTGGATTCCTCGGTGTCGCTGGGGGATTGGCCGATCCCGCTACCGCGTGAGATCGCCAGTACCGCGAGTGAGGTCGTCGTTGGGGTCCGTCCCGAGCATTTCGAGCTGGGCAGCCTCGGTGTCGAGATGGAGGTTGACGTCGTCGAAGAGTTGGGGGCAGATGCCTACCTATACGGCCGCATCACCGGTTCCGGCAAGGTGATCGATCAGCCCGTCGTTGCGCGCGCCGACGGGCGCCACCCGCCCGAAAAGGGCAGCCGGGTGCGCCTGCATCCAGAACCTGGACACTTACATTTCTTTGGGGTCGACGGCCATCGAATTTCCTGAGCATTCTGTGAGCACGGTTTTCGGCGCGCCGTGCACCCGCAGTCCGGATTGATCCGGCTATGGTGGCGGCCGTGAGTACAGCGCACGCCGACCTGGTGTGCGAAGGCGGTGGCGTCCGAGGTATCGGACTGGTCGGAGCGGTGGACGCGCTGGCCGAAGCCGGCTACCGGTTTCCCCGCGTCGCGGGTGCCAGCGCGGGCGCGATCGTCGCGTCGCTGGTCGCGGCACTGCAGGTTGCCGGTGAACCGCTGAGCCGACTCGCGGAAGTGATGCGCACCATCGACTACCGGAAGTTCCTTGATCGCAATCTGATCGGACGAATGCCGTTGATCGGCGGGGGACTGTCGTTGTTGGTGTCGGACGGTGTCTACCGCGGGGCCTACCTCGAACAGCTGCTCGCTGGTCTGCTCGGTGACCTGGGCGTGCGGACTTTCGGCGACTTGCGCACGGGCGAAGAGCCCGAGCAGTTCGCCTGGTCGCTCGTCGTGACGGCCAGTGATCTGTCGCGACGCCGGCTGGTGCGCATCCCGTGGGACCTTAGCTCATATGACATCGATCCGGATGACTTCCCGGTGGCACGCGCCGTGCACGCCTCGTCGGCGATTCCGTATGTGTTCGAGCCTGTTCGGGTAGGCAGTGGGACTTGGGTCGACGGCGGATTGCTATCCGATTTCCCGGTGGAGCTGTTCGACCGGCCCGACGCGGAGCCACAATGGCCGACATTCGGGATCCGTCTGTCTGCCCGTCCCGGCATCCCGCCCACCCATCCGGTTCATGGGCCAGTCTCGTTGGGAATCGCCGCGATAGAGACACTGGTGAGCAATCAGGACAACGCTTACATCGACGATCCGTGCACCGTTCGGCGCACCATCTTCGTGCCCGCCGACGAGGTCAGCCCGATCGACTTCGACATCACCGCCGACCAACGCGAGGCCCTGTACCAACGAGGATTGCATGCGGGTCAACAGTTTTTGCAGACCTGGAATTACGCGGACTACCTGGCGGCTTGCGGCGGCCCGGGGGATAGCTCGCCGTAAGGCGTCAAGTCTTGCGGCGATGCCTATCCGCGCGCGCAGCCGATCGCATCAAGGCGTCGGTGGACACGCTCGATGTCATCCGGCGAAGGCATCTGGTCAGTGATCCGGGTGATTTCCACCCCGACATCAGCGGAGCTGATCGGCCAACGTCGACGCATCACGAGTTGGTCTGCGATGGCAGCGATATCGTCGTCGCAAAGTCGTCGGCGCGATAGGGCTGCCATCGGCACGTAACCGGTAGCCGGCATGCCGGTGGGGTAGCCGGCCCGCACAAACGCGACAATGCTTGACACCCAATGGGACAGGTCCATTCGTCCACCTCGCTAACCGCCGCAAGTTACGCGTAAGCAGCAGTTGTTACCACCACTAGCAACGTAGCAGCAGTGAGGCCATCAGCTAGCTAACGCCACACAGTTAAAGCGCATTTTTTTACAGGTCGGTTGTCGCGCGGCGCCAAGATCGAATTTCCTAACGATGGTCGTCGTGCGTGGCGCGCCAAAACGGTGTTTGGCCGCACGCCTTTCTAGTATTGCCGCGTGGTGGATCGCTATGGAACCGATGTTCTTGCCGCCGGTCGGCGCAAGCCCCGCTCGACCGAGCACCCGGCCGAACCGGGCTTGGTGGTCGAGGACGTACAGACCGGCTACGTCGGCGCGGTGGTGCGAGTCGAATACGGTCGCGTCGACCTGGAAGATCGGCGCGGGCACGTCCGTGGCTTTCCCTTGGGCCCTGGGTATCTGATCGAGGGGCGTCCCGTGATCCTCACTGCGCCGCGACGTCCGGCGCCTACTGCTGCTGCCAGGACGGCGTCGGGCTCGGTCGCGGTGCCAAATGCCCGAGCCCGAGTCGCCCGCGCCAGCCGGATCTATGTCGAGGGCCGCCATGACGCCGAACTCATCGCGCAGGTGTGGGGCGAGGACCTGCGGATCGAGGGTGTCGTCGTCGAGCACCTCGGCGGAGTAGACGACCTGGTCGGCATCGTGGCACAGTTCGCGCCCGGTCCGGGGCGCCGGCTCGGCGTGCTCGTTGACCACCTCGTCGCGGGTTCAAAGGAGGCGCGGATCGCCGATGCGGTGCGACGGGGACCGGGCGGCACCGACACGCTGGTCGTCGGTCACCCCTACGTCGACATCTGGCAGGCCGTGAAGCCCCAGCGGGTTGGCCTGGCGGCCTGGCCAGACGTGCCGCGGAACGTGGAGTGGAAGCACGGCGTTTGTCAGGCGCTCGGCTTGCCGCACGCTGACCAGGCGGACATCGCCAGGGCCTGGCGGCGCATCCGTTCGCGGGTGCGCAACTGGAACGATCTGGAGCCGCCACTGATCTGCCGGGTGGAAGAACTTATCGACTTCGTGACTCAACCGGCCAGCCCCTGAACGTCTGGTGTACATGCGTCTCAACACGGCACGGCTTGCTGCTCCTCTCGTACCAAAAAGATCCGCGGGATTTTATTCTGCAGCGGAACTGACCCGTGCCCACGACCTGCTCGACGAATACGTCGGGCACGTCGGGCCAGCTATCTTCGCGTTGCCGTCCGCACCTGCTGAAGACCACTACATCGGGCAGAGTCTTCTCACCTGAGCAACGTCGAGCCCACGCTCGTAATCACGAGCGGGCAAGCGGGCGTGATGTTTCAGGGAAGTGATGTTTCGTGTCGTCCCGGTAAATCAATCTCGTCCGCCGTCACGCATCGGTCGCCGCCGGGCACTAAATCCGTGGAGACCAAAAACCAGCCAGAAACCGAGGAAGTCCATGACCGACGCGCTCGTCATCGACGCGGAAGGCCTTGACCGGCTGTCGTGTAACGCCAGGGCCAACCCTGATACCGGCAAGAAGACGCTGAAGGCCAAAACAGTGTGCGAGACCGGGTTCCGCAACATGACATACGTCCGCGACCTGGCGCCGATGCTGGTGGGCGAGCCGCCCGCGCTGTTGGGAGATGACTCAGCGCCCAACCCCTCCGAAACCGCCCTTGCCGCGCTGGGCTCATGCGTGTCGGTTGGCCTGCTAGCCAATGCCACGCACCGCGGCGTAACCCTGACCAAGATCGAGGTCGAGATGGAAGGTGACATCGACATCTCCGCGGTGTGGGGCGTGGGCGACAACCCAGAGGGGAAACGCCTCGGCTTCAGCGTGGTCCGCTGCAAGGTGACCCTGGCCGGAGATGCCGACGACGCGACACTCAAGGAGATCCACGACAACGCGATCGCTTGGTCGCCCGTGGTCAACACGTTTCGCAACCCGGTAAGCGTCGACTCGACTCTGATTACCGAATAAGTATCTCGACGGGAAGTCAACTGTGGCAAATACATTGACGAAGACCGAACTCGCAGAGGTCATCAGGCTGGCCCGCGTCAAGCACGGCTTGAGCTGGGCAAAAATCGCTGAATCGATTGATAAGGACCCAGTCTGGACCGTTGCGGCGCTACTCGGGCAGCATCCGCTCTCGGCTAGCGATGCATCAACCGTCGCATCGCTTCTCGACCTCGACGATGAGGCGGTAGCGGTCCTGCAAATGATGCCGTATCGAGGATCCGATGCGACCATGGCAAAAGATCCGACGATCTACCGGTTCCATGAGGCGCTGGCAGTCTACGGTCCGGCGATCAAAGAACTCATCCATGAAGAATTCGGTGACGGCATCATGAGCGCGATCAACTTCCAGATGAGCGTGCAGCGCCGTCCACACACGGAAGGCGACAGAGTGGTCGTCACTTTCGATGGCAAGTTCCTCGATTACGCATGGAAACACTCTGCCCAGCGGGCGCAGGAGGTACTGAAGTGACGGCGACGATGGATTCCGCGGCCAGCCAGTTGGATATCGAACTGTTGCAGGACATTCGGGTCCATGCCGGGGCGCTGGACCGCGGTGAGCACTACGCCCGTCGCAGCTTCACAGCACTGGGCGCAGCCGGCCTGCTGGGTGTCGGCGCACCCGGCAACGCCGACGGCAGGCTGCTCGAGATGGTCGATGTGATCCGGCTGATCTCCGGAGAGTGCATGAGCACTGGGTTCTCATTGTGGGCCCACCGGATGGCAGTGGAGTATTTGCTCACGGCCGCAACGGTTTTCAGCACAGCCGTGGCTCAGCCGCTGCTTGCCGGGGCCACGCTGGGAGTCACCGGCATGGCTTCGGCGTTCAAGGATGCGGCGGGCTGCAGCAGCCTGGAATTGACAGCCACCCCGGTTGCGGACGGCTACGAGGTGTCTGGCCCGATCAGGTGGGCCAGCAACCTCTACCCCGACTCGACCATGGTGACCGCGGCGCGCACCGATGACGGCGAGAAATTGATCGTGGCTTTGCCGTTGAATACGCCGGGCGTAGTGGTGGGCGATCATTTCGACCTGTTGGCAATGGGCAGCACCGCCTCGTCGTACCTGAACCTGAAAGGTGCTTACGTCCCGTCGGAGCAAGTGTTGTCACGCGACTTCGACGGGTTTCTGCAGGCGGTCCGCCCGACTTTCCTTGTGCTGCAGTCGGCCATGTGCCTGGGGCTGACCAGGACCACCGTGGAGCAGGCCAGGCTCGGACTCAGCGGAGTCAATTCGGTCTTCAGCGCTGATGTCGACTGCATCGCGGAAAGGCTCGCCTGCGCCGAAGTGACATTGGCGAATTTGGCTGCGGCTGTGGGAGGGACAAAGCCGCCCACGAAAAAGGAGCTGCTTTCTCTGCGACTCACCGCAGCTGAACTGTCCAGTGCCAGCGCTGATTTGGAGATCAGAACCGCCGGCGGCAAGGGATACGCGAGCAGGACCTCGGCGAGTCGTCGCTACCGGGAGGCGGCGTTCATTCCTGTCCAGTCGCCGTCCGAAGGACAACTGCGCTGGGAGCTGGCCGGATGCGCCTGAGTGCGGGTCGATGGTGCCCTCCGGTGGCAGTGCCACCGGAGGGCACCGAATCTGAACGCCTGGTTGGCGGGATTCCGCTAGCCAGCCTGGTGCGCGACTTTCACCGGCCGATGGTGAATTTCGCCCGCACCATGGTGGATTCAGCGACGGTAGCCGAAGAAGCCGTGCAAGAGGCATGGGTGCAAGTGCTGCAGTCGTCGGATTCATTCGAGGGGCGTTCTTCGGTGAGCACCTGGTTGTTCGGGATCGTCAAGAACACCGCTTCACGGCACCGGCGTCGCGAATCCCGGATCCGCGACCATGAGGTACTGGCCACCGATGACGCTGACCCGCTGTCGGGCCGCATGCACCCCCTCGGCCACCCCGATGCGGGACACTGGAGCGTCCCACCGTCGCGGCGCTTTCTCCCAGAAGACCAAACCGTGGCGAGCGAGCTCGTCGGGTACGTGCGTGCAGCGCTGGACGCGCTGCCCGAGCGGCAAAAACAGCTGGTCATCCTGCGCGATCTCGTCGGCACATCCGCCGAAGAGGCGGCCGAAATCCTTGAACTATCCGCCGACGCGCAGCGCGCTCTGCTCTACCGCGCCCGAGGCAATCTCCGAAACGAACTGGAAAAGCGGTACCAACAATGACCGTCCACGACAACACAGTCCCCGCGATCGACTGCGTCGAGTTCGTGCGGCTCGTCGACGATCTCGTCGACTCAGACCCGCAGCAGTGGGGATCGATCGTGGCAAAGCACCTCGAGGAGTGCCCCCCATGTCTGCTCTACCTGCAACAAATGCTTGACCTCAAGATCCTGCTCAACCACGTCTTCGACGGACAGAAGCTCAGCGACGAGCACATTGCCGGGGTCATCAACACGATCAACACCCTAAGGAAAGGCGAATACGGATGACGGTCAATGCGCAAGCGCCGCAACTGGAAAGCGAATTGTCGGTGCCAAACGCGGTCCCCGCCTTCCCTTCTGGCATCACTACAAACCATGTCACCGAGGATCCATTCGAGCCGCTCAGCGTGGGCGTCATGGTGGATCGCGTGGCCGCCATGGCGGTGGAAAAAGCCGCGCACCCCTGGGCGTTTCTGATGCGCTCCCTGGTCGGGGGCGCGATGGTGGCATTCGGGGCGCTGCTGGCTCTGGTCGTGAGCACCGGAGTCAAAACACCGGGCATTGCGAGCCTGTTGATGGGCTTGGCGTTCGGTATGTCGTTCGTTCTGATCCTGGTGTCCGGCATGTCCCTGATCACCGCCGACATGGCCGCTGGTTTTCTCGCCGTGCTGAAACGCAGCATGAGCCTTGGCGGCTACGCCTCCTTGGTTATCGTCGGCCTCATCGGCAACATCGTGGGCGCATTGGTGTTCGTCACTATCTGCGGTGCCGCCGGAGGCCCCTACTTGGGTGCCTTCGCTGAGCGGGCGGCTACCGTCGGCACCCAAAAGGCCGGCCAGCCCTTCTGGACCGCACTTTTGCTCGCTGTGGTGTGCACGTGGTTCCTGCAGACCTCGATGTGCATGTTCTTCAAGGCCCGCAGCGACGTTGCCCGGATGACATTTGCGTTCTACGGCCCGTTCGCATTTGTCATCGGCGGTACCCAACATGTGATCGCCAACGTCGGGTTTCTCGGCCTTCCATTGCTGCTCAACCTATTCCACCCCGCCGCACCACGCGGCGGGACCAGCTGGGGATTCGGCGAGCATGGCTTGCTCACTAACATCGGCATTACCACCGTGGGCAACCTGATTGGCGGCACACTGTTCGTCGCGTTGCCTTTTTGGATTATCGCGCAGCTACAACGGCGCCAGATCTAGCCGGCGCCGGACCGGTGGTGTCGCGGACGTACGCGCTAATGACTAGTTAGTGACGGTACCGTTAACACCGTCCCAACTGGTGCCATCGAAAGCCCTCTGTCCCGATGGTTAGGGACTAAAGCCCCACGACCGATGACCCCGTCGGTTTATAACGTCGGTTGTGACGGAGGGAGAACGAAATGTCAGCACCCGTTGAACACCGCGGCATCGTCGTCGCGGTCGACGGCTCGCCAGCATCAGATGCCGCCGTTTGTTGGGCGGCCCGGGATGCGGTGATGAAAAACGTTCCACTGACCGTGGTCCATGCGGTGGTCACTCCCACCGCGACCTTTCCACCGGTTGCTTACCCGGAGGCTTTGGCGGTGAGGCTGGAAGACGAGGGTAAAAAGGCCATCATGCACGCGGTCAAGGTCGCCGAAGAGGCGATGCCCGCGGACCGGAAGGTCACTATAAACAGGGAGTTGGTGTATTCCACCCCGGCGCCAGCCCTGGTCGAAATGTCTGACGAGGCAGAGATGATCGTCGTGGGCAGTTCCGGACGAGGATTGCTGGGCCGAAGCCTGCTCGGTTCGGTCAGTTCGACCGTGGTGCGGCACGCGAGTTGCCCGGTCGCGGTCGTCCATGACGAAGATCTGCCGGATCCGCACCAACTTCCCGTCCTGGTGGGAATCGACGGCTCGCCGGCTTCCGAACTCGCAACAGCGATCGCGTTCGACGAAGCGTCTCGTCGCGGCGTCGATCTGATGGCCGTGCACGCATGGAGCGACGTCACGGCGAGCGAACTTCCCGAATTGGACTGGTCGGCGGTGGAAGCGGCAGCGCAGCGCAGTCTCGCCGAGAGTCTGGCGGGCTGGCAAGAACGCTATCCCGACGTGACGGTGCACCGAGAGGTCGTGCGCGATCGGCCGGCGCATCAGCTCGCCGAAAAGTCGGAATCTGCGCAGCTGGTTGTCGTAGGGAGTCACGGCCGAGGTGGTTTGACCGGCCTGTTACTGGGCTCGGTCAGCAACGCAGTCCTGCACTCTGTCCGGATACCTGTCATCGTCGCCCGACCGTCAGCGTCTGCGTGAACTCTTCACCGGCCATGAAGGACGGTGGCTGCCCACGCGCACAGCGCAGCGACGTCGCGTCCGGCGCGCGCGACGGTCCGGTCGGGGCGCACGAGCGCGCGGCCGTGGCGTGCCCCTGGCGTAGCCACGTCTCGAGTGCACCGCCAGGTTGGACAGCCAGCACGACGACTCCGTGCCGCCGCAGCGATGCTTCGTCGGCGGCACCGGGTCGACTGGTGGTGATCAAGGCGAAACCGGCACCGAGGATATCGTCGAGCCGTTGACCGTCGCGCAGCACCGGATTCGGGCACAGCGTGCCGGCGAGCTGGCGCGGTCGCCGCGATCTGCACACCAGCGCAGACGAACGCAGTGCTGGCGTGGTTGAGTCAACGACCTTGTCACGCAGGCCGGGGATCAGTCGCAGCCGCGGCAGCACCAGCCGGCGGGCCGCGTTGCCCACGCGGCCGCCGCCGGTCATCGCCCAGCCGACACCGAGCGCCAATCGAATCATGTGCCGGGTATGGGGTTTGCGTTCCTGCTCATAGCTGTCGAGAACATCTGCAGCGAGGGTGCCGTGGTGGACTCCGGCAATCTTCCACGCGAGGTTGGCCGCATCCCGCACGCCTGCTCCCATACCTTGGCCGATGAACGGGGGAGTGAGGTGCGCCGCGTCGCCGAGGATGAAGATGTTCCCGTGGCGCCACCGGTGGGCAATCTGCGCACGAAATGTGTACTCGGTAACGCGCAGCAGTGTCAGTTCGCTGATGGCCACCTTTTCGGTCCATGGCGTGATCAATGGTCGCAATGCCGCCAAGGTGCCGAAGTTGTCAGCAGTTTCGCCGGCCAGCAATCGGAACTCCCATCGGTAGCGGGCCGGTCCGATGCGCATGTACGTTCCCGCGCGAACCGGGTCGCATACCTGGTGTACGCCGTCCCACTGGTGCAGGTCGGCGTTGCTGGCGATGTCGACGACCAGCCAGCGCTGCATAAAGTTCAAATCCCGCATGGATGAGCCTATTTGGGCGCGCACCATGCTGTTGGCGCCATCGCAGCCCAGCAGGTAGGCGGCGTCGACCTGGTGAGCGCGGCCATTGGAGCGGTCGGTGAAGGTGACATGTATGTATCGTCCGCTGTCGATCACCTCGGTCACCTCGACGTCTCCGCGCAACTCGGCGTTCGGGTAGCGCTTGAGGTTCGCACGTAGCAGCGTCTCCAGCTCTGGCTGGTCGAACATGTTGGCCTGCGGGAAACCGTTCACACTGCGGGAGGGGTCGCGGTTGAACTCGGCAAGCACCCTAAATTGCTTGTCCAACAACCGCAAACCCAACGTGGGCCGCGAAATCGCTGCGAATTCATCGGCGATTCCGAGGCGGGCGATGACGCGGTAGATCTCGTCGTCCAGGTGCACGGCGCGTGGTTGCGGATACACACCGGGCCAGCGGTCGAGTACCAGGCAGTCCACGCCGTACTGCGCCAAAAGCGTGGCGGCGGTGATGCCGGTCGGTCCGGCGCCGACTATGACGACGGGAACACGCTGAATAACGCTATCGGTCACGCGAATCGGACTGCAGTGCGCTGCGTTCCAAGATCGATGGCCCCATCATCGGTGGCTACCGACGCCTCCACGATGTCGCCATGCTGCAAATATTTTCGGTTGCCGGCCTGACGCGAGAAGAACACCTTCCACTTGAGGGCCGGCGGCAGTAGGTTTCCGATGAGCTGCATCGGCTTCGGCGGGGCGCTCAGCGCGGTGCCGGCCGGGGTGCCGGTGAGCACCAGGTCGCCCGGGGCCAGCTCCTGGAACTGGGTGAGCGATTGCAGCGCCTGCAGTGGCCGATAGAGCATGTCCCCGTCGACGAGTGCGTTCTGCCGTTCCTGGCCATTGACGCTCAGGCGCAGCCGCAGATCGCCGAACCGCTTGAGCTCGTCGGCGGTCAGCAGGACCAGTTTCGGCCCGACCGGGGTGAACGTCGGATATGACTTGGCCTCGTAGAACTGGGTCTGCGGAAGTTGGATGTCACGTGCAGAGACATCGTTGGTGACGACCAGTCCGGCGATGAACTCGCTGAGGTTCGCGTCGGAAATGCTTGTGCCGACTGGGATTGCGCGTCCGATCACCAGCCCGATCTCTACCTCGTAGTCGAGTAGCTTGACGTGTTGGGGCTTGACGATGTCGTCGAACGGACCGTTGATCGACGCCGACGCCTTGCGGAAGAAGGTCAGCGGGACCGATGCCGGATCCATACCCGCGTCTCTGACGTGCGACTCGAAGTTGGTCATCTGAGCTATCACGCGACAGGGCCTGGTCACCGGTGAGACCAGTTTCAGACTGTCGACGGCGACGGTGTCGGCACTGGTGGCGGCAGCCTCGATTGCGGTCCGGTCGGCCAGCAGCGCAGCGGTGCTGGTGGCGGTGGTGTCGATCTTCGCGGCGCCGTTGGCGGTTTTGAGGTACCAGGCGTCGGCAGTGTGCAGCACGGAAAGGGTCATGAGGCGGGTACTTTCAGTAGGCCAACCAAGCGGCTGATATCGAACTCGTTGCTTGCGCGCAGCGCGGTGATCATCGAAACCAGTTCGTGGCGAGCTGATTTCAGGTCGGTTCCGAGGAAGTCTCTGGTCGCCGGTGGCCCCCACTGGGCTAGCCCGGATGCGGTGAAAGGCGCCCAGCCGGGTTCCAGAGTGTTGTCGAACAGGTCGCCATCGGTGAAGTGCTCGAACAAGTAGCCATCGGGATCGCGCCAGTAGTCGAAAATCTGACTGCCCTGGATGTGCCTGCCGATTCCCCAGGACCGAAAATAGCCACGCTCGCTGAGGTGTTCGCCCCCGGCAGCCAGTGCGTCGAGATCGCTGACCTGATAAGCCGAATGGACGTAACGGTTGGCCGGACCCAGCGCCATCGCCAGTGTGTGGTGGTCAGCCGGTGTCGACCCTCGATCGCATCGGATGAAACTCATGGTCGGCCCTCGTTCGCGCTGGCCCGGGAAGTACAAGAAATCGCTGACGATCATCCCCAGGTTGTCCAGATACCAGTTCAGCGCCTCGAGGTACTTCGTCGACTGCACCACCAAGTGGCCCAGGCGCTGCACCCGAGCGGGCACGCGTGGGGGACGCTGGCTGGTGTTGGTGCGCCGCACGTCGTGTCCGAAATTGAAAGTGTGGGGTTGCTGGCCCGGTAGTTCCGGTAGTTCGTGCAAGCCGGCGACTACGCGCACCAACATGCCGCTCGGGTCGATCAGCTCGACTGACAGCCCGCCGATGGTCTCCGGCAGCCGCCGCGCGGGTGCGCCGAAGTTATCGGCCAGCCGCAGCACGTCGATCTCGTCGCAAGCCCGAAACGCCACGCCGGTGAATCGGCTTTGTAGCCCGCGACGCAGGATGACACATGGTCCGCCCGCCTGGGTGCCGCGCAACTGGAGCTCGTCTGGGCTGCGCTGTGCCGTCTGGAAGCCGAACGCCCGCGCGAACGCCTCGGCGCGCGTCAGGTCCGGTCTCTCGAACTCCAGCCACGCGATGTCGACGACTCTGATCACCGGATTTCGGGACCGACCAGGGAACTCGCCTGGTAGCGCACCCTGTTGGCTGTGCGAGTGCCGGTGGGCGCTCTTCGTTAGATCCATGGCCAACTCCCAAGTTAACTGACGAAATCGTCACATACGCGAGAAGATTCCGTCAAGGTTTCTGATGGAATCGTCATAACTGATGCATACTGCTGGAGATGAGCGCGATGCCTGACATAGAGCCGCCCAACCGGCTGGAGCGGCGCAAACAGCGCACCAGAGCGGCCCTGGTCAAGGCTGCGCAGCGGTTGATCGCGGAAGGAAAGGTCAACGTGCCGGTCTTGGAGATCACCAAGGCCGCCGACGTCGGGATGGGTTCTTTCTACAACCACTTCGACAGCAAGGAGCAGTTGTTCGAGGCCGCGGTTGCCGACGTGCTCGACGGCTACGGGGCGATGCTGGACCGGCTCACCGAGTCCATCGAGGACCCCGCCGAAACGTTTGCCACCAGTTTCCGGCTGACTGGCCGGTTGTTTCGTCGGCGCCCGCAGGAGAGCCAGATTTTGTTGGCCAACGGGCTGGCGCTGTTGTCGTCGGAACGCGGCTTGGCGCCGCGCGCACTGCGCGATATCAAAGCCGGCGTCGAGGCCGGGAGGTTCCACGTCGACGACCCCGAACTTGCCCTCGCCATGGCTGGCGGCGCGCTGCTGGGACTCGGAAACCTGTTGCGTGACGATCCGGATCGCGACGACGCGCGAGCTTCCGACACCCGTGACCGAAAACGTTCTGCGTCTGTTCGGGCTCAGTGCCGCTGAGGCACACGCAGTTTGCCAAAGCCCATTGCCGGACCTCGAAGCCTGGGGTCAGCCCGATTCCACGGCGTGATTTTCAGACTTAAGCCACTGTCACGTTCTGCGGCGTGTCGTGTACGTGGTTTAAGTGTCGCGGCGTGACCGTCGGCCAATCATGCGCATTTCTAGCGGTTTCGGGTGTCCGTTGACCACAGGGTGGTGCAGCCGGGGCACTGGAGGTGCAAGTGCGTCGCCCGATTGCTCAACAGGTACTGCCAATGCGCACTGCAATTGCGGCTGCTGCGGCATTCCAAACAGGTGGTCCGGCCCCAGTCGCAACTTGGGCAGGGTAGCCAGGCGCGCCGGGAAGCATCGGCGTGTGGATCAATCGGCAACTTAACCGTCACTGCGAACCTTTCTGTGTGATCTAAGTTAGGGTAGCCTACCCAAATTATGGGCTCACCTGGTGGCTGGGTCGGTGAGTGAGAAGTGAATCACCCCGCGAGTACTGCGGGTCTACCGTCAGATTCCGTCCGGCAATCGGGCGGCAGGCTGGCTGGCGAGGGTGGCGCGGCATGAAGGTGCTGATTATTGGTGCCGGTGTCATCGGCAGCTTCAACGCCGCTCGGTTATTCCGTGGCGGTGTCGATGTCAAGCTGTTGGCTCGTGGGGAGCGGCTGGCCGCGCTGCGCGAGCACGGCGTGGTGCTGCAGGACTGGCGAACGGGTAGTCGCAGCATCACCCCCGTCCCGCTGGTCGAGCGGATTGGGCCAGCCGACCAGTACGACCTCGCCGTGGTGATCGTGCGCCGCAATCAAATCGACTCGGTGCTGCCGCTGTTGGCGGAGGCGTCGCACATACCGTCGGTTCTGTTTCTGGGCAACAACCTGGCGGGGTCATCGGACATGGCAGCGGCCTTAGGCGGTGAGCGGGTGTTGACCGGGATGGTCAACGCGGGCGGCCGCCGGGACGGCGTTGTGGTCCGCTATATCTTTAGCCGCCGGCTTCGGCTGTTGTTCGGAGAAAGAGACGGGAGCATCCACGCACGCACCCACGTGATTGGCGAAATGTTCCGCGGCGCAGGCCTGCCGGCGCGGGTGGTGACGAATCCGGAGGCCTATCAGAAGACCCACGCCGCAGGACTGCCGGCGTTTGCCGGTGCCCTCTACAGCGCTGGCGGGAGCATCCGCTTACTGGCTCGTCGGCCCGATCTTTTGCACGTCTTTGTCACCGCATACCGCGATGCTCTGCGCGCCTTGCAATGCGACGGCACCGCTATCCGCCCGGCCATCACGCATGCATTGCTGTGGGCTCCAGAGCGGCCGTTACACGCGGGCTTGCGCTACTTCTTCGACACCGAGCTGGCGGTGGTGGGCGGTCAGGCGCACGCTCTGGCCGCCGTCGACGAAATGCGCGAGCTCGCCGAGGAGCTACGCGTGATCCTCCGGCGTACGGGCATGCGATCACCCGCCAACGAGCAGGTATACGCAGCGATCGCCGCCTGGGCTGAAGGCTGACACACCAGAGAGTCCCCGGTATTCACAAAGGCGGTTCATTAACCTTGTGAAAGTGCCTGCGGCAAAAGGGTCTTTGGGGGATGCAACGTCACCGTGACGATTTTGGATCGGGCATGGAAAGGGGTCTATGGCTATGCGCAGATTCGCATGGCGACGGGGAGTTTGACGCAAGCCGGCCCGATCAGCGCGGGCGCACTACGACGGGATCGTTGCGTTCTCCCAATCGGACTTCACCGAAGACCTCAAGAAGATCACCGTGCCGGTCTTGGTGATGCACAGCATCGACGATCAGATCGTGCCGTACCAGGCTGCAGGCCCGTTTTCGGCGAAGCTTTTGTCCACGGGATTCTGAAGACCTACAACGACTTTCCGCACGGGATGCCGACCACGCAAGCCGAAACCATCAACGCAGACATGCTGGATTTCATCCGGTCGTAGGCGCGGGATCGGCCGACCGCTGGCTGACCTTCGCGGGGCGCAACGCCACCAGGACCACCCCGACGGCGAAGACCGCTGCGGTCACCCACGGAAAACGACCGTCCGGTGCGAAGCCTCCCTGGGCCAAGAGGTGCAGACCAGCCGCAGCCATCAGGGCACCGGCCAGCATGACCACCTCGCCCCAGCGATCTGTGAGCGGTACACCGAGCATTGGGAGTGGGGCCGCGGAAAGGCGACGTCCCCACCACAACAGCACCATCTCGACCGCTGTCGCCAGGCTGAGGATGACGATCCATTCCAGCCGGACCAGCCACCACGCCGCTGTTCCCTCGAGCGGTTGCGGTATCAGTCCTGCCGGGTAGGCGACGATCGCGACGATCACGACCGGCACCATGTGCCACAGGTAAAGAGCCATCACGTTGGTATTGGCCGTGGACAGCACGCGCTGCACGAGGCCGGGGCGCAGTGCCCGGTTGAGGGCCGGCGCGACCGCCACAGCCAGCCCGGCCTGCACGCATGCGTACGCCAGCATCGCCACCGAGGGCGGCGTCGTGTTCTGCACTGCTTGGCCGGGAACGCCGATCATGCTGACCGGATATGGTCCCAGCCGGATCAGCAGTGCCAGCGCGACCGCCGACCCGGCCGCGAGCAGCACAGGTCTGCTGCCGGCTAACAGCCCGCCGTGCCAAGCGATTCCGAGCTGGTAGAGCAGCCCCCAGCACAGCAGGTAGTTCAGCCAGCCGACGTAGGGCACGTGGCCCGCGAGCGAGACGGCGTCGACCACCACGACCCCCACCGCCAGCACCCCCGGCACCAAAAGGCCCCAACGGCGTTGTGCGGCAATCGCAATGGGCGTCAGCGACACCACCAGCACGTAGACGGCGAGGAACCACAGGTGCATGGCCACCGCCCAACCCGCGTACTCCAGCACGGATCCGGGCACGCCGCGGGCCTGTAGAACCACCACAATTACCGACACCAGCGCGACGTACACCGCCGTCGGTCCGAGCACCCGGGCCAGTCGCCGCCGAATCCAGTCCTGACGCGAGAAGCCGTCGGTTTCGCGTCGATGGGTCCACGACACTGCGCCGGCGTAACCGGCAACCAGGAAGAACACCGGAACCGCCTGAAAAATCCAGGTCAGCCACCCCGTCCACGGCATGTCTTCGAGTGGGTTCTGGCGGCCAAACGATCCGTTGTGATACGTCACCGACCCGGCCAACCAGTGGCCCAACACGATCAGGACCACACCCGATACGCGGTAGAAGTCCACCGCCAGATCGCGGGTCGGTCCTGCGGTGTTCGTGGGATGTTTCAGTGGCTGGTCCTTCAGAGTCGGGGAAGAGCCAGCCACCGGATGGTCATGGCGAGCGCGGGAAGTTCGACGCAGCTGCACTCGCGCTAGGGTACTCGGTCAGGGTGTCGCAGACCCGGTTGTCGGCACCGTCAAGACGGGCCGGATGATCGGGACAATCGCCGCAGCGTGTCCGACCGGAACGGAGGTTTCGCCATGAAACAAGCTCGCCTCGCTGATCTAGAAGTCGGCCGCGTTGGACTGGGTGCGATGGGCATGTCAGTGGCCTACGCCGGCGCCGGCAGTGACGACGCCGAATCGATCCGCACCATTCATCGCGCCATCGATATGGGCGTCACGCTGATCGACACCGCCGAAGTCTATGGCCCCTACATCAACGAAGAACTCGTCGCCCGCGCCCTGCAGGGCCGACGAGATCAAGTGGTGTTGGCAACCAAGTTCGGTCTGATCTCCCACACAGGCCGCGACGGCCTCGACAGCAGCCCCGCCAATATCCGTATCGCGGTGGATGGTTCGCTGCAGAGACTGGCGACCGATCGCATTGATCTCTACTATCAACACCGCCTCGACCGCCAGACCGCGATTGAAGACACGATCGGAGCGTTGGCTGAGCTGGTCACTGCCGGGAAGATCCGGCACATCGGTCTTTCTGAAGTCGGCGTCAACACCATCCGCCGCGCTCACGCGGTGCATCCCATCACCGCCGTCCAATCGGAGTACTCGCTATGGACCCGAGATCCCGAAGAGGGCGTATTAGCGCTGCTGCGTGAACTGGGAATCGGGTTTGTCGCCTACTCGCCGTTGGGCCGCGGCTTCCTCACCGGCGCCATCCGCTCCACTGAGGAGCTTCCCGACACCGACTACCGCAAGACCAACCCGCGGTTCTTCGACGAGAACTTCCAGCACAACCTCAGGAGCGCAGAGGAATTACGGGACATCAGCGCTGACGTTGGTGCCACTCCTGCTCAGGTCGCATTGGCTTGGCTGCTCGCAAAAGGTTCCGACATCGTGCCGATTCCGGGAACGAAACACGTCGCGCGCCTTGAGGAAAACGTCGGTGCCGATTCCGTTGAACTGGCCCCCGACCAGGTGGCCAGGCTCGACCGACTCACCCCGCCCGTCGGAGGCCACCACGCCGAAGCGCAAATCGCATGGATCGACCGCTAGTGGGTACCGAGAAGAAATTGGTGATCGGGGCCAGCGGCTTTCTGGGGTCACATGTCACACGGCAGCTGGTCGCTGCGGGCGCCGACGTGCGAGTCATGTTGCGCCGCACCAGTTCCACCAAAGGAATCGACGATCTTGATGTCGAGCGCTGTTACGGGGATGTGTTTGATGACGCTGCCTTGCGGGCGGCAATGGCGGGCTGCGACGTCGTCTACTACTGCGTCGTGGATGCTCGGATGTGGCTGCGGGAGCCGGCGCGGTTGTTCCGCACGAATGTCGAGGGTCTGCGGCACGTTCTCGATGCGACCCTGGACGCCGACCTGAAGAAGTTCGTATACACCAGCACCACAGGCACTTTAGCGATCAGCGACACCAAGCCGGTCACCGAAGACGACCGGCACAACTGGGACCAAGGCGGCGCATACATCGACGCGCGGGTGGCTGGGGAAAACCTGCTGATGTCGTACGCGCATGACAAAGGGCTGCCCGCCGTCGCGATGTGCATCTCCACCACCTACGGACCCGGTGATTGGGCGCCGACTCCGCACGGCTCCCTGCTTGCCCGTGTTGCCACCGGGCGGTTCCCGTTCTACTTCGACTACTCGGCTGAAGTGGTGGGCATCGAAGATGCCGCCAGGGCAATGCTTCTCGCCGCAGAGCACGGACGAAACGGCGAACGCTACATCATCTCCGACAGGTACATGAGTGTCCGTGAGCTACACGAGATCGCCGCCACCACCGTTGGCGCACCGCGACCGCGCATCGGCATCCCGATGCCGGTGCTCCGCGTGGGTGCGCGCGTCAACGACGTGTTGGCGCGATTGCTGCGTCGGGACCTGCCGTTCGCTTACGTCGGGATGCGCATGGCTGAGCTGATGTCCCCGCTGGACCACAGCAAGGCCGAACGCGAACTCGGCTGGACACCTGAACCCGTCGAAGACTCGATCCGAAAGGCTGCCGTCTTTTTCGCGTTGCGGCGCTAGTCGGCAGCGGCCAGCGCCGCGGTGCCATATTTCTTTGCGATCAGCGTCCACGGGTCGGCGTAGGGACCCCGTCCCTCGACGCGGCGCTGCAGTTTCAGGGCCGCACGCAACGCAGGTCGCAATATCGGGCCCAGAGCCCGCAGCACGGTGCGCATGTGACCCTGTGATTCGGCGATCCAGGCCAGGGTCTGCTGCCAGTCGTGCTCTTGGAAATTGAGCAGCGCCTGCGCTTCGCTGGTGTCGAACCAGCCGGTGAAACTCCAACCGCGGTCATCGCCGGGGTCGCCGGGGAGGCTGGCTGACGGGCCGAGGCGACCCAGGCCGAATGCCGTCATCAAGTCGTCCTCGAGGTCGCGTTGCGTTAGCACATACGATTCGTTGCCGTCGATGAGCAAGACCTTGCCGGAAATGGTTGCTTCACGGTCGACGCCGTTGGCGAATGCCAGTGCCACGTCGCGGGCATCCACCGCGTGCATCCGGTTATCGCCCGGGATCGATCGCATGAGGAGCAGGGTGTCGCTGTTGACGTTCGAGTGAGTGTCCGGTGACATGACCCCGCCAAGTCGGAACAGCGCATACGGCAGGCCGCTGGCGCGGATCGCCGCTTCGGCGAGCACTTTGTCCTGGCCGTACTGATCGATGGGGTTCACCGGGGTGTCCGGGGTGATCCGCTCCGGGTGGCGGTAGGGGTTACGCGATCCGTACACCGCGGCGCTGGAGGCCATTAGGAACAGCGGGGGACGGGGGAGCGCCGCGGCGGCCGCCAAGAGGTTCTCGGTACCGCCGACGTTGACTTTTCTGGCCAGCGCGGGATTGCGGTACGACGCTGGTGAAAGGATCGCGGCAAGGTGGATGATCGCTTCGGGCTGATGGATCGCGACCAGATCGCGCACCGCCTCGGCGTCTAGCAGATCGGTACAAGCCGGTATCAGTGTCCCGGGATGCTCCCCGGCGCGGAGTTCCTCTTCGGCGGCAACGGTTTTGTCGTTGCGCAGATCCATCGCGATGACGGTTCGTCCCCGGTCGAGCAGGATCTGCGTGCACCGCTTGCCGACTAGCCCGAACGCGCCGGTGACCAAAACGGTGGTGACAGTCATGGGCGCCTCACTGGTCCATCAGCCGGCTGGCGATGTTGCCGATCGCCCTGCGGATTCGGTCGGAGAGGTAGATCGAGAATAGCGGAGTGACGATGTCCTCGCGGAGCCGAGTTAGCTTGGAGCTCTTGATAAGCCATTGTCCGGTGATGTTCTCGTAGGACTCGTGATAATGGCCGTAGCCGACCAAGGTCACCCCGGGTCCAAAGCGGACGACATCCTGCAGGGCCCACACGCCGCGTGCTGTTGTCGCCGATGTGAGCTCGATCTCGGGGGCGTGTACCTGGTGGGCCGTGGCCTGTGCCGGGCGTCCGAGGGCTTTGCGCGTGAATGCTACGAAGTCGTCGGCGCCGACGATCACCTTGCCTCCGGCTTCGGCCGTGTCGCTGACGAAGTCATCGGTAAAGACGCTTCGCCACGCCGCCCAGTCCTTGGTGTCGAGATACCGACAGTAGCGGGCCTTGAGCTGCTGTATGGACTCGATTGCCAGCAGTGCGGTGGCGTCATCCTCAGCAATCAGTTCGTTTGCGGGCTCTGTCATTGCAGCTCGATTCTGGTCGATCAGCGCTCCCTCAAGCCACGCCCAGCGCGACATTTCACGCGGAAACTGTAAACCATCGTGCTAGCACAGCGCGGGCCGGCACCTTGGTGGACCACCGGCTTGGCGGTAGATCAACGATCACATGATGGCGCGCTGCGGGACACCACTCATTGGTCTACTATCTGCGTATGCATGCAGGTTCTTTCCCACGGCTCAATGACGCGCCGTGGGGCTCGGGTGCCGCCAATCGTGTAGGTGGTGCGGAGGCACAAGGCGGGCACGCCGATGACCGACCGCGGGGCGGAAAGGTTGGTGAGCAATGAGTCACACCCCCACAAATGCTCACAACCATGACCACGGGCACAACCATGAGCATCCAAAGGGTGTACGAGGCCTGGTCCGCGAGATCTTCTCGCCACATAGCCATGACACCGCCGACAGCATGGATGCGGCGTTGGCGTCGAGCGTGGCCGGCATGCGCGCGGTAAAAGTCAGCCTGGCAGGGCTGGCGCTCACGGCGGTGTTTCAGGTGGTGATTGTGGTTGTGTCGGGATCGGTGGCGCTAGCTGCTGACACCATCCACAACTTCTCCGATGCACTCACCGCAGTTCCGTTGTGGATTGCGTTTGCTCTTGGCCGACGTGCTGCCACCCGGCGATACAACTACGGCTTCGGCCGGGCTGAAGATCTCGCCGGCTTATTCGTGGTTGCGATGATCGCTCTGTCCGCGATCCTCGCCGGGTACGAAGCCGTCACGCGCTTGATCCATCCCGCAAAAGTTGACCAGCTCGGCTGGGTCGCCGCCGCCGGCCTGATCGGGTTCGTGGGTAATGAACTGGTCGCCGTGTACCGGATCCGCGTGGGCCGTCGCATCGGTTCGGCCGCACTAGCCGCTGATGGTTTTCACGCGCGCACCGACGGAATCACCTCGTTGGCAGTGGTTTTCAGCGCCGGAGGTGTCGCACTAGGCTACCCGCTGGTTGACCCGATCATCGGCCTGCTGATCACGGCCGTGATTTTGGCGGTGCTGCGCACCGCCGCGCGGGACGTGTTTCGCCGCCTCATGGACGGCGTCGACCCGACACTGCTGGATGCCGCCGAAGTTGCGCTGGCGGGGCAGCCTGGAGTGCTGGCGGTACGCAGTGTGCGGTTGCGGTGGATCGGGCATCGGCTGCACGCGGACGCCGAGTTGGACATCGACCCGACCACCAGCCTGGCCGAGGCGCACCGTATTGCGCACGACGCCGAGCACGAATTGACCCATGCTGTAGCGAAACTCGATACGGCGCTGATACACGCCTATCCTGCGCATCAGGGCGCGTCTGCGCGATGAGGCGTGGGCTGCGCACCCAGCGATCCACGTTCGGGGTGGCGGGGGATACTCAACGACTATGACCAAGGCGAAAAGCGGCTCCAAGGAAGAGAATGAAGGGGACTCTCCCTCTCAGCTGATAGACGCCAGAATCAAGGAGCTGGGGGATTGGCGTGGCGAGATGCTGGCCCGTATCAGGAAACTCATCAAGGATGCCGACCCCGACGTGGTCGAGGAGTGGAAGTGGAGGGGGGTACCCGTCTGGTACCACGACGGAATGATCTGCACCGGTGAGACGCACAAGAATGTGGTGAAGATGACCTTCGCCAAGGGCGCCTCGCTGGAGGACCCCGCGGGCCTGTTCAATGCCAGTCTGGACGGCAACACCAGGCGAGCCATCGATATCCGCGAGGGCGACAAGATTGATGAAAAGGCGCTGAAGGCGCTCGTCCGCGCCGCGGTGAAGCTCAACAGATCCTAAGCCGGCCTGTACAGTGGCTGAGCGGTGCTGTACAGTCGCCCAGCACGAGCTCAACTCTCGAACGGCGGGAGGTCATCGGCGATGACGCGCAAACGCATTCGATGCCGCCGGTGACCGAGACCGTCGACGAATTTCGGAGCCGAGCCAGGGCCTGGTTGGCCGAGAATATGCCGCAACTCGATCCTGGGAAGGCGGCGCTTCTCGAGCGCGATGAACTGGCGTCCTGGCAGCGCGCCCGAGAACTGCAAAAGACGCTGTACGACGGCGGATTCGCTGGTATCTGCTTTCCGCAGGAGTACGGCGGGCTCGGACTGAGCTACGAGTACAAGAAAGCTTTCGACGCCGAGTCCCTCGGCTACGAGACACCGCTCCTCCTCAACGTGCCATCCTTCGCTATTTGCTGCGCAACCATCCTGGACATGGGCAGCGAGGAACAAAAGCGCGCTCACATCGGGGCCGCGCTGCGCGGCGATGAAGTGCTAGTACAGCTGCTGTCTGAACCCAGCGGGGGATCGGACCTCGCAGGCGTAATCACCCGGGCCGACCGCCGCGACGGACGATGGATCATCAACGGCGCCAAGACGTGGAGCACCTGGGCGTTCGCCGCCGACTATGGCCTGTGCCTGGCTCGGACCGACTGGGACGCACCCAAACACGACGGGCTGACGATGTTCCTGGTGCCGCTTCGGCATCCCGGCGTAACGATCAACCGCATCCGGCAGGTCAATGGCTCCGTCGAGTTCTGCGAAGAGTTTTTCGACGACGTCGACGTAGGTGACGACGCTGTCGTCGGGGACCCCGGCAAAGGTTGGGACGTCGCGTCGAGACAGCTCTACCATGAGCGCCGCACGATGGGCGACGGGTCGGAGTACACCAGTGGGCCGGGAATCGCTGAGGCCCAAGATGTTTCGATCGACCTGCTGTCGCTGGTCGACAGGACGAACCAGGGCGCGAGCGAACGCGTCCGGGAAATGGTCGGCCGGGCCCTGGTCCACCGGGCGGTGCACGGACAACTCAGTGAGCACGTCTACCACGCTGTGGCCAACGGCTCCCTGCCACCTGCCGCGGGATCGATCATCCGGCTGTTCATGGCGCAGGTTCACGATGTCGAAACCGACACGGCGTTGGCCGTCGCAGGGTCGGCGGCCGTGGTTGAGGATGACGCGGGGCTGCTCGACATCGGCACCCGCTACCTGGGCCGTCAGATCGCCAGCATTGGGGGCGGGACCACCGAGATGGCGCGCAACGTGATCGGCGAGCGGGTCTTGCACTTCCCGCGCGAGTACGCCGCCGACCGCGGCGTGCCGTTTAACCAGGTGCGGCGGAGCAAAGGCTCGGAAGGCAAACGAAATTGAGCGACCAGTTGCGCGACATCCGAGAGTTGACCAACGACTCCAACGCCTACCGCGACGAACTGTTCCGACGCTGGACCGGTCTTCTCAGCTACCGTTACATCGGCCGCAAGCACTCGTCGATGAACCTCGGCGAGACCGATGACACCGTCACCATCCGCCGCGACATGCGCAACGAGGCCGGTGGAATCATGGTGGCGCCGTTGGCTATTTCCTCCCCGGAGGGGTGTCAGACCGACATGGTCGCCGTGCCTAATCCGGTCATCGCGTCGGTGCAGATCATCGACCCGGGCTACGACGTCACGAGGATCGAGATCGTCGAGTCCGGCATCATGCACCAGGGCCGCACCATGGGCTACGGGCGATGCAAGATTGTCGACGCCGACAACCCAAACCGGGTGATCGCCTTCAACGAGGGCCAGGGAGCAATCATCGGCATCCCGCCGGAAGGCCTGGACAGGATGGATATTTCGGGCACGGAACTGGTGATCGAGGACTCTCCCGATCTGCCGCCGCTGTGGCAAGCTTTCGGTGCCACCAAGCGTGGCGACGGTCATTGGATACTGCCTGAGCTGAGCGCTGAACTCGCTTCGCCGGATGCCGCGCTGCATATCGGGCCTCAACACGTCGTCCTCGAGACCGCGGCGACCGACCTTGCTGCCGATGTCGCTGGAACCAGGAAGCTGCAGGTAATCAGCTGGCACGTCATGTTCATGTCACGTGGCAAGGCGGGCCCCTTCCGGGTTGAGGGCACCGCGCACCAGGGCGGACCCGGACGCGTCGGCGTGCGCATGCTGCTGCACGACGAGGGAAACGCGGACAAGGCCGTCACCTCCGCCGCGGCGATCTTCGAGATTGTGGGCTGACCCGCCTCGGCGAAGCTCTGGCCATACATCTGTGTGTATGTGTACGGTGCCGGTGTAGGCCGCCTGTACGACGGCTATACGCGGACCGACACGACAGGAGAATCACAGTGGCAGAACGGTTGGCGGGAAAGGTCGCGCTCATCAGTGGCGGTGCGCGGGGAATGGGCGCCTCGCACGTGCGGACAGTGGCGGCCGAGGGGGCCAAGGTGGTATTCGGCGACATCCTCGACGACGAGGGCAAGGCGGTCGCGGCCGAGCTCGGCGAGGCGGTCCGTTATGTACATCTAGATGTCACGAAACCCGAGCAATGGGAATCCGCGGTGACCACTGCCATTCGCGAGTTCGGCGGCGTCGACGTGCTGGTCAACAACGCCGGCATCCTCAATATCGGCACCCTGGAGGACTACGAACTCTCCGAGTGGCAGCGGATCCTCGACGTCAACTTGACGGGCGTGTTCCTGGGCATCCGTGCGGTGGTGAAACCGATGAAGGAAGCAGGACGAGGATCGATCATCAACATCTCCTCCATCGAGGGGATGGCCGGAACCATTGCCTGCCACGGTTACACCGCAAGCAAGTTCGCCGTGCGAGGGCTGACGAAATCGGCGGCACTGGAACTAGGCCCGAGCGGAATCCGGGTGAACTCGATTCATCCTGGGCTCATCAAGACACCGATGACCCAGTGGGTTCCCGACGACATTTTCCAGACCGCCTTGGGCCGCGCCGCCGACCCCAGGGAGGTGTCCAACCTCGTGGTCTACCTGGCCAGCGACGAGTCCAGTTATTCGACCGGCTCCGAGTTCGTGGTCGACGGCGGAACCACCGCCGGCCTGGGGCATAAGGACTTCTCCGCGGTCGACGTTGCCGAGCAACCGGAGTGGGTCACGTAGCGGCGGTCACCGATTCGGCTTCTTTGGCCGGCTTAGGCCACGGCGAGGGGACTGGACGTTGCCGGACCCGTTGCGGCCACCAGAACCACTTGCCCAGCAGCGCGGCAATGGACGGAGTCATCAGTGACCGGACGATCAGTGTGTCGAAGAGCAGGCCGAGGCCGATGGTGGTGCCGACCTGGCCGATGACGGTCAGCTCGCTGACCGCCATTGTCATCATTGTGAAGGCGAAGACCAGTCCCGCTGACGTGACTACCGATCCGGTACCGCCCATCGAGCGGATGATGCCGGTGTTCAGGCCGGCGTGGATCTCCTCCTTGAACCGCGCCACCAGTAGCAAGTTGTAGTCGGCGCCGACGGCGAGCAGGATGATGACCGACATCGCGAGCACCATCCAGTGCAGCTCAATGCCGATGATGTGTTGCCAGATCAGCACCGAAAGTCCGAAGGACGCACCCAGCGAGATCAAGACGGTTCCCACGATGACCGCCGATGCCACCACGCCTCGTGTGATGATCAGCATGATGATGAAAATCAGGCACAGTGAGGCGATTCCGGCGATCAACAGGTCGTAGGTGTTGCCGTCACTGAGGTCTTTGTAGATTGACGCGGTCCCCGCGAGATAGATCTTTGAGCCTTCCAGCGGCGTGCCTTTGAGTGCTTCGTAAGCGGCCTTTTTGATCGCACCGATGTGCGAAATGCCTTCCTGCGACATCGGATCGCCGTCATGGCTGATGATGAAGCGCACGGCGTGGCCATCGGGGGAGATGAAGTTCTTCATGCCCTTTTTGAACTCGGCGTTGTTGAAGGTCTCCGGGGGCAGGTAGAACGAATCGTCGTTCTTGGATGCGTCGAATGCCTTACCCATGGCGTTCGAGTTCTTCTGCGCCTCGTTCTGCTGATCCTGCAGGCCTTTTTGGGTCGAATACATGGTCAGCATCGTCGTTTTCATGGCCTTCATGTTTTCGATCATGCTGGGCATCAGCGCGTTCAACTGAGGCATCACTGTGTCGAGGTGATCCATGATGGGTAGCAGGCTCTCGATGTCATCGGTCATCGTGTCGACGCCGTCGAGGCCGTCGAAGACGGAGCGAAGTGACCAGCACACCGGGATGTCGTAGCAGTGCTTTTCCCAGTAGAGGTAGCTGCGGAGGGGCCGGTAGAAGTCCTCGAAATCCGCCATGTGGTCGCGTAATTCGTTGATGTCGATGGTCATGTCATGCATCTTTTTGACCATCTGATGCATATCGTCGGTCATCTGCTGGGTCAGGCTCTGCATCTTGACCATGCTGTCGATGGTCGTTTGCATCATGTCGGCCTGTTTGAGCATGTCGGCCATCTGGTCTTCTTGGTACTTCTGGTTCATCTGCTGGGTGACGCCCTGCATGCTGATTTGAAAGGGGATTGAGGTGTGCTCAATCGGTGTGCCCTCGGGCCGGGTGATGGCCTGCACGCGGCCGATCCCCGGAACCCGGAAGATCGACTTGGCGATTTTGTCGATAACCAGGAAGTCCGCGGAGTTCCGCAGGTCATGATCGCTCTCGATCATCAGCACCTCGGGATTCATCCGCGCCTGCGAGAAGTGCCGATCCGCGGCGGCGTAACCCTCGTTCGCGGGTAAATCGGTGGGCAGATAATTGCGGTCGTTGTAGTTGGTGCGGTATCCGGGCAGGGTCAGCAAGCCGACAAGTGCCACCCCGATCGTCATGACCAGGATCGGGCCGGGCCACCGGACGACGAGAGCGCCGACCTTGCGCCACCCCCGAATCCGTTGCGTTCGCTTGGGTTCGAGTGTCTTGCGGAATCGCGTTGCCACCGAGATGACCGCGGCACCGAGCGTCAATGCCGCCGCGACCACGACCACCATGCCGATGGCCAGCGGGATACCCAATGTCTGGAAATAGGGCAGGTTGGTGAAGTGCAGGCAAAACGTCGCACCGGCAATGGTCATGCCCGACCCGAGCACCACGTGTGCGGTGCCCTTGTACATGGTGTAGTAAGCGTCTTCTCGGGACTCGCCATTAGCCCGGGCTTCCTGATAGCGGCCTATCAAAAAGATCGCATAGTCGGTTGCGGCCGCGATTGCCAACGTGACCAACAAGTTGGTGGCGAATGTCGAGAGCCCGATGATCTTGTAGTAACCCAGGAAAGCGACCATTCCGCGCGCGGCCGACAGCTCGAGCACAACCATCACCAACGTGAGCAACACCGTGACGATCGACCGATAGACCAACAGCAGCATCGTGATGATCACTGTGAACGTGGCCGCCGTGATGACTTGCAGGCTGCGGTCGCCGGCCATGTGCTGATCCGCTGATAGCGCCGCGGGCCCGGTGACGTAGGCCTTCACCCCGTTGGGCGCGGGCACACTTTTCACGATGTTTTGCACGGCCTCGACCGATTCGTTGGCCAACGCTTCGCCCTGGTTACCGGCGAGGTACACCTGGACGTAGGTGGCCTTGCCGTCGTTGCTCTGTGCGCCCGCCCCGGTTAGTGGATCGCTCCACATATCCTGAACATGCTCAACGTGTTTGGTGTCGGCGTCGAGCTTTTTGACGATCTGGTCGTAGTAGGCGTGGGCATCGGCGCCCAGGGGGTTTTGGCCCTCGAGGACGATCATCACCGAGCTGTTGGACTTGTACTCGTTGAACACCGCGCCCATGCGCTTTGTCGCGACCACCGATTGCGCATCATCGGGAGCCATCGACACCGAGCGCATCTTCCCGACCTCGTCCAGCTGGGGGACGACGACACTGAGCACCCCGATGATCGCGATCCAGCCCAGGATGATGGGTACGGCGAACTTTCGGATGAAGTGCGGGATCTTCTGCCGCTCTGCGGGTTGGGCGACGGGGATGGCGTCGGTACGGGTGTCGTCGAAGGTTGTACTCATGCGGATTTCACCAAGCAGAAGGTCAGGGCGTGCACGCCGTTGGTTATGTTCTCGTCCTTGACTTCGTTATCGATGGTGATGCGGCAACCGAGGTAGTCACCGTCGCTTTGTGCCGAGATGTTCGGAAAGACCGAGGGGGCGGTCGTGCTGAGGACCAGCGTCCACGGCAGCGGCGCATTGTCGACCCGCTTCGGGTCGGCGCTGAGATCCAAGTAGTTCACGTTGGCGTGACTGGCCGAGCCGAAGATCTCGTATTTGACGACCTTGGGCTTGAACGGCTTGGAATCGTCCAGCCGTGGGCTCGTCATGACGCCGGTGTCGTGGGCGCCGAAGAACGACTTGACTCGGACCACGGTAAACCCGCCGACCACCACGACCACCACGATCAGCAGCGGCAACCACGCGTTGCGCACAACCCTCGATATCTGCACCTAGGTGATTCCCTTCCTCATCACCCCACCGTCAGCGTGACCTGCACACGAACTCCTAAACAGGGGTGCGCCACGACTTTCGGTGCACCGCAATGGTTTTCGGCGACTACTATGGTTCGCGCACGCACGATCGTCAGGAGCGGGGACGGCTACCCAAGCGCACCGGCGGTCGCCCCCAGTACCGACACGCGCTTCGCAATGCGGAAGCATTCTCGAGTACTGCCAGATGAGCATAGTACATAATCTGCATATCTTGCACACCATGCAACAATCCCTCGCGGTGTTTCAGGTCACTTTGTGAAGATGCTGTTGACCAGCGCGGCGGCGCGCTCGACGTAGGGCATCGGCGTGGCGTCGGCATCGTCTGCCTCGCCACTTGACCAGCGCTCGATACCCGAACGCACGGCTGTCAATGCCAGCGCAGCGATCAAAGCGGGTATCTCGTCGTCGGGCCGCATACCCTGGCGACGCGCCACGACGTCGGTCAAGTGATTCTGAAACCTTTCCAGATCGGCAAGGAATGCTGCCAACACCGCCGGGGACGTTTTGGCGAGTTCCAGCATGCCGGCAGCCTGTTCACGTTTCGGGGGCACGTCACGGAGATGGTGCGCCGCCAGAGTGATCAGCTCGGCCAGCACTGCCGAGTAGGGGCCGGGCCCGGCCGCGACGAAATCTGCTACCAGCTCCGCGGGTATGTCCGAGGGGCCGTAAGCGATCGCGGACTCCTTGTTGGGGAAGTAATTGAAGAAGGTGCGCGTCGATACTCCGGCTTCGACACAGATTTCCTCGATGGTTACCTTGTCGAATCCGCGTTGTAGCGCTAAGCGCACCGCGGCGTCGCGGATGTCTGCGCTCGTCTGGCGGCGACGGCGCTCACGCAGACCCACCTGGTTGGACATAGCACCCATAGTTGCACGTTCTGCACACTTTGCAGTCAAAAGGCGTTGAATTTGGAGCGCGCGACCCGTTGAGAGGCGCGCGGCGTCCCTTCGCGCCGCAGATGCTGGATGGCGCCGGTGCAGCGCGATGCGGCCGCACCGCAGCCTGAAGAATGATGCCGGGTTGCCGTTCCCGCACAACGAAATTCGGCGGCTAAGCGGCCCATGGAAGCGTTCGGCGTCGCTGGTCATCCGACGGACGCAGCGAGGGCATCCCGCAGGTGATCGCACTGACTGGCGAAGAACCTCACCGAAATCGGCGCCTTGTCCGCAATCTGGTCGAACGCGTGAAAGGCGCCCGGGACGATCTCCTCGCGCACGGGGACACCCGCCTCGCGCAGGCGTCGCCCGTACTCCAAACACTCCTGACAAAACAAGTCCAACGTCCCGACCCCGATCCAGGCCGGCGGCAGGCCGGACAAATCTTCCCGACGTGCCGGTGCTGCCTCTTTGGGATCGGCTCCCTTCAGGTACCACTGCCACGCCAGTTGGTTGTCGGTTTCAGTCCACATGAGGCGCCTGGGGCCGTCGCGCTTGGCGCCGGTGCGATCGTCGAGCATCGGATACACCAGCATCTGGAAGGCGAGTTTGACCTCGTTGCGATCGTGAGCTCGCTGCGCCACCGCCGCCGCGAAATGTCCACCGGCACTGGCCCCGCCGACGGCGACTCGATCCGGGTCTACCCATGGTTGGTGCGCCAGCCATAGCAGCGCCGCATAACAGTCTTCGACCGGGACCGGATACGGGTGCTCGGGTGCCAGCCGGTGTTCTGCTGCCGCCACCGCGACACCGGTGAGATGGGACAGCTTGCGGAGGTACTTGTCGTCCTGGGCGGCGTGACCCATGATGGTGCCGCCGCCGTGGATCCACAACAGCGCGGGTGCCCGGTCGGGAAGGCTGGCCGGACGATGCAGGCGAACCGTGACGTGCTGGTTGACCGCGGCAACCGGTACGTTGCGGATTCGGCCCGCGTTACCCAGGAGGTGCATGAGTGCCCGCTGGGGCTTGAGACCGCGGTGCAGGGCGTATCCGCGAGGCAGGAATCGGGCCACCTTGCGCAGGCCGGGATTCAACACCTGCGGTGAGGTGAAGGCATTGTGCGGCAGTGTGTTGGCCATCGAGTGCTCTGTAATTTTCTTGTGCCGGCAAGCACACTGACCATACACGGTGCCGATAACGTCCATAGGCAATGCGGGTTGCGTCCCGGGCAACAGAATCGCCTACCGCGAATCCGTCGCTATTCGCGACGATGATGTTGGAGTCGACGCGGTGTCCGCTTCGGCGGGCTGATTGATCGTGGCGCCAACAGGCTGCCAGCTGCCGGGCATCATCGGGGACGGTCGGTCCGCCACCGAACCCATCGCCGGCCAGGCTGGTCAATCCCGCCGCCCGCTGTGTACCGGAACCTGCCGCGGCGCCGACTGGGCGACCCCGGGTACTTACGTCGGCTAGCAGCTTGCGGTGTGACGTTTCGCGCCTGACCGAGGACTTTCGACCCCTGCGCCCGGAGGTACGTTGGTGCGATGGTCGCTAATGATCAGCCCCGTTGTGTCTGAGTGGGTGGGCTGAGGATCGACGAGCCTGGTTTGACCCATCGCCGGGTGGCGGAAAGGGTGCCCGATGACCGATTTGCGAATCATCTCCGGTAGCGCCAATCCGGGTTTGGCCAGTGCGGTCGCCAACCATTTAGGGGTCGAGTGCGATGGCGCCATCCTGGAGCGATATCCCGACGGGGAACTACGCCCCGTCGTCGAAAACATCTGTGGCGCCGACGTTTACATCATTCAACCTACGACGCCGCCGGTCAACGATCACATCATCGAATTGCTGCTGCTGCTCGACGCGTGCCGCCGTGCCCGCGCCACCAGGGTGACCGCGGTAGCGCCCTACTTCGGCTACGCGCGCCAGGATCGACGCACCGCGGCCGGACAGGCTCTCGGTGCAGCGGTGGTCGCCGACGCGATCGCCGCCGCGGGAGCAGACCGGCTCATCGTCGTCGATCCACACACCCCCAGCCTGGAAGCGCAGTTTCGAATTCCAGTCGAAACACTCAGCGCCGTCGCGACCCTCTCCGGTGAGCTGCCACACGGAGCGGTGGTCGTCGCCCCGGATTTGGGCGCGGTCAAACTCGCCGAACGGTACGCGAGCGTCCTGGGTGGCCCGGTTGCGATCGTGCGCAAACAACGTGAAAGTGGCTCAGCCGTCAGCGCATTGGACCTCGCCGGCGACGTGCATGGTCGGCCGGTTGTGATCATCGATGACATGATCAGTACCGGAGCGACCATTGAAGCCGCGGTCGAGTTGCTGCGTGAGCGCGGTGCTGCGCCGGGCATCGTCGTGGCCGCCACCCATGGTCTGTTGGTTCATGCCGCAGCCAGCCGTCTGCATGAGCTTGAATTGCGTAGTGTGCTGGTCACCGACACCGTCGCCACCAAGACCGCAGGAACCTTTATCCGCGTGTGCTCGATCGCGCCGACGCTGGCCGACGCTATCGCGCGCTTGCACGCCGACAAGCCAATCCGCCAACCGATCGCTTCGACGCCGTGACGGAGATGCATTGGGCGCAGCCATTTTCGGCGGTTGCCGCTGCTGCCGTCGCGTGTCGAGTTAGGGTTAGCCATGGCTGTCAGCGATGAGCCGGTGACCGTCCTCGGTGAGGATGAGTGCTGGGAACTGCTGTCCAGCGTGGTGCTGGGCCGATTGGTGACGTGCGTGGGCTCACGCGCGGAAATCTTTCCTGTTAACTTCGTTGTCCAGCGCCCCACCGTGCTGTTCAGGACCGCTGAAGGCACCAAGCTGTCGAGCGTGGTCGTCAACAATCACGTGGCATTCGAAGCCGACGGCTACTCACTCGATGAAGGCTGGAGCGTTATCGTTCAGGGCACTGCCGATGTGCTGTCGACCAGCGCGGAGATCGATGAGGCGGATCGGGGCGGGCTACGGCCATGGGTGGCAACGCTCAAACTCCGCTATGTGCGTATCCACGCCTCAACCATTAGCGGCCGACGATTCCGTTTCGGCCCCGAACCCGATCGCGAAGACACTTTCGCCTAGCCGCTCTCCGACGCCCCGAGTAGGCAACCACCACGACTCACGCTGCCGAAGTCCTCCGGGGATGCCTGCGGCTGTGCAGTGACACGACCTCGAGTAGATCGTCGGGTCGCGGTGCGACGCGAATCTCGAATCGACGGCTGGTGTGCTCGATGGTCGCGCGGAGCCATTCGGCGTCGGCTTGCGAGGCTCGTTCGAGTTGCATCCGCTGCACGCGCAGCGGAATCATCCGCAGCGAGATCAGTTCGCCGCTGGCCGGATCGGTGGAAATCAAATACAGCAGTCTCAGGTCGCTGCGAAACGATTCGTGCCCGCCGATGCCTTCGTAGTCGTCGATGACGTCACCGCAGCCGTACAGGATCGGTTTGCCGCGGTATATTTCGATCGGCCTGGGATGGTGCGACGAGTGTCCGTGAATGATGTCGATGCCGGCATCAATTAGCCGATGCGCGAACGCGACTTCGCCTGGCGCTATCCCATAGCCCCAATTGGATCCCCAATGCACCGAGACGATGGCGACATCGCCGTCGCGTTTGTGTGCCAGCACCGCTGCCGCCACGTCGTCGGCAGCGTCGCGCAGTGACGGATCACGGATCAGCCACACCCCGGGCCGGTCGTGGTGCGCTGCCCAAGACTCGGGAACGCCGGCCGATTTCATCGCCAGCGAGCCGACGAGCACCGTGTGTTCATCGTGCGCGCTGACCACCGCCGGGCGGCGTGCGGTGAGCACATCGGCTCCCGCCCCGATAGCCTGGATCCCCGCCGCGGTCAGAGCCGCTACGGTATCGGTCAGACCCTGGTAGCCGAAATCGAGAATGTGGTTGTTGGCCAGGGCGCAGACGTCGGGCCGGAGCGCCGTCAGTGCCGGCAAGTTATCCGGGTGCATCCGGTAGCAAACCGGCTTGTGGTCTGCGAATTCACCATCGGCGGTGATCGTTGTCTCGAGGTTGATCAGACGGACATCGGGCGCGACGTCGTCAAGGAGCGCGAGCACCTCGCCCCAGGGCCAGCTCGAATCCACGGGGCGTGGAATCGGTCCGTTGGCATGCTCGGCGAGCCGGACGTATCCGCGCGCATCACGCAGATACGGTTCGCGTAACTCCGGTTCGCCGGGATGGGGCAGGATCTGATCGACGCCACGTCCGAGCATGACGTCACCACCCAGCAGCACCGTCACCGCTTCGGAACCTTCGGCCATGCCCGATTACCGCCGCTCACAATCAATCGCCTACATGAACGCCACTACCTTTGCACCCGGCCAACCCGGCGGCGAGGGGCCGAACGTCCTCAAGACTGCGCCTAATGTCATATTGCCCGTCGGTACCGCTGGCCTGCGAGCACCAGGCGAATAGTCGAGCTGCGCGATCGGTACGGGATTTCGGCAAACTTCCCGAAAGGCTGGGCCGTTCGGTGATGTCCGCCGGCTGGCACTCTTAGCTCTTCAGCGTCTCGGCCGCGCTCCGCACAACGCTGCGCAAGAACTCGATCCGCGCTGCGGAAAGTTCCTCGGCCAGGTCGAGCGCGGCGTCAATGACGGTATTGCGCCGCGCGGGATCCACCAGCGCGGGAGTCGCCTGTTCCAGGGTGGTAATGAACTTGCGTACAGCCTCGATGGCGGCCTTGCGTCCGCCTTCGACCGACTCGAGCACGTCGTCGGACAACCCTGCCGCTCGCTCTACGACGGTCTTCTGTGTGGTCTCGGTCATGATGGCTCCTCAGTGCCCTGCTGTTGCTGCCGGGTCGTCGTTGATACCTGACCGACGCCAGCGAATTGCCTTGACCCGATCGACGCTATTGCCCTCCGATGGTCGACATAAGTGCCGAAAGTCCTTGAAAAAAGGGTTCATTGCTTGTTGGGCTTCCGGCAATGTTCACCTACCGGGCGTATGAATTCGACTCCATAGGCAGCGGTCAGGAGGCTTTGGTCCCGACGGGAGTGGCCCTAGGACCCTTCGGCGCGGCGGCCCTTCGCGCCACACTCGGAGAATGACGCAGTTCGACGATCGTGGTAATGCTGAGCGTCTATTGGCCCGACGGCTGGTTTCGTTGCGCGGCAACGAAAGATTGTTCGACGACCGTGTCGACGCGGGACGGCAGCTGGCCAAGCACTTGGAATCATTCCGCGGCAAGGACATTGTCGTGCTGGGACTGCCGCGCGGCGGGGTCCCCGTCGCCTTCGAAGTCGCCAAGGCGCTGCGAGCGCCGCTGGATGTGCTTGTGGTGCGCAAATTGGGGGTGCCGTTTCAGCCCGAACTGGCTTTTGGGGCCATCGGTGAGGGCGGGGTGCGGGTGATCAATGAGTCCGTCGTGCGGGAAATTCTTTTGTCCGAGAAGGATATGGCCGCCGTCGAAGCCAAGCAGCGGGCTGAGGTGGCGCGCCGGTCGGAACGTTTCCGTCGTGGCCATGACCAGATCTCGTTGGCGGGGCGTATCGCGGTGATCGTCGATGACGGGGTCGCGACCGGCGCGACCGCCAAGGCCGCCTGCGAGGTGGCTCGTGCCCAGGGCGCGAGCCGGGTCGTGTTGGCGGTTCCGATCGGCGCACCCGATATCGCCGAGAGGTTCACCGGATACGCCGACGAGGTGGTCTGCTTAGACACGCCCGCATTCTTCTTCGCCGTCGGTCAGGGCTACAGCAACTTCACCCAGACCTCCGACGATGAGGTGGTCGCACTGCTCGATCGTGCCCGGGAGGGATTTCGAGAGCCCGCGGCCGCCGACACCCCTGGCGACCCACCATTGCGTGATGAGGAAGTCCGGGTGAGCGTCGGACCGGTCTCGGTGGCCGGACATCTCACCATCCCGGAGCGTCCGGTCGGGATCGTGGTTTTCGCGCACGGCAGCGGAAGCAGCCGCCATAGCCCCCGCAACCGCTATGTGGCCGAGGTCTTGAACGGAGCGGGCCTTGCCACGCTGCTGTTCGACCTGCTGACACCCGACGAGGAACTTAACCGCGCCAACGTCTTTGACATCGAGTTGTTGGCGCGGCGGCTAGTTGACGTCACCGGTTGGCTGGCGTCCCAGCCCGATACCGCCTCGCTGCCGGTCGGCTACTTCGGCGCCAGCACCGGCGCGGGCGCGGCCCTGACCGCCGCCGCTGATCCGCGAGTAAACGTGGCAGCGGTGGTGTCGCGCGGCGGCCGGCCCGATTTGGCGGGCGCGGCGCTGACCAAGGTTTTCGCGCCGACACTGCTGATCGTGGGCGGCCGCGATGACGTGGTACTCGAACTGAATCGACGGGCCCAGGCCATGATGCCCGGCGAGTGCGAGCTCACCGTCGTTCCCGGCGCCACCCACCTCTTCGAAGAACCCGGCACGCTCGAGCAGGTCGCGGGGCTCGCCCGCGACTGGTTCATCGACCACCTGAGCCGGGTGGGTGCGACCACAAACCAATAATGGCCGCGAAAAGTCTTGGCGCACAACAGTTCAGGTCGTCAGAGTGTGCCGCACACGGGGATTGCGGATCGGAGCCTGGGCGCCGCTGACAGATGACCCCCGCGAATATCCACGGCCCAGCAAGCACGTTCCGCCGAGCTGGGGAACGGGGGATCGAGCGTATCGGCGCGTGGATCGCCGGTCCAACGTCGTCGGCTGAAAGGACGAATGACCCTAGGCGGCCAGTATCACTGTCTCTATGTTTGGACTGCACGGAAGCCGAATACCGCGGCATGATCACGATTCAGGAGCCCACGATGACCACGGCCCGCAACATCGACACCTTGGCTAGCAAGTCATGAGTACCCCCTACGGTGGCACCGGTCCGGCGGCAGGCGAATACAGCGGCGAGGACGACAATCAGCTTCAGCCAGAGGACACTCTTATCGACCGCGGTATCGACGACATGCTCGACGAGGGGTATTCGCCGCCCGAGCGACCGTATGGACATGGCGCGTATGGCCCGTCGGAAACCATGGACCAGATGCTTGCGGAAGAAGAGCCAGATCCGGCGTCGCGACTCAACGTCTTGCTCGATGAAGCTGAGCAGGAACGCTCCGACGAATCCGAGCTCGAAACCGAATTTCCGGAGCGAGGTGAGGTTGGCCGCGCGCGAGCAGGTCGACTTATCGCGCCGGACTTGGGATTTGGTGAAGACGCCGAGGCAGAGTTAGTCGCTGAGGACGTAGGGATCAGCGGAGGCGCAGCATCTGCCGAGGAAGCCGCGGTTCACATCATCGATGACGAGGTTCCCGTCATCGAAGACGAAGAGTGGTGAACGGTTAAGTCCACCTGTTGGCTCGGCGGAGCTAAGTGCCCGACGTCCTGAGTCGCGGGCAAATGCCTGCTTAAGCAAAGCTTTTCGGCTTGCTCAATAGGAGGCGGCGCGGTGGCGCACAGTGCACAGGTCGTCGGCGAGTCGGCGTTTCTTTGCAAGGAATCCGCGGAGCCGGTCCAGCGGCCACGTGTTGATCACCTCGTCGGCTGATACCCAGCCACGTTGCGCGACGGCGACACCGTAACGCATGTAGTCCAGATGCGGGACGGCGTGGGCGTCGGTGTCGATCGCGAAGACGACGCCATGCTCGCGGGCACGGCGCGCGAGTTCGTCGTTGAGGTCCAGCCGGTCGGGAAAGGCATTGATTTCCAGGGCGGTATGGGTGCGCGCGGCCGCTGCGAACACGGCATCGACGTCGAAATCGGTCGGCGGACGACGAGCCACGACGCGGGTGGTCGGATGGCCGATGATGTTGACGTAGGGGTGCTCGATGGCGGTGATCAGGCGTCGGGTCATCTCCTGGCGGGTCTGGTCGAAATCGGAGTGCACCGAAGCGACCAGGACATCGAAGCCGGCCAGGAAGTCGTCGTCCCAGTCCAGGGAGCCGTCGGCGGCGATGTTGAGTTCGGACCCGTGCAACAACTCGATGCCGTGACGGCGAGACAGCTCGGGCAGCTTGCGGCGTTGCTGGAGCGCTTTGTCGCGGGTCATCCGTTGCATCGCCAGCTGTGAGGCGTGATCGGTGATGCCGCAGTAACGATATCCGCGCCCGGAGGCGGCGGCGACCATGTCATCCAAACTCGCGATGCCGTCGGTGAGATTGGTATGCACGTGGAGGTCGCCGACAATGTCGGCCACTTCCACCAGGTCGGGGAGATGACCATCCAGCGCGGCTTCAACTTCGCCGCGGTCTTCCCGCAAAACCGGCGGGATCCACGGCAGCCCGAGTTTGGCATAGATGTCCGCTTCGTCCGTGGATGCCAAGAGCTGATTGTTGTCGACTCGAAATAGCCCGTACTCGGACAGCTTCAGCCCGGCCCGCACAGCCAATTCGCGGATGCGGATGTTGTGAGCTTTCGAGCCGGTGAAGTATTGCAGCGCCGCACCCCAGACCTTCGCAGGTACCACCCGCAGGTCCACCTGAATGCCCTTTGTAGTCACCACGGAAGATTTAGTGGGACCGTGGGCCAGCACGCGATCCACTAACGGCATGGTGCAGAAGTGGTCCATGACCGACGCCGGGTCGTCGTCCGCGGCCACCAACAGGTCGATGTCGCCGACAGTGTCGCGCATTCGCCGCAAGGAGCCTGCGTAGTCGACTCGGCTCACCTGTGGCAGCGCAGCAATGCGCGCGACCAGATCCTCGGCGATATCCAGAGCGATCGCCAGCGGCATGCGCCCACCGACCTCCTGCATCTGGCGGATCGCGCCGGCCAGGTTGCGTTCGCTGGTCTCGCCCCAGCCTTTCAAGTTGCGCAGCTGTTCGTCATGCAACGCGTTGAGTAGCTCAGGCATCGACGAAATGCCCAGCTCCACATAAACCTGATGGGCCCGCTTGGGTCCGAGTCCGGGGATTCCCAGGAGTGCGCGCAGACCTGCGGGCAGCTGGGCGTGCAGTTCCTCGAGCGCGGTGATGCGGCCGGTCTGCCGCAACTCGAGCAGCTTGTCAGCGATGTGCGCACCGACAGCGGGGATGGCCATCAAACCTTTACGGTCGAGAGTATCGAGATCGTGGGCGTAGCCGGCGACCGATCGGGCCGCCTTCTCATAAGAGCGCACCCGAAATGGATCCCCACCGGAGATGGCAACTAGATCGGCCAACTCCTGCATCGCCTCGGCCGCAACGTCATTCGAACGCATGAGACATCGCCTAACGGATGTCCGTGTTCATCTGGAGTGGATTGCGCAACCTGGAAGCACCTCCTGCACTTGTCCCAGCAGATACAGAATCGACGTTGGTATGCCTGCTCGTCAGCGGGCGAAAGACCTCGTTTTCGGGACTTCCGACCACAAACAAGCGGGACTTCCGACTCCGGGCACCTGGTCATCGCGCCGGTAGCCTCAAGTGTCCCTATGTGACGACGCGGGGGACACTCTCATTATGAAAATGTGGATACAAGTTCAAGGCCACGATGAGGATGACGAATATTCGGATGCCGCCACGTACGAAATACTCACGGGCGGAGTGCTAAAGGTGACCAGCGGCACTGATATTCACCTCTACAGTCCAGCGCACTGGCAAGAGGTATTGATTGATACCCGGCCCGCGATCGAGCGTGACAAACAAGTCCAACAAGTGGACGAAGATCTCAAATGGCAATAATGGCCGTGGCGCAACGGTGAGCGCAGAGAACACGAATCGGGCGATGACCATCCAGATACGTCACGGTGACGAAATTCTTGTGCGGAAAGCATTTCTTTAGCGTTGTTCCCGGTGTGGGTGAGTGGTTCTCGCAGACGGCCACCTTACTTTCAAGTCCGCTTTGAAAGCATGTTCCCGCGAGACGCAAACATCACGACGCTAAAAAGGCATCTCAGTATTCAGAGGCGCAAATGGTTGCGGCCGAGGGCATGATTACGAATGGCGAAGGGAAAGCTGCCGGGAACTGGCGCCTCCGACGGGGTCGCATCATTCTGTCACGGTGACGATTTCATGACACCCGGAGGGGAGAAGAGCGGCATGCAAGCCGGGCATTGCTCCCGGCGAACGTAAAGTCAAAGTCGTTCACTGCGCTGAGGTCACATCACATCGCGCGGCGATCGCATCAAGGCCGGCGTTGGCGCACTCTGGTCATTGACTACGTCACCACCGATCCATCGGAATAGGGACAAGGCCTATATAGCCTGCGCCGGAAAACGCGACTGGGAAACCAGCCATTGTGCCGATAAGCGACATTATGTCAATTAAACTACGCCGTTTTCATCAGATGAATCAGGGTCGGCGTCTGCCCACCCCGACTGGTAGGCGCATTCGGCCAGGATTGCCTGTCGCAGCGAAGGTTTCGATCAATCGCATCTGGTTGGCGTCTGGTGTCGCCGACGGCTTGGGGGCGAAGGGGAATCGGCGGCGGACGGTTCGGTGCGGCGGCTTTACCGCGCGTAGGGGTCGGTGATCTCGCGGAGTTGATCCAGGATCTGGTGCAAGAGTGTGAAGTTGCGGGTACCCAGGTAGGTCTTCCACTCCGAGTGGATCTCGTCGAGTGTTGCCGTGGCTACCTCGATCGCACGCCGGCCACGTTGCTCGATGACGATCAATCGGGCGCGGCCATCCGCCGGGTCGGATACCCGGCGGACATAGCCGAAACGTTCGAGTTGATCGACCAGCACGCCCGCGCTCTGCTTGCTCATTTGCGCCTGTTCAGCGAGGTCTGTGAGGCGCGAACCGTCCGGGGCGATGCGTTGAAACACGCGGCACTGGGCAAGGGTCCAGTCGTCAAACCCGGCATCCTGGAGAGCCCGGAAAATCCGGTCTTCGGCGTACCGGTACGGGATGAACAACGACACCCCTAGGTCAATCCGCTGCTCGTCGTCCATGCCGCCCTCGGCTCCATCGCCCACCTGATCCCACGAAATTCACACCCTACGTCCAACCGCTACCGAGCCTGATCGCCGCCGACCCCGACTGCGGCGGCGCGTACGCAGCACTCCGCTCGCTGCGCCCCGCACCCTCCATGTCCTCGGTGACTTCGTACCTGCTGCTGTCACAAGCACCGCCTCCGAAACCCTCTAATAGTAACCGATACTGACTAACATAGACGCCCGTCTCGGTCTTACTCTGCTTCGGCCCTTGACAATAGTCAGGATGGAGGATCATCATTGTCAATGATCCTGACGATCTATCGGCGATGGATGGGTGGTTACGGCGGTGCGGGCCCGCTCACCATCACGCCCATTCATCCGTTTCATCCGCTCTATAGAAAGTGAAAGATTGTGAAGTTTCTTGTCCTTGGAGCAACCGGCCGTACCGGCGTCCACTTCGTCAAAAAAGCACTCGACCAAGGCCATCAGGTCACCGCCCTCGTTCGGGGGGCCGACGCCACCGTTGACCCGCGCGCTCAAACCGTCAGCGGCGACGTCACCGACGCCACTGTGATCGCCACGGCAGCCCGAGGGCACGACGCGGTCATCAGCACGCTCGGAGTCAAAAACGTCCGCGAAACCCCGACGCTGATCACTGACACGGTCCGCGCCGTCATCGCGTCCGCGAAAACATCGGGTGTTGATCGGTTCGTGATCGTGTCCGCATTCGGAGTCGGCGACTCCCTCGCCAAGGCGTCGTTCCTCGCCGGCCTGATATTTCGCACTGCGCTGCGCAAAAAATACGTGGACAAAGCCGCGTCCGAAGTGCTCTTGAAAGCTAGCGGCCTGAAATGGACCCTCGGATACCCCGGGGCCTTAAACGACGGGGTCGGCGGTCGCTACACGGCGATCGGGCTCGAGGACGTCACGACATTGCCGATCCTCCCCTCAACCTCTCGCGCAAACGTCGCCGACTTTCTCCTCCACTCTGCCGTGGAAAACACCTTCATCCGTCAGATCGTCGTCGTCACCGACACCAAATAGGTCACTCCAGCGTGGAGCGACCAAGCAGCAGGTTTCGGCTGCGGAACTCCACCGGCACGTTCGCGGGCTGTCGGCTTTCAAGGTCGCCTGCACACATTTTCACGCGTGTCCGATAAGCACCGAAACGGTCTCAGCGACCAGCTCGAGGCGTTCTATGGGCATTTCGAAAAGGATGCACCGCGCCAGATAGGAGCGTGTCCCGAGTCTCGTGGATTTTCGGTGACGGTCCATGGCGAATTCTAGGCGGCGGCACCGACAGCTTCGGTGCCGGTGTTGGGGTGGGCATGTCGGCGTAGGGCGTCGATGAACTGGGGCATCTGCTTGTGCCCCTTGATGCGGCGGAAGGATCGTTCAGCGTTGAGCATGCCCGCGGCGGTCCAGCGCAACACCATCTGCCCGTCGCGCCAGCGGGTGACGTTGCGGTTGGTGGTCCGCGCGATCGAGATCATCGACTCGACCGGGTTGGAGGTGGTCAGGGTTTTGGCGAGCCGGCCGTCGATGCCCAGACGGGCGACGGTGAACATCTCTTCGAGCCCCTCGCGCAGCGACGCGGCCGCGCCGGGATGGTTCTTTTCCAATTGCGCGGCAAGGGTTTTTGCGTTGGCCAGCCCGGTGTCGGGGTCGGGGTGGCCGAACGCCTTCACCAGCTTGGCATCCACCCAGGCCTGTTCCTTGTCGGGCAGGTGATCAGCAACATTTCTGCGCTTGTGCAGGGTACATCTTTGGATCGCCGCCTTGGCGCCGAACACCTCACGCACCGCGGCGGCCAGCGCCTTAGCCCCGTCGCACACGACCAGCAATCCGTCGTCGAAGGCCAGCCCACGCGAGACGAGATCGGCCAGCAGGGCGCGCACCACGGTCTTGTTCTCGGTCGAGCCGTCCCACAGCCCGACCGGCTTTTTGGTGCCGTCGGCGGTGATGGCCAGCGCGACCACCACGCAGCGCCCGGCCATGTGTTCCCCGTCGAGCATGAGTACCTTGATGTCCTCGCCGGCCAGGTCGCGGGTCATCAACTCGGCCAGCGCGGTCTCGGTCTGCTTGACGAATCGGCGCGAGATCGCCGACTTCGAGGTGGATTTCTGCACGGCGCTAACCTTTTCGCCGACCGGCTCGGCGGTGCGGGCGTGCCGGCGGGTGGCCACCCCGGCGGCCATCCGCTCCATCACCACCTGGGTCAGCAGGTCGTCGGCAGCGAAGTGGGCGTAGCTGGCCAGCGGCACCTCGTGCCCATCGACGGTGCGTGCCCGCGGCCGCTGCACCGGCACCCGGCGACCGCCCAGAGTCACCGACCCCTTCTCGGTGCCGTGGCGCACCGCGGCCCGGCCCGGGTTGTGCTTGCCCTTGGGTCCAGCGATCTCGGTGAGCTCGGCCTCAAACATCGCGGCCATCACCGCCATCCCGGCGGCCACGCTCATCGCCATCAGCCCTTCCCGCGCGGCATCGGCGATATCGGTCATCGCCAGCGCGATCTCCTCCGGCAGATCAGGCAGCGCGGCAGCGTCGGTCGTGTCAGCCAGGCGAACAGTGGGTACGGTCTTCATGGCGGTCCCTTACTCCTTCTTCGAGGTGTACTTGGCGGTTCACCCGAAGACCTACCATCCGGCAGGCCTCAGATGAGGGACCGCCACCTCAAATTCCACGAAGACCGGGACAACCTCCCAGATAGCACGATCGAAGATCAGCAAGGTGCTCCACATCAAACGGCCCGCGGCGTTCCCGATACTCGATTCCAAAGTGACCGCCGTCTAGCTCCAGTACGCCCAGCAGGCCGTCGAACGCTATCCCCGCCTGAAGTATGAAAAAGCCGCCTACTGGGTTGCTATTCGTACCGACCTGATCGCCAATACCGAATCCGAAGCGCTAGCGGAGCTGCGCGGCGCACTCGGCAACGAGGGCACCCTAGGCGGAAACCTCAACCACATAACAGATCTGCCGCTGCTCGACATGCTTACGTGGCATTGACTGCCTCGGAACCTTCCACAGACCCACCAGTTGATCGGGCCAGCCATCCGGATAATCAGCGCCTCTCCCCTGCCTCGTCTTGACCGACGTGTTGCTGTGTATCGGGGGGAATACGGCGGAAACGAATATGGCGGGTTACCAGTAAAGTCCTCCGTTTTCAACTGTCACCCAACGGTTTTGAACACCCGATCGTAACTGCCCCGCGGTCATCGTTCAGAGCTCCATGACGATTCGCAGCGCCGCGTCGACGCGGCGCACGTCGTCGAGGCTCAGGTATCCGACACTTTCGCCCAGCCGGCTTGGATCGACAGCTGCCGTCTGCTCGGCCAGCACTCGGGTGGCACGACCAGCGATCTCAATTTCAGGTCGAAAGCTCGCCGCGCGGGCAGCCGTCGATGTCGGCGCAACCAGCAAGGTTGATAGCGGGAGTTCGTCGGACTGGACGACGACGGCATAGCGTGTGCCGGATTGCTCATGGCCCCGGCTATCCCGTGCGGCGCGAAGTCGGAAGATCTCACCACGCACGCAGTGTCTCCATATCGCGGAGCACCTGCGCTGCTTCTGCCCTGTCGGCCTCGTCCGCCGCGAGCGCCTCAGCCTCTGCACGAATTGAGGCGGCGGCTTTTCGTCGCGCGGCATCGATCAGTGCTGCTCGAACGGCAGCTGATACCGGAGTGCCATCACGCGTCAATACAGCTAACGCATTCGAGGTGTCTTCGTCGGGCCGGAATGTAATCGTGTCAGCCATAGACACAAGCGTACTACAGATCGTAAGACGCTGTCTTGGCGCTTATCCCGGGGCTGGAATACGGCGGAATCGAATACGGCCGGTTACCGGTAAACGACGCCATGTTCCCTAACTGTCTGTCCGACAACAGCTTTCGGGATGCCACCTATGACGAAGTGTACAGTGCGAGCGATTTCTAATACGGTTCACATCAACGGATTTCGATGCCGCCGGGCCTGCTCAGTTCCGAGTTTGATGTTTCATCGTGTTAATCGAACTAGTCGATACCCAAGTGGGTGGTTCGGAGTGGTTGGGCAAGCGCCGCTCCCCGCCGGGGATTCGTGAGGGGGACCCGTTTTGTGGTCCAGTCGCTTATGCGGCTTGGGGTTGGTGAGTCTCGGAGCGGTCGAGCTTCAGTGCGCGTCGCCTCTAGGTGCAAAAATATTGCCCGTTGAGCAGACAATTCGACGGTGGTGAGTAGGAACCGGTCAGCACGCCTCTTAGACCACCTGTGGCTGAACCACCGGGTGCAATGATGCGATTCCAATTCGCGGGGGTGAGAACATAGTGCGTGCCAGATTGTGCAAGGGTGCTATTCCACGTGTGCGAGACGGATTCTCCCATCGGCAAGTCGAATTCAAGCTTCCAATCGGTTAGCGGCACCGTGCTCGAGTTGGTGATGGTGAAGTGGGCGATGAAACCGGTCTGCCACGTCGATGTCACCGACAACGTCGCCGTGGCCGCAGCCGCATGAGCTACGGGGGTGATGGCGAGTCCGAGGATGGCAACTATCAATGCCGACACGGTTACGTGAAGCGCTGTGCGCCAGCGCTTCACGTAATTGTCCAGTCCGGCCATAGCAGCCAACACTAAAGCCAAACAGGCGATATCGGCCCTCGCATCGCGGGTGAGCTGCAGTACCTTTGCTCAACTGAAACCGTCATGAAATTTTAGCCTCGATCCACCCTGAACGATGTATCGGCCCGGCCGAACGCGAACTTGCGGACGGGGAAAGCCAGAACGCCAGCCTCATCGGGGGCGCGGAGGCGTTCAGCCGCCAGCAAACGAGCGGTCTCGCGCACCACCCCTAGGGCGCGGCCGGCCGGTATCGCGACATCGACCGCACTCCCCCGTCAGCGCCGGTCACGATTCCACGGCGACCGCATGAGCAGGAATACGGCGGAATCGAATACGGCGGGTTACCAGTAACGCATGCGGCTTTTGCCTGATGAATCAAGCCATGCCTGTCGCCTGCCCCGCCGCTGCCCCGACGACGATGACCGTTAGCTCACCGTTTGGTACGGCGGGTTTCCTCGACATCGAAGAAATGCGCGGTCGCTGCACCAGGCACGCCGAATGGATGTCAGACCACCCCGCAGCGAAGTCCTTCTCCGAAGCCTGCGGGTCGCTAAGGACCACGTAAGGCGTCGTTGGCGCCCTTATCCTGGGCAGGTGCCCTGGCGTGTGGACCCTCATCCGTCAGCGCGGCGTTGGCATGCGATCGGCCTGACCGCGTACCTCTCGATGCTTGTCCTCTACGCCGCGGCCGGAGCGCGCGTCGACGGTGCCGGGGTCGACACTCGGCTGTACTGGCTCCTGGGCGGAGCGGCACTGCTGGCGGGGGTCGCCGCGCTGGTCGGCTGGCTGCGCGGTTGGCAAGAGCGGCGCGTCCTACTCCTCGGCTGGCCGGTGGCGTCGCTGATCGTCACGGTCCTCGCCGGGGCCCTTGCGCCGGACGTCACCCGGGAATTCCCCGGCACGATCACGATCGCGTTCGCCTACATCGGCCTCACCCGCCCGCCTTGGCGCTCGCTCGCTATCGTCCCGCTCGGTGTCGCCGCATTCGTCGTGGGCGGCGCGAAGCATCTCCCCGGCGCGCTGCCGAACGTGGTGTTGACCGCGATCATGTGGGTCCTCGTCGCAGAGGTCCCGGCTTGGCTCATCGCCCGGTTGGAGGAGCAGCGCGTGCTGCTCCGCAAGATCGCGGAGACCGACGCGCTGACCCAACTGCTCGACCGAAGCACGCTCGGACCACGGCTGTCGATGCACGCCAGCGGGTCGGCCGTAGTGCTCCTCGACCTCGACAACTTCAAGCGCTACAACGATCGCCACGGCCACCACGCCGGCGACGAACTCTTGGTCGCGTTCGCCGACGCGCTCCGCTGGTCGGTCCGCAAGGAGGACGTCGTCTTCCGTATCGGCGGCGACGAGTTCCTCCTCATGCTCGTCGGCGCCGATCGCACCGAGGCCGAGCAGGTCCTTTACCGGCTCCGCTGCCGCTGGGCCGAGGTCGGGGGGCCGGTCGGCTTCAGCGCCGGGATTGCCGCCGGCGAGCAGGATCTCATGCGCCTCGCGGACGAGCACATGTACGCCAACAAGCGCTCCCGCGGCCTGCCCGGCGACTGACCCGATATGAGGCGCCGGTTCAGCGGGTTACGGCCCATGGCGAATTACCAGCAGGATCGGTCGATTTCATCGCGCGTCCGGTGAGATCGAGTGGGCGGCTGCAGCCTCAGCCAGACACGCTGCTATCTGACTCGTATTGTCTGCAGCATGATCGCCGCTTTGATCTTCCGTCGCGGACTGTGCTGAGCCGTCTAAGGGCGGCCGGCGGGTCCATACGGTAGGCCCGGTACAGACGGTGGGAGCTCTTGTGCTGGCGCTTGCCGGCCTGGCGTTTCTCGACTCTTTGAACGTCCTCAACGTGGGCGTTGTCTCGGCGGTCATTTTCGATAGCCGGCTGAGTCGCCGGTCCCCAATTCCGGGCGCCTTGAGCTACATCGCAGGCGTGTTCGCGGTGACAACCACCTTTGGCCTGTGCATGGTGCTTGGTCTGAGCTTCTTAACCCATCTCGTCGACTTCCGCGTGACACCAGCCATTCGGTTCCGGGGCGAGCTGGTGCTCGGGCTAGTGCTGATCTGCTTGGCTTACTTTCCGTTGACCGCCCAATCATCGGCTCCTGGATGGGCGTTGGCGGCGATGCGGGAACGTCCGTGGCTGCTCGGATTGCTCGGACTGGCGGTGGGTAGTGGGCAAGCGCCGACCGCCGTGCCGTACCTGACAGGCTTGGCGATGCTTGCCGCCCTGCATCCGCGACCGCCGATCTGGCCGTTGGTCATCATCATCTACTGGGCAATCGCCCTTTCGCCGCCGCTGCTGATCCTTGCTCTTTCGATGAGACGAACCGTACGAGCCAACCGCATTCAGCGCAGGCTCGTACGCGTCCTCACACGCTACGGCCCAATATCGGTACGGCTTCTGTTCCTGGTTTTTGGTGTCGGCCTTGTAGCCGATGCGCTTGTAAATCACAGTGCGCTGTGGTGAGGCACAATCACCGAGCTGTTGTGGTAGCAGTAATGCATTGCGCACGGCGGTAGGTGATTCAACAGTTGTCGACGGTCCAAATCCCCCGCCGCTGTGCGCGTTTCGTCGCAATACACATCCTGCGCCTAATCATCGCGCGAGGCCTGCCCGTGTGGCCTAGAAGCGTCTTGATCGGGCTCGTAGGCGGGCTGCGGATCGTCAATGCCGCCTGGTGCCGTTCCGACCGCCCTAGGTCCTTCAGTCTGGCTAGGGTGCCGTCCCGGGCGCTGCGGCAGCACAATTATCAGCACCACGATTACGGCCGCAATAACCACCGAAGCCAGCGGGCGGCTCAGGTTCAGGCCGCCGTTGTTGATGGGCTTATCGAGGAAATCGCCAACGGTCGCGCCGAGGGGCCGGGTCAGGATGAAGGCCATCCAGAACAACGCGACGCGCGAAACGCTTGTCCAGTAATACAGGCCTACGACCCCGACCAGTCCCGCTGTGAAGACCAGCGCACCGCCTTCGTACCCAAGGCCGCCCGTGTCGGCGAGCCAATCGCCCAAGGCGGTGCCAAGGGTCTGCGAAAAGGTAATAGTGGCCCAGTAGAAGGCCTCTACTTTTGGCGTTGAAACGGAATTTACCGACACTGTTCCCTGCGACCAGTGCCACAGCCCCAGGGTGGCCAATAGGCAACACAGCAGGAGAAGCGATCCACCGGTGTAGCCGATACCAAGCGAGCGGTCGGCGAAATCGGCCAAGGTCGTGCCGAACGTCGTGGAGGCGACGATCGTCAGCCAATAAAGGATCGGATGAAAGCGCTTTACACAGATCTGCGCGGCGACCAGCGCCACGAGGGTGCCGCCGAAAAGCGCCACGCCGGCCAGATACCCCCAATTCAGCGTCATAGTGACGGTATCGCCGCCCGTCTCGCCGAGCGTTGTCGCCAAAACCTTGACTACCCAAAAACCGAGGGTGACTGCCGGCACCTTGCTCAACGTTTGTTTCGCAATGTCGTTCATGAGTGATGACCTGCCGATCTGCGGAGCCTGAGGTGAGCTGGTGACCGTCGTTGTGATTAAGCAACGGCGGATCGTCAAGTAGGCGCAGCGAGATCGGCGGTGATCTGTCGGCCTTGGGAGGCGCGCCCGGGCGGCAGCATATCGCTGATTGGCAAGGCTTAGCAGCGCGTCGCGGCGACCACTTTATGACGGCAGCGCGCCGGGCATCGCCGATCCGCCAACGGCGATCATCTCGGTACCGCTGCTGCTTGCCGATACTGGTGAGGTGCGCCGCTACTCGGCTGCACCCGGCCGTCGGCGAACGGATTGTCGCGCTCCGGTTTCCAAGCCTGGCGGCCGCAGGCGGATCGGCACCAAAGGCACCGCCGCCAAAGGAAACAATCCGCATAATGCCCATGCAGCCGGATATTCGGCGGCACCGATTAGCACACCGAATAGCGGCGGACCCATGGCCGCCATCACCCGCTGAGTGGTGTTCTGAATGCCCAAGGCGCGCCCGCTCCAGAAAGGCCCGGCGAACTCGGTGATCGCGGTCGCTTCCAACCCGTTGTCGAGCACCGCGATCACAGAGATGGTGACCATGAGCAACACGTCAAATCGCAAATCCGCGGTATCGCTGACCGCGAGCAGGAAGAGAGTCAATGCGGCGGCAGCGGCGATAATGCGCACCGGTCGCATTCGCGAGCCGACGCGATCTGACCAGCGGCCGACCGCGATTCGGCCCAGAGCACCGAGCAACTGCGTGATGGTCACCAAACAGCCGGCTGCCGCGACCGACCAGTGATGGTGGTTGGTCAGCCAGACCAGCATGAACGTGACGGTGACCGCTTGCGGCATCATCAGCAGGCCCGCGACCGCGTGGATTCGCCACAGCACGAACGATCCGCGGTACGGGCTGGCCAGTTCCTTCTCCGTGGCTGTCTTGCGGGATTTCCGTGGCGGGTCGACGATGCCGATGAAGCTGGCGACCGCCGCCAGAGTGCACACCACTGCAATAAAGGTCAAGCCTGAGCGGGGTCCGCGTTCGGTCAGCTCAGGTATTACCAACGCGCCCAACGCGATTCCAAGCGGTTGTGCGGTCTGGCGTATTCCCATGACCAGACCGCGTTGGTGGGGTGGGAACCAGGCGGACACCAACCGGCCTCCGGCGGTATTACAGCTAGCGGCGGCCATGCCACCGAGAAACAAGTAGATACCCATCCCCACCAAAGAATGGGCCGAGGCGGCAGCGTAGGCCGCAACCGCAGTGAGTGCCGAGCCTGCAGTCAACACGGTCCGCTCGCCGACATGGTCCAGCACATAGCCCCAGCCGACCAGCGTAACTACCATGCCCCAGCTGGGCATCGATGCCAGCAGACCGGCTTCAGCCAGCGAGACTCCGCGCCGCGCTTCTAGCACGGGAATCAGGAAGGCGATGCCATTGATGAAGAGGAAGGAACTCGCGGCCACCATCAGCGAGATGACTACGATCGACCAGCGCGCGCCGGTGCTCAGTGGGCCCGTCGTGCTCGGGTCGGTCAATACCCGCCCATGCTCGCGCTGGGAGCCAGTGATATCGCTGCCATCTGTGACAGACCCGTCCGGGCGTATTGTCTCGCCTGGCGTCAGCTCAAAGCGGCTAAGCAGAGCTAAACCTCCTAACGTGGCGAGGACGGCTCAACTTGGACGCCGCCGAGCTGATGCTGAGGTTCGGGTTTCTTCTGGCCCACTGCTCTAAAAGACCACGAACCAAATGGCGATGTACTGGCACGTCGCCGCGACTGCCGTGCAAGCGTGGAACAACTCGTGATAGCCGAACGTTGAGGGCCACGGGTCAGGCCAGCGCAGTGCGTAGAACACCGCACCAATGCTGTACAACACGCCGCCGACAGCCGCCAGTACCACTGCGGCCACCCCGGCGTTGTGCAGGATCATGGCGGTGTACCAGACGCCCGCCCAGCCCAGCAGCAAATAAAGTGGCACGCTCAACCAGCGCGGCGCCGTGGGCCAAAACAGTGTCAGCGCGACTCCGGCTAGGGCAGCGCCCCAAACGATCGCTAGCACCACATGCCCGGTCGCACGAGGCATGGCCAGCCTGACGAACGGTGTATAGCTGCCGGCGATGAACACGAAGATCATTGAGTGGTCGAGCTGCCGCATCCTTTTCCTGGTCGTCACCGACTCCCAGTTGACGCGGTGATAAATAGCGCTAACGGCAAACATCGCCACGATCGCCGCGGTGTATGCCAGGGTCGAGTGCCCGGCCCGCTTGGACGCCGCCACCCACGACACCACCACCAGCGCCGTACCCGCGACGGCGGCCACAGCGGCGCAATAAAGGTGGATCCAACCGCGCAGCCGTGGCTTGGCCAGAACGTCGGCAGCGCCCTCGGCGAGGTGTTCGGTGCAATCGTCGACAACGGCGATCGGTCGGGAAGACGTAGCCCGGAAATCCGGATCTCTCAATTTATTCAATATCCCCCCTGACTCGCGCCGGGATTTGGGCTTCGCGCTACCAGCCCCATTAATTGCATCCTTGGACAGATCATTCCGGCGCGCCCTAAGAAACTGCTTTATGAAACCTATGGATTGCATTCAGCTTCCGGGTTTGCCGATTCCGGATGCAGAACTCCGATGATCATGTTCCCGAGCGAACTGGCGGCATGGCCGTTCAACACTTTGGTCGATTACCGGCCGTTTGCGACCATCTGCTCGCGCTGTTGGCCCTGCCCGAACGCGACGGCTGGATGTCGTTCTGGCCTCAGGCGAGGCAACGCCGCTCCCCCGGGCCGGGGAACTGCCTCAGGCCTCAGGACCCTCTGACGGTGGCCAGTGCGAACCCGGTGACGCATCGCCGGGTCCTTCGTGCTCGCCACGGGCCAGCGGTACCCACCGCTCGCTGGGCGCAGGCTGCTTCGACGACGGGAAGTCACGTAGCTTGCCCGACGGCTTGGCGTCCCACTTGGCGAAGGTCAGCGGGGTCCGCAGCCAGGTGTGCAGCAGGCTGTACGTCGCTTCTAGCGAATCAATATGGGTGCGCTCCCAGCCGTGGCTGCCGTCGAGCCCGAAGCCGACTAGCGCGGCCCGGGTGCCTGCGCCCGCCTCGATCGCCGCGGCGGCGTCGGACCGGTAGTAGCGGAAGACATCCCGCGCGAACGGTATGCCTTGCTCCTCGGCGAGTCGGCACAGCTTCCGGGTCAGGTGGTAGTCGAATGGGCCGTGCATATCGGCCATCGGAATCGTCACACCGTCCTCGATGGAGTGCTGGCCGGGCGCGCACACCGCGTTGTCCACCGAGATCAGCTCGGCGACGTCGGCAGGCAGGCCGTGGCTGGCCCCGTGGCCGACCTCCTCGGTGATGGTGACCATGATCATGGTGCGGTGCGGCAGCACCACCTTGTTCTCGGAGAAGTTCTTGGCCAATGCGAGAGCGACCGCGACGCCCGCCTTCCCGTCGAGGTGACGGGAAACGATGAAGCCGTTGGCGGTGAGCTCGGGGCTGGTGACCAACGCGACGAAGTCACCGATCTGCAGGCCGAGACGCACGAGGTCCTCCCGCGAGGACACTTTGCGGTCGACGCGGACCTCGACGTGCTCCCACTCCGTGGGTTGGGTGTCGATCTCGTCGCCGAAAGCGTGCCCACTGGCTTTGAGGGGCAAGACGGTGCCGGTGATGAACTCGTCGGGGTCGTCGGAGAAGATCCGCACGCGGGCGCCGGCGGCGAACCGGGCCGAGAAGGTGCCAACCGGAATCAGCTCGAGACGGCCATTGTCCTTGAGGTTGCGCACCATGCAGCCGATGGTGTCCGCGTGAACCACCAGTGCCCGGTCGGTGGTCGCCGACTCCCCCGAGAGTTCGGCGGTCAGCGCCCCGCGGCGGGTGAGCGAGAAAGGCACGCCGAAGTCATCGAAGATGTCGCCGATCAGCTGCATCACCGCGTCCGTGCGTCCCGATGGGCTTGGGGTCTGCAGCAGCGCGAGTAGCGTGTCGATCATCCACGCGCGGTCGGCCTCGGCCATGGCCGCGGTTTGGCGCACGGTGTCTCCTTCCGTGGTCGTCCGGATCGCGTTTAACCTACCGGGTAGATCTTCCGATGGATCCCCCTAGGCCGCAGTGGGTGGTCCGAACCAGGTGCTGAGGGCGTCATCGAGCCCGAGGTCGGTCGGGTCTCCCACCCAGGCGACGTATCCGTCGGGCCGAATCAATACGGCACTGGGAGCCGTGACGGTGCCAAGCGCCGGAAGCTCCCACGTACCAACATGTTTCGCGTCGGTCAACCGAACCCGATCCGCCCACGGAGCGATGTCGAAGCCCCCGGGCTCACCGAGGTTGAGCAGCACCGGCCGGGCATCGTGCAGCAGGGTCGATACCCGCAGTGGGCCATTAGCCGTGACCAGGTCGAGATCGGGCATGCGGCGCCCAATCAGCGGGTGTCCCTCACCGAGGTCGTAATGGATGTCCAGACCGGACATCATCGCGGCGAATCGTCTGCGGGGCTCCTCCATGCTGAGGAGCTCCGAAACTGTGTCGCGCAAGGCTTTGGTGCGGTCGTCTGGGCGGAGCAGCGCCATCTGCGCGGTCGCGTTGCGCAGCACGCGCGCAGCGACTGGGTGCCGTTCGGCATGGTAGGTATCGAGGAGGCTGTCGGGCGATGTCTGATTGACCACCTGGGCCAGCTTCCAACCCAGATTCACCGCATCCTGCACACCGGTGTTGAGGCCCTGCCCGCCCACCGGGTGATGCACATGTGCGGCGTCGCCAGCCAGCAGGATTCGTCCGTCACGATAGGCCGCGGCCTGCCGCGCCATATCGGTGAACCTGGAAATCCATGTGGGGCTGTGGATCCCGTAATCCGTCCCGTATACGGCGACGAGCGCTTCGCTTAGATCGCGCAAGGTGGGCTCGCTGCGGGGTCCGAGGCGCTCCTCAGTGACCATGACCCGCACGGGTCCCCCATCCCCCAACATGCTGAGCGAATGGACGCCGAGGGCGTCGTGGCGGATCCCCCATTCCGGCGCCAAACTCGTGTCGGCGGCCATTTCGACCTCGGCGATCAAGTAGCTCGTTGTCGGATCCCACCCCGAAAACTCGATACCGGCTGCTTTACGGATCAAGCTGCGTCCGCCGTCGCATCCGACGAGATACTGCGCCCGCATCGATTGTCCGTCGAACAGCTCCACGTCGACCCCGGTGCGGTCTTGGGCGATACTCGTCACCTCACGTCCGCGATAGACCCGCACCCCCAGCTCGTCGGCCCAGTCGGCCAGTATGCGCTCGATGTGGTCCTGCCACAGCGCGAGTCCGTAGGGGTGGCGGGTAGGAAAGTCGCTGATGTCCAGAGGAATTTGGGAGAATCCGGCGACCTGCGCCACCTGCCCCTGCGCAAGGAACCGATCGGCGATTCCGCGCTGATCGAGAACCTCGATGGTGCGTGAATGCAGACCGCCCGCGCGCGAGCCAATCAGATCCTGGCTGGCGCGCCGTTCGACAACGGCAACGTCGACCCCCGGCCAAAGCCAGTTCGCCCGCCAACATCAGCCCTGTCGGACCTCCTCCGGCAACCACCACCGCATGGTCGACGTTTCCACGAGACTTAGCCGGCGCCAACGAAACACACACCTCGCAACCCCCTGATAGCAATGAGTTCTGGCTTCGGCCAGCGATTTTGCGCCATGACCCGGGTCTTGCCGCAAGCCCTCCCTATGCCCTATATGTTGAGAGTGGGAAGCGAGTCGCGCCCGGGCGAAGCGTCAAGACTCTCCTCGCGGCTCCCCCGCCGTCTCGCCTGTCTGGGAGGGCGCACTCTCCCCTACTGCCATCGCGGTAAAGCACTCGTATTCGAATACTCGTTGGCGCAACCCAATTCGGCTGCGCAAAGGTAGCGAAATTAGCTGGTCAAGTGCTCGACAGGTTCGGGATCGCCGAATTGCAGCGGCTTCAGGGCGTCAGATTAGGGCAGATCTGCTTGAGCCAACCCGTGATTAGGTCCCTGTTGGCGTCGAGGTCCGGATCGTTGGGCTGTGCGCCGATAGTGGTGACGAAGTGCTCGATCGCGGCCTTCACCGGGTCGGGCGGACCGTACTTCTCCAGCGTGTCGGCGAACCTGCGCGCATCCTCGGGTTTCTGGGCCACCATCAAATTGTCTTTGGTGAAGGAGATGTCCAGGCAGGTGGATTGGTCGAATGACCCGCCTTGCGTAGAGGAGGAGGGTGGCGTTGTTGGTTGCGACGAGGCCGGTATCGGCGAGCTCGAGGATGGCGTCTGACTTGACGTCGAGCCCGACGGTGACTTGCCGCTCGAGCAGCCCGCTGTGATCACTGCGATGGCCACCATCGCCGCAACCGTAGTTCGGTTCAGCCTCACCGGACACTCCTTCGCCCCCGCACGGAGTCTAGGAGACGGATTCCATTTCAGAAATGAGGTCAGCGAGGGCAAGGATCCGCTGGGCGTTGCGTACGTGCAGGCTCTCGATCATACGACCGTCAACCGTTATGACACTGTTCCCTGCGGCCTGAGCCTGCTCGTAGGCCGAGACGATCTTGCGAGCATCAGCTAGCTCCTTATGCGAGGGACCAAACAGATCATTTGCCGGTGCGATTTGGGAAGGATGGATCAGGGTTTTGCCGTCGAAACCCATTTCGCGGCCCTGTTGAGCCTCGGCTCGGAAGCCGACTTCGTCAGTGATGTCGTTGAACACGCCATCCAAGATGACTTTTCCGGCCGCCCTTGCTCCCAACACGGCCAATGACAACGCAGGTACAACGGGTGCGCGTCCTGGTACGTGCAGTCCGTGCAGATCGTTCACGAGATCGTTGGTGCCGACCACCAGTGCGGCCAAGCGATCGCTGGCCGAGGCGATCCCCTCCGCTCTTAGGAAGGACCCGGGCGTTTCGATCATCACCCACAGCTGTAAAGACTCCGGCGCGCCAAGCGTGTCGAGCACGGCGGCCAACGCTTGGACCTGTTCACCTTTCTCGACCTTCGGCACCAGCACCCCGTGGGCGGCCGAACCAGCCACGGCGGCCAAATCGTCGTCGTGCCAGTCGGTGCCTAAGCCGTTGATGCGCACCACGATCTCGCGGGGTCGGTAACTCCCCGACGAGATCGCGTCGCACACCTTCGCCCTTGAGTCGGCTTTGGCGTCGGGTCCAACGGCATCCTCGAGGTCGAAAATCAACACGTCTGCCGGCAGCGTTTTCCCCTTCTCCAGTGCCCGGGCGTTGTTGCCGGGAAGGTAAAGGGCAGATCGGCGCGGTCGCAGTGTCGGTGCCATGACGTCTTCGCTTTCTGTCGTCAAGCTCAGCGGGGAGATACCGCGCGACGGACGGTTCGGCCACTCCGGCCACGATAGGCGTCAGTCGGGGGACGCCAAGGGCCGGGCGAAACTAGGGTGCAGCCATGAGCCTCGTCACCTATGAGCTGGAAGACCACATTGCCACCATCACCCTCAACCGCCCGGAGGCTCGCAACGCCATCAACGGCCCGCTACGCCAGGACCTCAACGCGAGTTGGGATCGCTTCCGCGACGACTTGGACGCCTGGGTGGGGATCCTGACGGCCAACGGCAGCGTCTTCTGCGCCGGGGGCGACCTCAAGGATGGCGAAGGCTCGGTCGGCATGTTCGGCGGCACCTTCTGGGAGAAGCCGACGATCAACTCCTTTGAGAGCGGAATGGAGTTGTTCAAGCCGACCATCGCCGCCGTGCACGGTCCATGTATCGGCTACGGGTTGACCGGGGTGTTGTTCTGCGACTTCGTTATCGCCAGTACCGAGGCAACGTTCTGCTTCCCCGAGGTATCGATCGGGGTGCCCACCATCGTCGGGGCCATTCGACTCCCCCAGCGCGTGGGCTGGGCCAATGCCATGGAGCTGCTTCTGACCGGGAAGCCGATGAGCGCCGCGCGGGCCAAGGAGGTCGGCCTGGTTTGGAAGCTCGTCGAACCCGACGAGCTGCAGGCCGAGGCTCGGGCGTGGGCCCGGACCCTCACCGAGGCCGCACCCCTGGCCCAGCGGGCGACCAAAGAAGTGGCATGGCGAACCGCAGACATGGGCTGGATCGAGTCGGTCCGCTTCGGTGAGACCATGCGCAAGGTGGCCGGGGCGACCGAGGATGTGGCCGAAGGTCTTTTGGCGTGGCGCGAGAAGCGCAAGCCCCAGTGGCGGGGCCGTTGATCCACTCGATCGCGCCTTTCTAGTCGGAGGCGCGGCGCCTTCGTTGGTAGCCCCGCCGTTGGCTTAGCCTCAACCGCCGGCACCGCGTGGCCGGCCATATGTCAGGATTCGGAGATGAATGGACGCAGATTTGCTCGCATCATTGGTGTCTCGGTTGTGACGACGTGGGCGCTGCTGAGCGTGCCCATCGCCAGTCCTGCCGCTTCTGCTGATCCGTGCTCCGACGTCGCGGTGGTTTTCGCTCGCGGCACCCATCAGGACCCTGGTCTGGGTAACGTCGGCCAGGCCTTTGTCGACTCGCTCACCTCGCAGGTTGGTGGTCGGTCCGTCGGGGTCTACGCGGTTAACTACCCAGCGAACGACGATTACCACAACAGCGCGACAAGCGGTTCTAACGATGCGAGCGCTCACATCCAGGACACCGTGGCCACGTGCCCGAACACGAAGATTGTGCTTGGTGGATATTCTCAGGGCTCGACGGTGATCGATTTGGCCACGACGGCGATGCCGGCCCCGGTGGCTGATCATGTTGCCGCTGTTGCCCTTTTCGGCGAGCCATCCAGTGGATTCTCGACCATGTTGTGGGGCGGCCAGCCGCTGCCGACAATCAACCCGCTGTACGGCTCCAAAACCATCAGCTTGTGCGCTCCCGACGATCCAATATGCTCCGGAGGCGGCAACATCATCGCGCACGTTTCATATATTGAGTCCGGGATGACGAACCAGGCCGCGACATTCGCGGCTAACAGGCTCGGTCAAGGGCCTCCACGCGTCTAGCACGACGTTCCCACACGGCTGGTTGCGGCTTACCCGGGCCCGACCCGGAGCAACTGTCGATCGTTGGTGCGGGTCGCATGGGCTGGTGCTTAGGTCGTAATTGTGAAATCCCTGATTGCGTTGTCCCGCGATAACGTCGCCGTTCGAATATTGGTTGCCGCAGTGGTTGGAGTTGGCGTCGCTCTCGCAGTGGGGAACACGGTCGGCTGGCGATTCGCGCTTGTCGGCTGGGTTGTGACCGCCGGAGTGTATGTGGCGTGGACGCGGCGCATCCTGAGCGGAATGGATGCTGAGCAAACCTGCCAATATGTGACCAGGGAGGACCCCACCCGGTTGGTCGCTGACGTGGTCATCGTGACGGCAAGCGTCGCGAGCCTAGGCGGGGTCGGCTACGTCGTCGCCGCCGGGTCGCACACCGGCGCCCGAGCCATAGAAGCCGCGGTTCTCGGCGTTCTGACCGTCGCGGCGTCTTGGTTTGCCGTGCACACGCTTTTCACCGTGCACTACGCGCGGCTCTATTACTCAGACGAACCAGGTGGAATCAACTTCCACGATCCGGAGCAGCCCCGTTTTCGGGACTTTGCGTATCTGGCCTTCACCGTTGGCATGACCTACCAGGTGTCAGACACCGAGATCGGATTGACATCCATTAGGGCGACGGTATTGCGCCATGCCTTGCTGTCCTATCTCTTCGGCGCGGTTGTCCTGGCAGTCACGATCAATTTGATCGCGGGGCTGGGTTCCAAGCCCTGATCGACCCGATCGCGGCGCGCCCGTGGTTGCGATACGCCGAGCCAAAGCCGTCCGGCTTAACGGCTGCATCGTGGAGCTATTCTGGCGGGCATGGCCACCGAGTCCACGATGCTCGCCCTTGGCACCCCCGCGCCTTCGTTCACCCTGCCCGAGCCGGCCACCGGCGGCACGGTCAGCCTCGACGAGCTCACGGGCCCCGCACTTGTCGTCACCTTCATCTGTAACCACTGCCCGTACGTCAAGCACGTCGCCGCCGGCCTCGCCGCGCTCGGTCGAGACCTCGCCGACCAGGGCGTCGCGATGGTGGGCATTTCCAGCAATGACGTCGCCACTTACCCGCAGGACGGGCCCGATCAGATGGTCGCCGAGGCCCGCCGCCACGGCTGGACGTTTCCGTACCTCTACGACGAGACCCAAGACGTCGCCCGCGCCTTTTCCGCGGCCTGCACGCCTGACACGTTCGTCTTCGACGGACAGCGTCGACTCGTCTACCGCGGCCAGCTCGACGACTCGCGTCCCGGGAACGATTTACCTGTGACGGCCGCTGATGTCCGTGCGGCAGTCGACGCGGTGCTCGCAGGGCGGCCGGTCGACGCCGACCAGCGGCCGTCGATCGGGTGCGGCATCAAGTGGCGTTAGGGCCGCGTCACGCCGGCGGCTCCCACCGGCCATCGCCAAGCCGAAGCAGGCGCTCGGCGTTGAGATGGGCGATCTTTTCCTTATCGGCCGGGTTGATGGGCATCTGATCAAAGAACTGCCGCGCGGCTTTCATGCTGCCGAACGGATAGTCGGTGGTAAAGACGATGCGGTCGATGCCGATCACGTTCACCATGCCCTGATAGGCGTTGAAGGACAGGTTCCAACTGCTATCCATCGCGCCCGGGGTTGATGAGCGTACTCGCCGGCCAGGATGCCGCCGTAGAAGTTTTCTCGCAGGTATTCCTTGATGGTGCGTTTGAGGCCACTCTCGTTCGCCGGAAACGAGTAGTCGGCGCGCCACGCCATCCAACTCAGGGCTTCGAACTGGTGGCCCACGATGATCTGCAGCCTCGGGAATTGGTCGAATACCCCGCCCAGGATCAACCGGAGGCAGTGGATCCCGGTGTCGATGTGCCAGCCGACCCCCGCGATTGACAACATTGCCGACACGCCCGGGGCAAAGCCGCTGTAGTAGGCGTCGATCACCGGCTGCGGCGGCACGGTGGGATGCAGGTAGATCGGCACGCCCAGCATTTCGGCGCATTCGAACACCGGCCAAAAAAACTTGTCATCAAGGTAACGGCCGTTGACGTGGCCATTGATCAGGGCGCCCACGAAGCCCAGCTGCCGGACGGCGCGTTCGAGCTCACGCACTGCAGCTGCCGGGTCGCGCATCGGCAGGGTGGCAAAAGCGCGGAACCGGTCGGGATGTTGAGTGACCGCAGCCGCCACGATGTCGTTGGCCTGGCTGGTCAGCTCCACCGCCAGCGACGGCTCCACGGCCTCTGCCCCCGGGACGTTGGAGAGAATCTGCACATCGATACCGGCGGCGTCCATCGCAGCGATCCGGCCCTCCCCTAGATCACAGATTCCTGCGGGCCACCCGCTTTGCGGGTCCATGTCGCCGAAGCGTCCAGTATTCATTGCGTCGAACAATTTTTGGGGACTGTTCGGGTTTGCTTCGGCTATAGCCGGAAGCATGTAGTGCTCTTCGAAACCGATGATCTTCATGACATCCCCTCAACCAGTGCTGCCGCATCGATCCAAGCACTCCAGGTAAAGGCACTCATAGGGTCGAGCGCCCTTAGCGGTCGAGAAGACGTCACTACGGCGTCTAATGCGCCGACCCGCGTCAATGCGGTGCAGGACCTCAACGGTCCCAGCCGCCCCATCGACTACCGTCGACGTTATGTCGGAAGCCTCCGGTAACGACCCAATCGACGACGTCAGCCCTGGCGACATCATCGCCGTCGACCGTGGCTTCGGTGAATAGCCCTGCAAAGTGGTGTTCAAGGACTCCACCGATGCGGGATACCTCATCACGCTCGAGACGACGACGGTGAAACCTTTCAGCTCGACCTGGCGGCCGGTACGACGGTCAAGAGGTCACTCGAGTCGAAGTGGGAATCTGCGCAGAGTCCCACACCGCACTCGGAGAATTAGAGTTAGGCGAATCGAGGCGCGTGGGTAGCCTGCTCGGAGGTTTAGCTTCACAGTCGCTTGCGACGTGCCGTTCGGCCCTTTCGACGGGGTCGTGGGCATGACCGTTCTCGATGCGATCACCGTCGGGTTTCAGCGGCCTAGTGGAGGCTTAGACGATCCCTGGCGGTGGACGTGCCTGACGTGAAGTTCTTTGGGGTGCAAGCTATTCGGCAACTGCTGCTGACCAGCCAGGAGTGCGCGGCGGCCTCACCGGTGGCGTGCTTTTGCGCAGAATCCGGGAAGCGACGCGGGTGCTGACCATGTCGGTAGCACAATTTAGAACCGCTTAGCGTGCCGCCGACCTGGCTGGTGATCGCCTCGCCTCAGCGCGTGATCTGGACCTGCTGCGGTTTCAAGGGTCTTTGGACTCCTGATCAGGGTCACTACGGCGCACGTGTTCGGCCTTATGGCCCTCGTCGGCAATGACGCCGGAAGCGAAGCATCGGAAACAGCTCGTGAGCTACCAGTCCGACCGACGCAGGGAGCCTTGTCGAGGGCAAAGTAGTCTCCGCGCGAGGGGTCAAGTAGCCGACAGGCGGAAGGGTCGGGGTATGCGGCTGGTAGTCGATCTCAATAAATGCCAGGGCTACGCGCAGTGCGTCCCGCTGGCGCCCGACGTGCTGCAGCTTGTCGGCGAAGAAGCACTCGCCTACGACCCCAACCCCGACGATTCTCAGCGCCAGCGTGTATTGCGCGCGGCGGCGTCCTGTCCGGTGCAGGCGATCATCCTTGAAGTGGACCTGCCGGCCGACCGGGACACCAAATGAGCACGGATTCGCTGGTCAGCCAGCTGGTCGACACTTTCAAGGGCCAGGGCCGGATCGTCATCGTGGGCGCTTCCCTGGCCGGTTTGCGTGCAGCGGAAGCTTTGCGGGAGAAGGGTTTTCGGGGAGCGCTCACCATCATCGGCGACGAGGCCCACGAACCCTACGACCGGCCACCGCTGTCCAAACAGGTCCTGAAGGGCTGGGTGCCGGCGGACCACACCAAGCTTCCCCGCCTGCGCCGCGTTGATGCGCACTGGCGGCTGGGCGTGGCGGCGGTGGGCCTGGACCGGTCCAACCACCAGGTGTTGCTGGCCAATGGCGAGAAGGTGGACTACGACCGGCTGCTGATCGCGACTGGGACAAGAGCGCGCCCGTGGTTTAACCCAGAGGAGGCCGCCCTGAAGGGGCTGTTCACCGTGCGCACGTGTGACGACGCCGTGAATCTGGCCGCTGCGCTCAAGCGGCGACCACGCCGGGTGCTCATCGTCGGCTCGGGTTTCGTGGGATCGGAGATCGCCTCGGTGTGCCGCGATCTCGACCTTCCGGTGACGGTCGCCGAGCGGGGCAAGGCGCCGCTGGTGGGCGCACTGGGCGGTGTGATCGGCGACATCGCCGCACAAATGCAGATCGAGGCCGGCGTCGATCTGCGCACCGGCGTGGCGGTGGAGGGCCTCGACGGCGACGCTGACGGTCGCGTTCGTGCGGCCCGCCTCTCCGACGGCACCGTGCTCGACGTCGACGTGGTGGTGGCCTCGCTGGGCTCGATCCGCAACGTGGAATGGCTCGACGGTGCGCAACTGGCGAGCGGGTTCTGGGGAGTGGCTTGCGACGCCGGCTGCCGCGCGTTTGACATCAACGGCGTGGTGACCGACAACATCTTCGTCGCCGGCGATGTGGCGCGCGCCCCCCATGTGCTCTACGAGTACCAGTTCATGTCGCAAGAGCATTGGGACAACGCCGTTTTCGGTGCTGAGGTGGCGGCCAACAACATGATCAGCCTGGAGATGGGGCGACGGCCACATCTGCCGCTCCCGTCCTTCTGGTCCGGCCAGTTCGGCGTCAACATCAAGAGCGTCGGGGTGTGCTCGTTCGGTGACGAGATCGTGTTCACCCAGGGCTCGATCACGGAACGCCGCTTCGCGGCCGCCTACGGCTACCGGGGCCGCATCGTCGGGGCGGTGACGTTCAACCACGGCAAGTGGCTGCCGTACTACGCCTCGCTCATTGAACGGTCCGCGCCGTTCCCGCCGGCCCCGCCCGGCTACGACCGCCCAGTCATCTTCGAGCCGATGCCGGCCCGCTTCCCCGACCCCCGCGAACCGACGGCCATGCCCGACGTGGTGTTGACCGGACACGACCCAACGTCGCGCGGTGCCGAATTCCGGCCCCGGACCCGCTGATGTGCCGCTGACGGTAGGAGACGACGATGGACGCCGCAACCGCGTGGGCCGAGGCGATGAAATTCGAGAACCGCCCGAACCCCTACCCATATTTCGAGCAGCTGCGCAAGACTCCGGTGGCCAAGGTCGCCGATAAGACTTACGTCGTGACCGGCTACCCCGAATTGCTCGCCTTGGCCCACGACCCGCGGATCAGCTCCGATATCAGCCGAAGCCCCTCGGGTTTCGGCGACAAGCCCGAACCCGAACCTGCCAACGAGCACATGCAGGCCTACGGCCGCGAGGCCAGCATCATCGTCTCTGACCCGCCCGATCACGACCGGGCTCGCCGGCAAGTGATGCGTCACTTCGGACCGCCGCACTCCCCCGACCTGATCCCGAGCATGGAACCGTTCGTCGTGCGGCTGGCCAACGATCTGCTGGACAAGGTCAAAGCCCGCGGCAACAGCCGCTTCGACGTCGTGGAAGACTTCGCCTACCCGATACCCGTCGCCGTCATCTGCAAGATCCTCGGCGTGCCGGTCGAAGACGAGCCGATGTTTCACGCGTGGATTTTCGACTTCATGATGGGCACCGACCTTGGCCCCGAGGGCGGCACCGCGGAAGGCCAGGCCCTCGCCGAGAAGGGCCGTGCCAGCACCGCAGCGCTGCTGGCCTATCTGGGTGACTTGGTGCAGAGGTACTCGAAGACTCCCGGCGAGGCCTTGCTGTCCAAGCTGTTGCACGACGACGGACCCGACGGCCCGATGTCGGTGCAGGAGACGACGTCCAACGCCATGCTGCTGCTGGTCGCAGGCCACGACTCCACGGTCAACACCATCGCCAACTGCGTGATGACGCTGCTGCGCAATCCCGGCTCTTGGGATCTGATGCGGCACCGCCCGGAGCTGATCCCGCGCACCATCGAAGAGGTGCAGCGGCTGCAGTCGGCGGTGCAGTTCTTCCCCAGCCGCAGTGCCACCGCCGACATCGAGATCGGCGGGACCGTTATCCCGGCGGGGTCGGCGGTGCACCTGATCTACGCGGCGGCCAATCGGGATCCGCGGCGGTTCGACAACCCAGATCGCTTCGACCCGCTACGTGAGGACAACGAGCACTTCGGTTGGGGCAGCGGCATCCATACCTGCATGGGCGGCCCGCTGGCGCGGCTGGAGGTCAACTTGGCGCTGGAGATCTTCGTCCGCCGCGTCGAATCCCCGAAGCTGGTGGTCGACCCGCCGCCATATCGGCACAACCAGGTGTTTCGCGGACCGCGACACCTTTGGGTGGACTTCGCCGCGATCGCCGATTGAACTTGTCTACGGCTCGATGGTGACGCGGTCGCCGACGCGGATAACGCCCTCCGCTGCTACCGCGAGGTACGCCCCTGCGCAAGGCTGCGCTCCGTGACCTCCTGTGTCCCAACGATTCTCGGCCGCAGGTGTGCGAAGCGCGTGCAAAGCTCGTGGCAGTGGGCCGTGCTCAAGCGTGGGCACCACGCACCGTGATGTGGCCGTCAGGACGCGCAGCCGCGCGTCGCCGACGGCAACGTCCTTGCCGACCCAGTCGTTTTCGGCATATGGCGGGTAGCCCGACGGTGTCGCGATGACCAGGTTCGGTCGGTAGCGCAGTGCCTCAACGCCGATGTGCTCAAGAGTGGCCGTCGTGATCGCGTGCAGTGGGGCTTCGTCGGTGAACGAGTCACCCGGGGTCGCCTGAGCAATCTCCAGGATGCGGCCACTGACCTCGGCGTCTAACCCGAGCTCGAGCAACTTCTCCGGATCCGGGCGTTCCAACGTTGCGCCGTCCGGCCGTTGGGTGACCAGTCGGACCGGCCGTCCCAACAGCCGCGAGAGCAGGTCATCGATGCCGGGGTCATCGGCCGCCACATTTGTCCCGTCGGGCAGCTCGATGCTCACCCGCCCGGCATCTGCATTGGCAGTGCACTTCAATAGGCCACGCCATAGCCGCGGCTGCTTGGCGCTAGCCACATGTCCGGTCACGGCGTCGACAAGCGCCAGCCGCCGGTCTCCTTCGGCGCCGCGCTCGTCAACGAACATGCTGGTCACGGTTTCGCCGAGCATCGACTTCACCGGGTAGCGGAGCAGGCACTCCACCCGCATCTGCACCGCTACGCGACCTTTAAGGGCCGTCGGCTCTTGCTCCACCACCCATCCCCACTCAGCGGTTTTGTACCCGCAGTCCGGACAGTATGCGGTTACCGCTGGGTCGCCGGGAAGGGACTGAGCCGGCGCAGTTGCAGGCAGCTGTGATCAGTGCGCTTGCGCGCGGCATCCCGCACCTCCAGCGAGGCTGGCAGCGGGCCGGTATTCAACTAACCCGGGCAATAGGTCGATTCTGCGGCACTCACCATCGAGGTGACGTCCGCGAACGTGATGCCTTTCGCGCCCAAAGTGGCGTGGATGTCAGTGGCAATCGCGTCTGGTGTTTTGCCGGCCATGCGGTCGGCGCAGATTTGGTGGCCCATCGCGATGATGTCGGAGTCGTCCCCCGCCGGCCACGTGAAGCCGAGGCTGTGCATTTTTCCGATGAATGTGTCATCGGTGCTATCGGCGAGCGCGATCGCAGTGCTTGCGGTTAGGGCAGCGCCAACCATCACGGGGATAGTCAGTTTGGCCAGCCAACGCGGTGGGAGCATTTTGTACCCTTCTTTTCTTGTCAGTGTCGATGGTGTGGTCAGTATATGAGCGCTCGGTGGTCGCAAATATTAAATGTAAGAAAATTGCTAAATCTTGTGCCGAGCTGATCAGCTGACTTCAGTGGTCAATTTGTGGAACTTCAGCCTCACCATTGGTCGCGTCTGGTCGTCCGCAGTTATCGGCTCGTCCTTCTCCGATTGTTCCCCGGCAGCAACGTCGGTGTTCCCGAAGGTTTACGCCCACGTTGAACAGCAAGCCCACTGCGATGCATGCGGCCACGGCGCCATCGATCAATCTCTGTCGCGCGGCGCTCAGCTGGCTGCCGCGGTAACGACGATCGACTCTTCTCCGGTTTGCCAGGCCGCCATGAAAGTCGTGACGGTGACCTGTTCGTCAGGGTGATCGGCACCGGGGTCGTTGAGGTGAACGATCTCCTTGTTGGTGTCGATCCCCGTGACGACAAGGAAGTGATCGGCCTTGGTGCGCTGGTCGCTGGTGTTCCAGATAAGCGCGGAATTGACCCAGGCGATGACCTTGCGGTCGTTGGCGAGGTACTGCTCCAACGCGGTCAGGCCGGTCTGATCCGGGTGGGCCGCAGAGGTCATCTCCGATTTGATGCCATAGTGGTCGAGTAGTACGACCTCGTCGGCCATTTCGATGCCACCATTGCCATTGGCGTGGCTCGGGTCGTCCCGCGGCGCGTAGATCGGACCGGGATTGGTCTGGGAGGGCGTCGATTCTGCCAGAGCGATCATCTGCTGCTCTGTCGGCGCGTGCCCGGTAGTTTCACCGACCACGTCGGCCACCGACACCAGCCCGCAGTTGTCCTCGAGCGACTGTTGCTGCCAGTACTTGGCAGCCGCAGCAGGATTGCCGTACGTGCCGCTGGCGGTCGACGGCGGGCCAGCCGCCTGCGCCGGTGGCGAATTGCTGTGTGTGCCGCCGGTGATGGTCGGCGACGAGGCCGCTGCCGGCGACGATGGCGCCGGACGACATGCCGAAACGAGCGACGCACTGGCCATGGCGATGCACGCGCCCACCACCGCAGCGCGGGCCGCGGATGCCGTCCGGGAAGTGAACATGAGGGCTAGTGAGGTCCCGTCAGAAAAGCGAATAGCGTGCAAACGGTAGCAGCCTCAGCACGCGGTTATCGCCAAAATAATCACCGTAAATCTTTGAACTTGCCGGACCTGCTCGCGCACGCAGAGGTCTACTGATTCGGCAATCACGGGTTCCGTTCGGCGTTGACCCGAAAATCACGCAATCCGGTATCCCGGGAGGCCGGTCGCTTACAGACTTTCCGTCATATGACAACAATTGCCAGCGACATCTGATGATATTGGACGTCGTTTTGGAATTGCCGCAATGAATAGAACGCGATCACAAGTGCCGTTGTTGGCCTGGGTCAGTGAGGGAGCAGGCGCTGTTTCTGCTCGGTGAATTCCTCCTGCGTGAGGATTCCCGCGTCGCGCAGCGATGCCAGTTCACGTAGCTCGGCGGCGATACTGGTGATCGGGCCGCCCGCCGAACCCTGCGGCGCTGCGGTGGGCTCCTGCGAGGGCTCCTGCGCCGGCTTATGCGTCGGCTGATGCGCGGAAGACCTGATCCGCTCCGCGCGACCCGGGCCACCAGTACCGGCCATCGCGCGCCCGGCCATACTCGCCACAGCCATCTCACCGAACAAGCTGCCGGCGCTGCCTGAGGAGGCTTCCGCGGCGGCGCCCAGGCTGGTGGCCGGCAATGCCAGCGCGGCCGGGCGTATCGCCGGGGCCGCCGCAGCCCAGCCCGGCGGCACCGACAAACCGCCGACCATGTTCGCCTCGCCCATGCCCGCCGACACCGCGGATCCGCCCAGGTTTGTGATCACCGGAAACGAGCGTCGGGGGCACCGGCGCTGTCCCCGGCCAGGGCTCTACTCCCGCCCAGCCACTGACGATGTCATCCGTGTGGAAACCGGTCAGAGCACCGACAACGTCGTAGGGAAGGGAGACTGCCCCCAACCCAAGTCCTGCTGCCCCTATTTCTGGGTCGACAAAAATGCCGCTCAGATTTCCAGCTAGGTTTATCAGGTCCAGCGGCGTCAAGGGCGGGTCGGCCGCCGGGTCCGCAAGGTTTGTCAGGGCGTTGGGTACAGCGGAAAACGTTTGCTGGGCCGACGAAACGATGCTCTTCGCGTTGCCGGCGGAGTTGCCCGTGGCGTGGGCCACCACGGCGGATTGGTTGGCCGGGCCATCTTGATTAGTGCTCTGCTGTGGCGACGTGAACGGCGTCAGCGCCGTTGCGAACGCCGACGAACCCGCGTAGCCGTACATCGCGGCGGCATCTTGGGCCCACATCTCGCCGTACTGCGCCTCCGTGGTCGCTATCGCCGGCGTGTTCTGCCCAAAGATGTTCGTCGCGACCAGAGCCATCAGCAGGCTGCGGTTGGCCGCGATCACTGGCGGCGGCACGGTTTCCGCGAACGCCGTCTCGTAGGCGGCGGCCGCGACTTTGGCCTGGTTGGCGGTCTGCTCGGCTTGCCGCGGCGGCGACCCTCGTCCACGCCACATATGGGGCCGCCGCGGCGGCCATCGACGCCGATGCCGGGCCCAGCCAGGGCCCAGCAGTCAGCCCCGCGATCTCCGACTGGTACGAGCTCGCCGCCGAATGCAGCGCGGCAGCCAACCCGTCCCAGGCCGTCGCAGCGGCCAGCATCGGTCCCGACCCCGGGCCGGCATACATCCGCGCGGAGTTAATCTCCGGGCAGCAGTGCTGCGAAGTCCATGTTGTTTCCTCCGATCAGGTTCATGGGCGGCGAGGCGTCGGCGGCTGCGGTGACGGCCCGTATTGGGGTAGCCAACCGAGCAGCAAACAAATCGCGATCCCTCAAGTACTACAGGTATCGCGATCGCAGATGGCCGAATCATGCCGATCTGACTGTTGAGCCCCGGCCTTAGACGCCCGTAGGCATGGCGCGATAAGGAATACAGCGAAATTGAATGATGCAGATTATCGGTAGATTACCGCGTATTGCATGGAAACCTTTCGACGGCAGAAGGATGGGCCCCGCTCGTCAACCGTGCAGCACTTGTTCTGACACCGATCCTCATACAAAGGGCAAGTTCAAACGGACGGGCGTGCGTCGAGCGGTCCCGACATGGCCCGTTCTGCTTGGATCGGTAGCATCACCGCGAGTTAGGTCTGATTCATGAAATTTGTGCTGGCAGGCTACGGAAGTCGGGGCGACGTCGAGCCCTGCGCCGCCGTCGGCCGGGAGCTGCTACGCCGAGGTCACGAGGTGCGCATGGCGGTCCCGCCTGACAAGCTTGGCTTCGTCGAGTCGGCGGGGCTTGCTGCAGTCGCCTACGGGCCCGACACGCAGAAGCAGATGAACACGGCCACGGACTTCTTTCGCCTCGTTCAGAATCCGATCAGCGCGTTACCGCAAATCGTGGAGAGTGTTACCCAGGTCTGGGCGGAGAAAAGCACGACGCTGGCGTCGTTGGCAGACGGCGCCGACCTGCTAGTGGCTGGCATGAACGAGCAGCGGCTGGCTGCCAACGTCGCAGAGTATTGCGGCATGCCGCTGGCTGCGCTGCACTTCTTCCCGGCGCAGGCGTTAGAACTCGGCTGGTTGCAGTCGACACATAACGAAGGATGGCCGAAGGCGCGCAACGCCGTGCATTTGGCTTACCCGAAGCCACCGGACCCTCGACGCGACAGAGCGCTGGAGATCCAGGCCTACGACGAGCTCTGCTTGCCCGGGCTGGCAGCCGAATGGGCGAAATTGGGGTACCGACGGCCCTTCGTCGGCGCGCTAACGCTGGGGATGCCGGCTGATGCCGACGACGAGGTGTTGTCGTGGATTGCCGATGGAACGCCGCCCATCTACTTCGGCTTTGGCAGCACGCCGGTCGCACCTCCCGCTGAAACGGTCGCCATGATCAGCGCGGCCTGCACGCAGTTAGGCGAACGAGCGTTGATCTGTAGCGGCCCAAACGATTTCAGTCATATTCCGCACCCCGACCAGGTAAAGGTTGTGGAGGCGGTGAACCACGCGGCCATCTTGCCGGCTTGCCGGGCGGTCGTCCACCATGGGGGTGCCGGCACCACCGCCGCGGGCTTGCGCGCCGGAGTGCCCATGTTGGTCCTTTGGATCTGGCTCGATCAGCCGATTTGGGCAGCCGCGGTCAGCCAGCTGGAAGTCGGCGTTGGGAGGCCATTTTCGGCCACCACCGAAGAGTCACTGGTCGCCGACCTGCGCTCCATCCTCACTCCGCAATACGCCACTCGCGCCCGTGAGGTGGCCGCCCAGATGACCAAACCCGCCGAAAGCGTTGCCCGCGCCGCCGATCTCCTGGAAGACGCTGCCCGCACGGGACGCTCGGGCTGATCGGCGGAAGGCGGGCCGCCTGTTCGTCCGATCGTTGGTGCAAAGCGGGTCGGGTCGTGTAAAAGGTTCTGGTGCAGGATCCGCCTCTTAGATCTTTCGATCCGTCGATGCTGCGGGAAGCGATGATCACGCGGTTGTATCGCCGATCGGTGGCCGAGGGCCAGGTCAGAGTGCCGGCCGTTCCGAGCTTGATCGACGAGTACGTCCAGTTGTGTGGCAACATCTGTGCCAGCCTGGGCGTTTGGTACACGGCCGAACAATCTGCTCAGCTCAGGACGGTGCTGGAAGCCGAGTTGGCGAAGGCCTTCAAGGCCTCCCCTCGTTCGGACATCGTCATCTCGTTTCACGCTCCCTTCGGGACGGGCGTGAACTTCCGCGTCAAGGCCGAATGGCGGACGATCGAGGCCGACTACGAGCAGTGGGTTGCCGTCCGCCCGCCGCCGCTTTTCGGCACCGAGCCGGACGCGCGGGTGTTGGCGCTGGCCGCCGAGGCAGCCGACCCCACGACCCAGCGGGTGCTGGACATCGGCGCAGGAACCGGGCGCAACGCCCTGGCCCTGGCCCGACGCGGCCACCCGGTGGACGCGGTCGAGATGACGCCGAAGTTCGCCGACGTTATTCGCTCGGAGGCCGAAAGCGAATCGCTAGGCGTGCGTGTCATCCAGAGCGACGTCTTCACGGCCATGGAGGGTGTCCGCGAGGAGTACCAGCTGATGGTGCTTTCCGAGGTGGTGCCCGACTTCCGGACGACTCACGAGTTGCGCGGCTTGTTCGAACTCGCCGCCGAGTGCTTGGCCCCCGGCGGACGTTTGGTGTTCAACGCCTTCTTGCCCCGCCAAGGCTACGTCCCCGACAACGCCGCAGTGGAACTCGGTCAGCAATGCAACAGCATGATTTTCACCCGCGATCAGGTGACAATTGCGGCGGCCGAGCTACCTCTTGAGCTGATTGCTGACGACTCCGCCTACGAGTACGAGAAAACTCACTTGCCCGAGGGCGCCTGGCCGCCCACAGGTTGGTTCGAGGCATGGGCCAGGGGCCTTGACGTGTTCGACGTCGATCGGGATGAGTCTCCGATCGAGTTGCGCTGGCTCGTCTACCAGAAGTTGGGCTGAGGCGCTCGCCCCGATCCGAAGTCGCCCATGGTTGCAGAGCGACGGCTCGCGTAGCGCCAGCTGAGGCACCCATCGGTTTAAAGAACGCACGCCCTGGGATACCTCATGTACAACATCGTCGGCGCTGGGGAATGACTTCGAGCCAGCAGGTAACAGAACGCAAGGATTCGGCAGCTCAATGACGTCCAAGACCAGCGACCAGCTCATCCGCCGGATCCTCGGGATCAGCTGGCCTCGCCGATTTATGCTCGCCGTGTTTGTCGTCGTCGGAGTGGTGGGCGCCGTACAGGTCGCGGCGTCGTCAGATTGCCCAAGCGGTGCCTGCAGTCACCGCAGCGCCTCCGTGAAAACCGCTGGGCCGGCACAGGTAACGATCACGCCCGGCCCCAATGCGCATGACGTCGACCCGGTCGCGCATGTAATGGTCAAAGCCGACGCAGGGACGCTGACCGACGTTCGCATGGTCAACGAGAGCGGCAAATCGGTCCAGGGCGTCATAACCCCGGACAACACTGTCTGGAAACCCAACGTCCCTCTGGGCTACGGACGCACCTACACGCTGACGGTCACCAGCCGTGGCCCCAATGGCGTTGCGTCAACTCAAGTCTCGTCATTCTCCACGCTGAAACCGTCCAACCAGACCGAGGTTTCGTTTACCACCACCTCAGAGGCGGCACTGCGAGATGGCGGCACCTACGGCGTCGGAACAGTGGTCGTGGCGCACTTCGACGAGCAGATCGCCGACCGGGCTGCCGCTGAGCGACACCTGACGGTGACCACCAACCCCAAGGTCCAGGGTTCGTGGTTCTGGGTTGACGGCCAAAACGCCCATTGGCGACCAGAGCACTACTACGCACCGGGCACGACCGTCACTGCCGAAGCCAAGATCTACGGAATTGCCCTGGGCGACGGCTTGTTCGGGCAAGACGACAGCCGGGTGTCGTTCCGGATCGGCGACGCACACATATCCATTGCCGATGACGCCACCAAACAAGTCAGCGTCTTCAATAACGGGGCACTGGTCCGTAGGATGCCCACCTCTATGGGAATGGGTGGCACCGAAAACGTCGGAGGGAAAACCATATCGTTGTGGACTCCCCCCGGCATCTACACCGTGCTCGACAAGGGGAACCCAGTGGTCATGGACTCCTCGACCTTTGGGCTGCCCAAGAACTCCAGACTCGGGTATCGCGAGACCATCAATTACGCCACCCGCATCAGCACTGACGGCATATATCTGCATGAGCTCGACGCGACGGTGTGGGCTCAGGGCCACCGGGACACCTCGCATGGATGCTTGAACCTCAACGCCGACAACGCGAAATGGTTCTACAACTTCTCGGTACCGGGTGACGTGGTCGAGGTCCACAACAGCGGCGGACCGCCGTTGACACCGGCACAGAACGGTGACTGGACACTCAGCTGGGATCAATGGCGCAACGGCAGCGCCTTGAAGCCGACGTAAAGCCGCCAGCATTCCGCGTCCGGTATCCGGCGGGCCTGCGGGCGCAGCAGTGACGGACCCCATTCGTCACCTATTTGTGTGCTCTACTTCACAGGAAAGTCTTGACTCGTTCCAGATAAGTGCGTCATATTGGTGCGGTGTCCTCGACGGCCGATTACGCGGAACAGTTGCGGATGGCCGATCTGCGTGTGACCCGGCCCAGGGTCGCCGTGTTGGAGGCTGTGGACGCCCACCCACATGCCGACACCGAGACACTCTTCTCGGCGGTGCGGCTTGGCCTGCCCGATGTCTCCCGCCAGGCCGTGTACGACGTACTCAGTGCGCTGACCTCAGTCGGTTTGGTTCGGCGGATCCAGCCGTCGGGGTCGGTTGCCCGCTACGAGTCACGAGTCGGCGACAACCACCATCACGTCGTATGCCGGTCCTGCGGAGTCATCGCCGACATTGACTGCGCCGTCGGTGAGGCGCCGTGCCTCACCCCGTCGGACGACAACAACGTTCTGGATGGCTTCGTTCTCGACGAGGCCGAAGTCATCTACTGGGGCCTGTGCCCCGACTGTTCGACTGCTGGTTCCTGATCGCAGCCCAATCACCCCTCCACTCGAAAGGTAATGCTGTGTCATCCGATATCTCCCATAGCCGCCCACCCGAACCAGAAACCAAGACGGCTAGCACCAGCGAAAGCGAAAACCCGGTAATCCCCTCCCCCGAGCCGAAGGCCCATCGCCCGCTGACGAACCAGGACTGGTGGCCCAATCAGGTCGACGTGTCGAAGCTGCACGCACAACCGCTCCAGTCCAACCCGCTCGGCCCGGACTTCGACTACGCCGAGGAGTTCGCCACGCTCGACGTCGAGGCGCTCAAAGCCGACGTGATCTCGGTGATGACCACCTCGCAGGACTGGTGGCCCGCCGACTACGGCCACTACGGCGGCCTGTTCATCCGGATGAGCTGGCACGCCGCGGGTACCTACCGCATCCACGACGGCCGCGGCGGCGGCGGCCAGGGCGCCCAGCGCTTCGCCCCGATCAACAGCTGGCCGGACAACGTGAGCCTGGACAAAGCCCGCCGGCTGCTGTGGCCGGTCAAGCAGAAGTACGGCAACAAGATCTCCTGGGCGGACCTGATCATCTTCGCCGGCAACTGCGCGTTGGAGTCGATGGGATTCAAAACCTTCGGCTTCGCGTTCGGCCGCGAAGACATCTGGCAGCCCGAAGAGATTCTCTTCGGCGAAGAGGAAGCCTGGCTGGGCACCGACAAGCGCTACTCCGGCCAACGGAACCTCGCGCAACCCTACGGCGCGACCACCATGGGTCTGATCTATGTGAATCCGGAAGGCCCCGAAGGCAAGCCGGATCCGGTCGCCGCGGCAGTAGACATCCGTGAGACGTTCGCCCGGATGGCCATGAACGATGAAGAGACCGCTGCACTCATCGTCGGCGGCCACAGCTTCGGCAAGACCCACGGCGCCGGCGACGCCGACCTGGTCGGACCCGAGCCGGAAGCAGCCCCGATCGAACAACAGCTGCTGGGCTGGAAGAGTTCCTTTGCCAGCGGCAAGGGCAAGGACGCCATCACCAGCGGCCTGGAGGTGGTCTGGACCGCCACCCCGACCAAGTGGGGCAACGGATTCCTGCAGAACCTGTACGGCTACGAGTGGGAACTGACCAAGAGCCCCGCCGGCGCCTGGCAGTTCACCGCAAAAGACGGCGCCGGCGCGGGCACCATCCCCGATCCATTCGGCGGGCCGGGTCGCGCCCCAACAATGCTGGTCACCGACATCTCGTTGCGGGAAGACCCGATCTACCGCGAGATCACGCGGCGCTGGCTGGACCACCCCGAGGAGCTGGCCGAGGCATTCGCCAAGGCGTGGTACAAGCTGCTGCACCGCGACATGGGCCCGATCTCGCGCTACCTCGGGCCATGGATTCCCGAGCCGCAGCTGTGGCAGGACCCGGTTCCGGCCGTCGACCATAAGCTGGTCGACGAGAAGGACGTTGCGGCCCTGAAGAGCAAAGTGCTCGAATCCGGCCTGTCCGTTCCGCAGCTGGTCAAGACGGCCTGGGCCGCGGCGTCGAGCTATCGCAACACCGACAAGCGCGGCGGCGCCAACGGTGCGCGGTTGCGCCTCGAGCCGCAGAAGAGCTGGGAGGTCAACGAGCCCTCGGAGCTGGACAAGGTGCTGCCGGTGCTGGAGCGGATCCAGCAGGACTTCAACGCCTCGGCGTCCGGCGGCAAGAAGATCTCGCTGGCCGACTTGATCGTGCTGGCCGGGTCCGCGGCGGTCGAGAAGGCGGCCAAGGACGCCGGCTACGAGATCTCGGTGCATTTCGCGCCCGGGCGTACCGACGCTTCGCAGGAGAACACCGATGTGGAGTCGTTCGGGGTGCTCGAGCCGCGGGCCGACGGGTTCCGCAACTACTTCCGTCCAGGCGAGAAGGCGGGGCTCGAGCATCTGCTGCTCGACCGTGCGATCTTGCTCGGCGTGACCGGTCCGGAAATGGCGGTGCTCATCGGCGGTCTGCGTGCCCTCGGTGCCAATCATGGTGGCAGCAAGCATGGCGTGTTCACCGACAAGCCGGGTGCGTTGACCAACGGCTTCTTCGCCAACCTGCTCGACATGGGCACGGAGTGGAAGGCGTCGGAGACTGCGGAGAACGTCTACGAGGGCCACGATCGGGCCTCGGGCGCTCTGAAGTGGACCGCGACCGCTAATGACCTTGTGTTCGGGTCGAATTCGGTGCTGCGCGCCATCGCGGAGGTGTACGCCCAGGACGACGCGAAGGGCAAGTTCGTGGAGGACTTCGTCGCAGCGTGGGTCAAGATCATGAACAACGACCGGTTCGATCTGAACTGAGACCTGCTTAGGTCGTTGAGACGAGGCGGCACCCCGCGAGCCACGCGCTCGCGGGGTGCCGTCGTCTCACACCCGAGAGATCACCGATCCAAATCCCACTGCCCGAAATCCGCCGCAAGGACCTCGTCCACATCGACGTTGATGCCGCCCAGCAGCGGACCTGGGTTCGACGGGCTGTTGACGATCTCCTGATAGAGCACCGCCATGGGCTCGCGCTCTCCATGCGACCATGACTTCGTCTGCCACGCCCACCGGTGCCCCGCGGTGGTTGAGTTCCCGATGACGCCGTCTCTGATCGCCCACCCACACGCCTGGGAATGCCCATAGATGCCGGTGCGGTTCAGCCCCAACACGGAGTTGATTCCCCGAAACCATTGCACGGCAAGGCTATTCCAGGTGTTGCCGTCGATATCGTCATCGATACTGAAGAAAATGGGGGCCGAAGGCGTACCCCCTGCTGCGGTGTGCAGCTGCAGGGCTGTGTGAGCGTCAGCCACGCCGCCGTCGTACCCGCGGGTGAAATCTGACGGGTCGGGCCAACCGGGTTTGCCGTACTGGTAGTTGCTGACAATGTGGAGACCCGCTGCGCGTAGGGCGTCGGCGTATTCCCGGGTGAGGGGCTTTGCCTCGAAGTTCGCTCCCGGCCGCGACTCCGACACGTAATTGACGACCCCGTCGTAGCCTGCCGACTTGATTTGATCCGGCGGGATCCTGCGCTCAGCGAAGTCGATCAGCCTCATGTTTTCGGCTGATGCTTTCGGAGCGTCGAGCGGGCCGGCCACCGTCCCCAGGCTCAGCAGAACCGGTGCAACAGCATATTTAAGGACGTCGCGCCTTGAAACCGATCGTGGTCCGCCGCATCCACTTGGCGCAGCCGAATCCTGCACCGCGCGATGGTAACAAAATGAGGATTTGCGACTTCCAGCATTGGGGCTTTCTACAGTTCCCGCGACCGTCTGGCGTGCGCGGCTCAAAACCGGTGCTCAGCCTTGATGAACTGCGCGGCGCGCTCGCCGATCACCACGCAGGGAGCCATGGTGTTAGCACTGGTAATTCGCGGCATTATCGATGCGTCGGCGACGCGCAGGTTCTCGATGCCATACACCTTCAGATGTCCGTCGACCACCGACATGGCGTCACGGCCCATCTTCGCGGTCCCGGATTCGTGCCAGTAGGTGGTTACGGCATGACGCAAATAGTCCTCCAATTCGGCGCCCGACAGATCGCCCGGCATGACCTCGCGCGCGACGAACGGGCGGAGTTGCGCGGAGTTCCCAATCTCGCGGAGCGTTTCGACGCAGGCGATCGCGGATTTGAGATCGTCGGGGTCCGACAATGCGTTCGCTTCAATGCGAATCGGGTCGGCCGGATCCGGGCCGGACAATCGCAAGCGACCGCGGCTCGTGGGGTGCGTCGGGGAGCCGAACAGGATCCAGCTGTTAGCCGGCAGGCCATATTTAGCGACATTTTCGGGAGTGGACTTGGGAAAGGGCCCCAAACACGCGAACAGATCCGGCCCCTGGATGCCTGCCGCCCCGGAGTCCCAGAACACCGTCGCCCCCACTTGAGTGCTGCCCTGCACCGTCTCAGGGAACTCCCACACGCAATCAAATCCGAAGTGATCTTGAAAGTTGCGTCCGACCCCGGGCAAGTGCTGGCGGACCGGGACTCCGACGCGACGCAATTCCTCCTCATCGCCGACGCCGGACTGCATTAACACTTTGGGCGTGTGCATCGCGCCAAGTGACAGCACGACCTCTGCATCAGCGGCCACCTGATGAACGGCGCCACCATGGAAAACTTCGAGGCCGGTGGCCCGGCTGCCCTCGAAAATTACCCGCGTCACTAGTGCGTGCGGCAAAACGGTCAGGTTCGGCTTCTCCAGATATGGGACGGTATAGGTGCGAAACACCGACAGCCGTTTCCCGTCGCGGCTGCGCAGGTCGAGGATGGCGGCGCCGCGCGCGTTTTCCATCATGCGACCGTTAGGACTCTGGTATGTCGGAATGCCATGGGCCCGGGCCGCGTCCAAAATCGCTGGTGCGACCGGATGTACGTCGGGTGCCGGCTCGACGAACACCAGCCCGCCCCTGCCTCGATGATCCGGCTCTCCGGCGCCCTGCCAATCCTCGATGTGCCGGTACAGATCCACGACCGGCTCATATCCCCAGGCCGGTTCGCCGGATTCGGATGCGAAGTGGTCCCAGTCGCTGCGGTGTCCGCGCGCCCAGACCATCAGATTGATGCTTGACCCGCCACCCAGCACTTTGCCCATCGAGAACGGGATGGAGCGCCCATGAAGCCGCGGGTCGGGCTCGGACGCGAAACTCCAGTCGCGTTCGCCCCCGAGATTCACCGGCCACTGGCTCGCCTCGGTCACGCTGGGGACGTCATCGGTGCCGCCCGCTTCCAGCAGCAACACCTTCACCTCGGGATTTTCCGCCAACCGGCCAGCGATTACCGACCCCGACGACCCGGCCCCACACACGACGACGTCGTAACGCGGCTCCAACACAGCATCCATGAATGGCTCCTCAAACTATGCCTAGGTATATCGTGCTATACCTAGACGACGTGTGGGCGTGCCAAACGGTTCGATCGTTCCGCGGCTTGCGGTGCGCCTTGCCATCCGCTGGGCGCACTCCCCGCTGCGCTCCGCAGAACCAACCGGTCTGCAAGATCGCGGCCACATCCGAGTGGCATGATCTTTGCGTGGCGGACGTCCCGGGGACCGTTTACGCGCGGGACGGCCGGGCTCGAGCTCGTTGCGCTCGATTAGGTGATCGAACTATAGTCTGGACACGTGTCCAGTTTGCTGTCACGGAGTTCGGGAGTCCGTTGATCGCGATGGATTCGGCGCCATTCCGCGGTCGTTTATCTGCAAAGAAGAGTTGAGTATGCGAATTGCCCTGCTGTCCTACCGTAGTAAAACCCATTGCGGCGGACAGGGCGTCTACGTGCGCCATCTCAGCCACGGTCTGGTGGAACTCGGTCATGACGTCGAGGTGTTTTCCGGTCAGCCGTACCCAGACCTTCTCGATCCGCGGGTGCGGCTGACCGAAGTGCCAAGCCTTGATTTGTATCGGGAGCCCGACCCCTTCCGCGTGCCGCGGCCTAGCGAAATTCGCGACTCTATCGACCTGTTAGAACTCCTCACGGTGTGGACCGCGGGCTTTCCCGAACCACGGACGTTCACCTTGCGTGTCGCCCGGTTGCTGGCCGGCCGGACGGCCGATTTCGACGTCGTCCACGACAACCAGAGCCTGGGAACCGGACTGCTCGCGATCGCCGACGCGGGGCTGCCGGTGGTGGCCACCGTGCACCACCCCATCACCCGTGATCGGGTGCTCGATATCGCCGCCGCACGGTGGTGGCGAAAACCGTTGGTGCACCGCTGGTATGGATTTTCCACCATGCAACAACAGGTGGCGCGCCAGATCCCGGACCTATTGACGGTCTCGTCGTCCTCGGCGGCGGACATCGTCACCGACTTCGGTGTCTCGCCGGAGCAACTGCACGTGGTGCCCCTGGGGGTGAACACCGCGCTGTTCAAGCCGGGATCGCGCCCACGGCAACCCGGCCGAGTCATCGCGATCGCCAGCGCCGATACCCCGCTGAAGGGTGTGCGCACCCTACTGCAAGCGGTCGCCAGGCTACGGACAAGCCGGGATCTCGAGTTGCGGCTCGTCGCCAAAGTGGAACCCAACGGTCCCACCCACAAACTCATCGCCGAACTTGGCATCTCCGACATCGTCCACATCACCAGTGGACTTTCCGATGCCGAGCTGGCAGCACTGTTAGCATCGGCCGAAGTCGCCTGCATTCCGTCGCTCTACGAAGGGTTTTCGCTGCCTGCGGTGGAAGCCATGGCCAGCGGTACCCCGATCGTCGCGAGTCGGGTCGGTGCGCTGCCCGAAGTCCTTGGGACCGATGGTGCCTGCGCCGAGCTGGTGCCGCCCGCCGACGTCGATGCGCTGACGCGCGCGCTCGGTGAGCTTTTGGACTCGCCGGAAAAGCGACGCAGTCTGGGGAAGGCGGGACGAGCACGCGCAATCAACGTGTTCAGCTGGGAAGCCGTGGCCGCTCAAACTGTGCAGGTGTATGAGCGGGCGATCGCACGCAACGCCGCTATCGAAGGCGGAGCGCAATGCTGACAGTCGATTTCGACCGACTCGGCATCGGGCCGTCCAGCAAGGTCATCGACGTGGGTTGTGGAGCCGGCCGGCATGCCTTCGAAGCGTATCGGCGTGGTGCGGACGTCATCGCTTTCGACCGCGACGCTACCGAACTGCGTTCCGTAGACACCATTCTGCGTGCGATGGCCGAGACCGGTGAGGCGCCCGCCGCGGCATCGGCGAAGGTGGTTCTCGGTGACGCGCTGAGCTTGCCATACGCCAACGAGACATTCGACTGTGTCATCGCATCCGAAATCCTGGAACACATACCACACGACGAGACCGCCATCGCCGAACTGATCAGGGTGCTGAAGGTCGGTGGCACACTGGCGGTCAGCGTGCCGCGTTGGCTCCCAGAGCGGGTGTGTTGGCTACTGTCTGACGAGTATCACAGCAACGAGGGCGGCCACGTACGCATCTACCGGGCCAGTGAATTACGGGCCAAGATCACCAGTGGCGGAATGGAATTGACGCATGCGCATCATGCGCATGCATTGCACTCTCCGTTTTGGTGGTTGAAATGCGCTGTGGGCGTGTCGAATACCGATCATCGTGCGGTGGCCGCTTACCACAAGCTCCTGGTATGGGATCTGATGCAGCGGCCGAAGATAACAACGCTGGCGGAGTCGCTGCTCAATCCGCTGGTGGGCAAGAGCGTAGCGATGTATTTCATCAAACAGCAGGCGGCAGAAAGCCAAGCGAATCTGGGATATTCAGTTGCATCGGTCTAACCCGCCGTCGGTTCCGGGTGTCCTTACTCCCGGGCAATGCCGGCAGACCGCACTGTCTATCGCCGTCACGCAGGAATCATCAGGAGCTATCCCCTGGTTCGAGGGGGGTCACACCGATCCGTGGGATCACGTGGAGTGCGCGATGGCACTCACCACGGCCGGATTGCTGGAGCCGGCGCGGGCTGCGTTCGACTGGAGCCGTCGCACCCAGCGGCCCGACGGCTCCTGGCCCATCCAGTTTCGCGCGGGGACTATCGAAGATGCCAACAGCGACAGCAACTTCTGCGCGTACATCGCCACTGGTGTGTGGCACCACGTGCTGGTCACCGGCGACGAGTCCTTCGCCGTCCAGATGTGGCCGGTGGTGCACAAGGCGATTGATTTCGTCATTGACTTGCAGGTCGGCTACGGCGAGATCTGTTGGGCCCGGAGTGAAGCCGGACCTGTCCCGGAAGCGCTGCTGACCGGCTGCGCCAGCGTGTTCCACAGCGTCCGGTGCGCACTGGCGCTCGCCGCCCTTGTTGGGGAGCCGCAGCCCGAGTGGGAGCTGGCGCTGGGCCGACTGGGCCACGCGATCGCCGCGCATCCGGAGGCGTTCACCGAAAAGGACCGCTACTCGATGGACTGGTACTACCCCATCCTTGGCAGTGCGCTGAGAGGGCCGGCGGCCGCCACGCGAATCAAGCAGCGCTGGGACGACTTTGTGGTCGGTGGTCTTGGGATTCGCTGCGTGGACGACCGGCCCTGGGTGACGGGCGCCGAAACCTGCGAACTGGTGATGGCGCTGGATGCCATCGGTCACCGGTCAGCAGCCCATCAGCAATTTGAAGCGATGCAGCACCTCCGTGAAGAAGACGGCTCCTACTGGACGGGTTTGGTGTTCGCGGATGGGAAACGGTGGCCCGAGGAGCGCACCACCTGGACGGGAGCGGCGATGATCCTGGCAGCGGATGCGCTGTCGGACACCACTGCGGGCGCCGCGATTTTCCGCGGCGACGGGTTGCCGATGGGCCTGCAGACCGACTTCGATTGCGAATGCGTCGTTACCGGGCCCGGTTGGTGACTTGAGTTTTGCTAGATCTGCTCGCCCACCTGACCACTGACACGTTCGAGCACCCTTAGCGATCCGGTCACCGAAACCTCCCGGAACTGACCGGAATCGATTGCGCGACAGTAGATGTAATACGGTGGTCGGCCGCCGTCTCTGGGGTCCGGGAATACGTCGTGGATGACCAGCGCCCCGCCGATGGCCACCCACTTCGCCCATCCATCGAAGTCCTGGGTCGCGGCGGCCTCGCTGTGGCCGCCGTCGACGAACAAAAACTGCAGCGGTGATCGCCACGCTAGCGCCACAACCGGTGACTTGCCCACGATGGCGACGACGTGCTCGTCGAGTCCAGCGGCATCGAGCGTGCGGCGAAACGTCGGCAGTGTGTCGAACAATCCCGTGACCTCGTCGACCAACGAGGCGTCGTGGTATTCCCAGCCGGCCTGGTGCTCCTCCGAGCCGTGGTGGTGGTCGATCGTGCACAGCACGCTGGCCGTTTGTTGCGCCGCTGCGCCGAGCAACAGGGTGGATTTGCCGCAATACGTGCCGATCTCGACACCGACGCCGCCGTTGAGATACCGCAGCGCGGCGTCGTAAAGCGCGCGCCCCTCATCGGCCGGCATGAAACCTCGCACCTGCTCGGCCAGCGCGAACAGGTGCTCGGTTGAACTGGCGTTAATGCTGTTCATGAGCTGAAAACCTATCGGTCGGCTTGGCAGCGCAGACAAGGTGGTCGAGGTGCTTGTTGGGCAGCAGTAGGTCCGTCATGGACATCTTTTTGGGCTGCCGAGCGCCCGCGGCGCGATCGATCTAACATTCTGCTGTGCGCGCTTTGCTTGTTAATGAGTTGCTTGATGTTGGCCTGGGCGCTGTCATGACGGCAGCCACGCTGACGCTGGCTGCTGTAGTGCTCCCGGCCGGGACGCCGGGGGCCGCCGGGTCGGCCGCGGCCGCGAACTGTCCGCAGGTGCAGGTCGTCTTCGCCCGCGGCCGGTATGAATCGCCGGGGCCGGGTGTACTCGGCAACGCGTTCATCAACGCGCTCGAATCCAAGGTTTCGAAGAACATCGGCGTCTATGCGGTGAAGTACCCCGCCGATACGCAGGTCGACGTCGGCGCCAACGACATGAGCCGCCATGTCCAGGACATGGTCAACAACTGCCCGGATACCCGGCTGGTGCTCGGCGGCTACTCGTTGGGCGCGGCCGTCACCGACGTGGTGCTCGCTGCGCCGATCGCCGCGTTTGGGTTCGACAGCCCGCTACCGCCGGGCACCGACCAGCACATCGCCGCCGTCGCGTTGTTCGGCAATGGAAGCCAGTGGGTGGGTCCGATCACCAACTTCAGCCCGATCTACAACGACAGGACCATCGAGCTGTGCCACGGCGCCGACCCCGTCTGCAACCCGGCCGACCCGAACACCTGGAAAGAAAACTGGCCGGAACATCTCGCTAGTTCGTACATCGGCGCGGGCATGGCTAATCAGGCTGCCGACTTTGTCGCCAGCAAGCTCTAATCGACCACGGCGGACAGGGAGCCGTCCGCTTTGGCGGCGGCAGCGTCATAGGCAGCGGCCACCGCACTGGGCAGCACCATGCGGTCGTACCACCGCAGCCACTGACCGCACTTGTTGGCTAGTACCTGAAGCTGTCGCAACTCCGCTTCGGTCGGAATGGCGCCACGGCGACGCTGGTGGGTGGAGACGATTCCTCGCACCTCCCCGTCGTTATCGATGATCGGGGTCGAAACGCAAGAGCGGACCTCGTTCACCAGGAGTGTTTCGCGAGCGGATTCGCTGAATAATGGTGAGCTGTCGACGTCGGCGACCGCCACTTGCCTGGCGTCGCTGAACGCGTGGCCGCACAACGTGTCAGGGCCGCTGACGTAGCTGAAAGCGTCGGCAAACTCCTGGCTGAATCCGCGTCTGCCCTCCAGTCGCAGCCCACCATGCACCTCGTCGCGAAGCTGAATCGTCCCCCGCTGGGCACCAGAGTGGCGGACCGCAACGCGCATCAACTCCGCGAGAACCGCGGCACGGTTGGCGCAGGCGCGACCGTAAACCTTCAATGGCAGTGGCGGACCCGCCTTGGTCGGCCGCGACCGCATGCTGATTTCAGACGTAACCATTCGGGCGGCCAGCACGCGCAGCTTCACATTGTGACGCTGAGAAACATCCCGCAACACCCCGAACGCTGCGTTCTCGTCCAGCCCGTATTGATGCTGAAGTAGCGCCATGGCGGCGCGTACCGTCGTGCGCGACAGGCTGGCGCCAACCGAAAGGGGTGTTGCGCCGTGTGAAGCACCCGCACCTAGAACCATGGCATCCGGTCCCTTTCGTTCTCTGGCGGAAAGCGCGTCAAAGAAGCTGGTGGTAGACCGACTGCTTGATCAACCCGAAACTGATCTGGCTGGACCATACACCACGGTTGCGGCGGTGACCTGGGATTCCGCCAGCGACGGCAGTCTTAAGTTTCGTACGTGACCTGGTACCAGTGGCGTACGGGCTTATGGCTCGTGTCGGCCTGACCGGTGTCCGTCGCGCTTACCACGTTGACATCGGTGGCGTCGGGATTGTGCGCCTCGATATAGCGCTCCAGCTCGTGGAGGAGCGCGCTATGTGGCTGAGCTGGGTTGGCGAGCGCCTTCGCTCGGTGTATTTGCGGCACAGGAGAATTATGCCGACGTATTCATCTTCGCGCAGCGTCGGTAATGGCCTTGTCCGCCAGAGTGATTGGTTGCACGCGCCTGTCGGCAATGCGGCTAAACGTTGTCGCGAAGGCTTCGGGCCGACATATTGGCAGCCGGCCGCCGCCGCCGCGCCTGCAAACCAACGTAGCCGAGTATCAGCCCGGCCCCGATCTCGGCGACGGCCGTGAGCCACGAGAACCATGTGACGTTGATCCGCGGCCCAGAGGTGAAGCTGTCTTGGAAGCTCGGTAGAAAACTGGGCAGCAGATGTGCGTAGACAAACAGCGCTGCGCTGCCGAAACCCACGGCGATTGCGGCCTCGGAAGCCCATGGATGGTCGCGTAACACCAGCACGACTGCGACCACCACAATGAATCCCTGGATCATCCCGCCAATCATGATTGATGGGGGCGACGCCGCCATCCCGCGCCGAAGATGATCGATCCCATGCAGGGTGAACGCGGCGGCGAACGCGATCATCGCCACGGTTATCGAACGGTGCGCTGTGAATGAACCCCAGTTGGACATCTGCTTCTCCCAACGAATGTCTACTACCCACGGTAGTAGTACTTGGGATTGATGTAAACGGGTCAGCCGAAATTCGACGCGAGTTGGGGCTGACACAGCCGGCAGCTAGTGCCTTGCTCTAACCGGGCAGCTGATCAGCTCAGCGCCCCCGCTGATATATATCTCCCGGTACACCGAGCGCGACCGATTGCGGTATTACCGGTATCAGTCCGCATACGCAGTTATCAGACTGTTTCACGGTCTCATCACTTCGCCGGCCCGAGTAGCGGCGCCGTTGGCGCGTTTATCGCAATTCCCGGGGATTATTCAGGCGGGAGTGTCGGTGCTCGAGTACACCTTGAAGTCGCGGATAAGTGGTATGACGTCGCTGCCTGACTCGGCAGCACGCTGGCGGGCGCGAAAGGAAGGATGGCGGCGGATTGCTTCATTGCGCTCGCGTGCATGACGCTGAGCCGCGGCCCATGCCGGATGGGACTGGAGGAGAATAACCGTCGCTCCCGATGTATTCGCCACGATCATCAACCCCTCTAAGCGCAACCTGCAAAAGCCACAACACTGGTTATCGGTTCGTGATTCCAGAATGCCCGCCCAATCCTGAGACCAAACCACCCGTCAAGTTGAGAATTAGCCGTGAATTTGGCGTAATCCTTCAGCCACTACCGCGCCGCCGTCCGTGCTGGCCCGACAGCGATCCAAAACCTTAGCGGCAGGCGCTGACACAATTCCCGTTTCAGCTCCGTACAGCGTTGGCTGCTATCGTCCCTTGCTTATGCCGGAGATGGACCGCCGCCGCATGATGTTGACGACCGGGATCGGCGTGCTGGCAGCCGCGCTGCCCGTCCCGGAGGCCCGGGCCCACCCATCCCGGCCGGACGTGCCGGCGGGGCGGATGCCGCCGCCAAGTGCGCCCAGCGGCCAAACCGGGACCTATATTTTCCAGGACGAGTTCGACGGCCCGGCCGGCTCGGCCCCCGATTCGTCGAAGTGGTCCATCGCGCAAGCCCGCGAGGTGATCAAGGATCCGACGTATTGGGAGCGACCCGAGAACATCGGCCAGTACCGTGACGATCGACGCAACGTGTTCGTCGACGGCAAGTCCAACCTCGTGCTGCGTGCCGCAAAAGACGGCAATACCTATTACAGCGGCAAGGTCCAAAGCAACTGGCGCGGCGGTGTCGGCCACATCTGGGAAGCGCGGATCAAGCTCGACTGCCTGACCGCCGGCGCCTGGCCGGCGTACTGGCTGGGCAACCAGGATCAGGGTGAAATCGACGTCATGGAGTGGTACGGCAACGGCAATTGGCCGTCGGCTACCACCGTGCACGCAAAGGCTAACGGCGGCGAATGGAAGACCCACAACATCGCGGTGGACAGCGGCTGGCATACGTGGCGATGCCAATGGGATGAGGCCGGCATCCGGTTCTGGAAAGACTACGTTGACGGCGCGCAACCATACTTCGATGTACCGGCGAGCTCGCTACCGGATTGGCCGTTCAACGGCCCCGGCTACACCGTTTTTCCGGTGTTCAATCTGGCGGTTGCCGGTTCCGGTGGCGGTGATCCGGGGCCGGGCACCTATCCCGCGGACATGCTCGTCGACTGGATACGCGTCTGGTAAGGAGAGTGGCACCCTGCCGCACATGCGCTTGCGAACGTAGCCCGCGAGCCTGGATAGGCGGGTTACCGTTCCTGCGGTTCAGCCGAATTCAAGCACGGTGTAGGCGCCGCGGCACGGCTTCGTCGGTCCAAACTTCCAGAACGCGGGGAACACGGTGCCAAAGAACAAGCCTCGTCCTTTGGGCATCGGCACGTCGTGCACCGCCCGGGCTCCGGGCATGTCTTGGCCAGGTTGGCCAGTTGAGGTACCGAAGTCTTTACTGCATCGGCGGCACTCTAGCGCTTGGTGAACGCAGCCCCTTCGGTGCGACTTTTGCCGATGCGGTGGCGGTCAAAGAACATCTGCCAGCCGGGAAACCGCTTGGCGCACTCAGCGATCAGTCCCATTGCCTCTTTGGGTTGTAGGTACATCAGCAGACCCTCGGCGGTGATGAATACACCTTTGCTGCTGTCGATCATGTCGATCCACGTATAGTCGAGAGCCGACTGTGCCGCTGATGATGCGCTCGGAATGCGGCACCAGGCGCTTTCTAAGCTCGATGACCGTGCGCTAAATCTACTGATACCCAATGAAATTGGGCGTGTGGCAGTGCGCCGTTCGACGCCAGAAGCTCGTTTGGAGGCCTTCGGCAAGTGCGACGACCGTCGCCGTGGGATGCTTGGTGAGGTACTTGATTGCACACTGGTCGACAGCCAGTGAGCGCAACGCCATCTCCTGGCCTTTGCGCCCGAATTTTTCGAAGTCGAAGTCGATGGACTCGACGAGCTTGATTGCCATCGGGTCGTCGATATTCGGTGTCCGGGCGCTGGTAAGCGCCGGCGTGGAGGTAGCTGCCGTTGAGACCCGGTCCAGTCCGGCGTCCACTTTGTCGTTGGCTCGATGACTCATCAAGCCAAACCCTACTGATTAGCCTCCGGCGTCACCGCCGGAACAGGTACCGCACGACCGAGAGCAATATCGTCGCCACGACCGAAATCAGCAGCATTGATAGCAACGGGATGTAGATGCGCACATTGCCGCGCTCGATCCGGATATCACCCGGAAGGCGGCCGAACCAAGAGAGTCCACCTGCCCAAACCAGGACGCCCAGTACCACAACGAGAATCCCCGCCACCACGATGAATGGGCCTACGTTTCGTTCCATCGCGCCCCCTGAACAGCGGCTTGCCGGATGGCAATTGATGTCTCGACAGCCACACGAATGGAAGCACCATCTACGACGATGGTCAACCCCTGCAATGGGTCAAATCGCGGGCAGCTAGGCGGGTACGGATCCCGCATCGATCGGAATCGCGATCTCATTGCTCCGGAACGTCAACGTCCCGGCCGGTCAGATCCAGGCATGGCCTTTCCTGGGGCTTGATGCCGTTGTCCTGCAATGCTTTCGATGAGCTCGCCGGTACGGGTAGCAACTGCCTTGGGGCTGCGGTCGCCGCTGAATTGCAGCACTGCCACCGTCTCGGGCGGCACGGTGACTAAACGGACTTGATCATCGTTGGGCGTGGGTAGGGTCTCCATGGTCCACTTCGACGGCATGAAGAACCGGATGACAAAGCCACGATCCGGACCGGCGGTCTGGACGACAGGTGCCGTCATCGCGATCTGTTGGCCGCCGGGTGTCGAATGCTGGCTGACGGGCGCCGTCATCGAGATCGTCTGGTCGCGTTGGTTGCCGCCGAAGATGTAACCCGCCAACCGACGAAAGCCAATATTGCGAGCGCGATCCTCGTCGTCGATCACCGTCGTCTCGGCAGCAATCCGCGGACCATCAGCAACGCAGTTCGACGGTGTCAGTGAGCTGGCGGCGCGTATATTTCGGCTCCTCGGTCCCCACCCGAATGCCGACCACCGATACCACCCTCAATAATCTCTCGGCGAGCTTGTCAGTTTCATCAACGGGACCATTCCCTTCAGCCTATTGAACAACCAGCATTGGAATACGTGCCAGCCCAACGGCCAGGTCAAGGAGTGGCCCTTGGACCCTGCCTCAACCGTACGGCGGGCGAGGTCGGCGATCTCGGGTGAGGACCGCCGCTGCATCGCGGAGTCCCAGAGCCGACGAGCAGTCAGCCAGGACAGCCGGGTTCAACACAAGTTCATGACCGGGCCCGTTCCGGCTACGTCTAGTTTCCCTTTTCGAGCCATCTTGTCGAGTGTGTTCGCTGAGACAAGCGCGATGTCCGCGTACAGCGCCGGCCACACGATCGGAAACGCTTGCTGCGGAGGCTGATAGGACGGCTTGCGCAATGATCGGTACCACGGCGACGCGGACGGACGGCTCCCCAGCCCACCGACGACGCGGTGGCCGTACGGCCGCGGCGGCGGGGATCAGAGTCCGTGCCTGCACGTGAAGCTCCCCGGTCAAATGTTCAGTAACTGAAATTGACCCACTTTCGTGGTCGTCCAACAAGGGAGATCGTTCCCCAAACGCGGTGTCACCCGGCCCTTGTGTTACGCGTCTAACGCGCGTAACGCGGGAACGACTCAGCCGTCAGCCGAGTGGTCGTATCTGGGCTCAACGGGTGAGAAGGGCAGCCGCACTCCAGGCCCTGCTGCCCGGGCGACGAGGATCCGGCTCGGGAAGCCAGGTAGCCGGGCGCATCAACATCGGCAAGCGATGGAACCGGAGGGCGGCCATATACAGCGCTTCCACTTCGACGGTCCGCCAGCCAAGGTTTTCGAAGTAGGCCAACCCGTTTTCGGGTGCGAACTTGAACGGCGCGTTTTGCAACATGCCGGCCATCTTCTTGTTCATCATTTTCTTCAGGCCCGGACCGGCGAAGTCGAGCATCCACCACGCGACCTCGGGTCGCTTGATCGCCTCCGAAAGCGCGACCACGTCACGGTCTTCGAGATACATCAGCAGGCCTTCGGTCAGGACAAGCGCTTTCCTAGCGCCATCCAGCGCGTCGTCGAAAAAGGCGCCTCGAGCCTGCGCGTCGGCCAGGTCAACGGCAGCCCGGGTCAACCGGCATCGCGGTACCTGGTCGGCAAGCAGCTGCGTTTTTTCCGCAAGCAACTTCGGCAGATCCGCCTCCACCCAGGTGAAATCAGACGGAAGGTCCAACCGATACGGCCGGGTGTCCAAACCGGCAGCCAAGTTCAGCACCCGGTCACAGCCGTCGGCGATCGCTTCGGCAATGGCGTCGTCGATGATCTTGGTGCGCGCGACGAGCCACCAACCATTGCGAGTTGTCCGTGGAACCCCGGCGACGATAGCGCGACCGTGTTCACCTGCTAGACGTTCGGCCAGCGGATCGCTGAACAGCGCGTCAGGACGGGCCGATTCGGTTGCCCGGTGTAATGCCGTCCACCGGGCCGTATCGGAAACGTGGGTAATCGAGCCCCCAGTGCCTGCCATACATTGGGTTATAGCATCCGCGGCTTGCGCGGCCCCCGCCGCTTTGCCAACCGGCGTTCAATTTCCGGCGAACCAGGCGGTCGTCACCGCGCGGGTCTGGGGCGGCGGAAAGTGAGTGGTCGGTGTGCCCAGTTGACCGATTTTGACCATCCACACCGGCGCCGACCGATCAATGCAGCTGCCGTCGCCCTGGCTGGGGAGACATAAGGCCGCCAGGTTCGCGCCGGGGTCGCCGCAGCCGTAGCCGCCAACATACCCGTCATCGCGCCCACCCCAGGCGCCGCCGTTGCGAAGCAGACAACGTGTGCCGTCGTCGAGAACCAGCGCGAACGGCTCCGGTATAGTGGTGGGTTGCACAGGCTGGAGTTGACCGTCGTAGGTCACCCGATGCAAACGCTTGTCCCAGGGATTGTCCACGCACAACAGTGATCCCGGTGTCGACGGCCAACAGGTGGCGGCGCCGGCCGCGCTCGGCGAGCAGGAGTAGATGTTGTTGGCCACTGCCGAGGGCGACGGTGTGGTGCAGTCGTTGACAACGGCGACGTTGCCCTGGGATGGCGTCTCTTGGTAACCGTTGATGGGTTGCCCGTTAGGCCCGACGGCGATAGTGGTGATCACTTGGGTGGGTGGCAGATCAGCACTTGCCGATCCGGCCACCGCGAAAACAGCCAACGTGATCACAGCGATCGGCACCAGGACAACCCGCAACACCACGTCCACCGGCGCTAACTCTCCTCCACAGCGCCCCCCTTTTGAAGGGTAGAGCGCACACCATCTCGCGTGCCCAGAATTGCAAACCGGATTCGACCTGGGCTGAGGCGCTGTCGAGAGTGATTGGCTAATCGTCTGGCGTGGGTCCGGTACCGTTCGCTCATGCCCGATCGAAACCGCCGCTTCCTCCTCCGCGAGCGCCCCTCTGGGCGCATCGGACCGGACACCTTCGAGCTCACCCAGGAGGCGGTACCCGAGATCGGGGACGGTGAAGCGCTGGTGCGCGTTGACTGGATCTCGCTCGACCCGACGAACCGCGCGTGGATCAACGACGCGCCGACGTATCTGCCGCCGGTCGGCATCGGCGAGGTCATGCGAGGGGGCGGGCTCGGCGAGGTAGTGGCGTCGAAGAACCCGAACTATCCGGTCGGCCAGATCGTGCAGGGTCTCGTTGGCTGGCAGGAGTATGCGGTCGCCTCGGACGCGATGCCCTTGTTCGCGGTCGACGTCGCCGAGGGCGTCTCGCCGAGCGCCTACATGGGCGCGCTCGGGATGACCGGCCTCACCGCGTGGGTCGGGATCCGCGACATCGGCAAGCCGCAGCCGGGCGAGACTGTGGTCGTCTCGGCCGCTGCCGGCGCGGTCGGCTCGGTCGCCGGCCAGCTTGCCAAGGCCGATGGCGCGCGCGTCGTCGGGATCGCCGGTGGCCCCGAGAAGTGCGCGCTGCTGACCGAGCAGCTCGGTTTCGACGCGGCCGTCGACCACCGCGCCGACGACTGGGCCGCCCAGCTCGCCGCGGCGACACCCAACGGCATCGACGTCGACTTCGAGAACGTAGGCGGCGACATCATGGACGCGATCTTCGCTCGCCTGAATGTCCGCTCGCGCGTCGCGCTCTGCGGCCTGATCTCCGGCTACAACTCGGCCGACCCGCCGCCGGGACCACGCGCGTTCGGGAACCTGCTCATCCAGCGTGCGACGCTGCAGGGCTTCATCGTCCTCGACCACTTCGGCCGCGCGCCCGAGGCGATCGGCGAGATCGCCGGCCTGATTGCCGAGGGCAGACTCACGCCGCTCGAGACCGTCGTCGAGGGCTTCGAGCAGCTACCGACCGCGATCAACATGCTGTTCGACGGCAAGAACGTCGGCAAGCTTGTCGTTAAGACGTCGGGCTAGGTACGGGCATCCTTTACAGCGCGCATCGGTCGCTCCCGGTCGGGGTTGAGCGCTGAATTCGACGACGGTGTCCATCGTCGACGTTAAGCCCTCTCTTATCACGGGCCTGCGTCCGTAGCTCACGTTGTTGGGATCGGTAGCCGGCCGCACCGCATGTACTTACCGCAACGACACCGCCAAGGAGGCGGGGGCTCACGAAAGGAAGTAAGCATGAAAATCGTACCGACCAGCGTCGAAGAGCAGATCAACCGTGTCGATCGCCAACGGAGTCTGTACATCGGGATCAGCGCCGGCGCACTCGCGGTCTGGAGCGCCTTCCGGCTGATCTGGGCCCTGTACATCGGGATGACGTTCGGCTGGTTCTTGGGGTCCATGGTCTTCCAATTGGTGCTGTGGGGCGTCGTCGGTGCCGTCGCGGCGGTCGCAGCCATCGGGTTCTTGACCCGCTACACCAGGGGAGCTTGAATCTGTCTCGAAGCATCGGATAGTTCCGAACCTGCTTGAGGTTCGGAACTTTTCCGTTTGGGGCTGTTGGCTGGGGCCTAAAGCTGGGCCCAGACGGACTTTGTCTTCAGGTAGGCCTCGATGCCCTCGCGGCCGAACTCATGACCCCAGCCGGACTGCTTGTAACCGCCGAAAGGCACCGTGTGATCAAAGACCAACTGGCAGTTGATTGTTACGGTTCCGGCTTCCAGTCGCTTACCAAGGCGGTGCGCGCGGCTGAGGTTGTTGGTCCAGGCGGTGGCGGCGAGGCCGTAGGTCGTGTCATTGGCCATCGCGACGGCTTCGTCGTCGTCGTCGAACGGCAGGATCGTGACCACGGGCCCGAAGATCTCCTGCTGATAGAGCCGCATGCCGCGATCGACATTGGTCAGCACCGTCGGGTGGACGAAGTAGCCCTTCCGGTCGAGCCGGTGCCCGCCGGTGACCACCTCGACGCCGTCGGACTTGCCCTCGTCGATGAAGCCCATCACGCGGGTGAGCTGCTTCTGGCTGATCAGCGGACCGCTCACGCAGCCCTCTTCCTTGGGGCCGCCCAGCTTGATCGAATTCGCCATCATCGCAATGCCCTCGACCACTTGGTCGTAGACTCCGCGTTGCACGAAAATCCTTGAGCCACATACGCACCCCTGGCCGGAGTGCACGAAGATGCCCATCGCGGCCATCATGATGGCCTTGTTCAGGTCGGCGTCGTCATAGATCAGCACTGGTGACTTGCCGCCGAGCTCCAGCATGACCTTCTTGAGGTTGTCGGCGGATGCCCGCACGATCTCCTTGCCGACGTCAGTCGACCCGGTGAAGGCCACCTTCTCGACGTCCGGATGCGCGGTGATCGCCGCACCGGCGGTGTGGCCGTAGCCGGTGAGCAGGTTGACCACGCCGTCCGGAACGCCGGCCTCGGCGATGAGGCGGTCCAGGACGAACGCCGAAAGCGGCGTTTCCTCAGCGGGTTTGACAAGCATGCTGCAGCCGGCGGCCAGCGCTGGGGCAAGTTTGGCACTCGCGTTGAAGATCGGGCCGTTCCACGGGAATATCAAGCCCACGACACCGTAGGGCTCCTTGAGGGTGTAGGCGTGCATGTCGACATAGGTGTCTGACGCAATGCCGCTCGTCTTCACGTCGTAGGCGTTGCCGTTGACTTTGGTACACCAGCCTGCGTAATAGCGGAAGAATTCGGCGCAGGTGGGCACCACCAGCTGGGCCTGCATCAACGGCATGCCGGTGTTCAGTGAGTCGAGCTGGGCAAGTTCCTCGGAGTGTTCCTCGATGAGATCGGCGATGCGCCACATGATCTTGGCGCGCTCGCGCCCGGGTAGTCCCGCCCAGACGCCCGCCTCGAAGGAAGCCTTCGCCCGCGCAACGGCATCGTTGACCGCTTCTTCCCCGCAGTCGGTGAATTCGGTGATCGGCTCTTCCGTCGCGGGATCGATGATCGGAATTACATCACCAGCGCCGGGGCGCTTGCGAATGTCGTCCAATACCGTATGCAGCGTCATCTGATCCCTTCCGTGTCGGCCCTCATCAAGCCAAGCGCCCCCAATGCGCCACAGTGCTGAGCACCTGCTTAGCACTGTGGGCGCGGCGCGGTCAAGGGTCGCGTTCACGGGTGGGATCTCGGCTTCTGGCCGCGAAAACGGTTAGGAGGACTGGCCCGGCTATCTACCGCAGACTCAGCGCAGTTCCTGGATGCGAATTAGGTTGCCCGCGGGATCGCGGACGGCGCAGTCACGGTGTCCGTATGGCTGCTCTGTTGGCTCCTGACGACGTCGACGTCGTTGGCCTGCAGTTGCTCGAAGGTGGGCGCTGCGTCGTGTCGGGTCTGCTGGTCACCTGACGATGCTGCCACGTTCTCCCCGGAGTTGCCTAGCATCGCTGATGTCCACTTGGGGCTGATTGGCGACACTCGGCTGCCCAACTCAGGCGCTGCCCGGGCAGACGCGTAGTGTCCCCAACACATGGCTGATGAGATCCATTTCGTCGAAGCGAACGGGCTGAGATTCGCCTATCTCGAACAAGGCTCTGGGCCGCTCGTGCTCATGCTTCACGGGTTCCCGGACACAGCGCATACCTGGGACGATCTCCGCCCACGCATCGCCGCCAAAGGCTACCGCGCGGTCAGCCCCTATATGCGCGGGTACCACCCCAGCGCGATCCCAGCTGCCGATCCTGACCAAGAAACCTTGGCCCGCGATCCGCTTGCACTGATTGAAGCGCTCGGCGCCCGCGACGCCGTGGTGATCGGGCACGATTGGGGAGCTTCGGCCGCATACGGCGCAGCCGCACTCGGCCCAGATCGAGTCAAAGGGCTTTTCGTTATTGGCATTCCGCATCCAGCGACGCTCAAGCCGTCGCTGAAGAAACTTTGGGGCGTCCGCCATTTTGCGGCATACAAGTTGCCGGGCGCGCCGGATCGCTTCGCGCGCAACGACTTCGCGGCACTGCCTGCCATTTATCGGCGATGGTCCCCGACGTGGAACCCTGATCCGCAGGAGTTCGACGCGGTCCGCGCGAGCTTCTCAAACCCGGCGAGCTTGAACGCGGCGTTCGGCTACTACCGAAAGCTCTCCCCTATACCCAGCGCATCACTGAAGGCGCGAATCACGGTGCCAGTGGTTGCTTTTGCGGGGCTGGATGATCCGATCGCCGAGCCATCGGACTATCGGCGCGCCGCGCGGATGTTCGAAAACGAGTACATCGTTGAGGAGGTCCGAGGCGGGCATTTCATGCACCGGGAACATCCCGAGACGTTCGCCGAGCGCCTCTTGTCTCACCTGTGATCCGAGCTGTCCTACGGGCCGACCAACTCGGGATGGAACTTGGCCGCCATCCGGCGCACCCCGTCACGCCAGTCGACTTTCGTGCCGCCGATGAGCTCGTGCATCCGGTCGATATCGGTGGGATTGCCGCGCAGCGCTTGCTCACTCGCCTCGAAAACCGGCTCCTTGCCGACGAGTGAGCCCAGGTAGCCGCACCACTCCTGGAGGCTGACGGTCTGGTCGCCGCACCAGTTGACCGTGGTCGCCGGGACCGACGCCACCTCCAGCAGCTTCGGGATGGTCGCGATGATGTCGTCCTCGTGGATCGGGTTATAGCGGGCGGGTTCACCGGGCGGGACCGGGATCGGGATGCCGGCCAGCATCATCTCCATGTGGTAGTACGGCCACCCGCCATTGTCGCCATAGGGGACGTTGAGCCGAGCGATAGTGGTGGGTACTCCGACAACCCGCGCCATCGACCGAGCGACGACCTCCCCGGCGATCTTGGAGATGGAATAGGTGGGGAACAAAAACTTGTGGTTGTCGCCCAAAGCGGCGCGCTCGGTTCGAGGCCTGTCGTCCGGCGGGTCGTAGACGGCGGCGGACGAACAGTGCAAGAAGGCCTTCGCGCTGCGGCAGTGGGCCATGAGCAGGCCGACCGACTCCGCGTTGGCCGCTAGGTCCTTGTCCCAGTTGCCGCTCTTGGCCACTGCCAAGTTGAGGACGTACTCGAAATCGTTTGGCAGACCGGCGAAGTCACCAGCTGCCAAATTGAAAGTCTGGCAGCGAACCCCTGCCTTCTCAAGGCCTTCTCGCGCGGCGGGATTGGTGAAGCGGGCGATACCCCACACCTCATTTTCGGCCGCAAGCGCCCGGGCAATGGGTGTGGCGATTTGACCGGTCGGACCGGTGATCAGGATCTTTGAGCCGCGCATGGGCTGATGGTAGGCCACCTCCTGACAAGAGGGTCGGTTTGTCTGCAAACCACCCGCCCCGCCACTTCCGCCGCAGTTGCGTGCAAATCACTCCCCTTTTCGCTAGCGGGGATAGGCCGTGGCAGGCATAGCATGCGAAAGATGAGCCGTTCTGCGTCAGATCCCTTCCACCACAACATCGAGTCGTATGAAAGCCTGTACCGTGGCGAGCCCGCATTCCCGGGTGCGCCCGCTCCCGACGGCATCCCGTGGGACATCCGACAGGCCCAGCCGCGGCTGATGGAACTCGAAGCGCTCGGTGTGATTCGCGGAGAGGTGCTCGACGCCGGTTGCGGCCTCGGCGACAACGCGATCTACCTCGCGCGCAAGGGCTACTCAGTGACGGGCTTGGATAGTTCGCCGACCGCGATCGCACAGGCCCGCGCCCGCGCCGCCGAAGCCGGTGCGCAGGTGCGCTTCGAAGTCGCCAACGCCACCGAATTGGCTGGCTACGACGGACAATTCCACACGATCATCGACAGTGCCCTCTACCACTGCCTGGACCACGACGGCAGGCAGGCTTACGCCGCTGCGCTTTACCGTGCGACGACGCAGGGCGCACGTTGGTTCCTCTATTGCTTCTCCGGCGACAACGTCAACGGCATCATCGCCCCGATGGAGGCCGTGCCGGAAACCGACATCCGCAACACTCTGGGAAATGCCGGCTGGCATATCGACTTTCTCGGACCCACCACATTCGTCGGCAACACCTCGGGTTTCACCGGCAACTTCGGGAAGCTGCCCGGGGCGATTTTGCGGCAGATGCCGCCCGGGCAAGCCGAACAGATGCGCCGTATGGCCGAAAGGACGGCCACAATCCTTCCGCTCATCGACGACGGACGCATCCACTTGCCGTGCAACGTTGTCCATGCGACCAGGGCTAAGTGACCCGGGCCTCGCCTGAGCCTTTTAGGGCCGATGGTCCCTACCTTCAGCGATCCCTCTGCGACATCATTCACAACATGACGAAACCAGCCCAATCCCCGGGCGAACCGGCCCGCGTTGCGGAACAAAACCCGTATGAGAGGCCGAGTCGACTGGGCCAGGTGGTGGCAGTAGTGGGCATCGTCGCCGGCGTCGTGTTCGTCGTCGCGGTGATTTTCTTCACGGGGGTCTTCGTGGGCGGAGAGTGGGGTGGCTACGGCGGACCTGACGGGTGGCGCAACTCAGGTCAGATGGGTCCGGGTGGAAAGCCGGGCACCTGCCCAATGATGGGTGGGGGCGGAATGATGGGACCCGGCCAAATGTGGCCGGGAGGAATGATGGGCCCGACTCCGACGCCAACTACGACAGCACCCGGCACGCCACTTCCTTAGCTGAGGCGCAGTAGCTCTACCCGGTCACCCCGTCCGATCACCCAATCAACCGACCGTGTCGCCGACCGTCTACCAGTTGGTCGTGCTTTGTTGTCCAACACCTGGAGGGCGTAAGGGGAGGCCAGTTCCCCAAAGTTCTTGACCCGCATGTTCGGGCACTGAGGGCCAACAACGAGGGGATGTTCCCAGGCACTTCACAGGTGGGCCGACCAGCCGATCGGAGCCTTAGGATTGTTTACATCGGCGAGCGCAGTTTGACCTGAAAAGTTACCGGCGGGACACCCGGGTCGGTCGTTTAGCGGCCGGACAAATACACAGGAGCAGTACGCAAATGACATCCATGTCACACGATCCGGCCGCTGCCGTCATCGGCGGGCAAGTAATCGCAACGGGAACCTGCGCCCTAGCCGCCGGTGCGGCGGCAGCGCCCTCGGTCACCGCGCTCGCGCCCGCGAGCGCCGAAGAGATCTCGATGCAGGCGGCGGCCGCATTTGGTGCGGAGGCCGCCTCGGTGCTGGCTGCGCACACGGCGGCTCAAGAAGAGCTTATGCGGACGGGTGCGGCGTTCGTCGACATCGCCCGCATTTATGGGCAAATGGACGAGACCGCTGCCGGCACAATGCAGGCCAGCGCTGCGTAGATCAGTGGCAACGCTATCTTCAACAGCCCAGTGGGGGGCGGCATAGGCGCGCGCGCGAGTGCGGGACTGCTACGCGCGGAGACGCTGCCCGGTGCGGATGGGTCGACCGCCCAGACGCCGCTGCTGGCCAATTTGATCGAGGGGGCCCCGGCATCGAACCCTTCGACAGGGCTGCCGAACCCTGCGACGGGGCTGCCGAACCCTTCGACAACGGTGCCGGCCGCCACCAACGCCGTATCAACGGCGCTAGGCGCCGCCGCGGCCCCACTGAGCTCGATCAGCTCGATGGCCCAAGGCGCCTCAGCGGGCGGCGCTTCCGGACCAGCGCTGGCGTCGTCGCTGGCCGAGGATCAGGGCGAAAGCAAGCGTGACGACTCCGCTGAGCAGCAACCAGGTGAGCGCCTGCTGTAGACGGCAGACGCACCGGCAGCGTCACCGAATCACAGCCCGGGCTGGTCTTCGATGATGCCGAGCCATATTTGCGCGGCGTCGATGGCCACTTTTTCGCTGATGAAGGCGTGCTGCGTTCCGGTGTACATGTCACGGAAAGCGCGCTCCAGACGGGTGCCCTCGCGTATCGAGCTGGTCCCGGCGACCAGGTGGGCCCACTCAGCACAGCCTCGGGCCGTGTCGGTGGCATAGACCGCGGCCACCCGCATGTCTGCGCGCAACGCCGGTGTCAGCTCCTCCCCCGACGCAACCGCAGCCTCGGCAGAGGTGAACGCGTCGAGAACCAGCAGACGAGCGGCACGCCAGGCTGCGCGGTGGTGTGCCAGCCCTTTCTGGAATGTCGGGCGACTGGCCAGCGATGCCATGTCACTCATCCGGAACTTCGTCGCGGCCAGTTCCTGGACATCGTCGAGCATGCTCTTGGATACACCCAGTGCCCACGATGCGTGACCGGCGGCGGTAACGGGCATCAGCCCCATGCGGGTGGCCGGCGACGTGCCGCGGTATGGCTGACGCACGAACAGTTCAAAGGTGCGGCTTGCGGGCACGAACACATCCTGAGCGCTGTAGTCGTAGGATCCAGTTCCCTTGAGCCCTTGCACGTACCAGCCGTCGTTGAAGCTGATCTGGTCCCGCGGAACCACGGCAACCCGCATCTCGGGGAAGCCTTCGCTGATCCAGCGCATCTCGCCGTTGTCCATGGGCAGAAATCCGGCCGCGATGTATTGGGAGTGACCGATGCCCGAGCCGAAATTCCACGACCCGTTCAACAGATAACCGCCCTCGACGGCGGTTCCTTGCCCGTTGGGAAAGAATTGGCCGCCCAGGGTGACGCGGTTGTCATGCGCCGTGAACACCTCGGCAAAACCCTCGTCGGGCAGATACGCCGCGGCGGCGAAGGAAGACGGCAGATTGGCGATGCCGATCCAACCGAACGAGCCGTCCTGCCAAGCCATTTCGATCCAGGTCTCGATCATCTCAGCGAACGACGGTTCGACACCACCGGCCACCACCGGGTTGAACGCGGACATCAGCCCGGTCGCCCACATCTCATCGACAATTGCTGAGGTGAGGGTGCGCTTCCGTTCGGATTCGGCAGCTTCGGCCCGCACGAGATCTCGCATACCGCGAGCCAGCGGAACAACCCGGTCATCCGTGTCGGCTATCGACGGCATTGGCCCATTCCCATCATCGATCACGGTCCCATCATCGATTACGGTGCGACAGCATCAGCGGGAAAACTGATATCGGTGACCGTACCAACCACTGGATCGCACTAAGAACGAAAATCGCGCGTCGCTGAAGATCGAGGGCCTCATGCTTAACACCATTGCCGCTGTCGTCGTTGTGGTACTTGGCCTGCACATCATCATCAAGTTCGCCTTTTTCACGCTGCCATATCGTCGACGCCGCGCCTTACTCGACAAGCAGTACGGCGATAAGCCATCGGCTACCACTACGTCTGATCGCGTATTGATGGCCTTCACCGTGGCGGTCGGCGCGCTCGTGTTATGGCGCGGTGTCGACTCCGTCAGCTTCTTGGGCGGGTTGTGGGTCGGCGCGACGCTCATCCAGCTGTATTTCCACCAGTTCCACCGGCCGGTGCCGCCCGAGCGCGCTGCTCCGCCGCAAACCTCGCCACTCAAAGAAATGTCGTATGCCATTCAAGATGCGCCGTGGCGGCCGTGGCCCCAGTTGCTGACGCTGACCGTGCTGGTCGTATTCAGCCTCACTTTGTTGGTCTGGAAATGATGCTATGCAAGAGCTTCCGGGTAGATGCAGCCGTACGAGCGGATGTCGCCTTACCGTAGGGGTTGTGCGCTGGATCGTCGACGGTATGAATGTGATCGGGAGCCGCCCGGACGGTTGGTGGAAGGACCGCGGCCGCGCCATGGTCGCGTTGGTGGACAGCCTCGACCGATGGGCGTCAGTTCAAGGAGACCACGTGACGGTGGTGTTTGAGCGGCCGCCGGCAACCGCCATCACCTCATCAGTGATCGAGATCGCGTATGCGCCCAAGGCGGCCGCGGACTCGGCCGACGACGAGATCGTCCGCCGAGTCCGAGCCGACGCCCGACCAGATGACATTCGGGTGGTCACGTCGGACAAAGGGCTAAGCAATCGCGTCGCAAGCTTGGGTGCATCGGTCCACCCCGCTGCAAGCTTTCGTGAGCTCGTCGACCCGCGGGGCTCATGAACGCTGGCAGCCGTAGCCCCGCACGCAACCGGGTTTGCGGACTCGCACAGATCGACATCCCGATCATTCAGGCTCCGATGACCTATATCGCCGGCGCCCAGCTGGCCGCGGCGGTGTCGAGCGCGGGCGCGCTGGGCATTATCGAGACCACGTCTGAGCAGGGTCGAGCCGATTTGCAACGAGTCCGCGACCTTACCGACGGTTCGGTGGGCGCAAACATCGCACTGATCATGAATCGTGACCCGGCCACTGTGGATCTTCTTGTCGCCAACAACATTCGCTTCGTGACCACCTCAGCTGGCGACCCGTCGCTGTTCACCGATCGGCTCCACGATGCGGGCATCACCGTGTTTCATATGGTGGGCACTCTGGCGGCTGCGAAGAAAGCCGTCGACGCCGGAGTGGACGGCCTCGTGGTTGAAGGCGTCGAGGGGGGCGGGTTCAAGAACCGATTCGGAGCGTCAACCATGGTGCTGCTGCCTTTGGTGGCGGCCCATGTCGAGGTACCGATCGTGGCCGCGGGAGGAATCTGCGATGCCCGATCGATGGCGGCCGCCTTCGTCCTCGGCGCCGAAGGGGTGCAGATGGGCACGCGGCTGCTCGCCTCGGCGGATTCACCGGTGCACGGCAACCTCAAGCAAGCGGTCGTGGCCGCCGATGAGACATCTACCGTGCTACTCCCCCTCGACGGCAAACGGATGATGCGAGTCATTCGGACACCCGCCGCCGAGAAGCTTGAGACCGCAACGTCTTCCGGGGAAGGCGCCGCGTCACTGCAACGGGTTCAGCGACTTTATTTCGATGGGGACATGGGCGCCAGCGTCGCCAACACCGGTCAGGTAGCCGGGCGTATCGAAGACATTCCGCCGGCCGCCGACATCATCAAGCAAATGTGGATGGGCTGCCGTGAGGTGCTGGCGGCCACAGTGGATCGACTCGGGCCGTTCGGCGACGGCGAAGCGGGCGCCTGAGGTGCCGAACGGTCAGCCCGCCGCCGCCAGCGCCGCGTCGTAGTTGGGCTCCTGCGCGATTTCTGGCACCAGCTCCGTGTGTGCGACGTTGCCGTCGGCGCCAATCACCACGATGGCCCGGGCAAGCAGCCCCGCAAACGGACCGTCGCTGATGGTGACCCCGTAGTCCTCGCCAAAGCTGTCACGGAACGCCGAAGCAGTTTTGACGTTCTCGATGCCCTCCGCGCCACAGAATCGCTGAAAGGCAAACGGCAGATCTTTTGACACGCACACCACGGTTGCACCGCTTGCGGCAGCGCGCTCGTTGAAGGTCCGCACGCTCGTCGCGCAGACCGGCGTATCCACGGACGGAAAGATGTTTAGCACCACGGGCTTACCGCGGAGCTGGTCGTTACTGACCGGCCCCAGGTCGCCACCGGTCAAATTGAAGGCCGGGGCCGGAGAGCCGACGGCAGGTAGCTCGCCGACAGTGTTGATCGGGTTTCCACGCAACGTTATCTGTGCCATGCGCACAGTCTGCCAAGCTCGCCGCGGCCGCCATAGGTCAGGTCCCATGTCCTAATTGGTGGGGTACATGACGTAGACGACATACCTCTGTGTGTCCAACACTGGGTCCATGGCTCGCAAGGTGGTGATCGTCGGTTTTCCTGGCGTGCAGGCGCTCGATGTGGTGGGACCTCACGACGTATTTACCGGCGCATCGCTCCTCACCGGGGGCGGATACGACGTCGTCATGGCCTCGGTCGACGGCCAAGCCGGTGACCACCGCGACCGGACTGGCCTTCGTGGCGACGCCGCTGCCAGACCCGCGCGACCCCATCGACACTGTTGTGCTGCCCGGCGGCGGTGGTGTTGACGCAGCGCGGACCAATGCCGAGTTCGTCGGCTGGATCAAAACCATCGCCGGACATGCCCGCCGCATTGTCACCGTCTGCACCGGTGCGTTTCTTGCGGCCGAGGCGGGGTTGCTCGACGGCCACCGGGTGACCACGCACTGGGCCTACGCCGGGCGTTTGGCCCGCGAATTTCCCGCCATCGACGTCGATGCCGATCCGATCTTCGTCCGTAGCTCGGACACCGTATGGACAGCCGCGGGTGTCACCGCGGGAATCGACCTCGCGCTCTCGCTGATCGAAGATGACCACGGCACCGAGGTTGCGCAGACGGTCGCCCGCTGGCTCGTGCTGTATCTGCGCCGCCCCGGCGGACAGACACAGTTCGCGGCGCCGGTGTGGATGCCGCGAGCCAAACGGAACTCGATTCGCGAGGTGCAGGAGGCTATCGAGGCTGAACCGGGCGGCCCGCACAGTATCGGTGATTTGGCCCGCCGGGCGGCGATGAGCCCGCGCCACTTCACTCGGGTATTCACCGCCGAGGTCGGTGAGGCGCCCGGCCACTACGTCGAACGTATTCGCACGGAAGCCGCGCGCCGGCATTTGGAGGAGACCGACGACACCGTCGTCGCGATCGCTGCCCGATGCGGTTTCGGCACTGCGGAAACCATGCGGCGCAACTTCATGCGTCGGGTCGGTATTTCGCCCGACCAATACCGCAAGGCTTTCGCTTAATTATTGAGCCCTAGCCCGAGAGGACGACACCGATGACCCAGATTGCAATCGTGGCCTACCCAGGATTCACCGCGTTGGACATGATCGGCCCGTACGAGGTGCTGCGAAACTTGCCGGGCGCCGAGGTTCGGTTCGTTTGGCACGAAACCGGACCGATCACCGCCGACTCCGGTGTGCTGGTCATTGGAGCCACCCACTCGCTGGCGCAAACACCTTCGCCCGACGTCATTCTCGTGCCGGGGGGCCCGTCGACTCCGGTCCATGCACGTGACGACGCGCTGCTCGACTGGCTGCGTCAAGCCCATCAGACCGCCAAGTGGACGACGTCGGTGTGCTCCGGGTCGGTGATCCTGGCGGCTGCCGGTTTACTCACCGGCCGGCGAGCGACTTCGCACTGGCTGACCGTTGCGGCATTGAAGGCATTCGGCGCTATTCCTGTGGGCGACGAACGAATCGTGCGCCAGGACAACGTTGTCACGTGCGCGGGCGTGTCCGCCGGACTTGACCTTGCGCTGTGGCTGGCTGGCGAAATCGGCGGAGAAGGCCGCGCCAAAGCGATCCAGTTGGCGATCGAATACGACCCGCAGCCACCATTTGACTCCGGCCATCTGTCGAAAGCATCAGCGACTACGAAAGCCGCTGCAGCGGCGCTGCTTTCCAGAGACAGCGTCAAACCGGCCCAGCTGACAGCGACGACGATGCTCGCATGGGAGCAGGCGCTGACCGCGGTCCGGACCCGCCGGCGGAGGCGAGCGCCGCGTCTCGTCGGTCTAGTTACTTAGACCTGAAAAAGTCGGCGTCGTGATTATGGCCGTTGCCGGGTGGTGCCGGGTCGGCATGGCCGCTGGGCCGTGGTGTCGATTTCATGCTGCGAGGGTGCTGATCTTGACGAGGTTGTGTGCGAGGACGCCGTGGCCGCATCCAGGTTCGGGCGCCTTCGATGCCGGTGAATTCGGTGCGGTTCCAGCCGTAGCCTCGTTTGAGGTGGTTGATTCGGCCTTCGGTTCCGGTTCGCCATTTGATCGTGTGCTCGGAAGGCTCTTCGATGTTCTTCGGCGCGCCGCGCGGCGACTGGGTTTGCCTTTGCGGGGGATCACCACGTTGGTGCACGCCGAGGTCCGTGAGCTGCTTGTCGACCGCTGGCTTCGCCGTAGCCGCGGTCGGCGGTGACCGCCCGTGGCGGGCGTCCGGTCGCGCTTCCTCACCCGCTGCGATCGGCGGTAGCCAATTGCGGTGTATCGGGTGGATTTCCTTGCTCAACGTTATGATCGAGGACGATCCCGTCGTCGTTGTCGACGATCTGGGCCTTCTGCCCGAACTCGACCGGGCTGCCCCAGCCGGCCCTTGGCGATCGGGCGGGCATCGCGGTCGTGCAGGCTGACCCGCCGCGTCGCCCCATCGGGGGTGTGCCCCGGCCACGCGCTTCGGGTCTGCGCCACGATCTCGCCGCGTCGCGGCCACCACTCGGTCAAGTGGTTGACCGCGCGGGCCAGCTGCCCGCGCCGCCGCCCCGCGGCCGCGTCGCGCTCGCCGCGTTCGCGCAGCTTGTCGGCCTTGGCGCGGGCCCGGCGCAGCGCCTGTTTGGCGTTGGTCAGCAGCCGGTCGGCCTCGCCAGCAGTGGTGGCGGCCATCCCGGCCAGCTGGCCAGTGATACGGCGCACCGTGGTCTGCGCCTCGTCGCTGCCGGCCGCCGAGCGGGTGCGCAGCTTCGCGGCGATCGCGCGGGCCGACGCTCGCCGGCGCCCGCCGGTCCCGCAGCCGGGTACGCACCGCGCCCCCGGCGGCCTTGATCCGCTCCACACCGTCGCGCCATCGACGCCGATCGCCTTGGCCAACAACCCCGAGTCCGTCGGGTAGCCCACGTTAGCCGGCACCACCGTGGTGTCGGCCCGGATCCTGTTGGTGCGCAATAACTTCGCCTCGGCCGCCTTGGCCAACAGCGCCTCGTTCAGTCCGTCTACCGCCGCCGCACCCGCAGCGCGTCGTGATCTTCATCAACGTGGTCGGATGCGGCACCGCCCCATCCAGCGGGATGCGGCAAAACCGCCGCCAGGTGATCGAGTCGGCCACCTCTCGGCACAGCGACTCATAGCCCAACCGGTAGCGGAACTTCAAAAACATCAACCGCAGGTACGTCTCCATCGGGGTCGATGGCCGCCCTATCCGCGGATCGAAGAACGGCACGAACGGGGTGAAAAACGCCGCGTCGTCCAGCAGCGCATCGACGCGAGCCAATTCCTCGGGCAGCCGCTGTAACTCTTCGGGTAGCACCGACTCCCACAATGAGCACTGATCGCCTACAGTACGAAACACGATGGCCTCAATCCCTTCCAACACAAGGGCTTTGAGGCCATCTTCCCAGCTCAACGCCAACAAACCACGGATCAACGCGCCGACTTTTTCAGGTCTTAGTAGTTAGGCGTTAGGCTGCATGATTTCGTCGGAGGCCAGCTGGCCGCCGGCCTGCATCCAGGCAGCCACAACACGGGGCGCATCGCGGTTGGGGTTGTAGATGTCTTCCTCGCTGGAGAACAGTCCGTTGCCGGCGTAGACCAGCCGGGTCCAGTTCGGGAACCAGAACGGCTCCCCATTCGGGTCCGTCGGGTGATCGAGCAAATTCTTGATCATGACGATGACGGCGTCGTTCTCCTCGTCATAGGCAATCCAGTCAGACGGAAATCGCATGTGCGGGAATGGAGCCATGACGGCGACGATCCAGTCCCGTACAGCCTCGCGCCCGTGAAAGACCCCATAGTGATGCTCGGTGTAAACAACATCGTCAGTGAATAGATCTGCGAAAGGCCGCCAGTCCCCCGAAGCGCTGCACCCTTCGACGACGGTTGTGTAGTGCCTGACGGCTTGCTCGATTTCGGCCCTGGTGAATTTGCCCATGGCGGACACACTAGAACGTGTCTCGGTTACAGGTCACTCGTGTGGATAGGGATATCGAATGAACGTCTTGAAGTTGTTTGACTTGCACGGCAAGAGGGCGGTCGTGACCGGGGCATCCAGCGGCATCGGCAAGAAAGTCGCTCAGGCATACCTACAAGCCGGCGCTCACGTGGCCATTGCGGCGCGGCATGCCGAGGTTTTAGCGAGGATCGCCGGCGAGATCGCGGCAGACGGCGAGGGCAAGGTCGTACCGATCTGTTGCGACGTGACCCAACCAGATCAGGTGACCGAAATGCTGGACCGGGTAACCGCGGAGTTGGGTGGCGTTGACATAGCGGTCTGCAACGCCGGCATCGTCACGGTAAACGGGATGCTGGACATGCCGCTGGAAGAGTTCCAGCGCATTCAAACCACCAACGTCACCGGCGTGTTCCTTACTGCCCAAGCAGCGGCCAGGGCAATGGTCCGGCAGGGTCAGGGCGGGGTCATCATCACCACTGCCTCGATGTCTGGCCATATCATCAACATCCCGCAGCAGGTGGGCCACTACTGCACATCCAAAGCGGCGGTCATTCACCTGACCAAGGCCATGGCCGTCGAGTTCGCGCCGTACAACATCCGGGTCAACAGCGTCAGCCCGGGCTACATACTCACCGAGCTGGTGGAGCCGTTAGCGGAGTATCACCGCCAGTGGGAGCCGAAAATACCGCTCGGCCGAATGGGCCGCCCTGAAGAGCTCACCGGCCTATACCTTTATCTCGCCAGCGAGGCTTCCAGCTACATGACCGGTTCCGACATCGTGATCGACGGCGGATACACCTGCCCGTAAGGCCACGCAATCATCGGACGAGGCGGGGCCGGCCGAAACGGGTTCGCACACCGGACGAAAAGAGCGCGGGCAAACGCCCGCCGGCGGGTCGCACCATGCTGGCCTCCAGCAGCTCGTCGCTCAGCTCGACGATTTCAGCCGCGCGCAACGACCATGGTCCGTGCTCGTTCGGTACCCACCAAGTCCGGCCCGCCTTGCGGGTGTGCGCACCCCATCGGGCGGTGAGCCAGACTTCCAGTGGCGTCGGTTCGACCACGTCACCAACGGCGATCTCAATCCGGCTGCGCAGGCCGCGCCGGGGCCACCGTCGCACACTGTGATACACGATGTGGTCACCCTGGCGCTGCATCCGCATCTTCGCCCAGTTGTATGGGACACCGAGACCGATCCGGACGACGGGCACGACAGCCAGGCGGGCCGTTTCCAGCGACCGGAAGAGAACGCCGTGACGTCCGGCGTCATCGATCGAATAAAGCCGAACGTTGGTCTCCAGGAAGCTACCAAAGTACGGAAGCGGAAGTGCAGAGCCAATTTTGGTGCTGCCCATCACGAACGGGATCAACCCGACGTAGGTCATCGCGTCGGCGAATACGTCGGGGCGGGTTCCGGGCGGATACATTCCTTCGACACTCTCGGGCCGCACCGGCCAATGGATGAAGGTCAGATCACGCCAGCGCTGGTCAAAGGTAACCGGGCCACGAAGCGGTGGTGGAGTGACCGGGTATCCCGCAAGACCTTGGCTCCCGCCGGGTTCGGCGGCAGGCGGGCCAGGTATCGCGGTCACCTCACCATCGTGACACGCGGATGGGCCGCAGGGCTCAATGCATTACGAGCCGCTGATGATCCACTGCCGTGCTTGCTCGATCTGCCCGGCGGGAAAATGCCGGATCTCGGCTGACACAAAGTGCGACGTCAGGTGCTCGGCGACATCCCCGAGAGGAGAGTTGGTGACGACGGCGATTTTCTTGACGTGCTTCTGATGATCCCGAACAAACCGGAAGTGGGTGACCATGGCCCCGAAACTGTCCCACCCCGGGAACGACGAGACGTTGAGAATGAGGCCGGCGAGGTCGCCTTTGGTCTCGATCTGGGGGTCGACGGCCTTCGCGAGTTCGACGAAATCATCCTTGTCGAGGGCGGACTTCGGCCGCACCTCCAGGATGGAGTGCTCGCTGTCCAGGTCGTATTCGATCATGGCGTGCTCCTAGTGGATCGGTGCGTCTGGCGCCGAGGTGGCGATGCCGTCATGATGCCGGTAGCCGGCCTTCGCCGATAAGAGGCCAAAGTCATCGACGAAGGACGCCAGATGCCCTATCCCTCTATCTCTCCGGAGATGCCACGCTCGATGCTGGCCTGCGTCGTGGATGGCAACACGACGAGGCCGTCGAGTTCTTTACGGGCCAAGTCGTAGGCACTCTGGCGTTCCTGTGGCGCTGCGGCGGAATCCGACGCCACCCGCAAGAGGCTCTGAGCGCGCGTAATCCGCTGCTGATCCGGTCGGGAAAAGTCGTTGCGGCGTCGCCGTATCGCTTCGGTCTCAGCGATATTGAATGAGGTCACGTAATCCTCAACGGCGGCCACATATTGCGCGGCCGCTTCCCGATCGTCGAGCAGATCTTCGGCTTTGACAGGGCGCAGGAAGTCGGCGCGGAGCTTGGCTTTGTGGAAGCCGACCGTAAGCGGATCGCGCATGTCGGTCATGACTGGGAAGTCGAGAAGCTTGGCGACGTCGATTTCATACTCGAGCCAGCGTGCGTCGGTACGGTTGTGCTCCTCTATGACGCGTCGCAGCGACCGCCACTGGGCGGCTTGATTATTGCCGGCGCCTGCCGTGGTGGCAGCGCCTGGCATTCGTGCCCGATCGAAATCCTGTGGTTCCTCGGCTCGCCGCCTGTTGGCGGCGAACGCTTTTACCGCAGCCATGATCAGACCTGCCAGCGGCAGCAGCACAATCAGGAGTTCCGCCAACCGGAAAAGCAAACCCACATGGCCAGGATGCCACCCCCGGACCCGCGCGGTGGAGGCTCGCGAGCGCTCTCACGTCGCCAGCTGCGGTTTGGGTGTGATCTTAAGGGCGTATGCGGGCCACACATTCAGGGCGTCAGGGAAGGTGACGTTGATGCGGTCGTCGGTGCTCTCGTGTTCGAGGATGCCGCCACCGAGCAGTTCGACGGTCGTGTCGGAGGTGCCCAGAAGGCCGCGCAGACCGACGCGGCGCTCGCCCGGCGCCTGGAGGAACGTCACAAACACGGCGTGGTCTGTCTGGGTGAAACGCACGTGGGTGCCGTCGGTGGCTATGGCCTCCGCGGTCGTCCATGGCCGCGTGTCGAAAAAGGCCTCGCCGGTCACGTCAAGCCACGCGCCGAAGTCGCCGAGCAGCTTTGCTTGCAGCTCGGGGATCGTCCCGTCTGGGTACGGTCCGATGCCGAGCAGCAGGTTGCCGTTTTTGCTGACGAGGTCGGCGAAGCAGCGGGCGAGTTCGGTCAGGGAGAGCATCTGGTCGGGGCCCTCTTGGCGGTTGTTCCCGAACGAGTGCCCGATACCACGGGTCGACTCCCACTTGTACGGTTTGATCTCGTCGTACTGGGCGTATTCAGGCGTGCGGAAGTCGTAGTGGAAGCCGGTCGGGAAATCGAGGGCCCGTACCCGGTCGGGAAGGTACTTCCAGAGCGCGTCGGCGAGGCCGAGACCGCCCCTGACCAGCGGTTCCACGCCAGGGAACTTCGGTAGTCGCAGCTGTGCCCAGCGGTCGTTGATGACCCCGTCGGGCACCTGGTTGTAGTAGTGCGCAAACAGCTCGGCGAGGTTCGACTGAGGCGGGTAGCCGATGTCGTTCCACAGCACCGACGGCTGGTAGCGGTTGATGAGTTCGCGGATGTGGTTGTCCGCGTACTCGGTGTACTCGTCGGTCTGCACCAGCGAGCCCGCCATTCCCGGGAGGTCGGTGATGACCATCGGGTTGAACGTCCAGTCGTACCCGCCCGAGTAGTACAGACCCATCTTCATGCCACGGTCGCGCACCGCGCTCGTCAGGTCGCCGACGAGGTCGCGGTCGGCATGCCAGGCGTCCTTGTGCGGATTGGGGTGCCGGCTCGGCCACAACGTGAACCCGTCGTGGTGCTTCGTGGTCAGGACCACGTAGCGGGCGTGTGCCTGCGTGAAGAAATCGGCCCAGGAGTCGGGGTCGAACTCTGTCGCCGCCTCGTTGAACATCGGCTTGAAGTCGTCGTAGGAAAAGTCGGGGCCGTAGGTCTCGAGGTGATGCTGCCGCGACGGGCTGCCCGCGATCTGAATCGTGTTCTAGTACCACTCGGCATACGGATTGTGCCTGAGCCAGTACCCGGCCCCTTTGTCGCCATCAGCTCCTGGACGTCGGCCTCGAGCGGCGCCCAGCCGGGCACCGAGTACAGGCCCCAGTGGATGAAGATGCCGTACTTTGCGTTCTCGAACCACTCGGGCAGGGGATGCGCGGCCAGCGATTCCTTGGTCGGTGCGTAGTCAACCATCCCCCGCACCCTACTCAGACCGGCCAGCGCCGCCGAAATATACCCCGTGGGGTATTTGTTGTGGATGGCATTGCCCACATGTGAAAGGACCACCCCGATGATTGTCGCCGAGACCCCCACCCCGACGCCGAGCATGCCCCGTATTGGCGACCCGGCTCCGGAATTTACCCCGGTCACCACCCAAGGACAGGTCAACTTCCCTGCTGACTACGCCGGCAAGTGGGTCGTCTTCTTCTCCCATCCGGCGGATTTCACCCCCGTGTGCACGAGCGAATTCATGACGCTGGCAACGATGCAACAGGAGTTCGCGGCGTATAACACGGAGCTGGTGGGTTTGTCCGTCGACGGGATCTACAGCCACATCGCCTGGTTACGCACGATCAAGGACCAGATCACCTTCCGCGGCATGCGCGACGTGGAGGTCACCTTCCCGCCTCATCGAGGACGTCTCGATGGAGGTGGCTCAGAAGTAAGGGATGATCATGCCCGGCGAGGACTCCACTAAGGCCCTGCGCGCGGTCTTCGTCACCGACCCCAAGGGATCTACTACCCACTCAGCCTCGGTCGCAACTTCGAGGAGAAACTGGGATCATCAGCTCCCTGAGGTATACGAAGTCGGCGACTCGAGGTGGCGGGCTTAAGCATTGCCGTGTGAGCCAGCGCGGCCGCAGTGTCGACCTCGCCGGGGCGGGGTCCATGCGTTCGTGTATCGAGAATGAGAACGGCGATGACTAGTTTTGTGTGGATGAAGGTTCTTGAGTCGGCGCCGCAGCGCTACGACCGCGGCATCTCGATGCTGTCGGGCGGGCGGATCACCGAAGCCTATGAGCACATCGCCGCGTTGGTGGCGGCGCCGGGCAAACGGATTCTCGACGTTGGCTGCGGTACCGGCGGCGTAACTTTGGCCTGTGCCGCTCGCGGTGCTGTCGCGATTGGCATCGATATGGATGCGGGCATGTTGGAGGTGGCGCGAGCCAAGCCTGTCCCCGCATCAGGCAGCGCGGAGTTCGTGCAGCTTGGAGCGGCGGAGATCGAGGATCGCTTTGCGGCGGGAAGCCTTGACGCGGTGGTGTCGTGCCTGGCAATGAGCGAAATGTCTTCCGAAGAGCAGGATTACGCACTGCATGCCGCGTATGTGTGCTTGGTGCCAGGCGGTGTGCTTGTCATCGCCGACGAGGCGACGCCTGAGGCGCGAATTTCGCGCCTGGCCTATCGTCTGCGGCGGCTGCTGGTGGCGGCGGCGACCTATCTGGTCACTCAGACCACGACGCGGCCGATACATGGTCTTTGTCAGCGGGTGCAGGCAGCGGGGTTCTCGATTGTTTCAACGCAACGGATGTGGTCGGACAGCTTCCTGGTTCTCCACGCGGTCAAGGCGCACCCGTGAGAGTCCGCGACGTACCGGAATACCTCCGCGACCGAGCGCTCGGCATGCTGCCGCACCGCGCACCGACCGGACTGATCCGTATCGGAAAGCCGGACCGCCACTCGCCGGTGCTCGTCACTGGTAACTTCACGCTCACCGTGCGGCGTCTTCGCGATGCATTGCAGGGCCATGATGCTTGGCTGCTCGTAGCCAACAGCAAGGGGATCGATGTTTGGTGCGCCGCGGGCGGCGGGCACCTCACCCATCACGACATCATTTCGGTGATACGCACCTCGCATGTCGCAGACCGGATCGACCGTCGGGAAGTCATCCTGCCGCAGCTGTGCGCCACCGGCGTCGAACGCCGCCGGATCACCGAAGCGACGGGATTTGAAACCCGTTGGGGACCGGCCCGGCTCGAAGATCTGCCGGCTTTCGTCGACCGCGGGGAACAGGCGATCAAGAGTGACCGCTTCATGCGCTTCCCGGCATGGGAACGCATGGAGATGGCAGCGCTGTTGGGTGTGCCGATCCTGATTGTCATGCTTCCGGTCTTGGCGGGTGTGTTCGGTTGGATAACGATGGCGGCGGGCGGCATAGCGGTCGGGCTCTTCGTGTTCGGCTTGTTCGGCCTGCTGCCCTGGCTACAGATTCAAGGACGCCGGCGCTTCCTGACCTTCGCTGTCTTCGCTGCGGGCGCTGCCCTTTTCGGTTGCGGACTGTTGTTCGCACTCGGCGCGGCGACGTCGGCGAACCTGACGGCCGTGAGCGTGGCGTCTTTCGCTGGCATTGCGCTTGTCTCGATAGATCTCGCCGGGGTCACGCCCTGGTACGGAAGTTACATCAACACTTTTCATAACGAAGCGCACATCGAACTGGTCGCCGACCGCTGCACGGCTGTGGCGGAGTGCGTAGAAGTGTGCCCGCGTGACGTGCTCGAAATGAACGAGAGCCAGCGCAAGGTGGAGATCAAGAAGCCCGACTGGTGCATCCAGTGTGGCGCCTGCATTGTGCAATGTCCGACGGATGCATTGCGCTTTCGATATGACGACGGCCGCGTCGTCGAGGCCCCGACGATTCGCCATACGCGCATGAACATGGTAGGCCGACGCAGCATCGAAGTTCGCGATTGAGCCCATAGCAGTTGCGCGCTGACGCAGAACAGCGCGCCGCCGCTTCGACGGAAGCGCCCGGTCAACCCTTCGTCACCCATAAGGCGACGGCTCCACCACCGATTGCGTTGCTGGGCTGGTTTTTTCGACTATTCGCCGCACTGGGTGGACATCGCTGGTATATGGGCCGTGAGCGTCGGTTCCATACGCTCGTCAGCTACCTTCGGGGCCCCGGTGAGCGAGTCGACTTCGGGGGCTACCCGATCGCGACAGTCGTACCCGTGGCCGTCGGCGGAATGGGAAACGTAAACCGTCTACTTCGAGGTGCTTTCGTATGCCGGCAGCCCGACGGTCACGGCGATCAGCGACCCCGATCACTTTCCCGATCCGCAGAATCTGCTGGCCGCGCTGCGGGATGAATTCGGTCTCCTCACCTCCCCCGCGACGTCATCGGTGCCGGCGCCCAAGCGTCCCAAGGCCGGTGGTTAAGCGCCAGGCAGCCAGCCGCAGCCCGGGGTACTGACGCGCACACCGCAGGCACCGCGGCGGCCGCAGCTGTCATCCAATCAGGGTAGACATCCTGAGATGTGGAGCGATATTAGCGCGTTTCGGCAATCCATTCGCGCGCCCTAGCCGCCTCAGCAAGGTGGAACGCGCGTACCTCGGCCGGCATCAGGAAACCGAAGAATCTCATTGTCTGCTTGATCCATTCCACGTCTGTGACCACTGCAACGCGTTCCCAGCGGAGGAAGTGGCTGAAACCCACCTTTGTGTCCTCCCAGGCGGCGGCGGGATCGATCCCGTCGAAGTCCGACGCGAATTCGTAGTAGATCCGAACCTTTTCGTGCTGCTCGAGTCGTTTTTCCACATCTGGTATCAGCACGGTGTCGTAATCGTCCTTCGTCACACGGCCGTGGCACACGAACGCCGCGACGTTGTCGGGAAAGTCGGGCAGTGTCTCGATCACGATGTCCTCCATAAGAATTGCGTACCCGATGCATAGATCCTCTCGGCCTTACGGGTCCTGTCATAGAGTCCAAGGTCACGCACACGAGGCGGCCTGATGACGCTCAGACCAGCGCATCCTGACTACGGGGGCGACCAGGTCCGCGGCTGAAGAGTCTGGCGCAGCGGCACTGCCCGGGCTGTGTTTCTGGCTATGTCGCCAGTTATCTCCTATCAGCCCGTTTACAGAATCCCGAACCCACGCAGGGCTTTGAACCCGAACCAGATCCCGAACACCAGGCCCACAACGATCATGATGGGTCGGTCGTTGTCCTGCAGCCAGCGCAGCATCCGGTCCAGCAGGGCGCGCGACCGTCCCGGGAACAACGCAGCCACGCCGATAATGAGCATATTCCCGCTCGTGGCAAGCACCACGAAGACGACGTAGGAGACGACGTTGGCGGCTCGCTCCAATCCCGCGTTGCCGATCACGCTGATCGCAGCCAGCGTGAAAACCCAAGCTTTCACCGAGACCGTCGATGACGCCCGCGCCGATGAAAAAGGCCTTGGTAGGCGTCGCCGACGTCAACATGGTCATCCACTTCGGTGGTGGCGCATCGGGATCGTCGTTGCTGAACAGCTCTCTTGCGGCGGTGACCAGAAATAGCAGGGCCACCACCAAAAGGACGGTCGACACAATCCAGTGGTGCGCGTGACTCGAGTCAGCGTCGCGGGCTCCCCAATGCAGAATCGTGCCGAAAATGAGGCCCTGGAGCAGGCGCGTGCTGACATGTCCCCGCGACCCAGGCGCAGGCCGCCCGAATGTGGGAGGGCGTGCCCAGCAGCATGATCGTGATCACGATCTCGATCGGTTCGAGCGCGCTACCCGAGAATCAGTGGGATAAGACTGCTCCACGTGGCGACCACCGGCAGAGGATAACGAGCCGTCGTAACGGTTCAGCTATTGCGCGGCCAGCGCCGCGCGCATCTCCGCCTCGGCGATCGCCGCGGCCAGATCAGCGGGCTGCGGGTGAACGGTGGCGTCGATTCGGTCGATACGACCCGTGAACCGGAAATCGTGCCCGTACGGCGCCACCGGTGAACCGGTGTCGATGCCGACGTCCAAGCGTTTCGCCGCTCATCGAGAATCGGAACGGAACCGTCCGCTCAATCCGGCCGCCGGCCACCGCGACTGTCGTTGACGCGCAGTGACACCGACGCCCCTTTTCCCAGTCCGCCGCCGTCGTAGTCGAACGAAAGACCAAGGGCGACTGGCCCTTCCGGCAGTGGCTCGGGCGCCGCAATCGTCGTGAGCTCATGACCCAGATAGTTGTAGGCAAAGTGCGGAATGCTGTCTTGCAGGTACAGCGTCCACCCGGCCATCGCCCCGCCGATGCAGATGACCACTCCCTGCACACCGCCCGGCGGTATCTGCAACTGTGCCCGCAATTCGAACGAGGTGCTGGTATAGGGCAGTGTTGCCGGTTCGGGGATGCGCACGTGGCCGGCGAAGTACGTGACCGAGTTGCGATCGCCCAGCAGGCTGGGCCGGTTGGCGGGCAGCGCGCGGGCCAGCGTTGCGTCGCTGAGCGGGTAGACGTCGTATTTGCGTGCTTCGGCATCGAAGACGGCCTGCAACTCGGCGAGCTTGTCCGGGTATTGCGCGGCGAGGTCAACACCCTGGCTGAAGTCGTCGGCAAGGTGGTAGAGCTCCCAGCGCTCGGTATCGCCGAACGGGGTACTGCTCTGGGTACGGATCCAGGGCAGTCGCCCGTGGAAGCAGGACGCCATCCAACCCTGGTGATACACGGCGCGATTGCCGAAGATCTCGAAATACTGTGTGGTTCGGCGGCTTTCGGCGGCGGCGTCGTCGAACGAGTACCGCATGCTGACGCCTTCGATCGGCTTCTGCTCGACGCCGTTGACGCGCGCGGGCATTTCGATGCCGGCGGCGTCGAGGATCGTGGGAACGATGTCGATGACGTGGTGGAACTGGCTGCGCTGCTCCCCCGCCGCTCTCGATCCCCCGTGGCCACGAGATGGCGAGTCCGTTGCGGGTTCCCCCGAAATGGGACGCCACCTGCTTCATCCACTGAAACGGTGCGTCGAGCGCCCAGGCCCAGCCGACGTTGTAGTGGTTCTCGCAGCGCGGCGTGCCGAAGTCGGCCATGTGCGTCCAGTAGCCATTCGGGGTCCTCGGGCAGACCGTTTTGGAATGCCGGCGAGCTCCAGGCGCCGTGCACCGTTCCCTCCGCCGACGCGCCGTTGTCACCGCACACGTAGATGAATAACGTGTTGTCCCACTGCCCTAACTCGTCGATGGCGTCGATGACGCGCCCGATCTGGGCGTCGGTATGAGCCAGAAAGCCCGCGTAGACCTCCATCAGGCGCCGCGCCACCGGCTTGTAGCGGTCGTCGTAGTCCGCCCACGCGGGTATCTGCTCGGGTCGCGGCGTCAGCCGAGCCCCGGCTGGAATGATGCCCATCTCGATCTGGCGGGCATATATCCGCTCCCGCAACGCATCCCAGCCGTCGTCGAATTGGCCGGCGAACCGGTCCGACCACTCCGGCCACACATGGTGGGGGCTGTGTGTCGCGCCGGGCGCGAAGTACAGGAAGAACGGCTTGTCGGGCGCCGACGTCTTCTGCAGTCGGATCCAGTCGATCGCCTTGTCGGCGAGATCCTCGCTCAGGTGGTAGTCGTCGCGGCCGAGCGTACGGCTCAACCGGGGTGGTCTGGTCGTAGAGCGCCGGCTCGTACTGGGAGGTATCGCCGCCCAGGAAACCGTAGAAGCGTTCGAATCCAAGCCCGGTGGGCCAGCGGTCGAACGGGCCGGCGGGGCCGATCTCCCACGTCGGGGTGAAGTGCGCCTTGCCGAACAGCGCAGTGTTGTAGCCGTTCATGCGCAGAATCTGCGCGACGCGTGGCCGTGCTCTGCGGTATCACGCTGTCGTAGCCGGGGAATCCGTAGGCGATCTCACAGATGGTGCCCATGTGCGCACTGTGGTGGTTGCGTCCGGTCAGCAGCGCGGCGCGCGTCGGCGAGCACAGCGCGGTCGTGTGGAACTGGTTGTAGCGCAGATCCGGCTCCGGCGACATGGTCCAGTGCGGGCGTCGGGACCGGCCCCCCGAACGTGGACGCGAGCACCGAATCCGACGTCGTCGAGCAAGACGACGACGACGTTGGGCGCGCCGGCGGGTGGGTAGGCGATCGACGGCTGTGACCGGGGTGGAATCGGCTCGCGGACGGGTTGATGACCCCGTCGAACCGTTCATCCTCGCGGGGTAGGTCGACCATCGTGCCTCCTGATTGGGTGCAGTGGATTTCCGGGTTGTTCCGCGTAGCGGCCTCCACAATTGGTCACTTGCCATGCAACCTCGGCGCCTTCGCCGTGATCGGTGACGAGTTCTCGCAGCGTTGGCCCGCTGTACCCAACTGGCGCCGGGCAGGCACTGCGCCGCGCTAGTGCATGCCTAGTGTGCCGCTGAGGTATTGGGCGCGGCAAGCCCTGCGGGCCAGCTTGCCGCTGGTGGTGCGGGGAATGGCGCCGGCCGGCAGGAAACGCACGTCGGAGACCGACAGCCCATGGCGGTGCAAAACCGCGCCCTGGATCGCCTCGATCGCCGGCTGTGGGTCGGCGCGGCTGGTGCCCGCCGCACGTTCGGCGATGATCACCAATTGTTGGCTGGTGTCCTCGGCATCCGAGTTATTCGACCCGGGCAGTTCGTTGGCCGGCACCGCGAAAGCTGTGACATATCCTCGCCGGACGATCGGGGACGCTTCCGCAACGGTGGCCTCGATGTCCTGCGGGTAGTGGTTACGGCCGTCGATGGTCACAAGATCCACAATTCGGCCGGTTACATAGAGCTCACCGTCGAGATACACGCCCAGGTCCCCGGTCCGCAGCCAGGTGCCTCCGACGGTCGAGCCGTCGGCGTGGCTGCCTTCCGCGAGCCGCGACTGCAGCTTGGCGCCGAACGCCAGCCGAGTTTCATCGGGCAGTCCCCAGTAGCCCCGACCAATGTTGGGGCCCTGCAACCAGATTTCGCCGACATCACCGTCCGGCAGTTCGGCCTCGGTATCAGGGTCGACGATGACCGCCCATTGGCTGCGGGCTGTGCGACCGCAGGAAACCTGCGCCACAGCGTTAGGGTCATCCGCCGCGACACGTATCGCGTGACCAGCGCCCAGTTGTTCGCGGTCGAGATACACGGCGGTCGCCTCGGCGGTCGGCTCGATGGTTGCGATGAATAGGGTCGCCTCTGCGATGCCGTACGAGGGTTTGAACGCTGTACGTGGTAATCCGTAGGGCGCAAACGCCTTATTGAATGTCCTAATCGCATCGATGCTCACCGGTTCGGAACCGATGATCATCACCACATTGCTGAGATCGACGTCGTCACCTGGTGCGGGTAGGCCACGCTGTGCGGTCCACTCGTAGGCGAAGTTTGGCGCGGCGGTAACCACGCGGCCTTGTCGCGACCCAGCGGACAACGCCTGAATCCACCGCAGCGGCCTGCGGACAAACGCAGTTGGCGACATCAGCGTGGAGTGCCCCCCGTACACGGCGGGAAAGCCGATCATCGACAGGCCCATGTCATGGTAGAGCGGTAACCAGCTCACGCCGTGAGTGTTCCGGTCCAGCAAATCGATCGAGAGAATCATCTGCACCAGATTGGTGCCCACCGCCCGGTGGGTCACCTCCACGCCGACCGGGGGCCGCGTCGAACCCGAGGTGTACTGCAAGTGGGAGATATCGTCCATGCCGAGCTCGGTAGGGACAAACAGTTCCCACGCCGAGTCAGGTACCTGATCGATGACGATGACTTGCGGCCGTCGAAGCTGTGGGTGGTTGATCAGGAAGTTCTCAACTGCGTCTTCTGCCGCCGTTGTCGTCAGTACGACCGTGGGCTCCGAATCGCGAAGCGCCCTGTCGAGACGTTCAGCATGTCCGGGCAGTTCAGGCGCGAATAGTGGCACCGCGATGGTCCCGGCCTTGACCGCCGCGTAAAAGCCCGCCACATAGTCGATGCCCTGCGGCGCGAGGACCGCAACCCGCTCACCGCGACCCGCGGCTTGTTGGATGCGCGCGCCGATGGCTGCCAGCCGGACACCGAATTGGGTCCAGGTCACCTCTTCGGCGTGCCCGTCTACCGCGCGGCTGTAGTCCAGGTAGCGATACGCCACGGCGTCACCGACGTTGGTGATGTTGCGGTCGATCAGAGATATCAGCGTTGCATCCGGCGGCAACGCGACGCCGCCCTCGTCATCCAGGCAGTCCTCGATCTGAAGCAGGCCAGGGACACCCAGAGCGTTTTGCCGGGAACCGCAATCCATAAGCGCAGTCTAGGCAACGGCGATGCAGCACTTCGTTACTGCGACGGGTGATCGTCGGCACGGGTTCGAGATCGAGACCCAGTCACGCTAGAGTCCGTGCCGAAACGCCGCGACGCAGGAGCATCCGTGAACCCAGGCGACCCCAACACCGCGACCCGCGACGCCGCGCTTGCCCGAGTGCTCGCCTACCGCGAGCGGGGCCGGGCCAGGGTGATGCCGATTCGCGCGGCCATTGCTCTCCTCGCCGGCGCGCTTCTCCTCGTATCCGTCCCGATGATCGTGCTACTCCCCGAGTTCGGCATCCCGGCGCTGCTGGTCGCTTTTCGCCTGCTGGCGGTCGAAGCCGATTGGGCTGCGCGGGCCTACGCCTGGACCGACTGGCGCTTCGCGCAGCTGCGCGACTGGTTCCATCGCCAGCAACGAATTGCCCGCGCGGCAATCTTGACCGCCCTGCTACTCGCGGCGGCCGCGCTCGTGTGGTTAGTGGTCTACGAGTTGGTGTAGTTTCGCGGCTCCGATCCTGCCCAGAACCGTTGTGCGCCATAGCGAATTCCGGCTACATCCAGAGTTTCCCAAGTGAGTCGGCGAGGGCTTCCGGGTCCTGCTTGTCGGTATTGCAGCTGATGGCCAGGGACGTCGTTCGGTCCTTGCTGACGCGGAATGCTGTGACGAATCCGCCCCAGGCGCCATCGTGATCGAGCGCGCCGTTAGCCAGCAAGTAGATTCCGGCGCCATAACTGTCGCCCCCGCCCGGTTCGGTTGGCACTGCCCCGGCCAGTTGTGCAGTGAGCAGTTTGGGACCGCCTACGCGGCCGGTTCGGTAATTGTCCGCCCAATAGACGAGTTGGCTGGGCGTGGTCTGGATGCCGCCGTCGCCGATCTGCTCCCAGCCAGGCTTGGTTGCGCGGTAGTCGCCGCTGCCCTTCTCATACGCGATGGCCTTGTCGGGAATCGGTCCGGTTGGATCGACGACCATGGCCAGATCGAGGGGACGGAAGATTTGTTCGGTTAGGAATTGCGGCAGTGGTTCCTGCGATGTGCGGTGGACAATCTCGCCGAGCAGCAGGTAGTTGGAGTTGGAGTACTCAAATCGGGAACCGGGTTGGAACTCCAGCTTCGGCACCGCGACCAACGCCTGCAGGGCTTGGGTTGCGTCCCAGGCTCGGTGTAAATGACCGCACGGCTTCGGTTCCTGGTTGAGATGTTAGGCGACGGCTCCGACACTTTCCGGCGTTGCGGCGTTGGGGCCGGTCGTGGGTTGGCGGAGCTGAGTCGGTGGGTCGAACAGCTGATGGCGCAGGTCGGCGAGCAGCCGGGTGCCGGTGGGGGGCATGGCCATGCCGCGCCAGCCGCGAGAGGCACGGTCGAGGACCGCCCAGACGAGGTTGAGACACGACGCTTCGCCGGGTAGCCGGCCGATTACCTTGACTCTGCGGCGGGTCTCGCCGAAGGTGCGTTCGATGAAGTTGGAGTGCCGGATCCGGCGGTGGTGCTCGAGCGGGAAGCGCAGGTAGCTGGTCAGCTGCTCGCGGTCGGACAGCAGGCACTTGACCGCCGAGGGGAACGCCCGGTTGTAGGTGTCGGCGAAGGCGTCGATGCGGCGTTGCACGGCCGCGACGAGTTCGGGTCCGGGCGTCGTTGCGGCGGCGGTCAGCTCGTCGGTGTCGAAGATCGCCCAGTAGGCGTCGCGGATTTCGGTCTGCGCCTCGGCGGGCACCTTCGCGAGCAAGTTCCGGCATCGGTGAATAAGGCAACGCTGTCGCAGCGAGCGGGGCAGTGCGGTCTCGGCAGCGTTGATCAGCCCGGCGGCGCCGTCGGAGATGACCAGCAGCGGCGGGCGCAGCCCACGCGCCCGCAGTTCGTCGAGGAAGTCGCCCCAGGCGTCGGTCGACTCGCTGCCGCCGGCCGCGAGCGCGACGAACACCGGGGCGCCGGTGGTGGTGATGCCCCACGCCGCGAGCACCGGCTCGGCGCGGGCACCGGCATGCATCTTGAACATGCTGGCGTCCAGGAACAGGTAGTCCAGCTCGAGGTCGTCCAGTCGCCGGTTCGACCATCGTTCGAACTCCTCGGCGATGGCTTGGCAAACCCGCGAGACCGTCGACTTCGACAGCGCCGCTTCAGCACCGAGGGCGTCGGCGAGGGTGTTCTCCACGTCGCGGACCGACAGTCCGCGCACGAACCCGGCGATGACCAGCGTCTCCAGCGCATTGGACTTGGTGATGCCCTTGCCGAACAACTGGCTGGCGAACGCCTCGGCGGTGCCGCGCAGCTTGGGCCGTGCCACGGTCACCGGCCCGGCCGTCGTCTTGATAGTGGTCTGGCAGAAGCCGTTGCGGCTTCCCGGTCGGGCGTCCGGGCAGTCCACGGCGCGCTGGTAGCGAGCGCGGCCCAAGAACATCTCGACCTCAGCCTCGACCGCGGTCTGGATGATCAACCGCGCACCGAGGCGCGCGACCTCCTCGATGATCTCTGATAACTCTCGCGGGCCGTCGAACAAGGCGTCGATCTCGCCACGGATCCGGTCGGTGGGTGATACTCGTGTTGGCACGGGCGTAGTCCTTCCTTCGTTGAGTTGGTAGCTCTTGAAGGAACCTACGTCCGTCGTCATTTACACCGGCGGATGGACGCGACCAGCTCCTCGGTCGTGCGGTCGCTGAGCTGAAACCCCTGCGCCTCGAGCAGGCCGACGTACTCGGGGATTCCGCTTGTCTGATGCATCAGCTGCCCGACGGTGACGGTGCTAGCCCACACTGGCAGCTCAGACACGTGTCGGGACAGCGGGTCGTCGAGCGTTAGCTTGCCCGCGTCGACTAGCAGCAGGAGCGCGCTCGCGGTGAATTGCTTGGATACCGAGGCTATGTCGAAAACGGTGTGTGTGGTGATCGCGCTGCCAGTGGACATGTCCGCAACGCCGCGAACCCCTGTCCAGACAACTTTCCCGTTGACACCTACCGCAGCGGAGCATCCCGGCGCACCGGCGTCGATAGCGTCGTCGAGCACGTTCTGGCTGCGGACTTTGGCGTTGGCGTGGTCTGCAGCGGAGGTGGCGCGCGTAGCGTCGTGGCCACCGCCGCAGCCGCCGAGCAACAGCATGACGGCAAAAAGCAACAGTGGCCGTCGCATTCGCTGATTGTAAGTAGTTCTGCGACCAACGATCGTGATCATTTTTCACTATTTCGACACACTGCGCAAAGCTCGATGGCTCCTGCGAAACGTGTCGCAGCACCTTGCACGCCGACGGTAGGCCACTCTCTCTAAACAGCCTTTCGCCATACAGTGATGATTACCCTCTGCTATCTAGTCATAAAAATCTTTTAGTCAGTCCTTAATTTTGTTGCCAATGGCGTCGTTTTGTTTGTACTCTTCGATAAGGCCATTGGCCACGGGCCGTGGTGGCGCCTGCCCAACCAACCCAACCCGGTAGACGCACAGCTCGAGCGGTAGCCTACGCGCGAGTGCTATCCAGGGTCGTTTGGCTGTTTTCACCAGGAGTTGGGCATGTCGGGCCGGAAGTTTTCCTTCGAGATCACCCGTACCAGTACCGCGCCTGCCGCGACGCTATTCCGGCTCGTGGCTGACGGCGCCAACTGGTCGAAGTGGGCCAAGCCAATCGTTCTTCAGTCGAGTTGGGCGCGGCAGGGTGACCCGGCGCCAGGCGGGGTCGGGGCTGTTCGCAAGGTGGGAATGTGGCCTTTGCTGGTACAGGAGGAAACCGTCGAGTATGAGCAGGATCGCCGCCACGCCTACAAGCTGGTCGGGCCCCCGAGCCCAGCGAAGGACTACTTCGGCGAGGTGGTTTTTACGCCGAATTCGGCAGGCGGTACCGACATCCGCTGGACTGGCTCGTTTACCGAGGGAGTTCCCGGGACGGGTCCGCTGATGCGGGCCGCGCTGGGAGGGGCGGTCCGGTTTTTTGCCGGTCGGCTGGTGAAGGCGGCCGAGCGCGAGTCGAGCGGTGGACGCTAGCGGTTTAGCCGGAGAATCAAAGGTTTTCGGTGCGGCAGATCCGTAGATGAACCGCGATGTCCCCGCCAGATCGGCGACCCAGCCCAGCTGCTGTAGGCGCTCGGCGAGTTCGTCAGGCTCGTAGAACACCTTGACAACTCGATGCTCGGAGCCGTCGCTGAGCCGGCGTCTTTGGACATCGTCGGACTCGTCGACGATGTAGGGATCTTGGGCCGTGCGGGTGGGATCGCGACGGTTGTCGATCAGAAATGCCTGTCCATCGGGCCGCAGGCACGAGCCCACTAGCGCCCAGAAGTTCTCGAACAGACGCCGAGGCACGTGCGATAGCCAGAATGAGAAGAACACCGTGTCGTAGCGACGGTCCGGGCGCCAGCCGAAGATGTCGGCCACCATGATGATCACGTCGGGTCGGTCAACCCGTTCCCGGTTGATGCGCAGTGTCTCCTGGGACGAATCGAGCACGGTAAGCGTTCTGGCCGTCTGGGCAAGACGCTGGCTCCACCATCCGGTGCCACCCGCCAGCTCCAGGACGTCGCCGACCGGACCGAACATGTCAACGGCTTGCATCACCCGGTGGACTTGCCGGTCCCACTCCGCAGTGTCCTCGGGGCCGTCATCGTAGCGGCCACGCCGCTGCCACCAATGGTCGTATTCGGGAGCCCGCGCCCGGTAGAAGGTACGCTGATCCGCCAGCAAGCCGGCCAATGAATCAGCGCTGTCTTGGGGCATCCCTTGATTCTGCTACGGCTGGTTGCTGAGCCGCGTGACGGCCGCACCACGCGGCCGCCACGCTTCGATCCAGGACTATTGGTTGGCCTGTTGCTCGTCCATTTGAGCCTGCTGCTGCATGCCTTCTTAAACTGCTGCTCGGCCTGTTCGTTTTGTTCTTCGGCCTGCTGCTCGGACTGTTGCATCTGCTGCAGGGCCTGCTGTTCCTGTTGTTGAGCTTGATCATTGTCGTCATCGGCGGCGAAGCCACCGCCGCCGGAAAGGTCGGTGGCGTTTGAGGGAATTGCTGGCCTAGCGGACCGCTGGCCGCCGCCGGTAAGTCACCTGTCCGCAGGCGCACCGATCCCGAAGCGAGCTCGGTATCCTGTTGTATCGGGCCGCGCAGCGTCGAACAGCGCGAACATTGCGATTGCCGCGGCCCCGGCGAAAATCATTTGCATCATTCGTAATTGCCGACGCCGCGCGGCGGCCGCATTGATCTCTTGCACTGGTGAGAGGTGGTGGTGGTCATCCTTCATGTTTGCGCCTGGTTTCTAGCTGCAGGCTGAGAAGCTGCTATCGCTCGAATATGAAATCTCGTAGTCGATCTGACGCTTGGCGGCCCCAGCCCGTACTCCTAAGCTTGCTAAGTGATTGACGTCGTCATCGCGGGCGCTGGCCCGAACGGGCTGATGCTGGCCGGCGAACTGGGATTGGCCGGGATCCGGCCCGTGGTGTTGGATCCGATGCCGGGTCCCAATCCAGCGGCCGCGCGCCAATGGCATTATCGGCCAAGGGGTTCGGATCCTGGACCATCGCGGCCTGTACAGCACGCTCGCGGGTACGGACGAGCCGCCTCAGCTCAACCCCGCGCGCAATGTTTGCGGCCTTCCCGTTGGATCTCACGCTGGTGCCGGATCCGCAGTGTTCCTGCTTCCCGTCAGCAACCCAAGCTTTTTCAGGTACTCGCGGAGCGGGCCGGCCAACACGACGTAGACATCCGTTGGAGTCAGCGCTCACCGGCTTCGACCAGGACGCCGACGGCGTCACGGTCCATGTCACTGGCCCCGACGGCCCCTACGATCTGAGGGCCAAGTACCTCGTCGGCGCCGACGGCGGCACCAGCATGACCCGCAAGTTGGCCGGTATCGATTTTCCCGGGATGACGTCGTATGACGCTGGTCGCCCGGATGGGATTCGACGTGCTGCCGCCGGCCGAATGGATCGATCCGGTCAGCGGCGCGGCTGGACATACCCGGGTTTGGCCGCGTCCCGCCCCTGCAGTTCTATCGAGCTGAGCGGGGCGTCTTCGCCTACGGTGCGCTTGGGGGCCGGGCGGCGGTGATCGTCTTCGAACTGGACAGCACGGCTCGCGAAGCAGCCCGGTCGACCGCAACGTCGACGAACCAGCCCATGAGCCTGGCCGAACTGGAGGCCAGCGCCCAAGCGCGTCCTCGGCGCCGAGGTGCCGTTGCGGCCGGCGTCGCTGACACGCCGCTTGATCTGCGTCGATTCTCCGGCATCAACTCGACGGATCGCGTCCCGGTACCAGCTGGGCCGGGTGCTCCTGGTCGGCGACGCCGCGCACGTCCACTCCCCCATGGGCGGACCCGGACTCAACCTGGGTTTGCAGGACGCGGTGAACCTTGGCTGGAAGCTGGCGGCCGTCCTGCACGGACGCGTCGATCCCAGCTCTGCTTGCCACCTACGAGGCCGAGCGCCGGCCCGCCGCCGAGCGGGTCATCATGCACAGCCGTGCCCAGCTGGCTCTCGTCCGGCCCGGGCCCGAAGTTACAGCGCTGCGCGAACTCTTCTCCGAGTTGGTCACCGATCCCGACGTCGTCCGCCGCCTCAGCGACCTGATATCCGGGGCCGAAAACCGTTACGCCGACAGACGCCCGATGCCCATCCACTCGTCGGGCACTGGGTGCCCGACTTCGCCTGTGGCTGACTGCCAGCGGATCGCGACGCGTTGCGGAGCTCGCCCGCGATGGACGGCCACTGCTTGTCGATCTCACCGAGGGCGGCGTGGTCGCGGCCGCTGGTCCGACGTCGCCGACCAGCTCACCGTCGCCGCCGGACGGCCCGTCGGGACGTGGCGGCTACGGCTCTGCTGGTGCGTCCGGATGGTTATGTGGCGTGGGCAACGTCGGCAGCCACGCCCGATACCGACGAATTACGCGGACTGCGTGGCGTGCTCGCGCCGTGGTTCGGCATTTGAGCCGCTACTTCGAATTGAGTTCGTCCTGGTATTTCTTGGTTGTGGGGTGCGTGGGGTGTACTGGTGGCCGGGATGTACCGCACCCTAGAGGAGGCTGATGCCGCGGCGCCGGCGAAACGATTCGGAGTTGTTTGACGGGTCCAGGTAGCTTAGCGGACTTCACCCTTGGCCTAAACCTCTTAAAGTTCGCGTTGATCTCCGAACATATCTCCGCCTGCAATTGCCTTGTGAAGTTCTCCACGCACTCATTGATCAGCGAATGAAACGACGGGGGGTCGCCATAGACGCTCGGATCGAAGGTCACTGAGCCGACCCAGTGAGCGTGTACCTTCCCCTCCTCATCGCGCCTCACGGTCACGTTGGTCGAACTCATTTTGTTGCCCCTTTCATTCGGTCCTAGAGATTTGGCGCATTTTCGGATTTCTACGTCGGTGTGATTTCGAGGAGTTCTGCAATATCGCGAACAGACACGCCGTAGGTGGCTCCCCGGTCAGCCGGTCCAGCTCGTCGGCCGACGGACATAGTTAACATGCTCCCTTCTGAGGCTCTTGTCAGAGGGCTAATGGTTTGCCGTGAATCGGCGCTACGTAAGGATATTTACGCGGGACGCTCAGTAAAACACCAGGTCAAACGGTGTTAGTAGGACGTTTCTCGCTTTCATACTTCTTGGTCATGTGCTCCACGGCCTGCAGTTGCGACTGCGCAAGGCTTTCTCGCACCTGGCCGGCGCGCGCGGCCGCATCCAGTGTCGGTTGCGCCAGCCCCTGAAAATGTGGCATCACTTCAGCGGCGAACAATTCGGCGGACCGCTTGGTTGCGGCCGGATTGGCCCACTCGTGGCCCATCTGCAGCATGCAGCCGAACCCGCCGGATTGATCCCACATCCGCTGCACCTGGGCCCGCGCCCGCTCCGGTGTGCCGATAACACCTGCGCCGTTGTCGTTGATGATGTCGATCATCTCGTCGAGCTGATCTCCCGGCATGGTCATCTGCGGGAACGCGGCGACCTTCTGGAAATACCGGAACCACGGCTCGATGCCGAACTTCACGTCGGCGCGTGCCTGCTCGTCGGTCTCGGCGATATGGAACGGCCCGACCAGGCTCCAGTTCTTGCGGTCGACCTGCGTGCCGAAGGCCGCCGCGCGCTCTCCGACGATGCCCCAGTGGTAGGCGAGCGCGTCGAAGCCTTCGATCGTCAGCGTCGCACCGATGGATAGCAGGCCGATGCCGTGCTTGCCGGCCAGCCGGGCGCCGGTCGGCGATGCGACGGCGGCGACGGCCAGCGGGATTCCTCCGTCGGAGTACGGGGCAAGCTGCAAGCGGGCGTCGAACAGCTCGTGCGTGGGGGTCTTGGCCGTCACCGTTTCCCCGGCCAGCAGGCGGACGACGATGTCAAGGTTGGTTTCCAGGAGCTCGCGCGTGTCAGTCGGATTGAGCCCAATCATCGCGGAGTCGGTGGGCAGTGAGCCCGGGCCGAACCCGCCGATCACGCGGCCATGGGTGAGGTGGTCCAGCAGCATTAACCGGTCGGCGACCCAGAGTGGGTTGTGGTATGCGAGCGAAATGACCCCGGTTCCAAACCGGATCCGCTTAGCGCGCTCGGCAGCGGCGGCGATGAAAACCTCCGGGGAGCTGATGATTTCGCTGCCGGCCGAGTGGTGCTCGCCCAACCACACTTCGTCGAAGCCGAGGGCGTCGAGGTGCTCGATGAACTCGAGGTCGCGTTGCAATGCGAGCGTCGGATTTGTGCCCGCCCGATGGAATGGGGCGATGAAGTATCCAAACCTGAGTTTCGCCATTGAGGTCCCCTTGCATTCGAGTTGCGGAGAACCATAACTCGAATCTGATGCTCGGCCCTAGGCCACGATGGGAAGACGCTCGATGCCGATCTCATTTTCCTGCTCAGCCGGTGGGGCCAGGTAAGCCCGGCCCCTCCGACTAGGGAGCAAGCCTTCGTTGTCAGCGCTTTACAGCAGGCTCAACGAAATTGGGCGATCAGTAGCCGCCGCAGACGTTGCCGACGCAACCGCCGCCGCCACCCGGTCCGCCGCTGCCACCACCAACGCCGGGGATGCTGCCGCCCCCGCCGCCTGGGCCGCCGCCGCCGGTCGGACCACCCGGAATGCTGCCGCCGCCGCCGTTAGGCCCGCCACCACCAGTGGGGCCGCCCGGGACGCCGTCGCCTCCCCCGGGAGCGCCTGGTGTTGTGGATGGAGCAGGCGTCACGCTGGACGAGGGAGTGGTCGTCGTTGGCGTGGTGGTGCTGCTTGGCCCTTTAGTACCGCCACCACCACATCCGACCGCTAACACAAGCATGGCTGCACCGCCGAAGAGCGCGACCGCGGTCCTAGCGCCAGATCTCATCAGAATCCCCAATCTCCACTCGCACCACTTGCATGCAGACCACTTGTCCTTACCCCGGGGTGCGCCTGTGCAAACGAGATCTGACGGCGGGGACTGAAGTCGAACGGAAATGCCGATGGCCCATCACTCGGGCGTGGATGGGCCATCGGCGAAAAGTGATTGCTCACAGGGCGGGTCTGGCAAGATCCGCCCGTGTGCTGTGGGCCTAGCAGTCGAGGCCGGCAACGCAGCCAGTGAGGGTAGCGATGTGAACGCCGGGAGCGGCTGTCTCGGGCCGCGCTGGCGTGACGCTGGACGACGGGTGCGTCGGCGCTGTCGACGCGCCGCCCATCGGGCTAACGCCAACCCCGCCAAAACCGACCGCCAAAACAACCGCGGCCGCGCCGCCGAACACGGCAATCGCCATCTTAATTTGCGCCTTCATCAGCCTCTCCTTCCCGCTCCAACGCGTTTGTTACATCTAATGCGCGTTTGTTACAAGCAAAATCATACACCTATGCAATTGTTTTACAAGGGAAAGTTTGGGCAGCCTGCGCTATCTGGTGATGAAGACTGGTCAAACGCGCGTCGACGAACCGATATCAGGTACGTGCACCACCCGCGTGTGGCGCATTCCGAGACCAGGGCGCCAAAAACGGGCACCCAAGAGATTGCCCGAAGCTCGAATTGGCGGCGCCTTGGCTTATGCGGGCGCTGTTATCGGTGCAATCCGCTAGCAGCTTCCCTCACCGCGTGATGGGCCGGACCGCAGGCGAGCCGCTCCCTAGCCTTCCTTGGTGATCAGCTTCCGCAGCGCCACCCGGTCGGGCTTGAGCAGCTCGGCGATGCGCGGCTTGTTCACCTCGGCGACGATGATCTCGCCCACCTCTTGATACACCTCGCTGAAGATGCCATGGGACTTCATCTTCTCGGTCTGATAGACGTTGTCCTCGGTGGGGGTGACGTAATACACCGCGTCGGCCTTGAAGCGGTGCACCAGCCAGAGGTGGATCAACGTCATCAGGCGCTTTTGACGTAGCTTCTCGGCAAAGGTGTTCTGGTCACGCACCGTCAGGATGCTGCGGCCGTGCCGGTCTTTGATGGGATCGACGATCACGTTGGCGAGCTGATCCGCGCCGTCGCCGTAGATGCCGAGTTCGAGTACGTCCGAGCCGGCGCGTCGCGGTCGCAGCTGTACGCGCAGCTTCTCCGGAAGCTGGTAGTACTCGCTCCACATCGCCAGCCAGTCCTCCAGCAGCTTCTTTGGCACCTCGGTCTGCACGAGATGCTGGTGCTGGGTGGAACCTTCGCCCATGGACTTGGTGGTCGCCGTGCGGCCCGACGATGCGGTCAGCGCGGCATCGCTGCGCGGCCCGCCGACCAGGGTTTGCGGAGTGCGGTAGGGAGACTCGACCAGGCGCATCTTGCGCTGCAAACGAGCCAGCGCCAGCATGCCGTCCTGCTTGAGGGCGGTAGCGAACTCCTCGGCGGCGACGCCGTCGATCTGGTGTCCGCCGTAGGTGATGAAGTTGAAGACGAAGCCCATCTTGCCGAGTTCCTCGGGGAACTGCTTCATCTCGTCGTCGGTCATGCCGGTGGTGTCCCAGTTGAACGACGGCGAGAGGTTGTAGGCCAGCATCTGGTCGGGGAACTCGGCATGGATCGCCTCGGCGAACTGCCGGGCATCGGCGAGATCCGCGGTCTTGGTCTCCATCCACAGGATGTCGGCGAACGGTGCAGCGGCGAGCGACTTGGCGATCGCATACGGTATGCCGCCGCGGATCTGGTAGTAGCCCTCGGGGGTCTTCGCCAGCTCGCAGTCCCACCCGGGGTCGACGCCCGACTGCTTCGCCTTTTCCCGGGCGGCGTAGAGCGACGCACGCGCGGCGAACCGGCGCCACTCCTCGGGGCTCATGCCGATTGGCTCGTCCTCGCTTTCGCCGAATTCGAGCACCTCCGCCACGGCTTCGCCGTAGGTCATCAGCCCGGCGTCGTCCTCCCACGCGGCCACGAACCGCGACTCGACCTGGTCAAAGAGATCGTCGATCGAATTCTTCCCGTCCTCCCGCCAATGATTCACAGCTTCGGAGACCAGACCAAGGATGCCTTGGCGCTCAAGCCACGCGCCGGCGGCGGCGTACTCGCCGTCGGCAATCGAGTACAGCAGGTGGCCGTTCAGTTCCTTGACCCCGAGTTCGTAAAAACGTCGCACCAGTGCCAGGAAGCAGGCCTTATATGGAGGAATGTCGAGGTTGGTGACGCCGAGCAGGAACGGCTGATCGCGCTCGTCGGCGCGGCTGTCGATCAGGTTGGCCGCCTCGGCGTCCGTGCGGGCGACGATGATGCCGGGCACCCGCATGATGTCGAGCTGGAAGCGCGCGGCATTGAGGCGTTTGATCTGTTCGTCCGACGGCACCAGAACCTTGCCGCCCTGATGGCCGCACTTCTTGGTGCCCGGGCGCTGGTCCTCGATGTGGTAGCCCGGGACGCCGACCTCGACGAAGCGGCGGATCAGGTTGCGCACGTGCGGGTCACCGCCGTGGCCGGTGTCCGCATCAGCAATGATGAACGGGCGGTAGTCATAAGCAGGTGTCGTAGCGCGCTTCCGCTCACTCATGTGCAGGCGCTGGTACTGCTGATTGCGGTCGGCGGTGAGCAGGGCGCGCACCAAGACCGCGGCGTCGTCGGGCACCTGGCTTAGCGGATAGCTGGCGAGGTCGGGCCCGGGATCTTCGGTGGTGGAGCCCTTAGCCGAGGTTGCCCAGCCCCCGAGATAGATCCCCTCGATGCCCATCCGCTTCATGCTCACTGCCTGCCCGGGCGAGTAGGGGCCGAACGTCGTGATGCTCTTTTTCGCGGCGAACAGCTCGCGCAGCCGGTCATAGAAAGCCGCCGCCGCGTCTCGTGCCACGGTGTAGTCGGTGGGGATGGTGCCGCGCTGCTCTACCACTTGGCGGGCCGTGTAGAGGCGAGTAATGCCGCGCAAAGCGCGAGCCGTCGAAGTATCGCTGCGTGGCGGCGACGTCGTCTTCGAACGGTGTCCGGACCTCGGTGTCCGTGTCAATGATGGCCATGGGCTTACGCTCCTCTTCAGCACGATTCCGCTGAACGAGAGTCTATCCCTGGGGATGACAGTTCAATCAGGGGTCAAAAGACCCGAACCAAAACTGTTGTCACATGCCGTACTCCGAGAGCTATCGACCGCTGGGACCGGCCGCGGTCTGACCGTCGGCGGGCAGAACCCATCGCCCAGAGCTGTCGTTTTACGAGGGCGCGGGCGGTCTGCCATCCGGACCCGGTGTGGTGAGCCGCGGCTCGCAGCGTTATCCCACGACTTCAAGGGCTTGCGATGCAATGCTTTTCGATACATGAACGAGGTCTGGATCGCAGCCGCATACGGCATCGCCGTGCTTAGCTGGGGTCGACGACCGCACGTCGGCTCAACCAATCCCGCTGGCGACGGATGAACTCCGCGTCAACGATGTTCCCGTGGCCCGGGACATAGATGGCTTCGGGCCCACCGACCGCGAGTAGCCGATCGAGGGTTGCCGGCCAGGCCACCACATCGGAGTCGGCGTCGATTGCAGGATCAGCGGACTCCTCGACCAGATCACCGGTGAACACCACGACCCGGTCGTCGTCGTCCGTCCCGGGAGCCACCACCACTAAGTCCGACGTGGTGTGGCCACGGCCCAAGTAGGCGATCGTTACGGTGCGGTCGCCGAGGTCGATGACGGCGTCGTAGATCCCGTGGTGCGGGCGCCGCAAGGCCGCAATCGCGCGGTCTATCTCCGCGGCGTCGGCGCCGTAATGCAACGCGTCGTCGCGAATTTGGCCGGTCGCCGACGAGAGGTATTCGACAACCTCGGGCGCGCAGTAGATATCCGCTTCGGTGAACAGCGAAGAACCCAAGACATGGTCGAAGTGCTTGTGCGTCAAGACAATATGACTGACCGGACGTCCAGCAAGCTGCCGGACGTCGGCGTCGATCGCAGCTGCTTCGGCGAGCGTGGTACCGGTGTCGACGAGCAGTGCTCCGGTACGGCCCCGCACCAGTCCGATCGTGACATCGCAGAACGGTAGCCGACAGCGATGCACGCTTCCGGTCAACCGTTCCCAGGCGAAATGCACAAAAAGGAAGGTAGCCGCACCGCGCGACACCGGCATCAGCGGCATGCGTCGGAAATAGTTGACATGTCGGATATTTCCGACATATAGTGCTGGTCGTGGCTAGCACCGACCGCGTCTTTCTCGCGCTGGCGAACCCGGTGCGGCGGGAACTGCTGGAGATTCTCTCCCGGCAACCACTGTCAGCGGGGGAACTCAGCGAGCGGTTCGAGCTCAGTCGCCCCGCAGTCGCCGAGCACCTCAAAGTGCTCCGTGAAGCCGGGCTGGTGGCCGACCAGCCGCAGGGCCGCCATCGCATCTACCGCCTGACCGCAGAACCACTGGCGCAGCTGGGTGAGTGGCTACATCCGTTCGAGAAGTTCTGGCGTGCACGATTGACCAAACTCGCCGAGGCAGCCGAGGAGTTGGAATGACTGAAACGTCAATGCCTGCGGCGATCCGGGTAGATCAATTCGTGGCGGCGCCACCGGCGAAGGTGTGGCGGTTGCTGACCGAGCCCGATCTAATGCGACTGTGGTGGGCCGAGGGAAAGGTGGCTGCGGTGGTCGGCCATCAATTCACCCTCGACATGCCAGGTTATGGCAAGCAACCTTGCAAGGTGCTCGAGGTCGATCCGCCGCACCGCTTCGTCTATACCTTCACGCCTGCCTGGACGCTGGCCTGGCGCCTTGAAGCGGAAGGGACCGGTACCCGAGTGTTCTTGGAGCACAGCGGCTTTGACCTGGACGACAAACGAATGGCCGAGGCCTTCCAGCGCATGGGGTCCGGGTGGCGCGACGCTGTTCTCCCCCGCCTTGCCGCGGTTGCTGCTCAGGCCGGTTGCTAGCACGCCCGCGCCCCGTCCGGCCGACGAGCTCCGACTAGGAGGAATTCACGATGCGCGCAGTCGTCATCACCAAGCATGGCGATCCATCGGTCTTGCAGGTGCAGCAGCGGCCGGATCCGCCCCCGCCGGGCCCAGGCGAGCTACGGGTTGCCGTGCGCGCGGCGGGGGTGAACTTCGCCGATCACCTCGCCCGGGTCGGCCTGTATCCGGACGCACCGAAACTTCCGGCGGTGGTCGGCTACGAAGTCGCCGGGACGGTCGAGGCCGTCGGCGATGGTGTCAACCCGAACCGCGTCGGCGAACGGGTGCTGGCCGGTACACGATTCGGTGGCTACGCCGAAATCGTCAACGTGGTAGCGCGCGATTGCGTAGTGCTCCCGGATGCGCTGAGCTTCGAACAAGGCGCCGCAGTCCCCGTCAACTACGCGACCGCATGGGCGGCGCTGCACGGCTACGGGTCGCTGCGAGCCGGCGAGCGGGTGTTGGTACACGCCGCGGCCGGTGGTGTTGGGATAGCGGCCATCCAGTTCGCCAAAGCAGCCGGGGCCGAGGTGCACGGCACCGCGTCGCCCGGAAAGCACCAGAGGCTGGTCGAGTTGGGTGTGGACCGCGCAATTGACTACCGCCGCGACGGCTGGTGGCACGGCGTCGGCCCGTATGATCTGGTGCTCGACGCGCTCGGCGGAACGTCGCTGCGGCGGTCTTACGATTTGCTGCGCCCCGGCGGAAGGCTTGTCGCCTATGGCGTTTCGGCGATGCAGCAGGGCGAGAAACGCTCGCTGCGCAAGGTCGCCCCGCACGCATTGTCGATGCTGCGCGGCTTCAATCTGCTCACCCAACTCGAGGACTCCAAAGCCGTGATCGGACTGAACATGTTGCGGCTGTGGGACGATCGCGGCACGCTCGAACCCTGGATCACTCCGCTGACCAAGGCGCTGCACGACGGCACCATCTCCCCGATCGTTCACGCGGCTGTGCCGTTCGCCGAAGCGCCCAGGGCGCACCGGATTTTGGCAGCACGGGAGAACATCGGCAAGGTCGTGCTCGTGCCGTGAGGCCACTGTCTGCCTTCGTGCCGCTGCCGGCCTCGAAAAAAATAGTTTCTCGCGTCCCCGCACTGGCTATGTTGTGGGCATGGCTATCACCGAGTCCCGCGAGGTCGTCATCGAAGCGACACCCGACGAGATCCTGGATGTGCTGTTGAACCTCGAGTCCTTGACCGAGTGGTCTTCGGTTCATCGAAAGGTCGAAGTCCTCGAGCGGGACGACCAGGGCCGCCCAAGCAAATCTCGGCAGGTGGTCAAACTCGTGGGCGTCAGCGATGAGCAGGAGTTGGCGTATACCGTTCACGACGACGGCGTGAGCTGGACGCTGATCAGTGCCAAACAGCAACGCGCGCAGGAGGGTCGCTACACGCTGACGCCTGAAGGGGATTCCACCCGGGTCCGTTTCGAGCTCACCATAGACCTCCTGATGCCGGTTCCGGGATTCCTGGTCAGGCAGGGGGCGAAAAGTCTGATGGAGACGGCCACGCGGGGACTGCGCAAGCGGGTGCTGGAAGTCAAGAAGCGCGGCAAGTAGCCGATTGGCCCTGCGCCCGTCCGCGGAAGCGTCGCTGAACTCTTTGTTCTCGGACCGCAGTCAGCGACACTTTCTTTATGAAATCGACAATGGCGAGCACACTTCAGCGAATCGCATTTACCGGCGCGGGTCTGGCACTGGTGGTGGCGCAGGTTGGCTGCGGTGGCCACGGTGGCAGTCGAATGACGGCGCCACTCGCGCCGAAAGTGACGACCGTCGGTCGGACTATCCCAGCAGCGCCTGCCGGCGGGCCATTGATAATCACAAGCCCCGCATTCGCCAACGGTGCGCCGATACCGGTGCAATACACATGTAAGGGCGCCAACATCGCGCCGCCGTTGACGTGGTCGGCGCCATTGGGGGCAGCACTCGTTGTCGACGACCCGGACGCTGTCGGCGGACTGTATGTCCATTGGATCGTGACCGGGATCCCGTTCGGTTCCGGCAGCACCGGCGATGGTCAGACCCCGGGTGGGGGAACCAGCCTGCCGAACTCGGCCGGTCAACCCGGGTACACCGGGCCCTGCCCGCCTGCGGGCTCCGGGACACACCACTACCGGTTTACCCTCTATCAGCTTCCCAACACGTACGAGCTCCCCGGCGGACTGGCCGGCGTGCCAGCGGCGCAGACAATAGCGGGGGCTGCGACCGCACAGACGCAGCTCACCGGAACATTCGGAGGCTGACGCAGCACTTACGACGCGTCGTCTAATGCCTGATAGGCGGCGTTATAGCCGGGAGTGAATGTAATGCCAGGGCCGCCATGGCATCCGGCTCCGCCGAGATAGAGGCCGTCGATCGGAATCGGAAGGTCCAGGAAGCCCTTGGGCCCAGGGCGATTCGGTCCCATCAGATCCGGGTGCAGCAGGCCGTGGCAGAAGTCGCCGGCGGGGGCCGCGAACATGGTCTGCATGTGATAGGGCGCGAACGTGATGTGGCGTATCACGATGTCCTTGAAGTTGGGGGCAAACCTGGTGATCTTGTCGATAACACGCTGCGCCATCACGTTTTTGAGTCGACCATGCTGCTCGCGGCTGACTTCGACCGGGAAGGCGTAGGCGAACGCACTTGCGGCGTGTTTACCCGGCGGCGCCATGCTCGGATCGTGAACGGAGGGAATCTGCAGACCCATTGACGGGTTGTCGGGGACAATGCCCCGCCGGCAGTTTTCCCATTGCAGCTGTTGCTCTTCCGGAGAACCGAAAATGCCGACTGACTGTTGCATTCCCGCCTCGTTCAAAAACTCGTAGGGCGGGGCGAATTCGGGAAGCCCGTCAAGGGCGAAATGGATTTGCACGAAAGAAGCGCGGTGATCGCGACCGGAGACACGCGAGGCCAGTTCTGCAGGAATGTGTTCGGGTGCGATGAGCTCGTTGAGCGTGACGTCCGGCGCCAGGTTGGAAACCACGATCGGCGCCGAGATCATCGAGCCGTCACGTAGCCGCACACCCGTCGCCGCATCGTGGTCGATCAGAATCTGCTCGACTCTGGTACGAAATCGCATCTCGCCGCCGTGGGCGACGAACAGTTCACGAAGATGCTCGGTGAGAGCGCCGATGCCGCCTTTGAGTTTGGTCATCATCGCGGTGCTGTCGTTGGGCACCGCGAGGGCGAACGCCAAGCAGGTGGCACTGCCCGGTGTATAGGGTCCGCGGTAGGTGGAGTTGACAGCCAGAAACGCCAGCATCCCACGCATGACCGCATGCTTTTCCTTGTCAGGCAAAAAGCGGTCGATCACGTCCATCGCGGAGCCGAACAGCATTTCGTGAATCGCTCGACGCTCGGCGTCGTTGGTTGCACAGGCATACATCTCGTCGAGGGTCTTGGGAGGTGTGCGGACGTCGAAGCGGCCGAGCGCCTTAGCGGGTCCCTGACTCCAGCCGATCAGTTCGGCCATGCCGGTAACGGCCTCGAAGCCGTGTTTCTCGCCCAGGTGGGTCATCAGCTGCAGCGGGTCGCGATAGAAGATCATCGGCTCTTCACCGGACTCCCCGATGTTGGTCGACATCACCTCCGGCTCCAGGGTCGGCAGCGTGTCTAGCCCGAGCTCCTTGGTGATCTGGCTTGCCGTGGGGAACTGCACCGAACCGGCGATCTCGTACCGGAAGCCATCGATCAATTCGACTGTTGCCGCCATGCCGCCTGCGTAGGTGTTGGCTTCCAGGCACACGGTGCGCAGGCCCGCGCGTTGCAGAATCGCCGCGGCGGTCAGCCCGTTGTGCCCGGCGCCCACCACGATTGCGTCGTAGTCCGTCTTGCTCATAGTCCTGGCCCTGGTCCTCCCTTAGTTAGCGCGTGCCAAGAATATGTCAGTACTGACATAATTGGAAGATGTCAGTTCTGACGCAGCTTCGCTGGGATACGATCGGCGTGAGATGACCGCGCCGAGCAACCGTCATGAGCTACGCCGACGCTCGACGCATGATGCACTTCGTCAAGCCGCGTTAAAAAGCTTCGCCCACAAGGGGTTTGCGAACGTGACCGTCACCGAGCTGGCCCGCGAGGCCGGTGTCACCGAACGAACCTTCTTCCGGCATTTCCCGACCAAGGAGGCGGTGCTCTTCCAGGATTACGAGACGCACTTGGAATGGCTCGCCGAGGCGCTTGCGCAGCGTCCGCCCGCTGAGCCGCTAATCGATGCGGTGCTGGCCAGTGTTGCCGCGTTCCCGCACGACCTCGAAGTGGTCCGCCAGGCCGCGACGGCCCGCGCGGAGCTGATCAGTGCTGACCGGATCGCCAGCCATCTGCGGGTGGTGCAGTCGTCGTTTGCGCACGTGCTGACCGAATTCGTCAGGAAGCGGAACCCGGATCTGGCGAACATCGACCTGGCCGCCGAGGTCGCGGGCTCCGCTCTCGCTGCGGCCCTTGTTGCAGCAGTTGAGAATTGGGGCCGCACGGGTTGTACCGGCGACCTCGGCGAAGTCGTGGCCGCAAGTCTGGACCTGGTTCGCTCCGGTTTGGCGCCGCTTGCCTAAACCCGTTGGCTTACATTTCTGCTGCGCTCGTCACGGCTGCCTCGACGAAGCGGCGCAGCACGGCGTTGCGGGCGCGCGGCAAAAAGGCCAGGGGCCGCCATACTCGTCGGCGAGGGGGTGGGGCGCATTCGCCAAGTCCGTCCCGCCGCTGACATCGTCGCTTATATGGTCAGCGAGGCCACGCAGATCCTGAACCGGGCGAAGGCACCGCGGTCAGTACAGGGGTGACCAGGCCGAGGTCCGCAACAAGCGGCTTTCCCATTGGTCGCGATACTTCAGGGCCTCGAACATGTAGCTGCCCGCTGCCCGGTGCTCGGGAGCAATCTCGTTGGTCAGTAGGTGGACGAGCGCCGCGTAGTTGTTGGACTCGTGAATCTTCTGCCACAGCATCGCTTCTCGTCGTCGATTGCTCCCGTGCGCGACCTGGAAACAGGCCTGGATATCGAGGATCCGCATCTTGGCGGGCGCCTGGGATAGCGGCCGATAGTAGATCTCGTCCCAGGAGCGGATGTAGTCGTCGAGCGGCGCGTAGGGCCAGCCAGTGTCTTCCATGAACAGCGTCAAAGGGTGCGTCGCACCGTCGGTGGGCACGGTCGCCAGGTCTACTGTCTGAAGCGGTGACCACGTGACCGGCAGCAGGATCTTGCCAGTCACTTCGTGGCGCAGGGTGTCCAGTTCGCGCATCCATGGCCGGAGGTCACCGCTCTGGGCTCGGCGCGCGAGACTCTCCCAGGCTGCGCCGTCGGCGATGCCCGTGATGGTGACCACGTTGTACGACAACCCGGATCCGTGGGCGTGGTTGGTGTACCAGAGCAGTCGAGCGTTGTCCGCTTTGGCCAGGGTGGGCATCCAGCCCTCGCGGTAGGCAGCCTCGAATTCGTCCTGCCGCGCGCCGACCACTTTGTGGGTCTCGTGAAGAAACAGCATCGGGACTCCCCGGTTTCAGGTGTCATCCGCGATCAGCGCGGCGAGCTGGCGGCGGTTGACCTTGCCGGTCGAGTTGTAGGGAATGCTGTCGACGATCGCCAGCCGCTCGGGCAGCTTGAAGTAGGCGATCAACTCGCGACAGTGCGATCGCAGCTCCTCGAGTGTTACTGGGGCGCAAGCCACCACAGCGGCCCCCACTCGCTGGCCGAACTCCTCGTCGGCGATCCCGGCGACCGCGACGTCACGCACCGCCGGATGGGAACGCAGCGCTTCCTCGACTTCGATCGGTCCGAACTTCTCTCCCCCGCGATTGATGGTGTCCCTGAGTAAGCCCTAAAGGGAATTACCCACGACATCAGCAAGAGCCAGGCACTTTCAAGCCGTTACATGAGTGCTCACGGGAAGAGCCGGTTCAGGAGCGGACCTTCAGCGTGATGTCGCTCCGCAGTTACATGAGCGGAGGTAGGATCGCGCTACTTCACGCCTGCTGAATTAAGCGAAGACGCCATGGATTTTGGGTTGCTGTCGCCGGAGGTCAACTCCGGGCGCATGTATGCCGGTCCTGGGGCGGGGCCGATGCTGGCGGCCGCGGCGGGCTGGGACGCGCTGGCCGCCCAGCTGGAGTCCACCGCCAGCGGCTACTCGTCGGAGGTCTCCGGGCTGACCGGCCGGTGGTTTGGCCCGTCGTCGATGGCGATGGCGGCCGCGGCCGCACCCTATGTGGCGTGGCTGGCTGCTACGGGCGCTCAGGCCGCACAAACCGCTGCCCAGGCCTACGCGGCGGCGGCGGCCTACGAGGCGGCGTTCGCGATGACGGTGCCCCCGCCGGTGATCGCGGCCAACCGGGCGCAGTTGATGGCGTTGATTGCGACCAATTTTTTCGGGCAGAACACCCCGGCAATTATGGCCACTGAAGCCCAGTACATGGAGATGTGGGCCCAGGACGCCACGGCGATGTACGGCTATGCGGGTGCTTCGACGGCCGCGAGCACCCTGACCCCGTTTAACCCGCCGCCGCAGACCACCAACCCGGCGGGGCAGGGCGCTCAGGCCAGCGCGGTCGGCCAGGCCGCTGGCAACGCCATCAGCGCCCACACCCAATCCCTGACCCAGCTCAGCATGCCCGCCGCCACTCAGCAGTTCAGCATGCCCGCCGCCACCCAGCAGTTCAGCATGCCCGCCGCCACTCAGCAGTTCAGCATGCCCGCCGCCACTCAGCAGTTCAGCATGCCCGCCGCCTCTCAGCAGTTCAGCATGCCCGCCGCCTCTCAGCAGTTCAGCATGCCCGCCGCCTCCCAGCAGTTCAGCCTCGCCCGCCGCCTCTCAGCAGTTCAGCATGCCCGCCGCCTCTCAGCAGCTCAGCATGCCCGCCGCCTCCCAGCAGCTGGCCTCGCCCGCCGCCTTCCACCAGCCGGCCTCGCCCGCTGCCTTCCACCAGCCGGCCGCGCCCGCCGCCTCCCACCAGCCGGCCACGCCCGCCGCCACCCCCAAGTCGGTCGCGCCCGCCGCCTCCCACCAGCCGGCCACCCCCGCCACCCCCAGTCGGTCGCGCCCGCCGCCACCCACCAGCCGGCGACCGCCGCCACCCACCAGCCGGCCTGACCGCCGCCACCCACCAGCCGGCCTCGACCGCTGCCACCCACCAGCCGGCCTCGACCGCCGCCACCCAGCAGCTCGGCTCGACGGCCGCCTCTCAGCAGTCGGCCTCGACCGCCGACCCCACCGTCACCATCAACGGCACCACCTACATCGATCCGCAACTCCCATCCACTATCAGCACCACCTACGACACCGTGGCCGGCGGTGACTACACCCCCGCAACTGGCGGAACCACAATCGAGAGCGGCGGCAATCTCGTTATCACCAACGGCAGCATGGTCTCCGTCAACTCCGGCACCACCCTCACCGTCGACTCCGGCGGCACCATCACCGACAGCGGCACTCTCGCCATCAGCTCCGGCGGCACCCTGACCGACACCGGCACCGTCACCGTCGGCGGCACCCTCACCAACAGCGGCTACCTGACCATCGGCACCACCGGCCCCGGCACCGGCACCCTCGCCGTCAACGGCACCCTCACCGTCAGCTCCGGCGGCACCCTGACCGACACCGGCACCGTCACCGTCGGCGGCACCCTCACCAACAGCGGCTCCCTGACCGTCGGCACCCTCGGCGGCACCCCCGGCACCCTCACCGTCAGCTCCGGCGGCACCCTCACCGACAGCGGCACCCTCACCGTCGGCTACGGCGGCACCCTCACCGTCGACTCCGGCGGCACCCTCACCGACAGCGGCTCCCTGACCGTCGGCACCCTCGGCACCCTCTCCGTCGACTCCGGCGGCACCCTCACCGACAGCGGCACCCTCACCGTCGGCACCAACGGCACCCTCACCGACAGCGGCGCCGTCATCGTCAACTCCGGTGGCACCCTCACCGACAGCGGCGCCGGCATCAGCCTCACCGTCAACACCGGCGGCACCCTCTCCGTCGACTCCGGCGGCACTCTCACCGCCAGCGGCCACCTGACCGTCTACTCCGGCGGCACCCTCTCCGTCGACTCCGGCGGCACCCTCACCGACAGCGGCTACCTGACCGTCTACTCCGGCGGCACCCTCACCGACAGCGGCACCCTCACCATCACCTCCGATCTCACCGACAGCGGCACCCTCACCGTCTACCCCGCCGGCACCCTCACCGACAGCGGCGTGCTCGTCGTCGCCCCCCACGGCATGGTCACCGACAGCGGCACCCTCACCGTCTACCCCGCCGGCACCCTCAACGTCTACCCCGCCGGCACCCTCAACGTCTACTACGCCGGCACCCTCATCGTCGACTCCGGCGGCTCCGTCGGCCTCGACGGCGGCACCCTCACCGTCGGCCCCGGCGAGGTCGTCACCATCTTCCCCGGCGGGAGCTATACCTCCGCCGGCATCGTCGGCCCCGTCACCATCGCCCCGGTTCCGGCTCCCGCTAGCCCTTCAGGGGGGCTTGTCGGTTTGTTGGGTGGGTCCGGCCTGACGGGAAACTCGGGAATTCAACCTCAGCTCGATGCGGACTGGCTCGCGGAATGGGCTCGTACCCTATCCGGTGCTGACCTCGGGGGGGCCGGTTGAGGGTAGGGACATCGGTGCAACGCGGTGAGACGGTGGGCACCAGGCGTGGTGTCGGGATGGCACTTCAAAGAATCGCCGAGGGCCGGCCCAGGGCGCGTGCGCGGCGAGTAATCACAACGGTGGGAGCTTGATCGCTAGCTGGCTGATCAGCACGGCGCGCTGGCAGGTGTTGCGGTTGGTGACCTCTAGGCAGGAAAACGCCGAGCGTTTGGCGGCGATCTCGACACGCGGCTACTTCTATCCAGCGGGACACGTCACTCAGCCGTCCGCTCGGGAAGATGTAGCCGTCGAAGTCCTGGCGGGCGAGGTCACCGGTGCGCAGCCAGCCTTCGGTGACGTTCTGGGTGGTGTTCACCCACAACTCGCCGACCGTTCCGGCCTCGACGTCGTTGCCCGTGTCGGGGTCCACCACTCGCACTTCAACTCCGGGGAGCGGTCGGCCAACGGATCCCGCGCGGGCGGGATCGCGGTGATCGCCGGGCATCAGAGTCGTATAAGCGCCGAGGGTCTCGGTCTGGCCGAATACGTTGGCGAACGCCACGTGCGGAAGCGCAGCCATCGCCCTGCGCACCAAACTGACGGGCGCGGCGGCGGCCCCGTAGGCGATGGCGACCAAAGACGTCAAATCGGTGCTGGCGAAGTCGGGATGGTCGAGGATGCGCTGCAGCATCGTCGGCACCATGAACGTGGTGGTCACCCGATGCTCCGACACCAGGCGTAACCACTCGCCGGCATCAAACCGCTTCTGTACCACCGAGGTATTGCCCGAGTACAAGCTGCCGAGCGTGCCCAGGGCGCCTCCGACATGGAAGAAGGGAACGCACATCATCCCTATCGAGGGTGTGGCGTCCGCCCGGAACGGTGCCGCCATTCCCTTGATCCGCCTGGTGAGCTGCCGGCTGCTGATGCCGACCGCCTTGGGGAGTCCGGTTGTCCCGCTGGTGAAAAGGATCAAGGCGTCCCGGTCGTCGGCTGCGTCGACCTCCGGTCGACGGTGCGTCGCTGGACAACCCTGACCAACCGCCGTCGCCCACGAGATCGCCGACCGTCAATACCGTAGGTGAACCGGCTTCGCGGAGCCGGTCGACGTACGGCTCCCCCGCGACGGCCACCTCGGCACAACCGGCATTCTTCAGCAGTCCCTGCAGCTCCGGCGGGGTCAGCGCGGGGTTCATCAGCGCAGCCGCCGCACCGATGCGTGCCGCCCCGAGCAGTGCCGTGATCGACAGCAAACTTCCGCCGTCGACGACCGCGACGCGCTGGCCGGCCACCACGCCGCGGGCGGCCAGGCCGGCGGCGCATTGGCGCACTGTGGCCGCCAGCTCGCCGTATCTGATGGAGCGCCCGTCGATGATGAGCGCGGCTCGGTCGGGATCGCCGGTCGCCGCGGCGTCGAGGATCGTCCCGGTGTTCATGCGCGCGGCTTAGTACAGGGGGGACCACTCGGAGGTGCGCAGCAACCGGCTGGTCCACTGATCGCGCAGGTCCAGGGCGTCGTGCATCCAGGTTCCGGGGGCGCGGTACTCGGCGGGGATATGGGTCCGGAGCAGATCGAGCAGCGCCTCCGGCCGGCTGAATGCGCTGCATCAGGATCACCTCACGGCGCACGTGGCTGCCGAGGGCGGGCTGGAATGCAGCGTGCATTGTCAGCATGGACGAGGGCTGCTCGAGGCTCCTGGCGTACACGTCACCGCACTGGTCGATGTATTCCTCGAACTTGTCCTCGTAGGGCCACATGGTGTCTTCCATGTAGAGGCTCATCTCGTGCTCTCGCCCGTCGACCGGCACCTCGTCGAACGGCACCTCCAGTAGCGGCGACCACGGGACGGGTACCAATAGCTTCGCCTCGACCTCATGGCGAAGTTCGTCAACGTTGCGCATCCACTCCTGCAGATCGCCCTTCTGGACCCGCTTGGTCAGGCGCTCCCATGCTGCTCCGTCGCGAACCGCGGTCACAGTGATCACGGTGTAGGCGGGGCCGCTGCCGTGGGCCTGGTTGGCGTACCACAGCAGCCGGGCGTCATCGCCGGCGGCGAGCATGGGCATCCAGCCCTCCCGGAACGCGGCCTCGAAGTCGTCTTCGAAGCGGCCGCGCACTTTGTGCACCTCGTGCATGAACAGCACGCCGAGACCTCCCACACGCGGCGCTCCGCCATGAACGCCCTCGTCCCACGGACGCTAACCCCGGCCGCTTCGCATGTCCATCGTTGGGCCGACATATGCACGTCCAGGCCTGGGCCGGTGGCCTAGACAGCCGAGTTGAGAATCTGGTTTGCTCAGACTCGGTAACCGTGTTCACCGGGCAGGAGTTCGCTGATGGCCCGTCTCAACGTGCCGGATGGTCCCGGCGGCGAAGCCGCCATGATCTGGACGCTACGACCGCAACTCGGTGGCATGGTCGAGCGGATGATCCGCGGTGCATACCAGCAGAGCATCCTGCCGCCCGACGAGCGTGAGCTGGCCAGGATGCGCATCGCTGCGATCAACGACTGCGTAGCGTGCTCAGATTTTCGGGCCAGGTCCGTGCTGGATGCCGGCGTCGCCCCAGAGCTCTACGACAACGTCGCGGCGTACGCCAGCTACCCGGGTTACACGCCGCGCCAGCGTCTTGCCATCGAATACGCTGAGCGCTTCGCAATCGACCATGCGTCGATGGACGACGCCTTCTTCGAGCGGCTGCGGGAGTTGTTCTCCGATGAAGAGATCCTCGATCTGACGCTCTGCGTCGCGGTATTTCTGGGCCTGGGACGCTCATTGACCGTGCTGGGCGTCGATCAGTCCTGCGCAATCGACCTCTAAGGAAAGCGGCGGGAAGGACAGCATGGACATCGCTTCGGTCGACGAATTGCTGACCACCACCCGGTCGGTGCGCAAACGCCTTGACCTGACTCGGCCGGTCAGTCGCGACGTGATCCTGGAGTGCATACGGCTGGCGATGCAGGCGCCCACGGCGAGCAACGCACAGGACTGGCGCTGGCTGGTGATCACCGACGCCGACAAGCGCGCCGCCATCGCCGACATCTACCGCAGCATCGGCGCTGACTATCTTGCGGACGCCGCCAAGGACGCTTCTGACCCGCAAACCCAGCGCGTGTACGCCAGTGCGTTCAGCCTGACTGACACGCTGGGCCAAGTTCCGGTGCATGTCATCCCGTGCCTGGAGAACCGCATCGATAACTCCAATCTGTTGGTCGCCGCGTCGGCCTGGGCGTCGATCATCCCGGCCGGCTGGAGCTTCCTGCTCGCCCTGCGCTCCCGTGGCTTGGGATCGGTATGGACGACAATGCATTTGGCCAAGGAACAGCGAAGTGGCCCAGCTGCTCGGCATCCCGGACACGGTCACGCAGGCCGCGCTGTTCCCGGTGGCTTACACGATTGGCACTGACTTCCGGCCGGCCGCGCGGCCGCCCGCGGAGACCATCACCTTCTGGGACAGCTGGGGAGAAAGCTGATGCGTTCCTACACAGTGCGTTTCCACGTCGATGCACCACCGAGGAAGGTGTGGCGGGTGCTGCATCCGCCGGCGCCACCGAACGCGCCACGGCCTCGGGTCCTCACGTGGCCTACCGGCAGCATGGAAATCCTCAACGAAGGCAACGAGGCCGGCGAGGGCCTGGTCCGCACCTGCATCTTCGAAGTGCCCAAGTACTTGCTCTCCGGCGGCAGGGCGCGGTCCTGGGAGACCGTGACCGAGGCGGAGATCAACAAACTATCGCGCTACGTGGCAGTCGGCGCGCCGCTGTGGTCCCGCGCGGAGGGCTATCACAAGCTCGAGGAACAGCCCGACGGCACCACCGTGCTGACCTTCCACGAGACCTATCACGCCTACAACCCGGTGCTGCGCTTCCTTCTCGAGCGCCCGGTGCACGCGAAGATTTCTCGCGACAACCTCAAGACGTACGAGCACGCACTCGGCTACGCCGGCAAAGTGCGGCGGCTGGCTTAGCCAGTCGCGAGCCAATTTTTAGGCACTCCGCTCGGCCCTATCCGTTCTTGACAACAGGATTGGCGGCGCAATAGGTGCGCCACGCCCGTCGTCGTCTGAGAAGATGTCAGACCCTGCGCATTTCAGGCCGAAAACCTCTGCTGCACAAGCAGATTGATGAAAGCATGGGTAACGCAGGCAACGGGAGAAAGGTGCCGACATGGTGGCTGTGGGTGACGCGCTTGTTCCCCTGGATTCGCTGACGGTCGACGTGCTCAGCGACAACGTCAGCGACACCTACGTGTCCAAGACACCGTTCGCCCGGGCCGAGCTGGCCAACGTGGTGAGCGCGGGTGCCGCGGTGATTTCGGGCCAGAACTTGCTCGTCGCCAATCTGGGATACGGCCTGAGGCTGACCTCCACCGCCGGGTCTGCCGAGCACGTGATGTTGTTCGACACCGGTCCCGAGGGCGCCATGTTCATGCGTAACTGCGCCAACCTAGGCATCGGCTTGGACGACGTCGAGGAGATCGCGATCAGCCACGGCCACTGGGATCACATGGGTGCGCTTATTGACGCGATCGACGTGATCGTCACACAACGCGGCTCGGTGACCGTTCACGTCAACCCGCTGATGTTTCGGGAGCGTGCCGTGACGCTGTCGAACGGGCAAGTGGTACCAACCGAGAAGGTTCCAACACCAGACGAAATGCGCGCCCGCGGGGCGGTGGTCGTCAACGACGGGCGTGAACGAAACTTACTCGACAACCACTTCTATTACAGCGGAGAAATTCCGCGGGTGAGCTCGTTCGAGACGGGCCGGTCGGATCATCTTTGCCGGCAGGCCGGCAGGGCCGACGGGGAAGCCGATTGGGAGCCCGATCCCCTGCTGATGGACGAACGCATGCTGGTGGCCCATGTGCGCGGCCTGGGACTGATCGTTTTCAGCGCCTGCTCGCATGCCGGCATTGTCAACGTCTGCACGGAGGTGGCCCGCCGCTTCCCGGACATCCCGATACACGCTGTCATGGGCGGCTTGCACCTCGGCGGCGTGATGGAGCGGATCATCGGCGAGACGGTGCAGGGCTTGGCGCCGTTTGAGATCAGCCACATTATCGCCGGACACTGCACGGGTTGGCGTGCTGTCCATGCCCTTGCGGGCGCATACGGTGACCGAGTGAGCCAATCCGCGGTCGGAACGAGCTATCGCTTCCAGGCGTAGTCGGCAACGATATGAAACCGGGTCGCTCGTCCCGGTACGCTAGTGGTCTATGAGGTTCAAATTAGCACTCGGTGCGGCACGATTTGCCGCCGCAGGGCTGGTCCTTGCGGGCTGGGCCGCGTCGGCGAGCGTCGCCGGCGCCGATCCGGACCCGACGACGACGGGGCCGGCACCGGGGCCGCCGCCCGCCGCGGCTTCACCGGCACCGTCCCCCGCGGCCTCACCTGCACCGTCGGCGTCCCCGTCACCCGCACCTTCGGCATCCGCGTCGCCGGCAGCGTCACCGGCAACGACACCGCCACCGGGACCGAAGACGACCATCGACAAAGACGGCATATACGCGGTGGGGACCGACATCGCGCCGGGCATCTACAGCTCAGCGGGACCTGTCCAAAACGGGACCTGCTATTGGAAGCGAACGGGCAACCCCGACGGCGCCCTCATTGACAACGCCATGACCAAGAAGCCTCAGGTAGTGCAGATCGATCCGACAGACAAAGCGTTCAAGACATCGGGCTGCCAGCCCTGGCAGCTGACCCCGGACGCGACTCCCCCTGCCAATACACCGCCTGCAGGTGTGCAAGGCACTCTCGGCATCCTCAACGGGCTGCTCGGCGGCCAGAATGGACAGCAAGCCCCCCATCCCTGATAGATCCTGACCGGGCCCGACGGCGACCAGCCTCAACCGCGCGGCTTGTCTGTTTTCGCTACGGTGGCGCCGTGGCCAGTACGCAACAGATCGTCGTGGTTGGTGCCGGGGTCAGCGGATTGACGTCGGCCGTGTGCTTGGCCGAGGCCGGGCGGCCGGTGCGGGTGTGGACGGCCGCAATGCCACAGCAGACGACCTCGGTGGTGGCGGGCGCGGTATGGGCGCCCCCGCGGCCAGCGGAACGTGCCACCAAGACGCTGGGTTGGACCGAACATTCCCTGAGCGTGTTTCGCGAACTCGCCAATGATCCCAGCTCCGGCGTGCGTATGGCACCGGCGCTGGCCGTCGGCGAATTAACGGCGACGGAGGCGATGTCGTCCGCGGCAGCGTTGATCCCCGACCTGCGGCCGGCAGACGCGGCCGACATCCCCGAGGGCTTTGGTATCGGGTTTCGCGCCACGATGCCGATGATCGACATGCCGCAATACCTCAACTACCTGACGCAGCGGCTGGCCGCGGCCGGCTGCGAAATCGAGGACCATCCGGTGCGGTCACTGGACGAGGTCGCCGACACGGCGCCGATAGTGGTCAACTGCGCCGGTCTCGGCGCGGGAGCGCTGACCGGCGATGACACGGTGCGGCCGCTGTTCGGCCAGCATGTTGTGCTGACCAATCCCGGTCTGCAGCAACTGTTTCTGGAGATCAACGGCGGCCCGGAATGGACCTGCTACTTCCCCCACCCACAGCGCGTGGTGTGCGGAGGCATCAGCATCCCCGGCCGCTGGGACACCACCGCGGACCCCGACGTGACCGAACGGATCCTGCATCGCTGCCGCCGGATCGAGCCGCGGCTTGGCGACGCCGAGGTGATAGAGACCATTACCGGGCTGCGTCCCGACCGTCCGTCGGTGCGAGTGGAGGCCGAGCCGCTGGGCCGAGCGCGGTGCATCCACAACTACGGGCACAGCAGTAATGGCGTGACCTTGTCCTGGGGTTGCGCTCGTGACGTGGTGCGCCTGGTCGATGGTGACCGCTAAGCAGCTATTGTCGCAAAGATAGCAACCTTCACCTCCCCTGGAGACGCGGTGAGCATCGACTACACGCTGGACGCTCACATTGCCACCATCACGATCAACCGTCCCGAGACGCGCAACTCGCTGGACATGGAACATTTCCGCGATTTGGCCCACGCGTGGGCGGCGTTCCGCGACGACAGCAGCGCCTGGGTGGCGGTGATCACCGGTGTCGGGCAGGACTTCTGCACCGGAGCCGACCTCAAAAAATTCATCCCGGAACTGACCGGTGATCTACCCCAACCCGAAGGGTGGGACAAGGTCGACGCAATCCATGCCGTCTTGCATCGTTTCCCCGTCTACAAGCCGATCGTCGCCGCGGTCAACGGCACCTGCGTCGCGGGTGGCTTCGAGATGTTGAGTTCCACCGACATCCGAGTGGCCGTGCCCGACGCACGATTCGCGGTGATGGAACCGAAGCGCGGTCTTTTCGCCGGCGGCGGCAGCACCGTGCGGCTGCCCCGGCAGATGCCCTACGCGTTCGCGATGGAGCTGCTGCTGACCGCCGACATGGTGGACGCGGAGCGAGCGTTGGCCATGGGACTGATTAACCGGGTGGTCCCCGCAGGCCAGCTGATGGACACCGCCTATGACTATGCCGAGCGCATTGCGGCCAACGCACCGCTCGCGGTCTTCGCGACGAAGCAGTCAGCCGTCGAAGGTTTGGCGCTCGACCTCGAATCGGCATATCAAAACGAGACCCGGCACAGCGACCGCGTTTTTGCGACCGAGGATGCCAAAGAAGGACCACGCGCCTTCGCCGAGAAACGACCGCCGCGGTGGCACGGCCGCTGAGCCTCAGACGCGTCGACCGACGTCACGAACAACCAGCGACAGCACCCAGCTCACGATGGACAACACGATCGCGGCCCAGATCGCGGTCCACCAGAAATGGTCGATCTGCAGTCCCCAGTGGGTGGTGTGTGCCGTGATCCACGCGGTGATCCACAGCATCAACGCATTGATGACGATATGGAACAGGCCAAGAGTCAAGATGTATAGCGGGATCGACAAGATCTGCACGATCGGCTTGATGAACGCGTTGACCAGACCGAAGATCACGCGCGACAACGAAGATGATGCCGATCCTCTCCACCTTCGTGTTGCCGCCTACGAAGCTCATGCCGTGCACGAAGAGGGTGACTAGCCACAGTGCAAATCCGGTTAAAGTGGCGCGAAGCAAAAAAGGGCCCATAGCGAAAGATCCTGCCACCCGGAGTGGCCGTCGGGCAGACTAATTCGCCCGAGTCGGCGATCGCGAGCCAAAGAGGCGGCTTAGTTAAGGCCGTAGAAGCGCTGCGCGTTCAGCCCGCCGATCTTTTCGCGAGCCTCCTCGCTGATATCGGTACGAGTTCGCAGGTGCTTGGTGCTCTCTGGCCATTCGCCGTCCCAATGCGGGTAGTCGCTGGCGAACATGATGAAATCGGCACCGAGCACGTCGATCACTCCGGGCAGGATCGGTTCTTCTGGCTCACACGTCACCCAGATGTTGCCTGCGGCCAGGTAGTCGTGCGGATCGCGGCGCCAGCCGTGCTCGACCCAATCTCCCCGTTTCTCGTAATGCTCGTGCAGGCGATCGATGAAGAACGGGACCCAGCCCGCGCCTGCCTCGAGGAAGGCAACCCGCAACTGCGGATGGCGCTCGAAGACGCCGCCGGAGACCAGCGCGGTCATCGCCGTCATCTGGTCAAACGGGAAACTGATGCAATGCACCTGAATGTAATTGGTGAAGCGGTCTACGCCGATCTTCGGCAGATGGATGCCCGGGGCGCCGTGAATGCCTAGCGGCATCCCGAGTTCGACGGCGGCGGCGTAGAACGGGTCGAGGTCGGGGTGATCGAGATTACGGGTCTTGAGTGCCGGCGGGACCAGAGTCGCTACCAGCCCTAGGTCTTTGGCTTCGGTCATGACGTCGATCGCCACCTGGCCGTGCTCGATCGGGGTTACGGCGACGCCTTTCAACCGGCCGCCCGACGGGGCGCAGTAATCCGCGATCCACTGGTTGTAGAGGCGAGCGAATCCGGCAGCGAACTCGGGGTCCTCGAGACTCGGCGCGCACAGCCCAAGGCTTGGATACAGCACCATCGTGTCGATGTGATCGCGATCGGCGTCCCCAAGCACGCCTTCGGCCGACCGGCAATTGATGTCGGGTGCCTTGCTGATCCCGTGCTCGGGTGGACAACCGGCGCCCGGGCCTTGGTCCTCTGGGTAGTTGCGGCCTTCGAGCGTCAACCGGAGCCGCCCGTCGGTGCTGGGCTTGACGTATTGCGGCCAGCGTTTGATTGCTTCGATCGCCAGCGAGGAGTTCTCGGCGACATGTCCGTCGGCGTCGATGATTCGCATGTATCCGGAACTTACTCTTGCGCATTGCATGTTCAAACGGCTCGCGCCATCGCGACTGGTACTGCACGATGCTGACGTGACAACACAACGGCTCACCGCCGATCAGCGAAATTCATTCATTGCGGCATCGTTGGGCTGGACGATGGACGCCTTCGATTACTTCATCGTCGTGCTCGTTTATGCCGACATCGCGAAGACTTTCCATCACAGCAAAGCCGAGGTCGCGTTCGTCACGACGGCGACCCTGGTCATGCGCCCGGTCGGCGCTCTGCTGTTCGGGCTGTGGGCCGACCGGGTCGGTCGTCGGCTCCCGCTGATGGTGGACGTGATGTTCTACTCCGTGGTGGGCTTCCTGTGCGCGTTCGCGCCCGAATTTCACCGTGCTGGTGATCCTGCGGCTGCTGTACGGCATTGGCATGGGCGGTGAGTGGGGGCTGGGCGCCGCGCTCGCGATGGAGAAGGTTCCCGTGGAGCGACGGGGGTTTTTCTCCGGGCTGCTCCAAGAGGGTTATGCGTTCGGCTACCTGTTGGCGAGCGTTGCATCGCTGGTGGTGATGGATTGGCTGGGGTTGTCGTGGCGCTGGTTGTTCGGCCTGAGCATCATTCCTGCCCTGGTCAGCCTGATCATCCGATACCGGGTGGAGGAGTCCGAGGTGTGGGAAGCCGCGCAGGACCAGATGCGAGCTCACCAGCACCAGAATCCGCGACGTGCTGCGCAACGCGGCGATCATCCGCCGATTTATCTACCTGGCGCTGCTGATGACCGCCTTCAACTGGATGAGCCACGGAACCCAGGACGTCTACCCGACCTTCCTGACGGCGACCGCCAACCATGGCGCCGGCCTATCCAGCGCGACGGTCAAGTGGATCGTCGTGCTCTACAACGTAGGCGCCATCATCGGAGGACTTGTCTTTGGCACGCTGTCACAACGGTTCAGTCGCCGCTACACCGTCGTCTTCTGTGCGCTCTTAGCGCTGCCGATCGTGCCGCTGTTCGCCTACTCGCGCACCGCGGCGATGCTGTGTCTCGGTTCGTTCCTGATGCAGCTCTTCGTGCAGGGCGCGTGGGGCGTCATTCCCGCGCATCTGACCGAGATGTCGCCGGATGCCATCCGCGGCCTCTACCCCGGCGTGACCTACCAGCTCGGGAACCTGTTGGCGGCATTCAATTTGCCCATTCAGGAACGCTTGGCCGAGTCGCACGGCTATCCCTTTGCGTTGGCGGCGACGATCGTGCCGGTGTTGATTGCGGTCGTGGTGCTGACGCTGATCGGCAAGGACGCCACGGGAATTCGCTTCGGCAGTGCGGAAAGTGCCTTTCTTGCAACAGAAACGACGTGATCTACCCGGGTTTCGAATCGGCCAACATGCGCCTTAGCAGGTGCATCGCCACCGTCGTAGAGCGCTCCCGGATATCCGACCGGTTGCCGGGGAGCCGTAGTGTCCGGGTGTCGGTGCGGCCGTCCGCGAGCATCACGGTGAAACAGACCGTTCCCACCGGCTTTTGTTCCGTACCCCCGCCCGGGCCGGCGATTCCGGTGATGGCGACAGCGGTGTCGGCGCCGAAGCGCTGCAGCGCGCCTGCTGCCATCGCCTCGGCCACCGGCTCGGACACCGCGCCGTGTGCCTGGATCAGCGCCGGGTCGACGCCAAGCAGCTCCGCTTTCGCCTCGTTCGAGTAGGCCACCACACCGCCCACCACATAGTCCGACGATCCGGGCCGGTCGGTCAGTCGCGCCGCCAGCAGCCCCGCGGTGCAGGATTCCGCCGTTGCTATCCGGCGGCCGGCCAGTAATTGCGCGACCAGATCGTCCACGCTGGAACCATCTTCGGAGTAGAGCTGCTGTCCGTGTCGGTCGCGCAGCAGCTGCATCAACTTCGCGTAGCTGTCGGTGGCGTCCGGCTCGTAGCGAGTGACCATCTCAATCTCGCCCCGCCGCAGGCAGGTGGTGATCTCGAGCGAGTCAAAGCCGGGCACGGATGCCTCGGCGTCTCGCAGCGTCTCGGCCAGGCCCGATTCGGGCAGCCCGAACATCCGCACGGTCTTCTGCCGATAGATCGTTCGGCCGGCGATCGCCTGCTGCGCCGCGGAGGTCTCGATGGCCCTGCGCCACATCGGCTGAAGCTCGCGCGGTGGTCCCGGAAGCACGATGACCGTGGGCTTGCCGGGCACGACCACACCCGGCGCGGTGCCCACCGGGTCGAGCACCTGGGATCCGGCGGGAATCATCGCCTGCTTGCGGTTGGCCGCGCGCACCGCGTCGAAGTCGACGGTGATCGAAATGCGCCATCAGCTTTTTGAGGATATTGGCGATCTTGTTTTCGACCTCGGTGTCCAGCACCAACTCGCGGCCACAGAAGCGCGCTACGACCTCGACGGTCATGTCGTCGGCCGTGGGCCCCAGCCCGCCGCTGGTGACGATCAGGTCCACGCCCTCCTCCGCCAGGAAGCGCAGCTGCGCCTCGATGTCGCCTGCGCGGTCACCGCAGATCGTGATGTGCGCCAGCTCGACGCCCAGCTCCAGAAGACGATCGGCGATCCAGGGGCCGTTTGCATCTTGGACCCGTCCGGTGAGGACTTCAGTTCCGGTGACGACGATGCCCGCGCGTGCGCTCACCGCCATGAGCCTACTGGCGCGTTTTGCGGCGCATCTATGCGCTGGTGCGCCAGCAGTTCATCAGCTGATTGCTCGTCTGGGAGACAATGAGTCGATGATCGAGGTAGAGGTATTGCAGGCTGACGTAACCAAGCTCGAACTCGACGCGATCGCCAACGCGGCCAATACACAACTACGTCACGGCGGCGGCGTCGCCGCGGCAATCGCTCGCGCCGGCGGGCCCGAAGTGCAGCGTGAATCGACCGAGAAGGCGCCGATCGGGCTCGGGGAAGCAGTCGAGACCACGGCCGGCGAGATGCCCGCGCGCTACGTAATCCACGCGGCGACCATGGAGCTCGGCGGCCCAACCTCAGCCGAGATCATCGCGCGGGCCACCGCTTCCACTCTGCGAAAGGCCGATGAGCTCGGTTGCCGCACGCTGGGGCTGGTGGCGTTCGGTACCGGCGTCGGCGGCTTCCCGCTCGAAGACGCGGCGCGGCTGATGGTCGACGCCGTCCGGCAACACCGGGCGAGCTCGCTCGAGAAGGTGGTGTTCGCGGTCCATGGCGGCGCGGCCGAGCAAGCGTTTCGGGTCTTCCTAGAAGCGTAAGTGCAGGGCTAACCGTCGGAGAGGTAACGCTCGACGGAGGCGACTTTCTGCGTCATCGCGTCGCTGACCCCGGCTCGCCAGTCTGCCTTGATCACCGTGCTGACCCTGGGTGCACGAGCAGCCACGGCCTCGACCGCGCGCTGCACGACGGCCATGACTTCTTCCCAGGTATCGCCTTCGATCACGGTGAACATCGAATCCGTCTTATTGGGCAGGCCGGAATCGCGAACAACCCGAACCGCTTCGGCGACGATCTCGCCAACAGCCTCGCCCACGCCCAGTGGGGTGACGGAAAACGCGACGAGCACAGACACCTGACGAGCGTACCGAGCCGGCCTGGCAGCATCGAGGCCCATGCGGGTGTTGGTACAACGGGTCTCGTCGGCAACGGTGTCGGTCGACGGCCGAGTGGTGAGCGCCATCCGGCCGGACGGCCAGGGCCTGCTGGCATTCGTCGGGGTCACCCACAGCGACGACCTCGATAAGGCGCGGAGACTCGCCGAAAAGCTTTGGAATCTACGGATTCTCGCCGACGAACGGTCCGCCGCCGACGTCAACGCGCCGATCTTGGTCGTCAGTCAATTCACCTTGTATGCCGACACCGCCAAGGGCCGCCGACCGTCATGGAATGCGGCCGCTCCGGGTCCGGTCGCCGAGCCGCTGGTAGCGGCGTTCGCGGAGGCGTTGCAGAGGCTGGGCGCCGATGTAGAGACCGGCGTGTTCGGCGCGAATATGCAGGTCGAGTTGGTAAACGACGGCCCGGTGACGGTGTTTCTGGAACTCTGATCCTGCCACTGCAGGTACGTTGGTTACGTACGGCTACGTTTGGCGAATTTGGACGGGAGGGCCGAATGTTGCGAAACGTCCGTGAGCCTGCTGGGGTGGTCGGCCGTTCATGAGCATGACGCCTGAGTTTGGGTCGCTCCGTTCCGACGACGACCACTGGGACATCGTCAGCAGCGTGGGCTACACCGCTTTGCTAGTGGCGGCATGGCGTGCGCTGCATGCCGTGAGCCCGGAGCCGCTGGTCCGCGACGTTTACGCGAAGGTTTTCATCGCGGCTTCGCAGGACCCGTATCTGGCGGGTGCGCTTGCCAACCCGGGTACTTCCGAGGATGAGTTGGCCTTTCCTCGCCTTTACGGCGTGCAGACGCGGTTCTTCGACGATTTCTTCGTCGCCGCCGGCGCCGCGGGTATACGCCAGGCGGTGATCGTCGCCGCCGGGTTGGACTCGCGCGCATATCGCCTCGGATGGCCCGATGGCACAACGGTTTTCGAGGTCGATTTGCCGAAGGTCCTGGAATTCAAGGCACGTGTGCTGGGTGAGCAGGGCGCTGAGCCGAACGCCTGCAGGATCGAGGTGGCCGCCGATTTGCGCACCGACTGGTCGAGGTCGTTGGAAGCGGCTGGCTTCGACCCGGAAAGCCCCAGCGCCTGGTCGGTGGAGGGATTGTTGCCCTATCTGACTGACGAAGCCCAAAACGCGCTCTTCACCCGGATCAGCGGGCTTAGTGCACCGGGCAGCCGAGTTGCCGTGGGCGCGCTCGGATCACGCTTGGACCACGACCAGCTCGAGGCTTTGGAGGCAACCCATCCGGGGGTCAATGTGTCAGGCGACGTGGATTTCTCCGCCCTGACCTACGAGCCCAAGACTGACCCCGCGGAATGGCTCGCTGCGCACGGATGGGCGGTCGAACCCGTCCGCAACACGCTTGAGCTGCAGGCCAGTTATGGAATGACCCCGCCGGACGTCGACGTCAAGATCGACAGTTTCATGCGGTCCCAATACATAACGGCGACTCGGTGAGGGGGCGATCGGCATGGCAATGGTCACGAGACTCTCCCCTGCCGATGCCATCGCAGAGATCCGCGCCAGTACACCCGGCCCCGGAATCGGTGCATTTTTCGATCTCGACGGCACGTTGGTCGACGGCTTCACGGCGGCGGTACACGTCGGTGATCGGATCAGGCGCCGGCAAGCCGGGATTGGTGAGCTCCTCGGGGTGTTCGAAGCCGCGCTACGGTATCGATTCGGTCGCCTGGAGTTCGAGCATCTCATCGTCCGGGGCGCGGGCTACCTGCGTGGCGAATCGCTCGCCGACCTGGACGAATTGGGCGAGCGACTGTTTGTCGAACGTGTCGCCTCGCGGCTGTACGACCACATGCACGAAATCGTGCAGGCGCATCAGGAGCTCGAACACACCGTCGTGCTGAGTTCCTCGGCGCTGTCCATTCAGGCATTACCCGTCGCACGCTTTCTTGGTATTTCCAACGTGCAGTGCAACCATTTTGAACTCGACGAGCGCGGCCGTCTGACTGGCGGAATCGTCAAGCCGATTGTCTGGGGGACGACGAAGGCTGCCGCAGTACAACAGTTCTGCGCCGACAATGACGTCGCAGTGCACCGTAGCTACTTCTATGCCGACGGTGATGAGGATGCGGCGTCGATGTCACTCGTGGGCTATCCCCGACCGGTGAACCCCCGTTCAGGGCTCGCCGCGGCGGCCGCGGCACGCGGATGGCCGGTGATGTGCCTCGCCTCGGGCCGCCGCGGGCCGGTAAGGACTTTGCGGTATCTGGCGAAGCACGTCCGCCGCGACAAAGGCTAAGGCGTCAGCAGGATTTTCACGTCGTCGCCCGACCGCGACGCTGCGGTCGCGTAGCCCTTGGCCGCTTCATCCAAAGGCAGTGTCGTGGTGAAGATGCCGTCGACGTCGAGCCGGCCGGACTGCAGCAGCGGGATCAATTCCGGCCAGGTGCGCTGCACCGGCGCCGTGGTCATCCGCAGCGTGATGCTGCGAATCAGGCAGCCCAGGGCGGGAAACGGAAACGGCTGCAGATCGTGCACACCGACAACCGAGACGGTGCCGCCGGGCCGTACCGCATTGAGCGCGTCGGTCATGGAAGCATCCGTGGCCACGGCATCTATCACAGAATCGGCGCCACGTCCGCCTGTGGCGGCAAGGATGGCCTCGACCGCCGGCGCTTTGACAGGCGTTGCTCCCCATTGAGCTGCCCGGTCCAAGCGGCCGTCGACTCGATCGACAGCGAAAACTGTTGCGGCACCTTGGAAAAGCGCGCTGCGTAGTGCGCATAGGCCGACCGCTCCCAGGCCGATTACCGCAACGGTGCCGCCGAACGGAATATCAGCGCGCTGAGCTGCGGCCCAGCCGGTGGCGAGGTTGTCAGTGAGCAGCAGCGCCTGCTCGGTGTTGATCGCTTCGGGGATCTTGAGCAGCTGGAAGTCGGCGGCGGGCACGGCGAGCAGATCGGCTTGTGCGCCATCAAGCACGCCGCCGCCGAAGATCTGAAAGCCGGAGTAGCACATGACCGGGTCGCGGGTGGCGCAGCCGGCGCAGGCGCCGCAGCCAGTTACCGACGACACCATGACGTGATCGCCGACCTTGACGTTGCGCTACTTCCGGCCCGGTTTCGACGACGGTACCGACCGCTTCGTGGCCGATCGTCATCGGCTCGGCGAGCGGAAAATCGGCTTCGTAGAAGTGCAGGTCGGATCCGCAGATGCCGGCGGCGGTGACTTCAACGATCGCCCCGTCAGGGCCGGGAAGCGCTGGATCGGGGCGGGTTTCGACCCGGATGCTGCGGGGCCCATCGACAACTACCGCGCGCATATTGGCGTGCTCACTTTCTTTGCCGCACAACGAATTGTGACCAATCGGGCTCGTGCACTGCGGCCCAGTACTCGTTGAGGCGCCACGGGCTCACGGTGTGGATCTCCCCGTCGGCGTTCTTGAAGTAGGAGTGCTTGACCGCCGGATGTGACCACACCATCTTCTTGATTTGGGTCTGCGTTCGTTGGTGCCAATCGGTGGCGGCTTGCGGCTTCGGTTCCAAAGAATGCACGGTTGTCTCGGCCAGCCGCGCCAGGCACTGGTCGATGTAGCGCATCTGTAGTTCGGACTGGAAGATCAGGCTGCCTCCGTGGGCGAGGTGAGTTCCAGGCCCGTAGATAATGAAGAAGTTCGGGAATTCCGGAACGGTTATGCCGAGGTAGGCGTAGGGGCGGCTCCCCCACATCTCGTGCAGGTCGATTCCGTTTCTGCCAGTGACTTTCAGCGGCCACAGCACATCGGTGTGCCGGAATCCGGTGGCGTAGACGATGACGTCGACGTCATGGGTCACGCCGTCTTCGGTGACGATGCCGCGCGGGGTGATCTTCTGGATCGGTGTGCGCACCAATTCGACGTTGTCCCGCTGCAGTGTTTGCAGCCAGCTGCCGTTGTCCTGCAGCGTCCGTTTGCCGGTGGCGGGATAGTCGGGCATTACCTTGGCCAATAACTCGTGGCCCTCGCCGATTTGGCTGGTGATCCACTGGGAGAACATCATCCGTGCGGCGGCATTGATGTCACTTACCGCGTAGTCCTGGTCGGCATAGTTCGGGTCGCCTTCCGCGGCGTCTAGACCTTTGTCGGCGCCGGGCCACAGGACAAGAAAGCGGTACCACCTCCCGTAGAACGGCAGGTGGCGCATCGCCCAGCGCATACCGTCGCCGACTTCGTTGTGATACATCGGGTTCGGGAACATCCACTGGGCGGTCCGCTGGAACACGGTCAGGTGCTCGACATCGTCGGCAATCGCGGGGGCGATCTGGAAACCGCTGGCGCCGGCCCCGATGAGCGCGACTCGCTTGCCTTTCAGGTCCACCGAGTGATCCCAGGCCGCTGAGTGGAATGAAGGCCCCTCGAAAGTGTCGGCGCCGTCGAACTCGGGGATGTTGGGCCGATTCAGCTGACCGACCGCGGTGATGAGGGCCCGCGTGCGCACGGTACTCGTCTGGCCGTCGGCGCCGCGCAGCCGAATGCTCCACGTGCCGTCGGCGTCATCCCATTCGGCAGCCAGCACCTCCGTATTCCACCGCACGTGCCCAGCCAAGTCGTGCTTCTTGATCACTTGGGTGAAATAGTCCTGCAGCTCGTGCTGCTCGGCGAAGAAATGAGTCCAGTCATTGTTGGGTTCGAAGCTGTAGCAATAAAAATGGTTTGCCACGTCGACGCGGGCGCCGGGATAGCTGTTCTCCCACCAGGTTCCGCCAGGTCCGGCGTTCTTCTCCACGATGGTGAAGGGGATGTTGGCTTGCCTGAGGCGGATTCCGGCCAGAATGCCTGATTCGCCGCATCCGACGACGAGGACTGGAATCTCGGCCGCGCATTCGGGTGGCAGGGCTGAGGGGCGGCGTGGATCGACGCCGTCGAGGTCGAGCTCTTCGGAGAGCAGGGGTAGGTAGTCGTCGGGAACGTGCTCGCAAGCCGCCCAGTCCATCATTTCCCTGATGAGTTCAGGACTCAGCGGATCTGGTTCTGGGCAACCGCGGTCTCGATACTCGGTGATCACTGATAGCGCTTCGGCGCGAGCGCGGGCCTTGTCCTCCTCTGACATGAAACCCTGGATCTCGTTGAGGAAGATACCCATCTGCTTGAAGTCGCGGATGAATCGCGGGTCGCCAGTGATATGCACGAGCGAAAGCAGCAGCGTTGGGATACTGACATCTTCGAGCCCGGCTGCGATTTCCGCTGTTGACGTGGTGAAGGGATCGCCGGCATTGGGGCTGCGCATGAGCCGATCCTCTCGGTGGACTGGGGAGCCCAAATTACGCTACGCGTCGTTTCGTAATTGGCAGCACCACGCTACCCGGTGGCGCCGGAGCGGATCAAGAGCTGTTGACCGCTACGGTTCGTCCCCGTCCGCCAAGACCTTCTCGGGATGATGGAACGTGTTCGTTCGTGGCTGTCCGTGGTCGAGATGGGGCGGGGGGATCCATTCGGTGTCGCCGTTGGCGCGTTTGCGGGCGCGCGAACGCTACTCGGACTTATGCGAAACGTCGGCGATTAAGCCGCCGTCCATGACGAACTCGGCCGCCGTGGAATACGACGATTCTTCGCTGGCCAGGAAGAGCACACACATCGACACCTCCTGCGGCTCCCCCGGCCGACCGAGCGGAATGTTGAGTAGGTCCTGGGGAAGCTTGGCGGTCATCGGAGTGCGGATGAAACCCGGGTGGATCGAGTTGACGCGGATGTTGTGTGGTGCCAATTCCAGTGCGGCGGACTTGGTCAGACCGCGTACCGCCCACTTCGAGGTCACGTATCCGTGCACCCACGCCGCGCCACGCATGCCCTCAATGGACGAGACGTTGATTATCGAGCCGCCGCCGGCGGCGACCATCGGATCGATAACCGCTTGGATGCCCAACAGCGTGCCGGTGACGTTGACGTCGAGTATCTGTTGCCACTTGGTCAGGTCGAACGTTTTGAGTGGTCCGTAATTCACAATCCCTGCGTTGTTGACCAAGACGTTGAGCTTCCCGAATTCCTCCACCGCCGCCGTAGCCGCTGCCGCCCATTGCTCGGGATTCGTCACATCGAGATGCACGTATCGCGCCGCGGCGCCCAGTTCGTCGGCAAGCGCTTGCCCTTCGTCATCGAGGATGTCACCGATCACCACCTTGGCGCCCTCGGCGACAAGCAACCGGGCATGGGATGCCCCCATGCCCCTGGCGGCGCCGCTGATCAGTGCGACCTTGTCATCCACGCGTCCCATGATGGCTGAGGCTACCGGAGGAGAATCCTCGGTTAGAACCTGTTCTAACTGTGCCGGCGCTTTGGCCGTTGTTGCGTTGCTGGGAACAATTAGTGCAAGTGCCCGACCGCGCCGCACGGCGGTGCCCTGGTCGCACCGGAGGTGGATGAGCGTCATGGCCTCATTACTCACGGCCTGCAGCGGATTCCTGTTCGCCGTCTTATGGATGGATTTGATCTTCGATGTCCAAGTTTTTCGGCACCGGGCTGCAGCGACCGATCTGCCCGAGACCGTGCTTGCCTCCATCGCGGGTTACTACCATCGCGCGACGACCACATCTCGACCGATGAGCCGTCTGATCGCCGTCGTCATGGTGGTCTTGTTGGGCGCGCTGGTGTTTCAGGCCGCATGGGGGCAAGACCCGGGGTGGCTCCTGGTGATGTCGGCCGGGCTTGCAGGCATTCCGACGATGCTGGCATTGACGCACACGGTGCCCGACGCGGTGCGACTCGGGCGCCGCGCGGACAGTCCGCCTGAGCAGACGCGACTGGCGCGATCCATCTGCCGGGACCATCTCCTGTGCGCCGGCTGCATGCTCGTGTTCCTGGTCCTGTGGGTGGCGCACAGCACCGCAATCTGAGGGACCACAGTGACGGGTCGTAGTTTTAAGGCGCAGGTCAGGACCCGCTGGCGACGTCAATGAGCTTCGTACTAAACTAGAACACGTTTCAATTCGGCCCGCGTCCGAGGAGTAGGCATGCACACCGCCATCTGCGATGAGCTTGGTATTGAGTTTCCGATCTTCGCCTTCACCCACTGCCGTGATGTCGTGGTCGCGGTCAGCAAGGCCGGTGGTTTCGGTGTGCTCGGGGCCGTGGGCTTCACACCCGAGCAGCTGGAGATCGAGCTCAATTGGATCGACGAGAACATCGGCGACCACCCTTATGGGGTCGACATCGTAATCCCCAACAAGTACGAGGGCATGGACTCGCACCTGTCCGCCGAGGAGCTGGCCGAAACGCTACGCAAAATGGTGCCGCAGGAGCATTTGGACTTCGCCAAAAAGATCCTCGCCGATCACGGTGTCCCGGTGGAAAACGCGGATGAGGACACCTTGCAGTTGCTGGGTTGGACGGAGGCGACGGCCACTCCTCAGGTTGAAATGGCGCTGAAGCACCCGAAGGTGCGGATGATCGCCAACGCGCTCGGAACTCCCCCGGCCGACATGATCAAGCACATCCACGAATCCGGTCGCAAGGTGGCCGCATTGTGCGGCTCACCGTCGCAGGCCCGCAAGCACGCTGACGCGGGCGTCGACATCATCATCGCCCAGGGCGGCGAGGCCGGTGGTCACTGCGGCGAGGTGGGCTCAATCGTGTTGTGGCCGCAGGTCGTCAAGGAGGTCGCCCCGGTGCCGGTGCTGGCGGCGGGCGGCATCGGCAGTGGCCAGCAGATCGCGGCGGCACTGGCATTGGGTGCCCAAGGGGCGTGGACCGGCTCGCAGTGGCTGATGGTCGAGGAAGCCTCGAACACCCCGGTTCAGCAAGCGGCATACGCGAAGGCGAGCAGCCGTGACACCGTACGTAGCCGTTCGTTCACCGGTAAGCCGGCCCGGATGCTGCGCAACGACTGGACCGAGGCGTGGGAGCAGCCGGACAACCCGACGCCGCTCGGCATGCCGCTGCAGTACATGGTCTCCGGCATGGCCGTGCGGGCCACGAACAAATACCCGAACGAGACCGTCGACGTCGCGTTCAACCCGGTCGGTCAGGTCGTCGGGCAGTTCACCAAGGTGGAGAAGACGGCTGCGGTCATCGAGCGGTGGGTGCAGGAATATTTGGAAGCGACCAACCGACTCGACGAGCTCAACGCCGCCGCGGCCGTCTAAGACGCCAACGCTGCCGGACTAGTCTTCGTCGACTTCGTCCTTGCCGGTAAACACTTCTTTCGCCCGGTCTACCGCGTACGTGCCGATGTCGATCGAGTTCTGAACGATGCCGCTGGTACCGCCCGCGATGTCACCCCGGATGATGTCGCTGGCGTGTTCGACGATGTCCGAGGCTTTTTCGACGGCATTGGTTGCGATGTCCCTGGCCGCGTCGACTGCATCTTTCGGATTGAAGGCCATCTCGAGTCTCCTTTTATTGCAGGGCCGTTGCTACGACTCTAGACGCGGCGAGCACCAAGTCTCGCGTTAGTAGTTCACCAAGGTGCGCCAGTACTTTTCGGGAATTTCGGCGCCGGACCGCAATATTCGTGCCAACCCGACGGCCATCGCGATGCCCAGTAGGCCCAGCCAAAGCCCGGCCAGCCCGATAATTCCCCAAAGCACGGCGGTGACCGCGGGCCATGGCGACAGCACGGCGAGCACCGGCGCGAAGAAGAAACCCGTCCCGATGTACCAAGCCGAGCCGGCCCGATCAGACGCGAGGACGAACCGCAGCCAGCGCGGGACCAGGGCTTCGCCGGGCTGACTGTGGTTCATGACCCAGCCGATCATCCAGCAGGCGGGAAGAATCCCGCCCCGGTGAACCATCCAGGTTGCCACCCTTGAGCTCCCAGACAAAGCATGGGAAGTCCGTCCGCCGTCTGTGCGGCTGATTGCGGGCCCGGGCACTTCGCACCGGTCTGTTGGACTCCGTACAGCGCGTAAGAAATCACCCAGTACCCGGTGGTGGCTGCCGGGAATTGATTAGGCGGCGGGAAATGACAGGCCTCGGCCTGGCCGCTGGGGCCTCGCCCGAAGATGAAGCGCTCGTAGTTGTCGCATGGCGCGCCCAGCGAGGCTTGATAGTTCATGCCGGGAACGTCGCCGTCGTAATTGGCAGCCGCGCTCGGCGCAACGCTGATCGCGCCGGCCGTGATCGCGGCGGCGGCGAGTAGTTCGCGAATCATGGTTCCACCCTTCGCGTCGGTGTCACCTGACCCCACCGTGTCGTCGGTGACCTGTACCAAAGCTTATCGATTGGCGCGCAGGTCACAAGGTTGTTTTTGTATGCCGTGGGCCCAACGACGCCACGAGGTGCTCATGCATTGCTCATGTCTTGCGGCTTTTCGACGCCGCCGGCTAGCACGTTGCCTAGGTTTTGTACGCAGACCGCGAGTTACTCACGAGTCATCGGCGCTGAACACGTTGCAATTCGCCCGCGGCGATCTTGGTTTGGTGCTTCCCAACCGTGGTGCAGCAATGGTTTCCTTGCACAAGGACGACTAGAAGACTTCGTACCGAGGAGTGGCCCATGCCAACCGTCGAGCCAACTGCCAAGCCGGTCCCCAACCTGCCTCCCGGATTCGACTTCACCGACCCAGACATCTACGCAGAACGGCTGCCGGTGGAAGAGCTGGTCGAGATGCGTCGAGCCGCGCCGATCTGGTGGAACGAGCAACCCCTCGGCGTGGGCGGGTTCGACGACGGCGGCTTCTGGGTGGTGACTAAGCACAAGGACGTCAAAGAGATCTCGCTGCGCAGTGACATCTTCTCCAGCCTGCAGAAGACCGCCCTGCCGCGTTACAAGGACGGCACGGTCGGCGAGCAGGTCGAACGCGGCAAGTTCGTCCTGCTCAATATGGATGCGCCGCAACACACCCGGCTGCGCAAGATCATCTCGCGGGCCTTCACTCCCCGAGCCATCGAGCGCCTGCGCGACGACCTCAACGAGCGCGCCCGGCGCATCGTCGAGGCAGCGGCGGCCGAGGGCTCCGGCGACTTTGTCGAACAGGTGTCCTGCGAACTTCCGTTGCAAGCCATCGCAGGGCTGATGGGTGTGCCGCAGGAAGACCGCAAGAAACTCTTCCACTGGTCCAACGAGATGGTCGGCGATCAAGACCCCGAGTTCGCCAGCAACGACGCCATTACCGCCTCCGTCGAACTCATCATGTACGGCATGCAGATGGCCGCTGACCGGGCGAAGAACCCGGGGCAGGACCTGGTCACCAAGCTGATCGAGGCCGACATCGACGGTCACAAGCTGTCCGACGACGAGTTCGGCTTCTTCGTCATTCTGCTGGCGGTCGCCGGCAATGAGACCACCCGCAATTCCATCACTCAAGGGATGATGGCCTTCACCGATCATCCCGATCAGTGGGAGCTGTACAAGCGAGAGCGTCCCGCCACCACGGCCGACGAGATCGTCCGGTGGGCCACCCCGGTCACGTCGTTCCAGCGGACCGCCCTGGAGGACTATGAGCTGTCCGGCGTGCAGATCAAGAAGGGCCAGCGGGTGGTGATGTTTTACCGCTCCGCTAACTTCGACGAGGACGTGTTCGACGACCCCTTCACGTTTAACATCCTGCGTGATCCCAATCCGCACGTAGGATTTGGTGGCACCGGCGCGCACTACTGCATCGGGGCCAATCTGGCGCGGATGACGATTGACCTGATGTTCAATGCGATCGCCGATGTGATGCCGGATTTGGAATCGATTGGCAAACCCGAACGGCTACGGTCGGGCTGGCTCAACGGGATCAAGCACTGGCAGGTCGACTACCACAGTGACGGGGCAGCGAAATGCCCTGTGGCGCACTAAGGCTGGCGGGTCAAGCCAATGCCCACTCATAGAGCCGTCCGGATACAGTCCGCAGGCGGATCGCTAGAGTTGGCCGACGTCAAAACGGTGCCACCGGGCCGTGGCGAGGTACGGATAGCGGTCACCGCGTGCGGTATATGCGGAACCGACCGCGAATTCGTCCGCGGTGGCTTCCCGAACATGTCGTGGCCATTTACTCCTGGGCATGAAATCGCCGGGACGATAGCCGAACTCGGCGAGGGCGTCGATGACTTCGCGGTTGGCGACCGTGTCGCTGTCGGCTGGTTCGGCGGATGCTGCTACCACTGCGACCCTTGCCGCAAAGGCATTTTTATTCATTGCGCGAATGGCAAGGTTCCGAGCTGGCACTATCCGGGCGGCTACGCGGAATCGGTGACGGTGCCGGCCAGCGCATTGGCCCGGATACCACCCGGGCTCTCCGATGTGGAAGCCGCCCCGATGGGCTGTGCCGGTGTCACGACCTATAACGCGCTGCGCCATACGAAAGCCTTGCCCGGCGACCGGGTCGCCATCCTCGGCGTTGGCGGGCTCGGCCATCTCGGAGTGCAGTTCGCTCGGGCGATGGGCTTCGAAACCATAGCGATTGCCCGTGGCACTGCCAAAGCTGAGGATGCCCGGAAACTGGGCGCCCATCACTACATTGACTCCACCAGCGGTAACGTCGCCGACGCATTGCAAGCCTTGGGCGGGGCCGCGGTCGTCCTGGGCACTGCAGGCAACTCGGCGGCCATGGCCGACACGGTTGGTGGCTTGTTGCCCCAAGGTGAATTGGTCACTATCGGTGTGACGGCTGACCCGCTGCCGATCAGTCCCATCCAGCTGATAACTCCTGGGCTCAGTGTGATTGGCCATCCGTCCGGAACTGCGAAGGATGTCGAAGAGACAATGCATTTCGCGGTTTTGTCGGGCGTGCGGGCGTGGATTGAGGAGCTACCGCTGTCGCAAGCTGCCGACGGCTATGCGGCGATGGAACAGGGACGGGCACACTACCGCACCGTTCTGACCATGTGATTAAAGTCGGTCTATGACCGACAACTGGACTCTGGACGCATCCGACGGTGAGCTACTCCTTCGCACCGGTGTCCAGGGCAGGGCGGCGCGAATGGGTCATCGTCTCACCATTGCGATGACGCGCTGGCACGCCACGGTGAGCTGGGCCGGCTCCGAACCCGCCACCGCGGAGCTTGTGGTCGAGACGGATTCGTTCGAGGTGCTGCGCGGTGAGGGCGGTGTCAAAGGGCTGTCCGGACCCGAGAAAACTATGGTGCGGTCCAACGCATTGAAGTCGTTGGATGCCAGCCGTTTCCCCGAGATCCGCTTCGCCGCACAGGTCATCGATAAGACCGACGAAGGGTACCGCCTTTCCGGCAATCTCAAGATTCGGGGGAAATCGCGAGATCACGTAATCGACCTACGCACAGAAGATCTCGGGGACTCGTGGCAAATGTCTACCGAATCCATGGTCCGCCAGTCCGATTACGGGATCAAGCCCTACTCGCTGCTGATGGGTTCGGTCCAAGTCGCTGATGACGTGTCGCTGTCTTTCACCGCGGTTCACGCCAAAGACAATTGAGCTCTACCGGCGGTTCTGATCCGCGAGTGCATTTTGGAGAGCTACTACTGCATGGCGATTCGGCGCGACTAGAGCGTCGTTACCGCCGAGGGAAAAATCAGGGCTGCGGCTGCGTCGCTGCGTGCGCCGTTGAATCACCCGCTGGGTCACCGGCGTCGCCGGGTATGTGCTCGAGCACTCTCGTCAAGTAGGGCTGTCGGTTATCGGAGTCCGGTTGCTGTTCGGCAGGAGCGCTCTGCTGATCTACCGGCGCGTCTGGCTCCGCAACCGGTTCGCCGGCGGGCGCCTTCGCCTGGAGGGCTGACGGCGGGGCGGCTGGGGGCGGTGCCACGGCCGACGCGACGGCCTCGGCGACTTGTGGCGTCGGCGCATGCACCACGTGCCTTGGCGTGGCGGGCTCGCTGTTCGGAGCAAGCTGAATTCCCACAGCAAGTGATAGCGAAGAGACGAAGGTAACCACACCGGCAGCCAGCGCGGTCACGGCCCCGGCGTAGGGCAACTGCCGCGGCCGCGCGGGCGCTGCGGCGGGTTCGCTGCTGTGTGCCACCAGCTGCTCGTCGGTGAACTCAGTGCTCCGAGCCGCGGACAGCGCCGCGCCCCGTGCGATGGTCACCTGTGCCATCGTTTGCACGAAAACCGGTACTGGCAGCGTCTCTTCGAGGTGCCATGAGAACCCATTGATGTCGCTGTCTGCGCCGACAACGACAACGCCACCCGGCTGCCACCCGTTGCGCTCGAACATGCCGGTCAGCCAGCGAGTCAGCCCGTCGAAGCCGCCGCGCACGTGCTTGATCGCCGTCTGGGTCTCGCCATCGTGGGTGTCAACCATGACGACGGTCGTCCAGTCATGCTCGAGGATGCAGACCGCCGTCTGCTCGTAACCGATAACGGGTGTAATGGCCCTGGCTAGGGTATCGACAGTATCGAGTAACCGGACCGGTACAACGTTGTCGAAACCTGCGTCGGTCAATGCTTCCAATAGCAGTGCAGCCTGCGCAGACGCTTCGTCGTTCCAGGTCACTCCGATGACACGCAGACGGTGGTCGCTGGTAGCCGCCAGCGCGTCCACCCGCAATACCTCGTCTGCCACTTGCTCTGCGGTACTCACGGCGGGTACGCCGCGGCCGGCGTGCAGCGCCAGCTCCTGGTGGTCCAGGATGGTGCCGTCTGCGCCATGTCCTTCAGCGAGGACCCACCCAACGGTGGTCGGCGTCACTGATAGCCCAAGTACCGTGTCCAAATTTGTGCCCCAATCGGTCCCGGCCCTCCGATGCTCTCAGCCACACCAACGCGCACCATAAAACCGCTGGTGCGGTGATTCGTGAGAGCCGGAACGGACCCGGGATAGCGTGGTCTCCATCGGCTTGCTCCGTGCGAGCCTACGCGGTCGACGCAAGTTCGGCTGCCCCGGTTCAACATCACCAGGCAATTGCCAGGCGAAAGGCACAGATGCGGCGAATCGCGCCTCGCTCGTCGGCGGGGGCCGGGCGATTCAACCAGTCAGGCGCCGGTGGCGTGCGCCTACCGGGCCAGAAAATTTAGTACTTCGCCGGCGTCGGCTGCTTATCGGCGGCATTCCAACGCACCGGCGCAGCTCGCACACGACGGGCGGTGGTCCGCCGATATGAAGCTGTCAATACGGCGGAACGCTCGACAGGTTGGTCTGTGTCGCAGAGCCGGTCGAAATCAAGTCGGGTCTTGATTAGGGGTGCTTTGTACATCAAGGCGTATCCCGCCCGCTCCCCTGGCTACCGACGCTTAGGGTGTGCCGCTGCCTGGCGTTTTCCGGCAGTGAGCCGGTACGACGGGGGTTGCGTGGGAATGTGTGCGGCCGTTGCCGCCCGCTTATCCCAGTCGCGAAATTCGCGGTTGAAAAGCGATACGAAACTGGGACGTCTTCGCGTCCCGATCGACATTTGAGCTATTCACACGGTAAATTCCTGCCTGAGACCACGATCACATCCGACAAGGGGCAGGTATGACAGATCTGAACGAGAAGGTCCGGGCCTGGGGGCGCCGGCTTTTGGTCGGTGCAGCTGCGGCTGTCACACTGCCGGGCCTGATCGGTCTTGCCGGCGGCGCGCCGACCGCGGGAGCGTTTTCACGCCCCGGCCTGCCCGTCGAATACCTGCAAGTCCCGTCTGGGGCTATGGGTCGCAACATCAAGGTCCAATTCCAGAGCGGTGGTAATGGCTCCCCTGCGGTGTACCTGCTCGACGGGTTGCGCGCACAGGACGATTACAACGGCTGGGACATCAACACCCCTGCGTTCGAGTGGTACTACAAGTCGGGCTTGTCGATCATCATGCCGGTCGGTGGGCAGTCCAGCTTCTACGCCGACTGGTACGGTCCGGCGTGCGGTAAGGCCGGCTGCTCGACCTACAAATGGGAGACCTTCGTAACGAGCGAGCTGCCGCAATGGCTGTCCGCCAACAGGAGCGTTAAGCCCACCGGCAGCGCCGCGGTCGGCATCTCCATGTCCGGGTCCGCGGCGATGATCCTGGCCGCCTACCACCCAGCTCAGTTCATTTACGCCGGCTCGCTATCGGCCCTGATGGACCCCTCGAGCGGGATGGGCCCGAGCCTGATCGGCCTGGCGATGGGCGACGCCGGCGGCTATAAGCCAGACGCCATGTGGGGTCCGTCAAGTGACCCCGCGTGGCAGCGCAACGACCCAACGGTTCAGATCCCGAAGCTGGTCGCCAACAACACGCGGCTCTGGATCTACTGCGGTAACGGCACACCGACGGAGTTGGGCGGGGCCAACATGCCCGCCGAGTTCCTGGAGAACTTCGTTCGCAGCAGCAACCTGAAGTTCCAGGATGCCTACAACGCGGCCGGTGGCCACAACGCCGTGTTCAACTTCAATGCCAATGGAACACACAGCTGGGAGTACTGGGGAGCCCAGCTCAACGCCATGAAGGGCGACCTGCAGAGCAGCTTGGGCGCTACCCCCGGGGGCGGCGGATAACCTGACTGCCGAAACTCCGCTACTGCGCTTGACGACATCGTCAGGCGCAGTAGTGCGTTATGGGCCCTGGTAGCGGCGTGCGGGTCAACCGGTCCTCGTGAATTGGTCGGTGGTATCGATCCACGATGTCGTGTCGTGGCGATGATCGTTCATGTTCCGGCACTGACCGTAGATACGGAGGAGGCCCAGGCTTGGGTCCTCGTCCTGGCGATAAATGATCACTGTGACGACATCATTGGTGAGGATGTTGGCGAACGCGTGATTGTTGGGTGGTAGTCCCTCGGTCCAGCCATGGTCAACCAGCGCCGCTGCGACTGCCGCGAAGTAGGTATCGGCCTGTGCCACAGCGGGCAACGAGAAAGGTCAGGTAGATCGCGCCTTGATACGGCGGATGGTCGCGGTCTTTGCATGACATCAACAAGTAGCCCGCCGACGACGTCCGCAGTCCGGTCAGGGTGACGATGTGCTTGGCCGACTCGACGACCTGAGCCTTCGACTGATCGTCGGTAACCGGATTGACGGGGTGGTCGAGGACATCAGAGGGCGTCGAATGAAGGCGATCCACCAAGACGAACGCCCCACCCAGCAGCAGCTGCACCGCCAGCGTGGCAGCGATCAGCACGCGAATCTGTCCCGAGCGCAACCACTCTCCGCGCTTGCCGCCAACCTTGTGCGGGCGGCGATTCTCAACAGTCGACGACATCAGCAAGTCAGGCTAACTCCGAAGTGCCCGACGCCGGATACTCCCGGAGATTCCAAGTCTGCCGATCCGCGCCAATCCGGGGCCAGAATCACGCCAGAATCATCGTCATGACCAGCAGCACGCGACCGCGCCGTCACATCGCCCTGGTGGCACGTTGCGGTGGCGTGGTTGGTGGGCTCGCGGTGCTGGTTGCAACGCAGGCGCGGGCCGACAGCACGAGCCCGCTGACCGAGTTGGTCGACGCCGCCGCACAGCGGTTACAAATCGCCGAGCCGGTGGCCGCCTTCAAGTGGAATACGCACGGCGCTATTGAAGACCCAGGCCGCGTACAGCAAGAACTCACCAAATTGGGCGCTGAGGCCACCGCCCAGCACATCGACCCCGGCTACGTCACTCGGGTGTTCGGCGACCAGATCAACGCCACCGAGGCCATCGAATACAGCCGGTTCGCGGAGTGGAAACTGAACCCCGAGGGCGTGCCGGCCGGTTCGCCGGACCTGTCGGCGTCGCGGTCAGCGATCGACGCCCTCAACCAAACGATGCTGACCCAGGTCGTGGCCAACTGGGACCTGTTGCATTCGCCGGCGTGCGCCGTGCAGCTCGACGTCGCCAGGAGCGGCGTCGTACGGGCTCGCCAGCTCGACAGCCTTTATCAACAGGCCCTGTCGTTGGCAAGTCAGTCATATTGCCAGCAATAATTTAATTTTTCCTCACCAATTCCTAACGTTTTCATTTGGCTGCTGATAAGGGTATTTCCGCAGATAGACGGCTTATCTCGCGGCATTTTCGAATAGGTAACGCTTTGGCCACACCCGCCGAAATGCTTGACATGAAAAGTCTCTGCAAGCCTCTCGTCAAGTCCCTGGTGGTCGGCGGGTTCGTTGCAGCTTCGATGGCTTCGTCCACAGGTGTGGCCAACGCCGCCCCCGCTCCCAACTGGGACGCGATCGCGCAATGCGAGTCCGGTGGCAACTGGCACGCCAACACCGGAAATGGCGAATACGGTGGACTCCAATTCAAGCCAAGCACTTGGGCTCAATACGGCGGTGTCGGCAATCCGGCGGCGGCATCCAGGGAGCAGCAAATCGCCGTGGCCGACCGGGTTTTCGCTGAAGAGGGGGTCGAGCCGTGGCCGAAGTGCGGCGCCGAGTCGGGCCTTCCGATCGGTTTGTACTCGCACCCCGCACAGGGCATCAAGCAGATCATCAACGGGATCATTCAGGCGAGCATTCCGCACTGACGATTAACCCTGATTGCGGTCTATGACCGAACACGAAGCTGTGTTTGGATCAGGCCATGGAAGGTTCGGCGACTGTTCATATGGCGGCGTCTGCGGACAAGATCTGGGATCTGATCGCAAATGTCGGCAACATCGGACGGTTCTCCCCGGAAGTCTTTGAGGCAGAGTGGCTGGGCGATGCGACTGGCCCCGCACTCGGCGCCAAATTCCGTGGTCACGTTCGACGCAACGAAATCGGGCCGGTGTATTGGACGACGTGCAAGGTCAACGCGTGTGAACCAGGCCGTGAATTCGGATTTGCGGTTCTCCTCGCTGATAGGCCGGTGAACAACTGGCACTACCGATTGGCACCTAGCGGCGGCGGCACGGACGTGACCGAGTCTTTTCGGCTCAATCCGGCACCGTGGCTCGGCGTGTACTGGTTGTTTGGTGGCTTTCTGCGCAAGCGCCGCAACATCCGTGATATGACCAAGACGCTGAACCGCATCAAAGGTGTGGTCGAGGCTGGTTAACAGGAAAGGCTTTGATGCCCGGCTTCCCGAACGGCAACGTGAAATCGGTCTTCATCACCGGCGCGGGCAGCGGCATGGGCCGCGAGGGGGCAAAGCTCTTCCACGCCAAGGGTTGGCGAGTCGGTGGCGTGGATCGCAACGACGACGGCTTGGCGACGCTGAAAGAAGAACTGGGCGGCGATCGGCTGTGGACCCGCGCCGTTGACGTGACGGACAAGGCGGCCTTGGATGGCGCCTTGGCCGACTTCTGTGCCGGCAATACCGGTGGCGGGCTCGACATGATGTGGAACAACGCCGGCATCGGCGAATCCGGCTGGTTCGAGGACGTGCCTTACGAGGCCGCGATGCGCGTCGTTGACGTGAACTTCAAAGCGGTGCTGACCGGCGCCTACGGCGCGTTGCCGCACCTCAAGAAAACTCCCGGCAGTCTGATGTTTTCGACGTCGTCTTCGGCGGGGACATACGGCATGCCGCGCATCGCCGTCTACTCGTCGACCAAGCATGCGGTCAAAGGGTTGACCGAGGCGCTGAGCGTGGAGTGGCAGCGACATGGGGTGCGCGTCGCGGACGTGCTACCCGGTCTGATCGACACCGCCATCCTCACCACGACGGCGAACCACTCCGACGACGGCGGGGCGCCGCTATCTGCTGAGGAGCTCCGGGCCAGCGCGCCCAAGAAGGGCATGCTCCGGCTGATGCCCGCGACCAGCGTCGCCGAGGCGGCGTGGCAGGCCTACCACCACCCGACGCGGTTGCATTGGTACGTGCCCAAGAGCATCCGCTTGATCGATCTGCTCAAGGGCCTCAGCCCGGAGTTTGTGCGAGGGCGCATCGTCAAATCCCTACCCGCGCTGATGCCAAAGCGGCAGTAAAGGAGGTGAAACTGGTGCGAAACCGTTGGCTCGCAGCCACTTTCGTCCTGGTGGCTGGTGCCGGCGTCGCGGGATGCGCGCAGGCCCAGACAACGCCACGAAAGCCCGCCCATCTGACCATTGACGGCGCCACTCATACGGCACGTCCCCCTGCGTGCAGCCAAGACCAGTTGTACCGAACGATCGACGTCCAGGACCGCGACGGCCGGGTTGAAGCTGTGGTGCTGATCAGTGGTTACCGGGTGATCCCCCAGTGGGTGAAGATCCGCAACATCGACGGGTTCACCGGCAGCTTCTGGCAAGGCGGGGTGGGCGACGCGCACGCCGACGTCACCAACGATGCGTACACCATCACCGGCAGCGCCTACGGCATCAACAGCAGCAGTCCCAACAATGTGGTGACCACAGACTTCAAGATCATCGCTGAGTGCTGACCTGGTAAGAGGTTCGGGCCTACGCTTGGTGACGACCACCTGATCGATGGAGGGCCGGTGAAGGAAAGATTGCACTGGTTTGCGATGCACGGGTTTGTCCGGGGCGTCGCGGCGATCGGAGCCCGACGGGGCGACATGCCAGCCAGACTGATCGCCGATCCGACGGTGGCCGCTGATCCGGTTCCGTTCTATGACGAATTGCGGGGCCTGGGCCCGCTGGTCAAGGGCCGCGTCACCTATCTGACGGCCGACCATGCGCTCGCCCACGACCTGCTGCGATCCGACGACTTCCGGGTGGTGATCTTCGGATCGAATCTGCCGGCACCGATCCGATGGCTGGAGCGCCGCACCCGCGACGATCTTTTGCATCCGCTGCGCGCACCGTCGTTGCTGGCCGTCGAGCCGCCGGACCACACCCGATACCGCAAGACGGTGTCGGCGGTGTTCACTCCCAGGGCCGTCGCCGCATTGCGTGATCGGGTCGAGCAGACCGCGGCCGAATTGCTGGATCAGCTGGCCGGCGAATCCGGTGTGGTTGACATCGTTGGACGTTACTGCTCGCAACTTCCGGTCGCGATTATCAGCGAAATCCTCGGCGTGCCCGAGCGGGACCGGCGGCGCGTCCTGGAATTCGGTGAGCTGGCCGCGCCGAGTCTGGACATCGGATTGCCGTGGCGGCAGTACCGCAGCGTGCAGGAAGGGATCGCCGGATTCAGCTCCTGGCTTGCAGAGCATCTGCGGCAATTGCGGCGTGCCCCAACTGACAATTTGATGAGCCAGTTGATCCAGATAGCTGAAAGCGGTTCTGCAGAAACATATCTCAACGAAACGGAACTTCAGGCGATTGCCGGGCTGGTGTTGGCGGCCGGGTTCGAGACCACGGTAAACCTGCTGGGCAACGGCATTCGCATGCTGTTGGACGCGCCCCAGCACCTCGATACGCTGCGCCAACGTCCGGAGCTGTGGCCCAACGCCGTTGAAGAGATCCTGCGGCTGGACTCGCCGGTACAGCTCACCGCGCGGATGGCGCTCAACGATGTTGAGGTGGCGGGCACGCAACTCAATCGTGGCGAGTTGGTGCTGGTCTATTTGGCCGCTGCCAACCGCGATCCATCCGTGTTCACCGATCCGCACCGCTTCGACATCGAACGGCCTAACGCCGGAAGGCATCTCGCGTTCTCCGGGGGTCGGCACTTCTGTCTGGGGGCCGCGCTTGCGCGTGCCGAGGGCGAAGTCGGACTGCGATCGTTCTTCGACCGCTTCCCCGAGGTGCGCGCGGCAGGTAGCGGAAGCAGGCGGGATACGCGGGTGCTGCGTGGGTGGTCGTCGTTGCCGGTGACTCTTGGGCCGGCACGGTCGCTGGCTCGGGTCGATAGCTAGGGGTCCGCACCGGGAGAACCTCTGCGCCACCGAAGTGCAGAGAACGTGATGATGATCGCGGCCGGCAAGGTACCTCCCGCGAAAATTGCTAATTGCCAAGCCCATCCGATCGCTTTACTGCGAAGCGCTTCGCTGTGGAACACCTCGTCACCGGCGGGTGTTCGGGCGACACAGCCGCGGGTCTTAGCCCACCAGTCGTTGTGCACCAGCTGGTAGCCGTGGCTATCCACCCACTCGTGACAGTCCTGGCTGTTACCCCAAAAACCATAAGCAACTGCTCCGCAGATCCCGGCCAAAAATGCGACAAGGGCGATCGCAATCAGAATTTTCACCCGCGGTCTTATCAAGGATGCATCCTTAGGTTTCGATCCCTAGCAGGCGCCTTAACGGTGTCACGTGGGCGAGTATCACCCAGACTGGTTGACACCGGAACAGCGACCGAGTTAATTGGCCGCTATGACAGAAGTTTCTACGATCGCGGTCGAGGACGTTGTACTCGCGATGTGGCAGGCGCTTTCGCGGCGAGATTGGGATGCGGTCAAGACGTTCCTGTCCGCGGACTGCCTCTACGTCGATATGCCGGTTCCGGCATTGTCGGCGCGCGGTCCGGACGACATCGTCAAACGCCTCAAGATGGGTCTTGAGCCGCTGGCGGGATACGAGAACCATGACGGTGTGCTGGTGTCGAATGGCTCCGACGTCATGTACGAGCACTCCGAGACATGGACATTCACGACGGGCGAGCAAGGTGTACTGAGATTCGTCACCGTCCACAAGGTTGTCGACGGCAAGATCACGGTCTGGAAAGACTATTGGGACATGAACAGCCTCGTCAGCTTCGCGCCTCCGAATCACTTCGAGGGCCTTGCGACTGGCGATACTAGTTGGGTTTTTGACGCAACGAGCATGATCTGAACCATCCCGGGTTTCATGCACACCTGGTTACGTGTGATCGGTGTGCTGTCTGATCGGTTGTTGAGCGTAGTACTCGGCCTCTGCTTCGGCCGGTGGGCGTCGGCCCAGGCGGTGCATCAGCCTGCTGGCGTTGTACCAGTGGACCCAAGCGGAGGTGATGTTCTCCAGGTCGGCCAGGGTGCGGATCGGACCGGTTCGAAATGGTGAGCCGTGGCGTACGCACTCGGTTTTGTACAGGCCGATCGTCGTTTCGGCCAGCGCGTTGTCCAGAGCGTCCCCGACGGTGCCGATCGACGGGATCAGCCCGGACAACATCAGCGACTCGGTGAAATGTATTGCCGTGTACTGACTTCCGGCATCCGAGTGGTGAATGGTCTGCCCGGTCAGTGGATGGCCTTGGCGAGCTCGGTGGGCGGCGGCAGAGCGCAGGGCACGTTCGACGAATGCAGTGTTCTTCCTCAGCGAGCATTCCCAGCCGGGGATCAGGCCGGCGTAGGCGTCGATGACAAAGGCGGTGTAACCGAACCCGCCACCGTCGAGCGGCACGTAGGTGAAGTCGGCCACGTGCAAAGCGTCAGGCCGCGATGCCCGGAACCGCCGACCCACCAGGTCCGGTGCCCGCTCGGCGGCCGGATCCCGCTCGGTGGTGCGCACCCGGCGGGTACGGGTCACGCCGCGCCAGCTGTTGGCGCGCATCAGCCGCTCTACCGTGCAGCGGGCCACCGGGATGGTCTGGCGCTGCAGATGCGCCCACATCTTCACACTGCCGTACAGGCATTCTGGAGGCCGTCTGCCCTCGGCGTCGGGTTCGTAGATGCCGGCCAGAATCTCGGTGATCGTGGTGTCCCACAGTGCCCGTTTCGACGGTGCTGCTGCCCGGTGTGCCCAGTAGGTGCGCGGGGCGATCGCCACGCCCTGGGTACCCAGAGCGCGGCAGATCGGTACGACCCCGAACCGGTCCTTGTGGTCGTCGATGAACTCGCAGATCAGCGGTGTAGCGGGTCGCACTCCCGCGCAAAGAAAGTCGTTGCGGCCTTTAGTATTTCGATTGTGGTTTCGAGCTCGCGGTTCTTCCTGCGCAGCTCACGTAGCTCTTGTTTCTCTTCGCTGGACATCCCGGCCGTCTCGCCCGCGTCGACCTCGGCCTGGCGCACCCACTTGCGCAGCGTCTCCGCGCTCATCCCCAGCCGGCCGGAGATCTCCCGCATCGCCGCCCACTCCGTGGCGTAGTCATTACGGTGTTCGCGGACCAACCGCACCGCCTTGGCCTTAGTGTTCTCGTCGTACTTGCTCGGCATCGTGCCCATCCTTCCCTCAGAAGAAGGTGTGCAAGAAACCCGGTACGGTTCAATCTGAGAAGCCGTCTTCCACTCCGATTTTGAACCGTGGACGGGTCGGTTCGCCGGTCTCTGAGCCAGTTTTGGACTTACTCAAATTTGGGAGCTCGAGGCGGGTCGAATGCGGAGGCGTGGCGGCGGCCGCCTCGGCGGCGTTGCCATGCCGCCCCGCTTGCTCAGACGTGCAGGTGACGCGCCCGCGCACGCTGCATCCCCATAGCGAAGCCGTAAAGTGCGGGAGATGTTTCGCATGAAAGCCACGCCGCCGCATTTCGGGAGAGACGCATCCGCGTGATGACAGCACTGGATGAAGCTGCCGCCGCGCTGGCCGCAAAAGACATGGCGCGGGTCGAAGCCATCGCCGGCGAGATCCTGAAAACGCAACCGGCGCATCCCATGGCGCTGCACCTGCTGGCGGCCGCGATGTCGGCACAGGGCCGATCGGCCGAGGCGCTGGCCGCCTATCGGTCGGCCGTGGAATGGCTGCACGGCAACCTGGCGATGACGCAAACGCCCTTCGGGCTACATGTGCTGCAAACGCTGGACTTTCGGCCCAAGGGCATTCTCGACGTCGGCGCGTTCGAGGGGGCTTTCGCGCGAACGGCGCGCCATTTCTTTGCGCAGTCGCCGATCCTCATGCTCGAAGCCCAACCCGCCAAGGAGGTGCAGCTAAAGGCCGTCGCCGCGCAGCTGCCGGACGTGGACTATCGCATCGTGCTGTTGGGCGGGGAAAACCGTGCGGATGTCGCGTTCCATCATGTGAATGCCGCGATCAATTCCTCCGGCTCGTCGCTCTATGAGGAACAGACCCGCTATCCGCGCGACACGATCTCGCTACCCATGCGCACGCTGGATGATGTCCTGGCCGAGATGCCCGGCCGTGAATTCGACTTGCTGAAGATCGATGTGCAGGGTGCGGAAATCGATGTGTTGCGCGGCGGCGTGCGGACGCTTGCGGGCATCGAGGCCATCGTTGTCGAGCTGTCGCTGCTGGAATACAACAAGGGCGCACCGCTGATCGGGGAGGTGATGAGATGGCTTGGCGAACAGGGCTTTGCGCTGTTCGACGTATTTCCGCTCGCACGCATCCGGGCGGGCGCGTTGCTGCAGGTGGACGGGATCTTCCTGCGCCGCGGATCCAGCCTGTGGCCCAGGGCGCCGTTCTTCTGAGCCTTGCTCTTGCCTGGGCAAGGAATTCGGCTAGTTCCTCGGATGGATCTGTGGCGCCGATCGCTCGCAGGTCTTCTTCGAATCCTCGTCCGCGATCGCCCGAGCCGACGATCCAGATTCGGGTGGCGGCTAGTCTGCAGCGCCACCACTCCAGCGGGAAGTTGCGGCGGTCTATTCCGCTTGAGCGCCGAGGCGATAGACACGGGCGGCGTTGTCGTGGGCGATGAGGTCGATTACCCGTATGGCATCGTTCTCGCTCCAGTCGCCGCTGGCCACAAATTCGCGTAGCACACGGTGAATACCGTTGCGCCACAAGGCCGCACCGAGAAAGTGCAATTCCGCGGGGCCGAACCCGTCCGACGAGTACAGGATCTTGCGGAAGGGCGCCATCTCGAGCAACCGGGCGATGAACGCGGGCGCCCGAGCCCCTAGGTAGTTCACGCTCAACCCGCCGTCGAGATAGACGTTGTTGAACGCCTGCGCCAGATATCCGGCCTCACGCTCGTACGGGTAACAATGCAGCAATATGATCGGGGTGTCTTGGGACTGCCGCAAAAAGTCAAGCAGATACACCGGATTGGTCTTGTGGAGATCGCAGTCCCGGTCGCCGAAGCCGACGTGGAATTGCAACGGCTTGCCAAGCTGCAGCGCCTGGTGCAACCCGAAACGCAGCAGAACCCGATCCTCTATCCGGACACCGCCCCGGTCGCGCCACTGGCTGGCGGCCTCGGCAACCTGTGCAGCCGACGGCTCGCTCAGGTCGCCGTCGAACCCGCCCCGGTAGGCCAGGATCGACTTGGTGCCCACGGCTGTGGCCGCACGCCGGCGCAGGATCTCCTCGAATGCCGTTGCGTAATCGCCTGTCGCTTGCGCGGCCTGCTCGGCCACCTGCTCGAGACGAACAACTTCGTAAGCGCGGTTGCCTGACAGTTCGGTCACATCGGCTAGGCCGGCGACATCACCGCCGATTCCGGTGTCCACCAGCCAGTCGCTCACCCCCGCGGCCGGCAGGAACAAGCGGGCCAGTTCGATCTCGCTGAACTGGCTGCGACGTTCCCAATAGCACTGTGGATCAACGTGTTTGGGTAGCCCCAGGATGGGGCCGCAGTGGGTGCGTACGGCGAAGCCGAGTTGTGAGTCGAAACCCGAGTCCGCAATGGGCTCGGTATTGGCCTCATTGAGTGCGTTCTCGAACCGTCGCCGATCCCCCACTGCCAACCAGCAACCGTGGACGTGCTGATCGATCAGCGCCACTTCGCCGATGTGCTGGGCCAGGGCACGAGAATCAGACACCATAACAAGCCCTGTCACAGGCTCCAGGCCATGCGGAACTTATCCGCCAGTTGCTCGGGGTCGAGGTTGCCGTAGCGCTCATGCTCGAGGCGGCGGACCGCAACCACCATGTCGACTGCGGGATCACCCAGGATGCTGCGCAGCAGCTGCGAACCCTCAAGTGCGGCAATCGCTTCGACCTGCGCCTCAGCCAGGCGCACGATACCGTCGCGCTCGCGGTCGGAATCGGACAGGATTACCGGGTCGACCGTGATCTCGGGGGGCAGTGGCGCTTGGCGCGTGATTCCGTCCAGTGCCAACCCCAGGATCGCCGCCGACGCCAGGTAGGTGTCCGCCGAGGGATCGACGACCTTCACTTCGACATTGCCGCCGCGCGGACTGCCGGGCCCACCCGTGATGAACCGCACTGCCGCCTCGCGATTCTCGGTGCCCCAGCACGTGTAGGCGCCGGCCCAGTTACCGGGTCGCATCCGCAACCCGGACACGATCGATCCGCACAGAACGCCCTGCGCCTCCGGCAGTCCGCGAACCACCCCCGCCACCGCACTCTCCCCCGCTGGCGTCATGCCCTTGGTACCTGTGCCGTCGGAGAACAGCGGCCCTTCTGGCATGGTCAGCGAAAAGTGCTGGTGGGCACCGGATCCTACGCCGCCGGCAAAGGGTGCGGGCGACAAACTGATGCGAAGCCCGTGGCGGCGGGCCGCGCGGCCGATGATGAGCCGCATCAGCACCAGCTGGTCGGCAGCGGCCACCGGAGGTTGCGGCGCCAGGGAGACCTCGAACTGGTTAGCGCCGTACTCGGGGTGGAACTGCTCGATCGGGATGCCCGCTGCCGCCGCGGACCGGGTGACATCGCGAATGAACGCTTCGTGCTCGAGCACGCCGGCAAGGCCGTATTGCGCCCACATCGTCGACGGCAGCCGGCCACCATCTGGGGCGACCAAAAGGAATTCGATTTCGTGCCCGATCGCCGCTTCGATGCCGGCTTCTGTGAGCGCGGCTTCGACCCGGCTCAGCGTTCCCCGGCTGCACGCGGGAACGGGTGTGCCGTCCTGCTCGAAAAATGCGGCGGGCGCCCACGCAAGCCCGTCGCCGACGATCCGCAAAGCCGACAGGTCGATACGGAGGCGCTGATCCCCGACCACGCCGACATCGTGGGTGAAGGCGATGCCGGTCTGGTCGATGGCGAAGGCATGCCACGAGGGACTGGCACCCAGGCCGGGATCCGCGAATGTGTTCGTGCGCCGGATCGGAACCGTCTTGGCCAGGGTGAGCCCGGCGGGATTCACGACGGTGCCGATGACGGTGTCGACGCCCTCGGCCTCCAGCTGGGCGATCGCCGCGGCGGCAAGCGGTGTGCCGGTCATGGCAGCCATTCTGCAGCCTGCACCCGCCCGATCCACGGACCGAGGGGTTGTGAATGTGGCGCAGTCGCGACTATGCGCGGCTGGGCAAGGTCAGCTTGCAGGCCTGGCCGATATCGAGGGTCCGCAACACTCGTCCCATGCCGATCCACAATGCGCAGGACAAGGCCAGGTCGGCAAGCAACTCGTCGGAGAAGTGTTCGGCGCAGCGGCTCCAGAAGTCTTCGTCGTCGCGCAAGATGGTGTGCTCGGTGGCGAATCGGTGCGCGAACTCGGCCGCCAGCCGCTCCTGTTCGCTGTAGCCGGGCCAGGTGCGCCACTCCAGCGCGTGGTCGTACAACTCTTCGTCGACACCGTCGGCGGGTCCGTCGGCGTCGCGGGTGTTGACGCAGACGATGCATTCGTTGTGGTGGGCGATCACGGTGCGCGCGAGCTCGCGGGTGCGCAGCGGCAGTCGGTTCTTGGTGTAGACCGCCTGGCTGAAACCGGCGAGCGCGCCGCCGAGGTCAGGAGATTTCGAAAACCAGCCGGCCAGGTCGTCATCAGCGAATGTTCCGATTCGGCTCATGGCGTGTGATGGTACGCCCGCTCGGCGGTTTATTGGCGAACGAGTACTAGCGTCTGGTTCCAGCACCAGGCTGCGGGATAGCCATGGTCGGCTGGTCGTCATGCCAATCGCGTTGGGCGTCCGCGACCGGGGTCGCTTGGGTCGGTGCTGCTGCTCTCGGGCTCGTCATGCCTGCCAGCGGGCGTCTACCAATGATGCAGCGGACGTCAGCTCGGTGGCCGGGAGACGCATTGCGCCGAGTACAGCTCCACGCCCAGCTTGTCCATCAGCTCTAGCTGAGTCTCCAAGTAGTCGATGTGTGTTTCCTCGTCGGCCACGATCTTCTCCAGCAGTATGGCGCTGGTGCTGTCCTGCTTCTCCCGGCACATGATGATGCCGGGCTTGAGACGGTTCATCACGTCATACTCGATCGCCAGATCGGCCTCGAACTGCTCGCGCAGCGTCTGGCCGACGCGCAACGACCCGATGCGCTGGTAGTTGGGCAGGCCGTCGAGCAACAAAATGCGGTCGGTGATCTCCTCGGCGTGCCGCATCTCGTCGAAGGACTCTGCCCGCGTATGTTCTGCCAGCTCGGTAAAGCCCCAGTTGTCTTGCATCTTGGAATGCAGGAAGTACTGGTTGATGGCGGTGAGCTCACTGGTCAACTGCTCGTTGAGCAGGCGCAAAACATCCGGATCACCTTGCATGATCACTCCTACCGTGTGAAGGCTGTCATGTCTAAGCGCGGCAGGTGGGCTGGGCTGGAGCGCACCGTGCTGGGCTGTACTGGCACTTTGCCATGCCAGCTGCGAATCTTCCAGCAAGGTATGGCTGGGCTCAGTGTGTCGCGTGCATCGCCCGAATGAATCGCGTCGCCCCGCGGTTAGGTTAGACTTCACTAAACTACTTAGGTTAGACTCCACTAATATGCGGCGTGTTCGTACGGCACCTTTGCCAGGGATCCCGATGACACGGGATGCCACGAGCGAGGACGAACTGCGCACGGTTGGCCGAGCTTTCGACGAAGAGGATGTTGCCCGCGTGCGGGGGGTGCGCTGATGTACGTATGCCTGTGTGTGGGGGCCACCAATCAGACCGTGTCCGATGTTGTCGCGCGCGGTGCCTCGACATCCAAAGAGGTTGCCGCTGCGTGCGGGGCCGGTGGTGACTGCGGGCGTTGCAGGCGCACCCTGCGGGCGATCATCGCCGCCTCAGCGGAATTAGAAGCTGCTCCGTCGCATTAGCACCGGTCACCCGCTCTAGCGGCGTTTGTTGAAGTCCGCCAGGGCCGCGGCGTTGGCTTGTGCACCCATCAGTTCGGCGAAGTGGGCGTTTTCCCGCGCACTGGCTGCCGCGATCTCAGGACGGACCGGTTCCATCATCGTGTGCTTGACAGCCATCAAGCTCGAGATCGGCCGGGCGGCAAGGACTTCGGCATGCCGACGGGCTTCAGGTAGCAGCTCCTCCGGATCGCAGACTCGCCACACCAGGCCCATCCGCAAAGCCTCGCCGGCATCGACCCACTCCGAGGACATCAACATCCAGGCGGCGTTTTGCCGGCCCACCAGCTGCGGCAGCAGATATGACGAAGCCGCTTCGGGTGCCACGCCCAGGCTGGTAAACGGGCACTTCAGCCGGGCCGTCGACGACATGAATGCCAGATCGGCGTAGCCGAGGATGGTGGCACCAATTCCCACCCCGACACCGTTGACCGCGCAGACCAGCGGCTTGGGAAACGCGCTGAGCGCATCGATCAGCCCGGTGAAGCCATGCTTTCCCGGAGTGAAGTGTGGGTCGGTGATGCGAGCCTGCATCTCGGCGAGGTCAGTACCGGCGCTGAAGCCGCGGCCTGCGCCGGTCAGCAGGACGACGGCGACCTGCGGATCCTCGGCAGCGGCCAGCAGCGCTTCGGCGGTGGCGTCGTAGAGGGCTTCGTTGAATGCGTTCAGCGCCTCCGGGCGGTTCAGCGTGAGGGTGCGCACCCGTTTGTCGTCGTCGATCTGCAGCGTCACGGCTGCAGCCTAACGGTTTGGGTCATAGCCGCCTGAGCTCAGCCGTTGCTGTAGACGCGGGTTGGGTTGATCAGCACCACGGCGCGCCGCTCGCGAGCCATCACCCGGTCGTACTCGTCCCAGTTGTCGTGGGTGCCGCCCGCGGCGGTGAAGACCTCGCGAAGCAGCAGCCGCAACTGATCGTCGTCTGTCAGCCAGGGCTGTGCGTCATCCGGACCGACCAGCTCCGCGCGGCCCTCGACGGTCGCCCACTGCCACCCATTGCGGAATGCGATGGCCAGCTGCGGCCGTGCCCGTAGGTTGGCGAGTTTGACTTTGCCGTAGGTGGTAAAGCCCAGAACTGGCTGACCACTTGCCGGGTGCGGCAGCAGGCCAACGTTGACCAGCGAAGCCTGCACCGTTCCGTCAGCACGAACGGTGGACACCACCGCCAGACCGCTTTCTGCCGCGGCCAACGCCACGGCGTCGCGCAGTGTTGTCATGTGAGTTCCTCACTCTGTGAAAGGTGTTTTGAAGACGTAGCGGCTGGTTGGCACGGTGTCGATGTTCTGGTTGGCTCCAAATGCCGTTGTGCTGGCGACCATCCGGCCTATCCGGTTCTGCAAGTCGTTGTCGTCGGCGGCTCCGAAAAATGCCTTGAGGTCGGTGATCGCGTCCGCGGGGAACAACTCTTCGACGATGCCCTCGATTCCCGGTGCGTCTGCGGTGAGGGCTCGCACCACCCAATTCTGGGTGTAGCCGAATGTCGACTGCGTCTCGATGGCCACTGACGTGTGGTCACACTGCCAACGGGTCAGCCAGGTTGCCTGGTCCAGGCCGGCAGGCCGGCGTAGTAACGCAATGTTGGCTAAACCTGGTGTGCGAGCACCGGACTCGACCGCGGGTGCACTCAGTGGGACCGACTCGGTCACCAAATACGCGCCGAGCTGCTCACATTCCTGGGCGAGCAGGTCGAGCGCCGCTGCCATCTGCTGGCCGTAGCATTGCTGGGTCCACATGCTTACCACCGCGGCGACCGGCGGGTCCAGCGTCGTGAGCGTCATCAGTGACTGGCGCACCGCGTCGTCACGGACGTTGACAGACAATCCGGCCACGCCCAGCCCCAGCAGCGCGTCGGCCACCGGTCCCCGCTGACGGGCGCACCAATCGTCATCTGCGTCGGCACGCATGAGCACGGCGATTACCTTCTCCATAGGCCGAACCTACCTCCGGGGCACCGCTACAAGAGTGGCCATTCCCTGGTTTGTCGCCGCTTACTTCACCAGCCGGACCTGGTGTTGGCTGCTGATCAATTTGCCGATGATTCCGGCCAGCTGCCGGTAGGACTCATCGCGACCACTGGAGGAGCGAAAAACCAAACCGATCCGCCGTCCCGGGCGGGGTGCGGCGAATTGCGCGAGCCCGAGACCGCTCCTCGCCGACTCGACCGGCACCGCGCTCTGCGGAATCAGCGTCACCCCCAAACCGCCGGTCACGCATTGCACCGCGGTCGCCAGCGACGCCGCACGGGTATTGGTCAGCTCTGCTCGCACACCCGCCTTATGGCAGACGTCCAGCGCCTGATCCCGCAGGCAGTGCCCCTCATCCAACAACAGCAGCGGCAGCTCGGCCAACGCCGTCGTCGGCACCCGACGTTTGCCTGACAGCGGATGCCCGGGAGGGAGCGCGAGCACGAAATCTTCGTCATAGATTGGTATCGCGGTGACTCCGACAGCATCGGCGGGCAAGGCAATCAGCGCTGCATCCAATGCCCCTTCACGCAGGACGGTCAACAGCCGTTCGGTTTGGTCTTCTATCACCCGCAACGTCAGCCCGGGTAGTTGTTCAGCGAGCCCACCCAGCACCGTCGGCAGCACGTAGGGCGCCACCGTGGGAATCAGTCCGAGACGCATGCCGGCCCGCAGCGGGTCGGCTGACCCCGCTGCAGCTGCGGTGAACGCGTCCATCGCCTCAACTACGGCTTGGGCGCGCGGCAGTAGCTGCGCGCCCTCCGTCGTCAAGAAGACCCGCCGCGTCGACCGCTCGATCAGCTGGGCACCGAGGCCGGTCTCCAGCGCCGCGAGCGCCTGCGACAACGTCGACTGACTCACGCCGAGAGTGGTTGCAGCGCTGCTGAACTGCCGCTTTTCGGCTACCGCCACAAACGCACGAAGCCCGGCGATAGTCGGCTGATAACTCTTATCGGTCATACCTATTAGTGTAGTGGGATATATCACCTTTACTTCAGGCAGGGCACGCGGCAACATGGTGACAGAAAGCTAATCTTGAGTAAATCCAAATAAGGAGCGATATGTCCTTGCTGACCATCGGCGACCAGTTCCCCGCCTACCAGCTCACCGCCTTGATCGCCGGCGATCTCTCCAAGGTCGACGCCAGGCAACCCGGCGACTACTTCACCACCATCACCAGCGAGGACCACCCCGGCAAGTGGCGCGTGGTGTTCTTCTGGCCGAAGGACTTCACCTTCGTGTGCCCGACCGAGATCGCGGCGTTCGGCAAGCTCAACGACGAGTTCGAGGACCGTGACGCGCAGGTCTTGGGCGTCTCGATTGACAGCGAGTTCGTCCACTTCAATTGGCGCGCACAGCATGAGGACCTCAAGAAGTTGCCCTTCCCGATGCTTTCAGACATCAAGCGGGAACTTGGTCTGGCCACCGGCGTTCTCAACGCCGACGGTGTGGCCGACCGGGTTACCTTCCTCGTTGACCCCAACAACGAGATCCAATTCGTTTCAGCCACCGCCGGATCCGTGGGCCGCAATGTCGAGGAAGTACTGCGGGTTCTGGACGCACTGCAATCCGACGAGCTGTGCGCCTGCAACTGGCGCAAGGGCGACCCGACGCTGGACGCCACTGAGCTGTTGAAGGCATCAGCCTGATTCGGGCTTGATGTATAAGGCCTGATAGGAGCTGAAGTGAGCGTAGAGATTCTCAAAGATGCGCTGCCTGAGTACGCCAAGGACCTCAAGCTCAACCTGGGTTCGATTGCGCGCAGCACCGAGCTGAACGAGGAGCAGCTGTGGGGCACCCTGCTGGCTAGCGCCGCGGCGACACGGAACACGCAGGTGCTGGCCGAGATTGGTGCCGAAGCGGCCGACATCCTGTCCGCCGAGGCATACCATGCGGCGCTGGGAGCCGCATCGATCATGGCGATGAACAACGTGTTCTACCGTGGCCGCGGTTTCCTCGAGGGCAAGTACGACGATCTGCGCGCGGGATTGCGGATGAACATCATCGCCAATCCTGGTGTGGAGAAGGCCAATTTCGAGCTGTGGTGCTTCGCGGTGTCGTCGATCAACGGGTGCCCGGACTGCGTGACCGCCCACGAACACACGCTGCGCGAGGCGGGTGTGAGCCGAGAGACTGTCCAGGAGGCGTTGAAAGCCGCGGCGATCGTTTCCGGGGTGGCACAAGCGATCGTCGCCTCGCAGACGCTGGCTACCGTCGGCTGATCGGAGCGTTGTGACGGCACCAGCCTGGATAGAGCACGCAATCTGGTGGCAGGTCTATCCCCTGGGGTTCGTCGGCGCGTTTCCCGCGTCATCGGAGCCGCCGCAGCCGGATGAACACCGGCTGCGGCGGCTCGTCGGTTGGTTCGACCACGCCATCGAACTGGGTGCATCGGGCGTTGCGCTAGGGCCGATCTTCGCTTCGCGCACACACGGTTACGACACCACCGACCACTACCGCATCGATCCCCGGCTTGGGGATGACGCCGATTTCGACCACCTTGTCGCCGAGGCGCATCGCCGCGGCCTACGCGTACTGCTCGACGGCGTGTTCAATCACGTCGGAGTGGACTTCCCGCGCTATCGCGAGGCGCCGAACAACGACGCAGCCACACGCTGGTTTCGCGGACGTCCGGGTCGTTTTCACTCGTTCGAAGGCCACTCCGAACTGATTACCCTCAACCACGCCAACCCCGACGTGGTCGACTACACCGTGGACGTGATGGCGCACTGGTTGGGACGAGGCGCCGATGGCTGGCGCCTCGATGCGGCTTACACTGTGCCAGAACAATTCTGGTCCTCTACCTTACCGCGGGTGCGAGAGCAGTATCCGGACGCCTGGTTCGTGGGCGAGCTCATCCACGGTGACTACGCCGCGGTGGTCAAAGCGGCCACGTTCGACTCGGCCACCCAATATGAGTTGTGGAAGGCGATCTGGAGCAGCCTCAACGACGGCAACTTCTTCGAGCTGGACTGGGCGTTGCAGCGCCACAATGCATTTCTGGTGAGCTTCTCCCCGCTGACGTTCATCGGTAATCACGACGTCACTCGTATCGCCAGCCAGCTCAAGCACCCCGAGCACCTGGCTCATGCGCTGGTGATCCTGCTGACCGTCGGCGGCGTGCCCAGCGTGTACGCCGGCGACGAGCTCGGTTTTCGCGGTGTCAAGGAAGAGCGGTATGGCGGTGACGACGCGGTCCGTCCCGAGTTCAGCTCTCCCCCGATGGAACTGGATACGTTCGGTGCCGAAGTCTGGGCGTTGCACCGGTACCTCGTCGGGCTGCGTCGTCGCCACCCATGGCTGCATGGGGCCTCGACCACCGCGTTACGCCTGGACAACCGGCGCTACGTCTATGAGACCCGAAGCGGCGACAACGCTCTGCTCGTCGTGCTCAACATCGATGACGAGCCGCTGCATCTGGTGCTGTCAGAGCTGGGCACGGCGCACGCACAGGTCATCGGCGGATCAGCGGCCCCGCCACAAGAGGTCGTGGACACGGTGGTCGTGGAGCCCCATGGCTGGCGGATACTGGGCCCGGCCTAGGAACCCGTCAGCCGTGCCAGGGTCAGCTGGTCCTGCCGGCCGTCGTAGTGCTTGTCCAGCAGAGCGATGAAGTCCTGGTTGTCGTCGGTAGCGCGAGCGAACAGCGTCATCGACGAACACAGCTTGAGGTCGTCGGGCGAACCAAAGATCTCCCCGATCGAGCGACCTTGCACCTGGTTGACCAGCTGAGCGCACTCGTGCAATCGCGGCCCGAGCAGGTCATGCCCCAGATACGCGCGGGCTTCCTCGAGCGAGGCGATGCCATAACGGGCTGCCATCGGACTGCTGCCCAGTCCACGTAGTTGCGGGAAGACGAACCACATCCAGTGACTGCGTTTCTGTCCGCCGCGCAGCTCATCGACAACGTCGCGGTAGACCGAGGCCTGCGCCTGCACGAACCGGTTCAGATCGAAGGGGTCGTTTGCCGATTGCATGTGACTACGGTTGCACACATGGCGGTGAAACGACGGGTGCCCAGAGTCCGCGATCTGGCGCCGCTGATCCAGTTCAAAAGGCCGGAGTTCGATCGCACCAAACGCCGCCTGGATGCCGCGCTGACCATCCAGGATCTGCGGCGCATCGCCAAAAGGCGCACACCCAAGGCGGCGTTCGACTACACCGATGGCGCCGCCGAGGACGAGCTGTCCATTGCGCGGGCCCGACAAGCCTTCCGCGACATCGAGTTTCACCCGACGATCCTGCGTGACGTCACGAATGTGTGTGCGGGGTGGAATGTCCTGGGCCAACCGGTCGTCTTACCGTTCGGGATCGCGCCAACCGGATTCACCCGCTTGATGCACACTGAGGGTGAGCTCGCCGGCGCACGGGCGGCGGCCAGGGCTGGAATTCCCTTCTCGCTATCCACTCTCGGCACCACCGCGATCGAAGACTTGGTGACCGCTGTACCGCAGGGCCGCAAGTGGTTTCAGCTGTACATGTGGCGTGATCGCGACCGCTCGATGGCATTGGTGCAGCGCGCGGCCGACGCCGGGTTCGACAGCCTGCTGGTCACCGTCGACGTTCCAGTCGCCGGCGCGCGCTTGCGTGATGTTCGCAACGGAATGTCGATCCCGCCGGCGTTGACGCTACGAACCGTGCTCGACGCACTGCCGCGCCCGCGCTGGTGGTTCGACCTGTTGACCACCGAACCCCTGTCATTCGCGTCACTGGATCGCTGGTCGGGCACGGTCGGCGAATATCTGGATACCATGTTCGACCCGAGCCTCACTTTTGCTGACCTGGAATGGATCAAGGCTCGATGGCCGGGCAAGCTGGTCGTCAAGGGAATTCAGACACTTGACGATGCCCGTGCCGTCGTCGATCGCGGGGTCGACGGGATCGTGTTGTCCAATCACGGTGGCCGCCAACTGGACCGGGCCCCGGTGCCGTTCCACCTGTTGCCTGCGGTAGCGCGTGACCTCGGCAAGCACACCGAGATCCTGCTTGATACCGGCATCATGTCCGGTGCTGACATCGTGGCCGCGATCGCGCTGGGGGCCCGGTGCACGCTGGTCGGGCGGGCTTATCTGTACGGGCTGATGGCCGGCGGTGAGGCCGGTGTCAGCCGCGCCATCGAAATCCTGGAGGCCGGGGTGATCCGGACAATGCGGCTGCTGGGTGTGACCTGCCTAGAGGAGCTTTCGCCCACGCATGTGACGCAACTGCAGCGGCTGGGGCCCCGTCCAACGGCGTGACGGGAGCGGCCGGTGGCGCTACTGCAGGCGGGCGACCTGTTCGATGCGGTTGCGTACCAGGTCGTTGAAGGCCTGGCCTGGCCCGACGTATTCGAACAGACTCGGCGGATAGTGGGTGACGTACATGGTGCGTCGTCCGCCGGCGCCGGTCGGCCGGGGTGAGGCATGCATCAGGTCTTGGACGTGGACGGTGACGTCACCAGGGGCGGTGTCGATGCTCACCACCGGTACCTGTTGGAGCCGTTGCTCCCATCGGTAATGAATAGCCTGACCATGGCTGCCGGGAACAACCTGGAGGTTGCCGGTCGAGGAATCCGAGCCGGTGATCTGGATGCCGACGCTGACCGCGGGGCACATGATGGCGTGTCCACCCATACCGCAGTCCTGATGCCAGGGGATATTGGACAGCCCACTGGTATTTCCCGGCACTTTGAGCAACACCGCGCTGCCTTCCATCCGATCGGGCGCCACGCGCAGCGCGGGATCGAGGAGAGTGCCGAGCCTGCGCACCCTGGGATCGTTTTCCAGGGCGGCCAGAACCGGTGAGCGCAATGTCGCGTAAACCAATCGGCACAGCACGCTCGTGCCGTCCTCGGCGGTGACCCACCAGGACTGGTCATCCCCGGGGCGGGCCTGCGCCGCAAGGCGGTCGATCTCGCGGTAGGCGGCCTGCATCTCGTCGGCGTCGAAGACCCCCTTGACGTGCAGGTAGCCGATGGTTTGCAGCTGCGCGGCCAATTCGGCGTCACTGGCATCGAGCGTGAACGCGGCGAGTGGGTCGCGTCCGTGGAAGTCGGCTCTGGCCGGATCGTATGGCGGGATGCCGGCGTGCAGGTACCGGAGGACCGGGTCCCAGTCGGCCAGCTGCTCGAATCCTCCCCGCTCGAAGGCCAGGTCGCCGCTGAGCAGGAGGTTGATGGTCGTGCGGACCTGGCCGACCATGTCGTCCCACGCCTGTCGGGAAAGGCGCACGACGACCTCGCCACTACCGGGGCCATCGCCCTGCCCCTCGTTGAGGCGGATCGTCGAGCCGTCGACCGCATAGGTGACGGCGTCGTCATCGACGAGGAACGTGATCGCGCCGGTGGATGCGAGGTCTCTGGCCGCGGATTCGATGATGTCCGGGTCAAGGGAGGTCGGGGCGGGGTGTGTCAGCGGCACCGGCCGATTATCCAAGAACGCCGATGTGATCGCCACCACAACCCTTGGGCGCACCGGTGGCGCGGTTCCGCCAGGGAACAAACCGGCCGCCAGCTGGGTTAAGCGCAGCAGACTCAACTTTTGGAGGATTGATGGCTGAAGCCAAGTCGGTGCCGGTGTTGTTTGTCACCGACACCATCGTGTTGCCCGGAATGGTGGTGCCGATCGCGCTCGACGACACCGCGCGAGCGGCAATCGACGCTGCTCAGGCTAGTGAATCAGGGCAGCTGCTGATCGCCCCCCGGCTGGAGGACCGGTACCCATCGCACGGTGTGATCGCGAAAATTTTGCAAGTCGGACGCATCGCTGGCGGCGGCACCGCCGCCGTCGTGCGCGGTGAGCGCAGGGCTCAGATCGGAGCGGGAGCTTCCGGGCCCGGTGCGGCGCTGTGGGTCGAGGTGACCGACGTCCCCGAGACGGAGGTCACCGACGAAATCAAGGCTCCGGCCGCGGAGTACAAGAAGCTGCTGCTGGCCATGCTGCAACGGCGCGAGGCCTGGGAGATCGTCGACTACGTCAACAGGCTGACCGATCCGTCGGCGCTAGCGGACACCTCCGGGTACGCGTCCTACCTGACCAATACGCAGAAGCGGCAACTGCTGGAGACCGTCGATGTCGCCGAGCGACTGCGCATCCTGATCGACTGGACCAGCGACCACCTGGCCGAAGTTGAGGTCAACGACAAAATCGCGGAGGACGTGCGCGAGGGCATGGAGAAGACGCAGAAGGAGTTCCTGCTGCGCCAACAGCTGGCCGCCATCCGCAAGGAACTGGGCGAGGGCGAACCCGACGGGTCAGATGACTACCGGGCCCGCGTGGAGGCCGCAGACCTGCCCGAGAAGGTGCGCGACGCCGCGCTGCGCGAGGTCGGCAAACTGGAACGCTCCAGCGACCAAAGCCCGGAGAGCGGCTGGATTCGCACCTGGCTGGACACCGTGCTCGACCTGCCCTGGAACGTCAAAACCGAGGATTCGGCGGATCTGAAGGCTGCGCGGGCAATCCTGGACGCCGACCACCACGGGCTGGAGGACGTCAAGGACCGCATCGTCGAATATCTGGCCGTGCGGGCCCGCCGCGCCCAGCGCGGGTTGCAGGTCGTCGGCGGGCGCGGATCCGGCGCGGTGATGGTGCTGGCCGGTCCTCCCGGCGTCGGCAAGACGTCGCTGGGCGAGAGCGTGGCCAGGGCGTTGGGCCGCAAGTTCGTGCGCGTCGCGCTGGGCGGGGTGCGCGACGAGGCCGAGATCCGCGGGCACCGTCGCACCTATGTGGGCGCACTGCCGGGCCGGATCGTGCGTGCGATCGGCGAGGCGGGATCGATGAACCCCGTTGTGCTGCTGGACGAAATCGACAAGGTTGGCTCCGACTATCGCGGCGACCCGAGTGCGGCGCTGCTCGAGGTGCTCGACCCGGCGCAAAACCACACGTTCCGTGACCACTACCTGGATCTGGACCTAGACCTGTCCGATGTGGTGTTCCTGGCCACCGCCAACGTCATTGAGAACATCCCATCGGCTCTGTTGGACCGCATGGAGCTGGTGCAGATCGACGGCTACACAGAAGACGACAAGGTCGCCATCGCGCGTGACTACCTGCTGCCCCGGCAGCGGGACCGGGCGGCGCTGACCGATAACGAGGTCAGCATCACCGAGGCCGCGTTGCACAAGATCGCCGCCGACTACACCCGCGAGCCGGGTGTGCGGCAGTTCGAGCGGCTACTGGCTAAGGCGCTGCGCAAAGTGACCACCAAGCTGGCGGAGAATCCCGAGCCGATCACCATCGACGAGCCGGATCTGGTCGACTACCTGGGCCGTCCGCGATTCACGCCGGAGTCGGCCGAACGCACCGCGGTCCCCGGCGTGGCCACCGGCCTGGCCGTGACGGGCCTGGGAGGCGACGTGCTCTACATCGAAGCCGGGGCCACCGACGGCGAGCCGGGTCTGCAGCTGACGGGACAGTTGGGTGACGTGATGAAGGAGTCGGCGCAGATCGCGCTGTCCTACGTGCGCTCGCACGCGCACGCGTTAGGCGTTGACCCGCAGGCCCTGGACCGGCGCATCCACGTGCACGTGCCCGCCGGCGCGGTGCCCAAGGACGGCCCGTCGGCCGGTGTGACGATGGTGACCGCCCTGGTGTCGATGGCCACCGGACGTCAGGTCCGCTCCGATGTCGGCATGACCGGCGAGGTCACGCTGAACGGGCGGGTGTTGCCGATCGGCGGTGTGAAGCAAAAGCTGCTGGCCGCCCAACGCGCAGGCCTGTCAACCGTTTTCATTCCGTCGCGCAACGAGCCGGATCTTGACGACGTGCCCGCCGAAGTGCTCGACGTGCTGGACGTGAGGCCAATGACCGACGTCGCCGAGATCGTCGCGCAAGCGCTGGAACCGGTCGCCGAGACCGCTACGGTCGCTGCCTGATATCGGCGCCAGGCGTGACATTGGCGTCACGCTCGGCGTTGAATGGAGCCGTGAACCTGAAACGACAGTTACTCCATCCCGTTCAACGACTGGTGGTGAATCCGATCGGCCGGCAATTGCCGGTGACCATGCTCGAAACCACTGGCCGCAAGTCAGGACAACCACGGCGCACCGCGGTGGGCGGAAAGGTGGTGGACAACCAATTCTGGATGGTCTCAGAACATGGCGACCATTCGGATTACGTTCACAACATCAAGGCTGACCCAGCTGTACGGGTGCGCATCGGCGGCCGGTGGCGCAGCGGAACCGCTCACTTGCTGCCCGACGATGACCCGCGGCAGCGGCTGCGGAGCCTACCCCGGCTCAACAGCGCGGGAGTGCGGACGATGGGCACCGACCTGCTGACCATTCGGGTGGATCTGGACTGACACCGGCGCATGGCCTACGACGAAGACCTGGCCAATGGGATTCGCGAACTCCTCGGCTGCGAGCGGGGTGTCGAAGAAAAACGCATGTTCGGCGGTCTCGCGTTTCTGATCAACGGCAACATGTCGGTGGCCGCTAGCGGGCAGGGCGGTCTGCTGGTGCGCGTGCCGGCCGACGACACCGACAAGTTGCTGGAACGCGCGCATGTCAGCCCCATGGTGATGGCAGGCCGGGAAGTCCGCGGCTGGTTACGCGTTGACGACGCCGGCGTGCAAACCAGACGCCAGCTTCAGAGTTGGGTCATACGCGGAGTCGGCTACGCGCGCAGGCTGCCGCCCAAATGACCGGCGCGGTTTGCTAGGACACGGTGCGGGTACGCGGTGCGGTATGGACAAGCCAAAGCACGTGGTGCAGCGACTGCTTGAGGTTGCCGGCACCACCTATGCAGCTGAGGCGGGAATCAAGATCAGCGACAAGCCAATGCCGCTGTTTCAACTTCTGGTGCTGTGCATGCTGGCCAGCAAGCCAATTGATGCGGCCATCGCCATGGGTGCCGCGCGTGAACTATTCAAGGCGGGCCTGCGCACGCCGACGGCCGTGCTGGCATCCGATCGGCAAACCATGATCGACGCGTTCGGTCGTGCCCACTACGTGCGCTACGACGAAAGCTCAGCCACCCGGCTCACCGACATGGCCGAGCGCGTTCGCGACGCATATTCCGGCGATCTGCGCGAACTTGCCGGCCGTAGTGGGCACGACGTCCCCGCGGCGAAACGTATGCTCAAGGAATTCAAGGGAATTGGCGACACCGGCGCGGACATCTACTTGCGCGAAGTGCAAGATGCGTGGACTTGGGTGCGGCCCTACTTCGACGACCGCGCCACCGCCGCGGCAAAGCAATTGGGATTGCCCTCTCAACCAGAAAAGCTGGGAGCTCTTGCGCCGCGGAGCAATGCGCGGCTGGCCGCCGCGCTCGTCAGGGTATCGCTGGACGACGACGTGCGCCGGCAGGTGACCGGTTGACCCGGCGGTGACCGTACGAATAGGTACATCCGGGTGGTCCTACAACCATTGGGTGAATGTGCTTTACCCGCCCGGAATGCCGTCCGCGCGCCGGTTGTCCCGCTATGCGGAGGTGTTCGACACCGTCGAGCTCAACGCCAGTTTTTACCGCTGGCCCAAAGACACCACCTTCGCCGGGTGGCGTGATCAGCTGCCGGCCGGTTTCACCATGTCGGTCAAGGCGCATCGCGGATTGACCCACTACCGTCGGTTGGCCTCGCCCGAGCCGTGGATCGAGCGGTTCGAACGTTGTTGGCAACTGCTCGGTGATCGCCACGGAGTGTTGCTGGTTCAGTTGCATCCGGGGCAGCAGCGCGACGACGCACGCTTGGATTCCTTCCTGCGCAGGATGCCGGAGTCGATCCGGGTGGCCGTCGAACTGCGGCATCCCTCGTGGAACGAACGCGCCGTCTACCAGTTGCTAGAACGCCGCCGCGCCGCCTATGTGGTGATGAGCGGCGCCGGTCTCCCGTGCAGTCCGCAGGCCACCACCGACCTGGTGTACGTACGGATGCACGGACCCGATCCGGACGCCATGTATGCGGGCTCGTACCCGGAAAAGGATCTGCGGTGGTGGGCTGGCCTGATCGCCGAATGGGACAGCGACGGCAGGGATGTGTGGATGTATTTCAACAACGACCTAGGCGGCCATGCTGTTCGCAATGCGCTCTCACTGCGCGAACTCTTGAGTTAAGCCCTCGCGGGTAGGCTGGGATTTCAACAGGAGGGAGCATCAAATCATGGCCAGCTCGACTACTTTCGTTATCGTCGGCGGTGGACTTGCTGGAGCTAAAGCGGTAGAAGCCTTGTGCGAAAGCAACTTTGATGGCCAAATCATTCTGTTCGCCGACGAGAAGTATCTGCCCTACGAGCGACCCCCGCTGTCCAAGGAGTATCTGGCCGGGAAAAAGTCGTTACGCGATTTCACTGTGCAGAACTCCGACTGGTACCGCGGTAACCACGTCGACCTGAGACTTGGCTCGCGGGTGTCGTCCGTGAGCGCCGCCGGACACACCGTCGGACTTTTTGACGGCACCGCCGCGCGCTACGACAAGCTGTTGCTCGCGACGGGATCGGGCTCCCGGCGCCCGCCGATACCTGGATCTGACGCCGACGGAGTCCACTATCTGCGCACCTACGACGACGCTGTGGCACTGAATTCTGTTCTGGCCGAGGGATCTTCGCTGGCCGTGGTGGGTGCCGGGTGGATCGGCTTGGAGGTGGCCGCCGCTGCTCGCCAGCGCGGCGTCGACGTGACCGTCGTCGAGACAGCCAAACAACCGCTGGTGGCCGCACTTGGAGAAACAGTCGGCGAAGTGTTTGCCACGCTGCACCGCGAACACGGGGTGGATTTGCGACTGGAGACGCAAGTCGAGGAGATCACCACCAACGACGGCCAGGCCACCGGCCTGCGGATGCGCGATGGGTCGACGGTTGCCGCCGAGGCCGTGCTGGTGGCCGTCGGCGCCAAGCCGAACGTCGAGCTCGCCGAACAGGCCGGCCTATCCATGGGCGATGGCGGGGTGCTCGTCGATACGTCGTTGCGCACCAACGATCCCGACATCTACGCGGTCGGCGACATCGCCGCCGCCGAACACCCGCTGTTCGGCAGCCGGATCCGCACCGAACACTGGGCCAATGCGCTCAAACAACCAGCAGTGGCAACGGCCGGAATGCTCGGCAAGCCGGGCGAATACGATGAGCTGCCGTATTTCTTCACCGATCAATACGACCTCGGAATGGAATATGTCGGGCACGCACCCAGCTTTAAGCGGGTGGTGTTCCGCGGCGACGTTGCCGGCCGCGAGTTCGTCGCGTTTTGGCTCGACGGCGACAATCGGGTGCTGGCCGGGATGAACGTCAATATCTGGGACGTGCTCGACGACGTCAAGGCCCTGATCCGGTCGAAGACTCCCGTCGAGGTCGACCAACTGGCCGATCCACAGTCGCCGTTGGCCGATCTGCTTAGTTGACGCGGATTGAGCCCTAGTTGGCCGCGAGCTGCGATCCCGGGCTATCAGGGCTTCGGTCGACGGGAGCCCAGGTCCCGTCGATGACGTCGGGTGGGCGCTGCACCTGCAACCGGTCCCGCTCGGCGCGGCGACGTTTGATCCGCAGCCGAGCCTCGGCCGGCATGGTGACCAGTTCGTCGCAGGTCAGGTAATACACATCGTCGACGACATCGATCAGGTCCGCCGCGACCCGCCGAGATCCCAGTTCGCGCAACGTCATCCGAAGCTCATGGGTGAACCGGATAGTGGTGTCGTGGGCCAGCTCCCGCGAATCGCGGGCGTTGGCGGCCAGCCGATGGGTCAGCGTCGCCCGTGGCGTCGGCTCAGTGGGCGTGGCAGCGGCTACAGCGGCTTCAGAGGCCGCCATCAGCAACATCGCCGGGTCGTCGCCGAACACCGGACTGGCCAGCTCGGCTTCCCCTGGCCCACGGTGCCCGATCCGGGCGACGGCGGCATCCACCGCGGCAGCGGTGTTCGGAGCCAACGCACGGATACTGGCGAGGTTGCCTTCCCGGGCCAGCGCACACAACGGCGGGTCGGCGCGTAACACCGCTGCCACCTCGGCCGTCTCCGCTTCGATGCGGGTGCTTTCCATGATCATGCCCACCCCGGGCACGCTGTGACCCGCCCGGGTGCGTTCGAGCGCCGCGGCGGTGACGCCGGTGTCGATCAACCACAGCGCGGCAAGGATCCAGCCTTGGTGAATGCGGTCCCGCAACAGCCGAACCCGAACTTCCAGGCCGGCGTCCGGCAGCGACGCCAGTTGTGCGGCGTCGAGGTGTTCTGCCTCGGCGGCGGCACTGTACGCCCGCGTGTCGGACCTGAGATGGCGCAAGAGGGCCAGTGATCGTCCCGCCACGACCGCTTTGGCGACTAACCCGAGCGCTCCGCCCGCCAACGCAGGCTCACCGAACGGCAGGGGGTCGCCGATGTGAGGCTGGCCGACCAGCGCGTCCCGGGCGACGGCGTGCTGGTCCCAGCCGGGCAACTGGGTGGCAGCGACGATGTTGACTGACACCCCGACGTAGGGCCGATGACCGAACACCGCGATGGCCCTGCTGCCCCATTCGTCGCCTACCACGCCGCCAAGTGCGAGCACCTGACTTATCACCCGATTCGCTGTGCGTAGTCCACTCAACTGGACATCTAGTGTTATCGGGGTTAGTGGTCCCGGCAGTGCCTCGGCGAGGCTGGTCGCACTGAAAACCGGGAACCGCGGATCGATCCGGTCGTCGAATTCGCCCTCGGTGCCCTCTGGTGCCGCGCTGTGCTCCTCGTCGGACGGCCGGGAGCGCGGGAGAACCTCCACCGGGAGCGCCAGTTGGCCTCCGTGGCTGGTCGCGCCCGCGGCGCCGAGTCGGCGCCCGACAAGTCCACGCGCGGTGTCGGCGACGGCCTCGAGCGCCTGCCAGCCGAACTCGAACATCCAATCCTCTTGCACCGCAGCGGTATTCATTTCCGGAATCAGCTGTGACCAGCTGCGAACCCGATACAGCCGGGAACGCGGGTCCGCGGATCGCAGTAGCCGCCACGCGGTGATGACATTGACGGTGTCCGGGGTGGCGAGGTCCACCACACCGGTGCGGTCGGTGTTCAGTGACAGAGCCAGGAAGCGCACCAGGTCGTCGATGTGTAGCACTCGCATGGGCTGCGCTGAGACCTTGGTGCGCAGCAGCGTGGCCACGGTACGGCACACCATCCAGTCGAGCTGGCGCCCGACTGGCGGCGCGATCCGGATGACCAAACTCGACCCCCAACTCGTGGAAACCAGTTCCTCGGCCGGCCGATACAGGTCAGGCCGACCTGCGGCTTGGGACACGAACAGCAGTCGGGCACCAGCGCGGGCGGCCGCATCGGTCACATGCACAACCCCGTCGATGTCGGCGCCGCCGGGTGCGGTGGTGTCGATCGGGGCCAGGTGGATCACCGCATCGGCTTCGTCGGTGAGCTCTTGCACGATTGGGTCGCGCAGCGATGCGCAAACAAATTCGACGTTGCGGTCCAGGCAGGGGTGCGGGTGCTCAGCAATGCCGCTGACCGTGTGCCCAGCAGCGATCAGCTGCCGTGCAACCAGCCGCCCGACTGCGCCGGTGGCGTCGGTAACCAGGATGTGCACCTGGGCTCACCTCCCCCAGCCTCGGACTTAACAATAGGCAAGTCGGTATCACTTACGCGACCGTCACTCCCCGAACGGCGCGCTGACCTCGTGTGATGTCCTCAGCCGGGTTACTGCAGCGTTGCGCTGCCGTCAGGCGCGACGGCAACCTTGGCGCCACCGATGTCTTCGCGCACGGATGCTTGCGCCGCGATGCTGTCGGTGATCACGGCCACGGTGCGTGACCCGTCGGGCGTGCGCACGGCGAGGAAAGCCTTTTGCGGTTGTCCGTCGCGGTTGAACGGTGTCGTCCATGCTTCGACGGTGCCGACGCCTTCCCACTCGACCAAGCCGTCCCGGGTGGGCTCTCGGTCGACGGCCGGTTGCGTGTCTTCCCAACGGAATTCGGCCGGTGGCTCGGTGCTGTAGACGCCGAAGCTGTGTTTGGTCAGGTAGCCGCCGTTGGCGGTGATCAAGCCACGTCGCCCGGGATTGGCCACCAGCAACTCTGCCATGGTGGCAATGGAATGCATGACGTAGTTGCTCCACGGGCCGCCTGCGAATGTCAGCCCGCCGGTGACGGTGAGCGGGCGGCCGGGGTCGTCGACGGCGAGCCCCAATTCGGCGGCCGCCACCTGAACGGCGGAAGGAAAGCAGGAGTACAGGTCGACGTAGTCGACGTCGTCGATGCCCAAACCGGCCAGTTCCAGCGCCCGCGCGCCGGCGATCCGGATGGCCGGAGAGCGGTGCAGCTCGTCGCGCTCGGCGATGGCGGACGTGTCGTGCGCGTCGGTGCCCGCGTGCGGGTAAATCCAACGTTCGGCGGGGACCTGCAGGCGTGTCGCCTGCTCGACCGAGGTCAGGATGAGCGCGGCGCCCTGGTCAACCATGTTGTTGGAGTTCATCAACTTGGTGTACGGCCAGCTGATCATCCGGTTCTGGGGGCCGGGTTGGCGGATCTCGTTGGCGGTCATCGGTTTGCGGATCCATGCGTGCGGATTGTCGACCGCGACGGCGTTGAAGCGTGCCCACAGCTCGCCGATGCGCTTGAGGTGATGCTCGATTGACTCGCCGTTTGCAATGCGAAGCGCCTGCTCGAACAGCGGGTAGACGTAGGCCGGCCGGTCCAGCCCGATCCTGATCTCCGCCTCACCGGCCATCGGGACGTCGTCGCCGCTGACCTCGGCCGTCGGGACGGATTCGTCCTGAACTGTCCACACGAGTTTGCTGCCTTTGGCCCGCAGGCCCCTCCTGGTGCGCCAGGTTTCGGCGCCGGCAAGCAGCACCACCCCGGCCCGACCCCGCTGGATGTCCAGGCAAGCCTGGTTGACCAGCGACTGGGGCACATTGCCACCAACGGGGCTGTACAACGTGGTGAAGTCAGCGGCGCCGATTCGTTCGCCGAGCAGCAGTCCGGGATCCCGGTAGTGCGCCGACAGTATGTTGACCACGCGGATGGAATCCACGGCCTCGATCACCCGGGAATCGGCAGCCTGCCGGACCGCGGCTGCCATCAGGTCTATCGGTTCGACGGACCGCGCTTCCGGGTCGATGTCGTCGCGATGGTTGACCTGGCCGTAGCCGATCAGCACCGGTGTCCTGGGGTCGACGGTCATACGACGAATTTAGCGTGGCTATGAATCCGGACAGTTCCGCGGGCCGCCAGTGGGGCTAGGCCGGGCCGCTGCGGTAGATCGACTTCAGCGTCCGGTAAGCCTCGAGACCTTCGGGGCCCAACTCCCGGCCGAGACCGCTGGCCTTGACCCCGCCGAATGGCGCGCGCATGTCGAGCGCGTAGTCGTTGACACCGATAGAGCCGGTGTGCACGGCCCGGGCAACGTTGGTGGCACGGTCGGTGTCGGTCGACCAGACGGTGCCGGCAAGACCGAACTCGCTGTCGTTGGCGAGGGCGATCGCCTCGTCGTCGGTGTCGTAGGCGCTAATGGTCAGCACCGGGCCGAAGATCTCCTCGCGTGCCAGGCGATCGGAGTTGTCGACGTCGGCGAACACCGTCGGCGACACGAACCAGCCCCGCGGTTGGTCCTTGGGAACGGAACCGCCGGCAACCAACCTTGCGTTGCCGTCCTTACCAAGCGAGATGTAGCTGAGCACGCGTTCACGCTGACGCGCGCTGACCATTGGGCCGATCTCGGTGGCCGGGTTCAGCGGATCACCGACTGCCATGCCGTCGGCTAGTGCCGAGACCGCGTCGACGATCTCGTCGTAGCGGGATCGCGGCGCGAGGATGCGGGAGCTCAGGTGGCAAGTCTGTCCGTTGTTGACGAACGACGCGGTGCGCAACCCGCGCATCGTCGCGTCCAGGTCGGCGTCGTCGAGGATGATTGCCGCCGACTTACCCCCGAGTTCCAGGGTGACCGGGCGCATCAGTCGGCCGCAAATTTCCGCCACCACGCGCCCGGTGGCCGTCGACCCGGTGAACGCGACTTTGTCGATACCCGGGTGCGCAACCAGGTAGGCGCCCTTCGCCGGGCCGCCGGACACCACGTTCAAGACTCCGGGCGGCACCCCGGCTTCGACGGCCGCCTCGGCGAAAACTAGTGCGTCCAAGGCGGTTTCGGGCGAGGCCTTGAGGACCACCGTGCAGCCCGCAGCCAGCGCCGGCGCGATCTTCATCGCGGCCAGTGCCTGCGGATAATTCCACGGGATGATCGCGGCAACCACGCCGACCGCCTCGCGGCGCACGATCGTGTGCCCGGTCACGCTGGGCCGGACTTCCTCGACTGGGATCTCGGTGATCAGCTTGGCGTAGTACTTCAACAGCAACGCCGGGAAGGCGCCGTTGGCGCCGCGGGACAGCGAGATCGGCATGCCGTTCTCCCTGCTCACCAGCTCGCTGGTGGCCTGCGCGCGGGACTTGAGTGCGTCGGCCAGCGCGGCCAGGATCCCGGCCCGGTGATCCGGCGAGCTGGCTCGCCAGTCGGGCAGGGCGCGACGCGCGGCGGCCACCGCGTCGTCGATATCGGATTCGGTTACGCAGGCACCGTCGCCGAGCGGTTCACCGGTGGCCGCCTCCACCACCGGCTCGACGTTGTCCGCGGTCCAGAAGCGGCCACCGATGAAATACTGCGCGGATTGTGTGGGCGCTGCCATCGGCTCTCACGGCCCTCCCTCTCGTTCGGAACCGCAAGTGAGTGACATGCTAGGCGCCGTCGGCCGGACCGAACAGCACGCGGTCGCGGATCAGCCGCTCGATCTCTTCGGGGGTCATCCCGAGCAGGTTTCGGCAGATCTCGACGGTGTCTTGGCCGGGCAGGGGTGCCGGGCGTTGCGGGGCCGGCGGAATGTGCCGAAACGGTGCCGCACCCGTCTCCGCCGGCAACGGACGCTCGACCAGCGGATGCACCATGTCGCTGTACAGTTTTCGCTCGATCAGCTGGGGGTCCTCGAGTATGTCCGGCGGGCGGTTCATCGGTCCGGCCGGAACTCCGGCCGACTGCAGCAGCTCGGCGGCCCGTACCGGGGTGCGCATGCGGGTCCAGGCCGAGACCAGCTCCGCCAACTCCCGCCGGTTGGCCAGGCGCGCTTCGCCGGTGGCGAAGCGCGGATCGTCGGCCCATCCTGGATGGTCGAAAAGTGATGCGGCACGGCGCCATTCGTCGTCCGACGGGATCGAGATGACGCACCATTCGTCGTCGCCTGCGCATGGGTAGACCGCATGCAGGCTGGTGTCATCGCGGATCCGGGCGATGCCCGCGGCGAGTGCGGCCCGGGTGACGTACAGCGTGTCGAGCTGATTGACCACGACTTCGGCCTGCGAGATGTGGACGTGGGCTCCCCTGCCGGTCCGATTGCGGTGGATCAGCGCGGCCAGCGCCGCGATCGCGGTGACCCGCCCGACCACGTGATCGGGGAAGATTGTCGTCGCGTCGTAAAAAGCGTGCCTGGCCGCGTTGGCCTCGTTCTCCGTATCGTCGGACGTCCAAAGCCGGGTGACGCCGGTGGCGGCGCGGACCAACGGGCCGTAGCCCATCCGGGTGCTCCACGGCCCCCTGTCGCCGAACGCGCTGCTTTCGGCCAGCACGATCCGCGGGTTGATGGAGCGTAGCGCGTCGTAGGAAAACCCAAGTGCGGTAAGCGTTCCCGGCTTGAAGTTGGCGAATACTGCGTCGGCCTCAGCGACCAGCCGGCCGAAAATTTCCTTGCCCTTGTCGCTGCGCAGATCCAGCCCGAATCCGAGCTGATTGCGGTGTGTCCAGGCGAAGGACTCACTCATGGCCTCGCCAACGCGGGCCTGCCGCAGGCCGTCCGGGTAGTCGGCGCTTTCGACCTTGATGACCTCGGCGCCGAGGTCGCTGAACAGCCGGCTCAGCTCGCCACCGGCGACAATGATGCCCAGATCGAGAATCCGCAGCCCCGCAAACGGATAGTCACCGTGCCTGCCTGACGGTGACCGCACCACCGCCGGATTCCCGCGCCAGTGCGGTTCATCTTGGCCCGCGGCGGGGGCCGGGGCACGAAAACCCGCGCGCTCCCCGTCGACGACGAAATATCCGGTCGGCACGCTCGTGCGCACCCCGGGGAAGAGCTCGGCGTCGGTGATCGCGCCCACCGCCTGGAAATGTTCGGATCCCAGGATCCGCGACGGCGTCAGCACCGCGGCAATCGGCACCCCGTGCGCCTGTCCGGCGGTCACCAAATCCTTCATGGTCTGTTCGGCGAACAAGGCCTGGATCCGCACGCTGATCTCCGGCCAGGCCGCAAAACGCGCACCGATCACGTCGTATTTCGGGTCTTGAAAATCTTCCGGCTCCCCCAGCCAGTGTCGCAGCCCCCGCCACTGCCGGGGCGCCATCACGCATAACCGGACGTAGCCGTCCTTGCACGGATAGATCGGGTAAGCGTCCTGGTTCCTCGGGCGTCCCCGCCACCGACCGGTGCGGCGGATGCCGGCGGCGACCTGCCCGTGCGCCCCGAATGCAGGGTCGAGGGCCATCACGACGGCGTCAAACCGCGAGAAGTCAATGTAATCGCCTGTGCCGCAATGTAACCGGTTGTAGTATGCTGCGATCGCGGCCCACGCTGCCTGCACGGCGGCGGTTGCCGAAGCGATACCGTCCGGCGGCAACACGGGGGTGCCGGTGGTGGGGCCGGATCGCGACAGCGAGCCACACATCGCGTACAACACGGGATCGGTGGCACGCCATGATGACCGCGGACCCGTCGCGCCGAAGTCGGTGATCGACAGCACCACCAAATGTTGGTAGCGAGCGGCCAACTCTGCACCCGAGGTTCCGAACATGGCGCCCCGCTCGTCAAGGCCAGTGTCCACGATGATGTCGGCCTCCGCGGCCAGGTGGAGGAAGCGATAGCAGTCGTCTTCGTCGAACGGGTCCAGCACCGCGCTGCGCTTGTTGGCGTTGTGCACGGCGAACGGGATGCTCGCATCGGCCAGCGTCGGCAGCGCGTCGCGTCCCGGGCTTCCGCCCGGGGGCTCTACCTTGAGCACGTCGGCACCGAGGTCGGCGAACAGGCGGGTCACCGTGTCGGCGACACCATTCGACAAGTCGAGGACGCGCACGGCATCGAGCAACCTGTCGGCCATCTGCACACCGTACCTGCCTGGTGAGGTTGGTATGCGCGGGTGTTGGCTACGCTGACCAATGCGCCACCAGCCAAAATGTCGGCCAGGCAAGCCGATTCGGTGGGTGAGGATGGCGTCGGCTATCGTCACAGGCCGATTCGCGAGGCCGTAGCTGTCGAGACCATCCGATGGAGGCACCCAACGTATGAGCGCGCACTTGAGTTACGTCGAGGCCGTGGTAGTCGGCGCGTTCCAGGGCGTCACCGAGCTGTTTCCGGTCTCGAGCCTCGGGCACTCGGTGTTGGTGCCGGCGCTGGTCGGCGGCCGCTGGGCCCAGGACTTAAGCGTCTCTGCCCCCGAATCGCCCTACCTTGCCTTCATCGTCGGCCTCCATGTGGCCACCGCCGCCGCCCTGCTGGTCTTCTTCTGGCGTGACTGGTTGCGCATCCTGGCCGGATTCGTCTCGTCAGCGCGATATCGCCGAATCCAGACTCCCGACGAGCGGCTCGCCTGGCTGATCGTGGTGGCCACCATCCCAGTGGGGCTGGCTGGACTCGCTCTTGAACAGTTGTTCCGCACCACACTCGGCAAGCCCATCCCGGCGGCGGTGTTCCTGTTTCTCAACGGCATCGCCCTATATGCGGGCGAGGTGCTCCGCCGCCGCATCGCACCCGTGCCCGACCAAGACCACCCGACGTCGGCCGACGAGCAACCCGCACACAGCGGCGAGGCCGTCGATCAGCGGCTCGCCGAACTACCCCTGCGCCGCGGTGTGCTGATCGGTGCCGCTCAAATCCTTGCCCTGTTCCCAGGTATCAGCCGCTCGGGCATCACCATTGTGGCGGGCCTGTGGCGCGGACTATCTCACGAGGACGCCGCCCGCTTCTCCTTCTTGCTGGCGACCCCGATCATTCTGGCCGCCGGGGTGTACAAGATCCCAGAATTATTTGGCCCTCTCGGAACCGGAATCCACGGCCAGGTGCTGGCCGGCAGCATCGCCTCTTTCGTGTGCGCCTATCTCGCCGTGCGCTACCTCACGCGATACTTTCAGACCCGCACTCTCACACCGTTCGCCATCTATTGTGCCTTGGCCGGCGGCGCCAGCCTGATGTGGTTCGCCCTGCGCTGATCACCGTTTCGCATCCAGGCCCAGTGTCTAGGCGTATTTTCGGATCAGCTTTGCGCGGTCGACGTTTTCGCCACAGGAATGTATCTTTTGCACACTGGCGAGCGCGGGCTTAGCGAGAGCATGGGAAGTGTTGTCCCGCAACATTATCCTGATAAGCCAGCGCTCAGGCAGCGTTTATCGACCGATGAGCCGACATGCAGTCACCCGTCAATTGCGAAGCCCCCGCGACCGCCGAATCCCGCACGGGGACATCGCAATCCCCTACACGATTTCCGGTGGAATCGCATCAGCGACTCGGTCACCAAAAGGCAACTCCTCGATCTCAGTTTGCACAACAACGTAGGCGTGCGGCGTGGCGTCCGTCACCATCGACGGAGCAATGCGCAGCGTCCCAACCACAGAGGTGAGTGCCTGGTGTTCCGTCGCTTTTGTCGGGTGCCTGGTGCGCTCGCGGGGGTTGCTCTGCTGGTCTTATCGACGGACACCGGACCCGCATCGGCCGTCGACCCCCCTCAAATTCAGAGCCAGAACTTATTAGTCAACTCGGGCGCCGAACTCGGCGACCCGTCATTGACGGGATACAGTTCGGTGTCGATCCCGGGCTGGACCGTGACCGGCACACCGACCGTGGTCAAATATGGCACCATCACTCGCCCGCCGAATCCGTTGTCCTCACCGTCACCACGTTTTCCAAGCATTTTTCAATTTCCGAAGCCGAACGACGGCCCCCCTGACGGCGGCATGCAATTCTTCGGCGGTGGAAATGTCGCCACGTCCACACTCACCCAAACCGTCGACCTCAGCGGCGCAGCATCCCAGATCGACACCGGCACAGTGTCCTACACGCTGAGCGGATGGCTCGGAGGCTTCTTAGAAGACCCGTCCGAAGCGTCGGTCACCGTAAACTTCCTGGCGGCCAATCAGTCCCAGCTGGGCACCGGCAAGATCGGGCCGGTCGGTGTACTCGAACGCCGGCTCAGGACCGTGCTGCTCGAACGCGACACCTCCGGGACGATTCCGGCGGGTACCCGCAGCGCGGTTGTGGTCGTGACCTTTAAGGATTGCAACCCGGCACCCAGCCACTACAACAACGCCTACGCCGACAACATCTCGTTCACCGTCGGCGCTGTACTGCCCGCCCCACCGCCACCCACACCACCCTTGTCGAAAGTCGGCCCCCTTGATCACGTGTTCATGATCTATTTGGAGAACCATGGTGTGAAAGACATTGTCGGCAGCCGCAACGCGCCCTACATCAACTCCCTGATCAACACCTACGGATATGGATCGAACTATTTTGCCCTGACCCACCCCAGCGACCCGAACTACTACCCGATCCTCGGCGGGACCAACTTCAACGTGAACTGGAACTGCCCCAAGGACTGCTTCGACGCACCCAACCTGGCCGACAACATCGAGGCGGCACACAAGACGTGGGCCTCGTACGAGCAGTCCATGCCCAGCCCATGTTTCACGGGGTCCTCGGGTGCCTACAGCCCCGACGAACTGCCATTTCTGGCATTCCACAACATAATCTCCAACACCGCCCGCTGCCAGGCACACGTGCTGCCGCTGACGCAGATGGCCACGGATCTCGCCTCAACTGCCACCACCCCGAACTACGTGTGGTTCGCCGCGGACGAATGCCACAACGAGGAAGGTTGCAACGACGTCCGATTTATCCTCAGCCAACTCACGACTCATCAATACAACATCCAGGCCGGCGACAAGTTCCTCGCAGCCACGCTGCCCACGATCTTGAACTCGCCCGCGTTCCAAACGCAGCGCACCGCCATCTTCATCACTTGGGACGAGGACTACGACAACCTGTATTTAGGCATCGGTAACGAGGGAAATCACATCCCGATGATCGTCATCCCGTCACCGAACTCCGGGATGCGCCAAGGCCACTTCGTTGCCATTAACTACAACAACCACTACAGCCTGCTGCGCACCATCGAAGACTCCCTGCAACTTCCCCGACTCACCAACAATGACAAATTCGCTCAACCGATGAACGAATACTGGCCGTAGGCGGCTTGCGCCGGCCTGACGTGCGTGGACCTAGAGTGGCCTACGTCGATAGCGCACTTGTTCCACCGGCACATTGCCGTAGGTCACCGTGCGGCGCGTCCCGTCGAAACGCCACCCGTCGCGTTCGTAGAACCGCCGAGCGCGGACATTCCCGTCCAGCACCCACAACAAAGCTGCCGTCACGCCAACGAGGCGCAGTCGCTCGCGGACAGCGGTCATCAGCAAACGCCCAACTCCGGTACGCATATATGCGGGATCGACGTAGATCGCCATCAGCTCAGCGAAATTCGATAAGTCTTTGTCCCGACACAGACCTGTGGTAGCCAAGCCGCAGATCGTAGAACCGTCGACCGCGACCAGGGTGGACGGCATCTGAAGCCCCATGCGACCAAAGGTGTACCTGCTGGCCCAGACTTCAGGATTGAGACTGTCGAGGTATTCCTGGGCGATGAGTCCCCGGTAAGCCGACTGCCAAGACCGGACGTGCAGTTGGGCCACGTCATAGGCATCTTCCGGGACAGCCGGCCGCACCTCGGTCATGTTTGCAGTATCGGCGGACTCCGCCGGCGTTGCCATCGGTTATTTGCGCGACACGACGTCGAGTGCTGTGCTTACCAAATCCCTGAGTTGACACCCGTTAAGTACCCGGAAGGACGAAAATGGCAGACACGGCATCCATCGGCGTCAAGGTCCGGGGCAAGGTCATCGTCATCACAGGCGGGGCACGGGGAATCGGATTGGCCACCGCGACGGCACTGCATAACCTGGGCGCCAAGGTCGCGATCGGTGATGTCGACGAGGTGAAGGTGAAGGAGTCGGGTGCCGAGCTCGGGCTCGATGTGTACGGCAAACTCGATGTGACAGAACGGGATTCGTTCTCGAATTTTCTCGACGCCGTTGAGCGCCAACTCGGCCCGATCGACGTGCTGATCAACAACGCCGGCATCATGCCCGTCGGCCGGATTGTCGACGAGCCGGACGCCGTCACCCGGCGCATTCTCGACATCAACGTCTACGGCGTGATCCTGGGCAGCAAGTTGGCGGTGCAGCGCATGGTCCCCCGTGGACAAGGGCACGTCATTAACGTCGCCTCGCTGGCCGGGGAGCTCTACGCCATTGGGCTGGCCACCTACTGTGCCAGCAAGCACGCGGTGGTCGCGTTCACCGATTCGGCGAGGCTTGAGTACCGATCGGCCGGCGTGAAGTTCTCGATGGTGTTGCCGACGTTCGTCAACACCGAACTCACCGCGGGCACCCACGGAGCCAAGGGATTCAAAAACGCCGAGCCGGCCGACATCGCCAACGCGATCGTCGGGCTCGTTGCGCACCCCAAGCCGCGGGTGCGGGTCACCAAGGCGGCCGGCGCGATGGTCGTGTCGCAGAGGTTCATGCCGCGTTCGGTGGCCGAAGGTCTGAACCGAATCCTCGGCGGCGAGCATGTCTTCACCGACGACGTCGACGTCGACAAGCGCAAGGCCTACGAAACGCGGGCTCGCGGCGAGGAGTAAGCACCACTTAGGGCGTCGTTCATCGGAGGCACGGACAATCGGGCAGATGAGCCCCGAAAGGACAGTTTCCCCGACTACCGCCCTCCTTGCCGATGACGAACTCGACCTGATCAACGCCTACTGGCGCGCCGCAAATTATCTGTCGGTCGGGCAGATCTATTTGCTGGATAACCCGCTGCTGACCGAACCGTTGTCGTCCGAGCACGTCAAACCGCGGCTGCTGGGACACTGGGGCACCACGCCCGCGCTCAACCTGATCTACGCGCACCTGAACCGGATCATTCGCAACCGCGACGCCAACGTCATCTACGTAACTGGACCTGGCCACGGCGGCCCGGCGCTGGTCGCCAATGCCTATCTCGAGGGCACTTACAGCGAGGTGTACAGCGGTATCGAGGAAGACGCTGAGGGACTGCGGAAGCTGTTCCGGCAGTTTTCCTTCCCCGGCGGCATCCCCAGTCACGTGGCGGCCCAGACGCCGGGGTCCATTCACGAGGGTGGCGAACTCGGCTACGCGCTGGTGCATGCCTACGGCGCGGCTTTCGACAATCCGGATCTTGTCGTAGCGTGCGTGGTCGGCGACGGCGAGGCCGAAACGGGGCCACTGGCCGCCAGCTGGCACTCCAACAAATTCCTCAATCCGGCCAGGGACGGCACAGTGCTGCCCATCTTGCAGCTCAACGGCTACAAGATCGCCAACCCGACGGTGCTGGCCCGCATCCCGCACCACGAGCTGGAGTCGCTGCTGCGCGGCTACGGCTACCGGCCCATCACGGTCGCCGGGGACGACCCGACCAAAGTCCACCAGCAGCTGGCCGCCGCACTCGACGACGCCTTCGACGACATCGCGACCATCCAGAGTGCCGCGCGCAGCGCCGACCAAATGGAGCGACCGGTGTGGCCGATGATCGTGCTGCGCACACCCAAGGGCTGGACCGGGCCGAAGGTGGTGGACGGCAAGAAGGTCGAGGGCACCTGGCGGGCGCATCAGGTTCCGCTCGCCGAGACTCACGACAATCCCGAACACCGTGCGCAGCTCGAGGAATGGCTGCGCAGCTACCGGCCCGAGCAGCTTTTCGACGGTAACGGCAGGCTGCGGCCCGAGCTGCGGGCGCTGGCGCCCAGCGGAGATCGCCGGATGAGCGCCAACCCACACGCCAACGGTGGGCTGCTGCTGCACGACCTCGACCTGCCGGACTTCCGTGACTACGCGGTGTCGGTGTCGCGGCCGGCCGCCGCTACCCATGAGGCCACCCGGGTGCTGGGCACTTTTCTGCGGGATGTGATTGCCCGGAACTCGGACCGATTCCGCCTCATGGGTCCCGACGAGACCGCCTCCAACCGGCTGGACGCCGTCTACGGGTCGACCGCCAAGGTGTGGCTCTCCGAGATAGGGCCCGATGACGAGAACCTCGCACCCGACGGCCGCGTGATGGAGGTGCTCTCCGAGCACCTGTGCCAAGGCTGGCTGGAGGGCTACTTGCTGACCGGCCGGCATGGCCTGTTCAACTGCTACGAGGCGTTCGTGCACATCGTCGACTCGATGCTCAACCAGCACACGAAATGGTTGTCCACCAGCCGCGAACTGCCGTGGCGGCGCCCCATCGCGTCACTGAACTACCTGTTGACCTCCCACGTCTGGCGCCAGGACCACAATGGTGCGTCCCATCAGGATCCGGGATTCATCGACCTGGTCGCCAACAAGCGGCCCGAAGTGACGCGGGTCTACCTGCCGCCGGACGGCAACACGCTGCTGTCGGTGGCCGACCACTGCCTGCGCAGCCGTGACTACATCAACGTGATCGTCGCCGGCAAGCAGCCGGCGCTGGCCTACCTCGACATGGACCAGGCCATCGCGCACTGCGCCCGCGGCCTGGGTATCTGGCAGTGGGCGAGCACGGCCACCGCCGAACCCGATGTGGTCCTGGCCTGTGCCGGGGACGTCCCGACGCTGGAGATCCTGGCCGCCGCCGACATCTTGCGTCGCGAATTGCCTGAACTGGCTGTCCGGGTGGTCAACGTCGTCGATCTCATGCGGCTACAACCGGACTCCGAGCACCCACATGGCTTGCCGGACCGAGAGTTCGACGCGCTGTTCACCCGCGACAAGCCGGTCATCTTCGCTTACCACGGCTACCCGTGGCTGATCCATCGCCTCACCTATCGCCGCACCAACCACCCTCACATCCATGTGCGCGGCTTCAAGGAACGCGGCACCACGACGACGCCATTCGACATGGTGATGCTCAACGATTTGGACCGCTTCCACCTGGTCATAGACGTCATCGACCGGGTGGACGGATTGGCCAGTCGAGCCGCCTTGCTGCGCCAGCACATGGCAGACGCGCGCCTGGCCGCCCGCAGCTACACCCGCGAGCATGGCGAGGACGACCCGCAGATCGCCGGCTGGATCTGGGAAGTCGAGTGAGCCGAGCGCCCTTCGTGCTGTGACCATGTCGAGCCGCCGCCCGCGGAATGACGGGCCGACCGAATCTGCGGGTAAACTGGTCGGATGCGTGACACCACCGGTACAGCCGACATTCACCCACTGGTGTCGCAGCTTTCTGCGCTGCATAGGTTCCGAATCCATCTCGACATCGCCGTCGTTGTGGTGGTGCTGGTGCTGACGAACCTGATCGCACACTTCACCACCCCGTGGGCGAGCATCGGTACCGTTCCGTTGGCCGCCGTTGGGCTGGTCATCTTGATGCGGTGCAGCGGGCTGGGCTGGGCTGATCTCGGTCTTGGCCGCGAACACTGGAAGTCCGGGCTGGGTTATGCGCTGGGCGCCGTGGCCGTCGTGGCGTCGGTGATCGCGATCGGTGTGCTGCTGCCGATGACCCGGCCGATGTTCATGAACCACCACTACGCCACGATCTCCGGTGCGCTGATCGCCTCGATGGTCATCATTCCGCTGCAGACAGTCATTCCTGAGGAGCTGGCCTTTCGGGGTGTACTGCACGGCGCGCTGAATCGGGCCTGGGGATTTCGCGGAGTCGCGCTGGCGGGCTCGCTGCTGTTCGGTCTTTGGCATGTCGCGACGTCACTGGGGCTGACCAGCGGCAATGTCGGCTTCACCCGACTGTTCGGCGGCGGAATCATGGGAATGCTGGCGGGGGTGACGTTAGCGGTATTGGCCACTGGCGCGGCAGGGTTTGTCTTCAGCTGGCTACGCCGACGCAGCGGCAGCCTGATCGCGCCGATCGCGCTGCACTGGTCACTGAACGGGCTCGGCGCACTGGCCGCCGCGCTGGTGTGGCACCTGTCGACCTGAAGCTGGTCACACCAGCAGCACGGCCGCACCGGCGATGCGGCCGGCGCTGAGATCGGCTAATGCCTGATCGGCTTGTCCGAGCGGATATTCGGGCGTGGTCACCTCGATGTGGTGCTTCCCCGCGAAGTCGAGGAATGCCCGCGCATCGGCCCGGGTGTTGGACGTGACCGACCGGACCTGGCGTTCCTGAAACAGATGACGCTGGTAGTTAAGGGTCGGGATATCGGACAGGTGAATCCCGGCGATCGACAATGTGCCACCGCGGTCCAATGCTTCTAGCGCGGGCAGCACCAAATCACCGACCGGCGCGAACAGGATCGCGGCATCCAGCGGCACCGGTGGTGGATCGGCGGCGCCCTGTGCCGACGCGGCGCCGAGCTCCAATGCCAGCTCGCGCGCCTCGGCTCCGCGAGTCATCACGTGCACCTCGGCGCCTTGCGCCAAGGCGACCTGTGCGGTGATGTGGGCGCTGCCGCCGAAGCCGTAGAGGCCCAGGCGTCCGCCTGGTGGTAGCTCGGCGCGGAGCAGGGAGCGGTATCCGATGATGCCGGCGCATAACAATGGTGCGAGTTCACTGTCGCTGTAACCGCTCGGCAGGTGGTGTGCAAAAGCGGCAGGGACCGTAGCAAATTCAGCGTATCCACCGTCGGCGTCCCAGCCGGTGTAGCGGGACTCCGGGCACAGGTTCTCATTGCCCCGACGGCAGTACTTGCACACGCCGCAGGTGTGGCGCAGCCAGGCGATGCCTACCCGGTCTCCCACATGGAACTCGTCACCGGCCTCAGCGCCCAGCTCGACGACCTCCCCCACCACCTCGTGGCCGGGAGTCACCCGGTCGCGATGAACTGGGAGATCGCCTTCAGTGACGTGCAGGTCAGTGCGGCATACCCCGCACGCGCGTACGGCAACCAGCAACTCGGACGGGTCGGGGCGCGGCACGTCAGTGGTGACTTGCTCGAGAGGGCCGGTGTCCATCGGTCCGGGCCGACGCACTCGCCACGCGCGCATTGTCGTGGTGGTTACCGGTGGAGCCATCAGTCCATCATGCCGCTAACCACCACGGCCGCAACGCGTTAGGTTGCTAAGTTCGGCGAACTAGACGTGAGATCCATAGCAGGACGGCGGCGCCACCCAAGGCGACAAAGAAGGTGAACCAGTACCCGCCGCTATTGACGTCTACACCCAGCAGGTTCAGAACTAACCCCGCCACGAACGCGCCAACGACACCGATCACGATGTCCATCAAGATGCCGGAGCCGCCACCCTTGACGAACTTGCTGGCGAGCCAACCGGCAATACCGCCGATGATGATGTAGCCAATCCAACCTATACCGGTCTTCCCGTTGAGATTCACGGCCAGGTATTCGGTAGCTGCCATGACGTCCATGGGGGTCTCCTTGCAATCGCTGGCAAAGCCCAGCTCTTTGCTGGGCCGTCACTCTGGTATACCCGGTTTGCGTAACGAATTAAGTGCCGAATTGGAGACGGTTGACCAACCGGGCCTGACGTCCCGAAAATGCCGATCGGGAAAGTCAGGCCGATACGGTCCGCTGGGGCGTCGGTGTAGGAGTCGGGCTGACCTCTCCCGCCGGTGCCTGGCCCGGCGCTGGAGCCGGAGCGGGCGCAGGCGGAGCAGGTGCGGGCGCTCCCGGCGCTCCCGGCGCTGGCGGGGCTGGTGGCGGAGCCGGGGCTGTCCAAGGCTGGATCGACTCGGCCAGCGCCTTGGCCGCGCCCTTGTCCACTGGATCATTTGCGGTCCCGAGCCACACCACAAACCACCGTTGCGCGGGTCCGGCGCTAGCCGTGCTCGCCGCGGGCGAGCCGACTACGCCTGTCCAAATCTGGCCGTTGGGCTTGGCCGTGTCGCTGAATTTGACCTCGTAGTATGACGCGCTTCCGGTGATCCCATTGGCGCCAGTGAGCGGGGTGGCTTCCTGGTTGATCCGGGTGCCGGGATACGGCATGAAGAACTCACCCATGTCCGAGCCCAGCCGGACCGCAGCCTTGGCGTCGTTGGCTTCCGCGCTGGCGTAAAGCTTTTGGTCCAGCCGGCCCAGCACGATGCGGGTGTCGTTGGCAACCGGTGGCGGCTGGTCGGGCATCGGCGGCTGCCCAGTCACCTTGCTCAGCAGTGCCGAGCCGTAGTCGAGGTGGGAAGCGTCCGACTCCACCCAGCCGGCGGGAAGGACGAAGCTGAATCCACCAACGGCGTTGGTGATCCGCCCGGCGTTCGGGTCGACAGGAGGTGGCGGGGGCGCGTTCGGGTCGACGGGCGGTGGCGGTACCGCATTGGCATCGCCTGGCGCCGGTTGCCCATTCGGCCCCTGAGCGGCTGGAGGCGGTGTGGTCGCCGGCGCAGGCGAGGGCGTCGCCGGCGGTGGAGCCGCCGTCGTAGTTGCCGGGACCGGGGTTGGGGTCTCCGGATCTGCGTTCGAAATCGCCGGCAATGCGATGGTGACGGCGCTGGCGCTGGTCACCGTGGCTATCGCCAGCGTCGCCCACAGTCCTTTGCGACGTGCCGAGTTCGGTTCCACCTGATCCATGGCGACGAACCTACCGTGTTACGGCTGTGACGCAAGGATGCCTTGCGGACTAATGCATTGCGGTTTTACCGATGTTGCCGATGTGCAACCTAACCGGCGTCGACGCAAGTCGATTGAGGCGTCGGATACAGCGTCACTTCGTGAGCCTTGACGGAGAACCACACCCGCTCTCCGGGCGTCAGCCGTAGCTCCGAGGCCGCGTCGACGGTGATTTCTGCGGCCAGGCCGGGGGCACCATCAGGTTGCTGATCGCCGCGCACCAAGACCGCAGACCCGCGGATATCCATCTCAGCCACAGTGACTTCAACGGTATTGCGGGGGCTGCCGTGCGGCTGGTCCCGGTACACGGCCACCGCCTTGGGCGGGAATACCGCGATTGCGTCCTGCCCGGGAGCGAGGTGGTCGTCCTGCTTCAGCGTCGGGGCCGCGTGCCAGCGCGCGCCGGAGCGCGCGTGCAGCGAGCCGTCGGGGGCGACGGTCCCATTGACCAGGTTGATGCCGGCGATGCGAGCCCCGAAATGACTGCGCGGCGCTGTGAGCACGTCGGGCACCGGGCCGATTTCGGAGATCTTCCCGGACTCGAGTACCAGCACTCGGTCGGCCAGTGTGAACACGTCTAGCAGGTCGTGGGTTATCAGAATCACCGCGCAGCCGGTGCGGGTGACCATGCTGCGCAGCACAGCGCGGATCGCCGCGGCCGCGGCGACGTCGAGCCCGGTCAGCGGCTCGTCGAGCAGCAACACATCGGGTTCGGCTGCCAGCGCGCGCGCGATCGCTACCCGCTGGGCTTGACCGCCGGACAGCTGCCGCGGTTTTCGGTCGGCAAAGCGATCGGCGTCCACGTCGGTTAACCAGCGCAGCGCCGTCGCTTTCTCCTTGCCGCGAGCCGGGCGGAACATCCCGCGACGACTGTGTGGTCCGAAAGCCACGTTGGCGGCAACACTCATGTGCGGGAACAACAACGGGTCCTGCAACAGCAGCCCCACTCGGCGGTCGTGGGTTGCCACGTTCACCCCGGCCGCGGTGTCGGTCAGCACCCGGTCCCCCAACCGCACTACCCCGTGATCGGGGCGGATCAGTCCGGCGATGACATGCAGCGCGGTCGATTTGCCCGCGCCGTTGGGTCCGAGCACCGCGAGCACCTCACCTGCAGGCACGGAGAACTCCACATCTAAGTGGCGGTCAGCCACAACGGCGCGAAACTGCAACTCGCTCATGGTTCCGGCTACCTCGCGTCGGCTGGCTGACTGTTACGCGCCAACCCGGGTCCCGGGTCAGTCGTGTCCGCTGAAGATGATCCTCATCATCTTGAGATTGATGCGGGCAAAACGCCAAAACTGAACGAAGAGGTTCTGACGCATCCGCAGCGTCGCGCTGGTGGGTAGTGGGGCGTCGGCGATGCGTTCGGCGGTCCGGACGTTCGCCTCCGTGTCGATGCTGTCGTCGTCCATGGAAGCGCCTTTCACTCGGGGATCAGCCACCAGAACGGCCTGGCCTTGGCCTTATAGATGAACAAGTAGTGCAGCATCAACTTGATCCAGTGCCCGGCCAGGCCGAGCTCGCCAGACGTGCCGGCGATGTCGCGGCCGGTCTGCGGATACCGCACGGGGTCGGGCACGACCGGGAACATCGTCATCGCGGCGGCCGAGCCCTTGCGCAGGCCGGTGCCGGCGGAGGCGACGCACGCGGCGCCCATGGTCGCCATGGAGGCGCGGTGGGCTGCGGCTTCCGGGTGCTTGATGCGGTCACGGATGGTTTCGGCGACCGTTTTGGCCATGATGCCCGACGGCATTCCGGTGCGTGGCGGGCTGGGAGTGATGACCGTTCCGGTGGGACTCTTGCGCGGCTTGGAGATCGGGTGCGGCGGCGCGAAGGCGATGCCCGGCGCGAAGATGTTCGGGTACGCCGGGGACTCGTAGGTGTGCGGCCAATCCTCGGCGGACCACTCGTCGTAGGGCTTGCCCGAGTAGTCGGCGTCGACCTTGAGGAAGCCCGACGGCGCGAACAGGGTGGACGTGATGTCGTTGCCGTCCTTGTCATACGCGGCGAGGTTGGCGCCCTTGAAGGGCGGCAGCAGCATCGCGAAGTCGAAGTCCAGGTCGTGTTCCTTGCCGTCGAGCTGCTCGTAGCGCAGCTTGCCTTCCATCACCTCGTGCACGGCCGCCTGCGTGATGGCTTTGACGCCGCGCTCGCGGAACAGCGACTCGGTCCACAGCTGGCTGGACTGCACGAAGCCCTTGTCGACGAAGCTCATGCCGTTGACGCCGAAGTCGCCCAGCTCGTATTCATTGGTGAGGTAGACGATCTCGGCGAGGTCGCGCACGCCGGCGGCGCGCAGCACGTGCTCGACGTTGAAGGTGTATTCGAACGCCGCGCCCTCGCAGGTGCAGGTGCCGTGTCCGACACCGACGACAAGGCGCTGCTTTTCACCGGCCTTCAGCTTGGCGATGACCTGGTCGAGCGCCTTGGCCGCCTCGACGGCGTGGGTGGCGGTGCATACCGAGTATGAGTGGCCGTCGGGGCCGAGGCCGGGCGTGGCCGCGAAGTTCAGCTGCGGGCCGGTGGCATTGATGAGGTAGTCGTAGGTAAGGGAGCCGGTCTGGCCGTGATGCTCCTCATCGGTGTAGGTGAAGTCCACCGACGGCGACGACTGCTCGCCCGTGCCCTCGGGACGGATCGCTGTAGCGAACGCTTGGTGAAAGACGATGCCCTTGCGCTGGTAGATCGGCTTGAGCGGAATCAGTACCTTGGTCGCGTCCATCCGGCCGACGCCGACCCAGATGTTCGACGGGATCCAGTTCCAGTCGGCGTTGGGGGAAATTACGACGACCTCGTGCGCGCGGGGTAGCCATCGGCGCAGGTGCAGCGCGGCGGTGTGTCCCGCGATGCCGGCGCCGAGGATGACGACTCGTGCCATTGAAGCTCCTCGGTCGGACCAGGCCACAAAGGTGATGCGGCTCAACCTTCTCCAACTTACCCCCGGGGGTATCCTGGCAAGGGGCTGACCGAGAAGGGGACTCAGCCCATTTCGCACTGGAGTTGACCGCGAGTTCAGTCAGGAGCATGGGCGAACTCACACTTCGGCGGCTACATGGTATCCGTCCCGGTCAGCCGGCGAGCACCCAGACCCAGCACCACCAGCGCCGCCACCGTCACCAGCAGGATCGACAACGCCACAGCCGCGTTGGCATCGGTCACCCGCTGCAGGTAGATCTCCAGCGGCAGCGTGCGGGTGACCCCTTGCCGGGAACCGGCGAACGTCAGCGTTGCGCCGAACTCCCCCAGCGAGCGGGCGAACGCCAGCACCGCCCCCGACACCATGCCCGGCAGCAGCAGCGGCAGGGTGACCCGCCACCAGACGGTGCTGGGCCGCGCCCCCAGCGTCGCCGCCACCACCTCGAAGTCGGCTCCCGCGGTACGCGCGGCGCCCTCAAGGGAGATCACCAGAAACGGCAGCGAGACGAAGGTCTGTGCCAACACCACGGCGGTGGTGCTGAACGCGATGCTGATACCGGCAGCCTCGAGGTACTGCCCGATCAATCCGAGCCGGCCGAACGCGTAGAGCAACGCAATCCCACCCACCACCGGCGGCAGCACCAGTGGCAGCAGGATCAGCGGTCGCAGCAACCGCACCAGCGCGCGCCGTGCTGCGGGCCAGCACCAGCGCCATCGGCACTCCCAGCAGCACGCACAGCGCGGTGCTGGCGGTGGCGGTCTTCAGGCTCAGCAACAGTGCCGTCTTCGACGAAGAGCTGGTGATCAGCGACCAGAAATTCGGCCAGTCGACCTTGATCGCGATCGCCAGCAACGGCAGCACCACGAAGATCGTCCCCACGGCCGCGGGGACATACACCCAGCGGGGCAGATCCGTAGGCCGGTGCACGGTCGGTGGTCAGGGCTTGGCGAAGCCCGCCTGGGCCAGGATCTTCTGGCCGGTGGCAGACGTCACCAGGGACACGAACTTCTGCGCCAGCGTCGCTTGCGGCGCCTTCTTCAGCACCCCGATGGGATAGACGTTCACCGCACCGGCGGCCTCGGGAAAGTTGACGGTCGTGACCTTGTTTCCGGCGCTGATCGCGTCGGTGACATAGACCAGCGCGGCGTCGGCCTGCCCGCTGGTGACCTTGTTGAGGACATCGGTCACGCTGAGTTCCTCACTGACCGGGTTGAGGTGCACTCCCGTGCTGTCTTCGATGCGCTGGGTCGCCGACCCGCACGGCACCGGCTGCTGGCAGATCACCACGTTGAGGCCCGGCTTGGCGAGGTCGGCGAAGGATCCGATCTTCTTCGGGTTGCCCGGCGCGGTGACGATGACCAACGTGTTCGAGGCGAAGTTCGTCGGATCGCCGGCCAGTAACCCGGCCTTGGCGACCGTGTCCATCTGCGCGGTGTCCGCCGACGCGAAGACGTCGGCCGTCGCACCCTGAGTCAACTGAGTCGCCAGCTCGGAGGAACCTGCGAACTCGAAATCGACGCCGTCGCCGGGATTGTCGGTCTTGAACTGCTGACCGATCTGGGTGAACGCCGGCTTTAGCGAGGCCGCGGCGAACACCACGATCGATGCGGACTGCGGCGAGTGAGAAGGTGACGCCGGTGGTTTCGAGCTGCACCCCATCAGGCCCGCTACCAGCATCGTCGAAACCAAACCGGCCAGGATCCCGATCCGACGCATGGGTGAACCCTAGCCCGCCGACGATGCGGTCCGCTCGCGGGCTGAATCGTCGCAAATGCGTGACGTCTGAATAGTTACGCAAATAATCCGCGCGTCGTGGCGTCCGGAATTTCGCCCGACTAGCTACTGTCCAGTAACATCTACGGGGATTGATGCCACAACGCGCTGAGATCCCAGGCATCCGGTCCTGTGGTTTTCTGCCACACGGAACTGCCAGGGTCTGGGTTCGACGTTGAACACGAGGAGGTCATGGCAGTGGAGGTGCTGGTCACCGGCGGAGACACGGAGCTGGGGCGCACAGTAGCCGAGGGCTTTCGCGATGATGGTCACAAGGTGACCCTCGTGGGCGCACGCAATAGCGACCTAGAGATCGTCGCCAAGGAACTAGACGCGGAGGCGATCGTCTGCGACACCACCGACCCGGCCAGCCTCAATGAGGCTCGTGCGTTGTTCCCTCATCACCTGGACACCATCATCAACGTGCCGGCGCCGTCCTGGGACGCCGGCGACCCACGCACCTACTCGATCTCCGACACGGCCAAAGCGTGGCGCAATGCACTTGACGCGACCGTGCTCTCGGCGGTGCTGACCGTGCAGGCCGTGGGTGATCACCTGCGCTCCGGTGGCTCCATCATCAGTGTGGTGACCGAAAACCCGCCAGCGGGTAGCGTCGACGCCGCGATCAAAGCGACGCTTTCGAATTGGATTGCGGGACAGGCGAGCATTTTCGGCACTCGCGGGATCACGGTCAATGCCGTGGCGAGCGGCCGCAGCGCCCAGGCCGGTTACGAAGGTCTCTCGCGCACGCCGCCGCCGGTCGCCGCGGAGATCGCCCGCCTGGCGCTGTTCCTGACCACCCCGGCGGCCCGCCACATCACCGGCCAGACGTTGCACGTCAGCCACGGCGCGTTGGCTCATTTCGCCTGAGCGGTTTTCACACCTATTTTCGAACACCGGGCCGATCGCTACGGTAGCTAGCGTGGCTATTCGACTTGGTTTACAGATTCCCAACTTCTCCTACGGCACCGGGGTAGAGCAACTCTTCCCCACGGTTATCGCTCAGGCCCGCGAGGCCGAATCGGCTGGATTCGACTCGGTCTTCGTGATGGATCACTTCTACCAACTGCCCATGTTGGGCGAGCCCGACCAGCCGATGCTGGAGGCCTACACCGCGCTCGGCGCGCTGGCCACCGCCACCGAGCGGGTGCAGCTGGGCACCTTGGTGACCGGCAACACGTATCGCAATCCGACGCTGCTGGCCAAAATCATCACCACGCTGGACGTGGTGAGCCAAGGCCGGGCGATTTTGGGCATTGGGACCGGCTGGTTCGAGCTCGAGCACGATCAGCTGGGCTTCGAATTCGGCACCTTCACCGACAGGTTCAACCGGCTCGACGAGGCGCTGCAGATCATCCTGCCGATGATCAAGGGTGAACGGCCGACGTTCTCCGGCAAGTGGTATCACGTCAACCAGGCGATGGCCAATCCACGCTTCCGCGACCACATTCCGTTGATGATCGGCGGCAGCGGCGAGAAGAAGACGATCCCGCTCGCCGCACGGCATTTCGACCACCTCAACCTCGTCGCCGGGTTCGACGAGCTGCCGGCGAAGCTGAAGGTCGTGCGGCAGCGATGCGAGGAGATCGGCCGCGATCCGGCCACTCTGGAAACCAGCAATCTGATCACGGCGGTCGTCGACGAGAACTTCAAGCCCGACCAGATCCCCGCCGAGATGGGTCAGCGCATGGTGGTCGGTAGTGCCGACTCGGTCGCCGACCAAATCAAGACCAAGGTCTTGGACGCCGGGATCGACGGGGTGATCATCAACATGCCCTTCTACATGCCCGGTGTCATCAGCGCGGCCGGCGAAGCCCTGCGTCCGCTCGTGGGTCTTTAGCCCCGCGCATCGGCGCGACATGGACATTGTTGCGGTCGCAACGAAGCGGCGACGGGTCGCGAAATTGGTCGCGTCGCGGTAATACTTCCCTGTAACAGTGTTGACCTGCGCCACAGCGGTGCAGCCCAAAAGAAAAGCTCCGGGAAGCCCATGAAGAAACAAGTAGTAGCAGCGATTGCGATCGGCGTGGCAGTCGCAGGAACGCCGATCGCCCACGCCGACAACAACTGGATGGCGATGGCGATGTCAGACTCCACTGGAAAGATCAACATCGCCGACGGAGCATCCAGTCAAGGTGCGGCGGAGAAGGCGGTGATGGACACGTGTCGTAAGAGCATCAGCGATTGTCGTCTTCTGGCCAGCGGGCAGGCTGGGTGCATCGCGCTCGTTCTGAACGCCGCGGGCAGCAAATACTTCGGAGGCTGGGGTCCGACGCGCGAGGACGCGGAGGCAGCAGCACTAGCAAAGGCCCCTGGCGGAACGGTCCAACAAGGCCACGGCCACTGCTCGGGAGACCAAACGAACCAATGATCACTGTCATGGTTGGTCCGGCTGCGGCGCTGGGGCTCCCCGGGCGCCCGGAATTTGTGTAACTACGGCATCAGGTTCGCGGCTTGCTCTCTGATAACTTCGCCACAGCGCTCCCCTAACCAGCAGGCAGTTAGGCCTGGCACATAGTTAGTGTTGCGAACAACACATGCTTATTAGCTAGGTGTCGGGGTATCCGGCTGACTAGCGTGGGTAGCTAACTGAAGTCGCGTGTCCAGGAGTTGGAGCCCCCATCAGGAGCAGCGGAAACATGAGTCCCCAGCCAGAAACCACAGCTGGACCGGAGCCTCGCCATCGAGTCGTCATCATCGGGTCAGGATTCGGCGGACTCAATGCCGCAAAGAAACTCAAGCACGCCAACGTCGACATCAAACTGATCGCTCGCACCACCCACCACCTGTTCCAGCCTTTGCTGTACCAAGTTGCGACGGGGATTGTGTCCGAAGGCGACATCGCCCCGCCCACCCGGGTCGTCCTGCGCAGGCAGCGCAACGTTCAGGTCCTGCTCGGTGACGTCACACACATCGATCTGGCTGGGGGGTTCGTCGTATCGGACTTGCTGGGCCACACCTACGAAACCCCTTACGACACCTTGATTGTCGCCGCCGGCGCCGGCCAGTCGTACTTCGGCAACGACCATTTCGCCGAGTTCGCGCCCGGCATGAAATCGATCGACGACGCACTCGAGGTGCGAGGACGGATCTTGAGCGCGTTCGAACAGGCCGAACGGTCCCGCGATCCGGAACGACGGGCCAAGCTGCTGACGTTCACCGTTATCGGTGCCGGGCCCACCGGCGTCGAAATGGCCGGGCAGATCTCCGAATTGGCCGCCCACACTTTGAGGGGCTCTTTCCGGCACATCGACTCCACCAAGGCGCGAGTGATCCTGCTCGATGCCGCCCCCGCGGTGCTGCCGCCATTTGGCGAAAAGCTGGGTCAGCGGGCGGCCGCACGGTTAGAGAAGATGGGCGTGGAAATCCAGCTGGGCGCGATGGTCACCGACGTCGACCGCAACGGCATCACGGTCAAGGACTCGGACGGCACCATCCGGCGCATCGAATCGGCTTGCAAGGTTTGGTCCGCCGGGGTATCGGCCAGCGGGCTGGGTAGCGATCTCGCCGAGCAGTCATCGGTCGAACTCGACCGGGCCGGACGGGTCAAGGTGTTGCCCGACCTGTCCGTCCCCGGCCACCCCAACGTGTTCGTCATCGGTGACATGGCCGCCGTCGAAGGTGTGCCAGGGGTGGCGCAGGGTGCCATTCAGGGTGCCAAGTACGTCGCCAGCACGATCAAAGCCGAACTTGGCGGTGCCAACCCGGCTGAGCGAGAGCCGTTCCAGTACTTCGACAAGGGTTCCATGGCTACGGTGTCGCGGTTCTCCGCGGTGGCCAAGGTCGGTCCGCTGGAGTTCAGCGGCCTGTTCGCCTGGTTTGCATGGCTGGTCTTGCACCTGGTTTACCTGGTCGGGTTCAAGACAAAGGTCAGCACGCTGCTGTCTTGGATTGTGACCTTCTTGAGCACTCGGCGTGGCCAGCTCACCATCACCGAGCAGCAGGCGTTTGCCCGCACCCGCCTCGAACAGCTGGCGGTACTCGCGGCCGAGGCGAAGCGCCCGGCGGCCGCCAAGCGGGCAAGCTAACCAGTCAGCCGGTCAGCCTTGGCCGGGCTCGAGATTCTGCAGCCGCACCTGACCGCGAGCCACCACCCGATCCTTGGCGTCGGTAACCGTGACCAACCACAACTGTTGACGCCGGCCGCGGTGAATCGGTTCGGCGGTGCCGTACACCATCCCCGAGCCGATGGACCGCAGGAAGTCGGTGTTGTTGTTGACTCCCACGACATTCCCGCCGCCGTGCGTGGCAAGCCAGGTGTATGCAGCCACGCTGGCCATGCTCTCGACCATCGAGCAGTAGACACCGCCGTGCACGAGGCCCATCGGCTGCAGCAGTTTGGGTGTCACCTCGAGCTGGGCGCGGGCGCCATCGGGGCTGAGTTCGGTGAATTGCAGCCCTATTTCGCTGTCGAACGGCGCGGTGAAATTCGGCGGGATGGTCGCTTCCGGCGGCACTGGCACGTTCATGTGTCTACACCATCAGCGAAGCCAGGACTGTCAGGGCGGAATGCTTGCCCCACAAACGGGCGAGCCCCGTGCACTGTGGCACGGGGCTCGCCGATCGAGTAGACCGGGGGTCACTGCAGCCCTCAGGACTCTGCCGCGGTCGTTGTCGCTCGACCCGTTTAGCATAGGCAAGGCTGCCCTAATTCTGCAAGGATTTATGTGCGGCGTGGTTAGCAGCGCGGTACGACTGTCGGTAGTAAGCCGGGGTACGCTGGTTACAACGCTCAGGAGATGAACGAACTATGGCCAAACTGACACGGCTGGGGGACCTGGAACGCGCCGTGATGGATCATTTGTGGTCCACGCCGGAACCTCAAACCGTTCGCCAGGTCCACGACGCGCTGTCGGCGCGACGCGAGCTCGCTTACACGACGGTGATGACCGTGCTGCAACGGTTGGCGAAAAAGAATCTGGTCTCCCAGATCCGCGACGACCGGGCCCACAGGTACGCGCCCGTCCATGGCCGTGACGAGCTGGTCGCCGGGCTGATGGTCGATGCGCTGGCCCAGGCTGAAGACTCCGGGAGCAGGCAGGCTGCGCTGGTGCACTTCGTCGAGCGTGTGGGTGCGGACGAGGCGGAGGCGCTTCGGCGCGCACTCGCCGACCTGGAAGCAACTCAGCGCGATACGCCGTCTGGCGTTGCGGCGGAGGACTGAGGGAGACTAGCAGCGTGTCCGCGCTGGCCTTCACCATCCTCGCGGTGCTGCTGGTCGGCCCGGCGCCGGCCTTGTTGGCACAAGCGACGTGGCCGTTGCGCGCCCCCCGCGCCGCAATGGTGTTGTGGCAGGCCATTGCGCTGGCCGCGGTCCTTTCGGCGTTCAGCGCCGGCATCGCAATCGCCACCCGGCTGCTCATGCCCGGTCCTGACGGGCGGCCCACGGCCAGCATCGTCGGCGCCGCCGGCCGGCTCGGGTGGTCGCTGTGGGCGGCATACATCGGCGTCTTCGCGCTGACTGTGCTGGTCGGCGCCCGACTGATGATTGCCGTGGTTCGGGTGGCCATCGCTAATCGGCGACGGCGGGCTCATCACCGCATGGTGGTCGATCTGGTCGGAGTTGGGCACGACGCGGCCCTCTCCCAGTCTTGCGCCCGGACGCGCGACCTTCGCGTCTTGGACGTTCCGCAACCGCTTGCCTACTGTCTGCCGGGCGTGCGCAGCCGAGTGGTGGTCAGCGAAGGGACGCTGAGCACGCTCACCGATGCAGAAGTCGCGGCCATCCTCAGTCACGAGCGAGCTCATCTGCGAGCCCGGCACGACCTTGTCCTGGAAGCGTTCACCGCGGTGCACGCCGCCTTCCCGCGGCTCGTCCGCAGCGCCAACGCATTGCGGGCGGTGCAACTGCTCGTCGAGCTGCTGGCCGATGACGCTGCGGTGCGCGCGACCGGTCGCACTCCCCTGGCCCGGGCGTTGGTCGCCTGCGCGTCCGGGCGGGCGCCGTCAGGCGCACTGGCAGCCGGGGGTCCCAGCACGGTGTTGCGGGTGCGCCGACTGTCCGGACGTGGCAACAGCCTGGTGCTGTCCACGGCTGCATACCTGGCTGCGGTGGCCGTATTTGTGGTGCCCACCGTCGCGCTGGCCGTACCGTGGCTCACGGAGCTCCGGCGACTGTTCAACCTCTAGCGCTAAGCAGGTCGAAACACCTTGGAGGACCACTAGTCCGCTATGCCACAGTGTGGTCGGAATTGCTTCTGAAAAGCTTTGGGTGAAAGTTCTCCAACCTGAGAGGCGAAGACATGAGTTCGTCGGATTCAAAGACCGCTACCGCGCAGATCGGCGTCACCGGTCTGGCCGTAATGGGTTCCAACATCGCCCGGAATTTCGCCCATCACGGCTACACGGTGGCGTTGCACAACCGGTCGATCGCCAAGACCGACGCGCTGCTCAAGGAGCACGGCGACGAGGGCAAGTTCGTGCGATCGGAGACCATCGCGGAATTCCTGGACGCGCTGGAGAAGCCGCGGCGGGTGCTCATCATGGTCAAGGCCGGCGACCCCACCGACGCCGTCATCAACGAGCTCGCCGACGCCATGGAAGAAGGCGACATCATCATCGACGGCGGCAACGCGCTCTACACCGACACCATCCGCCGCGAGAAGGCGATGCGTGAGCGCGGCCTGCACTTCGTCGGCGCCGGTATTTCCGGTGGTGAGGAGGGCGCGCTCAACGGTCCGTCGATCATGCCCGGCGGTCCGGCCGAGTCGTACAAATCGCTGGGCCCGCTCCTCGAGGAGATCTCCGCGCACGTCGACGGCGTCCCGTGCTGCACCCACATCGGGCCCGACGGCGCCGGGCACTTCGTCAAGATGGTGCACAACGGCATCGAGTACTCCGATATGCAGTTGATCGGTGAGGCCTACCAGCTGCTGCGCGACGCGCTCGGCAAGACCGCCGATGAGATCGCCAACGTATTCGATGAGTGGAACAAAGGCGACCTGGACAGTTTTCTTGTCGAGATCACCGCTGAGGTGTTGCGCCAGACCGACGCCAAGACCGGCAAGCCGCTCGTCGACGTCATCCTCGACGAGGCCGAGCAGAAGGGCACCGGCCGCTGGACGGTGAAGTCGGCCCTGGACCTCGGTGTTCCCGTCACCGGTATCGCCGAGGCGGTGTTCGCTCGCGCGCTGTCGGGCTCGGTGACCCAGCGCAAGGCGACCACCGGCCTGGCCTCGGGCGAGCTGGGTGCCAAGCCCGCGGACGCCGCGCAGTTCACCGAGGACATCCGGCAGGCTCTTTACGCGTCGAAGATCATCGCTTATGCCCAGGGCTTCAACCAGATTCAGGCCGGCAGCGCCGAATACGACTGGGGCATCAGGCCCGGCGACCTGGCCACCATCTGGCGGGGTGGCTGCATCATCCGGGCCAAGTTCCTCAACCGGATCAAAGAGGCGTTCGACGCCGATCCGGATCTGCCGACGCTGATCGTGGCGCCATACTTCCGCAGCGCGATCGAGGCCGCGATCGACGGGTGGCGTCGCGTCGTGGTGACCGCCACGCAGTTGGGTATCCCGATCCCCGGGTTCTCCTCGGCGCTGTCCTACTACGACGCGCTGCGCACCGAGCGGCTGCCCGCCGCGCTGACCCAGGGCCTGCGGGACTTTTTCGGCGCCCACACTTACGGCCGGATCGACGACGACCCAGCCAAGCGGTTCCACACCTTGTGGAGCGGAGACCAAACCGAGGTGCCCGCCTAACTGGGCAAAACTAGAGGCATAAAGGGGGCACAGCGACTGCGATGAGGTTTTTGAACGGGCATGGACCCGGGTACGACCTGACCTACAACGACGTCTTCATCATGCCGAACCGGTCGGAGGTCGCGTCGCGGTTCGACGTCGACTTGTCCACTGACGACGGCTCGGGCACCACCATCCCGGTCGTGGTCGCCAACATGAGCGCGGTGGCCGGGCGGCGGATGGCCGAGACGATAGCGCGGCGGGGTGGCATCGTCATCCTGCCGCAGGATCTGCCCATCACGGCGGTGCAGCAGACGGTTCAGTTCGTCAAGAGCCGAGACCTGGTTCTCGACACCCCGGTGGTGCTAGAGCCCGACGATTCGGTGTCCGATGCGACCGCGCTGATTCACAAGCGCGCGCATGGTGTCGCCGTCGTGGTCTTCGAGGGCCGACCCATCGGTTTGGTGAGCGAATCGTCCTGCCTCGGCGTGGACCGCTTCACCAGAGTGCGTGATGTCGCGATGACCGACTTCGTAGCCGCCCCGGTCGGCGCTGAGCCGCGCAAGATCTTCGACCTGCTCGAGCACGCCCCGATAGGGGTCGCGGTAGTGACCAATGCAGACGGCACGCTGGCGGGAGTGCTGACCCGCACCGGGGCCATCCGTGCAGGCCTCTACACCCCGGCCACCGACGCACGCGGGCGGCTGCGGGTGGGCGCGGCCGTCGGTATCAACGGCGATGTGGGAGCCAAGGCGCGGTCCTTGGTCGAGGCCGGTGTCGACGTGCTTGTCATCGATACCGCACACGGACATCAGGTCAAGACACTCGATGCGATCCGAACGGTCTCATCACTGGACTTGGGCGTGCCGCTGGCGGCGGGCAACGTGGTCTCGGCGGAAGGTACCCGGGATCTGCTAGGCGCCGGGGCGACCATCGTCAAGGTCGGCGTCGGACCGGGCGCGATGTGCACCACCCGGATGATGACCGGTGTCGGCCGCCCGCAATTCTCGGCCGTGTTCGAATGCGCTTCGGCTGCAAGACAACTGGGTGGACATGTGTGGGCCGACGGCGGCATCCGGCATCCGCGGGACGTGGCGCTGGCGCTGGCCGCCGGGGCGTCCAACGTCATGATCGGGTCGTGGTTTGCCGGCACTTACGAGTCGCCCGGAGACCTGATGCGCGACCGTGACGACCAGCCATATAAGGAGAGCTACGGGATGGCGTCCAAGCGGGCAGTGGTCGCCCGCAGCGGCGCTGAAACCGCGTTCGATCGCGCCCGCAAAGCGTTGTTCGAGGAAGGCATCTCGACGTCGCGGATGGAGCTGGACCCCGACCGCGGCGGTGTCGAGGATCTGATCGATCACATCACCTCGGGCGTGCGCAGCACCTGCACCTATGTCGGCGCCTCGAACCTCTCCGAGCTGCATGAGCTGGCCGTCGTCGGTGTGCAGTCGACCGCGGGCTTCGCCGAGGGCCATCCGCTACCCCTGGGTTGGTGACAGTGGGAGTTGGTAGCTGCCGGGATGGCACCTCTGATTACAGCGGCTATGCGTCCGTGGTCGGACATTCCAACGCGTAAAGCGCCATGCGTCGGTTCGTCGCGTCATGCTCGCCAAGGAACCTGCATCCGGCGTACTCGCACACTCGGCGCGCTGTGGTGGTGCGGTGATCGGGGTCAAACATGATCCGCCGGCAACGCGGCTCCACCGAGAAGACGCTGGCCACGATCCGCGGCAATAACAGCGGGCCCAAGCCCCGGTTCACCAGGTCCGGATCGGCGATGGCCGCGTGCAGTCCCAGGTCGTAGGGGTCTGCATCATAATAGCGAGAAATCAGATCCTTTGTGCCCCAATATAATTCGAGGCATGCGCAATCCGCGCCGCGGATGCTTCCAATCAACGGCAGCGAATAGGTTCCGTTGAGTTGCGCGCTCAAATGCTGCCGCCACCGAGGTGTCAGCCAGTCGTATTCCCAAGCCGCCGCCAGATGCGGGCGGTTCATCCACTCGGCCACCATGCCCGCGTCCGCGCATTGCGCGATCCGCAGCCCAAGGGGCCGACCTAGTGATGGGAGCGGTGGCCGGGCGACAGGTCGTATCGCGTCGGGAATATCGAAGCGTTCGCGCGGAAGGGTTTGAATTGACGAGGTTTGGGATGGGGCTTCGGGCATAGTGCGCAGAGGCTACCGGAGTAAGGTTAGGCATACCATACTTACCTCGGCCACCGGTCGTGTTTCGGCCACCCGTGATCCCTGCGGCGGGAAATGTCGTTGACGGGCGGGCGGTGGGCCCGGGCTACCATAGGGCAGCAAAGACGGAAGCAACCGCGTCCGCTCCGGTACCAGGCAGCGAAAGGATCGACGTGCCGCAGGCACCCGTGAAGGCCATCGGCTTTCGGGCGCAGCGGCAGTCGGACGAGCCGCCCGATGCGGAGCCTCCTCCGGCGCGGCGGTCATGGCAATCGGCCACCTGGCGGCGTAATCGATGAATATCACCGTCACCGTGATCAGCGTCTTGGCTATCGCGGTGCTCATCTTCGGCAACGCGATCTTCGTCGCCGCCGAGTTCTCACTCACGACGCTGGACCGCAGCGCCGTGGAGGCCAATGCCCGCAGCGGTGGACGCCGCGACCGTTGGATTCGGCGCGCCCACCACCGGCTGTCGTTTCAGTTGTCGGGTGCTCAATTGGGAATCTCCGCCACCACACTGGCGGCTGGTTACCTGACCGATCCAATGGTGGCCGACCTGCCGCATCCGTGGTTTGACGCGATCGGAATACCCGACCGGCTGGCCGACGGGATCATGGCCTTCCTGGCGTTGGTGATCGTGACGTCGGTGTCGATGGTGTTCGGCGAGCTGGTCCCGAAATACCTCGCCGTGGCGCGACCGCTGTCCACCGCCCGGGCCGTGGTGGGCGCTCAACTGCTGTTCTCGCTGCTGCTCACCCCGGCTATCCGATTGACCAACGGCGCAGCGAACTGGATCGTACGCCAGCTGGGCATCGAGCCGGCCGAAGAGCTGCGGTCGGCTCGGTCACCGCAGGAGCTGCTGTCGCTGGTGCGTTCTTCAGCGCGCAGCGGCGCCTTGGACGCCGCCACCGCCTCCCTGGTGCGGCGATCACTGCAGTTCGGCGCGTTGACCGCCGAGGAATTGATGACGCCCAGGTCGAAGATCGTGGCGCTGCAGACCGACGACACGGTCGCCGACCTGGTTGCCGCGGCCGCCGAGTCCGGCTTCTCCCGTTTCCCCATCGTCGACGGCGACCTCGACGAAACCGTCGGCATCGTGCACGTCAAACAGGTCTTGGCGATTCCGTCGGCCGACCGTGCGCACACGCTGCTGACCACGGTCGCCCAACCCGTTCCGGTGGTGCCGTCAACGCTGGACGGCGACGCGGTAATGGCTGAGATCCGTGCCAACAACTTGCAAACCGCGATGGTCGTCGATGAATACGGCGGTACTGCGGGCATGGTGACCGTCGAGGATTTGATCGAAGAGATTGTGGGTGACGTCCGCGACGAACACGACGACGCCACCCCGGATGTAGTGGCGGCCGGCACCGGCTGGCGCGTATCAGGCCTGCTGCGCATCGATGAGGTGGCCGCCGCCACCGGCTTTCGAGCACCCGAAGGCCCCTACGAAACGATCGGCGGGCTGGCGCTGCGCGAACTCGGCCATATCCCGGTGGCCGGTGAAACAGTGAAGCTGCCCGCATTAGACCTGGACGGGCTGTTGGATACCTCGATGTGCTGGCAGGCGAGAGTGATTCGGATGGACGGTCGCCGGATTGACTTGCTGGAGTTGACCGAACTGGGTGGTCACGGTGAGATCCCCGCAGCAGGGGGGCACCGATGAGCGACACCCTGGGGGTGCTGCTGGCGATCCTGCTGATCGGGGTGAACGCGTTCTTCGTCGGCGCGGAATTCGCGCTGATCTCGGCCCGGCGCGACCGGCTCGAAGCGCTGGCCGAGCAGGGCAAAGCGAGAGCGGTCACAGTGATCCGCGCCGGTGAGCAGCTCCCGTCCATGCTGGCCGGGGCTCAGTTGGGCATCACGGCTGCCTCGCTGCTGCTCGGGCGGATCGGCGAATCGACGGTCTCCAATCTGCTGCGAACGCCCCTTGGGCTGACCGGTATTCACCCGGCGCTGCTGCACACGTTGTCATTCGCGATCGCGCTGGCGATTGTGGTCACGCTGCACGTGCTGCTGGGCGAGATGGTGCCAAAGAACATTGCGCTGGCCGGTCCGGAGCGCACGGCGATGCTGCTCGTGCCGCCATACCTGGCCTATGTGCGGGCCGCCCGACCGTTCATCGTGTTCTACAACAAATGCGCCAACGTGGTAGTGCGTGCTTTGGGCGTCGAGCCTAAGGAAGAGCTCGTGATCACGGTCTCCCCCGTCGAGCTCAGCGCGATGATCGCCGAATCTGAGTCGGAAGGGCTGCTGGATCGGGAGGAACACACCAGGCTGACCCGGGCGCTGCAAATTCGCCACCGAGTGGTCGGCGATGTGGCGGTCCCGCTCGCCGATATCCAAGCGATACCGGTGGTCGCGGCGGGTTCCGGGCCGACGGTCGGCGCAGTCGAACAAGCCTTGGCCCAGACGGGTTACTCCCGATTTCCTGTGGCAAGTATCAACGGCGACTTCATTGGCTACCTGCACATCAAGGACGTGTTGACGCTCGGCGACGATCCACACACGGTGATCGATCTGGCGACGGTGCGCCCCCTGCCACGGCTTCCCAAGTCGCTGCCGCTGGCCGATGCCCTGTCGCGGATGCGCCGCAGCAACAGCCATCTGGCGTTAGTGACCGACGACGGTGGCAGTGTGGTTGCGATGGTGGCGATGGAAGACCTGGTCGAGGACCTCGTCGGTACGATGCGCGAGGCATAGGGATACCGGCCGCCGGGTAGGGCTGCCTAGAGCCCGTATGATCTCCAACGGCTACCGGTCAAGAAAGTGCTGGAGGGCAAAAAGATCCCTGGCGCGCGGCACATGCGTTGCTAGAAAGCGATCCCGGGGCCCGCCGCAGCGCCATCATTGGACTGTCAGCGTGGCCTGACCTGCTGTGGCGGGTTGGGCGGATACGCTCACCAGGCTGCTGCTCGCTAGGCTGATGACATTGCCGACTGGGCCAATGATGGCCCAGTGAGGCCCGTTGTGGAGGAGAAACATGACTGATCGCGTGTCGGCGGGTAACTTGCGCGTCGCCCGAGTGCTCTACGACTTCGTGAACAACGAGGCCCTGCCCGGCACCGATATCGACCCGGACAGCTTCTGGGCGGGCGTCGACAAAGTCGTCACCGACCTCACCCCAGAGAACCAGGATTTGCTGAACCGTCGCGACGAGCTGCAGGCCCGGATCGACAAGTGGCACCGGCAGCGCGTGATCGAGCCGATCGACCCGGAGGCTTACCGTCAGTTCCTCATCGAGATCGGCTACCTGCTACCCGAACCCGACGACTTCACCATCACCACGTCCGGCGTTGACGACGAGATCACGACGACAGCCGGCCCGCAGCTGGTGGTGCCGGTACTCAACGCCCGGTTCGCGCTGAACGCCGCCAACGCGCGCTGGGGCTCGCTCTACGACGCGTTGTATGGCACCGACGTGATCCCGGAAAGCGACGGCGCCGAAAAAGGGTCCAGCTACAACAAGGTTCGCGGCGACAAGGTGATCGCCTACGCGCGCAAGTTCCTCGACGAAGCCGTCCCTCTGGCGTCGGGCTCGTGGGCAGACGCGACGCAATTGAGCATCGTCGACGGCCAGCTGCAAATCGCCATCGGGGCTGAGTCCACCGGATTGGCCAGCCCGGAGAAGTTTGTCGGGTACAGCGGCGAGCTCGGCTCCTCCAGCTGGTCGGTGTTGCTGGTCAACCACGGCCTGCACATCGAGATCCTGATCGATCCGGAGTCACCGATCGGCAAGACCGACAGAGCCGGCGTCAAGGACGTGATCCTGGAATCGGCAATCACCACGATCATGGACTTCGAAGACTCGGTGGCCGCCGTCGACGCCGACGACAAGGTGCTCGGCTACCGCAACTGGCTCGGCCTGAACAAGGGTGACCTGGCCGAGGAGGTCAACAAGGGCGGCAACACCTTCACCCGCGTGCTCAACGCGGACCGCACCTACACCACACCCGACGGCGGTGAGCTGAACCTGCCCGGCCGCAGCCTGTTGTTCGTGCGCAATGTCGGCCACCTGATGACCAACGACGCCATCGTCTTCGACGTTGACGGGGCCGACGGCCCCGAGGTGTTCGAAGGCATCATGGACGCGCTGTTCACCGGCCTGACCGCGATTCATGGGCTCAAAGCCGGTGAGGCCAATGGGCCTTTGGCGAATAGCCGGACCGGTTCCATCTACATCGTCAAACCGAAGATGCACGGACCCGACGAGGTCGCGTTCACCTGCGAGCTGTTCAGCCGTGTCGAAGACGTCCTCGGCCTCCCGCAGGCCACGCTGAAGGTCGGCATCATGGACGAGGAACGCCGCACCACCGTCAACCTCAAGGCGTGCATCAAAGCCGCTGCCGACCGGGTCGTGTTCATCAACACCGGATTCCTGGACCGCACCGGCGACGAGATCCACACCTCTATGGAGGCGGGCCCGATGATCCGCAAGGGTGCGATGAAGAGCACGACGTGGATCCAGGCCTACGAGGACGCCAACGTCGACATCGGGCTTGCCGCGGGCTTCAAGGGCAGGGCTCAGATCGGCAAGGGCATGTGGGCGATGACGGAGCTGATGGCCGACATGGTCGAGCAGAAGATCGGCCAGCCTAAGGCCGGTGCCACCACCGCGTGGGTGCCGTCGCCGACCGCGGCCACCTTGCACGCGATGCACTACCACTATGTGGATGTGGGCGCCGTGCAGGAGGAACTCGAGGGCAAGACCCGCACGACGATCGAGGAGTTGCTGACCATTCCGCTGGCCAAGGAACTGGCCTGGGCGCCCGAGGAGATCCGCGAGGAAGTCGACAACAACTGTCAGTCCATCCTCGGCTACGTGGTCCGCTGGATCGACCAGGGTGTCGGCTGCTCGAAGGTGCCCGACATCCACAACGTCGCCCTCATGGAGGACCGCGCCACACTGCGAATCTCCACCCAGCTGCTGGCCAACTGGCTGCGCCAGGGCGTGATCACCAGTGAGGACGTCCGGGCGAGCCTGGAGCGGATGGCTCCGATGGTGGATCAGCAAAATGCTGGCGACGCCGCGTATCTGCCGATGGCGCCCAACTTCGACGACAGCATCGCCTTCTTGGCCGCTCAAGAGCTGATCTTGTCCGGAGGGCAGCAACCCAACGGCTACACCGAGCCGATCCTGCATCGCCGTCGGCGTGAGTTCAAGGCCCGGGCGGCGCAGTCAAATTGAGCCGGTGCCTGAATCAGGCTCGAACATGCAGTACTGCTGATGACTAAAATCGGCGCCGAGTTCACGGCAAATCACGTGATGGATCGACGGAAAGGCGGCGGGCACCACTATGGGTAGGCACAGCATGCCCGACCCTGAGGACTCCGTCGACGAGCTCTCTGACGAGGACGTTGCCGACGGTCCGGACCGTGGCGGCGAGACAGGCCACCACCACCCGGATGCTGTCACCGACTACTCGGACGAGGGTCACTACCAGGACGACGAGGACTTCCCGCCTGGTGAGGGCTTCCCGGCCGGCGAGGACGATTTTTCCGCCGGCGAAGACCACTACGCCGCACAGGGCGCGTTTGCCGGCAGCAGCGCCGACGACTACCCGGAGTTTCCGCCGCGGCAGGCGGGCCCTTCGAGCTCGGAGCCGCCGACCTCTCCGCCGTCCCTATTTCGTCGCGGGCACCGGGGACTCGGCGATTGGCGGGGCGGCCATCGCAGCGAGGGCGGACGCCGAGGAGTCAGCATCGGCGTGATCGTGGCTCTCGTCGCCGTTGTCGTGGTGGTGGGCACCGTGATCCTGTGGAGTTTCTTCGGTGACGCGTTGTCCAACCGCTCGCACAAGGCAGCTGGACGCTGTGTGGGAGGCAAGGAAACTGTCGCCGTCATTGCCGACCCGTCGATCGCCGATTCCGTGCAGCAATTCGCGGAAAGCTACAACTCCTCGGCCGGCCCGGTCGGTGACCACTGCATGGTGGTGAGTGTCAAACCGGCCGGCTCCGACGCCGTCCTCAACGGTTTCATCGGCAAGTGGCCCGCCGAATTGGGCGGCCAGCCGGCGTTGTGGATTCCGGGCAGCTCGATCTCGGCGGCGCGGCTCGCCGGAGCCACGGCTCAGAAAACGATCACCGACAGCCGCTCACTTGGTGACGTCGCCGGTGGTGCTCGCCGTGCGGCCGGAACTCGGGCAGGCCCTGGCCAACCAGAACTGGGCGGCACTGCCCGGACTGCAAACCAACCCGAACGCATTGGCCGGGTTGAACTTGCCGGCGTGGGGATCGCTGCGACTGGCGCTGCCGATGAACGGCAACGGTGACGCATCGTTTTTGGCCGGAGAGGCGGTAGCAGCTGCGTCGGCACCCCCCGGTGCACCGGCGACCCAGGGCACCGGCGCGATGCGCACGCTGCTGGGCGCACAACCCAAACTGGCGGACAACTCGCTGACAGAGGCGATGAACACGCTGCTCAAGCCCGGTGACGCGGCGACCGCGCCGGTGCACGCGGTGATCACCACCGAGCAGCAGCTGTTCCAGCGCGGCCAGTCGTTGTCGGATGCCAAGAACACGCTGGGTTCCTGGCTACCGCCCGGGCCGGTGCCGGTCGCCGACTATCCCACGGTGCTGCTCAGCGGCTCGTGGCTGACGCAGGAGCAGACCTGCGGCGGCCAGCGAGTTCGCCCGCTTCATGCACAAGCCCGAGCAACTCGCCAAGCTGGCCAACGGCCGGCTTCCGGGTCAACGGAGTCAAACCGCCGAGCAGCCCGGTCACCACTTTCCCGGCGCTGCCCTCCACGCTGTCGGTGGGTGACGACGCGATGCGCGCCACGCTGGCCGAGGCCATGGCCACCCCGTCGAGCGGACTGGCCGCGACCATCATGCTCGACCAGTCGATGCCCGCCGAGGAAGGCGGAAAAACCCGGCTGGCGAACGTGATCGCGGTGCTTCAGGACAAGATCAAAGCACTGCCGCCCACCTCTGTCGTGGGGCTGTGGACTTTCGACGGCCACGAGGGTCGCGCGGAGGTGACCAGCGGGCCGCTGGCCGACCCCGTCAACGGCCAGCCGCGCTCGGCAGCACTGGTGGCCGCGCTGGACAAGCAGTATTCGTCGGCCGGCGGTGCGGTGTCGTTCACCACGCTGCGAATGGTCTACCAAGACATGCAGACCAACTACCATGCGGGCCAAACGAATTCGATATTGGTGATCACGGGCGGGCCACACACCGACCAAACCCTGGACGGGCCGGGATTGCAGGATTTCATCCGCAACAGCGCCGACCCGGCCAAACCGATCGCGGTCAACGTCATCGACTTCGGCGCTGACCCGGACCGGGCAACGTGGGAAGCGGTCGCCCAGCTCAGCGGCGGCAGCTACCAGAACCTCGCCACATCGGCGTCCCCTGACCTCGCCACGGCAATCAACACCTATTTGAGCTGACTAGGGCTGCTGACAAGCGGCGATAGCGCGGTATCGGCGTACGCCTCGGCGAAGCTGTGCGGTGCCAGTCTCGGTCACTCGGTGATGTCACACGTCGGGCTTACCATCGTGAGCGCTAACCAAGGAGCGCAATGAGCATCGATTTCACCCCGGATCCCCAGCTGTATCCGTTCGAGTCGCGCTGGTTCGACAGCTCGCAGGGACGCATCCATTACATCGACGAGGGTGACGGTCCGCCACTGCTGCTGTGCCACGGCAACCCGACATGGAGCTTCCTGTATCGCAACATCGTCATCGCGCTACGTGACCGGTTCCGCTGCGTCGCACCGGATTACCTCGGTTTCGGGCTGTCGGAGCGACCCGCGGGGTTCGGCTACAAGATCGACGAGCACGCCCGGGTGGTCGGCGAGTTCGTCGATCATCTCGGCCTGGACGGCTACCTGACGATGGGCCAGGACTGGGGTGGGCCCATCAGCATGGCGGTCGCGGTGGAGCGTGCCGACCGGGTGCGCGGCATCGTCTTGGGCAACACCTGGTTCTGGCCGACGGACGAGCTCACGATGAAGATCTTCAGCTGGGTGATGTCCAGTCCCGCCGCTGCAGTACGCGATTTTGCAGCGCAATTTCTTTGTCGAGCGGATGATCCCCGCGGGAACCGAGCACCGGCCAAGCGCTGCGGTGATGGAGCACTACCGGGCCGTGCAGCCCAGCCCCGACGCGCGCAAAGGCGTAGCCGAAATGCCCAAGCAGATCTTGGCCGCCCGTCCACTGCTGGCACGGCTTGCCCGAGAGGTGCCGGCCAAGCTCGGCGCCAAGCCCACCCTGTTGGTTTGGGGAATGAAGGACTTCGCATTCAGACCCGGCCCGATGATCCCGCGGATGCGCGCCACTTTTGCCGATCACGTCCTCGTCGAACTGCCCAACGCCAAGCACTTCATCCAAGAGGATGCGCCAGAGCAGATCGCCGCGGCCATTGTTGAGCGTTTCGGCTGACGATTATCGGGTCGCGTTAAGCGAACGCTTCCACGGGTGGACACGAGCAGACCAGGTGGCGGTCGCCGTAGGCGCCGTCGATGCGACGCACCGGCGGCCACACTTTGGGCCGGAAGTTCTTGCCGAGCGGATAGGCAGCCTCTTCGCGGGTGTACGGGTGCTCCCAGTCGGAAACCATCAGGCACTCGGCGGTGTGCGGTGCGCCCCGCAGCGGATTGTCGTCGGCAGGCCACTCCCCTGAACCGACCCGGTCGATCTCGCCGCGGATGGCGATCATCGCCTCGCAGAAGGCGTCGACCTCGGTTAGGCTTTCGCTCTCGGTGGGCTCCACCATGAGCGTGCCGGCCACCGGAAAGCTCATGGTGGGTGCGTGAAAGCCGTAGTCCGCCAAGCGTTTCGCGACATCGTCGACGGTCACCCCGGTCGACTTGGTGATACCGCGCAAGTCCAGGATGCACTCGTGGGCGACCATGCCGTTCTCGCCGGTGTACAGCACCGGGAAGTACTCGTCGAGGCGTCGGGCGATGTAGTTGGCCGAGGTGATCGCGACCAGCGATGCCGCCCGCAGACCCTCGGCACCCATCATCCTGATATAGGCCCAGCTGATCGGCAGAATCGAGGCGGATCCGTAGGGTGCTGACGACACCGGATGACCCTGCGGCAGTTCGGGAGCAAACGGGTGTCCCGGAAGGAACGGGGCCAAATGCGACCGCACCGCCACCGGCCCAACCCCTGGCCCGCCGCCCCCGTGCGGAATGCAGAACGTCTTATGCAGGTTCAGGTGGCTGACGTCGCCGCCGAACTTGCCCGGCCGGGCCAGGCCGACGAGCGCGTTGAGGTTGGCGCCGTCGACGTAGACCTGACCGCCGGCGTCGTGCACGACTGCGCAGAGTTCGGCGATGTCGTGCTCGTACACGCCGTGCGTAGACGGATAAGTGATCATCAGCGTCGACAGCCGGTCGCCATGTTCGCCGACCTTGCTGCGCAGATCGTCGAGATCGACGTCGCCGTTGTCGTGGCAGGCCACCACGACCACCCGCATACCCGCCAACGCCGCCGACGCCGCGTTGGTGCCGTGCGCGCTTGACGGGATCAGGCAGATGTTGCGGTGCGGCTCACCGCGGCTGGCGTGATAATCGTGGATTGCCAGCAGGCCGGCGTACTCGCCTTGTGAACCCGCATTGGGTTGCAGCGAGACAGCGTCGTAACCGGTGATCTGTACCAGCCAGCTCTCCAGGTCGCCGATGAGACGACGCAGCCCCGGGGTGTCAGATGCCGGAGCGAACGGATGCTGGCGGGCGAATTCTGGCCAGGTGATCGACTCCATCTCGGCAGCGGCGTTAAGTTTCATCGTGCACGAGCCGAGCGGAATCATGCTGCGGTCCAAGGCGATATCCTTGTCCGCCAGCGTACGCAGGTAGCGCATCATCGCTGTTTCGGTGCGGTATTGCGTGAACGCGGGATGGGTCAGGAACTCCGATGTGCGGGTCGCGATATCGGGTCCCGCCATGCTCTCTCCGGCTGGCGCTGCATCGAACGCCGCCAGCACACCCGCGATGTGGGCGTCGGTAGTGGCCTCGTCGCAGGCCACCGACACGTGGTCCTCATCCACCAGCCACACGTTGATCCCGCGCTCCTTGGCAGCGGCCCGGGCTTGCACCGCCCGGCCGGGTACCCGCGCCAAGACGGTGTCGAAGAACGCTTGGTGCACCACGTCGACGCCGGCGCGACCAAGACCGGCCGCCAGGCGACGCGCGTGGGAATGCACGCGGCGGGCGATCTCGGTCAGCCCGTCGGCCCCGTGGTAGCTGGCGTACATCGCGGCCATCACCGCCAACAGCACCTGTGCGGTGCAGATGTTGCTGGTCGCCTTGTCGCGGCGGATGTGCTGCTCGCGCGTCTGCAGCGCCAAGCGATACGCCGGCGTGCCGTCACTGTCGACGGACACGCCGACCAGCCGGCCCGGCAGCTGGCGGGCATGCTTGCTGTGCACCGACAGGTATCCGGCATGCGGGCCGCCGAATCCCATTGGTACACCGAATCTTTGGGTAGTGCCGAACGCGACGTCGGCACCGATCTCGCCGGGTGGGGTGATCAGCGTCAAGGCCAGCAGATCGGCGCCGATGGCGACCAGCGCGCCCCGTTCGTGGGCTTGTGCCACCAGAGCTGCCCAGTCGGTGATCCGGCCGCTGGCGCCGGGCAGCTGGGTGATGACGCCGAAGAACTCACCGTCCGGTAGGCCATCGCGCAGGTCGGCGGTGACGATCTCGATGCCCAGCGGCCGGGCCCGCGTGGCCAGCACGGCTGCGGTCTGGCCGAATAAGTCGGCGTCGACGGCGAGCCGGTTCGCCGTGCCACGAGCGGCACGGTGCATCAACGTCATGGCCTCGGCGGCCGCGGTGCCCTCATCGAGCATCGAGGCGTTGGCGACTTCGAGTCCGGTGAGGTCGGCCACCATCGTCTGGAAATTCAGCAGCGCCTCCAGCCGGCCTTGACTGATCTCAGGCTGATACGGCGTGTAGGCGGTATACCAGGCCGGGTTCTCCAAGACGTTGCGCACCAATACCGGTGGTGTGAGCGTGTCGTAGTAGCCCTGCCCGATCATCGAGACGGCCACCGTGTTGGCGTCGGCCAGCTCCCGCAGCTCGGCCAGCGCCTCGGTCTCGCTGACGGCCGGCGGCAAGCCGTCCAAACCCGGCGCGACGCCGCCGTCGGTGGGCTTGTCGAGGATGCCTTTCGGGACCGCCTTGGATGCTAGCTCGTCGAACGAGTCGACACCGATGACGGCAAGCATGATTGCGACGGCCTGGCTGTCCGGACCGATATGCCGGGCTGCGAAGGTTGATTGGTCGGGCACTGGCGAAACTCCTGAACTAGGCATCACAAAGGCAGAGGACTAGCGGCCCTCTCCCTCTGTCTTCACCTGTTCGCCAGGCGCCTGAGAGATTCGGCGCCGAGTGCTGCCTGTGCGCCTTTCCCCATCGGCGGGTGTGGACCGTTACGGACCTGCACCGCTTTCCAGAGGCATCGTTAACTCGCGCGGTCCGGGTGCCTGAGAGGTTGACGGAGAGGTATTGCTCCTTCGGCGTCCGTGACTGGCCGTCACGGAGCTCTCCCGCACGAGGGCGATGCACATCCGACTCTACCCGCGTGCCCCGCCCGGCACACCGCTGTCGCGATATGCGACGGCGCGCGGCTAGCCGATCTTGCGGTCGCGATGCTTGCGCCTGGACGCCAGCTCGTCTTCCGGGGTCGCAATCGACTCGCCGCCGTCAGCCCGCTCACCGGGGAAGTCGGCGATCACCCCGGTCAGTTCACGCATGGCACCCGACACGGCGATGCCGAATACGCCCTGCCCGCCCTGCAGCAGATCGACAACCTCTTCGGCCGACGTGCACTCATAGACCGTGGTGCCGTCGGAAAACAAGGTGATGTTGGCCAGATCCTGCACGCCGCGCTGGCGCAGATGGTCGACCGCAACCCGGATGTTGTGCAGCGAGATACCGGTGTCGAGCAACCGCTTGACGATCTTGAGAACCAGGATGTCCTTGAACGAGTAGAGCCGCTGGCTGCCCGAGCCTGCCGCGCTGCGGATCGACGGAACCACCAACGACGTACGCGCCCAGTAGTCCAGCTGGCGGTAGGTGATTCCGGCAATCTGGCAAGCACTCGGCCCGCGATAGCCCACCAGTTCATCAGGCACGGAATCGTCGGGGAACAGTCCGGGTTGCACGGGGGCGTCCGGCGCGGTGACGCTGTGGTCGCCGCTCGCGGCGTTTGCGTGGTCAGCTAGGTCCAGCTGTCCTTGACGTGGCTGCTCGCTCACGGTGGTTCCTCTCGCCGATCGCGCTGTAGTTACTAGCTGCGTCACTGGCTGCGGCGCAGCCACGTTTGCTCAGGCCCGAGTGCTAGAGAGCTTACGCTGTCCGATCGCCTTCGCGCCTTTAAGTCGTGATCAAAGTATGGCCGCCGCCGGGCTAAGTGAGGGCGCTATCCGCCAGGCGTGTCGACATCGCGGCGCTTAGTTGAGATGCATCCGTGATGTCGGTGTCCAGCGTAATACGATGCGCGCCGTTACATGGCGCGCATCGTCGGAGGGCTCGATTGGATTGCCCTCCTCCTCCTCGCGCCGTTAACGGCGCGCATCGTCGGAGGGCTAGGTGGCCTTGAAATCGTCAGGAGACACGCTGTCGAGAAACTCCTTGAACTTCTCCACCTCGTCCTCCCGGACGGCGGTACCGCCCTCCTCATCGCTCTCGTCGGGGATCAGCAGCCCGGCCTGGGCAAGCACGGCCTCCTCGACGTAGATCGGGACGCCGACCCGCAGCGCTATCGCCACCGAGTCCGAGGGACGCGCTGACACTGTGATGTTGCGGTCGAAGACCAGGTCAGCGTAGAAAGTGCCTTCCTGCAGATCGACGATCCGCACCTCTTTCAGCGAATGCCCAAGCGCGGCAATGACATCCCTGATCAGATCATGCGTCAATGGGCGGGGTGGCTCAACGCCTTGCTGCTCGAGCGCGATGGCGGCGGCCTCGGACTGACCGATCCAAATTGGCAGGTACCGGTCGCCGTTTGTTTCGCGCAGTAACAGCACCGGCTGGTTCTGCGGCTGCTCAACGCGAATGCCGACAACACGAACTTCACCCATTTGTGTCTGCCCTCCGCATATGCTGCCGTGTTCGGCTGATTCTCGGCGTGATGACGCGGCCGAAATATCGCCATAACGCCGAAGACCAAGCTGTCGAACGAAGTCTAGTCCTCAGCGGTGCAGAACGTCGCGAACGGCAGATTTGACCAACGATGTGTGCAGTGTGATAGCGAGCGCCGCGACCTCACGCGCTAGGTCGTCGGCACGATCGCGAGCACCGGCCTTGTCGGCTTTGACTACCGGCCCGGCGATTTGGGCGATCAGGTCAGACTGCCGGTCGGCTGCCGAGCGGAAGGCGCGCAGATGCCGCGGCTCGACGCCGTATTCCGACAGCGCCCGTGCGCATTGCAGGATGACGACAGCGTGTTCGTCGAAGAAACCGCCCGGGCCGGTGGTAATCACTCCGGCTTTGAGCAGCGCCGTCAGCAGTTCGTCGTCCACTCCCGAGCGCTCCAGAAGGTCTTCTCGACTCAGCCGGATGCGGGTGGGGGCCACCGCCGCAGCCGTGTCGGATCCGGCCCCATAGCCAGCGTCAGTTCCGACACCGGCTTCCCCGCTTCCCGCCACGGACACCAAGCGCGGGACGGTGTAGGGCGATCCGGATGGCGGTAGCTCACCATCGGGTTGGGCGTCCAGCTGCGCCCTGATGACCTTCAGCGGTAGGTAGTGATCGCGCTGCGCGGTGAGGATGAACCGCAGCCGCGCGCAGTCATATGCGGTAAACCTGCGATACCCCGACGCAGCGCGCTGCGGCGTCACCAGTCCCTCGGCCTCCAAGAACCGAATCTTGGAGATCGTGACATCGGGGAAGTCCGGCCTTAACAGTTCCAGGACCGTCCCGATCGACATCCCGGCCAGTGCCGGGCTATCGGGTGCGCTCACTAGCCTCCGGATCCTCCGTCCTCACCTTGCTTGGGCCCGGTCAAAAACACCAAGCGGAACTTGCCGATCTGCACTTCGTCACCGTTGGCAAGTACTGCCGAATCCACGGGCTCACGGTTGACGTAGGTGCCATTGAGGCTACCGACGTCGACCACGTGGAATTCGTTGTTTTCCAACCTGAATTCGGCGTGGCGACGGCTAACGGTGACGTCGTCGAGGAAGATGTCGCTGTCGGGATGCCGACCGGCGGACGTGATGGCCTGGTCGAGCAGGAAGCGAGATCCAGCGTTCGGTCCCCGTTTGACTACCAGCAGCGCCGAGCCCGCCGGGAGTCCTTCGACCCCGGATACCGCGCTTTCGGCCCCCGCTTGCGCGGGAGCTTCCAGCTCGTTGAGGAAGTCGGCACGGAAGACAGAAGTCGTCTCCGCTGTGACTTCATCAGAAGTCTGGTCATTGTCCATGTCCGTCACGCGCTGCTCCTCACTGGCCGCTGTGGCGTTATCTGACCGGGCCGCTCGGCCGGCTGCTCAGTAGGTTTCTTCGCCCGGTACTGCCGATTACTAGCCTGTCTAGTGCTTTCAAGTGTCGATGTGTCGACGGTACCGCGCACTGGTCTGCAATGTGCCCACCACCCGATGATCGGAAGACCGATTACCCGCCTTTCCCCACTCGTGGCTGGGGGTAGCCCCCACTTGCGCGGGCGCGCCCCCACCCCTGCGAGCGCGGGGAGCCCCAGCGTAGGCCGGCTGCGCCGCTCGCAACGCCGTGCGGGGCTGGCAGGGACATTAGCAATTGTCATTCGGTCAGCGTTCCGCGGTAGGCCTCAGCGTCAAGCAGCGACGAAATGGCTGACTCCAATGCGGCGACATCCGACACCTGGACATCCAGCAGCCACCCGGCCCCGTACGGGTCGGAGTTGACCAGCTGCGGACTGCCTTCCAGATCGCTGTTGACTGCAGACACTTTGCCCGAGACCGGGGCATACAAGTCCGACACCGATTTCGTCGATTCGACCTCGCCGAAGGATTCGCCCGCGGTCAGTTCAGTGCCCACATCGGGCAGCTGAACAAAAACGACATCGCCCAACGCCGACTGCGCAAAGTCGGTGATCCCGACCCGCGCGGTGTCATCACCGTTTCGACGAACCCACTCATGTTCGGCGGTGTAGTGCAGATCGGGCGGGATATTGCTCACGAGTAATCCTGTTCGGTCGCTGTTGCTCACTTGACGGGCTGAGCGTATTGGTGCGGTTTTGGTTGTCGCAAGGTGGTCACGTCCACTCGGTCGGCCTGCAGGACAGACATCCGCGCTCCAACGCGCTTGATGCTGTCCTCCGCGCCACCGGGAATGTTCATCGCAGCAGCCAGCGTGGGCGGATCGCCAATCGCCAGAATCGAATACGGGGGCGACAGTGTCTTGCTGTCGACGGTCAGCGAACCAGGCATACCCACTACCCAGGTATCGACACCTACTCGCACGGACTGGTGTGCATCGTTGATTTCGATCGCCTCGGCGCCGGCGGCGCGCAACTCGTTGATCACGTCGAGCATCACCTCTGGCGATACTCCAGGTCCGGGATCCTCGATCGTGACGGTGACGCCCGGCCCGGTGGCGCCCACAGCGCCGACCAAAATGGATAGCGCCGCCAGCCTGGCCTGAGCGGCCTGGATGGCGGCCTGATCGTTGTTGCCGGACGCCTGCAATGAATTCAGCGTGTTCTGTAGTTCGCTCACTTCGGTGTTGAGTGTGGCTTCGCGCTGCCGCAACGAATCCAGCAGCACCAACAGGTCTGCGGGACGCGCCGTTTCCAGCGAATCGCCCGACTCGGTTTGGCGGACCTGCGTGACGATGGCGATCCCCAAGAGCAGACACAACAGGACCGCCAACGTTCCGAAAACCAGCCGGGAGCGACCGCTACGGAGCAGTCCGGACAATCCGGTGCGGCGCACCGGTCCGATCTCCCGGCGCGGGTGTTTCGCCGGTAATTCGTGGCGGCCGCGCTGTGCACTGTCATTCGAATCGGCTTTGGAGTGCGCTTGGCGGGTTGGCGCCTCACCACTTTGGTCGGCGGCGCGATCTGCTGGGTCCTGGCTCACGCTGACCTCATCTCCGTCATGCCCCGAACAGCCGGCGCCGCAGTGCGGCGGCGTTGCCGAAGATGCGGATACCCAACACGACGATGATGGCCGTGGACAACTGCGTGCCCACGCCCAGTTGGTCGCCAACATAAACGATCAGGGAAGCCACGAAGACGTTGAACACGAACGAAATCACGAAGACTTTCGGGTCAAAGATCCGTTCCAGATAAGCACGCAGCCCACCGAACACCGCGTCTAGCGCTGCGACCACCGCGATCGGCAAGTACGGCTGGACAACCTCGGGCACTGCGGGGTGAAAAACCAAGCCCAGCACGATGCCAATCGCAAGTGCTGCGATACCGATCATGCTCGGTTTCCCGTCCGCGTTTCACACAGGGGGATCTGTCTGCTGAGGACTTTTCTCACTGTGGCCCAATCTGCTTGGCGAACTTGACATCCCGGATCGATCCGGCAGGCAGCGAAAGACCGTCGGCGACGTTCACCGTAACGACGACACCGTACGAGACCTCCAGCAGCCTAAGACGCTGGAGGCCGGGGCTGTCGTCGAAGACGTCCCGCATCGCGCGTGGCGGTCCGACCGCAAGGATCGTGTACGGGCTGCTGGTGGGGTTGTTGTCGACCAGGATCGCGCCGCCGGCTTGCCGAATGGTCACGTTCGGCCCGATCCGGACGCCACCGACTGAGATGGCCTCAGCACCGCTCGCCCACAACGAGTTGACGACCAGCTGCAAATCACGGTCCAGGATGATTTGCCTGCTGCCGTTGACCCGCTGCTTGGACACGTCGGAAAGATTCGGGCTGGCACCAGGATCGGTCACGGTCACCGTCAGACCCGGTCCGATGACCGGTGTGCTGGCCGCGGCCAGGCTGAGTGCGTCGAGACGGGTCAGCAGCCGCTGCCCCTCGGCGTCGTCTGCCAGCGCGCGGCGCTGCACGTCGTCGACTTGAGTCGACAGCTGGCTGCGTCGCTGGGCCAACTTGGCTGCAGCGGCTTCCGTCGAACGCACACTGCGCACCAGCAGCTGCTGCGCGGAGCGCACACCGGGTGCAACCGAACGGGCCTGCGCGACCGCGCCGGCAAATACCGTGGCGATCAGCAGCGCCGCCAAAGCCTGCCAGAGCCAGCTAAGAGCGCGTTCGCGCCCCCGCTGTGGTCTGGCAGCGAGGCTACGTTTGGCAGCAGCCGCGGCGTAACCGGGATCCAGGTGCTCCGACAACAGGGCGCGCAGCAGGGACGGCACCGGGATGCGTTGTGGCCGCGATGCCACGTGGGCGCTGTGGCCGGCGTTGGGGTCATAGCCGCCGAGCAGGCGGTCCGCGTCAGCCATGCTCAACCGCTTTCGGCACGGCTGGCTGACGCGCACCGTGTTTGAGCTTGGGCATTCGGCGCACCACCAACGTCGTCTGCACCCCATACAGCACGAACGACCACAGGTACGCATACATACCCCAGACCAGAAAGGCCCAGCCACAGGCCCCCAGCACGCGGCTCCACAGCGCGTCCCACGTCCCCAGCAGCACCAGCGGAAAACCGGACATCAACGCGAAGGTCGCGGCCTTACCGACGTACGTCACCGGCAGCGCCGAGAGCCCGCGGCTGCGCAGCAGCGGCAGCGTCGCGGCCAGCAAACCGTCGCGCGCGAGCAGGATGATGACGAACCACCACGGCACGATCCCGCCCACCGCCAACAAGACGGGAACGGTCACCATGTAGAGCCGGTCGACCGCCGGGTCGAGCAGGACGCCCAGCCGCGAGGACTGGTTGAGCAGCCGGGCGATCTTGCCGTCGGCCCAGTCGGAGGCGCCGCTGAACATCAGGATGGCCACCGCCCAGCCGTTGGCGTGCGCGACGAGCAGGAGGTAGGCAAACACCGGGATGAGCACCAGACGGATGGCGCTCAGCACGTTGGGCACCGTCAGCACCCGATTGGGCGGAAGCACCGGCTCCATGAGCCGTGACCTTAACGCGAAGATATTGCGGTCCGTTAAACGGACCGAGCTGAAGCTGGGCAACCGGGTCGCATCAGGGGACGCTCTAGCGGAACACCCCGGGCAGGCTCAGGGTGGAAAGCGTGTCATCGGCCAGCGGGTTGTCGTTGACCATGTATGTCCACGTCGACGTCGGCCGGGCCAGCTTGGACAGATCCAGTCCCGGCTCCTCTTCGAGGACGTTTGCGGTCTCGAACGTCTGTTGAGCCGCCTCGATCGCGTCCGCGGCCAGCGACGCGAACGCGTCGACCGCCAACCGGTGGAACTCGTCCAGCGGATTTTGCCGGCCCAGCGCCCGCAAGTGGATGCTTTCGCGGATGTCGGCCAGATACGCCAGATGATCGGCCCAGCCGCGGTCGAGGTGATACAGCATGATCTGTCGGCAGATCGTTTCGAGGCGTTCTTCGGACAGCTTTTCGGACAGCTCCCCATACCGCTTCGGCGCCAGTTCGGCGAGTTCCTCGCGCGCAGTTGCGTTGCGCAGCAACGTGTTACGTCGATCGACGATGATGGCGCGTTGCTGGGCGATCAACTGGTTGTAGCGCCAGGTGTTCGCGTGCACGTCCAGCATCCGGCCCTCAGCGACGCGCTGGGCATGGTCGAGCAGCCCGGCCGCCTTGGCGCTGACGATCCGGCCGTCCTCATCGGTTTCCATGGGCAACTTGTTGTGGTCGAGGTTGGCGGCCACAACGTCGTCTTCCCAACTCGAGAAGAACACCGACGACCCCGGGTCGCCTTGGCGTCCGGCGCGCCCGCGCAGCTGGTTGTCCAGTCGCTGGGTGTGATGCCGGCCGGTGCCCACCACGTGCAGCCCGCCGAGCTCGGCGACCCTGTCGTGGTCGGCCTCGTCGGATCCACCGAGCCGGATATCGGTGCCACGCCCGGCCATCTGTGTCGATACCGTGACCGCGTCGAATTTGCCGGCCTCGGCGATTACCTGCGCTTCCTCGGCATCATTCTTTGCATTGAGCACCACTGCGGGCACGCCGCGGCGCAGCAGCCGCTCGTGCAGTTCTTCGGATTCGGCGACATCGCGGGTGCCGACTAGCACCGGCTGTCCGGTCTCATGCACCTCGGCGATGTGCGCGACGATCGCGTCGTTCTTGGCGGCGGCGGTGATGTAGACGCGGTCGGACTCGTCCTCGCGAATGTTGGGCTTATTCGGCGGAATTTGTGACACACCGAGCTTGTAGAACTGGCGCAGTTGCTCACCGGCGGCCAGTGCGGTGCCGGTCATGCCGCACACGGTTGCGTAGCGGTTGATCAGCGCCTGCACCGTGATGGTGTCGAGCACCTCACCGGTTTCGGTGGTCTCGATGCCCTCCTTGGCCTCGACGGCGGCCTGCAGGCCGTCGGGCCAGCGCTGCAGTTGCGCGATGCGCCCGCGGGAGGCGTTGATCAGGTGCACCGCGTCGTCTCGGACGATGTAGTGCACGTCGCGCTGCAACAGCACGTGCGCGTGCAGTGCGACGTTGACTTCGGTCAGTGTGGTGCCGACGTGCTCCTCGGAGTACAGGTCGATGCCGCCGAGCGCCTTCTCGACTTTGCGCGCCCCGACCTCGGTCAGGTGGACGTTGCGGCTGTCCGAGTCGGTGTCGTAGTCGGCGCCCGCTTCCAGCTCACCGACCAGCTCGATGATCTCCAGTCGCGGCGTCTCCCGATGAGTGGTGCCTGCCAGCACCAGGGGCACCAACGCCTCGTCGACCAGCACCGAGTCGGCTTCGTCGATGAGGGCCACGTCGGGATTGGGCGATACCAAGTCGGAGACGTCCGTCACCAGCTGATCGCGCAGCACGTCGAAGCCGATCTCGTTGACCGAGGCGTAGGTGACGTCGCAGCCGTAGGCGGCACGGCGTTCCTCGCTCGTCGACTCCGCGGTGATCCAGCCGACGGTCAGTCCCATCGCCTTCAGCAGCGGGCCCATCCATTCCGCGTCACGGCGGGCCAGGTAATCGTTGATGGTCACCACGTGCACGTGCCGCCCGGCAAGGGCGTATCCGGCCGCCGCGATCGCGCCGGCGAGGGTTTTGCCCTCACCGGTGGCCATCTCGATCACGTCGCCGGCAAGCATGCGCAGGGCCCCGAGCAACTGCACGTCAAATGGACGGAGCGCGGTCGTCCTTTCCGCCGCCTCCCGGGCGATCGCGAGGAATTGCGGGATGTCGTCGGACTCCGCGAGATCATCGAGGTTGAGCAGTCCGGCCGCCTTACGCAGCTGCCCGTCGTTGAGGCCGGCCGCTTCGTCGTTGTATTCCGATGACGCGATGACCTGGGTGAGGGAATGGCTGCGGTTCTTTTCGGTGCTGGCGCCGAGCAGTCGCCAAAATCGGCTGCTCAGGCGGCCGGGTTGAGCACGGGTGGTCTTTGGCACAGGTCAACGGTACGCGACCCGCCCACCGGCGTGAGCGTGCGTGTTTGCTCGCGACACCCGGGCACTGGCGTCCAACTGCGCAGGTCCGCGAGCCGGTCCATCAGGCCCGGTCGGCGACGATGCAGGCCGCGAAGCGGGCTGAGGAGGAGCTGACCAAATCAGGCGAGGTTGGATCGGCGTGGATAGGCGACGCTCGGGTCGGTGAGCACATTGACGACGGCGGGCAGGCCACTGGCGAAGGCGCGTTCCAGCGCGGGCCGGAGCTCGGCGGGGGCGGCCACCAGCTCGCCGTGGCCACCCAGCGCGCGCACCACCTCGTCGTAGCGCGTGCCCGGACGCAACTCCGCCACTACCGAATAGCCGTACAACGCCTCCATGGGGTGCTTTTCCAATGCCCAGATCCCGTTGTTGCCAATCACCGACACGACCGGCACGTTGTGCCGGACCAAGGTGTCCCATTCCATGCCGCTGAAGCCGAATGCGCCGTCGCCCTGCAGCAGGACCACCTGACGGTCCGGTCGGGCCAGCTTGGCGGCCAGGGCGTAACCAGGGCCCGAACCGAGGCAGCCGAAGGGGCCGCTGTCCAGCCAGCAGCCCGGCAAGTAGCTGTCGATCACCCGGCCGGCGTAGGACCCAAAATCACCGGCGTCGATGACAACGATGGCGTCGCGGTCCAACAGCGGCGCGAGTTCTGCGTACACCCGCATCGGATGCAGCGGAATACGGTCATCGGCGAGTTCGGTTTTCTCCAGGTCGCGCGCCGAGGTCTCGGCCGTTCGCAGCTCGTTGATCCAGTCCTGATGGTCGGTCCCGCCCGCGGTGGCCAGCGCGGAGAGGGTCGACGTGAGGTCGCCGTAGAGCTCGGCCTCAACCGGCCGGGGATGTTTGCGTTCGGGCTTGGCGCGGTCTGCCACGACGAGCTGGGTTTGTGGCCCGAACACCGCGCCGAAGCCGAGCCGGAAATCCATGGGCACACCGACGATCAGCGCAACGTCGGCCTCGCCCAAGGCTTTTCCCCGCGCCCGCGAGAACGCCAGCGGGTGGTCGGCGGGCACTGTGCCGCGGGCCATCCCGTTCATCAGCACCGGGATTTGGCGTTCCTCGGCAAGACGTAGCAGCGCCGCCTCCCCGTGTCCCCACCAGACGTTGGTGCCTGCCATGATCACCGGCCGCTTCGCCGCGGATAGCAGGCTGGCGGCGCGGTCCAGGGCTTGAGTATCCAGGCCGTCAGGAGCGGGCCCCGGCGGCAGGTCGGTGAGAGCTCCGGGGCGGCCCCAAAGATCCGGGTCCTCCGACATAGAAAACACATAGTCCATCGGGAAATCGACGAAGCCGACACCCGACGGGGCACCGACTGCCGCTCGCAATGCTTCGTCGACGAGCCGGCCGGCGGCGTCGGGCGACTGTGCGGTGGCGGCGAAGCGGGCCAGCGGCGCCACAAACGGCACATGGTCGATCTCCTGCAGCGAGCCCATGCCCCATCGCAGCGCCGGGGCCCGGCCACCCAGCACCACCAGGGGCGACTGGTTCTGCTGCGCCGCTGCCATCGCGCTCATCCCGTTGGTGACGCCCGGCCCCGCGGTGAGCGCGGCCACGCCCGGTAGCCTCGTCACTTTCGACCAGCCCTCGGCGGCGAAGGTCGCGGTCTGCTCGTGGCGGGTATCGACCAGCCGAATACCCTCGTCACGGCAGCCGTCGTAAATGGAAAACAGGTGGCCGCCCGATAACGTGAAGACGGTGTCGACACCGCTGGCCCGCAGGCGCCGCGCGATGAGCCGGCCGGCATGCAATGTTTGTGTGGGGACGGCGTCAGTAGTCATAGCCGCAGCCTATCCAGATCCTTCGGGTACCTTCGCCGGAGGATTTCTGTTGAGGAAAGTCCGACCACCTCGACCGTAAGGAGACATCGAGCATGGGCCCGAAGCCTTTTAAGCCATCGATCAACTGGTCGGCGGCACCGATGGATTCCTTGCGGTGGGTCGCCATAGCCTGGGTTATCAGCGCTGTCTGTCTCTTTGCCGTGCTGGTTCTGTTCAGGTATCTCACGCCCTGGGGCCGGCAATTCTGGCGGATCACCCGTGGATACTTCGTCGGGGCGCACAGTGTCCGCGTGTGGCTGATGCTTGGCGTGCTGTTGCTGTCGGTGCTCCTTTCGGTGCGGCTTATGGTGTTGCTCAGCTACCAGGGCAACGACTTGTATACGGCGGTACAGAAAGCGGTGCAGGGCATTGCCGCCGACGACGACAGGGTCAAACAATCCGGGATTCATGGCTTCTGGATGTCGATCGCGATTTTCAGCTTGCTGGCAGTCCTGTATGTCATCCGGTTCATGGTGGACATCTACCTGACGCAGCGTTTCATCATCGCCTGGCGCATGTGGCTCACCGCCCATCTGACCGATGACTGGCTCGACGGCAAGGCCTACTACCGCGATCTGTTTATCGACAACACCATCGACAACCCCGACCAGCGCATCCAGCAGGACATCGACATTTTCACCGCCAATGCCGGCGGCACCCCGAACATCCCGTCCAACGGGACGGGAAGCACCTTGCTGTTCGGCGCCGTCAACGCGGTCGCCTCGGTGATTTCGTTCGCCGCGATTCTGTGGAACCTGTCCGGAAATCTGGACATTCTGGGCGTTGACTTCCCGCGCGCGATGTTCTGGACCGTCCTGATCTATGTCGTGATCGCGACGGTGGTCGCAATCTGGCTGGGGCATCCACTGATTCGGCTCAGCTTCGACAACGAGAAGCTCAACGCCGCATTTCGTTACGCCCTGGTGCGATTGCGCGATGCCGCGGAGGCAGTGGGCTTCTACCGTGGTGAGCGAGTCGAGCGGGTGCAACTGTGGCGGCGCTTTACTCCGATCATCGACAACTACCGCAAGTTCGTCCGCCGCACCATCATTTTCAACGGGTGGAACTGGTCGGTGTCGCAGGCGATTGTCCCGCTGCCGTGGGTAATTCAGGCGCCGCGGCTGTTCGCCGGCCGGATCGACTTCGGCGATGTCGGCCAGAGCGCGACGGCGTTCGGCAATATCCAGGACTCGCTGTCGTTTTTCCGCAATAACTACGACGCGTTCGCGGCTCTTCGGGCGTCGATCATCCGGTTGCACGGGCTGGTGGACGCCAACGAAAAGGGTCGCGCGCTGCCGACCATGCTGGTCAAGCCCAGTGAAGAGACAACGGTTGAGCTGCGCGATGTCGAAGTCCGCACGCCGGGCGGAGACCGGCTGATCGACCCGCTTGATGTCCAGCTGGACGACGGCGACACTCTGGTGATCACCGGGCGCTCAGGGGCCGGCAAGACCACGCTGCTGCGCAGCCTGGCCGAATTGTGGCCATACGCTTCCGGGACCCTCTGCTGTCCCGAAGGCGATAACGCGACAATGTTCTTGTCGCAGTTGCCGTATGTGCCGCTGGGCAGTCTGCGTACCGTGGTGTGCTACCCGAACTCGCCGGACGATATCTCCGATGATCAACTGCGCGACGTGTTGACCAAAGTGGCGCTGGCGCCGCTGACCAGCCGGCTCGACGATGAGCAGGACTGGGCCAGAGTGCTCTCCCCCGGCGAGCAGCAGCGTGTCGCTTTTGCGCGCATCCTGCTCACCAAACCGAAGGCGGTCTTCCTTGACGAGGCCACCTCGGCGCTGGATGTGGGGCTGGAATTTGCGCTCTATCAACTGTTGCGCACCGAATTGCCGGATTGCGTCGTGGTCAGCGTCAGCCATCGGCCTGCCGTCGAGCAGCACCACGCACAGGAGCTCCATTTGCTGGGCGGCGGCCCGTGGCGGCTGGCCCCAGTGGAAGAGGAGAAGGAGCCCGCACGGGTTTAGCCGTCTCGGGCCGCGTGCGCTCCGGCGCGGCGGCCGAAGTACGAGCCTTCTCCGAGCTGCGTGCCGCTGGCGTAGCCCTTGCCGTCCTGGGCGATGTTGACCGCGCAGGCCCCGGCCGCGTACAAGCCGGGCACGACGGTGCCGTCCTCGCGCAGCACCTGCCCGTCCACGGACGTGGCCAGCCCGCCGATGGTGAATCCGGCGTACATTGCCTTGCCCAGTGACATGTCGAATGCCCCCCAGGGGCCTTTGTCTTGCGCCGCAAGGAATTCGGGCTGCTTGTGGAAATCAGGGTCCTCGCCGCGTGCGGCGTAGGTGTTGTACCGGTCCAGTGTCGCGACCAGGTTGCCCTCCGGGATGCCAAGAGCGGCTTCCATTTCCGGGACGGTTTCCCAGCCGTCGATCAGCGGTACCAGCGGCATCTTGGGATGTTCCAGGTGCGCCTCGTCGACAATGAGAAACGCCGCGCTGTCCGGCTGATCCATGATGAACCCGGAAGTCCTGGAATGGTACGAATCTTCGGCGACGAACCGCTGTCCGAGCTTGTTCACGATGATCCCGGTCAGCAGGATCGACGGCGGGTACGGCGGAGCCGTAATGAAGATCTGATCCATGTGCTGGGTGGCGCCGCCGGCCGATACGCCCATCCGGATGCCCAGGCCGTCGTCGTAGGTATTGCCGAGCACGAAAGGTTTCTCGGCCAGTTTCGGGGTGTGCTTGGCTACCATGTCCTGGTTCATCACGAATCCCCCGGCAGCGATGATGACCGACTTTGCTTTAATCGCACCGGTTTCGGAGAAATGCTTCCACATGACACCGGTCACCGCGCCCGAACCGTCCACGATGAGCTCGGTGGCGCCCGTCTCGTACCGGATTTGCACGCCCAGGCTTGCCGCACGCTTCAGCAGCAGGTCGATCACCATGCTGGCGCCGCCGGTGTCGCCGGGTACTGGCACCTTGTGGCCGCGTGGCGCCGGCACCGCCATTTCCAGGAAAGGCCACACCTTCTCGTTTCCGGTGAACATCAACCCCTCGGTATTGGGCTGGATCACCGCCTTACCCGGGAAGTAGCTGCGCTCGAACTCAAAACCCAAGTCTTCCAGCCAATTGAAATGCTCGACGCTGCCTTCGCAGTAGGCACGAATCTTGGCGTGATCCGGCTCCCGCGACACGGCGACCAGGTACTTGTACATCTCCTCGGGCGAGTCGGGATGACCGGTCGCTTCCTGAACCGCCGTTCCCCCACCCAGATAGAAGTGGCCTCCGGCAAGCGAGGTGGTGCCGCCCGCCGCGGCGGCGCGCTCCAGCACCAGTACTCGCGCACCAGCGGCCGCCGCACTAACCGCGGCGCAGCCGCCGGCGATGCCGAAGCCGATCACCACCACATCGACGTCATCGGCCCATGACGTCACGTCGTCCGCACTGACCGTTGCCGGTATTTCGGTGCTCACCGTTGCTCCTGTTTGATGTAGTCGTAGAACGCCCTTATGGCGGGCGGGATATAGGCAATCTCCACAAACGGCACTCCCGCCTGCGGCGCTGACACATAGGCGAATTGGATTCCGCCGGGCATCACGCCCTGCTGCACAACCGCGGCGCCATGGTCTGCGGCCTCGGCCAATGCTGCGTCGAATCGCTCCGGGCTTTCGGCCTCCATGCAGATGTGGTGCAAACCTGGCCCGCATTTCCGCAAAAAGTCACTATAGATGTTATCGCCGCGGACCGGTTCGATCAGCTCCAACTGTATGTCCCCGAGGTAGCTCAGTGAGATGCTGGCGACGAAATCGGCCGGCTTGCCGAGGTAGCTGCAGGCGTCTGGAGCAAAGTGCACGTCGGGTATCCGCACCCACTTCCTCACACCTAACAAGCCGGTGAGGGCCATTTCGGTGGCATCCAGGTCCGCGGTAACCCATGCGATCTGCGTCGGCGATTGAACGGGAAGGGTCATCGTCTCGCAGGATAGTCCAGTCGCTCGGCCGCCAGAAAGGGCCGGAAAGACTTTGCCGTGATCAGCCGTTCCGGGTAGGAAAATGTCGAGTGAACACGTTCTAATTCTGCTCGGCGGCGCGGTCTGCTCGTCGTGGTCCCCCGGGGCCATCAATGCTGGCTCAGTACGTCCACCAGCAGCCGAAGCTGCGCGTCGAAGACCGCCTCGGGGTCGGTCAGGGTATCGGCGCCGTACTGCCCGAACACCTCGAGGCTGATGGCGCCCAGCACTCCCGCCCAGAGCAAGAAGCACTTGGCGACGACTTGATCATCGCCGGGAAACCCGAATTCCTGACGAATCCGTTCGAAGTCGGACGACATGGGTTGCGGGGCAACATCATTGGTCAATCTGATGTCGCCGGTGGCAATCCCGGCGGCCACGGCGTCGAAGAAGGCCACGACAACCCGGGTCCCGGCGGCCACCGTGCGTTCTGGCGGTGCGTGATATCCGGGCACGGGACTGCCGTACAGCAGCGCCCAGCGGGCTGGGTGCGCGACGGCCCATCGCCGTGTTGCCCGCGCGATGGCGATGACATCGTCACTCCACAGGTCGTCCACGGTCTCGCGGGCGCGGTCCACGGTGTCGGCCAGGTCGGAATAAGCGTCGACGAGCAGCAATGTCAGTAGCTCGTCGCGGCTGGACACATACCGGTACACAGCCGAGGACACCATGCCCAGGTCGCGGGCTATCGCACGCACCGACAACCCGGCCGCGCCGCGATCCACCAGCTGCCGGCGACCGAGTTCGATGATTCGCGCCTCGATCTGCTCCCGTGACTCCTGGCGTTTGCCCACGCGGTCAGTCTGACACAACCGAGATCACCGCTCTTGCTTTCTGGCGAGGACTGTGGCAACGTGGACCGATATCGAGAGCACTGCTCTCAAAAGCAGCAGAGAAGATCCCCCGAGAGGACGCATCATGTCCACGCGATACGAAGAACCGAACCGGGCCGCACGGGCCGCCAACGCGGCAATCCGCTGGCTTGCCGAGATGGGCATAAGCATCGCCGGCACCCGGGCGCTGCGTGTCCGTGGCCGCAAAACCGGAAAGCAGCGCGCGGTGGTGGTCAACCTTCTCACCGTCGACGGCGTCGACTACCTGGTCTCGCCGCGCGGTAACACCCAGTGGGCGCGCAACGTTAAGGCCGCAGGCGTCGTCGAGGTGGGCCCACGCTGGCGCAGGCAGCGCGTTCGAGTCAGCGAGGTGGACGATGCGGCCAAACCCGAACTATTGAGGCGTTATCTGGCCAGATGGTACTGGCAGGTCAAGGACTATGTGGCCGGGCTGACACCGGACAGCAGCGACGAGCAGTTCCGTGCTGTTGCACCCACAATCCCGGTATTCGCGCTGGCGGAGGCGGGCACGTCGCGCTGAATTGCCCTAGTGGAGACTGTTCCGCACTCCGAGATCCTCGCGGACCTCCTCCGAGGTGGCCCGCCACGACACCGCCGCCGGCAAGTCCCCCCAGACGCTGTTGAAGATCCCGATGATCTGTCCAGGGCCGCCGGCGGGAGCCAGGTATACCGGTCCCCCCGAATCACCGTTGTGGCTGACGACGCCATGAGACATGGTGAACCAACCATTGTTCACACTTTCCACCGTCCCGCAGGTTTCGCCAGTGATCACGCCGAAATGGCAGACCGCCTGTCCGGGCGCAGGCACCAACCCCGGGTTCGATATCAGGGGACGCCCGCCCGGCAGGATGTTGTTCGGCGTCACGTTGTTGTCCAGCACGATCGCCTCATAGTCGGTGATCAACTGGTCGGTGGCCACGGTAGTACCGCTGGGCGTGTTGTCCCGAAAAGCCGCCAGACGGCCGATGACGTTGTGGTCCTTGTCGGTGACTACTCCCGCGCCGCCCCGGCAGTGTCCCGCAGTGAACGCGATTTTCAGAGTCGGGTCGACGTAGCCCAACGTGCAGACGCGGTTGTCCTGGTGGATCTCCATGCCCGGAAATACCAATACGGGGTCGGCTTTGGCTGTCACAGGCGGCAGCCATGGCGCGAGCGCGGCGACGGTGACCGACGCGGCGAATGCGCGCGTTGCCAAGCGGCGCACCATGAACTCCGATCCGTCGGGGCCGAAAATACCGACCGGAGGTTGAGGTTACGGCGTAACCTTCGTCCTTGCTGAACTCTTCGCGCGGTCCAGGGCCGGCGTTACAGCGACGTTGCAAACGATACGGCGGTGTCGGCTTGGTCGGCTACGCGCGGCGCCCAGCCAGGCGGCCCGAAAACATAGCCCAGACGATCGCGCAGGCGGGTCGCCGATCGCCAGTCACGGGCAATCGCGACGTACTCGCGCGTCTGCAGCTTCCAGATGTTGAAGGTGTCGACCTGCTTGGTGAGACCGTAATGCGGTCGGAACAGCTCGGGCTGAAAGCTACCGAAGAGCCGGTCCCAAATAATGAGGATGCCGCCATAGTTCCTGTCGAGATACACCTTGTCCATTCCGTGATGCACTCGGTGGTGCGACGGTGTGTTGAAGACGAATTCGAAGGGCCGTGGCAGCTTGTCGATCCGCTCGGTGTGTACCCAGAACTGGTAGATCAAGTTCACCGAAAAGCTGAAGAACACCATCCAGGGCGGAATCCCTAACAGCGGCAACGGAATCCACATCAAGATCTCGCCGCTGTTGTTCCACTTCTGGCGCAGTGCGGTGGCGAAGTTGAAGTATTCGCTGGAGTGGTGGGCCTGGTGCGTCGCCCAGATCAACCGCACCCGGTGAGCGATCCGGTGGTAGCTGTAGTACAGCAGGTCAACACCGAGAATCGCGATGACCCAGGTGTACCAGCGGGTTGCCGAAAGGTGCCAAGGCGCCAGATACGCATAGATCCAGGCATAGCCGAGCAGGGCCAGGGTCTTCCAGCCGGCGGTGGTGGCCACCGAAACCAGCCCCATCGAGATGCTTGCCAGCGAGTCGCGGGTGAGGTACGCCCCGGACGCCGGCCTCGGAATGTCGGCGGCGTCGGTCGCGATGCGTTCCAGCTTTCGGGCCGCCGTCCATTCGAGAGTCAGCAGCAACAAAAAGAATGGAATGGCGAACAGGACCGGGTCCCGCATTTGCGGGGGCAGCCCGGACAAGAAACCTGAGAGGGCACTCACAGAGATAAGACTACGACTATCGGTGGGATGCTCTGTTTCGCCTTGGTCCGGCATGCGGCCCACACTGTGGCAGGGATAAGTCACACCATGCTCGTGTGCGGCCGCCCCAGATCGATATGAGGTGTTGAGCAGTTGACTGCTGTGGTGGTAATCGGCTCGGGGTTTGCGGGATTGTGGGCGGCGCTCGGCGCTGCGCGCCGGCTCGACGAGCTCGCTGTCCCGGCGGGCACGGTCGACATCACCGTGTTGAGCACCACACCTTTCCACGACATCCGGGTTCGCAACTACGAGGCCGATCTGAGCGCCTGCCGCATCCCGCTCGCCGACCTGCTCGACCCCGTCGGAGTAGCGCACGTCGCCGCTGAGGTGACGGCCATCAACTCCGACGACCGCACCGTCACCACATCCGGAGGTGCCACATACGGCTACGACCGGCTGGTGCTGGCATCGGGCAGTCATGTGCTCAAACCCGCCATACCCGGCCTGCGGGAGTTCGGTTTTGACGTCGACACTTACGACGGGGCCCGTGCGCTGCAATACCACCTGCGACGGCTTGCCGACGATCCGCCGACAGTGGCGGCGGCTACGGTCGTTGTGGTCGGTGCCGGGCTGACCGGTATCGAGGCGGCCTGCGAGCTGCCGAACGAGGTTGCGGCAGCTCTTCGCGTCGAGAAGCGCTCACTCCCCGGGTGGTGCTGCTCGACCGCAACGGTGTCGGCTCCGATATGGGCGCCTCAGCGCGTCCGGTAATCGAACAGGCGTTGTCAGCCAACGGCGTTGAGACCAGAACCGGGGTGAGCGTCGCCGCGGTCAGCCAGCGCGGTGTGTCGCTGACCTCGGGTGAGCAACTGGAGGCGGCCACGGTGGTGTGGTGTGCGGGCATGCGGGCCAGCTCGCTGACCGAGCAGCTACCGGTGGCGCGTGACGGGCTGGGACGGGTGCCGGTCGATGATTATTTGCGGGTGATCGGGGTGCCGGCAATATTCGCCGCAGGTGACGTGGCTGCCGCCCGCATGGACGACGAACACCTGTCGGTGATGTCGTGTCAGCACGGCCGCCCGATGGGCCGCTATGCCGGCTATAACGTCATCAGTGACCTGTTCGACCAGCCGATGCTGGCCCTTCGGATCCCTTGGTATGTCACGGTTCTCGATCTCGGGCCGGCCGGCGCCGTCTATACCGAGGGGTGGGATCGGGTGGTGGTGTCGGACGGCGCGGAGGCCAAGGCGACCAAGCAGACCATCAACACCCGGCGGATCTATCCACCATTGACCGGCAACCGCGCCGACCTGCTGGCCGCGGCCGCACCCGAGCTGCAGCCCCGCCCCTAGCGACGATCGTCCGACTGCGCTTCGTCACCGGCATACCACTGCACCGCGCGGACTCCCGGTTGTAGGGACAGCTCGGCCACCAACCGCTCGAGCCGGGCTGGCGCATCGCCGTTCATGAGTACGTGCGCGGTCAAGGTGATCTCGTCGTCGCTGGCCTGCCCGGTGTGGATTCCGCGCAGCGTGATGTCGTTGCTGCCGGCGTGTTGGATGATCTGGGCGCGTGCATACTTCTCGTGTTTCGGGCGGCAAACCACCTGCACCAGGTAGGGCTGCAGGCTTTCGTCTTCCTCGCTACTGTTGTCGCGGTCGATCAGCCGGCCGAGCGGGCGCCCGAACACGTGGATGGCGATGACGGTGCCGGTGCCGATCAACGCGAACACCAGGTGCCCGGAAGCGGCCAGCACACCTATCGCCGCGGAGCACCACAAGGTGGCGGCGGTGTTGAGGCCCCGGACGTTGACCCCCTCACGCAGGATCACCCCACCGCCCAGAAACCCGATACCGGACACGACATAGGACGCGACCCTGGTGGGGCTGGTGTCCGTGGTGGCGGCCGCGTACAGCACGAACAACGTCGCACCGCCGGCAACCAGCGCGTTGGTGCGCAGGCCGGCCCGACGCGCCCGCCATTGCCGCTCCAGGCCGATGAGGGCGCCGCAGCCCACCCCGACGGCAAGCCGGACCGCGAAATCGACGACGCTCAGCGTCTGCAAAGGCACACTCCTTCCCCCGGATCTCAACGTCGATTATCCGCCGGCAGTCCAGGACGATTTTGGTTCCGGCCCCGGCGCGGTGCTGTTGGGCGCAGCTAACCACCTCTAGGTGAACGACAGGTGGACCGAAGCCGAACCGGATGCATTGCGGCCACCCGCGCGAAACCTCCGCGCAGCCAAGTGGTTGCGCCAGAGCCGAACAATGAGACCGCCGAAGCCTGCTGGCCGACCTATGCTGGCTTCTGCGCCGACCCCGCGCTATCTCTTGTTGAGTTGCTGGGGGCAGTAATATTTCGCGGCAATCGCCAGGAACGAGGTTGCGTGGTCCGTGGTGAGTCCGGGATTTTCGGTCTTCAATTCGTCAACCATCTGGGGGCCCCACTCGCCATTCCCCATTGACTCGCACACCGCTTTGGCGAACTGTACGGCTCCATCTGAAGTCGCGTAGGTGATACCCGCACTCCGCAGCGAAGCAAGAAAGCCGGCCTGGTCGCTGCCACTGGTATCCGGGTCGCCATACGCAGGCGGGGCGAGACCGATCACAGCCGAAACGCCAACCAGCGCCAGCAGCAGTCTCATAGCTCGTGATTGTCCCATGCCGAGACGGTCTTTGCAGCGCTCGTTTGCTGGCCGCAGTCTTGTTGTGCACCAAGGCTTTTGGACTCAACGACAAGCGACACCCGAGCTTTGCGCTGCCCTTGTGTCAGGCCTTGGAAAGTTGGTGAGGGCAGTAGAACTTCGCCGAAATCATAGCGAAATTCGATGCCTGCTCCATATCCATTCCGGGATTGTGGGTTTTCACGTCGTGGACCAACTCCAGGCCCGACTCGCCGTTATTCAAGCACGAGCACACCGCTCTGCCGGCGGCGACGGCCGAATCCGGGTTGGAAAAGCTGAAGCCGGCTTGGTGCAGGGCGGCAAGGAAGCCTCCGTCGTCACCATCCGGCTCAGGAACAGGATCGGCATATGCCGGCGCGGCAAGGCCGATCATGGCGGAAACGCCGAGTAGCGCTAGTAGCCGTTTCATAACTCATCACTCTCCCGTTTCGGGCCAATTTTAGCAGTTCTCGCATGGTGGCCATAGGTCGGTGGCCACAAACACATTCCAAAGAAGTTCTGTGCCAACAATACTGACGGCGCAGGCGGAGTATGGCCGGATCGGTCATTCACAGTTGTGGCCAGCTCACATTCAGCTGACCCTTTGAATGCCTTGGCGCGCCGTGTTGTTAGTGCACCTGAGCCACAACTGCGCCAATTATCCGCGCCGGCATCGCCGCGACCACGCTGGGTCATGGTCGCCGCGATCGCTACAACAGACGGCAGCTGGGACACTGAATTGCGTTGCCCCCTATCCCAACTGCGCATCCGCCGGCAAGACTTTAGACTTGTCCCCCTTTTTCAGGTGCACCGCGTGGATGCCGGGCTTCTTGGCCAGCTGCTCGAGCAGGGCGTCAAGACCTTCTTGATCGACACTGTGGTGCTGCACGCTTTCGGGCTGCTCCGATATTTGTGCGACCAGACGCTTCAGTTGTTCCGGCGATTGTTTGTCTTTGAGGTCCTTGATCGGCTTCATACGGTTGCGGACTCCGGCACCGACCACGGTGGGCCCGCCGGAGCCAAGGGCGCTTCCCAGCATCCCCGCCATCCCCATCGAACTGAACAGGCTTCCCTCGCCCAGCGCGGCCGCCGGCACGGCCTCGGGCCCGGCGGCCGACAAGGCGGCGGCCACCGTCCTGATGGCCGGGGTGGCCGAGGCCCAGCTGGGCGGAACGGTCAACGCTCCGACCAAGGTGCCACGTGCAAAACCGGCCGCCGGGCTGATGGCGTTGAACAGCGTGCCCCGGCCGAAGCCCAACGCCCCCAGCCCGGCGCCCAGCGCGTCTTTCGGCAGCGCGCCGTACGCGAGCGGTGGGGCGAATTTGAGCCACTGCGACAACGGGAAGTTGATCAGCAGCCCGATGTCGTTGAACTGCGTGGTCAGGCCCAGTGGAACCTTGACGGCGTTGTACAAGCCCGTGTACCAAGGTCGACCCGGATGCCCGGAGAGCCCGTTCAGAAGACCGTTGTCACGAACTCGTTGTAGGGGTGGCGAGGTTTGCGAGGATTGCCAGAATGGCCCGCTGTACGGCAGGGTGGTTGTCGCCGCCTGTGACACGGTGACTGCCACGTTGCCGGCCGCGGTGTTGGTGGCCGTGGTCAGCGCGGCCGCTTGCATCGGCCCGGCCGCCTCGTTGGTGGTCTGCGGCGCCGGGCTGAACTGCGGTCAATTTGTTGGAGGCGGTCGCCGAGGAGACGAAGTAGGTGTCCATCGCCATGGCGTCTTGGGCCCACATTTCGCTGTATTGGGCCTCGTTAGCCGCGATCGCCGCGGTGTTCTGCCCGAACAGGTTGGTCGCCACCAGCTGTGCCAGCAGGGCGCGGTTTTCCGCGATCACCGGCGGCGGCACGTGTGCGGCGAACGCCGTCTCATAGGCGGTTGCCGCCTCGGTGGCCTGGGCCGCGGTTTGGGCGGCCTGGGCGGCGGTTTGATGCATCCAGGCCACGTAGGGGGCGGCCGCGGACGCCATGGCAAGCGACGACGGACCCACCCAGGGCCCGGTGGTCAGACTCGAGATCACCGACGAATAGGCAGGACGCGGTGGACTGCAATTCGGTGGCCAGGTTCTCCCAGGCCGTCGCCGCGGCCACCAACGACCCCGCTCCCGGACCGGTGTACATCCGGCCCGAGTTGAAGTCCGGCGGAAAGGCTCCGTAAAACATGTCTATACCCCTTACCTGGTCGCGGGCGCCTGGGTGGACGGTGCTGGGCTGCTGTGCGTCGTGTTCATCGCGGTCAGTCCTCGAGGGCCGGTATCACGATGATGGTGGCCGCGGCGGGGTCAGCCTCGGCGACGACACCGCCCAGTGAGCCTGCCGCCGCGGCGCCGCCGCCTACCGAGCGGGTCGCGCTGGTGGCCACGGCGCGACCCAACAGGCTGGACAGGCCCATCTGGCTGAAGACGCCCTCCTCGCCGGCCAGTGCGGCGGCCGGGGCGGCTGCCATGTTGGTGGGCAGCACCTGAGGCGAGCGTTCTGATCGCCGGGGCGGCTTCGGTCCAGCCCTGTGGCACCGACATGCTTCCGACCAGGGCCGCTTTGCCCATGGACCCCGTGACCGGCCCGCCACCGATAGCGGAGCTCAGCATGGGCTTGACGGCGCCACTGGTCAGCGGCGCCAATGCCCCCTTGATGAATTTCGGCCCGGCCAGGTAGGCGGCGGCGCCCTGCCCGTTTTGGCCCCAGGCGTACGCCTGCCCGAACGACAGGAACGGCCCACCGGGGATGGTGCTCCACGACTGGGGGGAGTACGGCCCGGTGAGGACCGACCAGATAGTGTTCCAGTTGGTTATGGCAGGTTGGCAAGGTAAGCGTCGGAGTCGGTCGCCGTCGCGTGGTCGTGACGTTCGTTTGCACGGTTTGCACCGCAGCCGGCGTCGAGCTGGTCAGCTGGGACAGCTGCGCGGCGGTGTTCGTGCCCGACAAGGTGTTGCTCTGTGTAACCGCAGCCGCTTGCGTCGGCCCGGCCGATTCGTTGGTGGTCCGCGGCGGCTCGGCGAACGGCGTCAACTGGGACGCGGTCAAAGACGAGGCCGCATAGCCATACATCGCGGCGGCGTCCTGCGCCCACATCTCCATGTATTGGGCTTCAGTGGCGGCGATTGCTGGGGTGTTCTGGCCCAGGATGTTGGTGGCGATCAATGTCGCGAGCAGCGCGCGATTGGTCGCGATCACCGGCGGCGGCACCGTGGCCGCGAACGCCGCCTCGTAGGCGCCCGCGGCGAACTTGGCCTGGGCGCCAGCCTGCTCGGCCTGAGCGCCGGTGGCGTTGATCCACGCCACGTACGGCGCCGCCGCGGCTGCCATGGCTATCGAGGAAGGACCCGTCCACGGGCCCGTCGCCAGAGTCTCAATGGTCGAGTTGTACGACGCCCCGGTGGCCTGCAACTCCGCGGCCAACTCGTCCCACGCCGCCGCAGCGGCCAGCAGTGGCCCCGATCCCGCACCGATGTACATCCGCCCCGAGTTGAACTCCGGCGGAAACGCCCCGAAATCCAGCATCTACTACCTCCGGTCCCTCAAGTGGCCGCCATGGTAAGCACGGCTTCGCGGCCCCGGCCGCAACCGCGCCACAGCTCTAATGAAATGCATCAAATCCGCTAGTGAATCCACGCGTTTACTTCACTTGCTGAACACAACAGACCCATACTCTCCCTAGCTGAAAATCCCTGTCGCCATTGACGCCCGACCACTGGTGCACGCTGCCCCCTCAACATAGCGGTGAAGGTAACCGTAACTCATTCGCGCAGTGTTCCTGTCAGGTAACACAATGTAAAAACTAAATGTCGCAGTCCCGCCGAATCGTGTGAGAACTCCGCGCTCCAGCTATCGCTCTATTAAAACAAACCTAGTGGCGGCATGACTAATAAACACCAACTAGCAACGGGTCTAAAATGATTCATAGACCCTGCAGTTTGGTGTAAGCCATTTGCGGATCGGCGCCATTGGCGATCTTGTTCAACTGCGTTCTGAAGCTGTTTAACCGCGTCGAATCGTGAGCCTTAGTAACCCCCTATTGCACCATCGTCAAATTGGAATTATCTGGATATGCGGCTACGCCGCAATCGCGCACGTTGACTCGAGACATTTACCGTCATTGTTGCGGCATGCAATTACGCCCAGCTGGAGCCGACGGCGCTGTCGGTGCTGGCCATGTTGCTGCCGGCGCTTTGCACCTTTTGCCCGTGGGCGTTGGCCTGCTCGTAGATCACCTGGAAGTTGCGGCCCAACTGGGTGATGAACTCCTGGCACGCCACCGAACCGGCACCGCCCCAAAAGTCGCCAGCAGCAAGCACATCACGAACGATGGCCTGATGCTCGGCCTCCAAGGAGGCGGCCTGGGCGCGGATCAGGGCGCCGTGGGCGTCGACATCGCCGAACTGATAGTTAATTGTCATGCTGTTCCCCTAAAGTTCATCGAGATCGTAAATGGGCATCACTGCCACGACGCTGATTAGCTGCTGACAGTTTCCTGTGAGACAAATTCCCGCTGGTCACAGCGGTTTTCACGGCAACCCTGGCGTCTCAACAACGAACCGCGAGATGTTGCCGAAACGGCCGATTTCTCTAACTTGCGGTTGTAAAAAATCGCCTCAGCCGACCGCTGCAACTGGCGGCCGCCAACGTCATCCGGCCGCCGGTGGGCGTGCCACGCAGGTGGGGCGAAAGTCGTATTGAGGAATGGACCGGCCGGCGCCCTGACCGGCCATGCCGCCCAGCCGCATCGGGGCCTACCCGCCGCGATTCCCGGGGGCGGCGTCATCATCGGTGCCGCCCACCGTCGACGACAGCGGGCTGACCAGCGACACGGGCACGGTCCAGCTCGGCGGTACCGACAGGGGCCGACCATGGATGCGTGACCCAGGCCGGCCGACACCGCGTTGCCAAAACCTACGATGCCACTCACGGGGACCCCGAGCGCCTCACCGAGCGCGGCTGGGGTGGCTTGTGCCACCAGATACTCAGAAGGCCACGGTCGGAACCTCGGTCGTGGTGGGGTACAACGTCCACACAATCAGCCGCAACCACATGACTGCGCCTCAGAGGTGGAAGCAGCCGCGCCACCCGTCTGGAGACGTTTCGCGGGACAGCTTATCCAAACCCTAAGATGGACGCTGAATTGTTCTGGCCGTGGCTATTTGGCGCCGCCGTTACCGTTCCCCCGTCACTGCCGCTAGACAGTTGGTCAGGGCAGTACGCGTTGGCGGCGGCTTCCGTGAATTTGGCGGCACCGTCCAACGTGAATCCCGGGTTGAGATCGCGGATGTCCCTGAGGATCTCGAGCTGTGTCTTTCCCCCGCTGGCTAAGTCGCACACCTTTTTGCCAGCTGCTACCGCGCGGTCCGGGCTCTGATAGGTGATGCCTGCTTTTGTCAGTGCGGCAAGGAAGGCGGCGTCATCGGAGTTATCGGAGTCGGCTTGTGCCGGCGCGACCACGCCGAGCATGGCAGCGACGCTTATCAGCACTGGTAGAAGTCTCATTGTCGAGTTCTCCTTGCTAACCGGCGGCGGGCGGGCTCGCCACCATGATGGGGCGGAACCCGTATACCGGAACAGCCGCTTCCTCCTCAGGAATGCCTGCCATCGACGCCAATGGCACCCCGGGCATGCCCACTGACCCGACGTCCTCCATCGCCAGCGGGGTAGCGCCCAGCACGCCGTGGTAGGCCCCTTCGCCGAGACGGCTCGTTGCCAGAAGCGGGCTGATCGTCGCCCCGGTCGCGCCCCAGGCTGGGGGCACGGACAAGGCTCCGAGCATGCTGGCGTGTCCCATCTCCGCCGATATCGCCGACGCGGCCAAACTCCCGCAGGCCCGCTGACCCCAGCGTCCCCGCCTGACCGAGGCCGGCGGCCAGATCCGACGCTTCCGCCAAGGCGCCGCCGCCACCCGTGGCGCCGAACAGGAAGCTGTACGCCGTCACCGAATCGATGAACGACGTAGGGTTCAGTAGCCCACTGGTGGTGAATGCGTTGGAGAAATTGGCGACCGTGGCGTTGTTCAGGAAGCTGCCCAGCAGCGACCCGTTGGACCCATCTAGAAAGTTCATGAGCCCGGCGAGCCCAGTGGTGGAGGTGTTGGTATTGGGCGCGATTCCTAGCCAAGCGAGCAGTCCGGAAGGCGTCGTCGACGTATTGGTGGCCGAGGTCATCGAGGCGTTGGTGGTTTGGGCTACCGTGGCAGCTTGGTCGGCCACCCCGTTCACGTTAGTGGTGGACTGTGGCGCGGTGAACGGTGTCAATTGTGTCGCCGTGTTCGAGGCGCTGGCATAGCCGTTCATCGCGGCCGCATCTTGCGCCCACATTTCGGCGTATTGGGCCTCGGTGGCCGCGATTGCCGCGGTGTTTTGACCGAAGATGTTGGTGGCTGTCAATTTTGACAGCTGAGCGCGGTTAGCCGCAATCACCGCCGGGGGCAACGTCATAGCAAACGCTGACTCATAGGCAGCTGCGGCCGCGTTGGCTTGGGCACCGGCCTGCTCCGCCTGCGCGGCGGTTGCGCTCAACCACGCCACATAGGGTGCGGCCGCGGCCGACATCAACATCGACGACGGACCCAGCCAGCTCTCGCCAGTCAGCTCAGTGACCACGGAACCATAATTGGCTGCTGCGGAACGCATTTCAGCGGCCATCGCGTTCCAGGCAGCGGCGGCGGCCAGCATCGGCGCCGACCCCGGGCCGGAATACATTCTGGCCGAATTAATTTCGGGCGGTAATCCCGCAAAGTCCAGCATGACACCTTCTCCTGAATTCTCTTATCCGGCCGCAGGCGGGCGTGGCATCACCACCGGGCGGAACCCGTATTTCGGGATGGCGCGGCGCATCCGTCCGCCCATACCGCCCATCGGCGCGGCAAAGCCTCCCGGCCCGCCCGGGGACGCCCCGATTTCGCTGAGGCCAGTGGCCGGCAACGCGGTTCCGGCGGGGCTGATGGCGGCCGTCGAAGCCCAGCTCGGCGGCACCGACAAGGCTCCGACCAGGCCCGCATGGCCCATCCCAGCCGACGCGGCGTCCAGGCCCGTGAGGCCCGTCGACCCAAGCGCGCCAGATCCCAGACCGAACATGCCCCCCAGGCCCGGTAACAGCCCGGCGCCCTTAGCAGCGTTCAAAAAGCTAAAGCCCGCGATGCTGCCCAGGATGAATTGCGGGTTAAACGGGCCGCCGGCAAGGGCACCGTTGGTCACCGCGGTGCTGAAAAAATTGCCATTCAAGAAGGTCCCGAGGGCGGAGTTATCCGACCCGCTCAGCAGGCCCGCCAGCCCGGACGATAGCGATGAGGACGACGAACCTGTAGCGCTGGAGGTTGCCGACGACACCGTCGACTGCGCAGCCCCGGCCGGCGTTTCGGTCGCTTGAGTCACCGTGGCGGCTTGGTCGGCAATCCCGTTGGCATTGGTGGTGGACTGCGGCGCGGTCAGCGGCGTCAATTGTGTCGCTGCGCTCGAGGCGCTGGCATAGCCGTTCATCGCGGCCGCATCTTGCGCCCAAATTTCGGCGTATTGGGCCTCGGTGGCCGCAATCGCCGGGGTGTTTTGACCAAAAACGTTGGTTGCCACCAACGTCGCCAGCTGAGCACGGTTGGCGGCGACCACCGCCGGGGGCACCGTCATCGCAAACGCCGACTCATAGGCGGTCGCGGCCGCGTTGGCCTGACCGCCGGCCTGCTCCGCTTCGGTAGCGGTGCTGTTCAGCCATGCCAGATAGGGTGCGGCCGCGGCCAACATCGACATCGACGACGGACCAAACCAGCCCTCACTGATCAGCTCTGAGACCACCGAACCGTAAGAGGCCGCCGCCGAACGCATCTCAGCGGCCATCGTGTTCCAGGCAGCAGCGGCGGCCAGCATCGGCCCCGACCCAGGGCCGGAATACATTCTGGCCGAGTTAATTTCCGGTGGTAGCGCCGCGAAATCCAACATTGGTCCCCCCGGGAACTCAGCGGGCCGCGGCTGCGTTGGCCGCCTCGGTAGCCGCATACGATCCAGCACTGGTCCGTAAGGTCGCCACAAACATTTCATGCATCGCGGCGGCTTGTGCGCTCACCGCCTGAAAGGTCTGCGCGTGCCCGGCGAATTGCGCCGCCGTCAACATCGACACCGCATCGGCAGCAGCAGGCACCACCCCTGTCATCGGGGCGGCAGTGGCCGCGTTCTGAGCGGCCAACGTCGAACCAATCTCCTGCAAGCGACCGGCGGCCACGGCCAACGATTCCGGCTGTGCAGTGACGAACATCATCGGAGTTCTCCTCACGGAAGTAAGCCGAGCCCGGGGGCTCTGGACGTGCTAAGGCGCACACCGACAACGCACCGGCGATTGCGCGAGGTGCGTAAGTTGGCTAAGCGCAAGCCAATTCAGGCAGAGGTGACGCCAAGGTCGGATCGAAACGAAATAGTCGTCGATCTGGGATACGGACTGTCATCAAGACTCATTTCGCTCTCACCTCCTCAAGGGCAGGGCACACGGGGGTGCCATACATTGCACACGGGGAGAAGCGCGCAGGCGAAACACCTAACACTGCACCCCTCTCGTCAGAGCTTCGGCACCACACGGCGTATCCGGCCGAAAACGAACCCGGAAGCCACTTGGGCTCAACCCTTAAGCCGGGAAGAGCTGTCCTGACCCTGGGCGTCTTTCGACGTTCGAGGTCAGTGGCCTGTATCCGTGCAGACGCCTCACCTAGCGAGGTGCTTGCACAGGACATGGTGGCACTCGGAAGTAAGGTGAGTCAAGCCAAACCGCAACACCATCGCAATAATTCACTTTGCGGTCACGCGGGAACTATTCGAAGATCGTCGCGGCCCGGGTACTAGGTCCAGCCAGAGGCCATGTCGCGGTCAGCAGATGCGATCAGCTCCGAGCTACGTCGACTTCGTTTCGGCCACTGCGGCGTTGAGACCCTCGGCGAGGTCCTCGTGGGTGAGCTCCTTGAACCGGAGCAATTGGCGCTCGCTGAACTCGGTGACATCGCTGGCCAGCACCGCATCCAGGTCCTGATCGTCCAGGCGGAAGCTACGGTGATCGCGGGCCTTTTCCACCACATTGCGCACGAAGCCGGCATTGCCGAGCGTGTCGATACCGCGGATGAGATCCCCGTCCTCCGAGTAGCTCTCGTCGAGATAGAACCTGGTGTAGGCCGGCAGCAAGCCCTCGGCCGCTTCATCGGTGATCACGTCCTCGTTCTCCTGGCCCATCAACCGGGTCAGCGCGACCAGCTCGTCCGGGGTGTAGCTGAAGAACTCGATCACGGTCGAAAACCGCCGTCGCAGACCCTGATTCACCTCGAGCATCTTGTCCATGGCCTTGGCGTAACCCGCGCCGAAGACAACCAGCTCGTCGCGATGATTCTCCATGTACAACAGCAACGTGTTGATGATCGCGTTGCCGTAAGGGTCGCCTTGTTGGTAGCCCTTCTCGTGCAGAGTGTGCATCTCGTCGAAGAAGACCGCACCGCCCAATGCGCCCTCGAGCATCTCCTCGGTGTTCTTCTCCGCGTCGGCCATATATCGGCCCAACAGCTTGGTGCGGCTTGTCTCCACCACCAGCGGCTTGCGCAGCACGGTCAACCCGCACAGCTGCTTGCTGAAAGCCCGCGCTACCGACGTCTTGCCGGTCCCCGGTGGACCCAGCAACAAGGTGTGGCGTGACGTCACGGGCACCGGAAGGCCCATCTTGGCACGCGCCAGGTTCACCTTTGTCGTCGACTTGATGAGTTTGATTTCCCGTTTGGCTCGTTCCATGCCCAGCATCGCGTTGAGCTCCGCGTCGCCTTCGGCCAGGTATTTCGCAGCCTCCTCGGCGTGGCGCGCGGCCTCTGCCTCCGCGCGGGTCGGCGCGCTGTCCGGATCCCACGGGTCGGTACGGGCCTCGATCGTTTCCGGGTCGGTCAAGATCAGCCGATAGGTGGGGTTGTCCAGCGCTTCACGGGCCGGGCTGAACTTCGGATCCCGCGAATACACCCGGCGCAGCAGCTCGACGGCCTCTTCCTCGCGACCCAGGTGCCGCAAGCACATGCCCTGGGTGTACAAGGCGATGTTGGCCGCGCCCGGCACCCGGTCCCCTTCGATGGCTTCCTGGCCTCGCCGAACGGCCTCCTCGAAGACGCCGAGCGACGCCAGCGCTGTGGTGGCCATCGCTGCGCCTGCGGCCTTCAACTCGGGCTGACGCCAGACCTTTCCCTCGGGAAACTGGTTGAGCACGTCCGGCCATCGTCCGGTGCGGAAGTACAGCACGCCCCGCACATAGTTGACCAGCTCTTCATCGAAGGGTTGGCGGGGTTCGACGCCGTCGAGCAGTTTCGACGCCTCCTCGTAGCGTTTCGCTGCGGCGAGAACAGCGGCGTAAGCACACGCCAGCGACTCCACGCTGGTGACCGCCAGTCGCAAAAACAACCCGTCGGAGACTTCGGGACGAAACTCCAAATCGGTGACCCCGAGGCGGCGGGTCTCCCAACTGAACGTCCGGACCGCCGACCACGCGCCGGCAAGTACTTCGATGCTCTGCTCCCCTGCCAGCATCCGCGCCAGCCAGGCATCGCACATCTCAGGATCCAGGTTGGTCGCCGTGGTGAACATTTGCGACGCAACCTGCGGGTTGTGGCTGGGCTGCAGCCCGTTGACCGAGATACCCGATGCCAATAGGCCGGCGACCATAGCATTACGGGCGCCTTCAGCGGTTGATTGCGACCGCGTCATTGCGCTACAGGCACGCCCGCCGAGCTCCCTCGCATCTGATCGACCGACAGCACTAGCTCATCGTCGTCGTGCAACGTACGGCTCGGCACGACCAGTAGGGGGCGAGTCGCCGGAGCAGGCAGGCTGGCGCGTACCGCGGCTAATTGGCGTCCGGTGAGACGATTGAGGCCCGACCATACCTCTCTGGGCAACCGGCTGTCGCTGTGGTAGCGCACCCAAGCCGACACTTGCGGCCGGCCTCCGCGAGCGGTGAGCCGGATCGTGAGCACGGTGGCGACGGCCTCGGCCTGCCACCGCTCATCCAGCGTCTCGGTGGTGATGTCGGACGGCGTCAACCAGAAGCTGGTTACGAAACCGTTGAAATGCTTGAGGTGGCGCCATCCCGGGCGGCTCCAGGTCGGTTCCAGATCGGCCAGCACCGCGCGGTCAACCTCGGCGAGCTCCTCGGCAGTCAACGGCCGGGCCGCACACGTTAGTCCATCGAGATCTTGGGCAAGCCGCTCGGTGGCCGCTACCAACGTCGAAGCCAGCGAATCGCGGGCCGCCACCGCGGCGACGTTGCGCTGCGGGTTCATCCGCAACACCAGCCAGGTGCGGCGAACATATGAGGTGGGCTGATCACTGACCACCTCCCACTCTTCGGGGCCCCAGTCGTCGAGCTTTGACAACTCGGCGGCGTTGCCCCCGCGGCGCACCTTCACCGACACGATGTCGATGTCATCGAGGTGGATGTCGAACTGGCGCAGCCCGTCAGCAACTGACTGCACCAGCAAGGTGCGGCGACGTCCGATGGCGATGGCGCGACGACGAGTCGTCCTCACCGCCGCTCACCGCGATCACCGTGACCAGACGGCCCTCATACTCGCGCACACCTACCTTGTCGCGCCCGAATCGGCGCTGGTAATCGAGTGCGGGTGTGCAGCCTGCAGCCAGCGCGGTGCCCGGATCGGCGGACCAATCCCATAGCCACGTGGCCAATCCTGACGTCACCGTGAGGCCGTGGTAAGTGACCAGTGACAGCAGGGCGACCAGCACTGCGAGGCCCACACCCACCCAAAACGCGATGTGATAGTTGCCCTGCCAGGACTGTGGGCAGTGGCTGGCCACCACCATGATGACAATGTCGACCAAAAACACCGCGGTGATCCGCGGCCACGACAAAGACAACCCGAACCTGTGCTGAGCCTTCATTACTGTTGCTGCTCCGCCCTCATTGCTGTTTTCGCGATCGCTTCATCAGCATCGCCGTACCAAACAGGCCGGCGCCAATCAGTAACGCCCCGACCAAACCTCCGGCAGCCACCCACACTGGCACCATATCCCGGCGCGGGGCCGGTTTCGGTATGTTCAGTGGCGCCGACAGTTGCTGCGGCGGTTTTACCGGACCTTCGGGTACATCCCAAGTCAGTGCCGCTACCGGGTCGACGACACCGTGGCCGAGCTGGTTATCCACGCCGCGAGCTGGCGCGTGGGCGGTATGGGTCAACCGGTTGATGACCTGGTATGCCGATAGCTGGGGGAACTTAGCGCGAACGAGCGCGGCCACCCCGGACACGATCGCGGCCGCGAAGCTGGTGCCAGCCGGAACCAGCAGCGTGTTGTCCGGGCCGTCAATCGCATTGATTATGCCGTCATCCCGGGGCGAGAGCCCCACGACGTCAGTTCCGGGCGCAGCGATCCCCACCCACGGACCGGCCATACTCGTCGAAGCCTGCCCCTGATTGCCTTGGGTCAGCGGACGGCCATCTGTGTCGACCGCACCGACCGTCAGGACGTAGTCGCTGAACCAGGAGGGCGTCACGACCGTGGTGACAGCGTTCCAGTTGCGAGGATCGTTGGGCTGCAACGGATCATGCGACGGGTTCTGCTTGCAGTCCTTTTTGCTGGTGTCGCCCGCCGCGGCCACGATGACGGCGTTCTTGTCGACCGCCGCGTAGCGGACCGCGGCGCCCAGCGCGCGCTGGTCGATGATGTTGCGCGCGCTCATGCAGGTCACATCGGAGATGTTGATCACCGAGGCTCCCATGTTGGCGGCGTGCACGATCGCCCGTGCCATCGTCTGGACGTTGTCTATTTTTGCCTGCGTCTGCGGGTCCTCGTCGCCCGTGTAGGCGTCCTTGAGGCCGAAGGCCTGGCTGGATTGCCGGATCGCGATTATGTCGACATCTGGAGCGATTCCGCTAAAAGCGTCGGGAGCCGCCGCAGGCGCGGGTGGCGGAGGCGGTGGACTGGGTGGCGGGTCAAGTGGGCGCGGGCCGCGCGGGTTGTCGACCCTGACCGCATGCCCCCCGCCGGAGTAGCTGGGTATTGTCACCGTGCCGCCGCCGCGGTTGGCCGACGGAGCCTGTCCACCGGGCGGTGGTGCTTGCGCGCTGGACGGTGGTGCTTGCCCACCCGGCGGTGGTGCTTGCCCACCAGGCGGTGGTCCAGGTGGTGGACCTGCGGGTGGCGGTGGTGGGGGCGCTCCGAACGGTCCCAGCGGAGGCTGCTCCTCTGGGGGCGAAGGAGGAACCATCGTCACGGTCTGAGGCAATGGTGACAAGGTCACCGTCTGTGGCGGCGGCGCTTTCGGTGGCGGCTCGGTGGTGGGAATGGTGACTGGCTTGCGCGGTGCCGCCGGCGGCGCCGCCGCGCCGTTGGCCGGCGCCGCACCGATCATCGACGCCACGATGGTGCCGTGCGCATCGCAGTCCGACAATCCGTCACCGGCCATGACGTAGTCACCGCCGGGGATCAGGTGCGGAAATCTGGAGTGTGGATTCACACCGGTGTCGATGACGGCCACCTTCACGCCGGCGCCACGACCAAACTGCCATGCCTCCTGCAAGTTCAGCATGTCCATGTACTTCGGCTGCAACCGAAAATCGGTACCGGGCAACACGCCGACCTCGGTGCAATACGCGGTCTGCTTCATTGGCGCCGGCGGTCCGGGCGGACCGTCAGGCGGCACCGCGGCCGGATCAACCGTCGGAGGCGAAATTGCGGATGCGGGCGGCAATCCGGCTAATGCGCCTGAGGTGAGCAAGATTGCGGCGATGGCCGCGGCGGACGCGCGACCAGGCCACACCCTGCCACTACCGGTAGCGGATTGCTGCATAGACATTCATCAACCAGAATGCCAGCGGGAAAATTGGCATCAGGCAGAGGTATTCAATCCATTCCACAAATTTGCGGAATAGCGGGCTGTAGATGGTGTTGGGCACTACAGCCGCAGAAGTCAGGCCCGCTGCTGGCAGCAGAACCAGGATTGCCGCACTGATCGAGACCGCTAGCGGCGACTGCAGCACGAGCGCGTACCGCACCACCACCGCACCAACGATCAGCACAGCGGTCCCGGCCAAGGTGATCGCCTGCCAGCGGTCGACGTAGGAACGCCCGCGGAGCATCAGGAATCCTGCGCTGAAGCCGGCCAGCAAGAGTGGCAGCCAGCGTTGCCCGGTGTGCGGATCTGACAATGCGGTCAATGAGACGATCATCAACACACCCAGCCCACTCAGCAAACCCGTCAAGAAGGAGCGGGCGCGTTCGGCTTGCACCAACACATCGCGAACTGATGCGGGCCCCTCGAGGACCGGAGGACCACCGTCGGAGCGCACCACAGTGGTGGGCAGGTCGGGTCGAGCCTCAAACACCCACCGGCTGGTGGCCGACGGGAACACCGGCAGACGAATGCCGGCCAGCCGGCGCGAGAGTGCTGGTGCGCTTTGGTAGACCAGCACGCACAGCAGCACAACGCAGGTCAACAACGTCACGGCGCTGGTCATTGCGACCATCCGCGCCAGGGCCGCAATCGCTGCCACCGCGCTGACGGTGACGAGAGCGGTATAGATCCCCAGCCGGCGTCCCGTGAAGCGCAAGGCCAGCATCGCGGCAATGGTGAGCACACCAAAGCCCAACACCGCTTGCGGAGACCCCACTCCGCCGGGCGGCGCTGAGGCCGCGGCGACCGCCAGTGGCGCGAGGCCGCTCAGCAACATGATGTCGGCAACACGCCGATCCTGCTGCGTCTGCGCCCGCATCAAAAGCATTAAGGAAACGCCCAACACCAGCGCGCTGATCACCGCAGCGTAGACCGTTGGCAGCCACGAGTTGTGGTGCCAACGCCACCAGAGCAGTAAACCTGATGCAGCAGTTACACCAGTCGCCACCATCGACGCACCGACCTGCACCGCAACGACCGGGTCGATCGCGGCGAATCGCTTGCTGAGATCTGACGCGACCGCCGTGGAGATGTGCTCGATGACTTGCGAGCGGTGCTCCGTGTCGGGGATGAACCGGATCCACAGCCGGTCCCCGTCGTAGACGTCGTGGTCGGTCAGGGATTGGGTGGCCCGCAAAGGCGTGCCATCCACCAGGCACAGCGCCCACCTGCCGCGACCCGTGGCCTCCAACGGAGTCTCGCCGAGCTCCCTCAGTCGACTGTTGACCACCTTCAGCAGCGGATCGGTCATCACCGAGACGGGGGCGTTGGCGTCCAGCAAAACGCCGATCTGCACACCCGCTCCGGCCATGACGCCAACCACGACTGCCCGAGGCTGTGAGATTCCCTCAACGTCAGGCTGTAGCGCTTCAACTACCGCAGTCATCGCCTTGCACCCCCTACCGTGGTGAATGTGTAACCCCGTGCCGCCAGCCGCGCGGGAGCCTCTGTCGGTCTACTCGCCGAGGCGCTGTGGCCCCCCGGAAAGTGCAGCTCGACTATTTCGAATTTCATCTGCCTCGCCTTGCGATTAAGAGTCGTGGTGACACTGGTTTGAGATTTGCTGATGCTCTGAGAGAAGTATGCCGTGTTCGCATCTCGGCCGCACGTTGAGTGCAAAGGCATTGGTGAACTCTATGTTTCGTGCGAATGTCACACCCTGCTGTGAGTTTTCCACTCGCCGTAGGGAAGTGTGTCCAGCACGGTCTTGACGCCCACTTGCACCAGCTGGGGGGTCGCCGGGCAGATGGCCAGCCACGCCTCCCCCGAACCCGCCGTCCGCGCCTGCTGGTAGAGCGCGATGCGGCCACCTGAACCGTCCTTCAGTGACAGCACCGACGCGCTGGGGCCCTTGGCGTCGTCCCGGTACTGACGCGCGTACACCGCAACCTCGGCCGCCGGGTCTGATAGCGCCTGGCCCAGCGCGGCCACCGTGGCGGCGCTGACGCCCATCCGCCGCAGATCGCCGCCGGAGAACACGTTAAAACCCGACTCCTGCCACGACTTCGTCGCTTCCAGCATCTCCTCCAGCGGCACGTTGACCGCATTGATTGCTGCAGGCTCTGCGTGGTGAATGGACTCCAGGGCGTCCATCACCAGGGCCGCGATCGAGGCGCTGTCGGCGATGGCGACGTCGTCGACAGCGATGTCGCTGCCAACCCGAACCGCCGACACCCAGTGCTGGCCGCGGCGAGCCAACACCACCCGGAACTCGTTGTCAGGGATATCGCGTGAACCGGGTGGCTGATTCTCGTCGTCGACCACGCCATAGAGCAGCTTGCCCCGTGATAGCAAGGCGATGACCTCGAGGTCGGGCGCAGCGAGCACCCTCATCCGAGCGGCCACCTGCTCGTTTACCTGGTCGTTTTCGACGATGCCCTGTTCACGCATCACCGCCATTCCGGGGTGGTCGTTGAGCCAGTCGCTCGAGTCGGTGGAAACAAATGGCCGGCACCGCAATTCCGGCGCGACGTGCCGAATGTCCAGGAGTGCCTGGAGCATCCAGAAACCGTCAACGTTGACGGTGATGTCGGTGCGGGTGCTCTGTTGGTCCATCAATACCTCACGGGGTCAAAGTGCACGGTAACCGCAGGACGCGGCAGCACACCGACGGGTGGTGTGCTGCCGCGCCTGAAGTTAGGGGTTATTACCAGCTGCCCCCAACGGCGGCGTCGGCGGCGTTCATGTTGTTGCCGGCGGTTTGCACCTTTTGCCCGTGGCAATTGGCCTGCTCGTAGATCACCTGGAAGTTGCGACCCAACTGGGTGATGAACTCCTGGCACGCCACCGAACCGGCACCGCCCCAAAAGTCACCGGCAGCAAGCACATCACGAACGATGGCCTGATGCTCTTGCTCCAGCGATGCGGCCTGGGCGCGGATCAGCGCGCCGTGGGCGTCGACATCGCCGAACTGGTAATTGATGCTGGTCATTGTTTAGCTCCTTCGAAAGTGTTGGACGGCAGCGGTTTTCGGCGCTAGCTGCCGAGGAGATGCGCCGAGGCCTGCTCTTGCTGCTCGTAGTTGTTGGCGTCGCGGATCAGTCCGTCACGCACTCCGTGCAGCATGTTGACGATGTTGCGGAAGGCCTGATTCATCTGACCCATGGTGTCGTACGAGGTCGCCTGGGCCTGACCGCTCCAGCCAGCGCCGGCGATGTTCATCGAGGAAGCCCACATCTTGCGGGCCTCGTCCTCAACCGTCTGCGCGTGCACCTCGAAGCGGCCCGCCATCGCCCGCATCTCGTGCGGGTCAGTCATAAAACGTGTTGCCATCTTGGCTGTCTCCTTAATACGCAATTACTCGGATACTTGTGGTGGTAACGACGGTGGCCGGACCGGTTACGCGCTGGCGAACCGCCGAGCCGAATGCATAAAGATGATTCCCCCTTCCCGTCAGCCGGCGGCAACCGGGCGTTGTAACACGGTGAAACGGACGTCAAACCCGAACCGCGGCGTTTGGGTTGACGGAGTGTTCATCGCATCCCCGGGTGCTGTTCCGGTCCAGCCGTCAGGCCCCAAGATCATCGACTGCTGAGCGGTTACGTTGGAACCCACCTCGGCGAAGGTCCGTCGCAAGCCTTGAACCGCTAATTCGATCTAGAGGCCAGAGGCCGCGTTGGTGGCCTCGACCGTAGCGTAGGTAACAGAGCTGGTCGACAGGGTGTTCACGAACATCTCGTGAATCGCGGCAGCCTGGGCGCTAACCGCTTGGTACATCTGCGCGTGCGCGGCGAACTGAGCCGCGGTCAGCGCCGACACCTCGTCGGCAGCAGCGGGCACTACCCCCGTCGTTGGGGCCGCAGCAGCCGCGTTCTGGGCGCTCATGGCCGAGCCGATAGCCTGCAAGCTTCCGGCCGCCGCAGCCATGGCGTCACAGTTTGTGGTCACGAACGACATACTTGACTCCCTCCTAGATGGATCCCCGACTCAGCAAACAGTAGATGACGGCGTCCCCTGAAGCTGCTTCGGAAGCCGCCTGTTAGCAACTGTTCACGTGACGGTACGACGAATTCATTTTTGGTAACGATAACGTCACAGTAACAGGGTCCGACCTAGATCGTTGGTCTTCACAGGACGGTCACAGCAAACGGCAAACATCGCGGTCCTGAAGTTGCTGGTAGACGTATCGCAATGCTCTGTGGTACAGCAGCCACGATAAAATCTCGTTGCCGATTAACTCCCTCGGCACGGTCAGCAACCAGTGGTCCTATTGACACAAAGGGGCACTGAAGAGTGCTTTCGACCATTTCAACGTGGTAAGGGCGTTGGTGAGCTGCTCCACGACGGTTGCCGGTAGCAACTGCGGCCAACCGAGACTCGTGCCGTTGCTTACGCGGGTGGTTGTCTGGCCGATGTCGGCAGCGGCTCGGCGACCGGGCGGGTGGTTATCCGGCAAACGGTGGTCGGGCCATGACGGTGGGTTTGAAGCCGTATCGGGGACCGGCACCGCCGTGCCCGCCGGCGCCCATACCGGCCAGTGGCATACCGCCGAGCAGGTTGCCGGGTCCGCCGGCGGCCTCGGGCGCGGCGCTGATGCTGCTGACCGGCACGGCCGCATGCCCAAGCGTCGGCAGCGCGGATGGCGCCCCGGACCATGCCACGGGCACCGACAACTTGCCGCCGATGGAGGCCGCGTTGCCTAAAGCCGCCGCCGGGTGAACAGCGCCGGCACCACCGCCGAGCAGACCGCCCAGCCCGCCCAGGCCTGGGAGTGCCTTGGCGGCGGCCGGCGCCGCGCCACCGAGCACGCCCAGGGTCTTGGCCATCTGCACACCGAAGTTGCCCATACCGACACTGAAGTACGGCAGACCCTCGGTGTTATAGAAGAAACCGGCGAACGGGCTGTACCCGTTCAACAGCTGACCAAGGCTTGTGGGGAGAAGCGTCTGTCCGGTCAACAGGTACCAGAGTGGACCGTACGAACTGGTGGGCGGGCCGGACGTCGCGGCCGGCGTCGCCGCGGCCTGCAGCGTATTGGGGGTCGAGGTGACCACCTGCGACAGCGTGGATTGTGCGTTGCCCGCCGCGGTGTTGCCTGTCGCGTTGGCGACCGCGCTGGTCTGGGCGGTCTGGGCGGGGTCGTTGGTTATCTGTGGTGCCTCGCGAAACTGCGTTACCTTGGTCGCCGTCGCCGACTGACCCGCATAGCTGTACATCGCGGTGGCGTCCTGGGCCCAATACTCGCCGTACTGGGCCTCCAGCTGCGCGATCGCCGGGGTGTTTTGCCCCAACACGTTGGTCGCCCTCAGCTGCGTCACCTGAGCCTGGTTGGCTGCCACCAGCGGCGGGGGCACCGTGGCAGCCAGCGCCGTCTCGTAGGCGGCCGCAGCCGCCTGTGCTTGGGTGGCGGCCTGCTCGGCCTGGGCCGCCGTCGTGGTCATCCACGACACATACGGTTGCACCGCTGCGGCCATCGACGCCGACGCCGGCCCCAACCACTCCTCGCTACTGAGTGCGGTGATCACCTTGTCATAGCTCAGCGCCGCCGCATTCAACTCCGCCGCCAGCCCATTCCACGCCGATGCCGCAGCCATCAACGACCCCGACCCCGGACCCGCATACATCCGCGCCGAGTTGACGTCCGGCGATAACGCCCCGAAATCCAACACCATTGACCCCTTAACCCGTCGACGCTCGAGTAGTGAGTGAGATTAGTGCGCTCGAGGCCAGCCTCCGGTCGTTGACACCCGCGATCACCGAGCGCGAGCACCTCTCGGCTGGGGTTGCCACAGTCGAACAGCGAGGGGGTGGCCCAGCGTTGGCTGATTGGCTACTTGTTGGCCCCGACCTGCAACGAGAGCTCGATGGCCTGCCTTGTCGACGGTCAGCGGGCCGGGCGTGAGACGCCGTGATGTCGTCGTAGCTGGGGCCACACGTATCCCGCCCGGGGATAAAATCCGGTCGCGGATAAAGGCGAGTGGGCGCATGCCGATTTCTCGTCGTTATCCGGCCGACGGCGGGCGCGTCAGCACGCTGTAGCGAAACCCGTATTTGTTGACGTAGCCGGCAGCGCCGGTTCGCCGGCCTATGGCCCCCGTCGGCACTCCGCGCAGCAGGGCATTGCCCGGTGCACCCGTCGCGGCGCCGGTGGCCTGGACCGGAGCACCCTCCACCCCGGCGGCGGCCGCGGGGCTTACCGCCGAGGTCAACGTGGCCCACTGCTGCGGCACGGACAACACCCCGACCCGGGCGGCCTGGCCCGCACCCGCCGACACCGCTGCGCCGCCAATATTGCCGACGCCGCCGAGATTCCCCAGGCCCAAGTGCGCAAATTGCGGCGTCGGGAACCAGGCACCACCCGCACCGGCCGTGGCACCTCCGGGGCCGGACGTCAACTGCTGCCCGATCGACCAACCAAAGTTTGCTATGCCCACCCCGAAGTACGCCTGCAGGGTTTGTCTGATGACCGCGGTGTAGTCACCGGGAGTAAGCGACCACCAGTTAGTCGGGCTAGGGAACAAGTCTTGGAGCGTGGTGCCGGATGTAGTGGATAACCCAGCCGCCGCCGAGACCTGCTGCGCCGCTTGCGGCGCAGCAGTAGCCAGCTGCGCGGTGGTGTTCGCTGCGGTCTGCGCGGTGTTGCCGGCCGGCGTGGTGGCGACGTGGGCGACCGTCGCGAACTGGTTGGCGTCTCCGTCTGGGGTGGTCATATCGGGCGGTGACGTGAACCGGGTCAGCTGCGAAGCGATCGCCGACGAGGCCGCGTAGCCGTACATCGCCGTGGCGTCCTGGGCCCACATCTCCATGTACTGGGCCTCGGTGGCCGCGATCGCGGGAGTGTTCTGCCCGAAGAAGTTGGTCGCGATCAGCGTCGCCAGCAAAGCCCTGTTGGTCGCGATCACCGGCGGGGGCACCGTCATCGCAAATGCGGCCTCAAAGGCCGCGCCGGCCGCCCGGGCCTGACCGGCGGTCTCCTCAGCCTGGGCAGCGAGCGCACTGAGCCAGCTCACGTACGGCGTGACAGCCGACACCATCGAGGTCGAGGCAGGCCCTACCCATGGCCCGCTGATCAGCTCCGAAATCACCGACGCGTAGCCGCTCGCGACCGAGCCCAGCTCGGCCCCCAGGCGATCCCAGGCCGCGGCCGCGGCCATCATCGGCCCCGACCCGGGACCTGTATACATGCGCGCGGAGTTGATCTCCGGAGATAGCGCCCCGAAGTCCATGGACTATGAAGCGTCGGGCTCGAACGACATGTGTTTCCCCGCAAGTGGTCTTCATCGATGACCTCGAGCATTTGCTCGCTTGCGAAGGCTAAATCGCCGCAATGCCCCGTCGCCGCCCCGCGACGCGACCACCCGCGGGCGGCTACCGGTCCCCGAGCGGCGTCCCGGCATAGATGCACGATCCGGCCAGCGGTCGGGTGCGTCTCGTCGGCGCTGCTATTACCAGCGGGAACACGGCGATAATGCGGTCCGCCGACGGCGGCGGTCCCGGCACGGCGGTCCGATCCTGGGCAGTCCTGGGGAGCCGAAAACCACGGCGCGGGATAAAAATCCGGTCGCAGATAAGGCCGTCACGACGTTCGCCGCAACGGTGGCGCGTGGCAATTCTCCCCAGAACTGCTGCCGGACCGCCGCAGCACTGACGAGCCAGTGAGCGACGCGACCGCCGGCCGGTAAGGGCCGTCCAATCAGACGTGTCGAGGTGGAGTTTGACGCTATCCGGCGAAGGGTGGTCGGGCCATGACGGTGGGTTTGAAGCCGTATCGAGGACCGGCACCGCCGTGCCCGCCGGCGCCCATACCGGCCAGTGGCATGCCGCCGAGCAGGTTGCCGGGTCCGCCGGCGGCCTCCGGCGCGGCGCTGATGCTGCTGACCGGCACGGCCGCATGGCCGAGCACCGGTGCGGCCGGCGCCCCGGACCAAGCGACCGGCACCGACAACTTGCCGCCGATGGAGGCCGCGTTGCCTAAAGCCGCCGCGGGGTGAACAGCGCCGGCACCACCGCCGAGCAGACCGCCCAGCCCGCCCAGGCCTGGGAGTGCCTTGGCGGCCGCCGGCGCCGCGCCGCCGAGCATGCCCAGGGTCTTGGCCATCTGCACGCCGAAGTTGCCCATACCGACACTGAAGTACGGCAGACCCTCGGTGTTATAGAAGAAACCCGAGAACGGGCTGTACCCGTTCAACAGCTGACCAAGGCTGGTGGGGAGGAGGGTCTGTCCGGTCAACAGGTACCAGAGTGGACCGTACGAACTGGTGGGCGGGCTGGACGTCGCGGCCGGCGTCGCCGCGGCCTGCAGCGTTTGGGGGGTCGAGGTGACCACCTGCGACAGCGTGGACTGTGCGTTGCTCGCCGCGGTGTTGCCTGTCGCGTTGGCGACCGCGCTGGTCTGGGCGGTCTGGGCGGGGTCGTTGGTTATCTGTGGTGCCTCGCGAAACTGCGTCACCTTGGTCGCCGTCGCCGACTGACCCGCATAGCTGTACATCGCGGTGGCGTCCTGGGCCCAATACTCGCCGTACTGGGCCTCCAGCTGCGCGATCGCCGGGGTGTTTTGCCCCAACACGTTGGTCGCCCTCAGCTGCGTCACCTGGGCGCGGTTGGCTGCCACCAGCGGCGGAGGCACCGTGGCAGCCAGCGCCGTCTCGTAGGCGGCCGCAGCCGCGCGCGCTTGCATGGCCGCCTGCTCGGCCTGGGCCGCCGTCGTGGTCATCCACGACACATACGGCTGCACCGCTGCGGCCATCGACGCCGACGCCGGCCCCAACCACTCCTCGCTACTGAGTGCGGTGATCACCTTGTCATAGCTCAGCGCCGCCGCATTCAACTCCGCCGCCAGCCCATTCCACGCCGATGCCGCAGCCATCAACGACCCCGACCCCGGACCCGCATACATCCGCGCCGAGTTGATCTCCGGCCTTAACGCCCCGAAATCCAACATCATTGACTCCTTAACCCGTCGCGGCCGCGTTGGCCGCCTCAGTCACCGCATACGACCCCGAGCTCATGCTCAAGGTATTGACGAACATTTCGTGAATCGCCGCCGCCTGAGCGCTGACGGCCTGATACATCTGCGCGTGCGCGGCGAACTGCGCCGCTCAGCGCCACACCTCGTCGGCAGCGGCCGGCACTACCCCCGTCGTTGGGGCCGCCGCGCCAGCATTATGCGCGTTCAGCGTTGGGCCAATGCTTTGCAAACTGCCCGCTGCCGCGGCCAGCGCCTCCGGCTGCGTAGTCACAAACGACATCTAGATTCCTCCTCGACCCTCAGACTCGATAGCCTTCAGGCAGCGGTTTGCTGCTGAGACTAAATGGATCGCGTTGGGCCGCTCCGCCCGGGCGCCAAGATTTCATTGGTGGACAACTCTTGTTCATCCGGAGCTTTCCTTTATCCGGCCGACGGCGGGCGCGTCAGCACGCTGTAGCGAAACCCGTATTTGTTGACATAACCGGCGCCGGTACGCCGACCTACGGCCCCCGGTGGCACCCCGCGCAGCAGGGCATTGCCCGGAGCACCTGTCGCGGCGCCAACGGCCTGGACCGGAGGAGTGCCCTCCACCTCGGCGGCGGTCGCCGGGCTTACCGCCGACGTCAGCGTGGCCCACTGCTGCGGGACCGACAGCATTCCTACCCGGGCGGCCTGGCCGGCGCCCGCAGACACCGCTCCACCGCCAAAGTTGCCAAAGTTGCCGCCAACATTGCCGAGGCCCAAGTGCGCAAACTGAGGTGTCGGGAACCAGGCACCACCGGCACCGGCCGTGGTACCTCCGGGACCGGAGGTCAACTGCTGCCCGATCGACCAGCCGAAGTTTCCGATGCCCACCCCGAAGTACGCCTGCAGGGTTTGTTTGATGACCGTGCTGTAGTTAGAGGAGTTAAGCTCCCACCAGGTGGGGTTAGTCGGGGTAAATTCTTGTAACGCGGTGCTGGATGTAGTAGCCGCCGCCGAGACCTGCTGCGCCGTTTGCGGCGCGGCGGTAGCCAGCGGTGCGGAGGCCAGCTGTGAGGTCGCGTTCGCTGCGGTCTGCGCGGTGTTGCCGGCCGGCTCGGCGGTGGCTTGGGTGACCGCAGCGAACTGGCTGGATTCCCCGTCCGGGGTGGTGGTATGGGGCGGCGCCGTGAATGGTGTGAATTGCGAAGCGGTCGCCGACGAAGCGGCATAGCCGTACATGGCCCCGGCGTCCTGGGCCCACATCTCCATGTACTGGGCCTCGGTGGCCGCGATCGCGGGAGTGTTCTGCCCGAAGAAATTGGTCGCAATCAGCGTCATCAACAAAATCCGGTTTTCCGCGATCACCGGCGGGGGCACCGTCATCGCAAACGCGGCCTCAAAGGCAGCGGCGGCCGCACGGGCCTGCCCGGCGGCCTCCTCAGCCTGGCCGCCGAGCGCACTCAGCCAGCCCACGTACGGCGTGATCGCCGACACCATCGACGCCGACGCGGGCCCCACCCACGGCCCGCTGGTCAGCTCGTCAATCGCCGAGCTGTAACCGCTTGCCGCCGTGCCCAATTCCGCCGCAAGCACATCCCAGGCCGCCGCGGCAACCATCATCGGCCCCGACCCCGGACCCGCATATATGCGACCGGAATTGATTTCGGGCTGTAACGCCCCGAAGTCAAACACCGTGTCCTCCTCAGTTGGCCGTGATCGCTGGCGATCTCGGCGGTCACATAGGAATCAGTGGTGGCCGTGGTCACGACCTGGTAAGCAATCGCCACCTTTCGGTCGCTGACCCCATGGGAGTTACTGACTCAGACGTTTCGGTCGGCCACCCCATTCGGGGCTGGCCGGCGCATGCTGCCGATCCCATTCGCTGCGTCCAGATGTGATCTGCCACCACGATTCTCGGCCGTCTGGTCAGGAACAACATGCACATTCGCCTCGATCAATCCCCCACTGTCAGCAACCGAGCGACAGCTCGCGTGTCCCCGAACTGTCGCTCGCCAATGAGATTAGTTCGTTACCCGGGACACACCGACAGGGGATGCCAACTGTTCATTCCAGGCCAGGCACTGTTCATTCCCCGTTGACTGCTGTTCATTCATGGCAACCGATTGTTCATTCGTGGTTCGCTTATAGGCTCAGCTGAACGACCACCCGCGAGGCTCACTAATCCGCGTGCACCGTTGCGCCGTCAGTCCTCTTCGATAATCAGCGCCATTTCCGGGCAGGAAGCCACGCCGTCTCGAGTCAACTGCACATCTTCGGGCCTCACCTCGCGCTCTTCGAGGATGGAATAGCCCGAGTCGTCAATTGGGAACAGGTCTGGATCGACGGCGTAGCACTGGGCATGGCCCACGCATTTCGACTTTTCGAGACGAACCCTCACAAGGTTTCCTCCCTAGGCGGCTCTGCAGAATAAGCAAGATCGCAGTTAACGAATCGATACGTAGATTAGTCGGTCGGTAAAGTGTAGAAGATGGTTGCCGACCGACGCCGGCCGCCGTAAACCTCGCATTAGCTCGGGCAGTCGGATTCGTGTCCCTTTGCCGCACATGCGATATTGGTGTGCCACCAGAAACTCGGTGCCGACAAAGTTCCGACCGCGGCGTGGTCGCGCCGGGTTACCGAACAAAAAGACAGACAAGCGGAGATCAGAGCGCATGAGCACTCTTGGCGAAGGTCAGCCAGGCACGTTCTACCTACCGCGGCTCGACTACGAGAAGTTACCGATGGCCGAGGACCGAGGCGTCGGGTGGACGACGTTGCGGGACGCCGGGCCGGTGGTGTTCATGAACGGCCACTACTACATAACGCGTCGCGAGGATGTGCTGGCTGCGCTGCGCAACCCCAAGGTGTTCTCGTCGACGGTGCTTCAGCCCCCCGGCAGCCCATTGCCGGTGGTGCCGCTGGCTTTTGACCCGCCGCAGCACACCCGCTACCGCAAAATCCTGCAACCGTATTTCAGCCCGCACGCATTGAGTAAGTCCCGTCCGGTGCTGGAGCGCCACGCCACTGGCATGATCGCTGCCCTGGCCGGCCGGGGCGAGTGCGAAGCGATGGCAGATTTCGCGCGCCGGTATCCCTTTCAGGTGTTCATGGACCTCTACGGTCTGCCGATGGAGGATCTCGATCGTGTGATCGCCTGGAAAGACGCCGTCGTCGCCGACAAGCCCTATCTCACCAAGGCCGACCTCGACCAGGGCCACGAGCTGTTGGCGTATCTGGCCGACGCGATCCAGCAGCGCCGGCAAAACCCGGGTTCTGACATGTTGTCGCGGGTGATGACGGGCCCGGGCGAGTTCAGTGATCTCGAGTTGCTCGGCATGAGCCACTTGTTGATCCTGGCCGGTCTGGACACGGTGACCGCGGCGATCGGATTTTCCTTATTCGAATTGGCGCGCAGACCGCAGCTGCGCAGCGAGCTTCGCGATAATCCCAAACAGATCAGGGTTTTCATCGAAGAGATCGTTCGGCTGGAGCCGTCGGCGCCGGTGGCGCCCCGGGTGACCACCGAATTCGTCGAGGTCGGCGGCATGACGCTGCCGCCAGGCACACCGGTGCGGTTGTGCATGGCCGCGGTCAACCGTGACGGCAGCGACGCCATGTCCACCGATGAGCTGGTCATGGACGGAAAGGTGCACCGGCACTGGGGATTTGGCGGCGGACCCCACCGCTGTCTGGGTTCTCACCTGGCGCGGATAGAACTGACGGTGATCGTCGGAGAATGGCTCAAGCAGATTCCCGACTTCGAATTGCCTCCGGGTTACGCCCCTGAGATCAAGTTCCCGTCAAAGACCTTCGCGCTCAAGGCATTGCCGCTGCACTGGGGCTGATCGAGTCACCCCAGCGCAGCGGCAGCCGTCCTACCTACTTGCGCAATTCGGTCGCTGCCACCTGTACGAACACACCGGTGTCCTCGGCCATCAACAGGCCTCGACCACGGGGCAGCGGACCACCCTTCATCTTGCCGCGGATGAAGCCCTCGTCGGGGTCGGCGTCCATCACCAGCAATGGCGCATTCGCCTGGGCGAGCGCCCGCAACAGCGGGTCGCTGCCCGCCGAAGACCAGCCGCCGAACGTACGCGTGACGATCACGTGCAGGCCGACATCCGCAGCCCTGGTCACCCATGGAGCGGCCTTATGCAGCGGTGAATCGAAACCTGCTGGTAGCTGCTGGATGTCGTCGACGATCAAGAAGATCTCCGGGCCGCTCCACCACGACCGCGACAACAACTCTTCCGCGGACAAACCGGGCGGCGGCTCGCGGCCGGCCAAGACCGCAGCCAGTTCACCCATCATCGCCTGTACGCCGTCGAGGTTGTAGGCGAACTTCTCCACATAATCGGAGCCGAGAGCAGTCAGCAGCTGACGGCGCGGGTCCACCAGCCATACTTGGGCCGAGGGCTGCCCCGCTGGGGGCGTCGGTGCGCTGCTGGCTCCTGGTGCGTACAGCCGGCCGATTTCGGACATGATGGTGGCCAGCGCGGTGGTACGCCCACATTCGCGACGGCCGGTCACCATCAAGTGCGCATTCTCGGCGAAATTGAGATAGACCGGCGCCAAGTCCAATTCCGAAATCGCCCAGGTGATTCCGCCCGCACCAACCCCCTGACGGGTGTCTCGTGCAGCCAGCTCCCGAAGTTGTTCCACGCCGAACGTCGCTGGCAACCGGCGCACCGGCGTGGCCTGGCCGCTCGCGAGCCGACTGACCGCTTCGACGATGCTGTCGGACTCGAACACCTTGCGGGGTGTGCTGGCCAGCGCGGGCCGGGCCACCAACGTGTGCAGACCAGCCTGCGGGTCGGAGTCGAGTCGGACGTAGTTGACCGCGACCATGCCGCGGCCCGGCTTCACCGGAACATCCTTGGCGAATCGGGAACGCACCAGCTTGGCGTCTTCCACGGCAGCCAGTCGCAACTCGACCCGGGAGCCGAAACCGCTGCGCACCGGTGGCCGCAGCTCCGATTCGCGATCGGCGGTGACCACCACGTGCACCCCGAACGAGGGGCCCTGGTTGATGATCACGTTCACCTGCTCGATCAGCACCTCGTTTTCTTCGGCCAATGCCCGGTAGTTGTCAACCACCAGGTAGACGTCGCCGAACCCATCATTGGGTACCGGACCGGGCTCACCGCCGAACTTGCGCCGCCGGAACACTTCCATCGAGGCGATTCCGTATTCGAGGAAGCTGCGTTTGCGCTCGCGCACCAACGCCAGCAGTTCGGCCACCGTACGACGTACACCGTAGGGGTCGGTCGGACCGGCCACCTCACCCACGTGGGGCAAACGGGCGACCGTGGTCAACGCGGTGCTGCTGTAGGCCAGGCAGTAGAACTGGACCTGCTGCGGCGTGTGGGTCAGTGCGGCCGAGCAGATCAGGGTCTGCAACGCCGTGGTTTTGCCCGAACCACCGGCGCCCAGAATCAGCACGTTGGCGCCAGGCCCCGAGGTGTCGACCGTCCACGGCGGCTGGTCATGCTTGAACGGGCGGTCAATGATCCCGATCGGGAACACCAGATCCTTCGCGGAACCGTAGTCCTGCTGCCACGAGTGCCCGAGGAACCGATCGACCAACTCGTCGATGGCGACGGGCTGGTTCAGCGGCGGCTGCCACAACCGGTAGGGCTCGAACGGGATCCTGCGCAGCTGATCAATGATCACCGTGCCGACCTTCGGTGTCCTGATCCCTTCTACGTCTTCCTCCTCGCCCGCGGCGTCCCCCGCCTCGAGCGCCTCGCCATTCGACTCGATGGCCGGGTTGGTGACATCCGGTCCGCCGACGCTGACCTCAAGCGGGGTGAACGAGTTGGTAAACAATTGCGGGCGAACGTAGTCGATGCTGTGCACCAACGCCGGCGCTTCGTCGCCGTCATCGGTAAGCCCGCGGGGGAAGTAGTCGCGCCAAAGAAATTCGGCCTGGAATCGGACGATATCTTCCAGGCTGCGACGGAAGTAGCCCAGACCTGCCTGGGCCGGCAGGTTCACCGCATTCGGCACACCGGCCGCCTGTGCCGCCCCGGCGGTACGCGCTTTCAGCACCAACCGGTAACCCATGTTCTCCATGAGTTTTTCAGCTCGGCTTTCAATGGTCTGCGACGCCATCATCAGGTGAATCCAGTAGGCGCGGCCCTGCCGGCCGATCGAGTCAAGAACGTCGACCGCCGTCGGCATGATGCGGAACCATTCGTAGAACTCGTCGATGACCACCACGAGCATCGGCAGCGATGGCATGTCCTGGCCGCGTGCCCGCATCCTGGACCGCACCGAGTTGTACTCCTTGGCGTCGTCGACACCGGCGCTGTCACATATCGCTTTGCGACGGGCGATTTCACCCCACAGCGCGTCGAGGAAGCGCTCCATCAGCGCCTGGTCTTCTTCCAGGTCGGTGATGATCCGCGACACGTGCGGTACCCCGGCGAACGGCTTAACCGCCGACCCACCCTTGAGGTCGGCCAACACGAACTGCAGTTCCTCCGGCGGGTGGCTGAGCATCAGCGATTCGATCACGGTTCGCACCAGCGTCGACTTACCCGAACCTGTCGTTCCCGACATGACTCCGTGCGGACCATCGCCGCCTTCGTCCAGCGACTTCATGTCCAAAAACAGCAGCTCGCCGTTGTCGGAGCGGTTACCGAACGGCGCCCGCAACCGCGACCGGCCCATCGTGTCGGTGCGGCTGCCCCACAGCGCCTCGAAGTCGATCGAGCCCGGATCGTCAATTCCGTAGTAGGCCATGATGTCTCGGGCGCCAATGTGAGCTACACGCTGACCGATCTCTTCATAGGCTTCGGCGAGCCGCCAGCGCGCCAGGTTCTGCGCGAATTCCTCTGCCTCCGCGATGCTGAGCTGGTCGGTGAGAGCGAAAAACCAGGGCTTCTCGTCGATCACCATCCAGGTGTCGCGGTCGCGGGGTAGCGCCTCGATCACGCCCATCTTGTCGAACCGCAATGTTCGCTCCGGGACAGATGTCCACATCGAAGAGCCGGTCAAGTCGAAGAACGTCACCCCGTCGACACCTTCGGCGCTGATCACGTACTCCCATTGGGGATCAGCGGCATCGGCGATGATCACGGTGTGAGGCGTCGGGGTTTGCGCCGAGGAACTGGCATGCCGAGGAGTGAAAGACCCACGGCCGGCGAATAATTCGGCTTGTTCAGCAGCAAACTCACGCACCGAGCTGTAGACCATCCGCGCGTTCCCCGCCGCGTCATGACGCCGCGGATCACCGAAGTGCGGAAGCCACTTCACCCAGTCCCATTCGTCCAAATCCGAACTGACCACAACCATCTGCACGTGGTCGGGACCGTGCGAGAACGTCAGCTGGCAGACGATGGCCCGCATCAATCCCAAGACCTGCTCGCGCTCTCCGACGAGCGCATACCAGGGTTCGACCAGCAGCGAAATCATCTTGGGCAAGTTGTAAACGACGCTTTGATAGCGCCCGAATTCCTGAAGCGCCTTACCCGTTACCGGCTCCAGCTCGATGTCGGTCGGCATGTTCTGGGGCTCACCCCAGGTCACCTCGGGGCGCGTCATGCCGACGCCGATTCGGACGACACCGAAGTTGAGGTCCTTACCGTCGGGCTTGCGTTCCCACATGCGCGACGATCCCACGCCAGCGGCCAGCGTGGTGGGCGCCGGATGGAACCACCGGTAGTTGGAGTCCATGCTGTCGGCGGACTCGTGGGCGGTCTCGCGCAGCATGTCCAGCATCAACATGAACTGGGCGCGCATCGCGTCCAATTTGGGCCGGCTCATCTGCTGCTGACCGCCGAACCGGCCGCCGAACATCATCATCGCGACGCCACCGATCATGAAGATCGGGAAGATCGAGCCGGCTCCTCCGAACACGTGTGAGCCGCTGGCGAAGGTCATGGCGACCATGCCGATCAGTAGGCCGACGACCACGACGCCGACCACGATCAGCCACCAGGGCTTGCCTTCCGGCGGCGGAATGCTCAACGGCGTCGGAAGGACGATGTTCTCCGGCTTGATTACCGGGGGCTTCTCCGGTGTCGGCCGCGCAAATCCACGTTTCACTTAGGTACCGCCAACTCTGCAGGGGACATATCCATCGGTAGGGTGTCGTGCTCCACCAGCGCATCCGCTCGTGACAAGGTCGGACCTTGTGGAAGCAGCCGCAGCGCCACCCACGGCGCCAGGCTCGGTTTGGTTTTCAAACCCAACGCCTCTCGTACATCGCGTGTGTCGTCGACCCCGAATCGGGCGCCCGCATCCGTCAGCCACCACAGCGATTCCGTCGTCTTGGCGCCGGGATCGTTGCCGGTGACGGCCACGAAGTTCGAATAGTCAGGGCCGAAGTAGACCTCATCCGCTTCGCGGCCGGTCGTGTCGGCCTTAACCAGCGATACCACCTTGCTCGTGTCTTTCGACGCGACCGGAATGGTCGCCCCGGACACGACCTGGACGCGGGCCCGGTTTTCACCGGAGGTCTTCTGCCACCACCAGCAGGTCGCCGGGTTCTCGCGGATATCCGCCACGTTCAACGGGGCGTCCGGGTAGGAGGACAGATCCAGCTTGTTGACCACCGGCATCTTCGCCAACGCGGACGGTTCTACGGTCACCGGTTTGGTGTTGCCCGGTCCGGCATTCTGCAGGATCTGGGCCACCAACGGTGGCAGCGTCTGCACGCCATCGGCCAACACCAATGAATACTGCTGTGGCCCACTGATTTGAGGTGTGACGATCACCGTGCCCACCGGGCCGGGCGCCCCCGGGAATGACGCCGCAGCGCCCGCGTTCTGCACCTGCGGCACCGTCAGTTCGGGCCCCACCGGCAACGCGTCGAACAAGGCGCGGCTCATGGGCTTTGCCATACTGACTTGCTCTGGTGTCAGCCCCAGCGGTAGCAACACCGATCGGTTCATCGCGTCGATCCGGGAGCGCCGTCCGTCTCGGATCACCCAGGGGTCCCCGCCGTAGCTCAAGACCACGGCATCCGACCCGGTCAGTGTCTTGCGGTGGTTGCTCAGGTCCGGAGTGCCGTCGATCACGGTCACCGTCACCCCGGATGGCGCCCCGACGCCGGTCGAGCCGGCCACGGTGTCGCACACCAGCCACGACGACGTGGCCGGACTCGTGGGGTGGAAACTCGACGGTGCGCCCGGGATGCCCACCAGCGGACCGCGCGGCAGGTTGGCGATTTGGCCTGACTTAACGAGGTGCGGGTTGTCCGGCCGCCCGGTGATCAGGCGCGCCGATGCCAAATTCAGCGCAGGGTACAGTTTGTCACCCACACGGACGTACAGCGCGCCGGAGTCGCGGTCGGCGATGATCGGCGAATCCCCTACCTGGCCGGCCGGGCTGATGAACGAGTACAACAGCGCGCCCAGGCAGATCACCAGCGCTGCCGAAACCGATGCCACCAAGGACAAGGTCTGACGCCGTCCTGGCTCGACCTCCATGCGGACGCGCCACCGGGTTAGTGCCATTGCGGTTCGGCGAGCAAGGAACTGATAGCCGGTCACCTGCGTCCGCGTCGACAACCCGAGGCCGTACCCCGACCCGCGTTGCCCGCGACTCTCTTCCGCCACGTTAATTCACCATCCGGTCTGCTAGAACGCCTGGATATTGTCCATCGCGCGAATTACATCGACAACCGTAAGGCACCCGTAGGGACCTCGCCACGCGGCGCCGAACGCGTTCACTCTTACATCTCTTTACGTGCATGGATCCGGCCGTTTTCACCTCGCCAGAGTTGCCAATGGCGGCAGCAGCGCCAGACGCCATTGAGCTGGCACTTTTCTGTTTTCCCCACGGATCCCCCGGCCGGATTCTTTGTGCCTCCTCAGGGCATCGTAGTGGTGGATGGCCGACTCGTCCTGTTGAACGTCCGCCTTAAGCGAACACATTGCCGAGCTACGAAATATAAGGAAAGGGAGACCACCGTCTAGCAAAACGAGCGGTGACCCCGTCCGGGCCGAGTCGTCGTCCGGCGAATCCTGGCAGCAAGATGGGCGGTATGACTGAGCTCGCGCCCTCGCTGGTCGAACTTGCCAGGAGATACGGCATCGCGACCGAGTACGAGGACTGGACCGGCCAGCGGGTGCGGGTCTCGGAGACCACGCTGGTGGCTGTGTTGGCCGCCCTCGGCGTGGCGGCCAGCACCGAGCAGGAGCGCAACGTGGCCCTGACCGCGAAATTGCGGTCGTATTGGGCACGTCAGCTGCCGGCGACCATCGTCGGGCGCACCGGTGAGCAGACGCGGTTTTGGGTCCATGTGACCCACGGTGATCCCGCCGAGGTGTGGTTGCAGCTCGAGGACGGCACGGTGCGCGGCGGGGTCCAACAGGCTGACAACTTCACCCCGCCGTTCAATCTGGACGGCCGCTGGGTCGGTGAGGCCAGCTTCGTCTTGCCCACTGACCTGCCGCTGGGCTATCACCGGGTGCATCTGCGTTCCGGCGACTCTGAGACCAGCACCGCGCTGATCATGACGCCGGATTGGCTCGGGCTGCCGGAGCAGCTTGGCGCCCGCCGAGCGTGGGGTCTGGCCGCTCAGCTCTACAGCGTGCGGTCCCGACAGTCGTGGGGGCTCGGCGATCTGACTGATCTGACTGACCTCGCGGTATGGTCGGCGTCCCGCCATGGCGCCGACTATCTATTAGTCAATCCGCTGCACGCGGCAGCGCCTTCTGGTCCGGCGAGCCCTATGGAGCCGTCGCCCTATCTGCCGACATCGCGGCGTTTCGTCAACGCGATTTATCTTCGCGTTGAAGCGATCCCTGAGTTCGCCGACCTGCCCAAGCGCAGCCGGGTGCGGCGGCTGCGCTCAGAAGTCCAACATCGCGCCGGCCGACGCGACGCCATCGACCGCGACAGCGCGTGGGCGGCGAAGCGGGCGGCGCTCAAGCTGCTGCATCGGGTACCGCGGTCGGCGGGCCGTGAGCTGTCCTACGCCGCCTTTCGCAACCGTGAGGGCCGCGCGCTCGACGACTTCGCCACCTGGTGTGCGCTGGCCGAAAAATACGGCGGCGACTGGCATTCCTGGCCGGAGTCGCTACAGCATCCCGACGCTTCCGGTGTCGCCGGCTTCGTCGAAAAGCATTCGGACGGTGTCGATTTCTATCGGTGGTTGCAGTGGCAACTCGACGAGCAACTCGCCTCGGCGCAGTCGCAGGCAATTCGGGCCGGAATGTCGTTAGGCGTCATGCACGACCTGGCCGTCGGCGTGCATCCCAATGGCGCCGACGCCTGGGCCCTGCAGGATGTGCTGGCACTGGGCGTGACCGCGGGTGCGCCACCGGACGAGTTCAATCAACTCGGCCAAGACTGGTCCCAGCCGCCGTGGCGACCCGACCGGCTGGATGAGGACGAGTATCTGCCTTTTCGCGCATTGATCCGTGCGGTGCTGCGGCATGCCGGCGGTGTACGGATCGACCACATCATCGGATTGTTCCGGCTCTGGTGGATCCCGAAGGGCGCGCCGCCCACCCAGGGCACCTATGTGCGCTACGACCATGAAGCGATGATCGGCATCGTCGCCCTGGAAGCACATCGGGCCGGTGCGGTCGTCGTCGGCGAGGATCTCGGCACGGTCGAACCATGGGTGCGCGATTACCTTCTGTTACGCGGCTTGCTGGGCACCTCGATCCTCTGGTTCGAGCTGGACCGCGACGGAAATGGCGGTCCACTGCCCGCCGAGCGCTGGCGGGAGTACTGCCTGTCCTCGGTCACCACCCACGATCTGCCGCCGACTGCCGGCTATCTGGCGGGTGACCATGTGCGGCTGCGCGAGTCCCTGGGATTGTTGACCCGGCCCGTCGAGGAAGAGCTCGAGTCCGACCGGGCCGAGCTGGCGGCGTGGATGGCCGAGTTGCGCCGGGTTGGGTTGCTCGAAGATGGCGAGGACGACCCAGAGCTGATCGTTCTCGCTCTATATCGGTATCTGGGCCGGACGCCGTCGCGGTTATTGGGCGTGGCGCTGACCGACGCGGTTGGTGACCGTCGGACCCAGAATCAGCCCGGCACCACCGACGAATACCCCAACTGGCGAGTTCCGCTCACCGGTCCAGACGGCCGCCAGGTGACGCTCGAGGACGTGTTCACCGATCGTCGGGCCGCCAAGCTGGCCGAGGCTATGCGTGCTGCGATCGCGCCTGCGACTGTCGAAAGCGCGACCTGTTAGCTTCAAAAGCCATGAAGGTCTCAGTCGTGGCCCCGGTTGGCGACGGTGTCACCGCGGACCCCGATTGGATGGTGGCCTTCGCGGGCCACCTCGAATTGTGCGGGTTCGAATCGATCGTCGTCGTCGAGCACACCGTCCTGGTCACCCGTTACGACAGTGTCTACCCCTATGACAGCTCCGGACGTGTCGGGCTGGCGGCTGACTGCCCCATCCCCGACCCGCTCGATCTGCTCGCGTTTCTGGCCGGCCACACCAGCAGGCTCGGGCTGGCCACCGGGGTGTTGGTACTGCCCAACCACCATCCGGTGGTCCTCGCCAAGCGGGCTGCCACCGTTGATGCGTTGTCGGGTGGAAGACTGCGGCTGTGCGTGGGCGTGGGATGGCTCAAGGAAGAGCTGGAGGCGTGCGGTGCCGAGTTCGACAGCCGCGGCAGACGGGCCGACGAGCAGTTGGCCGTCTTGCGGGCGTTGTGGGCCGACCAGCCCCAGGGTGCCTCTTACCACGGCGAGTTCTTCAACTTTGACAACGTCATGTGCTACCCCAAACCAGTTGCGGGCGAACGACTTCCGGTTCACATCGGCGGGCATAGTCGAGCGGCCGCGCGCCGCGCGGGACGCGTCGGCGACGGCTTCCAGCCGCTTGGCGTGACTGGCCCGCAACTGGCCTCATTGATCGCGCTCATGCGTGAAGAGGCGTCGTCGGTGGGCCGCGATCCGGCGGCCCTGGAAGTATCACTGGGCCACATGGTTACCAAGATCGATGCCGAGCGCGCGGGCAGCCTGATTGATCAGGGCGCCGACCGGATTGTGTTGGCCATGCCGCCGACCACCGACATCGAGCAGGCCACCGACATCTTGTCGGCATGTGCACAACGGCTGTCATTAGGCTCGTGAGCCGGTTTAGTCTGCCATGACCCTTTCAGCCGAAGAGCGGACGGCCCTCAGCGATTTGGTGCACCGGTATGCGGCCAACGTCGATGACCGCCAATTCGACGCTGTCGTAGAGCTTTTCACGGCCTCAGCCGAGCTGGCGGTGCCTGAGCCGCCGGCAGCGCTGGGGCCGATCCATTCGCATCGCGGTCGGGAGGCCATCGCCGCTGCGGTCGCCGCCGTCGCCACGGTCGCCCGTACAGAGCACGCAATCATCGGCGAGGTCTACGACGAGGCCGCACGGCCGGGCACCGCCAGAGGGCGCATTGCGTGCGTCGCGCACCACTGGGACCAGCGCGGGGATGGGGTGGTCGATGTGGTGTGGCATCTGCGCTACGACGACGAGTACGAGCTGACCGATGCGGGCTGGCGGATCAGCCGCCGGGCCTTGACGATCAATGCCATCGAGACCCGGCCGGTGCGCCGGTTGCTGCCACGTGACCCGGCCTAGCGGGCCGCCGACGCGGTAGCCATCCCGGCCCCAGAGCGGCGTCGTTACCTCGAATGTCGTTTGTCCAAACGACATTCCGGGTAGCACCAAGGAATCGGTCGAACGGAAGCGGCAGCAGAGGAGACGCCCATGAGGCACGGCCCTGTCGACCATGATCGGACCACTCGTCGCCACATGGATGAATCGGTGCAGGATACGGAGCGAACGCCCGGGCTCGTCGTTGTCGGGGCAGCTGTGTTGGCGTTCGTGGTGTGCGTGACCAATTTCGCTCTCGGAGAGGCCGGCGCTGGCGTTGCTGCTGCAATCGTCGCCCTGTTGGCCTTCGGGGCCGGTTTGGCTTGGCTTGCCATGGACCGCAGGCGGATTCGCCAAGCGGAACGGGAATGGATGATCAGCCACCCGGCGCGGTAGTGGTTACTGCAAGGCCGCGAGGTTGTTCACCGACTTTTGCACGTCGGATCGGAGGACTCTGGCGACCAGCCCTCCGATCGGCCCGCTGAGCACACCGCCTTTGAGTTCGGCGGTGAGATGAAAACTCGTTCCGGGATCGTTGTCCGTGACGGTCATCGCCACTGCGAGCCGAATTCCACCGCGACCGCGACCTTGCAGCTCAACTGATTTCGGCTCGTCGTAACGGGTGACTGTCCAGTGAATGACATTGCGGAAACCCTTGACCTTGATGCACGACGAAACGCAGATGCCCTCCTCGATCGTTGACGGAACCGGCCCGCGCCACCCGGCGAAAATTGTCATCCACTCGTCGAATCGACGCAGGTCGGAAGCCAGCTTCCAAGCGGCCTCCGGCTCCACCTCCGACGACACCGAAACGTCTACTCGCGCCAAAGTTTGTCCGCTCCTCCCCCGACGACGACCAAAGTTGCCGCCGGCACGGCAAAACACGTGACTGACGCACAACCTCGGACTGGGTACCCCGACAGAGCCGGGCCTACGCGTCCCCGTGGCTCCCTAGGGCCAGACCTGTTCCAGCTGGTGGGCTACGTCGATGATTTGCGCGGCTTGCGAATGGGGCGCGTCGATTTCGGCGGCGACATATTGCGCGACGAATCGCCGGATCTCACCGTCAACGCCAGCCAGGATCCGCAGCACCTCGCCGCGGAAGGACTTGGACGACACATTGACGGTAATGTCGGAAGGCCGTGGTTTCGCGACGTCGACGATCAGCAGCAACGGCTCGGCGGCTCGCGCCGTAGCGCGCAATGCGATATCTCCGGAGACGACAAACCGCTGCTTATCGAGCCGCAGGTCGAGCAGCAGATCGATCGACAAAGGAATGTGGATGACGAACGTGATGCTGTCGTCCAGGCGCCGCGTGACTCTGGGCTCATGGATTTTGACGTTGGCGCTGACCTTGGCGATCCCGCCGGGCCCCTGAGCAATCGGCTCCATGGCGAACTCGCTGCCCGCGATATCGGCAAAGGCGGCGGCGACACGCTCGGGGGTGACGGCGACCTCGAAGAATCTGCGTCCAAACTCTTCGTAGGTGACGTAATCGTGATTCGGCATAGGCTTATACCGTCTCACGTCACCTGCCAGAACGTTCGCTGATCTGCTCGCGTCGTAGGAATTTCGCGTCAGATACGTACCTGGTAGGACCAGCAAACCCGATCGCTACCCGACAGTGTCATCTGCGTCAATTCCGTCGACTTGTGAACCACACCACATCTGAGGGCTTTGATTCGATGTGTCGGGCGGTGGCCTGGGAGGCTTGATGGCTTGGAGGTGTTTTTAGTCTGATGTGCGCCCAGGAACTTACTGAGCAGCGCTCGGCTCTTTCCCGCGTGGAGGGGCTGTTCACTTGGCTCGGCGGCGGACACTGGCGCGAACTCGGTGAGCGCCACGAGCGGTCCACCCACGCCGTCGCCGGCGCTGTTGTGTTGTTCGGAGCCGTGTTGGCCTGGCTCGTCGCGATCTTGGCGGTGAGCGAGTCGGCACGCTGGTCGGTCCTTGCCATCGCAGCGCTGACTCTTGTCTTCGGTCTGCTGGTCGGCGCGGTGACCCGCGGAACCGCCACCGGGCCCAACCGGGGCTGGCCCGGCATCGTGGGACGCGCGGCGGTCGCGGCGGCGGTCGGCGTCGTCGTCGGAGAACTCGCCGCGCTCGTCATGCTTGCCAGCCCGATCGACCACCGTCTTGACGAACGGGCCCTGCGCAACGCCGACTCGGCGCCCGCCGTCGCGCAAGCGTCGGCATCCCTGCAACAGACCAGGAATGCGCGCAATGCACTCGACAATGCCGTCGAACAGGCCCGCGAACGGCAGGACAAGGCCTTGGTCGTCGCGCGGTGCGAATACAACCCCACGCCCGCTTGCCCACAAATCCGGATCACCGGCGTGCCCGGTGCCGGGCCCGAAACACGAACGGCAAACGAGCTTCTGGCAGATGCGCAGCATGAGCTGGACAATGCGTTGGCGACTCGGGACCGCCAAGCACCCGAGTTGGACGCCAAGATCTTCCGCGAGCAGCAAACTTTCAGCGAGGCACGCCGTGGCGTGGTCGCAGATGCCGGTCGCGGCCTCGGTGCACGCTGGGTCGCCATGAATGACCTCACGTCCGCCGACACCGGGGCGCTGATGCTGCGGATGCTGACGATCGCGTTTTGCGTGCTGCTTTACCTACTGCCCCTGATTCTGGGGCTGTGGCGTGGCGAGACAACCCACGATCGCCATGCGACGGCGCGCACGAAGCGCGAACGCGCGGAACTCGAGGCTGACGCCGCGATCGCGATCAAGCGGGCCGAGGTTCGCCGCGAGGCCGAAATCATGTGGGCCGAGCACCAACTGACGCAGGCCCGGCTTGCTATCGAGGCTCAGACCGAAATCGACCGCGAACACCAACGCCGGCGAGTCCTGGAAGCTTTCGAGGATCCGGTGCGCGCGTCGTCGCAGCGTACCTTCGAGCCAGCGGACGAAGACATTTATCTGCCGATCGCCGCGGAAGCGGAGGCGGCCAGCCGAGCGATCACCCAACTGACTGCTCAGGCGCAGAGCGCCGGTGTCGAGACCCACGACATCCCGGAGAACTTGCCGGCGCCCGTCCAGCCAAGCGGCGAGGTTGAGCCGCACGAAGAGCGCGGTACGCCGTTGATTCCGTCGATTCCGGACGCCACCAAGGCCGCGGCTCGCTGGATTCGCCCGCTGGTGCCGCCGTTCGTGGCGCGGGTTATCGACACCACGACTCAGCCGCTGCGCACCGCGCGTCAAGTTTTCGAAGAGGTCGAGGAGATAACGTTCGCGCTCAAGCGCACCCGCAAAGTGACGTTCAACTCCGAAAGCTCGGGCAGTAGCGACCGGCCGCCGCGCCACTCCGCGACTACCGAAGCCCCGTCCCCTACCGGTGGCTTTGTCGACTCGTCACGCGAAGACCGCGGCCGGGCGACCCGCGCGCAGGTTGGTGGCCAACAGCAATACTCGTCGTTGCAGCGGCGCGCCGCGAAAGATGCGGGGGGCCTATCGCTGGGGTCGGCAGAGCGCGACAACAAACCCGCATTGACGAAGCGGGATGGACCGCCTGAACTGGGTTCATCCGAAGGCCCGCGCGAACTACCACCACCGAAATAATCGGGCTGCAGCTCTTCGGTTCGCGTGCCACTCTCAATATCCCGGCCGGAATACTTTTGGAGCCAGGTATCTGCGAGTGGCGAGCAAGGGTTGGAGAAGGCCACGGCAGTCTAGGCGGTTGTTGTGGTCAGTCCGGCTCACCCGCCGACGCCATCCTCGTCAGTGCCGCAACCTGTTTCGTTGTGTTGTCGCGCAACCCGCATGCGGGCCCGGTTAGGTGACGGCTAGCTCCAGACGCTCAAGGCGGCGCACCAGGATGCTCGGCAACCACCGGCCCACATCGGCCGCTTTGATCTCCGCGGTGCGATCGAGCAGCAGGCGCAAGACGATCAGGGCTTCCAAGCGCGCCAGCGCTGCGCCGACACAGAAGTGGGCTCCCTTCCCGAAACTGATGTGCCCCTTGGCTTCGGTGCGATCGAGACGGAACTCACCGGGCATTTCGAAGTGATTCGGATCCCGGTTGGCCGCCCCCCACAACAGCAACAGGTGCGAGTCGGCGGGCAGGTCGACACCGCCAAGCTTGGTGGGGTTGCGCACGTGCCGGTAGTGGCCCCGGAATGGCGGCTCGTAGCGCAGAGTCTCCTCAATGAATGGCGCAAGCAGTTCGGGGTTTTCGCGCACCAGTTGCTGGATATCGGGACGGTTGGCCAGCACCCAGGCCGCGCTGCCCAGCAACGACGCCGTGGACTCTCCCCCGGCGGCGAACAATATAACCATCATCACCTGGGCGGTGACGCTATCCACCTCGCCGGAGGCGCAGGCCGTGGAAAGCTCACCCAGCAGATCGTCTTGTGGATCGGCCGCGGCGCGCTCGAATTGCTCGTTGATGTAGCCGGTGAGCTCCATGACGGCGACACCCGCGGCGGCGAGCTGCTCGTGGCTGACCAGCCCTTCGAGTAGCTGGGTGGCCGCGTATCCCCATTTGACCAGCTGGTCGATGTCAGCGTCGGGCAAGCCGATCAGTGCGGCCACGACCATCATCGGCAGCCGGTTGGCCATGGCACTCATCCATTCAATACGTCCGTCACGCAGTGCTTCAGCCCACAGCCGGTCTGCGGTATCGGCGACGAACCGCTCCATTGCGCGAATCCGCCTGGCCGCCAAGTGGCGTACCAACAGCTTGCGGTGACCTGCGTGGGCGGGATCGTCGGCGGTGGCCAGCACGTGGGTCGGTCCGCCGAGCGGGTCCATCTCGAATGGCTTAACCGTGCCCTCGGCCGTGTATGTCATGGTCGCGGTCAGGTTCGACGAGAAGTCCTCTGGACGGCTGATGGCTTCGTTGACCGCATCCCAACTACACACGGCATAGAACTCGGAGTTGCCGATTCGGTGCACCGGCCCGGCGGCGCGCATCCGCTCGTAGAGCGGGTACGGATCTTGCAGGGATTCGGCTCCGAAGAACGCTTTGGCGTCGTCAACGACTGTCACTTTTTCAGCCTGATTGGCGGATATATGCACGTCAATGGTGCTGCGAGAAATTGAAACGCGCTACCCGGGGGCGCCGCCTCCGGCTGTCTCAGGGTGAGGCGCGGACCTGCGACTACGATAAGATAGATTTTCAGTTTCGTCTCACAGTGAGAAAGAGTCTTCTTTGCTTCTCCTGCCGAAGGACGTGTGACCAGTGGCCCGCGACGATTGGCTCATCGGGGGGGATCGGCGCATGGTCGCTGCCGACCGGATCTACGACGCCGCCACTGACCTGATTGCCAAGGAGGGCCTCGACGCACTCGACATCGATAGGGTGGCCGCCCGCGTCCACTGTTCCCGCGCGACGGTCTACCGCTACACCGGCGGCAAAGCGGAGATCCGTGATGTCGTCCTCGCGCGCTCCGCAGCCGGCATCATCGACGCCGTTCGTTCAGCTGTTCACAATATGAGCGGGCCGGAGCGGGTCGTCACCGCGATCACGTTGGCACTCAAGCGAATCCGATCGGATCCGCTGAGCCAACTGATGATCGGCTCAGTCCGGGGCATCGACGCAATGACCGGACTCACCGCATCACCGTTGATTGCCGGGTTTGCCACCGAGCTCGCTGGACTCACCGGCAACGACCCGCAAGCCGCGCAATGGATAATTCGCGTGGTGCTGTCGCTGGTGTACTGGCCTGCCGAGGACGACCACGCCGAAAGCCAACTGGTACAACGATTCGTCGCACCGGCCTTCACCAAGCAAAGCTGAGCCGCACTCTATTCGTCGCCGAAGGCTTCGTGGAGTTCAGGTAAGAAGCCCGCCAGGTGATTCATCTCTTGGGCGCAATGCACCAGCAGATTGCGGGCGCTGGTTTCCGGGGTGCCAAGTACCCGGGACGCGATCGGGCGCACCGCCCGGGACGCCACACCAGGGGCGTCGCGCACGGCGATATGCGGTCCGCCCATCCAGAACCGTGAACGCATCTCGGCCCCGCCTTGGGTCGACCGGATGTGGTGGATGAACCACCCAACATCCACCGGGGCATCGCTGGAGCCCAAGCGTGCGCAAATCGACACCGCATCGTCGTCGTCGGGCGGACAGCCCATCTCCACCGGTTCGACGAATTGGATGGCACCGTTGAACATCGTGGAGCCGATGTACTCGCTGATCAACGACCAGCGGCCGATGAAACGCTGGGCGCCCTGACGACCGGCGTCGTCGCCGTCCCTCCACGCGGCGGAAAGATGCGCGCGGGGATGCCACAGCTTGTAGCGGCGGGTGTCGCAACCATGCCAGCCGAACCACCATGACCACATCGCAGGGGTGACACCCGGCATGTCGGTGCGTACAGATACTTGATAGCCGCCGTGTTCGAGAACCCCGTAGCCGTTCTCGGTCTGCTGGTACCCGTCGTCGGCGACGCTGGCGGCGTCCTCGTACGCCAACAATGCCATCCCGCCTTGCGGGCCATGCTGTAGTGCCTCGACGACATGTAGTGGAAGCGAGGCCATTTCGGGTTTGAAGAACTTGCCGAACGGTGTGTCCGCGTCCTCGTTACGGTAGCCGAGGTAAAGGTCGTTGGCCATCAGAGTCGCCCCATCCAACTGTTGAACAGACCATCAGGGTCATAAGCGGCCCGCACCTTGTCCAGGCGGGCCATGGCTTCGTCACTGGCGAACCGCGCGGGACGCTGGCCGAGGTTCTCATCGGCAAGCTGAATGCCAGTGGCCAGGTGAGACATCGCAGCCATATTGGACCGCGCCCAGTCGGCGTACTTGTCGCCGTCGGCGACGTCCTTCCATGAGCCGTAGAGCGCCAGATAGATGTCGGCTTCGATGCTGTACGCCATGTCCTGGCGGGGTGGGCACGGCCCCCAGTTCAGCCAGAGGAAGTGTGACGGATGCGGCGGCATGGTGTCGAGGATCGTCCGGATGCCCGGCAGCAGGTCCTCAGCCGACGCCGACGTCCACATGTTGTCCACCGCGTAGTGGTGGTCGGACAGGTAGTGGGTCATCGCGACGTCATACCAGGTAGGCAAATCGGTTGGTATATAAGGGACTTTGAGGATTGCCTTCTCGGCGACCGGGCAGGTGCCGAACAGGGCGAGGGCCTTTTCGGCTTCCTCGTCGGAGTCGGCGAACGCGGGTGACGCAAACGAGATGACGGGGCTCTCGATGCCCATGGTCGGTTCGCCCCTTGAGGCGACAGCCTGCAGCTCGACCCGAGGGTCCACTTCGGCGCTGACTTCGCGAGCCCACGTAAAGACCTCGTCGGCCAGCTCGAACGGATAGAGATAGGCGCTGGTGCCACAGGCGCCAGGCCGCGGGTACAGCTTTAAGTGAAACGACGTGACGACGCCGAAAAAGCCCGGGCCGGCGCCGCGGGCGGCCCAGTAGAGATCGGCGTGATTGTCTTCGTCGCAGTGGATTCGCTCGCCGTCGGCGGTAATGACGTCCAGGCCGATGACGCTCTCGCAAGCGGGGCCGTAGACGCGGCTGTTCCAGCCGTATCCGCCCTGCAACAGATAACCGCCGAGACAGACGCCTTTGCAGTGGCCGCCTGGGAAGAACAACCCCTGCTCCTGCAGGTCGGCCATGAGCAGACTGCCGCCCTTGCCCGGACCGGCGACGGCGAGGCCCTTCTCCGCGTCGATCGTGGCGTGATCGAGACGACTGACGTCGAGCAGCACGGCGCCGTCGCGGAGATGGCTCGCCGCAAAGCTGTGTCCACCCGAAACGACGCTGACCTGGTGGCCGTGGGCCTTGGCATAGCGGAGACTCGCGATGATGTCGTCGGCGTCGACGGCCTGCACAATCACCTCGGGATAGCGCTCCGGCACTCGTGCATGCCAAACGGTTCCGCGGCGGGCGGCCTCATACCCGTCTTCGCCACGGAAAACGTGCCGCCCGGTTGGTAGCGCGCTCATCTATGCTCCTTGATCCACATTTCGGTTCTTGATAGTCCGCGATGCGGAACACTATAGTGGAGTTGTGCCGTTCACGGGGGAAAATTTGCCAACTAGTCGCGACGAAGGCATCCAGGTGTTACGTCGCGCCGCTGCCGCGCTCGACGAGATCGCCGCCGAGCCCGGTCGGCTGCGTCTGGTCGACCTCGGTGAGCGACTCGGGCTGGCCAAGTCGACGGCTCGCCGATTGCTGGTCGGCCTGGTTGAGGTCGGGTTGGCCAGTGTCGATTCGCAGGGCCGTTTTTCACTTGGCGAGCGCTTGCTGGGTTTGGGCAGAGCCGACGGGGCGCAGATTTCGGCCATCTTCCGCCCGACGATCGAGCGGGTAGCGCGTGCAACCGACGGCGAGACGGTCGACCTGTCGATACTGCGGGGCCAGCGAATGTGGTTCGTCGACCAGATCGAATCGTCGCATCGCCTTCGCGCGGTCTCGGCCATCGGCGTCCGATTCCCGTTGGAGTCGACCGCCAACGGAAAAGCGGCCCTCGCGGCCCTCGACGATGTCGACGCCGCGGCAGCGATCTCCCGATTCAGCCCCGAAGTCGCCGACCGGCTACGCGCCGAGATCGCCGAGATCCGGCGCACCGGCATCGCTTTTGACCGAGACGAACACACCCCGGGCATCTCGGCGGCGGCCATCGCACGACGAGCCATGGGCGACAACGTGGTCGCGATCTCGGTACCGGCGCCGACCGACCGCTTTCTCGAGAAGGAACAGCCCATCGTCGCAGCGTTGCGCGCGGCGACCGACTCGCCGGCCTGGACGCGCTGATCGCGTCAATTCCTTCACCAGATGGTCGATTTCGACCGCTTTCCGTCATTTTTGTCACCCGCAAACCCCGGGCGTTCATGCTGGCGGCACTAGCACCAGCGTCTGCCAGCCGGTTCACGACAGCGGTTCTGCACCACTGGCCTGCGTGTTCGGCGACCGCCCGAAGGGAAACCACTGATGACTGAAACGACAACCTTGAAGCCCAAGTTCGATGCAATTGCGGCGCTTCATGATCTGCTGGCTGACGTCGGGTTGTCGGTTGCCGATGCCGGGGGGCGAGTCACCTTCGCCGGCGAGGATCCGATCATCGCGGCCCGTCATCGATTGGGCGCAGCGATCGGCATTCCGATGATGGGCAACGCGCTCGTGGCGGCTGCGATGCACCGGCTGCGTGGCGGCCCAGGCCAGGATCTCCATCTGGATTTGCGCCAAGCAGTGCACCACATCAACCCCAGCTACGCTTGGGAGCCCACCCTGGCCGGCGAATTTCCCTCGATTGCTTTGGTGTTGGACAATCCCTTCGCCCTGATTCCGTACCGAACCCGCGATCAGCGCACCGTGATGGCTTCGGCGGTGTATCCGCATCAGGCGGCCAAATGGTGCCGGTTCCTTGATGTTCCACCCGATTTCGGCAAAGTCGCCCAAGCGTTCGCTGGTTGGAATGCCTTCGAGCTGGAAGAAGCCGCCAATACAGTCGGGTTGCCGGCCTGTGTGGCCCGTAGCACCGAGGAATGGCTGGCCCATCCGCACGGGGCACTGCTTGCCAGTCAACCCGTCATCGGGCTGACCCGGATCGGCGATGGGCCGCCGAAAGAGCTTGGCATCTCCCAACGCCCATTCGGCGGGGTACGGGTGCTGTCGTTCACCCATGCTGTGGCCGGGCCCACCGTGGGACGCGTCCTGGCCGAACAGGGCGCCGAGGTGCTGGGCGCAACCCGGCCCAATGATTTCGAACACGACTGGGTCTACTTCGAAGCCAATGTCGGATCCCGCAGCGCCTGGCTGGATTTGACCAAGGACACCGGCAAGGCCAAAGTCGATCGACTGCTGCGTGACGCCCACGTCGTGGTGAACAACCATCGCGACCGAAAGCTCGAGAACCTCGGCATTGACGCCCACGAACTCGCCCGCACTCACCCTGGGCTGGTTCATGTCTCGGTCACCTGCTACGGATCGACCGGACCGTGGGCGCACCGCGGCGGTTTCGACATGAACGGGTCAGCGGCGTCCGGGCTGATGGTCCTCGAAGGCGGGCTCAACAACCCCAAGCTGCCGCCCACCGGGCTGATCAATGACTTCATCACCGGCTACCTGGGCGCTCTCGGCGCCGCCGCAGGACTGATCAAACAACAAACCGAAGGTGGCAGCTGGCACGTCACCGTCAATCTCACCCGCACCGCCATGTGGTACCAAACCCTCGGCCTGGTCGACCCTGCCGACGCAGGCTGCGACGACCAACACAGCATCCGCGAACCAGCGGCCTACGACAGCGACAGCCCCATGGGCCGCGTCCACATGCTCGCCCCGCCAGTCACATTCAGCCACACCCCACCACGCTGGCCCGACCCGATCCTGGTCCCCCGCGGATCCAGCCAGCCCGAATGGACCAGTATCAACGGCCCAACGACGGCCTCAGCATGAATCTTGTTGGCTCGAAGGCGTACCGCGGCCGGTTAACCGAGTGACAATTAGCGGTGTGGATGGCGTAGACGAGATGGACATCGCGTTGCTGGACGCGCTTCACGTCAACCCGCAGGTCAGCTTTGAAGAACTCGGCAGGGTTCTCGATGTCTCGCCGGTGACTGCGGCACGGCGGTGGCGCCGTCTGGTATCCACGGGACGAGCATGGGTGTCCTCGGCAATCGGTCCCAAGTTGCCGGTTACGGCTGCGCTGTTTGAAGCCGAATGTAAACCCGGCGCCGCACCATCGGTGGCCAACGAATTCGCCAGCAGGCCTCAGGTTTTCAGCGTCAACATTACGACCGGCAGAGACAACATCTATGCGTTGCTGGTGGCCGCCGACCAACCACTGCTATCTGAGTTGATCGTGGACGTGCTTCCCTCAGTCGCGGGACTACTCCGCGTACAGTCGGCGCTGATCACCGAGCTGTTCAGCGGAACCCGCTGGCGGCTAGGTGGTCTCAGCTCAGGCCAAATCCGTGCGGTGATGCCCGATTCAGCAACAAGTGGACAAGCACACGAGTTCGATGAATTCGACCGCACGTTGTTCTTGGCGTTGCAACGTGACGGACGGCTCAGCTGCCGGGATCTGGCCGCGGCGGTCGGCCAGTCGGAACCGGTGGTGCGACGCCGCATGCGTCTTCTTACCCGCTCGGGATTGCTGGCGTTTCGGACTGATTTCGCCCGTGTGGAAGCCGGCTGGTTGACGAGCATTGCGCTCAAGCTTCAGGTCACCGGGTCGCCGGTGGCCGCAGTGGGACGCACACTGGTGCAATACCCCGAGACCCGGTTCTGCGTCGCGATCGTCGGCGATGGCGCGGCAAACCTTTTCGTCACAATGCAGCTTCACAAGCTATCGGCCTTTGACGCGGTAATTTCTCGATTAGTAGCCGAATACCCCGGCGTGGCAGTCCTCGACACTCGTGTAGTGCTGCGCTCCGTTAAATCCTGGGGACGGCTCCTGGGACCCGATGGCCACGCGCAGGAGATCGTGCCCGTCGACTTGTGGGCCCCGGCTCAGACGTCGAACGCCGAACACGTCACCGGACTAAGTTGATCCCGTAGTCGATTTCGGACCCGGATCGAATGGTCGCACCACTCCTTCGACAGCGCCTCACACCCCGCCCTCGCGTCGGCCACTGCAGCCGGAGCCCGAAAGCGCGACCCTCCAGACACGCTTCTACGTCGATTTGGTTGGAGTTGGAGACGGCCGCGTTACCCCTCGAGAGCTCGGCCGTCCCAACGTCTTGATCCCCACTCAACAGGTCACTGCGGCGGACTCGAACAGCAGACCCCACTCGTGACGAGCCGCAGACTGCGCATCGACGAAGCTGGGTGTCTTCTCGCCATCGCCCGCCAGGTGGACCAGCGCCCAAGCCATCGCGAATACCGGCACCTTGTGACGTAGTGCCGCACTGTGCAATTCGTCCAAAGCGGCGTTTGAAGGGCACCGACGAAGGCCAATGAGAATGCCCCGCGCGGTGTCGAGGATGCGACCCGAGTGCGGGCCACACGAAGTCTGGGCGGGGACCCAGTTCGCCGTCATGCTGTGGATACCTCCTGCGGCGCCGTAACGAATCCGCTACTGACATAGCGGAAGAGGAATCCGTGCGCTACGCATCGTCGCGGCTGCAATCCTCAAAGGCGCCCTGTGTCATGATTTGTTGATCGGTCGCGTTGTGCCAGACCGCCGCCAAGATCGATATGGGCTTGTGACCGTTTCGGGATCAGCTGCCAACTAACGAACACCCGCATTTTGGCCGGTTGACCCTGGTATTGGTGACTGAAGACTCTGTGCTTCAAATCGTTAGGCGCGCATAGTCGGTGACCATGCTCGGCGCGCTACTCGACGTTTTTCGCCTTCGCCAGTACTTCAACGTGATAACCCGTACCCGGGAGTGGGTGGAGGGATTGCGTCAGGACGCGGGATTTCTCACGGACGCCGCACGAGCTGCGCTGCGCATCCCGTCCGGGAGCGAAGGCGCCCAGAATCAACAACCGTTTCCCTCGGCAGAGCCGTATGCCACCAATGTCAGGAAGGGGCAGCGGATCGCGCTGGCCGCAACAGGCGGAAGCGGCGCGATGGCCTCGCTGGTGGGCGCCGCGCGTGCGCTGGAAGAAGCCGGTCTGCGTCCGTCTATCTTTTCGCTGTGCTCGGGCTCGGCATTGTTCGGGTTTCCTTTGGCGGCCGGGATCAGCGCCGAGAACGTCGCGGCTTTCACCTTGGGACTGTTGCCAAAGGACTACGTCGACTTGGACTGGGGCCGGCTGCTCCGGCTGGCGCTGACGGCCGGGCGGGGGTTCGCCGGCATCATCGAAGGCGACGCGATCGAAGACACGTACCGACGTCTAGTCGGCGACATGACGCTCGGCGACATGCCCGTTCCGGCGTACGCGCCGATATGGAACGTCGAGCAGAATCGGATCGAATTCATAGGTCCCCGAACGCATCCGGAGCTTCCGGTAGCACGTGCCGTCCACATGGCCATCGCATTACCGCTGTTCATCCAGCCCGTCGAGTTCGGCGGGTTTCACTGGTGCGACGGCGGGATCGTAGACATCTTCCCGGTCCATCCCCTCCTCGACATCGAACAGCCCTGTGACGTCACATTAGCGATCAACGGGTTCTATCCCCCGGGCTTTCAGGGCGAAGACGCCACCGGGTGGGAGTATCGCCGCGCCAGCATTTTGTATATCGCAAGCCAGGTACGTACCTGTCAACAAGTCGAGCTTGCCCGTGAGAACCTGGCACGGTTACGCGCCGCGTCGAAAGTGATCATGATCGAGCCGGTTCCTTACGAGGCTGTGCGGGGTGTTGGCTTCTATCGCCAATTCCTCAGCACCCGTGACTGGGCCGGATTCATGCAGGCCGGGCGTATCGAAGCACGTCGGGCGCTGGCGGCAACCGAGACGGGTGCACTCGCCGCAACAACGCACGGCGATTAGAACAGCGGCCAGGCCCCAATCAGCTTGCTAGCGCCAGCACTTCGTCGAAGCCGGCGACGAGGGCGTCATAAAAGACGTCGTAGTCAGGTATCGCAACGGTGTCGACGTCGATGCCCAGCGCGCAGGTGTCGACGTAGGTGAGCAGTGTGACGTTGACCGCCGCACCGATCGTCGGGCCGAACGCGTATTGCGCGCGTACCGGCGCGCCGCCGAGGAAGACCGGCACCGGAACACCCGGCACGTCGCTGGCCAGGAAATCGACGTGGCGCAGGACCGAACCGATGTACCACCGCGGCATCAGGTTGAGAGCGCCGGCAATCAACTGCGTGTAGGGCAGGGATCTTTCATCGCGTACCGCGCCGGTGCGCTCGTGTATTGCCCTGATTCGTGCTGCCGGGTCGGCCTCGCCCACGGGCACGTCGAAGCGCATCAGCGTGATCCGGTTTCCGCCCATGTCATCGGCCTTTGTCCGTAGGCTGATCGGCATCGTGAGGTGCAGGTCGCCGACCGCGACGCCGTGTTTCTCGTGGTATCGACGTAACCCACCGGCTACGCCGGCGACAAACGCGTCGTTCAGCGCCCCACCGCTCCGGTGCGCCGCTTCCCGTAGTAGCGGCATCGGAACCTGGTGCACCCCGAGACGCCGGATCAAGCCACGATCGGTTACCAACGGAGACCCGGTCCGACTTATCGGCCGAACCGTGCGGTAGACCGACGCCGCGATGGCCGCTGCCGATCGGGCCGTGGCAACAGGCCGCCGGACGCTGTCGTACATCAGTCGCGGTGCCCACTTGACCGCGCCCGTCAAGGCGTTACCGAGCAGGCCGGTGTCGTAGCGCCAGGTGTCACGGTAACCGCTGAACCACGATGGCCTGGAAACCTCGGGCTCGGGCGGCAGGGGCACATGCTCATACAGCTTTTCGGAAAGGTTGAACAGGTTCATCGCGATCTGGACGCCGCCGATTCCATCGGTGAGAGCATGGTGGAACTTGCAGAGCATGGCCGCGCCACCGTCTTCCAGGCCATCGATCAGCGTTGTCTCCCAGAGCGGCCGGGCCCGGTCGAAACCCTGCATCTCGGCCAATCGGGCCATCTCGAGTACATCGTCGAGCTTGCCGGACCCGGGGGCGGCCGCTCGCCGCATGTGGTAGTCCAGGTCGAAGTCCGGGTCATACTCCCACCGCGGCGGGGCCGGCGGCGGCGACTCCACCACCCGCTGCCGAAACATAGGCAGTTTCCGGCTCATCAGGTCGAATCGTTCGTGCACCTCGTCCCAGTCCGCGGATCGATCCAGCAGCACGACGCTGACCACGGTTGATCGCAGTCGCGGATCACTTTCCATTGCCCAGGTGAAGGCGTCGGTGTGGCGCATGAATTCAGTCATATGTGTGCTCCCAGGCACAAACCCTACGACTGGTGGCGGCCAAGGTCAGCAGATTATTGGCACCCAATGACTTAGGTCCTTACAGATCGTGCCATTCGTCAGCTGGATGGGAGTCCCCGGCGCGGCCTTGGGCCTGCTGGCTTCCATACGACGGCCCACGACCTGATAGAGCCCCGGCTAACTCGGGTCGACATCGAACGCACGGCAGAGGCTATCGCCGGCAGACGGCTATGACTGCTCGGCGTCAGCGAATTCGCAGAATGCGGTGTAGGCCCGAGCGCCGTAGATAGTCGCCGGCCCACCATGCATGAGGATGGTGACACCGATGGCCTCGGCGGCTTCCTCCGCTGTGGCACCGGCGCGTGCAGCCGCCTGGGCGTGCGAAGCGATGCACCCATCGCAACCCTGCACAACCCCGATCGCCATCGCCATCAGCTCTTTCACCTTGCGGCTGAGCGCTCCGTCGGTGAGGGCGGCGCCGCTGAGGGCCGCAAAACCCTTATAGACCTCGGGGATCTGCTTGCGCAACGCGCGATGCTGAGGCAGTAAGTTTTCCAGGATCTCGTGGTGATGATGCTGATCTGACATACCGTCATCATATACCCCCATGGGTATCCTTGCCATCACCCTCGCATGCAGCGCCGCGTGGTTTCCGCGGTTATTCGCCGGCGGCCACCGGCGAACTGCGCTTGAGCGAGTCGATAGCCGCTCGCAGCTTGCCGGTGACCTCCTCGGCGACCGGACGCAGCGTCGGCTCACCGCTGACCTCCACCAGCAGCCCGGGATTCATGGCTTCGACGAGCACCGTCCCGGCGTGGTCAGGATCGGCGCGAACGACAACGTTGCACGGCAGCAGCAAGCCGATCTGGCGATTTGCCTCTATCGCGCGATGAGCTAGCGGCGGGTTGCAGGCGCCGAGGATCAGATAGTCCTCCATGTCGTGGCCGAGTTTGGCTTTCAGCGTCGCCTTCACATCGATCTCGGTTAATACGCCGAAGCCTTGCTCGGCGAGCACTTCGCGAGTCCGCGCGACGGCGTCCTCGAAAGAGCTATGCAGCGACGTCGAGATTGCGAGGTCCATGACAGCTATCTCCCTTCCTGTTAGTTCCTGGTCGCACGCATCTCAGGCGAGGGCCAGGAACAGCTTCTCCAGCTCGGCTTCGCTCAGGGGTGCCGCGCCGTTGGCCGTCGTACCCGTGACACATTCCTTCAATCCGGTCGCCACGATCTTGAACCCGGCGCGGTCGAGCGCGCGCGAAACCGCGGCCAACTGGGTGACGACCTCCTTGCAATCGCGGCCCTGCTCGATCATCGAGATCACCCCGGCAAGTTGTCCCTGCGCGCGGCGCAGCCGGTTCAGCACCGCGGCGATGCTGTCTTGATCACCAATCACTGGATCCTCCGTCTCGTAGTGTTACCACACATAGTACCCGGGGGGGTATCAACTGCGCATATTTGGGAAATATACCCCTGCGGGTATCTGTTGTCATCAACATGCAGCCAAGCCGGAGGAAAGAGTGATGACCACAATCAACCTCACGCATGACACGTTCACATCGACCATCGTCGATAACCCGCTTGTGTTAGTTGACTTTTGGGCTGCATACTGCCGCCCTTGCCAGGCCTTCGCACCGGTTTACGACCGGTCGGCACGCCTGCATCCAGATGTCGTGCACGCCAAGGTCGACACTCAAGCCGAACCCGAGTTGGCAGCGAAGCTGGGCATCCGCTCGGTTCCGACCATAATGGCGTTTCGTGACGGCGTGCTGGTCTACAGCCAAGCCGGCGCGATGACTCCGGTCGTGCTGGAGAACCTGATCAGCCAGGTGAAATCGCTGGACATGAATGCGGTACGCGCCAAAATCGCCGCCCGCAAGGCCGCCGCAGCGCGGTGACCCCCGGCCTTTAGAGGATTGCCTTGAGGTCCTTCGCCCTGGCGATGTCGTCCCAGTCGACGTCGAGTTCCAGCAGTATTTCTTCGGTGTGCTGGCCGTGTTCCGGTGCCCGCGCGGGAGCCGGCGGAGTTTCGTTGAATTGAACGGGCGCGGCGACGATCCGGTATTTCTCGCCATGGTCGTCGACGTTAGTCACCACGTACCCATTGGGTTCGACTTGCGGGTCATTGAGGGTTTCCCGCGGCGTGGCCAGGGCGCCCCACACACCCGGTTCGTCCTCGAGCACCTTCTGCCAGTGTGCGAGGTCATGGCTGGCAAAGGCATTGGCCACGATTTCGGTCGCCGCTGCCGCGTTGGCTATCAAGTTGCTCGACGGCACAAATCGCTCATCGGTAGCCAACTCCGCCAGACCCATGCGCTCGCAGAACCCGGCCCAGAATTTGTCGGGCTGCAAAAACACCAGCTGAATCCACCTGCCGTCTTTGGTCTTGTACCTGTTGACAAGTGGATTGATGGCCAACCCGGGCGGTGCGCCCGGGATCCCGTCGATATTGAAGAAATCGGCTGCTGAAATCGACGGCGCGATGGCCCACATCGCCTGGGCCAGCAGCGAGGAGTCGACGATCGTCGGCTCGCCGGTCCGCTCCCGGTGAAACAACGCAGCGCACACACCACCGGCCAGCGTTGCCCCACCCTGCAAGTCGCCGAATGCCGGACCCTGGACAGCCGGCGTTTCGGTCCCGAACGGCGTCAGCGTGTACGCGACCCCGCCCCGCGCCAGGTACGTGGCGGCGTCGAACCCGCCCCGATCCCGGTCCGGGCCCCGCACCCCCAGCCCGGTGCCGCGCGCGATGATGATCTTCGGGTTGAACGAGCGGATGTCCTCGACGGTGAGTCGGGCCCGCTCGAGTGCGCCAGGCAACCAATTGGTCAGGAACACATCCGCACTGGCCAACAGCCGGCCGAACAAGTCGCGACCCATCTCGGATTTGATGTCGATGGCGATGCTGCGCTTGCCGCGGTTGCCCAACTCGAGGATGAAGTCGGCGTCCGGGCGGGCCGCTTCGCGAGTGAAACCGCCGACGACCAGCGCACGTCCGGGATCACCCGAGGCGACGCCTTCCACCTTGATCACGTCGGCGCCCCAGTCCGATAGGGCGGCACCGGCCGACGGTACGTAGGTCCACGACGCCAATTCGACAACCCGCACACCGCTGAGCACGCCAGACATCGCCAACCCCCTTTGGTCGCGGCCATTCCTTGCTATTTTAGATATTCTAGCTAGCCTAGGGCATAGTGATAGCCCGGCTGCAGGCCAGCGCAGTTTTTCGTGGAAGAGATGCGATGGAGCCGACCGTTGGTCCGATTCCGATGCCCGCTGCGGTGACCGCGTGGCGCATCACAGCGCAGGTCAGCGGCCAGCCGATTCATTCCACCACCGTCATGCGCGCTTTCGCTGCTCTACCCCTGTGGCCACCAGCCAGCGAATCCTGCGAAATTCACCACGCAACGGCAGCTGTGGTAACGAACGGCGTTGGGCCCCAACGTGGGTCGTGGATGTAGATACACCGACGAAGGACGGGCGATGGGCAGGGTAACGGGCAAAGTGGCCGTGATCAGCGGTGCCGCGCGCGGTCAGGGGCGTTCGCATGCGCGGATGCTGGCCGCGGAAGGTGCCGACATCATTGCGGTGGATCTCTGCGCAGACATCGAGACCAATGAGTACCCCCTGGCCCGGCCGGAGGACCTCGACGAGACGGCACGGCTGGTCGAGAAAGAGGGGCAGCGCGCGTTCACGGCGATCGCCGACGTTCGCGACCGCGTGGCGCTGTCCACGGCGATCGATGAGGGCGTTGCCGAGTTCGGGCATCTCGACATCGTGGTCGCCAACGCCGGCATCTGCCCGCTCACCGCAGGCCTGCCGCCGAAGGCTTTCGCCGATGCCGTGGACGTGGACCTGGTCGGCGTGCTCAACCTCGTGCACGCGAGCCTCAAACATCTGCAAGCCGGCGCGTCGATCATCGTGATCGGGTCTAACGCGGCATTCATGTCATCGATGAACACCACAGGCATCGACGGCGGTCCCGGCGGAGCCGGATATGCCTTCGCGAAACTGGCTGCCGCGCACTACGTCAACGACTTTGCCTTAGCGCTTGCTCCGTTCTCCATCCGGATGAACGCGGTGCACCCGACGAACGTCAACACCGACATGTTGCACAGCCCGCCGATGTATCGGGCCTTCCGGCCGGACTTGAAGAACCCGACCCGCGAGGATGCCGAACCGGTTTTCCCGCTGGTGCAGGCGATGCCGGTCCCCTACGTCGAACCCGAGGACATCAGCGAGGCCGTGCTGTTCCTCGCCTCAGACGCGGCACGCTACATCACCGGACAGCAGCTGCGCGTCGACGCCGGCGGCTTCCTCAAGGTCAAGCCTTGGTCGGGCGCGTGATGGCAGCATCACCAATCGGACTGCCCCACAACGGCACTGGAGCAACACAGTGAACGACGGCCATTCCCCAGACGTTCAGCGTCGCCTCTACGCGCTGATGGTGCTGATGAAGGCGGCCGACGACCGGCTGTCCAAAGGCATTGGCACCGGGGAGTTCATGTGCGTGTATTGGCCCTCGCGCGGCCAGGAGGCCATCGCGGCCGCGATGGGGGTAACGCTTCGGCCCGACGACCAGTTGGTGACGACATACCGCGGACTGCACGATCTCATCGGCAAGGGGGTCCCGCTGGAAGAGATCTACGGCGAGATGATGGGGCGCACGGTCGGCGCCAGCCGCGGCAAAGGCGGCACCATGCACATCGCCAACCCCGATAAGGGCGTGATGCTCTCGACCGGAATCGTCGGAGCCGGACCACCGGTGGCCGTGGGGTTGGCGATGGCCGCGAAACGCAAGGGCCTCGATCGCGTCACGGTGGTCAGTTTCGGCGACGGCGCAACGAACACCGGATCGTTTCATGAGGCGGCCAACATGGCTGCGCTGTGGGATCTGCCGGTGGTGTTCGTGTGCCAGAACAATCTCTACGCCGAGATGACGCCGACGTCGGACACCATGAAGCTCGAACACGTCGCCGACCGGGCGGCCGGATACGGCATGCCGGGTGTGCGGGTCGACGGCAATGACCCGCTGGCGGTGAAATCAACGCTCGACGAGGCACTGCAGCGAGCCCGCGGCGGCGACGGCCCCACCTTCATCGAGTGCGTGACGTTCCGCTTCCGCGGCCACTACTTCGGTGACCGGATGTCCTACATCCCCAAGGATCAACTGACCGCGGCGATGGCGGCCGACCCGGTGCCGCGGTTCCGTAACCACCTCGCCGAAGCCGGCATCTGCACTGCCGAAGAGCTCGACCAGATCGACAACGAGGCGCTGGCGACGGTGGAAACGGCCCTGCAAACCGTCATGATCGCGGATTCCCCGTCGATCGACGAACTCGACCACGACGTGTACGCCACCCCGATCAAGTTCCCGGTGTGAGGAAGCGGACCTGATGGCAGAACAAGAGATGACGATGCGCGAGGCGCTCAACCTCGCCCTGGATCAGGCGCTTGCGGCCGACGACCGAGTGTTTTTGCTCGGTGAGGACATCGCCGATCCCGGCGCGTCCGGACCGACCGCGGGATTGTCGACAAAGTACGGCCACGAACGAGTCCTGGACACACCGATCTCGGAGGCGGCGATCGTCGGCGCGGCCATCGGAGCCGCCATCGACGGACTGCTGCCGGTGGCCGAGATCATGATCATGGATTTCATCGGCATCGCCGCCGACCAGCTGATCAACAACGCCGCCAAGCTGAGGTTCATGACCGCCGGACGGACGACGGCGCCGATCACCGTTCGCACCCAGGTTTACGCCGGACTGGCCACCGGTGCGACGCATTCGCAGAGCCTAGAGGCGTGGTTCATGCACATCCCGGGGATGAAGGTGATCGTGCCATCTACCCCGCGTGATGGAAAAGGCTTACTGACGACAGCGATCTTCGACGAGGACCCCTGCCTATTCATCGAAACGATCCGGCTGCAAAGCAAGAAGGGATCCGTCCCCATCGAACCCGGGTTCTCAATTCCGCTGGGCCAGGCCGACATCAAGCGGCCCGGCACCGACGTGAGCGTGATCAGCTACGGACGTTGCGTGCACGACGCACTCACCGCCGCGGCAACGCTGCACGAACAGGGCGTGAGTGCCGAGGTCGTCGATTTGCGCACCTTGGTGCCACTCGACGTCGAGACCATCGTCGACTCTGTCCGTCGCACCCGACGAGCCGTGATCGTGCATGACGCAGTCCAATTCGGTGGTCCCGGAGCAGAGATCGCCGCAGATCCTGCAATCCGAATTGTTCGGCGAGCTGGCCGCACCCGTCGAGCGGGTGGCGGCCCGATTCGTCCCCAACCCGGCTGCGCCGGCGCTAGAGGCGCACGTGTACCCCTCTCCGGCTCGCATCGTGGCGGCCGCACAGCGGACCCTGGAAGGGGCGGGAGTGCATGGCTGACTTCATCATTCGCATTCCGCGGGTGTCGGTGGCCGTCTCGGAAGCTGAGCTCACCGACCTTCTCGTCGACGCCGGCCAGCAGGTCGAGGTGGGCACGCCGATCTACGTGATCGCCACCGAGAAGGTGGAACAGGAGATCGAAGCCGGGGCGTCGGGCACCGTGCAATGGACGGGCCAGGTCGGGACCACCTACGACATCGGCGCCGAAATCGGCGTCATCACGTCCTAACGAAAGGTAAGCACATATGGATCTCAACGAGACCCGCGAGAGAATCATCTACGAAAAAGAAGGCCCGATCGCACGCATCACGCTGAACTGGCCGGAGAAGGCCAACGCCCAGGACCAGAAGCTGGCCGAAGAAGTCGACGCCGCACTGCTGGACGCAGACCGTGACTACGACATCAAAGTGCTGATCCTCAAGGCCAACGGCAAGGGCTTCTGCTCGGGACACGCGATAGGCAACAACGCGGTCGACTACCCCGCGTTCGTCGAGGGCGCGAAGGTGATGGGCACGCCGTGGAAGCCGCAGACCGACCTGTTCGTCAAGCCGATGCTGAACCTGTGGGAGTTCTGCAAGCCGACGATCGCCCAGGTGCACGGCTACTGCGTCGGCGGCGGCACCCACTACGGACTGACCACCGACATCGTCATCGCCTCCGAGGATGCTTACTTCTCCTACCCACCGCTGCAGGGCTTCGGGATGCCCTCCGGTGAGTGTTCGATTGAGCCGTGGGTCTTCATGAATTGGCGCCGTGCGGCCTATTACCTGTACCTCGCTGAGGTCATCGACGCCAAGAAGGCGCTGGAGTTCGGTCTGGTCAACGAGGTGGTCCCGCGCGAGCAACTCAACGACCGGGTGGAGGCAATCGCCCGCCACATCGCCCAGGCGCCGATGACGACGCTCCTGGCGACCAAGGCGAACCTCAAGCGGGCGTGGGAGCTGATGGGTATGCGAGTGCACTGGCAGAGCTCCAATGACCTTGTCGCGCTGGCCTCGATCAGTAAGGATGTGCAGGAGCTGATTCAGCAGGTGTTCAAGGATAAGGTGCTGCCGTCCGAGCAAGCCCGACGTCAGGCAGCCGCAGCGGCCTCGTCCACCGACGGCGCCGCAGCCACCTGAGTTTTTTGGGTTCGCTGGTGAACATCGCCGACCACGCCATGAGTGCCGCAGAGTCGCCGGCTCTCATCGTCGCGGACGGCGACACGATTTCGTACTCCGAGCTGCATGCCCGCAGCCAACGGGTCGCCGCGGTGCTGCACGATGCTGGGCTGCGCCGCGGCGACGGAGTGGCCCTGGTCTTGCCGAACCGGCCCGAGTTCTTCGAAATCACCTGGGGCTGCCAACTTTCGGGTCTCTACTACACCGCGGTCAATACCCACTTCACCCCAGACGAAGTCGCGTACGTCATTGACGACTCCGACGCAAAGGCCGTTTTGGTCGACGCCACGATGCCCGGCCTCGCCGCGCACGTCCGCGACGTCAACACGCGCGTCGACGTCCACCTAGTCGTCGGGGCCGTCGGGGCCACGCTGCCCGGCTGGTGCGCGTATGAGGACGCCCTGGCGACGGCGGGTGATACGCCGCTGTTGTCGGACGGGTCGGAGATGCTCTACTCGTCAGGCACTACGGGACGGCCCAAGGCCGTCCGCCGGCCGCTCCCGACCGACGGCAACGGCTCATGGGCTCAGGCGGTGTTGGAGATGGCACTCACCCACCGCTACGGGATGAGCCCGTCGGGCGTGTACCTATCCCCTGCGCCGCTCTACCATGCCGCCGGAGTGAACTACACCATGGCGGTCAACCGCGTGGGTGCGGCATCGATCCTCATGCGCAAGTTCGACGCCGAGACCGTCTTGCGGCTGATCGAGACCCACCGCGTGACCCATGCCCAATTCGTGCCAACGATGTTCGTGCGGATGCTCAAGCTGCCCAAAGAAATCCGGGAAAAATATGACGTCTCGAGCTTGCGGTGTGTGATTCACGCGGCCGCGCCCTGCCCGGTAGATGTCAAGCACCGGATGATGGAGTGGTTCGGACCGATCATTCACGAGTATTACGGAGGTACAGAGGGATTCGCAGGGACCACGATCGGTCCGGAGGAATGGCTGGCCCATCCCGGTTCGGTGGGCAAACCGATGTCGCCGGTGCATGTGATCGGAGACGATGGGAATGAGGTTCCCATCGGCGAACCCGGAGAGCTCTACTTCGAAGGTGGACCGGATTTCGAGTATTTCAAGGATCCCGCCAAGACCGCGTCAGTGTCCAACGAACGTGGGTGGCGCTCCCTCGGGGACGTGGGGTACGTCGATGAGGACGGGTACATGTACCTCACCGACCGCTCGACGTTCATGATCGTCTCCGGTGGGGTGAACATCTACCCCCAAGAGGTAGAGAACCTACTGGTCATGCATCCCAAACTCGTCGACGCAGCGGTATTCGGCGTTCCCAACGACGAGTTTGGTGAGGAGGTCAAGGCCGTCGTGCAACCGGTCGACGGCGTCGCGCTGGGACCTGACCTCGAGGCCGAGCTCATCGAGTACTGCCGAACCCGCCTGGCTGGCTACAAGTGCCCGCGCACAGTGGAATTCGTCCCGGAATTGCCCCGAGACCCGAACGGAAAGCTCTACAAGAGACGCATTCGCGAACGTTACTGGCAGGGGCGGGCGTCGCGAATCGTGTGAAGGGATGGGCGAGATGGCTGTAGAGATGGGTTCGGTGCGGACCGATGTGAACTGGGCACCGCTACCGGTGCCGTGGGCTGTCCAGACCGTCGATCGGATTCCCAAGCAGCGGTACTACGACCCGGAGTTCTACGCGCTGGAAAACGAGATGTTCTGGCCGCGCGTGTGGCAGATGGCGTGCCGGCTCGAGGAGATACCCAAGCCCGGCGATTTCGTGGAGTACGAGATCCTCGACGAGTCGATCATCGTGGTGCGGGTCGACAGCGAAAATGTGCGAGCCTACCATAACGCGTGCCGCCATCGCGGAGTAAAGCTAGTGGAAGGCAACGGTTCTCGGCGCACCTTCGTCTGCCCATTCCATGGGTGGTGCTGGGGCATCGACGGACATAACACGTTTGTGGCACGGCCCGAGGTGTTCGCCGAGGCGAACCTGTGTCCTGAGGATCTTCAGCTCGTCTCGGTCAGGTGTGAGCTGTGGGGCGGATGTGCGTGGATCAACCTCGATGATGGCGCCCCCGCGTTGCGTGACTGCCTTGAGCCGTTCGCTTCGATCTATGACGCGTGGAAGGTGCAGTCACTGCGCACCGAGTGGTGGCAGTCGTGTCGGCTTCCGGTGAATTGGAAGCTGGCGACGGCGGCGTTCATGGAGGGCTACCACGTTCCGCAGACGCATCCCCAGCTGCTGCCGTCCGCGCAAACCGGCAGTCCGTCCGCAGCGGTGCACCCCGTCATCCAGAGCAGCCTGTATTTCATGCGCACTCTCGGCGACGGTATGGGCGGCATGACCCACGAGAACGACATCCGCATCGCGGAAGGCCTGCAGAGCATTGAGCTGCCGTCGGATCCTGCTGAGGCGATGGCCGCCTGGCGCAGCACCCTCAACGACGCGGTCGTCAGTTGGCATCGGGCGCGGGGCAGCGATATGCCCGACCTCAACGAGCTGGTCCGCCGCGGGATCACCGACGCGATCGGGTTCTGCTTCCCGCACCACTTCATCCTGCCCACCTACAGCAGCGCTTCGTCATACCGCATCCGTCCGCTGGGCCCCGAGGACACCCTGTTCGAGATCTGGTCCCTCACGCGGTTTCCCTCAGACGTTTCTGCGGGGAAGCCGACACCACCGCAGCCCATGGCGCCTGACGACCCGCGCTGGCCACCGATCCCCGCCCAAGACTTCTCCAACTTGCCAAGACAGCAGAAAGGGCTGCACTCCAAGGGCTTTGAATACATGCGCCTGTCCAACCAGATCGAAGGGCTGATCTCGAACTTCGAGCGCGTGGTCGACGGCTTCCTGGCCGGCCTGCCTTACGGCACTTTGCTACCCGCGATCCAGAAGACAAACACCACCATTGACGTGCCGGTCGCCGACCTGGGTTTCACCTCGGAGGCACGATGAGCACGAGATGGGACCGCTCCGTCGATCTGCTCATCGCGGGCAGCGGCGGGGGTGGCATGGTCGCCGGGCTGGCGGCGCTCGACTGTGGGCTCGAGCCGCTGATCCTCGAGAAGCAGGCGCTGGTCGGCGGTTCGACGGGGCTGTCGGGAGGTATCGTCTGGCTGCCGAACAACCCATTGATGCGGGCTGACGGCATCGCCGACTCGCACGAAGACGGCCTGGCCTACCTGGCCGACGTGGTCGGGGACATCGGCGCACCTTCCTCGCCCGCGCGGCGCGAAATGTTCCTCACCGCGGGCTACGAAATGATCAATTTCCTTATCCGCAAAGGCGTTCAGCTCATCAGGTGTGACGGCTGGAGCGACTACTACCCGAATCATAAGGGCGGCAACGAGTCCGGCCGCGCCATCGAAGGAATCCCCTTCGACGCCGCCGAGCTGGGCAGCTGGCATGACAAAGTGCAGCCACCGCTGGCCAAGAACTACGGGTACGTGGTGCTGACCAACGAGCTGCGCTCGGTTCAGTACTTCAACCGTGCTCCGCGCGCGTTCGCGGTGGCAACAAAGGTGTTCCTGCGCACCGCGGCGGCGCGCATCCGCCGGCGTCAGATCCTTACCAACGGAGCATCACTCATCGCCCAAATGCTGAAGGTGCTCATCGATCTTGGCGGAGATCTTGGCCACCCTCCGCTGTGGACGAATGCCGCGATGGAGGATCTCATCGTCGAGGATGGCCGGGTCGTCGGAGCGCGCATCCTCCGCGACGGCGCATCGCTGAACGTCGAGGCACGCAAGGGAGTCCTGTTGGCCGCTGGCGGTTTTGGCCACAACAAGGAGATGCGCCGCCGTTACAGCGGCGACCAGCCCAATGAAGCGCAGTGGTCGATCGCCAACGCCGGCGACACCGGCGAGGTGCTCGAGGCGGCGATGCGGCTCGGCGCGAAAACCGATCTACTCGACGAAGCGTGGTGGCTACCTTCGGTTTTCATCGCCAACGGGGGCGCCGCCGCCGCATCGCTCGGCTCGGGACGACAGCGACCCGGGGCCATCTACGTCGACTCGACCGGCCGTCGGTTCTGCAACGAGTCGAACTCGTACGTCGAGGTGGGCAAGGCGATGTACGCCAACAAGGCAGTGCCCTGCTGGATGATCTTCGACGACGGCTACGTGCATAGGTACGTGGCAGGCACCAATCCGCTCAAGCGGAACTCACACCTGCCCCCCGAACTGATCGAGAGTGGTGCGGTCAAACGGGGCGACACCATCGGCGACCTTGCCCGCCAGATCGACCTTCCCGCCGATGAGCTGGCGCACACTATCCAGCGGTTCAACCAGTTCGCCGCTAAAGGCCTGGACCCCGACTTCGGTCGCGGCCAGTCGGCCTACAACGACTGCCTCGGCGATCCCGGGTATCGGCCGAACGCAGCCGTCGGCCCGCTGAACCGAGCGCCGTACTACGCGACGAGGGTTCTCCCGGCCGACGTCGGGACATGCGGCGGCGTGATCACCAACGAGCACGCACAAGTTCTCGACCAACAGGACCGGGTGATCGAGGGTCTGTATGCCACCGGCAACACCACCGCGACCGTGATGGGCCGAACGTATCCGGGCGCCGGCGCGAGCATCGCAAGCTCGATGGTCTTCGGCTACGTCGCCGCACGGCACGCCGCCGGGCGCAAAATCGCCGGGGAGATGAGCCGCTAGTCCCCGATCGACCCCGCCGAGCGTGACGCTGCAGTCACGCTCGGCCCCGAATGTGACTGCAGCGTCACGTTGACGCAGCGTCTGAATCGTCGCGGCCGACGAATTCGCGTGGCTTCATACCCGACTGCCTGAGCTCGGCTCGCCGCGCCTGAACATCGGATGCGGCGCCGACCATGTTGGTCAAGATGTGGCTGACCTGCAGGTGCACCCGCATACCCATCAATTCCCACGCGCGCTTCACGTTGTTCTTCACCGCCATCAGCGTGGTCAACGGGATTTGCGCGATCTTGCGTGCCATCTCCTCGACGGTGTCCTCGAGGTCTTCGCGTGGCACCACCTTATTGAGCAGGCCCCAGTCGAGGGCTTGCTGTGCGGACAGGGTCGGCGCCAGCAGCAGCCAGTCCATGGTGCGGTGCCAGTTCATCATCAACCACGGCTCGATCATGGTGTGCCCGCCGGGTTCCCCGAGGCTCTGGGCAAGCGGCATCTGGAAATACGCGTCCTCGGATGCGACACAGAAGTCGGTCAGCAGGCCGAGATAGATTCCGCCTCCCATGCAATAGCCGTGGATCTGGGAGATCGTCGGCTTGGGGAACTCCCACAAATACAGGGTTGGCCACAGGAACAGGTCAGCGGTGCCTTTGTACAGGTCCTCGAACGTATCCCCGAAATCCGGATAAGGGTTTTCGTCCGGACCCCAGCGAGCCACGTGCCCGCCGCAGAAGCCCTTGCCGTTGGCCTTGAGAATGACGACCTTGATCTCGTTGTCGCGGTCGGCCTCGTGCAGGCAGTCATCGACTTCGGTGACCAGGACTGCGTCCTTGGTGTTGGCCTTGTCGACCCGATTGAGGATGATCCGCGCAATCGGTGGTTCGCGTTCATAAATGATCGCTTCGAGGACGCGCCGCTCCATGCTCGGGACACTACCGGACGCCGACACACCCGAAAGTCCGAAGACGTGCCGCACATTGCGGCCCCGGAATTCGCTTAGCGGTTGCGCGTTCTTGACACGAGGAGTGAGCTGTATTTGGTGAGCGCTGGGCTGCGCCACAGGGGGTCGGGACCCACTGCGGCGACCACAGACTGGCTCCGCACAACGAATGGAGCTGTTATGACGACTCCGTTGGACCGGGTAAACCATCTCGACCTGGTGGCCCGCCTCAAGTCTTCCTATCCGGAACTTCCGGACGCGCCAACCCCCGATCTCATTGACCACGAGCGGTTCGCCGCCTATGCCAAGACTCCACATGACGTCGGTGGAGAGCCGGATGCACCCATCCCATGGGAAAACAAGCAGTACGAGAGGTGGGAAGAGAACACCTACGTCATGTGTGAGGTTCTCGGCTGGCGCGGAATCTGGTTGTCGGAGGAGCGACGCCGGATGGGCAATGTCGACTTTGGCCGGACCATCTATCTGGGACTTCCTTACTACGGGCGGTGGTTGCTCGCGGTCGTGCGCGTCCTCGTCGAGAAACACCACATCGGGCTGAGCGAGTTGGCCGAGCGCATGGCTGAGGTTAAGGCCCGATATGAAGGCGGCCTGCAAGGTAAGCCCTTGGAGGCCAAGCCCAAATTCGAAGGTGACCCTGCCAAGGTCAAACGCAACGAGCACCACATCCACGCCGTCGGCAAGGGCGACCCACAAATATTTGCCGGACAGGCCGGCGAACCGAAGTTCCGGGTCGGCGACAAGGTCGTAGTGAAGGACCTTCCTATCCTGCTCTATACCCGTACCCAGGAGTATGTCCGGGGCGCGGAAGGTGAGATCGCCGTCGTCACGTACGAAAGCCCTGCGGCCGAAGACGAGAGCTGGGCCGGGCCCGATCAAAAGCCCGAGTGGTTCTACATCGTTCGGTTCAACCTCTCCGAGCTGTGGCACGGCTACACCGGACCCACCAATGACTCGCTGCAGACCGAGATTCCTGAGCGGTGGCTCGAAGCGGCCAGCTAGCCGCATCTTCGGGCCGAGCGTTTGTTCATTGACTGCCTTCGCGAAAGGACCTCAGCATGACCGCTCACGACCACGATCACGATCGCACCGCCGCACCCATGGTGGATGAGATCACCGATTTCGAAGTCCTGGAGATCGCCCTTCGCGAATTATGTATCGAGAAGGGGATTTTCAGCGCGGAGGAACACCGCCGGATGACCGAATTCGCTGAGCAGATCGGCCCCACTCCTGCCGCGCGCTTAGTGGCCCGGGCCTGGCTTGATCCTGAGTTCAAGAAATTGGTGCTCTCCGATCCGCTCGCCGCCAGTAAGGAGGTCGGGGTCGACTGGCTGCAACCGACGGGTTTTGGGACACCGAGCGACTTCACGGCCTTCCACGTGCTTGAAGACACGCCCACCCTGCACCACGTCATCGTCTGCACGCTGTGCTCGTGCTACCCGCGTCCGATTCTGGGTAATTCTCCTGAGTGGTACCGCACGCCCAACTTTCGCCGGCGCATCGTGCGCTGGCCGCGCCAAGTGCTCGCGGAGTTCGGACTGTACCTACCGGAAGAGGTCGAGATCCGAGTCGAGGACTCCAACCAGAAGCATCGGTTCATGGTGATGCCCGTCCGCCCGGAAGGAACCGAGGGCTGGACCGAGGACCAGCTCGTCGAAATCATCACGCGCGATTGTCTGATCGGTGTCGCGTTGCCCAGAGTTGGGGTGACAACCAACGCAATCACTGAGACCCGCCCGGCCATCCATCCCGCGGACCGCTGAGCTTCCGGGGGTGATAGGTGAGCACTTCGCAAACTCCACACTCGATCCAGGGCTCCACCGTCGCGCCGTTGGCGAAAATCGTTGAACGCAATCAAGTCTGGAGCCGCATGGCGGCCAAGTACGGGGTCGACAACGCCGTACCGCCCTGGAAAACGAGCCTCGACGGGATTTGTGACGCACTTGACCAAAGCAGCTGCGGCGCAGAGGTGCTCAGTTTTGTCGACCGGCGTGACGAAGAGGACGCGCTGTCGGCAACCATCTACTCCGACCTGCCCTACCCGGAGAACCGGCTGGTCGCACTGGCGCACTCGCTCGTGGTGCGCGGCGTCATCGACGAGGCCGAGCTCGAGGAACGACTAGCGGCTGTGCGCGACAGGCTGGAAGCCTGACTATCAGGCGCGTGCCAGCAGCCAGGCGTAACCCTGGCCTTCGCCGGCGGCGACCGACTCGAGTTCGGCAAACGCCGCGGGTAGCTCGCCGGCCGCTGCGCGAAACGGCCCCGGGGCAGCTCCCACTTCGCTGAGCACGGCTATCGCTAGCAGCCCGCCCGGTGCCAGGCGCCCGATGATCGCTTGGTCGAGGTGGTGGTCTCGGAACTTGTGGCAGAGGATGACATCGACGGGCAGCCCCGCTGGCAGACCGTCATCGAAATCGACGACGTCAAAGCGGCAGCGCTCGCCGACCCCACTGCGCTGGGCCAGATCCCGTGCCTGGCTAACTGCCACCGACGAGATATCCAATCCCAAGACCTCCAGCCCGCGCGAAGCCAGCCAAACCGCGCCGAGTCCCTGTCCGCACGCGAGATCGAGAGCCCGTCCCGCAGTGGGAAATACGTCCGCGTAACGCGCCAGAACGTTAGGCGGCGCAACCGCACTCACCGGTGGCGGTCCCTTAGTCGCGTACCGCTCGTCCCAGCGACGCCGGTCCGCCTCGGCCATAGGCGCCACTCTAGAACCAATTCCTGCCCGTGGCACCGGGCAGCCAATCGACAACTGTTTTAGACAGCTGTCTGTAATTAGGTCTCCGGAAATCACGCCCCGCGCTCCACGGGAAAAGCATGACCGCAGTCAAAATGGCGTTAACAAGCGCAAAACCAGCCGCGAAGCGGAATCTTCAAATGAAGTTGTTGGCGGCACATCCCGTTTCTACACTGGACCGGTGTCTAAAGATGCGGCGTCCTCGGTCGTTGCTGGCAGTACCGCCGGCGCCGGCGCAGCTCGCCGGTCGGACCGTCGGCCGGGGCAGACGATCCGCAAAGTCCTCGATGCCGGGTTGGAGGAACTGCGGGAGTCGTCGTACGCGAACCTGACGATGCGCGCGGTTGCGACTCGCGCCGGAGTTTCGCCGGCTAGCGCCTACACCTATTTTCCGTCGAAAAGCGCGCTGGTGGCGGCGGTGTACCTGCGTTTTCTGCGCGACCTGCCGCTGCATACCGATGTCAACGACACAACCAAGACCCGAGTCAGCGCAACACTGCGGGATATGGCTGTAGTGGTCGCCGATGAGCCCGAGCTGACCGCCGCCTGCGGCGCAGCTCTGATGGCCGACGATCCGGCGGTCAAGCCACTTCGGGAGCAGATCGGCGAGGAGGTGTCCAGGCGAATCGGGGCTGCTTTAGGTCCGGGCTGGCCCCGTGCCGTGAAATCCACGCTGCAGATGACGTTCGCCGGCGCCCTGATGACCGCCCGGTTCGTCAGCTTCCAAGAGATCGCAGGACAACTCGACGAGGCCGTCAACCTCATTCTGGGCGCCTCTGTGGCTTGAAAGTGGCAGTGCGCCAATTCAATTAGGATCGATCACTCGGTAATAGGACGATTGCCTTGTGGTAGACGCTATGATCCAGCTGTGGTGATCACCGGTTACGGGTTTGCCGTTCGCTGAGCATGCGCAGTCATGGTTGGGCAGGGAACACGCCCGCCTCCGACGAGGAGGCGATCGAGCGCATCCTGGATGCCGCCGACAAGATCATTGAAGAACGTGGCTCGGCGATGCGGATCGCCGACGTGGCGCGGGCCCTTGGGGTGACGCGACAGACCGTCTATCGCTACTTTCCCGGAACCGAGGCGTTGCTGGTGGCAACCGCGATGCGGTCGGCCGACGGCTTTCTCGATCATTTGGCGACTCATCTCAACGGTGTAACCGATCCGGTCGTGGCGGTGACCGAAGGAGTCGCATTCGCGGTCGAGCAGCTGGCCGCCGACAACCAGGTGAAATTTGTGCTCAATCAGCGCCATCGCGGCGGTCAGACGGTCTCCATCATGTCGGATACTGCTCTCGCCTTTGGACGATCGATGCTGCATCGATTCGATATTGATTGGGAGCAGTACGGTTTCGACGAAGCGGGCCTGGACGAACTGAACGAATTCTGCCTGCGGGTGCTGCACTCTTTCCTCGCCGACCCGGGCCGGCCGCCTCGCAGCGGTGCCGATCTCCGGCGCTATCTCACCCGCTGGATTGGACCAGCGATCGCCTATCCGCAGATGCTGCGCGCGATGGATGCGCTTCGGGGCACTGAGCCGCCGCGCGCACGTCGGCGCCCTTCAAAAGCATCCTGATACCCCAGTGGTCAGAACCTCGCGATCAACGGCGCCCGTGGCCGGTCATCGGATCACGAAGCATACTGTCCGCCAAAATAATTCGCGACGATATGACAGGTCGCGCGCATTCGGGGCGCTGGGACGTACGGTGGTCACGCGGCTTGGTGTTCTTCACGATGCTGGCAGTCTGGCGCGCTCCCAGGGCCCCATCGAGACCGGAATACAAGGATCTGCCCGCACTCGCCGGTTTCCCGAGTTGACCACCGACCACACACCTGGGCAGTTGATCCGTTCCGCGAGTTCGGCGATTCTCAACGAGCGGACGTTGACGGCGACCGATGAAGGAGCGGACATGGTGGGCCTGGGACAAATCGCGCTCAATAGTGCGCCTGTTTTTGGTGGCGCAATGCTGGCCATCGCCGCCGGGCAATTCAAAGGCCCGGACTATCGAGGGCTGATCAAACAGGACATGGACCTGCTGGACAGGCTCCCACCAGATGCCACCAGGAGACGCGCCGAACTGCAACGCACCATCGATGCCCGCATCGATGATCTGATTGGCACCGCCGACAGGAGTCGGGTGTTGCGCAAGGCCGCATTGTCTTACCAGGGCAATTGGCGAGATGTGGTGCTCCTGGTCTGCGTGCTGTTGTTCACCATCATCTGGTGGGACGTCAACCACAGCAGGAGCAACTGGCTGCCGATGTTCATCTTGCTGATCATCCTGTCGGTGGTGACCGCTGCCTATGCATTCCGCGGCGTGCTGCGGGCCGCCAGTTCGTTCGTCCACAAGCAGCGCAGTGACACCCGGCAGGATCCACTTCCTGGTGCGGACCTCCCAGTAGCTCGACGGACTTGGTCAGATCGGGTGGCCGGCGAGCATCGAAATCGCCGACGGAGTGGAATAGCCGACCGCTGCAGCACCAGGGCCAGTCGTCGGCGAGCGCATAACGCGCGCCAATTGTCACCCTGTGACAAAATCGCGATGTGAAGGCGTATCCCATCGCTAGTCTGATTTGTGCTGCGGTGGCGCTGTTTTGGGCGCCGCTGATCGCCCCCGTCCCGTTCGCGTCCGCCGAGCCATGCCCTGATGTCGAGGTGGTGTTCGCCCGGGGTACCACCGAGCCTCCTGGCGTCGGCCGTGTTGGCCAGAGTTTCGTCGATACACTGCGCTCGCATGTCGGCACAAAGTCACTGGGTGTGTATCCGGTCGACTATCCGGCTACCACGGACTTTCCCACGGCCGTCGATGGCATCACCGACGCGGGCACGCACCTTGAGCACATGGCGGCGGCCTGCCCCAGAACCAGGATGGTGCTGGGCGGATACTCCCAGGGTGCGGCCGTGATGGGTTTCGTCACTGACAGTGCAGTGCCGGATGGGGCGCACCTGGTACAGGCACTCCAGCCGATGCCGTCTGAGGTTTCCGACCACGTGGCTGCAGTTGCACTCTTCGGAAAGCCGTCGGGCCAGTTCATGAGCATTATCAACCAGCCACCCGTAACGGTCGGCCCGCTGTATGCGGCCAAAACCATCGAGTTGTGCGTCCCTGGTGATCCGGTGTGTTCTGGCGCGGGAAACCCCGCCGCGCACCGGCAATACGTCGAGGCAGGGATGGTGGATCAAGCAGCCGATTTCGCTGCCAGTCGCCTTTCTCCTAGCACCTAGCCGACCGGCCCCGAGCGAGGCCAGCGGACCAGAGCGCCTGACGCCGGTCGGTTCTCATTGTGCGTATCGCGTGACCCACGACCTACTCTTCAATAGTCAATGCGGTTGGGGTAGAAGTATTCAGGCGAACCCATTCTGCGATTGACATCGAGGAGGCCAAGTGGCGGTTGACGGGCATCCTGCGCCGATCGAGGACGTCGGAAGCGTGGCCTTCGATGTTGCTGATCGGTTGGCGATCATCAACTTATTCGGCGCCTATGCCTACACGTATGACGAAAACCGGCTGGACGAGTTTCGCACGCTGTTCACCGAGTCACCCGAGCTTGTCTTGCTGCACGAGGGCCGCACGTTGTCAGCGGATATCGATACGGTCATGAGTCTGCTCGCGGCCAGGAAAGAAGCGTTCAAGGCTGAAAACAACCAACGGCGCCACGCGCTGAACTCATTCTGGTTTTCCAGCCAAAGCTCCAACGAAGCGACCGGGCACTGTTACGTCCAAGTTTTCGCCATCAAGGACGGCGGCTCTCCCGCTCCCGACCTGAGTGGCTGCTACGACTTCACCGCGGTCAAGCAGGGCGGTGTGTGGCGGTTCAGCCGCTGGGTGGTGGCGATCGACCAGACGCAACCGCGCAATACCGAGTGAACGCGTCGCTTTGACGATGCCGAAAAGCTTTATAGTACTGGCTAACTCGATGTCAGAAGCCAGGTCCGGCTCCGGTCTCGAGAACTTCAAGGGCCGCATCGATGTTGGGAATGACCGTTGGACCGTAACTGCTCACCACCTGCCCGAGCGCGCGGGCGATATGCGGACCGACGGTGCCGGCGGCAAGGACTTCCTCGGCCAGGACGATGCCGTTCACCAGATGGGCGGCGCTCAGGCGGCCGTCGACGGTGACTTCATACCGCCAGTCGCCGATCTGGATCCGCTCCGGCTGCGACCGGAAAAAGCCCCGCCGCGCCGGAACGAGCGTCACTCCCGGAACACCGCAGAAGACCCTGAGCACCAGACCAACTCCCCCGGGACCGGCCAAGGCCGCCCCGATGGCCCGGCTGACCCGCTCGTGATCGAAGCCTGTCATCAACCACTCATTGGCAGGACGAACGACGGTGTCAGCGTTTGTGCCTCGCCAGTGCGGCGCACGGCCGTTCCCGCCACATAGAACTCGACCGTGTGATGTCCCCACGCATAGTTCGAGATGGCGAAATGCACACCGACGACACCGTTTCCGCCGTCGCGCTCGGCTTCACTCTGCATGCGCGACATCGCCAGCTCCCGCGCTTGGTAGCTGCCCTGCGTCCATTGCGGCATCTCAGCGTTGCGTCCCACCTGGCTGAGTGTTCGTAGGAAACCTTGTACAGCAACGTGAAATACGCAGTTGCCCATCACGAATGCCACCGGGGCGTACCCGGATCGCAGTAGGGTCGTCAGGTCCTGGCCGGACAGGTGGCTGGTGAATGCTTGCCCGTTGGGGCGTCGATATGCCCCCGGCTTGTCGGTGTATCGCACTGCGGTGCCGACAGCAATGAACTCGAGGTGTTCGCCCTCGCCCTGATGGCGCCATTCGAGGCGGACGCCGACCACTCCGTCAGCGCCCAGTGAATCGGCCTCCGCCTGCATCCGCGACATCGCATTCCAGCGCGCGCGGTACGTCGCGTCGGTAAGCACGGGCAGCTCGGATTGTTGCTTGATTCCGGTGAACTGGTAACCCACGTGATAGACCGAAACGCCCATCACAAGTTCGATCGGCTCAAATCCGGCCCCATGCAGCAGGGCGAATTCATTGATCGACAGGTCGGACGTGAATACCTGGCCGGCGTGCGACAGCCGTTCGCTGGCAATGGGGTCGAGCGGATTCGGTTGCATTGTCTAAGACCCTCCTGCGGTTCCCGCATAGCGTAGGCCGCAGGACCGCCTGACACACCCATAACGTGCGACTTCAGGCGATCAACGGTGGACTGACGATGGTCGACAGAGTCAGTCGATGATGCGCCAAGTCACTCGTCGACGTGTGCTGCGGCGCCGATCATCTTATGCAGGTCTTCGAGCGACCACGGTCCTGCGTGATGGTGATCGCGGTACCCCAGCATCCGTGGTGTTGGCCGATCGAAGCTACCGACGAATCCGCCTGCGGCAACTAAGATCTGGCCCGTCACGTCACGCGCCAAGTCGCTCGCGAGATAGGCGTAGACGGGGGCCGCGAACGCGGGCGGAGCGCTGTCCAGTGAGGCTCGCATGGTCATTTCGTCAAGCAACCCGCGGCGGTGGAGATCCTCGATGTGCTTTTCGTATTCGACGCCTGTGGAGAGCCTTGTCCTGGCGCCGGGACACACCACGTTGGCCCGCACGCCGAAAGGCCTTCAGTTCGGCGGCGATGGCCATCGTCAAGCCGTTGACGGCGCCCTTGCCGGCGGGGTAGCCGGTGCCGCCGTAGTCGCCCAGAAACGCCACTGAGCTGGTGTTGATGATGGCCCCGTGCCGCTGCGCGGCCATGACACGCGCTGCGGCACGGCAAGTGTGAAACGCCGTGCCGAGGTGGGCACTTATCAGGCGGTCAAATTCGTCCGGCGAGATGTTCAGGATCGAGGAGCCGGAAGGTTCGGCGATCCCGGCGCAATTGATCAGGATGTCTAACCGGCCGAACGCCCTCATGCATTCGTCGATGAGCGCGCGGGCAATGCGCTCCTCGTCGGCAGGTCCGATTACCGCGGTGGCGCGCCCTCCTGACGCCGTGATTGCGGCGACGGTTTCCTCCACGGCTTCAACGTCACGCCCGTTGACGACCACGCCGGCGCCGAGGCTGCACAGCAGTTCGGCGACGGCGCGTCCGATTCCACGGCTGCCGCCGGACACCACCGCGCCGCGGCCGGCTAGCAGGCTTTGGCTGCTGCTCATCGGCATGGCCGATGTAATGCCTTGTGCGCGAAGTGTTCTGGATGTTGATCAGAAGCACGTGGCTCGGGGTGGGTGACGAACATTAGGCGAACAGTACCCAGCTGACGCAGAAATGAGAACCGTAGTCGAACCATTTGCGGCCGACGAAGCCGTCTGCACGAGCAACGTGCACCAGCTCGGTGTCTACCGAGTTGGTAGCTCCCTTCCTGCTGCTGAATGACGACTCGGTCAGCGTCGCTGACAATGATGCCCTCGTCGCCACCAGCGATGCTGCGCACCTGACCTGACGCAACTCGACTTTGCGATTGGCGTGGGTCCTGCGATGTCGGTGCGGCGGAAACAAAACCCGACGCCGCAGGTCGCGCCGAGATTAGCGGTTAACAGCGTAGGCAGAACGGTCGGCGTTGATGGTTTGCCTGAGCGCCACTCGGTTAACAGCAGAAACGATTGAAACAAGCTCCCGGGCCGACTCCAGGTAAGCGATCGCGGGTTCATGCGATGAGGCGTATAGTCACCACTGAAGTCCGTTCTGGACATGTTGCCGTTTAGCTCAAAGCGGCGTGAGCGTATTGCTGCTGGGCTGTGTGGTTCCGGCGATAACTCGGTCACCCTCCGTTTAGTGGCACGTGCGCTCTGTATAAGCCGATCCGTCCTGCCGGATTCGGGTGCAGTGGGAGGAACCATGCGCGCGCCTGGGTACCTCGCTGCACACCACCCGGGGGAAGAGTCCCAGAGATGCAAACCTGGTTGTCTGAAACTGTTTTCATGGCAATTCGGGTTGGGAGGAGGCGCTTGAGCTGATGACCGAGCTCATTGCTCCGACCCGTTCTGCTCCGTCTGCCAGCACGCGATCCGACGATTCCTACGACGACGTCGTCGAGATGTTCGTGGCGCTGCGCCAGATGCCAGCTGAATCGCATGAGTACAGCCGGCAACGCGAACGTATTGTGGCCCGATGCCTGCCGCTGGCCGACCATGTGGCCAGCCACTTCGCACGCCGGGGCGAAGGTCTCGACGACTTGGTTCAGGTGGCGCGGCTGGGGCTGATGAACGCCATCAACCGATTCGACCCCGCCAAGGGCCCCAGCTTCATTGGGTTCGCGGTTCCTACCATGATGGGCGAGGTCCGGCGTTACTTTCGCGACCACAGCTGGGGCATGCGTGTACCGCGACGGTTGCGTGACCTGCACGTCCAGATCAGCAGGACTACAGCGGATCTAGCTCAGAAGCTGGGACGTGCGCCGACCGCCGGCGAGCTGTCTGCGGTGCTGGAAGTCCCCCGCGAGGAGATCGTCGAATGCCTCGTCGCCGGCGACGCCTATCGGCTCGATTCCTTGGACGCACCGCTAGGTGCCGACAGTTCGGGCACTCCCCGATCGGTGGCTGACGCGGTCGGTGCCATCGATCCACAAATAGAACACATCACCGACCGGGAAGCGCTGCGTGTCATTGTTGCCGCGCTCCCCCGGCGCGAACGTGAGGTTTTGCGCATGCGGTTCTTCGAATCGATGACTCAAAGCCAGATCGCGGAGCGGATCGGGGTGTCGCAGATGCAAGTCTCGCGCATCCTGGCCAACACCCTGCGCTGCCTGCGCGACCAACTGGAGTAGCCCCTACATCGCCACCAGGACCTTCCGGGGCACGTCCACGCCGCGAAGCGATGTACTGTGCGGTTCAGACACGAATCCGACTGTGTCGCCAGAAGGACCCTGGAAGGGAGCTCGATGCGATGAGGATTTCACAGACGGTGGTCGCGGGCGTCGTGACGGCGCTCGCGGTTTCGGTAGCCGGCTGCGGCAGCAATCCGACGTCATCGACGTCAAAGTCGGGATCTGCCACCTCGGCCACCAGTACCCGCAGCTCAGCACCCACTTCGTCGGCGCCGGCACAGCCGAGCGAGTACACCGGGCTGTTGATCCAGGCTACCGACATCGACGCGCCGATACCCTTCACGGCCAGCCCACCGACCAACAACCCGAACGGCCAACCGGGCGTCGCGACGACGTTCAAAGACGAAGACGGCAGCCACGTAATCAAAGACACGATCCAGGTCTTCGCGGACCCAGCCGCTGCTACGAACGCGTTGAACGCAGCAAAGGGTCAACAGGGTGGCGCCGTCAAAGATCCGACAACGCAATCGTCCGACGTCGGCACTGGCGGAACGATGTTGTTGGGGAACTCACCGGACCGTAGCAAGGGTGTGACGATACTGCTGTTCACCGAGGGCAAGGCGTTTGTCACGCTGGAATTTGATGGCCCGTCCGACACGCTGGCGCCACCGGACTTTGTCAACAACGTCGGCCAAAAACAAGACGCGGTCGTCAAGAAGGGACTCGGCGGCTGAGCGCAGGGCATACCGTCGCGGCGCTATCGTTGCGAGCGTCGACTGCCAAGGACCGAGCACCGCGCTGCCGGATCGGCCCACCGGTGATCGGAACCGACGTCAGTGCACCTCACCGCCCACCAGCCGAGGAGTTGTATGACCATCGTCAACGGGATGCCGGCTCATGCTCTACTGCTGCATTTCGTGTTAGTGCTCGTGCCGCTGACTGCCCTGCTGGAGATCGTGTGCGGTTTATGGCCGGCGGCCCGGCGGGGCCAGCTGTTGTGGCTCACGCTGGTACTGGCAGCCGGCACAATGGTATTGACGCCCATCACCATAAACGCCGGGCAATGGCTCTACGACCTGAGGACCAACCCCACGCCTATCTTGCGCGAACACGCCGCGCGGGGCAGCGTAATGATCTACTTCTCCGTCGCGCTGCTGGCGGTCGCGATCGTGCTCGTGGTGCTGCGCGTTATCGAACGCCGATCTGACAAGCGCCGTGTGGTCACTCACATTATCGTCGCGATACTGGTGCTCGCCGTTGGAATCTCGTCAATGGTCCAGATCTACCGCGTGGGCGATGCTGGCGCCCAATCGGTCTGGGGTGGCGAGATAGCGCGCCTGAAAAAGTCCCACGGAGGTTAGCGATTGGCGCTCGGGTACAACAACTTCCAGGGCAGTGCGTTACCGCTTGCCGGCTTTGATGTCAAAGTATCCGCCTCATACCACGCTCAATGCGACGCGGGCCCACCCGTTGTTGCCGGACCCGCGCGGATTCTACAGGGACGCCACTGCTTCCAGCTGCAAGGCACCGGCGCCGTCCCAGGCATGGGCGGTGATGCGTAAAGGTCCCGGTGCGACGTCGACAGTCAGAGGCCACGGGCGCCGGCACGTAGTGTCGAGGCGCCACCGAGATCACGCGGTCGGCGTGAGAAGAAACAGCCGGAATTGGCGCCGGCCAGCGCGATCTTGGGCGACCTGATAGTTCGGCCAGTGCGCCAGAACTGTGGCCCATGCTTTGTCGCGTTCTTCGCCGATGAGCAACTGCACCTTTGCGACGAAGCGATGGCCACGTCTGCGAACGGTGACCCGTTGTGTTGCTTTAAGATTCGCCGACCACGACGGGTGGCGCTCCCGGCCCCAGTTGGAGCCAACCAGCAACAGCCCATTCTCGGCGGGTACGTACTGCACCGTCGCCGTCCGGGCAAGACCTGTTTTGCGGCCCGATGTAGTGATTTGCACGTTGGGCAGCCCGGCAAAGTCCAGAACACCGAGTCGCCCACTCGTTGCGAACCGGATCAGGGACTCGAGCCCCTCGGCGACCGGTCGTCCCGGCAGCACGAGCCAGCGGTAGGCCGTCGGGTTGCGAGCCACCCGCTGTAGCGGATTCATATGATGACTGTATTCCCGGCCAGTCTGCTCTGGGCGTCAGGCCCATGAAATCCCGCTGAAGACCCAGGGTTTCGGCTACGACGGCTTCCGAAGCATTCGAGCGCCCGGGATACCGGTGTCGTCTTGCCGGTGGACGGTGGCCCAGCGGCAAGGTGACCAGACGTCCCAACTGACGTCACAGCCGTTAAATAAATTGCTTGATTTAAAGGGGCGGGAGGTGTTCACTGAGGCGATGACCGCCGAGCGGATCGCTCGCTCCGACAGGGCGACTGGCACCCGAGAGGTGATCTTGTCGGCCGCAGAAGTGTTGTTCGCCGAACGCGGCATGTATGCCGTGTCGAACCGGCAGATCAGCGAAGCAGCCGGACAAGGTAACAACGCCGCAGCTTGCTACCACTTCGGGACCAGGACCGACCTGCTCCGAGCGATCGAAAGCAAGCACCGCGAGCCGATCGAGGAGTTGCGCGCGCAGATGTTGGCCGACATCGGCGATTCGACCGAGCTGCGGGACTGGGTGGGCGCTTTGGTGCGCCCACTTACCGATCATCTGGCCGCGTTGGGCACCCCGAGCTGGTATGCACGGTTTGCCGCTCAGGCCATGGCTGACCCCACCTATCGCCATGTCGTCACCAGGGACGCACTCACCTCGCCGCTGCTGGTGCGAACGATCGACGGCATCAACCGCTGCCTTCCCGACCTGCCCAAGCGAGTGTGTTTCGAACGAATCGTGATGGTCCGTAACCTGCTCATGCACACCTGCGCCGAGCACGAGGGTGCGCTGGCCGAGCACGGGCCACGGTCGCATTCTAGCTGGCCGGTCGCCGGCGAAGGACTGATCGACGCAATCGTCGGTCTGTGGCGCGCGCCGGTCCATGTGATTGCGGCGGGCGGCTAGCCATCGGAGAAAACAGGCCAGGCCCAGAACCGAGGAGCACGATGACCGACATCTCGACCGCCGCGGCCGATACTACGGCCCGCGCGGCTTCTACGAAACCGTCGGAGGCGGAGTCACGTTCGCCGGCGTTCCCCGGATGGCGCGCAGCGAGACCGACCTGAGACGGCTGTGGCAGCTGTCTGAACAACTCACCGGTATTCAGGTACGGGGACTAACGTCACGAAGTGGTGAGCATGGCGGCTATCCAGGTGATCCGAAGAAAGGGACGATGATGTCACCTCAAACTCGCACCCTATATCCGGAGGGCGTGATCGGCGCGCCCAAGCACCGCCACGGTCACGCCGCAGCAGCCGACACCGGCCTGCCCGCCGGCACGGAGGTCTTCTCGGCCGACAACCACATCTCAGTGGCCGACGACATCTTCTATGAGCGCTTCCCCGACGACCTCAAAAACCAGGCGCCGCGAATTTGGTATGAGGACGGCGCGTACCTGCTCGGCCGCCCGGGACAATCGATGGTGGTCGGCGATTTCAGCGCGGTGCTCATGCAATACGACGATCTGGCCGGGGCGGCCACCAACAACATCGAAGCCCGCGTCCGTGAACTCGCCGAAGACGGCGTCGACAAAGAATTGGCATTCCCCAACGCGGTGCTGGCGCTGTTCCACTATCCCGACAAGGACTTGCGCGAGCGGATTTTCCGCATCTACAACGAACACATCGCCGACGTTCAGGAACGCTCCAACGGCCACTGCTACGGAGTCGGCTTGATCAACTGGTGGGACCCGCGCGGCGCCCGGCGCACGCTGGCAGAGCTCAAGTCGCTGGGACTTAAGACGTTTCTGATGCCGCTGAGTCCGGGCAATGACGACAACGGCCGCGTCATCGACTACTCGAGCACGGCGATGAGCGCAGTATGGGACGAGATCGAAGACGCCGGACTGCCGGTCACCCACCACATCGGCGAAAGCCAGCCGAAGTGCCCCAGCGAGGTCAACAGCGTCGCGGTCGCCATGATGGTCAATATTGACTCGTTTCGGGAGATGTTCTCCAAGTACATCTTCGGCGGCATCCTCGACCGGCATCCTCAGCTGCGTGTCGGCTGGTTCGAGGGCGGCATCGCCTGGGTGCCACCGGCCCTGCAAGACGCCGAGCACGTCCTGGCGTCCTATCAGCACATGCTCAGACACCACCCCGAACACGAAGTCCGCTACTACTGGGACACTCACATGTGCGCCTCCTTTATGGTTGATGGCCTCGGCCTCAATCAGATCGACGAAATCGGAATCGACAAAGTGATGTGGTCATCTGACTATCCGCACAACGAAAGCACATTCGGCTATTCCGAAAGGTCGCTGGCCGCGGTGGTCGACGCCGTCGGCCCCGAGGCCGCCGCCCATATTGTCAGCGGCAACATCCGAACGTTTTTAGGCATTTAGCATGACCGGCTCACTTACTGCCCGCGGCTCGGTCATCGACATTCCCGACGAGCCGGACTGGGCACGCATGCGTGCTGAGACCGGCGCGCGGCTTCGGACTGCGATGGCTGACCACGGCGTCGATGCGCTGATCCTGTTGATGAACGGCCATGTCGGCTATGCGACGGGTGCGAGCTGGCCGTTGCTCGACGCGGGCCTCTCGCACGTGGAGCGTCCGGTTGCGGTCGTGCTGGCCGACGACGAACATCCACATCTGTTCATGCCGTTTCGGGGCGGAGCGTCCGCAGGTTCACCGGTGCCCGACGATCATCTGCACGGACCTGTTTATCTCGAATTCGACCACGGTGTAGAGCATTTCGCACGCGAGCTGGCGGGGTTGATCCCGGCCGGCGCCAACGTGGCGGTCGACGAGCTGACCGGCGCGATGCGGCGGGCGGCGACCACGCTGTTCGGATCGAGCCCGCCATCGGATGCCGCGATAGTCGTCGGCGCTGCGCAATTGGTCAAGACGCGCGATGAGATTTCTTGTCTTCGCCGGGCCTGCCGCATCACCGAGCAGGCCATGGCGGATGTGCAGAAGGCGTTGGCGCCGGGGGTACGGCAGATTGACCTTTCGGCAGCGCTCGTGCGGCGCGCTTTCGAGCTGGGTGCGACCGCCAACATGCTCGAGGCCATCTGGCAGGTGATGCCGAGTTCACGGGAAGCCGGCGTGTGGACGACCCATGGTGATCTCGCGCTGCCGCTGCTGCCCACCGAACGTGAGCTGGCTGCCGGCGATGTGCTGTGGACCGACATCAGCTTCAGCTACGCCGGATACTGCTCGGACTTCGGCCGCACCTGGCTGGTCGGCGAGCCGCCCACACCGACAGCAGCAGGACCAATTCCGTCAGTGGCGAGACATCCTGGACGCGGTGCTTGCGGTGACCAAGGCGGGTGCTACATCAGGGGATCTCGCGCGGGCGGCGATCGCCGCCAACGGTGGCCGCAAACCGTGGCTGCCGCACTTCTATCTGGGCCATGGCATTGGCACCTACCCCGCCGAAGCCCCCATGATCGGAACGGATCTCGGCGAGGAATTCGACGACAACTTCGTCTTTCCGCCCGGCATGGTCCTGGTTCTCGAACCGGTCGTGTGGGAGGACGGCACCGGCGGCTATCGCAGTGAGGAGATCATAGTGATCACCGAAGACGGCTACACGCCGATCACCGACTACCCCTACTCCCCCTATGGCGACTGAGATTGCACCCGATGCCCTGCAGCTGCGGACAGGGCGTCGGGAACGGGCGCTAGCACAAATGGACGCGCACGACCTCGACATCTTGGTGCTCGGCCGGCAAGCCAATATTCGTTACGTCACCGGCGCCCCACAGCTCTGGATAGCCGGGACGCGCCCGTTCGGTCCGATGTGTGTTGTCGTCCGCGCCACCGGGGACATCTACCTCAACAGCACCGACGACGAGGGAGTCCCTGACGAGATCGGGCATGATCACCTCTACGGGTTGGCCTGGAATCCAATGACCCTCATCGAGGTGCTGAAGAACGTCGACGGCGCGTCGACGGCGCGCCGCGTTGGAACCGATGCCATCACACCCACTTTCGCGGCATTATTGCCCGAGGCCTTTCCCAATGCCGAACTCGTCGACGGCGAGCTCGCCATGCGTGGAGCGCGCCGTATCAAAACAGCCGATGAAATCGCGGCGATGGGTCCAGCGCTTCGCGTCGCCAAAGGTGGGCTCGCGGCTGCTGTTGCCGAATTACGGCCCGGGATGTCCGAGCAGACGTTGGCTGGCGCCGTGCTGGAGGCCATGGCCGCGGGCGGGGTGAGCACGCCGGCTACCCAGGACGCGGCATGGGTGACCTCACCGGAATACCCGTGGCGGCGCGCTCGTGCTACGGGCGAGGTGCGGCCGGGCGACCTTGTCGCATTCGCTGCCGGAGCACTCGCAGACGGCTATGTCGCCGAGGTGGGCCGAACGTGGCCGGCGGGCGATTCAGCTAACGGTTCGACCCGCAAGCTATTCGGGCGCTCGAATGCGCTGTACGACAAGATGATCGCCGCTTGTCGTCCCGGCGCGCACACCCGTGGGCTGCTCGCGGCGTACGAAGCGGCCGGCGAGCCGCTACCGCCCATGCCCGTTGCGCACGGCTTGGGGCTGGGTTTCGATCCGCCTGTTGTGTCCGAAATGCTCTCGGCTGCCGGCGAATGCGACCGCCTCGACGCCGGAATGGTGCTGGCGATCAGCGGCTACGTCTGGCAAGAGGGCGTCGGGGCGGTGTTTCGCCGCGACACCGTCCACATCACCGACGACGGCGTTGATGTGCTGACCACCAGCCCGTCCTGGCCAGCTGGCTGAAATCACTTGCTTCACTTTGGCTTCAGTGGTTTCTGAACGCCGTTTTCTGTCGGTGGGCTGGCTTAGTTTGGCGGTGTGAGTTCCACCAAGGTTGTTGATCGGGAGGCGATCACGGCGGCCTTTGATGCGCTGGATGCCGCGGCGGACGGAGTCCTCAAGTTGGATTTTGAGGCGCTGAATACCCCGGAGCGGTTGGCGTTATTGGAACGCTGTGAGCGGGTGCGGCGGCGGCTGCCGGCTGTGGAACATCCGCTGATCAATCAGCTGGCCCGCCAGGCCACCCCAGAAGAGCTGGGCGGCAAGCTGTCTCACGCGATCGCCGAATGGGCGCTCATCAGCCGTGGTGAGGCGTCCCGGCGTATCCGCGAGGCCGCCGACCTCGGGCCGCGCCACGGGCTGACCAGCGAGCCACTCCCACCGCTCCTGACGGGCACCGCGGCCGGCCAAAAGCAGGGCAAGCTGGGCGCCGGCCACGTTGCGGCGATCCGCAAGTTCTACCACCAACTGCCTGGCTGGGTCGATGCGGCCACGCGCGAACGCGCCGAAGCCGACCTGGCCCGCCATGGCTCGCAAATCCGTCCAGAACAACTTGCCGGGCTGGCCGACCAACTCGCCGACCGCATTAACCCCGATGGCAACTACACCGACGAGGACCGCGCCCGCCGCCGCGGCATTACCCTGAGCAAGCAACAACCCGACGGCATGTCGGAGCTGCGCGGCTGGCTCACCCCGGAACTGCGCGCCACGCTCGAGGCCGTGTGGGCCAAACTGGCCTCCCCCGGCATGTGCAACCCGCACGACGACAACCCCTGTGTGGAAGGCACACCGAGCCAAGCCGCCATCGATCACGACACCCGTAGCCCAGCCCAACGCAACCACGACGCCCTGACCGCCGCACTACGTGCGGTGTTGGCTTCAGGAAAGCTGGGTCAACACAATGGGCTTCCGGCATCCATCATCGTCACCACCACCCTGGCCGAGTTGGAAGCCGCTGCCGGACAAGGCTTGACCGGGGGCGGCAGCATCCTGCCGATGTCGGATGTAATCCGCCTGGCCCGCCACGCGCGTCACTATTTGGCGATCTTCGACAAAGGTAGAACCCTGGCGCTGTATCACACCAAGCGCCTGGCCTCGCCTGGCCAGCGAATTATGTTGTACGCCAAAGATCGCGGGTGTTCCGCTCCCGGCTGTGACGTGGCCGGCTACTACTGCGAAGTGCATCATGTCACCGACTTTGCCAAGTGCGGAGTCACCGATGTCAACGACCTGACCTTCGCCTGCAGCACCCAGCACCACGTCCTGCAACCCGGCGGCTGGACCACCCGCAAAAACGCCAAGGGAGACACGGAGTGGATCCCACCCCCGCACTTAGACCGCGGCCAACCCCGCACCAACACCTATTGGCACCCCGAAAGACTCCTGCACAGCGCAGAAGACGACGGGCCCTAACGCACGCTGATGTCAATGTCCTCAACAAAGTCGGGGCTCAGATCGGCCAGAGCGGCGTCGAGCAGATCGCCGAATTGGTACCGTTCCCAAAGGAACAGCAGGTTCGACAGCATATGCAGCGGTGCACGCACGCTCTCGTCGTTCTTGATGAGCGGATGCTTGCGACTGTTGGGTATGGCCTTGAATCGCTTGCGCAGCAATGCCGGTACGTCTAGCAGCCAGGCAACCCCCATCACCGCCGCATAGAGCAGTGTGTGCCGGCGCAACCGGTCCGGGTCGAGGTTGGGACCGCCGTAGCGCTGGAATTCTGTCACGAAAAGGTGCAGCAATTCGTCGAGATCCCGGTTCTACATCTCGGTCTCGGCGCCGGACATGGCTCCCCAGATGGCCATGCCCAGATTCATTTGGCTGACGCATCCCCAGTCCATCAAGCCGCAGCGCAGGTTTTCATCGGTGTCTCGCCAGAACGTAGGCGTGCCAAGAACTCTGGTGAGCCAACATTCGTGGGTAGGAGCGGCAGAGTCGGCCAACAGCTTTCCGCAGTACTCCCCCGCGACAGATTCGGCTAACTCAACGACCCTGATACCCCTCAGCGCCGACATGAACGCACTCGCAAAGTGGTCAGGGCTTTTTGCGTCCCGAGCGGCTCAGGCGCCACTCTGGCGGGAAGTTCATGTCGTTGTCCTTCACCACATTGTTGAGTCCCTTGTTGAAGGTTCCCTCGGTGAGGTCGACCTCGTTCTCCTGGTCGTTGGCGATCATCGGCAGCATACCTTCGACCATGCCGGTAAGGAGGCTCCCGAAGTATTCGCCCTTGTGCTGCTTGTACAACTCGAGGAAGGTCTTCTGCATCGCGACGGTGTCGGTCGGGCGAGAGCGGGAGCACGCCATCGCATACTTCAGCGTCTCTTCCTCCAGCTTGTCGCGGGACACCACGCTGTTGACGAAGCCGCACTCGTACATCTCTTTCGCGGTGAACGGCCGCCCGGTGAACAGCATTTCGGAGAACTTCCGTAAGCCCATCGTCTCTGCCCACCACCACAGGCGCGGCCCCCAACCCACGTACCGGAAGGCTGGGTGCCCGAATAAAGCGTCGTCAGACGACACCACCAGATCGGCGTCGCCGGCTTGATAGAAGTGCCACCCGTAGCAATACCCCTTGGCCTCGATGATGCTGATCTTGCGCAGCTCTTGAAGCGGCCGGTTTCCGGCGCGGGCCTTGGCGTAGAAGTCCGTGACGGTGGACAGGTAGCGATACGACCCGCCCGGCGGGTACTTGACGTTGTCATCGTTGATTGCGAGCTCATGCAGCAGCGGCATGCCGGGGTTCTCCAGCATTCCCCGCTGTTCGGGCAAGTCCCCGCCACTACCGAAATCCTCGCCCTCGCCACGGATGACCACGACCTTGACGTCGTCGTCGACGTTGCACTTGTGGATCAAATCGGCATAGTTCTGCCGCATCCCCAAAGTGGTGGAGTTCTGCTCCTCCGGGCGATCGAACGTGATGTAAGCGATTCTGTTCTTAACGTCCTTCTCGAACTTGATGTACTGCTCGGCTTCCCTCTTCATCTCTTCGTAGTCGTATTCCGGCATGTCTTCTCCAACTTCTTTCACTATCGTTGTGCCTACTTGAGCAAGCTGCCCGCGTCGACGGGAAGCGAAACGCCAGTGACATAACGAGATTCGTCAGAGGCGAAGAATAGAACGGCGTTGCTGATGTCGGCGGCTTCCACCCAGGACACCGGCAGCGTGTGCATCATTTGCGAAAAGGGAGCGAAGTTGTCGGGCCCGGGGTTGGGCAGGTCCGGGCGGAACAGGCGGAAGGTCACGTCGTTCATGGTCATGGGTGTGTTGACCTGTGTCGGGTGCACCGAGTTGACCCGAATCCTGTGTTGCCCCAGCTCGACTGCGAAGGCGCGCATCAGGCCCACCACGCCGTGTTTGGCGGCCACGTAGTGGCCGGTATGCGCCAGGGCTTTCATTGCCCCGACCGAGCCGGTGAGCACGATGGACCCCCCTCGTCCGCCGTCGATCAAGTGCGGCACACCGGCCTTCACGGTTTTCCAGACGCCGGAGAGGTTGATGTCGATCATGTCCTGCCAGATGTTCTCACGAATCTTGTGCAGTTTGTTGCCGCCGTTGCCGATACCTGCGTTCGCGACGATGATGTCGAGCCGGCCGAGCTCCTCCACACCGCTGTCAACCGCGGACTTGAGCGCGTCGTAGTCGCGGACGTCAACGTGTGCGGTCACGATGCGACGATTGTGGCCCTTGACCAAGTCGGCGGTTTCGGCCAGGTCGGCCGGTGTCGAGGGCGGGTAGGGCGTGTTGTCTATCGGCTGGCAGATGTCGATCGCGATGATGTCGGCGCCCTCTTGCGCCAACCGCACCGCGTGGCTGCGGCCCTGACCTCGGGCGGCGCCGCTGATGAACGCCACCTTGCCCTCAACCCGGCCGGTCATCTTGGCACCAGAGCCGGCATGCTTTCCCAGCCCCGTACCGTCGACGTCGGGCTCAGCTTGGCGTTGCCCAGGTCGACCTCCCACTCGGGGAATCGTTTCAGAATTTCCTCCAAGGCGACGCGGCCTTCCAGACGCGCCAGTGCCGAGCCCAGACAGAAGTGCGTGCCCACACTGAAGGTGAGGTGCGGACGGGCGGCGCGATGGATGTTGAATTCGCCGGCATCGGGCCCGAATTGACGCTCATCGCGACACGCTGCCCCGATCAGCATGATCAGCACGCTGCCCTCGGGCACAGTTTGGTCATACAGACTGACGTCACGGGTCACATACCGCGCGACGTGCGGCGCGGGCGGTTCGTAGCGCAGCAGTTCCTCGATGGCCTGCGGGATCAGCTTGGGGTTTTCGACGAGATCGCGGCGCTGATCGGGGTGCTCCGCGAGAACCTTTCCAGCCCAACCGATTAGCCGTGTTGTCGTTTCGTTGCCTGCTCCGGCGACGACGTTGAGGTACACGAGTATCTCTTCGCGGGTCAGCTGCCGTGTCGTGCCGGTTTCGTCGACGAATTCGACGTTGAGCAGATCGGTCATGATGTCGTCGGACGGATGCTCGGCACGCCAGTCGATGTAGGCCTCGAACTGCTCGCCAACGGACAGGCCGTGTTCGGCAGCTTTCATGGGCTTGCCGGCCTCGGTGCGCAGTTGAGCATTGCCCCGGTCGCGGATGTACTCCTGGTCGTCTTCGGGGATGCCGAGCAACATACTGATGACCTTCATCGGCATCTGTGCACCCAAATCGGTGACGAAGTCGAATCGACCCGAGCCCACCAGCGGATCCAGCGCTTGAGCGCAGAACTCGCGGATCATCGGCTCCAGCGCAGCGATCCTGCGTGGTGTGAACATTCGCGACAGCAGTTTGCGGTGCACATCGTGAATCGGCGGGTCTTCAAAGATCAGCATCCCCGACGGGATCTCGAGGTTGGCCTTGATCAACTCCAGGATCGCGCCCCGCGCGGAGCTGAATGTGACGTGGTCGACCAGCGCCTTGTTCACATCGGCATACCGGCTTATCGCGAAGAAGTCGTATTCGGCGTTGTAGTAAAGCGGCGCCTCTTCACGCAGGCGCGCGAACATGGGGTACGGGTCGGCGATCAGCTCGACATCGTATGGATCGAAACGAACATGGCTATCGGTGCTCGCCGTCACGAAATCCCTCCTACCGCTGCCATTTCCCGGATGCCCGCACCGCCTGCACCAGCGCTAGCGCTGCCAGTGTTGCAGCGCTGGATTCGGTTCGGGCAATTTATACACTCCGCTTAATTGCGTTGCTCTGACATGCGCACGGGCTCCGCCGAAAACGGCCCGGCAACGTGGGCTTACTCTATTCTCGTAGAGAACCATATGGCGAATGGTCTGGCAAGACCCCGGGCCGCGGAACCCGCCGTTGATTTGTACACGGTTGGTTCGCTCATCCGGATGCCGTAGCCCGGCGCCGGGGTGCTGGGCGCGGGCCGCCAGCGTCGGTCAGCCGTCCCTGCTGCGGGCTTCTGAGAATGCCGGCTGCGATGGCCGACAAGATCCCGTCGAGCTGCTCAGGACTGTCGATGATCCGGTCGCCATGTGCGAACCGCAGCAGCAGACCGTTGATGAACGTCAGCGTGACATTGCTCAGATCCTCGACGACGGCCGGTTCCAGCTCTGCGCCGCGTGGCATGAGCTGGATGAGGATTTCCCGGTGCAGCTTGGTGAATCCGTCCGTGGCCTGCTGCAGAATCGCGGCCAGCGCCGGGTCGCGGGTGGCCTGCATCGTCAGCTCGTACCGGGCCTTCGTCCGGAACAACTGCGGCTCGCTGCCGGCTTGAATGACCACCTGCGACAACCGCGAGGGCGAGGGATGTTCTCCCCGAGCGTCGGAGCTGTCAGCGACAGACTGTAGGTCGGCAAGATCTAGCTCGGCCAGCCGCTCGGCCACCGCACGCAGTAGCGCCGATCGGGTACGGAAATAAAACGAGGTCGTCCCGTCCGGCACGCCTGCCTTGCGGTCCACCTTGAGATGACTCAATCCCTTGGCCCCGTCGTCGGCCAGCAGCTGAATCGCCGCATCGCATAGGTCGCGGCGGCGCTCCGCAGGGTTAGGCTTGCGTCGTTTGTCCATCGATGATCCGTTATCTCGGACCGAAAGATTACTCTATATTCGTAGTGTCAGTAAAGAGTCGCGATCTCCGGGCGCGTGCGACACGCCGATCGGGAGCGTCGTGCTGATGGCCGTGGTCCTCTACCTTGAGCTGAAATATCCGACGGGAGGCCATGCCGGTGACCAAATGTCACCTCGACGGGCACCGTGCCAGCGATTCTTCGCGCGTACCTGTGGCTCGGCTTGCGTGCATCAGTCTGTTCGCCGCGGTGATGTGTAGCTGCCAGTCGACGCAACATCCGGCCGCGTCCACCTCGTCGACCACCGCAGCGCCCACGACGACTACATCGGCCGCGCCGGTAGTGAACATTCAGCCGTTGCCGGTCCGGCCGGTGCAGAAGTCACAGCCAACAACGCCGGACAAGTGCCCCGCGACGAATCCGAACGCCCCGGTAGCGCCGGCCGCTGTTCTCACTACTTGTGATATCGGTCGGACCACCTTGTACACGTTGGATCCGGAGACGATGCAGCTTGGGCTGACACACGTGGACGCACCCACGGCACTGACGTCGAGTTTCTACGAAGTGACTCTGATACTGACCCCGTCATCGGCGACCGCGTGGGCGTCATTCACCGCGGCGCATCTACACGACCATGTTGCCTTCATCCGTGACGATCTCGTTTTGGAAGCGCCGATCATCGAAGAACAGGTCGCTTCTGGACGAATCGCGCTGACCACCCAAACATCACAACTCGCGGTTCAGTTGGCCCAACTGGCAGGCCGCCCCGCATGACATCACCCCGACCCTGAACATGGGCCAGCTCGGTATCGGTATGCTCAGCGTATTCGGGCTTCCCCCAGTGGAGTTCGTCAATCTTGCTGCAGATCTTGGCTGCCATTACGTCTCGGCCGCTTTGCAGGGAATGCCGTTGGTGCCGCTCGGCTATCCTCCGTTTTCACTGAAGGACGACGCTGCACTCAGGAAGGATCTGCTCGCCGCGATGAATAGCTGCGGTGTGACCATCTCGCTCGGCGACGGGTTCCTCGTGCTGCCTGGCGCCGACGTGGGCGCGTTCTCCGCGGATCTCGACGTCTTGGCCGAGCTCGGCGTTCCCCGGATAAATGTGGTCAGCCTCGACCCCGATCTTTCCCGCACGTTCGACCAGTTCGCCGCACTGACAGAGCTTGCCGCCCAGCGAAGCATCCAGACGGTCATCGAACCGGTACCCAGCTTGACTGTCGGCGACTTGCCCACCGCATTGGCTGCTGTGGAACACGTCGGGAGACCCGAGATTCGATTGTTGATCGACACGATGCACCTGGTGCGGTCGGGTTCCACTGCCGCCGATCTCGCAGCCATCAACCCCGACCACATCGGCTATGCCCAACTCAACGACACGACGCTGCAGCCACGCATCGACAACTACATGGAGGAAGCGATGTTTGAGCGCATGGTCCCCGGCGAAGGCGAACTGCCCCTACACGACATCCTTTCCGCGCTTCCTGCCGACATTGTGATCGAACTCGAAGTGCCAAGAAGATCATTGGCGCTGGCTGGCGCTAGCCCGATCGACCGGCTCCGTCCGTGTGTCGACGCCGCCCGCCAGTTGTTGTCGGAAGTTCAGCTCGGGTAGCGGAGCGGAAGGCCGGCAGCGTGATAGATCGCATCGATGACCGTCATATTCTCGATTGCGTCTTCCGGGGTTGTCTTGACCGGTTGGCCGCGCAGCACCGCTGCGGCGAAAGCGTCGAGCTGATACGCGTAGGAGGCCCGGTGCGAGAAACGCTCCACCCGTCCACTATCCGGTGATCGAACCGAGAGTCGGTGCAAAAACTTTGGCATCACCGGGTTGAAGACGCGTAACTCTCCGTGTTCGCCGACCACGTGAGCGCTGATCTGCAGCAGATGCGACGACCACAATGAGCAGCGGACCCGGCCGGTGTGGCCGCCAGCGAACCGCAGCTCGGCCGTCATCGCCCGGTCGATCTGCGGATCGCGTAATTTGGCCTGTGCCGAAACGACTTCCGGGGTTGAACCGCCGAACGTGCGGACCATGTGGACTGCATAGCACCCGGCGTCCATCGTCGCGCCGCCGGCGAGGGAATAGTTGTAGCGGATGTCGGTGAACTTCGGCAGCGGGAAGCACAGCGCGGCCTCCACGCGCTTGAGCCTGCCCAGCTCACCCGAGGCAATGATTTCCTCGACGCGCAGAGTCAGTGGATGATAGCGATAGTGGAAGCCCTCCATCACCACCCGATCCGAATTCGCTGCTAGTTCGGCGACCTCGCGGGCTTCGGCCGCGTTGGCGGTGAACGGCTTTTCGCACAGCACGTGTTTACCGGCGGCCAGTGCAGCTCGGGTCCACCGGCCGTGCAAGCTGTTTGGCAGCGGGTTGTAGATGGCGTCGATGTCCGGGTCGGCGATCAGCGCCTCGTAGTCATCGTGCACCCGCACGATGCCGTGTTTGGCGGCAAACGCCTGCGCACGTGAGACATCTCTTGCCGCCACCGCGGCTACGACGACGTCGGCGTTTTCCTTGGCTGGATTGATGAGCGCCGACGGCGCGACACGGGCGGCACCCAGAATGCCGATCCGCAACGGGTTCCCGGGTCCAGACTCAGCCATTGCGGTTGCCGGGTCCTCGACGGGCGAACGGCGGCGCATGCTCGGGCCGGACTCCAACGCCGACGAAATAAGCCGGCACAACCGACAGCCACGGCAGCCGGCTCACCAAGCCGAGCAGCGCTGCCGGAGGGGTGGGGTCCGCGCCGCGAAGGAGCGGGCCGAGCAGCCTGCGCTGTAACACCCGTTGCACTGCCTGAGTCACCGCGGTGGCAAATAAGCGGCGGCGCCGGACCGCGGCCAAGTCGCGGCCCGTGACCCGATGCTGCCGCAGGGGTTCGGCCAATAAGGTCGCGGCCGCGACGGCATCTTGGATCGCCAGGTTGATGCCGACGCCGCCCAGCGGAGACATCGCATGCGCAGCGTCGCCGATGCACAGTAGCCCATCAATGTGCCAGCGACGCAGTCGATTCACTCGGACGTCGAGGTGTTTCACGTCGTCCATGGATGTCAGCGCCGCCACCGCCTCAGTCATGTCTGGCAGGAGTGCGCTGACGTCCCGACGGAATGCGTCTATCCCTCGCGCGCGCAACTCGGCGTCGGTGCCCTTAGGGCCGAGGTAAGCAATCTGGAAATAGCCCTCGCGCGGGATCACGGCGAGGCCTTTGCCTGGGCCGAGACGAGGCAAGAAGGAGTATTCCGTGGTGCCTTCGCGCGGCAACTTGAACCACCACACGTCGAAATTCACCGGGTATTCGCGTGCCTTCAGTCCCGCCTCATCACGAGCGATCGACCAGCGGCCGTCGCATGCCACGGTCAACTCGGCCCGCAGTTCGCCGGGGCCCCCGGATCCTCGATAGCGCACTCCGCTAACCCTGCCGCCGTCGCGCAGCAGCCCAGTGACTTCAGTCTCCATGCGCAACGTGAAGCTCGGCTCGGCTTGGGCGGCCTCGGCAAGCAAATTGAGCAGGTCCCACTGCGGCACCATTGCGATGAATGGGTAGGGTTGACGCAGCCGCTCGAAGTCGATGTAGGTCACCGATCGCCCATTCGATTCCAGTGTCCCTTTGCGGACTTCGCTGTAGTGCAAAGCCGCGAAACGCTCCCCCAAGCCCAGCTCGTCGAGTAGCTGCATCGTGGTCGGATGCACCGTGTCGCCGCGAAAGTCCCGCAGGAAGTCTCCGTGCTTCTCCAGCAGCGTGACCTGCACACCCGCCCGAGCCAATAAAAGCCCCAGGACCATGCCGGCCGGGCCGCCGCCGATAATCGCGCACGTGGTTTTCTCAACCATCAGCGCTCAAGCATAAGGGTCGGCCAATTAGCAGCCGCCGAAGCGTCGTGGGTCTAGAAGTCGGCGTCGAAAACCGACACGGGACCGAGGATCACGCCGTTTTCTTCGACGTAGCGATCCCACAGCGCCAGCAGCTCGGCCAGCTTGTCGGGCCGCGATGCGGCCAGATCGTGGATCTCACCTGGGTCGGAAGCGAGGTCGTAGAGCTGCCAGCTGCCTGGACCGTACGGTGGGGGCAGGTACAACGCCTTCCAGTCCCCCTGACGAATGGCGCGGCGCCCGAACAACTCCCAGCCTGTGCCGGTATCGGCGTCATGTACCTTCTCCGCGGCGCCCGACAGATAGTCCACCAGCGAGCGGCCGCGCATGGGCACCACCTCGCGGCCGCGGTAGGCCGTGCCGGGATGTGTGCTCCCGGCCAGCTCCAGCACGGTCGGGGCGATGTCCATGACGGTGCTGAAGGCGGTGCCCACCTGGCGCTGCCGGGCGAAGCCCGGCCAGGTGACGAAACCGACCACCCGGATCCCGCCTTCGGTGGTGAACGCCTTATGCAGGCGTGACGGCGCAGTGGCGGCTTGTGCCCAGCGCGGGCCATACCAGATGAACGAGGAGGGGCGGCCGAGATTGTCGAGGCCGTTGTCGCAATACTTTTCGATCTGCGCGGCGATTTGGGCACCGCGGAGCGGCATCGCCTCAACGATCGCACCCTCGGCGCCGTTGTCGGACAAGAAGATGACGACCGTGTCGTCGAGCTCGCCGCTCTGTGACAAGTAGTCGATCACCCGGCCGACGTTCCAGTCCATGCGGTCGACCATCGCGGCGTAGACCTCCATGCTGCGGGCCGACAGCGCGCGCTCGTCGGCCGTCATGTCGGCCCACTCCGGGGCACCGTCGGCCACGACCGGGTGCGCCTCGACATCAGGCGGGCAGAGGCCCAGCCGTTTGAGTGCCGTCAGACGCGCCTCGCGGAGTGCGTCCGGCCCGGCGTGGTAGCGGCCGTGATATTTCGCTATGGATTCCTCTGGTGCCTGCAGTGGCCAGTGCGGCGCTTGAAAGGGCAGATACGCGAAGAACGGCCGGTCGTCGTCGGGTGCACGTTCACGCAAATACCGCAACAACGTGTCGGTGTAGAAGTCCGACGAGTAGAAGTCGTCCCCAACCGTGACGAACCGATCATCCTCGGTGTAAAGCGTTGGCACGGGGGAGAAACCGTTGGCCGCCCCACCCCCGAAATGGCTGGCCCCTGCCGGCAGCAACGCGAACGAGCGCTCGAATCCGCGCGCCCACGGCGACGTCTCGATCGTGTCACCCAGATGCCATTTGCCCGACATCAGCGTCAGATATCCGGCGTCGCGCAGCAACTCGGGCAACGCTACGACCCGGTCGTTCAGATAGCCCTCATAGCCCGGTGCGCCGCGGAATCCCGGGGCCGCGACCTCGAGCATCGTGCCGATACCGGCGATATGGTGGTCGGTTCCGGTCAACAGCATCGCCCGGGTAGGTGAGCAGGCCGGCGCGGAATGGAAATCGGTGAACCGGATCCCCGCGTGGGCCAGCTGATCAAGATTAGGCGTATCGATTTCGCCGCCAAATGCGCCGATATCGGAAAACCCGAGGTCGTCTGCCACGATCACGAGGAAGTTGGGCCGCTTCACGCTGAAGCATCCTGCCAGCTCCGGTGCCCCGATGAAACGTTCGGCGGACGACACGACGAGGGCACCATAGCCCAGCGAGATTTTGCCGCGGCGGCGACCGCCGCACCGCCGGCTCATCCGCAGCGTCGCACCGGCACCATCGCCGATATTGTCGACGTAGCGCTATCCGCGCTTGCCGCACCGGGACACCGAAAGGGCACTGAGATGTTGGCACAGTTTGGGATGTCCATTCCGCTGGTCGCCGCCCCGATGTCGGGCGGCCCAACCACCCCGGCGATGGTGTCGGCTGCGACGCGCGCGGGCGGCCTGGGCATGCTCGCCGCCGGCTACAAGACCGTGGAGGCCGTGGAAGCCGAGATCAAAACGGTTCGCGCCGAAGGAATCCCTTTCGGCGTCAACGTGTTTGCGCCTAATCCGCTGCCGGTCGACCCCGAGAGGTACCGGACTTACGCCGCGACCATTCAGAAGGACGCCGACCAATTCGGTCTGACGCTGCCCCCGGAGCCGGTCGAGGACAACGACAAGTTCGACGAGAAGATGGCGCTGTTGCTCGATGACCCGGTTCCGATGGTGTCGTTCACCTTCGGCATTCCGCCGCGCAGCGTGATCGCCGCGCTGCAACAGGCCAATAGCGTTGTGGTCCAAACGGTGACCACGCCCGACGAGGCCGCGCAAGCGCGCGATGCCGGTGTGGACATGCTTGCCGTGCAGGCAGCGGCCGCCGGCGGGCATTCCGGCACGCTCTCGCCGCAGAAGCCGTTGACGCCGGTCCCGATCGTCGACCTCGTCAAACGAATCGCCGCGACCGTCTCGCTGCCCGTGATTGCCGCGGGTGGGCTCGCCACTGCCAACGCGGTAGCCGAGGTGATCCGTGCAGGCGCTACAGCGGCCGTGGTCGGAACAGTTCTGCTGCGTGCCACCGAAAGCGGCGCCTCAGCCACTCACCAGGCGGCCCTCACCGATCCCGCTCGCACCGAGACGGTTCTCACTCGAGCCTTCACCGGCCGCCCGGCCCGCGGCCTACGCAACGCGTTCATCGACGCTCACGAAGCGGAGGCACCGCTGGGTTATCCCGCTATCCACTACCTGACCAGCCCACTGCGCAAAGCGGCAGCCGCGGCAGGAAGACCCGACTACGTCCATCTGTGGGCAGGCACCGGATACCGGCACGCCACCGCCGAACCCGCGTCCGACATTCTGCGACGACTGGCTTCTGATCTCTGATCCGCCGGATTCGCTGAGACGTCTATACGATCCTATTGATGAGGAGAAATCGATGATCGAAGTACTGCCGGACATGCCAGAAGGAGTGACCGGTATCCGCGTGTCGGGCCGGCTGCTTGGTGACGACCTGCGCGAGTTCAAGCCGGCCATGGAGCCGCTGCTGAAAGCGGACGAGATCAGGATCGTGGAGGTCATCGCGTCCGATTACGAGGGCTTCGGGCCCGGCGGGTTGGTCGAGGACCTGAAGCTGGGCTTTGGCGCTCTCTTCCAGCATCATTCGGCCTTCAAGCGAATCGCGGTGGTGTGCGACAAGGAATGGGTCGCCCATACCCTGCATGCGCTGGCGTGGATGGTCCCCGGCGAGCTCGCCCTGTTCGGCCTCGATGAGCTTGAGCGCGCCAAGGAGTGGGCCGCCGGCTGAGTGGCGGCTTCTTAATTCAGTCGAGAACTGCGGTGGCCTCGACCTCCACGAGGTGGTCGGGCTCGGCCAAGTCAGCCTTTGTCAGGTGCCCCTTGCAGGCAAACGCGACGACGTTATCGGCAGGTCGTTAGGTGTCTCGATCCCCAAACGAAGGCGTTGGCCCTGCCTGTCCATTGGCGAACATCCGCCAAAAGCGCCGAAGGTTATCGCCTACCTGAGATGATGAACCTGTGCTAGTTCAGCAGGATTCAGCGGTTGACATTGACAGCGGCCCAACTGTGGGCTCGATCGCCAGCATTGACAGCATTGCAGTCGCGGGATCGGTCGCGACAGCGCGCAGTATCGCGGTTGCCGGGTCGGTCGCCACCGCGGGCAGCGTCGCGGTAGCAGGCTCGGCAGCGACCGCGGGCAGCGTCGCCGTAGCAGGCTCGGCAGGTACCGCGGGCAGCGTCGGGGTAGTTGGCAGTCTGTTGACTACGGCGTGTCTTCTTGTGCGGGAATGCGCGGCGTGCGTGGCATGCATTGCTTGCACCCGGTGCGTCGCCTGTATTGGCTGCGTGCGCTGCATCGACTGTATAGGGTGCATCGGCTGCGTGAATTGTTCTGGACTACGGAATGTGAAGGGCGCCAGCAACCTTCGGGTTGAGTCCGCCGCGTGATGATCGTGGTGACGACACCGAGGCGTTAGCCGTCAGAATGCCTCCGGGTCGCGCTGTATTTCGACCGGCACCGGGTGGCGATACAAGCGCGACGCGTTTTCCCAACTGAACTTACGAATGACGTCCTGGGGCAGATCGCCAATTTGTTCGTGGATCGTTTGTTGGGTGTGCGGCCATGTCGAGTCGCAATGCGGATAATCGGATTCCAACATGATGTTGTCGACACCTATTCGGTCACGCTGCACGAACGACGACTTGTCCTCGACCGCGCAGAACCAGAAGTTCCGGGTGAGGACCTCTGCGGGAGTCAATCGCTCACCAAGCGCCTGCCAGGTTCCATACATCGCGTGATAACTGAGCATGTGGTCGAGGCGATCGAGCAGCCCCGCAACCCAGCCGATTCCGCCTTCGGATAAGCAGATCTTGAGCTCAGGGAATCTGCTGGGCACGCCGGAGTACAACCAGTCAACCGCCGCCGAAATGGCATAGGCGAAGAACAGCACACCCTGCACATCCGGCGGCGCATCCTCGGTAGTGGACGGCGAGGACCCCGAAGATCCGATGTGCAGATTCACGACGGTGTCGGTCTCGACACACGCTGCCATCATCGGATCCCAATGACCTGAGTGAATACTCGGCAATCCGAGCATCGCCGGGTTCTCGCTGAACGTGACGGCGCGAAAGCCCCGCTCGGCGTTTTCATAGATCATCCTTGCGCCGAGTTCGGGGTCAAGCAACCACGGCAATTGGCATGCAATGATGCGGTCGGGATATGACCCTGCCCAAACCTCGAGATGCCAGTCGTTCCACGCGCGGACAGAGGCCAATGCCAGCTCGCGGTCTTTGGTCATCTGCTGCAGCCGTTGGCCGGCGAAGCCCGGCAGAAACGAGGGGAAGTTGAGCGAGGCATATATGCCGTTCAGGTCCATATCTTTGACGCGCTCATGGATATCCCATGCGCCTCTGCGCATTTCGTCGAATCGGACGGGTTCGAAGCCGTACTCTGCCACCGGCCGTCCGACCACGGCGTTGAACCCGACGTTGGGCAATTCTTGACCGTCGTATACCCAGGTCTGTCCGCCCTGCTCGGTCTCCACGACTTTTGGCGCGCGGTCAGCGAACTTTCGCGGAAGACGTCCGGTGAAGGTATCCGGCGGTTCGACGATGTGATCGTCTACCGAGATCACTGTATAGCGGCGTTGCGCCCGGGGCGGATCGGGCAAAAACGTGACCGAGCGGTCCTGGCCGGTCTTGGCGGTGGTGAAGTTCAGGTTGGCGGCCAGCTCGTCGATCGATTTCATGGTCGGCAACCTCCTTGCAGTGCCTGATAAGTCCCGATCATCGACGACTCAAGTGAGCACATCGGGATCAGCCTTGATAGTCATCCTGGCCGCCCCCGCCCAGTACACGTCAGCGGCCCGTTCGACAAGCGACCGTTGCATGCCCGCCATGTCCGCCCACTCCATGGCCACCGGCTCCCTTCCGGTGAGCATGACGTCATAGGCCAGCTTGCATACCCGTTCGATCGATGCCGCTCGGTAGACGGCTTCGGGCAGGTTGCGACCCGTTGCGATGACGCCGTGGTTGGCCAGAATCGTCAGGTTGGCGCCTCCGATGCGGACGGCGAGATCCGCTGCGCGAGCGGGGCTGTCGATTTCGCCATCGTAGGTGTCGACCAGACACAGGTCATCGAGGAAAAGCGAACCGGTTTGGTGCACCAACTCGGGCAGTCTGCCCAACGCGGCGAGCACACATACGTAGTACGGGTGATTGTGGATGACCACTCGGGCGTCGTCGCGGACACGGTGCAGTTCGGTGTGGATGTGGATCGCCGGAGTGACATCCCAACGACCGTGAACCACCCTGGCATCGCTATCGACCACGCAGATATCGGACGCGGTGATTTCCTGCCACCACAGTCCCCACGGATTGACAAGCATGTTCGTCTGTCCGTCGAGCTGCCAGGTGATGTGTCCGGCCATGTTCTCTGCGAATCCGATGCCGGCAAGGTGGCGGAAAGCCACGGCAAGCGCCTGCTCATTGGACAGCTCGACTCCGATGGAGGGAACCACCGACGGCGCCCAGATCTCCAAACCACCGCGCCGTGCGTTAGGAGCGTTCATGATCGGCCTCCATTCTGGCTCGAATATCCTCGCGGAGGCGGCCTTTGGCAACCTTTCCGCCGGACGATCGGGGTAGTTCGTCAACCACGATGAGTCTTTCGGGCAACAGTTCCTTGGAAACTCCAAGTGCCAAGAGGTGTTCGACGAGTTCGGGGAGGTCGATGGTGTGGGAATCAGCGAGTTCGGTGTAGAGGCAGACCTTTTCACCGAACACCGGATCGGGCATCGCGACCGCCGCCGCTACCGCGATCGCGGGATGGGTCGTGACGGCGTCTTCGACCTGGCTTGCGCTGATGTTCTTGCCCCCGCGCAAGATGAAATCGGAGGTGCGGCCGGTGACGCTCAGGTAGCCATCCGCATCGATCTCGCAGATATCGCCCATGCGCATCCACCCGTCGCGGGTAAACAGCTTGTCGTGATCGGTGCCGCCGAGGTAGCCGAGGCTGGTCGCCGGACCTCGGCATGCTGGCTGGCCGCGTCCCGTCTCGGTGACGTCGCGATCTCCGTCGAAGAGTCGGACCGCCATTTCGGGGACGATCCGGCCCCCGGTCCGGAGTCGGCGGTCGCGCGAGTCATCGACGCGTGGTCGCGCTGAGCATCCCGGTCTCATTTGAGCCGTAGAACTGCAGAATCTTGGCGCCGGTGAGTTCCTCGAACTCGGCGGCGGGCCGATACGGCAACGCCTCGCCGCCTGTGAAAACGACGCGCAGTGAACTCAGGTCGTAACCGCGGGTGGCGGGGTCCGCCATCAGCATGGTCAATTGCGTGCTGACACAACACAGCACGCTGACCTTGTGCCGGACTATCGCCTCGCACGTCGCTCTCGTGGTGAACCGCTGCAGGATCACTGCGGTGGCACCGAGATAGATCGGAGTGGTGTGGCTGGTCCAAATTCCGAAGCCGAACGGCGTGGGTATGACCGGCAAGAATATGTCGTCCGACGTTAGCAGGCCGTTGGCGACGGCCTTCTGGTGAAAGTAGTACCAACGATTCTGTGTGTGCACCACACACTTGGGCAGCCCGGTAGTCCCGGAGGTGGAATTGATGAGGAAAACGTCGTCGGGCCCAAGTTGGGATTCGCCGTCCAGCGCCTTGGGCGTCACTTGGACGTTCACCCGCAGCGTGCCGGTATCGTCGCCCAACACCAGCGGGGAGACCGGAGATTCGTCGGCCAGACCCGCTGCGACCTGCGCCGCGGCGCCGCTACGCTGCTGATCGGTGATCAGGATCTTCGGCTGTGAGCTGCGCAGTAGCGCACCGACCTCACGGGTGCCGGCGCGCGCGCCGATGCCGACGACGACGGCGCCACAACGCTCGATTGCGACGAACAGCACGTGGAGGGCGGTGCAATCGGCGTGCCATACCGCCACCCGATCACCGCGCGTAACGCCGACTCCGGCTAACTGATCGGCTAGATCGCTTGCCGCATAGTCGAAATTCACGCCAGGTCAGTGCGATACCGGGATGGTCGATATAGGCAAGACGGTCCGATGATTGTTCGGCGTTACGACGCACCGCGTCCGACAGCGTCCAATCAGACCACCAGCCGGCCGCACGAAACCGGGCCGAGTCCTCGTCGGTGAATGCCGGCGAGCCCACGGTATCCAGCCCACCGGCGCTCATTACCAAATGATAGGAAAACAACGCCGCGCCGAGTTAGGAACCGGCGCTACTGGAACAAGCTACGGATTTTGCGGCGCGGGAGCGAGAGCAGCATGCTGCGGATCGCCGGCAACGTCCGGAGGACGGGGGTGCGGCTTATGACAATTATGAACGCAACCGCAATTCAGGCCGATAATGCAACCGCCTCCGCCGACGGGTTGTACCGGTAAGGCGCCGCCCGGAGTCGGCGGGGGCGCGGGCGTCACGCTGGACGAGGCAGCGGTCGTGGTCGTTGGCGTTGTGGCGCCGGGCGACCAACCGACTGCCAGGACAAGCGCGGCCACGCAGGCGCACAATGCGGCCGCTGTCCTGGCTTTGCAGTCCTCACATCCCCAACTGTAGTTACTCGCCCCGGCATGCGGCAACACGCCCGGACTCGGAGAAGACTCGAAGAAGTCACCAAGGATCCTCCAAGGACCGCCCCGGAAGGGGAATTCGCCCGATGCGCTTTGTCTGGCCGCGGCCGCCATCGCGCCGTGGGATTTGTCTAGCGTTTCAGGGCAGCGCTCCCAATGTTGGGATCGGTAGCGGCACAGCCGGTTTGCACTTGCCTCACGACCGCCGCCACTCTGCAGCGAACCCACACGGAGGTAAACCGCGAATGAAAAGCAAGGTCGTCGTGCTGTTGGCCGGCGGGATGGTGGCGCTACTGCTGCTATCGCGTTATTTCGCGCTGAGCCGAGCCGGCGTGCCGTTAGGGTGGATGGTCTACCTCGGACTGCCCATCACCGCTGCCGGCGTGCTGTTTGCACTGCGGCTCATCAACCTCGGCGCGGGGTGGAGCACCAAGATCGACACCCCGGAGCGCAACAGCGAAATCCGCTCACACCCGCTGGCCCTGCCGCCGCTCTCCGAGCGCCTGAAACAGCTAGAGGACTTGCACGCCGAAGGCGCCATCTCCGACACCGAGTACAGCGCACGGCGGCTACACATCATCTCCAACATGTAGGTCAGCCGGGCGCCCGAGTCCGCCACTGCAGCGCGGCCACGCGGACGGCATAGACGCCGGCGCTCATCGCGAACATCGCGGCAGTCAACAGCAGCCAGCGACCCAGAAACGGGTCCTGTGTCTGACCGGTCGCGGCCCAGTAAGTGCTAGCGCCCTGTTTGATGATGCCCGGAAGAAACACCAGCAGCGTCAGACCTGCACCCAGCGCGGGCACCCGTAGGTAATTGAGTACCGGTACCCGGGGGTGAGCGCGCGCCGACGCGGGCCTGACATGGGCCCGCGACAGCAGCCAGTCGAGGAAGGCATAGACGGGGAACAACACCAGGTCGTGGGCGATGATGGCCGCAGCAAACCACACGGCGATCGACTGCCACCACACGTCCGGGTTCCACAGCGTGACGGGTTTGATGGTGGCTACCACGTAGCCCAGCAGTGCGAACCCCGCGATCAGGGTCAGCAGATGCAGCGGGTGGGAGCCATAAAGCCGGACGAAACGCGCCAGTGCACTACGCATTTCCGGCCGCCCGGAAGTCAATGGACTCTACCCATTTGGTGTTGTGCACGCCGGGCAGCGCGGGCACGATGATTCGCGCGGGGTAGCCGTGGTCCGGGGACAGGTCGGTGCCGTTGACGCGCAACGCCAGCAGCGCATCCGGGTGCAGCACCTGGCTGCCCTGCAGCGTCGCGCGGCCGAACGGACCCGAGCGCTCCAGCGACGACACTTGCGCCGATTCCGGTGCCGGCACGCCGGCCAGGCGGGCCAGATCCACCAGCCGCACCCCGGTCCAGGTCTGGGTGGTCGACCAGCCCTCCACACAGGCGATCGGCAATACCGCGGTGTGCTGCGGCATCGCCAGCAGCGCGCCGCGATCCAAGACCACGGGTCGAGGGCCGCCGCTCATCGTGAGCCGCCAGCGCTCGCCGGTGTCCTCGGGGGAAATACCGGCCACCACCGCGGTCCGGTTGACCTCGAAGTCGTTCGGTCCGTCCCCGTCCCCGCGGGTGCGCCCCCGCGGCAGCAGCAAGGCTGCGGGCCGGGTGAAGCCACCCAGTGTCTGGCCCGCGGTGATGACCGCGATCAACAGCACACCCCCGCCCACCAGCGATAGCGCGCCGCGACGGCTCATCGTCGCGGGGATCGGGTCGGCGGCCACCAACCCGTCGGGCTCCCACGGCTCCGGCTGGGTGTCGGCGCGCCCGGTGCGCAGCACGTCGCGCAGCGACATCGAGCGCAGACCGGACCACATGCGCCGAATCTTGATCGCGACATGCACGACGAATCCGGCGATGAACACCCACGCGCCGAAATAGTGCGCGGTGTAGAAGCTGAATCCGAAGATGTAGTCGTACTGGATGTTCAGCACGCCGGTCACGATTTCGAACAGGATGCCCCCGACCAGCATCAGCAGCGAAACCCGTTCCAGCAGTTGAGCAATGGACCGGGCCGGCGGCCACGCGAACAGCCGCGGAATCACCGACCACAACTTGGCCAGCACTACCGGGATCAAGACCAGCCCGAGCCCGACGTGGAGTCCCTGGGTCAGCCGATACAGCCATGACGGGTCGGTGGGCCAGTCGAACGTCGGCAGCTTGAGCCACCCGACGTCGCCGGGGATGGCCTGGTGCAACCGCGGCCCGTAGGCGATGTAGGACAGCAGGCCGGTGACGATGACGATGGGCAGCGTCACCAACAGCACCGAGCCGAACACCGACGTCAGCCAGGGTCCCCGCAGCGGGCTGCGCCACCGCTGCATCTGCCTGACACCGGGCGGCGGATGCTTGTCCAGCGATGCGCCAGAGCCGCGCGGGGAAGGCGTAGCCGCCGGCCTCGCTCGTCGGTTCGATGTCTTCGCTATCAGGTCTGCTAATTGTCATGGGGCGGCATCGGGCTGTTCGGGCAGCAGGTGCGGTGGACCATCGATGATCTTTCACGAGTGGGCGATGCAAGTGGTTCATTTCCGATGGATCACGCCGAGTTTTTCGGCGCGCTGGGCAATGAGCGCTCTTGCGATCGCGCTACCCCTGGACGGTGGGCCGGATCGTGATGTCACCTATCTCGACGTCCCAGGGCTGGTCGACGGCGAACGCGATGGCTCGTGCGACCGCCGCCGGCGGTAGACCGAAGGCGCTCATGTTGCGCCGGATCTGCTCACGCACCGCCGCGTCGTCGATCGAGCTGTCCAGTTGGGTATCGACGAACCCCGGTGATATCGACGTGGTCCGCAGCACCCCGTCAGTCGACTCTTGGCGCAGGCCCTCCATGAGGGTGCGGACGGCATTTTTGGTGGCCGCGTACACCGCCATGGTGGGCACGATCTTCAGCCCGGCCGTGGACACCGTCGTCACGAAGTGGCCGCGTCCTTGACGCCGGAATACCGGCAGCGCCGCGGCGATGCCGTGCAGCACGCCGCGCAGGTTGACGTCGATCATCGCCGACCATCCGTCGACATCCAGATCTGATATCGGCCCCGACCTTGCTGATACCGGCATTGCTTACCAGCACGTCGAGGCGACCGAACTCACCGGTGGCCGTACCGACGAGCCGTTCGAGGTCCGCACGGCGCGCGACATCGGTCGCACAGGTGATGGCAGCTCCGCCACCGCCGCGTATCTCGCGTGCGATGTCATCGAGGTGCTCGACGCGGCGCGCCCCCAGGACTACCCGGGCACCGCGCTCGGCGAGCAGACGTGCAGTCGCCTCACCGATCCCACTACTTGCACCGGTGATCGCAACGACCTGTCCTTCGATGCCCGTCATCCCGCTCCCCTGGGCCGGCCGCGAATATCCCTGCAGGATAAGGCTATAGGGCGTCCAGCGCGGGATGATCTCCGTACCCCGTTATGCGTCAGTCCTTACCCCGCGGGGGCGGCTGCACCTCGACGCCGCTGGACTCGTGTTCGGGGCCCGCGGCCGGGTGTTCGGCCGGAACACGCTCACGGAACCGGGTGCCCTCGCTGGGCCGCTGCGGCCCCGGCCGGCCGTCCTGGCTGCGGTATGGCCCGGGCTTCGGCCGGGGCTGTCCGCCGGGGAATGCCAGTCGGAAGATGCTGCGGTGCACCATCAGCCACTGCTTTCCGAACCGGCCGCTGTTATATGGCAGCTCGTAGCGCTCGCAGATGTCTTTGACCTTGGGCGCGATCTCCGAGTATCGGCTGCTCGGCATGTCGGGGTAAAGGTGGTGCTCCACTTGATAACCCAGATTGCCGCTGATGACATGGAACAGCGGGCCGCCCTCGATGTTCGCGGCCCCGACCAATTGGCGCACATACCAACCGCCCCGCGTTTCGTTCTCAACTTCGTCCTGATTGAAGGTATAGGTCTGGTCGGGGAAATGGCCGCAGAAGATGATGGCATGCGCCCACACGTTGCGGATGACATTGGCCAGGGCGTCGGCGCCCAAAGTTCGTAAATATGTGCTCTCCACCCCGGGCAATAGCTTGTCGAGGAAGGTGGCTGTGGAGCCGAGGCGGCCCTTGTTCGACACCTTACGAAGCACCCTGCCGACGCGCGACTCCGCCGGCTGTTCGATCCTGCCGCGCAAGGCCAGCTGGACAAGTGCAAATGCGCCGGCGCTGATTAATGGCCAGCCGATGTAGTCCTTGATGACCTGTGCGCACGCCTTGCCGCCGATGCCCTTCAGGTCCTTCCGCACCTCCGACCACGGCTTTTCTCGGGTCCGGATGGCCTCGATGTCCATATCGTGGACGGCCACGCCCCACTCGAACAGAACCGTGAGCAGCAAATTGTAAAGTGGCTGGAACAGAAACCGCGGATGCCATCTTTGGTTGGGGTCGATCCGCATGATCTCGTAGCCGAGATCCTTGTCCTTACCCAAAATGTTGGTAAATGTGTGATGGATGTAGTTGTGCGAGTGCTTCCAGGCCTCCGCGGTCGACGCGGTATCCCAGTCCCACACCGAGGAATGGATGTCGGGATCGTTCATCCAATCCCATTGACCGTGCATCACGTTATGGCCGATCTCCATGTTCTCCAAGATCTTGGCCATCGCTAGACAGGCCGTACCCAGGACCCATGCGGTTTTCGAGCGGGATCCCAGCAGCAACACACGGCCGGCCACCACGATCTGACGCTGCACCGAAATGACCGTCTTGATATAGCGTCGGTCGCGCTCGCCGAGATCGGCGAACACTTCGTCGTGAATGGCGTCGAGTTCCTTCGCGAGCTTTTCCCGTTCTTGTTCCCCTAAGCGGGCGAGTGGGCTCTCCACATCAGTACTCACTAGCCCCTCCTTTCGATCACAGTTCGAGTTCGATGTCGCCTTCGGCGGTGTTGATGCAAATCCGGACGTCCTGTCCGGTGGGCTCAATCACTTCACCTGAGCGCAGGTCACGCAGCTTGCCCGATTTCAGCGTCCCGACACAGGTATGGCAAATTCCGATTCGGCACCCGTAGGCAAGGTCGAGACCGGCCTCCTCCCCCGTCTCCAGAATCGATGTACCGCCATCGCATTCGACGGTCTTTTCGCTGTCGAGGAAGCAAATTTTGCCGCCCTCGCCGCCGGTGGCGTCACCGCCGATCTTGGGCTGGAATCGCTCAAAGTGCAGGCGGTCCCGATCGCCGTTGGTTTCCCAGTGCTCGATCAGCGCATCGAGCATTTCGCCGGGGCCCGAGCAGAAGGCCTCACGGTCGCGCCAGTCCGGGCACACCTCGTCCAGGTCACCTGGCTTCAGTCGGCCGCGCTCCGATGTAAGGCGCAAATCCAGCCGCATTCGCTCACGGCGGCGATCGAGATCTTCGAGGACGGACAAGAACATGACCTGCTCGCGAGTGTGAGCGGAGTGAATGACCACTACGTCACGCAACGCATCGCGATGATCGAGGCTGCGCAGCATGCTAATGATCGGCGTGATACCGCTGCCTGCACTGATAAAGAGCATCTTGGCCGGCAACAGCTCAGGCAGCGTGAATACGCCTTCTATCTCGCCGAGCCGTACCAAATCCCCGGGCTGAATCCGCTGCACCAGATACGGCGACACAACGCCGCCGTCCACCTTCTTGGGCGTCACGCTGATCAGCCCATCTTCGGGCGTTGGATCCGACGTCAGCGAGTACGCGCGCCAGTGGTAAACCCCGTCGACAACCACGCCGAGCCGCACATATTGACCGGGCTTGTGACCAGGCCATTCGTACCCGGGCCGGATGAGAACGCTCGCCGCTTCGGAGCCCTGTGGCTCGACTCGTTCGACTTTTCCGCGCAGCTCTTTCGTGGTCCAGAGCGGATTGATCATTTCGAGGTAATCGTCAGGCTTCAGCGGACTGAACAACTGCCGCACCGCCCGCAGGAACAACCGACGCCCCCATGGGACGTTGGGCTGGGCGCCGCGTTCAGCCATGGTGATCGGGTACACACTTGTGCACCCATTCTAAACATTGCTCTGAATCTTGTTGTAGCCCAGTGTTAGACAAACGCATAACGAGCGCGTGGAAAGCACAAGGCCGTTCACTGGTCTTGGTTGGATCTGGTTTGGGCTGGTGCCATACGTACGTCTGACGTGCCCGCGGCGTCCCTTGTCCAAACATTTGTTCAGCAGCTTTTCCGCGGCCGCGCCAACTGACTCTATTGTCGGTGTGTGCTGATCGGCTTCTTACTCGCTCTGGGCTGCTCGGTCTGTTACGGCACGGCGTCTGTATTGCAAGCGGCAGCGACGCGGTCAGTGAAAGCAGGTAGCGGCTCGGGTGTCGACACTGTGTTGCTGTTGCGAGCCGCCCGGCAGTGGCGCTATCTCGTCGGCGTTAGCCTTGACGGCCTCGGCTTTGTGCTTCAGGTGGCCGCGCTGCGCTTGGTGCCGATCTATGTTGTCGCCGCGGCGTTAGCTGCCTCGATCGCAGTCACCGGCATCGTGGCCGCATGGGTGCTGTCGGCGCGGCTGTCGTCAGCTGAATGGACGGCCGTGGGCGTGGTTTGCGTCAGCCTCGTCGTGCTCGCTCTCGCCGCTGGACCCGGGCACTTTCGACATGCCCCAGCCGGACTCGGCTGGGCACTGTTGGGTGTGGTGGCCGCAATATTCATCGCCGGTGCCGCTGCAGGTCGACTGCCCGACCGCCCGCGCGCACTCGCGCTGGGGCTGGGTGCCGGAAGCGGTTTCGGAGTCGTCGAGGTCGGCGTGCGCCTGATCGACGTGATCGATCCCACCAAACGCTCCTTCTACACCAACCCGGCCCTGTACGCGGCGGCCGCGGGAGGGGCCGCGGGATTTCTGTTGCTCACCTCCGCCCTGCATCGTGGGTCGGTGACCACGGCCGTCGCCGGGATGGTTGTCGGTGAAACGATCGCGCCTGCGTTCGTCGGGGTGGTGTGGCTGGGTGACCGCGCGCGCGACGGCCTCGGCTGGATGGTTATTGTGGGATTTGTCGTAGCAGTGTCGGGAACACTGGTACTGGCGCGGTTCGGGGAAGCGCCTAAACCGGCCCCTAAATCGGCCAAAGCCGTCACCTAGGTTATGGCGTTGCCGCGGTGGATGCTTCGCGGCCGTCGGTGTTTTCAACCGCCTGACGGTAAGTAGTGCCACGCGCCGGGCGCGTCCACAACAGACCGCCCTGCGCGCTTATGCCTGCCGCCATCAGCGCACGCTTTAGGATCTTGTTCGTGGCCGTCGCCGGCAGGTCATCGTTGATGCGCACAAACCGCGGCCACGCCTTTGGCGATAAGTCGGGTTGCGAGGCAAGGAACTTCTCGAAATCAGCGGGCTCCAACCGCGCCCCGTCACGCAGTACCAGGGCGGCCATCACCTGGTCACCGACTCGGTCGTCGGGCACCGCATAGACCGCGACCTGGCTGACCTCGGGCAGCCGTTCCAGGATCCGCTCGATTGGCGCCGCGGCCAAGTTCTCACCATCCACCCGCATCCAATCTGCGGTCCGGCCGGCGAGGTAGATCCAGCCGTCGGCATCGCGGTAGGCCAAATCGCCGGACCAGTACATCCCGTGTCGCATGCGCTCGGCCGTGGCGGCGGGATCGTTGTAGTAGCCGACGAACGGCCCCGCACCCTGGGTGTTGACGAGCTCGCCGACCGCTTCGTCGAAGTTGGTTAGTGCCCCGTGTTCGTCAAATTCCGCGACGGCGCACTCCTGCAGCGTCGTTGAGTTGTAGATGCTCACTCCCGGATACGGCTTGCCGATCGAGCCGGGCGGGGTGCTGTCCTCTCGGACAACGATCACCGCGAACTCGCTGGACCCGAAGCTGTCAACCACCCGGCATCCGAAACGTCGTGCGAATTCCTGGATATCGCGATCGGTTGCCTCGTTACCGAACGCCACTCGCAAAGTGGTGTCGGGGTCGTCGGGCCGCTCAGGAGTGGAAAGGATCAAAGCGAGGGGCTTGCCGACGTAATTCAGGTACGTCACGTCGAAGCGGCGCACATCGTCGAGGAAGCGTGACGGCGAAAACCGGGCCGGGACCATCGTTGCGCCACTACCGATGGCAACCGCCCACCCGGCGGCGACGCCGTTGGAGTGAAAGAGCGGCATCGAGAGGTAGCAGACGTCATCGGCGGTGATGTCGTACTGGAAGATCAGGCTGGCACCGCACATGATCGCCATCCCGTGGGCGAACCGGACGACCTTGGGGTCACCACTTGTCCCGGAAGTAAAGATCATCATCAGGGTGTCGCCGGCAGTTACCTCGCGATGGGGAACCAGAGGTGGCGCTGCGGCTACGGCTTCGGCGTAGCGCCTCTCGGTCACGTCGAACACCTGAATTCCGTTGAGGTCCAAGCCATCCAACAGGGGCAGGTGCTCAGGGTCGACGAGAAGAATTTGACAGTCGGAGCGTCGAATGTCGGCCAGCAAGCCTGCCCCGCGCCGCGTGGTGTTGATGCCGCACAACACGTAGCCGCCCAGCGCGGCGGCGGCCATGGCACGTAGCATCGCCGGGGAGTTGGGCAGCACGGCGCCGACGTGGAGTGGACGTTTCGCGTCGGCAAGGGCGATCAGCGCAGCGGCCTCTGCCTCGGCCTCGGCGAGGTGTTCTCGCCAGGTCCAGATCCGCTCGCCATAAGCGACCGCCGGAGTCTCGTCGTGCCTGCGCTGCCGCAGTAGCTGCTGAACTGTCTCCGGCACTGTTTTCATTTCGGCTGGGGCTGGTTGATGGTTGTCAGCACGAGCCCGGCATAGTTCTGACGGGCCACCTCGTCGCAGTGGCGCCGGTAGGTGCCGAATCCCCCGGCGTAGGGCATGAAGATCCGTTTCTTGCCCTCGATGTTGGCGCCCAGATACCACGACGACGCCGCTTTCGGGAACAGTGTCCGCTCGGCGGCTTTCGCGAGATGGTCGGTCCACGCGTCGGCGGCATCGCGGCGGGGTTCGACCTCGGTCAACCCGAGGCGGCGGGCCGTCAACACCAGCTCCATGACCCAGTCGATCTGAACCTCGGCGTGCAGCACCATATTGGCCAGCACCGACGGGCTGCCGGGCCCGCTGATGGTGAATAGGTTCGGCAGGCCCGGCACCATCAGACCGAGAAACGTCACAGGGCCGTCGGCCCAGACGTCGCGCAGCCGCACTCCCCTGGGTCCGCTCGGGTCGATGCGGGTCAGCGCGCCGGTCAGCGCGTCGAAGCCGGTCGCAAAGATCAGCACATCGCAGGGATACGTCGCGTCGCTGGTTCGGACACCCTCGGCGGTGATCGCCTCGATGGGCTCACGGCGCAGGTTCACCAGCCGGACGTTGTCGCGGTTGAAGGTGGCGTAATAACCTGCGTCGGTACAGATTCGCTTTGTCCCGATCGGGTGATCGACCGGTGTGAGATCGGCGGCGACGACGGGATCGCGGACGATTTCGCGGATCCGCTCCTCAGCGAACCCCCTCGCGATGTCATTGGCCGCCAGGTCGCTGTTCTGGTCGGGGAAGGTCTTGGCGAACAGGACGCCGCCCTCGCGCCAGCGCCGCCACAGGGCTTCGACTCGCTCTTGTGGTTCGGTGTCGACCGCGTTCTTGTGGTAGGTGCCATGCGGCGTGCCCGCCGACGCGTAGGCCGAGATCCGGCGGCGCTCGGGATAGTCCTGCCGGATCTGTTGCTGTTCCTCCGGAGACCATGGGCGGTTGGGCATCGGGATGCTGTAATTCGCCGATCGCTGGAATACCACAAGTCGCTCGGCTTGCCCGGCGATGATCGGAACCGCTTGGATGCCAGACGAACCCGTGCCGATCAGGCCCACCCGCTTGCCGCGCAGATCGGGATCCTCGCGCGGCCACGCGGCGGTGAAATACACGTCTCCCGCGAAATCGTCGACGCCGCAGATGTCGGGGCGGTTGACCGCGGACAGGCAACCCGTTGCGCACACAAGGAACTGCGCAGCGTATGTCTGGCCGGCCGCGGTGCGAACATGCCAGCGACCGCGATCGAAAGCGGCGCCGACGACGTCGACATCAAATCGGTAGTGGCGGCGCAGATCGAACCGGTCGGCGACGTGGCGCAGATAGGCCAGGATCTCCGGCTGCGCGGCGAAGCGTTCGCTCCACGTCCAGCTCCGCTGCAGCGCTTCGTCGAATGAGTAAGAGTAATCGACACTTTCCACGTCGCACCGGGCGCCTGGATACCGGTTCCAGTACCAGGTGCCACCCACGTCGGGGGCTGCCTCGATGCCGATCACCGATAGGCCCGCCGACGCGGCTCGGTGCACGGCGTAGAGCCCGGCGAACCCTGCGCCGATGACGATCACGTCGCTCGAGAACACCTCGGTCACATCGATAGGCTCCGCGAGCGAGTCGAGTCCAACAGCCCCCGCAGGTCGCCGCATACCAGGTCGCGCGCCGACACCGCCGGAGGAAAGGATTGGATCGTCATGAAGCCGTGGAACAACCCGGGAAAATCCCGGTACACGACGGCGACCCCTGCATTGCGTAACCGGCGTGCGTAGTCGCACCCCTCGCTGTGCAAGGGATCCAGGCCGGCGGTGACGATCACCGCGGGCGGCAGGTCGGCATGCGAATCCGCGCGGGCCGGTGCCACCAGGCAGGGCGGGTCGGCAATCCTTTCGCCGCCGAGCCCTTCAGCGCCGAGGTATTGGCGCCAGTACCACTGCATCGCGGCGCGGGTGTTGAAGTATCCGGTGGCGTAGCGTTGGTAGCTGTCCGTTTCGAATGAGGGATCGATGACCGGGTAGAGCAAGAGCTGCGCGGCGGGCCGGGCGACTGCTCGTTCGCGACACAGAATGGCGGTGACCGCGGCGAGATTCCCACCGGCGCTGTCGCCGGCGATGGCGGTCCGCGTCGGGTCGATGCCGAGTTCGGCTGCATGTTCTACCACCCAGCAGAACGCCGTGAAGGCGTCGAGTGCGGCCGCGGGAGCGCGGTGTTCGGGGGCAAGGCGGTAGCCGACCGACACGACGACGGCTTGGCTGCCGCGGGCCAGTGCGCGACAGAAGCCATCGTGGGATTCGATGTCGCAGAAGACGAATCCGCCGCCATGGCAGAACACGATCCCGGGACGGTTGTCGGCCAACTCGCTGTGCGGGTAGTAGATCCGCGCCGGGATGACGCTGGCGGGACCTGGAATTGAACGATCTTCGGTGCTGCGAACGTCTTCAATGTTGTCGGCGGGCACGCGTCGCTCGGCGACCGCGGCGCGGGCCGCTGCGCCGGTCATGGTCTCGACGCGAGGGAAGCCAGCATTCAACTCGCGCAACGTCGCCTGGACGCCGTCGTCCATGTGGGCCTCCGCCCGCATCGTTGGTCCGCTCATGCCGGCCGGTATTTCAGTAAGGTGATTCCGTCTTCCGGCAGATCGTAGAACACCGGCCTAACCCGCATACCGATCCGTATGTCGCTCGGATCGACCTCGACCAACTCGGTGCTGAATTTCGGTCCCGCGTCCCACTGCACTACCGCGAGCAGCTGCGGCACCGCCGCATCTGCCCAAGGCGGACCGGTGGGTCGGCGGGCGACTGTGAATGTGTACAGCGTTCCCGCACCGTCTATTTCGCGCCATTCCAGGTCGTCGGCCAGTGTTCCCGGGGCGAGGGTGCGCGGGTAGAACACGTAGCGCTGCAGCGAAGGCGAGTACTGCACCAAGATCCGGTGCTGTGCCAGGCCGTCCCAGAAGGGCCGCGACACCGGCGTGGGTTCGGGGACGGGGCGGGGTTCAGTGCTCATTTGCGCCGCTCTCCCCCGCAGGCGGGTGGGGGTACCTCCCACTTGTGGGGGCGTGCCCCCACCTCATCGCTTCGTCCCCCGCAAGCGGGCGGTGCCCCCACTGCATCGTCGCCGGCGCGGTTCATCGCTAGTCCCCCCGCATCAGCAACGCGACTTGCTCGCTCATGATGCCGCCGTTGCCGGTCACGAACGCGGTGTGGCAGTCGGGCACCTGCGCGTCACCGGCTCGGCCCATGATTTGACGTGCGCCGTCGACGACGTGGTGCATGCCGCCGGCCATGCCGGCCTGGCCGAAGGACAGTTGACCGCCGGCGGTGTTGAGTGGAAAGTCACCGCGGTAGGTCAAGTCGTGGTCGGTAACCCACGACATGCCCTCACCTTTGGTGCAGAAGCCCGCATCTTCCAGGCTCATCAGGACCGTGATGGTGTAGCAGTCGTAGATTGAAGCCACATCGACATCGGATCGGCTCAGCCCGGCCATCGCGAATGCCCTCTCGGCGGCGCGTGCGATCGGTGTGCGCAGCAAGTCCTCGGCGTAGGTCGGGGTCTTGAAGGCGATATGTTCACCGAAGCCTTTGATCCACACCGGGCGGTTGCGACTGCGACGTGCGATGTCGGCGTTGGCAATCAAGACACCCGCTCCCCCGTGCACGCGCATCACCGTCTCCAGCATGTGGATGGGGTCGGCGATCATCGGGCTGGCGAGAACGTCGTTCACCGTCATCGCGGTGCCGTGGAAGACCGCGCCCGGATGGGCACACGCGTTGGTGCGTTGATCGACGGCGATTTTGGCGACCGCGGCGGGGTCGTAACCGAACTGCGCCGCGTAACGCTGAGCAATCTGCGCGTACGGCGCGTTCTGGCCCACGTTGCCATACGGGATCTCGAACTCGGCTTGCGGCGACCCATAGGTGTTTGACGACGCCCCATACCAATTCGGGCTCGGCGGCGGTCCTTTCTGCGACTGCGGCAGCGACGCCGATCCGGGTACCACGGCCAGCGCCGCGTCGCAGATGCCGAGCTCCACGGCGGCCGCGGCCCGCCACACCATTCCCGCCGAGGTGGCCCCGCCCAGGTCGACTCGCTCACCGAAATCCAGAGCCAGGCCCAGATATTCGCACAGCGTGGCCGGCGCGAACATCGCCGACTCGGCAACACCGTGAGTCAGCAGACCGTTGACACAAGCAGGATCGACGCCGGCGTCCTCAACGACCATGTTCGCTAACCGCGCGTACTGGTCGAGGGTGAACAGCGGCGGCCGGGTCGGACGCCGTTCGGCCGGCAACTCGGCGACGCCGACGATCGCCGCTTCGCCGCGCAGCCCGGTCACGACAGCGTTCCGCGTCGCGGCAGCTCGACCGTCGCTGTTCCCGGCATCAGCACAGCCGCGTTGCGGCGGCCGGCGATGTCGAGATCCACCAGTCCGGCGCCCTCGTCGGTGAGGCGCTTGCCGGTGACTTCGCCGCCGAAGCTGAGCCGATCGCCGGGATATGCGATCGCCCGGTTCTGCACCGAAAAGGACACCAGACGGCCGCGTCCACCAATCCAGTCCCCGATTGCGCGGGCCAGCAGTGCCGCCTGAAGCGGGCCCTGGACCAGCACGTCGTCGTAGCCTTCGACCGCGCGAGCCCACTCTTTGTCGTAATGAATGCGGTGGCCGTTGTAGGTGGCGGCGCTGAAAAAGAACATTTGGGTTTCATCGACGGTAACGGTCAGCGTGGGAATGTGCTCGCCCACGGCGATGTCGTCGTAAAACACCTGCTGATCGGTCATGGCGCTCCTAGGGGCGGGCGATCATCGAAGTCGATGCTTCGGCAAGCAGGTGTCGGTGCTGGTTCCGGTACACCGTGTGCCAGGTGACCAGAACGAATTTGCCGGAGCGGCCATGCTTTTCGACGATTGACTCGATGGTGCGCACCATTTCGATTTCGTCGCGGTGATAGGCCGGCAGGTGAAAGATGAAGCTCTCCCCGCCAGCCATCCGCTTCGGGGCACGGGGAAACGCGAGACTTCCCGAGACCGCGCCGGAGGAACCGTCAGGTCGGAGCGTCTCGAGGTGCGTAACACCGAGCACGGCGTACTGCAGAAAGAGCGGAGGACAGATGATGTCGCGAAAGCCTTTGGCCCTGGCGTAATCCGGGTCGAACCATAACCGGTTGTGGTCACCGACCGCCGCTGCCCACCGTTGCCAATCGCGCCGGTTGACCTCACCCGTCGCCGATGCGGCGACGGTGCCCACTCGTGACGCCGACTCAGCGTCGATCAAGGTGTCCTCGCTCACCGGCGCTCCCCTTCGTCCATGGTTTCTTCTAGCCATGATGCGGCGACGTCAGCTCCGCCGCCGAGCGTCGAGCCCAGCCTTGCCCGTTCGGTCCACAAATGCAGATCGGTCTGGGTGACGTAACCCATCCCGCCGTGCAGCTGGTGGGCGTCCAGGGTTATCAGCCTGGCCGCGGTGGCCGCATGCATGCGCGCGATGGCCGTTTCCCTGGTCGCTGTGTGACCGCGCGCGAGCCAAAAGACCGCCGAGTGCGCGGCCAATCGCGCTGCCGCCAGGGCGATGTGCATGTTGGCGATCAGATGCTGGGCGGCCTGGAATGATGCGATGGGCCGGCCGAATTGATGACGCAGCTTGGTGTAATCGACGGTGCGGTCGACCACGGCCTGCCCGATGCCCACCAAGTCGAGTGACCCTAATGCCACCGCCATATTGGCCACCCGACGCAGTGCCGAGCGGGCAACGCCGCCGAGCAGCGCTTCGGCGGTGACAACGACGTCGTCAAAGTGCACGGTGAACGCCCGGTGCCCGCCCGCCATGGCGAGCGGTTCCATGGTCACGCCGGTAGCGCGAACGTCGACGATGAAAACCAGCGTGCGCTCTTCTGCGGCAGCGGAAACCACGATGAGGTCGGCGACGTCAGCGTCAGCGACGTAGTCCACGGTTCCGTTGAGCCGCCACTGTGTCGAGACGGGATCGGCCCGCAGCACAGCCGAGACGACAGCGGCGTCGCGGGCACTCCATAACGCTGTGGTGCCGCGGGCAGTGCCGCGTGCCAAGGGCGGCAACCACGTGGACTTGACGTCCGGGGAGCCAAGCTGGTCGATGGCAAGGGCGGCTTGAACGCTGCTGTGCACCGTCGTCGGGCACAGGGCACGACCGGCCTCGGTGTAGAAGACGGCGAGATCGTCGAGCGAGCCGCCGGAGCCGCCGTACTCCTCGGCGATGGCGAGCCCGAATACACCCGCGTCGGCCAGCGCCTTCCACAACGCCGGGGTGCTGCGGTCGGCGCCGGGTTCATCCAGCGCGCGCACCAGACTCACGGGGCTCTCCGCGACGAGCAGCGCGCGCAACGCCGAAGCGAACTCGCGCTGCTCAGCGGTGGGTATCGCTTTCATCTGTTTTCCGCAAGGTTCCCGTCAGCGTCCATAGGAGGGCATTCCGTGCCCGCGCTGGGCGATGATGTCGCGCAGGACCTCGTTGGTACCTCCACCGAAGCGCATCAAGGGGGCGGCCCGGTAGAGCCGCTCGAATTTGCCGGCCAGGGGCGCCCGTTGGCTGCGATGCGCCAACAAGCCGTCCGGGCCGAGTAGATCGAGCGCCAGATCGGCGATGCGCTGGCGCAGTTCACTGGTGAAGACCTTCTCGACGCTGACCTCCACGGTAGGAATGACGCCGCTGTCAAGGATTGACGCGGCCTCGTAGCCCATCAGGCTGGCCACCGCCACGTCGGCTTCGGCCTGCGCGAGCCGGCGCCGAAGCGCCGGGCTATCGGCGGGCAGCGTATCGTCCTGCCGCGGCTTTAGCGCAAGCTCTCGCAACTCGTCCACGGCGCGACGCAGATCGCCTGCGTTGGTCAGCGCACCACGTTCGAGATCGAGCGCGCCGGTGATGTACGTCCAGCCGCGGTTGGCTTCGCCCACCAGGTTGGAGACTGGGACCCGCACGTCGCGGAAGTGCACCTCATTGGTGCGGTAGCCCGACCACGCATACAGCGGGTGGATCTGGACGCCGGGGCTATCGATGGGGACGATAATGACCGAAATCCCCCGATGGCGAACACCATTCGGATCGGTACGCACGCAGAGCCACTCGTGGGTGGCGCGCTGAGCGCCACTGTTCCAGATCTTGGTGCCGTTGATCACCCATTCGTCGCCATCGCGGGTCGCACTGGTACGCAGGTTGGCCAAGTCGGTTCCAGCCTCAGCCTCGGAATAGCCAACAGCACAGATCATTTCGCCCTTGGCGATCAGTGGCAGCCACTCTGTTTTGTTCCGCTCGGTGCCGTGCCGCATGATCATCGGCGCCACTGACGTGACCGTCAGATCGGGTCCGGGCACACCCCAATATTCGAATTCGCTCATCAACAGATGCAGATGAATGGCGCTGAGCCCCAGACCGCCGTACTCGCGCGGCCAGTTCAGCCCGAACCAGCCCTTCTCACCGATCTTGCGACGAAATCGCGCTACCTCGCCGTTGGGGAACTCCAGATCGTGCTCGGCGAGTTCTGCCTTCAGCTCTGCGGTGACGTTGTCGTGGAGGAACTCGCGGACTTCGGTCAGCCAAGCGCGCTGCCCGACGTCGAGTTCAAAATCCATTCCGGCCCCTTTGCCGCAGATGTGTAGTCGCGAGTCTTTCAGTGTGCTCAGCGGCGATGATCAACTCCAGCGTTCGAAGCGGCGCGTCGATCGCCTTGGCCCGTACGCGTGCCCGTCACCAGATCGAGCAGCCGGGTGACTGCGCGGTCCGTTCGCGGACGGTGCACGGCGATGATGCTGGTGACAAGGCTAGGAGGGTGGTCGGAAAGGGGCACATAGACCACCTCTGGGTGGCGCATGGCCGCGACTTGTTCGGGAACGACTGCGGCTGCGAGTCCAGCGATCGGATAGGTCATCATGCCGGACAGCTCGTCCGTCTGGGCAGCGATGCGGGGAGTGATACCGGCCTCGCGAAGCGCGGCGTGAATTTGGGCGGACAAGCCGGGAAGCGACTGCGGTGAGGGAAGAACGAGCGGTTCATCGCCTAAGTCGACCAGTCCCACCGCCGGTTTCTCGGCCAGCCGGTGTCGTCTGGGCAGGGCCACCACCGTGTTCTCGCGATCCACTTCCTTGATGACCAGCCCGTCTGCGCCTTGGACCGGCCCGCGGGCGAAGGCCACATCGAGCTGACCAGACCGAACGGCATCGAACACGTGCGTGGTGCGCGTCTGCACCAGATGCAGCGTCAGATCGGGCAGCGCGGTGGCGCTGGCACGCAGTACGTCGGGTACGAAGCGGTACGCCAGGCTGACGACGAAGCCGACGTGGACGACGCCCTGAAGTCCCGCCGCGACTCGCTGGGTTCTCCGAATGGCTGCGCCGTACGCGGTGCTCAGGCGCTCCGCGTCCTCACGAAACGACCGCCCGGCGACGGTCAACTCGACTCCTCGCGCAGTGCGATCAAACAACTTGACCCCCATCGCGCGTTCGAGGCGTTGCATCGCCTGTGTCAATGGAGGTTGGGTCATAGAGAGCCGTTGGGCGGCGCGGCCGATGTGGCCCTCGTCAGCCACCGCAAGAAATTGCTCGAGCAGCCGCTGTGTCAACTCCATACGAAACATCATATGAATGACGCCGTCGAAAAGTATTGGACGATATTGCGCTGCAGCCGTTGACTGGGAATCACACGACTACTGGCAAACGCGCGGAGAGGAGACGCGGTGTCTGATTTCGGCACGTTCGGCCGGTTCATCGAAACACCGGTCGACGCAATGTCGCCAGAGATGCGAGAGGCCTATGAGTTCACCCGCCAACTGCGGGGATTGGTGCCCGGTCCGCACAAGATCTGGCTTGCCAACCCCACGCTGTCCAAGACGATCGTGCCAACCGGCGCGTACTTTCAACGCGAGTCCACATTGACGAAGGCCGAGATCGAGATCGCGACCAACATCGTCAACGGCCGGTGGCGCAGCCCCTATGCCAATTACGAACACGAGATCATCGGTGAGCGTGACGGGCACCTCGACCCGCGACGGGTCCAAGCGTTGATCGCCGGGCTGCCAACGTCGTTCGACGATCCACGCCAACAAGTGGTCTACGAGCTTGCATCGGCATTGGTGGCTCCACGCATCGTGCCGCTCGGCCTCTACCGCCGCGCCAGGGAGCTACTGGGTGACGCGGGCATCGTGGACGTTGCGGTGCTGTTGGGCTGGTTCACGATGGTGTGTATGACTCTGGCCGCCTTCGATGTTCCGGCCAACGCCGTGGGCTTGGATCAGTGAACGTCAGACATCTTTGACCTTCCCGCACCCTAACCCCGAAGGATCACCATGGCCCTGCCCCCGCTACCTATCGTCACGCTGACTCCGGTCGCCTTCTTCCCGCAGTGGTACTTCCTGGAAAACCTCGCCGTGCGCGCCGACGAGTCGATCCTCGTTACCGACGTGTTGCATAAAGAACTCTGGTGGGTTCCACCCGCAAATCCTGGCGCAGTGGTCGAACCCGTCCTGGTGCACACCTTCGATCACCCGGTCACCGGTATCGCCGAGGTCGCGCCCGACGTGTTCATCATCAGCCTCACCGAGGGCTACACCACCCATGAATCACATTTGGCGCGAATCGATTTCTCCGATTGGAGGCCGGGGACGCCGGTATCGCCGGAAATCATCTACACCTTCGACGACCGTGTCCGCGCCCTCAACGGCAGCTGCGTACTCGGGCCGAACGTGTTGGCGATCGCCGACTGCTTCGCCGGACTCATCTGGCGCGTCGACCTCGCCGACGACATCCGCAGCGCCACGGCCCGGGTGTGGCTATCGGACGACACGATGGCTTTCGACCCCGACAGCGGCGTGCCTCCCCCACCCCAGCCCGGTGTCAACGGCCTGCGCTACGGCGCGCAGACCGGTTACCTCTACTACACCTCAACCGCGCAGAAAGTCTTTATGCGCATACCCGTCGCTTCCACCACCCTCGATCCGGCCGGGCCGGTGCAGTTCGTCGCCGCCATCGACAATGCCGACGACTTCTGCCTCGACGAGAACGCCGGATTCGCTTACGTCACAAGACATCGCGCCAACACCATCGACCGCGTGCCGCTGGCGCCCCGGCACGGCAGCGAAGTCCGCCACATCGCCGGCGACCCGTTCGACGAAACCCTGGTTGGTCCGTCCAGCGCCGCATGGGGACGCGGCCCCGGCGACCACGGCCACATCGCCTACGTTACGACTGACGGCGGCACCACCGCTCCCCCGGATGGCAACGTCCGACAGGCCGCGCTGCTGCGCGTCCAGTTGGATTACCCCGACGAGCCATGAACCGGCGCAGTGAAATTGTCAGCGCCGGCGCCGCGTCGATCGAGACCTATGTCGATGGACACGGCCCGGCGGTGGTCATCATCCCGTCCTACGGCCGTGACGGCGGTGAAGACTTCGACTTGCTCAGCGCGGCACTCGTTGACGCCGGTTACCAGGTGCTGCGGCCCCAGCCTCGCGGCATCGCTGGCTCGTCCGGTCCGATGACCGGGGTGGGCTTCGAGGACATGGCGCACGACATCGCCGCGGTGATCGACGCCCTCGCCGACGGCCCCGCGGTCGTTCTCGGCCACGCCTTCGGCAACTTCGTCGCCCGAGCTACCGCTGTTCACCATCGCGACAAGGTCGCTGCGGTGATCCTGGCCGCTGCTCCGGGAAAACCGTTGCCCCCGAGATCAACTCAGCGCCGATGCGCGCCGGTGACCTGTCACTGCCCGACAACGAGCGGCTCGCCGCCCTACGCCTGGCATTCTTCGCGCCCGGCCACGACGCTTCGATCTGGCTGACCGGCTGGTATCCCGACACTCTCGCCATGCAGGTGGACTGCGTTCGCCACGCTGACGTGGCCCGCTACCGGGGCGCCGGCAGCGCGCCCGTGTTCGAGATCATCGCCGCCCTTGACCCATTCCACCAGCGAAACGAATGGGACGACCTGCGGACACGCTACGGCGACCGGATCACCTCCACGGTGATCGACGACGCCAGCCACGCTCTCTTTCCCGAACAACCCGATGCAGTCGCCGCGGCGATCACCAGCTATCTCCGCAAGTAAACGCGGCCGCGCTTACGGGAGGTGTGCACGCGGCCGTCGCGCCAATTCAGGAGGCCGACGGCCACCAGAATCATCAAGGGCACCGCCATCAGGCTGAGGATCAGAAGCAAACTACCCATGGCCGACCGTTTCAGGGCTTTGTGCTGTGTCGCGCACACCCCAACATCTACCCCGTCTCAGCTCCGGGATGCTTATCTGTGCGGGATACCTACGCGATGCATACGGCCGGACGCGTGATTTTTACGCCGTATTGCCGGACTCATCCCAATTAGCATGCCGTCTGTCGGGTCTGATGCCGGTCCCGCGGGCGTCAGATAACTTGCACCCCGCGATGGCCTCGGTTGAAATGTCGTCGTGGTAATAGTCACCTCACCGCTGGGGCACACGCATTTGTCGGCGTCGATGCGATGTTCCTGATTACCGGGCTGACGCAGTGGCGTCGTGATGAGTTGCGCACCAATCTGTGGCTGGTGCCCACTCTCGAGGTGCTCGCCGCGACCGCGCTGTTCGTCGCCACCGGCGCCGTAGATCGCGCGGCCTACCGGGGCAGTATCCACCTACCGACCTGGGTGATCAGCGGCAGCGCTGATGCCGCCCGACTCGTCCTCGCGTCGATCGCGGGTGCGGTCATCACCGTTGTGGGAATTGTCTTCTCGATCACGATCGTGACGCTGACTCTGGCGTCGACCCAGTTCGGGCCCCGGATGCTGCGCAACTTCATCCGCGACCGCGGGACCCAGCTGACCCTGGGGACATTTGTGGCCACGTTCGTCTACTGCATCCTGGTTCTGGTGTCGATCGCGCCCGGCGATCACGGCGACTACGTGCCGCACCTCTCGATCACCATGACATTCCAGCTGGTATTGATCGACCTCGCGGTGCTCATCTACTTCATCCATCACATCGCCGCCCAGATCCAGCTGCCGCAGGTGATCGCCAGCATCGCTGAAGACTTAGCGCGAGCCGTCGAAGTCCAAAGCGCCGATAGCGGCGACGCCGGTGCCATCGGTCCAGCCGATGTGCAATCGCTGGAGGAGTTGATTACCACTATCGAGACTTCCGGCGCGGTGATCCGCACCCCGAAGAGCGGGTATTTGCAGTTCATCCGTCACAGCAGGCTGGTGCGGATCGCCGCGGAGGCCGACGCGGTAGTGCGGCTGCCCTACCGGCCCGGACATTTCCTGGTCGAGGGCCGAGAGTTGGCCAGCGTCTGGCCCCCGGAGGCAGCCGATCACGTCGCCCGGTACCTGGAACACGCCCAGGTGACCGGGCCGCACCGCACCCTGACCCAGGATGTCGCTTTCGGCGTTGATCAGCTCGTCGAGATCGCCATCCGCGCACTCTCACCCGCCGTCAACGACACCTTCACCGCGATCACGTGTGTGGATTGGCTCGGCGACTGCCTGTGCAAGATCGCCCGGGTCTGGGCCCCCAGCCAGGTTCACCGGGACCGTAACGGCGCGATTCGCCTCATCTCCGATCAGGTGAGCTTCGAGCGGTTGGTGCAGCGGGCGTTCGAAAAAATCCGGCAGGCCAGCCACGGAATGCCCGCGGTGATGATTCGCCAACTCGACGCGCTCATCACAATCATGGAGCAAACCACTGACGCCGAGCAGGCCCGCGTGCTGATGGATCAGGCGACGATGATCTTGCGGGCCAACAACGAAACGGTCCTCGAGGAATGCGATCGCGCGGATGTGCAGCGGCGATACGACGCAGTGGTTGACATTTACGACCGCCTCCGCCACTAAGCGCTGTTCCGGCACAGCAGCAACTCGGTACCCGTCGACGGCCACGGGCATGCCGGCGACGACACGGCGCCGGCGGCGGTGGAGTGCCCGAACTGTAAATACGCTGTCAAACTCCCGTTAAATCGCATCGGGGCTGTCGCAGATATGCGGTAGGACTGCGAAGATTTTCAGATCGGCTGGTCTGACGACCAGGCATTTTGCCCAGCTTCCGGCCAGAGGGAGAAGTTATGCCCACCGTTGAGACGCGCCTCCGCGAAGAGTTGCGCAACTATGCCGTTGAGTTACGGCAGCTGGCGTACACCCTTCCCCTCGGCGTAGGCGAGCATGATCTCCTTCAATTGTCAGACCGCATGCGCGCTGCGGCCGACCAGGTGGTCCGCAAGGGGGCCTAACGGGCAAGCCGCGTGCGGCGCGCCGTGCCGGGTGTAAGTAGCGCAGTCGACCAGCGAGCGATCAGCCGCCCTTGAGGCGAATCTTCCAGCGCACGAAGCCAAGGTAGAAAATGCTGATTGCTACCAGCATGCCCATGTCGAACCACCAGGTGCCGGCATTGTGATGCCAGTGCGAATCCTTCGGGACTTGAGGACCGGGCTCCAATTTGGTCAGGTCGATGGTGGAGGCTGACGCCGCGAAACCCCATCTCGCCGGTGTGGCCCAGGACATCTGGTCGAGCGGAATGCGCGCGGTGACGGGAATCATGCCGCCGGAGAACACCAGTTGCGACATGACCGCCACCACGAGCAGGGGCATGATCTGTTCGTTGGACTTCGCGATGGCCGACAATGCCAACCCGAGCATCGCCGAGGCGACGCAAGTCGCGGCGACGTCGACGAACAACTCCAGGCCGGGCTTGCCCAACGCCACGGCGCCCTGGGTTGGGCCGCCCTTGCCGATGATCGCGATCACGGTCACGATCGCCGACTGAACGACCGCGAACACGGTGTAGACGCAGATCTTTGCCAGCAGGTACGCGCTGGTGGACAGGCCGACCGCCTGTTCGCGCAGGAAGATAGGGCGCTCACCGATGAGATCGCGGATGGTCAGCGCAGTCCCCATGAAGACCGCGCCGACATTGAGCAGCACCAGGATCTGCCCGGGCTCGGTGGGTGCCGCACCCATTGGGTTCGGGATACCAAAGCCGACGTTGCCGGGCACCGACATCGACAGCGAACCCATGATGAAAGGCAACAGCGCCAGGAAGACGAAGTAGCCCCGGTCGGAAAAGATCAACCGGACCTGCCGCCTGGCGATCGTGGAGAACTGCCGGAACAGACTCGTGTGCGAAGGATCGCCCAGCTCGGCGGGTCTCTCCGCGGGTGGCGGCGGCGGGGGCGGGCCCGTCCGCGCCAGGTACCGTACCTTGGCCCCATCGGGGTCGCCTGGCGACCGTGCTGAAGATGTCGGCCCAGTTTGTTGTACCCATGGTCGGGCCGATCTGGCTGGGCGGCCCGCAGAACGCGGTCTTGCCGCCGGGGGCCAGCAGCAGAACCTGATCGCACACGTCGAGGTAGGTCAGCGAGTGGGTGACCACGAGCACCACACGACCGGCGTCCGCCAACTGCCGCAGCATGGTCATGACCTGGCGGTCCAGCGCCGGGTCCAGGCCGGATGTCGGCTCATCGAGGATCAGCAGCGACGGTCCGGTGAGCAGTTCCAGGGCCACCGACGCACGCTTGCGCTGGCCGCCCGACAGCTTGTCGACCCGAGTGTGGAGATGCTGGGTCATCTCGAGTTCCTCGAGCACCCGGGCCACCACCTGAGCGCGGTCATCCTTGGTGGTGTCCGGCGGCAGCCGCAGTTCGGCGGCATACATCAATGCCTGTTGCACGGTGAGCTGACCGTGCACCACATCGTCCTGGGGCACCATGCCGATCCTGCTGCGCAGCGAGGCGTACTCGGCATGGACGTTGTGGCCCTCGAACGCCACCGTGCCCCTGGTCGGGTGCGTGTACCCAGCCACCAACCTGGCGAAGGTCGACTTTCCTGCACCCGATGGACCGATGACGGCCGTCAGCGTCCCGGGTTGCGCGCCCAACGAGATGTCGTCCAGCAGCGTCTTGTTGTTCTCGATCGTCCACGTCACCCCGCGCACGTCGAGGCCGCCGGTGCGCGTCGCGGTCGCGGCTTCATCGCGGCGTACCAGCGTGCCGCCGGCGAAGACGAGGTCAATGTTGCCGATCGTGACGACGTCGCCGTCGTGCAGCACGGCCACGTCGACCCGCGACCCGTTGACGAAGGTGCCGTTGATGCTGCGGTTGTCGTGGATCTCGGTGCCGTGGGGCGTCGGTATCAGGGTGGCGTGGTGGCGTGATGCCAGCACTTCCGGAATGACGATGTCGTTGTCGTTGGCCCGGCCGATCTTGATCGCGCCCGGCATCGACTCCACCGCCGTTCTACCCGGCCGCAGGATCTTCATCATCGATGTCGCGATGTTTGTGGCATCACCGCCGATGCGGCTGGTCTCGGGGGCCATGGGGGCGGGCGGCACTTGCGTCGATGGTGCTCGGTAAATCTGCGGGGCATGCTGCGGTCCGCTGGGCTGGCCGACGGGGTGTCCGCCGGTCGGGTATCGCGGCTGCGGCCCCGACGGGTAGCTCGGCATGGGTCCGCTAGGCGGACCGCTCGGCTGCTGGCCGGTGGGCGGATGCGGGGGCTGGCGAAACGAGGCCGACGGCGGCTGCTGCGGCTGGCCGGGCCATTGCGTGCCGGGCGGCTGGCCCTGGGGCACCCGTGCACTTGGCCCGGTGGGCGGGTTGACGATTGGTATCGACGTCGTCAAGGGAGGCCGCCCGGCCGAACCCTGGTGGCGGCCCACCTCGAAGGTCAACGCCGGACCGTCCGGATTGCCGACGTTGACGCGCAAGCCGTCCTGGATTTCGACCACTGGCACGCGACGATTGTTGACATACAGCCCATTGAGGCTTCCGTTGTCGATAGCGATCCATCGGCCCTGGTCGAATCGCACGATGAGGTGTGTGCGGGAGATCAGGGGGTGTGCAACGCGGACGTCTGCGCGAAGGTCACGCCCGATCACTACATCGTTGCCTGCTGCGAAGGTGCGCTCGGATCCCTCGTACCGCACGGTCAGGACAGGTGGGGCTGGTCGGCTCATCAGGACCAACTGTATCGGCAGCGACGCAAATCAGGGTGTCAGATCATCACCTGGATTACGCCGCGCATCTCCCCTACTGGCCCGCGACGCGCTGACCTCGAGGACACGACCGACGCGGCAAGCATCACCGGTGGATGTCGAGAGCGCAGACGCTTTCGCGATGTTCTATCCCGCTGCGATGGCGCGCAGGTTACGGCGCCAAGACTCAGATGCAGCGGTGACGTCTTTGACGAAATCCCCGATGTATCGAATGGCCCGCCTGCCTTCGGGCAAGATGTCGGCGGCCAACGGAAAGTCGTGAATCTGTCCATCCCAAAGGTGCAGATCGCAGCGGATTCCGCTGGCTTCCAGGCGCTTCGCCATGAGTTCGGCATCCGGGAGCAACAACTCATCGGAGCTCGCATGAATGGTGACTGGCGGCAACGAAGAAAGATCTGCATCCACCGGTGAGACAACGCGACCTGCGGAACTGCCGTGATCTTCCAAAAGCTGTGCTTCGCTGAGGTATTGAGCAAACATCGACAACGCCCCACTGGTAAACATGGAGCACCTGCGTGCATTGCGGTGCGTCAGTTTTCGCGCCGGGTCTGCATCTGTGAAAGGTGAGACGGTCGCAACTCCGGCCGGCTGCATGACCTCATTGCGAATGGCCAACAGCGTGGTCATGAATGCGAGATATCCCCCAGCCGAGTCGCCGGCTACGACGACTCGGTCACCGTCGAAACCGCGATCCTGCAGCCATCGAAGTCCGCTTATTCCATCATCGATCGCATCGGTTATCTGATGTGAGGGCAACTTTCGGTATCCGACGTTGAGCACGGCGGCGTCCGCTGCCTTCGACAAGCGGGTCACCAGAGAGCGGTGGGTATTGAGGCCGCAGGTGATGAAGGCGCCGCCATGCAGATAGAGGACCGCACGTTTTGCCGATACGCCGGGCGCGCAAACCCATTCCGCAGCACAGTTCTCAAGCCGTATCGGTTGGATATGCGCCGCGGAGTGAAAACGTGGGACCAAACCTGCGAATCCATCAACATATGCCAATGGCCAATGCAAATTCGGCTGAATGGCCCACGCTCGCACCGCGTTTTTTACGATTAACCGGCTGGCCAGCGACACCGCAACCGACTGCGGACTGTGGCGATGGTGAATTCGCCTATTCATCGCCTGGCTTGGCAGTAACTGATATGGATCCGTCGTCATCGTTGGCATCAGCTCCTAAGTGCGCACGGGATACCCATTTCGGGAAGCGGAAAACGGCGGGTAAATCCGTCGCTAATGTCGCGTTCCTCACGTTTGCTGCCCAGAAAAGTGGGTAAGCCGGGCCCTCGCCACGTGGCCGATCTGGCCCCGATCTGCAGTGGCCAGCCGCCCGCGTCGCATCCGGTGGCTCAAGATATGAGCATGGAGGAGGCAAGGATCGCCCCGCTGCTGGTCGATCGGGTCGCAGTGGTGACGGGCGCCGGTGGCGGTATCGGTGCGGCAACCGCGCGGCTGTTCGCCCAACAAGGTGCGCACGTGGTCATCGCCGATATCGACACCAAGCTCGCTGAACGGACGGTCGACGAGATCACGGCGTCTGGTGGATCGGCCCTGGCGGTTGCCACCGACGTCCGTGACGCGGATGAGGTCGCCGGCTTGGCGCGATCGGTGCTGGATCGCTATGGCCGGGTAGACGTGCTGGTCAACAATGTGGGCCACTGGCTGCGCCACCCCGGAAACTTCGTCAACACCGAGCCGCAACTGTGGGATGAGCTCTACCGGATCAACCTGCACCACGTCTTCCTTGTCACCCACGCGTTCCTGCCGGCGATGGTTGACCAGCACGCCGGTGCGATCGTCAACGTCTCGTCCGTCGAGGGGTTGCGGGGCTACCCGGAAGATCCGGTCTATGCCGCTTTCAAAGCTGCCGTCATCGGATTCACTCGCAGTCTCGCGGTCCAGGTGGGCGGCCATGGGGTGCGGGTCAACGCGATCGCTCCCGACGTCACCGAATCCCTTCAGGTGCCCTACTCGCAGTGGTTGTCCGCCGAAGAGCAGATGCAGTGGCCGCAGTGGGTTCCGGTCGGACGGATGGGGCTGCCCGAGGATCAGGCCCGCGTCATCCTGTTCCTGGCCTCGGACCTGTCGGCGTTCGTCACCGGCCACACCATCCCGACCGACGGCGGCACCGGCGCGGCGGGCGGATGGTTCCGCTCGTCGCGCCGGCCCGACCGGGAGTGGACGAATCGGCCTATCGCACCCTGATCGCTCAGGCATAGCCCAACGCGGCGTTCTCCGCCCGGATCCGCACATTGAGCACCAGGGCATTGGCGATGCTGAACACGATCGCCGTCAGCCACGCTGAATGAACCAGCGGGAGCGCAGCCACCTCCGCTGCGACCGCGGTGTAGTTGGGGTGGCGCACCCATCGGTACATCCCGTCCCGAACCAACGGCGCGCCCGGGATCACGATGAGCCTTGGGTTCCAGTGTTTGCCGAGCACACTGACACAGCGCCAGCGGATAACCGTGCTGAGCACCACGACGGCGAACATCGGCCAGCCCAGCCAGGGGATGAACGGCCGGCCGAAGGTCCAGGTCTCCACGATGCACGAAACCAAGAGCAGGGCATGCATACTGACCATCGCCGGGTAGTGATCGCGGCCGAACTCTTTGCCTCCCTGAGCCATTGACCATTTGGCGTTTCGTTGAGCGATCGCCAGCTCGACCAGGCGCTCAGCACCGATGGCGAGGATGAACAGGTAGTAGTACATGGCTTTATCCCCTCACCACTGCAGTAGCAGCAGCTCGAAGCTGAAACCCGGACCCATCGCAAGCATCACTCCGAAGGATCCCTCGGGTGGCGGCTCGGCGACTGTGCGGCGCAGCACGTCAAGAACGGACGCCGAGGAGATGTTGCCGTTCTCCCGCATGGAATTTCGGCTGTGGGCCAACGCTTCTGGTGGCAGACCTATCGCGTTCTCGATCGAATCGAGGACTTTCGGACCGCCGGGATGACACACCCACGTCGAGATGTCCGCGATGGACAAACCGTGGTCGGCCAGGAAGCCGTCAACCTCTCCACGTAGGTAGTCGTCGGCCATTTTCGGGACGTCACGCGACATCACGAGCTGAAAGCCGCTGGAGCTGACGTTCCACCCCATGACGTCAACGGTCTCCGGAACCACGCGGCTGCGGGTTGCGAGGACACGCGGACCTTGATTACCGCTGGGGCCCAATGGGATTCGGTCCGCTCCGGTGGCGACCACGGCAGCGGCGCCGTCTCCGAACAACGACACACCGATGAGAGCGGGAATTGAGGTGTCGTCGCGCTGCAGCGTGAGGGAACACAACTCGACCGACAGGAGCACAGCCACGTGCTCGGGGTAGCCACGCAGATAGTCGTGGACGCGCGCCATCCCGGCAGCACCGGCCACACAACCGAGCCCGAATAGCGGGACGCGCTTGATGTCGGGCCGCAGGCCGATTCGCGTCATCAGCCGCGCGTCGATGGTTGGCACCGCTATTCCGGTGCTGGAGACCATCACGATGGTGTCTACCTCGTGAGGTTTGATGTTGGCCGCGGCCAGCGCCGAGCGTATTGCCTGTTCACCGAGGTCAACGGCAACCTCGAGGTAGGCATTGTTCGCTTCGGTGAAGCCGCTCATTCTGGGGTAACGCGACAGTGGTAGCGCGAGGCTGCGATGGTCGACCCCAGTCGTTTGCGCGAAGCGCATGAAACCCGGATCGGCGAAGTCGGTGAGTTCGCGTGCGACTTCATCTTGGTTGTACCGGTGCGGTGTGAATGCCACCGCAGTTCCGGCGATATGCGGGGCGCCGCGCCCCTGGCGAGCAGCCGAGTGCGGGGATGTGGAATACGTTGTTGCAGTCATGCCTATGCCGACGACGAGTACCCGGCGAAAGGTTCATCGGATCATGGCGAAGGTGAACTAAAACACATCCCCGCTCGTCTTGATCTGTAGAGGCGTATCTGCCTTGGGATCCGGGGGCGCAACAGTTCAACGGAAGTGCTTGATATTAGCGGAGTTACACGGGTATACCGGGTTGTGCTGGGCGGTGATGAGTGTCAGAGTCGTTGGCACGCCGCCTCTGTCAGCGTGGAGAGTCGCCGGGCGACCGCTTGGCTTGGATCGATTTTCGAGAGTGCCCGCAACACACCCTCATTGGGCGGCGAGAGCATCGATGAACCGGTTCATGACCGCGCCGGCGTCCTGACGCGCCTGCTCGTGCTGTTGGGCGCGCGCAATGTAGAGCGTGGCCTCGCGCATGGCGCCTAGCATTGTCAGCGCGGTCGCCTCGACCGGCTGGGGCGGGATGCGGCCGGTCTCAATGGCACTGGTGAGCAGGTCGCGCACCAGGCCGATGTTGTAGCGGTTGCCGATCTCGCTCCACCGGGACGAGCCCAGGACCGCAGGGGCATCGACCAGAACGATCCGTTGCACCTCCGGGTCGGAGCAGGCGTCGAGCCAGAACCCTGCGCCCAGCCGCATGATCTCCAGCGGATCTGTTTGCCCCGCAGCCGCGATCGCCTCGCCCATCCGCGCGGCAACCTCCCCCTCTACATGCTCAAACACCGCCGCGAACAGCTCGGTCTTGTCGGCGAAATGGTGATACAGCGCACCGCGAGTCACGCCCGCTGCGCGCACGATCGTCTCCAGAGCCACCTCGCTAAAACCATGCTCGGCGAACAAGGGCCGGGCGGCCACGATCAGCGCCTCGCGTGTTTCCGCGGCGCGCTCAGCTTGCGTGCGGCGGTTGTCGACCATCAGCCCTTGCCTCTCATACATACGGTATGTATGTTCGTACATACCGTATGTAGATTTGTTCGAATCGTAGCTCAGGAGTTCCAATGCCCATCATCGATCTGCCCCAGGGTCGGGTTCAGTATCGACTCGCCGGACCGGATAACAGTGCAGGCCCACCTGTGGTGCTCCTCCACGGCCTGCTGGTCAACTACGAGCTATGGACCGAGGTGGCTGGCGACCTCGCCGCGCGCGGAATACGCTCGTACGCGATTGACTTGCCGCTGGGATCACACTCCATCGCGCTTCGGCCGGATGCAGACCTGACTCCGCGCGGGGTTGCGCGGCTGATCATCGCGTTCCTCGAGACGCTCGGGTTGACCGATGTGATCCTGGTCGGAAACGACACTGGAACTGCGTTGTGCCAGTTCGTCGTCGATATCGACGACACTCGGATCGCCTGCTTGGTGCTGACTGATGGCGACGCGTTCAACCAGTTCCCGCCGCCGTCGTTGAAGCCGGTCTTCAAACTGGGCCGCCGAGCCAGTGGCGTTTATGCGCTGATGTCGATGATGCGGCCCACCTGGATCCGGCAACGCATTCAGGGCCAGAACGTGTCCAAACCCCTAGACCCCGCGCTGACTCGACGCTGGATCACCCCGGCCCTAGTCGACCGCGGCGTACGGCGTGATACCGCCAAGTTCCTGCGCGGCGTTGACCCGGCCGAGCTGCTCGAGGTGTCGACTCGGCTGCGGCGATTCACCAAGCCGGTCGTGTTGCTGTGGGGTGACGCGGACCGATTTTTCACAGTCGACCTCGCCCACCGTTTGTGCGAGACGTTCCCCGACGCCCGGCTTGTCGAGATCCCCAGCGGGCGTACCTTTTTCCCGCTCGACGAACCGCAGCGGGTAGCCAACGAAATCCAGTCGGCGCTGCAATGCCGATAACGGCTCATCCTCCGATCTGGCGGTAGGGGTCCAAGTCGGTCGCCGCTACCCATATAATGGAGGGCTCACGCCCACACCGGAGGCCAGCCGGTGGCTAGGAGATCACAATGATTCCGTGGAAGCGACCATCGGCCGCAGTAGTGATCACGGCATTGGTGTTTACCGCCGTTCCTGAAATCTTCGCCATGACCGAGCCTTCCGGCGTGGCGCGCGCGGACGTGTGCGCTAATGTCGGCCGGCGGGTTTCGGTGAGCGGGTGCACCAATATCGCCGACGCGGTCGCTCCGTACGCTCCCCCGCCGGCCGCGTACGCCCCCTTGCCGGAGGACTATCCGCCTCCCCCGCCACCACCACCCAATGTCAACGTGTGCGCTAATGTCGGCCGTCGCATCAGCGTCAGCGGATGCGTCTAGGCCCCGCACCTAGCGGCGGCGATGCCCTCAGGCCGATCCGCCGATCACGCGCCGATGTAATTCCTCTGTAAGGACGTGGATTTGGCGGGTCAGGTCGGTGTTGGTTTTGAGCTCCAGTTCCTGAGCCTCAAAGTCGTGGTCGGCTTTGGCCTGTTGGAATGCGGCTTGGCGGTTCTGGCCGATCATGACGAACGTCGACAGGAAGATCGCCTCAAGTGACACGACCAGAGTCAGTGTCGGCCACGGGTTCTTCTCCAAGACCACCATCCACACTGCGAAAAGGGCCGCGTGGATCCAGACGAAGTTCATTGAGCCGGCGAACGCGGTGATGTGATCGGCCAGCCGCAGCTGAAGTTTGTCGCTTCGTCTCTTGGCCTCCTCCAGCACGGCTGGATGGTGGCGTTGATTGTTACGCAGCAATCGGTGGGGAATGAGTTGGGGGATGTGCCGATCGCCGTCGTAGCGTGGGGGCGTCATGTTCAGTTCTTGCGGGTCCATAGGGTTCATTCTGACCTCGATCGCGGCATCGGGGTAGCCGTTGTCCCAGGCCGACCCGAGGTCCGAGCGATTTACGAGGCGAATCAGTCTCTCGCGCAGCGGTATTCGTCGACGGATGAAGAGCGGGCGAGCGAAATCGAGGGCGACCTTCAGCTGATCGTCACCGAGATGCCATTGAGCACACCATTGCCCGAGGGCTCGTCGATGAACGTCGGCGGGGAAAGCACATTGGTGTTGGCGCCCGGTGAGCTGTTGGCCACCGACATGCGAGTACCCGCCTTGCCATGTCCCCAGCCGTGCGGCATCGACACCACGCCGGGTCGTATCGCGTCGGTGATCTCAACGGGCACTTTGATCTCGCCGGCCTCCGATTTCACCGTGACGATGTCGTTGTCGGCGATGCCGCAGCTGGCCGCATCAATGGGATGGATCAGCAGCGTGCACCGGTCCTTACCCTTCATCAGTGCGGGCACGTTGTGCAGCCAGGTGTTGTTCGATCGCAGGTGCCTGCGGCTCACCAGGACCAGTGGCTCAGCGGGCCGCTCGATGCGCGCGGCAAGCCTCGGCAGGTCATCGAGTAGGTATTGCGGGGCGAGCCGGATTTTTTTGTCGGCGGTACCGAGGACGTCCGGCAGCTGCGGCACCATCGGGCCGAAGTCGATTCCGTTCGGATTTGCCTTGAGCATGTCCAACGTGAGCCCGCCGGGGTTCTCGCCGTAGCGGTCCCCGAAGGGTCCGGTTCGCAACGTGAGGTCCAGCATCCGCTCAGGGCCGCCGTGGTCGTACAGCTTGCGGATCGCCGCGCCGTCGAGTCCCTGAGTGAACGCCAGGTAATCGAAGAAACCATCGTCGATCGCCGCAACGTCGACATCCTCGGCCGGTGTGCCGGTGCACAGGCCGGTCAGCCGGATCAGGATCTCCCACTCGTGCGGGCGATCACCCGGATCGAATACCGGAGCCGAGTAGTTCGCGATGCTGTGGATCGCAAATTGCAGCACCAGGTCGTCGTGGTGAGGCTGCTCGAGCGGGGACAGCCCGGGCAGGATCACATCGGCGTGACGCGTCGTCTCGTTGAGCCAAAGGTCAACGGAGATCATCGCTTCCAGCATCGGCAGCGCCTCGTCGAGCTTGTCACCGCCGGGCGTGGACAATACCGGGTTGCCGGCGATCGTGATGAGCGCCTTGAGCTGCCCGTCGCCCGGCGTCGCGATCTCCTCGGCCATACACGACACCGGCGCCTGGCCGAGGACCTCCTTCGCCCCGCGCACCCGGGTACGCCAGCGGCCGAATTCGGGCGCGCCGTCCTCCAGGCCCGGGAGCGGCTGCGTGGTGATCGACCACGCCGCCGGCCTGGGAAACATCGCACCGCCGGGAATGTCGAAATGGCCAGTCAGAATGTTGATCACGTCGACCAGCCAGCTGGCCAGGCTGCCGAACTCCTGGTTGCACAGGCCTATTCGGCCGTACACCACCGATTTCTCAGCGCCGGCAAGCTCGCGGGCCAGCCGGCGGATGCGGTCCTCGTCGATACCAGTGACCGCGCTGACCCGGCTCGGCGGCCAGTCCGCGACGACCCGGCGCATCGTGTCTACACCGTCGACATGTGGTCCGGGATTGACCAGGTCTTCGTCGAAGAGCGTGTGCGCGACGGCCAGCAACAGCGCGGCGTCGGTCCCCGGAACGATCGGCAACCACTCGTCAGCGCGGGTCGCGGTAAGGGTGCGCACCGGGTCGATCACGATCACCTTGCCGCGTTTGCGAATCACGTCGATCAGTCCCATCACGTCGGGCGCGGCCAGCAGTGAACCCTGCGACGCGGCGGGATTGGCGCCCATGATCACCAGCAGGTCGGTGCGTTCGATGTCAGGCACCGGAAAGGTCCACCAGCCGCCGTACATCAGGTGCGACGACAGATTCTTCGGCCATTGGTCGACCGTCCCGGGCGAATAGGTGACCGGCATCCCGGACATGCCTAGCAGCACCCCCGCGTAGCGGGCCAGCGAAAACGAGTGCGCCAGCGGGTTACCGGTATAGGCGGTGACCGCGCCAATCCCGTACTTGCGGATCACCGGCGTCAGCAGCTCGGTACAGCGGCGAAACGCCGCATCCCAGCTGACTTCCTGCCATTGCCCGTCGACCTTGATCATGGGACGGCGGATGCGGTCCGGGTCGTCGTGGAGTGCGGCCAGCGATACGCCCTTCGGGCAGAGGTGTCCGCGGCTCCACACATCGTCGCGGTTTCCGCGGATTCCGGTGACTCTGCCGCCTTCGACGTGAATCTCCAAGCCGCACATGGCTTCACACAGTGGACATGTGCGCAGATGCCTGCCGTCTTCGCCGGTCACCCACTCACTTTATTCCGCTACCGCCGGTGTCGGAAGTGGGAATTATCCGGCGGTGGAGCACGCGTTCTGCCGTCAGGATGCCCAGGGGCCGATGCCGCCGACCTTGTCGATGCGGATGCGGGTGAGAAATCCCGGCGGTGCGCCATCCGGCGGGAACTTCATGTCTGGGTCGCCCAGAATCGGGTTGAGCTCCTTTAGAAGCTCGGGCGCCCCACCTTCGACGATCCGCGCGGTCCCGTTGACGGAGAGGTAGGGCCGCATCCCCTGGCTGGGCCCTTCGAGCGACACGATCGTGACGGCGACGCGGGGATCGTCGCGGATATTGCGAACCTTCTTGTGTTCGGCGAGGTGCGCGGTGACGAGTTCGTCTCCGTCCGGCGTCGACTGCAGTGCGACCCAGACCAAGCTCACCTGGGGGCTGCCGTCGGGATTGAGGGTAACGAGGGTGGCATCGGCGCCCTTTCCGATAAGGTCGCGGGCGGCGTCATTGAGTTCCATGCGTTGTTCTACAGCCCCGCGTGGCGATTCATTCCCTCGGGCGGGTTCTTGCACGTCCCCAAAACGCCGACGGCGAGTAGCTTTCGCCACATCCATGACGTGTCGGTTGGGAGCTACCGCAAGCTCACGAGTTGGTCAACCGAATCCTTGGGTAGCTCACCGTCCACCACTGCCGTGATTGTGGTGCTCTTCAACGTGATGGCGCCTTTGTGGTTGTCGAGGAAGGCCGTGTCGGCGGCATCTCGGCCGGTGGCGATGCGGAGCATGGACTGCCGCGGTGCAAGACATGTCGCATCGACAACACGCCACGCGCCGTCGACAAACGCCTCAGCCACCGCGTGAAAATCCATCGGCTGACATCCCGGCGCGTAGACCGCCACCAGACGGGCGGGGACCTTCAGCGCACGCAGCAGTGCGATCACCAAATGGGCGTAGTCACGACACACGCCGGCGCCCGCCAGCAACGTCTCGGTAGCTCCGTCGATCGGATCACTAGAACCGGCAACATAATTCAGCCGCGTGCCCACCCACGACGACACATTTTCCAGCAACGTCACCGAGATGCCATACTGCTGGAATTCGGCGGTGGCGAAACCGAAGAATTTGTCAGCTTCGGCATATCGGCTCGGGCGCAGATAGGTGATCATGTCGATGTCGTTCACCGGCGGGAGGTCGGCTTGCCCGACCACCGTTGCCGAGTACGACAGGGTCACGGTTCCCTCGTCCGCCTGCACCGAATGAATCCGCGTACCGTGCTCCCCGATGATTTCACGAGGCTCAATTGTCTTGCCGTTCAGCTTAATTGCTAACGATTCGCTGACATCTATGCCTGACTGACGGGCGACCGCGATCTGGAATTCCAGGGTCGTTGCAGCATCGACCTCGACTTCGATTTCTGCGCTGACTTCACGTTTGAGATCGCTTGTTGTGATGACTGCCCCCTGCCTCGTTGCCACAGCTTAATGCAGGCATACGAATGTGCCTACGCTAGTAATCCAACACAAGGAACCGCCGACACGCAGGGCAACCGGCGGCCAGGGCGAGGAGTCACGACGGTGAAGATGTGGGAACTGGTCGCCCGTGAGCGGATCCGGGACACTCTGGCGCGGTACAACTGGTCCGGAGACGCCGGCCGGCTCGACGGCCTTGCGGAGACATTCTGCGCAGATGGTGTCCTCGAGATACGCGGTTTCGAGCCACTGCGCGGGCGATCCGAAATCGTGACGTTCCTTCGCGGTGTCACAACGAACGTCGCCATCAACGTCGACGTCAAGCCCGTCGTCAGGCACAACGTCGCCAACGTGTTGTTTGTCAGGCTGGCCCCCGACCAGGCGCAGGTCTCGTCTTACTTCATTGTGGTTACCCATATCGGGCTCGACCATTGCGGCCGGTATCGCGACACGCTGGTGCCCGATGGTGACACCTGGCTGATAAAGCATCGCAAGGTGTCGACCGATTGGGCAGCCGCCGACTCGACCATGGCGCGGCAGACACCTACCAGCTGAGATCGATACCGGTGCATAGATTTTCGCGAAGGTACGAGCGGGATGTTTGCCGATTTGCACCCAGCGGCTACACCATAGAAGCACACCGACAGATAACGGCTGCCCTCATCGTGTGAGCCGGCAAGGGCTTGCGGCTGACCACGGGTCATCGTGACCAGCGGTCATGGCGGCGCAAACGAAACGAGCAAGCATGGAGCGACTCAGTGGGCTAGACGCGTTCTTTTTGTACCTGGAAACACCGACGCAGCCGTTGAATGTTTGCTGCATCCTGAAGCTGGATGCCGCGACGATGCCCGATGGCTACACATTCGACCGGTTCCGCGAGGCGCTATCGGTACGCGTGGACGCCGTACCCGAATTTCGCCTCAAGCTGGCCGACAACCAGCTGAACTTCGACCATCCGGTCTGGGTCGACGACGAGGACTTCGACCTCGCACGTCATCTGCACCGGGTCGGCCTGCCGTCGCCGGGAGGCCGCAGGGAATTAGCGGAGATCTGCGAGCACATCGCTGGGCTGGCGCTCGATCGCGATCATTCCCTGTGGGAAATGTGGGTGATCGAAGGCCTGCACGACCACGACGCATTGTCTGTAGTCTTCAAAGCCCACCACGCAGTGGTCGACGGAGTCGGCGGGGCCAACCTGCTGGCGCAGCTGTGCAGCACCGAGCCGGATGCGCCGCCGCCGAAACCGGCTGTCCGCGCCGGCGGGGAAAATCCCCTCCAGATCGCCGGGTACGGACTGATCGGGGCCGCGCTGCGACCCTGGCGCTTGGCCAGGGTCCTGCCGGCAACCGTCGTAACGCTGGCGGAAACGATTCTTCGCGCCCGCGGCGGTGGGCCCACGATGGCGGCCCCGTTCGCGGCTCCGCCGACCGCATTCAACGGTTCGTTTACCCGCCGCCGCAACGTCGCAATGACCGACGTCGACTTCGATGACGTCAAAACGGTTAAGAAGAGGTTCGGGGTAACCATTAACGACGTGGTGACGGCAGTGTGCGCGGGTGCATTGAGGCAGTTCTTGCAGCACCGCGAAGAGCTACCGGACATCCCGCTGGTGGCGAGCGTGCCGGTCTCGGTTCATGACAAATCCGATCGGCCAGGTCGTAACCAGACGACATGGATGCTCTGTCGGCTCGAAACCCACATCGGCGATCCTGTCGAGCGATTGAGCCGCATTGCCGACGGCAACACCGCAGCCAAAGACCACGCCGCCTCGATGGGTCCGACCCTGCTGCAGGACTGGACGCAAGTGGCAGGGCAGACCGTGTTCGGCGCTGCGATGAAGCTGCTCCCGCGGATCCCTCTGCCCGAGAAGCCGCCACACAACATGGTCCTGTCCAATGTGCACGGCCCACAGGAACAGCTCTATTTCTCAGGCTGCAAACTCGACGGGATGTACCCGCTCGGCCCGATCGTCGCGGGCGCAGGACTCAACATCACCGTCATGTCGCTGAACGGCCGACTCGGCGTCGGCATCATGTCGTGCCCGGACCTGGTGCCGGACCTGTGGGACCTCGCGGACGCGTTCCCCGCAGCGCTGAAAGAACTCCTGAATTGCGGCGAGCCCGGGAACGACGGAACCTGACCACGAAGCGCGATCCGCTCAGCGGAACCCCGCGATGCCTCGTCGCGACGGCATGGCAGGGTGGCATACGTGGCAGACACTTCTGAGCGGATCGCCGTCGTCGAGCATGACCTGCGTGAAATCAATACTCCCAAGGGCGCTTTGCGCTATTACGAGTGCGGGCCTGATTCCGGCCCGGTGCTGCTGTTCCTGCACGGCTCGGGTCCCGGCGTCACCGGATGGCGTAACTTCCGCGGAATACTGCCCACTTTCGCCGAGCATTTCCGCTGCCTGATCCTGGAGTTTCCCGGTTTCGGAGTCAGCGACGACTTCGGCGGCCACCCGATGGTCACCGCATTCGGCACTGTGTCGCCTTTCTTGGACGCGCTCGGGATCGAGAAGGTGCACATCGTCGGCAACTCGATGGGCGGCGGTGTAGGCATCAATTTCGCCATCCAGAATCCCGACCGCATCGACCGGCTGGTGACAATCGGCGGAATCGGAACCAACATCTTCAGCCCCAGCCCCAGTGAGGGCATCCGGCTGTTGCAGGAGTTCGTCGAGGACCCCACTCGGCAGCGGCTGGTCGACTGGCTCAAATCGATGGTGTACGACCAGTCGCTGGTCACCGAGGAACTCGTTGAGGAACGCTGGCAGCTGGCCACCGATCCGGACACACTGGCCGCCGCGCGCCGCATGTACGGCAAAGCACCGTTTGCCGCGATGAACGCCGCGATGAACGCCTCTGACCGGCCGCTGCCGTGGGCAGTGATGCACAAGCTGGCGGCGCCCACCCTGCTGACGTGGGGCCGGGACGACCGGGTGAGCCCGCCCGATATGGCGCTCATCCCGATGCGCACCATCCCCAACGCGGAACTGCACATCTTCCCCAACTCCGGGCACTGGGCGATGATCGAGGCCAAGGAGGCGTTCGAAAGCACCGTGCTGGCGTTTCTGTCGCGCAGCTAGGCGGACCCTGCTAGGCCTCTCGTCAATAAAGCGTGTGCGTCGGGATTACCGTCAAGAACACGGCTGGTACGAACGCTGATCTGCCACTGGCCGTCGATCCGCTGCAGCGCGAAATGGTTTGCCGTAGAGCGCCATACGCGATAGCCGTCGCCGTCGCGTACCAGGACCAAGGACTCGCACACTGCCACCGCCGAATCGCCGGTGACCGTAACGACGCACGGTCGAAAGAAAGTGACAGCACCCCTTGGCCACCAGATTCTGATGGACCGACGAGCTCACCATGGCGTGGACGTCGGCTCGGCCTTCCATGCGCCAGCCGTCCACGTCATAAATGCCATCGCTCGCCCACAGCCGCGCGGCGGCATCGGGATCCCCTGCGTCTACCGCCGGACCATACGAGGCGATCAACCGCGCGATGTCGCGTTCGTCCTCGAGCCGGCGCAGCCGTGCCCCCAAGTCGCCTATATCGGTCTCTCGATCTGTCACAGTTGTCCTCCTCATCGCTGGGTGGCGCCGGCGGTGACGAGCAGGGTTGCCGCGGTGATGTAGGCATTTGCGTCCGCTCACCGGGATCACCTTCTGGTCGGGCACCGACTGCGGTACACCATTAGTACGCCAACAGACGTAAAGGACGACAGCATGAGCGAGCGGGTTATTGACCAGGTAGCAGCTATGGCCGACCAGCTGCGTGAGCAGGCCGGTGAAGCCGAGAGGATTGGCCGACTCACCGACGACACCGTCAAGCTGATGAAAGCGGCCCGCGTGATCCGGCTGCTGCAGCCTAAGAGTCACGGCGGCTTTGAGGTCCATCCCCGCGAGTTCGCCGAGACGGTCATGGCGACGGCGGCGCTCGACCCGGCCGCCGGCTGGATCGTCGGCGTGGTGGGCGTGCACCCCTACCAGTTGGCTTATGCCGATGCGAAGGTGCCCAATGAAGTGTGGGCCGACGATTACGACACGTGGATGGCCTCCCCGTACGCGCCGCAGGGGGTGGCCAAACCCGTCGACGGCGGCTACATCTTCAACGGACGCTGGCAGTTCAGCTCGGGCACCGACCATTGCGACTGGATCATCCTGGGCGCGATGCTCGGCGACAGCCAGGGCATACCGGTGATGCCGCCCCAGATGCTGCACATGATCCTGCCGCGCAAGGACTACGAGATCGTCGAGGACTCGTGGAATGTGGTGGGGCTGCGCGGAACCGGCTCCAAGGACGTGATCGTCAAGGACGCGTTTGTCCCGACCTACCGGACCATGGACGCGACGAAGGTGATGGACGGCACCGCCCAGCGTGAGGCCGGCATGACCGAGCCGTTGTATCTGATGCCGTGGTCGACGATGTTCCCACTGGGGATCTCCGCAGCGACCATCGGCATCGCCGAGGGGGCGCTCGCCGCACACCTGGATTACCAGCGGGAGCGCGTAGGCGCCACCGGAACCGCGATCAAGGACGACCCCTACGTCATGCACGCGATCGGCGAGGCCGCCGCCGATATCAACGCCGCCCGCCAGGAGCTGCTGGCCAACGCCGACCGGATCTACGACATGGTCGCCGCCGGCAAGGAGGTGTCGTTCGCGGACCGCGCGGCGGGTCGGCGCACACAGGTCCGCGCAGTATGGCGCGCGGTGGCGGCGGTCGACGAGATCTTCGCCCGCTCGGGCGGCAACGCGGCGCGGATGGACAAGCCGCTGCAACGGTACTGGCGTGATGTGCACGTCGGGCATCTTCATGCCATCCACGTTCCCGGCACCACATATCACGCGTCGGCGCTCAGCTCGCTGGGCATCGATCCGCCCGAGGGTCCACTGCGGGCCCTGATCTAGGAGGAACCTGGAAGTGACTGACCTGAAAAGCCTGGGCTACATCACCATTTCGACCAACGACATCGATCGCTGGCGGCGTTTCGCCTTCGGCGTCCTGGGCTTCGCGGAAGGCAAGGGACCTGACCCGTCCGCGCTGTATCTGCGGATGGATGAGCGTGCGGCCCGGCTCATCGTGGTGCCCGGTGAGACTGACCGGGTGCTCACCGTCGGCTGGGAAGTGCGCGACCACCTGGCACTGCAGCGGGTCCAAGCAGCCCTCGACGGTGCCGGGGTGCCCTCTAAGCAGCTGTCCGCCGACGAAGCCGAGGCCCGCCGGGTCGAAGAGGTGATCACCTTCGAAGACCCGGCAGGCACCACGCTCGAGGTGTTTCACGGTGCGGTGCTTGACCACAGCCCGGTCATCACTCCGTTCGGTGCGAAATTCGTCACCGGCGACCAGGGCCTGGGCCACGTCGTGGTGCCTGCTACCGATCCCAACGGGCTGTTCGGCTTCTACACCGAAGTGTTGGGTTTCCGTTCCCGCGGCGCGTTCCGGGTACCGTTGCCGAAAGAGTTTGGCCCGGTGCGGGTTCGCTTCCTCGGCATCAACGAGCGACACCACAGCCTGGCGATTGTCCCAGCCGCGCATCAGCGCGACCCGCGCCTTGTCCACATCATGGTCGAGGTCGACACGCTCGACGCCGTGGGGCAGGCACTGGACCGCGTCACCGCCGAGGGCTTCCAGTTGTCCTCCACCCTCGGTCGCCACACCAACGACAAGATAGTGTCGTTCTACGTGCGCGCACCCGGTGACTGGGACATCGAATTCGGCACCGACGGCATGCGGGTCGACGAAACCTATTACACCGCAGAAGAAATCACCGCCGACAGCTACTGGGGCCACCAGTGGATCGGCGAAATGCCCGCGGCCATGCGGCTATGACACCCGATACTGATGTCACACCGGTGCCGGCGGCGTCGATCACCTCGTGGGACCACGAAGCCGACGTCGTCATCGCCGGCTACGGGGTCGCCGGCGCCGCCGCCGCGGTCGAAGCCGCCCGCGGTGGCGCCGAGGTCCTGGTTTTGGAACGCACCGGGTCCTGGGGTGGCGCGGCGGCGATGGCCGGTGGGTTCATTTACCTCGGCGGTGGCACCGCGCTGCAAAAGGCTTGTGGCTTTACCGATTCCGTCGAGAACATGGCGGCGTTCCTCAACGTCGCGATGGGCCCCGGCGCCGACGAGAAGCGGATCGCCGATTACTGCGCCGGCAGCGTCGCCCACTTCGACTGGCTCGTCGGCTGCGGCGTGCCTTTTAAAGCGGAGTTCTTCTCCGAGCCCGGCTGGGAACCGATGGGCGACCAGGGCCTGATGTACAGCGGCGGCGAAAACGCCTATCCGTTCAACACCATCGCCTCCCCCGCCCCGCGCGGGCACGTCCCGCAGATGTCGAACAAGAAGCAGGGCGAAGCCAGCGCGGGCTACATGCTGATGAAGCCGCTCGTCGAGACGGCCACAGCGGCCGGCGCACGGGCGCTTTACGACGTGCGGGTTCAGCGCCTGATCGTTGAATCCGACGGTAGAGTGGTCGGGGTCCGCGCCCGCCAGTACGGCACCGACATGACGATCCGGGCGCGCAGCGGCGTCGTGCTCGCGACGGGCAGCTTCGCCTACAACGACGCGATGGTGGCGCGCTTCGCCCCGCGGATCGCCGGACGCCCAGCCGCCTCAATCGAGCAGCACGACGGGCAGGCGATCCGGATGGCGCAGGCGCTGGGTGCCGATCTGGCCCACATGGACGCCACCGAGGTCGCGATCTTCATTGACCCTCAGCAGCTGGTGCGCGGCATCCTGGTCAATGGCCGCGGCCAGCGTTACGTCACTGAGGACACCTACCCGGGCCGGATCGGGCAGCTCACGCTGTACCAGCAGGACAACATTGCCTACCTCATCATCGACGGCGACGCCCAGGAGGAGGCGATGGCCTCTTGGTCGCCCAAGTTCATGCTGCGGCCGGCGACCTGGGTGGCTGATACCGTTGCCGACCTGGAACGCGAAATGGGGCTGGCGCCCGGTTCACTACAGGCGACCGTGGCCGCCTACAACGCGGGCGCCGCCCGCGGCGAGGATCCGCTGCTGCACAAGAAGCCCGAGTGGGTGAAGCCGATCGGTTCCCCGGTCGGCGCAGTCGACCTGCGGGAGTGCACCGGCGGCTTCACGCTGGGTGGGCTCGCCACCACGTTGGATGCCGAGGTGCTGCACGTCAGCGGTGAGCCCATCCCCGGGCTCTTCGCTGCGGGCCGTTCGACCGCCGGACTGGCCGCATGGGGTTACGCCAGCGGCATCTCGCTCGGTGACGGCAGCTTCTACGGCCGCCGCGCGGGCCGGTCGGCTGCTAAGGGCTAATCCACTCGCCGTCGGACATCGCCAGTTCCCGGCGGCGTGTTTGCGTGCCCGCAACGCGTTCCGCCCACCTTGCAGCCGCTGCGACCATTGCGGCCTTTGCGTCCCGCGTCGCGTCCCGCCCTGCAGTACGCGTGAATCTCGATCGTTAGCGGTCTGCGGGTCATAACGAACCCAGATCACGCAACGGCGTTGACCGCAGTCGACAACCTCGTCTTGAACGCATCCGGAATAGGAATATATCCGTTATCCGCCAAGCCATTCTGGCCTGCGCCGATGGTGCTCTGTAGGAAAGCCTTCACGGCCTGACCGACCTGAGGATCGGAATACTTCGAGCAGACAATCTCATAGGTCGCCAGCACGATCGGGTAGGAGCCGGGCTGCTTCGGCCGGTAGAACGAGATCGTGTCGAGAACGAGGTCGTTGTTCTGATTAATGATTCCGGCCGAGGCAATCGTCTTCCCCACCGAGTCTGCGCTGATCGTTACGGGGTCCGGACCGGCCGACGTGATGATCTTGGCCATGTCCAGGTGTTCCGCCTGGGCGAACGACCATTCGTTGTAGGTGATCGCCCCTTCGGTCCTCTTGACGGCCGCGGAGGTGCCGTCGTTGCCCATGGCGCCCTCGCCGGCACCGCCGTTGAACGTCTTTCCGGCACCCTTACCCCACGCACCGTTGGAAGCGGTATCGAGATATCTCTGGAAGTTATCCGAGGTTCCGGACTGGTCGCTGCGGAACACGACATGAATCGGCTCAGCGGGCAGGGTGACACCTCGGTTCAGCGCCTGGATCGCAGGATCGTTCCAGGTAGTAATGCCGCCGTTGAAGATCTTGGCCGCGGTCGGACCGTCGAGAACCAACGAAGTGAGGCCATGGACGTTGTAGGTGATGGCGATGGGGCCGAACACCACCGGCAGGTTCCACGCTGGCGAGCCGCATCGCTGCTGGGCAGCGGCGTACTCCTTCGGGATCAGCGGGGAGTCCGAACCACCGAAATCGGTTTGGTTGTTGGTAAATTCGCTAATCCCAGCGCCCGACCCATTGGCGGTGTAATTCAGTGTCTGACCCGAACAGGCCTGCTCGAACGCTTTCACGAACCGGGCCATCGCATTGGCCTGGGCCGTCGACCCGCTGGCCTTGAGGGTCTTCTGTCCGCCGCAACTCACGTTCGCCGGTGGCGCACCCGTCGATGCACTTGGCGCACTTGCCTGTTTGTCACTGCCACACCCAGACAGCACCAGCGCAATGGTAGCCAGGACGCACGGCAAGGGACTAAATCGGTTGAGTTTCAATTTAGTTCCTTATGTTTTAGTTCCCTCGATTGAAAGCTGAACCATGATCACCGCGCCCGTAGCCGCGCAATTTCGACTAGTTAGTCAGGCGGCCGTCACCGGGCGAGACGGTCTCTTCGAGATCGTCGTCGGCAGGGTGAAACAGTACTGCAACTTTGGTGCACCGGGCATTAATGGCTGATGACATCACGACAACCTTCTGGTGAACTGGAACCTGTCGCAGACGGCTACGATGCCCCTAACAGGAGCCGCCGCCGATCCGCTCGGAGTCCTGGGGTCATCACGACCTCAGATCGCACAATGGTGTTGACGGCGGTCGACAACCTCGACTAAAACGCGTCCGGAATGGGGACATATCTGTGCCCCCGAGCCACTTTGGCCCGGGTGCCGGACGCGTCGCTCCGAACACGACATGAATCGGCTCAGCGGGCGGGGCGATGCCGGAGTTCAGCGTCTGCATCCCAGATCGTTGCAGCGGATGATGGCGCCGTTGAAGCTTTTCGCTCCGGTGGGACCGGTCAGACTCAGCGAATTCACGCATTGATGGCGTGGGCGATCGCGATCGAGCGATGCGAAATCGATCAGGTAGGCGAAGTCGTTCCTGATGCGGAATCAGTGATCGCGGCTTCCGGTGGCGTGGCAATGGCTGGTCACCGGTTCCGAGTGGATCAGCGCCGAGGTGTCTTCGGTTGCGTGTCACCGCCTGACGTTTCGGCCCAACGTAAGTCAGCGCGAGATATGGACACCGAAATGTTAGGGTCCGTTCTCGCTCGGAGTTAGCCGGCGGGTGAACAAAACATGTACAAGTACCCGCCAGCCTGGAATCGCGGTCGCAGTGCCCGCCAGAATTGGACCGTGAAAGTCGCAGTGCCCGTCGGAATTGGACCGTAGAAGGCCGAACCACCAGTCCTGGCGGCTTATCTCTTGTTGTCAGCAAGACAATCTCACTTCAGGGAGACCCGAAATGGTTACGCGCCTGCTACTAGCGGTAGGGGTCGCGTTGGTTGGCCTGCTGGGAGCAGTGTCGACCGCTCATGCCGACACTACCGACGACAACTTCGTGGCGAAGCTGAAGTCCCAGGGCATCGTCGACAATACGTCTCCCGCACACGAGATCGAAGCCGGTCATTTCGTCTGCGTGAAGCTTGACAACGGCGCCACGCCTATGGATGTGATGCAAGACGTGATGAAGAGCAGTGGCATGCCCGAATATCATTCCGGCTTCTTCGTCGGCGCGAGCATCGACGCATATTGCCCGCGGCATAAGGGTGAAGTTCCCCAGGGATAGGCCCGAGGAAGCCTCCCCCGAGCCGACGGTATGCGCCCAGCTGCCCGGCTACCCGCAGGTTGAGCATCCCGGTGGCCGGGATCTGGGTCGCACGGTTCCCCGCAGGCTGCCATACGGTCGACGTATGGCTAAAGGTGAGGTGCTTGTAATCGACCGTGTGCTGACACGTCCCGGCTAGCGTCATGCCCCGGTCGCGGACGCCGGGGCGTACTCGGCGAGATAGGTGTCGACGAACCGCCGAGCGCAGGTCGCCACTGCACTGGCATTAAGCACCCTAGACAAGATGCCCGAAGGATACGACTCGGGTTGTGGGCCAAGCAGACACCGCTGCTGCACGGCAAGGACAACGACATATTGGGTGACCCGAGCGCCGTGGCATCGGTAATCGCCATGGTGGCCTCCGACGACGGCGCGTTCATCACCCGGCACCGAGATCCGAATCGACGGCGGTGCGCACGCCTAGAGACCCCGAACTACGCCGAACCAGGGGCCACGCCTGCTATCTCGTCAACGATGGACAAGTCGCCGCGTCGCACCGCATCGACTATCGACTCACTCAGCTCTGAGCACGCCAGAAACACGCCCCGGCCAGCGTGCGCCAACATTCGCTGCGCTTCGGCGCGCTCGGCACACCGGGCCGTCGCATCGGCGTTCCACTGCACACTGGTCTGGTTCCAGCTGCTCTTGCGCGCCAGCACTCGCGCGCCGCAGTTGCGGCACGCCACGGGCACCATGGGCATCTCGTCGAGACGGTTGTCTGTCCTGACGGACGAATCCAGCATCATTACCTCGGGCCGATGGAGGCTGCCTGGGCCGCCGTGTTCGCCTCAACCTCTTTCATCCACGCCTCGTAGGGCCGGGTCGTGTCCAGCTCAAACTCGAAGCGGTCCACCATATCTGGTTGCACGTCGGCGACGTCGACGTAGAACTGCTGATACCAGCGGCGCAGCTGGTAGACCGGGCCGTCCTCCTCGACCAGTAGCGGGTTGTCGATGCGCGCCTTGTGTCGCCAGATCTGCACGTCCTGCTCGAAACCCAGCTTGATGTAGTCGCCGAGAGTGATCGCGGTCTGCATGGCCTGGTCGCCGGGCAGCGCGTCCGATTTCTTCACGATGATGCCGTATTGCAGCACAAAGGAATTCGCTTCGATCGGGTAATGGCAATTGATGAGAATCGATTGAGTATCGCCTTGCTGGTAGTGGTAGGTCAGGTCGTCGATCATGAAGGACGGGCCGTAGTAGGACGCGACCGACGTCGTACCGAGCATCTCGGCCCCTTCGGTGCCCGCGAGGTCAGGTCGACCCTCGCCGTTCATGTACTGCGTCGCCACGTGGCCTTCGAAGATGTTCTTGAAATACGTGGGCAACGAGCCATGGATGTAGAAAAAGTGCGCCATGTCCACGACGTTGTCGATGATTTCGCGGCAGTTGCTGTGCACGACGGTGGTGTACCAGTGCCAGTTGGTCCAATCATCACTCGTCGCGCCCTCGATGCGCGGGATCGTGATGTCCGGCGAAGGTGGGTTGCGCTCGGGGTCGTTCCACACGAACAACATGCCGTCCTGTTGCAGGGTGGTCCAGGCACGCGTACGGGCCAGCCTGGGTGTGCGTCTGCTGTAGGGCACCTGCTTGCATCGCCCGTCGCCGCCCCAGCGCCAGTCGTGGAACGGGCACGCGATCTCGTTGCCCTTGACCTCGCCCTGTGAAAGGTCACCGCCCATGTGTCGGCAGTAGCCGTCGAGCACGTTGATGTTGCCGTCCGCGCTGCGGAAGACGACGAGCTTTTGCCCGAAGGCGTTGATCGCGTGCGGCTTGCCGTCACCGAAATCTCTGACCAGGCCTAGGCAGTGCCAGCCGCGGGCGAACCGCGTTGGCGCGGCCTGCGCTTCGATGAGCCGAACTTCGTCGGCTCCAGACTGCGACGTCATAGGCATGATTTAACTCCTGCAGCCCGGTTTGTGGAGGCGGCTTGTTCCACTCATCAAGGTGGCTCTTCCTCTGCAACGCGGCCCGGCATACCGTTCACACCGTGAGCCCGCACAGTACGACGATCCCTGCCGGACTGCCGGTAGCCGATACAACCGTCGACCTGCTGGTAGTCGGCTCAGGTACAGGCATGGCCGCGGCATTGACCGCCAACGAAGTCGGATTGTCGGTGCTGATCGTGGAGAAGTCGTCGTACGTGGGCGGCTCGACCGCCCGCTCCGGCGGCGCACTCTGGCTGCCCGCTTGCCCAGTGCTGCGCGAGGCCGGTGCCAACGACACCGCTGAGCGCGCCGCCACTTATCTGGACTCGGTGGTCGCGGGGTCGGCGCCCCGGCAACGATCGGCTGCGTTTCTGGCGCATGTGTCCGCGACGGTCGAGATGCTGCGCCGAACGACTCCGCTGCGACTGTTTTGGGCTCGCGACTACTCCGATTACCACCCGGAGGAGCCAGGCGGCAGCGCCGCGGGCCGCACCTGCGAGTGCCATCCGCTGGATACGTCGATTCTCGGCGAATACCGCACCCGGCTGCTGCCCGGCATCATGGAGGCCAGCGTCCCGATACCGACGACAGGCGCTGACTACCGTTGGATGAATCTGGTCTTTCGGGTGCCGCGCAAGGGAATTCCGACGTTCGCAAGGCGGGCGGCACAGGGTGTCGGCGGCCGGCTGCTGGGCCGGCGCTACGCAGCGGGCGGGCAGGGCCTGGCGGCAGGCCTATTCGCGGGCGTGCTGCGCGCCGGCATCCCGGTGTGGACGGACACCACGCTGCTGCGCCTCGAAGGCGACGGTGACCGGGTAACCGGCGCGGTCGTCGACCACGATGGCCGCGAGGTGACGATCACCGCCCGGCGCGGGGTGGTGCTGGCCACCGGCGGTTTCGACCACAGCATGGATATGCGGTGGAAATTCCAGTCCGAGGCGCTGGGCGCCAATCTGAGCCTGGGTGCCGAGGCCAATAACGGCGACGGGATCCGTGCGGCGCAGGAATCGGGCGCCGACATCGATTTGATGGATCAGGCGTGGTGGTTCCCCGCCGTCGCGCCACTGCCCGGCAAGCCGCCCGGGGTGATGCTCGCCGAACGGTCGCTTCCGGGCTGCCTGATTGTGGACCAGAACGGCCAGCGGTTTGCCAACGAGTCGGCGGACTACATGTCGTTCGGTCAGCGGTTACTTGAATTGGAGCGCTCAGGCAGCCCCGTCGAAGCGATGTGGATCATCTTCGACCAGCAATACCGCAACAGCTATGTCTTTGGCGCCGAACTGTTTCCGCGGATGCGGATTCCGCAGGCATGGTATGACGCGGGCATCGCGGTACGTACCGACAGCTTCCCCGAGCTGGCCGCACAAATCGGTGTGCCGGTATCGGAGTTCACCCAGACGATGACGCGTTTCAACGAAAGCGCCTCTGCCGGACAGGATCCCGACTTCGGCCGGGGTCGCAGCGCATACGACCGGTACTACGGGGACCCGACGATAACGCCGAACCCCAACCTGCGTCCGTTGGTCAAAGGCCCTTTCTACGCTGTGAAAATGGTGCTCAGCGATTTGGGTACCTGCGGCGGGCTGAGGGCCGACGAGCACGCACGGGTGCTGCGGGAGGACGGCAGCGTGATCGCCGGGTTGTACGCAATTGGCAACACCGCCGCAAATGCGTTCGGCACGACGTACCCCGGCGCGGGCGCGACGATCGCGCAGGGACTGGTATATGGCTACATCGCGGCCCTCGACGCAATGTAAGAGGAGTCCCCGCGTGAAATTTGCCTTCCCTGTTCCGCACATGCTGCGCCTCAAGGCGATGACGCAGCCCTGGGAAGCCGCGGTCACTGGACCCGACCAAACACGCATGGTGAAATGCGCCGACCGGTGGGGCTACGACATGATCGCGGTCCCTGAGCATCTCGTCATTCCCAACGAGCACGTCGAGTTGTCCGGGCCCCACTATCTGCACTCGACGGTCGCCCAGGCCCATATTGCCGGTGCCACCGAACGGGTCGCCATCAATTCCTGCGTGACCATCTTGCCGCTGCAACATCCGATCGTCCTGGCCAAAGCGTTGGCCACCGCGGACTGGATGAGCGGGGGTCGGATGATGGTCACCTTCGGAGTCGGGTGGCTGGCGCGGGAGTTCGAGCTCCTCGGGGTGCCCTTCCACGAGCGAGGCCGCATCGCCAACGAATACCTAGCGGCGATCGTTGAATTGTGGACCAGTGACACACCGCGATTCGACGGCCGCTACGTGTCGTTCGACGACATCGCGTTCGAGCCGAAACCCGTTCAGAAGCCATATCTTCCGATCTGGATCGGCGGCGATGCTGACGCGGCGTTGCGGCGGGCGGCCAAGTTCGCGTCCGGGTGGTGGCCGTTTCTGACACCGCCCGAGAAAATCGCCGAAAGAGTCGACTACATCAAGTCCCAGCCTTCCTATGACGGTCGACCATTCGAGGTGATGCATGGTCTGAGCACCAACCGGGTCGGCGAAGGACACGTCGCCCGCAACGACCCGAACGGTCGGCCCGGCATGAGCGCAGCGGAAATCGTCGACCGTTTGAGCTGGCTCGCTGTGCAGGGCGTCACGGTGAGCGCCGTTCCTATTCCCGCTGTCGGTGGCGTTGACGAGTACCTCGATTACGCGCAATGGGTGATCGAAGAGATCAAGCCGAAAGTGCCATAGACACGTGGCACTGGTCGCGCTCGGCTAGAGAGTCACCTGATCTGCAATCCGCGCTTGTGCACCCACAGCACCGCGGCGACCGTTCCGGCGATCCAGACGCCGGCGGCGATGGCGAGATGCACGAAGCTTTTGGTGTCGCGCCCGAACACCGGCCAGATCAACGCGGGTAGCTGTGTCCACAACACGCGGTGCTCTACCCCGTTCATCGGGTCGCCCACGTAGTACAGCGCATAAGGCAGTGTCAGGGCCAGCAGCCAGCTGGCGGTGCGGCGCCGATCGCCACGCTGGCGCCATCGCCGAATCAGCGGCTCAGCGCTCACCGGGTGCAGCACCGAGATGAAGTTGCCCACGCCCAGCCAGGACACGATGGGCACGGCGACGGTGGGAATTGTGATCGCCAGCCGCTCCGGCGTTTCCAGCCACAGCGTTAAAGCCATCGCCGCCGCTAAGGTAGGCAGCCCGACGATCACGAGCAGGGCCAGATTTTTGATCAAGATGATTCGCCAGAAAGGCACGCGAGCGGACAAGCCCTTGAGGACGCGGTAATGATCGGCGCCGAGCAGGTTGGTGGTGGTGACATCGGCGAGGACCCACGAGGAGAAGTAAGTACCGATCAGGATCACCCAGTCGGTGTGGTGGCGGCCAATAGTCAGCGGCTGCACCGCCAACCACGCCACGGCGAGGAAAAGATTGGCCGCCACGCCCATCAACCAGGTGCGCGGCGGGGTAAACGCCCAGCGGATTTCGGCGCGCACCGCCGCCCACAGGTCTTGTTCTTCGAAATCCTGAGCAGCACGCTTGGCCGCGGCCGGGCGAGGGGCCGAGGCACGCACGGCGGCGCGCAAAGCGGCGCGAACATGTGGGTGCATCGACGTCTGAAACTCCACCATGTGCTCCGTGCGACCATTCCTGGGCGAGGCGATCAAGTGATGTGGCTCCTGGCAATCGAATCGTTTAGCGGGCTGGTCCGCACTTTACGCAAGGCAGGATAGCGACATGAACCGCAAGCGCGTCGTCATCGCCGGACTGGGAGACGCGGGCGTCCTGATCGCGATCCGTCTGTCCCGGTACGCCGATGTCGTCGGGATTTCTGTCAAACCCGCGCTGGTAAGCGGCCAGGAACTCGGCATCCGGCTCTCCCGTCCGGACGATTGGGCCCGCGATTACTGGATTCCGTTCGACAGGTTCCGACGCTTGGATCAGGTCCGAACGGTTACGGCCACACTGACGGGAGTGGACCTGGCTGCCCGAACCGTCTTTGGCCGAGGCGAAGACGGCGCCACAATCACCGAGGAGTACGACGCGCTGGTCATCTCGACCGGAGTCACCAACGGCTTCTGGCGCCGGCCGACGCTGCAATCGGCCGCCGAGATCGGCGCGGAGCTGCGCGCTGCGCACGACCGGCTGGCTGCCGCCAACTCGGTGATCGTCGTGGGCGGCGGCGCGGCAGCGGTCAGCAGCGCCGTCAACATGGCAACCACTTGGCCGGAGAAGCAGGTCGACCTCTACTTCCCCGGAGAGTCTGCGCTGAACGGGCATCATCCGCGGATTTGGAATCGGATTCGCGGACGGCTGACAGACCTGGGCGTAGGCATCCACCCAGGCCACCGCGCCGTGGTGTCCGATGGCTTCGCCGGCGATGAGATCACCAGCGAACCGGTTCGCTGGAGTACCGGACAACCCCCGGCTTGCGCCGAAGCCGTGCTCTGGGCGATCGGGCGGGTGCGACCCAACACCGATTGGCTGCCGCCGGAGTTGCTCGATGAGCGCGGGTTCGTTCGCGTGACGCCGGAGCTGCGGGTGCCCGGTTCCCGAGGTGTCTTCGCGGTCGGCGACGTCGCGGCGACCGACCCTCTTCGCAGCTCTGCCCGTAATCGTGGGGATGCCCTGGTAGCTCGTAACATCCGCGCCGAGTTTGCCGGCGGGCGGTTGCGCGCCTACCGAGCGCCGACGCGGCGGTGGGGTTCGTTAATGGGTATACAGCCCGACGGGCTAGAGGTTTTCCTGCCCACCGGCCGTGCGTTCCGCTTCCCGTCATGGTCGGTCGAGCGAGTGGTGATGCCGTGGATCGTGCGGTGGGGCATGTATCGCGGGGTGCGAGAAAACAACCCGCTTGGGCGGCTTGGCGCGAAATTTTGAGCTACTCGCCGCCGACGTACTCCCCCAGCTTGCAAGGTTGTGAATCTGTTTAGTCGCGTTGCGGTTTCGTCGGCGATCAGCTGCTATCGAGCAGCAGCATGAGCCCGTAATCCATGTGGATTTGCTGATGGCAATGCAGCAGCGACAGGCCGGGTTGATCGGCGACGAAGTCGATTTCCATGCTTTGGTAACCGCCCAGCATCGCGACGTCCTTGCGCACGCCAGCAGTCGGTGTGCCGGCGAATTGGGTGATTTCGAAGGTGTGCCGATGCAAGTGCATGGGGTGCAGGTCGTCGCTGGCATTGCGGAAGCGCAGCCGGTAGCGCTGGTCACGCTGCACATTGAGCACGGGTTTGTTGGTGTCCATGGCAAATGGTGTGCCGTTTATCGTCCAGGCGTTGAAACCGTCGGCGGCGGCATTGCGCTTCTCGATCAGCATCTCGATGGTGTGATCGGGCGGCGGAACGGGCGCGGGATTGGGTACGGCGAACAACCGGTAATCCCACGCGAACGGCGGTGGCGCTGCCCATTGCGGATCCCCGCCGCGCCCCGCATATTCCACGACCACACCCATTCCGTGGCCACGGTCGTCGTCGGACAGATCGCCGAGCACCCAGACCCCCGGATTGGTCATGGTGACAAGCGCCGAGATTCGTTCGGCCGCGCCGAGCCACAGCACCGGCACCGGTGCGCGGTTCGGTACCGGGTTACCGTCAAGCGCGATCACGGTGAAGGTGTGCCCGGGCAGGGCCAGGCTGCGGGTTTCGGTGGCGCTGCCGTTGAGGACATGCAGTAGCACCCGCTGACCGGTCTGGACGCGGATGGGATCGCCGTGGCCGAGCATGCGTCCGTTGATGGCGAAGGCCCCATAACTGACCTCGTAGCCGCGAGGGTCACCCCGGGCAAGCGAGGCCGCCATCGATGATTCGCCTTTCTCTTTGAGCCCGGGGTCCTGCCCGCCGGCCAGGAAATTGCTGGCCATGTCGCCTCCCCGGCTGAATTCGGGGTCGAATTCCTTGAGTGTCAGGAAGATCTCTTGGTCGTAGGCGCCAGGGTTCTGTTTGGGCTCGATGTAGACCGGGCCGACCAATCCGCTGTACTGACCGCGGGATAGGTCGGCGCGCGGGACCACGTGAGTGTGATAGAAGCGAAAGCCCGCCGGGCCGGGGACAAAGGAAATCCGCCGCATGCCATGTGCCGGGATGTAGGGCGTTCCCTCCTCGGCGGCCCCGTCGACATCGACGCCCACCTGCTGGCCGTGCCAGTGCAGTTGTTCGGGGGAATCGGTGTCGTTGAAGATATCCACCCACGCCCGCTGCCCCTCTTTGAACCGCACCAGCGGGCCAGGAAATTGGCCGTTGTAGGTCAAGGTCGACACAATGTGATCCGGTGCCAATTCCACCGTCCCGATACCGATCCGAAGTGTGTAATCGGCCTTACCGTTGGGCGGAGCAGGAGGCGTGGGCCGCGAACACCCGACTGCTACTCCGACGCCAACGCCTCCGCTTGCAGCCATCAACGCCAGCCCGCCCCATTTGAAGAAATCACGTCGATCGATCGACACGATCATCACTCCCGAGGGTAAGCGTTAAGAACGGGTAGTAGAAATTCAATGCGGCTGTTCAATTCGCCTGCCACACGCCGGAATTCCGCATAGTTGGCACGGTCGCTACCGGCGGCCGCCGACGGGTCAGGCAGGCTCCAATGCATTGTCGTGGCCAGGCCATGCTCGCGGGCATATTCGCGGACCTTGTCGCACAACGTGATCACGTAGTCGAACCGTCGTCGGGCAACCGCGGTCAAAGGTTGGGGTCGTCTTCCGCGTAGATCAATGTCGTACATGTCGCGCATGATCCGTATCGCGTTGCGGTGTATGCGCGGTTTGGGATGACTGCCTGCGCTTGACGCACGGATGCGACCCTGGCCATGCTTCTCTAGCAGCGCCTCAGCCATCGGCGAGCGCGCACTATTGCCTGAGCACAAGAACAGCACCGACCGAGCCGCTGGCTTGGCAGTGGGTGTTAACGCGAGTGCCGGATGCAGCGCGGCGCCCGCCTCGGCGAAGGCCCCAGCGCACCTGGTCAAGTTCAGGTGGTAGTAGGTGTCGCGACCATCGAAACTGCTACGTCTCGCCTCGACGAGCCCGGCTGAGCGCAAAAGGCGCAAGTGATACGAGACCAGGTTTTGCGGCTCGTCAACGGCGGCAGCCAATTCCCGCACCCGGTGGTCGCCGGCAGCGAGCTCCGTCAGCAGCGCCCAGCGCAGCGGATGCGACGCCATCTGCATCAGCAGCGGAACCACCGCCCGCTTGGTCGCCATCTTTCGGACGATACATCAAACTGGTTTGATAGTTTGAGCCCTGGACGTTGTGACACCAGTTGTGTTCTGTTCTCAGCCCACTGAGGAGACCGAGTGTCCGATAGCACGCCAGCGAACACCCCACCCGACAACGACGAGCTTCGTCGAAGTTTGGGGGTGTTCGACGCGGTGGTGATCGGACTGGGGTCGATGATAGGCGCCGGGATTTTCGCTGCGCTGGGCCCCGCAGCTCGTGCTGCTGGCTCGGGGCTGCTGCTGGGTCTGGCGGTGGCAGCAGTGGTGGCCTACTGCAACGCCACCTCCTCCGCCCGGCTGGCAGCCCTCTACCCCGCCTCCGGCGGCACCTACGTGTACGGGCGAGAGCGGCTGGGCGAATTCTGGGGATACCTGGCCGGTTGGGGCTTTGTCGTCGGCAAGACCGCATCGTGCGCGGCGATGGCTCTGACCGTCGGCTCGTATGCATGGCCGTCGCAGACGCATCCGGTGGCCGTCGCCGTGGTGGTGGCGCTGACCGCGGTCAACTATGCCGGGGTGCAGAAGTCGGCCTGGCTGACCCGCATCATCGTCGCTTGTGTGCTCGCAGTGCTGGCAGCGGTGGTAGTCGCTGTATTCAGCTCCGAATCTCCGAGCGCCGATCGATTGCACCTGGCGGGTGCCACCGTCGGCGGTGTCGTGCAAGCCGCGGGTCTGTTGTTTTTCGCATTCGCCGGATACGCGCGTATTGCCACCCTCGGAGAGGAGGTGCGCGACCCAGCGCGCACTATCCCCCGGGCGATCCCGCTGGCGCTCGGTATCACCCTGGCCGTCTACGCACTTGTGGCCGTGGCTGCACTGACCGCGTTGGGGCCACATCGTCTCGCCGAGGCCCCCGCGCCGCTCTCTGAGGCGGTGCGGGTGGTCGCAGCAAGTTGGCTGGTGCCGGTGGTGCGGGTGGGCGCGGCGGTAGCGGCGCTGGGCTCGTTGCTGGCGTTGATCCTCGGGGTGTCGCGCACCACCTTGGCCATGGCTCGGGATCACCATCTGCCGCATGCGTTAACCGCCGTGCACCCGAGGTTCAAGGTGCCCCACCGCGCAGAGCTGCTAATCGGTGTCGTGGTGGCGGTGTTGGCCGCAACCGTCGACCTGCGCGGCGCGATAGGTTTCTCCTCCTTCGCGGTGCTGATCTACTACGCGGTCGCCAACGGCTCGGCGTTCACCCTTAGTCCGGATGAGGGCCGCCCGCACCGGGGAATCCCGCTGCTCGGACTAATCGGATGCGTAGTCTTGGCGTTCGCGATGCCGCTGTCTTCGGTGCTGTCCGGCATGACGGTGCTTGGTATCGGTATCGCCGCATACGCGTTTCGGCGCGTCATCGCCTCACGGCGCACGGCGAATCCGGCATCACCTGATGATCCGGATGCGGCATGAGCACCACATAGCCGCAACCATCGCAGCGAAGCGATCGATTAGGTTGCGGCAGAAAGGAAAAGCCCATGACACGACCCGTCTACCTACTGCTCTCAACGCGCGCCCCGGCCGCGGTCGCGCTGATTCGTCTTTATGTGGGCCTGATCTTTGCCTGCGAGGGCATCCTCAAGTTTCTTCGGCCGGCCTCGCTGGGTACCGGCAGATTTGAAAAGGCCGGCATCCCCGAACCCGCGTTCTTCAGCACCCTCGACGGAATCTTCGAAATCGGCTGCGGCACTTTCATTCTCCTTGGACTCCTGACACGGCTGGCCACTATCCCGATGATCGTCGACATGGTGGGCGCGCTGTTGATCACGAAGCTGCTCATATTCTGGGGCCACGCCCCGCTGTATCGCGGCGAACACGGCTGGTGGGACTTTATCCACGAATCCCGAGTCGAGCTGGCCCAACTGTGCGGCACCCTGCTTCTGCTTATCGTCGGAGCTGGCGCCTTCTCGCTCGATGCCCGTCTCACCCGATCGAAGGGGCCACCGCCACGATCGCAGCAATGCGATTCCCCTCCGGATTGAATGGGAAGACTGAGCGGATGGCCGACCCGGGAACTGAAGCATTCGAAAAGCTAGTCGCGCTGCTGAACTATCCGATGTTCGTTGTGACCACGCAGGCCGACGGCGTCGCGGCCGGCTGTCTGGTGGGGTTCGCCAGCCAAGCCAGCATCCATCCACCCCGATTCATGGTCGGCCTGTCCCAGCGGAACCACACGTTCCGGGTAGCCTCCAATGCCACTCACCTGGCTGTGCACGTGTTCGACCACGAGCACCTCGACATCGTGGAACTCTTTGGCAGCCAGACCGGCGACACGATCAACAAGTTCGACCGCTGCTCCTGGCACCGCGGCCCAGCTCAGATGCCCACCCTCGACGACGCGGCCGCATGGTTGGTCGGCAAGATCCTCGATCGTTTCTCCCTGGGCGACCACGTTGGGCATCTGCTCGCACCGGTGGACGGCAGCCCGCCTCGGGAGCTGGAAACTTGGGTGTCCTTCGGCGACGTCCGCCACCTGCAACCCGGCCACGAGGCCTAACAGTGAACGAGTCTCCTCGGGTGGGCGTCGTCGCCGCCATCACCGAACTCGCATCGTTCTACGCCGATCCCCCGGAGGGAGTGCGTGCCAACATGATCTTCAGCGCCGACGGCGCCGCCGCGTTCGGCGGTCGCGCCGGTCCGCTGTCGTGCCCCACCGATCAACAGCTCCTGAAAATTCTGCGGGGCTTCGCCGACGTCGTCCTGGTCGGCGCCGGCACCGTGCGCGCCGAGAACTATGGCCCGGTCGAGCTCACCGATGCGCAGCGGGCCGAAAGGCACCGCGAAGGGCGGACCGCACCGCCCCCGATCGCTGTGATCAGCCGGACCGGTGAACTGCCGACCAGACTGTTCAGCAACCCCGACCAGCCACCGATCCTGGTGACCTGCACGCAGGCCGCAGCACGACATGACCCGAGCAACCACGACCGGCGACAGGTATTGGTGGCCGGCGAGGACTCCGTCGATGTGGCACGCACCGTCGCGCTGCTGCGCGCGCACGGCATGCACCGCATCCTGTGCGAAGGCGGACCGACCGTGCTCGATGAGCTGGTGGAAGCCGACACCGTCGACGAGATCTGCATGACGCTGGCCCCCAAACTCGCCGCGAGCCAGCCGGTGGGCCACCGGCTGCAGCCGTCACGGCTGCCCGCGCCCGTCCTGATGCGGCTTGAGCATGCGCTGGTTTACGACGACTACCTGTTTTTAAAGTATTGCCGCTGACCCCGGACAGGCCGGCCTGGCTGCGGCAGATATCCGGCGGCGGTTTGACCAGTTGTTGGACGAGCGCTCGGCATGCAGCCAATGAAGACGCTTCCTATGATGAGACTGTCCGGGTTGAAACTTTGAACGAATCGCCTGCGCGACATCACCTTGAGTCCATCGCCGTCGACTTTCTCGAGGCACACAGAGGAGGACCATCGGCCAGGTGAGCAGTTCGAACGACGACCATGACTACCGTAATCTCGCGGTGAACCGACTGCGGCCCAGCGAAATTCAATGGGCGCTGAACCACAATGCCGTGCATGGGATCGCGTACGCGTTCAAGAATCCCGTCGCCGTTGCCGAATCCAGTGACGATCCGGAAGACGACAGAAAGACCTACCTGGTACGGGTCAGGCGCGACGACTTAGCCAAGGCGCTGGGAAAGATCAACGAATGGATCATCGAAAATCCCGGCCCGGCGGGGATGCAGGCTTTCGGATTCGTCAGGGCGCTGTCACGGGAGGGGCTCACCGAACGCACAACCGGTGACGACGAACTCCGTTAAACCCGGGTTATTGCATTAGCTGGCTTTCTCTATACGCCGTTCCACGCAGTCGTAGAAACCTTAGCCTTATGCCTGCACGCCATCGCATACTCGTGTTCAGCGCAGGCAATGGCCGGGTGCGCGAGGGACCAGAAGCCGGTTTGCGGCGCGCGGTTGGCGGATGAGGAGTCGCGATGGGTGACACGACCGCGGATTCGCGGGAGGGTTCGCAGTTCGGGCCGTATCGGCTGCGGCGTCTGGTCGGTCGCGGCGGCATGGGCGACGTCTATGAGGCCGAGGACACGGTGCGGGAGCGCATCGTGGCGCTGAAACTGATGTCGCAGACGCTGTCCAGCGATCCGGTTTTCCGCTCACGGATGCAGCGCGAGGCCCGCACCGCAGGGCGACTGCAGGAACCGCACGTCGTGCCGATTCATGACTTCGGCGAGATCGACGGCCAGCTCTATGTCGACATGCGCCTGATCGACGGCAAGGACCTGGCCGGCATGTTGAACCGTTACGGGCCGCTGTCGCCGCCGCGGGCGGTGGCGATTGTGCGCCAGATCGGCTCAGCGCTCGACGCCGCCCACGCTGCCGGGGTCCTGCATCGCGACGTTAAGCCGGAAAACATTCTGGTCAGTGCGGATGACTTCGGCTACCTCGTCGATTTTGGGATCGCCAGCGCCACTTCTGACGAAAAGCTGACGCAGTTCGGCACCACCGTGGGCACCGTCAAGTACATGGCCCCGGAGCGGTTCAGCGACTCCGAAATAACCCATCGGGCCGACATCTATGCCTTGACCTGCGTGTTGTATGAGTGCTTGACCGGATCCCCGCCGTACACGGGCGACCAGGTCAGCGTGATGGGCGCACACCTGCACCAGGCGATCCCGCGGCCCGAGCGCCGCGCGGCCAAGCATCCCGGTCGCCTTCGACAGTGTGATCGCCCGCGGCATGGCTAAGGACCCCGCGGACCGCTATGCCACCTGCGGTGATCTGTCGGCGGCCGCCTACGCCGCGCTGGCCGCACCCGATCAGGATCGGGCCACCGACATCTTGCAGCGCAGCCAGGTGGCGCGGCTGCCCGCCGCATTTGCTGGCCAGCCGCCCAGCGGGATTGCGCAAGCTCCGCCCGCGCTGGCGACGCACGCTCCCCCGGCCGGCCCGGTGTGGTCCGTGCCGTCGGCTCCCGGCGCTCCACTTGCCCCCGGCGGACCGGTTCCCCAGCCGACGGGATGGGCGGGCGCTCCCGGCTGGGGAGTGGGTAGTAACGCTGGGGCGCCGCCGTGGGGTCAACCGCCGCGGGGCAGCCGTAAGCCCTGGCTGTGGGTTGGCGTTGCCGCCACCGTCCTGGTGGCCATCGTGGGCCTGGTCCTGGTCATTGTCCATCCGTGGCAGTCGCCGTCCCCGCCAGCGCCGACATCACCACCGCCACCGCCAGATGCCGTTGCGCTCCGGGTTCTTGATGACGGTGTGTTTGTGGGCAGCTCGGCGGCACCGACGACGATCGACGTTTTCAACGAACCCATCTGCCCGCCGTGCGGCAGTTTCATTAGGTCGAATGCGAGCGATATCGACACCGCGCTGAACAACAAGAAGCTCGCGGTGCGCTACCACCTGCTCGACTTCCTCGACGACAAATCGCACAGCAAGAATTATTCGACTCGCGCGGTGGCGGCGACGTACTGCGTCGCAGCGCAGAACGATCCCAAGCTCTACAGCGACTTCTACTCCGGTCTGTTCGCCAGCAACTTCCAACCGCAAGAGGACGGCGCAGAAGATCGAACCGATGGCGAACTGGCCCAACTGGCGAAGACCGTCGGCGCAGACACCAGCGTCATCACCTGCATCAAGTCGGGGGATGACATCGGCACCGCCAAAACGAAAGCCGCAAATGGTTACGCGACGCTGTCCGGGCTCAACGCCAATGCCACACCGTTCGTATGGGACGGCACCACGGCCGTGAACTATCAGGATCCGACCTGGCTCACCAAGCTCATCGGGTAGTCCGCGAGCGGTCAGCGAATTCACCAGGGCTACCGACAGCGACCGCAACGACACCTTCGAGGCGCTCGCCGCGGCACTCGGGGACGGCCAGATGTTGTACTTTTCGTGCGGTGAGATTGGTGGGCGCTTACCGTCATGGTCCTTGACCGCGAATATTGCGGCCCTGGATTGGCGTGGCGGTTGCCGATGTTGCCGAGGCGTTGTGAGTTGATTGGAGTCAGCGATGACCGGCGCGCAGGGCTCGCGGTTGGGGACAATGTTTGGGCCCTACCACCTCAAGCGCCTGCTCGGCCGCGGCGGGATGGGCGAGGTCTACGAAGCCGAACACACCGTCAAACAGTGGACGGTAGCGCTGAAGCTGATGTCGCACGCTTTCAGCCAGGATCCGGTGTTTCGCAAGCGAATGGAGCGCGAAGCCCGCATCACCGGCAGGTTGTTGGAACCCCATGTAATCCCGATCCACGACTACGGCGAAATCGACGGGCAACTGTATTGGAGATGCGCCTCATCGAGGGCGTCGATCTGTGCAGCTTGCTCGAACGGGACGGGCCACTCCCGGCACCGCGAGCGGTGGCCATCATCCACCAGGTCGCATCGGCTCTCGATGCCGCCCATGCCGCCGGGGTGACACACCGTGACGTCAAACCGCAAAACATCCTGATCACCGGCAACGACTTCGCCTATCTCGTCGACTTCGGAATCGCCAGCGCAAAAACCGACGAGAAACTCACCCAACTGGGCACCGCGGTGGGCACCTTGAAATACATGGCGCCCGAACGGTTTTCGAGTGACGAGGTGACTCCCCGCGCCGACGTCTACGCGCTGGCCTGTGTGCTCTACGAATGCTTGACCGGGACCCCGCCCTACCGCGCCGAAAGCACCGGCGTGCTGGTCACCGCCCACATGATGCAGCCCATCCCCAGACCCAGCGCACAAGGCTCCGGCGTGAGCCCGGCATTCGATGCGGTCATCGCGGGCGGCATGGCCAAGAACCCGATCGAGCGCTACCCCACCGCCGGTGCTCTGGCAGAAGCCGCACACAAGGCGCTCAGCAGCCCCGAGCGAGAGCGTGCCGAAACGATCCTGCGAAGTAGCGAAACCTCGAGCCACCCAAGCTCAGCCACCCAGGCGCCCGCCGCGCCGCACGCGCGCTTCAATCCCGTGACATCAACGGAGCCGGCCACAGAGCCGGCCAGCCCACCACGCAAGCGCAACCGCTGGCCGATCGTCGCTGCCGCCGCCCTGGTCGTCGTCGCCGTCTGTGCCGTCGGCATCTGGCTCGTGCTGAAACCCTCCAGCCAGCCGCACCCAAAGGCGAACACGAGGAAAACCGCACCGTCGTCCACCGCAGCTCCCAATGATGACCAAGCCCGGCTGATCAGCTTGCTCCCGCCCGGCTATCTTGCCGGCACGTGCACGCCGGCCACTCCCGAGTCGGGCAGCATCTGGGTGAACGCGGCGGTCATGGTGACCTGCGGGCAGAACACGCAGCCCGGCGGCCCAAGTCACGCCACCTATGGGCTGTTCCCGACGCCCGACAGGCTGAAGAGGGCCTTCAACGATGACATCGCCAACGTCAGCCTGGTGAACTGCCCCGGTGAGGGACGCTCACCTGTCAGCTGGCACTACGACGAAACCCCCAACGAGATGGCCGGGTTGATCGCGTGCGGCACATACAACAACCACCCGAACGTGATCTGGACCAATGAGGAAAAACTTATGCTCAGCGACGTCTCCGGAGACCCGGCCACCATCAAAGACTTGCACACGTGGTGGGACGCCTACGGCTGATCACTCAAGCAAAGGCTCACCTCAGAGGATGTAGAGCATTTCCTGGTAGGTGGGTAGCGGCCACAAGTCGTCGGCCACAACGCTTTCCAGCGTGTCAGCGGCGGTGCGGATCGCCGCCATCGCCGGCAGCAGCGCCTCCTGGGCATGCTTGGCCTCGTCGAGCGCCGACTCCGCCGAGTGATCCGACAGCGCCGCCTTCAGCGATGCCAGCCCGTTCTCAAGATCGGCGATCGGCGCCGAAACCGCTTCCAGCGCAGCGGTGCTCGGCTCCAGGCCGGCGGCTTTCAGCGCGGCGACATTCTGCGCAAGCTCGGTCTGGTAACGGAGCGCGGCCGGCAGAATGACCGTGGTGCCGAGCTCGAGCGCCAGCTTGGCCTCGACCCCGACGGTCAGCACGTACTGCTCGAGGCGGACTTCGTAGCGACTGTGCAGCTCGCGCTCGTTGAACACCCCGTACTTCTCGAAGAGCTCGATCGAATCCGGCTTGATCAGCTCCGGAATGGCGTCCAGCGTGGTCTTGAGGTTGGGCAGGCCTCGCTCGGCTGCCTCGATCTGCCACTTCTCCGAGTACCCGTCCCCGTTGTACACCACGTCACCGTGTTCGGTGATGATCTCGGTGAGCAGCTTCTGCACCGCCATATCGAAGTCCTCGTCGTCTTCGACGGCCTTCTCCAGAATCGTTGCCATGTAGTCCAACGAGTCGGCCATTATCGTGTTGAGGACGATCATCGGCACGGCAACCGTCTGCCCGGAGCCGGGCGCCCGGAACTCGAACCGGTTGCCGGTGAACGCGAACGGGCTGGTGCGGTTGCGGTCACCCGGATCGGTCGGCAGCGGGGGCAGTGTGTCGACACCGATGATCATGGTGCCCTTGCCCTTTGACGACGTGGCCGCGCCCTTGGCGATCTGCTCGAATACATCGGCGAGCTGTTCCCCGAGGAAGATCGAGATGATCGCGGGCGGTGCCTCGTTGGCGCCCAAGCGGTGGTCGTTGGTGGCCGAGGCGACCGAAACACGAAGCAGCCCGGCGAATTTGTGCACGGCGCGGATCACCGCGGCGCAGAACACCAGGAATTGGGCGTTCTCGTGCGGGGTGTCGCCCGGGACCAGCAGCGAGCCCAGCTCGGAGTTGCCGACCGAGAAGTTGACGTGCTTCCCCGATCCGTTGACGCCGGCGAAAGGCTTCTCGTGGAACAGGCATTCCATGCCGTGCTTTTTGGCGATCGTCTTGAAGACCGTCATCAGCAGCTGCTGGTGGTCGGAGGCGATGTTGGCTCGCTCGAACATCGGCGCAATTTCGAACTGGCCGGGGGCAACCTCGTTGTGCCGGGTCTTGGCGGGAATGCCGAGTTTGAAGAGCTCCCGCTCGGTGTCCATCATGAAGCCGAGGACGCGCTCCGGTATGGAACCGAAATAGTGGTCGTCGAACTCCTGGCCCTTGGGTGGCTTGGTGCCGAACAGTGTGCGACCGGCGTTGACCAGGTCGGGCCGAGCCAAAAAGAAGTGCCGATCGATCAGGAAGTACTCCTGCTCCGGGCCGCAGAAAGACACGACCTTGTTGAGGTCCTTGTGGCCGAACAGGGTCAGGATGCGCTCGGCGTGTATGCCCATGGCCTGCTGGCTGCGCAGTAGCGGTGTCTTGTAGTCCAGTGCCTCACCGGTCATCGAGACGAAAACCGTTGGGATGCATAGGGTGTTGCCGTTGGGGTTCTCCAGGACATAGGCCGGGCTGGTGACGTCCCAGCCGGTGTAGCCGCGTGCCTCGAAGGTGCTCCGCAGCCCGCCCGAGGGGAAGCTGGAGGCGTCGGGCTCGCCCTGGATGAGGGTTTTACCGGCGAACTCCGCCAGCGTCTGCCCATCCGAGACGGGCTCCAAGAAGCTGTCGTGTTTCTCAGCGGTCAGGCCGGTCATCGGGTAGAAGACGTGGGCGTAGTGGGTAGCGCCCCTCTCCAGAGCCCAGTCCTTCATGGCGACAGCGACCGCGTCGGCCACGGCGGGGTCGAGCTTGGCGCCCTTGTCGATCGTCGCCACGACGGACTTGTACACCGCCTTGGGCAGCCGGGCCTGCATCTCGGCCTTGGTGAAGACGTTGGCGCCGAAGATCTCGCCGGGGGCTTCACCCGCTACGAAACTGCAGGCAGGGGGGATGTATGCCTCGACGTTGTTGATCGCCTGCAAGCGCACCGCGTTTCCGCTCAATTTGGGTTCCTATCGCTGGGGGGGTCCACGACTTTTCCTCGACGGAAGGTGGACCGACTCACCTTAGGAACGTTCGATGGCAAATTTGTTACGCCAGCGTCAACGGTAGGACCGCAATGGTTGCGAACATAAGTCGCGGACCGGTGGAGCAGGTACAGATCCCGGGGCAACCCGCGCTACTCCGGGGCGCTGGCCGATTATTCCTGGCGCTCGGCGTCGTCGACTGTCAAAGGCAATGCCAGATCTTCCAGTCGGCGTCGTTCGGCCGGGATGCCGAGCCACAGTTCCACCAGGCCTGCGGCTGCCATCACGACCGCCCCGATCAGGAACGACCAGACGACCTCACCGCGCTGGCCCGAATTGATCATCTGACCGAAGAGCAACGGGCCGGTGATACCGCCGATCGCCGTGCCCGCCGCGTAGAAAAACGCAATCGCCAACGCCCTGGTTTCCATCGGGAAAATCTCGCTGACCGTCAAGTAGGCCGCGCTAGCACCCGTCGAGGCCAGGAAAAACGCCACGATGAGCACGGCCATAAATGTCCAGACGCCGCCGGCCTGGGTGAGGAACACCAGCGCGAGGATAACGACCACGACGGCGGAACCCACATAAGCCAGCGTGATCATCGGTTTGCGGCCGACGGTATCGAACAAGTGCCCGAGTAGCAGGGGGCCGGCGAAATTACTCAGCGCCCACAGGATGAAGAAAACCGGCACCCCGGCGGAGGGGACTGCGTAGAACTCGCTTAGCAGCGTGCCCAGGTTGAACGTCACGCCGTTGTAGAGGAATGCCTGGCCGATGAACAGTGCCAGCCCAAGGACCGCGCGCCGCGGATAGAGCTTAAATGCCACCCTGGCGATCTCCCGGATAGGAATCGCGTTGCGCTGACGAATCCTGAGGTGCTGGCCCTCAAGCTCGGGCAGCGGTTGGCCGGTCTCCTGCTGGACTGCCTCTTCTATTTCGCCGACGACCCGCTCCGCTTCGTCCTGGCGGCCGTGGATGAACAACCACCGCGGACTTTCCGGAACGTTGCGCCGTACGAGAAGGACGAAAATACCCAGAATGGCGCCGATGCCGAAGGCGAGCCGCCATCCGATGTTCGCCGGGAAGTTCGACGTGTTCAGAAGGACCAACGCGCCACCCGCTCCGGCGGCCGAACCCAGCCAATAAGTCCCGTTGATTACCAGGTCGACGCGACCGCGCACCCGCGCCGGGATCAACTCGTCGATCGCCGAGTTGATGGCGGCGTATTCGCCCCCTATGCCGGAGCCGGTGAAAAAGCGCGTAATGAAGAAATACCAAGGCGCGAAAGCGAACGCGGTCGCCACGGTGGCGGCCAAATAGATTGCGAGGGTCAGGATGAAGAGATTTCGCCGACCGAAGCGGTCCGTCAGGTGGCCGAAGAACAACGCGCCTAAACACGCCCCGGCGATGTAGATCGCCGCCGCCAATCCGATTTGTGCGGCGTTGAGGGCAATGCCGCTGTCCTTCTCCATAAGGCGAGCCGACACGTTGCCCACCATCGTGACCTCGAGCCCGTCGAGGACCCACACACCGCCCAGACCAATGACGACGCGCCAGTGAAACCGCGACCACGGCAGCCGGTCCAGCCGTGCCGGTATATGTGTCGTGGTGGTTCCGGTTTGCACGCTGTCACTCATGCTGTCTCCGTTCTGGTTTGACAGAGATTTACCCACCACCGCGTACCGCTAGCCCTGAGAAGCAGTTTTCGGCTCGCCGAGTGCCAGCTAACGAAGATGAACCGCCTGGTGTTACCGGGTGTCGAACGGGCGCCGCCAACGATCCGATGTCAGCCACGGTCAGAGCGCGACTCCTCAGGAGTCCAGGCCGGCGGCTGGCCGGGCTGGCCCGGGAAGAGGAAATCGATGAAAGCCGCGGCCGTGGGTTGTGGTTCGTGGTTGGCCAGCCCCGGTCGCTCGTTGGCTTCGATGAAGGCGTAGTCAGCGCCGGTGATGTCGGGCACAAGCAGGTCGATGCCCGTCACGGGGATACCGATCGCCTCAGCCGCCGTCACCGCAACCCGACAGAGCTCCGAGTTCACCTGGGCGGTGACATCGTGGATCGTGCCGCCCTGATGCAGGTTGGCGGTGTGACGAACACGGAGCCGAGTTCCTTGGGGCAGCACGTCGTCCAGCCGCCAACCGGCTTCGGCGACCGTCGCCTCGGTGATGTCGTCGATCGGGATGCGGGATTCGCCACCGGTGGCCGCGGAGCGCCGTCGGCTTTCGGCCGCGATCAAATCGCGCACGCTGTGCTCTCCCGTGCCCATGATCTCGGGGGGCATCCGCAGCGCGGCGGCAACTACCCGGCCGTCGATCACCACTAACCGAAGGTCGTCGCCTGTGACCCGTTGCTCGATCAGCACCTCCGGGTGTTGCTCCCGCGCCCGCGCCAGGGCGGCGGTGAGCTCGTCGGGACCGTTGTCGCCGGTAATGCCGACGGTGATGCCTTTGCCCTGCTCTCCGCGAGTTGGTTTGACGACGACCTCCCCGACTTCGGTCAGGAACGCGTAGTCGTCTTCGTCGAAGGTGGCCAAGCGGGCGCGGGGCACGGTGATGCCCGCCTCCGAAACAAGGCGGCGCGTGCGCCGCTTGTCGTCGCAACGGCACATGGCGATCGCCGAGGTGTATTCAGACAGCGACTCGCGGGTGATCACGCTGCGCCCGCCGTGGGAGAGTCGCATCTCGCCGGTCTCGGCGTCCAGGACCTCGACCCAGATTCCGCGCCGCAACGCTTCATCCGCGACGATCCGAGCGTAGGGATTGAGGTCATCGACCGTCTCCGGGGGCGGGCTGAACAGCGGCTCGTTGATCGCGTTCTTGCGCTTGATCGCCAGCACCGGGACGCGTCGGAAACCCAGCTTCTCGTAGAGGGCGATGGCGGCGCCATTGTCGTGCGCCACCGACAGATCCATGTAGGCGCGGCCCGCAGCGCGGAAGTGCTCCGCCAGGGCCCGGGTGAGGGCTGCACCGATCCCGGGGAGTCCGGCAGCCGGATCGACGGCCAGGGTCCACAGGCTTGACCCTCGCTCCGGATCGGAGAACAGCAGCTCATGGTCGACGCCGGTTACGGTGCCCACCACGGCACCGTCTTCGTCGCGCACCGCCAGCAGGTAGGTCACTGCCGGCGCGTGCAGATGGTTGTCCCAGATCACGTCAAGCGGTGCCGGGACCATTCCGCAGCGCACATAAACGCGGTTCATGGCGTCGGCGTCGGCCGGATCGTTGAGCGTGCGCACGGTCACGCCGAGCGGCGAGGGTGCCAAATCTTCTTGTGTCAATGAGTCGGTGAAGCGCAGCCGATAGGTGTGGCTGGGGTCGATGAAGAGCTCGGAGGGTGCCTCGGCGACCACCACATGGGATTCGCGCGCGTAGATGCAGATGTCGCGGCGCCCGGGTCCTTCCCGTCGCAGTGCCTCGACCAGCTGGTGGGAATCGGCGAAGGTCTGGCCGAAAATAAGTCGACCCCAACCCAATTCGAGCTGAACGTCCTTGGCCATCACGTCCATCATGTGCGGCGGCGAGGCGTCGTGCAGGCCCAGCGTGATCGCTTCGGGGTGGTCTTCTGAGGGATCGATAACGGTCATGCCACCGGCCCCGTCACACCGTGACGTTGCAACCAGAGCTCGAGCAGGGCGATTTGCCAAAGTTCATTTCCGCGAAGTGGGGTTAGCTTGCCGTTGGGATCGGCCAGCAGGGCGTCGACCGCGTCGGCGCGAAACAGCCCGCGCTCCTTGGCAACCGGCGCATAAAGAGCGTCGCGGACCAAATCGAGGTAGGGCCCTTCAAGGTGGGTCAGCGCGGGAACCGGGAAATAACCCTTGGGCCGATCGATGACCTCCGATGGGATGACCCGCCGCGCAGCTTCTTTGAGGACGCCTTTGCCATCGTGAGCGATCTTCAACTCCGGGGGGCACGTCGCCGCCAGCTCGACCAACTCGTGATCGAGAAACGGAACCCGGCCCTCCAACCCCCACGCCATCGTCATGTTGTCTACCCGCTTCACCGGGTCATCTACCAGCATCACGGTGGTATCAAGCCGCAGCGCACGGTCGATGCCGGTATCGGCGCCGGCACGCGCGAAGTGCTCGGTGACAAAGCGCTCACTGGGGTCGCCCGGCGCGACGATGCCCGGGTCGAGAAGAGCTTTAACCCCTGCCGCGTCGCGATCGAAGAAGGCGGCGCGGTATTTGGCAACCGCACCCTCGAGGGTGGCCGCAGCCGGCGTACCCATCGGCGGGTACCAGTGATAGCCGGCGAACACTTCGTCGGCGCCCTGGCCTGACTGCACGACCTTCACGTGGCGCGACACTTCCTGGCTGAGCAGGTAGAAGGCGACGCAGTCGTGGCTGACCATCGGCTCACTCATCGCGCCGATGGCTCCGTCGAGTGCGGGCAGCATCCGGTCGGTTCCGATGCGGATCTGATGATGGTCGGTACCGAAGCGTTGGGCGATGATGTCCGACCACCGAAACTCGTCGCCCTCGACGCCACCGGCCGACTCGAAGCCGATGGAGAAGGTCGACAGCCCGTGCTGACCGGCCTCGGCGAGCAGGCCGACGATCAGGCTGGAGTCGACACCGCCGGACAGCAGGCAGCCGACCGGGACGTCGGCGACGAGGCGGCGTTCGACCGCGACTCGCAGCGTTGACAGCACGGCGTCTTCCCAATCGCGTTCGGACCAGTCGGAACGGTCGTCTCGCCTGGTGAAGTCGGGTGTCCAGTAGGTGGTGGTGGTGCGCCGGCCGTCGGGCTCGATGGCGACGAGCGACGCGGGTGGAATCTTGCGCACTCCGCGCAGGATGGTCAGCGGTGCCGGCACGACGGAGTGGAAAGTCATGTAATGGTGCAGCGCTTTCGCGTCAATCCGGGTGTCCACGCCGCCGCCGGCCAACAGCGCCGGAAGCGTCGACGCGAACCGGATCCGGTGACTGTCCTCGGTCAGGTAGAGGGGTTTGATACCGAGCCGGTCCCGGCCCAGCAGCACTCGGCCGCTGTCTCGTTCGACGATGGCGAACGCGAACATGCCTTGAAGGTGCGTGACGAAGTCGTCGCCCCAGCGGTGGTAAGCCTTGAGCAGAACCTCGGTGTCGCTATGCGAAAAAAACCGGTAGCCATGCCCCGTGAGCTCGCGTCGTAGGTCCTGGTAGTTGTAGATGCAGCCGTTCCAGGCGATCGTCAGGCCCAGGTCGGAGTCGACCATCGGTTGGGCGCCGGCTTCCGTCAGGTCAATGATTTTGAGGCGACGATGACCGAGAGCAACCCGGCCCTGTGACCAGGTACCCGCCGCATCCGGCCCCCTTGGTGTCATCACGGCGGACATCGCTGACACCGCCGCTACATCGGGGACCCGGCCGTCGAGTCGCACCTCCCCGGTGGCTCCGCACACCTCGTTGACCCTACCCGGGGGCCATTCCGACGCGCGCGTGACGGCCACTGGAATTGCTTAACCGCCCGGTGCCGTGGCCGTCATGCAGCGCGGGTCAGAGTTCCAGCAGTCTTGTATCCTCCAAGTCCAGGCTGCACTCGATAGCCCGCAGCACCGTCGTGCTGATGCGGCTCTGCTGCCTCAACCCGACGACGGCCGCCGGCTCGACGCTGAGCATTTCGAGGCGCAGCGCGCGATACTTGTCGGCCTCGCTGAGAGAAGCCTCCGGGAGCTGGTCGCTGGCCTCTAGTCGGCGCACTCTGGACACATAAAGGTGGCGCAACGACGCAACCGCGGGGCGCAAATTCCGTTCAGCACGCTGGGCGCAGAATCTCTCGACGGCAAGGTCGTCCCTCATCACAGACGTCAGCCGCAGATGATGACCAAAGTAGGCCGACCGACGAAGGCACCGACAGCACGGTGTACGCCAGCGAAACCCAGGCGGTGCCGACGGGTCCGGACAACCCATACGAATTATGTTGCCGCAGAACAGCACTCCGTTTCACTCCTCGCGGTGCTGACGGCCGGTTAACCAAAACGTCACAAACGGGCGGGCAATTATCCCTCGTATCAGCGCATTCCGCGTGCAGCGATCCCGTTAGTGTTAAATCTTCGTTGCGCGCCGATGTCATCTCCCCGCCGCATGGGTCACCCGAGTGGTCCCGGTGAGCGGTGGCCTGCTCGCTGGTTACCAGTCGCAGAGCGGTTGCCCACGCCAGTGTTGACGGACTAAAATCGCAGGGGAACAACAGTTTCCAATGCCCGCACAGCAGTGCCTGCCTGGCGCGCTGAAGTACTAGCCGCCGAGCTACTTGGTCGAACAGGGCGAGCTGCCGCCGGCGTGTACCCGTCAATTAGCTGGGTATAGCCAGCGAGAAAGATGTCTCGATTTCAGCTAATGTGCAGCCACTGTCGTGCTTGACCCAGAGCCCAGTCGCCACGTTGAGGGGAAACCGTCACCCAAATGAACGTAGTTCTTGGGAAGTGGTCGACAATCAGCGCGGTCCCGCTGTCCGCCGCCGCGCTGCTCTTCGCAGCGCCAGCATCAGCGGATCAAACCGACGATGCGTTCATCGCGGCGCTTCAAAAACACGGGATCACCTTTACCACCCGCGACGCCGCGATTAATACGGGCCATAGCATGTGCGCCGGATTGGACAAAGGCCAGGCGGCAACCAACCTGGTGCTGTCGATCGTAAAGGACACGAACCTCACGCCACGCGAAGCCGGTTACGTCCTCGGCGCTTCGGTGACTTCCTATTGCCCGCAACACATGGGTGTTATCGGAAATTCGGTGTCCTAGCCCGGTGCCTGACATTCGGGTTGCAGGCAGCTGGAGCAAGAAGGTTTCTTGCACACAGGTGGGCTAATCGCTGCGCTTGTCAATCTGGCCGTCGCCCGGCAGACCGGCCTTACAACGCTTCTGTGTTGAACCGAGTGGCTCTGTTTTAAGCCCTCTTCCGTATAAAGAAGCCCGCAGTGCTGCCAAGCCTCCGAGGCCCGGGCATTTGGCTACGGCTGCCGAGCTAGCCGAATAGAGGGCGTCGCCCACGAATATGGCGCTCCCCTCGCCCGAGCCTTCGGGCGAAACCCTTCTCCCAAAGGACCTTGAAAATGTCGAAACAAAAGGCCGCTTGAAGCGGATAATGAAGGGCCATCAGCACCAAAAGGAGCACAAAATGGCAACGCCCTACAGATTTCTTCAACTGGCACTCGTGGTCTTCGGCGTGGTGATGCTTCTTGTCTATCCGCTGGCGGTGGTTTGGCCGTCGGGGTGGACCTGGCATTCTGGCGCGCCCTACCAGTCCGAGTACTTCATGATGATTGTCGGCGTATACGCCACACTCGGCGTGTTTCTCATCAATGCGGCGCGCAGCCCGGAGAGCAATCTCAGCCTGATCTGGTTCACCATCTGGTCCAGCGTCGTACACGCAGCAATCATGGCGGGACAATCCTTCGGTGGCGGCCACCATATGGGACACCTCTGGGGCGATGTCTTGGCGCTGTTTCTCGTGGCCGTCGTCTTGTCGGTGCTCGTGCTGTCATCGGGTCTCAAGCAACGGCATGCCGACGGCGAACACCTCCCGGCAAAAAAGACCTATCAGGCGTGACAAAGTGAAGTGAACACGGACGGTGCCGCGGCAAGACGTTGGCTGCAGCTGCACTTTCGTGCTGATCAGAGAACCCACAGTTGGCCGGCACGGTGCTTGGGTGGCGAGCCGAATGCTGCACAGGTTCAGCCGGGTTTCGCAGCGTGCGATTTGGGAGATCCCTACTGGAAGCATTCGTAGACGCCCGGAGGAGATCTTGCATGGATCAGCAAATTAACGTCGACCCACAGGCGGCGCCCAAGGACGCCAGGAAGGCGACCGAGGAGCAGCGTCAACTGCAGGAGCAACTGCAGCACCAGCACGACGACCCGGATGCGCCAGGCTTGCACCAGTCACGGCATCAACTCGCTGATGAGACTGGACGCTAGATAGACTTCAAACGCGAAGTTTCATTTCGTAGCCGTTCGCGCAGCGATACAGGCCACGCAGCTATGCGCGGGTAGTGCCGTACGGCGCGGCACTAGTGTCAACGAACGAGTCAGGGTTCCTGAATCCCCTAGCCCACGTCACGCACACAACCTCCGAAATACTGACGTTGGTGAGATATCCGGGCCGCGACTCGTACTGTGGATGCGAGGGACCTGAGCATGGACAAGGCCGGCGCCACTGTAGCGACCCGGCCTCTAACTCCCCAAGTGGCTTCTACAGAAACCCAGGGAACTAGTCACAACCCTACCGCACGCTAGCCGGAGCCTACAATCACGGCGACGGTTCCTCGAATTCCCAAGACCCGGGCCAACTCCCGGACGAGTTGCCACAGCATAGCCGCATCCATCGGCCGTGTTGAAGCGGAAACGGTGTGCAAAAGCGTTGTGCCTCCTCGCCGGAACTCGAAGGCGACACAACGTCGATGGAGCCTACTGGTCGCACAGCGATGACCTTCCAACGGAGATCCAGATCTGCTGCCCGGTGCTGTCGGTATGACTGGGCTACATTGACCGCGTGACGTCCGTGCCGCCTATGAAATTTGACCTGTCAATAGGGCTGGCGGCGTGAACGATTCGCGGGGTGTGACGTCATCTCTGTGACGACGGAACGGCCTTGCCCGCGAGGAGATTCCTGTGCGGCCGCCACCAGAATATCGACAGAGCGCACGATCCCGGTCGCGATATCGTCGACCGCAGGCACATTGTCGGGGCACGCACACACGCTCACATCCAGCTCCTCACCACGGGAGGTCAGCGCGATGTTTAACCCACTTTCCTCGGCTAGTGGCGCCACGGTATGCATGCCGACGACCTTGGCGCCGGCACAGTACGCCGGCACCGGCTCAACGGCAATGGAGGAGACACTGCCGTGACAGATCGGCCTGAGCTGGCGCCGCAGGCCTGATCGGGTGTAGAGCTGCATACCTACGCGAGCTACGGTGGCGGGATAAGCGAGACTATCGGCTCCAAATCAATTGTAGGAGAATCACTTCCGTTGCCGCGGCCCCGGATGGCGTTCAGTCGTTCGGTGGCGGTATGGAGGTTGGCGAGGACCTGCACAGGGTCGTCGAGGTGTACCGGGATGCGAAGCCGCCCGATAGTCAATGAGTTGTCAATTCTTGGCGGATCCGTGGCTGGCAACTCGAACGGCATCCGCATCAGCAGCGGATCGTCGGGCACCTTGTCGTGCCGTTGCAGCCAGGCGCGCAATGACAGTGTGCAGGCAGCTAGAACAACGTTGGTGATGCTGCCCCCGAACGCGTCGCTGACCGTCTGCACGTCTGCCAGCGGGATCGAGGCGAAGGCCACTGCACGCCGCTTGGTCAGCGGCGCGTTGAACACTGTGTACGGCACCGGCCCGCTTATCGACGATGCCGCCGGGGTCATCGGGCCCCGTACGCGCGTGCGGAACAGCCGAGCACTTACGGCCTGCAGCAGACCAGACACGGTCTCGGCGATCAGCCACATGCCGGTGACGTGGTTCTCGACGATCTCGGTCACTACATCGGTAACCAACTCGCCGACGGAAGGCGCCGAGCCTAGGCTCGGCTCGGCCGGCAGATTGTTGGCCGGGTCGGCGTGCGGCCCGGCAGTCAGCAGCCGCGGCCACACGGACGCTGCCCCCGCGGCCCCGTCACTCAGTGCAGGCGACATCTTCACCGCCAACGCCCACCGGCCGCCCGCCAGACCGTTGATACTCCACGCTTCCCATAGCCGGTTACGGCAATCCTGTCGCCCGGTACTCAAGTCCGCGATGAGATCGGCGAACTCGCGCCGACCGCCGGGAGCGCGAACCGTTGCGCAATGAATTTGCGGAGAAGGGTCATAGTCGTCAATCTCGGCCCACAGGGGCTGCCCTACACCGAGCGGCTTGGTCACCAGTCGGCTGCGGAAGCGCGCCATCTGCGGCAGCGACGCGGCCACCAGTTGGTGTAGCCGCTGGTGGCTGAGCTGATCGGACGCATCGATGATGACCAGCGTGACCGTGTGCGCAGGCGTCTTCGAGCTCTGTGTGTACAGCGACAGCGCATCGGTCCCCGACAATCGCCTAACCATCAGCGCACCTCTTTCGCAACGAAACCTTTTGAGCCAGAACCTCTAACCAACACGCACCAATGGTGATGCGAACAGAATCACTCCAACGAACGGTGCGGTCTTCGTCGGTGACGAGTTGTTCATTTCGCTTGCACTAGTTGCTTCTTCAATTCGATGACTTGGGTCTCGAGTTCGACCACGGCGTGCGCGACGACGCTGCACGCCAAGGCCGCGCGCACAGCCGAGGTGGTTGGGCCGGAGACTGTCGCTTTGTCGATGTCCTCGAGTCGCCGAAGCATGCGTCGCGAAACTGCTGCCTCGGCAGGCATGTCGTCAAAACCGAAGTCGCTGAAGGCTTTGAATACTGGGTCGTCACTTGCTGGCGGTACGCGCCAAGTCGGACCGCTCGTCCGCCGGTGGCGAGTTCGGCGGGCATTGTTGTCCATTCGCTGAGGTTGAACATCACACGGCTGATCGCGCCCCGGCCCACCGACAGAACCGCGATCAGATCTGGCAGCTCCGTCATCAAGTCATCACTGCGTGGCCACCATGCACCATCCACATACCCGGTGCCGTGCGCTGTGGGTTTCAATCGAAGCCGCGGCGTGCGGACGCCCCGCGTGCCGTCCCACCTCAAGCTATTGCGGGCTTGTCCTCGCGTCATTGCGACGCTCCCGTCTTGACCGCGAGACCGGCCAAATCATTCGAATCGGCGACGACATGACCGAGAACGGTCACAAACGGAATACCGCCGATGAGTTTTCACGCTACTCCGATCTGGTCTGGAACGTAGGGACGCTAGCAGCCAACGCGCTGCCGGCACGGTTCCTGCGAACATCAGGCCCAGGTGTCGCACGCCGTGAGGCGGGCCACGGATCAATTAACCCCTTCAGTTCGTGACTGTCCGACGAAGGGGCGTCAAGACCGACGGTCCGCGCCGAATTGCCGGCTTTTTAGAAGAGCCGTGCTGCGTTCGTACACACAGCGAAGATTCGACGGCGGCCGGCCTGGTGCTGACTGTTTAACACCACAGTTGCGCACCAACGGCCATCTAGCAACAGATCACGAACGCAACCTGTTCAAATCCGCCGCTGTCTAGCAGGGTATGCCATCTGCGGCGAAGATAGAAGATCTGAACGTGCAACGCTGCAAGTGCTTTCGTGGGCAACGGTGATCTTCAGGAGGGGCGGACGCGGTGGCGATCCACGTCGGCGGCGGCTTCATGGTTGAGGCATCGCCGACCGAGACGCCCAGCTTTTGTTAGCTGTCGTTCGTTCTGGACCACCCGAGTAGTGTAGGAACCATCGGCGATACCTCGTACCTGACTATTCAAAGCCATGTCGTCGCCGATTCGAACGAATTGGCCGGTTTCGCGGTCAAGACGGGAGCGTCGCTATGACGCCGAACATAGACCACATGGATATCGGGCGCCGGCATACCCCGCCGGTACACACACCGCGCTTGAGGCTAAAGCCCAAGGCTCCCCAGAGCGGGTATGTCGATGGGGCATGGTGGCCGCACAGTGAGGACCTTACGGCAGAGCTGCCAGATCTGCTGTCGGTGCTTTCAGTTCGACTCGGGCCGATTGGCCGCGTGATCTACAACGTGGACGAATGGGCAAAGCCACCCGCAAAATTGGCGACCGGGGGGCGAACGGTACGGCTCGACGGATATCGCCTCCAGCCGTTCAACACCGTCGAAGTCCTCGGGCTCAATCGGAATAAACTTGTCCTACTGGTAGTTTCGCCTCATGCCGACCCAGACCAGGCACACGCCATCATGATGACCGCAGCCGGCCCCGACAATGCCTCGACCGTCGACAGCCTCCTTACGACCAGTGCGGAAGAAAGGGATGCCCGCATATAGGCCCATACAGGCAGCCATCACGCAAAATTGCTGGGAATCAACGAAACTCGTTCGATATCGGCTCCGCGCGCTAGTCCCTCGGCAATCGCGTGACCCGTGTCAAACACTCTCACCTCGGGCGGCGCGGACAATGCAGTCGGCAGTCCGAAAGGCTCGGGAGTCACGATGCGCAGGATAGATGGGTAGGCCGGCAGCCCGGCGCAAAACCATTACCGCAAGGGCGGTGCCAGTTCGGTACGGGACGATCAGAAGGTTCGTCCGGGCATTGCGCCCGCTAACCGTCATTATGTGTTGATGGATACCCCGCCAACCGTCCCAGTTCAGATCCGGCGGGCGTTGCAACGATGACCAGTTGACGTTGATGTCGATGACCTGGCCCAAACGGACGTCCAAAACAGAGACCAACTCGGGCAGCTCGCGCGAGATCAGCCCCGTCCGGGGCCACCACGCTCCATCGATCTCGTTGCCAAGCCGGGAAGCCAGAGTGAGCCGTACCGGGCTCGCCAGCTGTCGCGTCGCTGCCGTACCGGTCATGCGTGGAATTGGCACTGCCACTGGGGTAGTCGTCCACTCGCACCGCTTCTCCAAAGAGTCTACGATTACCTCGGCTATCGGATCCTGTTGCGGCGCAACGGCACCATCCAACGGATCTGCGCGATTCATGCGACAACCCTTCGCAGTTCGAAGCGATCAGCCCGCAAGTGGGCCGACGGAGGAATCGCATTGCCCCTGATCTCGTTCGCGGGATGACGATCGAGGCCAGCGCTGACAACGAAACGGCTCTTTACCGACGTTACGCCACTATCTGCTTATGTGCCGCCAGGTGGGCGGCGGCACTCGGTTCACCAGTGCGCACAAAGCGATTTCTGAAGCTGGTCCGCGGATCAGTCCTGGACCCAGCGCGCCGACTTTGGCGACCGCGCGGCTGCCACGGGCTGAAATGTCAGTAGGTCAGTCGCAATGATCTTCACCCCTAAATCGCTTGCAGTTTAGGCTGTTTGACCTGCGTCACCCGCCACTGGCGCTCTGTCGAGCTGCGGGCCCGCCAGCTGCTGATTCGTCGCTCGTCGGCGCAAACGCACGCGCAGGATTAGGGTTGGCGATCACGTCGTGTATGATTTCATCAAACGCAGGTATTACTAGTAATGATGCCTGCGCGTCGTAGAACGTTCTTTTCGCTGCTCACCCGGGATCCTGATACTGCCGGTCCCGAAGCTTCGAACGCGCAGATGTCATGCATCCGCACAGGCTCTTTTTGCGGCGATCGATATTGCCTGCCGGCAATCTCGCCAGCTCCTGCCGTGCGTCCCTTAACGATCTCCCCGAGCACGGCACAACCGAAATCCGAAAGCACCACTACATGACCACACAAAAGTCCTTCGCCGATCTCGGTGTCGGCGAACCGATGATCAATGTCCTCGCCGCACGCGGAATCGACGCTCCCTTCCCGATCCAGGTTGCGACGCTTCCCGACACTCTCGCCGGGCGAGACGCGCTTGGCCGTGGGAAGACCGGCAGCGGGAAGACACTCGCCTTTTGCATCCCACTTGTTGACCGGCTCGCACGGATGCGACGCCCGTCGGGGCCGACAGGTTTGGTCCTGGTTCCCACTCGCGAATTGGCCTCCCAGATCGCCGCCGTCCTTGCGCCGTTAGCAGCCGCCTACAACCTGAAGGTCACCACGATCTTCGGCGGGGTGCCGCAAAACCGCCAAGTAGCTGCCCTCAGGTCGGGCGTCGACATCGTCGTGGCGTGCCCGGGCCGATTAGAAGACTTAATGAAACAGCGCCGCATCAGCCTCGACGCGATCGAGATCACCGTAATCGACGAGGCCGACCACATGGCCGACCTCGGCTTCTTACCCGCGGTTACCCGCATCCTGGCTGCGACACCCGCCCGCGGGCATCGGATGTTGTTTTCGGCGACCCTCGACAACGACGTCGACAAGCTTGTTCGCCGGTTCCTCAGAAACCCGGTGACGCACTCTGTCGACGCAGCCGACTCACCGGTGCCTGCCATGACTCACCACGTGTTCCATGTCGCGGGAGTTGAAGCCAAGAAGGAACTGGTGCACCGTCTCGCCTCTGGCACTGGCCGGAGGGTCTTGTTCATGCGTACCAAACATCAAGCCCGCAAGCTCGCCAAGCAGCTCACCGAATCCGGAGTTCCATCAGTCGACTTGCACGGCAACCTTTCTCAACCCGCGCGCGACCGTAACCTCGAGGCTTTCACCACCGGCAAGGCGCGAGTCCTCGTCGCCACGGACATCGCCGCCCGTGGCGTGCACGTCGACGCCGTGGAACTTGTCGTGCACGTGGATCCTCCCGCCGACCACAAGGCCTACCTGCACCGCTCTGGCCGCACGGCACGCGCCGGTAACGCCGGCGATGTCGTCACCGTGGTGCTTCCCGAACAACGCAAAGAACTTCAGGTACTGATGCGCAGAGCCGGTATCGACGTCAGCCCCCAACAAGTCGCCGCCCACTCCCCGCCAGTGCAAGCATTAGTCGGCGACGTTGCTCCTTACCAGGCTCCCGCTCCGAAGGCTCAGCGAGCCCCGGAGTCCGCTAACCCGAAGGGCAGTGGATCGCGGAGGGGTCGGTCTGCAGTTTCCGGGCAGCGCAGATACATTGGTGGCGCCACCGCGTCCAGGCGCCCCCACCATCGACGCAGTCGGACGAAAGACACCGAAGCGTCGTCATGCGGGCTCGCAGAAAGTTAGCAGACTGAAGGCATAAAGGCCTCCAAGCTAGCGACTCCCGCACTCACATCGCCAGCAAGGCACGCTGGCGATGTGACACCGACTCAGGTGCGTTGGCGTGTGTCCGGCGTCCTCGTACGTGGCATTCATTTCACGTCATCGCCCGGTTCGAATATGGTGTGGCCGCTTCGTGGCCGAGACAGGAGCGTCGCAATGACGCTGACGCACCCCCTTTTCGGGCGGGTCGCCTGCCCGTTCGCCCCGAGTCCGGGTCGCGACAAAATTACGTCGAAACTTTGAAATAACAAACTCTCAGACGTCTCCACGATGTCGTATTTCGGATCCCTGAAAGTTATCCCATGACAATTCATAACGAAGAATTCACTGCTTTCGTGAAATTCAGCCCCCGAGACATTCCACCGCACCCCGATATCTCACGCCGCATGCTCCAACGCCTCACGGAGGTCGATGGCTCAGACGTATCTGTGCCCAAAACCGCCGCCGCGCGTGCAGCGCCCGCATCGACTCTCGTGCTGCAAACTGTGTCGGACCCGGATGTGCGACCCTCTTGAGCAGCCAACAGGTCGATCTGCATGAGATTGGTGGCGTCGAGCCACCTCGGCTCCCGAGCGACTCCACTAGAGAGGAAAGCCGCCCCGGCCACCCCACTGGACGCGGTCACTCGCCGATTGACCGAACCGCATTGAGCATCGCCTCCCTGGCGATGCGGACATCGTCTCGCCGGCAACGGGGCTATGCTATTGGCATCGTGGGTTTGTCGAGTGCCGCTCCTTCGGTAGCCGTCTGCGATAGCAAAATTATTAGGCGGGAGCGTCACGGTGGCGCATGTTTCTTCCCATCCTTCAAGCGCGACTCCTTCAAGCGCAACCCGATTAGCGCTGTGTGAACGCGACCAAACCCGCGCTGCCGTAGACGGCGCTTGGTGGCCAAGAAGCTTGGACCTAAGCTTAGAGCTACCCGACTTAGTTGCCGTATTCGGTTTATGGATTGGCGCGGTGCACCGAGTCGTTTACGACCCGAGCGCGTGGTTGCCCGCGCCGACGCGAATTATCCGCCGCAACGAAATGGTTTCACTTAATCGATACCGATTGGTTTTCACTGACACCATCTATCTAATGGGCACGCATTCTCGCGACGCGGTGTTGTTCGTGCTATCGCCTTCGAGTTCTGACGAGGAGGCGCGGCGTCTTCTCTGCGAGGTATCCACTTCAGCACAACCGATGAACGCGGGAGGGTTGCGACAACTCGCCCGCGAATGTGCCTCGGATTTTGCGGCGCAGCAATCGGCGCCGCGGAGCCTGAAGTTCCCGGCTAGCGCGAGATCGGGTTCAGCCAAATTTCCTGGATCACTGCACCGGACACCCGGGGGTTAGCGGCTAGCTCGCAGCAGGAGGACCGCCAGTTGCTACATCTCCTGGGGTATCGAGTCCGCAGTGCACATCGCCGGCCTCACAACGCCGCCGGCAGGACGATACCGCCGTCGGCGGGGTCTGGTAGTTGGCAGCCGATGGTCAGAACTGGGCCGCGCTGGCCGAGGGGCGTACACTCGGAAAACCGGGACCAACACAGGCCCCCATATCAAAAGGGCCGCGATGTCTGACAAATCTCCCCGGCAAACTATGACCAAGAAGTCCGGTAAGTCTCTGAAAGAGAAACGTGCTGCGAAGCGCGGCAAGGCCACCCAGGTCTCACAGACCGAGGCTTTGCTGCATACCAAGAAACACTAAGGGACAACCCCTCGAAGTTCGGCTCAATCGTGAGCGACCGGACCCATCGGCCCGCCCTCGCGGCGGCCTTGATGGTCGCCTCGTCGTACGCGCCGTGGCCGAACCCGAAACCTCACAAAACATTCGACATAAAGTTCGAAGAACATCCGGCATCTTCTGGCGGTGTCTATCTTCTGGTTGATTTATGTTATGGTTGGTTGTGGGTGTAGCTAAATTACACCCACTTGAAGAAGAAAGAAGTTAGTATGACACAGGGAACCGTGAAATGGTTCAACAGCGAGAAAGGCTTCGGCTTTATCGCCCCTGATGGCGGAGCAAAAGATGTCTTCGTCCACCATTCAGAGATCAAGGGGGACGGTTTTCGCTCCCTTGAGGAGAATCAGCGAGTGCAGTTCGAGATCGCTCAGGGACCTAAAGGACCCCAGGCAGTGGGAGTGAGCCCCGTCTAGGGATTCGGCACGAAAACCCCTGGGGCTGATTGGGTTTCGTCCCCGTTCGTCGACGGGACGGCCGTATTGGTCGGTCCCGGGGGTTTGTGCAACCGACTTTCCTTTAAGAGGAAACGCTAGGATTTGCCGCGGGCGCCGCCGGCAAGATACCGAAATGCATTTGGCGAAGCCGTCATTGGCGCATCGTAGGCGGCACAGCCGTGGACGTTCCGTTGCGACAGCCCCGCACCGGCGAGGAAGTTAATGGCCAATGCGTTGATCGAAATGTGCTGGGCGGACCGCTGGAACGGCGCAGCACTGACCCGCTCGGCAGGTTTCTAGCGTGACGGCCGCCGCTCGAGCGGGTCCCAGGACG
>CAVSSC010000042.1:0-14502 GCA_963730415.1 uncultured Actinomycetota bacterium | reverse complement strand
GCCATGACCGCGCAAATCGGGCAGGACGCATTGATAATCGGACGCCAGCCGGGCCGCGAGCCGAGCCCACTCGAACTCCCCCGTGGCCGTCGCACCGTGGACAAACAGGATGGGCTGACCATCGCCCACCAACGAGTACCCCAACGTCAGGCCATCATGCTCGTAAGTGCGCGGGTGGCTTCCACCCGCCAGATCGGTCATCACTTCCTTCACGCTTATGTCGTTCTCTTTCTGACGGCGAGCGCCTAACGTTCACCACGCTGTTTCACATACCCCATTCCAACAACGCCTACTAAGGTCTATCTAGCCGATTGTCATGTTCTACTATGGCGATAGTGATCCGTGCTATCGGTGAGATTAGCACACGCTAAAGTGATGCAGACCCACCTCGAAATCAGAGACAAATAGGCCGTTGTCGGCAATCGTGTTGCGCCACGATGCGTTGCGCGAACGAATAGGGGCCGTTACCCAGCCAGCGTTGGCTTCGCAGTTTGTTGGTCTCGCTGGGTGTCATCGGGCTTCGTTCGGTTCGTGGAAAATGCCGCGGCTAAGCAGTCCCATGGTGGCGTGGGTGCGGCGGCGGATGACGTCGGCGGCGTAGCAATCAACGTCGAGGGCGCGTTCGATCGCCGGCCCCAAGAGCAGCGGCCCGAAGTGCAGAAACAGCACCCGGAAAGGTGCCCAATCAAGATCGAGGTCCTCCAGGACCAGGCCTGCTTTCTGCATCTCCTGGAGCCGGTCACGCAGTAACGTGACAAAGCGGTCGAAGACTTCAAAGCTGGCCGGATCGTTCTTTAAAAAAGAGCGACGCAGGTAGGCGCGCAGTTCCGGATGGGCGCCCATCTGTTTGAGACGGGCCTTGGCGATCAGCAAACGAGTTTCAGTTATCGTCCATGACGTGCACAGACGCGCAGGTCGTTCACCATCGCACATTACGTGTGGTCCCAAACTGGTCCCAAAATCGGACGGCCCCGGCAGGTTGTGGCGTTTGAATCGGCGCCAAACCGCCGCCGACACGGGCTACGTGACCGACACCTTCGCCGTTCTGGCCCAATCGAAACTGGACATGTTATAAGCATGTAGGATATGCTCTTAACATGTCAGCCATGGTTCAGATACGCAACGTACCTGACGAACTTGTCCACGAACTGAAGGCCCGGGCGGCGGCGCAACGGATGAGCCTCAGTGATTTTCTGCTTGTCCGGCTGGGCGAAATCGCTGAAGAACCGTCCCTCGACGACGTCCTCGATCACCTTGCGGCGTTGCCGCGCCGCGACCTCGGCGCGAACGCGGCTGAACTGGTTGGCGAAGCTCGATCCGAATGATCGTGTTGGACGCCTCGGCGGCCGTCGAGCTCGTTCTCGCGACGCGCCCGGGGGCCGCGGTCGCCCGGCGCTTGCGCGGCGAGACGGTGCATGCCCCTGCCCATTTCGACGTGGAGGTGATCGGCGCGATACGCCGAGCGGTCATCCGCCGGCTGATCAGCGATCACGAAGGGCTCGTCACCGTTGTCGACTTCCAAAGGCTGCCCGTTCGGCGTTGGCCCACAAAGGCATTCGTCAAGCGCGCTTACCAACTGCGTAACACTCATACCGTGGCCGATGGCGTGTACATCGCCCTCGCCGAGGGCCTTGCGGCGCCGCTTATCACTTGCGACAGGCGACTCGCTGATTCCCATGGCCATGATGCACACATCGAGCTCGTTGCCTGACAATATGGGGCCCGGTGGTTACCGAACTACACTGGGCCCACTTGACCACCGGTCACACTCGGTCCAGCGGCCGTTCGAGGCCGAGCCGGTCCCAAGCACGCCTAACCCGCGGTCCCATAGGCGGCCATCCAGTCGCATGATTAGACCCACGCAAACTGATTACCGCAGCTCAGAGCGGTTTTTGCTTGGTCGGGCTGACAGGATTTGAACCTGCGACCACTTGACCCCCAGTCAACCGGAAAGTGTGAACTACTGTTCTATTGCGTCCAATACGTCGAGGTCAGCGGCGTCCGTTTGTCCGAATTGTGTCGTCATGTCCAGTCTGTTCGCGCCTGTCTTGGGACATTGGCGGGACACTGACGAATGGGTGTTCGGCGCTACAAGACGACATCCCGTTGCGGCGAAACTGATTGTCGTCAAGGAGGACTGCTCACCGATCAGCCCCGAGACGTACTTCAAGACGTCGCCCGCCACTGCGAGGTCGCGGGCGTGCCGGTGATCCGGCTCGCCCGCGACAAGAGTGAACGGGTTGCCCGGCAGGCACTGGTGGCGATCCGCCGGATGAAGGACCTAGTTCTCTTATCGGCGTTCTCTTATCGGCGAGCCGTTCCGTGAGACACACTCTGGGAATGAAGCTGTTCGAGGATCGTGTCGACGCCGGACGTCGATTGGCCCAGCGTATGGATTTCTTGCGTGGAGAGGACGTCGTTGTGCTTGGCCTGCCACGGGGTGGGGTGCCGGTGGCGTTCGAGGTGGCCAAGGCGCTGCAGGCGCCGCTGGACGTTCTTGTGGTGCGCAAGCTCGGCGTGCCATTTCAGCCCGAGCTGGCCTTCGGCGCCATCGGTGAGGGCGGCGTGCGGGTGATCAACGACTCCGTTGTGCGTGCGGCGGACCTTGGCAGCGATGACATGGACGCAGTCGAAGGCGAGCAGCGGGTTGAGCTGCAACGCCGGTCGGAACGCTTCCGCCGCGGGGGTGACCCGATCTCGCTGGCGGGGCGAGTCGCCGTACTGGTCGACGATGGCATCGCGACCGGAGCGACCGCTAAGGCGGCGTGTCAGGTCGCTCGCGCTCAGGACGCGAGCAGGGTCGTGTTGGCGGTTCCGATCGGCCCGGACGACATCGTCGAGACGTTCGCCGGGTACGCCGATGACGTGGTGTGTTTGGAGACGCCCGCGTTCTTCTTCGCGGTGGGGCAGGGTTATCGCGTCTTCACCCAGACCTGTGACGACGAGGTGATCGCACTGCTGGCTCGGGCCCGCGACGGTTTTCGGGGTGTCGCCGCCAGCACGAGTGCCGCCGACCCGCCGCTGCGCGATGAGGAGGTCGAAGTGGCGGCCGGGCCGGTGGTGGTGGCCGGGCACCTGACGATCCCGGAGCACCCGAGCGGCGTCGTCGTCTTCGCTCACGGCAGTGGCAGCAGCAGGTTCAGCGCGCGCAACATCTACGTCGCCGACGTGCTGAATGGTTCCGGAATCGCCACGTTGCTGTTTGACCTGCTCACCCCGGACGAAGAACGCAACCGCGCCAACGTCTTTGACATCGAGCTGCTGGCACGCCGGCTGGTCGATGTCACCGGCTGGCTGGCCGGCCAACCCGACACCGCATCCCTGCCGGTCGGCTACTTCGGCGCCAGCACGGGAGCGGGCGCGGCCCTCGTCGCGGCCACCAATCCCAGCGTGAAGATAAGCGCGGTGGTCTCCCGCGGCGGCCGGCCGGATCTCGCGGGCGAGTCGCTGACCAAAGTCCGCGCGCCGACGCTGCTGATCGTGGGCGGACGCGATGACGTGGTGCTGGAACTGAATCGACGAGCACGGGCCGCGATTCCCGGCGAATGCGAGCTCGTTGTGGTTCCCGGCGCCACCCATCTATTCGAAGAACCCGGCACACTCGAGAAAGTCGCTGCGCTGGCCCGCGACTGGTTCGTCGACCACTTGAGCCCTGCCCGGGGACGGTAGTCCGCTGAAGAGCCATGGCGCACAACAGATCGGGTCATGTGACCGTGCCGCATACGGCGGATCTGCGTATCGCGGCGTGGGCACCCAACCGCGCCGGCTGCATCAGGCAAGCGATGCTCAGCACCGTCGAGAGCCTTCTGGATACATTGCCGGCTCATCCGCAGCGGACGTGCCGGCGCAGGCTGACCGGTGACAAGCCACGACGACCTGCTCGTCGCCGTGCTCGAGGAAGCCATCTACTCACTGGACACCGCCGGCGAGGCGCAGGTTAATCTCACTCTGACAGGCACAGACGGCGGCGTCGACGTCGACTTCACGATGGTCGACGCAAGCACGCTGGCCCAAGTTGGTGCCGTGCCAAAGGCGTTAACGCGCAACGAGCTTCGCTTCTCCCATGGTCAAGAGGGCTGGCGCTGCGCGGTAACACCTGACGTCTGATCGATGCTCGGCCGAAGGTCGTCGAGGAGACCCCATACCGGTTCCGGATAGAGCAAGAGGGCGCTATGCGGGTGCCCGGGATCGTGTTCGCGTCGAGGTCGTCGCTACCTGACGAACACGGGGATATGGCGCTGGCTCAGGTCGCCGACGTGGCGACGCTGCCGGGAATCGTCCGGGCGGGAATGCGGCGACGATCCTCGGCGCAGCTCGAAGATGTAGGAGCGTGCCAACGGTTGCCGGGCAGCGGCAGGTTGACCGATGGGCGCTTTTCGCCCACTAGCCTTGGCGCGCCCGGCCCGGGCCCGGTTGGCCGCCGGACCGTAGCGCCGCCAGGGCGCCGGCGCCTGCGAGGATCGAAAAGGCCAGCGCCAGAACCCAATCCCCCAGCCGCTGGTAGACGGTGGTGATCGATCCGAGCGGAACATCCACCACGATCGTGCCGCGGTATCTGGACGCGCACCAGGCGAGTTGGCGGCCCCGCGCGTCGAAGGCCGCGCTGTCGCCGGACAACCCGGTGTGCACCGCCGGGCGGCCCACCTCGACGGCGTGTATCGCAACCTGGCTGGCCAACTGCGGCTGCGCCCAACTCCCCTGGAACGTCGAGGTGGAACTCTGGTATACGAGCATCTGGGCGCCGAGTTGCACCGCGCGGCGGGGGAGGTCGGAGAAGGTCGCTTCGAAGCTGATCAACGGTCCGATGGTGAGCGAGCCGGCGTGCAGTACCTCCTGTGCGCCGCCGCGCCGCCGGTCCTCGGCTGCCGCCTTGGTATGGGCGGTTACCCAGCCGAGCAGCGGGCGCAGGGGCACGTACTCGCCGAAGGGCACCAGCCGGACTTTCCGGTAGGCGCCCACCGGCCCGTTCGGTCCGATGAGGACGGACGACTTGTAGATTCCCCCGGTCGCAGCGGGTGCGTCGACGTTGACCAGCAGGTCCGCGCCGACCCGCCGGGACAGCTGCGCCAGGTTCTCCGCGGCGTCGGGGTGGCTGGCGAGATCGACTCCAACGCTGCTCTCTCCCCAGACGACCAGGTCCGCCCGCTGGCCCGCCAGGGTCGCGGTGAGGGCGGCGCCGGCCGCCTGACGGCGCGCGGAGTCGGCGATGTCGCCCGGCTGCACCAACGCCACCCGTACCGTCGAACCGACCGGAGGTGCAGGTCCCAGCAGGAACCATGCCGGGCCGATTCCGGCACATCCAAGCGCAACCCCCAGTGCGAGAATCCGAACGGACATGCCCCGTCCCAGGATCACGCCCGCGATCGCGGTGTTCACCGCGACGAGAAGGAAACTCGTCAGCCATACCCCGCCGAGTGAGGCCGAGGCCAGTGTGGCGGGCTGGTTCCACTGCGACCCGCCCAGCAACGCCCACGGGCCGCCCAGGCTTTGCCAGGACCGCACCGCCTCGGCCATCACCCAGGCACTGGGCAACACCGTCACCGCAGCCAACATGCGGCCAGTGGTGACCGGGCCCGACAACAGTCGCTGCGTGGCCCACCCCCATGGCACCCATAACGCGCCGATGCCCGCGGCCATCACTGCCAGCAGCGGGCCGGTAGCGGGCAGCAGCCAATACTGCGTGGACAGCACGAACCCGGCAAGACCAACCCACGCCCGCACACCACCCTCCCGCGCGGTCGGGGCGGCGCGCACCACCAGCAGCAGCGGGACGACGCCGGCCCACGCGAGCCACCACCAGGACGGCGCGGGAAAGGCAAGCACGGGCAACGCGCCGACAACCAACGCCGCTGCGCGCCCGGAAAAGCGCCGTTGGCGCGGGGATCGCCGCCACCTCCAGCCGAGCATCGCCACGCCGACCAGCACCCAGCCGAGGACGAAACCGGCCGAGATCAGCCACAGAAACAAACGCTCCCGGCCGACCCGCCACAGCGGGACCATGGCCAGTCCGGCGACGACGAACGCTACGTTGTACAGCACGTCGTAGACGGCAAACACGCGACCGCGCACCGCGTCAGGGGCGGTGCCGCCGACCAACGCGTCCACGGAGATCTTCAGTATCTGGAAAGCGAAGGCCACCACGCTCACGCAGCACACCAGCACAACCAACGACGGGAACAGGCCGCCGACGTAGGCCGCGGCGCCGGCCGGCAGGAACGCGGCGGGCACTAGTACACCGGGGGAGTACCGGCGCGCCAACGGCGGCGCGGCCAACGTTCCGGCGAACGCAGCCAGCCCCGTTGCGCCCAGCGCCACGCCATACCCCGAGATCTGCAGGTGATAACGGGCATCGGCGATCAGCACCAAGACCACGAAACCGGCCCCCAGGAGCAACCGGTGGGCCGCGACGGCCAGCAGGGGCCAGCGGAGAGCGGGGATGCCCGCCGCGGTGCGCACCCCCTCGGCGAGTTCCCCGGCAAGGCGTCGCAACCGGGACAGCACCATCACCTGCTGTCGGCCACCGACGTCTGGCAGCCGGGTGAACACGACGGCTGCTGCCAGATAGAAGATCGCGGCCAGTGAGAATCCCGTCGCGGTCGACCGGCCGACGATCAGCGCCCCGCCAACCGCGCCGAGGAAAGAAGCGGTCATCCCGGCCAGGGAGGACACGGCGTTGCCGATGACCAGGTGGGCGTGGGGGACCGTTCGGGGCAGCGCGGCACCCTTGGCCGCTAGCACGAACCGGGACGAGGACAGTAGAACCAGCACCCCGATATAGGCCGCGGTAGTCGCGATCGTCGCGATCCCGGCGATGGCCAGCGCAGCCCGCAGCGCGGACACCACGATCAGGGTGCGGCGTCGATCCCAACGGTCGATCACGACGCCCGCGGCCGGCCCGACCACGCTGAACGGGAGCAGGGTCACCGCAAGCACCGCGGCGATTCGGGCCGGAGTCGCGCCGTGCGCGATGTCGAACAACACGAACTGCGCGAATGTGATCTGGGCCAGCGCGTCGGCGAATTGCCCGAGACTCTGCCCGCCCACCAACGGTCCCAACGGGCCGGCCAGCAGCGTCCGCGCCCGCCGCCAGCCCTGCCCGCCGGGGGCCGCGCCGGCCTGCAGGTCAATCACTGCCGGTGGCCGACCAGTAGGTGGTCTCCTGAATCACGCTCTGGCACTCGCCCGGTCGGCCGGGCGTAGCCAGAGGCCCCACTGCGAGGGGCAGTCGTTCGAGCCGATGACGGCCTACTCCGATGTGACGAGAATCGGTTCGAAAACATGATCAGGGGCGGCGAGGGCATGTGGCCGCTCGACTGCGCTCGTACCAGCTGCCGTGTGACGCGATTCTTCAGCGATCGGTCGCCTCGTGCCATGAGGGTTTATCCGTGCGGGTGCGGGTGCGGGTGCGGGTGCGGGCCGTGCCGTTGGGTGAGTTGCGTGCGGTGTTGTGGCGCGCGGATCTGCCGGCGATCTTCGAATGGCCGCGGCCGGGCTGTCGTCCGCTGATCCTAGCCCCCGGGCACCGCCGTCAGGGGCGACAATGCCATCGCCGTCATTTCGACATAACCGCCTGCCTGGCACGCCTGGTCGACCTACCGTCGTAACCTGGGTATTCCGCTCTCGGGAGGATTCCGGCGGGAAGATCCGAGTACTGCTCGTGGTGAAGGGTGTCGGTTGTCGTGGCGGGGGGTTGAACGTGGCCGGTGATTCTGAAGCGGCGACGGTGCTGCTGGGCGGTGACGTCATGCTCGGTCGCGGCGTCGATCAGATTCTTGCGCATCCGGGGAACCCGGCATTGCGTGAGCCCTATGTCGATGATGCCCGCCGCTATGTCGGACTGGCCGAACGGGCCAACGGTCCGATCCCCCGTCCCGTCGACTGGAGGTGGCCCTGGGGTGACGTGCCGGCGATCCTCGAGGACCTTGCTCCCGACGTTCGGCTGATCAACCTGGAGACCACGATCACCGCCGATGGTGAATTCGCCGACCGCAAAGCTATTCACTACCGGATGCACCCGGACAATCTCGCGGCACTGACCGCGATCCGGCCCGACGTCTGCGCCCTGGCCAACAACCACATTCTCGACTTCGGCCGCCGTGGGCTTGCCGACACCCTCGACGCTCTCACCTCGGCGGGTATCTGCGGTATCGGGGCGGGAGCTGATCTGGAAACCGCACAACGCCCGGCAGCGGTGACCTGCCACGGTGAACACCGCGTGGTCATCGGCTCGGTTGCCACGAAATCCAGTGGGGTTCCCGAATCGTGGGCGGCGCACCGCGATACCCCTGGCGTGTGGTTGATCTGGGATCCGTCGGCCCGTGCTGGCGCCGACGACGTCGCGGCAAAGGTCCTGGCGCACAAGCGCACCGGCGATGTCGCGATCGTGTCGGTGCATTGGGGATCCAATTGGGGCTACGGTGTGGGATTGAGCGAAATCCAGTTCGCGCACCGGTTGATCGACGCCGGCATCGACATCGTGCACGGGCATTCCTCACACCATCCCCGGCCGATCGAGATTTACCGTGGCAGACCGATCCTGTACGGCTGCGGCGACGTCATCGACGACTACGAAGGCATCGGCGGCCACGAGTCCTACCGCCCCGACCTGCGACTGCTCTATCTGATCTCGATCGATCCCGGCCGCGCTGACCTGGCCGCGCTGCAGATAGTTCCGCTGCGCGTGCGGCGGATGCGACTCGAGCGCGTTGCGCGCACCGACGCGGAATGGCTGCGCGCCACGATCGAGCACATCAGCCGCCGGTTCGGGACCCACGTCGTGGCGGGATCCGACGATCTACTGGTAGTCCACCCGTAGCGAGCGAACCCACGGTTGAGCATCCGGATCGGCTGAGGGCCAAAGATCCTCAGACCGGCGACATCAGGGCCTAATGCCTCCTCTCATAGGGCGGTGACTCTGGATGGGTCCGCGAGGAGGTTTTGATGCCCTATGTTGATCGTCGCGCCCGGGCGGCCCGCCGCCACCGGATCGCGGTGTTGCACGGCTCCGAACTGAATATCGCCGCGGACGGCTCCCTGGACTGGGACGACGACTTCCTCGCCGGCTTCGATGTCCTGGTCGCCTTCGCGATCGACACCGATGCTCATGCAGTCCCGCATCTGGACTACACCCGTTACGGCGTCGCCGTCGGCCAGCGTGGCTGGGTGGGAGCCGACGAGGTGATCAACACCTGGCCGCTGGCCCGGCTCCGCCGGTTCCTGGCAAAACGACGCCGCTGACACGCCCCGGCGGACCACGGCGAGCCGATCGATGCGTTCATTCGACGTCGGGTTCCCCGGAGAGGCGCAGGACGGCCTCCCGCGCGGGCTGCAGATTCCGAAATGGCAAACAAGATCCATGCCATCCTCTTCAAGCGCAGGCTGCCGGTGAATGCGCGCCACAACTCCAAGATAGAGCGCCCGCACCTTGCCAAGTGGGCCGCCCTGCAGATGTCGGGACCCCGCTCCCGCTGACCTGCTCCTATCTGTGTCGGGCTGACCGGATTTGAACCTGCGACCACTTGACCCCAGTCAGCTATCAGGTGAATTTCGTTGTTCCGCAATGACTCTCAAAGGAGTCCGACCAGCCGAAACCATCTCAAGCCGTCCCCCGTTGACCGCCGACGACGGGTTTGCCAGGGGATAGGACGTCATGAACCTCGATGACGATCCGTGGTCCAAGAACCTTCTCCGCAAGCCCGGCGAAGCACTGCTCGATCAGTGCGCGCCTCCCGATGGCTGCCCGGACTACGGCGCGGTGATGCTCTGGCACAACGACCTGGCGGGCTTGTCGCTAGAGGCTCGTCGTCAGAAGTTTCTGGTGGTGAGGAGGCCTGTTGCGGGCATGTCCCATGCATCTCGGATCAAATCGCGGTCGTTGATCGTTTTAAGTAGTTGAGACGTCAAGCTAAATGACGGGGATTGACGTCGAGATCGTGAGTCCACCCCGGCCTACAACGACGTAGGAGTGTTGACATGACCGCATCCGTTACGGTCTTGGATTCGCCCCGGCCGCGCATCGGCGCGGCTAGGGCGCTGAAACTGTGCAGGTATCCGGTCAGCGACGGCGCTCCGGTCGAGGTGATTGAGGATGGTCCGAGCATCGCGGGTCGGCTGGCCTGGCTGGGTGCTCGGCTCATCGTCCGTCCGACGCTGGCAATCGGCAGCCACGTGCCGCATCTGCCCTGGCCATGGGGCATCATCGACTTTGCCTCGCGGGCGCTGCTGCCCATCCCCGGCACCGTCCGCGCCACCATCGGTTTGCCGAACTGCACCGCGCAGCTCGTCCGGGCCAAGGGCGTGCTGCCGGCTGACGGCACCCGCCGCATCGTGCTGTACATGCACGGCGGCGCGTTTTTGACCTGCGGGGTCCATTCGCACGGCCGGTTGACGACGATGATTTCGCACTACGCCGACGCGCCGGTGCTGGTGCCGAACTACCGGATGATCCCGAAACACTCGGTGGGACAAGCCAATGAGGACTGTTACGACGGGTGGCGTTGGCTGCGCAACCAGGGCTACGAGCCCGACCAGATCGTGCTGGCCGGAGACTCGGCGGGCGGCTACCTGGCGCTGGCGCTGGCCGAACGCCTCCTGGCTGGGGGCGAGGAGCCGGCCGCCCTGGTGGTGATGTCGCCGCTGATGCAGCTGGAGATGGATCCCAAGCAGGCGCACCCTAACATCGGCAGCGATGCGATGTTCCCGCCCAAGGCGTTCGACGCGCTGGTGAAGCTGATCGCGAAGGCCGCCGCGCGCCGGGTCGTCGACGGGGAGCCCGAGGAGGTCTTCGAACCGCTGGACCGCGTCGAGCCGGGGCTGCCGCGCACGCTGATTCACGTGTCCGGCTCGGAGGTGCTGCTGTACGATGCGCGGTTGGCGGCACGCCGGCTGGCAGCCGTCGGAGTGCCCGCCGAGGTGCGCGTCTGGCCCGGCCAGGTGCACGATTTCCAGCTGTGTGCGCCGGTGGTGCCGGAGGCCACTCGATCGCTGCGGCAGATCGGCGAGTACATCCGCGAGGCCACCGGATAAGCGCCGACTCGAAGACCATGCCATGGGATTAGGGATCTTTGCGACCCTAGAACACGACCCGTGCAGAAGATGCCTGATATATTAGCGCGTTCGGTCGCGGCTCTGAGACGGCAATACACGCGGCAAAGCCGGATGCTCCCGGCAGCGAGACAGACTGCCAACGCGAACATCGTGGAACCAACAATATGAGGAGCGCGACGAGATGACCGGCACTCAGGTGACCTGGTTGACCCAGGAGTCACATGACCGGCTCAAAGCGGAGCTCGACCAGCTGATCGCTAACCGACCGATCATCGCCGCGGAGATCAACGACCGCCGCGAAGAGGGTGATCTGCGCGAGAACAGCGGCTACGACGCCGCCCGCGAGGAGCAGGGCCAGCAGGAGGCGCGCATCCGTCAGCTCCAGGAGCTGCTCAACAACGCCAAGGTCGGCGAGGCACCCACGCAGTCCGGTGTGGCACTGCCCGGTTCGGTGGTGAAGGTCTACTACAACGGCGACGAGTCCGACACCGAGACGTTCCTCATCGCCACCCGCCAGGAGGGTGTCAGCGATGGCAAGCTCGAGGTGTACTCGCCGAACTCACCGCTGGGCAGCGCGCTGCTCGACGCCAAGGTCGGCGAGACCCGCACCTACACCGTGCCCAACGGCAACACCGTCAAGGTGACGCTGGTCAGCGCCGAGCCCTACCACTCGTAGCCAGACGCCGGCGTCAGGGGCCGGACCATAGTCCGATCGGCGCAGATCGCAGAAGAACAGCACCTGGTACGTAACTGATCGCCCTGAAGCGCAGGGCACAGCAGCCAGCGCCCAGCATGGTCGCCTACCGCGAATTACGCGCCCCGGAGCTGGAATAACCTGGTACCGCTACTGGCGGCGGGCACCATCGTGGGAATGGTTTACGCACCCACCGCTGCCGCCGTTGCCCGATGCACAAACACAACACCGACGACCACTCAATGTGAAAATCCGGGAAACGTACAGATCAGCACCTCCCCCGGCGTCACAGCCACCAACAACTGACCATTCCTTGGAGGGCCCTGGGTCTCCAGCGGCGGGATCACGATCAGCATCGGCGGCTGAGGCCATCCGTGATGGTCGGTCGAGCGCACCAGCTCGCCGACGGCGGGCGTTGGATCTCACTCCCGAGTGAAGGGCGGCCGGCACCATCACGCACGCACCGCGATGCCCGGTCTCCATGCCTTACGCGCTTGGATGGCGCGCGAGCGCATCGGCCGCGCAGGCCATCGCGACCGAGTCGCGGCCGTTCTGCTCGTTGACCTTTCGCTGGTGCCCGCGATCGCGAATCCACGCCGCCTGATCTGTCATCATGCGACGCAGCAGTTCGCAGTACAGCGGCATCTTCTGCAGACCTTCCCAGTGGAGCTCGAACTGTTGATAGACGTCGTGCTGATGTCCGTGCGAATAGAACGCGCGATCGCGCGGGCCATAAGTCATCAGCACGTCGATCCGCGCGTGGGGAAATAGTTCGCTCAGTTCGCGCGTCTGCGACTCATTGGCCACCGCATGAATGCGGACGCTCGTTGGCACCCAACCTTGCAGCAGCATGTCGCCGCGTTCGAAGACGAGTCGAAGCTCCTGGCGATCCAAACGCCCCGGCTGATGAAAGCCGTGGTAAAAATTGAAATGCGCGCCGCTCGGGTAGCGCACCGTGCATTGCACCTGGTCCTCGCAGCCGTCGGACCTGCGACTGGCCTGTGCGGAAACGACTTCACCGGCGCCCAGCCAACCCGTCAGCATGTCGAAGAAATGCACGCCATGCTCGACAAAGATTCCGCCGCTCTTTTCACGATCCCAGAACCAATGCTCCGGCGGAAGATTCTCGTCGGAGGCGTAGTTCTCAAAGTAGCCGTGCAGGAAGTCGCCAAGCGGCTGGCGATCGATGACCTGGCCGACGATGTCGAACAACGGGTTGTACCGCTGCATCAGGTTCGCGACGAGCAACTGGTCCTGTCGCCGCGCGAGCCCCACCAGTTCGTCCGCTTGTTCGACCGTCAGCGCGAGCGGCTTCTCGCAAATGACGTGTTTGCCCGCTGCGAGTGCCAGCTTGGATTGCTCGTAATGCAGAAACGGCGGCGTGGAAATGTAGACCAAATCGACCGCCGGTAATTCGAGTAGGCGATCGACATCGATGACGTCCTCGAGCCCATAACGCTGCGCCGCTGCCAGGGCGGCCGCCCGCGCGGTGCTCGCCATTCCAACCAGCCGCACTCCAGGAACCTGCCCGAACTGCTGCAGCGCGAACAGCCCGAAGCCGCCACAACCGATAACGCCGATACCGAGTTGGTCGCTCATCACTTCGAATCCTTCCGTCCATCGATTCATCGGATGACGCGTGCCGGGTCTTCATGATGAAGCGTGGTAGTGGTTGGTTGACACGAGCAACCACTCTCGCTTGAGCGGCACCTGACGCCGATTATCGAACGAGCGCTCAAGGCGACAGCGGACCGGCCGCGCCGTAGGAGTTAGTGCGCAGGGTTCTGGAGGCGAATGACGGCGTCAGTCACGACTCGCACCCCAATAGTGGAGAGTATCGGCGGCCCGCGGGTGGAGCTCGTCGGCGGGCTACTATGATAGGGAGTCAATTGTCGGGACCTTTGTCCCTGGTCCCACGTCACATCGACCGCCAGGATGCAGGACAGGCGGACGGAAATGGAGCGTGACGTGGTGTTGACCCGATTGCCCGTGCCGTTGAGAAGCGGCGATGCCGACCGGGAAGCGGCGCTTCGCATCGCCTTCGTGGGGACTTTTCCGCCGACACAGTGCGGCCTGGCGACGTTCACCGAGTCGATGGTGCGTTCGATCAGCCACGCGGGCCGCGCGGTCGAACCCGTGGTCGTCCGCCTCATCCAGCCGAACGAACCGACCGGCGGCGCGGCGCAAGCCACGGTCGACTGGATCGCCGGCGACGCGGCGTCGTTTGATCAGGTGCGCGACACCGTCGAGGATGTCGACCTCGTCATCCTCCAGCACGAGTACGGGATCTACGGGGGACCCGACGGCGACGAGGTCCTTGACCTGCTGCGGACGACGACGACCCCTCGCATCGTGGTGCTCCACACCGTCCTGGCCGATCCCACCGCGCACCAGCGTGCGGTGCTCGAGGAGGTCATCGGGCTGGCCGATGTGACGGTTACGCAGACCGAGGCGGCGCGTTTCCGGCTCGGCAACTACGCGATCAACGATCCGAAGCGGGTCCTGGTGATCCCCCACGGCGCCTGGACCGAGCCCGGCACCGGTGAGCAGCGCCGCCATGACAAGCCGCTGGTGCTGAGCTGGGGATTGGTCGGGCCTGGCAAGGGCCTCGAGCACGGCATCGCGGCGATGGCCAGACTCGGTGACCTGACCCCGATGCCGACGTATCTCATCGCCGGTGAGACCCACCCCAAGGTCCGAGCGGCTCAGGGGGAACGTTACCGGGAGATGCTGGCGCGATCCGCCGTCGAGCTGGGCATCGC
>CAVSSC010000041.1:0-49609 GCA_963730415.1 uncultured Actinomycetota bacterium | reverse complement strand
ACGGGCCGGCGCCGGACTATTTCGACGGCGGCCAGCCTACGACCATGGTGGTTAGTTAACCCAGGCGACCAACTCAGAATTCAGCACGGTAGGTTGAGCTACCAACCCACAACGCAAGGGACCACCACCGCGTTCTTCAGTTCGCCCCGACCTCGGTTCGTCGGTAAAGGGTATGGGTGCGCGGTTTGTATTTCCGGCCCGGATCCGGTACGAACTGTTTGGCGCAATCGGCCTTACGGTGTCGCGAGGCATCAAGAAACACTTTCCACCGGTAACCGGATCGGTGCCGATTCACTTGGTGGTGACACCGATCAACTGGAACATCAGCGTCGTGCGGACTGACAACGCACCAGTGGAGGTGGTCGCGGCCGATAGTTTTCCACAACCACTGCGCGAAGACGGACAAACTGTCTACGAGGCACACCTGACCATCGACGGCGCTCAAGTCACCGTGGACTTGCCCGGAACTCACAGAATCGTGACAGATCCGCGCTTTTCGGAGTGGCAAGGAACTTTCGCCACGTTCGAGCTCTTCTCGAACCACGGAGCCACCGACTCGATCGGAGCTTTCGAGAGAATCTGGGCCACGGGCAAGAGGGACTGAGCCATGACCGAAGGTTCGTCGATGAGCAAGGTTCGCGCCGTCTCGAGCGGCGCCCACCAGGTCTTCTCTGGTCTCAGCAACGGCCTGGTCATCTATGCCGTCGCGGTGGTGACCGTTGCCCAGAATTTCGGCCAGGTCGCCCTGCTTTTGACGCTGCTCGCCGCGGCCATCGGCGTCCTTCGTGGTGTGTTGGGCACACCGCTGCTGTTGATGGCGGGACGCGCCCATCTGACATCCGGCGGGAGGGCTCGTTCGCGTTCACCAGTGCCCTACTGGTCAGTCCCATCGTCGCGAGTGTCATGTGGGCGGTTCAGGGGTCAGGAATCCGTCTGCCGGCAATATTGTCATTGTTGCGACACCGTTCGTGCTTGTGAAAGATGTTCTACGACAAGTGGCCATCGCCGAAGGCCGTCCCCGCGTTGCGACCCGCTGGGACGGCGTGTTTTTTGCCGGTTCGGCAGCGCTGTTGGTGGCGGCATGGCTGCACTTGCCGGTGGCAACCACCAGTTACCTCATCGGTGGATGGACCGCCCTTACCGTTCTTGCGTTGGTCGGCATGCTGATTGCTGTTCGCATTGCCCCGCGGCTGAGACAGTCCCCGGCTTGGATTGCCAAGGGCTGGAGGGATCGAGCACGGTACGGCATCGACTCCGGCCTCCAGCAAACGACAGCGTTCGCGGTGCTGCTCTTCACCGCTGTCGTTTTGAGTCCCGGGGCCACCGCCGCACTGCGCGGCGCCACGGCATTGCTGGCACCCGTGGCCATCGTGGTGAGTGCGATTCAATCGGGGGTGATCGCAGAGAGCAAGCGCCTAAACATGCCACCGGCGCAGACGTGGAGCTCTCTGGCCCGAATCACTCTGGTCTCGACGTCAGCGACAATCCTTCTTGGCCTGGTGCTGGCCCTCCTACCTGGCACTGTCGGTGAACTTGTGCTCGGCCCCACATTCGAAGCGACGCGAGCGATCATTTCCGTCGTCGCCTTTGGATATGCCATTGGAGCGTGGATCATTGCGCTGCCAATCTGGCTGCTAACCTCCAATCGAAGCGCTGATGCGCTCATGCTCAAGGCCAGTTACGCGCTGGTCATGGTCGTGACGGCACTCGGCGGTGCGGCGCTTTTCCGAACGGCGGTGGGGGTCGCGGTTGGTCTCGTGACAGCGACCACGTTCGTCACGGCGTTGGCACTGCTCCGGTTCAAGCCGTGGGCCACGCCGACCGGCCCCTCGAGACCGGACCGCCGCCAGCGGGTGGCACCGTATTCGTCGCATGCAGCGGGGGCTGTCGCCGCCCCCAACGACCTTGTGCAGGTCGGCATGCCAAGACCGCTGCCACTCGCGACAAGGCTGCGCCTGGGTGAGACGACACAGGTGAACGGGGCGCTTATCGCGCTGTTCGTTTTTGCCATGATGGCAGTGGTCACCCCCGTAGCGATCATCCGCGCCACCGGAATCCCCACCCACGCGTCCTGGTTGTGGTCACTTCCGGTGATAGCGATCTCCGCCGCACGGTTCGCCTTGTTGATAGGCAAGGGTGAACAGCGGCTGTTCGAAATGATGTTCTGGTGATACAGCTACAGTTTTCTGGGCTTGGCCCCCTTGGCTCAGCTTCGACTAGACTTTTGGCCCCTCACCGTTCCCCGCATCGACGGCACCTACGTCGCCGCGGCCGGGCTGATCGTCCTCGTCGGATGTGGCGCATTCCTCGCCGGGGCCGGTTTTGACAGCGTCGGGTCATTGCGGCGACGTCGGAACGCCGAGCGCACCTATGACGTCGTCAAACAGGTATTAACCATCAATTACCCACGCACCATTGCGCTTTCCGTGATTGCCATTGTCATCGACATCTACTTCCTCTCACACCTCGGCTGGACCATCTTTCTGCAGAGCCGTACGGAAGTAGCTATGGGCCAAAACGATGCCTGGGGGCAATCCGCCACATTCCCGATCATGCGAGGGGCTGCTGCGACGGCACCGCTGGTAGCCTTTCTAGCGCTGATACGCGTCCGTGAGAAGCGAAGAGCGCACGTATGAGGGGCGAGAATATCTCCTCAATTGTCATGCGCAGCAACATGGTGCTGCTCGTCATCGTAGGTATTTTCCTGGCCGTCGTTATGAACCCGATATCCAACCCGCGTTACTACTTTGGCACGGCATTCCTTTCCGTTGCCACCGCGTTTGGACTATTTGCTACAAGGCAGCGTTTCCGCTTTACCGCGTGCGGGTTTCTGGTCGGGATGCTCCTGATCTTCCCGCTCGCCGACGCATTCCGCGGCAGCAGCGAGGGTCAGCTGAAGTCGACGAATCCCATCCAGTCGCTGCTGACAGGTGATTACGACTCCTTCGCGCAATTGATGAACGGATATCTGGTTGCCGCGCGGGACGGAATTGTGCCTTTGAAGCAATTCTCCGGTGTGCTGCTTTTTTGGGTGCCAAGGACTTTGTGGACCGCCAAACCGGAGGACACGGGGGAATACATCGCTGAGGGGCGCGGCTACTTCTTCACTAATTTATCTGCACCCTTGTGGATCGAGTTCTATCTGAATGGTAGCTGGGTGGTGCTCGCCGTCGGAATGTTCGCCCTGGGCTTCGCCCTGCATCGCTGGGACACCCGATTGAACGCTGAACTCAACCTCTACCGAATGCCAGGTCTGCTTGGATGCATTCTGCCGTTCTACTTGATGATTCTGCTGCGCGGCTCGTTTTTGCAGGCCACTACTACCCTGTGTGCCACGCTGGCGTTCTCAGCTTTCGTTTCGCAGCGAAAGAAGCCAAAGGCGCGACCTCGTGCGCCCGACGTCGTCCCCGAACTACTGCCCGGGTTGGGCGGGGAGCAGCTAAGGGCCGATTATGTCTGCGCGTAACACGCTGCGCGGCGCACGCCGCGCAATCAATGTGACTGTCGTCGCGGTGTTGGCGTCGACTGTCGTCGGCCTGGCCTACTACGGGTTGCGCAGCACCGAGCCCCCGCACGGCCAAGCCGAACCTCACCACGTCGCGCCGTTGGCCTCAATGATGTTCGACTACAAGCCCACGTTGCTCGTCGTCCGCGACTCGTATGCCATCATCTATCCCGATTTGGTCGCCGACCGCATGGGCTGGAGTTTGGCCCTCGATGGCCGAGACGGGACCGGCTTTGTCCGCAGCGTCGACATGCACAATCCTGAGCGCGTCCCGTTCATTGATCGCCTCGATGGCGATGTGGCGACCTACCGCGTCGACTACGTCCTCATCGACGGCGGTCGAAATGACCTTGGCGAACCACCGGAGCCGGTGGTGGCGGCAGCCGATGAGTACATCAGGAAGGTTCGCTCGGACTGGCCGAAGGCCAAGATCGTAATCATGCTTCCCGCCTCCGCCACGGCGGATGAGACAGCAAACTATCCCGCCGTGGCGGACGGACTTCGCCGCACGGCCGAAAGCGTGGGCGCGTACGTGATCGATCCCGTGGCGCAGGGCTGGTATCGCGACATCGATGTGAAGCCACTGCTGGGGCAGGACGGCACCCACCTCAACGGCAACGGTGAGACCTACTGCGCCAACAAGATCATCGAGAACCTGAAGCTAATGGGGTTCGGATCATGACGGATATGGTCGCGTTGCTCGCCCTCATGCGCAGCAAATCCTTGGTGCTGATCACATGGACCTTATTGGGCGCTGCCGCTGCCGGCCTGATCAACTTGATGCTGCCGGTGGTCTATGAGGCAACCACGAAGATTGTCATCGCGACGCCGTACTGGAACGACTCCACCGCGGTTATCCCCGATGAAACAGCGGGGGATGCGGGTGGGGGCTACGCCACGCAAAACTCGCAGACATACGGTGACGAATTCAGCCAGCAGCGCATGGGGAGCTACGCACGGCTGGTGTCAACACCGCTGGTCACTGACCGCGTTAAGGAACGATTGCGGCTGGGCCAGTCCGGGGAAGACCTCGCCAAGAAGGTAACCGGCCGCATGGTCCCCGACACGGTGGTATTAGAAGTGCTGGCCCAAGACGCCTCCCCGGTGAAGGCGGCGATGATCGCCGATGCGACTGCGCAGCAAACCATCGACGTCATCAAAGAACTCGAGCGCCCGCCCTATACCACTGTGTCTCCGGTTCAACCGGTGCTCACCGAACCGGCGTCCGTTCCGTCATATCCCCTCTCGCCGCGAACACTGCCGAACATCGCGTGCGGAGCGATCATCGGGTTCCTGTTGGGGTTGGCCTGGCTCGCCGTGTATGCCGCCCGGCGAGAAAGCCCGGAGCTAGTGCGATTCCGGGGCGACGGCACCCGTACCGGTGAACTCCCGGGAGTGCTCGGTGTGCTCAATGCCGAGGACCACCTAACTCTCGACGAGGTCCACCACGACGCCAAGCTGCTTCGCTTGGAAATTGCCAACCGCCTAACTGAGGCCGAAGCTCACTCGTTCGTGATCACATCGCCCCGGGCCACCCCGGCGACCAGCATTCTCGCCGCGTTAATCGCGACCGCCTTCACGGAAGCAGGATCGCCCACCGTCGTTGTATGCGCCGATTTCACCGCCCGACACGACGACTCGACCGTCGGCCTGGGCGACCTACTCTGCACACCGTTGGCTCTGGACTCGGCCATCCAGTCGGACGAGCAGAGCGGAATCGGCTGGATTCCGGCGGGCACCGCGCCGGCAAATCCGACAAAAGAACTTACCGGCTCGAAGATGCGCAACCTTCTGATCGACCTGTCCCGTCTTTACCGGTATGTCATCGTGGTCGGCCCGGCGGTACTGGAGTCGGCCGATGCCGTCGACGTGGCGAGCCAAGTCGGCGCATCGATCCTGGTCGACCCGGTGCCGCAAACCGCCGCGGCGGAGCTCCGGGAAAGCGAAAGGCTGCTCGGCTTAGCCCAGGGCACGTGCCTGGGACGGGTGATTGTTGCCGATCGGGAGTTCACAAAGCATGTCGAGATGCCGCAGTTCGATCCCCGACGTGAACCTGCATGAGTCTGTCAAACAACGCGAGCGGAGAACAATGGAGCTATTGACAAGAGGCTGGACGAGGTTCCGGCAGCGATGGCCGATCGTGTTTGCGTGCCTGGCCGTCGCCGTACTTGGTGTGACGGTTTACCATGTCAGCGCCGAAAAGAATTACGTTGCGACCACCGAGTTGTTCCTCCGGGCCCCGGATGTGAAGACGTCCGTGGGTGCATACCAGGGCGATCTGTTCTCCCGGCAGAGGGCGCAAACATACGTCAAGATGTTTCACAGCGAAGAGCTGGCACAAATGGTGGTCGATAAGCTTGGCCTGAATATCACGGCACAACAGCTTGCGTCCAAAGTTTCAGCGACCCCGGTGAAAAGCACGGTGCTGATCGATGTTTCAATCACCGATAACAATGCTCAGCACGCGGCCAATATCGCCAACGGATACGGCGACGTCCTGGCCTCCTACATCGCCAAAATCGAAAACGTCGCGGGTGACCCGAGAGTTGGGCCCCTGGTTAAGGTGGTGACAAGGGCGGATCCGGCCAGCGCCAAGGTTTCTGGATATCCGACGTCGATGGTCGCGTTCGCGGCTCTCACCATGGCCCTGCTCATTGCGACCAGCGTCATCTGGTTCCTTGAACGCTTCGACAACAAGGTGAGGTCGCGACGCCAGGTCGAGGAAATCACCGGATGTGACATCATCGGCAAGCTGCCCAAAACCCGAGCGCTCGGTTCCAATGGCGACGTCGGCCAAGCATTCGAAGAATCCGAGGAATTCAAACAGGCGGCATTGCGACTCAGCCTCAATGTCGACTCCGTGCTGCAGCGTATACCCAGAATCAAAGCCGAAATCCCACCCGTCGTCGCGGTTGTGGCCGGCCATCGCGGAGACGGAAGCACTGTTGCGACGCGGGCGCTTGCGCGAGCGTTCGCCGAACGTGGACGTGCGGCAGGTGTCGTGAGTTTGGACGCGCCCAACCGGGACTTGGAGGCCAAGCCGGTTGTTGCGGGATCTGCTTTAGCGAAGACGGGCAACCGAACCGATCCGGTGACAACCGTGTCGTGCTCAACAGCAGCGCTGGCTACCGAGATCCGCGGTCGCGACACCTTGCTCCTCGAGAGCGACGTCATCCTGATCGACACACCTGCGTTCCACGAGTCGATCGATGCCCAACTGGCGCTCTCCGCGGCGGACGCCGTGGTACTTGTCGTGCGGCCGATCGCTAACACGACACTTTCGCTATGTCGACTGGTCGCCGCGATGAAGGCGATCGACATACTGGTGCTTGGTGTTGTCGTCAATCAGGCGACGGAGTCCTCGACGATAGAAGGGTTCTACCTGTGATGGGGTTACACCCAGCCTGCGGATCGTACTGGAGTCACTGAGCTTAAAAGACGAACGCCGTTCAGCCGTCGCATGTGCCCAAGAAGTCGAATACGGCGGCGGCATAGTTAAGCACCGGAGCCACGGTGGTGGCCCAGATGTGGTGGTTTCGATCGGTGGGCCGCTTGCGGCACAAGTCGACAGCATGGTGCAGCCAGGTCAGCAGAATGGCAATGCGCTCGTCGACGCATTCATCGATGCGTTCACGGTCGCCACTGTCCGTGTTCGATCGGTCGCGTGCGGCACGCAATGCATTGCGCTCGTGGTCTGAGAGGCCGCCTGCCCGTAGCCGCTCAGTGACGACCGTGCCTAGATCGGCTCGCTCCACCTGGCAGCTCGCGGTCAAGATCATCAGGTACTCATCGATCAGCGCCAGCCGGCTGGGCCCAGCCCCGCCCCAGTCCACAATGCCGGTGACTGGGCCCTGCACGCCCGCCACTCGAACGTTGCGTGGGGTGTAGTTGCCGTGCGTCCAGCTCACCGGCATATGTCGGCGGACGAAGGCCTGCCGCAGTATCGTTTGGAGCCGGTCCACCTCGGGAACTAGGCGGGGATCGTGCCGTCGGCACAGCTCCGTCAGGCACGCGAGTGGTTCGATGACCCACTGCCGTAGCAAGCAAAAGTCGTCGACGACCACGAACGTGGCAGTCCGCCGGTGCAGCGGTGCGATGGCGCTTAGGGCCGCAGCGGTCAGCTCCTCGGCCCGATCCGGGTAGCGCGCCAGCACGTCGGCCAGCCCTATCCCCGGCAGATAGGATTCCACGGACACGGTCGCATCGGTGCGCTCGTCGAAGGTCAGGGTCCGCGGCAGCAGTTCGCGCCATTCTGCGTCGAGTCCTGGGTGCAAGGCCAGTTCGGCGAGCGCGCGCGTCTGCCTGCGCAGTTCCGCGGCTCCCGGCACGCTGCGGGCTACTTTCAAAACCGCTGCCCTCGGTCCTTGCTCGGCACGCAGCAGGCTGAGCCGAATAACCCGGCTGACGGTCTCATCTGCGATGGTCGATGGTCTCAGGCGAGAGCGAGAGAGCACAGCGAGCAGACGTTCGGTTGTTCCCGTGGGTCGTGTCGGCTGCAGCGCCTGCATGCCGTATCCCAATTCGGTTGAGTCTGAGGATGAAATGCTGGTCATGTTTCGGCTGTCAACCTTTGCGTATCCGTCAGATCCCTGGTCCGAGTCCGAGACGCTACCTCGGCTGGAGACTACTAGTTTGTTAACGAGCTTCAATGCTATCTTATGGCATGAATATCCGCTACTGAGGTGGATTGTCGGTATATAAACATGGGCGGGCGCACCCGACCTAGTCGCTGCTGCCCGCCTCGTATGCCGCGGTCGAATACAGTGCCCGAGGAAGTCACTTCGCAGTTCACACGGAGGCAGCCATAACACACAAGCGGCCCAAAGCCTGCCCCCTCGCGGTGAAAAACGCCGCGCGTGGCGTCGGTGTCAAGGTCATGCCGTGGATTCCGCCCTGGCTGAAACGCCTCCTGACTGGCGGCAGAAGGATCACCATCGACGGCAACACTCTTGACGCCACGCTTCAGTTGATACTGATCGCCCAACGAAGCACGCGTACTGGCGGTCGATCGGCTGATGGCGATCCGGAAGTTGCCCGCGCCTTGATGCGGAAATCGCATGCGGCGATGAACACCCACGTAGCCGTCCCCACCACCGACCTCACGATTCCCGGCCCCGACAGCCCCCTTCGAGCGCGACACTATCGACCGGCCGTCGCGGAGGCGGCCCCGCTACTTCTCTTCTTCCACGGCGGTGGTTTTGTTGTGGGCGACATCGAATCCCACGACGGACTGTGTCGGATGATTTGCAGAGACGCCGCGATACACGTGTTGTCGGTGGACTACCGGCTCGCACCCGAACACAGGGCCCCGGCTGCGGTCGACGACTGCGTCGCGGCCTATCGATGGGCACGTGAACACGCCGCCGAACTGGGCGCTGACCCGTCCCGAATCGGCGTTGGCGGTGACAGCGCCGGCGGAAACCTGGCAGCCCTCGTTGCGCTGCGTAGCCGCGAAGAGGGTATTCCGCAGCCGACGCTGCAAATGCTACTCTATCCGGTCCTCGACCTCTCCGCGAAGACCCGGTCGCGCACCTTGTTCTCGGACGGGTTCTTTCTGTCCAAGCTGCAGGAGGAGCGGAACGTAGACCTGTATCTGGGTGGCACGGGCCTTGCAGCCGACGATGCACGGGTATCGCCGTTGAGGGCCGCTGATTTATCTGGATTGGCCCCCGCTCTAGTGCTCACCGCAGGATTCGATCCACTGCGCGACGAGGGTAACGAATACGCCGTGGCCCTACGCTCGGCCGGCGTCACGGTCGATCACCGGCAGTTCGATGCACTTACGCACGGCTTTGCCGGTATCGCCCATTTTGGAGGCGGAAGCGCGGACGCCACCGCGGCCACCATCTCTGCCATCCGGGCCCACCTCAGCCACGGCTGATGCGCGTCTCTCCCTGTTACGCCAACCGAATTGAAAGTGGCAAGCTGTTCGAGCCGGGACCATCTCGCGCTCAATGCACCGTTAGCCGTCCGCCACACAGCATGTGTGCTGCTCGCATAAGTTCCGGACGAGCGAGTAAGAGCACTGGGTCCATCACAGGGGCGCGGCACCGCTGAGCACGACCAGCTGACGTCAGCATCGCGATCCGCGCGCCCACTCCGTGACGCCGCCAACGGTTCCCAACCGCATGTCTGGTTGCGAACACTTAAATACTGCGCGCATTCGATTCTACTTGCGTCCATCCAACAAGTATGTAATATTGCCGATATCTAGATAACTGGTTTCGGGTGGTTCGCTGTTCGATCGCCCACGGCAAGGAAGACGAAAGTGCTGGGCGATGTCACACGACGTGCTGGCGCTCCCTCGCCGGCGCCTGGTATCGGCCGGGGGTCGTGGCACGTAGGCCGGCGGCATCACATCGACACTCATGGCGGTCATTGTGGCGGATGCCGTTCGCGCCCTCAGTCGCCCTCGCCGCGGCAATACGATCTCGGAACTTGGGGCCGGGATCTTGTTGCGTGCGAGCGAACTTTAAGACCGCGCTGGCCAGAGAGGGAGCCCGTTTAAATGACCGACAACATCCCGTTTGACGACGCCGCGGAGACTCGGCTGCTGAGGAACAATTCATGAAAAAAGCCTTGATTTGCGGAATTACCGGCCAAGATGGCTCGTATCTGGCAGAGCTACTGCTGCGAAAAGGGTACGAAGTACATGGTCTGATCCGCCGTGCGTCCACTTTCAACACCCAACGTATCGACCATCTCTATGTCGATCCTCACCAACCGGATGCCAGACTGTTCCTACACTATGGCGACCTTAGCGACGGCACACGTCTCGTCACCCTCTTGTCGAAAATCGAACCCGACGAGGTCTACAACCTCGGAGCTCAGTCCCATGTTCGCGTCAGCTTTGACGAGCCCGAACACACCGGCGACATCACCGGGTTGGGTTCGGTCCGCCTCCTCGAGGCTCTCCGCATTGGCAAGGTGAATTGCCGGTTGTATCAGGCCTCCAGTTCGGAGATGTTCGGGGCGTCTCCGCCACCGCAAAACGAGCAAACCGACTTTTATCCGCGTTCACCCTACGGTGCGGCAAAGGTCTACGCCTATTGGATGACGCGAAACTACCGTGAAGCGTATGGAATGTTCACGGTTAACGGAATATTGTTCAATCACGAGTCGCCACGCCGTGGCGAAACGTTTGTGACTCGAAAGATCACGCGCGCCGTGGCCCGGATCAAGGCCGGGCTCGACCAGTACGTTTATCTGGGAAATCTTGACGCCATTCGCGATTGGGGATACGCACCAGAGTATGTAGAAGGCATGTGGCGGATGTTGCAGGCGGACGAGCCCGATGACTACGTGCTGGCTACCGGCGATGCCTACACGGTTCGCGACTTCGCGGAAGCGGCGTTCGCCCACGCGGATCTGGATTGGACCGAACACGTTCGTCTCGACGATCGCTATCTAAGGCCGACGGAGGTCGATGCGTTAATCGGCGACGCAAGCAAAGCGGAGCGAGTTGTCGGGTGGCGGGCGTCGGTGAGGGCTCCGGAGCTGGCACGGATCATGGTCGACGCGGACATCGCGGAACTGAAATGCGCCGGCAGCCCCCGGATCGACACGCCGGTCCTGCTGGCCTGGAGTTGAGCCGCCGTGGGGGACAAGCGATTTACACCCGATCCGTTGGACCGGAACGTACCGGTATTCGTGGCCGGCCATCAGGGAATGGTTGGCTCGGCGATTTGTCGCTACCTCGCGACACAGGGCTTCGCCAACATCCTTACCCGCACACACGAGGAACTCGACCTGACGGATCGGCGTGCGACGTTCGCGTTCTTCCGGGAAGCAAGGCCGCAGGTCGTCGTTATGGCGGCGGCCCGGGTCGGCGGGATCCTGGCCAACAGCACCATGCCTGTCGACTTCATCTCTGAAAACCTGCAAATCCAGGTCAACGTTCTAGACGCGGCTCTCAGTCAACGGGTGAAACGCCTTTTATTCCTTGGGTCTTCGTGCATTTATCCCAAATTTGCCTCGCAGCCGATCACTGAGGATTCCCTACTTACCGGCGCACTCGAACCGACCAACGACGCATATGCGATCGCGAAGATCGCAGGAATCATCCATGTCCAATCCGTGCGTCGCCAGTATCAGCTTCCCTGGATCTCGGCAATGCCGACGAACCTCTACGGGCCAAACGACAATTTCTCGGAGAACACCTCCCACGTGTTGCCTGCATTGGTCCGCCGCTATGACGACGCGAAGACTTCTGGTCAGCGGATTGTCACCAACTGGGGCAGTGGAACGCCTCGGCGCGAATTTCTTCACGTTGACGACATGGCCTCGGCATGCCTGCACCTGCTGGAAAACTACGACGGGCCAAGCCAGGTCAACGTCGGCACCGGGACCGATCTCACAATTCTCGAGCTCGCCCAAAAAGTCGCTCACGCAGTGGGTTACACCGGAGAGACACGCTGGGACACGAGTAAGCCCGACGGCACGCCGCGAAAGCTGTTGGACGTCAGTCTCTTGCGTGAAACCGGCTGGAAAGCTCGAATTTCCCTAGACGAGGGAATCGCCGACACTGTCGATTGGTATCGGACTCATCATGCCTGGGCAACGGTGTAGCGTGGCCGGCGCAGCACCACTTAAATCGGCTCGAACGACTACCGGAGCCGTCCTCGTTATCGCCGGCCTAATCTCGACCGGTTATCACAACATGGATGCGACCGATCCCAAGGCACCGCACCGCCGGCGAATTCTCAGGTTCGCCGCTGAAGAAAGCTGCTGGTAAAGGCATGGTTGCGGAGAACCCGATGACTCAACAACGCGAATCAGATCTGCGCCCGTCGCCGGGCGCGCGCTTCTCGCTGCGAGACTTCACCGGTGAGGGCCGTCCCAGGGGCGTGCCATGGCCCGTGCACATGCTATGGCTGCTGGTCTCGCCCCTCACCATGCAGTGGTGGTGTCCTAACCGGCTTCGAGTACTCGTACTGCGCGGGTTCGGTGCCCGAATCGGAACCGGCACACTCATAAAACACGACGTCAAAATCGACTGGCCCTGGAAATTGGAGATCGGAAACGACACCTGGATTGGTGAATCGACCTGGATCATCAACCCCGAGCCGGTGGTCATCGGATCGAATACCTGCATCTCTCAAGCAGTTCTGCTATGCAGCGGCGGCCACGACAGATTCAGCCCCACATTGGAGTTCGACAATGCGCCGATCTTCATCGGAGACTCGGTGTGGATCGCCACGCGGGCGACGATACTGCGTGGAGTCCGCGTCGCCGACGGCGCGACAGTCGGCGCCACTGCGTTGGTTACCCGTGATGTCCCGGAAGCAGCCACGATCCTGGCACCGCGCGGCCACACGAAGGTGGAGTCGTGAAGATCAAAATCGTTGGAATCAATTACTTTCCGGAGTTGACTGGGATAGCTCCGTATACCACGGGGATGGCGGAAGGGTTGGCCGCATGCGGGCACAACGTCAATGTGGTCACCGGTCTGCCGCACTATCCGGAATGGCGGATCTACGACGCATATCGCTCTGGGCGGTCATACCGGGAGACCGTCAACGGAGTGACGATTGACCGGTTGAGGCATTATGTACCCCGCAACCCCAGCCCGCGCAACAGGATTCGCATGGAAGCGAGCTTCGCCAGAGCAGCGCTGGTCAGAAAGTTCGACCGGCCGTCGGTTGTCATCGCCGTGAGTCCGGCGCTCTTAGCGACGGCTGGCGTCGTCGCCGCCGCCCGACTGCGAAGAATACCCGTTGGAGTCGTCGTCCAAGATCTGTACGGCAAGGGAGTTGTCGAGACCGGTGCGATGGGCGGTAAGTCGGCTGGCATGGCGGCGCAATTCGAGGCGAGGGTGTTGCGCGGGGCCTCGGGATTGGCTGTCATCCATGACCGCTTCGCCACCAGCCTCAACGCGGTCGGCATCGACAACTCCGCATTGACGATTATTCGTAACTGGACACATCTCGGTGTTGAGGATGGCCCGACAACACGCGACTTTACTGGCATCCGCCGACGATATGGGTGGGGTGCCGACGAAGTGATCGTCGTGCATGCCGGAAACATGGGGGTCAAGCAGGGCTTGGAGAATGTGGTTGCCGCCGCCAGGCTGGCCGCCACCGAGATGCCAGCAGGAACGATTCGGTTCGTCCTGCTCGGCGATGGAAACCAGCGGCGCAGACTCCAGCAGGACGGAGAGGGTATTCCCTCGCTTGAGTTCATCAATCCATTGCCGGACAAGGCATTCCGCGATGTCCTGCACACGGCGGACGTTCTGCTGGTTAACGAGAAGCCGGGTGTGGGGGAAATGGCTGTGCCGAGCAAGCTCACTACCTACTTCACGACCGGCAAGCCGGTCGTGGCCGCAACAGATGAGTCGAGTGCTGCCGCGGGTGAAGTCCGGGCCGCCGGAGCCGGCGTGATTGTCGCGCCCGCCGACCCGCGTGCCTTGCTCGACGCAGCGCTGACCATCGGCAGAAACAAAACCGCAGCCAAGCATTTCGGGGAAGCGGGCAAGCGGTACTCACGGGAAATGCTCGACCGCGGTAGTGCCATACGCCGCTACGAAATATGGTGCAACGAACTGGCCGCCTCTTCGTCGGAAGTGGTCTGCCGTTCATTACATAGCGTGCTGGGGTTCACTCGGTCATCGGGGGCCTGCTAGTCGAGCATCCAAAATGCGTCCCCACACAGTGTCCCTGGACGGCCATACGTCGACCTCCCCGAGTTGTCCGTCGCCACGAAGTGCACTCCGGCCACGCAAAAAGCGACAACCAAGGATTTGGTCGGCTGTTGTCACTGTGGGGCTGGGTGCTCAACCGTGGGATTCCTCTCGTCGGGCGTGATGAATGGCTTTTGTCGTGGTGATGGCCGCTCGATACCTGCCTTCGAGAGTGTCGGCCACCGCGTCGATGCTGAACTTCTCGCGTACCGCGGCCAGCGCGTGCCGGCCCATCCGCTCAGCCAGCGTCGGCTCGGATGCCAGCCGCTGCATCGCCTCAACCAGCGCCTGCGCAGAGTCGCCGGGCACGACGATGCCGGCGCCGTAGTCGCGGACGGCTCCGGCTAGGCCGTTGCTGTCGGTGACGATGACGGGCTTACCAGCGGCCATCGCCTCGAGCACCGTCATTGGGAATGGTTCGTCGACCGACGGCAGCACGTAGGCGTAGGCAGCGGCCATGCGTGCCGAGATCTCCTCCGGCGCAAGGGCTCCGGTCCAGCGCAGTGCGTCGGCGCGGCGGGGGTGGCGGGCGGCGAATTCGGCGATGGCCGAGCTGACCGCCGCGCCGTCCCCTTCGTCGGGCCCGACCAGCGTGAACGACGCCTGCAACCCGGTCGACAGCAGCGCGGCGGCCGCGTCGACGAACACCGGCGCCCGTTTGCGCGGATGCAGCCGCGCCAGAAACAAAAACTCCGGGCCGTTCGAAAGGCTGGCCACAGTCGCCGCGGGTGGCAGCGCGATGCCATTGGGCAGCAGGTCGATTCGGCGTGGAGCGCCCAGCACCGCGGTCAACTGGCCGATCTCTTCGGTGCGCAGCGCGAACACGGTGGCCGCGTGGCGCAGCACGCGGCGGGTGGCCAGCCTGTCCACCGCCCGCTGCGCGATTCCGCTGCGCGGGATCACCATGCCGTGGGTCTGCACCACATACGGGCGTCGCCGTCGGCGCGCGATGACGGCGGCGGGTAGGGCCACCCCGTCGCGGGCCAGGTGCACGTGCACCACGTCGAAATCGCCGACGTGGCGCCACAGCCAGCGCAGCATCGACGGGGACCACAGGTAGGCCATCGGCTTGGAGCCGGCGACGCGCCGGGTCGGGAAGAGCCGCACCGACGCCGCGCCCATCCGCGAGGTCGACAGCGGCAGGTCGGCGCTGCCGCCGACGAGCAGCGTAGCGTGGCCCCGCGCGTTCAGCGCCTCGCACTGGTTTACCGCCACCCGCGTCGGCCCGCCGAACGCGCCGACCCCCGAGACCAGCGTCACGACCTGAAGCACCCTCAACGCGTCAACCTGCTGGTCCACCCGCACTCGCTGCGGCGCCTCGTCGCCGTCGGCGCCGAACGTGGCCGTCACCGGCTGCCCACTGCTTAATGCATGCACGTATACATACCTTCCCATTGCGTCGCCGAGCAGCCAGCCCTGAGACCCTGGTGCACGCCTCCACATACCGCGCCGCATTGAACTCTACCCATCGCACGCCGAGGTTTTGGCTGAACTGACCGCATTGGTCGCCCCTGGACCAGGGCATCGGCGGCGACGAATGTGTAGGGGCCGGAGTGAACGCCTGCGCCAACCGCAATCAGACCAAGCCCCATTCGCGCTCGATGTGGATGATCTCGTGACCCCACCTATAAGGGGCCGATAGATCTGCCGGCTCAGCGACCCCCCGCGGCGATCTGCGATCTGTGGAATTCTTGGGGGATAGATCGACGCTGACAGGTGTGCCCGCGACCGCCCGCCTAAAAAATCGGGGCCGTGACCTGTGCGAGCGCGTGCCGACTATGCTGCAGCTTGCACCCACCGAACCGACTCTTGCACCCTGGCCCAATCCATGGGGTCCCGTGAACCTTAGTCGTCGCTATTGGTGATTCGAGGCGCCCTTGAGGTCCTCGACGGCCTCAACTCACCTGAACCGTTGCAAGACAGAGGTGATTCGATCTGCGATCGCCGCGTAGCCCGAATCATTTACATGCGCACCGTCCGCGAGGAACATGTCCTCCCGCACTACCGGATTCGGTGCGATCAGTGACACGTACTCGCCGCCGATCGCACGCGCCGCGTCCTGCACAACGAGATCGAATGCGATCAGCGAAGACGTGATGTCACGAGCAAATGGGCCGACGGCGATGATGCGGGCGTTCGGCAATCGCTTACGAAGCTCGTTGAACGTGTCAGTGATCGCCCGGGAAACCGGGCCGCTGTTGCTCACGAACTCCGCCATGTCGTTCGCCCCGCCGGCGACCACAACGATGTCGGGATCGGAGGAGACAACGTCATTCAACATTCCGAGATAGTTCGGGCAGAAGTCGAGCCCGCAACCTTCCCTCGATGAGGTGGCCAGGTAGCCGGTGCCGCCGCGGCCGAAGTTGTATTCTATCCATCCCATCTTCTGCGACACCAGGGACGTCCATCGCGTCTGCTCCGACGATGCGCCATGGCCCGCTGTGATCGAATCTCCGATGAAGGCCGCCTTAAGGGCGGAAGCCTCTACGTAGTTGGAGCACCCGGCGAGTATGAGGCAGAGGGCGCCGAGCGTAACGAGTGTCCGTTTCATTTCAGCAATGCTAAAGGCGTTGAAGGATTTCACTCATCAGATCTCCTCGGAACACGGCCTGTCGTCAGCTCCGGGGCAGGATGACAAACGTTCCTGAGGAGCCGATCTTCCGGGTGGTGAGTCGCTCAAAGATTTTCCGTAATGTCACCGTTAACGTTGACGGCGGAGCCTGGACGTGCGCAAGAAGGCCCGGCGGCAGCGTGGATGGAACGGTGTACCCACAGCACCCCGACTATCGCAGTTACGGAGCTGGAGAACGCCAGCGAAATGGCGATTGCGATTGCGCTTCTGAAGATCGACCCTGCAGCGAAGCTGGTCACCACTTGCAGTCCAACGAGCAGCATGTTCAACCCGAAAACCGCCCTGCTCTCGCCTCGAGATTGGAAAACGGTGGTGACACCCCACACCCAGCACATCGCCGCAGCACCAACTCCGGTGTAGGGAAGCACCGAAAGGGTCTCTGGCCAGCTGGCGCCAAGGATCGCCGCGCCCAGCCTCGCCGGTACAGCCATCAGGCAGCCGGTCGCAACCACCGTTAGCACAGAAGTCGCCACCGATGTCCTGCTCACCAGGCGCCACTGGTCGCCGACAGAGTTGCCGGTGCGCACCGCATGTGGTACGAACACCATCGGCAGGGCCGCTAACAACGTTGCAATGGGGCCGAACAGCGTAGCCGCTCCTCGGAGTCCCGCCGCGGCAACGCTTCCGGCAGTTGTCACCGCTGCAAGCGTCACGAAGACAACACCGATTTGACCGACGGCGTACACGCTTGCGAAACGGAGCCTCGCCGGCCAGTCGGTCCGCCACCAGTCGAGAATCCTGGAGTGGTGTGGCGCAACTCTCAACCGGAATGCCAATATTCCGGCAGAAACGAGTCCGCTAAATGCCCACAGATAAATCGAAAATTCAGCCGATTCGCGAACACCGAAGAGGTTGGCAACAAAAATGCCGAGCATCGGCGCGGCCCATAGCGCGTCGGCCACTACAGCTAAGCTCGGCCTGCCCAGCGCTATCGCGGTCAGACGCAAGACATCCTGTGCCAGGACAACGGGTAAAACGATGGCGAAGGCAAGCCCTATCCACGGCTGATGAAAGACCGCGCCCAGGGTCAGAATTAGAAATCCGCCGACACCACCGGTATACAGCGACCACGTGAGGGCATAGTTCGACTCCGCAACTATTTCTCGATTCGTCAGGTTGCTGGTCAGCAGCAGCGGTGTTCCTAGCGCCCCCCGGTCGAATCCCATGCAGACGCCCACCATGGTGATCAGCAGTCCGATGATCCCGAATTGCCCTGCCGACGACACCTGCGCCAACACGAAAACCATCAGGGCATTGCTCGCGCTCGACAGCATTTGGTCGACCGTGGTCGAAATCGCCACCGAGGCGGCACCCCTTGCAGGAGCACCGGCGGAAGAACGGGTCGGGAGACTCACTTCGCCCCACCCACCGTCACAAATGGGTGCTGATACCTGTCGTTGGCGTGGTTGATCATTCGTCGTCAGGTTTTCTCGGGAGTAGCAGTCGTCATGTACCGATCGTGTTCTCGCATCGAGTTGTCTCGGTATGCGGACACATTGGCCATCTTCACCTTTTCGTACCCGCGCACGATGTCTGGCAGCTTCGCTATCGCGATGGCGTGCGCGTGGTTATGGGGGGACAGATGTGGCAGCAATGTCTCCAAAGACCTGCGGTACTCATCGATCAATGCGCGCTCAGTGCGCCGTATTTGACCGTATCCGAACACATTCAGAGGCGTGCCGCGCAGTCGCCGGGCAGCATAAAGCACCGCGAACACGGGACGGATCCACGATCCCAGGGAGATTTTCGACCTCATCCCGAGTGCCCGCAGGATCGGCGGATGCAGCCGGTAGGCGATCTTGGCGCCCGACCCGAACTGCTCGTTGATCTGCTGGCGCAGTTCGGGGACAAGGCTAAGTCGCGCCACTTCGTATTCATCCTTGTAGGCCATCAGCTTGTGGAGGTAGCGCGCAACCGATTCGGTAAGTTCGGTCGATCCTGGCACGTTGGCGGTCTCAGCTGCCCGCACGCGCTCGACAAATTCGGCGTACCGTTCCGCGTACTTAGTGTTTTGGTAGGCCACGAGATCACCTACCCTTTGGGCCACCAGGCGTTCGAGTTCAGAGCCAGAAGCCGCCCGCACTATCGAACTCAGTGACGTATACGCGGGCATGCCCTCCTCGTCGCAAGACGCACGGTTATCCCCCAGCCCAGGAACGCTTTGCGGATCAGCTATCACCTGGCGACCCAAGCGGAAGGCTTGGATATTGACCTCGACCTGGACACCATTGGTACGGATCGCGGCTTCAATCGCGCTCGCCGGGACAGGGATGTGACCGGCCTGGTAGGCGGTGCCAGCGAGCATCACATTGGCGACGTGATCATCTCCGAAGACCTCGGTGGCTACGCGGCGAGCATCAACAAAGATGGCGTCAGATCGCACTGTCGCAGATTTGATGCGCTCCATCAGTTGGTCTCGGTCGGGAAATGTCACGGTCGGATCCGAAACCATGGCTCCGGTGGCAACCTCGCCACTCGATACGACGGCTACCGTGCGGTCCGGATCCGCCTGGGCCAGGTTGTTGGGTGCCGCCGTCACCAACAGGTCGCATCCAAGCAGCAGATCGGCTTCGCCCTTCGCGGCTTTGTTCGCGAGGAGACGTTGTTCACGGGTGAGCTTGACATCTGAGATGACGGCGCCACCCTTCTGCGACAAGCCCGTCTGATCAAGTGCACGGACCTCAAAGCCTGCGGTCGCGGCTGCGGTTGCAAGTAGCTGAGACAGCGTGACCACCCCGGTGCCGCCGATACCCAATATGCGAATCGTGTACTGGTCGCCGGAAAAGTGGCATTCGGGCTCGGGAAAGTGTTCGGTCGTCAAGAATGCTCCCGCGGCAGGCACCGGGGTGCTGCTTGGCACAACCGATATGAATGCCGGGCAGTCACCCTCGAGGCAGGCGTAGTCCTTGTTACAGGAGGATTGATCGATCTGCGTCTTGCGACCGTAGTCGGTCATCACCGGTTGCACGGATAGACAATTGGACTTGCGCCCGCAATCGCCGCACCCCTCGCACACGCGTTCATTGATGTATATCCTTTTGGGCGGCTCCGGGGCCAGGCCGCGCTTGCGCTTCCGGCGCAACTCCGTCGCACATTCCTGATCGTGAATGAGAACCGTTACCCCGGGCACCCTAGAGAGGCGTATTTGGGCCTCGATCAACCGGTTCCGATGCCAGACCTCGACGTTAAGTCGGCGGCTGAGCCTACGCAGGGAGCGTGGATCGTCGGATGTGATGAGTACTTCGGCTACGCCCTCGGCGCGAAGCGAATTCACGATCTGCGGCAGCGAAAGCTCACCGGCAGGCCGTTGGCCACCGGTCATTGCGACCGTCGAGTTGCGCAGTAGCTTGTATGTGACGTTGACACCTGCCGCGACGCTTGCCCGGACCGCCAGGCTAGCTGAATGGTGATAGGTGCCGTCTCCCAGATTTTGGATGAAGTGCTCGTCATGGACGAAGGGCGCCATACCGATCCACTGCGCGCCCTCGCCGCCCATCTGGGTGAGCCCCGTTACGTTGCCGAACTCGCTGGGATCCATGCCAAGAACCAAGCCGCTGCAACCGATCCCACCTCCCACCTGGCTGCCGGCTGGCGCCTTCACCGAGCTGTTGTGCGGACAGCCGGAGCAGAAGTACGGCGTGCGTGACACAAGCGGAAGCTCGATGCGTGTGCCATTGTTCGTCGATGTCTGGACCCAGTGTTCGACCGAAGGAAACTCACCCAGCGGCAGCAGGATCGATGACAGCCAGCGGGCGATTGTGTCGGTGTCCAGTTCGCCGTTGAGTGGCAAGGTTGCAGCCGGTCCCATGCCCAGCTTCCCGATGACACGCGGAGAATGAGGGCCGCCGTACAAGATCTCCTTGAGCGCCGTTTCCAGGAGCGGTCGCTTCTCCTCGACAACGATGATCTGGTCAAGACCCTGGGCGAATCGCGAAATTGCTTCCCGGTCAAGAGGATAGATCATGGCAAGCTTCATCAAGCGAACGCCGCGTCGGGCAAGTTCTCGGTCGTCGAGCCCCATTGCGCGCAGCGCCTGCCGAAGGTCGGCGGAGGTTTTCCCCGCAGCGATGATCCCGATGCGGTCGTCGATACGGCCATCGACCCTGTTGAGGCCGTTGGCGGTGCAGTACTGACGAGCGAGTTCAAGACGAACCGTATCGCGCGAGATCTCGAGCCCGTCGAGCGTCGGCTGTACGACATGCGCGTTGACCTCATGTCTGTATGGTTTGCCTTGGTATTCCACCGTCGGAATGATTGGTGTTATCCGCAGCGGACTCACGTCGGCGACACCAGAACCATCCGCTACATTGGTGACGATTTTCAGGGCAGTCCACAGCCCGCTACACCGCGACAGGGCCACTGCGTGCAATCCCAGATCGAGCACATCCTGAACATCGGCTGGATATAGCGTTGGCACGCCGAGATCGGCGAGCAGTGCGTCCGATGACCCAGGGGCTGTGGAGGATTTGGCAGCCGGGTCGTCGCCGACCAACGCGATAGCTCCGCCGAGGGGGTGTGTGCCCATCAGGTTGTTATGCCGTATTGCATCGGCCGCTCGGTCCAGGCCAGGCGACTTCCCGTACCACCAGCCAGTGACTCCGATGATTCGGGACCGAGACGACGCCGACGCTAGCTGGGTGCCTTGGACGGATGTCGCGGCGAGCTCCTCGTTTACCGCGGGGCGAAATACTATGTCGTGCGCTTCCAGCAGGTCGCTTTGCCGGCCTAGTTCCAGGTCGTACCCGGCCAGTGGGGAGCCCTCGTAGCCGGAGATGAAGCCGGCAGTGTTCAAGTTCGCCCGAAGATCTGCGCGTCGAGTGTCGACGGGCAGCCGCGCCAGCGCCTGGATGCCGGTCAGGTATATCCGGCCGGATTCGCGGCCGAACCGATCGTCGACCGCGATATCGCCCTCGGAAACTGCGCAGCATCGGGCCGTCTTGTGATCTTGCGCGATCACCAAGCGCCCACACGTCGAGCAGGCGTGAACCGGACAGGCATAGAGTGAATCCCGTTGATCAGCGTCGATGGCATGCGCTCGATTGGCCCCGCCAACTCCATGTTCTTCATCCGGCTCAGCACCTCCGATACGAGGGCGGCCGCCTCCACCCGGGCCAGGTTCGCGCCGAGGCAGAAATGGGTGCCGCCGCCGCCAAATGCCAAGTGCGGGTTGGGCTTACGAGTCACATCGAAGCGGTCGGGATCTACGAAGTGGGCCTCGTCCCGATTGGCCGACGGGTAGAACATCGCCACCCGGTCGCCCTCCTGCACGGGCACCCCGCGCAGTTCGGTGTCCTTCGTGGCCGTGCGGAAGAACGCGATGAACGTCCCGACGTAGCGGAGCATTTCTTCAATCGCGGTCGGCAGCAGCGACGGCTCCGCCTCCAGCTTTGCCCGCTCCTCTGGATGGTCCATCAGCGCGCACGTGCCTCCGGCGACCAGGTTACGGGTCGTGTCGCCGCCCGCATTGATCAGCAGCATGAACAAGAAGTTGAACTCGCTTTCGGTGAGGCGCTGTCCGTCGATCTCGGCATGCAGCAGCGATGTCGCGATGTCATCGCGAGGATCCGCACGTTTGCGGGCCACAAGTTCCGTTGAGTACCCGAACATCTCGGCGGCCGCCTTCATGGCGCGCTTGTCGCCTATCAGACCGGTGTTCATGATCTCGGTCAGCTCGTAAAGCCGGTAGCCGTCTTCCAGCGGAATGCCCAGCAGTTCGGCGATGACGTATGAGGGCAGCGCCCCGGCGACGTCGGTGACGAAGTCGCACTCGCCCCGCTCGATGACGCTGTCGACCACGTCGCGCGCCATGTCCGTGATGCGCTCATTGAGCTTCGCGACCTGCCGTGGCGTGAAGCCCTTGTGGACTAGAGCGCGCAGCGCGGTGTGCCGCGGCGGGTCCATCGTCAACATCATCACGCCCCGCTGGTCGGCGATGTCGTCGGGACCGGGCACGTCGAAGTACACCCCCGTCGCCTCCGACGACCACGTGGCGCTGTCGCGAGATACGGCGTAGACCTCGTCGTGGCCGGTAAGCGCGAGGAACCCAGGCCCATCCTTGTACGGGTGCCATGCCACGGGTGCGCACTCGCGGAGCTTCCGGAACGCATCGAAGGGCATTCCCGACACGTATGTGTCCGGATCGGCGAGGTCGACACCGCCGATGCTGATCGCGTCTTCGGTCACGCCCACCTCCTTGGTGTAGGCCGAAGCGACGGCACTCATGCTCGACCCCACTTCCCGTCACACAGAGCAACGTCATAGGACGTTCGAAACCCTCCGCGTGCCAAACTAACTCCGAGGTCCAAGGCACTCAGCAGTCGGTTCGAGTCATATAAACGGCAATTCACCTAACCCCTCGTCTCTTTGTGTGTTCCGATCGCGCGCTCAATAAGCGCCCGATCCACGACAGATTGCCCCGACGGTCTTTGCCGCGATCGCCAAATCGCTTAGCATCGACCAGTTCTCCACGTAGGACAGGTCCAGCCGCACCGAGTCGTCCCATGACAGGTCGGATCGGCCGCTGACCTGCCACAGTCCGGTAATGCCGGGACGCACCAGCAGCCGGCGCCGCACTCGGTGGTCATAGGTCTCGACTTCGCTCCGCAGCGGCGGGCGGGGTCCGACGACGCTCATCTCCCCAAGCAGCACGTTGATGAACTGCGGGAGTTCGTCGATGCTGTACCGGCGCAAAAGCCTGCCCGCCCGAGTAACCCGGGGGTCCCCGCGGATCTTGAACAAGACACCGCCGGCACTGTCGTTGAGCTCGGCCACCTCCGCCAGTCGCCGGTCGGCGTCGACAACCATCGTGCGAAACTTGATCATTCGGAACGGCACACTGTCCAGGCCGATGCGTTCGGCGCGATAGAAGACCGGTCCCCGGCTGGTTACCTTCACCGCCACGGCAGCGACGATCATGATCGGCGACATCGCCAGCAGCGCCAGCAGTGAAAAACAAACATCGAATGCGCGCTTCTGAAACCGCTTGGCCCCCTGATACTGCGGCTTGTCAACGTGGATCAACGGTAGGTCGGCCACCGGACGTACGGTCAGCCGCGGGCCGGCCACATCGACTATTCCTGGCGACACGACCAGGTCGACTCCCAGCTTCTCCAATTGCCACGACAGGTCGCGGATGCCTTCTGGCCCCAGCTCCCCCGCCGAGGTCAACGCGACGGTGTCGGCCTGCGACGCTGCGATCGCGTGTCGGATGTCGCCTTCGTAGGGGAACACGCGCACCGACCCGAGGCCGGGGACGACGATGTTTTCAAGTTGGGGATCACCGGGAGTGCAGACACCGACTACGGTGTAGCCGTCAGACGGACGCCGCGTCAGCGACTCCGCGAGAACCGTGGCCGATATGGGTTCGCCGACCGCAAGCACGGCGGTCATGAAGCGGCCGCGGCGACGCTGCGCTGAGACGTACATGCGGGCCAGGTGGCGATTGACGGACAACGCCAAAAGGCCGAGGGGAAATGCGATCGCCAGATAACCGCGTGCGATCTCGAACTTGAACAGGGTCGAGACAACGGCAATGACTCCGAACACCCACAACGTGGCCGTCCACACACGGCGGAACTCCTCGGGCCCAGCTCCGATCACTCGGTGCGCACGGGTGTGATAGATCGCTAGGACCAGGGCCCACGCCAATACGATCAGCACCGAGACCGCCGAGTAGGCAACCGACGCGTATCCCGCCCACAGGCTGCCGCTCGTCACGTTTCCGAATCGCAGAATGTGTGCCGCCGCCACGACACCGATCACAACGATGACATCTGAAGCCGCAAGCCAAGCGCCGTAGCGTTGCTGCCACCGTGCACGAAGCGCCCCGGGAATTTTAAGTAGCGCCGCGAGTGCGTCGGAGTCGGGTGTTGCCAACGAGGTGATCGCGGCCGCCTCAGCGAGGCTTGCTCCCGCGGTGCGCCGCAGCGAACCTGGGCGGGTCGATGTGCGGGAATCTCCGGCGCCGACGTCCTTACGCCGGACAAGCGCATCGCCAACCACTGGCGAATCGGTCAGCTGCAACAGCTCCGGAGTGTCCGGTGTCTGGAAAAGAGATGTCACAGCTTAGCTCCTCTCCAAAAACCCATACCGGAGGCATGCCTGCGGTAGGTCTGCGACATAGGGTGGACGTCAACGGCGACGTCGGCAATGGCACCGCGAGTACAGCCCATGGAATATCTCCGGGTCCATCGCGATGCGGCTAGGCCCAGCTCGACCCGACGGCGCTGTCGGTGCTGGCCATGTTGCTGCCGGCCGATTGCACCTTCGAGCCGTGGGCGTTGGCCTGCTCGTAGATCACCTGGAAGTTGCGACCCAACTGGGTGATGAACTCCTGGCAAGCCACCGAACCCGCACCGCCCCAGAAGTCACCGGCAGCAAGCACATCGCGGACGATGGCCTGGTGCTCGGCCTCCAACGAAGCAGCCTGCGCGCGGATGAGGGCGCCGTGGGCGTCGACGTCGCCGAACTGGTAGTTGATGCTCATTGTTTACGTCCTCCTGAGTTAAAGGTGTTGGGCAGCAGCGGTTTTCGCGGCTAGTGGCTGAGGGCCTGCTGCGAGGCCTGCTCTTGCGTCTCGTAGTTGTTGGCATCACGGACCAGACCGTCACGCACCCCGTGCAGCATGTTCACGATGTTGTTGAACGCCTGATTCATCTGACCCATCGTGTCGTAGGACGTCGCCTGGGCCTGCCCGCTCCAGCCGGCGCCAGCGATGTTCTGCGAGGACGCCCACATCTTGCGGGCCTCGTCCGACACCGTCTGGGCGTGCATCTCAAAGCGGCCCGCCATGGCCCGCATCGCGTGCGGATCGGTCATAAAACGTGTCGGCATTTCGTCTCCCTATCTAGGTGGGTTGGTTTCCTGTTGGTAGCTAGTTAGCGCCTGCGGCGAGGCCGACAGACCCCGAGTACATTGATGCGTCCCCTGCCTGTCAGACGTCGGCCGGCGCGGTTCCGTTGGTCGGCACATATACGATCGCCGGCTGGTATCCGGGGGGCGCGTGTCCGTTTGTCGGGAATGCGGCGGGCACCGGATATTTCGGGGTTGCCGGGGCTACCGGCTCGGCCGGGTATCCGGCGGCTGGTGAGCGGCCCACTACGCTAAGGCGTGGCAGGTATTTCATTGCAGCAGCGCCCGCGCCGATTCCAGCGCCCACCGCTGCGGCCCGCCCTAGCCCGCCGAATGGGACTGGGAAACCTAGTCCGGCGGCAACATCGTTGCCCGCCAACGGCACAGCCCCAGGAGACAGTATCGGCAGCTGACCCGCCCCCACCATCCCAGCCGGAGCCGTAGCGGCCCAGCCCCAGTTCGGCGGCACCGACAGCCCCCCGACCGAGGCCGCTTGACCTATGCCCGCCAAACCGCCCAAGCCTGGAAGACCGCCAAAGCCCCCTGCGAACCCTGGCCCCAGCGCAGCCGGAGCGGCCGCCGCCCCCGCCGCCCCCGCCGCGGCCGCGCCGGCTGCGTTGGCTACATGGCGGATTGGAAGCCAATATTCATAGGGCCACCCAGAAGGGGCCCGAGCGTGGTGCCCAGCGCGGTATTCACCGCTCCAATGCCCAACCACTCTGGCGCCGCGAGATATTCGTCAACCAGAGTTGTCTCGATGTTTGAGAGCGACAACCCGGACGAGGACAAAATCTGTCCGCCGGGCCCCAAGATCGTGCCCGAGGACGAAGACGAACCCCCGCTCAACAACGAGGATAAGGGCGACGCGAGATTCTGTAGCGCGGTTTGAACCGTGGACATCAGCTGTGACAGCGTCGACTGCACGCCCGTGCCAGTCGACGTGCCGGTGGTCTGGGCAGCCGCGGTCGCCTGCGCGGCCAACCCGGCCGTGCTGGTGGTCTGCGGCGCCGCGGTGAACGGCGTCACCTTCGCGGTGGTTGCCGCCGAACTCGCGGCATAGCCGTACATCGCCGTGGCGTCCTGGGCCCACATTTCGGCGTATTGGGCCTCGGTGGCCGCGATCGCCGGCGTGTTCTGACCGAATAGGTTGGTCGCGACCAGCGTCATCAGCTGAGCGCGGTTCGCCGCGATCTCGGGCGGCGACACCGTCGCCGCGAACGCCGCCGCATAAGCACCCGCCGCCGCTTTGGCCTGGGTGGCCGCCAGCTCAGCCTGCCCGGCGGTCGCGCTCATCCACGCCGCGTAGGGTGCGGCCGCGGCCGCCATCGCCGTTGACGACGGACCCAGCCACGGCCCACTGGTGAGCGCCGAGATCACCGACCCGTAAGAGGACGCCGCGGACTGCAATTCGGCGGACAACCCGTCCCAGGCGGCTGCGGCGGCCAGCATCGACTCCGGGCCCGGACCAGCATACATCCGTCCGGAGTTGATCTCCGGCGGTAACGCCCCGTAATCCATGGTCAAACCTCTGCGAGCTCAGAGGACCGCGGCTGCGTTGGCGGCCTCGCAGGCCGCGTACGAACCGGCGCTGGTCGCCAGGGTGCTGACGAATAGTTCATGAATCGCGGTGGCTTGGGCGCTCACCTCCTGGTACAGGGCGGCGTGTGCGGCGAAGTGCGCCGCGGTAAGCGCCGACACTTCGTCAGCAGCCGCGGGAACCACCCCGGTCGTCGGGGCTGCCGCCGCCGTATTCCCCGCGGCCACTGCAGAGCCGATGCTGTGCAGCTCTCCCGCCGCGGACGCCAGCATCGCCGGCAGTGCGGTGACGAACGACATGTGCTCCTCCTAGCGGAAGCAGGCAGGCGGGCCGCGGTTACCGCGGTGCCGGGTGCCACCATGGGTATATACCGATGATGCAACTGAATAAGCAGAATACATACTTCTTGGCACAGTGTAAACAAATTCACCAACTTCTAGTCTTTCATGAGTTTAGAAGACATGCACATATCTGGGATGGTGGTTCTGGAGCAGACTGCAGATGTACCGAACTCCATGGAGACAGCGCCGCCCTCAGGCGGGTCAGCACGCGGCCCGCGCCAGCAAGACAACCGCTGCCACCCGCACGACCCGCCTGCCGGGTGATCGAGTCGGAGAAGGCCACCTAGCCAATTGAGCGGATGCGTGAGCTGCGGGAGGTATCACGCTCAATGCCCTATCCGGTGGCGCGCCACATGACCGCGGCACGCCCCGAGGGCGGCGGAAACGACGAGCTGGATTCCAAGGTTCGCCGCGTCACACGCGGCCTCTGACGGTGTCTACGGTGCCCCCGCAGATCCCGGGCCGACGTGCGCGTTGCCCGATGCGATCCGCTCGATCTTTCCCGACACCGTGATCCAGACCTGCGTGGTGCACGTGATCCGCAACGCGATGCGGTTCGTCTCCTATAAGGACCGCCGCAAAATCGCCTCCTCGATGCGGGCCGATCGCCCTAATTCTGAGGCTCCCACCCTGGACGAGGATGCAGGTATGCCGAAAGAACAGTCTCCTGGGAAGCCGACCACGCGTAGGTACAGTCCGGAGGAGAAGGCCGCCGCGGTGCGGATGGTGCGGGCGTTGCGCGCCGAACTGGGTACCGAGCAGGGAACGGTGCAACGGGTAGCCCGCCAGCTCGGCTACGGCGTCGAGTCGGTACGCATGTGGGTGCGCCAGGCAGATATCGATGAAGGATTAGCTCCAGGGGTATCGACCGCAGAGTCGGCGCGGGTCAAGGAACTCGAGCAAGAGAACCGAGAACTCAAGCGTGCCAACGTTATCTTGGGCGAATTCACCCGTTTGGCAGCGTGAGCAGGCCGTTTGCTTCGTGGACGGTGTCCGTGACGTGAGTGTTGATACGGGCGGCGCGGAGTTCTCCGTGGAGGTGGGCGATCTGGTCCCGCAGTCGACGGTTGTCCTCATCGAGTTCGCGGATGCGTTCGTGGGCCAGGCTGAGGCGTTGTCGCAGTGAGGCGTCGGACCCGCGCTCAATTTGGGTGGATGGCGACTCGGCCGTCTCCGACATCGCGGTCAGTTGGTGCAGTTGGTTGCGGAGTTCGGGCTGTGCGTAAAGCCATGAGCGGGAGACGCCAGCGCGGGCGGCGATCTGGGTGATGGTATGCCGCTGGCGGGTTTCACCAAGTTCCTGCAGAGCTCGGCGGGCGCGTTCTAGGGTTTCGGCCCGGCGACGATGTGCGGCGGCGACGAGATGGTGGCTGTTGTCACTTCGCATCGGAGGATTCCTTCCCGCAACATGTTTCGCTATCCGCTGTGGTGCACCGGCAGTCGGATTGGTCGTGTTCGAGGGTGGTGATAATGGTCAACAGGTTGGCCTCGACGGTGCGGTTCATCTCGGCGAGGCGGGTGTGACCGTCGGCTTCGGCGCGAGCGATCAACGCGCGGGTGTCGTCGAGCTGCTTGTAATGCTGGGGCAGGAACCCGGCGGTCGTGATGAATAGCGGGCAGGTCAGGCACGCGTTGGCGTGCGGGCACGATTTCTGTAGCGGTAGACCGCAATAGCCGTTGGGCAGCGCCATTTTCGCGCGGGCAAGGTTCTGTTTCATCCACTCGGCATCGGCGAGCGGCCCGCCGACTGTGGTGTCGACCGGCTCACCACGGATGTTGATCTTCTGGGCGCGTTCCCACTGCTCGCGAATGGTGGTGTCGGCCAGCCGGGCATATACGGCCGTCATGGTATGGCTGGTGTGGTCGAGCAGCCGTCGGACCACCTCCTGCGGCACGTCATGGTTGATCAGCCGAGTGGCGTAGCTGTGGCGGAACTGATGAGCGGTGATGTGCACTGGCTGGCCGAGTTCGTCTGTGACACCGCAGGTTTCCAGCCAGAGGCCGAGGTGAAGGTGAAACGTCGCGGTGGGAATGGCCAGCCGTCCGTCGGGGTTGGCGCTGCTGCGCGGCAACAGCACGCCGGTGGTCGGGAACCGTCGCCGGGTGCGTGTCTGCTGTGCCTGGATCATGGTGGTGAGTTCGTCGTCGATGGGCACCACCGCGTCACGGCGCATCTTGTGGTTGCAGTAGCGCAAATAGACCGCGCCTTGCGGGTCGCGGACCAGGCAGTCCAGCTTAAGCCGGGTGGCGTCACCGATGCGCAGGCCAGTGCGGATGAGGATCTCCACCAGTAGCCGGATTCGCGGGTCGCTGATCCGGTCGACGTTGGCGACGTTTTCCAGCTGGTGCATGACGAATTCGGGAATCGCCCGCGGTGCCGGTGTCTCGTCGCGGCGGGGCTGGTCGCTGGGATACAGCTGCGTCTCAGCCGGCAGCGACGTCCAGCGGTGTTGGCGCACGGCATGCAGAAAGCCGATCACGCAGCCGATGTCGGTGCTGCGGGTCTTCGGGTGCGGGATTTCGACCGCCAGTCGGGCCAGGTAAGCCTCCAGCGCCGCGCGGTCGAGCCCAATCGGGCCGGGCGAGCTCGCCAACCCCGGTGTCAGCCGCGACAACCGCACCAGCGCGATGCGGTCCCGGCGCAGCTGCCCCAGCCCGACCCCGCACGACATCCGCCAGCGGCACCAACGTTTGACCAGCTCCCGCAGCCACGGTGGTTGCACCGCGGTGAAATCCAGGCGAGCCTTGTCATGGCCGGAAACACCGAGCCGCCGCAGCCGCCACACGTCACGCTCGTATTCGGTGTCCCAGCCGGTCCCGTCGCGCAGGTCGAGCAGGCTCTCGATCGCGTAACCGAGGAACGCGCGCGGCGTATGAAGTGCGGCCGCGGTCGGTAGTCCTGCCAGCCAGTCATCGAGCGGACGCTCCAGCAGCGACTCAGCCCCGGTTGCCGACAAGTGGTCCAGCAGCGGCTTGATCGATCGCGGTGTGGTGCGGGTCGGTTCGCGTCGACGCGGCATTGCAGCGCGTACTGGATCTCCAGCCGCAGCTGCGGCCGCAGCCCCCGCAAGTCGAAGCGATCCTCGCCGTAGCTGGCGCAGTAGGCGATGAACTCCGCCGCCGACGGGCGACCACGCAGCCGCCACCGCCTGTGGTGGGAATGACACCAACCGGCGTCCATTTCGGCCCACAACATGCACCCCGGGATGGCGCACACCGCTGCCGGCGTGCCGGCCACGTTAGGCTTCCACTGATCGACCGCTGGGCGGCCGGCCTTGTCCCAGGCGTGGGAATGCATGTAGCACAACCGATACCGATGCTGCCCGAAACCACAACCGGGCACCAGGCACGATTGCAGCGACCGGTACCCCATCACCTCTGGATCAGCGGTCTTGGCCCACGCGTGCCGGTCCGGACGACCAGCCTTTCTCCACCGGCCCAGATGGGCCGGGCAGAGCCCGGCGTAACGGCTCGAACGCACACACCCGGGCACCGCGCACGCGGGCGACCCGAGAATCGGATCCGCAACGGTCGGCACCAGCACCTCGGCCCGAAACTCCCGGCGCACCGCTGCACCCAAACCCGCAGGCCAGCCGGACTCGATCGGCGTCGCCAGCGCCTCGACGCTCACCACGACCCATCCCGGTCCGCCAGCCACCCCGCGGCCACCAACGCGCGGCGCGTGTCCTCGACCTTCAGATGCGCGTACGCGTCACTGGTCGTAGCGATAGACGCGTGCCCCAACAGATGCTGCACCACCTCGACCGGCACGTTGCGGCACAACATCTCTGTCGCATACGAGTGGCGAAAAGTATGTGGCCCAAACATAATTCCGGACCGTCCCGTAACCGGCAGACCAGATTGTAGACGCTGGTATTCGTCAACGAATATCCGATGGGAGCTGACCACAAGTTGACGTACACGTAATCGTGTCCAGCTCGCCGTACTCGCCATGCAGATAATCGCATACAGCCGTATCACCGCGCCCGGCACCGGCATCTGCCGACCCCCGCCCTTGGCTCGGGCCCGATTCGCTTCACCCTCAGCACCACCCTCACCAACCGAGCAGCCGCGTCGATGTCGCTGTGCCGCAACCCCAACACCTCACCAACCCGCAGCCCCGATGAAGCCAGCAGGGAAAACAGAAACCGATCCCGCAGCCGATCACAGGCCGCCACGATCGCCGCGACCTGTTCCGCGTCCAGCGTGTCCGGAATGCGCCGCTCGTCCCGCAACCGGATCCGCCTGGCGCGTTCTGGCCGAGACCCCAAATGCGCCAGCAACGGTCGCCACGACCCACCATGGGCCTTGCGCCGCTGCCAGGTCGTCAGAAGACCACCCAGATCCACGCCATGACGCTGATGAAACTCATAGAACGCCGAGATCGCCGACAGCTTCCGGTTCACCGTCGCCTGCGAGCACACGCTCTCCGCCGCCGACAAGACCACGACATTGCCCACCCGCGCCGATGCCGGCAACCGCAGCCAGGCCACGAACCGACCCACGTCCTCCAGCCGCACCCGCGACCACACCACGCCGCGTTGACCGAGGAACTCGAACCAATCCCGCAGATCATGGCGTAGGCCTTCACCGTGTTCGACCCTCGCGCGTGAGATCGCCAGACCCCTTGCCTTCTTCACCGCCGCATCACAGATCGACCAAGTCCACGACTGCGATCACCGAACGGCATCACCACCGATTGCACCCGCAAACCAGGACACGTCACAGACACCGAAGATAACCGGTCCACAACGCATTTCCCGGCACCTTGAACAGCGTGTCGTCTACATCGCGGACGGTCTCATCGGGGCCTCAGATAACCAACGAGATTCTGAAGCGAGCGGCCAGTTTCTTCGCGGCCGAGCTGTGCGCCACGAGGCGCCAGGTGTATCGAGAGGTGGTGAGAGACCGTCTCCTGTTGGGCCGTCGCAGCGGCCTGATGAAGCGTCGGGGCAGTCGATCGCCGGGAACGACGGTGGTCGATGGCAAGCGGCCCCGAGAAGGCGAGCCGTTCCGCTACTGCCAGACGGTGCGGGCTCGTCGAGCGAGGTCAGAAGGTGCAGCGCAAGCGAACCAGTGGTGGACGCTCCGTAACCGCGAAGCCGGCTCCAAATCTGGTGGATATGGGCCGGTGTGCAGCGCACGACACCCCTGTTGTGTGGGTGTCGACTCCGAAGCCGTTTAGTTCCAGCGGTGGGGAGGCCACGGTGAAGGCCTGCGGCGTAGCCGTGGCGATGTTGCCGGAGTAGAGCTGGGCGCCTCCCTGACCATCGATGATCTGGTGAACGTGGGAACCATCCTGCCGGACCGTTCTTCTCGACCGGTCAGCCAGTCCGGGTGGGGTGAGAAGACTCGCCGTTCGGAGTCGAGGACCCGTGATGGGTGGGGCGGAGGCCCCGTAGTAGTCGCGGGCGGTGACGTGCCCGCCGCGGAGACCGAGAAAGGCGGTCGCAGGGCGAAGGGGGCCAGCAAGACATGCAGTGCAACAACTGGAAGATCAGGGAGGTTGTGATGTCGCCGGTGAATACCGACGAACTCGAGTGGCGCTGATGATGGCGCGGCAACGGGTACTGAAGATCCAGACCAAGCTGCACCGTTGGGCTCGCGATGATCCTCATCGCCGGTTCGATGATCTGTTCAACCTCGTTGCCGATCCCGCGTTTTTGTTGGTGGCCTGGGATCGGGTCAGCGGAAACAAAGGTGCCGCCACGGCCGGGGTGGATCGGCGCACCGCGTCGTCCATCGCGGCCACGCACGGGGTCGAGGGTTCCTCGACGAACTACGGTCGAGCGTCAAGGGCCGCAGTTTCTGCCCGTTACCGGTGCGCGAGCGGATGATCCCCAAAACCGACGGCAAGCTGCGCCGGTTGGGGATCCCGACCGTGGCCGATCGGGTGTCCAGGCATCGTTGAAGCTGGTGCTGGAGCCGATCTTCGAGGCGGATTTCTTGCCGTGTTCCTACGGCTTCCGCCCGAGACGCCGGGCTCATGACGCGGTGGCCGAGGTGCGCTACCTCGCGACACGACCTCGGTGTTACGACTGGGTCGTCGAGGGCGACATCAAGGCCTGTTTCGACGAGATCTGACCACACCGCCCTGATGGGGCGGGTGCGTCGACGCGTCGGTGACAACCGTGTCCTGGGCTTGGTCAAGGCGTTCCTGAAAGCGGGCATCCTCACCGAGGATGCCCAGCTGCAGGACAGCACCGCAGGAACTCCGCAGGGTGGGATCCTCTCGCCGTTGTTGGCCAATGTGGCGTTGTCGGTGCTCGATGAACACATCGCCGGTGTGCCGGGTGGTCCGGCTACCGGCGCCGTCGAGCGCGCACACTTCGCCTCGGCAGCGGACTTTCGGCTCGTCCGTTACGCCGATGACTGGTGTCTGATGGTGCGGGGAACCAGAGCCCACGCCGAAGCACTACGGAAGGCATCGCCGCCGTGTTGGCGACGATGGGGTTGCGTCTGTCACCGGACAAGACCCTGATCACCCATATCGACGAGGGGCTGGACTTCCTCGGGTGGCGCATCCAACGCCGCCGCAAACCGGTCACCCGCAACAGTACGTCTACGTCCATCCGAGTAGCAAGGCCGTGTTGGCGGTCAAACGGAAGATCAAGACGCTACGCCGAACAGTCGAACCCAACCAGCCGCTCGATGACCTGCTGCGCCGAATCAACTCGACGTTGCAGGGCTGGGCGGCCTATTTCCGGCCGGGGTGTCCTCGGCGACCTTCTCCTACCTGAGCCACTACACGTGGCAAACGGTCTGGCGTTGGCTCCGACGAAAACACCGTAAGTCGACCTGGAAGCAGCTGCGCCACCGCTATTGCGGCGGCGGCTGGTGGCCAGCCAGCGAGGAACGGAGCTGATCAATCTGGAGAAGATCGGCACCACCCGCTACCGCTACCGCGGTGCGGTCATCCCCTCGCCGTGGCCAGACACCGATGAGGACACCACCACAGCAGCCTGACCGGGTCTTGTGGAGAGCCCGGTGCATTGAAAGGTGCACGCCGGGTTCGGGAAGCGGCCCGGGAAAACGGAACAGCCACAACGGCTATCACCGCGTCCCGGGCCGACTTTCACCGACCGCCAACACAAGAAATAGTCGACTTCATCAACGCCAACCGCCAGGAGTTCGGGGTCGAGCCCATCTGCACCGTCCTGCGATCAGCAGGGGTGTCGATGGCCCCGAGCACCTACTACGCGGCCAAGTCCCGCGGTCCGTCGCAGCGGGCCCAGCGGACGCCGTCCTGGGTCCGGCCCTGGTCCAGTTGTGGAAGGACAACTACTGCGTCTACGGGCGCACAAGCTGTGGAAAACGGCACGCCGGGCCGGTCACGACGTGGCCGCGATCAGGTTGCCCGGCTGATGCGGGCCGCCGGCATCGAAGGGTGCGTCGCGGCAAACGGGTCCGCACCACCAAGCCCGACCCTGCGCCGGGCGCCATCCCGATCTGGTCAAGCGCAACTTCACCGCGACTGCCCCCAATGCGCTGTGGGTTACCGACCTGACCTACGTCCCGACCTGGGCCGGCGTGGCGTACGTCTGCTTCATCACCGACGCGTTCAGTCGGATGATCGTCGGCTGGCGGTCGCGTCGAACATGCGGACCACGATGGTCCTCAACGCGATTGAGATGGCCCGCTGGTCACGCGGAAAGATGTTGCCGGCTTCATCTCGGAACCAGGCCGATCACATCCCACGATTCCTCGGCTTAACACCAACCTCGGCATAATCGCTGTTAAGCCGAGTTCGGCTTAACAGCGACCGCGGCTGTCATTACCCGGCCCGCAGCTGGTGCGGTTCGCCCGCGGGCGCAATCTGACCCGTTCAGCCGGGCGCATCGGCGTGTTGAGAAAACGCTGCCGCCGAATCATTCTGAGCGACAGTAAAAGTCGAGTTCTACGACCGATATCTGGGGCCCACCCGCACCGGCCCTAAGCTCGCCATCGGCGACTCGATCGAACGAATCTACAACCGGCGGCGAGCGTTCCGCCCTCGGCGTACTCAGCCGGCCGAATGCAAGAATCGAACCACTCAGACGACAAAACAGACTAACCCTGTGTTCTCCAAGTAGGCTCAAGGCCCAGGGGGGCTATCACTCGTCCATCCACAGCTGCTCCGTCAAATTGTCAAACGTAACCAACACAACCGGATCATCGCGCCGCATCAGCGCCGACCTGCTCATCCTGGCCCGCACCGTCCAACCCTCACAATGCTGCAACTGCACCACCAGATTCGCCAGTGTATCGACACCAGAAAGCGCGGCTACCTCGGCCGGCACGGTATGGAAGATCTCAGGGAACGCCAAGCCCGCCAACCCGTCCTGCTCGTAACCCACCATCTCGGCAAACGCCGTATTCGCGAACAAGATGATGCCGTCCCGCGCCATAGCGAGCGTAGGAACCGGGATCCGCTCCAACACCACTACAGCAGGCAACCGCCTCAGGATGTCCGTCGGTGAATCGCCGGGACTCCCATTACGCCGCCGCTCAATGCGCGGACCGCCGTCCTTACCAGCGCGGTCGCGGGGATAGTCGTGTGAGTCCCCACCAAGTAACTGCGCGTTCGACATGGATGGAACAGACGTCGGCACCTCCGACTCTGTGGTCACGATCGACATGCGCTCCTCCTAACGGAACCAAGCCGAACCCGAAGGCGGACCGGGTTACCCGCGCCTGGGGTGCAACCTGTATGAACATACCGGAGATGTATCTGGATTAGCAGGATACATACTAGTTGGCACAGTGCAAGGGGAATTAACAAACCGACAATCTTCCAGTACAATTTAAAGCATGGGTAAACGCGGGATTTCGGGTGGAGAGCCGACCGCGGACCAACGGAACACTCTGACGGACACAGCACCGCCAGGCGGGTCAGCACACCTGGCGGGGTCAGCGCCCCTTATCATCGAGGGGACTGACTCTGGCGGCGGAACTGCGTTGGCGCGATGCGATCGCGCTCCGCTGCGCGGTGACTGCAACGAGACAGGCGGGGTGATGACCGAGGTCAGCGAACGACGAGGCGACGCCACACGCCAACGGCTCATCGCCGCCGCAGCGCGCCAGTTCGCCTACCGCCCTTACGGCATGGTAAGCCTCGATGACATCCTGGCAAAGGCCGAACTCACCAAAGGGGCAATGTATTTTCACTTCCCCTCTAAGCAAGCACTGGCCGTGGCGATCATCGACGACCTTGCCAAGATGAGCCGTGCAGCAGTCACCGAGTTGCTTGCCCACAAGATGTCGGGACTAGAAACACTGATCGATCTTGTCTATCTCCTTGCCGTTCAAGACACCCAACACGAGGTGGCCCGAGCCGGCGTCCGACTGCTCGACACCCTGGATGACACAACCGCCCTGCCCCCCGCACTGTGGCAATCATGGATCGAGTTCGTCACCACCCTCATCCAAAAAGCAGTCACCGAGGGCGACGTCGTCGACCACCACGATCCCGAAGACATCGCCAAAATGCTGGTGGCGCTGTGGGTGGGTATCCGCCGAATCAGCGATCTCGACCAACCCGAGCAGCGCCTCGATAACCTCCAAAAGGCATGGGTACTGGCACTGCCCAGCTTCACCAATCCCGACCGAATCGACTACTTCACCCAATTCATCAAACGACGCCACGCACTCGCCGTGAAAAAGGTTTCCGCTCAGGCGCTCTCACTTGACCTCCACACCATCGCCGCGGCCTCGGCGCCCACCGGCCCTTAGCCCACCACTGTTGGCCTTCCGCCATGGACAGCGACATAGGTAGCACCGATTGGCCACAGCGCCACCACACGTCTACCGCACTTCGGAGGTCTGGGGACGATGGTGCCCCACGCCCGTTCTGAAACCACCCGCCAAAAGACCCTCGATGCCGCGATAGATCTGCTCGGCGAGGTCGAGTGCGCAGCCGCAGGGCTCGGCGAGGTCATGAGCGTGCGGGCATGACCAAAGGCACCCTCTACCACCACTTCGAATCCAAAGAAGCGCTGGCAACCGGCCATCATCGAACAAGGCACCAACCTAACCCAGACGCGTTCCGCCACGTGTGCGAATCATCCTCGCTTGCACTTGAGAACATCATCCACGGCGTCTTCGTCGTCACAGACCTCCTTGTCTCCCACAAAACGGCCTGGACAACCGAACAACTCACGCGCGGACTGGCCGAATTCAACAGCGCTGCCTCCCAAGTCTGGAGCAGCCGGTTGGACGCGATGATGACTCAGGCCGGCCTCGCAAGCGCCGAAGGCGACCTCCGCGAAGGCCTCGATCCCTACGTGGTCAGCGAGTCAATCCTCAACGCCATGCTCGGCGCCCGCCTGCTCTCCAAGACAGCAGGTGGCAACGATCGCATCGAGCGACTAACCCGATCGCTAGAACTTCTCCTCGTTGCGGACACGTCACTGGCTTACTTTCGCGAGTTTCCTGCCCGCGAGTCTCTACGTCACCACCAGGCCACCGGCTCGACTGACTGAGCACACCAACCGTACTAGCACTCGTCAATCCACAGCCGCTCTGTCAAATTGTGAAACGTAACCAACACAACCGGATCATCGCGCCGCATCAGCGCCGACCTGCTCATCCTGGCCCGCACCGTCCAACCCTCACAATGCTGCAACTGCACCACCAGATTCGCGACTGCATCGACACCAGAAAGCGCGGCTACCTCGGCCGGCACGGTATGGAAGATCTCAGGGAACGCCAAGCCCGCCAACCCGTCCTGCTCGTAACCCACCATCTCGGCAAACGCCGTATTCGCGAACAAGATGATGCCGTCGCGCGCCATAGCGAGCGTAGGAACCGGGATCCGCTCCAACACCACTACAGCAGGCAACCGCCTCAGGATGTCCGTCGGTGAATCGCCGGGACTCCCAGTACGCCGCCGCTCAATGCGCGGACCGCCGTCCTTACCAGCGCGGTCGCGGGGATAGCTGTGTGAGTCCCCACCTAGTACCTGCGCGTTCGACATGGATGGAACAGTAGCAACGAGACAAGATCAATGCATCAAAATAGTGAAATCTGCAGACTGCCGTAAGTCCGACTTGAGCTGGGGTACATGTTGCACATGGCCTCGTATGGTTGGCCTGTTCGTGGTCTCCGGTTGGGGTAACCGCTATGTGCCTGACCGGGTCCTGATCTCAATGAGCCAGTGGCTGAGGGGCTATTGGCGCTACTGATTCTCCAGGTCGGCTGGCTGCTTGGTTACACGCCGTCGTACGGTTACCTCCCTGCTTTCGTGACTTCGACCAACACCCAGAGGACGCGCCGTGGCTGGTCGACCAAGCGATCGGGTCGCGACGTCGCCGTGGACCCTCCGGTGCGCGTGGTCGGTGTCCGCACCTCCGGGTGCTATCTCGTCGCGGGTGACCGCAGGTGGGCAACGCGACCGGGTCGGCCTGTGCAGGTCTGTCACAGATTGCGTGGCACGCGGGCCGTGACAATAGGTGCAGGTAACAGGGCGGCGTGGATGGTGCGGGGTCGCATGTGGCCCTCTCAGACCGGGGCAAGTGCGGTCGGGTGGGGATCGAGGAGGGCACGCAGCCAGTCGACGGTGCGCTTGATGCCTTCGGTGAGGTCGGTGTCTGGTTTCCAGCCCAGCACCCGGCCCGCCCGGGTCGGGTCCAATGCGCTCGCATGAACCTCGCCGGTGCGGGCCTCGGCGTGATCGGGCGGACGCGAGACGCCGACTGCCGCGGCGATCAGCTGGTGCAGCTCGGTGACTGTCGTCTGCACGCCAGTGCCAATGTTGAAGGTGCCGGTTGTGGTGACCGGCGCATCCGCGGCACACAGGAAGGCAGTCACCACGTCGTCGACGTACACGTAGTCACGGGTGGCGCTGCCGTCGCCGTAGATGGTCGTGGGACGGCCGCAGATCATCGCACTGCCGAAGACCGTGACCACGCCGGGTTTCCCGTGCGGATCTTGGCGTGGCCCATAGACGTTGGCCAGTGCCAGACAGATCGGCGCTAGCCCGTACATGCTAGCGTAGGCGCGCATATAGAACTCACCGGCGACGTTGGCCACCGCGTACGGGGAAAGCGGGTCCACCGCAGTGTCCTCGGTGGCAGGCAGGGCGGCCGGCGCACCGTAGCGGGAGCCACCCGAGGCGGCGTAGACGATCCGCGGTACTCCTGCCCGCCGGCTCGCTTCCAGCAGGTTAATGGTACCCAGCACGTTGTTGCGGGCGTCGTGTTGCGGATCATCAACGGAGCAGCGCACGTCGATCTGGGCGGCCAAATGAAACACCACGTCAGGCTTGGACCCCGCGACGATGTCGGACAGCTCGGGGTGCCTGACGTCGACCGCGACGAAGGTGAAGCGACCGGGGCCGTTGTGTCGGTGGGCCGACTCGAGGTTGGTGGCGGGGGTGCCGGCGCTGAGATTGTCGACTCCTGTCACTTGGTGTCCTTCCTTTAGCAGGCGGTCGACAAGGGTGGAACCGATGAATCCGGCAGCGCCGGTGACGAGGGTGCGCATTATCAGCTATCTCCAGTTCGAAGGTGAATTGTGGACGGCGGCAACCGGTTTGAGACGGAATCGGTGATGACGCCGCGGCGAGATCTCGGTGCACGGGCGCCGGCGGTACAAACCGTCGCGCGGTGGTATGTGTCGGTCGCCTCGCGGATGTAGTTGCCAATCTGGCGCAACGACCGGTTGGCCTCCGGCACTATCGGCGCGGCGATCTGGAACACGTGCATCTGACCGGGCCACACCCGCAGCTGGACCGGCACTCCGGCGGCGGCCAGCCGCCGCGCGGCCAGCCGAGCGTCGTGCAGCAGGACCTCGGAACCGGACACATGGATCAACGTGCGGGGCAGACCGGCCTCGATGTGGTCGAGCGGCTCGTAGATCTCCTCGGGGCGCCCATCCATGATGTGACGCCGGGCTGCCTTGGTGATCAGGTCGACGAAGGCGTCAAACGCCTTGACCGGGAACATCGCATCGCTGCGGATGTTGGGGTGTGCCTGCTTGGGGACCTTGGCGATCTGCATCAGCGGTGACATGCAGACGATGGCCGCGAGCTGCTCGCCTTCATTGAGCAACCGTTCGGCCAGCGTGAGTGACAGGTAGCCTCCAGCGGAATCGCCGGCCAAGACGATCTGTTCCGGTTCGTAACCCCGGGCACGCAGCCAACGGTAGCCGTCATAGCAATCAACGATCGCCTCACCGATCGAATGCCTGGGCAACATCCGGTAGTTCATGACCAGCACCGGGGTATCGGCGTATCTCGACAACTTGGTGACGAGCCGGTCATGCGTGTTGGCGCCACAGGTCAGGAAGCCGCCACCGTGCATGTACAGCACGACGCGCCTAGTGCCGTCGGCAGGCAGAACACCGGCAGCACGGACCAATCGCGCGGTGCAGTGCGGCAACCGGATCCTGGCGCGAACGCTGCCCGGCTCGGGCACCACAGCCCGGGCGGCGAAGTCGACGAGGCCCCACGGCCACGGCGCGTTCACCCACTGGCTGCCAATGGCCAGGGCTGGCCGGATAGAAAGCCGAGCGCCGAGCCAGGCAAGCCGACCGGCGACGCTGGGATCGTCCTCCACGATCTCCCGAGCCACCCCTGAGCCCCGCCGGTCGAACGTGGTCGACGTTCCCCGATGAACCGGGGCCGACTCGGCACCGACAGCGGCCGGGTCAGGCCGAACATATCCTGGCCGACCATGTTCTGTGAGTGTTCGTTGTTCGTTTCGCATGGTCAGCCATTGGCCTGATTTCCCTGGGCCCGTGCGGCACCCTCGACGGGCGGTGTCGTGATCATCGATGCACGGCTTGCGGCGCCGCGGCCTGCGCGGGCCCGCGCGGTTGAAACATCGAATCCGTCCCACGCAGTGACGGCGTCAAGCACCGGAGCCACGTTGGTGGCAAACCAGATGTGCTGGTTTGGATGGGTGGCGCACTTGCGCCACAAGTCGGCAACATGGTGGAGCCAGGTCAACAGAATGGCAACGCGCTCGTCGATGCGTTCATGGATGCGCTCACGGCCGCCAATGTCCGCGTCTGCTTGGTCACGCGCTGCACGCAACGCATTACGCTCGCGGTCTGAGAGGCCGCCCGCCCGTAGCCGCTCAGCGACGACTGTGCCCAGATCAGCTCGCTCCACCTGGCAGCTCGAAATCAGGATCATCAGGTACTCGTCGATCAGCGCCGGCTGGCCCGGCCGCGCCCCACCCCAGTCCACGATGCCGGTGACCGGGCCCCGCACGCCGGCCACCCGAACGTTGCCGGGGGTGTAGTCGCCGTGCGTCCAGCTCACCGGCATACGCCGGCCAACGAGGGTCTGCCGTAGCATCGTTCCAAGCCGGTTCACCTCGGGGACCAGGCGGGGCTCTAGTCGCCGGCATATGTCCGTCAGGCCCACCACTGGTTCGACGACCCATCGCCGCAACAAGCAGAGGTTGTCGACGACGACGAACGTGGCAGTGCGCCGGTGCAGCGGCGCGATGGCGCTCAGGGCCGCAGCGGTCAGCTCCTCGACACGGTTCGGGCTGCGCGCCAACACTTCGGCCAGGTCCGTTCCCGGCCGATAGGACTCCACGGACACGGTCGCATCGGTGCGCTCGTCGAAAGCCAGGATCCGCGGCAGCAGTTCGCGCCATTCCTCGTCGAGTCCAGGGTGGATGGCAAGTTCGGCGAGCACGCGCCGCTGCGTGCGCAGTTCCGCGGCTCCCAGCGGGCCACGGGCCACCTTCAAAACCGCCGCGGGCGGTCCCTGCTCGGGACGCAGCAGGACCACGGCCGTGTCGCCGACAAGGTCGGTCGGCGGCATGCTGAGTTCGATGTCGATAAGACCGATCGGCAGATCATCGGCATCGATCAGCCGGGCCGGCGCCGTCGACCTGTTCCGCCTTGTGCTCATTGGCCGACCACCGCCGACGCGGTACGGAGGGGCCGCGCAGTATGACGGAGTTGTCGCGCTGCCCGCACGAGATAGAGCAGAACGAGCGGATGTTCGGTTTGCCTAACGTCCATGTTGCTCCTACCAGGCCGGCGCGGAGGCGGACCGCGGCTACGGCGGCAGCGCCTGAGTGCGACCATACCGATGCTGCACTTATATCCAGACTTTACATACTGATCGGCATCATAGGCAACATTCGCCAGACTTCTAGTCTTTGCCTGGGCCACAACCCATCCTTATCCCCGAGATGTCACCCGAAGAAGGGACCGGCGGGCCGACAGAAGACTTCGACGGAAAGAGCGCCGCGCCAGCGAGTCAGCACGGCGTCGACGTGAAAACGTCAGGGCTGCGGGTACGGCCGCCACGAGTCCTTCAATTCACCTTGACCAGACAAATAGTTTTGGGCGGGCTCCCCGTGGCGTCTGCCGAGTCGGAGATGTCAAGTCACCGGGTGGCGTCCCGGCAGAGCCGTAGCCGACTTCCGCCGCGAGGTCACGGCGCTGAGCGTCGTCGAATGGCGGGCGGTCCTGGGGTGCAGGGTGATCTGGCAAAGCCGGTCCTCGTTCCGGCCACCGGAAGACGGAGGCGCTCTTGCCAACACCGGTTGGTGCCAGCCGCTTTGTCACCTGGACCACCCATGAGTAGCCCTGTGTCAAGCCGCTTCGTTATTTCGGCTTTGGATGAGTCGTTGGAGCGCTCTGTGTCGGTCGGGGTGGTACGCGGAGTCGTCCTGCCAGCAGTGCCAGATGACGTAGAGCCAGGCGCAGGCGAGGATTCGCACGGCGTGTGGGTGGTCGTGTCCACGGGCGACGGTGCGGTCGTAGAGGTCGGCGGCCCAGACGTTAGCGCGTCGAGAGTCGCCCGCGAAGTCGGTGACGGCGTCGCGCAGTTGTTTGTCGCAGGATCAGCGAAAGCCGACGGTTCGGATCTTTCCGGATTGCCGGGTGGAGGGTGCGACTCCGGCCAGGCAGGCCAGCGATTCTGGAGTGGGGAAGCGGGCGCGGCAGTCGCCGATTTCGGCGAGGAGTCGTGCGGCGCGGATGCGGCCGGCCCGGGGCAGGCTGGTGAAGATATGCGCGTCAGCGTGCAGGGTCAGTTGTTCGTCGATCTGGACCGACAAGGCTTTGATCTGCTCGCTCAGGCTGGACAGCACGGCCAAAAGTGCTCGGGTGACATGGGTTTCGGCGGCGCCGTGTTCGCCGACGGCGCCGCGTGGGGCGGCGGTGAGACGGGTGTGCAGTACGGCTGGGTCGGTTCTGCCGCTGTAGCCGACGCTGGCCAGCCATGCGGCGAGCCGTTTGGGCGAGAGCCAGTCGGCGCGTTCTTGGCAATCGAAGCGGTGCAGAAACGTCAGGCTGATCTGGCTGTCGATGTCGGCGAACAGACCTACGGCGCCAGGGAACACACGGCGCAGGTGTTCACGCAGCTGGTTAGCCAGGCCCACGCGGTGGTGGACCAGGTCCTTGCGGGCGCGGCAAGCGCGGCGCAGCGTGTCCGTGGCGGGGCTGTCCGGTGTGAGAGGCCGCAGCCGGGTGCGATCGGTACGCAGCGTGTCAGCGAGCACGAATGCGTCGAAGCGATCGTCCTTATTGCCGGCCGAACCGTATCGGCCGCGCAGATTCTTGACCTGATTGGGACTGATCACCACGACCGTCAGGCCGCCAGTAAGCAGGGCATCGATCACCGGTCCATCGGGGCGTTCGATGGCGACCTCGGCGACACCGTGTTTGGCGAACAGTGCGAGCAGCCCGCTCAGGCCTGCGTCGCTGTGCTCGACGGTCTGACGCAGGATCTGCTTACCGCGGGCGTCAACAATCGCGACCGCGTGATCATCGCGAGCCCAGTCGATTCCAGCGGTCAGTCCGTTGGGCGGTTTGTCGGGCAGGGAAATTGGGGCACACTTCAAGACAGCCTCCTCGCTGCTGAACCCAGTGGGAAGCCCACCCGAACTTCGGTACCAGAACGTGGCAGCCGCATCGCTCACTGATCGGCGCTCACCGGCGCACAGCCCTGTTGACGGTCGGCACGCCCTGGGAACTGCCAGGTCTCGCAAAACTCATGCTGGACGTCAACAGCGTCAAGCAAGCAGGGCGATGACCCGGCACCACCTCGGGTGCATCGGAGATCCATCCAAGATCCCCGACACAAGGATGGTGCACCAGTGAGAAATTTGGGGTTTAGCTAGCCAATGCCAACAACCACCGCACAGCAATACCCCAACGAGAAACTCGCTGCGGCGCTGCTCGACGTGACGCGAGCCGCAGCGGCCGCCAACCCGGTCAACGCTTCGCTGAAACGATGACCACCACCGTAGCGTTAGCTTAGCTATAGCTACTTCGACCTGAAAAAGTCGGCGCGTTGATCCGCGGGTTGACGGTGCTGAACAGGGAGGATGGCCTCAAGCCCTTGGATGAGAAGGGATTGAGGCCATCGTGTTTCGTACTGTAGGCGATCAGGTGTCGCTGTGGGAGTCAGTGCTTCCTGCGGAGTTGTTGAAGTTGCCCGAGGAGTTGGCGCGGGTCGACGGGTTGCTCGATGATCCGGTGTTCTTCGCCCCGTTTGTGCCGTTCTTCGATCCGCGGATCGGGCGTCCGTCCACGCCGATGGAGACGTATCTGCGGTTGATGTTTTTGAAGTTTCGGTACCGGCTGGGGTACGAGTCGTTGTGTCGGGAGGTCAGTGATTCGATCACCTGGCGGCGGTTCTGCCGGATTGGGCTGGATGGGTCGGTGCCGCATCCGACGACGTTGATGAAGCTGACCACTCGTTGTGGCCCGGCGGCGGTGGAGGGATTGAACGAGGCGCTGCTGGCCAAGGCCGCCGAGGCAAAGCTGTTGCGCACCCACCGGATACGGGCCGACACCACGGTGGTGCCGGCGAACGTGTGCTATCCGACCGATTCCGGGCTGCTGGGCAAGGCGATGCGGCGGATCGCGGCGACGGGTCGGCGGATTCGGGCTGCCGGCGGCGCGGTGCGTACCCGGCTGCGGGACCGGTCGCGCGCGGCGGGCAAGCGCGCGCACGCGATCGCAGCGAAACTGCGCTCACGCGCCGCACTGGGCCGCGACGAGGCCACGGCCGCGGTGCTGACGAGCACTGGTGAGCTCGCCGAGCTGGCCGAAACCGCGGTGCGCGATGCCCAGCGGCTGCTGACCAACGGCAGGCGGGCGATCCGTCGCGCCGAGGTCCGCGCCGCCGAACTGCGCGCCCGCGGCGAACACGACGCGATGGCAGGCCGGCGGCGCGGCCGGCTGGTGCGCGCCGTGAACGACCTGGCCAAACTGCTGGATGCGACCCGACAGATCGTGGCGCAGACCCGGCAGCGACTGGCCGGCACCACTCCTGACGGCGCCACCCGGCGGGTCAGCCTGCACGACGGCGATGCCCGCCCGATCGCCAAGGGCCGCCTCGGTAAACCGATCGAGTTCGGCCACAAAGCCCAGGTCACCGACAACGACGACGGGATCGTGCTCGACCACACCGTCGAGGTGGGCAACCCGGCCGACGCCCCGCAACTGGCGCCCGCGGTCGCGCGGGTCAAGACGCGGACCGGGCGCGCGCCAGGCACCGTCACCGCCGACCGCGGCTACGGCGAGAAACGTGTCGATGACGCCCTGCACGACCTCGGCGTGCGCACGGTCGTGATACCCCGTAAAGGCAAACCCGGCCAGGCCCGGCAAGCCGAGGAACACCGGCGCGCGTTCCGACGAACAATCAAGTGGCGCACCGGAAGCGAAGGCCGCATCAGCACCCTCAAGCGTGGCTACGGCTGGGATCGCACCCGCATCGACGGCACCGAAGGCACCCGAATCTGGACCGGGCACGGCGTCCTGACCCACAACCTGGTCAAGATCAGTGCCCTCGCCGCGTGATAGACAGCGCCCAAACCACACTCACGGGCCACACCGGGCACGACCCGCCACAACCGCTCAGCACCGGCGCGACTTTTTCAGGTCGAAGTAGCTAAGCGGCGCCGGGAACACTCCTGACACGGACGGATTGATCACAGCGAGTCGTCAAGGCGACGGTACCGAGGATCACAGCCACCCCGGCCAGGAGCGCTCCCCCAATGACGTCGCTGAGCCAATGGAGGCCAAAATACAACCGGCTGAAGGCAACGATCACCACGCCAGCACCCACCAAAACCGTCAGCAGGGCCTGCACAGTACGGCTCCGCCCGATCGCGATGCACACGGCGATGATTCCGAGCAGCGCGCCGATCCCGGCCACGTGCCCGGACGGAAACGGATGATGTCCGGTACTCAATAGCGGTGATGCTTGGATTTCCGCTTCGGTCAGTGGGCGGTAAATGACCGCCCTGATCGCGGTGTTGGCGAGCATAGCCCCGCCGACCGTGCCAATCACTACGGCTCCCGGCCTCAAGGAACGAGCACGCCAGGCCAGCAGTGCTCCGCCGATCAGTCCGGCCGCCGCAACCTTGACGGGGGTGCCGAGCCGCGCGGTTATCAACGACGCTTCGTAAAGGCCGTGAGATCGGTGGCCGACACTTCGGATCCAAGATGCGGTCGGAGCGTCGAACGCCGTTACCCATCCGTGGACGTGCACGCCGATCGCCAGCCAGGTCAAGGCCAACACAAGCCCGGCCAGACCCAAGGCTGTGGGCATCCGCCAGCCACGAAACAACGCACCGATAACCAACGACAACTCCGATGTCCGCGAACGCGACGGCCCCAAGGTCACAAGCGACATTGTGCACTGGCACAGCGCGCCAAGCCCGGCCAGCGCCAGCGCCGATCTATGGCCGGCCGCCGAGTACCGCCATGATCCCGTCACCGGTAAACTCGCGGACCGTGCCCTCAGAGCGCTGCACCACCACCGCCGCGCGGTCGACCAGCGCGGCCATGATCTCGCGCAACCGCTCCGCACCAACCACCGAGGCGATGTCCATCGAGTGGACCACATCGGCGAATAGAACCGTGACTTGCTTGTACTCCGCATGGGCGTCACTGTCGTCGACTGGTGAGCCGCAGCTGTGGCAAACCGGGCGTTCTCCAGGGGCTTGGTGCCACACGTCCGCCACGCACCAAAGAACTTTGATTCGCCCAGACCTGCTGCCCGCAATTGCGACCGCAGCGCGTCCTACGCCAGGTCTTGACGGGAATCTTGACGCGGACTTGGTTTCCGGTAAATCTAAGCCTGTGACCTGCAGTCATATCGGTGGAGCTAAGGGGATTCGAACCCCTTGTATTTCCTGCAGAAACACACTCTGATCTGCGGTAACTATTCGATGGTGTTGTTACGGGACGTCTCTGTGTCATGCGGCTATGCGTCGGCGTGTTACGCGACGTAACAGTGCTAGCCGCGATCCCGAGCGCCAGGAAAGCCCGACGGATTTACAGTCCGCAGGGGGGGTTCAACCTCACGGCCCATAGGTGGCTGGGTTAGACGAGTTCCGCGCGCGGGGCGGTTTCGCAGGTGGTCCTGTCGGGCACCCGGCTTACGTACCGTAGGTGGTTGGGACGCGCTGGGCGCGTTCTTTTGTCTACTGCCTCTTGCCCGCCGAACGAGCAAGGCTCGCTGGTCATCACCACGTCGTCAATGCGGAAGTCATGACAGAAGGCTAGACGCGGTACGCGTGCTCGGAGGCGACAACTTCGGTTTCCCGGAAACCAAAGCGATCCAGCACTTGCCGCGCCGTAGACAGCGCGAGCCTAGGGCTTTCAACATTGGGCCCGATGACGACCCGGACGAGCGCCTCAGTCTTGAAAGGGATCTCCGTATACGGCTTGAGACCGGCCCTCCCGCCAGGCCGAAACTTCACGTCAACGGTTTCGAGGGCTCCTTGCGCGGCCCATTTGAACTCTTCGACTTTCCCTAGAGCTTTCTTCATCGACAGCGACGACGATCCGAGGTGTTCCGGGATCGTGAACCGCCACTCTCGCTCACTTTGATAGGTCGTCTTCTTAACCAATGCAAGCATCGACAGGAACAGTGGAACTCGATTGATGATGTTGTACAGCCTGTTTGGAAGCAGCCCGTCACCGTTCTTCTCGCACGACCGTTCGATTTGATAGAGCACAGTCTCGATGGCACGCTGACGTCCCTCTTCGCCGTAACTGACGGGTTGAGTGAACGAACCCCAGACGAACGGAATCTGCTTGTTCGTATCTGACACAATTGCTGTCATCTGAACAAGCTGGCCGTGCTCTGCGTGATGGAAGTACGGGACCTCTAGTAGCGTAATGCTTTCCTTGTCGAACCCCAGCGCCATGCCTTTCGCGTCATCGGCGTACGCACGCCACTGGCCGAAATCGTCGCCGTCCGCCGAAAACGACGTCGAGAAGAGACGATCTTCGATGGCTTCGGGGTCAATTGCGTTGGTCATCGAAATCGCCTGCAAGGCAGCATCGTAGGCCTCAGAGTATTCGGGCTTATCCGTCTTAGCCGCTTCCAAGGCGGTGAGCAACGCCTCCCACGCGTACTTAAGTTCCAGTGGATCGTTCAGGAACCTAATGTCAGTAGCCCACAACTTGCGGTTCTGGACAATTCCCGCGAACCCGCCCGCATCTGTGTAGTGATACAGAATCTCGCGCTCAGCCGAGTCTTCTTCAGTGGCGCTATCACTCATCGGTATCCCTGCGCTGAGGTGTCATGTCCACGATGTGATCGGCGCTTCTGCCCAGAATCCGTAGGGTCGGATTGCCGTTGACGTAGATGGTGATCACTTGTGCACTGGCCTTCTCGTTCTTGCTGAAGCGCTTGACCAGCCACCGCTTGGTGCCGTTGTAGATGTCCGTCGCCATCAGCGATAGGACGGGCGTGGCAACGCCGCCGAGAATGTAGATGCCAACGGTCTCTAGCGAGTTCTGTACCGAAAACTGGCCGGGATCTGGCAGCTGGAGCATCACTTCATGACCGTCGCCAATCAGCTCGTGCAGCAGTTCGTACACGTCTTCCCTTGTATGCGGGTAAATGGCTGCCCGCAGAGACGGCCGGATCACCACGGTCGCCGTTTCGGCAACAGAGTCCATGTCTCGGACAGTAACGCGCACGGGTGACACCGTGCCTCAAGCCAGCGCGTAGCTGACGCGGACGTTGCAAAACGCGGTACAGATCGAATGTGGACGCGGTGTGGACGTGGGGCCGTACCGGCCCGTTTCGGGTGAGTGGTTCCCACTCACCTGTAGGCCGTCTAGCTGAAAAAACAAGCGGTGG
>CAVSSC010000040.1:0-64547 GCA_963730415.1 uncultured Actinomycetota bacterium | reverse complement strand
AACGTACCAGGTCAGCATCCGGCGCAACCCCTCATCCAGACTGACGGTTGGCTGATAGCCCAACTGTGTTCGCGCTTTAGAGATGTCGGGGCAGCGCCGGTTCGGGTTGTCGACGAGGTACGCCTGGTCCTGAGCCCTACCATGGACCACGCCGCCGCGATAGCCGATAAGGGCTTCGCCGATCTCCGTCAGCTTGCCGGCGACCGACGCCATCGAAAGCTCGGGGGTTTCGGTGCCAATGTTGTAGGCCTCGCCGTCGCCGCCACGAACGAGCACCTTGTAGTACCCGACGATCGCATCAGCGACATAGCAGAACGTGCGGGTCGGTGCGCCGTCGGAGAGCAGCACGATGTCGCGTCCGGCGAGAATGTCGCGCGCGAAATCGGGCAGTACACGTTCATCGGTGATCTTGAGTCCCGGCCCATAGTTGTTGAATGGGCGCGCCGCACGAATTGGCAATCCATATTCATGTGCGAAGTTCACACAAAGGGCTTCGCCGTAGCGTTTGGCCTCGTCATAGCAGGCCCGCGGGCCGGTACACGACACGTATCCGCGGTATGTTTCCGGTGTCGGGATGAAGCCCGGAAGCGGATCACCGTAGATCTCACTGCTCGACATGAACAAGAAGCCGCCAACGGGCTTTCCCTGCTCTTTTTGCTCTCGGAATCGATCGAGCAGTGCGCGCAGCCCATTGACATTGGCATCCATCGTTTCGATCGGTCGCAGGCGGTAGAAATTCGGCGACGCGATCGACGCTGCGTGGATCATGTACTCGAAATCGTCCATATCGTCCGGCAACGGCCGTGCGAGATCATGCTCGACGAACCGCACATCGGCGGTGTCCTTCAAGTCTGCCACCCACCGGGGTATGCCGCGCACATAGTTGTCGAAGACGGTCAGCCGGACACGCTCCGACTGCAATACCTGTTGGTTGTAGTAGTGAATAGCTGACGTGAAGTAATACCCCAGAAACCCCGCTCCGCCCGTGACGAGCAGCTGGCTTCCCGCCATAAGACCGAACTCTGCGGTCAGTCGTGAGCAGATGGAATCGAGGTCACCCCGTACAACATCCCGGCCGGCTCGTGCTTGCGCGGTCGCGAGGTCAGGGGCGCTCGGGAGTGGGTTAGAGCCACATACACCGTGCAAGCAACACTCCATCCGCTGTGTGTTCTGATCGCGCGTTCAATACGCGGCCCCAATGAAGGCTACGGAGATTTCTTTCCGCGTGGCTTTGCACGGCTATCGTGCGGCCTGGGCCATGTATTCGCGGATTGAGTCCGCCAGGAAGTCGAGCATTGGCTTGGTCAGCCCGGGGTAGGTGCCCACCAAGAATGTTCGGTTCATCACGGTGTCGGTGTTGGTCAGGTCCCCCACGATCCTGAAGTCGACACCTCGGTAGGCGGGCTGCTTGACGAGGTTGCCGGTGAACAGCTGACGGAAGCCGAGCTTGCGTTCGTCGAGGAATTGCATGAACTTGGTGCGGTCGACGGGATGCTCGGGGTCGAGGGTGATCGCGTAGCCGAACCAGGACGGGTCGGACTTGGGTGTGGCGACCGGCAAGATGAGCCCCTCGACGCCGGTCAGCCGCGAGGTCAGGTAGGCGAAGTTGTCCTTGCGGGCCTGCACGAACCCGTCGAGCTTGGTCAGCTGGGACAGGCCGATGGCGGCCTGCATGTCGGTGGCCTTGAGATTGTAGCCGATGTGGCTGTAGATGTACTTGTGGTCGTAGCCCTTGGGCAGATCGCCGAGTTGCCACTCGAACCGCTTGTGGCAGGTGTTGGCGTCTCCCGGCGCGCAGTAGCAGTCGCGGCCCCAGTCGCGAAACGACTCGACCTGCTTGCGGACTAGCGCCGATTTGACGAACACCACGCCACCCTCGCCGGTGGTGATGTGGTGGGCGGGATAGAAGCTCACAGTGGCGGTGTCGCCGAAACTGCCGGTGCGTTGGCCGTCGTAGGTCGAGCCGAGTGCGTCGCAGGAGTCCTCGATCAGCCACAGGCCGTACTTGTCGCACAACTCTTGCACCGCATCCAGATCGAACGGGTTGCCCAGGGTGTGTGCCATCATGATCGCCCGCGTCTTGGGCCCGACGGCCTCGCGCAGCCGCTCCGCGACGGCGTTGTAGGTGCCCAGGTCGATGTCGACGAGGACCGGCCGCAGCCGGTTTTGGATGATCGGGTTGACGGTGGTGGGAAATCCGCAGGCCACGGTCAGGACCTCGTCACCAGGCTCCAGCGGCCGCTTTCCGAACCTCTTCTTGCCCAGCTTTGGGCTGGTCAGGGCGCTTAGCGCAAGCAGGTTGGCGCTTGAGCCGCTGTTGACGAAGACGGCGCCGCGGGCGCCCACATAGCGAGCGAGGGCGCGCTCGAAGAGCGGGTGGAACCGGCCCGCGGTCAACCAGCCGTCCAGCGACGCGTCGACGAGTGCGACGAAGTCCTCGGGGTCGAGGACCTTGCCCGAATACGGGACCGGCGTGGTGCCGGGGACGAACGCGGACGTCGCAAGCTTGCGCTTCGCGTACCCGCGAACCGCCGCCAGAATATCCTCGCGGTCTGCCTCGAGACCGTCCCCAGACCCATCGGTATCGAGCTTTGACATCAGATCTCCTCAGGCGTGTGAAATTCGTACAGTACGCGATGGCTCGAACTCCACGGGCGCGTCGCGACATTGCTAGTGTGTCACCTGCGCGCCGCCGCGTCAGCGAAATCGCGCCGGGGATTGATGGCCTTGAGATTGGACGACTGGTCATGAAAGCCGTACTCCTCGCGGGTGGTCTGGGCACGCGGATGCGGGAGGAGACCGAGTTTCGCCCCAAGCCGATGGTCGAGGTGGGTGGTCGGCCGGTGCTGTGGCATATCATGAAAATCCTTGGCCACTACGGTATTTCGGAGTTTGTGGTGTGCACCGGTTACAAGAGCGAATACATCAAGAGCTACTTCTCGAACTATGGGGTGTCCAACCTGGACTTCACCATCACCCTCGGTGACCAGTCGAGCATCCGCTACCATGGCTCGCACGACGAATTCAATTGGCGGGTGACCGTTGCTGACACCGGCCTGGACACGATGACCGGCGGACGGATCAAACGCATCCAGAAGTACGTGGGCGATGAGGCGTTCCTGTGTACTTACGGCGACGGGATCGCCGATGTCGACATCCCCGCGCTGCTGAAGTTCCACCACGAGCGTGGCAAGGTCGCCACCATGACGACTACCCAGCCGATGAGCAGGTTTGGGGTCGTTGACCTGGAGCAGGATGGTGCAGTCGCGAAGTTTCGCGAGAAGCCGAAGACCGACGACTGGATCAACATCGGCTACTTCATTTTCGAGCCCGAAGTCTTCGACTATATCGACGGCGACGAGACCAGCGATATTTGCGGCTCCAACGGCCCCACGAAATAGCGACCGCAATACCTTGACCACAATACTCTCCTCTCCACGAACGGACGAGAACAGCGTCGATCATCTCACCGGATTGTGCCGACCTCTTTGCTACAAAACCGTTGCTCTGCAAGGGATCTACCACCCACATCGGCATAATGCAGGGTGCAGCGCTGGATGAGGGCCTTGTCGCTGAACACCTCGCGCACGGCGGCCGACGTGCCTTGGCACCGTCGCAGACGACCAAGAGCCCGTCGTCGAAGGCCAGGCCGCGCGAGACGAGGTCGGCCAGCAGGGCGCACTACGGCCTTGTTCTCGGTGGAACCGTCCCACAGCCCGACCGGTTTCTTTGTGTCATCGGCGGTGATGGCCAGCGTGACCACCACGACCGTTCGGCCTGGTGCTCCCATCGAGCATGAGCACGTTGATATCCCCACCTGTCAGGTCACGGGCCATCAGCTCGCCCAGCGCCGTCTCGGTCTGGCGCACGGACCGGCGCGAGACGGCCGACTTGCTCACCGATTTCTGTGTGCCGCTGACCTTTTCGCCTACCGGCTCGGCGGTGCGAGCGCGCCGGCGGGTGGCCACCCCGGCCAGCATCCGCTCCATCGCCAAGCTTCAACTCAACATTCGACAATCCAGTCACAAACCATCACGCCAGTTTCATCGGTCGGGTGGCCCGGGGGAATCGCACCCCCGGGCTCCCACAGATCCCGGCGTGACAGTCTCCCGTCACCGGGCTCTTGTCCTCCTGGTCACCAGATGCACGAGACCGAGGGCACCCATACCCAGTGCGCGAACATACGGGGGTACCGTGCGACGATCCCCCGCCAACACTCGATGGCTTTCTCTCGGCCCGCAGTCGTTTATATTTCTTGCGGATCCAGCGCACCAGGTGGGCATTGATGCGCGAGAGGAGTTGACACAGCGCGGAGCGGTAGAACGCCCCGTAGTACTGCATCCAGCCCCGTACGATCGGATTGATCCATCGCGCGAGGGCGGCGAAGGTGTGACCGGTGCGGTGGTGCAGTCGCCAAGACCGCACCTCGGCACTGATCCTTTTCAGGGCGTGCTTGCTGATCGCGGGCAAGAACGCGCTGAACTGCTGCCCGTGCTTGTTCCGCGCCGCTCGCTGCCGGAACTCGTACCCCAGGAACGTAAACGACGTGTGCTCGTGCGAGCCGCGTCGTTGCCCGTCCTGGCAGTAGACGATCCGGGTCTTGTCGGGATGCAGGCGCAACCCGACCTGCTCCATCCGGTCGCCGATCGCGGCCAGCACCGTGCGTGCCTGCTGCTCGCTGACACAGTGCACGACCGCGTCGTCGACGTAGCGCTCGAACGGGACGGTCGGAAACTCCCGTACCATCCACGCGTCGAACGCATAGTGCAGGAACAGGTTCGCGAGTACGGGCGAGACCGCAGATCCTTATGAACAGCGCCGGGTTATGCGCAGCGCCGGCCGGCAAGGCCTGGTGACAGCGATTTTAGGGGTCGATCACTGCGCATAACCTTCGTGGTGTGTGCTGGGCTCACAGGCTGGCGAGCCAGGTGAGCAGCCCGGTGTCGTGGTTCCATTCGGGTAGCTCGTCGGTGACGATTTCGGTGTAGGTGGCTTCGAGGGCTTTGCGTTTGGCCTCGGTGGAGGCGCGTGCGTAGATCTCGGTGGTGGTCAGGTCGACGTGTCCGAGGATGTCGCGGATGTAGGGCAGCGGCACGCCTGCTTCGTAGAGGTGCATGGCCTTGGAGTGGCGCAGGACGTGCGGGCTGAGGTCGGCGCCGGCCAGTGCCGGGTCGCCGGCGCGGGCCTGGTATTTGCCGATGATCCAGGCGATGCCGCCGCGGCTGAGTTTGTTGCGATGCTGGTTGGTGAACAGTGGGTGGTCGTCGTGGCCAGGTTTGTCGAGGCCGTGTTCGGTCAGGTAGGCGTTCAGTAGTGCTGCGGTGTTGTCGCCGAGCGGGACGTGGCGGGTTTTGCGGCCCTTCCCGGTCAGCACGGCCAGGGCAGGGGGCTGGGGGCGGATGTCGCGCACGGTCAGGTCAGCGAATTCCTGGACCCTGGCGGCGGTGTCGTAGAGGGTGGCCAGCAGGGTCGCGTCACGGCGGCCTCGCCGGGTGGACCGGTCGGGCTGGGCGAGCAGACGGCGAGTCTGCTCGATGGTGAGGTGATTGACGCTCGGCTGGGCCTTGCGTTTGGCGGGGACGGCGAGGATGTCCTGGCAGCCGGCCATCCTGCTCGGGTCCTGGGATTGCAGCCACCGGAAGAACGAGCTGACCGCGGCCAGGCGCTGGTTGCGGGTCGAGATGCTGTTGTGCCGTTCGGCTTCCAGCCAGTCGAGGAACGCGGTGATCGCGTCGGCGTCGATGCGATCGAGGGTGAGTTTGTCGGGCGGGATGGATCTGCAGTCGCGGAACCAGGCGATCAGCAGCTTGAAGGTGTCGCGGTAGGAGGCGATCGTGTTGGGTGAGCAGCCGCGCAGCCCGGCCAGGTGCGAGGTGAGGAAGCGGTGCAGCAACACCGCGAAATCAGTTGCCATCACAGGGGCCTTCCGTGATGGGTGGGACGACGTCGCCGTAGGCACGCTGGATGCAGGTGGTGATGTGCGGGTAGGACTCGGCGGTCAGCCGCAGGTAGTAGTCGGTGTCGGAGATGGAGGCGTGGCCCATGTAGGTCTGCAGGACCGGCAGCAACGCGGCGACGTCCTCGCCGCCGGCGAACCACGACCGAAGATTGTTGACTGCCATGCTGTGTCGCAGATCGTGGACGCGGGGGCCATGGCCCCGGCCGCCGTGGGGGATGCGGGCCTGCCACAGAAACCGGCGGAAGTTCTTGTCGATGTTGCCGATCGTCAGCGGGCGCCCGGCGGTGCCGGGGAAGAACCAGTCCCCGCCGGTGCGCCCGGCGACGCGGGCGTGGTAGTCGGCCAGTCTGTCGCGCAGCCCGGCGCTGACCGGGACCTGCCGGTCTTTGCCGCCCTTGCCGTCGCGGATTGTCAGGACCCCGGCGTCGAGGTCGACGTCGTCGAAGCGCAGCAGCCGGGCTTCGGAGGCACGCAGGCCGCAGGCGTAGATCGTGCGGAACAGCACCGGCATGACCAGGTGCCGGAACGGGACCTGCGAGTCGTAGTGGCAGCGGTCGGTTTGGGTGAACAGGGCCGCCAGTTCCTGGTCGGTGTAGATGTGCGGGACGTAGCGGGCGGGGCGGGGCAGTGCCCCGGCGGGCAGGACGTAGGCCGCCACGCCCCGGCGGCCCAGCCAGCGGGCCAGCTCCCGCACCGGCGCGGCCAAGCTGTGCAGGGTCGCCGGGGTGACTCCGCGCCGGCGGGCGGCCGCGATCCAGGCCTCGACCGAGGCCCGGGTGGGCGCCTGCTGCCCGGGGAACTCACTGGCGGAGAACGCGGCGAACCGGGTCAGCACCCGCTCCTCGGCGTGGTATTTGTAACCCGTGGCGCGTTTTTCGGTGACCAGGGCGGTGATCGCCTCGGTCATCGTGATGGCGGGGCTCATCGCGACACCCCGTTCGCCGGTGCGTCCGGGTCCAGCGCGCACTTGGCCAGCAGGCCCAGAGAGGATTTCAGGTAGACACCGGTCGACTCGACGGACTGGTGACCGAGGATGTCGGCGATCTGCTCGACCGGTGTGCCGCTTTCCATCAGCCGGGTCGCCAGCGAATGCCGCAGCGAGTGCATGCCATGGCGGCGTTTCTCGCTCACCGGAACGTGTGCTGCGCGGGCATGTTTGACCAGAATCTGATGCAGATGATCCTGGTCGGAGAACGGGCCGATCGGGGCCATGTGCCGCACGAACACCTGCGGGCAGTCGCAGTCCGGCCGGCCATGGCGAATGTAGTCGATCACCGCCCAGCCAACATCTTTCAGCAGCGGCAACTGCACCCGGTGACCGGTCTTGGCCTGCGTCACGAATAGCCGGTTGCCCGGCCAGTCGAAGTCGGCGAACTCCAACCGCTTGATGTCCACGCCGCGCAGCCCGAGCCTGGTGATCAGCAGGATGATCGCGTAATCCCGTTTCCCGCACGGGTTGTCCCGGTCGATCGCTTCCACGATCCTGGCCACCTCACCCGGATCCCACACCGACGGGATCCTGGCCTGCCTGGCCGAGCGTGCCGCGGGCACCGCCTCCAGGCACGCCCCGTCGACCAGGCTGGCGGCGCAGGCGAACCGCAGGAACGACCGCACCGCGCACAGTTTCTGCTCGACAGTCTTGAGCTGGTATCCGGTCAGCGTGGCAACAAACGCCCCGATCATGGCGGCGTCGCAGCAGCCCAGCCCTCCGCGGGTGCCGGTGAACGCGACGAACTCCTCGGCCAGCGTCCCGTAGGTCCGCACGGTCGAGGCCGAGCGCCCAGCCGAGCGCAGGTGCTCCTGGAACCGGGCGACCGTCTCGGCGCCGGCCGCGTTCAGTTTGCTCACCGACCGGTTATAGCGGCGCAGCACCGCCCCGTGGACCGCGTAATCCCCCAGCATCTGAGCGACCCTGAACAAATACACATCGGTGCGCTTCAGGGTGCCGGCCTGCTCCTTGCCGAAGAACCCACACGCGTCGTCGACCCACGCCATCGCCGCATCCAGGGAGAACTCCTCGACACCACGCGCAGCGAAGTACTTCTGCATCCGCCGCCAACAGCCCCGGTACCAAACCAGCGTCGAATCCTTGTAGCCCAAACGCTGTAACTCTGCCTCCAGGCCCGACACCAACGCAGACAAAGTCGCCATAACAACTGACCTCCGACCATGCGGCCCGGCACCATACCGGGCCTCCTGATCAGAGGATCCGCGTTATGCGCAGTGATCGACCCCCAAAATCGCTGTCACCAGGCCTTGCCGGCCGGCGCTGCGCATAACCCGGCGCTGTTCATAAGGAGGCATCTTGTCCCCACTGCTGGCCAACATCGCCTTGTCGGTGCTCGATGAGCACCTGCACAAGCCCTGGGAGCCGGGCGGGACTATGTCCACGGCTTATCTGCGCAGCCGGCGCCGCGTCCATGGCCTGCCAAGATGGCGAATCGTCCGCTACGCGGACGATTTCGTCATCCTCGTGCACGGCGAGCGGACGCACGCCGAAGCCCTACGCGAAGACGTCGCTGCTGTGCTTGAACCCCTGGGCCTTCGACTCTCCGAGTCCAAGACCCAGGTGGTGCACATGAGCGACGGGTTCGACTTCCTCGGCTTCCACATCCGGTGGAAATGAACCGTCCCCGGTTTTATGCGCACTTCCTTTGGAGGGAAGGATGGCGCGATGTCGATCAGGTACGACGCGAGTACGAAGGACCGGGCGGTGCGGTTGTTCCGCGAGCACCGTGATGACTACGACTCGGAGTGGGCGGCGATGCGGGCGATCGCGGGCCGGCTGGGGATGAGCGCTGAGACGCTGCGCAAGTGGGTGCGCCAGGCTGAGGTCGATGCCGGTGAGGCGGCGGGAACCTCCAGCGAAGAGAAGCGGGAGCTGCGTGAGCTGCGCCGCAAGAACCGAGAGCTTGAACAGACCATCGAAATACTGAAGGCCGCAACGAGTTTCTTCGCGCGGGAGTGCGACCCGCGACAGCATTGATCTGCGCGTTCATTGACGCCCACCGTGAGGAGTTCGGGGTCGTACCGATCTGTCGTGCACTTGGGGTGCACGGTGTGCAGATCGCCCCGCGCACCTATTGGGGGCACCGCAGTGCGGCGCCGTCGAAGCGGGCGCTGTGGGACACCACGATCACCGAGATCCTGGCCGGCTATCTACGAGCCCGACGAGAAGGGTAAACGTCCACCGGAGTGCCTGTACGGCAGCCTGAAGATGTGGGCGCACCTGCAGCGTCAGGGCATCCCGGTGGCGCGGCGCACGGTGGAACGACTCATGCGGGCCAACGGCTGGCGCGGGGTGACCCGTGCTCGCCGCGCACCACGCACGACCGAGGCCGATCCGGCCGCGACCCGTGCACCTGACCTCGTCGGGCGGCGCTGGCGCGTTGACGCGCCGAACCTGCTGGTCGTGGCCGACTTCACCTATGTGCCGATGACCTGGGGGTTCGGCTACACCGCGTTCGTGGTCGACGCTTATGCCGGGCTGATCGCCGGGTGGGAGTGCTCACTGAGAAAGGACAGGGCCTTTGTCGAGCGTGCACTGCGCCACGCCGCGGCGTTTCGCACCCGCCAGGGCCACCCGTTTGACACGGTGATTCATCACAGTGATTATGCCGAGGTTTTCGTTAAGCCGAGGATGTGTGGAGATGGCCTGCCCTGGTCGGAGTTGCTGGTGGATTTCTCGGCTTAACGTTTCGGGGCTATCGCAGACTGTAGAGCGTTTGGAGTTGATCTTCGGTGAGCGGCTCGGTGGCCGGGGCGTTGATTGCGGGTGTGGCGGCGTTGATCGCTTGCCGCATCATGTCCAGGGTTGCGAAGGCGTAGAACGCTGCCGTGGTGGAAGCGTTTTCGTGGCCGAGGAGGCGCATGATGATCGGCAGCGGAATCCCTTGCTGGTAGAGGTCCATGGCTTTGGTCTTGCGCAGCAGGTGGCAGTGGATGTTCGCCGGGATCGAAGGGCATTGAGCACGTGCGGATTCGGCGGCTTGCCTGAGCACTGCGGCGACCGTGTCGGCGGACAGTTCAGCGGGTCGCCCGCGGTGCAGACTGTAGAACAACGGCCTGGTCGCGGGGAGTTTGGTGATGTTGGGGTGGAATTCGTCGAGGTAGACGTGCAGGTGCTCGACGGTCTTCTCGGTGAGCGGGACGACGCGGGTCTTGTTGCCCTTGCCGGTGAGCAGGATGTGCCCGGGGTCGGTCAGGCAGAGGTCCTGCAGAGTCAGGCCGGTGATCTCGCCCACGCGGGCGCCGGTGTCGTAGAGCAGGATCAGCAGCATCCGGTTCCTGCGAGATTTCGCTGTCTGCCCGGTGAACGCGGCAAGGATCGCCCTCGTTTGAGGTTCGGATAGGTACTCGATGGGCCTGCGGGGGTGGGCCGGCGCTTTGAGTGCTTTGGCTGATTGACTGAGCGCGACGAGCGTGAGGTCTTCGTAGGATGCGTAGGTCAGGAACGCTTTGACGGCGCTGAGCCGCAACGTGACTGTCTTCGGCGTGTAGTGCCGCTGCTCGGTCATCCAGGTCAGCCATCCTTTCAGGTGCTGGCGTTCGAAGTGATCGAAGCTGACGCGCTCACGTCCGATGTGCTCGTTCTCGGCGAGGTAGTCCAGGAAGCATTCCAGGCTGATCCGGTATGCCTCAATCGTTTTCGGTGACAGCCCTCTGGTCTTGGGCATATAGGCGTGCAGGAAGTCGCGGGCGAACCTGAAAAAGTCCGGTGCGCCGGTACGTGGGTCGCGTCTCATCGGAATCCAGCCTCCGGTAGCAGGGACTGGCGTTGCCGGGTGATGTCGGCGTAGGCGGCCATGAAGTCGGGCGAGGTGTGCACGTAGTAGCACGTGCTGTCAAAGGTTGCGTGACCCATGTAACGAGACAGGTAGGGCAGCATCGCGGCGACGTCGTCGCCGCCGGTCATCCATCGATGGATGTTGGCGTAGGCGAAATGATGCCGGAAGTCGTAGGGTCGGGGCTGTTGGCCGGCCACGGGCCGGGGCAGTGCGGCCTGGTCCCAGATACGGGCGAATACCTTCCCGACTGTCGCCGCGCTGACCTGGTTGCCGGTAGCGGAGACGAAGAACGTCCGGCGCGCGGCGAAGTGCGCTCGCGAGGTCCGGTCGCACATGTCGAGGATCTCGATGACCTGACCGGTCAACGGCAGCCTGCGGCTGCGATGGCCCTTGGACCAGATGATGTCGATATGCCCGGCAACGAGGTCAACCTGTCCGGTCTGCAGGGCACGAGTTTCGCCGGTCCGCAGCCCGCACGAGTGCATCAGGGTGAAGAACGCGACTGCCTGCCACCGCCACGGGCATAGCGTCTGGAACTGCGCTGCGGCGGCGAAGAACAACTCGATCTCACGCCGGGATAACAGATAGGGACGAGCGGCGACGATAGAGGCTTTCCACCGGTCGGAGAGCACATAAGCGTCGGGGATCCCGTTCATCGTCATCCAGCGGCCGACGTCACGGATATAGGACATCCACGACCGGTAGCGGCCCGAACGTTGCAGCTGGACGTTGACCCATCCTTCGACGGTGTCCTTGTCGAACACGCTGCGGGCGTGCTCGCTGCAGTAGGCGTCGAACGTCTTCAGATACCAGATCCGGGAGGCGCCGAAGAACCCCATGTTCGCCTTGAATGCCAGGTAGGCGTCCAACTCGGTGGCGAACGCGCTGGTGAAGCCGTGGCCGCTCATCGCTGCACGCTCTCGGGGAGCGGCAGGACGCAGTCGAGCAGACGCGGCCGGTCGACACTCATGTAGAGGTTCGTCGATTCCGGGCTGGCGTGGCCGAGCACCGCCGAGATCGTCGGCAGCGGGACCGACGCGGCCAGCAGCCGGGAAGCCGCGTTGTGGCGCAGCAACCGGGTCCCCGCCTTCACGTCGGTCACTCCCGCCTTCCGGAACGTCTCAACGGTCACCCGGTGCACCGTCGCGTGATCGTTGAGCCGGGTGTGCGGGGCCACCGAACGCAGGAACAGGTGATCATCGCCGGAGCGGGGCCGTTCGTCGAGCACATAGGCGGCCAGCTTGCCCAGCAGCAAGGCCGGTAATGGAAGCGTCAGCGGGTTGCCCGTCTTCTGCTGCACGATGCCGATCGTGCGCCCACGCCAGTCGACATCGCCCATCCGCAGCCCGACGATGTCGCAGGCCCGCAATCCCGTCGACAGCGCAAGCAGCGTGATCGCCGCATCCCGCGCGCTGACCACCCCCGACGCACACGACCGGACAACCAGCTCCTCCTCCCCATCATCCAAGACGGGCAGTATCGCGTGAAAGCGTTTGACGCCAGCCAGATTCACCGCATTGATCAGATCGGTGCGGCCGGTGAACTTCAGGAACGGGCGCAAGTTCGACACCACCCAAAACAGCGACGACTTGGCCCACCGGCCCAGCAGGGACTCCAAGAACGCCAGCACAGTGCCGCCATCAGCCCCGTCGAGCACGACGATCCCGCGTCCTTCCAGGAACACCAGGTAGCTGCGCGCCACCTTCCCGTAGGCCTCGCGGGTAGCCGGCGCCAGACGGCGCCGGCCCATCTCGGCCTCCCAAGCGGCGTCCAGCTCGACGAAGCCACCGCCCCGAGGCCGTGGACCCCCGCCGCCGCGCCCACGAACCGACAGGTCCACCCGGCCGGTCTGCACATACGAGTCGAACACCGCGACAAGACGCCTGTAATCGAACCGGCGCTGCGGGCTGAACCGACCAGTGCGCACACTGATCGTCATCGAGGCGAACCGAGCGCCCAACTCAGCGGAATACTCACGCCCCGAAACGAACTCAGTGAGCGCCTTGATTGTCTTCACGTACTGACCAACCGTCGATTCCATGTAGCCAGCCGCGCGTAACTCCGCCACGACAACCGCACCGATCCCAGCGACCGTCATATCCATTACCGTCTCCTTCCACAGACGTAGAGATACGACGGACGCTAACCACCACCCGAAACGTTAAGCCGAGAAATCAACGCAACAACGACCCCGGGGCAGGCCAAATCCACACATCCTCGGCTTAACGAAAACCTCGGCATAATCACTGTGATGAATCACCGTGTCAAACGGGTGGCCCTGGCGGGTGCGAAACGCCGCGGCGTGGCGCAGTGCACGCTCGACAAAGGCCCTGTCCTTTCTCAGCGAGCACTCCCACCCGGCGATCAGCCCGGCATAAGCGTCGACCACGAACGCGGTGTAGCCGAACCCGCAGGTCATCGGCGCATAGGTGAAGTCGGCCACGACCAGCAGGTTCGGCGCGTCCAACGCGCCAGCGCCGCCCGACGAGGTCAGGGGCGCGGGTCGCGGCCGGATCGGCCACGGTCGTGCGCGGTGCGCGGCGAGCCCGGGTCACCCCGCGCCAGCCGTTGGCCCGCATGAGTCGTTCCACCGTGCGCCGCGCCACCGGGATGCCCTGACGCTGCAGGTGCGCCCACATCTTCAGGCTGCCGTACAGGCACTCCGGCGGGCGTTTCCCCTCGGCGTCGGGCTCGTAGTAGCCGGCGAGGATCTCGGTGATCGTGGTGTCCCACAGCGCCCGTTTCGACGGCGCCGCGCCGCGGTGCGCCCAGTAGGTGCGCGGGGCGATCTGCACACCATGCACCCCAAGTGCACGACAGATCGGTACGACCCCGAACTCCTCACGGTGGGCGTCAATGAACGCGCAGATCAATGCTGTCGCGGGTCGCACTCCCGCGCGAAGAAACTTGTTGCGGCCTTCAGTATTTCGATGGTCGACTCGAGCTCACGGTTCTTGCGGCGCAGCTCACGCAGCTCCCGCTTCTCTTGGCTGGAGGTTCCCGCCGCCTCACCGGCATCGACCTCAGCCTGGCGCACCCACTTGCGCAGCGTCTCAGCGCTCATCCCCAGCCGGCCCGAGATCGCCCGCATCGCCGCCCACTCCGAGTCGTAGTCATCACGGTGCTCGCGGAACAACCGCACCGCCCGGTCCTTCGTACTCGCGTCGTACCTGATCGACATCGCGCCATCCTTCCCTCCAAAGGAAGTGCGCATAAAACCGGGGACGGTTCACCGGAAGTACCTCGCTATGTCGCCAACGCGTGCGAATGTCCGCCAGGTAAAGCACGAGCTACTTCGACCTGAAAAACCCGCGCCTGTGCTGAGCGGGTGTGCTCGGTCGTGCCCAGTTTGGTGCATGAATGTGGCTTGGGCGCTGTCGATCAGGCGGTGAGGGCACTGATCTTGATGAGGTTGTGGGTCAGGACGCCGTGCCCGGTCCAGATTCGGGCGCCTTCGGTGCCGTCGATGCGGGTGCGATCCCAGCCGTAGCCACGCTTGAGGGTGCTGATGCGGCCTTCACTTCCGGTGCGCCACTTGATTGTTCGTCGGAAGGCTGGCCGGTTTTCCTCGGCTCGCCGAGCCTGGGAGGGTTTGCCTTTGCGGGGTATCACGACCGTGCGCACGCCGAGGTCGTGCAGGGCGTCATCGACGCGTTTCTCACCGTAGCCGCGGTCGGCGGTGACGGTGCCTGGGGCGCGCCCGGTTCGCGTCGTGACCCGCGCGATCGCCGGCGCCAGTTGCGGGGCGTCGGCCGGGTTGCCCACCTCGACGGTGTGGTCGAGCACGACCCCGTCGTCGTTGTCGGTGACCTGGGCCTTGTGGCCGAATTCGACCGGTTTACCGAGGCGGCCTTTGGCGATCGGGCGGGCATCGCCGTCGTGCAGGCTGACCCGCCGGGTGGCGCCGTCGGGGATCTGTCCGGACACCCGTTGCCAGGTCTGCGAGGCGATCTGGCGGGTCGCGGCCAGCAGCGTGGCCAGGTCGTTGACCGCACGCACGAGCTGGCCACGGCGCCGGCCCGCCGCCGCGTCATGGGCACCGCGAGCGCGCAGTTCGGCGGCTTTGGCCATGGCCCGGCGCACCGCCCGGTGGGCGTTGACCAGCAGCCGCTCGGCATCGCGGGCCGCCCTCTGAGCCAGTCTGGCCAGCTCACCGGTGCTCTTGAGCACCGCGGCCGTGGCCTCGTCGCGGCCCAAGGCGGCGCGAGAGCGCAGTTTCGACGCCACCGCGTGGGCCCGCTTGCCCGCCGCGCGGGAGCGGTCGCGGACCCGGGTGCGCACCGCGCCGCCGGCGGCCTGGATCCGCCGAGAGGTCACCGCGATCCGTCGCACCGCCTTGGCCAGCAACCCCGAGTCGGTGGGATAGGCCACGTTCGCCGGCGCCACCGTGGTGTCGGCCCGCACTCGGTTGGTGCGCAGCAGTTTCGCTTCGGCCGCCTTGGCCAACAACGCCTCATTGAGTCCGTCGACCGCGGCGGCCCCGCACCGGGTGGACAGTTTCATCAACGTCGTCGGATGCGGCACCGATCCGTCCAGCGGAATCCGGCAGAACCGGCGCCAGGTGATCGAATCGCTGACCTCCCGGCACAACGACTCATAGCCCAGCCGGTAGCGGAACTTCAAAAACATCAACCGCAGATAGGTTTCCATCGGCGTCGAGGGACGCCCGATCCGCAGGTCGAAGAACGGCACGAATGGTGTGAAAAACGCCGGATCGTCCAACAATGCGTCGACCCGCGCCAACTCGTCGGGCAACCTCAGCAATTCCGGAGGCAGTACCGCCTCCCACAGCGACACCTGATCGCCTACAGTACGAAACACGATGACCTCGAATCCTTCTCACCAAGGGTTCGAGGCCATCGTCCCAGTTCAATGCCTCACCAAAGCTTAGCCACACCCGACTTTTTCAGGTCGAAGTAATTAACTGTTTTGCGCCTGACTTCGCGATAGAGATCGGCGTGTCGATCAGACAACATCCGACGGGTCCTTCGAACCGTTCGGAGGATTTGCTCATGTCCACAACGACCCCGGGCAGCGATCGGTCGGGTCGACGCCGGAGGCGATTTTTGAGCCCGTCGCAGAAGTACGAGACTGGCTGCAGCTGGTGTGGCAGGAGGTGACGATCGCCGAGGTCGCCGCCGGCCATCAGGTGGACCGGACGACGATCATGCGGATCTGCACGGTCGCCAAGGAAGGCGCGCTGGCGGCGTTGTCGGCCTCCACGCCTGGCGCGTCGGCCCGTCAGCGCGACTACGCGCTAGAGGCCCCGCCAAGGCGGAGAACGCGCGGCTGTCGGAGGCGCTCAAGGAGATGGGCGTGCGGTTGATGTTGGTCGAGGGAAAAGAGCGTTGGGGCTTAGTGGTCTGGCACGGAATTTCGGTGACGTATTTGTGGGGGCCGTTATGCGGCGGGCGTGAGGGCGGCGTCTTCGTGGGCGGCGATGCGCTCGAGTAGGGCGTTTAGATCGTCTTTGGTGAACTTCCATTCGAACGGTGTGGCGATCTGTTCGTAGTACTGTTGGAAGTCGAGCAGTCGGGCCTCGACCTCGTCGAGGGTGTGGAAGTCGTTGGGTGAGACGACTTTACGTTGCACGACGGAGAAGTAGATCTCCACTTGATTGAGCCAAGACGCGTGCACGGGCAGGTGGATCAGGCGCAGTTTCGGCCAGCGATGCTGGAGCCGGTCGATGCTGGCCTGTCCGCGGTGGGAGGAGCCGTTGTCGACCACCCAGAACACTCGACGCGCGGTGGCGTAGGGCTCGGTGGTCATGACCTGGTCGACCAGCCGGTCGAAGGGGTCGATGCCGGTGGTCTGCTCGCAGCGGCCGAACACCTTGGCGCGGTGCACGTCCCAGGCTGCCAGGTAGGCCAGGGAGCCGCCGCGCAAGTACTCGGCCTCCACGCGCGCCGGCTGGCTCGGTGCCGGGGGTGTGCTGGCGTGCTTGCGAACGCGGGCCTGGATGGAGGTCTTCTCGTCGGCGGAGATGACGTACTCATCGGGCCGCAGCGCCGTGTCGTGGAAGCGGCGGGCGTAGAGGTCGAGCACCCGCGCCGCCTTGGGTCCGAAGTCGGGGTCGCGGGGGAAGATCCAGGAGCGGTGCTGCCAGGGCTTGATCGCATCGGCGCTGAGCCAGCGCCAGATCGTGGTGCCCGAGATCGAGGCGGCGATGCCTTGCTCGACGGCGGCGCGGGCCAGATCGGGGCACTGCCAGCGGGCCAGCGGCTGGGGCTTGTCGGCCTTCGCCGGGAATTCGCAGGCCAGCGCCTTGATGGCGACCACGACCTCAGGGGGAAAACTCGGGGGCCGTCCTCCCCGAGGCAGATCGGTCAGTCCGGCCAGACGCTGATCGAAGAAGCGTTTGCGCCATTTGGAGACGACTTGCCGCGGCGTGTCTAGGCGTGCGGCGATCTCGTCGTTGCCCAGGCCTTCGGCCGCGTAGAGCACGATCCGGGCCCGCACAACTTCGGAATACGATGACGTATATCGACGCGCGCGGGCTTCGAGTTCTGTGCGCTCGGCTTCGGCCAAGGCGATGCTGTACGGGCTGGTTCGTGGCATGCTGCTCCCTTCGTCAAGGGAACCATCTCACGTAACCGTATGGAAGTGTGGGAACTAGTTACGTCACTGTAATTATGCAGTCGACCACTAAGTGGCCGGGTCCCACGCCGAGTCGACGTGGCCACCAAGACCGGGCTGCTTGAGCTGCTTGATCAGAACACCAGAGAATCAACGCCGCCGGGTACGGTGGGCCTGCACCCGCCAATCACGGCGAGCGCCATCCAGTGCCAGACAGCTCCGCCCCTGTTAACTCGGAAGAGCCAGTTTGCCTCGTCCGCGCCGCCTGCAACGGGTGCGAAGGGAAGATGTCGTCGAACACCACGAGCGACGCGGCTTGGCAGTGTCGTTCGACGTTAATAAAATCGCGCAGGGCAAACTCGAACCAGTGCATCCCGTCGATGAACGCCGGGTCGATCGGCTGGGCAATCGCCTTGTCGGCGTCGTGCGCGAAGAAGTCGTCGCCCGTCTTCTCAAACACGTGGACCTGTTTCGCAGGCGGCACGGTGATCTCCGGCGCGGGATCGACGCCGATAGCCGGTCCCAACGGCTTCTCCCGTGCCGACTCCCGACTTCGACATACAGCCCCAGATCGAGCGATCGATGGAGTGCCTGCAGTACGTCAAGGTAGTTCTCCGCCCCGCGCATGCCATTCAGCTTCCGGCGCGACAGAATATTTCCATTGCCAGCCCTGGAAATTGACTTTGGTCACCACGGCAGTAGTGTATGGGGAGTCCAAGCCGGAAATCCGGGTACCGAGGTATCCATCCACGCTGATGATGCGTAGCCCGTCTATCATGCGCACGCGGTCGAGAGCGCTTCGTCGAGTAAAATGCCGCGCAAATGCGGCCTGGTTGTCGTGGTTGCATCACCCAGATGAGTTGAGCATTCAGCTGCGCGGCCAATGGCTCAACCCGCCGCGAGGCTTGCGATATGCCTCCGATTCGCCTTTGTCGGCCAAATCGCCGTTGAAGACAATGGCATCCGGGCGCCTGCTCAAAACTTCTGGATTTCCGGTCGATAGCGCCGGTATTGGGTTATGCTGCCGGGCGGCTGACCGGGAGTGTGAGGCTGCCGATTTCATCTCGCAGAACGCGCACGGAAAGTGAAGGGCCAAGATCACGCGATGAAATTTGTCCTGGCATTCTATGGAACTCGCGGCGATGTCGAGCCCGGCATCGCTGTCGGTCGTGAGTTGCTGCGCCGAGGGCACGACGTGTGCATGGCTGTCCCGCCCGACCTGGTTGGCTTCGCCGAGTCGGTTGGGCTCGCAGCGATCGCCTACGGGCCGGATACCCAGGCGTGGCTGGAATCGACGCGCAACTTCTGGGCGCGATTCTTCCGCAACTTCTGGAGGATCCAGGAGGTGAAGAGGTTGCTGCGCGAAGCTCGGGAGCCCGGTACCCAGCGCTGGGCGGAGATGAGCACGACGCTGACGGCGCTGGCGGATGGGGCCGACCTGTTACTCACCGGCATGAGTTACCAGGAGCTCGCGACCAACGTCGCGGAGTATCGCGACATTCCGTTGGCCACGCTGCTTTGGTTCCCGATACGGGTTAACGGCCAGCTCGTTCCGATCCTGCCGGCTCCGTTGATCCGCTCGGCGATGACGGTGTACGAGTGGTTGGTTTGGCGGGGAGTGAAGAAGGTCCAGGACGCGCAGCGCCGTCAACTGGGCCTTCCGAAGGCGACACGTCCCGCGCCGCAACGCATCGCGGAACGAGGAGCGCTGGAAATCCAGGCCTACGACGAGGTGTGCTTTCCCGGGCTGGCGGCCGAATGGGCGAAATGGAATGGGCGGAAGCCGCCCCAAAGGCCCTTTGTCGGCACGCTGACGATGGAGTTGGCGACGGGTGCCGATGACGACGTCGCTTCGTGGATCGCCGCGGGTACGCCGCCGATTTGCTTCGGGTTTGGCAGCATACCGGTCGAATCTCCAGCCGATACGCTTTCCATGATCAGCGCGGCCTGCGCGCAGCTTGGCGAGCGGGCGCTGGTTTGCGCCGGCTGGACCGACTTCAGCAACGTCGCCCATTCCGACCACGTCAAGGTGGTGGGCGCGGTGAATTACGCGGCGATCTTTCCTGCCTGCCGCGCCGTCGTCCACCACGGTGGCGCGGGCACCACGGCCGCAGGCCTGCGCGCCGGCGTCCCCACGTTGATCCTCTGGATGGCAGACGTTCAGCTGATATGGGGAGCTGCGATCAAACGGCTGAAGGTGGGCACCGCCCGGCGCTTTTCGACCGCTACCGAGAAATCGCTTGTCGCGGATTTGCGCACCATCCTGGCCCCCCAATACGTCGCCCGGGCCCGCGAAATCGCCACCCGGATGACCAGACCCGCCGAAAGTGTTGCGGCCGCCGCCGACCTTCTGGAGAATTTCGCCCGCCTCAAGCGCGTTGGCTGATCGGCGACGGACCGAACGCTCCGGCGATCGGATCTTGGACAACTCCGAACATGCCGTCAATGGACGGACCGGAGTTCATTTCCCAGACGCTGCAATCGTTTTGCGCTGGGCAAGTCGGAGTGCTCTCAACCTGACCGCCAGGTCGGGGAATGCGCGCGCACTCAATAGTCGGCTTAGAATCGGCGATCCGGATAGGAAAAAGCAGGTGCATGTCGTCACTATCCAGCGAGACCGGCACGCCCTCTGATACTTGCGTGCAATGTCCTCGCGTAGCCTGTAGAAACTCGCATCTTTTACGCCGCCACCCTTGTGACGCAGGTGAAAGTCAATGGCCCAAGCGCTGCGTCCGAGGAAATCCGCGACGATACACAGATCAGCACCGTAGAAGTGAAAGCCCGAAAGCTCGTGCGACAAAGCCAGGTTGGCTTCGCGGCGGACGACGATGAAATTCTCGTCAAGGGCCGTGACGCGCGCCGGGAAGGGGCCGGTAAACTGGTTCTCCCCGTACGGATCGGAAATGCGTTTGGCAAGGCGAGTGAATGCAACGCCGCCCGCATTGCCACAAAGCGCCCATTCTGGGTCGTGAGCCGTGAGCTCGTCCAGCCGGTGTTCAAGCTCGGCTCGGCCGTCCTCAAGGAGCAGGATGTCTTGGTGGCACAGGACGATGAAGTCGCCCCGCGCCTCCGAAAGAAAGAGGTTATAGCCGCGAAAGGCGTCGAAGCTGTTCGATTCACTATTGTCGAGATAGAGATATTCGCAGTCGCCCGGAGTAAAGCCGTGGCTGACGAATGAATCCACCATCTCGGCATATTCGCTGGGGCGAGTGACCAGCGTACAGATCGAGAATCGCGGCCGCGCCCTGTCCGTCCGCGAGGCTCACAGATACCACGAAATCGGGTATGGGCAGGGGTTCAGCGGCCATGGCGAGCACGCCCAGCCGTGGTTCGAAGCCGGATTGCAAGCCAAACCGCTACTACGCCAGCTCATGCTATGGACCTCGCTGCGTGGTGTGGCTGGCATATCTTCCCACTCTCAAAGTCGTTGCGTCCCCAGCCAGCTCACGTGGGGCAATCCCTGCCCGCGGCTCACGGTTCATTGGCGCAGAAACGGCTCAAACTGTGCAGCGTGTTCAAAAACCTGGCACTAGACCGGTCACCTATGCCTCCAGAACGGAAAACGTGGTACTGTGACGCAAGTAATGAAAACATACGGACGCTCTGGTGTCATCCGTAGCCGCATTCGCCTTGATCGGCCCCGCCTGAACGTGCGCCGGCATTTGCCGACGTGGACGCGGCAATCGCACCGCCTGAGCCTTGCTGGTCGTCTTCGTGGCTGGTGGCGGGCCGGAGACGTTGGTGAGCGATCAGTGACTATCCGAGTTCGGAATTCGATCTCGGGTGGCAGGGCCGTCCCGGCGAGCTGGCCGCCGACGGTGCGGGCGAAGAGATCCGGATCGCGCAGGGCCCAGGCCACTCGTGGTCCATACCGATTGCGACCCCGTTGACCCCGTTGGGCATGCGCTGCGCGAGCACTGCTGCTGAGTGACGAATGAGCCCCTAAGTGCTCGGTCCGAACACGCCGGATCGATTGAAAGATGCCATGACGGCATTTTCAACCAGGTTGTCAGTTGGCGAAATGCGCCTGGTTGACGTGCTCGGCCACCCGCAGGGCGTTGGCCGCGACCGTCAAACTGGGGTTCAAACCGGTGCTGGATGGAAAGAACGAGGCGTCGACGACATAGAGGTTGTCGACTTCGTGCGCGCGGTTTTGGGGGTCCAGCACGCTGGTTTTGGGATCGGTGCCGAAGCGGCACGTGCCGCAGACATGGCCCAGGGTCGAGTTGTTTTCGCCGGTCCGCAGTGTGAGTGTGCGAAACGGCTTTAACACCTCTTTTATCTGCCGCAAAAACACCGCGCGGCGTTCGATCTCACTGGCGTGTAAACGATATTGCAGTCGCAGCCGTTGGCGGCCGTCCGCGCCGGGTCGATCACTGGGCAGGACGCGGTTGTCCAGATACGGCAGGTCTTCCATGATCGCGGCCAGCACCAGTCCACCGTTGAAGAAGCGATCGTAGATCGGCCGCACCGCCGGGCTCATCAGGCGCAGCGCCTTCGCCTGCCAGCCGGGGTGGTTGGTCATCATGTCCATGGATGCCAACTTGGCCATCGCGCCGGCTGACTGTACGGTGCCGTATTTCTGCCCCTCCCAGAAATAAAAGTCGTTGAGCCCGATCTCCTTGTTTTCGGCCGTGATCTTGCAGCGGGGTTGCGGCCAGATCTCGATCCAATCCATCAGGTGGCGCATCAAGTTGCGCCCCACCCAGTCTGAGCCGTTGGCCAGTCCGCGCGGCCACTCGCCGGAGCGGGAATTGAGCAGCAGCACCGGGGTGGCCAGCGCGCCGGCGGCCAGCACCACCACCTTGGCTTTCAGTGCCAGCATGTCGGAGCGATGCTGGGCGATCACCTGCTGCACCTGGGTGCGGTCGGCCTCCAGGCGCAGCACCCGGCATTCGGTCAGCAGGTGGGCGCCGTGCTCGGTGACGGCGGGCAGCACGCCATTGCGGGCGGCGTCGTTCTTGCACGACCGGGGACACAGATGGGCCTGGCAGGTGGCACAGCCCGTCGGTGTAATCACAGGCCATCGGCAGGTGGTAGGGGTGCAGTCCGCGACCGGCCAGGTAGTTGACCAGCGGCTGGTTGTCGGTCGAAAACGGTGGCGCGGGGGGCAGGCCGACGTCGGCGGCTTCCGGGCGCAGGGGATCGGGCGCGCCGCGCACCCCCAGCAGTTTTTCGGCCTCGGCGTACCAGGGGCTCATCTGGTCGTAGGTGATCGGCCAGGCCTCGGGCACGGTGGAATCGCCGGGGTCGCGGAAGTTTTGGCGGGGGGTGAAATCTTGCACGAAGAATCGTTCGCAGACCATGCCGTAGAGGGCCGAGGAGCCGCCCGTGCCGCTGCCGATGAACGGCACGAACCGCTTCGGGAAGCGCCCGCTGATGTCTTCGATCTCGTCGGTGGTGCGTCCGGCGCGGGCCAAGGCGTCGTAGTAGGCCGTCTGGGGAACGGTAGGCCCGTGGTTCGGCCAGTTCGGGCATGGCCGCGCGAATCGTGCCCGGTGTCCCGGGCAGTGTCGAGCGGCCCTTTTCGACGAACAGCACCCGCCGGCCCGAGCGGGCCAGCGAGTAGCCCAGCATCCCGCCGCCCATGCCGGTGCCCACGACGATCACGTCCCACACAACGCGTTCGGCCTCGCGCGCACTCAACTCGCCGTCAGCCAAATCGAGCTCCTCAGCGGATGATGGCCCAACGCTTGGCCCGGTCCGGGCGAATCGGGATCGTAGCATCGCATACCACGGACGGATGGGTTGAAAGTCACCCGCCCTGTTCGAGCAGCGCCGCTGCACGTCGTTCGCCCCGTATTCGCCTTCGCAGATAGCGGTGTTGTGGCCCTCGGGTCACAACCGCAGCTCGGCCGATACGGCCAGACTGGTCAGACCGACTGCCCGTTCACCCAGCGTGTTCCGGCGGATAAGTATCGGATCGAGTCAAATTAGCCAAATCAGGTTTAACCCCAATTGAACGTGTGTAGTGTACAGGTACTGTCCTCAAGAGCTCGTTGAGGTCGAGTCGCGCTTGTAATCGGAGCCGCATATGTCTCCGTATGTGATCGCAACGCCGGAGGTTTTGGCCGCAGCATCGTCGGACTTGGCCGGGATCCGGGAGGCGATCAGGGCGGCCACTGCGGCGGCGGCGCCTGTCGACGACGTCGCTGGTACCCGCGGCGCAGGATGAGGTCTCGGGGGCGATCTCGAAATTATTTGGCGCCTCCGCGCAGGAGTATCAGGCGCTCAGCGCGCAGGCGGCGCTGTTTCATCAGCAATTCGTACAACGCCATGCATGCTGGCGGGGCGCAGTACGCGGCCGCAGAGTCGGCCAACGCGACCCGTTGCAGAGCCTGTTCAACACGATCAATGGGGAAGTTCAGGCGGTCACCGGGCGTCCGCTGGTCGGCAACGGCGCCAATGGCGCGCCGGGGACCGGGCAGGCCGGCGGGAACGGCGGGTGGATTGTCGGCAACGGCGGCAACGGCGGGTCCGGCTCGGATGGCCCCAACGGTGGGGCCGGTGGGGCAGGCGGGTCGGCTGGTCTGTGGGGCCAAGGCGGTAACGGCGGGGCCGGTGGGAACGCGACGGCCGCGGGCGGGCACGGTGGTAACGGCGGGGCCGGCGGGGCTAATGGCTTGATCGGCGGCGGTAACGGCGGGTCTGGCGGGGCCGGCGGGAACGGCCTGTCCGCGGCGGCGGGGCTGACCGGCCAGGCCGGTGGGGCGGGCGGTAATGGCGGGGCCGGTGGCGGCAACAGGGCGACTGTTCTCGATGCACGGCGTCGGCGGGGCCGGCGGTAACGGCGGTAACGGCGGTAACGGCACCGGCGGTGCCTCGAGCACCACTCCCGGGGTGGCTGGGATGGCCGGCGGGGCCGGCGGTAACGGCGGTTACGGCGGGGCCGGTGGCGACAACGGGGCGCTGTTGGGCGGGGCCGCCGGGGCGGGCGGCAACGCCGGTAACGGCGGTAACGGCGGTAACGGCGGGGACGGTGGTTCCGGTGTGGGCTTTGCCACGGCCGGCGGCGCGGGCGGGGCGGGCGGCAATGGCGGTTACTCCGTTGGTGGGGCCAGTGGCGCCTCCTTCTTCTTCAACCCCCTAGCTCACAGCCGGTGCTGCGGGTCATGGGGGCGTCGGCGGTAATGGCGGTAACGGCGGTAACGGTGCGGCCGGCAGCGACGGACGATTCCGGCCAAAACGGCTTTAGCGGTGGCGCCGGCGGTGCTGGTGGTTATGGCGGCTTTGCCAGCGCCGGCGGCACCAACGGCAACGGCGGCAACGGGGGTAATGGCGGTAACGGTGGGGCTGGCGGCAACGGCGGTACTACGGGTTACGGCGCTACAGGTGGCGCGGGTGGGGCCGCCGGCACCGGCGGGGGCGCCGCGGGCGTCGCGGGTCATGCGGGAGTCAGCGGTACGCCGTTGCCACCGACGCCGTCGCCTTACCTGCCGCTGCCTCCTCCGCCGCCGCTGCCACCGCCGGCGCCGTTACCGCCGCTACCGTTGTTACCGTTGTTACCGTTGTTCCGTTACCGTTATTACCGTCGTTACCGTTATTACCGTTGTTACCGTTGTTACCGTTGTTACCGGTGTTACCGTGTTACCGGTGTTACCGGTGTTACCGCCGTTACCGCCGTTACCGTGACCCGCGGCGCCCGCAGCGGCGCCGGCCGCCGCACCCGCACCCGCATTACCGTCGGCACCGCCCGCGTGCCCGACCGCCGTTTGGACGTTATTGCCGTCTTTGCCGGCCCGACCGTCGGTCGATCGGATCTTGAAAACTCCGGAACGCGCGCTCAATGGAAGCTGCTGGCGGTGCCGCCATGGTCAGTGGCCAGGCCGTCAATCCACACGCAAACACGGATGCCTCACTTCAACATAGGGCAAGAATGGCGGCGAGTTGATGGTCGTGACGGTCACGTTGAAAACGCTGCGCCGTTTCGAGCGCACGAAAGGCGAACTTGCGCCGCAGGTCCTCGTCCGATTCGAGCGCCATCAGGTTGGCTGCGAGTGCGTTTGCGTCGCCGACAGGGCTTAGCAGTCCGTTGACTCCTGGGTCGATGATTTCCGGTGTGCCACCCGCGTTCGTTCCGCACACCGGCAGTCCGGCTCTCATCGCCTGCACGGTGACGCGGCCGAACGCCTCGGATTGGCTGCACATGAGGCCGACGTGGGCGGCGGACCAGTAGCGTCCGAGGTCGCGGGTGGGTCCGTGAATGTGCACTAGGTCCGCGACGCCCAGGCGTCGAGCAAGCTTGCGAAGTGGTTTCTGGTTGCCAGCACCGACTAGTGTCAGCTCGATGTCGACGCCGGCATTCCGGGCAATAGCGACAGCCTCGATTGCAATGCGTTGTCCCTTGGCTTGGGAGAGGTAACCGACCAACACAGCTCGCATGGGCTCGCCTGGGTGCCGCTTCGGCGGCGTGCCGAGTGGGGTGTCGACGACCGGGTAGACCACGTACGTCGTCATCTTTGGATCTACTGCGAGCAGAGCCTTCTCAACTGCCTGTGAATTGCAGATCACCGACTCCGACAGCTGGCCGATGAGGCGGATGGTCCTGCGGTAGCCCAACAGGAACCAAAGCCGATGGTCGCCTCTTCCGAACTCGCGGACCATCCAGTAGTGCGGGATGCCGAGCAGTTTGGCAGCGATCGCGTGCGCAGGAACGACCATCGTGTTGGTGAGCACCATCGTCGGACGCAGTCGAACAAGTAGCAACACTGCATGCAAGATGCCTAGAAGGAGAATCGCGAGGTAGGGAAGCGTGCCGATGAGCGCCTCAATGCGTGGCGTGCGCGACCGTTCGAGAAAAGCCCAGCCCGGTATCCAGGTAACCTTGGTCCGGATATCGTGCCGAGTGCACTCCGCCGCCAGGCTTCCCTTCCATGGGCAGACGGCGACCACCTCGAGGTCGGGCCGCTTTTCCCGGATCGCCGAGACCATATCGCGAAATCCGAGCGCGCCTCCTCCACCGAAACTACCTACGTTTGAGATCACCATCACCCGGGGGACAGGGCTCGCATTGTGTGAGGCTGTGATCGCGCGAAGCCGGCTTCCCACGCGGCGCAAGGTCTCAGCGGCAACCATTGCCAGAGTGTATGTCGGCGCGTTTCGGCTGTAGCAGGCGACGACGGAAGTAAATCGCACCTAGTGCAGCCGTAGATCGTGGTTGGTGTGGTTTGGGCGTGTCTGCGCTGGTCAGGGCGGTGACCGCGGCATTGTTCGGAGTTTGTGAAGACATCTGAATTAGCCGCGGTCGCCGCGGTTCATAGCGTAGACCTGGATCGGTGGTTGTCTGAGTTCTCAGCGGTGATCGATCAGATCGCGCCACGTTTCGCCCGATATGAACCCCTGCGTCATGCCGCTGAGCTGATGGCTGGGATGGTCTCTGGCTTGGATCGCAAGAATTGCTGGACCATCGCCGAGCACCGCGGCGCTGCCACCCCCGACGGGCTGCAGCACCTGCTGGGGCGGGCCAGCTGGGATGCCGACGGGGTGCGCGATGATCTGCGTGACTACGTGATCGGCGCGTTCGGTGATCCCGGTGCGATCCTGGTCGTCGACGAGACCGGCGACGTCAAGAAAGGCACCCATTCAGTTGGGGTGCAGCGCCAATACAGCGGTACCGCAGGTCGGGTGGAGAACTCCCAGGTGGCGGTGTATCTGACCTACGCCGCCCCGCGCGGGCACGCCCTGATCGACCGAGCCCTGTACCTACCACGGTCATGGGCTGATGATCATGACCGCTGCGCGGCAGCGGGAATCCCCCACGCCCAGCAGGTTTTTGCGACCAAACCCACCTTGGCGGCCACACTGATCGACCGCGCCGTCACCGCACAGGTTCCCGCCGCATGGGTTGCCGGGGATGAAGTCTATGGCGCCGACCCGCACCTGCGGGCGGCGATCCGTGGCCACGGTCTGGGGTACGTGATGGCGATTGCGGCCAACCGACGCGTACCCACCCACGCCGGACCGATCCGCGTCGATGGGCTACCCGCGCTGATCCCGGCCCACGCCTGGCAGAAACACTCCGCAGGTGCCGGGGCTCACGGACCACGCCTGTACTCCTGGGCCTGGTTTCGCCTGCAGGCCGAAGACGGCACCGACTCCGGCGTTCATCATTTGCTGATCCGGCGCAACGACGCCACCGGCGAGCACGCCTACCTACGCTGCTACAGCCCCAAGCCCGTCCCACTGCGCACCCTCGTGGCCGTGGCCGGCCAGCGCTGGCGCATCGAGGAATCCTTCCAAGCAGCCAAAGGCCTGGTCGGACTCGATCAACACCAGGTCCGACGCTGGCGCTCCTGGCACCGCTGGACCACCCTGGCCATGCTCGCCCACGCCTTCCTGGCCGTGGCCACCGCAACCGAACGCGACAACGTACCTACACCGACCGGACTAATCACGTTGACCGTCAACGAATTCCGCCGACTCTTCGACGCCCTACTACTAACGACAAACCGCACCATCACCAGCCTGCTGGCCTGGTCACGCTGGCGACGACAACACCAATACCGAGCCCGCCAATCCCACTACCGACGACGAGAAACCCAATGATCACGATCTACGGCTGCAGTACTAGTCGGTCAGCGACCAGTCCGTCTGTTGCGGCGCGGGTCGAAAAGTGAGCAGGTGATTCCGGCGACGATTCAAGCGCTCGACACGCTCTATCCGCAACCGATTTGCCTCTTCATAGCCGCATCCGCTCTCATCGGTGCCCGCCTGAATATGTGGCGGCATCGGCCAGACTGACCCGGGGTCAACTGCTAGCATCATGCCCGTGTCTGGAGGCGGCGCCCCGGTGCGGATCGGCATCTTGGGGGCGGCGCGCATCACGCCGTCGGCGCTTATCAAACCGGCTCGGGGAAACGCCGAGGTGGTGGTGGCCGCGGTGGCCGCACGCGACGTGTCGCGTGCTCAAGCCTTTGCCGCCAAACACGGCATCCCCCGGGTGCACGACAGCTACGAGGCGCTGCTCGCCGATCCGGACCTGGACGCGATCTATAACCCGCTACCGATCGGGTTGCACGGCAGGTGGACTCGCGCTGCGCTGGACGCGGGCAAGCACGTGCTGTGCGAAAAGCCGTTCACTGCCAATGCCGCTGAGGCCCGCGAGGTCGCCGCACTGGCCGCCAAGTCAGACCGGATCGTCATGGAGGCTTTTCATTACCGCTACCATCCCTGTGCTTCGCGGGTTGACGAAATCATTGCCTCGGGGGAGCTGGGCAAGCTGAAGCGGGTGGAGGCGCACTGGTGCTTTTGGATGCCGAAGTTCTCCCACAACCGCTACAACTACGCCCTCGCCGGTGGCGCGCTGATGGACCTCGGATGTTATGCGGTCGACATGGTGCGCAGGTTCGGCGGTTCGACCCCGGAAGTCGTTTCGGCGCGGGCGAAATTGCGCGGTCCGCAGGTGGACCGCGTCATGACGGCCGAGTTGCGGTTTGCCGGCGGGCACACCGGCCGGATCCACTGCTCGATGTGGTCGACCGATCCACCGCGCCTCACCGCCAAGGTGGTTGGCGACCGGGGCGAGTTGCGGCTCCATCCGCTGATACCGTTCCAGCGGTTCTCGGTCCGATCGACCACCGGAAAGCGTGTGGAAAACTTCACGGCAGGACCCTCTACCTATGCGCATCAGCTTGACGCTTTCGCCGCGGCCGTACTGCGCGGTGAACCGGTCAAGACGACACCGGAAGAAGCGATCGAGAACATGACGGTCATCGACGCGATGTATCGCGCTGCCGGCCTTTCGCTCCGTGAGCCCGCTTGAACCGATAATCCGTTCGTCCAGTTAATTCTCTGGACAACGGTCATGTGTGCCGCATCGACGCACGAGCGGAGACGATCGATCGGGTCGTGTGGTGAATTGAACCAACGAGGAACGATCAGCCGAAGCCGATGACCAAACTTCCAGCCGGCAGTCGAAGAACCAGTAATACTGACCGATACCCCTGACATTGTCTAATGCGCTCGTCAACTGAAAGGTCAGGATCCGCGATGAAATTTGTGCTGGCATGTTACGGCATGCGTGGCGATGTCGAGCCCTCCGTCGTTGTGGGCCGTGAGTTGCATGCGCCGGGGGCATGACGTGCGCATGGCCGTGCCGCCCAACCTGGTTGGCTTCGCCGAGTCGGCTGGGCTTGCGGCGGTCGCCTATGGGCTGGACTCGCGGGCCCATGTGGAAGCGTCGCGCGACTACTGGGCGTGTTTCTTCCGCAACCCCTTTAGGGTCCGGGAGCTGGACAGGTTGGGGCGCCAACTTTCCGAGCTCGTTACCCAGTGCTGGACCGGGGAGGTGACCACGACGCTGACGTCGCTGGCGGACGGAACCGATCTACTGATCGCCGGCTTCGGTTTCGAGCAGTTCGTTGCCAACGTCGCTGAGTATTGCGACCTTCCGTTGGCCACGCTGCATTTCCTCCCGTGGCGGGCCAACGGCCAGCTCCTGCCATTCCTGCCGGCGCCGCTGGGCCGCTCGGCGATGACGGTGTACGAGCGGCTGTCTTGGGGCGGTGCGGTGAAGAAGGCTGAGGAGGCGCAGCGTCGTGAACTCGGTCTGCCGAAGGCAACATGCCCCTGGCCGCGACGGATCGCCGAACGCGGGTCGCTGGAAATCCAAGCCTACGACGAAGTGTGCTTTCCCGGGTTGGCGGCCGAATGGGCGAAATGGGATGGCCAGCGACCCTTCGTGGGCGCGTTGGCAATGGAGTTGCCGACGGACGCCGATGACGAGGTCGCGTCGTGGATTGCCGCGGGAACACCGCCGATTTTCTTCGGGTTTGGCAGCATACCGATTGAATCTGCTGTCGACACGATCGCGATGATCGGCGCGGCCTGCGCGGAGTTGGGCGAGCGGGCGTTGGTTGGCGCCGGCGGGACTGATTGCAGCAACGTTCCTCATTTCGAGCACGTCAAGGTGGTGGGCGTGGTGAATTACGCGGCGATCTTTCCCACCTGCCGCGCGGTCGTGCATCACGGTGGCGCGGGTACCGTGGCCGCGGGCCTTCGGGCCGGAGTTCCTCAGTTGATCCTCTGGACGATATTCGATCAGCCGCTCTTTGGAGCTGCGGTCAAACGATTGAGGGTGGGCACCGCCCGGCGCTTTTCGACCACTACCGAGAAGTCGCTGGTCGCAGACCTCCGTCGGATTCTTGCCCCGCAATACCTCAGCCGGGCCCGCGAGATCGCCCCCCGGATGACCAAACCCGCCGAAAGCGTCGCGGCGGCCGCTGATCTTGTGGAAGACTTCGCCCGCTTGGGCCGTGTGGGCTGATCGGCGAAGGCGGGTCGTTGCGGTGATCGGCGCCGGCCACGTCGGGCTGATTGGCCTCGGGGCGATCCGGCCAGAATTAAACCCGCCGATGCCCAGAGCAGGTTGAATCCAGAATCCATCTCGGGCATGCGCTTCAACCCAGGCCAAAAATCGCGGCGAGTTCATCGCCGTAACGGTGGTCACGTTCGAAGCGCTGCGTCGTTTCTACCGCACGAAAACCCAGGCTACGCCGCAGATCCTCGTCCGACTCGAGCGCCATCAGGTTGGCTGCGAGTGCGTTCGCGTCCCCGGCGGCGCTTAGCAGTCCGTTGACTCCTGGATCGACGATCTCCGGGGTGCCACCCGCGTTCGTCCCGCACACCGGCAGTCCGGCTCTCATCGCCTCCACGGTAACGAGGCCGAACGCCTCGCATTCGCTGCACATGAGGCCGACATGGGCGGCGGACCAGTAGCGTCCGACGTCGCGGGTTGGTCCGTGAATGTTGACAAGGTCCTCGACGCCCAGGCGTCGAGCAAGCTTGCGTAGTGCTTTGTCGTCACCCGCACCAACTAGTGCCAACTCAATGTCGACACCGGCCTTCCGGGCAATAGCAACAGCCTCGATTGCAAGGTGTTGTCCCTTGGATTCAGCGAACCTACCGACAAGCACAGCTCGCATGGGCTCGCCCGGGTGCCGCTCTGGCGGCGTGCCGAGCGGGGTGTCGACGATCGGGTATACCTGGAACGTCTTCATCTTTGGATCGTGCGCGAGCATGGCCTTCTCAACTGCCTGTGAAAGGCAGATCACCGACTCCGACAGCTGGCTGATCAGGCGGATGCTCCTGCGGTAGCCCAACAGGAACCGAAGCTGATGGTCGTCTGTTCCGAACTCGTGGACCATCCAGTAGTGCGGGATGCCGAGCAGTTTGGCAGCGATGGCGTGCGCGGGAATGAGCATCGTGTTGCTGATCACCATCGTCGGACGCAGTCGAGCGAGTAGCAACACTGCTTGCAAAATGCCTACAAGAAGAAGCGCGCCGCGGGGAAGCGCGCCGATGAGTGCCTCGATGCGCGGCGTGCGCCACCGCTCGGGAAAAGCCCACCACGGTGTCCAGCCAAGCTTGGTGCGGATACCGTGCCGAGCGCACTCCTTCGCCAAACTTCCCTTCCACGGGTAGACGGCGACCAGATCGATGTCCGGCCGCTTTTCCCGGAGCGCCAAGGCGATGTCACGAAATATGGCCGCGCCCCCTCCGCCGAAATTACCATAGTTCGACACCAGCAACACCCGGGGGACAGGGCTCCCGTCGCGTAAAGCTTCGGTCGCGCGAAGCCGGGTTCCCACGCGGCCCGAGGTATGAGCGTCAAACATTGCGCGAGTGTATGCCAAGGTGTCGGTACATGGAGGCCGAAAAAGCTCTAGCGGCTTCTGAGGCTGGTTGGGCGCCGCGGCGCCAACGCGCCCGATGTCGCGTTTTGCGCTTCGCGGGCGAGGTTGAATCTAGGCGGATGGGGAGAAAAGTATTTGGGATCGTTTCAAAAGCGCTGTGGAGACGTCGCGATTACGGAAGTATGGCGGCGAACGTTCGGAGTCGAAAGGCCTACGTTGAAAATTTCCGTAATCGGATGCGGCTACGTCGGCCTTGTGACGGGTGCTTGCCTGGCGGATAGCGGTAATGACGTCCTCTGCGTCGATATCGACCAGGCGAAGATAGACCAGCTTCTCGCGGGAGGGGTCCCGATCTATGAGCCTGGTCTGGCCGAGCTGATCGAAAGGAACCGCGAGAACGGGTGCATCGACTTCACGACCGACAGGCGCCGCGGGGTCGAGCACGGAGACGTGATATTCATCGCCGTCGCGACGCCCATGAGCGAGAGCGGCGAGGCCGATCTCTCCTACGTCTACTCCGTGGCCGATGACATCGGGTCGCATATGGATCGCTACAAGGTCGTGGTTGACAAGTCGACCGTCCCGGTCGGCACGGCCGACGAGGTTCGAGCGATCATCCGCAAGAAGGCCAAGCACGAGTTCGACGTCGTGTCCAATCCCGAATTCCTGAAGGAGGGCACGGCGATCGCCGACTTCATGAAACCCGACCGCGTGGTGATCGGCGGCGACTCCAAGCGCGCCCTTGACATCATGCGAGAGGTCTACGAGCCGTTCCTGCGCACCTTCAATCCCTTAATCACCATGGACACCAGGAGCGCCGAGATGACGAAATACGCGGCCAACTGCTTCCTTGCGACCAAGATTTCCTTCATTAACGAGATCTCGAACCTGTGCGAGAAGGCCGGCGCTGATATTTCGGCCGTGCGGGAGGCCATCGGGGCGGACAAGCGCATTCGCTATGAATTCCTGTTCCCCGGGGTGGGCTATGGTGGCTCCTGCTTGCCGAAAGACGTTCAGGCGCTGTATACACACGGCCGCCTGCCTGGGCTCGGACATGCGTCTGCTGCGTGCGGTCGACCAAGTCAACAGCGGGCAAAAAGCCGCCCTCGTATCCAAGATCCTCGACCATTTCGGGGGCCGCCAGGGGCCCGCGAAGAATCTGGACGGCCTGCGCTTCGGGCTGTGGGGCCTCAGTTTCAAGCCCCAGACCGACGATATGCGCGAGGCCCCGTCCATCGTCACCGCGAGGAGGCTGGTCGAGCTCGGGGCGACAGTGCGAGCCTATGATCCCGAAGCGACCGCGCAGGCGAAGAAGGCGCTCGGAAATTCGATCGAGTACGCCGGGAACATGTACGAGGCGGTCGATGGCGCCGACGCGCTGCTCCTCGCTCACCGAGTGGAAACAGTTCCAGCGGCCATCGTGGCAGCGCGTCAAGTCGGTCATGCGAGGCTACGTCGTGTTCGATGGCCGAAACATCTACGACCCAAAGCGCGCTGCGGGCCGAGGGTTTTGAGTACTACGGCATGGGCCGGAACTAGAACTTAGGAGAAGAAGATGAGAGCCCTCGTCGCTGGCGCCGCCGGCTTCCTGGGATCCCACCTCTGCGACCGTCTTCGCCGCGACGGCGTCGAGGTTCTCGGGCTCGACAACTTCTATACCGGCAGTCGCGAGAACATCATTCAGCTCGAGGATGACCCGGGCTTTGATTTCTTCGAGCACGACATCACGCGGCCGATAGACGCGGCTGCGGCGGGCCCGCTGGACGTCATCTTCAACATGGCCTGTCCGGCGGCGCCGCTCACCTATCAGCGCGATCCTCTGTTCACCCTCGAGACGAATTACGGCGGGGTGAGGAATCTACTTGAACTGGCGCGCGAGAAGGGAGCGACGATACTTCAGTCCTCCACCAGCGAGGTCTATGGGGATCCCACAGTCCATCCCCAGGTCGAGAGCTATTGGGGCAACGTCAACTGCTTCGGCGTGCGGAGCTGCTATGACGAGGGCAAGCGAATCGCGGAGACGCTGATGCTGGAGTACGCGCGGCGCTACGGCGTCCGAATCAAGGTCGTCCGCATCTTCAACACCTACGGCCCGAGGATGGACCCCGAGGACGGCCGAATCATCGGCACTTTCATCGTCCAGGCACTGCGGGGTGAACCGATCACCGTATTCGGGGATGGCAGCCAGACCCGTTCCTTCTGCTACGTCGACGACCTCGTCGACGGGCTCGTGAAGATGGCCGCGAGCGACCCCTCATTCATTGGACCCGTCAACCTCGGCAGCACCGGCCGAATTTACCGCTGAGGAGGCCGCGAGCCTCATTAAGGAAATGACCGGATCCTCCTCGCCGACCGTCCACAAGAGCCTGCCTCCGGACGATCCGAGGCAGCGCAAGCCGGACATCAGCCTCGCCGAATCCAAGCTCGGTTGGCGTCCCCAAGTCCCTTTCGAGCAGGGGGTCGCGCGGACTATCGAATATTTCAAAGGCATGACCGCATGAAGCTCTCCGTACTCCCCACAGTCAGCGCAAAGACGGGACCGTAACAACGCTCAGTGCAATTTCTCGCAGAAGGTGCCAGATTCTGGACGTATTTCTTCCGCAACTTCTGGAGGATTCGGCAGTAGCCCCGCGCATATGCGGTGCTGCGCCAGACGGCGTAGCCGGTGGAAAGCAGGCGCGGATGGCGTCCAGCTGCTCCGCAATGCCGGTGTGGGTGATGACCAGCACCCGCACGCTGTCCGCAAGGACAGGTTGAGTTGCCAGGGTCTGCCGCAGGTAATGCAGGCGCGACTCCACGTAGTGAACGAGATGCAGGTCTAGCCCGACCCGCCTCGTCCGGCAGCTCCACGCTGTTAAGATGCAGCGACCCTAGTCAACAATCTTGCTGAGAATGGATTGGGAAATGCAGTACAGTTTCAGCCAAAACATGGCCCAAATTCGTTACGCATCCCGTGTATTTTTACTATGGCTTGGGAGCGGGCACCCTTCTGTGCTGTGGCACTGTCTTGTCGACAATTGGCGTTATATGCTGGTCAAGCGAGGGGTTCTATCCGGTGCGGCAAAGCATGTGGCTCAGATTCGTGCAGAGTTTGAGGAGATTGCGGCGCAGGGCCAGTTCAAAGCAATATTCTTTGACGTGGATGACTGGAATATTGTGCAGTGGTGTGGTACCCTTTCAACAATCTTTAATCGTGCGGACCCTGTGCGCATTCTTGAAGTCGGGTCCTGGGAAGGGCGTTCAGCCCTGTTTTTTCTGACCTACTTTACGCAAGGCCACTTGACCGCTGTTGACTCATGGGACTTCAGCGGCGATCACGAAAGCGGCGATCATCAACACAACACAACACTGGCCTTGCAAAACAGCGAGGCCCGTTTCGATCGCAACCTTGCCCCGTATGTAGCGCGGCTCACGAAGCGCAAGGGGGCTTCGCTCCACGTGTTGCCACAACTGCTCGATGAAGAGCAGAAATTTGATGTGATTTATGTGGATGGATCGCATTTTGCCGATGATGTTTTAGCAGATGGGATCAACGCCTGGCGTCTGTTAAAGCAGGGCGGGATAATTATTTTCGATGACCTTTTGTGGGCTTGTTACCCGCGTGCCCGGGCCAACCCCGCATGGGCGATCAGTCTGTTTTTGAAATACCACAAAGGGGAATACAAGATTCTTAACGCTTTCTACCAAATCATCTTACAGAAAAAGAGAACATTTGCGGATCACGAGTCTACTGACCAAATCGACTTGCGGCTTGAAAGGTCCATCGCTGCAACGCATTAGCGCCCCCTTGCGGCATGTTGGCAGCCCGGCGAAGCCGGCCGCTGGGGTGAAAGCGGTGTGGAGACGTCGCGATTACGCAAGAATGGCGGCGAATGTTGGGAGTCGGAAGACCTTCAATACCTTAATCACCATGGATTATGCGCTCGTGACGAATGCTCCCGTTCGGGTCAGAGATTCCACCACGGCATTTGCCAAAACGTTGTCAATTAGCGAAATGCGCCTGGTTCAGGTGCTCGGCTACGCGCAAAGCATTGGCCGCGACGGTCAAGCTGGGGTTCAAACGGGTGCTGGACGGGAAGAACGAGGCGTCCACTACGTACAGGTTGTCGACTTCGTGGGCCCGGTTATGTGGGTTGAGCACGCTGGTTTTGGGGTTGGTGCCAAAGCGGCAGGTGCCGCATACACTTCATGTGCGGATGCGCGGCGTGTTCTTGGCCTTTGGCCTTCCACGACCGCCACACCGGGGTCTTCTCCTGGGCGATCCCGATCAATACCACCTTCCCATCACCGCCCTCACGTTCGGCGGCCTCGAGCAACGGACGGGCGATCTCTTCCTTGCTTTCGCCCTTGATAAAGCGGCGCACCGGGATCGCGTTCGCCTTGGCCCACCGGTACACCTCGGCGACGTAGGCGTCGCCGATCTTGCCGAAAGCCGCCGATGAGGGGATCGAAAACCCCTTCTGCCAGTACAGAAACTGGCACACCGCGCCGACCGGACTGCAGCTTGGGCACGTAGGCCTGCAGAAAGCCGGCACGCTTGGCCCAACGGCCGAGCATCACTCAACCAATACGCAGGGTATGAGGACGCTCGCTACGCTAGTCAACAACGCCGGGACCCTGACCGGCGCCCGACCCCAGCCAAGCCACGCGAAAAATCGAGGTTAGCAATCGATCTCTGCAATCAGATCGAATTCGGCGAAGGTACGCGACACCATCTCCCGCAGCTCATTTTTAGTATTTGGCCGGCCGAGAACATATGCGGAGATTCTGATAAAGATCTTCCCGCGGCCCCGCCCCGAACCCACAAACAGTTGTCCACCCATGTGCTCGAGTGTGCTTTTCTTGATATCGGGCTCGAGGTTTCTCATGTACACATAGTCGGCATCGGTGCCGTCGGGCCGGTTCGCCGCCGGGGGCAGGTCACCGACATTGGAGACAGTAACCGGAAGGCTGGCACCACCCGCCGCCATCCCTGCTAGCCTCCTGTTCACCCGCCTCGGTATCATCGCTGCCAGTGGGAGTGTCGCCAAAAACTCGTCGTCGGAGTTCTCCATCGCTGCGAGGATTGCTTGCGTGATCTTGACGTGCATTTCCCCGAGGTCCGTCGCCGCGTGCGTTGGGTCGACTGTGACGTCGACTATCGTGAGCGCATTGCCACGGGTATCGTCTTTGGTCCGTAGCGTTACCGGAAATCGTAGGGTGACTGTTCCGTCGTCATGAACACGCCCCACCCTCACCGCGAGTCTGCACGCGACTCCTGCCACAAGCGAGTTACTGCTTGCGCCAAGACTTTTCGCGCGAGCATCCCATTCCGCCAGGTCGATGTATGCGGTCAGGGCAGGCACCTCTACTGCCTGATCGTTGCTGGCGGTCCTCGGGGAAGGTGGTGCCGCTTTGATCGATGATGTGAATTCTTTGCGGTCGGGCCAGATCCTTCGAGCCGCGGCGACCAACGCCTGCGCTATGTCGGGCAGTTCTTTGACGGTTTGCTGGAGATCCTCACGCAACGCCCGCCTGAGGGTGCGCGATCCCGCAGGCGGATAGCCCAGATTGTGCGTCCTGCCCTCAGCAGCATCGGCTATCGCCTGGCCTAACCCGACCGCGTCGACGACCGTATGCGAAACCACCAGACTTACCGCGGCCCCGCCGTCCTCGAGCGGAAGCACCCCGAGATGCCAGCCGGGTCCCCACTCCGGATCAATGGGTAGGCGCGCCCGCTCGTCGGCCCATGCGCTCACATCGGCGCGCCGCCGCGGCGTTGCGGCGATATCAATGTCCTCGGACGCCGGAGACAAGACCCAGCGATCACGCGCGAACGGTAACGGAGACCGTTCGATCCTGCGTCCCAACAACCCGCATCCAAGATTGCGGTGAAAACGCCGTAACCCATCAACATTGACGGCACGGTCATATATCCACGTGACCTGAATCAGCGCGCCGTGAACCGCTCGCAGCGCGAGAAATGACGCTTGATCCACGTATGCGAGCCTATTGTCTACCGGCTCATCGCTACGCGTGCTGACCTGAGCCGCTGGGACCGCGGGCGCAGCGGTGTCGGTTAGTAGGTCGGCCAGGTGGGTGGCGAGCGCTGGCGGGGGTGGGGTGGTCGAAGATCAGGGTTGCCGGCAGGGTGAGGCCGGTGTGTTGGTTGAGGGTGTTGCGTAGTTCTAGGGCGGTCAGTGAGTCGATGCCGAGGTCTTTGAAGGGGCGGTCGGGATCGAGTGTGGCTGGGTCGGGGTGGGCCAAAACGGTGGCGGTGGCGGTGGTGACCAGCGTGGTGAGAGCGTGTAGTTGCTGTTCGGGAGTTTGAGTGGCCAGCTGAGCCTGCAGGCTTTGGGCGCTGGCTGCGCTGGCGCGTGGGCGGCTGGTGGTCAGTGTCGACAGGATCGGGGGTAGGGCGTTGTGGCGTGCGTGGCGGGTCAAAGCGGCGGTGTTGAAGGGGCTGGCCAGCAGGTTGGGCCGCTGACTGGTGAGTGCGGCGTCGAAGAGGGCCAGGCCGTGCTCGTTGGTGATGGGGTTCAGGCCGGTGCTGGTCAGGCGGGTCAGGTCGGTGGTGTTGAGGTGGGCGGTCATGCCGCTGGGGGTTTGCCAGTAGCCCCAGGCCACGCTGGTGGCCTGGGGTTGGGTGCGGTGGCGGTAGCGGGCCAGCGCGTCCAGGAAGGCGTTGGCGGCCGCGTAGTTGGCCTGTCCGGGGCTGCCCAGTATGCCCGCGGCCGAGGAGAACAAGACGAACGCGGCCAGGTCGCGGTCGGCGGTGAGGCGATGCAGATGCCAGGCGGCGTCGGCCTTGGCGGCCAGGACCGCGTCGAGTTGATCGCCGGTCATTTCGGCCACCACAGCGTCGTCGAGGACCCCGGCGGCGTGGATGACTGCGGTCAACGGATGCTGAGCGGGAATGCTGTCTAACACTGCGGCCAGGTCGGTGGCGTTGGCGGTGTCACAGGCGGTGATCGTGACCTGGGCGCCCAGCTGGGTGAGGCGCTGCTGAAGTTCCGCTGCACCAGAAGCGGCCGGGCCGCTGCGAGACACCAGCAGCAGATGCTTGATGCCGTAGTGGGTGACGAGATGTTCGGCGAAGAGCGCGCCCAGCATCCCGGTACCCCCGGTGATCAGCACCGTGCCCTCGGGATCCAACTTCGTGGGAAGGATCAGCACGATCTTTCCGGTATGCATTCCTTGGCTCATGTCGCGGAAGGCTTGGGGGGCGTTCAGCAGGCCGTAGCTGGTGGTGGGCAGCGGCGTGAGGACACCTGCGGTGAACAACTCGGTTAGGGCGGTCCATGCCGGCTGCAGGGATTCCGCGGGTTCGCTGGCCAGGTCGATGGCCTGATAGTTGACTCCGGGGTGGGCCGCGGCGATGTCGTGTGCCGCGCGGATGTCGGTCTTGCCGATTTCGATGAAACTGCCCCCGCGCGGCAGCAGTTGCAGCGAAGCATCGACGAACTCTCCGGCAAGGCTGTTGAGCACGACGTCCATGCCCTGCCCGTCGGTGGCGTCGCGGAAGGTGTCGAGGAAATCCAGCGTGCGCGAGGAGGCGATGTGCCCGGGGTCGACCCCCAGCCCGGTGAGCACGTGATGTTTGTTCGGGTGGGCGGTGGCGAAAACCTCCGCACCAAGGTGGCCGGCGATCTGGATGGCGGCCTGACCGACACCTCCCGCGCTGGCGTGGATGAGCACCCGCTGCCCCGCCGAGAGCGCGGCGATCTCGACCAAAGCGATATAGGCGGTGAGGAAGGCCACCGGAACCGACGCGGCCTGGGTAAACGACCATCCAGCCGGGATAGGTACCACCATGCGCTCATCGGTGCAGGCGGTGGGCGCGAACGCGTTGCTGGGGAACAGGCCCATCACCGCATCACCCGGGCTCAGGGATGCCACATCGGGAGCGGTTTCGATGACCACCCCGGCGGCTTCGGCGCCGAGACCTTCATCGGCGATGGCGCCCAACGCCACGACCACATCATGGAAGTTCAGCCCGGCCGCCCGTACCTGAATGCGGATCTGACCCGGGGCCAGCGTGCCGGGCGGACTGGTGGGGATCAGGGTCAGGTTGGTCAGGTCACCTTTACCGGTGCTGGCCAACTGCCAGTCGGGGGCATCCGGTGGGGTCAGGGTCAAGGGGCGGGCCAGGCGGGGGATGTGGGCAACACCGTTGCGCAGGGCCAGCTGCGGCTCGCCGGCCGGTCGCGTCGAGGCGATGGCGAGCAGGTTGTCCTGGCTGGCGGCGGTGTTATCGGTGTCGAGCAAAATGATCCGGTCGGGGTGCTCGTTTTGGGCGGTGTGGATCAGCCCCCAGACCGCGGCATGCGCCAGATCGGGGACACCGTCATACGCGCTGACGCTGACCGCGTGCGAGGTGATGATCAGCAGGCTGGGTGTTGGCGGTGTCGGGCCGGGCCAGCCAGCTTTGCAGCTGGGCCAACACGTCGCGGGTCAGGGCATGCACGCGCCGCAGCGGATCAGCCTCCCCTGCCTCCTCCTCGGGTCGGGGTAGCGGCCAGATCACCAACTCCGGACATGGGGCCACGGTAGCCAGGTCGGTGTAGATCGCGCCGTTTTGACAGGCTGGCCGGCAGTCGATCGGGTGAACCGGTGACAACCGCCCACCCGGGGACGGTAGCCGCTGCCGGGGAGGTGTCGTCGAACAAGGGCGGCCAGCTCAGTTGGAACACGCTGTCACGGAGTCCGGCCACAGCGGCTAGCTGCCCCCTGATGCCCGGCAGTTCACGCAGGGTGATCGTTCGGATGGTGATCACCGGGGCGCCGGTGGGGTCGGTGGCGTGCAGCGTCGAAGGTGTCCTCGCCGGTGCGGGTCAGCTGGACGTGCAGCTGGGTGGCCGCGGTGGCATACAGGGTGATCCCGCTGAACGCGTACGGAAGCCGCAACGACGCCGAGTCGGCCTCACCGGTGCGGTCCAACACGGAGGCCATCGGGTGCAGGGCGGCGTCTAGGAGGGCGGGGTGGATACCGTAGCCGGTGACATCGGTGCCGGCGGGCAACGCCACCTCGGCATAGACGACCTCGGGTCGGGCGGGGTCGGTGCCGATACCCCGCAGCGACCGGAACAGACCGCTGTAGCCGTAACCCCGCTGGGCCAGCCGTTCGTAGAAGTCGTCCTGATCGAGGGCCTCCACACCCGGCGCCGGCATGAGCGGGGGGGCGGCGGGCTGGTCGGAGCTCAGCTCGCCGCTGGCGTGCAACGTCCACACGCCGGACTGGCCACCGGTGCGCGAGTGCACGCTAAACGCGCGCCGCCCGGTGTCCTCGGCCGAATGCACAGCGATCTGCAGATCGGTGGGCGTATCGTCGTACAGCCTCAGGGGGGTATGTAGAACCAGTTCGTCGATGACCGGGCAGCCGGTGTACTCACCGGCCTGCAGGACCAAATCGATGAACCCGGTCGCGGGGAACAGCACGGTGTCGTGGACTTGGTGGCCGCGCAGCCAGCCCTGAGTGGCCGTTGACAATCGACCGGTCAACACGACCTGGTCCTGGTCAGCAAGGTCGACCACTGCACCCAGCAGGGGGTGCTCAGGCCCGGTCCAGGCCGGCAGCGCCGACCTCGCCGGTCGAGGTGGGGTTCAGCCAGTAGCGGCGGTGTTCGAAGGGGTAGGTGGGCAGCTCGATGGTGCGGGCGTGGGGGTATAGGGCCGACCATGAGGGGCTGTGGCCGTGGTTGTGCAGGTGGGCCAACGCGGTGGCCAGGTTGTCTTGGTCGGGATGGTCTCGGTGCAACGTGGTGATCACCGCTGACTGGGTCCGTCCCGTGGCCTGGGCCAAGGTGTCGGTGATCGCTGGGGCCAACACCGGATGCGGGGACAACTCCACAAAGGTGTGCTCACCGGCGGCCAGTCGCTCGACCACGCGGTCATGGAACTGGACCGGTTCACGCAGGTTGCGATACCAGTAGTCGGCGTCCATGGTGGTGGTGTCGAGGGGTTCGGCTGAAAGTGCTTGCTCCCACTGTGGAATACAGCGGGATGCGGGCGGGCGCCGGAGTCAGGTCGGCCAGCTCGGCCAGGAGGCGCTCACGTAGCGGTTCGACCTGAGCAGAGTGCGAGGCGTAATCGACGGCGATGGACCGGATGTGGATGCCGTCACGATCACAGGCCGCGCTGAACTCCTCCAGCGCGGCGGGGTCGCCGCTGATGATGGTGTGGGAGGGGCCGTTGATCGTGGCGATGCTCAACGCCTCACTCCAGGGTTGCAGGCGTGGCTGCAGTTGGTCGGCGCCCAGCAGCACCGACGCCATGGCACCGGTACCACCCAGGGCGCTCAGCGCTTGACTGCGCCGCGCGACAACCTTGGCGGCCTCGGGCAGGGAAAGCACCCCGGCGATATACGCCGCGGCGATCTCTCCTTGGGAGTGGCCGATCACCGCGTCGGGAATGATGCCGTAGCGGCTTAACACCTCGGCCAGCGACACCATCATCGTGAACAGCACCGGCTGCACGACATCGACGCGGTCCAGCGCCGGGGCGCCCGGGTCCTGACACAAGACCTCGCGCACCGACCAGCCCGTGAACGGGCGCAACGCGTTGTCACAGTCATCGACGGTGTCGGCGAAGACGCGGTGGTGTTCGTAGAGCTCTCGCCCCATGCCGGGGTATTGGCCGCCTTGGCCGGGTAAGACGAACACGATTTTGCCGCGCAGGTGGGCCAGGTAATGGTGGCCGGTCAGCTGCGGATGGGGTTGGCCGGTGCGCAGGGCATCCAGGGCGTCCAGCAGCTCTTTGCGCGGATCAGCGGTGGCCACCGGTGCGGTGATCACCGCCCGATAGGGTGATGGGTGCGGGTGGCGCCCAGGCTGTAGGCCACATCGGTGAGATCCAGGTCGGGATGGCAGACCAGGTGGTGGTGCAGCCGGTCGGCCTGCGCGCACAACGCCGCGGGGGTGCGCGCCGACACCGGCCACATCAGCAGCCCGAACTCCACACCGTCCTGGGTGTGCCCGGCCGGGGCTTGGGCGTCAGCCGGTTCGGCCGGCGGGGTGGGGGCTTGTTGCAGGATCAGGTGCGCGTTGGTGCCGCTGATCCCAAACGAGGACACCGCCGCGGTGCGGGGATGGTCGGTGACCGGCCAGGGCACCGGCTCGGTGAGTAGGCGAACGGTGCCGGCCGACCAGTCGATGTGCGGGCTGGGGCGATCGACGTTCAGGGTCGGGGGCAGGCTGTCGTGGTTGAGGGCCTCGATCATTTTGATCATTCCGGCGACACCGGCGGCGGCCTGGGTGTGGCCGATGTTGGATTTGATCGATCCCAGCCACAGCGGGTGCTCCGCACTACGGGCGGCGCCGTAGGTGGCGATCAGGGCGCCGGCCTCGATCGGGTCGCCCAGGGTGGTGCCGGTGCCGTGGGCCTCGACCACATCCACCTGATCAAGCCCGATGCCGGCGTTGGCGACGGCCTGGGTGATGACGCGTTGTTGGGCGGGCCCGTTGGGGGCGGTCAAACCATTAGAGGCACCATCTTGGTTGATCGCCGAGCCGGCGATGACCGCCAACACCGGGTGATTGTTGCGCTGGGCATCGCTGAGCCGTTCCAGCACCAGCACCGCGGCCCCTTCGCCCCAGCCGGTGCCATCGGCGTCGGCGGCGAACGCTTTACACCGCCCATCAGCCGCCAGCCCGCGCTGTCGGGCGAACTCGGTGAACACCGCCGGTGTGGTCATCACCGTGACACCACCGGCCAGGGCGAGAGCCGACTCGCCGTTACGCAAAGACTGACACGCCAAATGCGTGGCCACCAGCGAGGACGAGCACGCCGTGTCGACGGTGATCGCGGGGCCCTGCAGACCCAACGCATAAGCGACCCGCCCGGAGGCCACGCTGGTGGACAGACCGGTCAGCGCGTATCCCTCCGCACCATCAGACCCGCCCGCGCCGTAGGTGCTGTGACCACGCCCCGACGAACACCCCGGTCTCCGAGCCCACCAAAGCGGCCGGATCGATTCGGGCGGTTTCCAACGCTTCCCAACACACCTCCAGCAGCAACCGCTGCTGCGGATCCATGGCTTTGGGCCTCCCGCGCCGAGATCCCAAAAAACTCCGCGTCAAACCCGGCCACGTCAGCCAGAAACGCTCCAGCACGCGTATAGGTCTTGCCCACCGCATCAGGATCAGGATCAAACAAATCCGCCAGATTCCAGCCACGATCGACCGGAAACTCCCCCACCGCGTCGGTGCCACCGGCCACCAGATCCCACAACGCCGCCGCCGAATCCACCCCACCGGGAAACCGACACGCCATCCCCACCACCGCCACCGGCTCGTCCACCCGCGCTTGCGACCCCGCCGGCCGAGCCACCGCAACCGGCCCGCTCAGCAGCTGACTCAGGTGGGTGGCCAACGCGGCCGGGGTGGGGTAGTCGAAGGCCAGGGTGGGCGGCAATTCCAGCTCGGTGACGGTTTTGAGCCGGTCAAGCAACTCGGTGGCTTTCACCGAGTCAAACCCCAGGTCCTGGAACGTGAGCTCGGGGTCGATGTGGTCAGGGCTGGGATGGCCCAACACCGTTGCCGCCTGCGCACACACCTCCCTCACCAGCAGGTCATGTTGCTGCTCGCGGAGTGTGCGAAGTCGTTGGGCCAATCCCGAGTCGGCCCCGGCGCCCGCACCCGTGTCATCGACTATTTGCTGCTCCGGCGCGCGGATCGGCCCGTCTATGCGGGTGAACTCATCATGCAGATACAGCTGCAGGCAGTCCCTTCGCCTGACCTTGCCACTTGTGGTGAGGGGAATCGAACCGGGTTGCACCAGAACGAGATCCGCCACACTCAGACCGTGCGACTTCGATATCGCCGCGGTGACTTCACGCCTGACGACGCCAAGTTGCGCCGCGGCCTCGTCGGAGTCGGCGGGCGCCTTGAGCTTGAGTTCGACGATGGCGACCAGCTTCTCAACGCCGCCATCATCCGGAACCGCTATCGCCACGCAGCGGTTTCGGGTGATCTCCTGGATCGTCGCCTCGATGTCGTCGGGAGAGTGGTTGCGCCCATAGACGATCAGCAGATCCTTGATACGGCCGACGATGAACAGCTCGCCGTCGGAGAGGAAGCCCAAATCTCCGGTTCTCAGCCAAGGCCCTTCCGGCGTGCCGGCCGACGGACCGACAAGCGTTGCGCCGAAGGTGCGTTCGGTCTCTTCGGGTTTCTGCCAATAGCCGGCGCAGACGTTGTCGCCGTGCACCCAGATCTCACCGACCGTTCCCGCCGGACACTCGGTTCTGGTCTCGGGGTCGACGATGCGCACCGTCGGCGACTGCGGCATGCCGTAACTGACCAGCGGTGTACCGTCTCCGCTTGCGCACCGCTTCGCGTGGCCGGCGGTCAGTTTCTCGGATTCGAACGAAACGATGACTGGTGGTTGACCCGATTCGCGGGTCGCCACGTACAGCATGGCCTCCGCGAGCCCATACGAGGGCCGTAATACCTCGGGGCGAAGATTGAAGCGGGCGAACCGCTCGGCGAAGCGCTGCAGCGTCGCGGGTTGTACGCGTTCGGCACCATTGACGATGCCGCGCACGCCCCCGAGGTCAAGCCCGGCCATGTCGTCATCTGATGTTTTTCGTGCCGCCAATTCGAAAGCAACGTTCGGCCCTGCCGAAAATCCGTGACTGTTGCTTGCCAGTAATTGCATCCACCGCGCTGGTCGCTGCAGGAATGACACCGGGCTCGTGAGCACGGCGTGAAATCCCGACAGAATCGGAAAGACGATTCCCAGTACCAAACCCATGTCGTGAAACAACGGCAGCCACGACACCACGGTGGTGTCCGGCGGAGCAACCCCCCCGTACTCCCCGAAGTAAGCGGCATGTACTGGTCGAAATTGGCCTGAATGTTTTTGTGCGAGACCATGACTCCCGCCGGTGTACGGGTCGACCCGGAGGTGTATTGCAAATGCGCGATGCTCTGGCGGACTATCGGCCTCGGCAGCGGATCCTTTCCGAGAGTCCAGGTCCAGCAAATCAACCTCGATGACTGATGGCGCGGACTCACCGGGCTTCAACCGGATGTGCTCGGCGATGTTGCCTGCGACAGAGGATGTGGTGAGAATGGCAGAAGGCGACGCGTCACGCAGGACCGCACTGACACGCTCATCGGCGGCGCCACCCAGCGGAACCGACAGCGGAACCGCGATCAGACCGGCCTGTAACGCGCCTAGAAACGCAGCGACGTAGTCAAGTCCTTGCGGCGCCAATATCACCGCGCGGTCACCAGTTGACCCGCAAGATTTGAGCTCCTGTGCGACGTTTAGCGTTCGCCGATACAGCTGCGACCACGTCAGGCTTTCCGCAACGCCCGCCCAGTCCTGCTCGTAATCAACAAACGTGAACGCTGTCTCACTGGGCCGCAGACTGGCACGTTCCCGCAGCACAGCGGGAATGGAAGACTCAATCACAGCTTGACCATACCCGGATGAACAGAAACATTCGCCCGGGTCCGCCGTAGTAAGTCCTCCTGGGCCGAGCGTTCCCGCGCCGAAAAGAACGCAGCCAAATCCTCAGCCGCCGCGGCCTCGCGCGCCGCCCGCCGCGCTTCCTTCGCAATTGCCTTATCGGCGTCAGCGTGAGCGGCGAGCTGTTCGCCCAATCTGGGCCGAAAACTCAGCGATCTGTGGCTCAACACCTGTCTAACACGGGTATCGTCTGTCTTCGTGATCGAGCTAGATGGCGTAGCCAAGACGTTCGACGGGGCAATACACGCACTGCAGGGCGTGAGCTTTTCCGTTCCGACGGGGTCGGTTTGCGCTCTACTCGGTCACAACGGCGCCGGTAAGACGACCGTGATCAAAATCCTGTCAACGTTGCTGCGGCCCACCTCTGGCCAAGCAGTTGTGGCCGGGCACGACGTCGTCCGAGACCCGGCACAGGTACGGGCAAGCATCGGGAGCATCGGACAGCTAGCCGCGCTCGATTTTGAGCTCACCGGCCGGGAGAACCTGGTGTTGTTCGGCCGGCTGCGGGGAATGCGGCGCAAACATGCGCGGCTGCGAGCCGACGCTTTGATCCACCAGTTCGATATGTCGCACGCCGCCAACCGGCCGGTGCGAACCTATTCGGGTGGCATGCGGCGCCGCATCGATATCGCCGCCGGACTGATGGTTCCGCCGAAAGTGCTTTTCCTCGACGAGCCGACAACCGGGTTGGACCCGCGTAGTCGCCGTGATGTGTGGGGCCTGGTGTCGTCGTTGTCAGCCCAGGGCGTCACAATCCTGCTCACGACGCAGTATCTCGAAGAAGCCGACGTGCTCAGCGATTCGATCGTCGTTCTGAACCAAGGTCGTATTGTCGCCAACGGGACCGCCGAAGACCTCAAGCGCCGGGTGGGATTGGGCTACTGCACGGTGAGTCCGGTCAATCCGGCCGACCTCTCCAAGATCTTCGCCGTGGTCGCCGATCTCGACGGCGCCGAAGCCGATTACGATGCGAACACCGTCTCGGTGCTGGCACCAGATGGTGTCGCGACGCTCGGTGAGGTGTTTCGCCGGGTGGACCGGCTTGGCGTTGAGCTAGTCGACATAGCACTGCGCAAGCCGTCCTTAGACGAAGTGTTCTTGCACCTTACGGAGAGCGTAACCACGTGAGCGCGCTTGCTGCTCTGACTGAGCGCGTGGTGCGTGGCGCACTGCGCAACGATTTGCCGTTCGCGGTTCTGTCGCCCGCTGCTAACTTCGTCGTCTTTAACTTCATGCTGGGCAATGTGATCGACACCGGTGGAATGAACTACCCCCAGTACGTCCTACCGGTTGTCATCATCCAGGTGATCTTTCTCGGCGCGCTGACGACGGTTGACCGTGCTGCCCAAGATGAGCGGACCGACTTCGGGGATCGGCTCCGCACGTTTCCTATATCAGGGGTAACACCGCTTATGGCGCGCATGTTGTATTGCCTCATCCGCGGCGCCCTCGGCCTGCTCGCCGCGATCGCTGTCGGGTACGTGTTCGGCTTCCGACTGTTCGGCGGGTTCATCTATGCGGCGGCTTTCGCCGTTCTTGTCCTCACGTTCACGCTGGCACTATCGCTCGCTGCCGATGCAGCCGGGGTTGTTTCCGTAGCCTGGCAAGGCGGCATCGGGAGGTACGGAGTGTTCACTCAGTTGCTCCTGATTCCCCAAATGCTGCTGGTCATGCTGTCCACCGGGATGGCGCCGGCCGACTCGTTTCCCGACTGGCTGCATCCGTTCGTACGCTATCAGCCTGTTTCGCAGGTGACGCAAACCCTGCGTGGGTTCGCCGCTGGCCATGTCGTGGTCAGCAATCTGGTGACCAGTTTGGCGTGGTGTCTTGGGCTGCTGGTGGTGTTCGGTGCACTCGCGGTCCGGGTACAGAGGCGGACGCCATGACTCACCGCCGCGGATAACCATCAGAGGGGTTATAAGAATCAGCACAGATAGCTTTGAGCGGCTATGCGGCTGACCGTCCTGGGGCTCGGCTACCTCGGTGCCACTCATGCTGCCTGCATGGCAGAACTCGGTCACAGCGTGCTGGGCGTGGAAGTGGACAGGAACAAGCTCGCCAAACTGGCGAGCGGTGACCTGCCGTTCTACGAGCCAGGATTGTCAGAGTTGTTTAACAAACACGTGAGCTCCAGTCAGCTGCAACTGACGGACTCATATGAACGGGCGGCCGAGTGGGGCGACGTCTTCTTCATCGCTGTCGGGACACCACCGAGTGCGGGCGAAAACAGTGCAGACCTAAGCCAAGTGAACGCCGTTGTCGAAAGCCTTGTCCCGCTACTGAAGCGCGATGCGGTGATCGTTGGTAAATCGACCGTGCCGGTGGGCACCGCGCAAGCGCTGGCGGCTCGCTCTCAAGAATTGGCCGAAGGCGTACAGGTGGAAGTCGCGTGGAATCCTGAATTCCTAAGGGAGGGGCATGCAATCGTTGACACGCTGCACCCTGACCGCCTTGTCTTGGGGCGAACTCCCGACGGCACCGCTGAGTCACTGACCCGTGAAATCTACGCACCGATCCTTGACGAAGGAACTCCCTTCATCGTCACCGACACTGCGAGCGCGGAGCTTGTGAAGGTTTCGGCGAACGCCTTCCTCGCCACGAAGATCTCTTTTATCAACGCGATTGCCGAAGTGTGTTCTGCCGCAGGTGCGGATGTCCGAGTCGTCGCGGATGCCATAGGGCTTGACCCACGAATTGGACGCCATTTTCTAAATGCCGGCCTCGGTTTCGGAGGCGGGTGCCTGCCCAAAGACATCCGCGCGTTCATGGCGCGAGCCGGTGAACTCGGCGCTTCGGAGGCCTTATCGTTCTTACGTGAGGTCGACACCATCAATGTGCGCCAACGGACTCGTGTGGTCGACCTAACGCGCAAAGTGTGCGGCGGATCGCTCTTGGGAGCCCATGTAGCCGTTCTCGGGGCCGCATTCAAGCCGCAATCGGACGACGTACGTGATTCTCCGGCACTCAACGTAGCCGCTCAACTGCAGTTGCAAGGCGCCTCCGTCAAGGTGTATGACCCGAAGGCAATGGCGAACTCTCGGATGGTGTTCCCCACGCTGAATTATGTCGATTCGGCGACGATTGCCTGCGAACGAGCTGATGCGGTACTGGTTCTCACCGAGTGGGCGGAGTTTGTCGACCTTGATCCTCATGCGGTCGGCAAGTTGGTAAACAAGCGCATCGTCATCGACGGCCGCATGTGCCTCGATGCGGCGAAGTGGACTGGCGCCGGCTGGGAGTACAGATCATAAGAATGAAAATGGAACCGTCCCAATCGACAAGAGGTTTGGAGATTTCGCCTCATCCAGTCAGGCAGTGCGCCAATGACGCACGCCGAATCCTTTACGTGCCCGATACAGCGCTCATAATCGCTGGAGTTGTTTGGCCCGTGGAAGCCGACAAGTCAATCGAGAATCCGTCCGCAATGCAAACGGCAGCCCGGTGCAGATCACCGTGGGTAGTCACGATCGACAGTTGTCAATTGCTACCAACCGACCAGCATTCCGAGCAGATTCTTCCGCGGCGGCGATGGCTCGCACGATCGCAACTTCGCTTTCAAGCTGGGTCGTATCCAGCTGCCCAGCGCGTAGCACGCCGATGAACGCCCGAAGTTCGCGCGTCAAGCGGGAGTTCTTCACTGTAGGCAGGGTACGACGTACCCCGGGAATTGCGCAGCGAAAGCTTTCTCTCCGCGGTATCGTCGAAAGTGAGCGAGTTGTTTTCGCCCACAATCGTCAGGCGATGACGCTTCAGCGGCGAGACCCAACTGATGTTCGTGATGAACGGGACGCCAGCGATCACGAATTTGGCGCTTGCCGCCTTGAACCGCGACGCTTCGCCGACGCCCCAGGCCTGCGCGGAACTAGGATTTGCGTCGAATAACGCGTGCGCCATGGAGAGACCGTGGGGAAGCCAGTCCCACAACACCGATGAATCGGTTCGTGGATGGTGATTCATTCCCTCCCAGAACACGGCCTGCACGGTTTCAACTTCAGGTAGAAGTTTTTTCGCAGCCTGAAAGGCGGGGTTGTACAAATGCACGTGCCCCACGACAACGGGTGCGCCGGAACGTGACGCTGCCTCGCGAATGCGGATCGCATCGGCCACCGTGGTAGCCATCGGCTTTTCGATGAACGTCGGCACACCCGCATCGATAAATGGGATCGCGACTTCCGCATGAGTCGCGGAAGGCGTCGCAACCAGAACCCCGGCAGGCTGCTGGCGAAGAACGACATCGAAGTTCTTCGACTCGTCAATTAGCTCCACATCGCGCATCGTCGCCAGCGTGTGGACAATGTTCATGCCCCATTTTCCCCGGCCGATCACGGCGATTCGCATACGGCCTTCCGGTAAGACGCCTGGTCTTTGGCCCAGGCAATGAATCGTGCGAGTCCGTCTTCAACATCGACCTGCGGTTGATAGTTCAGCTCCTCATGGGCTTTGGACAGATCCGGGCAGCGTCGCTGAGGCTCGCCCGCCGGGTAGGAGTCGGGGTAGTCGATGTGCTGAAATGCCGAGTCCGGGACGAGCTTTTGGTACAACTCGGCCAGATTAAGCATCGAGATTTCGTTGGCGGCATTGCCGATGTTATAGGGTTCGCCGGGGCGACCTCTCAGAAGCACCTTCAAGAAGCCGGTGATCGCGTCCGTAATGTAGCAAAACGTTCGCGTCTGCAGTCCGTCTCCATGCACTGGAATTGGCTCGCCAGTCAGCGCCTGATAGGCGAACATGGGAACGACGCGGCGATCGTTGTGCTTCATCCCGGGCCCGAACACATTGAACGGCCTGACGATCGTTACCGGCAAGTCATACTTCTGGTGATAGATCGTCGCGATCGTTTCTGCCAGCCGTTTCGACTCGTCGTAGCAAGCCCGGGGGCCGACGCTCGAGACGTGACCGTGGTACGTCTCGGGAGTGGGCACAAAGCGCGGATCGGGGTCGCCGTAGATTTCGCTCGAACTGAAGAACAAGAAACCTTCCAGTGAAGGGTTGCGGCGTCCCAACTCCAGCAGATTCTTGATGCCCGATACGGCGCTTTCGATGGTTTCGAGCGGATATTTCATGTAGTAGACCGGCGAAGCCAGGCCGGCCGCATGCATGATGTAATGAATGTCTTCGCGCACGGGCAGCGGATAGGTGACGTCGGCCCACACTTCGGCAATATTCTCGTCGCGGTCAGAGGTGCTGGGATCGCCCGTGATGAAATTGTCGACCGAGATGACGCGGACGGGCTGTTCTAGAATCGTATCGTTGAGCCGCTTGAATACCCGCAGAAAATGCTTACCGAGAAAGCCCGCGCCACCACTCAACAGTACGGTTTTTCCTGAAAGCAGATGGGCATCGTCGCCGAGCCCCTGGACAATCGCCTCGGTATCGCGACGGACAATGAAATGTTCAGCCATGCGAAGGAACCTCCTGTTATTTCAACTCGGTGGGTGGAATGGGCTTCAAATAGCGGTACGCACCGCCGGTCTTCTTCTTGATGTCGTCGAAGTATTCGTACGCGAAGACGACGAGCACGTCGGGCTTATGTTCATCCAGATAGCTCTTGGGAACAATCGGAATGTGCGTGCCAGGGGTGAACTTGTTCTGCTTCAAGGGGCTGTCGTCGACGGTGAACGGGATTTCGCTGGGCCCGATCCGACCGTAATTACATATCGTCGCCACACGTGCCGGCGAACCGTAACCGGCAACTCGCAAACCGGCTTGCTGGTATTCCGCCAGCCGATCTTTGAACGCGGATATTTGAACATCGACGTTGCGCCGAAACTCACGCAAGGCTTCCAATGTCAGATCCTTTTCCTCGCGTGCGAGGAGCCGGCGGACGGCATCAGAGGGCGAATGCCGGCCCGTTCGTTGCACGAACACCTGCAATGAGCCGCCGTGCGGCGCAATCTCGCGCACGTCGGCGATGAACATGCCGTGCGCGGCGAACAACTTCGCGAGCGACGTGAGCGAGTAGTAGAAAATCCGGTCCAAATAGAAACGCTCGAATTGCGTCGTCGCCAGAATGGCTCCGATATATTCAACCTCGACGATGAACGTGCCGTCGTCCGTCAGCAGCCGCTTCACGGCCTCGATAAATCCACTCGGATTCTCAAGATGGGTGAAGACGCTGCTGGCGACGATAACATCCGCCCTTCCATAGGATTCTTCGATCGTCTCGGCGGCCGGAATGTCGAAGAACGTCGTCAGCGTTTCGAAGCCTTGGTCGTTGGCGATCTTCGATACGTTGATCGAAGGCTCGACGCCGAGCGCTTTGACACCCAACTTCTGGAGCGGCTTAAGGAGAATCCCGTCGTTGGAGCCGACATCGACGACAAAATTCGCCGACGCCAGTTGTTGGGCAAGATCCTCGAAATGCCTCACCAGTCCGCGATTCACCGAGGACAGATAGTAGTAATCTTCGAACATCCTCTCCCGCGAGACGATCGTGCCGAGTTGCACGTTCTTGCACGTCGGACAGAAGAACACCTGCAACGGAAAGAAGTCCTCTGCGGCAAATTCAGCTTGCGTAGGATATTTGTTCGCGAGCGGTTGCTGTCCCAGATTGAGGAACTCGATCGCGGCGGGTTCGCCGCACAATCGACATTTCATCGTCGCAGTTGGCGGTGCGGGCATAATAGGCTCCTGTTTGCCTCGTGTGCGGATCAATCCACGACAACTGCCTTCGGTAGACGGCGCCCCTCGATCAGAGATCGATCAGTTCGGAACCAAACATGAAAGTTCTCAGCGTAAATCACTCGATTTCGCCCTTCCCATCTCTTTCCAGCGCCGAGGTCAACGAGCAGCGAAGAGCGGGTCGCCATCCAAGTACTCCGAGACCTCGGCGACGAGTGCCTCGTCGAGTGGGCTTCGGCACGATCCTCAGGTCGCCCTCGTCGTGCAGCACGGCAAAGTACATGACGCCCTTGCGTACCTTCTTGTCGCGTTTGAGCGTGTCCACGAGTTCGCGCGCCGATGGAATGGTTGGGATGGTGTAGTCGGTATTGGCGGCGAGGACCGTGCGCACCCGCGCGGCCGTTTCGGGGTTCGTCAGTCCCCATCTCACCCCGAGGAAGTTGATCAGGTCCATCCCCCACATCACCGCGATTCCGTGCGGAACCTCGTTGTGGGTAAGCGCTTCGAGAGCATGGCCGAAACTGTGACCGTAGTTGAGCACCCGCCGCAGATCCGACTCGTGCTCGTCCTTCTCGATGACCAGCCGCTTGCTTTCCAGGGCCTTGCGGATCATCTCCAGCACATGCGGGTTGCGGTGGCCACCACTGCGCAAAGCCTCGGTGAGCTCTTCGAAGAAGGCGCCGTCATTGGTGAGCGCGAGCTTGTAGATCTCGCCGTAGCCTGAGTCGACCTCGACCTGCGGCAGGCTTGTCAAGAACTCCGAGCAAATGACAACGTGGCTGGGCGAGTGGAACACGCCGAGCTGGTTCTTCAGCGGAAGCACGTTGATACTGGATTTCGCTCCGATACAACTGTCCGCCTGGCTGAGCAGAGTGGTCGGAACGAATGTCCACGGCACCCCGCGGTAGTAGATGTGGCGACGCGAAAGTGGCGACATCCTGTATGACGCCACCGCCGATCGCTACGATGCGCGCCGAGCGGGTCGCCTTGTTCTCCAGCAGCCAGTCGACGAAAAGGCTTACGCCGGTGAGAGTTTTGCTCTCCTCGTCAGCCTTCGATCCGATAGGTCGGGTACTCCAACAGCTCACTCAGAGCCTCGCCGTAGATGTCGACCAGCGCCTCGTCGATGATCACGAACGTCTCCGGGCCGGCGTCAACGAGCTCGGGCACCCGCGCGACTTCACCAACGAAGTCCACCGGGTAATCGCCCTGCTCGGACTTGATGATCATCCGATCCTGGGTCACACGCACAAAAAACCTCCGTCGATCGCGATGGACTGTCCAGTGATGTATGAATTCTCGGCAGATACCAGCCAGGAAATGAAGACAGCAATCTCCGCAGGTTCGGCCAGTCGGCCGACTGGGATGCGTGCGGCCAGAGCTTCGAGCTGCTTCGCGTCGTTGTTCTGGTACGTGAGATCGGTGAGCACGAACCCCGGGGCGACGCAGTTTGCCAGCACTCCGAAGGGGCCGTACTCCACCGCGACCGACCGCACCACTTCCTCGATCGCAGCCTTGGACGCGCTGTAGGCTACCCGCCCCAGCCGGGCCCGATGCGCGTAGACGCTGGAGACCGCGACCACCCTGCCGTACCCAGCCGCCGCCATTCGGGGTAGCAAACCTTGCAGGAGTAGAAGATTGGAGCCGACGTTGACTTGGTGCGTGCTTGACCAGTTCTCCTGCGAAAGCTCCTGCAATGGTTGCGGATAGTTGATGCCGGCGTTGAGTACCAAAATCTCGACCGCTTCGTCGAGATTCGCCAGATATTTGGCAACCGATTCGGGCGCCGCTAAATCGAGTACCTCGCGCCCGGGCCTAAGCACTCGAATTCCCTTGGATTCCAAGGTATCAGCAACGCTACGGCCGATACCTCGCGCGGCACCGGTCACAAGAGCCGTGGCATCCACGTGCCTTCAGAACCCGCGGTCGCGGACGAGCGTGCGTAGCTGGCCGGACTCGATCACGCTCGCCGTCTCCTTCTTGCACCTGCCCCGAAACGCTACGCGGCCGCCGTGCTCAGTGTGGTTGAGGACTTTCCAACGTGCATCGAGCATTTCGATCCGCTTGGCGTCCTCGTCAGTGATGTGGCCGTAGTAGTCGCGTTTGTTGAGCAGCCATAGCAGTTCGAAGTGCACCGCGTTGAACAAGCCGTCGGCAATCGAGGAGAGCGTGCCAGCCGAGCCGTCGAACACGACTTTACGGGTTTCGAAGCGCGTCAAGTGCACATCCGCGACCTCGCGGATAGTGTCGAGTGTGTCACTCGATATCGCACCGCCAAGGACCAAGTCGAGGCCGGCCTGCTTGGCCTTTTCGGCGACAGTGGTCACGTATCGGGTGATCTCGGCGCTGTTGATAGTCTCGCGGGTCTGTCCGAGCGATCCGGTGAAGTCCACCCGGCCAAAGACGATCCCATGCACACCACGGCCCTTGTTGGCCAGCTCAAGCATGTCGTCAAGGTTGTTGTAACCCGTAATCGTCTCCAGGTTGAACAAGAAATCAGTGTCGAGTTCCTCATCCTCGTCGTACACGGCGTTCTTGGCAGCGATGTACTTCGACAGCGCGTATGCGGACTCCACCATGGGCGCGACGATGTAGCGCACGCCGATCTGCTTGGCCTCCAAGAGGTCGCGCATCGCCTCGCAGCCGCCAATCTTGACAGTGAGCGGCAGACCCGCGGAGCGGGCAATGTCGACCAGCCGCAGCAGCTCGTCGATTCGGGTCCCTTCCGCCTCGAATTCCGCCTTTACGCTGACAACGCCGTGTCTTTCCTTACCAACGCGCAGAATCTCAGCCATCTGACGTTCGGTTTTGTTCACTTCGCCTCCCCTGGTAGGGCCCCAATAGGTCTGCAGAGTAATCGCAGTGATGCAACCTCGTGGGCGATTTGGGTAGGAACGGTTCGCTGAGAAGCTCACAACCGACCGTGCTGTGATTTGCGACCCTGGTCAAACGCCCGACCTTGGCGGCGATGGTTTCGCTGCGCTTTTCGTCGGCGGCTGCTAAGCCTTCGTCAGCTGCCTCGCGCTCGATCTCAGCTCACTCCCTCGGCGGCAACGTCGAGTGCATCCCCCGGGGGCGCCACAACAGGGATTTGAGGTCCCGACCTAGGCCACGGCTCGAAATCATGCCTCTCCACAACCAACCCGACAAACGTCACATCGACCCTCGTACCGTGATTAATCACATCGACCGCGAGCATCACATGCTCGCCGGTGTGGCTGCAAAAGTCACGGCGATAGGGCTGAATAACCATCAGTTTGGCTTGGACATCACTGCTCGTGGCGATCCAGACGGCTATGACGGCTACGCTGAAAGCGACGATCGCGGCCAGGGCGTTGAGTATCAACCCCGCAGCCGTCAGCAACACCGGCAACCCCATGGCTAAGACTGACATCTGCCTCGGTTGACGGGTGGCCGGCCAGCGAGATTCGTCGTTGACCGCCGCCAACGTGGTGGCCACGGTCCCGACCAACCGCAGTGGCGGCTGCTACTGGTGACCGGATGTCGGTTGGGATACTTTTAAGCAACGAGAACCGCTGCCGAATCCTCGTGTTGGAGCGTAGCGCTCGGGGCTTTCGCGTTATTATTCAAGTTAAGCAGTTCCCCGCAGTAATAATTATCGCATTTGTGCGCGTCGTCCCGCGCACGTCTGGTGAGGTGGGTGGCGCTCAATGATAAAATATCTTTCGGTCTTCAACAGTCGTGGCAGCCAAATATTTTCCTATTTGGCCTGCGCTGCCGCGAGTGTTGTCTATCAGGACTTTTATGCGTTGGGATACTATCCGATTAGCGAGGGATGGTTTTCCGAATATTCGCATCTGATACGCGGCGGGGCGATACCCTATCGAGATTTCTATCTTCTGCTGCCCCCGCTTTACACCTTACAGATTGCTGCGTTTCAGACGGTCTTCGGCGAAGGTTTCTTCGCTCTGCGTATTTTAGGCGTCGTGGTAACGTGCGCAATCGCTCTCACGCTCATGGATATTCTACGGCACTTTTTTAACCCGTGGGCATGCGCGCTAGCGGCAGTTTTGGGTACGGTTTACTACCAATCCGGCAATGCGTATATCGGCTATGATTTCACTCAATTTCTAAGTTTGTATTTACTGATTGCGGCCGCAATGCTCTTGCGGTCAATCATACCCCGCGACGATGAGAAGCGAACGCTGCAAGCACTGTTACTGTGTGCGGCTACCGGATTTTTTTCGGCGCTGGCCACACTTATTAAGCAGTCGAACGGCGGCGTGGGCTCATTTGGACTTTGCTTCGCGGGCATGCTTATTGCAGTACTCTTGTATAGGCCACATATTGCTCTCAAACGGATAGCCTCATTCTTTGCGGGTTTTGCTTTACCCATGATCGTGACCGTACTTTGGCTCTTGAAAAAGGGCGCGCTTTCGGCGTTTATGCAAGATGTCTTTTCGCGTGCTCTCACTGCTAAAGGCGGCGGGAGGTTGTTTGATTGGGTTTACGAGTATTACAGTGACCCGTCGCGGTTTCTTCGACCAGTTCAGCTCATGTTTACCGTGTTATTCATCTTGCTCGCCGCGATGGCGCTCATTACCGGAGCGATTGCATCGTTCGTTTCGTTTCGGCGTCGCGGTCACGTCGATCGAGCCGATGTGTTGGCCGTGTTCAGGCGGCCGTTTCAAGGTCGGCTGAACGCCGGTTCATGGCAAGGGGCGATTGTGTGTGTCACAGGGCTAGTGGCGCTATATATGATTACGTTTGGAGTCATACACGGAGTGTGCTTCTTATGCAGCACGTTGCGTACGTGGAGTTCATTCGTACGCGGCCATATCTATATTTGGTCGGGCAATGCCTATTTAGTCGGATCGGTTGTCGCTCTCGTGAGTTTGTGGAAATCGCGCAGTCTGCTCAGTGCGCGATTCCTCTCGGTGTCGCTCTTCGGTGTCGGTCTCGTGTTCGGGAACGGCCTGTCGGCGGGGCTTTCGGAGATCAGCGCTTACTTGGGAATTACTATGCTCTTCGCGTTTCTTATCGATGCTTGGCTTCCGCTCGTCGTGCCATCCTTATTACCAGTATTTGTTGCGCTTGCGTTCTGCATTCCGCTCATCGATCAGAAGATGGAAAAGCCGTATTATTGGTGGGAACTCACCACTCCCGCGGTTCGTACAAGTGCCTGTGCCGATGCCACCGGTCTGCTAAGCGGCCTCTGTCTCCCGCCCGATGAGTACGGTTCGATTATGCATATTGCTGCGATCGTAGCGGCGAATAGCGGGCCGGACGATTCAATCTATGTGTACCCTCATATGCCGGTATTTTATCTATTATCGAATAGAGCGCCGTTCGAAAACGCCGTTGTCAGCTGGTTTGATTTCACAAGCGACGAACTCAGTGCCCGAGTCAGCAATGGCCTAGAAACACACCCGCCCGCCGTCATCGTTGTGGCGGAAATTCCGGACAGCGCCTTGCTTGCACACGAGCGCCTATTTCGTCACAATCAGCCGTTGCCTCAACGGGCCATCCTTGCAGCGATTAACGATCTCCTGGCAAAAGGGCGTCTGAAACGCATTGATCAAACGCAAAACCTGAATGGCCTGACAATCGATACATATAAACGTGTCGATGGTTAGTGTGGCCTCGCTTTAAGCGATTCGCAAGAGCGAGTTATTTTTCAGCCGCCTAGGTATGCAGACGTTCCCGGCGTTGCCTTGCCGCCAACATCTCTATATCGAGGTGGTGGCGAGGGAATCCGAATTACCCGTCAGTTGCGCTCAATTCGCGGTTGAGATTGTTTTTTCTTTGCCACCGCGAAGGATCTCGGCCATCGGCCGTTCCGTCTGTTCACTTTGCCTCCCTAGAAGGAGGGTTCAGACCTGCGGAACCGCAGCGCCGAGGTGCACGGTCACCCGCTGCTCGACATCGGCAGGAAGGTCGGGACTCATCCGGTGTAACGGGTTCGACTTCATCGAACCGTCGGCCTGCACTGCTGAACTGATCTTCGGGTAGTAGGTCTGGTCCGGGTCGATGGGCACCTCGATGAGCGCCGGACCATCCGCTTCCAGCAACGATCGGACCGACGGGGCATCCAGGCCGGACTCCGCGTCGAGTCGAGCGAATGGGATCCGATATGCCCGCGCCAGGGCCTCCCAGCTCGGCAGGCCCAGCCCGGTCTGGGCATCGCAGCCGATCCAGGCGCCCCCGAAGTAGTTGCGTTGCGTCATCCTGATCGACGCGTAGCCGTTGTTGTTGAGCACGAAGACCTTGACATTGGCTCCCGTGGCCGCGAGCGTCCCGAGTTCCTGCACGTTCTGCGCGAACCCGCCGTCCCCCTCGCTCAGAAACACCTGGCGGCGCGGGTTGGCCAGAGCCGCCCCGATCGCCCCGGACAGCCCGTAACCCATGCTCGCGATCGACTTGTTCGCGACAAGCTTCTGGTCGGCCCGCAGCTGCAGAGCCTGCATGGCGACAGTGAAAGAGCCGCCGCTGCTGCAGGGCACCACGATCGCATCCGGCTCGGCGACCTCGGCCAGCCGCATCGCGAACTCGTACGGCTTCACGTATCCCGGCGCGGTGACGTTCTGCGGGTCATTCAGCGGCAGCTCGGCCCGGACCGACGCGATGAACTCCCGCCACGCCTGCCACCGCCCGGCATCGCCGAGGTCGGAGCCATACATGTCGGCCAGGAACCGATCGGCGTCCCCCCGCAGCGCGAGGTCGACGCGCGGGTGTCCTTTTTTTAGCTCGGCGGCGTCGATGTCGACCTGGACCACCCGCCCGACGGGCACGAACTGCTCCCAGGCGAAACCGGTCTGCTGCAGCCCCAGCCGGGTGCCGATGGCGACCACGAGGTCGGCCTGCTGAATGAGGATGTTGGCGGCCCGCTGGCCCCAGGTGTTCGGGCGTCCGGAGTACAAGGGGTGTTCGGTCGGAACCCGGTCGGCCCCGTTCCAGGTGGTCATGAGCGGGATGCCCGCGGCTGCCGTCCGCTCACCCAGGGCGCGCACCGCCCCGCGGCTCACCCCGCCACCGACCAAGATGACCGGGCGCTCCGACTCGCGCACCCATGCCACGACCTCGTTCGACGTCGGCCGCGGGAACCTCCGGCAGGGCGGCTGCCTCCGGGATCGCGATGGGGTCCTGTCCCGGCAGCGGCGGTGCCGCCTGGGCGTCCAGGCAGACTTCGAGGAATACCGGCCCCTGCCTGGGCGTGCGGCCGTCGAGCACGGCCTCCAGGATCGTGTCGCGGGCAACCGGCCGCTCAATTCGCAACGCGCGCTTGGTAACGCTGCGCACCAATTCCACGCCGTCGATCTCCTGGATCCCCCGCTGGCGCACCGCGCCGCGGCTCAGATCGCTGCTCTTCACCTGTCCGCCGATGATGAGTAGTTCCCGGCTTTCTTGCCAAGCGCCGGCGATTCCGGTCAGCGCGTTGGTAATTCCGGGACCGGCCGTCACCAGTGCCAGTGCTCGGCCGCTGCCCTCGTCGCGGGAGGCGTTGAAGTATTCCACCGCGATGGCCGCGCCGACCTCGTGTACGAACGGCACGCACACCATCCGGGTGCGCACCGAGTTCAGCAGGTGCATGATGTTGCCGCCCGCGACGAAGAAGCAGTGCGTGTAACCGGCGCCGACCAGCCAGTCGACCAGCTGGTCCGAGTACTTGGCGGGAGCGACGTCACACGCCCACCTTCCGGGTGATCGACGAAGTTGGGGCGCTGCTTGACCTCCTCGTAGATGAGTGCGAGGTACTCGCCGACCACCCCGAGAAGCAGAGTAACTACCCCGAAGCCGACCAGCATGACGCAGATGAGCGAACCGAAGCCCGGAAAGGGAACCCCGTAGAAGACCGCCTCCACGGCGAGCACGGACACCGTGATGGCCGCAATGGCACTCAAGAGAAACCCGGTGAGAGTGATAAGGCGCAGCGGCACGTAGGAGTGGGCGAGGATGCCCTTGCCCGCCAGGTCGAGCACCTTGAGGCTGTACGCCTTGGATTCCCCGGCGAAGCGGGGCGCCCGCTTCATCGGCAGCCCGATCGATTTGAAACCTACCCAGGAGAACAGACCCCGTACGAACCGGTTCCGCTCGTCCATCGAACGAACCGCCTCGTAAACCTTCCGGTCGACCAAGCGAAAGTCGCTGGCGTTGCTGGTGATTCGGTCGTCGGTGAGCTTGCCCGCCAGCCAGTAGAACAGCTGGGAGTTCATCCTGCGGATAGGGCCGGTGCCACCGCGCTCGGTGACCACTCCATAGACGTTCTCGTAGCCCTGCTCCCACGCGCGGATCATTTCCGGGATGAACTCGGGTGGGTCCTGCAGGTCGGCGGTCATGAGCACGACGGCGTCGGCGTCGACGACGTTCAAGCCGGCCGTCAGCCCACCGTCCATCCGGAAATTCCGGGCCAGCTGCAAGATTTTGAACCGCGGGTCCGCCTCGTGGATCTTGAGCAGCTTGTCCATCGTGTCATCGGTCGAGCCGTTTTCCACGATGATTGCCTCGAAGTCGTACGCGGGCTCGGAGTCGAACACCGCGGCCAGTTGGCGAGCTAGTTCCTCGACGCATTCGCTTTCATTGAAGGCGGGGGCGATCACAGCGATCTTTTTCTTCACTCCCACACCTACTCCCACACTTTCCAGGGCGGGTTTCCGCTGTTCCAGAGGTTGTTCAGCAGCTGCGATTCGCGGAAGGTATCCATCGGCTGCCAGAACCCGTGGTGCGGGAACGCGGCGATCTGGCGGTCTTCGGCCAGCCGGAGCAGCGGCTTCTCCTCCAGCACGGTTTCGTCGCCTTCCAGATAGTCGAACACTCCCGGCTCGAAAATGAAGTAGCCGATGTTGATCCAGTCGTCGGTCTTCGGCTTCTCCCGGAATTTGGCGACCGCACCGTCCTGCTCGAGGTCGATGACCCCGAACCGGCTCATCGGCTGGGTGGCCGTCACGGTGGCGATCTTGCCGTGCTCACGGTGGAACTTGATCAGTGCATGGATGTCGACGTCGGCGATACCGTCGCCGTAGGTGCAGAGGAACGTCTCATCGCCCACGTATTTCTGGATGCGTTTGATCCGGCCGCCGGTCATCGTGCCCAGGCCGGTGTCGGCAACGGTTACCTGCCAGTCGAATTCGTCGTGCGAGCCGTGGTAGCGGATGCTCGACTGGTCACCGAGGGTGATGGTGAAGTCCAGATTCGACACCCCGTAGTTCGAGAAATAGCTCTTGATGTACTCGCTCTTGTAACCGGTACACACCACGAACTCCGAAATGCCGTAGTGGCCCAGGATTTTCATGATGTGCCACAGCACCGGTCGACCACCCACCTCGACCATCGGCTTGGGGCGGAACTCGGTCTCCTCACGCATCCGCGTGCCCAGACCACCCGCGAGGAGTACGGCTTTCATGACCTGATCTTCCAATCTCAAGGCAATCGATCCCCCGGAGCCGTTTCGCTGACGCAGCGTCGCGCAGGTGACACACTAGCAATGCGGCGACGCGCCCGGCGGGGTTTTCGAGGCCGCCGCATAATGTATGAATTACACACGCCCGAGGAGATCTCATTTCAAGACTCGATACCGATGGTTTGGGGGACGGGCTCGAGGAGGACCGCGAGGATATCCTCGCGGCGGTTCGCCGCTACGCGAAACGCAAGCTCGCGACGTCCGAGTTCGTCCCCGGCACCACGCCGGTTCCCGTTTCGGGCAAGGTTCTCGACCCCGAAGACTTTGCCGCCCTTGTCGACGCGTCCCTCGACGGCTGGCTGACCGCGGGCCGGTTCCATCCGCTCTTCGAGCGCGCCCTGGCCCGTTATGTGGGGGCCCGCGACGCCGTCTTCGTCAACAGCGGGTCAAGCGCCAACCTATGCGCGCTCAGCGCCCTGACCAGCCCTAAGCTCGGCAAAAGCAAGAAGAGGTTCGGAAAGCGGCCGCTGGAGCCCGGTGACGAGGTGCTGACCGTGGCGTCCGGATTTCCCACCACCGTCAACCCGATCATCCAGAACCGGCTGCGGCCGGTCGTCGTCGACATCGAGCTGGGCACCTATGACGCCATCCCGGAGCGGCTCCGCGAGGCCGTCGGGCCCAAGACGCGGGCGATCATGATGGCGCACACCCTGGGCAATCCCTTCGACCTGGACACGGTGCAGGAGCTGTGCGACAAGCACGGCCTGTGGCTGGTCGAGGACTCGTGCGACGCGCTCGGCTCGACATACGACGGCAAGCGCACCGGAAGTTTCGGCGACACCGCGACCGTGAGCTTCTACCCCGCCCACCACATCACCACCGGCGAGGGGGGCGCCGTGTTCGTCAAGTCGGCGCTGGTCCGCAAGCAGGTCGAATCGTTCCGCGACTGGGGCCGCGACTGCTACTGCGCGCCCGGCAACGACAACACCTGCCAGAAGCGGTTCGAGTGGCAGCTCGGCGACCTGCCCAAGGGCTACGACCACAAGTACATCTACAGCCACATCGGCTACAACCTGAAGGCCACCGACATGCAGGCCGCGCTGGGCCTGTCGCAGCTGGCCAAGCTCGACGGATTCGTCAAGGCGCGCAAGGAGAACTTCGACTACTTGACCTCGCGGCTGTCCGGCGTCGAGGGGCTCATCCTGCCCGTGGCGACACCGAAGTCCGACCCCTCCTGGTTCGGCTTCCCGATCACCCTCGACCCCGAGCATCCCGTGGACCGCACCAAGTTCATGCAGTTCCTCGACGAGCGCAAGATCGGTTTCCGTCAGCTGTTCGCCGGCAACCTCGTCAAGCAGCCGGCCTACCGCAACGTGGACTTCCGCATCGTGGGGGACCTGACCAACACCGACATCGTGATGAACCGGACGTTCTGGGTGGGCACCTACCCGGGCCTGACGCGGCCGATGCTGGACTTCCTGGCGGACTCGATCCGCGAGTACATGGCCGAGACCACGCGATAGCCGTGCACTACCTGGTCACCGGGCACACCGGGTTCAAAGGACCCTGGCTGACGCTGCTCCTGCTCGGTAGAGGGCACCGGGTGTCCGGCCTGGCGCTCGACCCGGCCGACGGCAGCCTGTTCAAGCGGGCGGGGCTTGCCGACCTGCTTGTCTCCGACTTCCGGGTGGACATCCGCGATGCCGAAGCCACCGCGGCCGCGCTTTCCGCCGCGGCTCCGGACGTCGTGATACACATGGCCGCCCAGTCATTGGTCCGCGAGTCATATCGCAATCCGCGCTACACCTACGAGACCAACGCCTTCGGGACGCTCAACGTGCTGGAGGCCGTCGCCGCCACCCCGTCGGTGCGCGCGCACGTCGTCATCACCACCGACAAGGTCTACCGCAACGTCGACCAGGAGGCCGGCTACGTCGAAACCGACCCCCTGGGCGGCGACGATCCCTACAGTGCCTCGAAGGCGATGGCCGACCTGCTGACCCAGTCCTGGATTCGCAGCTTTCCGGGGTGTCCCACCGCTATTGCCCGCGGCGGCAACGTCATTGGGGGCGGCGACGTCAGCCGTGATCGGCTGCTGCCGGACCTGATCGCGGCCTATGCAGCTGGCGAGGCACCGCTCTTGCGGTTCCCCGGGGCGG
>CAVSSC010000039.1:0-17501 GCA_963730415.1 uncultured Actinomycetota bacterium | reverse complement strand
CGGAAAACACCAGCTCAACTGGGTATCTAGCTCAGCTTGCGACTTTGCTAGAGCTGCCTAGTCCGCCGACAGTCCGCAGGGTCTATGCTGGTAGGCACGCTGAGGCGAAATTCGCGGGCCGGCGTGGAAGACCGTTGGCACCGCCCACCCCGCAAGGCCGAGCAGGTCCCCTACCCGGCCGACAATCCCGGCTCGACCGCTGCCACGTGGTGCATGGACCCCAGACACGGGATGCCAGGAACCCTGGTTTGCACTCTGCGCCACGGGAGAGGGCGCCGCTGGCTGGCCCGATGGGTGGGCAATGACGGTGGAGAGCGCACACAATCGTATGAACGCAAAGCCGATGCCCAAGCTCGCGTCAACCAGGTGACCTCGGATCTCGTCACGCACACATACGTGGACACCCGCAAGTCGGCTGTGACATTCCAGGCGATCAGTGACGAGTGGATGGCCACCCAGCGGACACGGCTCAAACCGTCCACCATCGGCGGCTACGAAAGTCTGCTCAAGATGACGGTGTTGCCGCGCTGGGGAGATGTGAAGCTGGCCGATATCGCCCATGCCGATATCCAACAGTGGGTTGTGTGGCTGACAACCAGCAAAGAATCTCGCCAACCCAGGACTACCGACCAGCAAAAGAACACGAAGCGTCAGCCGCTGTCGGCACGTCGAGCCGTCCAGGCGCACGCCATCGTGAAACAGATACTTGCGTATGCCGTGCGGACCAAGCGCCTAGCGATTAATCCCGCCGAGGGGATCGAACGGCCCCGGGTGGTGTATCGCCGCGAGACGGCACTGACCCACGATCAGGTGGCCGCGCTTGTTGGGGCCGCTGATGACGCGGGACCTATCATCCAGACGCTGGCCTATACGGGTCTGCGGTTCGGGGAGCTGGCTGCGTTGCGTGTCGGTGATGTTGACCTGTCCCGCCGGCGGATTGTCGTCTCTAGGGCTGTCGCACAGGTGACGGGTGTCGGGCTGGTCGAAGATACGACCAAGACCCATCAGGTGCGCTCGGTGCCAATCCTGACGTCGGCGTTGGCCGAAACGCTTGAAACGTCAGTAGAAGGCCGCGGCGGGGACGAATACCTGTTCCCAGCGCCCAACGGTGGGCCTATGCGTAATTCGTTCTTCCGCTGGCGATTTGACCGCGCTTGCGAGGCTGCCGGGCTAACCGGCATCAGCCCGAAAACTTTGCGGCACAGCGCAGGATCGCTGGCGTTGGCGTCAGGTGCGTCGCTACCCACGGCGTCCAACCTGCTCGGCCATGCCAAGGTCAGCACGACTGCAGATGTGTACTCGCACATGCTCCCGGATGACTTCGACAAGCTCGCCGCCGAGATGGAGAAGGCTGTCCGGGGCAGCAATAGGTAACTGCCACCAGCGACTTTCAAGAAACGACACGACGAACACAACTCGTTGTGTGGCAGCGCCTTGTCGTACCCCAGGGGTAGAGTTTTCAATGACAGCCGGGCGCTTCCAACGGAGTCCCACGCTAGACCCGGTATCAAGGACCTATCTGTGGGGGGTCCTCCATCGCGGCGATGGCCAGTATCGGCCTGCCCGTGAAGCATTCCTGCTACTGGAGGGTCTACCTGTCGTGCAAAAAATCGTGGAAACGCTGAATTCGGACATCCTCTTCACCGAGGAAGTCTCCTCCCTCACCCGTGTGCCGGTCGCGACGTTGCGATGGCTGAAGGCGACGGGGAAGGGGCCGAAGTGCGGAAAATTGGGAAAACGCGTGATCTACCTTAGGTCTGATGTCGAGGCCTGGGTAGCGTCGGCGTTCGACGGGACGGCGTGATGTCCGTTCCTGCGGTTGGTGACCGCGTGAAGATCGAGCGCGACGAGAGCCGGTACCCGTCCAGGGGAACCTGGCCCCGGTTTCGGGGCCGGAAGGGGACCGTCGTCCAGATCAATGGCGACGAGTTCGGGGTGATCTTCGGCAAGGTCTGGGAACGCGCCGACCGTCCTGGCGTTCCCCGTTGGGACGGTGACGATGTCGTCACCTGGTTCAAGGCCTACGAGTTGACGAAGACCCGTGGCGCGGGCTCTACGGGCAATCCTGGGCGCGTCTGCGGCGCGCCGAAGGGTGAAGGTGCCGCCGAGGCCGACAACGGCGTTCAGATCCGGTGGGTGGCCTAGTGAACAACACCTGGACCCAGCCCATTGACGTCAAGAACCGGTTCCCCCGGACATCGTTGAAGGCTGCCTACGAGCGTTCGAAACATGCTGAGCGGTGGGTGTTCTCGGATACCGTCTGCGCCTCGGTCACGCTGATCTACGGGCGGTCGAATGTCGGCAAGTCGTATCTGATCGCCTCGATGTTGCTGTCCTTGCTGATCGAGGAGCGCGAGTTCCTGGGCATGCATCCTATCGATGAGGCGAGGCTGTGGAAGCCGGCCATCCTGTGGACCGACCCCGGATCGGATGAGGAGTACGCGGAGCGGATCTGCAGGCACCTACCTGACGGCGTCGCGGTCGACATTCCCATGTTCCACATCGGCAAGACCACAGTGGCCAACGAGTGGGAGGCCTTGACTGGGTTCCTGCTCGAGGAGGGCTTCAACTTCGTGGTGCTCGACAACCTCATGGGGGCCACCGGCGACACGAACAATCCCGATGTGGTGACGACCGTGTTCGACGGCATGACTCGGCTCACCAACCGAGGGATTCCGGTGGTGATCATCCACCATGAGAGCGAGCACGGGCCATCGAGTCCAGGCCGACCGCCCATGGGCGCATCGGTGATTGTCCAAAAGGCGCGAACGTGGATCCAGGTCCGCCAGACCGCCAAGCGCAAGCTGCGCGGCGGCAGTATGGAGTTGGTGATCCACAGCAACGCGCTGGCGCAACCGCAACAGGTGATCGCCGAACCGATGACCGGGCCTGCCTACCGCGTGTTGAACCGGGGTCCGTGGGACACCGAGGACAAGCCGAAGCCCGACATGCTGGATCAGGACGCACAGGTAGCCGCATAGATTGTCAACAACTGCCAGGGCGTCAGCTTGAATAAGGTGGCGGACAAATTGGCGGAGAAGTTCCCTGCTCGTCGTAGCAGCACCTGGCGTGATCACTTGTCGCGTCGCGAACTGTCGAAGTTGTTGGTCCGCAGCGATCAGGGCGGCAAGACCACCTGGTCCTGGCCGGCGGCGGCCTAAAACCCAAATCAAGGGTGGTGGATCCTCCACCACCAGTCGCCCTAAATCTGCAGGTCAAAGGCTGGTGGTGGTGGAACCCCCCTTGTATATCCCCCCATTCCACCAGTGTGAGCGCAGCGAACACGACGTGAGTCACGAAGTGACGACACCCCAGTGAGCCGGATGGCGAACGTCCCTACAGCTCCAGCCGTCCCCGGCCCGCACACGCCTGGAGGACAGCGTTGACGAGCCGCTCACCTTGGCGAGTGCCTGTTGCGCAACACAATCGGTCACCGAGCGCACTCACGCGAGTCGCGGACTTCCCTCCTCCAGGTGGTGTATGGTGCAACCCACCGTGGTTGCTGAGCGCGCTCGCACGACTTGGTGATTCCTCAACTCCTCGAGGCACATTTCTCAACCGACTCGGTACGTAAGGACTCGCCTGAAGGAGAGGGCATGATCACCCAAGTGATGTTCGATGTGGACCCCGACCTACTCGATGCGAACGAGACGACTTGGGCGTTTGCCGCCGTTGATCGCATTGGGTCCGTTAAGAATCGGCAGGTCAAACGGTTGGCGACGTTGACGAGTGGGGAGTGTTGTCGAAGCTAATGCGGACGGATTGCGGACGCGGGCACATTTGTGCGACTCCCCACGGAGAGAGCGGGCCGCTGGCCGTGCGAGGCGGCATGAATCCTCGTTCGGGGACTGAGGCTGGCCGCCCTACTTCACCTTGATCTATCTCGGCAACGAGTTCGGAAGCATGTTGGACGCTCAGCAGGCCGCCGCGCTGGCCAACCTGGCCTGGTTACCCCGTCCAGTAGTGAGGAAGCCCATCAGCGTGCCGGCGGCACCGATGACGTCCCCAGCGTGACCGAGGCAAGCCGGTGGCCGTTGAATCTCGGCGGCGAACGCGATTGGAGTTTCGTGTCCCAGCCGGACCCGCGGTTTCATGGGCGCTCGATCCCGTTTTCGATGGGCAAAGTGCTGGGCGGCGGGTCAAGCATCAATTTGATGATGTGGGCGCGCGCACACCCCAGCGACTGGGAGCACTTCGCATCCGAATCCGGTGAACCGGCCTGGGGATATGAGCCGGTCCTGGACCTGTACCGACAAATCGAGGATTGGCATGGCATCGGCGAGCCGGATCATCGAGGCAGGGGCGGACCGGTGTTCGTGCAGCCGGCACCCGACGTGCGTGCGCTCGCCACGGCAACAGTGGAGGCGGCCAGGGCGATAGGGATTCCGATCCACCAAAGTCCCAATGGCCGCAACAGCACTGCTCGGCCAGGAATTCGGCCAACCGTGCGTTCCGTTTGGGCGAACCGAGCATTCGACTGTGGGAAGCTAACGACATGGGCGGGTCAGCACCGACCAAGAAAGTGCGGGTAGTGGTGGGCGACGACCACCCTATCTACCGCGAGGGCTTGGTACGGGCGCTATCGTTGAGCGGCTCGGCGGACGTGATCGGCGAAGCCGATGATGGTGTGAGCGCACTGGAGTTGATCAAGACCCATCGACCCGATGTCGCGCTGCTCGACTACCAAATGCCCGGGATGGATGGCGTGGAGGTGGCCGCCGCGGTACAGCGCGACGAGCTGCCGACCCGCGTGTTGTTGCTGTCGGCGCATGACGAATCGGCGATTGTGTACCAGGCACTGCAACGGGGCGCGGCCGGGTTCCTACCGAAGGAGTCGACGCGGAGCGAGATCGTCAAGGCCGTGCTCGACTGCGCCAAGGGTCGCGATGTGGTGTCGCCCGCCCTTGTTGCGGGCCTGGCCGGGGAGATCCGCCGGCGCGCCGAACCCAGCGCACCCGTGCTCAGTGCACGCGAGCGCGAGGTGCTCATTCGCATCGCGCGTGGTCAGAGCATCCCGGCGATCGCAGCGGACCTGTACGTGGCACCGTCCACGGTCAAGACCCATGTGCAACGCCTGTACGAGAAACTCGGCGTCAGTGATCGCGCAGCGGCTGTTGCCGAGGGGATGCGGCAGCGGCTGCTGGAATAGCGCCGTTATCGGGCAGCCGGTGCTCGGCTCGGCCGATCTGCCAAGCAGCGACCTTCCGGCTGACATAGGCATGATCGACGACGTCCGGCGGCATCGGTTCCTTCGCCGACTAGTCTCCCGCTTGTCGGACAGCGCGGTAATGCCGGTCATGCCACCGGCAGCTTAATCGCCGAATTCGTAGCGAGTGTCGGCAACCAAGCTCGCCACAGTGTCGACCGGGATGAAATTTAGGGGGCCGAAAGCGGGGAACCGCGGTGTCTGAGTGCAAGCCTCACATCGCCGTCGTGGGCGGCGGTACGCACCGGCGTCCCAGCGCAGATTTTCGCGGCGCTCAGCGTTGTTTGGCTGTCATCAACTTCAGGCATCATGAAACCTCCACGTTGTCTCAGACCCGGGTTTGGACATGTTCGGGGGGATTTTGAGCAGGTAGTGTTTTGACCTGCGGTTTCCGGTGCTGCGATAGGCGGTTTGGGGTACTAAACGGGTAGCTTCGGGCGGTGGCGTACGTGCGGAAAGTACGCACCGCCTCCGGCGCGGTGGCGGTGCAGGTCGTGCGCAAAGACCGTGGCCGGGTGGTGATCCTGGCCCATGTTGGTTCTGCGCATACCAATGCTGAGCTGGGCATTCTGCTCGACGAAGCCCGCCAAATCGTCACCGGCGAGCAGGAAGCGCTCGATATCGAGGTGCCGGCGCGTCCCGAACGCATCGAGGATGTGCCGGATTGGCGCACCTCGACGCTGATCCCGGCCCCGGCTGCCCCCAAGGGGGCCCGGTAGGGTCAGGACGCACTGCGGCGACCAGTTCCCGGCTGCTCTACGACGTCCTCGGCGCGGTCTATGACTGGCTGGGCTTTGATGGCTCTTGAAATTTAAACGGGCAGTTGTGATTTCGCTCTCATGGGCGTGTCGTTGAAGTAGGAGGCCCTTGGCCTTCTGAAGTCTGAGTGTTGCGAAGCATTCAGGCGATGGAAGGAACCAAGGGCTGTGTCTGACGGTACGACATTGTTGTTTGGGCTGCCAGGAGTACGGGTCGAGCGTGTCGAGCGCTGTGCCGATGGAACGCGGGTGGTGCATGTGGTGACGGCCGAGGAGACGGCGGCGGCGTGCCCGTCGTGCGGGGTGCTGTCGACGTCGGTGAAGGCCCGGGTGATCACCTCGCCCAAGGACATCCCCTACGGGCTGGGCCGGATCCTGGTGCGCTGGCATAAGACCCGGTGGCGATGCCGGGAGGACTACTGCGACCGCGGTTCGTTTGCCGAGGCGATCGCGCAGGTCCCGGCCCGGTCGCGCACGACAGTGCGGTTGCGTACGGCTATTGGAGCCGCGATCGGGGATGCGGCCCGCTCGGTCAGTGAGGTCGCTGACAGCCACGGGGTGTCGTGGCCGACCGCGCACCGCGCCTTCGTCGCCCACGCCGAGGCGCTGTTGGCCGAGCCGCAACCCACCCCGCTGCTCGGCATCGATGAGACCCGTCGTGGAAAACCCCGGTGGCAGCGCTGCCCCGAAACCGGGCGGTGGGTGCGGGTCGACCCATGGGACACCGGGTTCGTCGACCTGGCCGGCGAGCAGGGGCTACTGGGGCAACGCGAGGGCCGCACCAGTGCCGCGGTGATCGACTGGCTGTCTAAGCGCAGCGACGAGTTCCGGGCCGGGGTGCAGTTCGTGGCGATCGACCCCGCCGCGGTCTACGCCTCGGCGATCCGCACCCCGGGGCTATTGCCCAACGCGACGATCGTGGTCGACCACTTCCACCTGGTGAAGTTAGCCAACGACGCGCTCACCAAGGTGCGCCGCCGCGTCACCTGGGACCTGCGGGATCGTCGCGGCCGGCGGATCGACCCGGAATGGGCCAACCGGCGCCGACTGCTGCGCGCGCGGGAACGCTTGTCGCCCAACACTTTCGTCAAGATGTGGAACCGAATCCAGGACGAGGACCCCAGCGCCCAGATCCTGTCGGCCTGGATCGCGAAAGAGGAACTGCGCACACTGCTATCCACCGTGCGGGTCGGCGGCGACGCGCACCTGACCCGCCATCGCCTGCACCAGTTCCTCACCTGGTGCATCGACTCACAGATCCCCGAACTGCTCACCCTCGCCGCTACCGTCGACCACTGGTGGCCCGAGATCAACGCCTTCGTGACCACCGGAATCACCAACGCCCGCACCGAGGGCTACAACCGGCTGCTCAAACAGGTCAAGCGGGTCGGATGCGGATTCCGGAATCGAGACAACTCGGCACGCCGGATACGATTCCACTGCACCCGCAAACAGCGGGCCGCAACCCAGACTTCAAGCTGATTGCCCGGTCAAAATCGAAGAGCCGCTTTGATGCCGTGGCCGACCCGGTGTTCCGGGATCTGGTGATCGCCCGGATCGTGGAGCCGACCAGCAAGCTCGACTCACTGCGAGTCCTGACCGACCTGGGTGCAGAACTGGTGTCCTACAAAACAATTGACCGCCACGTCCGGATGATCGAGTCCGGCGGCTACCGCGATGTGGTAGCCGAGAAGTGCTTCTCCTACGCCACCGACTGCGGTGGGCTGAGCCTTCTGCTGTACGACGTGACGACGCTGTATTTCGAGGCCGAATCCGAGGATGACCTGCGTAAAGTCGGATACTCGAAAGAGCGTCGGGTGGATCCGCAGATCGTCGTCGGACTGCTGGTCGACCGCACCGGATTCCCCCTGGAAATCGGCTGCTACGAAGGCAACACCGCCGAGACTACGACCATCGTCCCGATCGTCACCAGCTTCATCGAACGCCACGGCTTGAACGGCGCCTCGATGGTGGTGGCCGCTGATGCGGGCATGCTCTCGGCGTCGAACCTTAAAGCTCTCGATGCGTTGGGGTTGTCGTTCATCGTGGGCTCCCGCACGACCAAGGCCCCCGGGGATCTGGAGTCGCATTTCCATTGGAACGGTGACGTTTTCACCGATGGGCAAGTCATCGACACCGCCACACCCCGGCACGGCAACACGAAAGTCAACGACCCCGCCCTACGTGCTGAACCGGTCTGGAACCGTGACACCCATCCAGCAGCGTGGCGGGCGATCTGGTCGTATTCGGCCAAACGGGCACGGCGCGACCAGAAGACACTGGCTGCTCAGCAAGCACGGGCTCGGCCGATCGTCGACGGCGACAAGAAGGCCAAATCAGCACGATTCGTCAAAGTCCGCGGTGATGACCGCACGTTCGACGAGGCCGGCCTGGCCCGGGCACAGTCCCTGGTCGGCCTCAAAGGCTACGTCACCAACCTGCCCGCCGAGGTGATGCCGGCCGCCGAAGTGATCACCAACTACCACGACCTCTGGCACGTCGAAAAGTCTTTCCGCATGTCAAAGACCGACCTGAACGCCCGGCCAATGTTCAACCGCGTGCGTGACGCGATCGAAGCGCACCTGACCATCGTGTTCACCGCCCTGGCCGTCTCCCACTGCATCCAGGCGCGCACCGGCCTGGCCATCGGCAAGATCGTCAAACAACTCCGACCGCTACGCAGCGCCACCATCGTCATCAACGGCGCCACCCAGACCTTCCCACCCGAAATCCCCGAGGCCCAGCGGATAATCCTCACCCATCTCGGCTTCAAGCCGGGGTACTAAGCGAAATGTCCAAACTCAGGGGCGCTCAGCGTTGTTTGGCTGTCATCAACTTCAGGCATCATGAAACCTCCACGTTGTCTCAGATATAGCCGTACGAAATCGAACGGCGTTATCCGCTCGCCGTCCGATGTGCTGATCAGTTCGAGACCTTCAAATGGCGAGCCGGGGATTCATCGAGTCAGCTGCGATGCGCCCGCCAGGGTAATCACGTTGGGCCCGAATTCGGCGCCGTCTGCGGGTTGCCGCAGCGGTATTGAGATTGTTACCTGCGTTCCAGGGAAGTTTGCACGCACGTCGAAATGCCCGCCGCAAGCGAGAACCTTGGCGCGAATCGATGCCAGGCCGATGTGACCGCTTTCAACGCTTCGACTTAGGCTCGCAGGTGAGATACCCACTCCGTCATCAGCGATTCGTAAGAAGGCTAGCCCCGGCTTGCGTCTTAGCTCGATATAAACGTTGTGTGCGTGGGCATGCTTAATGGCGTTCGCTAAAATCTCCCGCGCCGCTCCATAAAGAACGTGATCGGCGCCGGTGCGTAGGGCGTCCGGCCATGTCCGTGACTCAAGGTCAACCGCGAGTTCTGTACGGGTGATAATACTATCGGTTAGCTGTGTGATCGCCGATTTCAATCCAGCCCGCGCTAGGACCTCTGGATGCAGTTCCCTCACTACGTCACGGAGTAGATGCGAAGTCTCTGCAAGCGATGATTCCACTCGGTCCACTGCGACAATTGAGCCAGACCGCACTTCCTCCAGATCTTGGCGCGCGGCCAGAACGTACTGAAGAGCACCATCGTGCAGGCGCTCGGAGAGGGTTTCCCGCTCGCGCTTTTCCAGTCCGAGGAGCTCGTCCAGCCATTGCGTGCGTTGCCGCGCCAAGTCCCGAATCATGTCTACTCGAGACCGCTGAATACGCGACAATGCTACGGAGCCGGCGGCAAGGGCGGCCAACACGGTGGCGCTCAAGAGAATCGATGTCCACGGCTCCTGGTTGGCGGACTTAGTGATCCAGCTTACGGCAACAAGTGCGGATACAGTGGGAATGGCCATTGCAGCGCTGATGTCCGGGTTTAATTGCGCCGCGGCGACCAACGGGATCAGGAAGAGCCCATTCCTCAAGACGTCCGACGTCCAGCTCTCCGGTGATGTAATTCCCGTCAACACCGAAAGAATGGATACAATCGCAACGTCGGCGCCGAGCACTAGGAGAGTCACAAGCTTTTTGGTGTGTATAACTGCGCGGACCGTAGGCCGCAGCGTCCAGACGCTCCAGCATGCGACGATCAATACGTAAGCGGCCAGAATGAATGCACAGATCGATTTATTACTGTTTGGAGGTTCGAACAGTAAAGTGATTGTGACAAAGACGATTAATACGGCGCGTAGGGCCCATTGCAACAGAGCACCGAGAAAAATATGCCGCTCCGAGCCTTGCGGAGGCGCAAGATGATAGGTGGCGCGCTGACAACGTTCGGACATGCGCGACTCCTGTCCCACCAGATGGGCGAAGTATATAACTGCACTACCCAGCATGGGACGGCGAACCCGGATTTGTCAGGAGGCCCCAGCGTGACACGGCCATGAGCTGGCGACCGGAGGCGCAATGCAGGCTTGGATGCTGTGGGGCTGGGTCTGAGGTGCGGTGAGGCCGCTGGCGGGCCAGCCGCATCTGAAGGGTAGCCGTGGCCACTCTGCTGCGCCCGTGACGGGCGTCCCGGTTCTGGGGTGACTGGCGTCGCCCAATCGGGGGACATCTGAATTCAGGATCAGGGGACCCCGGCGTCAGCCTCCGGTGGACCGTGATTCACCCGGTGCAGTGGCCGGACAGCGGACAGACAGGCAGGCCGCGCGCAGCAATGCTGCTACTAGTGACGAAAACGAAAAGTGGAAGGACCCCTGAAAATGATCACGAAGCCGGAACAGTCAGCAGCTCTTCGATTGTCAGAGGAGCGCAGTATCAGATTTCACCACCGCCGCGCCGTGGTGGACGCTCTCAGGTTTTTCGACTTCCCCACCGGCACGCCGCTAGACGTTCTTATCGAAATCCAGCGGACGGGGGTCAAAGCGGCCTTCACCCTCCCTGATGGGCGCAGATACGTCATCAATCGCAGCGCCGACCAAGTGTAGCCGTGCAGCTCTTGTTGACCTGTTCAACAACATGCCACACCACTCCCCACGCCCACGAGATATCCGATAGGACACCGACACACCATGTACTACAAGACCATTCGCGCATTACCATCAAGCGCAGCACACCACCCACCACTGACCACCATCCACCGGCCCACACGCTACCTCGACACACCACCCCACGAGCTACCCTCCACCAGCTGGGAAGGCACACTGCCACCATCCACCACTGCCTGCACGGGATTGCCCACACGGACCCCAGCGTTGAACATGGTGTGACACAACCACACTGGACAGCTCACGGTTGGCGCTCTTTCGTTGTGAGGCTTGAGTTTTAGCCAAATGCCACACGGTAACCTTCACCGCGGCTTGCACCTCGGCGACCTCCGACTCGCGCCCAATGAAGCTGGTGACCGCAGCCCGCAGGTTCCCCGGACTCGAATCCAGCGCCCGCAACGGCGGAAAGTCCGTGCGTAGGCCCCGCCGCTCGGACCTGGAACAGCCCGACCGCGGTGGGCAGATCCCGCAACCGCCGCGGCCCCAGATCCACCAGATCCAGCCCGCCCGCCACCATCTGGCCCGTCGCATTCGAGGTATCGATACCCTCGCGCAGCGAGCGCAGCACGATTCCGCGCTCCCCTAGTTCGCGGATCGTTGTCATGACCTCAGCAGCATTGCGGCCCAAGCAGTCGATGCCGACGACAACAATGGCGTCACCTTCGCGTGCGTAGTCCAGCAGCGAAGCAAGGCCGCGACGCTGCTCGCGGGTGGAGGTGCCAGAGAGCTTGTCGCTGTAGACACCCCAAACCACTGCCGCTGAGCTAATCGCTTCCGTCGGCATGTTTCGGCCAGCACGCAGCACACCACTGCACGGCTCACGCCGAGGGCGTTGGCGACCGTGCTCGCCGACTCACCGCCGGCGTGCATCCGTTGCGGCCAGAGCTGATTTCGAGTTGTCGAGCGCCTTGGGTGGCCAGGTCGCCTGGCCGCTTGCCCGACAAGCTCGCATGCGGCCGAATGGCCTCTTCGTCCCGAACGAGCCTGAGCTGGGGATATGGAGATTGACGGCTGGTGATGGTAGTCGACAATTGTTGGCGAAAAGGTTCGCTGACGTGGTGCTTCCGTCGCTACAGTCGTTGATGTTCAGCCCTGTTCGTTGGAGCCAAAAACCTACCCACCTGCGTACCCGCTCAGCTCTACCAGGCGCGCTCAGGTAATCAGCTTGGGAAGTCGATTCGTTAGGCCTGTCGTTGTCCTTGAGTGTCCACCGAAGCTGTTGACCTGCGCATTAACATCCTGGGATGTCCGGGTTTGTCAGTAGTTATTGCCATCAGTTGTGGGGCTATTGTCAAAACCTGTGGATGGGGGTATTTCAGGCGACCTCCGTTTCGTGTGATTCGTCGGGTTCTGCTGGTGTGATGTCGATGGGCCGTTCGAGGAGTTTCCCTTTGTGGAAGACGGCGCCGTTGCAAACGAGGGCGACCAGGTGTGGTGCGTTGACCGCGCGCCAGCGGGTCTGTGCAGCCTCGATCAGCTTGTAGGCCATCGCCAGGCCGGCTGCGCGGGATCCGGGTCCTTTGGTGACCTTCGTTCTCAAACGTACTGTGGCGAAAGTGCTTTCGATCGGGTTAGTCGTTCTCAGGTGGATCCAGTGCTCGGCGGGGTATCGATAGAATTCGAGTAGCACGTCGGTGTCGGCGACGATCTTGGCCACCGCCTTCGGGTACTTGGCGCCGTAGTCGATCTCGAACGCCTTGATCGCGACCTGGGCCTTGTCGATGTCTTCGGCGTTGTAGATCTCTTTGAGCGCCGCGAGCGCACCGGGATGCGCCGACTTCGGCAGCGCGGCAAGAACATTGGCCTGCTTGTGCCACCAGCAGCGCTGCTCGCGGGTGTCGGGGAACACCTCCCGCACGGCCTTCCAGAACCCCAACGCGCCGTCGCCGACCGCGAGCACCGGCGCCCGCATGCCGCGGCGGCGGCAATCACGCAGCAGATCGGTCCAGGATTCGGTGGATTCCCGGAAGCCATCGGTGAGCGCGACGAGCTCTTTGCGGCCGTCGGCACGGACCCCGATCATCACCAGCAAGCACAACTTCTCCTGGTCCAGACGCACCTTGAGGTGGATCCCGTCGACCCACAGATACACGTAGTCGACCTCGGACAGATCCCGCTCGGCGAACGCGCGGGCCTCGTCTTGCCACTGCACAGTCAGCCGGGTGATCGCCGACGCGGACAGCCCCGCGCCGGTGCCGAGGAACTGCTCGAGCGCCGGGGCGAAGTCACCCGAGGACAGCCCGTGCAGGTACAGCAGCGGCAACACCTCGGTCATCTGCGGTGACTTACGAGCCCACGCCGGCAAAATCGCGGAGGAAAATCGTTGCCGTTTACCGGTTTGCGGGTCGACGCGTTTGTCGTTGACCCGCGGAGCTTTCACCGCCACGGCGCCCGCCGCGGTCAGCACGGTCCGCTCGTCGTGGTAGCCGTTGCGGACCACCAGCCGATACCCGCTCTCGTCGACCTCACCGGCATGGGCATCGACGTAGGCGGCGACCTCGGCGGCCAACGCGGCCGTGAGCATCTGCCGGGCACCGTCGCGAACGATCTCATCGAGCAACGACCGACCGACACCGTCATTCTTCTCGTTGGATGATTCCTGGTCGTGAACTACCGTGAGCATGGGCGTACCTTCCCGAACCAGCGCGCCAACGCCGGCTCTTGATCAGACCTGCTTCGACATTCAGATCACCCTCGGGAAGGTGCGCCCGTTCGCGTCACCAGGCCGAGGGCCATCCACAGGTTCTGATCATTGCTCGCCCGCTGCGCCGTCAAGGTGCTGCGCGACCGGTTCGGGGTGTCCGAACGCCGAGCCTGCACGGTCGTGGGCATCCACCGTTCCACGATGCGCCTGACGTCGCTACCGGTCACCGCTGAGGAAACCGAGTTGCGTGCCTGGCTGCGCCGGTTCTCCACCGACCGGCCGCGCTGGGGATGGCGACGGGCGGCCAAGATGGCCCGCCGAGCCGGCTGGAAGGTCAACAACAAGCGCATCCGCCGGCTGTGGCGTGACGAGGGCCTGCGGGTCCCGCAGCGCCGCAAGAAGAAGCGCCTGACCGGTATTGGTGTCGCCGTTGGCGCGATGTCACCGATCCGTCCGAACGTGATCTGGGCGATGGACTTCCAGTTCGACACGACCGCCGATGGCCGCACCTTGAAGATGTTGAACGTGATCGACGAGTTCACCCGCGAAGCCCTCGCGATCAAAGTTGATCGTGGCATCGACGCCGACGGCGTCGTCGACGTCTTGGACCGCCTGGCCCTGCAGCGAGGAGCGCCGACCTATGTGCGCTTCGACAACGGCCCCGAGTTCGTGGCGCACGCCGTCAACGACTGGTGCCGATTCAACAGCGCCGCTTCGCTATTCATCGATCCCGGCTCGCCATGGCAGAACGCCTGGATCGAATCGTTCAACGGCCGGCTACGCGACGAACTGCTCAACTCGTGGCACTTCGACTCGCTACTCGAAGCCCGCGTGATCATCGAAGACTGGCGCTGTGACTACAACGCCAACAGACCCCACTCCGCCCACGGCGAACTCACCCCAACCGAGTTCGCTCTACAGTGGACCACGACCCACCAACCCCAAGCCGCATAGCGACTGGACCACCAAACGGGTCCCCCTCACCCCGCCCGCCCCACAACTAAAAACCGCAGGTGAGATGTAGTTTCGAGATTTGCTGGCAGCTGGCTGATTCGATCATCGAAAACGGCTCCTTGGGCAGCATTTCGGCAGCAATCCGGCGGTACAACCATTGATACAAACCAGCGCGGCAAACCTTCGAGTGCGTCGGATTGGTAAGGTGCCGGAATTTTCACAATTTCGCGTGAATAATCCGCCAAGCCTCTACACTGCCGATGAATCAAGCTGCGTCATCCAGCAATGAGGTTGGGCGCATGGAATTTCGATCCGCCTTGGCGTCAGTCGTGTCGACCGGCATGGTGGTGGGGTGCGTGTTCGGCTCGGCACCTGCCGCAGGATCTGGCCGCGGAGCAGTTGGTGCTGGGCGGGATGCTACTAAGCAAGGACGCCATCGCCGATGTACTGGAACGGTTGCGGCCACGTTGCGAACCAAAGCTATGAACAATAGGCCGAACTTGTGGCCATTTTAGTATTGACACGAAGAGAGACTGTCGATGACATCAGATCATACGTATAGCACCGGATTCAACTGGGATCAATTGGTAAAGATGCCCATCGCGGGCGAAGAATGGCACAAAGGGCGCCAGGTTCTTAACTTTTACCCGATGGACAAGGACTATCGAGATTCGCCGGCGGCGCGGGCGATGGTGACGAATTACTTTGACAATGCAAAGGCTCTAAACACAGACGCGGCAGTGCTCAAATTCGGCTCTGACTACGTTACGCTGCGCGGCGCGTTTTTGGAGATGGGCGTGTGTACGGGAAGAACCATCAATTTTATTGCCGCGCTCAATCCAGAGCAACATATCTGGGGATTCGATTCCTTTGACGGGCTTCCTGAACAATGGGCTCGCACCGATATTACTGTACCTCAAGGTACTTTTCGAGTTAACTTCGAGGGGTGGATACCACCGGTTCTTCACAATGTGACCCTGGTAAAGGGCATGTTCCATGAGACCCTTCCACAATTCAAAAAACAAGTTCTGAAATCTACTCCCATCGCTTTCTTGCATATCGATTGCGATATTTATGCATCCGCGAAAGAGATCTTCGACCAGTTGGTCGATAACATCGTGTCAGGCACTGTGATCGTATTTGATGAATTTTACAATTACCCGGGAGCCGAGGAACATGAATTCAAGGCATTCCAGGAGTTCCTGGACTGGACCGGGAAAAAATCTGTCTACCTTGCCTATAATCAGTATTTTGAACAAGCGGTTGTCCAGATAGCCTGACCTCGATTTTTCATGCCACTTGGGTAAGTAGCCTTGATTTTTGCATGCGGCGGAGTCGAGAGTGATTTGTATGACCTCGGCTGATGCTGGACATTTCGTCTTCGACACTCCGAGGTAAAAGGCCTGGTCAGGAGAGTTCGTGCATACCCGGCAGCCGTTGTTGAGGGGCTCACCGCGGCGATCGGACGTACTCGCCCGTAGGCGGCCGTGCTAGCAAACAGGCTCTTCGATTTTGACCGGGCAATCAGCTTGAAGTCTGGGTTGCGGCCCGCTGTTTGCGGGTGCAGTGGAATCGTATCCGGCGTGCCGAGTTGTCTCGATTCCGGAATCCGCATCCGACCCGCTTGACCTGTTTGAGCAGCCGGTTGTAGCCCTCGGTGCGGGCGTTGGTGATTCCGGTGGTCACGAAGGCGTTGATCTCGGGCCACCAGTGGTCGACGGTAGCGGCGAGGGTGAGCAGTTCGGGGATCTGTGAGTCGATGCACCAGGTGAGGAACTGGTGCAGGCGATGGCGGGTCAGGTGCGCGTCGCCGCCGACCCGCACGGTGGATAGCAGTGTGCGCAGTTCCTCTTTCGCGATCCAGGCCGACAGGATCTGGGCGCTGGGGTCCTCGTCCTGGATTCGGTTCCACATCTTGACGAAAGTGTTGGGCGACAAGCGTTCCCGCGCGCGCAGCAGTCGGCGCCGGTTGGCCCATTCCGGGTCGATCCGCCGGCCGCGACGATCCCGCAGGTCCCAGGTGACGCGGCGGCGCACCTTGGTGAGCGCGTCGTTGGCTAACTTCACCAGGTGGAAGTGGTCGACCACGATCGTCGCGTTGGGCAATAGCCCCGGGGTGCGGATCGCCGAGGCGTAGACCGCGGCGGGGTCGATCGCCACGAACTGCACCCCGGCCCGGAACTCGTCGCTGCGCTTAGACAGCCAGTCGATCACCGCGGCACTGGTGCGGCCCTCGCGTTGCCCCAGTAGCCCCTGCTCGCCGGCCAGGTCGACGAACCCGGTGTCCCATGGGTCGACCCGCACCCACCGCCCGGTTTCGGGGCAGCGCTGCCACCGGGGTTTTCCACGACGGGTCTCATCGATGCCGAGCAGCGGGGTGGGTTGCGGCTCGGCCAACAGCGCCTCGGCGTGGGCGACGAAGGCGCGGTGCGCGGTCGGCCACGACACCCCGTGGCTGTCAGCGACCTCACTGACCGAGCGGGCCGCATCCCCGATCGCGGCTCCAATAGCCGTACGCAACCGCACTGTCGTGCGCGACCGGGCCGGGACCTGCGCGATCGCCTCGGCAAACGAACCGCGGTCGCAGTAGTCCTCCCGGCATCGCCACCGGGTCTTATGCCAGCGCACCAGGATCCGGCCCAGCCCGTAGGGGATGTCCTTGGGCGAGGTGATCACCCGGGCCTTCACCGACGTCGACAGCACCCCGCACGACGGGCACGCCGCCGCCGTCTCCTCGGCCGTCACCACATGCACCACCCGCGTTCCATCGGCACAGCGCTCGACACGCTCGACCCGTACTCCTGGCAGCCCAAACAACAATGTCGTACCGTCAGACACAGCCCTTGGTTCCTTCCATCGCCTGAATGCTTCGCAACACTCAGACTTCAGAAGGCCAAGGGCCTCCTACTTCAACGACACGCCCATGAGAGCGAAATCACAACTGCCCGTTTAAATTTCAAGAGCCAG
>CAVSSC010000038.1:0-13881 GCA_963730415.1 uncultured Actinomycetota bacterium | reverse complement strand
GCCGTACTCGTAGAGCCAATGAACGTTGGGCAACACCGGGATTGGTTCGCCGGCCTCATCAACGGACGTGTGCTGTGTGGCATCGGAGTCGATCGCCGCGGCGAGTTCTCGGATATTGTCGCACTCCACCATCAACCTGGCCCGCAGCGCGACGCCACGACGGCGGGCGGCCTGCACGACCGACAGGGCCACGATGCTGTCCAGGCCCATTTGCGGAAAGCCGGCCGTGACGTCGACGTCCGCAGTTCCCAAGACGTCGGTGAACGCCTCGGCCAGCGCCACCTCGGTCGGCGTCCCGGGCGGGGTTGCTTGGCCCTCGGCGACATCAGTTGCCGCCAAAGCGTTTTCGTCGATCTTGCCGTGCGGGGTCAGCGGCAACTCGTCAAGGACAACGATGTGATGTGGGACCAGGTAGCGAGGCAGCCGATTGACCAGCATCGAACGCAGTTCGGCCGCCGCCGGCGGGTTCACCCCGCCCGCCACGTACGCCGTGAGCCGCGGACCATTGGCATGGCTGCGAGCCGTCACGTAGGCGCCGCGTACCCCTTCGTGGGTGTTGAGCACCGCGGCGATCTCACCCGGCTCAACGCGGAAACCGCGTATCTTCAGCTGGTCGTCACTTCGTCCGAGGAACTCCAGACTGCCGTCGGGCATCCGGCGCACCACATCTCCGGTCCGGTACATCCGGCCGCCGCGGCCGTTGGGATCGGCGACGAACCGTGCGGCGGTCTCAGCCGCGCGTCCGAGGTAGCCGCGGGTCAGCTGGTCGCCCGCCAGGTACAACTCGCCGGCGGCGCCGTCAGGCACCGGCCGCAGCCAGGGGTCCATGACATAGGCGCGGGTGGTCCGGGTCGGACGCCCAATGGTTGGGCGCACGTGCTCGCTGACGGCGGCGACAACGGCCTCGACCGTGGTCTCGGTGGGCCCGTAGCAGTTGAAGGCGATCATGGGCGTTCGCGCACATTCCTCTTGGATCGCTTGCCACACGGTGATGCCCAGCGCTTCACCGCCGAGCGCGAGAACTGCCAGTGGCACCCGGTGCAGCAATCCCGCGTCGTGCAGCTGGGCGAACATCGACGGCGTGGTGTCGATCACGTCCAGACCGAACCGGTCGATCGCTTCGACCAGCCCCTCGGCGTCACGCTGGCGGTCGTCGTCGATGACGTGCACCGAGTGGCCGTCGAGCAACGCCGCCAACGGCTGCCACGCCGCGTCGAAAGTGAAAGACCAGGCATGTGCGACACGCAGCGGTCGTCCGATTCGCGCGGCAGCCGGCCGAAGAACGCGCTCGATGTGGTCGTCGGCGTACGCCGAAAGCGCTCGGTGGGTGCCGATGACGCCCTTCGGTGCGCCGGTGGTGCCCGAGGTGAAGACAGCGTAGGCCGCATGCTCCGGTGGCACCGTGGCCGCCCGGTAATCGGCAGGCGCGGCAAAGGTATTGGTGGAAGCCGTGAACAATTCCTCGTCGACGACAATCGGAGCCAACGTCTGGCGTAGTATCTCGGCCACTCGCTCATCCGGCATCGCCGGATCCAGCGGCACGATCATGCCGCCGGCTTTAAGGATTGCCAGAATCGCGGCCACGTAGCTCGGGCCCCGGGACAGCATGATCGCCACGGGGGTCTCGCCACCCACGCCCACCCGGCTCAGCGCAGCGGCCAGCCGATCGGCGAGTGCGTCGAGCTCGCGGTATGTCAGCTGACCATCGGCCCAGCTGACTGCCAACGAATCAGGTTGCGCCGCAGCAATTTCGGTGAACCGGGTATGCACCGCGACCGTCGGCGCGCCCGCCTCCGACAGGCTCGGAGTAGTCGGGTCGTGCTCGCCGTCGAGCAGGATGTCGACCTCGCGCAGTGGCCGGCCCCACTTGTCCACCAAACGCTGCACCACCGCCAGCACCCGGTCGCCGAGGTCTTCGGGCGCCATCATGCCGAGCGCACCGTCGAGCACCTCCACCAGCACCTTGAGCTCGCCCCCGCTCAGGTGCGCGGCGATGGTCACGGGGAAATGGGACACACTCTCTAGCGTCACCGGACGGAAGGTCACCCCGTTTGCGACGAACTCAGTAGCCCCCACCACGTCGCCGGGAGGGAAATTCTCGTACACCAGCAGGGTGTCGAACATCTCACCGACACCAGCGATGGAACGCAACTCGGCGTGCCCCAGATAGCTGTGATCTCGCAATGCGGCGGATTCACGTTGCAGGGCAACGCATTGCGCTCCGGCCGTCTTGCGGGGATCCAGCCGTACTCGCAACGGCACGGTATTGATGAACATGCCGACCATCGTCTCCACGCCTGACAATTCGCCGGGCCTGCCGGACACACTGACCCCGAACGCCACATCGCTGCGATCAGTAAAAGCCGACAGTATTGTTGCCCAAGCCATTTGAACAAGAGTGTTGAGTGTGACCCCGCGCCCACGGGCGGCCTCGGTCAGCGCAGTGGTGGCGTGTCGGTCGAGGCGCAGCGTGGTGCGACGCGGAATACCCGCCGGTGGCGGGGTGGCGGTCAGCGCGGGCGACAACAGGGTCGGGCCGTCCAGGCCTTTCAGGTGCTCGGCCCACAATGCCCAGCTGCCCGCCTGGTCCCGGCCGGCCAGCCAGCCGATGTAGTCGCGATACGGCCGCGGCGATGACGGCAGCGCGGCGGTGTCGCCAGCGGCCCGATACAGGGCAAGCAGTTCGGAGACGAAAAGCGGCAACGACCACCCGTCGATGACGATGTGGTGCGCGACGATGGCCAGATGCCAATGTTGGTCAGGCAATTCGATGAGCAGGAACCGGATCAGCGGCCCGCGACCCAAGTCGAAACGGCGCCGGCGCTCTTCGGCTTCCAGCGCCTCTACCTCATCGGGTACGGCGCGCACACACCGCCAGGGCAATTCGATGCTGCTCGGAATCACCTGCACGGGCCGGCTCAGGTTGCCGTGTATAAAGCTTGCCCGCAGATTCGGGTGCCGAGTCAGCATCGTCGCGGCGCACTCGCGCAGCAAGGAGACGTCGACCGCGCCCACCACGTCGGCAGCCATCGCGATGACGTACGGGTCGGCGTCATCGGATTCGGCATCGGTCAGCGCCGCCATCGAGAACAGCCCCTGCTGCAGGGGGCTGAGCGCCATCACATCTTCGATGGCCGGTCGCTCGTCGGCTCGCGTCACGGCTGATGACCCCATGATGAGGTCAGGGCCGCCAGTTCGTCGGCAGAAAGCCCTGATGTGCTCATCGGCGCGTGATGCGTGTCGTCGGGCTCGGTTTCGGCTTCCGACTTGGCGTCGAGCACGGCGGCGAGCTCCTCGAGCACGGGATGTTCGAAAACCATCCGCGGGGTCAGCGGCAATCCGGCATCGCGCGCCTGTGCGGCTACCCGCACCGCGAGAATGCTATCTCCGCCGAGATTGAAAAATTCGTCGTAGCGCCCGACCTCCCCGGCGTCAAGCACGTTGGTGAGGATAGCCGCCAGCGCGCGCTCGGTGGCAGTGTTGGGCGGTTCGGCCGGACCGGTGACCGGTGTTGCCCGCGTCTGCGAGGGTGGTTCGATGCCGACCAGCAGTTCCAGTTGGCCATCGTCACTCCACACGCCACGCTCACCGTTGCGATAGAGCCTCGAACCTGGTTGCGCGGCAAACGGATCGGCAACACAACGGGTGGCGGTCAGCGATGGCCCCGCCAACCGGGCGCTGACGGCCGGACCGCCACCGTAGTAGACGTCGCCCACCACACCGACCGGGACGGGGTTCAGCGAGGCGTCCAGCAGGTATACTCGCGACAGACCGCCGCCCGCGTTGGACTGGTCCAGAATGCGTTGTCTCTCTTGCACACTGCCAATCTCAACTTCGCGCAGCCGCTGATCGGGACGGTCCGCGAACGCCTCAATGACACGGACCAGCCACTCGGCGAACCGTTGCGCGGTGCTGCGTTTATAGAGTTCGGGGCGGTAAATGACGTGACCGCGGTAGCCGTCGTCGGATGCGAAGAAGTTGACCGACATGTCAGCGTGTGCGACGTCGAATGTCGGCTCCAGCGCGCTGAACATGGTGTCACCGTCAGGCCCGCTGTCGATGACGCGGTCTTGCGGCAACTGTTCGCGAACGTGCACCACCACGTCGAACAGCGGATTGCGCGACAGCGACCGCGCCGGGCTGACCGCGTCCACCACCTGGTCGAATGGCAGGTCCTGATGCGCGTAGGCGGCGAGCGCCATCTCCCTGGTCCGCTGCAGCACCTGACGCAGTGTCGGATTTCCGCGTAAATCGTTACGCAGCACCAGGATGTTGATGAAGAACCCGATCAGCTGATCCAGGTCGGATTCGTTGCGACCGGCCGCTGGGGTGCCGATGGGGATGTCTGGGCTGCCGCCGGCCTTGTGCAGCACCACCGCGACGACGGCCTGCAGGAGCATGAACTCGGTGATGCCGAGGTCGCGGCTCAGGGCGGTCAGCTTCTCGCGGGTCGCCGCACCGGAGCTGAACTCGACGGCATCACCGGCACCGCTGAGCAAGGCCGGGCGCGGAAAGTCCGGGCGCAGACCGTTTTCGGTTGGCAATCCCTCGAGTTGGCGGATCCAGTAGTCGCGTTGCGGACCGACGATGCCCGCAGTGTCGTCCAACAGCGCGGCCTGCCACTCACCGTAATCGGCGTATTGCACCGGCAGCGGATCCCACGACGGCTGTTGCCCGCTGCTGCGGGCCCGGTAGGCGGTCAGCAGATCGGTGAACAGCACTCCAGCGGACCAATGGTCGCCAGCAATGTGGTGCACCACTAACGACAATACGTTCTGCTCCGGCATGCTCAGGAACGCTGCCCGGATCGGCCAGTCGGTCTCCAGATCGAAGACGTGACGTCGCTCGTTATCCAGTTCGACTTGCAGCCAGCCCTCGTCGGGTCCGTCGGCGCGACGCACCGGCACCTCAGCGGGAGGGTGGATGATCTGGTGTGGCACACCGTCGATTTCGCGGTAGGTGGTGCGCAAGATCTCGTGCCGCGCCACGACGTCGGTGATGGCCGCCGCTAGTGCATTGATGTCGCAGGGGCCACGCAGTGCCGCGGCGAACGGAATGTTGTTGACGGTGTTCGGTCCATCGAAGCGATAGGTGAACCAGCTACGTAGCTGCGATGACGACAGTCGCGCCGGCCCGTCATGCGTTACCAGCGTCAACCGCGGCCTTGCCGAGCCCGGATCCAACGTGTCGACGTGTCCGGCGATCCGCGCTACCGTTGCCAGTTCGAAGATCTCCCGCACACCGATATCGACACCGAACGTATTGCGCACTGCCGCGACGAATTTAGTCGCAAGTAGCGAGTGGCCGCCGAGGTCGAAGAACGAGTCGTCGGCGCCGACCTGGTCCCGGCCGAGCAGCTCAGCCAACAGTTTGGCAACGCGCCGCTCGGTAACCGTTTCCGGTTCGCGGAACTCGGCGCCGGAACCGACCTCGGGATCCGGCAGCGCAGCGCGATCGATCTTCCCGTGCGCGGTGATCGGAATCTCGTCGAGCACAACGTACGCCGCCGGCACCATGTGTTCGGGCAGTGCTGCCGCCACGCGGGCCCGGATGCGGTCGAGGTCGACCTCCGACAGTCCGTCGTCGCCTACTGCGGGCGTCACGTAGCTAACCAGACTCTTGCCCAGCCGTGGCAGGTCGCTAACCACCACAACGGTCTGTCCGACCGTGGGATCGACCGAGATGGCTGCGGCGACATCACCCAGTTCGATTCGGAAACCGCGGATCTTGACCTGTTCGTCGGCACGACCCACAAACTCGACATCGCCTTCCGCATTGCGGCGCGCGAGATCTCCGGATCGGTACATACGGGCACCAGGATTAAACGGGTCGGCGATAAATCGTTCCGCGGTCAGTTGGGCACGGCGATGGTATCCATGCGCCAGATGCGTTCCGCCAAGGTAGATCTCTCCGATCACGCCGACCGGTACGGGTTGCAGCGAATCGTCGAGCAGGTACATCGCGGTATTGATCTTGGGCCGGCCGATGGGCACGATACGAGTACCTTGTGGGCCCTCCACCTTGTACCGGCTGGCATTGATCACGGTTTCGGTCGGACCGTAGAAGTTGTGCAGCAGCGCGTCGAATGTGGCGTGGAACTTGTCGGCCACCTCGCCGGGTAGCGGCTCGCCGCCGATGGGCACCCGCTGCAACGTCCGCCACTGGTTGACGCCCGGCAGCGACAGGAACAGGCCGAGTAGGGATGGCACGAAATGCATTGCCGTGATTCCCTCGTCGCGCAACAGGGCAGTGAGATATCCGATGTCGTTGAGCCCCCCGGGGCGCGGGATCACCATCCGCGCGCCGCACGCCAGCATGCCGAAGATCTCGGCTATCGACACATCGAAGCTTGGCGAGGCGACCTGCAGCAGCCGGTCGGTGTGGTCGGCCCCGTACTCGCCCTTGAACCAGACGAAGTACTCCGCGACGGGGCGGTGCGGCACCGCAACGCCTTTGGGCAGTCCGGTGGTCCCCGACGTGTAAATCAGATACGCGGTGTTTTCCGGCCGTAGCGGCCGGACTTGATCAGCGTCGGTGGGGTCGTCGGCGCAGTATGCGGCCAGGTCGCCTACCGGCTCGCGCAGCACGAGCTTCGCTTCGCAGTCGTCGAGGATGAATTCCAGCCGGTCCTGGGGGTAGGTGGGGTCCACGGGCACATACACCGCACCGGACTTGGCAATCCCCACTGCGGTGACCACCAGATCCGGCGACTTGTCGAGCAGCACAGCGACCCGGTCCTCGCTGCCTATCCCCTGCTCAATAAGCCAGTGCGCCAGCCGGTTTGCTGCCTCGTTGATTTCGCGGTAGGTGAACCGGCGGCCCTCATAGATGACGGCGATCCCATCTGGAGTCCGCGTGGCCTGCTCGGACACCAGGTCGGCGAGAGTTCTGGGGGCGGTATCGAACGTCCCGCCGCGCGACACCTCATGCAGCCACTCGGCGTCGGCCTCGTCCATCAGCGCCAGCGCGGACAGCGGCTTGTCCGGTTCGGCCAGGGCGTCGTCGAGCAGCACGGCGAAGTGATCCAGCATCTGGCGCACCAGGGCGGGTTTAAGAATCTCGAGCAGGTGTTCGGCCTCCACTAGCGCACCGGCGCTGTCGAATTCGACCATGAAACCCAGTGGTAGCTGGGTGAGGTTGCTGCGCAGCTTGTAGCGCTCGCACTCGACGCCGGGCGGGCGGAATCCGCCACCATCGGGCTCGCGGAATCCGAAGCTGACCCGGGTCATCCGGTCGGCACCGTGTCGGCGATCGGGGTTCAATTCACGCACCGCGCGGTCGAGACTGACCCGTTGGTGTGCGAATGCCCCGGTAGCGATGTCGCGCGTCGATTTCAGCAACTTGCGGAAGCTCATCGCCGGCTGCGGTCGCAGCCGCATCACCACCGTGTTGCCGAAATAGCCTATGGTGTCGTCGGTTCCGGCGCCGCGATTGAGCACCGGTGCGGCCACGAGAAAGTCGTCGCTGTGGGTATAGCGATGCACCAGGGCGCCGAAAGCGGCCAGTAGCACCATGTAAGGGGTGCAGCCGGTGTCGCGCGCCATCGCCATCACCCGTTGGGCGGTGTCGCCGGATAGCCGCAGCGTGCTGCGAGCGGCGCGCCAGTTGGTCGGCATACTCGTACCCGCTGGGCCGGGCAGCTCCAGTGGCTCCGGCGGATCGGCCATGACGGCCCGCCAGTAGTCGAGATCGGCCTCGGTGGTGTCCGGTCCGGACGGGGCCGACAAGTAGCGTTCGGGCCCCAGATCGCCGCCCCCGTAGGCCTTTGTGAGGTCAGCGAAGAACACCCGCCACGAGCCGTCATCCCAGGCGATGTGGTGGGCCACCAACAGCAGCGCATGTTCTTCGGCCGCCGTGCGCACAGCGGTGATCCGCAACGGTGCATCGGTGGAAAGGTCGAAGGGCGTGGAGAATTCGCGCTGAGCCAGCACCTCCAGGCGAAGCTGGCGTGCGCGTTCTGACAAGTCGGTCAAGTCGTGTTGTGCCCACCCCGGGCGAAGATCGTCGTGCACCGTCGGCCGGGGGTCGCCTTCGTCGCTGACAGTGTAGGTGGTGCGCAGTACCCGATGGCGGTGTGAGACGTTGTTGACTGCATCGTGTAGCCGGGCGAGATCGATATCGCCGGTGATCCGATAGGAGACACAGACGTTGAGCAGCGCGCCACTGGGGTCGGCCATCTGCACGAACCACATCCGGGCCTGGCCGTCGGAGAGTTGGTCGTCGGCGCGGGGGCCGGGGTCCTCGGTGTCAGCCGAAAGACCGCGTTCGGCGAGCCTGCGACGAAGCAGCTCCAGTCGAGCCGCATCGAGCCGGGCGCCGTTGTCGGCGATATCAGTCACGCGAAATGTCCACTTTCTTTGCGCTGTCGGAGCGCTCGTCGGCGCCCTCGAGTTTTTCGACAAGTTCTTCGCCGGTGATTTCGCCCATCAGCGTCGCCAGGGACACCGTTCGGCCGATCATCCGCTTAAGGCGTTTGCGCAGGTCCAGTGCCAGCATTGAGTCGACGCCCAGATCGAAGAGCGATTCGGTGAGATTTAATTCGCCGGCCTGCTCAATTCCGAGCACGGCCGCCAATTGGCTGCGCACAGCATCGACGACCGGCACCGTGTCAGCTGGTTCGTCTGCGGCTTCCCATGGCCGGTAATGCTTGCCGGGCGGCTCGGACTTTCTGCAGTCCAAGAAGATCCGCACCCGGGCCGCGTCGGCCGAGAACACCAGCGGGTCGTCGTGCCATTCGTGCAGGCTCGCCTCGATCGCCTCCTGCGGCGCCATCTGGCGTAGTCCGGACCGCTCGATGTTTGCGATCTCGGCCGAATCCACGATGCTCCGGGTCGATTCGCCATCGGTCGAGCCCTGCCACAGACCCCATTTCACCGCAACGCAGTGTCTGCCTTCGGCGCGTAGCTGGGCAGCCATCACGTCCAGAAGGCGGTTAGCCGCCGAGTACACGGCGTGTCCCCGTCCGCCCCACACCCCGGATACCGACGAACACAACAGCATTCGAGCGTCAGACCGGACCGGCCACAGCTCAGCCAGATGAGCAAGACCACTGACCTTGGCGGCGAAGGTGTCGGCGATGGCGGCCTTTGTAAACCCCGTCAGCCCGGCGACGGTACCGAACGTGGCGTTGCCCGCCGCGTGCACGATCAACGAAGCACCGGCAGCGCCGTAATCTGCTGCAATGAGGGATAATTGGGCCGGGTCGGTGAGGTCGCATGGTGGTGACACCAGCTCGGTGCCGTATTCGGACACCAAGCTATTCAACACTTCGGGATCCGCGGGGCGGCGGCTCAGCAAGACGATACGCCGCGCGCCATGCGCGGCGAGATGGCGGGCGTAGTGCAGACCGATGGCGCCGGCACCGCCGGTGATCACGATGTCGTCGAGCACCCCTGAGTCCAGTGGCCATTGCGAAGCAGCGGGCGCAGCGCGGAATGAGCGCTCGAACAACGCGTACCCGCTCGCGGAGGTGCGCAGCGCGGTTTCACCAGAACCGGATAGCAAAGCTTGGACGACAGCGAAGCCGGCAGTCGGCGTCAACTGCCACGACGACAGGTCCAAGTGGGTGAAGGTCTGTTCGGGATAATCGAATCCGATGCTTCGGTGCATCGCGGCCAGCGCCGCGTGGCCGGCAGACGGCAGCGCGTCTTGATGGCCGACCCGCTCAGCGCCGACGGTGACCAGACAGACCGTTTGGCACCGAGGACCGAGCGCATTTGCATAGTCGAGCCGACCGGCCTCGATCAGTCCGGTGAGGGCCTCGGCGGCCCGACCGGCGTCGGCGCCGTCTAGCGCGGGCGCGATCACCACGACGATCTCCGCGTCCCGCGGTGCACTGAGCTTGGCCGCGGGGTGGGACTCGATCGCCGCGCGCAGCGGTCTAGCCAGCGCGGCCTTAACCTCGGGGCCGCCGAGATCGATCACCGCGAAATGCACGGGCGGCCCTACGACCGGGGCGGACGGCGCCGTCTGCTCCCAGTGCTCGAGGGCAATTGTTAGTCCGGGGTTGAGTCCGGAGGTTGTTCCGGGCATCGGAGGCAGCGGCTCTGGGTGCGCCCACATCGGGATCGCGCGCATCGGCGCGTTCGGGAATCCATGCAAACCAACGTCGCCGGCGGCCACACCGTCCAGGTGGCCATCCCAAGCGTAGCCAGGGTCAGCGACCGCCGCGGTGACGATATTCGCCGACAGCGCGTCGACCAACGGCTGGTCGCGGCGAGCCGAGCCGACCAGTACCACCGGGCCGTCCGGCAGGTCTGCCTCGAATATCTGACCAATCGAGAACAACAGCGCGGGATGGGCCGACAGCTCGATGAACGACCCCGCACCACAACGGATTGCCGACTCAAATGCGCGGTCCAATCGCACCGTGTTACGCAGGTTCGCATACCAGTAGTCGCCGAAGGGCGTGTCCGGCGCCACGACGTCGCCGGTGGCCCCGCCGATAAATTGCACCGGCGCCTCGGCGAATTCCGAGGCGGGCAGCTGCGCTCGCAATTCATCGCGGAGCTGCTCGAGCAAGCTGGTGTGCCCCGGGAAGCCCGCGGTGATCTCGCGGGCGAACTGACCGTTGGAGCGAACCGCGTCGACGATGGCCAGCACCGCGTCGCGATCACCCGACACTGCGACAGTCGAGGCGGAGTAGACCACAGACAGCTCCACCCAGCCGTCGGTGGCCGCGATCAGCGCCCCGGCCTGCTGGGCGCCGATGCCCAGCGTTGCCATCGCGTAGCGACCCGGAAGGCGGTCGACCACACTGGCACGGGCCGCGACCACGGCGACAGCATCCGACAACGTGATGCTGCCGGCGATGAAGGCCGCGGCGACCTCACCGAGACTCTGACCGATGGTGAGGTCGGGAAGCACACCGCAAGAACGCCAAGCCTCCGCCAGGGCAACAGCGTGGACGAATTGTGCGCCTTGGATCTCGATTTCAGAGAAGGTCTGCAAATCGTCCGCAGCTGTCAGGTAGCGCAGCGGCGACTCGATGCCAACGGCCTCGAATGCAGCGGCGCAGCTATCGGCCGCAGTTCGATAGCTCGGGAGCGTCTGGTAGGCAACGGTACCCATGCCCGACCAATGACCACCCTGACCGGGAAACACGAACGCCTGTCGGGGGGGCGAACGCAGCGCCGACCTGGCGACCAGCGGATGCTCGCGCCCGGCGGCCAGCGCACGCAACCCGTCGATGAGCTCGGGCCGATCAGCGGCACGGAGCACACCACGGTACCTGCGGATCCGTCGGGTCCTGCGCAACTGCCGGGCCACCTGGGCCACAGTCGTTTCCGTAAAGCGGTCGAGGTAGTCGGCGATCGCCCGGGCATCCAGGGAGACGAGTTCGTCGGCGTGGGCGCTGAGCACTACCGGGATCCGCCCGTCGGGCAGTCGTTTAAGGGCCATCAGGCCACCCTGCGCCCGGATGCGTTCGCGGTGTCCGGCATCGAGACGATCAGATGGGTATTGGTGCCACTCATCCCGAACGCGGATACCGCCGCGGTTCGCCATCCATCGACGGCCTGCCACGGCGTCAGCTTGTCCGCCAGCCGCAACCCTTGTCTCTCCCAATCAATTTCGCGGCTCGGTTTGTCGACATGCAGAGTCGGAGGTACCGCGGCGTGTTCGGCGGACAAGATGGCCTTAGCGAGACCAAGCGCGCCTGCCGCGGCCTGCGCATGCCCGATGTTGGACTTGACCGATCCCAACAGCGGTCCGCGTCCGGCCGGTGCAGTGCCGTAACTGGCCACCAGTGACAGCAGTTCGGCTCGGTCACCGAGCCGGGTCCCGGTGCCGTGCCCTTCGACCATCCCGACATCGACGGGCTCAACCTTGGCCTGCGCGATGGCGCGCCGGAACAGTCGCAGCTGCGCGTCGCCGCTGGGCGCCGTCAGGCCGTTGCTGCGTCCATCGGAGTTCAGGCAGCTGGCACGCACCTCGGCGAGGACGCGACGCCCGTCGGCCTTTGCTCTGGACCGGCGCTGAAGTACGAACATAGCCGCGCCCTCCGCCCAGACGGTTCCGCTGGCATGCGCGCTGTACGGTCGGCAGTGGCCGTCATCGGACAGCGCATGCTGCTTGGAGAACTCGACGAAATAGCCTGGGGTACCCATCACGCAAACGCCGCCGGCAAGCGCGAGGTCGCAGTCGCCGGCCCGAATCGCGTGGACCGCGGTGTGAAACGCCGCCAGTGCCGACGAGCACGAGGTGTCGACCGTCAGTGCCGGCCCCGCCAGGTCCAGCGTGTAGGCAATGCGCCCGGAGATGACACCCAGCGACGTCCCGCTGATCAGGTGCCCACTGTGGTGCGAGAACTCGGAAAGACCGGGACCATATTCGAGCGCAGATGCCCCGACATAACAGCCCACATCGTGACCGGCCAAATCATCAGGGTTGATCCCGCTGTTCTCCAAGCTGCGCCATGCCAGTCGCAACGCGACTCGCTGCTGCGGGTCCATGGCCATCGCTTCGCGCGGTGAGATACGAAAGAACTCTGGATCGAATGTTGTTGCGTTGGCAAGGAATCCACCAAGGTCGTGGATGAGCTTGAATCCGTCCCGTCGCGACCCGTCAAACAGCTCGCGAAGTGCCCAGCCTCGATCGGTGGGGAACGGGCCAAGTCCCTCCCGCTGTTCGGACAGCAACGTCCAGAAATCGTCGGCGGTTTCGACCCCACCAGGTGCTTCGACCGCGAACCCGACAATGACGACCGGGTCGTTATCGGACATCGGCGCTCACCATCCGGGCCACCGTGTCGAGGTGATCATTCAGGTAGAAATGCCCGCCTTCGAAATCCGACAGCATGAATCGGCCAGATGTGTGAGTTTCCCAGCTGGTCAACATTTCCAGGCTGATCCGGTGGTCGCGGTTGCCACCGACCGCATGGATGTCGGCGCTGATGCGTACGTCCGGCCGACATGAATAGGCATTCAAGGCGCGGTAGTCGGCCTGCACCGCCTTCACCAGGAGTCCGGCGAATTCCTCGTCCTCCAGCAGCATGGGATCGGTGCCACCGAGATCTACCATGTCTGCCAGCACGCCACTACCGCTAGTCGGCAGCGGTCCGGACGCGGCGACAGTCGACGGAGCCTGCCCGGCAGAAGCCCACAGTACGCGCACCGGCACTCCATTGCGTTCGGCGATGCGAGCGAACTCGAACGCCACCACCGCCCCCATGCAATGGCCGAACAGACTCAGTGGAGCCGCTGAATCCCAGTCGCCTGCCTCGAACAACTCGAACGCCAACGCACCGACGCTGTCTGCTGCAGGGTGATTGCGCCGGTCGGCCCGCTGCGGGTACTGCACCACAAGAGCGTCAACGTCGTTGGCCGACACCGATTTAGCCAGCGACCGGTAAGCTGCGGCGGCGCCTCCGGCGTGTGGGAACACGACCACCGAGCCGCGCGCAGTACTACCGGTAAATCGCTTCACCCAGGGCTTGAACTCCCGCGGCGCCAGTTCGGTCGTTGTTTCTTCGCCGACCGTTGAATCGAGTGCGGACAACACATCGACACTCGACATATCCGCGATTTCCAGATACACGTCGGCCACCTGCTCGAGTCGGTCGTCGTCGGCTTCCCGGCCGATGAGCAATTGGGCCAGCGTGGCGACGGTCCTTGCGGCAAAGACGTCCGCGACCATCAGACTTGGCGAATCGAGCCACTGCCGGATGCCGGCGACGGCCTGCGTCGCAAGCACGGAATCGCCACCGAGGGAGAAGAAGTCGTCGTGCACGCCCACGGCGTCGACGTCACGGTTGAGGAGGCCCGCGACGATGTGGCACAGCGCCCGTTCGAGCTGCGTTCGCGGCGCCTCGTAGAGCGCTGAGGTGTCGCCGGACTGCTCGCCCACCGCCGCGGTGAGCAGGCCGGCGACCGCACGCCAGTC
>CAVSSC010000037.1:0-144341 GCA_963730415.1 uncultured Actinomycetota bacterium | reverse complement strand
GAGGCGTGCAACCCACATTCAGTCTTGGCCAGCCCCTGCCAGCGCCCACTGCGCGGGTCGGCGCCGGCGGCAGGCTTGGCCGTGCACGGAGCACAACCGATTGACGAATAGCCGTCGTACATAAGCGGATTGACGAGCACGCTGTGCTCGTCGATGTAGTTCTGCACGTCCTCATCGGTCCAGGCCGCCAGCGGGTTGACCTTCACGAGCTTAAAGCCCTCGTCGAAGGTGACCACCTGGGCGTTGGCGCGGGTAGGCGCCTCCGCCCGGCGCAGCCCGGTCACCCACGCGGAGTATCCACGCAGTGCTCTGCCCAGCGGAGCCACCTTGCGCAGCCGGCAGCACTCGCCGGGATCACGGGCAAACAGGTCCTTGCCCAGCAACTTGTCCTGCTCAGCGACCGTCTGCTCGGGAGTGACATTGAGCACCCGGACGTCGTACACGGACTCGATCGCGTCCCGAGAACCGATGGTCTCAACGAAGTGGTAGCCCGTGTCTAGAAAGATCACCGGCACACCCGGCCGGACCTTGGCGGCCAGATCAATCAACACGGCCTCCTGCATGCTGGAGGCCAACACGTAGTTGCAGGTGGCCCAGCCGCGGGGTCCGTTGACACCGCCGAACGTCTCGTCGGTCCAACGCAACACGTCGGTGGCGCTGGCGCCGTCGAGCTCCGCGGCGCCACGCGCCGCCAGCTTGCGCAGTTCGGCTTCGGTCGGTTTGGTCGCGTGCTCACTCATCGTAGATCGTCCTCGTCTGCCCGAATCGCCCACTGCGCGAAGCGTTCACCCGCGCTACGGTGTTTGATAAAGTTGCGCACCACCCGATCGATGTAGTCGCCCAGCTCGTTGCTGGTGACCTTGTGCTGGCGCAGTTTTCGTCCGAACCCGCTGTCTAGCCCGAGGCTGCCGCCCAGGTGCACCTGGAAGCCCTCGACGGAGCCCCCATGACCGTCGTCGACCATCTGGCCCTTGAACCCGATGTCGGCCACTTGAATTCGCGCGCACGAGTTCGGACAGCCGTTGATGTTGACCGTGATCGGCACATCAAGCTCAGAGTTGATGTCCTCGAGTCGGCGTTCTAGCTCGGGTACCAAAGACTGTGCCTTGACCCGGGTTTCGGCGAATGACAATTTGCAGAACTCAATTCCGCTGCACGCCATAAGGTTTCGCCGCCAATGTGACGGGTGCGACTGCAGGCCCAGCGCCTCTAGGCCGGCGACCACATCGTCGAGCTGGTCGTCGGGTATGTCAAGGATGACCAGCTTCTGGTAAGGGGTGAACCGGATCCGGTCCGAGCCGGCCTTGCCCATCAGGTCGGCCACCGCCAAGAGGATGGTGCCCGAAACCCGTCCGGCAATCGGAGCGACGCCGACCGCATTGAGCCCATTCTTGAGCCGCTGTACTCCGACGTGGTCGATCGGATGCTTGACCGGCTCGGGCGCCGGGCCGTCGATGAGCGGACGTTTGAGGTACTCGGTTTCCAGGACCTCCCTGAACTTGTCGATACCCCAGTCCTTGATCAGGAACTTCAGCCGAGCCTTGGACCGCAGCCGCCGGTAGCCATAGTCGCGGAACACCGAGGTCACCGCTGCCCACACCTCCGGCACCTCTTGCAGCGGAACCCAGGCGCCGACCCGCTGGCCCAGCATTGGATTGGTCGACAGACCGCCACCGACCCACAGGTCGAGCCCGGGACCGTGCTCGGGATGGTTGACGCCGACGAACGCGATGTCATTGACCTCGTGCACCACATCCTGCAGGCCGGAAATGGCGGTTTTGTATTTGCGCGGCAGGTCGGCGAAGTCGGGCTTGCCGATGTATCGGCGCACGATCTCGTCGATCGCCCAGCTGGGGTCCAGCACCTCGTCGAGCGACTCACCGGCCAGCGGCGAGCCCAGTATCACGCGTGGGCAATCACCACACGCTTCGGCAGTCTGCAATCCGACAACGTCGAGCCGCCGCCAGATTTCGGGGACCTTTTCCACCTCGATCCAGTGGTATTGCAGATTTTCCCGGTCGGAGATGTCGGCGGTGTCGCGGGCGAATTCCGTCGAGATCTGACCCAGGGTGCGCAGCGCGGCAGCCGAGAGCGCTCCGCCGTCGCAGCGCACTCGCAACATGAAGTATTTGGCTTCGAGCATCTCGATGTTCTCGTCGCCGGTAAAGCTGCCGTCGTAGCCCTGTTCTCGCTGGGTGTAGAGCCCCCACCAGCGAAAGCGTCCGCGCAGGTCGGTTTTCTCGATGCTGTCGAACCCGGCCTTCGCATAGACGCTTTCGATGCGTTCCCGGACATCGAGCGGGTTACCGGCCTTCTTGAATTCTTCGTTGGCGTTGAGTGGCTCACGATCTCCCAGCGCCCACTGGCCCTCACTGCGAGCCTTTGCGGGACGGGCTGTGGTCATTCGGAGGTTCTCCTTCAGACATCGCAGGCATAGACGCGCAGCTCACCGGTTGTTTTCGGCGGCGCAGATCCGATGCCAGCTGGACGTACAGGTGGGCGAATCTACGACATCAAGGCAGACAGCAACAGCTGCAGACACGCTTGAGATCAATGTGCCGCCGCGCCACTAGCGCAATGCGAAGGCTGGGCCGAGCGACGGTCACGGGTCCATTGTGCCATGGATGCCGACTAGCCATGCCAACAGGTCAAATCTCGGCTCACGATGATTAAAACTACGAAGCAAATGCGCAAATCTGGGTGGCTGGGCAAACAAACCCAAGAATGGCGTGAGACCGTTCAGCAGCTGGTGGTCGCGTGCTCTAGCAGGATTGCCGATCCCGGCTCCACCTGTGCGCCGTGCGATGATTTGGCATGGCACTTCGCGCGGAACCGGCTGACCTGCCCGACCTGCAGCCGATCCCCGGACAGCCGTTTGGGCTGTACCTGCATGTCCCATTCTGCATAACCCGTTGCGGCTATTGCGATTTCAACACCTACACCCCCGCCGAGTTGGGTGGTGTCAACCCCGACGCCTGGCTGGGGGCACTGCGGACGGAGCTGGAACTGGCGGCCGCGCGGCTGCACGGGCCGATGGTGAACACCGTCTTCGTCGGCGGAGGGACGCCGTCGCTCCTGGGTGGTGCGCGGCTGGCCACGATGCTGGACATGGTGCGCGAGCACTTCGTATTGGCGCCGGATGCCGAGATCACCACCGAGGCCAACCCCGAGTCGACATGGCCGGAATTCTTTGACGCCATACGCGCGGCCGGTTACACGCGTGTATCGCTGGGCATGCAATCGGTGGCGCCGCGGGTACTGGCCACTCTCGACAGAGTGCACTCGCCTGGCCGGGCGTCGGCCGCGGCCCGTGAGGCGATGGCGGCCGGCTTCGAACACGTCAACCTCGACCTGATCTATGGAACCCCAGGGGAATCCGACGACGACCTGATGCGTTCCGTCGACGCGGCGGTCGAGGCCGGTGTGGATCATGTCTCTGCGTATGCCCTGCTGGTCGAGGAAGGCACCGCGCTGGCGCGACGAGTTCGGCGCGGTGAGCTGGCCGCTCCTGACGACGACGTGCTGGCGCACCGCTACGAGTTGGTCGACGCACGGCTGTCCGAGGCCGGAATGACTTGGTACGAAGTGTCCAACTGGTCCCGAACGGGCGGTGAGTGCCGGCACAACCTCGGCTACTGGGACGGTGGTCAGTGGTGGGGCGCAGGACCGGGAGCACACGGATACGTCGGTGCGACGCGCTGGTGGAATGTCAAGCACCCCAACGCCTACGCGGAGATGCTGGCCGGTGCCGCGCTGCCGGTAGCGGGATTCGAGCAGCTCGGCACCGACGCCTTGCACACCGAAGACGTGCTGTTGAAAACCCGGCTGCGCCAAGGGCTTCCGCTACACCTGCTGAGTCCCAGCGAACGCGAACGCGCCGAGGGCGTGGTTGCTGACGGGTTGTTGGTGTCCGACGACGACAGGCTCGTCCTCACGCCGCGCGGACGGCTGCTGGCCGACGCGGTGGTGCGGACGTTGTTGGGGTAACCCCGGTTTGGCTGGGTTCTTTAACCTCAGGACACTAGAACCAGTGTGAGACCATGCGGTTGATCTCGATATAGAGCGGGATTCCGATGGTGACGTTGTAGGAGAACGTCAAACCCAGTGATGCGGCTAAAGGCAGGGTTGGGCTGGCCTCGGGGATCGCCAGCCGCTGGACCGCCGGGACGGCGATGTACGACGCCGCGCCGCAGAGCACGGCGAACAGCACATAGGTTCCCGGCTTGAAGTCGGCATGGGTGAGCGACGAGTAGATGTGGGCGATCAAGATTCCCAGCGGCGCAAAGATATTCGGCGCCAGCAGACCGAAGAAGATGAAACCGATGCCCGCCGTCCGGAGATCTTTCAGCTTGCGGGAGGCCGTCATACCCATCTCGAGCAGGAACAGGCAAAGCACACCCTGGAACGCCATCACGAAGAACTTGTCGTCGTCTGCAACGACCTTCTGTCCCTGCAGCCCACTGACGAGGCCGATGATGATGCCGCCGATGAGCAGCACGAGCCCAGGGTTGAGGAAAACTTCCTGGAAGAGCTCACGGGAGAAAATGGAGACCTTCTTCCCCTTCGCGCGGGGTGGGCCGGGCTCCCAATCCGGGTGGTCCAGCTTCTCCAGCGAGAGCTCCAGCTCTTGCTCGACTCCCCGCTCGTGCTCGCTCTCGAGGCTCTGGCCATGCGGGGGCTTTGCCGCCGTGCCGGGACCGACCCCGACCTTGACCGGCGGGGTGTAGCCGGGTTCGTCGGCCATGTTCCCCGCCGCGTCCATCCCGCGGTGGCGAAGTCGCGCCACCAGGTACAGCGCCACCAGGCAGCCCGGAATCTCCATCACGGCCAGCATGACCGGCATGTAGGCGTTGAAGGCGATGCCGACGGCGCGCCAGCACGGCCACGCAGGTGGCGAAAGTTCCTGCCGAGTCTGACCCGTAATAACCGGCGACCGTTGCTCGGTCGATTCGTCGCAGGGATGTCAACCAGCTCAGCAGTAGGTAGGCGATGCCGCCGATCAGGAAGTTCAGGACGAAGCCCAACACCATGAATCCCACGATGCTGCCGACGCTGGAGGCGCTGATCTTGGCGAGCTCCTCGCCACCGTGCCAACCGATGGCCAGCAGCAGGTACATGGTCAGGCCCTGATAGATCACATAGGGGAATTCGAACCGCACCTTCAGGATCGGGATCAGGAATCCGAAGTAGAAGAACAGCAGGAGCGGCTTGAACAGGTTGTGGGTGAAGTTCTGCCAGAACTCTTGGACCACCGATGCCTCCCTAGATTAGTGCGGTGATCAGGGGAAGCACCGTCCGCAAGCGGAGCAACCACGAACATCCCGACGACCGTGGAAAAACTTATCCCCGCTGCGGTCAAACCGCCACTCGAAAACAAAGCGGGAAGTCCAGGCCCATCCAAGCGGTGCTGGACGGGCGGGACTCAACAAAACAGCTGGTCGCGGGTGCGTTAGCGGTGCCCACTCAGGTGCGCAAAGAATGCGCGATCGGCGCGAGTTTGGTGTGAATGTGCTGTGTATTTACTGTGGGATCGACGGGGAATCAACGTGCCGACGAAATAAGCGAGGGCCTGACCCCGGCTCCCTTTTTGCGATGTGTCACCGACAGCCATGCCGATGGCGAGTAGTGCGTCGTGATTTCTTCGAAACCGTCGACGCGGGAAACCGAGAGGACGCCGGTCTCTTGGTTGATTTCGAGCTCGTCGCCCTCGCTCGCCTGGACTTCTTCGCCGTTAAAAAGCCGGATTACGAACATGGCGCTCCTCGGCAGATCACGGTTTTCGGTGGTGGGATGCCGTTGCTCGAGCCCGCCGCAGGGTCGACCTCCCGAGAGATGTTCCCGAGCTTCGAGCTCTTCGATAGAACGAGGTCCTGTGGTGTGCCGGAGTCACGGACGGCTAGTGAGATGACGGACCTTGGAGTCCTGCGATTAGGGCGCCGCGTGACCCCATCGAGGCTCGTGACCGGTTGAGTGATCGAAGGAGTGAGAATTTGGATCTGTACTGCGGAATCGACTGGGCCACGGCGCATCACGATGTCGCCGTGGTCGACGCCGACGGTCGTGTGGTGGCACGCGGGCGGGTCGGTAACGACGCGGCCGGCTTTGCGCAGTTGTTGACGTTGTTGGCCGAGGCCGGCGACACCGTCGATGACCCGATTCCGGTGGGTATCGAAACCGATCGAGGGCTGTGGGTGGCCGCGCTGCGCGCCACCGGCCGGGTGATCTATCCGATCAACCCGCTGGCAGCCTCGCGGTATCGGTCGCGGTATGCGGTGTCGGGTGCCAAGTCCGATGCCACCGACGCGGTGCTGTTGGCCAACATCGTGCGCACCGATGCCGCCGCGCACCGCCCGCTGCCCGCCGATACCGAGTTGGCCCAGGCCATCCGGGTGCTCGCGCGCGCTCAGCAAGACGCGGTGTGGGCCCGCCAGCAGATCGGCAACCAGATCCGCGACCTGCTCAAGGACTTCTACCCGGCCGCCTTGGTCGCCTTCGCCGAACTGCCCAGCGGGGGCCTGGCCCGCGCCGATGCGCGCACCATTCTCGCGGCCGCGCCCACCCCGGCGCAGGCCGCCAAGCTGACCCCGGCGCGGCTGCGTCGGCTGCTGGTCAAGGCCGGCCGCCGCCGCGACCTTGACCGCGACGTCGAGCGGCTGCGGCAGGTTTTCACCGACACCTACCTGCACCAACCACCCACGGTCGAAAACGCGATGGGTATCCAGCTGACCGCGCTGCTGCGCCAGTTCGATGCCGCGTGTGCGGCCGCCGACTCGATAGGTTGGGTGGTAGGTAGCGATCAGGCGTTCGTGGGCGGGCTAACCCCGTCGCATTGAACTTCTATTACGCGTTCCGTCGCTTGACCCGTGGGGTCTGTGATACGACTCATACGGCCCCGGAACATGGTGGAGCGGTCTTCGAACGTCTTCGCAGGAGTCCACCGCCGCCACTCCTTCACCCTGCAAGATGCAGCTTGCCAACCCGCCGCACAACACAACTGGTCTCCCGACCAGCGGGTTCGCGCGGATAGGCAGTGATGTTAGGGGAAATCCGGTTACGGCGGCCGCTCGTTGTGCGGCCAAAACGTAAACGGTTGGGAAACGTTTGCGGTCTTAATGTTCACAGATGAGCGGCGTGGTCCACCGCCAGAAATCGGTTTCGACCCCTTGTGCCTGGGGAAACAGGGGAGGTGGGACAACGCACAGGCCCGAAACGACAGGGTGCGGCCAGGTCGGCTGCTGCTTTAACTCTGAGCGAGTTTTAGCTCAGTGCCGCATCCGGCGGGAGAGCTTGCGCACCCTTACATAGGTTAGGCTACATTTACTAGCTGTGACCGAGGTCAGCGTTGAGACGAGTTCCGCCGGCTCCACGTCACCGCTGATTCCGCTCCCCGCACATATCGACCCGGCCGACCTGGCCGCCGAGCTGGCCGCGCTGCTGCCTGAACGAGTCGGCGAGGAGTACCTGCTCTACGAGCACGGCGGTCAATGGGTGCTGGCCAGCGGTGTGCGCGCCATGGTCGAGCTGGATAGCGACGAACTGCGTGTGATCCGCGACGGCGTGACTCAGCGGCAACAATGGTTGGGGCGGCCCGGACCGGTCCTGGGTGAAGCTATCGACAGGCTGTTGCTGGAAACCGACCAAGTCTTCGGTTGGATCGCGTTCGAATTCGGGGTCTACCGCTATGGACTGCAGCAGCGGCTGGCGCCGCGAACCCCGCTGGCCCGCGTGTTTTGGCCTCGTACTCGCATCGTGGTGACCCGGGAGGCGGTTCGTCTATTCGGTGCAACGGCCATCCACCGCGACGCGGTCGTCGGCTTGCTCGGCGACGGTGTGCCCGACGTGCGCGACGCCCACGCGGTCGACGTAATCGCTGACCCATCCGGCTACCGCGATCGGGTGGCGTTGGCCGTCCGCGAGATTGCCACGGGCCGCTACCACAAGGTGATCCTATCCCGTTGTCTCGAAGTGCCTTTCGCGCTTGACTTCCCGTCCACTTACCGGCTGGCCCGTCGGCACAACACGCCGGTGAGATCTTTTTTGTTGCGGCTGGGCGGAATTCGCGCGGTAGGCTACAGCCCCGAACTGGTCGCGGCCGTCCATCGCGACGGCGTCGTGGTGACCGAACCGCTGGCGGGCACCCGCGCGTTTGGTCGTGGTGCGGCGCATGACCGCCAGGCTCGTGACGACTTGGAATCGAATTCTAAAGAGATTGTCGAGCATGCGATTTCAGTGCGAAGCTCGCTGCAAGAGATGACCGAGATCGCCGAACCGGGTACTGCGGTAGTCACCGATTTCATGACGGTGCGGGAACGCGGGAGTGTGCAGCATCTCGGCTCCACGATCAGCGCGCGTCTAGGCCCATCGAGCGACCGGATAGATGCGCTGGAAGCGCTTTTTCCGGCGGTCACCGCGTCGGGCATCCCTAAAGCCGGCGGCGTGGAGGCGATCCTGCGCCTCGACGAAGGCCCACGCGGCCTGTATTCCGGCGCGGTCGTGATGGTTTCAGCAGATGGCGGGCTGGACGCGGCGCTGACGCTGCGGGCGGCCTACGAATGCGACGGGAAGACGTGGTTGCGGGCCGGTGCCGGCATCATCGAAGAGTCCGAGCCCGAGCGCGAATTCGAAGAAACTTGCGAGAAGCTATCCACACTCGCGCCGTATCTGATTGCACGCCAATAGCGCGTCTGATCGACTGTTTGGTTGTCAACGTTCGTAGCTGAAAGCCGCTTCGGCTCGATGGGCAACGGTTCCGGCATAGGGACTTTTGGCCCTAGTTCACCGATTTTGCGCGTGTCCGCTTGATGTAACCGCATGACACAGATACATTGCATGTTACTGATCGGCACAGAAAACTCGGAGGGTTCCGTGTCCAAGGAACTGACTAACCTGCAGCTACTCCACGAGCTCCAGCCTGTGGTTGAGGACCTGCTCAACCGCCATCTTTCGATGTTCAAAGAATGGAATCCGCACGACTACATTCCGTGGTCGGACGGCAAGAACTTCTATGCGCTGGACGGCCAGGATTGGGAGCCCGGGCAAAGCCGGCTCCCCGATGTGGCGCAGGTGGCGATGGTGCAGAACCTGCTGACCGAGGACAATTTGCCGTCGTATCACCGTGAGATCGCGATGAACTTCAGCATGGATGGCCCTTGGGGGCAGTGGGTGAATCGGTGGACTGCCGAGGAGGCCAGGCACAGCACGGCGCTGCGCGACTACCTGGTGGTCACCCGCGCCGTCGACCCGGTCGAGCTGGAAAAGCTGCGCCTCGAGCAAATGACCAGAGGCTTTAGCCCCGGCCAGAATCAGCAGGGCGACATGTTCGCTGAGAGCGTGTTCGACTCGGTCATGTACGTCTCGTTTCAGGAATTGGCCACCCGCGTCTCGCACCGCAACACCGGTAAAGCCTCTAATGACCCGATCGCAGAGCAGTTGATGGCCAGGGTGTCGCACGACGAGAACCTGCACATGATCTTCTACCGGGATGTCAGTGCGGCAGGTCTAGACATCGCACCCAATCAAGCGATGAAGTCGGTGCACCGGATCCTGCGCAACTTCAAGATGCCCGGATTCACGGTGCCGGAGTTCCGGCGCAAGGCCGTCATCATCGCCGTCGGTGGCGTCTACGACCCGCGCATCCATCTCAACGAGGTGGTCATGCCGGTGCTAAAGAAGTGGCGCATCTTCGAACGCGAAGACTTCACTGGCGAGGCCGCGTGGATGCGTGACGATCTCGGTCTGCTGATCAAGGAACTCGAGGAAGCCTCCGACAAATTCGACGAATCCAAGCAGCGCTATCTCGAGCGAGAGGCTCGCAGGACCGAGAAGATCACCGCCAGCAAGGTGCTCAAAACCGAAGGGACGCTGACGCTCAGCGGACACTGATCGCGATCGGGGTGCTCATTGGTCCTGTTGCCGGTCCAACGCGGCATCCGGCTCCGATGACTGCTCGAGGCACTCGGCGAATATCGGCCATTCTCATGTTTTTCCGCAGTGCCACGCTTAACACGCTGAACCGCCCCGGGATGTCCGGAGACTCCATTTCTTGGAAAGGATGGAGTCATGTGAGTTGGTCGAGCGGGCAGTGCGGATGGTCCGAACTCGACCGGCCAGTCGAGGCTGCTTATTACGCTCAACGCCGGAGACCAGCAGCCGGCTGAGATCCCGTACCAAAAAGTCTCCGGACATCCCGAGGCGGTTCATATCCCTGTGCAAAGGGTAGGGGCGTCGCACACATTACCGGGACAATAGGTCGAGTGTGCGGCGTCGACCATGGTTCCGACGTCTAACAACGTAACGCCCCTCGCGTCCAAGTGGGAGTGAATGTCGTCGGCAATCTGTTGTGGCGTCCAACCCCAAGTGAGGTCGTAGCAGATGAGGTGCGCCTCCCCGATGAGTGCCTCTTCCGTCTTGGGCGGCCAAGTGAGGCCGACGGCGCGCAGTTTTGCGAGGTATGCGTCATCAGCGGGATTGGCAGTCGCAATCGCAACGCTACTAACCAGGGCAGCGCCAGCCATCATGGGGATGGTAAGTCTGGCCAGCCAGCGAGGTGAGGGCATTCGATTCCCTTCACTTTCTTCTTGGCGTTAGCAAGGCCGCCAGCAGTGTGCGGGTCCAAAGCAGCACAAATATGAAGAATAGCGAAAGCTCGGAAAGGCGGCTCCTCGTAATTCAGAGTGCGTTGACGAGTGTGTGGAGGTGCGAACCGCCCCGGGATGTCCGGCGAGTCCATTTCCTGGAAAGGACGGAGTCATGTCAGGTGGTTCGTCGAGGAGGTACCCGCTGGAACTGCGTGAGCGGGCTACGCTCAACGCCGGAGACCAGCCGCCGGCTGAGACCAGCCGCCGGCTGAGACCAGCCGCCGGCTGAGACCAGCCGCCGGCTGAGACCAGCCGCCGGCTGAGATCCCATACCAGAAAGTCTCCGGACATCCCGGGGCGGTTCACCCCTCCCATCTTCAACGGATGGAGTGGTCATGTCTCGTCTCAAGTCCAAAGTCATCCTCGCCCCGATCCTCGCCTTCACCTGAGATGGCGACGTGCACGACGCCTGTGACTATCGATTGCGGCCCTGGTCTCACCTGAACTGGGGGAGTAAGGCTGCCCGGAAAGCGACTGGGTCGCATTGCTGGCACGTTCTACTCGACCGGCTCACGGTGTGAGCCGGTCGAGTGCGTTAATAAGGGTGGCCGGACCCCAAGAAGTGGTCCACTGCGAGTGAGAGTCGTTCGTTGTTGGTCGAAGGTTGCAGCGTATCGGGCTTGGATCTATATCGCTTGAATGGCGATCGCCCGGAGATCCCACCGGACAGCCCGTGGCTGCCGCTGCGGACGCCGTGCCCAGGCCTTTCGTCCCCACCACGCGGCTAGCTTGGTCAACACGAGATGACGCCGTCAACGAGTCGCGGCCAAGTTGAAAGTCATCAAGATCATGGCGGGTCCAGTCCGACCGCCAGTGCGTCGACCAGCAACGACGGGCGAGAATTTCTATGGTAAAACCTCTCATGATGCGAAAATGGGTTATTGCGTTGGAGCGTTGAGCGGGTTGGTCGTCGTCTGGCCTATGCCGAGTTCAGAAACGTCGACGGGCCGACGAATCGTTGAACCAGTTCGTATTCCGCGACTCGGTCTTTGAGCGGCCAGTACCACAGGGCCAGGGTGACGCGGACGAGCCACTGCGCCGCGAGTGGGTCCACGTGTCCGATGATCTCCTCGGCCATATCGGCGACCCCGGGAGAATCGGTGAGCCATTCGCCGTCGTGGTTGGGCTGGATCGATCCCATGATCAACGGGCCTAACGGTTCGGCGCGGATGCGGGCCAAGGCGACCGCGATGGCCGTCGCAACGCGCTCGGTACCCTGCAGGTTCTCGATCGCCGTACGCACCGCCTCGACGATGCGCGCCGACATGCGCATGGTGACCGCCTCCAGGATCGCCTTCTTGCCGCCGGCGTTACGGTAGATAGTGGACGGCGCGCAGTGCACCGCGGCCGCCAGCGCGTCGATCGAGAAGTTCTCGAATCCGCTGCGCGACACTAGATCCGTGGCGGCAGCGTAAATCCGCTCCGCGGCCTCGCTGCGGCGGTCCCCACCAATCAGCCAGTCGTTACGTGCCATACGTACTCCTGTCGTGGGGACGTTGCGGAAACTGTTTCTCGCGCGATGAGAATTTAAGCAGACTATCGAGCACTCTAACGTGCTGGTCAAGAGCACCCAGTGCGAAATGGTCGGTCACCGGCCTCCCAGAATGCATGTCAACTTCGCATCCAGCCATTGACCGAGCAGACACGTGCGTCCCACCGTGGGGGCATGACTGCGCGGCAATCCCCCCGACTCACAGTGCCAACTGTCAAGCCGCACGATCGCGGTGCATCACCGTCACAGCGCGGGCCCGTGTCGCGCGACGCGGCCTCCATTGTGCGACGCAACACCAGTCATGAGCACCCGCGCGATCTTCACCGCGTCTTGTCCCCCACCGCCACGTCGGGAGTAACCGCCCCGCTGTGCCCGTCAACCTGTTCACTGCTGGCCCGCAAATGGAGGTGTTGTGCAAATTCTTACTGAGGCCGAAGACCTACCGAAGACCGCCAACGTCCAGACTCAGCTGATCAGCCTGTGGATGGCCCCGATCTTCGGGGCAGTGCTACTGATCGCCTTTCTGGCGTTCCCGGGATTTTTCCGCCGATGTCGCCGGCCATGACCGCTGAGCAGGTCGCGCAGTTCTACCGCGACAACACCGCGATGATCCGGTTCAGCGCCGCGCTCCCACACGGTTGCGGCACTTCCACGAATTTACGTCAAAGGAGCCTGTGAATGACCCTCAGCCAGGACGTACGGTTCCTTGGCACGATGGCCCAGCCACTCGGTCACGCCGCCCGCGTCAACACAGTCAGAGCCCTTCGAGGCCGTTGGCGTCAGTACCGGTTCTGGACCGGAGCTGAGATCAGTGACTACGACCCGATCGACCCCGCACATTTAGCGCGGCCGCATGAGGCATACCGCGCGCTGCATGCCGCGGGGCGGGTTCACTACAACCCAAAGCTGGGGCTCTGGATTTTGAGCCGACTGCCAGATGTCCGGGCGGCGGCCCGTGCCGCCGAAACGTTGTCCAGCGCCGACGGAGTCACACGACTCAGGATGGCGGGACCACTCCTGGTGACCATGGACGGCAAACGCCACAATGAGATGCGCCGTCACGTGCTGCCCGCGTTCACTAAGGCGGCGCTGGAAAGCTGGCAGGCGATGATCGATGAACTCTCCGCCAAGCTGGTCGGTGAGGTCCTAGACAACCCTGGCTGCGACGTGGTGCACCGGCTGGCGATTCCGATGCCCATGCTGCTCATCGCACACATGCTGGGCATTCCTGACGGCGACGTCGACGACTTCCGGCGCTGGTCGGCGGCCGCCGTGCGGGCAGCCGATGTGGACATGAGCCGACGCGGCATCACGAGCCTCATGTCATCGATCGGTGGAATTCGCGACATCTACCGGTATTTCCGCCAGCAGTTCGCCGCTGGCGGTCTGAAGGGGTCAGACACCATCCTTGGAAAGCTGCTGAGCGAAAACGCCAGCGGGTCAATCGACGACGACGAGCTGTTCTTCTTCGCCATGCTGCTGCTGATCGCGGGCAACGAAACCACGACCAACCTGCTGGGCGGGATGTTCGACATCTTCGCCCAGCATCCGGAGAAGTTCGACATGGTCCGCGACGACCACTCCCTGATTCCGAAGGTGGTGGAGGAACAGCTGCGCTTCTCATCACCAGTACAGGGTCTCTACCGAACGGCGCGCACCGATTATGAGGTCGGTCCCGTGACCATTCCCGCCGGCGCCCGGGTGCTTCTGTCCGTCGGTGCGGCCAATCGTGACCCGCAGGTGTTCGATGACCCCGATGAATTCCGCGTGGATCGAAACCCGAGCGAACACATCGCCTTCGGATTCGGCGCACACTTATGCCTGGGCGCACAGCTCACACGAATGGAGGCCCGGGCGATACTTCGCGAACTCGTGACCCGGGTGCGCCGCATAGAGGTTATGGGTGAAACGCAGTGGTCTGCCAACAGCACATTGCGCGGCCCGGTGCGGATGCACGTGAGACTTACCCCCTCCGTCGTTGCGGGATGATGTCTGCATCGGACCGCGCGATCCCGACGGCGATCAATCCGGTGTCCGGAGCGTCGAACTCGCCGTTATGGGCGCGCCGCCCGATACCAACCGGCTTAGAAGTTCGTTGTCAGATCGATCACGTATCGTCGCCCGATGTGGCGACCAAGGCCTGGCTTCAAGGCCAACAATTTGAGCTCGCAGACCTGGCGGAGCTGTTGGCGAACGGCGAGGTGCGCGTCGAGCACGGCGACGAAAACACTTACTACCTGACAGCGGCCAGAGATCGACAAGCCCGCTGAAACTAATCGCTTCGACATCCCGGCGGTCGCCCGGCACTGGTCCACGGTGAACGAGAGTTGTTCATTGGTGGGTACAGGTGGCAGCGTAGCGGGCTGGGGGTTGGTAACCCAGCGATGAGTGCCGGCGGTGGTGGTTGTACTCGTGTTTCCAGTCGCCGATGACCACGCGGGCATGGGTCAGTGACCAGAAGCTGTTGATGTTGAGACACTCGTCGCGGATGCGGGAGTTGAAGGATTCGACGTAGCCGTTGCGCCACGGCTCACCCGGTGGGATGAAGTGCAGACCAACCTGTCCATCGGCCCAGTCGGCCATTGCGCCGCAGGCTAATTCAGGTCCGTTGTCACAACGCAGCACCGTCGGGAAGGTGCCGCGTTGGACGGCCAGGCGGTCCAACTCGTCGATGAGGTGCTCACCAGTGATGCTGCGCTCGACCATCCCACCGAGGCACTCGCGGGTGTGCTCATCGATAACCGACACGATCTTGATCGGCCGCCCGTCGGTGGTGACATCGAACTGGAAGTCCACCGCCCACACCCGGTTGGGCGCATCAGCCACCACCATCGGTGGTGCGGTCGAGGTGCCGTGGCGTTTGCGGCGTCGCCGCTGTGGTACTCGCAGACCTTCTTCACGCCAAAGGCGTTGGATCTTCTTGTGATTAACGATCCACCCTTCGGCGCGGGCGTCGTGATAGGCGGGCCGAAACCCCCGCCGTGGATGATCCTTGGCGTATTGGCGAAGCCAATCGCGCAACGCGGCATCAGGATCCTGCGGAGTAGTCGAAGTGGGTTCGTGCCGTTGGGTGGCGCGGTGTTGCCCGGCGACCCGGCAGGCGAACCGTTCACTGACCCCAAGCACCCGCTGGAGGTGACGAACGGCCGCGCGCCGGCGTTCCGGGCCTAGAAGTTTCCCTTCGCGATCTCCTTGAGCGCGGCCTTCTCCAACTCGGCATCGGCCAACAACCGCTTGAGGGTGGAGTTTTCACGTTCGAGGTCCTTGAGCCGTTTGGCATCCTCGGCCTTCAACCCGCCGAACTGATTACGCCACCGGTGATAGGTCGCTTCCGAGACACCCAGTTCGCGGCACACCGCCGCGCTGTCTTTGCCCTCGCTCAGCAGCCGATCGGCCGCCCTCAGCTTGCGCACAATCTGCTCTGGGCTGTGCCGCTTCCTCGTCACCATGATCTTGTCGAGCCTTCCTGCCCACATTGTGGGCTGCAAGACTCTCATACGCCGTGGATCAACCGCTCGGGGTCAGACCAAGGGGCCTAGTGCCCGGTCTGGTCACAACCATTCATACGGAAGAGCTGGACTCAAGATAATCGGCGAGTATGCGGCTGACGAGTGACTCGATGTTGGATTCGATCGACGCCGCGAGCGTCGCCGTGACCGTCGCCACTGCTTGAGTGCGGAAGCGCACCAGCATGGTGATCAGTTCGGCGATCTCAGCATCCGCGGGCAGAGGCTCGCCGGGCTTAATGCGGTCCATCACGTGTTCGGCTCCGGCCCGCACCAGCATATCGCTGATCTTGTCGATCTCGGGCACGATCTGCTCGTGTAGGGCGATGAGCTTTTCCAATTTGACGCCGTAGCCGCGGATCTCGTTGAACGCTTCGATCAGTTTGGGCCGTGTGATGGTGACTTGCGCTCCGTCAATCCGGATCACCTGCAACGCCACTAGGCGCTCGAATGCGTGTGGGTCGTCGACGAGTCGCTGAGCATCGACCAAGGGCATGGTTTCTGGCTTCTCGGTGGTCCAGGTGCCCACGATGGCCGTCTCCAGCCCCAGAACGTCGCCGAGGTTCTTGCCTTCCTCCCAGGCGCTGAGCATTTCCCGCACGTGCGCGATGTTGTATCCGCGGTCGAGCATCGAAGTGATCAGCCGCAGCCGGGTCAGGTGGGTGTCGTTGAACAACGCGATGCGGCCGACGCGCAGTGGTGGAGGTAGCAATCCCCGGTCACGGTAGACCCGGATATTGCGGGTGGTGGTGCCGGCCAGCCGGGCCAGGTCGTCGATTCGATACTCACCGGATGCCGCGATGCCGTGGGGGTGGCGGACCGCTGCGTCGAAAAGCTGTGACACCGCGGTCTCGATGAATTCCCGCGATTGGCGCCGAACGCGCTTGGGTGCACGCCGCACGTTGTGCAGCACGCTGGCGATCGTGCCGGGTTCGGGTCGTGACGGTCGGTCCGGTGCCATGTCAACGCGGCGTATCAGGCGGACGAGGTGACGTACGCCTGGGCATGACGCGCGACCACCTGGTAGTCCTCATACCGGAAATTCCTCATCTGGCCAAGATACTGCGTCGCGAACCCGGGGTACATCGACCCGTTGAAGCCGTCCTTGGTGAGGTACCAACTGCGGCAACCGGACATCCAGGTCGTCTTGGTGAGCCGGCGCTGGATGCGCTCGTTGTAGCGACGTTGGACATCTCCGCGCACATTGAGATAGCGCAAGTCGTTGTCGAGGATTGTGGTGATACCGCGTACCGCGTAGTCCAGCTGACCTTCTATGTAGACCAGCAGCGAGTTGTGGCCCGGTCCGGAGTTAGGTCCGGTCATGACGAACAAATTGGGATACCCGTGCACGTTGATGCTCTTGTAAGCCTGTGCACCACCGGCCCATTCGGCGGCCAGCGACCGACCTCCGAGTCCGGTGACTGGAAAGGGCGGTCCGGTCAGATGGACGTCGTAGCCGGTGGCGAACACGATGCAATCGAGGTGGTGCTCGATACCGTCGCTGGTGCGAATGCCGACCGGGCTCAGCGTAGCGATCGGCCAGTCGATGAGCTTGCAGTTGTCGCGCTGCAGGGCTGAGTAGTAATCACTGGATATCAGCATGCGTTTGCAGCCCGGGGCGAAGTCGGGTGTCAGCTGGCGGCGCAGCCACGGGTCGTTGACTTGCATGCGCAGATGTGCTCGCCCCAGCCGCGCGACCAGCGATGTCAACGGTGTATTCCACACCAAGGCCGTGGCGCTGGCTTCGTGGCCCCAGAACAGCGCCTGACGCGCAAGCTGTTGGGTGGCAGGGACTTTGGCGAACAGGGCTTGCACGGCCGGTGGGGTGGCGACGTCCAAGCGCGGCAGCACCCAGCACGGCGTACGTTGAAACACCTTGACGAACTCGGCCTGCTTCACCAATTCGGGGATGATCTGGATGGCGCTGGCACCGGTGCCGATGACGGCGACCCGCTTGCCCGCGAAGTCGTAGTCGTGATCCCAGCGGGCGCTGTGGATCTTGTGTCCGTGATAGCTGTCCAAGCCTCGGATGTCGGGGAAGCTGACGTCGGACAGCGGACCGGAAGCCAGCACGACGGTGCGCGCGCGGAATTGCTTGTGATCTTTGGTGGTTGCGGTCCATACGCCTTTGTCCGCGTCGAAGGTCAAGTCGCTGACTTCCTGGCCGAACCGGATGTGGCGTCGGATGTCGAACCTGGTCGCCGTGTCTTCGAGATGGCGGTAGATCTCCGGGGCGGGTGAGTACGTGCGCGACCAGGCTGGGTTCTGGACAAATGAATACGAATACAGCAGCGAAGGGACGTCGCAGCTCGCGCCCGGATACGTCGTGTCGCGCCAGGTTCCGCCGACCCGGTCGGTGCGCTCCAGCACCACGATGTCGTCAACTCCGGCTTCGGCCAAGCGTATCGCGGCTCCCAGTCCGGTGAAGCCGGCTCCGACGATGAGTGCTGCATAGGCGCGGTCGTCTGCCATGGTCACGCCGCCGGTCGGTAGGTGAGTTCTTTGAACCAGCTCGGCACCGGTTTGAGCAAGGGTTTGGGGTAGCGATCTGATAGCCACACCATGGAGTTGGCCAGCAGGTGATACGGGTGATCGGGGTTGACCACCATCGCCGCGTGCCGCTTGAGAAGTTGATAGGCAGGCACCCGCCAAGTACGTTCGCCCCGCTCGCCGAGTTGTTTGAAGCGCTTGACCGCGTTATAAAGCCGCTCTGGCTCCATGCCCATCCCGGCCATCTCGTTGCGGACGCGATTGAGCAGCGGGATGTACATGAGAGTGCCGATGATGACACCCGGTGATGCGACGGTGCCGACAAATTCGATGGTCAGCCGGCGTAGCGTGGCGTGCCCGATCATGTCGAGCACCTCGAAATCGACCGCGATATGCCGCGATTCGTCGTTGTTGATCTTCTCGAACACCTGATGGCACACCGGGTCCTCCACGGTGTCCAGCAGAAACTTCAGCAGCGCGCCGTCGAGGGCGACCTCCAGCATGGGTATGACGGTGCCCAGCACTGACAGCGGCATGCCATCGGAGTAGGTGTCGAGCCACTCGATGGCCAACCGGATATTGACATTCGGCTTGGGAACTTCGCCGTCATCGAGCATGCCCCAGCGCTTCATCAGCGCCATCTCCGCGTTGGCGTGTCGTTGCTCCTCGGCGTGGAAATACCGGTAGATCTCCGCCAGCGTCGGGTTGGGCGCCTTCTTGGCCAGCGCCGCGAATCCGCGGGCACCCACGTTTTCGATCCAGCACAGGTCGGCCATGAACGCCTTTAGTTTGGGACGGAATTCGGGCCGGATGGTATCGGCACCGGGTGCGTCCCAATCGATATCGGCGAGCGCCCACTGGCGATCCTTGATCTTGGCGAGCATAGCTTCCATGTCGATGGCCACCGGGAGCTCCTTTTCGTTGGGACAGCGGTTGTCAGCGCATGGTTGCCCGGGATACCAGGCCAACCGCGCGGGTGTACGCCTGCGGGGCTAAACGCTTGACGTTCCAGCCGATCTTGGCGTCGAGCTGCGGCATGCAGTACAGCTCGCCGCGGTCGTGCGCGTCCAGACAGATCCGCGCCACTTTGGCGGGCGAGAATCCGGTCCATCGCATCAATTTGGCGGCCAGTTCGCTAGATTCGGCGCTGATACGGCCGGATTCGACGATGTTGGTCTTGACGAAGGTCGGGCACAAAACGGTGACTTTGACTCCGGTGCCGGACAATTCGGCCGCAAGAGTTTCCGATAGTGAGAGCACGCCGGCCTTGCTGACGTTATAGGCGGCCATACCGGGGGCCGCACCGAACGCCGCCGCCGAGGCCACATTGATGATGCCCCTTGGAGCGTGGGACGGCCCGGCTTCGCGCAAGATCGGGGTGAACACGTGGCAGCCGTGAATGGGTCCCCACAGGTTGACGCCCAAGGTCCACACCCAATCGTCCAGGGGCGCATCGCCGATGGCCGCGCCGCCGGCGCCGACACCGGCGTTGTTGATCACCAGTGTGGGCGGTGCCCCGAACCAGGACTGCGATTGCTCGGCCAGGGCGCACACGTCGTCGAATTTGGAGACGTCGCAATGGATTGCCACCGCTTTTGCGCCCTGCTCGGTGATCACTTCGACCGTCTGTTGGGCGGCGGTTTCGTCAATGTCACTGCAAACGACCGCGCCGCCGCGACGGCCGAGTTCGACGGCGAAGGCCGCGCCGATGCCGCTTCCGGCCCCGGTCACCACCGCCGAGGCGCCGCGGCTGGTGGTCTTGGACCTGTGCAGCAGCGGGGGAAGCAGGCTTGTGATCGGCCGCAAGGTGTACGCACTTACCGCTGCCGCGCCGCGGGATCGCAACGACCCACGAGCCGGAACGCCGTCCGCCATGCAACGCAGTCAATACCAAATGGTGACATTAGTCAATGGCAGCTTTGTGGACCTCGATATGGAGCCGGGACCAAGCGAATGAACTTGCGCCCCATCTTGTTGCTGGATGGCCCAACCGAGCGAGCAGCTTAGGCCCCAGCCTGTTGTGCGGTGCAGTGGCACGTCGAAACCGGTTCGCCGTCGGCAGCGACCAACTGGCTCAACACCGCACACCAAGCGGTGCGTCCGTATTCGGTTGGCGGCTATGTGAATTACATCGAGGCGAACCAGCCTCCGTCGCGGTACTTCGGCCCGAACCTATCCCGGCTGGGCGCCGTACGGCAGAAGTATGATCCTGGCCGGATCATGTTCTCCGGGCTGAATTTCTAGCCGCCGGGTGTGCCTCGACCCTCGGGCTGTCGGCTATCGGACTCCCCACATGGCCAACGCCGACATGGCTAGCGATCGCCTTTTTGTCGATCTTGCCAATCGGTGTAGTGGGCAGTGTTGTCATCGCGACCAGCACGTCGGGCCGCGCGTGCGCGGCCACACCACGCTCGTCGAGGTAGGCGTTCAAATCCGCGAGTGTCACCGGGGGTCCTGCGAAAACGACAGCTGCGCAGATCTTTTCACCCAGATAAGGGTCGGGCAGCGGAACCGCAGCGGCCGAGAAGATCGCCGGGTGGCTCAGCATCTGCTCCTCGAGGTCTGCCGCTGAAATGGTTTCACCGCCACGGCAGATCACGTCTTTGACCCGACCGGTGACCACCAGATAGCCGTCGTGCCTGAGCCGGACCAGGTCACCGCTGCGGAAGAAACCGTCGGGGTCGAAGCGGCGTTCGTTGTCGCGCTCGGCGCGGAAGTAGCCGTTGAGCGTGTACGGTCCGCGTACCAGCAGTTCGCCTTCTTCGCCCGGTGCCACCGGATCGCCGGCCTCATCGACGATGCGCAATTCGTCGCCCGCACACAACGGCCGCCCCTGAGTGTGGTCGACGAGTTCTGGCGGATCGTCGAGCCGGGTGTAGTTCAGCAGCCCCTCCGCCATCCCGAACACCTGCTGCAAGCCTGGAGTCAACGTGGCGCGCAGCAAGCGCGCGTCCTCGGGCTCCAGCCTGGCCCCGCCGACTTGCAAGAGCCGCAAGGACTTTGGTGCCACTGGTTCCCAGGCGCAAGCTTGTGCCCACAGTTTGGCCAGAGCTGGCACCAGGGCGGTTGCCGTCACGCCGTGCCGCGCGATGGCGGCAAAGGCCGCCTCGGGGCTTGGGTCGGTGCCGAACACAGTGGTGGCGCCCACCGTCATCGCGCCGAGCAGACCCGGACAGGCCAGCGGAAAATTATGGCCGGCCGATAGCACCACAAAATAGACGTCGTCGGACGTGAGCCGGCACACTTGCGCGCTGGCGGTCGCATTGAACACGTAATCGTCGTGAGTGCGGGGGATGAGTTTGGGTGTGCCGGTAGTGCCGCCGGAAACGAGCAGCAGGGCGGGCGATCCCGGATCGCCCGGCGGTCCCGGCGACCCGGTGGGCGCCTGATCGCGCAGTTGCGTCCACGAGGTGAACGGTCCCGGGTCGCCGTCGACGATGACATGCTCGAGCGTGGGGTGGTGCTCGACAAGCTCGCGAGCCATCCCCGGATAGTCGAAACCCTTTGCCGCATCGGCGATCAGCAGCCCGGTGGCCTCGCTGACCGCGGCGAAATGTCCCAATTCGGCGGCCCGGTGGCCGGGGAGACACATCACCGGGATCGCCCCCGCCCGCAGTAGCCCGAAGAGCGCCACCGCGAACTGGCAACTGTTCGGCAGCTGCAGCAGTACCCGATCGCCCGGCACGATACCCACGCCGCGCAGTCCAGTGGCGGCGCGGTTGGCCTGTTCGTCGAGGTCGGCATAACTGAAGCCGGTACCGCCCACAGCGTCGAGCACGGCAATCCGGTCGGGCCAGCGCTGCGCCGCGGCGGTCAGGATCGTGTCCAGGGTTCGTCCCGTCCAGTAACCGGCCGCCCGGTAGGCGGCCGCCCGATCAGCGGGGAATGGCACGAACCCGTCGAGGACTCCGGCTGGTGGCTGCGTTGTGTTCGGGCTCATGGGGTTCCTCAGACGGGGGCGTAGTAGCGGGGACGCGGGGAGTAAGGATAGGGTAACCAAAAAATTAGGGCAGCCTGTGCTAATTCAGGGAGGGTCTGTGGTGCATGCCCCGGCGCGCTCGGAAGACATCCGGGCGGAGGTGGCCGAACTGCTCGGCGTCGGCGTCGATGCCGTTCACCCAGGTAGCAACCTCATCGGCCAGGGCCTCGACTCCATCCGGATCATGACCCTGGCTGGTCGCTGGCGCCGCCAAGGCATCGCCGTCGATTTCGCCACGCTAACAGCCACGCCGACGGTCGAGGCCTGGGCTGAGCTGGTCACTGCCGGCGCGCCGGGCGCTGACCAGCAATTCCCGCCCGCCCCCGCACCCGGGGACGCACCGGGCGAGCCGTTTCCGCTGGCCCCGATGCAGCACGCGATGTGGGTCGGCCGCCAAGACAATCAGCAGTTCGGCGGGGTGGCCGGGCACCTCTACGTCGAATTCGACGGTGGCCCGATCGATCCGCAGCGCCTGCACGCGGCGGCCACTGCACTGGCGCGTCGCCATCCGATGCTGCGGGTGCAGTTCCTGCCCGACGGCACCCAGCGCATCACATCCACAGACGAGTGCCACGACTTTCCGGTCACCGTCGAGGACCTGCGCCAGCTGGACGCGGATGTCGTCGATCAGCGGCTCGCCGCCATCCGCGACGCCAAATCACACCAGCAGCTCGACGGTGCGGTGTTCGAGCTCGCATTGACGCTGCTACCCCGCGAACGTTCCCGGCTGCACGTCGATCTGGACATGCAGGCCGCCGACGCGATGAGCTATCGCACCCTGATGGCGGACCTGGCGGCTCTGTACCTCGGTCGCGACCTGCCCGAATTGAGCTATACCTACCGGCAATACCGCCAAACCATCGAGGCACAAGAAGCACAGCCGCAACCAACCCGCGACGCCGACCGACAGTGGTGGGCGTCGCGCATCCCGGAGATGCCAGACCCGCCGACCCTGCCAACAACCGAGCCATCAATCGCCGGCCGAAGCTCGCACAAGAGCACCCGGCGCTGGCACTGGCTGGACCCGGCAACCCGCGACGCGCTGTTTGCCCGCGCCCAAGCGCGCGGTGTCACCCCGGCGATGACGCTGGCCGCGGCGTTTGCCAATGCCCTGGCGCGCTGGTCGACCAACTCGCGCTTTCTACTGAACGTTCCGCTGTTCGGGCGCCAGGCTCTGCACCCCGACGTCGACTTGCTGGTCGGCGACTTCACTTCCTCGCTACTGCTCGACATCGACCTCACCGGCACGGACACCCCGGCGGCGCGGGCACAGGTGGTGCAGGATGCGATGCGGACAGCCGCTGGGCATTCCGTCTATCCCGGGCTATCGGTACTCCGAGACCTCAGCCGCCATCGCGGCACCCAGGTGCTGGCGCCGGTGGTCTTCACCAGCGCGCTGGGACTCGGCGAACTGTTCAGTCCCGATGTCACCGACCAATTCGGCACACCCGCATGGATCATTTCCCAGGGCCCCCAGGTGCTGCTCGACGCACAGGTCACCGAGTTCGACGGCGGCGTGCTGGTGAACTGGGACGTGCGCGACGGCGTCTTCGCCCCAGGCGTCATCGACGCCATGTTCGGCTACCACATCGACGAACTGCTCCGGTTGGCCTTTGCTGACGATGCCTGGGATGCGCCGGGCCCGTCGGCGCTGCCGGCCGCGCAACGCGCGGTGCGCGACGCGGTCAACAGCCGCACCGCCGAGCCCAGCGGAGAAGCGTTGCACGACGGGTTCTTCCGGCAAGCCGAGCAGCGGCCCGATGCGCCGGCGGTGTTCGCCAGTTCCGGTGACCTCAGCTACGCGCAGCTGCGCGACCAGGCGCTGGCGGTGGCCGCGGCGTTGCGCGCGGCCGGGATCGGCGTCGGCGACACGGTCGCGGTGATGGGCCCGAAGACCGCCGAACAGGTGCCAGCCCTGCTAGGAATCCTGACCGCCGGTGCTGTTTACCTGCCGATCGGCGTCGACCAGCCACGCGACCGTGCGGAGCGCATCCTCCAAACCGGCGGGGTGAGCCTGGCCCTGGTTTGCGGCGGCGCAGCAGCTGTCATTGCCGGTGCCCGCGTTGACAATTGCCGACGTGCTTCGCAACGCGCCCGCCGTGTCTGACATCAGCCCTGCGAGAACGGATCCCGCCCAGCTCGCCTATGTGTTGTTCACCTCGGGCTCGACCGGAGAGCCCAAGGGTGTCGAGATGACGCACGACGGCGCAATGAACACTGTGGAATTCCTCACTCGCCACTTCGATATCCGCGCCGCGGATCGCTGTCTGGCCCTGTCGACGCTGGAATGCGACATGTCGGTGCTGGACATCTTCGCCACCTTGCGCGCCGGTGGGGCAATCGTGGTGGTCGACGAGGCGCAGCGCCGCGACCCCGACGCCTGGGCCCGGCTGATCGACACCCACAAAGTCACCGTGCTGAACTTCCTGCCGGGCTGGCTCGAGATGCTGGTCGAGGTCGGCCACGGGCGACTGTCGTCGCTACGGGTGGTGCCCACCGGCGGCGACTGGGTGCGGCCCGGCCTGGCCCGCAGGCTAAAGGCGCAGGCACCTAACCTTCGCTTCGCCGGTTTGGGCGGCGCAACCGAAACCGCCGTTCACGCAACAATTTTCGAAGTCAGTGACGGATATTCCGGCCGATTGGACCGCGGTGCCCTACGGTATGCCGTTCCCGAACATCGCCTGCCGGGTCGTCAATGACACCGGTGCGGACTGCCCGGACTGGGTAGCCGGTGAGCTGTGGGTATCCGGACGCGGCATCGCCCGGGGTTACCGCGGACGCCCCGAACTGACCGCCCAGCGCTTTGTCGAGCACCCATTTCATGGCACGGCCCGGACGCTGGTATCGCACCGGCGATCTGGCCCGCTACTGGCCGGACGGCACGCTGCGAATTCGTCGGCCGCGCCGATCACCGGATCAAGGTCAGCGGGTATCGCGTCGAGCTCGGCGAAGTCGAGGCCGCGCTGCGACGGGTGCCGCGGGTGCGCGCGGCGGTGGCCGCCTTGGTTCCTGCGCCCGGTGGCTCCGACGTGCTAGCCGCGGCGGTCTGCCCGGAGGGCACCGACGATGCCGCGCTGACCGTGGAGCGTATTCGCGAGGTGCTCGCCGATGTTGTTCCCGCGCACATGATTCCGCGCCATGTGTCGCTACTCGAGCGCATCCCGTTCACCGACGGTGGCGGCAAGATCGACCGGCGTGCCGTCGCCGGCCTGCTCGCCGCGGCGGTGGGCGGCGTCGGGCGACACCGCTTACCGCGGCGCCGCGACGCCGCTGGAACCCGCTCTTGCCGCATCGTCGCGAGCTGCTCGGCCTTGGACGTCGGCGCCTGGGTGTCGACGATGACTTCTTCTCCCTCGGCGGCGATTCGGTGCTGGCGACGCAGGCCGTCGCCCGCATCCGGCCGTGGCTGGACGCCCCCGACGTCGATGGTCGCCGACGTCTTCGCCACCCGGACCGTTGCCGACACTTGCCGAATTGCTCATCGGCCGGGAGCCGGACAACGCCCGACTCGATCAGGTGGCCGAGTTGTACCTGGAATCATCCGGATGGACGCCGACTCGATCGTGTCGGCCGCATCGATCCAGCAAATCGAGCGGCGCAATGAATTCGACAATGTGCCGAGTGTGTCGACCGAATTTGCGCCCTGGATCAAGCTGGGTGCCGAGTCACGCGGGGGCACGTGCGCGGGCGCGACCGTGGTGTTTCCGCACGCCGGAGGCGCCGCCGCGAGCTACCGCTCGCTGGCGACGGCGTTGGCCGACGGCGGCGACACCTACATCGTGCAGTATCCGCAGCGGGCCGACCGGCTCAGTCGACCCTGCGCCGACACCGTCCATGACCTTGCCCGCGGACTTGTTCGAGGCCGGGACTGGGAGTCAGCGGCGCCGCTGCGGCTGTTCGGCCATTGCATGGGCGCCGTCGTCGCCTTCGAGTTCGCCAGGATCGCCGAACGCAAGGAGCAGCGGTGCGGCGGCTGTGGGCTTCTGCCGGTCCGGCTCCGTCGACGTCGCCGCATGCCGGACCTGCCGACCAGCGATGACGGACTGCTCGCCGACATCGTAGATCTCGGTGGGACCGATCCCGTGCTGCTGGCCGACGAGGAGTTCGCCGAACTGCTGGTCAACGCGGTGCGGGCCGACTACCGCGCGTTGAATCGCTATTCCTGTGCGCCCGGCGTACGCATCCGTGCCGACATCCATGCGGTGGGTGGCCGGGATGACCACCGCGTCGATGCCGGATGCTTGCAAGCTGGGAAACCACACCGCTGGCGCCTTCGAGCTGTCGTTTACGACGGCGGACATTTCTACCTCAACGATCACATCGACGCGGTCGCCGCGCGGGTGAACGCCGATGTCTGACGACAGATTCGACGCTGGCCCGCTGATCCGGTCGTCATTGTCGGGATGGCGATCGAAGCGCCTGGCGGGGTCGACACCGCCGAGGCTTACTGGGAGTTGCTGTCCAACAGCGGGAGGCGACTGGGTCCGTTTCCCACCGATCGCGGCTGGCCAGTCCGCGAGCTGCTCGCCGGGTCGCGGCGCGACGGCTTCAAGCCGATCCACGACCGTGGTGGATTCCTCACCGGCGCAACGACGTTCGATCCGGAGTTCTTCGGAATTTCGCCGCGCGAGGCGATCGCGATGGATCCCCAGCAGCGTGTCGCGCTGCGGGTGGCGTGGCGGCGCTGGAGAACAGCGGCATCAACCCTGACGATTTGGCCGGACACGATGTGGGCTGCTATGTCGGCGCTTCTGCCACCGGTTACGGGCCGCAGATGGCCGAGTTCTCACATTACAGCGGTCATCTGACTCACCGGGACCGCGTTGGGCGTGATCTCCGGCCGGATCGCCTACACGCTGGGGTTGGCGGGCCCGGCGCTGACGATCGACTCTTCGTGCGCGTCGGCGCTGGCGGCGTTTCATGTCGCGGTGCACTCGGTTCAGAACCGGCGACTGCGACCTCGCGCTGGCCGGCGGAGTCTGTGTGATGGGCTCGCCCGGGTTCTTCGTCGAGTTCTCCAAACAGCACGCGCTGTCCGACGACGGCCACTGCCGGCCCTACAGCGCGCATGCCAGCGGAACGGTCTGGGCGGAGGGTGCGGCGATGTTTGTGCTGCAACGCGAGTCGAGCCGCGCTGCGCGACGGCCGGCGGATTCTCGCCGAGGTGCGTGCCAGCGCGATCAACCACGATGGCCGCAGCGCCGGGCTGACCGCCCCCAACGGCGCCGCGCAGATCCGCCTGTTTCGTCGCGCCATCGCGCAGGCGGGAGTTCGGCCCGACGAAGTCGGGATGGTCGAGGGGCATGGCACCGGAACCCGGCTCGGTGACCGCACCGAATTGCGGTCTCTGGCGCAGACTTACGGCGACACCGAACCCGGCGCGGCGCGCTGCTGGGATCGGTGAAGTCCAACGTGGGCCACGCGCTAGGCCGCCGGCGGCGCGCTGGGTTTGGCCAAGATTCTGGTCGCCGCCGAGCACGGCGCGGTACCGCCCACCCTGCATGCCGACGAGCGCGAGCCCCGAAATCGATTGGGAAAGCCAAGGATTGCGCCTGGCGAAGACCTGACGCCGTGGCCGGCCGACGACGGGCAACGGATTGCCGCCACATCCGCATTCGGCATCGCCGGCACCAATGCGCATGTGATCGTCTCCCTTCCCGAGGTCGCGTGATGCTGGCCCATCCGCTGCCTGACGGCCGCATCCCGGTATTGCTCTCGGCGCATGACGAAAAGCTGATCAGCCAGGACGCCTGGGCGATCCTCAGCTATCTGACCGGGCGCGCCGGAGGACCAGATCCGACGGCGGTGGTCGCGTCCACCCTGTTGCGGCTGCGACGGGTGCGCCGCCACCGCGCGGTGGTGCGAGCCGCCGACCACGCCGAATTGGCGGCGGGCCTCTCCGCGCTGGCCGACGGCGAAGAGCATCCGCTGGTTGCCCGATCCTCGAAACGGTCGCGCCGTGTACCGCATTCGTGTTCCCCGGCCAGGGCAACCAGTGGCCTTCATGGGCGCCGATGCCTACCGGCAACTCCCCGCCTATCGCGCCGAGGCCGACCGATGCGCACAGGCGTTCATGGCGGCCGGGCTGCCTCGCCGCTGCCGTATCTGGTGAGTGGCCCGAACAGGAGTGGTCGCAGACCGATATCCAAGCCGCGCAGTTCACCCACGCCGTCAGCTTGGCGTCAGGTATGGCGATCCTGCGGAGTGCTTCCGGATATCGCGATCGGACACAGCCTCGGCGAGGTGGCAGCGGCCTGTGTGGCGGGTAGCCTCCGTTGTCCGACGCGGTTGCGGTGGTCGCCGCGCGGGCAGCGCCGTCGAACGGCTGACAGGCCCGTATGGCATGGCGGTGCTGGGTGTCGACATCGACCAAGCGGAGCGGATGATCGCAGAAACGCCTGGCTGGCTTGAGGTTTCTGTGGTCAACGGCCCGTCGCCACCGTGGTGTCAGGTGACCGCGATGCCGTGGCCGCCATCGTCAGACTCGCCGAACGAGGCCTGTTCGTGCATCGACTTTCCTGGACTCCCCGGGCCACACCAGCGCGCTGGCCGTTGCGCGGCAAGTTGGAGGAGCTGCTACCCGCTCGGACTTCTTGGATAGGCCGGTGGATTTCATCGGCTCGGCCCCGGCGCAGAAGTTGGCCGCGGCACCGATTTCACCCACTACTGGTATGAAAACCTCCGCAACACGGTGCGTTTCGACCATGCGGTGGTGCCGCGCCGAAATGCGGGGCCGACGCATTCGTCGAAATGTCCGCACATCCTTCGCTGTGTATCCGCTGGTGGAACTGGTCGTGCGAGGCGGCGGTGATCGTCGGCTCGGGGCGGCGCGACGAGCCCATAGCCGACCACTGTCGGCGAACATCGTCGCCGGTGCGGTCGCCGACCCCGGCTATCGGTGGGCCACCGATGCCCTGGGGGTCTCCAACCACCGCTGCGCGGGTTCCCCAATGCGCCGATGCGGGCGATACATCTGTGGGCCGCACCGGAACCCTCGACCGACGAGTCCCCGGCTCGTCGCCGCCCTGACCATCGCTGTCGAGGATTGGCGGCAGCGCTGTTGCCGCCGGCACCGCCACCCGCGGTGTCGCGGTCGTCGGCGATAGCGGCGAACCGCTGGCGCAGCTGACTGCCGCCGTGCGGCACATACGAGTTGCCGTCGGCTCACCCGACGAGGCGGAAATCGCGCGGTGATCGCTCCGGCGCTCGAGCGGCTCGAGGCGACGGTCGCCGCCGCAGATCGCCGGCCGCACCCGATCGGGCCTGCCGACTACACGACGATCATCGGCCCACGATGCCGCGCCGTCTGGCTGATTACCGCCGGCGGGAACGGGTTCATGCCCGGCGAAGCGGATCCCCGGCCGGCCAGGCGGCGGTGGCCGCGATGCACCGCAGTGTCGGCTTCGAATTTCCCGACCAGACGTTCGGAAATCTGGACCTGCCCCGCGAGATGTCGACGCCCAGACGCGCCCGCCGGCGTCGACGTGCTGCTGGGCGACGCCGAGCCGAAGTGGCGTTGCGTGTCAATGGCGATTGTGCCGTCTCCGTTGCGGCGTTATACGGCAGGACGCTGCATGACGCCGCAACGCTTTGTCCGGACTCTCCGCGAGCGCCTCGATTCCGTGGCCACGCGACCGCTGGAGGCCGCGGCGCTGGACAACGTGGTGATCACCGGCGGCAGCGGAGGCATCGGAATGCGGTATGCCCGGCACTGCGTCGAAACGGGGCTCGTAGGGTGATCCTGCTGAGCCGCAACGGCATTGATCGGAGCGTCTGGGCGAACTGGCCGACAGCCGAGGTGTCGAGGTGCTCGCCCCGGCCTGCGATATCACCGACCCCGTCGATGCTGTCGGCGGTCGCCGCCGAATATGCCGGCGACGGTGCGTCATTGCTGATCCACGCCGCCGGATCGCCAGGCTTGCCCCGCATCAGCTCACCGGCGGCGACCTGACAGAAATGTTCGGCGCGAAAGTGGTTGGGCTGGCGGAGATGGCCGATTCTGGCCGTTGCGGCCGGTTTGCCGATCCTGCTTGCTCATCAGTGTTTGGGGTATGGGGTGGTCATGGGCACGCCGGATACGCGGCATCCAACCGGATGCTCGACGTGCTGGGCGGCCGGTTGCGGGCCGGGGGTCTGGACTGCACGGCGGTTCGATGGGGGTTGTGGCAGGACGCCGGGATCGCCGAGGGCCGACGAGATCGCCCGCACCCAGGCTCGGTCTGGTCGCAATGGATCCCGACGCGGCGGTGGACGCCGGTCTGGGCCACTATGTCGACGACCCACTGATCTTCGCTGCCGACTTCGACCGGCTCCGGGTTTTCTTCGAGAGCCAGGGGACCCGATCCGTTCGGGACCCCGGCGGACGTTCTGACCGTCCAGGCAACAACTCCAGCGCGGGACCGGTCGCCGGTCGTGTGCGCGCCGAACTGGCGGCGACATTGCACTGGGGCGATTCGGTGCATCGACCCGAGCGCGGTCGCTGATCGACCTCGGTTTGGACTCGCTGCTGGCACTCGATCTGCGCAAGCGGCTTCGACGGGCCTGGGCCCCTCGGCTCCGGTGGCCAGATTGCTCGGCGGCATCACCGGCATTGAATTGATCGACGCCCTGGGCTCCGGGTCGACTACCGCGTCACCAGTACCACAGACATTCAAACACCCACTGCAGGCACCCGGGGCACCCGCGGCCAAAACATGGAAAGGTTGGAATCCACGCGTGACTGAAACACGGGCCTCGCACCCGGCTCGACGAACAGCGCCTGGAGTTGTTGCGCCGCAAGATCGCTGAACGTGGCCTGGCCCGGCCGGCCGTCGCCGCGGACGCGGAGGCTGGGCGGTGCCGGCGACACCGCCATGTCCGATGGCCAACGCCGCATGTGGTTCGTACAGTCGGTCGACCCGGACAGCGCGCTGCTCAACGTCTGTGTCTCCTATCGCGTCACCGGCAACGTCGACGTCACCCGGCTGCGCGGCGGTGGACGCGGTCGCCGTCCGTCACCCCGATCTTGCGCACGACCTACCAGATCGACAGCGACGGCGACCCGCAACCGGTCATTCGCGACGACCTGCGGCCCGGCTGGGCAGAACACGACTTGTCCGGGCTTGCGGAGCAGGCCCGCCGGCTGCGGCTGGAAGTACTGGCGCAGCGAGAGTTTCGGCGGCCGTTCGACCTGGCCAAGGATTCGCCGCTGCGGGTCACCGCGCTGCGCTGGGCGCCGAGGAGTTGATCCTGCTGCTCACCGCGCACCATATCGCCTGGGACGACGGCTCGTGGGCGCCATTCTTCACCGACCTGACTCGCGCCTACGTCGATCCGGACACCGTTGCCGGCGCGCCGATAGCGGCGACGCCCGGGCCGAAGGCAGCCTTAACGAAGATCTGGCCTACTGGCGATCCCTGGTGACGGACCTGCCTGAGCCGCTTGAACTTCCGGGCCCCAACGGTTCGGTGGTGCCGAGCACCTGGCGCTCGCAGCGTGGGCGACGCGATTGTCGGCGGTCACGGTCGACCGCGCAGCGGCGCTGGCCGAGAAACCGGCGCCACCCCCTACATGGTGTTGATGGCCGCGTTCGGCGCGTCTGTTGCACCGCTACACCCACTCCACCGACTTCCTGGTCGCCGCACCGGTGCTCAACCGCGGCGCCGGAACCGAGGACGTGATCGGCTTCTACGGCAACACCGTGGTGATGCGGATGCGGCCGCGAGCCGCGCCAGACGTTCCGGGAGCTGGTCGCCGAGGCCCGCGACAGCGCGCTGGGCGCCTTCGCCCACTCGCGCGCCGACCTGGAATGGCTTGTGCGCGAATTCAACCCGGACCGCCGGCACGGTGCCGAGCGAATGACCCGGGTCAGCTTCGGATTACGTGACCGCGAGGGCGCCGGCTTCTGCCCGCCCGGCGTGCGGTGCGAACGCGCCGAGCTGCGTGGCCACTTCAGCCAGCTCCCGCTGAGCCTGATGGTCGAATTGCCGGGCGGCAAGCCCGCCAGCGTGCACTGGTCGAAGCCGAGTATCTGGTGGAGGTTCTGGATCGGCCGCTGGTGGAGCAGCTGCTCGAGCACTACAGCGTCCTGTTGGACAGCATGCTGGCCCGTCCCGACGCCGCGCTGTCAACGTGCGCGCTGATGAGTGACGGCGACTCCGACTGGCTGCGCCGGGTCTCCGCCGGTGAAACACTTCGTGACGCCGCCCGCCACGCTGCCCGAGCTGGTGACCGAGCGGGCGGCGCTGTCACCGGATTCCGTCGCGGTCGTTTACGAGGGACGCCACTACAGCTACCGCGAGATCAACGAGGAAGCAAATCGAGTGGCGCACTGGCTGATCGAGCATGGGGTTGGCACCGAGGACCGGGTCGCGGTGGTGTTGGACAAGTCGCCCGAACTTGTCACCACGGCGCTGGGTATCCTCAAAGCCGGAGCGGTCTACTTTCCGATCGACCCCACCTATCCCGATGACCGGCTGGCATTCATTCTGGGCGACGCGAAGGCCAAATTGGTGCTGCGCGAGCCGATTACCGGCCTGGCGCGGTACCCGTCCGCCGACCCGGCGCCCGACGAGCTGGTGCGGCCGCTACTCCCGGACAACACCGCCTACCTGATCTACACCTCGGGTTCGACCGGGCTGCCCAAAGGCGTTCCGGTGCCGCACGCACCGATCGCCGAGTACTTCGTCTGGTTCGGCGACGCATACCGAGTCGACGAAACCGACCGGCTACTGCAGGTGGCTTCACCCAGCTTCGACGTGTCCATCGGCGAGATCTTCGGCACGTTGATCTGTGGTGCGCGGCTGGTGATCCCGCGGCCGGACGGCCTGCGCGACATCGGATACCTCACCGAACTATTTCGTCGAGAAGGCATCACCTCGATGCACTTCGTGCCGTCGCTGCTGGGCCTGTTCCTGTCATTGCCCGGCGTCAACCAGTGGCGCACACTGCGCCGGGTACCCATCGGTGGGGAGGCGTTGCCCGGCGAGATCGCCGACAAGTTTCACGCCACCTTCGACGCGTTGCTGCACAACTTCTACGGTCCCACCGAGACCGTGGTCAACGTCACCAGTTACCCGGTGGAGGGCACCCAGGGCACCCGGGTGGTGCCGATCGGCCGGCCCAAGATCAACACCCAAGTGCACCTGCTCGACGACTCACTACAGCCTGCCCCGGTCGGAGTTATCGGCGAAATCTACATTGGTGGAACGCATGTCGCGCGCGGCTATCACCGCCGGCCGGGGTTGACGGCCGAGCGTTTCGTCGCCGACCCGTTCACCCCGGGCCGACGGCTGTACCGTTCCGGCGACCTGGCGCGACGCAACGCCGACGGGGATATCGAATTCGTCGGGCGCGCCGACGAACAGGTGAAGATCCGCGGCTTCCGCATCGAGCTGGGCGAAGTCGCCGCCGCCATCTCGGTCGATCCCAGCGTCGGGCAGGCGGTCGTGGTGGCCGCGGACCTGCCAGAGCTGGGCAAGTGTCTGGTGGGGTATGTGACGCCGAAGCGGCCCGACACCGTAGATGTCGAACGCATCCGGGTGCGGGTAGCCGCGGCGCTTCCGGAGTACATGACGCCGGCCGCCTATGTGGTGCTCGACGAGATTCCGATCACCGCGCACGGCAAGATCGATCGCGCCGCATTGCCGCAGCCTCAGATCGCGGCCCGCACCGAATACCGTGACCCCACTACGGCGTCCGAACGCCGCATCGCCGCACTGTTTTCCGCGCTGCTCGGTCACGAGCGGGTGGGTGTGGACGACTCGTTTTTCGATCTGGGCGGCCACTCGCTGGTGGCCACCAAACTGGTCACCGCGATCCGCTCGGAATGCGGTGTCGAGATCGGTATCCGCGATGTCTTCGAGCTGGCCACGGTCGGCCGGCTGGCCGAGCGGGTCGACCAGCTGCGCTCCGGTGATCGTGCGCCGTCGCGGCCCAAACTGATCGCGACCGCCCACGACGAGCCGCTGCCGCTGTCGGCCTCGCAGCTGCGCAGCTGGTTCGCCTACCGCGTCGACGGGCCCAGCCCGGTCAACAACATTCCGTTCGCGGCGAAGCTTACCGGGCCGTGGGATATCGACGCACTGATCACTGCTGTCGGTGACGTCGTCGCGCGGCACGAAATCCTGCGCACCAGCTACGTCGAGATCGACGGCGTCCCTTACCAGGTGGTCAATCCGGTGGCGAGCTTACGGTGCGCCGGGCGGCCGAGTGACGCCGACGAGGATAGCGAGACTGGCTGAAGGAGCAGCTCGACGTCGAGCGTCGGCATTGCTTCGAGTTGGACCGCGAGTGGCCGATTCGGGTCGCCGTGCTGCAGCACCGGCGACGAGCATGTGCTGTCGCTGGTGGTCCACCACATCGCCTCGGACCACTGGTCGGCGGGTGTGCTGTTCGCCGATGTGATAGCCGCCTATCGGGCCCGGCGCGCCGGCGAAGCCCCGTCGTGGGCGCCGCTGCGGGTGCAGTACGCTGACTACGCGGCCTGGCAGGGCGCGTTTTTCTGTGGCGCGTCGGGCAAGGATCCGCGGTTGCCGCCGAGCAACGGGAGTACTGGACCCGGCAGCTGGCCGGGCTGCCCGAGGACACCGGGCTGCGCCCGGATTTCCCGCGCCAGCCGGTGTCCAGCGGGGACGGCGAATCTGTCGATTTCCGGATCGACTCGGCCACCCGTGCCAAGCTCGCCGAGCTGTGCCGCGAGTTGGGCATCACCGAGTTCATGCTGCTGCAGGCCGCGGTCGCTGTGGTGCTGCACAAGGCCGGCGGCGGTGTGGACATCCCGTTGGGGACGCCGGCCGCTGGTCGTACCGAAGCCGAATTGGACCAGCTGATCGGCTTTTTCGTCAATATCCTGGTGCTGCGCAACGACTTGAGCGGCAACCCGACGCTGCGTGAAGTGCCGGCCCGGGCCCGAGAGATGGCGCTGGCCGCCTATGCTCACCAGGATCTGCCGTTCGACCGGGTGGTCGACACCGTCAGCCCGGTGCGTTCGCTGTCGCGCAACCCGCTGTTCCAGGTGGTGGTGCATGTCCGCGATCACCTGCCCGCCTTCCGGGTGATCGATTCGGCCCCGGACGGTTCGGCCCAGGACACGGTGTGTACCTCGCTGGACCCCATCTTCGACATGGCGCACGCCGATCTGAGCGTCAATTTCTTCGGCACCGACGGATCCGGGGACACCGGCTACCCCGGCAGGATCATCTTCCGCACCGAGCTCTACCGCCGGGCCACCATCGAGCGGTTGGCCGGCTGGCTCACCCGGGTTATCACCGAGTTTGCCGATGATGTCGATCAGACTCTGCGGGACGTTCTGTTGATCGACGCAGACGAGCAGCACCGGATCCTGGCGGACTGGAGCCGCGGTGAGCGGCCGCCGCCCGACCGGCCGCGCACCATTCCGGAACTGCTGGAGCCCAGCCGGCACTGCGGAGCGGACCGGATCGCGGTGCGCTGCGGCGACGAGCAGATCGATTACCCTGCGCTGCACCGCCGTTCGGACAATATGGCGGCGCTGCTCGCCGTCACGGGGTGGGCCGGGATCGTTGGTCGGACTGTCGACGCGGCGGGGTATCGACCTGGTGGTGGCGCTGGTGGCCATCATGAAGGCGGGCGCCGGCTACTTCCCGATCGATCCCGGCTATCCGTTGGCGCGCAAGGAGTTCATGCTCGACGATGTCGAGCCGCCAGGTCGTGGTGGTGACGGCCGAAGCCGCCGACAGCATGCCGGAAGTGCCGGCGTGACGCTGATTTCGCTGGACGACCCGGCAGTGCGGGCCGCGATGGACGACTGCGATGTGGTGGACCCGCGTCGAGGCTACCTGCGCCGCACCCTGATGACCCGATGTATCTGGTATTCACGTCGGGGTCCACCGGCAAACCGAAGGGGTGCTGGGCACCCATCGGGCGATGACGGCTCGGCTGGACTGGCAGCTGCTGCATTATCCGCCCAGGCCAGGACGTCCGGCTCGCGCAGGCCTCCATGACGTTCCTCGAGGGCAGCATGGAGCCGTTGGCCGGTCTGGCCGCCGGTGCCACCATGATCCTGGCCGACGATGCCGAGCACCGCGACCCCGAAGCGCTGGCAGCGCTGGTGGAGCGACACTCGGTCGCCCAGCTGACCGCGGTGGCCAGCCTGGTCTCAGCACTGATCGGTTCGCTGTCCGCGGTGGGTGCGGTGCGATCGCTGACCCGGCTGGTATGCGGCGGGGAACCGGTGAGCGCATCGTTGCTGGAGCGGTTGGTGGCCACCTGCGGCGAGGCCCGATGGTCCCGAGCTGCTGAATAATTTCGGCGCCACCGAGACCTCCGGTGCGGTGGTCCGCGGCCCGCTGACGTCAGCCGATCCCGCTGCTCGGCACACCATTACCGGGACGCAGGTGCTACCTGCTCGACGACGGACTGCGTCCGGTCCCCGTCGGCGTGGTCGGTGAGCTGTATTACGCCGGTGGCCAACTGGTTCGGGGCTACTGGAAGCGGCCCGGCCTGACGGCGTCACGGTTTGTGGCCAACCCCTATGCCGGCCGGCCCGGTGCACGGTTCTACCGCAGCGGTGATCGCGCCCGGTGGACTGAAGACGGCCGACTGGAGTTCGTCGGCCGCACCGACCACCAGGTCAAAGTGCGCGGCTTCCGCGTCGAGCTGGGCGAGGTCGAGGCCGCGCTGACGGCGGCCGACGGGGTGGCCGCGGCGGCCGCCCGCACCTGGGAGGTCCAGGGCGGCACCACGCTGGCCGGATACCTGGTGCCGCAACGACCTATCACCGACGAAGCCGAAAAGTCGGCGTTCGCGGGCTCGGTGCGGGCCGCGGTCGCCGCGAGGCTGCCCGGCTACATGGTGCCGTCATCACTGACCGTGCTCGACGCGCTTCCCAAGACCGAGTCGGGCAAGCTGAACCGGCCCGGGCTGCCGCGGCCGGCGGTCAGCACGAGCGGCCTGACCGAACCGCCCTGCACCGACACCGAACGCGCGTTGGCCGCGGTGTTCGGCGAGCTGCTGTCGACGTCCGCGGTCGGGCGCTTCGACGACTTCTTCGCCCTCGGCGGCGACAGCATCTTGTCGGTGCAGCTGGCCGCGCGGGCACGAGCCGCCGGTCTGGCGGTCATCCCGCGCATGGTGTTCGAGAACCCGACTGTGCAGCAGCTGGCCGCCGTGGTGGACCTTGGGCGCCATGCAGATCGAAACCGGACGGGCCGACGAGCCGACCGACCCCCGCTTCGAGCCGATGAGCACCTCCGGGCTGTCGCCCGCCGATTTTGCTGCGGTAACGCAGCTCTGGTCAAACTCGCGAGACAGTCAGCCATGACCGCCGCCAAGGCCGACTCTGGTCCCGGCATCGCATCCGACATCGAGGACGTGATGGCGCTGAGCCCGCTGCAGCAGGGCCTGTATTCGATGACCGCACTCACCGGTGCCGAAGCGAGATCGTCGACGACCCGTACGTGATCGCGATGGCTGCAGACATTTCCGGCCCGCTCGACGTCGCCCTGCTGCGCGACTGCGCGGCGAAGATGCTGGCCCGGCACCCGAATCTGCGGGCCAGCTTTTTACAGCCGGGGGATTGCCCACCCGGTCCAGATCGTGCCGACAGGGTCGACCTGCCGTGGCGGCATCGTCCCCGCCGTACCCGATGAGGTCGAGGCGCTGGAAGCCGAAGAGCGCCGGCGGCCGTTCGATTTGGGTCGCGGGCCCGGCGATCCGGTTTCTGCTCATCGAATTACCTGGACGACTTGGCATCTGGCCATCGTCGCGCACCACATCGTCATCGACGGCTGGTCGCTGCCGCTTTTCGTCTCCGAACTGCTTGCCCTGTATCGGGCCGCTGGCGACACCGCGCGCTGCCGTCACGCCGCGGCCGTATCGCGACTACATCGGCTGGCTGGCCGGCCGCGACCAGGCGGGCAGCTGGCATTGTGGGCCGAGCACTGAGGCCTGGCCGGCCCGACCCTGTTGTCGGCCGGCCTGGGCGGCGGCGATGCGGCCGGGGGAGAGCCGCCGATCGAAACCGGCGCGGTTTCCTCGTGCGCACCACGCTCCGCCTCGACCGACACGGACCGACCACTGCGCGTGACCGAGGCCGCCCGTGGGCGCGGGGTCACACTCAACACTCTTATTCAAATGGCTTGGGCGACGATATTGTCGGCTTACTGATTGCGGCGATGTGGCGTTCGGGGTCAGTGTGTCCGGCAGGCCCGGCGAATTGTCAGGCGTGGAGACGATGGTCGGCATGTTCATCAATACCGTGCCGTTGCGGGTACGGCTGGATCCGCCGCAGACGGCCGGAGCGCAATGCGTTGCCCTGCAACGTGAATCCGCCGCATTGCGAGATCACAGCTATCTCGGGCACGCCGATTGCGTTCCATCGCCGGTGTCGGCGAGATGTTCGACACCCTGCTGGTGTACGAGAACTTCCCGCCCGGCGGACTGGTCCGGGGGCTACTGAGTTCGTCGCAGCCGGTGTCGACCTTCCGTCCGGTGGCGCTAGAGAGTGTGTCCCATTTCCCCGTGACCATCGCCGCGCACCTGGCGGGGGCGAGCTCAAGGTGCTGGTGGAGGTGCTCGACGGTGCGCTGGGCACGATCGCCGAGACCTCGGCGCCGGGTGCTGGCGGTGGTCCAGCGTTTGGTGGACCTGTGGGACCGGCCGCTGCGCGAGGTCGACATCCTGCTCGACGGCGAGCACGACACCGTTACGCGAGCCGTCGGAGGCGGGCGCGCCGACGGTCGCGGTGCATACCCGGTTCGCCGAAATTGCTGCGGCGCAACCCGATTCGCTGGCGGTCAGCTGGGCCGATGGTCAGCTGACATACCGCGAGCTCGACGCACTCGCCGATCGGCTGGCCGCTGCGCTGAGCCGGCGTGGGCGTGGGTGGCGAGACCCCCTGGCGATCATGCTTTCCCGGGGCCCGAGCTACGTGGCCGCGATTCTGGCAATCCTTAAAGCCGGCGGCATGATCGTGCCGCTGGACCCGGCGATGCCGGATGAGCGAGTGGCCGAGATACTACGCCAGACGTGGCGCCCGATTGTCGTCGACGAGGAATTGTTCACGGCTTCCACCAATACCTTTGCCGCGCCTGCCGATTACCGGGCGGCACGGTGCCACCGGAGCATGCGGCCTACGCTGTCTTCACCTCGGGCACCACCGGCGCACCGAAGGGCGTCATCGGCACCCACCGAGCGCTTTCGGCGTACGCCGACGACCACATCGAGCGCGTTCTTCGGCCGGCTGCCGCGCGAATCGGACGACCGCTGCGTGTCGCACATGCCTGGTCTTTCACTTTCGACGCGGCGTGGCAGCCGTTGGCGGCGTTGCTCGACGGCCACTCGGTGCACGTCATCGACGACGACCGCCAGCGTGACGCCGAGGCGCTGGTCGAAGCGATCGACCGGTTCGGTCTGGACGTGATCGACACCACGCCGTCGATGTTCGCCCAGCTGCACGACTCGGGATTGCTGCACCGGGTGCCACTGGCAGTTCTCGCGCTCGGCGGCGAAGCGCTGGGCATCACCGTGTGGCAAGCGATCCAAGAGGAATGTGCGCGAACGCCCATGATCGCCTTCAACTGCTACGGGCCCACCGAGACCACGGTCGAGGCCGTTGTCGCCGCCGTCAGCGAGCACGTGCGCCCAACCATTGGGCGTCCGACCCGGACCACCCGCGCCTATGTCATGGACCCCTGGCTGCGGCCGGTGCCTGACGGCGCCGCCGGCGAGTTGTACCTGGCGGGCGACCAGCTGACCCGCGGCTACCTCGGACGCGCGGCTGAGACCGCCGCACGGTTCGTCGCCGATCCCAACGGCCGCGGCGGCCGGATGTACCGGACCGGAGATGTGGTGCGCCGGATGCCCGACGGCGGTCTGGAGTTCCTCGGACGAAGTGACGACCAGCTGAAGATACGCGGTTTCCGCGTTGAGCCGGGTGAGATCGCCGCGGTGCTCAACACCCACGAAGGGGTACGCGGCGCCTACGTGACGGCTCGCAGCCATGCCAATGGTCCGCGGCTCACGGCGTACGTGGCGGGCGGGGTGAACCCGCCGGCGGCGGCCGAACTGCGTTCGATGCTGGTCAATCGGCTGCCTCGCTACCTGGTCCCACATCACATCGTTGTCCTTGACGAGTTGCCGCTGACCCCGCACGGCAAGATCGACGAAAACGCTTTGGCGGCAACTGATGTCGCCGAGGGCCACAGCAACCGCGCCCGGGACGCCGACCGAGATGGCGCTGGCCGAGGCGTTCACCGACGTCTTGGGAACTGCGGACGTCGACGTCACGGCCGGCTTTCCGCAAATGGGCCTGGACAGCATCGTGGCCCTGTCGGTCGTGCAGGCCGCCCGCCGTCGTGGCGTCGCGCTGCGGGCCAGGTTGATGGTGGAGTGCGACTCTATCCGAGAACTCGCCGCGGCGATCGACTCCGATGCCACACAGCACACGTCCGTTGATGAGGCCGGCGAACCAATCCCGGTGTTGCCCAACGTCCATTGGCTCTACGAGTACGGCGAACCGCGGCGGCTCGCGCAGACCGAAGTCATCAGGCTGCCCGACACGATCACGCGCGAAGGTCTGGATGCGCTGCTGCGTGCCGTCATTGACGGACACGAGGTGTTGCGATGCCGGCTGGACCGTGATGCGATGACGCTTGTCGCACAACCGAAAGCGGGCATCCTCAGGGAAGTGTGGGTCAGCGGTGAACTGGTCATCGATGTTGCCAAGCAGACCCTCGGCGCGATGGAGGGCCTCGACCCACAGGCCGGTCGACTGTTGTCGGCGGTGTGGCTGCGCGAGCCCGACGGGCCTGGTGTGCTTGTGCTGACGGCCCAAGTGCTGGCGATGGACCCGGCCTCGTGGCGCATCGTGCTGAGTGAACTCGACGCCGGCCTGCACGCCCTGGCCGCGGGATGCAAACCCACGCCGGCGCGTGAGCACACCAGCTACCGGCAGTGGTCGCGGCTGCTTGCGGAGCGGGCCCGGGCTCTGGATACCGAAGACTTCTGGGCCGCCGAACTCCAGGGCGCTGATCCGCCATTGGGCACCCGCAGGTTGCGGCCGGAGACCGACCGGGTCGGTGATTTGGCGATCGGCATGTCGACCTGTGGGGCCGACCTGACCGCCCGGCTGCTTTCGAAGGTTTCAGCGGCGCATCCGATGCACGAACTGCTCGTTACTGCAGCTGCGCGGACAGTGACCGCGTGGCGGCGGCGACGCGGCCAGGACACCCCGGCTCCTTTACTGGCGCTGGAGACGCATGGTCGCGCGGATGTCGACATCGACGAAACCGCCGACACCAGCGACACGGTCGGACTGCTCAGCGCAATCTACCCATTGCGCATCCACTCCGACGGCCTCACCGACTTAGCCCGTATTCCCGGCAGTTGCATCGATTACAGCCTGCTGCGGTATTTGCGGTCCGATACGCCAACTGCGTGAACACCCCGAGCCGCAGCTGCTGCTGAACTACCTCGGTAGCGTCCACGCCGCGGTCGGCGACCTGGAGCTCGACCGCGGACTGATGGCCGAGGTGGGGCGAGTGCCAGAACCCGAACAGGCGGTGCGCCACGAACTGACCGTGGTAGCAGGGATCCTTGGGACTGGCGATGCACGCGTGCTGGCTACCCAGTGGCGGGCGCTGCCCGACATCCTCGATGACGCGGATATCACTGCGCTGCAACAACTCTGGACTAAATCGTTGCGGGAGATGGCTAAATGAGCACGCTTGCGATCCTGGGCGCCGGAGCCAAAGCGGTGGCCGTTGCGGCCAAGGCATCGGTGCTGCGCGACATGGGCGTCGAGGTGCCAGATGTGATCGCGGTCGAACGTATCGGCGTCGGGGCCAACTGGCAAGCCAGCGGCGGCTGGACCGACGGGGCTCACCGGCTGGGCACCAGTCCGGAAAAAGATGTCGGATTTCCCTACCGGTCGGCGCTCGTGCCGCGCCGCAATGCCGAACTCGACGACCGGATGACCCGCTACAGCTGGCAGTCATATCTGATCGCCACGGCGTCGTTCGCCGAATGGATCGACCGCGGCAGACCGGCGCCGACTCATCGCCGGTGGAGCCAATATCTGGGTTGGGTCGCCGACCAGGTCGGCCTCAATGTGGTGCATGGGGAGGTCGAACGGCTGGCCGTCAGCGGCGACCGCTGGGCGCTGCACACCCACGAGACGGCCGTGCACGCCGACGCCCTGATGATCACCGGGCCCGGCCAGGCCGAAAAGTCGTTGCTGCCCGGCAATCCGCGAATGCTGTCGATCGCCCAGTTCTGGGACCGCGCCGCGGGTGACGACCGGATCAGCGCCGAGCGGGTGGCGGTCATCGGCGGTGGCGAGACGGCCGCGTCGATGCTCAACGAGCTGTTCCGCCACCGGGTTTCAAGTATCACCGTCATCTCCCCGCAGGCGACGCTGTTCACGCGTGGCGAGGGCTTCTTCGAGAACTCGCTGTTCTCCGACCCCACCGACTGGACCGACTTGACGCTGGACGAACGCCGCGACGCGCTGGCCCGCACCGACCGCGGGGTGTTCTCGGCAAACGTGCAGGAAGCGCTGCTGGCCGATGACCGCATCCACCACCTGCGCGGCCGGGTCGCTCACGCGGTAGGCAGACAAGGGCAGATCCGGTTGACGCTGTCGACCAACCGGGGCAGCGAGAACCTGGAGACGGTGCATGGTTTCGATCTCGTCATCGACGGCTCCGGCGCCGACCCGCTCTGGTTCGCGTCGCTGTTCAGCCAGGATGCGCTCGACTTGCTCGAACTCGGTCTGGGTGGACCGCTGACCGCCGAGAGCCTGCAGGAAGCGATCGGCTATGACCTGGCCGTCACCGACGTCGCACCCAAGTTGTTCCTGCCGAACTTGTCCGGACTCACCCAGGGGCCCGGGTTTCCCAACCTCAGCTGCCTCGGATTGCTGTCCGACCGGGTGCTGGGATCCACGGCAGGTCCGTCCAAGTACCACACGATAAGGAGACGTGATGAGCACCAACCCCTTCGATGACGACAACGGCACATTCTTTGTGCTGGTTAACGACGAGGACCAGCACAGCCTGTGGCCGGCCTTCGCCGCCATTCCAGTCGGCTGGCGGGCGGTCTACGGCGAAGCAAGCCGCGCGGCCTGCCTGGACTTTGTCGAACAGAATTGGACCGACATTCGACCGAAGAGCCTGCTTGAGGCGATAGCCAGAGACTGACCAGCCCGCTGGTCCGGGGCGGAAATCCTGGGCTGCTACAGAGCTGCGGCACAGATTAATCAGTGCATGCCGACATAGCGTCTTTGTAACGTGACCGGCCTGAGACACAAATGCCAGTCACAAAAGGCACACTTACACCAACTACACCATGGAAACGTGTGACCGCGTCGGGGCAACATTCCGCGAGATCCCGCCACGGTCCATGCGCATCGAAGGGGGAACTCGTGAAAACCATGAAATCCATTGCCACCGGCGTGGCGGCGTTGGCCGTCATTGGCGGCGCAGCCGCAGGCATCGCTGCTGTCGCAGCACCGGGCGGCCTGACTCAGGTGCAGCTGGCCGCGCTCGGCGCGCCGCAGCCGCAAGACCCCCCGCCGCCGCCCCCAGCGCCGGGGCAAAACCTGCCGACCCCCGACCAGTTGTCCAGCCTCTGCACCCAAGCCACCGATCCCGGCGTGTCGTACACGACTAAGACCAATTTGGTAGAAAACGGCATCAGCCCCGACGAGGGCCACCTGGCCGACCATGACCTGAGAAAGGCCTACCGGAACGGGAACTTTCCCGAGCAGTTCAACGTGACGAATATCCAGCCGGCCGGTCCAAATATGGCCCAGGCCGACGTAGCCATCACGGGCCCGAAATTCGCCGGCCCGGTCACGAAGCACCTCGTGTTCATCAACCAAGGTGGCAACTGGATACTGCAGCACGACGCTGCCCTCGCTCTGATACAGGCAGCATCGGCGACGGGCTAGCCGGTTACCGCACTCGAGGCAGGCCGCAGCTTCCGCTCCGGCGCCGCCTAACCCCCGGGCCGGACCGGCGCGTTCGTCCGAAGTGTCTGGCCTCCCACACAGTCTGCGCACAGATTGCTCATGTTGTTTCCACATGCCGCGGTCGTAACGTAACTGTGCCGAGACACGAAACAACAGACGCAAAGGGCACACCGACACCATCTACACCACCACGACGGATGGGGGCCGGATGACTTGCGAGCTTGTCCGTCGAAATTCGTGCCCATCGAAGGGGGAACCATGAAAACCGTTAAATTGTTCGCCACCAGCGTGGCAGCCGTGGCCGTCATTGGGGGCGCGGCCGCCGGCATGGCTTCCCTCGCGGGGCCAGGTGAGCTGGCCCCGGTGCAGCTGGCCGCCGTGGGCGCGCCATTGCCTCAGGATCCGCCGCCCGCACAGCCGGCCCAGGGCGCCACCGTGCCGACGACGGATCAGTTGACCGGTCTGCTCAGCAGCCTGGCCGACCCGGACGTCTCCTTCGCCAGTAAGAGCAATCTGGTTCAAGGTGGCATCAGTGGGATCGAAGCGCACGTCGCCGACAAAAAGCTGCAGAAGGCGGCTAAGAATGGCGACCTGCCCCTGTCGTTCGACGTCACGAACATCCAACCGGCCGCGCCCGGTTCGGCCACCGCCGACGTTTCGGTCTCCGGTCCCAAGCTGACGTCGCCGGTCACGCAGAACGTCACGTTCGTCAACCAGGGCGGCTGGGTGCTGTCGCGGGCGTCGGCGATGGAGTTGCTGCAGGCCGCCGGTCAGTGATCGGCGCGCAGCGCGCGCAGGTCTAATTTGGCGACGCGAACAGGGTCGGCCAGCACGTCGATCGCGGCGACCCGTCCGTCGCGCACCACAAACCCCATGATCGCGGTCGCCCGGCCGGCGACGAAGATGACCGCGCCGGCAGCGCCGTTGACGGTAGCGGCCCGCACCTCGCGTTCGGGTCCCGCGTAACTGCGGGCCAGCTTTGCTACCGAGGACGCGCCCTCAGTGTGGAACCGAGCAGTGCCGTGGCCGAAGTCACCGCGGAGCACCACGTCGGGATGCAGCACCGACACCAGCCGGTCGAAGTCGCCGCTGCGCCCCGCCGCGAAGAAGGCGTCGACGGCCTCGCGGTGCGCGGCCATGTCGCCGTCGGGAGCTGGATCGGCCTCTTCGATGCGCCGGCGCGCCCGGCTGGCCAGTTTGCGGGTCGCCTCCGGTGTCCGGTCGACGATCGGTGCGATCTGATCGAACGGGATGGCGAACACGTCGTGCAGCACGAACGCCAGGCGCTGCTCGGGCGGCAACGTATCCAGCACCACGAACAACGCCAAGCCGACCGCGTCGGCCAGCATTGCACGGTGTTCGGGGTCGAATTCGCCTTCCGCATCCACGATCGGATCCGGCAGATAGGCCGTCAGTTCCTCCCGACCGCGAGCCCGGCGGTCGCGCAACATGTTCAGGCAGATCCGAGCCACCACGGTGGTCAGCCAGGCGTCGAGATTGGCGATACCGTCCGCGTCGACCGATTCAGTGCTGCCGCTCAGCCGCAACCACGCTTCCTGCACGGCGTCCTGAGCGTCGTCGATCGAGCCCAGCATGCGGTAAGCGATGGCGCCGAGCTGTGGCCGCGCCGCCTCGAAACGCGCCGTCAGTGACGCATCCACGGTCACGTGCCACCGGCATCCGGCTGTGTCTCGGGCAGGGCGCACACCCGGCTGCCGGAAAAGCCGGACGACCCGATGTCGAGTGCGAGGTTGAACCGGGCGCGAAGGTTACCCAGCGTGATGACGTGGGTGAGCCCGACGAGTTGGGCGGTGTCGAAATGTTCGTGCAGCGCATCGAAAAGCTCGTCGCTCACCTCAACGGGGGTGCGGCTGATCGCGGTGGCGTACTGCAGGATCAATTTGTCGACATCGGAGAAGCAGGAGGCGTTTTGGTAATCGGCCATCGCCAGTAGCTCTTCGTCGGTGATCCCCCATTGGCGGGCGATCTGCGAACCGAGGTCGATGCAGTACTCGCAGCGCACCGTCGTCGCCGATTTCAGCTCGGCCAGCGCGCGGTGGCGGGGACTGAGAATGTCCAGTTTTGCCTCGGCCTGTTCTAGCTTGCCGTAGGCGTTGAGCAACCTGGGGATATGCGCATACATCCGCAGCGGTTCCAGCATCCCTGCGGTTTCCAGGCCGGTCATCTGCGCGAGCTTGCGTTTGGTGAAGAAGAAGGCGATCTTGGCGCCCAGGCCGGCGTCGCGGTCGGAGACTCCTTGCAGCCGGGACATGGCGATCCTCCTGGCAAGTTGCGGTGCGAACCAATGTCATCACTAACGTCGACACCCGGCGACGCTCAAACGTGACCGCTGGACCTACCTGGGCGGGCTCGGCGGCATATCCATGTCGAACACCCGGGCGTGCAGCACGGTGCGGTTCCGCAGCGCGGCGCGCACCGCACGGTGCAGGCCATCTTCGAGATAGGTGATGCCCTTCCACCGCACCGCGTGCGGGAAAAGATCGCCGTAGAAGGTGGAGTCCTCCGATAGCAGGCGGTCCAGCGCGAGCACCGTCGTCGTGGTGACCAATTCGTCGAGCCGGATCTGCTGCGGCGGTATCTGGGACCAGTCCTTATAGGACAGCCCATGCTCCGGATACGGCTTGCCTTCACGCACGCCCTTGAAAATCATCGGCCGATCTTTTCCGACGCGTTCCGTTGGCCCGACCGGTTCATGCTGGACAGGCTAGTCCGACGAATTTTCCCCAGCGTCGATACGTTCCCGCAATCCTGGACGGTCGCCGCCCGCTGATGACGGTTAGCACCGCTTGAGACCGTAAAATGAACTCGGTCAAGGCGGTGTCAAGGGAGGTGACGAGGTGGGAAGTGCCGACGATCGTCGCTTCGAGGTGCTGCGCGCCATCGTCGCCGATTTCGTCGCCACCAAGGAACCGATTGGTTCGAAGAGCCTGGTGGAGCGTCATAACTTGGGTGTGTCGTCCGCCACCGTCCGCAACGACATGGCAGTGCTGGAGGCCGAGGGCTACATCGCCCAGCCGCACACCAGCTCCGGGCGAGTACCCACCGAGAAGGGCTACCGCGAGTTCGTCGACCGACTCGACGACGTCAAGCCGCTGTCGTCGGCCGAGCGGCGCGCGATCCAAGGCTTCCTGGAATCCGGTGTTGACCTCGACGACGTGCTGCGCCGTGCGGTACGGCTATTGGCTCAGCTGACCCGCCAGGTGGCCGTGGTGCAGTACCCGACACTGTCGTCGTCCACCGTGCGCCACCTCGAAGTGATCGCCCTGACCCCGGCCCGGCTGCTGATGGTCGTCATCACCGACTCCGGGCGGGTGGACCAGCGCATTGTCGAACTTGGCGACGTCATCGACGACCACCAGCTTTCGCAGCTGCGGGAGATGCTTGGCCAGGCGCTGGTGGGCAAGAAGCTCTCGGCGGCCTCGGTTGCGGTGGCCGACCTCGCCGGACAGCTGCGCAGCGCGGATGGCTTGGGCGACGCCGTTGGCCGCTCGGCGACGGTGTTGCTGGAGTCGCTGGTGGAGCACACCGAAGAACGTTTGCTGCTGGGCGGCACCGCCAACCTGACCCGCAACGCCGCGGATTTCGGGGGTTCGCTGCGTTCCATCCTGGAGGCGCTCGAGGAGCAGGTGGTGGTGCTGCGGTTGCTGGCGGCCCAGCAGGAAGCCGGTAAGGTGACGGTGCGAATCGGCCATGAGACGGCCGCCGAGCAGATGGCGGGCACCTCGATGGTGACCACCGCCTACGGCACCTCCGACATCGTGTACGGCGGAATGGGTGTGCTGGGGCCCACTCGGATGGACTATCCGGGAACTATCGCCAGCGTTGCCGCGGTTGCTCTTTATATCGGCGAAGTCCTGGGTGCTCGATGAACGCGCACCTGCAGAATGCTCAGGCGTTCCAAGGCGCGGCGAAAGACCAGGTATAGGAGAGGCAGGCGTGGCACGCGATTATTACGGGCTGCTCGGCGTGAGCAGAAACGCCAGCGACGCGGAGATCAAGCGCGCGTACCGCAAGTTGGCGCGCGAACTGCATCCCGACGTCAATCCCGATGAGGCCGAGCAGGCGAAATTCAAGGAGATCAGCGTCGCCTATGAAGTGCTGAGCGACCCCGAGAAACGTCGGATCGTCGACTTGGGTGGGGATCCGATGGAAAGTGCTGCCGCGGCAGGCGGCGGTTTCGGTGGTTTCGGCGGTTTGGGCGACGTGTTCGAGGCCTTTTTCGGCGGCGGCTTCAGTGCAGGCTCGACCTCCCGCGGTCCTATCGGCCGGGTGCGGCCGGGTTCGGATTCGCTGCTGCGGATGCGGCTCGATCTTGAAGAGTGCGCAACCGGTGTAACCAAGCAGGTCACCGTCGACACCGCGGTGTTGTGTGATCGGTGCCAGGGCAAGGGCACCAACGGCGATTCCGTGCCGATCCCTTGCGACACCTGCGGTGGTCGCGGCGAGGTCCAGACGGTGCAGCGTTCGCTGCTGGGCCAGGTGATGACGTCGCGGCCGTGTCCTACCTGCCGCGGTGTCGGAGTCGTCATCCCCGACCCGTGCCATCAATGCATGGGCGACGGCCGGGTGCGGGCCCGCCGGGAGATCAGCGTCAAGATTCCCGCCGGTGTCGGCGACGGCATGCGGGTGCGCCTCGCCGCCCAGGGTGAGGTCGGGCCCGGGGGAGGGCCGGCCGGAGACTTGTATGTCGAGGTTCATGAGCAGGCCCACGATGTCTTCGTCCGCGAAACCGATGACCTGCACTGCACGGTTTCGGTGCCGATGGTCGACGCGGCGCTGGGCGCCACGGTCACCATTGACGCCATCCTCGACGGCATCAGCGAGATCACCATTCCGCCTGGCACGCAACCGGGTTCGGTCATCACGCTGCGTGGCCACGGGATGCCGCACCTGCGGTCGGGCACTAGGGGCGATCTGCATGTCCACGTCGAGGTCGTGGTCCCCAGCCGGCTGGACCACCACGACACCGAACTGCTGCGCGAGCTGAAGAGTCGCCGCAGCCGCGATGTGCCCGAGGTCCGCTCGACGCACGCCGGTGGCGGACTGTTCAGCCGGCTACGCGAAACCTTCACCGGGCGCTAGCCGGGAGTTTTAGAGGCGCGCACATGGTCGCGACGCTGTTCTACGTCGACGCACTGCCCGATACCGGCTCGCTGGCCGTCCTCGATGGCGACGAGGGGTTTCATGCAGCCACGGTGCGCCGGATCCGTCCTGGCGAGCAACTGGTGCTCGGCGACGGTGCCGGAGGCCTCGCCCACTGCCAAGTGGAGCGCGCGGGGCGCGACGGGCTGCGTGCGCGGGTGCTGGGACGCTGGAGCGTCGCGCCTGGGCACCCACCGGTAACGGTGGTGCAGGCGCTGCCGAAGTCGGAGCGCTCGGAGTTGGCGATCGAATTGGCCACCGAAGCCGGCGCCGACGCGTTCCTGGCCTGGCAGGCGGCCCGTTGTGTGGCGAACTGGGAAGGCGCCCGGGTCGACAAAGGTCTGCGCCGGTGGCGCGCCGTCGCTCGTTCGGCGGCCCGGCAATCGCGCCGGGCGCACATCCCGCGCGTCGGCGGCGTGCTGTCCACTGCGGAGCTGACCCAGCGGATCCGCGACCAAGTAGCCGCCGGCGCGGTGGTGCTGGCATTGCACGAGTCGGCCACCGATCGGCTTGCTGATGTCGATGTGGCACAAGCGAACTCGCTGAGTCTTGTGGTCGGTCCCGAAGGCGGTATTACGTCAGAAGAGATCGCCGCACTGACCGACGCGGGCGCAGTGGCGGTGCGCCTGGGCCCCCAGGTGCTGCGCACGTCGACCGCTGCGGCGGTGGCGTTGGGCGCGCTTGGCGTGCTTACCCCGCGGTGGGACCAGCCATCGAGCCTGTAATTCTGCAGGGGGCTGCCCGCACCTCCCCTGTACGGTTACCGCTTCACGGAGTTATCGTCCGCTGATGTCCGAGAGTGCCCACGATTTGAGCGCCATCTTTGACCAGCATGTCGCCGACGAGTTCGTCGCCAAGGACGTCGTCGCAACCATGGCGACGATGACAGCGGAACCTTTCGTCAATCACGTGCCCACGATGATGGGTGGAGTCGGCGCAGACGAAGTGGCGGACTTCTACGGCAAGTACTTCATCGGATGCTGGCCGACTGACACCGTGATCACTCCGGTCTGTCGCACCGTCGGGGCCGACCGCGTCGTCGACGAGATGATCATGTCGTTCACGCATGACATCCCGATGCCGACATTTCTTCCCGGAGTGGCGCCCACCGGCCGAGCGGTCATGCTGCCGGTGGTGGTCGTGATGGGGTTCGAGGCGCACTCCGAGCCACCCAAAGTCGCCTACGAACGGATCTACTGGGATCAGGCCTCATTGCTGGTGCAGGTGGGGCTGATCGACGAGACGTCGTTGCCCGTCACCGGCGTGGCCCAGGCCCGCAAGGTGCTGGATAAGGACCTGCCGTCGAATACCCTGCTGAAAGCTGACCAACCCAAGCCCTCGGCGTAGACTGAGACCCCTGAGCAAACCACCGACAAGCCGAGAAAGCAGGCATCGAGAACCACGTGACGCCCCGCGAGACCAGCGCTGCTGACGCATCGGCCTCTGCTCAGGTTCGCAGCAGCATCAATGTTCCGCCTGATGTCATCATGGGTTTGTTGGGTTCGGCAGACGAGAATCTACGTGCGCTGGAACGCAGTCTGAACGCTGACCTACATGTGCGTGGCAACGCCGTGACCCTCTCGGGTGAGCCGGCCGACGTCGCGCTCGCTGAGCGGGTGATTTCCGAGCTGGTCGCGATTGTCGCCAATAGTCAGCCGTTGACGCCGGAGGTGGTTCGCCACAGCGTCGCCATGCTGGCCGGCACCGATAACGAGTCACCGGCCGAAGTACTCACACTGGACATCTTGTCGCGGCGCGGAAAGACGATCCGGCCCAAGACGCTCAACCAAAAGCGTTACGTCGACGCCATCGACGCCAACACCATCGTTTTCGGGGTCGGCCCGGCCGGCACCGGGAAGACGTATCTGGCGATGGCCAAGGCGGTCAGCGCGCTGCAAACCAAGCAGGTAACCCGCATCATCTTGACCCGACCGGCCGTGGAAGCCGGTGAGCGCCTTGGCTTTTTGCCGGGCACGCTGAGCGAAAAGATTGATCCGTATCTGCGGCCGCTGTACGACGCGCTGTACGACATGATGGATCCCGAGCTGATTCCGAAGCTGATGTCCGCCGGGGTGATCGAGGTGGCGCCGCTGGCGTATATGCGTGGCCGCACCCTTAATTCGGCGTTCATCGTCCTCGACGAGGCGCAAAACACCACCGCCGAGCAGATGAAGATGTTCCTCACCCGTCTTGGTTTCGGATCGAAGATCGTCGTCACCGGAGACGTCACCCAGGTCGATCTTCCGGGCGGCGCCAAGTCGGGCATGCGGTCGGCGATCGAGATTCTCGACAGCGTCGACGACATCCACATCGCGGAGCTGACCAGTGTGGACGTGGTACGCCACCGGCTGGTCTCGGAAATCGTTGACGCCTATGCGAAGTTCGAAGAGCCCGGCCTGACGATGAACCGCGCGGCTCGGCGGGCGTCGGGCTCGCGCGGTCGCCGATGATGGTCCAATGAGTATTGAAGTATCCAACGAGTCGGGCATTGACGTCTCCGAAGTTGAGTTGATCAGCGTCGCGCGCTTTGTCATCGCCAAGATGGACGTCAACCCGGCAGCCGAGCTGTCGATGGTGCTGTTGGACACCGCAGCGATGGCCGACCTGCACATGCGCTGGATGGACCTGCCCGGGCCGACAGACGTAATGAGTTTTCCGATGGACGAGCTCGAGCCGGGTGGCCGCCCCGACGCCCCCGAGCCGGGGCCGTCGATGCTGGGCGACATCGTGCTGTGCCCGGAATTCGCCGCTGATCAAGCGGCCGCCGCGGGCCACAGCCTGGGTCACGAGTTGGCGCTGCTGACAATCCACGGTGTGCTTCATCTGCTCGGCTACGACCATGGTGAGCCGGACGAGGAAAAGGAGATGTTCGCCCTTCAGGACCGGTTACTCGAAGAATGGGTCGCCGAGCAGGTCGAGGCCTACCAACAGGACCGCCAGGACGAACGGGACCGCCGGTTGCTGGACAAGTCAAGGTATTTCGAGAATTGACCGGCCTTTCTTGGCTGCTCGGCGCGATCGGGCTGATTGCTCTCGGCGGGCTTTTCGCGGCGATCGACGCCGCCGTGAGCACGGTGTCGCTGGCCCGAGTCCAGGAGCTGGTGCGCGAGGAGCGGCCCGGCGCGGTATCGCTGGCCAAGGTGATGGCCGAGCGACCGCGCTACATCAACCTGGTTGTGCTGCTGCGGATCACGTGCGAAATCACCGCGACCGTGCTGCTGGTGCTGTTCCTCTACGACAACTTCGGTCTGAACTGGGCGTTGTTCGGCGCCGCGGCCATCATGGTGGTCACGAGTTTCGTCGTCATCGGAGTGGGCCCGCGCACCCTCGGCCGCCAGCACGCATATTCCATATCGTTGACGACAGCCCTTCCGCTGCGGCTGATTTCGTGGTTGTTGATGCCGCTCAGCCGGTTGCTGGTGGTCCTGGGTAACTTGCTTACTCCCGGCCGCGGCTTGAGAAACGGGCCGTTCGCATCCGAAATCGAGCTGCGTGAAGTTGTCGACTTGGCCCAGCAGCGCGGCGTGGTCGCCGCTGACGAACGTCGGATGATCCAGTCGGTCTTCGAACTCGGTGACACCCCGGCCCGCGAGGTGATGGTGCCGCGCACGGAGATGATCTGGATCGAAAGCGACAAGCTTGCCAGTCAAGCGATAACCCTGGCCGTGCGCAGCGGGCATTCCCGTATCCCGGTGATCGGGGAGAACGTCGATGACATCGTCGGTGTCGTGTACCTGAAAGACCTTGTCCAGCAGACGTTTCTGTCGGGCGACGGGGGCCGGGCCACTACCGTGGCGCAGGTGATGCGTCCAGCGGTGTTCGTGCCGGACTCCAAGCCGTTGGATGCGTTGCTGCGTGAAATGCAGCGCGACCGCAACCACATGGCTCTTCTCGTCGACGAGTACGGCGCGATAGCCGGCCTGGTCAGCATTGAAGACGTGCTGGAAGAAATCGTCGGGGAGATCGCTGATGAGTACGACCAGGCGGAGACGGCGCCGATAGAAGACTTGGGCGACAAACGCTTCCGGGTCTCGGCGCGGCTGCCGATCGAAGACCTCCGCGAACTGTACGGCGTGGAATTCGACGACGACCTCGACGTCGATACCGTGGGCGGCCTGCTTGCCCTGGAATTGGGCCGGGTTCCGCTGCCGGGCGCCGAGGTGACATCGCATGGCTTGCGGCTACACGCCGAAGGCGGCACCGATCACCGGGGGCGGGTACGTATCGGCACTGTTCTGCTGAGCCCGGCCGAATCCGACGGTTCATCCAATGGTAGGGAAGCCGAGCATCATGGCTGAGGAGCGGGATGTCGACGGCCGCACGTATGCAGCTGGCCTGCAGGCGGCGGTAGCCGCGCCGTGACTGAATTCCATTCAGGTTTCGTGTGTTTGGTCGGCCGGCCGAACACCGGCAAGTCGACGCTGACGAACGCGCTGGTCGGCACCAAGGTTGCGATCACCTCAATGCGGCCACAGACCACCCGGCACACCATTCGCGGGATCGTGCACCGGGAGAACTTCCAGATCATTCTGGTCGATACGCCGGGCCTACACCGCCCCCGCACTCTGCTGGGCAAGCGGCTCAACGACTTGGTGCGCGACACCTACGCCGAAGTCGACGTGATCGGGCTGTGCATCCCGGCTGATGAGGCGATCGGTCCGGGGGACAGGTGGATCGTCGACCAGATTCGTTCCACCGCACCGAATACGACACTGGTCGCCATCGTCACCAAGATCGACAAAGTGCCCAAAGACCGGGTGGCCGCGCAGTTGGTCGCGGTCAGTGAACTGCTCGGCAACTCGGCCGAGATCGTCCCGGTGTCGGCGGTAACCGGGGCACAGGTCGACGTACTGACCGACGTGCTGGCCGCGGCGTTGCCCGTCGGCCCGGCGTACTACCCCGACGGCGAGCTGACCGACGAACCCGAGGAGGTTCTGATGGCCGAGCTCATCCGCGAGGCCGCCCTCGAGGGAGTTCGCGACGAGCTGCCACATTCGTTGGCGGTGGTCATCGACGAGGTCAACCCGCGGGAGGGGCGCGACGACCTGATCGACGTGCACGCGGTGCTCTACGTCGAGCGGGACAGCCAGAAGGGAATCATCATCGGCAAAGGTGGCGCCCGGCTGCGGGAAGTGGGCACCGCGGCGCGCGGCCCGATCGAGAAGCTGCTGGGCACCAAGATCTACCTCGACTTGCGCGTCAAGGTCGCCAAGAACTGGCAGAGCGACCCTAAACAGCTTGGTCGACTAGGGTTTTAGCGCCCGCGGCCCAGGCAACGTTTTGGCTTCCCTGTCAGGTCCACCACACCGTTGGCTGCTTGGTCGCCCAGCCGCAAACGGCCTCCAGCTCCGCGGCCAGCGAGATCAGCATGCCCTCGCTGTTTGCCGGCCCCATCAGCTGCACACCGATCGGTAAACCTTCCGAGGTGAACCCTGCCGGCACGTTGATGGAGGGCCAGCCCAGCACGTTCCACGGAAAGGTCAATGGGCATGCGGCGATCATGGCGCGGTCGGTACCGAAGCCGCTCAACCGGTCGAAGGCGCGCGCCAACGGCGGTGGCTGCGCAGTGGTCGGTGCCAACACCACATCGACGATGTCGAAGATCGAGCCCACCCGATGCTGGTCGGCGGCTTCGTGGCGCCGTGCGCTGCGCAGAATCGCCTGTCCCAGCACGTGGCCCATGCGAAGATTGGACACGGTGCGGGGGTCCAGGATGACCCCGTCGCCCAGCCGCTCCTCCCAGTCCCGCAGGCCCGCGGTGGACCGGGCGAGAAAGTCCCATGACAACCGCAGTCCGTAGTCCGGGTTGCCGGAAACCACGGTGTGGCCGAGCAGCTCGAGTTGCTTGGCCACCGCTCGTGTCGCGGCCAGGATCTCGGGGTGCAATTTGGCCCGAAAACCGGTGTAAGGGAACCGGGTTGATAGCGCGATGTTCAGCGGACCGGGTGCTATGCCGACGTAGTCGGATGCCGTCATCGGGGGCGGTTTGTGCCGGTCGCCCTCGACGTTGCCGGACGCGGCGTCGAGCACCAGCGCCGCATCGGCCACCGTGCGGGCCAGCACGCCGTTGACCGCGATGCCGTTGAACGCCTCCGGCAACGGCCAGGTGGAGATGCGGCCGCGCTGCGGCTTGATTCCCACCAGGTGCGTCCACGCGGCGGGGACGCGGATGCTGCCGGCACCGTCGGAGCCGATAGCGGCGGTGACCAGGCCCGCGGCCACCGCGACCGCGCTACCGCCCGACGATCCGCCCGGGGTATGCCGACGCGACCAGGGATTGCGGGTGTGTCCGAATCCGGGTCCGCTGGTGAACGGCCACTGGCCCAGTTCGCAGGTGTTGGTCTTGCCGACGATTACCGCGCCGGCCGCTTTCAGACGGCGAACCACCTCGGCATCGTGGGTAGCGGGCGCGACATATCCCTCGGTACCGAAGGCGGTTGGCACTCCAGCAACGTCGACGTCGTCTTTGACCGCGATCGGGATGCCCAGCAACGGCGCCATGTCACCGGCCGCTCGCCGCCTATCGGCCTCGGCCGCGTCGGCCAGCGCAGACTCGGTGAGCACCACTCGGAAGGCGTTCAACGTGGACTGGCTCGCATGGATGGCGTGCAGGGAACGGCGCACGAGTGTGACGGAAGTCACTGCCCGGCTGGCTAGCTGATAGAGCAGGTCAGTGAGCGTCGGCAGGCGCTGGCTGCCGGATCCGAAAGTGGATCCAGGACCGGACCCAGAAGCGCCAACCACGGGGTACGAGACTAACGGCGCGGATACCTTCGATGTCGCGGTGGGGTGCGAAACTGTTGTGATGCGGCTGTATCGGGATCGGGCGGTGGTGCTACGCCAGCACAAGCTCGGCGAAGCCGACCGGATCGTCACCCTTCTGACCCGCGATCACGGGCTGGTTCGTGCGGTGGCCAAGGGTGTTCGTCGCACCCGTAGCAAATTCGGCGCACGACTGGAACCGTTCGCGCACATCGACGCGCAACTGCACCCCGGCCGCAACCTCGACATCGTCACCCAGGTTGTCTCGATTGACGCGTTCGCCACCGACATCGTCAACGACTACGGCCGCTATACCTGCGGGTGCGCGATGCTGGAAACCGCCGAACGCCTCGCCGGTGAGGAGCGGGCACCCGCTCCGGCCCTACACCGGCTCACGGTGAGCGCGTTGCGGGCGGTGGCCGACGGCCACCGGTCCCGGGACCTGTTGCTGGACGCCTATCTGCTGCGTGCCATGGGCATTGCCGGATGGGCGCCGGCGTTGAACGAGTGCGCCCGTTGCGCCACACCTGGTCCGCATCGGGCGTTTCACGTCGGCGCCGGGGGCAGCGTCTGTACACACTGCCGTCCGGCCGGTTCGACGACACCGCCGCCGGGTGTGCTGGATCTGATGTCCGCGCTGCACGACGGCGATTGGGAGTTCGCCGAAAAGGCGCCGCAATCGCACCGCAGCTACGTCAGCGGATTGGTGGCTGCGCACCTGCAATGGCATCTGGAACGGCAGCTCAAAACGTTGCCACTGGTAGAACGGACGTATCACGTCGACCGCACAATCGCCGAACGGCGCGCAGCGCTGATCGGGCAGGATACGGACTGTGGCTAAGGTCCGGGTCGGTGGCTCTGGTTGGAAGGCCGAGCGCACGCCGAAGTCGGCCGACTTCCCGCAGCTGCCCCCCGCGCCCGACGACTACCCGGTCTTTCCCGACAAGTCGACCTGGCCAGTTGTCTTTCCTGAGCTGCCGCCGTCCGCCGACGGTGGTCCGTGCCGGCCGCCGCAGCACATTTCGAAAGCAGCTGCACCCCGGATTGCCGCCGACCGATTGCCCGTTCATGTCGCCATCGTGATGGACGGCAATGGTCGCTGGGCCACCCAACGCGGACTGCCACGGGTGGAGGGCCACAAGATGGGCGAGGCGGTAGTGATTGACATCGTTTGCGGGGCAATCGAACTCGGAATCAAGTGGCTGAGTCTCTACGCCTTCTCCACGGAGAACTGGAAGCGTTCTCCCGAGGAAGTGCGCTTCCTCATGGGTTTCAACCGCGACGTCGTGCGACGGCGCCGCGAGAACCTCAAGGCGATGGGGGTCCGGATCCGATGGGTGGGTTCACGGCCACGCCTGTGGCGCAGTGTCATCAATGAATTGGCAATCGCGGAGGCCATGACGGCGGGCAATGACGTCATCACGATCAATTACTGTGTGAACTACGGTGGCCGCACCGAAATAGCGGAAGCCACAAGGGAAATCGCTCGTCTGGCCGCGGCTGGCCAGCTGGACCCGGAGCGGGTAACTGAGTCGACAATTTCCCGCCATCTGCAGCGGCCCGACATACCCGATGTAGACCTGTTGCTGCGGACCTCGGGGGAGAAGCGGTCCAGCAATTTCATGTTGTGGCAGGCGGCGTACGCCGAGTACATCTTCTCCGACAAGCTGTGGCCCGACTACGACCGCCGCGACTTGTGGGCGGCCTGCGAGGAATACGCGTCTCGCAATCGAAGGTTCGGGAGCGCCTAGTGCCATCCCTGCAGGAGCGTCTGGCATCGATACTCGGCGAAGTCCTTCCGGTCGAGGAGGAACCCGACGGGGCGCTAACGGTGCGCCATGCCGGCACCATTGCGTCGGTGCGGGTGGTGAACATCGCCGAGGACCTCGACTTGGTGTCGCTCACCCAGATATTGGCGTGGGATCTGTCGCTGACCAAGAAGGTCAGCGACCAGGTAGCCAAGCAGGCCCGCGACAGCAACTTCGGCAGCGTGACGCTGGTCGAGAAGATCAATGAGAAGGCCGTGCAGCGCAACTCGGGCAAGAGTGCATCCAAAAGCGCCGACGTGATGCTGCGCTATAACTTTCCCGGCGGCGGCCTGACCGACGACGCCCTGCGCACCCTGATCCTGTTGGTGCTCGACACGGGCGCCCAGATACGTCGCGCGTTGACCTCGTGAACCCGGCGGTCAGGACCTACATTCTGAGCAAGTGCCGAAGATCTCGATGGTGTGGCTGACGTCGGAGAAGCCATGTTTGGCGGCCACTTCCGCCGCCCACTGCTCAACCTCGTGGTCGCCCACCTCGATCGTGGAACCACAACTGCGGCACACCAGATGGTGGTGATGGTGCTCCGAGCACAGGCGGTAGACCGACTCGCCGGTGTCGGTGCGCAGCGTGTCGACCATTCCCGCCGCTGCCATCGACTGCAGCGTCCGGTAGACGGTGGTCAGCCCGATGTTCTCGCCGCGGCGGCGTAGCTCGTCGTGCAGCTCTTGGGCCGAGCGGAACTCGTCGAGCGTCTCCAACAGGGTGGAAATCGCCGCCCGCTGACGGGTGGACCGGACGCTGGCTCCGGTCATAAGCGCCGCTCCTTCTCATCGCTTCGTCCCCCGCAAGCGGGCGGTGCCCCCACTGCATCGTCGCCGGCGGTCGTCACGGCGTGTCCTCGCTGGCGTGCGCGACGGCGTCCACGACGATGTGCGCAAGGTGATGGTCAGCAAGCCGGTAAAGCACTTCGCGGCCGGATCGCTCCCCGGCGACCACGCCGGCCGCCTTGAGAATTTTCAGATGTTGGCTGACCAGTGGCTGCGGCACGCCAAGCGCGTCGACCAGCTCGTGCACGCAGCGGTGAGACTCACGCAATTGCAGCACGATGGCGATCCGCACGGGAGCGGCCAGCGCACGCAACAGCTCACCGGCGGCGTCGAGAATTTCTCGCGGCGGCGGGACAGGGTACTCGGCCAGTGCGGAGTGTCCGCCGGACCCAGTTTCGCTGTGCTCGTGGGCAACCACGCTCAGGTCCGATCCCATGTCGCCATCGGCAGTGGTCGGCGTTGAGGGGGACATCGCCATGGGAGAGAGTCATCACCTCGAGAAGCGCCAGGTAGTGGGAAGTGCCCGCCGCTAGGTATCGCGATCGGCTGCCTTCCACTGTCACATGCATGATGACGCATGTCAAAGACCGCGGCGCCGATCGCTACCATGACTGATGCTCTGCGCACAGCGGTTGACCGCCGCACGTGTCCGCCCAGACCCGGAAAGGGAGTGCACCACCCCGTGGCGTCCGTCATCGACACCGTAGTCAACCTGGCCAAACGGCGCGGCTTCGTCTATCCCTCGGGCGAGATCTACGGCGGCACACGATCGGCGTGGGATTACGGCCCGCTGGGCGTGGAACTCAAAGAGAACATCAAACGCCAGTGGTGGCGCTCGGTGGTCACCGGGCGCGACGACGTCGTGGGCATCGATTCGTCGATCATTTTGCCTCGGCAGGTGTGGGTGGCCTCCGGCCACGTCGAGGTCTTCCACGACCCACTGGTCGAGTCGTTGATCACCCATAAGCGCTACCGCGCCGACCATCTCATCGAGGCCTACGAAGCCAAACACGGGCAGCCGCCGCCCAACGGGCTGGCCGACATCCGCGACCCCGATACCGGCGAGCCCGGGCAGTGGACCGAGCCGCGCGAGTTCAACATGATGCTCAAGACCTACCTCGGACCGATCGAGACCGAGGAGGGCTTGCACTATCTACGTCCGGAGACCGCGCAGGGCATCTTCATCAACTTTGCCAACGTGGTGACGACGGCTCGCCGCAAGCCACCGTTCGGTATAGGCCAGATCGGCAAGAGTTTTCGCAACGAGATCACCCCAGGCAACTTCATTTTCCGAACCCGCGAGTTTGAGCAAATGGAAATGGAGTTCTTTGTTGACCCGTCGACCGCGAAGGAATGGCATCAGTATTGGATCGACACCCGGCTGCAATGGTATGTCGAGCTGGGTATCAATCCGGAGAATCTGCGGTTGTTGGAACACCCCCCCGACAAGCTCTCGCACTACTCCGACCGCACCGTCGACATCGAGTATAAGTTCGGCTTTGCCGGCAACCCGTGGGGCGAGCTGGAAGGTGTCGCCAACCGAACCGATTTCGACTTATCGACGCACTCAAAACATTCCGGCGTCGACCTGTCGTTCTACGACCAAGGCACCGACACGCGGTACATCCCGTATGTCATAGAACCGGCAGCCGGTTTGACTCGGTCGTTCATGGCGTTCTTGATCGATGCCTACACCGAGGACCAAGCCCCTAACGCCAAGGGCGCGATGGAGAAGCGCACGCTGCTTCGGCTGGATCCGCGGCTGGCACCGGTCAAGGCCGCGGTGCTGCCGCTATCCCGGCACGCCGACTTGAGTCCCAAGGCTCGTGACTTGGCTGCTGAATTACGCAAATGCTGGAACATCGAATTCGACGACGCCGGCGCCATCGGGCGACGCTATCGGCGCCAGGACGAGGTTGGGACGCCCTTCTGTGTGACGGTGGATTTCGATTCACTCGAGGACAACGCCGTCACGGTACGCCGGCGCGACGACATGACGCAGGAGCGAGTCGCGATGAATGCCGTGGCTGATTATCTGGCGCCGCGGCTCAAAGGCTGCTAAACGGCACTCGTACCGCTTCGTCTTTAAATTGTCTGACCAGTTGTCTGGACAGGTGTCTGGTAACCGGCGTAGAGAATTCGTGCGTCCATCCCGCCGAGTTTGGGGATAAGGTTTGGATAAAGCCCGGGTTTTCGGCGCGCGATTTCCTTACGATCCAGCCCTCGTGCTGGGCAGGTAGCGGTCGCCGCGGGGTGTCGGGTTACGTGTGGTTGTAGGAGCCGTTGACGCGGTCGGTTGGTTGGGGATGTGATGATTCCTGCTTTTATTTTCTTTCCCCCCGAGATCAACTCGGCGTTGATGTTTGGTGGTGCCGGGTCCGGCCCATTGTTAACGGCGGCAACGGCCTGGGACGGGTTGGCGGCGGATTTGTGGGGTGCGGCGTCGTCGTTTAACTCGGTCGTTTCGGAGTTGGCCAGTGGTGCGTGGTCGGGTCCTTCGTCGGTGTCGATGGCAACGGCGGCGATGCCGTACGTGCAATGGTTGAGCGACGCGGCGGGGCAGGCCGAGGCTGCGGCCGCTCAGGCTCGGGCGGCGGCGACGGCGTTTGAATCTGCGTTGTTGGCGACTGTGCCTACACCGGCGGTGTATGCGAATCGTGTCCGGTTGATGTCGTTAATCGCGACGAACTTCTTGGGTCAGAACACGCCGGCGATCGCGATGACTGAGCTCGAGTACCTGGAGATGTGGGTCCAGGATGTGGCCGCGATGGTGGGCTATCACGCCGGGGCGAGTTCGGTGGCGGCGACGTTGCCATCGTTCAGCGCGCCGCCGGGGATTTTGGCGGGCTTGGTGGGGTTGGTGACGACGCCGCTGACGAATCTGGCGTCGCAGGCCGCCGGGGCGGTGTCGGCATTCGGGGCCGCATTGGCTTCGCCGGTGCAGTCGTTCGTTGGGGCAATTGCTCCTGCGCTGTCGTCGGTGTCGTCGCTGGTCTCGTCGGCGCCGGTGTCGACAGTGATGTCAGTGGCCCAGATCGGAATGTATCCGGCGAGTGCGCTGATGTCGCCGATGATGGTGCTGGCCCAAGGTGCTGGTCCTGCGGCTCCAGCGCTGGCTGGTGCCACAAACCTGGCTGCGGAGGCCCCGAACGTCGCTGGCAGCGCCGCCTATGGGCTGCAGCCGCTGGGAGGGCTGGGCGCCACGTCGGCAGGTTTGGGCACCGCGCGGTTGGTGGGGGCGATTTCGGTGCCGCCGACGTGGCAAGGGTCGATGCCGATGCCGGCTTACATGGCGAGTTCCGCGATGTCGGGCCTGGGTAGCGAAATGCCGATTACGGTTGCGGCTGCACCTACCGGTGCTACGCAGACGATGCCTATGGCGATGGGTGGTAGGGGCGACCAGCGCGGCAAGCCCGACGGGACGCGCCGCGGCGGGGAGAATCCGCATGTGGTGCAGTCTCGGCCCAGAGTGGTGCCGCGAACCCGGGGCGGATAGGGCGACGGAGCTGGTGTAGTGGGCCCGCGCCCGCGATGCGTCGCGGCGCGTGGCCGGAATTTTGGTTGTGTGGTGGCTACCCGGCGAAGAACCCTGCATCCGCAAAGCGGAAATTCGTGTGTCGCGTCATGTCACCGAACGCCCACCGACCGGCCTTGATGCCCGAACGAGCTAAGCCGGATGCGATGAGCCCGGTGAGTGACGGCAGCCTCGCCTAACGGATTCTCGGCTCAGAACCTGGGCCCGCCGCCCGATCCGTGGACCACCGCTTGTCGCAAATACGTTGTGCAACAATGACTTTGGATTTCCTCCAGCACAGTGCTGGGCGGATCTCAATCCGGTCATGGCTTCCGCCCGTGGCTGGATGCCCCAAGTTGAAAAGAGCAAAATCGATAATTCCGGAATATTGTCCTCATGTTGGCTTAAGATGTGAATTGCTTGGTGTTGTTAGGTTCGCCACAGCGTCCGAACGTTAGAGAGATCGGCTGTGGAAGGGGGCAATATGCTTTTGCCTCTTGGTCCGCCGTTGCCAGACGACACGGTGTCGGCGGTTCGGGGTGAGTCCGGGATGCTCGGTGGCTTGTCGGTTCCGCTCAAGTGGGGTGTGGCCGTTCCGCCGGACGACTATGACCATTGGGCACCGAAGCCGGAAGCGGCCGCCGATGACGATAATGAGGCCGACGTGCCGAATTCAGCAGTGGCCGCGGACGGCGTCGATGAGTGCAGACAATGGAGCCGGTGGGAAGGCGAAACCGAACGTCGCTTCGAAATATCGCGGACTGGGAGCGTGATACCGCATTCCCCGGCGGCCGGTTGAGAGACGGGGAGAATGTCGGGTTTCAGACGTGATCGCCGGCTCCGGTATCCCGTAGCCGACGACCACAGCGTAAATCTGGATGACACGCCAAGCAGTCAGTCCAGTAAGAGACAGCCACCACGGCAACACTTTTCATGACTCGCCCGCACGAGGTGCGGGCGATGGCGGGCCGCTTCTAGGCTCATGCGCAGACGGTGGAGGACGAGGCCCGCACGATTGGGTGGGTGGCTCAGAATCGGCCGCCGCCTCCCATGAAGCCGCCGTTGGATGAGCCCCCGGACGAGCCGCCGAACGACGTCGGGCTCCAGCCGCCGAATCCGCCCCGCATGCCTCCTCTGAGGAGGTCGCCGATGATGATTCCGCCGAGCATCGCACCCATGTCACTGCCCCCGCGGCGGGTATAGGCGCGCTGAGCCGATTGCACATCGTCATTAGCCAGCGACTGCGCGTTGGCGGCCAGCGTCGAGGCCGCATTGGCGTGGGCGATCGCTTCCGTCAGGTTGGTCGATCTTTTGTCCTGTGCGGCTTGGAGGTGGCGTTTCGCCTCGGCGAGCCGGGTACGCGCTTCGGGGCCAATGCTGCCCCGCCGCGTGTCAATGTAGTCGGAGACTGCACGCACCCGTGATTCCGCGGTGAACAATGCCTGCTCCAATGACCGGTTGAGCTGCTCGGCGGTGGCCTGCTCTTGGGCCAGTCTGGCGAGTAGGCCGTTGAGGTCGGCATCGGCCTTGGTCAGCTGGCCAAACGCGCCCAGCGGATCGGTGGAGGCACCGCCACGCGCGCTGTCGACGGCTCTGGCGGCCGCATCGCGGGCCGCGAGCAGTTCGCCGGTATGCGCATATTTGGTGTTCTCTGTTTTCTGCAGTAGCTCGCCTGCGCGCTTGATGTCTCTTTGAATGTCGGCCATGACCGACGGCAGCCGGTCAACGGCGTGCTGGATGTCACTGGCCGCGTTGTCCACCGCGTCGAGCAACGCACGCGCTTGCCCGAGCGCTGACTCGGCGGCACGGACGGCATCCACCAGACCGGCTTGCTGTCCACCGACAGGCTGGGCGGCCGTTTCCTGGGCGGTGCTGAGGTTGCGGTCCGCGAACGCCAGCCGCTCCTTGGCGGCCGCGACATTGCCGGACACCGAAGTCAGTGCGGCAGCATCGAATTCGTTGTGCAGCTCAGCCAGCCGCTGTTCTGCCGGGGCTATGTGGGTGGTGAGTTCCACGTACTGCTGGGTCAGCGCGTCGAGCCGCGACGGGGCGTTGATCACCAAATCACGCAGTTTCTCGAACGCCTCGGTCTGCGACTCCAGCTCGCGGTCGGCGCGCGCTGCCGACACGATTACCTGGGTGAGCAGCTCGCGGCGCTGAGCGGGCGCCTCGGGCGTGTTGTCGTCAAGTTGTTGGCGGATGGTGAACGCTTGGGACAGAGCAGCTTTGGCGCTATTCACGGCCTGGGTGAACGGTTGGGTCCGTTCTTCGCCGAACTCGGCGATCGTCAGGTCGAGTTCGTTGGAGCTGGTGCGCAACGCATTGTCGACACCCACCACCAGCGAGCGCGAAAGGTCATCGAGGGCCTGCAGCGGCACGGCGGCCAGTGCATTGACGTCGGTGGGGTCGACTCGCCGGGCCGCGGCCAAAGCGGCGGCCCGCCGCCGCCGTCCGCGATAGCGCATCACCGACAGCAGCGCCACCACCGCGATGAGGATGACCGCCAGCGCGACCAGCAGTATCACCCGACTTGACGAACCGGGCGACGTGTCGAGTCCGTTGGCCGCCGCAACTGCGGCACCGCTCCAGTCGCCGTTGTGCAGGGCAGGTTCGATTTTGTTGTGCCGCAGGTCGTCGACCTGACTTGCGTTGACGCTCTTGACGGTGGGCGGCACCAGGAAGGCATATGCACGGCCGGTGGTGGCGACGGCCAGCAGCGCGTCATAGTCGCCTAAGTCGCTGGTGCGCATGGTGCGCTGTGCCCAGTTCACCGCGCTCTGCCCGGAGAAGTTGTCGACGTAGACAACCCACAGCCGGATGTGGCGATCCGTATACAGCTTGTCGACGGCCGACGTGACCGCCGCTCGACCGGAGTCCGACAGGATTCCCGCGTTGTCGGTGACGTAATCCGCCAGCCGGAACGGTGGTTGCGCGCCGGCGGGCGGTGCCAGCAGCAGTCCCCCGCTGAGACCAACCGTGAGGATCGTCCCGATCACGCCGAGCAGGCGAGCAGTGCGCATGAGGTCAATGTAGCCCGGCGACGATGCACGCCAGCAGGCGTGAGGTGGAGCCGGACCTCGCTCGGCATTCCCTGGCAGACTGTGCGTCGGTGATCACGAACCGGCACGACCCTTACGACGACTTCGACCGTCAGCGGCGGGTACGCGAAGCGCCGAAGACTGCGGGTCTGCCGGGTACGGAGGGTCAGCACCGAACCGACTTCGCCCGGGACCGGGCCCGGGTATTGCACAGCGCCGCGCTGCGCCGATTGGCCGACAAGACGCAGGTTGTCGGACCTCGTGAAGGTGACACACCGCGCACGCGGTTGACGCACTCGCTGGAAGTTGCCCAGATCGGGCGGGGAATGGCGGTCGGGTTGGGCTGCGACCTCGACCTGGTCGAGCTGGCCGGTCTGGCCCACGACATCGGGCACCCGCCGTACGGGCACAACGGCGAGCGCGCGCTCGATGAGGTCGCAGCCATGTTTGGCGGTTTCGAGGGCAATGCCCAGAATTTCCACATCCTGACCAGCCTTGAGCCCAAAGTGCTTGATGAGCAAGGCAATAGCGCGGGACTGAACTTGACTCGCGCATCCCTGGACGCGGTCACCAAGTATCCGTGGACCCGTGGTAAAGAGCGACGCAAGTTCGGCTTTTACGAAGAGGACCGGGAGCCGGCGGCCTGGGTTCGCGCACGTGCGCCGGAAGGCCGGATGTGCCTGGAGGCACAGGTGATGGACTGGGCCGACGATGTCGCATATTCGGTGCATGACGTCGAGGACGGCGTCGTTTCGCAACGCATCGACTTGCGCGTGCTCGCCGACGACGACGAGGCGGCCGCGCTGGCCAAACTGGGGGAGAGCGAATTCTCCCGGGTGAGTGCCGACGATTTCATGGCAGCCGCCCGACGGTTGTCGGGTCTGCCGGTGGTCGCCGCGGTCGGCAAGTACGACGCCACATTGGCAGCGTCGGTCGCGCTCAAGCAATTGACCAGTGAATTGGTGGGCAGGTTCGCCTCGGCCGCCATTGCCACCACGCGTGCGGCGGCTGGTCCCGGGCCGCTGGTGCGCTACCGGGCCGACTTGCAGGTGCCCGATCTGGTGCGTGCTGAGGTCGCCTTGCTGAAAATCCTGGCGCTGCAGTTCATCATGTCCGACCCGCGGCATCTGGAAACCCAGGCCCGGCAGCGCGAACGTATCCACCAGGTGGCGCACTGGCTGTACTCCGGGGCGCCCCGAACGCTCGATCCGGTCTTTGCCGCGGCGTTCATCACCGCGGCCGACGACCGCGCTCGGTTACGGGTCATCGTCGATCAGATCGCCTCGTATACCGAGGGCCGGCTGGAGCGGATCCAAGCGGGTTAGCCGGCAGACGATAAGCAAGGACAAATCGCTGTTGCGTGAAGCGATTGCCTCTCGCAGGAACCGCGGAAAAGGAAATCGCAGATGACCGTTCTTGATGTTCCCGGGGCTTCCCTCTATTACGAAATTCATGGCAGCGGACCGCTCTTGATGCTGATTCCCGGGGCCAGTGGCACAGCGGAGGGATTCCGCGCCGTGACAACGCACCTGGCCGCCCACTACAGCGTAATTCTCTACGATCGGCGCGGCTTTTCCCGCAGCCGGCTCGACGGTGCGCAGGCTGATTTGCATCGATTGCAAACCGACGCCGATGACCTGCGGCGCCTGGTTGAAAACCTCGGTGACCAGCCGGCGATTGTGCTCGGCGCCAGTTCGGGCGGGATCGTTGCGTGTGAAGTTCTGGCGCGCCACCCCGCGGTGGTGGACACGCTTGTTCCGTTCGAGCCGCCGGCCGTGCGCTACCTTCCGGACGGGCAGGTTTGGCTTCGGTTTTTTACCGAGGTGTATGAGCTTTACCGGCGCTCCGGGGTTGAACCCGCGCTGGATCTCTTTCGGTCACGCGCCTTCGCCGAGATAGATCGACAGGCCATGGCCCGGGCGATGAGCCTTGACCGCGGCGACCAGGCTCGTGCCAACGTGGTCTATTGGTTCGAGCACGAGCTGCGGCAATATCCGGCGGCGGTACTCGACTGGGATACTCTGGCCACGCACGCTGAGCGGGTGTTGCCGGCGGCCGGAACAGAGTCGCGCGGCTACCCGGCACACCAGGCCGCTCTCGAAGTGAGCACAAGACTTGATCGGCAGCTGACGGAACTGCCCGGCGGCCACCTCGGGTGCATGACTCATGCTGCAGAATTCGCCGTCACACTGATGCGCACTCTCGCGGCCAATCGGTGAATGCCCAGCCTTACAAACCTGAACACCGCGGTTGCGAGGTGTGGTGTCGGGGACTTCTTACGCATTTCGGCAGTGACGTAAGCCAGAGCAGAAAGGCTGGCGGATTGATCGTAGCGACGGCAGCTAAGCTTCCGGGCATGGCCAAGCCCACTGCCGTTGCTGCCCTCTTGCTAACCTTTCCCATCGTCGCCATGACCGCCTGCAGCTCACCTCAGCATGCGAGCAGCCAGGCGGGCACTACCCCTCCGGTGAAGAGCGCCGCACCGACGTCGTCAGGCGAGACGACCAGCCCGGCACCCGGTGGCGAATCGCTCAGCGCGCAACTGAAGACGCCTGATGGCCGCTCCGTGGCCACGGCGACCTTCGATTTCACCGGCGGGTATGTGACTGTCACCGTGAAGACGGTGGCGACCGGCGTCCTGGCACCCGGCTTCCACGGCATGCACGTCCATGAAATCGGCAAATGCGAGCCCAACTCGGTCGCCCCGACCGGCGGTCCGCCCGGCAACTTCTTGTCCGCCGGCGGTCATTACCAGGCGCCCGGACATACCGGCAAGCCGGAAAGTGGCGATCTGACGTCGCTTGAGGTGCGTCAGGATGGCTCGGCTTACCTGGTCACCACCACCGATGCGTTCACCAGGGACGATCTGTTGGCAGGTAACAAGACTGCGTTGATGGTGCACGGCGCCGAATACAGCGACAACGCGATGGAGCGGGTCGCATGCGGCGTCATCGGTACCGGCTAGCCGCCCAACTCAGCGCTTAGACTGAGCCGATGTCAAGCCCGGCCGGTTCGTGGGGCCAACGCCCACGTGCGGGGGAGGATGATGGCCGTCCCAGGGGCCGGGGCCGGATTCCCGATCGCGATATCGCCGCCATCCGCGAGCGGGTCCACATCGAGGAAGTCGTCGGCGATTACGTCCAATTGCGGCGCGCTGGTGCCGATTCGCTCAAGGGCCTGTGTCCATTTCACGACGAAAAGTCACCGTCGTTTCATGTCCGCCCCAACCACGGCCACTTCCACTGCTTCGGCTGTGGCGAAGGCGGCGACGTGTACGCGTTCGTCCAGAAGATCGAACATGTCACCTTCGTCGAGGCGGTTGAACTGCTCGCCGACCGGATCGGACACACCATCAGTTACACCGGCCCGGCGACCAGCGTGCAGCGCGACCGCGGTAGTCGCAGCAGGCTCATCGCGGCCAACGCGGCCGCGGCGGAGTTCTATGCGGCGGAGCTGGAATCCGACGAGGCAGCACCGGCCCGCCAATATCTGACAGAGCGGAACTTCGGCGCCGAGGCGGCTCATCACTTCGGCTGCGGATTCGCGCCGTCCGGCTGGGACTCACTGACAAAACATCTGCAGCGCAAGGGGTTCGAATTCAAAGAGCTGGAAGCAGCCGGCCTGTCGCGGCAGGGGCGCCGCGGCCCGATAGACCGCTTTCACCGGCGGCTGCTGTGGCCCATCCGCACATCGGCCGGCGAAGTGATTGGTTTCGGCGCCCGGCGGCTGTTCGACGACGATCCGATGGAAGCCAAGTACATCAATACACCCGAGACGCTGCTGTACAAGAAGTCGTCGGTGCTGTTCGGCATCGACTTGGCCAAACGCGACATCGCCAAGGGGCACCAGGCGGTTGTCGTCGAGGGCTACACCGACGTGATGGCGATGCATCTGGCCGGGGTCACCACCGCTGTTGCGTCGTGCGGCACCGCATTCGGCGACGAGCATCTGGCCATGCTGCGCCGGCTGATGATGGACGACAGTTTCTTCCGCGGCGAATTGATTTACGTTTTCGACGGCGATGCGGCCGGCCGCGCCGCCGCAATCAAGGCCTTCGACGGCGAGCAGAACTTGGCGGGCCAGTCCTTTGTTGCGGTGGCCCCGGACGGCATGGATCCCTGCGACCTGCGGCTGAAGTCCGGCGACGGCGCGCTGCGCGACCTGGTGGCGCGGCGAACCCCATTGTTCGAGTTCGCGATACGCACCGCGATTGCCGAGATGGACCTGGATAGCGCCGAGGGCAGGGTCGCCGCGCTGCGCCGCTGCGTACCCATGGTGGGCCAGATCAAGGACCCAACGCTGCGCGACGAGTACGCCCGCCAACTCGCCGGCTGGGTCGGCTGGGACGATGTTGCACAAGTCATTGACCGGGTGCGTAGTCAGGCCAAAAGGTCCAAGGCCGCGGTCCGGGGCGGCTCGGGATCAAATGCCCCCCGCCGCGTCGCGCAGCAGCCCCGTGCCGCGGCCCCGGCCCAACCTGCCGCCACTCGTCCAGACCCGCGTGACCCAACCCTGTGGCCGCAGCGCGAGGCACTCAAGTCGGCGTTGCAGTACCCGGCGTTGGCCGGGCCGGTATTCGACACGCTGACCGTCGAGAGCTTCACTCACCCCGGGTATGCGGCCGTCCGCGCGGCCATCGACGCGGCCGGTGGTACATCGAGCGGTGTTATCGGGGCGCAGTGGATCGATGCGGTGCGCCAGCAGGCCCCGTCGGCCCTGACGGCGGGCCTGATCAGCGAGCTCGGTGTGGAGAGCATCCAGGTCGACGACGAGAAACTGCCGCGGTATATCGCCGGCGTCCTGGCTCGGCTGCAGGAGGTGTGGATGGGCCGGCAGATCGCCGAAGTGAAGTCCAAGTTGCAGCGCATGTCGCCGATCGAACAGGGCGACGAGTATCACGCGTTATTCGGTGACCTGGTCGCGATGGAGGCATACCGGCGCAGCTTGTTGGAGCAGGCTAGCGGCGACGATTTGACGGTGTAAGGGCTCCGTCGGCCGGCCGCTCGACAATGGCTGTTTGGTCGTCGATCTCGGCCAGGGTCACAAAGCCGGTGTCGGGTGAGATCCGATTCGCGATCTTGCGGCGCCCCCCTTCGATCATCGACTTGGCCACGGGACTGCTGGTCAGCGCGCGACAGGTGCCGGCGATCTGCTCGTATCGGCGACGCCCGGCTCTCGAGCCCAGCACGTAACCCAGTCCAAGCACCACGACATACCGGATCAAAGCGTTCCTCCCGACGATCGATGGTTCCATCCTGCCTCACGCGGCAGGGTGGGTGCGCCCGATCCCGCTAGCTGCGCAATGGGTGGCTGCTCCCTCTAGTTGGGTGCGGGTAGGCCAGTACGCTAGAGTCGTCCCGCAATCTGCGCCAACGCGCGCGGACCGGGTAATCCCCTGTAGCTCAATTGGCAGAGCGTTCGGCTGTTAACCGAAGGGTTGGAGGTTCGAGTCCTCCCGGGGGAGCAGGTCAGAGGGCATTTTCAGATCGCCCAACAAGCGCCGGTCACCGTTTATTCACCGGAAATGGCCGCAGACTCATCGCGTCCAGCAACGGTGCGATCCAGCAGCTCGGCGACCTGTGTATGCACGCGACCTCTTGTCATGTACACGTTTTGGGTCATCGACACGTGTGCGTGGCCGAGATGGTCGGCGCCGATCCCGCGATCAAGGTACGAACTGCAAGACTATGACCTTCCAGCCCCACTCGCGGTGTGTGGACGTCGCTGTCGTTCGTTGTGTTCAGGGGCCGGCAAGTTCGCGAGCCAGTGGGGAGACCGAGTATGGCGCGGATCGCCGTGCTGGGCGCGGGCTACGTAGGCCTGACGTCAGCGGCCTGCCTTGCGGCGCTGGACCATCACGTCATCTGCGTCGAGGTGGACATGGGCAAGGTTCAGCAGTTGAGTGACGGCCATTTGACCATAATGGAGCCGCGACTTGAGGGGCTCGTTCGAGACGGCTTGCACACCGGGCATTTGAGGTTCGTCTCTGCTGAGGTGCTGACCGACGTGGAGTTCGTGATTCTTTGTCTGCCAACCGCGATGGGCGAATCCGGCCGGGTTGATATGACGTTCGTGGATGCGGCCGCAGAGCGGCTCCGGGACGTTCTAGCTCCCGGCTGTGTTTTTGTTGTCAAGTCGACTGTTCCCGTGGGAACGGCCGAACGACTGGCGGGTATTTTGAGCCGCCCCGATGTCGAGGTGGTGTCAAACCCTGAATTTCTGCGTGAGGGTCGAGCAGTCGACGACTTCCTGACTCCTGACCGCATCGTGATCGGTTCGCGCAGTGTGGAGGCGGCCGGACGGATCGCTGGACTCTATGCTCGCCTCGACGCCCCAATCGTGCACATGGACACCGCCAGCGCCGAGCTGGCGAAGTACGCAGCCAACAGCTTTTTGGCGATGAGATTGTCGTTCATCAACGAGATCGCGGATCTGTGCGAAGCCGTCGGCGCTAATATCGCCGCGGTGACCGCCGGGCTCAAACACGATCCCTGCATCGGCAGCGCGTACCTGGAGCCCGGGCCTGGTTGGGGCGGCTCCTGTCTGCCCAAAGACACTGCTGCCCTGCTGTATTCGGCGAATCACATCGGGCTCGACTTGCCAGTCCTGCGGGGCCACGATTGACAGCAATGACAGGCACATATCGCGGATTATCGAGCAGATAACCGATGTCCTTGGGGTGCCTTGTCCGGGAAGCGGGTCGGGCTTCTGGGGTTGACCTTCAAGGCCGGCACCGATGATCTTCGTGATTCTCCGGCCTTGGTCGTGGCGCACCGCCTCTCAGCCGCCGGTGTTGAATTGACGGCCCACGATCCGGCCGTGTTGCAGCACGTTCCCGGGGAGACCGATGGCATCGCCATCGCCCCCGATGCCTATCGGGCTGCGAAGGATGCCGACGCCGTGGTCTTACTGACCGAATGGCCTCAGTTCCGAAGCCTGGACTGGTCGCGGTCGCCGATCTGGTGGCCGAACCGACGGTGGTGGACACGCGGAACTTCCTAGACGCGCTGCTCTTGGCAGGCAGTGGGCTCACGTGGCGTAGTATTGGCATACCCGGGAACGTGACGTCTTCCCGACAAAGCCCGCAGCTACGTGGGAGCAGGGACGCCTCACGCCGTCGGAACCCACATCAAGGTCCGCAGCGCGATCAAGATCACCAATCGCCATCGGCTTAACCGCGGTGACGGATAGCGCGTCGATCACGAACTGCGGGAGCGCTACGGTGTCGGTCCTTGTGGCTCTTGAGCGTGCCCACGACCACCCGTCTGACACCATCACCGCGTTGCGCTGGAGATGGACGCGGCGGCGCAGGAAGTCGATGTCGGCGGGCCGCAACGCTGCCGCCTCGCCCCACCGCAGGCCGCCTACGCCGAGCAACAGCACCGATATATGGATCAAGACGGTACGCAAGGTGGTTGAGGCGGCCTGCACCGAGGCACGTTCGTCCACGGATTCTCCTTTTCGATCGTCACGACTCATGATGGTCGAGGCTTCGACCGCTTGTGCTCAGATCAACTGACCAGACGGTCGCGCAGCCTCAGGGCGCGGCCTGCGTGCCTTTAGGCAAGCCGGGAAGAGTCGAAGTTCCCGTCGGAGCTGCGCCACAACGCCTGCACGTTGTTCTCGTGCAGAAGAGCAAGCAGGTCGCGTGACAGTTGCTCGGGAACCAGAACCGTTCGAAAACGTGGCTTGACGATGTGGGCGTAATCGAGAATCTGACCTAGCGCGAGCCGAATGGTGTTTCGATGTACCCGCCCCAGGTGCGCGACCGCGCTGGCCGCAGACAACGTTACGCCGACAGCGTTGAACGGAAGTAGGAGATCGTTCGCATCAACCCGTCCTCGAGTCTCACCGCAGGTTCCCAGCTCAGTGCGCGGCGCGCGAACGCGATGTCCGGCCGACGCTGGCGAGATCGTCGACTGGCTGGTCCTCTAACGTCAGCTCGGACGAAGAGCCGACCAGCTCGATCACCAACTCGCGAGTTCGAGCATCGTGAACTCGTCGGGTTGCCGATGTTGACCGGTCCGGTGAACGCTTGCGGCGGTGTTCATCAGCCGCATCAGCGCCGTCGATCAGGTCGTCGACGTAGCAGAAGGAGCGGGTCTGGCTGCCGTCGCCGTAGATCGTGATGTCGGCTCGCCGCTGCAGCGCCTGGACGATGAAGTTGCGACACCACGCGGCCGTCGTCCGGGTGCATGCGCGGGCCGTAGGTGTTGAAGATGCGCGCGACCTTGATGTCCAGGCCGTGCTGGCGGTGGTAGTCGAAGAACAGCGTCTCGGCGCAGCGCTTGCCTTCGTCGTAGCAGGAGCGCGGTGCCGATCGGGTTGACGTTGCCCCAGTAGTCCTCGGTCTGCGGGTGGACGGTCGGGTCGCCATAGACCTCGCTGGTCGAGGCCTGCAGGATCTTGGCGCTTCACGCCGCTTGGCCAGGCCCAGCATGTTGATCGCGCCGTGCACGCTCGTCTTGGTCGTCTGCACGGGGTCGTGCTGGTAGTGGATCGGCGAGGCCGGGCAGGCGAGGTTGTAGATCTCGTCGACCTCGACGTAGAGCGGGAAGGTCACGTCGTGGCGCATCAGCTCGAACATGCGGATTGCCCAGCAGGTGCGCGACGTTGTCGCTTGCGAGCCGGTGAAGAAGTTGTCGACGCAGAGCACCTCGTGGCCCTCAGCCAGCAGCCGCTCGCACAGGTGGGAGCCCAGGAAGCCGGCGCCGCCGGTGACGAGAACCTTCTTCATGGAGCTTCATTCAACACGCTGAGGTAGGTGTTACATGTCTCCGCGTTGTTCTGATCTTGCGCTGATTACGGTAACGCAATGCGCATCTCCCGGTATGTGCCATAAACGCGGCCGACCTTCTTTCGCCGCAGTGGCGACAGGCGAACCCATCCAGGTGAACATAGCTCGCGCCGGTACCACCCGGGCGATTGCAAAAAGCGTTATTTTGGGAAGTTGGTGATGTCTTGCGCGAGATAGAGATCGAGAGGTTTCGTCAGTGTGTTCGTGAGCTGTGTGTTTTCCGGGAGTGTAAGTATTGCGCTAGTTACGGCTCGTCGAGTGATTAATACTAATTTCTCGTCTAGATGTCGTTGACGTCTAGTCTGCGACAAAAACGTCAAAAGATGCTAACGCTTCGACGACATCAGACGATGCTCAGTTCTATTACGATATCATCAAGACGACAACAAACAAACATACACAAACTTAACTTGTGTTACATCGAATAAGTCACGTATGAATTCGCTTAAGATGCTGAGTGTTAAAGAGCACACACACGAAACAAACTCACTCAACGACCAAGATTAACGAACGAGAAAACTCATAACTCATCAACCCCATCACCGCAGCAGTTACGATATAGATACTCTTCGTTATCAACGTATTTATCAACTCGCGAACAAAATACACACACACATCAACGCGAGTTAAGTTACGGCGATGAGATTTGTGCTAACAAACTTAAGAACTCGAAGTGATATCGAGACGTGCGACGCCATCAGTCAAGAGATGCGGCGACGAAGTCACGATGTACGCATAGCAGTCTCACCTAGATATATTAAGCTTCGTCAAGTCGGTGAAGCTTCATGCAGTCACACACAACCCGGAAAAAAAAAAAAAAAAAAAAAAAAAAAAAAAAAAAAAAAAAAAAAAAAAAAAAAAAAAAAAAAAAAAAAAAAAAAAAAAAAAAAAAAAAAAAAAAAAAAAAAAAAAAAAAAAAAAAAAAAAAAAAAAAAAAAAAAAAAAAAAAAAAAAAAAAAAAAAAAAAAAAAAAAAAAAAAAAAAAAAAAAAAAAAAAAAAAAAAAAAAAAAAAAAAAAAAAAAAAAATAAAAAAATATACTCATATCAACTGCGTATCTATAAACTCTCATCTTACCAACAACTCCCACTACTCACATCCTCTTTACTAACTCGGAAATGAAACCCTATATTTCCGCTGGAAATCCAGGCCTTCGACGAACTCTTCTTTCCCGGCTAGCAGCCGAATGGAGAAATACGGCCTCCAGTGTTTCGTTGGCGGACTGACGCTGGAGTTGCCGGCGCGCCGACGACATCTCTTCGTGTATTGCCGCGAGCCTCGCCGATCTACTTCGGCTTCGCAGCAGCGCGCGAGTCGCGTTTCCCGCTGACTCTCGTCGAGATGATCGCCGCTTGCGAGCAGTTAGGCGAGCGGGCGTTGATATATAGCGGCTCAAGTGATCTGACCCACATCCCGCATTTCGACCACGTAAAGGTTGTGAGCGCGGTGAACCACTCCGCCGTCTTTCCCGCTTGCCGCGCAGTCGTCCATCACGGGGCCCCGGCACCACGTTCGCACGCATACGGGCTCGCATCCCTACGTTGGCCCTTTCAGTCTCGGTCGATCAGCCGATGTGGGCAGCTGCAGTCAACCAACTGGAAGTCGGCATTGGACGGCCCTTCTTCGACACCACCCTGAATTCGCTGGTCGCAGATCTGCGGTCCATCCTCACTCCGCACTGCGTCACTCGCACCCGTGAGGTCGCCACCCAGATGACCACACCCGCCAAAAGCGTTGCCATCGCAGCCGATCTCCTGGAAGAAGCCGTCCGCCTCGCGCCTTTGACAATGGCAACGCGACCGCGTAATAACGCTACTGTATGACTGCCATCTCGAAGTCGGGGAAGGCGTAGATCTCACCACGATTCCGGACCCGCTCTAACCAGTACTTCTGATCAGCGGCCGACGTGCAGGCGTAGATCTTCATCTACGTCCCCGCGAAGGGGAACAACAAGCCTTTGTCGACAGCCTGCCAGACGGCTGCGGGCACGCCGGGGGTTTCGACGCCTCGATAATCGTCCATCGCGATCACGCCCCGTTTGGCCGTGTGAGTCACAGCGAGGCTGATGTCTTTGGCGACGCACTGGTAGCTGTGACAACCGTCGATGTGGATGAAGCGGAATACCCGGTCTCCGAGATCGAGCTCTGATGATTCGCAGACTTCAAGTGTTGGCCGGCGAGTGTGGAAACGATCCCAGTTGGCCAGGAACTCGCCGCTGCTCCAGGCCCGAGTACTGCTGGCGTCGGTTCAGCGGGATGTCGGCGTGATCCATCACGGCGCTGAATAAATCGCAGATCACCAGTTCTTCATCGTCGCGGAGGCCGTAACCCATCAGGATGGCGGACTTGCCCTGATATGTGCCGATCTCCAGCATGTCGCCCTTGATGTCCTCGGTCTGCTGGTAAGCGAGCAGATTGCTGAAGAAGCTCGACATCGACCTCATAGAACCAGCCTTCGACGTTGTCCATCTGCGCGGTATAGAGCATCCAGGCGGCATCGGTCATGACGCGCTCCTGCGCATGAACTCCTCCAGGGCGGTCGGTAGGCTGGCGATTTTGCGCGGCCAGACAGGCGTAGTTAAGCCCCTAGAGGCCGACGTTCGAGATTTGCGATGTCAAATTTGGCGGGCGGGGCCTTGGGTTGAAACGTATCAGTTCTGCGCCCAGACGCAATCGACGCAGGAGGTGTGACATGAAGAAGATCGTTTCAGCGGTGCGGATTGCGCTGCTCGCGGTGCTGGGCCTGTCGGTCGGGACAGCGGCCACCAGCTCAGCTTCAATCCCCCTTCGGAAAGCCCTCCCCAGATGCCATAACGCTCGTATTTGCTCAGCGCCCACGCCCGGCACTGGTCCAGCACCGCGCAGGTCCCGCAGATGTTCTTGGCGCGCTGGGACTTCTTCTCGGCCATGCCGCGTGGATCAACCCCTATGAATGAAGCCGTCCGGGTTTGGCGCGCGTTACAAAGTGAGTCGGCCCCCTCCACGCCATCGGAGGAGTGGAATACGGCTGCCGGTTCGCGTGGATCAGGGACGGCAACACTGCTGACTACGTGCGGAGGCGACGTAAGACCGACCGTGAGAGGCCTTCTCGGCGTGGTGGCTATTCCTTGTGATCCGCAGTGAATTCCGGCAGGCCCATATGGGTAGTACTTACTTAAGTAGGTACTTACCTATCTCTCCCATCGTTCCCATAGCAACGACGCTTCGCGCGTTGCTACCCATCCAGCTGATTACGTTGATCAGTAACTACACGCTCGCTGCGCTCGCGGCTGCCGCGGAAGCGCGAGAGCTTCTTGCCTCGTAGCGCATTGCCTGACGGCAGCGCGCGCTCTGGTGCCAACAGTTGTCCCGCTAGCCGGGTACGTCACCAGGGACCGCGATGAACGCGAACTCGCTGACAGCTTCACCGCGAACTAGAGTTGAACCTGATTGGAGACCCTCGACACCGCGCTGCGCTTAGCTCGGCATCGCAAGCTGGTAGACGGGTTTGAGTACCCGGATATTGCTCAACGGCGACGGGAGTTCGCCGACGAAATCGCCACGGCCATCCCGCGGGTCAACGCCATCGCGGAGCTGGCCTGAACGCGGTGATCAGCCTTTCGCTGCGCCGTGGTGGCATCGCAACGGCCTTGCAAAGACGGTTACCAACGTCCCTCGACGAGCGGTAAGTACACTCTTCGTTGGATTACTAACGGGCCGAAGCCGCCGAAGCATGACGTGTGCCATGTTTCTGGGGGAAGGGATTCTAACGTCTGTGGCAACGGGTGTCCCCAGCTAATCGAGGATTGGATGAGTGACAAGTCCAACAGGTCGGCCCGTCCACTGATCGGGTTCATCACCCGTGATAACGCGCCGCAGATTACCCCGGCACCGATTAGCCGGACGTGGATGTCAGAGATGTCAGAGACGCGTACAGGTTGGCCTAATCGGTGTTTGCCGATGCTCATCGCTAACCAAAGCGGCTGGGAGCTGCGCAATCCGTGCGCGTTCACCGCTACGTGGATCGGTCAGGAAAATGGCGTGGACGTGATGATCACACCCGATAAGCGCGACACCGGTCAGTTCCTGCCCCTCAGCCATTTCGGTAACGGCATTCTGACCTGGCATCTGCCGATGCTGTTTCGCACTCCGGCGGGCTACAACCTGTTGGTCCGCGGACCGGCAAACTATCCGAAGGATGCCGTGTGTCCGTTAGAGGGCATAGTCGAAACCGACTGGGCAAGCGCGACTTTCAGCATGAGCTGGAAACTCACGCGCAAACTGATGCCGGTGCGATTCGAGGTCGACGAGCCGATCTGCATGATCGTCCCGCAGCGCCGAGGCGAGCTTGAAGAGTTCGCGCCTGAACTCAGGCGCATCGAGTCTGATGAAGATCTGCAGCGCAAGCATGAGTTCTTTCTTCGCTCACGTGACGCGGCAAAGCAAATCGAGCAGACAGCGAGGGTCGCCGCGGGAGAGCAAGTGGAGTGGCAAGGCGACTACACGCGAGGCAGACACACCGACGGCGAGGCCGGTACACCGGATCATCAGACTCGCCGTCATCTTCGTTCCTTTGTTCAGCCACAACATGAGAAGCCGCAATAGGACTGCCTGGGTTGCACTGCCCAGTCGACCACCCACCGGTCGACCACCCCACCGGTCGCAAAGTCTCAGCGCCGCCCCACACTGCTGGTGGGGAGCTCCACCTTTCCCCTGAACGCGATTTTTGAAATCCCGCTCCCGAGGCCCCCTGACATAGCAAATAACTGCTGGTCAGATGGGGTGATACGGCCCAGCGATACAGCGCGCTGGCTGCCGATACGAGTTCGCTGTGGCCGAAAGCTGTTGAGGGACAGTCTGTTTCGATGAATCACGGGTGCACGAGTTCTGTTGTGGCGCACGGGGGTTGGCGTGTCATCGCTGGTCGGGGCCGGTTTTGGGGTTACGCTGAGCCCATGCCTGCACCTAAGTATCCGTGGGGTCGCCCCGCTGTGAAGTTCATGACCGGCCCTAAGCGTGACCGCAAGATTGTCCAGCTGCGTAAAGCTGGGTACAGCATGCGGGCCATCGGCAAGGAGGTAGGTCTCTCGGTCGGCGGCGTCCATGCCGCCCTGGAACGTATCGCCGCGGGCGCCGGGGAATGATCCGAGGCCATAATCATGCGGCCGCCTGATGAGCGCGACCGTCTCGTGGCGGCATTGAACACTGAGAGCTTGTCTTATCTGGAGATCGCCCTCGAATACTGGACGAGTGTGGCCTCCGTTGAGCGGTCACTCGCCCGGGTTGAGGCCGCCGAGCCTGCTCCGGCCGAACCTGAGGCCGGCACCGAACCTGAACCCGAACTCACCATCGATGAGCTGGACAACGCGCTGGGCGACGAGCTGCCGCAGGACGAGGAGGCGTTCGACCTTGCCGCTGTGCCGGCCGCCCAGGTTGAGCAACTGGACAGCATGGGCGTCGACCTCACCGATCCGGAGAGTATGGCGGTGATGATCGCGCTGACCGAGGATCCGACTGACGAGCTGAACCTTTACCGCATCTCCCATTTGCCGCGCCGACCCGAGTGGTGGGCGGGGCGTCACCGCTGGGTGTTCCGCTGGATCCGCGGGGTCGTCGGATTGGGCCCAGCTCGACGCTGACTGGTAGCCCAACAGGCGCCGTCACCGTTTATTCACCGTAATGGCCGAAAAGCAACGGAAATTATCGGCATCTAGCGATAACCATCGAAACGCTAATCCAGTTGCACAACAGATAACGCAGTCTGCGCAACCATCCACAACCATGCACCGTTAACCGAAGGTTGGAGGTTCGAGTCCTCCCGGGGGAGCGGTGTGGGGTTCAGTGTCCCGCGCTCTGGCCGCCGTCGACGTGCAGGGTCTCGCCGGTGACGAAGGTCGCGGCCTCCAGATAGCGAACTCCCTCGATGATATCGGCGATGGAGCCCATCCGCCCTAGCGGATGCATGGCGGCCAGCGCAGCTTCGTCACCGTCGGCGTGCATCGGGGTGGCGATGTGGCCAGGTGAGATGGCATTCACGCGGATTCCGTTGGGTGCATATTCGATCGCTAGCGACCTGGTTACCGCGGCCAGGCCGCCTTTGGTGAGCGCAGCCAAACCGGCGGGAATCTTCGAGTTGGCATGTTCGACCAGCGTGGTGGTGACGTTGACCACGTGGCCGCCTTTGCCTTGTGCCAGCATTTGGGCGATGGCGCGTTGGGTGATGTGAAAAAACCCGGTCAGATTTACCGCAGTGACGAATTCGTAGTCCGCCACGGTGTACTCGGTAAACGGCTTGGAGATGAACACGCCGGCGTTGTTGATCAGCGTGTCAACCCGTCCGAACCGCTTGATCGCGGTGGCCACAATGCGGTCAGCTGTCGCGGGTTCGGCAATGTCACCCGCGACGGCTGCCACGCCCGGGTCATCCGTAGGTGTGATCGATCGTGAGTTCGCTATCACTGCGTAGTTGAGCTCGCGATAAGCATCCACCATGGCGGCCCCCATTCCCTGCGAGGCGCCGGTGATGATCGCAACTTTCTGCGGCCGCGCTGTGACGTCGTCGGCGGCCAATGTGGACCTCCTTTGTTGCTCCAATGCCGGGAGGTGACCGGGCTTCTCAATCCCTAGTCATAAGCCGGCGTCCACATCGTGTCGAGGACGGCTTGCTGCACATCGTCGTGTGTCTTGGTGGCCACACCGTCTTCGACGGCGGCGTGATAGACGGCCTCGGCGACTGTTGTCGAGATGGCACGCAAGTTTTGCACATCAGGCAACAGCGAATCTCCTGGATTTGTCGGACTCGCTTGTAGCACAACAGCTTTCGCCGCCGCCTGCAGCATTCTTTTGGTAAGCAGCCTGGCTCCGGCGACGATGATGCCCAGTCCGATCCCGGGAAAGACCAGCACGTTGTTGGCCTGCCCGATGGTGTAGGTGGTGCCGCCGTATTCGATAGGGGCGACCGGACTGCCGGTAGTAATCAGCGCCCGGCCGTTCGACCACTCCAGCACGTCGCCCGGCATGGCTTCCATGCGTGAGGTCGGGTTGGACAGCGGGAAGATCATCGGGCGTTCGCAGGATGCCGTCATCGCCTCGACGACTTTCTGGGTGAACGCGCCGAACACCGTTGAGGAGCCCAGCAAAATGGTGGGTGAGGCCAGCTTGATCGCGTCGACCAGTCCGACCCGTTCCCCGGCGGCCACACCCAGCTGTTGGCGGTTCTTTGCGTAGGGCACCTGGAAATCACGCAGGTCATCCATGTCGTCGAACAGCAGGCCCTGCTTGTCGATCGGCCAGATCTGCGACGTGGCCTGCTCGAAGGTGGCGCCGTCGGCGACCATCGCGTCACGGATCTGATCGGCGACCCCGATCCCAGCGGTCCCGGCTCCAAAGACAATCGTCTTCTGGTCGCGCATCGGGATACCGGTGACGTGGCCTCCGCCGTACACGGCTGCGACGACCACCGCGCCGGTCCCCTGGATGTCATCGTTGAACACGCAGTACTGGTCGCCGTAGGTCTGCAGGATCTTCCGCGCGTTCAGGGGCCCGAAGTCCTCGAAATGCAAGATGGCGTGCGGAAACAGCTGGTGAGTGGTCTCGATGTAGTGGTCGATGAACTCGTCGTATTCGGCACCGCGGCGCCGGGCGTGACGATTGCCCAGATAGAACGGGTCTTGCAGCAGCTGCTCGTTGTCGGTGCCGACGTCAAGCGAGACCGCGATGCAGCGGCGGGGATCGATCCCGCCGCCTGCGGTGTAGAGCGCCAGCTTGCCCACGGCGATCTGGATGCCACCCACACCCCAGTCGCCGATGCCCAGGATCGCTTCGGCATCGGTACACACGATCAGGTCGACATCGTCGGGTCCCAGCCCGAAGGTTTCAAAGGCTTCTTTGATCTCGTCCGGCTCGTCGATGCTGAGAAAAAGTCCCCGCTGCCCACGGTATTCGTCGGAGAAGCGTTGAATGGCCTCGCCGACGGTGGGCGTGTACACCACCGGCATCAGTTCCGGCAGATGGTCTTCCAGCACTTTGAAGTACAGCAGTTCGTGGCGGTAGTGCAGCTGCTCGAGAAGCAGATTACGCCCGAGATCTGTTGCCATGCTTTGCAATTGATGCCAGACCCGGTCGGCTTGTTCATCGAGCGTGAGCACCGCCGACGGAAGCCGGCCGGTGAGCCCCAGCCGTCGCCGCTGCTCGTGAGTAAAGCCGACCCCGCGATTGAGACTCGGTACGGACAACGCCGCCGGGATCCGCGGCGCGTGGGGATCGCCCATCACAACCTCCGTCCGATGACTTGGCGCATTACGTCACGCTAGCGCTGATTGTGGTGAACGCATCTTGAAGAGCACTTGAAGCAACAGCCGTGACAAGGTCAGCGCGCGGCCCCGGATTGATCGCGCGGCCCCGGATTGATAACGCCCAGAAGCTGGTTTTTGCCGTCTGCCGGTTTCTATCCGCTGATCGCGACACCGGTCTGAATTTCCTGCCACCCCGACATTGGCAACAAGCCCAGGTGCTCGCGCAGCGTTTGGCCGCGGTACTCGGTGCGGAAGGTGCCGCGCTCCTGCAACAGTGGCACCACCTTTTCGACGAACTCGTCCAGGCCGTGCGGCGTTAGGTGCGGCACCAGGATGAAGCCGTCGCAGGCATCCGACTGCACATGGCGATCGATTTCCTCGGCGACCTGCGCCGGCGTTCCCACGAACTGCTGGCGGCTCGTCACTTCGATGATCAACTCGCGGATTGACAGGTTCTCGGCTTGCGCACGGGCCCGCCAACTTTCGGCAATGGCCTTCGGGTCGCCGTGGCGGACACGTCCCCGCGTGATGTCGGGATTCTCGACAGGGTCGACGTCGGGGAGCGGCCCGTCGGGATCGTACGCCGACAGGTCGATGCCCCACACCTGCTCGAGGAACGCGATCGCTGTCGGGCCGCTGACCTGCTGCTCGCGGATGTGACGGGCATTATCAAACGCCTCATCAGGGGTGTCACCCAGTGCGAACGTTGCGCCGGGTAGCACCTTGAGCTGGTCGGGGTCTCGTCCGTAGGCAGCGGCACGGGCCTTCACATCGGCGTAGTAGCGCTGACCCGCCTCAAGCGATCCGTGCAGCGTGAACAGGGCGTCGGCGTGCTTGGCGCCGAAGTCGCGGCCGTCGCTGGAGTCGCCGGCCTGCAGCAGCACCGGATGGCCTTGCGGCCCAGCGGATAGCGATGCAACGCCGCGGACGTCGAACTGCGGACCGTGATGCTCGACGATGCGGATCCGGGCGGGATCGGCGTAGATTCCGGCGTCGACGTCGGCAACCACCGCGTCGGATGCCCAGCCGTCCCAGAACCGCCGTGCAACGGCGATGAACTCCTCGGCCCTCTTGTATCGATCGGCGTGGTCGAGGAATCCGCCGCGGCGGAAGTTCTCCCCGGTGAACGCGTCGGAGGAGGTGACCATGTTCCAGGCCGCCCGCCCGTCAGAAAGGTGATCCAGTGTCGCGAATTGCCTTGCTATTTCGTAGGGTTCGTTGAAGGTGGTGTTGATGGTGCCGGCCAGGCCAAGCCGCTCGGTGACGGCGGCGAGCGCGGCCAGCACCGTGAACGTGTCGGGCCTGCCTACGACGTCGAGGTCATGGATCTTGCCACGATGCTCGCGCAGCCGCAGACCCTCGGCCAGGAAGAAGAAGTCGAACAACCCCCGCTCGGCGGTTTGGGCAAGGTGCACGAACGATTCGAAGTCGATCTGACTGCCCGCACTCGGATCGGACCACACCGTGGTGTTGTTCACCCCGGGGAAGTGAGCGCCCAGATGTATCTGCTTACGAGATCCTGGTTCTCGAACGCTCATCCGGTCAAGCCCCATCGCTTGGCGATCAGTTCATGAGAGCGCAGCCGATCGACATGCCGATGCGTCACGGAAGTGATCACCAGCTCGTCGGCATCAGTGACCCGGCGCAGCAGCTCCAGCCGCTCGGCGACCTCCTCAGGATCACCGACGAATTGCGTTGCGGTGCGGTCTGCTACCAGCGCCAGTTGGTCTTCCGTCAAGGGCTCGCAGACGTCGGGATCGGGGTAGGGAATCGCGCCCTGGCCGCTGCGGATGGCATACACCCAGCGGCCGTAGCTGGACGCCAGGTGCCGCGCGGTGGCGTTGTCGTCGGCGACCACGACATCGGCCGAAACCACTACGTATGGCTGTGTCAGCCGCGCTGACGGCTGGAACGCTTTGCGGTAGGCGGCGATCGCGTCGAGTGCGGTGCCAGGGGTGATGTGGTAACTGGCGACGAACGGCAGCCCGCGAGCACCCGCTACCTGCGCGCTCTGTCCCCTGGTACTGCCGAAGATCCACGGTGTCAGTTGGGCGTGTTCGCCTGGAACGGCATGCAGCTCATGGCCATTGACGGTGTACATGCCCTCGAGCATCGCTTCGATGTCGGCGATCTGCTCGGCGAAGTCGGCGGGCACCGCGCACGGCTGGGCAAGCGCGGATGCCTGTGCCCGGATCCGTCCGCTTTTCATCAGTATCGTCGGGTCGAAGGGCGTGGGAATGACAATGCCGTCCACTTCACGCCACGGATTAGGCGCTCGTTGAGGCCGCTCTGGCGGCGATGATGTGGCGGCCTCTTCGCGCCGTTGCCCGGTTCGGCCCAGGCCCATGTCGACACGACCGGGATAGAGTGCGTCGAGCATGCCGAAGCTCTCCACCACCGCGATCGCCGTGGTGTGGCCGATCTGCACCGCGGCCGACCCGACGCGGATATGTCCGGTGGCTGCGGCGATCTGCCCGATCAGCATGGCGGGCGACGAGCTGGCCACCGCGACGAAGTGGTGCTCGGCGAGCCAGTAGCGCTTATAGCCCCATTGCTCGGCATGCTGGGCGAGGTCGATGGTGTTGTGCAGTGCCGTCGCGGCGTCGCTGCCCGCGCTGATGGGCGAGAGGTCGAGGATCGACAGCGGAGTGACGGTCATGATGGCACCGTCGCGTAACGGTTGGGCGCGGAAGCCAATCCGAGACGCTCGCGCAGTGTCTCGCCGTCGCGGTAGCCGGTGCGGAACCTGCCGGCACGTTGCAGCAGCGGTACCAGGTCGTCGACGATCGCGGGCAAGTCGATCGCGTTGACTGCGGGCCGCAGCCGCACCCCGTCGACCCCCGCTTCGTGCCAAGCAAGCAGAATATCAGCCAAATCGCTTGTGCTGCCCGCGAAGACATGCGCGTCGGAAGAGATGTTGTCCCGTGGCGTCAGCGGATCTTCGGCGAGCGACACCACCAGGTCGGCGTACACCTTCAGCACACGACCCGCAGCGCGCTGTGCTTCGCCAACCTCGGCCAGGATCGCACGCAACGAGTCGTCGTCGCGAGGGGTGACGAAGACGACGTCGGCGCGGGCAGCGGAGAACTCATAGATCTGCGACGTGTGCGCCAGCGCCAGCACCACCGGTTGGCCTTGTGGTGGCCGCGGAGTGATCGACGGGCCTTTGACCGAGAAGTACTTGCCGGCGAAGTCGATGTAGTGCAGCTTTTCGCGGTCGATATAGCGTCCTGTGGCCACATCGCGGATAACCACGTCGTCCTCCCAGCTGTCCCAGAGCCGCCGGACCACTTCCACAGCGTCGGCGGCCTCGTCGAACAACTCGTCACACCGGAGGATGGGCCGTCGTCCGAACAGCGCCGCTTCGTGCGCCGTGGCGCTGACCCGCACCTGCCAGCCGGCCCGGCCATGCGAAACATAGTCGAGCGTCGCAATCGCTTTCGACACGTGGAATGGCTCGGTGTGGGTAACCGCCGCAACCGGCACCAGGCCGATGTGTTTGGTGACCGGCGCGATGCGCGCGGCCACTAGCACGGCATCCGCGCGGCCCGCCAGCCGCTGCGGGGAGATTTCGGGCCGCCGGCCCGGCTGCACGTCGAGGGTGTCGTCGATCGTCAGGAAATCGAGCAACCCGCGCTCGGCGATGCTCGCCAGCGCCGCCCAGTACCGACCGCTGAGTTGCCCGCCGCCGGTCGCGTTGTGCGCGAAAGCATATCGCCACGCGTGCGGGTGCCAACCGTAGCCGTCCAGCCCCACAGCCAGATGCAGTTCGGTCATGGCAGGACTTTGAAGAGCACAACCGGGTCGAGCCGCGTCTCAGGCTGGAACCAAGCAGTTGCCACGTCTGAATGATGCAATCTGTCACCGACGGGCGCGGCCGGCGAGTCGTCGAGCGACGGCGCGACGAGTCTCGGCTCGTGTACGGCTGTGGCAGACATCGGCTCACCTTCGGATCTCGCTTGATATCCCACTGTGCAACGCCCAGAGCGACAACGCATTCCACAGACGAGTTAAGTTCAGCGTGAGTAATACTTCGCCAAGCTCACCGCTCCACAATCCGGCAACGAGCTTTCGGGGCAGCGCTGCGAAACGCAAGTGATGAGCGCGCTCACAAGCGATTTAAAGGCGGCGTGCTGCGTCACTGAGATTGCCCCCGTCAGGGTGACGACGACATCACCGCAGGCAGTGAGGAAATTTGTTCGGTTGCTTGGCGATTCGAAGGCTAGGCCGCGGACGCGCGGCGAAGTCGGGCGACGAAGGGATACAGCTGGCAGCCCAGGCAGATACCGAAGGCGGCGTTGAGGAAGGAGGCGAACAGTGCGAACGCTGTCGCGATCACGCCGAGCAGCGGGACCGCTGCGGCGAAGCCGATGACCCCGATGACCGCGAAAACAAGCCCGACTACCTGAGCGAACTTCAGCGGCGGCACCGGCTCGCGTTCTCTCACCGGTCCCAGCCGCGGTGCGACGAGTTTGGCGAACAGGGCCCCGTAGGGGCTGTTGCGCGGGCCGCGCAGCGCGCTGATCGCGAAGACGACGGCCTGGGCGCCCAGGATCGCCGCGGCGGCGGGTTCGCTGAACGCGGACGTAATCAACGTGATCACCAGAACTGTAGTGGTGATCCACGCGGCGAATCGTGGACCCCGCACGTCTACTTGACTGGTATCGGTCGACATAACGCTGCTCCTGAAGGATGGTCTTACGGTGGAAATGCCAAAACAGCCGCCTCGATCGGGCGCACCGACGAATGGGTGCGTCCGACTCAGCGGCTAGGACAACAAGAACCCGCGGTGCGGCACAGATCTACTGCGCGGCGCTTGGTGAGCCGAATCTCGACGCGGGCGGACACGTGACTGATGCTACCCAGTCAGGGCCGGCTCAAGCCAACAGCGGTTGCAACGCATTACGCAGATCAGCAACCTTCGGCACCCCAGCGCTCCGGTATCGCTGCCGGCCGCTGGCGTCGAAGATGAACGTGGTTGGCAGGGACAACACCGAAAGCTGCTTCGCGGCGGCAGGATTGGCGTCAATATCGATCTCCACGTGTGACACGTCCGGGAGAACGGTGCACACTTGGTCGACCACACGACGCACCGAAGCGCATGGGCCACACCACACAGCGCTGAAGTGAACGACTGTCGGCCCCGTCTGGGACAAGCTGAGGTCCGATGTGTCCTGATGGGGCGCGGTGCTGGCTTCCCGCAATACGCCCGATCGTCGATTGACCACCGCGCCGACCGCGGCGGCGGCTGCCAGCGCCGCGATTATCGCCGTCGTGGCGATCACCAGCGTGCTCACCTGGACCCCACAACTGCTGCTGCCGCGGCGCACGCAGTTGTGACTTCACCGTCTCGGACGGGCGCACAGCCTGAATTGGGAGTCATCTGGATAGGCCCACTCAGATGGAGAAGTCCTCGCCATGCCAAACTCCGGCTTCGGGTAGCCGGATGACGCGGCCGGTCTGTGAGCCGTCAGCCTGGGCCTCCAGTTTGGCCACTCTGGTAAGCAGCGATTGCAGGCTGACGCCGACGAGATCGGGCATCATCGAGTCGTCCGGACCGCCTGGGCCGGGATGGCTGCGGCCGATGACCTGCCCGGGAACCCCCACGACCACAGCGCTCGATGGGACCTCTTTTACCACGACAGCGTTGGCGCCGATCCGGGTATCGTCGCCGATTTTGATCGCGCCGAGGACCTTCGCTCCGGCGCCGATAATTACCCTGTCACCGATTGTCGGGTGGCGTTTCCCGGTATCCCTGCCGCTGCCGCCGAGGGTGACGCCGTGGTAGATCGTCACGTCCTCGCCCACCTCCGCCGTTTCTCCGATCACCACGCCAGTCGCGTGGTCGATGAAGAGGCCAGGGCCGAGGATGGCACCGGGGTGGATGTCGACTCCGGTCAGGATGCGGGCCAGTTCCCCGAACGTCCGTGCGGCCAGCCTTGCGCCACGGTTCCACAGCCAGTGGCTAATCCGGTGACCCCAGATAGCGTGCACGCCCGGGTAGGCGAAGATCACCTGCAGTGTGGTTGGGACGGCCGGATCCCGCTGCTTGGCCGCCTGTATGTCACGCCGTATGGCCGCGAGCATGGCTAACCGGCCAGATCAGCGAAGAGCGGCGTGCTCAGATACCGCTCGCCGAAGTCGGGCAGCACGACAACGACGAGCTTTCCGGCGTTCTCGGGCCGCCGGGCCACCTGCAGGGCGGCTACCACGGCCGCGCCCGAGGAGATGCCGACCAGCAGTCCCTCTTCTGCGGCCAGCCGCCGGGCCAAGGTGAGCGAGTCTTCGTTGCCAACGGTGACGACTTCGTCGACCAGATCCAGGTCAAGCACCGCCGGGACGAACCCTGCGCCGATGCCCTGGATCGGGTGGGGCCCCTTTTGTCCGCCGGATAGCACCGGCGACGCGGCCGGTTCTACGGCGACGAATTGCGCTGATGGCTTGCGTTCCTTGATGACCTGGGCCACACCGGTAAGGGTGCCGCCGGTGCCCACTCCGGCTACGAAGATGTCGACTCTCCCGTCGGTGTCGCGCCATACCTCTTCGGCGGTAGTCGCGCGGTGGATCGCCGGGTTGGCCGGGTTTTCGAACTGCTGTGGCACGAAATACCGTTGGTCGGTCTTGGCCAGTTCCTCAGCCTTCGCGATGGCGCCCGGCATACCGTCCGCACCGGGAGTCAGGACGAGTTCGGCACCATAGGCGCGCAGTAGCATCCGCCGCTCGATGCTCATGGTGTCGGGCATCGTCAGCACGATTCGATAGCCGCGTGCTGCGCACGCCATCGCCAGCGCGATGCCCGTGTTCCCGCTCGTCGGCTCGAGGATGATCGTGTCGGGCTTGATCAGGCCCGCTTGCTCAGCCGCATCGAGCATGGCGACCCCGATACGATCCTTCACACTGTTTGCCGGGTTGAAGAATTCCAGCTTGGCGACGACGTCGGCGACCGCGCCTTCGGTGACCCGATTCAGCCGGACCAGCGGCGTGTTCCCGATCAGTTGTGTGACGTTCTCTGCGATGCTCATCTGTCTTCCTCAACGCTGTCGATACAGGACTCGTCGGCCTGCCAGGTGATGTCGAATTCGATGGCCACGTCTGTGGGTACGGTCAGGGCAATGGGTGTGAATCGATGTGGTGTCCCCTCTGATGCGACTCCGGTCAGCACCCGCCCGGTGAGGTTATGCGGTGTTGTTGCGGTAACTGTCGTTGTGGACGTACCCGGTGCTGCACGCAGGTAAAAGTCTGTTCCCGGTTGAACAATGTCGTTGATAATCTCACCGTCGGCGTCGACGAGTGTGTGTCCTTCAGCGACGCTGAGCGTCAACGGGATTGGCACTTGGAAAGGTCCTATTAGGTCCGATTCGGCGGTTGCTTGAGTATCGACTAGTTGGGGTTCGTCGGTATCGCGCAAGGCTTTGCGCGCCCCGGTAATTAAATAATTGTAGAGGTGCACAACTCGATCGGCATTGCGGTAGTGGCGGGTACCGGTCAGCCAGAAGCGGACATGGTCGATCGTCGGGTTGGCGGCGTCCGTCGTCGCGACTAGCCGGTAGTAGCGGTAGCCGCGTCCGCCGCCGCCGTGGGTACTGGCCGACAGTGTGCTGCCTACGCCGAGTGTGCGTCGATGGCGGCCCTTGCCGGCGAAAGCCGTCAGTTGCGAGCGTGAAATATCTTGCCAGACAACGCCATCGGCTGATTTTTGCAGCTTCAAGCCGACTGCGGCGTCGGAGGCCACCCACACCGAGTAGCCGCCCAGTTGTGGTTCGCCGTCGAATTCGAAGGTGATGACCGGTCCGGGCGCCCGGCGTACCGCGACAGGGACATTCAGCTGCCGCGTGTCGAGAGCCAAACCGTTGGTGAAATACCAAATCGCAGCCTGTGTTGCAGCGATCGCTTCGTGTTCGCTGATATGGGCCGGTCCCAACGGGTAGCCGGCCTCGCGTAATTGTCGGCTCAGTTCGGCGATGGGGCGCATTGGGAAGGAGTGGCGCAGGATCCAGTCCACCTCGGCTTCGTAGCCGCGGGTGTGCAGGTGGGGAAGTGTCGCCCAGGTTCCCACGCGGTAGCGGGACGGATGGTGTGGTGCGATGCCGGCAAAGTCTAGAGAGTAGGCATGCACGCTCGGGTTCAGCCGGATCAAGTCGGTGCGCGCACTGCTGCCGTCGGCGAACACGATCGTGTCGACGGTGTGGGAGTAGGTGCCGCCTCGGTAGCGGGTCATGTGCGTAAGTTGGGTGGCCGGCCGGACCAGTACGCGCCGACGGGTCGCAACCTGCGCCAGGGCGCGGTTGGGTATGGACAACACGGTCATGGTTGGTTGATCTTCCTGAAAGAATGTGACTAACGCGCTTTTCATGCCCCCGGGGGACTGGGTGGTTGCACCCGTCCGCGGGCAAAGCGCAAGGATTTCTACAGCGTCAGAAGGCGTCAGGAAATCAACAACAGCAACAACAACAGCCCACGGCGAGGCGGCGCGTAAGGACAAGGCGCGGCTGTGTGGCCTGTTGCATAGGCCCCACTATAGGACATCCGAGCATTTCGTCGGTTTGACTCATCGGCGCTTTTAATTCTTTTCCGGAGCTTGCCACTCGCCTAAGCTCGGCGGGCGCGATCGCTCAGGGTGGGCGATCATGGATCTGCTGAGCCCCGCTGCAGCATTCGACCAAGCACGGAAGGACCACGATGACGTCGGCTCAAAATGAGTCTCAGGCACTAGGCGATCTCGCCGCTAGGCAGCTTGCCAATGCGACGAAGACTGTCCCGCAGCTCTCGACCATCACGCCGCGCTGGCTGCTGCATTTGCTTAGCTGGGTGCCGGTGGAAGCGGGTCTGTACCGAGTGAACCGGGTGGTCAACCCGGAGCAGGTCGCGATCAAGGCCGAGGAGGGCGCCGGCACCGAAGAACCGCTGCCCGAGACCTATGTCGACTACCAGACCAGCCCGCGCGAATACACGCTGCGGACGATCTCGACGCTGGTCGACATCCACACCCGGGTTTCCGACCTCTACTCCAGCCCGCACGACCAGATCGCCCAGCAGCTGCGGCTGACCATCGAGACGATCAAGGAGCGCCAAGAGTTCGAACTGGTCAACAGCCCCGAGTACGGGTTGCTTGCGCAGGTGACTCCAGAGCAGACGATCCAAACGCTGGCCGGTGCACCCACGCCCGACGACCTCGACGCACTGATCACCAAGGTCTGGAAAACGCCCAGCTTCTTCCTCACCCACCCGCTTGCTATTGCCGCGTTCGGCCGTGAGGCCACCTACCGCGGTGTGCCGCCCGTAGTGGTGAGCCTGTTCGGCGCCCAGTTCATCACCTGGCGTGGCATTCCATTGATTCCGTCCGACAAGGTGCCGGTGGAAGACGGCAAGACCAAAGTCATCCTGGTGCGCACCGGCGAGGAACGCCAGGGCGTGGTGGGTCTGTTCCAGCCGGGCCTGGTGGGCGAGCAGGCGCCGGGGCTATCGGTGCGGTTCACCGGCATCAACCAGTCGGCGATCGCGACCTACCTGGTCACCCTGTACACGTCCTTGGCTGTCCTCACTGACGACGCGCTCGCCTTGCTCGACGACGTCAATGTGGACCTGTTCCATGAGTACAAGTGAGTACCGGTCGGTAGACGCCGAAAGCGAGCTGCCCATTAGCGCTGCGGAACTGGCCGCGCTGGCAAACCAGCTCTATGCGGCCAGCATCCGGCCGGGATTCGACACTCCGCCGCAAACCGCGCCCGTCGCCCCGCGGGGCAGTGTGCCGGACATCACTGCCGCCACATCGGCCGGGCAGGCGGCTGCCGGGACCGCCGATGTGTATCCGGCACCGGTTCCAGCGCTCGGTTTCACCGACATTTACCTTCCGGCGCCGACGTCTCCCGAACCCGAAGCCCCGCCCCAGACGGTGCCCGTCGCCCCGCGCGGCAATGTGCCGGACATCATTGCCGCCACATCGGCCGGGCAGGCGGCTGCCGGGATCGCCGATGTGTATCCAGCGCCGGTTCCGTTGGTCGGTGTCACCGATATCTACGTTCCGGCGCCGACGTCTCCGGAGCCTGACGGCTCACCGCAGACAGTGCCCGTCGCCCCTCGCGGCAATGTGCCCGATACGACGGCAGCGCCATCGGCCGCCGAGGCGACCGGGGCAGTGGCAGATCCCTACCTGCCGCCCGGCGTCGCCGACCTGACCGCGTTCGCGGTGCCCAGCGGCATCGTGCCGACCGTGCCCGGTGTGCTGGCCGGGGTGGTGCCGAGCCTTCCAGTGGCCCCGCGTAGTTCGGCGCCTGCGTGGCTCCCCGAGGCGCCGTCGGTTGCCGACCTGGGCTGGTCTGACGCGCCCGCGGTCGTACCGAACGCACCGGTCGGTGACGAGCACAACTACTACTTCCTGACCGCAGCCAATCCGGTGCCCCAGTTGCGCGACGACCACGAGGTGTTCGACGTTAACGCGGTGCGGGCGGACTTTCCGATCCTCAAGGAGACTGTCCACGGAAAACCGCTGATTTGGTTCGACAACGCCGCGACCACGCAAAAGCCGCAGGTGGTGATCGACCGGCTGTCGTACTTCTACGCCCATGAGAACTCCAACATCCACCGCGCCGCGCACGAGTTGGCGGCCCGGGCAACGGATGCCTACGAAGAGGCCCGCGACACGGTCCGGCGATTCATCGGAGCCGCGAAGGACGAAGAGATCATCTTCGCGCGCGGCACTACCGAAGCGATCAACCTGGTGGCCTACGCGTGGGGTGGCAAGTATTTGCTGCCCGGCGACGAAATCCTGATCACCCACCTGGAGCACCACGCGAATATCGTTCCGTGGCAACTGATTTCGCAGAAAACTGGAGCGATCCTGAAAGTCGCGCCGGTTGACGACGCCGGTAATTTGCTGATGCCGCAATTCGAGGATCTGCTGGGGCCGAGGACAAAGCTGGTGGCGGCCACCCAGGTGTCCAACGCGCTGGGCACGGTGACGCCGGTCGAGAAGATCGTCGAGTTGGGTCACCGCTACGGCGCGCGGGTGCTGATCGACGGTGCCCAGTCGATTCAGCACATGCCTGTCGATGTCTCCGAGCTCGGCGTTGATTTCTTCGTGTTCTCAGGTCATAAGATCTACGGCCCCACCGGGATCGGTGTGCTCTACGGGACCGAGGATGCGCTTACCGAGACGCCGCCGTGGCAGGGCGGCGGGAACATGATCGCCGACGTCACCCTGGAACGCTCGCTGTATCAGGGGCCGCCGAGCAAGTTCGAGGCCGGCACCGGCAACATCGCCGACGCCGTCGGGCTCGGGGAGGCGCTGCGTTATGTCGAGCGGTTGGGCGTCGACCGCATCGCGGCCTATGAGCACGCTTTGCTCGAGTACGCGACGCCGCGCCTGGCCGCCATCCCGGGTGTTCGCCTGGTGGGCACCGCAACCGAGAAGGCCAGCGTGCTGTCGTTCGTGCTGGCCGGACACGACCCGCTCGAGGTGGGCAAGGCGCTTAACGCTGAAGGCATTGCCGTGCGTGCCGGCCACCACTGCGCGCAGCCGATTCTGCGGCGCCTCGGTTTAGAAGCCACCGTTCGCCCGTCGTTTGCGTTCTACAACACGTTCGAGGAGATCGACGTTTTCCTCAACGCGGTGCGCCGGATTGCCGAGGGCGGCACGAACGTCGGCTGAACGGTCTTGCCCCACGGGGCTTAGATGCTTGCGCCCCAACCGAATACGCGGGAGGTGAGCAGCACAACTCCCAGCGAGACCGAGGCGACGACGGTGAGCCCGATGATCGCGACCACGAGCGGACGCCATCCGGTGCGCGCGATTTGACGGATGTCGGTGGTGAGGCCGACACCGGCGAAGGTAAGCAGGAACGCCCATTTCGACACGTTGGCGAGGTTGGCGGTTTGGCCCTTACTCAGCCAGCCCGCCGTCGCGATCGCCGAGACCGCCAGGAAGCCGAGCACGAACTTCGGGAATTTCTCCCAGATGAACGCGGCTTTGGCCTTGACGCCGGGAGCGATTTCGTCGGCTTGCCCGCGCGCGGCCCAATACAGCGCGAAGCCCAGGACGACGAACCCGATCAGCGCGTTACGGGTCGACTTGACCAGCACGGCGATCTTCCCGGCATGATCAGAAAACAGGTAGCCAGTAGCAGTGGTTTCGGCGGTGTTGTCCACCGCCAGGCCCGCCCACAGGCCGAATTCGTTGTCGCTGAGCCCGATCGCGTGCCCTAATGGCGGCAACGTGAACAGCGCCACCGCGCCCAATGCCAGGATCGCCGCAATGGCGTAGCTGACGTCGGAGTTGCGGGCCCGGATCGCGCCCTTGGCGGCCACGATGGCCGACACTCCACAGATTGAGGTGCCGATCGCCAGCAGCGAGCCCAGCTTGCCGGATAACCCGAATGCGCGTGCAACGACGATGATGATGGTTCCCGCGACCGCCATGTCCACCAGGATCTGCACCAGGCTGGTGCCACCCAGTTTGGCGATATCACCGAGAACGAATCGCGAACCCAGCGCCACGATCCCGACTTTGAGCCAGAACTGGTAGGTCAGCACGCCAGGCCGGAATATCGGATGCAGACCAATGGTGTTGGTGATCAGCAGTCCTATCACGATCGCCCACAACACATATTCGATGTCGGGCACGGTCCAATGTTCGTGTCGAGCAGTGGCATTCCACCAGACCTGGGCGTACTTGCCCAGCACTCCCACCCCGATCAGCAGCAGGATGCCCGGTGCATAGTCGAGCGGCCGGGTGCTGGTGAAAGTGGCTTCCGATGTTTCGTCGGGTTCGACGTGAACCGTGCTCACGCCGATCACCAAGGGATCTTCGGGAGCGCATCGGCGACTGCCAACGCGGTGATCACACCGGCCACCACCGTTGCCCACCAGTCGTCACCAACCCGTCCGAGCCAACCACGCCACTGCGGCGTATCCGGGTCGCTGCCGCTCTCCGTAGGCACGCCTTCCACCACGACGACTGCTCCTCTTTCACTTAAGGCGGCTTCCATCAGGCACGCCCTCCTCCCGGAATGGTTGCGTGGCCACACCGGCGGACCAAGTGATTAGATCGCGGTGAATCTAGGTGCAGACCCGACGTGGGCTGCGCTCTTTAAGCAGGCCGATGATCTCGCAGCAGGTTGGTCGATGTTGGCATCGGTGGTATCGGGCACCAGATCTGGGTTCTCGGCCCGGTGAGCTCGCCGCTGCGCGTACGTGCGTATCGGCCCTTGAGGTAACGCTATTCGCACTCGGCGAGTGACGTGGCGACGTCTGCCTCGCGCCGTGCCTCTGTTGGCCCGGCTGCGGTCATGTTGGTAGCCCGTGCTTCTCGGCATCCGCACGGTAGCGGTCCACCCACTCGTCGGAGCGCTGGTCGGCCTGACGTTCCAGCACCGGCTGGGGCGCCAATTGGGGGTCAAGCCCCAACGCCTCGAGGATGGAGGCCACCACCTGAGTCAGATTGCGCCACAACACCGGATACGGAATATCCATTGGTTTGATGTCTTCTTCGGCGAACCAGTTTTGCCAACCCTCTTCTTGGGCGCGCAGCATGGTGACGACGTGGGCGATCGCTCCGGCGTGATAGGTAGCACGGGCATCGCGCACCGGATCGGGCCTGCCCCGCCACACCCGCGTCTGCACCGCCCGCCAGAACGACACCGCCTGCGACACCACATCGGGCCGGTAGACGTGAATCAAGAGCGGCTCCTCGCCGACGACATCGCGGATCGCGGCCAGCAGACCGTCGCCACTTCGAATCGGCAGATCCTTCGCGCGGTTCAGCAGCAGCGGCGTCTGGTTCCACATCAGCTTGCCGCCCCATACCCCGTTCGGTGTTCTTCCGACCGTGCGGACGTAGTTGCGCCAGATCTCGGCCGGCGCGAGGTCTGGCGTCCCAGCGTCCAGCGGATCAAGCAGGCGCAGGATCGACTCGTCCTCGACATCGGCGAACCACTCCCGCGGTTGCGGGGCCTGGCTGGTGGTCGGCAGATACTGGAAGAACTCCTGAGGTTCGCCGGCCACGCCGGTGGAGCGCAACGATTCGACCAGCAACGTGCTGCCGCTGCGCTGGGATGCCAGCACCAAGTATGACGACGGGCTATCTGTCACCCAGAAAGCCTAACTGAGTAGAGATCTCATCGCAGACAACAAAATTACCCTCACACTGAACCTAACTCTTGCTTTGAACGTAACTTGTCCGAACTGTAGCGTCCGGCGGCGATAACCGAACGGGACGGCGGCCGCAAGTGCGCAAGTTAGGTTTCGGCATGACGGACAAGTATTCGTACAGCGGCGAATTCCGATGGAATGCCGTCGCCGCTAGCGAAGTCGTTTGTGTGCCTTCTGAGATCAATGGGACCCTGTCTGGGCGCTGGCCCGGTCGCCGGCGCGCTCCACCCTAAGGACCGGCTCCTCGTCTGGACGCGGCGGCTGGATAGCTGGCCGCGTCGGGGTCGACGTCGGAGATTGTGCAGGTTAGGCTGCCGGACCGCCAGGGGGCGGCACGAACGTCGGCTGAGCGTGATAACCGTCTGGCTAGATTTCTTCTGCTTGATTGCAACCCTAACGGCGAGCATGGCTTCGCCCGTAAATTCCTCGCGTGGTCTATGCGCGCAAACAGACATCGCCATCGCATGTAAACAACGCTGATCCCTTTGCGGCCAGCTAATTACAAGCGGATTAATGATGTTACGAAAATGGGGGATGGGGTTGAGGCATTCGGACGGCCGTTGGGTTGAGCAGGCCCTATGAACGGCACGACCATCGCAAAGCCCATGAACGCGCTGGGCGAGTTCTTTATGTTCAGCGCCGAATCATTGGTGACGTTGGTGCGACGGCCGTGGGCCTGGCGCGAGGTTCTCGAGCAGATTTGGTTCGTCGCCCGGGTGTCGATCTTCCCGACCATCATGTTGTCGATTCCGTACACGGTGCTCATCGTGTTCGTCCTCAACATCCTGCTCGTCGAGATCGGCGCAGGCGATCTCTCAGGTGCCGGCGCGGGGCTGGCGTCGGTGACCCAGGTCGGGCCGGTCGTCACGGCGATGGTCGTCTCGGGCGCTGGGTCGACCGCGATGTGCGCCGACCTGGGCGCGCGCACCATCCGCGAGGAAATCGACGCGATGAAGGTGATCGGCGTCAATCCGATTCAGGCGCTGGTGGTTCCCCGCATCATCGCCGCCATATTCGTTGCGGTCCTGCTGTACTCGGTGGTCGCTGTCACCGGATTGACCGGCAGCTACATCTTCGTGGTCTTCGTTCAGCACGTCACACCCGGTGCCTTCATTGCGGGGATGACGCTGGTCACCGGGCTGCCGCAGGTCGTGATCTCGCTCATCAAGGCAACCCTGTTCGGGTTGTCCGCGGGCCTGATCGCCTGCTACAAGGGCCTGTCGGTGGGCGGTGGCCCCACCGGCGTCGGTAACGCGGTGAACGAGACCGTGGTCTTCTCTTTCATGGCCTTGTTCTTCATCAACATCTTGACTACCGCGCTCGGAGTGAAGGTGACCGCCAAATGAGCGATGCAGCGCGCGAGCCGTCGTGGTTCGTCATTCTTGGCCCCAGGCTGGTGGCTTCCACCCGCAAGCTGGGCGAACAAACCGCGTTCTACGGGCAATCTTTGGCCAACACCGCTGATGCGGTACGGCGCTACCCCAACGAACTGCTGCGGCTGATCGCCGAGATGGGCATGGGCACAGGTGCGCTGGCGGTGATCGGGGGCACCGTGGGCATCATCGGCTTCCTCACTCTGACCACCGGTGCCCTTGTCGCGGTACAGGGCTATGACACCTTGTCCAACATCGGTGTCGAGGCGCTGACCGGCTTTCTGTCGGCGTTCTTGAACGTCCGCATGATCGCGCCCTGCACGGCCGGCTTGGCATTGGCGGCCACGATCGGTGCCGGCGCGACGGCGCAGCTGGGCGCGATGCGCATCAACGAGGAGATCGACGCGCTGGAAGTGATGGGCATCCGCTCGATCACCTATCTGGCGTCGACGCGGATTATCGCCGGCGTCCTGGTCGTCATCCCGCTCTACGCCGTCGCCGTGCTGATGTCGTTCATCGCGGCTAAGTTCCTCACGATTTACGTTTACGGCCAGTCCCGTGGCGTCTACGAGCACTACTTCTCCACGTTCCTGCGTCCTAACGACTTGCTCTGGTCGTTCCTGGCGGCGCTGAGCATGGCGACGGGTGTGATGGTCGTGCACACCTACTACGGTTTTACCGCGACAGGTGGTCCCGCCGGTGTGGGGGAGGCTGTCGGCCGTTCAGTGCGGACATCGATGATCATCACGGCCTTTGTGTGCCTGATGATTTCGCTGTCCGTCTACGGGCAGTCCGGCAACTTCAACCTGTCGGGGTAACCGTATGAGCAACCACAGCAGCAGCGGACCCGGCACGAGAAATAAAGTCCGCACGAGCAAGATCGACCCGATCTGGTGGGCGCCGACGTTGTTCATCTTGATTGGCGGTCTGGTCGCACTGACCGCGGGGGCGTTCTCCGGCAAATTCCAAGAATTCATCCCGCTCACGCTGGTGTCGAACAGGGCGGGACTGGTGATGGAAGATGGCGCCAAGGTCAAGTTGCGCGGTGTGCAGGTCGGCCAGGTCGCTTCGATAGGCACCGACGTGAAGGCGGCTCAGCTGCAGTTGAAGATGGATCCGGGCCCATTCAAGTATCTGCCGAGCAACCTCGAGGCCGAGATCAAATCGACCACTGCGTTCGGAGCCAAGTACGTCGACCTGATCGTGCCCGACCATCCCAGCCGCACACCGCTGAAGCCCGGCGCGGTGCTGCACTCCCGCAATGTCACCGTCGAAGTCAACACGGTTTTCGAGAATCTGCAGTCGGTGGTCCAGGCCCTTGACCCGGCGAAGCTGAACGCGATCCTGTCGGCCTTCGCACAATCATTGCGCGGCAAGGGCGATCGGCTCGGACAGGCGATCACCGACGCGAACAATGTGCTGCTGACCGTCAACCCCCGCATGGGCACGATCGACAAGGACTGGCGGTTGTTCGGCAAGACGTCGGCCATCTATTCCGATGCGGCGCAGGATATCCTGTCGATCCTTGACTCGGCGGCGACTACCAGCACCACCCTCACCGACAGACCAGCGCTCGCTCGACTCGCTGCTGTTGTCGGCGGTGGGCTTCAGCCAGACCGGCATCAACGTCATCGGCAGAAACGAATCCAACATCGTGCGGTCCATCAACTTGCTCGATCCGACCACCGCGCTGCTGAACAAGTACTCGCCGACGTTCACCTGCTTGTTCCAGGGCGCGCAATGGTACGTGGACCACGGCGGCCGGGAGACGCTCGGCGGCAACGGCTACTCGTTCATCATGGACGCCGCCCTGCTGTTCGGCGACGACCCGTACCGATACCCGAAACACCTTCCAAAGGTGAATGCCACCGGCGGTCCGGGGGGCAAACCCAGCTGCGGCTCGCTGCCTGACCCGAGTGCGAACTTCCCAGTGCGTCAGCTGGTTACTGACACCGGTTGGGGTGCCGCTCCGGACGAGATCCGCACCAGTCCGTGGGTCGGCAATCCATGGTGGGCCAACTATTTCCCGACCACCAAGAACCCTCCCGAACCGCCGCGCTACTTCTACCGCGGGGGGCAGCCGCCGCCATGAAAAGAAGGAAGCTGTCTGGCATCATCGCGCGTGTCGCGCTGTTCACGGCGGTCTGCCTGGTATTCACGTTCGCGCTGATCGCGGTGTTCGGACAATTGCGCTTCGAGGACCGCACCGGCTATCAGGCGGTTTTCACGAACGTATCCGGTCTGAAGTCCGGCAACTTCGTCCGCATCGCCGGGGTGGAGGTCGGCAAGGTCGGCGACCTCACCCTGCATCGCGACGGCACAGTCACCGTCGGCTTCGCAGTAGACAAAGGGGTGCGGCTCACCGAGGGCACCAAAGCCGTCGTGCGCTACGAAAACTTGATCGGTGACCGCTATCTCGCGCTCGAAGACGGTCCCGGGCCCCCACGCCGGCTGCCGTCGGGCGCAACGATTCCGCTGGCACGAACATCGCCCGCGCTGGACATCGACGCACTGATCGGGGGCTTCCGCCCGTTGTTCCGCGCGCTGGATCCCGATCAGGTCAACGCCCTGTCCGGTGAATTGCTGCGAATTTTCCAGGGGCAAGGCGGCACCCTCGCCTCGGTGCTGGCGCAGACTTCGACGCTGACCTCGACCCTGGCCGGGCGCAGCGAGCTGATCGGCGAGCTGATCACCAACTTGAACACCGTGCTGCACACCTTCGCCACGCGCGACCACGAGTTCTCCGACGGCTTGGACAAGCTATCCCAGCTCGTGGACGGCTTGGCGCAGCGTAAGGATGACATCTCCACCGGGCTGGCCTACATCAACGCAGCAGCCGGGTCGGCCGCCGATCTGCTTGTCCAGGCACGCCAACCGATCAAGGACGTGGTGCACGAGACCGACCGCGTGTCTGGGCAGGTGCTGTCCGACCGCGACTATGTCGACGGACTGCTCAAAAAGCTCCCCGACGTCTATCAGGTGCTGGCCCGGCAGGGCCTCAATGGCGACTACTTCGGCTTCTACTTCTGCGAAGTGCTGCTCAAGGTCAACGGCAAAGGGGGCAACCCGATCTACGTCAAACTACTGGGCCAGGCTCCAGCGGGCGGTGCACGCCGCAATGAAGCTACCCAAGATCAAATCGTTCAGCCGGCGCAGCCCCGTCATGTTAGGAGTGATGGGTACCGCGATCGTGACCTGCGTGACCATCGCCGCGTTCCAGTACGACAAGCTGCCATTTATCAAGAACACCAACGACTATTCGGCCTACTTCTCCGAAGCCGGTGGCATCAAACCCGGTAGTACGGTTCGGGTTTCCGGCATGGGAGTCGGCAGGGTCTCAGACGTCCGCCTGGAGGGCACCAAGGTCCGGGTGGGGTTCACCGTCCGCAACAACATCGCGCTGGGCGACCGCACGGAAGCGGCGATCAAGACGGAGACAATACTGGGCAGCAAGATGCTCGAGCTCACCTCGCGCGGCGAGGGGAAGCTTACGGGCACCATTCCGCTGGAACGGACCCACCTCGCCATACGACCTTCCCGATGCGCTCGGCGACCTGACAACCGAGATCAGCGGGCTGGATACCGCCCAATTATCCTCGGCTCTAACGACTTTGGCGAACACCTTCAAGGAAACACCGTCGCAGGTCAAGCCCGCGCTGGAGGGTGTGGCCCGGTTCTCGGAGACCCTCAACAACCGCGACGCGCAGCTGCGCAGCTTGTTGGGGAACGCCAACAAGGTCTCGGGGGTCCTCGGCCGGCGCAGCCAGCAGATCGCCAGCCTGGTCGCAGACTCCAACGCGCTGCTGGCCGCGTTGCTGGACGAACGAGATTCACTCGACGCGCTGATGAACAACCTCACTGCGGTTTCGCATCAGATCTCGGGGCTGGTCAACGACAATCGGACCCAACTCAAGCCGGCGCTCGACAAGCTCAATGGGGTGCTCGAGATCCTCGATAACCGCAAGGAAGATCTGCAGCGAACCCTGCCCAAGTTCAAACGATATGCAATGTCGTTCGGTGAAGTTTTGGGTTCTGGGCCGTTTTTCAAAGCCTATGTAGCCAACCTGATTCCCGGCCAATTAGGCGGACCGACCCTTGACGCACGAATGTATGACCGGCCCCTGGACCCCAACCAGAAGCCGCCATCGGAGGCGGTGGACCCGCCAACCGGAACTCCACCCGTGCCGCCGCAGAACGCACCCGTCCCGCTGTGGTCCCAGCCGCCCTCACCGGCGCCCGCGCCGGGCCCGCCTCCTGAGCCCAGTCCCGTCGCCCGCCGCATCCGGGGGGCAATGAACATGAGCCGACGCACCCTTCAAAGAGTGACCGCCATCAGCCTGGCCGTGACGTTGGCCGTCGCTTCGTTTCTCGTCGGTACGAAGCTATGGAAAGACGTCGACAAGAACACTTACTCAGCGTATTTCGCGGAAGCCAACGGCCTGTTCGTAGGCGACGAGATTCGGATCCTCGGCGTCGCCGTCGGCGTGGTGGACAAGATCGAGCCGCAGCCCACCAGCTCCAAGGTGACATTCTCCGTCGACAAGCAGTATCCGATTCCGGCCGACGCTCGCGCCGCAATCCTGTCGCCGTCGCTGGTGACCCCGCGGGCGATCCAACTCGTCCCCGTCTACTCCGGCGGGCCCAAATTGAGCCCCGGCGCATCGATCCCGCTGAACCGCACCGCGGTGCCCGTCGAATGGGACGACTTCCGCAAGCAGCTCGAAAAGCTGACCGACGCGTTGCAGCCCACCGGCCCGGGCGGCGTGAACTCGGTCGGCGAATTCATCGACTCGGCCGCGGACAACCTTCGTGGCCAGGGAGACACCGCTCGCGATACCGTAATCAAGCTGTCTCAAGCGATTTCAGCACTCGGTGATCACGCCGACGACATCTTCAGCACGGTGCGCAATCTGCAGCTGCTGGTGTCGGCGCTGTACTCCAGCAGCGATCTGCTGGCCTCGTTCAACCAGAACCTGGCCAGCGTGACGACGGTGCTGTCGAACTCACCCAACGAAGTCGCCAATGCGATGAAGGGCCTCGATGGGGCGCTAAAAGATGTGCGCGAGCTTTCTCGCGGAAAACCGGGAAGCCATGGGTGTGACGTTCGACCGGCTGAGCTCCATCACGACCGCGCTGAATGACAGCCGTGCTGATATCAAACAGATACTGCATGTCACGCCGACTGTGTTCCAGAACTTCATGAACATCTACCAGCCGGCGCAGAGCGCGATGACCGGCATCATCGCGTTGAACAACTTCGCCGACATCCCGCAGTGGATCTGCAGCTCAATCGAGGCCGCCTCCCGGCTGCGATTAGACCGAGTTTCCAAGCTGTGCCTGCAGTACGTCAATCCGATCATCAAAAACCGCATCTACAACTACATACCGGCGGGAATCAACCCGTTCGTCGGGACTCAGGCCCGCCCGAACGAAATCACCTACAGCGAGGACTGGCTACGGCCTGGCTATACGCCCCCTGAAACAACTCAGCCGCCTGAGACCCCTCCAACAGCGGACGGGTCGCAGCCGGCGCCTCCTGGGCAGCCGGCGCCTGCTGAGCAGCCGCCTCCGCCGCCGAACACCACGATCAACTCGACCCAAGTACTGCGGAATCTGATGCTTCCGACGGGCCCATCATGAGACGCGCGATGGTCGCGGCGCTCTGCGTTGCCTTCATCGCCGCGGTTCCTGCATGTGGATGGCGGGGCTTGAATTCGTTTACCCTGCCCGGTACCGCCGGTGGGGGGCCGGGCTCCTACACGATCCAGGCGCAACTGCCCGATGTCGTGACCATTCAGGAAAACACCCGTGTTCGGGTTGATGACGTCAACATCGGCAACGTCACCAAGATCGAGCTCCAAGACTGGCATGCGCTGGTCACCATGCGGATCAACGGCGATGTCCAGCTGCCGGCCAATTCGACCGCCAAGCTCGGGCAGACCAGCCTGCTCGGCTCGATGCACATCGAACTCGCGCCGCCCAAGGATGAGCCGCCGGTCGGCCAACTGAAAAACGGGTCGGTCATTCCGTTGTCGCACGCGAGCATGTATCCGACCACCGAGCAGACTCTGGCCTCGGTGTCAATCCTGCTCAACGGCGGCGGAATTGGGCAGTTGCAGGAAATCAATCAGGCGATCGCCAAGGCATTCGCCGGCCGCGAAAACGACATGCGCAGTCTGCTGGGCCAGCTGGACGAGTTCATCCGCGGCACGAACGCCCAGACCGACGACATCATTGCCGCCGCCGAGAATCTCAACTCGCTGGCAGGCCAGGTCGCCGCCAAAGATCCGGTTGTCGATAAGGCGTTGACGACTGTGCCCAAAGCGCTGGCGGTATTAGCTGAAGAACGCACCAAGATCGCCGATGCGATCGATCAGCTCGGCAAGTTCAGCGCGATCGCGGCCGATACCATCCATCAGAGCAAGGAATCTCTGGTGAACAACCTGCGCAACATCGCGCCCGTGCTGCGGTCCCTCGCCGACGCCGGCCCGGCCCTCACCAAGGGCCTGGACGGGCTGGCGACCTATCCCTGGCCGACATCCACTGTGACCAACTGGTTCCGTGGCGACTACGCCAACCTCACGATGATCGTCGATTTGACGTTGAGCCGCATAGACACCGGGATCTTCACCGGTTCTCGCTGGGAAGGCAATCTCACCCAGCTCGAACTGCTGTGGGGACGCACCATCGGCATGCAGCCGAGCCCGGTCACGGCGGGCAACCCACTGACCTTTCCGTACCACAACGGGGGATACTGAATGCTGCGCCTGGGCCGCCGGACGTGGATCCAGTTGTCGATCCTGACGCTGGTGACGGTAGTTTCTTGTGGCGCAATGGCTTTCAACTACATGAAGCTGCCCGCAGACGCTATTCGGGATCGGGGAGTACAACGTCACGGTCGACCTGCCCGAATCGGGCGGGCTGTACAAGACCTCGGTCGTCACCTACCGCGGCACCGACGTGGGTCAGGTCAAGTCGGTCGATGTCACCGCCACCGGGGTGCGTGCGGTGCTCGCCATGAGATCCGGGGTCAAGGTGCCCTCCGACATCCAGGCGTCGGTGCACAGCCGCTCGGCGATCGGCGAGCAATACATCGAACTGACCCCGCAGCCTGGGAAGGACGGAGAACATTCCCGGCCGCTGCGTGCCGGCGACGTCATTCCCGCGGGCCATGTCGATGTGCCCGTCGACATCGGACACCTGCTCGACCTGACCAACCGTGCGCTGCAGGCGATTCCGCGTGACAACTTGCACACGGTGATCGACGAAACCAACCGGGCGGTCGGTGGCCTCGGGCCCGAGTTGTCTCGGATCGTCGACGGGTCGACCGCACTGGCCATTGCGGGAGGCCGGACCGTCGACCCGCTTGCCACCCTGATCGACCAGTCCCCTGCGGTGCTCAACTCCCAGGTCCAGACATCGGACGCGATTGCCACATGGGCTGATCGAACCGCAGCCATCACGGCACAGTTCAAGGCGCAGGATGCGGCGCTGCGAGATCTGCTGACGCAGGGCACTTCCGGTCTGGAAGAAGGTCGCGCGCTGCTCGATCGGGTGGCGCCCGCGCTGCCGGTGCTGTTCGCCAACCTGGTGAGCCTCGGTGACATCGCGGTCGTCTACCGCCACGACATCGAACAACTTCTGGTGCTGCTCCCGCAAGGCATCGCGGTAATGTCGGCGGCCCTCGTGCCGAACTCTGGACACCAAACAGGAGTACCGCGGCTTCTATCTGGATTTCAACCTCAACCTCAACTTGCCGCCGCCATGCACTACCGGCTTCCTGCCGCCCACACAGCGTCGCTCACCGGCCAGCGTGGACGCGCCGGACCGGCCGGCGGCAGACCTGTATTGCCGGGTGCCGCAGGACTCGGAGTTCAATGTCCGTGGGGCACGCAACATTCCGTGTGAGACCAAGCCGTGGAAGCGCGCCCCTACCGTCGAGCTGTGCGAAAGCGACGAGGAGTACGTGCCGCTCAACGATGGCTACAACTGGAAGGGCGACCCTAACGCCACCTACACCGGTCAGGGCGTACCGCAGTATCCGCCGGGACAGGATCCGCGACTACCACCGCCGCGGGGCACGGCGCCACCACCGCCCGCACCGGTAGCGGTTGCGACCTACGACCCGGCCACCGGTGACTACATAGGACCCGATGGACACCGCTACACCGAGTCCGACTTGGCGCACCCGCGCGCCAAAAACTGGCAGTCACTGCTTGTGCCGACGCCGTAAGCATTTTCTGGTCCAAGTAACTACCTGGGCCAGCGTTAGTGAGGAGCAGCATGGCCGACGAGCCTGACACCCCTGATACCGACGAAAAAGTCGGCGAGTCAACGGCAACCGTTCGAAGACCGCGACGACCTAGGTGACGCCGCTGAAGCCGTAGGCGCAGACGAAGTCGACGAGATCGACGAGGAAGAAAGCCAATCCAAACATCGGCTCGCACGTTGGCGGCACCGGGCCACCCGTCGGCGACTATCGCGCGTCGGATCGGCGTTGGTGACCAGCGCCGTAATCGTGGCGACGCTGACCGGATTGGCCGGCTGGCTTGGATATCGCGCCTACCAAAAGCATGAGGCCCAAGTCCAGCGCGATCTATTCGTTCAGACCGCTCGTCAGGGCGCAGTGAACCTCACAACGATCAACTACACGGAGGTCGATGCCGACGTGCAGCGGATCCTCGATTTAGCCACCGGCGCATTCCGTGACGATTTCGAGCAGCGCTCCAAGCCGTTCATCGAGGTCGTCAAGGCGGCGCAATCGAAATCAGAAGGCACGGTCACCGATGCCGGGCTGGAATCCCAGCGCGGCGACTCGGCTCAGGTGCTGGTGGCCGTCGCGGTGAAGTCGCGGACCGCCGGCGGCGAGGAGGCGCCGCGGGAATGGCGCATGCGAATTGAGGTTCGGTCGGTCGGCAACGACGCCAAGGTGTCCAACGTGGTGTTCGTGCCATGACCACCCTCGGCGACAACACGGAAGCCGTCGCCAGCGCCACACGCGACGAGGAGATAGTAAATGCTGACACAGAAGATTCGGCCGAGGCGATGTCGGAAGAGATAGAACCGACAGCCGAAGACGAGACGAGGCAACAAGAATCGGATGCCGCCGATGTCGATGAGGCGTCCGATGACGAGCCCGACACCCCGCGGGAAAGGCGCCGGATCGCCTGGTCGCGTGTCCTCGCCTATGGTGTGTTGCCTGGATTCGCGTTGCTGCTGGCGCTGGCGTCGGGCTACTTCAAGTGGGTGGACGGCTCAGCCGACGACCTTGCGGCAGCCCGCGCCGAATCGGTGCGGGTCAGCCAGCGAAGACGCGGTCGCCTTGTTGTCGTACAAGGCGGACTCGGTGGACAAAGATCTCGGTGCGGCGCGTGAACGGCTGACCGGCGATTTCAAGGACGCGTACACCGCACTGACCCGCGAGGTCGTCATTCCGGGTGCAAAAGAAAAGCACATCTCGGCGGTGGCCAAAGTCAATGCGGCAGCACCGGTTTCAGCAACCGCCAGCCACGCCGTGGTCCTGTTGTTTGTCAACCAAACCGTGACCATCGGAGAGGGCGCTCCCACGGATACCCAACCCGTCGTTCGGGTGGCGTTGGACAAGGTCAATGGGCGATGGCTGGTTTCACATTTCGACCCGGTGTGATTCGAGGGGGTCACATGATCGTGCGGATAGGCCGCGGTGCCGGCGTGCTGTTCGTTGCGGTGATTCTCTGGGCAACAGGAGCATTGGCGACTCCGACCGCACATGCCGACAATAAGCGACTCAACAGCGCCGTCGTCTCCGCCGTCTATACCCTCCAGCACCAGGCGGGCTGCACGAATGACGTCATCAGGGACAACGCGCTAACGCTGGCCGCCGAATGGCACGCCGAGGACATGATCAACAACCGAAACATCAACGACGACACCGGGTCCGACGGTTCGAGCCCGCAGGACCGCGCCAACGCCGCCGGCTTCCACGGCAAAGCCGCCGAGACGGTGGCGACCAACCCGGCAATCGCAATCAGCAGCCTGGAACTGGTCAACCAGTGGTACTACAACCCCGACGATATGGCGATCATCCGCGACTGTGCCAACACCTCCATCGGGGTGTGGTCGGACAACAGCCTGGACCGCACCGTCGTGGTTGCCGTTTACGGGCAGCCGGCCCCGCGGAACCGCTGACACGGCCTGAGGAGGAAAACCAGATGATCTTCACACAGCACTATCTGGGCTGTTTGTCGCACGCGTCCTATCTGATCGGGGATGAGACCACCGGTCGCGCAGTCGTTGTCGACCCACGCCGCGATGTCGACGACTACCTCGGTGAAGCGGCTGAGCATGGGCTGCGTATCGAACGGGTCATCGAGACACATATCCACGCCGACTTCTTGAGCGGTCACTTGGAGCTGGCGGCGGCCACCGGGGCGCTGATTTCCTTCGGCGAAGGTGCCGAAGTCGAGTTCCCGATCGAGCCGTTGCGCGACGGCCAGCGGATCTCGTTAGGCGAAGTGACCCTCGAGATTCTCGCGACACCCGGTCACACTCCCGAATCGATCTGCATCGTCGTCTACGAGCACGCCGACGATGAAATTCCCTACGGCGTGCTCACGGGTGACACGCTGTTCGTCGGTGATGTGGGGCGCCCAGATCTTTTCGTGGCCTCGGGCCTGTCGGCGGATGCGCTTGCTCAGACGCTGTATGGGTCCCTGCAGAACAAACTCCTGAAGCTGCCCGACACCACCCGAGTGTTTCCCGCGCATGGCGCCGGATCCAGTTGCGGCAAGCAGCTATCGAGTGAGACTAGTTCGACGATCGGCGAGCAGCGGCAGACCAACTACGCGCTAAAGACGATCGACATGGACCAATTCGTTGCTGCGGTCACCGAGGGCCAGCTGGTGCGGCCGCGCTACTTCGAGTTCGCCGCGCACCGCAACCGCGAGCTGCGTCCGCTGCTGGACGAAAATCCGCTGCCCTTGCTGGATATCGACGATGTGTGCAAACATGCCCAGACCGGGGCCTTCCTCCTGGACAGCAGGGAGCCCGCCGACTATGCGTGCCGGCATTTGCGCGGTGCGGTCAACGTGGGTCTGCAGGGACGCTTCGCCGAATGGGCCGGCAATGTGTTATCACCAGACCGCGACATCGTGCTGGTCGGCGATGTCGCGCTGACGCGTGAATCCAAGATCCGCCTGTCCCGTGTGGGGTTCGATCGGGTCGTTGGCCAATTGCGCGACCTCGCAGAGGTTTTCGTGCAACGACCGGATCTCGTTGAGGCGACTTCACGGTTGACCATCGAGCAGCTCGCCGAATTGCGCGGCCTGGAGCCGCGTCTGCAACTCGTGGACGTGCGCAGTCCGCAAGAGGCGGCGGAGGGCACCATCCCTGGTGCGCACCAAATCACGCTGCCGGCCCTGACGGATTCGTTGGCAGAGTCTGGATCCGACGGCCCCAGTGGTCGTCTACTGCGCCAGCGGCTACCGGTCGATGGTTGCTGCCAGTGTGCTTCGGGCGTCCGGCTTCGACGACGTGTCGGACGTTCTTGGCGGATTCGCCGCCTGGCAGGCCGCTGGCCTGCCAGCGTCGTGTGGCGCAGAAGCCGACATTGTCGATGACACACCGCAGATCGGCGCCCGAGCGGCCAAAGCGATGGTTGACGGTGGGGCGCTGCTGCTTGACGTGCGTGAGCCTGAGGAGTGGTGTATCGAGCACGCGCCGACCGCGATGCTGTTGCCGGTCGGTCGCGTGCTTGCCCAACAAGATGAATTACCTCGCGACCGCCGGATCGTGGTGATGTGCCGGTCGGGTGGACGCTCTGCGGCGGTAGCTGCTTCGCTTCGGCGGTCGGGCTTCGACGCCGTCAACCTCGCGGGCGGCATCTGCGCGTGGGCGGCCGCCGGGTTACCGGTCGTTAGGCATGGTGGGGACCCCGGTCTCGTTGTGCACCGGGAGGATCCGCTGAACTGTGAGACCTCGCTCCCTGCGCTGATCGGCGGCGCCGTGATGCCGACCGCGCACTTTTATGTTCGCAACCATTTCACGACGCCGGTACTGGATCCGCAGCTGTACGAGTTGACCGTCACCGGAATGATTGAGCGGTCGTTGCGCCTTCGCTTGCGCGATCTGCACAACCTGCCGAAACAGTCGCTGGTCGCAACGCTGGAATGTGCCGGCAACGGCCGGGCTCATTTCAATCCGCCCGTCGCCGGTGAGCAGTGGCATGTCGGGGCAGCGAGCACCGCCGAATGGACAGGTGTACCGCTGGTGGAGATTCTGGATCGGGCAGGCCTGGCGGCCGGTGCCCATGATGTCGTATTTCGTGGTGCTGACGCGGGATTGGTCGACGGCGCAACGACGCCAGTGCGATTCGAGCGCGCCTTGTCGGTCGCCGACGCACGCGAATCCGGTGCGCTCATCGCGTACGCGATGAACGGCGAACCGCTGCCGCTGCAGCATGGCCGTCCCGTCCGGCTGATCGTGCCTGGCTGGTATTCGGTGGCGTCGGTCAAGTGGCTGACCGAGATCGAGGTGATCGGCCACCCATTCGAGGCCTTTTTCCAAACCCAGCGGTATATATACGAATGGGAGCGTGATGGTGCGGTCGTCCGCGAGCCAGTCCGCTTGCAGCGCGTCCGCGCGTTGATCGCCGAGCCCACGGAGGGCGCGTCGGTGAAAGCCGGTGAGCTGGTAGTCCGTGGCGTCGCCTGGTCGGGCGCAGCGCCGATCGAACGCGTCGACGTTTCCATTAACGAAGGTCCATGGCAGCCCGCCCGACTAGTGGGCGAACACCGCCGACACAGCTGGCGGTGGTGGGAGCTGTTCACACAACGCGACGTCCGTGGACCCAGCACGGTGCGGGCACGGGCGACCGACCAGGCTGGGAACACGCAGCCCGGGCAACCCGAATGGAATCGTCTCGGCTACGGCGGCAACGTAATTCAGACGATTACGATTGTCGTCGAGTGACTCTGCACGCGTGCGCTGCAGGCTCTGGCGCGTTTCGGTAGCGCTAATTGTGGTCAATGCACCTTAAGAGCTCTCGACAGGAAGCTCTGGGCGGACCGACACGTACTGGTGTGCGGCCGCGGGATCGCTAGCGGCTGGACATGGACTCGGCCGCGTCCGGGCGGAGGCGTCCGTGGTCGGCCGCGGTGTCGCAGACGCACTGCTCTTCGTGATGCAACCAGGGCCACAGCTGGGTCCCGCGCTTGCGGAGCAGGTGCTGCACGTAGACCTTGTCGCGCTGCTCCCGGGAGAACACCAAGTCCAGGTCGACTGGTAACCCTGCCCAATCGACTTGGTCATGTTCCGACGCCCGGTCACCAAGTGGGTTGTCACCTGCAGCTCCATGCCGCAGCCCACTGTGCAGTGGGCAGACAGTTTTCACGGCGTCCCTAGCGGGCCCATCAAACTCCCGAGCCACCGTACGTTCCTCCATCGAGTGCGCAACCACGTCTTAGGCGAATGGTGCGGCACACATGTTTCAGTGGCGGGTGTGCGATGTTTCCGCCGGATTACGGTTCCTCGCAAGCCGCGGGATGGCGTTTAGTAGACGTCGCGGTGGTAGCGCTTGTCGGCGCTTAACGACTGGACGTAGGCCTTCGCCGCGTCCGGGTCGAGGTTGCCGTGTTCGGCCGCGATTTCGCAGAGTGCGCGGTCGACGTCTTTGGCCATGGGGTCGGCGGTACCGCAGACGTACAGTTGTGCGCCGTCCTGCAACCATCGCCACAGCTGGGCGCCGCGTTTGCGCATCAGGTGCTGCACGTAGACCTTGTCGCGCTGGTCCCGGGAGAACGCTAGGTCGAGTTCGGTGAGGAACCCGTCGGCACGCATCTGCTCGATCTCATCGCGGTAGTAATAGTCGGTAGCGGCGTGCTGTTCGCCGAAGAACAGCCAGTTGGGGCCGGTGTGGCCGAGCGCGCGACGTTCCTGCAGGAAACCGCGGAAAGGTGCGATCCCGGTGCCCGGGCCGATCATGATCATCGGCGTGTGCGGATCGCTGGGGGGCCGGAAGTTACTGGATGGCCGCACGTAGACCGCGATCCGATCGCCGGGGGAGCGGTCCGCCAGGTACGTCGAGCACACTCCGCGGCGCGGGACGCCCTGGAAGTTGTAGCGCACCGGCGAGACCGTCAAATGGACTTCTCGCGGGTTCTCTTTTGGGCTGGACGAGATCGAATATAGCCGCGGCTGAAGCGGTTTGAGCAAGGCCAGCCACTCGTCGACGGACGCGGTAGCTGGGAATTGGGTGAGCAAATCAACGGATTGGCGGCCCCAAAGCCAGTCGGACAGTGCGCGCTTGTTTTCCGGCTTCATCAACTCGGCGAGTTCGGTGTCGCCGGTGCGCTGCTGGACAAACCGAAGCAAATCCGGGTTGATGTGGGCGATCTCAAATCGTTCGATGAGCGCGGTGCGTAACGACATCGACCCGTGATCGGCGACTTCCACCGTTGTCTGATCATTCAACCCGGTGACTGACACCCATTCGTCGACCAGGCGGTCGCTGTTGCGTGGCCACACCCCAAGAGCATCACCGGCCTCGTAGCTGACGGCCTCCTCGGGTAAATCAAACACCAACTGCCGCACGTCTTTTATTGATCTAGGCTTGCTGAGCGTGGTATTGCGGAGCATGCCGGTGATCAGTGGGTGCCTTTTGTTATAGGTTCCCTTTCCAGGCCAGCCCGCCGGGCGGGGAGAGGCCGCGGGCCCGTTGGGCGCCTCGGTTGCCGGTGCACCGACACCCCCGCCGACCGGCGTCGGTGTGCGGGTCAGCTCGTCGATGACCTCACTGAGCCAGCCGGCCGCGGCGTCTTCATAGTCGGGTTCACAGTCGACGCGATCGACAATGCGGGTCGCTCCCAGCTCGGCCAGGCGCTGATCGAGTTTGCGTCCGTGACCGCAGAAGTCGTCGTAGTTGGAGTCGCCCAACGCGAGAACGGCGTAGCGGGTGTCAGTCAACTTCGGTGGGGTGTCCCCGGTTAGCGCTCGCCAGAGCCCGGCGCCATTGTCGGGTGGTTCGCCGTCACCGGTGGTGCTCGTGATTACTAGTAGTTCCCGCGTTGTCGCCAGGTCGGCAATCGGAAAGTCGTCCATGCTGTGCAACGCGACCGGCAGGTGGGCGTCACCAAGCTGCGCGGCGACATCAGCGGCGAGTTCTTCGGCATTGCCGGTCTGTGAGGCCCACAACACCACAATCGGTGCTCGCTCAGGGGCTGCTGAACCCGGCGTCGGGTGGCGGGTGGACTCGTTGGTGACTCGGCCTTGCTGACGTCGCCGGCGCCGCCGTCCCCGACCTGGGCGCCGCGGTCCGCGCGAACATCCCCGCGAGCAGGCCATCCACCCACAGCCGGGTGCTGGAGTCGAACGGTGCGCTCTGACGGGCAGGGTAGGCACTCCGGCCATGCGGCGGCCGGCTTCGGAGCGCAATCCGGTCATCATTCCCGCGAGGTAAGAGCGGCCGAGTTCGACGAATTGCGGCGCCGGTTGGCTTGCCACGCCGAGCAGTTCGGCGAGGGCATCGACCTTGACGCGCTGATTTCGCGTCCGCTTCCTCGAGGCGTCGGGTCCTGGCGTGTCGGTGGCCACCGACGGCTCGGGTTCGGTGCCCAAATCTGGTTTGGCGACGGCGACCTTCGTCACGGTGACCGCGCACGCCTTGAATTCCGGTTGGTGCGATATCGGATCGACGGCGTCGTTGGTGACGGCGTTGATCGACAGGTATTCGCCGAAGGCGTCATTCCAGTGAAAGGGCGCGAAGCAGTTGCCGGGCCGCACCCGGTCGGTGACCACAGCGGGCAGCACGGCTCGGCCACGGCGGGAGGCGATTTCGACAGGGTCGTCGTCGGAGATCTGTAGCCGGGCGGCGTCGTCGGGGTGGATCTCGACGAACGGCCCGGGGTTGAGCTTGTTGAGCTTGGCGACCTTGCCGGTCTTGGTCATCGTGTGCCATTGGTGCGGCAGGCGCCCGGTGTTGAGCAAGAAGGGGAAGTCGTCGTCGGGCATTTCCTCGGGCAGCAGGTGCGGGCGGGGGAAGAACACCGCACGACCATTCGGGGTCGCGAAGGCCAACCGTGGCACGCTGCCGTCCTCGCGGACCAACCGAGTCTGGCTGACACCGTCGTTCAGATAGCGGATCGGGTTGCGATCGCTGCTGCCCTCGGGTGGGCACGGCCACTGCAGCGGTGTCTGCCGCAGCCGGTCGTAACTGGCCCCGCGCAGGTCATAACCCGTCGCGGGGTTCCAGAACCGCTTGATCTCTTCGAATACGTCCTCCGCGGAGTCATAGCTGAACGAGTCCGAAAACCCCATCTCGCAAGCGATCCGCGCGATGATCTGCCAATCCGGCATTGCCTGACCCGGGGCCTCGATGGCCGGCTGGAACAGTGTCAGGTTGCGCTCCGAATTGATCATCACCCCTTCGGACTCCGTCCAAAGGGCGGCCGGCAGCAGCACGTCGGCGTACTCGTTGGTCTCGGTCTCGAAGAAGGCGTCCTGGGCGATCACCAGCTCAGCGCTTTCCAGACCGGCCAACACCGTCTTCCGATTGGCCACGCTGGCAACGGGATTGGTGCAGATGATCCAGCACGCCTTGATCTGTCCGTCCGCCATGCGGGAGAACATGTCGACCGTGCCGGTACCGACCTCAGTGCGCAGTGACCCGCGGGGAATGCCCCACTGGTCCTCGACGAAATCGCGGTCGTCCGCAGACGCCACCGACCGCTGACCCGGCAGACCTGGTCCCATGTAACCCATTTCGCGGCCGCCCATCGCATTGGGCTGCCCGGTGAGCGAGAAGGGGCCGCTGCCGGGTTTGCAGATCGCGCCGGTGGCCAGGTGCAGATTGCAGATCGCGTTGGTGTTCCAGGTGCCGTGGGTGCTCTGGTTGAGTCCCATCGTCCAGCAGCTCATCCAGTTCGCGGCTTCGCCGATCCAGCGCGCCGCGGTGCGGATGTCTTCGGTAGGGATGCCAGTCATTTCGCTGACCTTGTCGGGAGTGAACTGTTCCAGGAAACTCGGCATCACCTCCCAGCCTTCGGTGAATTCGGCAATGAATTCGGCGTCGGTGTGGCCGTTCTCGACGATCAGGTGCAGCAGCCCGTTGAGCAGTGCCAGATCGGAACCGGGGGAGATCTGCAGGAAGAGGTCGGCCTTTTCCGCCGTCGCGGTGCGGCGCGGGTCGACGACGATCAGTTTGGCGCCGGCCTTGACGCGATCCATCATGCGCAGGAACAGGATCGGGTGGCAGTCGGCCATATTGGCGCCGATGACGAAGAACACGTCGGCCTGGTCGAAATCTTGGTACGAGCCGGGCGGTCCGTCCGCACCCAGGGACAGCTTGTAGCCAGAACCCGCGCTGGCCATGCACAGTCGCGAGTTCGACTCGATCTGGTTGGTGCCGATGAACCCCTTGGTCAGCTTGTTCGCCAGATACTGAGCCTCGGTGGACATCTGGCCCGACACATACATCGCAAAAGAATCCGGGCCGTGTTCGTCGATAATTGCCCGTAACCGCTTTGCGCACTGGGCGATCGCGTTGTCCATGTCGATGGGCTCGAGGGGTTCGCCACGGTCGGCGCGCAAATGTGCTGATTCCATCCGGCCCGGCGCGGCGAGCAGATCGGAAGTGGTCGCACCCTTGGTGCACAACCGGCCGAAGTTGGCTGGATGTTCTTTATTTCCAATCGACTTGACGACGTGACGACGACCGCTTTTCGGGTCGGTTGTGACTTGCAACACCATGCCGCAGCCGACACCGCAGTAAGCGCACATGGTGTTCACGGCATCCTTCTCGACGACGCCATGGACTCCCTGGCCACGCTTACGTCCCTCCCTCGAGTGCGCATAGGCTCTCAGCGATTGTGCGACAAGCATGTTTCAGCACCGGGTGTCTGGCATTTCCGCGGTTTTACGGCTTGCTCTCATCAGACTCAGAGCTTCTGTGAGATGTCCGGAAAACCCAGCTACGGCCCCGTTATCGCAGGTCATCGTCGACCAGCAACCTGCCCAAGGTTACCCGCGGCGCCGCCTGTCCTCGCTCTCAGAACACAGGCTCCGACCAAACAAATGGCACATTCACAGTTTTCGCTAAGCTCACCGCGTGCGTCAGCTGATCGTGATCTTGCTGGTTTTACTGGCCTCCGGTTGTGGCTGGAAGCCGTGCAACGCCACCGCCGGCGCGCCCCTGACACCTGCAAGGAGTCCGACGGGCCGACATCCGACACGGTGCGGCAGGCCATCGCCTCGGTTCCCATCACGACCCCGGGTACGAACTGGGTCGAAATCGCACGAAGCCATACCCGAAACTGCCGTTTGTACTGGGTGCAGATCATTCCGACGATTGCCAGCGAGTCGACTCCCCAGCAGCTGTTGTTCTTCGACCACAACATCCCGCTGGGTACGGCCACCCCAAACCCGAAACCGTACATAACCGTGCTGCCGCCCTCCGATGACACCATTACGGTTCAGTACCAATGGCAGAAGGGCAATGATCAGCCGTGCTGCCCCACCGGCGTCGGGACGGTGAAGTTCCGAATCGGCTCAGATGGCAAGCTGCAAGCTCTCGGCAAAATACCGAACCAATAACGTTGTGTAACAAGGTGATCACGTCGGCAGGGGCTGATGCTCGCGGCGGTGCGCCACCGTGCTGATAAAGCGGGCAATTTTCGTGCGCGCTGCCTTGGACTTAAATATCCTGTCCGCCTTGTAAATATCATCTCGCTCAACCTTCACAGCGTTTATTCAGCAGATTCCTACCGCGAGATACGCGATTACTAGGAAAGTCCTGTCATCCTTGACAACCAGTGCCGGGAAACCATGCGGCCAGCAGCCCCGCCGACGCAATCGCTGAACGGCGTACAAATGACCGCGCTCCGGCCACTAACGAGCGCCTGATGCACTGTCGCTGAGGGCGATTCGAAAGCTACGCGTAACGCCTACGAACACCCAACGTGAAAGGCAGGTTCATGCGGCAGTCACGGCGCATCTCGGACTGGAATCCAGAGGATCACGTGGCGTGGGAAGCTGGCAATAAGGCCATCGCCCGTCGCAATCTGATCTGGTCGATCGCGACCATGCACGTCGCCTTTTCGATCTGGTACCTCTGGTCGGTGATGGTGCTGTTCATGCCGCAGTCCGTCTACGGTTTTTCGACCAGCGACAAGCTGCTGGTGGGCGCCACCGCAGCCCTTGTTGGGGCGCTCGTGCGCATCCCCTACGCAATGGCCACTGTCAGGTTTGGCGGCCGTAACTGGGCTGTGCTGTCGTCGTTGGTGCTACTAATCCCCACCGTGGGAGCCATTGTGCTGCTGGCCAACCCCGGTCTGCCGTTGTGGCCTTATCTGGTGTGCGCGGCGTTGACCGGATTGGGCGGCGGCAATTACGCCGCGTCGCTGGCCAACGTCGAATCCTTCTTCCCTCAGCGGCGCAAGGGCTTGGCGCTGGGTCTCACCGGAGGGATCGGCAATCTCGGCGCGGCGGGCATCCAGGCGGTTGGACTGGTCGTGCTGGCCACCGCCGGCCACGAGGCACCGTATTGGGTATGCGCTGTCTATCTGGTGCTGCTTGCCGTCGTCGGTGTCGGCGCGGCACTGTTCATGGATAACCTCGACCACTTCATCGACGTGGCCCACGTGCGATCCATCCTGTCGGTGCCGGATACGTGGTCGATCTCGTTCCTCTACATGTGCGCCTCCGGCTCGTTCATCGGTTTCGCGTTTGCCTTCGGCCAGGTGATACAGCACAACTTGGCGGCCGGCGGGCAAAGCCATGGGCAGGCGGCGCTACACGCCGCCGAGATCGCCTTCGCCGGACCGCTGCTGGGATCGGTGGCGCGGGTGATCGGCGGCAAGTTGGGTGACCGCTTCGATGGAGGCCGCGTCACCCTGTCCGTCCTGGGCGCCATGATCGTGGCTGGCGGGTTTCTGGTCGCCGTCAGCACCCATGACGACCTCACTCGCGGCCCCGGCGACCCCGTGACGGTCTACACGACGATCGGCTACATCGTCGGATTCATTGCGCTGTTCATCTTCTGTGGCATAGGTAAGGGGTCGGTGTTCAAGTTGATCCCTTCAGTCTTCGCGGAGCGCAGCCGCGCGCTAGACCTCAGCGACGCCGAACGCCGCCACTGGGAGCGCGTGAGGTCGGGAGCGTTGATCGGGTTCGCCGGCTCGTTCGGTGCGCTCGGGGGCGTGGTGATCAACTTGGCGCTGCGGCAGTCCTATGACAGTGCCGGCACCGAGACGCCGGCATTCTGGGCCTTCATGATCTGCTACATCGGCGCTGCGATCTTGACCTGGGCGAAATACGTGCGGCCGCAGCAGGCTATTTCCCAGGCGGCGACGCAGCCGAGCTGGGAGGTAATTGCCGAGCAGCCCGTCAGCTCGTGACTGCGTCCGATAAGTTCTCGGGGTGCAGCATCTCGGCGTAACGCAGCGGCTCTGGAATCCCGAAACCGTCGACGAGCGTTTGCGCATGCGGGCGCAGCGCGCGGCACCGATCGTTGATACCCCGCGTGACCGCCTTGGCTCGCTCGGTGGATAGGTACCGATGCTCGATATACCACGCCTTGTCATCCTCGATCACCGACAACGCGTATAGATCGCACACGATCCCTAGCAGCTCGCGGGCCTCCTCGTTTTCGCATGCGTCGATCCCGGCGACGAACGCTTCGAGCACCACTCGGTCGATGTGCGCGGTTGCGGCGTGCAACACGTGGTCTTGCACCGCGTTGAACGCGTCGAATTCCGGCATCTCTTTGGATTTGGCCTGCAGTCGGCGGGCGACGGACGCCAGCAGATATTCTTCGCGGTCCTCGAACATTTTGATCTGCGTGCCGCGGTTGAAGAGGCTACCCTCTTCCTCGCTGTCCTGTCGGGCGTCCACGATCGTTTGGATAATGGTTTCTGCCGCAGTGCGTTTGACGACGCGGTCACTGACAGTGTTGGCCGCGAAACGCACCCACTCGACCGGGCTCATGCTGCGTATGTCGTCGGCGTAAGCCGTCAGCAACTCCTTGGCCACCAATTGCGTCAGCACGTGGTTGTCGCCCTCGAAGGTGGTGAACACGTCGGTGTCGCCCCGTAGCGCGATCAGCCGGTTCTCGGCCATATAGCCCGCGCCGCCGCAGGCTTCGCGGGCCTCCTGAATGGCGCGGCTCGCATGCCACGTGTTGGCCGCCTTCAGCCCGGCGGCGCGAGCCTCCAATTCGCGCTGCTCCTCGGCGTCGGGCGCGTCCGCAGTCTGAATATCGTGGCATTTGCTCACCAGCTCGTTCTGGGCGAACTGCAGCGCGTATGACGTTGCGATCAACGGAAACAGCCGGCGCTGGTGCACCAGGTAGTCCATGATCAGCACCTCGGCGTCCTCATCCGGTGCACTGAATTGCTTGCGCTGCAACGCGTATCGGGTGGCGATGTCGAGCGCGACGCGAGCGGCGGCGCCTGCGCTGCCGCCCACGGTAATCCGGCCGCGGACCAGTGTGCCCAGCATGGTGAAGAACCGGCGGTTGGGGTTTTCGATCGGCGAACTGTACGTGCCGTCCGGTGCGACGTCGCCGTACTTGTTCAGCAGGTTCACCCGCGGGACGCGGACGTGGTCGAACATGATGCGGCCGTTGTCGACGCCGGGCAGGCCGCCCTTGTATTCGCAGTCCGACGTCGTCACCCCGGGTAGGTCATTGCCGCCGGCGTCGCGGATCGGCACCATGAAGCAGTGCACGCCCTGGTTGACCGGCCTGCCATTCTCGGTGGTGATCAGTTGCGCGAAGACCGCTGCCATGGTGGCGGTTTCGGCGGCACCGCCGATGTAGTCCTTGCGGGCCGTCGGGGTAGGGGAGTCGATGACGAACGCTTGCGTCTCGGCGTCGTAGGTCGCGGTGGTCTCCAGCGACTGAACGTCGCTGCCATGACCGGTCTCGGTCATCGCGAAACAACCGCGCAACTCGAGGCTGATGATCTTCTTCACGTAGGCCTCGTGGTGGCGCTCGGTGCCCAGGTTCTCGACGGCACCGCCAAACAGCCCCCACTGCACTCCGGCCTTCACCATCAGCGACAGGTCCGACATCGCGAGCATCTCGATCATCGTGATCGCGGCACCGACGTCGCCGGTGCCGCCATGCTCTTTTCGGAAGTTGTCGGCAGCGGCACCGAACGCGGCCATGATCCTCATCTGCTCGGCCACCTTGGTGCGGGCGATCACCGTGTTCGGGGTGTAGTGCGGGCGGAACAGGTCCTCGGTCAGCGTGGCTCGCAGCTGGTTTTTCGCGTCACGCCAACGCCCGTCCAATGCGTTGCGCAGATGTTTGGCAGTACTTGTCATGTCTGGCGCCATAATCCGACGTTAACCCGCCGCTCGGGCCTCCGAAACAAGTCGGGCAATAACAAGGCGATGTCAATCGGTGATGGCCGAGCCGCTGATTCCTTTCGCCCAGCGTGCACTCGCTGCGAGTTGGAGGCCAGATTTTCGCGCTGAGTGCACGCTCGGCGCTGCCATGCAGGTGTCATGATCACTCAGTGCCGGTGAACTGCTGACTTAGGACCGCGATGCCGCAATATCTCGCCGCTGTCATGGTTGTGCTCCTGATCGGCACGGTTGTGGGCAGAGTCTTGCTGCTGCGCAGAACCGGCACTCAAGCGATGCATTTCGGGAAGCTCGACAAGACGGACTTCCTGATACCGCCCGCGGCGCTGTTCTACTTCTATACGGTGTTCGCCGCCGCCTTCGGTTGGCCCCTGGCCAGCCGCCAGCGGTTTTTCCAATCGACGCTCCTCGCCTGGCTGGGAGTCGCGCTCTGCCTGGTCGGGGTCCTGATCCTGGTGCTCAGCCTGGTGTCATTCGGTAACAGTTTCCGGGTGGGCATCGACGTCGACCAACCCGGCCGGTTGGTGACGACGGGCATATTCGCGGTGAGCCGCAACCCGATCTATGTCGGATTCTTCGTCTTCCTGGTCGGTCAGCTATTGGTGTTCCCCAATTGGGTTCCGCTGATCTACCTGGTCGCCGCGACCGCGCTGTTCCACCGGCAGGTGTTGCGCGAGGAAGAATTCATGCGGCAGCGGTACGGCCACGTGTACGCCGACTACTGCCGCCACGTCAGGCGGTATGTCTAGTCATCTGATGGCCGCGCCGGCCCGCGCGCTTGCAGTGGGCCGGTTCTGCCTCGCCTTGTTCCTGACCGGATGCGCCGGATGCGCGCCGGTGCACCCTCCCGGTCCGGCGAACGCGCCGCGGCCGATGTTGACTTACCTCGGTCAGTCGCAGGTCCCGTTCGGCGCCACTTTCGACGGCACGGTCATCGGAGGTTTGTCGGCGCTGAGCTATGACGCGGGCCGTCAGATGTATTACGTCATCAGCGACGACCGCTCCGAGAAAAACCCGGCCCGGTTCTACACCGTGCAGCTGTCCTTGTCTGACAAGGGAATTGACAACGTCTCATTCACCGGCACCCATCCGCTGCTGGATCAGGACGGTCAGCCGTTTCGGCCACTCACGCTGAACACCACGCCGCCGGTGCTCCCCCCCGACCCGGAGGGCATTGCCTTCGACCCCGGCCGACAACGGCTGTATTGGTGCTCAGAAGGGGAGCGGCTCACCGCGGAGCGGCCGGTGTTGCTGGACCCGTGGGTCCGGGCCGCCGGGCTTGACGGTGCCTATCTGGGTCAGTTCACCTTGCCGCCCAGTCTGGCTATGTCGGCGCAGCGCACCGGGCCGCGCCGGAACAAGGCGCTGGAGGGGTTGGCGCTGACGCCCGACGGGCAGTCGCTGTTCGCCGCGATGGAGGACCCCGGCTACAACGACGGACCGGCCAGCGACGACGGCCACGGCGTACTGACCCGGGTCACCAAATTCGACGTCGCTACCCAGGCGCCCACCGCCCAATACGCCTATCCGATGGAACCACCCGCACCGCCCGCCGACCTCAACGGGGTCTCAGATCTGGTCGCGCTATCAGACACGACGTTTCTGGTGCTGGAACGGTCTGACGCCGTATCTCCAGCCGTCCGGATCTACCGAGCCGAGGTCGGTGCAGCGACCGATGTGCTGGCCATGCCGTCGATGAAGCACGCGGCGCTGACACCGTTGAGTAAATCCTTGGCGGTTGATTTGTCCGCGACACCGGGATTGTCGCCGCTGGACAATGTTGAGGGCATCACGCTAGGACCGAAACTCCCCGACGGTCGCCAATCGGTGGTGCTCGTCAGCGACAACAATTTCTCACCCAGTCAGGTCACTCAGTTCCTGCTGTTCGCGATGTGATGACTGGTCACGGTTTACGCGCATGGGCGGCCGCAGCCGATAGAGGGTGAACCCGGCCGCTGTCGCGCCAAAGAGCGCAAGCATCGTCATGTCGAACACCCACCAGCCGCTGTAGTGGGTCCACATTTCGGCGTTGGCGGCCAGCGCGTCGACCCTGCGCAGATCAACAGTGGACGCCGAGGCCGCAAAGCCCCACTGGGCCGGGACGAACCAGGAGATCTGCTGCAAGCCCCATTTGCTCACCAGCGGAACCAGGCTCCCGTTGAACAGCAGTGATGCCAGGATTACCGGCACGAGCAGCGGCAGGACTTCTTGCAGGGACTTGCCCAGCGTCGATAGCGCGAGCCCGACCACCGCAGACACGATGGCCGTGACGGCCACGCTTACGTAGAGCTCGATCGTGGCATTGTGCAGCAAGACCGCGCCGTGCACCGGCCCGCCTTTTACGGCGACGACGACGGCGAACAAGATGGCCGTCAGGATGGCGGCGGCCAGGCTGAACACGAAGATCTTGGCGGCCAGGTAGGCCGATGTCGACAGCCCGATAGCCTGCTCGCGCAGGAAGATGCGATGCTCCCGAACCAGGGCGCGGATAGTCAGCGCGGTGCCCATGATCACCGCGGCGATGTTGAGGGCGGCCAGGATCTCAATGGCTTCGTGCAGGTTGGTACTGCTCGCGTTGCGCCGGTCCAGACCCGAACCGCCCGGGATCAGCAGTGTCAGCCCCGCCAACACGAACGGCAGGATCGCCAAGAGGGAAAAGTAGATACGGTCGGCGAAAATCAGGTGAACCTCGCGACGGGCAAGCCACCAGATTTGCCGCTGCATCGGGAACTCGGCAGGGAGCGGCCACGGCGCTGCGACCTCTGGTGGAGTGGTCAGCGCCGATGCGTGTGGCCGCGCACGAAACGCGCGGTGGGCTCCGTCGGGATCGGCACTCACCTGCGCGAGGACTTTCGACCAGTCGGTGGTGCCCATCGAGGACTCGATCTGAAGGGGCGTCCCAAGGAAAGCCACCGTGCCGGTCGAGGTGAGCACCAATACCTGGTCGCACATATTGAGGTTGGTCAGCGACGTTTGCGATGACATAGCCGCGACGACGACACAGCCAATGTCGGCCTGGTGCCGCAGGATTGCCATCACGTGACTTTGTTGCGCCGCATCCAGCCCGGCGCTCGGCTCGTCAACCACGAGCAGGGTCGGCCTGGTGATGAGCTCGATCGCCATCGAGGCACACCGACGCAGCTCAGGTGAGAGTTTGCTGATCCGGGTGGCACGGTGCGGCGTCAGCTCGAGTTCTTCGAGAACTTGGCTGACCACACGGTCGCGGTGCTCAGGTGAGATGTCCGGCGGCAGGCGCATTTCGGCTGCGTACCCCACGCCCTGTTCGATGGTGAGCTGCCGGTGCAGGCGGTCGTCACGCGAGACTATCCCGATGCGTGCGCGCATGGACTCCGGCTCGGCGTGCACGTCGTGGCCGTCCACGGTGATGCGCCCCGAGCTGAGTTCTCTGGTGCCGGCGAGTAGCCCGAGCAGCGCGGAGTTGCGCGCAGCCGACGGTCCGATAACTGCGGTCAATGTGCCCGGACGCGCTGTGAACGAAATGTCCGAGAGCGTCTCGTGCCCATTGACGGTAAGTCCCAACCGGTATGCGGTCACCCCGATCGTGCGCGCCCCGGGCTCGAGCGGCAAGCGATAGGTGGAATTCGCTTCTGCGGTGCGGAAGGAGGGGCGCGGGGCGCGCAGCTTTCCCGTGATCATCCGCTCGATCAGACCCAGACCCTTTGGCTGCTCATTTTCTGTGACGGGCGCCGTCGCCGGCTGAACGGGTGGCGCTGTGGGTGGCTGGGCGGGTGGCGCTGCGGGCGGGGGTGGCGGAACGGGGGGCGGCGGCGGTGCCGACAACGGGTTGGGCTGGAGAGGTCGCTCGGCCGCGGGCCGTTGGGGTGGGGCTGCGCGCATTCGCTGGGTGCCGCGCTCGGATGGAACCCCCAGGTTGGGGTCGTTCGGGCGGGTTGGCCCTGGCGCAATAGGCGGGGGCGGCGGGGATTGCGGGGGCTGTGGGAACTGGGGGAATCGCGGCGGCGGGTAGGCCGGGCGTTGAGGTGGACCGGGAGGTTGTCTGGGCGGGCCGGCCGGGGGCGCGATTTGGAAAACTAGCCGCGGACCGCGCTGCGGATCACCGATGGTGATCGCCTGGCCGTCGCGGATCTCGACCGTCGACACCCGTGAGCCGTTGACGAAGATGCCGTTGTGGCTTAGATCGATGGCCACCCAGTGGGTCCCAGTGAACCGCAGCACCACGTCCGCGCGGGGTGCCGGCGGTGGTTGGGTGGCATTCGCCAGACGCTCCAGCGGGAGGTCGCACCCTGGCCCGTAGCCCACAATCACGTCGCGGCCCGGGGCAAAGACATACCTCACCGATCCGACCCATACGGTTAGAGGGGAGGCCGGAAAGGCCGAAGCCTCGGTCCGCATGGCCGCCACCTTTCGTCCCCGGTCAGCTCGAATTGATCCCGCCTTCAGGCACCCATCCCGCCTCCACTCCGATTAAGTGTCTACCCGCTGGCGGTGGTCTATCCACCAGGGTCGCGCTGATCACAGCATGTTGCGGCGGCCTGCAATCGAGGCATTGTCGAGAAGCCGGCGCAACACCCCGACAGCGTCGGTCAGCACCTGGCGGTCCGCGGGCTCGAGCAGGGCCAATTGCGGTTCGATCGCGGCGGCGCGGTCGGCCCGAACTGCGTTGAGCGTGCGTTTGCCTGCGGTCGTGATGCGGATTCGGACGGCGCGGGCATCCCCGGGGTCGACAGTTCGGGTAACCAGGCCAGCGTCCTCGAGCCGGCGCACCTGCGTGGTCATGGTCGGTTGCGAGCAGTGATCAACGGCGGCCAGGTCACCGATTCGGGCTTCTCCGTGGGCTTCGATGGTGGCCAGCAACCTGGCCTGCGCCGCAGGCAAGGGCATCTGGATGCGCTGGGTGGCCAGCCGGTTGAGCCGCGCAACCACGGCGAGCAGATCCGCTCCCAGCTGCTGGGCCTCGTTTGCGGTGTCGACGACCTTGTCCATGTACCCATGGTTGCATAGCTTTGCTAAGCGAGACGAATGGCAGATGACGTGCGACAAAATCGCAGATCATGCAGTGTAGCGACGGGACCTAGCGCTGCGTCCTGGCAGAATCGATGAAGTGAACGCCCCTCGCCCCGTCCGTTCGCGCCACCGGGGTGGACCGCTACAACCGGCCGAATTGGCACAGGCCTCGGTCATGGGGGCACTCTGCGCGGTGATCGCGATCATCGCCGTGGTCATCCCGTTCGCTCAGGGATTGGCGCTGTTGGGCACGGTGCCCATGGGGCTGCTGGCCTACCGTTATCGCCTTCGAGTGCTGATCGGCGCGACGGTTGCTGCCGGGATGATTGCCTTTCTCATCGCCGGACTGGGCAGTTTCGTGGCGGTCATCCACTGCGCCTACATCGGCGGGCTGACCGGATCCGTCAAACGCAGGGGCCGGGGCGCACCAACGGTGATTGTCTCGTCCTTGATCGCTGGAGTCGCCATCGCCGGCGTGACGGTCGGCCTGTTGGTCGTGCTGACTCGGCTGCGGCACTTAATTTTTCAGGTAATGACCGCGAATGTGGACGGCGTCGCTGCATTCCTGGCTCGGGTGCATCTGCAGGGGGTCAGCGTCGACTTGAAGTGGTGCTTCGCCTACGGGCTGCATTACTGGCCGTGGCTGATGTTCGGCTATGTCACCTACGGGGTGATGATCTCGTCGTTGATCGGTTGGTGGGCGCTTTCCCGTCTGTTGGAGCGGATGCGCAACATCCCCGATGTGCACAAACTGGACGCTCCGGACGGTATTTGGGCTCAGGGTGCCGCGATCGGGCCGGTGCCGGTGCGGTTGGACAAGGTGCGGTTCCGCTACCCCCACGCCAGCCAAGACGCGTTGCGCGAGGTCAGTCTGGACGTCCGGGCCGGGGAACACGTCGCGGTTACCGGCGCCAACGGGTCCGGGAAGACCACGTTGACGCTGATCTTGGCGGGCCGGGAACCGACGTCGGGTACCGTGTACCGCCCCGGCGCGGTGGGTTTGGGCATGCTGGGCGGCACGGCGCTTGTGCTGCAGCACCCGCAAAGCCAGGTCCTGGGGACCAGGGTTGCCGACGATGTGGTGTGGGGGCTGCCGCCGGGCACCCAGGTCGATGTGAGCCGGTTGCTGTGCGAGGTCGGTCTCGAGGGTCTCGCCGAACGCGCCACCGGAAGCCTGTCCGGCGGGGAACTGCAGCGCCTCGCGCTGGCCGCCGCGCTCGCTCGTGAACCAGCGCTACTGATCGCCGACGAGTTCACCAGCATGATTGACCAGCAGGGCCGCGATGTCCTGCTGGACGTGCTGTCCGGTCTTCCCGAACGGCACCGGACTGCTCTGGTGCACATCACACACTTCGACAACGAGGCCGCGTCCGCGGACCGCACGATCAACCTGAGCGATTCACCGGATAACACCGGCATGGTCGAGACCGTGACGACGCCGATGCCGACCGTCGCGGTCAATCACGGTTCGAGCACGCCGGTGATTGAAGTTGTAGGGGTCGGGCATGAATACAACAGCGGCACACCGTGGGCCAAGACCGCCCTGCGCGATATCAGCTTCGTGGTGGAGCAGGGCGACGGACTTTTGATCCACGGCGGCAACGGCTCGGGTAAGTCGACGCTGGCGTGGATCATGGCCGGGCTGACTATTCCCACCACCGGCGCCTGCCTGATTGACGGCGAGCCTACCCATGAGCACGTCGGCGCGGTGGCGTTGTCTTTCCAGGCGGCCAGGCTGCAGTTGATGCGCAACCGCGTCGACCTGGAAGTGGCCTCCGCGGCGGGCTTTTCGCACCGCGACGAAGACCGCGTGGCCGCGGCGCTGGGCGCGGTCGGACTGGACCCTGCGCTGGCCAAGCGGCGCATCGACCAGCTCAGCGGTGGACAAATGCGCCGCGTGGTGCTGGCCGGACTGCTGGCGTGTTCGCCGCGGGTGTTGATTCTCGACGAGCCGCTGGCGGGTTTGGACGGGTGCAGCCAGCGCGGGCTGCTGCGCGTGCTGGCGGGCCTGCGCCGTGAGCGAGGTCTGACGGTGGTGGTCATTTCGCACGACTTCGTCGGGCTGGAAGACGTTTGCCCGCGGACCCTGCATTTGCGCAATGGTGCGCTGGAAGCGGTGTCGACCACCGCCGCGGCGGGGGATGTAGCGTGACCACCACCTCGGCCTCGGCACGCGGTGCGAAGCGGCATGCTTCTCGTCCGGTTGTGCTGTTGGTTCCGGTGCCCGGAAGGTCGACCATCCACGACTTATGGGCCGGCACCAAACTGCTGGTTGTTTTCAGCGTTTCGGTGCTGCTGACGTTCTATCCGGGGTGGGTGACCATCGGGTTGGTGGCGGCACTGGTGCTGGCGGCGGTCTGGATCGCACGCATTCCGCGTGGTGCACTGCCGTCGATTCCGCGGTGGCTGTGGGTACTCCTCGCGTTGGGCTTTGTGACCGCGGCGCTGGCCGGTGGTAGCCCGGTGATGTCGATGGGCGGGGTCAACATCGGGCTCGGCGGAGCGTTGAACTTCCTGCGGATTACCGCGCTGTCGGTCGTACTACTCGGGCTGGGGGCGATGGTGTCGTGGACCACCAACGTCGCCGAAATCGCGCCCGCGTTGGCGACTTTGGGCCGCCCGTTCAAACTGTTGCGGATCCCGATTGACGAATGGGCGGTGGCCTTGGCTCTTGCGCTGCGCGCCTTCCCGATGTTGATCGACGAATTCCAGGTGCTCTACGCCGCTCGTCGATTGCGGCCCAACCATATACCACGAAGTCGTAAGGCCCGGGTACGGCAGCAGGGCCGGGACTTGATCGACCTGGTCGCTGCTGCCATCGTCGTGACTCTGCGGCGCGCTGATGAGATGGGCGATGCGATCACCGCTCGTGGTGGCACCGGTCAGCTCTCTGCCGCTCCGGCGCGGCCGAAACTGGCGGACTGGGTGACACTCGCGATCACCATCGCGGTCAGCGGTGCTGCGGTAGCGATCGAGACGATGATATTGCACTCGAGCTAACCGCCTTTCGCGTAGCTTGGGCAGGTGGCCGACATTCACCGCACTCGTACCATCGCGGCTCGCGTCGGCGACATCTGGGACGTCCTCGCAGACTTCGGCTCGATCAGTTCGTGGGCCGGCAACATCGATCACTCGTGCATCCTGTTTTCCGCTCCTGACGGGGGAGTTGTCGGCACCGCCCGCCGAGTCCAGGTCAAACGCGACGCCCTCGTTGAGCGCATCACCGAGTTCGACCCGCCCCGCGCTCTTGCCTACGACATCGAAGGCTTGCCGAGCCGCCTGCGCAGGGTGACCAACCGCTGGACGCTGGAACCGACCGTCGGCGAGTCGACCGTCGTGACCCTGACCAGCACGGTCGAAATCGGGCCTCGCGCAACCCAAAAGCTGGCCGAACGCGTCCTGTGCCGCTTCCTCGCACGACAGTCCGACGTGATGCTCGCCGGGCTGGCGAACCGATTGGAGAACGCCCGTGTCTGATCGCCCCGACATCGTCATCGTGATGACGGACGAGGAACGCGCGGTGCCGCCGTACGAGGCTCCCGACGTGCTCGCGTGGCGCGACCGAACGTTGACCGGCCGCAAGTGGTTCAACGATCACGGCGTCAGTTTCGGCCGGCATTACACCGGCTCCCTGGCCTGCGTGCCCAGCCGCCCAACGATTTTCACCGGGCACTATCCCGACCTGCACGGGGTCACCCAGACCGATGGCATCGGGAAGACGGCCGACGATTCCCGCATGCGCTGGCTCCGCCAGGGCGAGGTGCCCACCCTGGGCAACTGGTTCCGCGCGGCGGGATACGACACCCACTACGACGGCAAGTGGCACATCTCGCACGCCGACCTCATCGACCCGGCGACCGGTGGCCCGTTGGCGACCAATGACGATGATGGTGTCGTCGACCCCGCCGCGGTGCAGCGCTACCTGAACGCCGATCCGCTGGGGCCGTTCGGCTTCTCCGGATGGGTCGGGCCCGAGCCACACGGGGCGGCGCTGGCCAACGCCGGCGTTCGGCGCGACCCCCTGATCGCCGACCGCATCGTCGCCTGGCTTGCCGACCGCTACGCCCGCCGCCACGGCGGCGACGCGAAAGCGCTGCGTCCGTTCCTTCTGGTCGCCAGCTTCGTGAATCCCCACGACATCGTTTTGTTCCCGACGTGGTCGCACCGAAGCCCGGTCAAGCCGTCACCGCTGAATCCACCCCCGGTGCCTCCGGCGCCCACCGCGGACGAGGACCTGTCGGCAAAGCCGGCCGCGCAGATCGCATTTCGCGAGGCCTACTACTCGGGCTACGGCCCGGCGCCCGCAATCAACCGGACCTACGAGCGCAACGCGCAGCGCTACCGCGACCTCTACTATCGGCTGCACGCCGAGGGGGACGGACCGATCGACCGCGTGAGACGGGCCGTTACCGAGGGTGGGTCCGACAACGCGGTGCTGGTGCGAACGGCCGATCACGGCGATCTCTTGGGCGCCCACGGCGGACTGCACCAGAAATGGTTCAACCTCTATGACGAGGCCACGCGCGTTCCCTTCGTCATCGCCCGCATCGGCGCCCGCTCGACGCAGCCCCGCGTGGTCACGGCGCCGACCTCACATGTCGACCTGGTCCCGACGCTGCTGGGAGCCGCCGGCGTCGACGTCTCGGCGATCGCCGCCACTTTGGCCGAGTCGTTCTCGGAAGTGCACGAGCTGCCCGGCCGAAACCTCATGCCGATCGTGGACGGCGCCCGGGCCGACGACACACGGGCCGTCTACCTCATGACCCGCGACAACATGCTCGAGGGAGACAGCGGCGCATCTGGCCTAGCGCGCCGCCTGAAGCAGACGGTCAATCCGCCTGCGCCCCTGCGCATCCGGGTCCCGGCTCACACCGCGTCCAATTTCGAGGGACTCGTTGTCCGCGTCGACGACGCGACGGCTACCGGCGGTGCCGGACACCTGTGGAAGCTGGTCCGCACTTTCGACGATCCGGGCACCTGGACCGAACCCGGAGTGCGGCACCTAGCGGCCAACGGGCTCGGGGGAGAGGCCTACCGGACGTCTCCGGTCGACGACCAGTGGGAGCTGTACGACCTGACCGCCGACCCGATCGAGGCAACCAACCGTTGGACGGATCCGCATCTGCACGACCTGCGCCAGCACCTGCGGATGCAACTCAAACATGCCCGGGCCGATTCGGTCCCCGAGCGAAACCAGCCGTGGCCCTATGCATCTCGCCGCCCGCCGAGGCCACCAAGTGCCTGGCCATCGAGGCTGGCGCGTGTGCTTCGCCGACGCTGACTGCCAGCCGGCCGGCCGCTAGGGCCTCATGCGATCGATGAGGTTCGACAGCACAACAATGCTTTCGCTGCGTTCGATGTCTGCACTCGACCGGATGCGCTCCAGTGCCGCCTCCAAATGCCGCATGTCGCGGGCCAGAACGTGCAGGATCGCGTCGGACGTGCCGGTCACCGTCGCCGCGCTCACCACCTCCGGGATATCCGCCCAAGCCGCCCGCAGCTCGTCGGGCGCAATCCTGCCGTGGCAGAACACCTGGACATAGGCCTCTGTGCTCCAGCCGAGCGCATTGCGGTCGATGACGGTGGTGAAGCCTGTGATCACGCCGTTGTCGAGCATCCGGTCGACGCGACGCTTCACCGCCGGCGCCGACAAATTCACCTTCTCGCCGATTTCGGCGAAGGTGGCCCGCGCGTGCTCGGTCAGCTCGGCGAGGATGCGCTCGTCGGTCTCGTCCAAACGGTCCATCGCCCTTCTTCCGCCGATGCACAACAACAAATCGCTGCTAGAGAGACTGTAGCGCAATAAATCGCGCATAGACACGCAAGAATCATCGTTTGATTGTCTAGCAAGGCGCAAATATCGTTGATTTATGACGAAACATTACGTCGCCGCACCCGGGCGTGCGGAACTACCAGCCGCCAGCCCTGCCGGGCTCAGCCGCACGCCCCGCGCCCGCCGGTACGCAATGACCCCGCCGACCTTCTTCGCGGTCGAGTACGCGATCAACCCATGGATGGACGTCACCACACCGGTCGACGTCGACCTCGCGCAAGCGCAGTGGGAGGGCCTGTACCAGACCTACCTACGGCTGGGCCACCAGGTGGACGTGATCGAGCCCGTGCCTGGCCTTCCGGACATGGTCTACGCCGCCAATGGCGGGTTCATCGCGCAAGATATCGCGATCGTCGCGAGGTTTCGATTCGCCGAGCGGGCTGGTGAATCGCGGGCCTACGCCGAGTGGATGTCGTCGCTCGGGTACCGGCCCGTGTCCACCCGTCATGTCAATGAGGGACAGGGCGACTTGCTGATGATCGGCGAAACGGTGTTGGCGGGCTATGGCTTTCGCACTGACCGGCGTGCGCACTCGGAAATCTCCGCTGCGCTAAGGGTGCCGGTCGTCTCGCTGGAGCTGGTTGACCCGCGTTTTTACCACCTCGACACCGCGCTGGCCGTTCTTGACGACCACACGATCGCGTTTTACCCGCCGGCGTTCAGCGCGACCGCAAATGACCAGCTGCACGCGCTGTTCCCCGACGCTATCGTGGTGGGAAGTGCCGATGCGTTCGTGCTCGGGCTGAACGTCGTCTCCGACGGCCTGCACGTTGTGCTTCCCTCTGCTGCAACGGGTTTCGCTACACAACTGGGTGAAGCCGGCTTCGAGCCGGTCGGCGTCGATCTCTCCGAGCTGCTCAAGGGGGGCGGTTCGGTCAAGTGCTGCACGCTGGAGGTATTTCCATGACGATTCTCGACGCCCCGACTTCGGAAAGGGCCGCCGCGAACGGAACCGAGACCGCGATCACGTTGGTCGAAAGACATGCGGCGCATAACTATTCGCCGCTGCCCGTGGTGGCGGCAAGCGCCGAGGGTCCGTGGATCACCGATGTCGACGGCCGGCGTTACCTGGATTGTCTGGCCGCCTACTCGGCGGTCAACTTCGGTCATCGCAACCCCGAGATCACGGCGACGGCCCACGCGCAACTCGACACCGTCACGTTGGTGAGCCGGGCATTCCATTCCGACAATCTCGGACCGTTCTGCGCCGCGCTTGCCCAATTGTGCCGCAAAGACATGGTGCTGCCGATGAACTCGGGCGCTGAAGCCGTGGAGAGCGGTCTCAAAGTCGCCCGCAAATGGGGCGCCGACGTCAAGGGTGTTCCCGCGGGCCATGCGAACATCATCGTGGCCGACAACAACTTCCACGGCCGCACGATCAGCATCGTCAGCTTCTCCTCGGATCCGACGGCGCGAAGCGGCTTCGGGCCGTTCACACCGGGATTCCGCTCGGTGCCGTTCGGTGATGCCGCGGCACTGGCCCAGGCGATCGACGACAACACCGTCGCGGTGCTGCTGGAGCCGATCCAGGGCGAGGCGGGCATTATCGTCCCGCCCGACGACTACCTGCCGACCGTCCGTGCGCTGTGCAGCGAGCACAACGTGCTGATGATCGCCGACGAAATCCAGTCGGGCCTGGCTCGCACGGGCTACACTTTCGCCTGCGACCGCTGGGACGTGGTACCGGACGTTTACCTGCTCGGTAAGGCGCTGGGCGGCGGCGTGGTTCCGCTGTCGGCGGTCGTCGCAGACGGCGAAATCCTGGGCGTGCTGCATCCCGGCGAACACGGCTCGACCTTTGGCGGCAACCCGTTGGCCGCAGCGATCGGCACCACGGTGGTTTCCATGCTGGCGCAGGGGGAATTCCAGGCTCGCTCGGCTGAATTGGGCGCGCACCTGCATCGGCGTCTGCGGGAACTGATCGGCGAAGGTGTGGTGGAGGTGCGCGGCCTCGGATTGTGGGCCGGCGTGGACATCGAACCGACGCTGGCCACCGGCAAGGAGATGAGCCTGCGGTTGGCCGACCGCGGTGTGCTGGTGAAGGACACGCACGGCTCGACGCTGCGGTTCGCCCCACCGCTGGTGATTACCGAGCAGGAGATCGACTGGGCGGTTCAGCAGTTCGCTGCGGCATTGCGGGAGGTGGGCTCATAATCAGCTGATCCGCCAACAGGAGGCGCAATTGCCAGCCACGTCGATCAGCCTGATGGAGCAGATGCTGCGGCGCCGCCCGGTGGTCGGCGCCCCCGTCGCATACGGGTCCGCAGATCACCTCAAGCGGAGTATCGGCACGTTCCAGCTGACCATGTTCGGGGTCGGCTCGACGGTCGGTACCGGAATCTTCTTCGTGTTGTCCCAGGCCGTACCGGAGGCGGGTCCGAGCGTCATCGTCTCGTTCATCATCGCCGGCATCGCGGCTGGACTCGCGGCTATCTGCTACGCCGAATTGGCTTCTGCCGTGCCGGTTTCAGGTTCGTCATATTCGTACGCATACGCCACGCTGGGTGAGGCCGTTGCGATGGGCGTGGCGGCCTGCCTGCTGCTGGAATACGGGGTGTCTACCGCCGCGGTCGCGGTCGGCTGGAGCGGTTACGTCAACAAACTGCTGAACAATTTATTCGGATTCCAGGTACCGCATCCGTTGTCGGCGGCGCCGTGGGACATCGAACCAGGCTATGTGAACCTGCCGGCGGTCATCCTGATCGGGCTGTGCGCGGTGCTGCTGATCCGCGGCACCAGCGAGTCGGCCAAGGTCAACGCGATCATGGTGCTGATCAAGCTCGGCGTGCTGGGCATGTTCGTGATCATCGCGTTCACCGCCTACGACGCCGGCCACCTCAAGGACTTCGCCCCATTCGGCGTCGCCGGCATCGGTTCGGCGGCGGGCACGATCTTCTTCTCGTTCATCGGTCTGGACGCGGTGTCGACCGCGGGTGACGAGGTGACGGATCCGCAGAAGACCATGCCCCGCGCACTGATCGCGGCGCTGGTGATCGTCACCGGCGTCTATGTGTTCGTCGCGCTCGCCGCGCTTGGCACCCAGCCCTGGCAGAACTTCGGTGAGCAGCAAGAGGCCGGGCTGGCCACGATCCTCGACAATGTCACGCACGGCATGTGGGCCAGCACAATTCTGGCCGCGGGTGCGGTGATCTCGATCTTTACGGTCACGCTGGTCACCCTGTATGGCCAGACCCGCATCCTGTTTTCCATGGGACGTGACGGGCTGCTGCCGTCGCGGTTAGCGATGGTGAATCAGCGCACGATGACCCCGGTGACCAACACGGTGATCGTCGCGATCGCCGCGTCGATCCTGGCCGCCTTCATACCCCTGCAGAAGCTGGCGGACATGGTGTCCATCGGCACGCTCACCGCGTTTATCGTCGTGTCTATCGGCGTGATCATTCTGCGAGTGCGCCAACCCGACCTGCCGCGCGCGTTCAAGGTGCCCGGTTATCCTGTTACGCCTGTCCTTTCGGTGTTGGCGTGCGGGTATATCCTCGCCAGCTTGCACTGGTATACCTGGATCGCGTTCAGCGGATGGGTGTCGGTGTCGCTGATCTTCTACTTCGTGTGGGGCCGCCACCACAGCGCGCTCAACGGCGACGACCTCATCCCGACCACAGAGGCTGGGAAAGACGCCCCGCAGGACGAAGTGCTCAACCACCCGCCGAAGGAAAAGCTGTGACTGTCGTCGTCGGCTACCGGGCCGGCAAGGTCGGGCTGTCAGGATTGCACCTGGCGGTGCGCGTCGCGCGGACGCTCAGCACGTCGCTCACGGTGGCGACTATCGTGCCCAAGCCGTGGCTGACACCGTCGCTCGCCCGCGTAGACGGCGAGTACGAGGAGTGGGCGGATCATTTGGCAGCCGACTCGGCGAAGGAGGCCCGGCGTTATCTTCGCAAATTGGCTGACGGGATCGAGGTCATTTACGTCCACCGCGCGCACCGGTCGGTGTCGGGGGGATTGATCGAAGTCATCGAGGAAGTTGACGCGGAGGTCCTGGTGCTGGGATCGCTGCCCAGCGGTGGGCCCGGGCAGGTGGTGATCGGCTCGACCGCCGAGTGGCTGCTGCACGCGTCACCCGTGCCGGTGGCGATCAGCCCCCGTGAATACCGTTCGCACACCGGCAAGTTGACACGGCTCACGTGCGCCTACTCGGCCACCCCAGACTCGATTGACGTGGTGAGGCGATGCTTCGAGTTCGGTGAGCGATTCGGTGTGCCGGTGCGGGTCCTTACCCTCGCGGTCCGCCGCAAGACGATGTATCCGCCGGAGGTGGGGCTCGATGTCGAGGATTCGATTTTAAGTGCGTGGGCATCGCAAGCGCGAGAAATCCTGGAAAATCTGAAGACTGAGGGCATAGTCAGCTGAAGACGTTGCGCTGCAGGTGGTTACCGGTCGTAGCTGGAAAGAGGCGCTCGGCAAGGCGGATTGGCAGGACGGCGAGATCCTGGCACTGGGTACGCGACCGCGTGGCGACATCCGCAGGGTGTTCCTCGGTTCCCGCAGCGCCAAGATCATCCGTGAGAGTCCGGTACCGGTGCTGGTGCTGACAGGGTAGTCCGGACTAGCGCTGGGCGGCCGCGTTGGCCGCCGCCTGAGCCTGCCTCAGAGTTGTCGCGACATCGCTGCGGCCGAGGAACATTTCGTCGAAATATGGTTGGAGGGCAGTGTCCCCGGCGGCGAAGCCGGCGCCGCCGGGGGCCGGAATGTGCGGGCCGTTCAGCACGGAGAAGAAGGGTGTGACGTCGATGCCCTTGGCGGCCCAATAGTCGAAGTAGACCGGCTGAGCTGACCGAACCGCGGGGATGGCCGCACCGCGCCGGCCCAAATATGCGTTGCCCTCAGTGCTGCCCATCCACGCCAATACCTGACGCACCGCATCCGGATGTTTTGTCGTCGAATTGCCAACCGCAGCAATACCATTGGTGACACTAAGTCGGCCTACCGGACCGATCGGCAGCATCGCTACGCCCCAGTGGAAACGAGCATCGCGGGCCACCGGCGACAGGTTGTAGGTGCCGGACTGGAAGAGCGCCATCCTGCCGGCCACAAACTGGTTGCGGGAGAAGTCGCCGTTGTCGTTGGTGTCGGAGGCGGGAGGCGCGACGTGGTCGTCGTTGATAAGACCGACCAGATAGCGGAATGCTTCGATCGCGGCGGGATTGTCGAACGCAAACTCGTCGCCGTGCTGGAATACGCCGCCGGCCGAGCCGATGTAGTTGAGGTAGATCCCCTGGGCGTCGTTGGCCGCGTTGTATCCCCATTGGCGGACCCGTCCGGGATTGAAACCCGATGTACCCGCAGCATTTCCATCCGCATCGACGGTGAGGCGGGCCAGCAACGGTCGCAATGTGTCGTCGCCGTTGGAACTCCACCGCAGATTGTTGAGCTGGGCGGGATCAACACCCGCCGCTGCGAGTAAGTCCGCATTGTAGAAAACGGCTATGCCGGCGTCAGTCAGCTGCGGTACACCCCATAGCACACCGCCGCGGGTGAACTGGTCCACGACTGCCGGCTCCCAGCCCGACGCCGCACCGGGACTAAGGGTCTTATCGATGTTCATCAACCGGCCGCTATCGGCATAGGCCGCGAGATAGGCATTGGAAAGCCAAAAGATGTCGTCGGCGCTACCGCCGGCCACGTCGGTGCGCAAGGTGTTGAAGTAGGTCGAATAGGCCACCAAGTTGGTGTGCACCTCGATATTGGGATGCGCGCGGGTGAATGCCTCGAATGACTGCCGATAGGCTGCATTTATCTGCTCGGCCCAAAGTCGTACCGTCACGACGATCTTGCCGCCGTGGGGTTCGCCGGAGTAGTTCAACAGCGCCGCCGTGGCGGCCAACAGCACTGCGACGAGCGCAAGCGCTCCGGCGACCAGCGTGGAAAAGCGAGGCTGGCTCATTGTTTGCGCCCAGATTGCCGTGAAGGTCGTAAACCGTGGAAAACCGCAGCCATGACGGCAGTCTCGGCGCTAAACCGGCTCACTTGAGCCCCGAGACGACGATCGATGCGACGATGTGGCGCTGGAAAACCACGAAAAGCGCGATCAACGGCACGATCGCAACCGTTGTCGCCGCCATCACCAGCGTCCACTGGGAGTTGAACCGGGACTGCAGGTCGGCCGTGGCTACCGTGAGCACCCGCCACTTGTGGCCGCTGGTAATCACCAACGGCCACATGAAGTTATTCCATTGTGAGACCACAGTGATCAGCGTCAAGGCGGCCAGGACCGGCCGGCTGGACGGAATCACCACATGCATGATCACGTCCAACGTGTTGGCGCCGTCCAGGCGGGCGGCGTTGATCAGGTCGTTCGGGATGATGCGAAAGTGCTCGCGCAACAGGAAAATCGCGTAAGGGGAGCCGAACATGAACGGCAGCACCAACGCCCAGAAGGTGTTGCGCAAGCCCAGCTGGGCCATCATCAGATACATCGGCACCACCGTGACCGTCCCCGGCACCATCAACGTCGCGATGTAGACCCAGAACATCACATCGCGTCCGGGAAACTGCAAGCGTGCGAACGCGTAACCGGCCAGCACCGAGAAGGTCAGCTGTCCCACCAGAATCACCGCCGTCGTCAACGCGGTCACCGCCGCCGCGCGGCCGAACCCCGCGCTGCCCAGATCGGCGTAATTGGCCAGCGTGGGTGGCCGCGGCAACTGCAGCGGCCTGCCCGTGACGAACTGGTGTGCCGACGTGAACGAGGTCAGCAAGCCAAGTGCGAACGGCATCAATGTGATCAGCGCGCCGAGCGCCAGGCCGGCGTAGATCATGGTGGCCGACACCTTAGGTGAGGTCATAGCTGATCCGTCGCCGGAAATACAAATGCTGAACCATGGTGACGCCGATCAGGATGACGAACAGCACCACCGCCATGACCGATGCCCGCCCGATGGCCGCCGAGCCGAAAGCCTCGGCGTAGATGAGGTGGGCCACCAGCTCGGTGCTGCCGGCCGGTCCGCCGCCGGTCAGCGCATAAACGGTATCGAAAACCTGTGCCGTGCTGACGATCCCGGTCACCAGCACAAAGAACGTCGTCGGCCGCAGCATGGGCAGGGTGATGCGCCAGAACCGCTGCCACGCATTGGCGCCATCGGTGCGCGCGGCGGCGTGAATGTCGTCGGGGATAGCCAGCAGGCCCGCCAGGAACGACAGCGAGACATATCCGACGTTGGTCCAAACGACGACGGCCGAAACGAGCGGCAGCGCAAAGCTGGGATCCGACAGCCATTCGATGCTATGTCCCAGTACGGTGCTCACGGCGCCGTCGGTGGGAGCCAGGATCCAACGCCACAGCACCGCGATCGCCAGCGGCGCGCAGATCCACGGCAGCACATACAGGGTGCGAAACAGGCCGGTGCCCGGAAGCTGGCGGGCCAGCATCGATGCGGCCAGTAGTCCCAGCATCGTCTGCGCCGGGACCACGATCGCCACGAAGACGGCTGTGACAACCAACGAGTTGCCGAAGTTGGAGTCGGTCAGCACCGATCGCCAGTTGGCCAGGCCCACATAGCGCAGTGGACCTAGCAGGTCCCATCGGTACAGGCTCAGCCAGATCACGACGAGGATAGGCAACAGCAGAAAGGCGAGGACACCGAAGAGGCTGGGCGCCAGCAGGGCGTAGCCCAGCGCGGTGGATCGAGGTTGATTCCTCAGCACATCGCTGGCCATGGAGGTAATTAAAGCGGGCGCCGCCGGTTTGTGGTGCGTGGCCGTTACGGTGGAGCCGTGACACCGAACCGGGGGATCGATGCCGACTTCCTGGACCTGCCGCGCCACGAGCTGGCCGAAGCCGCGCTTTCGGCGGCCACCGCGGCCGGGGCCAGCCACGCCGACCTGCGGGTTCACCGCATCAATACCGAGATCATCGCGCTGCGCGACGGCGAGCTGGAGACCGCGGTCGTCAACCGCGAGGTCGGCTTGGCGGTGCGGGTGATCGTCGATGGCACGTGGGGATTCGCCTCGCACGCGGAGTTGGCGCCGTCGGTCGCGGCCGAGACCGCGCGCCGCGCGGTACACGTGGCTACCACCCTGGCGACGCTGAACACGGAGCGCGTCGAGTTGGCGCCCGAGCCCGTGTACGCCGACGCGACCTGGGTTTCGAACTACCGGATCGACCCGTTCGGCATCCCCGCGGCCGACAAGATCGCCGTGCTGGAGGACTACTCCGGGCGGCTGCTGAGTGCCGACGGCGTCGACCACGTGTCGGCTGTTCTCACGGCCATCAAGGAGCAGACGTTCTACGCCGACACCTTCGGATCGTCGATCACCCAGCAGCGAGTGCGGGTGATGCCGACGCTGGAGGCAGTGACCGTCGACGCCGAGGCAGGCAGCTTCGACTCGATGCGCACGCTGGTGCCGCCGATGGCGCGGGGCTGGGAAGTGCTGGCCGGTGACGAGGTCTGCAACTGGACAGACGAACTCGCGCAGCTGCCGTCGTTGCTGGCCGAGAAGGTCAAGGCGCCCAGCGTAACTGCGGGCCGGAAAGATCTGGTGATCGATCCGACCAACCTGTGGCTGACCATTCACGAATCCATCGGGCATGCAACCGAATACGACCGTGCTATTGGCTACGAAGCCGCCTACGCCGGAACCTCGTTCGCCACGCCTGACAAACTCGGCACCATGCGCTACGGCTCGCCGGTGATGAATGTGACTGCCGACCGCACCGTCGAGTTCGGCTTGGCCACCATTGGTTACGACGACGAAGGAGTGGCCGCGCAAAGCTGGGACTTGGTGCGCGACGGGATATTCGTCGGCTATCAACTCGACCGGGTGTTCGCCCCGCGGCTGGGCCAGCCGCGCTCTAACGGGTGCTCGTATGCCGACTCGCCGCATCACGTGCCGATCCAGCGGATGGCCAACGTTTCGCTGCAGCCCGCCGCCGACGAGATCAGCACCGCCGACTTGATCGGGCGGGTCGAGGACGGCATCTACATCGTCGGCGACAAATCCTGGTCGATCGACATGCAGCGCTACAACTTTCAATTCACCGGTCAGCGGTTCTTCCGGATTCGCGACGGCCGCCTGGACGGTCAGTTACGCGATGTCGCTTATCAGGCCACCACGACCGATTTCTGGAATTCCATGGAAGCCGTGGGCGGCCCGTCGACCTGGCGGCTGGGTGGCGCGTTCAACTGCGGCAAGGCTCAGCCCGGACAGATCGCGGCGGTCAGCCACGGTTGTCCGGCGGCGTTGTTCCGGGCCGTCAACGTGCTTAACACCCGTACTGAGGGCGGCCGATGATCACTGCGCAGCACGTCGTCAACATCGTGTTGGATGAGGCGGCCAAACTCGGCCGCGCCGACGAGACCATGGTGCTCGTCACCGACAAGGTCGAGGCGACGTTGCGTTGGGCGGGCAATTCGATGACCACCAACGGGGTTTCGGTTAGCCGCAGCGTGACGGTGATTTCTGTGGTGCGCCAGGGGTCTAGCGCACGCATCGGCACGGTGGTGTCCGCTGAAGTGGATCCGCGGGTGATCCCCGGGCTGGTGGCGGCGTCCCAGGACGCAGCCCGCTCGGCGCCGGAGGCCGGCGATGCCGCGCCGCTGCTGGGCGATACCGGGGTGCCTGCTGATTGGGACGCGCCGGTGCCCGGCACCGGGCCCTTGGTGTTCGCCGACGTCGCCGACTCCTTGAGCCGGGGCTTCCGCGGCACTGATCGGCTGTACGGCTTTGCACACCATAGTGTTTCGACGACGTTTTTGGCGTCGTCGACGGGATTGCGCCGGCGTTTCACCCAGCCCACCGGTGCGGTCGAGATCAACGCCAAACGCGGCGACGCCAGTGCCTGGGCGGGTGTCGGAACTGCCGATTTCATCGATGTGCCAACCGATCTGCTGCTCGAGCAGCTGTCGGTGAGACTAGGCTGGGCACAGCGTAGCGTCGAGCTGCCCGCGGGGCGCTATGAGACGATCATGCCGCCGTCGACGGTGGCCGACATGATGATCTATATGGAGTGGTCGATGTCCGGCCGCGGTGCGCAGGAGGGCCGGACCGCGTTCTCGGCGCCCGGCGGTGGCACCCGGGTGGGGGAGCGGCTCACCGAGTTGCCGCTGAGTCTCTTCTCTGATCCGATGGCGCCGGGCCTGGCGTGTACGCCGTTTGTTGCGGTGAGCAGCTCCTCGGAGACGGTGTCGTTGTTCGACAACGGCATGGAGATCAGCCAGGTGGATTGGGTCCGCGATGGGGTGATCAATGCGTTGGCCTATCCGCGGGCCACGGCCGCCAAATTCGACGCCAAGGTCGCGGTTGCCGCCGACAACCTGGTGATGACAGGCGGGTCGGCCAGTCAAGCCGACATGATTGCTAGCACCGAGCGCGGCCTGCTGCTGACCACGCTGTGGTACATCCGCGTCGTTGATCCCACCACGCTGTTGTTCACCGGGCTGACCCGCGACGGTGTCTACCTCATCGAAGACGGCGAAGTGACGGCCGCGGTCAACAACTTCCGGTTCAACGAAAGTCCGCTGGATCTGCTGCGACGGGCCACCGAGGCTGGCGTCAGCGAAAAGACCCTGCCGCGGGAATGGGGGGATTGGGCCACCCGCGCGGCAATGCCGTCGCTGCGGATACCGGACTTCCACATGTCATCGGTGAGCCAGGCGCAATAGCCGATTGCCACTGGGCTAGGCGCGTTCTAGCGTGTGACAAATGGCGGCTCCGGTTTCGGTTCGAGAAGATCAGCTAACGCGGTTGGTGGCCCTGTCTCCCGGGTCCCCGGGTGACGGTCGTGTGTCGGCGTTGGTTCGGCGGGTGTGCGCGCAGACGTTGGCGCTGCCGCCGTTGCCCGCTTGCGTCGAGGTTGGCGAGCCCGAATCGGAGGCTGAAGTCGTCGTCGCCGAGTTCGCCGAGCAGTTGAGCGTCGACGTCTCGGCGATCACCGCCGAGCAGCGGTCCCGCTTGTGGAAACAGTTGGGGGACCACACTTTTGGTGTTGTCGCGCTGATGTATATCGCCGACTTCATTCCGCGGGTGCGGGCCGGGCTGGAAGCGCTCGGTGTCGGTTCGGAGTACTTGGGTTGGGTGAACGGCCCGATCACGTGGGATCACACCACCGAGCCGTCGGATTTGGTGTTCAACGACTTCTTGCCCGCGGTGGCCCGAATGCGCGCGCTCGACCCGGTCACCTCCGAGCTGGTCCGGCTGCGCGGAGCGGCTCAGCACAACTGCCGGCTGTGCAAGTCACTGCGCGAGGGCACCGCACTCGACGCCGGCGGTTCGGAGATGCTATACGACGAGATCGAGCGCTTCAAGTCATCGGGTTTGCTCGACGGCCGCGCAAAAGCGGCGCTTCGCTACACCGATGCGTTAATTTGGACCCCTGCGCACCTCGTCGCCGACGATGTCGCCGAGGTGCGCTCACGTTTCTCCGAGGCTGAGGCCGTCGAGCTCACCTTTGACATCATGCGGAATGCAAGCAACAAAGTTGCCGTGTCGCTGGGGGCCGATGCCCCCCGGGTTGAGCACGGCACCGAGCGGTATCTGATCGGCGCCGACGGCCAGACTGTATTCAGCTGACAGCAAAGTGTGCGGCCGCGGTGGCGACCGGTGGGCGGGGGTACGACTATTAGCCGCTGGTCAGGTCGACTTTCGACACTAGTTGTTTGCAGCGTTCGCGCCTTGGCTTGCGTTGGTAAGTCAACAGCTTCCCCGCAGAGGGAAGGTCGGAAAGGTTAACCATCCGTACGCGCTTGCGCAAGCGGGCGTTATCGCTATGGGCTGGTGTTACTCGCTAATTTAACGCCCGACACCGACACTGAGACGTGACGGTGATCCCAGATGGCAGCGCGGCCGAGTTGACTCGGCTATTGACCGCGCGTGTCAGCCGTGGCCCGAATGGCTTTGTGCGTTAGTTGTTTGCAGCATGTGTAGTTGGCGTGCGCTCGGAGAGCGGTAGCTGTCCCGCGCAGAGGGGAGGTTCGAACATGACAACGACCCGTACACGCTCGCGCAAGCGGATGTTATCGGTGTGGGCTGCCGGTGTCGTGCTGGCGGTCGCGATGCTGGGCCAAGTCGTACTGTCAGCGCCGCAAGCATCGGCAAACTGCACTATGACCCCCGCAGATGATCAATACATCAACCTGCTTGCTCAGAACAGTATGGTTCACTCGGCCGATTTCAACGACTGCAATATGACCGCCGAGGGGCGGTGGTTCGCCAATCAGGTGCGTACATCACCTGATCCGTTGGCAACCGCCAAAAAGCTGGTGAAAATGGTGACCGACACGACGCCGATGGATGCGAAGCAGGCTGAGTGGGAGGTTGAGTCCGCGGTCTATGTTTACGCGCCGGACATGGTTCCCAAGATCAAGGATGAATTCGGGCAGCAAGCCCCGAGTGAGTCCTAGGCGACGACCGCGTCACTGTGGCCAGCGCACCCTGGACGTGACTGACGCCAAGGTGTGCGGCCGCGGTGGCCACAGACGTTCGGCCGTACGACTATTAGTCGCTACTCGTGGTGACTTTCAGCAGTAGTTGTCTGTAGCGTTCGCGGCTTGGCTTGCGTTGGTAGCCAACAGCTTCCCCACGCAGAGGGAAGTTAGGGAACGTTAACCACCCGTACACACTCGCACAGTCGGCCGTTATCAGTGTGTGCTGGTCGTACCAGCTAACTCAAAGTCAGACACCGCCACCGATAGGCGACGGTGATCACCAGAAGGGCGGCGGCGCCGCCTGGGTTAACGCGACCATCGACCCGGCGACTGTTAGCCGCGGTTCGGATGTTTTTCGCACTGTCGTTTGCAGTACTCGTTGTTTACTCGTTGTTTGCGGTGCTCGCCGTTTGCGGCGCTTGCTGTTTGCGGTACCCGTTGTTTGGCGCGCCTTGGAAAGCAGCAACTTTCGCACGCGGAGGAGGTTTGAGAATGACAACTACACGTACACGCTCGCGCAGGCGGGTGGTATCGGTGTGGGCTGCCGGCGTTGCCCTGGTGGTCGCGATGCTGGGCCATGTCGTGCCGTCAGCACCGAAAGCCTCGGCGGCCTGCAGTATGAACACCGCAGATGATCCCCAAGATCAAGGATGAATTCGCGCAGCAAGCCCCTGCGTAAACCTCTGAGAGAGGTGCCGGTGGAGGCGATCGCCGGGCCGCTCGGCTCGTGCCTGTCGCATTAATGCGAAGACGCTGGGCTACCGTTGCCTAGGAAAAACTAACTAGGGGGCGGTAGCTCAGTTGGTTAGAGCCGCGGACTCATAATCCGTTGGTCGCGGGTTCGAGCCCCGCCCGCCCCACCTTAAAAGAACTGCTCAAACGCGGTTTAGAGCCGTTAGGACGGCGACGTAGGCCCTTTCATCGCGGCATCGTCACGGCATCTGGCGGGTTGACGGCGGCGTAGGTCGGCGCACTGGCTAACTCTCGCGAACGGGCTCGAATCGCAGCCGCTCCCTTGACCGTTCCTTGCGAAGTTCGGTACGCGCGCTAGTTCAGCTAGCGGGCGTACCAGCAGATCTTCTCGGCTTCGAGCGGAAAAGACGCGTC
>CAVSSC010000036.1:0-9958 GCA_963730415.1 uncultured Actinomycetota bacterium | reverse complement strand
CCGAGCGCCTGGACCGATCGCCACAACACGGCGTGGTTCGGCATCGTGGTCGGAGCCGCCCTGCCGTCGCTGCTGATGCTGTGGCGCTACACATCGACCTTGGGGCTGACGGTCTTCACGTATCTGGTGAACCTCACCGTGGTGACTGTGGCCATCGCGTACTTCTTCTCCGCGGTCGCCCAGCTGACCTACCTGGTCAGTCGGCGCCGGCGGGTGCAGGGCTGGCGGCTGGCCCGTGACCTCGCCATTGCCGGGGCCAGCACCTTGTTCTCGATATGGGTGACCTTCGCCTCCGGGTATCAGGTCGTGCACCAGGCCCTGGTGGTGATCCTTACCGGCGTCGTGCTCTACGCATTCTTGAACGCGCGTCGGTAGCGAGTCGGCGAGGTGAGCGAGCCGACGGACCCTCCCGCGCAGGAGCCCGCCGTTGCGCCAGCCCACGACTGGACGGGCCAAGCATTACCCACGCGGGGAGCGGTGACCATCGGCCCTATGAAACGTCGGGTTTGGAGCGCATGCTCAGCCGCAGGCATTCACAACTTGTGTGTGCGGTTACTCCTAGGAGCGCGATCATGACAAGCACTGAGAAAAAGACTGTGGTGGAACGAGCGGCGGGTGTGTCTGACGAGGTGCTCGAATCGGTTGAAGCCGGACGGCGGGCCGCGATCGAGGCGGTGCGCAAGTTCGTTGACACTGTTGATGAGGTGACTCCCGCGCTGGTCGACGCGTCGGGGCGCAAGACGATCGTCGACGCCGCCCTGGATTTGGCCGACTCGCTGGTCACGACGCGGGTGGAGTTTCTGCGCAGCGTCGTGCGCAGCGCGAGCGAGGCGGTAAGCAGCAAGCCGGGTGCCACCAAGGAATAAACGGCCGCAGCTGTAACCCTTTCGGCGACTACTACCACAACCAGAAGATCTTGCTCCGCTTCAGCCGGCCCGAGTCAGCGGCCCGCAACTGCTAACGGCTGACTGCTGCCTCGCCGGGTGTCAGCAGGCATCCGCGCAGCGCGCGTAGCAAGCGGTGTTGCGGAATCCGACTAGTGTCGCGAGTCGTTAATTCGCGAACACTTTGTAGACTTGGTATGTGCCGAGTCCTGTTGCTGTGTCTGTGGTGTTGACCGGTGCCGAACGCGAGCAGTTAATGGCGTGGGCCCATCGGCCCACGTAGTGCTCAGGCGTTGGCGATGCGGTCGCGGATCATCCTTGCCTGTGAAGGGGGTTCGAGTAATGCCCGGATTGCGCGGGAGTTGGGTCGCGTTGTTTCCAAGACTGCCCCACCACTGACCTGAGGCAGCTTCTGTTGACCGAAGCCAGACGAGGTCACGTTCTTCGCCGGGCAGCTCGACGAATTTCAACTGGATAGCGGTATGCACCAAGCGATCTCGCGAACGAATGCAACCCGTACGATCGAGACCATGATGACTATCCGCGACAGCGCGCTTGGCCATACGAAACCGGTGCGGGCAGCAATGCGCAAGGCCGCATATCACACGAATCTTGCTGCCGCAGAAATTGCTTCACAGCAATCCGGTTTATTTTCAGCCACGCCGGCGGATTCATCCCCTATGCCGTGCAGCGGATGTCGCTGACCCATTCGCCACTCATGGAGGGCCGTGGACCTGACTCGTGTTGGCCGATTACCGTTCGTTCTACTTTGATACGGGGGTGGCGACCGCGCCCGAAACCATCGCTGGGCTGCTTGCCTTTGCCGATCCAGCCCGCATCGTGTTGGGAACCGATTTTCCGTTCACCCAGGGGGCTCTGCGGGAGCCGGCCGGTGTGACAGCATCGCCACCGCGACATCGTTTTTGTCCATAATCTTGAGCGCCACGGCTTCGGACCGCCAGATCCGCGGGCCCGGCAGCTCATAGACAGGATTGTTGTCCGTTGCGATGTGGTGGTGCACGTCGATGCGGCCGTCCATGCTGATCATGGGTCAATCCTGGTGGGCGGTGTCGGTTCGGGCCGTGTTTCGTCGGCGCCGTGGCGAGGCCGACCGTGGCCCGATCACCGGGCCACGTTGGAAGCGATCGTGTGGCGGTTCCGGACCGGTTTGCCCTGGCGCGATCTTCCAGCCGAACTTGTTGCGTGGCAGTCGGTTTGAGAACATCATCGGCGCTGGTCGATCGACGCTGCGATGACTTCGGCGGCTAGCCCCCGCCATACCTCGTAATGATTGGGCCACAGCGCATCTCGCGAGGCGTTCGACCGGAGAGCTCCGTCAGCGTTTGCGCCGTATCCGTGACGGGTCGACAAGCCCCGACTGCACCAGCGCGTCCTGGACGAACCGCTGCACCGACCGCGACTGGAAGAACCCGATGTGGCCGCCTTTGTACCAGACGATCTCGGGTCTGCCCCAGTGGACCCATAGCCGGGTCACCTGCTCACGTGGGTGCACGAGCCTGTCGGCGACGCCGGCGTAGATGAAGCGGCCTTGCATCGGCACCCGGGGACTTAGCGCAAGCGGCGAGATCATCCGACCGATCGGCTTCGCCAACGTCAGTATTTGACGGCGCGGATCGTTGTGGCTGAGGCCGGCGTGGCGGCCGAGCAGTTCGACTAGATCGACGACCGGGACGCCGAGAATCGCACAGGTGAGGCCATCGTCGAGGCTGGCGACCAGCGACGCGATGTAACCCCCGAGGGACATGCCGTTCAACCCGATCTTCGAATCAGGCTCCTGCGACCGGATCCAGGACAGCAGGCGCCGAATGTCCCACACCGCCTGAGCCGCAGCGTGCACGTTGTCGAGCAGGTTCCCACCAGGAAACACCGCGCCCTTCGGAAGCCCGCGCGCACGGGGGCCGTGCATCGGAAGGACGGGAAGCACGACGTTCAGGCCGAGATCTTCGTGCAGCTGCCAGGCCCTAAACAAGGTGAGGTCGAGGGCGGCCCGGCCCATCTGCGCGCCGTGCACACACACCAGCCACGGCCTTGGCTCGCGGTGTCGCAGCATCAACGCGTACACCCGGTCGTTGGCGGTGTAGCCCAGCCACCGTTCCCGGCCCGGTTCGCCGGCATGCGGCTCGTACCTGCTGTCGAAGGACATGCGCTGGTAGCTTCGGCCCTGGCTGTGCACGGGCCTGACGGTGACATCGGTCAGCGGCGGGGGCGTCGCGAAGAACCCTTCAGGGTTCTCCAGCCACCCCTTCTGCCCGTACAGCTCGAGAGCCGCGATCACGTTACGTTTCACTCGCGCAACTGCATCCGGGTCCGAACTGACCGGCCGGACCGACCGGAGACCCACCAGCACGATCTCGTCGAAGAACGCTTGCGTCGCGAGCGCGAGGGTGGGTCGTGCGACTGGAAGCTCATCGGGCTGACGGTCGAGATAATCGCCCCAGGATCGAGCGTAGAAGCCGCCGGTCCGCGCGAACGGCCTGACAACGTTCCGCAATGGACCGGTGTTGCGAGGCCGTGGGCCAGAAGTGCCAGGTCGCCCTTTGTCGGCATCGTCTGCCGCGGCACCCGAGGCGCCTGTCTGCTCGATATCCTCCATGCGACCGCTACCTCCCCAGGTATGTTCAGGCGCGAAGTCGAATCGTTCGAGGATTCTTCCCGTCCGTTGAGCGTGTCGGCGAGCGGCGTCGGCGGCATCGGCCCCGCTATGACGCTAGGAACCCATCAGCCGGCCGGATAGAGACTTAGGTCCCAGTGAAGGTCGGCAGGTATTCCTTGAGAGTAGTATTCCTTTAAGGTAGTATCGAGGAGTGTTCAACCTTGCTGCGATACGCCGAGCAATCGGTCTGACGCAGACCGAGCTGGCCGCCAACCTCGGGGTCGGGCAGGCACAGATCAGCAAGATCGAGCGGCAAAGCGACATGCTGATCAGCACCCTGGCGTCGTACCTGGCGGCGCTCGGCGTGGACGCACAGATCGTCGTTGAGGTAGGCGAGCAGACGGTGATGTACAACCTCGCAGCGGGAAGGGGGACACGATGACCACCCAGACCGAAATCACCCAGCGGAATCATCACCGCGCTGTCCGGTTCTTTTGAGGCTTCCTGATCGGCGCGACCACCGTCAGCCTTATCGGCAACATCGTGCATGCTGCCTTGCCGTACATCCCACACACTGTCATCCAGATCGGTGTGGCCGCTGTGCCTCCCATTGCTCTGTTGGCTGCCGTGCACGGCATCGCCCTGGCCGCCCGTGCAGGGGCGTCCGGCAGGGTTTCCCATAGGCGCGTGCGGCTTTCAGGTAGGCGAGGGCGTCCAGCATCGCAGAGTTTTTGTCGAAATCCGCGGCCACCCACCAGCACGTGTCGTCATCGCCGAGCGAGTAGAGCCCGATGTGGAGATCGTCGCGTAGGTGTTTGGTGATCACCTCCGCGGTAAGTGTCAGATAGGGTGCGTCGGCTCGGCTCATTCCCTTGTGCCAATAGCCGTTGATGGCAGGCATCCAACCCGATCGCCCGTCACGTCTGTTCTCCCGGCGGAGCGCGTATACATCTGTGCGGCAACGAAACAGGCTTGCGTAGAACCGGAGTTTCGCTTCCGGGGCCGACCGCATATCCACTGGCGCGGTCGGCGCACCTGTTAGGGCTGGCTGATCTGGATCCGCGGCGCGGGCCTGCTCCTTACTGAGCTCGAGCAGCCGACGCAGGCGCACGTTATCGGCACGGAGCGTCTCCAACTCACCGGGAAAGCGTTCGTCCACACCTCACAGTCTGCTGTGGCTCGCCGAGGCAGTCGACACTGTTGCAAGGGTCTCAGAGGTGGTCATCTCATGCGGGGACTGCGCGGGTGGTAGTTATATCGGTTCTGATATACACTCGGCGGTGCGCCTGACGAGAAGGAGATCGTCTGGGTGGGTACCTCGCTGGATGATCTTCGGGAGTTTCCCAAGGATGCCCGCCAGGACACGGGTTTCCAACTCGAGCAGGTGCAACTCGGGCGCGATCCGGATCACTGGAAACCAATGCCCAATGTGGGAGCTGGATGCCGGGAAATCCGGATCAGCACCGGGGACGGTATCTTCCGGGTGTTTTACGTGACTCAGTTCGGAGATGAGATTTATGTCCTGCACTGCTTCACCAAGAAAACGCAGAAGACCTCGAAGAAGGATATCGACACCGGAGAGCGTCGGTACAAAGAAGCTAAACGCATGCACGAACAGCGGAAGGGGAGAACACCATGAGCGTGTGGGATGACATCGCCGACAGCCGCGAGGAAGCCGAGAACCTCAAACTGCGGGCCGCGCTGATTCGCGCTATCCGGGATCGGATCGACGGGGCCGGCTGGTCGCAGTCCATCGCAGCGCAGAACCTCGGCCTGACACAGCCCCGTGTGTCCGACCTTTACCGAGGAAAGATCTCGAAATTCTCGCTCGACGCTCTCGTCGAGATCGCATCGAAGCTGGGCATCCACGTCCGTGTCGAGGTGGATGCCGACACCGTCCTGTCGGCTTGATGCCGTCGTCGGTTCACAATTCCCCCGGATATCGGAAACCAAGTGCTCTTGTAGCGGCGACATTTCGGGATCACCCCCGGAGGCTGTCAATGATCACGAAGCTCAATTTTGGGACCATTTTGGGACCACACGTTATGCGCGATGGTGAACGACCTGCGCGTCTGTGCACGCTATGCACGCGCACGAATCGGCCGCCTACTGTCAGCGATCTGCGGAAATGCGTTACCGCTATTTACTGGGGGTCAAGTGGTCGCAGGATCAAATCCTGTCAGCCCGACCTGTCAGCCCGACCGCAGTGAAATTCCCTCTGAGCTGCGGTGATTGTTCGTAGCACGTCTGACCGTGCGACTGTTGTGGCGAAGTTGGGACCACGTGTTGGGCTTGTTGGGGACCAGGTGATGGTCAACGTTGTAAAGGTATCGGCCCGCTCGAAGTCCTCGTGGCGGATCACTCGGGGTCGGCCCTGGCGACGAAGGCGACGAGCGGCGCACAGTCGGCGACCAGCGCTGCGACCTTGTCGACGACGTCGCCGGTCTGCCAGTCCGTCTGGGTCAGGTTCTGCGAGACCATGAAGGAGCGTCGGCGCAGGTGCTTTGCGTGCTCGTGTTCGGCGTGCTCGGAGTAGCCGCGGGGCATGGTGCGCAGCGAGTCGTCATCGGACAGCTCCCGGCCGCGTTCGGCCAGCCCGTCGAGCACGACGGTGAACTCGTCGGCGTCCTCGATGATTCGGTCGCGGATGGGGACCAGGCGGGTCGGCGAGAGCTGGTGGTAGCCGCACGCCACGAACCCGCCCGCGTCGTCGAGGTGCAGGTAGGCCACTCCGGAGTTCTGGTGCTTATCTCCGTTGGGGGTCAGCAGACCGCTCGCGGAGGCCTTGTACGGGGACTTGTCCTTAGCGAAACGCACGTCGCGGTTGATCCGGAACATCGTGTCGCGGCCGCCGTGCAGCTCCCAGGGTCCACCGGCCGTCGCGTCGGCCGAGGCCTCGAGCGCTTCGACGAACGGCCTGCGCACGTGGTCCTCGTACTCCTGACGGTGCCCTTCGAACCACGCCTTCTCATTGTTCTCGGCCAGACCGCGTAGGAAGGAAAAGGTCGCCCGGCTGAACCCCAGCGTTGCGCTCATGACCACATTCCAGCACCGGGAGCCGGGTACGTCGAGGAATTCGGCTTGAGATCCCGATTGCAACCACGTCCGGTCGTGGCAAGCGGACCTGGACCCACTTTGGTGAAGGGCGATCCTGCTTGCCGTCCTTCGCCGGGCTGACCTCCACGATGGGGCGCCCGATCGAGATCGTCTCGATCATCGACGAGCACACCCGCGAATGTCTCGGCGGCGTGGTGGAGCGCAGCATCACCGGTGAAGATCTGATCGTCGAACTCGACCGCCTCGCCATCCAGCGGGGCACCCACCCCGCAGTGTTGCGCTGTGACAACGGCCCCGAATTGGCCTGCAGCGCAATGGCTGATTGGGCAGAAGGTCACGTCGGTCTGCACTTCATCCCGCCTGGCGACCTGGCGCAACGGCTACGTCGAGTCGTTCAACTCCCGGATCCGCGATGAATGTCTCAACATCAATGACTTCTGGTCACTGGCGCAGGCCGGGGTGATCATCAGCGACTGGAAGCACGACTACAACCACCACCGCCGACACTCCGCCCTGGGATACCAGTCGCCGGCCCGTTGCGCTGCCACCTGTACCTGTCCCCAAAACGTCTACGCGCGAACGCTGAAGGGTCGAGCGCGTACCCGGCGGTCAGCCACTCTGCTTGATAGGGGGTAGGTACTTGCCGAGGGTGGCGGGATCTTTGGCGTCTGCGTCGGGTAGGTAGATCCGGTAGTTCAGCCGGAACTGCCCGCTGGGCGGCGAGGGGAGCCAGTTGCCCGCGTGGTCTGCCGGTTCCTGGTTCTGGATGTAGATGTCCAGTGATCCGTCGGATTTCTTTGTCAGTCCCGGGGTTCGGTCTCCAATGGAGAATCGGTTGATCGAGTTCTTCACGAGCTGAAAATCGGCGCCGTACATGGTGATTGACCAAAATCCGTTCGGCAGCGTGGGCGGGATCTGGTCGGCATTGAAATGAAGCACATACTTGTGTGATCCGTCCAGCAGAGCTGCGTCGCCGTCTTCGTAGGTGCTGAAGTACTCGGCCTCGTCTCGGTCATGAACGAACAAGCCCTCGAGCGCACCGGCTGCACGGTCGAAATAGTCGACGCCGTAGGTACCTGGCCGCAGGTTGTTCCATCGCGTGGGGTACGGGGTACCGCGGTATTTCACCTTCCATTTCATGATCTGCGGACCATCCGCCGCCGCCCGTGCTAAACCGCGCCGCATCGGTTCGCTGAGCGCGTTGGTGTCCATGCGTTTGCCGACGGTGATCCCACCCCGGGCGAGCAGTTCAACCGCTGCCTCGTTGCCCGGCGGTGGTGGATTTTCGATCAGCAGATCGGCAAGCGTCTGGAAGAACGCCAGATCGCCGTCGTAGTGCGGGCGCGGGCCGAGGTCGGGTACGCCGGCTTGCCCATGCCGGGCCGGATCACTCCAGTTGGTCAGCGAGGTCAGCGTGAACTTTTCCTGCAGGGTGTTGACCTTGGCGAGGTCGTCGGCGTCGCCCGGCAGCACCCCTATGCGGATCGCGAACATCACGCTGTCCGTGGTCACTCGGTGCTCGATAACCCCGGCCGGCAATGTGCCCTTCCAGTCGGGTCCTACGAATGCGTGATTGCCGCCTTTGCCGCCAGTGGCGCGGGTACCGAGGTAGAACAGGTTGTTGGTGTAGCTGTCGGCGACCTCGACTGACCAGTAACGGTCGCTGATGTCCGGGGCAGTCAAAATGATTGGCTCATCGCGCAACTCCAGCAGCGCACCGCTGTAGACGGTGTCGTTGTTCGGCGTGTAGGGCATTACATCGTCGGCCGTAGCGAGGGTTTTCATGTGACCGATCTGGTTGGTCGGGGCGGCCGGTGCGTACTTCTTGGCTTTCTCCAACGCAGCAGGATCCAGTCGGAGACTGCGTTCCCGCTCGAAAATCGTCAAAGGCAGGCCGAACACGTAATTCTGGATACCCACCGAATACGCCCACTGCTCCTCGGATTGCGCATCCACCGCGCGGGCGTTGGAACTCTCCAGCGGGGCACTCATCGTCACACTTCCGTTCTCCGCGGCGCCATCACCATGATGGCTCGGACTCATCGCGCAGCCCAGCAGCATGGCAGCCACCCCAAGGTAGAGCAGGGCGCCCCGAGCGCGGGCCCGAAGCCAGCTCAACGAGGTAAAAGGACATCGACGTGGCGCGTGCGCATGGTGCGATCTTGTCATCCAACCAGGAGAACCCCGACCAACTACGCGAACTTCGCCAACGCGGCTGGCGAATAAACCCCACCGTCATCAATCGGGGACAACCGCCTTCCATGGGAGACATGGGTAAACCACAGCGCCAGCACGCTACCCTGCCACCTGGACCCACCGATAAACGACTCTCGCTCCGTGGACCACTTCTCGGGGTCCGGTCAGCCGCAGGCGGTTTACGCCGGCGGGGCAACTATACGGAGACCGGTGATGATCTCAGGCTCGATTACGATGACGGTGTCGGCGTGGTTTACCCACGGTGTGAGCAGTTGCTCGTAACGAGCGACACTGTCGGGATCGGTGAGAGTTCGCGCATGGCCGGTAACAACAACACTCCAGCCGGTCTGCGTCCGGCCGTCGAGACTGTCGGCTTCATAGGCGACAATGAGGCGATCTGTGGGCCCCACGGCTGAGGAAATTGCGGAAGTTAAGCGAGTGCGGATGACGATCATGCCGTCATCTACTAGGTGGTTTACTGGGCGGATCGCCGGAAGTGCCTGCAGGTCAAACACCACGCGCCCATAGTCGACGCTGGCCAGCAGCCGCATTGCCTCGGCGCTGTCCAACTGTTGGGCGCCGCCAGGAAGTTGCGCCAAGCCAAGGCCGCCGTCGAAACCCCGTTGATTCACATTCTTAACCATTTCATACGCCATGAGCGACCACCTAGGGCCATAGGGCCCATAGCAGCTGACAGTCGGCACATCCGGGCCGCCCCGGCAGCGACTGGGGGTCAAGTGGTCGCAGGTTCAAATCCTGTCGGCCCGACGCAGGTGCAGGTGAGAGGCGGTTTTCCCGTCGATAGACTGATACCCCCCTGGGGTGTTTGCGCTAATTTGTGCGGCAACAAGAATCGCGTTCATTGCATCTCGTCCGAGAGCAGGTCGGTGGGGTCGATGACATACTCGTCTTCACTCGCGGCGAGAACCTCGCGCGCTAACAGCCGTTCCGGCCCGACTGTGACGGTCCAGAGCCGTCCGGGGCTGTCGGGTCGGCGGTCGCGGAACCATTCGGCTTTCTCCCGCTTGCTGGTCCCTAGCTGCTGCCGCTCGCCGGGCGGCGTAAGCTGGGTGTTCGCGAAGGCATCGGGGCCGGATCAAATCTGGATTGGGAATCGCTCACCCTGCGCGCCGCCGTCAACCCCAAGTTGGTGACATTGCGAACGGGGGATCGAGTGCACAGAAGGTGCATCGCGTGACTTACTGCA
>CAVSSC010000035.1:0-20562 GCA_963730415.1 uncultured Actinomycetota bacterium | reverse complement strand
GCCGCGCGGATGTCGGTTTTGCCGATCTCGATGAAACTGCCCCCGCGCGCCAGCAGTTGCAGTGAAGCGTCGACGAACTCTCCGGCAAGGCTGTTGAGCACGACGTCCATGCCCTGCCCGTCGGTGGCCTCGCGGAAGGTGTCGAGGAAATCCAGGGTGCGGGAGGAGGCGATGTGCCCGGGGTCGACCCCCAGCCCGGTGAGCACGTGATGTTTGTTCGGGTGGGCGGTGGCGAAAACCTCCGCACCAAGGTGGCGAGCGATCTGGATGGCGGCCTGACCGACACCTCCCGCGTCGGCGTGGATGAGCACCCGCTGCCCCGCCGAGAGCCCGGCGATCTCGACCAACGCGATATAGGCGGTGAGGAAGGCCACCGGAACCGACGCGGCCTGGGTAAACGACCATCCCGCCGGCACAGGTACCACCATGCGCGCATCGGTGCAGGCGGTGGGCGCGAACGCGTTGCTGGGGAACAGCCCCATCACCGCATCACCCGGGCTCAGGGAAGTCACATCGGGAGCGGTTTGGATGACCACCCCGGCGGCTTCAGCACCGAGGCCTTCATCGGCGATGGCACCCAACGCCACGACCACATCATGGAAGTTCAGCCCGGCCGCCCGTACCTGAATGCGGACCTGACCCGGCGCCAACTCGGTGGGCGGATCGGTGGGCAGCAGGGTCAGGTTGGTCAGGTCACCTTTACCGGTGCTGGCCAACTGCCAGTCGGGGGCATCCGGGGGGGTCAGGGTCAACGGGCGGGCCAGCCGCGGAATGTGGGCCACACCGTTGCGCAGGGCCAGCTGCGGCTCGCCGGCCGGTCGCGTCGCGGCAATCGCGAGCAGGTTGTCCTGGCTGGCGGCGGTGTTATCGGTGTCGAGCAAAATGATCCGGTCGGGGTGCTCGTTTTGAGCGGTGTGGATCAGCCCCCAGACCGCGGCATGCGCCAGATCGGGGACACCGTCATACGCGCTGACGCTGACCGCGTGCGAGGTGATGACCAGCAGCTGGCTGGTGGCGGTCTCGGGGCGGGCCAGCCAGCTTTGCAGCTGGGCCAACACGTCGCGGGTCAGGGCATGCACTCGCCGCAGCGGATCAGCCATGTCCTGGGCTTCGGGCAGCAGCCAGATCACCAACTCCGGACAGGGCGCCACGGTAGCCAGATCGGTGTAAATCGGGCCGTTGGACAGGCCGGCCGACAGGTGTTCGGGTGAGCCGGTGACAACCGCCCACGCCGGTGGAGTTGGCGACGGCTCGGGCAGCTCGGGCATCGGTGGCCAGGTGAGCTCAAACAAGCTGTCGGATAGCCCGGCTATCGAAGTCGGCCGGCCGATCTGGTCGGAGACGGCGCGCAAAGTCAACGCGCTGATGGTGATCACCGGGGCGCCGGTGGGGTCGGTGGCGTGCAGCGTGAACGTGTCCTCGCCGGTGCGGGTCAGGTGGACGTGCAGCTGGGTGGCCGCGGTGGCATACAGGGTGATCCCGCTGAACACGTACGGAAGCCGCAACGACGCCGAGTCGGCCTCACCGGTGCGGTCCAACACGGCGGCCATCGGGTGCAGGGCGGCGTCCAGAAGGGCGGGGTGAATACCGTAGCCGGTGACATCGGTGCCGGCGGGCAACGCCACCTCGGCCCGGATGACCTCGGGTCGGGCCGGGTCGGAGCCGATACCCCGCAGCGACCGGAACAGACCGCTATAGCCGTAACCCCGCTGGGCCAGCCGTTCATAGAAGTCGTCCTGATCGAGGGCCTCCACACCCGGCGCCGGCATGAGCGGGGGGCGGCGGGCTGGTCGGAGCTCAGCTCGCCGCTGGCGTGCAACGTCCACACGCCGGGCTGGCCACCGGTGCGCGCGTGCACGGTGAACGCGCGCCGCCCGTCTTGGAGCGGATCCACCAGGATCTGCAGATCCGTCGGCGCCTGCTCCGACAGCGTCAGCGCGGTGTGCAGGATCAGCTCATCGATCACCGGGCAGCCGGCCAACTCACCGGCCCGCAGGAGCACCTCGATGAACCCCGTCGCCGGGAACAGCACGGTGTCGTTGACTTGATGGCCGGCCAGCCAGCCCTCGGTGCTGGGTGACAACCGCCCGCTCACCATGATCTGGTCTTGGTCGGCCAGTTCGGTGACCGCGCCCAACAAGGGATGTTCCGCGCGGTCCAGGCCGAGCCCGCTAGCGTCGCCGGTGGGGGTGGGGGCCAGCCAGTAGCGGCGCTGCTCGAAGGGGTAGGTGGGCAGCTCGACGGTGCGGGCGTCGGGGTAAAGAGCTCGCCACGACGGGCTGTGGCCGTGATTGTGCAGCTGAGCCAACGCGGTGGCCAGGCTGTCTTGGTCGGACCGTTCCCGGTGCAACGTGGTGATCACCGCTGACTGGCTCCGCCCTGCGGCCTGGGCCAAGGTGTCGGTGATCGCCGGGGCCAATACCGGATGCGGCGACAGCTCCACAAATGTGCACTCACCGGCGGCCAATCGCTCGACCACCCTGTCATGGAACCGGACCGGTTCGCGCAGGTTGCGATACCAGTAGTCGGCGTCCATGGTGGTGGTGTCGAGGGGGCCGGCGGAAAGCCCTTCTCCCACTGTGGAATACAGCGGAACGCTTGCAGGCATTGGAGTCAGGTCGGCCAGTTCGGCCAGGAGGCGCTCGCGCAGTGGTTCGATCTGCGCCGAGTGCGAGGCGTAATCGACGGCGATGGCCCGGATGTGGATGCCGTCACGATCGCAGGCCGCGGTTAACTCCTCCAGCGCGGCGGGGTCGCCGCTGATGATGGTGTGCGAGGTGCCGTTGGTCGCGGCGATGCTCAACGCCTCACTCCAGGGTCGCAGGCGTGGCTGCAGTTCGTCGGCACCCAGCAGGACCGACGCCATAGTGCCCGCACCACACAGGGCGCTCAGCGCTTGACTGCGCCGCGCCACCACCCGGGCGGCCTCGGGCAGGGAAAGCACCCCGGCGATATACGCCGCGGCGATCTCTCCCTGGGAGTGGCCGATCACCGCGTCGGGAACAATGCCGTAGTGCGTTCAACACCTCGGCCAGCGAAACCATCATCGTGAACAGCACCGGCTGTACGACATCGACTCGGTCCAGCGCCGGGGCGCCCGGGTCCTGACACAAGACCTCGCGCACCGACCAGCCCGTGAACGGGCGCAACGCGCTGTCACAGTCATCGACGGTTTCGGCGAAGACGCGGTGGTGTTCATAGAGCTCTTTGCCCATGCCGGGGTATTGGCCGCCTTGGCCGGGTAAGACGAACACGATTTTGCCGCGCAGGTGGGCCAGGTAAGTGGTGGCCGGTCAGCTGCGGGTGCGGCTGTCCTGCGCGCAGGGCATCGAGCGCGTCCAGCAGCTCTTTGCGCGGATCAGCGGTGGCCACCGGTGCGGTGATCACTGCCCGATAGGGGTGATGGGTGCGGGTCGCGCCCAGGCTGTAGGCCACATCGGTGAGATCCAGGTCGGGATGGCGGATCAGGTGGTGGTGCAGCCGGTCGGCCTGCGCGCACAACGCCGCGGGGGTACGCGCCGAAACCGGCCACATCAGCAGCCCAAACTCCACACCGTCCGGGGCGTGCCCGGCCGGGGCTTGGGCGTCAGCCGGTTCGGCCGGCGGGGTGGGCGCTTGTTGCAGGATCAGGTGCGCGTTGGTGCCGCTGATCCCAAACGAGGACACCGCCGCGGTGCGGGGATGATCGGTGACCGGCCAGGGCACCGGCTCGGTGAGTAGGCGAACGGTACCGGCCGACCAGTCGATGTGCGGGCTGGGGCGATCGACGTTCAGAGTGGGAGGCAAGCTGTCGTGGTTGAGGGCCTCAATCATCTTGATCACCCCGGCGACACCGGCAGCGGCCTGGGTGTGGCCGATGTTGGATTTGATCGATCCCAACCACAGCGGGTGCTCCGCACTACGGGCGGCGCCGTAGGTGGCGATCAAGGCGCCGGCCTCGATCGGATCACCCAAGGTGGTGCCGGTGCCGTGGGCCTCGACCACATCCACCTGATCCAGCCCGATACCGGCGTTGGCCACGGCCTGGGTGATGACGCGCTGTTGGGCGGGCCCGTTGGGGGCGGTCAAACCATTAGAGGCACCATCTTGGTTGATCGCCGATCCGGCGATGACCGCCCACACCGGGTGATTGTTGCGGTGGGCATCGCTGAGCCGTTCCAGCACCAGCACCGCGGCCCCTTCGCCCCAGCCGGTGCCATCGGCATTGGCGGAAAACGCTTTACACCGCCCATCAACCGCTAACCCGCGCTGTCGGGCGAACTCGGTGAACACCGACGGTGTGGTCATCACCGTCACACCACCGGCCAGGGCCAAACTGGACTCGCCCGTTGCGCAACGACTGACACGCCAAATGCGCGGCCACCAGCGAGGACGAACACGCCGTGTCGACGGTGATCGCCGGGCCCTGCAACCCCAACGCATAAGCGACACGCCCGGACGCCACACTGGTGGACAGACCGGTCAGCGCGTATCCCTCCACACCATCAGAACCGCCCGCGCCGTATTGCTGTGACCACGCCCCGACGAACACCCCGGTATCGGAGCCCACCAACGCGGCCGGATCAATTCGGGCGGTTTCCAACGCTTCCCAACACACCTCCAGCAGCAACCGCTGCTGCGGATCCATGGTTTGGGCCTCCCGCGCCGAGATCCCAAAAAACTCCGCGTCAAACCCGGCCACGTCAGCCACAAACCCGCCGGCGCGGGTGTAGGTCTTGCCCACCGCATCAGGATCAGGATCAAACAAATCCGCCAGATTCCAGCCACGATCGACCGGAAACTCCCCCATCGCGTCGGTGCCACCGGCCACCAGATCCCACAACGCCGCCGCCGAACCCACCCCACCCGGGAACCGGCACGCCATGCCCACCACCGCCACCGGCTCGTCCACACGCGCTTGCGACCCCACCGGCCGAGCCACCGTAACCGGCCCGCTCAGCAGCTGGCTCAGGCGGGTGGCCAACGCGGCCGGGGTCGGATAGTCGAAGGCCAGGGTGGGCGGCAATTCCAGCTCGGTGACGGTTTTGAGCCGGTCAAGCAACTCGGTGGCTTTCACCGAGTCAAACCCCAGGTCCTGGAACGCGCACTCAGGGTCGATATCGTCAGGGCTGGGCCGCCCCAACACCGTTGCCGCCTGCGCACACACCACCCCCACCAGCAGGTCATGTTGCTGCTCGCGGAGTGTGCGAAGTCGTTGGGCCAATCCCGAGTCGGCCCCGGCGCCCGCACCGGTGCCCTCGACCTTGTCCTGCCCTGGCCGGCGGATCTTCCCGTCTATGCGGGTGAACTCATCGCGCAGATACTGCTGTAGACACTCCCTTCGTCTGACCTTGCCGCTTGTGGTCAGGGGAATCGAACCGGGGGGCACCAAAACGAGATCCGCCACACTCAGACCGTGCGACTTCGATATCGCTGCGATGACTTCACGCCTGACGACGCTCATCTTGTGCATCGCGGCCTCTTCGGGCTCGTCCCGCTTCTTGAGTTCGACGATGGCCACCAAGCCCTCAACGCCGCCATCATCCGGAACCGCTATCGCCACGCAGCGGCCTCGGGTGATCGCCTGGATCGTCGCCTCGATGTCGTCGGGAGCGTGGTTGCGCCCGTACACGATCAGGAGATCCTTGATACGGCCGATGATGAACAGCTCGCCGTCGGAGAGGAGGCCCAAGTCTCCGGTTCTCAGCCACGGCCCTTCGGGTGTGCCGGCCGACGGATCGACAAGCGTTGCGCCGAAAGTGCGTTCAGTCTCTTGAGGTTTCTGCCAATAGCCGGTAGAGACGTTGTCGCCATGCACCCAGATCTCACCGACCGTTGCCGCCGGACACTCGGTACTGGTCTCGGGGTCGACGATACGCACCGTCGGCGACTGCGGCACGCTATAACCGACCAGCGGTGTACCGTCTCCGCTCGCGCACCGCTTCGCGTGGCCGGCGGTCAGTTCCTCGGATTCGAAATATGCGGTTACAGGTGGTTGACCCGATTTGCTCGTCGTCACGTACACCGTGGCTTCCGCGAGCCCATATGTGGGGCGTAACGCCCTGGCGTGAAGATTGAATCGGGCGAATCGCTCAGCGAAGCGCCCGAGCGTCGCGGGTTGTACGCGTTCGGCACCCATGGCGATGTTGCGCACGTCCCCGAGGTCAAGCCCGGCCATGTCGGCATCTGATGTTTTTGCTGCCGCCAATTCGAGAGCAATGTTCGGCCCCGCCGAAAATACTTGAGTGTTGCTTGCCAGCAACTGCATCCACCGCGCTGGTCGCTGCAGGAACGACACCGGGCTCGTGAGCACACCGTGAAATCCGCCGAGAATCGGGAAGACAATTCCCGTCATCAAACCCATGTCGTGAAAGAACGGTGCCCACGACACGATAGTGGTCTCCGGCGGGGCAATCCCACCCAGCTCCTCGAAGTACCCGGATAAGACTTGTTCGATATTGACCTGAATATTTTTGTGTGACATCGCGACTCCCGCGGGTGTGCGGGTCGACCCGGAGGTGTATTGCAGATACGCAATGTCTGGCCGATTATCGGCCTCGGCAGCGGGTCCATTCTGGGAGTCCAGGTCCAGCAAATCAAGCTCGATGACTGACGGCGCGGACTCACCGGGCTTCAACCGGATGTGCTCGGCGATGTTGCCTGCGACAGAGGATGTGGTGAGAATGGCAGAAGGCGACGCGTCACGCAGGACCGCACTAACACGCTCATCGGCGGCGCCACCCAGCGGAACCGACAGCGGAACCGCGATCTGGCCGGCCTGTAATGCGCCCAGAAACGCGACGACGTACTCCAGTCCTTGCGGCGCCAATATCACCGCGCGGTCACCGGTTGACCCGCAGCGCTTTGAGTTCCTGTGCGACGTTCAGCGTTCGCCGATACAGCTGCGACCACGTCAGGCTTTCCGCAACGCCCGCCCAGTCCTGCTCGTAATCAACAAACGTGAACGCTGTCTCACTGGGCCGCAGACTGGCGTGCTCCCGCAGCACAGTGGGAAGGGAAGACTCAATCACAACTTGACATCTCCTGGGCTTGACCCCGTTTGGCGGACACAGGTCAGGCGGCTTGTGCCGTCTGAGTGAGTCGGTTTTCAAAGTCGACCGGGTGCATCATATCGAGCGCCGAGTGGCGTCTGCGTCAGGTAATTCGGGCTGCTCGCCGATCCAGTCAAGCAGAGCACCCAGACCGTCCTCGATCGCCCACTTTGGGCACCAGGCGAGTTCCTTCGTTGCCGGCTCGATGTCGCATCGTGCGGCGCGCACGTCACCGTCGCGGAATTTCGCCACGACGATCGGCTCGGGGGCGTCGCAGAGGGTGGCGATCTTTTGAGCCAGCTCATGGATGGTTGTCGGGATACCCGACCCGATGTCGAGGCAGCGTGGTTTCGCCGCAGGTCCCTCTATCGCAGCGAACAGCGCCTCGACGACATCGTCGATATAGACGAAATCCCGCACGATCCGTCCGTCTTCGTAGACTTCCAGCGTGCGCTGCTCGCGTGCCAGTCGTGCGAAAAGAGCGACTATTCCTGTGTACGAATTTGTCAGCGATTGGCCCGGCCCGTAGACATTCTGCAGACGCAGCACGCTGAGAGCGGCGTCATGCGCGGCCGCCCACGCGGCCAAGATGTGCTCTTGGGCGAGTTTGGTCGCGGCGTAAATGTTGGTGGGCCGGGGCTCCGTTCGGTTGGCGCAGCTCGGAAGCGGGACTGCAGGATCGTCGTTGGGCCCTTGCGGATCCCAGATACCGGCCAGGAGCTGAGCGTGGCTGCGAGGCTGCGGGTAGAAGATCTGAGAGCCGCACTGCCACGCGCCCTCGCCGTAGACGGCTCTCGACGACGCCAGGACGAACTGGTCGGGCACGTGTGCTGAGCGGCTCAGGGCATCAAGAAGTTGAGTTGTTCCCACCACATTCACCGAACCATGGCGCGTCGCCTCGGAGAGCGACTGCGCCGTTCCCGTCTCGGCCGCCAAATGGACGATTTGAGAGGGTCGGAACAACCGAAGCACAGCATCCCAGTCGGGCGCATGAGTGACATCGCCGGTGAACAACCGCACGGACGGCGGCAAATCGATCGCTGCACTTTCGCCATGCACTTGCGGGTGCAGGACGTCCATCACAGCGACGTCGTAATCGGCTTTGATGAGACGGCGGGTGAGTGCGGACCCAATGAATCCTGCACCGCCACTGATGAGCACGGATTTCAGCACGTCAACCGTGGGCCAATGCGCGGTCGGCCAGCGCCCCCATTACCGGTGACAACAGCCGGGAGTATTCGAACGTCAGGTGACCCGCGTCAACGTAGACCAGGGTGTTGCCGACGATGACCGGGCAGCGGTCCGTGGTGCAGAACAGCTCGGTGAGGTCGGCGTATTGTCCGCCGCCGGCGTTGGTGGCGGCCGACTCGGCCGCGATGCCGGGTTCGTTGACCGCCGTCGACCTTTGCGGGCGAGCAGGCCGTCACGTTATCGAGGTTCGCGGACAGGCAGATCGGCACCACAATGTGCGGATCCGGGACCGGCCCGAGCACCAGCACCTTGGCACCGTTGCCGCGCAGCTGCTGCACGAGGCGGGTCACGCTGTCGATCCATGCCGGGTCGTATGCGTTGAAACCTGTCAGCGACTCGTCGGCACCGTACCCCCGAGACACGCTCACCACGACCAGCCGCGGGTGCTCGGCGCGTAACCGGGCCATGATCTGAGCGCGCCACTGCTCGCAGTGTTCAAAGAGTTCGACCAGGCGACGGAAGGGGTTGGTGACGCGCAAGTTCATCACTGGGCAGGCCGCCTTGGCCAGGGTCTCCAGTCGCCAGTGCCGCTGCTCGGCGACCTGCCGGAACGCCGGATTCCACATCGCGGCATGCGAGTCGCCGATCAGGGCCACCGTCGTCGCCGAGGCGGTATCGCCCGTCGCGCATTCGGGCTGTCCGCCTTGGAGAGGCGTGCGCAGGCAGCCGTTGCCCATATAGGCGTTCTGTTCGGCTTCCACGTCGGCAAGCGGCGGGTCCAGGTTCGACGGGACGGCTTTGAGGTCGGCCGATGCCGCGACCGCGGCCTGCACTTGGGCGAATGCCTGCCGCACCGCCGCGTCGTAGGCGTCCATGCCAGAGCCGGCGGGGGGCGGCGCCGCGGTGATGGTCAGCGGCCCTGCCGCCGGGCCGCGGCCGAACGGGACGTGCACCGACCCCATTAGCGCAACACCTACACTGACCGCTACCGCGGTGGCGGCACCGCCGAGGGCGAGACTGGCCAGGGGAGAGCGGCGCACCCGAGGGGCGAATCGCAGCGGGTTCTCGATGACACGCAAGGTGAGCACCGCCATCCCACCGGAGATCAGCGCCGCGACCAACCTGCCGGCCAGCCCCAGCGGGTGGCCCAGCAATGGCGGTGCGAGCACCAGCACCGGCCAGTGCCACAGATACCACGAATAGGAGATGCGGCCGATCGCGCGCATCGGCGACACTGCCAGGATCCGGCCGCACCCCTGCGACGGTGCGGCGCAGCCGGCGCCGATCACCAGCGCCGCACCGAGTGTGGGCAACAGCGCGGCGATGCCCGGATAGGGCGTGGTCGCGCTCAACTGGGTGCAGGCCAGCAGGATAAGGGCCAGCCCTGCCCATCCGGTGATGGCGGCAGCTCGTGGCGGGAGTCGGCGCCACTGGCCGGCCGTGAGGGCCACCAGCCCGCCGGCGGCCAACTGCCAGGCTCGGGTGGGCAGCGAAAAGAACGCCACAGGTGGCGCCCAGAGAGTAGCCACCAGCGACATCGCGAACGAGACGGCCGCGACCAGGGCAAGGACGACCAGATAGGGGCGTTGCGAGGAGGTGGCTTGGGCCCTGGTGCGTCGACGCGCGAGCCGGATCAGCCACGCCGTCCCGAGGATCAAGGCCGGCCACACCAGGTAGAACTGCTCCTCGACGCCCAACGACCAGTAGTGCTGAAACGGCGACGCCGAGTGGCTGGCGAAGTAGTTGACGCCTCGCATGATGAACCAGTAGTTGCCGACATACAACGCGCTGGTGATGCCGTCATTGATGACGCTCGGGACCTGCAACGGGGGTAACAGGGCGGCCGAGGCGATCATGGTGATGACGCCGACCGTGGCCGAGGCCGGCAGCAGTCGGCGGGCCCGCGCCCCGTAGAAGCGGCGCAGCCCGACGGTCCCGGTGGTGTTCGCCTCGCGCCAGAGCAGCCCGGTGATCAAAAAGCCCGAGATCACGAAGAACACGTCCACGCCGACGAACCCGCCACCCACACCCGGCACGTCAGCGTGAAACAGGACAACGGCCACCACCGCCACGGCGCGCAAGCCCTCGATGTCCGGACGAAATCGCGTCTGTGCCGAGCGCTGACCCTGCAGTTCTTCGGTAGGGCTAACGCTGTCGGCCTGGCGCATTGTCACCTACCTAGTCAGAGGACGCGTTCTTCGAGTCGAGGAATTATCACACACCTGTCCACCAGATATTTCGACTAACTCCACCACCGCTTGCACCCCGGCACGTCGTTCTCGCCGGTGAGCGTGGTTGCGATCAGGGCTATCCGGTTGACGGTAGGGGGTTGCTCACCCCGATGATTGCCGCCGGTTCCGGGGCGCACTCTTCGTGGTGCCGGGCTTCTCCAACAATCCGCAGCCAACAGTCCGCAGTACGTCAACTGTGGGCGAGCGCGCGGTCGGCCAGCGCCCCGATGACCGGTGCCAGCAGCCGGGAGTATTCGACCGTCAGGTGAAACTCGTCAAGGTAGACCAGGGTGTTGCCGACGATGACCGGGCAGCGGTTCGTGGTGCAGAACAGGTCGGTGAGGTCGGCGTAGTGTCCGCCGCCGGCGTTGGTGGCGGCGGACTCAGCTGCGATGCCGGATTCGTTCACCGCCGTCGACCTTTGCGGGGAGCAGGCCGTCGCGTTATCGAGGTGGGCGGACAGGCAGATCGGCACCACCGATTGCGGATCCGGGACCGGCCCGAGCACCAGCACCGTGGCGCCGGTGCCGCGCAGTTGCTGCACGAGGCGGGTCAAACTGTCGATCCACGCCGGGTCGTAGGAGATGAAACCTGTCCGCGATTTGTCGGCACCGTACGCCCGCAACACGCTGACCACGACCAGCCGCGGGTGCTCGGCGCGTAACCGGGCGATGGTCTGATCGCGCCACTGTTCGCACTCGGTGTACTCCCGGTGGAGTTGGGTGTTGGTGACGGGCAAGTTCATCACTGGGCAGCTCACCTTGCTCAGCATCTCCAGTCGCCAGTGCCGCTGCTCGGCGACCTCGCGGAACGCCGGATTCCACATTGCGGCATAGGAGTCGCCGACTACGGCCACCGTCGTCGTCGAGGCGGTGTCACCCGTCGCGCATTCGGGCTGTTTGACTTGCCAGGCAGTGAGCAGGCAGCCGTTGAGGTACAGGGCCTTGAGTTCGTCTGCCGCGTCGGCAAGCGGGGGTTCGAGGTTCGACGGGACGGCTTTGAGGTCGGCCGATGCCGCGACCGCGGCCTGCACTTGGGCGAACGCCTGCCGCACCGCCGCGTCGTAGGTGGCCATGTCAGAGCCCACGGGGACAGGCGCTGCAGTGACGGTCAGCGGTGTAGCCGGCGCGCCGTGCCCGACCGGGGTCGGCACCACTACCAGCAGCGCCAGGCCCACACAGACCGCGACCGCGGTGGCGACACCGCCCAGCGCCAGACTGGCCAGGGCAGAGCGGCGCACGCGAGGGGCGAAGCGCAGCGGGTTCTCGATGACACGCAGGGTGAGCACCGCCAGCCCGCCGGAGATCAGCGCCGCGACCAACCTGCCGGCCAGCCCCAGCGGGTGGCCCAGCAATGCCGGTGCGAGCACCAGCACCGGCCAGTGCCACAGATACCACGAATAGGACACCCGACCGATCGCGCGCATCGGCGACATTCCCAGGACGCGGCCGCAGCCCTGCGATGGTGCGGCGCAGCCGGCGCCGATCACCAGCACCGCACCCAGCACGGGCAACAGCGCGGCGATGCCCGGATATCGCGTGTCCGTGCTGAATTGGGTGCAGGCCAGCAGGATCAGGGCCAGCCCCGCCCACCCGGTGAAAGCGGCGGGCAGTGCCGGGAGTCGGCGCCACTGGCCGGCCGTGAGCGCGACCAGCCCGCCGGCGGCCAACTGCCAGGCCCGGGTGGGCAGCGAAAAGAACGCGACAAAAGGCGCCCAGTAAGTGACCACCAGCGACAGCGCGAACGACACGGCCGCGACCAGCGCCAGGACGACCAGATAGGGGCGTTGCGAGGAGGTGGCCTGGGCCCTGTTGCGCCGGCGTGCACGCCGGATCAGCCACGCCGTCCCGAGGATCAAGGCCGGCCACACCAGGTAGAACTGCTCCTCGACGCCTAACGACCAGTAGTGCTGAAACGGCGACGCCGTGTGGCTGGCGAAGTAGTCGACGCCTTGGAGAATGAAGCGGTAGTTGCTGACATACAGTGCGCTGGCGATGCCGTCACCCATGACGGTCCGGGCCTGCAGCGGGGGCAACAGGGCAGCCGAGGCGATTGCGGTGACCACGCCCACCGTGGCCGATGCCGGCAGCAGTCGGCGGGCCCGTGCCCCGTAGAAGCGGCGCAGCCCGACGGTCCCGGTGGTGTTGGCCTCGCGCCACAGCAGCCCGGTGATCAAAAAGCCCGAGATCACGAAGAACACGTCCACACCGACGAACCCGCCACCCACACCGGGCACGTCAGCGTGAAACAGGACAACGGCCACCACCGCCACGGCGCGCAGGCCCTCGATGTCCGGGCGAAATCGCGTCTGTTCCGAGCGCCGACCCTGCAGTCCTCCGGTGGGGCTAACGCTGTCGGCCTGGCGCAAGGTCACCCCCTAGTCAAAGGACGCGTTTCGCGAGTCGGGGTATTATCACACACCTGTCCAACAGACTTCCCGCCCGAAGCTTCGGAGCCTCTGGTTCGCGGGCTGTTGAAAGCAGGTGGAGCCGATCCGCGACACATTTCGGCGTGCGGGCGTACCCCTATAAACCGGATCAGCTCTTCCAGCCCTGGTGAAGAACCAGTAGCCGCGAATCTGGGGGACCGGCGAGGACCAGCGCGCCGACGACGTGTGTAACATGTGTAACATGAGTACACATAGCCTGAGGGATCTCAGGAGCAGTCTGGGCTCGGTCGTCCGCAGAGTCGCCGCCACCGGCGAAGAGGCCATCATCACCGACAGCGGCACCGAGGTGGCCGTCGTTATCAGCATGGCCGATTACGAGCGGCTCCATGAACATGCCGACGTGGCCGACGCGATCCGGCTGCGTGAACTGCGGACGGGCTCCTTTAATGCGATGTCTCTCGCGGAGATGCTCGACGCGCTGGACGTGGATGCGGACGCCTTCGCTCGGCGATGAAAGTTCAGTTTCACCCTGACGTACTCAAGCAGCTGCAACGACTTCCGCGAGCGGAGTTCGAGACGGCACTTCAGATGATCATCGGCCTGTCGCACGATCCCCGCCCCGTTGGTGTTAAGAAACTCGTCGGAGGCAGCAGCGATTGGCGATTGCGATTCGGGCAGTACCGGATCGTCTACAGCGTTGACGATGCTGCAGGAGTAGTCACAGTGTTCGTCGTCGCCAAACGCAGCGACGCCTACCGCTGAACCGAAACCTCCCATAGGCCCCAAACGCTGGGTTCTCAGGTATCCATTGGGCGCAACTGTTCGGCCGCATTTCTCGCGTTATTGGTGATCGCATCGCCTTGGGTCGGCAGCGTTGACGGATAGCCAGCGGCTCTCCCGCCACGGTCAGGTGTCGTTGGCCGCTTGCCCAATACTTTTGGATTCCAGGTGCATCGCGGGGGATCGGGTTATGCTGCCGGGCGGCTGAGCCGGGCGTGTGAGGCTGCCGCTTTCATTTCACAGAACCCGCACGGGAAGTGAAGGACTAGGGCCCGCGATGAAATTTGTGCTGGCGAGCTGGGGAAGTCGCGGCGATGTCGAACCGAACCTCGCTGTTGGCCGCGAGCTGGTGCGCCGAGGGCACGAGGTCTGCATGGCCGTCCCGCCCGACCTGGTCGGCTTCACGGAGTCGGCCGGGGTTGCGGCGGTCGGCTTCGGCCCGGAGGCGCAGTCCATTCTGGACGCGCACCGCGATCTATTGGACGTGTTTCTTCAGTCACCCCTGGAGGATCCGGGAACTGATCAGGTCGCGCCTCGACATTGCGGGTCCGCTTTTCCGGGGCTGGCAGGAAATGAGCACGACGCTGAAGTCGCTGGCGGACGGGGCCGACCTTATATTCACCGGCATCAATTTCGAGGACGCCGCCGCCAACGTCGCGGAGTATTACGACATTCCGTTGGCCACGCTGCACTACTTTCCGCTGCGGCCCAACGGCCAGGTCCTGCCATTCCTGCCGGCGCCATTGGGCCGCGCGGCAGTCCGGGCGTTTTGGTGGGTGTCCTGGCGTGGGATGAAGAAGGCCGAGGACGCCCAGCGCCGTGAACTGGGCCTACCGAAGGCAACAGGCTCCGCGCCACGACGGATCACCGAACGTGGGTCGCTGGAAATCCAGGCCTATGACGAGGCATGCTTTCCCCGGGCTGGCCGACGAATGGGCGGAATATGACCGCCAACGACCCTTTGTCGGCACGCTGACGCTCGGGTTGGCGACGGATGCCGATGACGAAATCGCGTCGTGGATTGCCGCGGGAACGCCGCCGATTTACTTCGGGTTCGGCAGCATCCCGGTCGAATCTCCGGCCGACACCATCGCCATGATCGGCGCGGCCTGCGCGGAGCTGGGGGAGCGTGCGTTGGTTGGCGCCGCCGGAACCGACTTCAGCAGCGTCCCCCATTCTGACGACGTTAAAGTAGTGGGCGCGGTGAATTTCTCGACCGTCTTTCCCGCCTGCCGGGCTCTCGTGCACCACGGCGGCTCGAGCACCACGCCTATCGCCATGCGCGCGGGAGTACCTCAACTGATCCTTTACTGGGACCTGGTTCACGCGGTGTATGGAGCCGCGGTCAGACGGCTCAAGGTGGGCACCGCCCGGCGCTTCTCGACCGCTACGGAGAGATCGCTGGTCGCGGATTTGCGCACCATCCTCGACCCGGCATTACGTCGCCCGCGCCCGCGAACTCGCCACCCGGATGACCGAACCCGCCAAGAGCGCCGCGGCCGCCGCCGATCTCCTGGAAAATTTCGCCCGCTTGCGGCGCGTCGGCTGATCGGCGGCTGCCCGGTAGCGAAACGCCAAAGCCAAACCCATCGCTGCAGGTCACACGTGAAGTCACCACTGCCGGACGCCGCTCCGCGCACCAATTACCTATTCGCGTGACAGGCGTCTGATGCAGGAAGTATGGTCTAGAACTTGTTACACCCATGTCGAGTATTGGTCTGGAGACGCGGTTGAGCATCAATCCGTTCGATGAACTTGGTGGCAGCTTCTTCGTCGTGGTCAGCGGCGAGGAGCAGCACGAAATGATCGGCGTTCGGAAATGACCGACCTGCAGAATCGCGACGAGACACAGCAGCGTGCGCGTGGATCACAGGGGACGGGCGACAGTTTTGCGATAGTCGGCTACGCGGTGCGCGTTCCGGGTGCTGCCGACGCGGACGAGTTCTGGGACGTGCTGCAGCACGGGCGGGATGCGGTATCGGAGGTGCCCCCGGACCGGTGGGATGTCGACGAGTTTTTCGACCCGGATCCCGACGCGCCCGGGAAGATCGTCAGCCGCCGGGCGGGGTTTATCGACGACGTAACCGGGTTCGACGCTCCATTCTTCGGGCTGTCGAACCGGGAGACCATGCTGATCGACCCGCAGCACCGGATACTGCTGGAGACGGCGTGGCAGGCGGTGGAGCACTCGGGCACCGCGCCATCGGCTTTGGCGAACACCAAGACCGGTGTGTTCATGGGCCTGGGCACCCATGACTATTTGGGATTGATTTCCGAACAGCTGAGTTACGAGGAAATCGAGGCATACGTAGCGATCGGAACATCGTCCGCCGCGGGAGCGGGCCGGATCAGTTACGGGCTCGGGCTGCAGGGCCCGGCGGTGTCCGTCGACACGGCGTGCAGCTCGTCGCTGGTGGCAGTCCATCAGGCGTGCCAGGCGCTGCGCTTCGGGGAATGTGACCTCGCGCTGGCCGGCGGCGTGAACGTTCTGCTCAGCGCGAAGACCGCGATGACCTTCTCCCACGCGCACATGCTGGCCCCGGACGGCCGGTGCAAGACCTTCGACGCGGCCGCCGACGGTTATGTGCGCGGCGAGGGCTGCGGTGTCGTCGTCGTGAAGCGGCTTGAGGACGCGATCCGCGACGGTGACCGGATTCGGGCCGTGATCCGGGGCAGCGCGGTCAACCAGGATGGCGCATCGGGTGGCTTGACGGTGCCCAACGGCGTCGCCCAGCAGCGCGTGATCGCCGAGGCGCTGCAGTGCGCGGGTGTTGCGGCCGGTGACGTCGGATACCTGGAGGCGCACGGGACCGGCACCTCGCTGGGTGATCCGATCGAAGTCCAGGCCGCCGGCGCGGCATTGGGCAAAGGGCGCGACGCCGACCGGCCGCTGCTGATCGGGTCGGTGAAAACGAATATCGGGCATCTGGAGGCAGCCGCGGGAATCGCGGGTCTGATCAAGGTCATCTTGTCGCTCGAGCACGAGGTATTGCCGAAGCACTTGAACTTCAGCAAACCGTCGCCGCACATTCCGTGGGACCGGCTTCCCGTGCGGGTGGTGGACGAGGCCCTCCCCTGGGCGCGCGACGGACGGCCCCGGATTGCCGGGATCAGTTCGTTCGGGTTCTCCGGAACCAACGCGCACGTCATCCTCGAGGAAGCACCCGAGGTGGGCCAGGTTGCTGCGGCACCGGTGGCGCCGTCCGACGACAGGCGGTTCAGCCTGTTGCCGCTCTCGGCGCGCAGCCCGGCTGCCTTGGTGCAGCTCGCCAAGGAATACGGCAGCTGGCTGGCCGCCCACCCGGACGCCTCGTTGGCCGACGTCTGCTTTACCGCCGGAGCGGGGCGATCCCACTTCGAGCACCGGGCCGCCTTGGTGGTGAATTCGACGGAATCCGCGCGTGAGCAACTCGCTGCGCTGGCCGACGACCGCCCGGCACCGGGCTTGCTGCGCGGGGACTGCGCCGACAGGCCGAGGACGGCGTGGTTGTTCACGGGTCAGGGCAGCCAGTACGCCGGCATGGCACGGGAGCTCTTCGAGACCGAGCCGGTGTTCGCCGAGACGATGACCCGGTGCGCGGCGGCGGTCGCCGACGTGCTCGAGAAGACCGTTGCTGGACGTCATCTTCGATCCGGACGGCCCGGATAGTCAAGACACCTTGCGGCAAACCAGTTACGCCCAGCCCGCCTTGTTCGCGGTGGAGATGGGCCTGGCCCGCCTGTGGCAGTCGTGGGGCTTCGAACCGGACGTGGTGATCGGCCACAGCGTCGGCCAATACACGGCGGCCTGCGTCGCCGGAGTGTTCAGCCTCGAGGACGGAGCCTTGTTGCTGGCCGAGCGCGGCCGCCTGTTCGGCAGCTTGCCCGACGGCGGCCGGATGGTCGCGGTCTTCGCCGCCGCCGAGCGGGTGGAAAGCCTGACCGACGAGTTCCCGAGCCTGTCGGTGGCCGCCTACAACGGCGCCAACACCGTGCTGTCGGGACCCGTCCAGGATCTGGACCAAGCGGTGGCCGGCCTGGAAGCCGACGGTGTGCGCTGTGACTGGCTGGATACCAGCCACGCCTTCCATTCGGCGCTGCTGGATCCGGTCCTCGACGAATTCGAGTCGTATGCGAACCGGTTCGAGTTCAGCGCGCCACAAAGGACATTGGTGTGCAACCGCACCGGCGCGGCCCTGGGCAGAAGCGCGAAACTGGACGGCGCCTACTGGCGCCGCCATGCGCGGCAGCCGGTCGAGTTCGCCAAAAGCGTGCGCACACTGGCCGAACTCCACTGCACGATGCTGCTGGAGATCGGACCGCAACCGATCCTCACCGCCGCAGCCATGCGCGCCTGGCCCGACCCGGCCACCGCACCCCGGGCGATCGCGTCGATGCGTAAAAACATCGCCGACCACCGCCAGATCACCGAAGCCCTCGCCAACGCCTACATCGTCGGCCACCGGCCCGACTTCGGCGCTCTCCAGCCGGGAACTGCGCGCAAGCTCGACCTGCCCACCTATCCGTTCCAGCACCGCCAGTATTGGTTCCGTGAGCAGCGGGTCGCGCCCACCCATACCTCGAACCAGACGCCGGCCATGCGGACCGAAACCGTCCGGCTTCTCGAGGACGGCCGGATCGAGGAACTCGCCGCGCTGCTCGACGGTGCGAGCGGCAATCAACAGGCCGTCGATGCTGCTGAAACAGCTTGCCGCACAACACAACCAACAGCGTAATGCCCAGTCCATCACGGACGCCGCTACGAGATTCGCTGGGAGAAATCCGCTGCCGGGGTCCCGAACGCGAAAGCCGGCGAGGAATCTGACTGGCTGCTGATTGCCGATCATGCCGAGGTGGCCCAGCCAGTGGTCGACGCGCTGACCGCGCGTGGGCACCGGCACCGGATCCTCGGGCTGCCGGTGTCCGACGCGGACGAGGAGCGGTTGGAAGCGGCGTTGCGCGCGGCAGCGGCAGACGAACCGACGCTGCGAATCCTGCTTCTCGCGGCCCTCGACTCCGACATCGCATCATCGACGCAATCGCTGCTGCGGATGCAACATCGGATCCTTGGCGGAACACGGCGACTCTTCCGCGCCGCGGCCGCCGCCGAACTGCGCGCACCCATCTGGCTGGTAACCCGCGGCGCACAACGGGTCACCAGCGCGGACACGGTGTCACCGGTCCAGACCTGCCTGTGGGGCTTCGGTCGCGCCGCCGCCCTGGAATACCCACGACTGTGGGGCGGCTTGGCGGACCTGTCCGAAGGCGGTGCCTGAGCCGAGTGGTCGCGGTTGATCGACCAACTGGACGGCAGCGCCGCGCCGGCGAAGACCAAATCGCGCTGCGCGATCAAGCGGTCTATGTCCCCCGGCTCACTCGACGGGCAGGGCAACCGACCGCAACACCGCTGGCGCTGCGTGATGACGCAACATATCTGGTGACCGGTGGGCTCGGTGGGGTCGGAATGGAGATCGCCGGATACCTGGCCGCGCACGGCGCCCGGCATCTGGTGCTGACCAGCCGACGCTCACCCGGCGAGGCCGCGCAACAGCGCATCGATGCGCTACGCGAACAGCACGACTGCGACGTCCGGGTGATCGCGGCCGATGTCGCCGATCCGCACGCCGTCGCCCGCCTGGTGGCCACGCTGCAGGCCGAACTACCGCCGCTGGCGGGCATCGTGCACGCCGCCGGCGAGATCGGCACCACCCCGCTGCAAACCCTGGACGACGCCGAGATCGATCGGGTGTTCGCCGGGAAGGTCTGGGGCGCCTGGCATTTGAGCGAAGCCACCGCGGACATACAGTTGGACTTCTTCCTGTGCACCTCCTCGATCTCCGGGGTATGGGGCAGCGGGGGCCAGACCGCATACAGCGCGGCCAACGCATTCCTCGACGGGCTGGCCTGGCGGCAGCGCGAGCACGGTTACGTCAGCGTCAACTTCGGTCCCTGGTCGGCGGCGGGCATGGCCGACGAGGCCGCCCGCGCGCAACTGGATAAGCGGGGCGTCCGGCCGTTGTCACCCGCTGACGCGCTGGCGGGGATGGCCGACCTCATGGCGGGTTCGTCTGCGCAAGGAGTGGTGGCCCGGATCGACTGGGCCAGCTTCCTGCCGCTCTACCAAATGGCGGGGAAGCGGGGATTCCTGGCGGAGTTGGAGCGTGAGGTGCCCGAATCGGCGCCGGCGCCGACATCGTCGGGGACCACCCAATTGGTCGAACGGCTCACCGCCGCCCCGGTGCAGCAGCGCAAGAAACTCGTCGTCGATTATCTGCGCGACGCCGTCGCGGAGGTGACGACGGATCGACCCCGCGGAGATCCGCGAGGAGGCCGGATTATTCGACCTCGGCATGGATTCGCTGATGGCCGTCGAACTGCGACGCCGACTCGAGCGAGCAGTGGGCAAGGAGTTGCCGGCGACCCTGGCGATGGACTACCCACGAATCACCGACGTGGCGGATTACCTCGTCAACGACGTCCTCCGCCTCAGCGCACCGGCATCAGCCGATGCGGCGGCGCAGCCGGCCCCGGTAGCGACTTCGGTAACGACGATGCGCACGGATGAGCCGATCGCGATCGTCTCGGTGGCCTGCCGCTTCCCGGGCGCGCCCGATCCCGACGCTTATTGGGAGTTGTTGTCCGGCGGTGTCGATGCGATCCGGGAGATCCCGGAGGACCGCTTCGACGTCGACGAGTATTACGACCCGGATCCCGAGGCACCGGGCAAGATCTACACCCGCTACGGCGGATTCCTCGACACCATCGACGGATTCGATCCGGAGTTCTTCGGTATCTCCCCGCGCGAGGCCGTGTGGATGGATCCGCAGCAGCGGTTGATGCTGGAAATTGTGTGGGAGGGCCTGGAACGTGCCGGGTATTCGCCTGCGTCGTTGCGCGGCAGCCGAAGCGGCGTGTTCGTGGGGGTTGCCGCCAACGAGTATTCGCAGCTGCTGGCCGCCAA
>CAVSSC010000034.1:0-23123 GCA_963730415.1 uncultured Actinomycetota bacterium | reverse complement strand
GCGGACCGATCTCCATCAACACCGAGCATCCCAGCGCCGCCACGGTGCGCACGCTTTCGGCGAACTGCACCGGCTGGCGGGAATGCCGCCGCCAATATTGGGCGTCCAGCGGGGTTTCCGCGGTGAGGACCGCGCCGGTGCGGTTGCACACCAGGGGCAGGGTCGGAACGGCGAATTCGAACCTTCTTGCGTACGACTCGAATTCGTCGAGCACCGGCTCCAACAGCTCGGAATGGAAGGCATGGCTGGTGTCCAGCCACGTGCAGCGGATACCGTCACCGCTCAACCTGGCGACGATCTCTTCCACATCGGCGCCGGGACCCGACAGCACCGTGTTGGGGCCGTTGTAGGCGGCGACCGAGATGTGCGGGAATTCGTCGGCGACGCGCTCCACTTTTTGGGCGTCGGCGAACACCGCCACCATCCGCCCGCCGTCGGGCAGACTGCCGAACAGCCGGCCGCGTTCGGCAATCAGGCGTGCCCCGTCCTCGAGGCTGAACACTCCGGCCACACACGCCGCCGCGTACTGGCCCACGCTGTGCCCCAGCACCACGTCGGGCTCGATGCCCCACGACTGCCACAGCCGCGCCAGGCCCATCTCGACGGCAAACAGCGCCGGCTGCGCAAAAGAGGTGTGCCGCAGGGTATCTCCGGCGTCGCTGTCGGTGGCGAACAGCACCTCCAGCAACGGACGCGGCAGCATCCCGTCTACCGCGTCCGCGCATCGTTGCACGGTGTCGGCGAACACCGGCTCGGCGTCGAACAGCTCACGCGCCATCCCCGGGTACTGGCTGCCCTGCCCGGTGAACAACCACGCCGTCTTCGGCGGGTCACCGCACTCGCCACGCAACGCACCCGGTCCCAGCCGGTTCTCGGCCAATCCGGCCAGGAGCTCGCGGGCGCCCGAACCGAATCCACGACCAGCGCGGCCCGGTGTTCGAAATGCGAACGCCCGACCCCGGCGGTGAAGCACACATCGGCGATGTCGACCTCTGGATGCTCGTCCAGCCAGCCCCCGTATCGCTGCGCCAACGCCACCAGCGCCTGCGATGAGCGCGCCGACAGCGGCAGCACGCTGACTAGTTCATGGCTGGTGGCCGGCTCCGGTGCCACGGTGACGTCGGGAACGACGTCGCCTGCAACTGCGGATTGCGACGGCGCCTCCTCGATCAGGACGTGTGCGTTCGTGCCGGAGAACCCGAAGGAACTTGTTCCGGCGCGGCGCGGCCTGCCGTCGGCCTGCCACGGAATCGCCTTGTCGACGACCCGCACCGGCAGGGAGTCCCAAGGGATATGCGGCGACGGGTTCTCAAAGTGCAGGTTCTGCGGCAGAACGCCGTGCTGCAGGGACAACACGACCTTGATCAGACCGGCGATCCCCGCTGCCGACTCGAGGTGGCCGATGTTGGTCTTCACCGATCCGATCAGCAGCGGGCGGTTCGGGTCACGGTCGGCACCGTAGACGGCCGCGGCGGCCTGCACCTCGATCGGGTCGCCCAGCGAGGTGCCCGTCCCGTGCGCCTCGAGGTAGTCGACATCCCGACCGGCGACACCGGCCCGAGCCAGCGTTGCGGAGATAAGCCGTTGCTGCGCACCCCCGTTGGGCACCGTCAAACCACTCGAAGCGCCGTCCTGATTGACCGCGGTGCCCTTGATGACCGCAAGGATCGGATCGCCGTCGCGCTCCGCATCGCTGAGCCTCTTGAGCACCAGAATCCCGCAGCCTTCGCTGCGCGCATAGCCGTTCGCGGCGGCGTCGAAGGTTTTGCATCGCCCGTCGGCGGAAAGCATCCGGGCGCGCGAGGTGGCGATGATCGATGCCGGGCTCAACAAGACGTTCACCCCACCGGCCAGCGCCAAATCGCAGTCACCAGAGTGCAGCGCCTGGCAGGCCTGATGGACGGCCACCAGCGACGCACTGCACGCCGTATCGACCGCCATCGCCGGCCCTTCCAGGCCGAGCGCGAACGCTACCCGACCCGCGATGACATTGAGCGCATTGCCGGTGATGAAATGGGCCTCGATGGTGTCGACCGAATTGGCGGCCAGCAGCTGCGAATACTCGTTGGCGGCAACCCCCACGAACACGCCGCTTCGGCTGCCGCGCAACGACGCAGGCGAATACCCGGCACGTTCCAGGCCCTCCCACACAATCTCCAGCATCAACCGCTGCTGCGGATCCATCCACACGGCCTCGCGCGGGGAGATACCGAAGAACTCCGGATCGAATCCGTCGATGGTGTCGAGGAATCCGCCGTAGCGGGTGTAGATCTTGCCCGGTGCCTCGGGATCCGGGTCGTAATACTCGTCGACGTCGAAGCGGTCCTCCGGGATCTCCCGGATCGCATCGACACCGCCGGACAACAACTCCCAATAAGCGTCGGGATCGGGCGCGCCCGGGAAGCGGCAGGCCACCGAGACGATCGCGATCGGCTCATCAGTGTGCGTCGTCGTTGCCGAAGCCGCTACCGGGGCCGGCTGCGCCGCTGCATCGGCTGATGCCTGCGCGCTGAGGCGCAGGACGTCGTTGACGAGGAAGTCCGCCACGTCGGTGATTCGTGGATAGTCCATCGCCAGGGTCGCCGGCAGCTCCTTGCCCACCGCCCGCTCGAGTTGGCGCCGCAGTTCGACGGCCATCAGCGAGTCCATGCCGAGGTCGAATAATCCGGCCTCTTCGCGGATCTCAGCCGCGTCGATCCTCGTCACCTCCGCGACGGCGTCGCGCAGATAATCGACGACGAGTTTCTTGCGCTGCTGCACCGGAGCCAGCTTGAGCCGTTCGACCAATTGGGTGGTCCCAGACGTCGTCGGCGCCGGCGCCGCTTCCGGCACCTCACGCTCCAACTCCGCCAGGAATGCCCGCTTCCCCGCCATTTGGTAGAGCGGCAGGAAGCTGGCCCAGTCGATCCGGGCCACCACTCCTTGCGTAGACGAAGCCGCCATGAGGTCGGCCATCCCCGCCAGCGCGTCAGCAGGTGACAACGGACGGACGCCCCGCTTATCCAGTTGCGCGCGGGCGTCCTCGTCGGCCATGCCCGCCGCCGACCAGGGACCGAAGTTGACGCTGAGGTAACCCTGCTCGCGGTGCCGCCAGGCCAACCCGTCGAGGAATGCGTTGGCCGCGCTGTACGCACTCTGGCCCCCGCTGCCCCATACCGCGGAGATCGAGGAGGTGCACAGGAAGAAGTCCAACTGTATGTCCGCGGTGGCTTCGCTCAAATACCAGGCGCCCCAGACCTTCCCGGCGAACACCCGATCGATCTCGGCGTCGTCCAGGGTTTGCAGCGGGGTGGTGCCGATCTCGCCGGCGGCGTGCACGATGCCGGCCAGCGGCGGTAGTTCGGCCTGCACGCGTGGCCACCAGGCGGGCGACGGCGTGCGGATCGGCGACGTCGGCCGCGATCACCCGGACGTCGCAGTCGTGCTCTGCGCGTAGCGCATCGATGCGCTGTTGCGCGGCCTCGCCGGGTGAGCGTCGGCTGGTCAGCACCAGATGCCGGGCGCCGTGCGCGGCCAGGTATGCGGCGATCTCCATTCCGACCCCGCCGAGCCCACCGGTCACCAGATATGTTGCGTCAGCACGTAGCGCCAGCGGCGTTGCAATTGGCTGCCCTGCTCGTCGAGTCAGCCGGGGGACATAGACCGCTTGATCGCGCACCGCGACTTGATCTTCCGAACTGGCCGAGCCGCGCGGCGCCGCCGTCAGTTGGTCGATCATCCGCGACCACACGCCGTCGTCCAAGGCACCGCCTGTGGACAGGTCCGCCAATCCGCCCCACAGTCGTGGGTATTCCAGGGCGGCGGCGCGACCGAAGCCCCACAGGCAGGTCTGGACCGGTGACACCGTGTCCGCGCTGGTGACCCGTTGTGCGCCGCGGGTTACCAGCCAGATGGGTGCGCGCAGTTCGGCGGCGGCCGCGGCGCGGAAGAGTCGCCGTGTTCCGCCAAGGACCCGATGTTGCATCCGCAGCAGCGATTGCGTCGATGTTGCGATGTCGGAGTCGAGCGCCGCGAGAAGCAGGATTCGCAGCGTCGGTTCGTCTGCCGCTGCCGCGCGCAACGCCGCTTCCAACCGCTCCTCGTCTGCGTCGGACACCGGCAGCCCGAGGATCCGGTGCCGGTGTCCACGCGCGGTCAGCGCGTCGACCACTGGCTGGGCCACCTCGGCATGATCGGCAATCAGCAGCCAGTCAGATTCCTCGCCGGCTTTCGCGTTCGGGACCCCGGCAGCGGATTTCTCCCAGCGAATCTCGTAGCGAGCGTCCGTGATGGACTGGACACCACGCTGTTGGTTGTGTTGTGCGGCAAGCTGTTTCAGCAGCTCGACGGCCTGTTGATTGCCGCTGGCACCGTCGAGCAGCGCGGCGAGTTCCTCGATCCGGCCGTCCTCGAGAAGCCGGACGGTTTCGGTCCGCGTGGCCGAGGTCTGGCTGGAGGTATGAGTGGGCACGACCCGCTGCTCGCGGAACCAATACTGGCGGTGCTGGAACGGATAGGTGGGCAGGTCGAGCTTGCGCGCAGTTCCCGGCTGGAGAGCGCCGAAGTCGGGCCGGTGGCCGACGATGTAGGCGTTGGCGAGGGCTTCGGTGATCTGGCGGTGGTCGGCGATGTTTTTACGCATCGACGCGATCGCCCGGGGTGCGGTGGCCGGGTCGGGCCAGGCGCGCATGGCTGCGGCGGTGAGGATCGGTTGCGGTCCGATCTCCAGCAGCATCGTGCAGTGGAGTTCGGCCAGTGTGCGCACGCTTTTGGCGAACTCGACCGGCTGCCGCGCATGGCGGCGCCAGTAGGCGCCGTCCAGTTTCGCGCTTCTGCCCAGGGCCGCGCCGGTGCGGTTGCACACCAGTGTCCTTTGTGGCGCACGGAACTCGAAGCGGCTTGCATACGACTCGAATTCGTCGAGGACCGGATCCAGCAGCGCCGAATGGAAGGCGTGGCTGGTGTCCAGCCAGTCGCAGCGCACACCGTCGTCTTCCAGACCGGCCACCGCTTGGTCAAGATCGTGGACGGGTCCCGACAGCACGGTGTTGGCGCCGTTGTAGGCGGCCACGGACAGGCTCGGGAACTGGTCGGTCAGGCTTTCCACCCGCTCGGCGGCGGCGAAGACCGCGACCATTCGCCCGCCGTCGGGCAGGCTGCCGAACAGGCGGCCGCGCTCGGCAAGCAACAAGGCCCCGTCCTCGAGGCTGAAGACACCGGCGACGCAGGCCGCCGTGTACTGGCCGACGCTGTGGCCGATCACCACGTCCGGTTCGAAGCCCCATGACTGCCACAGGCGGGCCAGCCCCATCTCCACCGCGAACAGGGCGGGCTGGGCGTAACTGGTTTGCCGCAGCGTGTCGTCGCCGTCCGGATCGAAAATGACGTCCAGCAGGGGTTTTTCGAGCACGTCGGCGACCGCCGCCGCGCACTGGGTCATTGTCTCGGCGAACACCGGCTCGGTCTCGAAGAGCTCCCGTGCCATGCCGGCATACTGGCTGCCCTGACCCGTGAACAACCACGCCGTCTTCGGCCTGTCAGCGCAGTCCCCGCGCAGCAACCCCGGTGCCGGGCGGTCGTCGGCCAGCGCAGCGAGTTGCTCACGCGCGGATTCCGTCGAATTCACCACCAGCGCGGCCCGGTGCTCGAAGTGGGATCGCCCCGCCCCGGCGGTAAGGCAGACGTCGGCCAACGAGGCGTCCGGGTGGGCGGCCAGCCAGCTGCCGTACGACTCAGCGAGCTGCACCAAGGCAGCCGGGCTGCGCGCCGAGAGCGGCAACAGGCTGAACCGTCTGTCGTCGGACGGCGCCACCGGTGCCGCAGCAACCTGGCCCACCTCGGGTGCTTCCTCGAGGATGACGTGCGCGTTGGTACCGGAGAACCCGAACGAACTGATCCCCGCGATACGGGGCCGTCCGTCGCGCGTCCAGGGGAGGGCCTCGTCCACCACCCGCACCGGAAGCCGGTCCCACGGAATGTGCGGCGAGGGTTTGCTGAAGTTCAAGTGCTTCGGCAAGACCTCGTGCTCGAGCGACAAGATGACCTTGATCAGACCCGCGATTCCCGCGGCTGCCTCCAGATGCCCGATATTCGTCTTCACCGACCCGATCAGCAGCGGCCGGTCGGCGTCGCGCCCTTTGCCCAGCGCCGCACCGGCGGCCTGGACTTCGATCGGATCACCCAGCGAGGTGCCGGTCCCGTGCGCCTCCAGGTATCCCACGTCGGCGGGTGCGACACCCGCGCACTGCAGCGCCTCGGCGATCACGCGCTGCTGGGCGACGCCGTTGGGCACCGTCAAGCCACCCGACGCGCCATCCTGGTTGACCGCGCTGCCCCGGATCACGGCCCGAATCCGGTCACCGTCGCGGATCGCGTCCTCAAGGCGCTTCACGACGACGACACCGCAGCCCTCACCGCGCACATAACCGTCGGCGGCCGCGTCGAAGGTCTTGCACCGGCCGTCCGGGGCCAGCATGTGCGCGTGGGAGAAGGTCATCGCGGTCTTCGCGCTGAGCAGAACGTTCACGCCGCCGGCCAGCGCGAGGTCACATTCCCCGAAGCGCAGCGCCTGGCACGCCTGATGGACCGCCACCAGCGACGAACTGCACGCCGTGTCGACGGACACCGCCGGGCCCTGCAGCCCCAGCCCGTAACTGATCCGGCCCGCTCCCGCGGCGGACGATGTTCCGATCGCTACGTATGCCTCGATTTCCTCGTAACTCAGCTGCTCGGAAATCAATCCCAAATAGTCATGGGTGCCCAGACCCATGAACACACCGGTCTTGGTGTTCGCCAGAGCCGACGGGGCGGTGCCCGAGTGCTCCACCGCCTGCCACGCCGTCTCCAGCAGTATCCGGTGCTGCGGGTCGATCAGCATGGTCTCCCGGTTCGACAGCCCGAAGAACGGAGCGTCGAACCCGGTTACGTCGTCGATAAACCCCGCCCGGCGGCTGACGATCTTGCCGGGCGCGTCGGGATCCGGGTCGAAAAACTCGTCGACATCCCACCGGTCCGGGGGCACCTCCGATACCGCATCGCGCCCCTGCTGCAGCACGTCCCAGAACTCGTCCGCATCGGCAGCACCCGGAACGCGCACCGCGTAGCCGACTATCGCGAAACTGTCGCCCGTCCCCTGTGATCCGCGCGCACGCTGCTGTGTCTCGTCGCGATTCTGCAGGTCGGTCATTTCCGAACGCCGATCATTTCGTGCTGCTCCTCGCCGCTGACCACGACGAAGAAGCTGCCACCAAGTTCATCGAACGGATTGATGCTCAACCGCGTCTCCAGACCAATACTCGACATGGGTGTAACAAGTTCTAGACCATACTTCCTGCATGAGACGCCTGTCACGCGAATCGGTGATTGGTGCTCCGGTAGTCGTGGGTTGCAGCGATGGCGTTTCGCTGGCTGCGGCGTCGCCGATCAACCAACGCGCTTGAGGCGGGCAAATTCCTCGAGAAGATCGGCGGCGATCGTCGCGCTTTTGGCGGGTTCGGTCATCCGGGTAGCGAGCTCGCGGGCGCGGGCGACGTATTCCGGGGCGAGGATCCGGCGCAGATCCGCGACCAGCGATTTCTCCGTAGCGGTGGAAAAGCGCCGGGCGGTGCCCACCCTGAGCCGTTTGACCGCAGCTCCATACACCGCGTGAACCAGGTCCCAGTAAAGGATCAGTTGAGGTACTCCCGCGCGCATGGCGATAGGAGTGGTGCTCGAGCCGCCGTGGTGCACGAGAGCCCGGCAGGCGGGAAAGACGGTCGAGAAATTCACCGCGCCTACTACCTTGACGTGGTCGGGAAGGGGAAGGCTGCTGAAGTCGGTTCCGGCGGCGCCAACCAACGCCCGCTCGCCCAACTCCGCGCAGGCCGCGCCGATCATGGCGATCGTGTCGGCCGGAGATTCGACCGGGATGCTGCCGAACCCGAAGTAAATCGGCGGCGTTCCCGCGGCAATCCACGACGCGATTTCGTCATCGGCATCCGTCGCCAACCCGAGCGTCAGCGTGCCGACAAAGGGTCTTTGGCGGTCATATTCCGCCCATTCGTCGGCCAGCCCCGGAAAGCACGCCTCGTCGTAGGCCTGGATTTCCAGCGACCCACGTTCGGTGATCCGTCGCGGCGCGGAGCCTGTTGCCTTCGGCAGGCCCAGTTCACGGCGCTGGGCGTCCTCGGCCTTCTTCATCCCACGCCAGGACACCCACCAAAACGCCACCACCGCCGAGCGGGCCAACGGCGCCGGCAGGAATCGCAGGGTCTGGCCGTTGGGCCGCAGCGGAAAGTAATGCAACGTGGCCAACGGAATGTCGTAATACTCCGCGACGTTGGCGGCCGCGTCCTCGAAATTAATGCCGGTGAATATAAGGTCGGCCCCGTCCGCCAGCGACTGTCAGCGTCGTGCTCATCTCCTGCCAGCCCCGGAAAAGGGGACCGGCAATGTCCAGGCGCGATCTGATCAGTTCCCGGATCCTCCAGGGGTGACTGAAGAAACACGTCCAATAGTCGCGGTGCGCATCCAGAATGGACTGCGCCTCCGGGCCGAAGCCGACGCCCGCGACCCCGGCCGACTCCGTGAAGCCGACCAGGTCGGGCGGGACGGCCATGCACACGTCGTGCCCTCGGCGCACCAGCTCGCGGCCAACTGCGAGGTTCGGTTCGACATCGCCGCGACTTCCCCAGCTCGCCAGGACAAACTTCATCGCGGGCCCTAGTCCTTCACTTCCCGAGCGGGCTTTGTGCAATGAAAGCAGCAGCCTCACACGCCCTGCTCAGCCGCCCGGCAGCATAACCCGATTCCCCGCGATGCACCTGGAATCCAAAAGTATTGGGCAAGCGGCCAACGACACCTGACCGTGGCGGGAGCGCCGCTGGCTACCCGTCAACGCTGCCGACCCAAGGCGATGCGATCACCAGGCCTATGGGAGGTTTCGGTTCAGCGGTAGGCGTCGCTGCGTTTAGCGACGACGAACACTGTGACTACTCCTGCAGCATCGTCAACGCTGTAGACGATCCGGTACTGCCCGAATCGCAATCGCCAATCGCTGCTGCCTCCGACGAGTTTCTTAGCACCAACGGGGCGGGGATCGTGCGACAGGCCGATGATCATCTGAAGTGCCGTCTCGAACTCCGCTCGCGGAAGTCGTTGCAGCTGCTTGAGTACGTCAGGGTGAAACTGAACTTTCATCGCCGAGCGAAGGCGTCCGCATCCACGTCCAGCGCGTCGAGCATCTCCGCGAGAGACATCGCATTAAAGGAGCCCGTCCGCATTTCGCGCAGCCGGATCGCGTCGGCCACGTCGGCATGTTCATGGAGCCGCTCGTAATCGGTCATGCTGATAACGACGGCCACCTCGGTGCCGCTGTCGGTGATGATGGCCTCTTCGCCGGTGGCGGCGACTCTGCGGACGACCGAGCCCAGACTGCTCCTGAGATCCCTCAGGCTATGTGTACTCATGTTACACATGTTACGACACGTCGTCGGCGCGCTGGGCTGGTCCCGCCGGTCCCCAGATTCGCGGCTACTTGTTCTTCACCAGGGCTGCAAGAAGCTGCTCCGGCTCAAAGGGGTCCGAGGCCGAGCACTGCCGCCGCCGTGTACCGGACCGGCACCTATCTAGCGCACAACTCGCCAGGGCAGCACTTCGGCGGGCTTCCTTATCTGTGTTGGGGACCCCCGTAAAGGTGGATCCATTGGTCATTTCTTGGTTGTTTGGCCTCGTTTTGGCCCGTGTTTGCTGCGGTGGGCCGCAGTCGGGGTCAAGGTGGAGCGCCCGCAGCGCAGCGAGGACGAACGACCTTGAGGCCGACGAGGATGCACCGCATACTTGGTCGGGCAGGGACGAGGCAAAGACGTTGTGGTTCAAGTCATGTACTGCCTCCCGTGCAGGTGCGCAGATGTGCGGGTTGCGCGTGCCGGCGCCCAGCCTTATCTGGGTCCACGGACGATGGTCGGGCGACATGATGATTGATGGGGTGCCCGACGTGCGGGTCGCCGATGAGGTGCGGCCGCTCAATCTTTCCGGGAAGTCCACCCAACAGCGGGGTGGCGACAGGAAGCTCAAGGGAGCCGACCGCAGGCATCAGCTGATATATGGGCAGGGCACGTGCGCGATGCATGATCAGGCCGCCACCTCCTGGCGTGCGGGGACGGGCAGCGTCAAGGCGGCGTCGCCGAGCTCGCGCAGGCTGTGATAGCAGCGGCGCAGGATCTTGCGCTCCACCGCCAGGGTGGGGTTTTTGCCGTTGTGGCCGTCGCGTTTGGCCGCCAGCTTGCGGTAGTAGGCGTGATCCGGAGAACCGCGCCGAGCCGCGCACTTGGCCGCCTCAAACGCGGCCCACCGCAGCTGGGGTGAGCCCTGCCGGGACAGATGCCCCGGCGAGCGTTTGGCGTCGGAGGAGTACACGGTGACATCCAGGCCGGCGAACCGTACCAGCTGATCAGAGCTAGCGAATCGGCGCGGATCACCGATCTCGGCCCAGATGATCGCCGCACACAACCACCCGACGCCGTAATGATGCTGCAGCGCTTGGCAGCCGACTTGGCGGCGGGCGAAGCTGACCAATTGTGTTCGCAGCGGCTCGATCGCGGCACTGAGCTCATCGATGCGCCGCAGTGCGGTGTCCACGTACTGTCGCCCCACTGCTGACAACTCGACAGTCGCCAGCTCCGCGCGGCCAGCCTCGGATAGCAGCGCCCGTATCGGTGGGCAGCCCTGGTGGAACAGCTGTGCGTGGATGCGCTGCTGCCAGGCGCGGCGCTCGTCCATCAAGGCGCAATACAACCGGCCCAGGGTGCGGATCTCCACCACATGCGCCGGCGGGATCCATGACTCCGGGAACCGACCCTCCACCAACAGGGTGCGCAGCAGCCGCGCGTCGGCGCGATCGGTCTTGGCGCGCTTCTTGGGACCCCGCAACGCAGCGGTCTCGGCCGGATCACCCAAATGCGCCACCGCACCGGCGACGGCTAACTCTTCGCACACGTAGCGCCACCCGGTGCAGCCCTCCAGCGCGAACTCCGCATCCCCATCCGGACAGTGCTTGCCAAGCCAGCTACGCAACGAAGTTCGTGTCGCCGGGCGGATCTGACCCCAGTGCACCAACCCGTCGCCGTCGACGTAATCAAAGGTGATCTGCTGTCGGTGCACGTCTAAACCGCCTACGATGGTCATCGGGACCTCCTCGAGAACCTGAAACATTTCTGACGCCATATCAACGCGCGTCTGTGCCGAGGGGGTCCCCAATACATGTCATCTTTATTTGGGGGAGATCCGGCGCTCGCACCGAGAAATTCGCCGAGACACCGGGGCGGCTTCAGCTTCAGCAAGCGCTCGCCGTCGGCGGCGATATCTTTGTGGTCGAGCGCCTCAATCTCCGCAAGCGAGTAGGACAATTGTGAATCCGGAAGTCCTTTTCGCACGAGCCCGAAGCCCATGTCGCACTTCAGCACGGCGACTCGCAGGTCGTCGTGGGTGCTGTGCAGGTGGACGATCTCCTTCATACATCACCGGTCCAGACACCGATCACCAGTGGGCTCTCCCTGCGGCGTAGCGCAACTTCTTGTGGGTCTCCTCCGTACGGGCACGCACGATGCGACCCAAACGTAAGAGGACCATGGTCGGCCAAGATACCCCTAATAGGCCGCCCAAGTGCCAAATTAGCGGAACACAAGAACCCGTCCAACGATGAATATTCCGGGAACGGCTGCGAATTGCTTTGGAGGCGCTGATAGTTTGCCGGAATGGCGGCACCCACATTGGCACCCGCGAAAGCGTCGGGACGCGTGACGAGATGGTGTTCGACGACTACGTGGGGATCCGCCCGTTGGCAACAGGGTCTCGTCGCGGCCATCGCCGCTCTCATCTTCTGGCCACAAGCGTCGGCCGACGCCGTGGTCGGGCTCAACCCCTCTTGGCAAGCCGGGCCGGCGCTGGCACGGATCCACGACCTCGCGTGGGGTCCCGAGATCGTATTCAGTTTCGGACCCCTCGCGTTCCTCCAGGACACCGCCTACTACTCATTCGATCAGTCGCTGCTCGCCACGATCTACGAGCCAATCGTCGTCGCCGCCCTGTTCCTCGGCGTCGTGGCGGCGCTGCGCCAGCGCCACGCCCCGATGACATCGCTGATCGGCGCGTTCGTGACGACCGGCATAGTCGCCATCCTCCACACCGGTCATGGTTTGGCGGTTCCGGGCCTGGAGTACCCCGAGTTGGCCGTTCTCGCGGCGTTCGCGTGGGCGGCCGTGCCCCTGTTGCAGCAGGATCCCAAGCGCTCGACGGTGTTCACCACGTGCGTCGTGCTCGGTGCGGTCGCAGGGCTTCAGCTGCTGATGAAGCTCAACGCCGGCGTGTCCATCGTGGTCATCGCCCTGGCCGTGTCGGTGTTGCTCGACTGGCGAGCTGTCGGGCGCCATGTCGCAACGGTGACCGCGTTTGCGGCGTCCACCCCCATCTGCTGGATGTTTGCCGGACAACGACTGGGGAACCTGCCCGCCTGGCTCAAGTCCAGCGCCGCCATGGTCTCGGGCTACAGCGACGCGATGGCCATTCCCCTCTCCTCGTTTGCCGTCATGGCCGCGCCCGCGATCGCGTTGAGCCTCGCCTGGCTAGGGGCGCTCGGCGTGATCTTCTTCCGTGGCGGCCCGGAGACCCCCCGCCGCTTCGTGGTGTACGTCGGCCTCGTGACCGTCGTCGTCGCCAAGAAGGAGTTCGTACGACTTGACATAACGAGTTTCTACGCTCTGCTTGCCCTCATCGTTGTTGCGGTGGCCATCACCCCTCTCGCCAGCATCCCCAAATTCCCTCAGCGCGCGTTTGTGGTGCTTTTGGTGGCCATCATCTGCGTCGGACTTGGCGCAGAGGCCGCCGTCCTGCGCGCAATCGGAGCCGCTGCCGACGATCCCGTCGTGGCGGCGGTGCAGGCGCCCGTGCAAGCGGTCGACCGCCTGATCACGCTCGCCCTGCCAGGCCACGTCGACCGACGCATCGAACGAGCCAAGGCACGCCAGCGTGCGCTCTACGCCATCCCGGACCGCTTCATCAAAACCATCGGGTCGGGAACAGTCCACATTGACCCCAACGAGGCCTCGGCCGCATGGGCCTACAACTTTGCGTGGCGCCCAGTACCCGTCTTCCAGACGTATGCGGCCTACACGCCCGCCCTTGATGACCTGAACAGCCGAACACTGGCTACAGGCCCCCAATTCGTCCTGTCCCGGCGATCGCCGACCTCACCCGCAACCGACATCGACGGCCGGCTCGGCGTGCAAGAATCCCCGCGGCACTCGCGTACATTGCTGTGCGACTACACCGTGAACGGCGTCGAGAACCGCTGGGCGCTGTTCACTCAAAGCGGCCACCACTGCGGGCCGCTCACCGCGCTGTCGCAAGTCGCCGTCCGCGGGAACGACGTGATCACCGTCCCTGCCCCCAGCGGACCAGACATGGCAGTCCTGGTGGGGATCGATCTGGAGCCGACCGTTGTCGACCGGCTCTTCCAGGGAGCCATCGTTCCACTGACCATCCGGACGGTCGTGCTCGACGGGGTCCGCTACCGCCTTGTCGACGCCAACGCCGCCGAGCCGTTTCTCGTCACTAGCCCTGCGTCGGTGGCCGGCACGAACCTGCAGATCCATGCCCACACCATCGGTGTCGGCCGTGCCCCATCGCTGGGTCAGGGCGACGTCGCCGCGCGACTGCGTTTCTACGAAATGCGCGTCGAACCGTAAGCGCCGGCTGCTCTACTATCCACACGCATGAAGCGCCTCGCACTGATCGCCCCCGCGCTACTGCTCGCGGCGTGCGGGACCGCAACGCATACCACGGCCACACCGGCGCCAACAGCGGCCCCCAAGACCGTGATTGACGCCGAGGGCAAATACCACGCAAGTATCGACAATGACGGTACATATGTCGTCGGCCTCAGCGTCGTCGACATACAGATGGGCAAATATCGCAATGCGGGTGGGAAGATGTGTTATTGGGCGCGGCTGCGCAGCCTTGATCCAAACGACATCATCGAAAGCAAGAAGTCCAGCAGTCCGCAGGTGGTCGAGATCCGGGCGAGCGACGCCGCTTTCTTGACGCAAAACTGCGGGACCTGGCAAATGGCTTCACTCTTCTGAAGGCTCCACCTACCGCCTATAAGACCGCCCGTCGGCGGTGGTGACCATCCGACAGCCGGCCCTGCGTTGCCGGCGCGGATACGTCGTCGTTTTTCGCCGCCCATTCATGCCCGCCGGGTGGTGAGCCCGCACTGATTCCCTGACGCTCGTCTCGGGCGCTGGGGAGCGGAGTCTGGGGATACCGGATATACAGTGCTGGCGGGAGCTATATGCTGTGCGCACCCAGGGGAGGCACGAAAATCGGGGACCAACTTCGAAATGAGAGCACCCCGTGGGGTCATCACCTGAATCGGCGAAATTCGAGTTCGACGTCTGTGTGGTCGGCGGTTGCGGGCATGTCGGGCTGCCGCTGGCCATCGTGATGGCGCACCGCGATCTGCGAGTCGCGATCGATGACATCGATACGAGCGCCGTCGAAACGGTCCGTTCGGGACGGATGCCTTTCATGGAGGAGAAGGCGGAGCCGATGCTCGCCGAGGTGATCAACAGGAACCTGGTCGTGGACAACGATCGGACGCTGATCTCGAGGTCACGTGTCGTCGTCGTGGTTATCGGGACGCCGGTTGATGAGCACCTCAACCCCACTTTCCACAAGATCCATCGTTTTTTCGTCGACCTGATGCCATATCTGGTCGATGGCCAGTGCCTCATCCTTCGCAGCACGCTGTATCCAGGGACGACCGAAAAGGTTGATGCGCTGTTGCGCGGTTCTGGACGGCGCATTCATGTCGCTTTTTGTCCCGAGCGAATCGCGCAGGGACACGCCATGCGCGAACTCGTCGAGTTGCCGCAGATCGTGGCGGGCTGCGACGACGAGGCGAGCAGGGTGGCAACCGACCTCTTCAGCCGGATCGCTCCGTCGATCGTTGCGATGCAGCCGGTCGAGGCCGAGCTGACGAAGATTTTCGCCAATGTTTGGCGTTATATCCAGTTCGCGACGGCCAATCAGTTCTTCATGATCGCAACCGATTTCGGCCTGGACTTCTACCGGATTTACGAAGCGCTCACGCGCGACTATCCGAGGATGGCCGGATTGCCGAAGAGTGGGTTCGCGGCCGGGCCGTGTCTTTTCAAGGACACCATGCAGCTTGCGGCGGCGACCGAGTCGCGGTTCTCGCTCGGACACGCGGCGATGCTCGTCAACGAGGGACTTCCCGATTATGTCGTACACCACATGAAATTGCGATATCCGCTTCAGCAGTTGACAGTTGGCATTCTCGGCATGGCGTTCAAGGGCGACATCGACGACTCGCGAGAATCGCTGTCGTACAAACTTCGGAAAATCCTCGAGTACGAGGCGGCCGCGGTCGTATGCACGGATCCGTACGTGAGCGACCCGCGGTTCGTCACGCTCGACGAGGCGCTCGAGCGGTCCGATGTGCTCGTACTCGGGGCACCCCACAGCGACTATCGGTCGCTGGTGATCCCCGACAACAAGCCGGTCATTGACGTGTGGAACTTCTTTGGAAAGGGAGCGCAGCTTACGTGAAGATTCTCGTCACAGGCTCGGCCGGGTTCATCGCCGGCTACCTCATCGAGGAATTGCTCACCCACGGCTACGAAGTAATCGGGCTCGACAACCACTCCAAGTACGGGCCGGTCGAGCGGGCGTTCGACACAAACCCGAACTACACCGGCGTGCAGGGCGATGCCAAAGACGTCGCGCTGCTCAAGAAGCTGCTCGCCGGCTGCGATCACCTGCTCGCCGGCGCCGCGATCATCGGCGGCATCTCGCTGTTTCATGAGCTGGCCTACGACCTGCTTTCAGAAAACGAGCGGATCACCGCGGCGACCTTCGACGCGGCGATCTGGGCGCACCGCAACGCGAGCCTGCGCAAGATCACTGTCGTATCCTCGTCGATGGTCTACGAGAGCACGTCGACCTACCCCACCCCCGAGGGCGAGCAGCGCCGCTGCCCGCCGCCACACTCCACCTACGGGTTCCAAAAGCTCGCCACCGAGTACTTCGCGCAAGGCGCATGGGAGCAGTACGAACTGCCCTATACGATCGTGCGGCCCTTCAACTGCATCGGCGTGGGCGAAAAGCGCGCCCTGTGCGACCGGGAGATCATGTCGGGCAACGTCAAGCTGGCGATGAGCCACGTCGTTCCCGACCTCGTCCAAAAGGTTCTCAAAGGGCAGGATCCGCTGCACATTCTTGGCGACGGCAGCCAAATCCGTCACTACACCTATGGCGGTGACCTCGCCCGTGGCATCCGCCTGGCCATCGAGTCCGACACCGCGCGCAACGAGGACTTCAACCTTTCGACCGCGACGTCGACGACCGTGTGCGAACTCGCCGAGGTGGTGTGGCGCAAAATCAAGGGCGACGTCCCGCTGCGGCTCGTGAGCGATGATCCGTTCCCCTACGATGTGCAGCGGCGGGTGCCGGATGTCCAAAAGGCGATGGACGTCCTCGGTTTCAAGGCCACGACGTCACTCGATGAGGCACTCGACGAGATCATCCCGTGGATCGAGAGCCAGATCGAACTAGGCGGCATCTGATGACGGAAGCCTACGGCGACCTGAACGCCGAATTGGATCGGCTGTACGCGGCGCGGTTTCACGACGACGAGCGTGAGTCCAAGGCGCGGCTGTGGCGCGTCATTTGCCAGGAGTTCTTCGCCCGCTATGTGCCCCACGATGCCTGCGTCCTCGACCTCGGCGCCGGCTACTGCGACTTCGTCAACAACATTTCGGCCCGTCGCCGGATCGCTGTCGACCTCAACCCCGACACCGCGCGGTTCGCCGCGCCCGGCGTCGAGGTATTCCAGCTTCCGCTCGAACGACTTTCGGAGGCTGTCGACCAGGGGTCGGTCGATCTGGCGTTCGCCAGCAACGTCTTCGAGCACCTTCGCGACCCCGACGCGTTACTGAAAGTCCTGGCCAACGTTCGCACGGCGCTGCGGCCCGGCGGGCGAATCATGATCATGCAGCCCAACGTGCGACTCGTGGGCGGAGCGTTCTGGGACTTCTTCGACCACACGCTGCCACTGAGCGAACGCGGCATGACCGAGGCGCTCGAAGTCGCCGGATTCCGGGTCATCGAGTGCCGCGCGCGGTTCCTTCCGTATACGACCAAAAGTCGCCTACCGCAGTGGGCCTTCCTCGTCCGGCTCTACCTGCGCCTTCGTCCGGCGCAGTATCTTCTGGGCAAACAGATGCTCGTGGTCGCAGAGCGGCCCCGATGACCGACGTGAAAGACGAGATCGACTTCATCGTTCCCGTCTACAACGAGGGCTCCAACATCGCCAGCGCACTAGCCGAGCTCTACGCGGAAGTGACCCGCCCCAAACGGGTGCTGATCGTCTACGACTTCGACGAGGACGACACGGTGCCCGTGGTCCGCGAGCTCGCCCCTAGCTGCCCCGGTCTCGAGTTGGTGCGCAACACGAACGGCCGGGGCGTGATCAACGCGATTCGCGCCGGCGTCGAGGCGGCGCACTCGGACGTCGTCATCATCTCGATGGCGGATTTATCCGACGACCTCACGGTTGTCGACGACATGGTCCGATTGATTCGCGACGAGGGATACGACATCGTGTGCGCGTCGCGCTACATGCGCGGAGGTCGGCAAATCGGCGGCCCAATCATGAAGCGGACACTCTCGCGGCTCAGCGGCGTATCGCTCTACTGGTTCGGCGCTCTGCCGACACACGACGCGACAAACGCGTTTCGCGCCTACCGTCTGTCCGTCCTTCGCGAGATCCCAATCGAGAGCTCGGGCGGATTCGAGTACACGCTCGAGGTCACGGCCAAAGCGCACGTCGCCGGCCACCGCATCACCGAAGTGCCGTCGACGTGGCGCGACCGCACGGCCGGCCAGTCGCGGTTCCGCCTCAGGAAATGGCTACCGCACTACCTCAAGTGGTACTTCTATGCCCTCAGTCGGGGCCGGGTCCCAACTGGAAGCAGTCGATGAACACACTCGGTCGATGCCGGGCCACCGCCATCGCGCTGAGGAGCTCGATTCGGCTGACGGCGAAATAAACGCGCGCGAGGCCGAGCGCGTGGTGTGGGACGTGATTGTCGTGGGCACCGGCATGGGCGGCGGGATGCTGGGCTACCGGTTGGCCCGCGCGGGCCGGCGGGTGTTGTTCGTCGAAAAGGGGCACTCGACACTGCCCGGGGTACCGGGAACCATTCGCGCTGCGATGCCCGAAGTGGCCGAGCCGCGGGCCCACCGTTCGGCAGAAACTTACTACGACGCCCTGGCCCGGGCCGGACGTACAACCGACGAAATCGAAGACATCAGCGGGCGCTTCTCGAAGCGGTTTGTCCCGTTTATCGGCAGCGGGACCGGCGGGTCCTCGGCCCTCTACGGCATGGTCTGCGAGCGGTTTTTCGTCGGTGATTTCCCCCCCGGCAAAACTTCCGCGACCCCGGCGATTCCACCGTGCCCGAAGCCTGGCCGCTTACCTACGAGCAGATGAGTCCCTGGTACGCCGAGGCCGAGAAGCTGCTGGGGGTTCGCGGCCAGCCCGATCCCCTGCGCCCGGAAGCGGCCGAAGTCGGTCTGCCCGCGGCGCCGCTGTTTTCGGCCGACAACCAGCCGCTGGTCAACTATCTGGCAGGCCGCGGCTTGCATCCCTATCACCTGCCGATGGCCTGTGACTACACCGACGATTGCGCCACCTGCCAGACCTACCTCTGCCCCCAATCCTGCAAAAACGACGCCGCCCGCAACGGCGTCCTCCCCGCCGTTGCCGAGCACGGCGCCCACCTACTGGCCGATTGTCGAGTCGTGCGCCTGGAGGCCGACCACACCCAGGTCCGGCGGGTGATCTGCCAGCATCACTCCGACATGCTGGCCCTGAAGGCCAAGGTGGTGGTGCTAGCCGCCGGCGCACTGGTCACCCCGGTGCTGTTGCTCAATTTCCATTCGGGCGATTGGCCGCGCGGATTGGCCAACGGCTCGGACTGGGTGGGGCGCAACCTGATGCGCCATCTACTGGACCCGATCGAGATCTGGCCGCAGCCCGGCTGCAAGATCACGGCCCCCAATAAGGAGATCGGTGGCCTCGACGGGTCCAAGGCCCTGCGCAGGGCGGTACTCGACGTGCTCGATCGCCCGGTCATCCAACGCTGCCAACTCCACAAGATCAGAACGTGCAAGATCATCTTCCACAACGCCTTCGGGCCAGTGTGGGCCGTAGGATGACCGACGCCTACCACGCGTCGTCAGCGCTTGAGGCCGAAGCAGCGCTGCTGGCCCTGGCCAACGAGCTCGATCGCACCCATCCCGGGGCGGCGGCCAGCCTGCGTGAGGGCCTCGACGAGACGCTCACGGTCTTGCGGTTGGGTGTGCCGCCCACCCTGGCGCGCACCCTGCGCTCTACCAACACCATCGGTTCGATGATCTCCATCAGTCGCGATCATGCCCGCAACGTCAAAGGCTGGCGCGACGGGCAGATGGCGCTGCGCTGGTGTGCGGCCGGCATGGTCGAGGCCGGCAAGCAATTCCGCCGTGTCAACGGTCACCTGCACCTACCGGCACTTCGCACCGCCCTCGAACGCGAGTCCGCTCAATCTGTCGGATCCGTGGTAGACAATGATCAGGCGCAGCCTGATGCTCACCGGGCCGCCATCGAAGTTCCACGAGACTCGGGACATCCTCTCTCCCTGCTGCGCAACAAATTTTGTCGTACGACGCTGCGGGGCGGCCGATCAAGGCATTGGGGGTTTGCAGTCGTGCAGGACAATGACGCCGGCGTCCCGCAGGTAGCGCGGGGTGTTTTCTTGACGTCACGCAGCAGCTGCATGTAACGGTGCTGCCCGTCGATTAGAGCGACGTCGATGCCGCGCTACTCGCGGGAGGCCGTCTCGTAGGCAAAGAAATGCTGGCAGAACGATCGCAGAATACTGATTGAGCTTCGGCAGATCTCGCGGCGTAAAACCAAGGAACTGCCATTCATCCGTTGTTCTGGTCACGCGGACGGGTTCGGTCAAGCTTACCCAGACCGGTAATTTCGAGGCTAACCGACTTCCGTTGTCCGGCAGCACCAAGCATGAAAAGGATATCGCCTATCGGTGCACCCAGCCAAAATCGCCAAAACCGCCTGCGGAAGAACTTCCAGACATAGCTACCGTCACCCGCCAACCAATACGCTGCGATCCAAAGCAAGTAGTACGTCACGCGCTTCCAACGCGCAACGACCATCTCGACATTCATCTCCATGATTTCAAGACCCCAGGCCCGGTATCGCCATTCCAGCTCGTACTGGCTCTGAAACTCAAAGAACGCTCGCATTTCGGCATTAGTGACAAGGTATTCGTCAAAGACCAGAATGGATCCTTCGACAAAGCGGTCCTTGCAGGTTTCTAGCGCATGCAGACAACTCTCATATGTATCCAAATCCATGTGGAAAAGCTTGATCGGGACGGCCGGTCTGTCGGCCAAGAATGGGACCAACGTCTCATAGGTGCTTCCCCTGATGAACTGCACCTTGCGACCGAGAGCGGCAGGTAACCCGTCGTGCAGGCTCACACCAGTATCTCGTATGAGACGTTGTGCGAGCGGTTCTGATAGCGAAAAGGTTCCACGCTTGATGAGGATCTGGTCGTCGATTTGCCAGTCTTCAACAAGGCCCTCAAAGGTATCGAAGCCGTATACCGTGCGGCCGCAAGCATCAGATATGAGCCTTGTCGACCAGCCGAGCCAGACGCCTAGATCAAGCACTAGTTCGTCAGAATCCTGGCGGCTTGGTCTCGTTAGGTGCGACGCTTCCCACAACAGCGTGTGGCCTCGAATCTTGCACTTACGCAGACTCGCAAGCGAGCGGCCTATAAACGAGCGATATGCGTCGTCATAAACCCGGATGTCCCGAGCATATAGGTTTGGAATGTAGCGGTCGCGACCCTGATAAACAAAGCGTCCGCATAGGAGGAATAGTAGAAGCACGCCAAGCGCAACGAGGAGAAGCGGTAGAAAGTAACATGCCGCAGCCACAACGAGCGCGATGCCAACAAGAATCGCTTTCCAGATACGGTGAAGATTAGTCCGATCCACTGCTGGACTATCCACTGTCGGACTATCGATTATACTCACCGGTTCACCTCCAGGTTCTCGGCTAGACTCGGGCCTATTGGGTCGGTAAGGCGCCTGAGCCTGCTGACGCTGAAACGCCGATTTGACGCGCCGCACAATTCCGCGGACCTCTGCGTTGGCAGGGAAGTCATGGGCGATGTCCGGGTTCCCGCCTCAAACAGGACAACCTTTTGGCCGCCTTCCGTCAGCTCTTTGACAGCCCAAAGAGCCAGGGGCTCCCGAGCCGACGACGATGACTAATGATTCGCCAACATACCCAATGTGTTGGACAGGTGTGTGATAATTCCCCGACTCGAAGAAGCGGTGCTCGGTCCGGTCCCGGATCCGCACACAGTGGTGCCGATCTGCCTGTCCGGTCACCTGGATGACGCGGCGGCCTCCTCGCCGCCAAGGTCGACGGCGGTGAACCAGCCCGGCATCGCGGCTGAGTCCGCCGCCGCCACCAAAGCCGGCGGCGGACAATACGATGACGTCACCGAGCTGTTCTGCACCACCGACCGCTGCCCGATCATCGTCGGCAACACCCTGGTGTACTTCGACAGGATTCACGTGACGATCGAATACGCGCGGGCGCTCGCGCCGGTCATGGGGGCGCTGGTCGACCGCACGCTCGCCCGCGGTTGAGCTGTCTGCGGAGTGTTGGCTGTGGACTGATGGCGCCGCAGCGCAAGGTAGAGCGCGCCACCGCGGCGCCAGCAATCATCGGGGTGAGCAGCCGCCCGCCGTCAACCGGATAGCTCTGATCGCGGCGCGGGCGCCGGTGTGGTGATCGTGAGGCGGGGGTCCCGGTATGATCACCCGGACCGCACCCAGGGCAACGCGTGCCGGTCACCTATTTCCTCCACAGAGGAACCGGAGGCGTCGGCTGTTGTCAACATCCGTGCTCATCACTGGCGGGGCAGGATTCATTGGGTCCGCGCTTACGCGCCATCTGGTCAAAGCCGGTTATGACGTCGCGGTGATGGACGTCTTGCACCCGCAGGTGCATGGCGAACGTGCAGCGATCGACCTGCCGCCATCCGTGCGGTTGTTCACCGGTGATGTGACCCATGCCCCTGATTGGGATGCTGTGCTGCGGTTGTGCCGACCTTCGCAGGTCGTCCATTTGGCGGCGGAGACGGGAACGGCGCAGTCGCTGTCGGAGGCGACGCGCCATGGTTCGGTGAACGTGGTCGGAACGACTCAACTTCTAGATGCCCTGAGCCGCTCAGCACACGTGCCCGACCAGCTCGTTGTGGCGTCGTCGAGGGCCGTCTACGGCGAGGGCGCTTGGCAATGCGGCTCTCAGATCTTCTACCCGCAGCCTCGCAGCCACGCTCAGCTCCTGGCCGGTATCTGGGATCCGCAAGGGCCCACGGACGATCCTGCGGTGCCGCTGCCGAGCTGTGCTGGCCGAACGGAGCCCCGGCCCACCAATATTTACGCCGCGACCAAGCTCGCGCAAGAGCACATCTTGGCCGCCTGGACGGCCGCCCATGACGCCCATCTCAGCGTGCTGCGGCTGCAGAATGTCTACGGACCGGGCCAGTCGCTGAGCAATTCGTACACAGGAATAGTCGCTCTTTTCGCACGATTGGCACGCGAGCAGCGCCCGCTGGAGGTCTACGAAGACGGACAAATCGTGCGCGATTTCGTCTATATCGACGATGTCGTCGAGGCGCTCTTCGCCGCGGTAGAGAAACCTGCGGCCGAACCACGCTGCTTCGACATCGGGTCGGGTATCTCGTCCACCATCCATGAGCTAGCTCAAAAGATCGCAGCCATCTGCGACGCCCCCCAACCTATCGTCGTGGCGAAATTCCGCGACGGCGACGTACGCGCCGCGAGGTGCGACATCGAGCCGGCAAAGAAGGAACTCGCCTGGCGTCCGAAGTGGGCGCTCGAGGACGGTCTGCGTGCCCTGCTTGACTGGATCGGCGAGCAGCCCGAATTGCCTTTCGAGCCAAGCGATCACACGCGTATGACAGCTCTGCTGAAGT
>CAVSSC010000033.1:0-181622 GCA_963730415.1 uncultured Actinomycetota bacterium | reverse complement strand
CCCGGGAAAGTGGAAGCCACTCCCGAACCGCTGTGGAGCGCCATCACCTTGGCCGTCGGGGGACCTGAACTCAAGGTGGGTGGCGAGGCGGCTTGGCAAGGCCTGAAAACGCTTTTTGGTCGTGAAGCGCTGGAGGGCCTGACGTCCGAAAACGTCTTACCCCGAGCCCTTGCCGGAGCCGAGCAACGTTTCGAAGCCGCAGAACAGAACCTCACCCCACATGGCCCACTACCCGGCACCAGCGGACAACCCGTCCCTGGCACCCATCCCGGTCTGCCGCCCGTGGTTGAGCACACGCCGCCAGCGGCCCCGGGAGAGCTACCCGTCGAACATGCCCCCGGTGGACCTCACGTACCTGTGCTGCCCGACGGCCCGCCGCCGGTTGTGATTGATCCAGGCCCTCCAGAGTTCAACCTAGACAATCCGCTCAGCTACATGACACCAGAGCTGCGAGCGCTCTCCGAACAACACCTGACCGGAAGCGGCGAAACCGTCCTCGGACCATTTAAGAATCCATCGGGGGGGTCCGTCGTACATAGATCTTGCTCAACAGCGTGGGGCGAGCTACTTCGACATCGGGAACGCGTGGAATTCGTCGACGCCCATTCAGCAACTCGCGGCCAATCAGCACGTACTCGACATCGCAATCGCAAATCGAGACACTATTAAGCTGTCCATATCTATCGATATGGTTGTGGAAGCACTTACACTGCTGCCGAGCTTAGATACCTGCAGGCGCACGGATACGAAGTAGTCGATGGTTATACCCTAGTCCCCCCTAAGATTGGAGGCCCGCGGTGAAAACGCTGCTAGAATTCATCGTTCAATACAGCGGATTTCTCTACCTCGACCCGAGGTATCGAATTACAGATTGAAGCACCCGAGGCCTCGCCGACATCGATGCGTCGATTTCTTTCACCAGCGAGCGGCTCAAATGGGATATCGTTAATGACCGTGGCCGCATCTACTTCGCTGCGGTGCCGGTATTTCAGGAAAGCGCCGATAATTGGTTTGCGCTTTCACTCATTCGTCAGTATTTGGAAGGGGGCGACGACACAGGCGCAGGCTCGCCCATAGACCAGGCTAATTGGCTGTCGACGAACCTGAAACGAGTCGAGCAGCTCTTTGCGGACGAATCGAATTCGGTGCGCGTTTGTGAAGAACTGGTTGCTCTACGCCGTTCGAATTCATACAAGAATTGGGGATGGCCGAAACCCGACTGAATTGCCGAAGATGGGCTTATACGAACCGGGTCGATGACTCAGAATAAACAGAAGGCAAAATACGATGAACACCCTATTGGAGTTCTTTATAGCCTACTTCGGTTTTTATATCTGGACGCTCGCTATCGTATCACCGATTCAAGGACTTCGGGCGCAGCGACGATCGACACGGGGCTGGCGCTTACCGCCCAGAAATTAGTTGGATCATCGGCAATAACCGCGGTCAAATCGATTTCTCAGTCGCACCAACTAAGTTGGCGAAGTCGCCAGATAACTGGTCCCGGGTATCGCTCATACGGCAGTACCTTGATGACTACGACAAGACGAATGTTGTTTCGCGTGAGGCGACAGTGGCGTGGATTCGCGATAACCTGGCCCGCATTGAGGATCTCTTTACCGATGCAAAAGCGGCCCGCTCATTTGAGGAACTCATCGCTCTCGCGAAGTCACTTGCAATCAAGTATTTCGGTCCACCAAAAGAGTAGGTAGAAACTCGCTGGCCGATTCTAACGAGGCCGAGCCGGCGTTTAACTGCCGGGCTGCGCCATTGCCCACCTTTTGACTTCGGGAGTAACGGGATCGGTGAACTCGGCGAACTCGGGATGCTTCTCAATCACGGTTTCGACCATCGAGCACACCGGGACGATGCGCTTGCCGTCAGCGCGAGCCGCGTCCAGCGCGTGCTCGACGAGGATGGTCGCCAGGCCGCGTCCGCCGAATGCAGGGTCGATCTCGGTGTGGTAGAAAACCCGCTCATCGCCGCGATCGATGAAATCGGCGAAACCGACGGTCTCTCCCTCGACGGCAATGGTGTACTTGCCGTCCTGCGCGCTGACCGTGGTCTGCGCGCCGGTCTTATCGGCGGTCATCTGCTTCCTTTCGTTGCGTACGCGGTCGAGGCCGTAGCTGGGTGGTTGGCAGTGGCGGGGCGGGCAGCCGGGTGACCGAACCCTGATATCCCCGGACGGCGCCGAAGCGTTCGTCGGCGTCCTCCCAAAGTTGGCGGTAGCCGACGATATCGTCGTGGCTGCGGCCGACGAAGTTCCACCACATCACGAGCTCTTCGGCGAAGGGGCGCCGCCGAGCAGCACGCACGCGCGCCGACCGGTCCGAAAGATTGCGCAGGTGCAGTGCGCGACTGCCGGGGCTTTGGTACCCCAGGTCGGCGGCGGCCAGGATGGCCCCGTCCACCTCCACGGGGCCGGTGCCGCACAGGACACCGTGTTCGAATGCGGGGTCGACGTCGATGTCCAGCCAGGCATTCGCGTCGAGATCGATCTGGGCGCCGAGCAGTGGAGTAAAGGTGTGCACCGGCGAACGGCTGCCGGCCAGCTCGCCGAGGAATACCCGAGCCGCCGCACCCGGGAGCGACGTGGGTGCGGGCACGTAGTGGGCGAAGTCGCGTCCGGTGTCGCGGTCGGAGTCAGGCAGGGCCACCCAGAGCTGCACACCGTGCAAGCACCGCGGCTGACTCGACCGACACCTCGGAATGACAAATACCCGCACCGGCCGTCATCAGATTCAGCTCGCCGGGCCGGACCAGCGCATGCACGCCGGAGCTGTCGCGATGTTCCACGCCCCCACTGAACAACCAACTGACCGTTTGCAGTCCCGTGTGCGGATGTGGCGGGACGTCCATCCGCGCGGACACGGGGCCGTAGTGGTCGATGAAGCACCACGCACCGATCAGCGAGCGTTGCCGTTGCGGCAGTGTCCGTTGCACCCCCATCGCCCGCGGCCCGCCCAACGGAACCTCGCGTGGATGGAGCACGTGCATGATGGGCAACGCGCTCGAGACCTGCGCTGCGCCGCAGGCGACTTCGGCCGGCGCGGTCTCGAGGTTGCTCACGTCACACCCTCCGTCGCGGGCCCCAACACAGCCCTCACCCGCGACAGTACTCGCGGATCTTACCGCCGGGCGGACGCAGCACCTTCATGGCGACGCGCATGATCGGTTCGGGGAGCTGATCCTGCATCGACAGCGCGGCATCGGCCACGCGGGAGCGCAGCGGGGCGCCGCGACCAAACACCCGGTTCAACGCTCCCCCGGACGGCTCGAGCACCACGTGCAGCGGCGGGGTGCCCACGGCGGCGCCCAACGCGTTCGAGATGACCATCCGCTGGATTTCGCTGGTGCCCTCAAAGATGGTGTACAGCTTGGCATCTCGATACCACTTCTCGACCGGGTGGTCGGTGATGTAGCCCCAGCCGCCCAGCGTCTGGATCGCACGCTCGGTGGCCTTGACGGCGACCTCGCTGGCGGCGAGCTTCGACATCGAGCCCTCGCCGCGCTCGAAGGGGACTCCGCTGGCGGCCATCCAGGAGGCACGCCAGGTCAACAGCCGGGCAGCGTCGATCTGGGTTGCCAAGTCCGCCAGCGGGAATGCGATGCCCTGGTTGTCGATGATGGGCCCGCCGAACGCCTCTCGCTCGGTGGCGTAGGACGTCGCATACTCCAATGCGGCGCGCGCGATCCCGATCGCCTGGGCGGCGACCATCGGGCGGGTCTGCTCGAAGGTGCCCAACGTGGCCGACCCGGACCGTTTCCCGCCCGCCACCACCTCACGGGCCTTGGCGAGCTTGTGTTCGAGCTTCTCTTGTCCGCCAAGCAGATTGGCTGCGGGAACCCGTACACCGTTGAGCCGCAGCTCCGCGGTGTGGGACGCGCGGCAGCCCAACTTGTCGAGTTTCCGGACCATCTTCAGCCCGGGCGCGCCACCTGGCACCACGAACAGTGCTTGACCCCGGTGGCCCAGCTCTTCGTCGACGACCGCGTTGACCACGTGCACGTTGGCGATGCCGCCGTTGCCGATCCACATCTTGTGGCCGTCGATGGTCCAGTCGTCGCCGTCGCGGCGGGCGCGGGTGCGCAGATTGCGCACGTCGCTGCCGCCTTCGGGTTCGGAAATCGCCAACGCCGCGAGTTTGAGATCGCCTGGTGTTCCGAAACATTCGGGTGCCCACTGCAACATCTGCTCCGGCGATGCGGCCTGACCGATTGCCGACAGCGCCAGCGCCGGCATGACTATCGCCAAACCGATCCCTGCGCAGCCCCAAAACAGCTCCTCCATGAACATCGGCAACGAGAGGCCGGTCGGATCGCCGATCAGATCGCGGTAAAACAGCGGGCTGTAGAAGCCGCGCTGGGCCGCCTCCTCTAGCACCGGCCACGGAAACTCCTGCCGCTGGTCATACTCGAGCGCGACCGGGCGTACCACAGATTCGGCGAACTCATGCGTGCGCCGGGCCAGGTCGTGCTGGGCCACCGTCGGTGTCAGGTCGAACGTCATGGGTGCGCCTCTAGGTCGACAGACTCGGTCTTGCCGACCCCGACTACCCCGTTGGCTGGTTCAGCAAACTGCCGGCGAGGATGCCGACGAGTTGTCAGGCCGCCGAGCGGGGTCCAACTTGCGCGGTCGGCAGATGCAGCACCACTGCGGCCACCGGAACGGCCGCGTGTCCGTGACGTGCCAGCAGAGCCGCGTTCTCGGGCAGCTGTCGGGAGTTGATCTCGCCCATCGCGATACGTCGCAGGACTTCGTGGGCCTTGGCGAGCTGTTCGCGCTTGCGGTACTGGCCGCCGGGTAGTTTGATGCCGGCCCAGACGCCATACTCCTCGCGGTGCGCGATGGCATGTTCGGCACACCGACGCTGTTGCGCCAATGGGCAGCGGCGCAGGCATTGGATCCGCGCCTCGGTGGCGGAGCGCTCGTACGCGCGCGCCTTTGCCGCGCCGTCACCATCGTCGTCATCGGGATAGCCGAACCATAGTTCTGGGTTGGCTGCGCAGGGGTGTCCCATGTCGGTCTCCTTGTGGGGCGTGAAACGTAGGCAAAAGCGTATACACAGCCAAGTGCCGCGCGCAAGAGAAACGTGACAAAAACGTATATACGCAGAAGGTGGGCGCCGGCTGTGTAATATCCGGCCTATGGCCGGAGCGTGCGGTGAGCCGTGAATCGGCCGGCGCGGCCATCCGCGCGTTGCGCGAGTCGCGCGACTGGTCACTAGCAGACCTTGCCGCCGCGACTGGCGTCAGCATCATGGGGCTGAGCTTTCTGGAGCGCGGTGCCCGTAAGCCGCACAAAAGCACAGTTCAGAAGGTTGAGAATGGGCTTGGCCTGCCGCCAGGCACCTATTCTCGGCTGTTGGTAGCCGCCGATCCGGATGCTGAGTTGGCCCGCCTGATGGCCGCGCAACCACCCGCCGCTATGCCCGCGCGGCGTGCCGGCCCGGTGGTAGTCGATCGTCACAGCGACACCGAAGTGCTGGAAGGCTACGCCGAAGCTCAGCTTGACGCCCTCAAATCAGTCATCGATCGGCTGCCTGCGACGACATCAAACGAATATGAGACGTATATTCTGTCTGTGATCGCTCAGTGCGTGAAGGCAGAGATGCTGGCTGCCAGCTCCTGGAGGGTGGCCGTGAACGCCGGCGCGGACTCGACGGGCCGACTGATGGAGCATTTACAGGCTCTGGAAGCGACGCGCACGGCCCTATTGAAGCGGATGCCCACCAGCTTGAGCGCGCGCTTCGATCGGGCATGCGCGCAGTCGTCGTTACCAGAGACGATCATCGCTGCGCTGGTCGGTGTCGGCGTCGATGAAATCTGGGACATCCGCAACAGGGGGCTTATCCCGCCGGGAGCACTCCCCCGTGTTCGTACCTTCACCGATGCGGTCGAGTCGACGAGCCAAGAACAGATAGGTCAGGACGGCGGCGAGGGGGCGCAGTGATCCAAAGCGAAGTCGAGGTGTTAAGCCGTGCTCATCAAATGTTCGCCGGCAGTACTTGGCACCCGACGCTGGATGCGGGCACCGCGCATTACCGCAGCCTGCTGCAGCGAGCGGCCGGGCTGAATAACGGATTGGCACAGGGTGGTTATCAGCTCGCGGTGGATCGCAGCCGGCAACGGCTCGCGTCGGCGGCCGGCACAGACGCCGCCGCCGCGGGCGTCCTTGCCAGCGCCCACCGGGATCGAGCGCAGGCCCGCGATCTCACCAAGAGCGTGCTCGACGAGGCCCGCGCCGATGGCACCGTTATCCCGGTGACGCCGATGGCCCAGCGCGAGGCGATGCGCCGCCGCGTGGCGCGACTGCATGCGCAACGGGCGCACGTGTTGTCGGCCCGCTTCCGGGCGCGACGACACTTCGCCGAACTGCGGGCGTTGCGTTACCAAATGTTGCACCACCGCGGTCCTGGGTTGGCTGGACTGCGGCTGCCGTCACCGAGCGGCCACGCCGCAATCGCGGTGCGCGCCGCATTGTCACGGCTGGGACGACCATATGTCTGGGGCGCAACGGGGCCCGACCAGTTCGATTGTTCTGGGCTGGTTCAGTGGAGCTACGCACAGGCGGGTATTCACCTGGACCGCACCACTTATCAGCAGATCAACGACGGGATCCCGGTGCCCCGTTCGCAAGTCCGGCCAGGTGATCTGGTCTTCCCGCACGCCGGACACGTCCAACTGGCTATCGGCAACAATCTGGTGATCGAAGCGCCCTACTCCGGTGCCTCGGTGCGAATAAGCCCGCTGGGCAACAACGTGGCGATTCGCCGACCCCTATGACAAGCAATGACTGCTCAGCCACGCGGGCACGACGAATAGGGTGAACCGATGTCGGAACAAGCCGGACCTTCGGTAGCCGCCATGCAGGCGCAGCAGTCAGCGCTGGCCAGCCAGCACGGCACGGCAGCCGACGCCGACCGTGTGCTGGCAGAGGTGCTTGCCAGCGCTCACGCCGCGGTACGAGAGAGCATCAGGCGACTGGACGCCATCGCCGCGCAGATCGATCGCGCTGCCCTGCACCGGGCGGACCTTGCCGTCGATACGCCCATGGGCGCGCGCGAGTTTCAGAAGTTTCTGGTCGCCAAACAACGCGAGATCGCCGCAGTCGTGGCGGATGCGCGCGAACTTGACCGGACGAAAAAGGCTGTGCTGGACAGCCTTCGGACGCAGTACGGTGTCAATACGGGCTAGTACGACCCCGGTTGCATTGTTAGTTCACAACCGCCCGCCATAGTGAATTGTCGGCAGGAGCGGGCCTGGGTACTGTCGCCGGGCATGGAGGGGTCGCGACATATCCCGGAGCAGGACCCGCGTGGGCTGCAGCGCCGTTTGCCTAACTGATGTCGGCGTATGAGGAGCTACTTGCCGCGGTCAAATATGTCCGAGACCGCACCGGCGATCCAAACGCCTGGCAGACGGGATTGGCGCCGAATGAGGTGGCGGCTGTGATCACCCCGACGACACGTCCTGAGCAGGTCGAGGTGATCCTGCGCAAGATCCGCCAACAACATTCGGACCTGTTCGGCGCCGGGACACCGGCCGGCCCGCCTGCTAGGCGGCCATCTGAAGAACCTGCAGCACCACCGGATCGAGAGTCGGGCGATGCCGCAGAAGCCATTGCCAACGCCGAAGCTGCTCTTGCACATCAGAATTCAGCGAGCTCCCAGCTCGACATGCAAGTGATCTCAGCCATCCTGAACGCACACCTGAATGCTGTTGACGGCAGAGAAGCGCTGACCAAGTTGCAGCGAGAAACCGAAGGCGCGGTACGAACGCGGTCAGACCTGGACACTCCGGCCGGAGCGCGCGACTTCCAAAGGTTTCTCATCGGCAAGCTCAGAGACATACGCGCGGTAGTCCTGAACGCGAGTCTCGATGACACGTCGAAGTCAGCGCTGATGGCCGCATGGACATCGCTGTACGACGCCTCCACGAGCGAACCAAACGGTCCCGACGAACACCCGTCGGCCTCGGCGACCGGCATCGGTGCACCCGCGCGCGGCACTACCGAACAGCCGACAGACGACCCCGACACCGGATGGGATCCGCTACTGGATTCGTTGTGGGCTGACGATCCCGGCCTGCTGCCCCGCGATTCCTCGGGGCTGGCTCCGACAGAGGGCGCCACAGCTCCGGCGACGCCGATGGCACCAGTGATGCCAACGATTCCGAACTTTGCCCCGGGGCCATTACCGAGCCTGGGTACCGCGCCCGGATCCATGGCCGGTTGGGATGCGCCGAGCGGGTTGCCGCTTCGCGGGCTGCAGGCTGGCAACGATCCGGCACTGCAAGATCTTGACGACGAAGGGCTGCTGGACTCCCAAGACCACCGGGACCCGAGCACTCACGACTCGCCAGACGAACCTGGTAACCACGATGAGGACGCGTCAGCGGATGAGGGGGAATCGCCGCCGGCCGGTCCGACAACGGTGACCCTGCCCGACGGCGAGACGGTGACGGCTGCCAGCCCACAGTTGGCAGCGGCCATCAAAGCCGCCGTCGGCGGAGCGCCGATAGCAGATGCGTTCCAACAGCAGGGAATTACCATTCCCCCACCGGGATCGGCGGTCACCAACCCAATCGACCCGCCGCAAGTGACTCCGGGAGATATCGGCATCTTCACCGACCGCCACGCCCTTGCCCTCGGCCCCGGTAAAGCTCTTCTCGACGGCCAAATTCAACACATCGCCACCGTGAGCGGGCCAAGCTTTCTAGGCTGGGAGCATCCACCGGCGGCGACCGCAACCGTGACCGCGCCGGCTAAGCCCGACACACCGACGCCCACCCGGCCGGCGACCTCGTCGACCACCTGACAACAGTGAACTCGCCGGTCCGGCCGGCGGCCGTGAACAGGAGACAGCGGATGGCAGATTCAATCCACGTAGTGCCCGCGCACTTACGTCAAGCCGCTGCGCATCACCAGGAGACCTCTGACTACTTGCGCACCGTTCCGTCATCGCATGCCGCGATCCAGGAGAGTCTGGATTCGCTGGGGCCGATCTTCAGTGAGCTCCGCGACGCCGGACGCGAGCTGCTCGAGCTCAGACGTCAGTGCTACGAGCAACAAGCTGCGGACCACGCCGATTTGGCGGACAAACTGACTGTATCGGCGACGATGTGGGAACAGCACGAGCAGGATGCGGCGCGCAACTTCGGCGGCATCGTTGACGGCGGTCGATGACAGACGCGAATCCCGCTTTTGACACTGTTCACCCGAGTGGACACATCCTTGTCCGCTCCTGTCGCGGCGGGTATATGCACAGCGTCGCGCTGAGTGAAGAGGCGATGGAAACCGACGCCGAGACGCTGGCACAGGGTATCCTGCTGACCGCCGACGTGTCGTGCCTCAAAGCATTGCTGGAAATTCGCGACGAAATCGTGGCGGCCGGGCACACCCCATCCGCGGAAGTTCCGACCCCTCAAGACCTTGATGCCGCCATTGAGAGGCTGCTGGCGCATAAGCTGCGCCGCCGCGACAGCGCGGACTAGACGGCTTCAACGGATCTCACACGAGCTGACGGCCTACAGCAGCCAGGTCTTGGCCGCGTCGGGATCGGGAGCGATATCGGTAGGCGGCTCTACGGGATTGGGGCCGAACAACTCTCGGGCGCGGCCGAGCAGGGCACGCACTTCGTCGAGTTGCTGCTGCAGCGCAGAGTCAGCCATGTCCCCACGCTACCCAGGCCGTCACAACTGCACAATTCACCGACCGCGTAGGGCAACCGTCAAATGCCGGTACGCTTAGCCGGTGGCGATCTTCGGTCGGATAACGGCGCGCCAGCGCCTCCGGAGAGCTACCCAGGAATCACTGGCGATTCCGGCTTTCAGCTCTCCTATCGATTGCAGCCCCTGGGTGACAGGTGGGCTGTGGCCTGCCGAACTTTCGACGATCACCGCCGAAACCGCCACGCTCGCAGAGTATCTCAAGGCCGACCTGCAACGGATCGCCAATAGTGCCAACGACGAGCTGAAGATGATCAAGCGATCGGGAAAGGCTGATCTGGCCCGTCAGGCGGAAGAGGCCCGAGTCATCGATGAAGCCCGTGCTCGTGCCGTGCGACGAGTCGAATCGACGATTCGTCATTTGCAGGCGGTGAAGGCCGAGGCGGCCGCCGGATATCGGCGCCCACAGGTTGCCCGGCCTCCCCGACCAGACATGGACAAGACGCAAGTCATACCCGTGGTCACGGGGGTGGAGCCGGTCTTCGATGCGCCGACCGAGAGTGCACCTGAGCCGCGTGGGGAGCCGGTCGAGAACGGTCGCCACCACGCGGGGGTGGGCGAGCCGGTAGCTGGCCAGGACGAGCCTGGGTCGGCTCGCGATGAAAACGCTGCCGATAACAACACCGCCGTGGCCGCCACCAGACCACGCGCGGAGCAGGCCAAAGCCGGAACGGCATCCGATATCGATCGGCTGAACCGGCTCCTCGAGTTTGTGGTTCGGCAAGAACCACGGCTGAACTGGGCGGTCGGGGATCACCTGGACGGGACAACGGTATTGGTCACCGATCTCGCCCACGGGTGGATACCTTCAGGTATCACCCTTCCGGCAGGCGTGCGGTTGTTGGAGCCTGAGCGACGTACCGGCAGAGTCTCCGCACTGATCGGCGACACGACGCGCGTCGTGACTTACGCTCCCGGTGATTCGCTGCGCCGCTCGGTTGACTTCGCCGCGACGAAATCCTCGTTGCAGCCGCGCGAACTGCCTGCCACTGAGGATCTGGGGAGGGTGCTGAGCGAGGCGACGCGCCGGCGCGACGGACTGCCGCGGATTGTGCAACGGTTGGCAGAGGCCGCTGCCGCGGGCACGGGTGTCATCGACCAGGAAGTCGACGTGCTGCGGGTGCATCTTGATACGGCGCGCTATCAGCTTCTGGTCCAGTATCCGAATGTGAATCCCGCGCTCGTGCTCAACTGTCTGTTAATGGCCGCCACCGAAGGCATCGCCAGCGGAGACTCGGTATCCGCGAACTATCACCTCGCCTGGTACCAGAAACTTGCCGCGCCACCACCCAGCCGGTGAGCCCTGAAGGCCTCTGAGTCGGCGGCGCGGCCACCCTGGTCATACGTCATTGCGGGGCGCGCGCCGCGACCCCGAGTATGAATTGACGCTGGTTGGAGGGGTCGACATACTGTCATCGTGTCGGGTTCGGGCAGTCGCGCGAATCTCAGCGATAAGGATCTCGTCGAATCAGTTCTTCGGGAACTGAGCGAGGCGGCCGACAAGTGGGAAGCCCTCGTGGCTCAGGCCGAGGCCGTCACTTACAGCGTCGACCTGGGTGACATCTACGCTGTTGCGAATTCCGACGGCAGGTTGCTGAAACTGACTTTGCACCCCGGCGTGATGACCGGATATGCCCACGGGGAGCTGGCCGACAGGTTAAACCTCGCGATCACAGCGCTGCGCGAAGAGGCCGAGGCCGAGAACCGGGCAAGTTATGGTGGCCCCCTGCAGTGACGGTCCGGGCGACCAGGCGCGCGCGCCGATGCGTCGCGCTCACGCGCTCATCGACCGGGGCTTGGGCGGATGGGCCCCGGCTCTCTTCGCGCGCTCACGCGCTCATCGACCGGGGCCGGGTGGTCCCGCGAAGGCTTGAGCGATCTGCAGCCAGCGCTGCGCGTCGGGACCGTCCGCTGTGATGTCGAGGGTGCTAAGCGGGCGCCGCTGGGTGACCAGGAAGCAAAAATCCTCGGCGGAACCAGTGACCCGCTGCGCGGCGTCTGGCGGCCCCCAGGACCAGGTGTCGCCGCCGGGTCCGCGCAGCTCGACCAGAAACGGCTCGGCCGGAGCAGCCAGATTATTGACGACGAAGGCGTAATCACGGGTGCGCACCCCTAGATGAGCGATCGACCGCAGTCGCTCGGTAGCGGGTCGTTTGACGCCCAAGGCGTCGGCGACGTCGAGCCCGTGCGCCCAGGTCTCCATCAAGCGCGCGGTAGCCATCGACGCCGCACTCATCGGTGGCCCGAACCACGGAAGTTTGCGACCGGCGGCAACCATCAGCAGCTCCTCGTGCAACCGCCCACGGGTGACCCGCCAGTCGGCGAGCAGCTCTGCCGGCGCCAGGGTCGCCAGCTCTTCGGCACCTGCGTCGACGAAGCCCGTGGGGTCGGCGGCAGCGGCTTCCAGCACTTCAGCGAACCCAGCCTCGTCGGTAACCGCGGTCAGCGCGACCCGGTCGGTCCACAGCAGGTGCCCGATCTGGTGGGCAATGGTCCAGCCCGGCGCGGGCGTCGGATCGGCCCAGCGTTCGGCCGGCAGCGGTGCAACCAAGGCGTCGAGCTCGTCGCTTTCGGCATGCAGGTCAGCCACGATAGGGCCGGGACCGGCCATCATTGCCTGCGACTGTCGGCTGCAGCCGTCGGGAAAATCACGTATGTACCTTAGCGATTGTTCGCTGGCTCGCCACGGCGGCCGACGATGCTGTGCACGGCCAGGCCGGCTAGGTACAGCACGGACCCGAACAGCGCGAATGCGGGTGCGTGCCCGTCGTCGGGAATCAAAGTCGCAGCCACCGTGATCGAGAGGATGAACGCGACCCAGAACAGCGCATCTTGCACTGCGAACACGTGTCCGCGAAGAGCGTCGTCGACGTCCATCTGCATCGCCGAGTCGGCACACAGCTTGACCGTTTGCCCGGTCACACCGAGGAAGAAGCCGCACACCACCATGACCGGTAGCTGTAGCCCGGCGCCGGCGAGCTCGATGATCGCCGACGTCGCTAACGCACCATTTGCCGTCGCGTAGCGCCCCCAGCGCCGGATCGCAGGCGGAGTCAGCACGTTGGCCAGGAAGGCGCCAACGCCCGTGGCGGCGAAGAACAGCAACGCGACCCTGAAGCCGCCGGCTTCGGGGTCGGTCATCTGGTGGACGAGCAACAAGATCAGCAGCGAATTGATGCCGATTACCATCCGGTGCGCGGCCAAACCGGACAAGGTGGCGGCGACCGTTGGGCGCTGCGCTACCGTACGCGCACCGTGCAGCCAGCCGGTGATCACCGCGTAGATGGCCGGTCCGTGGATCGCGCGCTCGGTGTCGTCCGGGCCCAGGACGCGGGAACCGAACCGCAACGACAGCAGCAACGCGATCGACAGGGGAATTGCGGTGATGAAAATGATTGCCGCGGCGCCCTTATCGCCCGCGCCGACCACGAAACGGGGCACAAGCATGAAGTTGGCGCCCAAGAAGGCCGCGACGGCCCCGGACGCGGTGGCTACCGAGTTCATCGTCACCACTTGTTCGCGCGGCACCACGTGCGGCAGTGACGCCGACAACCCGGACCCGACGAACCGGGCCAAGCCATTGGCGAATAGCGCGCCCAACAACAGTGGCATGTCGCCGGCCCTGACAGCCAGAATCGTGCCGATCGCGGCGATAAGAATCAGGCGGCCCACGTTGGCGCCGACGAGCACTAGCCGCCGATCCCAACGGTCCATCAGCGCGCCGGCGAACGGTCCCAGCAGCGAGTAGGGCAGAAACAGGACTGTGAATGCACGCGCAATGGCCATGGGGTCGGCGGCTCGATCCGGATTGAACAGCAGCGCTCCGGCCAGCCCCGCCTGAAAGAGTCCATCACCGAACTGACTCGCCATGCGCAGCTGCAGCAGTCGCCAGAAATCTGGCAAACTGCGTACTGACCGCCAAATTTCGACGGGTGCGCTTGAGTGCATCCGGGTTTGGATCACAGAAACCGACTTCCACGATTAGGGTTTGGCAAGCTCGCGCTGTCAGAGCCGTCCCACCAACAGTACAAATATTCGTGGCCCACGCTCGATTGCCCCGGGCGACGATGCGCCAGATGCGATGATGGTGTGGTGCCGCCGCCCGAAGATCCAGAGGACTATGTCGCGCCCGCCGCGCAACGGGTGCGTGCGGGTACTTTGTTGCTTGCCAACACCGATCTCCTTGAACCGACGTTTCGGCGCAGCGTGATCTACATCGTGGAGCACAACGATGGCGGCACATTGGGTGTCGTGCTCAACCGCGCCAGCGAGACCGCGGTGTATAACGTGTTGCCGCAGTGGGCCAAACTGGCAGCCAAGCCGAAGACGATGTTCATCGGTGGGCCGGTGAAGCGTGACGCGGCCCTGTGCCTGGCGGCGTTGCGGGTCGGCGCCGATCCGCAAGGCGTGGCCGGCCTGCGGCATGTGGCCGGCCGGGTGGTGATGGTCGATTTGGACGCCGAGCCCGACACGATCGCACCACTGGTGGAGGGGGTGCGAATCTTCGCGGGATACTCCGGCTGGACCATCGGCCAGCTTGAAGGTGAAATTGAACGCGACGACTGGATCGTCTTGTCCGCGTTGCCATCTGACGTTCTGGTTGGGTCGAGGGCCGACCTGTGGGGCCAAGTGCTGCGTCGGCAGCCGCTGCCGCTTTCGTTGCTTGCCACCCACCCCATCGACCTCAGCCGAAACTAGAGCCTCTCCCCCACGTTCGGGGCTTTCAGCAAGAGGTGGGACTTCAGTGGCACGCCTGCGTGCAGCCGGCGCAGTTCCCACCGCACCCGGGTGCCGCCGCTTGTTGGCGCACCGCGAAGCGCGCGCTCTGCCATGAGCCGGCGGCCAGCGTCCCCATGGCACCGGCGACACAGACGATCAGCACGACCAGCGCGGTGTGCGGGGACGCAGCTAGCGCCACCGCGCCGCCGGCAGCCAGCATCACCGCGGCCGCCAACTGCGTGGGCGCCATGGAGCGCAGCGCCAGCGCAGTGGGGTCGAGATTCTGATTGTGCGCAAGCGACCAAGTCCCGAACCCGGCGGAGGCCACCGCCGCACACATGCACAGCACGCCCGCAATCAGCATGGCCTCACAATACGAGTCGGGCCACCGATCCGCTCATCGGGCTCTATGGGTGTCGGCGCCGGCTTAGTGCTGGAGGAACGAGAAGTTGGGTAGCGGCGGCAGGCCGGGCACCAGCGCCAACAGACTTGACGTGGGCTGCTGGTTGGGCGTGGGCGCCTGCGCGGGGAGCCCCACTGGCGCCGCACCGGGTGCCTGTCCGACCGGAGCCGTACCCGGTGTCTGCCCGCCAAGCCCGACCGGCGCGGTACCGGGTGTCTGCGCCGGAAGCCCGACTGGCGCCGTACCGGGTGTCTGGGTGGGCGCCGGGGACGGTGCCCCGGGGACGGTCACTCGGAATCCATTGATGATGGCGTCTGTGGCCGGTGAGTCGGCGACGGCCACCGAACGATCGGTGGTCACCGATAGCGACACCAGGTACTTTTCGCGCCCGGACGTCGCGATGACGTGGCGCTGCGAGGTGTTCAGCGTCATATCGCCGTCGCGGTAAGTGCCATCGATGACTGACGACGGGAAGCCGCCGAAATCAGCCATTGAGGCGTTTGTGGACTGCCACGCGAGCAGTTTCTGGCTGTCTACGTAGCCGTGCGTGATGGCCTCTTTGGGGTCGAAGTTACCGACCAGCTTGTACACCACCACCTGGGCATTCGATGTGTAAATGCTGTTGCCGTGCCGGTCGGCGATTACCGCGAACGCATCGGGCACGTTGGGATCGGGCACCTGAGTCCAGCGAGGCGGCACCGGCAATGTGATGTCGAGTGCTTTGAATCCCTGGGGCTTTTGCGCCTCGAGCTTGACTCCCTTCGACTGCAGGTATTCACGGATTGTCCCGGAAACCGCGGGAGTCGGGGTCGGAGGCATCGGTGCCACGGGCGTGGCCACAGCCGATCCTGACGCTCCCGGTGCCGTGGCGGGAGTCGGCGGCACAAAGGGATTTGATGCCGGCGGGGCGGCGAGGAACCTGTTGCTGGGCACCTGCCCGGGGACGGCGGTGACGTTCTGTGGCGCCGGTGCCGGGACGACGGGGGCAGGTGATGGTGCGGGAACCAATGGATCTGCCGATGCCTTGGCGCCCGCAAAAACCGCCACGCCGATCAGGCCAGCGACCATACCCCCGAGGAATGCCCGGTGGGCGGGGACGATCTCAATCATCTGCGTTGGTCCTTCCAGTGGCTCAATACCAGCAGCCGTCGTTAGAGGCTGACTGTAACTAGAGGTCAAACGCCGTGAACAGGCTCGAAACAGAGCTGGGATGAAGCTCTGATCGGTGCGCAATGGAACCGAGACCAACCTGTGGCCGGCGGCCCCGCCGAGGCGGCCCTTATACCCTGTTCAGGTGACCGAATCCCCGACCACCGCGCCCGGGAGCAACTCTGATGCTGTTCAGACGGACTCCGATGCGCCGCCGTATCGCTACACCGCGGCGCTGGCGGGCCGTATCGAGAGCACGTGGCAGGACAACTGGGCGAAGCTCGGGACGTTCAACGTGCCGAACCCGGTCGGTTCATTGGCCCCGACGGACGGAACCCCGGTCCCAGATGACAAGTTGTTCGTGCAGGACATGTTTCCCTACCCGTCGGGTGAGGGACTGCACGTCGGCCACCCGCTGGGCTACATCGCCACCGACGTGTACGCCCGTTACTTCCGGATGACTGGCCATAACGTGCTGCACGCGTTGGGGTTTGACTCGTTCGGGCTGCCCGCTGAGCAATACGCGGTGCAAACCGGAACCCACCCGCGGACCAGGACCGAGGCCAACGTCGTGAACTTCCGGCGCCAGCTGGGCCGCATTGGCCTTGGCCACGACAGCCGGCGCAGCTTTTCAACCACCGATGTCGAGTTCTACAAGTGGACCCAGTGGATCTTCCTCCAGATCTACAACGCCTGGTTCGACACCGCAGCCAAGAAGGCTCGCCCGATCGCAGAACTGATCGGCGAATTCGCTTCCGGTGCAAGGTGTCTCGAAGACGGACGGGACTGGGCCAAACTGTCGGCGGGGGAGCGGGCCGACGTGATCGACAGCTACCGACTGGTCTACCGGGCAGACTCGATGGTGAATTGGTGTCCGGGGCTGGGCACGGTGCTGGCCAACGAAGAGGTCACCGCCGACGGCCGCAGCGACCGGGGCAACTTCCCGGTATTTCGGAAACGGTTGCGGCAGTGGATGATGCGTATCACCGCCTACGCCGACCGGCTCCTCGACGACCTGGACCTGCTGGACTGGCCGGAGCCGGTCAAAACCATGCAGCGCAACTGGATCGGCCGCTCCACCGGCACAAGGACCCTGTTCTCGGCAGCTATTCCCAATGGCGAGACAGTCGACATCGAGGTGTTCACCACCCGGCCCGACACCCTGTTCGGCGCCACCTACCTGGTGCTGGCCCCCGAGCACGATCTGGTCGACGAGCTGGTCGCCCCCGCCTGGCCAGACGGGACCGACCCGCGTTGGACGTACCGTGCCGCCACACCGGGTGAAGCTGTCGCCGCCTACCGACACGCGATCGGAGCGAAGTCAGACCTCGAGCGCCAGGAGAGCAAGGAGAAAACCGGCGTCTTCTTGGGCAGCTACGCAACCAACCCCGCCAACGGTAAACCGGTGCCGATCTTCATTGCCGACTACGTGTTGGCCGGGTACGGCACCGGGGCGATCATGGCGGTCCCCGGCCACGACCAGCGCGACTGGGACTTCGCCCATGAGTTTGGCCTGCCGATTGTGGAAGTCATTGCCGGCGGCGATATTTCGGAGGCCGCACACCCGGGCGACGGTCTGCTGGTCAACTCCGGCTACCTCGACGGAATGGACGTGTCGGCGGCCAAGGAAGCTATCACCGCCCGCTTGGAGGCCGAAGGCCGCGGTTGGGCGCGCATCGAATTCAAATTGCGTGACTGGCTTTTCGCCCGGCAGCGTTACTGGGGTGAGCCGTTCCCGATTGTCTACGACAGCGACGGACGCCCGCATGCGCTCGACGAAGCCGCACTGCCAGTCGAGCTGCCCGATGTGCGGGACTATTCGCCGGTGCTGTTCGACCCCGACGACGCCGACAGCGAGCCGTCGCCACCGCTGGCCAAGGCGACCGAGTGGGTGCACGTCGAACTGGACCTTGGCGACGGCCTGAGGCCCTACACCCGTGACACTAACGTGATGCCGCAGTGGGCCGGCAGCTCCTGGTATGAACTGCGCTACACCGATCCGCATAACTCGGAGCAGTTCTGCGCCAAGGAAAATGAGGCTTATTGGATGGGCCCGCGGCCCGCTGAGCACGGTCCGCAGGATCCGGGCGGCGTCGACTTGTACGTCGGAGGTGCCGAACACGCGGTCCTTCATCTGCTGTATGCGCGTTTCTGGCACAAGGTCTTATACGACCTGGGCCACGTCAGTTCTCGTGAGCCTTACCGCCGACTGATCAACCAGGGCTACATTCAAGCTTTCGCCTACACCGACTCCCGCGGCGCCTACGTTCCGGCAGACGAAGTGGTCGAGCGCGACGGTCGCTTTGTCTATCCGGGGCCCGACGGCGAAATCGAAGTCCTTCAGGAATTCGGGAAAATTGGTAAGAGCCTGAAGAATTCGATATCGCCCGACGAGATCTGCGATGAATACGGCGCAGACACGCTGCGGGTGTACGAGATGTCGATGGGCCCCTTGGAGGCCTCCCGGCCCTGGGCCACCAAAGACGTCGTCGGAGCGCACCGCTTCCTGCAGCGTGTGTGGCGGCTGGTGGTCGACGAGCAGACCGGCGAAACGCGAGTGGTCGACGGGGCTGCACAACAAGAGCTGGACACCAACACATTGCGGTCACTGCACCGCACCATCGCGGGAGTGTCGGAAGACTATGCGGCACTGCGCAATAACACCTCAGCGGCCAAGCTGATCGAGTACACCAACCACCTCACCAAAGAGCACCGTGACGCGGTGCCCCGTGCGGCGGTCGAGCCGCTGGTACTGATGATGGCGCCGCTGGCCCCACATATGGCCGAGGAGTTATGGCTGCGGCTAGGCCACACCATCTCGTTAGCGCACGGTCCCTTCCCGGACGCCGACCCCGCCTACCTCGTCGACGACACCGTGGAATACCCAGTCCAGGTGAACGGCAAGGTACGTGGACGAGTGGTGGTGGCCGCCGACGCCGATGAGGACACCCTGAAAGCGGCGGCGCTGGCTGACGAAAAGGTCCAGGGATTCTTGGCGGGCGCCAACCCGCGCAAGGTGATCGTGGTCCCCGGTCGGCTGGTCAACTTGGTCGTCTAGAAGTGGTCCGTGGCCTAGTTACCGCCCTGCGGGCCGGAGTACCACCTCGTGGACATGACCGTCGGGCGGCGTAGCCACCACATTGGCGACCATTGCCGCGACGGTTTCGGGCTTCAGGAAATCGACGGGGTCGTACTTGCCGCCTTCGAACGCGACGAGTTCACGCTGCATGTCGGTGTCGGTGCGGCCTGGATAGATCGTGGTCACCCGCAGCTCTGGTTCGTCGCGGCGCAACGAGTCCGCGAAGGCGCGCAACGCGAACTTGCTGGCCGAATATGAGGCCATACCGGGCGAAACGTTGCGTCCTGCGCCGGAGTTCATGAAGACCAGCTGGCCACGGGCACGTCGCAGCGCCGGCAGCAGTGTCAGCGTAAGTGCCACTGGTCCAAAGACATTCACGGCGAAGGTGGCGCGCCACTCATCGACGTTCGACTCCGCGACATGGCCGGGAAAGGACACCCCTGCGTTGTGCACCAGCACATCGAGTTCGTCCACGATTTCGCAAGCGGCCTCGATCTCGCCGACGTCGGTCAAGTCCAGCGGAAACGTTGTGGCGCCGAGCCGCTCCGCGACGGCGTCGAGCCGGTCAGAGGGCCGACCGGCCAGCAGCAGGGTGTGCGTAGGTGCCAGCGCCGTGGCGATCGCAGAACCGATACCGCCACCGGCGCCGGTGATGAGTGCAGTTGGCATGTATTTCAGTTTACGGGGCGCTACGAATCCCGTTGAAAAACAGGCACTTTCACGCCTCTTTACGCGCCCGCGGCTCTCCTGCAGGGCCGGACGTCGGTTCACCGGAGGCCAGCCGTTCTAGCGGCGCCAGCGCCTTCATCAGGGTGTCAAGGTCGGAGGCAGGCAGCTGACTGAGCATCGCGGCCAGGGCGGCGCGCCGGTTGGCCAGGGACTCGCCATGAACGGCCCGCCCTCGTGGGGTGATGTCGACCAGCACCGCCCGTAGGTCGGACGGGTCGCGCGAACGTTTCACCAGCCCGAGCTTCTCCAGCCGGCGGATCGCCACGGTGGTGGTGGGAGTTCGCACCCGTTCGTGGGCCGCTAGGTCGGTCATCCGAATGGGGCCCTGGTCGAGCAATGTGATCAGGATCGACAGCTGCGCCAAGGTCAGGTCTCCCGCTGCTACCCCGTTGGGGTCGCCGCGACGCAGAATCGAAAATAATTTTGACAGCGCACGGTGCAAACCTTCCGCAAGCTCCGTCACTTCGGCCGCGGTGGATTCGCTGTCCGCCATAAATCGGCAGTCTAACCCGATATCCGGTGCGTACAGGTAGCTATTGCCGACTAGTTCGCGACCGTCAAAGCACTTGGGACAAGAACCGCTGTAGACGTTCGGTCTGCGCGGCTTCGAATATCTGCTCGGGGGGCCCCGATTCCACGACCCTGCCGTGATCCATAAAAACGACCGTGTCGGATGCCGACCGGGCAAAACCCATTTCGTGGGTGACGACAATCATTGTCATGCCGTCGGCGCCGAGATCGGCAATCAGTTGCAGAATTCCCTTGACCATTTCGGGATCCAGCGCAGAGGTCGCCTCGTCGAAAAACATCACCTGTGGGGCCATTGCCAGCGCGCGGGCGATCGCGACCCGTTGTTGTTGGCCGCCCGACAGCATGCCGGGGCGGGCACCGGCCTTGTGCTTCAGGCCAACTCGGTCCAGCCGCGCTAGCGCTAGGTCGCGGACCTCGTCGGCGGACAGGTGCCGCAACTTTCGCGGCGCCAGCGCGACGTTGTCCAGCACGGTGCGGTGCGGGAAGAGATTGAAGTGCTGGAACACCATGCCGATGCGCTGACGGAGCTCGTCAGGGTCGTCGCGCAACACTGATCGGCCGTCCAGCAGGATGTCGCCGCTATCAGGCTCATACAAGCGGTTCAGGGTGCGCAGCAGGGTCGACTTACCTGAGCCGGACGGTCCGATGACAGCCACTGTGCTACCCGCGGGGGCCTCGATATCGACGCCGCGCAGCACCGCTGACCCGCCGAGGGTCTTCTGAATGCCTTTGGACGCCAACGATACTGACGGTCGGCTCGCGGTGCCGGCCGTCACGTCATCTCCTGGCCGAACGTGAGCATGTCGGCTTGCTCTTCGGGCTCAACCGCGGCTCGGCCGCGGCGCAGTCGTGCGTCGACGTAGTTCACCAAATGCGTTAACGGGACGGTCAAAATCAGGTAGAAGGCACCGGCGGCGACGAGCGGCGACAAGTTGCCGGTCTGCGCATTGAGGTCCCGGCCTACCTGAAATAGTTCTCGCTGGTCGGCGACCAAGCCCAGGAAGTACACCAGCGCAGAGGCCTTCAACAGCGCGATGAATTGATTGACCAGTGCCGGCAGCACCCGTCGGACCCCCTGCGGCACCACCACCAGCCGCATCGCCGCGGAATAGCTGAACCCGAGCGCGCGGGAGGCTTCCAGCTGGCCGGGGTCCACGCTTTGTATTCCGGAGCGCAGGATTTCGCCGATGTAGGCGGCGGCCATCAATCCCAATGCGGCAATGCCGAGCGGGTAGGGATTGCTATTTGTCAGTCCGCCCACTAATGGCCCAATGCCCAGCCCGATGATGAGAATGATCACCACTTCGGGAAGACCGCGGAAGACATCGGTGTACACCCGCGCCGGCCAGCGAAGCCAACGCGAACGCGAGATTCCGGCAACTGCCAACGCCATACCAAGCACCAGACCGATAACGCTGGCACTGCTGGTCAGTATCAACGTATTAGGCAACCCGGTGCGGAACAGGGTGGGGATGGCTTGCCGATACATATCCCAGTCGAAAAAAGAATCACGCAACTGCGCCAGTGTGGACTTCGGTGCGGCCGGGCCTACCGGCTTGTGGTGGTGACTCGCCGCGATGGCGGCGAAGTCCGGCAGAGTTGGTGCAGGCGCGGCCCTGGAGCCGGGTTTCCAGCCGGGCGGCAGGGTCCGCGGCACCCACTCGGAGTACAGCTTCGCCCAAGTGCCGTCGGCAATCACGGCGTCCAGCCCGGAGTTCAGCGCGTCGACCAGCGGCTGGTTGTCTTTTGCCACTGCATAAGCCACGAAACCGCCCGGGCTGACGGTGTTCGCGACAATCACCGCCGGGTCGCCCGGTCGCAGCGTGGTCGCTGCCTGCAGTGCCGGCGCCACCCACGCGTCGATCTGGCGAGTCTTGAGGCTGGCGTACACGGTCGCGAAGTCGGGATACTTCACCGGTTGCAGGTGCAAAGTGTCCACAACATACGACTCCTCGACGGTGCCCTGGACCACGCCGATACGCTGTCCGGCGGCCAGATCACTGAACTCTTTGATCGCTGAGCCGGGGGGCACGAGGAGCGAGTAGTAGCCGAAGTCGTAGCCGTTGGTGAAGGCGACGGTGCGTCGGCGTTCATCGGTGGCTTTGATCGACGATGAGCCGACGTCGAAGCGCCGCGACGCTACCTGGGCGAGTAGCCCGGCGAAATCCGTGCCGACGAAGTTGACTTGCAGCCCGAGCTTGCCGGCGATCGCGCGCAACAGCTGGTTGTCGAAGCCGCTGAATTGGCCGGTGGGAGTGATGCAAACGTTCGGCGGGCCCCCTGACAGCGTGCCGACGGTCAAAACGCCCGGTGTGCCCAGTCCCAATGCGCCGATGTTCACCGCACTGAGCGGCTCGACGCTGGGTGTGGTGTGCGCGTCGGGCTGACCCATGGCACCGCCGCGGCTCAGATTTTCGGGCAATACGGTCGCGCTATCCAAGCCGGCTGGCGCGCATTGATTCCTGTCGGCAGCCGCAGGCGCAGCCAATGTGGTCAACGCCGACCCGCACACCGTGAGGATCGTCGCGGCCAGTCTGAGTACCCTTCCGCGGCGCTTGGTGTGCCGGCCCACGCGCAAACTCATCACTGCCACCGTATCGACCGACCGGCGGCTCGGTCCGTTTAGTGTCCGTTCAAAGCGCTAGCGACCGCTCGCCACGAACCGCATCGGCGTCGGCGAGTACCTCAAGGGGGCCGGGAACGACTCGGCTGACGTCGTCGGGCGCGGTGAATACCCTGCGCCGAAACAGTTCGGCCAGCATGGTCTGGGCCATCAGGTAGGAGCGACCGACGCACGCAGCCCGCGCGGCTTCGGGGTCACGCCGGTGTATCGCGGAGGTCTCGTCTTCGTAGAACGGCAACATTTCCTCGCGGCCGCTCTGGTAGGTCATCCAGAACACGCGGGGGATGAGGTTTTGCGAGGCGCGAATCGTGGCGTGCAGCCGCGGTCCGGCGTACTCGTCATTGACGGTGCGCCTGTACTCCGCAGCGATGTCAGAAAAGGCCCGCGAATCTCTGGCGGTCCGCAACGAACGCAAGAGTGCATCGAGTTGTCCCAGGATCCGCGGGGTCGGGTTGGTCGCCGCGCGTGCGGACACAATCCCGTTGAGCAGGCCGTCGAGCTCGTGGTGCTCGAGGACGGTGGCTTCGTCGAACCGCTCGACGAACGCGCCGCGGTGGTAGCGGGTGGACACAATGCCGTCGTGTTCGAGTTGGACCAGCGCCTCTTGAATCGGGACGCGGCTGACTCCCAGGCCTAGCGCGATCTCGTTGCGGTCGACACGGTCGCCGCTGCGCAGCTTCCCAGTCAACAGGAGGTGGAGAATGTGCGAAACAACCAGGTCCTTTTCTTTGACCCCGTATTTCTTCGGCATCTCTTTTTGAGTCTCTTTCAAACCCGGTTCGGCCATCTGGCGCTCAGAAGTTTCTCATGACTTGGCGCCTGCGTTCAGGTATTTGGCCGATGAACCTGAGGCAAACGTGCGGCGACCGGCTTAGCGACTATCGCGCCACTTGCATAGCGCTTCCGCGGCGGTCAGGTTGTATCCCGGACCGTCACAAGCCACGGTCAGCAGCGTGACGCCGAGGCCGACAAGAGCTTCGGCGTTGGCGATCAGCCCCCCGCCGTTGCCGAGCGCTGCCGAGCGTTCGATGCTGGCCGGGTCCCGACCAACGTCGGCGCAGTGCCGGCCCAGGATGGCCGACTTCGCCGGGAACTCGTCGGCCGAGGTGAAGCTGTGCCAAACGTCGGCGTATTCGGCGACCAGCCGCAGCGTCTTGCGTTCACCCCCGCCGCCGATCAGGACCGGGATGTCACGGGTCGGCGGCGGGTTCAGCCGGGCCAGCCGCGCCTTGATCCGGGGCAGTGCGGACGCCAAGTCGTCAAGGCGGCTGCCCGCGCTGCCGAATTCGTAGCCGTACTCGTCGTAGTCCTTTTGTTTCCATCCCGAACCGATCCCCAGCACGAGCCGGCCGTCGGAAATGTGGTCGACGGTCCGGGCCATGTCGGCCAACAGCTCCGGATTCCGGTAGGAGTTACACGTCACCAGCGCACCGATCTGGATGCGCGATGTCTGCTCGGCCCAGGCCCCGAGCATGGTCCAGCATTCGAAATGTGGGCCGTCGGGATCACCGTAGAGAGGGAAGAAGTGGTCCCAGTTAAAGGCGATGTCGACACCGATGTCCTCGCAGCGGCGCACAGCGTCACGGATATTGCGGTAATCCGGAGCGTGCTGCGGCTGCAACTGCACACCGATACGGACGGGGAGGTCAGAAGTCATACGACCACCGTAGGCTCAGCGTGCGTTGAGCACCCCGCGCAAGATGTCGATCAGCGCGCGAGGCTGGTCGCTTTGCACGGAATGGCCCGAGTTCTCGACGACGTGTGCCGTGCGGAAACGTCTTGCGCGACGGCCGAGTTCGCCCGCGTCCTCGTCGGTGACGAAGCCCGAATTGCCGCCGCGCACCAACGTGATGGGCGCCGACAACGCGTCGACGTCGTCCCACAGCACATCGAAGTCGGGGAAGGTGCGGATGGCGTCGTAGCGCCACGTCCAATTGCCGTTGTCGAGCCGGCGCGAGTTGTGGAACACGCCGCGGCGCAGGGCCTTCACCTCGCGGTGCGGCGCTGCGGCGATCGTCAAGTCCAGCATGGCCTGGAAGCTCGGGAATTCCCGTTCACCGTGCATCAGCGCAACTGTGCCGCGCTGGTCGGCGGTCAGTTCGGCGTGCCTCTGCAATGCCGACGGGGTGACGTCGATGAGGACGAGTTCATTCACCAGGTCGGGCGCGATAGCGGCTAGCCGTATTGCGGTCAACCCGCCCAGGGACATCCCCACCACCAGTTCGGCGGTCGGTGCGAGCTCGTGGAGTACCGGCGCCAATGAGGCGGCGTTGTTCTGCGGCGAGTAGTCGCCGTCCTCCCGCCAGGCGGAATGTCCGTGGCCGGGGAGGTCCGCTGCCAGCGCGGGCTCGCCAACACCGACGATGACGGTGTCCCAGGTGTGCGCGTTCTGCCCGCCGCCGTGCAGAAAGACGATTCGTGGGGGAGTGGCGCCCCAGCGCAGCGCGCTGATTCTGTCTTCACCCGCGCCCGCCTCAACCCGCTCCACGACGGGCGGCAGACCAGCGACGCCGGCCTGCTCGGCGTTCTCGGACAGCAGCGAGAATTCGGACAATCCGGCGAGTTCGTCTTCGGAGATCTCGGTCACGATCTCAGACACTACGAACTACGCCGGACCTCCGAAAGGTGACCCACACGGATGACTGCGTACCACAAGCCCATTTGTCACTTCAGTAACCACAAACCAAGCGTGTGGGTAACTTGCCCGCCTCTTAGCGACAATCTCGATGATCTCAATGACGCGGCGGGATAGTCGCCACATTGTCGCTATGAGGCGGGCACAGCGGCGTACCCCGAACTTTTTGTGACAGTTGTGAGTTCAAGAGCCGGACAGCGAGCACCCGACAACATGCGGCGTTACGCGCCGATGATGAACTCTTCGAGCTGAGCTCGCGCGACATCGTCGGGCAGCTGCTGCGGCGGGCTCTTCATGAGGTAGGCCGACGCGGGGACCACTGGTCCGCCGATCCCGCGGTCTTTGGCGATCTTGGCCGCGCGCACTGCGTCGATGATGACGCCCGCCGAGTTCGGCGAGTCCCACACCTCGAGCTTGTATTCCAGGTTCAGCGGCACGTCGCCGAAGGCACGGCCCTCTAGCCGCACATAGGCCCACTTGCGGTCGTCCAACCAACCGACGTGGTCGGACGGACCGATGTGAACGTCTTTGGCGTTGAACTCGCGATGGAGGTTGGAGGTCACGGCCTGCGTCTTGGAGATCTTCTTGGACTCCAGCCGCTCGCGCTCGAGCATGTTGAGGAAGTCCATGTTGCCGCCCACGTTGAGCTGCATGGTGCGGTCCAGCTGCACACCGCGGTCCTCGAACAGCTTGGCCATCACCCGGTGCGTAATGGTCGCGCCGACCTGGCTCTTGATGTCGTCACCCACGATCGGCACCCCGGCGTCGGCGAACTTCTTGGCCCACACCGGGTCGGAGGCGATGAACACCGGCAGCGCATTCACGAACGCCACGCCGGCGTCGATAGCGCACTGCGCGTAGAACTTGTCGGCCTCTTCGGAGCCGACCGGCAGGTAGGACACCAGCACGTCGGCATTCGCGTCCTTCAGCACCTGCACCACGTCGACGGCCTCGACGTCCGACAGCTCGATGGTGTCGGCGTAGTACTTGCCGATGCCGTCCAGGGTCGGACCGCGCTGCACCACCACATTGGTGGGAGCCACGTCGGCGATCTTGATCGTGTTGTTCTCCGAGGCGAAGATCGCGTCCGACAGATCGAAGCCGACCTTCTTGGCGTCCACGTCAAAGGCGGCTACGAACTTGACGTCGCGCACATGGTAGGGGCCGAACCGCACGTGCATCAGGCCCGGCACCGTCGACGTCTCGTCGGCGTTCTGGTAGTACTCGACGCCCTGAACCAGCGAGGACGCGCAGTTTCCGACGCCGACGATGGCGACTCGTACCTCCGTCTGCGCCTCCGGCGCCCCTAACGGCTTGTGCTCACTCATAGGGCGTTCTCCTAACCTGATAACCGTCTGTCTCGTGTCTTGCTTGGTTGTTTGATATTGGGTTCGTGCAGGGTTTTACGTGTGCTCGGAGAGGCCGGGCATTGCCCGCTCCGCAGCGATGAGCTCGTTGAGCCACTTCACCTCACGCTCGCTGGACTCGAGCCCCAGTTGATGAAGCTGGCGGGTGTAGCGGTCGAACGAGCTACTGGCCCGCGCCACGGCTTCGCGCAGACCTTCCCGCCGTTCTTCGACCTGGCGGCGGCGACCTTCCAGGATGCGCATCCGCGCCTCTGCCGGAGTCCGGTTGAAGAACGCCAGGTGGACCCCGAAGCCGTCGTCGGTGTAGTTGTGCGGGCCGGTGTCAGCCACCAGCTCACCGAAGCGCCGACGGCCCTTGTCTGTTAGCTGGTAGACCCGCCGGGCCCGCCGGACCGGCGTTCCGGCCGGGGCGGCATTCTCGGCGATCAACCCTTCGGCTTGCATGCGCCGTAGGGCCGGGTAGAGCGAACCGTACGAAAACGCCCGGAACGCGCCGAGTAGACCGGTCAGCCGTTTGCGCAACTCGTAACCATGCATCGGCGATTCGATCAGAAGACCCAGGATGGCAAGCTCCAGCATCGAGTCACCTCCTTTGCACGGCTGGTTACGACGGTTCGACGCGTCGCGTCATCGTATCGCCTCGATATATTTGCCACAACACCACCTGCTGTTCGTTCGCTATTAGTCACGGTGCGCGGGGTTTGAGTTGCGCCCGGGGGACCAGCCGCCCACCCTCTTCTAAGACGGCAAACTCAGCTGCTTGACGGTGCCATCACCTGCGAAGACGATGTAGCCACCACCGTAGTCGCCGGAGACATACAGCGACAGCGATAGCGCGCCGGGTGTGGTCGGGTCCGTTGCGGGCTCGATGATCAGGTACATGGTTTTGACGTCGGACGGCTTCATATGGAGGGTCTCGGGGGCGCCGCGCATGATGCCCACGGTCGCCGTTATGTCGAATTTGCTCAGGTCGACAGGGACAAGCCCATCAGCGGCGCTCTTAGCGGAGCTGGTCGGGTCACCCCATCCGCCGCGGTAGTCGTAGGCCAGCACCCGGCGGTCGTCGGAGGGGTCCGGACGGTCGAGTACTGCGTAGGTCGGGTAGATCACCAGCCGGTAGCCAATGGTGTTTCCGAACCTTTTGCGCATTTGCTCCAGCAGTCCGGTAAGCCCGCCGACCGAATGCAGCTGCGTGGGCGGAGTCAGCACCACGGCGGAAACTCCGTCGGGCTTGGCTCCGGGGTCCGTGGTGAAGTCCAGCGGCGAGCGGGTGTTGCCGTAGAGGCCCCATCCGATGCCGATGCCCAGCAGCACCGACACGACGAAGGCGATGGCCAGCAGGCCCCACCCACTGAATTTCGGCGACTTCGGCGGGGCCTTGACGGCGGGCAGTTGCAGCGGGGTGCTGTCGGTTTGTAGGTCGGTCACCAGGGCCTGCAGGTCACCTAGTGTGACCGCCTGGGTGGCCGCGCTGACTCGTTCCCGGTGCTCTTCCATGGAGAGCTCGCCCTCGTTGAGGGCGTTGTCGAGAATCTTGCAGGCGTCTTGCCGGTTGCTGTCTTTGGCGCGGGTCGTCACTGTTGCCGCACCATCGAGCGGTGTCCCGAGCCATTTCGCCACGGGGATGATCGTAGAAGTCCGGCTCTGGTTCGGCACAGGAAGTGTCGGTCGATCACCGCGGCTCGGGCCGCAACAGTTTCGGTTGCGTATCGGTGGTCCCGATGGCGACGTACTCTGGTGGGCGTGCGACTGCAGCGACAAGTGGTGGACTACGCGCTCCGGCGGCGCTCCCTGCTGGCCGAGGTGTACTCGGGCCGCACAGGTGTGTCCGAAGTATGTGACGCGAACCCTTATCTGCTGCGCGCCGCCAAGTTTCACGGGAAAACCAGCCAGGTCATGTGTCCGATCTGCCGCAAGGAGCAGCTCACCCTGGTGTCGTGGGTGTTCGGCGAACATTTGGGTCCGGTATCGGGCTCGGCTCGCACGGCCGAAGAATTGGTCTTGTTGGCAACCCGCTTCGAGGAGTTCGCGGTCCACGTGGTGGAGGTCTGCCGAACCTGCAGCTGGAATCATTTAGTCAAGTCGTATGTGCTCGGTGCGGCACGCCCGCCCAAGGGCACCCGTGGCACACGGACGGCGCGCAACGGCGCACGCACGGCCATTGAGTAACGAAGGACGCCGCGGCCAGTCGCCCGGTGACGCGCGTACGCCAGCGACTGAGCACGTGGGCAAGCATGCAAGTAGCGAGCGTCCGGATCCCGATCGTCCGGATGCTGACGGTCCGGATGCTGACGGTCCGGATGCTGACGGTCCGGATGCGCCGTCGGCGCCCAGCCGTCGCCGTCAGGTTCCACCCGACGACCGGCTGACCACGATCCTCCCGCCGGTCATCGATGACCGGTCGCCTCGCCGGCCCGACCCCATCGAGGAAGTCAAAGCCGCGTTGGACGGGCCCCCGTCGACGCCCTTGCGCCGGGATGCGATCGAGGAGGTCAAGGCCGCGTTGGACAGTCGGGCGGCACCGTCTCCGCGGCGCGACCGACCAGGCCCCGGAGGCCAGCCACCGGAAGGACCTCCACCCCCGCCCTGGCGGCGTGGTGGGCGTGGCGGGCCAGCCGAGGGAGTCCCCGGGCCCCGACGGGTCGACTGGAGCTGGACCCAGCAGATCAACTGGTTGTGGGTGCGACGCGCTGCCTATCTGTCCGCGGCGGTGCTGGTGCTGTTGCCGATCGTCACCTTTGCCATGGCGTACTTCATCGTCGACATTCCCAAGCCGGGCAACATCCGCACCAACCAGGTGTCGACGATCCTGGCCAGCGACGGCTCGGAGATCGCCAAAATCATCCCGCCCGAAGGCAATAGGGTCGACGTCAACCTCAACCAAGTGCCCGTACACGTACGCCAAGCGGTGATCGCCGCAGAAGACCGCAACTTCTATTCGAACCCGGGTTTCTCCTTCAGCGGTTTCGCGCGGGCGGTGGATAACAACCTCTTCGGCAGCGGCGACTTGCAGGGCGGGTCGACGATCACTCAGCAGTATGTGAAGAACGCACTGGTCGGTTCCGCACAACACGGGTTGAGCGGCCTGATGCGCAAAGCCAAGGAACTGGTCATCGCCACCAAAATGTCGGGGGAGTGGTCCAAAGACGATGTGCTACAGGCTTATCTGAACATCATTTACTTCGGCCGGGGGGCCTACGGGATTTCGGCCGCTGCCAAGGCCTATTTCGACAAGCCCGTGGAGCAGCTCACCGTCTCCGAAGGGGCACTGCTGGCGGCGCTGATTCGGCGCCCGTCCTCGCTGGACCCGGCTGTCGATCCCAAGGGCGCCACGGCCCGCTGGAACTGGGTCCTCGACGGCATGGTGGAGACCAAGGCCCTGTCGCCGAGTGACCGTGCCGCGCAGGTGTTTCCACCGACCGTACCGCCCGACCAGGCGCGCGCGCAGAACCAGACGACGGGGCCCAACGGGCTGATCGAGCGTCAGGTGACCAAAGAGCTGATGGAGCTGTTCAACATCGACGAGCAGACCCTGAACACCCAGGGGCTGCAGGTCACCACCACCATCGATCCGAAAGCCCAGCAGGCGGCGGAAAAGGCGGTATCGAAATACCTTGACGGGCAGGACCCCGACATGCGATCGGCCGCGGTGTCGATCGACCCGCACAACGGCGCGATACGCGCCTACTACGGCGGTTCCGACGCCAACGGTTTCGACTTCGCTCAGGCTGGGCTGCAGACCGGATCGTCGTTCAAGGTGTTCTGCCTGGTTGCCGCGCTCGAGCAAGGAATCGGACTCGGCTACCAGGTCGACAGTTCGCCGCTGACGGTCGACGGCATCAAGATCACGAACGTCGACGGCGAGAGTTGCGGCACGTGCAACATCGCTCAGGCGCTCAAGCAATCGTTGAACACCTCCTACTACCGGTTGATGCTCAAACTCAAGGGCGGACCGCAGGCCGTTGCGGACGCCGCGCACCAAGCCGGCATCGCGACCAGTTTCCCCGGCGTGGATCACACGCTGTCCGAGGATGGCAAGGGCGGACCACCGAACAACGGAATTGTGCTGGGCCAGTACGAAACCCGAGTATTCGACATGGCCTCGGCGTATGCCACACTGGCCGCCTCCGGCGTCTATCACCGGCCGCATTTCGTGCAAAAGGTCGTCAACTCGGATGGCCAGGTACTTTTCGATGCCAGCAACGCCGACAACAGCGGCGAGCAGCGCATCCCGAAGGCTGTTGCCGATAACGTCACCGCGGCCATGGAGCCGATCGCCGGCTATTCGCGTGGCCACAACCTGGCCGGTGGCAGGGCATCGGCAGCCAAGACCGGTACCACACAGCTGGGTGATACCACCTCGGATAAGGATGCCTGGATGGTCGGCTACACGCCGTCGCTGTCGACGGCTGTGTGGGTGGGCACAGTCAAAGGCGACGAGCCGCTGGTAACCGCTTCGGGTGCACCGGTTTACGGCTCGGGGCTGCCGTCGGACATCTGGAAGGCCACCATGGACGGTGCACTGAAGGGCACCTCCAACGAGTCCTTCCCCAAGCCGACCGAGATCGGTGGTTATGCGGGGGTACCTGCTGCACCGCCTCCCCCGCCTCCGCCGCCTTCGGTGACAGTTATCCAGCCCACCGTCGAAGTGGCGCCGGGCATCACCATCCCGGTCGGCCCGCCCACGACCGTCACTCTGGCGCCGCCACCACCCGGCGGTGGCGCGCCGGGCGGCCCCGAGCCTGGCGTCCCGCCAGGCGGCCCCCAAGCTCCGCCACCGTCACCGTGACAGGCGCTCAGCAGAGCGCCACCATTTCACCGGAGCCGCTGGCCGCCGATCTGCGTAGCGCCGACAACCGCGATTGCCCTAGCCGTACCGACCTTTTGGGCGCGGCTCTGGCGGACGTCGTCGGAGGACCGGTGGGCCGGCACGCGCTGATCGGCCGCACTCGGGTGATGACCCCGCTGCGGGTGATGTTTTTGATCGCATTGGTATTCCTGGCGCTCGGGTGGTCGACGAAGGCGGCCTGCCTGCAGAGCACCGGCACCGGGGCGGGCGATCAGCGCGTCGCGAACTGGGAAAACCAACGCGCCTACTACGAGTTGTGCTACTCCGATACGGTGCCGCTCTACGGTGCGGAGTTGTTGAGCCAGGGCAAGTTTCCCTACAAATCGAGCTGGGTCGAGACCGACGCCAGCGGCGCCCCGCAGACCCGCTACGACGGCCAGCCCTCGGTGCGATACATGGAGTATCCGGTGCTGACCGGGATGTATCAGTACGTGTCGATGGCGGTGGCCAAGACCTACACCGCGCTGAGCAAGCTTGCCCCGCTTCCGGTGGTCGCCGAGGTGGTGATGTTCTTCAATGTCGCGGCATTCGGCCTGGCGCTGGCCTGGCTGGCGACCGTCTGGGCAACCGCGGGCCTGGCGGGCCGTCGGATATGGGATGCGGCCCTGGTGGCCGCCTCGCCGCTGGTGATCTTTCAAATATTCACCAACTTCGATGCGCTGGCAACGGCATTCGCAATGGCCGGACTGCTGGCATGGGCGCGGCGTAAACCGGTGCTGGCCGGTGTGCTGATCGGATTGGGCGCCGCGGCCAAGCTGTATCCGCTGTTGTTCCTGGGCCCCATGTTGGTTCTGGGAATTCGGACTGGGCGGCTCAGTGCTCTGGGTCGCACCGCGGCGGCGGCCGCAGCGACCTGGTTGTTGGTGAATCTGCCTGTGTTGGTGCTGTTTCCGCGCGGGTGGTCGGAGTTCTTCCGGCTCAACACCCGACGCGGCGACGACATGGACTCGTTGTACAACGTCGTGAAATCGTTTACCGGCTGGCGGGGTTTCGATCCCAAGCTGGGATTTTGGGAGCCGCCCACGGTGCTGAACACGGTGGTCACCGTGCTGTTCGTAGTGTGTTGTGCGGCAATCGCATACGTCGTGCTCACCGCTCCGCAACGGCCGCGGGTGGCGCAGCTGGTGTTCTTGGTGGTGGCGGTTTTCCTGTTGACCAGCAAGGTCTGGAGCCCTCAGTTCTCGCTGTGGCTGGTGCCGCTGGCAGCGCTGGCTTTGCCGCATCGCCGGATACTGCTGGCGTGGATGACTATCGACGCGGTGGTGTGGGTGCCGCGGATGTATCTCCTGTACGGCAACCCGAACCGCTCGCTGCCGGAGCAGTTCTTCACCACGACGGTGCTGTTGCGCGATATCGCGGTCATGGCGCTGTGCGCGCTGGTGATCCGGCAGATGTACCGGCCCGACGAGGATCTGGTGCGGTGGGGCGGGCGTCTGGACGATCCGACGGGCGGTCCTTTCGACCGCGCCCCCGACGCCCCGCCCGGTTGGCTGCCGGACTGGTTGCGACCGGCCGGGATGCGCCGCTCGCCCGCACCGGCTGACGAAACCGCTGACGAAACCGGGGCCGAAGCAGCAATCGGCGCCAGGCAAGCATGACCCTGGTCGCAATCCCGCTATTCCCGCGGTGCACCGCACTCGACGCTGTGGGTCCCTACGAAGTGCTGCAACGCATTCCATCGATCGACGTGGTGTTCGTCGGGCACCGCCGGGGTGAGGTGCGTACGGAAAACGGAATGCTCGGCATCAGCTGCGACGCGACATTCGACGACGTTGGGTCACCGGATGTGGTGGTGTTTCCCGGCGGTATCGGAACCCGCCAGCTGATCCACGACGACGTCATCCGCGCATGGCTGCAAGCGGTACACCCGAGCACCAAATTCACCACCTCGGTGTGCACCGGTGCGCTGCTGCTGGCCGCCGCGGGCCTGCTCGATGGACTCACCGCCACGACCCACTGGAGGGCCAAGGACCTGCTCAACGAGCTGGGCGCCCGCTATGTGCCCGAACGAGTCGTCGAACACCTACCGCAGCGAATCATCACCGCCGCGGGCGTGTCCAGCGGCATCGACATGGCCTTGCGGTTGGTCGAGCTTCTTGTCGATCGGCAGGCCGCGCAGGCCGCTCAGCTGCTCATCGAATACGACCCACAGCCGCCATTCGACTCGGGCGCCCTCGCCAAGGCCGATCACGCGACGGTGGCCAGGGCCAACGAATACTTGGACACCCGGCAGTAACCGGGTTGCTCGAAAGCTCGGATTTCTCCGACCACCCCGGCGTCCGGTAACCTGATGCGGTTGCCGACGCAGGCGACCCTCCTGCCGCGGACCGACCGTGGCCGCACAGACCAGAGGAGGTGGTGAGGTTTCCATGCGTCCATACGAAATCATGGTCATTCTTGACCCCACGCTCGACGAACGCACCGTCGCTCCGTCCTTGGAGACGTTCCTCAACGTCGTCCGTAAGGACGGCGGAACCGTCGACAAGGTCGACATCTGGGGTAAGCGCCGGCTGGCCTACGAGATCGCCAAGCACGCCGAAGGCATCTACGTCGTAGTCGACCTGAAAGCCGAGCCGGCGACGGTGTCCGAGCTCGACCGCCAGCTGAGCCTCAACGAGTCGGTATTGCGCACCAAGGTGATGCGCACCGACAAGCATTAACAGCCGTGGCTGCGCCGCGGGCCCACCGTCGGTGCACATGCTTAGGCTGTTCAGAGCTCAACGAAACTACGCTCATGACATCCACCGTCGAAAGAGGCGGACCCAGGAGGAAATTGTGGCTGGTGACACCACTATCACCGTTGTCGGAAACCTGACCGCTGACCCCGAACTGCGGTTCACTCCGTCGGGTGCTGCCGTCGCGAATTTCACCGTGGCATCCACGCCTCGCATCTATGACCGCCAGAGCGGGGAATGGAAAGACGGTGAGGCGCTGTTCCTGCGGTGCAACATCTGGCGGGAAGCCGCTGAGAACGTTGCGGAAAGCCTCACGCGTGGCGCCCGAGTGATTGTCACCGGCCGGCTCAAGCAGCGTTCCTTTGAGACCCGCGAAGGCGAGAAGCGCACCGTCGTCGAGGTCGAGGTCGACGAGATCGGGCCCTCGCTGCGGTATGCCACCGCCAAGGTCAATAAGGCCAGCCGCAGTGGTGGCGGCGGCGGTGGCGGCGGCTTCGGCGGTGGATCTCGTCAGGGGTCCCCGCCGGCGAGCAGCGGACCCGCTGACGACCCGTGGGGCAGTGCTCCGGCGTCGGGATCGTTCGGCGGTGGCGACGATGAACCGCCGTTCTGACCCTCAACACTCTCAAACCACCCGAGACCAGTAAGAAACGGAAAGAAAGACACACATGGCCAAGTCCACTAAGCGGCGCCCGGCTCCGGAAAAGCCGATCAAGGCGCGCAAATGCGTCTTCTGCACGAAGAAGGGGCAAGCGATCGACTACAAGGACACCACGCTGCTACGCACTTACATCAGTGAGCGCGGCAAGATCCGGGCGCGTCGTGTCACCGGCAATTGCGTGCAGCACCAACGCGACATCGCGATCGCGGTGAAGAATGCCCGCGAGGTGGCCCTGCTGCCCTTTACCTCGTCGGCGCGATAGCCGCCGAACGCCTAACCGAAAGTACGAAAACGATGATGCTGATTCTGACGGCTGATGTCGACCACCTCGGTACCGTCGGCGACACGGTCGAGGTCAAGGACGGGTACGGCCGCAACTTCCTGCTCCCGCGCGGTCTGGCGATCGTCGCCTCGCGCGGCGCACAGAAGCAGGCCGACGAGATCCGCCGGGCCCGCGAAACCAAGACAGTGCGCGACCTTGAGCACGCCAACGAACTCAAGACGGTGATCGAGACGCTGGGCCCAGTCCCGCTGCCGGTGAAAACCGCGGCCGACTCCGGAAAGTTGTTCGGCTCGGTGACCGCCGGTGATGTCGTCGCGGCTATCAAGAAGGCCGGCGGACCAAACCTCGACAGGCGAATCGTCCGGCTGCCCAAAACGCATATCAAAGCGCTCGGCACCCACCCGGTGTCGGTGCACCTGCACCCGGAAATCGACGTCGAGGTTGCGCTCGAGGTCGTCGCGGAGAGCTAAGCAGGCAACGTTTGCTCATTCCCGGCCGGCGGCCATCATCGGCCGCCGCCGGGCTCAGTTGCGCTGCGAGCGCGCTTTTGGGCCCCGTTGAGGATGGTCGCGGACACACGCCCCGGCGAACTATTTCTGCGGTGTATTCCGCCGGTCGTCGTTACCGCCCCGTAACGCTGCGAAAATATGGCCGAAAGCCAACACGCCCGGAGCGGTAACCTGGCCCGACACGCCGTAGAGATTCTTGTCCACACCAAATTTGTCGCGTTGTGTGACGCTTATCTGCACTGATGCGGTAGCCCCTCGGATTAATCCACAGGTTTTCCACATCCCACTCAACACTGGTGTCGACGGATATGCACACACGATGCACAGCTTCATGAACAGCACCCCTTTTAACTACTAGCCAGCAACGTCTAACGTCGTCCCGGCGCGAGGCGTGCGAGTGCTATGGGGCGGAAGTGTCGGCGCCTTGACTTACGCTCTGAATAGCGGTTATCGAATGTACGTTCGGATGCGCGTGTAGGGGAGGAGGGAGTCCATGGCGGTCGTCGATGATCTGGCGCCGGGCATGGATTCATCGTCGCCCAGTGAGGACTTCGGTCGTCAGCCACCGCAGGACCTGGCGGCGGAGCAGGCGGTGCTGGGCGGGATGCTGCTGAGCAAGGACGCTATCGCCGATGTGCTGGAACGGCTGCGGCCCGGCGACTTCTATCGCCCCGCCCATCAGAACGTCTACGACGCAGTGCTGGACCTCTACGGGCGTGGCGAGCCGGCCGACGCGGTGACGGTAGCCGCGGAACTGGACCGCCGAGGGCTGCTGCGCCGGATCGGCGGCGCACCGTATCTGCACACCCTGATCTCGACGGTGCCCACGGCCGCCAATGCGGGCTACTACGCGGGCATCGTGGCCGAGAAGGCGCTGCTGCGCCGGCTGGTGGAGGCCGGGACGCGGGTGGTGCAATACGGCTACGCAGGCGCCGAGGGTGCTGACGTGGCCGAGGTGGTCGACCGCGCGCAGGCGGAAATCTACGACGTCGCCGAGCGCCGGATGTCCGAGGATTTCGTTCCGCTCGAGGATCTGCTGCAGCCGACGATGGACGAGATCGACGCCATCGCCTCCAGTGGCGGCTTGTCACGTGGCGTGCCGACCGGTTTCACCGAACTCGATGAAGTAACGAATGGTCTGCATCCGGGACAGATGATCATCGTGGCGGCGCGCCCGGGTGTGGGGAAGTCCACGCTGGGGCTGGACTTGATGCGGTCGTGTTCGATCAAGCACCGCTTGGCCAGCGTCATCTTCTCGTTGGAGATGAGCAAGTCCGAGATCGTGATGCGGCTGCTTTCGGCGGAGGCGAAAATCAAACTCGCCGATATGCGTTCGGGCCGGATGAACGACGAAGACTGGACGCGGCTGGCGCGGCGGATGAGCGAAATCAGCGAGGCGCCACTGTATATCGACGATTCGCCCAACCTGACCATGATGGAGATCCGCGCCAAGGCGCGCCGACTGCGGCAGAAAGCCAACCTGAAGCTGGTCGTGGTCGACTACATGCAGCTGATGACATCGGGCAAGAAGCACGAGTCACGTCAGGTCGAAGTGTCCGAATTCTCCCGCCATCTCAAGCTTTTGGCCAAAGAGCTTGAAGTTCCGGTGGTCGCGATCAGCCAGCTCAACCGCGGTCCCGAGCAGCGCACCGACAAGAAGCCGATGCTGTCCGACCTTCGCGAGTCGGGATCACTAGAACAGGACGCCGATATGGTCATCCTGCTGCATCGGCCGGACGCATTCGAACGTGACGATCCGCGTGGGGGAGAGGCGGATTTCATTCTCGCCAAACACCGTAACGGCCCCACTAAGACTGTCACCGTCGCGCATCAGCTGCACTTGTCGCGCTTCGCCAACATGGCGAGGTGACGAGGCATCACTGTGCCAACTTAATTGTGCGCCAACAGGATTGAGTGTTGGGCCGCCGCCATCGCTTTTCGTCGTCGTCGTCGAACTTCTAGAGCTGCTCTGCCACCAGGTCCAGGGGGCGCGGCGTTGAGCGCAGCGCGTTAGCTCCAGCCGCCGTCGGCTTCGATGGTGGTGCCGGTGACGTAGGACGCGTCTGGGGAGAGCAGAAACGCGACCACGGCGGCGATTTCGTCGGGTTGGCCCAACCGACCAAGGGCGCTCATCGAACGGATGAGCGCGTCGAACGGGACGTCGGCGAGTGCTGGGGGGGTGTAGTTGGCGGCGTAGCGGGTGGCCATGCGGGTGGCGGTGGCGCCGGGGGCGATCGCGTTGATGGCGATGTTGCGCTCGGCGAGTTCGGGAGCCAGGTTGCGCACCATGGCCGAGATGGCGGCTTTGCTTGCCGCGTATAGGGCGTGGTGATACACCGCCAGGCGAACGCTGACCGAAGAGCTGAGTACGATCCGGCCGCCGTCGGTCATCGCGGCGACGGCCGCCTGGGTGACGAACAGTTGTCCGGCCACGTTGGTTTGAAAGAGGAGATCGAAGTCGGCCTGGGTGATGGTTTCCAGCGCGCCGAAGTGCTCGACCCCGGCGTTGCTGACCAACAGGTCCAGGCCGCCGAATTCCGATACCACCGCGCCGACCAGATCGTGGGTCTGCGCCGCGTCGGTGACGTCGCCCGGGAAGGCCGATGCGGCCCACCCGTGGTCGCGGAGTTCGCCGACGAGCGCGTCGGCGGCGGCGCGATCGGATCGGTAGTTGACCGCGACGGCGGCTCCCTGGGAGGCGAGGCGCCGCACGATCGCGGCGCCGATTCCGCGGCTGCCTCCGGTGACCAGGGCCCGTTTGCCGGCCAGGGTTGATGTCGATGTCATGGTGCTACCTCTGTTCTCTCGATCTGTTGGCTGTCGTCTCTGCATGTGCAGAATTCGTGGGTCGGTGCGGCGGTGTCGGGTGCTCGTCGATGACCGTGTGATGGGACCGCTCGACAGTTCCTTGGTCGCACCACCGCCCTGTCGTTTGCTTTGGCGGATGCTCGGCGGGCGCGCCGCTGGCCGGATGATCCGCCGACGCTCCCGGTGGCGGCATCGCCCAGTTTCCATATCGCCGCCTCCGTCATATTAGTCAGGTAATATGACTATTCTAGTCATAGAGTAGGACCGATGGCAACAGGTGCGAAGTCGCTGAAGCGCATAGATGACACGTGCGGAACCCAGCGAGCGCAGCGATGCGCGCGCGGCGTTGCGGTCGTGTCGGCAGCGATCTGACTCGGCAGTGCTGACGTAAGGTGTGTACCTCATGAGAGCAGGTGGGCGATGGAGCCGAGAACGGTATGGACGACGAGCAGTCGGTTGATCTAGGGGTGGCGTTGTTCATCCCGTATCGCTACATGGAGGACCGAATCTTCCGGGCCATCCAGGATGCCGGGTTCGACGACTGGACCCTGGCCCAGGTTCGGGTGTTTCAACGCCTCGCCCCGGACGGTTCGCGTCTCACGGACCTTGCTGATCAGGCGCAAATGAGTAAACAGAGCGCCGGGGTGCTGGTCGATCAACTGGAACGCTTGGGCTATGTCCGCCGGGTCCCCGACCCGACCGATGGGCGCGCCCGGTTGATCGTGATCGAGGAACGTGGCCGGCGGGCGGCCGAGGTGGCGATGGCGACATCCACCGAGATCCTGGCGGAGTGGAGGGCCTTCCTGGGCACCCGCAACTTCACGTTGTTGCACCAGATCCTGGATCAACTCCGCGAGATCACCGACCCCTACGCGCACAAACCCTAGCTGCGCCGAGCCGTCGGCCCTGGAACCCGTTTGCCAGGCGGCCCAACCTGGGCCGGCGGGCGTCAGCGGGCTTCAACCCCCTCTTGACATTAGTCAGCTTCATTGACTAGTTTGGTCAGTGATTCTGACAGTATCGCGACCAGACGGGTGGGTGCCACATCCACGGTGCCACGACGAGCCGGACCCGTCGCCGCACGGCCCGCCGCCACCCCCAGAGGCATGAGGGGTCCGGCGCAGCACGGGCCCGGCACCGCACGCAGACCCGCAACACCCACTAGAAGGAGTATCGCCATGAGTATCAGCCTGACCTGCGGTCCGTCCGGCACCGTCCTCACCGGGGAGACCGAAGAGGAGCTGGTGAGCAACGTGCAGGCACACGCCCGCGAGCACGAGAACACCGAACTGTCCCGCGAGCGCATCCTCGCCGAGATCCGCGGGAGGGACCCCGAGCAGCCCATCGACGCGGCGGCCTGGGCCGCCATGAACGCCCCCAGCGCCGCGCCCAAGCTGTGCGACACCAGCGACATGGTGATCGTGCACCGCATGTTCCGCCGCGAATGCGCACTGCTGCCCCAACTCGTCGCTGCGGTACCTGCCGGCGACGTCGCCCGGGCCCGCACCGTCGCCAGGCATGCCCGCGAAGTTCTCGACATGCTCCATCACCACCACCTGGGCGAGGACGAACTGCTGTGGCCGAGACTGTCGGCCCGGACCCGGTTCCACACCGATCTGCTCGCCCGCATGGACAGCCAGCATCACGGCCTCGCGGTGCTGCTCGAGCACGCCGCGACCGCGCTGCCCGCGTGGCAGGACGCGCCCACCGCGCACACCAGCACACCACTGACCACGCTGCTGGAGCAGATCTCGAACGGACTCGACGAGCACTTCGACGAGGAAGAAGCGGAGATCCTGCCGATCGTCGAACGCGTGATCACCGCCGCCGAATACCACGAGGTGGGCCAACGGGGACTGGTGTCGATACCCCTGACACGCCGACTGATCGTGCTGGGCTACCTCCTCGAAGACGCCACCCCCCGGGAACGAACCGACTTCCTCGCCGCCATACCCGCACCCGCCCGACTCGCCTACCGCCTCATCGGAGTACGCCAACACCGCCACGAGACCACCCGACTCCGCGGCCCGCTACGACCCTGAACAGACCGCGGGCCCGGAGCACCGGCCCGTGAGAATTGGCCAGCGGTACCGGCTCCGCCGCCGCTGACCGTCAACCAATCGAGGAGAAGGAGAGAGATCTGATGAGCTTTGACACCCCCCACGGCACCCGCGGTGCCCGCCAGCCCGGCGGGAAGCTGATGGCCTGGATGAACCGCTGGAACATGAACCGGATCCGCGGCAACGCCGAGAAGGTGATGGGCATGCAGGCACTGGTCCTGAGCACCGTCGGCGCCAAGAGCGGCACCCCACGCCACACCCCGGTCGCCTACTTCCCCGACGGCGCCGACAGCTGGCTGATCGTCGCGTCCGCGAACGGGGCGGCAAAGAACCCCGCCTGGTACTACAACCTCGCCGCCCACCCCGACACCGTGCAGATCCAGATCGCCGGCCGCACCATCGAGGTCAGCGCCGAGCAGCTGCACGGCACCGCCCGCCAGCACGCCTGGCGCCACATCACCAGCACGGCAGACCGTTTCGCGAAATACGAGCAGAAAACCGACCGCGAACTCCCCGTCATCCGGCTGCGCACCCGACCCACCCCAACGCAGTAGGCCGCACGCGCCAACTCTGCCAGCACGTCCCCAGTTGATTCGCAACCACTAACCCCCACCGAAAGGCACCACCATGTCCATCGTCATCACCGGAGCCACCGGTCAGCTCGGCCGCCTCGTAGTCGAACAGCTGATGGCTGCCGGCACACCACCGGACACGATCTTGGCGACCGGTCGCGATACCGAGAAACTCACCGCTCTGTCGGGCGACGGTGTGACGGTGCGTCGCGCCGACTTCGCCGACCCGAGCACCTTGACCGACGCGTTCGCCGGCGCCGAGACGCTGCTTCTGGTCTCGACGGCAACGGTGGGCCAGCGGTTCGACAATCACCGCAACGCCATCGACGCGGCGCGTGAGGCCGGGGTGTCGCTGATCGTCTACACCAGCATCCTCAACGCGTCGACGGCGTAACCTACGGGACCGTAGGTTACGGTAATATCGACTCGGATTCGCGGGGGCGATTGTTATGACGTTGCGCATGCATGCCGGGACACCGGCGGATGGAGACCGGTTCACGTGAGCGAGATGAACTATCTCGATCTGCACGGTGAGCGTATTGCCTATCGGGAGGCAGGGGTTGGTGAGGCGCTGCTGTTGATTCATGGGATGGCGGGAAGTTCGGCGACCTGGCGGGCGGTCATCCCTGAGTTGTCGAAGAAGTATCGGGTGGTGGCACCGGACTTGTTGGGGCACGGGGAATCAGCCAAGCCGCGCGGTGACTATTCATTGGGTGCGTTCGCGGTGTCGCTGCGTGATCTGCTCGATGAACTAGGCATCAGCCGGGCGACCGTGGTCGGTCAGTCACTCGGTGGCGGTGTGGCCATGCAGTTCACCTATCAACATCGCGACTACTGCCAGCGACTGGTTCTCATCGGCAGTGGTGGCCTGGGCCCCGACCTGAACTGGATATTGCGGATCCTGTCAGCACCCGGAACCGAGCTGGTGCTACCAGTGGTCGCTCCGCAGCCGGTGTTGAACGTCGGCAACAAGCTGGGGTCATGGCTGATGTCGGCCGGGATCCAGTCGCCGCGCGCCGGTGAGATGTGGAGCGCCTATTCGTCGTTGTCGGATCGGCAGACCCGGCAGGCGTTCCTGCGCACGTTGCGCTCGGTGGTGGATTACCGCGGCCAGGCGGTCAGTGCGCTCAGCAAGATCCATCTAAGTTATGGATTACCCACCTTGCTGATTTGGGGTGAGCAGGACCGGATCATTCCTGTCGCCCACGGCTACGCCGCTCACGATGCCGTGCCGGGGAGTCGACTTGAGGTGCTCGCCGGTGTCGGACACTTCCCGCATGTCGAGTCCCCGACAGCGGTGGTGGACATCCTTGACGACTTCATCGCCACCACCGGGCGTGATGCTGATCTGACGAATCGAAAAACCTGATCAGAACCGAGCTGCGGCGAAGTGTCGACTGCCAATTCTCTGTCCGGTGTCGGAATCGCACGTCACCGTCCCAACTCTGATGTCACCTAGGGTTTTCCAATCCGCTTCATGGCGGAGCTTCCATCGACATCGACAAACGCGCGGAGAGGCTTTGGCCGCGCGGGCTCAGCACCGACGGCAACGCCTGGACTCCAAAAAGCCGGAACCGCGCTGCAATCGATCCACCCGGATCGGGATCTCCTGCAGCGCGGTTCACGCGGCGGTCCTTTACTTTTTTCCGCCGTCTGACTTGCTCAGTACCCGGTCCGCGCTTCGCACAATGCTCCGGTGGAACTTGTACTGAGCGTTGACAAGTTGGTCAGCCAATTCGATGGCGGCGTCGACGATTTTCGTGCGCAGCGGTTGGACGGACTCAGGAAGGGCCTGATCGACCGTGTCCCGGAACTTACGCAACGCCTTACTCGCGGCCTCCTGTCCGGCTTTAGCCGATTCGCGTACCTCGTCAACCAATTCCACCGCTCGAGGCGCCACGGTCTTCTTCTCAGCGCTTTGGGTCATATCGGAATCTCCCTATTTCTTTGTTGTTTGGTCGCTATGCAAACCGACCCTAACCGCCTCTGGTGGTCAGCCCATATGGCCGAAGGTCACAGACAGAAGAGCCGATGGTCCGCATGCTCAGGCCGCGCCCAGAGACCCCCGCGCCCGACGGCCCGCAGGAGGGTGCCATCACAACCGCCACCGTCGTCGACCATGCGGCGCCGTCGCGGACCGGGCGGTTTGAGAGGCACGCCTCGCCAACGGAACCTGAATAAGGCCGCTGCGTGGCGGATACGACGGGTTACACGCCGACGGGGGTGAACAGTAACCAGGGTGCCGAGTCGACCCTGGCGGTGATGTCGACTTTGCAGCATGCAAGGTATTTATCACTGTGCCGCAATGACTTCGGTTTGGGCCGCGCTCGCTGCACGTAGCCCGCGGCGGCTCGCGGCCAACCGGGGGAGGGGTCATCACGCTGCTGTTCGTGCCCTGGGCGCATTGCGCCGGCATGCCCGTGAAGTCGCCGATGGCCTCAATCCCGCGAAATGATTTTCCGAGCCGCGAATGTTGTTGCTGAACACGGTATTTACCAGCGAATGGGCGATTGAAGGACCAGCGCTGTGCGACGCCGGCGCGGTGGCGCACCCGCACCAGACGGGAACCGCAGTCGGCAGTCTGCGATTCGTCATGAGCATGCGGGGCTGGCGGATCGTGACAAGTCGGTAACCACCCGCAGTAACGGGAAAGGGCGTAGTGTCATAGATACGGGCAGCTCGGTATGCGAGCGAAACATGCTCGACTGAAAAGGATAACGCGATGGCTTCGCCAACGGTGCGCACGCCCTACGTCCAACGTCTTGAACTGGTCAAGGACACCATCAGGACTCACTCGAAGCTTGGAGACAAGGCTGCAGGCGAATTGGCCGTGCACGTCCTGCACGCGCTGAATTCAATCCCGGAGAAGATGCGCTGAAAAACCCGCAGCGTTCGGGTCTCATCATCACTCATTCGTCACAGGTGGGCCCATCGCCTACCTGTTACCGCACGGCAATTCGCTGGCGCACCAGGAGGTTTCGACCATGACAGTTACCGTCACACTCCCCGACGGCGGAACCGACAAGTACATGCGGTTCGGTGATGCCTACGTCAAGCACCACGACGGCACGCTCGACGTCATCCGTGGCGGCGCCAAACGGCCCTACACCTACGGATCCGGGAAATGGACCGACGTGCAAGGCGACCAAAAGAGGTTCGAGCGCCGATTCTGGGGTTGATCAAACGCGAGGTCGCGAACTCCAGTCGGTCGCCACGACTTCACCGCACGGCCTCCGGCTAATCACGCGAATTTTCTTGACCTTGGTGCTCATTACCGGAGGCAGCACCCGCGGCGGTCGCTGCCGCACTGATGGCGGCGCTGGTAGAAGAATTCTGAAGTGTTGGGGCTGGCGTACTGATCACCAAGTGCCTTGTCGCTAGGCGGTTTCGGTCAATGAGCACTTCGACTCAGACAAAGGGACTTTCGACCATGGCGTCGTCTGGGTGATTCGATGACCATGAGCCGGTACCGGGTTGCCATGTTGCGGCCATCGGTTTGCGTGTGTACCCGCGAGGAGGCCCGACTGTGAAGGACGTCGATAATTCGGTAGATACATCGTCACTGTTGGTTGATTTGCCCGCGATCTTTTCTTCGGCGTCCGCACAGGAGCTGCTCACCAAACCAGTGTTGCGAGCGCTCATGGTCGAGTACTGGTGCTGGGAACAGGGGATGGCCGATTGGTACGCGCGGCAGCCAGTGCGGCGTCATCGCGATTTCGCGGGCTGGATCGTTGAGGGACGGGCACTATTCGACCGGCGCGACGAGCTCAAACAGCTCGCCCGCAAGTGCCTGCAGCGATGACTAACGCATACCGCGAACTGCCCGTCGCCTTATGAGGTCGGGCAACCGTGACGGTTGGCCCCTTCAAGCGCTTTTGGCGCATCCTCGATGGCGCTGGGCAGCACGTCCAAGACCTGCGGATCCCACGTGAGCGCCGTCTTCCAGTCCAGGCCGGCCGCGTTGGAGACGTAGATGCTGTGCGTGTCGTCGAAGGTGTAGCAGCGCCGGTGCGGCAGCACCGGGTCGGCGATGTCGACCGCCAGCGCGCTGCGCAGCGCCACGATGCCGTCGTTGGGCCACACCATGGGGTTCACCTGCCCCGACGTCGTGAACTTCTTGCCACCGATCAGCACCACCGGGATGGTGTCCAGCGCCCCGGCCTGGAACTGGTTCCAGCCGTCCTTGCCCATCAGGTAGGCCTGGTTGACCTCGCGACCCGAGCCGGACACCAGGTGCAGCACCTCGGTCCTGAAGTCCTTCATCGCGTTCTCGCAGAACTGGTCGCCGGCGCAATCGGTCAGTGAGACGGTGTCATTCGCGTAGTCCGACAGGTAGGAGCCCTGCCACGGCGTGCCGATGGTGGTCAGCGAGCGAACGTGCACGGGGGAGTTCGTAGTGGTCAGCACGCGAATCGCCGCGCGCGAGTACAGCCCGCCCATTGAGTGGCCTACCAGATCGACGTCGTTGACGCCCTTGTCGGTGTGCAGGTAGGTCAAGAACCGTGCCAGGTGCTCGCCGGCGGTGTCGATGCTGCCGGTGGAGTTGACGGTCATGTTCTCCGGCAGGGTGACCGGGCAGACGCCGAACGGGCCGAAGCCGGTCTGGTCCACCACCTGTCCGCGGCCGGCCATCGCCGGTGAGGTGAACACCTTGTAGCCGTGCTTGAGCAGGTATTCACGGATCGCCGTGTCGGTGTTGCCTGCGGCCAGGCCGGTGGCACACGCTTGGTCCGGGGTAGTGAACGGAGTCGTCGCGTCTCCACCGGAGACGATCACCACCGCGCGCGACTGCGGGGGATTCCCGCGCTCGCCGGAGCAGCCCGCCAGCATGGTCGCCGCAAGCACCACCGCGGTGAGCGCCAGTATTCGTCGCACGAAGCAGGATCCTAACGGCGACAGGATTGGTCCATCATGAACGCAACAGCCAAGTTCTGTGGCCGCCAAGGCCCTGCGGACCGGCTCGCTTCAGACAGACCGAGCGGATCTATCTGATGACAGTCAGCGACGTCCGCTTAAAGATCGCTGCGATAACCCTCGCTATCCGGCAGAGAGACCGTTCCGGATTCCCTGATCTATCTCTTCTTTCAGAGCCGTGCTGCCGGCTGGAGCGGTCTTCTGGCAGCTACAGCTGAGAGCGCCGAACGGATTCGGGTCGGTGCTGGCCGTGTTCGGATCGGCGCTGGCCGGTGCTGCTCCCCCGACCCAGGAGACGACAGCGATGGCGACGCTGACCAGTATTTTCGTGATCACCTGGTGGTTTGCGATCGACAATGCGGCTTCTCCTTTCAGCATGCCTCGGCTGCTTTCACCCAGGTCCGTGGCACCGATAACGCGCCAAGTGGGACTGCCTGGCCAGCGCTCGCTTCAATGTCCGGCCACATGGGTGGACGGTGAAGCGCCCTAACGGGTTCCAACGACGACAGCGCTAGTCCGGCGGCACGGCTGATCAGTGACGGGCCAAAAGCCAGTCGCGACGCGATCGCCGATTCGTCGGCGTAGCCATACATTGCTCTGGCATCTTGTGCCCACATCTCCCCGTAACTGACCTCGACGGCCGCAGTCGACGGGGTGTGTTGACCCAGCGTGTTTGTTGCGACCAGCGACATTAACTGAGAGCGGTTAGCCGCGATGACCTTCGGAGGCACCGTCATCGCGAAGGCAGCTTCGTACGCGGCTGCTGACAAGGCAGCGCCCGCCAGTGGCGGTTCAGCGGTCAAGAGCGACATGCGCATATCCCGGTAGCGAATCGGCGGCGGCCACTTCTGGCCTGAGGGCCATCCGGTTGAGGGCAAAGAATGTGAGAACAGCCCCGGAGCCGGCCTTCATCGGCGGCAGCACCAAGAAACACAGCTCCGACCAGGCCAAGCCGGTCAGTCGAAAGCCCGCCAGCAGCACCGCAGCGTTGAAGGCGAACATCCCGGGCCGGTCGAGGTCTTCGTTGTAGAACGGGACCCCATCCAGTCCTTCGAAGATCTCGACATCGGTGCCGTCGGGGGCGTGCTTGACCGCGGCCTCGGCGAGCTGGCGGTTGTAGGAGCCGGCGCGCAGGCTGCCGACCAGGGCGAGAATCCTTGTGCTCATGCGTAGTCGCCTTGCCTAATCACTTGCTTGCGCCAACAAGCTTATATTTGCTTGCGCGCACAAGCAAGGGCTATCGTGGAGACATGGCTCACAGCAAGACGGTCGACGCCCTCGGCGACGCGCTGCAACGCATCACCGCCGCCGCCGACCACCGGACGACGGTTCCTTCGCCAACCGGCTAACTGGCAACCCTCCCCGACGTGGGGCCACGATTATGGTCCGACCCACCCACGCCGAACTCACCGCGCTAGGCGAAAATCGGGGACCCCTGTAAACCCGCGTCTTCACGGCTAGCGGTGCCCTGACCGGCCCGCTACGTCATGTCGTCGGCGAGCTGGCGAGCCTCCCGCTCGCTTTCGACCGCCGGCCCAGACCCTGGCAACGGCTTGCCAGCGACCTCCGGCGTGAACAGTAGAGTGATCGCGCCCACCAGGCCCCCGAAGATCAGCATGTAGGCCGGCGCCATCACATTGCCGGTGCCGGATATCAGCGCTTGAGCAATCAGCGGGGTGGTACCGCCCACGGCCGATATCGAGATGTTGTACGAGATGGCCAGTGCCCCGTAGCGCACGTTGGTGGGGAACAGTGCTGGCAGCATGGCGGGCGAAGTGCTGTCGAAGCACAGTTCCATCAGTCCGATCAGCAGCACACCAACGAAGATCAGCGGATAGATACCGCCAAAGCGGATAAGCAGGAACGCCGGGATCGAACCCACGACGAGCAGCCCGCAGCCCGTCCACATGATCGGTTTGACGCCGATGCGGTCGGACAACTTCGCGACAAACACCACCGTAGCCATCAGGATTGCCAGCGTCACCACGATCATCACCAGTCCCGCGGTGTGCCCAACGCGCACGAATAGCCTGAGGTACGTCGGCAAATATCCGGTGAGCATGAAGTCTGCGACTTGAGAGGTCAACACGAGAGCCGCACAGATCAGCAGGCGCCTCGACTGCTCCACGACTGTGCGCCGAAATTGCTGCCGGCCGTGGTCGCCCGACGCATGCGCGCTATTGCTTGCGTCCTCGTAGGCGGGTGACTCCTCGAGCCGCAGCCGCAAATAGAGTGCGACCAGGCCGAAAGGCGCGCCAAGCAGCAGCGGAATCCGCCAACCCCAGGTCAGCATGTCGCGCTCCGGCAGCCAGGTCTGCAGCGCAGTCACCAGCAACCCGGCGAGCACGAACCCGACCAGGTTGCCCAACGGCAAGAACCCGACCATCATGCCGCGTTTGTGGTCTGGGGCCCGCTCAACGACATAGGTCATCGCCCCCACGTACTCGCCCCCTGTCGACAAGCCCTGAAGAATGCGGGCCGCGACAAGCAGGATCGGCGCCCAGATGCCGATGGTGTTGTAGCCGGGCAGCAAGCCGGTCGTGGTCGTGCCTACCGTCATCAGCAGGATTGTGATCAGCAAAACCTTCTTGCGTCCGATGCGGTCGCCTAGCGGACCGAAAATGAACCCGCCGAGCGGGCGTACCACGAACGCCGCTGCGAGTGTGCTGAAGGTGGCGATGAGGTGGACCGGGTTGACGCTATTGCCGGGATAGAACACCTGGGCGATCGTGGTGGCGATGTAGCCGTAGATCCCGAAGTCGTACCACTCCATGAAGTTGCCGATCGCGGTGCCCACGATGGTTTGGCGCATCGCCGGGTCGGCGACTCTGATCTCTTTACGTGCCCATTTCCTCCGTCGGCGTCGAGTGTTCATCGACATTTGGCGTACCCAGAACTCTCGCGGGCCGAACAAGTTACGCCCCCAACCGCCCTTGGTGTCCATCAACCGAAGGCCGATCGCATGTCTCCCACAAACGCCAGCTAGAGGCGCGTCGCCGGCACGCACAAGAACGGCATTGAGCCGCCACCATCGCCGATCAGTGTTATCGGGCACACGTTGGTGCGTTCAGGGCCGCAGCTCATTTGCCTTTGAGGCTGCCGATACGAAGCGAAAAGTCCGTGGGTTTGGACTGGGGGGTGCTCTCAAGATTCTCGACATAGCGTCGGGGGTCGCGGTCGGTGATCAGCAATCCTTTGGTGGTGGGATGCTCAGCCATGAACTCGCTGTATTGCCGTCCGAGCGCTTCGCGAAGGCCGGTTGGGGCATTACGACGGAAGTCAGACAGTCCTTCCCGCTCCTCTTCGCCCATATGGTCGTCGTTGGCCTGTCGGGTACGGCCGACCGCCGCCCACCACTGTTCAGTGCCGACCGGAGCCGCGTTGGCGGCGCGCACCCCGTCGCGAATGTCGTTGTGATCACCGATGGCATCGAGCGTCTCGCCTTCCGCATCGTCGGTGCCCCGCTTGAGCAGCTGCGGGTAAAAAATTCTCTCCTCGATGTAGGCGTGTACGTCCAGCTTGTCGGCCAGGGGACGCCATACCCGCTGGAGGGCGGCCTGGTCAGCGGGTGTCTGCGCCTGCAGATAGTCCAGCCTGGCGAATTGGTCGCGGAACCAGTCATGGTCGGCGAGGATCAACATGCTGATGTCAGCCATTCCGACTCCCCACCTTCCCTGACCGCTAGGGTTTGCGGCCATCGTGTCCCAGGGTGGCAAAACCAGTCAACCCGCCACATCGTGGTGCACTCGACTCCATCGTGCCTGCCAGGGCTTGCCCATGAATACGCCGGCGTAACAACTTGGTGCAGGCGCGATAAGTTGATCGAGCTCATTACTGGAGCATTTAGGACGGTCGCGAGTTACCCTGCACTGCAAAGGATTTGCCGATATCGGATATCGGGTAGGTGGTGCTCCGGTTCGACCTCTTATCGTGCCGTGTCACTCACACCGGGGCCCATCCGGTCCTTCGCGACCCAGTCGCATCATGGCGGAAAGTGAACCCTATGGTCGCAGGTATTACGACCGGCATCACCCCCGATACGAACTCACCGCCAGGGCGGTGTTAACCGGCCGGATACACTTAGGACGTCAGCAAGTCGATCGGGTTCGATCGCACGCCGCCTAAGCCCGATAAAAATCAACGTCAGAGGTTGTGTCTTGCCCGAAAAACCCAGCGAAACCGTCAGCTTGGAGCCGCATTTCGAGGATGTACAAGCGCACTACGACCTATCTGACGAGTTCTTCAAGCTTTTCCTAGATCCGACGCGGACCTACAGCTGCGCCTACTTCGAACGTGACGACATGACACTCGAAGAGGCGCAGATCGCCAAGATCGGCCTCTCGCTGGGCAAGCTGGATCTGCAACCGGGCATGACGCTGCTCGACATCGGGTGCGGGTGGGGCACCACCATCACCCGTGCGCTCGAGCGTTACGACGCCAATGTCGTCGGCCTGACGCTGAGCCACAATCAGCAGGCACACGTAGAACAACGTCTCGACAAGCATCCATCCGCACGAAGCAAGCGCGTGCTGCTACAGGGCTGGGAGCAGTTCGATGAAAAAGTCGACCGTATTGTGTCGATCGGCGCCTTCGAGCACTTCGGGCGTGACCGCTACCCCGACTTCTTCAAGATGGCCTACGAGGCGCTCCCTGCTGACGGCGTGATGCTGCTGCACACCATCATCAAGCCCAGCGATGAGGAGTTCGCCGAGCGAGGGCTGCCCATCACCATGACCAAGCTGCGGTTCATGAAGTTCATCATGGACGAGATCTTCCCGGGCGGGGACCTTCCACAGGCGAAGGGCGTTGTGGAGCACGCGGAGCGTGCCGGCTTCGCTGTCAAGCTCGTTCAGCCGCTGCGCCTGCACTACGCACGCACCCTCGACAACTGGGCGGCCGCCCTCGAGTCGCGCCGCGACGAGGCCATCGCAATCCAGTCCCAAGAGGTCTACGACCGGTACATGAAATACCTGACCGGTTGCGCCGATCTGTTTCGCGAGGGCTACACGGACGTCGCGCAATTCACCCTCGCCAAGGGCTGACAGCTGGCCAAGGACGGGCGGGCTCCCAGTGTGACCTCGCACGGCACCGCGTTGGCCCGCTCGTCTCGGATCATCTCGCCGAGCTGGGGGCGGTCGTGGACGGACACGACGGTGGGCCCGAGACCCGGCGCGGTTTAGCGGCGTAGCCCTTCGGGTAAATCACCCGCAACGACCTGACTCGGTAGGCGCGTCGAGATCCTCGGCGCAAAACCGCAGGAAGAGAGACCGACCATGGGCGCCAAGCACCGCGTGACCGAATTACCCCAGCGAACACGATCGCTCACCGCTCCGCGTGCCCGGCGCAGAATGTCCCGCTCCACGATGATATGTGTCGTCGCGTCTGCGTCGATGCTGTGTGCCGCGACCTTGGCAGTGCTGGTGGTCAATGCGGCCGAGGCCGAAAAGGCAACGGCCACTGCGGCTGTGACGACCCACGGGCCGCCACAGGCCCCGCAGCCGGTGAGTCAGGAGGGAACCCTGATTGCTGTGTCGGCGGACTCGGTTACCGCGCGCAGCGCCAACGGGTACATCCAGACCTACCTCGTTACCGCCAACACCACCGTCATCACTAAAGGCGGCAACCAACCCGCCACCGCTGCTTCACCTTTCACGGTCAACGACGAAGTAGATATTGTCGGGACAATCCAAGGTGGTAAGGCACTGGCTACCGCCGTGGCCGACCGCGATGCGGGGCACGGGGATGGACCGCCGATGGATCACGTTGAGGGCCAAGCGGTCACACCCGGTAGCGCCTAAACTTAGTCCGCCGGGCTCCCGATTCGCGACCGCCCCCAACCAGGCTGACTGCACCTGGAAGTCGTTATAGCGCAGTGCTTCTACTCCTGGCAGGCATCCGGGATGGGTCTTGTGCATTCCAGCGTCTACGGAGCGGACAATCTCTGCGCCGCAGAAAACGTCATGGTCCTCGCCGCGGTCCGGTTCGCGCTCAGGGCGCCGATCGCCACTCCAGTGCAGTCCCGGCCTAGTCTGGAAGCGATCTAGCCACAGGAGGCGCCATGGGCGAGCACGAAGTCAAGATGATCATCTTGTCGACCGACGACCTGGATGAATCGATCCGGTTTTACAGCGAGACCCTGGGCATGTCGCTGAAGTTCCGCGACGGAGCCCACTTCGCAGCCCTCGATGGTGGGCCGGTCACCCTCGCGCTGGCGACTGCAGTGGACCATCCCATACCCGGCCAGGTCGTCGTCGGTATCAAGACCGCTGATGTCGACGCCGCGGCGAAGGCGGTTGAGGCCAGTGGTGGTGGCATCGTCAAACGCCCCTACGACGACGCACACGAACGTCGCGCCGTGGTCTACGACAACAAAGGCAACGGTTTGGTGTTCTACAAGCCGCTGGCCCAGTAACAGACGTCCGACTTTTCCGAACGCGCAGCGGCGAGCGTTTACCTGCCAGTGCGCTCGCGGTGCTTGCACCCTGGCCAGCAGCAAGGCCGGCGCTGGCCTTCCACCAGCTCCTCCTGCGTTCGGCGAATGCGGCGGTTTCGGGTCGCCTCTTGCTTGGCATCCTCGACCCAGCAGATGAACTCGTTGCGGGCCAAGGGCGTGATGTCCTTCCACGCACCGAGCGCCGTAGCGTTGGCGATCAGCGACTCGCGCAGATCCGCGGGCAGCTTGTGCACCACCCCACCGGGCACTCGCTGGCTGCTCATGGGCCCAGGGTAACCCGCAGCACCCAACGCCAATCCGGCGCAGGCGCCGGCGTTTCCTACCGGCCAGGTGGATTGCTGCGTTGAGTTGACTGTTTCCGATGCGGGACAGCTGATGTCGTTGGTTGTTCGACGACCAGACCGATAGTGGAGCGGTGCCGCTGCGTCGCGCAAAGGCGTCTTTCCAACGGAATCGATTTGCGCCGTTAGGTAGAGACCAAATGCGCGCTGTCGTCGTGTAATTCGTTGCGGCGCAACGTCATCGGAGTGAGAGCGGGGACATCGCCGCTGGCGATCACGGCGCGGGTGATGGGAGTGAGCGCTTGGAACAGCGTCTCCACCTCGTCGTCGCTGAGCGCGTCGAGCGCTGACAGGGCAAGCGTGTCGGTTGTCGACTCGATGTAGTCCTTGAGTTCCCGCCCGGCCGCGGTCAGCGACCCGTCATCGTTGAGCAGCCCCCGCTCGGCCAGCCGTTGTTCGTGGTGACGCCACGCCGTCTCGTCGTAATCGCGGGTGCGCGCGATGTAGTCGCGAGGGACGCCGCCCGCCGCGGCATGTAACACATTGGATTCCCGGCCGGAGATACCGGCGGCGGTCAGTACCGCCACGTGCGCGTCGCCGCGCTGCTCGCGCAAGCAGCGTCGTAGCATGCCACAGCGCGGCCAGCGGGTCGTCCGGCCACGGCAGCGCCAGATTGGCGGCGAACAGCGGCCGTCCGTCGAGCGGTGCCTGGCGCGCCGCCTTTCCCGCTAATTCCGCGGCGACACCAACGTTCTCATCTGCGGTCAGGCGATAGCGGCGCAGCGCCGCGACGGCGGAGTCCTGCCGGGCACGCAGCGCCGCTTCCGGACCGGCGACCTCCCACGCCGCCGGCAACGCCTTCGCGACCCGCTCGGGGGCGAAGTTATAGAAGATCGCGGTCACCAGCTCCCGCGGCACAATGCCCAGTGGCGCCGATCTGGCGGCGAAGTAGCCCATCCAGAAACCCCGGTAACCCAGCCCGTCCAACGCCGCCCGCGCCTCTGGCGCGAAATAAGTCACGGCATGCACCGGCTCGAATCGATCGAAGAAGCGTCGCGCCAGCACCGGTTCTCTGTGCACGGTCGCAGTTAACCACCCGCTCCAGCATTTGACCAAGCTCGCCTTGGTCACGGGCGCGGCTGCGGGGCTGGTCCACGATCCAGCCCACGTGACACTAATGGAGGCGACGTAACCTCGCGCATAGCGTAACGACTGAGAACCGATGGAAGGCGCGGCAATTGCCCCCTCAACACAACCACCGATACGTGATCATTGGCGCCGGTGCTATCGGCGGCACTGTGGGCGCAGTGCTGACACGGGCCGGTATTCCCGCGGTGTTGATGGCACGGGGTCGGCACGCCGAGGTCCTGGCGACCGAAGGATTAACGCTGAGAACGCCCGACGGCACATTCCGCACGGCGGTCACCACCGCGTCGCGGCCCGAGGATGTTGGGTTGAATGACCGCGACGTACTGGTCTTCGCGACCAAGACCCAGCAACTTGACGCGGCGTTGCAGGAATGGGTGGATCAGCCGGTTCATGGCCCCCAAGGTGTCGTCGGGACCGCCGGCGAGCGCCTACCGGCGATGACCGCACTCAACGGCGTTGCCGCCGAGGAGAAATCGCTGCGCTATTTCGGTCGGGTATTCGGTATCTGCGTCTGGCTGCCTGCCGTGCACCTCGAGCCTGGTGAGGCGATTGTGCGGGCGTGGCCGGTGGTCGGCCAATTTCATATCGCACGCTGGCCCGCGTCGATCGCTACGCGGGAGGACGCCGTCCTATTGAGGGGGCTCGCCGAGAGCTGGGGTCCGGCGGGAATTCACGTGCGTATTCCCGATGACGTCGCGCCCTGGAAGTACAACAAGCTACTGAGTAACCTCGCCAACGCCGTGGGTGCCCTCACCGCCGACGCGGCCGAGGCGAGCGAGGTCGTCGCCGCGGTCCGCAGTGAAGGCGAAAATGTGCTGCGGCAAGCGGGAATCGAATTCGTCGCGTTTGAGACATCGACGGCGGCGCGGGCGGACGGACCGACCATACGTCCGGTACCCGGATGGGATGCCGGACCCAGCAACTCCACTTGGCAGTCGTTGAGCCGCAACACTGGCAACGTGGAGACCGACTTCCTCAACGGAGAGATCGTCCGCCTCGCTCACCGACACGGCATCACCGCGCCACTGAATGCGTCATTGGCGCGTGCGGCGCGTGCAGCAGTTCGGAACGGCCTGAAGGCGGGCGGTTATTCGTCGGCGCAACTGGCGGAACTGCTCGGGATTAATACGATTCGGCGCACCGATTAAGCGTTGCGCAACGTCCTGGCTGTGCCACCTTCGGACTCACAGCCCGAGCAGGCGTTCGGCGTTGAGGTGGGCGATCTTGTCCTTGTCGGCGGGGTTGATAGGCATCTGATCGAGGAATTCCCGTGCGGCTTTCATGTTCCCGTAGGGATAGTCGGCGGTGAAGACAATACGGTCGATGCCGATTACGTTGACCATGGCCAGATAGGCGTTGAAGGACAGACTCCAACTGGGATCCACCGCGCCGGGGTCTTGGGTGAAGAAATCGCCGGCGAGAATGCCGCCGTAGAAGTTCTCCCGAAGGTATTCCTTGATGGTGCGTTTCAGGCCACTCTCGTTCACTGGAAACGAATAGTCGGCCCGCCACCCCATCCAGCTCAGTGCTTCGAACTGGTGACCCACGATGATCTGCAGTCTCGGGAACCGGTCGAAAACCCCGCCCAGGATCAATCGGAGGCAGTGGATCCCGGTGTCGATGTGCCAGCCGGCCCCGGCAGCTGCCAACCTCGCCGATACAAGCTGGTCAAAGCCACCGTAGCAGGCGTCGATAACCGGCTGCGGCGGCACGGTGGGATGCAAATAGATTGGCACGTCCAGCGTTTCAGCGCTTTCGAAAACCGGCCAGAAGAATGTGTCGTCGAGGTAGCGCCCGTTGACGTGGCCGTTGATCAGGGCGCCCACAAAGGCCTGCTCGCGGACGGCGCGTTCGAGCTCGCCGGCGGCTGCCGCAGGATCGCGCATCGGCAAGGTAGCAAAGCCGCGGAACCGGTCAGGGTGCTTGGCGACCGCAGCCGCCACGGCGTCATTGGCCTGCCTGGCCAGCTCCACCGCCACTGACGGCTCCAGGGTTTCTGGGCCCGGGACGGTGTGCGAGAGGATCTGCACATCGATACCTGCGGCGTCCATCGCGACGATCCGCCCCTCGCCCAGATCATTGATGCCCGCTGGCCATTCCCCTTCCGCTCCCGGGCGGCTGTAACCCGCCTTCCTCAGTAGCTGCATTGCCGAATCGATTGCTTCGTTGCGTTCTGCGGCTATGGCCGGAAGCCTGTAGTGCTCTTCGAAACTAATGACCTTCATGACGTCTCCTTCCAACACTTCACAATCTCAGAGACCGGCGCGCCGGGAACACCCAACGTCGGCCACATCTGTCATGTCCGACAACATCATGAGCGCGTCCTCGACAACCCATGAGCTTGCTCAGTGAGACGGAATGAGGCCAACCAGGCCAAGCATCAATGCGATCCCCGGCAATAGGTTGGTCACCTGGTGCGCGACGACGCTGGCCAACAGAGCACCGGAGTACAACCGCGCCAAGGCGATCGGGATGGCCACGACTGCCAACAGCGGGGCTCGGGTGAACTCGAAATGGGCCAGTGCGAACACGACGGTGGTTACCACGAGTGCAACCCACTGCCCCCACCGCCGATCCACTGCCCCCCAGAGCAGCCCGCGGTAGACGATCTCTTCGCACAGCGGCGCGACGAGTACCACGATGAGAAACACGGCCACCGCCCATGGCCAGGAGGTCCGGACACCGCCGAAGATCCTGCCCACGGCGGAGTTTGCGTCTGGTCCGACGATCGCGGTGTAGACCAGCGAAGCCGGTATCGTGACCAACAGCCCGCCGAAACCGAACATCAGTCCCAGCCGCAACCCTCGCCACGACCAGCGCAGCCGTAGGTCAGTTCGCGGGCCGTTACCACGGAGCTTCGTGATGAGCATGGCCAGCCCGGCTGCAATCACCGTCGGGACGGCTAGGGCCAGGGCCAGCTTTCCAGCCGACAACGGACCGGCACCGATCAGGACAACGGCGAAGGAGGCCGAGGCGAGCAGGTAGACCAGCTCGACCAGCAGGAAGGCGCCCAAACCCCAGCGGTGAGGGGGCGGTACGGAATCAGGAGCCAGTGCCGGACTCGGCCCGCTCGACAGCTCGGGCGCAATAGTCTCATGGGCTGGTTCCGCTTCCACGGCCACGACGCTACCGCAGTTTCACGAGGGGTCTCGCGGGATGGAAAACGTCTGTGCCGTGTGCGGATCAGACCTGGCGGTGCTGGCAACGAGGCGTTCGCTCAAGACCCGGCGTACGATGTAATTAGCTAAGCGAACAAAATGCTGACGCGACCTTTTTGCACACGTTCGCATCTCCCAGTTGACGACCATGATGGGAGGCTGTTATGCCCCGAACTGCCGGCGATACCTGGGACATCGTGACGAGTGTCGGCTTTACAGCATTGGCTGTCTGTGCAGCGCGTGCCCTCGATGCCGCGCTAGACCCACCTTTGGCGAACGACGATTTCGCCGCTGGCTTCGTAACCGCCGCTGGTAAGCCGAATCTCATTGCAGCAGTGACCAACACAGATACGATCAGCGCGGCCGCCTTCAATGCACATTGGGTGGGGGTACGAACCCGGTTCTTCGACCACTTTTTCACTCGCGCCGGCCAGTCCGGATCACGACAGGCTGTCATCTTGGCGGTCGGATTGGATTGCCGCGCATACCGACTGGGATGGCCGTCGGATTACGCAGTTTTCGAAGTGGATCAGCCGCGAGTGCTGGAGTTCAAACAGCAGGTCCTTGACCGGCAGGGCGCTGTGCCGTCAACGCTACGTTTCACCATCGCCACCGACTTGCGGAAGGGCTAGTGGGCGCGCTCATCGCGGCGGGCTTCGACCCCGACCAACCGACGGCGTGGGCGCTCGAGGGCTTGCTGCCGTATCTGCCTGGCGCTGCCCAGGACGCGCTGTTCGAGAGGATGCACAAGTTGTCGGCTGTAGGCAGCCAGATAGCCGCCGAACTAGGGCCAGAGTCAGGCGAGGTACAGGAGTTCGCCGACAACATGCCCGCCATCAGCCAAGACGGTACACAGCCGCCGGTTGCTGATCTGTGGTATGACGATCCCCGCGCTAACACCAAAGGCTTTCTCGTCGAACGGCATTGGAAGGTCACCAATGTCGACTTAGTGGATAAGGCCGCCAACGAATATGGACGGCCGTTCCAAGGACTACCGCCGATCTTCGATCGACTGTTGCGCACCAAGTTTCTTCACCGCCATCCGCGAACGTTGAACCGTCGTATCGACCTGACGGCTCTGGTGCTCGCCCGGCGAAGGCACCGTCATCGAAGCATCGCGACGCCACACCCTCGCCAAGACCGCGTTACCGATGTCTGTTGCGGCTGTCACGTGACGGACGCTCATTGTTTGCCTTCTGGTCACCAACGGGCGGATTGGGTCTGCGAATCTTGACCGACGTACCGGGGCGGAGGAGTCGCCGCGACTCGGGAAAGGGCCGTCATGACAGAACACTTGCGCGCTTACAACAGTCTGTGGCAGGTCCGCAGTGACTCGTGGTGCCGATTGGAGGAAGCCGCTGATCGGCTCACGCGTCCGACCACCGCGGGAGACTTGAAAGAAAAGTGCGTGAGCGCCTGCCAGGAATTACTGGCTCGACTGAGCACAGTAGAGCCCTACTTTGCCTATCCCGGCTCGCCCCAATTCGCCCGAGTTCAACGACTTTTTGCCGCCGGCAGCTATGACAAGTTCGCGCAAGAGGTTGGGCGGATCAACCGCGCGCTGACCACGGAGTCGTACCGCTCAGGGGACGTGGACAATGCCGGTGCCGACGACCTGGACATGTTTCCGTCTGATCCGCGTCAGCTCGAGCATCAACCGGCGACGCAGCGCGACCGTCCCTATTTCGAAGTGCTCGTCGTCGAAAGGATGACCGAAGACCAGGAACGGGCGCTGCGCAACGAGGTGCGCAAATGGCGACGCCCCGACGACGAATTCGTCTACGAGCTCGTGGTGGTGTCCAGCGGAGACGAGGCTCTCATCGCGGCACGGTTCAACGTCAACCTGCAAGCGGTGGTGATCCGGCGGCGTTTTTCGCACCAATCGACCCGGGACCTGTCGACCCTGTCGGAGTTCGTCGATACCGCGGTGTCGCACGAGTTGGCCGATCACCAGTCGCCCGATGAACGCGCGCAGATTCTCGCGATTTCCCTGGCGAAGCTGCGGCCCGAACTCGACCTCTACCTCATGACCGAGATCGAGGTGGAGGACATTGCCGGGCGCCTGGGCCAGTACTTCCGCAGAGTGTTTCATGCTCGGGAAGGCATGCTCGAGCTTCACCTGTCGATCCTGCAGGGTGTGGCGGCGCGCTACCGTACCCCGTTCTTCAGCGCGCTCAAGGAGTACAGTCACCGGCCCACGGGTGTCTTTCACGCCCTGCCGATTTCGCAGGGTAAGTCGATCGTCAACTCGCACTGGATCAGAGACATGGTCGGCTTTTACGGCTTGGACGTGTTCATGGCCGAGACGTCGGCGACGTGCGGCGGTCTTGACTCACTGCTCGAGCCGACCGGGCCCCTGCGCGAAGCACAACAGCTCGCGGCGCAAACCTACGGGTCGCGCCACACGTACTTCGTCACCAACGGAACCTCGACGGCTAACAAGATCGTCACCCAGGCGTTGGTGGCGCCCGGCGACATCGTGCTGCTGGACCGTAACTGCCACCAGTCACATCACTACGGGATGATGCTCGCCGGCGCGAATGTCGTCTATCTGGAGGCCTATCCGCTCAACGAGTACTCGATGTACGGTGCGGTGCCGTTGCGCGAGATCAAGTCAAAATTGTTGGCGCTGCGGCGCGCCGGCAAGCTCGACCGCGTCAAAATGATGTCGCTGACGAACTGCACCTTCGACGGGATCGTCTACGACGTCGAGCGTGTCATGGAGGAGTGCCTCGCCATCAAGCCCGATCTGGTGTTCTTGTGGGACGAGGCATGGTTCGCGTTCGCACGTTTTCACCCGGTCTATCGGACTCGCACCGCGATGGCGTCGGCGCGGGCGTTGCGAGAGCGGCTGCAGGACCCCGACTACAAGCGCCGCTACGAGGAGTATCTGGCTGCCCGACACGATCGAGGCGCCGATACACCTAGCGACGACGACCTTTTGGACCGTCGCCTCATTCCCGACCCGGCAAGGGCCCGGGTGCGGGTGTATGCCACCCAGTCGACGCACAAGACGCTGACCGCACTGCGGCAGGGATCGATGATCCATGTCTTCGATCAGGACTTCGACCAGAAAGTCGCAGAGCCGTTCCACGAGGCCTACATGGCGCACACCTCGACCTCGCCCAACTACCAGATCCTCGCGTCGTTGGACCTCGGTCGCCGACAGGTGGCGCTGGAAGGTGTCGAACTGGTGCAGCGGCAGATTGAAAATGCGATGCAGTTGCGCGACGCGATCGACAACCATCCCTTGCTCAGCAAGTACATGCGCTGCCTTCGCACTTCTGATTTGATCCCGGAGCGCTTCCGGCCGTCGGCCATCGCCCAGCCGCTGCGCTCGGGGCTGCGCAACATGATGGCGGCCTGGGATCAGGACGAGTTCGTGCTCGATCCGTCGAGGATCACCTTGTTCATCGGCCACACCGGCTACGACGGAGACACATTCAAACGCCAGCAGCTGATGGACCGCTACGGAATTCAGATCAACAAGACGTCGCGCAACAGCGTGCTGTTCATGACCAATATCGGCACCACGCGCAGCTCGGTCGCTTTCCTGGTGGAAGTTCTTGTCAACATCGCCCGCGAGCTCGACCAAAACATCTCCGAGATGAGTCTTGGTGAGCGCGAACACTTCGAGCAGGCGGTTTATCGGCTTACCGAAATGTCTTTGCCCCTTCCCGATTTCAGCGGCTTCCACCCCGCGTTCCTGGATCACAGCGGAAGCGAGCCGACGCCCGAAGGGGATGTCCGCCGAGCGTTCTACCTGTCCTACGACGACACCAATTGCGAATACCTCACCGGCGAGCAGATTGATGAACGGCTGGACGCGGGAGTCGACATCGTGTCGGCGACTTACGTAACGCCCTACCCTCCAGGATTTCCGGTCCTGGTGCCCGGCCAGGTGTTCAGCCGCGAGATACTGCAGTTCATGCGCGATCTCGACACGCCCGAGATCCATGGGTACCTACCGAATTTCGGCTACCGCGTGTATACCGAGAAGGCCATCGAGATAGTCGGCGAGTCTGCGGGGTTGACGTCCAACGGTCATCGCGCCGCGGTACGCACGGTCGCGCCGGCGCCGCAGAAAACACCGAAGAAAAAGTCGGCGAAGCGCGGTGGGCCCAATGGCGATCGTAACCTCCCTGAGGTCGGTCAGGATGAGCTGGTCGGACAGCAGCAGCCCGGCGACGCGCTCACCGTGGCCGCTCCACCAGGCGATCAGGGTGTCGCCGAGGTCGGCGCGGAAGAACTCTCCGGCGAGCAGTACCCGGGCGATGCAGTGCAAGCCAACGCACGCTCGGGCGACCAACTCGATTGACCGGCGTACCAACCGCGGCGGAGCTATTTCAGCAGTTCAGTGAGGACACCGACGCCCCCGGCGTCGGCTTCGCGTCGCAGTACGGTGGTGGTCAGTTCGAATTTCACCCCGGAGATCGTTTCGTTGACGAACGGGTTGCCGGTCCACCAGGTGATGCGGCACACCCGGCGAGTGATACGCCAGCCGCCGGGTGTGCGCAGCAGGGTGTCGGCATACCAACCGGTGCCGTCCCAGAGCGGGCTGCCGCCGGCGGCCTTGCGCACCAGGCGCCAGCCACCGTTGCAGAAGCTTTGCGCGCCGTCCCCGTCGACGTGAATCAGATGGGTGGACATAGTGTGCTGGGTGGAATCGAAAGGATCGTGAAACGCCGCAAAGTCAGACTTGAACTGTTCACGATCGGTCCAGTGCGACGTCGCGCCGTAGTCGGCATCGACATCGGGGGCGAAGATCTGGTCGAATAGTTCCCATCGTTGGCTGTCCACCGCCAGCCCGTAGAGATTCACCAGTTGCGTGATCGCCACGACGTCACTATCGATGTCGGTCGTGGTCCTTCCCAGGTCACGGTCAGTTATCAGCACATTTAATACAACGGTGGCCGATGAGAAAACCGACTGCCCAATACCGGTCGCCTGTGCCGTGCGACGCAAAGCGACAGCGGCATAGGCTTCAGAAGCCGTTCACCACTAAATCAGTTCTGGTGGTGACCATCTCGTCGCAGCCGCACTGATCGGCTGACCGCTGTTGCTGACCCCAGGACTGGCTTATCGTGTGATGGTGCTGACCGGATTTGCCAGATTGGCCAGCAGCAACTGCGGTTCTGCTTGGTCCGGCGAGTGAGCCGACCCGTCACCGAGCCGCGCCGATCGACGTGGCGGGCCGGGCGGTTGCTCGCCATTCTGGTCATGACGGCGGTCGCGCTGGGTCTGTTCATCCCATGGCCGGTGCCGTGCCGCGCACCGGTGTTCATCGGCTCGGCGCCCCTCAGCTGCCTGGAAACCGCTCTGACCAACTACGCGAACTCCGGCAACGGGTGGACCGGCGGGGATTCCACCTGGACGACGTCTCTGCCCGACGGGCGGGAGCTCTTCGCGTTCTCCGACACGTTCCTCGGCCCTATCACCCCGCCGACCCGACCAGCCGACGCGGTGTTCGTGCACAATTCGTTCGTCGTCCGTGACGCCGAGAGGTGGTCCACTATCGTCGGTGGGACGGCCAACCGCCCCGCGGCCGTGATCGAACCGGCCGATCCCACGCACTGGTTCTGGTTGGGAGCCGCAACGTATCTCGGTGGGGCGCTGCAGGTTCCGCTCACCGAGTGGAGGTCTACCGGGCCAGGTCCGCTGGACTTCGCCTTTGTGGGATCGTCACTGGCCCGATTCGACATCCGAGATCTGCGCGCGCCGTCGTCAATCACCCTGCTCCCGCGATCACGCGGCATCCAGTGGGGACAGTGGGTGCAGCCCGGCGGCGGCTGGACCTATGTATACGGCGTCGAGGCCGCCGGCGACAACAAGTACCTGCACATCGCACGCGTCGCGGAAGATGATCTACGCCAACCCTTCTCTTACTGGACAGGCCGGGGATGGTCATCGTCGGAGTCGGAATCGTTCCGGGTGACCGACCGCGTCTCCGCTGAACTTTCGGTCCACCGGCTGCGCGACGGCACGTTCATGCTCACCACGATGCACGGCGGCAAGGGATTCAGCGACCGCCTGGTTGGCCGGTTTGGTCCGTCACCGACGGGCCCGTTCGGACCCGCGACCACGCTCTATGTGACACGCGAGAGCGGCGGTTCGGGGCTTTATCACGACGCCGATGTCTACGCCTACAACGCCCACGTTCACCCGGAGTACTCAACGTCCACCAGGCTTGTCATCTCCTACGACGTCAACAGCCTCGACACCTCCCCGGGAGGAGACGTGTACCGCCACGTGAGTATCTACCGTCCCCGGTTTATCGTCGTGTCGCTGCATTGGAACGCTGACTGCGGACCTGAAGCCACGCCCGCCTACCGGGGCGGCTCGCTGCAGCCTTGTATGTGACTGAATAGTAAGCGGCGCAAGCGCTCTCGTTTCAGGTGACGGTGAGGTCGCTCGGCGGCTCGTCACTCAGCACGGCCTGGGCGAGCAGTTCACCTAGCAGCGGCCCGAATTTCATGATGTTGCTGCCGACGAAGGCGACGACGCGACCGCGGCGCGCCACCGTCCAGCCGTCGCCGCCGGAATCGAGCCACGGGGCGCGAACCGTGACGCAGTCCACTTGGTCCACCGGCGAGAGCGACGGGAACAACGCGCGCACAGTCGCCGGGTCTGGCACCTCTTGCCCGAACGCCCAGCGGCCCGTGCTGCCAAGCGGCAACCCATAGCCCTCGGGCGCGGACAGGCACGCCGCGCCGACCGCGTCGGCGCCCTCGTAGGTGAACCGAGTGTGCGGGGCGAATTCAACGCCGAGCGAGCCGAAGAGTTCCGGAGTCTGGACCCCCGCGCAGATCAGCACACGATCGCCTCGCAGCACAGTGCCGTCCGCAAGGGTCGTCGAGCCGTCGTCAGCGACCGACACGACCTCGCCGCGCTGGATGGCGACCCGCCGCGCCAACGCGCTCAACGCGCGGCGGATCCGCAGGCTGCCCCCGAGCGGATCCAGCACACCGATCTTTCACGGCACGGCCACGAACGGGATCCGCGCTGCGATCTCGGCCCGGTCAAGCCAGGAGAACGCCGCGCCGGCATCCGTCATAGCCGACGCAGTGTCATCGCAGGCGCCAGCGGCGATAAAGCCCTCAGATCCCAATAGTCGGCCCACGCCGAACTCGGCCTCCCAGCGCTGCCAGCCAGCCCGGGCCTTCATCGCGAGCTGGCATAACGCCGGGCGTCGATGCGCGATGCGGAAGATCCGCGCGAGTCCGGAGGACTGCTCGGCGAACGGCTGTCCACGCTCCAGCACAATCGCGTACTCCCCGCGCCGCGACAGCTCATAGGCGGCCGCGAGCCCACATACCCCCGCGCCAATGATGACAATCACGCTTTTCACCCCGGCACCACTAGAAGAAGAACCCGGCGTACGGCGCGTCGGGCACCGCGAACAGTTGATCGGCCACCACAAGCGCCGCGGGATCGTCGGTCCGGGCCAGGCCGGCGACGGCGAGATCGCGCCAGGTCGCGCCACCGAGCAGAACGGCGGCCAGCCCCTCGACATCGACATCCAGCTGGGGTCGCCGGTCGGTCGGTTCGGCACCGTCGCTCGCGATGGTGAAGCGGGCTGAATTCCTCGGCAACAGCGGATCATTGACTGCGATGGTGACCGCGCCGTCTTCCAACGTATCGGCGTGCTGTCAGCGCCTTCTGGGCGTCGATGACACGAAGCCACGTTTCGTCATGCACCGCGGTAACCCGCACGGCCCGCCGATCGACAAGCAGCCAGGGCAGCGGATCGTCGACTGGCAGCATCCAGAACACCACGCGGTCAACGAGATCAAGGCCCAGCAGGAACCGCAGCAGTCCGAGATAGGCCTCCGTGGTAGGCGCGAAGAAGTCCTCAACCGCGATGGTTCGCTGTTCGCTGACGAACCACTTCTCGATGTCGACGGGACGGTAGCGGGCGAAACCCGACTCGGATCCCGGCTCGCCGTGCACCGCGACATATGAAGGCCCCGAGGATGATTCGGTGCGAAGCCTCAGACCCTGCCACCACGCCTCCGGGCGATCAATGGTCCCCGGACGAGACGGGCGATTCTCGGCATAGATCCGAGGCAGCACATCACATGCTTCAGCCGTGTCGAGCAGTCGCACCGGACCGCCGGTCCCAACATCGGGACGTAGCGCCGCCCGTGCCGTCTGAACCTCCACGGTCTGCGATGAACTCGCGACGCCGTAGCCGTACCGCTCATAGATCGTCGCCTCCGACGCCCGCAACGTAGCCACCACCTCGCCCCGTGCGGCGATGTCGCGCAACTGATGACGTATCAGCTCAGTGGCTATACCTTTGCGGGTGAACGACGGCAGCACTCCAACGTGCGTCACCGCGGCATGTCCCACGATCGCTCCGCCGGGGAGCGTCAGTCGACTCGTCACGGCATCAGCGGTGCCAACGAGTTGTCCATTAACGAATGCTCCGACGGTACGGCCGGGTTCGAGCAGCTTCGTGATCTGGCCAGGCGGCAGGTTCGACAGGGGCGGAAACCCGACCATGGCCGCGCGAAACACGTTAGCCGCAGCGATGAGGTCGTCCTCACTGTCGAGAACTCGGATCTCGGTGGTCATGCCGCCATCATGTCTCGTAGCCTCAGCGGCAGCCCAGCGCGGTGCCTAACGGATGGGCAGGCCGGTCAGCGCCCGCGAAATCACCAGGCGCTGGATCTCGCTGGTTCCCTCGAAGATGGTGAAGATCTTTGCGTCGCGGTGCATTCGCTCGACGGGGTAGTCGCGGGTATACCCGTTGCCGCCCAGGATCTGGATCGCCTCGTCGGTGACGTAGACCGCGGTCTCGCTTGCCACCAGCTTGGCCATCGAGCCCTCCGCCGAGTCGAAGGCTTGGTTGTTGCGCGCCATCCAACCGGCTCGCCACACCAGCAGACGAGCCGCGTCGATACGGCATTTCATGTCTGCCAGCTTGAACGCCACCGCCTGGAATTCGCCGATCTTGCGACCGAACTGCTCGCGCTGGCAGGCATATTCGAGGGCATACTCATATGCGGCCCGTGCCACGCCGACGGCCATCGCGCCGACCGTGGGCCGGGTGCGCTCGAAGGTCTTCATCGCCGCCTGCCCACCCGCGGAGGCACCCGATTTGACGCGAGCGATCCGCGCTTCGAACTTCTCCCGGCCACCGAGAATGTGGTCCTCGGGCAGACGGACGTCGTCGAGCACCACCTCGGCGGTGTGGGACGCGCGGATCCCGTGCTTCTTGAACTTCTGTCCCTGAGCCAAACCCTTGATGCCCGCCGGGATGACGAATGTGGCCTGGCCGCGTGTGCCGAGTTCGGGATAGACCGATGCCACCACGATGTGCACGTTGGCGATGCCCCCGTTGGTCGCCCAGGTCTTGGTGCCGTTGAGAACCCACTCCCGGGTCGCCTCGTCGTAGCGCGCGCGGGTGCGGATGGCGCCGACGTCAGAGCCAGCGTCGGGTTCGGATGAGCAGAACGCACCCAGCTTCGGTTCGTCAGCCGTACCGAACATCTCGGGGAGCCAGCGGCCCAGCTGCTCGGGGGTTCCGTTGCCCGCCAACGCCGCTGCGGCCAGCCCGGTGCCCATGATGGAGAGCGCGATACCGGCGTCACCCCAGAACAACTCCTCGAACACGGCCAACATGCCCAGACCCGTCGGCTCGGCCGCCTGCTGCGCGAACAAATCGGGGGAGTAGAGCCCCACCTTCGCGGCCTCCTGGATCACCGGCCACGGCGTTTCCTCTCGTTCGTCCCATTCGGCCGCGGCGGGGCGGACGACCTCGGCCGCGAACTGGTGTACCCAATCGCGGACCTCGATCACGTCGTCGCTGAGTTGCATTGAAAACGTCACAGCTCTACTCCTGAAATAGTTTGGTGTTCAGAGATTTTCGGGGTTTCCGTACTGTGCGAGGACGCTGACCGTTTGGTTGACCCACGCCTCGAAGTACCGCTCTTCATCGATGTTGCCGGGCAAGCGGCCAGTCAGCGCTTGCAGCGTCGCGGCATAGGACAACGACGCGATTGCCACGGCCGCGGCCGCCTCGGGATCGGGGATGCGCGTGCGGCCGGAACGATTAGACGCGGCCAGTTCGTCGGCGAACCGCTGGTAGGCGTTGTCGGTGATGACCTGCCACGTCTTCTCATCGAGATCACCGAGCTCGTCGGGTTCGCGCAGCATGACCTTGAGCAGATCCTCGCTCTGTTTGAGGTTGGTCCAGATCAGCTGGCCTGCGGTGCGCACCGCTTGCTCGACGCTGACTGGCTGCCCGGCGTCGTACTGCTCTCGCGCGGCCACGATGCTGTCGATCCGGTGCGCAACCGCGGCCTCGAGCAGCTCGCGCTTGGAGCCGAAGTGCTTGTACAGCGCACCCGACCCCGGCGCCAGGCCGGATGCCCGCTGGATGTCGGCCACCGACGTCGCCGCGTACCCCTTGGCGGCAAAGAGCTTCAGCGCCGCGGCTAACAGCCGATCACGTCCGGACCCGAGCATGGTGAGAGAGTACTCACTCACCGCATCGAAGGCAAAATGTGTGCTGGTCATGACCCGTGGCTAGCGGAGGACAAAATCATGGAAATTGGCGTTAAATTCTGTGCGAAACGCCACGACGCTTGAACGCGGTGAATGGTATCGCTGTGAGAGTTGTGGTCAGTTTGGTTGACACCGTCCACGACGTTGGCGTGGTACTGCGAGCTCGTAGAAGGAGCCTGACATTCGCGTGTTACCGCATGTAGAGCTGCCGATGCGGGTGCTGTCGCTGCGCACCATCGTCATCGTCGCCGCATTGTCGGTGATTGCTCTCGTTGTACTTCTGGGTACATGGGTGTGGGTTGGGGTCACCAACGATCAGTACAGCCAGCTCGACCGCCGGCTCGACTCAGTCAGCAGCCTGGGCGATATCAATACGCTGCTCAACAGTGCGGAGCACACCAGTCCCGATCGGCCCATGCCGGATGGCAACCTGGTGCGCACCGCGCGCATCGGCGGTGCGACCGTGTCCGTGCCCAGCAATATCGTTTTGCCCCAACTCGCAAACGGCTATGCGAACACCACCATCAACGGGGTGCAATACCGCGTCCGTACCTTCTCCGCGGGTCCTGCCTCGATAGCGCTCGCCGCGCCGTTGGCCGAAGCCCAACATCGGATCAACGAGCTGCACCTGCGGGTGTTGTTGATTTGTGCCAGCGTCATCGGCGGCGCGGTCGTCGTCGGCTGGGTGATCTCGTTGATCATGGTCAATCCGTTCCTGCTGCTGGCCCAACAGGCCCGCGCGATCAATGCCCAGTCCAGCCCCGACGAAGTCCAGGTTCGCGGTGTGCGTGAGGCCGTGGAGATCGCCGAAGCGGTCGAGGGAATGCTGGCCCGCATCGGCAATGAGCAACAGCGCACCAAGGCTGCGCTCGAGTCGGCTCGCGACTTCGCTGCGGTCGCCTCCCACGAGCTGCGCACTCCGTTGACCGCGATGCGCACCAACTTAGAGGTGTTGTCCACCTTGGACTTGCCCCGCGAGCAGCGTCAGGAGGTCATCGGCGACGTCATACGCACCCAGAGCCGCATCGAAGCGACACTGACGGCGCTGGAACGGCTGGCGCAGGGCGAACTGACCACCGTGGATGATTTCGTCCCGTTCGACATCACCGAGCTGTTGGATCGCGCAGCGCACGATGCGCTGCGCATCTACCCCGATGTGCAGGTGTCGCTGGTGCCATCACCCACGGTACTGATGGTGGGATTGCCTACTGGGCTGCGGCTGGTGATCGACAACGCCATCGCCAATGCTGTCAAGCACGGTGGTGCCAGCAAAATCCAGCTCAACGTATCCAGTTCCGGCGAGGGCGTGGAAATCGCTATCGACGACGACGGCACCGGGGTCCCGGAATCCGAACGCGCCACGGTCTTTGAACGCTTCGCCCGCGGGTCGACCGCATCGCGTTCGGGCTCCGGATTAGGGCTGGCGCTAGTCGCCCAGCAGGCCGAATTGCACGGCGGCGCAGCGTCGCTGCAGACCAGCCCATTCGGTGGCACTCGACTTCTGCTGAGGCTGGCGGGCGACGGGCGGGGCCCAGCGTAAAGCAGACCAGGCGTATGTCTACGACATGACCATGCCGACGACGCGTGCTGCCCCGCGCAGCGCCGCCGAACACGGACACTGATGCGATGCTCGGCCACCCTCGGGATCAACGTGCCGGATCTGCTTGCCGCAAAGCGCTACTACGACGCGCTGCTGCCCCTTGTCGGATTTGAGCCGTTCTTTCATGTCTACGACGAATTTGCCTATAAGCCTGCCGAGAATAAGCCCGGCACCTACCTGTTCTTCTACCCGGCAGCCGAGCCGGGGGATTACTCATCGCAGCGAACCGGCTTGCAACACCTGGCATTCATAGTGCGGCGCCGATCGTTGGTGCACGCCGTGCACGAGCATGTCATTCAACTCGGCGGCACAGTCATCCACCCGCCCCGGCATTTCCCGCAGTACCCCGGCCATTACTACGCCACGTTTTGGTACGACCCATTCGGTATCAAGCTCGAAGCCGTATGCCACCACGACCGCGACTAAGACGATAAGGTGCTATGACGCGTCGTCATCGAGGTCACGGCAATCACGTTACGACCACAGTGCGGGCGATTACTTGCAAGGCTGTAATTAGTGGACGACGCCCCGTGGGAAAGCCGAATTTCGGGTACCGGCTATGAGGTCGGGCGTAGCGGCCAAAGCTTTTATGGCCGCCCCAGCGAGGAGCGTAGCCAGTAGCTGCAGGCGGCGTTTACTCCACGAATTTCAAGCGCCAGGTGTGGACCGCAAAGTACCGAATACACGATCGCCCGGACCGCACTAGACTGACCTGTCAAGCACGTCTTTTGACGAAGCAATCGGAGGGAAACAAGGATCAAGTGGACGAATTCCTCACCGTGAACCCGGGTTTGGCCGGTCGGTTCAACCGCAAGCTGCGGTTTGAGTCCTATTCGCCGGCCGAGATTGTCGAGATTGGGCAGTGCTACGCCACACCGCGCGCCAGTCTGCTTGACGATGCTGCGCGTGAGGCGTTTTTGGCTGCGGCCACCACCATCCACAACTACACCACGCCCGGTGGGCGCCACGGCATCGATGCCATGCAGAACGGCCGGTTCGCACGCAACGTTATCGAACGTGCCGAAGGGTTTCGTGACACCCGAGTGGTCGCGCAAAAGCGTGGGGGCCAACCGGTGACGGTTCAGGATCTACAGATCATTACCGCGGCCGACATCCAGGCCGCGGTGCGCAGCGTGTGTTCAGACAACCGCGATATGGCCGCCATTGTCTGGTAACGCCATCCTCAAGAAGCCTCGTGGTTGCCAACCGTTTCGAAGGGGCCATTGCAGGCACGACAGTCGGCAGACTACAACGCGACCTTCGGTAGTGTAGACGCGTGACTACAGACGGTGCAAGCCCCGGCCCGGCTCAAGAAACTCTCCCGACGGGTCGCGACGAGGTGATCGCGGCGATCCTCGACAGCGCGGGGCAGCTGTTCGCCGAACGCGGACCGGCGGCTGCGTCGATTCGCGATATCGCAGCTCGGGCGCGGGTCAACCACGGGCTGGTCTTTCGACATTTCGGCACCAAAGAGCAACTGGTCGCTGCCGTGCTTGATCATCTGGCTGCCCACCAGACAAAGCTGATCGACAGCGGAGCGTCAGCAGACGAGATTCAGGCAGCCCGCACTCGTCAGTTGCGAGTTATCGCCCGAGCACTACTCGACGGGTATCCGGCAGGTCAGCTGCAAAGCAGCTTTCCCGCTGCCGCCAGGCTGCTCGACGAGATCCGACCCCAACATCCCAGCGATGACGCCGCACGGTTGGCAGCGGCTCACGCCATCGCCCTGCTGCTCGGCTGGCAGTTGTTCGAACCGTTCCTGCGCTCGGCAACCGGACTGCACGACTTTTCCGAAGACAAGCTGCGCCAGTCCATCGTCGCCGAAATGGGAAGGCTTGCCCAGCCGCATTGACGCGCGGTCCGGCTCCCAGGATGGCAGTGCGGTCTAAGTTGGCTCGAATCGGAAAACGGCGAGCCGGCCCGCCAGTGCTTCGAATTCGTCGGCTGTCCCGTCGCGCACCATCCCCGCGCGTTTCGCGAAAGCCACACCTACCGGCACTTTGGTGGAAAACGCCCGCAGCACGGGCCGCGATTCCATAGCGGTCAGTTCGACGATCCGGACTTTGCGTGACCGTCGGCCCCGACTCAGCGTGCCGGTTCCCGCGGCCCGGGCGTTAGCCGCCCAGTCAGCGCCCGGATAGCCGGCCACCACGTAAAGGCCACCCTGAAGTTCGAAGGGTGTCATCGGGGTGCTGCGCGGTCGACCGGACTTGCGGCCGGGCACGGTCAGCACCATGGCGGGGCCGGTCGGAATCCCGAGCCGTTGGACCGCCATCATCACCCTGTTCATCGGCTTGAGGTAGCGCGGCGGATGCGGTTCGGACATGTCAGCCTCCTTATCTAGGGTCTGGTGAACAGGTCGCGGTGCCGGGACACCCACTGTGCGAACGGGATGGCCGGCCGACCGAGGATCTTCTCCACGTCGTGGGTGACAAGGGCGGGCTTGTCGAGCGTCTCGGCGAGCATGGCCGTATAGGCGTCGGCGAAGTCGGCGGTGAAACCCAACCCGATGAATCGTTGCCGTACCACGTCATTCGGTATTTCCCGGTACCGCAGCGGGCGACCCAGCACGGCGCCGATGACCTCAACCAGCTCTGAGTTGGTGAACTCCTGCGGGCCGGTCAGCGGAATCCGCTGTCCGACAAGCTCATCGGTAAGCAGCGCGTGTGCGGCGACCTCCGAAATGTCACTCTCGACGATCGGTGCGGCTGAAGCTACGGCGTAGGGCCCGGCCACCACATCGCCGGCCCGGATCTGCGCCGACCACATGCCGGCGAAATTCGTCGCGAAAACCGTGGGCCGCAAACTCACCCAGGCCACGCCGGAGTCGACGGCGAGCTGTTCAACCTCCTTGTTGCGGTCTCCGCGAAAGCGTGACGGTTGCCGGGAAAAGTCGTCGTCGGCGTTGATCGCCGACAGCGCAACCAGCTTGGTGACTCCGGCTCGCAGGCACTGGGTTACCACCGTGGGCAGCTGCTCGCCCAACGCCCGGGAGTTGAGGAACACCGCCGACGCGCCCGGTAGCGCCTCGGCCACCGAGCCGACCACCTCGACACGAGAAGGAAACCCGGCGGTCTGCGGCGCGCGGCTGACCGCCCGCACTCGGGCGCCTGCGGCGACAAGTGCGGCAACGAGAGGGCGCCCGACGTTGCCGGTCGCACCGGTTATGACGATCGTCATTGGAGTGGTTCCTTCGGTGAGTTCTCGGACTGCTATCACCAAGGACGGAGCACGAGGTGGGATAGTTACACCGGAACACGTAACTTTTTGCGGCATCAGATCGTCGAAGATTCATGAACCAGTCGCAGTCACCGAGCGACCAGGTCACCGAGGCCTGGCGGCGTCACCGCCCGTATCTGGTCAACCTCGCCTATCAGATGCTGGGAGATGTCGGCGACGCGGAAGACGTTGCGCAAGAAGCCTTTCTTCGGCTGTCGCGTACTGATCTCGACAAGGTTGACGATATCCGCGGCTGGCTGACGGTGGTGGCGAGCCGCCTCTGCCTCGATCAGGTGCGGTCGGCCCGCGCCCGCTACGAACGGCCGGGAGACATTGACCACCAGCAGGCGTCGCCGCGCCTGGACCCAGCCGACCGGGTCACCCTGGACGACGAGGTCCGTACCGCGTTGCTGGAAGTCTTGCGCAGGCTCAGCCCCGGGGAAAGGGTCGCGTTCGTGCTGCACGACGTGTTCGGTGTCCCTTTCGAGACGATCGCCGAAACCGCGGGCCGCCCGGTCGGTACCTGCCGTCAGCTAGCCCGGCGCGCGCGGGCCAAATTCCGTACGGCACAACCGAAATCGAGCGAGGTGACCTCAGCCGAGCACCAGCTCGTCACCGAGAAGTTCATCACCGCATGCGCCAACGGCGACATCGCTGGATTGACCGCCGTCCTGGATCCGACAGTGTGGGGCGTGGGAACGATCCTCGCCGACCCGGCGCCGCCGCCACAGGTCAACCATGGGCCACATGCGGTGGCCACCAACCTGCTGCGCTATCTGTGGCCGGACGTGACGCTGGTCAGCGGTCCCGCCGGGCAGCCGGTGGTGTTGGCCTTCGCCGACCGACGGCTCTTCGCCGCCATTGTGCTGACAATCCGCGGTTCCCTCGTGACCAAAATCGAGGCCATCGCCGACCCTTCGGCGCGAGCGGGGACCGCTCGGCGACCATCCGGCCAGGGGCCGCTCGGCGACCATCCGGCCACGGGCCGCTCGGCGACATAGTGCGATGATGCCGTCGAGGTGAAGACATGCGATACGTACATCAAGAAGTCGTGCACGCACCCGCCGCACGGGTGTGGGAGCTGTTGGTCGACGTCGAGGGCTGGCCGGCCTGGACCGAGTCGATGCGGGAAATAAAGCGTCTGGACGACGGTTCGTTGGTGGTGGGCAGCCGATCCAGGGCCACTCAGCCGAAGGGCCGGCCGATGGTATGGACGGTCACCGAACTCGAGCCGATGCGTGTATTCACCTGGGTGACCGCGCAACCGGGTCTTTCGCTCGAGGCCGTGCACCGCATCGACGACACCGGCGACAACGTGGCCACGACGCTGGAATTCGTTGTTACTGGGCCGTTGGCGTGGCTGGCAGCTTTGATGGCAGGGGCACGCATCCGCTCATACCTCCAAATGGAGAGCATGGGCCTGAAGCGGGCCGCCGAGCAGGCTTAGCTCGGCTCGTTACTCAGCTGCCGGTCCCGCGCACGGTCAGGCCGCGCCGTGAAATACCCGACGACCGTTGCCGCGACCTGGAGGAACTTGCGCCGCGTTGCCGGGGCCATTTCACGGGTCACGTCGATGACGCCACCGGGCCGTAGGTGGGGATCGAAGGGGACTTCGATAACCGGCTGGCCGTGATCGATGAACTCGCGAGCCAGCAACGCGCGGGTGCGTTTATCGGCGTGTCCGTCGGAATCGTTGAGCACCACGATGCTGCTCTGTAACAGACCTGCCAAGCCCTGATCTGCCAGCCACTCCATGGTTCGCGCCGCAGCGGACGCGCCGTCCGCCCACGGCGAGGACACCACGATCAGCGCATCCAGATCCCGCAAGGCTTCCTGGGTGACCGGTGCGTCCATGGTCGAACCGCAGTCGATGACCGAGATGGCGAAATGGCGGTCCAGTCGCAGCGCGGCTTCCCGATAGATCGCAGGATCGAGTACCCGGCGCGGGCCGGACGCCGGTTCGCCACCGAGTACGTACAGGCCGGCGGAATTACGGCCCACCCGCGCAACCACATCGCTGAAGGATTGCAGGTTCTTGTCAGAGGTAAGTTCCCAGAACGAGCCAGTCGACCGCGGATCGATTCGGCTGCTGAGCCGGCCGAAGGCGGTATCGGCGTCAATCGCCACGACGTGGTCTTGCCTACGGAGTTCGGCAAAAAGCGATCCGACACTGGCGGCCACCGACGTTTTCCCTACGCCGCCCTTGCCCAGTACGCCGACCTTGTAGTTGCCGTGAAGGCGGGTCTGGATGGCCGCTTCGAACTGGGCCTCCTCCCGTTGCGCGGCCGACGGACCCAGCGTGATGAGGCCAAAGGTGGCCAGCCGGAGGATGCGTCGCCAACCGCGGTCGGGGGGCTCCGCCGCCGGAGGAACAGGAGGACCTGCCTGCTGGGGTGACACTGCGGCCGGGGGCGGGAAAGGAGACGGGGCAGCAGCAGTTGGCTGCGGGGGCCGCACCGCCGAGCGCTGTGGAGGCGCGGGTGGCCGCGCCGGGGGAGGGGGAGCCGACGGTGGCCGCGGCGGGGCGGGTCTCTGGGCAACCGGGGGCGCCGCAGGCTGGGGCTCTCCGCGGTAGGGACCGGGCGGGCGTGCCGCAGGGGTGCCGGGCCGGTCGGGCTGCAAACGGTCCCGCAGGAATTCGTCGCGCTCGTTCATGGGCTCCTCGGGTGCCAGGCGATCGATCGTCACGCGTATGGTTCGGCCGCGGCAAGCTCTTCGCGTGATGAGCGCCACGGTCCAACCGCCGTCGGATGCGGACCAGTACCCGTCCAGTATCGGTCACGTGCCTCGTATTAGTACCGTGCAAACTTAGCGGGGCTTACTGCAGTGCGGCCGCGACGCCTTTGCCTGTGCGCTGAGCACGCCCATGCGCGCTCTCGGCAACGTCGCGGGCATGGGCGTGGCGTGGTCTCAGCAAACTCGCGTAAGGGCTAGATCTCGGCGCGCGGTCCGCCGGGATCGACGCTGCTGTGGGGAAAATTCCAGCCGCGAAACAGCACGTCGGCGATGCTGCCGATCGCTGGCTGCAGCGAAATTTACGGTGCTGCCAGCTGGCGGTTAGACTTGACGAAGTTGGCATGTCAGGCGGGTATTGTCATATCGTTTTACGACTTGTCGAGACCGGTTCCAGGCCACCGTTCAGCGTTGCACGGACGCGTCCCTAACAGGATCATCTCCGCCTGGGGGACAGCCCGTCGAGACAAGACCGAAGGGGTTTTCGCCCGCAACCTCCGGGTACGGCCTCATCGGAGCTGCTGCTAACGGCCGCGCGGAACGTTCAGGTGAAGGGTCAGGTGCATATGACGCCCAAGCGCGTCGGGTTATATAACCCCGCGTTCGAGCACGATTCGTGCGGGGTAGCCATGGTCGTTGATATGCACGGCCGTCGTAGCCGCGACATCGTGGATAAGGCAATCACTGCGCTGCTCAACCTCGAGCACCGCGGTGCTCAGGGCGCCGAGCCTCGTAGCGGTGACGGCGCCGGCATCCTGATTCAGGTCCCGGATGCCTTCCTTCGCGAGGTCGTGGATTTTGAACTGCCCGCTCCGAGCAGCTACGCCACCGGTATCGCGTTCTTGCCGCAGTCGTCCAAAGACGCCGCGGCCGCCTGCGCCGCGGTGGAAAAAATCGCCGAAGCCGAGGGCCTGACGGTGCTGGGCTGGCGAAACGTTCCCACCGACGACTCGTCGCTGGGTGCGCTGTCCCGCGACGCGATGCCTACCTTCCGGCAGGTGTTCATGGCGGGAGCCTCCGGTATGACGCTGGAGCGCCGCGCCTACATCGTCCGCAAGCGTGCCGAGCACGAACTCGGGACCAAGGGCCCGGGCCAAGACGGGCCTGGTCGCGAAACGGTTTACTTCCCAAGCCTGTCGGGCCAGACGTTGGTTTACAAGGGCATGCTGACGACCCCGCAGCTCAAGGCGTTTTACCTTGACCTGCAAGACGATCGGCTGACCAGCGCACTGGGTATCGTGCACTCGCGGTTCTCCACCAACACCTTCCCGTCGTGGCCGCTGGCGCATCCTTTCCGGCGCATCGCCCACAACGGAGAGATCAACACCGTCACCGGCAACGAGAACTGGATGCGGGCCCGGGAGGCGTTGATCAAGACCGACATCTTCGGGTCGGAAGCCGACGTCGAGAAGTTGTTCCCGATCTGCACCCCGGGCGCCTCGGACACCGCGCGTTTCGACGAGGCGCTCGAACTGCTACACCTGGGTGGGCGCAGCCTGGCCCACGCGGTGTTGATGATGATCCCCGAGGCCTGGGAACGTAATGACTCGATGGACCCCGCGCGGCGGGCGTTCTACCAGTACCACGCGTCGCTGATGGAGCCGTGGGACGGCCCGGCGTCGATGACGTTCACCGACGGAACCATCGTCGGCGCCGTGCTCGACCGCAACGGGCTGCGCCCGTCACGGATCTGGGTCACCGAAGACGGCTTGGTGGTAATGGCTTCCGAGGCCGGGGTACTCGACCTGGACCCGGCCAAGGTTATCCGCCGGATGCGGTTGCAGCCAGGCCGGATGTTCCTGGTGGACACCGCGCAAGGCCGCATCGTCGCCGACGAGGAGATCAAAGCGGAGCTGGCGGCCGAGCATCCCTATCAGGAGTGGCTCGCCAAGGGCTTGGTACCGCTCGACGACTTGCCGGCGGGCAAGTATGTGCGGATGCCCCATGACCGACTTGTCAAGCGGCAGTTGGCTTTCGGCTACACCTATGAGGAACTCAATTTGTTGGTGGCGCCGATGGTCCGCACCGGCGCCGAGCCGATCGGGTCGATGGGCACCGACACTCCAGTTGCGGTGCTCTCGCAGCGACCCCGGATGCTGTACGACTACTTCCACCAGCTCTTCGCTCAGGTCACCAACCCGCCGCTGGATGCCATCCGCGAGGAGGTGGTGACCAGCCTGCAGGGCACCACCGGCGGCGAGCGCGACCTGCTCAGCCCGGACGAGAAATCCTGTCACCAGATCGTTTTGCAACAGCCGATTCTGCGTAACTACGAGCTGGCCAAGCTGATCAACCTCGACCCCGAGGACAAGGTCAACGGACGTCCGCATGGCATGCGCTCCAAGGTGATTCGCTGTCTGTACCCCGTCGCCGAGGGCGGCGCCGGTTTGGCTTCCGCACTGGAGGAGTTACGCGCTGCGGCGTCGGCGGCGATCGCGGACGGCGCGCGGGTCATCATCTTGTCCGACCGCGAGTCCCACGAGCAGATGGCTCCCATACCGTCGGTGCTGGCCGTTGCGGCGGTGCACCACCACTTGGTGCGCGACCGGACACGCACCCATGTCGGTCTGGTGGTCGAATCCGGTGATGCCCGCGAGGTGCACCACATGGCCGCGCTGGTCGGCTTCGGGGCGGCGGCGGTCAACCCTTATCTGGTGTTCGAGTCGATCGAGGACATGCTCGACCGCGGTGTCATCGATGGCATCGATCGCAACACGGCGTTGAACAACTACGTCAAGGCCGCTGGCAAGGGAGTGCTGAAAGTGATGTCCAAGATGGGCATTTCGACGCTGGCCTCCTACACCGGTGCGCAACTGTTCCAGGCGGTCGGCATCTCCGAGGACGTGCTCGACGAATACTTCGCCGGGCTGAGCTGCCCAACCGGCGGGATCACCCTGGACGACATCGCCGCCGACGTCGCCTCCCGCCACAAGCTGGCGTACCTCGACCGACCCGACGAGCGCGCACACCGCGAGCTCGAGGTGGGCGGGGAATACCAGTGGCGCCGCGAGGGCGAGTATCACCTGTTCAACCCGGAGACCGTTTTCAAGCTGCAGCACTCCACTCGCACCGGCCAGTACACGATCTTCAAGGAGTACACCCGTCTGGTCGACGACCAAAGCGAGCGGATGGCGTCACTGCGCGGCCTGCTCAAGTTCCGCGGGGACGTGCGTCCCCCGCTTCCACTGGACGAGGTTGAGCCCGCCAGCGAGATCGTCAAGCGCTTCGCGACGGGGGCGATGAGCTACGGCTCGATCTCCGCCGAGGCGCACGAGACACTCGCCATTGCGATGAACCGTCTGGGCGGCCGATCGAACTGCGGTGAAGGTGGCGAGGACGTCAAGCGATTTGACCGCGATCCCAACGGGGATTGGCGCCGCAGCGCGATCAAGCAGGTAGCCTCCGCTCGATTCGGTGTGACGTCGCACTACCTGACGAACTGCACCGACATCCAGATTAAGATGGCGCAGGGCGCCAAACCCGGTGAGGGAGGCCAACTTCCGGGACACAAGGTGTACCCGTGGGTTGCCGAAGTCCGGCATTCCACTCCTGGTGTCGGCCTGATCTCTCCGCCGCCGCACCACGACATCTACTCCATCGAGGATCTCGCGCAGCTGATCCACGACCTCAAGAACGCCAACCCGTCCGCGCGGGTGCACGTCAAGCTGGTCTCCGAGAACGGCGTCGGCACCGTGGCCGCGGGTGTATCCAAGGCACACGCCGACGTGGTCTTGATCTCCGGCCACGACGGCGGCACCGGCGCGACCCCGCTGACATCGATGAAGCACGCCGGCGCGCCGTGGGAATTGGGCCTGGCTGAGACGCAGCAAACCTTGCTGCTCAACGGATTACGCGACCGGATCGTGGTTCAGGTGGACGGCCAGCTCAAGACGGGTCGCGACGTGATGATCGCTGCGCTGCTCGGCGCCGAGGAATTCGGCTTCGCCACCGCCCCGCTGGTGGTGGCCGGCTGCATCATGATGCGGGTATGCCACCTGGACACCTGCCCGGTTGGGGTGGCCACGCAGAACCCGTTGCTGCGGGAGCGTTTCTCCGGCAAGCCCGAGTTCGTCGAGAACTTCTTCATGTTCATCGCCGAAGAGGTCCGGGAATACATGGCGCAGTTGGGCTTCCGTACCTTCAACGAGGCTGTCGGCCAGGTGGGGTCGCTGGACACCACGCTGGCGCGGGCGCACTGGAAGGCCCACCGGCTGGACCTGACGCCGGTGCTGCACGAGCCGGAGTCGGCGTTCATGAACCAGGACCTGTACTGCAGCTCCCGTCAGGATCACGGCCTGGACAAGGCGCTCGACCAGCAGTTGATCGTGATGAGCCGCGAGGCGCTGGATTCCGGCAAACCGGTGCGGTTCTCCACCACGATCAGCAACGTCAACCGCACGGTAGGCACCATGCTCGGCCACGAGGTGACGAAAGCCTATGGCGGCCAGGGCTTGCCGGACGGCACGATCGATATCACCTTCGACGGATCCGCGGGCAACAGCTTCGGGGCCTTTGTCCCGCACGGGATCACCTTGCGTGTCTACGGCGATGCCAACGATTACGTCGGCAAGGGCCTGTCCGGTGGCCGGATTGTGGTGCGGCCGTCGGACAATGCGCCACAAGACTATGTTGCCGAGAACAACATCATCGGCGGCAACGTGATCCTGTTCGGCGCTATCAGTGGGGAGGCATACTTGCGCGGTGTAGTCGGTGAACGATTCGCGGTCCGCAACTCCGGGGCCCACGCCGTGGTCGAGGGTGTGGGCGACCACGGTTGCGAATACATGACCGGCGGTCGGGTTGTCATCCTGGGACGAACCGGCCGTAACTTCGCCGCCGGAATGTCGGGTGGCGTGGCCTATGTGTACGACCCGGATGGTGAATTGCCGCAGAATCTCAACGCCGAAATGGTCGAGCTCGAAAGCCTCGATGAAGACGACGTCGACTGGCTACACGGCATGATCCAGGCACACGTCGATGCCACCGATTCCGCTGTGGGGCAGCGGATTCTGGCCAACTGGCCCGAACAGCAGCGGCATTTCGCCAAGGTGATGCCGCGGGACTACAAGCGGGTGCTGCAGGCAATCGCCGAAGCAGAGCGGGACGGCTTGGATATCGACAAGGCGATTATGGCGGCCGCGCATGGCTGATCCGACCGGCTTCCTGAAATTCACTCATCGGGAATTGCCGAAGCGCCGGCCTGTCCCGCTGCGACTGCATGATTGGAACGAGGTCTACGAGGAATTCGATCCCGACATCCTGCGCGAGCAGGCAACCCGCTGCATGGATTGCGGTATCCCGTTCTGTCATAACGGATGTCCGCTAGGCAACCTGATCCCGGAATGGAATGACCTGGTACGCAGGGGCCGTTGGCGCGACGCGATCGAACGGCTGCACGCCACCAACAATTTCCCGGACTTCACCGGCCGGCTGTGTCCGGCGCCGTGCGAGCCGGCGTGTGTGCTCGGTATCAACCAGGATCCGGTGACGATCAAGCAGATCGAGCTGGAGATCATCGATCACGCCTTCGAGGAAGGCTTTGTGGTGCCGCTGCCCCCGGACGAGCTGACCGGGAAAAAGGTCGCGGTGGTGGGTTCGGGCCCGGCAGGTTTGGCCGCCGCTCAGCAACTGACCCGCGCCGGCCATACCGTCACCGTTTTCGAACGGGCAGATCGCATCGGCGGGCTGCTGCGCTACGGCATCCCGGAATTCAAGATGGAAAAGCGTGTCCTCGACCGGCGCTTGGACCAGATGCGGGCTGAGGGAACCGAATTCCGAGCAGGTGTCAACGTCGGGGTCGACATCACCGCCGAACAGCTGCGCGCCGATTTCGACGCGGTGGTGCTGGCCGGCGGCGCCACCGCCTCTCGCGATCTGCCCATTCCCGGTCGCGAGTTGGACGGCATCCACCAGGCGATGGAGTTCCTGCCGTGGGCCAACCGGGTACAGGAGGGCGACGACGTTCTGGGGTCAGACGGGGAGCCACCGATCACCGCCAAAGGCAAGAAGGTCGTCATCATCGGTGGCGGTGACACCGGGGCCGACTGTCTGGGCACCGTGCACCGGCAGGGTGCAATCGCCGTGCACCAGTTCGAGATCATGCCGCGTCCGCCGGACGTGCGCGCGCCATCCACCCCCTGGCCGACCTACCCGCTGATGTACCGGGTGTCGTCAGCGCACGAAGAGGGCGGCGAGCGGGTGTTCTCGGTCAACACCGAGGAGTTCGTCGGCGAAGATGGGCACGTGACTGCGCTCAAGGCGCATGAGGTGACCATGCAGGACGGCAAGTTCGTCAAGATCGAGGGTTCCGATTTCGAGCTCGAGTCCGATTTGGTGTTGCTGGCGATGGGATTCGTCGGCCCGGAGAAGGAGGGCCTGCTGACCGACCTCGGAGTCAAACTCACCGACCGCGGCAACGTCGCGCGTGGTGGCGATTTCGACGCGTCGGTTCCGGGTGTTTTCGTTGCCGGGGACATGGGGCGGGGCCAGTCGTTGATCGTCTGGGCGATAGCTGAAGGCAGGGCTGCGGCGGCAGCCGTGGACCGATATTTGATGGGTTCGACCGCGCTGCCGGCACCCGTCAAGCCGACCGCGGTACCGCTTCAGTAGTCACATCAGTCACACCAGAAACAGCGCCGTCAGCGCTCGGCGAGTCTGCCGCCGTTTGCCAGACGGCGGGTGTCTAATAACCCGTTGTGGGCTTCATCACATCACGGGTCACGGTGGAGTCCGGTCGAACGGACCGATCGCAGGAGTGATCACTGTGCATGTCAACCCAGTACCTCGGTCACGGATGGGGCGAATCGCCTGGTCATGGTTACGTCACCCGGTGAAGAGCCGCGAGTTTCCCGCTAAGCATGAGCGCCTGGTAACCGCGGAGGACTGGCTGCTCTTCGGCGTATAACCACCCAGCTTGTGTACCTACCGGCGCGCGACGGGTTTGCTCAGCGTTACAAAGTTGTGATCTCTGCTGGAAGGCGTCGGCAGCCGCGAGAAATCGGCTACAGCGGTTCCACAGGATCCCACAACCCCGAAGCGCGGACAGCCTCCGCCAGCGGTTCTAAGACGGTGGGGTCGTGCGGCGGGGAGATGTAGACGATCCCCAGGTCCAGGCCCTCGGCCGCCAACGCGGCCGCCTCCTCAATGACCTGCCCATAGTTGCGCTCTGGATCCAGTCGAAGGTGGGCCGACAGGGTGATCTCTTTCGGGTCGCGTCCGATCTCCGCACACTGTGCGGCCAGCACGTCGCGCTTGCGCGCAAACAGGTCAGGCGGACCGCCGGCAAAGTTCCAGTGCTGAGCGTAACGCGCGGTGATCGGCAGTGTCCGTTTCTCTCCGCTGCCGCCGATGCAGATCGGCGGGTGCGGCCGCTGCGGACCTTTGGGCTCGTTGCGGGCACCCTTGAGCTGGTAGTACTTGCCGTCGAAGTCGGTGGTCTCTTGGCTCAGCAGGCTGGTCAGTACCGCACACGCTTCTTCGAACCGGTCGAAACGCTCCCTGATGCTGCCCAGCTCGATGCCATAGGCCCCCGACTCCTCCTCATTCCAGCCGGCGCCGATCCCGAGCTCGAGTCGTCCGTTGGAAATGATGTCGAGCGCGGCGGCCATATTGGCCAATACGGCGGGGTGGCGGTAGTGGATGCCGGTGACCAGGGTGCCCAGCCGCAGCCGTTTGGTGGCCTGCGCCAGCGCGGTCAGCGTCGTCCAGCCCTCGAGGCAGGGCCCATTGCTGTCGGAAAAGATCGGGTAGAAGTGGTCGAAGGTCCACCCGGACTCGTAGACCTCGATATCGTCGGCGGCCTGCCAGACGGCCAGCATCTGTGCCCAGGTGGTGTTTTGCGGTGAGGTTTTGAACGCGAATCGCATGAACTCGACGGTAGTCCAACATTATTAAGCGCAACTAAACTCGTCCGGACGATGACTAGTGCGCTCGGAATCGACACCAAGATCACCCTGCTGGCGGCCGGTCTGATCTTTCTGCTCGCGCTCGTTCTGGGAGTCTGGAAGTACCGGCAGATCATGGCCTCCGACGACCGCCGCGCGCATCCATACGTCGACATTGCGCACCGGGCGGCGTTGCTCTATTCGTTTGCCACGCTGCTGATCGCGATCTTCGTCCAACTCAGCGCCTGGCCGGCATGGGTCAACCTGACCGCGGCGATGGTCGTCGTGTTCTTCTTCGTCGGGGCCATCGCCAGCTACATCAGCCACGGTGCGCGGCGCGACACCATCAACCAATTTGAAAACGCCGATCGGCGCACCGCACTGTCGATGGCTCTGCTGATCGCCGGCGAAATTGGCGGATTCGCGGTGATCTTCACCGGTTTTATCGTCGGCCAGCTGCTGTGAGCGGCCAGGCACACTGAAGTCATGGACCCGGTAATCGCGCTGCGGCAGATCGCCTACTACAAGGACCGCAGCCGCCATGACCCCAGACGCGTGATGGCGTATCGCAACGCGGCTGACATCATCGAAGGTCTGGACGACGCGGCGCGGGAGCGCCACGGTCAGGCCAACAGCTGGCAGTCGCTGCCGGGCATCGGACCCAAAACCGCCAAGGTCATCGACCAGGCCTGGTCCGGCCGCGAGCCCGACCTTCTAGTCGAATTACGTTCTGCTGCAGAGGATCTCGGCGGTGGTGCCGTCCGCGCCGCGCTGCGTGGGGATCTGCACCTGCACTCGAACTGGTCGGACGGCTCGGCGCCGATCGAGGAGATGATGGCCACCGCGGCAGCGCTGGGCCACGAGTACTGCGCGCTGACCGACCACTCGCCGCGGCTGACGATCGCCAACGGTCTGTCGCCCGAGCGGTTGCGCAAACAGCTCGAGGTGATCGACGGGTTGCGGGAGAAGTTCGCGCCGATGCGCATTCTCACCGGGATTGAGGTCGACATCCTCGAGGACGGCAGTCTGGATCAGGAGCCCGAGCTGCTGAAGCGCCTCGACGTGGTGGTGGCCAGCGTGCATTCCAAGTTGTCGATGGATTCCGCGGCGATGACCCGTCGCATGGTGCGCGCCATCTCCAACGACCACGCCGACGTGCTCGGCCACTGCACCGGCCGGCTGGTCGCCGGAAACCGCGGCATCCGGCCCGAGTCCAAGTTCGACGCCGAGGCAGTGTTCACCGCCTGTCGCGATCACGGCACCGCGGTGGAAATCAACTCCCGGCCCGAGCGGCGTGACCCGCCGACCCGTCTACTGAACCTGGCGCTCGACATCGGCTGTGTGTTCAGCATCGATACCGATGCGCACGCGCCCGGTCAGCTGGATTTCCTCGGTTACGGCGCCCAGCGGGCGTTGGATGCGGGCGTTCCGGTGGACAGGATTATCAATACCTGGCCGGCTGAGCATCTGCTGGAGTGGACCGGGTCGATCTAAAAACGTGAAGCTGAACTAAAAACGCGAAGTCAGTCGGGTAGGTGGGGCATCTCGAAGCCCGGGTCGCGGCCGACCAACACCGCGGGCGTGAGCGCGGATTTGCCATAGCGACGACGTACCCGGTCGATCGCGACGTCGACCGCGAGTCGGCTGTTGTCCTCGCCGAACGGCAGCATCAGCTGCTGGGCGCCGCTGCGGTCGATAGCCGACACCGCGAAGCCAACCAGGGTCAGTCCACGCTGAGAGATCGCGGGTGCTGCCGAAGCGACCAGCTGACGAGCGGCGGCCAAGATGGGCTGCGTCGACGATGTGGCCGACGGCAGCGTGCGTGACCGTGTTGCCCGGCTGAAGTCGTCGAACCGCAGGCGCAGCACCACCGTGCGACCGGTGCGCCCGGCGGCGCGCATCCGGGCGGTGATGCGGTCTATCAGGTTGACCACCACCGCGTCGATCTCGGCGGGTGACATGGTGTTGCCGGCGCGGCCCAGCGCTCGCTGGGCTCCCACCGAGCGGCGCCGCACCCCGGTGATCACCCGGCGGCGGTCGACATTGCGGGACAGCGCAAACAGTTGGCGGCCCATTGCAGCACCCAGCAGCGACGTCAGCGTCGACTCGCTGAGCTCGGCGACGTCGGCCACCGTGTTGATGCCCTGGGCGTGCAGTTTGTCGGCGGTCACCGCACCCACGCCCCATAACCGACGCACCGGCAACGGGTATAAAAAGGCGAGCTCCTGATCGGGCGGCACCAGCAACACCCCGTCGGGCTTGGCTTCCTGGCTGGCGACCTTCGCCAGAAATTTTGTCCGGGCGATTCCCACGGTGATGGGCAGACCGACACGGTCGCGCACGTCGGCGCGCAGCCGCTCTGCGATCTGGACCGGTGTGCCGGAGACCCGGCGCAGCCCGCCGACATCGAGAAACGCCTCGTCCACCGAGATTGGCTCCACGATTGGTGTGCAGTCACGAAACACCTCGAACACGGCATCGCTGGCGCGCGTGTAGGCAGTCATGCGCGGCGGCACCACCACGGCATGTGGGCACAGTCGTCTGGCCTGTGCCCCGCCCATTGCTGTGCGCACGCCATAGGCCTTGGCCTCGTAGCTGGCCGCCAGCACGACCCCGCCCCCTACGATCACCGGGCGGCCGCGCAACGTGGGATCGTCGCGCTGTTCGACGGACGCGTAGAACGAATCCAAGTCCGCGTGCAGGATGGATGCATCACATCGCACGAACATATGTTCGCACAGCGGTCCGACAAAACTCGTGAAAGCCCGGGCTACGGGGCCTCGCCGTAGATGCTGGTGACCCAGATGTGAGTGAGGGTGTCGACGACCCGGTCCTCGTTGACCGCGGGTGTCTCGGCGGACAGTGCGGCCATCATCGTGCGCTCGTTCATCTGATTCAGCGACGTCGCCAGGTCCGCGGCCGGGATCGTTTCCGGTGCGGCGCCGCGTGCTCGCTCCGCGGTGATCATGGCCGCCGTCTGGTCGATCCACTTCTGCATGAATCCCGACCACACCGCCCGGAACTCCGAGCTGGTGGCCATTGCTTCCGTTCCCGCCAGGGCCACCGCACGGTGCGAGCCGAAGGCGGTGAAAAACGCTTTGATGCCATTGCGCCAAACGCGGCGTGGGTCCGCGGGCAGCCGCTGCACTGCGCCGTCGAACTCGGAGTCGGCGCGCGCGATCACCGGCTCCAGCAGCGACAGCAGTACCGCCTCCTTGGACTTGAAATAGAAGTAGAACGTCGGCCGCGAGAGGCCGGCGCCCTTGGCCAGGTCGTCGACCGAAATGTCGGCGAACGAGCGCTCTTCGAGCAGTCGCTCGGCAGTCGCGAGGATCGCCTGCTCTCGGTCGTCGCCCGAAGGGCGGATAGCACGGCGGCCACGCAGGGCACGAGTCTGGCCGGCGGTAGTCACGGCCGCTACTTTACACGGTGTTGAAAGATTCAACAGGCCGTTGACTCACTCGACAGTGTGTTGATAACGTGACCCCATGACTGAGCACCTTGACGTCGTCATCGTGGGCGCCGGTATCTCCGGGGTAAGCGCGGCCTGGCACCTGCACGAGCGCTGCCCAACCAAGAGCTACGCCATCCTGGAGAAGCGAGAAGCCATGGGTGGCACCTGGGATCTCTTTCGCTACCCGGGAATTCGTTCCGACTCCGACATGTACACGCTGGGCTTCCGATTCCGTCCGTGGACCGAGCGCCAAGCCATCGCCGATGGCAAGCCGATCCTCGAGTACGTCAAAAGCACCGCGGCGATGTACGGCATCGACAAGCACATCCGGCTCAACCAGAAGGTTATCAGCGCGGACTGGTCGAACGCGGACAACCGCTGGACCCTGCAGATCGAAAGCAACGGCACATCGAGCACGCTCACCTGCACGTTCCTCTTCTTGTGCAGCGGCTATTACAACTACGAGCAGGGCTACGCGCCGTCCTTCCCCGGCTCGTCGGACTTCACCGGCCCGATCATCCATCCGCAGCACTGGCCCGAGGACCTCGACTACGCCGGAAAGAACATCGTCGTGATCGGCAGTGGTGCCACCGCGGTCACTTTGGTTCCGGCGCTGGCGAATTCGGGTGCAAAGCAGGTCACGATGCTGCAGCGCTCACCCACCTACATCGTCTCTCAGCCAGGGCAGGACAAGATGGCCGACCGGCTCAACCGCTGGCTGCCCGAGAAGCAGGCTTACACCGCGGTGCGCTGGAAGAACGTGCTGCGGCAGTCGGCGCTGTACGGGGCTTGTCAGAAGTGGCCGCGGCGGATGCGAAACATCCTTCTCGGTTACGCTGAGCGCCAGCTTCCCGAGGGCTACGACGTGCAGAAGCACTTTGGCCCGCACTACAACCCGTGGGAGCAGCGGATGTGTCTGGTGCCCAACGGCGACTTGTTCCGCGCCATTCGGCACGGGCAGGCCGAGATGGTCACCGACACCATTGACCGGTTCACTACTACCGGCATCCGGCTCAACTCGGGCCACGAACTGCCGGCCGACATCATCATCACCGCAACGGGTTTGAACCTACAGCTGTTCGGTGGCGCGACTGTAACCGTCGACGGCCAGCCGGTGGACCTGACCAAGACGATGGCCTACAAGGGCATGATGCTATCCGGGCTGCCCAATATGGTCTACACCGTCGGATACACCAACGCGTCGTGGACGCTGAAGGCCGACCTGGTGTCTGAGTTCGCCTGCCGTCTGCTGAATTACATGGACGCCAACGGTTTTGACACCGTAGTGGTCGAGCACCCGGGTTCAGACGTTGAGGAGCGCCCGTTCATGGATTTCACTCCTGGTTACGTGCTGCGCTCGCTGGACGAGTTGCCCAAGCAGGGCTCGCGCACCCCATGGCGGCTGAACCAGAACTACCTGCGTGACATCCGGCTGATCCGGCGCGGCAAAATCGCCGACGAGGGCCTGCAATTCGCCAAAAGGCCTGCGGCAGTGTCGGTTTAAAAGTTATGTAACGACGATGCCGTCGTCGTCGCTGTAGGCGATCTCGCCCGGCATGAACGTCACCCCGCCCAGAGTGACTTCAACGTCGCGCTCTCCGGCCCCGGTCTTGGTGCTCTTGCGGGGATTGGTGCCCAGCGCCTTGATGCCGATGTCGATGCCGCGCAGTGCGGCGGCGTCACGCACCGCACCGTTGACGACGAGTCCGGCCCAGCCGTTAGAGCGGGCCAATTCGGCGATGACGTCTCCGACCAGCGCCGTGTGCAGGGAGCCGCCGCCGTCGATTACCAGCACCCCGCCTGCACTCGGCTGCGAGAGCACCGATTTCAGCAGCGCGTTGTCCTGAAAGCAGCGCACGGTGCTGATCGGCCCGGCGAATTCGGGGCGGCCGCCGAACTGCCGGAATTGGACGTCGCAACTGCGTACGTCGGGCCCGCTGCTGTCCACGAGGTCCGCGGTTGGCCGGAATGACACGGTCACTTCTGACACGCTAGCGGCTATGGTGACGCTCAGCGGCGCCGCAGCTGCCGAATGAGCAGGATAGCCAGCAGGCTGACGGCCAGGGCAACAATCAACGGCACCGGGGATTGGCTGAGCGGCGATGCCGAAACGCCGGCAGAGACCGGGTTGTTGGCAGCTTCTACGGTGGACTTCGCTTGTGCGGCAGCATCTTTAGCGGCAGCAGCAAGGTCACCGTTGCTTTCGATCCGCTGCTGCATGTCAAGGGGTTGCTCGGCTGGGTTCCGGGGCGCGGGTTCAGCGCTTTTGGCTGGCGCCTTCTCGGCGGGTGCCTTTTTTGCTGGCGCTTTTTTGGCGGGCGCCTTTTTCGCAGGTGCTTTTTTGGCGGGCGCTTTTGCGGTCTTCTTGACCGCCTTGGCGGGGGGTTTCTTCTCCGGCGGAGTCGATGCGCCGTCGGGTTCGCTATTGGGTTGATCCTGCGGGTCTGCCATGCGGCCGCTCCTTGAGCTTCTTCTCTAGTTTTCTAGCCCACCGGATCCCATCATGCCAGGACGCGTCGCGGTGCCTCGGTCGCCCGGTCACAATCTGCGCCGCACCGCCCACCAGGCGCCTCCGGCGACGAGCACCACCGCTACCACCACGAACGGCCAGACCGGGACGTCGCCGCCGGCATCGGTGCCAGCGGCCGGAGGTCCCGGCGTGCCGGTGCCGGGCACCGTCAGCTGAAACGACCAGGACCCGGACACCACATGGCCATCCGCAGACGTCACCCGGTAGTTCACCGTGTAGGTCCCGGCCGGTCCGAGCGGTCGCAGGCCGATGCTGACCACTGCGCCTTGCACTGTGGGCTCGCCGGTAGACCACACGTTGCCGTCGGGCCCGACGACCGTCATGGCCGCGAACGTGGTCTGCAACCGCTCGTTGAAGGTCGCGCTCACCCGCACGGGACCGGTGCTGAGAAGCGCATTGTCTGCCGGATCGGTGGAGATCCGCGTAGCGTGCGCCGACGCCACTGGTGCGGTCAATGTTGCGATCAACAACATGGCGCCGACGCACGCGACGACCGCCGAATGTTTCATGCCCGTCGGCGGAGCAGCACGAGACAGGTCCCCAGTGCGGCGACTACCAGAGCCGCGCCGCCCAACAGGCGGGCGGCGTTGTCCGGTGATTTCGACTGCGGGGGCGCGATCACCTGGTTGGCCGGTGTACCGGAAGGCGGATGGTGTACGTGGGGCGCCACCGGTCCTGCGGCAAGTGTCAACATGGGTGCCGGGTATTCCGGCTCACCGCCGCCGGGCTGCGGCGGCTGATCCCACTTCACGACGGCCCCGTCGGAATAGGTCTGTGTGGCCGGAAAGCTGACGGTATCGGTGTCGGGCAACTGCACCGATATCCGGAACAACGCGAATTGATCCACTCCGATCCCGCCGTTCGGCGCGGCCGTCCAGGTCACCGAACGGACGGTGCCGGAAGCCGCGTCGCGGTCCAGCTTGGCCGTCCACCCGGGCATGCTTTCGGTACGCGCAGATGCCACGTTAGGAAGAGCGACGGTCAGCGCGGTGGTGGCGGCGCCCGTATTTGATTCGTTGGGAACCTGGAAGGTGACGGTTGCCGTGGCGCCGCGCACCGCATCGTCGCTGCTGGCATGGACGTGTGCCCACGCCGTCGGGATGTGCGCTGCCGAACCGAGATAGAGCGCGATTGCAGCGGCGACCGCGATCAGAAAGCGCGAAATCCACCTGTCGTGGATTGACATGCCGGGCCGCTGCCTTCCGCGTCGAACGTGATTGGGTTTGGTCACCTGTTGGGGCGGTCAGGTCAAGCCGAGCCGGGCCATCAGGTCCGCCTCGATACCGTCGAGCTGCGATGAGATGGCGGCGTGGGCCGCCCGACGTCGTGCGGCCGGCATGTTCTCAGCGGCGGTAATAGCCGCCGACAGATCGGTGAGCCGTTCGGTGATGGCGGACACGAACTGCTTGGTCTCGGCGTCCTTGGGCTTCTTGCCTTGCACCGTCCGCAATGACTTTTCCGCCCCGGCAATGCGGGCCGACAGCTGGGCGCCGTGGCCCGAGAACTGCCCGATCTGAGCCAACGGAACCCCAAGCTGATCGGCGCGACGCTGATCGATCAGCGCGCGCGCCGAGATGGCGGCCCGGTAGATCACCGGCGTGAGGATTGGCGCGAGCAGCCGAGACACCGTCAACGCCCGGCGGATCCGCGTCGGTGACAAGATCTTGCCTTCCCGCGCTACTTTGAGTTCGGCCTCAGCGACTTTCAACGAAGTCCGGTCGCTGTCGCGCTGCGCTTTAATCTGCGCATTTAGGGCCTTCTCCGCCGCCCGCTGGGCGGCTTTGAAACGGCGAGCCTCGTTCTTAGCGGCCAGCTTGGCCTCCAGCTTCGCGCGGGCCTTGATCGCACGGGCTTCGGCGCGACGCGTCGCGCGACTCTTTCGCTTGCGGAACAGGCCCATTCCCGGCCGCCTCCCCGGTATCTCGTGGACTATCGCTCTCGCGTTTGCGCGATCCGTGAGCAACCCTAATCGGAGTGGGCGGGCGGCAGCGCTCCAGGTCGGGCCGGACAGCCGGTAGCAGGCCTAGGCGTCGAGATGCTCCACGCGGCGCAACTCGTTGACCCGCTCCATGACCTCATGCTGGGCCTCAGGGGACAACTCGGCGGCGTGCAGCGCGATGCGGCGCACACCGTCATCGCGCATCGTGGCCAGCCACGACAGTTCCTTGTCGAGCTTCTCGTAGTACTCGTCGTCAGTGAAGTAGGCCGACTTGATGCGGAAGAAGTTGGCCAAAGCGGCCATGGTCGCTACCGACGGGTTGGTGCGGTTGCCTGAACGTAGCTGGGACAGGTAGGGAGCCGACATCGTGATGCCCTCCGCCTTGAGCGCCCCGATCACTTCTGCGGAGGTGTGCGGCCCGCGTCCCGGGGGATACACCGTGTCGAACAGGCGGTTCAGGCGAGCAGCGAACGTCGTGCTCATTGATATGACCTCCACTGGGCTGTAGAAGTGAATTATTTCCTAGGTATATTTGCTGATCATGGTAGCGAGGGTTTGGGTCCGTGACCAGGTGCAAACCCCAACGGTTTCGGTACCGGCGTAGCTGATGCTTGCCAAATCCGCACTCGACGAGCGTCTAACTGATTCGCTGAGGTGTCCACTAAATCAGCTAAACTCACAGGTTATCCGCAGAATTCGGCATCCGGTCCAGCGTGGCGGGCCGACGACCTCATGATTGGCGAGGTGATCGGTCAGACCGTGCTGGGCGGTCGCACCGCAACGAGCTAGCAATCCAGGCCCCTTCAGCGCGCTCTTTGCTGTCAGTTCTGCAAAACGGCCAGAAACGAACGCAGGTGCAGCGAACGGACCTGGGAGTGACCCCCGGTAGGCGGCTGCCGGGCACGGCGGGCAAGGGGGCGTCGGCACCTCAGACGACGTCCGGTGGCCTCGCGGCGAGCGAAGCTACGGTTCTGCGTCGTCGCAGTGTTTGCGCCACCGCTGCCGTTGCAGCGGCCGCTGCCACCGCCACGGTCACGGCGATAGCCACCGAGCGCCAGCCCAAAGCGCTGTCGAAGAGCATCCACAATCCGAACATCACGAAAAGCAGACTGGCCGAGATGTGCAGCAGCTTTTCCGGAAGGCGCTGATGCAGCAGTGTCCCCACACCGATCGCCACGCCGTCGGCCAAGACCATGCCCAGGGTGGTGCCGATCCACACGCCCGCCCAGTCGTGGTCGCTGGCCAACGTCACCGTCGCCAGGGTGGTCTTGTCGCTCATTTCTGCGAGTGCAAACGACGACACCACAGTCAGAAGTGCGAATCGGGGTTCGTGCGTCGTCGAGACGGTCTCGTCTGCGGCCGCGCCCTCACGCCAGGCCCACACCGCAAAAACCAGGAAAGCGATCGCCGACGCGAAGGCCATCGGGCGTGCCGGCAGCGTGGCGCCCAGAAAGTGGCCAATCGTCACCGAGACCCCGTGCACCATGAACGCGGCGAGCGCCACCCCGGTCAGCACCACCCACCATCGGTAGCGCAGGGCGTAAGTCATGCTGATGAGCTGGGACCTGTCGCCAAGTTCGGCAAGGAAAACCACCCCGAGACTCAATAACGTGGCGGCGAGCATGGAGGGCGACCTTTCGACACGTCGTCGACGACCATCCGGTCATCGAACTCCGGTCGAAGGTCTCGCCCACCGGTCTGATCGGACCGGTTCGCCAGCCGGGCTATGCGCCAGTATGTCGACTCGACGATTCGGGGCTACTCCCCTTCGCTAACGGTCCCAGGTTAACGGGCGAATCCGGTGTGCGCCATGAAGGCGCTTAAGTTCGGGCGTCCGTATTTTTCGATTCGAGGGCCGTACTCATTAATCAATTTCCTTATGCCGCAAGCAGCATTGCCAGAATCGCCGTATCGGGATGGCTGATGGGGTCGACGCCGACGCGGCTCACCATGGATGTGATGGTGCCGTCGGCTTCCGCTTCCACCCAAGCTGCCCGATGCTCGAGTCCGAGATACGGCAATCCGGGCAGCAGTACGCATCCCGACGCCGCCCCGGTGCATTCCGGCAACGAAGGCGTGGTTTCTGAGGGCGGATGCAGCATCAGTAACGCGGGGGGCTGATGATCAGCGAAATAGCCTGGCTGGATGGCTGATTCACCGAAGACCGTGCCCTCGGCCAGCACCAGGCCGACGGTGCCGGGCTCGGGTTCGTCAGGTAACTCCTCGCGGGCACCGAACACCGTTGTGGTGGAAAGCAATCCGGGCAATGACGCGACCCTGACCGCGACCATGAGTAGCTGGGCCCACTCTTTAGTCGAATCAGGCCAACGCCCAGAGATCACGAACCCTTTCAGGGCACCACGAGAATGGAAGGGGGAAACCCCTATCGGCCGGTCTGACCCAGTTTCCATTTCGACCTCCGCGCGACGCCTCCGTCCGAATAACCACACTGGTAGCTCGAATAATTAAGCATGCCTGCGGGTTAGGCGCCTTGCAACTCGACACGGCTACTGACGCACATGTTCTCGAGTGCCCAATTGACGGCCGGACAAACGACAAGGGCGCCGCGCGATCCGCGCGACGCCCCTGCCGATCGAAATGAAGTCAGCCGGATATCAGCCCTTTGGTTTTCGACGTCGCGGCCGCGTAGCGCGCCTGCACGTCCGCCCAGTTCACGACATTCCAGAACGCTTTGGCGAAGTCGACCTTGACGTTCTTGTACTGCAGGTAGAAAGCGTGCTCCCACATGTCGAGCAGCAGCAGCGGCACGATGCCGAGGGGGAAGTTGGACTGGTGGTCGTACACCTGGAATATCAGCAGCTTGTTGCCCAGTGTGTCCCAGCCGAGTGCTGCCCAACCCGAGCCCTGCACGGTGGTGGCGGCCGCATGGAACTGCGCACGGAAGTTGTCGAACGATCCGAAGGCGTCGTCTATGGCCGCGGCGAGCTCACCGGTCGGCTTGTCACCACCGTTCGGAGACAGGTTCTTCCACCAGATGGTGTGGTTGACGTGACCGCCGAGGTTGAACGCCAGGTTCTTCTCGTTCAACAGGATCGCGGCGTGGTCGCCCTTGGCGCGGGCCTCCTCCAGTTTAGCCAGGGCGTCATTGGCGCCCTTGACGTAGGTGGCGTGGTGCTTATTGTGGTGAAGTTCGTTGATCTGGCCGGAGATGTGCGGTTCCAGCGCTCCGTAGTCCCAGTCCAAATCGGGCAGGGTGTATTCAGCCACGGCATTCCTTTCTGATCGGTTATCGTCTTGGCGCTCATTCACGCGGGGCTGCCACGCGGCGGCCAGCCGTAATCAACCCTGCTCCATGACCGCGCGCACCGCAAGAATGACCGCTGTGAGCAGATACCCGGATTACCCGTTCGGCAGGGTTTCAAGACAAAACGATGAGGGCGAGAACCGCCAGCAATACCAGTGCGATCAAGCCGGCGCGCACAGCGGCGACGCTGTAGCTGTGGTTCCACGCAGGCGAGCCGGAGTACGACTTCGACGGGGCCGGTGAACCCGGACCGAACGAATGCGTGGCCATCAACCGCCTTTCACCCGCTCCTTCACCTCGGCTTAGTGAGGTGAGTCACAAACAACTTTTCGTGTTCGCGATCATAGCGCTTCGTGGCGATCTTGAGAAATGACGCCCTGAACTGCGGGTTGGCATAACCGCCGGCTCAGGCAGACGAAGGTGGAGCGAGGCGCGGCCCGCCGGGCGCTGCGGGCTCTCGTGCAGGTGCTTAGCAAGACAATCCATTCGCTCGACGACCGTTTTGGGCTGTCTATGGCAAGGCTCCACTACCGGGGTGTTATCCACAGTTACACCACGGTTAACCGGTAGGGGCTGTGCTAACGCTTCCCTTGCCCGCGTACGGCATGTGGATAAACCTGTGGAAACTGTGGATAGTCTTCGATAGCTGAGTAGGTTGCCGACCAGCTCGACTTCTGTCGATCTGAGCGTCCCGCGGCCAGTATCGTCGCGGGGCTGGGTCCGATTGCCCCGCTTCTCACCTGGCCGCGTCCCGCGGCCAGTATCGTCGCGGGGCTAGGCTGATCCGGTGATCCAGGTGTGCTCCCAGTGCGGCACGCGGTGGAACGTGCGCGAGCGGCGACGCGAGTGGTGTCCCCGTTGTCGGGGGGCACTGATGGCGCCCTTGGCGGATGCGCCGACGGCCGACCCACGGTGGAGTACGCACGGTGCCCCGTCGCCGGCCAGACCGCTCAGGGCTCCCGGGTGGCAGCGCACGCCGCCGAGGTTGCCGCCCGGCTACCGCTGGATAGCGGTGCGCCCCGGCGCCGCTCCGCCCGCGCGACGCAGACGGCGTCCCCTCGGCCCCACACCGCGCTATGCCGTGGTGCCGCGCTGGGGTTTGGCCGACCGCGTCGAACAAGCGCCCGCGGTAGCCGAAACACCCAGGCACACAGGGCCATCGGCACCGATCATTCGCACCACACTGTTCGCGAGCGTGCTGGTGCTCAGCATTGCCGCCCTGGTCTATGTCGTGCGGTACGTGCTGTTGGTGATCAACCGGAACACATTGCTGAACTCGTTGGTGGCCGTCGGCGCGGATTGGCTCGGGGTGCTGGCCAGTGTGGCCGCGATCGCGGCGGTGATCACCTCTGGCGTGATGCTGATCCGTTGGCTGATTGCGCGGCGTGCCGCCGTGTTCTCGCATCACGGCTTGGCGGAGCAGCGCTCCGTGCGGGCGTTGTGGGCCGGTTGCGTGGTGCCGCTGGCCAATCTGCTGTGGGCCCCGGTGTACGTGATCGAACTGGCACTGCTCGAAGAGCACTACGCCCGGCTACGCAGACCCATCCTTCAGTGGTGGATCGCTTGGGTTTTCAGCTACGCGGTTTCCATCTTCGCCATGGTTACCAGCTTCGCCACGGACGCCCAGGGCATCGCCAACAACACCGCCATGATGGTTTTTGCGTACCTGTTTGCGGCAGCCGCGGTGGCCGCCGCTGCCCGGGTCTTCGAGGGATTCGAGCGGAAACCGGTCGAACGGCCTGCGCACCGCTGGGTCGTGGTCGGGGACGATCGGCCCGTGGCGCCGGCGTCTGCTGGCCCGGTTGAGTTGGAGGGGCAGGAACCGGCAGCATAGGGGTATGACGTGGGCCTACGAGGTGCTCGCCGGGCATCCCTTTGTTGTGGCCCACCGCGGCGCTTCGGCCGCTCGGCCAGAACATACGCTGGCTGCCTACGACCTCGCACTCAAAGAGGGCGCCGACGGCGTGGAATGCGATGTGCGCTTGACCCGCGACGGCCATCTGGTCTGCGTGCATGACCGCCGGCTGGACCGGACCTCGACCGGAGCCGGCTTGGTCAGCACTATGACTCTCGCTCAGCTGCGCGAACTCGAGTACGGAGCCTGGCACGACAGCTGGCGTGCCGACGGTACGCACGGTGACACCAGTCTGCTGACGCTGGACGCCCTGGTTTCGCTCGTTCTGGACTGGAACCGGCCGGTGAAGATTTTCGTCGAAACCAAGCACCCCGTCCGGTACGGCTCACTGGTGGAAACCAAGCTTCTCGCACTGCTGCACCGTTTCGGCATAGCCGCGCCCGCCTCCGCCGACCGGTCCCGCGCAGTGGTGATGTCATTTTCGGCGGCCGCGGTCTGGCGGATCCGGCGAGCCGCACCGCTGCTGCCGACGGTGCTGCTCGGCAAAGCCGCTCGCTACTTGACCAGCGGCGCGGCCACCGCCGTCGGCGCCACCGCCGTCGGGCCTTCGCTCGCGACGCTAAAGGAATATCCCCAACTCGCGGATCGCGCCATCGCCCAGGGCAGGGCGGTGTACTGCTGGAACGTCGACGAGTACGAAGACATCGACTTCTGCCGGGATGTCGGAGTGGCCTGGCTTGCCACTCACCACCCAGGTCGCACGAAGGCGTGGTTAGAGAGCGGCCGCGCCGGCGAGGGCAGCAGTTAGTTCGGCGAGACGCGTCCGCCGGCTGCGTGCGGTGCACCCATCCCGGCTGAGGCCGACCCCGCCTCGGACAAAGAGGACCGCTATTGCTGTCCATCGAGCGCGGCAGCGGGCACCGGTGCATCGGAGGCCAGCGCGTCGAACAACTTGGTGGCCGCGTCGTGGTTCCATACCACCACCGACCCGGCGTCGCTGCTGGTGAACTCACCGATCGGGACGGTGATCGCGGTGGTGGATCCGTGCAGCGCCCAGCCGAGCCGGGCCAGGTCCCACACGTGGTCACCCTGGTCAACCGTCAGGGCATCGGCAGCCGCACGCGGGACCGAGTACCAGCGCCACGGATTCAGCCACACCGCCGGGCTGGCGGCGCTTTGCAGCAGCGCCGACATGAACTGCCGTTGATTGACCATCCGGTCCAGATCTGCTCGCGGGGTGTCACGCGTCCTGACGTATCCGAGCGCATTGCGGCCGTTGAGTTTCTGGCAGCCGGCCGGCAGGTCGATGCCGGCTAACGGGTCGTTGAGCGGCGTGGTTGGGCACATGGTCACCCCGCCGAGCGCGTCGACTAAGGCGGCGAATCCGCCGAATCCGATCTCGGCGTAGTGGTCGAGGCGCAGCCCGGTGGCCTGCTCGACCGTCTGGGTCAGCAAAGGCGCCCCGCCCAGCGCGAACGCGGCGTTGATTTTGTCCTTGCCGTGACCGGGGATCGGTACGTAGGAGTCGCGCGGTATCGACACCATCGTCGTCGGGTTGCTGGACCAGAACTGCGGCACGTGTACCAGCAGGATGGTGTCGGTACGACTGCTGCCGATGTCGCCGCCGGTGGCCAGATCTTGCTGCTGTTCGGCGGTGAGACCTTGGCGGCTGTCCGAGCCGACGAGCAGCCAGTTCGTGCCGCGGCCGGGGCCGGGCCGTTGCGGATAGTCGGTCAGTGCCCGCTCGCGGTGCAGTCTGGTGTCGAACCAGATGGCCCCGCCGAGGATGCCGGCGCCGGCCAGCAGCGAGCCGATCAGCAGAGCCGACGCCACCGCCCGTACCCAGCGGCGCTTGCCGCGTTTGCGGCGCGCGCCCGGCGCGATGGGTCGCGGCGGCGGCTCGGGTGGCGCCGGCGGTCGGGTGCGCGACCCAGGCGCGACCGGTCGCGGCGGGGGGCCCGTTGGCAGGCGGCGGTGTCGGCGGGCCGGATTCGCGGCGAATCACCTGTGACGGCTCGGGACGCGCTTCGGCCGGCCGGATCGGTCTTGAAGGCCTTGAAGGCCTTTGCCGCTGCGGTGATTGGTCGCCGTTCACCTGGCTAACGTACGTGCCTGGACCCGCCGCCATTGCAGCCGGACGCCAAGATCTCGGTTACCGGCGCGCGCGCAACCCGTTGATGAACGGGCAACCCATCAGCACCCGGATGGCCTGGCTCAACCCGGTCATGTCGTCCACCGGCTTGTGGAAAGGCAGCCGGACGTCATGGTCTCGGTCTTTGCCTTCGATGCGAAACCGCACGCCGTAGCGGTCTAGCCCCAGCGGGCGGACCTGCCCGCGTCGCAACGGTGCAGGCAGCCTGGACACCAGCCGTGCAACCACGTCGCTGTGAGCGGTATCCAAGTGCCATAGCAAGCTCGACTCGATCTCGCAAAACGGGTCGGGCCGGGCTGCGAGAAGATCCTCCACGCTCACGGGCTCGGCGCCGGTGGCGTCGGTGACGACAATGGATGCGATCTCCAGCCGCAGCAGCGTGTACCGAGGCTCCTCCCCGGCACAGGGCGCGCATCTCGGGGTATCGACTTGAAGCAATGCCGGGTTCGGCCACTCGGCGGCGATCAGGTCGAGCGTTTCCGTGATCGCGGCCGGGTGGACCTCCTGCAGGCGGCCGCGCACCCACACCAGCGAACGGACCGGTTCCCGCAGTGGAAGCGGGGCGTAGTCGGTCAGCTCCAGCAGCGCTTGCGATCCCGAGACGGGGTGGTCGGTCTCGGCTTGTTGGTCGGCGGGAAGTGCTAGGGCAAAGGATCCGTCGTGCAGCAAGTGATGCACGGGCGTGGCGACCGGGTCCTGGCGCGCTTTCCCGTTTTCTAAGGCCAGCAGCGCGCCGCCGGCGCGGACACAGGCGCTGCGAATGCGTTCGGCGGTCGTCGGGGCGGGGCAGGTCAGCGGTAACACCGTTCTCCTTCATATTAGGTAAGGCTAAGTTAACTTAGATGCGGTGACGCCGCAAGACTCGTTTGGCACTGCGCGCCGCTAGGGTTGGGGCGTGGTCCGCATCGCTTACCTCGGTCCCGAAGGGACCTTCACCGAGGCGGCGCTGCTGCAGATAACGGCTGCCGGTTTGGTTCCCGAGCAGGGGCCTGATGGGTTGCGGCGGTTGCCGATCGACAGCACCGCCGCGGCGCTGGACGCTGTCCGCGACGGCGGTGCCGATTACGCGTGCGTCCCGATCGAGAACTCGATCGACGGGTCTGTGACGCCCACATTGGACAGCCTGGCCATCGGTTCACCCCTGCAGGTGTTCGCCGAGACAACGCTGGACGTAGCGTTCAGCATCGTCGTCAAACCCGGCCGCAGTGCCGCTGACGTGCGTACGTTGGCGGCCTTCCCGGTGGCGGCGGCTCAGGTGCGGCAGTGGGTAGCCGCCAATTTGGCCGGCGCCGAACTGCGCCCGGCGTACTCCAATGCGGACGCGGCACGGCAGGTGGCCGATGGGCACGCCGATGCCGCGGTGACCTCTCCGCTGGCCGCCACCCATTGGGGGCTGGCCGCCCTGGCGGACGGTGTTGTTGACGAACCCAACGCTCGCACCCGTTTCGTCCTGGTTGGGCGGCCGGGGCCGCCGCCGGCGCGTACCGGAGCCGATCGAACGTCGGTGGTTTTGCGCATCGACAACGCGCCGGGGGCGCTGTTGGGCGCGCTGACCGAATTCGGCATCCGCGGCATCGATCTGACCCGGATCGAATCCCGGCCGACCAGAACCGGACTCGGCACCTATGTGTTCTTCGCCGACTGTGTGGGTCACATTGATGACGACGCGGTCGCCGAGGCACTTAAGGCGCTGCACCGTCGTTGTGCCGATGTGCGATACCTAGGGTCTTGGCCGACGGGCTCGCCCGCCGGGGTGGTGCCACCGCCCGCGGACGAGGCGTCGCGCTGGTTGGCGCGGCTACGGGAAGGGAAGTCTGAACAGACCGCCAGTGCCGGGGGATTTGAGCCGTGAGTGGTCGTTTGGTGTTGCTGCGACACGGCCAGTCTTACGGCAATGTCGAGCGCAGGCTGGACACCCGGCCGCCCGGGGCGGAGCTGACGCCGTTGGGCCGCGACCAGGCCCGGGCGTTTGCCCGCGGTTCAGGACGGCCGGAGATGCTCGCGCACTCTGTGGCCATTCGGGCGTCGCAGACGGCCGCGGTGATCGGCGTCGAAGTCGAAATGGCCGCCATCGAGGTTGCCGGCATTCACGAGGTGCAGGTCGGGGAGCTGGAAAACCGCAACGACGACGATGCGGTCGCGGAATTCAATGCGATTTACGACCGATGGCATCACGGTGAGCTCGACGTGCCGCTACCCGGCGGAGAAACCGGCAACGACGTGTTGGACCGCTACGTGCCGGTGCTCACCGACCTGCGCATGCGCTACCTCGACGACCACGACTGGAACGGTGACATCGTCGTCGTCAGCCATGGCGCGGCGATCCGGCTGACCGCCGCGGTGCTGGCCGGAGTGGACGCCAACTTTGCGCTGGACAACCACCTCGACAACGCCGAATCGGTGGTGCTGGCTCCGATCACCGACGGGCGGTGGAGTTGTGTGCGGTGGGGAACCCTGACGCCGCCGTTCTTTCCGGAAGCCGAGGCCAGTCCGGTCGCGGACGCGGTGCGGTCGAGCACCGACCCGATGGGCTGACGTCTGATCAAACGGCCAGCGCGACCGATTCGGTGCATCCGCAGCCGACGGCCTCGCAGTCGATGACGAAGGCGTGCGGCAACAGCTCGGGGCTAAAGCAATCCGGCTCTGTGCATTCTGACCGGCCCCAAGACCGGCCTAGTGAATGGCGAATGATGGTGCCGTGGCAGTGATCTAAGCCTGCCCGGCAGTCGCGGCAATCAGCGCTCATAAGCCGTTCATAGCATCGGGCGGAGACAAATCCGGGATGCCGCGCCCATAGACACGGCGGGCGTGGAGAAGTTGTCAGGCCCAGCCCAGTTCTTCGAGCCGGTCGTCGTCGATGCCGAAGTGGTGGGCGATTTCGTGGATCACCGTGATCGCCACCTCCTCGACGACCTCGTCGTCGGATTCACAGATGTCCAGCAGCGCCTCGCGGTAGATCGTGATGGCGTCCGGCAGCGATCCGGAGTAGTCGGAATCGCGCTCGGTCAGCGCCACCCCTTCGTACAGCCCGAGCAGTTCGCCGTCCTCGGGGTGGCGGTCTTCGACCAGAACGACGACGTTGTCCATCGCCGCCGCCAGCTCGGGCGGGATCAGGTCGAGTGCGTCGGAGACCAGTTCGTCGAACCGCTGCGGATCCATCCGCACGGACACCCGGCTAGCCTCCCGGTGCCGGCTCGGCAGGCGGTGCCTCCGGTGCCGGGTTGGCCGGTGGTGGCGCCTCGGGTGCGGGGTTGGCCGGTGGTGGCGCTCCGCCGTCGGCTGGCGGCGGGGCCTGCGGTGCTTGAGGGGCAGGATTCTGCGATGCCGGTGACTGGGGAGCCGTCACAACCGGCTGCTGCCCGGGGAGATGCTGATTGTTCGGCGGGATGGGCGGCGGAGCGCTGGGTTGGTTGGTCGGAACCTGGAGGGGTATCGGCGGCAGCGTGAGCCGCTCTTCGGGAATGTCGGGTGGTGGTACCGGCGGCTGACCGTTGATCAGCAGCTGGCCCTTGGCGCTGTTCACCAGGGTGGCCCAGCCTCCGTTGCCCAAGGTCGCGCCGATGCTGCATGCAACCTCACGGCTACCCGCCGTCCAACTGGACAGCGACACGGTGGGGTAAATCAGCGTCAGGGTGGTGGTGCGCAACTTGATGGGCGCCAGGTAAGCGTCCGTCATCTTGGTGCACGAATCCTTGATGAACCCGTCCTGGTCGGGCTCCGCGGGCAGGGCGCCGGGGAACTTCTCGGCCAGGTTGACCGTGCCGGTCACCTCCATCGCGTGCGGTGCCGCACAGTCGACCGGAACATCGATCGGCTGGTTGGTGGTCGGGTCGATGCCCAAACAGGTGCTGGCCGGCCAGACCTTGGACTGGTCGACGTCGGCGACCTTGCCCTTGAAGGCCTGCTGCTGGTTGTTGGTGCCGGGCAGCTGCAGGCCGCACAGCATGCGGCGGTCGCCGGACTGGCGCCAGGCTCGGTCACCGGGCCACAGCAGGCTGACGGTGAACTTGCTGTTGGGATCGAACTTGGGGCCGAGATAGTTGCGGACGGCGGCCTCGCACTGCTCTTGGGTGATCTGCTGAATGCGAGCAGGCGACGGGGGAGCGGCGTTGGGCCCGTACTCGGAGCCCGGGAAAGTCCGCATATCGATGGATTCGGCGACTTCGAACTTGTGGTCGTCCGCGCAGTTGACGATGCTCGCCGACTCCGGGGTGGTATCCGGCCACATCAGGCAATCACCGCTGGCGGCTCGGTTGAAGGCGGCGTTGCTCTTGGTTCCGGTGCTGGGCACCGGATCGCTGTCGATATAGCCGGCCAGCCGCCCCGGTCCGGTGCCGACGACCGGGAGCGCGGTGACCAGTCCGGCGATCAACAGGCCGCCAAGCGCGGTCAGCAGCAGCGCTCGCCTGGTCGCCGTTGCCTGCAAACTCTGCGGCCACCGGAAGCCGGCCAGCGGCTGTTCCGCCTCGGCGGCGGGGGCATCGACTTCCGAGGCTTCCAAAAGTTCCTTCTCCGGCGCGTGCGACATCCGCTCCATTCTGACAGGAGCAGCTAGGTCGCGTGACAAATGTTGCAGATGTGGCCTCAGAGATTGGCTCGGTGGGATGCTCTGCCATCTGACCGGAGCCTCAAAAGTAGTCTTACGGCCGTGATCGACCTGAAGCTGCTCCGGGAAGACCCCGACGCCGTGCGCCGCTCCCAACTCAGCCGTGGCGAAGACCCGGCGCTGGTAGACGCCTTGTTGACGGCCGACGCCGCCCGCCGGGCCGCGATTTCGTCCGCCGATGCGCTGCGCGCGGAACAGAAATCCGCCAGCAAGAGCGTCGGCGCCGCGTCCGCCGAGGAGCGCCCGGCCAAGCTGGCGCGCGCCAAGGAGCTCGCCGAGCAGGTGAAGGCCGCCGAAACCGCCCAGGCCGAAGCCGAGGTGGCGTTCACGGCGGCACACATGGCGATCTCGAACGTCATCATCGACGGGGTCCCTGCCGGCGGGGAGGACGACTACCGCGGTCCTCGACGTGGTGGGCGAACCCGCAGCGATCGCCAACCCCAAGGACCACCTGGAACTCGGCGAGTCGCTGGGGCTTATTGACATGCAGCGCGGCGCCAAGGTGTCCGGCTCGCGGTTCTACTTCCTGACCGGTCGGGGTGCGCTGCTGCAGCTGGGCCTGCTGCAGCTGGCGCTGCGGCTGGCCGTCGACAACGGCTTCATCCCGATGATCCCGCCGGTGCTGGTGCGCCCCGAGGTGATGGCCGGCACCGGATTTCTGGGCGCCCACGCCGACGAGGTGTACCGGGTGGAAGCCGACGACCTCTACCTGGTGGGCACGTCCGAAGTGCCGCTGGCCGGCTACCACGCCGACGAGATCCTGGACCTGTCCGGCGGGCCGCTGCGGTACGCGGGCTGGTCGTCGTGTTTCCGGCGTGAGGCAGGCAGCTACGGCAAGGACACCCGCGGCATCATCCGGGTGCACCAGTTCGACAAGGTGGAGGGGTTCGTCTATTGCGTGCCCGCCGACGCCGAGGCCGAACATGAACGGCTGCTGGGCTGGCAACGCGAGATGCTGGCTCGTATCGAGGTGCCGTATCGGGTGATCGACGTGGCCGCGGGCGATCTCGGCTCGTCGGCCGCCCGCAAATTCGACTGCGAGGCGTGGGTTCCCACGCAAGGCACCTACCGCGAGCTGACGTCGACGTCGAACTGCACCACCTTTCAGGCGCGCCGGCTGGCGACGCGCTACCGGGATGACGGAGGCAAGCCGCAGATCGCGGCCACGCTCAACGGCACGCTGGGCACCACCCGGTGGCTGGTTGCGATCCTGGAGAACCACCAGCAGCCCGACGGCAGCGTGCGGGTGCCCGAGGCGCTGGTTCCGTTCGTGGGCACCGAAGTGCTGGAGCCGATGTCTTGAGACGCGATGAGCGCTTATTAGCGTTCGACGCTGGCGAAGGTGGGACTGCCCGCCTCGAGCGGGACGCGAGCGGCGCGAGCGGTGAAGCTGATCGCGTGATACCACCCGCACAGCATGGTGACGTCGAGGATCTCGCAATTGTCGAACTCGTCGCGCAGTGCCTCCCATAGTGGGGTGTCGATGTCTCGGTGGTCGCATAGCGCGTCGACGGCGCGAATCAATAGCCGATCTCGCTCGGTGGTCCAGCATGGATCGTCAGCGCTGCCGTGGGTCAAAGAACTGATCTGGTCTTGATCGAAGCGTGCCCGTGCGGCGAAAAACGCGATGTGCACACCCCATTCGTACTCACAGCCACAGCGGACGCAGGTTCGGTCGATGACGATCTCGCGGTCACGAAGGGATAGCGACAGCGAACGGCTTAGCTCGTAGCTGCCCCAGAGCGTCATGGCCTGGGCCATGGGCAAGTTTCGCGTCACGGTGCGAAATAGTGCGATTGGTGGCACGTTCGGCGGCATCATCTTTTGCAGCTGCGCAGCCACGGCCGGTTCATAGGGTGGTTCGAGAGCACCGATTCGAGGCGTTACGCTTTTCGTAACCATGGATAAAAAAACTACGTTACGGAAAACGAAACGTCAATCGGTCGTACGACCCGGCCAACCGGTGCGAGGGTCAACGACCGGGCGACCGCTCATGGCCGCGCTCGACCTTCTCGGTCGGCGTTGGACGCTGCGCATGCTGTGGGAGCTTCGCGACGGCCCCCTGGGTGCAAGGGCACTGCGCGAACGCTGCGACGGCATGTCGCTCAGTGTTCTTTACGATCGCCTTGGTGAACTGACGGGCGCGGGCATTGTCGTCCAGCGAGACGACCAGTGCTACGAATTGAGCGAGGTGGGCCGGTCCCTCGGGAAGGCGCTCATTCCTTTGGACCAGTGGGCTCGTCACTGGGCAGAGACAACCCGATGATGCGGCGCGTCAAGCTGTTAGGCATCCACCTTCGGCGCCGGCTGGGGGAGCGATTGCTCGTGCCGGCGCTGCCGCTCGATGGTGGCGAAATAGAAGGCGAACGCGAAAGCGAAGCTGGTGAATAGGCTGGACACAAAGAACAGCCAGGGGTGCCGAAGCCCGCGGCGATAGCCGTCCACGATGGTAAACAGCGGCAGCAGAACCACATTCGCGATCGTGTAGTCCTGGCTGGCGGAACTGGCGGCCGGGTTGGTGAACATCAGCCGGATGTAGTCCGCCCAGCTGCCGGGGCCCCAGATCGGGTTCGTCGACCCGAGCGCGTACTGCTGCACGAAGTGGATGTTGAACCACCAGCCCAGCGCGACCGACGCGATGCCGACGACGTAATACACGCATTCGAGCGGCGAGAACAACGGGCCCTCGGCCGGCCGGGCGAAAACCTTTGAGTTCGACGCGACGATCCAGCCGATGACGGAAAGCCCGAGAACTGCATGGACGAGAAGCGAGACCATGGGCGCAGTCTCACCTTGCCCGTAAGTTTTGTCAATAATGACATAACAAAATCTGAGGTACCTTACAGCCATGGTCCGGCCAGCGCAGACGGCGCGCAGCGAACGCACTCGGGAGGCGCTGCTCCAAGCCGCGCTGGTGCGATTCCTGGCCCAGGGTGTCGAAGACACCTCGGCCGAGCAGATCGCGGCCGACGCCGGGGTGTCGCTGCGGACGTTCTATCGCCACTTCCGGTCCAAGCACGATTTGCTGTTTGCCGACTACACGGGACTGCACTGGTTTCGCGCGGCGCTGGACGACAGGCCAGCCGATGAACCGATCATCGATTCGGTGCAATCGGCCATCTTCTCGTTTCCCTATGACGTTGACGCAGTTACGAAAATCGCCGCTTTGCGGGGCGACGAGCTGGACCCGGGCCGCATCGTCCGCCATATTCAGGAAGTCCAGGCCGACTTCGCCGACGCCATCCAGGCACAGCTGCAACGCCGTAGCTGTGCAGCCGACCCGACACCGGATGAGCGGCTGCGCATCGCGGTGACCGCGCGCTGCATCGCCGCGGCGGTTTTCGGAGCGATGGAAGTCTGGATGCTCGGCGACGACCGATCACTGGGCGAACTGGCGCGGGTATGTCACGTGGCGCTCGAATCCCTGCGCGCCGGCCTCATCGGCGCCCGGGTGCCGGACAAAGTTTCGTCATAATTGACAAAACTTTGCGGCCATGCCAGCCTGCATCTCTGGAGGGCAGGGACATGGCTGAAATATGACGCGATAGTTATCGGTGCAGGCCATAACGGGCTGGCCGCGGCGGTGCTGCTACAGAAGGCGGGCCTGCAGACCGTGTGCCTGGATGCCAAGCTCTACGCCGGTGGGATGGCTTCCACGGTGGAGCTTTTCGACGGGTACCGGTTCGAGATCGCCGGCTCGGTGCAGTTCCCCACGGCGTCCGTGGTTGTCGAGGAGCTGGGCCTGGACACCCTGCCGACGATCGACTTGGACGTGATGTCGGTGGCGCTGCGCGGCGTCGGTGACGATCCGTTGGTCCAGTACAGCGACCCGATCAAGTTGTTCACCCACCTCAACGAAGTGCACGGGGCAGACGCCGTCAACGGAATGGCAGGGCTGATGGCGTGGAGCCAAGCGCCGACGCGGGCACTGGGCCGCTTCGAGGCGGGCACGCCGCCCAAGACATTCGACGAGATGTATGCCTGTGCCACCAATGAATTCGAACGCTCAGCTATCGATGACATGCTGTTCGGATCGGTCACCGATGTGCTGGACCGCTATCTTCCGGACCGCGAAAAGCACGGTGCGCTGCGCGGCTCGATGACCGTACTGGCCGTCAACACCCTCTATCGCGGGCCGGCCACACCGGGCAGCGCGGCGGCGCTCGCCTTCGGATTGGGTGTCCCCGACGGCGACACCATGCAAATGAAGAAGCTGCGCGGCGGCATCGGAGCGCTCACCTCGCATCTGTGCGAACTGCTCGAGAGCCACGGCGGCCAAGTTCGGCTGCGGACCAACGTGACCGAAATCCTGGTCGCCGACCGCCGGGTGTGTGGAGTGCGCACCGAGGCCGGAGACACTTTGACCGCCCCGATAGTCGTCTCCGGCGTTGCGCCCGACGTCACGCTCAACGAGCTGATCGATCCAGCCGTGTTGCCCGCCGATATTCGGGAGCGGTATTCCAAGATCGACCACCGTGGCAGTTACCTGCAGATGCACTTCGCGCTGGAAGAAGCGCCGGAGTTTGCCGCACCCTACGAGGCGCTCAACGACCCGGCCATGCAGGCATCGATGGGCCTTTTCTGCACGCCGGAAGAAGTCCAGCAGCAGTGGGAGGATTGCCGTCGCGGGATCGTTCCGGCCGACCCGACGGTCGTGTTGCAGATCCCTTCGCAGAATGACCCGGACCTGGCACCCGCTGGTAAGCACGCCGCCTCGGCGTTCGCGTTGTGGTTCCCGATCGAGGGCGGCGTTGACTATGGCCGAGCGAAGGTCGAAATGGGCCAGCGGGTGATCGACAAGATCACCCGACTGGCACCGAACTTCGAACGCAGCATCACCCGGCACACCACGTTCACGCCCAAGCACATGGGTGTGATGTTCGGAGCCCCGGGTGGCGACTACTGCCATGGACTGTTGAACCCGGACCAGATCGGTCCCAACCGGCCGGGCCCGAAAGGATTTATCGGCCAGCCCCTGCCGATCGACGGGCTATACCTGGGCAGTGCGGGTTGCCACGGCGGGCCGGGGATCACATTCATTCCCGGCTACAACGCGGCACGCCAGGCGCTCGCCGACCGTACGGCTTAGCGATTCGAGCCGCCAACTGACGCTGTTGAGCGTCTAGGCGGGTGGGCACGCCGAACCAAGCAACTCAAAGAAACGAGGGCTAGGCTACCCAAGAACCTCAGCACCACCGGTTTGGCGGATCACCCCGATCAGCAGCTAGCCGCCCAGGGGACGCCCCTGCTGCAACGTCATGAGGGTGAAAATTAAGCGTCGGAACTCCGGGACGGCAGACGCAGCCAGGCTTTTACGCACTCACGTCCGCCGCTAACCGCGCTGACTTAGCAGGTCGTCCAGAAGTGCGGTGAACTCGTCCGGGCGCGCCGGTGTGAAGGCGGGGCTCGGCCAGGTCCCCGGCACGTCCAGCGTGATCAACGTCGACTTGAATGGCCGGCTTGCGTCCAGCGGCTGCCAGCGACGTAAGTCCGAGCTGCCCCAGATCCGGAACCGGTGCGTGAAAAGGCCCAGCTTCTCGGCTTTGTATCCACGGATCGTGTCTAGCGCGATGACCTTCGATGTGCCCGAAGGAAAGTGGTAGCGGCGCAGCGTGATCGCCGCGCTGTCCAGCTGAACCAGGCCGTCGTCGTAAGTCTCGTTCACGCCCGGGAACTCCGCAGTTGGTGGCCACGCGCAGTCAGGCAGCGCCCGTCGTCCAATCGCCACTGCCACCCATGCAGGTTGCAGGTCAACGTGTTGCCCTCGACCACACCGAATGTCGATAGGTCAGCTTTGAGGTGAGGGCAACGGCGCTGAATCTGCCAGCCGTCCAGCGTGACCGACGCCGAATCATCGTGGGTCTCGGCGAACCATCCATCGGCGTAAGCGATCCGTTCGTCGGTCAGGCACTTGAAGAATGTGTACAGGTATTCGTTGTAGCCGCCGACTCGCCATGCTTTGAAACGGGTGGACAAGAAGATGGTGTTGACCCAGTCCGGTTCGTGATCGCGCAGCACGGTGCGGACCAACTCCGGCGCTATGGCGAATCCGTAGCGGACTTTTTCGTCGGGAATCCGTTCCCGCACCGCCCGTTTCGGAAAGTCCAGGATTACGGTTTCAGGACCGATCACGAGTTCGACGGGGTAGCCGATTCCGTCGCAGATCTCGTCGCTCTGCGACATGATCGGCTCGAACAGCGCGTGCAGCTGTTCCAGCAGTGGCTCCCCTGTGGCGGGGGCCCAGCTCGCCCGCTCCGCGGCTATGACGGGCGCCATCCGTTCCGCGTACTCGGCGATGTAGGCCGACTTTCCAGTGGTGAAGATGGCCTCGACCTGCTCGGCCGGTAGCGGATGGCTCAGCGAATTCAGGGTTGCGCCAGTGAAGTTCGCGGTCGACCCGGGGATCATCAGCAAGCCGCCGTCGTTCCCGTGCGTGCGCATCTGGTCTAAGAACACCATTTGATCGGGAAAGATGTTGGCCGGATCGCTAAGGTCGTCGTTGAGGTGGCGCAACTCTGGGTCCAAAAAGCAGGGCGGGCCCGCCGACGGTATTACCCAAGTTGCCCCCACCTGGGCGATGTACTGGCGAGCGCGGTCCATCTGCCGTTGCCGTTTCTGGACGCCGAAAGACTCCTTGGCGCGGGCCGGCATGTCGTAGACCATCGGGTACCAGATCGCTCCGGAGTACTGCAGCATATGCACATCGACGTGCCCGAATTCGGATGCCAGCACATCCAAATCGACCGGCCGGGCGTCGTTCATGTTGAAAACCGTTGTCGCGCCGTCGGAAACAGCCAGCGCTGAATCGCCGATCGGGCCGTCTGCAGGTGCCCGCAGGGCGATGATCATGACGTCGAGGTCGCCCTTGGGGCCGCTGATGCGGTGCTTGACCGAGTTGCTGGTCTCGAAGAACCGGTGAAATCCGATCTCCTGCAGCTCATTTCGCAGGTCGGGCACCGGGAACTCGGGCAGCAGCACCACCGCGTCTTTATTGACGTGTTCGGCCAGATTCTTCGCGTCGAAGTGATCCTTGTGCAGGTGCGACACATACAGGTAGTCGCAGTCGCCCAATCTGTCCCAGTCCAGTGTGCTGTTGTCCGGGAACGGGAACCAGGACGCGAAGTAGGCGGGATTGACCCACGGGTCGCAAAGGATGCTGCCCGCGGGGGTCTCGATCAGAAATCCGGCGTGGCCTACGCTGGTGACCTGCACAAATACCTTTCGGTGCTTTTTGCGGTAACGGTTTTCCAGCCCCCGAGCTTAGCGCGAGGCGGCATCTTCGGCCTGCCACAACCGCCGGTAGTAGTCGATACGCGCCGGGTCCGGCTCGACGCCGTAGGCGGCGTAGAACTCCGCATCCCACACCCGGCCGGGATAATTCCAGCCCAACGACAGGGTCGCCACCGCGAGGTCGGCCCACCGATCGGCCACACCGAGTTCCCCGAGGTCAACATGCCCACAGCAGCGGCCGTCGTCATCGATGAGTGTGTTCGGTGAGCACGAGTCACCGTGGCAGACCACCAGCTGGTCGACCGGCGGCGGCTCGCCCAGTCGCGACCGGTCGCCCGGTGCCAACTTGGCCAGCCGATCGGTCGCCGACCAGTCGAAGGGGCATGACCGCACCGGCAGCTGGTCGTGCAACGTGCGCAGACCCGCGCCGATCGTGCGCACCGCGACGTGCGGTGATGCCAGCCATCGTGGATGCACCGCCGAGAGGCCGGGCAGCCCGCGGGTGCGCAGCCACGCAAGGTCCCCGGCTAGGCCCAAGCCCAGCACTTGCGGCACCGCCACGTACTGAGCCGCCGCCCATCGCAGGCGCCACGCTTCACCGCCGAAGCCGGCGGTGGTCGCGTTAGCCACCTTGATGAACTCAGCCCCAGAAATACCAGAGGTGCCAGAGCCGATCCGGAAGGTCACGCCGCCCTTTTCGTTGACCCAGACCGCACGCACGGGCTTGCCGGCGGCGAACCGGCGGACGACCGCAGGCACCGGGGGCGGGGATAACGGGAAGGCCAAGGGTCGCCTCTTTTCGGCACTTCAGGTGGCTCACAGCCGGGAGCACTAGGCTGAACAGCTGTGGAACCGGTATACGGGACTGTCATTCAGCTTGCCCGCCTGGCCTGGCGCCTCCAGGGTTTGAAGATCACCGTCACGGGTGTCGAGAACTTGCCGAAAAGCGGTGGCGCGGTCATTGCGATCAATCACACGGGCTACCTCGACTTCACCTTCGCGGGTTTGCCCGCCTACAAACAAGGTCTCGGTCGCAAGGTGCGGTTCATGGCCAAGCAGGAGGTGTTCGACCACAAGATCACCGGGCCGATCATGCGCAGCCTGCGGCACATCTCGGTAGACCGGCAAGACGGGGCCGCGTCCTACGAAGCCGCCGTCAGGATGCTGAAGGACGGCGAACTCGTCGGCGTCTACCCCGAAGCCACGATCAGCCGCAGCTTCGAGATCAAGGAATTCAAGACCGGAGCCGCCCGCATGGCGGTCGATGCGGGTGTGCCGATCGTCCCCGTGATCATCTGGGGTGCGCAGCGTGTCTGGACCAAGGGCCACCCCAAGAAGCTGTTGCACCCCAAGGTGCCTATCACGGTGCTCGTCGGCGAACCGATTGAACCGACGCTGGGCACGGCCGAACTGAACGGATTACTGCACTCACGGATGCAGCATTTGCTGGAGCGGGCGCAAGAAACGTATGGGCCTCATCCTGCCGGTGAATTCTGGGTGCCGCACCGGTTGGGCGGTGGTGCTCCATCGTTGGCTGAAGCCGCCCGGATGGACGCCGAGGAGGCAGCCGCTCGGGCGGCTCGTCGCGCGCAAGCCACAGGGGCGCCGGAGTAGCGAGCAATGGTGGAGCCGACCTTCCGCACTCTGGAAATCCTGACCCAGCTGGTGGTTGTGACCACTGGCACCCGGATCACCTACGGCGGCGAGGAGAGCATTCCCGACCGGGGCGGCGCCGTGGTCGCGATCAACCACACCAGCTATGTCGACTTTCTGCCCGCCGCGCTGGCCGTGCATCGGCGGGGCCGTCGGCTCAGGTTCATGATCAAAGCCGAGATGCAACAGGTGAAGGTGGTCAATTTCCTGATCAAGCACACCCGCACCATTCCGGTGGATCGAGGCGTCGGGGCGGGTGCCTATGCGGTAGCCGTGCAGCGGCTGCGCGAGGGAGAGTTGGTCGGGGTTTATCCGGAGGCCACGATCAGCCGCAGCTTCGAGCTCAAGGAATTCAAGACGGGCGCCGCCCGGATGGCGATCGAAGCAGATGTCCCGATCATTCCGGTGATCGTCTGGGGTGCGCAGCGGATCTGGACTAAGGATCACCCGCGGAATTTAGGCCGCACTAAGGTGCCGATTACTGTGCAGGTGGGTGCGCCGTTGCATCCCGCCAAAGACATCACGCAGACCGATGCTGCGCTGCGCGAGTCGATGACCGCGCTGCTGCACCGGGCGCAGCAGCGCTATCCGCATCCGGCCGGGGCGTATTGGGTGCCGTGTCGGCTGGGCGGTGGGGCCCCGACCTTGGCGGAGGCTGCTCGGATAGAGGCCGACGAGGCTGCGGCCAGGGCCGCCAGTCGTGCCGCGCGGCCATCGCGGTAGGGAAAGGTAAGGAAGACATGGCTGAGCCGTTTTACCGGTTTGGGGAGTGGATAGTTCCGCCGATGGTCGCGATGCAGGGAACAAAGTTCACGTTTCAGGGCCTGGACAACATTCCCGAGCGAGGCGGCGCCTTGCTCGCCCAGAACCACACCAGCTACTTGGACTGGCTTCCATCCTTGCTCGCCGTGCGTGAGCGCGGCCGGCGCATGTACTTCATGATCAAGGCGGAAATGGCCGATGTGAAGGCGGTCAACTACGTCATCAAGCACGCCAGGCTGATTCCGGTGGACCGTAGGTCGGGACACGACGCTTTTGAGCTGGCTGTGCAACGCCTGCGGCAGGGCGAGCTCATCGGGATGCATCCCGAAGCGACCATCAGCCGCAGTTACGAACTCAGGGAATTCAAGACGGGAGCAGCGCGGATGGCGCTGGAGGCCCAGGTGCCGATAGTTCCGGTGATCGTCTGGGGTGCCCATCGGATTTGGCCCAAAGATCACCCGAAGAAGGTGTTTCGCAACAAGGTTCCAATCACCGTGGCTGCCGGACGGCCGCTGCCGCCACGAGGCACTGTCGAGGAACTCAACGCGGTGCTACGTGAGGCAATGAATGTGTTGCTGTACCGGGTACAGGAGGAGTATCCGCATCCGCAGCGCGAGTTCTGGGTACCACAGCGGCTGGGCGGCGGCGCGCCCACCCAGGACGATTCCAGGGCGATCCGGCTGGCTGAATTGCAAGAGCGGGCTAAAAAGTACGGAAACGACGGCGTGACGCGACCGGGGCAGAGCCAAAGTGGATTGCATTGAGCAGACCGGCTAGCTGCGGAGGCGGACCGTCGCGATGACTTTGCCGACGCTCATCGCCTGCGACGTCGACGGCACATTGTTCGACGACAACGAAACCATCACCCCGCGCACCCGCGACGCCGTACGTGCCGCCGTCGCCGCGGGTGCGATTTTCGTCGTCGCGACCGGCCGCCCGCCGCGGTGGATACGCCCCGTTGTCGAGGCGCTCGGTTTCGCGCCGATTGCGGTGTGCGCCAACGGTGCAGTCATCTATGACTCGGCGACCGACCGGGTGGTGTCGGCGCGCACGCTGCCCGTTGACACCCTGGCCGAGTTGGCGGAGCTGGCGACGCGCGTCATCCCGGGCGCGGGGCTGGCCGTCGAGCGAATCGGCGAACGCGCCCACGACACGGCGACTCCCCAGTTCGTCAGCTCGCCGGGCTATGAGCACGCGTGGCTGAACCCGGACAACACCGAGGTGTCGGTCGAAGACCTGCTCAGCGCGCCGGCAATCAAGCTGCTCATCCGCCGAACCGGTGCCCGCAGCGCCGATATGGCCGCCGAACTGGCTAAGCACGTCGGCATCGAGGGCGATATCACCTACTCGACCAACGACGGGCTCGTGGAGATCGTGCCGCTGGGAACCAGCAAGGCCACAGGGGTGGACGAGATCGCCAGGCCATTGGAGATCGCCAGCGAGGAGGTGGTGGCATTCGGCGACATGCCCAACGACTTGCCGATGCTGCGGTGGGCCGGTCATGGCGTGGCGATGGGTAACGCCCACCCCGATGTGCTGGCCGCCGCCGACGAGGTCACCGCTCCCAACAGTGACGACGGGGTCGGACGGGTGCTGGAACGCTGGTGGCTTTAGCGCGAGCCGGGCGTTCGGGCGCAGCGCTGCGCCTAGGCGACGGCGGGGTGAGCGGGTAACGAGAAGTGTTCGGGCGGTACGGTCGGGCCGCTCGGGGATTGTGTCGACAGCGGCGTCGTGATTCCGTCCACGACCTCGGTGACGGTTCCGGTCAGCCGCTCGTAGTTCAAGGTCCCATGCTGGAAGTTTTGCGTAATCTGCAGCGGCTCTTGTATTTCCGCGCTGGTCGGCAACCCGAGCGGACCACGTTCGTAGCTCAGCGAGGCCCAGGCATCGTAGATCGCGCCGGTGACCGGTTGGGCGCCGGTTTCGGGTGACCAGTACATCGCGCCCTTGGCGAAAGTGACATAGCGGGCATCACCTTCCGCGCTGTCTTCCGGCGAGGTCGGCGCGCCCAGCACGCTGTTCATGCCGCCGATCGCCTGCCAGTGCTCGTAGATCGCGCCGCCCTGCAGGGCCTTGATCAACTCCTCCGGCGGATCGTTGAAATGCGATGCGATATCCCGTATTTCGTCCATCAGCGCGTAGGCGGCGTTGCCCGGGCAATCGGTATTTCCGACATCGCGGTGGGTGAAGATGGTGGGCAACGTCGCTATCGTGCCGGCCGCATAGGTGGTGTAGTGGCTACCGGCTGACTCCAATGCCACCGTGCCCTTGGGGTCGACGCCGTCCATGCCCAGCCGCCAGCCGAGCAGCCGGCCCACGGTTCGCAGCTGGATCGGCGTCGGCGGCACGTCGTCGAAGTTGCCGATCATCGCCACACCCCAGGTGTTGCGGTTGAATCCGCCAGTGTGGAAAGCCTCGACCGCTTTGGTGAGCCCTCCGGCGCTGCCCTCGAACACCTGGCCGTATTTGTCGACCAGCGCGTTGTAGGCGATGTCGCACCAACCCAGGGTCTTGCTGTGATAGGTGTAGATGGCCTTGACGATCCCGGCTGATTCAAGGGGAGAGTAGTCGTTGCTTCCCGCCGTGTGGTGGACGACCGCGGCGCGAATCCCATTGTCGTACTGCGGACTACCGCATCGCAGTGACTCGTCGGCGCCCCATTCCGCTCGGCTGATGATGCTGGGGGCCTGGCCGGGCATCATGACCCCGGACGGCGGGGTCCACTGCGTTTTCGCCGGCGCTTGCGGCGGGGAGATGAGGATGGCGGAGATGTTTTGCCCGAAGGGTTGTTCCTTGGATGCCGGCTTATATCCCAGACCGTTTGTGTTGGGCGGGTCGTTCGGGGGCGCTGGAGGCGGTTGGGTCACGGGCGCATCGATCGGGCGGGTGACCGCGATCTGGACGGTCGTCGTGGTGCCGACGAACACCGGATCCGTGCCGCGGGGCCCCTCGACTGGTCCGGCGGGGCGGGCCGACCCCGCCCCTTCGCCACCCGCCGGGGTCATCGGGTCGGGCGCTGCGGTCTCATACTCGGTCTGATACCAGGGCCCCCACGAACCGTCGGGGCGCTTTGCGCGCACCCGTGTCGACGTGCCTGCCAGGTCGCCGGTGAGCGCGACCAGCGAAAACGGTGTGTCCTGGCTGATTTCGCGAACCGTGACGCCGCCTCCTAGCCCGATCAGCGGCTGCTCAACGAGTTGGGTGTCGCGAGCCGGCGACGGGCTTGGAGTGCCGCGATCGCGTGTCGTGTCCGCCACCCAGGAGACGATGACGACGGTCGCCGCGATGGCGGTGAGCAACGTCGTTGGCGCACGACTACGAGACACCAGGTGATGTTACGTGTGTTTCTAATGTTATTTATGAGACGACACGATCTGTGCGTGCGGAATCTCCACGAAAAAATGTTCGACGGCACCGCAGAGGTTGAGTTGCTGGGGCGGGTTGTTAGCTCCCGAAGCCCATGCGCGACTCTGCGGTGCCGTCTGGTGACAGGTTCCCCGAAGGTCTATACGGGGGGCAACGCTGGTGCCGCCGGCAGAGCAGCGGCCGGCAGGGCGCCAGCGGCACCCGGCAGGGCACCGGCAGCACCGGGGAGGGCACCGGCAGCGCCCGGCAGGGCACCGGCAGCACCCGGCAGGGCACCGGCAGCACCCGGCAGGGCGCCAGCGGCACCCGGCAGAGCACCGGCGGCAGCCGGCGCACCTGCGGCGCCGTGCTGGACACCCTGCATGATCGCCGGCATCACCAAGCCCTTGAGCAGGTCGATGGCCTGACCGGCGCCCAACTGGTTGGCGGCTTGCATCACATCGTTGACCAGCCCGCCGCTAGCGCCGGAGCCGCCGCTGCCGAGACCGGTACCGCTGCCAATCGGCGAAGCGCCGCCCAGTGTCGACGGATCACCAATGATCGGATAGGTCCCGTCGGCACCCGGGTCCAGTGCGGCCGGCGTGGTGATCGGCACTTCGCCGGGAGCCACTGTCGGACTGCCCAGGCCCGGTGCGATCCCAGCCGGGCTGGTCAACCCGGGGTTGGAAAGTGCCGGGTTGAGCCCCGCACCCGGGGTCGCAACCCCCGCACCCGGGGTGGTCGGCAGTGCGCCGGGCGAGGTGAGCCCGGGCGTCGTGGGCGTCAGGCCTGGGCTCGTGAGGCCCGGGCTCGTCAAACCCGGACTCGTCAGGCCCGGGCTCGTCAACCCTGGACTCGTCAGGCCCGGACTCGTGAGGCCTGGGGTCCCGAGGCTCGGACTGCCCAGCCCGGGACTGGTCAGGCCCGGAGTGCTGGTGGCGCCCCCACTCAGGGCAGGCACCGGGGGCAAGTTGATCCCGAATTGCGACAGTCCCTGCGACAGCGCGCCCATCAGCTCACCGGGCAGGTCGCTCATCACGGCCGCCTGCTTGAACTCGTGGTGCTCGGGCGGCTTGTTGCCCGCGGTCGATTCGTAGACAAGGAAGTATGCGCATGGACTCGCGACTGCCAGGGCGGCGACCGCGCTCATGGCTGTCGAAAGCTTGCGTCGGCGTCGGTTCGGCACGGAAGTCTCCTCATATCTGGACAACTAATTCGAACTGCGTGTTGTGTCGGCGTGTCCTGCCCGTCCTGTCCGGCATGAACCACACAAAGTTGATGGTACGAGTGGGATTGGTGTTACTAGAGTGGTGATATTGAATCGTGAGGCAATTGCGACCCTGGCTGTAACCGTGGAGTCGAGGCATCATGCGGCCGCCGTTATCCGGACGAACTCCGACTGCCCAGCCTCGCCAAATGGGTTAGGCCCACGCGGTCAGATACCCTAAGCAACCGATGACCGCTCGTTTCGACCTCCTCGTCGTCGGCTCCGGATTCTTCGGCCTGACCATTGCCGAGCGCGTGGCTACCCAACTCGGGAAGCGTGTGCTCGTCCTGGAACGCCGCCCGCATATCGGTGGCAACGCCTATTCCGAGGCCGAGCCGCAGACCGGGATCGAGGTCCACAAATACGGCGCCCACCTTTTCCACACCTCCAACAAGAGGGTCTGGGATTACGTGCGGCAGTTCACCGACTTCACCGACTACCGGCACCGGGTGTTCGCGATGCACAACGGGCAGGCCTACCAGTTCCCGATGGGACTGGGCCTGGTATCGCAGTTCTTCGGCAGGTACTTCACTCCAGACGAAGCGCGCCAGCTGATCGCCGAGCAAGCCGCCGAGATCAACACCGAGGACGCGCAAAACCTCGAGGAGAAGGCCATCTCGCTGATCGGGCGACCGCTCTACGAGGCGTTCGTCAAGGGGTACACCGCCAAGCAGTGGCAGACCGACCCCAAGGAATTGCCGGCGTCCAACATCACCCGGCTGCCGGTGCGCTACACCTTCGACAACCGATACTTCAGCGACACCTACGAGGGCCTGCCGGTGCACGGTTACACGGCATGGCTGCAGAACATGGCCGCCGACGACCGTATCGAGGTCAGGCTGAACACCGACTGGTTCGATGTCCGCGACCAATTGCGCGCGGACAGTGCCGAGGCACCGGTCGTTTATACCGGCCCGCTGGACCGCTACTTCGACTACGCCGAAGGCCGGCTCGGCTGGCGCACCCTGGACTTCGAGGTGGACGTGTTACCCATCGGGGATTTTCAGGGCACGCCGGTGATGAATTACAACGATCCCGACGTCCCGTACACCCGCATCCATGAGTTCCGCCACTTTCACCTCGAGCGCGACTACCCGACCGACAAGACGGTGATCATGCGGGAGTACTCGCGGTTCGCCGAAGACGACGATGAGCCCTACTATCCGATCAACACCGAGGCCGACCGCACCCTGTTGGCCGCGTACCGAGCGAGGGCAAAGGCCGAGACTGCGTCATCGAAGGTACTTTTCGGCGGCCGGCTGGGTACCTACCAGTATCTGGATATGCATATGGCTATTGCCAGCGCACTGAACATGTACGACAACATCCTCGCGCCGCACCTGCGCGACGGCGCCACATTAGTGGAGAAGGAAGGGGCGCGCGGATGAGTGCCGTGAGCCTGCTGTCCCGAATCATCCTGCCGCGGCCGGGTGAACCCCTCGACGTGCGCAAGCTGTACCTCGAGGAGTCGACCACCAACTCGCGGCGCGCACATGCGACGAGCCGCACCTCCCTGCAGATCGGCAAAGAGTCCGAGGTGTCGTTCGCCACGTATTTCAACGCCTTCCCGGCCAGCTACTGGCGGCGCTGGTCGATTTGCAAGTCCGTGGTGTTGCGCGTCGAGGTGATCGGCGCCGGGCGCGTCGATATCTACCGGACCAAGGCCACCGGTGCGCGCATTTTCGTTGAGGGCCGCCAGTTCACCGGCACCGACGAGCAGCCCGAGGTGCTCGAGATCGAGGTGGGGTTGCAGCCGTTCGAGGACGGCGGCTGGATCTGGTTCGACATCACCACCGACACCGCAGTCACGCTGCTCAGCGGTGGCTGGTACGCCACCGAGCCTGCTCCGGTTAAGGCCAACATCGCCGTCGGCATCCCCACGTTCAACCGCCCCGCGGACTGCGCCAACGCGCTGGCCGAGCTCACCGCAGACCCGTTGGTAGACGAGGTGATTGGGGCGGTGATCGTGCCCGACCAGGGCGTCCGCAAGGTGCGCGACCACCCCGACTTCCCCGCCGCGGCTGCCCGGCTGGGTAATCGGCTCTCCATCCACGACCAGCCCAACCTCGGCGGTTCCGGCGGCTACAGCCGAGTGATGTACGAGGCGTTGAAAAACACCGACTGCCAACAGATCCTGTTCATGGACGACGACATCCGCATCGAGCCGGACTCGATCCTGCGGGTGTTGGCGATGCACCGTTTCGCCAGGAGCCCAATGCTGGTGGGCGGCCAGATGCTCAACCTGCAGGAGCCGTCGCATCTGCACATCATGGGTGAAGTCGTGAACAGCTCGAACTTCATGTGGACCGCCGCGCCACACACCGAGTACGACCACGACTTCGCCGAATTTCCGTTGAACGACAACAACCCTAGAAGCAAGCTGCTGCACCGCCGCATCGATGTCGATTACAACGGCTGGTGGACGTGCATGATCCCGCGTCAGGTCGCCGAAGAGCTGGGACAGCCGTTGCCGCTGTTCATCAAATGGGACGATGCCGACTACGGCCTGCGGGCCGCAGAGCACGGGTATCCGACCGTCACCCTGCCCGGCGCAGCGATCTGGCACATGGCCTGGAGTGATAAGGATGACGCCATCGACTGGCAGGCCTACTTCCATTTGCGTAACCGGCTGGTGGTGGCGGCAATGCACTGGGACGGTGACGTCACCGGACTGATCCGCAGCCACTTGAAGGCAACGCTGAAACACCTTGCCTGCCTTGAATATTCAACGGTGGCCATCCAGAACAAGGCCATCGACGACTTCCTGGCCGGCCCAGAGCACATCTTCTCGATCCTGGAATCGGCGCTGCCGGAAGTGCACCGCTTGCGCAAGGAATACCCGGACGCGGTCGTCCTTCCGGCAGCGAGCGAACTGCCGCCGCCGTTGCACCAAAGCAAGGCGATGAAACCGCCGGTGAACCCGCTCTCGATTAGTTATCGGCTGGCCCGCGGGATATTGCACAACGCGACCGCTGCCGACCCGGCCCACCACCGGCGCCCGGAGTTCAATGTGCCGACCCAGGACGCGCGCTGGTTCCGGCTCTGCACGGTCGACGGTGTCACCGTGACGACGGCCGATGGGTGCGGCGTGGTCTACCGGCAACGCGATCGGCGCAAGATGTTCACGCTGCTGCTTAAGTCGCTGCGCCGTCAGCGCCGGTTGGCGAGCCGGTTCGACGAGATGCGCAGAACGTACCGGGACGCGTTACCCGTGCTGTCCAGCAAGCAGAAGTGGGAGACGGCGTTGCTGCCAGCAGCACACAACGAGCCAGGGCATGGCTGAATCGGCGGCCCCGCGCGGCGAAGTGGCCGCGCTGGTTGCCGTTCAGTCGGCGCTGACCGACCGCCCCGGTGTACTGACCGCGGCGCGAGGACTGTCCCACTTCGGGGAGCACAGCATCGGCTGGGTGGCTGTGGCGTTGCTCGGTGCGGTACTGATGCCGAGACGACGCTGGGATTGGCTGGTGGCCGGGGCCGGCGCCTTCGGCGCACACGCCGCCGCCGTCTTGGTCAAGCGGCTTGTGCGTCGCAAACGGCCGCATCATCCGGCCGTCATGGTGAATGTCGGTACGCCCAGCCAGCTGAGTTTTCCGTCCGCGCATGCCACCTCCACCACGGCCGCGGCCATCCTGATGGGCCGGATCACCGGGCTGCCGCTGCCCGCGGTCTTGGTGCCCCCCATGGCGTTGTCGCGGATACTGCTGGGAGTGCACTATCCCAGCGACGTGGCGTGCGGCATTGCCCTCGGTGCCACCGTCGCGAGAATCGCTGTTCGGCTGGAGAGCCGGCTGTTGGCGAATGGCCAGCCGAGCACGGGAGGTGTGGCCGAATGAGTGAAGACGTGGTGACCGGCCCTCCGGCAAACCTGATCACCGGGGTGGTCAAGGCGATGCGCCCGCGGCAATGGGTGAAGAACGTGCTGGTGCTTGCTGCGCCATTGGCCGCGTTGGGCGGCCCGGTCCGCTACGACTATGCCGAGGTGCTGACCAAGGTGTCCGTGGCGTTCGTGGTGTTCTGCCTGGCGGCCTCGTCGATATACCTGGTCAACGACGTGCGCGACGTCGAGGCCGACCGTGAACACCCAACTAAAAGATTCCGGCCCGATCGCGGCCGGCGTGGTGCCCGAATGGCTGGCCTATACCCTCGCGGCGGTGCTGGGGGTGGCCTCGCTGGCAATCTCCTGGCTGCTGACCCCGGATCTGGCACTGGTCATGGCGGTCTACCTCGGCATGCAGCTGGGTTACTGCTTCGGCCTCAAGCACCAAGCGGTGATGGACATCTGCATCGTGTCGTCGGCATATTTGATCCGGGCCATCGCCGGGGGTGCGGCCACCAAAATCCCATTGTCGCAGTGGTTTTTGCTGTTCGTGGCGTTCGGGTCGCTGTTCATGGTGGCCGGAAAGCGCTACGCCGAGCTGCAACTGGCCGAGCGCACCGGCGCGGCGATCCGCAAGTCGCTGGAAAGCTACACCAGCACCTACCTGCGATTCGTCTGGACGATGTCGGCCACCGCGGTGGTGGTGTGCTACGGGCTGTGGGCGTTCGAGCGTGACCGCCACTCGGGGTCCTGGTACGCGGTGTCGATGGTCCCGTTCACCATCGCGATCCTGCGCTACGCCGTCGACGTGGACGGCGGACTGGCCGGGGAGCCCGAAGACATCGCGCTGCGGGACCGGGTGTTGCAGCTGCTGGCGCTGGCATGGATTGGAACAGTTGGAGCCGCCGTTGCCTTCGGCTAGCCCCGAACTGCAGGCCCTTAAAGCGGGGGTGTTGCGCCGCCGGCCGGTAATCAGGCGGTCGGGCCGGCCGGTGTTTCCGTATAGCACCGTGGTCCGGGTCAGCCTGTGGATCAGCGTGGCAGTGGTCGCCGCGCTGTTCGGTTGGGGAAGTTGGCAGCGACGCTGGATCGCCGACGACGGACTGATCGTGCTGCGCACCGTGCGCAATATGCTGGCCGGCAACGGGCCGGTTTTCAATCAGGGCGAGCGGGTGGAGGCGAACACCTCGACGGCTTGGACCTATCTGATGTATGCGGGTAGCTGGGTCGGCGGCCCGATGCGCATGGAATATGTCGCATTGGCACTGGCTCTGGTGCTTTCGGTGGTGGGCGTGGCGCTGCTCATGCTGGGGACCGGCCGGTTATATGCGCCCAGCCTGCGGGGCCGCAAGGCCATCATGTTGCCCGCCGGGGCGTTGGTCTACATCGCGCTGCCGCCGTCGCGTGACTTCGCCACGTCCGGCCTGGAGAGCGGGTTGACGCTGGCCTACCTCGGGTTGCTGTGGTGGATGATGGTCTGCTGGGCGCAGCCGGTGCGGAACCGCCCGGATAACAAAGTCTTCACCGGTGCGCTGGCATTCGTCGCTGGGTTCAGCGTCATGGTCCGGCCCGAGCTGGCGCTCATGGGCGGGCTGGCGCTGATCATGATGCTGATCGCGGCGCGAACGTGGCGCCGTCGCGTGCTGGTCGTGGTGGCCGGAGGATTCCTGCCGGTCGCCTACGAGATCTTCCGGATGGGCTACTACGGCCTGCTAGTGCCCGGTACCGCCCTGGCCAAGGATGCGGCCGGTGACAAGTGGTCCCAGGGCATGATCTATCTCTCGAACTTCGACGCGCCTTACGCGGTGTGGGTGCCGGTGGTGCTCCTCGTGCCGCTGGGGGTGCTGCTGATGGCAGCACGTCGCCGGCCGTCGTTCCTGCGCCCCGCGCTGGCGCCCAACTACGGTCGGCTGGCCCGGGCGGTGCAAAGCCCGCCGGCAGTGGTGGCCTTTGTCCTCGTGAGCGGTCTGCTGCAGGCGCTTTACTGGATTCGGCAAGGCGGCGACTTCATGCATGGGCGGGTGCTGCTGGCGCCGCTATTTTGTTTGCTGGCTCCGGTGGCCGTCGTCCCGGTGACGATTCCCGACGGCCAGGACTATTCGCGGGAGACAGGCAATTGGGTGGCCGGTGCCGCCAGCTTGCTCTGGCTCGGCGTGGCGGGCTGGTCGCTGTGGGCAGCAAACTCACCCGGGATGGGCGATGACGCCACCCGCGTCACCTACTCCGGCATCGTCGACGAGCGCCGCTTCTACGCGCAGGCCACCGGGCACGCGCATCCGCTGACCGCCGCTGACTACCTGGGGTATCCGAGGATGGCCGCCATCCTGGCGGCGCTCGACAACACCCCGGACGGGGCGTTATTGCTGCCGTCCGGCAACTACATCCAATGGGACCTCGTACCGATGGCCCAGCCGCAGCCGGGAAGTACCCCGAACGGCAAGTCACTCCAAAAGCCGCAGCACACAGTTTTTTTCACCAACCTCGGCATGGTTGGCATGAACGTCGGGCTCGATGTCAGGGTAATCGACCAGATCGGCCTGGCGAATCCGCTGGCCCAACACACGGAACGGCTGAAGCACGGCCGCATCGGGCATGACAAGAACCTCTTCCCAGACTGGGTGATCGCCGACGGCCCCTGGGTGAAGGTGTATCCGGGGATTCCGGGCTATCTGGACGCGCAGTGGGTCGCAGAGGCGGTAGCGGCCCTGCAATGCCCCGAGACGCAGGCGGTGCTGGGCTCGGTGCGCGCCCCGATGACGCCGTACCGGTTCGTCTCCAACGTGCTGCATTCCTACGAATTCACCAAATACCGGATCGACCGCGTTCCGCTCTTCGAGCTCGCCAGGTGTGGGCTCCCCGTGCCCGAAGGGGGCCCGCCGCCTCCCCGCGAGTAAGCGCTCGCAGAAGAATTTTCGACAGATCTCGAACAAATCACAGTCCACCGGTCGCGAAATATTGACAGCAACATCACATTTAGCCCCTTACCAGCTGCCAGTGGCAGTCAAGCACATGCGTAAACGTGACATACAACACTCATGTTTGGCCTGAAAACCACTGGGTAGGAGGGCCGGTCGAAGGTTTGCGGGGCCGCCTCGATGCGACCGGATGACCGAAGGTGTGGTTGACTACACGGGCACTGCTGCGCCTAATCGTATGCAGTCCGACCTAATCGAGGATGCGCCCGGTTGAAGGATGCGCCGAAAGAAGGATGAGGAAGCAAGGATGACGTTTGTCGACAGGTTTCGCGGCGCCGTGGCACGGACGCCACACCGGCTCGTGGTGGGGGCCGTTGGCGCGGCCCTGCTCTCGGGCCTGATTGGCGCCGTGGGGGGCTCGGCGACCGCTGGGGCGTTCTCGCGCCCGGGTCTGCCGGTGGAGTACCTGCAGGTTCCTTCCGCAGGGATGGGCCGCGATATCAAGATTCAGTTCCAAAGCGGTGGCGCCAACTCGCCCGCGCTGTACCTGCTCGACGGTTTGCGCGCGCAGGACGACTACAACGGCTGGGACATCAACACCCCCGCGTTCGAGTGGTACTACCAGTCGGGCATTTCGGTCGTCATGCCGGTCGGCGGGCAGTCCAGCTTCTACTCCGACTGGTACAAGCCCGCCTGCGGTAAGGCCGGCTGCACCACCTACAAGTGGGAAACCTTCCTGACCAGTGAGCTGCCGCAGTACTTGTCGGCGCAAAAGCAGGTCAAGCCGACCGGCAGCGCGGTGGTAGGTCTGTCAATGGCCGGGTCGTCGGCGCTGATCTTGGCGGCCTACCACCCCGACCAGTTCGTCTATGCCGGCTCCCTGTCGGCGCTGTTGGACCCGTCCCAGGGCATGGGGCCGTCGTTGATCGGTCTGGCCATGGGCGACGCCGGCGGCTATAAGACGGCGGACATGTGGGGGCCGAAGGAGGACCCCGCATGGCAGCGCAATGACCCGTCGCTGCAGGTCGGGAAGCTGGTCGCCAACAACACCCGCATCTGGATGTACTGCGGTAACGGCAAGCCGTCAGACCTCGGTGGGGACAACCTGCCCGCGAAGTTCCTGGAGGGCTTCGTGCGCACCAGCAACCTGAAGTTCCAGAACGCGTACAACGCCGCCGGTGGTCACAACGCGGTGTGGAACTTCGACGCCAACGGCACCCACGACTGGCCATACTGGGGCGCGCAGGTCAACGCCATGAAGCCTGATCTGCAGTCGACGCTGGGCGCTACCCCCAACACTGGCGGGGGTACCGGTACCAACGCCAACGCCGGCCACACCCAGGGCACCTAAACACAAGAGCAACGCGATTAACGGCGGGAACCCTTGCGGGTTGCCGCCGCTAGTCGTTTCGGCGGGTGTGGTCTATTTCACTACCCTGCGGGCCGGAGGCGATATGGCGCTGGCTACTGTGCACTGAGCGACTACACGATGGAGGGTGGACATGAGGGTCGTACGGGATCTGTCAGCGCTTCTTCGGGTGTTCTGCGTCGCCGCGTTATCGGTCGGGCTGGTCGGTGTGACGGTAACGACCGGACCCGCCGGCAAAGCCAGGGCAGCCGGTTACGAAAGCCTGATGGTTCCGTCGGCGGCGATGGGCCGTGACATTCCGGTGGCCTTCCTGGCCGGCGGTCCGCACGCGGTTTATCTACTCGACCCCTTCGACGCTGCCCCGGATGTGAGCGGCTGGGTTACCGCAGGTAACGCGATGAACACGTTGGCCGGCAAGGGGATCTCGGTGGTGGCGCCCGCTGGTGGCGCCTACAGCATGTACACCAACTGGGAGCAGGATGGCAGCAAGCAGTGGGACACCTTCCTGTCCAGCGAGCTGCCTAACTGGCTGGCCGCCAACAAGGGCCTCGCACCAGGTGGCCACGCCGCCGTCGGCGCCTCCCAGGGCGGCTATGCGGCAATGGCGCTCGCCGCGTTCCACCCCGACCGCTTCGGCTTCGCCGGCTCGCTGTCGGGTTTTCTGTACCCGTCGAGCACCAACTACAACGGCGCGATCCTGGCCGGCCTGCAGCAGTTCGGCGGCGTGGACGGCAACGGAATGTGGGGAGCCCCGCAGCTGGGCCGGTGGAAGTGGCACGACCCGTACGTGCACGCCTCGCTGCTGGCGCAGAACAACACCCGCGTGTGGGTCTACAGCCCGACCAACGACGGGGCCAGCGATCCCGCGGCGATGATCGGCCAAGCGGCCGCGGCGATGGGCAGCGCCCGGGAGTTCTACCAGCAGTACCGCAGTGTCGGCGGGCACAACGGCCACTTCGACTTACCCGGCGGCGGCGACAACGGTTGGGGCTCGTGGAGCCCGCAGCTGGGTGCGATGTCGGGCGATATCGTCGGGGCCATTCGCTAGTCAGGCGGTCCGAGACAAGACCGCGCGCCGCCTCCGCTGCGCCAGCAGCACAGACGACCCTGTGCGGCGAGCCGGTACCGTGTAGAGCGTGCAGCAGAGGGCGGAACGGCCGCGTCGCTGCGACCTACCGACTTTGCTGGCAGGAGAACATGGCTACAAACGCCCGGCGTAAACGCCACCGAATCCTCGCCTGGACCGCCGCCCTCACGATGGCTGGCGTCGTGTTGTTGGTCATCGTGGCAGTGGTGGTCTTGCTGCGCAGCCCCGAATCGCCGCCCAGCGCGGTGCCGCCCGGCGTTCTGCCCCCGTCCTCCACGACCACCCACCCGCACAAGCCCCGTCCCGCATCTCAAGACGCTTCCTGCCCCGACGCGCAGTTGATCAACGTGCCTGGTACCTGGGAGTCGTCCCCGCAGGACGATCCACTTAACCCGATGCAGTTCCCGAATGCGTTGCTGCACAAGGTGACTGGGCCGATCGGCCAGCAGTTTCCGTCCTCCCGAGTGCAGACGTACACCGTTCCCTACACGGCGCAGTTCCACAATCCGCTGGCCGGCGACACGCAGATGTCCTACAACGACAGCCGGGCCGAGGGTACCCGTGCGACGGTCCAAGCGATGACCGACATCAACAACAAATGCCCGCTGACCAGCTACGTGCTGATGGGCTTCTCCCAGGGCGCGGTGATCGCGGGCGACATCGCCAGCGATATCGGCAATGGCCGCGGGCCCGTTGATGACGACCTGGTACTCGGTGTGACGCTGATCGCCGACGGTCGTCGCCAGCCAGGAGTGGGCAACGACATCGGGCCCAACCCGCCGGGCCAGGGTGCCGAGGTCACCTTGCAAGAAGTGCCGGTGTTGTCCGGGCTGGGTTTGACCATGACGGGCGCGCGGCCAGGTGGTTTCGGTGCGCTCAACAGCAAGACCAACGAAATCTGCGCGCCGGGCGACCTCATCTGCGCCGCGCCGGACGAGGCGTTTAGCGTGGCCAATCTGCCGAACACGTTGAACACGCTGGCCGGGGGTGCCGGCCAGCCGATCCACGCGATGTATGCCACTACGCAGTTCTGGAATTTGGACGGGGAGCCGGCGACCGATTGGACGTTGAACTGGGCTCATGGACTCATCGCAAATGCGCCGCACCCCAAACATGGATGACCGCCCGGTGCATGAGGGGGGCCGCGGCGACCCGCCTGAGGAGGCGGGCAGTAAGACACAGCCGTTAGGTAGCCCGTTACCGGCGGCGATCAGCGGTACCTTGGGATTTGGTCTGCCGCGAGCCGCCCCTTAACATTAAGAGGAAATTAAGAGCATTGTCGTTGTGACCCGTTTGGGTCGAAGCTGGCACCGAATCGACGCTCGCGTGAGCATGCGCCGGGACGAGGCCTCGCCCGCGCGACGATATAACGTCGGACCAGCCGACCTAATTGTGTTGTGACAGGAGAAGTGGCATGGCGTATCACAACCCGTTCATCGTCAACGGAAAGATCAGGTTCCCGGATAACACCAACCTGGTTCGTCACGTTGAGAAGTGGGCGAGGGTTCGTGGCGACAAGCTGGCCTACCGGTTCCTTGACTTCTCCACCGACCGAGAAGGTGTCGAGCGCGACATTTCGTGGTCGGAGTTCAGCGCCCGCAACCGCGCGGTGGGAGCCCGGCTCCAGCAAGTCACCCAGCCCGGCGACCGTATCGCCATCCTGTGTCCACAAAACCTGAACTACCTCATTGCCTTCTTCGGCGCGCTGTACGCCGGCAGGATCGCGGTGCCGTTGTTCGACCCGGCCGAGCCGGGTCACGTCGGCCGTTTGCACGCCGTGCTCGACGACTGCACTCCCACAACGATCCTGACCACCACCGAGGCCGCCGAAGGCGTTCGCAAGTTCATCCGCGCCCGTGCGGCACAGGAACGGCCGCGGGTTATCGCCGTCGATGCCGTACCCACCGAAGTCGCCTCCACCTGGCAGGAGCCCGAAGCCGACGAGAACACCATCGCCTACCTGCAATACACCTCCGGCTCCACCAGGACCCCGACCGGCGTAGAAATCAGCCACCTGAGCCTGCCCACCAATGTGTTGCAGGTGCTGAACGCGCTGGAAGGCACCGAAGGTGACCGCGGGTGCATGTGGCTGCCGTTCTTCCACGACATGGGCCTGATCACGGCGCTGCTGTCGCCGGTGCTCGGGCACGACTTCACCTTTATGACGCCCGCCGCGTTCGTCCGCCGACCCGGCCGCTGGATCCGTGAACTCGCGCGCAAGCCCGGCGAGACCGGCGGCGTCTTTTCGGCGGCGCCGAACTTCGCCTTCGAGCACGCCGCGGTGCGCGGCCTGCCCCGCGACGACGAGCCACCACTGGACCTGAGCAACGTCAAAGGCATCCTCAACGGGAGCGAGCCGGTGTCCCCGGCGTCGATGCGCAAATTCTACGAAGCCTTCGCGCCCTACGGTTTGAAGGAGACCGCCATCAAGCCGTCCTACGGTCTGGCCGAGGCGACGTTGTTCGTCTCGACCACGCCGATGAATGAGAGGCCCAGGGTCATCCAGGTAGACCGGGAAGCGCTGAATGAACAACGTTTTGTTGAGGTGGCCCACGACGCGCCGAACGCCGTCGCTCAGGTTTCCGCTGGCAAGGTCGGTGTCGATGAATGGGCGGTCATCGTCGATGCGGATTCGGCCAGCGAGCTGCCTGATGGGCAGATCGGCGAGATCTGGCTGCATGGCAAGAATCTGGGTCTCGGCTACTGGGGCAAGGAAGAAGAGTCGACCGAGACTTTCCGCAACATCCTCAAGTCGCGGATCAGCGAGTCGCACGCCGAGGGCGCCGAGGACGACGGTATGTGGGTACGCACCGGCGACTACGGCACCTACTTCGACAGCCACCTCTATATAGCGGGCCGCATCAAGGACCTGGTCATCATCGACGGCCGCAATCACTACCCGCAGGACCTCGAGTACTCGGCGCAGGAAGCCAGCCGGGCGCTGCGCACCGGCTACGTGGCCGCCTTTTCAGTGCCGGCCAACCAGCTGCCCCAGGAGGTGTTCGACAACCCGCACGCCGGCCTCAAGTTCGACGCCGACGATACCTCCGAGCAGCTGGTGATCGTCGCCGAGCGTGCCGCCGGCACGCACAAGCTCGACTACCAGCCCATCGCCGACGACATCCGGGCGGCCATCGCCGTGCGCCACGGGGTGACGGTTCGCGACTTGCTGCTGGTGCAGGCCGGAACGATTCCCCGCACCTCCAGCGGCAAGATCGGGCGCCGTGCGTGCCGCGCCGCCTACCTCGACGGCAGTCTGCGCAGCGGTGTCGGTTCCCCGACGGCCTTCGCCAGCGCAACGGACTGAATCCGCAGAACCATGGCTGACACTGATCACTCCGAAAACTCCACCCCTGGTGCTGGCGGGGACGTACCCGCCAAGAAGGCCGACATGACGGTCCCCGAGATGCGGCAGTGGCTGCGCAACTGGGTGGGTAAGGCCGTCGGGAAGTCACCGGACGAGATCGACGAGTCGGTACCGATGGTCGAGCTGGGTTTGGCGTCGCGGGATGCCGTGGCGATGGCCGCCGACATCGAAGACATGACCGGTGTCACCCTGTCGGTGGCGGTGGCTTTCCAGCATCCGACCATCGAATCGCTGGCCACCCGGATCATCGAGGGCGAACCCGAGGTAGACACAGCGGCCGACGACACCACCGACTGGTCGCGCAACGGCCCCGCCGAGCGTGTCGACATCGCGATCGTGGGCTTGTCGACCCGGCTACCCGGGGACATGAACAGCCCCGATGAAACCTGGCAGGCGCTGCTGGAAGGCCGCGACGCGATCACCGACCTGCCCGAGGGCCGCTGGTCGGAATTCCTGGACGAGCCGCGGCTGGCTCAGCGCATCGCGCAGGCCCGCACCCGCGGCGGCTACCTGAAGGACATCAAGGGCTTCGACTCCGAGTTCTTCGCGGTGGCCAAGACCGAAGCCGACAATATCGACCCGCAGCAGCGGATGGCGTTGGAGCTGACCTGGGAGGCGCTCGAGCACGCCCGCATCCCGGCGTCGAGTCTGCGCGGTCAGGCCGTCGGCGTGTATGTCGGCAGTTCCACGAATGACTACAGCTTCTTGGCCGTCTCCGACCCGACCGTTGCACACCCCTATGCGATCACCGGCACCGCCAGTTCGATCATCGCCAACCGGGTGTCGTACTTCTACGACTTCCGCGGTCCTTCGGTCACCATCGACACCGCGTGCTCGAGTTCGTTGGTGGCGATGCATCAGGGTGTGCAGGCACTGCGCAACGGCGAAGCCGACGTCGTCATCGCCGGCGGTGTGAACGCGCTGATCACCCCGATGGTGACGCTCGGTTTCGACGAGATCGGCGCGGTGCTGTCTCCCGACGGCCGGATCAAGTCGTTCTCGTCGGACGCCGACGGCTACACCCGCTCCGAGGGCGGCGGCATGCTGGTGCTCAAGCGGGTCGATGACGCCCGCCGCGACGGCGACCAAATCCTGGCCGTGATCGCCGGCAGCGCGATCAACCACGACGGCCGCTCCAATGGCCTGATCGCACCCAACCAGGACGCGCAGGCCGAGGTGCTGCGCCGGGCCTATAAGGACGCCGGCATCGATCCGCGCACCGTCGACTACATCGAGGCGCACGGCACCGGCACCATCCTGGGTGACCCGATCGAGGCCGAGGCGCTGGGCCGCGTCGTCGGAAGGGGGCGTCCCGCCGACCGTCCGGCGCTGCTGGGTGCGGTGAAAACCAACGTGGGCCACCTGGAGTCGGCAGCCGGTGCGGCCAGCATGGCCAAAGTGGTGCTGGCGCTGCAGCATGACAAGCTGCCGCCGTCGATCAATTTCGCCGGACCCAGCCCCTACATCGACTTCGATGCGATGCACTTGAAGGTGATCGACGAGGCTGCTGACTGGCCGCGCTATGGCGGCTACGCGCTGGCCGGGGTGTCCAGCTTCGGCTTCGGCGGGGCCAACGCGCACCTGGTGGTGCGCGAGGTGCTGCCGCGCGACGTCATCGAGCGTGAACCGGAACCTGAACCCGAGCTGGCTGCAGCTGCTGAAGCGATCGAGACGCCCACGTCGGGAACGTTCGAGGGCCACTCGCTGCGATTCGACGAGTACGGCGAGATCATGACCGACTCGCCCGCGGCCGAAGAGGCGGAGCTCGAACTGCCGGGCGTGACCGAAGAGGCGCTGCGGCTCAAAGAAATCGCACTGGAAGAACTTGCAGCACAAGAGGTTACCCAAGATATTGCCAAGCCCCTGGTTCCCTTGGCCGTGTCGGCGTTTCTGACCTCACGGAAAAAGGCCGCGGCCGCCGAGCTGGCGGACTGGATGGAAAGCCCCGAAGGCCAGGCGTCGTCGCTGGAGTCAATCGGCCGGTCGCTGTCGCGGCGCAACCACGGCCGCTCGCGCGCGGTGGTGCTGGCCCACGACCACGACGAGGCCATCAAGGGCCTGCGGGCGGTCGCCGAGGGCAAGCAGCGGCCGAACGTGTTCAGCGTTGATGGGCCGGTGACCAACGGCCCGGTCTGGGTGCTCGCCGGGTTCGGCGCGCAGCACCGCAAGATGGGCAAGAGCCTTTATCTGCGCAACGAGGTTTTCGCCGAGTGGATCGAGAAGGTCGACGCACTGGTCCAGGACGAGCTGGGCTACTCGGTGCTCGAGCTGATCCTCGACGACTCGCAGGATTACGGCATCGAAACCACCCAGGTCACCATCTTCGCGATCCAGATCGCGCTGGGTGAGCTGCTCAAGCACCACGGCGCCAAGCCCGCCGCGGTGGTCGGCCAGTCGCTGGGCGAAGCCGCGTCGGCTTACTTCGCCGGCGGCTTGTCGCTGCGCGACGCTACCCGGGCGATCTGCTCCCGCTCCCACCTGATGGGTGAGGGCGAGGCGATGCTGTTCGGCGAGTACATCCGGCTGATGGCGTTGGTGGAGTATTCCGCCGACGAGATCAAGACGGTGTTCTCCGACTTCCCCGACCTGGAGGTGTGCGTTTACGCCGCACCCACCCAGACCGTCATCGGCGGCCCGCCGGAGCAGGTGGATGCGATCATTGCCCGCGCGGAATCCGAGGGCAAGTTCGCCCGCAAGTTCCAGACCAAGGGCGCCAGCCACACCTCGCAGATGGATCCGCTGCTCGGCGAGCTCACCGCGGAACTGCAGGGCATCAAGCCGATGAGTCCGACGGCCGGGATCTACTCGACCGTGCACGAGGGCAGCTACGTCAAGCCCGGCAGCGAGCCGATCCACGACGTCGACTACTGGAAGAAGGGCCTGCGCCACAGCGTCTACTTCACCCACGGGATCCGCAACGCCGTCGATAGCGGACACACCACCTTCCTGGAGCTGGCGCCCAACCCGGTGGCGCTGATGCAGGTGGGTCTGACCACGGCGTCCGCCGGTCTGCATGACGCGCAGCTGATCCCGACGCTGGCCCGCAAGCAGGACGAAGTCGAGTCGATGATCTCGACCATGGCCCAGCTCTACGTCTATGGCCACGACCTGGACATCTGGACGCTGTTCACCCGCGCCACCGGACCGCAGGACTACGCGAACATCCCGCCGACCCGGTTCAAGCGCAAAGAGCACTGGCTGGACGTGCACTTCTCCTCCGGCAGCAGCTCAGTGATCATGCCGGGGACCCACGTCGCGCTGCCGGATGGCCGCCACGTCTGGGAGTACACGTCCCGGGGCCTTACGGATCTGGCGGCGTTGGTGAAAGCCGCTGCGGTCGAAGTGCTTCCGGGCGCGCAATTGACGGCCGCCGAGCAGCGTGCGGTCCCCGGCGAAGGCGCTCGGCTGGTGACGACGATGACTCGGCATCCGGGCGGCGCTTCGGTTCAGGTGCATGCGCGCATCGACGAATCCTTCACGCTGGTGTACGACGCCCTGGTTGCCAGGGCCGGTCAAGCCGAAGTGGTGTTGCCGACCGCGGTTGGCGCCGGCGCGGCGATCGCGGCTGGGACTGCAGCGACGGTGGCTCCGGAAGCGGTGGCGCCTGTCGAGGAGCCGGACGCGCGAAACTCTGTCGGACAGCCTGACCAACCGGTACATGCCGTCAGACATGACCAGATGGTCACCGGATTCCGGAGAGACCATCGCCCAGCGACTCGGGACGATCGTCGCCGCGGCGATGGGCTACGAGCCCGAGGACCTGCCGTGGGAGGTGCCGCTGATCGAGCTGGGCCTGGACTCACTGATGGCGGTGCGGATCAAGAACCGCGTCGAATACGACTTCGACCTTCCGCCAATTCAATTGCAGGCCGTGCGTGACGCCAACCTCTACAACGTCGAGAAGCTGATCGAGTACGCGATCGAGCACCGCGACGAGGTCCAGGAGCTGCACGAGTACCAGAAGGCGCAGACCGCTGAGGAGATCGCCCGGGCGCAGGCCGACTTGCTGGTCGGTGGGCCCGGCAAGGCCCAGGAAGCACACGAAACGCCAGCAGCGCCGGCCGCGCCGAAAGCTCCTGCCCCCGAAACGCCAGCAGCACCGGCGCCGCCAGCCTCGGAGGTGCCGATTCCGCCGCCGCCGACTGACCCGTCAGGCCCTCCCCCCAAGCGGGTGGGAGTACCTCCCGCTCGCGGGGGAGTGCCCCCACGGGCAACGGGACTGCGTCGTCCAACGGCGGGCAGCCGAATCTGGTAGCCGCCGCCGAGGCGCTCAGCCAGCAGGCGGTTGCCAAGGCGCTCAACTCCGACGTGCCGCCGCGCGACGCCGCCGAGCGGGTCACCTTCGCCACGTGGGCGATCGTCACCGGCAAGTCCCCCGGCGGCATCTTCAATACGCTGCCCAAGCTAGACGATGCCACCGCCGCCAAGATGGCGCAGCGACTGTCGGAGCGCGCCGACGGTCCGATCACCGCCGAGGACGTGCTGACGTCGGAGAACATCGAGGCGCTGGCCGACAAGGTGCGCGGCTACCTGGAGGCCGGCCAAATCGACGGGTTCCTTCGCACCCTGCGGCCTCGGCCCGAGGGGCCCAAGGAAGCATCACCGGTGCCGGTGTTCGTGTTCCACCCGGCCGGCGGCTCGACGGTGGTGTACGAGCCGTTGCTCAACCGGCTGCCGGCGGACACCCCGATGTACGGCCTCGAGCGGGTCGAAGGCTCGATCGAAGAGCGTGCGGAGCAATACGTGCCGAAGCTGATCGAGATGCAGGGCGACGGGCCCTACATCCTGGCCGGCTGGTCGTTGGGTGGCGTGCTGGCTTACGCGTGCGCGATCGGGCTGAAACGGCTGGGTAAGGATGTCCAGTGGGTCGGGTTGATCGACGCGGTGCGCGCCGGCGAGGAGATCCCGCAGACCAAGGAGGAGATCCGCAAGCGCTGGGACCGCTACGCCCGGTTCGCTGAGAAGACGTTCAATGTCACCATCCCGGAGATCCCGTACGAGCAGCTCGAGGAGCTCGACGACGAGGGCCAGATCCGGTTTGTGCTCGACGCCGTCAAAGAGAGCGGGGTGCAGATCCCGGCCGGGATCATCGAACACCAGCGCACGTCGTATCTGGACAACCGGGCCATCGACACCGCCCAAATCCAGCCATACGACGGGCATGTCACCCTCTACATGGCCGATCGCTACCATGACGACGCGATCATGTTCGAGCCGCGGTATGCCGTTCGTCAACCGGACGGCGGCTGGGGCGAGTATGTGTCCGACCTTGAGGTCGTGCCGATCGGTGGCGAGCACATCCAGGCCATCGACGAGCCGATCATCGCCAAGGTGGGCGCACACATGACCGAGGCGCTGGACAAGATCGAAGCGGAGCGCAGCCAGACGAGTGAGGTAGGCAAGTAGTGACAGGTGCGGAGCCTTCTCGCGCTCACACGACAGCCGAGAAGCTGGCCGAGCTGCATGCTCGCCTGGAGCTGGCCAAAGAGCCCGGCGGTGAGAAGGCCGCCGCCAAGCGCGACAAGAAGGGCATCCCGAGTGCCCGCGCCCGCATCCACTCGCTGGTCGATCCGGGCACCTTCCTGGAGATCGGTGCGCTGGCCCGCACCCCTAACGACCCCAACGCGTTGTACGGCGACGGCGTGGTCACCGGCCACGCCATGATCAACGGCCGGCCGGTCGGGGTGTTCTCCCACGACCAGACGGTTTTCCAAGGCTCGGTTGGCGAGATGTTCGGCCGCAAGGTGGCCAAGCTGATGGAATGGTGCGCGATGGTCGGTTGCCCGATCGTCGGCATCAACGACTCCGCAGGAGCGCGTATCCAGGACACGGCCACCTCGCTGGCGTGGTACGCCGAACTCGGTCGCCGCCACGAGCTGCTGTCCGGAATTGTGCCGCAGATCTCCATCATCCTCGGCAAATGCGCTGGGGGAGCGGTGTATTCGCCGATCCAGACGGATCTCGTGGTCGCGGTGCGCGACCAGGGCTACATGTTCGTCACCGGTCCCGACGTCATCAAGGATGTGACCGGCGAGGATGTCAGCCTCGACGAGCTCGGGGGCGCCGACGCCCAGGCCCGCTACGGCAATATCCACCAGGTGGTGGAGTCCGAGGCCGCGGCATTCCAGTACGTGCGCGACTACCTGTCCTTCCTGCCGTCCAACTGCTTCGAGAAAGCGCCGATCGTCAACCCCGGGCTAGAGCCCGAGATCACTCCGACCGACCTGGAACTCGACTCGATCATTCCGGACTCCGACAACGCGGCCTACGACATGCACGAGATCCTGCTGCGGATCTTCGACGACGGCGACTTCCTCGACGTCGCCGCGCAGGGCGGCCAGTCCATCATCACCGGCTACGCCCGCGTCGACGGCCGCCCGGTCGGAGTGGTGGCCAACCAGCCCATGCACATGGCGGGGGCGATCGACAACGAGGCATCCGACAAGGCGGCGCGGTTCATTCGGTTCTGCGATGTGTTCGAGATCCCGCTGGTCTTCGTGGTGGACACGCCCGGATTCCTGCCGGGGGCCGAGCAGGAGAAGAACGGCATCATCAAGCGCGGCGGACGGTTCCTGTCCGCGGTGGTCGAAGCCGACGTGCCGAAGGTGACGATCACGATCCGCAAGTCCTACGGCGGCGCCTACGCGGTGATGGGCTCCAGGCAGCTGACCGCCGACTTCAACTTCGCCTGGCCCACCGCGCGCATCGCGGTGATCGGCGCCGACGGCGCCGCGCAGCTGCTGATGAAACGGTTCCCCGACCCGACCACGCCCGAGGCGCAGCAGATCAAGAAAGACTTCATCGAGGGCTACAACCTCAACATGGCGATCCCGTGGATCGCCGCCGAGCGCGGCTTCATCGACGCCGTCATCGACCCGCACCAGACCCGGTTGCTGATCCGCAAGTCGATGCACCTGCTGCGGGACAAGCAGCTGTGGTGGCGCGTCGGCCGCAAGCACAGCCTGCTGCCCGTCTAGTTTTTTCACCGCCAAGGCGGCGCGGGCCGCAACCCGCCTACATCTTCAGCGCGCCGTCGACGAGTTCGTCGAACCGCTCCAGCGCCTCGTCGGAGTCGGCGTCGATGCCGCGCAGCGGTCCACGGTCGGCAAGATACCGCTGCGCGTAGAGCCGGGCGACGAGTGCCTTGCGGTCACCGCCACGGGTGGCCCGCTCCCAGGCGGCCTGCTCGGTAAGCAACGCCGCCGCATAGACGTCGCCCATGAATTGGGCCAGCGGAAATAGCCGCGCCTCGGCCATCTCCCCGTCGAGTTTGGTCCACGCCGTGATCGCCGCGTCGAGATCCTCGACGCGGCCGGCGACCAGCCGACTGGTTTCGTCGTCGTCGGAGACCGACACCGCGTCACGCAGCCGCGCCAACAGCGTCTCGTGCGCACGAGTTTGCTCGATTCCGCGCCGCACATCGAGACAGAGAATGTTGTCGGGGCCCTCCCAGATGGTGTTCACCTGCGCGTCGCGCAGCAGCCGGGCCACCGGCCAGGTCTCGATATAGCCGTTGCCGCCATGGATTTCGATCGCATCCGATGCCGCGGTGATCCCGAGCCGGCACACCTTGAGCTTGGTGACGGGCACGGCGATGCGTTGTCGCATGCTGCGGGGCTGACGGTGGTTGGTGGCCCCGGTGCCGTCGAAAACCAGCGCAAGTGCGGCTTCGACATCGACGATCATCTCGGCGAGCTTGCGCCGCATCAGCGGCTTATCGATGAGCGCACCGCCGAACGCGCGCCGCTGCCGGGCGTAACACAGCGACTCGACCAGGGCCCGGCGGGCGTTACCGAGCCCGAATAGGGCGATACCGAGGCGCGCGGCGTTGGTCAGCTCCATCATGCGTCCGAGCCCCTTGCCGTCGGACGGGCCTGCGTCGGTGCTGGGTTCGCCGGACAGCAGGAACGCCTCGGCGTCGACGAACTCGACCTCGCCGGAGGCCACCGAGCGGGTGCCGAGCTTGTCCTTGAGCCGGCGCACCCGAACCCCGTTGCGCGAGCCGTCGCGGCGGGTGCGAAGCACCAGGAAATTGGCGACGCCACGGGTCGAGTCGGGAGCGCCTTCGGGTTTGGCCAATACGACGAACGCCTCCCCGGCGCAGTTGGATGCAAACCACTTGAAGCCGTTCAGCAGCCACGCTTGGCCGTTTTCGCCTGCTGCGCGGCGAGCCGTCGTCTCGAGCGCGCCCAGGTCGGAGCCGCCGGTGCGTTCCGTCAGCAGCTGAGCCGTCTCGCCCGCCCACTCGCCGGAGGCGAATTTGGCCAGCACGTGCTCTCGCACATCCGCCGGTGCATAGGCGGCCACCAGCGACTGGACCATGCCGCCGCCGGTGCCGAGCGCGCAGCCCATCCCAATATCGGCCTGGTTGAGCAGATAGTTCGAGGCGAACATCGTCAGCGACGAGCTCACCTTGGCGGCTCGCGCTTCTGCGCGCAGCGCCTGCTGAGCATCCAGGACCGCGCGCTTGGACTGTGTGAACGACGCCGGCATGACGACCTGGCCGATGTCGTGTCCCCACCGGTCGTAGCGCTCCAGCCGGGGCGGGTTGCGGTCCGTCTCTTCGGCCCACCGCGCCACCGGACCGCCCATCAGCTCACCGATGCGCGTCAAGTGGCGCTCGGCGAGTTCCAGCTCCTCGGGCGGCAGGAAGTAGGCCATGGTGAACTGCAGCGTGGGATCGGTGAGGTACCAATTGAGACCCACGGCTCCGCGGTAGTTGTCCGTTTGGTAGCGCTGCGACTTTTCTTCAGTGGAGAAAGGCAGCCTGTCCACCGCCTCTAAGGCGTAGTCGCTCATGCCGCGACGGTATTACAGCTGGGACGCCGAGTGAAAGACGCTTAGCCCAATCCTCATGCGGTAGCGCGCAGTGGGCGCCGCCGATAGACGCCCGATTTGTTGCCGGCCGCGGCTCGGCTGGCAAGCCCGTCGGGGTCGACGATCAAAACACTCTTGCCTTGCAACAGGATCCAGCCGCGGGCCGTGAAATGGCGCAGTGCTTTGTTGACCGATACGCGGTCAGCGCCGACAAGTTGAGCCATCTCGTCCTGGCTGAGCTCGTGCGTGACCCGCAGCGCGTCGCCCTCGCGGGTTCCGAAGCAGCGGGCCAACAGCAACAGTTGGCGGGCAACACGGGCGGCTACATCGCTGGAGACGAGTTCGACGAGTTGGTCCTCGGTGTGTTGTAGCCGCTGGGTCAGTGCCTGCAGCAGCTGCTCGGCGATCACCGGCCGGTAGGCTATCCAGGCGCGCAATGTGGCACGGTCCACCCACACCGCGCGAACGTCAGTGATCGCCGTAGCGGTGCAGGTTCGAGGACCGGGATCGAACACTGCCAGCTCGCCGAAGACGTCCGCCGGGCCCATGACGGCCCGGAGATTCTCGCGGCCAACGGGGCCCCTCAAACTGATTTTGACCTTGCCCGCCACGATGATGTAGACCCGATCGCCGGGGTCCCCCTGGGTGAAAATTGTTTGCCCGGCCTTGAATTCACACCTATGCAGCTGCTTGATCAATGCCGACGCCACTTCGGGTTCGACGCGACGCAATATTCCGGCCGCGCTGAGGATCTGGGTCAGGACTTGATCCACACCGCCGTGCTTGGCGCTGGGTGCAGTGGTCACGAAAGCCCTCCTCGTCGCTGTCAATGCGTCGTCGGCCCGGTGAGGAAAACCAGACGGAAATTACCGATCTGGATCTCATCGCCGTTGGCTAGCACCGCCGAGTCAACGGGTTCACGGTTGAGATAGGTGTTGTTCAGGCTGCCGAGGTCAACGACGCGGAATTGGCCGTTCTCCCTTCGGAATTCGGCGTGCCTGCGGCTGACTGTGATGTCGTCGAGGAAGATGTCGCTGGCGGGATGCCGCCCGGCGGACATGACGGGCTGATGCAAGAGAAACTGCGATCCCGCGTTGGGACCACGCTTCACGACGAGCATGCCCGATCCGCGCCCCAACGTTGCCATGTCCTCGATTGCCGCATCGGCGACAGCTGCTGAGGTGTCGAGTTCGTCGCGGAGCGCAGCGCGCAAAGCGGAGCCCATGTCGCCGGTGCTTTCGTCCGACGCTTGATCCCGATGGCTCACGCCCCGCTCCTGAGAATCCAGGTGCGGGGCGCGAGTCGCCCGCCGTGGAGTCGACACCGTGGCTCAATCACGCAGCTCGCGGAAGATCCGGCGTCGCGCTTGCCGCTTGCGATGTCGGCCGCTCCGGTGCCGGTGCCCAGCCGACGTAGGTCAGATATATCCCGACCAGGGCGAAGACGACGCAAAGCGTCACCCACCAGCCTTGCGCGCCGATCATGCTGTTGGCCACCGAAACGAAAACCCTGGGAAAGGCCACAAGTAACAGCCCGCGCAGCACGATAAGCCAACCCAGCAGGGAAACAATGATGGCCGCGGCGCCCCGCCAGTATTGGTGGGCGGCGACGATGATCAACCCGAACAGCAAAATAAAGGCGCCGGTGACAAAGGTCCACATTGAATTCGCCTCAAACTGCGACAGCAGTGCCTGCATGTCTGAGGTGCGCGCTACCGCCGTCACGTCGATAACGACGAGGAAAGGACCGAGTACGCGGCAGAAAAAGCGTGTCCTGGTCTGCGACTGTTGTGAAGCGTTCATTGCCGTGCCTCTCGTCCGACACCGGTCGTTTGTAGACCCCTGTATCGGACCATTTGACCAAAGCGTCGAGATAGGGACCGAAGTCCCGTTCGTTCGGGGAGTTCGTCCTCGACTCGCGCGCCAACAGTGACCTATGGCCCTCCCTCAGCGGGCCGAACGTGGCGCATGATCGGCCAAGGGCCAACGCGATCAAAGGAGTCGACGATGAAGGCCAACGTAGGTGACTGGCTCGTGATTAAGGGGACGACGACAGAGCTAGCGGATCAGCGTGGCTTGATCACCGAGGTGCACGGGGCCGACGGCGGACCGCCGTATGTGGTGCGTTGGCTTGCCAACGACCATGTGGCAACGGTGTTCCCGGGCTCGGACGCCATCATCGTCACCGCGGCCGAACAGGAACAAGCCGACGAACGGGCACGCCAACGGGTCGGCACGGTGCAGTCCGAACTGACCCACCACGGTGGCGACCAATAGACGGTGCGCATTACCGCCCATCCACCGGTCGGTGGCTATACCGGTGCCACGAACTCAGATGTGTAGAACTCGGCCGGATTCTGGGAGTTTGCGTTCGGCCGCTCGACAATTACCCAGACGCCCGTAGTGCCCGGCCGAATGCTGTCTTGAATGGTCGTAGTTCCGCTGCCCGAGACGTCGGTTTCCAGGCCGGTAAATGCGGTGCCTGGATCTCCGGGGCCACACGTGGCCGACGCCGGCCGGGGTTCCTGGATCAGGCCGACGTCGAAGTGGGTGCCGGGCTCGGGTCCGTCCACCAAATGCACCTCCGCGACCGCCTTTGAGCCGGCCTTATGAATCAGGACCGAACCCGTGGCGAGTGCCGGATGCGGCGCCATGGGCGCCTCGCTCACCAGGCTGAAATCGCAACGTCGGAGGTTGTTATCCAATACGACCGTTGTGCCGCCGTCAGCGGCGGCCTTGATGATTTCAAATGTCGTGGCCGGGGCGATCACCACAGTGATCGCCGCCGTGCATGTCCCTAAGCGGGCAAGGGTGTGCATCGGGTCACCTTTTTTACGTATTTGTTAGTTTCCCCACAGGCGAAGTAGGTATTGACCCGCAGCCGCAGAATTTAAACCTCTGCGCGCTAATTACTCGGACGTAAATTTAGAACTTTATTTGACGGCTGACGAATTACTGCCCGACCAATTATAAAAGATTGTGAAATGCAACAACTTTCGCCTAGTGCTACGGCTTAATGCGGATCTCTCCGGGCGACCACCATCCGGTGCGGGTCGCCGTTCCCAGGTCGAGTTGCGCGGGGTGAGCGTCGGCGATGGTGTCGAACTTGCGCAGTGATCCCCAGTCACGGCCCCAGTCGCGGGACAGGTAAGTGGACATTACATGTGCCCGCAGCAGCAGGTCGGTGATGCCCAGCAGGCCGCCGTTGACGCCGTCCTCCCAGGTGTCGGTGTCCTGCTTCTTGGCGTTGTAATCCGGCGTGATGCGGAACTTGGGGATCTCGGTGACGCCGTTGACGTGCAGCATCGGGTGCTGGCACGGGAAGGCCAGCCCGACCGCCCAGTCCATCAGCACCGGCTGCGACGAGCCGACGTATTCCTGCACCGAGCGCAGTTCCGGCACCCGCGGCGGGGTCACCGCGATCCAGTCTTCCGGCGTCAGCGACAGGTCCTCGGCCACCACCCGGACCGCGACCGCGTCGGCGGGCATCTGGGACCGGGCGAAGCGAAGGTTGCGCCATGCCTTCGGCTGCTCCCCGTTCAGGTCGTAGGGCACCAGCCGCCCGGCCGGCATCACGTCACCGCCGGGACCGGGCCTGCCGTATTCCAGCACGACGGTCTGCCCCGAGGTGTGTCCGTGCAGCACGCTGTTTCCCGCGATCTTGCCCGCGGCGGTCACCACCAGCAGGGGATGCCCGTCGTCCGGCTTGGGCAGCTGGTACCACGCCGACGTCAGCCTGCTCTGCTGCTGGGGGCCGGTGGTGTAGGTGCCCGCCAGCGGAACCTGGCCGGGGTCCAGCCCGTAGGGCAGTGGCACCAGCGACCCGTTGATGCCCGGTGCCGTCAGCTTTTTCGGTCCGTACCAGTCGTAGTCGGTGCCGGGCTGCGGCACCAGCGTCTCCTGGACCGCCTCAGCCACGGTACGTTCCGGCACACCGTTGGGGGTGAACCCTGTTGGGTTGACACCACCGAGCGCGCCCAACGGGCCGTAATTGCCGGGCAGCGGCGCCATGAAGCCGGCGTTGCTGTCGGGCTCGACGAGCACGTAGTCGGCCAGTCCGCAGCCGCCGCTGAACTCCCGCAAATTCGCCAAGCCGTTGGAATAGGTCGGGTACTGCCGCACGATTCCGGCGACCATGGACGCGATGAACACCAGCGCCATGAATCCGGCCGCGAGAGGGATGGGCGCGGCCGTCACCGCACGGGCCAGCCGGCCCTCACCGCGATCCCTGGGCGCGAAGTGCAGCCATATCGCCCAGAGTGCCGCGATCGCGAACAGGACGAAAAACATTGTGCTGACCGTGACTCCACCGATCCTCGGCATGACGCTGTTGAACGGCACGCCGTAGCTTGAGACGTACCACCAGCCGTTGGTGGTGGCAAAGCACAGCGCCATCAGGAACAACAGCGCCGCCACGAAGGCCATGCGGTTGCGCGACCAGCGCAGCACCTTATGCGACACCAGCACCGTGGTCAGTGCGGCCATCGCCGCGCCCACCGCGGCGAACAGCCCGAAGTGGTGCACCCACTTCGTCGGCGTGAACATCAGGAAGAACATGGTCCCGAAAATCACACCCATCAGCCGCCATGCCGGCCCGCGAGCCACACCGGGAATCCGCTTGCGGCGCAACATGATGAACACCGCGGTGAACAGGCACAGCGCGGTGATCAGGAAGCCGAATCGGCGCGACAGCGAACCGTCGACGGTGGGCAGGATGAGATAGTAGTAGCGCAAATTCTCGGTGTACCATGCCTGGCTGGGACCGATGGCGGTGCGAATCCTGGTGGCTTCCAACACCGTTGACAGTGTCTGGTCGGCGAACACCACGGTGAGGATGACGGAGCCCGCGGCCAGCATCGGGGCCACCAGTGGCCAGGTGCCGACCAGGCGATGCCTGCGCACGAAGATCCGCAGGATCGGGCGGCCACCGGCAACCAGGGCGGCCACCGCGATCAGCCCGGTGGGCTGCACGCCCAGGGTGAACGCCGCGGTGATCACCGCCAGCGCCGCTGGCGTCATCCGGGAGGCGCACATGGAGCGCTCGATCAGCACATAGGTGATCAGTGACCCGAGGGCGATGATCGGCTCGGGACGAAGGCCGTTGTTGAACGGCATCCACGCGGTGAGCAGCACCGTGCCGGCCGCCCAGTTGGCGGCCGTGCTGCCCGTCACCGCTGGGCCCAGCCGGGGCAACACCTCACGCGACAGCAGCAGCCAGCAGACCAGCCCGGCAACCAGGTCGGGCAGTCGCATCCACAGGCTGCCGTCGCTGACGTGGGTCATCAGCGCCAGCAGGTTGTAGTACCAGCCGAACGGGTCCTCCGGGCTGCCGAACCAGCGGAAGTAGTTGGACATGTATCCGGCGTGGTCGGCGACTCGGGCCATGCCGAGGATGTAGCCGTCGTCGGAGGAATTGGCGCCGATCACATGCCACAGCAGGAAGCCGAATATCACCGTGGCGTCGACCAGCGTGAACTTTCGCCAGCGGGTCGGAATCAACCGGTGCATCCGGCGCCCGTCCAACTGGTCCAGGCGCCACAGCGCGACCAGCGCGACGATGGTGGACACGATCGCCAGCACCATCGCGGCCAGTTTCAGCGTCGTGGGTGTGGTGGAGAACCGGGTGTCGATGGTCGCCGAGAACCGCAGCCCGGGCGGAGCGGGACCGGTCAGATCCGTGAACACGCCGACGATCTGGGGGCGCAGATTGGGGTCGGGGAAGCCGCCGCGCACGGGCTTGCCCGCCGGGTCGGTCAACCCGACAAAGGTGGCGAAGGTGCCGGCGTTGGTGGAGGTGATCTCGATGCTGGAACATCCGGGGGCACCTGCGCCCCCTGCCGCCTGGTCCCGAGGCACGCTGGCGATCACCACATTGCGGTCGGTGACGTCGACGCGCTGGCTGCTGGCGACGACGAACAACGCATTGAGCGCGGCGTCCTTGCCCTTCTTGGGTGCCGTACTCAGCACGACCCCGCCGTCGGGTGGCAGGGCGCGCACCACCGAGCACGGCACGGTTGCCGTCACGTCGACCGGTGTCAGCGAAATCAGCGGTGCAGTAACGCTGTTCAATTGGCCGTTTTGCGGCCAATTCAGGGTCGCGGTGGTCTGCACAACGGGCAGCAGCGGCGTCGCGATCGACAAGACGAAACCGATTAGCCCCGCGATCGTCGCGACCCAGCGCGTCACCCGCACGTCTTGACGGGGGGCCGCTGTATCTTCGCGGTTCCTGACGGTGGTGACGCTCATGGCAGGGCCCGAATCGGTCCCTGCCGGCTCCAGCCGCGCACGGTCATCACACCCTGTTCGACAACGGCGTCCGGCGCCTGATCGGCCGGCACCAACCGGTAGTACTGCTCAACCGACCCCCAGTCGCGATACCAGTCGCCGCGCAGGTACGTCGAGATCGTCGAGGTGCGCAGCATTGCCTGAGTGAACAGGAACGGACCGCCGGCCTCGCTGGCCTGCCACCCATTCGACGACGCCGCCGTCTGTTTGTGGTCGGGCAGGATGCGGTACTGCGGAAGTTCGGCAACGCCAAGGTGTTCGGAGAACGGCCGCTGACAGGGGAAGTTCGCGGCGGTCGCGATGTCCATCAGCACCGGTGTGCGCGATCCGATCAATTGCTGCAGGGTTTGTAGCGTCGGGACCCGCGGCGGCGTGAACGCGAACCACTGCTCGGAGCTCAGGTTCGGGTCGTAGGCGACGATGCGCGCCACGTTGGCCTCCGGGGGCGCCCAGGTTAGCGGGAACCGCAGATTGCGCCACGCCGGCCACGGCCCGATGTCGATCGGCTGCACCTCGTTCAGCGGTTGGGTGGTGCCGTCGGGGCGGGCGACGCCCCACTGCAATTTCAGCGACTGCCCGTAGGTGAAGGTGCCATCCTCGTTGTACGACCAGATGGCACCGGCGGCGGAGACGACCACCAGCGGCCGGTCCGAACTGCGCGGCGGCAACTGATACCAGGCCGAGGTCGCGGTGGCGGCCAGCGAATTTTCGCCGTAACTGCCCATCACCGGTGTGCGGGCCGGGTCGAGGCCGAACGGTAGTGCCGCGTGCGACCCGTTCACCCCAACCGGGCCTTTCCCGCCGGCCGTGCCCGCGGAGTCACTCATGGTGGCGTTGGGCTTGTTGGGTGACGCGTCGGAATTGACCACCCCCGGCTTGGTCACCACCGGGTGGGACCTCAGGTCATCGCCCACTCCGTCGGGTTTGAAGCCGACGGGGTTGATTCCCCCGAGCGGGCCCGCGGGCCCGAACTGCTGCCCGGCAACCGGCTGCAGCAGACCAACATTGGGGTCCGGCTCGGCCAGCACGTCATCGCCCATCGCGCAGCTGGTGGACGATAGCCCCGATTCGATTGCCGCCAGGTTGGCCTTGCCGGTGGTGTAGAGCGGGTAGCGGAAGACGGCGCCTTTGGCCAGCGAGGCGACCTCGCCCAGGACCATGATCGAAGCGACCACCAGCAGCGGCGTGGAGGCCAGCACGCGGTTACGCCGGTTGTCTTTGACCTCGGTGTGCCCGGCGTAGTCCATGCGGAAGTGATACCAGGCGGCCAGCAGCCCGGTCAGGATCGACAGCGTCAGGAACATCGACGTCACCGGGTGGCTCGCGATGACCGGCGGGATGTCGTACCACGGGACGCCGTAATTGTTGACGTCGAACCAGCCGTTGACGCCCGAGGTCGCCACGGCCAGCACGAACAGCAACGCGGTGACGTACAGCGTCAGGTTGCGTCGGCTGTGCAGGCCGATCCGGGCGAAGGTGAACGCGGTGACCGCCCCCAGCGCGCCGGCCAGTCCGGCGAACGCGCCGAACTGCACGGCCCACTTCGTCGGCGTGAACGTCAGGAGCAGCAGGCCGATGGCGGTGGTGCCGATCAACCGCCACGCCGGGCCGCTGGCCAGGCCCGGGACCCGGCCGCGCCGCAGCAGCACGACCAGCACCCCGAACATGCGACAGCAGCATCACCAGCACCGCGAATCGCCGCGACATCGAGCCCTCGGCGTTGCTCTCCACCGTCAGGAAGTAGTAGCGCAGCCAGTCCTGGTACCACGCGATCGTCGGGCCGACCTTGTACTTGATGCGCGCCGACTCGGCGACCGCGGCCAGCGTTTCACTGCGGAACACCACCACGGTGATCAGCGACAGCGACGCCGCCAGCACCGCCAGCGGCGCCAACAACCCGTCGGTGGCCCGGCGCCGCCGGATGGTCTGCGCGATGGCCCGGGCCCCGGTCAGCAGCGCGGCGAGGGCGATCAACCCCTGCGGCGCCAGCGTCGCGGTGAGCATCGCGACCACGATCGCGACCGCGGCGGGAGCCAGCCGCCCCAGCGCGATCGCGCGTTCCACCAGCATCCAGGTGACCAGCACGCCGAGGGCGATCAGCGGCTCGGGCCGCAGGCCGTTGTTGAACGGCAGCCAGGCGGCCAGGAACACCGCCCCCGCGGTGAGCACCGCGACCCGGTTGGTCCGCCAGGCCGCCCTTGTCCGGGCCCCAGCCGGCGCAGCACCCAGTGGCCGATGATCAGCCAGCATCGCGATGCCGGCCAGCGTGGCCGGTAGCCGCATCCACACGCCGGCGGTGCTGACCGCCGCCAGCTTGGACAGCACGGCCAGATACCAGTCGAACGGCGCCTCGGTCGTCCCGAAGTAGCGGTAGTAGTTGGCGACGTAGCCCGCTTTCGGCGCGACCCGGGCGATGGTCAGGTTGTAGCCGTCGTCCGACGAGGTAGCACCGATGACATGCCAGAGCAGCAGGGTCGCGATCACCCCGGCGTCGGCGACCCAGGTTGCGACCCCGATGCGCCACCACGAAGCCCGGTGCTCACGTGGCCGGTATCGGGACAGCCAGGCGATCGGGGACCGCCAGTTGACCAGGGTGCGGCCGCGGCTATGGCGGTCCAGCGCGGCCAGCGCGATGATGGCGACCAGGACCGCCAGCCCACCCATGAACATCACGATCTTCTTCATGGCGGTGGGCGCGGTGATGAACCGGGTGTCGATGTCGATGCGGGCCGACAACCCCGGCTGGGCGGGCACCTTCAAGTCCGTGAATATCCCGCCGACCTGAGGTTTCTTCTCGGAGGGCAGTATCCCGGAGGCGCCGGGTATGCCGACGAAATCCGCACCCGCTCCGCCGGCGTTGGCCCAGGTGTGCAGCACGCTGCAGGCCCCGGCGGCGACCGCCGAGCGGTGTGCCACCGCGGCCACGGTGTCGCGGAACGCAACGACGATCACGTCTTTATCGGCGCGCACGAACAGCCCGTTTTTGCCGGTGTCCACCCCACCGGTGGGCAGGGTCGAGACCACCAAGCCGCCGCTGGCGGGCAAGGTGGCGATCGCCGCGCAAGGGATGGAGATGTCCAGCGCGCGCGGGGCCCCAGACACCAGGGGGGCGGTGATTTGGGTGACGTGCCCGTCCGCGGTGCCCTGCGGCCACAGCACGGTCGCCGTGGTCTGTTTCACCGGAAGCAACGGGACGATTGCGCACAGCAACAGACCCACGATCCCCGCGACGGCGGCCACCAACCGTGGGATCCGCTGCGATCGCTCATTACCGTCGTGGGGCACGAGGGTCGATCGTAAGCGACGCCGCTTTGTCCGATGAGGATGCAGGGCCGCGGTGGGGGCCTGGGGTGGACAAGGCCTGAATGTTGGATTGGTTTCCTGTGAATGGAATCGTCTGCACCTACCTGCTTGGGTCGCCTGCGCGCCGGTCAAACGCCATCAAAAGTTCGTCGCAATTATTGGTTCGGACCGGACCAAAGTAGGGAACGCGTCGTCTGCGTTGAGCGCGTTGCGCAGCTAACGGAGAGGATCTGTGATGACCGCACCTCCCAAAAACCGGATTGGATTAGAGGTCGTCGACGGGCCCGAGCAGGTGGACAAGCAGATTTCTGATGTGGATGCCAACAAGCTGGCCGTCCAGCGGGTGATAAGCCTGCTCAACGAGGTCGTCGCCAAGGGTGTGTTGCCCGCGCTCTAAGCCAGCGCCGGCCAATAGCTGAACTTCCGGCGATCCCCGGGCGCGAATTGCCGCGCGACCAGCCCGCCAAAGCAGCCTTTCGTCGCTTCCATGCATTCAAAATGGGGAGCGTAAGGCCGGCGAAATGGCCGTCAAAACCCCGGGGAGGCTGGCAGCGCGATGAAAAACGCAGGTCTCGGGTTTGGTGTCCTGGGACCGTTGCTGATGACTGCCAACGGCGCCCAGGTGCCGTTGGGTGCCCCGAAACAGCGAGCGGTACTGGCCATGCTGCTGATCAACCGCAACCGGCCGGTGTCCGTCGACTCGTTGATCGATGCGGTATGGGGACAGGATCCGGTGCCGGCAGCACGGACCAGCATTCAGTCCTACGTGTCCACCCTGCGCCGGCTGCTCCGTAGCGCTGGCGGCAATCCGTACAGGGTGCTCGCGAGCGCCCCGCCCGGCTATCAACTCAGCGTCGCCGACGCCGACTGCGATGTGGGGCGTTTCCTCAACCGAAAAGACGGCGGGAGTCCGGGCCGCCGGCGCGGGACGATTCGAGGAAGCAAGCAGCCACCTGTCGGCCGCGCTGGGCGAATGGCGCGGACCGGTACTCGACGACTTGCGCAATTTCGCATTCGTCGATGCCTTCGCCACCACGCTGATGGAAGACAAAGTGGCCGCCCACACCGCCCTTGCCGAGGCCGAGATCGCCTGTGGACGCCCAGGGGCCGTCATCGGCGAGCTCGAGGCGCTCACCGCCGAACACCCCTACCACGAGCCGCTGTGGGCGCAGCTGATCACCGCCTACTACGTCACCGAGCGCCAATCCGATGCCCTGCGTGCCTATCGGCGGCTGAAGACGGCACTGGTCGAGGGGCTTGGCATTGACCCGGGTCCCACCGTGAGTGCATTGCATGAGCGGATCCTGCGTCAGGAGCCGTTGGTCAGCAAACGGCCCAGACGGGCCGCCCTGACCACCCACAGGCAAAGCATCGCCCAATCGGAACCGGCCGCCCCAGGGGTCTCAGCGGTCAGCCAACCCTTCGTCGCTCGCCTGCGCGACGCGGCCGGACGCCAATATCCGCTCAACGGCGCAACCATCCGGATCGGGCGTCTTGATGACAACGACATCGTTCTCGAGGACACTGAGGTCAGCCGGCATCATGCCGTAATCACTGACACCGGAACTGGTTTCGTGCTCACCGATTTGCGCTCGACCAATGGTGTTGAGGTGCAGCGTCGTCGCGTACACCCCAGCGCCATCCTCGCCGATGGTGACCACATCCGCATCGGCAGCCACGAATTCACCTTCGAAATCCGCTCGGGCTGAGGGTTATTCGGCCAGTCGTGCAGCCAGAGTGGCACGGCCCGGACCGGCGAGGTCCGCGAGCGCTGCGGGACGGCCGGTCATCGCCATGAGAAGCGCCTCACCGGGGCCGGTGACTTCGGGTCCGCGGCCGTGTGCCCAGTCGACGTCAGTAGCGCGCAGTCGCAGTCCCCTGATCCGGCGTCCCGCTCCGAGCCTGGGGTTACCGGGCACCAAGCCGAGAACGCGGGTGAGTCGATCAGTGGGGATGGCGCGGGGCTGGTGAAGCGAGCGGCGGATGTCTTGGTGGTGAACCGTGCCGTCGACGAGCGCGATCATGCCGCCGAAGCCCGCGGTCAGCCCCTTGGGTGTGAGGTGATTGCGCAGAAATTCCAGCAGCTGTTGCGGACTCAGGGCCGCAAACTCCTCGACGCCCACCTGGTTAGCCCGCACGATCCAGCCCTTCGCGAAGCGCTCCAGCAGTCCTATGGTGCCGAGCTCTTCGTAGCTAATCACGTGCGCGACAACGTCTTTGACCGTCCAACCGAAACAGAGGCTGGGCGTGTCCCACTGCTGCGGCGTCAGCGTGGCGAGGAACGCCGCCAAGTCGGCCCGCTCATCGCGGGCCATGCTCATGAGGGTGGTTGTCATTTCCGGGTCGCGACGTTCGGGGTTAGCTGCGGCGTCATGAAGCTTCTCCTTCGATCTCGTCGATGGTCTGGGCGTAGGTGGCCAGCGCTTGCGCCCAGAATCGGTCGAGATCGGCGCGTAATGCCTGCAGACCGGTCGGGTCGAGTTGATAGACGCGACGGGTTCCCGCGGCGCGGTCGCGCACCAGCCCGGCGGACTTGAGCACTTTGAGATGTTGTGAAACCGCTGGCCTGCTGACTGGTAGATCGCGGGCCAATTCACCGACCGCCGACGGGCCGTGCGCAAGACGTTCCACAATGGCCCGCCGCGTCCCGTCCGCCAGGGCCAGCCAACCATCGCCGCTTCGGTAAGTGGCCACGAACGGTAAGTCTAGGCTTACGGATAGCGGTCATCAAGAAATGCCGCCCACCCCAAGATCGGCGCGGGGGATGCGCCCCGAACCCCGTGATCAAGCCGTCGGTTAAGCGCGGACGCAAGAATTTCGCAAGAATCTCTCGAATATCTGGCAAGCCGGCTGCCGCAATCTGATGGTGTCGGCCATCGGGACCGACCCCAGGACGGGAGCCACTCACGCTCGGACCGGCTTTCCGAACTTGGGAGAAGTACGGCAGATAGGAATCGCAACCATGAATGCCAACATCGCCGGCGCAGACACCAAGACCAAGAAGGTGTCCAAGCTACGGATTGCGGCAGGTGTCGTGTTGGGCACCGTCGGCCTGTCACTTGTCGGATCGCTGGTGCCGGCCGTCGCCTCCGCTGACCCGTGGGTTCCGTACAGCGGACCTCTCCACCCAGTGCGCCATTACGCCGCTGACGTTCTGCACCCTGGCTGGGCCCTTACGCATCCTATTCGCGCCACCATCCCCTGACGCTGCGGGCGAGCACGCGAAGCCGTCTGCCCCGCTTCCAGATTGACACCTGGCATCAACTGGGCGCGGGGCAGAACTTTTTGCCTTCAGCGTCTTAGCGGCGCCGGGTTCCACAGACCGCTGCGCGTCGCCGTCCCCAGCTGCAGACGCGCGGGTTGGGCATCGGGGTAGTAGGGCGTCAACCGTTGCAACGAGCCCCAATCGCGGGACCAGTCGTCCTTCAGATACGTGGCCATCGTGGTCGCCTTCAGCAGCAGCTCGGTGACGCCCAGCGGGCCGCCGCCGTTGTTGTCCATCACCGGCGAGTTGGCTTCGGCACCGAATCGGTCTGGCAGGATGCGCCATTTCGGTGTTTCGTCGACGCCGTTCTGATGGCCGAACGGTCGCTGGCACGGGAACGCCAGCCCGACCAGCCAGTCCAGGAACACCGGGTCGGCAGACCCGACCACATCCTGCAGCGTGCGCAGCTGCGGAATCCGCGGCGGCGTGAGCGCGATCCAGTGCTGCGGCGCCAGATCCTCGTCGTTGGCGACCAGGCGGATCTGGGTGGCGCTGTTCGGGATTGCGGATAGTGGTAGCCGCAAGTTACGCCAGGCCGGCGACGCCCCGACGTCAGCGAACTGGAATGACCCGCCGGGGTGTCCGCCGGCCGCCTGGTCATCGGTGGCCCACTGCACCTGGACCTCGCGGGGGTCGAAGCGGCCGGCCGCACTCACGACCAGCAGCGGCCCCGCCTTATCCCGGGCAGGCAGCCGGTACCAGCCGGACCGCAGCCTGGCGGGAACCTGGATGCCGGACCGCCAGCTGCCCAGCACCGGTGTGCGGGCCGGATCCAGGTTGTACGGCAGCTGAGCGCGGGAGCCGTTGATTCCCGGCGCGGCGCTGGTGCCGCCTTCGGTGCCGGCCTCGCTGCCGGTGACCAGCCCGTCGTCGTTGACGAAACTACGGTCGCCCGGACGTTCCATCACCGGGTCGGCGCGGACGTCAGCCGGAATACCGTTGGGAGTGAAGGCTTCCGATAGGCCGGCGCCCAGGGCGTCGGCCACCGGGCCCGTCACCGGGGGCAGCATGCCGGCGTTGGGATCCTGCTCCACCAGCACGTCCTCGGCCAGTCCGCAGGTCTTGCCGGTCAACGCTCTCCAGGTTCGACCGGCCCACCGACCACGCCGGATACTGGGCGGTCATCGCCAGGGTCAGCGATACCACCTCGAAAATCACCAGCAGCCACGCGGCAATTGCCAACGGGGACTGAATGATTCCGGCCAGTCGCGCCCCATAATGGGTCCTCGGTGGCCGACGTTGTCGGTAGCGACGAAGTGGAACCACGCCGCCAGCAGCAGCACCAGCACGGTCAGCCCGAGCAGCATGGTGGCAAAGGCGTAATGCCATTGCGGGAACGAATTCGACCATGGCACACCGAAATTCGACACGTACCACCAGCCGTTGACGCTGGCGAAGGACAATGCCATCAAGAACAGCACCACGGCGGCGAACACGGTGCGGTTGCGGCGGGAACGCATGGCCCCAGCCGTCACCGCGACCGCGGCCAGCGCCCCCAGCGATCCGGCCAGCCCGGCGAACACCCCGAAGTGGTGCGTCCACTTGGTGGGAGTGAACATCATCGCCAGGAACGAAATGATGGTGATGCCGACGATGCGGCGGCTCGGTCCGACGGCCGTGCCCGGAATTCGGCCCTTGCGCAACGACATTGCCACCGATATCCCGAGCGCGAGAAGCAACGCCAGCACAGCGAAGCGCCGGGCCACCGATCCGTCTGGGCTGGCCATGAACAGCGCTCGTAGCGGATGTGTTCGTCGAACCAGCTCAGGCTGGGCCCGACGGCACGCTTGAGAGCGGTGGCCTGGACCTCGCCGGCCAGAGTCTGGTCGCGGAAGATCAGGATCACGGTGACGGTCGCCGCGGCGAGGATGGGTGCCACCAGTGGCAGCGCACCGAACTGTTTGTATCTGCGGTGCAGGATGGTCCGCAGCGGCCCGATCGCGACCAGCAGCGCACCGATGGAGGCGATACCCGTCGGCCCGGAGAACAGGGTCAGAGCGCCGATGATGCAGGCGATCGCCACCGGCAGCAGCCTGCTGGTGGCCACCGCGCGTTCTACCGAACACCAGGTCAGCAGGATGCCAAGCGCGATGATCGGCTCGGGCCGCAGGCCGTTGTCCAGCGGTAACCAGACCGCCAGGAACATGCCCGCCGCGGTCCACGCCGCGGCCCGGTTCTTCTTGACGGCATCACCCAGCCGAGGGATGACTTCACGGCTGATCACCCACCAGCACATCAGCGCCATTGCCAGGGTGGGCAACCGCATCCAGATGCTGGTGGTGCTGACATGCGCCCACACCGCCAGCAGGTCGTAGTACCAGCCGAACGGCGCCTCGGGGGTACCGAACCAGCGGTAGTAGTTGGCCATATAACCGGCGTGTTCGGATACCCGGGCCATGGTGAGGATGTAGCCGTCGTCGGAGGTGTTAGCGCCGACGAATTGCCACCACACCAGCACGGCGATGACGAGGGCATCCAGACCGCCGATCGACCACCAGCGCGGCGGCAGGAAGCGGCGGTGCCGGCTGCCGTCGGCGGTGTCAAGCAGGTGCAGCGCCACCAGGGCGGCGACAGTCAGCACCACCCCGAGGATCATCGCGGCCAGTTTCAGCGGGGTGGGGCTGCTGCTGTAGCGGGTGTCGACGGTCGCCGAGAAGCTCAGGCCCGGTGGCGTCGGCCCCGCCAGATCGGTGAACACGCCGACGATTTGCGGCCGGAAGTCGTAACCGCTGCGCTCGCCGCGCAGCGGTGAGCCCGGGTGCTCGGCGTTGGGCCCTTGCTTCAGCCCGACGAATTCGGCGGTGACCCTGTCGGCGTGCGCGGTAAAGGTCAACCGCTGGCAGGCCGGGCTGAGCACCTGGCTCAACGGCGCGGTGACCACCGGGACGTTGCGCACCACGAGCACCAGATCGTCGTTGGCGCGCAGAATGAGCAGTCCGCGGTCGACGGCCTTCGGCGCCTGCTTGGGCACCGTCGACAAGCAGCACCGTCTTGGACGTGTTCTGCGGCCCGGCCAGTCCGGCGGCGGCCTGACAGGGGACGGTGACGTTCAAGTCGGTGGCCACGTACCCGATCAGCGGTGCCTCGACGCTTTCGAACGTGCCGTTCTGCGGCCAGTTCAGTTGGGCGGTGGTCTGGCTGACCGGCAGCAGCGGGGTGGCGATCGCCAGAAGGGCCCCGAGCAGTCCGGCGACGACAGCAACCAACCGAGCGATCCGGTTATTCGCTCCCGTGTCGCTCACGGAGGTAGATGGTAGTTCTTCGACCGGTTGAGGCGAGGTGTCGGTGGCTCATCAGCCGCTTGTCACTGGCTGGGCCACCGGCTTGCGGATGGCCAGCACGAACGGGCCGACGCTGTGGACGACGAAACGCGGGTCGGCGAAGAGGGCGGCCCGCAAATCGACGGTGTACCGACGGACGTTGGGCTGGTTGGGATATACGTCCTCGGCCAGCCGCAGCGTGTAGTTGCCGTTCGCGCCGCGGCGCATCAGAAACACCGTCGGCGGCGGCCAGGGGCACGTGTCCAGCGCGTGGATGAACTCGTCGGCGGTCTTGAGCTTGGACCACTTCTTGATCTGTGCGGCCCGCAGGTCGAACTGTGCCAGCGGGTTGGCGTAGTGCGATGTCAGCCCCTGAAATCCCCAATAGGGGTAGTAGGACAGGAAGCTGTAGTCGGCGGTCATCACCACGGTCTGATCGCGCGGCCTGCCGGTCACGGTCGCGATGGCGGCGTCGATGGCGGGGTAAAACTTCTCCGAGCTGGGCGGCCGCCGATCGCCGCGCTGGCCGTTGCCGTCGGTGTCCGTGTAGGCGATGGTGAGATCCGGCCGCAGCACGTCGGGAATGTCCTGGCTGAACGCGATCGCGGCGGCCAGGCCGATGGCGCCGGCCACCGGGACGACGGCTCGGCCCCAGCCGCGATCGCGGCCCGCGGCGGCCAACGCCTGGGCGGTTTCGACGAAGCCGAACGCCCCGGCGGCGACCAGCAGCACGGTCAACGTCGGCTGCAGCCGGAACGACAACAGCGTCGTGCGCGCCAGCGTGGTCAGCATCGACAACAGTGACCACAGGTAGACCGCCAGCGACGCCGATGGCCAGGGCGCCCGCTCGCACCGATGAGCGGGCACGCACCACCAGCCACAGGGTGCCGAGCATGCAGATGACGCCCAGCAGAGAGAACTGCAGCATCGGGAAGGTCAGTTCGGCGCCGTCGGCCGGCAGGTAGTGAAAGGCGCTGCCGGTGTTGCTGACCGGGTTACGGGCTGCGCGCAACAGGAAGGGCAGCCAGGTGGTGCTCCGCGATGGCCGCCGCGATCGACGGCGATGACGGCCAGCCGGCGCAGCGGGTCGAGCGCGGCTCGCAGGCCGGCTCTGCCGCCAGCGCTCGCCGGCCAGCAGGACGCCATCAACGCACCGTGAATGCGCTGAAGCGCCGCCAGCAGCGTGTACCAGGTGGCCGCGAAGCCCAGGAATATCCCGGCTCCGACCACCGCGGCCCAGCCGCCGCGCTCGCCGGCGCGCAGGCCCGACCACGTCAACACCAGCAACGGCGGCAACAACACGGTGATCATCGCGGCGTAGGGCTCGGGCGAGCTGTAGGCCAGCGTCACCGCCGCGGTCGCGGTGGTGACGATCAGCGCGTACTCGAAGCGGATCATCCGCCACCACAGCACCAGCGCGACCGCGACCGCGATGGTGATCGAGGTGATGGCCCACGGCTTGCAGATCTCCCAGGCCGGTGTCCCGGTCAGCGCCGCGACGCGCCCGCCGATCCAGAACCAGCCCGGCGGGTAGAACGGCGGCAGCCCGATATAGGTCATGTCGTGCAGGGCGGGGCTGTCGGCGAGCCGGGTCAGGTATTCGGTGCGGAACTGCTGGTCGACGGAGATGCCGAACAGATACAGCTTGGTCGCCCCCAGCGGCATGCCCAGCGTCACGACGGTGAACGCGGAGACGAACACCAGCCCGCCCAGCTGGGCGAGCAGCCGGTAGCGCGCCGCGCCCGCCGCCACACCCAGCCGACGGCGACCAGCCCGGCCAGGCAGCCGACCTGCCCGACGGTGGTCAGCGCGTGCAGCTGGTTGGACGACGGAAAGGCCGGCCACTGGACTCCGGCGATGGCGATCAGCGATACCACCGCGACGATGACGGACACCGCCGCGGCCAAGGCCATCTGGCCGAGGCTGGCCAGTGCGTTACGCATGGTCAGATTGGCAGCTTGCGGAAGATGCTCCGCGGGATGTGTCGCAACACCATCATCACGTAACGGAATGCTGCTGGCGCCCAAACCAATTCCTTACCTTTTGCGGCCGCGGTCACCGCGAGGTTGGCGACGTACTCCTTATCGACGGTTAGCGGCGCTTCCTTGATGTGCGCGCTCATCCGGGTACGTACCTGGCCGGGTCGGATCACCAGAACGCGAACCCCGTACTCGCGCAACGCCTCTGCCAACCCCAGATAGAAGCCGTCCAGCCCGGCCTTGGTGGAGCCGTAGACGAAGTTGGACCGCCGCACCCGCTCCCCGGCCACCGTGCTCATCGCGATGATCTGACCGAAGCCCTGGGCGCGCATCTTCTCACCCAGCAGCACTCCCACCGAAACCGCTGCGGTGTAGTTGATTTCGGCGGCCTGCACGGCCTTGCGCTGGTTTTGCCACAGCTCTTCGGCGTCCCCGAGCACGCCGAACGCGACGATGGCCACGTCGACGTCGCCGTTGGCGAACGCCTGGTCGATCATCTTCGGGTGGCTCCCGGTGTCCGGTGGCTTCGAAGTCGATCAGCTCCACCGACCGCGCGCCCGCGGCCTTCATCTGGGCCACCGCGTCGTCGCGGCCCGGGTCGTCGGGCATGGCGGCCAGCACGATACGCGCGTGCGCGTTCTGCAGGTAGCGCTCGCAGATGGCCAGCCCGATCTCGGAGGTGCCGCCGAGCAGCAGGATGGTCTGCGGATTTCCTACGGCGTCGAGCACCATTTAGAGCAACTCCAAGCGTCGGGCCATGTCGGAGGCGAACACCCGCAGCGGGTCGACCTTGCGGCGCACCGCAATCCACTCGTCGATGCGCGGATACATGGCGTGGAAGGTGTCGGCGCTCACGCGGGAATCCTTCGCGGTGTAGACCCGCCCGCCGAATTCCAGTACCCGACGGTCGAGTTCGTTGAGGAACTCGTTGACGCCCGGCTTGATTGGGAAGTCCATCGCAGACATTCCAGCCGGCCATCGGGAAACTCAGCGGTGCGTGGTTGCCCGGGCCGAAAAGTTTGAACACGTTGAGCGACGAGTAGTGGCCGCTGAGTTCTGGATCTCAGCGGATGATGCCCTTGAATTCCTCCACCGCGTCGGGTGGTACCAAGAACTGATACTGGGCGAAACCCGCTGGCCCGTAGGCACGGTTCCACTCGCCGACCATGTCGAGCGGGTGGTAGAACTGCGTCAGATTCTGGATCTTGCCGCGGTAGTTGCCGCCCAGCCGGTACCACACCTCGCCGATCGCCATGAACGACAGTTTGTTCATCAGCCCGTTCGGAAAGATGTTCGGCACCGTCAGCAGTTGTGGCGCATCGAATTTCAGTGGGTTCTTGGCGAGCTTCTTCGGCAGCTGGTCCAGCGTCGCCAGGCTGCCCCGGCTGACTCGCCGCCCGGCCCAGCTTCGGTGGCGGACTGATCGCGTCGAACCAGGCGCTGGAGTAGGTGTAGTTGGCTTCGCTGCCGTCGCTGTGAACGGCGATGGTCTCGTCGAGGTCCTTGGTGACGTCGCCGTCGGCGATGAAATACGCCGTCTCCGTGGGCGTCATCTCGATGGTGGCCCGCAGGATGATCCCGGTCAGGCCGTTGCCCCCGACGGTGGCCCAGAACAGCTCGGCGTCCTCGCCGTCGGGAGTGAGGTGCGGATCTGCGCCGTCGGCCATGAGCAGGTCCATCGAGCGGACGTGATTGCCGAAGCTGCCCGCGCTGTGATGGTTCTTGCCGTGGATGTCGCAGGCAATCGCGCCGCCGACGGTGACTTGGCGGGTGCCCGGCAGCACCGGAACCCACAGCCCGAACGGCAGCGCCGCCTTCATCAATTGGTCCAGGCTGACGCCGGCGTCGACATCGACCAGCCGGGTGTCGGCGCTGATCGAGTGGATGCGGTGCAGCTGGGTCATGTCGATCACCAGGCCGCCGCCATTTTGCGCGTTGTCGCCGTAGGAACGGCCCAGCCCGCGTGCGATAACGCCTCTACCTCCCGAGTCAGCCACTCGGGCGACCGCCTTGGCGATCACCTCGGGATCGGGGGTCGAGAGCACCTGCGCCACCGACGGCGCGGTGCGGCCAAAGCCCATCAGCCGGGTGGCGGTGGTCGGAACGTCGGTGCTCAACATCGTCAAAGAGGGTACCGCTTACGCGGGGCGGCTCAGCGGATGCGGAAGATTACCGCTCGCTGCACGATGAAGTTGATCACCGTCGCGGTGCCCTGCGCGATGACGAACGCGACCGGGATCGCCCACCCCCGGTAGTGCAAAAGCGCAAGGCAGAGATGGTTGAGCCCGACCTGCACGGTGAAGGTGATGCCGTAGAGAACCATGACCGCGACAAACCGGGCGGTGCTGGGAGCCGCCTGGAACGTCCATCGGCGGTTGATCAGGTAGGCGGTGATGGTGCCGACGATGAAGCTGATGGCTTTAGACAGGTCAACCTGCACGCCCACTACTTTGTAGAGGGTCACGTAGAGGCCGAAATCCACCATCCCCGCCAGACCGCCGGTGACGACGAACCGCATTACCTGTGTCGTCAGATTCAAGTGCGGGCGCGGCGGCGCGGACTCGGGCAGCGGGGCAACCATTGGGGGGAGTCTAACGGGGCCGCCGGTCACTCCCGGGGTGCGCTAACTGGGCAGCTTGACCGCGATCAACTCGACCTGATTTTCCCCTTGCGGCGTCGAGTAGGTCACCGTGTCGCCCGGTTGATGTCCGGCAAGCGCCTGGGCCAAGGGACTGCGCGCGGTCAACGTCTCAGCTTCCCGGCCGACGGGCGTCTCTTCGACGATGGTGATCACGTGCATCGTGACCACTTCACCGTCAGGGAACCGCAGGGTCACCTCGGTACCGCCGGGCAACGTTGCCGATTCTTCAGAGCGCGACGGCCCGGTCCGCAATCGCCGGTCCAGTTCATTGATCCGGTCGGTGAGGACGACCAGTTCGTCAGCGCGTTGTATCGCCTCGGCCGCGTCGCCGTGATCGCCCACCATGCCGCGGTCGTTCTTGACTTCGACCTCGAGCCGGTTACGCCGCTGCCGTAGCCGGTCCAGCTCCGCGGCGAGGTTCTCCCGCGCCGCATCTGCTGCTGATTGGACTTCGTCGCTCACGTCAGTGGACCTTTCGCCCAGTTTGCTTGGGTGGCGTTCCAGTGTTACACCACCAAGAGGCAGCCGCCACCGTTATCCGGAAAACAAGCCGGCGTTCTATCTGCGTTTGCAGGCCGAGAAGTCTTTAGCGCATAGGTCTTTCCTGATCGGCAGGCGCTCTTGAGGGATCCTCAAAGGGAAGATTGAGAACTAGAAGGGTGGCGGGTCGTTGTTGTTGGGCGCCGGCCGTTCGGCGCGTCGGGCTGCCTCGGCGGCGATGCGGGCTTCGTTGATGCCGCGCTCCCAGCTGACGCGGGCGGAGTGGGCTTCAGACCCGGGTTCGCTGTCGGACCGGCATCGTGATTCCGCGGTTGTGCTCCGGCGGTGGCATGAAGGTCGGTAGTCTCAGCGATCCTGTCGGGATCGCCAGCGCCGGATAGTACAGGCTGCCTCCGGGTTTGGTGATGTACGCATGTCGCGGCAGGGGCGACAGATCGACACCCCAGTCCGGGCGCCGCCCGGTCGTGGCGGCCCTCGCCTCACCCGTCGGGGCCGGTACAGAACGACTTGAGCCGATGGTGGCAGGCGACAGAGCAGTTTGACGATTCGGATCGGCTGGGTGCGGTCATCACGCGGTTATGGCATTCGGTGTGGCCGCTGATCGCAACAGCTTCAGATCCCGGACCGTCGCACATCGGCGCACAATACCGCATGTGCAAATCCCGAACGGCGTGCGCTACCGAACTTTGTCACCGCCAGCGCCGCCGGGTGGATACCGCACTCAGTGTTCCCCAACTCAGCCACGGCGACTGGCGGCTGCGCATCCATGGCATGGTGGACCGCGAAGCCACCTACAGCTTCGACGACCTCGCCGACTTCGACGTCGTGGAAATGGTGACGACGCTAACCTGCGTGTCGAATCCCGTTGGAGGCAGACTGATTTCGACGGGCGTCTGGACAGGCTACCGGGTGGCTGATCTGCTGGCGGTGGCCGGTGTGCACGCGGACGCCGATATGATGCTCTCGACCTCGATCGACGGGTTCACCGCCGGCACACCAGTCGAGGCGCTCAGAGATGGCCGCGCCGCGCTTTTGGCGGTCGGCCTCAACGGTCAGCCGCTGCCGATCGAGCATGGCTACCCGGCCCGGCTGGTAGTACCCGGACTCTACGGGTATGTGTCGGCCACCAAGTGGATCGTCGAGATGGAGCTGACCCGCTTCGACAGAGCAGAGGCGTACTGGACACGGCAGGGCTGGGCACCGCGTGCACCCATTAAGACCGAGTCGCGGATCGACGTGCCGAAAGGTGGTCAGAAGGTGCCGATGGGGCCCGTGGTGTTTGGCGGTGTCGCGTGGGCACAGAATCGTGGCGTGCGGGCCGTGGAGATCCGCATCGGCGATGGCGCGTGGCAGCCCGCTGAACTGGGCGCGAACTATTCCAACGAGACGTGGCGGTTGTGGAGCTTCCCCTGGCAGGCGAAAAGCCCCGGAAAACACACCATCACCGTGCGCGCCACCGACAACACCGGAGCTGCCCAAACTGCAGATCAGGTTGGTACCGTCCCCGACGGCGCCACCGGCTGGCACACGGTGGACTTCACCGTGGCAGAGGCATGAAGCACTATTTCGACGAGAGTTTCCGCCAACTGAATACCGCAATCACAATGCCGATCAGCACCGTGATCGGACCAATGATGGACCAGGTCGTGGTGTTGCTCATCGGGCTACCACCAAGCACTCCGAATCCCTGGAGCGCCCAGATCAGACCGAACAGTGCGACGAGCAACCCGACCGCGAATGTAACGACGAAAGCCCTTCTCATGTAGGGATCCTACGCGCCGGATTTGGTCACTCTGGTCGATGCGGCGTCGAGGGCGACGCCGAAGTCGATCAAGTAGGTGAAGTCGTCGCCGCAACCGCCGAGCGGCCCGACCACGACTAATGCCCAACGCCGCGGCCACTTCGGCGACCGCATTCTCGTGTTCGCGGCGCGCAGCTCGCCAAAGAAACCGCTACACCCAATACGGCACCCGGGCGCGGTATTGCCGCATCGCGAAGGCCGCCAGCACCCAGCCGACGGCGGTCAACACCACCACCACCATCCAGTGCCGCAATTCCTGATGGGCGCCCAGCAACGGGGCGCGAACGATATCGAGATAGTGCAGCAGCGGGTTGAGTTCGACGATGCTCGCCCAGCGTCCGGCGCCCTGCTGCCGCAAGGTGTCATCGTTCCAGATGATCGGCGTCATAAAGAACAGCAACTGCACGACCGAAAACAGCAACGGGCCGATGTCGCGGTAGCGGGTCGCCAGGATGCCGAAACACAGTGACACCCATATGCAGTTGAGCACGATCAGCCCCAGCGCCGGGATGACCGACAGGTCGGCCCACGACCACGGCTTGGGATAGATCATCGCAACAACGGCATAGATGACGATGTTGTGCGCGAACAAGATCATCTGCCGCCACACCAGCCGGTAGACGTGCACGCTCAGCGGCGTCGGCAATTGCTTGATCAGTCCCTCGTTGGCGACGAACACGTCGGCGCCCTCCAGAATGGAGGCGTTGATCAGGTTCCAGATGATCAGCCCCAGCGTCACGTACGGCAGATGCACTGACAGCTCGAGGTGAAACAGCTTCGAATACAAGCCGCCCATCGCGACGGCCGTGGTTCCGGTCGCGATGGTGATCCAGAACGGGCCCAGTACCGAGCGGCGGTAGCGCTGCTTGATGTCCTGCCAGCCCAGGTGCAGCCACAGCTCGTGACGGCGAAAGCCGTCGGTCAGATCGCCTCGGGCGCGGGTAAGTGTCCGCGACTGTGCTGCCGCGTCGATGAACGTCATCAGGATCCTCCAGCATCGGGCTTGCCGAATTGCTCACGACGTCCCAAGCGGCGCAATCGAATCCATTCCAGCAGACCTTTAGGGTCGCGGCGGGTCACCAGGAAGAACCAGCCGAACCGAACCCACTCCTGGACCAGCAGCTTGCGCAGGCCCGGTTGCGACAGCAGGTAGCCGCGGTTGCGGTAGGTGAAGAACCGCTTGGTGGGATCGTCGGGATATTGGGTGTGCATCCGGCCACCCAGAATCGGCCGGAATTCGGCGGATCCGCAGGGATGCAGGTAGATCGCGTCCAGGCAGGTTCCAAACGGCAAGCCCGACCGCACCAGCCGCCGGTGCATCTCCACCTCGTCGCCACGGATGAACAGCCGCAGATCTGGGACACCGATCGATTCCAGGGTGGACGCCCGGAACAGCGCGCCGTTGAACAGCGACGCTATCCCGCGCAGCAGATCCTGCTCTTCTTCGGTGCGCAATTCGCTTGTGCGCCTGCGCCATACCAGGCCGCGCCGCAACGGAAACGCCAGCCGCTGCGGGTCATCCATATCGCACACCATCGGTGATACTTCGGCCAGATCGTATTTCTCCGCGCAGGCCAGTAGGGTGGCCAGAACGTGAGAGTCCTGCGGGCGCCCGTCGTCGTCGGCCAGCCATATCCAGTCGGCTCCCTGGGCCAACGCGTGCAACATCCCGAGGGCGAAACCGCCTGCGCCGCCCAGGTTCCGGCGAGAGCCCAGGTACGTGGTCGGAATCGGCTGGCCGACTACCAGATCGCGGACCCGGCCGTCGCCGGAACCATCGTTATCCACAACGATCAGGTGGTCGGGCAACCGGGTTTGGGTGCTCAGCACATCTAGCGACTTGGCCAGCTCGTCGGGGCGCCGGTGGGTGACGACGACAGCGAAGACGGATTCACTCATCCCCGGAAACTCTTTGTGCCAGCGGCTTGTCGGCGGCGGTCTCGGCCAGCACCTCGCGTACGTGCCGGGCCGCGTCCTCCCCCTCATAAGCGCGCACCACGTCTTCGATGCCTCCGGACATCTTGATGATTCCGTGGTCAATCCACATCGCGGTCTTGCACAGCCGGGCCAGAAATTCGTTGGAATGGCTGGCGAAGACGAGGATTCCGGAACGCTCCACCAGGCTCTGCAACCGGGACTGGGCCTTCTTCAGGAAGTCGGCGTCCACCGCGCCGATGCCTTCATCGAGCAGCAAGATCTCGGGGTCGATGCTGGTGACCACGCCCATCGCCAGCCGGACCCGCATCCCGGTGGAGTAGGTACGCAGCGGCATCGACATGTAGTCGCCCAGCTCGGTGAATTCGGCGATCTCGTCCACCTTGGCCAGCATCTGCTTTCGGGTCTGCCCCAGGAACAGGCCGCGGATGATGATGTTCTCGTAGCCGGAGATCTCGGGGTCCATCCCGACGCCGAGATCGAAGACCGGTGCGACGCGGCCGGTGACCTTCGCCCAGCCCCGCGTGGGTTCGTAGATACCCGAAAGTAGGCGTAAGAGAGTCGATTTCCCGGCCCCATTGTGGCCGACCAGACCGACCCGGTCGCCCAACTCGAGTGACATGGTGATGTCCCGCAACGCTTCGACGACGACCACGTTGGAGCTGTTGCGACCGATCGTGCCGCCCGCCTTGCCCAGGAACGCCTTCTTCAAAGAACGCGACTTGGCATCGAAGATGGGAAATTCCACCCACGCATCGCGTGTCTCGATATGAGGACCAGGACCCGGCACCGTTGTCTGCCTACAGGTATTGGCCGGTGCCGTGTCCGGTGCCGGCGCCCGGCTTACCGATGCCCGGCGGCAGCGCGCCCTGGCGCATCTGCTCCAGCTGCGCGCGGGCGGCCATCTGCTGGGCGAACAGCGCGGTCTGGATGCCGTGAAACAGCCCCTCCAGCCAGCCGACCAGCTGGGCCTGGGCGATGCGCAACTCGGCGTCCGACGGCTCTGTGTCCTCGCTGAACGGCAGGGTGAGGCGATCGAGTTCCTCGCGAAGTTCTGGCGCCAGACCGTCTTCGAGCTCCCGGATGCTGGTGGCGTGGATCTCGCGCAGCCGTTTGCGGCTGGCCTCGTCGAGCGGTGCCGCGCGCACTTCCTCGAGCAGTTGCTTGATCATGGTGCCGATTCGCATCACCTTCGCGGGCTGCTCGACCAGGTCGGTGAGGGAGCGCTCGTCAGAGTCGTCCTCAGGTGCCGCCATGATCCGCGGATCGATGCCGCCGATGATCTCGACGCCGTCGTCATCGTTGCCGGTACTCAAGCCGTCACCGTCCTTTGCGGAACTAAGAGTGTGGCGCCGCGCCATTTCCGCGCCATTCGTAGATTCGAGCCTCACCATTGTCGTAGATCAGTGCCCACGACTTCGACTTATCCAGTGACACTAGTCCGTCCGGTATGGCGAAGCCCCGGACCGTCGGCGTGCTGGTCAGGATGTAGCGGATATTGAGGGCCTTGACCGCCTCAACTACCCGCGGATCTGAATCGCCTTTGCGTGCCGAGCTCCAGAAGATGTATCGGTAGTAGCCCGGGCCCGTCTGCTGCGGGAAGTCGTAATGGGTCCACAACGGATGCAGATCGGCCACCGCATACATCCACGCGGTGCCATCGACATTAGAGTCGCCGATCAGGGTGTCGTGCGCACCGGGCAGGGTGGCCAGGTAGGCCATGGCCATGAGGTCTCGCTGGTCGATCATCACCGAGTCATATTTGTCGCCGAACAGGACCTTGTGCGGCCAGAAGTAGTGCCGGGCGGTGTAGACGCAGGCCACCGCCAGCACAACCGCCGTGGCCGCGACCCACACGGGCCCGGGTAGCTGCCTGAACCGGTCGGTGAGTCGTTTGGCGCCGGCAACCAACAGCACGACGATCGCGAACAACCCGATACCGGCCATTGGCGCCAGCAGCATTGCCACGACACCCGAGAGCCTTCGCGGATCGTTGTAGAAGAACTGACTGAACTCTTCGATGGTGTTGCCGATCGGCCCCCGAAACCGCGCCGGCGCCCCCGAATAGACGATCGCCACGATGAGCAGCAGCCACACCGCCGGGGGCCACCAGATCCTCTTGTACAGCAGGATCGCCATGCCGATGGCCGCCAGCACGAGCAGCTTGTACTGGGTCGGAAAGTCGTTGAGATGGCGGGTGTGCTGCAGGACGGCATCGATCAGGCCCTGCTTCGCGCCCTTGAAGCTGGGGAAGGTATGCCCGGCGATGATGTCGGCCTGTCTGAGCACCCCGAGGAACTGGGGCGCCAGGATCAGCACCGTCGGCACCGCCACAGCGGCCAGGGTCAGCACGTCGGCGAGCCGGCCGCGCACCGGATGCCACACCCTGTCCAAAAGCCACCAGGCCAAGAGGAACAAAATGACGATGAACCCGCCGGTCAGGTGCAACGAGAGGACGCCCACCAGGGCCAGGACGGCCGCCGGGATGCGGTCGCGGTGCCGCAGAGTCGAGGAGATCAGCACGAACGTCGGCACCGCGACCCCGTAGGCGGCCAAGTTGGGCATCGCGGCGACGCCGAACTCGACATAGGGCACCGAGGTGAACGACGCCGACAGCGCCGCGGCGGTGGCCGACGCGCCCGCGGCGCGCCATTGACTGCTGACAGGGCGCAACAAAAACCAGGTGAGCATCGCTGCGCTGGCCGGAAACAGCCAGACTGACGCGGCCACCGAACTCAAGGTGTAGCCGGTGGTCGGGGCCGCCCCGGTGAGCTGACAGAACACCGCGGTGAGGGCGTGGAACACCGACGGGTAGTACAGCGCTTGGTGCGTTTCGACGTTGCGCAGCTCACCCATGTGGGTGGACGACGCCTGGCCGGTGTCCAGGATGAAGCGCACCTCGTTGGCGTGCCAGACCGCATCCCAGGTGCTCGGGATGGACTGCCAATGGGTGATGCCGCGATAGGCCGCCCACATGATCAGCAGAGCGCCCAACAGCACACCGGCCGCCACCGTCACCGCCTGCCAGCGACCGATCCCCAGGGCTTCAGCCTCGGTGTCGCGGTAGCGGGCGAGCAGCAGCTGCAAACCCGTCATCAGCAGGCACACCACAGCCAGCGTGGCCAGCGCAGTCCAACCGTTCCAAGGGATTCCGATCGCACCAAAAGGGATGATGGCAAGCGCGACCACACCGTAGGTCAGCGCGGGGCCAACTGCGACAGCGACGGGCCAAGCGAGCTGACTGATACGTGCGATGATCGCTCCGGGCGCTATCAGCAAAAACAATGCAATCAGCGTTCCGAACCAGAGCCCCACTCGACTAGTATGGCTGGCCGGGTGCCCTGGCTCGGGAAGCCACCGTCGGCTGGAACGTCTGTGGCACCCGCTACCGTCACAGTTTCGCGGAAGAGCGGAAGCTCTAAGGTGGCTGGCATGGCTTATGACGTCGCCCGGGTGCGCGGACTACATCCGTCGCTAGGTGACGGTTGGGTGCATTTCGACGCGACGGCCGGGATGCTGATTCCCGATTCCGTTGCGACCACTGTTTCGACGGCTTTCCGTAGGTCTGGCGCCACCACGGTGGGTGCGCATCCGTCGGCGCAGCGCAGCGCCGCTGTCCTGGAGGCGGCGCGTGCGGCGGTGGCCGATCTGTTCAACGTTGACCCGGCGGGCGTGGTGCTGGGCGCAGATCGCGCGATCCTGTTGTCGGCGCTGGCCGAAGCGTCGTCCTCACGGGCCGGACTGGGCTACGAGGTGATCGTCAGCCGCCTTGACGACGAGGCGAACATCGCCCCGTGGCTGCGGGCGGCACACCGCTACGGCGCCAAGGTGAAGTGGGCGGAAGTCGACATCGAAACCGGCGAGCTGCCGACGTGGCAGTGGGAGGGCCTGATCGGGAAGTCGACCAGGTTGGTCGCCGTCGGCTCCGCGTCTGCCACGCTGGGCACGGTTACCGATCTGCGGGCGATGATCAAGCTGGTACACGACGTCGGCGGGTTGGTGGTGGTCGACCATTCCGCCGCGGCGCCTTACCGATTACTCGACGCCAAAGAAACCGACGCCGACGTTGTGGCGGTGAATGCTCTGGCGTGGGGTGGTCCGCCGATCGGCGCGATCGTGTTCCGCGATCCGGCGCTGCTCAACTCGTTCAGCTCGATTTCGGCAGACCCCAATGCCACTGGTCCGGCGCGTCTAGAAATCGGCGCACACCAGTTCGGTCTGCTGGCCGGGGTGGTCGCCAGCGTCGAGTATCTGGCGGCACTCGACGAGTCCGCTCGCGGCAGCCGGCGTGAACGCCTGTCGGTGTCGATGCAATCCGCCACTTCTTATCTGAACCGGGTCTTCGATTACCTGATGGTGTCGTTGCGATCGTTGCCGTTGGTGATGGTGATTGGCCGTCCGGAGGTGCGGATACCCGTGGTCAGTTTCGCTTTGCACGGGGTGCCCGCCGAGCGGGTGGTGCAGCGGTTGGCGGACAACGGAATTCTGGCCATCACCAACGAGAGTTCACGCGCGCTTGATGTCCTGGGCGTGAATGACATTGGCGGCGCGGTCACCGTCGGGCTGGCGCACTACTCGACGATGGCCGAAGTCGACCAGTTGGTGCGTGCGTTGGCGTCCCTGGGCTAACCCTGCAGCGTCAGCACGATCTTTCCGGTCACCTTTCCCGACACCAGCTGTTGGTGTGCATCAGCGGCCCGCTGGATGGGCATGCGGGCGCCGATGATCGGCCGGACCCGGCCGTCGGCGATCATCGGCCACACCGAGGCCGTCACCGCTTGCACGATCTCGCTCTTGCTGTTCGGGCCGCTGACCGGCCGCGCCCGCAGCGTGGTGCCGATGACCCGCGCCCGCTTGACGAGCAGCTTGCCGATATTGAGCTCGGCCTTCATGCCGCCCTGCATGCCGATGATGATCAGTTGCCCGTCGCTGGCCAGCGCGTCGATATTGCGGTCCAGATAGGAGGCGCCCATGATGTCGAAGATCACGTCGGCGCCGCCGGACTCCTGCAGACGTGCGACGAAGTCTTCGTCGCGATAGTTGATGGTGATCTCAGCGCCCAGGTCGCGGCAGGTTTGCAGCTTTTCCTCCGATCCGGCGGTGACCGCCACCCGGGCACCCAGCGCCCGTGCGACCTGGATCGCGTGCGTTCCGATGCCGCTAGCCCCGCCGTGCATCAGCAGCAGCTGGCCTTCGCGGAGGTGAGCGGTCAGCACCAGGTTGGACCACACCGTGCAGGCCACCTCCGGTAGCCCGGCAGCGTCGACAAGGTCGACACCGTCGGGAATCGGCATCACCTGCCCGGCCGGAACGGCGACGCAGCTCGGCATATCCGCCGCCGGCCAGCAGTGCGCAAACTTCTTGTCCCACAGACCATTCGGTTACACCGGAGCCGATGTCGGCGATGACGCCGGACACCTCCATGCCGATGATCTCGCTGGCTCCCGGCGGTGGCGGATACTTACCGGCGGCCTGCAGCACGTCGGCGCGGTTCACGCCGGCCGCGGCGACCTTGATCAGTACCTCGCCGGGCCGGGCAGAGACGTCGGGTACTTCTTGCCAGGAAAGTTGATCGGAGGATTCGGCGACGATGGCGCGCATGGTGGCCACGCTACTAGGGCGCCCCGTTACCCTTATCGACGGTGGCGTGGCAGAGCGGCCTAATGCACTCGCCTTGAAAGCGAGAGACGGCTAAAACCGTCCGGGGGTTCAAATCCCTCCGCCACCGCTGTGTTAGCCGGCAGGTCAACCGGTGGGGATCTCGGCGGCGATCGTGTCCATCAGGGCCGTGTAGCGGCGGGCTTCGGGATCCCGTCCGGGTTTGCCACTGCTGACCACACCAGCCGCCAGCCCGCGCGCGGGGTCGGCCCAGACCGCGATGTTGACCAGGCCGAGATGACCGAACGCGTCGGGCGCGTTGCGCCCGAACGGTCCGAACCGGTTCGTTCCCAAGATGAACCCGGTGCCCCAACGAGCCGGCTGCAGCCCGACCGCGAAATCTGGTCGCAACCGCCGGCATTCCTTGACCGCGCCGCGCATCGTTTCCGGGCTCAGCACGCGCACGCCGTCGAGTTCGCCACCCCGGCGCCAGATTTCAGCGAACCGTGACATCTCGTTCGCGGTCGACACCGTGTTGGACGACGGGATGATGGTGGTGAGGAACGGCGGCGTGTTCGTGTAGGGGATGATCTCGTGCACGGTTCCGCCGATCGCCTTGCGGAAGATCTGGGCGATCACGGGCGGCAACGGACGGCCGGTGGCGTGACTCGGCGCGACCAGCGGGAGGTCTTTTTTGGCGACGCCGAAGTTCGTCCACCGGAACCCAAGTGGGTCGAGGATCTCGGTGGCGAGGATCTCGCGAATTTCTTTCCCAGTGGCCGCGTAGACGATCTCGCGCATCAGCGGGCCCCAGGTCAGCGCGTGGTAGACATGCACCAATCCCGGCCGGTAGAGCGGCCGCAATTCGCTGAGCTTCTGCTGCGCGTATTCATGGTCGTCGGCGCGGTTGACGTCGGGCCTGGGCCCGGTGGGGAAGGGCAGGCCGGCGCTGTGGGTCATCACGTGCCGGATGGTGATCCGATGCTTGCCGTGACTGGTGAAGGTGGGGATGTAGTCGCAGACGCGGTCGTCGAGTGAGAAGACGCCGCGTTCGACGAGCATGTGGACGACGGTCGCGGTCATGGCCTTTGCCGCCGAGTACACGCAAAACGGTGTGTCGGTTGTGACGGGGATCTTCTCGGCGTCGGGCGAATCGGTCGGGGCGTTGCCCCAGCCGTGGCCGATCGCGCGGTTGAGCACGACGCGCCCGTGCTGCCGGATGCACAACTGGATCGCGGGCTGCAGCCCGGCTTGGTACCAGTGCCGCGCGGCCTGCCATATCCGTTCGACGGCAGCGCTGTCGATTTGGGCGTGGTCCTCTTCGCCGATCGCCGTCACGGAATCCAAGTCGGCCGGAACGCGGATCTTGCCGTCTGGGGTATTCGCCACCCCAGCGAGGGTACGTGCGCTCGGACGGCGGGTGTCCTACTCCCCGGTGAACTGCGGCGGGCGCTTTTCGAACGTTGCCGAGATGCCCTCGGTCAGATCCTTGGATGGCAGGAAGGCGGCGTTCCAGGCAGCGACGTAACGCAGGTTCTCCGCAACGGCGGAGGCGCGTTGCTGGTCGAGGACGTCCTTGACGCCGTGGACGGTCAGCGGTGGGTTGGCGGCGATCTCGGCTGCGGTGGCGTGCGCGGCGGCCAGCGTTGCATCGGCGTCGGCGAACACATCATTGACCAAGCCGATCTTCTCGGCGCGGGCCGCGTCGATATCCCGGCCGGTCAGTGCCAGTTCGCGCAGGTGTCCGTCGTTCAAGATCAGTGGCAGGCGGGCCAGGCTGCCGACGTCGGCGACGATGGCCAGCTTGACCTCGCGCACCGAGAATTTGGCGTCAGCACTGGCGTAGCGGATATCGACCGCGGAGATCAGGTCGACGCCGCCGCCGATGCACCAACCGTGCACCGATGCGATGGTGGGGGTGCGGCAGTCAGCGACCGCGCTGATCGCGTTCTGCATGCGCCTTATCTCGGCATGGAAATCCGCGCGCGGACGGGCCAGCGCCCCGTCGGCCAGCAGCGGGGTGAACGCCCCACCCATCGCGGGCACATCCAGGCCGTAGCTGAAGTTCCTGCCGGATCCGGTGATGACAATGGCCCGCACATCGCGGTCGGCGTCCAGTGCTGCGAACAGCTCCGGCATCTCTGACCAGAACGCCGGCCCCATCGCATTGCCCTTGCCCGGTCCGATCAGCGTCACCTGGGCAACCTGGTCTTTGGTTTCGACGGTGACGGATTCGTAGACCCCACCCTTTTCTAAGCCCATATGCAGACCGTAGCGTGGCGAAGATGCCATTCGATCTGCGACCCGGACCTGAATCTCCACCGACCGACGAGCTGGATAGCGCCGAATCCACGCTGGGGATTCTGCAGCAGGTCCTGCACCCCATGGCCCGCGACGATTTGTCCCGGCAGACCCCGTGCTCTGAGTTCAACGTGGCGCAGTTGACTGATCATCTGCTGAACTCCATCACCGTCATCGGCGGCGCGGTGGACGCAGAACTTCCGCCGCGCGACGAGACCGACTCGGTGGAGCGGCAGATTATCGCCGTGGCCCGGCCCGCCCTGGACGCATGGCACCGCCACGGTCTGAACGGCATGGTGATGGTGGGCCCGGACGAGGCGCCCGCAGCAGTCATGGCCGGCGTCCTGTCGATCGAATTCCTAGTGCATGCCTGGGATTACGCCGTGGCCGCCGGCCGCGACGTCGACGCCCCGGATTCGCTGGCCGAATATGTGCTGGAGCTGGCACGCAACATCATCACGCCGGAGGGCCGCACAAACGCGGGATTCCATCAACCGGTCGACGTGCCCGCAGACGCCAGCGCGCTGGACCAGCTGATCGCGTTCACCGGCCGCAACCCGGCTAGGTAGTTCGAGCGCCGACGCCGTCAGACCCGCTCTAGGTAGAAGTAGTAATAACGGCCGTCATCCAGGACGCCCTTGCCGTTCATGATGCCCATCACCGCATCGTCGTCGATCTTTTTGAAGTGATCGTGCACGGGTTGGCCGTCGTAGACCATCGTGGCGATGACTTCGCCGCGAAAGTCCTCCAGCCACAGGCTGGCCTCGCCCTTGCCCATCGCCACGTTGGAGAACTTGTTCCCGTCGGCGTCCACACAGACCAACGGCTGCACGTCGCTGGCCGATTTGAAGGTCTTGCCGAACCAGCCGGCCTTCTCCAACTGGCCGTTCATCTTGTGGCCGGTGACGAACTCGCCGCCCTTCCACTCGCCGATCATCCCGTCGATGGTCGCGGGCGCAAGAGTCGCCCAGAATTCGTCGAGCTCGGCATCGGGAATGCGGTCGCTGCGTTCCTTGAACTCGGTGAACTTCTTGCGGGCCAGGCTCATTGGCTACTCCTTAAGGTTCGGTGCGCGTAATCCAGTCTCGGGCGAACCGCAACAGGGCGTCGTTTTCCTCAGGCGCCCCGATGGTGACCCGGACACCGTCAGTGCCACAAGGGCGGACCACAATGCGCGCATTGGCGGCCTGCTTTACGAAATCCGTTGTGCGGGGCCCCAGCGGCAGCCAGACGAAGTTGGCCTGCGTCGGCGGCAGGGCGAATCCGGCATCGCGCAGCCCGGCGCTGACCCGGGCGCGCTCGGCGACCAGGGCGTCGGTGCGCGCCAGCAGCTCGTCGGCGGCGTCCAGCGAGGCGATGGCACCGGCCTGCGCAACGCTGGAAACGGTGAACGGCACGTATACCTGGTCCAGCGCGGTGATCACGTCGGGCTGGCCGATCGCATAGCCGACGCGCAGGCCCGCCAGCCCGTAGGCCTTCGAAAAGGTCCGCAGCACAACGACGTTGCTGCGGGTGCGGACCAGCTCCAGGCTGTCGGGCAACATGCCGTCGCGGATGTACTCGACATAGGCCTCGTCGATGGCGATCAGGATGTGCGGCGGAACCGCCTCGACGAACCGGGCCAGCGCGTCCGGGGCGACGACGGTGGACGTCGGGTTGTTGGGGTTGCAGACGAAGATCAGCCGGGTGCGGTCGGTTACCGCGGCAAGCATCGCGTCGAGGTCGAACGTGTGGTCGGTCAGCGGCACCTTGATGGCGGTCGCACCAGCGACCTGGACCTGCGGCGGATAGAGCTCGAAGCTGCGCCACCCCATCACCACCTCGTCGCCGGCCGAGGCGGTGATTTGAACGAGCTGCTGGCACAAACTGACTGAACCGCAACCGATTGCGACCTGCTCGGGAGCGAAGTCCGAACCCAGGTGCTTGGCCAGCGCTGCCTTGAGCTCCACGCAGCCGTTGTCGGGGTAGCGATTGATGGCGTCGGTGGCCCGCTCGATGGCCGCGCGGACGCTGGGCAGCGGGCCGAACACCGTCTCGTTGCTGGCCAGTTTGATGGCGCCCGGCACCGTCTTGCCAGGAACGTAAACTGGCAGCCCGGCCAGCTCGGGCCGCAGGCGGGCAGTCACTTCGACAGCATATGTCGCCGCTGTGTACGCTATGCCTCCGGCGGTTCCGGGATGCCGGGAAGGGTTCGGGTAACCTCAGGAAGTCCAATGGAGGCGTGCCAGAGCGGCCGAATGGGGCTCACTGCTAATGAGTTGTCCCCCTCAAAGGGGACCGGAGGTTCAAATCCTCTCGCCTCCGCCACGGATACAACTAAAGACAAGCGCCCGTAGCTCAACGGATAGAGCATCTGACTACGGATCAGAAGGTTGGGAGTTCGAATCTCTTCGGGCGCGCTCATAAGGCGCTTTCTACCCCCGTCAAAACTGTTGTGGGCGTGGACCCTTCGGACAGCGGCTCCGGTGGACTCCCGCGGGATCGTCGCGGCGTCCATGACCCCCGATGGTGTCGTGGCCGTCATCGCCGACTTATTCGCGCCGATGATCTCCGACGCCTGGGCCTCGGCTGCCGTCCGGCTCGCGGCGGACACCGGCGCGTCCGAGATCAGCATCGAAGGGTTCGCCGCACGCGAGACCTATACCCGCGTGGTCACCGAGGCGCTGCGCGGGCACCGAACACCACACCCGATCAAGGTCAGCTCGTGGCCGCCCAAGGGCAGCGGGAGAGGAGGCGGCGACGCGATGGCGCGCAGCTCCGCGCTGTTGCAAGCAGTGGAAGTCGGTACTTGCAGGATCGCCGGTCACCTCCCGGACTTCGAGAACCAGGCGATGACGTGGCAGCAAGGCCAGCATCAGCCCGACGCCCTGGCCGCGCTCGCCGTCGCTCACGACTTCCTCGTCCACGCCGCAGGCCAGTCGTGGACGTTCGCCGTCCCTGGCTCGATCAATCGTGGCGACCGCGCCGGTATCGCGTCGATGTCCGACTACTTGCGTCGCCGGGTGGTGTGACCCGGTATGGAGGGCTGGTGGGGACCTGTAGTCCGTGGGCGGTTGCGGTCCTGACTCTGCGGTGGATCAGATCGCTGGGAAGGGTGGCAGTTCGGCTATCGAGATCTCGTGCGCTTCGGCGGGATGTATTCCGAGAGCGCGCAGGAGAAGTTCGGCTGTCGACGATCCGGCTTCGCGCCAGGTCTGATGGCCGTCCAGCACCATCCACATGGCACTGACGGTAGCGCCGATCACGAGTGAGGCGATGCTGGGAGTCATCGACTCGTTGACGTGGTAGCGGCCGGCGGCGGCGCCCTCGCTCACGTCGCGCATCGGGGGCCCAGTGAACAAGGCCCGCAGTGACTGCTCGGTCAGCGCGAACCGCACGGCGAACCGGCCCATCGCCGGGTTCTCGTGGGCGTAGCGCACCCATAACCGAACTCCGTTGGCCAGTCGCACAGCCGCGTCGTCGATGCCGACGAAGGTCCTCGAGACTCGCTCGTGCATCTCTGCGTTGAAGGCGGCGACGACCTTATCGAATATTTGCTCGATGGAGTCGATGTTGCGGTACAGCGTGCCGCGGGCGACCCGCGCCTCGTTCGCCAGTTCGCTGATCGTTACCTGCGTGGCGCCCTTCTCGGTGAACAAACGCACCGCTGCGGCATTTATTCGCTGGTCCGTTGAGGTCACTGCTGTGTCCTTCGTGTCGGTGATTGGCGACTGTGTCCACAGTACAGGTTCGTCCTTTTCGTGTCTGTAATAGTCATTAGAAAACATTATTGATATATTTTGAACACTAGTGTTCTATAGATGGATCGGCGACGCTGAGGACAACAGATCATGGACGTGAACATCGGTGCGGAACCTTCGGCCACCGAACAGGTCGCTGTCCTGATTGCCGGTGGCGGCCCCGTCGGACTCACTCTGGCGCTCGAACTGGAACATCACGGGATCAAGGCGATCGTGGTCGAGCGGAATCCCGACACGACCCGCCACCCGAAGATGGACATCACCAACAGCCGGAGCATGGAGCTGTTCCGCAGGCTCGGAGTCGCCGATGAGCTCCGTAAAGTGGCCGTGCCCGAAGATCACCCCTTCGACGTTTCGTGGGTCACGACGCTGGCCGGGTGGGAGTTGGCGCGCTTCGCCTACCCCACTGTCGAGCAGCGCCGCGCCCAGATCCGCGAACGCAATGACGGCACCCAGCCGCTCGAACCTGCGATGCGGGTTTCACAAGTGGTGCTCGAACCGGCGCTCAAGGGGCTCCTTGAATCGCGTGCGGTACACATCAACGTCCGTTTCGGCTGGGCACTCGCCTCGTTCACCCAGGACAAAGATGGCGTCGACGCCGTCATCCGCTGCACAGCAACCGGGGAGACCCGCATAATCCACGCGCAGTTTCTGGCCGGCTGCGACGGCGCCGGCAGCGTTGTCCGCAACGGCCTGGGCATCGGGCTGGACGAAATCGATCTGCGGCGCCTAGTGGTGCGCCAACTCGGCATCGGCAGGGTCGCCCCGGCGCTGATCCGGGCCTACCTCGAAGAACGTGAGATGCCTATGGACGGGTGGGTCTACCTGGTCCATTTCACCTCACCGGACCGTGGGCTATTCGAGCGGTTCGGCACAGCCTGGCACACCCAGAGCCCGCAGGGCTGGACGCTCATCGCGCAGAACGACCGCGATACGTGGACGATGCACATGCCGCTTGGGGCGGGGGCGGACGCCGACGCCATCGACCCCAAGCAGTTTCTCTTCGACCGGTTGGGGACCGAATTCGACTGCGAGGTCATCGTCGCCAACGCCTGGCGACCACGACTGACCGTCGCCAAACGCTATGGGCGGGGTCGCGTGTGGCTGGCCGGCGACTCCGCCCACCAGGTGGTCCCGACGGGCGGGTACGGGATGAACACCGGCGTCGGCGACGCCGTAGGACTGGGCTGGGCACTGGCGGCGATCTTGCAAGGCTGGGGCACCGAGGGCCTACTCGCCGCGTACGAGGCCGAACGGCGGCCGGTCGCCGCGCGCAACAGAGAAGCCTCCGGCCGGCACTTCCTCGTGCGGATGGCCATCAAGACCGCCTGCCGCAAGGTAATTCATTCCGAGGGCTGGGCCGGTGAGTTCAGCCGCCGGCGCCTCGCCCGGGAGATCCTCGATCTGGGCAACCTCGAGAACGAGGCCGACGGCATCGAGTTCGGGTACCGCTACGACACCTCGCCGGTGATCTGGCGCGAGTCCGGGATCGCCCCGATTCAGACGATGGACGCCTACACCCCCAGCACCTGGCCTGGCGCCCGCCCGCCCAGCCTGTTCCTCAAGGACGGCCGGGCAATCTTCGACCTGTTCGGCGCGGGCTTCACGTTGCTGCGTTTCGCCGATATCGACGTCGCCCCGATCGTGGCTGCCGCCGCCGACCTGGGAGTTCCCTTGGACGTGGTCGACCTCCGCGACAGCCACGCACGTCACCTCTATCAACGCGACCTGGTTCTGATCCGCCCCGACCAGCACGTCGCCTGGCGCGCCAACACCGTTCCGAGCGATGCGGGCGATGTGATCGACCGCGTGCGCGGGGCCGCGCTACTGCTACCCAGCTCACCCCAATAAGGAATAAGGAAACGAAAATGAATCTCGCTTTGTGGATCGTGCAAGCAGTGTTGGCGCTGATATTTCTTGGCGCGGGGACGGTCAAGCTCGTCCAATCCCGCGACCGCCTGGTCAAGACGCTCGGTGGTTGGGTCGAGGATGTCCCAGCCGGGCTGATCAAGGCGATCGGGGCACTCGAGATCCTCGCGGCGATCGGCCTGATCCTGCCGCCGGCGCTGGGCATCTTTCCGGTGCTCGCACCCCTGGCCGCAGCAGGACTGGTCGCCGTCATGGTCGGCGCGATCATCACCCATGCACGGCGCGGCGAGTATTCAAGCGTTGTCGTCAACGTCGTGCTCGCTGCCATGGCGATCTTTGTGGCATGGGGCCGGTTCGGGCCGCACCGGTTCTGACGACGCTGACCTCATGAGCATGTTTCCGACCGCCGCGCATCTCGCGTCGTGGGCGGACCCCGCGCCCGGCTGCGACGAGTCCGCCCGCCGGTGAAGTCGATAAAAACCCGGGTCGGAAATCGGTATGCGAAAACGCCCTGGGGACTGCGGCGCTGGCCGCGTCCGGCTCGAAGGGAACCTATCTCTCAGTCAACTACCGGCGTATCGCCGCCCGCCGTGGTCCGATGAAAGCACTTGTCGCCGCCGTGGAGCATTCCGTACTAGTCGCGGGCTGCACTGCTCACCAACGCCGAGTTCTAGAGTGATGCCGCCGCCGACTACGTCACCCGCCGTATCCTCGCGAATACCAAAGCAGGCGATTGGCTACCTCGCAGCCTCGGCTACCGCGTCAGCCTCCCAATCCCTCACTGACACCGCATGACAACGCAACCGCGCACCCCGCCACAGCACGCCCGCGGGTTACCAGATGCGGCGCTCACCCGCCGTGGTCACGTAATTTTCGTGCCGAGCCCGACCGCAGAAAATTTCCTCTGAGTTGCTCTGACGTGATGATCGGCAGGTCTGACGAGACGGAGCTTGGTACCGTCACGGCGCTCGATGACTGCGCCCACAATCACTGCGATGCACAAGAACGGCGATAGTGCCCGGCCGTTAGCGCCGCGGCAGCGGGCAAAACACAGGAAGAACCCGGTAGCGAACGCTGAAGCGAGCGTGCTGGTGGTGTCCGTCCAACTCGCCGTCCACCGCGACGGCGGTCGGGCCGTCAACGGCGGTGAAGCTGAACTCGGGAACATGCTGCTCGTGATACAGCCGGCTGCGTTCTAGCCGCCCGATCATCAGTGCCGTCATGATGCGGAATCTGCTCAGTGGGCGGCCGGTCTCTAGGATCCGCACATCGAGTAGCCCGTCGTCGATCCGGTTGCGCTGCGCGGGCGCGAAGCCCGACGGCAGGTAGGTCGAGTTACCCAGGAAGAACAGCGATGTCTGCATCGTCGTGTTGTCGGACCGGATCCGCACAGGGTCCTCGCGGCGCAACGTGTGCAGCGTCGCATACGCGGCCGCCAGCGGCTTGCCGATCTTGTGCTCAAACCGTTCGCGTGTGCGCACGAACCTCGGATAGGCGCCGATGCTTGCCGTGTTGATCATCATCCGGGTGTCGTTGAAGCACACCAGATCGACGCAGGAGACACTTCCCTCGCGGATGGCCCGGATCGTATTGGCGGGGTGGTCACAACCGATGTCCTTGGCGAAGTGGTTGAACGTGCCGGCCGGGAAAACGGCGAGCGGCCGGCCAACCTCCACGGCCAAGGAATGGGGTCGGACATTGGATACCACCACAAACGCTGAGCCAGACGATCACCGCCGCGCCGATCAGGGCCATCACCGCCGCGTGGCTCGACCACACGGCGACGACGAAGGGGCGATTGCCGTCGCCGAACACACCGCGGCACAATTGAAATCGGAGCGTCAGCCGTACGGGGCGCGGGGTACGCGATTTGACCGCAGTTCCCCGTTTTATCTGGGTGTAATGCTTTCGGCAGGCGTCGCGGTGACCTATTGGGACGCCGCGTACTACCGCCTCGACCCCAACGACCCGGGCAAATATGTGGACACCACCGGCTGCGGTAATTCGGTGAACACCGGAAACCCGGTGGCGCTGCGGATGATTATGGATTCGCTGCGCTGTTGGTTCGGCGAGATGGGTGTCGACGGTTTCCGTTTCGACTTGGCAGCCACGCTGGGCCGGCAGGAGGGTGACTTCGACCCGTTCTCGGCGTTTTTCGATTTGGTGGGCCAAGATCCGCTCATCTCGCAGGCGAAGCTGATCGCCGAGCCGTGGGATGTCGGCCGCCTGGACAGCTATGACGTTGGGCGCTTCCCGCCGCTGTGGAGCGAGTGGAACGGGCGCTTCCGCGACACCACCCGTGACTGGTGGCGCAGCCGGGACAAGACGCTGGGAGACTTCGCGTCGCGGCTGTGTGGTTCGTCCGACATCTATGGCGGCCGCGGCGAAGGGCGCCGCCCGAGCGCGTCGGTCAACTTCGTTACCGTGCATGACGGCTTCACCCTGGCCGATCTGGTGTCTTACAACGGCAAGCACAACGAGGCCAACGGCGAGGGTAACCGCGACGGCACCGACGACAACCGCTCCTGGAACTCGGGATCGAGGGTCCGACAACGGATCCGGACGTGCTCGCGCTGCGGGCGCGGCAGCAGCGGGCCTTTCTGGCAACGCTGTTGCTGTCGGCCGGTGTGCCGATGTTGCTGGGCGGCGACGAGGTCGGCCGCACGCAACGCGGCAACAACAACGCGTACTGCCAGGACAACGACATCACCTGGTTCGACTGGTCGACCATCGACCACGACTTGCTGTCATTCACAACCGGTCTCATCGGGTTGAGGCGCCGTCACCCGGTATTCCGGCGCCGGCGTTTCCTCACCGGCCGCGCCGCTGCGGACCTGCGGTGGTTCACCGTGTCGGGCACGGAGATGACCGATCAGAACTGGGCTGATCCTATGGCGCGCAGCGTCGCCCTTTGGATAGACGGCTCAACGGATCCCGACGTCGACGCCGACGGCACACCACTGCTCGATGACAACTTCCTGTTCTTCGTCAACGCGTGGTGGGAACCTCTGACCTTCACAATTCCCGCCGAGCTGTCCCCGCGCCGTTGGGAGATTATCTGCGACACGTTCGATACCGCACGAACCGGCACTGCCGGCGCGCAACTCGAGGTCGGACCGCGCTCCATTGTCGCCCTGCGATGCTGCAGGTGACAGAACCCGGGGATCGCGGCTAGTTGTCGGCGATCCCGGGTTTGCTGAGCGCCTTGATGGTGTCTTCGTGATGGACCAGCGATCGTGCGGCGACGGCGAACATGTCGAGTTTGTCGATGACGGTTTGTCCTTCTGGGGTGTGGCCCCAGATGCTGATGCCTTGGTGGGTGGTGGGTTTCCAGGTGGATTCGTCGACGAGGATGGGGTTCCATCCGACCTCCCATTCGAATCCTGAAGGGGTCATGGCGTAGTAGGACAGTTCTTTGTCGTTGGTGTGTTGGCCGACGGATAGGGCCATGTGGAAGCCGAGTTCTTTGACCCGCTGGTAGGAGGTGACCATGTCGTCGAGTGTGGCGACCTGGGTGTTGACGTGCTGGACTCGGGTGCGAATCGGGTTGATGGGCAAGGCGTTCACCGATGCAATCGCCACGGAATGGTGACGCTCGTTGACCCGCAGGAATCGATATCGAGCCTCATGCCGTTGATCGTCTCGTCGATGTAGTCGGACAGCCGCGCGTCGAAGACGTGGTTGTAATACCCGCGGACCTCGTGAGGCTTCTTCGTCATGAGCGCGACGTGACCGAGTCCGCCTGCCCCGGTGACGAATCCGGTGCCGGGTATTTGCAGGGGCAGGGGTGCGGTGTGGGCGGTGGTGTAGATCTCCTGGGTCAGCCCGTTGGGCCCGGGAAAGCGCAGAAGCTCCTCGACTCCTCGCAGCTTGGCTTCCTCCTCGGCGCCCTCAACGGCGGGTACCCCGTGACCGATGACGCGACGACTGGCCTCGTCGAAGGTCGCGTGGTCATCGAGGTGCCAACCCAGCGCGACGACATCCTCGGCCGGCCCCCGCCGCAGCAGGATGCGGCATTCGTTGGCATCCAAGCGGAATCGGATCGTGTCGGGTGCCATGTCGTCGCAGTGCATGCCGATGGCGTCGCGGGCGAAGCGGCGCCAGTCGTCGAACTTGTTCGTTTCGATCACGGCATAGCCCAGGTGGACATTGCCGAACAGATCAGTGGACATCGAATCTCCTTGAAAAGTGTTAGGGCGTGAGGAATGCGGTGGTGACCGCGTTGAACAGGTCGGCGCGTTCCCACTGCACCCAGTGGCCGGTGTTGGCGGTGATCAGGACGTCGGCGTTGGGCATCCGCTCCGCGAGCATCGTTGCGCCGCTTGGCTTGTTGACCTTGTCGTCGCCTCCCCAGATCACCAGCGTCGGCGTCTCGAGGGTGCTGAGCCTGCGGTCGCGGGTGAAATCCATTCGCCACAGCGTGCCCAG
>CAVSSC010000032.1:0-83927 GCA_963730415.1 uncultured Actinomycetota bacterium | reverse complement strand
CAAAATCTCGCGCACCCGGGCCTGGCGCCGGGCGACGGCCTTACGCTCCGGCATCCCCGGCGTCGCGACGATCTGCGGCGGCACTCCCTCGATCTCCTCGACACCGCCGTCGCGGTGACCGGCATCGAGCAGCGCCTGCTCTTCGGCCATGGTCGCCTCGTCCTTCTCCTCGGACATGCCGATCGGCCCGATACGGCGGCCATTGAGGAACTGCCGCACGACCGGCTCGTCGCTGGTCAGCAGCACCTCCCGCGGGCCGAACATGACCAGCTTGCGCCGGAACAACATGCCCATGTTGTCCGGCACGGTGCGGGCGATGTTGATGTTGTGCGTCACGATCAGGACGGTGGCGTCGATCTGGGCGTTGATGTCGAGGATCAGCTGGCTCAGGTAGGCGGTACGAACCGGGTCCAGGCCGGAGTCCGGCTCGTCGCAGAGAATGATCTGCGGGTCCATCACCAGGGCTCGGGCCAGGCTGGCACGTTTGCGCATACCGCCGGAAATCTCGCCGGGGAACTTCTTCTCGTCACCGCCCAAGCCCACCATGCTCAGCTTCTCCATGACGATGTCACGGATCTCGCCTTCCTTTTTCTTGGTGTGCTCACGCAGCGGGAACGCCGCGTTGTCGAAGAGATTCATCGAACCGAACAGCGCGCCGTCCTGGAACATCACGCCGAATAGCGTGCGAATCTCGTACAGCTCCTTGGCCGAGCATTGGAGGATGTCGGTTCCGTCGATCACGACGGAGCCGCGCTCCGGCCGCAGCAGACCGATCAGTGACTTCAGGAACACCGATTTGCCGGTACCCGACGGCCCCAGTAGGACGCTGACCTCCCCGGAGGGGATCTCCAACGTGACGTCTTCCCAGATTCTCGAGGATCCGAAGGACTTTGTGAGTCCATTCACCTCGATAGCGACACCCATGGGGAATCCTTCCGTCGACGCTCGCGCCCGCCACCTGCCCTTTTGTGTGGCATGAGTCACTGTAGCGCACGCTTGTGGGAAGGCATCAGGGTTGCGCAGCACAGCCGGAAAAAAATTGGCGGACCTGAGATCACACGGCGGCAGGCGGGGCCGCGCTATTCGACGCGCGTGTTAGGCACCTGTTAGCCAGTGGGCGCCCAGTTGCCGTGAAAGCCCATCGGTACGCGCTGCGGCAGGTGCACGCTGGCCATCGACTCGAGCGTCTGGGCATCCAGCAACACCAATTGGCCTTCGTCACGGCCGCGGTGATAGCCGTAGCCCATGAGAATGCCGTCATCTTCAGCTCTGTCCTTTGGGCCACGTGCGGGGTTCGGGACAAAGGACATCTCACCGAGCAAAAGGTCGGGATCGAGTGGGGCCAGCTCGCGGGACCCGGTCGCATAGTCGTGTTTGTACAGCGCGGATGCGCCGCCGGAAAAGTACGCACCGACGGTGTAGCCGAACCGGTGCCGCCCGCCCAGCAGGTCCTCGTTGATCCGGGGGAATTCCTGTGGCTGATCGTCGCGGCATTCGGTGGTCACCGCACCGGTGGCCAGGTTGATGGTCCAGCGGTCCAGTGTTGGCGGGGTGTCGCCGGGGCCGCGCCGGTCGCGGTCGAACATCCGCGAGTAGCGCACCACGTCGAGCACCAAAACCTCGGCCCCATCACGCATCTCGGAGTAGGCGTTGAGCGGGTGGTAGACGTAACAGGGTTCGATGTCGAACCAGCGCACGTCTTGATTACCGCCTTCCCGGGGCATGACTCCGATGCGCGCCGGGTAGTCGGGGTTCCAGGCATACGGCATCCGATCGGAGTGCTTCGGGTTTCGGTTCATCCTTGCGTTGATCGGGCTCGGTACCCGGACGCGTCCGATCAGCGACTGCAGCGCCAGCCGGGCCGGTAGACCAAGCCAGCGCGGCATTTTCGCCGGCAGCACCTGCAGCGGGTCGAACGTCACCGGCAGGTCGTAGATCACCACATATTTGTCGGTCAGCGAGAAGTCGTGCATCATCGGCGACCCCGACACCTTGATGTCCACGATGCGACGGGCTCGTCCCTGGGTGTCGATCACCGAGTACTGCACGGTCCGCCCGCGGGCGAACGAGTAAGACACCGCGTGCAATTCGCCGGTGCGCGGATCACGGTGCGGATGAGCGGTGTAGCCGCCAGCCAGGGTGCCGTCGAAGTCGCATGTCCCGATGGTGTCAAGTTCGTCGGTCAGCTCGTAGTTGGCGATACCACCCTCGACCAGCGCCAGGGTGCGTCCGGCGTGGGTCAACACATTGGTGTTGGCGCCCAGGGAGAGCATGCCCGCCCTTGGATTGAGCCGGCCCGGCGCCGGCTCGCCCAGGGTGGCGCATACCGACAGGCTGCGCACCCAGCGGTTGCGATACCACCGGGCCTTCCCCTCGCGCAGCGCAACCCCGTGCACCATGCCGTCACCGCTGAACCAGTGATAGGTGGCCGGGTCGACCTCTTCGGCCGGGTTGGGTCCGTTGCGCAAATAGCGGCCGTCCAGGTGCTCCGGGATGTGCCCGGTGATCTCCAGGTCGGTCGCGGTCACTTCGGCGCCCACCGGCGCCAGCAAGCCGTCGAGATACGGGTTCCGGGTTTCGGTGGTTTGCGCGGACGTCACTTCCAAGCTCCTATAACATTGATATTTCATTGTTATAGGGAACGTACGCCGCTGATGACAAGATGGCAAGGATTGTTGGGATGGTTGGAAGAAGATGACTTCGGAGACTCAACGCAGCGTCCGCGACGAGATGCTGTTCGCCGCGGTTGACCTGCTCCACGAGCACGGTCCCGACGCACTGCAGACCCGCAAGGTCGCTGGCGCGGCCGGAACCTCGACGATGGCGGTGTACACCCATTTCGGCGGGATGCGAGGGCTGATCGCCGAGATCGCCGAGGAAGGTTTGCGGCAGTTCGATGCCGCGCTGACGGTGCCGGAGACTGCTGACCCGGTCGCCGACCTGTTTGTCATCGGTGCGGCCTACCGGCGCTATGCCATCGAGCGCCCGCACATGTATCGGCTGATGTTCGGCAGCACCAGCGCCCACGGCATCAACGCACCCGCAAGCAACGTCCTGACGCTGACGGTCGCCGAGATCGAGCAGCGCTACCCCAGCTTTGCGCACGTGGTGCGCGCGGTGCACCGATGCATGCTGGCGGGGCGGATTAGCGCCGGTTCGCCCGCTGACGACACGGCGGTCGTGGCCACAGCGGCCCAGTTCTGGGCGTTGATTCACGGGTTCGTGATGCTCGAACTGGCCGGCTTTTACGGGGACGACGGCGCGGCAGTCGCACCGGTGCTTGCTTCGATGACGTCGAAACTGCTTGTCGCTCTGGGAGATTCGCCCGTGCGAGTGACAGAGTCGCTGCAGTCGGCGATGCGCCCGGGCTGAGCACACGAAACCCCCGGAACCTGGGGCGACAAAGCGGTTCCGGGGGTTTTCGCGAAGTGACCTACTTGACGGTGACGGTGGCGCCGGCGGCCTCCAGCTTGGCCTTGGCCTCGTCGGCGGCCTCCTTGGCGACCTTCTCCAGAAGTGGCTTCGGTGCGCCGTCGACCAGATCCTTGGCCTCCTTGAGGCCCAGGCCGGAGACGATCTCACGGACAACCTTGATGACGCCGATCTTCTTGTCGCCGGCGGCCTCGAGGATGACGTCGAACTCCGACTGCTCCTCGGCAGCCTCGGCAGGCGCGCCACCGGCGGCCGGACCGGCCGCGGCGACAGCGACCGGAGCGGCCGCGGTGACCTCGAAGGTCTCCTCGAACTTCTTGACGAAGTCGGAGAGCTCCAGCAGGGTCATTTCCTTGAACGCGTCAAGCAGGTCGTCGGTAGACATCTTTGGCATGGTGTGGGTCCTTCCTGGTTTGGGGTTGGGTTATTCGGCTGAAGCCGGTGTCTCGGTGGGTGCTGCCGAGGCCGGTGCCTCGGCGGCTTTCTTTTCCTGCAATGCGGCCGCGAGCCGAGCGACCTGCGAGGCGGGAGCGTTGAACAGTCCGGCGGCCTTGGCGAGGTTGCCCTTCATCGCGCCGGCCAGTTTGGCGAGCAGCACCTCGCGGGACTCCAGGTCGGCGATGCGCTCGACCTCGGCGACCGTCAGCGCGTGGCCGTCCATGTAGCCGCCCTTGATGACCAGCGCTTTGTGCTCCTTGGCGAAGGTCTTGATGGCCTTGGCGGCGTCGACCGGCTCGCCGGTGACGAACGCGATAGCGGTCGGGCCGGCGAACAGCTCATCGAGGCCCTCAACACCGGCTTCCGCGGCAGCCCGCTTGATGAGCGTGTTTTTGGCCACTGAGTAGGTGGCCGACCCCGACAGGGACCGGCGCAGCTCGGCCAGGTTGGCTACCGTCAAACCGCGGTATTCGGTGATCAAGGTCGCGGTCGCGTCCTTGAACTGGTCTGCGATGTCTGCAACGGCGGTGGCCTTGTCAGCCCTGGCCATGCATACCTCCTGAAGTGAAAGTCCCTGTGCGACTTGTCGTCTGTGATCACCGGGGAACGACGAACGCCCCGGCGCAGGAAGCGGCCGGGGCGTTGAAATACGCCGGCGCGCCCGGCGTTTGCCTCGTCCTCCTGCGTGGGCCGCCGGGATGTTCCCGGACCTTCAACCGATTTCTCGGTGACCGACGGTCTTCGGTGGATCGGCAACCACAATAGCGCGACCCCCCGCGTTCAACCAAAACGGCGGATCTCAGGTGACGGCGATGGTCAGCACGACGAACAGCGCCAGCAGAACCACCACCCGCAGCTGGTGCAGCCGATCCCATCGCGCTGCAAGCTCGCGCGAGAGCTCACCGGTGGTCGGCCATTTCGCAATGCGGTTGTTGATCGGCACCAGCATCGTGACCGTCAGCAGCACGACAGCGGCCATCAGGCCCGCGGCGATGCCACACAGCCAGCCGCGGGGGCCTCCTCCTGCGTGGACGGCGGCTAAACCCGACAGCAGCAGGGTGGCGACGTACCAGAACGGCATCACCGCGCCCAGGACCCGGCCGGCACCGCCGCGCGCCGCTCGGAAGGCATCGTCGGGCAGTCGGGCGACGAGCGGATTGAAGAAGACCGCGACCGCCAACTCCACACCCACCATCGGGCCAGTGATCACAACCGCAAGCGCGTCGATGATGTCATTCATGGCAAAGACACTGGCTGTTATGCTGACAAATATCAAGGTACTGACAAATTAGTCAGCATGCTGCGAGGCTGGGAGCTGCGGTGGCGGTATCAAAAAAGGATGTCAGCGACTGCCCGATCGACGCGGCGCTGTCGGTGATCGACGGGCGCTGGAAGGGCACGATTCTCTGGCGGCTGTGCGACGGACCGATGCGAACGGCCGAGCTGAGGCGCAGCATCCCCGGCATCACCGAGCGAATGCTCATCCGGCACCTGCACGAACTGGTCGACGCCGGGATCATCGAGCGCGATGACGCCCGTACGGTGCCTCCCTGCGTGCACTATTCGATTTCGGAATACGGCATGACGCTGGCGCCGGTGCTGGAGAGATTGTGCGACTGGGGACGAAAACACATGCAGCGGTTAGCTCAGTCCCGCGAGTCTGGCCGCGCCGACCAGACCGGCCTCACCACCGAGTTCGGCCGGCACCACATGCAGGCCGGCCAGAAAGTCCAGCCCGGCGTAGTCGGCTAACTTCGCACGCAATGGGTCAAAGAGCAGGCGACCGGATTTGGCGACGCCTCCCCCGATAACGACGAGGTCCAGGTCGCAGACCGCCCCGACCGAGGCGATCATCGCGGCAAGCGCGGTAGCGCCTCTGCGAAATGCCCCCTCCGCCACCGGATCCCCCGCCGCCGCCGCAGCGGCCAGGTGCCTGGCGCCGGCGCCGGGCGGCGCGGACCAACCGTTGGCCCGCGCCCAGCGCACCATCGACGGCCCGGATGCGACGGTCTCGACGCACCCGCGGCCGCCGCACGAGCACGGCCGGCCATGTTCTTCGACCACCACGTGTCCGACGTGACCGGCGTTGCCGGTGCGTCCGGTGTAGGGGATGCCGCCGAGCACCAATCCGCCGCCCACGCCGGTGGACACCACCATGCCCAGCAGGAAGCGCGCACCCCGGCCGGCGCCGCGCCAGTGCTCACCCAGCGCCATACACACGCCGTCGCCGCCCAGCAATACCGGTACCCCCGGCACCGCGCCTGCGACCCTGTCTCGCAGCGGGAAGCCACGCCAGCATCCGATGTTGATCGGGCTGACACGTCCGCTGTGCAGGTCGATGGGGCCGGCCGAGGCGATGCCCACCGCGGCGATCGGAGCGTCGGCTGCGCCCAACGCGTCAGCGATCATGGCGGCGACAACGGCCCACACTTCGCCGGCAGCAGCTCCGGCCGGGGTAGGACCGGTGGCGGTGTGCACCAGCGCGCCATCGGGGTCGGCCAGGCCGGCGGCAATCTTGGTGCCGCCGATGTCCAGGCAGAGAGTGAGCATGGCGATCAGTGTCGGTGGATGTTGTCGGGTTGGCGAGGGTCGCCGGGATGCTCGTAGCCGGGAGCGAGCTGCACCAGCGCGGCGCGGCGCGCGTCCAGCCACACCCGGAAGGCACGTCGCCGTACGGCGCCCCGCAGATGCTCGATGATCGCCGACCGCACTTCGCCCAGCGGCGGACCGACGAGCGACGGGGCCCGCCAGCCGTGCTGGCCGGGGCCCGACTCGGCGAACCGGAGCGGGTTGCGGGCGTGGTAGTCGGCCACCTCGTCGTCGGCGACTTGCACCGCGGCGGTGACGTCGGCGAACAGGGCCCGCGCGCGCGGTTCGGCCAGCGCGGCCGCGGCTACGCTGCCGATCTCCAACCGGGCCGTCACGTCGGGTAGCAGCTCGGCCTCGGTCGGCGCGTCGCGCGCGGTCAGGCCGCGCGCGGCCGCCTCGTCGGCGACCACTCGCTCGGTCACGATCAGTTGGGTCAGCCAGCGCCGCAGTTGGCGTCCCTCGCTGGTGCCGCTGGCCGGCAGCGCGGCCGCACCCGGTCCGTTGCGCAGCCGTGCTTCGGCTGCGTCGACATCATCGACCGGGACGGGGATGCCGGCCACGGTCGCAACCAGGTGGACGCTCATGTCACGGTCACCTTCACCGCCGGTGAGTAGACCAGTCGCCCGGCGCAGCCGACCCGGACCAGGGCCCACCACTCGCCGGGGTCCAGCCAGACCGGAGGGGTCACGTCGAAGCTGAGGTCGACCGTGCCGCGGGCGGGCAGGACCGCGCCGAGCGCGGCCGGGCCAATCCACTCCCACGTGCCCCACGGGCTGATCAGATGCGCCTCCAGCGCCAGGTCCGCCCAGGCGCGGGTGCCGATCGTGACGGTCAGCGCGGCCGCATCGCCGGCTTTGAGCGTGATCTCAGCAGGTCCATCGACCAGGTAGACCAGCTCCCCAAGATCGACCGCTCCCCCGCCAACCGCCGCCACACACACGTCCTCGACCGCCTGTCGCCAGGCGGCCGGGACGTTATCCCCGGTTATGCGGAGCTGGGCCCGGACCGGATACAGCCCGGGCTCTGCGCGGGCCGGGATCGACACCACCACGTCGGCCTCCCGGTAGTCGCCGCTGCACAGCGTGAACGGCAGCTCGACGGGTGTGGCAGACCAGCCATCCGGACACACCACCGTCACCGTTCCGTCCAGCGTGGAATCACTGCAGTCACTGGCCGCGGTAAGGCGCAATGTGACCTCGCTGCCCGGCTCGGCGGTCACCAGCGCGGGGTGCAGATGAGCGACGGCCGGCAGCCCGCCGAGTGGCGCGGGACCCCGGTTGTGCAGCCAGTAACGCGCGAACAGCGGCTGGGCGGTCTCGGCCTGTGGGGCCAGCACGGCGGAATCCGTGAGCACCCGAGGCATCTCGAAACGGGCCAGCACGGTTGCCACCTGGTAGCCATGCAGGTCGACGGATCCGTTGCGCTTGCGTGGCTTTTCCAGCAGGTCAGCGAACTCTAGCGCGCTTACCTCGCCGAACTCCGAGCCGATGGCAACGCTGGTCTCCGCGCCCGTCGTTTCCACCAACCGCAGGGCTATCGCGCTCGGGTCGACCGGCTCGACGCTGCCGCCCGCCAGCGGGTTGCCGGCCGCCTTGAGGGCCGCCAGGTGTACCGAGTCGGCGGGCTCGACGTGCAGCAGCGACCCGACCGGGGACAACTTGCCCCGTCGCCGGCTGGAAAGGACAGCGAGCAGCGGGTGGGAGAACTGCGCACTGCGGGTCGGGATCTCGGCACGCCGCCAGTCACCTTCACCGCAGACCAGCGCGTAGTCGAAGACGTGTGTCCAGTGCTGGAGTTGGAAGTTTGAGCCATCGGGCGCGGTGCGGCGTGGTTCGTCGATCCAGATACCTGACGGCCAACCGGTACAGGAACGCATCAGCGCGGTATGCAGGGTGCCCTCGGGGTCGACGGCGAAGCTGGGCACCCCTCGGTTGAGCAGGGCGACGGTACGGGCTTCGAAATGGCCCGATCCCGACGGTGCTTGCTGTGCGTCTTGGGTGACCAGGATCTCGGCGTCGCACAGATCGTCGGTCACCGACGTGATCGCCGCCCGCAAGTTTTTCTCGTCACGGCCATCGATCACCAGCACCGGCAGCGCCCGCAGCGGACGCAGGTCGGCGCCGGGCACCCACACCGCGGTCAACGGCGTCGCGGCCGGCACCCACACTCTGGCCTGGCCAGTCGTTGCCAATTGGCGGTCGAGTTCTTTCGTGTACACCGGATCGGCCTGCGCCAGCACGGCCTTGGTGAAGGCGTTGCGGGCGGGTCCGCCCAGCGCGATCCGCACATCGGGCAGGTTGGAATCGACGTCGAGGTGGCCGTAGCGCGGCTTGTCCGCACCGCTGCAGGTGGCTGTGACGCCGGCGCGGACCAGCGCGACCATCAGCTCGCGCGCCAGCGGTCCGGACGTCGTCTCGGCCGGCGACACCACCTCGGCAACCGATACCGCCCGCACAGTGTTAGTTGAACCCGTCCCGATTCGTACTCGCACCGCCGAGGACAGGCCGAACCAGCTGTAGGCCGGGTTGTCCAGCGTCCACAGGTGCTGCGCGGTATCCACCGAGCGGGGTCCGTCGTGCAGCAACGCGAAACCCCGCCCGACGACGGCGTCCCCGACCTCGCTGACCGGCATGGCACCCGGCACCGGACACGGCCACCGCAGTCGCAATAACTGGTCGACCCCGGTGAAATCGTCGATGGTGGTGCGGCAGTCCACCCGTGGCACGCCGCGCCACAGGGTCACGGTTTGGGTGTAGCGCAGCAGCGTGCCGATCCGGCCGGTTACAACCAGCCGCTGACCAAGCGGGCCGTGGTAGGCCTGCACCTGCGCGGGCGATTCCGACGAGCACACCACCGGCCCCTTGGGCAGTAAGTGCCACGGGCCCTCACCCTGCGTCGGGTGCGACGAGTATTCCTCGTAGACGGCAAGCTCGTTACCCACTCGGCCGTTGGCGATCAGCTGGCGACCGTCTTGAACCAGCGAGGCGACCGCCCCGCCGCGCATCGGGTCGACTGCCAGCCGGAAGTGCTCGTTGGCGATCGCTGATCCGGGCACCGGTGCCCAGCCGGTCGGTTCGTCAGCAGGGACCAGCCGGTAGGCCCGCCAGCCCAACGACGGCACGTCGCGCGCCAGCCAGGTGACCGACCGGCCGTCGTGCTCGACGTGTGCGGGCAGCTCGGCACCGCCCGCGTCGAGCACCCGCACCCCTGCGCCCAGCGGCGGGTCAAGCCGCGCGGTGACGATGTCGGTGCGCTCCTGCGTCAGCGAGTTCCACACCACTACCGAATGGTCGGGAGCATCGACCGCGCTGGACAGCAACGCCAGCGACTTGTCGCGGGCCGCGCGGCCCAGCTCCCATGCGTCGCGCCAGCCGGTCAGCAGGTCGAGGTAGACCTGGTCGGACTCCGAGCCGGTGATGCCATCGTGGTGGGCGCCGTAAGCCAGCTGGACCCACGCCTTGGCCAGCGCTGCCTGCGGGTAGTCAGCGCCCGCCATCAGCCCGGCGAACACGGCGAAGCGCTCGGCCTGCAAGACGGCGTTCTCGGCGGCCCGGTTGGCTTGCTTGGTGTCGATGTAGGACACGTCCTTGCCGGTGTAGATCGGGTTCATGTCGCGGGTCTGCGGCGACGGCACACATCCGCGCTGCGCCAGTTCGGCGCGCACCGCTGCGAAAAACTCTCGCGGTAGTGCGCACACGAATCGCGGCCAGGTATAGCGCGACGCCCAGTCGCGGTGGATGGCGGTGACCCACTTGTTCGGCGGGGCGTAGTCGGTCCCGACCGGCAGCAGCACGTTACGCGTCAACGCGACTTTCTTGAGTTGATCGAACAACGCGTACGTGGCGTCCTCGGCCTCGGTCAGCGAGGCCGACGAGTCCATCCACCAGCCCGCCGAATAATGCGCAGGCATGTAGTGGGTAAGCAGGCCGCGGCCCGACGGCGAGATCCACTCGAACTCGCTGCAGAACTGCATGCGGTCGACGTCACCGCCCTGGGCCGGGCCCCACTGGTGGTGCGGGCCCCGCGCCCACGAACTCGACGTCAGGCCGGCGTCGGCGGCCATCCCGGGGAACTGCGGATCGTGACCGAACACGTCGAGCTGCCAGGCGGTGGCCGGGTCAGCACCCAGCACGTCACGCTGAAAACCTATGCCGTGCACCAGGTTTCGGACGGTTGTCTCCGGGCCGGTGAGGTTGGTGTTGGGCTCGTTGTAGGTGCCGCCCATCACTTCGACCCGGCCCTCGCCCAGGAACCGGCGCAGGTCAGCGCGGTCCTCGGGGCGGGTGTCCCAGTACGGCTTGAGGTAATCCACTTCAGCCAGCACGAACTTGTACTCGGGCTCGCGGCGAGCCATTTCCAGATGCGCGTGCACGAGCTCGAAGCCGTTCGTCTGCCGGGCCCGCCCCGGCGGGTCCTCGGCCCACTCGCTGGTATAGGCGCCCTGCGTGTTCCACCAGACCGGGTCGTAGTGGAAGTGACTGACCATGAACATGGTCCACCCGGGCTCGGCCACGATGAACTCGAACGGCGTGTGGGCGCCGCCGGCGTGCACCCGCGCGGCCCGCCGCTCACCGACTACCGGACGTTGCACCATGACCGGAATCTCGATCACCTGGTGTCCGGCTTGGTCTCCCAAGGCAACGGTTTCTCCGCTCAGACCGTCTCCGTCGATGCGGACCAGCGTCGGCTTGGCGCACTCGGAAACGGTGACACGTACCAGCTGCAGTGGCGCGCCTGGTGGGCCGACGAACAGTTCCGAGGACTCCGCCGAAACCACCTGCATCCCCGCACTTTACGGCCACCGGCCGGCCTGACGAAGCCGAGTGCCGACGACGCTCGCAGCTTGGCGTACCTCGGGTGGATCCAGCACCTCGAACTCGGCACCCATCATCGCGAAATACAGCGCCATCGTCTGGGGGTCATCCCCGCCGGCGGTGAGGGTGCACGCGTCGGTGCCTTCGGGCTCGATTTGCACCGACGACGACGAAAAATGCTGACCCACAACCGACGCGGGGAGTCGATATCGCACCCGGGCCACGTACCGGTAGGGCGCCACGCTGATCGAGTGCCGGACGTAGCATGCGAACCGAAAGGATTTGACGATGCCCGCCCTCGCACCGCCCGTGTCCGACGAACGCAGCGCCCTGCGTGAATACCTGGCGTTCCACCAGAGCGCCTACTTCGCGGTCTCCTACGGCCTCACCGATGAGCAGGCTCGCTCTACGCCTTCGGTGAGCGCGCTATCGATCGGAGGGCTGGTCAAGCACGCCACCGGTCTACAACGCAGCTGGATGGCACGCGTCGCCGCAGCCCCGGGTGCGCCGCCGAAGGACCCTCGGCCGTTCGAGGAGATCAGCAAAGACTTCGCGGACCAGCACGTGATGCGACCCGACGAGACGCTGGAAGGGCTGCTGGGCGCATTCGAAGTGCAGAACGCGAAGTCACTACGGCTGGTGGAATCCGCGGACCTCGATGCCGCGGTGCCGGTTCCGCACGACATCCCCTGGTTCCCCAAGAACCAGAAGGCCTGGTCGGTGCGCTGGGTGATCCTGCATGTGATCAACGAGTTGGCCCGGCACGCCGGGCATGCCGACATCATCCGGGAAACCATCGACGGCGCCACCATGTACGAATTGATCGCCGGGCTGGAGAACTGGGAACCGCGGCCGTGGGTCAAGCCCTGGGCTCGCGGGTAAAAAGGGAACGTGCGCACCAGCAGCGGAATCGCTCGCCGCGAGACACCCGACGGCGCCGTCGAACTCTACTACGAGGATCTCGGCGACCCGTCCGGCCCACCTGCGCTGCTCATCATGGGACTCGGCGCCCAGCTGCCCATGTGGCCCGACGGTTTTTGCGCGCAACTTGTCGACGCCGGTTACCGGGTCATCCGCTTCGACCACCGCGACACCGGACTGTCGGCCAAGATGCACGGCCTGCGCGCCAACGGCTCGATCTACCGGCGGATTGGCCGGTACCTGATGGGCAAGCCCAGCCCGGTGCCTTACACCTTGGTCGACATGACCCACGACGTAGTCGCGTTGCTCGATCATCTGGACATCAGGCGGGCCCACGTGGTCGGCGCCTCGCTGGGCGGCATGATCGCCCAGATACTGGCGGCCACCGAGCCGGACCGGGTGGCATCGCTTGGCATCATCATGTCGACGACCGGCAAGCCGTTGTCCGCGCCACCGGCCTGGCGGGTCATCAAGCTGGCGTTCGACCCGCCGGCCAAAGACGCCTCACCCGAGGAGAAACTGGCCTTCGAGGTGCGTAATATCGCGGTGTTCAACGGGCCGAACTTCCTACCGCCCGAAGGCGAATTGCGAAGGCGGGTAATGCAACTCGCGGACCGCTGCAACTACCCGCCCGGCATGCTGCGCCAGTTCGACGCCGTGCTGGGCACCGGCAGCCTGTTGGGCTACAGCAAGGCGATCACCGCGCCGACCGTGGTGCTACATGGTTCGGCGGACCCGATGCTGCGGCCCCGCAACGGACGCGCGGTTGCCGCGGCCATCCCCGGCGCACGATTCGTCGTTGTCGACGGAATGGGACACGACTTACCCGAGCCGGTATGGCGGCCGATCCTGGAGACCCTCACCGAGAACTTTGCGGTGAGCGGGCTCACAGGAATTGGGACTTGACACCCCCCGTTTGGCACACTGCTTCAATGACCTCCATCAAACACCGCGAGGTGACCAAGCTCGACCGGGTGCCGTTGCCGGTTGAAGCGGCCCGGGTTGCCGTCACCGGTTGGCAGGTCACTCGCGCCGCCGCTCGCGTCGTCACCAAGCTGCCGGGCAAGGGCCCATGGCAGCAGAAGGTGATCAAGCAGCTCCCGCAGACCTTCGCCGACCTTGGGCCGACGTACGTGAAATTCGGGCAGATCATCGCATCGAGCCCCGGGGCCTTCGGCGAGTCACTGTCCCGCGAATTCCGCGGCCTGCTCGACCGGGTGCCACCCGCCGACACACAAGAGGTGCACAAGCTCTTCGTCGAAGAGCTCGGCGCTGACCCGTCCGACCTGTTCGCCAAGTGGGACGAAGAGCCGTTCGCGTCGGCGTCGATCGCCCAGGTGCATTACGCGACCCTGCACAGCGGCGAAGAGGTCGTCGTCAAGATCCAGCGGCCGGGCATCCGCCGCCGGGTCGCCGCCGACCTGCAGATCCTCAAACGCTTCGCGCAGGCCGTCGAACTCGCCAAGCTCGGCCGGCGGCTGTCGGCACAAGACGTGGTCGCCGACTTCTCCGACAACCTGGCCGAGGAGCTGAACTTCCGCCTCGAGGCGCAGTCGATGGAGGCCTGGGTCTCCCACCTGCACGCGTCACCGCTAGGCCGCAACATCCGGGTGCCGACGGTGTACTGGGACCACACCAGTGACCGGGTATTGACGATGGAGCGGGTGCAGGGCATCCGCATCGACGACGCCGCCGCAATCCGCAAGGCCGGGTTCGACGGTGTCGAACTGGTGAAGGCGCTGGTGTTCTCGTTGTTCGAGGGCGGGTTGCGGCACGGGCTGTTCCACGGCGACTTGCACGCGGGCAACCTGTACGTCGACGACCAGGGCCGCATCGTGTTCTTCGACTTCGGGATCATGGGCCGCATCGATCCCCGCACCCGCTGGCTGCTGCGCGAATTGGTGTACGCGCTGCTGGTGAAGAAAGACCACGCCACGGCCGGCAAGATCGTCGTGCTGATGGGCGCCGTCGGCACCATGAAGCCAGAAGCACAGGCCGCCAAAGACCTGGAAAGCTTCGCCACACCGCTGACCATGAAGTCGCTCGGCGATCTGTCCTACGCCGACATCGGGCGGCAGCTGTCGACGCTGGCCGACGCCTACGATGTCAAACTGCCCCGCGAACTGGTGCTGATCGGCAAGCAGTTCCTGTATGTCGAGCGCTACATGAAGCTGCTGGCACCCAAGTGGCAGATGATGTCGGACCCGCAATTGACGGGGTACTTCGCGAACTTCATGGTCGAGGTGAGCCGCGAGCATCAGACCGACGTGGAGGTCTGATGGAAATCCGCAGCGGCTATGCCAGGTTAGGGGCCACTTCGGGCGATTTGAAGCTCTACTACGAGGACATGGGCGACATCGACAACCCGCCCGTATTGCTGATCATGGGGCTGGGCGCCCAGCTGCTGCTGTGGCGGACTGCGTTTTGCGAGAAGCTTGTTCGCCGGGGCGTACGCGTCATCCGTTACGACAACCGGGATGTCGGTCTCTCCAGCAAGACCGAGCATCGCAGCTCGGGGCAGCCGCTGATGGCGCGGTTGGCCCGCTCCTGGCTCGGTCTGCCAAGCAAGGCGGCATACACGCTGGAGGACATGGCCGACGACGCCGCGGCCCTGCTGGATCACCTGGACATCACGCACGCCCATATCGTGGGGGCGTCGATGGGCGGCATGATCGCCCAGGTCTTCGCCGCACGATTCCCCGAGCGGACGAAAACCCTGGGAGTCATTTTCTCCAGCAATAATTCACCGTTTCTGCCGCCGCCGGCCCCCCGCGCGTTGCTGGCGCTCCTCAAGGGCCCGCCGCCGGGCTCGCCGCGCGAGGTGATCATCGACAATGCGGTACGCGTCAGCAACATCATCGGCAGCCCGCGCTACCGCATGCCCGAAGAGCAGCTCCGCGCCGACGCCGCCGAGGGATACGACCGTAACTATTACCCACAAGGCGTCGCCCGGCACTTCGGTGCGGTTCTGGGCAGCGGCAGCCTGGTTCACCACAACCGGCGGACCGTCGCACCTACCGTCGTGATCCACGGTCGGGCCGACAAGCTGATGCGGCCTTTCGGCGGCCGCGCGGTCGCCAAAGCTATCAACGACGCCCGATTGGTGTTATTCGACGGAATGGGCCATGATCTGCCACAGCAGTTGTGGGATCAGGTGATCAGCGTGCTGACGAGCAACTTCGCCAAGGCGAGCTGAGCCCACACGCAGCTGGGCTAAAATCTTCCCCTTATGACTGCCACGCACAGCAGCGCCACAGGTTGTACGGCTGGCGCGGGAGGTTGCCTCACATGGCCAAACTAAGACCGTATTACGAAGAGTCGCAGGCGACTTACGACATTTCCGACGACTTCTTCGCGTTGTTCCTGGACCCCAACATGGTCTACACCTGCGCATACTTCGAACGCGACGACATGACCCTCGAAGAGGCGCAAATCGCCAAGTTGGATCTGGCGCTGGACAAGCTGAACCTCGAGCCGGGGATGACGCTGCTCGACGTCGGATGCGGGTGGGGCGGGGCGGTGGTCCGGGCCGTCGAGAAGTACGACGTAAATGTCATAGGCATCACGCTGAGCCGCAACCACTGCAAGCGCAGCAAAGCCAGGCTGGCCGCGATCCCGACGACGCGGCGGGCCGAGGCCCGGCTGCAGGGATGGGAGGAGTTCGACGAGAAAGTCGACCGGATCGTCACCTTCGAGGCGTTCGACGCCTTCAAAAAGGAGCGTTGGCCCGCGTTCTTCGACCGCAGCTACGACATCCTTCCCGATGACGGCCGGATGCTGCTGCACAGCATATTCACGTACCCGCAGACGTACTGGAAAGAGCATGGCATCACGGTGACGATGAGTGATCTGCGGTTCTTTCACTTCCTCGGGACGCAAATCTTCCCCGGCGGGGGGATGTGCGGCGAAGCCGATATCGTCGATAATTCACAGGCCAGCGGGTTCTCGGTCGATGAAATCCAATTGCTGCAGCCGCATTACGCGCGGACTTTGGACATCTGGGCGGCCAATCTGCGGGCCAATCGTGAACGCGCCATCGCCATCCAGTCCGAAGAGGTCTACGACCGCTACATGCACTATCTGACCGGTTGCGCGAATCTCTTCCGCAAAGGCATCTCCAACGTCGGCCAATTCACCCTCACAAAGTAGCGTCTACCCCCCTTAGCCAGTCGCTTCGCCGGCCCGTTTGGTGGCGCAGCCGGCCGAGCGGAACCGTCCTGGGGCTGCCACGCCCCGCTACGCCGGGCGTCCGCATCCTGACCTGGGAGAACTCAATCGCGGTTTAGTGGTGCCGCCCTGAATCGGCTAGCATGCCTCAAGCATGCGTGGGGGGATAATCCACTGCAGGGTTTGGCATGCACCGTGGGCCTTCTGAGGTCCAGAAAGGCACACAACGCCATGGCGCAGAAGCTAACGCCGCACTTCGCCGATGTGCAGGCACACTACGATTTATCCGACGACTTCTTCCGACTTTTTCTGGACCCGACCCAGACCTATAGTTGCGCCTACTTCGAGCGCGAGGACATGACGCTGGAAGGAGCCCAGATCGCCAAGATCGACCTCGCACTGGGCAAGTTGGGCCTGCAGCCAGGCATGACGTTGCTCGACGTCGGCTGCGGCTGGGGCGCCACCATGAGGCGCGCGATCGAAAAGTACGACGTAAACGTCGTCGGCCTCACGTTGTCGAAGAACCAGGCCACCTACGTACAGAAGTCGTTCGACCGAATGGACAGCCCGCGCAGCAAGCGAGTGATCCTGGACGGCTGGGAACAGTTCAACGAGCCCGTCGACCGCATCGTGTCGATCGGCGCGTTCGAGCACTTCGGCCACGATCGCTACGACGACTTCTTCAAGTTCGCCTATAACATCCTGCCCGCCGACGGCGTGATGCTGCTGCACACGATTACCGGTTTGACCGGACCGCAGATGGTCGAGCAAGGAATGCCGCTGACCTTCGAGATGGCCCGCTTCATCAAGTTCATCATGACCGAAATCTTCCCGGGCGGCCGGTTGCCGTCGATCGAGAAGGTCGAGGAGCACTCGTCAAAGGGGGGTTTCCGGCTGACCCGCCGCCAGTCACTGCAGCCGCACTACGCCAGGACCCTCGACCTTTGGGCCGAGGCCCTTCAGGCTCATAAGGACGAGGCCATCGAGATTCAATCCGAAGAGGTCTACGAACGCTACATGAAGTACCTGACCGGCTGTGCCAACTCATTCCGGGTCGGCTATATCGACGTCAACCAGTTCACCCTGGAGAAATGGTGACTGCGCCAGTCAGACTGATATCTGGCGGACCTCGAGCGAGAAAACCAGGGTCAACCGCCCTCAAATCCGAAGGATCTCCTCGGCCCCGTGTAGGGTGCCGGGGATGGCTACCCGGTGAGAGTGCCCGGCACAGGAGAACACATGTCTAACAACTCAATGGGCTCCACGCATACGCAGCAGCACACCGACGATGTCCAGGCGCATTACGACTTATCCGACGAATTCTTCGCGTTGTTCCAAGATCCGACACGAACCTACAGCTGCGCGTACTTCGAACGCGACGACATGACCCTGCACGAAGCGCAGGTCGCCAAGCTCGACCTGACGCTCGGCAAGCTGGGGCTGGAGCCGGGGATGACCCTGCTCGACGTGGGCTGCGGCTGGGGTTCGACGATGAAACACGCCATCGAGAAGTACGACGTCAATGTCGTCGGGCTGACCCTGTCGAAAAACCAAGTCGAGTACTGCCAGCAGGTGCTCGACACTGTCGACACAAACCGCTCACACCGGGTTTACCTGCGCGACTGGGGAGAGTTCAGCGAGCCGGTGGACCGGGTCGTTACCATCGAAGCCTTAGAGCATTTCGGCTTCGAGCGTTACAACGACTTCTTCAAGTTCGCCTATAACATCCTGCCCGCTGACGGCGTGATGCTGCTGCACTCGATCACCGGTTTGACCGGAGGGCAGCTCGTCGAGCGCGGCATGCCGGTGACGTTTGAGCTGGCTCGCTTCATCAAGTTCATCATGACCGACATCTTCCCGGGCGGCCGGTTGCCGACGATCGAAAAGGTCGACGAGCACGCGACGAAGGCGGGTTTCAACGTGACCCGCGTCCAGTCGCTGCAGCTGGACTTCGCCAGGACCCTCGACCTGTGGGCCGAGGCCCTGGAGGAGCACAAGGACGAGGCGATCGAGAATCAGTCCGAAGAGGTCTACGAGCGGTATATGAAGTACCTGACCGGCTGCGCCAAGGGATTCCGGATCGGCTATATCGACTGCAGCCAGTTCACGTTGGAAAAGTAGACTTCGGCAACTCGACATTGGGTATGGTTGCACGTCACACAACACCAGGATTCGTGCGTGCGATTAGGCAGTGAGCATCTTTCAGGAGAACACGACGACAATGGCTGAGAAACCGACTGGCGCCACCAAGACGCAGACACGCTTCGAAGACATCCAGGCGCACTACGATGTCTCAGACGATTTCTTCGCCTTGTTCCAGGACCCGACTCGGACCTATAGCTGCGCCTACTTCGAGCCACCGGATCTGACGCTCGAGGAAGCCCAGATCGCCAAAATCGACCTCAATTTGGACAAGCTGGACCTCAAGCCGGGCATGACCCTGCTGGACATCGGCTGCGGTTGGGGCACCACCATGAGGCGCGCCGTCGAGCGGTTCGACGTCAATGTCATAGGCCTGACGCTGTCCAAGAACCAGCATGCCCGCTGCGAGCAGGTGCTCGGCACGCTCGACAGCAACCGCTCACGTGAGGTTCGGCTGCAAGGCTGGGAGGATTTCACCGAGCCGGTCGACCGGATCGTATCGATCGAGGCCTTCGAGCACTTCGGCCACGAGAACTACGACGACTTCTTCAAGCGGTGTTTCAACATCATGCCCGAGGACGGTCGGATGACTGTCCAAAGCAGCGTCAGCTACCACCCCTACGAGATGGCAGCCCGCGGTAAGAAGCTGACCTTCGAAATGGCGCGCTTCATCAAGTTCATCGTCACCGAGATATTTCCGGGCGGCCGGCTGCCGTCCACCGAGATGATGGTCGAGCACGGCCAGAAGGCGGGTTTCATAGTGCCCGAACCCCTTTCATTGCGGCCGCACTACATCAAGACGCTGCACATCTGGGGTGACACGCTCGAGTCCAACAAAGACAAGGCCATCGAGGTCACCTCCGAAGAGGTCTACAACCGCTACATAAAGTACCTGCGCGGCTGTGAGCACTATTTCACCGACGAGATGCTCGACTGCAGCCTGGTGACCTACCTCAAGCCGGGTGCTGCCGCGTAATTTCTTGGCGGGTGTCGGATTACCGGCTGCGCTGTTCGTCGAATAGGTAGAGAGTGGAGCACAGGGCTTCGCTCACTACCGGAGGTGACGAAATGCAGTACTTCGCGCTATTGATCAGCAAGGAGCGAGACCGCACGCCCGATGAGGGGGCAGCCGAGATGGCGGCCTACCAGAGCTTCCACACCAAGGCCGCGTCGGCGATCCGCGCCGGCGATGCCCTGCTGCCGGCGGCGACCGGGGTGCGTATCACCGGCGGCCCGGATACGCCGATCATCACCGACGGCCCATTCGCCGAAGGCGCCGAAGTAGCGGGCGGCTATTACGTATTCGAAGCCGAAAACCTCGACGAGGCGCTGGCGTTGGCCCGTGACATCCCGGCGGCCAAGTACGGAGCCGTGGAGATCTGGCCGATGGCCGGCCCTGGGCTGCAGCCCCAGCCGCTGGAGGGCACCAATTGGATCGCATTGCTGCTCGAGCCGCCCGACCGGCCGGTGCCGCCCGGCACGCCGGAGTGGGAGGCGATGGTGGTTCAGCACCAGGAGTTCGGCGCTGCGGCGGGCCAGCACATCAGGGGCGGCGCCGGCCTGCACCCGCCGTCGACGGCGACCACGGTGCGGGTGCGCGACGGCGAGGTCCTCATCACTGACGGGCCATACATCGAAGGCGCAGAGGTCGCCAACGGCTTCTATGTGCTCAGCGCCGCCGACCGCGACGAGGCCGTCAAGATCGCCGCGATGATCCCCGCTTCTGCCGTGCAGCTGCGGCAGAAGGCCGGTGTATCTGGACTGTAGCGTCGCGAATGATCAACCTGGACGGCGTCTTCCGCCGGGAATGGGGACCCGCCGTCGCCGCGCTCGCGCGGTGGTCCGGCGACCTCACCGTCGCTGAGGACGCCGTCCAGGAAGCCTGCGCCGAAGCGCTTCGCACCTGGCACCGCGACGGTGTGCCCGATAACCCCGGCGGGTGGCTGGTGACCGTCGCCCGCAACCGCGCGCGGGACCGACTGCGCCGCGAATCCGTCCGCCCCGGAAAGGAATTGGCCTTCGTCGTGAGTGACATCCAGGCTATCCGGGCACGTACCGATCACACCGACCCCCATCCGGTCCGCGACGACGAGCTGCGGATGATGTTCACCTGCGCGCACCCGGCACTCGACCGGCAGTCGCAACTGGCGCTCACGCTGCGGTTGGTGTCCGGGTTGACCGTCGCCGAGATCGCCCGTGCGCTACTGCAGACCGAGGCGGCCGTCGGCCAGCGAATCACTCGCGCCAAGAACAAGGTTCGGCACGCCAACATCCCGCTGCGGGTGCCACCCGCCGAGCTGCTCCCCGAACGCACACCACACGTACTCAGTTGCGTCTACTCGGTATTCACCGAGGGATATTGGTCGACCGCGGGCCCGTCGGCAATCCGTGACGAACTGTGCGACGAAGGGATCCGGCTAGCCGGGGAACTGTGCGCACTGATCCCGCACGAGCTGGAGGCACACGCCTTGGCTGCCCTGATGCTGCTGCATGATTCGAGACGAGCGACCCGGGTGGACGACACCGGGATGCTGGTGCCGCTCGAGGAACAGGACCGTCGCCGGTGGGACCGCGGTCGCATCACTCGCGGGCTGCAACGGTTGCGACAGGCCCAGGGCTCGACGGGCCCTTACCTGCCGCAAGCGGTTATCGCCGCAATGCACGCGACGGCGCCATCCTGGGACCAGACTGACTGGCTCGCCATCTGCGCGGCCTACGACCGGCTACTGCAGCTGACCGACTCGCCGGTCGTACGCGCCAACCGCGCCCTGGCGGTCGGTTTCCGCGACGGCCCCGATGCCGGCCTGGCCGCTCTGGACAAGGTGGCGCACGACCCCCGGCTTGGCCGCTCCAATCTCGTCGCGACGGTCCGCGCCGACCTGCTTCGGCGCGCGGGAAGACCAGCCGAAGCCCTTACCTGGTACCGAGTGGCATTGGAATCCAACGGATCTGAGCCGGGCCGCGACTTCCTGCGGCGGCGCATCGCCGAGTGCGGCGGGTAACCGCCCCCTCAGGCCTCGGCGATGTTCCGGGTGACGGACGGGTCCACCGGAATGCCCGGGCCCGTCGTCGTCGACACGGTGATCTTCTTCAGGTAGCGGCCCTTCGACGCAGACGGCTTGAGCCGCAACACTTCGTCAATCGCAGCGCCGTAGTTCTCGGCCAGGGCCTTCTCGTCGAAAGATGCCTTGCCGATGACGAAGTGCAGGTTGGCCTGCTTGTCCACGCGGAAGTTGATCTTGCCGCCCTTGATGTCGGCCACTGCCTTGGCGACATCGGGGGTGACGGTGCCGGTCTTGGGGTTCGGCATCAGGCCGCGCGGACCCAACACGCGAGCGATGCGACCGACCTTGGCCATCTGGTCAGGAGTCGCGATCGCGGCGTCGAATTCCAGCCAGCCACCCTGGATTTTCTCGATCAGATCATCGCTGCCGACTACGTCGGCCCCGGCGGCCTGCGCCTGTTCGGCTTTGTCGCCGACCGCGAACACCGCGACGCGGGCGGTCTTACCGGTGCCATGTGGCAGGTTAACCGTGCCGCGGACCATCTGGTCTGCCTTGCGCGGGTCGACGCCGAGCCGGATCGCCACCTCGACGGTCGCGTCCTGCTTGGTCGACGACGTTTCTTTGGCTAGCTTGGCCGCCTGCAGCGGGGTGTACAGGTTGCCGCGGTCCACCTTCTCGACGGCGGCGCGGTATGCCTTGCTGTTCTTGCTCATTGATTCGTCCAATCTGGTGTTGGGTCGTGGTTTCAAGCGGGCCGAAGCTGGCCCTCCCACGTATGGGCGGGGTTGTCTATTCGACGTTAATGCCCATCGACCGGGCGGTACCGGCGATGATCTTGGCGGCTGCGTCGATGTCGTTGGCGTTGAGATCGGCTTTCTTGGTCTCGGCGATCTCGCGGACTTGATCCCAGCTGACCTTGGCGACCTTGGTCTTGTGCGGCTCCGCCGAGCCCTTGCCCACACCGGCCGCCTTGAGCAGCAGCTTGGCGGCAGGCGGTGTCTTGAGCGCGAAAGTGAAGCTGCGGTCCTCGTAGACCGTGATCTCCACCGGGATGACCTGGCCGCGCTGGTTCTCTGTGGCGGCGTTGTAGGCCTTGCAGAACTCCATGATGTTGACGCCGTGCTGGCCGAGCGCGGGGCCCACCGGCGGCGCAGGGTTGGCCTGCCCCGCCACGATCTGCAGCTTGATCAGCCCAACGACTTTCTTCTTCGGGGCCATGAGATGTCGGTGTTCCTTCCTGGTTAAATCTTCGAGACTTGGCTAAAGGTCAATTCCACCGGCGTCTCGCGGCCGAAGATCGACACCAGCACCTTGAGCTTTTGCTGTTCGGCGTTGATTTCGTTAATCGTGGCCGGCAACGTGGCAAACGGTCCGTCCATGACCGTCACCGATTCGCCGACTTCGTAGTCGACCTCGACAACTGGACGTTCCAGCCCGCCCGCCTCGGCGGTGGCGGCGGTGCTGGCCGCACCCTTGGCGGCCTTCTTCGTCGCCCCGCGCGGCAGCAGGAACTTCACCACGTCATCGAGCGCGAGAGCCGACGGGCGCGACGTCGCGCCGACGAACCCGGTAACCCCTGGGGTGTTGCGCACCGCGGCCCACGAGTCGTCGGTCAAATCCATGCGCACCAGGATGTAGCCGGGCAACACCTTACGATTGACCTGCTTGCGCTGGCCGTTCTTGATCTCGGTGACCTCTTCGGTGGGCACCTCCACCTGGAAGATGTAGTCCCCGACGTCAAGGTTTTGCACGCGCGTTTCGAGGTTGGCTTTGACCTTGTTCTCGTATCCCGCGTAGGAGTGGATGACGTACCAGTCGCCGGGCTTGCTGCGCAGCTCCGCCTTGAGCGCGTCGGCCGGGTCGACCTCTTCAGCCGCCTCCTCGTGAGCCTCGGCCTCGGCGAGCTCGTCCACGTCGACCGCTTCACCCGCGGACGTGTCACCGTCGAAGGTAGTCACGGTTTTCAATCCTCTCTGTCACTCTGGAATGCTCAGCCGAACACCAACAGCACCAGCTTGGTCAGGCCGAAATCCGCGAGGCCGACCAGCGCCACCATGAAGGCCAGAAACGCCAGCACCACTGAGGTGTAGGTGAGCATTTGTTTGCGGTTGGGCCAGATCACCTTCCGCATCTCTGCAACGACCTGCTTGAGGTAGTTGTAGACGAAGACGAACGGGTTAGCCGAACGGTCCCCCGATTTCTTCGGTTTTTTGGCCTTGGCCTTGGCCTTGGCGCCCTTCTTGGCCGTGTCCTCCTTGGAGGCCCCAACCTGGTCCGACGACTCTGCGTCGACGTCTTCGCCGGCATCAGCTGCTTGCTGCCGGGACCGCTTGCCGGTAGGGCGCTGCGGCCGCGTAACAGGCTCTGTCACCACGGCTGTCCGACCGCCGCTCGCGCGGCCGTCCTCCATGTCACCGCCGTCGCTTGCGGCGTCGTTGGCAGCGTCGCCTTCGTCGCTCACCGCATGCTCCTTTGTTTGCTAATGTCCCGCCAGCCGTCCCACTGTGGTGGGGCACACTTCCAGTGTCCACCATGGCACACCTTCGCCTTCAGCAGGGGCGACAGGACTTGAACCTGCAACCTGCGGTTTTGGAGACCGCTGCTCTGCCAGTTGAGCTACGCCCCTTCGCGGTTGGCAGGCCAACCTGCGCTTACCTACCGGGGCTTACATGACGCGCGCGCCCCCGCTTGTTTCGACTCACGGAAAGCGCGCTGATGTTGGGAAAACCCCGAGGTCCGAGTGTACATCGGCGCGGGAGTCAGATACTAATTACGCGGTTCTGATGACCTGCCCGGATTCCTTGTCCCATTTGAGCTGGATGGAGTCGTCACCCTCGTGTCCCATCAAGGTCGTGTAGGCCACCAGGAACACCTCGCCATCCTCGTTGCTGCAGGTGTTCTTGGTGACGACGATGTCGGCGCCGAAACGCTCGTCCACCGAATGGACGTCCATACGGCCGAAGAGTTTGTCACCGACACACATCGGTTTTTGGTAGATGAACCGCTGGTCGACCTGGACGATCTGCATGGTCTCCATGCCCATGTCGACATTCCGGAAGAAATCGTCCTGGACAAGTTTCGCGAAGATCGACACGAAAGTTAACGGTGCAATGATGCTGTCGTAGCCCAGTTCGGCGGCCGCTGCCTCGTCGAAGCAGGCCGGATCGTCGCACTTGATCGCACGCGCGAATTCGCGAACCTGCTCGCGGCCCACCTCGAAGTAGTCCGGGTACTGCCAGCTCATCCCGCGGATATCAGTCTTGAGCGCCATGGGTTACGCCAATGTCGCCGACGCGATGGCCCTGCCGAAGATCTTCTTGCCACTGGTGGTGGCCGTGAGCGCGATGGTCACCGACTTGGTGTCCGGATCGACCGACTTGACTCTGCCGCTGAAGACGAGCTCGGCGCCTTTGCCATCGTTGGGCACCGGCACCACGGCGGTGAACCGCACGTTGTATTCGGTGACCGCACCCGGGTCGCCGACCCACGAGGTGACGTAACCGCCGCCGATGCCCATCGTCAGCATGCCGTGTGCGATCGCGGTGTCCAGCCCGACGACTTTGGCGGTCTCGTCGTCCCAATGGATCGGGTTCAAGTCGCCTGAGACCCCCGCGTAGTTCACCAGATCACCGCGGGTCAAGGGGTAGGTCTTCTCCGGAAGCCGGTCACCCACCTTGACCGAACTGAACTCACGCAGTGGCATCAGAAAATCCCTCTTCTCCATCGTCGCCGGCACGGCCCGCAAGGGTCGTGTAGGTCTCCTGGACAATCTCACCGGCCTGGTTGGTGATGATGTTCTTCGTCACGATGATTTGGGTGCCATGCGCCTGGCGCGTCGAGTCCACCCACACGTCGCAGTAGAGCTTGTCGCCCGCCACGATCGCCTTCTGGAATTTCAGCACTTGGTCGACCTGAACGATCTGCGCGTCCTGGATCGCGATGTTCGCGTTCTGGAAGAACGCCGTCTGCGCCTTGTAGCCGAACACACAGATGAACGTCAACGGGGCCAGCAGCCCGTCGTAGCCGAGTTCGGCGGCGGCGTTCTCCTCGAAGAACACCGCGTCGTCGTTTTGCACGGCTACGGCGTACTCGCGGATCTTCTCCCGCTCCACTTCGTAGTGGTCGGGATAGCGATAGTGCATCCCGACGATGTCTGCGGTCAACGCCACGGGTCTAGAACCTACCTAGTCAGTCTGATCAAATGCTCGTGGGCCAGCTAGCGTGTCTCGCGGTGTGGCTGGTGTTTGCCGCAATTGGGGCAGAACTTCTTCAGCTCCATCCGGTCGGGATCGTTGCGGCGGTTCTTCTTGGTGATGTAGTTACGGTGCTTGCACACCTCGCATGCCAAGGTGATCTTCGGCCGCACATCGGTACTGGAAGCCATATCCGTTTCTTTCTTACAGCGTTGTTGTGTTGTAGCGATGGCCGGACTCGAACCGGCGACCTAACGATTATGAGTCGTTCGCTCTAACCGACTGAGCTACATCGCCTCGGGTACGCGCCGCCAGCCTGCTCGGCGTCCGCCGAGCCCCCTAACGGAATCGAACCGTTGACCTTTTCCTTACCATGGAAACGCTCTACCGACTGAGCTAAGGGGGCCGTTCACCCGAAGCGACCAGTCGTGCCGCGGGCCTAAAAGAGGGTACAGCCTGGCTCGCAACGCCACCAAACCACGGGCAACGCCCTGCGGGAGTTGCTCGAGATTATGGGATTCTTCCGACGATTGAGTGGACAAGAGGATCACCCGCTGTCGCCGCTGCGGCGAGGTTGCCAGGCACTGAGGTCGCTGAACTCGTCGTACTCATCGTCCTCCTCAGCGGCATCGCCCTCACTGAGCAGGGTCCGCAACGCGAGATGGACGGCCTCGCGCGCGTCAGCCAGATGGAAACGGCGTATCGCCTCTTGGAGCAGATCGTCGTCAATCTCGAGTTCGACCTTCTTCTTCATGCGCCAACAATAGCCACCAGAGACACGCCCGACCGGTGCTTACCGGCGGTGTCCGGCAAAGTTTGCGCAGCGCTGCGGTCGTCTGAGCGCCGGTGCCCGTGCGGTGAATACGAAGTCGTGGCGGACCGCTGATAAAGCAAGTCCTAGTCTGGTCACGTGTCACAGGACCGGCTGTACTTCCGTCAACTGCTCTCCGGTCGCGACTTCGCTGCTGGCGACATGTTCGCGACGCAAATGCGCAACTTTGCTTACCTGATCGGCGACCGTCAAACCGGGGACTGCGTGTTGGTCGACCCCGCGTACGCTGCCGGCGATCTACTCGACACGCTCGAGGCCGACGGCATGCACCTGTCCGGGGTGCTGGTGACCCACCATCACCCCGACCACGTGGGCGGATCGATGATGGGCTTTGCGCTGAACGGCCTGGCCGAGCTGCTGGAAAGGGCACCTGTGCCGGTGCACGTCAATACCCATGAGGCGCTGTGGGTTTCGCGAGTTACCGGGATTAGCCTCAGCGACCTCACCAGCCATGAGAACCACGATAAGGTCAGCATTGGCGATATCGAAATCGAGTTGCTGCACACTCCTGGTCACACGCCCGGCAGCCAGTGCTTTCTGCTCGACGGCCGCCTCGTCGCCGGTGACACGTTGTTCCTGGAGGGCTGCGGGCGCACCGACTTTCCCGGTGGCGACTCCGACGAGATGTACCGCAGCCTGCAGCAGCTCGCGACCCTTCCGGGTGACCCGACGGTGTTTCCAGGGCACTGGTATTCGGCTGAACCGAGCGCTTCGCTGTCCGAAGTCAAGCGCTCCAACTACGTGTATCGAGCTGCAGATCTTGGCCAATGGCGAATGCTGATGGGCGGCTGACGGGCGCAGTAATCGCTCGGTCACGACGATCCGGCGGCTAGCCCTGTGATATAAGCGGAGGGTGGATTCCATGGGGTGGATCCAGGACAGCTGGCGCGGGGTCACCCATGTTGGGTCCAGCACCTGGATAGCGTGGGCGGCGTGGGCAGCGATTGCGATCGCTGTCGTCACACTGGTCTTCACAAACCGGCAGATCACACGCAACCGTCGGTTGGCCGCGGAGCAAACGCGGCCGCACGTCGCGATGTTCATGGAACCGCATCCCGCCGACTGGCACGTGATCGAACTTGTGGTCAGGAATTTCGGCCAGACCGCCGCTTACGACATCCAATTTTCGTTTCTGAATCCGCCGACGGTGGCCGAATACGAGCATGCCGCTAACGGCTACGCCGATGTCGTCGAACTGCGGCTCCCCCGCGAGTTGCCAGTGCTGGCGCCTGGCCAGGAATGGCGCATGGTGTGGGATTCGGCGCTCGACCGCGCCGAAATAGGTAGTGGCATCGAGTCGCGCTTCACCGGCGCCGTGAGCTACTACGACCGGCCCGAAAAGCCGCACGGCCAGCGGTTCTGGCAGCGCGAGCGTTCTCCGCTGCAAACCCAGGTGGTGCTGGACTGGGATGCCCTGCCGCCCGTCCAGCGCATCGAGCTGATGACCACTCATGACCTGGCGAAGCGGGAAAAGCAGAAGCTGGAGCTGCTGCGCGGCCTGCTGACCTACTTCCACTACGCAAGCAAGGAAACACGTCCCGAGGTGTTCCGCAGCGAGATTGAACGAATCAACGGCGCTGTACGAGAAACGCAGGACAGGTGGCGCACCCGCCAGCTCGACGAGCCCACCGATGTGAGCCTGCGCTGGAGCAACGCCGAAAACGATCTGGGCAAACACCACAGCCAGCCCGCGTGACGGCGGGCTACCTTCGGCCGCCCGGTGTCGCCCAAACGCCGATCTGATTCAATCGACTCCGCTGTCCGTATCAAAGGAGCAACCCATGAGCGGCCCGGTCCACTACAACCACAAGGATTCCATCGCGGTCATCCGGATGGACGACGGCAAAGTCAACGCGCTGGGCCCGACGATGCAGCAGGCCCTCAACGAAGCGATCGACCAGGCCGACCGTGACAACGTCGGGGCGCTGGTGATCACCGGGAATGAGCGGGTGTTCAGTGGCGGATTCGACCTGAAGATCCTGACTTCCGGCGAGGTGCAGCCGGCGATCGACATGCTCAGAGGCGGATTCGAGCTGGCGTATCGACTCTTGTCTTGCCCAAAGCCGGTGGTAATGGCGTGCACCGGCCATGCCATCGCGATGGGCGCGTTCCTGCTGTCGTCCGGCGACCACCGGGTGGCCGCTCACGCGTACAACATCCAGGCCAACGAAGTTGCGATCGGCATGACCATCCCTTATGCGGCTTTGGAGATCATGAAGCTGCGGTTGACGCGATCGGCGTACCAGCAAGCCGCCGGGCTGGCGAAAACGTTCTTCGGTGAAACCGCGCTGGCCGCCGGCTTTGTCGACGAGATCGTCCCGCACGAGATCGTGGTCAGCCGCGCCGAAGAAGCCGCCAAGGAATTCGCCGGCCTGCACCAGCACGCCCACGCCGCGACCAAATTGCGTGCTCGTGCCGACGCGCTCAAGGCCATCCGCGCCGGCATCGACGGGATAGAAGCCGAGTTCGGGCTGTAAGCGCTGAAACGAACGCGGTGGCCGGTAATACCTGGCCACCGCGTCCCCATCGCCTCCTCGCCGCCAGTGTGACACGTGCGCGACGTGCCGTCACTTTACCCTGCGGCGGCATGACGGTTCACCGGAACCGGTCCAGATATGCCGGCCAATCCCAGCTGGACAGGAAGACCTGCGCCGCCGCATAGCCGTTTTCGTAGAGCTCTTCCAAGCGCCCTCTGCCGACATCGAAGTCGAGCACGCCCACATTGGTCGATTCGACTGCGATTGCGCGGGCAGAAACCCACGGCTGGCTGAGGTGGGTCTGGTCGTGGCCTGCCAGCATGGTGGTGAGCAAGCTTTCCAGCAATGCCGTCTGCTCAAAAAAACGCAGGGGTTTCAGCGCGGGCATCACGGCACCGATGCCCTCGGTGGGCGTCGGTAAGACCGTGATCCCAAACGTGGGCCAGCGTGGCGGTTTGCCGTCAGGCCGGTCGAAGGTGTCGATCGGAAAGTTCGACAGCACACCACCATCAACGAGAGTGGATGTCGCCCCGCTGGCGCCGGTCAGCTTGACCGGGCGGTAAAAAAACGGGATGGCCATCGAAGCGCGCACCGCCTCGGCTACGAGCTGCTCATCGGGGTCCAGACCGTAGAGCCGCGCGTAGTCCCACGGGAGCCTCACCAGCTGTGCCGTGGTCACGTCAGCGACGGTGACCACCAGTTTGTAGTGCCGTCCCCCGAGCAGGTGGTCCTCGTCGAGGATCAGGTCACCGAAGGAGGTGACACCCAGGTTCTTCAACTCGCTCCGAATCCAGTCGTAGGCGACGTCACCCCGGTACATGCTCGTGTCCCTTACCAGTCCCCACGCAGCACCGAGATAGGGGACGGGTCCCGCGTCGCGCCACTTGCGCAGCGGTACCGAGAAGGCGAGTTCCTTCACTTCCTCTCCGGTCAGCTGGCCATCGTTGGACCCGGCCGCCAGGATCGCCGCGACCACCGAGCCGGCCGAAACCCCTGACACTCTCTTGATCGAATATCCAGCATCCATCAGCGCGACGATGGCGCCCACCAGACCGATGAACTTGACGCCCCCGCCGGAGAGCACGAGATCCACGAGTTTCGGCTGGCCTCCCTTGAGTGCCATCTACCGCTCCGCCGAAACCCATTGGTAGGGAAGAAATTTCCCGTCAAAGGTCACCACAACGCGATCGCCCGATGGGTGTGGTTTCTTCTGCAGGTCGACGCTGAAGTTGATCGCGCTCATGATGCCGTCGCCGAACTGTTCGTGGATCAGCTCCTTGATGGCGCCGCCGTAGACCTGAAGGGCCTCGTAAAAGCGGTAGATGGTCGGGTCGGTCGGCACCGCGGTGGGCAGCCCGCCACGCATGGGTGGCGCCGCCAGCACGGGCAGCACCGACTCGTCCAGATTCAGCATCTGGACGAGGACCTTTGCGAGCTCAGCGGGAATCGGGTGCTGGCCGAGCAACGCCGACGTGGTCCATACCACCGGCCTGCCGATGGCGTCGGCCAGCTGCCGCCACGTCAGCCCAAGCCTGCGTCGGGCTGCGACGATCTGTTCGGTGATCTCATCTCTGTTCATAATCCCCAAGCATGCACGCGAAGATGATCCCGGTTCACCCGGGCTTTTGGGCGGTGACCAGGCGTGTGGAGAACCAGGGGCCGCCGTACCACATACGCCATCCGAGGTTGCGCCGCCGCACATGCAGCCAGCCGAGTTCCCGTAAATGCTCGGCGTGTTGACGGGTCTCCCATAGGTCCGCGATCGCGAGCCGACCACCCGGTCGCAGCACGCGAACCGCTTCGTCCAGCGCCTGCCGCCGACCGGCGTGCGTCGCAATGTTATGGATGGCCAGGCTGCTGACGATCACGTCGACGCTCTCGTCCGCCAACGGCAGGGCGGTCATGTCGGCGGTGCGCACCTCGATGCGATCGGCGACGTTTTCGGCTGCCGCGTTGGCCAACGTGGCCTGCTGCGAGTTGTCGGTCTGGTCGGCACGCCAGAGATCGACGCCGATCGCACGACCCCGCGGCAACCGCTTGGCCGCGGCAAGCAACACCGCACCGCGCCCACATCCGAGGTCGAGCAGCGTTTCATCGCCACGCAGTCGCAGGTCGTCGAGAACCCGATCCCATACAACGAACTTGCCCCACCGCGTTGCGTAGACGTACCAGGCCGTCGTCGTGATCAGCCCGACGGCCGATGTTGCCGACAGCGCCGCCGTCAGCCGCTTGCCACGTGCCCAGCTGATCGCGGCCCACACGGCCAAGGCGGTGGCTTGGGCGCCGATACCCATGGCCTGCCCGCGTGCCGAGATGGTGTGGAAAGACCCGTCGATTCCGTAGTCGCCCCGGTGATCATGCACAGTCACGAGCTTACGACTCGACAAGGCGCCGAAGGTTTTTCAGGCTCTCGTCGAGCGAGCGGCCGACCCAGCGGGCCGCGACGCGGTCGGCGATCAGGCCCAGCAGGCCGCCTTCTGAGTTGTAGGCAAGCCGGAACGTCACGGCGGTTCGACCCGGACCGGCATCGCGCAACCGGAACCGGCCGCGCTGGGTCACACCGGTGATGTTGATCCAGGCCAGATCGCGCCCCCTGTCGAACTCCACCACTTCGGCGACACCCCCCACCGGGATCGAGCCGATCTTCCACAACACGGTATAGCGGGCGCCCACCCGGACCGGGCCTTCGGTCAGCGTCTCCCAGCGCTCCAGGTGAGGCAGGAAAGAGGGGTAGCGATCCGGGTCGCTGAGCACCTTCCACACGGTGTCGCGATCCGCCTTGACGATGATCCGCCGTTCGACGCGCATCAGCCGATCACCGGGAATCGACGTTCGGCGGCGAGCCGATTGACGCCGGCTTGCAGGCTGGCGATCACTTCGTCGTACACCGCCTGGTCGTCGTCGTGCACCTTGATCGGCTCCTGCACCTCGATGACGATCTTGGCAGGCAGCGGGATATGTCCCAACAGGTCACTGACATTCAGCCCCCATGGCAGCGCCAGCGAGATGGGCACACTCTTGAGCCGGACCAACCTATCGAGCAGCAGTAGTTTGGCCAGCCACTGGGCGCGTCCGAGGAACAACGCCGTCTCCTGGCCGCCGACACTGGCCACGGGCACGATCGGCACACCGGTGTCGCGGGCGAGCCGCACGAAGCCTTTGCGGCCGCCGAAGTCGACAACGTGCCGCTGCCACGAGGGGCGGAAAACCTCGTAATCGCCACCCGGATACACCAGCACGGCGGCCCCGGATTCCAATGCCAGCCGGGCGTTTTCGGGGCTGGCGGCCACGGTGCCGAACTTGCGAAGCCAGCGCAGCGGCGGGTACAGGGTGACCAGGTTGTGCGCGAGTTGATAAAACGGGCGCTCCACCCCGAAATACGAGCAGAACGCCAACGTGAAGACGAACGTGTCGGGCGGTACGTTGCCGCCGCTATGGTTGCCGACCAGCAGCACCGGTCCTTCCGGTGGTATGCGATCGAGTCGGCGGACGTCGGCCCGGAAATACAGCGAAGCCAGCAGCCACGTCCCGGGCAGCTGATCGCGGATGAAGTCTGGGTCGCGCTGGTCCAGATCGGCCTGCGGCACCCGCTCCATGATCTGTTGCCTGGCCCAATTGAGCGCGTCTCCAACGCCGACCATGGCTCCAGCCTGGCACAGGATTGCCGAGGGGTGGCGGGATTTACATCGCCAGCGGCGATGAGCCGTTGATCACCAGCGCCCGTGGTGGACTACCTCGGCGAAGGGCCGCCGGTTCGGTTTGCGGATCGGGGTGAGCGGACGATCGGCGGGATATCCGATGCCGAGCAGGAAGGCCACCAAATGGTCTTCGGGGACACCCAGGATGGCGCGTGCTTTCTGCTGATCCCCCACCGACGAATGGCCGGTGCCGATCCCCAAGTCAGTGGCCGCGATCATCATCGCCATCGTCGCCTGGCCGACGTCGTAGTTGTCAGTGACCACTCTGCGCTCGTCCGGCGGGACGGGCACAACGATCGCAATCGCGGCCGCGGCCGAAGCGATATGGCCGGCGCCTCGCCAGACCGTGGACAGCTCTTGCAGCTGGCTCTGATCGGTGACGATGACAAAGTCCCACGGCTGGCGGTTTTTCGCCGACGGTGCGCGCCAGCCGGCTTCGGCGATACGGTTCAGGTCCGCTTCTGTTACCGGCTCCGGCTTGTATTGCCGTACGTTGCGCCGAGCACATATCGCGTCCCAAGCTTCCATCTCGTTCCCTCCTGTCGCTAACCACCTTGGCGGTCGATCGCTTGCTCGAGCGCGGCAATCACCTCGCGAAGCTCGCCGACCATCCAGTTATCAGTGCGCTGGCTGAATATCTCGAGCAGCGACCGGTAGTACCACAACTGCTGCCGCGGATCCTTGGCGTTGAAACGCTGCCAGACGTTGTTTCCTTCCGCGCGGAAGTCACGCAGGATGGCACGTGCATTGTCGAGCTTATCGGCCAACGAGACCAGCACGGCGTCGTCTGATGCCTCGCGCAGGTGGCGGATGTAGCGTTCCTTGCGCTCGCGCCAGGGCGGCTTGGGAGTCTCTAACGTGTCGCTGCATTCTTCGACGATTGACGCAACATCAGCGCCGAACTTCTGGCCGATCTCGGCCAGTGTCGGTGGGCCGCCCTGGTCCTCGGCGGCGTCGTGCAGCAACGCGGCGATGGCCTGTGTCTCGGTGCCGTCGGCCTCGATGACCAACCCGGCCACCGACAGTAGGTGGCCAATGTACGGGACTCCGCTGGCTTTGCGTGTCTGCCCCGCGTGCTTGTCCGCCGCGTAGACGAAGGCTTCGACGAACCTGGGCGTCAGGCGTGGGGACGCCGTCTGGTGGGTCATGCTGGTCTCTCCTGGTCGACTGGCTGATCGGTCAACTGTGGAACGGCGTCGGTGTCCGGGTCTATCGTGGCACCGCAATGGCGCTTCATCTCCACCGTGCCGAGCGCACCGATCTACTCGCCGACGGTCTCGGCGCCCTGCTGGCCAATCCGTTGACCGACCCGTTCGCCCAGGAGCTGGTACTGGTCCCGGCGCGCGGCGTGGAGCGCTGGCTCGGTCAGCGGCTGTCGCATGTGCTCGGTCGTGGAACGGGCGGCGACGGGGTGTGTGCCGGGGTGGAGTTCCGGAGCCCCGGCTCCTTGATCGCCGAAATCACCGGCACCGCCGACGACGACCCATGGTCGCCGGACGCCATGGCCTGGCCGCTGCTGGAGGTGATCGATTGCTCGCTGGATGAGCCGTGGTGTCGCACGCTGGCAACGCATTTGGGCCACTTCGCGCCGTCCGAGATGGAGGCCGAGCTTCGCCGCGGGCGCCGCTATTCGGTGGCGCGCCGGCTGGCCGGCTTGTTTGCCTCGTACGCCAGGCAACGTCCGCAACTGCTCGTCGATTGGCTGGAGGGCAACCCGGGTGACCTCGACACCGACCTGGCCTGGCAGCCGGAACTCTGGCGGGCGCTGGTGGCCAGCGTGAGCGTTGCTCCCCCGCACATCCGGCACGAGCAAACCTTGGCCCGGCTGCGCGAAGGCCCGGCCGACCTGCCGGCGCGGCTGTCGCTGTTCGGGCATACCCGGTTGGCGTGCACCGATGTGGAGCTACTCGACGCGTTGTCCGCCCACCACGATCTGCACCTGTGGCTGCCGCATCCCAGCGAGGAGCTGTGGCGAGGGCTCGCCGGCGTCCACGGCGTGGTGCCGCGATACGACGACAGCAGCCGGTGTGCGGCCCACCACCCCCTGCTGGAAACCCTGGGCCGCGACCTGCGTGAGCTGCAACGGGCGCTGCCGGCCAGCCGCGCGACCGACGAATACATGGGCTTCGAAAGCGCCGCAACCAGACCCAACACGTTGCTGGGCTGGTTGCAATCCGACATCGCCGCCAACGCAGTCAGGCCGACAGGCCGCAAGCTGGCCGCCGGTGATCGCTCGGTGCAGGTGCACAGCTGTCACGGCCCGGCGCGGCAGATCGACGTGCTGCGTGAGGTGCTGCTCGGCCTGCTGGAGGACGACCCGATGCTGGAGCCCCGCGACATCGTGGTGATGTGTCCGGACATCGAGACGTATGCCCCGTTGATCGTCGCCGGCTTTGGGCTCGGGGAGACCGCCGCTGACAGCCACCCCGCCCACCAGCTGAGGGTTAAGCTGGCCGACCGCTCCCTGACGCAGACCAACCCGCTGCTCGGTGTGGCCGACGAGTTATTGAGCATCGCGGGCAGCCGCGCCACCGCCACCGGAGTGCTCAACCTCGCGCAAGCGGCACCGGTGCGGGCTCGCTTCGGGTTCACCGACGACGACCTCGACGAGATCACCGACTGGGTCCGCGAAGCGAACATCCGGTGGGGATTCGACAAAGAACATCGCGCGCCGTACGGGCTGGACCACATCATCCACAACACTTGGCGCTTCGGGATGGACCGCATCCTGACCGGTGTCGCGATGTCCGACGACTCACAAGCCTGGCTGGATACCGCTCTGCCACTCGATGACGTGGCCAGCGACAAGGTGGAGCTGGCCGGGCGGTTGGCTGAATACGTCGACCGGTTGCACTATATCGCCGAAAGGCTAAGCGGGGCAAAGCCGTTAGCCGAATGGCTCGATGCATTGACCGACGGAGTCAGCCTACTCACCCGTTCCCAGGACGCCTGGCAAGAAGCCCAGCTGCAATCCGAATTCGCCGACGTCGTCGGGCAGGCCGGCGGCCGCGCCACCATGCTGCTGCGGCTGCCCGACATACGCCAGTTGTTGTCCGCCCATTTGGCGGGGCGCCCCACCCGGGCCAACTTCCGCACCGGCACGCTGACCGTGTGCACGATGGTGCCGATGCGTTCGGTTCCGCACCGGGTGGTGTGCCTGGTCGGGCTCGATGACGGAGTGTTCCCACGGCTTGATCGGGTCGACGGTGACGACGTGCTGGCCCGCAGGCCGATGACCGGTGAGCGTGACATCCGTTCCGAGGACCGCCAATTGCTCCTTGACGCGGTGTGTGCGGCCACCGAGACGCTGGTGATCACCTACACCGGCAACGACGAACACACCGGTCACCCGCATCCACCCGCGGTGCCGCTCGCTGAGCTGATCGACGCGCTCGACCAAACCGCGGGAATGCCGGTGCACGAGCGGATCGTGACCAAGCACCCGTTGCAGCCGTTCGACGTCAAGAACGTCGAACCCGGAAAGCTGGTGCCCGGCACCGCATTCACATTCGACCCCGCGGCACTGACCGCAGCCCAGGCCGCCGCCGGAACGCGCTGCGAGCCAAAACCATTCATCGCCGAACCACTACCCGCACCGCCTGCTGATGACGTCGCGCTTGCCGATCTGCTCGACTTCTTCAAAGACCCGGTCAAAGGGTTCTTCCGCGCGCTTGATTGCGCGCTGCCATGGGACGTCGAAGAAGTCGAGGACGCGATGCCGGTCGAAATCGACGCGCTGCAAGAGTGGACGGTCGGCGACCGGATGTTGCGCGACATGCTGCGCGGCATGCATCCCGACACCGCCGCCCACGCAGAGTGGCGTCGCGGAACCTTACCGCCCGGCCGGCTCGGTGTGCGCAAGGCGAAGGAGATCCGCGATCGCGCATGCGATCTGGCGATAGCCGCGCTGCAGCACAGGACGGTTGCCGGCGATGTACATGACGTCGACGTGGACCTCGGTGGCGGGCGCCGGCTCACCGGGACCGTCGCACCGGTGTTCGGCGAGCGCATGGTGTCGGTGACCTACTCAAAGCTGGCGCCTAAGCATGTGCTGGCGTCGTGGATCGGTTTGGTTGCGCTGGCGGCGCAGCATCCCGGACGCGATTGGACGGCGCTCTGCATCGGCCGCGGGAAGAGCAAAAACCGGATCGCGACGCGATTATTCGCGCCGCCGCCGGACCCGGTGGCCGTGTTGGCCGACCTGGTGGCGTTGTACGACGCGGGGAGGCGAGAGCCGCTCCCACTGCCGTTGAAGACGTCGTGGGCGTGGGCCGAGGCACGCCGCGACGGCGACGAGCCGTACCCGGCCGCCCAGGCGAAGTGGCAGACCAAAAGGTTTCATACCGGTGAGGACGCTGAGCGAGCCCACGTGCGGGTCTGGGGCGAGAACCCTGCGTTCGACCAGCTGCTCGGTCCGCCGCGTCCAGGCGAACAGATGCCCGGGGAAGACACCCGGCTGGGCGCGCTCGCCGCCCGGCTGTGGCTGCCGGTGCTGGCCGCCGAAGGGAGCCTGTGATGGATCGCTTCAACCTGTTGGGCCCGCTGCCGATAGCGGGCTCCACCACTGTGCTGGAGGCCAGTGCCGGCACCGGCAAGACGTATGCACTGGCCGGTCTGGTCACCCGCTACCTCGCCGAGACCGAGATGACGCTCGGCGAAATGCTTTTGATCACCTTCAATCGTGCGGCCAGCCGCGAGCTTCGCGAACGGGTGCGCGGCCAGATTTCCGAGGCGGTTTCGGTACTCGATGGTCGCCTACCCGTGGGCAGCGACCTCGTCGAGCACCTGGTGCGCGGCAGTGATGACCAACGCGCAACCAGGCGAGCGCGGCTACGGGACGCGCTGGCGAACTTCGACGCAGCCACCATCGCGACCACGCATGAGTTTTGCGGTTCGGTGCTGAAATCACTTGGTGTCGCCGGTGATACCGCCAGCGGCGTCAGGCTGGAGGAGAGCCTCGAAGATCTGGTCAGCGAGATCGTCGACGACCTCTACCTCGCGGACTTCGGCAGTCAAGAACAGGATCCGGTGCTGAGCTACCAACAGGCGCTCGCCTTGGCCCGCGCGGTCGAGGGCGACCCGTGCGCCCAGCTGCGCCCGATCGATCCCGATCCGGACAGCGAAGCCGGAGTCCGGTTGCGCTTTGCCAACGAGGTGGTCGCAGAACTCGAACACCGCAAGCGCCGGCTGCGCATCCTCAGCTATGACGACCTGCTCACCCGGCTGGCCAAAGCCCTTGAGCCAGCAGACTCCTCGGCCCGCGACCGGATGCATCGGCGCTGGCGGACTGTGCTGGTCGACGAGTTTCAAGACACCGATCCCATCCAGTGGCAAGTGCTCGAGCGCGCGTTCAGCGGCCAGTCGACGCTGATACTGATCGGCGATCCGAAGCAGGCCATCTACGGTTTCCGCGGCGGCGACATCCACACCTACCTGAAGGCGGCCCGCACCGCCGATACCCGCTACACGTTGGGCGTCAACTGGCGCAGCGACAAGGTGCTCGTCGACAGCCTGCAGATCGTGCTGGGCGGCGCGACAATGGGTCATCGCGAGATCGTCGTACACGACATCGATGCGCACCACGACCGGCACCGACTGGCCGGGGCGCCGCACAACGCGCCGTTTCGGCTGCGTGTCGTCAAAAGGCCCACCGTCGGCTACGGTGGCACCGACAACATCCCGATCGACGCGCTGCGCCAACATATTCCCGCCGACCTCGCCGCCGACATCGCGGCCCTGCTAGCCAGCGGGGCCACGTATGACGGCCGTCGCGTCGGGGCCGGAGACATCGCGGTGATCGTCGAACAACACAAAGATGCGCGCGCGTGCCGACAAGCGTTGGCCGCGGCCGGTATCCCGGCGATCTACACCGGCGACACCGACGTATTCGAATCGCCAGCCGCCAAGGACTGGCTTTGCCTGCTGGAGGCCTTCGACGCACCCCAGCGTAGCGGGCTGGTCCGCGCCGCCGCGTGCACGATGTTCTTCGGCGAGACTGCGGAAACCCTTGCCGCCGAGGGTGACACGCTGACCGACCGAGTGGCTGGCACGCTGCGGGAGTGGGCAAACCACGCGCGGTTGCGCGGCGTGGCAGCAGTGTTCGAGGCCGCACAGGTAGGCGGCATGGGCCGCCGGGTACTCGGCCAGCATGGCGGCGAACGGCACATGACCGACCTGGCGCACATCGCGCAGCTTTTGCACGAGACCGCACATCGCGAGCGACTCGGCCTGGCGGCGCTGCGTGACTGGCTGCGGCACCAGTGCGACACCCGCACCGGTGTCACCGAACGTAACCGCCGCCTGGACAGCGACGCCGAGGCGGTGCAGATCATGACCGTCTTCGTGGCCAAGGGTCTGCAGTTTCCGATCGTGTACTTGCCGTTCGCGTTCAACCGTTATGTCCGCAGCGACGACATCTTGCTCTATCACGACGGCACCGACACCCGCTGCTTGTACATCGGCGGCAAGGGACAGAGCCCGCAGCGGCAGGCGGTCGAGGAGCTGAACCGCCTCGAGGCGGCGCGCGACAACATACGGCTCACCTACGTCGCGCTGACCCGGGCATGCTCGCAGGTGGTGGCATGGTGGGCGCCAACCAAAGACGAAGTCAGCGGCGGGCTGTCGCGGCTGCTGCGCGGCCGCAGCATGGGTGAGTCGGAGGTGCCGGATCGGTGCGCGCCACGCATCGCCGACGAGGACGCCTGGACGGTGTTCAAGCGGTGGGAGGCCGCTGGCGGGCCAGCGGTGGAGGAATCGGTGATCGGCTCCCCCATTGCGGTGGAAAAGCCCTTGGCTCCGGGGCGTTTAGCGGTGCGACACTTTCACCGTGCGATCGACACCGCGTGGCGGCGGACCTCGTATTCGGCCCTGGTGCGTGGCGCCGAAGCGGTCCGGGTAGCCAGCGAGCCCGAGGTGGGCGTACGCGACGACGAAGTGGAGGCGGTCGTCGTCACCGCGCCCGCGCCCGCGCCCGGGCACGACGCCATAGATCTGGCATCCCCGCTGGCGGCCATGCCCGCCGGTGCGGCGTTCGGTTCCCTGGTGCACGCGGTGCTGGAGACCGCCGATCCCGGTGTTGTCGATTTGGCTGCCGAACTGCAGCAGCAGGTGCAACGGCACTGCGCGTGGTGGTCCGTCGACGTAGACGCCGCTGAGCTGGCCGCCGCGTTGGTGCCGATGCACGACACACCGCTGGGCCCGTTGGCGGGGGGCTTGACGCTGCGGCAGATCGGGGTGCGGGATCGTTTGCGGGAGTTGGATTTCGAGATCCCTTTGGCCGGAGGCGATCTGCGCGGCGCCGCTCCGCGTGTGTCGGTGTCCGACGTCGGCGAGATGCTGCGGTTGCATCTGCCCGCCGGCGATCCACTGGCGGCGTACGCCGATCGGCTGATGTCAGCCGGGTTGGGTGATCAGTCGCTGCGAGGGTATTTGGCCGGGTCGATCGACGTAGTGCTGCGGGTGCCTCAGGCACGCTATGTGGTGGCCGATTACAAGACCAATCACTTGGGCGACACCGCGGGCGATTACAGCTTTCCACGGTTGGTCGAGGCGATGCTGCATTCGGACTACCCGCTGCAGGCCTTGCTGTATATCGTTGTGCTGCATCGGTTTCTGCGGTGGCGGGTGTCCGGCTATGACCCGGCTCGGCACTTGGGTGGGGTGCTGTACCTGTTCGTGCGAGGCATGTGCGGTGTCGACACGCCGGTCTATGAAGGACACCCGACCGGGGTGTTCAGCTGGAACCCGCCTGCTGAGTTGGTGGTGGCGCTGTCGGATCTGCTCGATGAGGGAAGGCAGGCGGCATGACGGTAACGGACGTCGAGGTCGCCATCGCGGTGAGCGGCCTACTGCGCGCCTTCAACGAGGCCGGTGTGCTGGATGTCTCCGATGTGCTTGTGGCGAACCGGGTTTGCGCGCTAGGCAAGGAGCCCGACGAGCGGGTGGCGCTGGCGGTGGCCCTGGTGGTGCGCGCGCTGCGGGGTGGGTCGGTGTGCGTGGACCTGTCGACGATTGCGGGGGTTGTGGGCGCCGACGAGTTGCCGTGGCCGCAGGGTGTGGCATGGCTGGCGGCGGTGCGCGCCAGCCCGTTGCTCGGTGCGCCGCCGGTGCTGCATCTCTATGCCGACCGGCTGCTCTACCTGGATCGGTATTGGCTCGAGGAGAAGCAGGTGTGCGACGACTTGCTGGCGCTGCTGGTGCGCAGGCCGGCAGTCGAGTTGCCCCCCACCGAACGACTTTTTCCGGCTGGGTTCCAGGAGCAGCGCGAGGCGGCCGAAATCGCGCTGTCACAAGCGGTCACGGTGCTCACGGGCGGTCCCGGGACCGGCAAGACGACCACGGTCGCGCGGCTGCTGGCGCTGGTGGCCGAGCAGGCGGAGCTCGCAGGTAGGTCGCGGCCCCGCATCGCGCTGGCGGCACCGACGGGGAAGGCGGCTGCGCGCCTGCAGGAGGCGGTGCAGCATGAGGTGGCCAACCTCGACGCCGCCGATCGGTCGCGGCTGGGCGGACTGAGCGCGGTGACGTTGCATCGGTTGCTCGGTTCCAAACCGGGTACCTCGGCGCGATTTCGGCACGATCGCACAAATCGGTTGCCGCATGACGTGATTGTGGTCGACGAGACGTCGATGGTGTCGTTGACGCTGATGGCGCGGCTGCTGGAGGCGGTGCGCCCGGACGCCAGGCTGGTGCTGGTCGGTGATGCCGACCAGCTGGCGTCGGTGGAGGCGGGTGCGGTGCTGGCCGATCTTGTGGAGGGGCTGTCGGGACGCAACGACGTGCGGGTGGCGGCGCTGCGGACCTCGCACCGGTTCGGAGCATCCATCGGCGCGCTGGCCGATGCGATCCGGGTGGGCGACGCGGATCGGGTGCTGGCGCTGCTGCGGTCGGGCGATGAGCACATTGAGTACATCGAGTTCGCGGAGGGTGACGACCCCACCCAACGGTTGCGTTCGATTGTGGTGCCGCATGCGTTGCGGCTGCGAGAAGCCGCTGTGCTGGGCGCTGCCGATGTCGCGTTGGCGGCGCTGGACGAGCACCGGTTGCTGTGCGCGCACCGTCGCGGGCCTTTCGGCGTGGCGCACTGGAACGCGCAGGTGCAGAAGTGGATTGCCGAGGAGACGGGCCAGCCGGCGTGGTCGGAGTGGTACGCCGGCCGCCCGCTGCTGGTGACGGCGAACGACTACGGGCTGCGCGTCTACAACGGGGACACCGGGGTAACCGTGGCCGGACCGGAAGGTCTACGGGCCGTCATCGCCAGCGCGACCGGCCCGCTCGACTTCGCGACCAGCCGCCTTGGCGACGTGGAGACGATGCACGCCATGACGATCCACAAAAGCCAGGGCGGCCAGGCCGACGAGGTGACAGTGCTCATGCCGCCGGAGGATTCGCGGTTGCTGACCCGGGAGTTGTTCTACACAGCGGTGACGCGGGCGAAGGCAAAGGTACGGGTGGTGGGTTCCGAGGCTTCGGTACGGGCCGCGATCGAGCGTCGGGCGGTGCGGGCCACCGGGTTGCGGCAGCGGCTGCAGGCCACATCGCCTACTTGAACTTGGTCACGATCTCCTCGGTCGCCGCGTGACCTAGGCTATGTCGTTGCTACACAGCGCTATTCAATTAAGAAAAGAAAGCTTGCGACAGACCCTAACGCCACCTAGGCTCGCCCTACATGACACTTCCGCCGCCATCAGCAGGGTCGGTCGCCGTGGTCACCGGCGCATCCTCAGGCATTGGCGAACAATTCGCCCGTCAACTCGTGGCCCGCGGCTACCGCGTCGTCGTCACTGCCCGCCGGGAGGACCGGCTGCAAACGTTGTGCACGGAGCTGGGCGGCGACAAGCACGCCGTCGCGGTTGGTACCGATCTCGCGGTTCCGCAGGACCGAGACCGGCTGGCCGCCCGTGTCGACGAGCTGGGTGCGCAAGTCGACCTGCTGGTGAACAATGCGGGCCTGGGCATCTACACGAAGTTCGGCGCCGAAGGTCGCGACAAGGAACTGCAGATGCTGCGCGTCGATGTCGAGGCGGTGGCGGACCTGATGCTGCGCTACCTGCCCGGCATGGTCGACCGCGGTCGCGGCGCGATCATCAACCTGTCATCGGTGTCGGGATTCCAGCCAGCGCCGTACAACGCCGGCTACGCCGCCGCGAAGGCGTATGTGCTGTGGTTGTCGGAGGCGGTGAACGCCGAGGTCGCCGGCACCGGTGTGACGGTCACCGCGGTCTGCCCCGGCCCGGTGCCGACGGAGTTTCAGGCGACCAACGACGCCGATTACCTGGTGAACCGGCTACCGGCATTCGCCCAGGTTTCCGCCGAGCGTGTGGTCGCCGACGCCCTGAAAGCCGCCGACCGTGGTCGCGGGTCGGTGGTCCCGGGCGGACCGCAGGTGCGGTTCACGCTGGGGTCTTCCCGGTTCGTGCCGACTCCATTGGCCTTGCGGGTTCTCGCGCGAATGTTGAAGCGCTGAGGGCAGCTGCCCGGCCTTCCCGGTACGGAAGAATCACGGTCAGCATGGACGACAACGACGGTTCCTCATCGACGTCCCGACGACGTCACATCGTGCGGCTCGCCGTGTTCGCCGGCTTCCTGCTCGGCATGTTCTACCTGGTAGCCGTCGCACGAGTCATCGACGTCGAGCAGGTCCGGCGCACGGTCTCGGCGACGGGGCCGGCGGCACCGCCGACCTACGTCGTGGTGTCGGCCGTCCTTGGCGCGTTGTTCGTGCCGGGCTCGATTCTGGCCGCGGGCAGCGGCCTGCTGTTCGGTCCTGTACTGGGTATCTGCGTCACGCTGGGCGCGACGGTGGGTACCGCGACCGTCGCGAGCCTCGTCGGCCGCCGTGCTGGCCGGGACAGCGCACGGGCGCTGCTGGGGACGACACGCGCCGACCGCATCGACACGCTGATCGGACGACGCGGACTGTGGGCGGTCGTCGGCCAGCGCTTCATCCCCGGCATATCCGATGCGCTCGCGTCCTATGCGTTCGGGGCCTTCGGAGTTCCGTTGTGGCAGATGGCCGTTGGTGCGTTAATCGGTTCGGTGCCCCGAGCATTCGTCTACACCGCGCTGGGCGCCTCGATCGGGCACCTGTCGTCGCCGTTGGCATATGCGGCGATAGTGGTGTGGTGCGCGAGCGCCATCGTCGGCGCATTCGCTGCGCGTCGTGGATACCAAAACTGGCGTGCGCACGCCGGCCACAGCGAGGAGAGCGGCATGCCCGATTCGGATCGGGAAGCCGGAGCGGGCTGACGAAGACCGGCTTTGGCACCTCCATCCCACGAGTCACGCTGCGGGCTGGGATTCAGCGGGCCGGCGCCAGCATCTCCTTCCACCCGTTCTCTCCAGTATTCCTAGAGTTCTCAACGGAATAAACCACACCGTCGGGGCCTACGACCAAGCCGCTCTGCACGTCGTAGATCGACGTGGGAGCCGCGCTCGGGGTGTAGACGCAGGGGTTGGGTTGCTGCCCGTTGCAGCGGACGGTGCCCGACCCCGGTCGCTGCAACGGATCGCTGACCGGCAGCGGTGTGCCGGGCGCCTGATCGGCGGGCAGCGGGTTGCGGCCATTGTTGACCGACGGCGCCGGAATCACCTGTCCCGGCTTCACCGGTTGGTCACAACGGGCGGCCGGCGCGGGGCAGGTGAGGATCTGATTCGGGTCTCCGTACCAGGGGTTGGTACCCAGCGGCACATAGGGCTCGTTGCTGCGACACTCCCGAGGGCTCGCCGCCCGCTTACCGGGCACGTCCACGCACGGGTAATTGCGTGCTCCGCGAACCACATTCGTCGCGTCCATCGGGATCTTGCAGTAGGTGCCGGCCGGTAGCGGCGCGGTGCTGGTGTCGGCCGGGGCCCGCCACTGCGATGCCGGCAGGAAGCCGGTCAGGCACGGTGGTGGTTGGTTGAAGGACAGGGCGCCGGCGCCGAGTGACGCCTGGCCGGGAGATTCCGCGGTAACCGACTGGGCGATCGCAGCTGACTGCGGCAAGAATACCAACGCCTGCTCGACGCCATTGTGGTAGCGCTTGAGCATGTCGATCACGACCTCGAGATTGGCCAGCGTCTGCGGTAACGAATCCCGCACGTCGCTGAACGTGGCGTTGACCTGATCGGCGGTCGGCGCCGCGTTGGCCAGAATGCTTCGCAGGGCTTGATCCTGCTGCGCGGTCTGCGCGGCCAGAGTGTTGAGATTAGCGGCCCAGCGCGCGATGTCGTCACCGGAATTGACCTGGCTGTCGATGATGGGCGCCGAATGCGCGATGATGTCGTCAATGTCGTCGATGCTGCCCCTGAAGTCGTGAGCGATCGCCTGGGTGGCGTCGACCAGGCGCCGCAGCGATGGTCCCAGCCCGCCCACGGCCAGTGACGTCTCGTGTAGCAGTGATGCCACCTTGTCTTTGGGCAGCGCCGCCAATCCGCGGTTGGCGGCGTCCAGCGCCGGGCCGATCTGGCTGGGGACCGTGGTCTTGGTGATCGTCTGCTCATTGGCCAGGTACGGACCGCCGGTGCGGCTCGACACCAGGTCAAGGTACTGCTCGCCGACCGCCGACACCGAGTGCACATTGGCCGATGCATCGGTGGGGATCTGGTAGCCAGTGTCGATGCTCATCGTTGCCCGCGCGCCGCGCTCGGTTGGTTCGACGGCGGTGACGGTCCCTATGGTGATGCCCCGATACGTGACGTTGGCGGTTCGATAAAGTCCCCCGGACTGAGGTAATTCGGCATAGAGCGTGTATCGACCGATGCCGACAAGGCTGGGTATCCGCAGGAAGTACCAGCCCAGGACCACCACCGCGGCAACCGCCAACACCACCAACAACACCAACTGGGTTTTGATGAGGCGAGTCAGCATCTTTCACTCGCCCCTCTCCACCAGCGGTCCTCCGGGGGCGTCATTCGGGTTCGGCGTATACCGGACATCCGGGATCATGGTGGCGGGGTCCCGTCCCCACGCCTGCTCGAGCGCCCGCAACGCCCCGGACAACCCTGTTCCGCTCAGCGTCGTGTTATCGATGGTGGATAGCGTCAGGTCGAACGCGCCCGACACGTTGACATAGTCGCCGCGGATCACCTTCGATACGTCGTCGATGTTGAACGGCGCTGTGAGGCCCAACCTCAACGCGTCCACCACATACGGCGCGGCCCGGCCGAGTTGGATCAACGGTCGCTGCAGCGACTGCAGGCTCTGGCGCAGGTTGGGCTGGGTATCGGCCAGCGCCCGGTTGGCGACGTCGCTGAACCGCCCCAGGGATTCGGTGGCGTCGGCGAACAGGTCGCGCGTATCGGCGAAATGCCCGATCAGAGGTGGGATGTCGGTGAGCACCCGATCCAGCGTGTCCCTGCGGTTCGCGATGATCGTCAGCAGTTGGTTGGTCGAGTCGATTGCGCGAGTGAGGTCGCCGCGTTGGCGGTTCAGTTCGGCGGTGAATGTGTCCAGCCGCCCGAGGAATTCGCGGAACTGATCGACGTGGCCGTCAAGGATGTTGAGGATCTCGGTTTGGATCAGGTCGAGGTTCGCGATGCCGCCACCATTGAGGATCACCGCGACGCTGGCCAACGTCCGTTCGACGGTGGGGTAGGCCGAGGAGTTCATCAGGCCGATGGTGTCGCCGTTCTTCAACGGCTGCGGTGACGGGTTTGGCGGCGCGGCCAGCTCGACGTGCTGCGTGCCCAGCAGGCTGGTCTGGCCGACCTTCGCGGTCGCGTTCGCCGGGAGCTTCACGGCCGCATCAACGTCCAGCGTCAGTGTCGCGATCCAGTTCTTCAGCCTGATGTCACGAACCGTGCCGACCCATACGTCGGCGACCCTTACCCGGCTGTTGGTGTTCAGCGCCAGCGTGTCGGACATCTGCACGTAGATCGTCATGTGACCCGCACCCGTGCCACGGCCGATCGGTAGCGGCACGTTGGCTATGCCACGCCAGGTGCACGACGTCAACACCACTGGGGCCATTAAAAAGGCGATTAACAACACCAGTCCGCGGCGACCGGCGCCGACGATCAGTCGCATCACCGCGCTCACGCCGCGCCTCACTGGCCCGGCCCTGTCTGTGCGGCGGTGCTTGCCGCGGGCAGTGGTGGCGGCCCGGGCTGTGGGTACCACGGCGGCGGCAACGGATTGGTCTCGTCATAGGCGTTCGGCGGTCCGGGCAGGTTGGTCCCCGGCGGCGGTGGCGCGTTGTCCGGACCACCCATCAGCTCGGCCAGCGATTCCGGGGTCAGCATGTTCGCCGTAAACGGCTGAACCTGCGTGCCCTGCATCCCCGGCGCGACGACCCAGCCCGGTTCATGGTTGCCGTGCGAAAACGGTGTATCCCGCGAGAAGATCCCTGGGACGGTGGTGTCCTTGTACCCGGGCGGCGGGTGCAGCCGCTCCTCGGCGTAGGCCACCTCCTTGGGCAAGGTGGCCGCGGAGCCGAAGAAGTTCGCGCCGAACGGCGGGTAATTGAACTTGATGACGTCCAGAACCGGCGCCAGATACTGCGCGCACAGCTCGGCGGATTCCTGATACCCCCGTCGGCTGCCGGCCTGGATGGCACTGCAGATGAACTGAATTGGGTTCGCGAAGTTGGGGAACACGAACACGCCCACCAGTGAGCTGTGCAGCGGGTAGTAGATGTTGTTGAAGTTGCCCGCAAAAGTGGGCAGTACGTGTAGCGCGGTTTCCAGGCCGTCCCGCGGCTCGGGTTGCAGGATCGTGGTGGTCACGTCGGCGAGGTTGTTGACATCGCGAGCCAGCACGGATCCATTGTCGCTCAAGAACTTTCGGACAGTAGCGAGCACGTCGTCGAGGCGCTGAACCGTGTCGGCCACGTCATGGTCGGACTTGGTGAACCAGTCGGTGAACTGGGCCAGGTTGTCGTTGAGTGCGACGAACTGTTGATCGTTGCGGTACAGCGCGCTGATGAACTGCGCCAGGCTTCGCGTGATTGCGACGAAGTCCCCTCGGCCCTCGTTCAGCGCGGTCAACGCATCCGACAAGCTGTTCAGGGTTTCGTTGATCTGTTTGCCCTTGCCGGCCAGGTTGTCTGCCGCGGATTCAATGACTTCGCCGAACGGTCCCTTCGGCTGTTCCGCTGTCGGTCCGAGCTGCCGGAGGATCCCGTTGATGGAGTCGCGCAGGTGATCCCACTCGACGGGCACCTGGGTGCGCTCGATCGGGATCACCGCGCCGTCATTCAGCGCCGGCCCACCGGTGTAGGGCGGTGACAGCTGGATGGTGCGCGAGGCCACCAGGCTGGGGTTGAGGATCGACGCGACGGCGCTGGCAGGCACCTTGTACTTGTTGCTGTAGTGCAAGGTAATTCGCATCTTGTCACCGGTCGGTTCGATCTTGTCGATCGAACCGACCCGCACACCCATGATCTCAACTTTGTCGCCTGGGTATAGCGCAATCGCCTCGGAAAAATACGCGACCACAGAAGTGCTGGTCAGTTTTCTGTAGAGCTGTACTCCCGCGAGCGCCCCGACGATACCCAGAATCACCACCAACGCTCCGATGAATATCACCCTGCGAGACACATCCGGCAGGCGGAGGTTGCGGATGTCGAAGATGGTGCTCATTGGCTGCTACCTCCTGCCCCGCCGGGCGTGATGAACGGCGCCGGCAACTGCGGCCCGGGCCCCGGTGGTGCGTGGCCCGGCGGCGGACCCGGTGGCGGGGTCGGCGGCGGGGGGTTAGGACCGGCGACCGGCCCCAGCGGCTCGGTGCGTGCTCCCGGCAGGCGCGTTCGCCGGCAGCGGCACCGGAGTGCCGGGCACGGCAGGCGGCGTCTCACCCGGCCGGCCCGCGATCGGCATACCTGGTGCCGGCGGTAGCCCATCGGGGTTCGGCGGCGACGTCTCGACGTCGAGCGGCGCCGGAAAACCACCTGGGACAGGGCCGAACGGGCCCTGATCAGGAACCGCGCAGGGCAACGGATTTCCGGGCCGCGGCAGGCCGTCAGCGGGCGGCGTGTACGAACACGGCGATCCTGGCGGCACGGCGGGTCCCGGATGATCCGGCGTACCCTCCAGCACCCGCGGCGCCGGCGGCGGCGCGCCGTTGGGGAACCGGGTGCCGTTGGGGTCGGGGAACCGGAATGCCGGCAGCCCGGCAGAGCGCCAAAACTCCTCGGGGTCGATACCCCGCTTCTTGAACGCCGCGTCGACCCACGGCTGAAGGACCTGTGGGGGCAGCAAATTCGCCACGATCGTCTTGAAGTACGGCCCGGAACCGACGGCCTCCGTCAGGGCGGCGGTATACCTGCTGAGCAGTATCAGCACATCGGCCAGATCCTTCTTGCGCTTGACCAGCTCGTCGCTGACCGTGCTCAACTGCTGCAGCACATGGTTGAGGTTGGGGTTTTCCTTGATCAGGCCGGACACCTGGGTCGACACCTGCGACACGTTGCTCAGCAGAATGCTCAGCGCCTGGCTGCGTTGCTTGAACGCGGCCAGCAGAGTGTTGGCATTGACCAGCAGCCCGTTGACCTGTTCGCTGCGGTCGCCGAGCACGCGAGCGACCTTGTTGGCGTTCGCCAGCAGTTGCTTAAGCTGTTCGCCACGCTGGCCGATGGTGTCGGAGAACGCCTTGACACCATTGAGGGCGGCACTCAGGTGCGGAGCGGTCTGATCGAAGGTCTCCGACAACACCTTCAGCGAACGTTTGGTGGCGTCGATGTCCCAGCCCGCCGCCGCCTTTGTGGCATCGACGAACGCATCGTAGACTTGGTATGGCGTGGTGGTCTGCGCCGATGGAAGAAAGCCGTTGGGCTGCAACGGCTCTGAACCGCGCGGTTCGATCTCCATATTCTTGCGGCCAAGTATGGTATCCGTGCGAATCGCTACACGGCTTTGCATCCCGATTGTCCTGCCGGGTAACGAGAATCCGATCAGGACCCTGTCGCCGCGGATCGCCAGCGAGCGCACCAGACCGACTTCCACCCCGGCGATTTCCACCTTGTCGCCCGCGCTGATGCCGCCCGTGTCGACGAATTGCGCGTAGTAGGTGGGTGTGGCGAACAGCATCGGCACGCTGGTAAAGCTTTGCCCCACACCAACTACGAGTAGGGTGACCACCACTCCCATCAGCCCCACCCGGCCCCGGTTGAATTCCGTCAGGGTTCTCATTGCGGCGTGCACCTCCCGGTGGGCTGCCCGAAGAGCTTGATGGTGCGTACCGGACCGCCTGGCTGTAATCCGTTGACTTTCAGCGAGATGTCGCACAGATAGAAGTTGTAGAAGTCGCCGTATGTGCCGCCGGCACGGCCGATGATCCGGTATGCGTCCGGCAGCTTGCGCAACACCTCGTCGAGAGTCGGCAGCTCGCCTATTATCGGCTGCTGGACGCCCTCGAGGTATCCGACGGTGCTGTGCAGCAACGGCCGGTCCTCACCCAGCAGGTCGGCAAGGGTTCCCGCGGCGTTGCTGATGTGTGCCGCCGCCGCGGCCAACGGATCGGCCCTGTTCTTGAGTCCGGTGATCAGCACCTCTAACTTGTCGACTGTTCGGTCGAACTCCTGCTGGTGCTTGACTGTGGTGGCCAGCACGGCGTTCAAGTTGTTGATGATCTCGCCGATCGCCTGGTTCCGGTCGGCCAACGTTGCGGTGAGTGAAGAGGTCTGGTCGAGGATGTCGTTGATGGTGGCGCCCTGCCCCTGGAACACAGTGATGATCGACTGGGCGATGCTGTTGACCTTGTCCGGGTCCAACGCCTTGAAAAGCGGGCGGAACCCGCCGATCAGAGCGTCGAGATCCAAGGCTGGTTGGGTGTGCTCAAGCGGGATCGTGGCGCCCGGGGCGAGCCGTTGACCGCTGTCGCCGCGCTTGAGCTCGAGGTAACGGTCGCCGATCAGGTTGAGGTAGCGGATCGACGCGGTCGTCCCCTGATCCAGCGGCAGCGAGCTGTCGACGGTGAAGTCCACCAGCACCCGCCTGTCCCCGTCGATCAGCGTCACCTTGGAGACCTTGCCGACCTCCACCCCCGCAGCGCGGACAAACTGTCCGGCCCGTAGCCCGCTGACATGGGTGAACAACGCGGAATATCCGGTGGTGCGGTCGAAGCGCAGCTGACCGAACACGATGACGATCGTCACGGTGAACACCAACAGCACCAACCACAAGATGCCGAGTTTGATAGCTGTGCCAGTGGTTTTCATGGGTTGATCGTGTTCTCCCCGTATTGGCGTCCCCACACGTATTCGGTGAACATCGGCTGGCCGAGCTCGAAGTGGTTGTAGCGGCGCGACGCTGGCGCCGGTGTCCATGACCAGATACGGCGCCGGCCACAAATCCCGGGTGATCGTTTGCCAGCAGCCCGGGCGTCCACCGGGTCCACCGTGAGCGTTCACCCGCGGCAGATTGTCCGGATAGACATAGGGGTTGGGCGCCCCCAAAATCGTTCCGGCGGCCGCCAGCGAATAGCCGTTGCCGCCGGCCGCGCTCGCGACTTTGGGCGCGGCGTCGTGAAAGTTGCGGACCGTGCAGAACAGTTCGGGGCTGTAGCTGTCGAGCAGCGCAGCGGTGGGTACCAGGTCGGCGGCCCCGCGCACCAGATACGGCCCGCCCCGGGTGAAGATGTCTTCGCCTGTCTTGCCCGACGCCGACCGCCGCCAACAACGCGGCATCCAGATCGCCCTGTTGCCTGGTCAGCGTGCGCGCCGTCGTCACCGCGTTCTGCAGAAAGCCCCACAAATCCGGCGATGAACGGGCATAGATCTCACCGAGATCCGCCAACCGCCGCACGTCGTAGTTAAGCTGCGGCATCCGCGGGTTCAACTGCGCCAGAATGTGATTGCCATTGACGATCGATTCTCCGAAGTTGCTGCCGAGCCCATCCAGCGCCTGTGCCACCGCGGACAACGTGGCGTTCAGCTCGATCGGGTCCACCTTCTCGGCGATCGAGGTGATCGTCTCGAACAATGTGTTGAACTCGGTCGTCACCGATCGCACATCGATCACGTCATGCGGTGAGATCCGTTGCTGCTCTGGGTTTTCCGGTGCGATGAGCGACACATACTTGTTGCCGAACAGGGTGGCCGCCTCGATATTGGCGACCACGTTGACCGGAATCAGCTTGATGTACTTCGGATTCACATTCAGCACCAGCTTCGCCGCCGGCTTGCTGTCAGACTGGATCTCCGAGATGCCGGCCACCCGGCCGATCTCCACCCCGTTGTAGGTGACTTTCGATCCCGGTTCCATTACCAGCCCCGCCCGCGAAGCCACCATCGTCAGTTCGGTCTTTGGTGTGAAATCCCCCCGAAACTGCTTGTACACCAATGCGAGAACCAATGTGCCGACTAACAACAGGACCACACCCTCCACGTACAGAAGGGCCCGTCGGTGCTTGCGCGTCAGCAGCGTCGTCATCGCGGTTACACCGTGAGATTGAAGTTCGGGTCGACGCCGTAGAGCGCCAATTCGGCCAACAGGACAACAAGCACAACCGAGACCAGTGAGAAACGCATCGATCGACCAACGGCCTGGCCGACGCCGACCGGACCACCGCTGGCGGTGTACCCGTAGTAGCAATGGGAGATCATCACCACCACCGCGATGATGATGACCTGCACGACAGACCAACCCACATCCTCGGGGCGCAGGAAGGTGCGGAAGTAGTGCTGGTAAGTGCCGTTCGACTGTCCATAGAACACCGTTGTGACGACCTGGCCGGACGTGAACGCCATGTCGAGAGCCAAGGCGTACAGCGGCACGATCACCACCAGCCCTCCTAGAATCCGAGTGGAGACCAGAAACGAGATCGACTTGATGCCCATGACTTCCAGCGCGTCGATCTCCTCGCTGATCCGCATGGCACCCAACTGGGCGGTGGCGCCGGCGCCGACCGTGGCGGCTAGCGCGACACCGGAGACGATGGGCGCGGCGATGCGTGTATTGGCCAGTGCGGCAAAGAATCCGGTGAACGCCTCGACACCGATGTTGCCCAGCGACGCGAAGCCCTGGATGGCGATCAGCGAGCTGCCGGACAGCGTCACGAAACCGATGATCGCGACCGTGCCGCCGATGACGGCCATCGCGCCGGTGCCCATGCCGATCTCGGCGGTGAGCCGCAGCGTCTCCCTGCGGTAGCGGCGTAACGCCCACCAGATCTGCGCGACGCTGATCCGCGTGAACCTCGCGAAAATCCCTATCTGCTCGAGTCTTTGGGCCGCGCCGCCGCCGTAGCGGTTGAGGTTGGCGGCTGTCCGCGGGTAGCGGGCGCGCAGTACGGCGGCCGCTGATGAGTCGGCCATGCTAGCGCCCCGTCCCAAACCGCACGCCGATCGTGGTCAGCACCACGTTGACCGCGAACAGCGCGATCACGCACAACACCAGCGTCTCGTTGACGGCGGTGCCGACGCCTTTGGGGCCGCCCTTGGTGGTCAGCCCGCGGTAACAGCCCACCAAGCCGGCGATCAGGCCGAACGTGGCCGACTTGACCACCGAGATGACCACTTCGGGCAGGCCGGTGACCAGGGTGAGTGTGCCGACGTAGGCGCCGGCCGAAACGTGTTGGATGTAGACACCGAAGACGAAACCGCCGACCAGTCCGATGGTTATCACCGCGCCGTTGAGCAGTGTGGCGACGATGGTCGCGGCGACGACGCGGGGCACCACCAGCCGGTGGATGGGGTCGATGCCGAGCACCTCCATCGCATCGATCTCCTCACGGATGGTGCGAGCGCCGAGGTCGGCGCAGATGGCTGTCGCCCCGGCGCCGGCGATCACCAGCACGGTGGTCAGCGGGCCCAGCTGTGTGACTGCACCCAACGCCGCACCCGCGCCCGAGATGTCGGCGGCGCCGAATTCGGCCAGCAGGATGTTGAGCGTGAAGATGATGAGCACGGTCAGCGGAATCGAGACCGCCAGGGTTGGCAGTAACGAGACACTCGTAATGAACCAGCCCTGCTCGATCGCCTCACGCCACTGGAAGGGCCGTCGAAACAGCGCCTTGCCGGTCAATACGCACGTCCGGTAGAACCCGCCGACCGCGTCAATCCCGGGCTGGATGTGGCCGCGGAGATAGGTGGCCACGGTCTGGGTAGTCATTGGCGTAGTCCCGCGGCATAAGCACGTTTTATGCGCAACCCCAACATGTTTCGCACGCCTCCTCCTCGTCCCGCACCCAGGTATGTGGAGTTCATCGCCGATTCCCCGGGCTGTCGAGTGCGGCCATCAACGTTGTGTTCGCGAGTTCGAGTAAGTCTTCGGCGGCTTTCTTCGCTCCGGCGGGATCACCTGAGCAGATCGCAGCGGCCAGTTTCCGGTAGGCATCGGGACGCTTGACCTCAACGGTCGTCGCGGTGGCCAGGGCAGCCAGCGCCGGCTCATATGCGGAGCGAAATGCGTTGTACATCAACCGATATACGATCGAGCCCGCGCTGTCGACCACATGATCCCAGAACTTGAGCACTTGGTGTTGCCACTCGAGCAGATCTTTTTCGGTCTCGAGCGCGCGTAGCGAATCCCCGAGCAATTCAGCCAATTCAGGTCCGTGCCGTTCGGCCGCCAGCTCCGCGACCTTCGGACCGTTGCGCAGCCGGGCCTCGAGAATGCTGCGGAAAACGGAGGTGTCGAGCTCGCCATTGCGAAACAACAACTGGGGCAGCAAGTCCAAGCCGGCGTGACGTCGGAAGTCACGCACGGTGGTGACGCCGCCGTGGCGCACCTCGACGAGACCGGCCGCCGAAAGCCGCTTAAGCGCCTCGCGGACAGCGGGCCGGGATACCCCGAGGACGTCCGCCAACCGGCGCTCGCTGGGCAAGGCCTCGCCGGGCTGCATCTCCCCACTGAGCACATCGGTGACGATCTGCTCGAAAACCTCTTCAGGCACCGATCGACGATTCACCGGCTGCAGCGCCATGCGCCTAAGTCTGAGTGGTCAGGAGTCAGACGTCAAGTGGCCAGACCAGTATCCACTGAAAAATTCCTAGCCGGGACGCGTGTGGTGACGATTACCGGCCTAGCGGCCGCTCAGCGCGGGGCCCGCTAGACCCGCGCCCGCTCGGCTGCCACGAACAAATTCTCTGGCACTGTGTCCTTCACCTCTTTGGGCGCTTTGCGTCCATAGCTGGCCATCAGCTCGTCGGACGGTGTCACCGTCACGTCCCAGCCATGGCGACGGAACCAGTCACCGACATCCTCGCGCTCCTCGAAGTACCACAACTCGTCGGTCCTGGGGATCTCACGCTGCGGGTCCACTTCGGCCATGAACGCACGAATCCGATCCATTCGCGCGCGACGCTTCGCGCGAGCCTGCGGGTCGAGAAACTTCGGGCCCAGCGCCTCCACGGCGATCCGGCTGCCGGTGACGGTGAGCCCCTGAACACGGTCGAACAGCAGCTCTTGGGCCGCGGCCGGCAAGTACGGCATCAGCCCCTCCGCCGACCAGACGCTGGGCGCCGACGCGTCAAAACCCGCCTGTTGCAATGCCGTCGGCCAATCGTGACGCAGGTCCACCGGGACAGCGACCCGGTTGCACGCAGGCTCGGCCCCGTGCTCGGCCAACGTCGACGATTTGAACTCCAATACCCGGGGCTGGTCGAGTTCGTAGACCGTGGTGCCGTCCGGCCACGGCAACCGCCACGAGCGCGCGTCCAGGCCCGCCGCCAAGATCACCGCCTGGCGGATGCCCGCCTTAGTGGCGTCGAGGAAGAATTGGTCGAAAAACGCTGTGCGCGAAGCCATATAGCCGACCATCGACTGCATCTGCAGTGGCAGCTCGGGTTCGGCTTCGATGAGCTCGGCGGGCAGCTGCGGAGCGGAGTGCCAGTTCCACACCCCGTCGCCGGCGGCGTCGAGGAAAACCTGCGCGAACGGGTCGCTGATCAGAGGGTTTTCACTGCGCGTTTCTCTCGCGCGCGCCGCGGCCACACCCAGCGCCGTCGCCCCCACACTCTCGGTGATCTCCCAGCTGTCGTTATGGGTTCTGGCCACAATCACTTCCTTTCCGCTGCCACGAACAGCGTCTGCGGTGCGGCGTTTTCGATGTCTTGCGGGGGTCTGCGGTCGTAGCTGGCCATCAGCTCCTCCGCGGGGGTCACCGTCACGTCCCAGCCGTGGCGCCGTAGCCAGTCACCGACGTCTTCACGCTCCTCGAAGTACCACAGATCTTGGACGTCGGGGATGTCACGTTGCGGCTCGAGTTTGGCCATCAGATCGCGCACCCGCTGCATCGTCTCGCGCTGCCTGGCGCGGGCGGCCTCGTCGAGGAAGTCGGGGCCGGGCGCTTCCACGGCGATCCGGCTGCCAGCGGCACCGAGCGCCTGCACGCGCTCGAAAAGCAACTCCTGGGCGGCCGCGGGCAGAAACGGCAATAGCCCCTCGGCCGACCAGGCACTCGGCGCCGAGGCGTCAAAACCGGCCTGCTGCAACGCGGCCGGCCAGTCGTGGCGTAGGTCGACGGGAACATTGACCAGCTCGCAGGTCGGCTGTGCGCCTTTTTCCCGCAGCGTCGATGACTTGAATTCCAATACCCGCGGTTGGTCGAGCTCGTAGACCGTGGTGCCATCCGGCCACGGCAGCCGCCATGCCCGAGAGTCCAAACCTGCCGCCAGGATCACCACCTGGCGCACGCCCGCGCGGGTGGCATCGAGGAAGAACTTGTCGAAAAACGCCGTCCGCGCGGCCATGTAGTCGACCATCCCCTGCATCCGCGGCTTGAGGTCGGGTTCGGCCTCGGCGATCTGGGCGGGCAGGTTGGGAGCCGCGAACCAGCTCCACATGCCTTCTCCGGCGGCTTGCAAGAATACTCGCGCGAACGGATCGCTGATCAGCGGGTTTTCACTGTCGGTTTCGGCAGCACGGGCCGCCGCCACGCCCAGCGCCGTCGCACCTACGCTCTCGGTGATCTCCCAGCTGTCGTTGTCGGTCCTCGCCACGCTCATCTCCTCCAATTCGCTAGCACGCCTAGCTACCGACCCTACGCGTGCTGGCTATGAACAGGCTGTCGCGGAATCGGGTATCCGGTTAACTTGACGGCGAGCCGCTGACAGCGGCGCCGGGCCGATCCGGAAGGATCGTTGAAACATGCGAGTTGACGGGCGCGACATCAGCGTTTCCGGCAGCTTGCTGCAACCACCGACCCGACGAACCAACGACATCGTGCGGCTGGTTCTGGCCGCGGTCTTCCTCGTAACCGTGATCACAAGTTCAGTGATCACTCGCCCTCAGTGGATAGCGCTCGAGAAGTCCGTCTCGCAGATCGTCGGGGTTTTATCACCGACGCAATCCGATGTGGTTTACCTGGTGTACGGATTCGCGATTCTGGCGTTGCCGTTCATGATCCTCATCGGCCTGATCATCGCCGGGCAGTGGAAAATGCTGGGCGCATATGCGGCAGCCGGATTGATCGCCATCATTCTCTTGTCGATCAGCGGCACCCGCATCGCGGCACCTCGATGGCACTTCGATGTCCCCGACCGGCTCAGCACGATGCCGGCGCAGTTCCTCGATGACCCCCGGTGGATCGGGATGCTGGCGGCGGTGCTGACCGTTTCGGGGCCCTGGCTGCCCGCGCGCTGGCGGCGTTGGTGGTGGACGCTGCTGCTGGCCTTCGTGCCCATTCACCTCGTGGTCAGCGCCATAGTCCCGGCCCGCTCGTTGGTGGGCCTGGCGGTCGGGTGGATCGTCGGCGCAGTAGTGGTGCTGGTTGTGGGCACTCCCGCGCTAGAGGTGCCACTGGATGCCGCGGTGCGCGCGATGGCCAAAAGTGGATTCGTCGTCTCGCGGTTCACCGTGGTCCGCCCGGCCGGGCGCGGCCCGCTCGTTCTATCGGCCGGATGCGAGCGTCCCGAGTGCAATGCGGTGATTGAGTTGTACGGCCCGCATCAACGCAGCGGCGGCGCGCTGCGTCAGCTGTGGGGGAAACTGAAGCTGCGCGGCACCGAGACCGCACCCCTGGTGGCCTCCATGCGCCGCGCCGTCGAGCATCGCGCATTGATGGCGATTGCCATCGGTGACGCAGGCTTGGCCAACACCTCGACCATCGCCGTCGTCCCCCTGGACCGGGGATGGATGCTTTACGCGCACAAGCCCACTCGTGGAGTGCCCATCGACGAATGCGCGAAAACGACACCGGTTGGCCGACTGTGGGAATCGCTGCGAGTCCTGAACGACCACCGGATCGCGCACGGTGACCTGCGCAGCCACGAGATCACGGTCGACGACGGCGCCGTACTCTTCGGCGGCTTCGGCAGCGCAGAATACGGGGCCACCGACGCCCAACTTCAATCCGATATCGCACAACTGCTGGTGACGACGTCCGCCCTGTATGACCCAAAGTCCGCGGTGGGCGCGGCGATCGATGCGTTCGGCAAGGACACCATCCTGGCGGCTTCGCGCAGACTCACCAAATCCGCCGTGCCAAAACGAATCCGGAAGTCAGCAGCAGACGTAGGCGCCGTCATCTCCAGCGCCCGTGATGAGGTTCAGCGCCAGACGGGCGCCGATCAGATCAAAACCGAAACCATCACTCGGTTCACTCGCAGCCAGGTCATTCAACTGGTGCTGCTCGTCGCGCTGGTCTATGTCGCGTATCCCTTCATCAGCACCGTGCCAGCGTTCTTCTCTCAAGTAAGTAGGGCGAACTGGTGGTGGGCACTGCTGGGCTTGGTGATATCGGCGCTGACGTATGTGGGCGCGGCAGCCGCTTTATGGGCAAGCGCCGACGAATCGGTGAGCTTCTGGAAGCTATCAATCGCTCAGGTGGCCAACACTTTTGCGGCGACTACTACGCCGGCCGGGGTCGGTGGGCTGGCGCTCAGCACACGGTACTTGCAGAAAGGGGGAGGGCTGTCCGCAGTGCGCGCCACCACCGCGGTGGCGCTGCAGCAATCCGTGCAGGTGATCATGCACCTGACGCTGTTGATCTTGTTCAGCACCGTTGCGGGCGCGTCGGCCGATCTGTCTCATTTCGTCCCGACTGCCACAGTGCTGTACCTGATCGCGGGTGTGGCACTGGGCATTGTCGGCACATTTCTGTTCGTGCCCAGGCTGCGGCGGTGGTTGGCGACAGACGTGCGTCCGAGATTGAAGGAGGTAGCCAGCGACCTCGTCGAGGTTGCCCGCGAACCGAAACGGTTGAGTCTGATCGTACTCGGTTGCACTGGAACAACTCTCGGTGCGGCGCTGGCTCTTTGGGCCAGCATCGAAGCCTTCGGCGGCGGTGCGACGTTCGTCACCGTCACCGTGGTCACGATGGTCGGCGGAACGCTGGCCTCTGCCGCCCCAACGCCCGGCGGCGTCGGGGCCGTCGAAGCGGCGCTGATCGGCGGCCTGGCCGCCTTCGGCGTGCCGGCGGCCATCGGCGTGCCGTCCGTCCTGCTGTATCGGATGCTTACCTGCTGGCTACCCGTATGCGTCGGCTGGCCGGTGATGCGGTGGTTAACCAAGAACGAAATGATCTGACGGGGCCGGTCAGGATTCCTCGGTTTCGGCTAGCACGACCACGAAAACAATTGACCTGCGCACGCTTTGGCCCACCGTGGTGGTCAAATACACCAGGTAGTACTCCTCGGGCACTGACTGCGCCACCTTGATCGGGACGGTAACTGCAGCCGATCCGTCCGAGGCGAATTGGCCCGATGCAGGTGCCACGGTAATCCCGGTGTCCGAGGACGTGCCGGTGATGGTGTAACCGCCCGCGCCATCGATCATCTGTTGAGCGTCGACTTTTACGGTGTCCGTGCTTCCGGGCGCGATCGTGACGAAAGGTTGGGAGACGTTGACGGTCACCGCCGAACTGCCGGCACCGAACGACGGTGGCGCGCTGGATTCGGCAGTGCCCCATACCTTGTCGGGGTAGGCGGCGAGCGAGTACGTCAGGTCACCGCCCGTGCGGATGATCGACTCGGGCAAAGAGGTGTGGTCGGTGGCCCGGCCGTCGATGCTCAGGCCGCCGATGTATTTCAGGTGATACAGTCCGGATGCACCCGGGGCGGAGATCCGGATGGATTTGCCTCCCGGAAGCGCGATTACGGCACGATCGAAGAGCGGTGCGCTCACGGTGAGGATTGGCGTTCCCGGGGTGCTCGGGTACAGGCCGAGGGCGGCCCAGACGTACCAGCTGGCCATTGCGCCGAGGTCGTCGTTGCCCGGCTCGCCGTCGGCCGTCGGACCGAACAGCCCGCGCACCCGGTCGACGGTGTGCTGGGTCTTCCACGGTTGACCGATGTAGTTGTACAGCCACGGCACCACGAAGCCCGGCTCGTTACCGGCCCACAGATAAGGCTCGTTGGGACCGACGTTGAGCTTTTCCGTGAACCGGTCGAGCCGGCCGGCCACCGCGTTGCGGCCGCCGAGAGCGGTCACCAGGGCGGCGACATTGTGCGGCACCCACCAGACGTACTGCTCGGCGTTGCCCTCGTCGTATCCGAGTTGACCGAAGCTGGAAACTGGCTCCACGAACCCCGGTCCGGCGCGGAAGAATCCGGTCCAACTGCGCGGCGAAACGTACCGGGTGGTCGGATTGAACAGGTTCTGCCAGTACTGCGACCGGTTCTGGAATTCGGCGGCGGTCGCCTTGTCGCCGAGCGAGTCAGCGAATCGGGAGATAGCGAAGTCGTCAACCGACCACTCGAGCGTGATCGACGCATCAGCGATCCAACCATCGGTGCGGAACTCCAACGTGAACGGTGCATAGCCGAACTGCAAGTAGGTGGCGATGCCCGGCCGCTCCACGTAGCCGCTAAGCCCCACACCGCCTTTCGTTGCCGCATTCACCATGTAGCGCAGTGCCGCTTTGACGTCGAAGTCCCTGGCGCCGTAGGCGTTGAGGTTCACGATGAGCGGTACCACGCTGTCTCCGGTCATCTCGCCGGTCGCGGCATTGGCGAACGCCCAGCGCGGAAACGCTCCGCTCTGCTCGGCGTCGTTCACCAGCGATTGGGCCATGTCGCTGGCTCGCTCCGGGAAAAGCAGTGCCTGCAAGGCTGCCAGGCACCGGTAGGTGTCCCAGTCGGAGAAATTGGCGTACTGGGTGTGCCCCGTGGCCACGGTGTGAATCAAGCCATCGAATCCGATGTATCGTCCGTCCGCGTCGTTGAATGTGTTGGGGTGCAGCAGTGATCGGTAGAGGGAGGTGTAGAAGGTTTCCAGATTGTCGGCATTCCTGCCGGCGACCGAGATGCGTGACAGCGTGCCGTTCCATTCCCTCGACGCCGCGCGGCGAACGTCGTCGAAGCTCGCTGCGCCCTCGGCTGCCAAGTTGGCCCGCGCTCCTTCGACACCGACGTAGGAGATCGCAGTCCGCACCTCGACCACCGAGCCGGCCGGGAATTGCACGTACCCGCCGCTGTACGGCGAATTCGCGCTGCGGGCGCCGGCGTGGACCGCATGGCCATCCCAGGCGCCGTAGGAGATGAACGGACGGCTGAACTTCATGGCGAAATACACCGTGTAGGTATTCTTCTTGCCGCAGAATCCGCCGCTGGTGGCCCATCCGGTGATCGTGGTGTTGTCTTCCCCGATCTGGATGGTGGCGCGGGAGTTGCCCGCTAGCGACGCGCCGGAGCGCACGTGGAACAGGGCGGGGCGGCCGTTGTGTGGGTAGCTGAACCGGCCGACACCGGTGCGCGTAGTGGCGGTGAGTTCCGCCTTCACTCCGGTGGCGGGAAACCGCACCGCGTAGTAGCCGGGCACACCCTGCTCCGTGTCGTCATGGGCGATCCGTTCCCAGGCGTTCCAGGGCCGCGAGCCGATCCCGGTGGTGGTCGGCAGCATTGAGATGTCGCCGAACGCGGCACACCCCACCGAGGCGTGGGTCATGCTGAACCCGGTGGAGCGAGGGTTGCCGTAGTTGTAGCCGGCGTAGTTGCCAACGGTGTCCGGCGAGTACTGCACCATTCCGAACGGCACCGAGGCGCCTGGGAAGTTGTTGATCTCTCCCACCGTCGAACCGCCCGTCCCGGTGCCGATGAGCGTGGCGACGTGTTCGGCCGGGTTCGCCACGAATGCGGGCGGGCCGTCATACGCAATGGGCGGAGCCGCCGCAATGAAAGCCATGAAGACAGCCGACGCCGCGACAACCGCAATGAGGACCCTTCGTGACCGCATACCTGTCTCTTACTGGATAACCGTGTATTCGCGTGGGTGTTTTCCAGACGAATTCGATAACGATTGGCGGGCTAGTCGCGATGCTGTCAAAAATGTCCAAAAGATACGGGCAAAGTTGCACGCCATTTCGGCTACTCTCATTCCGGCGTGGCTGGCGCAGGTACCGGCCCCAATTTTCGGGAGATTGGCCCCCGGCAAGACCCACCACAGGGCTTTGGACTCAATAAGGTGAGCCGGTGCGGCGGTCTTCAAACAGCACGCCACGAAGGCGGCTCGGTGTCGTGGTTTGCGCCGCGCTGCTGGCTTGCGGCTGTCATAGCCCCAGTCGTGGCGCGAGCACCCCGGCGGTCAGTCCGACGCCGAGTCCCAACCATCTCTGCAGCCAGGTGCATGGGGCGTGGGATGCAAACGCCGGGCGGTGCAAGCTGAGCATGACTGGCTCCAACGGTGTCCACGTGGACGTGAGCGCTACATATCCCATCGATCTGGTGGACAACCCGACAGCTGGCCCGGTCCTCACGCCGTTTGTCCAGAAATTCTTCGCCGACTATGGCGAAACGGACGCCAACGGGACTGGCGACGCCAATCTCGCGTATTCGGTATTCATACACACCTCGGCCATCAAATCCGTTGTATTTCACGCTGATTGGTACTTCAACAACATGCCCCACCCAAGTGGCCAGATCACCACGTTCACGTTCGACCTCGACCAACGCAAGCAGCTTCAACTCGCCGACCTGCTCTGCCCGGGAACCGACCCGCTGAAGGCGATCCCGCCCATCGCGCACCCCTTTGTGCAGCAGGCGCTTAGCGGGTCACCGTTTCAGGTCGAGCAGTTCGAACCGGACCACACCGAAGGTGAACTGGCCGACAACTACCAGGCGTGGGCGTTGGACGGCGACGACCTCGTCCTGTACATGCCGGCAGAACGCGCCCCGGGCGGCGTTCCTCCCGGATTCATCACCCCTCGCATTCCCCTGGCCGATCTGTCGCCGGTCCTTCGCGAACGGGGCTGCTCAGCGACCACGACGCCGCACCCTCACTGATATCACTACCCTGCTGAGCCCGATTGGCCTTACCGTGTCTGGCATGGCAGAACAGTCGTATCCGATAGACGTCGGGCACCCACCGTCGGCACTGCTGCGTCTCGTCAACCCGATGCTGGGATTGCTGCTGCGCACTCCTCTCGCCGGCCCCGCACGCAAGCAGCTGATGGTGTTGGGCTTCACCGGGCGAAAGACGGGTCGCCCGTACTCACTTCCGTTGAGTGCCCATGTGATTGACAATGACCTCTATGCGCTGACCGGCGCTTCATGGAAGCAGAACTTCCGCGACGGCGCTGACGCCCAAGTGGTCTACGACGGGAAGACAACCGCGATGCATGGCGAGCTCATCCGCGACCGCGCCGTCGTCTCCGACCTCTTCCTGCGCTGCGCCGAGTCCTACGGCGTGCAGCGCGCACAGCGCATGATGGGATTGAAGTTCCGCGACCAGCGCATACCGACACGCGATGAGTTCGCCGAGGCGGTCGACCGGCTCCATCTGGCAGCAGTCCGGTTGACCCCGACCCACTAGCGCTGGGCCCGGTAGATCAAAGTTGGTCGCGCAGTCTGTCGACGAGCCGGACAAGTTTTGCGTAATGCGACCCGGGCCAATAGATCCGCCCGCATTCCGTGCAGCGGCTGAACTCTTCGTAGTACTGGCGGGTCAACGGCTCCAGCTGATCGAACACCTCGTCTTTGGTAACCGGGGTCAACTTGCCGTTGCACCGCACGCACCGCGTAAGTGGCGCCAGCCGCTGCCGCAGGTCCAGTCGCCGTATCACTTCGAGCGCCTGATCCTCGGGATCATCGGAGCGAACGAACAGACCATGCGTGATAGCGCGGCGCTTCAACAGGCCGCGGTCGCGGGTCAGCAGGATCCGCTGCTGCTCGCCGCTGATGTCAGCCAGAGTCTTGTCATCGGCGTCATTCGACCACCACACGTCGAACCCGAGCAGTCGAAGCAGCCACGCCAGCCGGCCGAGGTTGACGTCGACGACGAACCGCGGATCGCGCAACGGCACCGGGCGCAGCCTGGCGGTCGGCCCGACGTCGAGCGCCTCGAACATCGGGTAGGCGGCGATACGGTCGGCAACGGTCGGTCGGTAGCTGAAGCCCTGCGGAGTCCCGTTCACCAGGATGAGGTCGACCTCGGTGTGCGGAATGCCCATCGCCTCCAACACGTCCTTGACGGTCTGGTGGGGCCGGAACGGGCGGCGCACCGTCACACCGCGTGACTCGGGTGCCAGGAAGTCGTTGAGCTCGGCGTATGCCCGCACGTCGACGTAGCCGATCGGCTCGCTCACCCACACAGCCCCGCGCCCGCGGCGGCATGGGTTCGGGTGATGACCGGCCGCTCAAACCCGGCGTCACACACTGCCCGTCGCACCGCCTCGCCGACGATTTCCGTCCGGTCGGCCGGCACCAACGCGATCACACAGCCCCCGAAGCCGCCCCCGGTCATCCGCGCGCCCAGAGCACCTGCGCGCACCGCGGTGTCGGCGATCAGGTCGATGTGTTCGGTGGTGATTTCGAAATCGTCACGCATGGACGCGTGCGAGGCGGTGAAGATCCGCCCGGCTTCGGCGAAGTCCGAATCGCCCAGCGCTGCAACATAATCGAGTACCCTGCGGTTCTCGGTCAGCACGTGACGGGCACGACGGGCGTCGACCGGATCACTCACCGCAGCCAAGGCCGAGGGCCCGCGGTCGGCGACCTCACGCAGTGACGACACCTCAAGATCGGCGGCAGCTCGCTCGCACGAGGCGCGCCGGGTCGCATAGTCGCCGCCGGCGTGACGATGGCGGGCCCGGGAGTCGATCAGCAGCAGCGCAACACCATGAGCGTCCGGGTCGAACGCCACCGGCGCGACGGTGAGGTCGCGAAAGTCGATCAGCAGCGCCGTCGACGGCTGCCCGAACAGCGAGGCCAGCTGATCAAGCAAACCCGTTGGGGCCCCGACATAGTCGTTTTCGGCGCGCTGGGCGAGCCGCGCCTGTTCTTTTGTGTCGATGCGCACACCGGTTGCCGACGCGATCGCGCCCAGCGCCGCGCATTCCAACGCCGCCGAGGAAGCCAGGCCCGACCCCATCTCCACGTCGCTGGTGATCCACATCGCGCCGCCGGGCACCGGGTGGCCGGCTTGACGCAGTGCCCACATCACCCCGGCCACGTAGCCGGCCCAGCCGGCCACGCCTCCGGGAGCGGTGCCGAGCGGAATGCGCACCCGGCTATCCGCGCGATCGCTGCCCACGGCGATCACGTCGCTTCGGTCGGGCGTGAATGTCACCACGGTGCGCTGCGGTAGGGCGATCGGCAGCGCGAACCCCAGGTTGTAGTCGGTGTGCTCCCCAATCAGGTTGATCCGCCCGGGTGCGGCGTACCGGACCGTCATCCGAGTTCCCGCAGTCGCTGGGCCACAGTTTCGGGCGTGACGTCGCTGATGAACGCATCCATCGCCGATTCGGAGGCCGCCAAATACTTGAGCTTGGTGGCGCTGCGCCGGATCGACATCAGCTCGACGTGGAAGTACCCGTCAGCCTGGTCGTCGGTGTCGGCATACTGGTGCAGCGCCGAAATATAGGGCAGCGGAGACGAATACATCCGATCGAGCCGCCTCAGCACGTCGAGGTAGACCTGCGCGAATCCGTCCAGTTCGTTCTCGTCGAGTTCGAGAAGGTTGTGCACGAACCTGTTCGGGTAGATGTGTACCTCAACCGGCCAGCGCGCCGCGAACGGCACGAACGCGGTGAACAAGTCGCTGCGCGCCACAACGCGGCTGCCGTCGGCGATCTCACGCGCCAGCAGGTCGGCAAATAGGTTGCCGCCGTAGTGTATTCGATGCTCGCGTGCCTGCCCTAGCATGACCGCAGTTCGCGGCGTCAGATACGGGTAGCCGTAGATCTGACCGTGCGGGTGGGTCAGCGTCACCCCGATTTCCTCGCCGCGGTTCTCGAAGCAGAAGACCTGCTCGATGCCCGGCGCGGCCATCAGGTCAGCGGTGCGATGCCGCCACGCTTCGACCACCAGCCGGGCATGCGACGGTGCCAACTCGGCGAACGACCCCGCATGGTCGCTGGAAAAGCAGATCACCTCGCAGCGGCCATGACCCGGCGCCGACACGAACCCGTCGCCGGCAGGCGCAGGCGTCGGCATTGGCGTCTTTTCATTGGCGCCGGACAGGCCTGGGAACCGGTTCTCGAACACGACGACGTCGTAGTCGGGAGCGGGTACCTCGCTGGTCAGCCCGGTCGGACCCGGACACAGCGGGCACTGGTCGGCGGGCGGCTTGTAGGTGCGGTCCTGGCGCAGCGCCGCGATGATCACCCACTGTCCGGTTGACCGGTCGAACCGCAACTGCGACTGGTCCGGGCCGCGCTCCGGCAACGGCCTGCGATCTTCGACCGGCGCCGGACGGTGCCCGGGCAACGCGAAGAACAGCAAGTCACGGCCATCGGCCAGCTTCACCCGCGTAGGCGCTGTCACGACGTCGAAGACTAGCTTGGCCGCCGCGGCGCAATTCGGGTAACCATGGTGTCCAGCAGACGAGAGGGGTGCAGGCGATAACTGTTCTCTACGAAAGAGCCCGAAACTGGTGGATCGGCTCCGATCCCGGATTGTTGCGGCTTCGGATGGCCAGCCGAACGACAGCCGCCTTGGCCTGCTCGTTGCTGCTGCTCTACGTGCTGACGAGGGCAACCGGGCAGCCGTTGAGCGTCGCTCTTCTCGGCGCCGTTATCACGATGATCGCGGCACGATCTGTCAACGAGCCGGACCCGCATCAGCAACGGATGACTATGGCGCTGCTGCCGGTACCGGCGGCGCTCGCCATCACCGCCGCCGCATTACTCGCACCCCACAAGGTGGCCGCCGACGTCGTCTTCGTGGTGGTCGTGTTCACCGCGGTCTATATCCGCCGGTTCGAAGCGCGCGGAAGGGCACTCGGGATGGTCGCGTTCATGGCCTACTTCTTCACCTTGTACCTGCGGGCCGGCATGTCCGAGCTGCCCTGGATGTTCGGCGCCGTCGTGGTGGGCACGTTGTGCACGTTCGTGATGAGCACCTACGTTCTCCCCGATCGGCCAGAACGCGTGCTGCGAGCCACCGTTCGCTCACTGCGAGCGCGGATGGCCATCGTGGTCGACACCACCGCCGACGCACTACGGACCGGTCGTCTCGACGAGCGGCGCCAGCGCCGCTTTCGCGTGCGAATCGCCCGGCTCAACGAGACCGCATTGATGATCCAGAGCCAGATCGAAGACAAAGTCAATCAGGCCGCGCTGTGGCCCGGGGTCAGCGGCGAACAGTTGGCCCCGTGGTTGTTCGACGCCGAACTCGCCGTCGAATGGGTCGCGATCGCCGGTCAACGTGCCGCAGCCGTCGCACCGGCTATACCCGCCCCCACCCGGGTCGAACTGGCCGGGGCGCTCACCCAGCTCGCGTGGGCCATCCGGATCCCGCAACCCGACGGACTTCGACGGGCCGCGGACCGCGCGCAGCAGGTTCTTGACAAGGAGCCAAGCCCCACCGCGGCAGACGACCCCAGCGAAGCCGCGGTGCGCCGCCTTGCCATGGCGATAATCGCCGCAGCGAAAGCGACTTCGGACGTCCGGGCACTCGTCGAACGGGCCGCCGCCGCACACGAAGGGCACGGGGTAGGCGCGCCACCGCATGCATCGGACAACGGCGGCCCGAACGCCGACGCCGCCGGCAAGCAACCCGGCAGCGGTCTGCTGCCGACGACGCGGCAAGCCATCCAGGTGTCCGTCGCCGCGTCGCTGGCCATCGTCACCGGCGAGTTGGTGTCGCAGTCGCATTGGTACTGGGCGGTGATCGCCGCGTTCGTGGTCTTCGCCGGCACCAAATCGTGGGGCGAGACGCTCACCAAGGGTTGGCAGCGACTGCTCGGCACGGTGCTCGGTGTGCCCTGTGGCGTGCTGGTTGCCACGCTGCTATCCGGGAACACCGCCGCGTCGCTCGCCATGATCTTTGTGTGCCTGTTCTGCGCGTTCTATTTCATGCAGGTCACCTACAGCCTGATGACCTTCTGGATCACCACGATGCTGGCGCTGCTGTACGGGCTGCTCGGCGAATTCACTTTCGGCGTGCTGCTGCTGCGGATCGAAGAGACCGCTATCGGCGCCGTCATCGGCGTCAGCGTCGCAATCCTGGTGCTGCCCACCAACATCAGAACCACCATCCGTGAAGATACTCGCGCCTTTTTGACAACCCTGTCCGCTCTGATCGAGACATCCATCGCGACCATGTTCGATGACGACGACGCCGGGAGCCCGACCGAGCAGGCGCGTCAACTCGACCGCGATCTGCAACAGTTCCGGGTCACCGCCAAGCCGCTCCTTGCCGGGGTCGGCGGCTTCGCCAGCCGGCGCAACATTCAACGTGGATTGCAGCTGTTCACCGCCTGCGACCGCTACGCGCGAAACTTGGCTCGTAGCAGCGAGCAATACAATTACCCGGGCTGTCCCCGACGGCTGTCCGATGCCGTCACGACCGCCGCGGCGCAGACTCAGCGCAGCATCGACGCGCTGGTCGCCGCCATCGATGGTGCCCACGGGGTGACCATTTTCCCCGCTGCCGATTCCCTCGATGCCGCCGAAGCCCTGGCCAGACAGGAGGACGGCGAACTCGAGCCGGGGCCCAATACGCGACGGCTGCTTACCGCATTGCACTCGCTGCGCCGGATCGAACGGGCCGTCGTCGCCGCCGCTACCCAACTTGGCGCGGAGATCGGCCTCAAGCTACCCGGGCCAACCCGGGCTGAGGGTCACCCGTCGTCGCTTGCTGCCGACTGAAGGCACGACGGGCCTACCACAGCCCGGGCAACCAGGAGGGGGAAAAGCACGGCTGACTTGGCGACTGGGCCTTCCCGAGCAGGTCTACCAGCTGGATCATTGTTTGCCCTAGCCTCGGTTGCACCTCCGGCCGTTGATCCGGAGGGAGGTTTTGGACGTCGTTGGACACCACGGTGGCCTGCTGCTGTAGCTGTGCTACCTCCGACCTGGGAGCGGATTGCGGGCCGGGGCCGGGAGGCGGTGCAGCGGGTGGAAGTGGCTCAGCGCGGGCCGCACCGTCACCTCGGCCTGCGCGGGACTCGCTGTCACCAGCGCGCCCGCCACGAGGCCAGCCGCCACTACCGCTGTGATTCTCATCGAGGTTTCTTTTCTGCGGGCCGACTCTGTCGTGGTCGCGGTAACACACGCTGGATTTGCTACCGATCCCAAAACATTCGCGGCTAGCATCTCCCTAGCAGCCGCGGCCAATAGCCAAGTCCGGAGGAGAAATCCCATGGCCACTCCAAAAATTCCGCCGGGCTTCGATTTCACCGATCCCGACATCTACGCCCACCGGCTCCCGGTCCAGGAGTTGGCCGAGCTGCGCGCAGCAGCACCGATCTGGTGGAATGAGCAGCCGCCCGATCAAGGTGGGTTCGGCGACGGTGGCTACTGGGTGGTGACCAAGCACCGCGACATTCGCGAGGTCTCGCTGCGCAGCGACGTCTTCTCGTCGGCCACAAAGTCCATCGTGCCGCGCTACCGGGAAGACTTGGCGGCCGGCCAGATCGAGGCGGGGCGGGCGTCGATGATCATGATGGATGACCCCGAGCACAGCCGGCTGCGCAAGATCGTTGCGCGCGGTTTTACGCCGCGCGCGGTCGAGCGGCTGCGCGCCGAACTTAACGAGCGCGCACAGCGCATCGCCACCCAAGCGGTGGCGCACGGGTCGGGCGACTTTGTCCTCGAGGTGGCCTGCGAGTTGCCGCTGCAGGCCATCGCCGGCCTGCTCGGGGTCCCGCTGGAGGATTACGACAAGCTTTTCGACTGGTCCAACAGGATGATCGGAAGCGACGACCCGGAATTCGCCGACTACGACGCGCTGACTTCGGCGGGCGAATTGATGTGGTACGCAATGCAATTGGCGGCCCGCAAGGCCGAAGAACCGGGTGACGACATTGTCACGACGCTGATCCAAGCCGATGCCGACGGCCAACGGCTGTCGGAGGCCGAGTTCGGCATGTTCGTCGTCACGCTGGGTATCGCCGGCAACGAAACGACCCGTAATTCGATCACGCAGGGAATGATGGCCTTCACCGATCACCCGGATCAGTGGGAGCTGTTCAAGGCGCAGCGACCGAAGACCGCGGCAGACGAGATCATCCGGTGGGCCACCCCCATCACAGCGTTTCAGCGCACCGCCCTGGTCGACACCGAACTCGGCGGCGTGCGCATCAAAAGGGGCCAGCGGGTGGTGATGTTCTACCGCTCTGCCAACTTCGACGAAGAGGTCTTTGACGACCCGTACAGCTTCAACATCTTGCGCAGCCCCAATCCGCACGTCGGATTCGGCGGGACCGGGGCGCATTACTGCATTGGCGCCAACCTGGCGCGCATGACGATCGACCTGATGTTCAATGCGATCGCCGATCGCATGCCCGACCTGACTCCGGTCGGAGATCCCGAGCGGCTGCGCTCAGCCTTCATCAACGGCATCAAGCACTGGCAGGTCGACTACCGGGGCGGGTGCCCCGTGGCGCATTAGAAGTGCATTAGCCCGCCAACCGCGCAGCACGGAACGGCAGAATCGCCGTATGAGGATCGCTGTCAGCGGTGCCGGCGTGGCCGGAGCGGCGCTTGCTCACTGGCTGCAACGCACCGGTCACACGACGACGATCATCGAACGGGCGCCGCAATTCCGCACCGGCGGCTACATGATCGACTTCTGGGGCGTCGGTTACCAGGTGGCAAAACGCATGGGCATCGAAGAGCCGATCCGCGCCGCGGGCTACCAGATTGAATGGTTGCGCTCCGTCGGCTCCGGCGGCCAGGTCAAAGCAGACGTGGACGTCAACGTCTTTCGTCGCATGATCGGCGACGACTTCACCAGCCTGCCCAGGGGCGACTTGGCCGCCGCGATCTACACCACCGTCAAGGGCGAGGTTGAAACGATCTTTGGCGACAGCATCGCCGCCGTCGACGAGCGCAGCGACGGTGTCGGACTAACGTTCGAGACAAGCGCTCCCCGCGATTTCGACTTAGTGATCGGCGCCGACGGATTGCACTCAAACGTGCGCCGTCTGGTTTTCGGGCCCGAGGAGGAATTCGAGCACTATCTCGGTTGCAAAGTCGCGGCATGCGTGGTCGACGGCTACCGGCCGCGGGACGAGCTGGTCTACGTCACCTACTCCACTCCCGGGCGACAGCTGGCGCGTTTCGCGCTGCGTGGCGACCGGACCATGTTCTTGTTCATCTTCCGCGCCGAGCATGACAGCACCGGTGTGGCACCAAAAGAGGAGTTGCACAACCAGTTTGGCGACGTCGGCTGGGAATGCCGGGACATGCTGGCGGCGCTCGATGACGTCGACGACCTGTACTTCGATGTCGTCAGCCAGATCCGCATGGACCGCTGGTCGCATGACCGGGTGCTGTTGATCGGCGATGCGGCCGGGTGCATTTCGCTGCTCGGCGGCGAGGGCACCGGTCTGGCGATGACCGAAGCGTACGTGCTGGCCGGCGAACTGACGCGGGCCGGCGCCGATCACCGCCGCGCCTTCGATGCCTACGAGGCGCGCCTGCGTCCCTTCATCAAGGCCAAGCAAGCCGGTGCGGTGCGCTATATTCCGTTCTTCGCCACCAGGACGCGATTCGGCCTGTGGTTCCGCAACCTGGCGATGCGCACGATGAATTTCGGGCCCCTTGCAACACTTTTCGCGGGCAGCGTGCGCGACGACTTCGAGCTGCCCGATTACGACATATAGCTAGTTGGCCAGCGTTTGCGTCGGTGGGTGCGATGTCGCGGGGACATCCCCGATCGCCTTAACGTGAATTCGCGCACCGTGATTCGGCACGAGGACGACGAATTTGAGTTTCTGACGTTCGTCGGCCGCGGTGGTGGTGCTCAACTCCACCCGGCGCAGGATCTCGCGCAAAACCACACGCATCTCGACCATGGCGAAGCCGGCGCCGAGGCAGCGACGGTTGCCGCCGCCGAACGGGAACCACGTCGTCGGGCTCAGGGTGGCACCCAGCATCCGGTCTGGGTCGAACCGGTTCGGGTTTGGATACAGCCTGGCGCTCGCGTGTACCAGCCCCATTCCGGGCGCCACCATAACTCCGGCCGGCAGCCGATAGCCGGCCACGTCGACCGGCTCGGTGAGCACCCGGCCCACGTCGAACACCACCGGGCGGATCCGCAGCGTCTCCTTGGCCAGCGCGTCGAGATACTCGTCGCCAGCCGGGTCGCCCGCCGCACTGGCTTCGGCGGCCTGCACGGCCTTGGCCAACACGGCCGGGTGGCGGGTCAGGCGTTCCAGTGCCCAGGACAGGCCCGTCGCCGTGGTGTCGTGCCCGGCCACCAGCAGCGTCATCAGCTGGTCAAGCAGCTCGCGGTCGGTCATGGTGTGCCCGTCCTCGTTGCTGCCGCGGACCAGCATGGCCAGCACGTCGGTGCGGTTGGCCAGGTTGGGGTCAGCGCGACGGTCGGCGATCTCGGCGTAGAGCAGGCGGTCGGCTTCGGCGATTCGCCGACGCAGCCCTCGCCACGGGCGGTAGCGCTGTAGGTTCGGCTTGGCCAGTGCCAATGTCGCCCACGGACCCACGGTGAGCAGCCGGGGCATCACCTTGCGCAGCGCGGCGAGCCGGGCCGGGTCGGTGGCGCCGATGACCGTCCGCAAGATCACCTCAAGCGTAATCTCCGACATTTTGGGCGCCACAGCGAAGCTTGCACCCACCGGCCACCCGGCGATGTTCGCCGCCGCGATCTCGGCCATCAGCCCGGCTTGGCGCGCGACTGCGTCGCGATGGAATGGCGGCAGCATCAGACGACGCCGATCGCCATGTACGTCTTCGTCGATCACCAGCAGAGAGCTGTCTCCGAGCAGCCCGCTCAACATCGAGTTCGCTTCGCCGGCATGAAAGACGCGCGGGTCGCCGGCGAACACTGTCTTGATATCGGCGGGATCAGCCAAATACACCAGGGTGCCGATTGACGCGATTCGCAGCGTGAAAACGCTGCCATAACGGCGCTGACAGGCGGCCACGTAGCTCGGTCCGCGGCGCAGCATCAATGCCGCCTGCACCGACTCGGGAAGCCGGGGTCCCGGTGGAAGTGCGGCAGGCGAATTATTGCTCATGGATACAATTCTACGATCGGTGTCCAGGCCTGAGACCGGCTTGAGCGCGAAAAATCAACGTCTGCGCTAAGCAGCAAGTGCGCAAGCATCTTTGGTGATTTCGGTCAACGGCGGGCTAATCGACCGCGGCGGCATCTTAGATACTCGTCGGAAGCGGCAACACCGTGATTGTCGGAGGTCGCAGGACCGAGTTGACAAGGTGGTCGCAATGCTGAACGCCGCCGATCCGCGCGGCGACTAAGCGGCTCGAGCGTCCTCAGCGGCTATACGTTTCTGAATTTATGTATGGTGAGCGTGACCGGCATCGTCACGTGCCGATTCACTTGACGCTGGCGGGCAATAGCCTCGAAAACTAAGACGTGGACTGCCTTGCGGGGTTGGGCTCAAATTTTGTGCTCGCCCAGCGATATCGTCGACAGTCACCTGCAGTGGCCATACATTATGTGAAAGTCGTCCGCGAGCTGGATTCTTGCGGAGCCGCACTGCATCAGGCGGGCAGGTGACCGGTTGAGTCTGAACCTGACAAGCGGACTGTCCCATTCCCAGTTTCCGATCGGTTGGCCAGCGCTGTAGTTCGATTCTTAGGAGACCGTCATGACCGTCGGTACCGCTCCGGCAAGCATTTTCGACGCCGATCTGCCGACGCTCGCCTACGACGCCGAAGAAACTCCCGCAGAGGTCTATCCCCGCCTCCAAGCGGCGCAACGGCAGGCCCCAGTTGCGCTGGGACCGCACGGACCCGAAGTACTCTCCTACCACCTCGTCCGTTCCGTTCTTCGGGACAGCCGCTTCCAGATCCCGCCCGGCTTGAACATGCTCACCCAGGGCATCACGTCGGGTCCGTTGTGGGACAAGGTGGTCAACAGCCTGCTGTGCCTCGAGGGAGACGCGCACCATCGACTGCGCAGTCTGACCTCCAAGGCATTCACACCCCGAGCGACCCTGCGCCTACACGACACCATGGTCGACGTGATGAACGAGCTGGTCGATCAGGTCGCCGACGCGGGCCGCTGCGACGTCGTCACCGACCTCGCGCGCCCCTACCCCGTCCCGATCATCTGCGCGTTGCTCGGCGCCCCCCGCGAGGATTGGCAACAGTTCTCCCGGTGGGCGGACGACGTCTTCAAAGCCTTCAGCTTTACCGTCGATCTCCGCGAAGTCGAGCCCGTCGTCATGCGCGCGTGGGGGCAGCTCGACGACTACGTCGACGACATGGTCGCCCGGCGCCGGCACAGCCTGACTGACGACCTGCTTTCCGACCTGATTCGCGCGGAGGATGACGGCGACCGCCTCAACGGCGCCGAACTGCGCATGCTCGCGGGAGGCCTGTTGCTGGCGGGAACGGACACCACCCGCAACCAAGTGGCCGCCTCGGTGCACGTCCTGTGCGAGCACCCGGAGCAGTGGGAGCTGCTCAAGGAGCAGCCTGAACTGGCGATGCGCGCCGTCGAGGAAACCATGCGCCACTCGCCCATCGCGTGCGGAACCCTTCGCCTGGTAGTCGAGGATGCCGAGCTCAACGGCTACCTATTCCCCGCCGGCACGATGGTACTGGTGAATACCGCTGCGGCTAACCGTGATCCCGCGGTCTACGCCGACCCGGACCGCGTCGACATCACTCGCGAGGGGGCACCGCCCATACTGACCTTCGGCGGCGGCGTGCACTACTGCCTGGGCGCCAATCTGGCCAGGCGCGAGATTGCCGAAGCGCTGAACGTCCTTGCGAGCCGGCTGCTGAACCTGCGCACTGCCGGACCGGTGCCATGGAAGCCGATGGTAAGCCTGAGCGGGCCGAAGAGTCTGCCCATCGAGTTCGACACAAACCGCTAGACACCAACGGCGAGTAATCAGAATCGGTTTTGTACTCGCGGCTGCCCGCGTATGGTCCGAAGCGTGAACGCGCGCAAGACAGCCGACGGCGCGGTGCTTGTGTCAGCGGACAACTTCACCAGGGCCGAAAGCGACCTGTATTTCTGTAAAGTCGTCGAGGACAGCGGCTTCGGCAAATTCATGCACATCCGAGAACTCACGCCGATGGACAAGCAACTCGTGGTGCGCTCGAACCGCGACACGCTGTATTCGGCTGGCGTCTTCGACCTCGACGCCGGACCTGTGACGATAACGCTGCCCGACCCCGGTGGCCGGTTCATGTCGATGCAGGTGATCACCGAAGACCATTACGTGCCCGCCGTGTTCTATGGCCAGGGCGAACACACCCTCACCCGCGACGAAATCGGCACGCGGTATGTCATGGTTGCCATTCGCACCCTGGTCAATCCCAACGACGATGCCGATCTTGAGCAGGTCCATGCACTGCAAGACGCCATTGAGGTCCACCAGGCGGACATAGGTAGTTTCGATATCCCGAACTGGGATCCCGTCAGCCAAAAGACTGTGCGCGACGCGCTAATTCAGCTGTCCGCCACGTTGCCCGACTCCAAGGGGATGTTCGGGACCAAGAGCGACACCGACCCCGTGCGACGGCTGCTCGGCTCGGCATCAGCATGGGGCGGCAATCCGGAAAAAGACGCTATGTATCTCAGCGTCTTTCCGGCCAATAATGACGGCGCCACCATTTATCGACTCTCGGTGGATCAGGTTCCAGTCGATGGGTTCTGGTCAGTCACCGTCTACAACAAAGATGGGTACTTCACGCCCAATCCGCGAAACGCCTATTCGTTCAACAGCATCACCGCCCAGCGCGGTACCGGCGGCAAGATCGTCATTCAGTTCGGCGGCTGTGACGCCGCGACAGCCAACTGCTTGCCGATCACACCGGGATGGAACTACATAGTCCGGCTCTACCGACCGCACCACGCGATCCTGAGCGGTGAGTGGAAATTCCCTGAAGCTGAACCGATTTCGTGATCGACATGGAGTTGATTAGTCTGCCGCTGGCACGCCGGTGCTGGTCGCGCTTACCAGTTTGAGTCGCAACGCCGGCATTGTCGGGTGCGGCTGGCGGACGCGCTGACGCAGCCATTGACCGAATGGCGGCTATAGCGCGGTGGCGGTCTGCTGTGACAAAGAACGCTGTGCACGAGTCGCGGTCACACCCAGCCGGCTTTACGCTCCTTGGTTACACGAACTTAACGGGGGTTTTCTTGATGAGTGCGTTCAAGGGGCAAACTGTGTCCAAACACGGGCTTGCCCTAGTCGCGTCGGTCGCCTGTCTCGTCATCGCGTCGTGTTCGGAAACCGCGTCCCCACCCGCGCCCACACCAACCACCTCGACTTCTCCTTCCCGGACCAGCACCAGCACGGTTCCCTCGCCCGCTCCGATAACAGGCCCTTTGGAGAAAGATTGGAAAAGCTACGGCGGAACGGCGTACTTCGGTTGTCCCGAAAAGTTCTCGCTCAGCAAATCTGCACTCGAGGACATCCGCCCCAAGATCTTCGATACGAAAACGGGGCAATACGTGGCGCCGGCTATTCCCACGGTTCCCGCTGGCGAGAATCTCACTGGCGGCATGTGTGCGCTGACGGGCACAGCGGACGATATGAAAGTCGTCTATCTGGTCACGACCGTCAAACCCGCGCAAGGGTCAGGACCCGAAGTCACCAAGACGACCGCATATGCCTGCGATTTCAAGTCGGGCCAACCGTTGGCTACAAAAGAACTGCAACCGCCGACCCCCGACCTGAAGGTGACCGCGGCCAATGAATGGGGGCTTGCCTCGACCGCATCGGGCGTGGCGTGGGTAAACGCCTTCACCGACGGGCACGCCACCACATCGCCACCTCGGACCGTAATCCTTTCCGGCACCGACCTGTCGATGATGTGGAACGACCCCCAGCCCGCCCGCGTCTGGCAGGACGTTCTTTCGTTTCAACGGAACACCGAGCCCGGCAAGACGTCGGGAGCAGAGCTGCGCCGGCCGAGCGGGGAAGCTATATATCAAGACAACGACATAAGGACTGTGGATGCCGAGTTATCCGACGGCCCAAATAAACTGGTGAAGATCACACACTGGGATTCGTACAGCCCTCCGGTTGTGTCGACGATGTTTTACGATCTGAACGCAAAGGCCATCATCAAGATCGGCGATTCCGATCGCATTTCCGGTGGCGGACTGGCCGCGACGTTATCCGACGGGAAATTATTCGTCGATGGCCACGACTCAGACAACTCCCAGTTCGGTTTCGGGGTGTGGAACCTACGCACCCAGCAGTGGGATTTGCTGAAGAACCGAGATGAGGCCAAGAAGCTGCCGATTTCCAAACTGGCCTTTTTTGAAGACCACCTCTACATCACCAACGGTGGCGGCACGTTTTCGGTAATCGCCTTGCCTGCTACCGATCCGGTCGCGTCGAACTGGTCGGTGCGGCCTTTCGGGCGGATATCCGGATGGACGCTGGTATGCCGCGGTGAGACGGCTCCGTCCTCGAACGGAGAGTGCAAGGAAATCGTCATGGTGCAAGACCAGGACGGCCACTATCCCGGCCCCTGGTTCTGAAGATGGTTCAGACCCACCCGAGGGCTTGGGGGCCCATATAGAGCCCGAACGCGATAACAACGAGACATAGGGCCCAGGTGATGTATTTGCGTAGTCCGCGCATACGCCACTGCGCGGGTAACGCTTGGGCTTCCAGCGCGAGTAGCAGGCCCAGCACGATGGGTAGCAGCAAGGCGTTCATTACCTCGACGTCCACGGCCAGGTTGATCAAGTCGACGCTGCCCAGGACAAGCACGGCGCCGATGACGTGGGCGAGGCCATACGTGATGTAGAACTTGGCGGTGGCGCGGTTGGGCCGCTCGTTGAGGGTGTGGCGCCACCCGAAGACCTCTGAGAGTCCCCATGCACCGGCGAGAGAGGCGACGATTGCGGCGACCAGCGCCGCGCCAAGCATCCCCAGGCCGAACAAAATGGTGCCGCCGATGTGGCCCAGGTACGGGGTGAGCGCGTTGGCGATCTCGCCGACGGTCTGCAGCGCCGCCCCGCCGTTGTGTGTCCCGATAGTCGCAGCGACGGTGACGACCACCGCGATCATGATCAGCTGGGTCAGCACCGCGCCGGTGGCGGTGTCGTAACGGGCCTGGCGGATCGTGGACACCGATAACTGCTTATCGACTACCGCACCCTGCTGATAGAAGATCATCCACGGCATGATGACCGCGCCGACGTTGGCCGCGACCAGCAGTAGATACGAGGGGTTGCCCAGCGGCATCGACGATAAGCCGTCCACCAGCGCCTCTGGTCGCGGCCGTGCCATGACCATCGCGACCAGAAACGCCAGTTCGGCCGCACCGACGGCAAGGCCGATGCGTTCGACGCGTCGGTAGCTGCCGGTGAGAGCCAGTGCCAGCAGCGCGGCGGTCGCGACCGGAATACTCACCCAGCGCGAGACGCCGAAGAGTTCGCCGACCCCGGCGACGCCGGCGAACTCCGTCAGCAACGCCCCGATTGCCGAGGCAAACAAGGTGAATGCTGACAGCCATGCCCAGCCGCGGCCGAACCGCTCTCTGATCAGGGCCGCGTGTCCCTTGCCGCTGACGATGCCCAGCCGCACGGTCATTTCTTGTACGACATAGAGGATCGGCATCAAAATCAGCTGCGGCAGCACCATTCGATAGCCCCACTGGGCGCCGGACTGCGACGCGGTAATCAGTGACCCCGCGTCGGTGTCGGCCAACATCACCACCAGACCGGGGCCCCACACCGACAGCAGTCCCCACCGCAGCCATCGGCCGCGAGTACGCAGAGACACCGACGACCGACCTTCGAATTCGTCCGCCACTGGTGTGGTTGTATCGGTCACCCTTGACCAACTCCTTCGTGCGGCAGCCGCTTCAGTCGATATGCAGCCAGGTCAGCAAACATCGAATCAAAGCGGCGTTGCCGCCGCCCTGAACGTGCACCATAAACTAAGCCTGGCCTAACAAGCCATCCCGGCCCCCATTTGCTGCCGCGACGCAGGCGCTAACACGGGCGGACACCGCGGCGCACGAGCTATCAAGGCGCGGAAAGTGTCATTCTCAAATATGCGTATCCATTCTCGAAAATGCGATAGTGCTTCTCGAATTCCGAGAGTACGTTATCCGAGTATGCAAACGGTCCGCAGCTTCTGCCGCATCTGCACTTCCGTCTGCGGCATTCTCGTCGACGTTGACGGGGACGAGGTGATCCGCGTCCGCGGCGACCAGGACCACCCGTTTTCGCAGGGTTACATGTGCCCGAAGGGTCGTGCGTTGCCGGAATTGCACCACCACCCAGACCGTCTTGAACGTCCGCGGATGCGGGTGGACGGCCGGCTGCACGACACGACATGGGACGTTTGCCTTGACGACCTGGGCACGCGGCTGAAGGACATCATCGGCCGTCACGGTCCCGAGTCGGTCGGCTTCTACTTCAGCACTATGGAGAGCGCCGGATTCCGAATGGCCGAAGCCTTACACGCGGCGATCGGCACCCCGGCCAAGTTCAGCCCGCTGACCATCGACGGCACCGCCAAACCGTTGATCTCGGATCTGGTGGGTGGCTTCATGGGCCTAAGCGGCCGCACGGACCTCGACAACGCCGACTTCCTCATGCTGGTCGGCGTCAATCCGGTTGTCTCCCATGGCCACGCGATCTCGATGCCCAACCCGACGGGCACGGTGCGCGACATCGCCAAGCGCGGGCAGGTGTGGGTGATCGACCCGCGACGCACCGAGACCGCGCGACTGGCCACCGGCCATCTGGCGCCGCGTCCCAGTACCGACCACGCCGTGCTGGCCTATCTGGTTCGCGAGATTCTGCGCAACGGCATGAAAACGGATGTGCCGGTTCAAGGTATCGATGCACTGACAGCCGCCGTCGAACCGTTCACCCTCGAGCACACCGCGAAGTTCGCTGATGTGGCGGAGGCCGAGCTGACGCCGCTGTGCGCGGCGGTGCGCGCCGCCAAGTGTGTCGCGATCGAAACCGGGACCGGTGTCACCATGACGGCCGACCGAGCCAATGTCACCCAGTGGCTCGCGTGGGTGCTGATGATCCTCACCGGTGCGATGAACCGACCCGGCGGGACGTGGTTCCATCCCGGGTTCGCCTATCAGCTGGAAGCTTTCGGCGACCTGCTGCCGGTCACACCGATCGAGGGATCGTTCGGTCCCGGGCCACGCAGCCGCCCGGAGGCGCAAGCGTTCATCAACGAATGGCCGTGCGCCGTGCTGCCCGACGAAATCGCTGCCGGCAACATCCGCGCCTTGATCAACGTCGGCGGCTCCCTGGTCACCTCGTTCCCAGAGACGGGCAAGTTGATCCCGGCCCTGCAGGACCTCGAAGTCTTCGCCACCACGGAGATCATCAACAACGAGACCACGGAGTTGGCCACCCACGTCCTGCCGACCAAAGATCCGTTGGAACGGCCCGACATCACCATTCACGACATCCTCAGTTCGCGCGTGTCCGTGCAATACAGCCCCGCCGTCGTGAACCCGGTCGGCGAACGGCGGTCGATGTGGTGGGTCTTCGCCGAACTCGGCCGGCGGCTCGGTTATGAGCTCGGCACTCTCGGGGACCCGAACAGCAGCACCGACGACGATGTGCTCGCCATTCTGCTGGCCGGCGCCCGGGCCAAGTACGACGAGGTGGTGACCAAGGGTTGGGCGGAGGTCCCCCGGGAGCTGCCCGCACCTTGGGTCGACGAGCACATCGAGCGGATGGGCGGCTGGCGGCTGGCGCCGCCGCTGCTCGTCGATCAACTCGCCGCTCTCGAGCCGACCGCGCCACTGGTGATGGTGCCGCGCCGGCAGCGCAAGAAGCTCAACGGCCAGCTCGATTTTCTCGGCGAAGCTCCCGAGATACTCATCCACCCCGACGACGGCGCCGCCGCGGGTGTCGTGAACGACCAACGGGTAACCGTCCGCAGCGCGAGCGGGGAACTGACCGGCATCGCGAAGGTCGACGACTCGATCCGGCGCGGAGCGGTCTCGATTCCGCACGGCCACCACGAGGCCAACGTCAATCGCCTGACCAACAAGGACGACATCGACGTGGTGACCGGCATGGTCCGCTACTCCGGCATCCCCGTCAGCCTGCATCCGGCGTGACGCAGTCCTTCAACGGGGACCCGGCTCTCGTCAAGGTGGTGCAGGAGCACTCGGGCATAAGTCAGCGGTGCTCGCACTGGACGAACACGGTCACCTATTCCCCGATGACCTTGACGCCGTGGCGGACGCCTTTGATACTGCTGCGGACGGTCGGTGCGTTCAAACCCGCTGTGGCAGCCAGAAACACGCTCTGACCTCTGTGGTGGCAGGTACAGGATTCGAACCTGTGAAGCTTTCGCGACGGATTTACAGTCCGCACATCTGGGCGTTTGCCACCGTTGGTGCCCGTTGGCACACTTGCCAAAATCCCAGTTCATCAGCAATTATGCGCCAGTTTGCGTTGGTGAGATCGAGAGCGTTTCGGGGACATGTGCATACAGTCCGTTTACAGCTAGCTCTTGGCGGCAGTGCGGGCAGTCGTCCTCCGCGCAGTCGTAGCCGGGTGGACACTCTCCCACCCGGCCCCGTTCGCTTCCGGCGACACGCCGTTTGGGAACTATCCGGTGTCGGCATGGAGTGATGGACTGACCCGATGAGCGCATCGAAGACCGCGCCGCGGCAGGTACAGGCTGCAGACGATGTGCGAGGGCGGCGGCATGGCCAACGCACCATCATCATCGAGCAAGTGCGCTGACGGCGTCGGACTGCGCTGGAACAGCGAGTAGGGCGCTACGTTGTTTGCCACGGAATGGCTTTGACCTTGCGCCGTGCCGAAACCTGTACGCCCGCTCAGGACGATGGGAACCCATGATGACGCTCAACATCACTCTCTTAACGCCCGGCGCCATCTACCAGTCAGCCGACTTCCGACTCCGGGATCTGTCGGATGGGTCGTTTATGACAGACCGTTCGGCGAAGACGGTGGTACTTCAGTATCCGACCTGGTCGGGCTTTGTCACGTATACGGGGCTTGGCTCGTGGCAGAACAGGAGTATTTCGGAATTTATTGCGGATTGGTTGGACGATAAAATAAATGGATCTATGTGGGAAGTTGCGGCCCTTTGCAAAGCCAGGGAGCGAGTCTTCTCGGCGGCGCCGGACAGGAAGAGAAATTTTTCAACACTTTTTACGCTGGCTGGATTTGAAGATAATGTCATCCGCGCCTTTGTAGTATCTAATTTCGAAGACTGTTACGGTGAAGAACACTCGCCAACTGATGATTATCTGACGATAACCTCGCGTGAGTTCCGGACGTGGAGCGGCGCGAGTGTCATTGTGACTGGACGAAAGAAGGCCGTTCCAGTTATGGAGAGGCGGATTTTGCGCCAACTCGCAGCAAAAAATCCTGAAGATGGCGGACTCATCCGGCGACGGATGCAGGATCTGAATGCCTTGGCGGCGGCCTCGCCAAAAAGCGGGGGTGGGGTCAGTCAAGGCTGCGGGGTCATATCATTTCGCTTCGATGGCTATGGGGTTTTGCAGTTGGGTGATGCTTCTGGGATCGGACCGGGACAAATCCCAATGATTTCGAACGGTGTAAACACTGCCAGATTCATGGCAGAAGCTATGAGTAAACTCGGGATCGATATGTCGCGTATGCGAATGACTAACGCGACGCTTGTTTCCACGAACAACCCTGGTCCTGCAAGTAGTTTGCGAGCACCGTGTACTTTTCCAATCGCGGAGACCGACTCATCGGGTGGCTACGAGATACATGAGATCACGGGCGACGATTTCGAACCTTTGGTCGCCGAGGACGTCAATGACGTCGACCATGTGGTGGGGACGGGCCGCGGGGAGCAGGCGGTCCCCTGGACGACGCAAATCCCGTGGCTGGGATGGGATGGTCACGCCTCGAAACTCGATTATGACGGATCTGCTTGGGCGATAAGCGTTAACAATCAAATCGCAGCACTGGTAACCGAAGGAACGGGCGAAAAAGCGGCCCGTTATGCAGAAGGCAGGATCGAAGTGCTTTCCTTGTATGACGGTGACGGGACATATTTGTAGGTACTAACAGTTCTGTAAAGGCGATTAATAGCGTCGGGACTATCGCAGGTTACGTTCGGACTCACACCGGTGTGCCAGGCGAGAATAATATGCGAGCGGCAATATTCCAGCCGTCACAATCTCCAACGGTCTTGGCTGAAGTCACCGCAGATCAAGGAGTGCTCGCCGTTGATATAAATGACCGAAACCAGATACTGGTGATGGTTAATCTGGGCTTTTCAGGAACTCGGTCCGTTTTGTGGGTTCCCGAAAGCGGATCTTGGGCTTATGTCGGAGGTTTGGATACAAACGTTACGCCGATTTCGTTAACGAACGAGGGTGTAATCCTAGGCAGGGCCTCCGGAATGTCCCTCGCTCTAATCTGCGAGCCGGATGGCGAATGGCGGTCATTGGGTACAGGTAGCGGCTGGGAACCTGTCGATATGAATGATGCAGGAGACGTTGTCGGATTTGTAACCGAAGATCGCGTTCTGCGCCCGTGGTTAAGGCGGTCAACAGGTGAAATGCTATTGCTTCCGTACATCATTGGGCACGACACCAACCCTAAGGCCATTAATAATGTAGGCACTATTGTTGGTACTGCTCAGGCCGATCATGGTGGTCACGCAGTCATTTGGCGGCGCGGTTGATCAATCAACGCTACGGAGAGAAGTCCCGGCTGATCGTCCGCAAGATTGCTCGCATTGAATTTGAGAGGCGGAAGCTGTTGTAGGCAAGGCGCAGCACCCGGTCGGGCGCAAGCGGTGCCCTCGGAACCGGGTAGGCAAAGCAAAACCCGCGTCGAAGCGCCATGTGCGTCATACCTCTCGATTAGCATCCCCGCCGTGGCGACATTCAGCGACCTATTCGCCCGCCTCGACCCCGACCCGCGGGTCCGAGGCAAGCAGTTCGAGCATGTGTGCAAGTGGTTCCTCACCAACGACCCGCTCTACAAGCAGCGGTTGCGGCACGTCTGGTTGTGGAAGGAGGTCACCGGGACCGCCCGAGTGACGTGGAGGCGGGGATAGACCTGGTGGCCG
>CAVSSC010000031.1:0-71589 GCA_963730415.1 uncultured Actinomycetota bacterium | reverse complement strand
CCCTTTTCAGATCCGTATCCCGGCTCGGCTGCACCCGTTTCGGCTCGCCCGGCATCTTCGGGTAGTTCGGCGGATACGGCATGTCGCCGAGCCCGCGCTCCTCGTCCGCCTCGGCCCTCTCCAGCAATGGAGCAATCGACTGCGCGACATCATCCATTGCCGCCCAGGGGTCTTCGCGGCCCCGCACCAGATCGGGCACGGTCGCCATGGTGTAGTCGTCCGGCTCGGCGCCGGCCAGCTCGTCCCACGTCAGCGGCGTCGACACCGTCGCGATCGGGGTGCGCCGCACCGAATAAGCAGACGCCATGGTGCGGTCCCGGGCATTCTGGTTGAAGTCGACGAAGATGCGCTCGCCGCGCTCCTCTTTCCACCACGACGTGGTGACAGCGTCGGGCGCGCGGCGCTCTACTTCCCGGGCCAGCGCGATGCCTGCTCGGCGCACCTCGATGAAATCCCAGTCGGTGGCGATCCGCAGGAAGACATGGATCCCGCGACCCCCGGACGTCTTCGGGTATCCCACCAGACCGAGTTCGTCGAGCAATGGCCGCAACACCTCAACCGCGACCGTACGCGCCTGCTCGAAGGCGACACCGGGCTGCGGATCCAGATCGATGCGCAGCTCGTCGGGGTGGTCGGTGTCCGGACAGCGCACTTGCCACGGGTGCAATGTGATCGTGCCCATCTGCGCCGCCCACACGATCGCCGAAGGGTGGGTCACCTTCAGCGCGTCGGCGGTCCGCCCCGACGGAAACGTCACCCGGCACGTCTGCAAGTAGTCGGGATGGTGCTGCGGAACCCGCTTCTGGTAGATCTCCTCGCCGTCGATGCCGTCGGGGAAGCGCTGCAGATGGGTGGGCCGGTCGCGTAGTGCGTCGAGCATCGGACCGCCGGCCACGGCGAGGTAGTACTCGACGAGCCGCCGCTTGGTGCCTTTCGACCCCAGCTTGGGGAAATACACCTTGTCCGGACTGGTCAGGCGAACCGCAATGCCGTCGACGTCGAGCTCTTCTGCAGCAGCCATACGAGAGATTCCAGCACAATCAGCCTATGGACCTACCTGTCATGCCGCCGGTGTCACCGATGCTGGCGAAGTCGGTGCGGTCGATCCCACCGAATGCGTCGTATGAGCCCAAATGGGACGGATTCAGGTCCATCTGCTTCCGCGACCGCGACCAAGTCGAGCTGGGCAGCCGCAATGAGCGTCCCATGACGCGCTACTTCCCCGAGTTGGTTGCCGCGGTCAAGGCGGAGCTGCCGGAGCGCTGTGTGATCGACGGGGAGATTGTCATCGCTACCGATCACGGCTTGGATTTTGAGGCGCTGCAACAACGCATCCACCCGGCCGATTCGCGGGTCCGCATGCTCGCCGAGACGACGCCGGCGTCCTTCATCGCGTTCGACCTGCTCGCCCTCGGCGATGACGACTACACCCGGCGACCGTTCAGCGAGCGGCGTGCTGCCCTGGTCGATGCATTGGCGGGTTCCGGGCCCTCGATCCATGTCACGCCGGCCACCACCGATCTAGCAGACCGCGCAGCGATGGTTCGACGAATTCGAAGGAGCCGGCCTCGACGGCATCATCGCCAAGCCGCTGAGCATCACCTATCAGCCGGACAAGCGCGTCATGTTCAAGATCAAGCATGAGCGGACCGCCGACTGTGTGGTTGCCGGCTATCGAGTGCACAAGTCCGGCGGCGAGGCGATCGGCTCGCTGCTGCTCGGGCTCTATCAGGACGATGGCCAGCTCGCGTCGGTCGGCGTGATCGGCGCTTTTCCGATGGCCGAACGGCGGCGGCTGTTCGTCGAGCTGCAGCCGCTCGTCACCAGTTTCGAAGGACACCCGTGGAACTGGGCCGCCCACGAAGCCGGCGAACGAACGCCGCGCAAGAACGAATTCTCGCGCTGGAACGCCGGCAAAGATCTTTCGTTTGTGCCGCTGCGACCGGAGCGGGTAGTCGAGGTTCGCTACGACCACATGGAAGGTCGGCGGTTCCGTCACACGGCGCAGTTCAACCGGTGGCGTCCGGACCGCGACCCACGCTCATGCACATACGAACAACTCGAGCAGCCGGTCACCTTCAGCCTCGGCGACATCGTGCCCGGCCTCGGCGCGACCTAAAAGGGCGGCGGCTGGTTGCGTTCGGCGACGTGGGCGGCGTTAAGCGCGCGTTCGGCATCGATGCGGCGGGCGCGGTCTTGTTCTCGGGTTCGGCGGCGTTTGGGCATCATGACGCCCCGATTGCCGGGAGATCGATATTGCCCTGGGGCAGTGGGTAATTCGCCCGTGGGTAGACACAGGGCGGGAAATAACAGGCGACTGCCCGGACGGGTGGTGTAGGTCTGCCCGGACGGCGATGTCCAGACGATGGTGCCATCAGGCCATTGCTCGTCGCACCAACCTGTCCAGAAGGTTTTCAAAAGGTGATGCTTTCTGCAGAGACACTTGAGATTCGACGCGTGGGTCGGCCCGAGCGGGTAGGGCACCGTGTGGTCGATATCGGCGAACTCGGCGGGTCGATCGCAGCCGGGAAACCGGCAAGTCAAATCCCGGCAGCGGATGAACCGCTCCAGCTCGGCCGATGGGCGGTAACCCGGCTCGGGCGGACCATCGGCGGGATGGCGCACCGGCCGGACCTTGGCACCACTACGGATCACCTCGGCCAGCTGTGCCGGGGGTATCACACCGCCGCTGGTGATCAGGGCGGCGGGTCGCTTGGGTTCGGCCGGCATATCGGGTTCAGGGTCGGGCGCCAGCGCCTCGGCGAGGGTCATCTCCGGTGTGATGGGCCGCGGCGTCGGTTCGCCCGCCATGCGCGGATCGGGGTCAGCATCCAATGCCGATGCCCCGGCAACGACGTGGACGACCACGCTCGTTGCCCGCTCGTTGGCGTCAGCGCCGGCTGGGCAATCAGCGTTCCCACATCCACACGCAAGCCGGTCGGCCCCGGCGGCCAGCGCACCCAACGCGTCGGCGCGGCGCTGAGCGATTGGTGCGCGGGTCATCGCCGCACACCTGGTGCGCCATCTGGGTCAACCGCCGGTCCAAAACGGCCGCATCAGCGGCAAACAAAGAGCCCCACAGGTCCGCAGTGCCGGACTGATCGTTTCGGGCACCGATCACTATCTCGCGTCCCCGAGCGCTGGCCCGCGCGCGGCGCAATGCCCCCGGATCATAACGATCCACCACCGCGTCAATGGCTTGCGCGGTCTTGTTCGCCGACATAGGCCCGAATCGTGCCGCGTCCTCGGCCAGCGTTGTATCGACCAACCGCAGTGTCTCGGGATCTTTGATCAGATCGGTGTGCCACACAATCGTCGCCGCCAGCCGGGCGCTGATGCCGCCCTCGGCGAACAGGGCCGCCACCCGGGGCAGGCGGTCACGCAACGCCACAGCCAGGTACATCTGGCCAGAGGCCATGGCATGGCTGATGTTTTGTGCCGCAGCAACTTCAGCAGCCATCGCATCCCAGTTGTCGCACGACCAGTGGGCGCAGTCGGTGGGGCCGTCAGCACGGCGGTGCACCAGTTCGGCGATGGCCGCCAATCGGCGCGCCGCGGCCGCCGCCTCCACCTGTGCGCACTCGGCGATTGCTGCCACAAGCTCGGCGTCATCGGCGCGCCCCAGCGCTTCGACAGTTGGCAGCACGACATCGAACATAGTTTCGAATTCTAGCCGGGCCCCCCGACATCGACACCACCGAAAGATCAAGCTGTGGAGGAACTTCCGACTGTGGATAACTCCAAAGCAGTTACGGCAGGGGCGCGTTTACTTCGGGCCGGTGCGACCTAAAAGGCAGCGCGGCTAACTAGACCGCGACCGTCAGCGACGACAACCCGCGCAGGGTGACGTTCGTCTTGTACTGCGGCTCGCTGTCGAGTCGCGCGTCCGGGAAACGCGCCGTTATCGCCGACAAGGCCACGCCGGCTTCCAGCCGCGCCAGCGGCGCCCCCAGGCAATAATGCGCCCCGCGACCAAATCCTAAGTGCCGCAACGTCCCTCGATCAGGATCGAAGGTGTCAGGTCGATCGAACTCGGCGGGGTCACGGTGGGCCGCGGCCAGCAGCAGCATCATCACGTCGCCCGCGGGCACCTCGACGCCCCAATCGTCATGTCGTGCGGCGGCAATTCGGCCAACCAGTTGCACGGGCGGGTCGTAACGCAGGGTCTCCTCGATGACCGCCGGGGCGCGACCGGCGTCGGCGACCTAGCGCGGCCCACTGCACGCGGGTGGCGCAACATCGCCAGGATGGCATTGCCGATCAAGTTCACCGTGGTCTCGTGACCGGCGACCAGCAGCAGAATGCAGGTGGAGACGATCTCCTCCTCGGTCAGCTGATCACCGGACTCCTCCACTGCGATCAGGCCCGACAGCAAGTCGTCACCGGGCCGTGAACGGCGCCGGTCGATCAGACCGTGGAAGTATTCGCGCAGCCACCTACCGGCCTGCATCCTGTCCTGCTGACCCACTCCGACGGCGCGCCGGTGAACGTCGACGAACGGGTCCAGCGATTGCGCCAGCAGCGCCGAGGCCTGGCTGAACTGCGGCTCGTCCTCGAGCGGCACACCGAGCAGCCGGCAGATGACCGCCACCGGCAGCGGATAAGCGAAGTCTTCGACGACCTCAAAGCTGCCCTTCTCGGCGATCCGGTCAAGCAATCCCGTCGACCAGCGCGCTGATGTCGGGTTGCAGCGCGTTGACCACCTTCGGCGCAAACGCCTTGCTGACCAGCTTGCGCAGCCGGGTGTGATCGGGCGGATCGAGAAACAAAAAACCCGGCGGGCCCAGCGGACGCGGCGCCGTACCGGCCTCGATCTGCCGTCGCGCGAGCGTCGACTTCATCCGGTCGCTGCTCGACGACGGATGACGCAAGACGTCGTCGCAGTCTCGGTAAGTCGAGAAGACGGCGAGGTTGGCCTCGGGCAGCTGCAAGCGCTCCGCGGTCGCGAAACTGGGCGCAAGAGCCGATAGGGGTCAGCCCGGTTGGCGGGGTCCAGCAGCTGGAGCAGCAACCCTTGGGATTCGGCTTGCTCGGTGGCCTGGGGAGGCGCGCTCGTCATCTTCACATTGTGCCCGCCCCGCTAAACCGTGCCCGGCTCACCGACGCAGAAACTCCACGATGTGCCCGGCCAGTTCTTCGCCGGCGTCCTCTTGCAGGAAATGTCCGGCGCCGCGGATCAATGGGTGATCAATTCCTTGCGCTCCACGCATCTCGCGCTGGAAGATCGCGGCCATCGGCCCGGTGATGGGGTCGCTGTCGCTGAAGGCAACCAGCATGGGTGTCGGACTCACGGAGAGCTTGGCCCACGCCGCCTTATTGGCCGCTGCCGCGGGATCGTCCGGCGAGGTCGGCACCAGGCCGGGCATGGCGCGCGGTCCGGCGCAGTACTCGTCAGCGGGGAACGGTGCGTCATAACCTGCCCGCACCTCGTCGCTCATCTGTTGGCGACAACCGCCCTGCACAAACGAGCCGATGTTGAGCGTCGGCGCCGTCGTGATGGCCTCGCGGAAGCGCCACCAGATGTCGGCCATCGGCTGCTCTCCGTTTGGCAGCCCGGTGTTGGCGACTACCAGCCGGGCGAACCGTTCGGGATGCTCTGCTGCTAGCCGCAAACCGATCAGTCCGCCCCAGTCCTGGCCGACCAGGGTCACGTCTTGAAGGTCGAGGACATCGAAAGCCACGGCCCGCATCCATTCGACATGGCGCGCGTAGCTGTGGTCTTCGCGGCGCGTCGGCTTGTCCGAACGACCGAACCCGACCAGGTCGGGGCAGATGACTCGATGCCCGGCGGCGACCAGTATCGGGATCATCTTGCGGTACAAATACGACCACGACGGCTCGCCGTGCAGCATGAGAATCGGATCGGCGCCTTCCGGACCGTCCTCTACCCAGGCGACCCGAAGCACGCCACCCTCATCGTCTGATACCTCGCAATACCTTGGGGCATAAGGGAAGTCAGGTACGTCATCGAACCGGTCGTCGGGCGTTCGCAATGTCTGCATTTCAAGTCCCTTCGGGTAATCCCGCCAACTCCGGATGCGTCATCAATCGATCGAGAAATCCACGCTGACCCTTCAGCAGCTTCGTGCGTGCCTGCGCCACCGTAAACCAGCCGACCCGGTCGACCTCCGGGAATTCCCGCAACGTGCCCGAGCCTTTTGGCCACTCCAATTGGAAGGTGTTGCTGCGCGCGTCGGTGACATCGAGGTCGCTCTGGACGGCGAAGGCGGTGACCACCTTGCCGCTGGGTTGTTTCAGCGGACCGAGGTCAAGGCGCGGCCCGGCCGGCACCGAGAGCCCGAGCTCTTCGGAAAACTCGCGCTGCGCGGCCGCCCAGGGATCCTCGCCGTCGGTGTACTCGCCTTTCGGAATCGACCAGGCCCCGTTGTCCTTACGCGCCCAAAACGGGCCACCCGGATGCGCGATCAGGACTTCGACGACGCCGTCGCGGGTCCGGTACAACAGCAGCCCCGCGCTGAGCTTGGGCACCGGCCCTAGACCCCGACGGCGCGTTCCAGGTCTTTGAGCGACGACTCGAGGTGCGCGAGTAGGCGCTGCAGATGCGGCACGCTGCGCCGGCATCCGACCAGACCGAAATCGAGATTGCCGGCGTTGTTCACCAGGGTGATGTTCAGCGCTTGCCCGTCCGGGAGCGCCGACAGCGGGTAGCTGCCGTCCAGCCGGGCGCCACCGTAGTACATCGGCTCCGCGAGCCCCGGCACATTCGAGATGACGAGGTTGAACGGCGGCGGCGTCGACGAGATGAAACCCGGGACACCCGCCAGGGTCAGCGGTGCCATGTTCAGCGCCGACAACGCCAGCACGTGCACACGCGGCAATTCGGCGAAGACTTTCTTGTTGCCGCGCATCGAGTCGCTGATCGCTTGCATCCGCTCCGCCGGGTCCTCGACATCGGTGGCGAGGTTGCAGAGGATGCTGCCAACCATGTTGCCGCCGCTGTCGGCTTCCTCTTTTGAGCGCAGGCTCACCGGAACCATCGCGATCAGCGGTGCGTCCGGCAGCGCATTCTGCTCGATCAGGTAGTAGCGCAGCGCGCCCGAACACATGGCCAGGACGGCGTCGTTGAAGCTCACCCCGGCGGCCTTCTTGACGCTCAAGACGCGATCCGCCGACCAGGACTGAGCGGCGCACCGGCGTGCGCCCCCGATCTTGACGTTGAACATCGTGTGCGGAGCCGCCATCGGCAGAGTCAACTGCTGCTCGAGCAGGGCTGCGCGGGCCAGCTTCACCGTCGATGGGGCAAGTCCCGCAACGGATCCCGCCGCTTTGACCAGCGAGCCCCACGGGGACGAGCCACCTGACTTAGGACGCGGTCGCCGAGGCAGGCTCCACATCGCGCGCACCTCATGGTCGTCCGGGTCGACCGACAGCGTGCGCTGCATCAGCTTCATCGCCGAAATACCGTCGATCAGCGCGTGATGCATTTTGCTGTACATGGCGAACCGGCCGTCGGTCAGCCCCTCCACCACGTACAGTTCCCACAGCGGGCGGTGGCGGTCGAGCAGGCTGGTATGCAGCCTGGAGGCCAGCTCGAGCAGTTCGCGGACCCGTCCCGGCGACGCCAGCGCCGAGCGCCGAACGTGGTAGTCGACGTCGATGTCGTCGTCATAGGCCCATGCCAAAGGGGTGATCCCGCCCATAATCGTCGCGGGACGCTTACGGAATGTGGGCTGGAATTCGTCGTTGGCGACCATGGCGTCGGTGAACTCCCGGACAAACTCCGGACCGGCGCCCTCCGGTTTCTCGAACAACGACAAGCCACCCACGTGCATGGGATGCTCACGTGATTCCGCGAGCAGAAATACCGAGTCGGTGGGCGCCATCAGTTCCATCCGTCCATTAGACCCCGACCGGGGTGCGACGCGAAGGCGCTCTTAGAACATCGCTGCCGAGCTGACTTCGGGATGGCTGCGCATGTACTCCACCAGCTGATCGACGTAGCTACGGAACGAGGGTGGCTCGATACCGCTGCCGGCGAGATCGGCGCGACAATGGTCGGTCAAATAGAAGGTGGGGTGCGCGAAGTAGTCAACCGCTTCGGGAGGGATCCGCATCAAGCGGTAGAGCCCCGGAACGCGCGCCAGGGACACCTTCGCCAGCTTCCGGGGCAACGGAACCTTGATGAGTTGCCGGCCGGTTGCCTGGGCCAGCGTCTCCGCCATTTCATCGGCGGTGAGTGGGCGTGGATCTGCCAGCTGATAGGTGCGGCCCTCGGAAACGGAGAGGCCGCTCAAATATCCGACCGCGTCAACGATGAAGTCGCGCGGGACCACGTTGACACGCGTCGTCGTGGGGTCCCCCGCTACCGGCAGGATCGCATAGCGCGGCTGTCGCAACAGCCACTGCATGACGAAGTAGGGCCCGTCGAACTTTTGCGTCTCACCGGTGCGACTGTCTCCGACGACAATCGAGGGGCGATAGATCGTGGCCGGCATACCCGCGGACATGTGCCAGCGCACATCCGCCTCGGCGAGATTCTTGGTCTCCTCGTAATAGTTGTTGAACGGTGCACCGACTTCGAGGTCGTCCTCGCTGAACGGACCGACATAGCGGCCGCTGACATAGCAGGTGCTGAAGTAATGCAGGCGGGTCAGCCTGTGACAGCGCTCAAGTGCGTCCAGAACGTTCCGGGTGCCGTCGACGTTGACCCGGACCGCCACGTCCCGGGGCACCGTCAGGTCATACGCGGCGGCGAGATGCCACGCCTCGGTGACCTCGGTAAAGGTATCCGCGGCAAGGCCGAGCCCGGGTTGGGTGATGTCCCCCTCGACTAGCCGGATCCGTCCGTCCAGGAACGGATCGGCAGAGCTCAGCTCGGCCACGCGTCGCTGTGCCAGCATGGTGAACTTGGGCTGCACCAGGCAGATTGCCGAACCGTCAGTGCGTTTGAGGATGCCCGGCAGTAACGCGCTGCCGAGAAAGCCGGGAAACCCGGTCATCAATATGGTCATCGCTACACCTCCCTGGCACTCGTGCCGAAGTGGTTCCAGTGGGCGAACTCCGCGACCTCCCGGCGCACCCGCAGGTAGGGCACCGACATCACGGGATGGCCGAGACGGACGACAAAGGCAACCTTCATGTGCCCGGGAGCAGCGATGAGGCTCTTCACTGCTTGTTCGACGGGGGGCGCGCTCGAAGCCGAAAGGGCTTGAAAGCCAAGGCCTAGCGAGTGCGCCATCAGCCACATGTTCTGCAGCACGCACCCCAGGCTCATCATCCCCAGCACGTCCCCCTCGGATGCGGGAGCGCGTTTCGTGGCGTCATACAGCACGATCAACAGGACTGGACACCCCGCCATCAACCGATCCAAGGGAATCGCCTCGCCCGCCTTTTCCGCTTGGGCCAGGTCTCGCATCCAAGGTGGCAGCATGCTGCCCAGCAGACCAACCTTCTTGCGGCGCAAATCTTCTTCGGAGAAGGAGAGCAGTCGTAAGTGCTCGTGCAAAAACTGTTCGGACAGCTGAACCTGTATTGCGCCGAGCTCGTCCAGCAACTTCTGGTCATCGACCACGACGATCTCGAAGTTCTGCATGTTGTGAGCGGTGGGACTCCACCGGGCAGCTTCCAGGATCTGCAGCAGGTCGCCCCGAGCAATCGGACGGCTCCGGTCGAATGGAGAGCGCGCGGAGTGTCGTTCCTCGATGAGTTTGAGCAAATCGTTCATCGCTCTCTCCCCAACCGCAACGTGGTGACCTGAATAGACGCTAACGATCAACGGGGTTGTTGAGACGGGTCTTTTGGCCCGCCATGGCCGCCATTGGTCCTCGGCACCGTGTCGGCGCATAATCGCGTTACGGACCCTCCTGATTGGTATCCCCCTTGAACACAACGCAGGACTTGAGCGGCAACGAAATCGACCATCCGGAGATCGCCAAGTGGGATCCCGTCTTCACCGAGCTCCTGATCAACGCGGTCACGCCGGTTGTCAAGCGGTGGTTCCGGCCAGAGGTGCGGGGTTTGGAAACCTTCCCGCCGACCGGCGGCGCTTTGCTGGTGTCCAACCATTCCGGCGGCGTGCTGACGCCTGATTGGAACGTCCTTGCCCCAGCCCTCTACGGCAAGTTCGGCTACGACCGCCCGCTGTACACCCTTGCCCACTACGGCGTGTTCTTTACGCCGTTCCGCGCATCACTGGGCCGCCTCGGCGTTATTCATGCCAGCCGGGAAAACGCTGCAACCGCGTTGCGTTCGGGTGCGGTCCTACTGGACTTTCCCGGCGGGGACTACGACGCGTTCCGGCCAACGCTGAGTCAGAATGTCATCGACTTCGGTGGCCGCACCGGCTACGTCAGGACCGCCATGCAAGCATGCGTGCCGATCGTGCCCGCGGTGTCGATCGGTGGTCAGGAAACCCAGCTGTTCGTCACCCGTGGCAATTGGCTGGCAAAGCGACTGGGGCTCAAGCGAATCCGGATCGAGATCCTGCCCGTTACCATCGGTTTCCCCTTCGGCCTGACGGTGTTCATGCCGGCCAATATGCCGTTACCGGCCAAAATCGTCTATCAGGTGCTGGAGCCGATCGACGTCACCGCCCAGTTCGGTAAGGATGCCGACGTCCATGAGGTCGATACCCACGTGCGCTCGGTGATGCAGACCGCGCTTGACCGGCTGGGCCGCCAGCGCCGCTTCCCCGTCCTGGGCTGATCGATTTCCAATCATTTTTCACCGGCGGATCGCGAACTCATCGATTTTGGAGAGATTGCTCACACGAGGGACTACGATTCGCCTAGGTCGGACACGACCTTATTGAGGCCCGTCCCTAAAGGGGTGCAAAATGATTCGAGGGCTTGCCGTCTGTGGAGTTGGATTGGGCCTGCTCAGTGCCGGTTTCGGGGGTGCTCCCCCGTTGCGAGCTGACCCTGACCCTCCTGGATACCACATCCTGGGTGCCCAAGATCTGTGCAACCTCGTTTACCCGAGCTCGGAGGCGATGCCGGACCCAGCGAAACAGCCACCGGCTGTCGGACTTATCTGTGTGCGGCAAGGAGGGGCCCTTCTCCGACTGGCCAGGGACATGCCCGCCATCTTCGCCAACACCTTCGTCCTCGAACCGGGCAAGGCTCCGGAACTGCCGAAAGGTTCGGTGCGCGTCAACCCGAACGACCCGCTCAGCGACTGGATCATTCCGGACTGCAACGTCCCCGATCGCATCGACTGCAATCCCAACGCACCCGGACACCGCTGAATCACGCGCGTTGGCCCGTGCTGGGTAGCTGATGCCGGAAGGTTCGCTACTCGACCCGCTCGATCGGCTGTTGCACGAACGCATTTTTCTGTGCGCAGGCCTGATTTGGCACCGACTGCCCGGCCGCTAGGTCGACTCCATGCCGGCTTAGCGCGGCAAGGTCCTTCAGAATCGTCAGCCGAAGACCGCGGTGCGCGCCCAAGGCACGCACCGCGGCATGACCTCAGATAAGAGGAACGGAGCGGCGGTCACCACCGCAAGCCCGCAACGGGTTACCGAATCATCTAGTGGGACGAGGCGAAGTCGTTCGGGCAGTAAATACTCTCGGCGAGGGCGGCGAACCTGGCGTTCTGTACCGACGAGGCATTGGCAGGCATGTTGGTCTGTTGCACCCACTGCAATGCGTCGGCATCATTGTGTCCTTGCTGTAGGAGCAGACACACGGCTGTGGCCTGGCCAATCGCCACGTCAGGGCTGATGTAGGGGATTCCGGCCGCGTTCAGCTGCCGAATGAAAGTGGAATCAGCGCTGGAGTCGGCATATGCCGGCGCCGCGCCGGCTCCTACACCCGCCGCGATGGCCCCGGCAGCTAATGCGGAAGCAGCTAACACTGAGAACTTACCCATGATCGATCCGTTCATAGAGAGGGAATATAACTCGAATCCTACGCCACAAATACCGGTAGGGGTACCCGATTTTGGACGAAACCGCCTTAAAAACCTGGGAGACACTGTCAGTATTCGATGCCGCGATGACTCGCTACTAAGTAGATCGTTTCTGCCCTGCGATATATTCCCGCTCGCTGTCAGGTGGACATAGTCGGGCCGCGCGGCGGCTATTTCTCGCCGCCGAGGCGTGCAACCGCGCCTCGTCGAGGACCGACTATTTGACGCCCGGCAGCCGGCGCAGCACCCGCAGCCCGCTGGTCATGATGCGCGCGTAAAGGCCGGCGCGCATCCACGGCGGCGCCCCGACCGGCAGCCCGCGTTCGATCGCGATCGTCTGCGGCTCGGTGTACTTCAAGATTCCTTGCTCACCGTGACGGCGACCGAGCCCGGATGCCTTCATCCCGCCCATAGGGGCGTCGACGGAAGCCCAAGCCGCGGCATAGCCCTCGTTGACGTTGACCGTGCCGGCCTCCAGTTGGGTGGCCACGTGCCGGCCGCGCTTGGGGTCGGAGGTCCAGACGCTGAAGTTCAGGCCAAAGGGGCTGTCGTTGGCCTTCTCGATCGCCTCTTGCTCGGTTTGCACCGGGTACAGCGAGACGACGGGCCCGAAGGTCTCGTCAGCGAACGCCGTCATGCCTTCGCGGACCCCGGTCAGGATCGTTGGCTCGTAGAAGTAAGGCCCGATGTCGGGACGCGGCCGCCCGCCAGCGAGCACCGTCGCACCCTTTTGGACCGCGTCGTCGACGTGCCGGGTGACGGTCTCGAGCTGCGCCTGGTTGATTAGCGACCCCATGTCAGCCGAGTAGTCCAACGCGGCGGACAACCTCATCGCCTTGGCGGCTGCCACGAAGCGGTCGACGAACCCGTCCGACAACGTGGCCGGCACGTAGATGCGTTCGATCGAGATGCACAGCTGGCCTGCGTTGGAGAAAGCCGCACGTACCGCGCCGGCGGCGGCCTTGCCGACATCGGCGTCGTCGAGCACCAGCAGCGCATTCTTGCCGCCCAGTTCCATCGAGCAGCCGATCAGCCGCTCCCCCGCCTGCGCGGCGACCTTGCGTCCGGTCTCGGTGGAACCGGTGAACATCAGGTAGTCGGACTGCTCGATAATCGGCGTGCCCAGCTCCGACCCCGATCCCGTGACGACCTGCACCAGACCCTGCGGCATACCGGCCTCCTCGAGCAACCGCACCGCCCACAGAGCTGAAAACGGTGTCTGGTTATCCGGTTTGGCCAATACGGCGTTACCGGCGACGATCGCCGGCAGCGCATCGCTGATGCCCAGCGTCAGCGGATAGTTCCACGGCGAGATGATCCCGACCAGACCCTTCGGCGGATGGTGTTCCCACACCTCGGTCAGCGCCAACAGCACCCCTTGGCGGCGCTTCGGGGTGAGGTACTTCTCGGCGGTGTTGGCGTAGTACCGGGCGGTGAGGCACACGTCGGCGACTTCTTCGAACGCATGCGTCCGGGCCTTGCCGTTCTCCAGCTGGATGATGTCGAGGACTTCGTCCTGGCGGCGAAGCACAAGGTCGTGGAAGCGCAGCATGACCTCGGTGCGCTCGCGCAGCGGGCGCTGCGCCCAGGTGCGCTGCACCGCACGAGCACGGTCGGCGGCGGCGACGACGTCATCGTGGGTGCACTGCGGTACGCAGCCGAGCGGCTGTCCGGTCATCGCGTTGGTGATTTCGCGGTGACGGCCGGGTTCTGCTGCGTCGACACGTCGGGATAGCGCCTGCAGCAACGGCGCGACTTTCGAAGTCTGTGGGTCAGAAACCGCGGTCATGGTGTCACTCCTAGCGACGTCCTGAGTTCGGCGCAGCACGCTTCGCCGGACATGTGCCCAAAAGCCGCGTACCTTTCGCGCAATAGCACGTCATCGGCCGCGCGTGAGAACGGCCGATACGCCGCGGAAGAAGGAGAGCGTCTGTTGGAAAAGTTTACGCCCTCGATCGACTGGGGCCACGAGCTGCTCTCCTCTTCGCGGTGGATTCTCGAGGCCTGGGCCGTCAGCGGAATATGTTTGCTCATCGTCGCGATCGTGGTCGTCCGGTTCACCCGATGGGGCCGCCAGTTCTGGCGCATCACTGGGGATTACTTCACCGGCCGGCGAAGCGCCCCGGCGTTGACTTTGTTCAACCTGCTGTTGCTGTCGGTGATGGTTTCCGTTCGGCTCACTGTGCTGTTCACCTACTACAGCAACGACTTGTACTCGGCGCTGCAGACCGCGTTCCAGGGTGCCGCCGCCGGCAACGATGCGGTGCGTGATTCCGGCATCCACGGCTTCTGGGTGGCCATCTGGACGTTTTGCGTCATCGCAACCCTGGACGTGATTCAGGTGATGGCGGATCTGTACCTGGCGCAGCGGTTCTTCATCCGGTGGCGGGTGTGGCTCACCAACCGGCTGACCGCGGACTGGCTCAATGGGCGCGCTTATTACCGCGGGCGGTTCATCGACCCACCGATCGATAACCCGGACCAACGCATCCAGCAGGACATCGATATCTTCACCGCGGGGGTCGGCGGTGCTACCAACACTCCGTCGGTCGGTACATCGGCCACGTTGCTCTTCGGCGCGATCCGATCTGTTGTCTCGGTGGTGTCCTTCGGTGCGATTCTGTGGCGTCTGTCCGGCACCTTGGTTGTCTTTGGGATCGCCATCCCGAAGGCACTGTTCTGGGTCTTGTTCGCCTATGTCTTGGCGGCCACGGTGATCGCATTCTGGATCGGTCACCCGCTGATCACGTTCAGCTTCCGGAACGAGTTGTTCAATGCCGCCTTCCGGTATGCGCTCGTCCGGCTGCGCGACGCCGCAGAGGCGGTCGGTTTCTATCGCGGCGAACCAGTTGAGCGGGCCCATCTCAGGCACCGGTTCGCCGAAACGATCGCCAACTACCGCCGCTACGTGCGCCGCACGATCGGCTTCCTCGGCTGGAACGTCACGATGAGCCAGACGATCAATCCGCTGCCATTCATCGTGCAGGCACCGCGGCTGTTCGCAGGCAGTATCAGACTCGGTGGCGTCATTCAGTCTGCCGGCGCCTTCGGCCAGATCGAGGAATCACTGTCGTTCTTCCGTAACGCTTATGACCGATTCGCCAGCTATCGGGCTGCCATCATCCGCCTCGACGGGCTGGTGCAGGCGAACGCAAAAGCGCGGAAACTGCCGGAGCTGTCCACCGTTGCCAGCACAGACGGTTCGGTGGAGCTGATCGACGTCGAGGTCCGCACACCGACCGGAAGGCAGCTGATCGAGCCGCTCAATCTCCGGCTCGTACCCGGCGACGGCCTGGTCATCACCGGGCAGTCGGGCTGCGGCAAAACCATGCTGCTGCGCAGCCTTGCTCAGCTGTGGCCGTATTGCTCGGGCAGGCTGCTCCGGCCGGACGGCCGGAACGAGGTCATGTTCCTCCCGCAGCTGTCCTACCTTCCGCTGGGTAACTTGCGGGCCGTCGTGAGCTACCCGGAGATGGAGGGCGAGTTCGACGATCGGGCGCTGCGCCACGCACTGGTCATGGTTACGCTGCCCAATCTGATCACCCGGCTCGGTGAGGACCAGGACTGGGCCAAGGTGCTCTCGCCCGGTGAGCAGCAACGGATCGCGTTCGCCCGCGTTCTGGTGAGCAAACCCAAGGCGGTGTTCCTCGACGAATCCACATCGGCTCTCGACGAGGGCCTGGAATATTCGCTGTACGACCTGCTGAGGAGAGAGTTGCCGGACTGCATAGTGGTCAGCGCGACCCACCGCAGCACGGTCGAAGCGCACCACCACCAGCAACTGGAGTTGTTCGGCGACGGCAAGTGGCGCCTCAGCCGCATCGGCGATTCAGTCGCATCGGTCTAACGCCAGTACAGCGCGTCCAGTAGCGGTAGCTTCTCGGCATGGCGTCACCTCGACGCCGCGGCACAGGAGCAGTGATCATGGGTACCTTCACACCGTCGATCGACTGGAGCAACGAGGTTGTCGTGTCGTTGTGGTGGGTTTTCAAGGCTTGGGCGGCTAGCGCCGTAGGCCTGCTGGTCGTCGGGGCGCTCGTCGCTCGCTACACCGGCTGGGGCCGCCAGTTCTGGACGGTGACCGGGGAGTACTTCAAGGGCCGCGACAGCATCCCGGTATGGGGCAGGTTCGGGGTGCTGCTGATGCTGGTGATGGTCGCGGTGCGGATCAGCATTCTGCTGAGCTACTACAGCAACGACCTGTACTCCGCGCTTCAGGTGGCATTCCAGGGCGCCGCAAGCGGCGACCTGCGGGTGCGCGATTCCGGGATCCACGGCTTCTGGGTGGCAATCGCGATCTTCGCCATCCTCGCGGTCATCTACGTTCTGCGCGCCATGGTCGATCAGTACCTGACGCAGCGGTTCATCATCCGGTGGCGTGTCTGGCTGACCCAACGATTGATGAGTGACTGGCTCGATGACCGCGCCTACTACCGCGGGCAGTTCATCGATCGTCCCATTGACAATCCCGACCAGCGCATCCAGCAGGACATCGATGCCTTCACCGCGTGCAGCGGCGGGATGGCGAATATCCCGTCGAACGCTACGGCGAGAACACTGCTGTTCGGAGCCGTGCAGTCGGTGGTGTCGGTTGTGTCGTTCGCCGCGATCTTGTGGAACCTGTCCTTCCCCATCACGGTCCTTGGCATCCAGATCCCGCGAGCGCTGTTCTGGATCGTCATCGTCTATGTGGTGGCCGCCAGCGCGGTCGCTTTCAGGATTGGACGTCCGCTCATCCGGTTGAGTTTCCGCAACGAACAGCTCAACGCGATCTTCCGGTATGCGCTGGTGCGGCTGCGCGACGCCGGGGAAGCGGTCGGCTTCTACCGTGGGGAGCGGGCCGAACATGTCGAGCTGACCGAACGGTTCGCCGGAGTCATCCAGAACTATCGCCGCTACCTGCGGCGCAGCGTGATCTTCGCCGGGTTCAATTTGTCGGTGAGCCAGGTGATCGGGCTGCTGCCGTTCCTGATCCAGGCGCGGCGGTTGTTCGCGGGCACCATCAAACTTGGCGCCGTCATGCAAGCCACCCAGGCGTTCGGCACGGTCAACGACTCGCTGTCGTTCTTCCGAAACGCCTACGACCTGTTCGCCAGCTACCGGGCCTCCATTCTGCGTCTGCACGGCCTGGTCGAGTCCAACGCGAAGACCCGCCTACTGCCGGAACTACAGACCGTGTCCAGCGTCGACGGCTCGGTCGAACTGGACGATGTCGAGGTGCGGACACCCGACGGCTTTCAACTGATCGAGCCGCTCAGCCTTCGGCTCGACCCGGGCGACTCCATGGTGATCGTCGGCCGGTCGGGGTCCGGCAAGACCACTCTGCTGCGCAGCCTCGCCCAGTTGTGGCCGTTCACCTCCGGCATGTTCCGGCGCCCGGGTGGAGACAACGCGACGATGTTCTTGAGCCAGTTACCCTATGTGCCGCTTGGCAATTTTCGTGCCGTGGTGTCGTACCCGGCTGCCGAGGGCGACATTCCTGACCGCAGACTCCGTGATGTCCTGGCCAAAGTGGCGCTGGCTCATCTACGGGTACGGCTGGACGAAGTCCAGGACTGGGCGAAGGTGCTTTCGCCCGGCGAACAGCAACGGGTCGCTTTCGCCCGCATCCTGCTCACCAGACCAAAGGCGGTCTTCCTCGACGAAGCCACGTCGGCGCTCGATGCGGGCCTTGAGTATTCGATGTACCAATTGCTACGCAACGAATTACCAGACACCGTTGTGGTATCGGTCAGCCACCGTAATACCGTCGAGCCGCATCACGAGCGGCTGCTGGCGCTACTGGGCGAAGGCGCCTGGCGCGTCGGGAAGGTCGGCGAACAGCCCACGCCCGTCTGACGCCCAATCCGCCGGTATCGAGTCGCAGTTCGGCGTGGTCGACTGCCCGTTGAACCGGTCCGCCACCCATTGCCCGCCGCGCGCCGGCTTCGTGGCAGCATGGGCTTGTGACGACGACGTCGGTGTCCTGGGATGTGGTGTCCGTTGACAAGCCGGAAGATGTCAACGTGGTAATCGGCCAGGCGCACTTCATTAAAACGGTCGAAGACCTGCACGAGGCCCTGGCCGGGGTAAGCCCATCACTACGGTTCGGGCTGGCCTTTTGTGAGGCGTCCGGACCGCGATTGGTTCGCCGCTCCGGCAACGATGCCGAGTTGGTCGAACTCGCGACCCGCACTGCGCTGGCCATCGCAGCCGGGCATAGTTTCGTGATTTTCTTGCGTGAGGGCTTTCCGGTCAATGTCCTCAACCCGGTGAAGGCGGTGCCCGAAGTCTGCGGAATCTATTGCGCCACAGCTAATCCGGTGGATGTCGTCGTCGCGGTGACTCCGAGTGGTCGCGGCATCGTGGGCGTTATCGATGGACAGACACCCATCGGAGTGGAAACCGATCGTGACGTAGCCGACCGGCACGATTTGTTACGCGCCATCGGTTACAAGCTCTGAGGCGGAAGTCAGCGCTTGCTGTAAAGCGCTTCGATCTCGTTGGCGAATCGTGCGGCCACCACGTTGCGCTTGACCTTGAGGGTCGGGGTCAACTCGCCGGTGAGCACGGTGAAGTCGCCCGGCAAAATACGGAATTTGCGGATCGATTCCGCATGCGACACCGTCTGGTTGGCCTGCGTGACCGCCTGATCGATCTCGCCGACCAGGTCGGGATCGTCGATCAGATCCCCGACCGAGGCGGTGGCCTCCTTGCCGTGGTGCTGCTTCCACACGTCGAAGCCTTCCGGGTCGATCGCGATGACCGCAGCCACGTACGGCTTGTTGTCTCCCACCACCATCGCCTGGCTGATCAGCGGGTGAGCCCGCAACTGATCTTCCAGCACGGCCGGGGCGACGTTCTTGCCGCCCGCGGTGACGATGATTTCCTTCTTGCGGCCGATGATCGATAAGAATCCGTCGTCGTCCACCGACCCGAGGTCGCCGGTGTGGAACCACCCGTTGGCGATGGTCTCTTCGGTGGCTGTCTCGTTATGCCAATAACCGTTGAACACCACACCGCCGCGCAACAGCACCTCGCCGTCGTTGGCGATCGCCATGCTGTTGCCCGGCAACAGCTTTCCCACTGTGCCGACCCGCTCTTCGCCGATCCGGTTCACGGTAATCGCGGAGCTGGTCTCGGTCAGGCCGTAGCCCTCGTAAACCGTCAGCCCCACGCCGCGGTAGAAGTGGCACAACCGCTTGCCCAACGGGGCTCCGCCGGAGACCGCTGCGTGGCAGTCGCCGCCCAGCGCGGCGCGCAGCTTCTGGTACACCAGCCCATCGAACAGGGCGTGCCTGGCCCGCAGCAGCCGACTCGGGCCGCCAGTGTCCTGAGCGGTGCTCCATTCGATGGCCGTGCGAGCAGCGAGTGCAAAAACCCAGCCCCTGTGGCTATCCTGGGCGCTCAACTCGGCGGTGTTGTATACCTTTTCGAACACTCGGGGCACCGACACCACCACCGTGGGCTTGAATACGGCAAACGTCGGCACCAGGTTCTTGATGTCGCTGGTGTAGCCGAGGGTGACCTTGTTCGCAAACGCCGACATCGACAGCGAGCGCGCCAGCACATGGGCCAGCGGCAGGAAGACCAGCAGCCGTTCTCCCTTACGCAGCAGCGTGGGGAAACACGCGGCGGCCCCGCGGGTCTCGTACAGCAGGTTGGAGTGCGTCAGCTGACAGCCCTTCGGACGGCCCGTCGTGCCCGACGTGTAAATCAGTGTTGCCGGATCGGCGGCCCGCAACCCCGCCAACCGCTCGTCGAGTTGGCCGATATCGACTGATTTCCCGGCCTCGGCCAGCACGTCAAGCGCCGCCGGTCCTCCCGCGTCGAGGTGCAGGATCTTGCGCAGACTTGGCAACTCATCGCTGAGCTCCTTGACCAGCTGGGCATGAGCATCCGTCTCGGCGATCACCAGCACCGCGCCGGAGTCCTCCAGCACCCAGCGCACCTGCTCGGCCGACGACGTGTCGTAGATCGGGACGGTCAGCGCGCCCACCGAGAGGATCGCGTAGTCGAGGATCACCCACTCGTAGCGGGTGGCCGACAGGATCGCCACCCGGTCACCGGCCTGCACCCCCTCGGCAATCAGACCGAGGGCGGTTTCACGGATCTGCTGGGCAGCCTCAGCGCAGGTCACATCCGTCCAGACGCCGTCGACCAGGCGCTGAAAGATCACATGGTCGGGGTCGTTCCGCTCGTGTGAGTACACACTGCTGACAATGTTGTCGTGCTCTCCGACGGTGAAGCTTGCCGGGAGGCTGAATTCACGCATGATCCCAGCTAACCGCCCTGACCATCGGCTTCCTAGTGGCCAAAGGTCCCCGCGTCAAGAGTCTCTTGGTCCTGATCAGCGTTGGGTCAGTCGACCGCGAGCGACCATGCCGACGTCGCGATCAGGTCTCCGCGCTCCAACCCGGCGGCGCGGTGCTCGTGCACTTTGGCGTACTCCGGGGTCGTCACCATGTCGATGAACGCCTGCGGCGTCGGGTACTCGACGATGAGAATGGCGTCCCACCAGGGCCGTTCGCCTTCACCGATGATGACCGCCGGTGCCGTGCCGGCGTAGCGGACGGTGGCTCCGACCCGTTCGAGGTGCGGCGCGACCTCGCGCCCGTACCGCTGGTAGACTCCAGGCCACCCTGCGCCTTGAACTTCAACAGGTTGACCATCAGCACCGGCGCGTCTGCCGGCCGTGCGGCCAGTGCCGCGAACTGTTCGGCGGTGGGCTCCAACGAGCTGCTCATGTGAATCTCCTTGTCTTAGTTTGTTTTTGTGAGCGGTCTTGCCTACCCGTTCACGCAAGAACGGGACGACGAACCCAGCAACCTGGTCGGGTTGCTCGAGCCACGCCCAGTGACCGACACCGGGCAAGATTTCGAATTCGCGCGCGTGGAAACACGCGGCGCTGGCGTTCGGCCTGCTCGACCGGGATGTAGACGTCGGCGGCGCCGAACACTACGAGCGTGTCAGGATCGCGGTTGCGCAGCGGTTCGACAAGCGCATCCATGTCCTCTTGGCGGGTGGAGCGGTAGAGCCGCAGCACGGCGCGCTTCGTCCCGGCCGGAAGAAGGTGTTCGGCAATCCGGTTCACCCAATACTCGGGCAGCCCTGGGTTGTCGTGCCGCGATCACAAAGCGCGCAATGCGACGGGTGGTGGTGCGCATGAACAGCTCCCCCGCGACGGGAGTGCGCCAGACGCGGGCCAGTCGGTGCCACTTGTAGTCGAGCAGCACTCCGGTATTGATCAGCGTGACGCTGGCGACCTTTCCCGGATTGGCGGCGGCCCAGGTCAGTGCAAACGGTCCGCCGAAGTCGTGCGCGACCAAGTGCACCGCGCCGATTCCAAGTTGGTCCATCAGCCCGCCCAGGTGCGCGCCATAGGCGGCCAGGGTGTAGTCCTGGCCTGCTCTTTTGTCCGCGCCGCCGAACCCCGGCATATCCGGGGCGACGACGGTGGCGAACTCGGCGACGCGTTTCATCAGCGGTTCCCAGTCGCTGCCCGCGCCAGGGTTGCCGTGCACGAAAACGACGGCCTCGCCGGTCGCGCCGGCGCCACCGATCAGCACCGGCGAGCGGACACCGTTGACCACCAACTGCCGCGTCTTCAGACCAGTCATCTCTGCATCTCCTTCACCTCGGCGTCCATTCGCTGCCGGTAAGCCGCCGGGCGTCGCTGTCGGCTTGGGCCATCACGGTGTCGGCCTTCAACGCCCGCTTGACCCTGTCGGCGATGGCCGGCGGGGTTCCCGCAATCAGGCGGGCGATGGGCCCGAGTTCACGCGGGACGAACACCTCCTCGCGTCCGTTTCGCATGGCGTCGACGATCGCGTCTGCGACCGCCTCTGGACCGACGATCCTCGTGCCCCAGGCTTTTCTGAAGCCGCTTATCATGTCGGTGCGGATCAGCCCGGGCATCACGATCGTGGTGCGGACCCCGCTGCCGCGTGTTTCGGCGCGAATCGCCCGGGTGAACCCGACGACGGCATGCTTGGTGGCCGCGTAGGTGGCCCCGGCCGCGGGCGCGATCTGCCCGGCCGACGACGCCAGGTTCACGATGTGGCCGTGGCCGCGAGGCACGAACCGGCTTAACGCCAACCGGGTTCCGGTCAGCACGCCGCCGAGGTTGATGTCCACCGTCCGCTGGGTGTCGCGGGGGTCTTCGTCGACGAACGTGCCGATCGGCGCGACGCCGGCGTTGTTGACCAACACGTCGAGGGGACCGATGCGTTCTTCGGCCTCGACGAGGAACGCTTCGAAACCCTCCGGGTCGCGCACGTCGAGCGGCAGGCCCACACCCGCAGCCCAGCTCGGCGGCGACCGTGGCGACCACGTTGCCGTCGATGTCGCCGATGACCACGGACATGCCCTGCGCGCAGGCAGGCCTCGGCGGTGGCGCGGCCGATGCCGCGGGCCCCACCGGTGATGGCGACGCGCTGAATCGACATGAAACTAAAGCCCTTCTCCTGCAATGGCTCCCTCGTTCCGGGAGGGCGATAGCTCTCGTGTCGCCCACTCCACAATGCGCCGCCGACCCGGCAAACGTCTTGACATTTGAAGACAACCTTTTGACAATTAGGGACACTCATGGGACGTCCGGCCCTTGACACATCTCGGTCATCCGCTGAGGGTCAACGACATGTCCGTGGTGCGCGGGACCGCGCTCTCGAACTACCCGAGCCTGGTCGCCGAATTGGGCGGTGACCCGGCCGGCCTGCTGCGCGCGGCGGGCATCCGGGACACGGGATGTCGGCAACTACGACGCGTTCATCTCCTATCCGCGCGGCGATACAGGCGATCGAATCGGCCGCCGAGGCCACGGCCACACCGGATTTCGGACGGCGGCTGGCGCAACGGCAAGGCATCGAGATCCTGGGGCCGGTCGGCGTGGCGGCCCGGACCGCCGCGACGGTGGCCGACGCCCTGGCGATCTTCAGCACGTTCATGGCGGCCTACAGCCCGGTGATCGCCATCAACATCGCGCCGCTGGCCGACCCGCAGCGGTCGTTCCTCGACGCTCGAATTCCTGCTCGAAGAGCGCGCCGCCGTACCCGCAGACCATGGAACTGGCGCTGGGTGTCTCGCTGCAGGTGTTCCGCTTCCTGATGGGTGCGGATTACGCGGCGCTGGCGGTGCACCTACCCCACGACCCGCTCACACCCCAAGCCAGCTACGTGCAGTATTTCGGCTGCACACCTTACTTCGCCGAACGCACCGCGGGTTTCACGGTGCGCACGGCCGACCTGAGCCGCCCTTTGAACCGCGACGACGTCGCCCACCGCGCCGTCGTCGACTACCTGAGCAGCATCACCCCGTGGGATGCCGGGATCGTGGAATCGGTGCGCACCATCGTTCGCCAACTGCTACCCACCGGGGCGGCGACGCTCGACGTGGTCGCCGACGCAGTTCCACCTGCACCCGAAAACGCTGCAGCGCCGGCTCGCCGACGAAGGCACCACCTTCGCCGCCCTGGTCGATCAGGTCCGCAAGGACACCGCCGATCGCTACCTACGGACCACCGGCATCAGCCTGTCGCACCTGGCCCGCGAACTGGGCTACGCCGAGCAAAGCGTGCTGACCCGCTCGTGCAAACGCTGGTTCGGGACGGGGCCGGCCGCTTACCGCAGCCAAACCCGCACGCCGGCACTGGCGCGGGCTTGACGGCTCGACGAGTCACTATTTATAGGCCGACCGCACGCTCCAAATCCTTCAGCGATGTTTCCAAATGCCCGAGCACCCGCTGCAGGTGCGGCACGCTGCGGCGGCATCCCACCAGGCCGAAGTCGAGACTCTCGGCGCTACTGGTCAGCGTGATGTTGAGCGCTTGCCCGTTGAGCGCGATCGACATCGGGTAACTGCCGTCGAGCCGCGCGCCGTTACAGTACAGCGGTTCACGCGCGCCGGGCACATTCGAGATGCAGACGTTGAACGGCGGGGTCGCCTTGGCGAAGCCGGGTAGGCTGCTGACCACGGCCGGGCTCAGCAGCAGCATCGATAGCGCCGTCGCCTGAGCGCGAGGCAGCTGCGACAGCACGTTCTTGTTGGCGCGCATCGACGAGTGGATCGCGTGAAGGCGCTGCGCAGGATCGTCGAGGTGGGTGGCCAGGTTGCACAACACCGCCCCGACCATGTTGCCGCCGACCGAGTCACCCTCGTTGCGCAAACTCACCGGGACCATCGCGACCAGCGGCGCGCCGGGCAGCGCGTCGTAATCAGTCAGGTAGGCACGTAATGCTCCGGCGCACATCGCCAAAACCACGTCGTTGAGGCTCGCCCCGGCCGCGTTCTTCACCGCCTTGATCCGGTCCAGCGGCCACGACTGTGCAGCGCACCGCCGCGCTCCCCCGATGGGTACATTCAGCATCGTGCGCGGTGCCCGAAGCGGCAACGTCAACTCCTGTTCCAGCAGCGCGGCGCGCGCCACTCGAAGCGTTGACGGGCCAAGGCCCGCAACGGATCCCGTTGCATGCCGCTGACGCCTTGCAGGCGCCGCTGATTGCGGGCTGCGAGCTTCGGTGTCGGTGACCAGGGCGCCCGGAAGTCGCCGTCGCTCGGATCGGTATTCATCGACCTCTGCATCAGGGCGAGTCCGGACACCCCGTCGACCAGTGCGTGGTGGATCTTCGTGTAGACCGCGAAGCGCCCGTCATTGAGACCCTCGATCAGGTGGGTTTCCCACAGCGGACGGTTGCGATCAAGCAGATTGGAGTGCAGTCGTGAGGTCAGCTCCAGCAGCTCGCGCACCCGTCCCAGCGCCGGCAAGGCAGATCGCCCCACGTGGTAGCCGAGGTCGATGTCGTTGTCGGACGACCAGGCGACGTTGGTGAATGCACCATGAAATCCCATGGAGCGCTTGCGAAATAGCGGTGCAACGTCGCGGCACTGCAACATCGCCTGGTGGGTGTCGCGGACAAAGGTGGGTCCCGCACCGGCTGGCGGGGTGAACAGCTGCAGTGCGCCGACGTGCAGCGGATGCTCGCGCGACTCGGCCGACAAGAACAGCGAGTCGAGAGGTGACATCAGTTCCATGGTGTGTTCCTCGGTGTCCGATGGCGCGTTATCCGGTTAACGCCGGCTCGAGTGCGTCGGCTGGCAACGTGAATCGCAGATTGTCGTCCTCGACCGGGCCCTCGCGCAACGTCTTGTAGTCGGCGCGGTAATCCATGCAGGTCCGCCACGGGCCTTCGATGCCTTGGTGGGGGAACTGGTCGGCGGCTCGCTTGACGTAGCCGGCGGTGACTATCCAGCAATGGCCGGGTCTGCATGGGTCCGGGCAGCCTGCGGGTAGCAGATGGTCGTAGCCGTGGGCGTCCATGTGGGCCAGCAGCCGGCAGAAGTGTTCACACATCAGCCCGACCTTCAAGCGTCCATGACGAGTTGGTGTAGCCGAACACGTAGGCGAAGTTGGGGACGTCGCTGAGCAGGAAGCCCTTGAACGCCACCTTCTCCGGCACGTTGACGGGTACGCCGTCCACCGAGAGGCTGATGCCGCCGAAGGCCAGCAGGTTCAGGCCGGTGGCGGTGACGATGATGTCGGCTTCCAGTTCGCGGCCGGATTGCAGCCGGATTCCCCGCTCGGTGAAGGTGTCGATCCGGTCGGTGACCACCGAGGCCCGCCCGTCGCGGATGGCCTTGAACATGTCGGCGTCCGGCACTGCGCACAGCCGTTGGTCCCACGGGTTGTAGGCCGGCCTGAAGTGCTCGTCGACCGGATATCCCGGTCGGCAGCTGCCTGGCGTTGAGGTGACGGATCAATCGCCGGGCCGCACGCGGGTACTGCTGGCAGAACCGCCAGATCAGCCGTTGCTTGGCGATGTTCTTCTGCCGGGTGACGGCGTAGGCGCGCTCGCGGCCGATCAGCTTGGGCAGCGTGTTGGCGATGCGGTCCTCCGACGGCACCGGCACGATGTAGGTCGGCGAGCGCTGCAGCATGGTCACGTGTCCGGCGGTCTCGGCCATGGCCGGCACCAGCGTGACCGCGGTCGCGCCGCTGCCGATGATCACCACTCGCTTGCCGCGGTAGTCCAAGTCTTCGTGGCCAATGCTGCGGGTGCACGATCTGGCCCGGTAAACCGTTCCCGCCCGGGAAATTCCGGCGTGAATCCCTCGTCGTAGCGGTAGTAGCCGCTGGCGCAGAAGAACCATCCGCAGCTCATGGTGATGCGTTCGCCGGTGTCGAGGCGCTCGATCTACTACCAGCCAGCGGGCGTCCTTGGTCGACCAGGCCGCGCTGATCACCTTGTGGCCGAAAGCGGATCGCCTTCTGGATTCCGTTCTCGGCGACGGTCTCGCGAAGATAAGCCATGATCGCGTCTGCACTGGCGATCGCCTTCTCGTTTTCCCATGCCTTGAATTCGTAGCTGAACGTGTGCAGATCGGAGTCCGAGCGAATCCCCGGGTAGCGGAACAGATCCCAGGTTCCGCCGATCTCGTCGCGGGCCTCCAGGATCGCGAATGTCTTGCCCGGCTGCATTGTCCGCAGGTAGCAGGCGGCGCCGATGCCCGAGATACCGGCACCAATGATCAACACGTCGACGTGTTCGATGCTGCTGGAGTTCATGGCTGTTTCCTTGACTCTGCCGTGGGAGGCGGTGGCTTACCGCTGAACCCACTGTGCGGCAGCTCAGGCGCTCAGGTCTTGACATCAGAGGACAGCTTTTTGACACTTCCGGACAGCAGGAGGAGGTGTTACAGCAGATCGGTGATGGTTTTCAGGCCCGCGTCGTACAGCACGCCGGGCAGCATGCCACCGTCATGCTCGATGGTGGTGCCGTTGACGAAGTCGGCATCTCCGCTGGCGAGGAACACACAGACCCTGCCCACCTCTGCGGGCTCGCCCGCACGGCGTAACGGGACGGCGGCGAAATACTTTGCGCCAGTTGGATCGTCTTTGGGCAGCACAAACGACCGGAAGTTTTCCGTCATCGTCGGACCCAGTGCGATGCAGTTGACCCGCACCTTGGGTCCCCATTCCTCGGCCAGCGAGCGGGTGAGATGGTTGAGCCCGCTCTTGGCCGCACCGTAGGAGACCAAGGTTGGTGATCCTGCCGGGTGTCCGGCGCCGCTGGAGATGTTGATGATGCACCCGGTGCCGTCTTGGGTGCGCATCTGACGGTAGACGCGGATGGCAAACCAGAGCGGACTGATCAGGTTCATCTGCACCGCGTACGCGTGAAACAGTGCGGTGCGCTCATACTCGTCGTTGCTGCGAGGTGCGCCCTGAATGCGTTGGACCAGTTCGGGAATGCTCTCCGCGTGCGGCGCGGGGACGGTACCGCCGGCGTTGTTGACCAAGATGTCGATCCGGCCGTGGTCGGCTACGACATCGGCGACGAAGGAGTCGATGGCGTGGTAGTCACCTTGATCGCAGGTTTTTTGTGAGGCACGGGCCGCCCAGTCGGGTTCCGCGTCGACACCCGGGATGGTGTCCAGGGGCGAGCGCGAACAGCCGATGACCGTGGCGCCGGCACGGAGCAGTTCATGGGCGATGCCGACGCCCACACCGCGACTGGTTCCAGTGACGATCGCGATCTTGCCATCCAGGACGCTCATAAACAGGCCTTCCTACCCGAAGCTGTCGTTGACAGTCACTGTCAGCGGGTCATACTGTGCCATTTCAGTCGTTGGCGTGTAAAGGCGTGCAGACCGGGAGGTCACCGATGAGTAGCCCGTCCAAGCTCCGTGTTATCCAATGGGCCACTGGAGGCGTCGGACGGGCGGCCATCGAATGTGTACTGAATCATCCGCAGCTCGAGCTGGTCGGATGCTGGGTGCACAGCGCCGAAAAGAACGGCCTCGACGTCGGTGAGATCCTTGGAACCGGTGAGCTGGGCGTCGTCGCCACCACCAGTGTCGACGAAGTGCTGGCTCTGGACGCCGACTGCGTCATGTACAGCCCGCTGGTGCCCAACGACGAAGAGGTCGTGGGGATTTTGCGTTCTGGCAAGAATGTGGTCACCCCGGTCGGCTGGGTATACCCCGATCCGGGCAACTCGCGTCACAAGGCTGTCGCCGACGCCGCGGTCGAAGGCGGTGTGACCCTGCACGGTTCGGGGATCCACCCCGGCGGCATCACGGAGCGGTTCCCGCTCATGGTGTCCTCGCTCTCGTCGGCGGTCACCCACGTGCGCGCCGAGGAGTTCTCCGACATCCGCACCTACAACGCCCCGGACGTCGTGCGCCACATCATGGGATTCGGCGGTACCCCCGAGGAAGCCATGCAAGGGCCCATGGCCAGCCTGCTCGAGGCGGGATTTAAGCAGTCGGTGCGAATGGTCGCCGACCACATGGGATTTCGTATCGATCCGAACATCAGGACCATCCAGGACGTCGCCGTGGCGACCTCCGACATCGACTACGCCCCGTTTCCTCTTCCCCCGGGAGCCGTGGCCGCACGCCGGTTCCGGTGGCAGGCCCTTGCTGACGGCGAGCCGGTCATCACGGCGGCTGTCAACTGGCTAATGGGTGAGGAAAACCTGGAACCGGACTGGAATTTCGGTGGGCGCGGCGAGCGGTTCGAAGTCGAGATCACCGGCGACCCCACCGTGAGCCTCACCTTCAAGGGACTGCAACCACCGTCGATTGCCGAAGGGCTGCAGCGAAACCCCGGCGTCGTGGCTACCGCCAACCACTGCGTCAACGCCATTCCCGATGTCTGCGCCGCCGAACCCGGCATCAAGACATACCTGGACCTGCCCTTGTTCGCGGGGCGCCCGGCTCCCAAGCTCGCGGCCCCGAGGCCATGACCGACAGCAACACCACCGTCCTGGCCGACGTATCGTTCTGTCACCTCGTCGTCGGGGTTACCGATATGGACCGCGCGCTGACGTTTTACCGCGACGTGCTCGGCATGGAGATCGTCTTCGAAACCCTCATCTCCGGAGAGCCTTTCGACGCGGTCCTGCACGCCACCCGTAAGCAGGAGGGCCGGGTCGTTGGCGGCTTGCTGGGCGGGTTGATGGTCGAGCTGCTATCGATTGGCGCCAACCCGCCGGATCAGAAGCCGGCACGCCGGGGAATCACCGGTATCCACAACGTGTCATTGTCGGTGCCCGATCTCGACGAGGCCCACCGCCGCATCACCGCCGCCGGCTACACCCCCGACCAGGAGCCGTTCGAAATCGGCGGCGTCCGAATGTTCTTCGTAAAGGATCCCGACGGCACGCCGGTCGAATTGATCGAATTACCCAACGGTGCGCGCAGCACCTACGAGATGCACCGCGGAGTGCCGCTGCACATGGGACCCACGAAATGACAGCGACTTACTCGCATCCTGACTCGATGCGCGGCCACGTCGCGATCGTCACGGGCGCCGCCCAAGGCGTAGGGAAGGGCATCGCCGCCGCGCTGCTCGAACGCGGTGCGGCGGTGCTGCTGGTCGACATCCTCGATGACAAACTGAGCGAGACAACCGCCGAGCTCAAGGCGGCAGGTCGTGTCGAGAAGCTGGTGGCCGACTTGCGAGACCCGGACAGTGCCCTGCGGATCGTGGCGGCTGCGGTCGACGCCTTCGGCACCGTGCATGGCCTGGTCAACAACGCCATAGCCACCAATGAGCCCAAGGCATTCGTTGACATCACCACCGAGGACCTGGCGCTCGGTTACGACGTCGGTCCCCGCGCGACATTCCTGCTCATGCAGGCCGTGCACCCGTTGATGGTCGAGGCGGGCGGCGGGTCGATTGTGAACCTCGGCTCGGGGACGGGCACCGGTGGCGAACCCAAGTGGGGCGGTTATGCCGCCGCCAAGGAAGGTATCCGCGGGCTGTCGAAGGTCGCCGCCCTGGAATGGGGGCGCGACAACATCCGCGTCAACGTCATCTGCCCGTTCGCTGAGTCCGACGGCGTCAAACTGTGGAAACAGTTCGCGCCCGATGACTATGCAAAGGCGGTGGGACGCGTTCCGATGAAGCGCATCGGCGATGTTCGCACCGACGTGGGCGCGCTGGTGGCTTTCCTGCTCGGCACCGATGCGTCGTTCATTACCGGGCAGACCATTCACGTCGACGGTGGAATCGGCTGCTTCCGGTGATCGCCAGAGGAGAGTCGCTGCGCGATCGGCAGCGCGCACAGATCCGGGCCGACATCAGGCGCGCCGCGTTCCGATTGTTCGTCGAACGCGGATACGACGCCGTGACAACGGAGGAAATCGCCACTGCCGCAGGCGTTTCACCGCGTACCTTCTTCCGGCACGTGCCAACAAAGGAAGAGCTGTTGCTCGCGCCCGTTCGCCATGGCGGCGCTGCGATCGTCAACCTGCTCGAACAGCGGCCCGCCGGCGAGTCGCCCGACGTCGCGCTGATCAACGCCATCATCACGAGGACCCGCTCGTTCGAACAGGCTGACACCGAAGAGTGGCGGGAAGCCCTGCTGGTGGCCCCCGACCTGCTCGACAAGGTCACGGTTCACACGCCCGCCGACAAGGAGCGGGCGATGAAGCTGATCGCCGAACGCATGGGCGCGAATCCCGACGTCGATATCCGTCCCGGCCTGCTGGTCCAACTTGCTTTTGCGGCAGCCGATTTCGCCTTTCAGCAGTGGGTGCGCCACTCCAGCAAACCTTTGCCGCTGGATCGATATGTCACCGAGGCCCTCGAAGCGGTCAAGAGTCCCCACTGGAAAAGGAAGCGCACTTCATGAAAGCCGACAGCCAATACAAAGTCGCCGTCTGGGCCACCGGCGGAGTCGGAAAGTACGCGATCCGCACCATCGCGGACCGGCCCAATCTCGACCTCGTCGGCGTGTGGGTGCATTCAAATAGCAAGAACGGCAAGGACGCCGGCGAGCTCGCCGGGATCGACCCGCTCGGCGTTGCGGCCACGCAAGACGCATCGGAGATCCTCGACGGCGACGCGGATTGCGTTGTCTACGCCGCTCCGGCACCGAACCGAATGAAGGAAGCGATCGGCGATCTGTGCCGAATTTTAGGTGCCGGTAAGAACATCGTGACGACCGCGATACCGGGACTGGTGTACCCGCGCGGCTCCATGCCAGACAAGGTGATCGACGCGATCCGCACCGCAGCAGAGGCCGGACGGAGCTCGTTGTTCTCCACGGGCATCGAGCCGGGTTTCGGTGCCGACCTGTTCCCGATAGCGTTGATGTCGATGTCGCACAAGGTCTATTCGGTGCGCGGCATCGAGATCACGAACTATTCGGAGTACCCGGCCGAATACGACATGCGTGAACTGTTCGGCTTCGGCCAGCCGCTGGATTACCAAGGCGGGTTGAAGGCTCCTGGCACGCTGCGCTGGGGCTGGGGCGCCGCGGTCACCATGGTCGCTGATGCGCTGGGGGTGGAACTCGACGATATCCGAGAGACGTGCGAGTTTCAGTCCACCCCACGCGATATCTCTACCGCCTTCGGACTCGTCGAGGCCGGCACGGTCGGCGCTACCCGGGCACGTTGCATCGGTGTCGTTGATGGCGTCGACGTCATCACCATCGAGCACGTCGACCGCATCGCCGACGACCTCGCCCCCGATTGGCCGAAGGGCAGAACAGGTGGAACCGACGGCATCTGGCGGGTCCTCATCGATGGAGAGCCGAGCTTCGACGCGGAGTTCGAAGTTGGGTATCGTCCCGGCGAGAGCCATAACGATCATGGGTTGCTGGCAACGGGCATGCGCGCGGTCAATGCCATCCCCTGGGTTTGCGACGCTGAGCCCGGAATCGTTGACGCGCTGCATATCCCGCTCACTTCACCAGTGGGATCGCTTCATCCGCACGGCGACGGGATCCCCGCTTTCTAGTTCAGCGCCGCTGCAGCGCCTCAGGGTTGGCGATCCGGATGGGGGCTCCGTCCAGCCAGGCCACCACCGCTTCCACGGTGTCGGAGTAGAAGGCACCTAGGATTTCGCGAGTGACATACCCCAGGTGGGGAGACAAGGTCACATTCGGGAGCAGTCTCAATGGATGATCAGGCGGGAGCGGTTCGATGTCATAGACGTCGAGCCCGGCTCCAGCGATGCGCCCGGCCTTGAGTGCAGCGATCAGGGCGGCCTCGTCGACGATCGGGCCCCGGGACGTGTTGATCAAGTAGGCGTGTGGCTTCATCAGGGCCAGCTCGGGTTCGCCGACCAGACCTCGCGTGCGCTCCGACAGCACCAAGTGGATGGAGACCACGTCGGATTCTTCAAAGAGCGCCGCCTTGTCGACCCGGCGAGCGCCGACCGCCGCCGCGGCATCCTCGGTGAGATTTCGGCTCCACGCAATGACTTCCATGCCAAACACTTTCGCGTATTCGGCCATGCGTTTGCCGATCCTGCCGAGACCGAGAAGCCCGAGTGTTTTGCCGGACAGCGTCAGACCCGTGGTGGTCTGCCACGCGCCGTCACGCATGCGTCGATGCTCTTCGGCCAGATTGCGTACTGCCGCAATCATCAATCCCCAAGCGAGTTCCGGGGTGGCGTCGCGGACGGAACTGAATCGGGGATGGGCAAAGTTCGAGTGGGCGATGAGGATCCCGCGCTCGCTGGCCGCGGCCATGTCCAAGTTCGGCAGGCTTCTGCCGACGATGGTGATCAGCTTCAGGTTCGGCAGCCGCTCGATCAGCGTTCGTGGAATCGCCATGCGCTCGCGCAGGGTGCAGACCACATCGAACGGCCGCAGTGCCTGCGCGGCCTCCTCCTCAGAGAGGTGCCGGTCGAAAACGGTGACTTGGGATCGCGTCTGCACTGGCGACCAGTCAGCAAGCTGCAGGGCCACGCCGGCGTAGTCGTCGAGTATCGCCACCTGGGGCATGCGGTCTCCCATCGCCCTGTTGTCGGCATGCATTGGCGTCATGCTCCTATCCAGGCCCCTATCGACTCGCTTGCGAACTTATCGTCCCTGCATTGTGCCGATTCGGCGACGGCCCGGGCCTAACCCAGCCATCACACGCCGTGCCAGGTCGCCGTCGTACCGGCAACCTTGAGTATTTTCGTGGGATGGCGATAGCCCCTGCCCCAGTAGGAGTCCCACCGCAGTATTTGTTGTCGCCTCATGCGCCAAGCCCGCGCACCCTGATCGACATCATCTACGAAACCGCTGCCCGCTACCCGGACGCGACAGCGCTCGACGACGGCACCGTGCAGCTCACCTACAGCGAGCTGATCGGCGACATCGAAGCCAGCGTGGAGTGGCTGGCCGCCCGCGGAATCGGCCGCGGCGACCGGATCGGCATCCGGATGCCGTCGGGCAGCTATGCGCTGTATGTGGCGATCCTGGCGACGCTGGCCACCGGCGCGGCCTACGTGCCGGTGGACGCCGACGACCCCGACGAACGTGCCGAATTGGTGTTTAGTGAGGCCGACGTCGTTGCGGTCATCGTCGAAGCGGGCCTGCTCCGGGGCCCCGGCTCGTCGCGTGGCTGGCGGGCTGCGGCGCCGCTGCCCCGAGACGACGCGTGGATCATCTTCACGTCCGGATCGACCGGCACGCCGAAGGGCGTGGCCGTCACGCATCGCAGTGCCGCCGCGTTCGTCGACGCAGAGGCGCAGATGTTCCTGCGGAACAACCCAATTGGCCCCGGGGACCGGGTGCTGGCCGGGCTGTCGGTGGCTTTCGACGCGTCGTGCGAGGAGATGTGGCTGGCTTGGCGGCACGGCGCCTGCCTAGTTCCCGCGCCGCGGTCGCTGGTGCGCAGCGGGATGGACCTCGGCCCGTGGTTGGTCACCCGCGACGTGACCGTGGTGTCGACGGTGCCGGCGCTGGCCTCGCTGTGGCCTGCCGAGGCACTGGAAGCGGTGCGGCTGTTGATCTTTGGTGGTGAGGCCTGCCCTCCGGAGCTCGCCGAGCGGCTCGCCGTCGACGGCCGGGAGGTGTGGAACACCTACGGCCCGACCGAGGCCACGGTGGTCGCGTGCGCGGCCAGGCTCGACGGTGCCGGGCCGATCAGCATCGGGCTGCCGCTGCCCGGCTGGGATCTGGCCGTTGTCGATGCCGACGGCCGGCCGGTCAGCTATGGCGAGGTAGGCGAGCTGGTGATCGGCGGCGTGGGGCTGGCCCGCTACCTTGACAACGACAAGGACGCTGAGAAGTACGCCCCAATGCCGACGCTGGACTGGGCGCGCGCCTATCGCAGCGGTGACCTGGTACGGCTGGAACCCGATGGGTTGTATTTCTGCGGCCGAAGCGATGACCAGGTCAAGGTCGGGGGCCGCCGCATCGAGCTCGGCGAGGTCGACTCCGCGCTGGTCCATCTGCCGGGGGTCAGTGGTGGGGCGGCCGCGGTTCGCCGCACCGCTACCGGCACGCCGGTGCTGGTCGGCTATCTCGTCAGCGCGGATCCGTCGTTCGACATCAACGAGGCGCGCAACCGGCTCGCCGCGCAGCTGCCCGCCTCGCTGGTACCGCGGCTCGTCCGGGTCGAGGAGCTACCCACCCGCACGTCGGGCAAGGTCGACCGCGACGCACTGCCGTGGCCACCGCCCGGCGGCGCGGACTCGGAGGAGGAGGCCAACCTGGGTGGCACGACGGGCTGGCTGGCCGGGCTGTGGCGGGACCTGCTGGGGGCCGCGGTGGACGGCCCGGAGGCGGACTTCTTCGCGCTCGGCGGCGGCTCGCTGGCCGCCGCGCAGCTCGTCGCCGTGCTGCGGCACCAGTATCCGCAGGTCACCGTCGCTGACCTGTACGACCACCCCCGGCTGGGCTCACTCGCCGGGTTCCTCGACGAACTCGAACCGCCGCCGCAGGTCGCCGAGCGCGTGGTGCGACCAACCCCACGATCGACGCAGGCCGCGCAGATCTTGCTTTCGGTCCCATTGGCGACGCTGGCGGCGCTGCCCTGGGTGACCTGGCTCGCGCTGGGCAACAACGTCGCCCGCGCCCTGCATCTGGTGCCGTGGACCGTTGCGGTGAACTGGTGGCTTATTGCGATCGCGATCGTCGCGTTTGTCACCCCGGTGGGCCGGATGGGCATCGCGGTGCTGTTCGCGCGGATATTGCTGTCGAACGTGCAGCCGGGCACTTACCGCCGCGGCGGGTCGGTGCACCTGCGGGTGTGGTTCGCCGAGCGGCTCGCCGAGGCCAGCGGGGCGCACAACCTGGCCGGGGCGCCGTGGCTGGTGTACTACGCCCGCGCGCTGGGCGCCAGTATCGGCAAGGGCGTCGACCTGCACTCGCTGCCGCCGGTCACGGGGTTGCTGACACTTGGGCATCGCTGCGCGATCGAACCAGAGGTGGACCTGTGCGGGCATTGGATCGACGGGGACGCGTTCCACGTCGGCGAGATCACGATCGGCAACGACGCGACGGTCGGCGCCCGGACCACGCTGCTGCCCGGGGCGATCGTCGGCAAGAACGCCGACGTGGCACCCGGCTCGGGTGTGCTCGACAAGATCAAAAACGGCCAGTACTGGAAGGGCTCGCCCGCGGTGAAATCCGGCAGGGTCAACCACCCCTGGCCTGACGAACGGCCGCCACGCAGAAGCCGGTGGGTTCCGATGTACGGGCTGACGTCGCTGCTGCTCGCCGCTCTGCCGCTGATCGCGGTGGCGAGCGGCCTTGCGGTGATCGCCGCAGCCGTCCATCACACCCACCGCCTGTCACAGGCAGTGCTTCCGGCGCTGCTGTGGACACCGGTCGCAGCGCTGGCCGCAATCACTGTGTACGCAGTGCTGACGGTGGTTGCGGTGCGGGTGTTGTCGATCGGGCTGCGTGAGGGCTACCACCCGGTGCGCAGCCGTGTCGGGTGGCAGCTGTGGGCGACCGAGCGGCTGATGGACGCCGCGCGCAACTACCTGTTCCCGCTGTATGCCAGCATGCTGACACCGATGTGGCTGCGGCTACTGGGCGCCAAGGTCGGCTGCGGCACCGAGATCTCCACGGCGTTGCTGATCCCTAAGTTCACCGTGATCGAGGACGGCGCGTTCCTGGCCGACGACACGATGGTCGCGTCCTACGAGCTCGGCGGTGGCTGGATCTACGCGGCCAAGACGACCGTGGGCAGGCGCGCGTTCCTCGGCAACTCAGGCATCACCCAGCCGGGCCGCCGAGTCCCCGACGACGGACTGGTGGCGGTGCTGTCGGCTGCGCCGCCAAAGGCCAAGCGCGGCTCGTCCTGGCTGGGCAGCCCGCCGATGCGGCTGCGCCGACGCCCCGCCGAGGCCGACGCGGCGACCACGTATCAACCGCCGCTGAAGTTGAAGGCGATGCGGGCGGTCGTGGAGACGTGCCGGTTGTTGCCGGTGATGGTGACCGTCGCGATCGGGCTGGCGGTACTGGGCGCATTGCAGGCGCTGGCAAGGATATTCGGCATCTGGGCGGCGGCGCTGAGCGGCGGACTAGTTCTGCTGGCGGCGGGTGCGATCGCGGGTGGTGTTACGGTCGCCGCGAAATGGCTTGTGGTGGGCCGGATCAGGGCCAGTGAGTTTCCGCTGTGGTCGTCCTTTGTGTGGCGCAATGAGCTTTCGGACACGTTCGTCGAAACCGTCGCGGCGCCGTGGTTCGCCCGCGCGGCCAGCGGGACGCCGGTAATGAACCTGTGGCTGCGCGCGCTGGGCGCCCACGTCGGTCGCGGCACGTGGTGTGAAACCTATTGGCTCCCTGAGGCGGACCTCGTCACGCTGGGCCGCGGATCCACTGTCAATCGAGGCTGCGTGGTGCAGACGCACCTGTTCCACGACCGGATCATGAGCATGGACAGCGTCGTGCTGGAACCCGGCGCGACCCTTGGGCCGCACTGTGTTGCGCTGCCTGCCGCCCGGCTGGGTGCCGGCGCAACCGTCGGCCCCGCGTCGCTGGTGGTGCGCGGCGACGAAGTACCGGGGTCGACACGTTGGCAGGGCAACCCAATCAGGCCGTGGAACCTCGGCCGCAAGAAGGGTCGAGGTAAGAACCCGCCCGAGGGCGGCGGCCGGGACACCGCGGCGTGAAAGCTTCTGCCAGATCGGCCAAGAAGGCACCAAACAAAGTGCCGCCAGTGCTCGACGACTACCTGCCGAAAAACGGCAACTCCGACTACCAGGTGTCGCGCTACGAGCTGGATCTGGAGTACAAGGTCTCGATCAACCGGTTGTCCGGATCGGCGACGATCACCGCGGTGACGCTCACCGAGTTGCAGCAGCTCGCGCTCGACCTGTCCAGTGGCTTGACGGTGTCGAAGGTGTCGGTGAACGGCAAACGCGCTGCCCACTTCTCCTGTCGCGGCGGCAAATTGCGCATCCAGCTGGCATCGAAGCTGGCGACCGGAGCAGCGTTGTCGATCGTGGTGCGCTACGGCGGTTCACCGAGACCGATCCGATCGCTATGGGGTGACGTCGGTTTCGAAGAACTGACCGACGGCGTGCTAGTCGCTGGGCAACCCAACGGCGCCGCATCGTGGTTCCCCTGCAACGACCACCCCAGCGCCAAGGCCGCCTTCCGCATACAGGTCAGCACCGAAAGCCGCTACCGGGTCGTCGCCAATGGAAAACTGGTGTCGCGCCGGGTACGGGCGTCGCAGACCGTGTGGACCTATGAACAACCCGAGCCGACGTCCACCTACCTTGCCACATTGCAGATCGGCAGCTACGAGATGACCCGGCTGGCGAGGACGCCGGTGCCGATACAGGCGGCGCTGCCCGGGCGGCTGCGCGCCGACTTCGACCACGATTTCGCCCGCCAACCCGAGATGATGAAGCTGTTCATCGAGCTGTTCGGACCGTATCCGCTGGCGAACGGGTACACGGTCGTTGTCACCGACGATCCGCTGGAAATACCGCTTGAAGCGCAAGGGATTTCGATTTTCGGTGCCAACCATTGCGACGGCACGCGGGCCAGCGAACCGCTGATCGCCCACGAGCTGGCGCACCAGTGGTTCGGCAACTCGGTGACCGCGCGGTGGTGGCGTGACATCTGGCTGCACGAGGGATTCGCGTGCTACGCGGAGTGGCTGTGGTCCGAGCACAGTGGCGGCCCCAGCGCCGACGAGCTTGCCGGCCTTCACCACGAACGGCTGCGGGATGAGCCGCAAGACCTACTGCTAACCGATCCGGGACCGCGCGACATGTTCGACGACCGGGTGTACAAGCGCGGTGCGTTGACCCTGCATACCCTGCGCAGCCAACTAGGCGACGAGAAATTCTTTGCGCTGCTGCAGGATTGGACGACCCGGCATCGCCACGGCACCGTCGTCACCGACGACTTCACTGGCCTGGCTGCCAACTACTCCGACGAGCCGCTGCGGCCGTTGTGGGACGCGTGGCTGTACTCGACGGAAGTGCCCTGACGTCCTGCGGCTTAACCGCCTTCGACGCGGACACCGACGCAGTCAGGTGAGCGCGGGCAGGATTTTGTCGGTGAGCAACTGGACCGACTTCCACGCTTCGTCGACGGGCATACCGCCGACCAGTGGGTGCATCACGAGCGGTCCGTAATGGTCGGACTCCCGCACCTCCGCGATCAGCTGATCAGGAGTCAGAAACCGGTATCGTCCCGACGCCTTGACCTCGTCCAAAGTCCGGACGCCGGGCAGGTGCATGAGGGAACGTTCCTCGGTTGACCATCCCCCGTAAGTCACCGCCTCCCAAAGGATGTAGTCACCGAGTTCTGCCCATGCCCGGTCCGGATCCTCGTGCAAGAAGATCATCCCGCGATTGATCGGGCCCGGCATGAGGATGAGTGGCTTGATGCCGGCGTCGGAACACAGCCGGCGATAGTACGCGGCGATGTCGGGCAGGTGGTCGGCCAGGCTGAGCGGCAGCCTGAAACGCGCCGCGCGCCGCGCCGTGGCGCGTGCCCCGCCGCCGACATACAGCGGCGGATGCGGCCGGGTCCACGTTCCGGTGCAGATTCCCGCATCGGGATCAGCGCCGGACCAGACTGACAGCATTCGCTCGACCAAGCTGTCCATCAGCGTGCCCCGCCAGCTGAAATCGGCTCCAAGGGCATCGTATTCGACCGTACGGTAGCCAAGACCCACCGTGGTGTGCAGCCGACCGCGGCTCATATTGTCGACGAGCGCGATGTCTTCGGCGAGCCGGACCGGATTCCACAGCGGGCCGAGTGCACAGTCCACGCTGGCGATCAGCGTCGAGGTTCGGGCCAAGAACATCGCTGCAGCCATGATCGGATTGCAGCTCCATCCGTGCCCGGTCGCGTGGTGCTCATCGACACTGATGGAGGTAATACCGTGAGACTCGCCCCACTGTGCCAGTTCGAGTGCAGCAGACAACAGCCTGCTCTGCGTGCGCGGATCGCCCTGCGGAGAGGCGAAGTTGAAGCGCAGCACCGTCAGCAACATGTGCGGCCTCCGGTCACTGCGATTCCGGTCCCGCCGCCGCGCGCAGGAACGAGGGAAAGTCAGGAAACAGTGCGCGGTCGACGATTTCGATGCGAGTCCCGAATGCGTCGACGTAGTAGGCGAACAGCGCGAGATCTGGCTTCGAAGAGGGCGGGGAGGTGGCGGCGGTTGCTTCGAACATAAAGCCGTTGTCCTCCAGCATCCGGGCCGCTTCGGCGAGGTTGTCGGTGAAGTAGCCGAGGTGATGGATAGCGTTGCCAGGTGCCGCCGTCCAGGGACTTCCCGGCACCTCCTTGATCAGTTCGACGTGTGGAGCTTGCAGAGAATAGACGAATGTCGAAGTGAGCTCCTGGGTTCCGGTTGCGGTGCGGAACGGCAATGTATAGCTCATCGGAGTGATCCACCGGTAGCCCGCCAGCGCGCTCAGCCGAGCCATGGCCGCATCGAGGTCGGGCACGATGATGCCGGTGTGGTAGAAGTCCTCAGGTCGTAGTGCGAATGCCATGGTTGTCCTTACGATCTCAGATGCAGTCCGACGCGCCGTCGACGACGAAGACTGCGCCACTGGTGTAGCTACTTTGCTCGGTGCACAAAAAGGCCACGGTCGGTGCTATCTCGCCGACGGATCCGAAACGGCGCAACGGAATATGAGCTAACTCGGATTCCACCAGTTCGGCTGCGCCGTGCATGGGCGCAGTCATCGGGGTGTCGATCGTTCCCGGCGCCACCGCGTTCACCCGGATTCCTTTACCGGCCCATTTGACGGCGAGGTTTCTTGTGAGACAAACGATCCCGGCCTTCGCGGCGCCGTACCCGGGCACCAGCGGGACGGCTCGCAGTGCAGACATCGATGCCAGATTGACCACGCTGGCGCCCCCGGCCGCGGTCGACGCTTTCAAGGCGCGGTAGAGTCCGACCGTCAACCGGTACGGCCCGGTAAGGTTGAGCGCGACCGACGCATCGAACCCGTCTGGCTTCGACTCGTCAAGGCCCCCGGGGAAATTCGCGCCAGCGTTGTTGACCAGCACGTCGAGGCGGCCGAACCGCTGCGCCACCGCGTCCACCGAATCCGGGTCGGTGATCTGTAACTGGTGATAGGCCATGCCGGACAGGTCCGCCTCGTAGTCCGCCGCAGCCGGTTTGGTTCCGGTGATGGCGACCTGGGCCCCGGCATCTCGAAACAATACCGCCGTGGCATGCCCGATCCCGCTGGTGCCGCCGGTGACCAGCACCGCGGTCCCGGTAAAATCGAAGCTGACTCGCGCCGTCATGAGTTCCTCGCTAGATGGTCCCTAGTTGGCGCTTGAGCCAAGCACTTTCCCAGAAGTTTGTACTGCTGGCCAGAAGTTTTTCATGGGCTTCCCGCAGTACGTCACGCGCCCCCGCGTGGTCTGAGGGAACAAGCTCGGCAAGGTGAATAGCCTGCAGCGGGCGGCCGGCGGCGAGGTGTGCCCGCGCCCGATCCACCAGCGCTTCTGCTCCAGCCAGCTCGACCATGTCGGCGGCGACGGCGTCGAATCCGACCGGATAGAGCTCGGTGGTCGACTGGTGGTGGAACCAGCCCGAGTAGTTCTCCCAGATGGCCCGCACGTCCCAGGCGACTTTTCCATAGCCTTGGCCCACTTCGTATTCCGCGGGCAAGGTGATCTCGCGCATCAAGGTCCGGACGTCCTTGTCGGCGTTCATACCGGCGACGGTCTGATCGTGGATGTACTGGATAGCGTTCCGCAGCCGGGTCAGCTCGGCATTGATCCGTTCAGCCCCCGCGATCGGCTCGAAGTGACCGGTGACCAGGAGTTCGGGTTGCAGATCGCGCACCCGCTCCACCGACGTAATGGCCTCGCAGGCGTCCCGGTACCGGTCGCCGCGGATGGTGACGAGGTTGGGAATGTGCCCGAATAGCGGGCCAAAGGTATTTCCGGACAAGCATATTCGCTCCTCTGGCAACCACACCACCAGAGAATCGGTGGTCTCCCCACCGGGTACGGAGATCAGTTCCATCCGTCGGCCGCCGAGGTCCAAGGTGAGCGTGTCCTCGAAGTCGAGGTCGACGACGGGAACGCTTTGGCCGGGCAGCCGCGTGGTACCGAGGCGTCGTTGGATGGCTTGGATGCCGGTCGCCAGTGTGTCTTTGAAGGCGAACGCGCTGCGGCTGGCGCGGTATGGGATGAGGCGTTCGTTGTCGTCGCGCCATATAGTCCAGTTCGCCTGCGCGACAACGGTTGTTTCGGGGTCGCGCACGCTGTCCAGTCCGCCGACATGGTCGACGTGGCCCTGGGTGAAGATGATGTAGCGCACGGGCGAGGAGTCGACTGCGTCGAAGTTGGCGCGATGCACCGGACCCTCGAAACCCATCCCGGTGTTGATGATCACCCGGCCTTCAGTTGTGGTGAGCAGGTAGGAATTCGACAGGCCGGGCGAGCACCACAATCCCGGGGCGACCTGCTCGGCCTTGTCGGCAGCCGCGGGACGCATGGCGTCAGCGCCCGGTCTGCTCCGATAGACCGGTTCGAACTGCTGCGCCTTGGTGCCCATTGCGGTTGTCTCCTTTATTGGGTGGGCTGTGTCTCGCGACGGACATCGAACCTGTCGAAGTAGAAGTCGAAACCCCTGCGGAGTTCGTCGGCCGTGATGCCGAAATGCCGTTGCAGGTCGTAGCGGATACTGCCGTGTTTGCCGCGTGGATTACCGTCCAGGTAGTGCTGGAAGCGTTGGCGCACCTTCGGTGTCAATTCGACGCCACCACGTTGGTAAAGCCGCTCGAGCACCGGCATTTCGTTGCCGTTCAGTCGGTGGAAGCTGATGTCGATGCTGCGTTCGGCCGGCACGAGGTCGCGGTCACGGACGCATGCGCTGAGCAGTCGGTGCACGCGGTCGCTCCAGTAGTCCAGCAGCCAACCCGGGTCGATGCTCGTTCGGCGCAGTCGATCGGAGTAGGCCATCATCGTGATCGCCGACTGGATCACCGCGACGGGGTCGCGGTGCGTGAAAGCCACTGTCGCGTCGGGGAAGGTCGCCATCAACGGGCCGAGCTGCTCACAGTGCTGGGGGCTTTTGAGGACCCAGGTCCGCGGACCGCGCAGGAATGTCAAGGCCTGCAGCACTTTCTTCAGGTACGCGTAGTGCCGGGTTTGGTCGAGGCCCAGGTAGTAATCGCGCCAGTCGGGCACGCGCGCATGCCATTCCAGGACGTAGGCGGCCAGATCGAGGTCGAGGAGTTCGACTTCCTCCTCGATCGCCTCGGGGAACCGGTCGTGCATCGCAGCGACCACAGGGGCGCTGACCATGAGCGCGTCGTGTTCGGATTTGGCTCGCGTGTAGCGGGGGTCGACTCCAAAGATGTCGGGGCCTTGACCGCGGGCGGGTATGGGATCCTGGCTCTCCCAGTACGGCAGCGCGCGCCGGCGTGGATCGGCGGCAATGAGATTCACCAGATGGGTGGTACCGGATCGCGGCATCCCGACGACGATGAAGGGCTTCTCGATCGGGATGGACTCGATTTCGGGATACCGTTTGATGAGCTCGGTCAGCGACAACCGGTTGCGCAGTAGGCGAACGACTCGTTGCCGCAGGGACGCGCGAGTGAGCTGGCGCAGGCCCTCGTCTGCTTCGATCGCGGCCACGTGTGCAGCAAGGCGGTCACCGAAGCCGTCCGTGTCGTCGAGGTCGCCGCCCACGCCCGCCTGTTCGATTGCCTCCGCGAGCATTCGATCGATGTCGAAGTCGACGTGTTTGGCCTCGGTGAAGTCCAGGATCTGACGCTGGACGTCGGTCAGCTTGGGCGAGGTCAGGTCGTCGAAGTCGATGTCGCCAACCGCAGAACCCACCGGATCCCCTCTTCGACGTGTCACTGAAGAAATTGAAAAATATGACACAGACGCTAGACGCGGTGCGGATCCTTCGTTAACCCACCTTGCCGACACGGATGAATTCGGCAGTCGACTGCCGAGCCCGAGCTCTACAGGTTAGCGAGGTCGTCGGGCACGTCGACTTTGTGTTCCTGCAGCGCCTCGAGGGGCACTACCTCGAGGGTGCGCTCGTGAGTGCACGCCAACACCACCGGCGCAGCACAACCGTCGTGGTGAGCACGAAGCCAGTTCAGCGCGGTAACGCACCAGCGGTCACCGGGCAGCAGGCCGGGGAACCGGTACTCGGGAACCGGCGTCAACAAATCATTGCCAATGGAACGCTGGTGCTCCAGGAATTCAGCGGTCATCACCGCGCAGACCGTGTGCCGGCCGAGGTCCTCAGGTCCGCTCGAGCAACAGCCGTCGCGGTAGTAACCGGTAAGCGGCTCTGTGCCGCACGGTTCCAGCGGACCGCCTAGCACGTTGCGATCAGGCACGCATTTAGTATCGCGCTCTTGGGGGTGAAGTTTGAAGTAACTTTGCCGAGCGCCGTAGCGGATTTATCCCGCCAGCCGGTAGCCGAACACCGGACGGACATCGAGCAGCCCGCCGGCAGCGGCCGCATCGACCTCCGAATACATGCGGGCGATGTCGATAAACGCCGTGCCCGTACGCATCAGTTCTTCTTGCGCCGCCGTGTTGAGAGCCAACATTCCGGCGGCCTCTGCGGCAAACGCCATCGACGCCTGCGCTAACACCTCGTCGGCGCCGGCCGGCGGCAACGCGGTCACCGAAGGCGACGCCGTGACACCGGCCTGCAGACCTTGCATCGCGCCGCGGACAACTTGAGAGCCAATGCTGGCTGCAGCCGGGTCGAACGACATTGACTGCACTGGCGCACTCCTAAACATATCTACGGGGCTTGGGCCCGACGAAGGGAAGCCGCCCAACGATGTCGTGAGTGACAGTATCACTATGCAACTGTTTGCGTCTGCAAAAGTAGCGCTAGGAAATTTTGTTGCGCGCGACACACGCGCTGATGGACGCGCCAGAGGGCGGAAGCGATGCCGTGACCGAATGGACGCCCAGACGACGGCGGTGTTAACTCAAGTCAATGTCGACGCCGAACCAACCCGGAGACCCCTCCGGGGAACCACCCTGGGGATGGCAGCCTCAAGGTTACGGATCACAACAGAACCCCCAGACCCCACCGCCGTCGGGATATCCGCCCCCGCAGCCGTACCCCGGTTATCCCCCGTACACCGGCTACCCCGGGTACGTCGATCCCCAGGCGCCATTTGGGCGCGATCCCGTCACGGGGCTACCGCTGTCGGATAAGTCGGCCACGACGGCTGGCTTACTGCAGCTATTCCTCGGTTTGTTCGGTATCGGCCGGTTCTACATCGACTCGACTCAGATCGCAGTTGCGCAATTGAGTCTGGGCCTGTTCGGAGTTTTCTTCAGCCTGTTCTGCTTTCTCGGCCTTCCGTTCCTGGTCGGCGGCATCATCTGGGCCGTCGTTGACGCGATCATGATGTTCACCGGCAGCGTCAAAGACAACTACGGTCGCAAGCTGCGTTAGTTCGAAGTGTGAAGCCCTTGGCGGATTCCGGGGATACGCTCAGCACGTGCAGAACTTGCAAGCTCACCAGGGGGTAGTGACCGCGCACCGGCGCAAGACGCATGATGCTGCCGCGGAGTTCACCGACATGGATGAGCGCAACGCCGCGAAGTTGCGGGCGCTGCGATGCAGCTCCGGTACATAAGCGTCCCAGCATTGATCGCCGAAGCCGGCGGCGATCCCTGGGCGATCAATCAGAGCCTTCAAGCCGGTCGGCCGGCCCAGATTTCTGATCTGGCGGAGGCCTTCCATGCTGTCGGCCGATGCACCACCGAGGCCAACACCGCATTCGACGAAGCCCGCCGGCGCTTCGAGGCGTCATGGAACCGGGAAAATGGCGAGCACCCGATCAACGATTCTGCTGAGGTGCAGCGTGTGACCAAGGCGCTGGGTGCGCAATCCTTGCAATTGCCCAAGATCGGGGTCGACTTGGAAAACATCGCGGCCACCTTGGCCGAGGCGCAACGCACCGCAGGTGGGCAGATCGCGACGTTAGAGGGTCAGTTGCAGCAGCTCGACAACGAAATCAGCCAAGCGGTGGAACTGGAAAAAGATGTCCACCTCACCCCAGCGGAAATATCGGCACTCGACGCACTCATCGACGCTATTGAACAACAAGCCATCGATGACACCAACGCCGCCCTGGGCCGGCTGCAATCAATCCGCAACGGATACTCCGACTACCTGCAGAAGTCGCTGGGCACTCTGCGCACCGACGGCTACGACCCGGCGCGCATCCAGGGATTGGACGCTCCGGAATCGCCGGCGAAACCCGAAGAGCCGGTTAAGATTCCGCCGCCCAACACAAAACCCGAAGATGTCAAGAAGTGGTGGGAATCGCTGCGCCCGGAACAAAAAGACCAGTTAATCGCTCAGCACCCACCGGAGCTGGGCAACCTCAACGGCATTGACGCCATCACCCGCGACACGGTTAACGAGGCGGTGATGAACGACGACATCAACCGGGTCGAGGACGTCGCAAAGCAGCATGGGGTGACGGCCGCAGATGTGCTCAAAAATCCAGGCCTATACGGGCTCGCGGCCACCGATGTCACGCGGTATCAGAATGCGTCAAAGACGCGTGACGGCTTGAACTACGACCGAGGGCACGACCCCGCGAACCCGAGGCCCGTCATGCTGTGGGCCTACGACCCGTTGGCCTTCAATGGCTGGGGCAAGGCCGCAATCGCGATAGGTAATCCTGACTACGCACGCAACACCGCGGTCATCGTCCCGGGCACTGGCAGCAGCGTCGCACAGGGATGGATGTCCGGCCACCAAGACGCGATCAACCTCTATGACCAGACCCAGGCGGCGGACCCCGCACATCACTACACCTCGGTGATCGCCTGGATGGGGTACGAAGCGCCCCACGGCTTCGACGATATCCAGGGGGTCAGCACGCCTGAGCTGGCGCGAGCCGGCGGTGATCTGCTCGCCGCAGATGTCAACGGCCTGTGGGTAACCCACAACGGCCTGACGCCCGAGCACATCGCGGTCATCGGACATTCCTACGGCTCAACAACGGTTGCTGACGCGTTTGCCCACAGCAATATGCACGCCAACGACGCGGTGCTGATCGGTTGCCCTGGAACAGATTTGGCGCACAGCGCCGCCGATTTCCACCTCGACAACGGACACGTCTACGTCGGTGCGGCCTCCACCGATCCGGTCAGCTGGATCGGCCAGGGCAGCGGCATGCCAGAAGAGTGGCTCAAACAAAAACTGGGCGAACGCGGAGTACCAATCCCCTGGGATGCCGGTCTGGGGCGTGACCCGGCGGGCGACGGTTACGGATCGGTCCGTTTTCACGCTGAAGTTATGGGCTCTGGGGATATGGACAGACACGACCATTCGCACTACTACGACATGGGCAGCGAGGCGCTGCGCAGCATGACCGACGTCGCCAGCGGCCACTCCGACCGCCTGGGCACCGACGGACTACTCGCAGACGGCCGCCGCCAGCCACACATCGGACCGTTCCGAATACCCGGTATACCTGCATATATCGATTCAGAACAGGACCGTCCACGCGATACGATCCGCGACGACCACCAGTACCCCGCATATGAACCCCCCAGATGACCGGCGAGCCGCGACCTGGGCTGCAGTGGCAATCTTGCTGCCGCTGGTCGTGTCGCTCGCGCTAGGAGGATGTTCATCGATGTTTCCCCGCGGACACGACATCGATCATCCGGCGAACCCGCTGTCGGATGACCAAGCGATGGCCCAAGTGATTGACCCGGCAAAGCAGATCATCAAGGTGGCCGGCCTCGACGACCCCACCGGCGGGTTCTACCTGGGGTCATGTAATGACCAGGGCGACCCGCCTTATCGGGGTGTTGTCGAGATGAGTTTCAAATGGCCCCTCGACGACAGTAAGGGTTATCCCGCGGAGGTTGACGCGAACGCGTACTTCAATCAGCTTGCTGCCACGATGGTCGCGCACGGCTGGAGCGACGGGCCCCCGCCCGGTCTGCATCCCTACGGTCGTGTCATCAACAAGGGCGGCGTCATGGCGATCATGTCGCAGAGCCCCTCTAGCGGCAGGGGGTCCATCAAGCTCTACGGCGAATGTCGGGACATGACCGATCACCACGGGGATCGAATGGCAACTGGCTTCGATATCACTGACCAACTCCGCGCTGGCTGAAGCCGGCATTGTTGTGCCGCCCCACCGGGCCGAGTGCCGCCGGATGACGACGCGATAACAATTCCCACTGCAAGCTGGCGCGACGCGCTGAGCAAATCCCGGGGAAATCGCCCGGAAAATCTATGGTCACTTCGTGTACCGACGAACGGCCCTGAAGCTGCCACTGCTGCTGGCAGCCGGCGCTGCACTGGCCCGAGCACCCCGCGCCGCTGCGGAGGAAGCGGGTCGGTGGTCCCTTGATCGCGCCAACCGTTGGTATCAAGCGCAAGGTTGGCTCGTCGGAGCCAACTACATCCCCTCAAACGCCATCAATCAGCTCGAGATGTTCCAGGCCGACACCTTCGACCCCCGCCGCATCGATGCCGAGCTCGGCTGGGCCAGGTTTTCTGGGCACAACACTGCGCGGGTGTTCCTCCATGATCAGCTCTGGGCCCAGGATCGGCGAGGTTTCCAAACGCGTCTTGCGCAATTTGTCGACATCGCGGCGCGCAACCGCATCAAACCACTTTTTGTCTTTTTTGACTCGTGTTGGGATCCGGCACCCAGAGCGGGCCGGCAGCGCGCGCCGAGACCTGGTGTGCACAATTCGGGCTGGGTGCAGAGTCCAGGTGCAGAACGCCTTGGCGACCCTCGCTACACGCCCATCATGCACGACTACGTCACCGGGGTGTTGACCCAATTCCGTAACGACGATCGGGTTTTGGGGTGGGACCTGTGGAATGAGCCCGACAATCCCGCCCGCCAATATCGCAATGTCGAGAGGAGCGACAAGGAACAGCTTGTCGCAAACCTGCTGCCCCAAGTGTTTCGGTGGGCACGTGCCGTTGATCCCAGTCAACCGCTAACGAGCGGGGTGTGGCGCGGTGACTGGGGAGAGCCGCAGGGGCGCAGCGCAATCAGTGATATTCAACTGAACAACGCCGACGTGATCACATTCCACTCCTATGCTGAACCCGCGGGCTTCGAGTCCCGGATCAGCGAGCTTTCCCCGCTGGGGCGGCCGATCATCTGCACGGAATACATGGCTCGGACCCGGGGCAGCACTATTGAGGGGATCCTGCCCGTTGCGAAACGCCACAACGTTGGTGCCTTCAACTGGGGCTTGGTTACTGGAAAGACCCAGACCTACTTTCCCTGGGACTCGTGGGAGCGCCCGTACACCACAATTCCGAAAGTGTGGTTCCACGACCTGGTCCGACCCGATGGACGGCCCTATCAAGACAGCGAAGTTCAAACAACTCGGAAGCTGACCGGAAGCCAGGCTTGAACCGTAGCTTTTGGCGGTGGCGGAGGGATTTGAACCCTCGGACGGTGTTAGCCGTCACACGCTTTCGAGGCGTGCTCCTTAGGCCGCTCGGACACGCCACCGCCGAGCAGCTTACCGAACCCGCGGCCGCTCACCCCAATCGCTGGCGGGCGAAGAAGGCCTCCAGCGGCGCGGCACACTCCTGCGCAAGCACACCACCGCGCACTTGCGGGCGATGGTTGAGCCGCCGATCGCGGACCACGTCCCACAGCGATCCGACCGCTCCCGTCTTGGGTTCCCAGGCGCCGAACACCAGCCGCGCGATGCGCGCCAGCACCACCGCGCCGGCGCACATGGTGCACGGTTCGACGGTGACGGCCAGCGTGGTGCCCTCCAGCCGCCACCCGTCACCGAGCACGCTGGCCGCCGCCCGCATCGCCAGGATCTCGGCGTGCGCCGTGGGATCGCCGAGGGCCTCTCGGGCATTCACCGCGCGGGCCAGTTCGGTTCCATCGGCGCCGACAACCACCGCACCGACGGGCACATCGCGGGGGCCCGCCGTCGCGGCGACCGACAATGCGGTTCGGATCAGGTCTTCGTCAGTTATCACCGACCGAGGCGGTCGATAACGGCCGACAGCTGATCGGCGAAGCCCATCTCCCGGGCAATGCGGCCCAGCTGCTCATCGGCGTACAGGTCGGTCTCGTCGAGGATGACACCCAACACCGCCTCGGGCAGCCCAATGTCGGACAGCAACCCCAGGTCGCCCTCCTCGAAGGGCTCCGCATCCTCCAGGTCCTCGGGATCGATGTCGGCATCCAGCTTGTCCAGCACTTCGGCAGCGATGTCGTAGTCCAGCGCGGCGGTGGCATCCGATAGCAGCAGCCGGGTCCCCGACGGCGCCGGGCGCACGATGACGAAGAACTCGTCATCCACGTCAAGGAGTCCAAAGACTGCCCCGGCGCTGCGCAATTCACGCAGCTCCGTCTCGGCGGCCGCCAGGCTCGTCAGCGACTTGGGGGCCATTGCAGAACAGCGCCATTGACCCTCTTCGCGCACGACCGCAACGCCGAAACCGTCCGGCGTGTCTGCGGACAGGCCTTGGGCTGAGGCCCGTTGTGCTCCCATGGCCGCCTACGGTAGTCGCTGACCAGGCCCCCTGACCAGATGGAGCCCAGACGAACGCGGCGCTGCGGCGGCATCTGAACGCACCGCTGCCCGTCGAACTGTGCCAACCTTGGACTGTGGCAGGGACACCGGTGTGCGTGCTCGGACTGGGACTGATCGGCGGCTCGATAATGCGGGCCGCCACGGCGGCCGGCCGTGAAGTGTTCGGCTACAACCGGTCGGTAGAGGGCGCGCAAGGAGCCATCGCCGATGGCTTCGACGCCACGACAGACCTCACCGGCACGCTGAACCGCGCCGCAGACACCGGCGCGTTGATTGTGCTGGCCGTGCCGATGCCGGCATTGGCGGGGATGCTCGCCCACATCAGCGCATTGGCCCCCGACTGTCCGCTGACTGACGTCACCAGCGTCAAAAGCGCGGTGCTCAATGAGGTCGCCGCGGCCGGTCTGCAGGCCCGCTTCGTCGGCGGTCACCCGATGACGGGCACCGCCCACTCGGGTTGGGCGGCCGGCCACGCCGGGTTGTTCACCAGAGCCCCCTGGGTGCTCAGCGTGGACGACCACGTGGACGCCGAGGTGTGGTCGATGGTGATGACGTTGGCGCTGGACTGTGGCGCGGTGGTGGTGCCGGCTAAATCCGACGAGCACGACGCCGCGGCGGCTGTCATCTCGCATCTGCCCCATCTGCTCGCCGAGGCGCTGGCCGTCACCGCCGCGCAGGTCCCGCTCGCGTTCTCGCTGGCCGCGGGCTCTTTCCGCGACGCTACCCGGGTGGCCGGCACCGCCCCGGACCTGGTGCGTGCCATGTGCGAAAGCAACTCAGGCCAACTAGTGCCGGCCGCCGACCGGGTCATCGACCTGCTCAGCCGAGCCCGCAACTCGCTTGCCTGCCACAACTCGGTGGCCGAACTCACCGAAGCGGGCCACGCGGCCCGAGCACGTTACGACAACTTTCCGCGCTCCGACGTCTTCCACGTCATCATCGGCACCGCGAACTGGCGCGAGGAACTGGCCGCCGCGGGCCGGGCAGGCGGGGTGATCAGATCCGCTCTGCCAAGCCTGGATAGTCCACAATAAACCCCTCTTCGTCGACGCTCACGGCGGTGTCGGCGACCGGAGAGCGCAACTTGATCCCGTCGAGACGTCCCTCACTGCTGTAACTCACGGTGGCCGCGGTGACGGACATGTCCGGCACGTTCACATAGACCATCGGCAACGCGACCGAGTCCACCCGTTCGTGTAAGCCGAGACGCCGGATCGGCAGCGCGTTGAAAAACGGACTGAACACCACGTCGACGTCGAGCGCGCCGTTGTATGCGGCGCGGCGCTCGCCCTGATGGTCGGTTATCAGCCACATGTTCTCCTCGTCGCGGGCAATGGAGAGCACGCGTTCCCGTTCGGCCAGCGTGACGGTCAGCCCGAGCCGCTTGGTGGCACCGGTTTCGTCGGTCTGCACGTCGTAGTACGCGCCGAACGCCGGGTTGGTTGCGGTGGCCGCGGCCACAATGCGGCCATTGGCCCTGATTCTTTTGCCGGACACCTGGATTCGCACCGATTCCATCCGGGAGACGTCCTGTGCACGCCAGGTCAACATCGCCTGCCACACGCGCCGGGTCGGATCAGAGGGGGCTGCGTTCACCCATCTACCGTAGAGCCTGTCCGCGAACCGCGGCGGATGAGTCCGGTAGTACGGCCGGTGCCCGGCACCGACGCCCACACCGCCAACGCCAGTAGGCCGTCGAGCACCAGCGCCAACGCGGCTACCATCAACGCGCCGACCAGGGCGAGGTGAAACTCGCGCTCTTTGATCCCGTCGATCAGGTACCTGCCCAGTCCGCCGAGGCTGGCATAGGCGGCCACCGTCGCGGTGGCGACTACCTGCAGCGTCGCGTTGCGCAACCCGCCCAGCATCAACGGCAGCGCATTTGGTACCTCGACTCGCAGCAGCACCTGGGCCTCCGTCATGCCCATCGCGCGGGCGGCGTCGACCACCGTCGGCTCGACATTGGCAATACCCGCGTAGGTGCCGGCCAGCAGCGCCGGGACACCCAGCAGCATCAGGGCAACCAGTGGCGGTCCGGGGCCAAGCCCGAACAGCAGCGTCCCAAGCAGCAGCACGCCCAGCGTCGGCAGTGAACGCAGTCCGTTGACCGCGCCCACCACCAGCAGCGTGCCACGGCCGGTGTGCCCGATGATCAGCCCGACGGGGACGGCGATCAGCGCCGACGCGCCCACCGCGATGGCCGTGTACTCGAGATGCTCCAAGATGCGCGCCGCGAGCCCGACCGGGCCGGTCCAGTTATCGGCGGTCAATAGGTAGGAGATCGCCCGTTGCACGAAGTTCATCGCGCGCCACCCACTACCGGGGCCACGACCGACCGTCGACGGGTGGTGCGCGCGGCATGTTCCCAGGGCGTGGCCAGCCGACCGGCCAGCACAATCAGCACGTCGATGACGATCGCCAGCAGGAACAGCGCGATGATGCCGGCAAGGATCTGATCGCTCTTGTTGGTCTGGTATCCCTGGGTGAACCAGGTTCCCAGGCCGCCGATGCCGATCACCGAACCGACCGAGACCATCGCGATATTGGTGACCACCACCACACGCAACCCGGCGACCAGTACCGGGATAGCAAGCGGCAGTTCGACTTTCAGCGTCCGCGCGATCGGCGCATAGCCGACCGCGGTGGCGGCGTCACGCACCTGAGCCGGCACCGCGTCCAGCGCCTCGAGGACTCGCCCGCACCAGCAGCGCGGCGGTGTAGGCCGTCAGCGCAACCATGACGTTGGCCTCGTCGAGGATGCGGGTTCCGATGATCATCGGCAAAACCACGAACAGCGCCAGAGACGGGATGGTGAACACGACACTGGCGGTTGCCGTCGTTAGCCGACGGGCAATCGGCGCGTGCTGCACCAGCACGGCCAGCGGGACCGCGATCGCCAACCCGATCAGCACCGGCACCAACGACAGCCGCAGATGGACGACGGCCAGCGTCCAGGCGTCGTCGAGGTGGGTGAGCAGATAGTGCATCCGCGGATTCCGTTCAGGCCCGCCGTCGGGCTTCCACCGCGGCCAGCACGTCGGCGGCAAGTACACCGCCGATGACCTTGCCGCCGTCGTCAACGGCGACACCCACCCCGGACGGTGACGACAGCGCCGCGTCCAGCGCCTGGCTGAGATTGCCGCGCGGACGGAACAGCGAGCCGATGCCGCTCATGCTGTCGGACAACGCCGCGCCGGCGCGGTGTCCACGTAGGCCCTCGGTGTCGATCCAGCCCATCGGCGCGCCGGCGTCATCGACCACCACCGCCCAGCCATCGGGAACGCCGGTATCGGGAAGAGTGTCCGCTGGGATCCGCTCGAGGTCGTGCAGCGGCAACCCGGCCGCGTCGATGAGTTGCAACCACCGATAGCCGCGGCCGAGACCGATGAACCGCGCCACGAAATCATTGGCCGGCCGCGACAGCAGCCGCGCGGGTTCGTCGTACTGCTGTAACGAGCCGCCCTTGAACACCGCCACCTGGTCGGCGAGTCTCAGCGCCTCGTCGATGTCATGCGTGACGAAGACAATCGTCTTGCGCAATTCGCTTTGCAGACGCAGTATTTCGTTCTGCAGGTCGTGACGGACCACCGGGTCGACGGCGGAGAACGGCTCGTCCATCAACAAGATGGGTGGGTCGGCGGCCAGTGCACGTGCCACGCCGACCCGTTGTTGTTCACCGCCGGAGAGCTGCGCGGGGTAGCGGGTGGCGAGCTTGCTGTCCAGCCCGACGCGCTCAAGCACCTCGTACGCGGCTTTGCGGGCGGCCCGGCGGGACTGCCCTTTCAGTACCGGAACCGTTGCGACGTTGTCGATCACCCGCAGATGGGGCATCAGTCCCGCATGCTGGATAACGTAGCCAATTCCGAGGCGCAACTTCACCGGGTTGACGCCTGCCACGTCTACCCCGTCGACGGTTATGGTGCCGGAAGTCGGCTCGATCATCCGGTTGATCATGCGCAGCGCGGTGGTTTTGCCGCTGCCCGACGAACCGACGAAGACGGTCAACTTGCCATTAGGGACCGCCAGGCTCAGCTGGTCCACAGCGGTGGTCCCGTCGGCGAAGACCTTGCTGACTTTGTCGAAGATGATCAACGTGTTTCCCCGCGGCTTCCGGACATCACTGTTCGATTGGATGGTTGAAGCCGTTGTCCCGCACCCAGTTCCGTGCTGCCTGATCGGGATCGATGCCCGAGTTCCCCGACACCGCGGCGTTGAGTCCGGCTACACCGGAGGTGGTCAGCTTCGCCGACACAGCGTCCAGCACATCTTTGAGGCGGTCGGACTTCTTTTGCGAATTGACCAGGGGCACAATGTTGCCGGCCAAGAAGTTGTGCTCTGGGTCTTCCAGTGCCACCAAGTGGTTCTGCAGTATAGCCGGGGACGTGCTGAAAATGTTGGCGGCGGTCACCCGTCCGTCCACCAATGCGCGTACGGTCACCGCACCGCCGCCGTCGTTGATGGCCACGAAGTTGCCCGGCCTGATGTCGAGTCCGTACTTCTGCCGCAGCCCTGGCAGCCCGGCCGGCCGGGTCTCGAACGCCGAAGGGGCCCCGAACCTCACGTCCGCCGAATGTGCTGCCAAGTCGGCGATTGTCTTCAGGTTCCAGGAGCTAGCAGTCCCGCTGGTAACGGTGACCGTGTCGGTGTCGGAGGCCGGCGAGGGCGTCAGAACCGACAGGTCACCGGGCAGGCGCTTGTAGAGCTCCAACTCGACGGCATCGAGCATGGTCGCCGTCGACTCGGGTGCAAAGTAGAGCAGCAGGTTACCGATGTACTCCGGCACCAGGTCAATGGAATGGTCTTTGAGCGCAGGGATATACGTCTCCCGGCTGCCGATTCCCATCCGCCGTCCGACATCAAAGCCGTTGGCCTGCAAAGCTTGTGCATATATTTCGGCGATGATCTGCGATTCCGGGAAGTCACCAGACCCGACGACGATAGACATCGGACTTCGGATCTCCGCTCCCAGCGGATCGGAATTGCTGCAAGCCGCAACAACGCACATCGTCGTTAGCCACACTGCCGCTTGGATGATCGCGCTGTGCACGCGCGGCAGCATCCTCATACCGCCGACACTAACGTCAGAATCGCCCAGGCGCTGCCAGCAAAAGCGCCGGTTGCGCGGTTTGGTTTCATTCTGTGTCCGAAAGGACAAAGATGACACTATGAGCAGCCACACCCCTGCCTCCCCTAGCCAGCCGCCCCCCAAACCTGCCCCAGCGCCCAAGACCGGCGCGACACCACCCAAGGAACCGGCTATCGGATTCACCCGCGCCGGCGCGCTGTGGACGTCCCTGATAGCCGGCTTTCTGATCCTGATTCTGTTGCTGATCTTCATCACCCAAAACACGGCGCCGACGCCCTTTAGGTTCTTGGGCTGGCACTGGAACCTACCGCTTGGGGTGGCCATCTTGCTGGCGGCAGTGGTGGGCGGGCTGATCACGGTGGCTGTCGGCACCGCGCGGATCCTGCAACTGCGCCGCGCGGCTAAAAAGCACCACGCAGCGGCTGCACGCCCAGCCGGCTAACCGGGTAGCTTGGCGAGTTCCGCCAGCCCGCGAGAGATCAGCGGCGCCACGACCTCGGGCGAATGGTCGGAGGCATCGCCCATCCCGCGAGCCTGGTCCGACATCCGCCGGCGGAAGTCGATGCCGGCGGCGATGATGGCGAGCTTGAAGTAGGCCAGCGCCATGTAGAACTCCCAATGCGCCAGCGGTAAACCGGCAACCAGCGAATACCGGTCGGCCAGCTCGTCGGCCGTCGGCAACAGCGGTGACGTCCAGGCCGCCTGCGCATTGACGATCAAGTCCAACGCGGGATCGCGGTATACGCACATCAGGGCCGCGTCGCTGAGCGGGTCCCCCAGCGTCGAGAGCTCCCAGTCAACGACGGCACGAACCTTTGTCGGGTCGTCAGCATCCAGGATGGTGTTATCGATCCGGTAGTCGCCGTGCACGATCGAAGTGCGGCTCTGCTGTGGAATGGCTTCGTGCAGACCGGAATGCAGTCGCTCGACGTCGGCGTCGCGACGGTCGTCGGGCAGCCGCACCAATGCCCATTGCGAGCCCCACCGCCGCACCTGGCGCTCCAGGTAACCGCTGGGCTTACCGAAATCGGCAAGGCCCACGGCGTTCGGATCGACATTGTGCAGGTCGACGAGTACCCGGATCAATGAGTCAACGCAGCCCCCGATGACGGTGTGACTGAATGCTTCGAGTTGAGCGCGACGGCGCACCACCTGGCCGGCAACGAATTCGACGATCTGGAATGGAGCGCCCAGCACCGAGTCGTCTTCGCACAGCGCGATCGCGCGCGCCACCGGAACCGGTGTGTCCTGCAGCGCGGCGACCACCCTGTACTCGCGGGCCATGTCGTGTGCTGACGGGGTCAACCCGTGCAGCGGCGGTCGCCGCACCAGCCAGCTGGTCGTCTCGTCGTACACGCGGAACGTCAGATTGGAGCGGCCACCGGAAATGAACTCCGCGCGTAACTCGCCGTCGCGTCCGATGCCGAGCGAACGCAAATACCGGTCCAGCGAGGCCAGGTCGAGCCCTTCGAGTTGGTCAGCTGAAGTCACCGGACTTGTTTACCACCGCTGAACGCTCAGGCTGTTCACCACCGCTGATTTGCCCGCCTCCTTCTCAGGCCGTTCCACGGCCTGCATCGTCGTCGAGCAGGCGCTGATTTCGGGGCAACAGGTCCCACACGTGTTCGACTGCGTTGACCCCCGCCACCGTCGCCTGACCGGATCGCGAGAACAACAGCCGGGTCACCGACGCGTAGTCGACGGGAAAAGACAACAGCCGGGCCGTACCCAGGATCTCGTGCAACAGCACGTTGATCACCCCACCATGGCTGAAGACCGCAACCGTGTCCTCGGGATCGGCGGCGACGACGAGGTCGTCGACTGCAGCGCGCACACGTGCGCGAAACCCATCCTCGTCGACCGCACTGGGCAGGTGCCCTTGGGCCAAGCGCGCCCACTCGTCGGGCCTTTCCGCACGGATCTGCTCGACGGGGATGTACAGCGGAAGGTCGCGGTCGTACTCCGCGAATCGATCATCGATCTCCACAGTCAGCTCGCGCACCGCTGCGACCGGTTCGGCGGTCTGGATGGCGCGGCGCTGAGGGCTACTCACCACCCGGGAGATGGGAAACCTGGCCAGCGCCTTGGGTAGTCGCTCGACCTGTGCCAATCCTTCATCCGACAGGTCCGGGTCGGACCCCTCGCCGTGTTCGCTGCGCAGCGGCAGCGCATGCCGGACCAGAAGCACTTGCATATTTCTTCCTGTCGTCACCTAGATCCGCCATCGGTTAGCCCCGCCAAGCCTTCCATGCGGCCGACAGGCCCTTCCCCATCCGGTGGAGAATGCTATTCTCCACACAGAGAGCGGGGTGTGCAGACTATGGCGGACAATGACGACTGCTGACAAAACCCAATTGGACGCGGGCGTTCTTGCTCGCTGGCTGGATGCGAACGGCGCACCGGGCAACGGCGAAGAACCGCGGCTGGAACAGCTAAAGGGCGGTTCACAGAACACGCTGTACCTGATTGACCGAGGTGGCGAGCGCATGGTGCTGCGGATGCCCGGCACACGCGCCGACGCCGCGCGCATCGACGGCTTGCTACGGGAGATCCGGCTGGTACGAGCGCTGTCCGGCACCGATGTCCCCCATGCGGCGCTGATCGCCGCCGACGACACCGGCACCGTGCTGGGCATGCCGTTCTACGTGATGCAGGCCATCGACGGGTGGAGCCCGATGGACGGCGGGTGGCAACCGCCGTTCGACACCGACTTGGAGGCCCGTCGCGGGCTGGCATTTCAACTGGTCGAGGGCGCCGCCAAGCTGGGCCGGGTGGATTGGCGAACCCAAGGCCTCGACGGCTTCGGCCGCCCGGACGGATTCCATGAGCGGCAGGTCGATCGCTGGCTGACATTTCTCGACGCCTACAAGGTGCGCGATCTTCCCGGCCTCGATGAGGCCGCGGATTGGCTGCGCCGCAACCGGCCCGCGCATTACCAGCCGGGCATCATGCACGGCGACTACCAGTTCGCCAACGTGATGTTCGCGCATGGGGAGCCGGCGCGATTGGCCGCGATCGTGGACTGGGAGATGACGACGGTCGGCGACCCGCTGCTCGACCTCGCCTGGGCGCTGCTGGGCTACGACGGCGAAAATCCACGCGGCGATGGGTTCTATCTGGACATGCACGGCATGCCGACGCGCAGCGAATTGCTGGATCACTACGAGACGGTCAGCGGGCTTTCCACGGAGAACATCGATTACTACCTGGTGTTGGCAAACTGGAAGCTCGGCATCGTATTGGAGAAGACCTACGCCGCCGGGGTCCGAACCGGGAAAGTCGACCCCAAGATCACCGATGCCTTCGGGCCGATGATCCTGCAGCTCATCGCCACGGCGGCCGAGCTTGCCCGGGCTTTGCCTTCTAATAGGCCGACCGGGGCCTGCTGAAATGGCCTACGCAGATCGGCTTTTCGATCTCACCGACCGCGTCGTACTGATCACCGGCGGCAGCCGTGGGTTGGGACGCGAAATGGCGTTTGGCGTTGCGCGCTGCGGCGCCGATGTGGTGATCGCCAGCCGCAATATGGACAACTGCGTGACCACCGCCAAGGAGATCGAGGCCGAAACCGGCCGCTCCGCCATGCCGTATCAGGTGCACGTCGGACGCTGGAATCAGCTCGATGGATTGGTTGAGGCGACCTACGACCGGTTCGGCAAAATCGACACACTGATCAACAATGCGGGCATGTCGCCGCTGTACGACAAGCTGACCGACGTCACCGAGAAGCTGTTCGACGCGGTGGTCAACCTCAACCTCAAAGGCCCCTTCCGGTTATCAGCGTTGGTTGGCGAGCGGATGGTGGCGGCTGGCCGTGGGTCGATCATCAACGTCAGTTCCACCGGGTCGCTGCGCCCGGGCGGCGACATCGTTCCCTACGCCGCGGCCAAGGCCGGACTCAACGCGATGACCGAGGGGCTGGCGCGGGCGTTCGGACCGACCGTCCGGGTCAACACGCTGATGGCGGGGCCATTTTTGACTGACGTGAGCAAGGCCTGGAATCTCGGGGCGGCAAAGCAGAATCCGTTCGGACATCTTTCGCTGCAACGTGCCGGAGACCCGCCCGAAATCGTTGGGGCCGCACTGTTTCTCGCTTCTGACGCCTCCAGTTTCACCACCGGTTCGATCCTGCGCGCCGATGGCGGAATTCCCTAAAAGATAGGAGCATTCGAGTGTCTTGGGACTTTTCCACCGAACCGGAATTTGAGCAGAAGCTCGACTGGATCCGCGAGTTTGTCCGCAATGAGGTGGAACCCCTTGAAGTGCTGTTCCCGGGCTGCGAGTTCCTGCCGCTGAACGACGAGCGCCGCCGGATTGTCGATCCGCTCAAACAACAGGTTCGCGACCAAGGTTTGTGGGCACCACATTTGGGCCCGGAATTGGGCGGGCAAGGCTTCGGCGCGGTCAAGTTGACGTTGATCAATGAGATTCTGGGCCGCAGCCCGTGGGCGCCGATCGTGTTCGGAACACAGGCGCCCGACACCGGCAATGCCGAGATCATCGCCCGCTTCGGAACCCAGGATCAAAAGGACCGTTATCTGGCCGGGCTGCTGTCCGGGGAGATCTTTTCGTGCTTCTCGATGACGGAGCCGCAAGGCGGCTCCGATCCACGGGTCTTCCGAACGCGCGCCTTCCGCGACGGTGACGACTGGGTAATCACCGGACGAAAGTACTTCTCCTCCAACGCCTCCGTCGCCTCGTTCTTCATTGTCGTCGCGATCACCGATCCTGATGTGCCGGTACACCGTGGCGCCTCGACGTTCTTGGTGCCGGCCGGTACGGAAGGCCTGACCATCGAAGCCACTCACCACCTGGTCGGTGCACTTCCGCACGAGCCCGGACATTCCCTGGTGCGTTATGACGGGGTGCGGGTGCCTTCGGACGCGTTGCTTGGTGAACCCAATCAGGGCTTCATGATTTTGCAGACCCGGCTTGCCGGTGGGCGGCTGCATCATGCGATGCGGTCGATCGGGATTGCCCAACGCGCGGTCGAGATGATGACTCGCCGCGCGAAAAGCCGTTTCACGCAAGGCAGTTCGCTGGCAGATAAGCAGTTGGTGCAGGCATTCATCGCCGACTCCTATACCGAGCTCATGCCGTTCCGGTTGGCGGTTCTGCACGCGGCGTGGCTGATCGACACCGTCGGCGAGCATGCGGCTCGTGCCGAAATCGGTGCCTGCAAGATTCTGGCGTCACAAGTGCTCAAATCGATTGGGCTGCGCGCGATCCAGGTGCACGGCGCGCTGGGCACCACCGACCAGTTGCCGTTGGTCAACGTGCTGCTCGGCGGGGTCGCGCTCGGGCTGGCCGACGGGCCCACCGAAGCCCACAAGGTCAACCTGGCCCGGCTGCTGCTCAAACACTACGAAGCCGAAGACGCCGAGTGGCCGAGTGAACTGTTGGATATCCGCCGCGAGGCCGCACTCACTAAGTACGGCGACCTCGTCGACCAGGTTCCGGCGCTTCCTGATTCGCCGTGAACAGCAGAGTCACCGCAGCGGTCGAGCGGGCACTTGACGACCGCCAGCGGGAGGCCACCGAGGAGGTGGAACGCATCCTGGCCGGCGCGGTCCGCGTCATGGAACGGGTAGCGCCCGAGCCGCCTCGGGTCAGCGATATCGTCGCCGAGGCCGGTTCGTCGAACAAGGCGTTCTACCGGTATTTCGCCGGTAAGGACGATCTCATCTTGGCGGTCATGGAACGCGGGGTCGCCATCGTCGTGTCCTACCTTGAGCACCAGATGGCCAAGGAGCGAAAGCCGCAAGACAAGGTCGCGCGCTGGATCGAGGGCACGCTGGCACAGGTGGCCGACCCGCACCTGATCAGCATGAGCCGAGCGGCGGCCGGGCAGATGTCGGCCGCCACGAATTGGCGAGCGGCGGACCAGGAAATGATGCGGCCAGTGCGGCATCTTCTCGTTGAACCCGTTGCGGCGCTGGGAAGCACCGATGTCGATCGCGATGTCGAGGCCGTGTTCAGCTGCACTGCCGCAACCATGCGGCGATATCTGGGTTCGGCCGACCGGCCCGGCCCGGCCGACATCGCACACGTGGTGCGGTTCTGTCTACGCGGGCTGGGGGCCAGTTGATGCACGCCGTGATCTGCCGTGCCTACGGCACACCGGAGGACCTGGTTATCGACGACGTTGCCGAGCCCGTTCCGGGCCCCGGTCAGCTGGTGGTGCGGGTGCGCGCTGCCGCGGTCAACTTCCCCGATGTGCTGTTGATAGCAGGCAAGTACCAGGTCAAGATCCCAGTGCCCTTCACCCCCGGCAGTGAGCTGGCCGGTGAAGTGGTGGCGGTTGGTGACGGCGCACCGTTTCGTCCGGGCCAGCGGGTCTTCGCAACCACTGCCACCGGGGCGTTCGCCGAGCAAGCGCTGCTCGGCTCGGAATCGGTGGCGCTCATACCGGACGGCGCCGACTTCGCTTCGGCCGCGGCATTCGGCGTCACCTACCGCACCGCGTATCACGCGCTGCGATCGATTGCCGAAGTCAGGCAAGGGGAATGGGTGGTCGTTCTGGGAGCCGCCGGCGGTGTGGGACTGGCTGCCGTCGATTTGGCGGTGGCCATGAACGCCCGGGTGCTGGCGGCGGCGTCGAGTTCCGAAAAACTCGAGTTGTGTCGGCAACGCGGCGCGGAGGCGACTGTCGATTATGACCGCGAAGACTTGAAGTCGCGCATCCGTGAGCTCACCGGCGACGCCGCCCGGGTGGTCATCGATCCCGTAGGCGGGCCGTATTCGGAGCCCGCCCTGCGCGGTCTGGCCCGGGGCGGGGCCTTCATCACCCTCGGCTACGCTGCGGGCACGATCCCGTCCATCCCACTCAATCTGGTTCTGCTCAAGGGGATCACCATTCGCGGCATGGAGATCCGCACGTTCATGGCCGACCGTCCCGACGACGCCGCACGTGACATGCAGGAGTTGTCGCAGATGTTCGCTGCCGGCACGGTCCGGCCGTATATCGGGGCGCGATTCCCCTTGTCCGAAACCGCTGCGGCATTACGGCATGTGGCGGAGCGCAAGGTTTTGGGCAAGGTGGTGATCGACGTCGCGTGACGTGGCCAAAACCACGGCTAGGGCGTGACGATGTTGAAATTCGGGTCTGGTTGGTCGAGTACACCCAAAAAAGCCTGCAGCGCAGCCTGGTCGCCGGACACTTCGAGCCCGGGTGACGTGAAGTCACCCATCGCCACTACCAGCAGCCGAATCTTACTGTCCAGCTTGACCGTCACGGTGGCCGTCGCGGGGTCGGCTGCAACATTGCGGTAGACGAGCACCCCGTTGCGCAGCGTGAGCCGGTAGTTGGCATTCGGATCGACGAAAGTGATATCGATGGCGATGTCGAGGTCCCAGCTGCGCGGTCCATTGACCCGGATGGCGAGGCTGTCGAAGATCTGCTCCGGTGTCAGCTGGGAAAGCATCGACATCGAGGTGGCCGTGGTAGCGGTGCCGAAGTTGCCCTCACGCAATTCGGTTGCCCCACTCAGGAAGAAATTGCGCCAAGTCGCGTTCTCGGCGCCGTAGGCCAGCTGCTCTAGCGTATCGGAGTACAGCGCGCGGGCGGCGGCATGTTCGCTGTCGGTGAAGATCGCATGATCGAGCAGTGTTGCGGCCCAACGGAAGTCGCCGGAGTCAAAGGCCGCTTGCGCGAGTTCGAGGACTCGGCCTATTCCGCCCATCGCGTCGACGTAGCGGGGGGCGAGGGCTTCTGGGGGATGGGGCCACAGCCGAGCCGGGTTGCCGTCGAACCAACCCATGTAACGCTGGTAGACAGCCTTGACGTTGTGGCTGACCGATCCGTAATAGCCGTGGGTATGCCACGCCTGTTCCAAAGCGGGCGGCATCTGGAACATTTCCGCGATCTCAGCACCGGTGTAGCCCTGGTTGAGCAGCCGCAGCGTCTGGTCGTGCAAATAGGCATACATGTCGCGCTGCAATGACAAGAACTCGCCGATGCTCTCTCGTCCCCAGGTTGGCCAGTGGTGGGAAGCGAACACCACGTCAGCGCGGTCAGCGAAGGTGTCGATCGCCTCGGTGAGGTAGCCCGACCAGGCGTGCGGGTCACGCACCAGGGCGCCCCGCAGGGTCAGCAGGTTGTGCAAATTATGGGTGGCATTCTCGGCCATGCACAACGCGCGGAAACGTGGGAAGTAGAAATGCATTTCGGCAGGCGCCTCGGTGCCGGGCGCCATTTGGAACTCAATCTCCACGCCGTCGAAGGTGTGCTTCTCACCGGTCTCGCGGATGTCGATGGTGGGGACGATGATGGCCACCTCGCCGGTCGATGGAGCCTGACCGAGCCCGCAGCCCACCTGATCCAGGGGTCCGCGCGGCAGCAGGGTGCCGTACATGTAGGTCGCCCGGCGCGTCATTGCCGGGCCGGCGTAGACGTTCTCCTGGACCGCATGCTCGCTGAAACCTTCCGGTGCCAGCACGGCCACCGCACCGGCATCCACGTCCGCCTGTGAGGTGACGCCCAGTACGCCGCCGAAGTGGTCGACATGGCTGTGGGTGTAGATCACCGCGACGACGGGGCGGTCGCCACCTCGGTGCGTGCGATACAGCGCCAGCGCCGCCGCGGCTACCTCGGTGGATACCAATGGATCGATGACGATGATGCCGCTGTCGGTCTCGACGAACGTGACGTTGGAGATGTCGAAGCCGCGGACCTGATAGATGCCCGGCACCACTTCGTAGAGACCTTGTTTGGCGGCCAGAGTCGACTGCCGCCACAGGCTGGCGTGCACCGATGTCGGCGCGGGACCGCCGAGGAAAGAATAGACGTCGTTGTCCCACACCACGCGTCCGTCGGCCGCCCTGATGACGCACGGGGACAAGGCGGCAATGAATCCGCGATCAGCGTTGTGAAAGTCGGTGTCGTCATGAAATGGCAGAGCCCGTGCGCGATGCGCTGACTCGATGACTGCGGTGGGGAGTTTGTGGTCCACCGCCAATACATTGCCATTAATACGCCATTCCACGAAGCGTTCCAGAGCTCTTGTCAAGTGACCAATGAACACGGAAACAATTTCTCGCGGCCCTAGATCTTCGGTCCAGTTGACCCGCATACTGCCCAGACGGCCCTCAATGCCGAGGACCGCAACTATCGGGCAAAGGAGAACTTGTGAAGCGTGGACTGACGGTCGCAGTGGCCGGAGCGGCAATTCTGGCCGCGGGTATTTCCGGCTGTTCGAGCAACAAGTCGACAACGAGCAGTTCTGGGACTAGCTCGGGTACGAGCGCGTCGGCAAGCGCCGGCGGAGCCGCCGGAACGAAGGTCCTCATCGACGGCAAGGACCAGAACGTGAGCGGCTCGGTCGTGTGCACAACCGCGGGCGGCAACGTCAATATCGCTATCGGTGGCGCAGCGACTGGCATCGCCGCCGTGCTCACCGATGCCGACCCTCCCCAGGTGAAGTCGGTTGGGCTGGGCAACGTCAATGGCGTGACGCTCGGATACACCTCAGGTACCGGCCAGGGCAATGCCTCGGCCACCAAGAGCGGCAGCAGCTACAAGATCACCGGGACTGCCACCGGGGTTGACATGGCCAACCCGATGCAACCGGTGAACAAGCCGTTCGAAATCGATGTGACTTGCTCTAGCTAGGAGACGATGCGGGCGGTTGCCACCCGTTGAGTGGCAACCGCACCGTGAACTCGGTATGACCGGGTGAGCTGTTCACCGTGATCGTCCCGTCGTGCGCCTTGACGACCGCGGAGACGATCGCCAGACCCAGCCCGGTGCTGCCGCCTTTGCGGGAACGCGAGGAATCGCCGCGGGCGAACCGCTCGAACACTTCGGATTGGAGCGCTGCGGGGATGCCGGGGCCGTTGTCGATGACCTGCAGCACGGTGTGTGATGGCTCGGTGCTCAATCGCGTGGTCACGACGGTACCGGCGCCGGTGTGGACGCGGGCGTTGGCAAGCAGATTGGTCAGCACTTGGTGCAGCCGCGCCCCGTCGCCCGCGACGACCACCGGTTCTTCGGGCAGGTCGAGCTCCCACTGATGGTCCGGTCCGGCAACGTGAGCGTCATTGACCGCGTCAACCGCCAACCGCGACAGATCAACCGGTTCGCGTTCCAGCGGCCGGCCGGAGTCCAGACGGGCCAACAGCAGCAGGTCCTCGACGAGGCGCGTCATCCGCTCTGTCTCGGATGCCACCCGGCTCATCGCGTGCGCCACCGCCTCGCGGTCGTCTCCCATGCGTTGGGTCAGTTCGGTGTAGCCGCGGATGGCGGCAAGGGGCGTGCGCAGTTCGTGACTTGCATCGGCGACGAACTGGCGGACCCGGGTCTCACTGGCCTGCCGCGCCGACAGCGCGGCCGCGATGTGGTCGAGCATCCGGTTGAGCGCCGACCCGAGTTGGCCCACCTCGGTGGAGGGGTTTGCGTCGGATTCGCGCACCCGCACCGGCAGTTCGACCTCGCCGCGAGCTAACGGCAAGTCGGCTACCTTGCTTGCGGTTTGCGCAACGCGGCGCAGCGGCGTCAGCGCCCGCCTGATGATGATGACGCCGGCGGTCGTCGCGGCAACCAGCGCGATCACCGTGACGATCCCGAAAATGACCAGCATCCGGATCAGGGTGGCGTCGATGTTCGACATCGACAGGCCGGTGACGATCACGTCGCCCCCGTTTCGGCTCGGGGCGGCGACGACGCGGTATCGACCCAGGCCGTCGAGGTCCAGTGTCACCGGCGCGCGGCTGCCGGCAATCTGTTCCAGTTGGGTTTGGGCGGTTGGGGTCAATGCGGCCCGGGTACCGCTGCTGGTCAGATAGCCGGCGTCAACCGTTTTGCCGTGGTTGACTACCGCGGCCACCATGCCCGCCGGCTGGCCCGGGGCATCCAGGAACCGCGGGCCCGGACCCGGCCTCGGATAGAAGTGCGACTCATGCCGCCAGCCCGGATGGGGCGGTTCGGGGTACATCAATGCCGAGCGGTAGGAGGTGCCGGCGAGTTGCCCGTCGAGCTGCGCCACGAGGTGGTGGAGCAGCGCCAGTTCGGTCGCTGCGGTGATGCCGACGCATACGACTGCCAGCACGACGATCTGGCCGACCAACAGCCGCAGCCGAAGCGACCAGACCCGCCGTCGCCTAGCGGGCCGGCTTGAGGACATAACCCGCGCCGCGCAGCGTATGGATCATGGGGTCGCGACCGCTGTCGATCTTCTTGCGCAGGTAGGAAATGTAGAGCTCGACGATGTTGGACCGGCCGCCGAAGTCGTAACTCCATACTCGGTCGAGGATTTGGGCCTTACTCAGCACCCGCTTGGAGTTGCGCATCATGAACCGCAGCAGCTCGAACTCGGTCGAAGTCAACGAGATCGGCTCGCCGGCGCGCGTGACCTCGTGACTGTCCTCGTCCAGCACCAAGTCTCCGACCACCAGCTGCGCGCCGCTGTCCACCGTCGTCACTCCGGTGCGCCGCAACAGTGCCCGCAAGCGCAGCACCACCTCTTCGATGCTGAACGGTTTGGTGACGTAGTCGTCGCCGCCTGCCGTCAACCCAGCGATGCGGTCTTCCACCGCATCCTTGGCCGTCAGCAAGAGCACCGGCAGCTGCGGGTTCTCTTCGCGCAGTTTGTGCAAGACGTCGAGCCCACTCATATCGGGCAGCATCACGTCAAGGACAACCACATCGGGCCGTTGGGCGCGGGCAGTCGCGATCGCCGATGCCCCATCGCCGGCGGTGGCGATACTCCAGCCCTCATACCGCAGTGCCATTGACACCATTTCGGCCAGGACAGATTCATCGTCCACGACTAGCACATTGATCGGGTTGCCGTCAGCACGACACATGACAACCCGTTCTACTGAGGCTCGGGACTGCGTCACAGGTTCCAGTATCCGCCGCGGACTAAGCCGCCGCTATGACCTACCTTTGCGTGTCCTGTGAAAAGGATCGCGCGACTGCTGAGCAGTCGCGCGATCCCGTATTTCCGGTGGGGCGCTCAATACCAGTAGCGCCTGCCCGCGACCGGGCGGCCGACAGCACCCAGAACCCATAGCACAAGGCCGATTACTAGGACGGCGATGCCAATCTCCATCACGAGCGAAGAGAAAAAATAACCGAGGATTACTAAGACAATACCTAGGGCGATCATGACATTTCCTTTATCTGAGGGGTTGGACAAGGCCACTGGGCATTGAGCTGGGCTGCGGTACATGGCAATCCTTGACTTTGGGGTTGACACCCCCGTAATTCAAGGGCCCGGCAATCACGGTTAGCGCAATGTTTCCCAATGTGACACAATTCGCGGGCCCACCCTTGAAGTAGTCGCGTTGCCATGCCGCGAAGACTCCGATGAGCAGCCACACCAAGACAATCGTGCCGATGATTCCGCTGCCACGCATATTGACCTCCAATGTGCTCGAGAAAAATTTCTCGTGGACGTAACGTTACCCATTCAACGTGTGTCTAAACATGGCTTTGGGTTATTTCGGCGCCGCCCCCAGCAGAGCGTCAGCACACGCTAGGGGCGGTCGGCGAGCCAGGCTGCGGCCCGCTTCTTCGACGCCCGGGACAGCCACGCGTCCTGAATCAGCTCGGCTAATTCCGTTCTGCTGATTTCCGCTAATCGGCTGGCCCGCACCAGTACCGAAGGATGCCCGTCGAAATGGTCTGTGGTGAAGAACGGCGAAGCGGGATCCTGGATCAGAGCCAGCTTGTCGCTCTCCGACTCCACCCAGAGCATGATCACGTCGGCATAGCGCTCGCCGCTGTCCGGATCGGTTGCATCGGGCTGGGGCGTACGGAAGAAGACGAACGACTTCCCACCCACCTGATAAATGGAGTTGCCCTTCGGGCCCTCCAAGCGCTGAACGTGCGGCATCGACGCGGCGATCTTGTGCACATCGCTTACCCGGGCGGGTCGATCGACCATGACGGCGAGGGTACCGACTCGTGCCAAACCGTTGGCGTGGTGAGCGGCGTTGCGGTAACGGGAGATTCGGATCCGTGGGGGTCAACGCCCAAGCGACCACCCAACCGTGTACTGCCTCAGCATTCAGCCGCGCAGTCCTGGTTTGCAACAAAGCGGTTGCTGCACAATGGATTCGCGGTCACTTGTCGCCCGCTCGGCGCTGCGCGGACACGTAAAGGGTGGGCGGCATTACGTCCCCCGCACCCTGCGGAACGCTGCGACCATAACGAGCCATCAACTCAGAAAACGTTGCCGTAGCGACGTCCCAGCCATGTTCACGTAGCCAGCCGTCGACAGGGGTGCGCTCCTCCGGGTACCAGAGGTCGTCATAGTCCGTTATCTCGGCGTTGACCAGCTTGGCGGCCACCGCCCGCATACGCCGCATGTCGTCGCGCTGACGCCGTACGAGATCGGGATCAGTGAAACCCGCGCCGGGCACGTTGGAGGCCAGCCAACTGCCCTCGACGCTAAGGGAATGTATCCGCTCGAATAGCAGGTCCTGGGCCTGCGCCGGCAGATAACGGACAAGGCCCTCAGCCGACCAGGCGGCTGGCCGAGACGCGTCGAATCCGGCCTCCTGCAGTGCCTTCGGCCAATCCTGGCGCAGATCTATCGGTACGTGTACCAGTTGCGCCGTCGGGTGCGCGCCGTACTCGCGCAGCGTGTTGGATTTGAATTCCAGCACCTTGGGCTGGTCGAGCTCGTAGACGACCGTGCCGTCGGGCCACGGTAACCGCCAGGAGCGTGCGTCCAGGCCGGCCGCCAGGATCACCACCTGCCGAACCCCGGAGTCGGCGGCGCCGAGAAAGAACTCGTCAAAGAACGCCGTCCGGGTAGCCATGAAGTCGATCATCAGCTGTATCCGCGTCTGCACATCCGGTTCGATTTCGACCGCCTTGGCCAGCAGCGCCGGATCGGCATAGACGCTCCACATCCCCTCGCCGGCGGCGTCTACGAACACCCGGGCGAACGGGTCGTTGATGAGCGGATTCTCGCTTTCGGTCTCCGCGGCGCGGGCTGCGGCAACACCCAGTGCGGTGGCTCCCACGCTTTGAGTGATGTCCCAGGAATCATTGTCGGTCCGCGGCATCGCCATTTCCCTTCCCCAGAAAGTAAGTTATGCACACTATTCTTCCAGCCGCCGCCGCCCGGGGCCGCTCGTCGCCGCTGGCCTAATCTTTTTCCCAGACGGTCCACAGGTTGCAAAGGAGTGCTATGACGCCTCAGACGCCTAAGCCGTCGCGTACGCCGCAGGAAATATTCGCCCACCATGGGAAGGCGCTGGCCGCAGGCGACCTCGACGAGATCGTCGTCGACTATGCCGAGGATTCCGTGCTGATCAGCCCGGCCGGCGTCGCGCGCGGCAAGGACGGCATACGCAAGGCCTTCGCGAAGTTGCTCGAGGATCTGCCGGATGCGGCCTGGGATTTGAAGAACCAGATCTTCGACGGCGATGTGCTGTTCCTAGAGTGGGCCGCCGATTCGGCCGTCAACCGGGTTGACGACGGTGTCGACACCTTCGTATTCCGCGACGGCATGATTCGGGCGCAGACGGTCCGATACACGCCGCATCCCAAGGGCTAAACATGGATTACGTGGACCTAAAAGCCGTAGCGGAATGGATGTCCGAGCAGGGACTCGGCGAGGGCCCGCTGGAGGACGTTTCCAACGTCACCGGAGGAACGCAGAACGTCATGCTGCGATTCACCAGGGCCGGCCGACCTTACGTGCTGCGGCGAGGTCCGCGGCACTTGCGTCCGCGGAGCAACAGCGTGATCCTGCGGGAAACGAAAGTCCTTGCGGCACTGGCCGGCTCCGATGTTCCGCACCCGCACCTGATTGCCACGTGCGATGACCCCAGTGTGCTGGGCGACGCTGTCTTCTATCTGATGGATCCGGTCGACGGATTCAACGCCGGCGAGGGGCTGCCGCCGTTGCACGCGAGCGATCCCGGTGTGCGGTTCCAGATGGGCCTCTCGATGGCTGACGCGCTGGCCAAGCTGGGCGCCGTCGACCATGTTGCTGTTGGCCTCGCCGATTTCGGCAGGCCGGCTGGCTTCCTGGAACGCCAGGTGCCGCGCTGGCTTTCGGAGCTGGACTCCTATCGCGAGTACGACGAATTACCCCGGGCCGCAGATCCCGGGAGTCCAGCAAGTGGCGGCCTGGCTGGAGCGGCGCCGCCCGACCACCTGGACGCCCGGCATCATGCACGGCGACTACCACGCCGCCAACGTGATGTTCTCCCGGACCGGGCCGGATGTGGTCGCCATCGTCGACTGGGAGATGTGCACGATCGGTGATCCGCTGCTGGATCTGGGCTGGCTGCTGGCCACCTGGCGCCAGCCCGACGGTTCCAGCGTGTTCAGCCACGCCCTGGGCGGCCAGGACGGGCTGGCCAGCACCAACGATCTGTTCCAGCGGTACGCCGCGAACACGACCCGTGATTTGTCGGATATGGCCTGGTACACCGTACTGGCCTGCTTCAAGCTCGGCATCGTGATCGAGGGGACGCTGGCCCGAGCCTGTGCGGGCAAGGCCGAAAAGGAGGTCGGCGACCAATTGCACGCGGCCACAGTGCATCTATTCGAGCGTGCGCTCGGCCTCATCGACAACGAACCCTGATCAAGCCCAGGCGTCTCGCCACCCACTTGCCTGCCAGCAATCACGCACTACCATCTGCTGTCGTGCCGCCTTACCCTGAGGAACCCGATTACTACTCCGAGCCCACCCAGGCCGCACGGTATGGCGGGTATCACGACCCCGCGCCCGAGCCGGAGCCCCCGACGCCGTGGTACCGCCGTCCGGTGGTGCTGGTCGCGGCCGGCGCAATCGGGGTGATACTGCTCGGCGCGCTGGTGTTCGCGGTGGTCAAGCTCGCGACCGGTTCGCCAGCCCATAGCCCCGCAACGACGACGACACCGACTCCGTCCACCACCGCGGCGGTGACCACCACGACTGCGGAGCCACCTCGGCACCACGGAGGAGGAGGCGGAGGCGGCGGAGCGCCGACCGAAACCGTCACCGAGACCGCGCCGCCGAGCACCGACACCGGCACGACAACGGTCCCACCAAGCACCGTCACTGTTTCGCCGAGCACCGAAACCAGCACGGTCACTCAAACCGTGACCGTCCCGCCGCGCCGGCCGTTCGAGCCGCGCCCATAGCGCGGCGGCATGCAGGCGAGCAGCAGCCTCGTGCGCCCGGCTTCCCCACAGGATGCGGCTGCGTGCATTGCGATTTACCGGCCCTACGTCGAGGACACGGTCATCAGTTGGGAGATCGAAGTCCCGACCGTAAATGAGATGGCTGCACGTATCGCCGCGGCCCGCGAGAACCACGAATGGCTCGTCCTCGAACGTGATGAGCAGGTTATCGGCTTCGCTTACGCGCACGCATTCAATCGCCCGGCTACATACCAATGGTCGGCCGAGACCGGGATCTATGTCGACGTCAACCATCGGCGCGCCGGCGGCGGCGGCAAGCTATACACGCAACTACTGTGCCGGCTCACCGAGCGGGGCTATAGGCGAGCATTTGCCGGCATCACCCAACCCAACGAGGCCAGCAACGGTTTCCACCGATCTTTCGGCTTCCAGGACGCCGGCCTATACCGGCGCGTCGAATGGAAACACGACAGCTGGCACGACGTCGCATGGATGCAACTCGATCTGCTCGGCACCGCCGACCAAGATGAACCGCCCGGCCCAATAGTTTGACCGGGACCCGCGCCGGAGCCCGACGCGCGAGTTAAGGGGCTTAGCGGCCGCCGCCACCACCGCCCAGCCGACCGCCGCCGCCGCCACCACCTCGGTGGATCGCCTGCTGAGTCACCATGGTTCGCGCAATGCTGTTCGTCATCATGGGCGGGAAAGTATCGCCGAACCCCGGCACCCGCAAGAGATTCGGTCTTAAAGATTCATGTCTTTTTGGTTGGGCTAAATCTGGACGTCAGAGGGTCAAGCGTCAGCCCAGGTCATACTGCTAGAAA
>CAVSSC010000030.1:0-65128 GCA_963730415.1 uncultured Actinomycetota bacterium | reverse complement strand
GAACACGCGCGACAGGTCCGGTCCAACCGCGGTCGCCCGCATCTCCAGCGACGAACGGCGATTGCCGTCGCGGTCCTCGTACTCGCTGGTGTACACGTGGCCCACCACGATCACCGGTGCGCCCTTGCCCAACGCGGCACCCACACCAGTGACTAGCTTTCCCCAGCAATTGACGGTGACGAACAGCGAGTTCCCATGCTCCCAGCTGCCGTCACCGGTGCGGCGACGCGAGTTGCTGGCCACCCGGAACTTGATGACCTCCTGATCGCCGACCTTGCGGCGCTGAAGGTCGTTGACGATGTGACCGACGACGGTAAGTGGGGTTTCGAACATTGGCTGATCCCTTCTCGGTTGCTTTCCCTGGCGCGGTGAACGCGTCACCGCCCTTTCTGGCTGCTATTGAGCTCGGCGCGACCGACGGACTCCGCGGCAAAACAGCCCCAAAACCGGCCGTGCCTGCTGTCCCTGTGGAAAGAACCGCGACTGTGGATTAGTCCGCGGGTTGGTGAGAACGCTTCGACGGGTCCTGTCGCGCCAGCTCGGCCAGCATCGCGTTGTAGGCGGCCAGCTCGGCGTCATCGTCGCGTTCAGCGGCGCGGTCCAACCGCCGGGCGGTGCGGCGATCGCTGCGTGCCCACTGCACGAGCAGCGCGAGCATCACGATCACCAGGGGTAGTTCCCCTGCCGCCCAGGCGATACCACCGCCCAATTGCTGATCACCCAGCAGGTCGGTGTGCCAGCTCAAACCGAGCGAGCGGTAATAGTCGGCACCGAGCACCCTTCGGGTGCCCATCAGCACCACTCCGAAGAACGCGTGCAGCGGCAATGACGCGAAGACCACGCCGACCTTGGCCAGCGGCGGGATCGGCCGCGGCGTGGGGTCGACCCCGATGACGATCCAGTAGAACAGGTAGCCGCTGAGCAGAAAGTGCACGTTCATCGCCAAATGCCCGGCGTGACTGCCTACCGCGGTGTCGAAAAGGCTCGAGAGGTACAACCCGTAGAACCCGGCGACAAAGAGCACGGTGGCGACCACCGGGTTGGTGAAGAACCGCGACAACCGGCTGTGCAGTGCGGCCAACAGCCATTCCCGCATACCGGGCGGGTCGTTGCGGCCAGCGGCGGGCAGTGCCCGTAACGCCAGGCTGACCGGGGCGCCCAGCACCAGCAGAATCGGGACCAGCATCGACAGCCCCATATGAGCGACCATGTGCATGCTGAACATCGCCGGCATGTAGCGACCGACACCCGACGACGTCACGAATAGCAAAGCCAGGCAGCCGAGCAGCCAGGCCAGGGTCCGGCCTGGCGGCCAACTGTCGCCGCGGCGGCGCAGCCGCAGCACCGCCGCCACGTAGAGCGCAGCGAAGACGATTGCGGCAGTGCCGAAGATCAAGTCGAAGCGCCAGTCGAACAGAATGCGCGCCAGCGTGGGCGGTCCGTCGAAGTTGTAGCCGATCTCGGCTTCGGGAATCGAGGGCAGCCGGATCGGGGGCGGTGGCGGCGCCGTACGGCCCAGCCCGACGGCAACACCGAAGGTAAGGCCGAAAACCGCGGCCTCGATCAACGCCAGCCGGAGCAGGACACTGCGCGCTTTGGGATTACTCGGGTCTGCTTGCAGCCTGGCGACTGCGGAGCGCCGCTGGCGCCAGCCGATGACCCCCAGCACGCACAGCGCGATGAACTTGGCGACCACCAACCGCCCGTAACCGGTGGTCAGCAGCTCAGAAGGCAGTATGCGCACCGCGGCGTTCACCAATCCGCTGAGCACCATCGCGACCCAGCACCACAGTGCAATAGCGGAGAAGCGCCGTGCCGCCAGGGCGGTGTGCTCACCGTTGCGCAGTGCGTGGGCAAGCAGAGCGAGTAGACCACCGGCCCATAGGCCGGCGGCGACGAGGTGGATCAGCAGGCTGTTGGTGGCCAGGTCGTGCGACCCGCCCGCCGACGAGTGACCGGTCAGCCCGAGCGGAATGAGCGTCACCAACGACCCGGCGAGCAGCAGCGGCGTCCACGACCAGCGCAGCACCGACAGACTCGCCAGCGTCACCAGCGCGGCCAGCACCGCAGTCCAGCGCCACGCGGAGGCGGTGGTGACCAGGCCGGCCACCGACCAAATCCGCACCGGGTTGAGGTGGTCAACCAATGGTCGACCGGACACGTCGGAAATGGTCAGCGGGACCAGCAGGGCGGCACACACCGCCCAGACTCCAGATGCCACCGTCCCTAGCCGAAGCGCGCGGTACCCGTCGGCGTCGAGTACGCCGCTGCTTTGCGGTGGCACCAGAAACGCCGCGAAAAGGAACGACCCGACGGCCAGCACCGCGGCGATCTCCCCCGCCGCCCGGACGAACGGCAGCCCCAGCGTGGTTGCCGGGCCCGGGTTGGGCAAACCGGTGGCGGTCAGCGCATCGGCCAGCGACAGCGCCCCAATTCCGGCCGCGGTGCACCCCGCCAGCACCGCGACGCCGATTAGCAGTGGCCACACCAACGCGCGGCGCTTGGCGGGGGCCTTGTCGGCGACCTCGCTATGCGCCGTGCCGGCGGGTTGGGCAACCGTCATGTACCCAGGGTATGTGCGCGGACCGGTGACTACAGAGTTCAGCTATCCAAACGCTCCTGACGCGCCTTGAACTCGCGGGCGACGAACTGATTTCGCGCGATTTGCTCGACGTAGTTGAAATCTCGCAGAATGTTCCGCAATTCCCGCCGGAAAGCGATCCGCCTTTCGGTGAGGTCTGGGGCGGGTGCTATCAGATTCTGGTCGGCGACGACCTGGCGCGCGGTGGCGAACAGCAGCGTCGATACCGATTCGCTGCTACGGACCCGGGTCTGTGCCACGTACTGACGCCCGACCCCGAGCGCCAACTCCGTCAGTTCCTTCTGGCCGATATCCGCCGGAGCATCGCGCAACACGTCGGCGACAATCTCATACGCTTCGAAGAACACCCGCAGCATCGCGTCCGACATCAACGGCCGCTTCGCACACAGTATGGCGTCGATCTCGTCGCCACCGGCGGCAACGTGGGCTTCCCAATCTTCGTGCCACGCCATCTCTTCGGCGATGTTGGCCCGAAACGCCGTCGAGTCAGCGAAATAGAACTCGAATTTCAGTAGATCGCGCAGCCGCATCGCCTGGGCCCAGAAAGCCGCCATGCGGTCACCCTCGACGTGGCGGGCGTGCGCCAGCGCGAGTTCGACGATCGAAGTCTCCAGGAAGGCATGTATCACCGAATTCCGGTAGAACGCCGCGGCGAGCTCATCGTCGGGCGCGATGCGCCACACGGGTTCTCGTCCGCCGTCGACACGGGTGATCGGATGTCCATTGGACAATGCGTCCACTGCCGCGCGCACACCGTCGCGCGAGCGCAGCCGTAACGCACTGGTCGACATCGGGGTCTGTTTGCGTTCGAGATAGTCGAGTGAGTCCTGCAGGGTGTGGTGCAGCTGATCGAGCGTCAACGCCACCCCATGAGTGGTGAGCAGTAACGCAGACACCAAACCCGTCGCCGTCACCGGTGTCGACCGAAGAATCCGCCACGCGACTTCGAACGACATCTTTTGCAGCGCAAGCCGTTTGGCATCCTGATCCTGTGCCAGCGGACCGTACGGCGCGCCGAGGTACTGCCGCATCGAAACCGCTTCGGGGAAACGGACATAGATCTTGCCGTAGTTGCGTTCGCCCTGCGCCTTGATGAAGTTGTACAGCCAGCCGATGCCCTCGGGTGTCTTTTCGCCACCGCGGGCGTATTCGGCGTACTCGGCGGTCTCGTGCAACTGATCGAAGCTGATCGACACCGGTTGCAGCAGGATGTCTTCGCTGCGGCCGTCCAGGTAAGCGTTGGCCACGTAGGCCATCAGACCGAGCTTGGGTGGCAGCATCTTACCGGTGCGCGAGCGAGTGCCCTCGATGGACCAGCTCAGGTTGAACCGCTTCTCGACGATGTAGCCGACGTATTCACGCAGGACGTACTTGTAGAGCGGATCGTCGCCGATGTTGCGGCGGATGAAGATGACGCCGGAACGGCGTAACAGCGGCCCCATCGCGCCGAACGACAAGTTGATACCGGCGAACACGTGCACCGGCGGTAGCCGGTTCTCCTGCATCGCCACCGGCACCACCGCACCGTCGATGTAGGACCGGTGCGAAAACAGCAGCACCGCGGGATGTGCTTCCAGCCCGGCGCGCATCGCCGCGACTTGATACTCGTCGTAGTCGATCTCCGGATCGAATCCGCGGCTGAGCAACCTGCCGAGCACAGAGACGAGGTCGACGGACGCCCTGCTCCACCCGGTAGCGAGTTCGTCGAGCATCTTCCCGGCTTCTTCGACGGTTGCGCCCGGGATCTTTTCCAGGCCGGCGCGAAACCGCGTGGACGCCAAGATCTCTGGTTTCACCAGCCGCGGAGACTTGTACTGCGGTCCGAGGATTCGGTACTCGGCACGTTCCATTGCCAAGATCGCGCGGCGAGTGACGAACTGGGCGAAGTCGCGCTTGTTCTCTCCGACGGTGGTGTCGCGCCACTGCTGGCGGAGTTCAGACACCTTGGCCGGCTCGCCGGCCACCACCTGCGCGCGGCTGGGATCGTTGCGCAGGATGTGTCGTTGCTGACGCTGGTTGGGGTGGTAGGGGTCCCGGCCAGGGAGCAGCCCGGCCAGTTTGGCGACTCTGCTGCGATCCGGAGGCGGCAACCAGAACACCCGCACCGGCACGATCGACCGGTCGTCACCGGATTCGGGGCCGGACTCGAGCTGCTCCGCCAGCGCTGTCAGCGCCCCCGGCGGCGCGTTTTGGTGCGGCAGCTTTAATACGTCGAATTTCGCCTCCGGATTCCGGGCACGCTGCTTGCCCAGCCAAGCCGTGACCAGTTCCATCTCGACCGGCGAGGCCATGGACGCCAATACCAGCGAGTCTTGAGCGGTGAGGACTGCGCTGGTATCTGCGGCCGGTTCGGTCACGGCCGCCCTCTGGGCCGGGATTCCGGTGGTTCAGCGCTGATGGGTTCTGCCGCGCCGGGCGGGTTCACCTCACCATTATGGGGAGCAGCCGGTTCCGGATTTGTCTTGTTGGCCGGCATCTTTGGGGTGGTCTTCGGCTGTGACTTCGCCGCAGTCTTGCTCGCTGACTTGGTCGCAGTCTTTTTCGCCACCGTCTTCTTGGCGGTGGTTTTGCGGGTCCGATTCCGGGCCTTGCCCGCCGCTTTTTTCTCGGCGTAGAGATCGACCTCGGGCAGTTCGTCGACGGGCCAGTTAGCCAGCGTATCCAGATACAGCTGGCGCACCTCGGCGATGTGCTCCGGCAGCGTCTCAAGCGTCCAGTCCTGCACCGGAATCGGCGGAAACACCGCGACATCGACCGTGCCCGGATTGATCGTGGTGGAGTTTCGAGCGGCGACGATCTCCGCATTGCGGATCACGATCGGGACGATCGGGATCCCCACCGCCATCGCGATGCGGAAGGGCCCCTTCTTGAACGGCCCGACTTCGGTGGTGTCCAGCCGGGTGCCTTCCGGAGCGATCACAATCGAGAGTCCGTTCTTGGCTCGCTCTTCGACCGTGTGCAGCGTCTCCACCGCGGCGACCGGATCGTCTCGGTCGATGAACACACCGTCCAGCAACTTGCCGAGCGGCCCATGATCGGGTCCTTTTCCAGTTCCTTCTTGCCCACGGCAACCCAGTTGTCGCGCACCAGCGCACCGGCAATGACCGGGTCAACCTGGTTGCGGTGGTTGAAGATGAACACCGCCGGACGCTGTGCGGTCAAATTCTCTTCCCCAATGACATTCAGATGCACTCCGGTGGTCGCCAGCAGCAGCTGGGAAAAGGTGGAGGTGAAGAAGTTCACGCCGCGCCGCCGGCTACCGGTCAGCACACCGATCCCCACTGCGCCAGCCGCGACCGGGAACATCGAACTGAAGCCGGCAAGTGTCCGCAACTGCCGCCGGATGCCCACGCTGCCGCGACTGTTGAATTTCAAAATCGGCCAGCCACGGCGCCTGGCGACGGCGGCCATCTTGCCTTCGGGATTGGTCGGCCGTGGATTGCCGACCAAGTACATCAGGGCGACGTCCTCGTCACCGTCGGCGTAGAAGTAGCTGTCTTTGAGGTCGATGTCGTGCTCGGCCGCAAACCGCTGTACCGCAGCGGCTTTGCCCGGCCCCCACAAGATCGGCTTCAGCACGCCGCCGGTGAGCATATCCGTCTTCGTTGGTCTCGAACTTGTTGGTGAGCATGTTGGAGATCCCGAGGAAGCGCGCCACCGGATTGACCTGGATGGTCAGCGCCGACGAGCTGAGCACCACGGTGTGGCCGCGAGCCACGTGAGCCCGCACCAGCTCGCGCATTTCCGGGTAGATCCGGGACTCGATCCTCTGGGCGAACAGCCGCTCGCCGATCTCCTCCAAGTCGTCTATCAGTCGCCCGGCCAGCGCCGCGGAGGCCTTGCCGATGAGGTCTTCGAACTCGATGCGCCCGAGCGTGATGGTTCAGACCCGCCTGAACCATGCTGAGCAGCTCACCCACACCCATGTCGCGGCGCAGCAGACGCTCCTGGGTGAGGATGACCGCGGTGAAGCCGGCGACCAACGTCCCGTCCAGGTCGAAAAACGCACCGATCTTGGGCCCGGGAGGACTGGCGAGGATCTCGGCGACCGAGCCGGGCAACCGCAGATCCTGCCGCCGGCTCCCGCGTCCCGCGCTCGTCGGCCTGCTCTTTAGCGGCGCTCATGAGCCCGACACCGATCGAGACGCCGAACCGGCCGGCTCGGCGGCAAACGACGCAGGCACCGCGTGGGGTGCCGGGTCACCGGCCAGCGCCAGGATCTCGTCGAAACCCTCCAGCAGGCACTGGGCGAACAACGGCTCGTTTCGCACCGACGCCCTGTCGTAGCGCACGGTGATGGTGCACCACCCACCCCGGGAAATCAGCACCACCATCATCGCCACGCCGGGCAGCGGGCCGATACCGTACTGCCGCAAGATCTTTGCGCCGGCGATGATAGGTGTCTCCCGGGTAGACCGGGACATTGCTGGCCTGCACGTCGGAGCCGATCACCGAGCCGGTGATCCCCTCCAGCACCGCAGTCGGCAAGACACTCAGCACCGGCGCAATGGAACCGATGATGTTCATCGCGGGCTCGTCGCGGCGCTGCGTCATCTGCGCACGGATCTTCTTCATCCGGGAGACCGGATCGACGGTACCTATCGGCGCGGCCAGGTTGACGCCGGTGAACTGGTTGCCGCCGGCCGTATCGGCTTCGGCCCGCAAGTTCACCGGCACCGCCATCGGCAGCGTGCTGATCGGCACGCCAAGGGCTTCGTGGTAGCGGCGCAAGGCGCCACACAGACCGGCGAGATAGGCGTCGTTGATCGATCCTCCGCCGGCTTTTGCGGCCTTGTGCAGGTCGGAGAGCGGGATGTCGATCGCTTCGGTACGGGTGGCCAGGCTGCGCCGGCGCAGCAGCGGCGACGGCTCGGCGGCCCGATTGATCACCCGCATACCCGAGAGCGCGTAGCCCACGATCCCCGAAACTGTGGACGCGGGTTCCAGAACCGCCCGCCCGGCCACCGATACCGCCCCAGACAGCGCGCTCAAGACGCCGCCGACTACGGCGATGGGCAGGTGGTTGATGCCCTGCCGCATCAGATCATTGGGCGTCAGATCCTGCGGAATGGGCAGCGGGGGCGTCGGCCTGGCCGGTGGATCGCGCTCGAGGTCATAGATTTCCGCGAACATCTCGACACCGCCGACGCCGTCGGTGACCGCATGGCTGACATGCAGCAATGTCGCGGCCTTTCCGTCGGCCAGACCCTCGACCAGGGTCGCCGTCCACAGCGGCCGGGATATGTCCATCGGTGACTGCAGGATCACCTCGGCAAGATCGAATACGTCACGGAGCGTGCCGGGTTCGGCCACGCGCACCCGGCGCACATGAAAGTCCAAGTTGAAATCGGGATCCACCACCCAGCGCGGCGGCGCCGTCGGCAAGGTCGGCACAACAACCTTTTGCCGCAGCCGCAACACCCGTCGGGAGGCGTTTTCGAACCGGGTCCGGAACCGCTCCCAGTCCGGCGTGGTGTCGAGGAGTTCCAGCGCCATGATCCCCGACCGGGTCCGGGGATTTGCTTCACCCCGATGCAACAGATAGTCGACCGGTCCAAGCTCGTCGGACAATGTGACGGCCTCGACGGACTCAGTCATGGTCATCAGCTCGACGCGTCAGCCTTATCACCGTCGATCAAGCCTCCTGCCTCGGACCCGCCAACCCAGTCGCCAACACAACGCTAGTCGGGTTGCCGCGCTGGTGAAAGGAGCGGTCGGGTCCTAGATCCAGTCACCGGGGTCCTGGGCTCAGCTGGCCGAAGTGGCCGGCAGCGGCAGCGAATCCAACAGCGAGCCGGCGCGCCGGCCGTAGACGACACCCAAGAAATCGGCGACGGCGTCGGCGGCCAGCCGCGATCGGACCGTCGGGGTGATGTCGAAAGCGTGGTGCGCATTGGCAAGCTCGGCGTGGGCCACCGTGGGAGCGCCGGCCGCGCGTAGCGCCGCGCAGAAGGCTCGAGCCTGGCCGCTGGGAACCAATTCGTCTTTCTCACCGTGCAGCACGAAGAAGGGCGGCGCTTCGCTGTGCACGTATGAAATCGGCGACGCCGCCTTGAACCGCTCCGGCTCGTCGGCATAGCGGGTCTTCAAAACAAAGTGCTCCAGGAACGGCAGCATCAATTCGTGCATGTTCTCGAAGTCGGTGAAGTCGTACACGCCGTAGTAGGGCGCGACCGCTTGAACGGTCGTGTCGGCGTCTTCGAATCCGGGCTGGAACGTGGGATCGTTCGGGGTGAGCGCTGCCAGGGAGGCCAGGTGCCCACCCGCCGACCCGCCGGTGATCGCAATGAAGTCGGGATCGCCGCCGTAGTCGGCGATGTTCTCCCGGACCCACGCGATAGCCCTCTTCACATCGATGAGGTGCGCGGGAAATGCGCGGCGCGGGCTCTTGCTGTAGTCGATCGAGACGCAAATCCAGCCGAGTTTGACCATCCGGCTCATCAGCGTGTACGCCTGACCGCGTTTGCCGTTGACGGCCCACGCCCCTCCCGGGACCTGTATCAGCACCGGCGCCCGGCACCCAGGCGCCAGGTCATGACGCCGCCAGATGTCGAGCAGGTTGTCGCGTCCGCCCGGACCGTAGGAGATGTCGGAGGTCTGCCCCGCGTACCGGCGGTGCGGCCCAGGCCTGCGCAACAGCGGGCTGCGGGGGGCACACGCGGACTGAACGCAGGCCGGGTGGCACACCTGCTCGCGGAAGTCCGGCCCGAAGGACTCCTCGAGCGCAGCGGTGAGGGCCTGATCTGCTCGCTGGGCGGCCCACGTGCTGCCAACACGGCCGATGGACGGATGCGATACGCGGGACAATGCATGCCCGGTTAATACGTGCGGGGGAAATTCAGTGAAAAGCCAGCCGACGACCCAGCCCAATGCGAACGGCGAGCCGCGCAGCAACAGGGCGCCGGCTCGATAGGTATCTCTGGCATCGGCCGCCAGGCGCAACGCCTGGGTGCCAGCCCACGAGCACCGCGAAGTCAGGTTCATGGCCACGCTCATAGCAACGCCACCCATCGACGTTATGCACACGCCTCGTTGCGGTTAACGGCCCATTACCGGCCGGTGTTGTACGTGTGTCGAGGCTCACACCATAACCGATAATTGCGGCGGGGGAACACTTTTCGCGCGTCGTGTTGTCCGCGTCCACCGACTCGTCGCCGTTAGATACACTGACCTGCACATTGCCTCCGTAGCTCAGGTGGATAGAGCAAGGGCCTTCTAATCCCTAGGTCGCACGTTCGAGTCGTGCCGGGGGCACGGTATATAAGCTGGTCGTAGGCGGTACGGGCGGTCGCGGCCCGCCTCTCGGGTGTGTTCATCGCGGCGTCGTCGCGGCGCATGGCGGGTTGACGGCGGCGAGGTCGGCGCGCTAGCTAATTTTGCCGGGGCGACGCGGCACGAACTTCGAGCAGGGAAGATACCGCGATATGGATCAAGACCGTCTTCGCCAGCTCCACGACGACTTACTCGCGCACACGTCTCTCATTGTCGTGGTCGTCATCGTCCTGAGCCCGATCTTGTGGTGGCTCGCTTGTGCATTCATCGCCGCGGTAGTAGCGGCCGACAAAGGTCGCAGCGGTATCGGTTTCTTTTTCCTCGCGCTGGTCTTCCTGGGCCCCTTCGCTATCGCCGTGGCGATTCTCGCAACGCCACTTGCATGGGAGTTGGCGGCAACCGACGAGCCAGTGCCGTCGTGACAAACTTGCTGCCCCAAAGCGGTCCGGGGTATGGAGGGGGTGCTGAGCGCCCCCGTTCGGCGCTAAGCATTGCTCCTGGTCGCTGAGGCGCTGCCTAGGGACTCATAATCCGTTGGTCGCGGGTTCGAGCCCCGCCCGCCCCACAACTAAAAACCGCAGGTGAGATATAGTTTCGAGATTTGCTGGCAGCTGGCTGATTCGATCATCGAAAACGGCTCCTTGGGCAGCATTTCGGCAGCAATCCGGCGGTACAACCATTGATACAAACCAGCGCGGCAAACCTTCGAGTGCGTCGGATTGGTAAGGTGCCGGAATTTTCACAATTTCGCGTGAATAATCCGCCAAGCCTCTACACTGCCGATGAATCAAGCTGCGTCATCCAGCAATGAGGTTGGGCGCATGGAATTTCGATCCGCCTTGGCGTCAGTCGTGTCGACCGGCATGGTGGTGGGGTGCGTGTTCGGCTCGGCACCTGCCGCAGGATCTGGCCGCGGAGCAGTTGGTGCTGGGCGGGATGCTACTAAGCAAGGACGCCATCGCCGATGTACTGGAACGGTTGCGGCCACGTTGCGAACCAAAGCTATGAACAATAGGCCGAACTTGTGGCCATTTTAGTATTGACACGAAGAGAGACTGTCGATGACATCAGATCATACGTATAGCACCGGATTCAACTGGGATCAATTGGTAAAGATGCCCATCGCGGGCGAAGAATGGCACAAAGGGCGCCAGGTTCTTAACTTTTACCCGATGGACAAGGACTATCGAGATTCGCCGGCGGCGCGGGCGATGGTGACGAATTACTTTGACAATGCAAAGGCTCTAAACACAGACGCGGCAGTGCTCAAATTCGGCTCTGACTACGTTACGCTGCGCGGCGCGTTTTTGGAGATGGGCGTGTGTACGGGAAGAACCATCAATTTTATTGCCGCGCTCAATCCAGAGCAACATATCTGGGGATTCGATTCCTTTGACGGGCTTCCTGAACAATGGGCTCGCACCGATATTACTGTACCTCAAGGTACTTTTCGAGTTAACTTCGAGGGGTGGATACCACCGGTTCTTCACAATGTAACCCTGGTAAAGGGCATGTTCCATGAGACCCTTCCACAATTCAAAAAACAAGTTCTGAAATCTACTCCCATCGCTTTGTTGCATATCGATTGCGATATTTATGCATCCGCGAAAGAGATCTTCGACCAGTTGGTCGATAACATCGTGTCAGGCACTGTGATCGTATTTGATGAATTTTACAATTACCCGGGAGCCGAGGAACATGAATTCAAGGCATTCCAGGAGTTCCTGGACTGGACCGGGAAAAAATCTGTCTACCTTGCCTATAATCAGTATTTTGAACAAGCGGTTGTCCAGATAGCCTGACCTCGATTTTTCATGCCACTTGGGTAAGTAGCCTTGATTTTTGCATGCGGCGGAGTCGAGAGTGATTTGTATGACCTCGGCTGATGCCGGACATTTCGTCTTCGACACTCCGAGGTAAAAGGCCTGGTCAGGAGAGTTCGTGCATACCCGGCAGCCGTTGTTAAGGGGCTCACCGCGGCGATCGGACGTACTCGCCCGTAGGCGGCCGTGCTAGCAAACAGGTGCGTCAGCCAATAGATCCGACACGCGGCCTCCAGGCCGTGTTGGCGATGATCAGCGATGGGTTGTCGGTCTCGCAGGTCGCCAAGAAGGCCCGGGTGTCGCGGCAGACGACGCATCCGTGGCTGGCCCCGCTATGAGGAGGAGCGCCGTCGGCGTCGATCACGTGGCAACGGTCTGGCGCAAGCGTGCCCTCGATCACCTCATCGGCGATGTACATCATGAGCGGGACCAGCGGTGGGCACCTACGCCAAGTCGATTGAAAGCGTCACCGGCTCTCCGCCCCGGAACCGTCGGCGCCGGAGTACGCCCTAGCCACTCGGGTGACGAACTGGTAGACCCCCTTCTCGTCCGGGGCCAGCGGCCCCGGGCGGGCGTGTGGTGAGGCGAGCCCACGTTGCACCGACTCGCAGGCCGCCCAGTCCTGCCGGTTGGTGAGGTCCCAGAAGTCCACCGCATACGAAGGATCGAAATCCTCACGGGCCGCAACGTCTTTCGGGAAGGCCCAGGCGCACTCGACGTGCGTGCGGTCGACGGCCAGCGGCATCATGACGTGGGTCATTACGTAGTCGGGGTGCAAGCTCACCAGTAGATTGGGGTATCCGACGACGTACATGACGCTGCGCAGCTGGTGCTCGGACAGTCCGGCGATGGCGACGCCGCCGCTCTTGCCGGTGAGCGACATCGTCTCTGCGCCATCGACGATCGACATCCAGCCGGCGAGCCACGATCCCTCGAGGTTGAGGTCGTCGCCGCTGGTCGGCGGGCTGACTCGGGACAGCTCCGGGTGGATTCTCGAACAGTGGTAGCACTCCTGGTAGTTCTCGACGATCACCTTCCAGTTGGTGGCGAGCTCATAAGAGTGTCGGGCGACGATCGTCAGATCTTCGGGCCGGTAGGGGCCGACTATGTCCTCGAGCCCCGTGACGTGCTCGGCGAAATCTGCGTCGTGCCCGCTCGGGTCGACAAATAGCCAGCCGTGCCAGTTCACCAGGCGCAGTTTGGTGAGCCCGAACTCGCCCGGGTCGAAGTCGTCGACATCGCGGAAGCCGGGCGCATTCTGCAGCGCGCCGTCCAGCCGAAAGGACCACGAGTGGTACGGGCAGACGATGCTGCGCTTGTTGGTCGCCGCGCCACACGCCAGCAGTTCGTGGCCGCGGTGGCGGCAGGTGTTGGCGAACGCGCACACTACGTCGGTCTCGGATCGCACCAGCAGCACGGCGTTCGCGCCAGAGCCGACCGCGCGCTGGGCGCCGACCGAATTGAGATCGCTGGCATGGCCCATACAGATCCATCCAGAGAAGATGTTGCGCTGCTCCCAATCAAAAACCTCGGGATCGACGTAGGCCTCCCGCGGCAGCATGCGCGATCGGCCGAACGGTGCGAGCGCCGCGGCCAGGTCCGCAGAAGGAACGGGCGCGGGACCATCCTGTTTGACCATGCGGTCAGACTAGCGGCCGCGGTCAGCAGGTTCAGCCCGATCGCCAATGCAGCCTCTCGCCATGCGGGCGGGACTTGATGCAGCTGAACGTCGTGCGCCTGCGCGATACCCCTTCGACCTCGTCGAGGATCTAGACGCTGCAGTAGGAACCTGTGCCGTCAAAAAGGAGCATGTCCACACTTGGTGAGCTCAAACCGCTGTCCCCGGGGGGCCCGGCCCTTGGGTCGACCGTCGGCGGGATGGGGGGCCAGCTGGCTAGGACCAGCAGGCCGACGTTGCCGCGCCCACTGTCCTAGAGGCCCGATTTGGATGGCCCACGAAAACGACGGAATCGGGAATTCAGGCTTGGCGGTAAATCCTGGCTTACCGGTGAACCGGGCATCACTGCAATGGGCAGTGTGCGGTCGTGGGCGCGAACAACGACGGGCAAGGTGAGCATCTTGCCGAGCACGCGGACCTCTCGCTTTGCCTGCTCCCGGGCGATAAACAACAGGTCGAGCGGGTACCACAGGCCAACCCACGCCACGACGAGGAACACGCCGTTTCCGAGCAGGTCGTTCGCAAATTCGCCCATCACCGGTCGCGTGAACGTGTACGACAACGCGATGCCCATAGCGAACAGCAGCGAGCCACTGACCAGCGACCGCATGCCCTGGCGCCAGATCAGATCGTGTTCGCGGTTGGCTCGGCGCATTCGCAGCTCGCAGTAGCGGCGCACGGCCGCCACCACCTTGGCAGCCAGTTCGTCGGAGCACTCGCTGGCGATGTCTAGAACGACGCGCTGGTCAGCGGCGATCTGTTTCTGGGCTAGTAACCGCTCCACCAGTTCGTCCATACCGCTATCGATGCGGTGCGCGCCGGCGAGCAGGCCGCCGGGATCGGCCGCGAACAGCTCGACAACATTGTCTAGCTCGATCACCACATCGGTCGGGGGCGCTCGCCTCTTGCGTCGCAGGTTCACCACATAACCTCCCCGCCTGAGGCGTAACTGGCCAGTCGGCAGTGGATCCACCGTGGAACCAGTGAAAGTCGCACCGTTCACCAACGGCACTCGCGAATACTACGTACCAAGGTGTCCGCAATCAGCTGGATCGGCGCACGGGGTCGGTATCGGCATTCCAACGCGCTATTGCGCGAGTTGATGCAGCGTGCACCGGGCCAGGCCCTGCCGCGTCTCCAATCCCGATAGTTAACAGCTCCGCGCTGATTCCGTCGCGGCGCGAACGCGGCGTCCGGGACGTTTCTAGAGCGAACCGAGGCCGTACCGTAGGCGTACGGGTAACAGCCCAAAATCAGCTCCAGGCAGGCGATTTGGTCACCTTCGGCTAACTGTTTCGCCTGGTGGCTGGGGCGCAGCGTAGGGACTCATAATCCGTTGGTCGCGGGTTCGAGCCACGCCCGCCCCACCAAATATGTGTGGTGACCGATGTCGTGTGCCAGCCCAGCCAGCTCCACTGCCAACGAGAAATTGCCAGCCCGCCTCGGCTCCTAGCTACTAAGACCTGAAAAAGTCGGCGAGTTGATCAGCGGTTAGTTGGCGCTGAGCTGGGAAGATGGCCTCAATGCCCTTGTTGCGGAAGGGATTGAGGCCATCGTGTTTCGTACTGTAGGCGATCAGTGCTCGTTGTGGGAGTCGGTGCTGCCGGAAGAGCTGCAGCGGCTACCTGAGGAGTTGGCCCGGGTCGATGCGCTGCTCGACGACGCGGCGTTTTTCGCGCCGTTCGCGCCGTTCTTCGATCCGCAGATGGGGCGGCCCTCGATCCCCATGGAGTCGTACCTGCGGTTGATGTTTTTGAAGTTCCGCTACCGGTTGGGCTATGAGTCGCTGTGCCGAGAGGTGTCGGATTCGATTGCTTGGCGCCGGTTCTGCCGTATTCCGCTGGATGGGTCGGTGCCGCATCCGACCACGTTGATGAAGATCACCACCCGCTGCGGTGCGGATGCGGTGGCCGGTTTGAACGAGGCGCTGCTGGCCAAGGCGGCCGGGGCGAAGCTACTGCGCACCAACAAGGTGCGTGCCGACACCACCGTGGTGGAGGCTGATGTGGGCTACCCGACGGACTCGGGACTGTTGGCCAAGGCCATCGGCTCGATGGCGCGCGGTGTGGAGCAGATCAAAGCCGCCGGTGGCGCGGTGCGTACCCGAGCCCGCGACCGGCGGCGCTCGGCGGGTCGTCGAGCCCGCTCGATCGCCTCGAAGCTGCGGTTGCGCGACCAGCAGCAACGTGGTCAGGCCCAAGCCGCGGTGCGGCGTATCACCGGCGAGTTGGCCGGGATCGCCGAAGCGGCCATCTGTGATGGCGCCACGGTGCTGCGCAACGCCAAACGTGCGCTGCGCACTGTGAGCGGGCGGCGCAGAGCCCGGCTGCACCAGGCAATCAACCACTTGACCACAGTGGTGGCCCGCACCCAGCGTGTGGTGGCGCAGACCCGAAGCCGACTGGCCGGGGTGATGCCCGACTCGAGCAGCAGGCTGGTTAGCCTGCATGACCCCGATGCGCGTCCGATCCGCAAAGGACGCCTGGGCAAGCCGGTCGAGTTCGGCTACAAGGCCCAGATCGTCGACAACGCCGACGGCGTCATCCTCGACCACAACGTCGAGCTCGGAAACCCGCCTGATACAGCACAATTGGCACCGGCGATCGCACGGATCACCCGCCGCGCCGGACGCCCACCACGGGCGGTGACCGCCGATCGCGGCTACGGAGACGCATCGGTCGAACGTGACCTACAGGGCCTCGGCGTGCGCAACGTGGCCATCCCACGCCGGAGCAAACCCAGCGCCGCCCGTCGCGAATTCGAACACCGACGAGCCTTCCGAGACAAGATCAAATGGCGTACCGGATCCGAAGGCCGAATCAACCACCTCAAACGAAGCTACGGCTGGAACCGCACCGAATTCACCGGCGTCGATGGCGCTCGAACCTGGTGCGGCCACGGCGTCCTCGCACACAACCTCGTCAAGATCAGCACCCTCGCAGCATGACATCGACACCACGGCCCAGCGGCCATGCCGACCCGGCACCACCCGGCAACGGCCATAATCACGACGCCGACTTTTTCAGGTCTTAGTAGCTAACATCCCTGAGCCCCGCCTCGTCGCGGCGACATCGCGGCGTCCGGGGGCGATTCTAGGCCGTACCGGCCCCGTACCGTAGCCGTACCGGCAACGGCTAAAAATAGCTTTGACCAGGTATTTTGAGCCGATTCCGCGAACTGTTTCACCTGGTCGCTTCCGTAGCGGCGAGTAACTTCTAATCCCTAGGTCGCACGTTCGAGTCGTGCCGGGGGCACCCAATGGACCGTATGACCTCGGGTGATGCTCGTCATTTCGTCTTCGGGTGATGCTCGACGGTGCTTTGGCTGACCCTTGACAGCTACTTCGGCTGATCCTTGACATTCCGTCGGTGAGGGAGTTGAGCGTGGCGAGGGTCGCGACCCGCGTCCACCAAAGCCGCCGGCGGTAGCTCCGCGATCAGCTCCCAGCCCGTCCGACAGATCGTGACAAACGGCCGAAGATCGCCGTCGATCGTTTTCCCGACTTTGCGTATCGGGAACTGCAATTGGTGTGTCGAAACGAAGAAAGCACCTGGACCGGGGGCATCATCACTAAGGACGTCTTTTATTCGAGAGGTGAAGCCAATGACGTCGGACGATTGGCAGCCAGTGGTGCGCGTCGGCGAACCGAAGTTCATAGCGGGCATTGGGAACAGAATCAAAGTTGAGCTCAAGACGAAAGGATGGCTAAGCCGAGACTGGCGCGGCTACTTCGGGTCGCAGGTATCGCAGCACCAACTCGATGCTAGATATTCTTCCTTTCCCTGCTGGGACGAAGTCCAGCGCATCGAGGGCTCTTGCGCCCTCGAAGACGCTGAGCATTACATCGAAATGATCGATGCTGCAATTCACTACGCGAACATCAAGTTTCAGAGTGCGGCCCTGCCGAATGCGGTTGTCCAGAAAGTGCAGAAAGATCAGGCGTCGTACTCGGTGAGGGCTCGCCAGGCCGCACTTGATGACCTGGCAAAGAAGTTGGCAAAACCTGAATTGGGTGACCACAGAGCCACCCGAGACGCCGACCGAACTAGCAGCCGCCGTTGTCGCAGTCCGGCGGATCACAACCCCATCATGGGCAGGACCAGCCCAGTCGAGGATTTAGCCGACAACGACACATACGCCACATAGTTTTCTCATCAATTCTTCGTGACCGTAATTAGTTGGCCCCCAGTATCACGCTCCATGCCAATCCACGCCAATACACCCCTGCAGGTAGCGCACACCATCGCCGACACCCGCAAAGGCTTTGGTGTTTGCACAATCTTCAGCCGAAGATACTCGACAAGTCCGCCAATAGCGTTCGGGTCATCGGGATTCAGCAAACAAGCCCTTCGTCAACGTTCGAAGCCGAATACCACCCAGGTCGCGGGATTCGTCACCACCACGTCAGCTTTCGCAAAGGAAGACCCTGCGAAGGTCATTGAACGCTTTACGAAGCCAATTACTGGGGGTTTCCGAAGCCGGGTGTCAGGCGATCCGCTGACGGCAACTAGCCCACGTCGTGTCTAGGTAATTGCCGGCACGGAATGCCTACTTACTCGACGAGAGGTCGCTGTTGGTGACCGAGCGAAACTCAGTGGGTGCGCACAACGGCACAGCGGAGGCGACCGCATACTGCTGGGCGGCCTCGCGAGCGGCGCATTCCGTACCCAGTACCTGAACGACCCGATCGCCATGGATGTGCGCACTGGGCAGCCAAACCTGTGAGCCCCGTTAACCACGCTCGCGCCGGCCGACGCCACTCATGAGCCACGAAGTACCCTTACCTCGCCCGTGACGTTGCAGCCGATGGCACAGCAATCGGTGGCTCGCCCGGACCCGCCAGCAAACCCGAAGCCACGGAGGTACCCGATGGCCCAGTCCGACCTCGTCTTAGTCACCGTCGAAAACCACGTTGCGCTCATCACCGTCAACGACCCCGATCGGCGCAACGCGGTAACCGCCGAGATGTCGGCGCGTCTGCGCGACGCCGTCGAGCGGGCCGAAGCCGATCCCGACGTTCACGCCCTGGTGGTCACCGGGGCCGGCAAGGCCTTTTGCGCCGGCGCCGACCTCAGCGCCCTCGGTGCTGCGGGCGGCGGAGAGGCGGAGACAGGTCTGCAGCAGCTCTACGACGGCTTCATGGCCGTCGGCGATTGTCGACTGCCCACGATCGCCGCCGTCAACGGCGCCGCTGTCGGCGCGGGCTTGAATTTGGCGCTGGCCGCCGACGTGCGCATCGCCGGACCAGCCGCATTGTTCGACGCCCGATTCCAGAAACTGGGCCTACATCCCGGCGGGGGCGCGACCTGGATGCTGCAGCGGGCGGTGGGCCCGCAGGTCGCCCGCGCGGCTCTGTTGTTCGGCATGCGCTTCGATGCCGAATCTGCCGTGCACCATGGCTTGGCGCTCAGTGTTGCCGACGATCCGGTCGCCGCGGCGCTCGAGCTGGCCGCAGGGCCCGCGGCCGCTCCACGCGAGGTAGTGCTGGCGACCAAAGCCACCATGCGCGCCACCGTCAGCCCTGGGTCACTGGACAATGAGCAACACGACTTCGCCATGCGCACCGAGCTGGGGCCGCAGGTGTACTCGATCCAGTCACCGGAGTTCGCCGCCAGATTGGCCGCAGCACAACGCAGTTAGCTGGCTACGTAAGCTTGACTTTTCCGGCGCAGGCTCGTTCGTCGGACGACGACGGACTATAGGTCCAACAGCGCGGACTGCGGCGACTCGATCAAATCCCTCAGCTCGGAGACGAACTGGGCCGCCTGGGCACCGTCGGCGACGCGGTGGTCGAACACGCATGTCAGCGTCATCGTCGGACGCGCCACGACCTCATCGCCGACGGCCACCGGGCGCGGTTTGATCGCTCCCATACCCAGGATGGCCGCTTCGGGATGGTTGATCACCGGCACGCCGTCATCTGCACCCAGCGCCCCGAAGTTCGACACGGTGAACGTCGAGCCTCGCAACTCCCCTGGCGTGAGAGTGCCTTCGCGTGCGCCGGTGATCAATTCAGCTGCCCGACTGGCTAGTTCGCGGGTGGTCTTATTTTGGGCATCGGTGATCACTGGGACTAGCAGCCCGCGTTTGGTGGCCACTCCGAATCCCAGGTGCAGATGGTGATCGATGCAAACCTGCGGACCTTCGGGTGAGTCCACCCATGTCGAGTTGAGAATCTCATTGTGGCGCAAAGCGATAACCAGCAATCGCAGCGTCAAAACGAACGGCGTTATCTTCTGATCCGCCGAACGAAACCGGTCGGATAGCCGCAACAATTCGGTGCAGTCAACCACGACACTGACTTTCGCCGCTGGGATCTCCTTGTGCGACAACGTCATTTTCTCCGCCATCCGGGCCTGTACACCCCGGACCGGTCGAACATCAGCCCCGTTTGCCGACCCGTGAGCCGCCGCCAGCACGTCCGCGCGGGTGATTATGCCGCCAGCGCCGCGCTGTAGCGAGCCGAGGTCGACCATCAGTTCTTTGGCCAACTTGCGCACCGGAGGGGCAGCGAGCGGACGGCTGGTCCGTCGGCTGGCGTCGATGCCCGCGTCGGCACCGTAGCCGACCAGCGTGGGCACCGCCGGTGCGGGCGCCGGCACGTCGCCGTTCAGTGGTGCCGTGTCGATCTGGACCAGCACCGCTCCCACCTCGATCACATCGCCTTCGGTGCCGCGCGTTTCGACGATCCGCCCCGCGTACGGGCTCGGGATCTCCACCTCGGCCTTGGCGGTCTCCACCGAGCACAAAACCTGGTTGAGCTCGACGTCCTCGCCCACGGCGACGTTCCAGTGCGTCACCGTCACTTCTTCTAATCCCTCGCCAAGGTCGGGGACTCGGAACGACTTAACTCGCTCGTCGCCCCTCACGGCTGCTCCAAAGCACGCTCGATGCAGTCCAATAACCGGTCGGGGCCCGGTAGCCACAATCTCTCCAACCGAGCCGGCGGGTACGGGGTGTCAAAACCACAGGCACGCAACACCGGTGCCTCCAGCTCGTAGAACAACTCCTCTTGAATACGGGCGGCCAAGCCGGCTCCATATCCCAGGCTGCGCGGCCCTTCGTGCATCACCACACAGCGTCCGGTCCGATGGATCGACGCGGCGACGGTATCGAAGTCCAACGGGACCAGTGACCGCAGATCGATGACCTCCAAGCTCCAACCACGTTGCCGCTGCGCCTCTTCCGCGGCACCAACCGCGGTGCTGACCAAGCTGCCGTAGGTCACGACGGTTACGTCGGTGCCGGGCCGGCGCACCATCGCCTGCCCGATAGGCGGTTCAGGCTGGTTGGCGTCGACCATGCCGCGGCCCTGGTAGCGCCGCTTCGGCTCCAGGTACATCACCGGGTCCGGGCAGGCGATCGCGTCGCGAAGCAGCCAATAAGCGTCAGCCGGGCTGGACGGAACCACCACCTTCAAGCCGGCGGTATGCGCCCAATACGATTCGGTGGAGTCCGAATGATGCTCGGCCGCACCGATTCCGCCGAATGACGGGATCCGTACCGTCACCGGCATGTTGATTTCGCCGCGCGTGCGGGTGCGGTACTTCGCCAGGTGGCTGACCACCTGATCGAAAGCGGGATAAGAGAATCCGTCGAACTGGATCTCTGGCACCGGCACAAACCCGCGCAGTGCCAGCCCCACCGCGATACCGATTATGGCGGATTCCGCTAGCGGCGTGTCGAAGCAGCGGCTCTCGCCGAACGTTCCGGCCAGTCCTTCGGTAACCCGAAACACCCCGCCCTCGACCGAGACGTCCTCGCCGAACACCAGCACCCGATCGTCGGCGGCCATCGCGTCGTGCAGGGCGCGGTTGAGCGCCTGCACCATGGTCAACGATTGCGCGCCGAGCGTGACATTGTCCACTGCCGCCGTGAGCGTTTCGTCGGGACGGGCCGGAGGATCAGCCAGCTGGGTCATCACGCCTCTCAATCACTACGGTCGAGTTCGGCGCGCAGCTGTTGGCGCTGCGTCTGCAGTCCGGGCGTGATTTCGGCATACACCGTGGTGAACACCTCGTCGATGTCGAAATCGGGGGCGTCGAACACCGCATCGCGCAATTCGGCCCGCATTCGCTTCGACCGCGCGGCAACCCGTTCCTCCAAGCGCTTCGACCACAGGCCCTGGCCCTGTAAGTAATTGCGGTAGCGCGGGATCGGGTCCAGCGCCGCCCAGCGGTCTACTTCGTCCTGGGTCCGGTATCGAGTCGGATCGTCGGAAGTGGTGTGCGGGCCGAGCCGGTAGGTGACCGCCTCAATCAACGTCGGGCCACCCCCAGCCCGGGCCCGGGCGGCGGCCTCGGCCATCACCGCGTAGCACGCCAGTACATCGTTGCCGTCCACCCGGATTCCGGGCATCCCGTAGCCGATTGCCTTGTGCGCGATGGAAGGTGCGGCGGTCTGCTTGTATATCGGCACCGAGATCGCCCACTGGTTGTTTTGCACGTAGAACACGCACGGAGCGGTGAACACGGCCGCGAAGTTCAGCGCCTCGTGAACGTCTCCCACGCTGGTGGCGCCGTCGCCGAGGAACGCCACCGTCACCGAATCTTCGCCGAGGCGTTGCGCCGCCATCGCTGCGCCGACGGCATGCAGGGTCTGGGTGCCGATCGGGATCGATATCGGTGCGCAGCATTTCTTGGTGAATTCCAGCCCGCCATGCCAGGTTCCGCGCCACACGGCGCCGACGTGTCCGGGCGGGATGCCACGCACCAGATAAGCGCCCAACTCGCGATATTGGGGAAACAGCCAATCGGTCTTGCGCAGACAAGCTGCCGCACCGACTTGGGCGGCTTCCTGACCGCGGCAGGACGCGAACAGCGCCAATTCTCCTTGGCGCTTCAGGTTGACGAACTCGGTATCCAGTTCCCGGGTGACCACCATCATCTCGTAGAGCCAGCACAGTGTCTCCGCGGGAAGGTCACGGCCATAGCGGTATTCGGGCGTGGGTGTGCCATCCGCGGCGACAAGTTGCACCGGCTCGAGGTCGACAGTCATCGGCAGTTGAGAAATCTCCGCCATACCGTCTCCCTACCTCGGTGCCGCGTGGCCCAAGGGGCCACCGCGGGCCACAGCAAAAGCTCAGCCGGGACCTACCGCGAGCCGAAGTCGATCGCCAGCTGCACGAAAGGCTCCGCTCGCCGCGACACTGGCGTACTTACCATTATGCGCTCAAATGAGAAGAGACCGCGTTGATCGCAATCGCATCGGAAACGTGTCGCGCCTACCACCGCGGGCCGGGCCGGGCCGCGTCATCAGTGCCGTCGCGTCCACCGAAACAGCGAGATCCAGCAACTTGGTTTGGGGCCCGGGCCTCGACCGTCAGCCGGCGGCGGCCTCCCCCGCCCTCCGCACCATCATTTCCGCGTGCTTGAGCACCGGCGAGTCAACCATCTGTCCTTCGAACGCGAAAACTCCGCGCTCGGTCTGCGCCGCCGCCAATACCCTTCGCGCCCAGTCCAGCTTCTCCTCGCTGGGGCGATACGCCCTGCGCACGACCGGGATTTGGGTCGGGTGGATGCAGACGGTCCCGTAGAAACCCACTGCGACGGCGTCGTTGGCTTCCACCTGCAAACCTTCGATGTCGCGGATATCCAAATGCACCGCATCCAGCGCGATCCGGCCGAACGCGGACGCCGCCAGCAGGACCGTCGACCGTACGTGGCGGGCAACGTCTCGGTAGGTGCCTTCGGCCTGGCGGCTGGAGCTGCCGCCAAGAGTGGCGACCAGGTCCTCGGCACCCCACATCATTGCGACGGTGCCCTCAGCGGCGGCGATTTCGGTGGCGAATACCGCACCACGCGGGGTTTCAATCAGCGCGATGACGTCGCGTGGCCCCAGTGCGGACACCTGCGCGGCCGATTCGGTCTTCGAGAGCATCACCGTCGTGTAAGCGGTATCGGCGAGGGCATCGAGGTCGCGGGCTAGCTCCCCGGTTCCGGCCGCATTGATCCGCACCACGGTGCGCTCGGGGTCCAGCGGGGTCTCCCGCAGTGCCTTGCGGGCAGCGGGCTTATCCGCTTCGGCCACGCCATCCTCAAGGTCGAGAATCACCACATCGGCGGCAGCGGCGGCCTTCGCAAAACGCTCGGGACGGTCGGCCGGGCAGAACAGCCAACCCGGGCCGGCAACACGCAGGTTCATCGGGCCTCCTGCCTGCCCGGGCCCTTCTGGACCAGCGTGGTACGCACGGCGCGCGCAACGACGTCGCCGTGCTGGTTGCGCCCCGTGTGTTCGAGGGTGACGATGCCTTCGCCGGGACGGCTTTTCGACTCGCGCTTGCCGGTACAAACGGTCTCCGCGTACAGGGTGTCGCCGTGGAAGACCGGCTTGGGGAACGACACCTCAGAAAAGCCCAGGTTGGCCACGATAGTGCCCAGCGTCAGCTGCGACACCGACAGCCCGACCAGCGTGGAAAGGGTGAACATGGAGTTCACCAGCCGCTCGCCCCGAAATCCCGGCTGCGCGGCGGCCCACGCCGCGTCGAGGTGCAGCGACTGGGTGTTCATCGTCAGCGTGGTGAACAAGACGTTGTCGGCCTCGGTGACCGTGCGGCCGGGCCGATGCAGGTACGTCGTGCCGATCTCGAACTCCTCAAACCACAAGCCTCGCTGGACAATTGACTTGCCGCTCTGCTCGCCTGCCGTCACGACAGCCCCAGCGATCGCGCGATGAGCATCAGTTGCACCTCGGTGGTGCCCTCACCGATCTCGAGGATCTTGCTGTCGCGGTAGTGACGCGCCACCGGGTACTCGTTCATAAAACCGTACCCGCCGTGGATCTGGGTGGCGTCGCGCGCGTTGTCCATTGCCGCTTCCGACGCGATCATCTTCGCGATCGCTGCCTCCTTCTTGAAGGGCTTGCCCGCCAACATCTTCGCGGCGGCTTCGTAGTACGCCGTGCGGGCGACGTGTGCACGTGCTTCCATCCGCGCGATCTTGAAGCTGATCGCCTGATAGGAGCCAATCGGCTGGCCGAACGACTGGCGCTCCTTGGCGTACTTGACGCTCTCGTCGACGCAGCCCTGCGCAGCCCCGGTCGCCAGCGCAGCGATGGCGATGCGACCCTCGTCCAGGATGGACAAGAAGTTCGCGTAGCCGGTACCGCGGGCCCCCAGCAGGTTCTCCTCCGGGACGCGGGCGTCGGCAAAAGTCAGCGGGTGAGTGTCCGACGCATTCCAGCCGACCTTGTTGTAGACCGGTTCGACAGTGAATCCCGGTGTGCCACTGGGCACAATGATCGTGGAGATCTCTTTTTTGCCGTCCGCGACGGTTCCGGTGACCGCGGTGACGGTGACCAGTGAGGTGATGTCGGTGCCGGAGTTGGTGATGAATTGCTTGGTGCCGTTGATCACCCACTCGCCATCGTCGAGCCGGGCGGTGGTGCGGGTGCCCCCGGCGTCCGAACCTGCCCCTGGCTCGGTGAGCCCAAAGCCGGCAAGCGCCCGGCCGGCCGTGAGATCCGGCAGCCACTTGCGTTTCTGCTCTTCGGTGCCAAACCGGTAAATGGGCATCGCGCCGAGGCTGGCACCGGCCTCCAGAGTGATCGCCACCGACTGGTCAACCTTGCCGAGTTCCTCAAGCGCCAGCGACAGCGCGAAATAGTCACCGCCCATGCCACCGTACTCCTCCGGGAACGGCAGGCCGAACAGTCCCATTTCGCCCATCTTGGCGACGACTTCGTACGGAAAGCTGTGCTCCTCATCGTGTTTGGCAGACACCGGCGCGACCACGGTGCGCGCAAACTCGGCAACCGTGTCGCGAAGATCCTCGTATTCCTTGGGTAACGTCCCTGCGGTAATGGATGTCGTCATCATTGGTCCTTGCTCTGATTACTGTCTGTGTTTGTCTCGGACTCATCGGGGATGAGCCGGGCCAGTACCTGGTCGACCGTCACCTGATCGCCGACGGACACCAGCACCTCCGCTCGTCCCGAAACCGGTGCGGTCAGCGAGTGTTCCATCTTCATCGCCTCCACTACCACCACCACGTCGCCCTCGGATGCCTCGGCGCCGGAGGTGACCTGGACGGCGATCACGCTGCCGGGCATCGGGCTGACAATCTCGGCCTGCCGCGCGCCTGCCGCGCGGTGAATCTTGTGTTCCTCGGCCTCACGCAGGTGCCACGATCCCCGCTCGTCGGCGATCCACAGGTGCCGGTCGGCCTCGGCCCACCGGTATTCGCGGCGCAGCCCGTTCAGCGTCACATTCATTTGCGCACGGTCGAGTTGCACGCTCGCGGAATGGTTCTCACCATCACCCACCTGCACACGGGCGGCCTCTGGTCGTCCCCATACCGACACTGTCTCGGCTGCGCAACGGGGTGTGCATCTCGGTGCGGACCGGCGCCGCGTCACCGCCAACCCGCCATCCGGTCGGCATCGCCCATGGGTTGCCCGAGGCCCGAAGGGCCCTGAGAGACAGAGCCCACTGGCGGTACATACCGCCGGCGGCAAGCACGTCGTCGGGCGCCGGCAGCGGCGCGAAGTGCGCCAGCCGCTCGTCCAGCAGCGCGGTGTCCAGGTCACCGGCACGCACCCGCTCGTCGGCCAGTAGGAACCGGAGGAACTCGATATTGGTCTGCACGCCCAGGACCGCGGTCTGCGCCAGTGCCCGGTCGAGTTTCGCGAGCGCCTCATCGCGGTCGGACCCATGTGCGATCACCTTGCTCAGCATCGGGTCGTAGTCGCTGCCGACCAGCGTGCCCGGCAGCAGCGACGAGTCGACCCGCACGCCGGTACCTGACGGCTCGAAGACCTGCAGCACCTGTCCGCCGGTCGGCAAAAATCCTCGTGCCGGATCCTCCGCGTACACGCGCGCCTCGATCGCGTGCCCGCGCAACTCAATGTCATCCTGGGCGAAGGCCAGCTTCTCGCCGGCGGCCACCCGTAGTTGCCACTCCACCAGGTCGAGGCCGGTAATCGCTTCGGTGACCGGATGTTCCACCTGCAGGCGGGTGTTCATCTCCATGAAGAAGAACTCGTCGGGTCGGTCGGCGGAGACGATGAACTCCACCGTGCCCGCACCGACGTAATCGACGCTGCGGGCGGTGCTGCAGGCCGCCGCCCCGATCCGTGCACGCGTCTGGGGATCAAGCAGCGCCGAGGGCGCCTCCTCGATGACCTTCTGGTGGCGCCGCTGCAGGCTGCACTCACGCTCGCCGAGATGCAGCACGTTGCCGTGGGTGTCGGCGAGCACCTGCACCTCGATATGCCTGGGCCGCAACACGAACCGCTCCAAAAACAGCGTGTCGTCGCCAAAGGAGGAGGCGGCTTCCCGCCGAGCGCCCAGCAGCGCATCGCGCAGCCGTTTCGGGCCCTCCACCAGCCGCATGCCCTTGCCGCCGCCGCCCGCCGACGGTTTGATCAACACCGGATAGCCGATCTCGTCGGCCGCCGCGACGAGCTCGTCGTCACTCAGTCCCGGCTTGGCGACGCCGGGCACCACTGGCACGTCGAAGGCGGCGACCGCATTCTTGGCGGTGATCTTGTCGCCCATCACCTGTATCGCTCGTGCGGGCGGCCCCAGAAACACCACCCCGGCATGTTCGCAGGCAGCCGCGAAATCGGCGTTCTCGGAAAGAAACCCGTAGCCGGGGTGGATCGCTTGAGACTTGGTGCGTGCCGCCGCATCGAGCACCTTGCCGATATCGAGGTAGCTCTCGCGCGCCGCAGCGGGTCCTAGCCGGACGGCCGTGTCAGCCTCGAGGACATGCCGCGCGCCGGCGTCGGGGTCGCTGTAGACGGCGACCGACCGGATGCCCATCCGGCGCAAGGTCCGGATCACCCGTACCGCGATCTCGCCGCGGTTGGCCACTAATACGGTGTCGAACATGGTCATCACATCCGGAAGACGCCGTAGGAGACCGGCTCCAACGGCGCGTGGGCGCACACCGAAAGGGCGAGCCCTACAACCGTTCTCGTGTCGGCCGGGTCGATGATGCCATCGTCCCACAGGCGAGCCGTCGAATAGTACGGGTTGCCCTGATCCTCGTATTGGGCGCGGATCGGCGCCTTGAACGCCTCTTCTTCGTCGGCCGACCACGGTGTGCCGGCCGCGGCGAGTTGCTCACCGCGCACCGTAGCCAGCACCGAGGCGGCCTGTTCGCCGCCCATCACCGAGATGCGCGCATTGGGCCACATCCACAAGAAGCGCGGCGAATACGCCCGGCCGCACATCGAATAGTTGCCTGCGCCGTAGGATCCACCGATCACGACAGTTAGCTTGGGCACCCGGGCACAGGCTACGGCGGTAACCATCTTGGCGCCATGCTTGGCGATGCCGCCGGCCTCGTAGTCGCGGCCGACCATGAACCCGGCGATGTTCTGCAGGAACAGCAGCGGGACCTTGCGCTTGTCGCATAGCTCGATGAAATGCGCGCCTTTCAAAGCGGATTCGCTGAACAGCACGCCGTTGTTGGCGACGATCCCGACGGGATGGCCGTGGATGCGCGCGAAGGCGGTCACCAGCGTCTTGCCGTAGTTGGTCTTGAATTCACTGAATTCGCCGCCGTCGACCAGCCGCACGATGACCTCGTGTACGTCGTAGGGCACCCGCGGATCTGGCGGCACCACATCGTAGAGCTCCGTCTGCGCGTGCTTGGGTTCGACCGGAGGTTGCACCTCCCATTGGCTGGGCTCCCGCGGGCCGAAGGTGGCCGCGATCGCGCGGACGATCCGCAGCGCGTGCTCATCGTCGTCAGCGAGGTGGTCGGTGACACCGGAAACCCGCGAGTGCAGGTCGCCGCCGCCGAGCTCTTCGGCCGAAACGATCTCTCCGGTGGCCGCCTTGACCAGTGGCGGACCCCCGAGAAAGATGGTGCCCTGCTCGCGGACGATGACGGCCTCGTCGCTCATCGCCGGCACATAGGCGCCACCCGCGGTGCACGATCCGAGCACCGCCGCCACCTGTGGAATTCCCTTGGCGCTCATGGTCGCCTGGTTGTAGAAGATCCGGCCGAAGTGCTCGCGGTCGGGGAAAACCTCGTCTTGGCGCGGCAGGAAGGCGCCGCCGGAGTCGACGAGATAGATGCACGGCAGCCGATTCTGCAGCGCGATCTCCTGCGCGCGCAGGTGCTTTTTGACCGTTATCGGATAGTAGGTGCCACCCTTGACCGTCGCGTCGTTGGCGACGATCACGCACTCGCGCTCCGACACCCGGCCAATCCCGGTGATGATTCCGGCTCCCGGGGACTCATCGTCGTACATGCCACCGGCGGCCAGCGGCGCCAGTTCCAAAAACGGGCTACCTGGGTCGAGCAGGCGATCGACCCGCTCGCGGGGCAACAACTTGCCGCGGCTGACGTGGCGTTGCCGCGCTCGTTCATTGCCGCCCTGAGCCGCGGCCGCCAACTTGGCGTTCAATTCACCGACCAGCCGGCGATGCTCATCGGCGAACGATGGCGCGGTCGTCACAGACGAACTCACGAGTGCCTCCCAGTTGTCGCCAGCACAAGGGGCGGTTCGGTTTTGGCGAGCACCTCGTCGACCGAGACCCCAGGGGCGGTCTCGACGAGGTGCAAACCGTCGTCGCACACGTCGATGACGGCGAGGTCGGTGATTATGCGGTTCACACAGGCCACACCGGTCAACGGCAGCGTGCACCTCTCAACGACTTTCGCGCTGCCGTTCTTGGCGGTGTGCTCCATCATCACAATCACCTTGCGGGCACCGTGCACCAGGTCCATCGCGCCGCCCATACCCTTGACCATCTTTCCCGGAATCATCCAGTTGGCAAGGTCGCCGGTGGCCGAGACCTGCATGGCCCCAAGCACCGCGACGTCGACGTGTCCGCCGCGGATCATTCCAAATGAGGCCGAGGAGCCGAAGAATGCGGCGCCCGGCATCGTGGTGACCGTCTCCTTGCCCGCGTTGATCAGATCCGCGTCGAGGTCCTCGCACCGGGGATACGGCCCCACACCCAGGATCCCGTTCTCCGAATGCACAACGACGGTGACGCCGCCGGGAATGTGGTTAGGGATCAGGGTGGGCATTCCGATGCCGAGGTTGACGTACTGGCCGTCCTCGAATTCGGCGGCCACCCGCGCGGCCAAACCTTCCTTGCTCCAGCTCACGGCCGCACCGTCACCTTCTCGATCCGCTTCACGGGATTGGGTGCGTGCACGATCCGCTGAACAAAGATGCCCGGTGTATGCACCTCGGCAGGGTCGATCTCTCCCGGCTCGACGAGATGCTCAACCTCGGCGATCGTGATCCTGCCGGCCTGGGCGCAGTCCGGATTGAAGTTGGCGGCGGCCGCGCGGTAGACAAGGTTGCCATGCCGGTCGCCCTTCCAGGCGTGCACCAGCGCGAAGTCAGTGCGGATCGCCCGCTCGAGAACGTAGGTGACACCGTCGAACTCGCGGATCTCCTTGGGAGGCGATACCACCGCCACCGCGCCTGAGGAGTCATAGCGCCAAGGCAGCCCGCCGTTGGCGACCGCGGTCCCCACTCCTGCAGGCGTGTAGAAGGCCGGGATCCCCATTCCGCCCGCGCGGAGCCGTTCGGCCAAAGTGCCTTGGGGGTTGAGCTCCACCTCGAGTTCACCGCCGAGGAACTGGCGGGCGAATTCCTTATTATCGCCCACATACGACGCGACGGCTCGCCGAATTCGCTTGTGCTGCAACAGCGGACCCAGGCCGACACCGTCGCCGCCACAGTTGTTCGACACCGTCTCCAAGTCGCGGACCCCGGTGTCGACCAGCGCGGCGATCAGCGCTTCGGGGATGCCACAGAACCCGAATCCCCCGACCGCCAGCGACGACCCGTCGGTAATGTCGGCGACCGCCTCAGCGGCCGTCGCCACCACCTTGTCCATCGCCGCCGAAGCCTCCTCGGACACGTCCCCAGACAGCAGAATATGATTTCAGTTAATGTCCATTAACTGGCGTGAGAATACCACTCTCTCCCGGGGTGCGTCCAGGGAGGGTAAGCGGTATGGCGGCCAACGATCCTTCTGACGCCTGCCACCGACGCTTCCCGCCGACAGCACCGTCGACGTGCACTTCTGGACTTCGCGCACCCGAATCCGCTCACGAACTATGTGCCAGCTTGCTACCGTTCCAAGGCGCGGGGTCCGCCGAGTGGGCGACCCCGAAAGTGGCTGCCAGCTCGTGGGACAGTGCTCGATGACAACTCGCGCGAGCGGATATGAGGGGCGTGTGGTGATCGTCGACGATGAGTGGGAGACCGCCGAATGGGTCGTCCAGCAAGACGATCGAAAGCCCTCGCTGGGTGCGCTGACGCATGGACTTGCTTCCCGCGTCAACCCACAGCCGGTGGAGCTCTCCATTGAAGACGTGCCCTTGATCGAGCTTGACCGGCTGGAACAGGCGGTTGGTGATCTCGTCGTCTGCTTCGACGAAGGTGAACTGGAAATTGACGACACAGCCGACGCGGCAGATGCGCACGTAACTACGTACCGCGTTCATTTGACGTTGCGCCGCTCAGAATGGAATCTTGCCGAGAACGCCGCCGCTACCGCCGTCGGCCTTCTCGCCCGCAATACCTCCACCGGTCTGACGCGCGCACTCAATCTGGTGCACACGCTCGCCGGGGTGGCGCGCTTGCTTTCCGTGGCGGAAAGGGAGGCAATCTCACACGTTCTCGCGAATCAGTGGCTCGGCACTGCCACCCGGCGCGACGAGGTGACGAACTACGGAATCGACGTAGACCGACTCATTCAGAACGGTGTGTTGGTCGAAAGCGACGAGGGCTTGTCGGTGAGCGCGTGAACCGATGTCCGCGCGCCTTGTGCCCCAGCCTCATCCGACGGCGTGGTCCAGCACATCTGGGAGGCTCGCCACGAACTGGTCGACCTGGGCGTCGGTGATCACCAGCGGCGGTGCCAGCCGGATCACGTCGGGGGCGGCGGCGTTGACGAGGAAACCGGCCTCGCGCGCGGCCGCCTCGACCGCCTTGGCCGCCGGCCCGGTCAGCACCACGCCGCGCAGCAGGCCGCGGCCCCGCACATGGTCTACCAAGCGGTGATTTAGCGACTCGATGCCACGACACAGCGATGTGCCGAGCACCTCGGCGCGTTCGATCAGTCCGTCGTCGTTCAGCGTGCGCAGCACCGCCAGGGCAGCGGCCGCGCAGACCGGGTTGCCGCCAAAGGTGCTGCCGTGCAGGCCAGGCTTCAGCAGCGCGGCGACGGGCCCGACCGCCAGGCACGCCCCGATTGGCAGCCCGCCGCCGAGCCCCTTGGCCATCGTCACCACATCTGGCGTGATCGCGTCGTGTTGATGGGCGAAAAATTTTCCGGTACGGCCCATCCCGGTCTGCACCTCATCGATGACCAACAGCGCACCGTGCCGGGCGGTGATCTCCCTGGCTGCGACGAGATAGCCCGCCGGTGGCGGGATCACGCCGGCCTCGCCCATGATCGGCTCGAGGAACACAGCCGCGGTGTCAGCGGTCACGGCGGCCGCCAACGCGTCGACATCCCCGTAGGGCACATGGGTGACCTCGCCCGGCAGCGGGGCGAACGGCGCCTGCTTGTCGGGCTGGCCGGTCAGCGCCAACGACCCCATCGTGCGGCCGTGAAATGCCCGCTGAGTGGCAACGAGTTTCGAACGGCCGATGAGCCGCGACAGCTTGAACGCCAGCTCGTTGGCTTCGGTGCCGGAGTTGCAGAAGAACACCCGCGCACCCTTGACGCCCCACTGGGCGACAAGCGCTTCGGCCAGCGCTATGCCCGGTTCGTGGGCATACAGATTGGAGGTGTGTCCCAGCGTGGTCAGCTGCCGAGTCGCCGCTTCGATCACCGCGGGATGGCAGTGCCCCAAGACATTCACCGCGATCCCGGCCAGCAGGTCGAGGTAGGTCTTGCCGTCGACGTCGGTGAGCACCGCGCCCTGCGCGGAGGCCAGTGCCAGCGGCGGGGTGCCGTAGTTGGACATCATCACCGCGTCCCACCGCTTCAGCAGCTCCTCGGTGTGGGTCACGCGCGCACCACCGTGGTTCCGGCTCCGTCGTTGGTGAGCAACTCGACCAGCACGCAGTGCTCGACTCGGCCGTCGATGATGTGCGCGCTGGGTACCCCGCCTTCGACGGCACGCAGGCAAGCCTCGGTCTTGGGCACCATCCCCGACTGCAGCGACGGCAGAAGTCCGGCCAGCTTGAGCGTGTCGATTTCGCTGACCAGTGAATCTCGGTCTGGCCAATTGGTGTAGAGCCCCTCCACGTCGGTGAGGATGAGCAGCTTTTCGGCCTCCAGCGCCTGCGCCAGCGCGGCCGCGGCGGTGTCGGCGTTGATGTCATAGACCACGCCGTCGGTGTCCGGGCCAATGGACGAGACCACCGGAATGCGCTGGGCGATGAGATCCCGTACCGCCGCGGTGTTGACGTTCTGGATATTGCCTACCAGGCCGATGTCGGTGGGGACCCCATCGACCATGACGCTGCGGCGCACCGCGGTGAACAGTTGCGCGTCCTCGCCGGTGATGCCGACCGCGTACGGGCCGTGCACGTTGATCAGATTCACCAATTCCCTACCTACGTGGCCGAACAGCACCATCCGTGCGACATCGAGCACCTCAGGGGTGACCACCCGGAAACCGCCCTTGAAATCACTGGGGATACCGAGCCGTTCGAGCATCGCGCTGACTTGTGGACCGCCGCCGTGCACGACGACGGGGTAGATTCCGCAGTTGCGCAGGAACACCATGTCGGCGGCGAACGCGCGCCGCAGCGTGTCGTCGAGCATCGCATGGCCGCCGTATTTCACTACGACGATTTTGTGGTGCAGGTGCTTGAGCCACGGCAACGCCTCAGCAAACACGGTGGCCTTGACATCGCGGGTGATGGCGGTAGTGCTAACGGCAGTCACGGCGCCATCCCGACCACCGACAGACCGTCGGTCTCCGGCCAGCCCAGCGCCAGGTTCATCGACTGTACGGCTGCTCCGGCCGCACCCTTGACGAGGTTGTCGATCGCGCATACGGCCACTAACTTCGCAGCGTCCTCATCGACCGCAACCGCCATCTGCGCGATGTTGCTGCCGATCACCGCTCCGGTGCGAGGCAGCCTTCCCTCCGGCAGCAGATGCACGAACGGCTCACCGCTGTAGTGCTTTTCGTACGCCGCCCGCACCTGAGCCAGCGGTGCTGTGCATGCAGCGGTGCAGGTGGCCAGGATGCCGCGGGTCATCGGGATGAGCACCGGTGTGAACGACACCGACACATCGCGCTCGGTGACCGCCTGCAGTCCCTGGGCGATCTCGGGGGTGTGGCGGTGCACACCGGCGATGTTGTAGGCACGCGCCGAGCCGATGACCTCCGATCCGAGCAACTCGGTCTTGGCCTCGCGTCCGGCGCCCGAGGTGCCGCTTACGGCGACTACGGTCACCGACGGTTCAGCGAGGCCTTCGGCTACGGCGGGCACCAGCGCCAGCAGCGCCGCAGTGGGATAACACCCCGGGACCGCGATCCGGGTGGCGCCGCGCAGGTGATCGCGGGCACCAGGCAGCTCGGGCAGCCCGTAGGGCCAGGTGCCTGCGTGCGGCGAACCGTAGAACCGCTCCCAGGCGGCGGCATCGCGCAGCCGAAAATCGCCGCCGCAGTCGATGATCACCGTGCCGGGACCGAGCTGCTCGGCCAGCGGCCCGGAATGGCCGGGCGGCAACGCTGAGAACACGACATCGTGACCGGCTAACACGCGTGCGTCGGTGGGCTGCAACACCCGGTCCTCGAGCGGCAGCAGATGCGGGTGGTGCTCGCCGAGCGTGCTGCCCACGCTGGCGGCCGCCGTGAGCGCGCCGATCGTCAGCCGCCCTTCGGTGTAAGCCGGATGGCCCAGCAGCAGCCGCAGAATCTCCCCGCCCGCATAGCCGCTGGCTCCAACCACCGCGACGCTCCTGAGCGCACCCATAATTTCGTCCCTACGTCGTCTTCCCCGCTTCGGTGCCAACGTAAGGACGGCCATGGTGCTCGACATAGGGCCATTCGCCCTCCGCAAGAGCGACATTGGACCCCCGATCGGCGCGGCTGAGACCCGTTAGGCTCGGGGCTTCGCCTTGGCCCAAGCCATTCCTCAGCCGCGCAACCCTCAAGCGATCAGCGGCATGGCGCCAGGCGCGCGGTGCGCGAGGTCAGTACCACACCGACGCCAGAAACGCGCCGCGCGGTTCCGAATACAGCCCGATCGTCATGAGATTCAACACGACGAACACACGCAGCCCGTGGGCCAGACACCAGCGCACCAATTCGGTGTTGCGCATCGGGACGAGAAACCCGGGACCCGGGAATCTCTCAGCAGCCCCGATCAGGGCCTGCAGATCGTCATTGGTCTCGGCTACCGCGTGCCCGTAAAACCCAATCCCGCTCGTATACCCGGTGATCCGCCCACCGCGCTCGACCACCCGGGCCGTCCCCTGGGCGAGCGCGTCGCGCAGCCCGCCGCCGCGGTCGTGGCCGTGCACACGTACACACAGCGCGTCGCACGCGGGCAGATCAGCGGCGGTGGCGGCCCGCACACCGTATCCCGGAATGCGCAGGGCCAGAGGGTCGCCTTGCATCGCGGCAAACGGCTCGCGCAGGTCGAAGCCGAGCTTGGCATAGAGACTCATCGAGCGGTAGTGATAGGCAGCCTGCAACAGTCGGATGCCAGGTGCTCCCCGCTGCGCGCACCGCTGCAACATCGTCTCCATCAGCGCCCGGCCGATCCGACGGTCTTGCACGTCGGGATCCACCGTGACATGGCCCACCCCGGTGATCATCGCGCGGTCGTCAAGAAAGCCGCTCCCCACGATGCGCCCGTCGAACTCAGCGACCAGTGAGAAGAAGCCAGGATGTTGGATCAGCCCGGACACCACCGCGGTCGCGACATCGACCGACGTGAGATCCGGCGGAAATCCATGGCGCGCGGCAATATCGGCGAACGCGTCGTAGCAGATGCGTCCACACTCCGGCGCATCGGCTGCGCTTGCTTGACGGATCGTCAATGCCATGAATGCCACCACGGCCTCCCGTTTGTGGCTGCAACTATAAAACCATGCGGCAACCGAGAACCTCGTCGGGCGTACGAGTCGTGCGCGCTCCGATGCGGGACGCTGAGCCCTGGTCACGAAATGCATCCGCACAGCCCGCACCCAAATATTGAGTTAATGTCGACTAACTCGTGCTATGTTAGCGAGGATTAACCGAAGTGTCCGGGGACGAACTGCCCGCGTTCTCCAAGGAGGCCGTCATGACAACGTCCGCCTCCGACGGTCAGCCCGGCCACCCTGACGCCCTAAATCGTCGCAGCCGGTTGAAATCCGACCGGCGCTTGCAACTGCTGTCGGCCGCTGAGCGGCTGTTCGCCGAGCGCGGATTCCTCGCGGTGCGACTGGAAGACATAGGGGCCGCCGCCGGTGTCAGCGGTCCGGCCATCTACCGGCACTTCCCCAATAAGGAGTCGCTGCTGGTCGAGTTGCTGGTGGGCATCAGCGCCCGGCTGCTCGCCGGCGCCCGGGACGTGAGGGCCCGCAGCTCCGATGCAGCCGCGGCACTAGGCGGCCTCATCGACTTTCATCTGGACTTTGCGCTGGGCGAACCTGACCTGATCCGTATCCAGGACCGCGACCTTGCGCACTTGCCCGAGGCAGCTGAGAAGCAAGTACGTAAAGCGCAGCGGCAATATGTTGAGGTCTGGGTGGGCGTGCTGCGCGAGCTGAACCCCGAGCTGGCTGAGGCCGATGCCCGGCTGACGGCGCACGCGGTGTTCGGCCTGCTGAATTCGACACCGCACAGCATGAAGTCCACCGACAATTCGCGCAGCAAATCCGCCCGCGCGGCGCGGTCCCGCGCTGTCATGCGGGCAATGACCGTCGCCGCGCTCACAGCCGGAAATCAGTGCCCCTGAACTGCCCGTCCTAAGGTGATCCACCGCTCAGGCGCTCGGCCCAGGTACCCTGCAGCCATGAGGTGGACATGAACGATTCACGTCCAACCGAGCGGTTTAGTCCCTCTCTACCGGGGTCGGGGCCGCAGGGCCCGTGGTATCCGCCGCCCGCTGACCCGGCATACGCCGATCAAGCGCCCTACGTGCCTGCCTACGGCGGGCATATTCCGCCATGGGCACCAAACCTGAGCCAAACCAACCCGACAACGCAGCTGCCGGCGTACTGGCAGCAAGATCTTCCGCCGACGGGCGGACTGCCTGCACAGGGGTCGGCTCCCCCGCCGCCGGGAGGTCCGAAATCGCCGCGATGGTTGTGGATCGCCGCCGGCGCGGCGGTGCTACTGGTCGTTGCTCTGGTGATTGCGCTGATACTCGTGAACGACGCGATCAGGACTCAGACCGCCGTCCCGCCGTTGCCCGCCATGCCGGAGCCGAGTTCGGCAACCCCGACCCCGTCGACACGTATGTCACCGTCACCCATCCCGGCGCCGGTGCCGCCGACTAGCGGCTCCCAGACGCCCACCGAGACGACCGGCCCGGCCGCAATGCAAGACATTGTCTACACGGTCTCTGGCGACGGTCGCGCGATCAGCGTCATGTACATCGATACCGGCGACCTCATACAGACCGAATTCAACGTCGCGCTGCCATGGAGCAAACAGGTCAGCCTGCCAAAGTCGGCCGTCCACCCGGCAAACGTCACGATCGTCAACATCGGTCACAATGTCACCTGCTCGGTCACCGTCGACGGGGTTCAGGTAAGCAAGCGCGTCGGGGTGGGTCTGACGATTTGCGACGCCAGGGGCTAAGTCCTCTACGACGGTTCGGCTGCAACGGCGCCGCGCACCGGAACACGGACCGCCAGCATCCCTAGCAGTCCGGCGATCAGCACCAGCGAGATGCCGCCGAGGCCGGCGCGCACGGCGCCGAATCCGTCGACGAATACGGAGAACAGCCATGGCGCCACGAACGACACCGCCCGTCCTGTCATCGTGTACAGGCCGAACGCGACCCCTTCCCTGCCGTGCTTTGCCATCTGCAGCAGCAGGGCGCGCGCCGACGACTGCGACGGCCCGATGAACATGCACAGCGTTAGTCCGCACACCCAGAAGGCCACCGAACCGGATAGCACCATCAACGTGAGCGCCATGACGACGATCGCGACCAGCGACCCCACGATGACGGGTTTTGATCCGATCCGGTGGTCGACGAACCCCCCCAGCACCGCACCCACTGCGGCCACCACGCTGGCCACCACACCAAATATCAACACGTTGGCCTGCGAGATGCCGTACACGTTGACGCCCAACACAGCGCCGAAGGCGAAAATCGCCGCCAGCCCATCCCGGAAGAGTGCGCTGGCGAACAGGAAATAGACCAGGTTGCGGTCGCGCCTCCATTCCGCGGAGACCTCCGTCCACAGCTTGCGATAGCCACCCAGCATGCTCGTCAGCTGGTGCACCTCTGTCGACTCGGGTAGTCGGTGTGCGACCAACAGCAACGGCAGAGCAAGCACTGCCAGCCATGCCGCCGCCACCAACATCGCCTCCCGGACGTAGAGGCCATCCTGAAGAGGCACCCGCAGCAGCCCACGCGTTGCATTCGGCCCGGAGCCGGACCCAGAAATGAATCCCGTGTAGATCAGCAGCAGCAGCAGGACGCTGCCGACATAACCCGATGCCCAGCCCAACCCGGAAATCCGGCCAACTGTCTGCGGCGTCGAGAGCTGGCGCAGCATGGCGTTATACGGGACGCTGGCCAGGTCGCCGCATGCCGCCGTCGCCCCCAGCAGCACCAGCCCGGCCAACAGGTAGCTGGGGCGATCGCGGATGAAGAACATCACGCAGGTCAGCGTTACGGCCAGACCGGTCAACACGCTCAGGGCCCTCCGCCTGCGATGCGGGGACTCCACCCACACGCCGACAGCCGGCGCCAGCAGCGCGACGGTCAACCCGGCGACAGCCCCCGCACGACCCAACCAACTCGCCGGCGTGGTACCACCGGATATGCCCACCCCCACGCTGCTGGTCAGATAGACGGCGAACACAAAGGTCGCCACGATCGCGTTGAGACCGGTGGATCCGCAGTCCCAAAGCGCCCACGCCACAATCCGAGATGCCACGGGCGTGACCGAACGCGACCCCGGCAGACTCATGCCCGGCACTCTATGTGTTTGGCAGACGACCCGCCGCGCCCGGCTCCGCCGCGCTTGCGATCGCTGCGGATGTGTTTGGCAGACGACCCGCCGCGCCCGGCTCCGCCGCGCTTGCGATCGCTGCGGATGTGTTTGGCAGACGACCCGCCGCGCCCGGCTCCGCCGCGCTTGCGATCGCTGCGGATGTGTTCGGCAGACGACCCGCCGCGCCCGGCTCCGCCGCAACGGCTGACTACGATTGGCGCATGCCGATACCAGCTCCCAGTCCCGAGGCGCGTGCTGTTGTCACCGGAGCTTCGCAAAACATCGGCGAAGCGCTCGCCACCGAGCTTGCTGCGCGCGGACACAGCCTGATTGTCACCGCGCGACGCGAAGACCTACTCAACAACCTCGCCACCCGCCTGGCCGACAAGTATCGCGTCGCCGTCGAAGTGCGACCCGCCGACCTGGCCGACCCGGTAGAACGGGCGAAACTGTGCGATGAACTGGCAGCCCGTCCCATTTCGATTCTGTGCGCCAACGCGGGTACCGCGACCTTCGGTCCAGTTGCGACGCTCGATCCGGCGGGCGAAAAGGCTCAGGTGCAGCTGAATGTCCTAGGGGTGCACGACCTTACGTTGGCAGTGCTGCCAGGCATGATCGAACGCAAGGCCGGCGGCATACTGATTTCCGGTTCAGCAGCGGGCAATTCGCCGATTCCCTACAACGCAACCTATGCCGCCACCAAAGCGTTCGTGAACACCTTCAGTGAATCGCTGCGCGGCGAACTTCGCGGCTCGGGGGTCCACGTCACGCTGTTGGCACCCGGCCCCGTGCGCACCGACCTTCCCGATGACGCCGAAGCCTCGCTGGTCGAAAGGCTGGTGCCAGACTTCCTGTGGATCTCGACCGAGCACACCGCTCAGGTATCGCTGGATGCGTTGGAGCGCAACAAGATGCGCATTGTCCCGGGCTTGACGTCGAAAGCCATGTCGGTGGCGAGCGGGTACGCCCCACGCGCCATAGTCGCGCCCATTGTGGGCAGCTTCTACAAGAAGCTCGGCGGCGGGTAGGCGTTACCTCCGGCGCCGGCCGGTACCGAAGATTCCTTTCACCGCTTCGCGTATCGCCGTGTTAATGCCGCTTTTCACCGTCGGGTTCTTCAGCACTTCCTCCCACATGGCCGGGCCCTTTGGTTCTGCCGGCTCCGGCATCGGCGGGATATCGAAGTCCGTTGGCAGCGGCGGATAGTCGGGCTCGGCAGGCCTTTGCTCCGGTGGTCCCGAGGGCGCTGGCTGTGCTTCCGGCTCCGATTCATGTTCGATCGTTTGGCCGTATTTAGCTTGCAGCGGGCTGGATTTGGCCGCGGCGGTGATCGCGTCGGTGCCGATAGCGCCCATTAGCGATCGGGGTACCCGCATGCGTGTCCACGCGACCGGTGTGGGTGCGCCCTTCTCGGAGAGCACAGTCACGACGGCCTCGCCGATCCCCAGCGAGGTCAACGCCGACTCCAGGTCGTAAACATCGGTTTTCGGGTAAGTGCGGACGGTCTTGCTCAGCGCCTTCTGGTCGTCCGGGGTGAATGCCCGCAGCGCGTGCTGGACCCGGGCACCCAGCTGGGACAGCACATCGTTGGGCAGATCCGTGGGCAACTGGGTGCAGAAGAACACCCCGACGCCCTTGGAGCGGATCAGCTTCACGGTCTGTTCGACCTGCTCGAGGAAAGCCTTGGAGGCGTCGGTGAACAGCAGGTGCGCCTCGTCGAAGAAGAAGACCAGCTTGGGCTTGTCCACGTCACCGACCTCGGGCAGGACCCCGAACAGATCGGCCAGGACCCACATCAGAAAGGTGGAGAAGATGACCGGCCGCAACGACTGGCCGCTGAACTCCAGCAGCGAGATGATGCCGTGGCCCTGGTCGTCGACGCGCAGCAGATCCTGTGGATCGAGCTTCGGCTCGCCGAAGAACGTATCCCCGCCCTCGGCACCGAGGTTCACCAGCGCCCGCAGGATGACGCCCGCCGTCGTCGACGACACTCCGCCCAGGTCTTTCAGGTCGGCCTTACCGTCGTCGCTGGCCAGGTGGCTGATGACACTGCGCAGGTCGCCCAGGGTGACCAGCGGGCGGTTGTCCTTGGCCCAATGGAAGATCAGTCCCAGCGTCGACTCTTGAGTGGCATTGAGCCCCAACACTTTCGACAAGAGAACCGGGCCGAAGCTGGCAACGGTCGCCCGCACCGGTACGCCGATTCCCTCGGTGCCCAGCGACAAGAACTCAACCGGGAATCCCGTCGCCTCCCAGTTGTCGCCGGTCTCTTTCGCGCGCGCGGCGGTCTTGTCGTTGGCCTCGCCTGGCCGGGCCAGACCGGACAGGTCACCCTTCACGTCGGCCATCAGCACCGCCACACCCGACGCGCTCAGCTGTTCGGCGATCAGCTGCAGCGTCTTGGTCTTGCCGGTGCCGGTTGCTCCGGCCACCAGACCGTGTCGGTTGACCGTGGCTAGCGGAATGCGGATCTGTGCCGTCGGGTCGGCCACGCCGTCGACGACGACCGTGCCCAATTCGAGTGCCTGACCGTCGACGGCGTAGCCGTTCGCGATTCGCTGCGCGGGCCCTCCGAGACCACCGGCCGCTGATTCGGTGCTCATCGTGCTGCGCCCCTCTTCCTCAGTGGTTCGACATGCAGTTCGGCAACGCTCACACTACTTCTCCGGCCGAGATGGGGGCGACGGCCCGCGCGGGCGTCACGTGGGCCTAGTCTGAGCGCTGTGCGAGACGAGTTGGTGTGGATCGACTGCGAGATGACCGGGCTCGATCTGGGTTCGGACAAGTTGATCGAGATCGCAGCCCTGGTCACCGACGCCGATTTGAATATTCTCGGCGACGGAGTTGACGTCGTGATCCACGCCGACGATGCTGCGCTGTCGTCGATGATCGAGGTGGTCGCCGAAATGCACTCGCGCTCGGGGCTGATCGATGAGGTGAAAGCATCCGCTGTCGACCTGGCGACTGCCGAGGCGATGGTGCTGGACTACGTCAGCGAGCACGTCAAGCAGCCCAAGACGGCGCCGCTGGCGGGCAATTCAATCGCCACCGATCGTGCGTTCATTGCCCGCGACATGCCCGCTCTGGACTCGTTTCTGCACTATCGGATGATCGATGTCAGCTCGATCAAGGAACTCTGCCGGCGCTGGTACCCGCGGATTTACTTCGGTCAGCCGGTGAAGGGGCTGGCCCACCGGGCACTGGCCGATATTCACGAATCGATCCGCGAACTGCAGTTCTACCGGCGGACCGTGTTCGTTGCCCCGCCAGGTCCGTCGACCAGCGAAATCGAGGCGGTGGTCGCCGAGCTTGAGGGCGGAGGGGACGCACCGGGACCAATCGATTCGGCCACCGAGCCGCCGACCGGCTAGTATCGACGTCGCCGCTCGTTGGCCCTCATTCTGGGGTCGGCTCGCGGCCATGGTGAGTGTAGTTCAGTTGGTAGAGCACCAGGTTGTGATCCTGGATGTCGCGGGTTCGAGTCCCGTCACTCACCCCACAGATCAGGAAGCACTGCTGCTCGCTGACCTTTCGGCTGTACCGACTCATTACAACGCTATTGCACCCGTAAACGGAAAGCAGTGAACAGACAGCGGGCCGTGCCGCCCAACCACCGCCGGATACGTCACCCCCGGCATTGCGGAGATGGTCCGGGGGTCCAGAGCGTGCGCCTATTCTCCCTTGCCGTGCGGGCGAAGAAAACAGCCATTGTGGGGGTCGCGGTCGTTCTCGCGGGCTGCGGGGGGTCGAGCCACACAGCGACCACTATCACGTCGACGCTGCCGGCTGAAACCAAAACGGTGACCGTGACTTTCACCCCACCACCCCCGCCCGGGCCGAAAACGACTATCGACACCGATGGCACGTTTATCGTCGGCACCGACATCGCACCGGGCACTTACCGCAGCACCGGTAAGTACGGGTGCTATTGGGCACGGCTGAGAAGCCTCGACACGGGCGACATCATCGACAACAACGTCAACGACGGTCCTCAAGTGGTCCAGATCTTGCCGAGTGATAAAGCCTTCATGACGAGAAATTGTGGAGACTGGCAGAAGGTCGGCTGACCGCACCAGCTAATCCAGTCACCAAGGCGGAAAGGCGTCGTTACTTGAATCCGCCGAGGCCGATCCGCAGTGCTTCGTCCATTTGAACGTCGATTGGTGGACTCGTGAGGGGGTCCGCGCTGAGCCAGCGTTTCAATATGAATTGGACTGTAGCCAGACTTGTATGGACCAAGAGCGCGGGCCGCAGGTCACTCGTGGCATCGACGCCCATCCGGGTCGAGACGTGCTCGATGAATTTGTGGTGGTCGTTGTCGCTGATCAGTGCTGATCTGGTGAGTAGGTGGGGGGCAGTCAGGATGGCCCGGTACCAGGTGTCCAGGTCGAGATCAGCTGCGCCCCTCGCGTATGTGACAAAAACCTGAATCAACGCCTCGGCAGCTGATTCATGTGCCGGGCGGGCACTGTAGCGATCGACGATTTCAGCGAGCAATTGCTGGACCGGATCGACCAGCAGACCTTCCTTAGTGGGCGCGTGCCGGAAATAGGTGCTGATGGAGACCCCGGCCGCGGCGGCAATATCCTCGGTCGTCACGTCAGCAAATCCGCGTTCGGCGAAAAGGCGGTGTGCCGCCTGCTGGATCTGGGCGAGCAACTCGGCGCGGCGTCGGTCCCGTAACGAGCCCGTGTTTGCTGAGGGCATGCCATCACCTTCGTCAATCAGACATTCCAACGCAACGGTGCTGTCCACTGACAAGTTCAGTTGAGTGACTCTACACTATTGAAAGTGCCTATCAAGTAGGCTAGCGTGTTACCGCAAACCCGATGAGCTGCAGGGTCGCGGATCTTGATGGCATTATCTTAGTTAAGATACGCTTCTCGGCACGCAGACTTCTTCTGCTCGGCACTCAGGGCACAGTGGTGGGGGAGAGCGCCGATGAAGGCGGTAGCTGGTACGTGATGACCGGTGGCGTGGGTTTGCTCGACGGACTACTGGCCGTGCTGCGATGACGACACGACAAGACGGCGTCAACGCCATCGGTGACTGGTCCGTTGGGTACGTCAGACGTCACCCGCTGGCCTCGCTCACGACGGTCGGTGAACAGTTCGTCCTCGGTGTGCGCACCGTTCAGTACTTCTTCTTCGATCTCGTCACCGGGCGATTCCAATGGCAGGAGTTCGTCCGGCAGGGAGCGTTCATGGCGGGGACCGCCGTGTTGCCCACGATCCTTGTATCCCTGCCGATCAGCGTCACCTTGTCGATTCAGTTCGCGTTGCTCGCCGGCCAGGTCGGCGCCACTTCGCTTGCCGGTGCGGCCAGCGGACTCGCGGTCATTCGTCAGGGCGCGTCGCTGGTGGCCGCGGTTCTCATGGCGTCAGCCGTCGGCTCTGCCATCACCGCCGACCTGGGTTCGCGAACCATGCGGGAAGAGACCGACGCCATGGAGGTGATGGGCGTATCGGTCATCCGCCGTCTGGTGGTACCACGCTTTGCCGCGGCCATCATGATCGGCGTCGCGCTCACCGGAGTCGTGTGCTTCGTCGGATTCTTTGCGAGCTACATGTTCAACGTGTACTTCCAGAACGGCGCGCCGGGTAGCTTCGTCGCAACATTCGCATCGTTCGCGACGACCGGCGACATGATTCTGGCGCTGCTGAAGGCCGTTGTATTCGGCGCCATCGTGGCCGTCGTGTCGAGCCAGAAAGGCTTGTCCACCAAGGGTGGGCCGACGGGGGTCGCGAACTCGGTAAACGCGGCGGTCGTCGAAGCGGTCCTGCTGTTGATGATCGTCAACGTCGCTATCAGCGAGCTCTACATCATGCTGTTCCCGAGGACCGGGCTCTAGGCATGACGGTCTCCACCTACCTACCGTTTGCGCCGATTTCGGCGCCGCTGGTTCGGCTCTACCGCAGAGCCACCAAGCCGATCATGCGGCTCGGCCACCTGCTTGTTTTTTTCTTCCGTGCGCTCGTCGCCGTCCCGCTTGTCCTGCGCCAGTACAACGGCGAATTCCTGCGACTGCTGTCGAACATCACGTGGGGCAACGGCTCAATTGTGGTGGGCGGCGGCACCGCCGGCGTGGCTGTTGTGCTCGGTATGACCGTCGGGGCGCTCGTCGGCATCGAGGGCTACAACTTTCTGGACCTGCTTGGCCTCGGCCCGGCGACCGGCTTCGTCTCCTCGTTGGTCAACACCCGCGAGTTGGCTCCGCTGATGGCCTCGTTGGCGTTTTCGATGCAGGGCGGCTGCAGATTCACCGCCCAGCTGGGATCGATGCGCATCGCTGAAGAAATCGACGCAATGGAGTCGATCGCGATCCGTCCGATCCCGTTCCTGGTGACCACCCGGCTGCTTGCTTCGGTAGTCGCCATCGTCCCGTTGTATGCCGCATGCCTGGCGATCGGCTATCTGACCACGCAGGTGGTGGTGGGGATCAGCAGCGGCGGCTCCACCGGTTCCTACCTGCATTACTTCTCGTTGATGTTGGCCGGCAAGGACATCGTCTATTCGTTGTTCAAGGCCGTGATCTTCGTGTGGATCGCGTCGGCGATTCAGTGCTACTACGGGTATTACGCGACCGGCGGTCCTGAAGGTGTCGGTGTTGCCGCCGGACACGGCATGCGGGCCAGCATCACCGTCGTGATCATCGTGAACATGCTGCTCACCATGGCGTTATGGGGAGTCGACGCCGGCGCAAGGTTCGGTGGCTGATGCCCAATTCCTTTGAGCTGGACGGACGTGGCCCATCGGACCGACAGCTGCTCGGCTGCGGCGTGGCGGTTCTTGTCGTCGCGGCCCTACTCACTACGGGACTGTTGGTGAAATCGACTGGCCGGCTCAACGATTACGTTCGCGTCGTCGCCGATTTGGTCAACGTGGGCGACGGGCTTCCGCAAAAATCCGACGTCAAGTATCACGGCGTGCTCGTCGGAATGGTCAACGGCGTTGTCCCTGCGGCCGATGGAAAACCCAACTACGTCCACATCGATCTGAAACCCGAATACGCCAAGTCGATTCCGGCTGCGGTGACAGCTCGAGTGGTCCCCAGCAACGTTTTCGCCGTGTCGTCTCTTCAGCTGGTGGGCAACGGTCCCGGAGCGACTATCCGCGCGGGCGCACACATTCCGGAAGACACCCGGCTGCCGACCGTGTTGTTTCAAACCACAGTCAGCAAGCTGCGGGACCTGCTCGCCGCCGCCGGGCGGGGCCGCGAAGACAAGTCGGTGGGGATCCTGGCCGCGCTGGCTGCCGCCACCGACCATCGTCGCGTCACCCTGCTCAATGCCGGGGCGCAGCTGAATCGACTTCTCGATCAACTCAATTCGATTGTCAGCACCGACACTGGGCCATCTACGGTATCCGCGCTGCTCGAAGCGACCCAGGGCCTACAGTCCACGGCGCCGGATCTTCTCGATGCTCTGCATCTGGCCGTCGAGCCGATGCAGACCTTCGCCGAGACACGCGGACAATTGGCCTCGCTGCTCTCCGGTGCCGATCACACTGTCGGCACCATGCGCGAGTCCTTTGGCAACCACATCGACCAGCTCATCAGGATCACCAGCGACTTCACACCGGTGCTGGGTGTGCTGGCGATGAAGTCCAATAACTTCGTGCCCGCGGTCACCAAATTGGACAACCTGGCCAACAAGTTCATGGAGCAGGTCTGGATCCCGGAGCAAAACCTCGGCAACATGCGCGCGATGCTGACGTTCACGCCCAGTTCCACATACACACGTGCCGACTGCCCCCATTACGGTGACCTGAAGGGACCCAGTTGTTTCACCGCACCGCTGGTTCCGGTGCGGCCGGATCTGCCCGAAGTGCTTCTGCCGCAGAACTATCAGCCACCCAAGGATCTGGCGCCGCCGCCCGGCACTGTGATCGGTCCGGACGGAAACCTCGTCGCCGTCGGTCCGCCGCTGGTCAACGGGCCCCCCAATTTGACCGACCCGAATCCCCCTCTCCCCGCGTGGCTTACGCCGTCGCCACCCGTGCCCGGGAGCGCGAATCCTGATAACCCATCGCCGGGGGCGCCCGCGACACCACAACCGCACGAACCGTGGGTCGCCCCGGTGGCACCGAAGGCACCGTGGATTCCTCAGGCATCCTTCGGCGGCAACGTCGGGCCCGTTGGCAGCCAACAGGAGCGAAACATGTTGAGCGTGATCACCGGGCAACCCGCCACCGACGCCACCCAGCTACTGCTGGGTCCCGTCGCCCGCGGCGCCACGGTGTCGCTGACTCATCCACCGTCGGCTGGGAGGCCCTAATGAGATTCCGTGGCCCCCTCATTGGCCTTACCCTCTTCATGATCGTCGCGTTGACGCTCACGTGGCTGGTGTATGTGAGCCTTCGGCGGGACGTGGCCGGCAAGACGGCGTCGTATTCCGCGGTGTTCACCGATGTCTACGGGCTTCGCGAGGGCGACGACGTCCGGGTGGCCGGAGTGCGCGTGGGCCGAGTCGAAAAGATCGACCTCGAAGGGAAACTCGCGAAAGTCTCGTTCGTGGTGCAGCAGGAACAGCGCCTGTACGGGAACACCGTCGCCTCGGTGACCTACCAAAATATCGTCGGACAACGTTACCTCGGGCTGTCTTTGGGCAAGGAAGGTAGTACGGACCAGCTGGCGCCGGGCAGCGTCATCCCGCTGGAACGCACCGAACCATCCTTCGACGTCACTGCCCTACTCAACGGCTACGAGCCGCTCTTCAGCCTGCTGAACCCACAGGACGCCGACAACCTCACCAAGGGCATCATCCAGTCCCTGCAGGGCGATACCTCCTCTCTCGCCACACTGGTCAGCCAGACATCCACGCTCACAGAGACCTTCGCGGGAAGGGATCAGGCCTTGGGCGACGTGATCACCAACCTCAACAAGGTTGTTGGCAACCTTGCTGCGCAGAACGACAATCTCGACGGTGTCATCACCCAGACCCGTGACGTGGTTGCCACCCTCGATCAGCGTCGTCCCGAGTTGGAGTCCTCGGTGGGTTCGCTGGCCCGGGTGATGGGCCGGCTGTCAGCCTCCGCGGCAGACGTGTACCCGGCGCTTCGTGACCTCATCGATCGTAAGCCAGGCGTCGCCAGACACCTGCTCGATGTCGAACCGCAGGTGGCGTTTTTCGGCGACAACATCCCGCTGCTGTTGAAGGGGCTCACCCGCGTCGGCAATCAGGGCGCCTACGGCAACGCCTACGTATGCGACGTGAACTTCTTGGGGTTCTTCCCGGGCCTTAATGACGTCGTGCCGATCATCGTCAATGCCGCCACGCCCGGCAACAAGGCGTGGCACACCCCGCGATGCAGGAGCATGGGCGATGGCTAATTCGTCCGCGTGGCAGCGGCTGAAGAAGCATCCGCTGGAGAGCTACAACAAGACGTGGCTTGGGTTTATCGCGGTCGCGGTGGTCGCGGTGGTGATCGGAGCCATGCTGTTGGTTCACGCGCTCGGTGCCGGGTATCGGCACTACACCGCGGAGTTTCTGCAGGCGGCCTCGCTGCGAGCCGGGAACCCCATCGTGGTCGCGGGCATTCCGGTCGGCAACGTCACCAGCATGAAACTCGTCGGTGACCACGTCGAGGCGGGCCTAAAGATTCGCGACAATCTCGTGCTGGGCAAGGATTCCAGAGCCAAAATCAAGGTCACCACCATCCTGGGTTCGCGTTATCTCTCGCTGGAGCCCAACGGCGCCGACTCTCTCCCCAACAACACGTTCGATCTGGCGCACACCGAGGTTCCCTACGACCTTCAAGCCGCGTTGCAGGATGCCACGACGACTTTCGAGCAGGTCGACTCGGACAGGTTCGCGCAATCGCTTGCGGTACTGGGCAAGCAACTCGAGCGACTGCCTGCCGTTGTGCCACAGGCGGTGGAGAACATCCACTCGCTGTCTTCGATCATCGCGCAACGACGCGACCAATTGGGGCAACTGCTCAGGAGCACCGAGCAGGTGACCAACACGTTGCGGGGCCAGCAAGCCGGCATCGGCAACCTGATCAACCAGGGTCAAGACCTGCTGGGCCAATTCGTCTCGCGTCGAGCCGTTTTCCACGCGCTGATGCAATCCCTGACGAGTTTCGTCGACACCATGAGTCAGATCGTGGTCAATGACCGGTCAGGGGTGGATGCGCTGCTCAAAGATATGCGCGACTTCACTGACCTGATGGCCAAACACGATGACCTGCTGCGCAACATGCTGCAGGTCAGCCCGATCTTTTTCCGCGAGGCGGCCAACCTCACGGGTGAAGGCAATGCGATCAACTTCAACGCCCCCAACGTCCCGGCTATCGACTCGTGGATGTGCGCAATTAGTGGGCGCGCCAAGCAGTTTGGGATGATCCAGTACTTCAAGGACTGCAAGTGAAAGTCGTCAGTGGCAAGCTCAGGACCAGGGTGGTGGCCATCGTCGTCGCCGTCGTAGTGGTGGTCGCAGCGATTGGCGTCGGATGGTGGTATCTGGGCTCCAACGAGGGCACGATCACAGTGACAGCCCAATTCGACGATGCCTCAGGCCTATACGAAGGCAATGTGGTGGCGGTCTTGGGCATGCCGGTAGGCAAGGTCACCAAGATCACCCCCCGGGGTGGCTATGCCGAAGTCGAGTTCACCGTCGACCGCAACGTCAAAGTTCCCGCCAACGCTCAAGCCGTCACCGTATCGACATCCATCCTCACCGACCGGCAGATCGAACTCACGCCGCCCTACCGTGGCGGTCCAATCTTGGAAAACCACGACACCATCGGCTTGACCCGGACCAAGACGCCCGTCGAATTCAGCCGCGTGCTCAGTGTTCTCGACAAGGTGACCAAGTCGCTCGAGGGAGACGGTCATGGCGGCGGGCCCATCGCCGACGTGCTCAACAGCGGCACCGAGGTTGTCGATGGTAACGGCGGAAAGATCAAGGAAGCGCTCGACGAACTGTCGCGGGCGCTGCGGCTGAGCAGTGACGGCGGCGCCCAGACCCGCGAGCAGATCACCACGATTGTCAAAAACGTCAGCACGTTGTTCGAAGCCGTCGCCGCCAATGACACTAAGCTGCGCGAATTCGCCTCAACCATCCACCAGGTCAGCCAGATCGTGGCCGATGAGGACATCGGCAGCGGCAGCACCGGAAAGAAACTCGACCAACTGGTTCAGCGGGCCGGCGATCTGCTCGACGCCAATCGCGACACCATCAAGCGTGCCCTGCTCAACGGCAATACCACGCTGAAGACGGTGACCGATCAGCGGCGCGACCTCGCCGAACTTCTTGACGTTGCTCCGCTGTTGGCCGACAACGCTTACAACATGATCGACCGGGCGAACGGCAGCGTGCGTGCGCGCTTCCTCACGGATCGATTACTCTTCGACAGCCAGTACACCAAAGAGATCTGCAACTTGATGGGCCTTCGACAACTCGGATGCAGCACCGGGACCATACAGGACTTCGGCCCGGATTTTGGGTTGACGTACGTGCTGGACGGCCTGGCTGCGATGGGACAGAAATGATCACCACACGCGGGAAGGCGGCCGCCGCGATCGTAGCCGCGGCGGTCGTCACTTCCGCATGCGGCACGAACGGCCTTGCCAGCCTTCCCCTTCCGGCTCCCGGGCTGGGTTCGGGGGGATATACGTTGAACGCGGTGTTCTCCAACGCGCTCAACCTGCCGATGAATGCCAAGGTGAAGCTGGCCGGAGCGGACGTCGGCCAGGTCGAATCGATGGTTGCCCGCAACTACACGGCGATCACCACGCTGCGTATCCGCGATGGTGTCCAATTGCCACGCGGCAGCACCGCTGAATTGCGCACCGCCACACCACTGGGCGACGTGTTCGTGGCACTGAAGCCACCCGCTGCTTATCCCCCGAACATCCCGATGTTGAAGAACGGCGACACCATCGGTTTGGAGTCGACGGCGGCAGCTGCGACTGTTGAGTCGGTGCTCAGCTCGGCGGCCGTCCTGGTGAACGGCGGCGCGGTGCGCAACTTCACCAACGTCATCAACGGTTTCGGCAAGGCGACCGGCGACCAAGGGCAGGCGTTCGGAGATCTGATTCGCAAGTCCAATCAGCTGATCGGCACGCTGGACTCCCGGTCCAACCAGATCTCAAACGCGTTGACCGAATTGTCACGCCTTTCCGACCAACTCGACGCCAAGAACCGCACCATCAGCGAGCTGATGGCGGCTGCTAGCCCCGCCACCTCGGCCCTGTCCGCCAACACAACCCAGATTTCGGACCTGGTCACGGAAGTCGGCGCCACCACTCGACTGCTGGCCAGGTTCCCGTCGATCGGGGGAACCGACACCAGCGGCCGAAGCGTGATCCGCGACCTGAACACGGTCGCGGGAGCCGCCAATGATGTTGCGGTGAGCCCAGATACCAGCTTTCTAGCTTTGAACCGGCTGATTCCTCCGTTGGTCAAATCCACAGCGGGGAACTCGATTTCGGTGAACGTGAGCGTGGACAAGATCGTGCTCGGATCGATCCCCGACATCGGATTCCCCGGTGACATCGGGCTGCACGGACCGCACCACTACAACGTGAACCTGCTCGTCGGCACCCTCAAGTACACCCTGTGGCGTCTGCAGGAACGCGTGGTCGGCCGGGGTCCGAACTCTCCGCAGGTGCCCGTCGTGCCGGACCCGAACATCCCGGGCCAAATCGATATCGCACCCGGCCCGCCGCCGCCCGGCCCGCCAGCGCCAGGCCCGCAACCAGGATCACCGCCGTGATCGGGGCGATCGCCGACTTCGTTGTGCGCGTGGTGCGGGCCAGTCACCGGCAACAGGTCTGGCTGTCGGTGGCTGGATTGGTGCTCACCCTGGTGGTGGCAACCGCTTACCTGCTGATTGGCGCATTGCGGGTGACGCCGTTCGCATCGTCCTACAAGGTCACCGTGCAGTTGCCGGAATCCGGTGGCTTGCTGCCCAATCAGGATGTCGCGTTGCGCGGTGTCCGGATTGGACGTGTCGAGTCGCTGCAGATCACCGACAGAGGCGTCAATGCCGTCGCCAGCATCGCCTCGAAGGTCAGGATCCCGGCGAACAGCGTGGTGCACGTGTCGGCACTATCCCCTGCCGGCGAGCAATACGTTAACTTCGAAGCCGAATCCGACGCGGGACCCTATTTGCACGACGGCAGTGTCATCGGCCTTGACCGCACCACCGTCCCGGTCAGTTTGGCGCAGTTGCTCGGTGACGCCGACGGGCTGCTGGCGCAGGTCGACCCGCACAAGATCGAGCTGATCAAGAAGGAGCTGAGCCTGAGCAAGGAGGGGCCGGCGAAGTTGGCGGCGATCGTCGACGGCGGCACCTTCCTGCTTTCGACGCTCGATTCGGTGCTGCCCCAAACAACCAGCATCATCAAGACCAGCCGGGTCGTACTGACCCTGGCGACCGACAAGAACGCCGGCCTGGCCGCTGCCACCACAGAACTCAATCGGACACTGGCCGGCGTAGCCCGAATGCAGGGCGGCTACCGGCGTTTGACCGAACAGACACCGCGCACACTTTCGGCCGTCGACAAATTGTTCGACGACAATTCCGACACAATGGTGCAGTTGCTGGGCAGCATGGCCACCATGTCGCAGCTTCTCTACCTGCGGGTGCCGGCGCTCAACGCGCTCTTCCCTGACTACCGTGGGTCGGTATTGGACGCGGTGGCGAGCGCCTTTCACGACAACGGCGTCTGGGCGACGGCCGATCTCTACCCCCGCTACGTGTGCGACTATGGGACACCGTCGTATCCCTCCTCTGCCGCCGACTACTACGAGCCATTCATGTACACCTACTGCCGCGACGACGACCCCGCGGTCTCGATCCGCGGAGCCAAGAACGCGCCGCGGCCTGGAGGCGACGACACCGCCGGCCCGCCCCCGGGAGCGGATCTGGGACGCAGGACCGATCCGACACCGAGGGGCCGTTACACCATTCCCACCCCGTACGGCGGCCCGGCTCTGCCGATCGAACCGCCGCACTAAGACCGAAACCACATCTAGCCCAAGGAGATGATCGTGGTCGCGACAACCGAAAAAGACCTCGGCACCGACACCGAGGACGAAAAGCCAGGAGCCACAAGCGGAACCGCGGAGGCCGAAGACACCGGCGCGGAGGCCGAAGACACCGAGGCCGACGACACCGAAACTACGGCTGTCGATGAGGACGACGACGTCGACCCCGACGACGACGCCGACGAGGACGACGAGGACGGCAAGCCGCTGAAGGGCGAGCGCGATAAAGCCAAGCGCGGCAAGCGACCCTGGGGCCAATATCTGCGCCGCAGCGCGATGCCGCTGTTACTCGCCGCCTCACTTGCGGTTTCGGGTTTCCTCGGATGGAAGCAATGGCAAGAGCACCAAATCCACCAAGCCGGCGAGCAGGCCCGGCAGGCGGCCATCGTCTACGCGGGCGTACTGACGAGCATCGACTCCAACAACGTCGACCAGAATTTCCGCCAGGTGCTCGATGGCGCAACCGGGGAGTTCAAGGACATGTACACCCAGTCCAGCGTGCAGCTTCGGCAGCTGCTGATCGACAACAAGGCGACGGCCCATGGGGTTGTGGTCGACTCGGCAATCGCGTCCGAATCCATGAACAAGGTTGTCGTGCTGCTGTTCATCGACCAGACCGTCACCAACATGCAGGCCCCCGATCCGCGTATCGACCGCAGCAGGATCAAGATGACCATGGAGAAGGTCGACGGCCATTGGCGGGCAAGCAAAGTCCAGCTACTCTAGACCCCTTCGGAGCCGTTCATGTTGATCAGAAGACTCATCGCGACATCCGTATTGGTCGCGGCCGCAACGGTTCCCAACGCCGCCACCGCGCGGGCTTCCGCCCCGTCATTCTGCGGCGAGCTGGGTGGCGACTGGGACGGCCAGTACTGCCATACCTCGGTGGTCTCCGAACGCAATGCCGTCCGCGACATCAAGGTCGCCGTGCCCGGCGACCTCGTCGACAACCCGACCACGGGTCCGGTGGTCCGCGACTACCTGCGCACCCTGGTCAACAACTGGAGGACCGCCAACGCCCATATGGCCGCGGACAGCTTCGGCGAGGAGAACTACCAAATCTTCCAACACGGCAACCTGCTCAGCGCGGTGTTCCACGAGGACTACCACGCCGACGGGCCCAAGCCCAACAATGCCTACCGCACCTTCACATTCGACATGGCAAGCGGCCGGCGACTGCAATTGTCGGATCTGACGAACTCGGATCCTCTCGTCGTTATCCCACCGCTGGCTCAGCCTTTCATCGAAACCGCGCTCAATCAGGCTCCGCCACCACACGACCCGGGAAGCTACCCGTTCGTCGTCGATCGCTGGACTCCCGACAAGGTCTACTCCGGCGCGTACAAGGCATGGGCGCTGACTCCTGACGAACTGATCCTCTACATGCCCGACTACCCGGTGGGTCACGACGAGCCGATCAACTTCACGCCCGGGATCATGCAGTGGTACATGGACGGCGGCACCGTCCAAGCTCATATCCCGCTCTCAGCCCTGGCGTCCGTGCTGCGCATCTAGTGGTGTGTCTCCATATAAGCTAGTTCTGCGGTAGACTTCGTGGGTGATGACACCAGCAGCCGCTTTGGTCATGTCGGCCGGTCAACGAGAAGCGTTGCAAGGCTTGTCGCGGTCGCAGACCGCGCCCCATCGGCAGGTTCAGCGGGCGAAGGCGCTGTTGCTGGCGGCCGATGGTGTGGCGAACACGAGGATCGCCGCGCAGGTAGGGGTTAAGCCGGCAACGGTTCGGGCGTGGCGGGCCCGGTTCGCCGAGGAGGGCTTGGCGAAGCTGGGAAAGGTCCGGGCTGGGCGTGGCCGCAAATCCACGATCCCGCAGGAGAAGATCGACGAGATCGTGTATCTGACAAGGCATTCCACGCCAGACGGCCAGACCCACTGGTCGTGCCGGACGATGGCCGCCAAGGCTGGGGTGTCCCCGGCGACCGTGCAGCGGGTGTGGGCCGCGCGCGGGCTCAAACCGCACCTGGTTGAGACGTTCAAACTGTCCAACGATCCGAAGTTCGAGGAGAAACTGATCGACGTGGTCGTCTGTACCTCAATCCTCCGGAGAAAGCGATCGTGCTGTGCATGGACGAGAAGTCCTCGGTGCAGGCACTGGACCGCACCCAACCATCGCTGCCCATGAAGAAGGGCGGGCGCAGACAATGACCCACGACTACAAGCGCCACGGCACCGCCACGTTGTTCGCGGCCCTGACGTCCTGACCGGCAAAGTCATCGGGCAATGCCTGCCCCGGCACCGCCATACCGAGTTCCTGAAGTTCCTGCGCACCATCGACCAGGAAGTCCCCGACGAACTTGCGGTGCACCTGATCTGCGACAACTACGCCACCCACAAGCACGACAGCGTGCGGGCCTGCTCGACAAACACCCCCGGTTCCGGCTGCACTTCACCCCGACCTCTTCGTCGTGGCTCAACCTGTCGAACGCTGGTTTCGGGAACTGACCGACAAGGCGTTGCGCCGCGGCGTGTTCCACTCCGTACCCGACCTCATCGCCAAGATCGAGGACTACCTCGCCGCGCACAACAACGACCCCAAACCATTCATATGGACCGCCACCGCCAACGACATCCTCGCCAAGGTCGCCCGCGGACGCATCGCGCTCCAAGCAGTCAACCAATGACGAGACACACCACTTTCGGCGGCGCCTAAAGGCTTGATTGCGCGAGCACGTCAGGTATTGGAGTTGCCCGCCTTCCACTGCGCCCAGGGGATGTTCCAATCGCCCAGCCCCTCGGTGCCCGAGAGCGTCGGCCCCACGGTGTTGATGATCTCGACGATGTCGCCGCGCTTGATGTGGTCGTAAAACCACTCGGCGTTGCTGGGGCTCACGTTCAGACACCCATGGCTGGTATTGGTGTGGCCTTGGGCGCCGACCGACCATGGCGCTGAGTGCACGAAGACGCCGCTGTAGGAAATCTGCGTGGCCCAGTCGACATCGGTTCGATATCCGTTAGGCGAATTAACGGGCACCCCGTAGGTCGACGAATCCATGATGATGTGCTTGAACCGCGCACCGACGATGTAGACGCCATTGGCCGTCGGGGTGCTGTCCTTGCCCATCGAGGTTGGCATGGTCTTGACGACTTCGCCGTTGACCCGCACGGTCAGCATCTTGGTGGTGTCATCAGCGGTCGCGACGACCTCGTCACCGATGGTGAAGTGCGTCTTGACGTTGTCCTCGCCGAACATCCCGTCACCTAGATCGACGCCGTAGGTGTTGACCGCCACGTCAATGACTGTTCCCGGCTTCCAGAAATGCTCTGGACGCCAACGCACTTCGCGGTTGTTTAGCCAATAGAACGCACCCTCGACAGGTGGGTTGGCGGTAATCGTGATGGCCTTTTGGGCTGCGGCCCGGTTCGCGATGTTCTCGTCGAAGCGGATCGCCACCGGCTCACCGATGCCCACGACCTCGCCGTCGCCCGGATTGACGTAGGGCATGGTCAGGTGAGCAGGTGAACTGGTCTGGAAGGTCATCTGCCGGTTCGCCGCGCCACCCAGGCCCAGCGCCTTCGCGTTCAGCGTGTAGCGCCTGTTGTAGCCGAGCTGGTCGGTGGTCGACCAGCGCAGTCCGTCGGGGCTAAGTTGCCCGCTAATGGACTTACCGTTTTCGTTGACCATGGTGACCGACGCAAGCACACCGTCGGCAACGCTCACCGCCACCGGCGAATCCACGGTGACACCGACGGCACCGTCGGTCACCGAGGAGGTGAGCTTGGGGACGAGCAGATCAGCAAATGGAGTGCCCTTGTCGAAGATGACCTTCGCCGGCGCCGCTCCGTGGCTGCTGCCACAGGCAACGCCGAACACAGCAACCGGGACCATCACAGCAGCCAGCCATGATCGCCGTCGGCGCAAAGGCGTCATCGAGTGACCTTCCATTTAATTCCGCTTACTTTGATCACCGCTGACCAGAATTAGTTGGAGGCATTCTAGAGGGTTTCGGGCGTCCCCGTGGCGACATGTGCTCAGTGTGGCCATTTCGACGCACGCAAGACGCCGCCCTGTGGTTCGCCCGATATTTGACACAAGCCAGTGACCCTAAGCCAGCATCGATGGGTCCGCAAACGCCAGAAGATCGACCGCCGCTCAGGCGCTACTCTGGAACGGTTCGGGATTTCGCTCCGCGACAGGACGCCTGTTATTGTCGCGTACGCGGTCTCGGCCGACCAAGGCGCCGTTAGCTCAGTTGGTAGAGCAGCTGACTCTTAATCAGCGGGTCCGGGGTTCGAAACCCTGACGGCGCACCCACCTTGACCTGCGGTAACGCTGATCGCCGTGGTCAGCGCCCGCGTCCGCCGGGGGGCTCGGTGTCACGACGTTGTCACAACCCCGCCCAAACTGGCAGCAGCAGCGGCCAACGCCTCGTCCTGGGAGTGGGCATAGATGCGCGCCGTGATCGCAGGGTTGGCATGCCCAAGCCACTTGGCGATCACCGCCAGCGGCACCCCGCGCAGATGCAAAGCGGTGCCGCAGGAATGGCGGGCATCGTGCAGCCGGATCGGCCGAACACTGGCAGTCGTGGCGAGCTTGCGCCACATGTGCGTCAACGCCCCCGGCGTGTAAGGCTGCCCGGCTTCAGTGCACGCGACATAGCCACTGTCGGCGTGGGCTGCACCGAGCGCCAGACGCTCCTGCGCGTAGCGTGCCGAGGCGCGCCGCAGCACGGCGAGCAGCCCCTCATCCAAAGGCAGGGTGCGCCGCGATGCTTTGGTTTTCGGCTCGCTTTCCACCACCGTGGTGGGCCCGCCGCCCAATTCGACACGGCTGCGTGCGACGGTGATCGTGCCCGCGTCGAAATCGATATCAGACCAGCGCAGCCCGGCGATCTCTCCGCGCCGAAGTCCACTCAGCGCCAGATACCACAAGTGCCCGCAACGGTCTTTGTCGGCGGCGCGCAGCACGGCCCGGATCTCTGCCGGCGTGTAGGTCTGCATCTCGGTATGTTCGCGGGCAGCCTTTTTCATCGCCGCGGCAGCATTGTGGGCGAGTTCGCGGCGCGCACACCCGTAGGCGAGGACCAGCCGCCACGCATCGATCGCGGCGTTAAGCGATCGCGGCGACCACGCCCGGCGGGTACGCCCCTTGACGGTGGTGGTGCCGCCGCCGCGCAGATCGGTCAACAAGCGGTCAAGATCAGGGCGGGTGAGTTTCTGCGCGGGCAGGCCGCCGTGGCGTTCACGCAATGGCGCCAGCACGTAGCTGTAGCCGCTGATCGTGGTCGCCCGCGCGTTGTGCAAGGAGGCCAGCCAATCGGCGCACAGCTCCTCCACGGTGATCGCCTTGCGCGGCACGAAGGCGCCGGCTGACGCCTGGGTGCCGATTTCGGCCAGGGCGTCGCGGGCCTGCTTCTCGGTGGCGTACCGGCGGCGCACCTGTTGACGTTTCCCGGTGAGCGGATTCTCCCCCGCATCAACGGTAAGTTGATACCGCACAACGGTTTTCCCGGTCTTGCGGTCGAGCACCTCAACTTTGCGGATCTGCGGCGGGAGCTGTTGGCGGGTCATTCTGTTTCACCTTCACTCTGCGCGACGGCCGCCGCGATCACGGTGTTGAGGACTTTGATATTTTCGGCCAGTTCGCCGATATGCTCCAGGGCGCGGCCGAATTGTTCCGAGTTCTTGTCGATAACACTCAAAGCCCAACGGGCCAAGTGGATTTCAAGGTGCTTCTCCGCGCGCTGCCGGATCAAATCGAGCACCGCGACGGCCGGTGAGCCAGGATCAGCGATGGCCGCGTCAGCACACGCCCGCGCCTCATCCGGCTCGAATTCTGGCCCAGGCCAAGCGATTTCGCGGTCACCGATAAACCACGCCAACGCCGCCACCGATGTCGTCTTCTCACCCGGCAGGAATTCGCCGGCTTCGTCCGGCAGACCGCCGAACAGCAGTGTCACCGGCGGCACACCTAACGCCCTCGCCAACACCATCAGCTCGGCGACGTCGAGGCCCTGTTTACGGCCCGACTCGTAGTTGGCCAGCATCGCCCTGCTGATCGGATAGCCGAGGCACGCCGTTTCGTCGGCGACGTCCTGCGCCGACATACGCCGCACGAACCGGGTTTGGCGGATAGCCACTGCGATCCGCGCATGCATCGCCTCACCCCAACTTTTATCTTGTGTCATAACGGCGCAGCTTACCACCGATTTGCACGGCTAGCGGGGCAAGGGTAAAACCTAAGGCAGAGCGATACAGACACAGAACAAACACATAGTGTGTCGCCAAGAAACACTCGGAGGTAGGAGTTCCATGAAGGCCGCAACGCCCACAGACGACCAGATCCGCGAATACAACCGGCACGGTGTCAAAAAGCGACTGCTCGACATGCAGGAACTTCAGTACGTGCTGAACGTCGGCCGCTCAACAGCATTCGACCTCGTCATGTCTGGCGACATCGACTCGATCAAGATCCGCAACCGCCGACTAGTGCCGATCGAGGCCGTCGACAAATATCTCGCGGCGAACGCGAACGACTGAGAGAAACGGGAAACCCGCCCCGGTCCAGTGAACCGAAGGCGGGTCCTAGTCCCGACACCGACGAAAGTTTAGGAACTGGTTTCAATGTACTACAGCACGATCGGCCCGCAGCGATGACCGCCGCCGTTCGGTTCCACCGCGTCGGCGACGAGTACGTCGTTTCGTTCCGCTACGACGAGACCATCGTTGCGGTCATCAAGTCGCTGCCGGTGGGCACGCGACGCTGGGACAAGCCGGCGCGGGTGTGGCGCATCGACGCCGGCTACGGGCGGTCGTTGGCGGCCGGCCTACGCGAACTTAACTATGTCGTCGTCGGGCTCACCGTGCCCACGCATCGCGCCGAGATCAGCGACGCCGACTGGGCCCGGCTCTTGTTCCGCCGGGTCGGTGGCATGCGTTCCGAGCGGGTATTCCGGGCGCTTTGCAAGGTTCTACATCCGGACAACATCGCCACCGGCGACACCGAGCTGATGAAGGAATTGCTGGCCGCCCGCGCCGAGCTGACCGGCGGTGACCGATGACCACACAGCCACAGATGTCCGAGCGATACGCCATCTTCTACAAGATCATCGAGGCCGAGCAGCCGGTCAGCGTCCAAGGTGTCTACTACCGCGTCATGGGCGTCGCCGCCAGCCAGCTGAACGTGCTGGGCAACAGCGGCTTCCGCGCCGTGAAAGGCACCAAGCTCGCAAACATGGTGTCACGCACCGTCACCGCGATGCGCCGCGGCGACATGAAGAACCCGAAAGACCGGCAGTACATGATTCCGCACCACTGGATCGTCGAGGCCGGCCGGCAGCCGATGGTGCCCAACACCTGGGAAAGCGTCGGCGACCTCATCGGGTCCTATGCCCCCGACTTCCGGCTCTCGCTGTGGGCCGACTCCGACGTGTACGTCGAGATGTGGTCGGAGGCGGCCACCATGATCGGCGTGCTGTGGCCGGTGTGCGACGAGCTGGACGTCTACCTGCGTCCCACCGAGGGCGCGTGCTCAGAAACGCTGGCATGGAACGCAGCCCAACAGATCAACGCGGTCGGCAGAGAGACGTTCATCTACCAGGTTGGCGACTTTGACTACAAGGGTCTGGAGATCTGGGACGCCACCCAGCGCCGGATCAGCGAATTGGTCACAGTACCTGTGCATTTCAAGCGGCTCGCGGCAACCGTCGAGGACCGTGACGAGTTCATCGAGTTCGCGCACGAAGCCAAGCAACCGAAGAACGACCACCCCGGCGCGCTCACCCTCGTCAACCGGCACATCGAGAAGTACGGGGAACTGGTGCTGGAGGTGGACGCGGTGCCGACCACCGAGCTGCGCCGCCGTGTTCGCCAAGCGATCATGCGCCACATCGACCAGGACCACATCGACGCGGTCCAAGCGCAGCAAGAGAACGACCGCGCCGAACTGCAACGGCTGGCGGACGAGTATGAGTGACGATGTTCGTTTCCTGGTGATAGCCAACTTTTTGGCGATCACCAATTTTGTCCAAGCCACGCCGCCGGCGCGTCAAACGACGGGCCCGGGTCATCTACTCCCCGGGAACTACCCGAAGCAAGGCTATGCCACGACCGGGGATTCCTGCCCTGATGAGTGTAGTCCTGCGCGCCGGCGGCCACCCCATACTTCCCCGGACAACACCGGGTAAGGCGCCAGGCGAACGTCTGGTGCAAACAAAAATGAAAGGAGCCATCGTGTCCAACGATGACTTTTTCGGAGGGACGGGCAGCAAATACTTCCCGTTCCCCACGATCGGCACCACCATCACCGGAGTCGTCTTCGAGGAGCCGACCCAGCGTCAGCAGACCGAAATTAAAACCGGTGAGCCGCTCAGCTGGCCCGACGGCAACCCGAAAATGGTGATGATCATCCCGTTGCAAACGGAGCTGCGCGACAACGCTGACGACGAAGGCAAACGCTCGGTATGGGTGACCAACCCGTCCGGCATGCGCACCGCCATCGCCAAAGCGCTCAAGGAAGCCGGTCTGGCCAAGCCGAAGCCGGCCGATCTGGTTGGCGGCACCCTCACGCTCACCTACGTCAAAGACGGCGAGCGCGCGGGCGCCGGGCTGAACCCGCCGAAAATCTTTACCGCGGTGTTCGAGCCCGCCGGCGACAGCTTTCTCAGCGAGCCCGCCGCACCGGCCAGCAACGGCTCAGCGCCCGCGGCGCCCGCCGGCATTCCGACCGGCGTGGAGCCGGCCGTGTGGGCCACCCTCAGCCCCGAGGCGCAGGCCGCCTGGCTCAACCTGGTCGCGACTAAGTGAATCAACTGGCAGCGCAGCAGGTTTCGGCCTGCTGCGTTGCCGGATGGATTCAACATCAGCGGAAGGACCAACGGCGATGACCACACCGCGTGAGCAGCTGATCGCCGCGGCCCTGAAGATCGTGGCCGAACACACCGCCGGCCTGCGCCCCATGACCGCGGCCTCAAGAAACGCGATCATGGCTGCCTACGCGATCGCCTACGCCGACCACGGTTGGGAAGTCTTCCCGCTCGGCACCAGGAAAGCCCCACGCATCAAGAGCCCGCACCCAAAAGGCCATCACTGCAAGGGTGAATGCGGCCAGGACGGGCACGGTGTGCACGACGCCACCGACGACATCGCCACCGTCTGCCGCTGGTGGGCTGTCGAGCATCCCGGCGCCAACATCGGCGCCCGCGTGCCGGATGGCGTGTTCGTCATCGACCTGGACCCGCGCAAGTCCGGACACGCCGCGGCGATGGCCAAGCTGATCAACGATCACGGTCCGTTGCCGCACACCCTCACAACGCTGTCGGGGCGTCTGGACGGTGGTCGGCACCTGTTCTACCGCCGCCCGCCCGGGAAGCTGTCCATCGCCGGGCTGGGGCCCGAATTCAGGCCCGACGCTGAACCCGGGATCGACAGCAAGGACCGCGGCGGCCTGATCGTTTTGCCGCCGTCGATCCACCATGTCACCGGCAAGTCCTACACCGGCATCGACGCCACGATCGCTGTGTTGCCGGCGTCATTGATCACCTCGATCGCGGTTCCCGACGAGCCGGCGCCGCGGCGTGAGCGCACAGCATCGGAGGGGTTCTTCGCCGGATACATCTTGAGGCCCGGCCAGTCACCAAGCCAGTTCAACGACTCGACGTCGTGGGCTGACGTTCTAAAACCTCACGGCTGGATCTGCGAGAGCCCGGACCCTGACGCCGACGGCGCCGTGTGGCTGCACCCCACTCACACCTCGTCATGTTCGGCCACGATCAGCGACGGCCGCCTATACGTCTACAGCACCTCCACCGTGTTCGAGCCGACCGCACCCGGGGATCGCCACGGGTACAGCCGGTTCGACGCCTACGAACTCCTAAATTCACCAATGAGAAGGACGGCCTGAATGGTTCACAACTTGCACGACGAAAACTTCTTCGGCGCGCCCGATGCCGCCGAAAACGGTGCCACCGCAGAAGAATTCAACGATCCGATCCCGTTGACCGCCAACCCTGTCGAGGTGCCACCGTTCCCGGTCGATGCCTTGCCCGAGGTGATCGCCAATAAGGTCGTCGAGCTAGCCGAATTCAGCCAGACCGACCCGGCGATGCCGGCCACGTCGGCGCTGACCACGCTTTCGGCCTGCTGTGGTGGCCACGCCAAGATTCAGGTACGCCCGGTTGGTGTGAACCGTTGTGCCTCTACACCAACACGATCGCCGATCCCGCCGAACGCAAGTCATCGGTACAGGAGTCGATGGTCGCACCGCTGCACGAGGCCGAAGCCGAGATGTCTATGGCCGGCGAGATCGAACACATGGCGATGCAAGACAAACTCGACATGGCCAAGAAGACCGTCGACCAACTCAACAAGGCCGCGGTGAACGCCGCCGCCAAGGCCGCCGGACCTGACGCCACCGACGACGATAGGAAGGCCGCGGCCGCTGCGGCGGAGGCCGCCAGGGCAGCCAAAGCCGAGATGCGGGAGATCGAGGTGCCGGTCATCCCGCGGTTACTGGCAGACGACGCCACACCTGAAGCAACCGCAACACTGCTCGCCGACCACGGTGGCCGGATTGCGATCATCTCAACCGAAGGCGGCGTCTTCGACACCATCGCTGGGCGCTACGCCCGCACCGTCAACATGGATGTGTACCTCAAGGGTCACAGCGGTGATCGGCTCCGGGTCGACCGGCAGGGCCGCCCGCCGCAATACATCCCGAGCCCGGCCTTGACGATGGGCCGATGGTTCAGCCGCGAATCATCGAGGCGATCGGTGCCAACCGTGACTTCGTCGGTCGCGGACTGTTGGCGAGGTTCTTGTACGCCACCCCGACGTCGAAGGTCGGATTCCGGGTGAGCACCGCTATCCCGGTCAGCAAGAACACCGAGGCGCAATACACCCACTGGATCAAGAAACTCGCGTCGGACATGGCGGGCTGGGCCGGCGATCCCGCCGTGTTGGTGCTCGACGAGGCGGCTGAGGCAGCGGTACGCAAGCTCTAGGATGACGTCGAGCCGACGCTTGCCGGCGAGGGCGAGCTGGCTTCGCCGTGGACTCTGCGCGCGTGGGGCGGCAAATATGTCGGCGCCGTGGTCCGTATCGCCGGACTGCTGCACCTGGCCGAGCACGGCGAAGCTGGCCACAGCTACCCGGTCCAGGCCGAAACGATCAAGGCCGCCGAGCAGATCGGCGCCTACTTCAGGGCCGCGGCGATCAACGTCTTTAACCAGATGGGCGCCGACCTGGACACCGTCGACGCGGTCTATCTACTCGGCCGGGTTGAGTATCTGTGCCAGCACGGCGTCGACGAAGTGTCTGCGCGTGAGCTGTTCACCGCCAGCAGTCGGCCCCGGTTCCCCAACATGGCGGCGATGATGCCGGCGGTGAAGCGCCTCGTCGAGCACGGTTACCTGAATCCGTTGCCTGCCGCCAAGCCGACCGGTGGGCGCCCGGCGTCGCCACGTTTCACAGTCCACCCCACTGTCGTAAACGGGTCAACGACGTGATGGCTTTTGCAGGTTTCGCGACTTGTGCGGAAGTACAGGGCAAGTCGATTGGCGCCGACTGGCTTCGACCGTCGCTAACCGTTTTTCAGAAGCCACCCAACTTCCGCATAAGCCGCAAAGCCGCAAAAGGGTGCTTCCGGGTGGCTTTTGCAGGTTTCGCGACTTGTGCGGAAGTACAGGGCCTTTCAGAAATACCACCGATCTAGCCCAGATGATCCCGAAAGAAACACAACCATGAACCTCACCGTCATCGCTATCGAGCTGACCCGCGACGCCCGCAACGCCGCCTACCGGGTTGGCCGCTGCATCGGCTGCACCGACCCGCGCCGCATCGGCTGCATCAACCCGCACTCGCCGGGGCGGCCGCGCTGCGAGCCGTGTCACCGCATCTGGGCCACAACACCGCCGCCCGATGCGATCCCCGCCGATGTCCTCTACTCACACCAGCTGTGCACCGGCCCGGTCTGCTGCCGTGACGGCAAGGCGAACCGTTTCCGCGTCCGCCATGACACCGGGCTGTGCGAGATGTGCACCGGCCTCCGCCGCGACAAGGAAGGACAACCATGACCCACCCGATCACCGAAGTGATCCAAGCTCTCTGAATCTCCACCTTCTTTGAAAAGGCGTTGGTGAGCCATGCATTACAACTTTGCCCGGCCGCACGCCACACTTACTAAGGATGCTGGCGGGTATAAGGTCACCCCCGGGATGGCTGCCGGGATCGAACGGCGCGTTTGGATTAAATTTCGGCTCCGTTTTACTTCTGCTCAATAATCAGAAACCGGCTCGCCGTACAGGGTAATGGCGATAGCATCCGTTCGTGGTTGTAGTTGCAAATTGCGGCTATACACCCGCAGATGAAAGGCAGATCGATGAACGCGAAGAGCAAGAAGACTCTGAAAGCTGCCGCACTGGCCGCGGGGCTGGTCGCGTTGTTGCTACCTACGGGATGTATGGCGCAACCCGTGCAGAAGGAGATGGCACCGCCTCCGGGATCGGCACACACGGTCGTGGTGCCGCTGCAAACCGTCGACTAACCCATAAACGCCCGGCTTGATAAATAACCGGTAACGGCCTTTATAACCGGCTGCCGAAACCGGCGTGGGGTGTTGAATTGACACCGCGCGTAGGCGCGGTAACTCCTCGCAGCGCAGCTATGGGGGAAGGCTCATCGGGAACGCTTTCGCGTGGAGACACGCTGGAAACGCCGTTCGGGGTAACGGAATTCGCGTTCCATCTC
>CAVSSC010000029.1:0-12958 GCA_963730415.1 uncultured Actinomycetota bacterium | reverse complement strand
GGAGCCGAAACGGGTGCAGCCAAGCCGCGACACGGATCTCAAGCGGAGTGAACCTGGGAGAAATCCGCGTAGGAAGTCGGTGGCTCTGCGCGTTTTCGCTGATGTTTTGGGCCTCGTGGTGGCCGCATGCTGGCTAGCATGAGCGAGATTGATCCGCGGGCGGAGACGCCGCTGGTGAACTGGAGCGATCTGGGCGTGAGCGGGCTTTTGCCGACGGGCACGGTGACGCTGTTGTTGGCCGACGTGGAGGGTTCAACAAGGCTGTGGGAGACCCAGCCCGGCGAGATGACCGCGGCCGTTGCTCGTCTGAATCAGGCGGTGTCGGACATCATCGCCACACACGATGGTGTGCGCCCGGTCGAGCAGGGTGAGGGTGACAGTTTTGTGGCGGCGTTCGCGCGCGCGTCCGATGCGCTGGCCGCTGCCCTGGAGTTGCAGCGGGCGCCGTTGGCCCCGATCCGGCTGCGCATCGGGGTGCACACCGGTGAGGTGCAGCTGCGCGATGAGGGTAACTACGCCGGCCCGACGATCAACCGCACGGCGCGGCTGCGCGATCTGGGCCACGGCGGCCAAACTCTGTTGTCGGGAGCGACCGAACCGCTGGTGGTCGATCGGCTACCTGAGGGCGCCTGGCTGACCGATCTGGGCACCCACCCGTTGCGTGATCTGCCCCGCCCGGAGCGAGTGGTGCAGCTGTGCCATCCCGACCTGGTCAACGAGTTCCCGCCCTTGCGCACGCCGAAAAGTGTTGCTGCGCAGAATCTTCCGTCGCAATTCACCAGCTTTGTGGGCCGCGGCCCCCAGCTGACCGAGGTGGGCAAGCTGTTGGCGGAGAATCGGCTGGTCACCCTGACCGGAGCCGGCGGGGTAGGGAAGACGCGCCTGGCGGTACAAGTCGCGAGCCAGTTAGCGGCCGAATATGCCGACGGTGTTTGGTACGTGGATCTGGCGCCGATCACCGATCCCGAGGTGGTGCCGGTGACGGTGGCGCGCGCACTGGGGCTGCCCGATCAGCCTGGCCGCTCGACGATGGATACGCTGCTGCGGTTTGTTCGCGACCGTCAGATGCTAGTAGTGCTGGACAACTGCGAACACCTGCTCGACGCGTGCGCCGAGCTAGTCGTCGCTCTCCTGGGTGGGGCGGCGGGGCTGACCGTGCTGGCGACGAGTCGTGAACCGATCGGGGTAACCGGTGAGGCGACGTGGCGGGCGCCGTCGCTGTCCCTTCGCGACGAAGCGGTCGAGTTGTTCGCTGACCGCGCGCGTCTGGCTCAGACCGGCTTCGCCGTGACCGATGACAATGCGGCGGTCGTCGCGGAGATCTGCCGGCGCCTGGATGGGATGCCGCTGGCGATCGAGCTGGCCGCGGCACGGGTGCGCGCGTTATCGCTTGTCGAGATCCTCGCCGGGCTGCATGACCGGTTCCGGCTGTTGACCGGTAGTGCGCGCACCGCGGTGCGCCGTCAGCAGACGTTGCGCGCCTCGGTGGATTGGTCGCACGCGCTGTTGACCCAGCCTGAGCGGGTGCTGTTTCGCCGGCTTGCGGCGTTTCTGGGCGGCTTTGACTTTGCCGCTGCCCAGGCGGTCGCCGGCAGCGGTGACGTGGAGCGTTATCAGGTGCTGGATCTGCTCACCTTGCTGGTGGACAAATCGCTGGTGGCGGCCGACGAGAGTCGGGGCCGAACCCGCTACCGGCTGTTGGAGACGGTGCGGCAATACTCTGCCGAAAAACTGGGGGAGTCGGGCGAAGCCGACAGCGTGCGCTCACGTCACCGTGATTACTACACGGCCATGGCCGCCCTGCTTGACGCGCCGGCAGGCAATGATTACGAGCAGCGCCTCGAGCAGGCCGAAACCGAGATCGACAACCTGCGGGCCGCATTTTCATGGAGCCGCGAGAACTCCGACGTCGAGCTCGCGTTGGCGCTGACGTCGTCGCTGCAGCCACTGTGGCGAGCACGGGGCCGTCTCCGTGAAGGGTTGGCCTGGTTCGACACCGCCCTTGCCGACCTCGACGCGGAGGACCCCGGGGTGGCGGCCGCGGTGCGGGCGCGGGCGCTCGCTGACCGCGCCATGCTCGCCATCTGGGTGGGTGACGCCAACAGCATGGATCAGGCCAAGCAGGCCCTGGCGATCGCGCGCGAGGTCAATGACCCGGCCCTGTTGGCCCGAGCGCTGACCGACTGCGGCTATGTCGCCACAGTCGTCACCGCCGACCTGGCCCAGCCGTACTTCGCCGAGGCGCTCGGCCTGGCCCGGGAGTTGGACGACCGTTGGCGGCTCAGCCAGATTCTCACCGCGCAGGCCGCTGCAGCGATCAACGCCGGTGTGCCGATCGCGGCGCGCGCAGCCGCCGAAGAAGGACGCGACTTCGCCGACGCAATGGGCGACTGGTACGACTCGCGCCGGTGCCGCTACTACATCGGATGGGCCCAGGTATTCCAGGGCGATCTGGTTGAAGCCGCCGCACAATTCGCCGAGCTGGTGGCCGAGGCCCAGGCAGGTCACGATGGGCTCCTTGAGGCGGAAAGTCTTGCGATGCAGGGCCTTGTGCTGGCGTATCAGGGTGAAACGGATGCGGCCCGGGCCGCCGCCGATGCAGGCATCCAGGCGGCCGCCGAGGTCGGTGGTCTCTTCGCGGCCATGGGTTATGCGGTGTTGGCCATCGCCGCGCTGGCAGCCGGCGATGTTGCGACGGCGCAGGACGCGATCGTGGCCTGGCCGCAGCTAAGTGCCCGGCCCCAGACGGCGGCGGTGCGGCGCGTCTGGAATGCGTACACCGCGCTAGCGGGCGGGAATGTGGTCGCAGCCCGCCGCGAGGCCGACGAAGCCGTCACTATGGCGACTAGCTATTACCTGTCGGCGGCGCTGACGGCGCGCGCGCGTGTGGCGATCGCGCAGGGTGAGCCAGATCAGGCCGAGCGCGACGCCCACGACGCGTTCGCACTCGCAGCGACCACCGGCGCGTACCTGTTCGTTCCCGACAATCTCGAATGCCTTGCCGTTCTGGCCGGTGGAGATGGCGGTCACCGCGAAGCCGCTCGGCTCTTCGGCGCGGCAAAGGCTATCCGGCTGCACATGGGTGCGGTTCGCTTGAAGGTCTGGGACGCCGGCTACGAAGCCTCGGTGGCGGCGCTGCGAGACGCCATGGGCGAGAATGGCTTTGACTCCGCGTGGGCCGAGGGCGCGGCCCTGTCCACCGAGGAGGCGATCGCCTACGCACAGCGCGGCCGCGGCGAACGCAAGCGCCCCGCCAGCGGCTGGGCCTCACTCACCCCCGCCGAGCGCGAGGTCGTCTGCCTCGTCAGCGAAGGGCTGGGCAATAACGACATCGCCACACGGCTTTTCGTCTCACCACGCACCGTGCAAACCCACCTCACCCACGTCTACACCAAACTCGGCCTCACCTCGCGCGTGCAACTCGCCCAGGAGGCAGCCCGCCACGCCTGAACGCCGTCGCGACAGCGGACCCGAATTACACTGTGTAGATCGGTGTTTCGCTCTCACATCTACAACGTAACGAATGTCCACGCAAACCCGACCGAGAAAAGTAGCCTTTGTTGCTATGCCGCTGGCTGTTCGAGCGTTGTCTGCAATGTTCGCATTACTGCTGTTGGGGATTGCCGCTGTCGCCGCGGCGGGCAGAGCGCCTGCTGAGCCGCATATCGCAGGACTTAGCGAACGGACCGTGGGTTGGGACACCTACCGTCGATTGGATCGGTTGCCGTATCTGAGCGCCGACACACAGACTCTCGAGTTGTCGAGCTTCGATCGAAGCGGCGGTAATTTCGACATCTCCACCGGTAACGACAACGGCAGCGGTGGATGTTTGGCTTCCGGCGGCGCCGGCTGTGTGATCGCTGAGGATCGCGGCGCCGGCGAGGTTGATTCGATCTGGTTCACCCGCGACAGCGGCAATGTGACCCGCATCGGAAAGATCCGCATCGACCTGGATGGACAGACGGTGATCGACGCGCCGTTGCAATCGTTGGTCGATGGTGCGCTGGGTGCGCCTTTCGTGTGGCCTTTGGTGGCCAACGCCGCGCAGTCGCCCGGAGGTGTTTACATCAAAGTGCCGATGCCGTACCGGCATTCGATGCGGATCAGCGTCGCATCGAATCTGCAGTACTACCACGTCGACTATCGCCGAGTTTTCGACCGCCGACGGCGTGACCACCTTCTCGCCGTCGGACCCCGCGCTCGACGTGATCGCCACCCTCCGCGCAGCGGGCACCATCGACCCCAAACCGACAGCACCTACAGCAATGCACAACCATCGCGTCGTCGACCTCCCCGCCGACGACGGGGCTGACGATCGCGGAATCGACGGGCTCGGGCATCATCTCGGCGCTGCGCCTGCAGCTACCGGAACCGACGGATCGAACTCTTGACCGGGTTGCGGCTCCAGATCGAGTTCGACGGCCGAACCATGGTCGACTCGCCACTTGGGGAATTCTTCGGCGCCGGACTGGGCGCCGGCAACGTGCGATCGCTGATGTTCGCCACAATCCGACAACCCGGGGGGCCGTTGTCGTTGTCAGAGTGGTGGCCGATGCCTTTCGCCCGCACAGCCCACATCACCCTGGTCAACACAACCGACAATCCCGTACCGGGGATCGACAGCGACGTCGTGACCACACCCGACCCCCAGTGGGCACCCGCGCTGGCCAGCGGCCGCGCTGGCTACTTCACCGCACGCTCGCATGCCGGACCAACGACCTTCGGTCAGGACTGGTTGTTCGCCGATGAACCTGGCCACGGCAAATTCGTCGGCGTCAGCCACACCATTCGCGGTTCCCGGATCAAAACGTCGTTTAGTGACGATGCCCCTTACTTTCTCGAAGGAGCCGAACGCGTGTACACAGACGGTTCCGCGTCGCCCCAGTGGTACGGCACCGGCACCGAGGACTTCTACGAGGGTGGCTGGTACTTCAAAAACGGCACCCGCTTCAGCGATCCGCTCACCGGCCAACCCGATCAACGCACGGCCACTGGCGGATGCGCGGACTACTGTGTCGCCGCCTATCGGCTCATGCTCGCCGACGCTATCGACTACCATTCCGCAATTCGATTCGGCATTGAGCACGGCAAACGCAACATGGTCCAACCCGACTACAGCTCAACCGCATTCCTCTACACACAACCGAACGACACCATTACACCCGGCGACGAAGTCAACGCAGGCGATCCTGTCAGCCGACTCCTGCACGGCTACACCGACGCCGACGCCACCGATCAAGTGCTGATCAGCTCATACGAGGGGAACGACGACATCCGCCCAATCATCGGGTTAGTCCGCACCACCCACGCTGCCATCACATTCCACGTCGAGATCCCCCCGGACAACCACGGCATCCTGCTGCGCCGCACGTCGGATCAAACAACCGGCTATCAATCAGTAGACGTTGCTATTGACGGCGTACCCGCCGGGAACTGGTTAGAGCCACGCAGCAACAACTCTCACCGTTGGCTTGATGACACGTACCTCGTGCCAGAATCTGTCACCGCAGGCAAAGCCCAAATAACTATCACCGTCACACCTACCCCCGACTCCCCACCCTGGACTGCCAGCCGCTACCAGATCGAAACACTGACGGGGCCATGAAGTAGTACGGTGGCGCCCCGAGAACTCCGGGCGAACCGAAACGTGTTCAGCCCAGCCGTGTTACAGACCTGAAGAAGGAAGCGTCGACGAACTCGCCCTTCAGCCGACAGGCTGAGGGCTCGCGGCATTGCTCTTGGGGTCGATCAGGATCTTCGCGTGCGCCTCGGGATCCCCGAGGGCGTCGAACGCGGCTCCTACGCCGGGTAGCCCGACCGTCCCGGTAATGAGCGGTGCGACGTTGACCTTGCCGTCGGCGAGCATGTGCAGGGTGTCGCGGAACTCAAGCGGGGTGTAGCCGAGCACGAACCGCAGGTCGATCTCTTTGTTGATCGCCATGGCCGGCCGGATGTGGTCCGCGCCCATGCAGACCCCGACCACGACGACACGTGAGAATAGCGGTGCGCTCGTGATGATGTCGTCGATCATGCCTGGGACACCGACACATTCGAAGATGACGGGGTGCTTGGGCGTTGCGGCGCCGGCAGCTTCGGCGGCGCGCCAAAGGTGCCACCAGGGCAGCCGCAGCTTTTGGAGTTTTTCGATCGTGCCGACCGCGAGGTCGAACGCATCGAGGATGCTTTGCAAGTGTCCGCGGCTCGCGGCCGTCGTGTATGGCGAGTCCTGCGCAGGATCAACGACGGTATCGGCTCCGCAGGCGGTCGCCAGCGCGCGCCGGCCCGATGAGAGGTCGCTTGCGATCACGGTGCGCACCCCGTGCGCCTTCAGCATGCAGATCACCGCAAGGCCGATCGGCCCGCAGCCGATCACGATCGCGACGTCGCCCTTTCCCACCTCGCCGCGCCGGACGGCGTGCCGCCCGACGGCCATCGGCTCGGTCAGCGCAGCGATCTCGGGCGCCAACCCGTTCGGGACGGGAAACGTCAGTGACTGTTCGACGAGAAGCTGCTCGGCGTAGGCGCCCGGCGCCATGGTCGACAGCCCGATTCCGTGCACCTCTTTGCCGCGCCGCAGCAGCGGCATGGCAACGACTGGTGTGCCCGGCCGCGGGGCTTTGCGGGTGCCGGGGCCGTAATCGAGCACCTCACCGCAGAACTCGTGTCCGAAGACGACGTGCTGATTCGATCGCATGAAGGCGTGGTAGCCGGATTCGGCCATCACGTCGGCGAGTTCGTCGCAATGGTGACGTGCATGCAGGTCCGATCCGCAGATGCCACAGCGCAGCACGTCGATCAGCAACTGCCCTTTGGCCGGCGTGGGGGTTGGCTGGTCGACTACCTCGAGCTTCGCATTGGTGCAGGTCACTGCCTTCATCTCGCAGGTCCCCTCGTCGATCCGACGTCGGCTTCACGGCCCCGGGACGGCGAGTGAAGGTAACCGCGAGGCTCCGCGACCGCTACCCGATTATCGGATCAGTAATGGGTGTCGACCGCAATACCCGACTGGCGAGGAGGGCGATCAGCGCTCCTGCCAACGCCCCGACAGGTACCGCCAACGACGACAATCCCGACAAGACGAAATAGCCGAAGGCGACAGCGACGACGAGCAAAGCCACGTGCATGGGTGTCCAGCGCACTATCGAGCGCAACCGGAAGGACAAACCAATGCCGAGCAGCAGCGCTAGAACGTGGCCGACGGCGGTAAAGTCCGCTCCGAAGGTGAAGGCTGCTGCCACTGCAGTCCCAAGCCACCAACCGACCCAGGCCGGCCGCCAGCGTGAGGGTATCGATGCGGTCAGGGCCCCCAAAACACAAACCGCGCCGTAGCTGATCCCGACGTCGGTGGCGCGCGCAACGGAGAACGGCAGCCACCCCGTCTCAACAGCGGCGACCAGCCCTACCGCGACGATCAACGTGGCACCGATATGACCGACCGCGAATGCAATGAGCAAACCCCTACTGCACCAAATAAGTTCGCCCAACGCCAGCAAGCACACCAGTCCCGGCAGCCACAAATAGACATCACCGCCCTCGTTGACAAATGCGCTACCAACCAGGGTGCCCACGTGACCGTGCGCCAGATTGTGCAAGTTGGTGCTCATTTCACTCACGACGAGGTCGCGCGTATGCGGACCTAGCGCCGTGAGGATGAGAGAGACCGCAAGCAACATGACGGCGTAGGCAGCCGTGACACGGAACGACGCCGCACCAGCCAACGTTCGCGCACCTACTTGTGTCAAACGGTTGGCTTGTGTCCAACGGTTGGCGCTGACGCGAACAGCCGTGTCAGATACCATCATTCGCCGCCCAACTCGTGGCCGGGCCAGCCACAGTCGCGAGCCAGCAGGTCGGCGACCGTTTCCCGGCGCACCAGTTCACGAGACCGGCCGTTGGAGACGGCGACCAGTGGCGGGCGGCCCACCAGGTTGCGGCTCGATCCCGTCGAGTGCTGGTAGGCGCCGGTACCGGCCACCGCCAGCAGATCGCCGGGGTGAATGTCGGCGGACAGCTCGACATCGCGGGCGATTTCGTCTCCGGCCTCATAATGCCGGCCCACCACAGTGACCGGTGTAGTCGCGGTTGGCAGATGCCGGTTAGCCAGTGCCACCGTATATTTCATGCCGCGGAGCCCAACCCGCGGGTTGTCACCCAAGCCGCCGTCCACCGCGACAAAGGTGCGCCCGCTGGGCTGGCGTTTGACGGCGATCACCCGGTAGAGGGTGATCCCGGCGCGTGCGGCGATCGCTCGCCCCGGTTCGATAACGATCTGTGGGCGAGGGAATCGGTGTTCCGCACAGGCGGATCCAAGTGCGTCCTCGATGACGGCCCCGAGCGACCGCAGGTTGAGTTCCGGGTCGCCGGAAAGGTACGGGATCGCGTGTCCGCCGCCGAGGTTGAGCTCGGTGAGCACGACCTGGTGGCGGTCACGGACCTCGGCCATCACGGCGATCATTTGCCGGATCGCCTCACCGTGGAGCGCAGCGTCGGTGAGCTGCGACCCCAGATGGCAGTGCAGCCCCGCTAGGTCCAGCCACGGCTGGTCCAGGACGCGCTTGACCGCGCCGGCCGCCTGGCCCCCCGACAGCGCAAAGCCGAATTTCTGGTCCATCGTCCCGGTGTCGGCCGCGCCGATGTCCGGAATGACCCGGATCAGTACACGCTGACGATGACGCACCCGGCAGGCGAGCAGCGCGATCTCGCTCGGTGAGTCGATCACGATCCGCCCGATGCCGGCGGCGACGGCATCATGCAGCTCGCCGGCCGTCTTCGCGTTGCCGTGCAGAATGATCCGCGACGGCGGGACGTCGCCGGCCAGCGCGGTGGCCAGTTCGCCAGCCGAACAGACATTCACGCCGGCACCTTCGTCCGCGGCCCACCTGGCCACCGCGACGCTTAAAAGCGCCTTACCGGCGTAGACCAGCTCCGCGTCGGGAAGCGTGGCGCGATAGCAGCGGATGCGGGCCCGGAAGTCTTCTTCATCCACCACGTAGGTGGGCGTGCCGAACTCAGCGGCGATCTCAGTGGCGGCCACTCCGCCGACACACAGCCGGTCCAGATCGTCGACGTAGGCGCTCAGCGGCCAGATCGCGCGATCGAGGTGCGGGTTCAACCCGTGCCTCAGCGACGGAAGCAGCTCGAAGAGCGTCATACCTCTACGGTGCTGGTCAGATGCGCAATCGGCCACATTCTTAACGAAGCCTTCACACCCGGGTGGCAAATCTTCACGGATCCAACACGGCGGCCGCTATCGAGCGGCCAACCGGTTCGTTCAAAGGGACGAAATCGAGGCGACCACGTCGTCCGTGCTCACGACCGCGGTCGCGTAGTTCGGGATGTTGACTTCGAGCGCGGCGCGCATCTCTACGTCTGAGTAATCCGCCGTTGCATCCCGCACCATTGTGACTTGGTAGCCAAGCTCGGCGGCATATCGAACGGTGGCCTCGACGCAGGTATGGGCTATCAGTCCCATGATGATGACCTGATGAATTCCGTGCCGTTTGAGTTGCAGGTCCAAATCGGTGTTGGCGAAACCACTCGAACACCAATGCTCGTGAGCAACGATATCGCCGGATTGCGGCTCGAACTCGCTGCGGATCTCGCCACCCCAGGTGCCGTATTCGAAGGTTTTGCGTGACCAAGCTGCCTTCTGAACCGGCGCTATGTATTTCCAAGTCTCGTAATCGCCAGGGCGGTAGCGACGGTGCAGCGCATAAAAAACGCGGATATTCGCACTTCGGGCGGCATCGAGCAGCTGCTTCATATGACCAACGCAATCGTTCGATTCGATAACGTCCTGCAGTCGATCCCAGACCTTGCCGCCGGGGGAAATGAAGTCGTTGTATGGATCGATCAGCACCAGCCCGGTTGAGTCCTTGCTCAGTGTCACGATGGCTATCATCTCTCGACCGCCGTCGCGATGAACGGGGGCGGCCGCGGCCACGCTGATCGATGCTGCCCTGAGCTCTTGACGCGTTCATCGTGGTGCTGCTAGACATGGCGTGCGCCATAAATTTGGGCGATCGCCCAAAAACCGCTGGGTGGAGGTGGCAATGGGCCGGATGGACGGCAAGGTCGCCTTTGTGACCGGCGCGGCACGGGGGCAGGGCAGAAGTCACGCCGTCCGGCTCGCGCAGGAGGGTGCCGACATCATCGCCGTCGACATCTGCCGGAAATTCGAGGCATCGCCCGCATCCGGTGCGACGCCGGAAGATCTCGAGATGACCGCGGGAATGGTCAAAGATGCCGGAGGCCGCGTCGTCACCGCTGAAGTCGACGTTCGTGATTTCGACGCATTGCGAGCCGCCGTTGACAGCGGTGTCGAAGAGCTGGGGCGCCTGGACGTCATCGTGGCGAACGCCGGCATCGGTACGACGGCAGGAAAGCTGCATAAGGCCGACGAGGCGCTGTGGCAGGAGATGATCGACGTCAATCTCAGCGGTGTTTGGAAGACGGTGAAGGCCGGGGTTCCACACATCCTGAAAGCCGATCGCGGCGGCTCCATCATTTTGACGTCCTCGGTGGCCGGTTTTAAGGCCTATCCGCACGTTGGCCACTACGTCGCGGCCAAGCACGGTGTGATTGGCCTGATGCGTGCGTTTGCCGTCGAATTGGGCCAGCGCATGATCAGGGTCAACGCCGTTCTCCCGACACACGTGAATTCGCCCCTATTGATGAACGAGGCGACCTACCGCGCTTTTCGGCCGGACCTGGAGAACCCCGGGCCGGATGATCTTGCGCCGGTGTGCCAGAGCTTCCACTTCCTGCCCATCCCTTGGGTGACCCCCGAAGACATCAGCAACGCCGTATTGTTCCTGGCCTCCGATGAAGCGCGGTACATCACCGGTGTCGCGCTCCCAGTGGATGCCGGCAGCTGTCTGAAGTAAGGAAACCAGCGATGACTGTCGCAAACGACACGGCCGTGTACTACGACCCCTACGACGTCGGCATCATTGCCGACCCGTATCCGACCTACGCGCGGCTGTGCGAAGAGGCGCCGATTTACTACAACGAACGGTACGACTTTTGGTCTCTGTCAAGATATTCCGACGTTGAACAGGCATTGGCAAACTGGCAGGTCTTCTCCAACCGCCGAAGTGACATCCTCGAGCTGATCCAGTCGAAATTCGACATGCCCGGCGGCGTCATGATGTTTCAGGATCCACCCGAGCATTCGATCCTGCGCGCCCTGATGTCGCGTGTGTTCACCCCGCGCCGAATGGCCGCGCTCGAGGACCAGATCCGGCAGTACTGCATCCGCTGTTTGGACCCGCTCGTCGGGTCAGGGGGATTCGACATCATAGCCGAGCTCGCTTCGATGATGCCGATGCGAGTGATCGGCATGCTCTTGGGAATCCCTGAGTCCGAGCAGATCTCGGTTCGTGACGCCAACGATGCCAACCTGCGCACCAAGCCGGGTGCACCGCTCAAGGTCGCCGACGCCGACTCCATCGCCGACGGCCGGGTATATGCCGACTACGTCGAATGGCGATCCAAGAACCCCTCCGACGACTTGATGACGATGCTGCTCAATGTCGAGTTCGACGACGAGCGGGGCGTGCACCGAAAGCTGACGCGCAAAGAGGTGCTGCATTACACCCAGGTCGTCGCCGGCGCGGGCAACGAGACGACCGGTCGGCTGATTGGCTGGCTGGCCAAGGTTCTCGCCGAGCATCCCGACCAGCGCCGCGAGGTCTACCAAGATCGGTCACTGCTGAACCGCACCGTCGACGAGACGTTGCGGTTCGAGCCAACCGGGCCCCATGTCGCTCGATGGATGGCTTCGGACTTCGAGTGTTATGGCACAACGGTTCCGGCCGGCAGCGCGATGCTGCTGCTGTTTGGTGCCGCCAATCGCGATCACCGCCGATACGCCGACCCGGACACCTTCAACATCCACCGCGACAACATCTCGCACCTGACATTCGGCAAGGGCCTGCACTACTGCCTTGGCGCAAACCTGGCACGCCTAGAGGGCCGCGTCGCGCTGGACGAGATCCTCAACCGCTGGCCCGAATGGGACATCGACTACAACACAGCACAATTGGCCTCGACATCGACAGTCCGGGGCTGGGAGCGGCTGCGGGTCGTCCTGCCCTGAATGGGGTTAACTCGGCATCTCGAATCGGTCGATGAATCTGTTGACCAGCGAGACGGCCTCTTCGTGACCGCTCGTGGTGCCAAGCGCCTGCTCCAAGATGAGCGTGCGACCGATCGCGGCGATGACGACCGCGATACCCGCGGGCGGGAATTCAGTTGTGTCGAGGTCATGTTCACGCACGATGAAGTTCAGCGCGGTGATTTGCATCTCGCGCCATCGCTCCTGCCAGGCCGAGATCTCGGCACGGATCTCCTTGCGATGGTTGGCAAGTCCCATGAACTCCAACAGCAGCCGAGTGTCCTTGGGTTCGATGAGCGTGTCCCAGAAGGCGTGCAATGGGCGGTCAGAGGCCAACGCATCCTTTTGGCGCTCCAGGTAGGCGGCGGCGCCGCGACGGAAGACATCTAGATACAGCCCATCCATGGTGGGGAAGTAGTAGTGCACCAATGCGGGTTTGACACCGGCTTTGGCCGCTACCCGGCGCGACGTGGCTGCGGCGTAACCCTCCTCGACCATGATCTGAATCGTTGCGTCGATCAGCATGTCGCGAGTGGTGGAGTCCCGCGTCTTCGGTCGTTCGGATGCGGTCATCAACGGACCCTAAATTGGGCGGTCACTTATAAGCAACACCCAGTCGAGATAGCCGCGGCAGCGCCTCGACCTCTGTAGGCGCCGGGCGATACGTCACCGCTTGGGCGATCGCTCAGGAGCGTCGTGCGATTGGAGTCAGGATTTGTTGTGACATCGTGCTGCTGACATCCGGGCCTCGCAAGCCAGTCGGCGCACTCCTTCGTCGCAGTGGCGAATCGGTTTACGCTGATGCGCGTGGATGGCGACGCCGCCACAGTTGCAGAAAGC
>CAVSSC010000028.1:0-21829 GCA_963730415.1 uncultured Actinomycetota bacterium | reverse complement strand
TGATGTCACATCCGGTGATTTCCTCGACCTGGCGTCGCGACCTCACCTTGTTGTCGAAGCGTTCAAGGAACCAGATGACGCTGGTCGCAATGAGCAGGGCCATGGTGAGAGCCGCGAACGCGACCATCGACGTCGGATATCCAGAAACCTTGGCGCCGGCCGGATCCGCCCTTGTCACCACCTTAACCAGGGGCCCAACTCTCGGGTCACCCGCGACGTTTTCGATTTTGGCGATGTAGGAGGCCAGGACGTCGCCGTATCCGTTGGCGAATTGGCCGCGTGCTGAGCATTGTTATCGGTGATTGAAACATCGATCAGCACCGTGCTTTTCACCGGGGTCGCTGAAACTTTGGACGCAAGCTGTTGTGCCGTGATATTCAGGCCACTATCGACCACCATTTGTGCCAGCTCTTCGCTGTGAAACATCTTGACGTATGTTTGCGCCCTCTGCCGGGAGAACAGATCGCCCTGGTATGCACCCATGGACGTCTTCACATCCGGGGCCCGGAGGAACAACTCGGTGGTCGCAACGTAATTCTTTTCGGCGCTGACATGGTAAACCGTCACACCAAGTACGGCGACGGCCAGGCACGCAAACACGATCGGCCATCGCTGCCGGAACCTCGTCCAGCCTCTTGTCAATAGCTCCATTGTTCTCCGCTCGCGTTGTTTGACAGACTCATGCAGGTTCACGTCGGGGATCGAACTGCGGCATCTCGACATGCTTTGTGAACTCCCGATCGGCAACAATCACCCGTCCCAGGCACGTGCCCTGGGCTAAGCCGAGCAGCCTTTCGCTTTCCCGGAGCTCCGCCGCGGCGGTTTGCGGCACCGGGTCGACCAGGATCGATGCGCCGACTTGGCTCGCCACGTCGACGGCATCGGCCGACTCCAGTACCGCCGGGCCGACCACGATGACATACCGGTAAAGACGGGACAGGTCGATCAGAAGGTTGCGCATCTTCGAGCCGGTAAGTTCTTTTGTCGGATTCGCCGGCGCGGTGCCCGCCGGAATCCAGCCGATTCCGCTCTGCTCGTCCGACTGGATGGCCGAGTCCAGAGCCAACGGTGTGCAGAGTAGGTCGCCCAGGCCGACGGTCGAGTCGTCGTGTCGGGCGGTGAAATCGGCGCATACAACGACGGTGGGCGATCCTGCTTCCGTGAAGGCGGTCGCGATTAACGCGGCGAGAATGCTGGTCGCCGGGGTGGCCCGGGGCGATGTGATCACGAACGAGTGAGCTTCGGCCTCAGTTAGGCGGTTGGCAATTTCCAAGCGAAGCAGCTTGGCGTCGTGGTGGACCTCGTCGAGAGTTAGGTGGTCCTCGGCATTGAGCACACCGAGCACTCCCGGGAGTTCACCGGTACGGGTGCCGTCGCCCCGGAATCGCACTAGCTCCGGGCTTTCTCGCCGGGCGGCATACACGGCGAGCCAGGCCAACCCCAACAGGAACCCGATGATCGCTCCGCACGCGATGTTCGGCAGTGTTCGCGGCGAGAGGGGATATGACGGAACGGACGCCGGTTCGGTGAGCACCGGTTGAACCGGAGACACAGTGGTATAGGGCGGGCGCTCGAGTTCTTTGATGACGTCGATGGTTTGCTGCGCAGTCGCATCGGCGATCATCGCCGCCTTCACCGGGGAGGCGTCTTGGGCCAGCACTTCTAATACCACCGTGTCGGGGACCATGCGGCCGGTTACCTTCTTGGCGAGGTCTTCCCCGGACTGGCCCAGCCGCAATCGTTCCTTAACGCGGTCAGTGACCAGCGGTGTTGACACCAGCCGTGCGTAGCTCCCCATGCGCTGCTGGCTGAATTCGTCACCGTATGTCTGCGAGTTTTGCGTGGCGTAGCCCCCACCCGCATCCCCCGCTGTTTCATCGGGGATAACCGCGGTGGAGTCGTTCCAGTACGGCGTCGCGATGACAATCTTCGTGGTTGCCTCATAGACCACCGGCAGCATCAAGTTGATCAGGCCGGCAGCGGCAGCGCCCAATAAGGTCCATGTGATCAGCACCAAGGATTTGCTGCGCATGAGGGCGAGCAACGCGACCATATCCGTCATGATCCGAACCCCATTAGCTTCAGGTTCTCGATGATCTTGTTGGCGCAGTAGGTCTCACCGTTGCCGTTGAGGTGGGTGCCGTCCTGCCCCAGCAGTGGCTTCACATCGATGTCGCGATACCAGCCCTGCGCCACGGGATCGATCACGTACGCGCCCACGCTTTCGGCCGTGCGGCGAAGTCCGTCCGCCACGGCGGGATAGTTTGCTGTCTCATCCGCCGTGGCGGAGGCGGGAAGCATGATTACGATCTTGGCCTTCGGCCAGTCCGAGCGAACCTTCCTGATGTACTCATCGGCTGCCGCCACCACCGGCTCCGGTGGTTCGCCAAGGTCATTTCGACCGCCGTCGATGAGGACGTAGTCGACGCGGTAGGTCGCCACATCGCCATCGAGGCGATCAATGAACGGGACGCGCTCAGGATTGTGCATGTCGACGCTGCGGACAAAGCCGGTCCCGTCTCGGCCATCGAGGGCCAAACTCCAGCCCATGCGGTCGGCGACCAAATCGGGATAGATGATGGCATACGAGTCGCGGACGACGAGCAACGTGGGCTTGTAGTCGAACATCATTGAGGCCAACGGCGCGACGTGGTGAGGTTCGGCTTGGCCGTGCGGGGGCTCGGTGCTGCGCAACCCGTAGTAGGCCAGGCCGACGACAGTCGACGCCAACACCGCGACGACAGTCACATTGATTGCGCGGCGTGCGCCGCGCAGCGTGTTACGCGCAGACATAATCGGCCCTTAGCTGCTCCCCGCCCAACCCGGGCAGTAGTTCGGGGACGACGTCGGGCGCACGAGGTCGCGCCTTTGGCTTCTTTCGCTGCGAAACGAAAGCTGAGAACGCCAGCGTGGCACACAGGGTAGTAGTGGCCTGCAAAAACGAGCCGCGCAGCAGAATCATCAAGTAGAACGGCAGAATGCATCCAAGCAGACCTGGCATTCGGTAGAGGTTGAGTTCAGCGTTCAATCGGGTGTCCCAGCGATGCAGGGCGAAGCCCAGGGCGAACATTCCGACGGCGAGCACCACCCAGCTACCATTCAGATAGAACTCGATCCACAAGGGTGCAGATAAATTAGTGAAGAAGTAGCCGCGCCCCTCAGCGATGTATCCCCCCGTGTCCTCCGGTTTGGCGGTCCACAAAGTCCTTGGCACCCAAAAAAGCAGCACACCGGAGAATTGCTTCAAAGGCACAATTCCGTCCCGCGCGGCAACCAGATATCCGTTCATCAATTGCGCGAAGGAGTCGTAATCACCTGTCAGCAGCGACTGGATGGGATTCGTCGACTTCAGCTGACCCTCGCTGCTGCCGCGGAATGCGTCGGCGAGCGGGAAGATCAGGAGCATCCCGACCAGAAACCCGCACGCGGTAAAGCGGAAACGCTGCCTTGTAGCAAATAGTCCAAACGCGGTGGCAACGGAAAGGAATGCCGTGCCAAAGTAGTAACGCGGGTTGGATATCGGGTTCATAACGACGGCCAGGAAAATACCTACGACGACGAGCAGCACCATGTTGCTGCGCATGACAATTGAGGAGATATTCTCGCCCTCATACGTGCGCTCTTCGCTTCTCTACGGACGCGTATCAGCGCTAGAAAGGCTACGAGCGGTGCCGTCGCAGCAGCCCCTCGCATGATCGGGAATGTGGCGGATTGCCCCCAGGCATCGTTTTGGCCCATAGCTACTTCCGTACGGCTCTGCAGAAAGATGGTCCAGCCGAGGTGTGAGAGGAAGTAGATGTCGATGACAATGGCAATCACGGAAAGCGCAATGGTGCGTGGGTAATTGATGGTTAATACCTGCTTGACGACGTCATAGGTGCGCTCGGCGTTCCGACGCCGCCGCACTGACCCGACGCTGTCAAAACCGGCCCCGCCGAGGAATGCGCCACATCCGACGAGGACGATCAGCCCGGCCGCGGCGACGTAGGTGCCGTCGATGCGGGGAACGGTGAGGGGCCAGAAGTCTAGTCGAAGCTGAGCCAGTGGGGCCAAGCCCAGAAAAATGTAGCTGTAGCACCAGAACATCATTTCGAACAGCCGCTGTTCACCCTTGCCTATCAAGAAGGCGAACCGTGCGGCGGAGATTGCTATCGCCGGAAGCGACCACAACCAGGACGCGTGAGTGGGAATTCCGGTGGCGCGGATGATCGCTACGGGGGCGAACACTGCCATCGTGGCAAAAACGAACAGCGCGATAAGCGCCCCGTTCACCTGTGTCGTCTCACCCAGGCGCAGCCTTGTCGCGAGTGGCAGCGGTCTTGGCATGCCGACCTGCACAAGGTCGTTGGGGGCGGCGACAGCCCCCGCTGCATGCGACGAATACGGTGCCACCCGCTGGCGGCGGTCCGGTCTCGAGGGGCCGGTCGGCGTGGCCCACGGCTTGAACCGGAGCAGTGCCAACGCCGTGACGAACGTGGTCGCTGTCACGAGACCAACCGCGACCCCCACCGCCGTTCGGAAAAGCGCCGCACCGCCGAGTGCCGTCACGACCATGACCAGCGCGTAACTGGCCTTGAGCATGAGCGCATCAGCGCTTCGATTGGAGGTTAGCAGCCAGATTGGCAGCGCAATGATCCACGCTCCAATGGCATATCCAAAGGCGACGACGGAAATGATCGCTCGCGTCGCTTCGAATGTGGGGCCGAGCACAAGTTCACCGACAGTGCCAGGTAGGAGGGCCAGCACCAGGCCAAGAAGGATTGTCGCTGACGTCGAGACCAGAGTGATTCGGGCCAGAGAGCTCCACGTCTGCGCCGGTGGCATGTTTAGGCGCTTGCTCTCTGCGATCACCCCCGATTGAATCGCACTCACCACGATGGCCACGGGTGCCAGCAATGCCGTGGCGCCGCGCAGTGCGGCGGTGGCCCCGGGACTCAAAACGACAGCGGTGAAGAGCAGCACCGCGAACGCTGTCGTTTGCTGGAGGCCGGAGTCGATGCCGTACCGTGCTCGATCCCTCCAGCCCTTGGCAATCCAAGCCGGGGACTGTCTCAGCCGCGGGGCAATGCGAACAGCAATCAGCATGCCGACCAACGCAAGAACGGTAAGGGCGGTCCATCCACCGATGAGGTAACTGGTGGTTGCCACCGGCAAGTGCAGCCATGCCGCCACCAACAGCGCTGCCGAACCGGCAAAAAACACGCCGTCCCAGCGGGTCGCAACGCGGGGACGGCCTTCGGCGATGGCCACTTGTCGTAGAACATCTTTCACAAGCACGAACGGTGTCGCAACAATGATCAATATTGCCGGCAGACGGATTCCTGACCCCTGAACCGCCCACATGACGCTCGCGACGATGGGACTGACCAGTAGGGCACTGGTGAACGCGAACGAGCCCTCCCGCCGGATGTCAGATCGGGCGCGTCCCGCCATCAACAGCAGCGGTGTGCCCAACGCACCGCGAAGGACGCCGATGGCCGCGGCGAGCAGCGTCAAAAGCACCGCGATCTGGCCGAAATTCTGGGCAACGGTCACCACCGCGACGGCATAGATGACCAGGCCGTTGCTGAGACCAGAGAAGACCTGGTGGGCGCCGCTCGAGACGGCGCGAACCTTGCTCATCGACGAACCTTCGGTCATGGCTCAGTCCCTCTTGCCCGTGGCCCAGATCTTCTCGAAAGCTCCGATCGAGTCGGTGGCTCCGTGGTTCGAGAAGAGCTCGAACGTGGCGAAAGTTCCTTGCCACTCCGAAAAGCGCGGATCTGTCACGATTCTGTGAGTTCCGGGCAAATCCACGGTGACTTGAGCGCCGTCGATGGTCAGGTGTGCCTCGTAGACAGTTTGTCCGTCTTCGCGCAGTGGTTGTGGAAAACTATCGGCCGCGACCACCTCCACTGGTGCGTTGTCAGTCCGCACGACGCTGATGTTCCAGTTGATCGGTGTCACCACCAAGTGAATCGGCACCGATCCGGTTACCGGTGGAAAGTGTTTCTTGATGCCTCGCGACACCGTAAGGCCGATTGCGCCAGGCGTACCGGATCCGGGCCGGAAGACAAACCGCGCACCCATACCCTTTACCGACGAACCGAGGTCGGGCGAACTGAAGAACGCGGTGGCGGTCCCTTGCGTTGTGGGTTGGTAGCTCAACCTACCGTGCTGAATTCTGAGTTGGTCGCCTGGGTTACTAACCACCATGGTCGTAGGCTGGCCGCCGTCGAAATAGTCCGGCGCCGGCCCGTCGGGCATAGCGGTGAAGTCTGCTTGGACCCGAATGCCCGCTGCGCGCATCGGCGCGTTCTCACGCAGAAACCCCCACCAAAGTGCCACGGCCACAATAACTGCCAGCATCAGGGCGAAGACGACCTGTGCCGCGGCGCGGTCCAGGCGGCGGGTTGTCAGGCTCGTCATACCGAGCCCTGCTCGAGGATCTGGCCGTAGCGCGCAGCCGGCGTCGGGCATAGCTCTGTGCTAAGACGTTGCTTCGCCCGGCCGCTGGGCACCATGTCTTCACCAGCAGCTTTGTTCACCGGCGGACCAAACAATCCGACCCCCTCCTAACGAAGCTGGCCACCCGGCGATGGGCCGCAGGTACGGCGGCCGGGCCGCGCTCAATCTGTTCGTACACCGGCAACGCGCTTGAGTGGATGACGTCAATACTATACTATACGTTGGAATTCAACGCGAAAACAAACTTAGGGTTGTCTGATCAGCCGCTAAGCATTCATAGATTGGGATACCAGCTTGCAGAGCAGACCGCAGACCGACGAGGGGCTTCCGCGGAGCGAGCCTCGTGGTCCAGCAGGGGGCATTAGTCGTGTCGCCCGACTCGCGGCCGGTGTGCGTGGCCCGCGGAGGACTGCGATGAGTAAGCCAGCGCTAGGGATGGTCGCGATGATCTCGATGATCTCCTTTGTCGCTGGTATCGCCTTTGGGTACGTCCAGCCCGCCCGAAGTGACACGTCCGGTGATGACACGGCAACTCTGCAGGCGATGTTCAACAATGTGCAACCCGGCGCCACCCTGACTCTGGACCGCAGGGTTTACCCGCACGGTGGCGTGGTCACCATCACCGTGCCTAACGTGCACATCGAAGGAAACGGCGCGACGTTGGCGGCCACCAACGACCTAACCTCGGCGGTGGAGATCCGTGCGAATGGCGTCTCGGTCTCGAACCTGAACCTCACCGCGCCGATCGGCGGCAAGCGCTACAGCGGGCTCGAGCAGCAAAAGCTCTACGTTCTTCATGCCGACGGAGTCAGACTCAATGACATCACAGTCACAGGCTCCGCAGGTGCAGGTGTGCTCCTTGACGGCGCAAGCAATTTTGTGCTCAACCGCGTCACGGTGCGCGACAGCCGCGCCGACGGTATCCATATGACGCGCGGGTCGAACAACGGCCAGGTCAACAACCCGCTGACCGAGCGCACCGGCGACGACGGTGTCGCGGTGGTTTCCTATGGCCCAAAGTTCGTCGGTGTCAACGAGCCGCCGTGCCGCAACATCACCATCGAGTCGCCGGTCGTCAACGGCACCACGGCTGGCCATGGCGTGACGGTACGGGGCGGCGAGAACATCACGTATCGCAACGTGCAAGTGTCCGGTGCCAGCGGCGCTGGGGTGTTCGTCGACACCGAGGGCGCCCCGTTCTTCTTGCAGTCGGTCAATGGTGTCACCATCGAGGGCGGAACCGTGACCGCGGCCAATACCGCCCCGGGCGACGCGATGGGAGCGCTCGTAGCCTACGGACAGAACCCCGAGGCGGTTACCAGTAACGTCACCTTCTCCGATCTCACGATCGTCAACACTACCGAGTCGGCGCCGAGCAACATCGCGGTGGTGACCGCAAACGGGGGCGCAGTCAGCAATATCGTGTTCCGTAACATTGCCATCCAGCAGCATTCGCAGAAGCCGGTTCTATTTGCGAACGCGCCGCGGGAGACCTACACGCTGTCGGGCATCACGCTCAACGGGTCGCCGTACAATGCCGCCTGAGAACCAATCAGGCTCCCGGCAGCAAAAGTGCCGGGAAAGGCCGGGGTCAACTTACCGCTAATGGCGATAGGTTTTCCAGGTATGGCGCTGATCCAACAAGAGCGGATCCGTAAAGAAAAGACTGGGAATGGCCCGATTGTGATAGATCAAGGAAGGACTACACGTGAGTGTACGTAATGCGCTAGTGATTATTGTGGCGGCGCTCCCTGCCAGTGAGCTAAAGAATGCTCTGCTCCGTCGCTTGGGATGGGCCATTGGCGATGGGGTGCGCATCGGCCCATGTTTGGTCTTGAGGGTCGGCCACGTCGACATTGGCAGCGGAGCATATATCGGCTCATTCAATGTCATAAGGGATCTGGCGACGCTCACGCTAGGCGAACACACAGAGATCATGCATTGGAACTGGGTGACCGCTTCTCGACTGCTGGGCGAAGCGGGTGCCCCTTGCCTGCTGCAGCTGGGACCTCACTCCAACATAACTTCTCGCCACTACATCGATTGCAGCGGTGGCATACGTGTTGGGACAACCAGCGCAATTGGTGGTGTGCGGTCGACGTTAATCACGCACGGAATCTCCGTGATGAGCTGGCCGGCCCGGACGCTAAGGAAGACCAACGATTGCACTCTCGGCCCCATAGAGATAGGCGATTACTGCCTCCTTTCATCGAACGTGCAAGTTTCCCCAGGGACGGTAGTCGGCAGCAGGATTGTCGTCGGAATGGGAGCAACCATTGCCGGCCAACTCGTGGATCCGGGGTTGTACATGCAATCCCGCGCGACGCTAGTGCAGACGGACCTTCGCCAGCCACGTTGCCGTCGGGAGGAAGGGCATGTCGACACCGTTCAGCAACGGTAAGAATCTCGTGCCGGCACTCGTGACCGCTAATGTCGCAAATCAGCAAAATAACATCAAGAGCACGACTATCCGCTAGTGGCGGAAGCCGACCATGGAGCCAGCGCAACATGCCGTTGACGACGACAGAGGTGCCGACATTTTTCGGACCGTCTGATTCGCCACTGTTCGGCGTGGTTCATCTGCCGGTCGATAAACAGATCAGAGGCGGGGTACTGATCTGTGGTTCGCTCGGAAAGGAGGGGATGGACAGTGTCCGACTACAACGGGTCCTCGCCGACAGCCTGGCGCGCCGCGGTTTCGGAGTGCTGCGCTTTGACTATCTGGGCTTGGGTGATTCCGCCTACGCTCAGGTCCGTGATGACGCGGTGGCCAACTGGGTGGCAAGCGTGGGCCACGCGCTCGACTACCTCACGCTGATCGGCGCGGAGTCGGCGACCGCTATCGGCATACGTGCCGGGTGCCTGATCCTCAACGAGTACCTGGCCCAATCCCACACGGTCAAGCGCGTGGTCTACCTCGATCCCTATGGAACGGGCAGGCGTTACCTTCGGGAACACACCACGCTGTTCCGGGTGTCGGTGGGCGAGGACGCTCCTGCGCCCGGCGAAGTGTCAATCATGGGCGGGCGGTTGAGCGACCACGCCGCCGCAGAATTCGCCGCGCTGCGGATGGGTGCCAATCCAGTCAGCGCCCATGGCGTCGACAACGTACTTCTGGTGGGACGACCAGCCGAGACCGACGGGCGCATCACCGCCCTGGCGTCGGCCGAGGGAGTTGATTCGATCATTACCGGCGGTCTGCCGGAATGCGCCCGGCCGAGGGATGTGTTGGTACCGATCCCTTTCACCGCGGTCGATTCGATCGTCGAGTGGATCGACGGAAACGTTCCCACTCGCACCCATCGCGCCGTTCCCCAATACCTGACAACGGTGACGATGCCGGCCGAAGGGCCCGACGGGGTCGACGTTTTCGAAAGCATCGAACGAATCGAGCCGAACGGCCTATTCGCCATCCGCACGCTGCCACGACGCCGTAGTCCCGCGCCCGCAAAGACCGTGTTGTTCTTCGTGACGGCCAATGACTTGCACGTTGGACCCGCCCGGGAGTGGGTCGAATTGTCACGTCGCATTGCAACTGCCGGGTCACAGGCCTTGCGCTGGGACCCGGCAGGACAGGGCTTGTCGGGCCAGATCAACCGGGACCCTTGGCGCAGGATATTTTCCAAGGCTGACATCAGCGACTCGATAGCGGTGGCCAGACATGCGTGCCAAGACGCCGGCCAACTCGAGCTTGTCGGTATCTGCTCCGGCTCGTGGTACGCCGCTCAAGCCGCCCGCAGTATCGGTTCGCGGTCGGCGATCCTGGTCAACCCGCAGGTGTGGAATTGGCACGTCACCCCCACCTTGCTGCGGCAGTGGAACGTCCGGAAAAAAGCGCTACAAGCCAACGCGGCTAGTGACACGGGCGGCGGCCCCTCCGAATCCAGGACAACGCGCCTCATAGCACTTCTCAACCCGGCTCGGAAGCGGACGAAGATCTTTATGCACAATCACCTCCCGCGATACGTCCTGCGGGTGTTGAGCCGGGTCGGACTCGTGTGGCTGCCGGAGCATGTTCTGACAACGCTTGCCCACCGTGGAACCGACGTGACGCTGATTGCCTCGCCCGAGGATGCGGAGGAGTTCACTGCCAGAGGCGGTCGGGCAGCCCTTGCCCGGCTGCAATGGACGTCGCAGCCGCCCCGCCTGATCGCCACACCCACCGGCGATCATTCCGCCCATCACCCGGTGATATTGGCGGCTATCCGCAACGCGGTGTTGCCGGTAGCTGCCGTTTCCCCATCGGAGCACCTCCGCGTATCGGACATCACGTCGATTGAGAGTCGCCGAATCCGCTAGCGAACCTCGGTCGCTAGCGAACCTCGGTCGCTAGAAGATCGAGGGTTGTCCTGAGTTTTCAGGCCGCCTTCGGCAGGAGTCGGGCCTGGTCGATGGTTTCGTTGATGTGAATGTCTATGGTGTGCAATGCCTTTCGCAATGGTAGCGGGGCGGGTGGCTTGTCGGTGGCGAGTAGGGGTCGTAGCAGTCGGTCGTGCAGTTTGGTGTAGAAGATCGCGAACCGCAGCCCGTCGCCGGTGAGACGGTAGAGATTCTTGCCGGGGACTCGGGTGATGAGCCCGTTGCGGGCGAGCCGGGCCAGGTCGTAGCTGGCCTGGTTCATGGTGTAGTCGGTGCCGCCGAGCAGTCCGGTCATCAAGGCACGAAGGCTCTTGTTGGTGATGCCGGTGACGGCGAGCACGCTGGTGCATAAGGCGCCGGCCAGGGCCTGGACCCGAGGGTCGCCGAACCGTAAGGCCGGGGCCCTCCTGCCATCCTCGGTGAGGGTGGGCCGCGCGATCCGCTCAAAGGCTGGACTCGCAAGGACGCAGCCCTGGCCGACACGTTCAGTATCGAGCAGGGTGGTGTTGACCGCACGGGCGCGGGTCTGCAGCTCGTCGAGATGCTGCAACCGGCGCAGGCAGCCCAAATCGCCCGGGTCGTTGATCACGGTCTCGACCCGCAGCGCGCGCCCGTCCTTCAAATACTGTTTGATGCGGGAGTGCCGGTAGAAGGCGTTGACGTTGACCTCGGTGCCATAGGTAACGATCTTGGTCTTGTACTCCCCGGCTGCCGGGCGTCCCCGCCGCTGGCCCCGTCGGAAGATCAGCTCGATCACCTCCGGGCGGCCGATGTCGAGGTTGTCGGCCACCAAGGCTTCAAAGAATCCGCGGGCGCGCCGCGGCGCGTCGAAAACCAGGGTGCGCGAGGTCTCGACCTGGCGCATCGACAGCTCCCACCAGTAGCCGGCGGCGCGGTCGGCGTCGGTCAGCGGCAGCGGCAACATCGACCACCAGCGTTCGGCGAACACCCGGATCGCGCCCGGGCCCAGCCGGTCACAGATCGCCTGCAGCGCAGCCGGATCGGTGGCCGAGGCGAACCCGTTGGACAGCTCGGTGAACCCGATCTCGGCCTTGGCCGCCTGCCGTTTGGCCCACTCGTGCCCGTTGAGCCAGATCTTCATCGGATACGGGAAATAGGCGCACACCTTCACGAACCCAGGCCCGAAATCGTCGTCCCAGATGTAGAAGTAGTAGCAGGTGACCCGCCGGTCGGCCTTGGTGAAAGCGAACCACACCGCATCGCCCGGGCCGGTCTTCTTCGTCCCGGTGAACACCGGCGCGAACTCCTGGGCCACCCCGATCGCGGCCACCCCCGCCCGCCCGGTCTTGGCCCGCTCGGCCAGATACCGGCGCATCACCTCGATCTTGCGGTCGTCTTTGCCGAAACGCACCACCGGAATCTCGTCGTCGGCGGCGAATCGCTCCACCGCTTTACGGAACGCGGCTCCCATCTTCTCCATGATCGCCGGTGACGGGATCGGATAACCCAGATGCCCCGTCATAAACGACGCCACCTGCCCGCCGACTTGAAGATTCGGAACATAGCCATTCAGATAGATCCGATCCAGACACTCCAGATCGAGCACCACATGCCCGTCGAGCACATCGTTGATCCTCACCGTCGCAGCCATCCCTCGAGCCTGACCGCAACACAACCGCCTGACCAGGCCACAGACTCGGCGGTCAGAGGCGAAGCCTCACTGGTGCCCCGCACCGGAAATGCGTCAGATGTATTCGTGGAGGGAGTCGTGAGGATCTCTTCGGCGGTCTTTGTCCACGCGAACGGTCTTGGGTCGGCGTTCCAGGTGGCGGTCCATTCGCGGACGTGTAGATGGCCTTCTTCGCCTCGATCACCTGGTAGGCCTCTACCGGTTCTGTTCGGAGACGACGAAGGCGGCTTTTTTTAAAAACTCACGGTCCAAACGCAATTCGGCATTCTCGCGGTGCAGACGTTCCAGCTCTGCGCGCTCATCAGCATCGAGCACAGCGCCAGTATTCCCGGCATCATCGACGCCGATCTCGGCCGCCACATGCGCCACCGGCCGACCGCGCAACATGTCGATTTGGATCGCCCTGGGAAGTGTGGAGCCTCCACCAGAACCGGCGCGATTCGATTCTGGCCTCACGATGGGTTTCGGGCACGGCGAGTCGAGTCTGCGCTAGCGCATGAAGTTTCCTACCCGGACTCGGCCGGACTACAGACCACGAGAACGACGGCCATTGCGTGGCAATCGGCGTGCGAAAGCGACAAAGACGAGCTGAGCCAGCCTTGGTGTTGTGCCCGCTCGGCGACCGCTCCGCTCAGACGAAGCAGAGGCAGCGGACCGTCCCGTGTTACCTCGATCTCGCGCAGGGGAAACGGCATGTCGGGTTCTGCGAATGCCTTGATCACTGCTTCCTTGGCCGCGAACCGGGCCGCCAGTCTGTGCACCCGGTTGCGGCCCTGGCAGTCGTTGATTTCGCTCGCCGTAAAAACCTTGCGCAGGTACCGGTCCCCGAACGCCGCTAGCGAGTCCTGGACATCCTCAATGGCCACGACATCGCATCCGACGCGGATGCGGTGCCCGTCAACCTCGCCCGGCAAGGTGATCATGCACTCGCCGTAATCGTTGCGGTACCAAGGGAATCCACCGATGCGACTTTACCCAGCGGCGCAGCTTGATCACAGTATCGTTGCAGCCGCACGCTGTACGGTGTCGCCGCCAGGAGATGAAAGAAGTTGTCTGAGGGTATCCAGCCCGGCGCGTCGATAGACACCGTTTCCAGTAGCGGCAACCACACGATCTCCTCGGCGACCTCCAAGCCATAGAGCCGGCGGAGATCCTCCGGCTGTTGCTTAAGGAATGTCCATTGGAGGCCATCGTGGTCGGCAGAGAGGGCACAGGCGAATGCGGGCACCGGATCCAGCCCAAGAGCGTGGAGTGTTTCGATCCAAAGATCAAGGTAGCGATTGGTCTGCGGCCAGATCCGCTCGCCCGGATGACTGAAATGTGATTGGTATCCCCTGGGGCTGGCAGAGATCTGCGGGGCCGGCTCCGGCAGGCCGACTGCTACCGCGCGTGGCATCACGCAGACGACTTGACCAGGCCTTCGACTACCTGCTCGATGTTGCGTACGGATTCGAAGGTGGACTTCTTGAGCACTTCATCGGGGAACTCGATGTCGAATGCTTCCTCAAGCGCAAGCATGACATCGACCGACGCATGCGACGTCAAGCCGAGCTCATAGAGGTCGGCCTGATCATCCACCTCGCGTGGATCGACCGCCATACGGCCATGTGCAGCTAAGACGTCACGAATCCGGTCCTGCATCGCGCTTCCTCACATCTCTGTCGTAACCCAACCTATTAACGTAACTCAAGCTACTAGCCAGTGTCGGACTCCGTGGGCGGAACGTAGCTCCCGGTCGCCTTGAGCCGCTTGCGAGCGGCGCGGCGGTATTCGTAGAAGTCCGACATAAACGCCGGGCTGCCGTACAGCCAGTCCAGGGGTTCTCGCATGTCGTCCGCGTAACCGATGGCATAGGAGCCGCGCTGGTAGCCCATCAGCCTGAGCAGCCCCTCGGGGAGGGTGCGGGCGATCTCGGGCGGGCAGGCGAGATATTGGTTTTCCTCCTGGCGCAGCCACCCGAGCGAGTAGCCCACGTTCATCCCGATCCGGCTGGTCTTGGTGGTGTTGGCGCCCCCGCCGTGGAATACCGAGCCCGTGTACAAGAGGACCGAACCCTTGGTCATGACCGCTGGGGAGGACAGGGCGGGATCCACCTCGTCGGGATCGTCCTCCCACAGGTGGCTGCCCACCACCATCCGTGTCGCACCCATCTCTTCAGTGAAGTCGGTCACGGCCCACATGGTGCCGACTTCGGCTTCGAAGCCCCTCGGGAACTGGTAGCGATCGAACGACCACTGATCCCGATGAATCATCTGCGCCGGCGAACCGGGTCCGATGGTAACCAGCTGGGTCAGGTCGACCTGGAAGGTGCTGGCGTGGTCGCCCAACACGAGGTCGAGCGTGTCGATGACCGTCGGGTGGGTAATGAGTGAGCGAGAGGTTGGCGAACGGGCGATCAGGGCGCCGGTACGGCGGGTGGTGTCGCCCAGGAAGTCAGTGTTGCCTCCGCCGGTGGCAGCGAGGTACGGCTCGAGCTCCGCCCGTATCTGATCCATCGTTTGGGGAGGTGCGAGGTCGGGAATGACCACACACCCGTCTTCCTTGAGCACCTTCGCAATGTCTGCCGGCGAGGAATCCGAACCGACTGTCCGTACTGCGGCTGGCGAGAAATCCGTACCGATTGTCTGTACTGCTGCTGTCATGGTGCATACTGTACATGATCGAGGACCGATTACGAGGGCGATCCGCTGGCCGCCGGCCGGTTGACACCTGGATCTCATGACCGAGTAGTGGAGGTGCGACGACAGATGCTCCCGTTTCGATTCGGCGTGCTCGCCGCGGTCGCGCCAACCATGTCGGCTTGGCGGGACCGGGCCCGTATGGCCGAGGGTCTCGGTTACTCGACCCTGTACGTTTCTGACCACCTTGACGCCCAGTTCGGGCCTCTCGTAGCCGCCACCGTGGCCGCCGAAGCGACCTCCACCCTCCACGTGGGGTCCGTCGTGTTGAACAACGACCTCCGCAACCCTGTGGTCTTGGCCAAGGAGATCGCCACGCTCGGCTTGGCGGCCGAAGGGCGGGTCGAGGTGGGTCTTGGAGCGGGCTGGCTCCGCAGCGATTACGAGCAAGCGGGGATCGAGTTCGACAAACCGGCTGTCCGCGTGGACCGGCTGGCCGAGAGCCTCGCGATCATGAAGAGGCTGTGGAGTGCGGGGGAGGCGACATTCGAAGGGAGGTATTACACAGTGCGCGGCGCCCGCTGTGATCCTCGCCCCGCGTCGCTCCCTCGCGTCATCGTCGGGGGCGGAAGTAGGCGGATATTAACGGTTGCTGCCGAACAGGCGGACACCGTGGGCGTGAACACCAGCCTGGCTTTGGGCGAGAAAGGTGGCGACCTGGCGAGCCAAGCGACCTTCGATCATTACGATCGCTGCCTGGCATGGGTGCGCGAGGGGGCCGGTGACCGCTTCAGCTCGCTCGAGCTGCAGATTGCGGTCGTTGCCGCCAACGTCGTCGGCAGCCGCCGCGCTGCCGTGCGCACCGCAACCATGCTCGGCTTTCCGGGTGAGGACGCGCTCGAGCTTCCGATCGTCCTGATCGGCACCGAGGACGAATTGTGTGAGCGGCTTCTGGAGCGCCGCGAGAGGTGGGGCTTCACCAACATCGTGGTGCCGGGCGAGGCAATGGAGACCTTCGCACCTGTGGTCGCCCGGCTCGCGGGCACCTAGCGCCGAAGTCTGCAATGGTGACCCAGGGTAGGACCCCGCCCCCGCCGTCGTCGACACCAGGCCGGTTCGGGCCTGCGCCCGGTGGCGAGGATGGGCCGTTCTCGCGGGCCCGATGGAAGAGCCCGGTGCGTGGGCCGTGGCTGACGTCGGTGTTCGGGCTCGTCCTGCTGATCGGCATCCCGATCGAGTTCCTGACCGGGCTGCTCTCCTACGCCGCGTACAAACCGTGGCTGGGCAGCGACCCGAACCCCGACCACGGGCTGTTCGGCTTCTACCTCTTCAACTGGGTGACGTCGCCGAGCTGGCTCTACCAGGTGACCGAGGGCATCCACGTCATGCTCGGCCTTGCGCTCGTCCCGGTCGTGCTCGCAAAGCTCTGGTCGGTCATTCCCAAGCTGTTCGTCTGGCCGCCGTGGCGGTCGGTCGCGTCGCTGCTCGAGCGACTGAGCCTGGTGCTTGTCGTCGGTGGGGTCATCTTCGAGATGACGACCGGGATCCTCAACATCGAGTACGCGAACCCGATCAGCTTCTACACCGGTCACTTCTACGGCGCGTGGGCGTTCATGGCCGGCTTCGCGATCCACATCTGCGTGAAGTTCGGCGACATGGTCCGCGCCCTGCGTTCGAGGCGGTTCCGGACCGAGCTGCGGACCGGGCTCGCCGACACCGTGCCCGAGGCGGTGGACGACGACCTCGTCGCGACCGAGCCTGCTGCGCCGACGATCTCCCGGCGCGGCGTGCTCGCGCTCGTTGCCGGCACGTCATTGACGGTGTTCGCGCTTACCGCGGGTGAGGCCATCGGCGGTGTCGCGCGGCGGGTCGCGTTGTTCGGTACGCACTATCGCTCGCCGGGAGTCGGCGCCAACCGGTTCCCGGTCAACCACACCGCAGCGCGCGCGGGCATCACCGCGGCGCTGACCGGCCCCGCCTGGCGGCTGGAGCTCGTGGGCGCTCAGCGGGTGTCGCTGAGCCGCGAGCAGCTGCTCGCGATGCCGCTCACCACGGCGTACCTGCCGATCACCTGCACCGAGGGCTGGTCCACGGTTCAGCACTGGACCGGTGTGCCGCTCGCCGACCTTGCCCGGTTGGCCGGCGTGTCGAGCGCGGGTGCGTCGCTGCTGACGTCGCTGGACAACGGCGCGGTGCTCCTGTCCGCGGCGCAGCTCGCTGCGCCGCAGTCGCTGCTCGCGTTGAAGGTGAACGGCGCCGACCTGTCGATGGACCACGGCTATCCGGCACGGCTGATTGTCCCGTCCGCACCGGGAACCCAAAACCTGAAGTGGATGAGCCGGATCACCTTCGGGGATCGGGGCTGACATGCGGTCGTGGCGACGTCACTACGGTGCCGGTCCGTGGCACCTGCTGGGCCTGCTGGCGTGCTTCGCGGTCGCCGCGTACGCCATCACACGGGTCTTCGCGCAGGGCGGGTGGAAGGCGATCCTGGTCTGGTTCGTGATCTGCGTGATCCTCCACGACGGGGTCGGATGGCCGATCTATGCCTCGGCGGACCGGGTGCTGACCCGGCGCGCGCACCCCGGCGCTGCACGCGGCGGGCCGGGCGTCACGTGGATCAACCATGTTCGGGTGCCGACCGTGATCTCCGGGCTGCTGTTGGTGATGTTCGCCCCGATGATCTTTCGGCTCCGCAACTCCTACTTCGAGGGAGTCACCGGCTTCAGCGAGAACGTCTATCTGTGGAACTGGCTGCTCGTCAGCGCGATTCTGTTCGGCGCCTCGGGGGTGCTCTTCCTGGTGAGGCTCGGCCGGGCGCGCCGGCGGATCAGTCTGATGGAAGGAAATGGGAAATGAGCTCAACGACTGGCTCGAGCGCCACGTCGGCGGATCAACGATTCCCGACTCACGGCACTGAGGCCGGCCGAGCTACCACCAACGGACCGGCAGGTGCGACCTGGGCTGTCAGACGCCCCGGTGGGAGTTCCACACAATGTGTGAGCGCGAGCGTGCAGCACCTGCGAGAAGGCGTGACGGCCCACGGCGTGCTCGGTGCAGTACTCGACCACGCCGATCGAGCCCCGGATCGGCCCGCTGTCAAGGACCTGGATCGCGCGTTGACCCGGGGCGAGTTGCGCGCCGCGGCTGGGAGAGTGGCCGCTGGCTTGCTTCAGCAAGGCGTCGAGCCCGGGGATCGGGTTGCCCTGCTGATCGGCAATTCTGTGGACTTCGTGGTGGCGGCACTGGGCTGTCTGTGGGCGGGGGTCACGTTCGTTCCGCTGGCGATCACCGATCCAGATCTCCGCCGTGCGCAGATCGTGGCTGACTGCCGGCCCGCACAGGTGATCACCGCAGGCTCGGACCAAACGGCGCCATCGGGACTTCCCCTCGGCACGGCGTGGACCTCACTTTCGGCGTTGAGCGCCGCAGATGGGCACACGCCACCACCCGTGACGGGCCCCGTCTCCTACATCATTTACACGTCGGGGACGACCGGTATCCCCAAGGGGGTGCAGATTCCCCCGGAGGCCTTTTTCACCGCAGTCCAAGCATGCGCCGACGCCGTGGGACTCACCGCGGACGACCGGGCCCTAGCCGTTTCGCCCGTGCACTTTGACGGGTCCTTCTCTGCCATCTTTCCTCCGCTCGTGCGCGGCGTCCCCCTCATCATCCCCGACCGGGAAGCCCTCCTGTTCCCACGCAGGTTCTTCTCGATTGTCGCCAGCGAGGGGATCACGAAGACCAGCTTCTCTCCCAGCTACCTCCGGTTGCTCCGGGCCAGCGGCCGTCTGGCGCGGTTGGCTGACACCCCGCTGAGAGTGATGGCCCTGGGCGGCGAAGCGCCGTCCACGGCCGATATCAGGGCGGTGTGGGCCGCCAGTCCGGGACTGCGGGTGGTAAACCGGTACGGCCCGACCGAGACGACCATCGCCGTCGCCCATTTGGAACTGACGCCCGAGTTGCTCGACGCGGGGCTGGTACCGATCGGTCATCCCCATTGCGGGAGCTCGTTCCACCTCGTTGATGAGCAGGGAAGGCTGGTGGATCGTCCTGGCGTGGTCGGCGAGCTGTACATCGGCGGACCGCAGCTCATGGCCGGATATCTGAACGACCCGGCGCTGAGCGCAGCTGTGCTGCGGACGGACGTCGTCGAAGGAACCACCCTCTACCGCACTGGTGACCTCGTCTACCGCGACGACCGGGGCAACTACGTATACGTGGGGCGTTCGGACCGCGTCATCAAGCGACATGGTGTGAGGATGTCGCTGGTCGAGGTGACCGAGGCACTCGGTGGTATCGACGGGGTCGCATCCGCGGCGTGCACGACCTTCGACCTGGAGGGCGATCTGGGGGTCGTCGCATTCGTGGTGCCGGACGGCGAGCTCACCCCTATCGCCGTGCGCCAGGCCGCCAGCCAACGGCTCCCGGAAACGATGCTGCCCGATCAATTCGTCTTAGTGGCCGACTTGCCCTTGACGTCTTCCAGCAAGGTCGACGAGCGACGGCTGCTGAAGGAGGCTGGCTTGTCTCCGCCGAACGAAGGGGCCTGAGCCGTCAGTGTCGTTGCAGCTCAGTTATATGGAGAAACATGTACATTCCCGCCCATTTCGCCGCCGACGAGCAGGCCGTCGACGACCTGCTCACTCACCACGGTGCCGCTGACCTGATCACTGCAACACCGGAGGGCGTGGTCGCTACTATGCTGCCGTTCGTCTATGACCCGGGCATGAGGACCCTTCGTGGCCATCTCGCCCGCAACAATGACCAGTGGCGGCGCCCGGTGGTTGGCGAGGCTCTGGTCATCGTGCGGGGACCAGATGCGTACATTTCCCCGGCCTGGTATCCGAGCAAGGCCGAGCACGGACGTGTGGTGCCCACTTGGAACTACGTCACTGCGCACGTCTATGGGCGACTCGCAGTGCACGATGACCCGGCCTGGGTCGAACAGAATGTGCGTGATCTAACCGGACGCCATGAGGCTGGGCGACCGCAACCATGGTCCGTCGACGACGCGCCGCCACAGTTCATCGAGGGTCAACTACGCGCCATTGTGGGAGTGGAATTGCTGATCACCCGCATCGAGGCCAGTTTCAAGCTCAGCCAGAATCGATCAGCCGCTGACGTCGATGGCGTGATCTCAGGATTAATCACCAACGGACACGAAGACGCTGCCCAAGCGGTGCAGCGAGCGCGAACGGCATGAGAGCGATTTCGCTTCACCTGAGGACGGGTTAGCTGGTTCCGGCTCGGCCTTTGACAAGCAGTTCACGGCGGCCACGCGTGCGGCAGGAATCGCCGGTGAGGGCGCGGCGCCTAGGCTACGATCGCTTGGTGCAAGAGAGGGCAACTGGCGCGACGCCGGAGGGACATTACGAGCAGCTGGTCCGGCGCCAGCGTGCCGAATTGCAAGATGCGTACTTGAAGGGGGTGCGCCGGCTGCGATGGGACGCAGGGCGTCTCGCCGCAGAACGCGAACGGCGTCTCCGGGAGCTGCTGGTGTTCGCCGCCGATCGTTCGCCGTTCTGGCGGGAACGACTGGCAGGCCGCGATCTGGCGAGTTTCACCGAGGCCGACCTCCCCTCTCTGCCGGTCCTGACCAGAGCCGAGATGATGGCGGAGTTCGACCGGGTGGTCACGGTCCCCGGGCTGACACTTGCCCGGGTCCAACAACACCTCGATCAGTCGGACGGCGACCGCGGGTACCTGGACGACGAGTACCAGGCAATCGTCACGTCTGGATATATAGGAACGCAAGCAGTCCACGTCTACGGTTGGGACGCGTTCGTCACCTTCGTGATGCAGGGCTCGCGCTGGACCGGGCGACGCGGCGAAGACCCGGACGCGGTGCTGGCGCAGGCCTTTGCTACCAGCACTCGGCATGAGTCGGGGATATTTCACGCCTTCAGCACCTTCGAAAGCGGAGGGCCGGCATCGCACTGCTCCGGTGGCACGCAACCCCTGGACGAGATTGTCGACGGCCTCAACAACGCGCGTCCCGCGGTGCAGGCTCTCCAAGCGTGGCCGAGCCTCATGCGGGAGCTGGCTTTAGAGGCGATCGCAGGACGACTCACCATCAAACCGACCTGGGTCAGCGTCGCGGGCGAGATCTGCACCCCGCCCGTCCGGGAGGCGGTTCGGTCCGCGTGGGGGATCGAGACTTCGGAGTTCTGGGGCTGCTCAGAGGGGACCTATGCCTTTCCATGCGGCGTTGGAGAAGGTATGCACGTCGCCGACGATCTGGTCATTCTCGAGCCGGCGGATGCCGATGGCAACGTCGTACCCTATGGGCAACCTGCGGAACGGCTGCTGTTGACCAACCTGTTCAACCTGACGCAGCCGCTGATCCGCTATGACCTTGTAGACGCGGTGACGATGTCCGACGAGCCGTGTCCGTGCGGGTGTGCTCATCGCCGCATCACAGCGGTCAGCGGTCGGATCGACGGAGCCTTCGAGTACGAAAGTGGTGCTCTGGTGCCCCGGGCGGCCTTTGAGCAGACCGTCCTTGCCACTCCCGGCGTCGCCAACTTCTTCGTGGGCAAGACGCAACGTGGTGTCGACCTGTCCGTGGTGACCGACGGTTCATGCGACCTTCAGCGTCTGCGGATGGAACTGATCGACGTGCTCCGCCGGCACGGCGGGCCGGAGTCGGACGTCGTTGTGCGGGAGGTCGGTTCCATAGACCGACTGTGGTCGGGAAAGTCGAAGCAGTTCGACGCCAGGTGATCTAGCGGCCGGCCGTGGCCTTGTCCAG
>CAVSSC010000027.1:0-44651 GCA_963730415.1 uncultured Actinomycetota bacterium | reverse complement strand
TCGGCGGCGCCTAAAGGCTTGATTGCGCGAGCACGTCAGGTGTTGGCGTTGCCCGCCTTCCACTGCGGCCAAGGGATGTTCCAGTCGCCGAGCCCCTCGGTGCCCGAAAGCGTCGGCCCCACAGTGTTGATGACCTCGACGATGTCGCCGCGCTTGATGTGGTCGTAGAACCACTCGGCGTTGCTGGGGCTCACGTTCAGACACCCGTGGCTGGTGTTGGTGTGGCCTTGGGCGCCGACCGACCATGGCGCTGAGTGCACGAAGACGCCGCTGTAGGAAATCTGCGTGGCCCACTCGACATCGGTGCGATATCCGTTGGGCGAGTTGACCGGGCACGCCGTAGGTCGACGAGTCCATGATGATGTGCTTGAACCGCGCACCGACGATGTAGACGCCGTTGGCCGTCGGGGTGCTGTCCTTGCCCATCGAGGTCGGCATGGTCTTGACGACTTCGCCGTTGACCCGCACGGTCAGCATTTTGGTGGTGTCGTCGGCGGTCGCGATGACCTCGTCACCGACGGTGAAGTGCGTCTTGACGTTGTCCTCGCCGAACATCCCGTTGCCCAAGTCGACGCCGTAGGTGTTGACCGCCACATCGATAGCTGTACCCGGCTTCCAGAAATGCTCTGGGCGCCAACGCACTTCGCGGTTGTTCAGCCAGTAGAACGCGCCCTCGACGGGCGGGTTGGTGGTGATGACGATGGCCTTCTGGGCCGCGGCGCGGTTCGCGATGTTCTCGTCGAAGCGGATCGCCACCGGCTCACCGATGCCCACGACCTCGCCGTCGCCCGGATTGACGTAGGGCATCGTCAGGTGCGCAGGGGAACTGGTCTCGAAGGTCATCTGGCGGTTCGCCGCGCCACCCAGGCCCAGCGCCTTCACGCTCAGCGTGTAGCGCCTGTTGTAGCCGAGTTGCTCGGTGGTCGACCAGCGCAGTCCGTCGGGGCTGAGCTGACCGTTGATCGTCCTACCGTTTTCGTTGACCATCGTCACCGAACCCAGCACCCCGTCGGCAACGCTCACCGTCACGGGCGAATCCACGGTGACCCCGACGGCACCGTCGGTCACCGAGGATGTGAGCTTGGGAACGAGCAGATCGGCAAACGGCGTGCCCTTGTCGAAGATGACCTTCGCCGGCGCCGCACTGTGGCTGCTGCCGCAGCCAACGCCGACCACAGCAACCACAGACCAGCACAGCAGCCAGCCACGATCGGCGACTGCGCAAAGGCGTCATCAAGTGACCTTCCAATTTCGATGCGGCTTACTTTGGTCACCGCTGACCTGAGACAGTTGCAGGCATTCTAAGGGTTTGTGGCCGCTCGTTGTGGCGACAAGGCTGGACTCACGCCCAGGGTGACCAATCTCGATAGACTCCACACCCGAGAGGCAGCCCGGCCCCCATGATTCGCCCGATGATTTGACACAAGCCAGTGACCCTAAGCCAGCATCGAGGGGGCCGCAAACGCCAGAGATCGCCCGCCGCTCAGGGCTACTCTGGAAGGGTCCGGGATTTCGCTCCGCGACAGAACGCCTGTTATTGTCGCAACGCGGTCTCGGCCGACCAAAGCGCCGTTAGCTCAGTTGGTAGAGCAGCTGACTCTTAATCAGCGGGTCCGGGGTTCGAAACCCTGACGGCGCACAGGTAGAAGCTTTTTCATCGCTTGACTGTACACACACGTGTACACATCGAACGTAGTTTCTGGGATCTCCAATCGCGTTGCATCCCGCACCGCGCTGACCAGCGTCTGTAAAGGCTCTCATATCGATCAGCCGCGCGTTCTTCCAGCGCACAACGCCGATACCGATGTCGTCTGCCAGGACGAAGGGAACCACTTTCGGCTTAGTTTTGCCATGATCATGGGACCACCCGTTTGGCCATTAACGGGACCACCCGGCGTGGCTTCATCGCTTCGGGTAGCGCGGCCGCGGTTTTGGCGGATGGGCTACCGGAAGGTTTCGGTGATCGAGGTAAAAGAGATCCCGCGGCTGTGGCTGGAAAGCCGGTCGCTGCGGGACGTAACGAGGTTGTTGGGCGCGGACCGCAAGACGGTTCGCCGCTATGTGGATACCGCGCGATCATGCGGCCTGGACCGCGACGGCGGCCTCGGCCAGTTGACTGACGAGCTGCTGGCGGTCGTGATCGTTGGGGTACGTCCGCAACGGCCACATCCGACCGGCGCGGCGTGGGAGATGATCGCGGGGTCAGCGCGAGCACATCACGGCCTGGCTGGATCAGGGTTTGACCCTGACGAAGGTGCACACGCTGCTCGGGCGCCGCGGTGTGGTGGTGTCGTACCGGACTCTACACCGTTACGCCACAACGGAATTGGGGTTCGGCCGCAGACGATCGACGGTGCCGATTGTCGATTGCGAGACGGGCAGCGAGGTGCAGGTCGACTTCGGTGGTGCCGTGCACCCGCATCCCGGTGATCTCGCGGCACCACAGCGTGGCCCGCGCCCGGCAGTCGCCCAGATCGCGGAACTGTTCTCCGGCAAAGAGATTCGCCCGCACATAAGACACACCCTTCGACTCTGGGTTTGTCGCGCGGGCTGCGCACCCGAGCCGGGTCCACCACGAAGCCTCGAGCCTGGGCGTATTCGCGGAACACATTAAGCTGTTGCTCGATCGCATCCGCGCGATCGACGATCGCTTTCATATTGTCCGGGATGACAACGGCGAACACACCGCCGAAGAACGCCCACGCCGCCTCGAACCCGGCGATCGCCTCCGCCAGGGTCCTGTGGTGGCTACTTGAAGATTTCGCCCAACCAGTCGAACTCGACCTGGTGCTTAAGACTCGGGTTATTCATCTGGCAGTGAGCGTCGCCACCATCTGCTGACCGAAAGATGCGTTCCGCCTTCGGACAGGTCAGCTTCTCGTAGAACTCGTGGCCCGCATCCACCACCTGCGATCCTTCGCCCTCGCCGGCCATGCTCAGCAAAGGACAGGTGATGTGGTGCTCGAGGCCGGCCAGACTGTAGGTGCCCGCCTTGTCCCACATGGCGGCCAGCGACTGACCGGCCATCCCGAATCGATCCTTGAACGCCGTCATGACCATCTTCGTCATCGGGTTGGACAGATCAGCCTTGTCCTCGAGATCCTCGCCATAGGGCACATCAGGATCAAGGTTGATCAAGGGCATGAGGATGGGTTTGAGTTCCGGAAGTAGCGAATTGGCGACCACGGCGGTGATGCGCTTCTCGTACGCCGCGGCGCGCGGAGCAAAGTATCCGCCCATGCTGTGTCCCGTGAGTGCAAGCCGCTCGGCGTCGACGTCGCCACGGGACAGGACGTAATCGACGGCATAGCGCGTCGGCACCTCCCAGTCCGGGCGATAGGTCAACTCTGGATCCAGAGCGTACGCGCCGACCTGACCGGGACCCTCCCATAGGAACGCGTTGTACCCGCGGCGGACGGCCGCCGCACCACCGCCCCAGTAGAACAGTTCCTCACATGTGGTGTCGCCTCCCCCGAGGATCATGACGGTCGGGCGTGGGCGACCGTCCGCATCGGCGCGCATGAAATAGCCGGGTAACGTCTTGCCGTTCTCATAGGGGATGCTGACCGGCTCGATCGGGGTATCGAACAGCTTGGCTGCTTGGATGAAGCACGAACGATGCCGTGTGTACATCTCGAGCTGTCGCGGGTCGCTGTGCTCGAGATAAAAGAAGGCGGTGTTCCAGTACATGGACGCTCGAAGGAACGCCTCGCGGGCACTGACCGTATGGCCGGCGCCCAAGCAGTCCTCTGCGATGGCCTCGACTCGCTGTGCGGTGTCACTCCAGGCGACGGTCCAGCTTTCAATATCTCCGTCCACCACCCGCCGTGCCGTCGAGAAGCACTCACCGACCGCACCGCCGTCGCCATAGGAGCCCGCGCACATCGCTCGTACGAACTGATAGTCGAAGTTGGACTTGAAGACTCCGGGCATCCCAGGCGTGGCGCCGAACACCACACCGGTTTGCGCCGTTGAATTGGTCGAGACTGTCGGTGTAGATGTCATCGTGTGTTCCTCTAGTTGAGGAGGCGTCGAGCCCGTACCGAGCGACGACCGTTGGGTGGTCGTCCAGCCCGAACCAGGCGTCTCGTGGATCAATGCCGAGCCAGCGCTACCAAGGTCCCGAGCAACGCTCCCGGAGGTTGGCGATGGTCTAAGCAGAAATCCAACACGGCTACGGGACTACTCGGCGCGTCAATATCGACCGTACACCCAGGTCAAATAGCACTTCAACGAAAGCTGAGGCACCTCGACGTATCCGTCCACACTCGGACGAAAGGGCCAGCCGGCCTGCGATCAACTCTTGGCTCGGGCGGCCCAATTGCGCTGAGCTGCTTCGACCTGGTCCCAATTGGCGTCAACCCACCGCCCGAGCGTCGCAGCGCGACCGAGTGCCCCGGCTGTGTCAAGTGAGGTCAAACAGCCGCGCCGTGTTACGGCCACGACACTTGCCAGGTTTTTCTCGGCCCTCCGCTCAGCCCTGTCGATGTGCTTCTCCACCTCGGCCGCCCGTGCGGCGGCGGCGGTCTCGCGTTCCTTGACGTATTTGAGCAGCCGAATAGTGCTGACCAGGCGTTTTACCCCTGATTTGCCTGGTCGGAATGACCGTAACACGTGACTCTTAATCAGCGGGTCCGGGTTCGAAACCTGACGGCGCACCAATGGATGACCCGGGGTAAACCCCGTCGTCGACAATTGCCCTGTGATCCCGCCGCGCCCCTCACATCCCATTGCGCTGTGGAGAGTTCCCGAGGCGCCGACCAGCCGGGCGTTGATTGGGCAGCCGCTGTCGTCGCGGGTCAGCGATCTCTGATCCTGCGGACCACAACGACCACGACGACCGAAGAGATCCCCACCAGCGAGGCGATCACCACGGGCTTTTTCACAAATTCGACCGCCCGGGCCTTGAGGTCGTCGGCGAGGCGGCGAGGATTCGCGCGCTCAGCAAGTGAATCGACGGTGGCCGCCAGCTGGTCGCGGGCGACATCGATCTCCTGCTTGATGGTGTCGGGGTCCCGATCCGCCACTGTGTCCTCCAAGTCGCCCACTATCCGGCTCATGCACCTGCCCGCACTACCCTAGATCAGCTGGCGCTGATGCCAACGCTCCGGTGAATAGAAAGGGAGGAACGTTGACCGAAACGACGCGGCTGGCGCCGGGCGACAAAGCGCCCGCCTTCAGCCTGCCCGACGCCGACGGCAACAAGGTATCGCTGGCGGATTTTCGTGGGCGGCGAGTCATCGTGTATTTCTATCCGGCTGCCTCAACACCGGGATGCACCAAAGAGGCTTGCGACTTTCGCGACAATCTGCGCGACCTCAACGACGCCGGACTCGAGGTCGTGGGCATCTCCCCCGACCCGCCGGCGAAGCTTGCCAAATTCCGTGACGCCGAAAAGCTGACCTTCCCGCTGCTGTCCGATCCGGACCGCAAAGTGCTGTCGGCATGGGGCGCCTACGGCGAGAAGCAGATGTACGGCAAGACCGTTCAGGGTGTGATTCGTTCCACCTTCGTGGTCGACGAAAAAGGCAAAATCGCCGTCGCGCAGTACAACGTCAAAGCCACCGGCCACGTCGCCAAACTTCGCCGCGACTTGTCGCTGTAACCCGTAATCAGGCCAGGTTGGCCAGCAGCAGCGCTTCGGTGACCGCTGCGCGTTCCAGCACACCAAGGTGCAGGCTCTCGTTGATGCTATGCGGCTGCGTTGCGGGGTCTTCCACGCCGGTGACGAGGATCTTCGCCTGCGGGAAGGCGGCGGCGAACTCGGCGATAAACGGGATGGAGCCGCCCAGGCCCATATCGATCGGGTCAGCATCCCACGCCTGCCGAAATGCCGCCCGCGCGGCGTCATAGACGTCGCCGCTGGCCTCGATGGCGTAGGGTTCGCCGATTTCGCCGCGCGTGACGCTGACCTGTGCGCCCCACGGGGCGTGCCGCTTCAGGTGAGCGGTCAATGCCTGAAGGTGCGTTGCGGCGTCGCCGCCGGGTGCGACCCGCATGCTGATCTTGGCCCGGGCCCGCGGGATCAGCGTGTTGGATGCAGCCGCGACCGATGTGGTGTCGATGCCGATCACGGTGATGGCTGGTTTGGCCCACAGCCGCTGCGGCACCGAGCCCGAGCCGATCTCGGACACACCGTCGAGCAGACCGGAGTCGGCGCGGACCCGCTCCGCCGGGTAATCGGGGTAATTCAGGGATGCGATGTCCGTTTCGTGCAGGCCGGCCACTGCCACGTTGCCGTCGTCGTCGTGCAGGCTGGCCAGCAGCCGCACCAGCACGCTCAGCGCGTCGGGTATTACGCCGCCCCACAAGCCGGAGTGCAGTCCGTGGTCAAGTGTGGCGACCTCGACCACGCAGTCGACCAAGCCGCGCAGCGATACGGTGAGCGCCGGGGTGGCGGTGCTCCAGTTGTCCGAGTCGGCGATGACGATCACGTCGGCAGCAAGCGTGTCGCGGTGGGCGGCGAGCAACCGGCCCAGTGACGGCGAGCCGGATTCTTCTTCGCCTTCGACGAAGACCGTCACACCTACCGGCGGCTGGCCGCGGTGTGCCCTGAACGCCGCCAAATGTGTTGCGATCCCGGCCTTGTCGTCGGCGCTGCCGCGGCCGTAGAGACGCCCGTCACGTTCGGTGGGCTCGAACGGCGGCGATACCCACTGGCCGGGGTCGCCTTCGGGCTGCACGTCGTGGTGGGCGTAGAGCAGTACGGTGGGCGCACCCGGGGGCGCCGGGTGGTGTGCGATGACCGCTGGCGCACCACCCTCGCTGACGATCTTTACCTCGCCAAAACCGGCCTGCGACAACAGATCCGCCACCGCCTGGGCGCTGCGATGAACCTCATCGCGCCGGCCGGGGTCGGCCCACACCGACTCGATGCGGACCAGGTCCTCTAGATCGCGCCGGACCGACGGCAACACCTCGCGGACGCGCTCAACCAGATCACTCATGCCTCGAGGCTAGGCCGTCAGGACGTTTCGAGGATGGCCACCGCGGCCGCGGTATCCCCTTCGTGTGTCAGCGACACATGGATCGTCACGTCGGCCAGATGCTTGGCGATGTCTCCGGTCAGCCGCACTCGGGGTCGTCCCCACATGTCGGTGACCACCTCGATATCGCGGTGAATGTCCTCTCTCAGCATGGGCCGCTGGGCGAACCGCGACCCGGACCAGGCCTTGATCACCGCCTCCTTGGCGGCCCACCTGGCGGCCAGGTGACGCGCCGCCGACGAACTCTTGTCGGAAGCATCGCGCCGCTCGCCCGGTGTGAAGGTCTCGGAGAACACCGTTCCCGGCTGGTCGACCTGCTCGGCGAAATCAGGAATGGAGACGAGGTCGATCCCCACTCCGACAATGCCCATGGATCGCCAGGCTAACGGATGACCGAAGTCATCCGACGTAGGCCTCGTCGTCACCGAGCCGGGCGGCCGGGTTCAGCAGCATGGCCGCCTCCTGCCGCTTCTCCGGCGCATGGTGGTCGAAGCGACGGTCGGCTGGCCGCTCGTACATCGGCGCACCGCCCGCGATGGCCGAGGCGAGTCGGCGCTGACCGGCCAGCAGACGTGCGTCCGCGCGCCGCTGGTAGTCCGCGCGCTCATCGGGGTCCAGCGCGGCGATGAACGCCTGCGGGTGCACCAGTGCGACCAGGCCGGACACGTGGCCGAACCCGAGGCTAGTCAGCATCCCGGCCTTGAGCGGGAACTTGCCACCAAGCCGCAGTGCCTCGCGCACCCAGACAAAGTGGGCCGAGCCGGCCAGTTCGTCGTCGACGCAATCCAGGCTGCGGTTGGGCGGGATCACCCCGTCGCGCAGCATCTGGCACAGGCCCATCATCTGGAAGACCGCGGCGCCGCCCTTGGCGTGACCGGTGAGGCTCTTCTGCGACACGACGAACAGCGGAGCGCCCTCGGAGCGGCCCATTGCGTCCGCCAGCCGCTCATGCAGCTCGGTCTCGTTGGGGTCGTTGGCCAGCGTCGAGGTGTCGTGTTTGGAGATCACCGCGACGTCGTCGGCGCCGACACCCAGCTTGGCCAGTGCGCGCGCCAACGGCGAGTCCTTGCCGCCGCGGCCCGCACCCAGCGCGCCCAGGCCCGGGGCCGGGATCGAGGTGTGCACACCGTCACCGAACGACTGCGCGAAGGCCACCACCGCGAGCACCGGCAGGCCCATCTTGAGCGCCAGGTCACCGCGCGCCAGCAGGATGGTCCCGCCTCCCTGGGCTTCGACGAAGCCCAGCCGTCGCCGGTCGTTGGGCCTGGAGAACTTGGAGTCGTGGATACCCCGGCCGCGCATCATGCCGGTGTCGGCGGTGGCCGCCATGTCACCGAAGCCGATGATGCCCTCCAGCGTCAGGTCGTCTATCCCGCCGGCCACTACCAGCTCGGCCTTGCCCAGCCGGATCTTGTCGACGCCCTCCTCGACCGACACCGCGGCGGTGGCGCATGCGGCAACCGGGTGAATCATGGCGCCGTAGCTGCCGATGTAGGACTGAACTACATGTGCGGCAACGATATTCGGCAGCACTTCCTGGAAGATGTCGTTCGGCTTGTTACGGCCCAACAGGTTTCCGTAGTACATCGTCTGCATCGACGTTCCACCACCCATGCCGGTGCCCATCGTGTTGGCCACCAAGCTCGGGTGCACGTAGCGCATCACTTCGGCCGGGCTGAAGCCGGCGCTCAGGAACGCATCGACGGTCGCGACGATGTTCCACACCGCCAGCCGGTCGATGGAGCTCGCCATGTCCGGGCTGATGCCCCACACCGTCGGGTCGAACCCGGTCGGGACCTGGCCGCCAACGACGCGCGACAGCTTGGTCTTGCGCGGCACCCGGATCTCGGTGCCGGCCTTGCGGATGACCTGCCAGTCACTCGAGTCGGGCACCGGGCGGATCACCGTGTGCTCCGGGTCGAACTCGGCGAAGGCGCGCGCGTCGGCCTCCGAGGACACGACGAAAGCGAAGTCCTTTTCGAGGAACACCGACACCAGCAACGGTGATGCGTGGTCGGGGTCGATCGCACCGTCGTCGACGAACTCACGGATGCCGCAGCGTTCCACCACGGTGTCGTGGTAGCGCTCGACCAGCTCGGCCTCGTCGACCAGTTCGCCGGATTCGGTGTCGTACCAACCCGGTTGCGGATCGTCTTCCCAGCGGATCAGCCCGGTGGTCCAGGCTAGCTCGAGGACGCCGGCGGCCGACAGTTCGTTGTCGACCTCCATCTCGAACCGGGTTCGTGACGAGCCGTACGGGCCGAGTTCGGCGCCGCCGACGATGACCACCAGATCGGCCGGGTCGACATCGAGGTCTGCCCATTCCGGAGGTGGTGCCGGGGTGAAACCGCGCGGCGGGGACGGCAGCGCGGCAATGGTGCCCGCTGTCTCGGGGGTTTCGGCTTCCTCCCCCGACGTGGCCTGCTCGCGCGCTTTGGCGGCCAGTTCGGCCATGTCAAGGTCGGCCTCGCCCAAGCCGCCGGTCAGGTCTGCCTTGATCGGCGCGCCTGCCGCCGCCACCTTGGACTCCACGTCGCACAGGTCCAGCAGCATTGCCGCCATTTCGTCGGTGGAGTAGGTCCTGACACCGGCGTCCTCGACGGCATCGACGATGGCGTCGTTATGGCCCATCAACCCGGTGCCGCGGGTCCAGCCAATCAGCGCGTGCGCCAGGCTGACTCGGGCCGCCCACGAAGACTCGGCGTGCCAGCGGCTGACCAGGGCGTCCAGCGCCGATTTGGCTTCGCCATAGGCGCCGTCTCCGCCGAACATTCCGCGGTTGGGCGAGCCGGGCAGCACCACGTGCAGTCGCGACGCGATGTCGCGCTCGGCGCCGATCTTCGACAGCCCGCCGATCAGCCGCTGCACCGCCCACAGCAGAACCTTCATCTCCATCTCGGAGCGGGAACCGGCCTCCGACAGGTCGCCGACAACGCGCGGCGCCGCGAACGGGAACAGCAGCGTCGGGGTCTGCGCGTCCTTGATGTGAATCGACTGCGGCCCAAGGCTTTCGGTCTGCTCGGCACCGACCCACTCGACCAGGGCGTCGATATCGGAGTAGGACGCCATGTTGGCCGCGACCACCCACAACGCCGCGCCGTAGCGAGCGTGGTCGCGATACAGCCCGCGGTAGAACGCCAGCCGCTCTTCGTCGAGCTTTGACGTCGTCGCGATGACGGTGGCACCGCCGTCGAGCAGTCGCGCGATGACCGACGCCGCGATCGACCCCTTCGAAGCGCCTGTCACCACGGCGATTTCGTTGCTGTAGGGGCCTGGATCCGGGTTCTCGGCGCCGGCGGCGATCCGGCCGTACAGCGACGCGTGGATCTGACGGCCCGCTGCCAGCGACTTGCCCTGCCACCAGGTGGCCTGAGTGGCCACGACATGGCCCGCGCCCTCGAACCTTTCCGACAGCCGCACCCAGTCGGCGTCGATGTCGCCCTCGTCGGTCAGCCACAGCTTGACCAAGTCCTCGCGGGCGCTGGCCCACCGGTCGTCGAACACGACGGCCTTCTTGGCGTCGAACACCGGCGCCACCAAACGTGGCCAGTCCGCGCCCAATTCGGCGGTGACCAAGTCGATGAGCTCGGCATCGGTGGCCGCCGGCGATGCGCTGACCGGGTCATCCAGCCCCAGCTGGCCCAGCACCAAGCGGGCCGCCGAGGCCAGCACACCGTCGCGACCGGTGATCTGATCGGTGAATTCGCTCAACGCGGCCGCGTCGATGGTCGCACCGCCGCCACCGCCCGAAGACGGCAACGCCACCGAAATGCCGCGGCGTGCGGCCACCGAAGTGACCGCGGCGTCTATGACCTTGTCGACGGAGGCGGCGTCGGCCAATGCGCCCTCGTGCAGGTGGCCCATGGCACCCCCACGAACACTGGTGCCCTCGCGGGTTCCCAGCGCCACTTCGACCGTGACGTGCTTGGCCCAACCGTCTCCGAGCTCCCAGATCTTCTTGACCCGCTCGGCGATGGCACCAGGCCGCTTGCCGGAGGGCCCCAGCACCGTCCGCAGCTGATCATTGATCGCGTCGGAAAGCACTGGGCCAAAAGGCTTGTAGGTGCGCGCCAGCTTGGTCACCTGTGACCGCAGCCCGGCCAGGTCGGCCTCGGCGGCACCGTCGATGGCGCCCAGGTTCAACTCCGAACCCAGGTCCACCAGCAGCTGGTTACGCCGCGACGACGCGCCGTCGGTGATGGACTCGATGGAGTCCAGCTGCTCGATCTGGTCGATGCGCATCTTGGCCGACAGCGCGATCAGCGCCAAGGTGGCGTCGGCGGCGTCGAAGACGATGTCGTCCGGTCGCGGAGCGCCCGACGGAGCTCCGGCGGCTGCCGGAGCGATGGCGGGGGCGACATTGGGGCTGGGCGCACCTTCCGGCGAGGCCGGAACGGACTCGTCGGAATCAGCAGGCTCCTCCGGCTCCGGCTCGGGGTCGGTGTCGGTGGCGAACAGCACTGTGGCGTCGCGCTCGGCGTTGAGCACTTCGACTGTGCTGTGGGCATATTCGGGCAGCTTGAGGGTGTTGGTGGCCAGTCCGGCGACGGTCGGCGACGTTTTCACGCCGATCTCCACGAACCGTTCCACACCCAGGCCACCCGCGGCCTCTTCGGTAAACAGCAGGTCCTGGGTTTCGATCCAGCGAACCGGGCTGGCGAACTGCCACGCCAGCAGCTCGATGAAGACCGTGCGCGCCATTTCAGCCGACCGCTCGCGACGCCAGGTGTCGTAGTCGGCGAGGATCTCGTCCAGCGGCTCGGCGGGCACCAGATCACGGATTTCCTGGATGAAGTCGCGGTCCAGCGTGAACGGCCGCGGCACCAGGTTGGGGATGTAGCGCCCGATGATGAGGTCGGGATCTGCGTCGCGCGGCATGACCCGTTCCAGCGAGCGACGGAATTCGGCCACCCCGACCCGCAACACCCGCGAGTGGAACGGCACGTCGATACCGGGCACCAGGATGAACGACCGCCGGCCACCGCTGAGCTCGCGGCGACGCTCCACCTCGGCCTCCAGCGCTTCCAAACCGCGCACCGTGCCGGCGATCGCGTACTGCGAGCCGCGCAGGTTGAAGTTCACAATCTCCAGGAATTCACCGGTGCGCTCGGCGATTCCGGCAACGAAGGCGGGGACCTCATCGTCCGGGAGGTCGATCTGCGAGGGCCGGATTGCCGCCAACCGGTAGTTGGAGCGGCCCAGCTCGTCGCGCGGCACGATGTCGTGCATCTTCGAGCCGCGGTGAAACACCATCTCCAGCAAGGCTTCTAGCTCGTAGACGCCCGTCACACAGGCCAGGGCGGTGTACTCCCCGACGGAGTGACCGCACGCAATAGCACCTTCGACGAAAGCGCCTTGCTCGCGCATCTCAGCGACCTGCGCGGCGGCCACCGTCGCCATCGCGACCTGGGTGAACTGAGTCAGGTACAGCACGCCTTCGGGGTGGTTGTAGTGCACACCGCTGGCGATGATGCTGGTCGGGTTGTCGCGCACCACGTGCAACACCGAGAAGCCCAGCGTCTCGCGGGTGAACTTGTCGGCGGTGTCCCACACCTTGCGGGCAGCCTTGGACCGGGCCCGGACCTCCATGCCCATGCCCTTGTGCTGGATGCCCTGGCCGGGGAACGCGTACACCGTCTTCGGAGCGGCCAGCCGCGCGGTAGCCGACATCACCAGATCCGACCCGACGCGCGCCGCTACTTCCAAAACCTCTGCGCCCTGGTCGATTCCGACTCGGTCGACACGGAAGGCGACCTCATCGCCAGGACGCACCATGCCCAGGAAACGCGCGGTCCAGCCGATCAGGCGAGCCGGTGGGCGAGCCTGACCGTCGGTGGCGGTGACCGCGTGCTGTGCGGCGGCCGACAACCACATGCCGTGCACGATGGGCGATTCCAGGCCGGCCAGCAATGCGGCCGCCCGGTCGGTGTGGATCGGGTTGTGGTCACCGGACACCACCGCGAACGGGCGCATGTCGACCGGTGCGGTCAGCGTGACGTCGCGGCGGCGACGGCGCGGCGTGTCGGTGGCGTTCTCGGAGACCGCACCGCCGGCCTTTACCGGGTCGGTGAGCTCGGCGGCACCGGTGCGTCCAAGGATCGCGAAACGCTCATCGAGGGTGGCGATCACGGCGCCGTCGGCGTCGGCTGAGTCTCTCAAGGTCACCGCGACGCTGACGACACGGCCCATGTCCGTGTCGGTGGCCGCCGAAGCCGTTGCGGTGATTGTCAATTGGGCCGGGACTTTAGGCAGCTTGCCGACCACGCGGGCGGCGTGGTCGAGATGCACCAGACTCAGTAGGCCCTCGACGACTGGGACGCCGGCGTCGGTGACCGCCGAGCCGATCGCCGCGAAAACCGCAGGCCAGCAAGGACCGACCAGTGCGTCGGGCACGGTGGTGAGGCTGGGCGCCAGCCGCTCCCCGAAGGTGGCCGTGACTCCGGTGTGGTCGGCGACCCGCTCGGGGTCCCAGTCCACCGTCACGGTGGCCGTCCCGTCGGTGACCGGGGGCAGCAACTCCGGTCCGTCGACACCGGCGGCGATCGCCAGCACTGCGCGCATGGCGGTGGCGGCGTCTTCGGTGGAGACCACCGGAGTACCGCCGTCAACTGTGTTGGCGGGCAAGGTGAATGGGATGTCGACCCAGGTGCCGGACACCGGCACACTCAGAACGACACGTTCGCCGTCGACCTGAAGCCGCGCCCCGGTGGATGAGTGTGTGGCGCGGCGGCTTTCGGGTCCGTCGTGCACCAGCCAGTCGCTGGGATCGGCGATTCGATGAACCGGGTTGGTCGCGGTGCGGTCGGCCCACTGCACATCGGGGGCGTCGAGCACGACGGCCAGCGGTCCGGTGACGTCAGGGCGGCCCAGCCGGCGCGACGTGACGGCTCGGGGCTGCCCGTCAGAAGCCAGCACCTCGTCGATGGCGGCCTGCTCGAAGCGGTCCAGCAATTCACCGACGGGTTCGTCCATCCGGGTGATGCCGGCCACGGCCGCGGTACCCGGGATGATGCACACCTGCTCGGCGTCGTAACGGGCATCATGGGCCTGCCACAGCGAGTCACTGCGCCACCAGCGCCGCACATCCTTATCGATGACCGGCACGAAGTTGACCGGCTTACCCAGCGTCTTGCACAGCGTGACGAAGAACGGAACGTCGGCCGGATGCAGCTGCACGGATTCGGCGTCCGGGTAGTGCGCAAGCAGGGTGGCGATGGCCTCGTCGGGATTTTCCAGCAGCCGCGCGCCGTGTTCATCGGAGCCACTAGAGGCACTGAACAGCGTCTCGATCGGGCCGGAATCCTTTGGATGCAACCGCGCCTCGGCCCGCTGCAGCATCTGCTCGAACCGGTCGCGCCACGTGTCGGCCAGCCACGGACTGCCCGGTGAGGCGGTGTCGGCGGTGGAGTTGCCCTCACCGATGGTCAGCTCGACGTAGCGCTGCAACCACTGCAGGTAGGTCATCTCGCCGACGTCGCCGAAGTACGGCTTGGCGGTGTTGGCCATCGCCGCGATGATCTCGTCACGACGCTCTGCGACGGCCTCTGCGTCACCGGCGACCTCGTCGAGGAGCCGGCCGCAACGCGAGGCGCTGTTGTCGATCTCGTGAATGTCCGCACCCAGCTGACTACGGCTGGAAGCCATGCCGCCCACGGCTTTTCCGGCGCCGATCCACTGATCGGTGCCTTGCGTCTCGACCAGCATCCGCTTGACCGACGGCGACGTGGTGGCCTCCTTGGTCGCCATCGCCGCGGTGCCGACCAGGATGCCGTCGATCGGCATCAGCGGGAAGCCGTACGACTCGGCCCAGCGCCCCGACAGGTATTCGGCCGCGCGCTCGGGGGTGCCGATACCACCGCCGACGCAGACGGTGATGTTGGGACGCGACCGGATTTCGGAATAGGTCGCCAGCAGCAAGTCGTCGAGGTCTTCCCAAGAATGATGGCCGCCGGCACGCCCACCCTCGACGTGCATGATCACCGGCTTGGTGGGTACCTCGGTCGCGATGCGGATGACGGACCGGATCTGCTCGATCGTGCCGGGCTTGAACACGACATGGCTGATGCCGATGTCGTTGAGCTCGTGGATCAGGTCGACGGCATCCTCGAGATCCGGGATGCCCGCGCTGATCACCAGACCGTCGATCGCCGCGCCGGACTGACGCGCCTTCTGCACCAACCGCTTGCCACCGACCTGCAGCTTCCACAGGTACGGGTCGAGGAACAGCGCGTTGAACTGATAGGTGCGGCCCGGTTCGAGCAGGTTGGAGAGCTCCTCGATGCGGTTGGCGAAGACTTCTTCGGTGACCTGCCCGCCGCCTGCCAGCTCGGCCCAGTGCCCGGCGTTGGCCGCAGCGGCGACGATTTTGGCGTCGACGGTGGTCGGGGTCATGCCCGCGAGCAGGATCGGTGAGCGTCCGGTCAGCCGGGTGAACTTCGTAGAGAGCCTGACCCTGCCGTCGGGTAGGCGAACCACGGTCGGGGCGTACCTCGACCAGGCCCGCGCCACCTCGGGGACGGCCCCGATGGTAAAGAGGTTGCGCTGACCGCCGCGGGTCGCCGCGGGCACGATGCCGACACCAAGGCCACGGATCACCGGCGCGGTCAGCCGGGTCAGGATGTCGCCGGGACCCAGGTCAAGGATCCAGCGCGCGCCGGACTTGTGAACACGGGTGATCTCCTCGACCCAGTCGACTCGACGCACCAAGATCGACTCGGTCAGTTCCCGGACCAACGCGACGTCCAGGCCGACCTTCTCCGCCCAGCCGCCGACGATGTCGATGCCGTCGGCCAACCGAGGCGTGTGGAAGCCCACCTCCACCTGCACCGGATCGAAGACCGGCGCGAAGACGTCGCCACCGCGGATCTTGTTCTTGCGGTCGGCCTCTTCTTTCTCGGAGATCTGCTGGCAGTACAGCTCGAAGCGGGACAGCTGCTCCGGCGTCCCGGTGATGACGACCGAACGCCGGCCGTTGCGGATGGATAGCACCGGAGGCAGCACGGTGCGGACATCCTGCGCGAACTCGTCGAGCAGCCGGCGAATGCGCTCGGGGTCGGCGTTGGTGACCGACACCATCGGCGGGCGGTCGCCGAGCACGCAGATTCCGCGCCGGCGGGCCACCAGCGTCCCGGCCGCACCGATCAGCTGGGCCAAGGCCAGCAGCTCGACATCGCGAGCGCCCGCGGCTTTTAGCGCCTCGACAGCGAGCACCCCTTGCGAATGCCCGGCGACGGCCACCGGCGGCGTCGCGTTCAGGTCCATGCCCTGTCGCGCCAGAGCACGCACGGCCGCGATCTGGGTGAGCAGCACGCCCGGTATCGACACCGCGGCCGACGTCAGGTGCTTGTCTGACGGGACCGGGTCCTCCGCCGCCAGCGCACGTACCCAAGCTAGCGGCTCGAAACCGATCGGACGCACCACGACCAGCTCTTTTGCCACCGGCTCGAGCAGCAGTTCCACCTCACCGACCAGCGTTGCCAAGTCGGATTCGATCCCGGCCGACGACACCAGTTCTTCGAGGGTTTCCAGCCAGGCGCTGCCCTGGCCACCAAATGCAACGGCATACGGCTCGCCGGCCGACAGACGGTCGACCAGAGCATGGGTGTCCCCGGCGGGCGGGTGGCCCCCGTGTGGGCCATTTCCGTCGCGATCAGCGGACGCCCGGTCATGCTCGTGGATCGTCACCTTCTATGTCTCCCCTGTATGCGTCTTTACGTATCGGTACGTTCGGCCGGTCACCACCGGCGGGCGGGTTCGTCGATTCCGCGTCGAATCAGAGCCGGGAAACGGCTGACCGTTGTGTTGTCGGCGGACCGCCCCTGTGGGTTGAGCGGCGCGGCGGACTGCATCGGCTGTAATAAGAGTGTCATAAGGATCAGTGTCCTTTTTGCATGCTGATCGGTTACTGGTGAGTTCTACGCACGGGTAACCGTGTCGTGGGTAACACCGGGTTTAACCGGCGGCGCGGACGTCCGGAACAAACTTGCTGCATGCAGGTGGTTACGGTCGAGTAGATATAACTGCGCTGATCAAGGCAGTTTTGTTATGTAATCGTTATGTAAAAATTTCGGGCCGTCGAGAGGCGCTAACGGCGCGTCAGCCGCACCATCCGGCGATCGCCCGCGTCTGCGGCGCGCAAAAATGAGCGAACGAGTGTTTGCTGGAGTCGCTAAGAGCCGGAGTCCGGCAGGACCGGGTGTGACGGCCGGGCGGCTAGGCCCACTGCCCGAATTGGGGTTTGAGGATTTCGTTGATGTCCACCCCGACCCCACCGACACTGCGTTTATCGATCTCAACTTGATGCAAATTGGCGGCCGGATGGGTGAATCCCTTGGGCGAGCCCCAGTTGTGCTGCCAGAAGTAGGAGCCCAAACCGTCGTGCAGCGCCCAGTCGATGGTTTTTGAATTGGCGTACACGCCTGTGCGCTGATGTCCGATCACCGATTCCCAGGACCGCAGATACGGAACTATCTGCTGTTTGTACTGGTCATACGAAGGGTCGTCGTCGATCGAGGCGTAGATAGGTGCGGTGGCGGGGCCGCCGGCGGCGGCATGCAATTGCATTCCGCGCTGCGCGTGGTTCATTCCGGCGCTGGCTCCGCCGAGCCAGTCGGCGGAGCTGCCCTTGCCGAATTGATAACACGAAACGATTTTCAGACCGTTACTGCTCAGGTCACGTGCTTCAGTGAGTTGGATCGGCTTGCCCAGCATCCAGTTGCCGCCGGGTCGCCGATCCGAGACATACCTGATCGACCCCACGGCGCCGGCGGCCCTGATCTGGCTGGCCGGAATGACTCCGGCCGCATAGTCCAACAGGGTGCCCAGTGCCGCCGTTGCCGGCGCGGCGCGCAACGACGCACCCGCGACACCCAGCCCTAGTAAGGCTGGGGTCGCGGCCGCGAATTTGAGTAGATCGCGTCGCGAAACCGATGACACAAGTCACAGGGTACGACAAAGGAACCAATTGACACACTGGCCACTTTAGTACCACCAGTATCACATTGTGGCAACGCGCGTCCCGGAGCGCCACGGCCGGATTCTTAGACCGCTTCAGCCGCTTTGGCTGCGATGAGCACGTCGTGGACGAAGCCGAGCTTGGCCACCACCGGAAGATTGAGCCGAAAGGGGTAGAGGGCCTCCCTGCCCATCGCGTGGTTCACCCGGTTGAGCACGCCGGAGAGCACCTCCCAGTCGTGCACCAGCGCGGGGAAGTCGCCTTCGCCGTAGTGGACCCGCGGGTCGATGTCGGCGTCGAGGTCGAAATGCACCCGATCGGCACGCAGCATCAGCCCGGAGTCGGCGGCGGTCGCCAACGTTCCCGTGATGTGCAGATAGTGGGCGAAGGTCTCCGCCCAGTCCTCCCAGGGGTGGGCGGTCGCGTAGTGCGAGATGTACTCGCGTTCCCAGTGATCCGGGACGTGCCCGGCGTAATAGTCTGCCAGCGCGGCCTGGTAGTTGCGGCGCTCGTCGCCGAAGAAGGAGCGGGCCTGGTCGATGAGCGTGCCGCCGGTGATCAAGATCATTTCGTAATAGTGGCCGACCTCATGGCGCATGTGACCGAGCATGGTGCGGTAGGGCTCTTTGAGGATGATCCGCAGCCGTTCGCGGTACAGCTCGAGCGATTCGGCCAGATCGATGGTGATGACGCCGTTGGCGTGCCCCAACGTCACCGGATGCCCGACGGACTTGCTGGAAATCAAATCGAATGCCAGGCCCTTCGCGTCTTCGTGAAAGGGCGTGATCGGCAAACCCAGGTCGAGCAGTTGAAAGATCAGACGCCGCAGTGCTTTCAGGGTGCTCGCCAGTTCGCTCAGCGCCTCGGTGTCGTCAGCATCCGGTCCGGTCCGTACAAAGCCGTCGGCGAAGCAGACACCGGTCGGCGAGTCCGCCTCGACCAGCCAGTTGCAGCCTCGATCCCAGTGGGTGCACCGCACCCATTCGGCGTCGTCAATCTTGGTGGACTCCCCCGCCGCCGGCGCGAGCGCCACTGACATCCAGGGCTTGTGGAATGCCACGTCAGTCGCACAGGCCGAACAGCATTGTTCTTCGAAGGCCACTGCGTAGCCGCAGTGCGGGCAGCGGAATGCGCGCATCGACCCTATCCCTCGTTGTCCGTGGCGGTGACGTATGTCCAGGGCTGTTGCGGGCGGCTCTTCAGGTAACCCCTCTGCCAGTTCCACTGCGGGTGTTGGCGCAGGAATTCGTCGGCGTCGAACGGCGCACCGTCGGCCCGACCATACCGCGCCCACAGGTTCATGTCGGCGATGTCGGCGGCACAGGCGACCTTCGCGTCGACGGAGCCGAAAGGTGTAAACGGCGTCAAACCACTGTTCTCACAAGGGTCCTCGTCTGAATGCGCGCAGATTGTGCGCGCCGACGGGCGCGTGTAGTTGAGGTACGGATCGAAGGTGTCACCGATCATGCGCTTGCCGACCTCGACGTCGATCCGCCCGTCGAACTCCCCGAGCAATTGTTGCCAGCGCACCTGGCGGGCGCCGTTGGGTGTACGGATATCGCTGAACCCCGTCCCGAAGCATTCCAGGTTGCGGATCCGCGGGTCGGTCGGTGCATTGTCACCCCAGAAGTAGCCGTCGGTCTTGCGCGCCAGGCTCTGATAAAGCAAACCCTCTTCGTAGCGCGCGATCTCACCGGTCTTGATGTCGCCGATCAACCACGAGTTGGCGTACCCGCCGTTGTTGTCGGCGTTCATGAGGCCGATCCAGTGGTCGATGTCGTTGGCGTACTGAGTTGCGACGCGGGCCCGGCAGAACTCCGGTGTCCGCGTCTCGTCATACCCTTTGAAACCCTCGTACCCGCCGATGGTCGTTTCGGTGATCGCCAGACCGGCCGACGACAGCCAGAAGTCGGTCATGCTGGCGATCCATCCGGGCGCGGTCTGCATGACCATTCGGTTGCCGTCCTCGGGGGTCAGATCGAGGATCACGTTCTCGAACTGGCCCTGCCAGAAGTCGGTGAAGCTGGTGTGACCCAGCATGATTGAACCGTCACTGGTCGCACTACCGGTCGCGATGAACGCGCTGCAGTGGTTGCCCTCGCCACCGGTCGGGGCAAGCGCGGTGTAGCGGCCCGAGTTCTTGGGCCACCAGTAACCGGTCAGCTCCATCCAGTCGTTGATCCCCAGCACGTCGTCGAACGTCGACGGAACTCCGGCTGCGGTCAAACCGGCTGCAACACCTTCGATTTCAGCACGCAATTCGGACGGGACCTTGACCGCGTGCAGTTCGACGGCCTTGGCTGCGAAGAAATCGTAGGTCATACCCATGTCCTGATAAGTCATCTCCCGGTAGACCCGGATCGACTCGGCATACTCGTCGGCGACGAGGTAGCCGTACTGGAAGCCGCGTTCGAACGGTGCGCCACCGATCGAGACGTGCACCCATCCGTCGACATCGTGCCGCGAAGCCTTGGCAAGCCACACCTTCTGCTCGTCTGTCAGCTTGGCGGGCGCGGCGCGAGCGGGTGCGGCGCTGGGAGCGACCGGCGGCTGCACGTTGTGGGGCGGCGGCTCGGCGGGTCGTGCGGACGGCTGAGTTGCCATGATCACTCCTCGTAATGGTTGCCGAACAGGCCCAACTTCAGCCGGTTGACGACGTCTGCGACGGCAAACCACCCGCGCACACTGTTGCCGGCCGCATTCAATCTCGGCGAGAAGGCGGCCACCGCGAGTCGGCCGGGCACCACGGCCAACACACCACCGCCGACACCGCTCTTAGCGGGCACCCCGGCCGTGTAGGCCCAGTCCCCGGACTGTGTATACATCCCCTCCATCACCATTTCCGCCAGCAGGTAGGGGACGTTGGAGTGCGCGATGACCCGCACGCCCGTGCGGGGATTGACCCCGCCAGAGGCCAACGTGGCCCCCATGGTCGCCAAGTCGGCAATGTTCAGCATTGTCGAACACTGCTGGGTGTACACCGTGCAGGCTTCCATCGGGTCGCAGAAAATCGTTCCCGCGCTGTACATCAGCCAGGCGATTGCCTTGTTGTGCGCGTTGGTGGCTTGCTCGGAAGCATTGATCTCCTCACTGATGGACAGCGGTCGCCCAGCGAATGCACTCTGAATATCCAGGATTTTGCGCCACCGGTCGGACGAATCGGTGGCTTGTACCAAACTGGTCGTGGCCATCGCACCCGCATTGACCAACGGCGACGTCGGCTTGTCGTGATGCAACTCGAGTGCCAGCACCGAATCGAACGCAGCTCCGGTCGGATTCACTCCGATCTTGGCGCGCACCGCCCTGTGGCCTTGCTGCCCGATGACCAACGCCAGCGTGAACACCTTCGAAATGGACTCGATCGGAAACTCGTGTTCAACGTCTCCGATCGAGGCGATGTGGCCGCTGGGGGTCATCGCGGATAAAGCGAAAAGCCCCGAGTCCACGTCGGCAAGTGCGGGGATGTAGTCCGCGTTGTGTCCCTCGGAGTTATGCCGATGCAGCGCATAGGCGTGTTCCACAGCGGAGTCGATTGCTGCCGAGTCCAATGGATCTGTGGCCATGGCGAATCACTCCCAGCCCCGGGTCGGGCGAAGCACTTGTCATCCGGGTCAGGCCGGTTGCGCCGACGTGCCCGCGCCATCGAAGACCGCGTGCCGCTTGCTGTGCATCTTCGTGATTTCTCAGTTCCTAACGCAGGTTGCTCGAACTCGCGACAGCGAGCGTAGCAGAGTGGTTTCGCGGCTGGCTGGCTTGAGTCTGAGCCCGAACCCATCGGGACCGGCACGGATCCATCTCGATAACGTAATTATCACTGTCACTATTAACTTAGTAAGGTTAAGGTCAACGATGCAGGAGGTTCCGGTCATGGGACCGCTTTCGACTGCGGGGGACTTCAGATGGATCACGACCAGCTCATCGACCTGACCCGACGCGCCTTGAAGCTGGCGCGCGACAAGACCACCGACCTCGCTGCGGCGGAGCACAGGGTCGACGCGCGCGAATACACCTCCGTTGAGCGACACCACCGCGACAGAGCCATGCTGCTGTCCAGCCCGCAGTTGGTCGGCTACGTCTCGGAGCTTCCCGGCCCCGGCGCGTACTGCACCAAGACCGTGATGGGGCGATCGATCCTGTTGACCCGAACCGCCGATGGATCAGTGAAGGCGTTCGACAATGTCTGCCTGCACCGCCAGTCGCAGGTGGCGACGGGATGCGGCACCGCGAAGCGGTTCACCTGCCCATACCACGCATGGACATACGACAACACCGGAAAACTGGTCTCGGTGCCGGGCCGCGAGGGCTTCCCGGAAGTGACCGTCAAGTCCGATGGTCTGACCGAACTTCCGGCCGCCGAGTTCGCCGGATTCCTTTGGGTGGCCCTGAATCCCGCCGCGACCCTGGACGTCGCCGCGCACCTGGGACCACTGGCCGCCGAGCTCGACTCGTGGGGCATAGGACGATGGTCTCCGCTGGGCGAGAAAGTGCTCGACTCACCCATCAATTGGAAACTGGCGGTCGACACCTTCGCGGAGAACTACCATTTCGCCACCGTGCACCGGCAAACATTCGCCACCATCGCCCGCAGCAACTGCACGGTTTTCGACGCGTACGGGCCCCATCACCGGTTGATCTTCCCGCTCAACACGATCCTCGAATTGGAAAACGTTCCCGAAGAGCAGTGGGACCCGTTCCACAACATGGTCGTGATCTATGCGCTTTTCCCCAACATCGTGCTGTCGGTGACGATCGCCAACGGTGAGCTTTTCCGCGTCTATCCGGGCGACCGACCGGGTAGGTCGATCACCGTTCACCAGAACTCGACACCGCTGGACCTTTCCGAGGAATCCGTGGCGGCCGGCGCTCAAGCCGTCTTCGAATATGCGCACGCCACCGTGCGCGACGAGGACTACCGACTGGTTCAGGGCCTGCAAGCCAATCTCGAGTCGGGAGCCCGGGATCACCTGCTGTTCGGGCGCAACGAACCCGGACTGCAGCATCGCCACATCACCTGGGACCAGGCAATCATTGCGGCAGAGTCAGCCGTTGCCGACTGACTCTTCTTCAGACAGCGCCGCGATGAGGTCATCGAGCATGGTTGCGAGCGTGTCGTTTTCGACGGGAGCCACGTTGGTCAGCAGCTCAACTGCCTCCCTGCGACGGCCGGCGGCCATCAACGGCACAACCTGATCCACCATCGCCTGCAGGTCCGGGGCCGGTGGTTCGAGGTTCGCGATGGTAGTGGCCACCACGTCGATGAGTTCCCAATCCCGGTACAGCGCTAGCGAACGTTCGTAGAACGCGAACCCGGTCACCGGCTGGCCCCACAGCGTTCCGCGGTAGCGGTATGGGCCTTCCATGTATTCGATCGGCAGGCCGTGCGCGGGCGCAGGCACCAGCGGCTCGCCGATGAGGTCCAATTGCATTGTGGCGCAGCTTATCCGGTGTCGGTCGGGCATATACCGGGCTGGAGCAAGCGGAGGCAGCAGGGGCGGCACCGCGGTCGGCCATCGGACGTAGCTGCTTATCGTGACCTCGATGTCTTCGGCGCACTGTGGCGGCTGGGCCGCTCCGAAAGCAGCGTCGGGGCAGCTCGTGGTCACACCGGTAAACGGCTGCAAAGCATTGCCGTTCGTGCGGTCGAACTGCCGCCAGATGCTCAAGTCGACGCCGTTGTCGAGACTGATCGTGCGCCATTCGTGAGACCTGGCCCGCGGGTCCCCTCCGGTTTCACCGCCGCCGGCGTATTTCGGGAACCACTGCCGGTCGACATGCCCGCTGCTGCCGGAAACCTGCTGGACGACGTCGCCCCAGCGCAAGGTGCCGGTCATCGCCATTCCGGTCTGGAAATAGGAGTAGGTGTCGTTTTGACCGAAGCAGACGATCTTTCCGTTGTAGGTCGATGCACCCACCGGTGTCGGTGCGCGCGTTGGTGTTACGGCCAGATCTAGCCTCATGGGCCGACCGGAGTGGTCCTCGCCGACAAGGCTGACGCGGTAGGTGTAGGGCAGCAATCCTCCGTCGCCGTTACGGCAGGTGGTCCATGACGCGGTGCCGGCGCTGCTGGAATAGCTGATGTCGAGATAACCCGGGGCTAGGGCCAACTTGCGCTGCGCTCCCGGTTCCAGGTTGGCCGGCGGCATGTCGTAATCCGTGTAAGTGCCGTAATCACCGGTGTCCAGATCGAAGAGCGCCATCGTGTAGAAATCCGCGACCACGGTCCCGCCGGGCCGGTTCTTGTTGAAGATGGTCAGGAAGGCAAATGACCGGTCGGTCTCGGCGGCATCGAGCTGACCGGCGATGAACCAGGTGTCCGACTCCTGGTCGGGGTGTTCGCCTTCGGCGGCGGGGAACTCCAGCTGGCTGTCACCGGGCACCAACTGGAAGGGATAACTGCGCCAATCGTTGTTCATGTCACGCCTCGCTTCGATATTGGTGCTTGTGCCCCGCCGCCACAAGGGCTGCAGACATCAGGTCGCCTCAGTGACATCAATGGCGTCGTATTTGTCGGCCCCGAGGAATTCGCGGACCTTATCGATGTGTTCGTCAGCGCCGAGTTCGAGGGTTTCGGCGGCAAGGCCGTAGTCGACGATAGCGAGCGCCGCTTGGGCGATGTGCTTGGAAAATGCGCGCTTGGTGGTCTGCAGTGCCCGTGCCGGCTGCTCGGCGAGTCTGCCCGCAAGCTGCATCGCCTCGTCCATCAGAGCGTCGGATTTCGTCACACGGTTGGCCAGACCGAGGTTCAGCGCCTCGGTGGCCGAGATTCGGGCACCGAGGTAGATGTACTCCTTGGCCCGGATGAGGCTCATCATGTAGGGCCACAGGAGCGCCCCGCCGTCGGCGGCGGTCAAACCGATCGAGACATGGGGATCGCAGAGGTAGCTGCGTTCCGACATCAGCACCAGGTCGCAACACAGCGCCAGCGAGGCACCGAGCCCGACGGCGGGACCGTTGACCGCGGCCACCACCGGAAGCCGGAAGTTGATCATCGCGTTCAGAATCGCGCCCGCCTGCTGCGATATCGCGTACCGCAGTCCCAGCGATCGATGCTGCGCCTTGAGGAAAGCGAAATCTCCGCCCCCGCTGAATGTGCCACCCGCACCGGTGAGCACGACGCAGCGCGCGCCGGAATCGCGATCCAGGTCATGCCAGACATCGAGCAGCTGGCTGTGCAGCGATTCGTCGATGACGTTGTGCGACTGCGGACGATTGATCGTCACTATCCGAACGGCGCCGTCCGCCGTTACCAGAAGTTCGTCGCTCACGGTGTCGGCTTCCTTGCCACGGCGCAATCCTGCTTTTTTGGCTATGTTAGCGTCAATAGCGAAGTTACGGTCACGGTCCCCTCCTGCACCCATCCCGCCCTGAGGAAGTGCCCCGATGACAGAAAATTCCGGCCATCGCTCCTATGACGAACTGTTCATCGGAGGGCACTGGCGCAAGCCCGCCAATCCGCAGCAGCTCGCCGTGATCTCGCCACACTCCGAAGAGCCGGTCGGCCACGTTCAGGTGGCCGGACCCGAGGACGTCGACGCCGCCGTCGCCGCCGCTCGACACGCTTTCGACTACGGCCCGTGGCCACGGATGAGCCATGCCGATCGGATGGCCAAGGTCGAACAGCTCGCCGGGATCTACGCCGGCCACATCGACGAGATGGCCGACCTGATCACCGACGAGATGGGGTCTCCGCGCAGTTTCAGCCGGCTCGGCCAAGCGGCGGCGGCGGCGGCGCTGATGCACCTCGCGCTCGCTGCCGCACGCGACTTTCCTTGGACGGAACGCCGCCAGGGCGTCCTGGGCGAAGTACACCTGCGAAGGGCCCCGGTCGGAGTGGTCGGGGCTATTGTGCCGTGGAATGTGCCGCAATTCCTGATCATGCCCAAGTTGATCCCGGCCCTGATCGCGGGATGCACGGTCATTGTGAAACCCGCACCCGAAACACCTTTGGACGCTTTGTGGTTGGCCGAAATGATCGAGCAGCTGAACCTGCCCGACGGGGTGGTGTCGGTGCTGCCCGGCGGACCCGAAATCGGCGAGGCGCTGGTGCGCCATCCCGGAGTCGACAAGATCGCGTTCACCGGTTCCAGTGCCGTCGGGCGCCGGATCGCCGCCCTGTGCGGGGAGCAGCTGAAACGCGTCAGCCTGGAACTGGGCGGCAAGTCGGCGGCGATCATCCTCGACGACGCCGACATCGACAAGACCGTGGCCGGGCTGAAGACCGCCGGCCTGATGAACAACGGACAGGCCTGTGTCGCCCAGACCCGCATCCTGGTCAGCGAACGCCGTCACGACGAAGTCGTCGATGCGCTTGGCCGACATGATGTCGGCGCTGCACGTCGGCGATCCTGCCGACGAGGCGACCGACGTTGGACCGCTTGTCGCCCAACGACAACAGCGCCGGGTCCAGGAATACATCCGGTCCGGGCCGCAGCGATGGAGCCCGCGTCGTCCTCGGTGGCGAGGACAGTCCGGCGGGACGCGGCTGGTACGTGCGGCCGACGCTGTTCGCCGACGCCACCAACGACATGCGCATCGCCCGGGAGGAAATCTTTGGCCCGGTCTTGACCGTGCTGCGCTACCGCGACGAGGACGACGCGATCCGGATCGCCAACGAGAGCGACTACGGTCTGGCCGGTTCGGTGTGGACCGCCGATATCGACCACGGCCTACAGATCGCGGCCGGTGTTCGCACGGGCACCTACGGCATCAACATGTACACGCTCGACATCGGCGCCCCGTTCGGCGGCTTCAAGCAATCGGGCATCGGGCGCGAGTTCGGTCCGGAGGGCCTGCACGAGTATGTCGAGCTTCAGACCTTGGTATGCAAAGGGAAGTTGCCGCCGCTCAGCGCACAGTAATGGGCGCCTAAGTCCCACAAGCACTTACGAAGTCCTACCGTCCGCTGGTCGCCACGAAGGATCGCGACCGAGCCGCGCAAGAAGTCTCGCCTGCATCTCCATGTCGTTGTTCACCGCAACCGAGGCCTTGAACATTCCTGACTCGCTTAAGGCCTGAGGATCGGCCGGCAGGCCGGCATAGAAGAGCTCACACCACCCGGGATCGAGTCGATCATCGGCCCCCACCGCGCGAGCGAGGTCCCAGGTGTGCACTAAAACATCGCGTGTCAGATTCGGTAGCAGCTTGCGCGCATCCAGCCGTGTTGCCGCATCGTTTCCCACTGCGGGTATGTCAATGACCCTGTCGAAGAGAGCCCGGCTGGGGCTGAAGGCCACTGTCAGCGACTCGTAGGTGAGTTGCCATCGCACCTGCGGATCTGGTGGTCGGTTGGGATTCAGTCCCATGGGACGTAGCAGAAGTACGTCGTGAAAACCGATAACGTGCTCGAGCACTCCTCGGGCATCCCATGCATCGCATGGGGAGCGGCGATCCCATTTGCCAGTCGCCGACCCAACCGCCTCACCGAACCGCCGGCACACCGCCAGATGCAGTTCGCCTGCGCTGTCATCCATCTCCGTCATACCGCCCGCCGATGTCGCGGTCTTATCCCGGGTCAACCACTCTCGGGCATCTGCAAAGTGAGCTCGACCGGGCAGCACAGCGCGCCATGCTGGTTGGTCACTTGAATCTGAATGTCGATGAGGCAGCGCGGCGGGTCCACCGAGGTGTCCCGCCGCTTAGCCACCGCCCGTCCCCGGCCGATCATCGTGTCGCCGGCATACACCGAGCCAGCCAGCCGCATGGTGCGGCGCACCACGCGGCTACTCGGGCCCGCCCAATCGGTCGCGACGCGGTCGGCGAAGCCGGCAAGGTGCATGGTGTTGACGTAGATCGTCGGATTGCCCTGGCTTTGGGCGTAGCCCGGGTCGAAATGGCCGGGGAAATAGTCCCAAGTCGCTCCGGCGTTCTCCACCACTCGCTGGTAGCTGATGTGGTCGACCACCTCTGGCAGGTCGACCGGAACGGTGACGTCGTTCCAGCCCAGGTCCGCACCGGTCAAGAGGGTGCTCCGGGAGTGAACCTGAACAAGGTATTCCGGCAGGTGGCGACCACGGTCCCGTCCTGGCGGCGATAGGTCTCCAGCGTTTCGACGAAGTGACCGACGCCCAGCCGAGTCCGCTTCTCCGGCGATACCGACGCCAGCTCCTCGACGACGCTGAGCACGTCGCCTTCGACGATGGGCTGCAGGAACTCAACATCGTTGGCCGCGTTGATGAATGTGGTGCCAGGCAACGGCACCCGCAGCACCATCGATGCCACCGGCGGCCTGCCCGCCGGCTCCCACGGCGGCGGTATCAGCCACCCCATCAGCAAGGCTGGCGGGGCCAGCAGACCTCCCCATTTCTGCCGGGCGAACTCGGCGTCCCAATACGAACGATTACCGTCGTGGACCATCGCGGCAAACAACTGGATGCGCGCGCCGCTGACCGCCGTGGCCGCAGTGCGGGGTTCGCTCGTCGCGCCGACCATCCGCAGCGCATCTTCGTAGGTACCGAAGGTCAGCTGGTAACTGAGGTCCTGCTCCACGTAGCGGTGCCGCTCACATGACGAGCGGGTGCCGGCTTGGCACCGAATCCCATTGCAGGGCACGGGATGTGAAATACCAGCCGCCACGCTCGTAGGTCAGCGTGTCCCGGTACGTCCCGGTAGCGCGCAGCGTGGTGTCGCCATACATGGCGGCGAAAAGCACGGCGACGCAACGTTGAGTCGCGTCGACCCCGTCGATGCGGATCTCGTGATCGAGCGTGATCAAGCGCTGTCCGTCGCCGCCGTCGAAGGCCGCGCGCAGATTGTCGAACGCCTCGCCATCGCGGGCGTAGCTGGCGCCGGAATGGCGGAACGTGGCGATCCAGCGGTCGCGATCGCCGTCGGAATAGGCCCGGTTGTGCCGGGCGTTCAGGTCCAGGATGGCAGCGCGGCCCGTGGCGACGTGGAGCATTTGCTGTTCCTGATAAGTGATGGTCATTTTTGCTCTCCGGCCTCTCTCGGAAACGACTGCCAACGACGGAACTGATGTAACACTAAAGTAACTTACCGACTATTACGTAACGTTAACGTAACTTACCGGCTAACGATATACCCCTGACTTTCGCGATCCCACGTGTCGCGATTCAAGCCCCGCTCGCGCAAAAAGTCTTTGCGTATCCGCCCAATGGCATTCTTCGGGAGTTCGCTGACCGCCTCCACGAATCGCGGCACGCAGAAGTACGGCATCCGGGCCGCGCAGAAGTCGAGCAACTCTGCGCAATCCAGTGTGGCCCCGGGGCGCAACGTCACGACCACCAGGATGTCGTCTTCGCCCAACTGACTGGGCACGCCGACCGCGGCGGCTTCGGCCACCGCGGGATGGCGCATGACAACGGCCTCCACTTCGACCGAGGAGACATTTTCACCGCGTCGGCGCATTGAATCTTTGATGCGGTCCACATATGTCAGGTTCTGATCCCCCTTATCGTCTGGGTCGAGCCGACCGAGGTCGCCGGTGCGGAACCATTCCTGGTGTGGATCCACCTGCAAACCCTGGCTTACATAACCTTCGCTCATCACGTGCGGGTACCTGGGCCGGCAGGCGATCTCCCCGACGGTGCCCGCGGGCAGCGGATCGCCGTGCTCATCGACGATGCGCACGTCGAAATTCGGATTTGGCCGTCCCGATGTTCCGGGAACCCCTTCATCGGCCAGGGTCTTGACGGCGATCGGAAACGCCTCGGTCATCCCGTACATCGTCACGATGCGACAGCCGTAACGCTGTTCGATGTCGCGGTAGGACTTGGCATCGATGGGCGCAGCGGAGATGAACCGCAGCGGCAGCTGTGCGTCACGCGGATCCGCGGGCAGATTCTGCAACATCGAAACCATCGCACCGGCACCGGCGAACCCGATGGCACCGCGGGCGCGTATGTCATCCCACACCTCGCTGGTATGAAAAGCCTCCGCCAGCACAGTCGTCCCGCCGACCAGCATCGGGGCCAGCACGCTGGGCGCCGCGCTCAGGTGAAACAGCGGCATCGCCGTCCACAGCACCTCCTGCGGGCGAAATTCCCAGGCCGACGCGACCGTCGCGGCCACCGAGAACAGGTAGTGCCATGTCGTGGCAACCGCTTTCGACGGCCCGGTGGTGCCCGACGTATAGAACAAACAGCCCACGTCCCCCACCCCAGCGGAGCTGTCGGCCACCGGACGGCCAGTGCCTCGACTCAAGGCCGCGTTGAGCGAATCGTCTTGCACCACAATGTCGGTCACGGTGTCCAACGCGCCAGCGACCTCTTCGACGCGGGGCCGACGCTCAGCGTCGGTGACGATCACCTTAGCCTGCGACAACCGAAGGGTGTGCAGTAGGAAGTCACCTTTGTTCGCGGCGTTCACCGCCGCGCTCACCGCGCCGATCCGTGCCGCACCCAGCCAGAAGTAGACCCATTCCGGGCAGGTGGCGGTGAACAACGCCACGCAGTCACCGCGTCCGAGACCTAAGTCGACCAGCATGTTCGCCGCCGCGCAGGACCGCTGCCGCATCTGTTCGAAGGTCACGTCGACACCGGCAATCGTCATCATCACCCGGTCTGGATACTGCTCGGCCCGCCGATCCAGCACGGCCGGCACGGTAAAACGATCAACACCGAAATCGGAGGGCCCAAGGGGTCCGCTCCGGCCAGGGCACATCAGACGTCCAATTAGGCTTTCGCGGCCGCCGGGTCGGGCTCACCGTCGGCGGTGTAGCCGAAGTCGGAACGCGAGGGTTGCACCCCCGGGTAGAAGCGGTGCGCCCAGCGGCGAAGGGCAGCGTAGTCGTGTGCCTCTTCGGGGGCCAGGTTCGGCTTCTCCAGATACTTCATGTTCTCCCAAGTGAAGAAGTCCTGTTTGATGACCTCTTGCTGCAGCGCCAGGAACTTGGCGGCGCGACCGGTGGGCACGTCGCCGGTATCGCCGGGCTCACGGATGGAAGCTTGGGTGTAGAAGTAGTCGGTGTAGTCCTCGTCGACCGGCGTCTGTCCGGTGACCTGAACGGTGGCCACCAGCTCGCTGGGGAAACGAACCACTCCCAGTCCCAGGGAGTAGTTGTCGTAAATGATCTTGGCGTCGACCGGTCCGTTCGGGGTCAGCCAGGTCTGCGCCCGCCCCCCACCGAAATGGGCGTTGACGGTGGCGTGCAGGTGGTAACCGGAGACTTCGAACGACGCGGTGGTGGCCGGATTGGCGGCCTTGTGCACGTATTGAACGTGGTACGGGTCGGCAGCGTTCTCGATGATCATCTGCGGGTGCACCTTGACCCGGTTGAGCATCTGGGTGTGCGGGTGCAGCGGGTAGTACTCGTCGGTTTCTAGTTCGGGCAGCACTGGTGGCTGCCAGTACGGCGCCCGGCCGTGACGCTCATGCCAGGCCAGGATTAAGCCGTACCACTCCATGCTCGGATAGGTCCGGATACGGACGTTATTTTTGCAGCCGATCTTGCTGTAGGGAATCAGTGCATTGGTGCCGTCACCGCGCCACCGCCAGCCGTGCCAGGGGCAGACGATGTTTTCGCCTTCCACGGTGCCGCCGACACCTAAATTGGCGCCAAGGTGCTGACAGTAGGCGTCCATCACGTGGACCTGGCCGGACTCGGTGCGGAACAGCACTAGCTCCTCACCGAAGTAGTGCGCGCGCTTGACCTGACCGGCAGCCAGGTCGGATGCGAAGGCAACGATGAACCAGCCCGTCGGGAACCGGTAGGTCGACAGCGCTATGCCGGCCTGCCCGAATTCACGTTCCGACGGATCTTCGGCCGAACTCGAAGCCGAGTCTGAAACTATTTGCGTCACTAGCACTCCGTATCCCGCGCGGCCGAGCGCAACTGGGCCGCCCTTAACTCACCGCGGTTCGACGACTAGGTCTATTTTTACTATTTTAAGTATTGAACGTCAACGCGGCGCCGATGGTTGGTGTTGTGGTGTCCGGGTAGAGTGGGGTTCCGATGACGGCTGCAGCGGTGGATCTTTCCGATTTCTCCTTATGGTGCAACGGTTTTCCCGACGAGCTGTTCGCCGAGCTGCGGCGCAGCAGGCCGCTTTTCCGACATGATCTGACGCCCGGTGTCGCTAGTACCGTCCAGCGTGAATTCTGGGTGGCCACCAAACACCGGCACGCGGTGCGCCTGCACCGTGATACCGATTCGTTCACCGCGGTCGACGGCCCGCTCATCCAGCCGGTCGGCCTATTTTCGTCCTACCCGACGATCATCAACATGGACCCGCCCGGACTGAACAAGCGCCGCAAGCTCATCTCCAACGCGTTCAATCCACGTGCGATCGCCAAACTCGAGGAGGGGATCCGGGCGCGTGCCGCGCGGATGATCGACCACCTGCTCTCCGCGGGCGGCGGCGACTGGATCGCCGATGTCGCCGACGCCCTGCCGATGACGGTCATCGGCGACATCATCGGCATACCGGAATCCGATCGGCCCACGATCTTCGATTGCTTTGATCGCATCCTGAAGGCGCGCTCGCCCGAGGCGCAACTGAGCCGGCGGGAAGAAATCGATCTCTACGCCACGATCTTCGGGTACGCCATGGAGCTCACCGCAGAAAAGCGACGCAATCCCGCCGACGACATCTGGAGCACCCTGGCGTCCGCGGTGATCACCGGCGAGGATGGCGAGCAGTTCAGCCTCCCCGCCAACGAACTCGAGTTCTTCTTCTTTGTGCTGGCGTTTGCCGGCAGCGATACCACCAAGAACGCACTCGCCACCGGGCTGCAGGCGTTCGTCGGGAATCCAGAGCAGATCGAGCGGTATCGCGGGGAGGAAGCAGTGCGGCCCAGCGCCGTCGAGGAGGTGTTGCGCTGGGCGTCACCGGTGGCCTACTGGACGCGCACCACGAAGGTCGATGTCGAGATGGACGGCCAGCACATACCCCGGGGCGAGCGGGTGGTGTCGATGCTGCGTTCGGCGAACCGCGACGAGGAGGTCTTCTCCTCGCCGTTCATCTTCGATATCGGCCGTCAGCCCAACCCGCAGGTGGCCTTCGGCGGCGGCGGACCGCATCACTGCCTGGGCGCCATGCTCGCGCGCGCGGAACTCCGTGCGGTCTTCGACGAGCTGCTACTGCGATGCGATGACATAGTCCTCGGTCCGGCCAAGGTGGCTTATCCGAATCTGCTCACCAACATGTCCATTTATGACGAGATGGCGATATCGCTAACTGAGCGGCGGTAAGTCAGTCGCGTAACCGCAGCGCGGCCTTAGCTTCACGCGTGCGTGCCGGGCGCCGGCGCGTTGCCGAATGCGGCGAACACCGGCAAAGGGTCCAGGTAGTCGCGCCAGTGCACGATCTTGCGGTCCTTGACTGTGATTACCGAGATGAATCGGTTGACGTACGGCGCACCGGTACTCACCACCGTGCCGTGCATGGTGTACTCGAGAACCACCACGGACTTCTCGGGGTCGTAATAGCGGTACACGTCGCTGCTGCCGTCCTGAACAATTGAATCCCCGTAATCGGAGTACAGCTCGGCCAGCGCTTCGCGCCCGACGATTCTGCGCGGGTAGTCCGGGACGGTGATGATGTACTCGACCACCACATCCTCGGCGTGCATATCGAAAAAATCGGTCCCGTCGACCAAACCCTTTAGGGCGTCGGCGACAACCTTGAAGTAGGGCCGCATCGCGGCGTACTTCGCCATGTCTCGCGACGTCATGGACGCCTCCAATTCCTGGCCCTTCGTTGGCGTGCGTGTCGACTCTAGGGTGTGATGCCGACAACTGCTCGCCGGACGCACTGGTGACGCCAGAAGCGCTCGAGCGGCTGGCGGTGGCGGCTTATCCGAATTTGCGGCGGTAAGTCAGTCGCTCAGTCGCAGCGCAGCCTTGGGGCACTGGTCCACCGCGGCGCGCACGTCGATCTCGAGACGCGGCGGCACGGGGCCGTCCGCGATCTGCACCACGTCAGCGTCGCCCAGTTCGAATACTTCCGGTGCGATCGATTCGCAGAAGCCGTTGGCCTCGCACAAGTTCTCGTCGACCGTCACGCGCATCAGATGCCCTCCACTTCTCACAGGCCCTTGGGTCGGGTCCCGATCACCCCGCTGGTTGCAAGGCACGTCAGTTCTTCGTCGGTCAGCCCGCACCGATCGCGCAGTACTTCTTCATTGTGCTCGCCCAGCCTCGGGGGCGGGCGCAGCAGCCATCGGTCCTGCCCGGCCAGCAGAGCGAAGGGCGGGCAGGGGTACAGGCCGGCTCCGGTACTCGGATGGTGCAACGCCTCGAAAAAACCACGTTCGCGCAGTTGGGGGTTTTCGGTCACCAGCGACGGCGACACCACCGGCGCGGCGGGAATACCCGCGCCGGCCAAACGCTCCACCGTCGATTCCAGCGGCTGCTTGGCGAACCAATCCTGCAGCCGGCGATCGACGTCGTCGGCTCGCTGCCGCCGCCCGGCGACTGTGGACAGGCCCTCGTCACACCACGCCGGTCGATCCATCAGGTCGACCAGCGCACGCCATTGCTGGTCGTCGCGCACGGTGACCGCGATCCAATCGTCGTCGCCGGCGCACCGGTAGATGTTCTGGATCGACTCGCCGTGACCGCGGTTGCCCCGCCGGCTCAGCGTTGTCCCGAAGACTTCGGATTCGATCGCCTGTATCGCGGTGGCGTTGAGCACCGTTTCGAGCATCGGCAGCTCGACCAGCTGACCCGATCCGGTGCGTTCGGCGAAGTTCAGCGCGGCCAGCACGGCGAATGCGGCATGCACGCCGGCTAGCGGATCGCAGGCTCCCCGCGGCGTCACCGGCGGAGCCTCAGGCAGTCCGGTCACCCAGGCCAGACCGGCGATCTGCTCCATAGTGGGGGCAAATCCGACCCGCTCACGCCACGGACCGTCCAGACCGAACGCGGGCATCCGGGCAACGACCAGTTTGGGGTTGACCTTCAGCAGCACGTCGGCGGTGAGGCCGAACTGGTCCATCACCCGCGGTGAGAAGTTCTCGATCACGATGTCGGCGCCGGCCGCCAGCTCGGTGAACAGACGACGCCCCTCGTGAGAGCCCAAATCCAGTGTGACCGAACGTTTGTTGGTGTTCATCGCGTGGAACACCCAGCCGTACTCCCACCAGTCCTCCACATCGGTGCGCATCCCGCCCGAGTATCGAATGCCGTCGGGCCGCTGTATCGACTCAACCTTGACGACGTCGGCCCCGAACGCGGCCAGTAGGTGGGTTGCGGCGGGCCCGGCCCAGAACGCGGTCAGATCGACGATGCGAACACCCGCCAGCGGCAACCCTTGCGGCGCCGGTGCGACTTCGGGTTCGCTGCTGCGCCAAGGGGACTCGTCATTGGCCGCACCGAGAGCGGCGGTGCCGCGCAGCGGTGCGGGCGCGCACGCCGACATCAGCCATGGCGGGCGGGGCTGGTGAAAACCGGCGGGGTTGCGGATAAATACCCCGCGCTGCCTCACGTACTCCATATCCCGAATCGTGGAGCCGTTGCCCAGCGCCGCGATCGGGAGCCGGAACAGTTGCCCGAGCTCGACGATCTCGTCGACGGTCCGTTCGGCCAGCCACGGACGGATCTGCTCGCGGATCAGGTCGCGGTATTCCCACCGGCCGATCTGAAAACGCAGCTGTTCGATCTCCTCCAACTGCGGGCACTCGACCATCGCGACGAAGTCGAGCCACTGCTGACCGGTGACCATGGTGATCCCGACGTAGCCGTCCTTGGCCGGTTCAATCGATGGCACTTCGGTGGTGCGGCGAATCGGCGGAACGCGCAGCAGTTGCGAATGCAGCCATTCGCTGCTCTGCATCGCGGTTATCGCCTCCAGCATGGACAGGTCGAGATGCTCGCCGAGGCCGCCGTGCTCGACGCGGCGGCGCACGGCCAGTACACCGAACGCGGCGAACACGCCGCCCATGTACTCCCCCAGGTCGCCGCCGATCGAGATCGGAGGCCCGGCGGGATCGCCGCGAAAGCCCGGCGAGCCCGCCCACGCCTGTAAGGTGAATTCGCTGGCAGCCCGGTCGGCGTACGGTCCGGTCCAACCGAAGTCGGAGATCGTGACGATGATTGCCCGCGGAGAGTCTGCCAGCAGTCGCTGCGGATCGATGCCCAGCGCCGCGGCCTGCGACCGGCCAGCGGTGACGACCACGATGTCGGCAGCGGCCAGTTCGGCGGAAAAGCGCTCAGAACCTTCGGCGATAGTCATGCTGCGCTTTCCTGCATTGAGGTAGCTGAAAAACGGCGAGTTATCCCCATCCGGCACCGGCGAACAGGTGGCGGAGTACCGGCGCAACGAATCGCCTTGCGGCGGTTCGATTTTGCGCACCTGCGCCCCGGCGTCGACCAGCAGCTTCCCGCAGTAGCTGCCAGCTATCCGGTCACTGATCTCGACGACACGCAACTCGTGCAGCGGTGTCGGACGATTATCGGACCGCTCGCTCAAATGCACCCGCCCTCCCGATCGACACGCGATCAGAGAAGCTATTTATACCATTACTGCTAAAATAGCTAAGCCAGTGAGTTGCTCTTGTTTCGAGGATCGGATGACCGCCTTGGGAATTGGCCCCGACGCCCGTCGCCGGTTGTCGGCGCCGCGGATCGCCGAAATCGTAGCCGACGAGTTGCGCCGCCAGATCATCGACGGCGAGCTTGCCGACGGCGATCTCTTACCGCGCCAAGAGGTGCTCGTCGAACAGTTCAACGTTAGTTTGGTCTCCCTGCGCGAAGCGTTGCGGATCCTGGAAACCGAGGGGCTGGTTTCCGTCCGGCGGGGTAACCGTGGCGGCGCCGTCGTGCACGCTCCGGCGAAGACCAGCGCCGCCTACATGCTCGGTCTGGTACTGCAGAGCGAGTCCGTTGCGATCGCCGACCTCGGCATGGCGTTGCAGGAACTCGAGCCTGCCTGCGCCGCCTTGGCTGCCCAGCGACCCGACCGGGCGGACACCTTGGTCCCAGAACTCAAGCAGGTCAACGATTCCATGGCCGAGCACCTCGATGACGGCCGCCTGTTCACCGAAATCGGCCGTCAATTCCACGATCTCGTTGTCCGCGGCTGCGGAAATCACACCATCATCGCGGTCGTCGGCAGCTTGGAGACGCTGTGGACCAGCCACGAACGACAGTGGGCGGACGAGAGCGCGGCACGTGGTACCTACCCCTCGTTGGCTAAGCGCCGTGCGGTGCTCAACACGCACATCAGGCTGACCGAGACCATAGCGGAGGGTGACGTCGACCGGGCTCGTCGCATCGCGGGTCGCCATCTCGCCGACACACAGACCTATGTGCTCTCCGGTCGGCACGATCAACGAATCCATGCGCTTTCGCCGCAGGCATTGTCGCGGCCGCGGGATTTTCGGCACTCCTAAGGGGCAGCCTTGAGAACCGCATTGGTCACCGGCGGCAGCGGCGGGATCGGAAAAGGATGCGGTCGCAAGCTGGTCGAGCTGGGTTACGACGTGGTGCTGTCGGCACGTCGCGAAGGCCCGTTGCGCGCGGCTGCCGAGGAGATCGGTGCGCGCCACATCGCGGCGGATGCCTCGGATCCGAACGGATTTTCCGCTGCGATAAGCACATTGGAGACGATCGACCTGGTCGTTCATGCGGCCGGCACGCTGGGCGGAACATACGCGCGTAAGCAGACATTCGAGCAGTGGCAAGCCATCATGTCGGCCAACCTGGATTCGTGCTTCGTGGTGACCGCCGCCGTGCTGCCACGGATGCGCGCGGGCTCGCGGCTGGTGTTCATCTCGTCATCGGCGGCGCACGAGCCGATGCCGGCCCGGACCGCCTACTCGGCATCGAAAGCCGGTATGAACGCGTTCGCACGGGCCTTGGCGCTCGAAGTCGACCGTGACGGCATCAGCGTCCACATCGTCACACCGGGCCCCGTGGAAACCGAAATGCTTGCAGGATGTTCCCTTCGAGATGTACGCAATTCAGGTGTCCGATGTCGCCGAAGCGGTCGCCTGGCTGGACACCGTCAACCCGTCGGTCGATCTGCCGGAAATCCGGCTCAGCGCGGTGCAGCGCGGTCCCTTCGCCCGACCGCCGATTGTTCCCACGGAAGCGCGACGGCGCGCAGCGCAACAAGGTTGACGGCTACGGCACAGGGAACGCTTTGATCACCGATTCGCCGAACTCGTGCAGGGAATCCGGGACGGCGAAATCGGCGAACCATACGTAGAACCGCTCGACCCGCTGAGCGGCCAGGCCGGTGAAGTGGCTGATCAGCTCGTCGGCATCGCCGCAGACCAGCCCCGACCCCAGGTTGCCGAATCGCCGCGTGCTCACCTCGCGCACGGTATTGGGATCGCTGCCCGATCGGATAAAGCCCACCATCTGCTGAACCGACAGCCGGGTCGTTCCCGCCGCCGGGGCCAGCTTGGGCAACTTGTCGAGGTGGTTCGCCGGCAGATTCCACCAATCCGCGTATCTACGAACGAGTTCCATCATCCGGCGCCCGGTACCGCCCAGGACCAGCGGTATCGGATGAGACCTTCGCGGAGCTTGCGGGGCTGAGCCGGTCTGCGGGCCGTCGCCCCAGTACTGCCTGATCAGCGCCAGGTGGCGTTCGAGTTGTTCGACCCTGGCTACCGGATCCTGCTGACCGACATCGAATCTGGTGAACTCCGCGGGCCAAGATCCCGCGCCGAGGCCCAAATCGAATCTGCCGTCCGATGCGTCCGACAACGTGACGGCTTGTTTGGCGAGCACGGCAGGGTGGCGAAACGCGTCGCAAAGGACAAGGTGGCCGATCCGCAGCCGCTCCGTCTTGGCCGCCACCCATGTGGCAATGCCCATTGCCTCCCAGATGCTTTCATTGGGCAGCCCGGGCGCCTCGAGGTGATCGATGAACGCCATGCCGTCGAAACCACTGGCCTCGGCATGGCGTGCCCGCTCCGCGATGTCGGCCGCCGATAACCGCACCTGCGGCAGGAACAGATACCACTCGACCATGCGCCCACCTATGCGTGTGTTCCCGTGCGATTGCAACAGGGCGGCTAGTTTACTATTTTTATTATGTTAGGGGTCTTATGGATGTCGGACTGAATTCGGAGCAGCTGTCGCTGCGCGACACCGTGCGCGACATCCTACGTACCGAGTGCCCGCCCGACGCCGCCCGCCAAGCGATGACGGACCCAGAACGCTGGCGCACGCTGTGGAAGACGGTCGTCGATCTCGGCTGGACGGAACTTGCGGCCCCTGGCGCCGGCGACTACGGACCCGTCGAGCTGGCCGTGGTTCTCGAGGAATGCGGCGCTGCCATCGCGCCAATCCCGTTGCTGAGCAGCGTCGGTCTGGCCGCGGGCGCGTTGCGTGGCACTGGCCTTGACTCGGTGCTCACCGACATTGCCGACGGTGTCGTCGCCACCCTGGCCGTCCACTCACCCGGATCTCGGCTGCCCGGTGCACCGATGACGCTGCGCCAGGGACGCCTGCGCGGACGGGCGGTCGCGGTCCCCAACCTGTCTCGCGCGGAGCTGATCGTCACGCTGGCTCGATCCGACGACGGTGGCATCCTGGCGGCGGTCGCACGCTGTGGCGACGGGGTGACCCTGGTGCCGGCAGGTGAGTCCACCGATCCCGCGCAACCGGTGGCCGACGTCGAGATCGACGCCGAGCCATTGGCCACCGCACCCATCCACATCGAATCGGCGTTGACGGCACCGTTGGTAGCCGCCGCCGCCGACCTGGTCGGCGTGGCGAGTGCCGCCTTGCACCGCTCCGTCGAGCACGCGAAGTCACGTCGCCAGTTCGGCAAGCCGATCGGCGCATTCCAGGGGATCAAGCACGCGCTGGCCGACAACTACGTCGGCCTGGAGCGCGCCCGCAGTCTCACCTACGCGGCGGCGGCCCGGCTGGGCGATCCGACCACCGCACCCGCGGATGCCTGGACCGCCGCGGCGCTGGCCAAAGCGGCAGCCGGCGACGCAGCGGCCAATTGTGCGCGCACCGCGGTGCAGGTGCACGGCGCCCTCGGGCAGACCTGGGAGCACGACGTCCACCTCTACGTCCGGCACGCCTGGCAGGGTGCCGCGATGCTGGGAGACAGTCGCGCCCTCTACCACGAGGTGGGCCGCCGATTCTCCGGAGGCGCCGCGTGAGCGCAGTGGTCGAGGAATTCGGCGCGTGGTTGACGGAGTTTCTGCCCAACGACTACTACGAGAACTACCGCCAATACCGCTGGGATCTGCCCTTGCGGCGTGATTACCAGCGGGCCGCCTTCGAGGCTGGATGGATACAGCCGACCTGGCCCCGCGAGCACGGCGGCCGATCGCTGGGCTTGCGCGACGCGATGGAAGTCGGATCGAGGCGGCGATGCGGTCCGCGCCCAAGCTGCCCAACATCGCGGGTCCCAACGTCGCGGCGGCCGGGCATCCGTCAGTTCGGCACACCCGCCCAGATCGACCGCCTGCTGGTACCCCTGCTGCGCGGCGACGAATGGTGGGCGCTGGGCATGTCCGAGCCGGAAGCCGGATCGGATTTCGCCGGCCTGCGCACGCGTGCCGAACGCGACGGAGACGTATTCCGGGTCAACGGCCACAAGATCTGGACCACCCAGGCCCACGAGTCTCGGTGGTGCACCCTGTATGCCCGCACCGATCCGGAGGCGCCGAAACACCGCGGCATTTCGTGCCTCATCCTCGACCTGCACTCGCCCGGAGTAAAAATCGAGCCCATCCGGATGGCCTCGATCTCCGACGAGACGTTCTGCGAGGTGTTCCTCGACGACGTCGAGGTGCCGGCGGAAAACCTGTTGGGGCCACTCAACGGCGGGTGGAACGTCGCGTTGTCGTCGCTGCACCATGAACGCCAGATGATCTGGATCATGAACTGGGTCGAGATCAAGCGCGGACTCGACTCGGTCCGCGGCGCCGGGGCCGCGGACACGAACTCAGACATCTACACCGAGCTCGGCTCGCTGCTCGCCGATGCCGAGGCGCTGCGGGCCACCGGATACCGTGCCCTGGGCAACGAACTGGCGGGACGGCCCAGCCCGGAAGCCGACATCATGAAGCTGCTCGGATCGGTTACCTTGCAGCGTGTTTGGGAACTCAGTGCGGCCGCCGCGGGCCCGCATTCGGCCAGCGACCCGGATCTGCTCTTCGAACGTCAGGACGCGTTGGCCGCGACCATCTACGGCGGAACGTCGGAGGTGCAGCGCAACATCATCGCCGAGCGGCTGCTCGGGCTGCCGAAGGGATGACGACGATGGATTATGACCTCGGCGACGACGCCGGACAACTGCGAAACCACTTGCGCGAGCTGGTATCCAATCACATTCCCGCAGACTTCCTCGGCGCCTGCACCGAAAACCCGCAGGACCTCGCCACCACCGAGACGTTCTGCAAGCTGCTGGCCGCCGAGGGGCTGCTGGCACTGGCCTGGCCGAAAGAGCATGGCGGCGGCGGTGGTTCGGTCTGGCAGCAGACGGTGCTGCGCGAGGAAATGTGGGCCCAACACGAACCCCGCGGTCCGCAGTACATGGGCATCAACTGGGTCGGCCCGGCGCTGATGCGTTACGGGACAGCCGAACAGAAGGCCAAGCACCTGGCGGCCATCGCATCCGGGGACGTGATCTGGTGCCAAGGCTTCTCCGAGCCGGAGGCCGGAACCGACCTCGCCTCGTTGCGCACCCGCGCGGTACCGGATGGCGACGGTTGGCGCATCACCGGCCAGAAGGTGTGGACGTCGTACGCGCTGATGGCGTCCTGGTGCGTGCTGGCGGCGTGCACCGATCCCGATGCTCCAAAACCGAAGCGGCTCACGCTTTTTCTGATTCCGATGGACCGGCCCGGCTTTACCGTCCGGCCCATCCCGTCGATGCTGGGGCCGCACCACCTCAACGAGATGTTCTTGGACGACGTGCAGGCATTCCCCGGTGACGTCCTCGGCGAGGTCGGCGACGGCTGGCGGGTGATGCGCGAAGCGCTGGCATTCGAGCGGGTGGGCATCGCGCGGTACGCACGCTGTGAGTCGCTGCTCGACCGGATGCGCACCCAGCTCGGCGACGACTGGGACAAGCTGCCCGAATCGATTCGTGCCCGCTGGGTGCGGGCGCTCGTCGACCTACGGGTCGCCAGGCTGCTGGCCTACCGCGCTGTGTCGCTGCAGGACGACGCAGCAGCCGGTGCGGCGGCCAGCGCCGCCCGCATTGCCACCACCACGTGCGATCAGCAGGTCGCCGAGCTGCTTTTCGACGTGCTCGGTCCGACCGCGCTGGACAGCGGCGCCTCCGCACCGCTGCACGGGGCGATCGAAGACCATTGGCGTTACGCGCAGGCGGCCACTGTGGCATCGGGCACCATCGAGGTGCAGAAAATGCTGGTGGCACGGGACGTATTGGGAGAGCACCGGTGAAAACCGATCTGCCACAAGACATTAGCGACTTCGCTGCTGTCGCCGCCAAGCGGCTTGCCCGGTTGGGCGGGCCACCGGCGGCGCTGCGCGCCGAGACCGACGACGGCATCCGCGACGCGGCGCGCGACGCCCTGACCGAGCTCGGCGCGTTCGAGCTCGATGTCCGGTCGTCATCCGACGACGCGCTGGCCGCCGCGGTGCTTTGCCAGGCCGCCGGCGCGACCGCGCTGCCCTATCCACTCGTCGAAGAGCTGCTGGCGATCGACGGCGCCCGGCTGGCCCTGGTCAATCCCGAAGCCCCGCGCATCGATCATGGCGATCTGGCCGGTGACTGGATCGCCGCCGACCTGGACGGCAACCGGTACCAGTTGCAGCCGGCGTCGCGGACGAGCGCCAAATTGGGGCCGTTTCTGGTCCCGGCGACCCTGAGCGCACCCGATGGAACCGTCCCGGCCGCCGACGTTAACCTTCATCTCGTGCTGGGATCATGGCGGATTCTGGGAGCGATGCAGCAGTCGTTGCGGATCGTCACCGAACATGTGCGCGCCCGGATTCAGTTCGGCAAGCCACTGGCGGACTTCCAGGCCGTCAGGTTCGCCGCCGCGGATGCCGCCGTCGCGGTGCGCGGACTTCACGAACTGGCGAAGTACACCATCTGCCGGCCGGAATCGCTGCCAGTGCAGGTCCGTTCGGCTGACGCACTCGTGCTTCGGCTCAAAGCCGCCGACACCGCACGGCAGGTGCTGCGCACCTCCCACCAGTTGCTCGGCGCGCTGGGATTTTGCGATGAGTCCGACGTCAGCGTGCTCGACCGGCACACCCAGCCGCTGATCCGGTTGCCCCTGGGCGCCGAGGCACTCGCGCTGCGCCTGATGCCCGGCGTGCCGCGACGGCTCCTGGAGACGCTGTTCAGTGGGCCGGTATCGGCATGAGCCGCGCCGGCAGAGCAGCGATGAGGAGGAGTGGCGCATGAGCAGGAGCGTCGCGCCGCCAACCCGCTCGAAGACGGGATCCCGTTCGGGACCAAACTGCAGGAGCTCGCCGAGCAACGCCGCGACGACACGGCTGTGACCGTTGTCGCGCTGGACGGCACCGCGCACTCGCTGACCTTCGGCGAACTCGACGCCCGCGCCAACCAGTGGGGGCGCGCGCTGGCCGCCGGCGGTGCCGAAACGGGTTCCCTTGTCGCACTGGCAATCCCGAATTCACAGCACCTGGTGCTGGCCACGCTGGGGTGCTGGAAGATCGGCGCGGTCCCCATTCCGATGCACTGGGATCTGCCCGAATGGGAGCGAGACCGGGTGCGCGCGGTGATCGACCCCGCCGTGGTCGTCGACGAACAGAGCCGGTGGGAGCTGGACGCGCGCGCGGCCGGCGAATCCGAAAGCCCGCTGCCCACAGCCATTTCCCCCACCGCAAACGGAATCTGCAGCAGCGGGTCGACCGGCGTGCCCAAAGTGATCCTCAACCTGGCGCCGTCGCTCTGGACGCCTCAGCACGGCGAACCGTTCTTGTCGAACTGGACACCGGTAGCCCAGCCGCAGACGATCATGGTGCCCGCGCCGATGTATCACACCAACGGCTTCGCCACCTTCCTGATGCTGCTGGCCGGCGACCACCTGGTGATACTCGAAAAGTTCGACGCGGCACTGGTTTTGGACGTGATCGAACGCTATCGGATCACCAACTTCACGGCCACGCCGACGATGCTGGCGCGCATCGCCGCCCGGCCCGACATCCGGCAGCGCGACCTGTCCAGCGTCGTCTTCATCCTGCAGGGCGCCGCGGTGATGCCGCCACCGCTGCTGCATACCTGGTTCGAGCTACTGAGCCCCGAGCAGATCCTGACGGCCTACGGCATGACCGAGAATCTCGGGCTCACCGCGTTGCGCGGCGACGAGTGGCTGGCGCATCCCGGCAGCGTCGGCCGCGGTTTCCGCGACACCGAGATCCGGATTCTGGACGCCGAGAAAAGACCGCTGGGCCCCGGCGAGCATGGCGACGTATACCTGCGCGCACCGATGAGTGCCGGGTATCGCTATCTGGGCGGGGCGCCGCCGCTGCCGTCGACCGAGGACGGGTTTCGTTCCGCCGGCGACATCGGCCACCTCGACGAGGACGGCTACCTCTACATCGTCGACCGCCGCGTCGACATGATCATCAGCGGCGGCGCCAATGTCTTTCCGGCCGAGGTCGAGTCCGCACTGGCCGGCCACCCGGGCATCGCCGATGTGGTGGTAATCGGACTCTCCGACCCGCAGTGGGGACGCCGGGTGCACGCCGTGGTGCAGCTCGCCGACGGCGCGCCGCTCACTGAACAGCAGGTGATCGAGTACGCCAAAAGCCGACTCGCCCCCTACAAGGCGCCCAAGACCGTCGAGTTCGTCGACGCGATTCCCCGCACCGCGGCAACCAAGGTCAATCG
>CAVSSC010000026.1:0-82854 GCA_963730415.1 uncultured Actinomycetota bacterium | reverse complement strand
ACAACGTGCCCTTCGAGCAGGGAGAGGGCTCGATGTCGAAGATGGCGGCCAGTGAGGTGGCCGTCAAGGCCACCGAACGCGCCATCCAGATCCTGGGTGGAAGGCGCTACATCACCGATCACCCGGTGGAGAAGTGGTATCGGGATGCCAAAGCTATACACCAACTTTGAAGGCATCAGCGAGATCCAGCGGATGGTCATCTCGAACGCGCTAGGCGCCGCCGTGGACACGCCGCCGCTGCATGTGGTGATCGCGCCGTCTGGGGGACCGTTGAACCGGATTTTCGGTCGCGGCACCCCACTGCGATCGCGCGCAGCCGTCGCCGCACTGTCGATGCAGGATCGAGTGCCCGAACCCGTCATGCGGCTCGCCATGAGGGTGCGCCGCCCGCCTGGCAGGTAGACAGTAAGGTACGGTCGCGCCCGTCCGCACACCGCAACGAGAGGGAGCATAGATGCCTGCCGACAAGACCGGCGCCCAGGCCACTATCAGTGTGGAGCACGGCAAGTACACGATCGCCGTCGAGGGCCAGATCGTCGGTCAGGCCTCCTTCGTCGACCGCGGCAATCAGCGCGTCTTCCACCACACCGAGATCCACCCTGAGTTCGGCGGACGTGGCCTGGCGACCATTCTCGTCGAAGAGGCGCTCGGCGCGGCGAGGGATGAGGGCAAGCGCATCGTTCCCGCGTGCTCCATGATCGTCACGGTGTTAAACAAGCATCCCGAATTCGATGACATCACTGACCCTGTTACTTCAGATATCCTGCAGTGGGCGCGGACCCAGCCAAGCAGCTGAGGCTCGGCACCTAATGATCTGGCTGCCGCTTGTGCCCAAAAGAGGCACGAGTCTTAGACGATCCCGCACAGCGTGTCCAGACCGGGCCGATGCCGCGTTACGCTAAACCAGTCCTCCGCGCCGTGCATGCGGCTTGAGCCCGAACTGCCAGCCCCCAGGCCGCGCTAAGTATATGTCTGCCGGCGCACGGTGTGCGGGACCGCCGGCGTGACGGTAAGACAGCGGTATATCGGGGCGATGACCTCTGTGTGCAGCGTCGGTCGACGTCCCAACACCGGGGTCTGGCTTGTCGTTGTCATGCCGGCGCGACCGAGCTTCTGCGCTGGGTGCCGACCCTGGTGTACGGGGCGAGCGGGGCTCTTCCGCGACGGCGCTGTCACCATGGCTTCGCTTTGCTCCACTCCGTCACCGGAAACCGAGAAGGCATTCTCCCGGTGTCGGGCAACCCAATGTCTGACAACACCTTTGGGGTCTACCGGCGCCAGCCGGACGGCGTTACACTAGAGCGGTCCTAATCGCCGCGTGTTTTGGCTTGGAACACAATTGTCAGCTGTTTGGCTGGCTCGCTATGAGGTTGCCGCCGTTTCGGCGTAAGGGACGGGCTAATGCCGGCAATTGAGTCGCGCTCACTTGTCAGGCAGAACGTCGCTGGGTGCCGCGGCGGTCGACACCTCGAACACCGGAGTCGAGCTTTACTTGGTCTTGCCGGTCCGGCCGGCCCCAAAAAACAAGGATGCCGACACCGGTGTGAGGGACGCCGACCGCTTTGCAAGGCCGAGACCTTCGGTGTCAGCGGCACTTCGGCTCGGTCGTCGCCACTGCCAGCAACGAGAAAGAGGCGGTTGCCATGGTGGTCATCGGTATCGACGCGCACAAAGCCACGCACACACTAGTCGGCGCCGACGCCGGTGGCCGCAAACTTGGCGAGCTGACCGTGCAGGCCACCCCAGCCGGGCATATCAAAGCGCTGGATTGGGCACGTCGCGAATTCGGCACCGACCTGGTGTGGGGCATTGAGGACTGCCGCAGCGTGACGCTCCGGCTCGAAGCTGACCTGCTAGGGGCAGGTCAGCGCGTGGTGCGGGTACCGCCGCACCTGATGGCCCGCACTCGCGCCTCGGCACGTACTACGGGAAAGTCGGACCCCATCGACGCCTTGGCGGTGGCACGCGCGGTATTACGGGAACCCGACTTGCCGCTAGCCGCCCACGACGACGTCTCCCGCGAGTTCAAGTTGCTGGTCGACCGTCGCGGCGACCTAGTGTCCTTCCGCACTGCGGTGATCAACCGGCTGATGTGGCGGATACATGAGCTCGACCCAGCGCATGCACCCAAGACTGGGACACTGCATACGTACAAACATCAGGAGGCGCTGCGCAGCTGGCTGGTCACCCAACCCGGACTGGTCGCCGAGCTGGCCGTCGATGAGCTCGCTGACCTCAGGACTCTCACCATGCAGATCAACGCCCTAGAACGACGTATCACCGCGCGGGTCGAGGCGACACAGTCATCGCTGCTGAATCTGCGTGGCTGTGCAGCGCTGACCGCGGCCAAAGTTATCGGAGAGACCGCCGCGGTGTCGCGGTTCCACAGTGAAGCGGCGTTCGCCCGCCATGCTGGAGTAGCGCCGACTCCTCACTGGTCGGGGGGAAAATCGGTGCGGCACAGAGGGCCTCGGTCGGGCAACCGGCAACTCAACCTCGCCCTATACCGCATCGCAATGGTGCAAATTCAACACGACGGCCCCAGCGAGGCCTACTACCGGAAACGCCGCGACGCCGGCGACTCGCATGCCCAAGCGTTGCGCCGCGTCGAACGTCGGATCGCCCGCAAAGTGTTCGGCTGCCTGCGCAGCGATCACCTCAAACGCGCCGCCGACGACACCCAACGCTGCACACCGGCCCCGGCAGCTGCCGCGCAATGATCCACGCCGACGAGATGTCGTCGACCCGATCGCGCATCCCCAAGCGGTGGATACATCCACACCGCGTCCCAGTCCGGCCGACGCCGACAACTCCGCGAATCACAACGCACCGCAGGTGGCGAAAGGCGGACGACGAGAATCGCGGTTATCGGCACTCACCGCAGTGGGACATCGGCCTCACCTGCCGTGTTGCCTGCGCACACGGCCTAGGCGAATCGCCCCCGCATCGTGGGGGTCCAGGTCTTCCTGCCGACCGACCAGGCCACGACGTCGAAGCAGCGGACGATGCTGACGGCGTGCTCGAGCTTGGCTTCGGCGCGGGCGGCGTCCAGCAGGGTGACCAGTCGGGAATCGTCGGCACGCAGGTGATGATGCAGCGTTGTCCAGAAGCTCGCTCGGCAAGGATGTTTGAGTGTTTGCTTCACGACGCTGTCGATCACCGGCAATAGCCGTGGACGTTTGCGTGCGAGCAGTTTGGTCGTGGTCATAGGGCTGATTCCCTTGGTGCACAGCGCATCCCATAATTGTTCGGCCGTTGCGCTGGCTGCGATGTGGGGTGCCCATAAGCCAGAGGGGGCGGGCGGTGAAAATCGCTGTGACCGCAACAGACTAACCGCGACCTGTTGGTGGAGACTTCGCCGCCCTGCACGATGTCGGCGACGTTCAAGAGTCCGGGCATGCGTGCGTGATTTGGAGCCGTTGGCTCGCCGCTTGGATGCGGTCTCGGCTGAGATTGATGATCTGGCGGCGATGCGTGAGCGTCGGGTCGCGGGCCGATATTCTGCGTGCGCGTCGTTAGCGGCGCCTGCGCAGGGGCGAGGCTGTGCCTGTGGATCATTCGGTTGTGCGGGGCGGCAAGGCGCACGGCTGAGGGTCCACCTGATCGCGGCTGAGGGTCCACCTGATCGCAGTGTCGGACGTATTCAAGTTTTAGTTTGGCGTTTCAGCTTCGTGCCGCATTGCTCGCACACGAAGGTCTGTTGGCTTAGCGGAACCGCCTGCACATGTTGGCAGCTGTGACACGTCACCTTCGTGGACTTCCCAGGAGCTAGCTCCCGCGGGGCAGCCTCCGCCTCTGCAGCGGCTGTGTCCGCGTCCGCTTCATTTAGCTGCGCAGCCGTTGGCTTTGCAGGCAACGCAAAGTGTTCGTCGTACTCGCCCGAGTCGGGTACCGGATCTTGCCAGTCGTCTGGCGGCTCGATCCGAGCTTTGATGCCGACATGGGTTTCGAGGAGGTAAAGGAGGTTTGTGCCGTCGAACAGCTCGATCGGTTTGCCCTCGGCGAAGTCATAGGATGCTTTGCCGTATCCGCTTGTCGTGACGAGTATGCCTTTCGATGCGCCCTCGTTCTGGAGTGTGCCGTAGAGGTCGCGGACGGCCGAGACGCCGACGGTGTTTTTGTAGCGTTTTGCTTGGATGACGACTTTGCCGCCCAAGATGGGATCGGTGTTGTAGGCGACGCAGTCGACGCCGCCGTCTCGGGACGGTCGTGTCTGCCTGGTGTCTAGGCCGATCTTTTCGAACAGGTTCTGGATGAGCGACTCGAACTGTTGTGGCGTGAGTTCCATGAGGTTGGGGCGGTCGTCCAGAGCGCCAAGGGTATCGGTTTCGGTGATGAATCGTGGTTCCACCATTGAGAACTCGAGTACGGGACGTACGGGAGCTAACTCTGTGGGGCTTCTGGAGATTCCGGCGTTCAGGTACTTGAGGCAGGCCGCGGGGTCAACCTGGGCGAGGTTGATCCCGGTGAAGGTGTCTCGGCTCGTCCGGACAGTGATTAGGCATGGCCGAGTTGGTTTTCCAGTGCGCGGATCTATCGTGTCGACAACGCCGTTGAAGACGACGACGTCGATGTGCTGCTTTGTGTCGACTCGGAAGATGTGCGCGAGACACAGGAGCGTTAATTGCGCGATTGCGCTGGCATATAGCCCTTTCACTTGGGACGCTGGCCGCGCAGTCTCGACCACCTTGTCCTGGCTCTTCACATAGTGGTATGACTTCGCCGTCGGGACGATGTCAACCGTCGGTAGTTCGTACTCGACCACTAATTGGCGCGATTTCGGTGAGTAGGCGACTCTAGCTTTTGGGCTGTCGGAGCGGAGTTTTATTGTTGTCAGCGTTGATTCAATGTAGTCGGTGACGCCTTTCGGGTCTCCCGCGAGGTAGAGAGCCGTTGGATTGACTACGAAACCCGCGGCAAGTCCGTCGTGAAGTAGGTCGTTGAGGCGGCAGACTTGCGACTCGATTTTCTCGTTCTGCGCGGCCACCTGCGGAACGATCCCGTCAATGTTGGCGATGTGGCGGTCGAGCGTGGTTTCTTTTGGCCATCTCGAGAGCTGCCATTTGCGGCGCTGCGCCGCGGCCTGGCGCTCCGCCTCTGCTTCTGCTGCCGCCCACTTGCGCTGCCGCTCAGCCGCGGCTTCGCGTTGGCGTTGGTTTGACCACACGAGCAAGGCCACAACGCCAGCGATCAACAACAACACGAACAAGGCATCCACATGCAGAAGGCTACGTGCGGCCACGACACGGCGGAGGCTAATCGCGAGGGCGTTGGGTGAGCAGCTTGCCGAAGCGGCCAGCCTGTCCATACCGCGCGTCTACCAGATCCGCGACGGGCGACGATGAGCCAAGGCCGCGTGGGACCGCCGCCCTGACGGGGCGACGTTTTTGGCGCCGTTGGTCGCGTGTACGTTGGCGCGGCATGGTGTGGTGACTGCGGGGCGGCCCCGGAACCAACCGGGCGGTGTTCGCGTGAACGGTATTGCCGGCACTGACGGAAGTAGTCAACCGTTGCGCCAGGCTGCGGCGAGATCGAGTAGGACGGGCACCTGATCGCCGTGCTTGAGCAGCGTGAAGGGATGCACAGCGTTTGGCTCCCGCGACAAGCTCGCGAGGCGCTGCTCGATCGCCTGCCCAACGGAATCGGGCATCGGCTCGGATTGGACGATTATCCATAGGCGCCGCCCGTGGGTTAGCTGCATCTGGCACACGTCGCCGATGTGGTTGCTGAGTGTCGGTGAGGCGTAATCGGCATCCCCGACGTACAGGTGGAAACTCAGCTGCTCGGGGTGTGGCGGCGGCGTCCACCACTGGATGGTTTCGTTCTGCTTCAGCGGCGGCGTTTCGGCAAAGGTGCCGAAGGTCGTGGTCGGTGTCGCGATCGTGAGCTCGTGGCGCCATCCGGGGGCTAGGGGCGCCGTCTGCTTCATCTTCGCGAGCTGTCGGCTAACCAGTTGCTTATACTCGGCGAATTCCCCGGTGAACGCGAGGATCGTCGCGGGCGCCCAGCCTTCGGCGGGGTTGGCGTCATGCAGGCTGATCTTTACGACATTCATTGTTTGTCGGGTGCCGACGTAGATGTCGTCGCACCCTGACGTGTTGCTGATGCCTGCGACTCGCCACGTGCACGAACGCGGCCCGTTTTCACTGCCGGCCGCCCATCGGACGACACCGGGTCGGTCGAGCACCACACGAGCCGGGGGCGCTATGTGAGTCATGCCATCAACGTTAAGTCGTTGATGCAACCCTTTTTCCCGCATATGGATGGCCCCGGGCGGCCTAATGAACATTCAAGGGCCGGGACCCGAGCCAAGCGCGGTAGGGATTAGGCGGGTGGCGCGGGTGGCGCGGGTGGCAGTGAGCTGGCCGGTCCGGGCGCAGCCGCATTTCCATGCAGGCACTGCTGATATTCCTGAGTACCTGGGACGTTGTCAGAGCCGCAGCTGCAATCATGAACTTGCGCGGGGGTGGGAAGCGAATTGCAAAAGTCGCTACCAGCCGAGGCCGATGGTGCGGTCCACATAACACCAGCGGCCAAGGCTGCCGCTGCACCACCGACCGTGGCCATCAATACTCTCGTCTTCATGTTGGGATTCCTTTTCTCTGGAAGACGACGGCACTCCGCCGCCGCTGGTTGCGCTAGCCGAATAGTAGGGTTTCAAGGAGAAAGTCGCAGACGTCATGTGGAGGCGACACAGGCATTTCAGGTTCGACGCGTGGCCGAGCGCCAGGCCGCCGTCGAGCGGGCCGAAGGGCCGTGGAGCACACGTCAAAGGCCCGCTGATTCGGGGAGCACACGTAGAGCACACGCCCGGCGCAGCGCCGCTTCGAAAATGGCCCTTGACGTGCGCGGGCCGTTGGTGCGCGATACTGGGATTGAACCAGTCGCAGGACAGCGGAGCTGTGCTCCTATCCACCCGGCTTCGTAGCTCCTTCGCCCGCTTGGCGGGACTGGACGAAACTGTATTGAGGACGAGGCGGGCAAGTTCCGCCCGCAATCGCATGAGCTCAACGCGCGCTTCCTCGCTTCAGGTGCGCCGTAAACGAAAGATGGAGCCCCTATCTCAATCCAGGAAGATGGCGGGGTTCTGCGAGCGGAAGTCCCTACCCTCCCTGCAACAAGGCTGAGTCAACAACTTCGCGCCCAAAACCAAAGGTCACGACCTCTTTCGAGTTCGTGACCTTTACGCCTGCAGTTCGTAGAACCGCTCAAAGTGGGCGAAGGGGGACTTGAACCCCTGCTTCTACCTAGGCTTTTGTCCTCTGAGCTGGGCGTTCACTCCGTCTCGTTTCGATTCGTTCCCGCTCGTTACCTGCGGTTTCGTTCTCGGGTCTTGACGGCGTCAAGAGCGGAATGGAGGGTCCAACTGGTATGCGCGGAGGGCAGCTGAGTCACTGTCTCTTTGTCAGGGGAATGTCAGTGGGTCGGTTTACCGTGGAGGGGTGGCCACCCCTGACAATGGCAACGACTCAGCCGACGACGAATCGCCACCAACTCCCAGCGAATCGGCGGGCCAGTTCACCTTTACAGTCGACCGCAAGGCTTGGCAGCGGTTCGAGTACCACAGCTTGCGGACCCGCGTACAGCATGAGCTTGAAGAAACGCAAGACATATGGCCCGCTAGCGGCTCCGCGCTTGAGGCTGACAACCGCTACTTGATTGGATTCGGCGCGTCGTTTCAGGAGTTAGTGGTCAACCGGCTATTAAGCACCTTCGATCACTTGCAGCTTGCCGCATGGACCCTGGAGTCAATGAATGGGCCGATGATTTTTTCTCAATTTTCTTTACTTCGCTCTGCGTTGGCTGGCGCGTCCACCGCTCGTTGGCTGGTTTGCGGCGACGAAGTAACACGACGCATGCGTGCGCTTCGGTTGGCCTTTTACGACCTGAACCAAGAGCTGACATTCGGAAAATTGCTCGCAGCCAATCCGGCGATGCAAGAAACAGAGCGAGGGGAATCGCTGCGCAAGACAAAGGAACTGATCGCCAGTGCTCCGAGCCGACTCGACATGATCTACAAGGAATATTGCCGAATCCTCGCCAGCACTGGCAAGACGAAGATGCCCAAGCTTAACGGGTTCGGCAACATCAATGAGACCGAGATAATTTCTTCCGCGAGCGAGATGATGCACGAACGTGGCCAGTACAGCCATCCAACTGAGGTCGAGCTTCAGTACCGCTTGATGAGTGGATTCGTTCACAACTGCACTTGGGCCACTCGTGCGGGCGCAAAGATGAAGACTGAGGTCGGCGTAGATCGCGTGCAACGGCAATTAGCGGGGAATGCCGAGAGCATCTACAACGGCGCGGTTACTGCGTTCAAGATTGGACAGATCGCAAAAGCTCGGGCTCAGGAACTCGCCGGAATATGAGTTTGTGGCGCATCCAAGCATCTCCACGGTCATGCGGATTAGCATGCCAACCGACGGTGACAGCGGGGCTTGTGGGGCCTCTCGACACGGCTGCCGTTGAAATCAGGCCGAAAGCAACGAGGACATGACGGAAGCCGCCGACGACTATTTCGTCGGTGGACGTTTCGGCGCGTGCTGCGGCCAGGAGCCGCTCTGTGATTCAGGTGTCCATGCTGGTGCGCGCCTTAACGGCAGCGGCCCCGTCTCAGCCTGGATTGGTCGGCTACTGGGGTACGGCGACGGCTGTGCCGCTCAGAATGCCTTTCCCGCTCAATCCCGCAGATCTACCTTCGATGACCTTGTCCACAGTTTCCAGCTTGAAATCTGTTGTGGTGGCGTCCTTACCCAGGCAAACAATCACGATGCCCTCTTTAGCTGCGATCTTCTCGCCGCCCGGTTGCACACCGTTGGGGGTCACGACGATTCCGCTCGCAGCGCCAACGTCGCGGATGATGTACGCCAGCGCCGCGATGGCGTTCTGGCTGAGTTTGGACGTGGTGTATCGGCGACACTCGATGGCGACGACCTTTCGACCGTCTTTCGCGATGCCCACGCGGTCGATCTCCCATTTTGTGCCGGATATTTCGCCGTCGAGCTTTTTCTTCCGCTTCACGTCCACAAGTCCCAGCCCGAGATTGTCGCTCAGCATGTTCAACAGCTGGCCTGCGACCTGTTCGTAGATCCGCCACTTTGCTCGTCGCTCTGCCGCATCCATTACGCGTGTCCTTCTGGTTGTCGGTGACCCACCTCAAAGCCACCGTGGATCGCCTCAACGACGCTAGGCCGGGTATGCCGGGCAATGACGGCAGCGACACGCCCAGCTCCGGGTCACCGTTTGAACGCGGCAGCATCCAATAGCCGACAACCAGCACCGACACCCGGTGCGTACGTGACCGCCTGGCACGTCAGGCACTCCCAGGTGGTGTGACCAGCCGGTGGTACACCCTAGCCCCACGCACGAGCTGGGTTGCCCTAGGGGCCTCCTTCACCCGCGAAGGTCTAGTTGTCGGTGTGAACTTCTACGACGCCGATCCGGCGGTCAACTTGGCTCGCTTCCAGGCACTGCACAGAAAGAAGGATCAGTTTGAGCTGGCGCTGGGTGAAGGCGCAGTGTGGGATGAGAAGACAGGCAGGCGGGTGGCAGTGGTGTCCGTGATCTCGCCGTTCGACGGCGTGGCAGATGTTGATCAATGGCCCGCGATGATCGACTGGCTAATCGATCAGCATGCGCGGTTCAGGGAAGCGGTTGAAGCGGTCGGCGGGCTGGAATCTCTTGGCTGACATGAGCGGCGCGCCCTAGCCGGGCGATCTCGCCGTGTGGGAAGGCCACGTCGCCGCGGTCGGGTAAAGAATCTAAGTAGCGCTGCAGTCTTGTGGTGTGCAACGGGCTTGGAGAAATAGGAGCCGCTGACCGCAATCGAACGCTAGCTCGTGGATGCATTCGCGGGATCGCTGTCGTGCCGTTGCGGCATACTCGCCTTGGCACCGCAGAAAGGCTGCGATCCACGAGCCGCATGACCAACACCCTCACCGCACTTATCAACCAACTGAGCCCTGACAAGAACGTCAAGGGCAAGCAGTTCGAGCGCCTCTGCAAGTGGTACCTGCAGAACGACCCGGTCTACTCCCACGAGCTAAAGCACGTATGGCTGTGGAAGGAATGGCCGGATCGCTGGAAGGAAAACGAGGCCGGTATCGACCTCGTTGCCAAGCACCAGGACGGCACCCTGTGGGCGATCCAGGCCAAGGCCTACGCCGAGGACGGCTCGGTCACCAAGCACGACATGGACTCATTCCTGTCGGAGTCCAGCCGCCCGGAGTTTTCCTACCGGCTGCTCATCGCCACCACCGACGCCTTGGCCTCGCACGCCAAGGACGTGGCGCGGGGGTCAACAATTCCCGTGGGCGTTCTGGGCCGCACGGATCTGGAGAAGGCTCAGGTGAACTGGCCGGTCTCGCTGTCGGCCCTACGTGCACCGAAGCTGCCGCCGAAAAAGCCCACGGGCCACTGGGCTTACCAGGGCGAGGCCATGAGGAATGTGGTGAAGGGGTTCACCGCCGCCAACCGCGGTCAGATGCTCATGGCCTGCGGCACCGGCAAGACGCTAGTGTCACTGTTCATCCGCGAGAAGCTGGCTGCCCAGCGCACGCTGGTGCTGGTGCCCTCGCTGGTGCTGCTGAAGCAGACGCTGCAGGAGTGGACAGCCAACGCGAAGGTGGACTTCGACTTCCTGCCGGTGTGCTCGGACGAGACCGTCACCAAGGACGACGACGCGATCCTGTCCAACACCAGCGATCTGGGAATCCCGGTCACCACGGACCCCGAGGAAATCGCTGCATTCCTGCGTCGGCTTGGACCGAGGGTGGTGTTCGCCACCTACCAGTCCTCCCCGGAGATCGCCAAGGCGTTCACCCTCGGTCGGCTCCCCCGCTTCGACCTGGCCATAGTCGATGAGGCCCACCGCACCGCCGGTCCGGTGTCCTCGGAGTTCGCCACCGTGCTGGACGATAAGAAGATTCCGGCACGGCGTCGGCTGTTCATGACGGCCACCCCGCGCACCTTCTCGGCGCGTGTCCTCAAGACCGCCAACGATCTCGACTTCGAGCACGCCTCGATGAACGACGAGGAGAAGTACGGCACGGTGTTCCACCAGCTGTCGTTTGGTGAGGCGATCAAGCGTGACCTGCTCACCGACTACCAGGTCGCCATCATCGGTGTCGACAACGACGAGTACCGCGACTGGGCGAACAAGGGACAGTTCGTCACCGTCGACGGCGTCCAGGTGACCGATGCCCGCAAAGTGGCAGGGCAGATCGGTGTCGCCAAGGCGATGAAGCAGTACGACCTGCATCGCATGATCACCTTCCACAGCCGAATCAAGAAGGCCCAGGATTTCGCCGACACGCTTCCCGAGGTAATCGACTGGATGCCCAAGAGCAAGCGCCCTTCCGGGCAGCTGTGGTCCAGGCACGCCTCCGGCGAGATGCCCACCGGCAAGCGCCACCGGCTGCTGGCACACCTCAGCGTGCTGGACGAGGGCGAGCGTGGCCTGCTGGCCAACGCACGCTGCCTCGCCGAAGGCGTGGATGTCCCCACCCTCGACGGGATCGCTTTCATCGACCCGAGGCGTTCCGAGGTCGACATTGTTCAGGCCACTGGCCGTGCCATCCGGCGCGACCCCAAGAAGATCGTCGGCACCATCGTCATTCCGGTGTTCATCGACACCGACGAGGACCCCGACACGGCCCTGTACAAGTCGGCGTTCAAGCCGATCTGGGATGTGCTGCTGGCACTGCGCGCACACGACGAGGTACTGGGTGAGCAACTCGATGCCCTTCGTCGTCAGCTGGGCAAGCTGAAGAAGGGCTCGCCGCTGAAGATGCCCGACAAGGTCCACGTCGACCTGCCCGACGCGGTCAGTGATGAGTTTGCCCGTGCCTTCAAGGTGCGCCTGGTGAAGATGACCACTGCCCCCTGGGAAGAGTGGACTGGGGCGATGGAGCGGTACGTCGAAGAAAACGGCCATGCCTGCCCTCCGTATAGCTACAAGACGGCAAATGGCTTAAAGCTCGGTATGTGGGCTAGCAACCAGCGCACCCTGTACGCCAGGGACCAACTTTCCGCCGAGCGCGGGCTGCAACTCGAAAAGCTGCCGGGGTGGGAATGGAATACTCGGGAGGCTGCGTGGAAGGAAAACTACTACGCTCTCCGGGACTTTCACGCCGAGAAGGGTCATGCTCGCCCTCGGGCCAAGGAAATGTTCTACGGCATCAACATCGGTTCGTGGGCTGTTGACCAGCGAATGCGCAAGGACGACCTTCCCGCCGAGAAAATCGAGCTGCTCGAAATGCTGGACGGCTGGGAATGGAACACCAAAGAGGGTGCGTGGGACAGGTACCTGCGCCATCTCCAGGAGTTCCGCAAGCGCAAAGGTCATGCCCGTGTCCCGAAGGACTACAAGACAGCAGATGGCCTGGCGCTGGGTGCATGGGTTGGCCAGCAGCGGCAAATCCGAAAGACCAAGGGCACCCTTTCCGGTGACCGTGAGCAACGACTCGAAGCGGTGGACGGCTGGGAGTGGGACACCAAAGAGGATAGGTGGGAGACAAACTACCGCCACCTCCAGAACTACCGTGCCCAGAAGGGTCATGCTTGCCCTGGAAGAGATGAAGTGTTCGACGGGGTGAAAATCGGTTCGTGGGCACAGGGTCAACGCAATCGTAAGGACTCCCTTTCCCCCGAGCGTATCCAGCGGCTCGATGCGATAGACGGCTGGACGTGGAACACCAAAGAGAGTGCGTGGGACGAGGGCCTGCGTTATCTCCAGGATTTCCACAAGCGCGAAGGTCACGCGCTCGTCCGGGCCAAGTACAAGACAGCAGATGGCTACCCGCTCGGTCAGTGGATCAACATACAGCGCACCCGATACGGCCAGGGCAAACTTTCCCCCGACCGCATCGAGCTGCTCGAAGCAGTGGACGGGTGGGAGTGGGATGCCCGCGACGCTGTGTGGAAAAAGGGCTACAGCTGTCTCCGAGAGTTCCGCAAGCGGGAGGGTCATGCCCTCGTCCGGCAGAGTTACAGGACCGACGATGGCTTCCATCTCGGTTCCTGGGTCATCAACCAGCGCAGCCGCAAGGGCAACCTTTCCCCCGAGCGTATCCAGCTTCTCGAAGCAGTGGACGGGTGGGTGTGGAATACCAGGCAGGCTGGCTGAGCGCACAAAAACACCCCTGGCCCGTGGAATGGGTCGAGGGGTGTTTTGCTGAAACCTGCCAATAATGACGGGTTTTCAGATGGCCTCCTTGGTCTAGTCGTCCGCGTTTCCGTGCCCGACCGGATGAAGCCGTCGCAACGCCTCGCAAAACTCCGGGACCGGGCGGGCGTTCGGCAACACGCCACGCACGTCAGCCATCGCCTCGGCAACGCCGATGCCCCGCAGCCGTGCCCCGTAGAGCGTGGCGACGGTGGGCGTGCGGCTGTGGGCCTGCACGCAGTGGATGAGCACAGTGCGGCCATCCCGGCGCAGCTGCTCCACCATCCGGACGGTGTCCAGCAACACGAAGTCCAGGTTGTCGTTAACCCGCGGTTGATCAATGAGGCGGACATCAACCTGCTCTGCGTGGGCAGGAACGTCGGCGTTGCCTATCCGGCACAGCGACACGACGGCGTCGACACCTTCAGGCAACGACCGCAGAGCACCGATGTCTCCGAGCCAGACACCCTCGTCGTAGGGATGCCGCGCGACGATCCCAGTGTCATATCTGCTGTAGGTGAAATCGAAGCCGTCGGGCTTGCCCTTGCGGACGATCTGAGATCCAAGGTCGACGAGGTCGCGGGTTCGCATCCCTGGCCAGCCGTGCAGCACTCGACGCCAGTCTGCGGGAACTGCTGACGCCCCGTAGGCCGCACCGAGCAGCCCACCTGCGATGGCAGAGACTGTGTCAGTGTCTCCGCCGCCTCTCACCGCTGCGTCAAAGGCTAGGCGCAGGTGGTCAACGCGAAAGACCCCCTTAGCCGGATCGTCCTGTGGGATGGGGGTGCTCGCGATGGCCGACCACGCAACCTGTAGCGCCTCGACCACCCACCCGTTGTTGGTGAAGTCCGAAGGCTGTGACGCTTCCGCGACATCCAGCCGCGAGGTCCACAGGTCTCTTCGGTCTATATCGATGTACTGCAGGCCGATTCGAGCGTCCAGCAATCCAGTGAGGATGGTGTGCCGGATCGCCAGGCACCAAAGCACACAGGCATCCCCCGCCTCAGGATCGTAGTGCGTCAGTTCGCTAACCGCGCGAGCCGCCTTCACCAGGGCTGCTTCGTCGTCGAGGTAAGCCAGTGCCACCGGCGCAGTCCGCATTAACGAGCCGTTACCTGCTGTGCGGCTAGTGAGTTTGTGCAGCGCCGCAGACTCTTCACGTGCTGTCTGTGCGGAGATGCCGTGTCGGCCTGCCCGGCTGAGTACCGACCGAGTCTGTACTCCAACGTCTTTGGCGTCTTGGGACCACTCATACCATCGCCCCGCGATGGCGTCTAGCGCTTCTTCCTGACGCAGGTCCGCCCCGGTGGCGGCCACCTCGGCTATTGCAATAGCCATGGAGGTGTCATCCGTCCACTCGCCGGGCTCCCAACCGAAGCTGCCGCCCCCAACCATGGCGACCTCTAGGTCGGGACCGCGTGGTGGTCCGAACTCGTATGCAGCACCCAGGGCATCACCGGCTGCGGTACCCAACAGAACGCCACAGACCCGGTCAAGTTGTGCGGTAGTCAACATCATGAGCAGAGTCTCCTTTCACCCACCGACAGGTGGACACGAGCGGATGCGGTTGCCCCCGAAGGGGGTTAAACGGAGCACCGATGGCCCCCGCCGGGGGTAAAGCAGCTTGGTTGTGGCCCCCGCCGGGGGTACGCAGTTTGGTCGTGGGCCCCCGCCGGGGGTTACGCCGCTTCGTCGGCTAGGTACCGATAAAGAGTGGCGCGGCTGACACCGAGGTACTTGGCTATGTCTCGCGCAGTGTGTCCGTCATCCTTCATCCGCCTCGCCGTGGCGATGTGGCTTGTGTCCGCGACCTTCTTCTGCCGTCCAAATTTGGTGCCGTTCGCCAGAGACATCGCTCGCTTGAGGGCTGTGCGCTCCTTCACCAGCTCACGCTCGTATTCGGCGAGAGATCCCAAGACCCCAATCATCATGCGGCCAGCAGCGGTAGACGAGTCGATGCCATCCGTGGTGGAGATCAAGGTGACGCCGCGGTCAGTCAAAGCCTTGACGGTTTCAAGGATGTTCAGGGTGTTGCGGCCCAAGCGGTCGAGCTTCCAAACTACGACGGTGTCGCCCTCACGAACGTATTCGAGAAGGCTAGCCAAGCCAGGACGGTCATCCCGAGCGCCAGACATGGTGTCGGAGAAGGTCTTCGTCACGCCAGCAGCCGCAAGAGCGGCGTTCTGCTGATCCAACGTCTGGGCGACGGTACTGACTCGCACATATCCTACGCGCGCTCCACCACCAGGTGGTGCGGCTGCATGCGAATCAGTTTGTGTCACAACCCATTCAACAACCCAGGCGCGAGATTTATTCCCGAGACGGCTTTTTGAGACACTCTGGGTGAGACGGACATTTGAGACAAGGCGACCTGGGAGGATGCGATGTCTGGCCGTCCGATGATCGGTGTCTCGTATGTGCTCTATTTCGAGACACACTCCCGTGACAAGAGCAGGCCGACGGGGCTAGATCTCGGTCTGCCTGGATGATGAAGCGGCGCTTACGGGAGTACTGTTCAACTACGTGGCAGCCGCGACCGAGATGCTCTTCGATGAGTACGCGAGACTCGACGATAGTCCAGCCCTCTACTCCGAGAGCACATACACCTTCCTGAATCGCGCCGCCGGAGAACGCTGGTCACAAGTTAGGGCCCTGTTGGAAGACTGGTTCTCCTATTACCACGACGAGCACAAGGAGCAGCTTCGAAATTCGCTCACAGTCAGGGACCAAGGCCAGCACCTCGGGGCCTGGTGGGAGCTTTATATCTTCTCGCTGTATCGATGTCTTGGCTACTCGATTGATGAGATTCACCCCGAGCTGGATCTGGAGGGAGTCGACACTACGCCGGACTTCCTCGTTACCCGCGACGGCGAGTCGATGTACGTGGAGTGCACTGTTGTATCGGCGACCGATGGGCCAGTCACCGATAACCCCGGCATCGAGGCAGCGATTTATGACGCAATCAACGAAATATCCGACCCCAATTTCCTGATCAGGCTCCAGATCAAAACAGAAGGCAAAGAACAGCCTCGGAAGAAGCACATTAAGGCCGGTATCGGCAACTGGCTGAAGGGAATCAATCCCGACGACGTGCTGGCGGACATCACCACCACCGGCGACTTGGACGCGCTGCCGCAGCGGGACTTTTCATTTCACGACTGGGTGCTGACCTGCACCGCAATCCCAAAGTCTCCCGATAAGCGCACCGAGAAAGGCCGGTTGCTCGGAATCCCGCCGTCAGCAAGCGTGGTGTTCGTTCGAAACGCGGAGCGTATCCGCGATGCGTTAAGCGACAAGGGCGGTCACTATGGGCCCCGTGGCTCGCTCGACAAACCTCTAATCATCGCAGTGCTCAGCGTGAACAACTTTGCCGAAATACGAGACGCAGCCGATGCAGTCTTCGGGACTACCGCTATCAGCATCGCTAGGGACGGTGCGTCGTCGGCTGAGCCGACAAGGCGTCGCGACGGGTATTGGCGCGGCCCTGACTCCGACCGTGGTGCCAGAGTTTCGGCGGTCCTGTTCAGCCACGACATGCAGCCGTGGTCGGTGGCGTCTCACTTGCCGATTGCGTTCATTAATCCGTGGGCAGACAACGCCATCACCGCCCATCCGCCCCTATCGACCATTACAGCCACAGACGAAGGCGAGATGGTCGAGACGCCAACAAAAACCACGCCGCAGGATGTTTTTGGCACGAATATCTGAACGCCGAGTGGCCGTGCGGGCATGCCGCTACCCGGAACCTCCGCCCAGCGAGCTGAACGCCGACGTGAGTTCGGTGCGCAAGGATGCCGAACCGCTGGCGCGACATGATCGAGAAGATCACTGTCTGATGATCTGATGAAAGTGCAGTGAGTCCCTTAGTGCGTAGGCGATCCGCGCCTCCGCCTCCGTGAGGCCAAGGGAGGTGTGGACGGTGACGGGAAGTTTCCCGGAGAGCCAAATATGCTGCTGCGATCACGCAGGGGATAGTCGCGTACCTCAGCGCCAAGGCGTCATCCACGGAACCACCGGAGGGCGGCTCGCCGACTCAATCGCAACTTGTTGACCCGTGCCCTATGCCCGGCGCAGTCCCGCATGGTGGTCCATGCCGCGTACGCTGACAAACACCACGTCGCCGACTGGCTAAGAAATTCTCCGTTGGAAGCGGTCACCGGGTCGGCCTAGCCTGAATGCGTAACACGTTGATTACGTTGGCGTTCGGCGGTACCGCGACCGGCTCGGGTTGCTTACGAGCCCCTCCGACTGCGAATCCGCCAAATTCGTCAGCGCATGTTCGTAGTATCCACATATGTCGTTGGGTGCCGGTCAGGAAACCACCGGAGGTGTCCTCACACCAGAGTCTGCCGCCCAAGCTCTCTTCGAAGATCCCGACGCCGATGTCATGTTCACCGCACGCAACGAAACCGAGGCGCGGCGTGCTGTCGAGGAATTTTGTCGGTTGTTTAGGGAGATTCCCGGTGTATACAAAGCCGCGATGAGCGGGGCTAGCGCCGCTGCGCCGGACTTCCCATCACTGGGACCAGTGTGCCACTTCGCATGAACGCTCAATTTGACCCGGTAACCAGCAGGGCCACCCTCGCACCTACCCAATGGAACCGCGCCATGCTGCCCCTTCTCGCCGATCTGTGGATTGAGGTCATCGAAGACCTTTTTGCAGAGCGACCTGCGGCGGCTTGGAACGTGGTGCCGCTGCCCAACCCATGAGAATCTTGGTGTGGTCAGCCAAATACACCCCGCCGCGGCCCTTGGACGAGATCGAGGTGGACCTCAAGCAGATCGAAAAAGGATTGCAGGGCATGTTGTCTGAAGTGACCGAGTGAGGGTGTGAGCATGGCTGATACCGTATCCGCTGAGGTGATCGGGAAACTTCGCGAAGCCGCTGCGAGCATCGTTAAAACAGCAACCTACGACGAGATCGTAGAACCCAGGGATGCTGTTTTAGCGAGATTCCGGCCAATTTTTTCTCCCGCGCATTTGTCTGCGATTACCGCGGAAGAATTCCGTAGCTTCCTTTTGTTTGAAAACAACCGCCACTGGACCGGGCTCCATCGGCAAGGGACCCGGATGTGTTCCGATATGGTAAACCTTCGCAAGGCCCTCGCAACTCTTCTAAATGAAAATGAGCCAGTATCCAAGCGCCTTGATGAAGCCATCGCCATGGTCTGGGGTATGGGCAAGAACGTAGCCTCAGCCATTCTCATGGTGTCACAACCAGATCGATACGGGGTTTGGAATAATCGTTCCGAAGCCACATTGAAACGATTCGACGCCTGGCCTAATTTCAACAGGGGTGAATCTTTTGGTAACAGATATGTCAAGGTCAACCAGATACTGCTTCAGCTTCGAGATGCGCTCAATATCGACCTATGGACACTGGACTCCCTCTGGTGGATTATTGATGAGCAGGAATCTGGCGAAATCTCTTCAGGTGAGGGCACCGAGCTTGGCGCATCGAGTTTGGCGGTTGAATGCGGACAGCAATTCGGCCTTGAACGACATCTGCATGAGTTTCTGCGTGATAACTGGAACCATCTGGAAATTGGGCAGGAGTGGGGGTTATATCAGGAACCTGGTGATGAGGAAGCGGGATACGAATATCCCTGCGATGTCGGGCGTATCGATCTTCTGGCAAAGCATAGGACGCAGTCACGCTGGCTAGTGGTCGAATTGAAGCGCAATCAAACCAGCGACCAGACGGTTGGCCAGCTCCTTAGATACATCGGATGGGTCAAAAGACACCTCGCCGATGAGAACGACGAAGTGCATGGGATGATCATCTGCCGTGAGGCAGACGCCTCCCTCCATTATGCCTTGAGCGCAGTCCCTAATGTGAAACTTCAGTTCTATGAGGTCGAATTTCACCTCAGGGAACCAGAAACGATTATATGAAGCACGTTGTCGTCAGGCTCGGCGTCACTCACGGCGATACTCCGCTAGCCTTACCGCGGAACGCGTCGGGGCGACTCCGAGATCTATTCGTTCGCGCTCTCAACCCTGTCACCACTTGAGGCATGCTCTCGGGAAGGACTGCCGGGTGACGGCGAACTGTTGCGGCGATAGCCCTCCGAAGAGCGCGCCTCACAAGACCTTTGCTGTGAGCACCCATGTTGCGTTTCCTCGCTGGCTAGCAAAAGGGTCTTTGGGCATTCAGAGGTGCGTACCCTGTCATCGCGAGCGGGAGGTATGCAGGCTGGTCAGGGCTACGCTGCCGATGGCACACCGCCGACACCGCCCGTCGGGCTCCGAGCGTGGGGTCCACAGGGTTAGGGGTGGCGGGCCTGGTTCGGCGGCAAGGTGGCCGACGGACTGTGCCAAGCCCTGTGGCCTTGGGGCAGCGCGGCGGCGGTCGGACCATCCAAGAGTTATTGGTGCAGCGGACCAGATGGCCGACTGTGGGCGCGAGTCAATTGTCCCCCGATTTGGGCACAACGGCCTGGCACCGAAGGCCAAAGTCCTCTGCCGGTCGGCGGGGTATACGAGCAACGTGTGGGGAACGGCGGCTGAGCCCGGCCTCGTGGGTTGACCGAATACAAGATCCCCACCGCCGAGGAGATCGAGGCGATGCCCCCATGGAGTTCAAGGTATTCGAGAACCGGCTGCGGCTGGCTGCGAATCGGCAGGGGCTCGAACTGATCAAGACCCGGAGGCAGGGCCGCCACGATGACTAGGAAGACGACGTGTCCGACCCCGGAGAGGGTCGTGTACGGGGAGCACAATCTGGACGAGATGGAGCCTGAGCTCACCCGTCTTCGCGAGGCCGGGACGGTGATGCACCCCTACCTCTGCGTATGCGGCCACTTCCATCTCTGCACGACCGAGGAGCAGAAGCGCCTGAAGGCGGAAGCGCGCCGCGCGAGGTGGGAGCAGATCAAGCCCCGGATGGAGGCTGCCCGCGCCAAAAGGGCCCACTACCAGGCCCAGTTGTCGGCGATGACCCCAGAGCAACGGGCCGAGCATGAACGGCGACAGCGGCAGGTCATCGTCGCTTTCGGCGAGGGTTGGGCCAAGGACAAGAACATCAAGGAACGTCGGCACGTCGACAGCGCCACCACGCATCCGAATGACCCGGTGATCCTGGCGGCCCTCCGGTCGCAGGGAGCGTCGGAGGAACTAGTTGGCCTGTGGTACCACTCCTGGCCGCTGCCAGGCGTGAGGCTGGGCCGGTGGGCCTCCAAAAGGTGGGTGGACCAGCACCAGAGGGAGCACCAACAGCTGCTTCGCTGCGTGGAAATGCTCGGTGAGTGGGCGGGCATGGACACGGCGCGGCACATCCAGCGGATCGACGCCGTAGCCGCTCGGACTCAGACATGGGCGGATGCGGCGTCACTGGTGGCGAAGCAGAGCCCGGACAACAAGCCGCTGTGCGTCTACGCGCGGGCCTGCCAGAAGGCCGCCCGGGAGATGCGGATGGTCGGTGGCGTGGGTCTCGATGTGCGGAGCATCCCAGCAGCGGTCAAGCGCGCGGTGTGGAAGCGCGACGGCGGCCAGTGCCGCTGGTGCGGCTCGACGGTGCAGCTGGAGTACGACCACATCCACCCGCACAGCAAGGGCGGATCGTCCAGCGACGTGGACAACATCCAACTCCTGTGCCGCCTGTGCAATGTCCAAAAGAGCGACAGGACGGGGGCGGCAGCCGCCAAACTCTTCCCGGCACGCTAACCCCACACCAGGAACCCCCGCCGAGGACGACTAACCAAGATCTCCACCACCACCAATGCGGGCCGACGAGATCCTCCGTCTCGGATTCCGGGACACCAGCGGGGGCATACGGGTTAGTCAACTTCGAGCTGACTGGCGTGTGGCTCGCGGATTCGCCGCTGGAACTCATCCAGCGGCGTCCACAGCGTTGTCGCAGCTCAGAGGCGCCAAAGAACTGAGCGACCTTTCAACGTGCGACATACGTGCGATAAACCACCAGGAAGGGTGATGCCCATGCTCCAATCGTTCCTCCCGTATGAGGAGCAGAAAACCCTAGAGACCATCTGCGCCCACCACCACGCCGCCGACCCCGAGCTGATCGCTCACCTGGCGCAGTTTTGCAACTGGATTCATCAAGAGGAGGCCGCCGACGAGCCCAGCCCCCCGTTCCTGCTGGTGTTGCTGTCCACCATGGGAGTGCTGAATCGCCGCACCCCGGCCCAGACCCGTGCCCCCGCGGCGTGACTGGCCTTCCCGGGGTCTGACGCAACAAAGCGCTCCCCCGGCGACAACAAAGCGTGGGTCAAGGGCGGGTTGAGGGCTACGATCCCCCTCGTGGCCTTCGCCGAGTTCTACGCAACGCTGGTGAAGCTGCAGCCCAACCCCCAGAAGCGGGGTAAGGAGCTGTTTGAGCCGGTATGCAAGTGGTACTTGCAGAACGACCCACTCTATGCCCATGAGCTTAAGCAGGTGTGGCTGTGGAAGGATTGGCCGGGTCGCTGGAAGGAATCTGAAGCCGGTATCGACCTCGTCGGCGAGACCCACGACGGCAAGTTGTGGGCTATCCAGGCCAAGGACTACAGTCAGCCGCTTCCCAAGACCGAGATGGATAAATTCCTCTCGGAATCGGCGAGGAAAGGCACTGAAGGCAACCCGCTGTTTGCCTACCGGCTGCTGATCACGACCGCCCCTGACCTGTGCTTCAACGCTCAGGACATCACTGAGGCCTCGTTCATCCCGGTGGGGACCGTGATCCGCAACAAACTAGAGGCTGCGCAGATCAATTGGCCTGCCTCGTTCGCGGACATGTATGCCATTCCGCAGCCTGAGCCCAAGTCGCCTTTCCCCTACCAGGAGAAGGCGATCAACGACGTGCTGAATGGCTTCTCCAAGTTTGACCGGGGGCAGATGATCATGCCGTGTGCGACGGGCAAGACCCTGACCTCGCTGTTCATCCGCGAGGAGATGAAGGCGGGAAGCACGTTGTTCTGCGTGCCGAATCTGCAACTGTTGGGTCAGACGGCGCGGGAGTGGTTGGCCAACCGCAAGGCTGACTTCCGCTACAAGCCGGTGTGCTCCTCCAAGTCCGTAATCCGCGACGACGAGATTGTGGAAAATGCCAGTGACCTGGGCTTCCCGGTGACCACCAACGCTGACGAGATCGCCGACTTCCTGCGCCAGGACAGCCTTCTGCCTGCCGTGGTGCTCACCACCTACCAGTCCATGGCCGAAGTGTCCAAGGCCCTCCACCAGGACGGCGTACCGCCCTTCGACTTGGTGGTCGCCGACGAGGCGCATCGCACCGCTGGCCCGCTGGGAGCAGAGTTCGCCATGGTTCTCGACAACGAGAAGATCCCGGCCAAGAAGCGGCTGTTCATGACCGCCACCCCCAAGGCGATCAGCGCAGAGGTCCAGAAGGATGCCGAGGAGAAGTTCGATTTCAAACAGGCTTCGATGGACAACGAGGTCCTGTACGGCCCGCAGTTCTATGAGCTGACCTATCAGGAGGCCAAACTCCTCGGGCGGGTCAGCGACTACGAGGTCAACGTCATCCTGGTGAAAGAGGACGACCCGACCTACCTTAAGTACCTGCAGTGGGCCGTGAATCGCAACCTCGTCCGGGTGGACGACAGCGGCAAGGTGACCGACGCCAGCAAGGTGGCCCTGCAGATTGCTCTGATCAAGGCCATCAAGGAGCACGGTCTGCGCCGGGTGATCGCCTTCTTCAGCAGGGTCAAGCCCTCCAGGGAGTTCGCCGAAACGCTGACCGATGTGATCCCGTGGCTGAATAAATCTGAGCGGCCCACTGCGAAGGTGTGGGTGAAGCACATGGATGGCACCCAGCCTGCCGGGGACCGCAATAGGGTCCTGCAGAAGCTGCGCAATGTCGCCGAGGACGAGTGCGGTGTGGTGACCAACGCCCGCTGCCTGACCGAGGGCATCGATGTCCCCGCCCTGGACGGCGAGGTATTCGTTGACCCGAAGCGCTCAGTGATCGACATCGTTCAGGCCGTCGGGCGTGTGTTCCGGGTTGCCCCCGGCAAGGACAAGGGCCACATCATCATCCCGGTCTTCGTCAAGGCCGAGGACAACTTGGAAATGGCCTTGCAGAGTTCGCCCTTCCAGCCGGTCTGGGATGTGCTGTGGGCGCTGCGCGACCACGATGTACGACTTGGCGAGATGATCGATGACTACCGGTTCCTGCTGGCCAAGCTGGGCAAAGGCCCCAAGGGTCCGCAGAAGCTCCCGGATCAGATCAAGATTGATCTAGGTCACCTCGTTGGCGAGAAGTTCGCCCAGGCCTTCGCTCTGAAGCTCGCTGAGCAGACTTGCGTGCTGTTTAAGGTCTGGTGCAAGGTGCTGGAGCAGTTCGTTGAGGAGCACGGCCATGCTTCGCCGTTGGCCAGCTACGTGACCGACGAGGGCTGGCGTCTGGGCTCCTTCGTCAACACCCAGCGCACCTGGAAGAAGAAGGGCTGGCTCAAGCCCGACCGGGTGACACGCCTGGAGCAGTTCCACGGCTGGTCGTGGGACGCTCACAACGGCTACTGGCTGGAAGGTCTTCGCCGTCTCCGGGATTATGTCGACAAGACTGGTGCTCTTCCTGCAAGGGATGTAGTAGTTGATGGTTTCCCGCTCGGTCAGTGGACATCAAATCAGCACAGGCGGATCAAGAACCCCAGTTTTCCTGTAGACCGTGCCCAGCTGCTCAAAGAAGTGCCGGGGTGGGATTGCTACCACCATGAGGAGGCTTGGAACAGGGGTCTTCGCGAACTTCGGAATTACCGTGATCGGGAAGGCAACACTCTTGTCAAGGCCACCTACAAGACCGACGATGGCTTCCCGCTTGGCACATGGGTCAACAAGCAGCGCTCGACCTACCTCAAAGACCCGGAGAATTTCCCCGCTCATCGCGTGGGGTTACTGCAGTCAGTAGATGGCTGGGTATGGGATGCTCGCGAAGCCCACTGGCAGGACAACTTCAAGCGGCTTCAGCGCTGGGCTGACAAGACCGGCCACGCTAACCCTCCGGTGGGCACGGAGTTTGAAGGCTACCCGATTGGAAACTGGGCCGCCACCCAGCGTGCCTTCTACCGCAAGGGCAAGCTGAGCGACGATCACGCAAAGCAGCTTAAAGAGATCCCTAAGTGGTCATGGAAGCTTAAGCCGGGCCACCGTAGCCTGACCTGTGTTTGATGCGCGAGGGTCGGCTGCTTTCCCCACCGATGCGGGGTGTGACCGCCGTCGTGACAGTTGGTCTGGTTGCATTACGCCACGCTGGTCTGTCTACGGTTTGCCCCCGACGGGGGAAGTGTTTGCCCCGACCGGGGGGGATGGCCCGACCATTGGGTGCCGCGGGTTTCGTACTTAGTGCGACTTGCCTAGAGCTGTTCTATAGGTTCTACGACCTGATCCACGCATGGCATTGCGCAGCTCTCTTGGCATCCGGGCGCTCCAGTAGGCCACTATCCCGTCGATGTCGTAGTGACGCTTGGCGTGGACCCAGAGTGAGCTGTAGCTGATCCGGTCCCCCTCGCCGCGGGCCTCGTTGATCGGCTCCAGAGCGCGGATGATGGAGGCGTAAGTGGTCCGGTGGGTCTTGCCACGGCCCAGACGGATCGGGACACCGCGCCAGTCCAAGAGGTCGTTGACCAAACGGCGCACGTCAGGATCTCGACAGACCCGGCATCGTGGCTCCGTGGGCTCGATGAAGTCAAATTGCCTTTGTCTTGTGCCATAGGTTTTTGCCGGGGTTTTGAGGCTTGCGGTCACTGGCCGTTCCCCCAATACGTCTGAAGGAGTCGGCGCAGGTCGTAGGGGTAGTCGGATAACCACGTCACGGCGTCTGGGGGGTGGGTTGTGGTCATTGGGCTCTTGTTTGGGCTCATCGCCGTCTGGCCTCCTCGATTGCTCCCTCCCTAGACCGCAGGCCCTGGTTCACTTCGTTAGCCAGGTCTGGGGGGAGGGTGATGGATCTCTGCCCGTTCATGGCCAGGAGACGCTCTCCCAGCGCAGAGAAGTCAGCCGTAAGGGACTCGCTGGGGGAGTCGCCAGGAGGCTGGCTGTCCTCTGCGTCGTCTGATGTGTCGGCTTGTTGATCCGGGTTATCCGGGTTGCTGAGCTTCTGATCGACAGGCAGGGAGGGTGGCGGGTTCTCCACAGGAGAAGCCAGGGAGGTGTCGTCCACAGACCCAGGGAGTGTGGGGTCGTTGGGTCCAGAACCTCCGCCAGAATGATTATCGCCAGAACCACCGCTACTACCTCCGCCTCCTATAGAGGCGGTTGGCGGAGGTGGAGGTGTTCCGCGTGGCGGAGGTTTGGCAGAGGTTGGCAGAGGTTGGTTCTCATCGACCAAAAAGTGCCGGGTTGCCTTGCCCTTCCCGCCCTTCTCTCTGGTGATCCTGCCCTCCTTCACCGCCAGGTTGATGGCTGCCACCACGTCGCGTTCCTGGAACGAGATGGGGAGTGTGCCCTCCCGGTGCAGGGCTTGTAGCGCCTTGATGATCTCGGACTGGGATGCCCCTGGGTTCTGCTGCACTTGAGCGCATACCGGGTCCACCAGGGCCTCAGCCTTCCCCTGCTCCTGGCTGCGCTTGCGGCTTCCAGAGCCCGTCATCCACAGCCGCCGTGTCGTGGGATCGTAGGACAGCTGGTCCTCGCCCACATCGACATCACGCCCGATGGCCCGCAGGAAGCGCAGCCCGTCCGCGTTGGCCACCATCGTGATGATCGAGTCCGGCCAGTCCTCTAACGCCGAAGAGCCTCGGGTGTGCTCGCCCTGCCACCCGGCGTGGGCGCTGAGGATCAGGTCGGCGGCACCGATCTCGGCCTTGAACCGGTTCAGGTCGTCCAGAAACGCGCCCACCTCGCCTGGGTCGTTCTGGCTGCTGCCCGGGTAGGCCCTCCCGAACGGGTCCACGATCAGCGTCTCCACCTCGTGGCTCCTCAGCAGCGCCCCCAGCCGCTCTCTGTCGTCAGGGTGGGAAAACGGGTTGCGCCGACCGCGCAGGTTCACCTGGTGGAATCGGTCTTCGGGGATTCCTGTCTGCCATGCCCAGCGCCCCAGCTGAGCGGCGGAGACCTCGAAATTCAGGAAGCTGACCCGCCCGGAGATCGGGCGCACCGGGAAGACCCCCAGGAACGGCTCGCCGGTGATCAGGCTGTGGGCCAGGTTGAGTGTCAGGGTCGTCTTGCCGGTCTTGCGCTGGGCGGTGACGAGCGTGGACGACTGTGACGGCATCAGGTCGGCAACCCGGAACGGGGGCTCTTGTGGGCGGATGAGGATCTCGCTGAGCAGCCCCTCGTCAAACGACGGGGCATCCCCGGCCCTCTCGATGGCGAACCGGCGTCTGGCCTCCTCACGCACCCGCAGCTTGTCCAGCTCGCCGGACACGTTGCCCTCGAATGCCACGCCGCCGGGGTTGTCTGCCTTCCCGGCCAGATGATCGGACACCTTCTCGGCGGTGTCCTTCAGGTCCCGCAGCGCGCCCAGGGGATCGGTGACGCTGTCGCGGGCCGCGGTAAGCAGCATCTCTTGCAGCTGGTTGGTGGCGTAGCGCTTCTGCAGCGAACTGGCCAGATAGTCGTTGTCCTCCTTGGCGTCGTCGGTAACGACATAGCCAGAGAACTCCTGAGCGAGTATCCACGGGGTGGGGGCAGCCGTCATCTGGGACTGCTGCCAGTAGTCCACCGTGAAGTTCCACACTGCCTGGAAAAGTGGCTCCTCGAAGTGTTGGGCGCGGACCCCCATCTCCCAAAACTCAGTGATGGCCTCGGCGGTGGTGCAACGGGCAAGTAGACGGCGCTCCAGCTCGGTCATGGTGCCGCCTGTCCGCCATCACCATTACACTGACCCTTGTCGGTCGCTTGGTGGCGGTTGGTGGTGTCGGCCTCCCCGGGGGTGGTGCCCCGGGGGCCGACTTTTTCATCAGGGCTCATCGGCGTCACCACCGCGCAGCAGCTCGGTGATCCGTTCACGCTGCTCGTCAAAGAGCGGCGGTGCCTCGTTGGACAGCTGTTCTGCCCCACAGCGGATTGCGGCCAGGGTCTGTTCGTCGGCATACATTACTGACCACCCCGGCGCATCCGTCGAGCCGTCGTCTGCGTCATCGAACTGACTTGCAGGACTGCAGGAATGGCGACATCAGCGGGCGGTGCAGACGTGGGGGCCACTGCACAGCGTCTTACGATCTCATCAAGATCATCCTCGGACAGCATCCACTTCCTGCCAACTTTGCGGCCAGGAAACCGGCGAGCACGGAGCTGGTCAGCAAGCCACTTCGGCGTGCAGCCGAGAAGGACAGCGGTCTGATCGAGGGTGAAAAGAAGTGGTGTTGTAGTGGGCACGGGTGCAGCACTCCTGCAGAACGGAACGGACCATTAGCTTTGATGGCCGGTGCCTGCTGTCGTTGCCGTGCAGCCGTCGCTCTCTTCTAGAACGACCCTCAGACGCCCCGCTGCCGATCCAGCGCCCGAAGCACGTCCCTCACATTACCTGCCGTTACGTGCCGTTGCCAGCAAAACTCTCTGCGGCGCAACCGATCTCGGCGCTTTGTACCTATAGCGAAGCTATAGTCCGCAGGTCAGGTGGGGTCAGGTAGTGGCTGGGCTTTTTCTTTGTGGCTTCCTCTCCGGCGTGAGGGCCTTGCCGACGACATCGGCCACCACCCGCGACGCCTTACGGTCCAGATGCCCGTAGCGGTCGGAAGTGGTCACGATGGACTCGTGGCCGAGGTGACGCTGGATCACTGTCAGCGGGATACCGGCCTGGATGAGCCAGCTGGCGTTGGTGTGCCTGAGGTCGTGCACCCTTGGCTTCTTGGTTAACCCCGCTTCCTTGGCCCGGATCAACGCGGGCACCCACACGTTGGTGTAGAAGTTCGGACCCCGCACCGGGTCATCGGGTCCTCCGTTCGTACTCCTGCCGGAGTTCGTGAAGACCCACTCGCCGGTCAGGTTGAGCTTGGCCAGGGTGGTGCCCGCCACGTCGATAGTGCGAACGCTGCGCTTGGTCTTGGGTGGCCCGAGTTGGAAACCCTCACCGACCACGTAGCGCCACGCCCGCTGGATATTGACGGTGCCCTCGGCCAGGTTGATGTCGCCGGGCTTGAGCGCGGTGGCCTCACCGAAGCGGGCACCACTGGCTACCAGAAACTCCACCAGGGGCTGCCAATGCCGACTGACGCAGGACTGCAGCAGAGCAAACTCTTCGTCGGTCAGAAACACCATCTCCGATGACGCGTCCCGGCGCATCCGGTTGCCGTCACAGGGATTGGCCGAGACGTGCTTGGCCCGCACCGCACCGTTGAGGGCACCCGCCAGGAAGCCATGCTTGTTGGCCGCCGTCTTGGCCGAGCCGGGCAAGCTGTTGAGCCAGGCGGCCACGTCGTGGTTGGTCAGGGCGCTCAGCGGCAGGGGGCCGATCCGCGATGGGGCGATGTCATTGGCGACGTAGCGGCGGTACTTGGTTCTGGTGGCTTGGTTGACCCCGGTCAGGTGGTCTATGTGGTAGCTGCACCAGCTGGCGACGGTGTGGCCATCGTCGGTGGGCTGGCGGGTGCGCCAGCTCTCGATGGCCTTGGCCGGGCCGACCCGGTTGACCAGCTGCTGGAAGTCGATGGCTTCCCGATGGTCGTTGAACGACGAGCTGGTCTGCCTGTCGCCGAGCGTGTAGAGCACGGCGGTGTAGCTGCTGCCGTCCTTACGCTGACGGACCCGGAGTGACGCCATCCAGTCCAGCGTATCTTGACGGGAGATCTGACGGGGTCAATAGACTGAGCAAATTTAAGTCTGTGACCAGCAGCTATGCCGGTGGGCGAAGGGGGACTTGAACCCCCACGTCCCGAAGGACACTGGCACCTGAAGCCAGCGCGTCTGCCATTCCGCCACTCGCCCGGAAAACAACCGATGGACCATATCACTGTAATAGCCGTATTCCCCAACCGCCTGAGAGGGCCTGGGAGCCAATCCGCATGGGGCGCCGTTGCAACCAAACGGCTTTGAGCTGCACGGACGCAGTTCTCAGAATTCCGAAGGTGCCCCAGTGTCGCGATGCCCGGATATACCATGCGGGGGTGATACCACACGCGGGCGAATCGTTAGCCTCGAGCCGGCGATACACCACGAAACGTGCGGGCGAGCGCTAGAACATGAGTAGCCAACGGGGGCTCGTTTCGCGGATCGAGCGCAAGCTCGAGGCGGCCGTAGACAACGCATTTGCCCGAGTGTTCGGGGGATCGATCGTCCCGCAAGAGGTCGAAGCTTTACTGCGCCGCGAAGCCAGCGACGGCGTCCGGAAGCTTCAGGGAAATCGCTTTTTGGCCCCGAACGAATACATCATTACCCTCGGTATGCACGACTTTGAGAAGGTGGGCGCCGACCCGGATCTCACGTCGAGCGCTTTTGCTAGGTACTTGGCTGACTATATCCATGAACAGGGGTGGCAAACGTATGGTGATGTGGTCGTCCGGTTCGAGCAGTCGTCGAACCTGCGGACCGGCCAGTACCGCGCCCGTGGTGCTGTCAACCCCGATGTCCAGCCCCGCCCGACGGTCAATGATCCCGTCCAGCCACAATCAAATAATGCGTTCGGCGCAGAACGAGGAGTAGCACCAATGACTGACAATTCGAGCTACCGCGGGGCTCAGGGGCCGGGGCGGCCCGGTGACGAGTACTACGACGACCGCTACGGGCGTCCGCAAGACGATCCACGCGGTGGCCCGGACCCGCAGGGCGGACCCGACCCACGCGGTGGGTATCCGCCCGAGCAGGGTGGCTATCCCCCCCAGCAGGGATACCCGCCGCCCCGCCAGCCCGACCAAGGCGGCTACCCCGACCAGGGCGGCTACCCCGAGCAGGGGCAGGGCGGCTATCCCGACCAGGGCGGCTACCAAGACCAGCGCGGCTACCCCGAGCAGGGGCAGGGCGGCTACCCACCCCAGCAGGGATACCCGCCGCCCCGCCAGCCCGACCAGGGCGGCTACCCGGAACAGGGCGGCTACCAAGACCAGCGCGGCTACCCCGAGCAGGGGCAGGGCGGCTACCCGCCGTCCTATGAGCAACGTCCTCCTTCACCCTCCGGGTACGGCGGCCAAGGCTACGACCAGGGCTACCGCCAGGGCGGCGGTTACGGCCCTCCGGGCGCCGGCCAGCCGGGCGGTGGCCAGCCGGGCTATGGCGGGTATGGCGAGTACGGTCGCGGGCCGGCCCGCCAGGACGAGGGTGGCTACGCGCCGCCAGAGCAACGACCCGCTTCCCCGGAGCAGGGTGGTGGGTACGACCAGGGTTATCAGCAGGGCGGGGGATACGGCCGTCAGGACTACGGACCCGGCGACTACACCCAGTACGCCGAGAACGTGCCAGGCGCTGCGTACCCCGGTCAAGGCGGCGGGTACGCCGAGACCGCCCACCGCGACTACGACTACGGCCAGCCGGGTGAGTACGCGCAGCCGAGCGAGTACGGCCAGCCCGCCGACTACGGCCAACAGGCGGGCGGCTATGGCGGTTATGGCCAGGGCGGCTACGGGTCCGCCGGAACCACCGTTACCCTCCAACTCGACGACGGCAGCGGCCGCACCTATCAGCTGCGCGAGGGCTCCAACATCGTGGGTCGCGGACAAGACGCCCAGTTCCGGTTGCCCGACACCGGCGTGTCACGGCGTCACCTGGAGATCCGCTGGGACGGGCAGGTAGCGCTCCTCTCGGACCTGAATTCGACTAACGGCACCACTGTGAACAACGCACCGATACAGGAGTGGCAGTTGGCCGATGGTGACGTGATCCGTTTGGGCCACTCCGAGATCATCGTCCGCATCCACTAAACCCACTGGGCTCAACGCTGCCGTGCTTCGCCCCGTGTCGACCGCCGTCCAAGTATCGTGACGTTGCTGATGTGCTCGGAGTCACGGGCGCCAGGGATACGACGCTAGGACGGAAAGGACGCCAGATGCAGGGACTGGTACTGCAGCTGACGCGTGCCGGATTTTTAATGTTGTTATGGGTATTCATCTGGTCCGTGCTGCGAATCTTGCGGACCGATATCTACGCACCCACCGGTGCTGTCATGGTGCGCCGCGGCTTGGCGCTGCGCGGCACGCTGTTGCCCTCGCGCCGACGCGGGCACGCTGCCCGCTATCTGGTGGTGACCGAAGGGTCGCTGGCGGGCGGGCGCATCACACTCAGCGGGCAGCCGGTGTTGATCGGAAGAGCTGACGACTCGACCCTGGTGCTAACCGACGACTACGCCTCGACGCGGCACGCCCGGCTATCTCAGCGCGGCTCGGAATGGTACGTCGAGGATCTAGGATCGACCAACGGCACTTACCTTGACAGGGCGAAGGTGACCACTGCGGTACGAGTTCCAATAGGAACGCCGATTCGGATCGGCAAAACGGCAATCGAGTTGCGCCCGTGACCCTGGTCCTGCGATATGCCGCCCGCAGTGATCGCGGCCTGGTACGCGCCAACAACGAAGACTCGGTCTACGCCGGCGCACGGCTACTCGCCCTGGCCGACGGCATGGGCGGCCACGCCGCCGGCGAGGTGGCGTCCCAGTTGGTGATCGCCGCACTAGCCCATCTCGATGACGACGAACCCGGGGGTGACCTGCTTGCCAAGCTCGACACCGCGGTACGCGCCGGCAACGCGGCCATCGCCGCACAGGTCGAGGCAGAACCCGAGCTCGAGGGGATGGGCACCACACTTACCGCAATCCTGTTTGCGGGCGACCGTATTGGACTGGTGCACATCGGCGACTCGCGTGGTTATCTGCTGCGCGACGGTGAGCTCACCCAAATCACCAAGGACGACACTTTCGTCCAAACCTTGGTTGACGAAGGGCGGATCACGCGAGAAGAGGCACACAGCCACCCGCAGCGTTCGTTGATCATGCGGGCACTCACCGGTCACGAGGTCGAGCCGACTTTGACCATGCGAGAAGCACGCGCCGGTGACCGCTATCTGCTCTGCTCCGACGGGCTATCTGACCCGGTAAGCGACGAAACCATCCTCGAGGCCCTACAGATTCCCGACGTGGCCGAGGCTGCCTACCGCCTCATTGAGTTGGCGCTGCGCGGCGGCGGTCCGGACAACGTGACCGTCGTGGTCGCCGACGTCGTCGACTACGACTACGGCCAAACCCAGCCGATTCTCGCCGGTGCGGTATCAGGTGACGACGACCAACTAACCTTGCCCAACACCTCCGCGGGCCGCGCCTCGGCCATCAGGCCCCGCGAAGAGGCCACCAAACGCTTTGCGCCACAACCGGAAACCTCAGGTCGGCCGCGGTGGTCCCGTCGGCGGATGGTCCTCGTTGTCACACTGGCGCTGCTGCTGGTTTTCACGGGCCTGGCCATCGGGTGGTGGGTCATCCAGCGCAACTATTACGTCGCCGAATACAACGGCAAGGTGTCCGTCGTCCGGGGAATTCAAGGGTCATTGATGGGCGTGCCATTACAGCAGCCCTATCTAGTGGGCTGCCTCAGTGCCCGCAACGACCTATCCCTGATCAGTTATGGCCAATCCGGCCACTCCAACTGTCAGCCGATGACGCTGCAGGACTTGCGCCGTCCCGGACAGGTCCAGGTTCAGACCGGCCTTCCGGGAGGCAGCCTGGACCAGGCTGAATCGCAGTTGCGGCAATTATTAGCCGAATACCTGCTGCCGACCTGTCCATCGCCCCGCGCCACATCTCCGCCCGGGTCTCAGAGTCCGACCACCGGGAGCGGGACACCGGACTCAAGTGTCGCAGCATCGCCAACGTCCACCACACCACCGACTACCACCTCTACCAGCGCCAGCGCCCCACCCACCACTAGTGCCGCAAACGGCCCCGCGGCCACCTCGCAGACGGTAACCGCGCTTCCAGCACCCCCACTTCAGCCGGGCATCGACTGCCGGACGGTGGCATGACAACACAACTGCAGCCCCCGGTCGCGGTCACGCCTCCGCTGCCTACCCGGCGCAACGCTGAGCTGCTGCTGTTGTGCTTCGCCGCTGTAATCACCTTCGCTGCGTTGCTGATCGTCGAGGCCAACCAGGAGCGCGGTCTGCGCTGGAACGTGAGCGGCTACGCACTGGTGTTCCTGCTCGTGTTCGGGTCGGCGCATCTGGCCATTAGGCGCTTCGCCCCATACACCGACCCGCTGCTGTTGCCAATCGTGGCATTGCTCAACGGACTTGGGCTGGTGATGATTCACCGGCTCGACCTTGTCAACAATCAGCTGAGCGGCCGCCATCACCCCAGCGCCACCCAGCAGATGCTGTGGACCCTGATCGGGGTGGTCACCTTCGCGCTCGTGGTCACGTTCTTAAAAGACCATCGGCAACTGGCGCGGTACGGCTACATATGTGGAGTCACGGGCTTGGTTTTTTTGGTGATTCCCGCGCTGCTGCCGGCATCACTGTCCGAACAAAATGGCGCCAAGATCTGGATCCGCTTCTCGGGCTTCTCAATTCAGCCCGCCGAATTTTCCAAGATCTTGCTGCTGATCTTCTTCTCAGCGGTGCTGATTACCAAACGCGGCCTATTCACCAGCGTCGGTAAGCATTTCATGGGCATGACCGTGCCCCGCCCACGAGACCTGGCGCCTCTTTTGGCGGCCTGGGTGATCTCGGTTGGTGTGATGACCTTCGAAAAGGACCTCGGCACTTCGCTGCTGCTTTATGCGTCGTTTCTGGTGGTGGTTTACCTTGCCACGCAACGCTTCAGCTGGGTGGTCATCGGCTTAGTGCTGTTCGCTGCGGCAAGCGTTGTAGCGTATTTCGTTTTCGAACACGTCCGGGTTCGCGTGCAGATGTGGTGGGACCCGTTCTCCGACCCCGACGGCAGCGGCTATCAGATTGTGCAGTCGCTGTTCAGTTTCGCTACCGGCGGCATCTTCGGCACCGGACTCGGCAACGGTCAACCCGACACCGTGCCGGCCGCGTCGACCGACTTCATCATCGCTGCGTTCGGTGAAGAGCTCGGGCTAGTCGGCCTCGCCAGCATTTTGATGCTCTACACCATCGTCATCGTCCGAGGATTGCGCACGGCGATCGCGACACGCGACAGCTTCGGCAAGCTGCTGGCCGCGGGTCTGGCGTCGACGCTGGCCATCCAGCTGTTCATCGTCGTCGGCGGTGTAACGCAGCTCATTCCGCTGACCGGGTTGACCACACCGTGGATGTCCTACGGTGGTTCGTCGTTGCTGGCGAACTATGTGCTGTTGGCCATCCTGGCTCGTATCTCGCACAGCGCCCGACGTCCGTTGCGCACCCGTGCGCGTAAGAGCTCGTCGATCGCGGCGGCCAGCACCGAGGTAATCGAGAGAGTATGAACGCCTCTCTCCGCCGGATCTCGGTGACCGTGATGGCGTTGATCGTGCTGCTGTTACTCAACGCCACAATGACACAGGTCTTCGCCGCTGACTCGCTGCGTGCCGACCCGCGCAATCAGCGAGTTCTGCTGGACGAGTATTCGCGTCAACGCGGCCAGATTGTCGCGGGCGGCCAGCTGTTGGCCTACTCGGTAGCCACCGACAGCCGCTTCCGTTTCCTGCGGGTCTATCCCAACCCCGCGGTGTACGCGCCAGTGACCGGCTTCTACTCGCTGCGCTATTCCAGCACGGGCCTCGAACGCGCCGAAGATCCGCTGTTGAACGGCTCCGACGAGCGGCTGTTCGGGCGCCGGCTGGCCGACTTCTTCACCGGCCGCGACCCGCGGGGCGGCAACGTCGACACCACGATCAATCCGCGGGTGCAGCAGGCCGGGTGGGATGCCATGCAGCAGGGCTGCGGCGGGCCACCGTGCAAAGGCGCTGTCGTCGCCCTCGAGCCGTCCACCGGCAAGATTTTGGCCATGGTGTCGTCGCCGTCCTATGACCCCAATCTGCTGTCGTCGCACGACCCCGAGGTGCAGGCACAAGCGTGGCAGCGGCTTCGCGATGACCCCGACAATCCCCTGACCAACCGTGCCATCTCTGAGACCTACCCACCCGGCTCCACCTTCAAGGTGATCACCACCGCGGCGGCGCTGCAGGCCGGCGCCACCGACACCGAGCAGTTGACCGCGGCGTCCTCCATTCCGCTGCCCGGCAGCACCGCGACTTTGGAAAACTACGGAGACCAGCCGTGCGGCGACGAGCCCACGGTGTCCCTCACGCAGGCATTCGCCCTGTCTTGTAACACCGCCTTTGTCCAGCTCGGCATCCTCACCGGAGCCGATGCGCTGCGCGGCATGGCGCACTCGTTCGGCCTGGACAGCACCCCGAGCGTTATCCCCCTGCAGGTCGCCGAATCAACTGTCGGGATCATCCCGGACGCCGCCGCGCTGGGGATGTCGAGCATCGGCCAGAAGGACGTCGCGCTGACACCGCTGCAAAATGCCGAGATCGCGGCAACCATCGCGAACGATGGGGTGCTGATGCAGCCCTATCTGATCGACAGCCTCAAGGGGCCAGACCTGGCCAACATCAGCACCACTGCCCCCTATGAGCAGCGGCGCGCGGTGTCGCCGCAGGTCGCCGCTAAGCTAACAGAGCTGATGGTCGGCGCCGAGAAGGTCGCACAGCAGAAAGGGGCCATTCCCGGCGTGCAGATCGCATCCAAGACGGGTACCGCAGAGCATGGCACCGATCCGCGCCATACACCGCCGCACGCGTGGTACATCGCCTTCGCGCCCGCACAGACCCCGAAGGTTGCCGTGGCGGTGTTGGTGGAGAATGGCGCCGACCGCCTGTCCGCGACGGGAGGTGCACTCGCCGCGCCGATCGGACGGGCTGTGATCCAGGCCGCGCTACAGGGAGGACCATGAGCCCGCGAGTTGGTGTGACGCTGTCTGGCAGATACCGCCTGCAGCGCCTGATCGCCACCGGCGGCATGGGCCAGGTGTGGGAGGCGGTGGACAGCCGGCTGGGCCGGCGCGTCGCGGTCAAGGTGCTCAAGCAGGAGTTCTCCCAGGACCCGGAGTTCATCGAACGGTTCCGCGCCGAGGCGCGCACCACGGCGATGCTCAACCACCCCGGGATCGCAGCCGTCCACGACTACGGCGAAAGCCAGCTGGACGGGGAAGGGCGCACGGCCTACCTGGTGATGGAGCTGGTCAACGGCGAGCCGCTGAATTCGGTGCTCAAGCGCACCGGACGGCTGTCCCTGCGGCATGCGCTGGACATGCTCGAGCAGACCGGGCGGGCTCTGCAAGTGGCGCACTCCGCCGGCCTGGTACACCGCGACGTCAAACCGGGAAACATCCTCATCACCCCGACCGGCCAGGTGAAGATCACCGACTTCGGTATCGCCAAGGCCGTCGACGCCGCGCCGGTAACTCAGACGGGGATGGTGATGGGCACCGCCCAATACATCGCACCCGAACAGGCCCTGGGTCATGAGGCAACCCCGTCCAGCGATGTCTACTCGCTGGGAGTCGTTGGGTACGAGGTCGTTTCGGGTAAGCGGCCGTTCACCGGTGACGGCGCTCTGACGGTGGCGATGAAGCACATCAAGGAGCCGCCGCCACCGCTGCCGGCCGAGCTGCCGCCCAATGTGCGGGAACTCATCGAGATCACGCTCGTCAAGAACCCCGCGATGCGTTACCGCAGCGGGGGACCTTTCGCCGACGCCGTGGCCGCGGTGCGAGCGGGCCGCCGTCCCCCGCGACCCAGCCAGTCACCGCCTCCCGGCCGGGCGTCGCCGGCATCCATTCCGTCCAGCCCGACGACCAGGGCGGCCGCGGTGCCCAGCACGCGAGGCGCCGCGCCCCGTCGATCCCGGCCGTCCACAGGTGGCCACCGCCCGCCCCCGGCCCGGCGCACATTCTCGTCGGGCCAGCGCGCTCTGTTGTGGGCTGCGGGAGTGCTTGGAGCGTTGGCGATCATCATCGCGGTGCTCATTGTCATCAATTCCCGCGCGGAAACCCAGCAGCAGTCACCGCCCCCGACGGTCACCGACACCGGGGGTCCACCGGCGACGGCGCCACCGCCAGCGAGCAAGACCCCAAGCGGTTCCGGAGCCGGCCCCGGCATGCGACTCAATTGGACGGATCGCGGGACGATAGGTAATTCTGGACTTCGGAGAAGGCCGGCCGAGCACGGGTGGGGTGTCCCACTGACGCCCAGCACGTCACCGGCCCGACACGAGACACCGTAATGACCACCCCTCAGCACCTGTCTGACCGCTATGAACTAGGCGAAATCCTCGGCTTCGGGGGTATGTCCGAGGTTCACCTGGCCCGCGACGTCCGTTTGCACCGCGATGTCGCGGTTAAAGTGCTGCGCGCTGATTTGGCCCGTGATCCCAGCTTCTATCTGCGTTTCCGGCGCGAGGCGCAAAACGCCGCCGCGCTGAATCACCCGTCCATCGTCGCGGTGTACGACACCGGCGAGGCAGACACTCCGTCCGGTCCGCTGCCCTACATCGTCATGGAGTACGTCGAGGGCGTCACCCTGCGTGACATCGTGCACACCGACGGCCCGCTGCCACCGCGGCGGGCCATCGAGATCATCGCCGACGCCTGCCAGGCGCTGAACTTCAGTCACCAGAACGGCATCATCCACCGCGACGTCAAGCCGGCGAACATCATGATCAGCAACACCAATGCGGTCAAGGTGATGGACTTCGGCATCGCACGCGCGATCGCCGACAGCGGCAACAGCGTCACCCAGACCGCGGCCGTGATCGGGACCGCCCAGTATCTGTCACCCGAGCAGGCCCGCGGTGAGACCGTCGACGCCCGCTCCGATGTCTACTCGTTGGGCTGTGTTCTTTACGAAATCCTCACTGGCGAACCACCTTTCACCGGAGACTCGCCCGTCGCGGTTGCCTACCAGCATGTCCGCGAAGACCCGGTTCCACCGTCGAAGCGGCACGATGGCATCTCCGCCGATCTCGACGCCGTCGTTCTCAAGGCGCTGGCCAAGAATCCGGACAACCGCTATCAGACCGCGGCCGAAATGCGCGCCGATCTGGTTCGGGTGCACAACGGCGAGACACCGGAGGCGCCCAAGGTGCTCACTGACGCCGAGCGGACCTCGCTAATGTCCTCCACGGCTGGAAACTTCGGCGGTCCGCGCACCGATCCGCTACCTCGTCAACCTCTCGACGACACCGACGGCGATCGCAACGGTGGTTCAGTCGGTCGCTGGATTGTCGCGGTCGCCGCGCTGGCGGTGCTGACGATCGTCGTCGTCATCGCCTTCAACACGTTCAGCGGCACAAGCCGCGACGTTCAAGTGCCCGACATGCGGGGTCAAGTGTCCGCCGATGCTATCGCCGCGCTGCAAAACCGGGGCTTCAAGACGCGCACCCTGCAAAAGCCCGACTCGACGATCCCGCCCGACCACGTCATCAGTACCGACCCCGGCGCCAACGCGTCGGTGAGTGCGGGCGACGAGATCACCATCAACGTCTCCACCGGCCCTGAGCAGCGCGAAATGCCCGATGTCTCCTCACTGAGTTACGCCGACGCGATCAGCAAGCTCAAAGCCGCAGGATTCAGCAAGTTCAAGCAGGCGAACTCGCCGTCGAGCCCCGAGCTGCTGGGCAAGGTGATCGGGACCAACCCGCCGGCCAACCAGACCTCGGCGATCACAAATATGATCACCGTCATCGTCGGCTCGGGGCCGGAGACCAAGCAGGTCCCCGACGTCGCGGGCCAGACCGTCGACGTCGCGCAAAAGAACCTCAACGTCTATGGCTTCACCAAGTTCAGCCAGGCGCAGGTGGACAGCCCCCGGCCCGCCGGTGAGGTGATCGGCACCAATCCGCCCAAGGGCCAGACCGTTCCGGTGGACTCGGTCATCGAGCTGCAGGTGTCCAAGGGCAACCAGTTCGTGATGCCCGACCTGACCGGGATGTTCTGGACGGACGCCGAACCACGGTTACGGGCGCTGGGCTGGGCGGGGGTGCTGGACAAGGGCGCCGACGTCGATGCCGGCGGCTCCCAACACAACCGAGTGGTGTATCAGAACCCGCCAGCTGGGGCCGGCTGCAACCGGGATGGGATCATCACGCTGAAGTTCGGTCAGTAGTCGCCGGATCGGCCGGGAAATGGGGCCGCACCGCGGCCCGGACCTCGTTCTCAAGCCGGCGGACCAGTGTGTCGTTGCGCGCCCACCCGCAGTAGGCGAGCCAGTTCGCCAGCATTCGATGCCCGCCCTCGGTCAGGATCGACTCCGGATGGAACTGGACACCGTGAATCGGCAACTCGGTGTGACGCACGCCCATGATCACTCCGCTGCGGGTGCGGGCCGTGACCTCCAGCACCGTTGGCAGTGACTCCGGCAGGATTGTCAGCGAGTGGTAGCGGGTCGCCGTGAAGGGATCCGGAAGCCCTTGCAACACACCGACATTGGTGTGAAATACGCTGCTGGTCTTACCGTGCAGCAATTCGGGCGCGCGGTCCACGGTGGCGCCGAACGCGACGCCGATGGCTTGGTGGCCCAGGCAGACCCCGAGTAGCGGAGTGCGCTCGGCGGCACACGCACGAACCAGGCCGATCGAAGCGCCCGCGCGTTCCGGGGTGCCCGGTCCGGGGCTGAGCAACACACCGTCGAACCGCGTTGCGGCGGCCCCGTCGGAGAGTCGGGTGTCGTCATTGCGCCACACGTCAGCCTCGACACCGAGCTGGCCGAGGTACTGCACCAGGTTGAACACGAAGCTGTCGTAGTTGTCGACAACCAGGATCCGCATCGTGTCAGGTTACCGTCCGATGGAACTCGGGCTCCTGCTCAGTAGGCGTCAGTAGCCGATGGGGCCGGCGGGCTGCGCGAAATGCATCCGGTCCGGTTCGGAATGACCGACGATCTGCACGTCAGACTTGACCTCTTCGTGGTAGCCGAGCCCGAATCGGACCACGTACTGCTTGTACAGGGTCACTAGGGGAGCGGCGGCCAGGGCGGCTTGCATGGCTGCTGCATTGCCGATCGCGGTAATCGTGTAGGGCGGGCTGTAGGTGCGCCCGTTGAGCAGCAACGTGTTGCCGACGCAGCGAGGCACCGAGGTTGCGATGATGCGCTGGTCCTGCATCTGGATCGCCTCCGCGCCGGCACTCCACAGCGCGTTGAGGACGGCCTGGATGTCTTGCTGGTGCACCACCAAGTCGTCGGGGGACGCATCGCGCGGGAAACGGCCGTTGGCGTCGCGTTGTGCGTCCTCGAGGGTCACCACCAGGCCCGGCCCGTGCGCCGGGTTCATATCCGCCTCGCTGGCCAGCTCGGCAGAGCGCCGCAGCATCGCCGCCAACGCGGCGTCCGAAGACCGTCCGTGCGTGGCGTCGATCTTGCTCGCCAGCTCATCGCGTTGGGCGTTGAGATGGTTCACCGACGACTGCGCCTCACGGACCAGATCGACCAGCCGCGGCGCATCACTGCGGCGGATCTCGGCGCCGCCGGATACGCCGTGTGTGGCGGCGAGCAGCAATCCGGCCAGCAGGCAAACCAACGGGACGCCGAGGCGCCATGGTGAACGGCGCGTGTCGCTCATCGACTCTCCATTTCCTGGTCACCGTGCCAGGTGAGTTAGTCTCGTAGCCAAGCTATGCGTGCAGCTGCAGGCTTTATCGTTGCACCCCGTCCCGTTCACCGTGTTGTTGAGGTAATCATGCCCAAGTCCAAGGTCCGCAAGAAGAACGACTTCACCGTCAGCGGGGTCAGCCGCACGCCGGTGAAGGTGAAGGTCGGACCCTCGAGTGTGTGGTTCGTTGCGTTGTTCGTAGGTCTCATGCTGATCGGGCTCGTCTGGTTGATGGTGTTTCAACTGGCCGCCGTCGGCAGTCAGGCCCCGCCGGCCCTTAACTGGATGGCGCAACTGGGCCCCTGGAACTACGCGATCGCGTTCGCTTTCATGATCACCGGTTTGTTGCTCACGATGCGCTGGCACTGAACAAGGTCACCGAGTTAATGAATTCATTTTCGGGTTGTTTTGTTACTGCGCCAGCAACTTTCCGATCACCCAATCACACGCGTGTGATTTATCCCCACTGTTGATAGCGCTTGTGGATAACTCCATAGGCCGTGGTGGGAGGGGTTAAGTAGCGCATGCAGCAAACACAATGGGAGCCGCGTGCAGCGGGAATCGCTGGTTGCGGGGCCGCCGGCGTATTGATGGCTATCGCTAGTGTGACCCTTGTCACAGACTTGCCCGGGCGCGTTTTGACGAGCATTGCCGCAGTGGGTCTGATCTTGTTTGCGGGCATGACGTGGCGCGCCCGACCGAAGCTGGCAATTACCCCCGCCGGCCTGACGCTCCGGGGCTGGTTCCGGACGCAGGTATTACAACACTCCGACATCAAGATCATCCGGATCACCGAGTTCCGCCGCTATGGACGCACAGTTCGGTTGCTCGAGGTCGAAACGGTCGACGGCGGGCTGGTGCTCTTCTCTCGTTGGGACCTCGGGGCGAACCCGTTGGAGGTGCTCGACGCGCTGACGGCCGCTGGCTACGCGGGTGGTCACCAGCGCTAACCGGCCCCCGATTCGATGGCTTGCGGCCGGCTTAGGAGATAGTGATCGACTCGATGACGACCGGCTCGCTGGGGCGGTCGTTGCCGTCGGTGGGCGTCGACGAGATTGCGTCAACAACCTTCTGCGACTCCGGGTCCGTCACTTCGCCGAAGATCGTGTGGCGCCGGTTCAAGTGCGGAGTCTTGCCCACCGTGATGAAGAACTGCGAGCCGTTGGTGCCCGGACCCGCATTCGCCATTGCCAGCAGGTACGGCTTGTCGAATTGCAGTTCGGGGTGGAACTCGTCGGCGAACTTGTAGCCCGGGCCGCCGCGGCCCGTTCCGGTCGGATCGCCGCCCTGGATCATGAAGCCCCCGATCACCCGGTGAAAGACCGCGCCATCGTAGAACGGGCCGGAGGAGCCACCCGATGCGTTTTGCGTCGAGTACTCTTTGGTGCCCTGCGCCAGGCCAACGAAGTTGGCGACGGTCTTGGGCGCATGGTTTCCGAACAGGGCAACCTTGATGTCGCCGCGGTTGGTGTGGAGCGTGGCGGTAGCAGTCTGAAAGGGGCTGTTGGTCACGGCATGAGAGTCTGCCATTACGCGCGGGCATGCCCACACCCGGTCTCACTCAACCGGAGCCGCAGCCGAAAACACGGCGTGCGCATAATGGGCCCGCCGACGTCCCGATGCTGGCAGTCTGTTCAGGTACCGGACTAGCCGTGGGCTAGCTTCACCGCAGGCTCTACCAGCGGCACAGAAAGGCGGCAGATGAGCGCAAAGACGGAATCCCGGCTGACCCCGCGGGAGCGACTGGCCCGAGGCCTGACCTACTCGGCAGTGGGACCGGTGGACGTCACACGAGGGGTCGTCGGCCTGGGTGTCCAGTCCGCGCAGTCGACCGCATCGCAGCTCCGTCGCCGATACGAGGAGGGGCGTCTGGCCCGGGAAATCGCTGCGGCCCAAGAAACCCTTTCCCAGGAGCTGGCCGCCGCACAGGAAGTGGTCGCAAGCCTGCCTCAGGCGCTGCAGGACGCGCGCCGGGCCCAGCGCCGCAGCAAGCGCCCGTGGATCATTGCGGGGGTCGCCGTCGCGGTCCTCGCCGGCGGCGCCGTCACATTCAGCATTGTCCGGCGTTCCACGCGCCCCGAACGCCAGGAGCCGTCGCCCCGGCCGCCCAGCGTCGACGTGCAACCGCGTCCATGAGCGCACTGGCCGACCTGCGAATTGGGCCGACCTATACCTTCCTGACGCTAGTCGCCGACGTCTGGAAGAGACCCTGGAAGTTTCGGCCAGGCTTCAAAGTTCCTGCCGGATTGGCGTGTAAATCTGGCGCGCCCATCGCCATGGACCATTCGGGGGCAAATCCTCCCAAGGATGTAACCGCTGGTAAACGCGATTTTATCGTTCTGCACTCTTTCTAAAGAGTAGAGTCAAGTCGTGACGACGACCGCGAAGAACGGAAACCCGGGGGATCCGAAATCGGGGGATCAGGTCGAGTCCATCGAATCTGGCCCGGCGCCCGTACGGAAATTCGGCCTGAATGTGCACACCGAGCCCTTAAGGGAGATGCGCCTGGAGATGGGTCTCGACATGCAGGTCGTGTACTTCGCGATCCGTGTGCCGGTGGCCGGCGGCGTAACTTTGCGCATCCCGGTGCTGACGACGATTACGCCGAGGTTGTACTCGCCCACGCGGGCGCAACACCTCTGACCGCGCCGACATCGGACGAACTGTTCGACCTGTGACTCGAGTTGAAGGCCCTGAGGACGGGATGCTCCCTCTGCTAGAGGGAAACAGGGTTGAACTGCGATTTCGATTTGTGGAGCCTAGGGGAATCGAACCCCTGACACCTGCCTTGCAAAGGCAGTGCTCTACCAACTGAGCTAAGGCCCCTCGGTGTGACTGGGTGGCTGAGCGGGTGTGTCCGCCACCGCCATGTGCCAGACCTCGACTCCACGTCGTGACCGCGCCACCGCTGCCACTACGGCGATCAGTGCCAGTAGCAATGCAAGTCTTACGCAACGTCTTGACGGGCACATGGTTGTGGGCCTAGGAGGACTCGAACCTCCGACCTCTTCGTTATCAGCGAAGCGCTCTAACCGCCTGAGCTATAGGCCCGCACTCGCGTACGGCCGAGCGACGAGATTACCGCAATCGCCGCCCCACCCCCAAAAATGCAGGATCCGCGCTAGTCGCGGTCCGCAAGGGTCACTTCGATGCCGCCGATCAGATCGGTGGTCAGGTTGTAGACGAACGCCGCGATGGTGGCCATCGCGGTCAGCAGCACGATATTGACCAAGCCGATCAAGACGGCGCCGCCAAAGATCGTGCCGCTGGAGACCAGTTCGCCGCTGCTGCCGCTGGTGTTGTTCAGGAGGTCACCGACGTTGCTGTTCAGCTTGGACCAGACACCCATGCCGCCGAGCACGAGGTAAAGAAACGCCACCGCGATCATCCAGACGAAGAACAACGCCACCGAGAGCAACAGGGACACCTTCAACGTGCTCCACGGATCGATCCGGCGGATCTGCATGCTGGCACGAACCGGGCCCCGCGTTCGCCGCGACACCTGAACACGGTTTTCGCGGGTTTCTCGGCCTTCTCGATTTTCGGAGGCCGCCGAACGGCCAGATCCCGACAAGCTCGACGTCTCCGAAGTGCGGTCGGGCGCGGCCTTGCGCTGCGGGGCTCGCGGCATCGGGCCAGACAGATCGGGCAACTCGCTGGCGTAGGCCTCAGCGGGAGGCCCCTCACCGCGCGCCGTAGCCGCATCCACGTCATGCGGTGGATTCTTCGGCTGCGGGGGTGCGCCAGCCCCCGGCGCAGCGGTACCGGAAATGAAGCGGTTCAGCCGGGCCTCAACACCGCCGGGTGCGGGTGGACCCGGTGGGCGCATCTCGGTGGGTGGTTCGGTCTGGCGCTGCGGGGGCCGGGCCGCGCCACGCTGCCACGGCGGCGAATCCCCAGCGTCCTGAGCACGGCCGGCCTGTGCGGGCGGCGTCGCGCGGTGTACACGGGCACGCTCAACCGAACCGTCCCCATTAAGGCTGTCGCCCTTTTTGGGGGCGCCCGGCTCGTTCGGTGAGGTCACCCCGACTCCTTAGGTCTCCTACCATGGCCGCCCAGGCGGTGGCACTCGCATTATGTCTGGTCGGGCTGAGTCTAATTGCCCGACTTCTCCTCAGGCATCGTTACCGACTAGCTGTCCGACTCCACAGCGCCGTCACCTTCCCCAACGGTTTCGTCCGCGCTTTCTTCGGCGTTGCGTGCAATGGCCAACAGCGTGTCGCCTTCACCCAGATTCATCAGGCGAACGCCCTTGGTCTGCCGTCCCGCCTTGCGTACCTGGCTCGCCGCGGTGCGGATTACGCCGCCTCCGGAGGTGATTGCGTACAGCTCGCTGTCGTCGTCGACAATCAACGCGCCAACCAGCCTGCCACGCCGACGGTCGTACATCACGGTCAGGACCCCCTTGCCACCGCGGCCCTGAACCGGATACTCCTCGATCGCGGTGCGCTTCGCGTAGCCCCCGGACGTCGCGACCAGCAGATAAGTGCCTTCGCGGACCACGTTGAGCGACAACAGGTAATCGTCGGCGTTGAACCGCATGCCCTGCACGCCGGAGGTGGCGCGTCCCATCGGTCGCAGCGCCTCGTCGGTCGCCGAGAACCTGATGGACTGACCGTTGGCCGACACCAGTAGCAGGTCGTCCTCGGACGAGCACAGCACCGCGCCGACCAGCTCATCGTTGTCGCGCAGGTTGATGGCCACGATTCCGCCCGAGCGGTTGGAGTCGAAGTCGGTCAGCTTGGTCTTCTTGACCAGACCGTTGCGGGTGGCCAGCACCAGGTACGGGGCGTCCTCGTACCCGCGGATCTGGATGACTTGGGCGATGCGCTCTTCGGGCTGGAAGGCCAGCAGGTTGGCGACGTGCTGACCGCGAGCGATTCGGGAGGCCTCTGGCAGTTCGTATGCCTTAGCGCGATAGACCCGGCCCTGCGTGGTGAAGAACAGGATCCAGTCGTGCGTCGAGCACACGAAGAAGTGCCGAACGATGTCGTCTTGCTTCAGGCCGGCGCCCTGCACGCCCTTACCGCCGCGTTTCTGACTGCGGTACAGATCGGTCTTGGTGCGTTTGGCGTATCCGGTCTCGGTGATCGTGACGACGACGTCTTCGCGGGTGATCAGGTCCTCATCGCTGACGTCGCCGTCGGCCGCGATGATCCGGGTGCGACGGTCGTCGCCGTGCTTGTCGACGATCTCGCCGAGTTCGTCGCGCACGATCCCGCGCTGCCGCTCGGGTTTGGCCAGGATGTCTTCCAAGTCAGCGATCTCGGCTTCGATCTTGGCCAGGTCGTCGACGATCCGCTGACGTTCCAGGGCCGCCAAGCGCCGCAACTGCATGTCGAGGATGGCCTGGGACTGGATTTCGTCGATGTCGAGCAGCTCGATCAGCCCGGCCCGGGCGATGTCGACGGTTTCCGACGCCCGGATCAGCGCGATGACTTCGTCCAGCGCGTCGAGCGCTTTGACCAGACCGCGCAGAATGTGGGCGCGCTCATTGGCCTTGCGCAGCCGATACGTGGTGCGGCGGACGATGACGTCGAGTTGGTGCTCGACGTAGTGCCGGATCATCTGGTCTAGTCGCAGCGTGCGCGGCACGCCGTCGACGATGGACAGCATGTTGGCGCCGAAGCTGGTCTGCAGCTGAGTGTGCTTGTAAAGATTGTTGAGCACTACCTTCGCCACCGCGTCACGCTTGAGCTCGATGACAATGCGCACACCGACGCGGTCGCTGCCCTGGTCTTCGACGTTGGCAATTCCGGTGAGCCTGCCGTCACGGACCTGCTCGGCGATTGAGGTGATGAAGTTGTCGTGGTTGACCTGATAGGGCAACTCGGTGATGACCAGCGAAGTGCGGCCGCGCGAATCTTCTTCAACCTCAACGACACCGCGCATCCGGATCGACCCGCGGCCGGTTTTGTAGGCGTCAGCGATGCCTTGCGTGCCGACAATCAGTCCGGCAGTAGGGAAGTCGGGACCTTTGACGCGTTCGGTGACCGCGGCCAGGGTCGCCTCTTCGTCGGCTTCGTAATTGTCCAACGCCCAAAACACCGCTTCGGCAAGCTCGCGCAAGTTGTGCGGCGGGATGTTGGTCGCCATACCGACCGCGATGCCGCCGGAACCGTTGGCCAGCAGGTTGGGGAACCGGCTGGGCAGCACCGTCGGCTCCTGCACCCGACCGTCATAGTTGGGTATGAAATCGACTGTCTCCTCGTCGATTTCACGCAGCATCTCCATCGCCAGTGGAGTCAGCCGCGCCTCGGTGTACCTCATCGCGGCTGGTGGGTCATTGCCCGGCGAGCCGAAGTTGCCCTGTCCGTCGACCAACGGATACCGCAGCGACCACGGCTGCGCCATACGCACCAAGGTGTCGTAGATCGATGCGTCGCCGTGCGGGTGGTAGTTGCCCATTGTCTCGGCCACCGACCGCGCCGACTTGGCGTGGCTGCGGTCCGGGCGGAAACCCGAGTCGTACATCGCGTAGAGCACGCGGCGGTGCACCGGTTTGAGACCGTCACGCACTTCCGGCAGCGCGCGGCCCACGATCACGCTCATCGCGTAATCGATGTAGCTACGCTGCATCTCCTGTTGAATGTCAACCGGTTCGATCCGGTCGACGGGCTCGTCACCCGGTGGCAGCGTGGTGTCAGTCATCTATTCCTCGTTTGCATCGCTTGTCTAAGGCGTGCCTGACTACGTCAGACATCCAGGAAGCGAACGTCTTTGGCGTTGCGGGTGATAAAGCTGCGGCGCGCGTCGACGTCTTCGCCCATCAAGATGGAGAACAACTCGTCGGCCGCCGCAGCGTCGTCCAGGGTGATTTGACGCAGCACCCGCACCGACGGGTCCATCGTGGTTTCCCACAACTCTTTCGCGTCCATTTCACCCAGACCTTTGTAGCGCTGGATACCGTCCTCTTTGTTGATCTTCTTGCCAGCTTTTAGTCCCGCCTCCAACAGACCGTCGCGCTCGCGGTCGGAGTAGGCGAACTCGGGATCGCTGCGCTGCCACTTCAACTTGTACAGCGGCGGCTGCGCCAAGAACACGTGCCCGTTTTCGATAAGCGGTCGCATGAACCGGAACAACAGCGTCAACAGCAGGGTCGAGATGTGCTGGCCGTCCACGTCGGCGTCGGCCATCAACACGATCTTGTGGTAGCGCAACTTGGTGATGTCGAACTCGTCGTGGATTCCGGTACCCAGCGCGGTAATGATCGCCTGGACTTCGGTGTTCTTCAGGACGCGGTCGATTCGCGCCTTCTCGACGTTGATGATCTTGCCGCGCAACGGAAGGATCGCCTGGAACATCGAATCGCGGCCGCTCTTTGCCGAGCCGCCGGCCGAATCACCTTCCACTACATAGAGTTCCGACTTTCGCGGGTCGGTGGAGCGGCAGTCGGCAAGCTTGCCCGGCAGCCCACCGAGATCGGTGGCGCTCTTGCGGCGCACCAGCTCTCGCGCCTTGCGTGCCGCGATTCGCGCTTGTGCCGACGAAACTGCCTTGTTCACAACCACTTTCGCGTCTGCGGGGTTGGCTTCGAACCAGTGCGTGAGCTGTTCGTTGCACACCTTCTGCACGAACGACTTGACCTCGGTGTTGCCCAGCTTTGTTTTGGTCTGACCCTCGAATTGCGGCTCGCTGACCTTGACGGAGATGACCGCTGCCAGGCCTTCCCGGATGTCGTCGCCGGTGAGGTTGGGGTCTTTGTCCTTTAAAACCTTGCGATCCTTGGCGTACTTGTTCACCACCGAGGTCAATGCGCTGCGGAAGCCCTCTTCATGGGTACCGCCCTCATGGGTGTTGATCGTGTTGGCGAAGGTGTGCACCGACTCCGAATAGCCGGCGTTCCACTGCATCGCGATCTCGACTTCGTGACCCGGTCCCTTGCCCGAGAAATCCACGATGCTGCTGTGGATCGGGCTCTTGGTGCGGTTGATGTGTTTGACGAAGTCGACCAAACCGCCGGGGTAATGGAAGGTGCGGTGCTTAACCTTATGCGGAGCAGCAGATTCCGCAGCCTTCTCCTCAGCAGACTTGGGCGCTTCGGCGGTGTCGCTGACGACGTCGTCGACGATCTCGTCGCTGGTCACCCGCTCGTCGGTGAGGTTGATCGTCAAACCTTTGTTGAGGAAGGCCATCTCCTGCAGCCGGCGGGCGACGGTTTCGAAGTCATACTCGGTGGTCTCGAAGATGTCTGGGTCCGCCCAGAACCGCACGGTCGTCCCTGTCTTCTTTGTTGCCGCGCCTTGTTTCAGGGTCCCCGGTACCGAGTGATCGTAAAACTGCGACCACTCGTGCCCGTCCCGTTTGATCTCGACCTCGAGCCGCTTGGATAGGGCGTTCACCACCGACACACCCACACCGTGCAGGCCGCCGCTGACGTTGTAGCCACTGTTCTCGCCACCGAACTTGCCGCCGGCGTGCAGCTGCGTCATGACCACATCGACGGTAGGCACTCCGGTGGCATGCGTGGCGACCGGGATGCCGCGCCCGTTATCGGCGACCTCGACACTCCCGTCGTCGAGTAACCGGACATCGACCTGCGTGGCGTAACCGGCCATCGCCTCGTCCACCGAGTTGTCGACCACCTCCCAAACGAGATGGTGCAGACCCCGCTCACCGGTGGAGCCGATATACATCCCAGGGCGTTTGCGGACAGCTTCCAGCCCTTCGAGAATGGTGATCGATGAAGCGCCGTATTCGTCTTGTGCCTTCTTCTTCTGGGCAGCCACGGTCGGAATGCTCTCCTTGGGGTTACATGCGGGCGGTCCGGTCACCGCAACGGTCGCACCTCACCACTCTACCGTGATCGACCGTCGGCACCGATTTTCTGGGCGCGTTTCCACCCAGCTGGCCGCGCCGTGAACACGATTTCTTTATTCCCGGCGCGTCCTGACGTTCGCGGCGCGGATCCACCTCGTCCTGGCGGATCTGAGGGGTCCTTCATTTACGTGTTCTTGACGGCGCCTTCCCGGCTCCAATGAGCTGCTGAACGCGCTAGCCGTAGGTGTCGCGAGGCCCTCTTCCGGCGATATGGCGCGGCCCCTTATGCCAGGATGGTGCGGTCGGTCCGGTGATTCTCAGCGACGTCACCACCCCATTGCCGACCGCCGCAGCGATCTTGGCCAACAACTGCGCCTGGATCACCCGCAGCTGGGTGGCCCAGGCGGTCGATTCGGCTGCCACGCTGAGCACTCCCTCATTCAACCCGGTCGGGATCGCATGGTCGGCGATCTGCTTGCCAACCACCGACGCCCAGTTACCGAGCACCGTGCCTTCGGCGACGTGCGCAGACCAACCCCGTTTTTTCGCCAGATCGCGCGCCAACCTGCCCAGCGGTTGCGGATCACGAACGTCGGGTCCGGGCCCGGACCAGCTTCGCCGCTGTCCTGCAACACGGCGTGGAGCGGGCGGCACCGTACGCCCGCGACCGGCGTCCTTTCCCTGCGCGCGGGCAGCAGCGCGCGCCTCCTCAAGAGTGCGCCTCACCAAGTCGATACCGGTCGGCCGACTCGGTTGTGCGGCGGTGTCGTCGGGCTTCGGCTCATCCATGCCGGTCATGATTGCACCACCGATACCCGACCGAAGTCGTCGTCACGCAAATCGATCTGCACCTGTCGCGCGGCCCAGCCCGCCGGAATGTCTTCCACCACCGCCGCAGTGACCAACACTTGCTCCGCTGATTCCGCCACTGTGGCCAAGGCACGACGCCGGGCGGAGTCAAGTTCAGCGAACACATCATCGAGCAACAACACGGGTTCGCTCCCGTCGGCTCGCAACAATTCATAGGCCGCTAACCGCAGCGCCACCGCGAAAGACCACGATTCCCCGTGACTGGCAAAGCCTTTCGCGGGTTGATCGCCGAGCCACAATTCCAGGTCGTCGCGATGGGGACCGACCAAACACATTCCGCGCTCCAACTCCGCGTCCCGGCGCGCCGACAACGCGGCCAACAAAGCGGCTTGCAGAAATTCGCGGTCGTTGCCTCCGGTGTCTCCCACAGTCTCCGCGCCGAGACTGGCTCGGTAGGCAATCGACGCCGGCCGGGATCCCGGTGCCAGCAACTGATAAGCCTTTTCCACCTCTGGCGCCAATTGGTTCACCAGATCGATCCGCGCGGCCATCAATTCAGCACCGTGTTCGGCTAAGCGGCTATCCCACACGTCGAGGGTGTCCAGGGCGCTCTGATCGCCTCGGTGCCGCACTGCGGAAGCAGACTTCAATAGCGCCGTACGCTGGCGCAGAACTTTGTCATAATCTGCGCGCACTGCAGCAACCGCCGGCCGGCGCACCGTCGCCAAATCATCGAGGTAGCGACGCCGGTCCGCCGGATCTCCGCGCACCAAAGCCAAGTCTTCGGGAGCGAAAAGCACGGCGCGCACTACCCCGATCACCTCGCGCGTGCTACGCACCGGTGAACGATTGAACCTTGCCTTGTTCGCCCGCCCCGCCGCGATTTCCAGATCAATCGCACATTCCCTTCCCTCGTTGACGACAATCGTCGACACCACCGCGCGGGTGGCGCCCGCACGAATCAGCGGCGCGTCAGTTCCTACCCGATGCGAACCTAAGGTGCTCGAATACCACAGCGCCTCAATAAGATTCGTCTTACCAAAGCCATTGGGGCCGACGAACACCGTCCGGCCTGGCTGTAACTCGAGGTCGGCGTGAGCCCAGGACCGGAAGTCACGCAGTCCCAAATGCCGGACGTACACCTAGCCAGGCAACCGAACTGGCATCAACAGGTAGACATAATCCGTCGGTAAGGCGCCAAAGGGGCCAGTACCGGTCGGGTGATCATCATCCGATGCCGGGCGCAGCAACGCCGGCTTACCCGGAGTCGTGAAACCAAAGGACACTCGCTCTGAATGGACCGATGCTAGTCCGTCCGTCAGGTACGTCGGGTTGAACGCAATCGTCAACGGTTCGCCAACGAAATCGACGGGAAGGTCTTCTTCGGCCCGCCCCACGTCATCGCCGCCCGCGCACAGCCGCAGCATGCCATCGGCAAATTCCATCCGCACCTGGGCACCCCGGTCCGCCACCAACGCAACCAGCTTGATGGCCTCGGTCAACTCGGCCACGTCGATGGTCGCCACCGCCGAATGCTCGGCGGGCAACAGTTGACGGAACTTGGGGAACTCTGCGTCAAGGAGCCGAGTGGTACTGCGTTTGCCGTTACCGCTGATACCAAGCAGCCCGTCTTTTCCGACCCCCGTGCCGGCGCCCAACGACAAATGAACATCAGAGCCGTCGGCGCCTGCTCTGGCGGCTTCAGCCAGTGTCTTGGCCGGTACCAGCACCGCGGCTTCGATGTCGGGCGACGATGCCGACCAGGTCAACTCACGGACTGCCAGACGGAACCTGTCGGTGGCGGCCAAAACCACCGTGTTACCTGAGATCTCGACCCTAATTCCAGTCAACATGGGCAAGGTGTCATCCCGGCCGGCCGCAACGGCAACCTGACTGATCGCCTCGGCGAATAAATCCGCCGGCAACGTCCCAGTCTCTTCGGGCAACGTAGGCAGCGTCGGGTAATCCTCGACCGCCATCGTCGGTAACGAAAATCTGGCATTTCCGCAGTTCAACGCGACCCGATTACCATCCACATAAAAGTCAACCGGCTTATTCGGCAACGCCCGAGTGATGTCTGACAACAGCCTTCCAGACACCAAAACGCTTCCAGGAGAAGCTATTTCAGCCGGAACCTGCGCTTCGGCGGAAACCTCGTAATCGAATCCGGAAATCGTCAGGCCATCATCCGAGCCGGACAACAGCACTCCTGAAAGCACCGGCACCGCGGGTCTGGTCGGCAGGTTTTTCGCCACCCACGACACCGCGTCGGCGAAAGACTCCCGCACCAAACGAAACTTCAAGTCGCTGAGGCCAGCCGTTGTCGTCGCCGCGTCCATAGCGTCCCTTCACCTACCCAGCGTTCAAAATCCAGTGGCTAGCCTCCCCCGCTAGCACGGGGCACCCCGTTACGAACGCCGGCGACACCTCATGCGCCGACGACGACCGAAACGGCAGTCGAAAAACAACCGTAGATCTTCTGGGGCCAACTTGAAAGCTAATCGCCAAGGCCGACAAGTCGGGCCAGCGATCGCTCCGCGGCGTCTGTGAAACGAGCGTCCCCAGCGCTGTATTTCAAAGAAGAACCAACGGAGATATCTCAGTAACAGTAATAAGGGCTGTGCATTCTGGGGACAGCCGAGTCCTGGCGCAGCTAGGGCAGTGCTGGGCTTGTGGATGACAGCGTTGATAACTGTGTGTCTCGTGTTGAACCGCTGGGGACGAAGGGTGGCTGTGCACGGAACGCTGCTTACTACATCGCTGTTTGATTGCGTTGTACACAGAGCTGCACACAGCAGCAGGGTGTGGCGGGTGTGACAGGCGTGTGAGAAGTTTTTTGGAAAAAATTACGTCGCGGGCGTCTGGAGTCAGCGCTTGGAGCGCTGGCGGATACGAGTGGTGAGTTCCTTGACGTGATCGAACACCTCACGTCGCTCGGCCATCTCGGACAAAATCTTGCGCTGGGCGTACATGACCGTGGTGTGGTCACGGCCGAATGCCTGGCCGATCTTGGGCAATGACAGGTCGGTGAGCTCGCGGCACAGGTACATCGCGATTTGTCGTGACTGAGCCAGCGCTCGAGTCTTGCCGGGCCCGCGTAGTTCTTCCACGGTCGTGTCGAAGTATTCGGCGGTGGCGGCCATGATGGTCGCCGCACTGATTTGCATGGTGCTGGCATCGGCGATCAGGTCGCGAAGCACAATCTCCGCCAGCGCCTTGTCGATCGGAGTTTTGTTCAGCGAGGCGAACGCGGTCACCCGGATAAGAGCCCCTTCAAGCTCACGGATGTTCCGTTCGATGCTGCTGGCGATGAGTTCCAGCACGTCATCGGGCACCGCGAGCCGCTCCATCTGCGCTTTCTTTCGCAGGATGGCGATGCGGGTTTCCAGTTCAGGGGGCTGCACGTCGGTAATCAGGCCCCACTCGAACCGTGTCCTCAGCCGGTCTTCAAGGGTGGCGAGCTGTTTGGGCGGCCGGTCAGAAGAGATGACGATCTGTTTGTTGGCGTTGTGCAACGTGTTGAAGGTGTGGAAGAACTCTTCTTGGATACCTTCTTTGCCCTCGATGAACTGGATGTCATCGACCAGCAGCACGTCGACGTCGCGATAGCTGCGCTTGAAGGCGACCTTGCGGTCGTCGCGGAGCGAGTTGATGAAGTCGTTGGTGAATTCTTCGGTGGATACGTACTTGACCCGCATCCCCGGGAACAGTCGCTGCGCGTAGTTGCCGGCCGCGTGCAACAGGTGGGTCTTGCCGAGGCCGGATTCGCCCCAGATGAACAAGGGGTTGTAGGCGCGGGCCGGTGCCTCGGCAATCGCCAGGGCCGCGGCGTGCGCGAATCGATTGGAGGCGCCGATGACGAAGGTGTCGAAGGTGTAGCGGCGGTTGAGGCTCGTTCCGCCGGCGACGGCTGGATCGGCGGTGTGTGGACGTTCGGTGAAGTAGTTGGGCCAACTCTGGTGGTCACCATCGGCGGCCTCACCATTTTCGTAAGCCTCGTCGGTGTCGATGGCGGCATCGTCGGTTTGGGGGGAAGCTTCGGTTTGGGGCAAGGGTTCCGCTTGTGGCATCGCACCCTCATCGACGTCGTCGGAGGGCGGAGCGATGCGCACTCCGAGTTGGATCTGCTGTCCGAGCCGGCGGCTGAGGGCATCGGTGATCGGGGCGCGTAGATGACGTTCGATCTCGTTTTGAACGAAGCTGCTCGGCACGGACAACAGAGCAAACCCCTCGACAATCGTGAGCGGCTGGACCAGATTCAGCCACGCTCTTTGCTGTGGAGTCAGGGGAGTGATGAGAGTTGTGCGGGTGGCGGCCAGACCATCGGCTGTGGCCTCGCCATTGAGCTCGGAAACGACCGCGTTCCACACTGTGGTGAAACCTGAACCGGGGTCATCGGTCAACGACGCATCTCCCTGGTTCTTGAGCATCCCGGGTCGAGGTATACAACCACGCTTGGCGACAAAACAACTGTCCACATAGTTATACACAGGTGTGGACAGGATGATCGTATGCGAGCCACACCCTACCGGTGACGGCTCGCGATCTCCGTGCTGAAGAAAACCTTTAGAGGTTGTCTAGGCAGCTAGTCGATCCACCATCCTCGCTTCGTTGTCGAGCGTCGTTTCAGTCTAAAACGACCTTGGCAGAAGCTAACAGTTTTCCGTGCGGCTGCCAACCGTTCCGCTGCATTCCAATTGGGTTGTTTAGGGTGCTTTGGGCCCGATTCGTCTCGTTGTCGCAGTCAAGCAGAGCCCCAGCATGGCCGAACAGGCAATGTTTCCGCCATCTGCAGGCGGGTGCGTTGCGGCAGGCCAGGTTTGACCAGGCGAAGGCTGGTCAGTACCCTCAAACAGTCGCCCGAAAGTCGGCGATACGGCTGCGACCCAGATCTGCCTGGGGACCGCGCCGGCCAGCAGCAAGACCACCTCCGACCGACCCGCAGACGAGCGTAATTGAACGTCTGAGCGGTCGGATGGCAATGCGAGACACAACGAGGAGAACGTCGTGGCCAAGGGGAAGCGGACCTTCCAGCCGAATAACCGGCGCCGAGCCCGCGTGCATGGCTTCCGCTTGCGGATGCGTACCCGCGCTGGGCGTTCGATTGTTTCCAATCGGCGCCGTAAGGGCCGCCGCGCGCTATCTGCCTGATCGCAACGTCAGGTATTTCGGCGGTGCTTTCCGCACGCAACCGCATGAGGCGGTCAACGGAGTTTGACGCGACGGTGAAGCACGGGATTCGCATGGTGCAGCCCGATGTCGTCGTTTACGTTCGGCCGGGGAGTGATCATGACGAGGTCACGGCTCCGCGCGTCGGGCTCATTATCGGCAAGCCTGTGGGTTCGGCCGTGGAACGGCACCGGGTCGCCCGCCGGCTGCGGCATGTCGCCCGAACCATGTTGGGCGATCTCCATCAATCCGATCAGGTGGTAATCCGGGCGCTGCCGAGCAGTCGGACCGTGTCGTCGGCACGGTTGGAGCAGGAGCTGCGACGCGGGTTGCGACGTGTGTTCGAGTCGGTGGGAACGGAGCCGTGAGTGCGTCGGCGCGGATACGCGCGATGATCCCCACGGCGGGCAAGGCGGCCGCGCGGGCGCTGATTTTTGTGATCCAGCTATACCGGCACATGGTGTCGCCGCTGCGGCCGGCGACTTGTCGCTTCGTTCCGACGTGCAGCCAGTATGCGGTCGATGCTCTAACCGAGTACGGCTTGATTCGGGGGAGCTGGTTGGCTGCGGCCAGACTCGCCAAGTGCGGACCATGGCGTCCGGGGGGATGGGATCCGATACCGGATCGCCGTGGATGTCAGGTGAACTTTGAAGACGCCAGCGGCGCTTGGGGCCCCCCAGCGACGCGAGGGGAGAGTGAATCTTTTGTTTGATTTCTTCAGCCTCGACATCGTCTACTACCCGGTGTCGTGGATCATGTGGGCTTGGTACAAGTTGTTCGCCTCCCTATTGGGGCCGTCCAACTTCTTCGCGTGGGCGCTGTCGGTGATGTTCCTGGTGTTCACTCTGCGGGCGCTGCTGTACAAGCCATTCGTGCGCCAGATCCGTACCACGCGCCAGATGCAGGAACTGCAACCGCAAATCAAGGCGCTGCAAAAGAAATACGGCAAAGACCGCCAGCGCATGGCGCTTGAAATGCAGAAGCTGCAGCGGGAGCACGGTTTTAATCCCATCCTGGGCTGCTTGCCGATGCTTGCGCAGATCCCGGTGTTCCTGGGGCTCTATCACGTGTTGCGGTCGTTCAACCGAACCACCGGAGGCTTCGGTCAGCCGCACCTGTCGGTGATCGAGAACCGTCTCACCGGAAACTACGTATTCACCCCTACCGACGTCGGGCACTTCCTGGACGCTAACTTGTTTGGCGCACCGATCGGCGCGTTCATGACGCAACGGACTGGGTTAGATGCGTTCACCCACTTCAGTCGGCCGGCCGTGATCGCAGTGGGCCTGCCGGTGATGATCCTGGCCGGCGTAGCAACGTACTTCAACAGTCGCGCATCGGTGGCACGGCAGAGCCCGGAGGCGGCGGCCAATCCGCAGACGGCGATGATGAACAAGCTTGCGCTGTATGTGTTTCCGCTCGGCGTGGTCGTCGGCGGCCCGTTTCTTCCGCTCGCGATCATCCTGTACTGGTTCGCGAACAACATCTGGACCTTCGGTCAACAGCACTACGTGTTCGGCATGATCGAAAAAGAGGAAGAAGCCAAGAAGCAAGAGGTAATTCAGCGCCGAGCGGCCAACGCGCCGGCACCGGGAGCGAAACCGAAGCGGAACCCCAAGGCGGTACCGCCGAGCGGGAACGGTTCGTCGACGGGCGGCGAATCCGGACCCGCGCCCGGCGAGCCGAAGGCGGACTCCGATGTCTCCGATGGCGAAGCGACCGAAGCTGAAACGGCGGAGGCTCAGGCGGACAAGCCGAATCCGGCTGGGCAGAACGGCGGCGCGAGCAACCGCACCCCGCGGCCCGGCGCGCGACCAAAGAGACGCAAGCGCTGATAAGGGCGGCATAGCTATACGGGGCCGCCTTGGCTGGGTGACCCCAATTGGGCAGGGACCCGTAGATGAGGGAGAGAAAGACATGACAGACGCCGAGACCACCGAGCGTGAACTCGATACAGAACTCGACACACAACTGCCGGTCGAGGATGCCGCGGAAGGCGGCGGCGACGAAATCGACATGGAGGAGCGGTTGGTCGCCGAGGGAGAGATAGCCGGTGACTACCTGGAAGAATTATTGGACCTGTTGGACTTCGACGGCGACATCGACTTGGACGTCGAGGGCAGCCGCGCCGTCGTGAGCATCGATGGCAGCGACGACTTGAACAAGTTGGTCGGTCGCGGTGGCGAGGTACTCGATGCGCTGCAGGAGCTCACCCGGCTGGCGGTGCACCAGAAGACCGGAGTGCGGAGTCGGTTGATGCTCGACATCGCCAGTTGGCGCCGCCGGCGCCGGGAGGAATTGGCGGCGTTGGGCGACAAGGTGGCGCGACGGGTGCTGGAGTCTGGGGAACGCGAAGAGTTGGCCCCCATGACACCGTTCGAGCGGAAGATCGTTCACGATGCGGTCGCGGTGGTCCCCGGAGTGCATAGCGAAAGCGAAGGGGTCGAGCCTTCGCGCCGAGTCGTTGTTCTGCACGACTAGCCGGACCGAGTTACAGCGGTGTAGTTCACCGGGCGCCCAAGGCCCGGAAATGTGCCAGGCAACCGGAGGATGTTTCACGTGAAACATGTCGGTCCCGTCGAGCCCGCAGCGGACAGTTCCCCATCGACAGCCTCGGTCGAGTCTGGCATCGCGCCCGACGCCGCGTCTGCGATCTTCGGGTCACGGCTTGATATCGCGCAGCGGTATGCGGAGCTGCTTGCCGGCGCCGGGGTGGAAAGAGGACTCGTGGGTCCGCGCGAGGTGGACCGCATTTGGGATCGCCATCTGCTCAACAGCGCCGTCGTCGGTGAGCTCCTCGATCCCGATGAACGGGTCATCGATATCGGCAGCGGGGCCGGGTTGCCCGGGATCCCGTTGGCGATTGCGCGCCCTGACCTCCAGATCGTCCTCCTTGAACCACTACTGCGCCGGAGCGAATTTCTCAACGAGGTCGTCGACGAACTAGGGTTGGCCGTCGAAGTGGTCCGCGGCCGCGCCGAGGAACTGTGGGTGCGCAACCAGTTCGGGGAGAGGGATGCGGCGGTGTCGCGAGCGGTTGCAGCGTTGGACAAGTTGACGAAGTGGAGCATGCCTTTGCTACGGCCGGACGGGCGGATGCTCGCGATCAAGGGAGTGCGTGGTCCCGACGAAGTCGAACAATACCGGCGTGTGATGGCAGCATCGGGCGCCGTTGATGTCAGGGTGGTGACATGTGGCGCGAATTATTTGCGTCCGCCCGCAACCGTGGTGTTAGCGCGACGCGGAAAGCAGCCGCGCCACAAGCCAGCACGAATGGGAAAGGCCGGAGCCCGATGAGTTCTTCCGGAGACTGGTCGATGGCCACCCCTCCGTCGCCAAGCATTCCCCATGGGCAACCACCGGCTGCGGCACCGGTCGTACCGGAAAACACGGTGCCGGCTGGACCCGAAGCCGAACGCGCCGCGCCGCCGAATGTTTCACGTGAAACATCGGACGAGTTTGATACGCCGATTGGCGCCGCCGCCGAACGGGCCATGCGGATACTGCACACCACCTATCCGCCGCTGCGCCGGCCGAGTCACCGCCGGGTCTTCACCGTCGCGAACCAAAAGGGTGGCGTAGGTAAGACCACCACCGCGGTCAACCTTGCCGCCGCCCTCGCGCTACAAGGACTCAAGACGCTCGTCATCGACCTCGACCCTCAGGGCAATGCGAGCACGGCCCTCGGCATCACCGACCGGCAAGCAGGGACGCCCTCCTCATATGAGGTACTCCTAGGCGAGGTCTCGCTGCAGTCCGCGCTGCGGCGCAGCCCCCATAACGAGCGACTGTTCTGTGTCCCGGCAACGATCGACCTGGCGGGCGCCGAGATCGAATTGGTGAGCATGGTGGCGCGCGAGAACCGGTTGCGCACCGCGCTGGCCGAACTGGACAATTTCGACTTCGACTACGTCTTCGTCGACTGCCCACCGTCGCTCGGACTGCTGACCATCAATGCGCTCGTCGCCGCGCCGGAGGTGCTGATCCCGATTCAGTGCGAGTACTACGCGCTCGAGGGTGTGTCACAACTGATGCGCAACATCGAAATGGTGAAGGCCCACCTCAATCCTCAGCTCGACGTGACCACGGTGATCCTCACCATGTACGACGGCCGGACCAAGCTCGCCGACCAGGTGGCCGAGGAGGTGCGCCGGTACTTCGGAAGCAAGGTGTTGCGCACCGTAATTCCGCGCAGCGTCAAGGTCTCAGAGGCGCCGGGCTACAGCATGACCATCATCGATTACGACCCCGGTTCGCGCGGGGCGATGAGCTATCTCGACGCGAGCCGCGAACTCGCGCAACGCGATTGATCACGAACCGTGAAGGGACGACCATGACGCAGCCGTTACGCAAAAAGGGCGGCCTCGGCCGGGGGCTGGCTTCGCTGATACCTACGGGTCCCGCCGAAGGCGACTCGGGGCCGGCGACCCTCGGTCCGCGGATGGGGGATGCGGCCGCTGACGTCCTGATCGGGGGACCGGCGCTGGACGTCGCCGCAGTGGGTGCGGTGTATCGCGAGATCGCGCCGGCCGACATCGAGCCCAATCCACGCCAGCCGCGGCAGGTGTTCGACGACGAGGCGCTGTCCGAGCTAGTGCACTCCATCCGCGAGTTTGGTTTGTTGCAGCCGATCGTGGTGCGGGCCGTGCCTGGATCGAAGAGCGGCGCGCGGTACCAGATCGTGATGGGGGAGCGGCGCTGGCGGGCGGCCCAAGAGGCGGGGCTGGCCGACCATCCCGGCCATCGTGCGCGAGACCGGCGATGACAATCTGCTACGCGACGCCTTGCTGGAGAACATCCACCGGGTGCAGCTGAACCCGTTGGAAGAGGCGGCGGCTTACCAGCAGCTGCTCGACGAGTTCGGTGTCACCCACGATGAACTGGCGTCGCGCATCGGTCGCTCGCGGCCGCTGATCACCAACATGATCCGCTTGCTCAAGCTGCCGATCGCGGTCCAGCGGCGAGTGGCTGCGGGTGTGCTGTCCGCCGGCCATGCTCGCGCGCTGCTCTCGCTGGAGGCCGGTCCCGGGGCGCAAGAGGAACTGGCCAGCCGGATCGTCGCGGAGGGGCTGTCGGTACGGGCCACCGAGGAAGCGGTCACGTTGGCAAACCGGGGCGGCGCGACCACGCCGACGCCCCCGCGTCGCAAGCCGATCCAGATGCCCGGCCTCCAGGATGTTGCTGAGCGACTGTCGAACGCCTTCGATACGCGGGTGACAGTCAGCCTGGGCAAACGCAAGGGGAAGATCGTGGTGGAGTTTGGCTCGGTGGACGACCTGCAGCGAATCATCGATATGATGACCGCCGCCAAGGCATGATCGGCCATACGGTGTAATTACGTCACTGTGACACCGAGCCGTTTGCAGACCGCGAAACAACGCGTCCCAAGCACTGCAATATGACGAAACCGCGCGTGCATCAAAGACTTTCGGCGATCGACTGATCGTGACAGCAATATGCCGACTGTTCCGGCGCAGCAACCGAAGCGGCAATGTCAAAGCTGGCCCGATGACGACAAACTCTCCTATCCTGGAGGGGTTGCCGGCGCAATTGGCTGCAGTACCGCACAGGAGCCAGGAGGCTAGTGTCCGCTCGAATCACACCGCTTCGGCTCGAGGCCTTCGAGCAGCTTCCCAAGCACGCGCGCCGCTGCGTGTTCTGGGAGGTCGACCCCGCGACTCTCGGTAATCAGGACCACCTCGCCGACCCCGAATTCGAAAAGGAAGCCTGGTTGTCGATGGTGATGCTGGAGTGGGGCTCATGCGGCCAGGTCGCGACCGCGGCCCCGGATGACCGAAGCCACACCGAGCCGCCATGCTTGGGCTACGTTTTCTACGCGCCGCCGCGGGCTGTGCCGCGGGCGCAGCGATTTCCCACCGCGCCGGTGTCCGCGGACGCGGTGCTGCTGACATCGATGGGCATCGAGCCCGGGCAAGCCGCCGCCGATCTACCGCATGGGCTTATCGCTCGGGTAATCGACGAGCTGGTCCGCCGCGGGGTCCGGGCGCTGGAAGCTTTCGGCCGCACGCCGGCGGCTTCGGAATTGCAGGACCCGCGGGTGGTGGACCCCGATGTGCGGCCGGTGCTGGAGGCCCTCGGCGACTGCTCGGTTGAGCACTGCGTCATCGACGCGGAATTTCTGAAGGACGCGGGTTTCGTTGTGGTGGCGCCACATACGTACTTCCCCCGGCTGCGCCTCGAGTTGGACAAGGGTCTTGGATGGAAGGCCGAAGTCGAGGCCGCCTTGGAGCGTCTGCTGGAAAACGCACAGCTGCAACAGCCGGTCGGAGCCGGGTCTACGGCAGGGAATACGTTGAAGATCGCCCAGAGCGGTTAGGAACCGCCCAGCCTGGTGGTTCGTTCCACCGACAGTTCGTGAGCCAGCAATTCGGCGAAGGTGAATGTGCCAGTCGGCCGATCGTTCTTGCCCAGTAGATAGAGTCGCTTGACCGCGGCGAGGATACCTTCGGCGATGGCGTCCCGGGTCTGCGTTGAGACCAGCATGGCGCGATCTCGCGGGTTGGTGATGTAGCCGATGTCGACCTGCACGGTGGGCATCCGGGTCAGGCGTAGCAGATCCCATGTCCGGCCATGCGTCCGACAATCGCGTAAACCCGTGCGGGCCACCACTTCTCGCTGGATGAAGTCAGCGAGATTGCGCCCGATGGTGGAGACCGAACCATGCGAGTTTCCGAAGTGAAAGGAAGCCACGCCGTTAGCCGCAGGGCTAGGCTGATTTTCGCAGCGCAAGCTGATCATCAGGTCTGCCCCGACATTGTTGGCCGTAGCGGCGCGTTCGGCGTCCGACGGGCTGCGGTTGGCCGGTCGCGACAGGAAGGTTTCCATACCGATGGCGGTCATCCGCCCCTCAAGCCGGCTTGCCAAGTCCCACAACACATCTGCTTCGCTGATCGGGCCAGATGGACCGTGCATGATCAGGCCGTGGTCCGCGCCGCCGCGGCCCGGATCGATGATGATCCGCTTGCCCGACAGTTTAGGACCCGATCGGCGGACCAGCTCTTCTTCACGAAGCGCGTGGGGTGAACCGCCGGTGACCCGTGAACTCAGAAAGTACAAGGAGCGCAACGTTTCTGGGCCGCAGATACCGTCGGCGGCCAGCCCGGACTCGCGCTGATACGACATCAAAGCGTTGTGGGTCTGCAACCCGAAGTGGCCGTCGACCAAGCCGGTATAGAAACCGAGGTCCTGTAGCCGCGCCTGCAGTGTGGCGACGTCGTCACCGTAGAGTGGGGCACCAAATTGGTGATACAGCGTGCGCGCGCCGAGCCGGTACGACGCCTCCTTTAGCGCCCGGTAGGTGGCCTCGCCGACAATGCCGTCCACAAGCAGTCCGCGGTGCTGCTGGAAAGCGCGCACCGCTTGGTCGAGTTCGGCATCGAAGAGCTCAAGGGCCACGTGCCGGCCGGTACTGAGGTCTTCGTCGGGGCTGTCCAGCAGCCCTAGCGCTGCCAGCGAAGCCCGGATCTCGGTCACAGCTGCGTTGCGATCACCACAGCGCAGCGCGTCGCCGTATTCACGGCGCGGACTCGACATACCAAAGGCCCTCCGGGACAACTGACAGGCTCGCATATGGGCAACAGCTAACCGTTATTGTCGCAGATGCTTCTCATATTCGGGAAAACCCCAGGCTAAGCGCGGGGCGTGGTGCGGCGAACTAAATCAATGTCAGGTGAGGTTGGGAACCGCGTCGGAGAGCTCACGCAGCAACGCTGCCTTACCCTTGGCGCCGACGATCCGCTTCACCGGTTGGCCATCTTTGAACAGGATCATTGTTGGGATCGACACCACCTGGAAGTCGCGTGCTGTTGCCGGATTGGCATCAACGTCGAGCTTGGCGATGGTGAGCTGATCGGCTCGCTCGCTCGCGATCTCCTCGAGAACCGGCGCGACCATTTTGCACGGTCCACACCACGTCGCCCAAAAGTCAACCAGCACAGGCTTATCGCTGGACAACACGTCCGTGGAAAATGACGCGTCAGAGACTTCGATTGTGGCCCCGGCCTTTTCAGCGTTGGTCATTGAGGTACTCCAATCAATGTGTCGGTACTGCCAGGAATTTCGGTTGCGTCGCCTTGTGCGGCGGCGCTGGATTCGGTGTGTTCGGCTAGCCAGCGTTCGGCGTCGATGGCTGCAGCGCAGCCGCTGCCCGCGGCGGTGACGGCTTGTCGGTAGGTGCGATCCACCAGATCACCGGCCGCGAACACCCCCTCGATCGAGGTGCTGGTGGTGCGCCCCTGCACAAGAACGTAACCATCGGGGTCGACGTCGAGGACCTCGCGCACCAACCCCGACCGCGGCTCGTGACCGATCGCTACGAACACCCCCGTCACCCCCAGGGTGGTCTGCTCACCCGTGAGGGTGTCGCGCACCCGCAACCCGGTCACCGTCTGGTCCCCCTGCACCGCCAGCACGGTGTGATTGGTGAGGAACCGGATCTTGTCATTGCCGCGGGCGCGCTCCAGCATGATCCGCGACGCCCGAAACTCCTCGCGGCGATGCACCAGCGTCACACTGCGAGCAAACCGGGTCAAAAACGTGGCTTCCTCCATCGCCGAATCCCCCCCACCGATCACCGCGATGTCTTGGTCACGGAAGAAAAACCCATCACAGGTCGCACACGAACTGACCCCGCGCCCCAGCAACTCCTGCTCACCTGCAACACCCAAATACCGCGCCGCCGCACCCATCGCCAAAATCACCGCCCGCGCCCGATACGTCTGACCCTCGGCGCTCACCACCGACTTCACCGACCCCCGCAGCGACACCGACTCCACGTCTTCCATCCGCAAATCCGCACCAAACCGCAACGCCTGCTCACGCATCTGATCCATCAACTCCGGACCGGTAATCCCATCCCGAAAACCCGGATAATTCTCCACCTCGGTCGTGGTCATCAACGCACCACCAAAAGCTGTCCCCTCGAACACCAGCGGCACCAACTGCGCACGCGCCGCATACAGCGCCGCGGTATACCCGGCAGGACCCGAACCGATAATGATCACGTCATGCACAGTGTCGGCGGTCATAGAAACCTTTCAAACGATCGTCTCCGGATTCGTAGAAACGCCAGCGTAGGCACGGCTGTTCCCGGGTGCCCCTTGATACCAGCGGCACAACCCATGGCACCACACTAAGGGCGGGGGACTTGGGTGCTGGCCAACAGGCCGGTATCGGCGGCACTGCAGTTCAGCGCCACCGCGAAGACCGCCAGGTTGTCGGGCGTGTCGCCGGGCACCACCAGCAGGACGCCGGGGCGGGCGTTGATCTCGATCGGGCGCGCACCCAGCACCTGCGTGGACCCCGGATAGCCGAGGCCACTAAGGCAAGAGGCGCGTCGTGCTGGGTCGCTGAGCGGGCCGTAATCGGGACTGCGGCCGAGCAGGCCGAGGATTTCGTCCGGCGATAGCGCGATGGCCATCGGCGGCGTCGATACCGTGATGTGCTCGGCGGTGACCGGTGCACTCGGCGTAGGTCCGGGGGCGTGGAGTAGCGCCGCCGTACCGAAGCCGATCCCGGCGAGTACCGCGCAGAAACCGGCTAGCGCCGCGACGATTCTGGCGGGGCTGATGCGAGGCCGGGCGGAGTGAGCGGCGGCGCCGTTGGGTGGCCCGTCCGAGGAGGGATCCGCCGACCTCAGCGCTGCGGAAATTCTGGCGGTGACCTGCGGGGGAGCGTCTGGTGCGGACGCGGGATCGGCGCCAACGGCGGCGACATCGCGCCGCACCTGGTTCAAGGCACCCAGAACCCCTTCGGCCTCCGGGTCTGTGCGGACCTGTCTGCGCACCCGAGCGGCGGCTTCGTCATCTAGCAGGCCGGCCTGCAGGTCGGCGAGGAGTTCGACCGTCAGCGGCGGGTCTGCTCCCGCCTTGCCGTGATCCGCCGCATCGTTCTCCGCTGCATTCATCCGCCCCAGTGTCCGTCATGCACCGACTGATGGCCATGGACAGCCCGCGCGCCGGGCGGCTTACAAACGCTGTTAGCGCTGACCGGCAGCGCGATCAGGGTGTGGCGTGAGCGCCGGCGTTGAGGTAGCCGAGCAGCTCGGCGAGGCGAACCCGGGCGCGGGCACATCGGCTCTTGACTGTGCCCTCCGCGACGCCCAGCAGCTGCGCGGTGTCGGCTACCGAGTAGCCCTGCATGTCGACGGCCACCACCGCCGCCCGCTGCTCGACGGGAAGCCGCATCAAGGCTCGCTGCACCACGATCGCCGTCTCGACCTGAGCCGTCCGATCAGCTACCGGGTAGACGTCCGCCAGCGGGACGGTTGGGTGGGCTTTGGTGCGCCGCAGCCGGTCCAGGCAGGCGTTGACCACGATGCGGTGCAGCCAGCTGCCGACTGCGGCGTCATGCCGAAACGAACCGGCGCCGCGGTGTGCCGAGAGCATCGCGTCCTGCAGCGCGTCTTCCGCATCCTCGGGAGTGCGAGTGGTGAGCCGGGCAAGCCGGTGTAGCTGCCGTTGATGACGACGGAACAACTCGCTGAAGGCGTAGCGGTCCCCGGCGACATGGGCTGCCAGCAGCTCGGCGTCACTGCGTTCACGCTGGATGTTTCCCCCGGAGCCCACGGGCGGGACAGTAACCAATCGGGTGTTACGCGGCACTTCACCACAGCGCAGATCTGTGAGCGCCGTCAGGACGCAGCCTGAACCGTGATCTCCGAAATGTTGGCTTGGCTCTTGCCGTTGGTGGTTCCCAATGTGGAGATCCACACCAGCAGATTCGACGTCGGCGAGCCGGCCCGGACCGGTATGACGTTATGACCCGGCTTGAGCGCGAAGGCCGGAACCAGCACGCTGGTGTCGTTCAGCGTTGACGGCGTCGGCGTGGATGCCGATCGAATCTCGACCTTGGTCCCGGTGCTCGTCGTGTCGATGGTTACTTGGCCCACCACAGTGGGATTCGGCAGCTGCAACATCAAGCCTTCGCCCTGCTTGAAACTGGGGAACGGGACGGCGTCGGTATAGATCTCGGTTGACCAGGAGGTCGACGGGTCGCCATCGATCGCCTGCCCAGCCTGGCCCGGGTTGTCGGGGTCGCCATCGGGCGAGAAGACCGTCGCCTTGGTGGGTTTGACGATGCTGCCGGCAGCCGCGGAACTGGGGGCCGACGACGAGGCCGACGACGAGGGCCCGTTCAGTCCGAGCTCATCTCTGTTCAGGCCACCACCGACGTTGCCGAAAATTTTGCTCACCACCGACGCCAGGACCAACAGGGCCACCACGAGGACGGCAAGGCCGGCGCCGACACCGATCAGCACGTTGCGGCGTCGGCGCGCAAAGGTCGCGTACTCCTGACCGGCTGACACGCGAGCGCTGGATGGCGCAGGCGTGTCGTCGATCGGACCGAGTATTTCGGTGCGGTCGGCCACCGCGGTTGCTTGTTGTAGCAAGTTCAAAAGCGTTGAGGCACTGCGTATTCCGCCGTCTTCCTGAACCGCCCGAACGGCGACCGCGGAGATCTGGAAGGGGATTTCGCGGTCGATAACCATCGGTTCGACGGGCTGGCCCGTGGAATCCCGCTCGGCCGGGGCGAGCCCGCTGCGCACCCCGGACTCCGGCAGTGGCCACCGATTGACCAGTAGGGCATATAGCGCGGCGCCGATACCGCGAATGTCGTCTTGCGGGTTGGCATCGGGCATGGTCGCCGGGTATGCCAGCACGACGTCGCCTTCGATGCTGACACGCACCCGGCTGGGATGGTCGATCGACAGGGCGACACCGGCGCGGTGGGCCGCGTCGGCGGCTGCGGCCAGCGACTGCATTGCCCGCACGGCGCCGACGGGCGACGGTGCGGTGTCGGCCACCTCCTGCAACGAACCACCCCGAACCCACTCGGTTACCACCAAGCCACCCGAACCGGTGTGGACCACGTCGAGCACCCGGGCGATACCGGGCTTGTCGATCCGGCTGAGCCGCAAGGTGCGGGACAGAATCTCTTGCAGCACGTCGGCGGGCAAGGCCCCGTCCGGGTCGACGAAGGTCAGCGCCACCTGCCGGTCGAGCGCGGTGTCCAGCGCCTGCCAGAACTGCAGGGGCGGTGCGCCGCCGTGGAAGACCAGCAGTCGATACCGGCCACCGGCGATACGGGCGCCGGGAACCAAGTGGACATCGTCTGCGGGCGCCGCTGACTCCCCACCGCGCTCGCGGGATGCATCAAACGGGATCGGCCCGCGGCGGGATTCGGCCGGGATGTCACCGTTGGACGGGCCTGACGCCGACGGTCCGGGCTCGTGGTCGGCTGGAATGTCGGGCTGGAAGTCGTCAGCAACCGGTCGGTGCAGCTCGGCACCTGAGGCGGAGCCGGATGCTGCGCTCTCCATTGGGCGGTCGGTCACCTCCGGTCCTTTCGCTATCCGGGCTCGGGTTGCCCGCTCCGGAGGCTTGCGCCGGATCGGCTCCTGGACCGCATTTACCCCAGGCGGGGACGAATTCCTCTGCTCAGGGTACGTGACCGGGGCACGGTGAGACGATCGATCCGGCGCGATCGGTTTGCGGGGCCGTGGCGCTTGCCTGCCGCGAAGCGGCGCCTGACGGCGTCCAACGCTGCCCGCGCCTCGGGGACGTGCGCGCGGAGCATGACCGTGGCCATGATCGGCAGCATGATGACCGCCAGCACAAACAGGCGCAGCAAAGAGCCCGCACCGCCGCCGTGCGTGGTTAGCAGGTCCAGCCTCAGCAGCCGATCGGCCACATGGGCAACCAGACCGGCCAGCATGGAGGCGGTAAGCGTTACCAGGATTGTCCGCATCTCACCGACGCCGATCAGGTGGCCCCCGGCCGGCAGCAGGGTGTGTCGCAACAGGAGATAACCGACGATCGCGCCGATGAGAAATCCGATGCCGTTAGCCAGCCCCAGAAAACCGGCCACCAGCTTCGGGTCACTGGTGACATGCGGTGCCAGCAACTGAGCCGACGATCTTGACGGCCGTGATGACGAGGATGATCACGATCGGCGTCCAGGGCTGCTCGCGCGCGTAGAACACGCGCAGCTGCAAGAGCACCAGCCCATAGGGGATCAGCGTGAACGCCGATAACGCGATCGCGGCGCCCAGGTACCCGGCGTCGACCTCCCCGAAATGACCGTAGGCGAACAGCGCGCTACCGATCGCCGGCCCGCCGACGGTCATGAACGCCACTATCGGGATCAGCGTGATCAATGTCAGTCGGGTAGCCAACGACAGGTCGGCGAGCACGGCCTTGGTGTCGTCGGCGGCGGCGTTACGGCTCAGCCGCGGCATCACCACGGTGAGCACGGTGACCCCGATCATGCCGAACGGCAGCATGAGTACCAGCCAGGTGTAGTTGTAGATCGCGGGGCCCGATGCTGCTGCCGTACTGGCGATCTGGTTGCCGACCACCAGGCCGAGCTGGCTGATCAGCACGTAGAGCACCATTGCGGCGGCCATCGTGCCGAAGCGCTTGAGGCGCTGATCGATTCCCCACAGTGGGCGCAGGCTGACATGCTGGCGCCGCAGCGCTAGCAGCAGCACCGCGGTCTGCGCGAACACGCCCAACGTGGTGCCGATGCCGAGTACCAGCAGCTTGGTGTTGCCCATCCGGACGGGATCGACCGAAAGCTCACCGGGGACCGCCAGATATACCGCCAGGGTCGCGAGCGCGACGACGTTGTTGACCACCGGTGCCCACGCCGTCGGCCCGAACACGTTGCGGGTGTTCAGGATCGCCATGAACACCGACGTGAGGCCGTAGGCGAGCACCTGGGGGAGTAGCAAGTATGCGAAGGCGGTGGTCAGCGGCTGGTTGACCTGCGGGGTGTGGCCCAGCATCAGCCGCACCAGCAGCGGCGCGGCGAGCACCGACAGCGCGGTGGCGAACAACAGCAGCGTGGTCGTCAACGTGACCAGGCGGCGCACGAACGCCGCGCCGCCGTCGGGGTCGCTTTGCTCGGCGCGGGCCAGCACCGGCACGAATATCGCGGTGAAGGTCGCCTCCAGCACGAGAGCCGCCACCAGGTTCGGCAGCTGATTGGCCACCGAGAAAGCGCTGGACAACGCCGCGCCCAGGATCGCGGCCAGCACCACGATCCGGGCGAAGCCGGTGAGCCGGCTGACCAGCGTTGCGAACGCCATCGCCCACGACCGCGATACCAGCGCGGCGTCGGACAGTTCGGGTCGCCGACGATCAATCCCCGCGGGGACAGGAGGCAGGGGACCCGTCGGCGGCGAGGCCGGGCCCCGGGGACGCGGCGGCGGTTGTGGCAGGCGCTGTTGGTGCGGTTGGACCTGCCGGTAGGCGGGGTTCATACTCGGTGCTCGTGCTCGACCCGATGGTCGACCTCGTCATGCACGCCGGCGGACCTGGCATCGTGCGGGTCCGGGCGGTCCAGGTCGGCGCGATCGGGCTGGCCGCGGAAACGGTGCCAAAGCCGCCGTCCGGCCAGCGTCACCAGCACCGCCGCGGCGGTGAGCGTGATCGCGAACAGCACCTTGCCGTAGGCGTTGGAATGCACCGACAAGCGCACCGGCTCGCCCAGCCGCATCCCGTCGGGGGTCCGCAGTGTCACGTCGATCGCGACGCGCTGGGTGAAGTTCACTTCGATCGGCACCCGTAGCGGTAGGTATCCCGGTGGCAATTCGATCTGGCCGACGTCGGTGACGGTCATCCCCGGTGGAGCGTCGACCTGCAGCCGCACCCGGATGGGAACAGCCAGGCCGTTGTGCAGCGCCAGCGGAAGGGGGCTGTGCTCGGTGGCCAGGGTGTACGAGCCGCCCGGGTTGACGATCGTGACCGCGCCGAACAAGTCGTTGATCGTCTTACCGACCACCGCCAGGCGCTGCTGAGCCAATCCGTTGCGGGTGTCGGGCGGTTCGGATTGGCTCAACGCGCGCAGCATGTCTTCGCGCAGCGGCGCGGTGTATTGGACGCCGGTCAACCCGGTGCGGTCGTCGGTGCTCAGCGCTGAAGTCAAACCCCACAGACGGCCGACTTGACCGGCGATGCCAGCGGTGACGTCGTCGTTGAATCGGCCCCGTGCGGAGGTGTAGGCGCCCACCGGCTCCGACGGCTCGGTGCGGGCCGCAGCCTCGGCGACCACCGCTGGCAGCGGACGCGGCACCGCCAGACCGGAACGGATGGTGGTGGTCAGCGCGGTCAAGATGACCTGCGCGTCGTCGGCCTGCAGGTTCCATGTCGCCGGCGGGACCAGGATCTGGGTGCGCGGCGCGTCATCGCGCCGCAAGGCGTGCCAGAAAATGGAGCCCAAGGCGTCCTGGCGTCGAGCGGTCACCGAATCGTGCGCGAGCCGAACCGTCAGCGAGGAGTCCAGGTAGGTGGGGACGGCGGGGGTGGTTCCCGCTCCGGCCAGCGCGGCGCCGACCGCCGGGTCAAACGGTGCGACCACCACTTGCGGGGACAACCGCCGGGGTGCGGTGTCGACGCTGGCCTCGGAAGATCCCTGCGTGTCCTGGGCGGACAAGTCGGCGGCGGCAATTGCGACCGTGCTTTCGTTGGCGCTGAGTAGGTTGACCGCGCGGCCGGTTAACGGGCCGTCGGGCAGCAGCGTGGCGCCGCGGGTGGACGATACGTCCAAAATTCGGTCGACGATGCTGCCGACGCTGGTGGTGGCGATCGCGCTCAGCCCCGGATCGTTGACGCGTTGCAAGGCGTCCAGATCGGCTTGCGCATAGGGCAGCGGCGCCACGCAGGTCCGATGCGCCAGCGCCCGCAGCCGGTTCAGCCATTCGGTCGCGGCGACCTGACCGGTGCCCGGGTGCGTCGGGGTGCCTGGTTGTTGAGCGGGGCCGTCGGGGGAATTGGACACCACGTAGCCGGCGGTCATCGCGTTGACGGTGACCAGCAGATCCGGGTCGACGGCCAGACACAGCGCACGGCTGACGGCGCCGTCGGGGTCGACGTCGTGGCTGGTGGCGACTTCGGCCGCGGACAGCAGGATGTCCAGTCGGCCGCCGGTGGCCAAGGAGGCGGCCAAGTCGTCGTCGACTAGCCGGACCGGAATGGTGCCGCCGGGTACGCCGGGAGACAGCCTTGGCCGGTCGGCCAGCGGCCACAGCATGGTGATCCACACGGGTTTGGAGGTGTCGGGCGCGACGGCGGAGTCCAGGTCATCGGCTTGGTCGGGTGGCACACCGACCACGGGCAGCAGGAACCGTGCGTTGTCCAGCCGGGCAGGGGCGCCGTAGTCAGGCGTTCCGTTCACATTGACCAAGACCGGGTAGATGCCGGGCTTGTCGATTCCCAAGGACGGCTTGGTCAATGAGCGCAGCGGGGCCGACAGAGTGAAGCCGACTTCTTGCCCGCGCTGCAGTTCGGGGGCCACCGTGAGGAAATCCGCGGCCGGTTGGTACTGGTCGGTGTCGCCGTCCAGGGAGGTGCGCAAGACCGCTGACGCGGTGACCGCTGCAGCGTGCTCGAGGCGGACCATTACGTCGCGGACAGGGCGGTCGCCGATATTGGTCACCATGCCGCTGACGGTGACGACGGGTTGACTGGTGGTGGTGACCACGTCCGGGGTGACTTGATCGATGCGGACCCGGACAAACGGCGTCACCCCAGGCTCACCCGCGGCCGCGCGCGGCACAAAGGCCTCCAAGGGGCCGGTTAGCACCGCAAACCCCGCCACGATGCCGACCACTGCGGCAAAGCGCAACAAGCCGGCCCAGCAGAGTCGCGGCGCCGTCACGGCCCCGGCCCGTGACCGTTCTTCCGGCCCGGGGCCGGTTTGTCGGAATGTCGAGTCCGCGAATGCGTCTGTGGCCGTCGCCGAGGAGCGCTGGGCGGCAGCGGCGGAAGTGCGGCGGGACCATCGCTCTGCAGCTTGTCAATTAGCTCGTCCGCTACCTGGGCCAGTCGACGTTCGTCGGCATAGGCCAGCCGGGACGGCAGCTCCCGGATCGGCACCCAGGCCACCTCGGCGACTTCGAGGTCCTCGTCGCACAATTCGCCGCCGGAGAAGCGCATTAAATAATGGTGCACGGTCTTGTGGACTCGACGGCCGTCGGTGACGAACCAGTAGTCGATGCGTCCCAGCGCGGCCAGCACGCTGCCACGAATTCCGGTCTCCTCGGCGACCTCTCTAATAGCGGTCTGTTCGGCGGTCTCACCGAGTTCGATATGGCCCTTGGGCAGCGACCACAGCATCCGTCCCCGCCGATCGACGCGACCGATCAGGGCCGCGACCTGCGCGTCGCGCGGTCCGTCGATACCGTCGATGACCAGCCCCCCGGCGGATGTTTCGTGCACGGTGCGCAGCCGGTCCGGCCCGCGGCGAGAAGAACGGGTTCGGCGCGATTTGGTCGCTGTTGAGTCGCCGGTCGCTTGGCCGTTCGTCTGGTTCTCGGACGAACCCGCGACGCCACGACCACGGCGCCGACCCCGGCGCCGACGTGGTTTGCCTTGTTCGCCGTCCGACACCCAAGCGATAGTAGCTGGCACGGCATAGTCTTCAGGACATACTCGCCGCGAGCCCAGCGCCCGGCGGCGCTGCGCGGTCATGGCCGCGCCAGCCGACTACGCTGATCGAACGTGCCTGAAGCCGCCCAGGATGCCGACCTGCTGACCGCCGCCGCGGTCGCGCTGAATAGGCATGCGCCCATGCTGCGCGAAATGGGCTCGGCGTTCGATGCCGCGGGCCATGAGGTCTACCTTGTCGGCGGTTCGGTGCGGGATGCCGTGCTGGGCAGGTTGAGTCCCGACTTGGACTTTGCCACCGACGCCCGCCCCGAGCAGGTCCAACAAATCCTGCGGCGGTGGGCCGATAACTTGTGGGACACCGGAATCGATTTCGGCACCGTCGGCGTTGGTAAGGGCGGCCACCGCCTGGAAATCACCACGTTCCGCGCGGACACCTACGACCAGGTGTCGCGAAATCCCGAGGTGCGTTTCGGTGATCGCCTCGAAGACGACTTGGTGCGCCGCGATTTCACGGTCAACGCGATGGCCGTACGTATCACGCCGACCGGGCCGGGTGAATTCCTGGATCCGCTAGGCGGTTTGGCGGCATTGCGCGAGCGGGTGCTCGACACGCCGGCTGCACCGGAGGTGTCGTTCGGCGACGACCCGTTGCGGATGCTGCGCGCGGCGCGGTTCGTGTCGCAGCTCGGTTTTGCCGTCGCACCGCGGGTGCGGGAGGCGATCGAGGAGATGGCCGCGGAGCTCGGCCGGATCAGCGTCGAACGGGTGGCCGCCGAGCTGGACAAACTGCTGCTCGGCAACGACCCGGTGGCCGGTATCGATCTGCTGGTGCAGACCGGGATGGGTGAGGTGGTGCTGCCCGAGGTCGGTGGTATGCAGATGGCCATCGACGAACACCACCAACACAAAGACGTCTACCAGCATTCGCTGACGGTGCTGCGTCAAGCGATCGCCCTTGAGGATGACGGCCCGGATCTGGTGCTGCGCTGGGCCGCGTTGCTGCATGACATTGGCAAGCCCGCCACCCGGCGGCACGAACCGAACGGCGGCGTGAGTTTCCACCACCACGAGGTGGTCGGCGCCAAGATGGCCCGAAAGCGGCTGCGCGCGTTGAAGTGTTCCAGGCAGATGGTCGAGGACGTCTCCCAGCTGGTGTATCTGCATTTGCGGTTCCACGGCTACGGCGACGGCAGGTGGACCGATTCCGCGGTGCGCCGCTACGTCACTGATGCCGGGCCGCTGCTGCCTCGGTTGCACAAGCTGGTGCGGGCCGACTGCACCACTCGCAACAAGCGCCGGGCCGCCCGGCTGCAGGCCAGCTATGACCGGCTGGAGGCGCGGATCGCCGAGCTCGCCGCCCAAGAGGATCTGGCGCGGGTACGCCCCGATCTGGACGGCAACCAGATCATGCAGCTGCTCGACATCCCGGCAGGCCCGCAAGTCGGTGAGGCGTGGCGTTTTCTGAAAGAGCTGCGGTTGGATCGCGGTCCGTTGAGCACCGAGGAGGCGACCGCGGAGCTGCTGGCCTGGTGGCGCTCGCGGGGGAACCCGTAGCGGTGGCCAAGCGTCCGAGTACACATGGACTACTGCATGGCTGGCGACGACGACACGGCGGCCATCTGGAACGGTCAGCCCGACCTCGACCTTGATGGCGACGGCCGGCTTGATGCGGTCGGGCTGGATTTCGACGGTGACGGAATGCACGACGACGCACTCGCGGATTTCGACGGCGATGGCATCGCCGATCACGCCGTGCTCGACCTCGACAACGACGGCACTCCGGAGGCCTACTTCACCGATGACGGATCGGGAACGTGGGCGGTGGCCGTGGACCGGGGCGGGCAACTGCGTTGGACAACGACCCGCAAAACAGGATCAATCGATCGGTCCGGGCCCAAGCATTGCCGCCCGGACGTGGTCTGCTGGTGGGTGCCGACGGCGACGTCGAAGGGATTTTGGTGGGGCTGCCGTCTATGGCCGCCACGCAGCATTAGGCATCGGCACCTCGCGTAGCCGCAGTAATCGCTGAGCTGACCACCCGCGAGCTCGACGTTCTGACACTGATCGGAAAAGGCCTGTCCAACGCCGAGATCGCCGACGAACTGTGCATCTCCGGCGTCACGGTCAAAGGCCATATCGGCCGGACCTTCGTAAAACTCGACCTGCGGGACCGGGCTGCCGCGATCGTCTACGCCTACGACAACGGCATCATCGCCCCACGCTGACCGCCTCGGATAGACCGCTATTGGGAGGTCGGTCGATTCACAACGGCGTGGCCTGTTGGGCCAGGTTCAACAAGACGTAAGCAACGCACATTAGGAAGTGCAATACCACCAGAACCAAGCCCGCGAACATCAGTGAGCGGGTACCGCGCCGCTTCAGCCGCTTGTACCTCGCGACGCGCGCTTCACGGTCGAGCTGGATCGCGATCAACGCGAAATTGATATCCGTCACTTCATGAGCCGCGAGGGGCGCGCCCGCCAGCATCTCCCGAAGGCGCTCCGGCGCCGTTCGGACGCCCACCCGTTCGAAACTGTGGCACATCCGTCGCGCTCGCCTTCGGGCGAGCGTCTGATATCGCATCTGTAGCTGATGCGAGAGTTGCCCTCGTTCGTCCCCCCACGGGTTTGACGGGGTCATCACAAGCGGGATTCTAATTCGCTCGGGACCACTTTCGCCCTCTGTACACGAATTATGTTGAGAGCGATCAATTCGCCGCGCCGCCGGTCATTTGCTCGGACTCGGGTAGGTCGAGGTAGCGCTCGAGATTGCGGTGCATGTTGATCACGCGCCGTTCCTCGCTGGACAGCACCAAGTGGGTGAAACCGGGCTGGTGCATGCCGCGCTGTAAGCCCGCGAGCAGCTGGATGTCTTGGGTGAGCACCACGCCGGGCGCGGCCGCCTCGGCGGTCGTGCGGACATCCGTCGGCTTAGCGCGTGCCGCGCCCGGCGGCATCCGCGTCATCAAGAACATGACCATCTCGCCTTTATCGGGGTCGGGGCCCGGTCGGGAGCACATGACGGTCAGGTGGTCGGCGTTGGTCAGAAATGTCATGTTCGGGAACACGTTGTACTGGTGCAGCCGAGTAATCCGATCGGTGTCAGCCCAGCTGAGATCGACTCCGCGGCCCGCGGCGAATGCGCGGGTTCGTGCCGCGATCAGGTCTGCAACTGTCTGTCCGGCCTGGCGTTGGTCGGCGGGGAACGGCGTCCCTTCGGCTGCGCCCATCAGCGCGCCCTGGGTGTAGACGTAGGCGTCCCAGACTTCTTCGTCGCTCAGCGCGCCGTCAAAGCGTGGGCTCTGCGCACCATAGGGCTGGTCTGACTTCCCGGTGTGGCCCCAGATCTGTTGTGGCGCATGGATGTCGTCGACGCAGCGCAGCAACTCCGGATGCAGTGTCTGAATGTGGTAGGTCTCGCTGTAACCGTCAGCGATCGTTTTCCAGTTGGCGTCGACCTCGACGGTGAGCGTGGCGTAGCAGCGGAAGTCGCCCAGGTTGCACCAGGCGATATCGTCGGGCACCGCCTCCAGGTACTCGGTCAACGGCATCGCGTTGAGGTCGAGATTGACGAAGACGAGTCCCTCCCAGGTGTCGACCCGGGCGGGTACCAGCGGAAAGTCGGACATTCGTAGCGAGCCGAAGCCCTTGCGGTTGGGGACCCGTTTGAGTGCGCCAGCCAGGTCCCAGGTCCAACCGTGATAGCCGCATTTGAGTTCGTGCAGTCCCGAACCCGAGCCCACACACGGAGTTGCCGCGATGGCGACAGGCGTTCTGGAATGCGCGCAGCACCCCGTCGTCGCCGCGGACGATCAGTACCCCGTACGGCCCGCAGCGGTACTCGAAATAGTCGCCCGGCTCGGCCACGTGGTCGACCATGCAGGCGAGCTGCCACACTTTCGGCCACATCCGTTCAATCTCGAGCGCGGCGAACGCCGGAGAGTAATAGCGCTCGGCCGGCACCAGGGTCGGGTTTTGTGGCGGGGTGCCGATCGCGTCCTCGTCGCGGGTGCCAGCCGGATTGCCGGCGACTGCTTTCATGGGCGTCCCACAGCCCCTGCCCTTAACGCGCTCCGCGTACCAAGCGGCCGGGACGGGCCCCGGTGTCGACATCGTCGCGCCGGGTCAGCGTCCCACTGACGATCGTCGCCGTGTAGCCGCTGGCTCCCTGCAAGATCCGGTTTCCGCCGGCTGGCAAGTCGAAGGCCATCGCCGCGGGGTGCAGCGTCAGCGCGTCCATGTCGATCACGTTGAGGTCGGCCTTCTTACCGGGCTCGATCGTGCCGCGGTCGGTGAGACCGAACAGGTGCGCGGTATCGCGAGATTGCTTGCGGATCACGTACTCCAGCGACAGCTTCTCGCCCCGGTGACGGTCCCGCGCCCAGTGCGTGAGCAGGAAGGTCGGATAGGAAGCGTCGCAGATCATCCCGCAGTGGGCACCGCCGTCGGAAAGCCCCAGCACGCCGGCGGGATGCAGCATCATCTCGCGGATCGCATCGTGGTTGCCGTCGGCATAGTTGAACAGCGGCAGCATCAGCATTGCGGTCGCGTTCGACTCGAGCATGATGTCGTACAGGGTTGACAACGTATCCTCGCCCCGCGCTTTGGCGATGGCGCCGACGGTGCGGTCCGGGGTGGGCTCGTAGTCGGGCGGATCGCCGAGCGCGTACAGACGCCCCAGGGAGTGCTGCACCAGGGCGAACATCCCGTCGAACAGCAGTGTCGGATCGACGGGCAGGTCGTCCTCGGACAGGATCGCGGCCTTCACCGCGGGGTCGGCCAGGCGCTGCGCGAGCTCCTCGCGACTGCACTCGGCCTTCAGCCGGCGGTAGGTGGGCCGATGGCTGAAACCGTGGTGCCCTTGGAACCCGATCATCATGCCGAACGGGCGCGCCGCGATCTGGGGGTACAGCCGGCTGCCCGCCGCATGCGCCTCCGCGGAGAGGTCCAACTGCTCGCGCCACAGCTTCGGGTCGGCGTCCACCTGGATCAGAGCGAACGACACCGGCCGGTCGATTTCGCCGCCCAATCGCCGCATCCACTCCAGTTCCTTCTTGGGGGCGACGATGTCCTCTCCCGCGACCCCCTGCGGGGCCAGCTCGAACACCGCCTGCCCGCCGGCCGCCATGGCGCGGCCAAGACCGAACAGTTCTTCTTCGGCGGCAAACGTGCCGGGTACGGGTTCGCCGTCCATCGCACGGTGTCCCAGTGTGCGGGACGTTGAAAATCCGAGCGCGCCGGCTTCGATCGCTTCAGTGACCAGTCGGCCCATTGCCGCAATGTCGTCGGGGGTGGCCGGCTCATTTCGGGCGCCCCGCTCGCCCATCGCGTAGGCGCGGATTGCGCCGTGGGCGACCTGACTGCCCACGTCGATCGCGAACTTCTGCTTGCCGATGGCGTCGAGGTACTCGGGATAGGTCTCCCAGCCCCAGGTGATGCCTTCGGTCAGCGCGGTGCCGGGGATGTCCTCGACACCCTCCATCAACTTGATCAGCCATTCCTCCCGCCCGGGCCGGACCGGGGCGAAGCCGACGCCGCAGTTCCCGGTGACCACTGTGGTGACCCCGTGACCGCTCGACGGCTCGAGCAAGCTGTCCCAGCTCACCTGACCGTCGTAGTGGGTGTGGATATCGACGAACCCGGGAGCCACCACACGCCCTGTCGCGTCGATGGTTTCGGCGGCACCGGCCATCTCCAAGCCGCCCATTGCGGGGTCGCTGGTACCGCGGCGGACAACGTCGACGATCTTGCCGTCCTTGATGCCGATGTCAGCGTGATAGCGCTCCGCGCCCGTGCCGTCGACGACAGTGCCACCGGTGATCTTCAGGTCGAACATGAGACTCTCCTTGTCGCCGACGCAGAGCATTACGCTACGCCAAGTAGCGTAACTCCTGTGGCGGCAATGGCAATAGATCCAGCCGAATTCGGACGGCTACAAAGAACTCTTCAGTGCCGCGATGGTTTCAAGGTCATCAAGCGCTGCGACACCGCGCCGCAGACCTTCCATGGCGATGCCTTCGACCTGCATTCCCCCCATTCCGGCGGTGATCAGCGGCGCGACATAGGCGTACAGCGCGCCTTGGCGGAATCGCAGCCACAGATCGTCGCGGTCCAGGTCGGGTCCGCCGGCCGCCGCGAGCGCGCGTCGGTAGTCGTCGAGCAGGTCGCGTTGTGCCGCCCGGCGGTCTTCCGGCGTCAGACTGGTGATCAGGGTGTAGGCCAGTTCGCGGGAGGGGTGCCCGCGCCGCACCGCCTGCCAGTCCAGAAGTCCCGCCTTGCCGCCGTGGAAGTACATGTTGCCGGGATGAGCGTCGCCGTGCATGACCGTGTGTGGGGGAGTGTCGATCAGTGCGGCGACGGCACGGTAGTTGTCGGCGATGAAGCGGCCCCTGTCGACCGGGATGTCGCGGGGATAGTGGTGCGCTCGGCAAGGCGCTTGATCGAGGTGTTCATCAGTGAGCCGGTCAGTAAGGAGGTGACGTCGCCTGACGGCGTGTACAGCCAGCCCAGCGGGCCGCGCCCGTGGCGGGGCAGGCGGTCCCAAAAGGTGGCGTGCAGTTCGGCCAGCAATTCGACGATGAGGCTGGCCTGGTCGGTGGAAAGCGGGTGCAAGGTGTCGGGAAATTCGCACGACTCGGCGGGGAGATCTTCCAAGACCAGCAAGTACCGGCCGGTCCAGGTATCGAATGCCGCACCGTAGGCATTCGGGACACCGATGACCTGCGGGGCGAGTTGGCTGTAGAAGCGCACCTCGGTGTGACCGAGCCGGCCGAGTTCACCCATCAAACGGGTGGCGGCGGTTTTTGCCGCGATCTTGACGAACACCGACTCGGGTACATCGTTTCCGGTCAGCACCAGCCGGGCCCGCGACGAGGTCCCCGCGTCGCTGCCAAGGACACGGACCGATCTGACGGTGGTTCCCATGACCTTGGAGAGGACCGCAGCGTCGATGTCTTCGACCGTGCGCGGCAACCCCAGCCGGCCGCCCACCACCGCGTCGGTGGTCACCCGGCCGACTCCGCGGCCCAGATGAGCGGCCAGGCCGATGACGGAAAAGGCCTGTCCCACAAGATTTCTCATATTCGTCCGTTCCAGCTGGGATCCCCGTCGACGGCGGCCACAGGCCGCTGAACTGCGCAATGCACCTCAGACAAAAATAGCCGAACGTCTGGACATCAGACAATATCAGTTATTGTCTGATCTGTGGCACCAGGGCCCGCACCACGAACTGCTCGACGAATTGGCGTTTGTCGGCTGCAGGGCGGTACCGCCACGAGGGTGCCAGCAAGAACAAAATCGTCGTGTGCAGCCACTGGACGATCGACCGAGGATCGAGATCCTCGTAGAGACGGCCCGCCAGCTTCCACCGATTCAGCAACGGTTCGTAGTGCCGCAACAGCAGCTCCACGATGGGAGCCGAACCCTTCTCGAGGGCCGCGGCCACCGCAGTGCTCTCGGCGGCGAACAACGCTTCGTTCAGCGGATTGCCGTCCACTGACTCGACGCGGGCCAGGACCATCTCGGGCACTGACCGAACCGGGTCGTCAGGAGCGGGCAGCGAGCGCACCAGATCACCAAGCGCGTGGTCGACACGCATCAACATCAGGCCCAGCAGGACGTCGTCGCGGCCGGGGAAATACCGGTACACCGTCGACCGCGACACCCCGGCCTCGTCGGACACTTCGCCCATCCGGAATTGAGTGTTACCCCGACGCACGATGCAGCGGCCCGCGGCGTCCAGGATGCGTCTGCGGGCTTCCTCGTCATCGAGGATCGCGCGGTCGTCGCCCCACCGCCGGCTCGGTTCCATGGCGCCGATGTTACGGGATGCGTTGTGCTTCTTCGGTATCTGATGCGTAAGGCAACCGCGTCCGGGCTCTTACCTGAATACCTTTGCAGGACAGGCAATTAGAAGCCGATGGCTTACTCCGCGGCAGACGAGTCGTTCACCCACCAGCTCCCGACGACTTTCGACCAGGTGCACGATCCCGATCCCACGTGGTCGGATCGCTGCTACTTCTTCGCCGCGTCGCCGGACGGCACGATGCTGTTGGCCAGCGGCTACGGCAACAACCCGAACACCGGAAGCGGGCTGGGCTATGTCAAGGTCAGCCTCGCCGACGGCCGGCACTGGGATCTGTTGTCCGGCCGACCGGTGACGGGTGATGACCGTGGCGACCTGCGCGCCGGGCCGATGCGCTGGACCTGCGTCGAGCCGCTGAAGAAGTGGCGACTTGACATCGAACCCAATGGCTCCGGAATCGAGTGGGAGCTCTACTACGAACCCACCGCACCGATGTGGGAGCTACTGCCCATGAAGGTGCGCGACAAGGACGGCCAGATGTTGGCCGACATGTATCACATGAAGGAACCCGGGCGGTGGAGCGGTTGGGTGCAGATCGACGGTGAGCGCATCAGCGTCGACGGATTCCACGGCGGTCGGGACCGCACGTTCGGTGTGCGCGTCGCCGACAAGATCGACTTCTGGCTGTGGCTCGACGCCGGCTTCGAAGACCGCGCCATCGAGGCTGGATCATCGAATCATCCGACGGCACAGTCAATTACGTCGACGGCGGCATCACGCACGCAGACGGGACCCTGTCGAAGCGTTTCGTCAAGATCGAGCACGACGTCGAATTCGACGGCGATCGCAAGCGACCCGCTCGCGCAACGCTGATCTTCACCGACGAAGACGGCAAGACCTACCGCGTCACCGCCGACGCCCCGCACCAGGACGTCAACGCCTACTACGGGTTACCGATGGCGCACTGTCAGTACGAGGACCTGGGTGGCGGCGCCTACTTCATCCACTTCCTTTGGGACAGCACCAATCCCGAGCAACTCAAAGAGACCGAGGGCAAATCGATGGCGCTCGATCAGCTGATGCGGTTTCAGCTCGACGGCCAACCGGTTGGGGCATCTTCGAATTGCTGATGGGCGGACAGGGCTACCGCCGCTACCCGAACTGGACGGCGATGGACATGTCGGCGTTCAAACAGGACAAGACCCCGGTCGAACGCCTGCCCACGCAGCGACGCGAAGGGGCCCGTCAATGACGCTGGACGCCAACGTCGATCAGCGCCTGACCGCTGGCTGCGCACCCAACTGCCCGACGCCGACGATGTCCGCGTCGAGGGTCTGGACCGGGTGAACTTCGGGCATTCCGCCGAGATGATGATGCTGACCGTCGTCACCCAACACCGTGATCAGGAGACCCGCCAAGACGTGGTGTTGCGGCTGCGGCCCAAACCCCCCGCGCTGCTGGAGCCCTACGACCTTGCCCGCCAGTTCACCATCCTGCGCGCCTTGCAGGACACCGCGGTTCGCGTTCCGCGGGCGCTGTGGTTCGAGGACAGCGGCGAGGTCCTCGGACGACCGTTCTTCGTCATGCAACGCGCCGTCGGCGACGTCTACGAAATGGAGGCGCCTGCCGGCGTCGCCGACCAGACCGTGGTGCGGATGTGCCAGAGCCTGGTCGAACAAATCGCGGCGATCCACTCCGTCGACCTCAAACAGACCGGGCTGGACGCACTCGACGACGGCAGCGACCACCTCGACCGCGAGCTCGACCACTGGGCCGCAGAGATGAACCGGGTCAAGCGCGATTCCCTGCCCGCCCTTGAGCGGCTGCACCAGGCGCTGCGCGAGAGCAAGCCCGAGCCTTGCCCGAGGCTGACCCTGGTGCACGGCGACGCCAAACCGGGCAACTTCGCCTTCGTCGACGGCGAGGTCAGCGCGGTCTTCGACTGGGAGATGACGACCGTCGGCGATCCCCTGACCGACATCGGTTGGCTCGAAATGCTCTGGATTCAGCCCGTCGGCATCAACAGCCATCCCGCGGCGCTCACCATCGATGCCCTGCTCGCGCATTACGAGGCGATCAGCGGGATCAAGGTACAGAACCGGCCCTGGTACCGCGCGTTCAACGCCTTCAAGATGGCCGTCATCTGCCTCATCGGCGCGATGCTGGTCGACGACGGCCACAGCGACGACCAAAAGCTCGTCCTGGCCGCCTACGGCACCTCGTTGATGACCAAGGTCGGGCTATCCGAATTGGGCATCGACGAACCACTCGACGACGGCCCGGTCCTCCCGCGCGAAGACGCATCCAGCAAGTCCTGGCGCAAGC
>CAVSSC010000025.1:0-4232 GCA_963730415.1 uncultured Actinomycetota bacterium | reverse complement strand
AGTCGCGATGTCAACTTGAAGTGGCCCCGGGATGACGGGGCCATTCGGCTCCAGGCTGCCGCCGCCTTGTAGCGATCCCGCGCGGAGTTAGTGGTCGCGGCGGGCTTCGTAGACCAGCCAGGTGCGATCGAAGATGGTGTCCGATCGGTTGCATGCCGAGTTTGGTCAAGGCGCGTCGGGAGGCGTGGTGTCAACGGGTCGACGATGGCCAGAATTCGTTCGGTTCGGCTGGTCAACAGCGTGCGATGGCGCTCTTTGTTTGTCGAAGTGTTCGGCGGTGCTGGCGCATCGTCGGCACGCCTTTGGTATCCGAATAAATCGCACCAAGGGAATGCGGCGAAAATCGAGCATGCAAGGTTAAGCATAAACGTCCGCGAGTTCGTTATCTCACTCCTACAACGTATTTCGTGGCAACAATTTATGCCGCAGCTCTCCACGGGCGGGCCGGCATTGTCAATTGTGCGCAGCGGCCAAGGCGGTGACCATCATGATGAAAGCGATCACAAGCCAGCTCGCACTAAACGTCGCCCAGCGCGCGACCCGGTCGAGAAGTAGCGCCAGAAGCGACGAATCATCGTCGCTTGCCTGCCACAACGTGGTCATCGGCGGGATCGCCCGCGCTGTGCCGACGAAGCCCAGCCCCGTCGCAACCAGTGAAGACAGAATTGTCCAGATGACAAAGGGCGAGGCTCGCCACCAGATCGCCAGTGCAAGGGCAGTGGCGGTTAACAGCGCACCCAGCACGGCCACACTTACGCCCTCACGCCCACCCCGCGGATACTGTGCCCTCGTGAACTGAGCGAATGCGACCACACCGAGCCGGCGGCGGGTGGGCAGGGTGATGAGGACGACGCCCAAGATCGCGCCCGCTCCCAGCCCGCGAAACACGACAGTCGCAGCCACGACCGCATCAAACCAGTCGGCATGCGTCACCGCTGTGACTCCCCGGGTTGCTGCGGCTGATGCCGCGCTGGCATCCATGGCCGCCATCGCGGCAGCCAGGCCGGTACGTTGCGCCGGTAGGCCTCGTACTCGCCGCCGTAGCGGCGCGCGAGGGTCGGTTCCTCATACCAGCGCACGAATGACGCAGTAACGATCCACCCGAGCGCTGCGTACGCCAGCAGAGTCAGAGAGCCGAACAGCAACGATTGACCGATGATGGCCACCAAGAGTCCGACATACATCGGGTTACGAACATAGCGATTGAAACCGGCGACCACGAGGTGCTGCGTCGGTGCGATTGGCATGGGGGTACCGCCCGCCTTGGCGAACTCCACGAAGGCGGCCACCACCGGGATGAGCCCGGCAACGATCAGCAGCACACCGCCTACTGCGGCCATCCACCATCCCGGCGTCGAACTTGGTGTCTGCCATCGGGTGATCAGCCACGGGATGAGACCCACAACGGTGCCCGGGGCGACAACAAAGAAGATCGCGGTGCCTGCCGCTGCGGTTAACCTGCGCATCATTTGCTCGCCTTCTGCTCGCCAAAGTGACCGGCCGATTGCGTCGGATGCTTCGATCGCGTATCGCTGTCGTCGCCCGGTCTGGCGACCGCGTGTAAGAACGCGGCCGTGAATACCGCGCACACGTGCTGGAGATCCGCTATGTCCCAGCGTGTTTCGCGGGCAACTCCCCGTAGCAGCACGTGCGCTACTAACGGCGCGATCAATAACTCGATCAATAGTGGTGTTGGAACGTCACGGATTCGGCCCGCCCGCACTTGCTGCTCAAGCCATCCGCCCACACTGGACCGAGCACGCGGAAAGTACTCGGCAAAGATCCGCGCCGCGGGCCCATAAGGGTTGCCCAGTAGATCCGCGAGCATCGCCGTCGCAACCCGCGGCTCTCGTGTGAGACCTGCGGCCATCGTCTGGTAGAAGCCGGCGACGGTCTGTTCGAAGCTTGTGGTCGGATCCGCGAACAGGCTCACTAGTTCAGTAAGTGGGCTGTATCGCTCATAAATCGCGGCGAACAGTTGGTCGCGGGTGCCGAAGATTGCGTGCAGGCTTGGCACTGAACAGTGGGCGGCCGCGGCGACCATCTCAAGTGTCACGGTTGCCAGCCCACGCTCGCTGATCAGTCGGGCGCCGGCGTCGATGGCACGTTCACGCACCGACCGTCCGCCTGGATCGACCCCGGCTCTGCGCACCGCGTCATTCAGGGCGCGCCGTGAGCCTCCCATCCGGCGCAGCAGCGTGCTGCGCGACACGCCAGCCGTCTCCGCGATGACGATCAACGGCACGTCGGCCACCTGCCCGCCGCGGTGTTGTGCGGCGCGAATCGCCGCCGCTACCAGGTCGGCGGGAACATCGAATTCAGCCCCAGTTGACATGATACTAGATATAGTCTATAGCATAGTGTCAAGTGGTGACCCCTTACCCCTGCCACCGTCGCGGCGAGAACGGAATTTGCCATGGCAACCACTGCTAGGAGAAGCCACACAGCACGCAACCTCAGCCGGGCACGACGGACCGTCATCGTTGCCGTCATCCTCGCCGCGGTGGTCGTTGCGGCCGGCTACCCGTTTCTAGGGTCCATCTCCATTGCTGGCGCTGGCCTGTTTGCGGTCAGTTTGATCCCGTGGCGGCTGACCACTTAAGGGCGCCCCGCCAACCCATGGCCGCTCGTGGTCCCATACCTCATCACCGTGATCCTGTTTCTGATCCAGGTCGGCGAGGAATACCTCAGCGAAGCTTGGAAGGCCTTCACGCGTATCGGCCAGCCCTTGAGCGAACACACCTTCTTTCTCGGGGCGGCCACCAGCGCGCCGATCTTCTGGCTGCTAGGCTTGATCCTGCTTTGCCTGCGCACCGAGATCGGCAATTGGATGGCATGGGTTTTCGCCGTCGCCATGGGAATTGTGGATGCGGCTCACTTCGTGTTCCCGTTCATGGATACCGGGCACTTCGGATACTTCTCGGGCTTATACAGCGCAATTCTGCTCGTACCAGCCGGGTGGTATCTGGGATTCCGCCTTTACCGCGCGTCCAACGATCAAGCGCTCAAGCGCGTTTTTTTGTGGGTGTTGAGGCACACGCTCAATCCTCTCGTCCTGCGGGCCGCCCGCTCCGGTCGAGCGTTCTCTTTGGTCCGCCACATCGGACGTCGAACCGGCCGAACCTACGAAACGCCGCTCATCGTGGCACCGGTTGAAGATGGCTTTGTCGCTGAGCTCACCTACGGCACCGACGTCGCGTGGTATCGAAATGTCGTCGCAGCGCGGCACTGTGTTGTCGTGTTTAAGGGCGTCGAGTACCCGATCGACGGCATAGAACCGTACCCGGCTGAGATGGGGCGGCGCGCCTTCGGATTTCCGGCCGAGCTGATCCTGCGCCTGCTCCGGCGGCAAGAGTTCCGTTTCCTACGCATAGTCAAAGACCAGCCCCAAAGACAAAGCTCCCCGTAGCCGAGGCCGCGTGTTCGCGGGCATTCGGGGTGAGCACATGGGGGTAATGGTCCGACGTTGACGGTGAGCAGCCCGCCGGCCGGTCGTAGCGATGGCAGCTGCTTGTGGTGCCGAGGCGGCACGATGAGCAGGCCATAGGTGGGCGTGGAGTGGCGGACTATCTCGGCCCGGGGTGCAGGGTCGACGAACTGCGCGCTGACGTAGACCGTTTCGCCCGCATGCTGCTGGGTCATGACTGGGCGACTGGGGGAGAACCTTCACCAACCCGCAACGCGGTAAGACGGTGAATTCCATTGGGGAAAGCGCTGTTTCATGCTTAGCTTGCCGGGCGGGCGTTTCGGGCGTGGGCGAGTCGGTAGGAGGTGCTGCCGGTTTCGATGATCTGCCCGGCGAACGTCAACCGGTCGACAATGGCTGCGCACAGGCGTGGATCGGTGAATGTCTTTGTCCAGGAACAGAACGGCTCGTTGGCGGCAATCGCGATGGCTGAGCGTTCCTCGCGTTCGATGAGGACTTGAAACAGCAGCTCTGCGCCGCGCCGATCCAGCTGAGATAGCCCAACTCGTCAACTGGAATGAGATCAACGCGACCGTAGCGATGGCCGCAGAAGTGTTGATCGCCGAACGCGACATGTATGCCGTGTCGAACCGGCAGATCAGCGAAGCAGCCGGACAAGGCAACAACGCCGCAGCTTGCTACCACTTCGGGAGCAGGACCGACCTGCTCCGAGCGATCGAAAGCAAGCACCGCGAGCCGATCGAGGGGTTGCGCGCCCAGATGTTGGCCGACATCGGCGATTCGACGGAGCTGCGGGATTGGGTCG
>CAVSSC010000024.1:0-91285 GCA_963730415.1 uncultured Actinomycetota bacterium | reverse complement strand
GCTAGCTTGATTGCCCGCGCCTAGCTTTCCAGTTCCTTCTTCAGGTTGGTCAGGACCTCGGCCTGAATCTTCTTCAGCCCCAATGGCGCAAAGGTCTTTTCGAAGAAGCCCTTGATGCCGCCCGCGCCATTCCAGGTGGTCTTCACGGTGACGCTGGAGCCGGGTCCGGCAGGAGCCACCGTCCAATTGGTGACCATGGACGAGTTCGCGTCCTTCTCGATGACGGTGTGGCCGGCGACGTCAACGTCGACCTGCACATCGCGAACGCGTGATTTGGTGGCCTGCAGCTTCCACTTGGCAACCGTGCCCGGTCCCTGCCCGCCCTGCAGCACCTGGTAGTCGCTGTACTGCGGGGACAGGATCTTCGGGCGGACGTTCTGATAGTCCGCGACGGCGGCAAGGGTGGCCGCAGGCTCGGCATTGATCAAAATTGTGCTGGCTGCGCTCACCTGTCCCAAGGCAACTCCTCCTCGTGCATTTCCCGTGATGATCTTCCGCGTGATGCCGCCCGCGCGCGGGTGCACGGGCTGTTGTCGAAGACTAGGGTATATGTGGTGCCTGTCCCTGGATCTGCACTCTCGGCCCACAAGTCGGGCGTTGACCGGTTGATGGCGAGTTATCGATCCATCCCCGCAACGTCCGCCATCCGGCTCGCCAAGCCGACCTCAAATCTGTTCCGCGCCCGCACCAAACGCGACGCGCCTGGTTTGGACACCTCGGGGCTGACCGGCGTCCTGAGTGTCGATCCCGAAACCCACACCGCCGACGTGGCCGGCATGTGCACATATGAGGACCTGGTAGCCGCGACTCTGCCGTACGGCCTTTCGCCGCTGGTCGTGCCGCAGCTGAAGACCATCACCCTCGGCGGTGCTGTCAGCGGCTTGGGTATCGAGTCGGCATCGTTTCGCAATGGTCTGCCACATGAATCGGTGCTGGAGATGGATATCCTCACCGGCGCTGGCGATTTGCTCACCGCATCCCGCAGCCAGCACCCCGACCTGTTCCGCGCCTTCCCCAATTCCTATGGGACACTGGGGTATTCAACCCGGCTTCGGATCGAGCTGGAGCCCGTCGCACCGTTTGTGGCGTTGCGGCATGTCCGATTCCGCTCGCTGCCCGAGATGGTCGCGGCGATGGAACGCATCATCGATACCGGCGGACAGGGCGGCACTCCCGTGGACTATCTCGACGGGGTGGTGTTCAGCGACGACGAAAGCTACCTATGCGTCGGCAGGCGGACCACAACCCCGGGACCGGTCAGTGACTACACCGGAAAGAACATCTACTACCAGTCAATCCGGCACGACTCCGTGGGTGTGGAAGCCACCAAAGATGACCGGCTGACGGTGCACGACTACTTCTGGCGCTGGGACACCGATTGGTTTTGGTGCTCACGCGCGTTCGGCGCGCAGAACCCGCGGCTGCGGCGCTGGTGGCCGCGCCGCTACCGGCGCAGCAGCGTCTACTCGAAGCTCGTCACCATGGACCGGCGTTTCGGTGTGTCCAACTGGATCGAGACCCGCAACGGTCGTCCGGCGCGTGAGCGGGTGGTGCAGGATGTCGAGGTGCCGGTCGAACGGGCCTGCGAATTCTTGGAGTGGTTCGGCGAGAACGTGCCCATCACACCAATTTGGTTGTGTCCGCTGCGGCTGCGCGATCACGACGGCTGGCCGCTGTATCCGATACGGCCGGATCACACCTACGTCAACATCGGCTTCTGGTCTTCGGTGCCGGCCGGCGCTACCGAAGGCGCAACCAACCGGATGATTGAAGCGAAGGTGAGCGAGCTCGACGGGCACAAGTCGCTGTACTCCGACTCCTTCTACACCCGCGAGGAGTTCGACGAGCTCTACGGCGGCGAAGCGTATAACACGGTCAAGAAGACCTACGATCCCGATTCGCGTCTCCTCGACCTCTACGCAAAGGCGGTACACCGGCGATGACGACGACTAGAGAACCCAACCGCACGACGGCCGGCAAACTCAGCATGGCTGAGATCCTGGAGATCTTCGCCGCGACCGGGCGGCAACCATTGAGGTTCACCGCGTACGACGGCAGCACCGCCGGAAGCGAAGAGGCCGAACTGGGCCTGGATCTACGGACCCCCCGCGGCGCCACCTACCTGGCCACGGCTCCCGGCGAACTCGGTCTCGCCCGCGCGTACGTGGCGGGCGACTTGCAGGCATATGGCGTACATCCTGGTGATCCGTACCAGTTGCTCAAGACGCTGACCGACCGGGTCCAATTCAGGCGGCCGTCGGCGCGGGTGCTCGCCAATGTCGTCCGTTCGATCGGCTTCGAGCTTTTATTGCCGGTCGCACCGCCGCCGCAGGAGACACCGCCCCGGTGGCGCCGGATCGTTGACGGGATGATGCACACCAAGACGCGTGACGCCGAGGCCATCCACCACCACTACGACGTCTCCAACACCTTCTACGAATGGGTGCTCGGTCCGTCCATGACGTACACCTGCGCGGTGTATCCCAATGCCGACGCGACGCTGGAAGAGGCCCAGGAGAACAAGTACCGGCTGATTTTCGAGAAGTTGCGGCTACAGCCGGGCGACCGGCTGCTCGACGTCGGCTGCGGCTGGGGAGGCATGGTGCGCTACGCGGCGCGACGCGGTGTCCCGGTGATCGGTGCCACCCTGTCGGCCGAGCAGGCGAAGTGGGCGCAAAGCGCGATCCAGGACGAAGGGCTTTCGGAGCTGGCCGAGGTGCGGCACTCCGACTACCGCGACGTGGGCGAGGTGGGGTTCGACGCCGTATCTTCGATCGGGTTGACCGAGCACATCGGCGTCAAGAATTACCCTGCCTACTTCGGCTTCCTGAAGTCGAAGCTGCGCACCGGCGGTCTACTGCTCAATCACTGCATCACCCGCCATGACAACAAATCGACTTCTTTTGCGGGCGGGTTCACCGACCGCTATGTCTTCCCGGACGGGGAGCTGACCGGCTCGGGACGCATCACCAGCGAGATCCAGGAAGCCGGTTTCGAAGTTCTACACGCGGAAAACTTCCGGCATCACTACGCGATGACGTTGCGCGACTGGTGCCGCAACCTGGTCGACCACTGGGACACCGCAGTCGCCGAGGTCGGCTTGCCGACCGCCAAGGTGTGGGGTTTGTACATGGCGGCTTCGCGGGTGGCGTTCGAGCAGAACAACCTTCAGCTACATCACGTACTGGCCGCCAAGGCCGACCCCCGGGGCGACGACAACCTGCCGCTGCGCCCGTGGTGGACGCCTTAATTACGGCCTAGCCGTTGTCGATGCGGCGGGCGCCCAATTCGTTCTGTAGCAGCTCGAGTGCAACCTCTTCGGGGTCGCGGCGCGGCGCCGACGGCTCACCGCGGCCGGCTTCGGCAAGCATGTGTTCCTCTTCGTCTCGCTGAGCGGAAACAACTTGGGGCGCAGGCTCTTCCACCTCGGGGGTCAGCGGGCTGGCCTCAGCCGGAGCCGATGCGCCAGTCTCACAGCGCACCCGCCAGTTGACTCCCAGCGCGTCTTTGAGCGCTTCGGCGATGACGTCGGCGTTGCGCTGTTCGGACAACCGCTTGGCCAGCGGCGCCGATGCATGAGTCAGCACCAGCGTGTTGTCCTCTATTGCGCGGACGGTAGCGCCCGCCAGCATCACCTCGGTGGTGCGGCTGCGCTGACGCACTTTGTCGCGCACCGTCGGCCACATGGTTCGCACCGCGGCCGCGTTGAGTTCACCAGGCGCAGAAGCTGATTCGGGGATTGGCGCCGGAGCCGGCTCGGGCACTGGCTCGGGCTTGGAAGCGGGCTTGGGCTTGGGCTCGGGCTTGGAAGCGGGCTCTGCGGCCGCTCGGCGGGACCGGACGGGCTGGGCAACCGGCTCGGCCGGCGCGGGCGCGCTCCGAGGCGCCCGTGCAGTGGTATCGGAGCCGGGGATGGACATGTCCAGCCGGGTCTCGATCCGCTCGACACGTTGCAACAGCGCCGATTCGGTATCACTGGCCGAGGGCAGCAGCAGTCGGGCACAGACAACCTCGAGCAGCAGACGCGGCGCCGTCGCACCGCGCATCTCACCCAGCCCCGCCTGCACGACCTCGGCGTAGCGGGTCAGGGTCGCCGGCCCGATTCGGGTCGCTTGCTCGCGCATCCGGTCCAGCACGTCCTCCGGTGCGTCCACCACGCCGCGGCTTACGGCATCCGGAACCGCTTGCAGCACGATGAGGTCGCGGAACCGCTCCAGCAGATCGGTGGCAAAGCGCCGAGGGTCATGACCTGCATCGATCACCGACTCCACCGCTCCGAACAACGCGGCGGCATCTGAAGCGGCGAGAGCATCGACGGCGTCGTCGATCAGTGCGACGTCGGTGGCCCCCAGTAGTCCCAGTGCCCGCTGGTAGGTCACGTGGGCACCCTCGGCACCGGCCAACAGCTGATCCAGCACCGAGAGAGTGTCACGTGGCGAACCCCCGCCGGCGCGGATCACCAGCGGATACACCGCATCGTCGACGACGACGCCTTCTTGTTCACAGATCCGCCCGATCAACGCCCGCATGGTGCGCGGCGGCAACAGCCGGAACGGGTAGTGATGGGTGCGCGATCGAATCGTCGGCAGCACCTTCTCCGGTTCGGTGGTGGCGAATATAAAGATGAGGTGCTCGGGCGGCTCCTCCACGATCTTGAGCAGCGCATTGAACCCCGCAGTGGTCACCATGTGCGCTTCGTCGACGATGAACACCCGGTAGCGCGACTGCGCCGGCGCGTAGAACGCACGGTCCCGCAGCTCGCGCGTGTCGTCCACGCCGCCGTGGCTGGCGGCGTCGAGCTCTACCACGTCGATGCTGCCGGGCGCGTTCGGCGCCAATGCGATACAAGAATCGCAAACTCCGCATGGATTGGCCGTCGGCCCCTGCACACAGTTCAGCGACCGGGCCAAAATGCGCGCTGACGAGGTCTTTCCGCAGCCGCGCGGCCCGGAGAACAGGTACGCGTGGTTGATCCGGCCGGCTTCCAGGGCAATCGACAGCGGTTCGGTGACGTGCTCCTGGCCCACCACCTCGGCGAAGGTTGCCGGTCGATACTTGCGGTAGAGGGCCACGGTCAGCAGGCTACCGGCGCTCGGTGACTAGAGCCTGGCTGGTATCGAGTGTGCATCAGTGGCATCGAGCGTGAACGTAGGGCGGCATTTCTCGCGCCGGTATCCCTGCCCTCAGCGCACAGTCGGCGCCGAAGTGGCAAGTCCCGGGTTTAGCAACAACTCCGAAGCCGCCAGCAATGCGCAGGTGGCCAGCCCGTCGACCGCGTCGCGCAGGTCGGGCAGCGACGGGAAGGTGGGCGCGATCCGGATGTTCTTGTCGTCCGGATCTTTTCGGTACGGGAACGACGCACCCGCCTCGGTCACCGCTATACCGGCGTCCTTGGCCAGGGCGACGGTCCGCCGCGCCGTGCCGGGCAACACGTCGAGGCTGATGAAATAGCCGCCCTTAGGTTCGGTCCACGAGGCGATCTTGGAATCGCTGAGCCGCTGATCCAGGATTTCGAGCGCCAACGCGAATTTCGGCGCCAGTATCTGCTGGTGGCGCAGCATGTGCAGGCGTACCCCGTCGGCATCGCGGAAGAAGCGCAGATGCCGCAGCTGGTTGACCTTGTCTGGGCCGATCGACTTCTTGCCCGCGTATTGCAGGTACCACGCGACGTTGCCCAGCGATCCACCCAGAAAGCTCACACCGGCGCCGGCGAAGGTGATCTTGGAGGTCGACGCGAAGACATATGGCCGGTTGGGGTTGCCCGCCTTGGCCGCCAGCCCGAGCACGTCGACCTGGCGGATGAAGTCATGCGTCAGGGTGTGCACCGCATACGCGTTGTCCCAAAACAGCCGGAAGTCGGGTGCTGCCGTCTGCATCTGGACGAGCCGGCGAACCGTTTCCCAGGAATAGGTGATCCCGGTGGGGTTGCCGAACACCGGTACCGCCCACATCCCTTTGATCGCCGGGTCGACTGCGACGAGCTCTTCGATCAGGTCGACATCGGGACCGTCCTGCAGCATCGGGACGGGGATCATCTCGATACCCATCGCCTCGGTGATGGCGAAATGCCGGTCATAGCCGGGGACGGGGCACAGGAACTTGACGCTCGGTTCGTCCGTCCAGGGCCGCTGTGAGTCCACGCCTCCGTACAACATCGAGAAGGCGACGAGGTCGTGCATCAGCTCCAGGCTGGAGTTGTTGCCCGCAATCAGGTTGGGCACCGGGATGCTGAGCAGCTCCCCGAAGATGGCCCGCAGCTCGGGCAGACCGTGCAGGCCGCCGTAGTTGCGGGTGTCGGTGCCCTCGCCGTCGCGGTAATCGTCTCCGGGCAGGCTCAGCAGCTGGTTGGACAGGTCGAGCTGCTCCGGCGACGGTTTGCCGCGGGTCAAATCCAGTGCCAACTTCTTAGCCTGCAGATCCGCGTAATCCTGCTGGTTGCGCCCGTGCACAGCTGCCAGCTCTGGCACGCTGAGGGACTCCAACGACACCATGGACCCTTTCGCTGTCGGACGCCGTGGGGTTCGGGGTCATGCCCTAGACGAGCCTTGGGCAGGTCCCGAGCGCAAGCGCTGGTTGCACGGCCCCGACATAGGGGACCCCGCGCACCCGACAGAGCCCATTGACCCTTGCTGCCTTCCGGCCCTGGGGGAGTTCACAGGATAGACGCCACGCGGGGTCCATCGCGAGTGTAGTACCTGACCCGGAGCGACCGGCGGCGCCCGTAGCACCCTCGGCTACCATGGCCACGGAGGATTCGCCTAGTGGCCTATGGCGCTCGCCTGGAACGCGGGTTGGGTTAACAGCCCTCGCGGGTTCAAATCCCGCATCCTCCGCAATTGGTCCGCCATGCGGACATGCACGAATTGGTTTGGAATCGGGTTGGTCGCCTTTAGGCTGGCTTGAGCCAACCAGCATGAGGAGGCTTATGGGGCGCAAGGTCGCCATACTGTGGCACGCGTCATTCTCGATCGGTGCCGGCGTCCTCTATTTCTTCTTTGTGTTGCCCCGTTGGCCTGAGCTGATGGGTGACACCACACATTCGTTGGGGACGGCGCTTCGGATCGTGACAGGTGCACTGTTCGGCCTGGCCGCACTGCCGGTAGTGTTCACGCTGTTGCGTACCCGCAAGCCGGAGCTGGGTACTCCGCAGCTGGCCCTGTCCATCAGGGTCTGGTCGATCGTGGCCCACGTGCTGGCCGGGGTGCTGATCATCGGCACAGCGATCAGCGAAATCTGGCTGAGCCTGGATGCTGCCGGACAGTGGTTGTTCGGGATTTACGGGGCGGCTGCCGCGATCGCGGTACTCGGGTTCTTTGCGTTTTATCTGTCCTTTGTCGCCGAGTTGCCGCCGCCACCGCCGAAACCGATCAAGGCGAAGAAACCCAAGAAGCGTCGTATTCGCCGCGAGAAGGGCGACGAGGCCGACACTGAACTAGCCACTGAGGAAGCCGCAGACACCAAAGCCGCCGACGACACAGAGGCTGAAGAAGCCGAGGCCGAAACCGAGGCTTCGGAACCCGAAGAAACCGAAAAGCCAGGGCCGGCAGAAGAACCCGCCGAAGTCACGGCCGAAGCCTCCGAAGCCGCAGAACCGGAGCCGACGACCGAGGAAGCGCCCGCGGCCCAGGCCACCGAAGACACCGAGGAATCCCAGGCCAGGTTGCGCAACCGCCGCCCGACGGGGAAGGGGTCGCATCGGATGCGGCGCAGGCGCACCAGGGGCGGCTTGGCCCTAGACGAAGCCCTCGAGGAGGAATAGCGAGCCGCGATCAGTCGCGGCGCCGCAGGCGCTCCACGTAGGCGGCGATGCGCTGCAGCGTCTGATCTGCGCCCCACATCTGGCGGACCTCGCTGTCAATACGGCCGGCCTCGCGGATCCGCACCATGGTCGGGGCCCGCAGCTGGGTTTTCGTGTGGCGATAGGCGTCGACCGGGATGTCGCCAAGATCTGATGCCTCCGCCACGGCCGCCTCGATGAGATCGTCGGCGACGACGCGATGGGCAAGTCCCCTGGCAATGGCCTCAGGCCCCCGATAGGTGCGACCACCGAGCAACACTTCATCGGCGTGGTCTCCGCATGCGTAGCGCATAACCTCCAGCGCGGCGACCGGAAACGGTACTCCGACGCGCACCTCGGATGCCCCGATCTGCGCGTTGGGGCTGATGAGGCGACGGTCGCAGGCGCACGCGAGCACGCACCCGCCCGCGATGGCGGCACCGTTGATCGCGGCCACGGTCGGCCCTGGATAGCAGAACATCGCCTCGAACGCCTCGGATAGCGCCGGGATCAGCCGATCGGTGTAGTCAGCACCGCCCTCCACCGCGCGGTTGAGGTCAACCCCGGCGCTGAATACGCGGCCCGCACCGGTGATAACGAGCGCGTCGGCGCCCGAACGCTGCAGGTCGCGAAGCGCTAAGGTCAGCTCTTCCAGCAGCTCGACATACAGGGCGTTAACGGGTCCCGACGACACGGTCAACACCTGCACCGTTCCCACGGCGCGGATCTCAATCATGGATGACACGCTCGATCAACGACTCACGACCGCGAGGACGACCGGAATGTCGGTGTTCTCGTCGGTGTGATAGCTCGCGCACACGCGATGGTAGCCGTCGGCGATCTGTAACGGAATACCGGTCATGAAGTCGCCGCGCACCAGCAGGATGGGCGACAGCGGTTGGCCCTTCTTGATCTTGGATAGATCAGCGGCGACGTGGGGATTGTCCACGGGTAACAGCCTCAGCTGCGCTGCCCGCAGAATGTCTTTGGCCTTCTTGTGCGCGACGCTTCCAGCCTGCAACCGCTCTGTCAGGTCTTTGACGTTTTGTGAGTCCGCGAGCAAGGCCAGGTAGTCGCCTGCTGCCGGAAAGTCCTGGGGCTCAGGCTTTTCCAGCCACTTCACGCTGGGCATTGCGTGTCTCCCTTCATAGCGCCGACATCGACGCAGCCTACCGGGTTGACGTTACGAAATTTGGGATCGGTAGCAACTCGGGCGGTTTGTACTTGCGCCATGACGACGCCACCGGGGCGGCGCATGAAGGAAGGAAACCGCAAGTGAAACGTCTTCTCGCAGCTGCGATTGGGACACTTGGCTGCGCATCGGCGCTGGTGGCGTGCTCGAGCGGCGGCCACACGGCCAGCCCGGCGTCGAGCACGGCGCCCAGCGTCGCCGCCGGCGGCGGGGCGCAGGTCAAGGTGGGCGGCACTGACCTACCGGGCTTGGACCCGGCCTCGGTGACGTGCGTCAAGACAGACGGCAAGATCGACATCGGCAGTGGTTCCACGGGCGGCCGGCAAGCGCTGGCTGTCGTGATGACCGACGAGGCCACCCCGAAGGTCGAGTCGCTGGCAATGGTCGTCGACGGCAACGCATTGTCGGTCAGCAACAACATGGGCGCGAAAGTCGGCTCAGCCAACGTGGCGGTGGACGGTAAGACCTACACCATCACCGGTCAGGCGCAGGGCGCCGACTTGAAGAACCCGATGGCCGGAATGATCACCAAAGATTTCAACATCAAGGTGACTTGCGGTTGATCGGTTGCACCCGGGCGGCGGACGTGCCTCACTCACGCGTCCGCCGCTCGCCGTTTGGACAACCAGACGCCACCCGCGGACTTATGATGCAGCCGTGTCGATCCCCGACGAACTAGACAACGTGCGTCGCATGGCGTTTGCCGCCGACGAAATCGGGGCCCGCGATGTGCTGCTGTCCTTGATACCGCGCATCGAGCAAGAAGATCGAGACGATCTCATGCTGGAAGTTCTTGGGCAGCTCGGCGAGATCCACCTTGTTCGCGGAGCGAATGACGGGGTGCAAGAATCTATCCGGCGCATCCGCGACTGCTTGGCGATCTATTCCGGGATCGCCACCGGCACGATGCCGCAGGGCGCCGGACACGTGCGCATGTCCGACGCCGAGATCGCGCACATGATCTGCCGATACTCGCGACGAGCCCAGTTCCTGCAAACGGGCTTGGCCGCAGCACTTGGCGATCACGAAGGCGCAGCGACGGCGCTGGCGGTGCTGAGCGACGCGGACGGCGATTTCGCCGACCTCGCCGATGAGCATGCCCGCCTGATCATCCACGCGCAGGTGCTGTGCGCGACCGCGCTCTGCGACGACGACCTGCACGTGCGGTCGGTTCCGTTGTGGGAGCAGGTGCTCGGTGCAATCGACCGCCTGAACGACACCGAAGTCAACGACCAACTCCGGATAGTGGCGGCCACGGCGTACGGCAGATTCTGCGTCGAGACCGGGCGGCTGACCGAAGCCGAACCCTGGCTGCGTCGCGCGGGTGCCAGGGCGCAGGCGCGGGAATGGGAATTGGCATACGCGAAAACGCAATTGGAGCGCGCGGCGGCGTGCTGGTCGATGGGCGACCACGCAACAACCGAGCAGCTGGTATCCGAGGCCTACCCCGTCATCGCTCGATACACCCGCGCACACGATGTCGCCCGGTGCTGGCTGTATATGGGACTCACCCGGCTGGGATCCGGCGCACTGCAAGCCGCCGACGAGTGCTGGGAGCATGCCGAGCGACACTGGCGTGAATTGGGAAAGCCATTGCACCTGCACCGTATCTTGTTGCAGCGCAGCTGGATAGCGATCTTTTGGAGCCGCTTCGCCGACGCGGTCGAGTTGATCGCCCAGGCCAGGGAACTACTCGACTCGTCGCCGCGCAGCAGTTGGCTGCAGTACGCCCAGCTCGACAATCACCTTGGCACGGTGTGGCGCGCGGATGCTTTGGCGGACCTCGGCTTCGATAGTTCGGGCGACCCCGACGAGACGCTGGAGGAAACCGAGGCGCGGCAGGCCGAGGGTCTCGGCATCCTCCACGGCGAGGTCGGTACGCCGGAATACTGGCGTGCGATGACCAAACTCGAACAGGCCGCGGAGCTCAAGGTGCCTGCCGCACTAGCGGTCGACTCGGTGCGGTATTCGATCGCCGACGCTGATGCCAGATCGCGCTGGGCGACCAGCATTTCGGCACCCATCCTGGCCGGCGCCTTCGCCGTAGCGTGGGAATGGGAGAACACCCAGCTGATCAGCGAGCTGGTCGAATACCACAGCGCGCGAGGCACCTTCGACTCTGATTTGCGGCGGCCTGGGATCGGCGAGTGGGCGGCTACGGCGACCGCCCCGGTGCTCATCGACACCGACTCGGAGTCGGCCACAGCGCTCTCCGCGGCGGGACCGTCACCGCAGGGCCAGGGTTCGCTGACACGACTTGGCCCGTTGCCCCCGTTGCAGATGCAACCCGACGCCGCACCGATCATGAGCCACTACCGCGCACTCGCTTTCCAGCGCTACGGCCGCGACGTCACCGCCGCCGAACCCTCCTGGTCGACCTGGCCATGAGCGACGCGGACCGGCTGACTCTGGTCCTGCGGTACGCCGACGTCGGGATCGCCACCTACGCCAGTTTGCGAATAGTCGGGCAGCCGTCGAGAACTGTCAACTGGGTGATCGAGGAACCGACCCTGCTCGCGGCATTACAGGAGCTGGCTGACGCCCTGCCGGAGCCGCACGGCTCCGAGAACCGGCGGGACGCCATCGAGCGGGCGCTCACCAAAGGCCCTTTCGCGACAACGGATACCGAGCTGACACTTGCCTACATCCTGGGCGTGCTGCTGATCGGCTCGCCCGGGTGGCAGCTGTTGACGGAGCACGCAGCATCACCGCGCGCGGTGTTGTTCGTATCCCCGAGCCCACGTCTGGCACGTGTTCCCTGGGGGCTGCTGGCCGTGCCGAAATCGGGGCCGAGCAAAGAGGAATTGGTGCGCGCTCGCCAGGACGCCATCACAGCCAGCGGCAGGCAGGCCGCCCAGATCCCTTGGCAGCTCGCCAATATCAACGAACACACCGATGGCTACCGGCTGATGGAATTGGTCGACGTGCTGATGGCGGTCCCGCCGAACATCGTGCACTCACCGCGAGCACCCGCCGGATGGGACGCCCGGCGAGACGGTCCGCCGCTCCTGGTCCTCGACCCCCGGGTGCCGGGACAGCGCCCGGACTCCGCTCTCGGCTCGGTGCTCGGCAGGCCGTCGTCGCACACACAATTGGCGCAGCACTTCGCCGAGCTGATGCAACACCGGCCGGTGCTGCCGGCCGTCGAGGGTGTGGTCGAACTGTTCCGCCAGCCGGATGCCGACCGCAGGTGGCTGGCCAAGCTGCTGGCTCAAAACCCGAGCAGGCTGCTCTACGTGGGTCATGCGAGTTCGGCGGACGGCGACCGTGATCACGCCAGCCGGGCGGACCGGGCGGCGCTTCACCTGGCCGATACGGCGGAGGTCCGAGGAGATGCCGACGCGATCGGTGATCACCGCCCGCTGACCGCGTCGGACCTGATGGCCCTGCAGTTGCCGATGCCACCGCGGATTGCTCTGCTGGCTTGCGGTTCGGGTGGGGACTATCAATTCGACGAGGCGACCGGTCTGGTGGCAGCGATGATCCTGGGCGGCGCACAGTTGGTGACCGCCACCTTGTGGTCGCTGCCTACCGCCGCGGCGTATCGACAGTTCACGGCGGCAGCCGATGAGCGGGCCGATCCGATGGCCGACGTGGTGGTCGCCGTGGATCGCGCGCACGAAGCCGCCGAGGACGCCGGGTGCGCGGTGAATCGTTGGCAGCGTGAACAGATGCGGCGCTGGCGCGACGGTGACATCAGCGCCAGCCCGCTGTATTGGGGTGCCTTGGCCACTTTCGCAGTGGACGGCGCGCGGTAGCGCTCACAGCGAGGCCACCCATGCCGCGTGGACGGCCAGCACGTCGTCGGGCAGCGAAAGCTCCTCGCGGGCAGCGGGATCGAATGCCACCAGAACGACGAGTCCGGGGCGCAGCATCGACACGTCCGTATCCTCGTCGCAACGCGCCAATTTGCCGATAAAGGTTTCTCCCGACACGGCGACTACCTCGATGAAAACCTGATGCTTATTGCCGACCGTGCGCACGGTTCCGACTCCGACAGCACGGTCCCCCGCGCCCCGACGCCGGGCAAACCTGAGCCGGCCAACCAGCACCAACAGCTTCTTCATGCGACCAGGGTGAAGCCGCCGACCGGCTACCGAACCCAACTTTTCGGCTGCCGCAATTTTCGCAATGCCCCTATTCTGTGCAGATGAGCACGGATTCGCAGGTGGCGACCGCCGTCGCGGTGGGCCACCCGCGCCGGTCGGTGATCGAGGCGGCGTGGCGAGCGATCGGTCCCGGCGTCGAGGTGCTCAGCAGCGACGACGGCGGCCCGTTGAGTCGGACCGTCAAACGCATCATCGACCCGTTGGTGCTGCGGTTACGGTCGAACCCTCAGTATTCGGCCTCGGTCGTCGCCCCCGAAACGGCCGCGGCGATGCATCACCTGATCATCGCCAGCGGTCCCGAATTACGTTCGGCCGCAGGATGGTTCGAGGTCCTCAAACTGGAGCGCCGCAGGCAACGGATTCGCACCGGAAACGCCCAAGAACTGTACTTCCCGGTCTGCTTCGAGCTCGCGGTGACGAAAGGCCCACCGGCACCGCAGGATCGCGAGACGGCGGCTGCGGTGCTGGGCGATATTCACCACGGCAGAGACCGCACCGCAATCGAGGTGTTGCACCAATACGTGGCAAATCCCGATGTCGTTGCCACGCTGGCTGACCAGCTCGACCGCAGTTGGGGTGATGTGCAGGCCGGCGAGACCGTTACCGGTCCGTTCCTGGCCGAACTCAGCACTGTACTCGGGCCGGCTAACAGCCATCGCGCCGCAGCGGCCCGGCAGCGCGGCTGGTCAGCCATGATCAGCGACGCCACACCGTATAACCTGGGCGCTCTGGCCCACGCCGAGACGGCACAACTGCCGTGGTCGATCGTCGGGCTGGGCTTGAGTTCGGTTGCGCCACAACGACCGCCGACGATCTCCAACGGCTCCGATAGCGACCGCCCGCTGGATCGCAGTGTGGTAGACCGGGTGCGCGCGACCCTGCGACGCGCCTTGGACCGCGACGCGTTGCCCGATATCCCCCTGCTGTGCGAAGAAGAAGTCGACCGCGCCTGTGCGCCCTGGGGGCTGTTGTCCGAGGACAAACAAGCCACGCTGGTCGCGGGCATCGAGGTCGCGGTCGAGCTGGCACCACTGGACCCATCCGTCTCCAGCCGGTACGCATTAGCGGCGCAGATCCAGGCGCGGTTGCGCAAGGAGGCCTACGTGCTGCATGCCCGGCGCTATCTCGCCGAGGGCGGCCCGATCCATCCACGCCAACGGCAAGTGGTCGACGACCTCGCTGCCTACGCACAGCCCTACCTGAGCCGTCTGTGGGCGCGGCTGCACGGCCGCGACGTCTGGCAGGAGCCCTGCGACGACGTCGATGACGTGCGGTCGCTGCTCGAGGGGGTCGCGCGGTCGGTGAGCCTGGACCACCGGCAACGGATCAAGACGATGCTGGAATTGCAGGTGGCCGGATGAGATTGGTTGCCGATTCTGGTCTTTGGAGTACCGGCCCCGCCACCGAGGCCACGCCACTGGTCGCTGTGCTGGAAGTCAGTGGCGCGGTGCTGTCCTGGACCGTGGACGATCCGCTCGACGATGCGGCAACCCAGATCACGTTCACCGATTCATCGCGCGCGGACTGGCTTTGGCGTGTCCTGGGCGAATCCGGACACGTCGCTTTGGCTTCTGCCTTAGGGGCTGTGGACAACGCGGCCGACCAACCGCATAGCATCGAACTCGCCGGCGTCGACATCCTGCCGGGCTCGGTAGACCCGCTCCGAAGGCTGGCGGTCGGCCATTGGCTGCGGCGATGGTGGCCCGCCAGTCGACACGACGGTATTGCCGGCCTCGACCGCGCCCTGCTCGACGTCGAGGTCGCATTGCTGACCGCAGGCGCGCAGGGCTTCTTCCACGATGACACGCTGGATTCGGATGTGGCTGGGTTGCTGGCGCCGCACGCCGCGGCCCTGATCACACATGTCGCAGATGGTGATCCGCGAAGACTCGATTTGGTGCGGGCGGGTGCCGGGCTGGCCGACGAAGTCGGGGTGGATGGCCTCGGATGGTCCGAACTGTATGCCGCTGTTGATGATTCGAGCACGGTCCTGGCTGCGAAACTGGCTTCGCCGAGCGGACGTCGCGACGACTACGCGCTGGCCGCCGGCGTGGACGCGGGCCCGCGTGGTGCGGCTCCGCTCGCCCGGGGCGTTGCATCCATCAATTGGAGTGGGGTTCCCCCCGCAATCTTCGATGCGGGCGAGAACACCGTCGGCTGGAGCGTCGAGGTGGCCGGCACGGCGGTGGTCGCCGTCGTGCGCGCGGCCGTCATCGGACCGGACCCGGCTACCGGCGTCGCGGTGCAACTGCGGTCCGGAGCCATCGGAGGCACCGGCGCCCTGGACGCCGACGGCCACGCGACCATCTCCCTGGTCGACGCCCAGCAGCATCCGCTGACGGAATCGGCGGCCTGGGACCACGATTGGTCAGCGACGTCGGTGCTCATCGGCGCCCAGGTGTCGGGGGCGACGGAGACGCCCGAAACCCGAGAGCGGGTGCGCCGCTGGGCACGGGCGCGGTTGGACCATCCGGCAGGTGACGCATTCCTGGCCGAGATCCTGGCCGCCGAATCCGACTACTGATCCCTACGGCGCCCGGCGATTCCCTATGCTGAGCGAGTGCCAAACAACTATCGAGTCGTTCAGTGGAACACCGGCAACGTCGGCAAAAGCTCATTGCAATCGATCGCCGACAATCCTGCGCTTGAACTGGTGGGGTGTTATGCCTGGTCACCGGGCAAGGTCGGCCGCGACGCCGGCGAACTAGTCGGCATTCCACCGCTGGGCGTAGCGGCCACCAATGACGTCGACGCGCTGCTCGCGTGCAAGCCGGATTGCGTCGTTTACAACCCGATGTGGATCGACGTCGACGAGCTGGTCCGCATTCTGTCCGCGGGCGTCAACGTGGTGACGACGGCGTCCTTCATCACCGGACACAACCTGGGCGAGGGCCGCGACCGAATACTGGCGGCCTGTCAGAAAGGTGGCTCGACGATCTTCGGGTCCGGTGTCAGCCCGGGCTTCGCCGAGCTGCTGGCCATCGTGTCGGCGATGGTGTGCAACCGGATCGACAAAGTCACCGTCACCGAAGCCGCGGACACCACGTTTTACGACTCACCTGCGACCGAGAAGCCGGTGGGCTTCGGCCAACCGATCGACCACCCGGAGCTGCAAGAGATGGCGGCAAAGGGGACGGCCATTTTCGGCGAGGCCGTTCGGCTGGTGGCCGACGCGCTCGGCGTCGAGCTCGACGAGGTGCGATGTGTGGCCGAGTTTGCCCAAACCACAGCCGCTCTCGACCTGGGGTCTTGGACGATAGCCGCAGGTTGCGTGGCCGGTGTCTACGCGAGCTGGCAGGGAATTGTCGGCGGCAAAACTTTGATCGACCTCAATGTGCGGTGGCGCAAGGGACAGACGCTCGAGCCCGACTGGAAGATCGACCAAGACGGCTGGGTCATCCAGATCGACGGGCAACCAACGGTGACAACCAAAGTCGGCTTTCTGCCGCCGCCGTATTTTCAGGCCGAGACGATCGCCGACTTCATGGCGCTCGGGCACATCATGACGGCGATGCCTACCATCAATGCGATCCCGGCCGTCGTCGCCGCGGCGCCGGGCATCGTCACCTACGCCGACCTTCCGCTGACACTTCCCCAGGGACACATATGTCAGCATTGAGCGGTGAATGCGCACCACATCATCCGCGTCCTGGGCGTCGCGGTTGCGACGAGTTCGGCGGTGTTGAGCGGGCCGATCAACATCCCCGCCGCTAATGCCGATCCGTGCCCTGCCGTCGAGGTGTCATTCGCTCGCGGTACCGGCCAGCCCCCCGGCGTCGGCAATGTGGGCCAAGCGTTCATCGACTCGCTCGGCTCCCAGATTTCCGGGCGATCGATGGGTGTCTACCCCGTCAACTACCCTGCGACAGGGGATTTGGCGGCGAGCGCCCAGAACGGTACCGACGACCTGGTTGCTCACGTGCAGGACATGATTGGGCGATGCCCCAGCACCCGAATGGTGCTCGGCGGGTTTTCCCAGGGCGCGGGCGTCATCGATCTGGCCACCAAGGCCATGGCGCCCAAGGCACCTGATCATGTCGGGGCGATCGCCGTCTTCGGCAATCCGACGAGCCCACTCGCGGGTCTCTTGTGGGGCGCCGTGTTCCCACCGATCGGCCCGCCTTACAGCGCAAAGACCATCGACATGTGCGCCGATGGCGACCCGGCATGCTCCGGCGGCATCAACATCAACATCTTTGCGCACAACTCGTATGTTCAGTCCGGGATGACGGCTCAAGCCGCAGCGCTTGTCGCCGCTCGGCTGTAGAGCTAGCCGTCCGCCGATAACGCCGTCTCGGGAACGGTCACGCGTCGCCGAGCGGGTTTGGTGTAGGGGGCGCCGAGCGGCGGCACCGCGAGCGGGCCCTGATCACGGGCGGCCTCGATGGCATTGCGCAGCGGACGGGCCAGGCCCGCAAACGATCCCATGTCGAACAGCAACGGCGTCAACAACCGGTTGTGGACGAAACCGAACGAGCTACCGGCTTCGGGGTCGGCCCAACCGAGTGTTCCACCCAGACCGACGTGTCCGAAACCGCGAAGTAAGCCAGGAACCGGCGATTCGTGGTAGCCGAGGTGAAAAGGCATGGGCACCACCATGTTCGCGTCAGGCCACTTACGCCGCGCCTGCCCTGTCAGACCGCGCGCCAAGTCCTTGGACAGGTACTTTTTGCCGTCGATGCGGCCGTCGTTGGCCAGCACGGCATACATCTTCGCCAAGCCGCGGCCGGTCACCACGCCGTTGGCGGCGGGGACCTCGCCGTCCAGGAACGGGGTATCCCCCTTGATCAGGGATACGACGCCAGGGAAGTACATCGCGCCGAGGGCGCCAGAGAACGGCAGACCGGCCACCTTCGGTGCGATGAAGTTGAACACCGGGGTGCGCAGTCTTCCGTGCGGTATCAGGATCTGTGCCGGCTTGGTCGGCGAGCCTTCCGGAGGGCGGCCGAGATGCAATCCGTCGGTGTTGAGCGGGCGTGCGACCTCCTGGCGGATCAGCTCACGCATCCCTTTCCCCGTCACCGCCCTGGCCAGACCCGACAGGAGCCATCCGTAGGTCAACGCGTGATAGGCCTGCACACCTCGCAGATGATCGACGGGCGCAGCGGCCAGGCGCTCCTCCATGAGCAGGTGGTCCATCAACTGCGTCTTGGTGACGCCCCGCAGATGCGACAACCCCGATCGGTGCCGCAAGACGTCGCGAACCGTGATTTCGGCCTTCCCGTTGGCCGCGAACTCGGGCCAGTATTCGGCGACGGGCTCGTCATAGGACAGCAGGCTCCGGTCAGCCAGCCGGTGAATCACTGTCGACGCGACACCCTTGGTTGCCGAGAACACCATGGCGCCGGTGTCGGCGGTCCAGCGCTGGGTGCCGGCCCGGTCCGACCACCCCGTCCAGACGTCGACCACGGGCACGCCGTCGACGTAGACGCTAAGCGCTCCCCCACCGAAGCGGCGACCGGGAAACAGCTGTGAGAACAGCTTGATGACGTTTGCGAAATGGGGATCCGCAGCACCGGACACACCGCTTGGCAAGCCATCGTCGGTTACCAGAAGAGTCGACGGTGTCACTGTGCCGTCACGCCTTGGGTGTTCAACCCTGCTATCGCCGCAGCGGCATCACCTCGATGTGGTGCCATCACGAGAATGAAGCTATCAGTCTCAGAAGTGCTCCGAACAGACGCGGGATCAGGGGGTAGCCGACCCAGGGGGCTCGCCGGGTTCTCCGTCGGGCGCGTGGTCGGTCGGCGAGTCCTTCAAATACTTCCTCAGTCGAAGCAGCTGATTGATCACCATGCCGATGCCCAGCAGCATCAACCCCGCCACTATTGCCACCACAACTGCGGTGCTCACGAAGTCCATGATGACAGGGCGGGGTTTCAATATCCCGCTGCCGGGTAGCCACACCAGCATGAGCAACGAAGACAAGTTGAAGAACAAGATCGAGGATCTGGGCGGCCGGGCCAAAGAAACCATCGGTAAGGCCACCGGGGACGATGACACCAGGAATGAAGGCCGGGTGGATCAGGCGAAGTCCAGCCTGAAAGATGCCGGCGAAAAGGTGAAGGACGCCTTCAAGAAGTAGGTTTGTTGGAAGGCCTACGAGCTTGCCGGTTTAAATGCGCCGCGGTCCAGCCGCGATTGCCGAACAATGGTGGAATGAACGTCTTCAAATCAATCGCGGTCAACGGGGTCTGCCGGCTCCCCGCGGCCGTCGGAGCAGCGGCGGTAATAGCCAGTTCGATGTTGTCAAGCGCTCCCGCCCCGTCGGCATCTGCCGATCCGTGTCCCGACGTCGAGGTGATATTCGCCCGCGGCTCCGGCGAGCCGCCCGGTATCGGCGGGGTAGGGCAGTCATTTGTCGACATGTTGCGCACGCAGATCGGCACTAAGTCGCTCGGGGTTTATCCGGTCAATTACCCCGCCAGCACTGACTTTTCCAACAGCAATTTCCCGTTGACTGTCATCGATGGGATCCGTGACACCGCATCTCATCTCGAGTCCATGGCGGCGAACTGCCCCAAGACCAGGGAGGTACTCGGCGGATACTCCCAGGGCGCAGCGGTAGCGGGTTACGTCACTTCGGCTGCCGTGCCGGCGGGCGTACCAGCGTCAGCGGTACCCCCGCCGATGCCACCGGACATAGCGAACCACATCGCCGCGGTCACGCTATTCGGAACGCCATCGGGTCAATTCCTGGATAAGTACCGTGCGCCCGCGCTCATCATCGGCCCGCTGTATCAGCCCAAGACAATTGAGTTGTGCGCACAGGGCGACGCGGTTTGCGGTAACGGCAACGACCCCATCGCACACGTTGCCTATACGGTGAACGGCATGACCGGCCAAGCCGCCGACTTCGCCTCCAGCCACCTGTAGGGCGGACGGTCTCGGGGTTGCACAATCGCACCATGCGCGTTCTGATCACAGGCGGTACGGGATTTGTGGGTGGGTGGACCGCCAAGGCCATCGCAGACGCGGGGCACTCCATCCGGTTCCTGGTGCGGAATCCGGCGCGACTGCAGACCTCCATCGCCAAGCTGGGCGTCGACGTGTCGGACTTCGCCGTCGGCGACATCACCGATCGCGTCTCGGTACGGGACGCGCTGCGCGGATGCGACGCCGTTGTGCACAGTGCCGCTTTGGTTGCCACCGACCCGCGTCAGACAACCCAGATGCTCACCACCAACATGCAGGGCGCCCAAAACGTCCTCGGTCAGTCCGTCGAGCTCGGTTTGGATCCGATCATCCACGTGTCGAGCTTCACCGCGCTGTTCCATCCGGGCTTGGAGACGCTGACGGCGGACCTGCCGGTCGTCGGTGGAGCAGACGGATACGGAACATCTAAGGCGCAGGTCGAGATTTATGCCCGCGGTTTGCAGGACGCAGGCGCACCGGTGAACATCACCTATCCCGGCATGGTTCTCGGTCCGCCAGCCGGCGATCAATTCGGTGAGGCCGGCGAAGGCGTCAAGGCGGCCCTGCAAATGCATGCGATCCCGGGGCGGAGCGCGGCATGGTTGATCGTCGACGTCCGGGACTTGGCCGCGTTGCACGCGGCGCTATTGGAGCCCGGGCGCGGGCCGCGCCGCTACACCGCGGGTGGTCATCGGGTTCCCGCGTCCGAGCTTGCGACGATGCTCGGCCAAGTCGCCGGGACTCCAATGGTCGCCGTTCCGATTCCGGACACCGCGCTGCGCGTTGCGGGGGCGGTACTGGATCGGGCGGGCCGGTTTCTGCCCTTCGATACGCCCTTCACCTCTGCGGGGATGCAGTACTACACGCAGATGCCGGCGTCCGATGATTCGCCCAGCGAGCGAGAACTCGGCATCACCTATCGGGATCCACAGGAAACCGTGGCCGACACCTTCGAGGCCCTTCGTTCGCAAAGCGGCTAAGCGCCGCAGGCCGCACTGGCCCTTTTCAGGCTCCGGACCAAGCCGAGCACGCCAGCGCCGACGAATGGCACGGGGGCCAGGGTGGCGATCAGAGCGCTCTTGGTACCGACAAGGGGCTTGCTGCGTAGCCCAAGCAGAAGGTCGGCGCTATCGCTGATCAAACCAACGGTCGCCCAGCGCCGGAACTCACCGTCGCCACCGCGCAACCAGGCGGCACAGCCACCCGACCCGAGGACCACGTCGCGAATCCCGATCGTTTGCATAAGCAGCGTTTCGGTCCCCGAATCGGGCGAGAAAAACTTCTCCGGCGCTAGGAGCATGGCGGCTCCCACCCCGACGCGGGCCGCTGCGACCAACGCCAAGATCGGCGGTGAGGTCCGGGTCCGGTCCTGCGTCACGGGTCAACCCTAGCCGCGGTGGTTCCTAGGCGGCGGGTTTGATCTCAAGGCCGACGTGCACCTTGTCGATGCCGCCGCGGACGATCGAATGCGCATAGAACCACCAGGCGTGATACCAGTACCGCCTGAGCACGGCGTTGTAGACGCGCCGCGTCTCCGACTTCGGCAGGACCCGGGCAACCCCTTCGACCGGATCGCTCTTGGGCTTGCCCAACGATCCACTCCTGGCGATCGTCACCCTGGGTGTGTTGTTGATCCGCCTGACTTTCCACGACCCGTCGTCGGTGATGACCAGCAGCTTGTCGCCATCGGGCACACCCCAGATCGCTGTCGGTTTGGGGCGTCCGTCCTTGGTGAATGTCGTCAACAGCAGATACTTGGATCCAATGACGTTCTCGAAACTGAGAGCCACGCTTCTTCCTTATCTATAGATGCGGTCAGTCTGCCGCTTGAGGGCAGCGCACTCCCTTACCAGCCTCGCACTCGTATCCGGCAAGACCCTAAGACTCCAATCATTATTCGGCCCGCGGCAGTGCTGGAGTCGATGCCGTCAGTGGTGGACACCAGGGTGACGCCACGACCCCGTTAGTGCCTTGACGGTCTCCAGACTGTGCAATGTATTGCGGCCCAGGCGGTCTAACTTCCGCACCACGACGCGCACCAGACATGGTGTGGAGAACGTCTTCATCACGCCCGCTGCTTCCAAGCTCGTGCGGCTGGGTTCTGCGCTTGAGGTCGCTACTAACTTCTCGCCGCCGCCCGTAGGCGGTCGGCAAGGGGTGCCAGTCCTTCCAGTGGTTGGTTACGCCGGTTAGTCGGTGTTGCGGTGCTTGCGCTGGGCGGCGAAGAACTCAGACCAGGAGACCACTTCAGGGTGCTGCTTGAGCAACACCCGCCGCTGGCGTTCGGTCATGCCGCCCCAAACACCGAACTCAATCCGGTTGTCGAGCGCGTCGGCGAGGCACTCGGCGACGACGGGACAGCGCCGGCAAATAACAGCCGCTTTCCTCTGCGCCGCTCCGCGAACGAAGAGTTCGTCGGGATCGGCGGAAAGACACCGCGCCTTCGACACCCACGCGATGCGGGCTTCGGCCGCCGGACTAATGCACGCATACGTCACAAGGTTCTCCCGCGTGGTGTCGTTATAGGTGCCTGCAACAGCAGGAATCAAACGGCAACAATATCACTAATATGGTAGCAACTTCCGCGTGGGGTGCCTCACACTCGGTGACTGACGGCAATTCAGCGGCACGGATTTCCTCGAATTGCCTCCCGCGATGTCCGGGCCGGTTTGTCGGACGTGGCCATTGGGGCTGGCACACTGGAGTCCACCAGCGGACCCGGGAGGCGTCGATGACGACGGTGTATGTGGTAACGGCGGGCGGCGGCGACACTTACCGCATCGAACGGGTGTACCTCGACAGTGACCAGGCGTACGGGTTCGCGCAGGACTACAACGGTATTGCGCCCAACGAACCCGTTCACGTCGAGGAATGGCAGACCGGGGCCCCGCCGGGTGCCTACGACGGCCCCTACTGGCGGGCGGAGTGGTGGGCGCGCGTGCCGGTCAGCAAGCGTCGTGGTCAGCTGCGGCACACACGCGAGGGTGAGCGCTTCGACGACTTCGACATCCGCCGGGAATGGTGGACCGGCGACACCCTGCCGGAGGCCAAGCTGGTGCGCCGGGAACTGGCAGGCGTGCCGAGGGTCGAAGTGGTTGGCCTGAACCGGGAGAAGGTGGAGGAACTGTTCTGGGACACGATTACCCAGGTCAGGGCCGATTTGGCAGGAGTGCCACGGAAATAATTTCCACTCTTTCGTGCGCTGTACGGAAACAAATGGGCGTGGTGACTCGACATTGCCGCCGGTGGCGCGTCATGATCGGTCCATGGACCGACATGCCCTGGAACGGCTCGGCCACTACATCGTGAGCAGGCGCGTCGCGCTGGGCTACCGCAACCGCACTGACTTCGCCAACAGTCTGCAGTTCACCGTGCGCACCCTCTCCGACATCGAAAACGGCGTGCGCAAGGCCAGCCCGGGCACCTACGCCATGTTGGAAAACAAGCTCGGATGGGCACCTGGAAGCGTCGACAGCATCCTGGCGGGCGGAGAGCCCAAAGAACTGGTGGTCAAGCTGCGCCACCCCACCCTAAACCCGGTATCCCACGCCGCCGCCGACGCTCTGTCCCGGGCCTCCACCGAGGAGCTGCTGCTGGAGCTGCGACGGCGCATTATCGCTCCCCGCCACCGACGCCACGAGAGGTGGGACGATTGGGACGATGGTCTTGAGTCGCAAGGCTATTGGCCCGAGGAGAGTTAGCCGCGCCAGCTCCTAATGGATCCCTGCCTGACCTTCTGATGCCGTCACCCGGCTGTCCGCGTTCACGGTGATTCCGGCACAGAGTTTTGAGACCCTCGTATGTCGTCTGTTTCAAGACGACGTGGGCGGCCCCGGCGATGAGGGAATGAGCAATTGGCTGCGGCCGTGCACGACGCGCAATACCATCCGGCTCGTGGATCTTCATAGCATGACAGCAAGGCGCGAGATCGGCAGAAACATCAACGTTCGCCTCGGCGATGATCTGCTGACTCAGGTTGACCAGTACGCCGAGGCAGAGGACCTATCCCGAGACGAAGCCATTCGGCAGCTAGTGCAGCGCGGGCTGCACGGATCGGTGTATTCGCGGCACACCCGAACGGACGAATAATGGACCTCTCAATCCGCAGCACCCTGCCCGAAGAGCTGGACGCCGCCGATACCGACCCCGCGGACTACCGGCAGTGCAGGACCGAGCTGGCCGTCATCAACCGGCTCACCATGACTCATCGGCCGACCCTGCGCTGGCTGGCGCAGGCTACCCGTGGCATGACCGAGTTTTCCGTGCTGGATGTGGGTTACGGGGACGGGGATCTGCTGCGCGCCATCGCAGCATGGGCGTGCCGGCGCGCTATCAAGGTAGAGCTCGCAGGTATCGACCTGAACCCGCGAAGCGCCAAGGCCGCGCGCGACGCAACGCCGTTATGCATGCGGATCGACTACCTCACCGGCGACGTTTTCGACTACACGCCGGCGGCGCCGTTTGACCTCGTGGTCAGTTCGCAGTTCACGCACCACCTCACCGACGAGGATGTGGTGAAGTTCCTGCGCTGGGTGGAGGCCAACTCGGTGCGCGGCTGGCACATCGCCGATCTCCACCGCAACTCGGTCGCCTTCTACGGCTTCCAGCTCTTGGGTGCCGCGATGGGCTGGCACCGCATCACCGTCAGCGACGGAGTGATATCCATCGCCCGCAGCTTCCGCCGCCAAGACTGGGAGTCCTACCTGAACAAGGCGGGCGTACAGGCCGACATCGCCTGGCGAATGGGATTCCGGTTCTGCGTGAGCCGGATGAAACGCCAGAACGGGCAACTGGCGAGCCGCTTCGTCTCCTCCTGAACCCCTAACGCCGCTAGATAGGCACGAACGGCGTGGTCCTCCAGCGCAACCGGCGCGCCGAACACGGCCATGATCCCGTCGCCGGTGAACTTGTCCACCGTCGCGCCGTCGCGCTCTACAACTGCGGCACAGCGGTCAGTGAGGTCGGCCATGATCTCCCGCAGCCGCTCTGCACCGACGGCCGAGGCGATGTCCATCGAATGCACCATATCGGCGAACAGCACCGTCACCTGCTTGTACTCCGCGCGGGTATCGGCGTCGCCGACTGGCGAGCCACACCCATGGCAAAATCGGGCGTCCTCTAGGGGCTCGGTGACACATGTCCGGCATGCTGCTATGGCCGTCATCGGACCCTCCACCGATCCGGCCCCTAGCGTTTCCAAGTTCTCGAAGGATAGGCGGTTGGACACTTCCACAAGGGGCCGTCGGCGTTCACGGTGACTCCGGCACAGAGTTTTGAGACTCTCGTATGCCGTCTCTTTCGAGACATGACAAATCAGGGAGTGTTGGGGCCAGCCGCTCCCCGTCAACGGTCGCGGCAGTCACTCGCACCGACCCCGAGGGAGTCGCCAGCCATGGCAACAGCGCTTGTGCTGCACCAACCCCTAGCCACCGACACCGGTCTATCGGTCAGGTACAGCCCCGAAGGTTATCCCTCGCCGCCGAGCTCGGTCTGGTCCCGCTCGGTCTCGGCGGTGTCCTGGGCGATCGCCGCCTCGTCGAGCCACTTCTGGACATCGCCGCCGAGGCGGTCCGCGGACAGGTGGGCGAAGTCGAGGGCCTGTACCGCCATCGCTGCCAAGACGTTCATGGCCCGTCCGCTGCGGTGGATCTCCACCATCAGCGCACCGAGCGCCTGATTGTCTTCGGCGCACAACGCCGACAGGTACCGGCGGGCATCCGCGAACTCGCGGTCGACGTGGGCCATCTTCCTCCGGAACTCGTCGGGCGACGGCAGGTCTTCGGGCGTGTCGGTCATGGGTCTCTCTTTCGGTGGTGGACCAATTCCATTTTGGGGTTGGTTTGTGCTGATTGCGTGCAGTGCCGGGCGCTTGCAGGGGTTCGCAATTTAGATCTGGACGATCCCGGTCGAGATCGTCCAGATTCACATTGCAATTTCGGCGACCGGCGCATCCGGCGTGTCGAGCGGCGGCAGCAGGCAGCGCAAGTCCCTTATCTGCGGAGATCCTGCCCGCGCGGGCGCGCAAGTCTCATAGATAAGCGAGGCGTTGCCGCTGCATCGATGTGGCACCGACTGCGCTCCCCTTCGATATCAAGTCCGCCGCTGTCGGCGAGGGACAAACTCCGGTCACCCTGTCGCTGCGTGGAGGACGATGGCCTCGGTGAAGAGCTCCGGGTGCGTTGGCGCACTCGATGCGAAATGGGCATCACCAATTGCCAAGCCCGGCGGCATGACCCGCCTGGACCCCGTCCGGTGAAGAGAGGTTAGGGCGTGGTGTGCTGGTCGGATGAGTCGCTGGGCTCGACGATCTTTGTTTCCTCACGTGCCCCGTGGCTGATCTCGATGCGGCGCGGCTTGGCCCTTGCCGCCACGGGGAGGGTTACCGTCAGCACCCCGTTCTGATAGGTGGCGGCGATATGGTCGGCGTCGATGTCCTGACCAAGGGACAGGCGACGCAGGTAACTGCCGGTGAAGCGCTCGGAGCTCAGCCACTGCACGTCGTGTTCGGTGCGTTCGCTGCGTTGTGCCGTCACGGTGAGAATGCCGCCATCAACGCTGACGTCCACCGAAGCGGGGTCCACGCCCGGGAGGTCGGCGTGAAGCACGTAGTGATCACCGGAGCGGTAGAGGTCCATCGGCATGGCCAGTGGGACTCGGGCGGATCCGGGCGATGTACCGAGCAGCTGCGCGGCGAGTCTGTCGATGTCACGGAATGGATCGGGATGAAGCACAGCAACCACCTCCTACATGTCGGTTGCCGCACCGCGCCATCGCGACGGGTGTCGGCTGGCTGCGCTCCTTCTGGTTTAGCACTCCACCGGCGCGTGCACCAGGGGTGTCGGCGCTGCGCCCAGGTCTTCGGCGATGAGAACCCTGGTGTCCAGGATCGCCTTCCACATGAAAGGGGCCAGACGCGCCTCGATCTGCTCGTCGATGTCGGTTGCGCGCACAGGAATTGGTGATGGTCGGCGAGATGCCCGTCGAACGCTCGACCCAACTCCTGTTGCTTACCTGGACAGGCGTAGACTGAAAGAACGGATCCACGGCAGACCAAGGTCGGACCGGAAGAGAAGATTCCTCCTCTCGGCTGTGGCGCCCAGCATGAACACTAGGCACCCACGCGAAGCAAAGCCCATCAACTGGGCACAGCGCGGTGGGCTTGCGTCAGGCAGGGAAATGTCTCCTGACGCCGAGGCCACATTTCACCCCGCCATCATGCACGCTTGGTAACCAGGTGGTTCGTGCTTCGGACGGCGCTCCTTTTCGTCAGGAGCGCCGTCCGACTCGTGTATGCCGAACTCCCGGAGCCGGTCGCGGTCTGCTCGCCGAAGCAAGGCCAGAATGCCTCCCAGCGGCCGTACCTAATCTTGTAGTCAGTTTTTGCTTGGACTGGGATTCCTGCTGACTCCCGCGTGAATGTCTAGGTAGCGCGCCACCAAATGCCACACACCCTCTGCTTTCGCGGCGCTGGTTGGTGGCACCGAGCTGCGACTGACTTTTGAGACTCTCGTATGTCGTCTGATTTGAGACGGGCGATGCGAGGCAGAGCTAGTCCGCCTTGCCCCCGCTGTCCGGTGCGCCTCCCGCACCCGGCACTTCGGTCTTACTGGTCTTCTTCACGTTAGCGATGCCCTGCAGCGACAACCTGCATGAGCGGATCCGGGTTTAGCCAAATCGCGGACGGCTAACCGCTCAGCTGATACCAGGATCGCGGGTGGCAATTGCGACTGCCGCCATGAGATCTGCGTGGAGAGCAGCGGGAGCACGGTTCCAGCTGCGGGCGAAGAGATCGTGACTGAGGTCATTAACGTGAGCGTGGAGGCGTACGGCTTCGACATGAGCCAGCCAGGAGCAGCAACCGCGTGTCAGTGCTCTAAGCCGCGCTGACGGCCGACGAGTCGCACCCTGATCGCGCCGTCGCGATCCTCCTCTTCCAGCTCTAACTCGATGCGGGCCAACTCCTGTTGTAGCAGCGGTAGCCAGTGTCTGCTCAGGGCGCGCGCCCGCAGCCGGGTGGTGTAAACCTCTTGCTCGACGGTTCTCAAAGCCGCTTGTGCTGCGGCGCATTTGGCCGCGGCAACAACCGCCGCTCGATACGCGCGCGTGGCCTGCACAGAAGCGGAGGTCGGGTAAATGACGGCCGGATCGTTTTCGGGCGGTAATACGCAGGCGGCGACGTCGGGGTAGCGCACCCCGGCGGTCACGGCCCACTGCACGGTGACCGACGCCGGCGCGGTGGTCACGGCCAGATCGATCGCGTTTTGGCCGCCCAGCAGCACCGCGCGCAGCCCCCACATGTCGGCCTCGCGGCACGCCTGCTGCCAGTCGTGGCGGCTTTGTTCGGCCTTGCGCTGCAGCTCTTCTTGCAGTGCGGTCAGCAAGTGCAGCTTCTGCTCGAGTAGCGTCACCCCACGCTCGGCGAGGTCGAGCCGGTTGAGCACCCACAGCCGGCCCATCCTCCCCGGGGGACGCGATAACGCCGCCATCACGCCTCCTGCACGCTGTCGGGCCGGTGTGCCTCGAGCAGGCCGGAGGGCAGCATCGCCAGTTCACTGCGCGGCAACCGCGCGAGTACCTCCCATGCCCGGTTGAGGGTTTCGTCGAGCGGTCGTGCGGCGTCGGGACGTTGATTGACCAACTTCGCGGCGAAATCGTCCTCGAACAGCAGATAGCTGCGGTCGGTGGCGGTGAGGGCGTCGGGCCCGATCAGCTCGGCCAGCGCGCTAATCTGCCGTGCGCGGGCCAACGAGGCAAGCAGCTGTGCCGCCAGCGGCAGGTGATCGTCACGCGTGCGGCCAGCCCCCGCGCCACGGCGCATCAGCCGCGACAGCGACGACAAGGCGTCCACCGGCGGGTAGATGTTGTGCAGATGCATCTGTGCGGAGAAGATGATCTGCCCTTCGGTGATGTAGCCGGTCAGGTCCGGCACCGGGTGGGTGATGTCGCCGCCGGGCATCGTCAACACGGGCAGCACCGTCACCGAGCCGGGCCGTCCGACGATTTTGCCGCACCGCTCGTAGAGCGAGGCCAGGTCGCTGTAGAGATAGCCGGGATAAGCGCGCCGCGCCGGCATTTCACCGCGGGCTGCCGAGATTTCCCGCAGCGCCTCGGCGTAGCTGGTCATGTCCGTCATGACCACCAATACTTGCCGCGACGTGTCGAACGCCAGATGCTCGGCGATGGTCAGCGCGATGCGCGGGGTGAGGATCCGCTCGATGACCGGGTCGTCGGCGGCGTTCAGCAGCAAGACCAACTCCCCTGCGGCGGCTCGTGATTCGAGCACATTGCGGGCATAGGCCACGTCGGCGTGCGGAAGTCCGATGCCGGCGAACACCACGCTGAACGGCTCGCCGCCGGCACTGGCCTGCGCGGCGATCTGACACGCCAGGCGCAGGTGGGGCAGCCCGGGCAGCGAGAAGACCGGCAGTTTCTGGCCCCGTACCAGGGTGGTCAGCGCATCGATCACCGACACGCCGGTCAGCACCGGCTCCGAGGGAGCGTCGCGTTGCGTCGGGTTGAGCGGGTCGCCGTTGACCGACACCCGCTGCGCTCCCGTCACCGGCGGCCCGCCGTCGATCGGTTCGCCGCGGCCGTTGCAGGTGCGGCCCAGCCAGGCGGTTCCCACCGGGATGCGCAGCGGCTCGCCGCTGAACCGGTATGCAGCCCCTGACGGCGTCCATTCCCGACGTGCCTTCCATGACCTGCACGAGCGCCACGTCGCGGTTCACGTCGAGCACCAGCCCGTGCCGCACCGAGCCGTCGGCCAGCGTGATGACCACGTACTCGTCCCACCCCACACCGGCGACACCGCCAACCACGGCCAGCGGACCGCGCAACTCACGCACACCGCGGTATTCCACCCATCGCGGCAACGGGCGGGTCATCGCGGTAGCTCACGCAGCGTCTCGACGATCTGGTTTCGCCGTTGAACCACCACCGCGGTGTCGTCGGGTCCGGCATCGTCGCGGGCGCGGATCAGCTTGCCGAAGTCGGTCTCCTCGATCAGCTGCGCCGCCACACCTCCGGCGACCAGTTCACGGCAGGTGTCGATTACCGCCAGCACCGCGTCGACGAGCGCCGCGGTCTTCTCGGATCCGCAGTGCGCGTCGTTGGGGTTTTGGGCATTCTGCGCCAGCACGGCTTCCCGCAGCAGCCGCCCGGCCACCAGCACCATCCGCTCGCTGTCGGGCAGCGCTGTCACGCCGACCAGCTCGGTCAGCGCGGCCAGGCGATCGGACTCGGTCAGCAGATCCAGCACCCGAGCGCGGCGGACAGGCCAGCCGCTGTCTTCACCGGCAACGACGCCGGCGGTGCCGAGCGCTTCGGCGTCACGGGAAAACGACGCCGACCACGACACGGCAGGGTAATGGCGCGAGTAGGCCAGGTCCCGGTCCAGGGACCAGCGACAGCGCACGAACCGCTCGGTGTGCACGGTGACCGGCTCGGACAGGTCCCCACCCGGCGGCGACACCGCTCCCAACACCGTCACCGAGCCGGTATCCCCGCCGAGAGTGTCGACGTAGCCGGCGCGCTCATAGAACGCCGCAAGTTCGGAGGACAGGTTGGCCGGATAGCCCTCCTCGGCGGGCAGCTCCCCCAGCCGAGATCCGAACTCGCGCAATGCTTCTGCCCACCGAGACGTCGAGTCGGCGATCACCACCACGTGATAGCCCATGTCGCGGTAGTACTCCGCGACAGTGACACCGGTGTAGATGCAGGCCTCGCGGGCCATCATCGGCATGTTCGAGGTGTTGGCGATGATCACGGTGCGGTCCACCAGCCGCCCACCGGTGCGTGGATCGCTCAACTCGCGCATGTCGGCGACGATCTCGGCCATCTCGTTGCCGCGCTCACCGCAGCCGACATACACGATGACGTCGGCGTTGCACCACTTCGCGATCTGTTGTAGCAGCACCGTTTTGCCGGTGCCGAAACCGCCCGGCACCGCGGCGGTGCTGCCCCGGGCGATCGGGAACAGCAAGTCGACCACCCGCTGGCCGGTGGTCAGCGCGACGGCGTCGTCGCGTCGACGCCGATACGGCCGTGCCTGTCGCACCGGCCACCGCACCGCGATGGGCACCGGCTGTCCGCCAACTGTGGCGATCGCCTCATCGGCGGCGTAATCACCAGCGGCGGCGATCCAGTCCAGCCTGCCCGACACCCCGGCGGGAACCTGCACACGGTGTGGCACCGATCCGGCGCCGGGTACCACGCCAAGCACGGTACCGGCCGTAAGTTCGGCGCCGATAGTCGCTCTCGGCTCGAAATGCCATGTCGAGTGGTCGATTTCACTGTCATGGCCGGGCGCCAACCAGGTCGGCGCGGTGTGCAGCGGGCGCAGCAACCCGTCGAACACCCCGCCCAGCAGCCCGGGTCCCAGCGACGCCGACAACGGGCGGCCCAGCGCCACGACGCCGGCGCCGGGCCCCAGGCCGCCGGTGTACTCGTAGGCCTGTACGGTCACCTGCTGACCGCGGATCGCGACCACCTCCGCGGGGATTCGCTCGGTTCCCAGCGTTACCAGCTCATGCATCGCCAGCGGGGCGGCGGCGTCGATTTCCACCAGCGGTCCCGACACTCGCACCACCCGGGCCGCGTCCGCTACGACCACGGCTCATCCGGCTGGGCAGTGGTGTCGTCGAGCACCCGGGCGGCAATGCCGGCCAGGCTCAGGTCGATGCATCGCTGACCGGCCTCGGCCACCACACCGCCGGTGGGGTGCTCCCTGAGCTGCGCGTCGGCGCCCAGTGTCGCCTGCGCGGCGGCCCGCAGGGCGGCAGCCCACTGTGGGTAGGCGGGGTCGTCACGCAACCGCAGCACGGCTTCGGTGCTGCGCCGACACCACCGCTGGTAAACGTCGCACCGGGCCGCGAGCACCGCACCGCGCAGCTCCCGCTGCAGCGCCGCGCGTCGCTGGGCGCCCACCGTTTCCGCCGCGGCCCGCCCTGCGGCACGGGCCGTTTCGGCCAGTTGCGCGGCTTGGTCGCGGGCCGCAGCGAGAACGCGTTGGGCTTCCTGCTGCGCTTCGGCCATTTCGCGTTCGCCGTCAGCGCGGGCGCACTCCAGCAGGTCGCCGTCGCACCGGCTGCAGCGCCGCCATCGCCTTCTCGGCGTTCAGCGCACTCATGCGGGCATCACGGCGGTCAGCGGGTCCCCGCTTAGCCGGCCGCCCAGCGCGTCAGCGGCCGCCGCGGTCAGGATGACCAGCGTTGTGCCGGATGGCAGGCTTTCCCATGCCCGGCGCACCTCGTCCAGGCCCTGGGCGGGCATTGTGGTCGCGCCCGCCATCGCATAACCGGACACCAACGCCGGCTCACCGATCACGACGACGGCTCCCACGTCAGGCCCGCTGGATCAAGATGACCGCCACGACGAGCCCGTAGATGGCGATGCCCTCGGCCAACCCGACGATCACCATCGCCCGGCCGAACAACTCTGGCCGCTCGCTCAGCGCCGCCAGCGCCGCCGCGCCGGTATATGCCACGGCGATCGCCGCGCCGATCGATGACCCCGCGACCGCGATCGCCGCGCCCAGTAGCGCCGCCCAGTTGCTGCTCGCGCTGCCCGGTCCGGCCGCCGCGGCCGTTTCCGCCGCCGCCGGCCCAGCGGTCAACGCCTGCACCAGCACCACCAGCGCCGCAACCACCAGCACCGCATTGACCGCCCAGAACAGCTGCACCGCCAGCCGGCCCCGGCGACGCAAGAGCATCAAGCTGACCGCGAATCCGGTAATCAGCGCCGGTGAAGCGATAACCCAGGTCAACATGCCGCCTCCATTTCGATCACCGGGACAATCCAGGGCCGGAACGGCCGACCCTCACCGATGAATACACGCGAAAACAATTCATAGAATTCCAGCCGCAGCGCCTGCACGCCTGCCACCAACGCCTCCAGCGCGAACGCCACCGCGTTGCCCACAACGAACAGCACCACCGCCCCCACCGCGCCGATCCAGCTGTGCGCCCACAGTGCCGTCGTCCCGCGCCACACCACCCAGCCAAGCGCGGCGTGAGTCATGCCGAACGCTGCCAGACGCGCGAACGACACCAGGTTGGACCCGAGACGCACCACCAAATCCAGCCCGCCGATCCCGGCCTGCAGCAGTCCGGCTGCGCCGCCACCGGACTCGGCATACAGACCGATCAGCGCCAGCAGCAGACCGACCGCGCACAGCAGCAGCCCAACCGCCACCAGCAGCCGGGGGCCGATCATGTAGCCGCCCAGCACGGCGCCGGCGCCGGCGAACACCGTCGCCCCCGCAATCCCCGACGGCGCGTAGACGGCCAGCCGAAACCCGCCCTCACGCCAGCGGTTGATTGCCCCCACGGTGTAGGCGACCCCGAGCAACACCGCCCCGACGGCCAACGCGACCAGCAGCAACCGCAGCGGATCATCCAGCGGGGCCAGCCACACCACCGGCACCAGGCCGGTCGGGCCGAAGCATTCCCCGTACAGGACCCCGAAGACGCTTGCCGCAATCCCGGCGGCACCGATGAAACTCCACATCGGCCGCAGCGACGGGAACCGGCGGATCCAGCCCAGCCTGATCATGACCGCGGCGACGACAAGCAGCAGTCCGTGGCCGACGTCACCGAACATCATCCCGAACATCACCACGTAGGCCAGCCCGGCCCACACGGTGGGGTCGATGTCGTGGTACGGGACGGTGCCATAGGTGCGCACCAGCGCCGAGAAGCTGCCGGAAAGCCCGGGCCTGGTGGTGAGCAGCGTCGGCGGATCCACCCCGGGCGGGGTGGGTAGCGGCACGGCGGCCGCCCCGGTCGTGTCCAGGCGAGCGCTCAGCGTGGGTAGCTGGTCGGCCGGACACCAGCCCGGGACGGCTGTCACGTCGCCGCGGCGCACCGCGCCCGCGGCGTACCGCTGCAGCTGCGCCTCACCGGCTAGCAGATCCGCGCGCCCAGCGCTCTCCAGGTCGGCGACGTCTGGCGCGTTGGCCGACAACAGCACCGCAGCGCTGCCGTGCGCCGAATCGGGGTGCGCGCCCATCCGCTGCAGCGCCCGCGCTGCCTGACTCGGTGCGCCAGTGCTGTCGGCGGGGTCGTCGAGCTCGACGCTGCCGGATCCGGCCACCGCCACCAGCGCATCGCGCAGCGTGTCCGCCCGCGCGACCACCGCGATGCGCTGCATGCGAGCCGGGGTAAAACGCCGCGCGACGGCACGCAGGCGTTCAGCCCGTTCAGGCGACGACATCGTAGACGTCCATCGGGCCGCCGCCACGCGACGCCATTGCCAGTGCAGCGCGGCACCGCCAGGCGTCGGTGGCCAACACCGCGACCGCCCCGATCGTTCGCGCCCGGGTGAACTCGCCGCGGCCGAGCATGGCCAACCCGTCGGCTTCCACCCGCGCCCACCAGCGTGCCTCCGCGGTCCACAAGCCGTCGGCCTCGGTGATGCCGTCGAGCACCCAGCGAAACCGCGTGGCAAACGCATCGGTGAACGACGCCAGGTCAGCTGGCCGCTGCTGCCGCGCCCAACACCAGGCGGGCGCGCATCAGCACCGGCTCGGGCAACTCACGCTGTTCCACCAGCCGCCGGCGCGCCACCGTCAAAGCCAACCGTGCGTACGCCCAGTCCCGCGCCTCGGGAACCGCGTTGGCCACCCGCACCGCCCAGCCGATCTGCACCGCCAGCGCGATGTCCGACGGTGATTCCGATCCCGGGTCGCCCCACATCGTCTGGGCCAGGATGTCCCGCAGCTGCGCCAGCGAGGAGGTCTCGCTCAGCCGCGGCCACGCGATGGCCAGGGCGCCCAGCGTGTAGGGCGGGCGGGCCGGCGCGCCCGCCAACCGCCGGGCGTGGGCGGCGATGTTGCTGGCTTCGAAGCCGGCGGCCAGCGCGCGGATGGCCTGCGCGCCCTGCGCCGGTTGCCATCCGGCCAGCACACGCAGATGCCACAACAGCGCGGCACACACCGCATGATCGGTGTCGAGCGCGGGCTGTCCCACGGTGATGTCGCGGCCGTAAGCGGTAGCGGCCAGCGCGTGCTGCGCGTCGGTCAGCGAGTTCATCGCCGCGAGGACCCGGGCACGCCCCACACCCAGCCGCCGATTGAGCAGGGCTCTGGCGCGGACGTTGCCCGCCACCCACTGAGCGCTCACCTATCGCTCTCCGCCGTCGCGGAGCGGACGAGGGCATCGAGCCACCCCCGCGCCTGAGCGGCGACGGTGTCGACGTCATGCGCTAACCGCTCGTCGGCCCGCTGGCGCAGCCGGGCGATCTCGGCCTCCGTCTGGCGTCGCATGTCGTCCTCATCGGCGCCGGCTTCGCGCAGCGCGTCCGCTTCCGATTGGGCTCGCACACTCTCGGCGTCGTCACGGGCTTTCGCGACGAGTTCGGCCGCCTGCCGGTGGGCGGCGCGGCGGATCTCCTGCGCCCGATCGATGGCGGCCTGGCGGGTCCGCGCTGCCTCCTCTTGCGCATCGTCCAGGAGTGCCAGCACTGCGGTGAGCTCGGCCGTCGCGTCAGCGCTGCGATCCGCCGGGATGCCGGGACGGCCGGCGGCACCCGGTGTGCCAGCGGGACGGAAGCGGTCCCGAATATTTTGCCACTGCGGCACCGCACTCCTCCTTACCGGCACCTTGGGATGAAAAGCGTTGCGCGGGAGATGTTTTGGGCGTCCGACGCAGAACTCGCCGGCCGACGTGCGCCACCCACCCACAACCCAAACGTTGCAGCGTCCAGGCTAATAGAGGCTGGTCAGGAAACTGCAGAGTCCAACGGCCCTGGATCCGCGCAAAAGTCTCCTTTGTAGGAGGGGCTGCGCAGTGCGGGCCGTATAGATACCGTATATCCGGCAGTTGTATCGGGCGGAGTCGTCGTACCGTCATCCCAACACTGCTCACAATTGTCGGAGGTCGGCCATGCTGGACCTGGCATTCGTTGCGCTGCTGATTGGCCTGGCTTCGCTGGCCGTCGGTTTCGCCGCCGCATGTGATCGGTTGATGGGTCCCGACGAGCCGGTGCTGGCTGAGACGGGCCGTGAGGGCGCACCGCGGACCGAGCTCGAGTCGGCATGACTTTCGACGATGTGACAGGAATCCTTGTCGCGGTCTTGCTGGGTGCGTACCTGGTCTACGGGCTGGTCCGGCGCGGGGACGTGTAGATGTCTGCAGCGAGTTGGGCACAGATCGCGGCGGTGTTCGCGCTGCTGGTCATCAGCACCCCGATTTTGGGCGGTTACCTCGCCAAGGTGTACCGCAATGAGAAAGCGCCCGGCGATCGGGTGTTTCTTCCCGTGGAGCGGCTGGTCTACCGCCTGCTGCGCATCGACCCACACGGTGAGCAACGCTGGATCGCCTTCGTCGGCTCGGCGGTGGCGCTGACCGTCGTCGGCGTGCTGCTGAACTACCTTGTCTTTCGCGTACAACACCTGCTGCCGGGCAACCCCGATCACCTCCGCGGAGTGAGTCCGCCGCTGGCGTTCAACACCGCCGTCAGCTTCGTGACCAACACCAACTGGCAGAACTACACCGGCGAATCCACGACTGAGCCAGTTCAGTCAGATGTTCGCACTGGTGGTGCACCAGTTTTTGTCCGCGGCCATCGGGATGGCGCTGGCAGCGGCGTTCATCCGCGGCGTGATCCGCACTCGGACAACGACATTGGGAAATTTCTGGGTCGACATAGTGCGGTCTCTGGTGCGGGTGTTGGTGCCGCTGAGTTTCGTGTTTGCCATCGTGCTGCTCGCCGGCGGGCGTGATCGACAACTTCCACCCGATGCAAGTCGTGCCGACCATCTCATCGATGGGCACGTTCCGCAGCCGGCGCCAAGCAAAGCATTCCGGGTGGTCCGGTGGCGAGCATGGTGCCGATCGAGATGATCGGCGACAACGGCGGCGGCTATTTCGGCGCCAATATGGCACATCCATTCGAGAACCCGAACCCGATCGTCAACGTGCTCACCATCTGGCTGGCCGCGGCAATTCCGTTCGCCTTCCCGTGGGCCTACGGCCGGCTCGTTGGATCCATGCGGCAAGCGACGGTGGTGATCGTGGCCATGGTCACCCTGTATGCGCTGTCGTTGGTCGCGGTGTCCGCTCTGGAGGCTCACGGCAACTCCCATCTCGCGCAGTTCGGCGTCGCCCAGTCCGCCACGGGCACCAATCCCGGCGGCAACCTGGAAGGCAAGGATCTGCGGCTCGGGGCGACCGGCTCGGCGCTGGGCGTCGTCACCATGACCGGCACCTCTACCGGCGGGGTGAACTCCGCTGTGGAGAGTTACACGCCGTTGGGCGGCGGCCTGCCGATGTTGGACATGATGCTCGGGGAGGTCATTCCCGGCGGCACCGGCACCGGTCTCTACGGGATGTTGATCTTTGTGATGATCACCGCGTTCATCGCCGGGCTCATGGTCGGGCGAACGCCGATGTACCTGGGTAAACGTTTGCTGGCCGGAGACATGACACTGGCGGCGATCTACATCCTGGTGCTGCCGGTCACGGTGTTGACGTTCGCCGGGATCTCACTGCTGCTGCCGTCCGCGGCCCACCAGATCTCCACGACCGGGCCGCACGCGGTGACCGAGACCGTTTACGCGTTCACCTCTGCCGCACACAACAACGGATCGGCATTTGCCGGGCTGGCCGGCAATACCCTCTGGTACAACTCGACGCTGGGTCTGGCCATGTGGATCGGGCGGTTCTTCGAGATCATTCCCGCGCTGGCGCTGGCGGGCTCACTGGCGCGCAAACGCAGGTACACGGTGACCGCCGGGACCTTGCGTACCGACACGCCGCTGTTCACCGCGCTGCTCGCGGCGATCGTCGTGATTTTGGTGGGTCTCACCTATTTCCCGGTGCTGGCCCTCGGACCGCTGGCCGAGCACTTTTCCGGGCACTTCGGAGTCTGAGCGATGACGACGCAGACGACTGTCCCGCCCGGTCGGCATCTGGGCCGCGAAACGCGCCAGCTGCGCGAGTTGTCGATCCTGGATCCCCGGATCGTGCGCAGAGCCATTATCGATGCCTTGCTCAAACTCGATCCACGACTGATGGTGCACAAGCCGGTGATGTTCGTGGTCTATGTCGGCAGCATCTGGACCACGCTGCTGTTTGTGCGCGACGCACCCCGATCCAGTGGGACAGACAACCTGTTCACCGGCCTGGTGGTGCTGTTCTTGTGGTTCACGGTGCTGTTCGGCAACTTCGCCGACGCGATGGCCGAGGGCCGCGGCAAAGCGCACGCCGACGCGTTGCGTCGCGCCCGGCAGGAAACCGTCGCCCACATTCTGCAGCCCGACGGCACCGTGGTGGACACACCCTCCCAGGAGCTGAAAGTCGACGACCGGTGTGTCATCGAGGCTGGGCAGGCAATTCCCGGCGACGGTGAGGTCGTCGAAGGAATGGCGATGGTCGACGAATCGGCCATCACCGGTGAGTCGGCCCCCGTGGTGCGGGAATCAGGCGGTGACCTGTCGGCGGTCACCGGCGGCACCGTGGTGCTGTCCGACCGCATCGTCGTATCGATCACCTCCCCGCCCGGGCAAACCTTTCTGGATCGCATGATCGGGTTGGTGGAGGGCGCGAACCGCCAACGAACGCAAAACGAGCTGGCCCTGACCGTGGTGCTGGTCAGCCTGACGTTCATCTTTCTGGTCGCTGTCAGCACTTTCCAGTTGGTCGCGATCTTCTCGGGCGTCAAGCAGCCGATCGTGTTGTTGGTCGCCCTGCTGGTGCTGTTGTCACCGACCACCATCGGGGCATTGATTTCGGCTATCGGCATCGCCGGCATGGACCGCATGGTCCGCCACAATGTGCTGGCCATGTCTGGGCGGGCGGTGGAAGCCGCCGGTGATGTGACCACGCTGCTTTTGGACAAGACCGGCACCATCACGTTCGGCAACCGCATGGCCACCGAGTTCGTCCCGGTCGGCCACACCGACGAGCACGCCTTGGCCGAGGCGGCGCACCTGTCGTCGCTGGCCGACGAAACCCCCGAGGGCCGCTCGATTGTGGAGTTCGCCCAGCACCACCACGGCTGCCAACCGAGCGACATTGCCGGTGCGAACCTGGTCAACTTCAGCGCCAAGACGAAGATGTCCGGCATCGACTTGCCAAACCGCAAAATCCGCAAAGGCGCAGTGGCAGCGGTCAGCGACTGGGTACGGGCCAACGGCGGCACCGTGCCACCAGATATGGATGGCATCGTGGCACGCATCGCCACCAGTGGCGGCACCCCGCTGGCTGTTGCCGACGAGAACACCTTGTTGGGGATCATCCACCTCAAAGACACTGTCAAGCCTGGCATTTCGCAGCGCCTCGCCGCCATGCGGCCATTCGGAATCCGCACCGTGATGGTTACCGGCGACAATCCGGCCACTGCCGCGGCCATCGCCGCCGAGGCCGGTGTCGACGAGTTCATCGCCGAGGCGACACCGGAAGACAAAATGGACCGGATTCGCGCCGAACAGGCCGGCGGCGACCTCGTCGCGATGACCGGTGACGGCACCAACGACGCGCCAGCCCTGGCTCTGGCCGATGTCGGGGTGGCCATGAACAGCGGCACGCAGGCTGCCAAGGAGGCCGGCAATCTGGTTGACCTGGACAGCGACCCGACCAAGCTCATAGAGATCGTCGAGGTAGGAAAGCAACTGCTGATCACCCGCGGTGCGTTGACGACGTTCTCGGTCTGCAATGACGTAGCCAAATACTTTGTCGCGATCCCGGCGATGGTCCATGCCGTTTTTCCGGAGTTAGCAGCGATCGACATCCTCAACCTGCACAACCCGCACACCGCGATCCTCTCCGCGGTGATCTTCAACGCGATCATCATCGTGCTGATGATCCCGCTGGCGCTACGTGGTGTTCGCGTCAAGGCGATGGGCGCCACCGCAATGCTGCGCCGCAACGTACTGATCTACGGGGTCGGCGGACTGATCACCCCGTTCGTGCTGATCAAGCTGATCGACATCGCCATTGTCGCGCCGATAGGCATCCACTGATGCTGCGCGCTCAACTGGTCCCCGCGATCCTGCTCACGGTGCTGGCCAGCCTGGTGCTGGGCGTCGCCTACCCGCTCGCCACCTACGGCATCGGACAACTCGCCTTCAAGCATCAGGCCGACGGCTCGCTGATCAGCCGCGACAATCAGGTCGTCGGCTCAAGCCTGCTCGGTCAATCGTTCACGGATCCCGCCGGCAACCCGTTGCCCGAGTACTTCCAGCCCCGACCCTCAGCGGCGGGAAACGGCTACGATGGCACAGCCAGCGGAGCCAGCAACCTCGGCCCCAGCGATCCGAGGTTGGTCGCTGCCATCATTGAACGAGCTGCTGCTTACCGCGCCTTCAACCAGCTACCCGGCGATGCGGCGGTGCCCGTCGACGCGGTGACCGGCTCCGGATCGGGCCTGGATCCAGACATCTCGGTGGCCAACGCCGAACTGCAGACGCCGCGGGTCGCCGCCGCCCGGCATCTGCCGCCCGAAACCGTGACGGCGCTGGTGCGCGACCACACCACCGGACGCGCGCTGGGCTTCCTCGGGGAGACCGTGGTCAATGTCGTCGAACTCAACCTTGCGCTTGATTACCAGCCGCGGCCACACTGACGATTACTATTGCGGCGCCGTCCGGGCCGGTTTCCGTGCGCAGCGACGCGTCGATTGCCTCGAGCAGGTCGCGCGCCGCCTCGACGGCGAAGTAATCACCACGAGCCCTGGCAAGTCCTTGCTCGAGATGGCCGGTCTGGAACCGGATTTCGACCCGGTCGCCGCAAAGCGTCGCGGCGATCTTCGGCGTGCTACCCGGAGAACTGAGCCGGATCGCGTTGGCGGCCAAGGCCGTTGTGACACGGGTGAGCACCGCAGCGTCGGAAATCACATTGGGCAGGTCTTCTGGCACCACGACATCCACAGCGTGGTTACCGGGACCAAGTTCGTCGAGCGCAGCGGCCACCACCTCGGCGACATCCACCTGACGTATGCGCACATCCAGCGCACCGGCCCGGGCCCTGGCCACATCGTCTAGTTGCTTTGCCAGTACGCCGATGCGGTCCACCGCACGTTCCAGCGTGTCGATCGGCTCACCCTCCCGCTCCACAGCTGGTATCGCGCGTAGCGCCGCGATGGCCCGCTTGGCGGAGTCGACGCCCTCGGCAAGGGCGCGACCGGCGGCGGCGGCCAGCGCTGTTCGCGCGCGCTCGCTCAGAGCCTGCTGTTCGGCGCCGGCAGCGCGCTGGCTGAGCCTGCGCTGGCCCAGATACTCGGCGATCTGCGCCGCGCACGCGGTGAAAACCTCTAGGTCAGCTGCCGATAATGCCGGGCCGCAGCCGACAAGGATCGACGAAGGATCCAGCTCGGCCTGCACCGTGGCCTGCTCGGGCAACTCCGGGGCGTGAATCCCGCAGCTGGCGCTGACAACCCAGCCGCCTTTGTCACCGGGTTGGCCACCCGGCGTGGCCGTCGGACGTTGCAGCACGCTCAACCCCTCCAACCCGAAAGTCTCACGCACCAACTCCAACAGCTGGGGAAGCTCGCCCTCCCCACGCAGCAGTGCCTCGGCCATCGACGTCAGCACCGCGGCCTCGGCGCTTGACCGCGCAGCCAGCCGCCGCCGCCGGGCACTGACTTCCACCGTCCAGCTCACCAGCACCGCCACCGCCACATAGACGACCAGTGCCACAGCATCGTTGAACAGCGCGACCCGGAGCGAATACAGCGGCCGGCTCAGAAAGAAATCCGCGGCCGCCACGGAGGCCACCGCAGCGACCAACCCCGGATACCACCCTCCCACCACCGCTATCAGGACGATCACGAGCAGGTACACCAACAAATCACTCGGCAAGCTCAGCCGCGTCCGGACCAGTCCCAACAGGATTGTCACCGCCGGCAACAACACCACCATCAGCACCAGCGCCCGCAGCCGCCGGCGCGGACTGACACCGCTTAGCTGCGGAAGCCGCGTCGCAAACCTTGCCGGCGTCTTATCGGTCACCACGTGCACATCCAAGGTGGTGTCGAGCCGAGACAGCCTGCGGGACACCACTTCCCGGCCGGTCAGAATTCTCCAGCCGGCGCTCGGACGGCTGACGCCGATCACCATCTGGGTGGCGTTTTCGTGTCGCGCGAATTGAGCCAGCGCACTGCTGACGTCGGCGCCGACTACCTGATGCCAACTACCGCCCAGCCCTTCGACCAACGAACGCAGCGCGGCCAATCTGGCCGGGTCAGCTCCCGGCCGTCCGTCGCTGCGTGCCACATAAACGGCCATCAGGTCGCTGCCGGGTGTGCGCGCGGACAGCCGCGCGGCCCGCCGGATCAGCCGCTCACTTTCCGGGCCGCCTGATATGCCCACCACGATGCGCTCCCGGGCCTCCCAGCCCGCGCTGATACCGTGCTCGCTGCGGTAACGGCGCAGGCCCTCATCAACCCGATCGGCTACCCACAGCAGCGCCAGTTCCCGCAGCCCGGTGAGATTGCCCGGCCGAAAATAGTGCGACAGCGCCGCGTCGATGCGATCGGGCGGATAAATGTCGCCGGCAACCATGCGCCGGCGCAACGCTTCAGGCGACAAATCCACCAGTTCCAGTTCGTCGGCCTGGCGCACCACGGCGTCGGGCACCGTTTCGCGCTGCTCCACTCCGGTCATCTCGGTCAGGACATCGCCCAATGACTCCAGATGCTGGATGTTGAGCGTCGTGACCACATCGATACCGGCGTCGAGTATCTCCTGGACGTCCTGCCAGCGTTTCGGATTGCGAGAACCGGGAGCGTTGGTGTGCGCCAGTTCGTCGACCAAAGTCAGTTGCGGGCGGCGCGCAAGCACCGCATCAACATCCATCTCCGGCAGCACCCCGGTTCGGTGCCGGACATAGCGCCGCGGCACCACCTCCAGCCCGTCGATCAGCTCCTGGGTCGCCCGCCGGCCATGCGGCTCGACGAAGCCGATCACGCAGTCGACACCCTGCCTGCGCTGGCGGTGACCTTCGAGCAGCATCTCGTAGGTCTTGCCAACCCCCGGAGCAGCACCTAGGTACACACGGAGCCTTCCCCGTGCCATCAGCAGCCGATTTCTCCGACTTTGTCAGCATGGCCGTCCACGCGCATCAGCGTAAACCGATTCGCCACTGCGGCGAACTAAGCCGAAGTTACGACTGTGAGATCGGGCGAAACCCTGGTTTTGCTGGGGTTTCGTGGGTTTCGGCGGTGGTTGTTCTGGCTACGTCAGGGTGAGTGGGATGGGCGCGTTGAGCAGTTCGAAGGCGTGGCGTTGGGTGTCGGTGGCCTCGGTGAGCATGGTCACGGGGTATTGGGTGCCGGTGAAGCGGACCTGGTTGCGGGTGAGGGTGGCCAGGTGGGTGAGCAGGCCGCCGAAGCTGCGTAGCGGGTTGCCGTCGGGATCGTGGCGTGTGGAGGCCTTGGCCGCGGCGTGGGGGGAGCGTTGCACGGCGGCGACGGGATTGTCGCGCTGCGGTGGGTGTTCGTCGGTGAAGGTCAAGGGCGCCCAGGCTTTACGCAGGTGCCAGACGAGGTAGGCGGCGAGCATGCAGATCAGCACGTGGGCGCGGACCCGGTCGTCGAGTCGGTGGTAGATGGGACGCAGGTCCAGGTCGATGGTTTTGAGGGACCGGAAGTCGCGTTCGACGTGGGCGAGGTTCTTGTAGGTGGCGATGACGGCGGTGGCGTCGAGGTCGGTGGTCGGAACGGACGTGCGTAGCACGTAGATGCCGTCGAGGGCGGCTTCGGTGTCGATGGCTTCGGTGTCGCGATGGTAGGTGAAGCTGGTGTCGGTGATGGTGCGGTGAAAGTGCTTGCCCATCTTGTATTTCCCGATAACTTTGCCGACCGCTTCGCCGATGCGGCCGGCGCCGGCCAGGGCGCCGCGGGTGGTCCGGTCGGCGATGGCCGCCAGGTCGGCCTCGGTGGCGGCGAGCAGCTCGCCGCGTTTGCGGGCGCGTTCGGCGGCCAGGGCCGGGTTGCGGCAGCAGATCAGCCGTTCACCGGGGTAGTCGGGGTGGGTGATCTCGGCGAAGTCCTGGGTATCGAACAGGCTCATCTGCAGCGGGCCGTCGTCGGCGATCAGCGCGGCGATCTGCGGGGCGCGCAGCGCGGTCAGCCAGCCGATCCCGCCGAGGTCGGCCAGCGCGGCGATGCGCGCGGTGGTGATCATCCCGCGGTCTCCGACCATCACCATGTTGGTCAGCGCGAAGGTGTCTTTGACGGCGGTGACCGCGGCGGTGAAGGCGGTCGGGTCGGCGGTGTTGCCGGGGAACACCGCGATCGCCACCGGTCGGCCCTCGGGGTCGGTGAGCAGCCCGTACTCGATCTGCTCGCACCCTTTTTTGCCGTCGCGGGAGTAGCCGCGGGCGGCCAGCTCACAGTGCCGTCCGGTCACCCAGGACGACGACAGGTCGAACATCGCGATCCGCGACGGGTTCACCGTCGGGTCCAGATGCCGTTTCGCTAGCTGCTTTTCGATGCCGTCCTGGCGGTCGCGCAGCCAGTCCATCGCCGCGTAGATCTCGTCGGTGCCCGCGCCGGTGACTGCCAGGTCAGCACCCAGGGTGTTATCGGCCCAGCCGGTGCACGTGGACAGTTTGGAGGCCGGGGCCAACACCCGGGACAGGATCAGCGCGTAGGCCAGGTCGCGGTGCCGGCCCGGCGGGCCCAGCAGGGCGGGCAAACCCAGGGTGCGCGCCATGGTGTGCACGGCCGCGACATGCCCGTGCGGCAGCGAGGACTCGATGCGCACCGCGTCGCCGGCGGCCACCAACGACACCCCCGACAGGACGGCCTCGATCGCGGTGATCGCCTCGACGGGCAAGGCCGACAGGTTCGCCAGCTGCTGATGTTTGACCTTGGCGCCCTCGCGGTAGCTGCGCCGCAGATACACCGACTGGTAGTCGCGCTGGCGTCCGGTTTTATCCACATGACTACTCGTGATCCTGGCCACATGCATCGCGCCGGATTTCTTCGTCATATCCAACATCATAACTTGATTCGGCTACACAGCATCAGAGACACACCAGTAATTTTGGCTACACTACCGGGTGGCCGTACGCCATACCCGCAGACCACACCAAAAATCAGCGCTCAAACACGCCTTAACTTCGGACTAAGGCATCGTTGGTTTAGCCCTTTCAAGTCGGTGCAAACCGCCACCGGTTATTGCCTATAAGTGACCGCTCAACTTAGGGTCCGTTGATGGCCAGGGACTCGACCACCCGCGACATGCTGATCGACGCAACGGTTCAGATCATGGTCGAGGAGGGCTACGCCGCGGCCACGTCGCGCCGAGTGGCGGCCAAAGCCGGCGTCAAACCGGCTCTGGTGCATTACTACTTCCCCACCATGGACGAGCTGTACCTGGACGTCTTCCGTCGCGGCGCCGCCGCCTACCTCGAGCGGCAAAAGGAAGCGTTGGCCTCCAACCGACCCTTGCACGCCTTGTGGGACACCCTCGTTGAGCCCAAAGACGCCCGGCTGTTGCTGGAGTTCATGGGACTTGCCAACCACCGCAAGGAGATCAGGGCGGAGATCGCGACCTGGTCGGAGCGATGGCGCGAGATGCAGATCACCGCGCTGCAGTCCGTTCAGCGCGGCAATGGTCTGGACACAAGGGATTTTCCGCCCGCTGGTATCGCGGTCGTCATCGCCGCGATCGGTCGAACCCTGATCTTGGAGCAAGCCCTGGGCGCCACGGGTGGTCACGACGAGGCCCTCGCGCTGGTCACCCGGTTCATCGACCGGTTCGAGACGCCGACCTAACACCAATCAGGGCAGCACGACCCGCAACCGCTCCCAGCCGCGGACCGTGGACGTCGACGCCAACTGCGCTGTCTCGTAATCGATGTCCCAATCGGGCCAGCGATTGAGGAGCTCGTCCAGCGCCACGCGGCCTTCCAGTCGCGCCAGGTTCGCGCCGAGGCAGTAGTGCAGGCCCTTCCCGAACGTAAGGTGCGAGATGTTGTCGCGATGAATGTTGAAGGTGTCCGGATCGGCGTAGCGGCGATGGTCGCGATTGGCGGAGCCGAACAGCAGCAGCATCGTGGTGCCGGCCGGAACCGTGGTGCCGTAACACTCGAAATCCATTGCCATCCAACGCGCGACGTGCGGACCGGTGGGCTCGAACCGTAGCGTCTCGTCGACGGTACGGGTCAACAGCGAGCGATCCTGGTAGACCTCGCGGCGCTGGTCGGAATGCTCGGCGAGCACTTTGGCCAGCCAGCCGATCAGCCGGCCGGTCGTCTCGTTCCCGGCGCCGGCGACCACTTGGGTGTAATGCAGCACCTCCTTGCGGGTCAGCTTGCGGCGCAAGCCTTGTTCGTCGTCGAACTCGACGTTCAGCAGCGTCGTCATCAGGTCGTCGGACGGGTTCTTGGATCGCCATTCGACGTAGTCGGCGTAGATCCGGCCGTCGGCGATCGAGTCGGCGTTGGCGACCTTGAGCGGCGCGCCGGGCTTGGTCCGCAGGTTGGCGTCGTTGGCGTCACGGACCGAGATCTGCTCGGACTCGGGGATTCCCAGCAACATGCCGATCACGCGCATCGGCATCATCGACGCCAGCTCGGCGATGATGTCGAATCCGCCGGACCCGACGAGCGGGTCCAAACACCGGATGCAATATTGGCGGATCTGGTCCTCGAGTGCTGCCATCCTGCGCGGGGTGAACACCCGCGACATCAGCCCCCGCAGCATCGTGTGTTCGGGCGGATCCTGGAACATCATGACGCCGCCGGGCATGTCGAATTTCGACTGAATCAGCTCTAGGATGTCGCTGCGACGGCTGGAGAAGGCCTGCCAGTTCGCCAACGCCTGCTCGACGTCGGAATGCCTTGACAACGCCCAGAAGTCGTACCGCTCGTTGTAGTAGATCGGCGCCTCTTCGCGCAGCCGCGCGTAGACCGGATACGGGTCGGCGATGATGCCGACATCGTAGGGGTCGTAGTAGACGGCCGTGTCGTGTGTGACGGTCATCGATGCTTCCCTTACTTCAGGCAGCTGCCGGCATCGACCGGTAGGGCGACGCCGGTGATGTAGCGCGCTTCGTCGGAGGCCAGGAACAGCACGGCGTTGCTGATGTCCTCCGCGGTCACCCACGGGATCGGCAGATAGTGGAAGCTCTGGCACACCGGCGCAAGATCGTCCGGTCCCGGGTCCTTCAAATCCGGCCGAAAAGCCCGGTAGGTGGCGTCGTTCATCAGCAACGGCGAATTCACATGGGTCGGGAGCACCGCGTTGACCCTGATCATGTGCTGACCCAATTCGACGGCGAACGAGCGCATGAGGCCGATCACCCCATGTTTGGCCGCGACGTAGTGGCCGACATGGGGATAAGCCTTGAACCCGGCCACCGAGGACGTCAAAACGATGGAGCCGCCGCGATCCCCTTTGAGGATGTGCCGGACCCCGGCCTTCACCGTCTTCCACGCCCCGCTGAGGTTGACGTCAATCATCTCCTGCCACAGCGCCTCGTCGGCCTTGTGCAGCTTTCCGGCCGTCGTGCCGATGCCGGCGTTGGCGACGATGACGTCCAAGCGCCCCAATTGTTCGACGCCGCTGTCGACGGCGGCCCGCAGGGCGTCGAAGTCGCGGACGTCGACCTCGGCGGTGACAACGCGGCCTCCGGCGTCCTTGATTGACCCCGCGGTCTCGTCGAGATCCTCCGGCGTTGCACCGTCTGCGGGCGACGCCTCGAATTTCCGGCAGATGTCGACGGCGATGACGTCGGCACCCTCCTGGGCCAGCCGTACCGCGTGGCTTCTGCCCTGCCCGCGTGCCGCGCCGGTCACGAACGCGACCTTGCCTTCCATCCGGCCCGGCATAGCCACCTCGATTCGATGTTGGGCGATCGCCCAATTTCTTGGCGCACGCCTTGTCTAACAGCAGTTCGACGAGCTCGTCAAGAGCGCCGTGGTTATGGCATTGCCGCAGCCCACTCGATATGGCCCTCGGAGCCAAGGGTTTTTGCCATGTCGCGATAGCGGACCCGAAAGCTCGTGTGAGCCGTGGTACCGCACCGAGCCTGCGCCAGTAGCGCCCGCACGCTAAAGAGCCAGTTCTCGCGCACCGCAAGCCCCTCATCGGCCAGGGCGACTTTCGCAGGTATGCCGCCCCTCAGCAGCTGCCCGTCCCGGGCCAGATGATCGAGGGACCACATTCGCTGGTCGTGGCGCTCGGCGTCAGGCCCGCGGTTTCCGACCGGCGGCGCGGTGATCCCTATTGCGAGCAGTGCCGTTCACGAGGCGTGTCGGGCTGCCTCTCGGGCGAGTTGCACTCGGGAGGTGAGGCCGAGTTTGGCGTAGACGTGGGTGAGGTGGGATTGCGCGGTACGCGGTGAGACGAAAAGCCTTGTGGCGATGTCGTTGTTGCCAAGTCCTTCGCTGACCAGTCGCACGACGTCGCGTTCGGTGGGCGTCAGCGACGCCCAGCCACTTGCAGGTCGTTTGCGTTGGCCGTGACCGCGCCGCGCGTAGGCGATCGCCTCCTCGGTGGACAGGGCCGCGCCCTCGGCCCACACGGAGTCAAAGTCCTGCTCGCCCAATGCATCACGCAGTGCTGTCACCGACGCCTCGTACCCGGCGGCATAGACCTTGAAGCGCACCGCGCCCATGCGCTGCCGGGCGGCGTGTGCTGCGCCGGCTTGCTCGAGGCGCCGCTCATAATTACCGCCTGCCGGGGCGTCGAGCAGGGCCGCGATCGCGGTGTAGTGGTCACGGTGACGCGATCGCACCGCGTCGGCCTCACCGGATTCGCCGAGCTTTTCCAGCGCGTATTGGCGCACCGTCTCCAGCAGCCGATAGCGGGTCCGTCCCCCGGTGTCGTCGGCCACCACCAGCGACTTGTCGACCAACAAGCTGAGCTGATCGAGCACCTGGTAGCGCTCCACATCACGGCCACCTGCGACGGCTTGGGCTGCGTCCAGGTCGAAGCCGCCCAGGAAGGCGGCCAGCCGGCGGAACAAGACCCGTTCCGGTTCGGTCAACAGGGCGTGAGACCAGTCCACCGAGGCGCGCAGCGTCTGCTGGCGGCACACCGCGGTGCGCGCGCCGCCGGTCAACAGCCGGAACCGGTCATGCAGGCTGTCGAGGATCTCGGTCAGCGACAGCGCCCGCACCCGGGCCGCCGCGAGCTCGATCGCCAACGGCAAACCATCCAGGCGCCGGCAGATTTCTGCCACCGTCGCGGCATCGTCGGTGACGACGAAATCCGGCCGGGCATGGCGGGCCCGATCTTCAAAGAGATCGACGGCTTCATCGGCGAGTGGCAGTGACGGCACCCGCCAACCCAGCTCACCGGCCACCCCGATCGGCTCACGGCTGGTCGCCAACAGGGTCAAGTTTTCAGCGACGCCGACGAGGGCAACGATTAGTGCTGCGCTGGCATCCAGCATCTGGCGGTCGGCGACGAATCGGGTGATGGTGTCCATCGTGGAGTGGCCGGGTTGATCGGGCAGCTCGAATGCGCGGGCCACCGCGATCGGCACAACCCCGGAATCAGTGATCGGCGCCAAGTCCACGTACCACACCCCGTCGGCGAACTCACCGTCCAGCTGGGCCGCGACCTGTACCGCCAGCCGGGTCTTGCCTACCCCGCCGGCGCCGGTCAGCGTGACCAGACGGTGCTCGGCCAGCAACTCCCGCACTCGGGCCAGCTCCGCCTCACGACCCACAAAATTCGTCAGCTGCACGGGAAGACAATGGGAGACAACGGACTTGGACACCCGCAGCGGCGCAAACTCATTGATCAAGTCGGGGTGGCACAGTTGCACCACCCGCTCTGGGCGGGGCAGATCACGCAGCGCATGGGTGCCCAGATCAGTCAGCCACGCGCCTTCGGGCAGCCGATCGACGACCATTTGCTCGGTTGCCCCTGATAGCAGGATCTGCCCGCCGTGCCCCAGATCACGCAGCCGCGCCGTCCGGTTGATCGTCGGACCCGCGTAATTACCTTCATCGCGCAACTGAACCTCGCCGGTGTGCACACCGATGCGCAGCCGGATCGGTGCCAAGGGCGCACGCTGCAATTCCAGCGCGGCCGCCACAGCATCAGAGGCGCGCGCGAACGCCGCCACAAAACTGTCACCCTCGCCCTGTTCGACCGGCCGCACCCCGTCATGGGTGGCGATGATTTCCGACACCGCCTGGTTCAGACGAGCAATCCCCGCGGCCATCTCCCCGGGTTGGGTCTCCCATAACCGCGTCGAGCCCTCGACGTCAGCCAGAAGCAGCGTCACGGTGCCCGTCGGCAAAAGCCCGCTCACGCCAACTTCGCTCCAGTCCACCAGCGGCGCGTCCGCGCGTGGATCGACCTCGCTCATGCTAGCCAGAATGCGACGGCCACACGCAGCAATACATCAGCGAAAACGCGGAGATTCCGGCCCTGGTGTGGCGGATGCCACAGGCCCCCGTCTTGAACCTGTGAAGATTAATCACACGGGTGTAAGGGCTGCGTTAAGAAGGTGGCCTTATCGCTGCCGGACCAGCACCGTGGGAGCATGACGCTCTTCGAGCTGCTTCCTTCGCCGCGGCACGGGGTGAACCCGCACCTCGACCGCGCGATCTGGCCGCTGAGCGCCTACGTCGACGAACGGGGCCGGCTGTGTGTCGGCGGGGTGGCCGCAACGGAGATCGCCGCCGAGTTCGGCACCCCCACCCGCGTGGTGGATGAAGAAGACTTTCGGGCCCGTATCCGCTGCTACCGCGCCGCCCTGCCCGACGCCGCGCTGGTTTACGCCGGTAGGGCCCTGTTGAGCGTCGCCGTGGCCGGGTGGGCCGCTTCCGAAGGCGCCGGGCTGGAAGTCTCCTCGGGCGGCGAGCTCGCCACCGCGCTGGCGGCCGACGTGTCGCCGTCGCAAATCATCCTGCATGGCAATGCGAAGACCGCCGCCGAACTGGACGATGCGGTCACGGCCGGGGTGGGACGCATCGTGATCGACACCCCGAACGAGATCGCGCTGCTCGCCGGGCGGGTGCGTCGTCGTCAACGGGTGCTGATCCGGGTGATTCCCGACCTCGACACCGGCGCGGTCAGCACCGGGGTGCTCGACCAGAAATTCGGCTTCGCCCTGGCGGGGGGACGGGCGGCCAGCGCGGTAAAGCGCGTCCTGGGCCAGCCGTGGCTGGACCTGGTCGGGCTACATTGCCAACTCGGGTCGCAGCTCGCCGACGCCGCGGTTTACGGCGACGCCATCCGGCAGATGATCGCCGCGATGGCCGAGGTCCGTGACCGCCACCAGGTCGTGCTCACCGAGCTGAACCTCGGCGGCGGGCATGCGGTCCCCTACGTTTCCGGCGACCCGGAACTCAGCCCGCGGGCGCTCGCCACGGTGATCGACGCCGCACTGCGAGCCGCCTGCGCGGAATATGGATACCCACGCCCAACGGTGGTGATCGAGGCGGGCCGAGCGATCGCCGCGCGCGCCGGGATAACCCTGTACCGGGTCATCGCCGTCAAGCGCCAGCCCGGCGGGCGCACGTTGGTCGCGGTGGACGGCGACATGAGCGACAGCTCGCGGATCGCGCTCAACGGCGCGAAGCGCACGGTGGCACTGGCCAACCGGCACGTGCCGACCGCCACCGCCCCCGTCACGGTGGTGGGCCGGCACTGCGGAGCCGGGGATGAGATCGCCGCCGATGTTGACCTGCCAGCCGATGTTCACCCCGGCGACCTGCTGGCCGTCGCCGGTACCGGCGCCTACCACCACTTAACGGGGTCGAGCCGCAACCTCGTCGGCCAGCCGCCGTTGATCGGCGTCGGCAGGCGGCAAGTTCCACGAACTGGTGCGCCGTGAAACCGTGGCCGACCTGCTGGCGCGCGATTGTTCCTGGCACGGCTCCCGAAGGGCCGGGTAGCGCATCATGTTCACCACCGGACTTTTCGACGACAGAACCGACCGCTGGACCGCAGTGGCTGCCCGAACGCTATCCGGCGCGGCGTCGTTGCGTGTCACGTCGACCTACACGGTCATGCTGCTGGCCGTGTCTCTCACACTGACGGCGATGGGTCCGCACGCACGCGCTGTCGCGGTGAGTCGGATGAGCACCAACCTGCACAATCTGGCGCACGGTCACGTGGGCACCTTGGTCGGCAGCGCGTTCGTCAACGACGGGGATGACGTCTTCTTCTGGCTGCCGGGGCTGGTGTGCCTGTTGGCGCTGGGTGAAGTCATCTGGCGCGGCAAGGGTTTGGTCCTCACGTTCGCGGTCGGTCATATCGGTGCCACGTTGCTCGTCGCGGTAGGGCTGGTGGCTGCGGTCCGGACGGGGTCGCTGCCGTCATCCATTGCGCGCGCCAGCGACGTGGGAACGAGCTACGGCGCGGTGTGTGTGCTGGGCGCCTTGACCGCCTCGATACCCGCGCGCTGGCGGCCGGTCTGGGTCGGTTGGTGGCTTGGCGTCGCCCTGCCGGCGACCTTGGGCGCGAACTTCACCGCCATCGGCCACGCTCTGGCGCTGCTGTTGGGCATCGGTTTGTCCTTCCGGCTGCGCTCGATAGCGCGCTGGACGCCGCAACACGTGTCTCTGCTTGTCGTCGGTGCCGCATTCGGCTATCTGGTGCTTGCAGGGCCGTCGGTGGTGGCACTGGCCTGGGGCCTGGCGGGTGCGCTCGTCGCGCAGCTGATCAGGCTAATCGGCCCGTCCCCCGACGTGAACGATTCCGAACCGTCCAGTTCGACCGAACGGGCAGGCGCGCCGCCGGTGTGCGTGCCTTAAGCGCCGCTGCCGCAACTGCTCACTAATCGGCTGGCCCCGTCAATGTGTCTATGTGGTAGCGGCTGGCTGTCCAGGTCGGGGTGCCGGGGATGGGCGTGAGTGTGACCGTTATCTGGGCTTTGCCGGCGGTGAAGGATTCGGGCACGAGGTAGGTGTCGTCGAGCCAGCGGTGTGAGCCGTTGCTGCGTGGCTGTAACCAGATCCCGGCGGGCGTGCCGTCGACGGCAACGTCGGCGGATTGATAGCCGGCTGCTTGGTCCGACGTGCGGCGCAGCAGGATGCCGTGGTTATCCGGCGAGATTTGGACGCGGAACGTGATCGCAGCGGGGGTGGTGCGGACCATCCCGCCGATGGGGCGGATGTCGTCGTTCCCCTCATACTGGCTGATCAACAACTGGTCGGTGGCGTCGGCGTCGGTGTAGTCGTGCACGAGCCGACTGGGGGAATCGGTGGGGGTGACGTCGTCACCGGGGGCAGCGGTGTCGTTCGGTTGTGTGTAGAGGAATGCCGTTGAGCTGTAGGCGGGTTGGACCATGTTGCGCTTGCCGTGCTCGATCCCGAATCGCAGTGCGAAGTGGTAGCCGATGGCGTCGGCGAGCATGAGCCGATAGGCGGCGACACAGTAGTCTGCACATCCGCCCGCGGCCGTGCGCTGATCGGGTTGCCCGGTGAGCGGGTCACTGAAGCGGGTGCCGTTCTTGAAATACCACCCACCCTCATAGAAGTCCTCGGTGCCGGTGCCGTACCACTGGGGCGACGCGGAGCCGTCGGTGTACACGCGCTCGGCTCCTTCGAGAAAGTAAGGGGCGTCGTCACTGAACGACGTTCTGATCCGCGAACCGCGGATGGTGTGGCTGACGCCGACGAATTTCCCGTGGCCGTGCTCGTCGGCGAACAGCCAGTCCTGACCGAAGGCCGTCGGTCCGGCATGCGAGCGTGCGGTGAAGTAGCCCGCGCGGCCGCTGGACAGCGCGGGTGCCCACTGCGGATCGGGTGAGATCGCAACGTCGCTGTCGATCCCCGGTACCGGGTTGTCGGTGGTGTTGACGAGGGTGACGCGGGCCGTGCGGGCGAAAGGCATGGGCCACCAAGCCGACAACGACAACGAACCACCGGGTTGTGGGATGGCGGCGAACATCAGCGATCGCACGTTGTCGATGCCCAGTCCGGCGCCGAAGAACTCTCCCAGTGGGGAGTCGACCAAGGTTTGGCCGTCGAACTCGATCTGCAGCCGCAAACCGGCCATGAGTTGATCCGTCGGTTCCGGTAGCTGCAGGTGCAGCGCCGAGATGGTTCCCGAGCCAGTGGATTCCGCGATCGCCAGTCCCGTGTCGGCGGGGAGGTCGACGACGCGATGGTTGTGCGTGGCTGTGGGTGCTGTCGGTTTGGGATCGCCGGTGCCCGCGGCGCGCAGGGTGGCGATCACGTCGAGCGCGGGGTCCGACGGCAAGAAGGTGGCCACGCCGTCGGCGCTCGAAAACTGGCGATAGTCGACGTGGTAGTACTGGAGATTCGATGCGACGCTGATACGCATCGAATGCCGGTACGGCATAGGCACTTTGATGTACACGCCTCCGGGCGACTGCGCGGCGTTGGCCACCAGAGGCCACACGAATGGGGCGCCCAGGGCACCGTCGACCAGCGATTGCAGTGGTGCGTCTACGACCGTCTGTCCATCCAGGTCGATGCGGATCTTTCCGATGCGGGTCACATTGCCGCCGTCGCGGGTGAGCCAGATCGAATCAACCTCGCCGGCGCCGCGATCCTCCGCGATGACACAGCCCGCGCCACCGGACGCCAAGCATCCGCCGCTGCCGTTGTCGTTACCGGTGGAGATGTCGAAATTGCCGCCGCTTCGATCGAAGCTCGACACCTCGAGAGTTTGTGTGCCTGCGGTCAGATACGGCAACCGATCCAAACGACGGTAGGTGTCCCAGCCCACCAGCCTTTCGTGGAGTCCGGTACTTGCCGGCTCGGCAGGCGCGGTGCCCGCCGCGCCAACAGCAGCAATCGCCAACAGCAGTGATGCGAACGTCGCAGACAATGCCCCGACGGCCACCGGCATAGCAATAGAGGTTACTTTTCTCGGCAGAGTTTGCGGGGACATTCGTTGCGTTGTAGACCTGAGAGCGAAACACTGATCCGCACAGTGTAATTCGGGCCCGCTGTCGCGGCGGCGTTCAGGCGTGGCGGGCAGCCTCTCGGGCGAGCTGCACGCGGGAAGTGAGCCCGAGTTTGGTGTAGACGTGGGTGAGGTGGGTTTGCACGGTGCGCGGTGAGACGAACAGCCGTGTGGCGATGTCGTTGTTGGCCAGCCCTTCGCTGACCAGTCGCACCACGTCGCGCTCGGTGGGGGTCAGCGAGGCCCAGCCGCTGGCGGGTCGTGTGCGTTGGCCGCGGCCACGCTGGGCGTAGGCGATCGCCTCCTCGGTGGACAGCGATACGCCCTCGGCACACGCGGCATCAAAGTCTTCGTCGCCCAAGGCGTTACGAATTGTCGCCACCGAGGCCTCATAGCCGGCGTCGTAGACCTTGAAGCGGACCGCGCCCATGCGTTCCCGTATGGCGTGTGCCGCGCCGAAGAGGCGGGCGGCTTCGCGGTGACTGCTCGCCTTGCCGGCCAAAACGCCGAGGCATTCCAGGAGGTCGGGAATGAGCAGGTAGGCGTCGATTCCGGCGCCGAGCGCGAGCGCGTCGTGGGCGTCACGCTCGGCCTGTTCCGGCTCACCCTCTGCGATCGCGACGAGGGCGCGCGTCCAGAGTGCGCTCGACAGATTGAAGCCGGTCGACGTCGTAACAGCCTCGTCGGCCCAGCGGCGGCCCGCGAGCAGATCCCCGCCCGCAAGCGCGGCCAGGGCATTGTAAAAGCGCCCCAACGCCGCCGTCAGCGGCAGGGCACTCACGTATGGCCAGGCCGCCTCCGTCGCGTCCTGCGCCGTCGCAGCATCGCCGGCGGCCAGGGCCGCGATAGCCAACGCGTGATAGGCGGCGCCGACTTTAATCCCGCCAAGCTCGGCAGTGGCCTCGACGGCCGCGTCAGCGGCGGCCCGGGCCGCAGCGATGTCACCCTGGAACGCCAGCGCGATGCCCCGGAATGTGAGGCTATCCGCCCGCCAGATCTCATCGTGAGCTGCCTCGGCCTCGTCGGCCACCGCGGCGAATTGTGCTACCGCTCCGGCCAGATCACCCTTGAATAGCTGTGCGACTCCGAGGTACCAGCGGCAACGGCGCGCGTCGAACCGGTTACCGATCGCGTCGGCGAGATCGCGTCCTTCTTGACCGGCCGCGCGCATCGCGATCGGGTCGCCCGCCGCGAGCGCCGCGGCGGCTTGCGCGGCGAGGGTCTGGCTGAGCCGCCACGGGTCGCCCAATTCCCGGGCCAGGCCGATCACCTCGGCGAAGTACGGCGCTGCCGCCTCGGAATTGTAGGCGGCGACGTAGCCACAGGCGGTGAGCGCCCGCGCCAGCAGGGCCGGATCGTCGATCTCGCGGGCGATCTCCAGGGCTTGCTGAGCCTGATCCGAGCTGTCGGCAGTGCCGGCCCAGAGGGCGAGCATCGCCTGATCGGCGAGCGCCCGCGCCCGCACCGCGGCCGCCACCTCAGGATGCTGCGCGTTGTTGTCGGCGAGGGCGGTATCGAACCAGGTCAGCCCTTCCCGGATGCGGCCCCGCGCTTGCCACAGTGGCTGCAGCGAGGACGCCAGCGCCAGCGCGAGCTCGATATCGGAGTTTTCCCGGCTCCACCCGAACGCGGCGCGCAGGTTGTCGATCTCGGTTTCGGTCTGCTCGATCAGCTCCTCATAATTCTTGTTCGCCGGCGTGTCGAGCACCGCGGCTAGCGACGTGTAATAGTCGCGGTGACGTGAGCGCACTGTGTCGGCTTCGCCGGACTCGCCGAGTTTTTGCTGGGCGTATTGACGCACCGTCTCCAGCAACCGGTACCGCGTTCGGCCCCCGCTGTTGTCGGCGACCACCAGCGACTTGTCCACCAGCAAGGTGAGCAGGTCGAGCACCTGGTAGCGCTCCACTTCGCCGCCTCCGGCGACGGCCTGGGCGGCGTCCAGATCGAAGCCACCCAGAAATACCGCCAGCCGCCGGAATAGCACCCGCTCGGGCTCGGTCAACAGCGCGTGCGACCAGTCCACCGAGGCACGCAACGTCTGCTGGCGGCGCACCGCGGTACGCGCACCACCGGTCAACAACCGGAACCGGTCATGCAAGCTCTCGAGGATCTCGGTCAGCGACAATGCCCGCACCCGCGCGGCGGCCAGCTCGATCGCCAGCGGTATCCCGTCGAGGCGCCGACAGATCTCGGCCACCACGGCGGCGTTGTCGTCGGCGACGCTGAAGCCGGTCTGGGCAAGCCGCGCACGGTCGGCGAACAACTCGACCGCTTCATCGGCCATCGACAACGACGGCACCCGCCACATCACCTCACCAGCCACGCCGATCTGCTCACGACTCGTTGCCAGCAGCGTCAGCGCCGGCGACCCGGCCAGCAGCGCGACAACGAGTTCAGCGCACGCATCCAACAGGTGTTCACAGTTGTCCAGCATCACCAGTATCTGACGGTCGCGAACAAACCGCAGCAGGGTGTCCATCGTCGAGCGGCCCGGCTGATCGGGCAGACCCAGCGCGCGCGCCACGGTCACCGGCACCACGGCGGGATCGGTGATCGGCGCCAAATCCACATACCAGACACCATCGGCGTATTCGGCCGCGACCTGGCCCGCGACGTGTATCGCCATTCGCGTCTTGCCGACCCCACCGGCTCCGGTCAAGGTGACCAGCCGGTGCTCCACCAACAGCTTCCCCACCTCGCTCAGCTGCGGGCCGCGGCCGACAAAGCTCGTGAATTGTGACGGCAGATTGTGCGCAGCAACACTTTTCGGCGTACTCAACGGCGGGAAGTCGTTGCGCAGATCGGGATGGCACAGCTGCACAACCCGCTCCGGGCGAGGCACCCCACGCAGTTCATGAGTGCCCAGATCGGTCAGCCACGCGTCGGCGGGCAGCGTGTCGACAACCAATGCCTCGGTCGTACCCGACAACACCGTCTGCCCGCCATGAGCCAAATCGCGCAGCCGCGCGGTCCGGTTAATGGTCGGGCCGATGTAATTACCCTCATCGCGCAACTGCACCTCGCCGGTGTGCACGCCGATCCGCAAGCTAACCGGGGCCAACGGCGCCCGCTGCAAGCCAAGCGCACATACCACCGCATCACTGGCCCGCGCGAAGGCCACCACAAAGCTGTCGCCCTCACCCTGCTCCACCGGCCGCACACCGCCATGAGCGGCGACCAGATCCGACAGTGCGCGATCCAGCCGCGCAAACGCCGCCCTCATCTGCTCGGGCTGGGTCTCCCACAGCCGCGTGGAACCCTCAACGTCAGCCAGCAGCAGTGTCACCGTACCCGTCGGCAAAAGCCCAATCACGCCAACTTCGCTCCAGTTCATCATCGGCGTGTCCACGCGTGGATCAATCTCGCTCATGCTAGCCAGCATCCGGCCACCACGAGGCGTAAACATCAGCGAAAACGCGTAGAGCAACCGCCCTATTACGCGGATTTCTCCCAGGTCAAGCCCGCTTGGTTCCCTTTTTCCGATCCGTGTCCCGGCTCGGCTGAACTCTCTTCGGCTCCCCCGGCATCTTCGGGGTGCCACCGTGCTGATAATCATGCTCAGCTGCATAGCTGCAGCATGCGAGCATCAGCCATGCGGCAGGTTATCGGGCGAGTTCTCGCCGCAGATCAGATGCTGGCCCCAGCGTTACTCAAGCTGACCCTCCTCGCCGAGGGCGATGACCGCGTCAAAGCCCTCACGGATGCACGCCACCAGCGCACCAACGTCCGGGACCGCTGCGGCGTCGGCGTTGATGCCGATCAGCGCCTTATGGTGATAACCCACCAACGTGACGTTGGCGGCGGTGCCGATGGGGGGCCCGAAGGGAAAGATGCTGAGCACCTTCGCGCCGGCGAGGTAGAACGCCAAATCGCCGGCGTTGACGTCGCTGAGCACGAAGTCGTCGTGTTTCATGATCAACCCGATCACCAGATTCACCACCGGACCGAAGGCGTTGATCGCCGTGCCCAGCGCGGCGGCCAACGGAAGTTTCGCAACCCCCTTCAATCCGTCGATCAGTGCGTGATAGGTCGCCATCGCGGCGCCCGGGTCATCGGCGCCGATCGGGATCGCCATTCGGCAACCGTTGACCCGGTTGCCGAACAGCGGGTCGCCCGGCTTGCGGATATCAACGGGGATGGTGGTCCGCAGTCGCTCGACGGGTTTGCCGTGCCGTTGATGGTACAAAGCGAATCCGTGGGCGACGGCGGTGAGGAACGCGTCGTTGACGGTGCAGCCCCGTGTCTTGGCGGCTTTGCGCAATCCTTCGAGGTCGGCCTCGAGCGCCGCGAAGCGCAGCCACCCTCGGCGCTCGGTCATGAGCGGCGAAAGCGTCTTCAAGTTCGGCGCCACGATCCGGGTCACCGCCCGCACATCCCTTACGAGGGTGGTCGCGGTATTGCGCGGGCGCCGCACCGCGGTCGGCAACGCACGCGTCGTCGAGCCCACCGACCGGGCCAGGAACCCGAAGATCCGCTGTCCGGTGTAGCCGGCGGCTTCGACCGTCCGCCCGAGCCGCGATTGATTTTCGGGCTCGGGGATCGCCGGCATGGGGCCCAGATCGCGGGGCTTTCGGGTGAGGTCGCCGAGCACCCCGAAAATTGCGAGGAGGCCGGTACCGTCGCTCATCACATGATTCACCGTGAGGATCAACGCCGCCTGTCCGCCCGCGAGGCCTTCAACCACGGTGATGGTCCACAGCGGGCGTTCCCGGTCGAGGCCGGACATCGTCGACTGGCGCGCGAACTCCAGCACGCCGTCCAAAGATCCATCACCCGGCGCACCGATCCAGCGGACGTGGTAGGAGAGATCGAAGTTCGGGTCGACAATCCACCGGGGAGTCGACAGGCGCAACGGCGCCTCCACCAGCCGGTGCCGAAATGACGGCAGGGTGCGGCTGCCACGTTCGAGGCGGTCCAGGAGGACCTCCCGGTCGGGCGCCCGATCAAGTATCAACACCACCGTGATCGTCTGCCGAAGCAATGGATCCTTTTCGATCCCCCACAGCATCGCGTCCAGATCGCCCGTGTGATGGGGCTTTTGCGAGGCGTGATTGTCAATGGCTGTCATCGTTCCTCGGGTTTGTCGTTCGTAGTTTCTACGGGCCGTTTCGTCTTGTGCGCCCACGGATCGGGTGGCGGTAATCAGGTGCCGTAGCGGTTGCGGAGCTTGGTCAACGTGGCTACGATGCCGGCGGCATTGCGCTTGGCGAAACCCGTTCGCTCGTAATACTTCAGCCGATCCTTCAGCAGTCCGGTGTCGCGGTAGTCGAACGTCTCGGTGACGCGTGTGGTAGTCGGCGTGATCGCGGCGAACTCCCAACGCCAGTGGTGCCCGACGGGGTGGCGCCATTCGATGAGGTCGTCGGGTTTCATCGCGGTGACGGTGCTGGTGACGCGATAGGGCACCCCGAACATCCTCATCTTCGTGGTGAACCGCGCGCCCGGGACCAGTCGCTGGGGGGCGCGGATGTTTTTTCCGACGGTGCCAGAACCGTCGAGTTCATGGTGTCGATGCGGGTCCGCGACGATCGCGAACAGGTCAGCTGCCGGGGCGCTCACCTCAACCGAGCTGCTGACCTGATTGTGGCCGGCGTCCACAGCGGTGACGGTCATTGTGTGTGCTCCCGACTTCTCTAGATGGCCACCATGGCGAGGCTGCGCTCCCAGAGTGCACGGGCCAGGACCGGGTCGTAGGCCCGAGGGTTGGCCCGAGCGATTCTGTGGCGGGCGTAGTACTCGCCTGATCGCCAATCAGTTCCCGGTGCGGCTGAGGCCAGCCACACCAGCTCGTCGGATCCCTGCTCAGGTCCGACCAGCGCCAGAAACTTGATCGGGCCGCGAAACGCTGTCCGAATCCACCACGTCCGCGACTCGTTTCCGAAGTTGGTCGCCACGTCGCCGGGATGAAACGCCGCCGTGGAGATCCCGGCAGCGTGGTAGCGGCGGTGCAGCTCCTTGGTGAACAAGACCATTTCCAGCTTCGCGTCGCCGTAGGCCCTCAGGGGCCGATAGCCATGCGTTGCGTCGAGGTCATCGATATGGACGCGGCCGAAGTACGTATTGACCACGCTCGAGGTGTTCAGCACCGTGGCGCTGGATTCGACGAGCCGATCCATGAGCAGCGTCGTGAGCAGAAACGCGGCCAGATAATCGACCTGAAAAGTCGTCTCGTGGCCGTCGACGGTGACCTCACGCCGGTTCATGGCACGGCCGGCATTGTTGGCCAGCACATCGATGCGGGGGTAGGACTGCAGCAGCTGCTCGGCCAACCTCCGCACCTGTGAAAGGTCCGTGAAATCGGCCACGAAGTAGTCGACGCCCAGACGCGCGGCAACGGCGGTTGTTTTCGCTTCGGATCGGCCCACCACGACCACGTTCTCGCCGCTTCGGCTCAGCCGGGCCGCCGCAGCGGCGCCGATGCCATCACTGGCACCGGTGATGATGACCGTCCGACCCGCCATTGGTGTTCGACCCGGCTCTCACGCACCCGGCACTCGAGGATCTCGCGGCGGGTGGTGCTTCCGACGTTGTGCTCGGGGACGTGTCGGGCGGTGTGGTTGCGCACAGAGTCGATCGTGAGCCAGTTCTTTTCGCAGCACCTTCCCGGTAGAGTTGCGGGGGATTTCGGCAACGACGGTGATGTCCCGCGGTTGTTCGAAGCGAGACACCCTGTCCTTCAAATACTCCCGCAGTTTCGCTGCGTCGATCTCAGCACCCGGGCGGGGGACGACGAAGGCGGCGAGCCGCTGGCCGAAGTCCTCGTCCGGAACACCAATCACTGCGTGGTCGGCCAGGTCGGGATGTTCACCAAGGGCGTTCTCAACCGCGCGCGGGTAGACGTTCTCGCCGCCGGAGACGATCATGTCGTCTTCGCGGCCGACGATGAACAGCCGCCCCGCCTCGTCGAAGTAGCCCATGTCCCCGGTGTCCGTCATCCTGGCAACCACATCCTTGCGACTGCCGCCGGTGTAGCTGTCGAACGTCAGGCCACCACCCACGAACACCCGCCCGGTGACGTGCTGCCCGACGGGACGGCCGTTCTCGTCGAAAATTGCGACCGGACAGCCAGGAACCGGCCTGCCAACCGTTTCCGGCGCCTCCCGTAGATCGGCGGGCGTCGCAAACGACCCGATGCCGACCTCCGAGGAGCCGTAGCAGCTGAAGAGGATCTCGCCGTAAGTGTCCATGAACCGTTGCGCCAGGCTCGGATCCAGGCGTGCCGCGGCCGAGATCACCACGCGCAGCGACGGAACCGGGTTTCTCGCCCGCACCTCCTCCGAAAGGCCGAGAATCCGGGCGAGCATGACCGGGACCGCGACGAGCGCGTGCGCGCGATGCAACGACGCCTGCGCAAGCGTTGCTTCGGCGTCGAACCGGCGTCTCGTCAGCAGCGTGCCGCCGAGTATCACCGTGAGCAACACCATCCCGAACCCGAACGCGTGAAACATGGGCACCGGCACGGCAATTCGGCTGCCAGCGCGCAGCCCGATGCGGTCGAGGAATACGGGTCCAACACCCACCACCGGGGTGATACTGGGTGTGCGTGGCACACCCTTGGGTGTGCCCGTCGTGCCGGACGTCAGGAGCACGAAACGACCACGCGGCCCAGCCTTCGGCCGTGGCTCACGCTCGTCGATGTCACGCTCCGCGGGATCGACGACGGCGACGGCCTCGTCGGCCGCGCGCACCCGGTCAGCGAACTCGTCGTCACAAACCACGGTCTGGATCCGGTGCGCACTCAACGCGGTTGCCAGCGCGTCGGTGCGGAATTCGGTGTTGAGCAGCACCACTTCGGCGCCGACCGACGCCGCCGCGAACAGCGCCCGCATGAAGCCACGCCCGTTGCGGCACAGGATGCCGACCGGGACGCCGGGTCCGACGCCATGGCGATAGACCAGTGCCGCCGCCAGGGATTCGGCGCGGGCCTGCAACTGGCCGTAGCTCAGCGCGCCGTCATCGTCGATCACCGCGGCCCGGTCCGGCCAGCGAACCGCCGCGATCGCCATCACAGTAGCCAGGTTCGCACCACCTCGAACCGCCTCACGCACGATGCGGAACATCATCAGCGGCCCAACGGGCGCAAACAATCCCGATCGCAGCACCACCCGGGCCGCACTGGTCACAACGGTCGCGGCCGTCATTGCTGAATCCCCCGAGCACTTGGGGAATCGGTGGAGAACCGATACATCAATCCCATCCCGACCCCCAGCGGCCCAGGCAGCAGCATTGAGCTGATTTCCATCGGCCACACCCACCACGGCTGCACCCTGCCCGGCCGGTCGATGATCGCCTTGGCGACGATGTCGGCGGCCTGCTCCGCAGACAGACCCGGCATTCTGCGCAGGATCGGCGTGGGATCGCTCATGGGGGTGTGCACCAACGTCATGTACACCGAGGTGACATGCACGCCGTCGGCGCGCAGTTCCGGTTCCACGCTGCGCAACCACACATCGAACGCGCTCTTGGACGCCAGGTAGGTGCCCCAGCGCGGGCCTGGTGCGGTGCGCACACCGATCGTCGAAACGCTCACGATGTGCCCGCCGCCGCGGCCCCTCATCGCGGGAAGCAGCCCCAACAGCAACCGGACCGGACCGAGGTAGTTGACGCCGATCGTGCACTCGAAATCCTGCGGCCGGTCGTACTGCAGGTGCAGCGACCGCCGGATGGACTTGCCGGCGTTGCTGACGATGACGTCCATCGGGCCATGGTTTTCGGTGAGCCGCTCCGCCAGTGCGGCGACCGCTGTCGGGTCGGTGAGATCGGCCGGGTACGCGGCCGCGCGGCCGCCGCCCGCGTTGATCGACGCTTCGAGGGCTGTCAGCCTGTCCGCAGAACGGGCGACCACGAGCACGGTCGCCCCGGCCGCCCCCAGCTTGCGCGCGGCGGCCTCGCCGAGTCCGTAGGAGGCGCCGGTCACCAGCACGGTCTTGCCGGACACCGCTGCGCGCAGTCGGTCCGGATCCGACACCCGCGGTGGATTGACGATCTTGTCGACAACCTTGGCTACCGGGTTCATTGGCATGCCTTACTACTCCGACGAGTCGCAGCATAGCCCCGCACCAAGCGAACGTCGCCGCCACCGCGCGAGGCGGCGATCAAGCTGAGCCCGTACGCCGCGATTGCGGTGTGCGAGCCGCCGCGCCGCAACTGTCAGCCAGGTGCCGACGCGGCTTGCGGGCGCTTCGCGATCAGAAAATTTCGGCAGGGTGAAACTCACTTCCGACCGGGAGCTGATGTCGCTAGCCTGACAGATGGAAGCAACAGATGAGCCGGACTCACCGTCAGGGAGTGGGCAATGCCCGAGACATACGGAATTCTGGTCGGGGTTGACGGCTCGGCAGCATCGGATGCCGCCGTACGCTGGGCCACCCGCGAAGCCATATTGCGCGATGAGCTGATCACCCTGCTGCATGTCGTCGCCCCAGTGATTGCCAGCTGGCCCGAGGGCCCGATGCAAGCGAACTTCGCCAAGTGGCAGAAGGAAAACGCTGGGGATGTCATCGAGCAGGCGCGCAAGACTCTCTGCGCCGAGGTGGGCGAAGCGCCGCCCGAGGTGCGCACCGGGGTGCTGTACTCGCAGCATTCGCACGTTGTGCCGACTTTGATCGACGCATCCAAGCAGGCGCGGATGGTCGTGGCGGGCAGCCGCGGCACGGGCGCGGTCGGCCCTCTTCCGATGGGCTCGGTCAGTACCGCTCTTGTTCATCATGCGCACTGTCCGGTCGCTGTCATTCGCGGCGAGGAGGCATCGGCGGCCAACCAGAATGCCGGGGTCCTGGTGGGCATCGACGGCTCGCCCGCGTCAGCGGCGGCCACCGCGTGGGCCTTCGATGAAGCATCACACCTGGGGCTGCCCCTTGTCGCGTTGCATGCGTGGAACGACGTCGGGGGCTTCCCGATCCTCGACATGGATTGGCGCAATTACGAAAGCCAGGGAGAGAAAGCCTTAACCGAACGCCTGGCTGGTTGGCAGGAACAGTATCCCAATGTGAATGTGCTGCGACGGCTGGAATGGGATCAGCCCGCCCGCCGGCTCGTCGAGGAATCCGAGCACGCTCAGCTGGTGGTGGTCGGCAGTCACGGTCGCGGCGGATTCGCTGGCATGCCGCTGGGCTCGGTCGGCGCCGCGGTGGCGCAATCGGCAAAAGTTCCGGTGGTCGTCGTCCGCACCCGGTCGGGCGATTCGGCAGCCTGAACGGAACTTGCAGTCGCCAACCGCACCGAGCTGCTAGGCGAAACGGGTAGCGAGGTGGTATTCGCGTACGGAGAAGTCGGGCGGCATCCCCTGCTCGGAACTGGCCTAACTCATTCCCCCCTGTTCTCCCTCTTCAAATCTGTGTCCCGGCTCGGCTGCACCCGCTTGGGCTCGCCCGGCATCTTCGGGTAGTTCGGCGGATACGGCATGTCGCCAAGCCCCCGCTCGTCGTCGGCGTCGGCCAGCTCCAGCAAGGGAGCAATCGACTGGGTCACATCATCCATTGCCGCCCAAGGGTCTTCGCGGTGCTTCACCAAATCTGGAACGCTCGCCATGGTGTAGTCGTCCGGCTCGGCACCGGCCAGCTCGTCCCACGTCAGCGGCATCGACACCGTCGCGATCGGCGTGGGCCGCACCGAATACGCCGACGCCATGGTGCGATCGCGGGCGTTCTGGTTGAAGTCCAGAAAGATCCGCGCGCCCCGTTCTTCCTTCCACCAGGAGGTGGTCACCGCGTCGGGTGCGCGGCGCTCGAGCTCACGCGCCAGGGCGATGCCGGCTCGTCGCACCGCGATGAAATCCCAGTCGGTGGCGATCCGCAGGAACACGTGAATCCCACGGCCGCCGGACGTTTTGGCGTATCCGACCAGGCCGAGTTCGTCGAGCAGGGGCCGCAGCACGTCGACGGCGACCGCCCGCGCCTCTTTGAAGCCGACGCCGGGCTGCGGATCCAGGTCGATGCGCAGCTCGTCGGGGTGCTCGGTGTCCGGACAGCGCACCTGCCACGGGTGGAGCGTGATGGTGCCCATCTGCGCCGCCCATACGATCGCCGCGGGGTGGGTCACCTTCAGCGCGTCGGCGGTCCGTCCAGACGGAAACGTCACCCGGCACGTCTCGAGGTAGTCAGGGTGGTGGCGAGGCACCCGCTTCTGATAGATCTCCTCGCCGTCGATGCCGTCCGGGAAGCGCTGCAGATGCGTGGGCCGGTTGCGCAGCGTGGCCAGCATGGGACCGGACGACACGGCGAGGTAGTACTCGACGAGCCGCCGCTTGGTGCCGTTGGAACCCAGCTTGGGGAAGTACACCTTGTCCGGACTCGTCAGGCGCACCGCGATGCCGTCGACGTCGAGCTCCTCTGCAGCAGCCATAATTCGATTCCAGCACAATCGGGTTATGGACCTACCCGTGATGCCGCCGGTCTCGCCGATGCTGGCGAAGTCAGTTCGGTCGATTCCGCCGGGCGCGTCGTACGAGCCCAAGTGGGACGGATTCCGGTCCATCTGCTTCCGTGACCGCGATGAAGTCGAGGTTGGCAGTCGCAATGAGCGGCCGATGACGCGCTACTTTCCCGAGTTGGTCGCCGCGGTCAAGGCGGAGCTGGCCGAACGCTGCGTGATCGACGGCGAGATCGTCATCGCCACCGACCACGGCCTGGACTTCGAGGCGCTGCAACAGCGCATCCATCCCGCCGATTCGCGGGTACGCATGCTGGCCGAGACGACGCCGGCGTCGTTCATCGCCTTTGACCTGCTGGCCCTGGGCGACGACGACTACACCGGCCGCCCGTTCAGCGAACGGCGCGCCGCCCTCGTCGACGCCTTGGCAGGCGCTGGGCCCTCGATCCACGTCACGCCGGCCACCACCGATCTGGCCACCGCGCAAAGCTGGTTCGAGGAGTTCGAGGGAGCCGGTCTGGACGGCGTCATTGCCAAGCCGCTGACGCTGACCTACCAACCGGACAAGCGCGTCATGTTCAAGATCAAGCACGAGCGAACCGCCGACTGCGTGGTCGCCGGGTACCGAGTCCACAAGTCCGGTAGCGACGCGATCGGCTCGCTGCTGCTCGGGCTCTACCAGGATGACGGCCAGCTCGCGTCGGTCGGCGTGATCGGCGCCTTCCCGATGGCCGAACGGCGGCGGCTGTTCACCGAGCTGCAGACGCTCGTCACGAGTTTCGAGGGCCATCCATGGAACTGGGCCGCGCACGAAGCCGGCGAGCGCACGCCGCGCAAGAACGAATTCTCCCGCTGGAACGCGGGCAAGGACCTGTCATTCGTGCCGCTGCGGCCCGAACGGGTCGTCGAGGTCCGCTACGACCACATGGAAGGCCAACGGTTCCGCCACACCGCGCAGTTCAGCCGATGGCGCCCCGACCGCGACCCCCACTCCTGCACCTACGAGCAGCTTGATCGGCCGGTCACCTTCAGTCTCGGCGACATCGTCCCGGGCCTCGGCGCGCCGCGGCCTTGACGGGGGCGAAAATCATTACGTTCGGCGGCTTGGGCGTCGCACAGCAAACTGGACATGTTTACAGCGGCGCGTTCGTTGCGTTCGGCAGCGTAGGCGTGGCGGCAAGTGCAAACTAAAAATACTCGAAGGGGTGCATTCATTGCGTTTCCGCGGCGCGAGCGACGTAAACAGCAAACCAAAAATACACATAATGCGGCTAATTTGCTTTCGGCGGCGTAGGCGGCGATGAAGATCAACTAACACATTTCGCTGAAAGTAATTGTTTTCGCCTTGAGGCCGCGTTTTTGTGAAACAACTTAGGGGCTATGGACAAATGAGGTAGTAAACTACTCAAGTCAGCGTACCGGCCCGCTGAAACGATGGGTTCACCCGCCCGGTCCGCTGGGGATTAATTGAAGAGGTGACATCGTGAGCCATCCCAACTTTCGGCGTCTTCTCCCAATGTTTCAACTTCTACCCCCCGGCACGCGAAGCGGTCGTCACCGCCGCGTACCGCATTCCGATCTTCCGGCTGGACAGATGACGAGTTCACCGCTCGATCGCGGTTCCATCCTCGTGTACTGCGTCGCGTGCATCCAAGCCGGCCGCGCAACAGAAGCTACCTATCAAACGAAGGATCTGCTCTGCGGCTGCGACCAACACATTCGACAACTCGAACGATACGGGCGCGCCGCGGTACGGCGCGCCACGCGGCGCGCCGGCTTCCTACCCGCACGGCGGCCCTCTTATTCACGCCGCGCCAGCTAGCTGTATTGACCGGAGAGGTTAAGTAAGCGCGTGGCGATGCGGTGGACGCGGCCGAGACGCGCTCACCGAGCGCCCCAGCGCAGCATCAGGTTCCCCAGGTGGGTCACGCCGGTCGGTTGATGCGCAACGGCCGGCGTGAAGCCTGGTTGTAGTTCGAATGGGGGGACACGGCTCAACCACTCGGTCAAAAACGCCACCATTTCAAGTCGGGCCAGGTGCATGCCCAAGCATCTGTGCATGCCACTGCCGAACGCCCAGTGGCGCTGCCGTTGAATCTCTCCGTTGCTGGCCGTCAAGATCTCGTCGCCGCCGTTTTCTCTACCCGCCGCTTCCAAAGCCAGCCACGCCACACTGCCCGCCGGGATTGCGACGCCGCCGATTTCAACCTCTCGCGAGGTGACGCGCGGGATGGCCGGCCCTGGCGCCTCCAATCGCACCATTTCCTCAACGAACGCCGGGATCTGTGCCGGGTCTTCGCGCAGTTGAGCCTGCAGTTGCGGGTCGCGAGCGAGGCGTAGAAGCATGAAACAGTTTGCTGCGGAAACCATTTCGACGCCTGCCACAGAAAATAACAGAAGGATGACCGAAACAGCTTCGACCTGGCTGAGCGGGTAATCGCTACTGCCGTCGATTCCCTCCAACATCGGCCAGAGAACACCGGGCAATCGCTCGGGATTTGTCGTTTGGGTCACCAAGACGGAATCCAGCCATTGGATGAGTTCAAGTTCGGCTGCCCCGTTGGGGTCGCCGATTACTGCGGCCCGGATCAGCCGAGCTGCCCTGGGATCGTCAGCCGGTATCCCGCACACCGTAAGCAGCGCTTGACAGGCGTAAGTGTCGGCGACCTCGACTGCGTCACACTCTTTTTTGGCGGCGATCGTGTCGAACAGCGCCGCGGCTTGGGCGTGCAGGGCCGGAGCGAAGGGGGCCAACGCTTTGGGGCTGAAGAGAGGATGCAAGACGCGGCCGAAACGGGCATGCTCCGATCGCGTCCCGCAAGAGAGCGGCACCTGAGGAAGCGGTGCGCCGAACAAGGCGATCTTGAAGGTTTTCGGCGGCGAGACAAACGTGTCTGGGTCGAGCAAAGCCGCGCGCACGTCGTCCCGCCTGGTGAGGTAGTAGCCATGCAGCTCTGGTTTGCCCGCGTCGATTTTCACCACCGGGCCAAGCGCGCGCAGTTCGCGCCAAAAGGCGCCGCGGTCTGCCGCGAAGACCGGACTCTCCTTGTGGTGCAGCGGCGGCGAAGTCACGCTTTTAGCCTCTCAGGCATGCCGGGCACGGCGTTTCTCATTGCTGTCCTAACCTACAGTTCGTTCGCACTGATATCTCGGGGACGCTTGGGTAGTGCGAGGTAGTCGTCGTTTCAGGACCTGCCGTTGGCGGACCGCGATCGGAAGTGGGACGGTGACGCCGCCGAGAAGCGCGTCCGCAAATGGGCGGACGCCGAGGAGGCGCCGAACCAGAAGTACCGAGACGCCCACGTCCGGTACGCAGCGACCACCCTGCGAGCGGGATTAGTCACCGCACGAGAACGATCAGACCGCCACCGTCAGCGCCGACAATCCGCGCAGCGTGACGTTGGCCTTGTACTGCGGCTCGCCGTCCAGTCGGGCCTCCGGGAAGCGTGCGGTCGCGGCCGACAGGGCCACGCCGGCCTCCAGCCGAGCCAGCGGCGCGCCCAGGCAATAGTGCGCTCCACGGCCGAAACCTAAGTTTCGCAGCGCTTTTCGTTCGGGATCGAAGCTATCGGGTAACTCGAACTCGGCCGGGTCGCGGTGCGCCGCGGCCACTAGCAGCATCATGATGTCGCCCGCCGGAACGTCGACGCTTCCCACCGTCATATCGGCGGCCGCGACTCGGCTGACCAGTTGCACGGGCGGGTCATAGCGCAAGGTCTCTTCCACGATCGCCGGTGCTCGACCGGCGTCGGCACCCAGCGCCGTCCACTGAACGGGGTTGCGCAGCATGGCCAGGATGGCATTGCCGATGAGGTTCACCGTCGTTTCGTGTCCGGCGATGAGCAGCAGATTGCAGGTGGAGACGATTTCCTCCTCGGTCAGCTGGTCACCGGACTCCTCCACGGCGATCAGGGCCGACAACAGATCGTCACCGGGCTGTGATCGGCGCCGGTCGATCATGTTGTGGAAGTACTCCCGCAGCCACCCGACCGCCTGCATCCGCTCGTTCACCACCTCCGGCGGCACGCCGGTGATGGTCGAGAACGGGTCCAGTGCCTGCGCCAGCACCGCCGACGCGCGGCTGAACTCCGGCTCGTCATCCAGCGGTATACCGAGCAGCCGGCAGATGACCGCCACGGGCAGCGGGTAGGCGAAGTCGTCGACGACATTGCAGCCGCCATTTTCGGCGATGGCGTCGAGCAATCCATCCACCAAGGCCGCAATGTCGGGCTGCAACGCATTGACGACTTTCGGCGCGAACGCCTTGCTGACCAACTTGCGCAAGCGAGTGTGGTCGGGAGGATCAAGGAACAAGAATCCCGGCGGGAATTGCCGACGCTGCGCCACACCCGCCTCGATCCGCCGCTTCATCGCCGTCGAATTCATGAAGGCGCTGCTCGAGGACGGGTGCCGCAGCACCTCATCGCAGTCGCGATAACCCGAGAAGACCACCAGGTTGGCCTCGGGCAGCTGCACGGGCCCGAGATCGCGAAACTGTGCGTAGATCCCATACGGGTCAGCGCGGTTGGTCGGGTCCAACAGCTGCAGCAACCGCTGCAAGTCCCCTTGCGCGGGCGTGGTCGTCATCCTCACATTCTGCCCGCACCCGAGACCGGCTCAGCGCCGCAGGAACTCCACGATGTGGCCCGCCAGCTCTTCGCCGGCGTCCTCCTGCAGGAAGTGCCCGGCGCCGTGGATCACCGGGTGATCGATGCCCTGCGCGCCGCGCATCTCGCGCTGGAAAATCGCGCCCATGGGGCCGGTGATCGGGTCGCTGTCGCTGAAGGCGACGAGCATGGGTGTCGGGCTTACGGACAGCTTCGCCCATGCCGCCTTGTTGGCCGCCGCCGCGGGGTCGTCCGGTGACGTGGGCACCAGGCCGGGCATGGCGCGGGGCCCGGCGCAGTACTCATCGGAGGGGAAGGGCGCGTCATAGCCTGCGCGCACCTCGTCGCTCATCTGCTGGCGGCAGCCGCCCTGCACGAACCAACCGACGTTGATCTCCGGCGCCGTCGTGATGGCCTCGCGGAACCGCCACCAGATCTCGGCCATCGGCTGTTCTCCGTTGGGCAGGCCGGTGTTCGCGACGACCAGCCGGGTAAACCGTTCGGGATGTTCTGCGGCAAGCCGCAATCCGATCAGCCCGCCCCAGTCCTGGCCCACCAGGGTCACGTTGCGAAGGTCGAGGACGTCGAAGGCCAGGGCCCGCATCCATTCGACATGACGCGCATACGTGTGGTCTTCGATGCGGGTTGGCTTGTCCGAACGACCGAACCCCACGAGGTCCGGGCAGATGACGCGATGCCCGGCGTCGGCCAGGATCGGGATCATCTTACGGTACAGGTACGACCACGACGGCTCGCCGTGCAGCATCAGAACCGGGTCCGCGTCCTCCGGCCCGTCCTGGACCCGGGCGACCCGCAGCGTACCGCCCTCGCCGTCCGACATCTCCGAATACTCTGGGGCATAATCGAAGTCGGGCACATCATCGAAGCGGTCATCGGGTGTCCGCAAAGTCTGCATGGCTTAGATCCCTTCCTTCAATCCGGCCAACGCCGGAGCCGTCATCAAGCGATCGAGAAACGCGCGCTGGCCCTTGAGCAGCTTGGTGCGCGCCTGCGTCACCGTAAACCAGCCGACGCGGTCGACCTCGGGGAACTCCTTGACGGTGCCCGAGCCTTTCGGCCACTCCAAGGGAAAGGTGTTGCTGCGCGCGCCGGTGACGTCGAGGTCGGCCCCGACGGCGAAGGCGGTGACCACCTTGCCGCTGGGTTGTTTCAAGGTGCCAAGATCGAGGCGCGGCCCGGCCGGCAGTGCGAGCCCGAGCTCCTCGCCGAACTCGCGCTGGGCGGCCTTCCAGGGATCCTCGCCCTCGGAGTGCTCGCCTTTCGGAATCGACCAGACCCCGTCGTCCCGACGCGCCCAGAACGGGCCGCCCGGATGGGCGATCAGGGCTTCGACCACGCCGTCGCGCGTCCGGTACAACAGCACGCCCGCGCTGAGCTTGACCAACGTGTCAGACTCCAACGGCGCGTTCTAAGTCTTTGAGCGACGACTCCAGGTGCGCGAGCAGCCGCTGCAGGTGCGGCACGCTGCGCCGACAGCCGACCAGGCCGAAGTCGAGGTTGTCGGCGTTGTTGGCCAGGGTGATGTTCAGCGCCTGCCCGTCCAGCACGATCGAGAACGGGTAGTTGCCGTCGAGTCGGGCGCCCCCGTAGTACAGCGGCTGCGTGGGTCCGGGCACGTTCGATATGACGATGTTGAACGGCGGGGGCGTCGACGCCACCCAACCCGGGACCGCCGCCAGGCCCAGTCCTGCCATGTTCATCGCGGACAACGCCAAGGCCTGGAAGCGCGGCAACTGCGAGAACACCTTTTTGTTGCTGCGCATCGAGTCGCTGACCGTCTGCAACCGCGCCGCGGGATCGTCGGTGTCGGTGGCGAGGTTGCACAGGATGGCTCCGACCAGGTTGCCCCCGGCGTCGGCTTCGTCCTCGGTGCGCAGGCTCACCGGAACCATCGCGAGCAGCGGCGTGTCTGGCAGGGCATTGTGCTCGATCAGGTAGTAGCGCAGGGCACCCGAACACATCGCCAAGACGACGTCGTTGACGGTAACGCCCGCGGCCTTCTTCACGCTTTTGATGCGCTCCAACGACCATGACTGCGCGGCGCAGCGGCGGGCGCCGCCAATCTTGACGTTCAACATGGTGCGCGGGGCACCGAACGGCAAAGTCAGCTGCTGCTCGAACAAGGCCGCGCGCGCCAACGATACTGTTGAGGGGGCAAGTGCCGCAAGGGATCCCGCCGTATGCATCAGTGAACTCAACGGGGATGACGGGATGGACCTGCGCTTGCGTTTCGGCAGGCTCCAGGGCGCCCGAATCTCCGGGTCGTCGGGGTCGCTCGACAATGCGCGCTGCATCAGCTTCTGCGCGGAAACGCCGTCGATCAGTGCATGGTGGACTTTGGTGTAGATCGCGAACCGACCGTCTTTCAGACCCTCGATAATGTGGGTTTCCCACAGCGGGCGGTGGCGATCGAGCAGGCTGCTGTGCAACCGCGACGTCAGCTCGAGCAGCTCGCGGACCCGCCCCGGCGACGGCAGCGCCGAGCGCCGAACGTGGTAATCGATGTCGATGTTCTTGTCGTAGGACCAGCCCAGATTTGCGATTCCGCCGACGAACGTCGCCGGACGCTTGAGGAAGGTGGGCTGGAAGTCCTGTTGGACGACCAACCGGTCGTAGAACTCGCGGACGAAGCCGCGACCGGTGCCCGGCGGCAGCTCGAACAACTGCAGGCCGCCGACATGCATGGGATGCTCGCGGGATTCTCCCAGCAGAAATATCGCATCGGTGGGCGTCATCAGTTCCATCCACCCATTAGACCCCGACTGTGTCGCCTCGCGAAGGCCTCTCAGAAGATCGCCGCCGCGCCGCGCCCACCGCGCCGCGGGGCTAGGGGTTTTGCGCCGAGCGTGTACTGACTGCGAGGTTCAGGCAATTTTTTCGCGCTGAGTACACGTTCGGCGCGGCCACCCCGCCGATACCCGAGCGATGACGGCGCCTTAAGGCGGACCCGTTGGCCGTCCGGGGCCCGGGTTCGATGTGGTGCCGCTTCACCGGACAAGGGGCTCAGAAGCCGCGTACCTTTCGCGCAATAGAAGTCACCGCGCCGAGGAATCGCGCCGGCGCGCAGCGGGAGGAGAGTTTCCGTTGGAAAAGTTCACGCCGTCGATCAACTGGGGCCACGAAGTGGTTTCGTCATCGCGGTGGATCCTGGAGGCCTGGGCGATCAGCGGCGTGTGCTTGCTCCTCGTCGCGATCGTGGTCGTCAAGTTGACGCGGTGGGGCCGCCAGTGCTGGCGTATCACTGGCGATTACTTCACGGGGCGGCAAAGCGCCCAGGTATTGGGCTTGTTTAACCTCCTGCTGCTTTCGGTGATGATTTCGGTGCGGATCACCGTGCTGTTCACCTACTACAGCAACGACCTGTACTCGGCGCTGCAAACCGCTTTCCAGGGCGCGGCCGCCGGCGACGACGCGGTGCGCGATTCGGGCATCCACGGCTTCTGGGTTGCCATCTGGACGTTCTGTGTCATCGCAATCCTGAACGTGGCCCAGGTGATGGCGGATCTCTATCTGGCGCAGCGGTTCTTCATCCGGTGGCGGGTGTGGCTCACCGACCGGCTGACCGCGGATTGGCTCGACGGGCGCGCCTACTACCGCACCCGGTTCGTCGACCCACCGATCGACAACCCCGACCAGCGCATCCAGCAGGACATCGACATCTTCACCGCGGGGGTCGGGGGCGCGACCAATACCCCGTCGGTGGGTACGTCGGCCACGCTGCTCTTCGGCGCAATCCGATCCGTTGTCTCGGTGGCGTCCTTCGCCGCGATCTTGTGGCGTCTGTCCGGCACGCTGGTCATCCTCGGGATCGCCATCCCGAAAGCGCTCTTCTGGGTGCTATTCGTCTATGTCCTCGTAGCGACGGTGATCGCGTTCTGGATCGGTCACCCGCTCATCAGGTTCAGCTTCCGTAACGAATTGTTCAACGCTGCCTTCCGGTATGCGCTCGTCCGGCTTCGCGACGCCGCGGAGGCGGTGGGTTTCTATCGCGGCGAACGACCCGAGCGGGCCGAGTTGACGCATCGGTTCGGTGAAACGATCGCCAACTACCGACACTACGTGCGGCGCACGATCGGTTTCCTCGGCTGGAACGTCACGATGAGCCAGACGATCAATCCGCTGCCATTTATCGTGCAGGCTCCGCGGCTGTTCGCGGGCAGCATCAAGCTCGGCGGCGTCATCCAGTCCGCCGGCGCCTTCGGCCAGATCGAGGAATCGCTGTCCTTCTTCCGCAACGCCTATGACCGATTCGCGAGCTACCGGGCCGCGATCATCCGCCTCGACGGGCTGGCGGAGGCCAACGCCAAGGCACGGACGCTGCCCGAGCTTGCCACCGTCGCCAGCACCGACGGTTCGGTGGAACTCGTCGACGTCGAGGTCCGCACGCCGACCGGACAGCAGCTGATCGAGCCGCTCGATTTGCGGCTCGCCCCGGGCGACGCCCTGGTCATCACAGGAAGGTCGGGGTGCGGAAAGACCATGCTGTTGCGCAGCCTGGCCCGGTTGTGGCCGTACGCCTCGGGCATCCTGCACTGCCCGGACGGCCACAACGACGTCATGTTCGTGCCGCAGCTCGCCTACCTTCCGCTGGGGAACCTGCGGGCAGTCTTGAGTTACCCGGCCAGGGAGGGCGAACTCGACGACCGGGTGCTGCGCCACGCGTTGGACATGGTCACGCTGCCGAACCTGATGACCCGGCTCGACGAGGTCCGGGATTGGTCCAAGGTGCTCTCCCCGGGCGAGCAACAACGCGTCGCGTTCGCCCGTGTTCTGGTGACCAAGCCCAAGGTGGTGTTCCTCGACGAATCCACATCGGCCCTCGACGAGGGACTGCAGTTCGCGCTGTACGACTTGCTGATCAAGGAGCTGCCCCGCTGCATCGTGGTCAGCGCCACCCATCGCATCGCCGTCGAAGCGCACCACCAGCAACAACTCGAGTTGTTCGGCGACGGCAAATGGCGTCTCAGCCGCATCGGCGGTTCGATCGCGTCGGTCTAAGGCTTCGTCTCCCCAAACGACGAGTCCGGGAGCGGTGACGACCAAGAACCGTGGCAGCATGGGCGCGTGACGACGACGTCGGTGTCCTGGGATGTGGTGTCCGTCGAGAAGCCGGACGATGTCAACGTGGTCATCGGCCAGGCGCACTTCATCAAAACGGTCGAAGACTTACACGAGGCGCTGGTCGGGGTAAGCGCCTCGCTTCGGTTCGGACTGGCCTTCTGTGAGGCGTCCGGACCGCGCTTGGTGCGCCGCAGCGGCAACGACGCCGAGTTGGTCGAACTGGCGACCCGCACCGCGCTGGCCATCGCGGCCGGGCACAGTTTCGTCATCTTCCTGCGGGAGGGGTTTCCGGTCAACATCCTAAACCCAGTGAAGGCGGTGCCTGAGGTGTGCGGAATCTTCTGCGCCACAGCCAATCCGGTCGATGTCATCGTCGCGGTGACGCCACGTGGTCGCGGCATCGTGGGAGTCGCCGACGGAGAAACCCCGCTAGGGGTGGAGAACGACCGTGACGCGGCCGAGCGACACGACCTGCTTCGTGCCATCGGTTACAAGCTCTGAGGCGGAACTCAGCGCTTGCTGTAGAGCGCCTCGATCTCGTTGGCGAACCGAGCGACAACCACGTTGCGCTTGACCTTGAGGGTGGGCGTCAACTCACCGGTGAGCACGGTGAAGTCGACCGGCAGGATGTGGAATTTGCGGATCGATTCGGCGTTCGACACCGTCTGGTTGGCGTCCTTGACGGCCTGATCGATCTCGGCCACGAGGTCGGGATCGTTGGCCAGGTCCGCGACCGAGGCGGTGGCCTCCTTGCCATGGTGCTGCTTCCACACGTCGAAGCCTTCCGGGTCGATCGCGATGAGAGCAGCGACAAACGGCCTGTTGTCCCCGACCACCATCGCCTGGCTGATCAGCGGGTGAGCCCGCAACTGGTCTTCCAGGACGGCCGGGGCGACGTTCTTGCCGCCCGCGGTCACGATGATTTCCTTTTTGCGGCCGACGATCGACAGGAAGCCGTCGTCATCGACGGACCCGAGGTCGCCGGTGTGGAACCACCCGTTGACGATCGCCTCGTCGGTGGCCTTCTCGTTGTGCCAATAGCCGTTGAACACCACGCCGCCGCGCACCAGCACCTCACCGTCGTTCGCGATCGCCATGCTGTTGCCGGGCAACAACTTTCCCACCGTGCCCACGCGCTCTTCACCGATCCGGTTGACGGTGATCGCGGAACTGGTCTCCGTCAGGCCGTAGCCCTCGTACACCGTCAGCCCGACGCCGCGGTAGAAGTGGCACAGCCGCTTGCCCAGCGGCGCCCCGCCGGAGACCGCGGCATGGCAGTCGCCGCCCAGTGCGGCGCGCAGCTTGCCGTACACCAGTCGATCGAACAGTGCGTGCCTGGCCTGCAGCAGCCGCCCCGGCCCGCCGCTGTCCTGAGCGGTGCTCCACTCGATGGCCGTGCGGGTCGCCATGTCGAAGATCCAACCACGGCCGCTGTCACGGGCGCTCAATTCTGCTGTGTTGTAGACCTTTTCGAATACTCGGGGCACCGACACCACCACCGTGGGCTTGAAGATGCCAAGTGTGGGCACCAGGTTCTTGATGTCACTGGTGTAGCCGATGGTGACCTTTTTGGCGAACGCCGACATGGACAGCGAGCGCGCCAAGACGTGGGCCAGCGGCAAAAAGACCAGCAGCCGTTCGCCCTTACGCAACAGCGTCGGGAAGCATTCCGCCGCCCCGCGCGTCTCGTACAGCAGGTTGGAATGCGTCAGTTGGCAGCCCTTCGGGCGACCGGTCGTGCCCGATGTGTAGATCAGCGTTGCCGGGTCGTCCGCCCGCAGCCCCGCCAACCGCTCGTCGAGTTGTCCGATGTCGACTGAAATCGCTGCCTCGGCCAACTCGTCGAGCGCCGCCGGGCCTCCCGAGTCCAGGTGCAGGATCTTGCGCAGATTCGGCAACTCGTCGCTCAGTTCCTTGACCAGCCGGGCGTGCGCCTCGGTCTCGGCGATCACCAGCACCGCGCCGGAGTCCTCCAGCACCCAGCGCACCTGCTCGGCCGACGAGGTGTCGTAGATCGGGACGGTCACCGCGCCCACCGAGAGGATGGCGTAGTCGAGAATCACCCACTCGTAGCGGGTGGCCGACAGGATCGCCACCCTGTCGCCGGCGTTCACCCCTTCGGCGATCAGCCCGAGCGCGGTTGCACGGATCTCACTGGGCGGCCTGGGCGCAGGTCACGTCCGTCCATAAGCCGTCGACCAGGCGCTGGAAGATGACATGATCGGGGTCGTCCCGTTCGTGCGAATACACGCTGCTGACGATGTTGTCGTGCTCGCCGACCGTAAAGCTGGCCTCGACGCTGAATTCACGCATGACTCAACACTCTCAAAAGTGGGCTTTTGGGACGACGCTAACCGCCCTGACCGTTGGCTTCCCAGTGGCCAAAGGTCCCGGCGTCGAGAGTCCGTGAGAGTCCATTGGCGACCGGTCACACCCCCAGCGACCAGGACGACGTCGCGATCAGGTCGCCGCGCTCCAGCCCGGCCGCGCGATGTTCGTGCACCTTGAGGTACTCGGGAGTGGTCACCATGTCGATGAAGGCCTGCGGTGTCGGGTACTCGACGATCAGAATCGCGTCCCACCAAGGCCGCTCGCCATCACCGATGACGAATGCCGGTGCCGCGCCCATGTAGCGGACGGTGGCGCCGACACGTTCGAGGTGCGGGGTGACCTCCCGCGCGTACCGCTGGTAGGACTCCACGCCGCCCGGCGTCTTGAACTTCAGCAGGTTGACCATCACCACCGTCGCGTCGGCCGGTCGCGCGGCCAGCGCCGCGAACTGCTCCGCGGTGGGCTCTAGCGTTGGCGCTCATGTGAATCTCCTTGTGTCAGTTCATTGCTGGTCAGTCCTGCCGACCCGTTCACGCAGGAAGGGAACGACGAACCCGGCGACCAGGTCTGGTTGCTCGAGCCATGCCCAGTGGCCGACACCGGGCAAGATTTCAGTCTGTGCGCGGGGGAACGCGCGGCGCTGGCGTTCAGCCTGTTCGACCGGAATGTAGACGTCGTCGACGCCGAACACTACCAGCGTGTCGGGATCACGCTCACGTAGCGGTTCGACCAGGTCTTCCATGTCTTTAAGCTGGGTGGCGCGGTAGAGCCGCAGGATGGCGCGCATTGTCTCGGGCGAGAGCGCGTTATCGGCTATGCGATCCACCCACTCCTCGGGCAGCGCTGGGTTGTCGTGCCGGACCACGAAGCGCGCGAAACGGGGGGTGCTCATGTGCATGAACACTTCTCCGGCGACGGGGGTGCGCCAGATGCGCGCCGCCCGGTGCCACTTGTAGTCGAGTAACAGTCCGGAGTTGATCGCGGTGATGCTGGCAACCTTGCCGGGGTTGGCGGCGGCCCAGGCGAGGCCGAACCATCCGCCGAAGTCGTGAACGACCAAGTGCACTGCGTCGATGCCGAGTTGGTCGATCAGACCACCCAGGTGGTCGGCGTAGGCGGCCAACGTGTAGTTCTGGTCCGCTCTTTTGTCGGCACCGCCGTATCCGGGCATATCCGGTGCGACGACCGTGGCGAATTCCGCGACGCGTGTCATCAGCGGTTCCCAGTAGGCGCTCGTGTCGGGGTTGCCGTGCACGAAGACGACGGCCTCGCCGCTCGCGCCGGTACCACCGATCAGCACCGGCGAGCGCACACCGTTGACCACCACCTGTCGGGTTTGGAAGCCGGGCACGCGTGCATCTCCTTCAACTCGGCGCCCGTTCGCTGCCGGTCCCTCCCGCTCGCCGCTACCAGCATGCCGCGCCGACCCGGTTAACGTCTTGACAGTTCAAGACAATTTTTTGGCGATAGAAGACACGTCCACCCCTGCGCCGGGCGGCGCTCGACCCTTGACACGGTGCCGTCGCCCGACTGAAGGTCATCGGCATGTCGGTGGTGCGCGGGACCGCGCTGTTCGACTACCCCGGCCTGGTCGCCGAGTTGGGCGGTGACCCGGGCGCGTTGCTGCGCGCGGCGGGCGTCCGGGGCCAGGACGTCGGCAACTACGACGCGTTCGTCTCCTTCCTTGCGGTGATACAGGCGATCGAATCCGCCGCCGAGAGCACGGGCACATCGGACTTCGGGCGACGCCTGGCGCAGCGGCAAGGCATCGAGATCCTTGGGCCGGTCGGGGTGGCGGCCCGCACGGCCCCGACGGTGGGGGATGCCCTGACAATCTTCAGCACCTACATGTCGGCCTACAGTCCGGTGATCGCGATCCACGTCGCGCCGCTGGCCGACGAGCAGCGGTCGTTCCTTACGATCGAATTCCTGCTGGACTGGCCGGTGGCGCACCCACAGACCACGGAACTCTCGCTGGGTGTGTCGCTGCGGGTGTTGCGCTTCCTGATGGGTGCCGATTACACGCCGCTTTCCGTGCACCTCCCCCACGACGCCCTCACCGCCGTCCGTGACTACGTGCGCTATTTCGGCTGCGCACCCCGATTCGCCTTGCGGACAGCGGGTTTCACGTTCCGCACCGCCGACCTTGGACGTCCGTTGAACCGTGACGACGTAGCACACCGCGCCGTCGTCGACCACCTGGACCGCGTCGCCCCGCACGAAGCCGGGATCGTTGAATCGGTGCGCGCCATCCTGCGCCAATTGCTGCCCACCCGGGCGGCGACGCTCGACGTGGTCGCCGAGCAGTTCCACCTGCATCCGAAGACGCTGCAGCGCCGACTCGCCGACGAAAACACCACCTTCGCCGTCCTGCTCGATCAAGTCCGCATGCAGACCGCCGACCGCTACCTCCGGGCCACCGGCATCAGCCTGTCGCACCTCACCCGCGAATTGGGCTACGCCGAACAGAGCGTCCTGACCCGTTCGTGCAAGCGATGGTTGGGACGGGGCCGGCCGCCTATCGCAACCGGACCCGCGCGTTACCCGGTTAAAGCGGGCCCGGGCGCGTCGGCCGGCGACGCAGCCGTGAAGCGGACTTTTCAGCGTTGACAGTTACTGCCAGTCGGTCATACTGTGCCATCTCAGTCGTCGACGTGTGAAGGCGCGCAGTTCTGGAGGTCAGCGATGAGTCACCCGCCCAAGCTTCGTGTCATCCAGTGGGCGACAGGCGGTGTGGGCCGGGCGGCCATCGAGTGCGTGCTCAATCACCCACAGCTCGAGCTGGTCGGATGCTGGGTGCACTCCGCGGACAAGAGCGGCCGCGAAGTCGGCGAGATCCTCGGCGCCGGCGCGCTGGGCGTGACCGCCACCACCAGCGTCGACGAAGTACTGGCGCTCGACGCCGACTGCGTGATGTACAGCCCGCTGGTCCCCAATGACGAAGAGGTCATTGCGATTCTGCGGTCCGGCAAGAATGTGGTCACCCCGGTCGGGTGGGTATACCCGGACCTGGACAACCCGGCCGTCAGAGCGATCGCCGACGCCGCGCTCGAAGGTGGGGTGACGCTGCATGGGTCGGGGATCCACCCCGGCGGCATCACCGAGTGCTTCCCGCTCATGGTGTCGTCGCTGTCGTCGGCCGTGACGCACGTGCGCGCCGAGGAGTTCTCCGACATCCGCACCTACAACGCCCCGGACGTCGTCCGCCACATCATGGGCTTCGGCGGCAGCCCGCAGCAAGCCATGCAAGGGCCCATGGCCGGCCTGCTCGAATCTGGCTTCAAGATGTCGGTGCGAATGATCGCCGACCACATGGGATTTCGCATCGACCCCAACATCAGAACCATTCAGGAGATTGCTGTGGCAACCTCCGACATCGACTACGACCCCTTTCCGATCACCGCGGGAGCCGTCGCGGCACGCCGGTTCCGCTGGCAGGCCCTCGCTGACGGCGAGCCGGTCATCACGGCGGCGGTCAACTGGCTGATGGGGGAAGTCAACCTGGATCCGGACTGGAATTTCGGTGGGCGCGGCGAACGCTTCGAGGTCGAGATCACCGGCGATCCCACCGTCAGCCTCACCTTCAAGGGTCTGCACCCGCCGAGCATCGCCGAAGGGCTGCAACGAAATCCGGGGGTGGTGGCCACCGCCAACCACTGCGTCAACGCCATCCCCGACGTCTGCGCCGCCGAGCCGGGCATCAAAACCTACCTGGACCTGCCGCTGTTCGCCGGCCGCCCGGCACCGGCCCTCGCGGCGCAGATACCGTGACAAGCTCCAGCGTGCTCAACGACGTTTCGTTCTGTCACCTTGTGGTCGGGGTGACCGACATGGATCGCGCCCTGGCCTTCTACCGGGACGTGCTCGGCATGAAGGTCGTCTTCGAAACGCTGATCTCGGGCGAGCCCTTCGACGCGGTGCTGCACGCGACCCGAAAGCAGGAGGGCCGGGTTGTGGGCGGCCTGCTCGGCGGGTTGATGATCGAACTGATCTCGCTCGGCGTCGCACCGCCGGATCACAAGCCCCGTCGTGCGATCACCGGCATTCACAACCTCTCGCTGTCGGTGCCCGACCTAGACGATGCCCACCGCCGCATCACCGCAGCCGGCTACACACCCGATCAGGAGCCTTTTGAAATCGGCGGCGTCCGAATGTTCTTCGTCAAGGACCCGGACGGAACTCCCGTGGAGCTCATCGAGCTGCCCGGCGGGGCGCGCAGCACCTACGAGATGCACCGGGGCGTGCCGCTGCAGATGGGACCGGCCACATGACGTACAGCCACCCCGAATCCATGCGCGGTCACGTCGCAATCGTCACCGGCGCCGCCCAGGGGGTGGGCAAGGGCATCGCCTCCGCACTGCTCGAACGCGGTGCAGCGGTGCTGCTGGTCGACATCCAGGACGAAAAACTGAGCGCGACAACCGACGAGCTCAAGGCAATGGGTCGCGCCGAGATGCTGGTCGCCGATCTGCGAGACCCGGGCAGCGCGCAGCGGATCGCGACCGCCGCGGTGGACGCCTTCGGAACCGTGCACGGCCTGGTCAACAACGCCATTGCCACCAACGAGCCGAAGGCATTCGTCGATATCACGACCGAGGATCTGACGCTCGGGTACGACGTCGGCCCCCGGGCCAGTTTCCTGCTCATGCAGGCCGTGCACCCGTTGATGGTCGAGGCGGGCGGCGGGTCGATCGTGAACCTCGGTTCGGGGACGGGCACCGGCGGCGAGCCCAAGTGGGGCGGTTACGCCGCCGCCAAGGAAGCCATCCGCGGGCTTTCGAAGGTCGCCGCGCTGGAATGGGGGCGCGACAACATCCGCGTCAACGTCATCTGCCCGTTCGCCGAGTCCGACGGCGTCAAACTGTGGAAGCAGTTCGCGCCCGACGATTATGCGAAAGCGGTCAGTCGAGTCCCGATGAAGCGGATCGGCGATGTCCGCACCGACGTGGGCGCGCTGGTGGCCTTCCTGCTGAGTACCGACGCGTCGTTCATCACCGCGCAGACCATTCACGTCGACGGTGGGATCGGCTGCTTCCGTTGACCGGGGAAGGATCGCTGCGCGACCGGCAACGCGCACAGATCCGCGCCGACATCAGGCGGGCGGCGTTCCGGCTGTTCATCGAACGCGGATACGACGACGTGACGACCGAGGAAGTCGCGGCTGCCGCAGGCGTTTCGCCACGCACCTTCTTCCGGCACGTGCCGGCCAAGGAAGAATTGTTGCTGGCGCCCGTTCGTCACGGCGGCGCCGCGATCGTCAACCTGCTCGAACAGCGGCCGGCGAGCGAGTCACCCGACCTCGCGCTGATCAACGCCATCATCACGCGGACCCGATCGTTCGAGCAGGCCGACACCGAAGAGTGGCGTGACGCGCTGCTGGTGGCCCCCGACCTGCTGGGCAAGGTCACGGTGCACAACCCCGCCGACAAGGAGCGGGCGACGAAGCTCGTCGCCGAACGCATGGGTGCCGATCCGGATACCGACATCCGCCCCGACCTGCTGGTCCATCTCGCCTTCGCGGCAGCGGATTTCGCTTTCCAGCGTTGGGTGCGGCAGTCGTCGACGCGGCGTCCCCTCGACCTCTACGTCACCGAAGCGCTCGAAGCGGTCAAGAGTCGCCACTGGAAAAGGAGGTAGCGCCGGGACCCGGCCCCTGTGTGAGGAGCCCTGACGCTCGACTCGGTCGAACGTCACACGCCGGGTGCGCGGTAGTCGCCCCAGCGGCGCGGCTTGAGTATTTTCGTGGGGTGGCGATAGCCCCTGGCCCAGCACAAGTCCCAGCGCAGTACTTGCTGTCGCCCGCCGCACCGAGCCCGCGCACCCTGATCGACATCATCTACGAAACCGCTGCGCGCCACCCGGACGCGACGGCGCTCGACGACGGCACCGTGCAGCTCACCTACAGCGAGCTGATCGGCGACATCGAGGCCAGCGTGGAGTGGCTGGCCGCCCGCGGCATCGGCCGTGGCGACCGGATTGGCATCCGGATGCCGTCGGGCAGCTATGCGCTGTATGCGGCGATCCTGGCGACGCTGGCCACCGGCGCGGCCTACGTCCCAGTGGACGCCGACGACCCCGACGAACGTGCCGAATTGGTGTTTGGTGAGGCCGACGTCGTTGCGGTCATCACCGAAGCGGGCCTGCTCCGGGGTCCCGGTTCGTCGCGTGGCTGGCGGGCTGCGGCGCCGCTGGCCCGAGACGACGCGTGGATCATCTTCACGTCCGGATCGACCGGCACGCCGAAGGGCGTGGCCGTCACGCATCGCAGTGCCGCCGCGTTCGTCGACGCCGAGGCGCAGATGTTCTTGCGGGACAACCCGATTGGGCCCGGGGACCGGGTACTGGCTGGGCTGTCGGTGGCTTTCGACGCGTCGTGCGAGGAGATGTGGCTGGCTTGGCGGCACGGCGCCTGCCTGGTTCCCGCGCCGCGGTCGCTGGTGCGCAGCGGGATGGACCTCGGTCCGTGGTTGGTCACCCGCGACGTGACCGTGGTGTCGACGGTGCCGGCGCTGGCCTCGCTGTGGCCCGCCGAGGCACTGGAAGCGGTGCGGTTGTTGATCTTTGGTGGTGAGGCCTGCCCTCCGGAGCTGGCCGAGCGGCTCGCCCTGAATATCGAAGGCGGCCGGGAGGTGTGGAACACCTACGGCCCGACCGAGGCCACCGTGGTCGCGTGCGCGGCCAGGCTCGACGGTGCCGAGCCGATCAGCATCGGGCTGCCACTGCCTGGCTGGGATCTGGCCGTCGTCGATGCCGACGGCCGGCCGGTCGGCTATGGCGAGGTAGGCGAGCTGGTGATCGGCGGCGTGGGGCTGGCCCGCTACCTGGACAAAGACAAGGACGCTGAGAAGTACGCCCCGATGCCGACGCTAGACTGGGCGCGCGCCTATCGCAGCGGTGACCTGGTACGGCTGGAACCCGATGGGCTGTATTTCTGCGGCCGAAGCGATGACCAGGTCAAGGTCGGGGGCCGCCGCATCGAGCTCGGCGAGGTCGACTCCGCGCTGGTCCATCTGCCGGGGGTCAGTGGTGGGGCGGCCGCGGTTCGCCGCACCGCTACCGGCACGCCGGTGCTGGTCGGCTATCTCGTCAGCGCGGATCCGTCCTTCGACATCAGTGAGGCGCGCAACCGGCTCGCCGAGCAGCTCCCCGCCTCGCTGGTACCAAGGCTCGTCCGGGTCGAGGAGCTACCCACCCGCACGTCGGGCAAGGTCGACCGCGACGCACTGCCGTGGCCACCGCCCGGCGGCGCGGATTCCGAGGAGGCGGCCAACCTGGGTGGCACTACGGGCTGGCTGGCCGGGCTATGGCGGGACCTGCTCGGGGCCTTAGAGACCGGTTCAGTCGACGGCCCGGAGGCGGACTTCTTCGCGCTCGGCGGCGGCTCGCTGGCCGCCGCGCAGCTCGTCGCCGTGCTGCGGCACCGGTACCCGCAGGTCACCGTCGCCGACCTGTACGACCACCCCCGACTGGGCTCACTGGCCGGTTTCCTCGACGAACTTGAACCGCCGCCGCAGGTCGCCGAGCGCGTGGTGCGACCAACCCCGCGATTGACGCAGGCCGCGCAGACCTTGCTGTCGGTGCCGCTGGCGACGTTAGCGGCGCTGCCCTGGGTGACCTGGCTCGCTCTGGGCAACAACGTCGCCCGCACCCTGGATCTGGTGCCGTGGACCGTCGCGGTGAACTGGTGGCTTATTGCGGTGGCGTTCGTCCTGTTCGTCACCCCGGTGGGCCGGATGGGCATCACGGTGCTGTTCGCGCGGATGTTGCTGTCGAACGTGCGGCCGGGCACCTACCGCCGCGGCGGGTCGGTGCACCTGCGGGTGTGGTTCGCCGAGCGGCTGGCCGAGGCCAGCGGCGCGCAGAACCTGGCCGGGGCGCCGTGGCTGGTGTACTACGCCCGCGCTCTGGGCGCCAGTATCGGCAAGGGCGTCGACCTGCACTCGCTGCCGCCGGTCACGGGGTTGCTGACTCTCGGGCATCGCAGTGCGGTCGAACCAGAGGTGGACCTATGCGGATACTGGATCGACGGCGACGCGTTGCACGTCGGCGAGATCACGATCGGCAACGACGCGACGGTCGGCACCCGGACCACGCTGCTGCCCGGCGCGATCGTCGGCAAGAACGCCGACGTGGCACCCGGCTCGGGCGTGCTCGACAAGATCAAGAACGGCCAGTACTGGAAGGGCTCGCCCGCGGTGAAGTCCGGTAGGGTCAACCACCCGTGGCCTGACGAACGGCCGCCACGCAGAAGCCGGTGGGTTCCGATGTACGGGCTGACGTCGCTGCTGCTCGCCGCTCTGCCGCTGATCGCGGTGGCGAGCGGCCTTGCGGTGATCGCCGTAGCCGTCCATCGCACGCGCCGCCTGTCTCACGCGGTGCTTCCGGCGCTGCTGTGGACACCGGTCGCAGCGCTGGCCGCCCTCACCGTGTACGCCCTGCTGACCGTGATTGCGGTGCGGGTGTTGTCGATCGGGCTGCGCGAGGGCTACCACCCGGTGCGCAGCCGGGCCGGCTGGCAGCTGTGGGCGACCGAGCGGCTGATGGACGCCGCGCGCAACTATCTGTTCTCGCTATATGCCGGCCTGCTGACGCCGATCTGGCTGCGGCTGCTGGGCGCCAAGGTCGGCCATGGCACCGAGATCTCCACGGCGTTGCTGATCCCCAAATTCACCGTGATCCAGGACGGCGCCTTCCTCGCCGACGACACGCTGGTCGGGTCGTACGAGCTCGGCGGTGGCTGGATCTACGCGGCGCAGACGACCGTGGGCAGGCGCGCGTTCCTGGGCAACTCTGGCATCGCCCAGCCGGGTCGCCGAGTTCCCGACGATGGACTGGTCGCGGTGCTGTCGGCCACGCCACCGAAGGCCAAGCGTGGCTCGTCCTGGCTGGGCAGCCCGCCGATGCGGCTGCGCCGGCGCCCCGCCGAAGCGGACGCGGCGACCACGTATGACCCGCCGCTGAGGTTGAAGGCGATGCGGGCACTGGTGGAGACATTCCGGTTGGTGCCGGTGATCGTGACCGTCGCAATCGGGCTGGCGGTACTGGGCACATTGCAGGCGCTGGCAAGGATATTCGGCATCTGGTCGGCGGCGCTGTGCGGCGGGCTGGTGCTGCTGGCGGCGGGCGCGCTCGCGGGCGGTATTACGGTCGCGGCGAAATGGCTTGTGGTGGGCCGGATCAGGGCTAGCGAGTTTCCGCTGTGGTCGTCGTTCGTGTGGCGCAACGAGCTTTCGGATACGTTCGTCGAGACCGTCGCGGCGCCGTGGTTCGCCCGCGCGGCCAGTGGGACGCCGGTAATGAATCTGTGGCTGCGCGCGCTGGGCGCCCACGTCGGTCGCGGCACGTGGTGTGAAACCTATTGGCTCCCTGAGGCGGACCTCGTCACGCTGGGCGACGGCTCGACTGTCAATCGAGGCTGCGTGGTGCAGACGCACCTGTTCCACGACCGGATCATGCGCATGGACAGCGTCGTGCTGGAACCCGGTGCGACCCTTGGGCCGCATTGTGTTGCGCTGCCCGCTGCCCGGCTGGGTGCCGGCGCGACCGTCGGTCCCGCGTCGCTGGTGGTGCGCGGCGACGAAGTACCGGGGTCGACACGCTGGCAGGGCAACCCGATCAGGCCGTGGAACCTCGGCCGCAAGAAGAGTCGAGGTAAGAACCCGCCCGACCGCGGCGTCCGGGACACCGCAGCGTGAAAGCTTCTGCCAAGAAGGCACCAAACAAAGTGCCGACAGTGCTCGACGACTACCTGCCGAAAAACGGCAACTCCGACTACCAGGTGTCGCGCTACGAGCTGGATCTGGAGTACAAGGTCTCGATCAACCGGCTGTCCGGATCAGCGACGATCACCGCGGTGACGCTCACCGAGTTGCAGCAGCTCACGCTCGACCTGTCCAGTACCTTGACGGTGTCGAAGGTGTCGGTGAACGGCAAACGCGCCGCCCACTTCTCCTGTCGCGGCGGCAAATTGCGCATCCGGCTGGCATCCAAGCTGGCGACCGGAGCAGCGTTGTCGATCGTGGTGCGCTACGGCGGTTCACCGAGACCGATCCGATCGCTATGGGGTGACGTCGGTTTCGAGGAACTGACCGACGGCGTGCTCGTCGCCGGGCAACCCAACGGCGCCGCATCGTGGTTCCCCTGCAACGACCACCCCAGCGCCAAGGCCGCCTTCCGCATTCAGGTCAGCACCGAAAGCCGTTACCGGGTGGTCGCCAATGGAGAGCTGGTGTCGCGGCGGGTACGGGCCTCGCAGACCGTGTGGACCTATGAACAACCCGAACCGACGTCGACCTACCTCGTCACCCTGCAGATCGGCGTATACGAGATGGCGCGGCTGGCGAGGACGCCGGTGCCGATACAGGCGGCGTTGCCCGAGCGGTTGCGCCGTGTCTTCGACCAGGACTTTGCCCGCCAACCCGAGATGATGAAGCTGTTCACTGAGCTGTTCGGGCCGTATCCGCTGGCGAACGGCTACACGGTCGTGGTCACCGACGACCCGCTGGAGATACCGCTTGAAGCGCAAGGGATTTCGATCTTCGGCGCCAATCACTGCGACGGCACCGGGGCCAGCGAGCCGCTGATCGCCCACGAGCTGGCACATCAATGGTTCGGCAATTCGGTGACCGCGCGGTGGTGGCGTGACATCTGGCTGCACGAGGGATTCGCGTGCTATGCCGAGTGGTTGTGGTCAGAGCACAGCGGCGGTCCCTGCGCCGACGAACTGGCCAGCCAACACTACGAGCAGCTGCGGGATAAGCCGCAAGATCTATTGCTGGCCGATCCGGGACCGCGCGACATGTTCGACGACCGTGTGTACAAACGCGGTGCGTTGACCCTACACACACTGCGCGGGCGGCTGGGCGATGATAAATTCTTTGCGCTGCTCAAGGATTGGACTACCCGGTATCGCCACGCCACCGTCATCACCGACGACTTCACTGGCCTTGCTGCCAACTACTCCGACGAGTCGCTGCGGCCGTTGTGGGACGCCTGGCTGTACTCGACGGATGTGCCCTGACTGACGCATGTTTACCCGCGGGCGCGCTTACGGCGGTAGTATCCGCGCATGCCGTTGGAGAGCGGCTCGACTTTTGCCGGGTACACCATCCTGCGGCTGCTGGGCACCGGCGGGATGGGTGAGGTCTACCTTGCCCAGCACCCTCGATTGCCGCGTCGCGATGCCTTGAAAATCCTTGCCCGAGACAACGACGGCGGACAGTGACTTTCGGGAGAGATTCCTCCGCGAAGCCCACCTCGCCGCCACGTTGTGGCACCCGAACATTGTCCAAGTGCATGATCGCGGCGAGTTCGACGGCCAACTGTGGATCGCGATGGACTATGTCGAGGGATCCGACGCCGCGCAGTTGATGAAGGGCCGGTACCCGGCCGGGATGCCAGTGCGCGACGCGTGCGCCATCGTCACCGCTGTGGCCGGGGCACTCGACTACGCCCACCAGCGTGGACTCTTACATCGTGACGTCAAACCGGCCAACATCCTGCTCAGCAATCCAGAAGACGGGAACGGCGCATCCTGTTGGCCGACTTGGAATAGCGCGGCAGCACGGCGACATCAGCGGACTCCGATCACCAATATGACCGTGGGAACGGTGGCTTACAGCGCGCCTGAGCAGTTGATGGGCGACGCCATCGACGGACGCGCCGACCAGTACGCGCTGGCCGCCACCGCGTTTCACCTTCTCACCGGTGAGCCGCCGTATCAGCATTCCAACTCCGTGGCCGTCATCAGCCGACACCTCACCGCACCACCGCCGAAGCTGAGCGATCGGCGCCCGGATCTGGCGCACCTCGATCAGGTGTTGTCGACGGCTCTGGCCAAGGACCCGGCCGACCGGTTCGACCGATGCCGCGACTTCGCCACTGCCCTCAGCGAGCGGGCCGGCATGGACTCGCATAGTGATCACCCCACCGTGGCCCGTACTACCGGCGTCGCGCCTATCACGGGGTCCGAGACTCAAGTCGCGATCCGCACACCCTCGGGCGGGCCATCGTTGGGCGCTGAGCCACCATCGACCGCGGCGACGCCGAAGCGGCACAGGCGATCCCGGGTCCTCCTGGGGGCGGCGGCAGCGGTGCTGTTGGTCACCTTCATCGGCGTCGTCGGCTACATGAGCCAGCCGACGAGGCACACGGGCTCCGCCCCGGTAGCATCCGCCCCGACGACCAGCACCCCAGCCAAACCCGCTGCCGTACTCGACGGCACCTACCGCTTCGACTACGACTATGAGAAGCAAACGATCAACGGCGCCCCGTACGCGATACACACCACCGACAACACCGCTTGGTGGGCCTTCCGCTCATCGTGCGGATCCACCGGATGCGTTGCCACCGCGACCCAGCTGGACACCAACAACCACCAAGTGGCGCGCACCCCTGCCCAGTCAGGCTGATTACCGTTTCGCCGACGGTCACTGGCAATCCGCGCCCGTTGCGCGCCAGCTTGCCCAGCCGCGCTGCCTCGGAGCGAAACGGACAAGTCGTCGCAGGCGCAAATACCGTCATGCTGACGTGGTCACTTGAGCCACAGCCCGACGGCACCCTTCGAGGTATGAAGACTGGCACCGCGCTCACCAACGAATGCGGCTTTCAAGGACAGGTCGCCCTGGCCCCCGTCGTGGCGAACTCGCGTCGGCGACGTGCCGACCGGCGTCACCGTCGCCGATCCGGCGACCGTCAACTGTCGCCCCGTCGACCAGCACCGCAGCCCCACACGTTGCAGGTCCGGTCCTCGACGGCACCTACCGCGTGGACTTCGATCTGCAGAATCAGACGATCAACGGCACCGTGACCGGCCTGAGCGACCGCCGTCTCCGAGTGGTGGGCCTTTCGTTCCGTGTGCACGCCGGCCGGATGCGCGGCCGCGGGGTCTGAGTTGGCCGAATCCAACCAGCAGGAGGGCACGGGCACGACGAGTGTTCTCCATTTTGCCGACGGTCATTGGCAGGGCACCCCGACCCTTCAGGCACCAATGGAGTGCGAAAGAACCAACAAGCCAGGCCGCGACGACGAGACCCGTCTTTGGTCATGGGATCCACAGGCCGACGGCACGTATACAAGGCCTTCAGATCGGCACCATTCTCAGCAATGGATGCGG
>CAVSSC010000023.1:0-16876 GCA_963730415.1 uncultured Actinomycetota bacterium | reverse complement strand
GCCGCGCATACCACGTGCGCGCGTTGGCGAAATCGCCCTGCATCGAAATAACTTGGGGCCAGATAGAACACCGACCGGAAATCCTCGGGGTTGCGTTCCACCTCGGCCAGCAACAGCTCGGCGTCGCGCGCATACCTCTGCGGATCCTGGCTTTGGGCACCGAGGCGCACGAGAAGCGACATGGTAGTCGCCCTCGAGGCGTACCCAGGAAGACATTAGGTTCGTCGCACGCGAGGTACGCGTGGATGACACCCACGCAGCGCACGGGCAACCTGCTGGCGGAACAACTGGGGACGCCAATAAGTGAAGCCCCCCTCCGACGCGCAGCATGTAGATGTCGGCACTTAGTTGGGTGAAGTCGGGCGTGCCCACGAACACGTCGTCAGCGTCCATCTCCACAAACGGTAGTCACCGTGGCCCTGAGCGAGGGCCATCGCCTCGGTCTGGTTATGGCCAAAGTTGCGCCACGGCCGTTCGTGAAGCTCACCAGGGATGCCAAGACGGGCCATATGGTCTTTGATCACGTCCTGGGTCCCGTCGGTGGAGCCGGTGTCCACGATCACCCACGAGCTGATGTAGGGCGCGCACGCGTCGAGCACCTCATGGACGATGTGTGCCTCGTCTTTCACGATCATGTTCAGGCAGATCGCCGGCGTGGCAGTCACTGGCTTGGACACAGCCCCAGATCGTATCGGGCAACAGCGGTCACGGTGTCGGCATCGGGTCAGAACGCCGCGTCCGAGGTTGCGGCGGCTTCAAATCCACCGGTCGTGCTGTTCGGTGCGCCCGCTCCGATGCGGCGGGTCACGGCCAGCCATCCGCGACGGTTTCGTTGGACGTGTCGCTGTGACGACAGCACCGCCCACCTGCTCCGCCACCTAGTGACCAAATGCTTCGCTGGTCCCCGCAGCGACATCTGACCCAACCGCGACGGTCAACCGCATGGGCGCAAGGTGGGCCATTTCTTTGCTCGCGCCACGACCTGGGCCTGTGGCGTGTCCCCGGTGAATGAGTCCGCCTTGTTTTAGAGTCCTGTGGCCCCGGGTGGGGCCGGAAGGGACGATGAATCACATGGCTGGCCGGAAGAAGCATTCCGCTGAGGACGTGGTGCGCAAGCTGCGCCGCGCGGACGAACTCGCCGCGGTGGGCAAGACCAACGACGAGATCGCCGCCGAGCTGGAGGTGTCGGCGGCGACGCTGTACAACTGGCGCCGCGCCTACGGCGGGATGGATCTGGATGCGGCCAAAGAGCTCAAAGAGCTGCGGGAGCAAAACACCCGCTTGAAGCGGCTGCTGGCTGAGGCCGAGCTGGAGAAGGATGCGTTGCGGGAGGTGGCCAAGGGAAAATTCTGAGCCCGGACGCCAAGCGCCGCGCCGTGGACATGCTCAAAGATGTTGTGGGCGTGTCGGAACGGCTTGGCATGCAAAGCGGTCGGGCTTGCCCGTTCCACCTATCGCCGCATCCCTGTCGCGCAGACCCCCGCTGATCCTGATGCTGAGCTGCGCGGTTGGCTGCGTGACTACTCCGCTAAGCACCCTTGCCACGGGTTCCGTCGAGCGTGGGCGGCGCTGCGCCACGACGAGCGCCGGGAGGTGAACAAGAAGAAGGTGCACCGCCTGTGGAAGGAAGAGGGGCTGCAGCGGCGGGTGCACAGCCCGCGCAAACGCGCCGGTCAGTCGTCGTGGCCGGCCGAGGTGGCTGCCGATGCGCCCAAGGTGGTGTGGGCGCTGGATTTCCAGTTCGACTCCACCATCGACGGCAAAGCCATCAAGATCGCCTCGATGCTCGACGAGCACACCCGCGAATCGCTGCTGCATCTCGTGGAGCGCTCGATCACAGCTGACCGGCTGATCGCCGAGTTGGAGAAGTGTTTCGCCGCGGCCGGCGGCCCACCGATGGTGCTGCGAATGGACAACGGTCCGGAGTTCATTTCTCAAGCGCTGCAATCGTTTTGCGCCGGGAAGGTAGGGATGTCTTACATCCCGCCCGGCTGTCCTCTCTTAACCGGCTAATCGGGATATTCGATGTCGCTCGACACGCCGTTTTACTGCGGTTCTTGACCGTGGTGGTGCGAGATGGGATATGTACATCTCATGACGAAGGAACTCTCTGCGGCTGTGGACGACGACGGCGTCTGGCAGTTGTGCGGAACGGCCGCGGAGAAGTTCGGGCTGGTGAATGAATTCCTGGGGTATCTGACTGACCGGAATTTCTCCCCTCGAACCTGCCGTGCTTACGCCTATGACCTGCTGGCGTTCGCGCGGTGGCTGAGTGGCGAGCAGTTGGGTCTGGCGGAGGTGAATGTTGATGTGCTGCTGCGGTTCTTGACTGCGTGTCGGGAGGCGGCGTTGCCGGGTCGGCCGGGTGGCAACGTGTATTCGATCCGTGATGGCCGTAATCAGGGGTATGCGCCGGCGACGATTAATCGGCGGTTAGCGGCGATTTCGAGCTTGTTTGCGTTCCGGGAGATGCGTGACCCGGATGCGCGTAGCCCAGTACGTGGCGGGCGGGCGGCCCGGTTGCGTTCGCGCGGTCAGCGTTCCGGGCTGTTGGCGCACACGGCGAAGCCGAAGTCGCGGTCGCAGCTGCGGGTCGGTGAGCCGCGCCGGTTGCCGCGGGGGTTGTCGCGGTCGGAGTCTGCGGCGCTGCTGGGCAGCTTCCGTAGCTGGCGTGACCGCGCGATCGGTGGGTTGATGCTGTTGTCGGGGCTGCGGTCGGCGGAGGTGCTCGGGTTGCGGGTCAGCGATGTCGACATTGCGCGCCGTTGGGTTCGGGTGTTCGGTAAGGGCGGCAAGGAACGGTCGGTGCCGATTGATACCGACGTTGCCGGCGCGATCCAAACCTATCTGCTCGCCGAACGTCCTGAGACCGACGCTGATGCACTGTTCGTCGTCGCCAAAGGCGCCCATCGCGGACAGCCGCTGACCCCTGCGGGGCTGCGCACGGTGTTCCGGTATCACCGTGAGCGCTCCGGTGTCGCAGCGGGGCATCCCCACGCGTTACGGCATTCGTTTGGCACCGCACTGGCCGAGGCGGGGGTCGACCTGTCGGTGATCCAAGCGCTGATGGGCCACGACCACGTCGATTCCGCTGCCGCCTACATCCATTTGGCCCCAACGTTTCTGCGTGAGGAGTTCGATGCCGCCCGTGCTCGCCTACGCGCGCGTTCCTGAGGTCGACCTGCTCGCCGCATACGACGAACACTGTGCTCGGCTGGGTTTGATCAGTGTGAACCTTGGCTCGGCCGCGCGAACGTTCCTGCGGCGCTGGCCCGATCCGCAGCGGTGGGCCGGTGAGCCACTCGCAGCCCGGTTGACGGTTTCTCATCCCACCCGCTCGTTCGTGATGTTCTTGATGTTGGCCGGGTATCTGCGGCCCGGCTATGACTACCTGATCCGCCGCAAACTGGCCGTGTTCTGGCGGCATCTGCCACCGGGGCCGTTAGCTGAGGACCTGGCGCGGTTCCTGAGCGGCGCGCAAGAGCTCGGCTTCACCGAACGCACCCGCAGCGCGGCCGCATCGCAGGTGATCGGCAGGCTACTCATCCAGACCGGCCGACGGTTGGATACGTTGACCGACAACGATTTCGACGACTTGCTGGCCGCAAGCGCGGCGCGACACGGACTAGGGAAAGCCAGTCGTCACTACAGCAGCGCCACCCACACCGCCCGGCAGGTCATGTTTCACCTCGGTGTGTTCACCGAACAGCCGGTCAACGCGACCAGCCTGCTACGGCAGAGCTTTGCGCAGCGGATGCGGGATGCCACCCCGGCGCTGCGCGGCTCGTTTGTGGCCTACCTCGATCGGTTGACCGCCACCCATAGCCGCGGCACGGTCACCGGCACCGCGACCCGGCTCAACCACTTCGCCGCGCATCTGGCCGCGGTCGACCCCGCACTACCAAGCCTGGCCGGCCTGGACCGCCGCCGCCACATTGAGACCTATCTGACCGCGACTGCCGAGGCGATGAACTCGCGCACCGGTGCACCGATCCAGGCATCTGAGCGCCGCGGCCGGATCCTGGCAGTGCACTGCCTGCTCAACGACATCGCCGAATGGGGCTGGCCCGAAGCACCGCAGCGGCGCCTGGTGTTTCGCTCCGACATCCCTAAATTGCCCCGGGCCTTGCCCCGCTACCTCACCCCCGACCTGGACCGGCGCCTGACCCAAGCACTGCATGCCTGCCCCGAGCGGCTGCCCGCTGATGCGTTGCTGCTGCAACGCGCGACCGGTTTGCGCATCGGCGAGCTCGTCGACCTGGAACTGGACAGCGTGCACGAGATCCCCGGCCAAGGCGCGTGGCTGAAGGTGCCGCTGGGCAAGCTGAACACCGAACGCATGGTGCCCCTCGACGAGGAAACCGTCGCGCTGATCGACCGCATCGTCGCCCACCGCTCACCCGGACGGCCGCTGCCCCACCCGCGCACGGCTCGACCCACCGACTACCTGCTCACCCACCACGGTCGGCGCCTGACCGTCGATCACCTTCGCGACGTCTTGACCCGCGTTACTACCGATGCCGGCCTGCCGCACATCACCCCGCACCAACTGCGCCACACCTACGCCACCGCACTGGTCAACGCCGGTGTCTCCCTGCAGAGCCTGATGGCCCTGCTCGGCCATGTCTCGGCCGAGATGAGCCTGCGCTACGGACGGCTGTTCGACTCGACCGTGCGCACCGAATACGAGCGGGCCTTGACCGCCGCCAAAGCCCATCTCGGTACCCTGCCCACCGAGCCACCCCAGGGACGCACCCAACTGCCGATCGTCGACGGCGACTGGAAACACGCACCGGCGGTCAAGGCCCGCCTCGCCGGCGGCTTCTGCATCCGCGCCCAGGTCCAAGGCCCGTGCGCCTACGCCAACATCTGCGAACACTGCCCCAACTTCCGCACCGACACCGGCTACCTGCCCGTCCTGGCCGCCCAGCGCGCCGACACCGAAACCCTGGCCCGCGACGCCGAAGCCCGCGGCTGGACCAGCGAAGCCGAACGCCACCGCCGACTCATCGAACGCCTCGACGCCCACATCAGTCAGACACAGACCGGATGACACCCCAACAGCGCCGACAACACGTCGAAGATGCCTGCGCCGCAATCATTCTCACCGGACAACAAGTGACCTTCGATGACGTCGCGGCCCGTACCGGACTCGGCCGAGCCACTCTCTACCGCAACTCCGACCTACGCAGAATCATCGAAGAACACCGCGCCCGCGGCAAGGAAGCCCACACCCTATCCGGACTCACCACCGAGATCGCCCACCTACGCATCGCGCTGGACGCCATCGCCACCACCGTGCGCCGCCACGAAGAAGAAATCCGCCGCCTACGAAAACCAAAAGCCGACTAAATGCACCGCTCAACAGCTGAAACCGCGCCAAGATTAGCCGGATAACCGCAACCCAAACGTACGATCGAAAGGCTCCATCACTCATGGCTTCTCGCCCCAGCGTGTTGTTCGTTTGCATTCACAACGCCGGCCGTTCTCAGATGGCCGCCGGATTTCTCACCCACCTCGCCGGCGGCGCGATCGAGGTCCGCTCGGCCGGCAGTGCTCCAGCCGCAACCATCAATCCGGCCGCCGTCGAGGCGATGGCCGAGATCGGCATCGACATTTCGGATCAGTCCCCGAAGATCCTCACCCCCGACGCGGTCGAGTCTTCCGACGTGGTCATCACCATGGGCTGCGGAGACGCCTGCCCGGTGTTCCCGGGTGTCAGCTACCGCGACTGGGCGTTGCCCGACCCGGCCGGCAAGGGCATCGAGGCGGTCCGCCCGATCCGCGACGAGATCAAGGCCCGGGTCGAAGCGCTGATCGCTGAACTCCTCCCCGCCGACGCCCCCCTAAGAACCCCCTCGTGACGAAACCCTCGGTGCTGTTCGTGTGCGTCAAGAACGGCGGGAAGTCGCAGATGGCCGCTGGTCTGATGCGCAAGCTCGCCGGCGACAGCGTCGACGTGCACTCCGCCGGGACCAAGCCCGGTACAGCGATCAACTCCCTGTCGGCGCAATCTCTGCTCGAAGTCGGGGTCGACATCGCTGCAGAGCACCCCAAACCGATCGACCCACGACTCGTGCGCGACGTCGACGTCGTTGTCACGCTGGGACGTGAAGCCCACGTCGACCCGGTCCCCGGGACCCGGTTCGAGAACTGGGACACCGACGAGCCCTCGCAGCGCGGTGTCGGCGGGATTGAGCGCATGCGCCTGATCCGCGACGACATCGCGGCCCGGGTGCAGCTGCTCGCCCAGCAGCTGCACACCCCATCACGACATACCGAGGAGAGCGTTCAATGAGCAAGGTTGAAGTGTTCGAGCCCGCACTGTGTTGCGCGACCGGTGTCTGTGGCGAGGACGTCGACCAACAACTGGTGAGCTTTTCGGCCGACATGGATTTCGTCCGCAGCCGCGGCGGTGACGTCTCGCGCTACAACCTGGCCAGCGAACCGCAAGCCTTCGCCGACACCGAGGCGGTCAAGGCGTTTCTGCACATCGCCGGATCCGCCGGCCTGCCGTTGGTTCTCGTCGACGGGGTCACCGCGATGACCGGCCGCTACCCCGACCGCGCCCAACTGGCCGCCTGGGCCGGCGTCGAGGCTCCTTCACCTACCGGATCGGCGATGCTCGACATCACCACAACGACCACTGCCGGGGGCGGCTGCTGCAGCAGCGACGGCTCGGGCGCCACCAGCTGTTGCTGAAAGACCCTCGATACCTATATGAAGTTCCTCGACGGAGCCCCGCGATTTCTGTTCTTTACCGGCAAGGGCGGGGTGGGCAAGACCTCCATCGCCTGTGCCACCGCCATCACCCTGGCCCGGCAGGGCAAGAAGGTCCTCTTGGTTAGCACCGACCCGGCGTCCAACGTCGGGCAGGTCTTTGGGATCACGATCGGCAATACCGTCACCGCCGTCCCCGCCGTCGGGGGTCTGTCCGCCCTGGAGATCGATCCCGACCAGGCCGCCGAGGCCTACCGGGAACGCATCGTCGGCCCGGTCCGCGGGCTGCTGCCCGACGCGGAGGTCGCATCGATCACCGAACAACTCTCCGGCTCCTGCACCACCGAGATCGCCTCCTTCAACGAATTCACTGAACTGCTAACCGATTCCGACGGTCTGATCGGCCAGTTCGACCACGTGTTGTTTGACACCGCACCGACCGGGCACACCATCCGGCTGCTTCAACTGCCTGGCTCGTGGACCGACTTCCTCAACACCGGCAAAGGCGACGCGTCGTGCCTGGGACCACTGTCGGGTCTGGAGAAACAGCGCACGGTCTACGCCGCGGCGGTCGCAGCGCTGGCGGACCCGACCCGCACCCGCCTGGTGCTCGTGGCCCGAGCCCAGGCATCGACGCTGGCCGAAATCAGGCGCACCCAACGGGAACTCGCCGCGATCGGCCTGACCCACCAGTACGTGGTCATCAACGGAGTCCTGCCCACTCCCGACGACGACAGCGATCCACTGGCGGCCGCGATCTATCGGCGCGAGCAGCACGCGATTGCATCCCTGCCCGACGAACTCCGGGCACTGCCGCTCGATCAAGTCGACCTCAAGGCCGCCAACATCGTCGGCATCGACGCACTCGCATCGTTATTCACCCCCGACCCTAGGACACCCGATGAGCACGACCAATTGGCTTTCGACCGGGTGGACGCCCCACTCGCCACGCTGATCGACGAACTCGCCACCCAGGAACACGGATTGATCATGTGCATGGGCAAGGGCGGGGTCGGCAAGACGACCATCGCCGCCGCGATCGCGGTCGCTCTGGCCAGCCGCGGCCACTCGGTGCACCTGACCACCACCGACCCCGCCGGACACCTCACCGACACCCTGCACGGAACGCTGGACAACCTGAACGTGTCGAGCATCGACCCCGCCGAAGCCACCCGCGTCTATCGCGAGCACGTACTCGCCACCAAGGGCGCCGCACTCGACGAGCAGGGCCGATTGATGCTTGCCGAGGATCTTCGCTCGCCGTGCACCGAGGAAGTCGCTGTCTTCCAGGCGTTCTCCCGAGTCATCGGGGAATCGCGACACAAATTCGTCGTGGTCGACACCGCACCCACCGGGCACACCCTGCTGCTGCTCGACGCCACCGGCTCCTACCATCGTGAAGTCGCACGCCAGCTGGGCGATCGGCACTTCACGACCCCGCTGATGCGGCTGCAGGACCCGGATTACACCAAAGTCATCATCGTCACCCTGGCCGAAACCACCCCGGTGCTCGAGGCCGCCGGCCTGCAGGACGAACTCGAGCGCGCCCAGATCCACCCCTGGGCCTGGGTCATCAACAACTCCATCGCCGCCGCCGATCCGACGTCACCGCTACTGCGACGACGCGCAGCCGCAGAGATGCCACAGATCGCCAGGGTACGAACCGAGCATTCCGGACGGATCGCGGTGGTGCCCCTGCTCGCGGCCGAACCGGTCGGCATCCCCGCGCTGAAAGCATTCGGGACCGCACGCAGCGCGTTAACCCGTTAAGCGGCATCGACATCGAGTCTCCGCGGGCGGCTCACAGCCCGCTGATCGCAGCCTTTGCCACTAGAGCTACTCCTACGACGTACCTACCGGTCGGGGTCGTACCGGTGGGGATCGGCGAGAGCAGTGGGCGGTCGGCCTTGGTTGAAGCCTCTGCCCAGAGCCGCCGCGTTGTACGTGATGACTTGTAGGGCTTGGTCAGCCTTGGCGAGTTGTTCTCTGGCACGACCGAATTCGGGCACTATACGGGCAACTGCCGGTTCGATCCATTTGGTTGCCTGTCCGCGCGAGGTGAAGTAGGGCCCGAGTTCAGTTAGGAGTGTGGCGAGTTCGGCCCGGTCAGCCGTGGAGAGTAGCTCTTGTGCAGCACCGAGCAGCTTGCCTGAGTCGAGGCCGTCGAGAATCCGTCGGGAGCGGTCCCAATACCGCGAGGCTCTCAGTTCGGCGGCGACGTCCCCGTCCGGCGAGAGACCGCGGCGGATCGCGTCGACCTCAGACTGCGCTTTGTCGCGACGCTGCCGCACCCCCTCCGCCAACAGCCGATCGGCCTCCTGCAGCTTGCGAACAACCTGCTCAGGGGTGTGGCGCTTGCGTCGCGTCGACATGCATCGAGCCCTTTCTGCCCGCGCCAGCGCGAGAGCGTCAAAGACTCTCACAAACCCTTGACCCCTCACCGGGGGTCACGTCAGCAGACCCGAAGGCGGAGGATAAGCTCGGGCACACCGAGAAGGTATCCGAAGCGGACAAGCGGATAACTTTGCCCTTCAACAAGTTACGTCTCATCGCTCCGAACAATGTGCTCGAATCCGCCACTCAACTGAACGCGGCCATGATGGCCGTGTTGCGGACGACGACGGAACCCTTCGCGATGCCTGTGTCCCTCAAGGCGGCCGGTGACCAGCTCGACGACTTCATCAACGTCTTCCGCGAGGAGGTCGGCCGCGACGAGTACACGAAGTCGACCGCGCAACAGCAAGTGGTCAGCTTCTTGGGGAACCTGAAGAAGCAGGTGGACGCGTATATGCAGGAGGCGAAGCGGGAGATGATGGATGCTGGCTTCACATCGACGCCCTGGGCCAATCTTCGGCCTAGCTACTTCGACCTGAAAAAGTCGCGGTGTGGCTCAGCCTGTGGTGGGGCCTGAGCTGGGACAATGACCTCGAACCCTTGGCGAGAAGGGAACGAGGTCATTGTGTTTCGTACTGTAAGCGATCAGGTGTCGCTGTGGGAGGCGGTACTGCCGCCGGAGTTGTTGACGCTGCCTGTGGAGTTGGCGCGGGTGGATGCGTTGTTGGACGATCCGGTGTTCTTCGCCCCGTTCGTACCGTTCTTCGACCCGCGGGTTGGGCGTCCGTCGACGCCGATGGAGACCTATCTGCGGTTGATGTTCTTGAAGTTCCGCTACCGGCTGGGTTATGAGTCGTTGTGCCGGGAGGTGACGGATTCGATCACCTGGCGTCGGTTCTGCCGGATCCCGCTGGACGGATCGGTGCCGCATCCGACGACGTTGATGAAACTGAGCACCCGGTGCGGGAGCGCGGCGGGGGCGGGACTCAACGAGGCCTTGCTGGCCAAGGCCGCCGAAGCGAAACTGTTGCGCACCAGCCGGGTTCGCGCGGACACTACGGTAGTCCCGGCGAACGTGGCGTATCCGACGGATTCGGGGTTGCTGGCCAAAGCGATCCGTCGGATCGCGGGGACCGGGCAGCGGATCCAGGCCGCCGGCGGCGCGGTGCGCACCAGGGTGCGGGATCGGTCGCGGGCGGCCGGGAAACGCGCGCACTCGATCGCCGCGAAACTGCGCTCCCGTAGTCAATTGGGTCGTGACCAGGTCAAAGACCGGGTGCTGGCGAAGACCGGGGAACTCGCCGACCTGGCCCAAGCCACCGTGGGTGACGCGCACCGACTGCTGGGCAACGCGCAACGGGCGCTGCGCCGTGCCCACGTCAAGGCAGCCGAGCTGGCCCAGGCCGGGCGCCATGACGCTGCCGCGGGGCGCCGGCGTGGCCGGCTGGCCCGCGCCGTCAACGACCTGTCGAACCTGCTGGAGGCGACCACCCGGATCATCGGCCAGACCCGCCAACGCATTGCTGGGATCACCCCCGATGGGGCGCACCGGGTGGTGAGCCTGCACGACCAGCAGGCCCGGCCGATCGCGAAGGGCCGGCTCGGTAAACCCGTCGAGTTCGGCTACAAGGCACAGGTCACCGACAACGACGACGGGGTCGTCCTCGATCACGACGTGCAGGCCGGGAACCCGCCCGACGCACCGCAACTGGCCCCCGCCGTGGCACGGATCAAACAACGCAGTGGCCGCTCGCCGCGCACCGTGACCGCAGACCGCGGGTACGGCGAGGCCGCCGTCGACGCCGCGTTGACCGACCTCGGTGTCCGCACTGTCGTGATCCCCCGCAAGGGCAGACCCGGTGCCGCCCGCCAGCACCTCGAGCACCGCCGAGCATTCCGACGAACCATCAAATGGCGAACCGGATGCGAAGGCCGAATCAGCACCCTCAAACGCGGATACGGATGGGACAGAACCCGCCTGGACACCCTCGAAGGAGCCAAAACCTGGACCGGGCAAGGGATCTTCACCCACAACCTGACCAAGATCGCCGCCCTCACCGCATGACACCGGCACCGGGGCGACACCAACACCCCAGATTTCGACATCGCCACCCACCCGCTCAGCCCCGATCACGGCGATCAGGGTTTTTCAGGTCGAAGTAGCTAACTCGGCTCACGGCCAGGACGCGCCTCCGACAACCGACCCAAGAAGATCTTGAACGTGGCCTAACCCCAGTTCGGCGCGACCCTAACCCCCACCCCGGGTCGATTGCGCAGGCGTCACCCGCGCGCACCACATGCTATGCATATAGGATGGTTAGATTAGCTAACTTATGCGTGATCGGTTTCAGATGTCGAACGTGTCTTATTGTGCTGGGGGTTCCAGCTTCTCAGCCGCAATGTAAGGCAAAACGGTAGGCGGCATGGGCAGCTTGCCTCTAACAGTTGGGCGACCGCGACGTGTTGAAGCTTCGGAAGGTCTGTCCGTTCGCGGGGTGCAGTCGTTAGGGACTCATAATCCGTTGGTCGCGGGTTCGAGCCCCGCCCGCCCCACCATAAAAGGCCTGGTAGGCGGCGGTAGAAGCGTGCTCGTCGCAACTACGGGCGTGTTCGTCGCCGCGTCGTCGCGGCGCGTGGCGGGGTAAGGGCGGATACGTCGGCGAGCTAGCTATAGCTAGGTTCTCCCCGGCGGGCATTTGGCCGCCGGCGCGTGGGGCTACGGCGGTCTGGGGTGGTCAGGTATGTGGTTGCCATGTCGGCGATTTGGTCTGCCCACTGCGCCCACGTCAGACCGTCGGGCCACCATTGGATAACCGCTGCTCGGTGGCCGCCGGCGCCGATGATGGTCCGCAGGGTGGTGGTCAGGGCGGTGGACTGTGCTGCTTGGACGATCTCATGGCCGTGGGGTGCTGCGGCGTCGAGAAAGAGGCGCTGCAGGACGGTTAGCGCCCGAAGAGCCCGTTGCGCGGTCTCGGGGGTGCGCTGGCCGGCAGCCAGCGTGGATGCCACGCGACCGCTTCGTGTGAAGCTGGTGGCTAGTGCATGGGTGAAGGCCTCGATGACTCCGGCCAGGCTGGGCTCGGCAGTGCTGAGGGATTCGGTGACAGTGCTCTCCAAGTGCTCCAAGAGCCCGTCGATAATGGCCTCGATGAGCTGTTCTTTACCGCTAAAACGTCGATACACGCCGCCTACGGATACCCCGGCTCTTTCCGCGACGGCGGTGATGGTGAATTCGTCCAAGCCGTCGTTGACGAGCACGGCCTCAGCTGCGATCAACAGTTTTTGCAGCGCGGCGCGGCTGCGCGCCTGTTGGGGAGGCCGGAATTCCGCTGCTTCGGTGCGAGGGGCCACGGCTCTAGACCGTACTGTTGCTGGGCGGCTCATGTTGAACTAGGTGATGGGCCCTGAGCCGCGCGTCGTTGTCTGCTGCATAAGAAGTGACGATTGATCGTTGTGACTGCAACGGGGTTCGTTAGGGCATAGTCGCTGGCCCTCGTTGCAGGGTCCGAATGCTGGGGTGGGTTGGTCACAGTCGCAATTGTACCTTTGATAATCCAGATTTCTGTTCTGCCTGCGTACGCAGGTTAAGGCACTTCGTCGAAGCGTCTAGAGCCCCACGTCGCGATGCGCCAATCTCCTTACTAGCTGGCAGAACTGCGTAGTCGCCGCAGCCGAACCGTTATCGCGGCACGTCCCGTACGACGGCTCGCGAGCGCAAAGCTTTTAATGCGAATATATGTTCCGCTATGCTGGCTGCTTGCGAGCCCGTCCATCGCTGTGTTGTTGTCGGGCCTTGGCCTGGCGGCGAGAGGATTAGCAATGCACATTGCGACCCAAAATCCGCTCCGCCGGTGGCACCCTGAGTGTCCACGAAGGATTCCGAGCATGCGCACTATGACCCTCTCGCCCTATCGCTTCGCCGGTGAGCAGCTAACGGCGGTTGCCCGGCTGCTGTTGAGAGCGATCCAAACCGGGTTATTAGCCGAAGTTGTTGTGTGCCAAACCAACGAAAGCCAGGGGTTCTCATGCTGAAGAGACTCGCCCGGTTCTGGTTGCCGCTGTTAGCTTTGCTGATGGTCGTGATCGGAGGGTTCGTGATATTCCGCATGCACGGGATCTTCGGATCGGATACCCAGATCACGCGCGAGGGCTCCGGGATCCTTACCGACGCCAAGCCGTTCAACCCCAAGCGGGTGACCTACGAGGTTTTTGGGCCGGCCGGCGCGGTCGCGACGATCAATTACCTTGACCTGTCGGCGAACCCGCAAAGCGTCAAAGGCGCGCCACTTCCATGGTCGCTCACGCTGACCACCACCGCGCCGGCGACCAGTCCCATCTTGCTCGCTCAGGGCAACGCCGAGTCGATCGGCTGCCGTATCACCGTCGACGGCAAGGTCAAGGATGAGAAGTCCAGTACCGGCGTGGATGCCTTCACCTTCTGCCAGGTGAAATCGGCATGACCGACGACACTCGGGGCGAGCGGCCGGTCATCGCGCACTTTATCCGCGTGTTTGCGGTGCCGATTCTGCTGGGGTGGGTGGCGCTGGCGGTGTTGCTCAACGTCGCGGTGCCGTCCTTGGAGGACGTGGGACAGGCGCACTCGGTGTCGTTGAGCCCGGGGGATTCGCCTTCGATGCGGGCCATGAAGCACATCGGCCGCGTGTTCAAGGAGTCTGACTCCGACGCCTCGGCGATGGTCGTGTTCGAGGGCGATCAACCGTTGGGGGACGAGGCCCATCGCTATTACGCCGAGTTGATCCGCAGGTTTCGGGCCGACACCACCCACATCACGCATGTGCAGGATTTCTGGGGGGACCCGCTGACGGCGGCCAGTGCGCAAAGCGGAGACGGCAAGGCCACGTATGTGCAGCTCTATCTGGCCGGTAACCAGGGTGAGCCGCTGGCCAACGAATCCATCGCCGCGGTGCGCCAGATCGTCAACAGCGTGCCGGTGCCGTCGGGTGTGCATGTCTATGTCACCGGCACGACGGCGTTGTTCGCCGATCAGCACAAGATCGGCGACAAGAGTCTGAAGCTGGTGACCGCGATCACCGCGGCGGTGATCCTAGTCAGCTTGTTCATCGTCTACCGCTCGGTGGTCACGGTGGCGCTGGTGTTGGTGATGGTGATGCTGGAAGTGGTCGCCGCCCGTGGGGTGGTGGCAGCCCTGGGCCACTACGACCTGATCGGCTTGTCGACATTCTCGGTGAACCTGCTGACCATGCTGGGCATCGCGGCGGGCACCGATTACGCGATCTTCGTGTTGGGCCGCTACCACGAGGCCCGCACTGCCGGCCAGGACCGCGCCACCGCCTTCTATACGATGTACCGGGGCACCGCGCACGTCGTGCTGGGTTCGGGCCTGACCATTGCGGGGGCCACCCTCTGCCTGCATTTCACCCGGTTGCCGATGTTCCAATCCCTGGGTATTCCGCTGGCGATCGGTATCGCGGTGGCGATGCTGGCGTCGTTGACCATGGCGCCGGCGATGCTGGTGATCGGCGGCCGGTTCGGGCTGTTCGAGGCCAAACGCGCTGCGCGCACGCGGGGTTGGCGACGGGTGGGCACGGTCGTGGTGCGCTGGCCGGGTCCGATCCTGGCCGCGGCCTGCGCCCTGGCGCTGGTCGGACTGATCGCCCTGCCCGGCTACAAGACCAGCTACAACGACCGCAAGTTCATGCCGAAAAGCATTCCGGCGATGCAGGGTTTCGACGTCGCCGACCGCCACTTCTCCCAAGCCCGGATGAACCCAGAACTGTTGATGGTCCAGACCGACCAGGATTTACGCAACTCCGCGGACATGCTGATCATCGAACGCATCGCCAAAAACATCTTCCACACCCCTGGCATCGCGCGGGTGCAGACCATCTCGCGCCCGTTGGGCACCCCGATCGACCACACCTCGATTCCGTATCAGATGGGCATGCAAGGCGTCGCGCAGCAGTTGACGCGCGACTACATGCAGTCCCAGATGGACAGCATGCTGGTGATGGCCAACCAGATGGACACCATGATCACCACCATGGAAACCATGATCGCGATCATGCGCGAGCTCACCGGCATCACCCATAACATCGTCCAGCAGACGAAAACCATGGTGACCGAGGTCATCGACCTACGCGACAAAATCTCGAATTTCGACGATTTCATCCGGCCCATCCGCAGCTATTTCTACTGGGAGAAAAACTGTTTCGACATCCCAGTGTGCTGGTCGCTGCGATCGGTATTCGATGCACTCGACGGCATCGACACCCTGTCCGACGCCATCAACGACCTGATACCGCAGATGGACAAACTCGACGCGGTCATGCCTCAGATGCTCAAAATGCTGGAACCGATGCTCACAATGATGAAGTCGATGCACACCATGATGCTGTCGATGCACAGCACAATGGCCGGCATCCAGGACCAGGGTGCCGCGATGGGCGGCAAGGGCAATGCGATGGGTCAGGCGTTCGACACCTCCAAGAATGATGATTCGTTCTACCTGCCTCCGGAAGTGTTCGACAATCCCGACTTCAAGCGCGGCATGGACATGTTCATCTCGCCGGACGGAAAAGCGGTGCGGTTCATCATCTCTCACCTCGGTGACCCCGCCAGCCCCGAGGGCATCGCCCATGTCGATGCGATCCGCAACGCCACCTTCGAGGCCATCAAGGGCACCCCGCTGGAAAACGCCCGCATCTACATCGCCGGCACCGCGGCCACCGCCAAAGACATGAAACAGGGATCCACCTACGACCTGTTGATCGCCGGCGTGGGCGCGCTGATTCTGATCTTCATCGTCATGCTGGTCCTGACCCGCGCCGTGATCGCCGCCGCCGTCATCGTCGGTACCGTGCTGCTGTCCCTGGGGACGTCGTTCGGGCTGTCTGTGCTGATCTGGCAGTACATCCTGGGCATCCAATTGCACTGGATGATCCTGGCGATGTCGGTGATCATCCTGCTCGCGGTCGGATCGGACTACAACCTGCTACTGGTATCCCGGTTCAAAGAAGAGATCCACGCCGGCATCAAAACCGGCATCATCCGATCCATGGCCGGCACCGGCGCCGTCGTCACCTCCGCCGGCCTGGTCTTCGCCTTCACCATGCTGTCCTTCGGGCTCAGCGCCTTGATGTCCCTCGCACAAGTCGGCAGTACCATCGGCATGGGTCTGTTGTTCGACACCCTGGTCGTGCGCTCGTTCATGACACCCTCGATCGCGGCACTGCTCGGCCGCTGGTTCTGGTGGCCTCAACGTGTGCGCAGTAGACCTGTGCCTCGAACGTGGTCGATCGCCGATGTGCAGCAACGTAACTCGGATTTGGAACCGCAATCTAGCGGGCTCGGCTTCGCTCATCAAAGGAGTTGATGATTGGCTTAACGCCATACAAGCTCTGCCTTTTATGAGGAATTATCTGCTGATCCCAGAGAGACAATTTCGCCGCCGCGCGTGAGCGACGGTGTGAGCAAAAATCATCCGCACTGCCGTGCAACGGTGTTGCCTAACTTAGCCATCTCGGGCCGAGCTACTCTTCGCCCGATGGCTGGATGACCCGGACCCGCTGCGTCGGTTCGCCGTTCACCTGTGCACCGACTGCTAGTTTTGAGGTCAAGAGCGATAAGTGCGACAAAGCGGCTGTGCATCGCACTAAGTTCGCCAACCACGAGGTTGCCGCAGTCCTAGTCCGCACGCAGTCCGCAGAGCACCCAATAGCGGCCGTTGCCGACCATGGTCAATCAATACTTAGACGCGTTGTGCTCGAATGGATTACGCGTATTATCCGTTGGTAGCCAAAAACGGCCGTCAACTACAAAAGGCGAGGTTAAGCGCTCTCAT
>CAVSSC010000022.1:0-11766 GCA_963730415.1 uncultured Actinomycetota bacterium | reverse complement strand
GACGGTACCTACCCCACGGGGGTACATGAGGTCGACTATTTTGCTGTGCCCAGTCTGCAACCCGGGCCCCCGCACCAGCACCGGGTCAGCCACCATAAAGACTTACAGACACGGTTTATTGGATCGTTAGGTTCAGACGTGCTTCGAGCATCAGTATCCACAACGCTAGGTTCGACTGCGACTTTAGTGTCGGCGGCAATCGCAGAGGAGTTCAGATAACTGCGCGACAATCCGGGCCCGATGGGTCGAGACGTAAAAGTGGTCACCGGGAAACGACTGGACGTGCCAGTCCGCTCGAGTGTGCGAGGGCCCATGCCGCCGCGCATGGCGTTGTCACTTCGGGGTCTCGTTCGCCGTTCATGATGTGGACGGGCTAAAACCTCTGGTGGACACGTTCAAGATCAGCAGCGATCCGCAGTTCGTCGACAACCAAGCACACCCGGATCCTCCGGCGGATCGCCAAACAGCGGCAGGAGCAATTTGAGCTTGAGCAATTGCTTGCCAGCTCGAACGCAGGTTCTTCTGACGCGCGGCCACCCTGGCGTCGACCGCAGCGCGGGCGCGCTGCTTTGAAGCCTCAGTCAAGCGGCACGGTTCATGGTGGGCGGTCGCGATTCCCGAACTCGGCGAGCATGTCTCTGCCCGCCGCCACGAGGGCGTCGAGACACTTGCCCGAGCGCATATTGCGGCGGTCCTCGATGCGTGCATGTCTGAGATCGCCGTTGCAATGAGGTTGTCCCGGTCTTCGTGGAATTTGAGGTGGCGGTCCCTCATCTGAGGCCTGCCGGATGGTAGGTCTTCGGGTGAACCGCCAAGTACACCTCGAAGAAGGAGTAAGGGACCGCCATGAAGACCGTACCCACTGTTCGCCTGGCTGACACGACCGACGCTGCCGCGCTGCCTGATCTGCCGGAGGAGATCGCGCTGGCGATGACCGATATCGCCGATGCCGCGCGGGAAGGGCTGATGGCGATGAGCGTGGCCGCCGGGATGGCGGTGATGGCCGCGATGTTTGAGGCCGAGCTCACCGAGATCGCTGGACCCAAGGGCAAGCACAACCCGGGCCGGGCCGCGGTGCGCCACGGCACCGAGAAGGGGTCGGTGACTCTGGGCGGTCGCCGGGTGCCGGTGCAGCGGCCGCGGGCACGCACCGTCGATGGGCACGAGGTGCCGCTGGCCAGCTACGCCCACTTCGCTGCCGACGACCTGCTGACCCAGGTGGTGATGGAGCGGATGGCCGCCGGGGTGGCCACCCGCCGGCACGCCCGCACCGCCGAGCCGGTCGGCGAAAAGGTTAGCGCCGTGCAGAAATCCACCTCGAAGTCGGCGATCTCGCGCCGATTCGTCAAGCAGACCGAGACCGCGCTGGCCGAGTTGATGACCCGCGACCTGGCCGGCGAGGACATCAAGGTACTCATGCTCGACGGGGAACACATGGCCGGGCGCTGCGTGGTGGTCGCGCTGGCCATCACCGCCGACGGCACCAAAAAGCCGGTCGGGCTGTGGGACGGCTCGACCGAGAACAAGACCGTGGTGCGCGCCCTGCTGGCCGATCTCGTCTCGCGTGGGCTGGCCTTCGACGACGGATTGCTGGTCGTGTGCGACGGGGCTAAGGCGCTGGCCGCCGCGGTGCGTGAGGTGTTCGGCGCCAAGGCGGCGATCCAAAGATGTACCCTGCACAAGCGCAGAAATGTTGCTGATCACCTGCCCGACAAGGAACAGGCCTGGGTGGATGCCAAGCTGGTGAAGGCGTTCGGCCACCCCGACCCCGACACCGGGCTGGCCAACGCAAAAACCCTTGCCGCGCAATTGGAAAAGAACCATCCCGGCGCGGCCGCGTCGCTGCGCGAGGGGCTCGAAGAGATGTTCACCGTCGCCCGTCTGGGCATCGACGGCCGGCTCGCCAAAACCCTGACCACCTCCAACCCGGTCGAGTCGATGATCTCGATCGCGCGGACCACCAACCGCAACGTCACCCGCTGGCGCGACGGGCAGATGGTGTTGCGCTGGACCGCCGCGGGCATGCTCAACGCTGAACGATCCTTCCGCCGCATCAAGGGGCACAAGCAGATGCCCCAGTTCATCGACGCCCTACGCCGACATGCCCACCCCAACACCGGCACCGAAGCTGTCGGTGCCGCCGCCTAGAATTCGCCATGGACCGTCACCGAAAATCCACGAGACTCGGGACACGCTCGTTGCAATCCTCGCCGAGCATTAGGCTGACACCCCGCACGCAGAACTCGCCGACGACAAACAATCACTATTCGCCGGTCGCTTCAAACCGCAATCGGGAACACCAGACAACCCGAACTGTTTCCCGTTAAGGCAAACCGATCGGCCGTCCCTAATCGGGATCAGTCGTACGCATTCCAACTTAACCCCAGATAAGACCTATTTGCCGGCTCGCCCGGCGCACCTCGGCTCGCCCGGGGCAGCCAACTGTTAGTGCTCGTCGTAGTGGTCGCCGTGAGCTGCCTGTCGGCAGCCGTCGTGGATGTAGTCGACGTGGTCGCCATGCGGGACCGCGACGTGGCCGCAGCCATCGCCGTGAACATGGTCGTGCTCGGCATGCACCTCGTGGCCGCCGGAGGGCTCGCATTCGTCGTAGTGATTGTGATGCCGTCGATGCAGGTGACCGTCGTGCAGATAGTCGACGTGATCGCTATGCGGGACTGCAACATGTCCGCAGCCATCGCCGTGGACGTGCGCGTGATTGATGTGTTCGTTGTGAATTGTCTCCGTCATCGTTTTCTCACCGCCGTTTCGACCCGGTTGCGCCTGCTATCGGTGCTCGCGCATGCCCACCTTACGATACGACCGGCCGTTAGTAGGCAGCAAACAGTTCGTGACTCCGCGGTGTCGCGGACGCGGTCGCCGAGCAACTGTCTTTCGTTAACCAGCGCGCAAGCAACTTGGGGGAGCCTGGCCGCCTCAGGTTCGATGCCGTCACGGTCGGCGATCTCGATGCCTTTGATGGAGACCCGCAGTGTGACGCGTCGGTCTTCGGAGGGCAGATAGTAGCTCCTGATCTGGATGTTGAGTGACGACCGCCGCCAGCTGCGTCGGTGCGAGTGCGACACAGAATTACCGAAATCGGGTTAGCGCCCGGTCACCTGGCAGTGGGCGAACAACCGCAAGCCTGCTTGGGTCGCTAGCTTGATGACGATCGTTTTGGACAAGCGCCACCAAAAGTACGTACCGTGAACCCGGGCACTAATGACAATGGTTTTCAATAAGCGGGGATGATGCGTCCTCTGGAGGTTCTGCAGGTCGGTCAGTGTGATACCGACGCAGTGACGGGCATGCTGCTGCGCAGGTCCGGGGTGTTGGTCGTCGAGCGCCGATTCGACAGGCACGCAGTGCGGCGCACCACAATCACGCTGCGCGGTCGTCCTACACGCGGTCATCACCCGGACCAACCATTCGTCGGACGCGCCCTCGTACGAGGCCCATTCCCGGAGTCAGGGCCGATAACCGTGTCATCTCTGGCCCGATTCTCGTTGGCCTGCAAGACCATGATGGCGAGGTGTTTCTCGAGGGACACCGTGTGGGTCCTCACGACCGGCTGCGGATATCAGCAATGTTCATCCGGCGTGCCCGCACCCTCGGCCTGCATTTGGACGACATCCGCAAAGTGCTCACAATCCGCAGCGGCGGTATCCCGCCGTGTCCCGCCGTCCGCGACATGCTCGACGAACGAATCGCCGACATCGACGCTACGGTCGAGGAATTGCTCAGCCTGCGCCAGTTCCTCGTCGGCACCCGCCGCCGAGCCGACAACTGCTGCACCGAAGACAACCCCGCCACCATCTGCAGCGCCATCGAGGAGGGCGCGGAATCGGCCACTTGAAGTCCAGCAGTTGCCCGCCGGTCTGTTCGAAAAAATTCAGGGCAGACAATCAAGCTGACCCACTACTTAGGTGGACGTCGGCACTTGGCCAGTTCGTAGACATCTCAACGGATGAGTTGCGGCAGGTTGCCGAATGACATGGCACCGTGGCAGATCCTGGCACATGGTCGCCACAATAGGCTTGGGTTGGCCACTTCTGCTGGCGATCCCCCGATCCAATGATGGGCACAGCGAAGAGAGGCGTGACCGTGACAGAACAGATGCCACTTGCCGTGGGCCGACGTCACCTTCTCGGGATCTCGATATCGGCGGCCGGTGTGATCGCCCTATCGGCATGCGGCAGCCCGCAGCCCAAGGCAGGCCAGCCTGGCGCACCCGCAGAAGAGGAAGTGCCGGTCACTCCACCCGAAGACTTGATGCGCGAGCACGGGGTACTCAAGCGCGTCTTGCTGATCTACCGAGAAGGGATCCGCCGCCTGCAGGCCGGCGATCAGGCTCCCGCTCAAGCGCTCAACGCGGGCGCCGGGATTATTCGAAGTTTCGTTGAGGACTATCACGAGCACCTGGAAGAACAGTATGTCTTCCCCAAGCTGGAGCAGGCGGGCAAACTCAGCGACGTCACCACCGTGTTGCGCACCCAGCACCAGCGCGGCCGCGTGCTCACCGACCGCGTGCTCGCCGCCACCACTGCAGCAGCTGCGCCCGATCAGCCTGCGCGAGCAACCCTGATGCAGGACATGTCGGCGTTCATCCGGATGTATGAGCCGCATGAGGCACGCGAAGACACCGTCGTTTTCCCGGCGTTGCGCGACGTGGTGCCCGCCAAGGAGTTTCGCGACCTGGCTGAGATCTTCGAAGACGAGGAGCACCGGCGGTTCGGCCAGACCGGCTTTCAAGGGGTGGTCGAAAAAGTCGCCGATATCGAAAAAAGCCTCGGCATCTACGACCTGAGCCAGTTCACCGCGACCTAGTACGCAGCCGTTGCAGCATCGATGACGCCGCGCGCAGTATCTTGAGGGAGGCCCTCTCCTCGTCCTCGGTTGACGTGCGGCACAGCATAACCCGCCCGAAGCTCGGGCTCACCAAGGAAATCCAGGCACACCTGCTGGATGAAAGGTGTGAGGCGAGAACATTCTCCACTTGCACCACTTGACCCCAATAAATAGCGGTAACCCGTTTTCCCAGGTCAACGACTGCAGGCGGCCACTTCGTGTGCGCGGATGGCGTGCATCGACGCGCAGATCGTTCACTAGCGCGCACAACGTGTGGTCCCCAATTGGTCCCCATGGTCACATGCCGGCCACCAGCAACTGCGGCGCACGCTGATCACGCTGGTGGAGCTTCAAGCGGCGGAGCGCAGGTAGGCGGCGATGCCCTTGGTGACTGCCGTCGCGTAGCGGGCCCTGCCGTCCGCGCTTGTCAACACTGCGGCCTCCTCGGCGTTTTTCATGTTGCCCATCTCGATGAGGATCGACGGATACTGAGCCAGGTTGAGACCAGCTAGATCGGAACGGCCGTACAGGCCAGCCGTGCCGCGGTACGTCGATGGCTGGAGACCCGAGGCGACCAGCTGATCGCGCATGAGTTGGGCGAATCGCACCGCGGGACCGGACTGCGCCTCGTTGAGTGGGGGATGAGAGTAGTTGACGTGAAAGCCTCGTCCGTCGGGTGGACCGCCGTCGGCGTGGATACTGACGATGGCATCGGGGCGCAATGAATTGGCCATCGCAGCCCGCTGATCGACACAGGGCCCCAAGGCGTTGTCGTTGCCGCGCGAAAGCGCGGTGCGCACGCCCAGTCGGCTCAGCTCGTCGCGGATATGCAGCACGGTGTCCCAGTTGAATGAGTGCTCGGGATAGCCCGCATCAGTGGCTGTACCGGTGGTTTGGCATTCCTTGGTACCGCCTCGGCCATTTACCACTTGCCGATAGATCGACGAGTCGTTGGCGCCGTTGTGGCCGGGGTCCAGAAACACGATCTTGCCCGCGATGTTTGACGTGGCTTGCGCTGGCGGGGAATTGAGCGTTGTGATCGTGGGAAGGCTCAGCAGAAGGGGCGCACCGACTACGTACTTAAGAAGGTCGCGCCGACCCGGGCAGCCGAGGCTATGGGCCGCGCGGATTGGGTTGTTTTGCACCGCAGCACCGTAGCCAGCCAACCTTGCAACCGGCCGACGACACGCCCGCAGGCCGACATTGAAACCGACGCGTTGCGATCGCGGTCCCCGCGTGTGACACGGGGCTCTTCGCCGCGGAACGGGCGCGAATGGGTCGGACGAGCGGGTTGTCCGGAGCACCCATGCGCACCGTTGTTGTTCTCTCGATCTACTGGTGAACAGAGTCACGATACGGCCTTCAGCCGGTGTTGCGTGCCGGGCTCGAGCCCCATCTTGCCTTGGCGTCGCCGGCCTGCTGAACCAGCTCAGTCCAGCCGGTACCGGATCAGCCGGGAGCTGTTGGCTACCACCGCCACCGAGGATGCGTTGTGCAGGATCGCGGCCAGCACTGGAGAGAGCGCGCCACCCGCGCCGATGAGCAGCCCGGCGGCGTTGACGGCGATGGACATGCCGTAGTTCTCGCGGATGACGTCGACCGCCCGGGCGCCCAGATCGCGCACGTCGAGCAGGCGATGCAGATCGTCATTGGCCAGCGCCACATCGGCGGTCTCGACGGCGACGTCGGTGCCGGCCAGCCCCATGGCGATCCCGATGTCGGCGGCCGCCAGCGCGGGGGCGTCGTTGATGCCGTCGCCGACCATGCCGACGACGAAGCCCTGGTCCTGCAGCTCGCGTACCACCTCGAGCTTGTCCTCCGGCATCACCTCGGCGCGCCACTCGTCGATCCCGAGCTCGCCGGCGACGACCTGGGCGATCTCGGGATGATCGCCGGTGAGCATCACGATCCGGCGCATCCGTTGGCCCGCAACTGCTTCAGCACGTCGGCGGCTTCGGGCCGCACTTCGTCGCGCAGGCTGATCAGCCCCACCAACGTGCCGTCGACCGCCAGCAGCAACGGCGTCTCGGCCTGGCGTCTCAGCTTGTCCACCCAGTCCGAGGCCTTCTTCGACACCTTCACTTTCTCGGCGCGCAGCAGCGACGGACTACCCAGCAGCAGGGTCCGGCCGTCGGCGCGGGTCCGCATGCCCAACCCGACCAGCACCTCGCACTCCTCATGCGGCGGAATGCTGATGCGGCGTTCCTCGGTCGAGCGGATCACCGCTTCGGCCAGCGGATGACGAGAGTGGATCTCCGAGCTGGCCGCATACGCCAGCACCTGCTCGGGCTCCCAGTCCTTATGCATCGCAACAATATTGGTGACAACCGGACGCCCGACGGTCAGCGTTCCGGTCTTGTCGAACACGATCGCGTCGACCCGGCCGGCCTGTTCGAGGTGGGATCCGCCCTTGATCAGGATGCCGCGGCGCGCACCGTTGCCGATGGCGGCGCTGATCGCGGTCGGGGTGGACAGGCCCACCGCGCACGGGCACGCGATCAACAGCATGGTCATCGCGCGGCGCACATCTTTCGTGATCGCCAGGGTGAGGGCCGACACGATGAACGAGGTGGGAACAAAACGGCCGGAGAAGTTCTCGCCGACCGTCTGGATGGGCGCCCGGTCGAGCTGCGCCTCTTCGACCCGGGTGATGATGCGCCCGATGGCGGTTTGGTTGCCGACGGCGTGCGCGCGCACCACCAAACGCCCGCGCACCACCACCGACCCGGCGTGCACAGTTGCCCCCACCAGGACGCTGACCGGCAGGTTCTCGCCGGTGATCGCGGACTGATTGACAATCGCTTCGCCGTCGACCACCTCGCCGTCCACCGGTATCGCGACGTGGTCGTAAACCACCACCTCATCGCCGATCTGCACCGTGTCGATCGGCACCTGTATCTCTGTTGCGGCCCCCGGGCCGCCGGTTATCTCTGGGCCCGCTTGAGGTCCGTCGGTCAGCCGAATCCATGCCGTGTCCTGGCTGCCGCGCAGCAGCTCCGAGATGGCCCGCCGGGTGCGGCGCAGGGTGAGATCTTGCAAGTACTCGCCGATATTGAGCAGCCACAGCACGGTCAGTGCCACTACGTTCTCGCGCAACACCAGGCTCGCCACGGTCGCGGCCGAGACCAGCGCATCGGTGCCGGCCTGCCCGGAGCGCAACGAACCCAGCGCGCCGCGCAGGAACGGGTAGCCGGTGAAGACGGTGACACCGGTGGCCAATAGCCGGCCGTTCGGGCCCAGCAGCGGGGGTCGGGCCAACACGTAGCGGCGCACGCCCAGTAAGGCCAGCGCCGCGCCGCCGATGACCATCCGCAGCACATCGGTGTTGGCGATCTCCGACGAATGCGGCGCGCGTGCCGCGATCAGCTCGGCGGCCACATGTGCGGCCGAGCCGATTGCCGACAGCACCGAGGAGCGGTCAGCGCGCCGGGGTGAATACCAGACGACGACGGATCCGGTGCGCGGGTAAGCGTGCACGGCGCGCACCCCGTCGCACTTGGCGACGGCCTCCTCGACCGCCACCGCACGCCGGGAGTCGCCGCGTACCCAGGCGACGGAAACCCGCATGCGTCCCGCCGCATCCGAAACAATCACTAGCGCAGGGTCATTGGTGGTGTCTACGTCGGGGAGCGCAGCCATCTCGACGGACATGTCCACCCGATCAGTGCTCGTGCTGGTGCACGTCGGCGACCGACGGCGTGGGCGCCTCTTCGCCGATGCGTTCGCGGGCTTCGGCCATCACGTCGGCAAGCTTGAGCCGCGCCGACTCCGCCGCTTCCTCGGCCTTGCGGGTTCCACGCAGCCCCAGCTCGGCTGCCGACACCGCGGTCGCATGCAGCGGCGCCCTGGCCGCGGCCTTACGCAGCAGGTCATAAGCCACCACGCCGGCCACCCCGGTTACCACCGTTGCGGCCGCCCTTGCGAACAGTGCGTGCACCATCACCTGAACCTTCCTCCCTGGCGTCACAGCGTCAACAAACGATTGCACGATGGGTTGAAAGCTAACTTACCGTCCAGTTTGTTAATGACAATCATTGTCACTAGCTTTCTTGGCGATCCGCCAAACATTCAAACGGTGTCTACGCGCGGCGGGGCCGAAGTGACGATCCGCATGGCTCGCTGTTGGCCAGCCAGCCAAGTAGGCGTCGGCGGCGGGCGTAGTGTCCGGGCTTTCACCCGGGCTATCTCCCGCCGCCGCGCCCCCGAACCGGACGTGCGATTTTCACCGCATCCGGCTCTCCATAGGTCATGCTGGGACGGCGTTGATGGTGTTCCAGGGGGTGGGGATCTGGGCACCCCGGTAGCGGTAGCGCTGGATGCGCATCGCGGTGGGGTTGTAGAGCCGCATCCCCTTGTATTCCGGCCATCGCCGCACGTGGTATTGCGCCCAAATGGCGCGTTTGCCGGTGTGGGGATGTTTGTGCAGCAGCCAGGTCCAGACCCGCCACCACAGGTAGTTACTGATGGTGGCGTAGGTCTGGCTGGCTGCGCTGTGCCGGAAGTACTGGGCCCAGCCGCGGACCATCGAGTTCAGTTGCCTAAACAGTTCGTCTGCGGACTGGTGGGTGACCGGTTTGGTCACCGTTTTGAGCTTGCGTCGCATGGTTTGCACCGCTTTGCGCGACGGGTAGCTGTAGACGTATGACCGGGTGCTGCCTTTCTGGATGTGTCGCTGGATGCGAAACCCCAGAAAGTCAAAGCCCTCGTCGAGGTGGACGACCTGCGTTTTGTCCGGGGCCAGCCGCAGCCCCATCGGTGCCAGCAGGTCACTCACCTGTTGCCACAGCGCCTCGGCGTGCGCGCGGGTGCCGTGCACCAAGACCACGAAGTCGTCGGCGTAGCGCACCAGGCGATACGTCGCTCCTCCGCGTTGGCGATGACGCATGCGCGCGCTCGCGTTGGCGTGGGTTGCCCAGGCGGTGTCGAAGTGGTCATCGATCATCGACAAGGCAATGTTGGCCATAAGCGGCGAAAGGATGCCGCCTTGGGGAGTTCCGGTAAAGGTGCCATAGGTCAGCCCGTCGGTGTCGAGCACTCCGGCCTTCAGAAATGCTTTCACCAACGCCAGGAGCCGTTTATCGCCGATACGGCCCCGCACGTGCCCCATCAGGGAGGTGTGGTCGATCTCGTCGAAACACGCCGCGATGTCGGCTTCAAACACCCACTCATAACCACGGTGAGCGTGGTGCCGGATATCCTCGATCGCATCCTGGGCGCGTCGGCTGGGCCGAAACCCATAACTGGAATCCGAAAAATCGGCTTCAAAGATGGGTTCTAACACCAGCTTCAGCGCTGCCTGTACCACCCGATCGGCCACCGTGGGAATACCCAGCTTGCGAACTTTGCCGCTGGCTTTCGGTATCTCCACCCGCCGCACCGGCACCGGTCGAAATGACCGGGACCGCAACGCTGTCCGCAGATTCTCGAGAAACCCCGCAACACCGGCGGGGCTGTCCTCGATATAGCGGGCGGTGCGTTTGTCGATCCCCGCACTGCGGGCACCGGTGTTGTCCCGAACCCGTGTCCACGCCACGGCGAGGAAGCACGGATCGGCCACGAGGTTAAACAGATCATCAAACCGACGACCACGATCGGTCGCCGCCCAACAGTGCAGTTTGGTCTGCATCCGCAGTACCTTCTGGCGTGCCGCAAACGGCAACTCCAGTGCGGCGCCGATATTCACCGGCGCATCTTCTGCCATTGCACGTTCCCCTCGCTGCTGTCCTACTGCCGCCCTTCCCCACGTGGCCGGCTTTCCCGACCTCGAAGTACTACGGCGGCTCCGCCCCACCCGGATGCTGTCGGTGGGCATCGACACCTACCCGCCGCACCCCTGGCCAGGGCGCGGGGTGGGAGGCACCCGAATGGTTCCCGTGTTCACATGATTCCGATCGGCGAGGGAGGCACCCAGCTTTACCCCGGTGGCCCCGGCAGGTACCCACAGTCATTCTCCACCGGCTGCCGCCCGCCCCCGGCTGGGGCGGTTAGCGGACGCGTCCGATCGAACACTTTCGCGTGCACCACATACCGGTCCGATATCCGCCAGGTTTACGAGACCGGCTCCACGTAACGAGGATTCCGACACTGGTTCCTTGCGTATGCCTTCTCACCTTGCTCGCCACGCGCCACGTCATCTGGCAGTGCTGACGCGCCGTGACTTTGTCAGGGCCGCTTGCCACCGAACGCCTCTCGATCCCTATGGAATTCGGCTGCCCTCAGCTTTATCCAGCCGCTGTGACGGCCGGAAATCGGAGGCCTTTCACCTCCAATCGGAATTCACGCGCCTCACGGCGCACTCCGAACACGTGATGTGGTTGGAGTCGGCCGGCGGCGGGCTGCGGGTCAGTTTGGCCGGCAAGTGGCTGGCCGCCTTGACTGGCCCGGAGCTGGACGGCATCGATGCAGAGCGACGCGCCTTTGCCGACCTGTCCTGGGATAAGCGGAACGGCGACCGGCACACGGCAATGACGATCCTGGTGTGCGGCGCGAACCCCGCCGACATCCTTGACGCCCTCCACGGCGCGCTGCTCACCGACGACGAGCTTCTTCCCCGCGCGACTGGATCCACTGCGACGACCCGTTCGGCGACTGGCACGAAGACCCTGTGCAGCCCTAGCAGAAGCCGGTTCGCGCACCATCGAGTGGCAGACGCCGCACGGGGCCCGCATGTATCCCCTTGTCGTCGTTGACGTCGGGGCGCCGTATCGTCGACAACGCCGGCCAAGTGGAGAAATTCGACCACCGCGCAAAGCATGCCCAAATAGAGTTGCTGGTCGCTGCAGACGTTCTCCTGCTCGGCGGTTGCTGACCTAGTAAGTGCCGGCCCCGCCCTATCCATGCGATGCGAGCGCGCGATAGCCCGGCTCGGCGAAGCGCTGAGCGGCCTCCCGCATCGCGTCCGTCATGGGGTGGCGCTCGGGG
>CAVSSC010000021.1:0-23433 GCA_963730415.1 uncultured Actinomycetota bacterium | reverse complement strand
TCTCGCAATGTCAACTTGAATTGGCCCCGGCGTGACCCCAAATTAGCCCAACGGACCTCTCCTACGAGGGCCAGCCCGCTACCGCATGAGACTCGCGCAGCTGGTCACACTCGTCGAGCACGAACGCCTTGCCGCAGTTTGCGCCCTGAAAGGCGTCCCTTTAATGCCAAGCGCAGCGGTTCCCGGCGCCGTCGCAGCGCGGCTTCAGTCACCAGCCACCACCGCGCCGTCCCACTCCAGATCGGCCGCTGGGATAATGCGATCGTCTGGCGACACCTGCACACCCGTCACGGTCCGAGCCCCACCCGCGGTGCCGTCGCGCCGGAGCCAGAGGGTTTCTCGTGAGCAGATTCACCGAAATGATGTACCGCAGCGCCGAGCGGAGCCGCAACGGCGTCACCACCGGGGAGCCGGGCGCTCCGGTACGGCACAGCTGGCTGGAGGTACATCAGCGAGCACGCCATGTCGCGGGTGGCCTGGCCGCCGCGAGTGTGGGACACGGTGATGCCGTCGCAGTGCTGGCCGGTGCCCCGGCCGAGATCGCGCCGACCGCGCAGGGCATCTGGATGCGCGGCGCCAGTCTGACCATGCTGCATCAGCCCTCCCCACGCACCGACCTGCAGCGCTGGGCAGCCGAGACCACCGCCGTCATCAGGATGATCAACGCCAAGGGCGTCGTCATCTCGGACCCGTTCATGCCCGCGGCGCCGCTGCTTTCCGAGCTGGGCATGCGGGTGCTGACCGTCGAGCAGCTACTCGCCGGCCCCGCTATCGGACCGGTCGACACTGACGACGGGGACCTTGCCCTGATGCAGTTGACGTCGGGTTCCACCGGGTCTCCCAAGGCTGTTGAGATCACCCACGCAAACATTGTGGCCAATGCCGAGTCGATGTTCGTCGGCGCCGAGTTCGACATGGACTCCGATGTGATCGTCAGCTGGCTGCCGTGTTTCCACGACATGGGCATGACGGGCTTTTTGGCCGTGCCGATGTACTTCGGCGCCGAGCTCGTCAAAGCCACACCGGTGGACTTCCTTCATGACCCGCTGTTGTGGGCCAAGCTGATTGACAAGTACAAGGGCACCATGACGGCCGCCCCCAACTTCGCCTACAACCTGTTCGCCAAGCGACTGCGCCGACACGCGACGCCGGGCGAATTCGACCTCTCGTCGCTGCGGTGGGCGCTGTCGGGTGCCGAGCCCGTTGAGCCAGCCGACGTCGAAGATCTGTGTGACGCCGGTGCGCCGTTCGGGTTGAGGCCCGAGGCGATTGTGCCCGCCTACGGGATGGCCGAGACGACGGTGGCGGTCTCGTTCACCGAGTGCGGCGCCGGCATGGTCATTGATGAAGTGGACGCCGACCTTCTGGCCGTACTGGACCGAGCCGTTCCGGCAACCAGGGGACGCACCCGGCAGCTGGTCACTCTCGGCAAACCACTGGACGGCCTGCAGGTGCGCATCATCGACAAGGACGGCAACGTTTCGCCGGAGCGCGGCGTCGGCGTCCTCGAAGTGCGCGGCGCGCCGGTGACGCAAGGATACACCACGGTGGCCGGTTTCGTTGCCGCACAAGACAATCAAGGCTGGTACGACACCGGCGACCTGGGCTACCTCACCGAAAGCGGCGACGTCGTGTTGTGCGGCCGGGTTAAGGACGTCATCATCATGGCCGGGCGCAACATCTATCCGACCGACATCGAACGCGCCGCCTCCAGGGTGGCCGGTGTCCGTCCGGGCTGTGCCGTGGCGGTGCGTTTGGATGCCGGGCTGGCGCGTGAAACGTTCGTCGTCGCAGTTGAGTCCAAGCAGTACAAGGATCACGATCAGGTGCGCCGCATCCAGCGGCAGGTTGCGCACGAGGTCGTCGCCGAGGTCGACGTCCGACCCCGCAATGTTGTTGTGCTCCAGCCCGGGATGATTCCTAAGACCCCATCGGGAAAGTTGCGGCGCGCCCACTCCCTGTCGCTCGTCACTTACCTCGAATCTGTTACAAGTCCAACGTGATCGTCGGACAAGCCAACCCAAAGGTGCCACCTGTCGCGGGCAGTCGTGCAGCCAGGAACGCTGATGATGACCTGTCCCAAGTCCTGGCCGACACAGTCACCAACTTCCTCGGCAAGCCCCGCGCACGCGGTTGGATTCACCTCTGCTCGGCGGTTACCGCCATCCTGGGCGGGGCGGCGCTGGTGTCGGTGGCCTGGATTGCTGCATCACCGAAGGCCGGCTGGGCCACTCTGATCTACACCGCCGCCATCGTCGCCATGTTCAGCGTCAGCGCTACCTACCACCGAGTGCCCTGGCGCTCCCCCACCGCCCAAATGTGGATGAAGCGTGCCGACCACTCGCTGATTTTCATCTTCATCGCCGGCAGCTACACCCCCATCGCGCTATTGGCGATGCCGCCGCGCACCGGGACACAGGTCCTGACCGTGGTGTGCACCGGCGCGGCTGCAGGTGTTGCCCTCAAGATGCTGTGGCCGTCGGCGCCTTGGTGGCTCGGCATGCCCCTGTACCTACTGCTCGGCTGGGTGGCGATTTGGTTCACCGGAACACTCTTGGACAGCGCGGGTGTCGCCGTCGTCGCGCTACTCGCCGCCGAAGGCGTGCTGTACAACGTCGGCGCTATCTTTTACGGCCTTTCCTGGCCCAACCCGTGGCCACAGACCTTCGGCTATCACGAGTTCTTTCATGCGTTCACCGCGGCCGCGGCGATCTGCCACTACATCGCCATCTGGGTCGTCGTCTTGTAACGACCGGCGGCTGCCGGGCATCGAACCGGCGCAGTTGTGCGCTCGTAGGCGCAGGGGGCTTCAACTACCGTTAGCTCCGACCGCACATTGCTGGCCTCCGACCTCGGCCACTTCTTCGAGGTGTCCATCGCCACTGACGAAGTCACTCACCCCAAGCCTGACCCGCAGCTCTACCTGGAGGCCTTCGCGCGCCTCAACGCGTCCCCGCGCACAGGGGTTGCGCTGGAAGATTCATCAACCGGTGTCACCGCGGCACGCGCGGCAGGCACCTTCCTCATCACCGTGCCCTCCCAACGCGGAAGACAACTCGACGGCGACTACATCACCACCACCCTCAACGACGTCGCGCTTATCGAATGGACACAAATCGTTGAACACCTCCCGTGAACGTCCAAGGACGGAGATGCCCTTAGGCCCCGGCGTCGCAGAGCAGGAGCGGAAATGCTTTGGCGCACTCGAACGACTGGTGGTGCAGGCAGATCACAAGGACTCAACCCCTGAAAGTCTGACTGCCGGAAGGCGTGTACCGCGCCCGCCATACATGGGCCGGGTACGACCTCGCCGGGTTATGCATTTGCCGTGTAGGAGCGTGCCCCGGTGCCGGCCAGTTCGCCGCCCGCGACAATCAGGTGCTCATCGCGGATCGGGGTACCGGCGAAATAGCTCTCCAGAATCTCGCGAGTCCCTGCGGCGTAACGCGCCTGAGCCGACAGTGACGATCCAGAGATGTGGGGCGTCATGCCCTGGTGCGGCATCGTCCGCCAGGGATGGTCAGCGTAAAACCCCAATAGCGACCGTACCCATCGGAGCCCAGCGCCGACCTCCAGACCTCGCAAGCATTTGGCTGTGGTCCGCGGACCACGTTGGCCTCAAAGCGCCGCAACTCCTCGGCATGCAGGCGCCGATCCACCACCGACCACTGACCACACGGCCCACCGCGACTTAGGTCACCCTAATTCCACCGCCTCCCCGAACATCACACCTCTTGCACTTAGGTCTCGAAACAGCAACATTTCGTCCCGACGTTTTAATATGCCCGGTATGGACGCGAGTGACACGAGCCCCCTATGTCCCCGCTGCGGCCTGCCGATAAGTACGCCACTACCCGGCGACAGTCCGCGCCGAGGTCGACGCAGAATCTGGTGCTCAACTGCCTGCCGACGGGCGGCACACGCCGAGCGCACTGCCGCCGAACGCACCGGCACCGCGATCCGCGTCATCGAGGTTCCCCGGTACTCCCCTGCGGTTGTTCGGCCGGTGATCGTCCCCCGCCCACCGACCACTGAAGACATCGAAATACACGTCCTCAACGACCCCGACCACTGCGCCTGGGTCCTTGCTCAGATCACTGCCCGAGCCCGCAGAAAAGAGCTCGACAAACGAGTGTTACGCGCGGCCAGGGAGCTCGCACACGTACTACTTCCGAACGCCGCAAGGTACTAAAACCCGTGTCGGGCCGAACACCTCAGGGACGGATTCGGGAGGATCTGCGCGAAAGTTGCGGTACTGCTAACGAGTGGCTTGCTCGACGCGTGTTGCGGTCGGCGATCCGCAACACCCTCGATGCCGCGGCGTGATCTCGCGACACTGTCAAGCACGCCAAGCAGGCGGGAAGAAAAGCAAATCCGCGGGCAGCAGCGCCGATTGGCGCACACGGCGCAGACCTCGAGCGAACGCCGGGCCGAATTACCGGAACGCCAGGGCTACCGCACCGCGAACGAGTGCTCCACGCACTGGAGGACCGACTCAAGAAATCAGCCCTTGGCGCCACCAGTAGTCAGCCCAAACGACGAGCCAGGCTTCGCGGCGCGCGCCGTCGCAGTGACGTTCAGCATCCACTAATACGGTGCCAGCACAGCCGATGGCCCAACGCAGAAGAGATGGCCATGCGCCCACTCATCCGCTTTCGCAGGAACGCACCGATGCGACACTCCCGAGTAGGTTCAACTCCTTCCAAGTTTGGAATTGAACGCTTGTCGTTTGCGTCGTGGCTGGCCCGGCCAGGTGGCCATAATGGCCGCTGAAACAGGCCTCCCGAACATCCTGTGCGCAGGATTGCTGAGCTTTCGGTCGTGTCTGTCGAGATCAGACTTCAGGGAATCTGCGCTGCTCGGATTCATTCAGCCGACGAAGGTTGACCCACCGCGCATGAGCATCGTCAGCATCGATACCGAATTGCTGTTTGGCGTTACCAAGCGAGAGATAGATATCGTCCAAATCGGCAGCCCGCTCAGCGTTTTCATGACGATGTTCGAAGTCTGCCAACGCCGCAAGCGCGATCCGGTACCTGGCGAGGTGAGACACCACGTCGGTGAGCAGCACGGCCCGCTTGCGCGCAGTCTCGACAACGTTGGGCATAGCTGAAACTGGGTACGGTCGCCGGCGCGGATCCAACGCTTCTGCGTCCCTCACCACCATCGGGGCCGCGGTCACGCCACGGTCAAGGCTTAGCGTTTCCAGACGCAATCGGGCCTCGCGTAGCGGATTTCTCACGAGGTACCGCCCGACCGGGAACCAGCGGGAAATACTGGTGTGCAGCGATTTAAAGTCCGTGCTGCGCGCCTCGATACGCACGCGAAAAAGTTTCGTCTGACCGTCGCCTTAGCTCGTCAGCCTTCGTACAGTAATTCAATGAGCACCTCCATGAGTCGGCATGACCCAGTCGACCCGGCCACCCGCGCACAACTGCTGACCGTCAAGATTCCCATCATTTACGACCTGGCAGAGGCAGCGCGCATCCTGGGACTCTCCGAGTCCTACCTGCGATCAAAACTTCGTGACCGCACGTTCGCCGGCATGAAGCGTGCCGGACGATGGGCGATGACCGAGGCCCAGATCGAAGAAGCAATCGAGTCGATGTGCATCCAGGCACGGCCGGCCGACCCGCCCTCGCCGTCTGGGCTGTCACGCCAGAGTCGCTTCGGCCGACGACTCCACCAGCAGCGCGGCGCTTGAATCGCTCCTCGCGCCATGGATTGTCGAAGCGCCAGGGCATGAGGACTAACTGGTTGGTGACGTCGTCGATCATTTTTCCGACATCAAGACATGCATCGAACGCACCACATCCTCTGGCCATCAACCGTGAAGAGGTCAGCTCAGCGCCGAGCCGATCGCGTCGGCAGCCACCTGCGCACTGCGGCGATCCAGGTGACCGTAGACGCCAATGGTTGTCTGGATGGACTCATGCCCCAGATGCTGCTGGATGATCGGCAACGGGACACCGGCGGCGATCATCCACGACGCACACGTATGGCGCAGGTCGTGCACCCGTGGCGACTTCGTCAGCCCAGCTGCCAGGGCGCGCTCGCGGCCCGGCTTCCAGCCGCCGTTAAAGAACTCCTGGGAGCGAACAGGATTGCCCGCGCCGTTGGTGAACAGGAATCCCGGCGCGGTGAGGTCAACGACCTCCAGCGCCGCCGGCGGCAAGCTGATAGTCCGGATCGACTTCTTCGTCTTCGGCGGACCGATCTGCGGCCGGTAATCACCGGAGTACTTCCAGGCCTTGGTGATACGGCAGGTCTTCGCGTTGGCATCGATGTCGGCCGCAGTCAGCGCGGTCGCCTCAGAAAAGCGCATGCCGGTGGAGACCAGCCAGGTCGCCAGATGCTTCCAGCGCTCGCGCTCGATGTGGTCGCGCAGCAGTCGGAACTCGCCCGGGGTGAGGAACACCGTTTCCTCGACACGGGTGTGCGGCAGGCGCCGCCCCTCGCACGGGTTGGACGCCATCACCCCAGCACGCACCGCCGCTTTGAACGCCCCGGACACGAAGCCGTGCTTGTTCGAGATGGTCTTTCCGCTGCCGCCCAGCTGCTTCACCCATTTCGCGATCGTGGCCTCAGTGACCGCCGAGACGGGCATCGACCCAAAAACAGGATCGATGTCGCGAGCGACGTACGTGCGGTACCGCGCCAGGGTCGCCGATTGCACACCGGTGAGGTTGTCGATGTGAGTGGTCAACCACTCGGTGACGGTCGGAACATGGCGCCCGATCTCGTCGAGCTCGATGACGCGCAGCGCCTCATCCGGGCCGTGGTCCTCCAGCAAGGTCTTAAAACGCTCTGCAGCAGGCAGGTTCTCGAACGTCAGCGAGCGCTGGCGACCGTCGTGGCGCCACAACACCCGGTAGGTGTTCCCGGCGCGGTTCCTCTGGGCATGGATGCTTGCCACAACCCTTGATGTTACGCCAACTGTTACGTCGTTACCGACGTAACTTTGACAAGCAGCCCTGAGCTGGACTTTCCTGGTGGAGCTAAGGGGACTCGAACCCCTGACCCCCACACTGCCAGTGTGGTGCGCTACCAGCTGCGCCATAGCCCCAAGTCGTGCCAATCGAAGCTACACCACCAGGCAACCGTCCTTCAAAGTTGCTGTTCAGGCCAGCTCGGCGTCCGCCCCAGCCGGCAGCAGAACCGGCGCCGGATCGACCGCAGGACGGGTTTCCGGCGCCAGCACCCATCCGACGGCCGCGATCAGCAGAACCATCCCACTGATCGCGAAGTCCCAGCCGAAGCTCAGATGCTGGGCGATCGGACCGACCACCATCGAGCCGACGATGGCACCCAGATCGGACATCATCTGCACCGCCGCCACCGGAGTGCCCGCGCGCGCCTCACTGCCCAGGATGTCGGCGACCGAGGCCTGCAGCGGTGACATGAAGATGCCCGTCGTCGCTCCGGCCACGCACGCCGCGGCCAAAAACGCCGGCACCGATGACACGACGCCCAGCCAGATTGTCGCCACACCGGACGCCGCCAGGCCGACGATCAACAACGTGCGGCGTCCCATCCGGTCGGACAGATAGCCGCTGGGGATGACGGCCAGGGCATTGCCGGCCGCGAACGCCGCGAGCACCACACCGATGACGCCGACGCCGCGGCCCATGACGTCGGTGATGAACAGCGGCACCAGTGCGATGCGCAGTCCAAACGCGGACCATCCGGTCGCGAAATTGGACATCAGCGCTGACAAATACGCACGGTGCCGCAGCGCCTGTCGCATCGTCACTGCTGACCGTGTCGGCGGCGCGGGCGCGGCCAGCGTCGAATGCCGCAGGCTGTAGAACAACGCCACCGCCACGCCCAGCAGTGCGGCGCCGTAGAGGAGGAACGGAGCGGTCAACCCCCAGCCCGCAATCAGGCTGCCGACCGCCGGCCCGCCGACCGCGCCCACCATGAACGAGGTGGTGAACATGCCCGCGATCCGCCCGCGCGCGTCGACCGGGCTGATGTGGATCATCAGACCAAACGCCGAGACAAAAAACATCGTCGACCCGATGCCGTTGAGAGCACGGAAGAACAGCAACTGCCAGTACGTATGGGCGAATCCGCACGCGGCGGTGGAGAAGGCCACGACCAGCAAACCACTGACGTAGATCCGCCGCTCGCCTAACCGCTGTACCAGCAGGCCGCTCATCGGCGCAAAACACAACCGCGTCAACGAAAATATGGTGATGACAAAAGTCACCGCAGTGATGCTGACCCCGAAAGTGCGCGCAAAGGACGGCATCACCGGCGAAATGACCCCGTAGCCCAGCGCGATCATGATATTCGCCCAGCTGAGGATCCAGACTTCGCGCGGCAGCCGCGCAGTATGGGACCCGCGTCCCCCCGGGCGGGCAACTCGGAGGGAAAAGGTCACCCGATGACTTTATTGACCACCTCGCGCGCAGTTTCCTGCACCTCGGTTAAATGCTCGGGACCCTTGAAGGATTCCGCGTAGATCTTGTAGACGTCCTCGGTTCCCGACGGTCGGGCAGCAAACCACGCGTTGGCCGTCGTCACCTTGAGTCCACCGAGAGGAGCGCCATTGCCGGGCGCGGCGGTCAGCTTCGCGGTGATCGGCTCACCCGCCAGTTCGGTGGCGGTGACCTGGTCGGGTGAGAGTTTGGCCAGCCGGGCCTTCTGGTCTCGGTCGGCGGGCGCGTCGACCCGCGCGTAGCACGGCGTCCCGTATTCGGCGGTCAGCTGCTGATAGCGCTGCGACGGGCTCAAGCCCGTGACGGCCAGGATCTCGGAGGCCAGCAGCGCCAGGATGATGCCGTCCTTGTCGGTGGTCCATACCGAGCCGTCGCGCCGAAGAAACGAGGCCCCCGCCGACTCCTCGCCGCCGAAGCCGATGGTCCCGCCGATCAGGCCGTCGACGAACCACTTGAATCCGACCGGCACCTCGACGAGCTTGCGACCGATGCCGGCGACCACCCGGTCGATGATCGACGAACTGACCGCGGTCTTGCCGACGGCGATGCCGGCCGGCCACGACGGCCGGTGGGTGTACAGGTAGTCGATGGCCACCGCCAGGTAGTGGTTGGGATTCAACAGTCCCGCGTCGGGCGTGACGATGCCGTGGCGGTCGGCGTCCGCGTCGTTGCCGGTGGCGATCTGGTAGCGGTCCCGGTTGGCGATCAGCGAGGCCATCGCGTCGGGCGAGCTGCAGTCCATCCGGATCTTGCCGTCGTGGTCGAGCGTCATGAACCGCCAGGTTGCGTCGACCAGCGGGTTGACCACGGTCAGCTCCAGACCGTGGCGCTGGGCGATCTCGCCCCAGTAGTCCACGCTGGCCCCGCCGAGCGGGTCGGCGCCGATCCGGACCCCGGCCGCGCGGATCGCCTCGACGTCGACCACGTTGGGCAGGTCGTCGACATAGTTGCCCAGGTAGTCGTGGCGCTGGACGGCCCGCAGCGCGCGCGAAAGCGGCACCCGCTTGACCCCCGAGCCATCGCGCAGAATCTCGTTGGCGCGCTTGGCGATCGCGTTGGTCACGTCGGTGTCCGCGGGACCGCCGTTGGGCGGGTTGTACTTGAAACCTCCGTCGGGCGGCGGGTTGTGCGACGGCGTGACGACGATTCCGTCGGCCAGCGCGTCGGTACGACCGCGGTTATAGGTCAGGATGGCGTGGCTGATCGCCGGTGTCGGCGTGTACCGATCGCGGGAGTCGACGACGGCCACCACTTCGTTGGCGGCCAGCACCTCCAGCGCCGACACCCACGCCGGTTCGGAGAGGCCGTGGGTGTCACGGCCGATGAACAACGGCCCGGTGGCGCCGTGCGCGGCGCGGTACTCGACGATGGCCTGAGTGATCGCCAGGATGTGGGCCTCGTTGAAGGCTCCGGTGAGCGCGGAGCCGCGGTGACCCGAGGTGCCGAACACCACCTGCTGAGCGACGTCGCCGGGATCGGGTTCGATCGAGTAGTAGGCCGTCACGAGATGGGGAAGATCGACGAGGTCCTCGGGCTGGGCCGGCTGACCGGCACGCGGGTTGGCCACCATGGCTACCAATTCTGCCCGTAGGCCAAACTCCTGACGTCTCAGGTACGTTACTGACTTCTCAGGTACTTCCCGGGTTTACCCACTGGCAAGCCTCCCACTTAGGCTGCCATGGACGCTCGCGCACCGAAGGGAATCACCCGTGGCACATGATTATCGGGAGTTGGCGGCGATTTTCGCCGGCGGCGGGCTGGGCACTCTGAGCCGCGTGGCGCTGAACACCGTGATCGTCGGCGACCCCCACCACTGGCCCTGGCCGACGTTCACCGTAAACATCATCGGCGCCTTCCTGCTGGGCTACTTCACCACCCGATTGCTGGAGCGGTTGCCGGTATCGAGCTACAAGCGGCCCATGCTCGGCACTGGATTCTGTGGCGGGTTGACCACCTTCTCGACGGCGCAGGTCGAGACGGTGCGGATGATCGAATATGGCCATTGGGCCCTGGCGGCCGGCTACACCGTCGCCAGCATCACCTTGGGCATGTTGGCGGTGCACGTGGCCACGAAGTTCGTGCGCCGGCTACGGGTGCGCGGATGACCGCCGCCGCAGCAACGACGGCTCTGATCTGGGTCACCGTCACGTTGCTCGGCGGCGTCGGGTCGGTGCTGCGTTTCTTGATCGATCGCGCGGTCGCCAGGCGGGCGGCGCGGCCGTTCCCGTTCGGCACTCTTGCGGTGAACACCAGCGGCGCCGCGCTGCTGGGTTTTCTCGGGGGCCTGGCGCTGAGTAAGGAGGCGGCCCTGCTTGCCGGCACCGCTTTCGTCGGCGCCTACACCACATTCTCGACGTGGATGTTGGAGACCCAGCGCCTCGGCGAGGAGCGTCAGACCCGGGCTGCGCTGGGCAACATCGTCATCAGCGTCGTGCTCGGTATCACCGCGGCGGTGCTCGGGCAGTGGGCCGCCGAGCAGCTGTGAATCAGGCCTGGCGCAGGCGGGGGACGTCGTCGGGCGTGCGCGCCAGCACGTAGAGCGCCATCCGGCGATTCGACATGTCGTGTTCGCCCAGAAAGACGCAACCGGCGCGCTCACAGAATCGCCGTGCCGTCTTGTTGCGATGGTCGGGATCGAACATGATCCTGCGACACAAGGGTTCCTGACCGAGCACGCTGGCCACGAAATACGGCAGCACGTAACCGGCGATGCCACGGTCCACGAACTCGACGTCGGCGATAGCGGCATGTATTCCCAAGTCGTAAGGGTCCGCTTCGTAGCGGGTGGCAATGGAATCTTTTGCGGCCCGGTACAACTCGATATAGGCGTGGTCTTTCCCATCCTGGCTGGCAAAGAATGGCCTGGAGTAGCTTCCTTCGAGTTGCGCGCGTAGGTAACGATGCCAGCGCTGGGCCGGCCAGGCGGATTCCCACGCTTCGGCGAGCGCCGGGCGGCTCATCCAGTCGGCGATCATCTCCGAGTCGGCGTCCGGGTCGGCGAGCCGGAAGGCGTAAGGTTCGGGAACGTCAGCCGCGCTTGGCGGCGGGGGAACGCCGCGGACCTCATCGCTGATATCGGTCAGCTCCCGCGGCAGGAACACTTCGGGCTCGCTCATGTCAACGCGGAGCCTACCCAAGCCCCCCCGCCCTAACCCCTGCCAAGCGCTTGGACCGGCCGGTGGGTCGCTTGACGTCCATGACCTGGCCCGCTGCAGTTCGTAGAGTTCGGATAGCCCGGCCAAGCCGCTCCCCACGCTTGGAAGCTGACTAGTAGTGGTATGTGTCCGACGGCGCCGGCGAGTGGACCCTCTCGTCCTCGAATTCCGACACCTCGATGCCGTAGGCGCGGGCCAGCTCGAGGATCTTGGTGGCTCGGGCGATGCGCGGGAGGTCGGACCCGTTCCGGATCTCTCCCCCGTCGCGTTCAAACTCCGCGAAAAACTCCTTCGCCCAGGCGATTTCGTCCTGCGACGGCGATAGTCCCTCGTTCACCACGGCACATTGGTCGGGCGAAAGGCAGATCTTGCCCGTCATCCCGAATTCGACGGAGACGGCCGTGGCCTCGATGAGCTTCAAAGCGTTGGATCCGATCGTCGGCCCGTCGATCGCGCTGGGCAGATTGGCCGCCTTGGCCGCGATGGTGAAGCGAGACCGGGTGTACGCCAGGGTGCTCGGGTCGTCCCCGAAACCGGTGTCACGGCGGAAGTCGCCGATGCCGAACGCCAGCCGGAAGGTGCCCTTGGCCGCTGCGATCTCGGTGATGCGCTCGAGACCCCGGGCCGTCTCCACCAGCGCCACGATCGGCACGTCGGGCAGTCGTTTCGCCGTCTCGGTGACGTGGTCCACCGATTCGACCATCGCCAGCATCACCCCGCCTACCGGAGTGCCGGCCAGCGCGGCCAGATCGTCCGCCCACCACGGGGTGCCGAAACCGTTGATCCGCACCCAGTCGGTGTTTCCGGCGCGCAGCCAACGCACGACGTTGTCGCGTGCGGCCTGCTTGTCTTTGGGTGCGACGGCGTCCTCTATGTCGAGAACGACGATGTCGGCGCGTGAGTGCGCCGCGGACTGGAAACGGTCGGCGTGCGCACCGTTGACCAGCAACCAACTTCTGGCCAGAACCGGATCGAGCCGGGAGCCGATGTCATCGGGATCCACCGCGTGGCTATCGACTTGTTCATACATTGCGTGATCTGTGGACATCTTCATTCCGTGAGTGCTGATTCGAGTGCTCTAACCGTAGCGCCACGGCAAAACGAATGGTCAAGATGCCCCGATCAGCAGCGGGACTGGCGCGGACGACGCCGTATCAGGCCACCGGCGGCCCCCACCACGAGCGCGACGGGCGAGAGGACAACCTCGACGCCGACGACCTCGGGCGGATGGGATCGGCGGTGCGAGCCGCCGAGGCGATTGCGCCCACCCATCCGCACGCCGGCGTGGAATCGGCGAAGCTGAACTTTTTGGTCGGGCCGTTCGCGTCGATGCTCGATCGCGCCCGCGACCTGATCGGGCAGGCCCTCGGCTAGCCCCTTTATCGGCCCGGACTTCCGTAGCCTGGGAGATGTGGGCGTTGCACCGGATATGACCCCGGATATGACCGTGACTTTGCAGGACCGGTTCCTCCGCGAGTTGCCGGAAATGGCCGTCCGCTGGCAGGCCGAGACACCGTCCGACGTGCGGCTGCTCGTGCTCAACGACCGGCTGGCCGACGAGCTGGGCCTCGACGCCACGTGGCTGCGCGGCCCCGACGGGCTGCGGTTTCTGGTGGGTAACGCGCTGCCCCGCGGTGCCGCCCCGGTAGCGCAGGCCTATGCCGGCCATCAGTTCGGCGGGTTCGTGCCGCGGTTGGGTGACGGCCGTGCCCTGCTGCTGGGTGAGCTCGCCGACAGCGAGGGGCGAGTGCGCGACATCCACCTCAAGGGTTCCGGTCCGACACCGTTCGCACGCGGTGGTGATGGCCTCGCTGCGGTGGGCCCGATGCTGCGCGAATACATCGTCAGCGAGGCGATGCACGCTCTCGGGGTGCCCACGACACGCTCCCTGGCCGTCGTGGGCACCGGGCGCCCAGTACAACGCGAGACGCCACTGCCCGGCGCCGTGCTTACCCGGGTTGCCAGCAGTCACCTGCGGGTCGGAAGTTTTCAGTACGCCGCCTCGACCGGCGACACGAACCTGCTGCGACGCCTCGCCGACCACGCGATAGCCCGCCACCACCCCAGCGCGGCGGCGCCCGAACGTCCTTACCTCGCGTTCTATGAAGCGGTGGTCGCCGTCCAGGCGTCGCTGGTCGCCCGGTGGATGCTGATCGGATTCGTCCACGGAGTGATGAACACCGACAACATGACGATCTCGGGTGAAACGATCGACTACGGACCCTGCGCGTTCATGGAGGCCTACGACCCCGACACGGTCTTCAGTTCGATCGACTACCGGGGGCGATACGCCTACGGCTACCAGCCGGTCATCGCCGGATGGAACCTCGCGCGGCTCGCCGAGGCTCTGCTCCCGCTGCTTTCCGAGGATGTCGAGGAGGCGGTCGCGCTGGCAGAGGGGGCGTTCGGCGTCTTCCAGCCCCAATACGACGCGGTCTGGTCGGCCGGCATGCGGGCCAAGCTGGGCTTGCCCGCCGACGTTGACGGCGGGGTCATCACGCCGTTGGTCGACGAGTTGCTCCGCCTGCTGAGGGAGAGCCACGTCGATTACACCTCGTTCTTCCGCCACCTCGGCCGCGCGGCGCGTGGCGACACCGGGCCAGCGCGCGGGCTCTTCGCCGATCTCGCCGGCTTCGACGGCTGGCTGTCGCGCTGGCGGGCCCTGGGTCCAGACGCCGACATCATGGACCGCGCCAACCCCGTCTACATCCCCCGCAACCACCTGGTCGAGGAAGCACTGGCCGCTGCAACGACGGGCGACCTCGGAGCGCTCGGGCGGCTTCTCGAGGCGGTGACGGCCCCTTATGACGAACGGCCGGGACTGGAGCGCTACGCCAATCCCGCCCCGCAGGAGTTCGGCGCCTACCGAACGTTTTGCGGCACCTGACAGGCTTCGGTCAACAATAGCTCGGATCGAAATCGACTAATTCACAATAGAATTGAGGAGTTCACGCAGCATCCCGCGCCTAGCACGAAGCAAAACCATCCGTCCGGCAACAGATACCTCGTTGGTCGTCACGACGGAACCGCGCTGCAGCAGTAACTCAATCCCGTTGCCCAGCAAGGCAAAAGAATATGGTTCGCCTGTCACCGGGACGCTGTCTGCGCCGCCACCGGGCGTCGCCGCGCCGCACCCCAGAGGCCGACGCCGATGCCGATTACCGCGCCACCGAGGCCGATCACCCGTTGCGAGGGCTTCAACTGGTCGTGGACGCTCATTCCGCCGAGCAGGTCGGCCGCGTCCGCGCCGCCGGACGCAAGGAACCAGCCGCGGGTGTCCTTGCCACGTAGCGCGGCCGTGGCGAGCAGCCCGCCGATCAACGCGTCGCGATAACCCATCGAGCGCAGGAGTAGGCGCGCCGTCGGCGTGGGCTCTTCCGGGTCGCCCCAGAGCCGGTTGGCACGCACCGGATCGATCAGGAACGAGATCCCCGAGGCGAGCCGGATGCCGCCCGTCAGCAACGCCGCCCGGTCAACTGCCATGGCTGAACCTTAAGCCGTACGCCACTATTACGCGTGGGTTTAATAGAGAAACACTGCGCCTCAGCGCAATTCGGACCCAAGTGCAGGAATGCCGTCGATGAATGGTCACCGATGCTCCCCAAGCTCCGCCAGGTGCTCAGCTGCCAGCTGACCATCGCCGAACGGATGGGCATCGCGGCCATACTCGGAATCCCGTATCTGATCATCGGAATCATTTGGTCGGCGACCCACACCGAGCACCTGCGGCAGATGCAGGGCGCCGACCTGGTCATGTTTTTCCTCGGCTCGATCGTGTCCTGGCCCGTCCTGCTGTTCGCCAACGTCTGCATGACCTGAGCCGATGGGCCGACGCGCGCCGTAGGCAGACGAATCAATGCCGGATGGCTACCATGACCCTCATGGCCGAGCCGGTCCCGGCTGCGGATGAAACCGTCGCAGCAAACGCCGCAGAGTCAGCCGCTGTGCGCAATCCGTCAGCTCCGGGCGCAGGTGATTTCGCGTGGTCGCGTGACGGCGACGATGACGTCCGGGCTCAACCGGCGGCCGATCGCCAATCGTGGCTGGCTACTTGGCGCAAAGCCGGCGCGTTACTCCTGGGTGGCTTGGTGCTTGCGGGGGCAATCGTGGTGGGCTTCTGGGTGCTGGACCCAGAGACCAAGGAGTCGCAGCCGCCGCCAAATGCGCCGCGCACGCCGACGGCCAGCGCGTCGCCCGCACCGACCGCGACGGGGACTGCTGCACCGCCGGCCGCTGCCCCTCCGTCGATCGCGTCGACCCCAGAGCAAGACAACAAGTACGTGCAGGCCTTGAACGAGCGTGGCATCTCGTTCGCCAATCCCGAGGCCGCCATCTACAACGGCAAGATGGTGTGCGACGACATTCGTCAGGGAATGACGGTGCCGCAGATCGTCGCCGCATTTCGTGCCAGTAACCCCGCGCTCGGCGCGGACGCCGACGCCTACGTGGCCATTTCCGTTCGCGCGTACTGCCCGCAGAACGGCAACCTGGTCAGCGGAGTGTCTTGACCGGGCGGACCCTGCGTGCCGGATGCGTTTTGAACTGCGGAAATCGCACTTATTCGGCGATGATGGAACATGGTGCGGCCTGGGGACGTCGCCCGGGTTCGACAGAGTTCACACAACCTAACCCCACCGCTTCGCACCGTAGTCAAGAGGAGACAGCGCATGACTGTCGAAGACAACAGCGCACCGACCGAATCGGTGCCTGATCAGCGACCAAAGCCGAGACGCCTACCTCGATCGAGGGTTTTCGGCAACCTCGTCGCGGCGGCATTCCTCGCGTTGGCGGTCCTATTTGCCCTGGGGGTTGTGGCCACCTACTTCATGCGGGACAGGACGGCAACATCACCCGGGCCGCAGACGGTGACGATCACGCCATCACCCAAAACGAGTCTGGCGGACGGCCGGTTCTTCAGCGCGCTGGCCATTTACGGGATCTCGGACCACGGCAACGAAGCTGTCCGTCAGCGATTCATGGAATTCGGCCATCACACGTGCTTCTCGCTGCTGCCGCCGCGCCCGCAGACGCTGGATTCGACGGTCAGCGGCATCATGACCGCGGAAAACCAGGACGTCGCGTCCGGCAATCAGTGGTCGCCACAGTTCACCCATGACGACGCCGAGCATCTGGCCCAGGCCGCCATCGGCGCCTACTGCCCCGACGTGCCGAAGTAGGCGCACGCTGCCGACGTCACATTTCCTGTCCGCCCCTGACCCTGACTTTGTAAGAATGGTTTGATATGTCGCACTCATTCGACGGCTTGACCGAATCGCTCGCCAGTGTTGAAGAAATTCACGCGGCGTTCGGTCGCGAGGACTATTGGCTGGCCCGCATCGCGGCCGCTACCGCCACCACCGCCACGCTGGACTCGCTGACCGTAGCTGCCGACGGCACGGTGACGGTACGCATCACCCAGCATCTGGGTCGCCAGCTATTACCCGGGCCGGTTGCCAACCTCATTCCCGGCGAGTTGAAATTGGTGACCACCGAGACGTGGACACCGGACGCAGACCGCCAGGTACGCGGGCGGGTCGGTACCTCGGTTTCCGGCGGATTGGGATCATGCCGTGCGAGAACCTGGCTGGAGCCGGCTGGCAACGGCTCGCAATTGCGCTTCACCGGCAGAGTGCAGGTCAAAATCCCCTTGGTGGGCGGCACACTCGAGAAATCCATCGGAGCCAATTTGGCTGAGAACATCCCTGGGGTGCTGCACTTCACCACGACGTGGATCGCCGAACACGCATGACATCGGCTCTGCGGCCCCCGGCAGGACCGTATTGAAATACCTTCGTGTCGGCCCCTCAGCGTGATGCTGTCTCGGTCAGTTGTGAATTCGCGGCGATTACTTTGGGGATTTGGATCCGCGGTCGTGGAAGGTGATGACTTTGCCCCGGTTGATCGACACCCAGTCTCGCGCCTCCAGATAAGGGCGGAAGGTTTCGGCGATCAACCGCTGGTCGGCCGGTGTCTTCGGCCGCTGCAATTCGTACAGGTGAGGGAACTCCGTCCAGGCGGCGACGGCATTCCACAGTCGCACGGCTGCCTCGCCCATGGGTGGATCGATCAGGACCGGCCCGAAGAGGCATTGCCCATCGGGAAAAAATATTGTCGGCACCCCGTAGCCGTCGGCGTCGACCACGCGCTGATGGTCGGCCATCACCTCGTCACTGGTCGTGGGGTCATCGATCGCCTGGTCGACGAGATCGGGGGCGAAGCCGAGTTCTTCGAGGAGGTGCCGCGCGACGGCCTTCTCGTGCGGCTTATGGCCCTCGACGTGAAGTGCGCGGCCGGCCCGTTCGTACCACGCGTCGAGATCGTTCATCGACCGGCGGCGTAGCAGCGCTCCGATGCGCATCATCGACCAGCCGTAGGACCATTCGCGTTCCCACGGGTGCTTCTTGCCCTCCCGGCGGTTGATTTCTTCGAGGCTGAAGAAGCGCCAGTTCACCGCGAGGCCGGTCAGGTCGCGCACTTCACGGATCCACCGCGACGTCTGGTACGCATAGGGACACATGACATCGAAGTGGAAGTCGATGGAGGCCGGGCGGCTGTTCACATCGTGAACCTCAGGTTGCGGGCGGCGCGCTCCCCGAGTTCGTCATCGCCCTTCCACCTGACCGCACCGGAGTCGATGAGGATCTGCGGATCGATGCGCCCGCAGGCGAGCTGGATGAAGGTCGTGGAGTCGGCCGTCAGCGTCACGTCAGGGTTGCTCAACTGGTCGACCCGTTTGGCCCGGCCGTCGACGGCGACGTTCACCTCGCGAACGATCGGTCCGGTGAGGTGGAAAGTGATGCTCTTCCCGTCGGGCAAGCCCACTTTCTTGCCGACGATATATCCGATCGAGTTCTCCACCTCGGCGAGCGCGATCTCGGCCGCAATGCCACTGTCGTCGGTCGCCCTGCCGAGCGGAGTGGTGATGTCGCGTTCGTGCACCCAGAAGTCGAAGACCCGGATCGCCAGGAACCGGCCGTAGGTGCCGGGGCCGGTCGGCATCCAGGACGGGCGCTCGAGATCGGAGTTCGAGAGGGCGGCCAGGTCGCGACGTCGACGGTCATAGACCGCACGGACCTTGTCAACGTAGGAAACGTGGTCGACGTCGGTTCCGCTCAGGAAGTCCGCCGCCCGCTCGAAAGGCGGCGGGGTGCGGTCATCCTCGGGCAACCACCCGGCCATGACCGCCTCGATGCTGGTGACATGGTTGACGACGTCACGGACCGTCCAGTCCGGGCAGAGCGACTGAACCTGCCACTCGGCGTCGCTGAGGTCGCCGCAGAGGGCCTCCATCGAGGAGTAACACCCTTGAAGAGCGGCGCGAACCTGTTCCAGGCTCGTAGCCTTCGGATCTTCCAACGCCTCATCCTTATCCAGCCTGCCGCTATCCAGGGCAGCAAGAGTTGAATTTCGCGCCCGAGCTTACGGCCGGCACGCTGTGGAATGTCACAGTAACTTGCACCGACTCCGTCCAAAACCCAAATCGGGCGCGGGTACGAACTGCCGATGCCGTTCTGTGCGAAAAGCCCTCAAACGTCCGGCGTGGCGAACGCTGGTGGGATCTCGCTCTTACTACTCTGAGGTCGACCAACTGTGGGGGGCCACCACAACCGCCGGAAGGACGCGCAACCGTGGACCTCTGCAGCCTGACGACGAAACAGCTCCTCACGGCGCTGGGCGTGGCCGCCGCCGCCGCCTGTGCTTTGGCGCGGGAACCGCCCGGGCCGACACCGCCAGTGTCCAATTTCAACCGGCAACGCTGAACAACATTCCAAGTCTGCGAGTCACCGTCACAGACACGAGCGGAAACGGGAACCCTGGCACATACGGGTCCTGCCTTTTCAACGCCACCCCGACATTTGGGACCATGGACGTACTCCAGGGCGTCGGCACTCCAATGGCCCCGCTAAACCAGACATTTCAGCTGAACCAAGGGGGCCAGCAACAGCTGAACTTCGCGCCCGAACTCCCGACGGGCACGCTCTTTAACGTCACCATCACGTGCACTGACCCCGTCCAGAACCAAGCCGGGACTATCTACAACCAGCCGATGCCGTTCTGAATCGCCGCAAGCTGCGCCGTCCGTCGCAGGCCGCGCGCCGTAAAACCGCTCTCAACGCCTACGAAGTGACGCTCGCCGCCGCAAAAGCCCTTATCTGCGCACCGCGCAGAATGGCCGCGAAGTCGTGGAGCGACGATCAGGCGCACCGGCGTGGAAAAAGTCCAGGCCAGTGGCCACTTGAAATACGCAGCGGGCATCAATACCACCGTGTGGAGCTATGACAAGCTGCTCAACTTCACGGTGTACGGGTGTTCGCGAACGCTACCCGACGCGGAGTTGTACACCCAGCGGATTCAAGCCGCGTTCGAGGAGTTGCGCTCCGCGACACGTGGTCTTGCCGACAACCGCACCGATCCACCAAAGCCCACTCGGGCTGCTCCGACCGTGGTCGGCGGAGACGCCCGAGGTCGTTAGCTTGAGGCGCGCGAGCTACCCCCCTGCTGCGAGCAGTTCGTCAAACCCCCGTTTCTTGCGCCCATCTCGGCGGGCGCGCTTGTGGCCTGTTCAGCGAACGCGCCGCCGCCAGTGCCGCCGCGCGCTCACCGTTGATCAGGGTCAGCGGTGGAGGCTGGCCCTTGCGCAGCGTCGCGATCAGCTCGCGGTAAGGGCCGATGAGGTAGACGGTGTCGCCGGCTTTCAGTCGGGCTTCGCGGCGGGGGCGCAAGCTGACCGGCCCTTCCGGTCGAGTGATGGCGATAACGCGCGTCTGGGTGGACAAATCCACCATGCGCAGTCCATCTAGCTCGCTGCCCGCCGCCACGAGCATTCCGCCGACCATGAAGGAGCGCTGCCCGACCCAAAATGTCCCCAGCACCTGCAGGCCCATCGCGGCGCCGATGAACCAGGGGGCTGCCAGGTCGACGATCGACCGCACGTGTTCGAAACCGAAGCGCTGATTCACCGCAGTGCCCAGCGCGCGGCCTTGAACGCGCAGGACAATCGGCACCTTGGTATCGGATCCCAAGATCTCACGCAGCACGATCCCGGTCCCGATGTTCTCCATGTCGTCGTTGGCCACCACCGCCACTCCGCGGGCCGATCGACGCGGGCTGATTCCAGCGTCTGGCGCATCGTTGAGTCTCCGAAAATCACCGGTACGTCAAGTTCGGCCGCGGTCGCCAGGAAAGGATTGTTCTCGTCGTGCTCGACGACCAGGACGTCGTATCCGGCAGCGGTCAGATCACTCACGACGCGAATGCCGACTGAACCCAGTCCGACAACAACGACGTGGTCTCGCATCCGGCGTGCGCGTCGGAGTCCAGCCATTTGGACGAAGCGGCGCGACAGCAGCAGGTCCGCAATGAACGCGACGAGGATGGCGGTGACGGTCACGCCGCCGAACATCAACGCGACAGCGAACAGTCGCAGGGAAGTCGATTGCTGGGCGAAGCTGAAATCGCCGTAGCCCACGGTCGTAATCGTCTCGGATGCGAAATACAGCGCGTCGATCCACGACATCCGCGGGTTCCGGTAGTTGAAGTGCACCACAGCTGTCGCGCCGAGCGTCAGCAACACCGCGAACGCCAACGAGGGGAAAAGCATCGGGTTCACGTCGTCGCGCATGGAGCGCGCGGCATCGATCGCGCGTCGTACCCGGGAATGCCGAGAGCGCGTCGCGGTCGGGGGTGGCACGGTGATCCCGCGGGCTTCCAATTCGTCTTTGACGCCGATCACCGAGGTCCAGTCGCCGGCGTAGACCTGTAAATCTCTTCCGGACGGGCACGACCTCGCCGGGGGCGGGCGAGTACTTGCCGTGGACCACCGCCTGGGTCCAACTCGGCGTATATCTCGCGCAGAGTCCCATCGTACGGCGCCTCGGCCCCCCAGATCACGAATTCGATACCGGCCGTGTCGAACTGGTGAGCGTCACGCGACAGCACTGCCTCGACGACGGATGGTGCCGCGAGGTCGGCGACGTCCAAGATCGCCCCGGGGCCGTTGACGGCGGCCACCGCTTCGCGGAGCACGTCGTTGGCCAGACGTGCCACCACGCGGACATCCGGGCTGTATTGTCTTGCCAGCAAGGCGATTTCGAGATTGACCGCGTCATTAGGCCCAGCGCAGACGACGGCGCGCGCACGATGCACCCCGGCACCGCGCAGGTCGGCGGCAGTGTTGATCTGGATTATCCGCGCGCCGGCACCCCTGAGCTCCTCGGCGATCGTCTTCGCCAGTGCGTCGTCACCGCTGACGATTATTTCGCGGTGCATCATCTCGTACATTTGGCGGAACCCCGGCTTTTTCGTGCGCTTGTCAAAAAGTTCGATCGCGACGGCTAGTCGGCAAGGAACTGCCGCGTTTGGTCCGGTCTTCGCGCCGGGGATTCGATGACATCGTCTGCATAAGTTTCCCACCTCTGCTGACACGTGCGTTTCCGCTTTCATATAGCTATCGGCAAATACGCCGGATAGTGCCACCGGAAGGAACCAGAAGGAACCAGAAGGAACCGGATAGAACCGGATAGGAACCGGATGAGGGAGGTCAACACCGTTGTCCCGCAAGCGGAGTCGCCGAACAAGATCAGCAACGGGAACGCTGCGCCGTCTGTGAACAAAGCGTTTTTCAGGGGCGCAACAGGTTCGACTCGAATTCGTCACACAGACGAAATAGTTGAGGCGTAGAAAGACCTCGGACCACTGCTCCCACGTGAAAAGTCGTGATACTGACGAGGTCTGCCGGGCGCTATGGTGGCGTGGGGAGCGTGTGCAGTCATGTTGGCCCGGATGCGTGGTCGGCACGAGTATGGCTGCACCAAACATCGCGTGTATGAATTGGAGGGCGCCGCCTGCGGTCGCGAAGCCGATCACGACGACTGGGGTTCGCCGTCCGCCCGCGGATAACCAAGTAAGGAGCGCTCTGTGTCCGAAACGACGCCCGACGATATCTTCAAACTCGCCAAGGACGAGAATGTTGAGTATGTCGACGTCCGCTTCTGTGATCTGCCAGGCACCATGCAGCACTTCACAATTCCGATTTACGTCTTCGACGAGAACGTGTTCGAGGAGGGTTTGGCCTTCGACGGCTCCTCGATTCGCGGATTCCAATCGATCCACGAGTCCGACATGCTGCTGCTTCCCGATCCGGAAACCGCGACCATTGACCCGTTCCGTGACGCCAAAACGCTAAACGTGAATTTCTTCGTGCACGACCCGTTCACCCTTGAGTTGTACTCGCGCGACCCGCGCAACGTCGCCCGGAAGGCCGAGAACTACCTAATCAGTTCAGGCATTGCGGACGCCGCCTACTTCGGCCCAGAGGCCGAGTTCTAATCTTCGATTCGGTGAAGTTCGACTCGAACATCAACGGCTCATTCTACAAGGTGGACGCGACCTCCGGGTGGTGGAACACCGGAGCAGACACCGAGTTCGACGGCAGCCCCAACCGCGGCTACAAGGTCCGCCCCAAAGGCGGCTACTTCCCGGTCGCCCCCACCGACCACTACGTCGACCTGCGCGACAAGATTCTCACGAACTTAACCAACGCCGGCTTCTCTCTGGAGAAGGGCCACCACGAGGTGGGCAGCGGCGGCCAGACCGAGATCAACTACAAGTTCAACACCTTGCTGCACGCGGCTGACGACCATCAGATGTATAAGTACATCGTCAAGCAAACGGCATGGCAGGCCGGCAAGACCGTGACGTTCATGCCCAAGCCGCTGTTCGGCGACAATGGCTCCGGCATGCACTGCCACCAATCGCTGTGGAAGGATGGCGTCCCGCTGATGTTCGACGAGACCGGCTACGCCGGCCTGTCGGACACCGCCCGCCACTACATC
>CAVSSC010000020.1:0-18121 GCA_963730415.1 uncultured Actinomycetota bacterium | reverse complement strand
TAGCCTGGACTTTAAGGTTTACCTTTGGTTTTACTCGCCGTTTTCGCGGCTTACAACCGCATGGTCACCATCCGTGCGGGCATCGGTGCGCAAATCCCAACTGAGCGAAGGTGGGCTCGGTTAGTGGTCCCTGTTGACCCGGCAGCTCCACCCAAAGCCGCAGTTTCACACCCGAACGCAGCAGTCTCGGTTAATTGCCGGCCTCGATGGCCGCGACTTTTCCAGCGGCGTCGGGTCCGCATATGCGCTGAAGGTCGACTTCGCCGGCGGCGAGCAGATCTTGGACGCGGCGCTTGAGGTCGCCGGAGGACAGATGGGCGTACAGGTTCGCGCCGGGGCATGAGGTTTGGGCCAGGTCGCGGTGGCCGGCCAGGGTGTCGGTGGCGATGTGAAAGGTTTGGGTGGCCCAGGCGAACGCGAGGGCGGCCCCGTGGAGTTGAGCTTCCGAGACGACTTCCTGGTCGAAATCTCCTTCGCAAAGGACCAGGAAATGGCCCGTCGTGTCGTAGTCCGTGGCGGTGTCACCCGCGATCTGCGTCGCGCGTAGCTCGTAGATGTTGCCGTTGCGGTCGACGCCGACGTGATAGGCGATGTCGACCCATCCCTTTTGGTCTTGGTGGTAGCGCTGGTCTTGGCGCAGCCGGTCCGGGGCGTTTCGGTTGTCGCCGAGGACGACGGCCTCGTGGTGGAGGGTCATGCGGGTGATGGTGTGGACTTTTCCGCCGGGGCGTGCGGGTCGGGCACCCCAGGCATCTCGGCATAACAGTTGGGCCGGTGGAGTTTGAAGCGGGCGGGGGCGAGGCGATGGTATCGGCAGGTGTCGCTGTCGGTCTGGCGTTGGTGGGCAACGGAGCGGTGGGACCAGGAGTTGACGACGCCTTCGGGCTGGCTGCGGGATCGGGGGTAGAGCTCACCACGGCTCTGGGTGAGCAGGCGCTGACGGTTGTCGCTAAGCCGACACCACCGGCCAACTGGAGTAGTTGACGGCGGTTGACGAAGTTCTGGACTTCGTCGGGTCTGTCGGGTCGGCGTGGCTTCATGGACGCCACGATAACGATCAGTCGTCAATATATCTGCAGGTAACGTCGGTGCAGCCGGCCAACCGCATCCCCGCAGCGGCGCTCCCGCACCGGCCGTTGGCCGGCCTATACGTCCCTATACGTCGTAGTAGAGCGCGAATTCGTACGGGGTCGGCCGGAGGTTATACGGCGCAAGCTCATAGTCGCGCTTGTAGTTGATCCACGTCTCGATCAGGTCAGGCGTGAATACGCCTCCCTCAGTGAGGTATTCGCTGTCTTCCTCCAGACGGTCGATCACCGCGGACAGCTGCGTTGGCGCTTGCACGATTTCCGCGGCCTCTTCCGGCGGCAGCTCGTAGAGGTCCTTGTCGATCGGGGGAGGCGGCTCGATCTTGTTCTTGATGCCGTCCAGTCCGGCCATCAACATGGCCGCGAACGCCAGGTACGGGTTGCCCGACGAGTCGGGGCAACGGAACTCCAGCCGCTTGGCCTTCGGGTTGTTGCCGGTGATCGGGATACGCACGCAGGCCGAGCGGTTGCGCTGGCTGTAGACCAGGTTGATTGGCGCCTCGTAGCCGGGAACCAGGCGCTTGTAGGAGTTGACCGTGGGGTTGGTGAAGGCCAGCAATGAGGGCGCGTGATACAGCAAACCGCCGATGTAGTGGCGGGCGGTGTCCGACAGGCCGGCGTAGCCGGTCTCGTCGAACATCAGCGGGACGCCATCCTTCCACAGCGATTGGTGGCAGTGCATGCCGGAGCCATTGTCGCCGAACAGCGGCTTGGGCATGAACGTCACGGTCTTGCCGGCCTGCCATGCCGTTTGCTTGACGATGTACTTATACATCTGATGGTCGTCAGCCGCGTGCAGCAAGGTGTTGAACTTGTAGTTGATCTCGGTCTGGCCGCCGCTGCCCACCTCGTGGTGGCCCTTCTCCAGAGAGAAGCCGGCGTTGGTTAAGTTCGTGAGAATCTTGTCGCGCAGGTCGACGTAGTGGTCGGTGGGGGCGACCGGGAAGTAGCCGCCTTTGGGGCGGACCTTGTAGCCGCGGTTGGGGCTGCCGTCGAACTCGGTGTCTGCTCCGGTGTTCCACCACCCGGAGGTCGCGTCCACCTTGTAGAATGAGCCGTTGATGTTCGAGTCGAACTTCACCGAATCGAAGATGTAGAACTCGGCCTCTGGGCCGAAGTAGGCGGCGTCCGCAATGCCTGAACTGATTAGGTAGTTCTCGGCCTTCCGGGCGACGTTGCGCGGGTCGCGCGAGTACAACTCAAGGGTGAACGGGTCGTGCACGAAGAAATTCACGTTTAGCGTTTTGGCGTCACGGAACGGGTCAATGGTCGCGGTTTCCGGATCGGGAAGCAGCAGCATGTCGGACTCGTGGATCGATTGGAATCCGCGAATCGAGGAGCCGTCGAAGGCCAAACCCTCCTCGAACACGTTCTCGTCGAAGACGTAAATCGGAATTGTGAAGTGCTGCATGGTGCCTGGCAGATCACAGAAGCGGACGTCGACATACTCAACATTCTCGTCCTTGGCGAGTTTGAAGATATCGTCGGGCGTCGTTTCGGACACAGAGCGCTCCTTACTTGGTTATCCGCGGGCGGACGGCGAACCCCAGTCGTCGTGATCGGCTTCGCGACCGCAGGCGGCGCCCTCCAATTCATACACGCGATGTTTGGTGCAGCCATACTCGTGCCGACCACGCATCCGGGCCAACATGACTGCACACGCTCCCCACGCCACCATAGCGCCCGGCAGACCTCGTCAGTATCACGACTTTTCACGTGGGCAGCAGTGGTCCGAGGTCTTTCTACGCCTCAACTATTTCGTCTGTGTGACGAGTTCGAGTCGAACCTGTTGCGCCCCTGAAAAACGCTTTGTTCACAGACTGGCGCAGCGTTCCCGTTGCTGATCTTGTTCGGCGACTCCGCTTGCGGGACAACGGTGTTGACTTCTCTCATCCGGTTCCTATCCGGTTCTATCCGGTTCCTTCTGGTTCCTTCTGGTTCCTTCCGGTGGCACTATCCGGCGTATTGGCCGATAGTCATATGAAAGCGGAAACGCACGTGTCAGCAGAGGTGGGAAACTTATGCAGACGATGTCATCGAATCCCCGGCGCGAAGACCGGACCAAACGCGGCAGTTCCTTGCCGACTAGCCGTCGCGATCGAACTTTTTGACAAGCGCACGAAAAAGCCGGGGTTCCGCCAAATGTACGAGATGATGCACCGCGAAATAATCGTCAGCGGTGACGACGCACTGGCGAAGACGATCGCCGAGGAGCTGAGGGGTGCCGGCGCGCGGATAATCCAGATCAACACTGCCGCCGACCTGCGCGGTGCCGGGGTGCATCGTGCGCGCGCCGTCGTCTGCGCTGGGCCTAATGACGCGGTCAATCTCGAAATCGCCTTGCTGGCAAGACAATACAGCCCGGATGTCCGCGTGGTGGCACGTCTGGCCAACGACGTGCTCCGCGAAGCGGTGGCCGCCGTCAACGGCCCCGGGGCGATCTTGGACGTCGCCGACCTCGCGGCACCATCCGTCGTCGAGGCAGTGCTGTCGCGTGACGCTCACCAGTTCGACACGGCCGGTATCGAATTCGTGATCTGGGGGGCCGAGGCGCCGTACGATGGGACTCTGCGCGAGATATACGCCGACTTGGCACCCGTGGCGGTGGTCCACGGCAAGTACTCGCCCGCCCCCGGCGAGGTCGTGCCCTGTCCGGGACGAGATTTACAGGTCTACGCCGGCGACTGGACCTCGGTGATCGGCGTCAAAGACGAATTGGAAGCCCGCGGGATCACCGTGCCACCCCCGACCGCGACGCGCTCTCGGCATTCCCGGGTACGACGCGCGATCGATGCCGCGCGCTCCATGCGCGACGACGTGAACCCGATGCTTTTCCCCTCGTTGGCGTTCGCGGTGTTGCTGACGCTCGGCGCGACAGCTGTGGTGCACTTCAACTACCGGAACCCGCGGATGTCGTGGATCGACGCGCTGTATTTCGCATCCGAGACGATTACGACCGTGGGCTACGGCGATTTCAGCTTCGCCCAGCAATCGACTTCCCTGCGACTGTTCGCTGTCGCGTTGATGTTCGGCGGCGTGACCGTCACCGCCATCCTCGTCGCGTTCATTGCGGACCTGCTGCTGTCGCGCCGCTTCGTCCAAATGGCTGGACTCCGACGCGCACGCCGGATGCGAGACCACGTCGTTGTTGTCGGACTGGGTTCAGTCGGCATTCGCGTCGTGAGTGATCTGACCGCTGCCGGATACGACGTCCTGGTCGTCGAGCACGACGAGAACAATCCTTTCCTGGCGACCGCGGCCGAACTTGACGTACCGGTGATTTTCGGAGACTCAACGATGCGCCAGACGCTGGAATCAGCCCGCGTCGATCGCGCCCGCGGAGTGGCGGTGGTGGCCAACGACGACATGGAGAACATCGGGACCGGGATCGTGCTGCGTGAGATCTTGGGATCCGATACCAAGGTGCCGATTGTCCTGCGCGTTCAAGGCCGCGCGCTGGGCACTGCGGTGAATCAGCGCTTCGGTTTCGAACACGTGCGGTCGATCGTCGACCTGGCAGCCCCCTGGTTCATCGGCGCCGCGATGGGCCTGCAGGTGCTGGGGACATTTTGGGTCGGGCAGCGCTCCTTCATGGTCGGCGGAATGCTCGTGGCGGCGGGCAGCGAGCTAGATGGACTGCGCATGGTGGATTTGTCCACCCAGACGCGCGTTATCGCCATCACTCGACCGGAAGGGCCGGTCAGCTTGCGCCCCCGCCGCGAAGCCCGACTGAAAGCCGGCGACACCGTCTACCTCATCGGCCCTTACCGCGAGCTGATCGCGACGCTGCGCAAGGGCCAGCCTCCACCGCTGACCCTGATCAACGGTGAGCGCGCGGCGGCACTGGCGGCGGCGCGTTCGCTGAACAGGCCACAAGCGCGCCCGCCGAGATGGGCGCAAGAAACGGGGGTTTGACGAACTGCTCGCAGCAGGGGGGTAGCTCGCGCGCCTCAAGCTAACGACCTCGGGCGTCTCCGCCGACCACGGTCGGAGCAGCCCGAGTGGGCTTTGGTGGATCGGTGCGGTTGTCGGCAAGACCACGTGTCGCGGAGCGCAACTCCTCGAACGCGGCTTGAATCCGCTGGGTGTACAACTCCGCGTCGGGTAGCGTTCGCGAACACCCGTACACCGTGAAGTTGAGCAGCTTGTCATAGCTCCACACGGTGGTATTGATGCCCGCTGCGTATTTCAAGTGGCCACTGGCCTGGACTTTTTCCACGCCGGTGCGCCTGATCGTCGCTCCACGACTTCGCGGCCATTCTGCGCGGTGCGCAGATAAGGGCTTTTGCGGCGGCGAGCGTCACTTCGTAGGCGTTGAGAGCGGTTTTCCGGCGCGCGGCCTGCGACGGACGGCGCAGCTTGCGGCGATTCAGAACGGCATCGGCTGGTTGTAGATAGTCCCGGCTTGGTTCTGGACGGGGTCAGTGCACGTGATGGTGACGTTAAAGAGCGTGCCCGTCGGGAGTTCGGGCGCGAAGTTCAGCTGTTGCTGGCCCCCTTGGTTCAGCTGAAATGTCTGGTTTAGCGGGGCCATTGGAGTGCCGACGCCCTGGAGTACGTCCATGGTCCCAAATGTCGGGGTGGCGTTGAAAAGGCAGGACCCGTATGTGCCAGGGTTCCCGTTTCCGCTCGTGTCTGTGACGGTGACTCGCAGACTTGGAATGTTGTTCAGCGTTGCCGGTTGAAATTGGACACTGGCGGTGTCGGCCCGGGCGGTTCCCGCGCCAAAGCACAGGGCGGCGGCGGCCACGCCCAGCGCCGTGAGGAGCTGTTTCGTCGTCAGGCTGCAGAGGTCCACGGTTGCGCGTCCTTCCGGCGGTTGTGGTGGCCCCCCACAGTTGGTCGACCTCAGAGTAGTAAGAGCGAGATCCCACCAGCGTTCGCCACGCCGGACGTTTGAGGGCTTTTCGCACAGAACGGCATCGGCAGTTCGTACCCGCGCCCGATTTGGGTTTTGGACGGAGTCGGTGCAAGTTACTGTGACATTCCACAGCGTGCCGGCCGTAAGCTCGGGCGCGAAATTCAACTCTTGCTGCCCTGGATAGCGGCAGGCTGGATAAGGATGAGGCGTTGGAAGATCCGAAGGCTACGAGCCTGGAACAGGTTCGCGCCGCTCTTCAAGGGTGTTACTCCTCGATGGAGGCCCTCTGCGGCGACCTCAGCGACGCCGAGTGGCAGGTTCAGTCGCTCTGCCCGGACTGGACGGTCCGTGACGTCGTCAACCATGTCACCAGCATCGAGGCGGTCATGGCCGGGTGGTTGCCCGAGGATGACCGCACCCCGCCGCCTTTCGAGCGGGCGGCGGACTTCCTGAGCGGAACCGACGTCGACCACGTTTCCTACGTTGACAAGGTCCGTGCGGTCTATGACCGTCGACGTCGCGACCTGGCCGCCCTCTCGAACTCCGATCTCGAGCGCCCGTCCTGGATGCCGACCGGCCCCGGCACCTACGGCCGGTTCCTGGCGATCCGGGTCTTCGACTTCTGGGTGCACGAACGCGACATCACCACTCCGCTCGGCAGGGCGACCGACGACAGTGGCATTGCGGCCGAGATCGCGCTCGCCGAGGTGGAGAACTCGATCGGATATATCGTCGGCAAGAAAGTGGGCTTGCCCGACGGGAAGAGCATCACTTTCCACCTCACCGGACCGATCGTTCGCGAGGTGAACGTCGCCGTCGACGGCCGGGCCAAACGGGTCGACCAGTTGAGCAACCCTGACGTGACGCTGACGGCCGACTCCACGACCTTCATCCAGCTCGCCTGCGGGCGCATCGATCCGCAGATCCTCATCGACTCCGGTGCGGTCAGGTGGAAGGGCGATGACGAACTCGGGGAGCGCGCCGCCCGCAACCTGAGGTTCACGATGTGAACAGCCGCCCGGCCTCCATCGACTTCCACTTCGATGTCATGTGTCCCTATGCGTACCAGACGTCGCGGTGGATCCGTGAAGTGCGCGACCTGACCGGCCTCGCGGTGAACTGGCGCTTCTTCAGCCTCGAAGAAATCAACCGCCGGGAGGGCAAGAAGCACCCGTGGGAACGCGAATGGTCCTACGGCTGGTCGATGATGCGCATCGGAGCGCTGCTACGCCGCCGGTCGATGAACGATCTCGACGCGTGGTACGAACGGGCCGGCCGCGCACTTCACGTCGAGGGCCATAAGCCGCACGAGAAGGCCGTCGCGCGGCACCTCCTCGAAGAACTCGGCTTCGCCCCCGATCTCGTCGACCAGGCGATCGATGACCCCACGACCAGTGACGAGGTGATGGCCGACCATCAGCGCGTGGTCGACGCCGACGGCTACGGGGTGCCGACAATATTTTTTCCCGATGGGCAATGCCTCTTCGGGCCGGTCCTGATCGATCCACCCATGGGCGAGGCAGCCGTGCGACTGTGGAATGCCGTCGCCGCCTGGACGGAGTTCCCTCACCTGTACGAATTGCAGCGGCCGAAGACACCGGCCGACCAGCGGTTGATCGCCGAAACCTTCCGCCCTTATCTGGAGGCGCGAGACTGGGTGTCGATCAACCGGGGCAAAGTCATCACCTTCCACGACCGCGGATCCAAATCCCCAAAGTAATCGCCGCGAATTCACAACTGACCGAGACAGCATCACGCTGAGGGGCCGACACGAAGGTATTTCAATACGGTCCTGCCGGGGGCCGCAGAGCCGATGTCATGCGTGTTCGGCGATCCACGTCGTGGTGAAGTGCAGCACCCCGGGGATGTTCTCAGCCAAATTGGCTCCGATGGATTTCTCGAGTGTGCCGCCCACCAAGGGGATTTTGACCTGCACTCTGCCGGTGAAGCGCAATTGCGAGCCGTTGCCAGCCGGCTCCAGCCAGGTTCTCGCACGGCATGATCCCAATCCGCCGGAAACCGAGGTACCGACCCGCCCGCGTACCTGGCGGTCTGCGTCCGGTGTCCACGTCTCGGTGGTCACCAATTTCAACTCGCCGGGAATGAGGTTGGCAACCGGCCCGGGTAATAGCTGGCGACCCAGATGCTGGGTGATGCGTACCGTCACCGTGCCGTCGGCAGCTACGGCCAGCGAGTCCAGCGTGGCGGTGGTGGCGGTAGCGGCCGCGATGCGGGCCAGCCAATAGTCCTCGCGACCGAACGCCGCGTGAATTTCTTCAACACTGGCGAGCGATTCGGTCAAGCCGTCGAATGAGTGCGACATATCAAAACCATTCTTACAAAGTCAGGGTCAGGGGCGGACAGGAAATGTGACGTCGGCAGCGTGCGCCTACTTCGGCACGTCGGGGCAGTAGGCGCCGATGGCGGCCTGGGCCAGATGCTCGGCGTCGTCATGGGTGAACTGTGGCGACCACTGATTGCCGGACGCGACGTCCTGGTTTTCCGCGGTCATGATGCCGCTGACCGTCGAATCCAGCGTCTGCGGGCGCGGCGGCAGCAGCGAGAAGCACGTGTGATGGCCGAATTCCATGAATCGCTGACGGACAGCTTCGTTGCCGTGGTCCGAGATCCCGTAAATGGCCAGCGCGCTGAAGAACCGGCCGTCCGCCAGACTCGTTTTGGGTGATGGCGTGATCGTCACCGTCTGCGGCCCGGGTGATGTTGCCGTCCTGTCCCGCATGAAGTAGGTGGCCACAACCCCCAGGGCAAATAGGACCGCCAACGCGAGGAATGCCGCCGCGACGAGGTTGCCGAAAACCCTCGATCGAGGTAGGCGTCTCGGCTTTGGTCGCTGATCAGGCACCGATTCGGTCGGTGCGCTGTTGTCTTCGACAGTCATGCGCTGTCTCCTCTTGACTACGGTGCGAAGCGGTGGGGTTAGGTTGTGTGAACTCTGTCGAACCCGGGCGACGTCCCCAGGCCGCACCATGTTCCATCATCGCCGAATAAGTGCGATTTCCGCAGTTCAAAACGCATCCGGCACGCAGGGTCCGCCCGGTCAAGACACTCCGCTGACCAGGTTGCCGTTCTGCGGGCAGTACGCGCGAACGGAAATGGCCACGTAGGCGTCGGCGTCCGCGCCGAGCGCGGGGTTACTGGCACGAAATGCGGCGACGATCTGCGGCACCGTCATTCCCTGACGAATGTCGTCGCACACCATCTTGCCGTTGTAGATGGCGGCCTCGGGATTGGCGAACGAGATGCCACGCTCGTTCAAGGCCTGCACGTACTTGTTGTCTTGCTCTGGGGTCGACGCGATCGACGGAGGGGCAGCGGCCGGCGGTGCAGCAGTCCCCGTCGCGGTCGGTGCGGGCGACGCGCTGGCCGTCGGCGTGCGCGGCGCATTTGGCGGCGGCTGCGACTCCTTGGTCTCTGGGTCCAGCACCCAGAAGCCCACCACGATTGCCCCCGCAAGCACCAAGCCACCCAGGAGTAACGCGCCGGCTTTGCGCCAAGTAGCCAGCCACGATTGGCGATCGGCCGCCGGTTGAGCCCGGACGTCATCGTCGCCGTCACGCGACCACGCGAAATCACCTGCGCCCGGAGCTGACGGATTGCGCACAGCGGCTGACTCTGCGGCGTTTGCTGCGACGGTTTCATCCGCAGCCGGGACCGGCTCGGCCATGAGGGTCATGGTAGCCATCCGGCATTGATTCGTCTGCCTACGGCGCGCGTCGGCCCATCGGCTCAGGTCATGCAGACGTTGGCGAACAGCAGGACGGGCCAGGACACGATCGAGCCGAGGAAAAACATGACCAGGTCGGCGCCCTGCATCTGCCGCAGGTGCTCGGTGTGGGTCGCCGACCAAATGATTCCGATGATCAGATACGGGATTCCGAGTATGGCCGCGATGCCCATCCGTTCGGCGATGGTCAGCTGGCAGCTGAGCACCTGGCGGAGCTTGGGGAGCATCGGTGACCATTCATCGACGGCATTCCTGCACTTGGGTCCGAATTGCGCTGAGGCGCAGTGTTTCTCTATTAAACCCACGCGTAATAGTGGCGTACGGCTTAAGGTTCAGCCATGGCAGTTGACCGGGCGGCGTTGCTGACGGGCGGCATCCGGCTCGCCTCGGGGATCTCGTTCCTGATCGATCCGGTGCGTGCCAACCGGCTCTGGGGCGACCCGGAAGAGCCCACGCCGACGGCGCGCCTACTCCTGCGCTCGATGGGTTATCGCGACGCGTTGATCGGCGGGCTGCTCGCCACGGCCGCGCTACGTGGCAAGGACACCCGCGGCTGGTTCCTTGCGTCCGGCGGCGCGGACGCGGCCGACCTGCTCGGCGGAATGAGCGTCCACGACCAGTTGAAGCCCTCGCAACGGGTGATCGGCCTCGGTGGCGCGGTAATCGGCATCGGCGTCGGCCTCTGGGGTGCGGCGCGGCGACGCCCGGTGGCGGCGCAGACAGCGTCCCGGTGACAGGCGAACCATATTCTTTTGCCTTGCTGGGCAACGGGATTGAGTTACTGCTGCAGCGCGGTTCCGTCGTGACGACCAACGAGGTATCTGTTGCCGGACGGATGGTTTTGCTTCGTGCTAGGCGCGGGATGCTGCGTGAACTCCTCAATTCTATTGTGAATTAGTCGATTTCGATCCGAGCTATTGTTGACCGAAGCCTGTCAGGTGCCGCAAAACGTTCGGTAGGCGCCGAACTCCTGCGGGGCGGGATTGGCGTAGCGCTCCAGTCCCGGCCGTTCGTCATAAGGGGCCGTCACCGCCTCGAGAAGCCGCCCGAGCGCTCCGAGGTCGCCCGTCGTTGCAGCGGCCAGTGCTTCCTCGACCAGGTGGTTGCGGGGGATGTAGACGGGGTTGGCGCGGTCCATGATGTCGGCGTCTGGACCCAGGGCCCGCCAGCGCGACAGCCAGCCGTCGAAGCCGGCGAGATCGGCGAAGAGCCCGCGCGCTGGCCCGGTGTCGCCACGCGCCGCGCGGCCGAGGTGGCGGAAGAACGAGGTGTAATCGACGTGGCTCTCCCTCAGCAGGCGGAGCAACTCGTCGACCAACGGCGTGATGACCCCGCCGTCAACGTCGGCGGGCAAGCCCAGCTTGGCCCGCATGCCGGCCGACCAGACCGCGTCGTATTGGGGCTGGAAGACGCCGAACGCCCCCTCTGCCAGCGCGACCGCCTCCTCGACATCCTCGGAAAGCAGCGGGAGCAGAGCCTCGGCGAGCCGCGCGAGGTTCCATCCGGCGATGACCGGCTGGTAGCCGTAGGCGTATCGCCCCCGGTAGTCGATCGAACTGAAGACCGTGTCGGGGTCGTAGGCCTCCATGAACGCGCAGGGTCCGTAGTCGATCGTTTCACCCGAGATCGTCATGTTGTCGGTGTTCATCACTCCGTGGACGAATCCGATCAGCATCCACCGGGCGACCAGCGACGCCTGGACGGCGACCACCGCTTCATAGAACGCGAGGTAAGGACGTTCGGGCGCCGCCGCGCTGGGGTGGTGGCGGGCTATCGCGTGGTCGGCGAGGCGTCGCAGCAGGTTCGTGTCGCCGGTCGAGGCGGCGTACTGAAAACTTCCGACCCGCAGGTGACTGCTGGCAACCCGGGTAAGCACGGCGCCGGGCAGTGGCGTCTCGCGTTGTACTGGGCGCCCGGTGCCCACGACGGCCAGGGAGCGTGTCGTGGGCACCCCGAGAGCGTGCATCGCCTCGCTGACGATGTATTCGCGCAGCATCGGGCCCACCGCAGCGAGGCCATCACCACCGCGTGCGAACGGTGTCGGACCGGAACCCTTGAGGTGGATGTCGCGCACTCGCCCCTCGCTGTCGGCGAGCTCACCCAGCAGCAGGGCACGGCCGTCACCCAACCGCGGCACGAACCCGCCGAACTGATGGCCGGCATAGGCCTGCGCTACCGGGGCGGCACCGCGGGGCAGCGCGTTACCCACCAGAAACCGCAGCCCGTCGGGGCCGCGCAGCCACGTGGCGTCGAGGCCCAGCTCGTCGGCCAGCCGGTCGTTGAGCACGAGCAGCCGCACGTCGGACGGTGTCTCGGCCTGCCAGCGGACGGCCATTTCCGGCAACTCGCGGAGGAACCGGTCCTGCAAAGTCACGGTCATATCCGGGGTCATATCCGGTGCAACGCCCACATCTCCCAGGCTACGGAAGTCCGGGCCGATAAAGGGGCTAGCCGAGGGCCTGCCCGATCAGGTCGCGGGCGCGATCGAGCATCGACGCGAACGGCCCGACCAAAAAGTTCAGCTTCGCCGATTCCACGCCGGCGTGCGGATGGGTGGGCGCAATCGCCTCGGCGGCTCGCACCGCCGATCCCATCCGCCCGAGGTCGTCGGCGTCGAGGTTGTCCTCTCGCCCGTCGCGCTCGTGGTGGGGGCCGCCGGTGGCCTGATACGGCGTCGTCCGCGCCAGTCCCGCTGCTGATCGGGGCATCTTGACCATTCGTTTTGCCGTGGCGCTACGGTTAGAGCACTCGAATCAGCACTCACGGAATGAAGATGTCCACAGATCACGCAATGTATGAACAAGTCGATAGCCACGCGGTGGATCCCGATGACATCGGCTCCCGGCTCGATCCGGTTCTGGCCAGAAGTTGGTTGCTGGTCAACGGTGCGCACGCCGACCGTTTCCAGTCCGCGGCGCACTCACGCGCCGACATCGTCGTTCTCGACATAGAGGACGCCGTCGCACCCAAAGACAAGCAGGCCGCACGCGACAACGTCGTGCGTTGGCTGCGCGCCGGAAACACCGACTGGGTGCGGATCAACGGTTTCGGCACCCCGTGGTGGGCGGACGATCTGGCCGCGCTGGCCGGCACTCCGGTAGGCGGGGTGATGCTGGCGATGGTCGAATCGGTGGACCACGTCACCGAGACGGCGAAACGACTGCCCGACGTGCCGATCGTGGCGCTGGTGGAGACGGCCCGGGGTCTCGAGCGCATCACCGAGATCGCAGCGGCCAAGGGCACCTTCCGGCTGGCGTTCGGCATCGGCGACTTCCGCCGTGACACCGGTTTCGGGGACGACCCGAGCACCCTGGCGTACACCCGGTCTCGCTTCACCATCGCGGCCAAGGCGGCCAATCTGCCCAGCGCGATCGACGGGCCGACGATCGGATCCAACGCTTTGAAGCTCATCGAGGCCACGGCCGTCTCCGTCGAATTCGGGATGACGGGCAAGATCTGCCTTTCGCCCGACCAATGTGCCGTGGTGAACGAGGGACTATCGCCGTCGCAGGACGAAATCGCCTGGGCGAAGGAGTTTTTCGCGGAGTTTGAACGCGACGGGGGAGAGATCCGGAACGGGTCCGACCTCCCGCGCATCGCCCGAGCCACCAAGATCCTCGAGCTGGCCCGCGCCTACGGCATCGAGGTGTCGGAATTCGAGGACGAGAGGGTCCACTCGCCGGCGCCGTCGGACACATACCACTACTAGTCAGCTTCCAAGCGTGGGGAGCGGCTTGGCCGGGCTATCCGAACTCTACGAACTGCAGCGGGCCAGGTCATGGACGTCAAGCGACCCACCGGCCGGTCCAAGCGCTTGGCAGGGGTTAGGGCGGGGGGGCTTGGGTAGGCTCCGCGTTGACATGAGCGAGCCCGAAGTGTTCCTGCCGCGGGAGCTGACCGATATCAGCGATGAGGTCCGCGGCGTTCCCCCGCCGCCAAGCGCGGCTGACGTTCCCGAACCTTACGCCTTCCGGCTCGCCGACCCGGACGCCGACTCGGAGATGATCGCCGACTGGATGAGCCGCCCGGCGCTCGCCGAAGCGTGGGAATCCGCCTGGCCGGCCCAGCGCTGGCATCGTTACCTACGCGCGCAACTCGAAGGAAGCTACTCCAGGCCATTCTTTGCCAGCCAGGATGGGAAAGACCACGCCTATATCGAGTTGTACCGGGCCGCAAAAGATTCCATTGCCACCCGCTACGAAGCGGACCCTTACGACTTGGGAATACATGCCGCTATCGCCGACGTCGAGTTCGTGGACCGTGGCATCGCCGGTTACGTGCTGCCGTATTTCGTGGCCAGCGTGCTCGGTCAGGAACCCTTGTGTCGCAGGATCATGTTCGATCCCGACCATCGCAACAAGACGGCACGGCGATTCTGTGAGCGCGCCGGTTGCGTCTTTCTGGGCGAACACGACATGTCGAATCGCCGGATGGCGCTCTACGTGCTGGCGCGCACGCCCGACGACGTCCCCCGCCTGCGCCAGGCCTGATTCACAGCTGCTCGGCGGCCCACTGCCCGAGCACCGCCGCGGTGATACCGAGCACGACGCTGATGACGATGTTGCCCAGCGCAGCCCGGGTCTGACGCTCCTCGCCGAGGCGCTGGGTCTCCAACATCCACGTCGAGAATGTGGTGTAGGCGCCGACGAAAGCGGTGCCGGCAAGCAGGGCCGCCTCCTTACTCAGCGCCAGGCCCCCGAGAAAACCCAGCAGCGCGGCGCCGCTGGTGTTCACCGCAAGAGTGCCGAACGGGAACGGCCGCGCCGCCCGCCTGGCGACCGCGCGATCGATCAAGAAACGCAGCACCGACCCGACGCCGCCGAGCAACGTGACGGTGACCCAGATCAGAGCCGTCGTTGCTGCGGCGGCGGTCATCCGCGCACCCGTAGCCGGCGCACGAACTTCGTGGCCACGTGCACCGCCAACATGCCCAAGGTGATGCTGGCGACGGTGTAGCCGGCCGCCAGGGCCCAATGGCCATATTCGATCATCCGCACCGTCTCGACCTGCGCCGTCGAGAAGGTGGTCAACCCGCCACAGAATCCAGTGCCGAGCATGGGCCGCTTGTAGCTCGATACCGGCAACCGCTCCAGCAATCGGGTGGTGAAGTAGCCCAGCAGGAAGGCGCCGATGATGTTTACGGTGAACGTCGGCCAGGGCCAGTGGTGGGGGTCGCCGACGATCACGGTGTTCAGCGCCACGCGGCTCAGAGTGCCCAGCCCGCCGCCGGCGAAAATCGCCGCCAACTCCCGATAATCATGTGCCACGGGTGATTCCCTTCGGTGCGCGAGCGTCCATGGCAGCCTAAGTGGGAGGCTTGCCAGTGGGTAAACCCGGGAAGTACCTGAGAAGTCAGTAACGTACCTGAGACGTCAGGAGTTTGGCCTACGGGCAGAATTGGTAGCCATGGTGGCCAACCCGCGTGCCGGTCAGCCGGCCCAGCCCGAGGACCTCGTCGATCTTCCCCATCTCGTGACGGCCTACTACTCGATCGAACCCGATCCCGGCGACGTCGCTCAGCAGGTGGTGTTCGGCACCTCGGGTCACCGCGGCTCCGCGCTCACCGGAGCCTTCAACGAGGCCCACATCCTGGCGATCACTCAGGCCATCGTCGAGTACCGCGCCGCGCACGGCGCCACCGGGCCGTTGTTCATCGGCCGTGACACCCACGGCCTCTCCGAACCGGCGTGGGTGTCGGCGCTGGAGGTGCTGGCCGCCAACGAAGTGCTGGCCGTCGTCGACTCCCGCGATCGGTACACGCCGACACCGGCGATCAGCCACGCCATCCTGACCTATAACCGCGGTCGTACCGACGCGCTGGCCGACGGAATCGTCGTCACGCCGTCGCACAACCCGCCGCCCGACGGAGGTTTCAAGTACAACCCGCCCAACGGCGGTCCCGCGGACACCGACGTGACCAACGCGATCGCCAAGCGCGCCAACGAGATTCTGCGCGATGGCTCGGGGGTCAAGCGGGTGCCGCTTTCGCGCGCGCTGCGGGCCGTCCAGCGTCACGACTACCTGGGCAACTATGTCGACGACCTGCCCAACGTGGTCGACGTCGAGGCGATCCGCGCGGCCGGGGTCCGGATCGGCGCCGACCCGCTCGGCGGGGCCAGCGTGGACTACTGGGGCGAGATCGCCCAGCGCCATGGTCTGGAGCTGACCGTGGTCAACCCGCTGGTCGACGCAACCTGGCGGTTCATGACGCTCGACCACGACGGCAAGATCCGGATGGACTGCAGCTCGCCCGACGCGATGGCCTCGCTGATCGCCAACCGGGACCGCTACCAGATCGCCACCGGCAACGACGCGGACGCCGACCGCCACGGCATCGTCACGCCCGACGCGGGACTGTTGAATCCCAACCACTACCTGGCGGTGGCCGTCGACTACCTGCACACCCACCGGCCGTCGTGGCCGGCCGGCATCGCCGTCGGCAAGACCGCGGTCAGTTCGTCGATCATCGACCGGGTGGTCGCCGGCATCGGTCGCAAGCTCGTCGAGGTGCCGGTCGGATTCAAGTGGTTCGTCGACGGCCTGATCGGCGGGACCATCGGCTTCGGCGGCGAGGAGTCGGCGGGGGCCTCGTTTCTTCGGCGCGACGGCTCGGTATGGACCACCGACAAGGACGGCATCATCCTGGCGCTGCTGGCCTCCGAGATCCTGGCCGTCACGGGCTTGAGCCCGTCGCAGCGCTATCAGCAGCTGACCGCCGAATACGGGACGCCGTGCTACGCGCGGGTCGACGCGCCCGCCGACCGAGACCAGAAGGCCCGGCTGGCCAAACTCTCACCCGACCAGGTCACCGCCACCGAACTGGCGGGTGAGCCGATCACCGCGAAGCTGACCGCCGCGCCCGGCAATGGCGCTCCTCTCGGTGGACTCAAGGTGACGACGGCCAACGCGTGGTTTGCTGCCCGACCGTCGGGAACCGAGGACGTCTACAAGATCTACGCGGAATCCTTCAAGGGTCCCGAGCATTTAACCGAGGTGCAGGAAACTGCGCGCGAGGTGGTCAATAAAGTCATCGGGTGACCTTTTCCCTCCGAGTTGCCCGCCCGGGGGGACGCGGGTCCCATACTGCGCGGCTGCCGCGCGAAGTCTGGATCCTCAGCTGGGCGAATATCATGATCGCGCTGGGCTACGGGGTCATTTCGCCGGTGATGCCGTCCTTTGCGCGCACTTTCGGGGTCAGCATCACTGCGGTGACTTTTGTCATCACCATATTTTCGTTGACGCGGTTGTGTTTTGCGCCGATGAGCGGCCTGCTGGTACAGCGGTTAGGCGAGCGGCGGATCTACGTCAGTGGTTTGCTGGTCGTGGCCTTCTCCACCGCCGCGTGCGGATTCGCCCATACGTACTGGCAGTTGCTGTTCTTCCGTGCTCTCAACGGCATCGGGTCGACGATGTTTTTTGTCTCGGCGTTTGGTCTGATGATCCACATCAGCCCGGTCGACGCGCGCGGGCGGATCGCGGGCATGTTCACCACCTCGTTCATGGTGGGCGCGGTCGGCGGGCCGGCGGTCGGCAGCCTGATTGCGGGCTGGGGGTTGACCGCTCTGTTCCTCCTCTACGGCGCCGCACTGCTGGGCGTGGCGGTGGCGTTGTTCTACAGCCTGCGGCATTCGACGCTGGCCGCGCCCGCGCCGCCGACACGGTCAGCAGTGACGATGCGACAGGCGCTGCGGCACCGTGCGTATTTGTCAGCGCTGATGTCCAATTTCGCGACCGGATGGTCCGCGTTTGGACTGCGCATCGCACTGGTGCCGCTGTTCATCACCGACGTCATGGGCCGCGGCGTCGGCGTCATCGGTGTGGTGCTCGCGGCGTTCGCGGCCGGCAATGCCCTGGCCGTCATCCCCAGCGGCTATCTGTCCGACCGGATGGGACGCCGCACGTTGTTGATCGTCGGCCTGGCGGCGTCCGGTGTGGCGACATTGGCTGGGCGTCGTGTCATCGGTGCCGGCGTTTTTGGCCGCGGCGTGCGTGGCCGGAGCGACGACGGGCATCTTCATGTCACCGCTGCAGGCCTCGGTCGCCGACATCCTGGGCAGTGAGGCGCGCGCGGGCACTCCGGCGGCGGGGTGCAGATGATGTCCGATCTGGGTGCCATCGTCGGCTCGATGGTGGTCGGTCCGATCGCCCAGCATCTGAGCTTCGGCTGGGACTTCGCGATCAGTGGGATGGTTCTGCTGATCGCGGCCGTCGGATGGGTGCTGGCGCCGGAAACCCGTCCTGCGGTCGATCCGGCGCCGGTTCTGCTGCCGGCTGGGGCGGACGCCGAGCTGGCCTGAACAGCAACTTTGAAGGACGGTTGCCTGGTGGTGTAGCTTCGATTGGCACGACTTGGGGCTGTGGCGCAGCTGGTAGCGCACCACACTGGCAGTGTGGGGGTCAGGGGTTCGAGTCCCCTTAGCTCCACCA
>CAVSSC010000019.1:0-151916 GCA_963730415.1 uncultured Actinomycetota bacterium | reverse complement strand
CGCCCGCGTGGTGATGGTCGACTTCAACCAGCCGTCCACCCTCGTGTCGCTCCGCCTGTGGCGCCACCTGGGACGGCTTTACCTGATGTCGGCCGACCCGGCGACCAACCTGTCGTGGCTGGACATGATCAGTCGCCGGCTTTCCGAGGTCGGCCACGAGCAGCGGTTGCCGCTCATTGTGCGCATCGACGACCCATGGCTGGCCGAAGCATGGCGTGACCGCCAGTTCGGCGGATCCGACACCCGATGGGCGGCCGATGTGATCGGCAAGTACGCGGTGACCGCCGGCCGGCTCCTCGACAGCATCCTCGCGACCAACACCATACAGCGCATATTCGTCTGCGGTACTTCGCAATTAACCCTGGCACTGTGCGCGAACCTGACCCGCCGCGCCCTGGAGCGCGACTTCTATACCGCGCCCGGCAGCACCCCGCTGCCGGCACTCACCCTGGTCGAAAGCGATGCCGCGGAGTACCTGAGGGATCACGAGCTTTACCGTCAGCAAACCGGGTTCGTGTCCGATGGACCGGCGATCGATGCCGTGGTGGAGACGCCGACAGGAACGACCTTGCAGCGCCTGATTGGCGATAGTGACCCGAAAACCATGGCGGCGATCTTGGTCGACGGCCACATCGCGACGACCGGGGCCCGGCTAGCTGCCCGCTTTCCGGATATGCCCGTCTATGCCTGGGATCCCAAGGCCCGCGGCACCGAGGACTCGTTGGACATCGTCGGCATGTTGCAGCTCTACGGCCTGGCGCTGGACACACGCGAGGGCCAGGTCCAGGATGCCTGGGAGCGAGCGGCGAGGCTGATCCACGAGCGTTATGCCGCCACGATCGACCCGCAGGCGCCGCGGTCGCCCGCGGCGATGCCGTGGGCCCAGCTCAACGAGTTCTACCGCGGGTCCAACCGACGTCAGGTGCGCAACGCACTGTGGATGGTCGAACAGATCGCGGGGCACACCTGGAACACCTGGGGCAGCCCGCCAGCGGAGCTGTCCGGGCGCGTCATGGCCGATTCGCCGCCGCTGAAACAACTTGCCCTGATGGGTTTTGACCACCACTCGGCGATGAGCATGGCGAAGGCAGAACACGAGGACTGGTGTCGCTATTACCGCCGCAACGGCTGGAAGCACGGCTCGAGACGCGACGACTCCCGCAAGATCCACGACAAGCTGGTCGACTGGTCGGTGGTCGAAAGTAATCCGGAGCTGCTCTACGCCGCGGTGCGCAGCTTGGCGGCGACGCTGTGGAGCCTGCGCCAGCTCGGCTACCGGTCACGTCAGCTGTGGCAAACCTTCACTCGGGTCGGGACGGTCGCCGCGGAACAACGAAGTACACCGTGGACGTGGAAATCAGATTCGGGACACATCATGCAGGCCGACGCCGGAGATTGGGCCGTATACGAGGACGGAAAGACGTGGTCAGTGCGCGATGACATCTTCCGGGACACCTACGAACCGGCCGGCGCGGGGCAGTGGCGCAGAAAGGGACGGGTCCAGGCGCGACCAGCGAACCCGGGCGAGACCATCAACACCCTGGAGGGCCCTACCACTGCGGCAGAGGGTGACTGGGTTGTGCGAGGCGCCAATGCTGAGCAATGGCCGGTCCCCGGTGACGAGTTCTTACAGCGTTACACCGAATTCCATCCGCCGGCGGACACCGGTGTCCCGGACGGCCGCGACCGATAAGGCGAGCCCTCTGAGCAGCCGCGTTCCAGCGCCTGTCTCTGGACGCTACGGCCGAGCGGTAAGAACCTCGCTGTCCATCAGCGACACAACTTCAGAAAGTGCCTCTGAGCTGGTGAAATATTGTGGAGCTAAGGGGATTCGAACCCCAACTTCTAACTGCGGAAATACCCTTTGACCTGCAGGTTCACTCCGTCTCGTTCCGATTCAGTCCCGCTCGTTACCTGCGGATTTATTCTCGGGTCTTGACGGCGTCAAGACGTCAATCCCCTTCCCATCGGGAGCATCCAGCATGCCCCTCAATAGGACCGCAAGCACGCAACGCTCCGCCGCAGGAGGCCAAGCGGGTCAATAAATCTCAGTCCACAGATGCCTACCGCATCGGGGAACACGCGCCCGACCTGGAAGCTCTAGCGTCATTCGTGAGCGGTTCGGCGACATCGCCACTTTCATGGTGTGGGCAGAGTGACATCTGCCCAAATCGACGACCGCCACAGGGACCAACATGTGTTAATGGGACGTGGATCATCTCAGCAATCCGTGGGCGCGGTTGCTACGGCCACGATGACGATTGCGCCGTTGAACCTGTGGCCCGGTCCGCGGCTCATGGTTCACCGTGAACGGGTGATCGCCAGTGGGGCAGTACTTCTCGGCAAGCTCCTCGATGAACCGGGGCAAGGTGTCCCGCCCGGGCCAGTAGTCGTTGGTCATCTGCTGCTTACCGGCCTCGCCGTTCTCGTGGATTCGCGGCCCGGTCAGGTAGATGCTGCTAAGTTCCCACTCCGAGTTGTTGCGGCTGCCGCGCCTTCGGTAGATCCACTGCATGGTCAGCACATCGGGCCGGAACGTGGTGGCGTCGCCATAGTTGGCCGCGTTCATCTGTTGAGGCAGTCCCTCCGTGATGAACACAACGCGTGAATCCTGGTGCGTCTCTTTGACTATGGATTCCGCATTGGTGACAGCGACAGTCCACTCGATTGTGCGGGTGTCGCGCACGGCGGGCCTCGTCAGAGCACCTCGATGGTGTCGCAATTACGCTCCTCAATCCAGATCAGCACGGGTGTGCGGTACCCCCATGTCCAATGGGTGGCACAGCGCGAAGGGGTAGTCGACGAAGTGGTCGACGCGGTATAAGTGTCACAGGTGATGTTGCCGAGAAATGCGGCTATAACCGCCCGGATCATGCTTGGCCTTCCTTGGAGCGGTGGTTGTTGGCGTCGGGGGCGGGGCCTGGATGAGTTCCCGGCCACACCCCCTCGGCGTCCCCGCGGATTTTGCACCCGGGCCCCCCTTTGGCATCCCCGGCTTCCCCTCGCATCCGCATCCGGGGTAGCCATACGGTCTGTGGTTGACATGCGCCTTCGAACCTCGCCCGCGCCTGCACCGACCGAATCTCTAACACGGGGCAGAACCCTTCTGGTGGTCCACCGTCCGCAGCAGCCGGTTATTAGCTAGCAAGACTCTTCCTGAGTCCGCGATCAAGCTCTGCACTCAGAGCCGGGCCGTCTGTTGGAGTTGTCTCTTGGCAGCTGCAGGTGAGACTCCCGAATGGGTTCGGCTGGGTGTCGGACGGGCTCGGGTCGGCGTTGGCCGGTGCTGCTCCCCAAACGGAGCCGCGAAAGATAGCAGCGCTGACAAGCAATTTCGTGATCATTTTCAGGGGTCCTTCCACTTTTCGTCACTAGCGAAGACGGCTGATTACTCGCTTTAGGGTTGAAATGTTGCTGTCAGTCAGTCATCCGGGTGATTCGGGCACGAGACGTCGACGTAGATGGTCTCGCCGCTCGTGGGTCCTTTGCCCGAATGGTTAGGGTTGTTGATCCCGGTCACAGGCTGTGCTGCGGGGTTGATCGCCCACACGCCTGGTGAGCGGGCATCCCGGCGATCCGGTCAGGACCCTTGCCGCACCGAGTAGCGAGTGCCGGCCAGCGCAACCAACGCTATGTGGCTCTGGCCGGGCGGCTGTCCCGCGCGCAGCCAATCGACCATCCGCCGCCCAGCTGCCAGGCAGGGTACAAAAACCCAGGTACGAATTGTCGTTGTCATTCCTGTCCCGTTTCGGTGTGTTGATGGCTTGTCTCGCCATCTCCTGTAGCAGCATTGCTGCGCGCGGCCTGCGTGTCTGTCCGCTGCCCTGCCACTGCACCGGGTGAATCACGGGTCCACCGATCAGGGGACCCCGGGCGTCAGCCTCCCGACGGTGGATGAATTCAGATGTCCCCCGATCGGGCGATGCCCGTCACGCAGAACCGGGCGCCCGTCACCGGGGCAGAGTCTTCAACCAATGCGCAATATCAAACGTGGTCGAACCGCGCCTCAACTTCGGCCGTGACCGCAAAATGGAAAGGCTGTCGCTTTTGGTTGGATACTGATCAGCGGTGCGCGCGCCTCCGTACCCATAAAGCGGCGGCTTATAGCGCTTCAGTTCATCGGCTAGGCCGCCAGCGGCCTCACCGCACCTCGGACCCAGCCCCACCAGCATTCAAACCCGCATCGCGCCACCGCTCGCCGGCTCGCGACAACGTCGCGCTTGAGGCCTCCTGCAAATCCGGGTTTGCCGCCCGATGCTGTGTAGTGCGGCTATACTTCGCCCATCTGGTGGGACAGGAGTCGCGCATGTCCGGACCTCGTCAGCGCGTCTCCGATTACCTTGCGCCTCCGCAGGACTCGGAGCGGTATCTTTTTTTCGGCACTCTGTTGCAATGGGCAATACGCGCCATATTAATCGTCTTTGTCATAATCACTTTACTTTTACACCCGCCAACCAGTAATAGATGGATCTGTGTATTCATTTTGGCCGCTTATGTCGTGATCGTCGGGTGCTGGAGCACCTGGGCGCTGCGGCCGGCGGCCCGCGCAGTTATACATACCAAAAAGTTGATTATTTTTCTGGTGCTTGGCGCCGATGTTGCGGTCGTATCCATTCTTTCGGTGTTGACGGGAATCACATCACCGGAGAGCTGGACGTCGAACGCATTGAGGAATGGGCTCTTCTTGATCCCGTTGATCGCTGCCGCAGAATTAAACCCGGAAATCAGCGGTGCGATGGCCATTCCCACTGTACTCGCATTTGTTGCCGTAAGCTTGATCACCAAGTCTGCCAACGAGGAGCCGTGGACATTTATTCTATTGGGCGCCACCGTATTGGCCATTCTCGCCGCCGGCTCCATAGCACTGTCGCGTATTCAGCGGTCTCGCGTAGACATGATTGGCGACCTGGCGCGGCAACGTACGCAATTGCTGGCGGAACTGCTTGGACTGGAAAAGCGCGAGCGGCAAGCCCTCTCCGAGCGCCTGCACGACGGTGCTCTTCAGTACGTTCTGACCGCGCGCCAAGATCTGGAGGAAGTGCGGTCTGGCTCAATTGTTGCACTGGGCCGAGTGGAATCATCGCTTGCAGAAACTTCGCATTTACTCCGTGACGTATTGAGGGAACTGCATCCAGAAGTCCTGGCGCGGGCTGGATTGAAATCGGCGATTACACAGCTAACCAATAGTATGATCACCCGTACAGAACTCGCGGTTGACATTGACTCCCAGACATGGCCAGACTCCCTACGTACCAGCGCGGATCACGTTCTTTATAGCGCAGCGCGGGAGTTTTTAACAAACACTATTAAGCATGCCCACGCACACAACGTTTGTATCGAGCTAGGACGCAAGCCGGGGCTAGCCTTCATACGAGTCGCTGATGACGGAGTGGGCATCTCGCCCGCGAGCGCAAGTCGAAGCACTGAAAGCGGTCACATCGGCCTGGCATCGATTCGGGCCAAGGTTCTCGCTTTCGGTGGGCATTTCGACGTACGTGCAAACTTCCCCGGGACGGAAGTAACAATCTCCATACCGCTACGGCAACCCGCAGGCGGCGCCGAATTGGGCCAACGGTGCGACCCTGGGGGGCACATCGTAGCTGACTCAATGAATCCTCGGCTCGCCATTTGAAGTTCCCGAACTGATCAGCACATCGGACGGGCAGCGGATAACTCCGTTTGCTTCATACAGCCACACCTGACACAAAGTGGCGCTCTATCACGCATTACCGCCCTGTCCGATGCGCCGGGAACCACTCCGAGAAGGAAACCGACGCGCCGAGCCTAGTCGATCATCCCTATGCCAGCACGAACGTCGCTGCTCGGCAGATCGGCCAAGCCGAGCACAAGAGAACGGCGCGATTCCAGCGCTAGTCCAGCAGCCGCCGCCGCATCGCCTCGGCAACGGCCGCCGCGCGATCACTGACGCCAAGTTTCTCGTAGAGGCGTTGCACATGGGTCTTGACCGTGGACGGCGCCACGTACAACTCCGCTGCGATCGCCGGGATGCTCTGACCACGCGCGATGCGACTGAGCACCTCGCGCTCGCGTGCGCTGAGCAAGGGTGCGGCGGGTTCGGCGCGACGACGGATCTCCCCCGCCAGGCCCGTAACAAGGGCGGGCGACACCACATCGCGACCCTTAGCGCAGTCGAGCACGGCCTTGACGATCTCGGTTCGCGTCGACTCCTTCGGTAGAAAGCCGGCCGCGCCCTGTTGCAATGCCTGGTAGACGATCGCCGATTCGTCATACGCCGACAGCAACAGCACGCGGGTCGGCAGCTCGTCGCGGTTTACCGCGGCGGCCACCTGTACACCATCCATGCCGGGCATTTGGTAGTCCAGCAGCGCGACGTCGGGTCGATGGGTCTTGATCATCTCCAGTGCGCTCGCACCGTCATCGGCTTCGCCGACCACGTCCACCGAGCCGCTCAACGAAAGCGCCCGTACCATGCCCTCGCGGTAGATCGGGTGGTCGTCGCCGACCACTACCCGCACCTTCTCGGTCGGCGCTGGCCCGCCCATGTCTTTAGCTTCCCACAGTCGAATGCCCGGTTCGCCGAAACCGAACGCACCGTTGGCCCAATCCGTAATCCGAAGCCCGATCGACTCCGAGCTGCGATTGGTGGCGGCTCTTCGCCCTGCGGCTCGGGAGCGGGGTGGGCCGCTGCCGTCGATGGGCTCACCCATTGTCCCTGACCTTCTCACGGTCGATGTGCCAGATCCAGTTGCCGAAGAGGGGCCTGTCAAAGGCAATAGCACCAACAGGAGCGATGACGAAGACAGAGAGCAACGTCCATATCGTGGTAGCCATTAGTTACTCCTCTCCGCAGCTTCGTTTCTCCATCGTTCCTTCGCGAGGTGGTGTTTGCACTTGCGGTCCATGTTTTTTGATCGTTCGCCGCCCAACCGCCATTCGGGTACTCAACCGCCTTGACGGCGGCGACGCGGTACGCCCGCTGCTCAACTGATGACATGTCGTTTCCTTTGTTCTGCGCGACGCGCACCTGCAGGTCGTCCTCTAGGGATCACATGCCCGTGAGAGTCAACCCAGTGGTACCCACCGGCCTTCACGCTCACAAGCAACCGGCCCCTCAGCGGGTCACGCACGACTACATAGCCGACGTGTTTCTTACCCTTGTCCTCAAACCGAACGATCATGGTCACTCCTTACTTGTAGAACTGGCTCAGCCCGTCGTCGAGGCCGTCGACAGCGCCGGCCCGTACACCACCCCACCGCGTTTTGAAGAACACCTTGAGCTGGGCGGCGATGGCGCCCGCGGCCAAAGCCAAACTCGGCCACAGCCAGATGGTGTCCCACGTGAGCCAGATGCTGTCGGTCATGGGTGTCTCCTAGGGTGTGTTGATGGCCTGTCTCGCCATCTCAAGTAGCAGCGTTGCCGCGCGCGGCCTGACTGTCTGTCCGCTGCCCGGCCACTGCACCGGGTGAATCACTGTCCACCGACCGGGGGAACCCCTGGGCCTGACCAGGGGGTATGCAAATCCCGCGTAATCCGTGCGATGGGGTGCGGCTGCCCAAGCGAACGCACGCCGACCGCGGCTATCCGAGCGATGCGCACGCGGCGGCTCCGGCCGCCACGGTGGACTGCAATCCCGAGGTGGTGCGATTCCTGGCCTACACCGGCCTGCGGTGGGGTGAGATGGCGGCGCTGCGGGTGTGCGACTTCGACATGTTGCGCCGCCGGGTGAACGTGTCGCGGTCGGTCACAGAGTCGGGCGGTCTGGTGTGGAGCACGCCAAAGACTTGGGAGCGGCGTTCCGTGTCATTCCCGGCCGCGCTCGCCGACGAGATGGCGGCGCTGATGATCGGCAAGGGCCGTGACGATCTCGTATTTACCGATCTGCGCGGCGGGGTGCTGCGCAACTCCAATTGGCGTGCGCGGGTATTCGAGCCCGCCCTGGAGGCGTGCCACAAGTCCGACGAGTCGTTCCCGTGGATTACGGCGCACGACCTACGCCACACGGCCGCCAGCCTGCCGGTCAGTACTGGGGCGAATGTGAAGGCGGTCCAGCGGATGCTCCGCCACGCCAAGGCATCCATGACCTTGGACGTGTACGCAGACTTGTTTAACGAGGATCTCGACGCTGTCGCTGTCAACCTGGACGCGGCGATTCAATCTGCTGCGTACCGACTACGTACCGGGCAATCCCAGGGTCAGGGCTAGTTAATCGCTGAAAATGGGCCTAGCTGGGCTATCTCGCGTGGAGCTAAGGGGATTCGAACCCCTGACCTACTCGATGCGAACGAGTCGCGCTACCAACTGCGCCATAGCCCCTGATCGCTAGCAGGCTACCAGCCGCGACACCAACCGCCGAACTGCGAGCGCTACTGACCAACGGCTCGCGGCAAGTCCCTGGGCCAACCGAACGTGCGCATCGGCATCGCGTAGTCCAGGTGCTCGAAGATCGGGTCCTCGTCATCGATTTCCAGGACCACGGCGCCCGGGCGCCGCAGCCGCGACGGGACCACGTCGTATTCGCGGTCGTGAGCGTTCTCCACGCCAAGTCGCGCACGCGCCATCCGCTGCATCCGGCGGCGACGCACCTTCTCCTCGATGCGGGTTTGGCGCCGCAGATAAGCCAGGTAAAGCACCGTCACACCGGTGGCGCTGCCGCATACCCACCAGGCGCTTGGCGACACTTCGAACGCCGCCGTGGCCGAGCCGACCAAGACGACCGCCGTCACCATCAACACCCGCTTGCGGAACGCGTATTTACGGGCGCTGACGGCGGCGGCGGTCTTCGTGTCGAACCGGCGTCGTCGTGAAGCATTGCGTGGGACGGGCGCCCGCAAATCCTCGTCGTCCGATTGTTCGCCGTCGTCTTCAGGCTCCAAACCGGAAGAGTCCTCTACGTATTCGTAGCTATCGTCGTCTTCGCCGCGGCGTTGGCCGACAGCTTCGGCGTCGTATTCGGTCTCGTCCTCTTGGTCGTCCCCGTGGCCTTGCGATAGCTCAGGCTCGGACACCTCGCCGCTGGCTCCTACCGGAAGCGCGTGGGAATCTTCGACGACATCGACGTCGAGGTAGTCGGGCTCGGTGTGGCTCAGCGACCGCGACCTTCATGACAACCGGGCGAGGGTGCCGCAGATCGTCAGTGTCGTGCTTGTCTTCGCGATCCTGGTCCTGGTCGCGGTCTTGGTCCGCATCCTCGGAGAGATCCCGCTCCTCGTCAAGCTCGCTTTCGGCCGAGTCTTCCGGCGGCTGCCAGTTGGGGTCGCTGCGATGACCCGCGGCCGGACCGCTCCGCTTGTTCAGACGGGAATTGCCCCCGCCGTTGAGTACTCGCGTCGCCAAGGCCACGTCGCTGGTGCGCCGCACCGCGTCGCGTTTGCTGACAAGCATCGGAACCAAGACGAACAGCCAGAGCACCACGAGCGAAATCCACAACAATGACTGCGGGATGCTTGGCATGATGACCTGCTCTCTTCGGTTCCGATCCCCGCGGGGCCCAGTCGGTGGCCGGCGCGGCCGGGTCTAGCGACCAGGACAATTACACACCTGTAATTTCGCTCTCACAAGCACCACATGTCACTCGTGTCGCGATAGCCACACGCTGGCGGACCTGGTATTCCCCCGCCGTGTCGGCGGAGCGCCGGGAGGATCCGGGCAGCAGAGCGTCCTGAGTCTATGGATGTGCGTTCTGCGGGCGCGCGGTCACGCCCAACTTGCGTGTCCGGCGCGGACCAGGCTCGATGCGACCGACCCCGACACTTCTTCGACGGTGATGGCCATCAACAGGTGGTCCCGCCATGCCTTGTCGACTTCGAGGTAGCGGAGCAACAGACCCTCTTGCCGGAAGCCAACTTTTGCCAGCACGGCCCGGCTTGCGGCATTCTCGGGGCGCACCGTGGCCTCCACGCGATGCAACATGACCGGACCGAAGCAGTGATCGAGACCCAGCGCCAGCGCTGCGGTGGCCACCCCGCCGCCGGTCGCCGAGCGTGGCACCCAGTAGCCGATCCATGCCGACCGCAACGCCCCGTGGGTGACGTTGCCGATGGTCAGCTGACCGCAGAACCGCCCGTCGAGCTCGATGACGTACGGCAGCATGCGCCCCTTACGGGCCTCGGAACGCAGCCCAGAACACAACGCCGGCCAAGCGGCAACCGTGTGGCGGGCCGTCCAGTCGCCGTCCGCGCTGGGCTCCCAAGGCTCGAGATGCGCGCGATCGGCCAACCGGATCCGGCTCCACTGCGCGCCGTCACGCATCCGCACCGCCCGCAATCGGACAACACCTGCCGGGACCCGCAACGGCCCTACGTTCAAGGGCCAACCCGGATGACGAGAGTCGGAGCGCAAAAGGTTCACAAGCGTGTGCAGTCGTCCAACCTAGCCGCGCTGGGCCAAGAAGGCGACGTCGACGATCTCACCGGTGCGAATCTGCTCGGCGCCGCTGGGAACCACGACCAGACAGTTGGCTTCAGCAAGCGTGGCCAGCAAATGCGACGACCCCGGGGCCCCGCCCAGTGCCTGCACCAGATACTCCCCGCTGTCCTGATCACGCATCAGCTGACCCCGCAGGTAACCCTTGCGCCCGGCCACCGAAGTGATCGGCGACAAGGTGCGGGCCTGCACGATCCGGCGCATCGGCTGACGCTTGCCCAGCGACAGCCGGATCAGCGGCCGGACCATCACCTCGAAGACCACCAGAGCGCTGACCGGATTGGCGGGTAGCAGAAACGTCGGGACGCCCTCGCGGCCCAGCTGCCCAAAGCCCTGGACGGATCCCGGATGCATGGCGACCCGGACGACTTCCATCTCCCCGAGCTCGGAAAGCGCTGACCGCACCGCCTCGGCCGCGGCGCCCCCGACCCCGCCGGCGATCACCACGACCTCAGCACGATTGATCTGGCCCTCGACGATCTCGCGGAGCTCCGTGGGGTCATTGCTGACGATGCCGATGCGGTTGACCTCCGCGCCGGCATCCCGGGCCGCCGCCGCCAATGCATAGGAGTTGACGTCGTACACCTGCCCGTTGCCTGGGGTGCGCGAGATGTCGACCAGTTCGCCACCCACGGCCATGATCGTCAACCGCGGCCGCGGATGTACCAATACCCGTTCGCGGCCGACCGCTGCCAGCAGACCGACCTGCGCCGCGCCAATGACCGTTCCGGCGCGCACCGCGACGTCGCCGGGCTGGACATCGTCCCCGGTGCGGCGCACATAGGCACCCGACGGCGCGCCACGCAGAATCCGCACGCGCGACGTCCCGCCATCCGTCCACCGCAACGGGAGGACCGCATCGGCCAGCGTGGGCAGCGGGGCCCCAGTTTGCACTCGGGCGGCCTGCCGTGGTTGCAGTCGGCTGGGTGTACGCGCACCGGCCTCGATGGTTCCCATCACCGGCAGGACCAGTCCCTCACGTCGGTCTTCGTCGCTTTCTGCGCCGTCGGATTGCTCGCCGAAATCGTCAGCCCCCACCTCGCCGACACCCAGCACGTCGATGCTGCGCACCGCGTAGCCGTCGATCGCGGCCTGATCGAAACCGGGCATGGGCCGCTCAGTCACAACTTCCTCGGCGCACATCAATCCCTGCGCCTCGGCGATGGCAACACGTATCGGCCGCGGAGCCACCGCGGCGGCCGTTATCCGGGCCTGCTGCTCCTCCACAGAACGCACAGCGCGCCTCTCTGCCGTCGAGCCGTCTCGGGCGACCCGCTCACCCCGTAGGCGGGGGCATCCCCGCCCCGGGACCGTTCGTGCCCGCCTGGTGCGCCGGGCCCGGCGTTACGTCTGCCCGGTTACTGCTCGGTCAGGCCCAATCGCGCCACCAACCATCGCCGCAGATCCGGGCCGTAGTCGTCACGATCCAATGCAAAGTCAACCGCAGCCTTGAGGTAGCCGCCGGGATTTCCCAAGTCGTGTCGAGATCCGTGATGCACGACGACATGCACCGGGTGGCCCTCTGAAATCAGCAATGCGATCGCATCGGTGAGCTGCACTTCGCCGCCGACCCCGCGGTCGATGCGGCGCAACGCATCGAAGATGGCGCGGTCGAGCACGTAGCGGCCGGCCGCGGCATACATCGAAGGGGCGTCCTCGGGCTTCGGCTTCTCGACCATGCCGTTGACCTTCAGCACGTCGGGGTTGTCATCGCCGGGGACCGGCTCGACATCGAAAACCCCGTAGGCGCTGATCTCGTCGGGCGCTACCTCGATGGCACACAACACCGTGCCGCCGTGGTCGGCCCGCACCTTCGACATCGTCTCGAGTACGCCGGTGGGCAGCACCAAGTCATCGGGCAGCAGCACCATCACGGCGTCCTCGTCCGCCGCCAGCGTGGGCTCCACGCAGCCGATGGCATGGCCAAGTCCGAGCGGTTCGGTCTGCACGACGGACTCGACCTTGATCAGCGCCGGGGCGCGGCGCACCTTGTCGAGCATGGCTTTCTTGCCGCGCGCCTCGAGCGTGCCCTCCAGCACCAGGTCTTCGACGAAATGCGCGACGACGCCGTCCTTGCCCTCGGAGGTGATGATCACCAGGCGTTCGGCACCGGCCTCAGCCGCCTCGGCGGCGACCAGCTCTATGCCGGGGGTATCGACGACCGGCAGCAGCTCCTTGGGGATCGTTTTCGTCGCGGGCAAAAAGCGGGTACCAAGACCGGCGGCGGGCACGATCGCCGTGCGTGGAACCACCACGATTGGGCATGACATCGTTCACACGATAACCCGCATTCGGTTTGCCGAGTCGATGTGGCGCCGGGAAAGCCCTGGCTGTCATGGTTGAGGCATGGCGACCATGAGCAAGGCTGCGTTGCGGGAACAGCTGCTGGCGGCCCGGCGGCGCGTTGCCGACGACGTTCGGGCCGCCGAAGCGCGAATGCTGCGCGAGCAGCTGGAGGTCGTGGTGAGCAGCGGCAGCACGGTCTGCGCGTACGTGCCGGTGGGCACGGAGCCGGGGTCTATCGAGATGGTGGATATGTTGCTGCGGCGGTCAGGACGAGTGCTGCTGCCGGTTGCGCGCACCACTGCTGACAACACTGCATTGCCGCTGCGCTGGGGGGAATACCGGCCCGGCACACTCACCTGCGGGCGCTGGGGGTTGCTCGAGCCGCCGGAGCCGTGGCTGCCGGCGTCAGCCCTGGCCGAGGCCGGCCTGGTGCTGGTGCCGGCGCTGGCAGTCGACCGCTCCGGTGTGCGGCTGGGCCGGGGTCAAGGTTTCTACGATCGCTCGCTACGCGGTCGCAACCCGCAAGCGCGCCTGATCGCGGTGGTACGCGACACGGAGTTGGTCGACGAGTTGCCGGCTGAGCCGCACGACATACTGATGACCCATGCGCTCACGCCGCACGGAGGAGTGATCGCTCTCATTCCCTGATGACACATCGGGAATGAGACATGTCACGTGGCGGTTTTAGCACTTGAGACGCTAGAGTGCTAACCAGCTTGGAATCATCCGGAGGTTTTTGTGCCGACTTACAGCTACCAGTGCACCGAGTGCGGCGACCGCTTCGACATCGTGCAAGCCTTCACCGACGATGCGCTGACGACATGCGAACGCTGCTCCGGTCGGCTGCGCAAGCGTTTCAACTCCGTCGGCGTGGTGTTCAAAGGCAGCGGCTTTTACCGCACCGACAGCCGGGAGTCCGCCAAGAAGTCGACGAGTGCCACCAACGGGTCCTCGACGAGCGACTCAGCATCGAGTTCGGGATCGAGCGAAAAGTCTGGATCGGGTGAGAAGTCCGGGTCGGGCGAGAAGTCGAGCAGCAGCTCCACGCCGTCCACCGCGGCCGCCACGAGCTAACAGGTTATCCACAAAGGCATTTCCGACCGGCATTCGGAGCGGCCGCGTTGCGCTTACCGTTGCGGCGTGGGCGAATCATCGCTGAACCCAAGCTTGTTCAGCCGACTATCGCTGTGGCTGCGTCCGGACTGGACTCGGACCGTGCTGGCACGGCGAGTCGCCGCAGGCGGGCTCGTCGTGCTGGCCGGCGTCGCGACGCTGCGCTCCAATCCAGCCGGTGATTATGCCGAGGTGGTGGTGGCCGAGCGCGACCTGCGCCCCGGTACCGCGTTGACCCCCGACGATGTCCGGCTCGAAAAGCGTTTGGCCTCAACTGTTCCCGACGGGTCACAAGCCGACCTGGGCGCCGTGGTCGGTTCGACAGCTGGCCGGCCCGACGAGGCGTGGCGAGGTGCTCACCGATGTCCGGTTACTGGGCAGCCGGCTGGCCGAGTCGACGGCGGGACCCGGCGCCCGCATTGTGCCGCTGCATCTGGCGGACAGCGCTTTGATCGACCTTGTTCGCGTCGGCGATGTCGTTGACGTGCTGGCCGCACCGGCCACCGGTTCGCAGGAGATCACCCAGGCAGTCCCCAAGGTGGTGGCGACCGACGCTGTCGTGGTCCTTGTGTCGGCCAAGCAAAAAGTCCAGGCTGCGGACAACGACCGCGTAGTGTTGGTCGCGCTGCCGGCTCGCGTGGCGAACACGGTGGCAGGCTCGGCGCTGGGTCAGGCGGTGACGCTCACCCTGCACTGACTGCCTGGCCGCCGCTCGCCGCGCGACCTGCAGCAAACGCTGCCAGTCCAGAAAGGACCTCCCATGTTCAAAGGGTTCAAGGAGTTTCTCTCCCGGGGCAACATCGTCGACCTGGCCGTCGCGGTGGTCATCGGTACTGCGTTCACTGCATTGGTCACCAAGTTCACCGACAGCATCATCGCGCCGCTGATCAACCGGGTCGGCGTCAACCAACAGTCGAGTGTCGGCATCCTGCGTATCAGCATCGGCGGCGGCCAGACCATCGACCTGAACGTCCTGGTGTCGGCCGCGATCAACTTTTTGCTGGTCGCGATCGTGGTGTACTTCTTCGTCGTGCTCCCCTACAACACGCTGCGCAAGCGTGGTGAGATCGAGCAGGCAGACGACGCCCAGATCGTCCTGCTCACCGAAATCCGCGACCTTCTCGCCCAGACCAACGGAGACTCATCCGGCAAGCACGGTGGAACAACCACGACACCCCCTCCGGCCCACGGACCCCGCGCGGACGCCGAGTCACAGTGACTCGTCACCGCGAGTTTTAAGGCGTTCAGATCTCCAGGCTCGACAACTGCCCGATGATCTGAGCGGCCAGCGGATTCAGCGTCGCCATTCCGTCGCGCACCGCATAACGGGAACCGGCCAGGTTGACCACCAACGTACTTCCGGACACACCGGCCAGACCGCGTGACAATCCGGCGTCGATGATCCCTGCGGACAGTGCCGAGGCGCGAACGGCTTCTGCGATACCAAGGATTTCCCGATCCAGAATTTCGCGGGTGGCCTCCGGAGTGACATCGCGCGGCGTGACGCCCGTCCCGCCGACAGAGACCACCAGGTCCACCCCACCGATCACCGCGGTGTTCAGCGCATTGCGAATCTCGACCTCGTCAGCCGCGACCGCCACCACACCGTCGACGACGAATCCCGCCTCGGTCAGCAGTTCGGTAACCAGCGGCCCACTATGATCCTCGTCCCCGTGGGCGGTGCGATCGTCGACCACCACGACCAGAGCCCGGCCGACTACCAACTCCGCACCCGATTCCATGGGTGCAACCGTATATCCGAGCTCCGACAACGGCTCATCGACTCTCATTACTGATCCGCCTTCCCCAGGGTGACCGGCACGGTACGGCTGCCACCAGCGGGATCCTGGAAGGTCAGCGATATCTTGTCGCCGGGCGCTTTGGACCGCACGGCCGCCACCAATGCGTCGGCGCTGTTGATCGGGCGGTCGTCGACCTTGGTGACGACCACACCCTTGGGCACTCCGGCGGTCGCGGCCGCACCGCCCGCCACGACGTCGACAACCTTGGCGCCCGGGGAGCCTTTGTCATTGGTCACCTGCACGCCGAGTGAGGCGTGTGACGCCTTGCCGGTACTGATCAACTCGTCGGCGATGCGTTTGGCTTGATCGACCGGAATCGCAAAGCCGAGCCCGATCGAGCCGCTCTGGGCATCCGGCGAATCAGCGCCCAAGGTGGCGATCGCCGAGTTCACGCCCACCAGCTGGCCGCTCATGTTGACCAACGCGCCGCCGGAGTTACCCGGGTTGATGGCGGCATCGGTCTGAATCGCGTCCAGCACGGTGTTTTGGTTACCCGACTCGCCGGTCGTGGACACCGGCCGGTTGAGGGCACTGACGATGCCGGTGGTCACCGTGCCCGACAGACCCAACGGTGACCCGATCGCCACCACCGGCTGGCCGACACGCAGATCCGACGAAGAGCCCAACGAAATGGGGGTGAGCCCGGAAACGCCCTGCACCCGAATCACGGCGATATCACTGGTCGGATCGGCACCAACAACCGTGAACGACGCGGTGCGGCCGTCGGAGAAGGTCACTGTCGTTTTTGGTGCCGGACCACCAGGTGCACCAGGCGCACCAGGTGCGCCAGGGGCTTTCGGCGGACTGGCGGCAGCCGCGACCACGTGGTTGTTGGTCAGAACCAGCCCATCGGCCGACAAGATGATGCCGGAACCCTCTTCGGACTGGCGACCCAGATCGGTCTCCAGCATGACAACGCTGGGCACCACCTTGGTGGCGACCTGTTCGACGCTGCCCGGCGGCATGTTTGCGGCCGGGACGCTGGGCGCCCCGCCGATTATGCTGTGCCCATTGCCGCCGGCGGTGTGCGTACCCAGCTCGACAATCGTTGCCGCGGCGCCGCCGATACCGGCCGACACCACCGCGATGGCCAATGCGCCCACGGCCAAGAGCCCTGCACGAGACCGTTTTTGGGGGGCCGGCGGGGGAGGCATCGGCGGCAGCATCCCGGGGATTGGACCCGCCCCGGGCCCCCCAGGTATCGGGCCTGCCCCAGTACCCCCAGGTATCCGGCCCGGCCCGGTGCCGCTGAATGGCTCGTAGGGCTGACGGAACTGGGTTGTCTGCGACGGCTGCGACTGATAGCGCCAGTCGAATTGCTGGTTATACGGTTGCTGATGCCCGTGGGCATAAGCAGAGGTCCCCGGATGGCTCGGGACGGGCGCAGGCTGATTTGGCGCGGGACGGTACCCCGGCTGCTGCGGCGGTGGCGAATACCTCGGGTCATTCGTCATGTCGCTAAGTCGCTCTTCCTCTTATTTCAGTATTACGGCTCATCGTCGGGCTCGACTCGGCTCGGTTCAACAGTAGCTGCAGAACTACCTTGCCCGCGCGGACTGAGAGTCCACTGAGATAACGTTCGCCGATTCCCGAGAGTTCTCCTCGTTGCCGGCCACGGGTACGGCAGGTTCGGTCCTGGCTTCTGTACCGGTGTTTCCGGTGTCGGCAGCAGGCGTCGGGTACGTCGAAACCGGCATGGGCCGGCCGGGAAACAGCACGTAAAAGGAGGTCCCCGGGGGCTGCCCTCCCGGCACGGTGTCCTCGACGCGAAGCAACCCGCCGTGGTTGAGCACTACCTTTTTGACGATGGCCAGCCCAAGTCCCGAACCCGGCATGGCCCGTGCCGTCGTCGAGCGGTAGAACCGCTCGAACACCAGACGGCGCTCGTGCGGTGGAATCCCCGGGCCACGGTCGGCGACCACCAGTTCGGCGTGCGACGCATCGAGTTGGCGCATTCTGACACTGACATGACCGCCCGGCGGGCTCCACTTGGCCGCGTTGTCCAAGAGGTTCAGCACCGCGCGCGACAGCCCGGCAGCGTCACCGTACATCTGCCAGGGGTTCACTTCGACGTCGAATTGGATATCGTTGCGCCGCCGCCTGACTCGCTCCAGGCTGCGATCGACTACCTCGGACATGTCGACCGGCTCGTGCACCACCTGGCCGACGTCGTCACGAGTAAGGTCCACCAAATCGCCTACCAGCGTGGATAATTCCTCGATCTGCGCCAGCACGTCGGCGCGCAGGTCGACCATCTCCTGCTCGGGTAGCCGAGGCGCTCCTGGTTCCATCGACGCCATCAGCAGTTCGACGTTGGTCCGCAATGACGTCAGCGGGGTGCGCAACTCGTGTCCGGCATCGGTGACCAGCCGTGCCTGCCGCTCGCGGGACTCGGCTAACGCCCGCAGCATCAAGTTGAATGCCTCAGTGAGCCTGGCCAATTCGTCGCTACCGAACACAGGGATGGGCCGCAGGTCGTCGGTACGCGCCACCCGCTCGGCCGCTTCGGTCAGACGAGCCACCGGACGCAGCCCGGCTCTGGTGACCATGCCTCCCGCCACCGCTGCGACCGCGACGCCGATGCCGCCGACGATGAGCAGCACCCAGCGCAGTTTGGTCATCACCGCTTCGGTCGGTTTCAGGCTCTTGGAGATCAATAGCGAACTGCCGTTGGGTAGGTGGATGGCAAGGATTCGTTGATCCGATGCGGTGCGCCGCGACATGAACAGATCACCGCGGATGACCGCCTTTTCCGGCGAACCGACCGGCAGGGTCTGACCCGGCTGCTGGGCGGTGTAGATCGAGTGGCCCGGATTCACCAGCATCGCGTTGACGTCCGAGTAAGCGGTGCCTTCGATGGCTTTTCCGGGATCAGCGGCCAGCGAACCACTGGCGATCAGCAGCTGCGCCCGGCTTTGCAGTTGGTTGTCGATATCGTCGTACAGCGCAGCCGAAATCACTGCATAGACGGCGAATGCCATCAGCACGACGACCATAGCGACCATCGACATCGCCAGCAGCATGACCCGCCACCGCAGGGACAACGAGCTGGTGGCGCGCAGCGGTGCGCGCTGGTGCCGGTGGAACCGGATCATCGTTGGAATTGGATCATCACGGCGGCGTCTCCCGAAGGACGTAACCCACACCGCGTACCGTGTGGATCAGTCGCGGCTCACCGTCGGCTTCGGTTTTGCGGCGCAGATAGCCTACGTAGACCTCCAGCGCATTGCCCGATGTGGGAAAGTCGAATCCCCATACCTCTTCGAGGATGCGACTGCGGGTGAGCACCCGCCGCGGGTTGGCGATCAACATTTCCAGCAATGCGAACTCGGTGCGCGTCAGACTGATTTGGCGTTGCCCGCGAGTGACTTCGCGGGTCACCGGGTCCAAAGTCAGGTCGGAGAACATCATGGCCACCGATTCGCCGGCATCATCTGGCTTGGTGCGGCGCAGCAGCGCCCGCATCCGGGCCAACAGTTCTTCGAGGGCGAACGGCTTCGGCAGATAGTCGTCCGCGCCGGCATCTAACCCGGCAACCCGCTCGGAAACCGAATCGCGGGCGGTAAGCACCAAGATCGGCAGATCGTCACCGGTGCTGCGGAGGTGACGGCACACCTCGAGGCCGTCCAGACGCGGCATCATCACATCCAGGACGAGCGCGTCGGGCCGATCGCTGGCAATGATGTCGAGGGCCTCGACCCCGTCATGGGCCAACTCGACCGAGTAGCCATTGAAAGAAAGCGACCTGCGCAGGGACTCACGCACCGCGCGATCGTCGTCGACGACCAGTATCCGCACGGCCCCTAGTTTCGTCCTAGCGCCTGAGAGCGGCCTGAGAGGCGCGCCGGATGTTGATTAGCGCCGGTCGAGATCGATGAGACCAAGACGGGCCGCCTTGAGCAGCCTGCGCGGCACTTTGTGCCGCTGACCTGCGACCGTCACGCCGACGAGCTCCGTCCGGGTGGCTTTCCACTGCGCGCGCCGGCTTCGGGTATTCGCGCGCGACATCCTGCGCTTGGGTACGGCCATGGTCGGGCCTAACTCCTCATGGTGGGGCTTCGGGTCGGCATGTCGCGCGGCATGGCCGGCAGGCCGAACGGGCGACGATTGTGCTCCAGAATAGTCGCATGCCTGCTGGTCGCCAAAATGGGCGCCCATGCGGGGCACAAACGCCCCCGGCCGGGCGCCGACAGGACCACCAGCAACAAAGTGGGATCCTTGACGTGACACCGGCGCTACCCGCTAACCTACCGGTTGGTTGGTTGGTTTGCGCTCACCGGTGAATCCCTGAATGGAGGACGTGCATGGCCTCTGCTCCTGGTGGCGGCCCGGTCCGGATTGCGAACTGCTCGGGGTTCTACGGCGACCGGCTATCGGCGATGCGCGAGATGCTCACCGGCGGAGACGTGGACTACCTCACCGGCGACTACCTGGCCGAACTGACCATGCTGATCCTTGGCCGCGACCGGATGAAGCACCCCGACCGCGGCTACGCCAAGACCTTCCTGACTCAACTCGAAGGCTGCCTGGGTGAGGCTTGCGACCGCGGGGTTCGCATCGTCGCCAACGCCGGCGGCCTCAACCCCGCCGGGCTGGCCGACGCGATACGCGTCCTGGCCGAACGCCTGGGTATCGGCGCCCGGATCGCCCATGTGGAAGGTGACGACCTGTTGTCGCGTGCAGCGGAACTTGGGCTTGGTGCGCCGCTGACCGCGAACGCCTACTTGGGCGCGTGGGGGATTGTCGATTGCCTCATTGATGGAGCCGACGTCGTCGTCACCGGCCGGGTCACCGACGCCTCGGTGATTGTCGGGGCGGCGGCGGCGCACTTCGGTTGGGGACCCACCCATTACAACGAACTCGCCGGCGCCGTGGTCGCCGGCCATGTCATCGAATGCGGTGTCCAGGCCACCGGCGGCAACTACTCGTTCTTTGCCGAGGTGCCCGACCTGACCCACGCCGGTTTCCCACTGGCCGAGGTCAACGCCGACGGCTCGTCGGTGATTACCAAGCACCCCGGCACCGGCGGCTTGGTCAGCGTCGACACCGTCACCGCGCAGTTGCTCTACGAGATCAGCGGCGCGCGCTACGCCAACCCCGATGTCACCGCCCGGATGGACACCATCGAGCTGTCTGCCGAAGGCCCCGACCGGATCCGCATCAGCGGCGTGCTCGGCGAACCGCCGCCGCCCACCTACAAGGTGTCGCTGAACAGCATCGGCGGATTCCGCAACTCCATGACATTCGTGCTGACCGGTCTGGACATCGAGGCCAAGGCCGACTTGGTGCGCCGGCAGCTTGAGGCCGCGCTCACCGTCAAGCCCGCCGAGCTTCAGTGGTCGCTGGCCCGCACCGACCACACCGACGCCGATACCGAAGAAGCCGCCAGCGCCCTGCTGCACTGCGTGGTCCGCGACCCTGATCCCGCCAATGTTGGGCGCCAGTTCTCCTCGGCCGCAGTGGAATTGGCTCTCGCCAGTTATCCGGGCTTTCACGTGACCGCCCCCCCGGGCGAAGGTCAGGTCTACGGCGTGTTCACACCCGGCTACGTCGACGCCAAGCAAGTGCCGCACATCGCGGTGCACGCCGACGGCACCCGTACCGATATCCCAAGCGCCGCCGACACTTTGGAACTGGCGCCCGCCGATCCCGCGCCGTTGCCGGAGCCGCTTGCGGCCGGCCCGGTGCGCAGGGTGCCGCTGGGCCGCATCGCCGGGGCCCGCAGCGGCGACAAGGGCGGGTCGGCCAACGTCGGGGTCTGGGTCCGCACCGACGAACAATGGCGATGGCTGGCCAACACGCTGACCGTCGAGCTGCTCAAGGAGCTGCTGCCCGAGGCGGCAGACTTGGAGGTCACCCGCCATGTGCTGCCCAATTTGCGCGCAGTGAACTTCGTCATCGACGGCATCCTCGGTCAAGGCGTCGCCTACCAGGCTCGTTTCGACCCCCAGGCCAAGGGGCTGGGCGAATGGCTGCGCGGCCGCTACGTCGATATCCCGGAAAGGCTGTTGTGAATCTTTTCCACGACACTGTGAGTATCTGGACCACGCCGGAGCGCGAACAGTTGCGAAAGACGGTGCACTCCTTCACCGAACGCGAGATCCTGCCCAACGTCGACGAGTGGGAGCGCAACGGCGACTTGCCACGCGACTTGCACCGGCGCGCCGGGGCGGCCGGCCTGCTGGGCGCGGGCTTTCCCGAAGCGGTCGGCGGGGGCGGCGGCGACGGCGCCGACTCGGTGATCATCTGCGAAGAAGTGCATCAGGCCGGCGCACCGGGAGGCGTCTTCGCGTCACTGTTCACCTGTGGCATCGCGGTGCCGCACATGATCGCATCCGGCGACGCACGGCTGATCGACACGTTTGTGCGGCCGACGTTGGCCGGCGAAAAAATTGGCGCGCTCGCCATCACCGAACCCGGCGGCGGTTCGGACGTCGGGCACCTGCGCACCGCGGCGGTCTTAGACGGCGACCACTATGTCGTCAACGGCGCCAAGACCTACATCACCTCGGGAGTACGCGCCGACTACGTCGTCACCGCGGTGCGCACGGGCGGCCCTGGCGCAGCCGGGGTTTCGTTGCTGGTGATCGAGAAGGGCACACCCGGCTTTGAGGTCAGCCGCAAGTTGGACAAGATGGGGTGGCGGTCCTCAGACACCGCGGAGCTGTCCTTCGTCGACGCGCGCGTGCCGGCAGCCAATCTCATCGGCGCCCAGAACAGCGGATTCGCTCAGATCGCACAGGCCTTCGTCTCCGAGCGCATCGGCCTTGCTGCGCAGGCGTATTCGAGTGCTCAACGGTGCCTGGACATCACCGTGGCCTGGTGCCGCGACCGCGAGACGTTCGGCCGACCGCTGATCTCGCGCCAGTCGGTGCAGAACACCCTGGCCGAGATGGCCCGCCGCATTGATGTCGCCCGGGTGTATGCGCACAACATAGTGGAGCGCCAGCTCGCCGGCGAGACCAACCTGATCGCGCAAGTGTGCTTCGCCAAGAACACCGCCGTCGAGGCCGGAGAATGGGTCGCCAACCAAGCCGTCCAGCTATTCGGCGGTATGGGTTACATGGCCGAGTGCGAAGTCGAACGCCAATACCGGGACATGCGGATCCTGGGCATCGGAGGCGGGACCACCGAAATCCTCACCTCACTGGCCGCGAAAATCCTTGGATATCAATCATGACCGTGCTGCAGTCCACACTCGATCCGCAGGCTCCCGCCTACAACGAGGCGGCGTCAGCGGCGACCACAAAGCTCGCTGAGATCGACACTGAACTCGCCAAAGCGCTTGCCGGCGGCGGTCCCAAGTACGTCGAGCGTCACCACGCCCGAGGCAAGTTGACCCCCCGGGAACGCATCGAGCTGCTCGTCGACCCGGATTCCCCGTTTCTGGAACTGAGCCCGCTGGCAGCCTGGGGCAGCGCGTTCCAGATCGGCGCCAGCCTGGTCGTCGGCATCGGCTCGGTATCGGGCGTGGAATGCATGATCGTCGCCAACGACCCAACGGTCAAAGGCGGAACGAGCAATCCATGGACACTTCGAAAGATACTGCGGGCCAACCAAATCGCCTTCCAAAACCGGCTGCCGGTGATTTCGCTGGTGGAATCTGGCGGCGCGGACCTGCCCACCCAGAAAGAAATCTTCATCCCCGGTGGACAGATGTTCCGGGACCTGACCCGGCTGTCGGCGGCCGGGATTCCCACCATCGCGCTGGTGTTCGGCAACTCCACCGCGGGTGGGGCCTACATTCCGGGGATGTCCGACCACGTCGTGATGATCAAGGAACGCTCAAAGGTCTTTTTGGCCGGTCCCCCGCTGGTCAAGATGGCAACCGGTGAAGAGTCCGACGACGAATCACTCGGCGGTGCAGAAATGCATGCCCGCACTTCAGGTTTGGCCGACTACTTCGCCATTGACGAACTGGACGCGATCCGCATCGGAAGACGCATCGTGGCCCGGCTGAACTGGGTCAAACAAGGACCCGCGCCGGGGCCGGTCACCGAGCCACTGTTCGATGCCGAGGAGCTGATCGGCATCGTGCCCTCGGATTTGCGTATCCCGTTCGACCCTCGTGAGGTGATCGCCCGCATCGTCGATGGTTCCGACTTCGACGAATTCAAGCCGATGTACGGTTCGTCGCTGGTGACCGGCTGGGCTCAACTGCACGGCTACCCGCTCGGCATCCTGGCCAACGCGCGCGGAGTGCTGTTCAGCGAGGAGTCGCAGAAAGCCACCCAGTTCATTCAGCTGGCAAACCGCTGCGATACGCCGTTGTTGTTCCTGCACAACACCACTGGCTACATGGTCGGCAAGGACTACGAAGAGGGCGGCATGATCAAGCATGGCTCGATGATGATCAACGCCGTGTCCAACTCGACCGTCCCGCACATCTCGCTGCTGATCGGCGCGTCGTATGGAGCGGGCCACTACGGCATGTGCGGGCGCGCCTATGACCCTCGATTCCTGTTCGCTTGGCCCAGCGCCAAATCCGCGGTGATGGGCGGCGCCCAGCTGGCGGGCGTCTTGTCGATCGTTGCTCGGGCGGCCTCCGAAGCACGCGGGCAGCAGGTCGACGAGCAGGCCGACGCCGCGATGCGAGCCGCCGTCGAGGGCCAGATCGAAGCCGAGTCACTGCCCCTGGTGTTGTCCGGGATGCTCTACGACGACGGGGTGATCGACCCGCGCGACACCCGCACGGTGCTGGGAATGTGTCTGTCCGCCATCGCCAATGGCCCGATCAAGGGGACGTCGAACTTCGGCGTTTTCCGGATGTGAGCCCCATGGGAATCACTCGAGTACTGGTTGCCAACCGGGGCGAGATCGCCCGGCGGGTGTTCGCCACCTGTCGGCGGCTGGGTGTGGGTACCGTCGCCGTATACACCGACCCCGACGCCACCGCGCCACACGTCGCCGAGGCCGACGCCCGGGTACGGCTGCCGAACACCAATGACTATCTGAATGCCGAGGCGATCATCGCGGCCGCCCGCGCCGCCGGCGCCGACGCGGTGCATCCCGGCTACGGATTCCTCTCGGAGAATGCTGATTTCGCAGCCGCCGTGCAGGACGCAGGCCTGACCTGGATCGGGCCGCCGGTGGATGCGGTGCGGGCGATGGGCTCCAAGATCGAGTCCAAGAAGCTCATGGCCGCCGCCGGAGTTCCCGTGCTCGACGAACTCGACCCCGACGCGGTCACCGAGGCGCAGCTGCCGGTGCTGGTCAAGGCCTCCGCGGGTGGCGGCGGTCGCGGGATGCGGGTGGTACGCGAATTATCTGCTCTGCCTGGCGAAGTCGCCGCTGCCCAGCGCGAGGCGCAGTCCGCATTCGGCGACCCGACCGTGTTCTGTGAGCGCTACCTGCCCACCGGACACCACGTGGAGGTTCAAGTCCTCGCCGACGCCCACGGCACGGTGTGGGCCGTCGGGGAACGGGAATGCTCCATTCAGCGCCGTCACCAGAAGATCATCGAAGAGGCCCCCTCCCCCTTGGTCGAGCGCACACCGGGCATGCGGGCCAAGCTGTTCGACGCGGCCCGACTGGCTGCCGGCGCGATCGGCTATACGGGCGCCGGGACGGTTGAGTTCCTCGCCGATGCTGACGGCGAGTTCTACTTTCTGGAGATGAACACCCGGCTGCAGGTTGAGCATCCGGTGACCGAGGAGACCACCGGCCTCGACCTCGTCGAACTTCAGCTCGCGATCGCCGACGGCGACCGACTGGATACCGAACCTCCTACCGCCCACGGGTATTCGATCGAGGCCCGGGTTTATGCCGAGGATCCTGCACAGGGCTGGCAGCCGCAAGCCGGCCGCGTGTACTGCATCGACGTGCCGGCAATCCGGGCGCAGTTCTGCACGCTGGGACAGCGCACCGGTATTCGGCTCGATTCCGGCATCGTCGCCGGTTCCACCGTGTCGATTCACTATGATCCGATGCTGGCCAAGCTCATCTCGTACGCACCGACGCGCCGGCAATCAGCGTTGGTGCTCGCCGACGCCCTGGCCCGCACCCGCTTGCACGGCGTACGCACCAACCGTGAGCTGCTGGTCAACGTACTGCGGCACCCGGCATTCCTCGACGGCGCCACCGATACTGCGTTTTTCGACACGCACGGTCTGGCGAAACTGTCGGCACCTCTGGCCGACGCCGCCGTCGTCCGGTTGTCCGCGATCGCCGCTGCGCTTGCCGACGCCGCGCATAATCGCGCGACGGCCCCCGTCCTCGGCTCAATACCCAGTGGCTGGCGAAACCTGACGTCGGGCTATCAGGTCAAGAGCTACCGCGACGACGTGACGGCAACGAGCACCGGGTCGAATATCGGTTCACCAGAATCGGATTGGTGCTTGCCGGCGACGAGCCGGTTCGTCTGGTCTCGTCCACGCCGGATGAGGTCGTGCTGGCCGACGGTGACGGCGTGGCCTGCAGCTTCGCGGTCGCGCGATACGGCGACGATGTCTACGTCGACTCGGCGCGCGGACCCGTTCACCTGGTCGCGCTGCCGCGCTTCCCGGAGCCGGGTTCGGCCGTCGAACAGGGGTCTCTGGTAGCGCCCATGCCCGGCAACGTCATCCGACTCGGCGCCGCGGTCGGCGAGACCGTCAGCGCCGGTCAGGCATTGATCTGGCTCGAGGCGATGAAGATGGAACACACCATCACCGCGCCCGTCCGACGGTGTGCTCGTCGAGCTCAACGTCAAGACCGGTCAGCAAGTCGACGTCGGCGCCGTCCTAGCACGAGTAGAAGCGCCCGCATCCGAAGGTGCCCACGAAGGAGATTGAAAATGACCGATACCAGCTTCATCGAAAACGAAGAACGCCGGGCCCTGCGAAAGGCGGTGGCCGAATGGGCGTCCAAGTACGGCAGTGAGTACTACCTGGAGAAGGCGCGCGCTCACCAGCACACCACCGAGTTGTGGTCGGAGGCAGGAAAACTCGGCTTCCTCGGGGTGAATCTGCCCGAAGAGTACGGCGGTGGCGGCGCCGGAATGTACGAACTGTCACTGGTGATGGAGGAAATGGCGGCCGCAGGCAGCGCACTGTTGCTGATGGTCGTGTCGCCCGCCATCAACGGCACCATCATCAGTAAGTTCGGCACCGAAGAGCAGAAGAAGCGCTGGATTCCCTCCATTGCCGACGGCTCCCTGACGATGGCGTTCGCGATCACCGAGCCCGACGCCGGATCCAACTCGCACAAGATCACCACCACCGCCCGTCGCGACGGCAGCGACTGGATTCTCAAGGGCCAGAAGGTCTACATCTCCGGCATCGACCAAGCGCAGGCGGTGCTGGTGGTGGGTCGCACCGAGGAGGCCAAGACCGGCAAACTGCGCCCGGCGCTGTTCGTGGTGCCCACCGATGCTCCCGGCTTTACCTACACGCCAATCGAAATGGAGCTGATCAGCCCCGAACGGCAGTTCCAGGTCTTCCTCGACGATGTCCGGCTGCCCGCCGAAGCGCTGGTCGGAGCCGAAGATGCCGCGATCGCACAGCTTTTCGCGGGCCTGAATCCCGAGCGGATCATGGGCGCGGCCAGCTCCGTAGGCATGGGACGATTCGCGTTGAACAAGGCCGTCGACTACGTCAAGACCCGCCAGGTCTGGTCCACGCCGATCGGTGCGCACCAAGGCCTGTCACATCCCTTGGCGCAGTGTCACATTGAGGTCGAACTGGCCAAGTTGATGATGCAAAAGGCCGCGACGCTCTACGACAGCGGTGACGACATGGGCGCGGCCGAGGCCGCCAACATGGCCAAATACGCTGCAGCCGAGGCAGCTACCCGCTCGGTCGACCAGGCCGTGCAGTCAATGGGCGGCAACGGGCTGACCAAGGAGTACGGCGTTGCCGCCATGCTGGCCTCATCCCGGCTGGGGCGAATCGCCCCGGTCAGCCGCGAGATGGTGCTGAACTTCGTGGCGCAGACATCGCTTGGCCTGCCCCGGTCCTACTGATGGAAACGCTCGTCGAGTACGTCGGCCCGGCCGACTCCGGAGGCCCGTTCGCGCGGCTGACCCTGAACTCGCCCCATAATCGCAACGCACTGTCTACCGCGCTCGTCAACCAACTTCACCAGGGGCTGCGTGACGCCGCGGCGGATCCGGCCGTGCGCGTGGTGGTGCTGGGGCACACCGGCGGCACCTTCTGCGCCGGTGCCGACCTGAGTGAAGCCAGCAGCGGCAACCCTTTCGACATGGCCGTCGCCCGGGCCCGTGAACTGACCGCACTATTGCGCGCCATCGTCGAGTCGCCGCGCCCGGTGATCGCCGCTATCAATGGGCATGTCCGGGCAGGCGGGTTTGGCCTCATTGGTGCCTGCGACATCGCCGTCGCCGGTCCACGCAGCACCTTCGCGCTCACCGAAGCCCGGATCGGCGTCGCCCCGGCGATCATCTCGCTGACCCTGCTGCCGAAAATGTCGGCGCGGGCCGCCGCGCGCTACTACCTGACCGGGGAGACATTCGATGCCGGCGAAGCGGCGGACATCGGACTGATCACGATGGCCGCCGAGGACGTCGACGCCGCCGTGGAGAAAATGGTCGCCGATATGGGCCGCGGTTCGCCTCAGGGGCTTGCGGCCTCGAAGGCGCTGACCACCGCTGCGGTGCTGGAAGGGTTCGACCGCGATTCCGAACGGCTCGCCGAGGAATCGGCCCGGCTTTTCGTATCCGACGAAGCCCGCGAAGGCATGCTGGCGTTCCTGCAAAAGCGTGCCCCCAGCTGGATAAGTTAGCCAGGTGTCAAACAAGGAGACGGGCCAGAACGGTCCGACCCGGTGGAAGGTTGCAGTTTAGCCAATCCTCTTGCAGCAAAAGCTGGACGTCGTAGGCTCGTGGGTGATGAGCAACTCAGCGCAACGCGATGCGAAGGACACGCGCGACGAATCGTCGCGTGCGGCCGACACTGATCGCATACAGATTGCGCAGTTGCTGGCGTACGCAGCCGAGCAGGGCCGCCTGCAGATGAAAGACTACGAAGACCGCCTGACCAGGGCTTACGCGGCGACAACGTATGAAGAGCTGGATCAGCTCAGGGCCGACCTGCCGGATTCACCGATAAGCCCGCGCAGGGGCGGCAAACCCAACCCGGCGCCGTCCACACTGCTGCTGGCCCTGATGAGCGGCTTCGAGCGGCGCGGCCGATGGAATGTGCCGAAGAAGTTGACCACGTTCACCTTGTGGGGCAGCGGGGTGGTGGATCTGCGCTACGCCGACTTCACCTCGACCGAGGTCGACATACATGCGATGTCGATCATGGGTATGCAGAACATTTTGCTGCCGCCTGAGGTCAACGTCGAGATCCACGGCCGCGGCGTAATGGGTAATTTTGACCACAACGTCCTCGGCCAGGGCACCCCCGGAGCACCGAAGGTGAATATTCGCGGCTTTTCGCTATGGGGCGGCGTGGGTATCAGGCGCAAAGCCCGCAGGCCACACCCGTAGCAAGCAAACGGACTCGTCTTACCGCATTCGCAGCCGAGCCGGTTAGCAACGGGATGTCGACCGCATTACCCGTTGGTGGCGAACCGGGTCGTCAGGCGGGCACGTAATCGAAGGTGTCCGGATTAGGGCCTGTCCTGCCCGATTCACCCTTATCCAGCGCCGAGATTGCATCCATGTCGGAGCTATCCAAATCGAAGTCAAACAGCTCGAAATTGGATTTCATTCGATCCGGCGATACCGATTTGGGAAAGACGATGTCGCCGCGCTGAATGTGCCAGCGCAACACCACCTGCGCCGGCGATTTGCCGCGGGCATTGGCGATGCGGTTTATCACCGGATCTTTGAGCACCTTTCCCTGGGCAATCGGGGACCACGCCTCGATGGCGATGCCGTGATCGCGTGCGTAGGTGCGGACCTTCTCATTGGTGAAGTACGGATGAATCTCAACCTGATTGACCGCGGGGATGGTGTCGGTCTCTTCGGCAAGTCGATCCAGATGTGCCGGCTGAAAATTCGAGACACCGATGCTGCGAGCGCGTCCGCCCCGTGCAAACTCTTCGAACACTTTCCAGGTCGAGACGAAGTCACCACCGTACAGCGTGGGCAGCGGCCAGTGGATGAGAAACAGGTCGACGTAATCGGAATTCAGGGCTTCCAGAGTTTCACCGAATGCGCGACGCGCATCATCGGGCTTGTGAAAGCCGTTGTTGAGCTTGCTTGTGATGAAAACCTCAGCCCGGTCGAGACCGGCGTCGCGAATGCCTTGGCCGACTTCCTTCTCGTTTCCGTACATTTCGGCGGTGTCGATGTGCCGGTATCCGATGTCAAGGGCCCTCCGCACCGCTGCGGCGGTCCGCTCGGGTTCGATCTGATACACGCCGAAACCAAGCTGCGGGATGCGCACAGCGTCAGTGATTTCAATCGCGGGAACGTTGCTCATAGTCTCCTCCTTCTTCGTCCCTGTACCCGGCGCAGAGAGCTCCTATCGCCATGCGTTAAAGGCGACCACGAGCGTCCTGCGGCCAACACTTGAACGGCGTGGCCAAGCCCAACGCTAAGACGCTACCGACGGCGGCGTCGGGACCGCAGGTAGTCGCCCACCACGGCCGCTCCCAGGCCGTCGAGATCGGGCACCACGACCCGTCCCTCGACGCGTCGGGCGACCTGATCGATAAACCGTGCCAGACCAGGGTCGCTGCCCAGCCGGAAGATCGTTATCTGCGCACCGAGGCGGGCCATATCGTCGAACCCGCGCACGGTATGGGCGATGGTCCGCGGATGCGGGGGGTAGTCGAAAAACACAGTCGTGCCGTCGCCGTCAAAGTCCTCCAGGTGAGCGGTCGGCTCACCATCAGTCACCACCAGCACGACGGGCTGCGCGTTGGGGTGCCGCCGCAGGTGACGGCCCGCCAGCGCCAACGCGTGATGCAGATTAGTGCCCTGCTCGTAGACGCCCTCGAGACCCGTGAGCTCAGCGGCTGTCACCGTCCGGGCGTAACGGCCAAACGCGATGATCTGCAAGGCATCCGAACGAAATCGTGTGCACACCAGGTGGTTGAGCGCCAGCGCCGTCTGCTTCATCGGCAGCCAGCGATTCTCCATCACCATCGAAAACGAGGTATCAACCAACAGCGCCACCGCGGCCTGCGTGCGTGTCTCGGTCTCGGAGACCTCGACGTCGTCGACGGTGATCTTCAGCGAGCCGACGGGGCCATCCAGGGTGGCGGTACCCGCCTGCCGCAGTACCGCGTTGGTCAGCGTGCGGGAGATGTTCCACGGCTCGGTGTCACCGAACTGCCAGGGCCGAGTCGCACCGGTGAGTTCGCCGGCAGCCCCCGCGCGCCGATGGTCACGCTCGCCGTGCCGACCGGAAAGCTGTTGTACCACATCGCGTAACGCCGTCTCGCCGAGCCTGCGCATGGCTTTTGGGGAGAGTCGCCACTGACCGTCGGAACCACGGTCCAGGAATCCCTGGTTGACCAGTGCGCGTTCCAATTCGGCAAGCGTTCGGGCGTCGATGGCGGCCTGATCGCCGAGTTGGCGTGCCAGCGCGTCGAGATCGACGTCATCCATCGTGGCGCCCGGATAGCTCTGCGACAGCTGCTCGGCCAGCTGCTCGAGTTCGCCGATGTCGGCCAGTGCCTGGGTGCCCTCGCCCATGCCCATCGGGTTATCGCCGGAGAATTGCTCGGACCCGGCCCAGTCTTCACCCGGCCGCGCGGCCTGCAGATGTGCGTCGAGCCGATTCAGCGCTTGCATCAGTGTCGGTGAGCCGAATGCCTGCTGCGCCAAGGCATCCAGTTCAGCACGCTGCTCTGGGCTCAGACTGTTGCGGAAGCGCTGCGCGGCGGCGGCGCGCTTGGCCAGCGAGTCCAGCAGCTCGTCGACATTGCGCGGGTTCTCCGGGAAGAACTCGCCGTGCTTGTCCATGAAGTCTTGAAAATCCTGTTGCGTGTCCTCACCGCGAGAATGCTTGTCCAGCAACTCGTTGAGGTCGTCCAACATCTCGTTGACGCGCTGGCGATCCTCGTCGGTGGCCCCCTGCAGCGCCTGCTTCATCCCGGCGAAGCGCTGATCCAGCATCTCGCGGCCGAGCAGATCCTTGATCTGCTCGTACTTTTCGCGGGCCTCGGCGCTGCGCCAGTTGTAATCGGAAAGCTCCTGGACGGCCTTGGCCGGCGACGCCGGCAGCGCGTCCAGCTGCAGTTCGCCGAAGCGAGCGTCGTCGTCGAGCGCGCGGGCCAGCTCCTTGCGTTCGGCTAGCACAGCCTCGTCGAGCAGTTTCTTGATCTCCTGCAGAGTGCCGTCTAAGTTATTGCGGCGCAACAACTCCCGTCGGCGTCGGTTCGCCTCGGCCGCCAGCCGGTCGGCGCCGGGCATATTTTTGGTGCCGCGGCGCAGCAGCTCGGACAGTGCACGGCGCGGCGAGGTGCCGGCCATGACGTCCTGGCCGATCTGTTCGAGCGCCTCGCGCAGATCCACCGGCGGGGCCAGCGGGTCGGGCCCGCCGGTGTACGCCGAGTATCGTGATGAGTGCCCCTTAACCGGTTTAGCCATAGACGGTTTCACCCTCCCCGGACGCCTTGTCGATTCGCTTGGCCAGATACAAGGCCTCCAGTGCCAGTTCCAGCGCCGCGGCGCGCTCGCCCTCTGACTGGGCATGAAGCTTTGCCGCGATTCTGTCCACGACCGGCAGGCCCGGAACCGCGGCCAGCACGTCCTTGGCTGACACCCGCTCGCCCGTCGTGACCGCCGAACCGCCCTCCACCGCGGTCACCAACGAACCGACGTCGATGCCGCCCAGCACACGCGCCGCGGTATCGGCGGTCGCTCGGCGCAACAGGTGCTCGAGCACGGCCTGTTCGCGGCCTTCCTCGCCGGACTCGAATTCCAGCTTGCCGCGCAGGACGTCGATCACCGTGCCCAGGTCGACCACGCGAGCCACCGGATCGGTCTCCCCCAGCACCGCGCCGCGGTGCCGGGCAGCGGCTGCGACGGTCTCGGTCGCGGCGATCGCGAACCGCGCCGATACCCCGGACCGTTGATCGATCGAGTTGGACTCCCGCAGGTACCGGGCAAAACGGGCCATCACCTGCATGAGGTAGTCGGGTACCTGCGCGCTGAGGTGCGCTTCCTGAACGATGACGCCCACCTCCGCGTCCAGCTCGAGCGGGTAGTGGGTCCGGATCTCCGCGCCGAACCGGTCTTTGAGCGGAGTGATGATGCGCCCCCGATTGGTGTAGTCCTCGGGGTTGGCGCTGGCGACCACCAACACATCCAGCGGCAAGCGCAGCGTGTAACCACGGACCTGGATGTCGCGCTCCTCCATGACGTTGAGCATCGACACCTGGATGCGCTCGGCGAGGTCGGGCAGTTCGTTGACCGCGACGATGCCGCGGTGCGCGCGGGGAATCAAACCGTAGGCGATGGTCTCCGGGTCCCCGAGGCTGCGGCCCTCGGCGACCTTGATCGGGTCGATGTCGCCGACCAGGTCCGCGACGCTGGTATCGGGGGTGGCCAGTTTCTCGGTGTAGCGCTCGCTGCGGTGCTTCCACTCCACCGGTAGGGCGTCGCCCAGTGTGGCGGCCCGCCGGATCGACTCCGGCGTGATCGGCGAGTAGGGATGCTCGCCCAGTTCGGCCCCGGCGATCACCGGCGTCCACTCATCAAGCAGTCCGACCAACGCGCGCAGTAGCCGGGTCTTGCCCTGACCGCGTTCGCCGAGCAGAACGAAGTCATGACCGGCGATTAGCGCCCGCTCCAGCTGGGGCAAGACGGTGTCGTCGAAGCCCAGGATGCCCGGCCAGACCTCGTCGCCTTCGGCCAGCGCGGTCAGTAGGTTTTCCCGGATTTCCTGCTTGACGCCCCGTTCACGATGACCGGCGGCGCGTAGTTCGCCGACGGTGCGGGGCAGATTGCTCGGTGATGTCACCACTCCACGCTACGACGCGTTGCGGAGATGCGTCATGCGCACTGGCTCAGTGCGCCTTAATGAGCCCTGCGCATGGGTCAGTGCGCCTTAATGAGCCCCTCGTCCTTAATGAGCCCCTGCGTCCTCTAATGAGCGAAGTGGCGTGCTCCGGTCAGGTACAACGTGACGCCGGCGTTGGCTGCCGCTGCGGTCACCTCGTCATCGCGCACCGATCCTCCCGGATGCACAACCGCCTTCACTCCGGCAGCGGCCAGCGTCTCGAGTCCATCGGGGAACGGGAAGAACGCATCCGAGGCCGCGACCGCGCCGCGCAACCGGTCGCCACCGCGTTCGACGGCCAGCCGAGCGGCGTCGACCCGGTTCACTTGACCCATGCCGACGCCGATGGTGGCGCCGCCGGCGGCGATCACGATCGCATTCGACTTGACCGCGCGGCAAGTTCGCCACGCAAAGACCAGGTCGGTCAGCGTCGTCGGATCGGCCGGTGATCCAGTCGCCAGGGTCCAGTTCGCCGGGTTGTCACCGTGCGCGTCGAGCTCGTCCCGTTGCTGCGCCAGGAGTCCACCGCTGATCGGTCGCAGTTCGGTACCACCGGTCAGCGGCTCGGAGGCCAGCAGGACCCGGATGTTCTTCTTGCGCGTCAGTACGTCTAGGGCACCCGGCGCGTAGGCGGGCGCGACGATCACTTCGGTGAAGATGGTGCTCACGTACTCAGCCATCTCAAGGCTGACTTCGGTGTTAGCCGCGATCACTCCGCCAAACGCACTCAGCGGGTCGCATTCGTGGGCCTTGCGATGTGCGTCCGCGACCGATACCGACGAGATTGCAATCCCACATGGGTTGGCGTGCTTGATGATTGCCACGCATATCTGTTCGTGATCGAAGGCGGCCCGCCATGCCGCGTCAGAATCGGTGAAATTGTTGTAGGACATGTCTTTTCCGTGCAGCTGCTCTGCCTGCGCCAGTCCCGGCCAGGCGCCGGGGTCGCTGTAGAGCGCCGCCTGCTGGTGCGGGTTCTCGCCATAGCGCAGCATCGCCGAGCGGCGCCAGCTGCGGCCCAACCACTTGGGAAACGCCGTTGGCGGATGCTCGGGCGCCAGCGTCGACTCCATCCAGCTCGCCACGGCGATGTCGTATTCCGCAGTGTGCTGAAATGCCAGCGATGCCAGCGTTTTGCGCTCGGCGAGGGTGAATCCGCCATGACGTACCGCGGCAAGCACTCCGTCATACCCGCGCGGGTCGGTGATCACCGCCACGCTGGGATGGTTTTTCGCGGCCGCCCGGACCATCGACGGCCCGCCGATGTCGATCTGCTCGACGCATTCGTCGATGCTCGCACCGGAGTCGACGGTCTCGCTGAACGGATACAGGTTGACGACGACGAGTTCGAACGCCGCGATCCCGAGCTGCTCGAGTGCCGCGGCGTGCTCGGGTTTGCGTAGATCGGCCAACAGGCCGGCATGCACTCGCGGGTGCAGCGTCTTGACCCGGCCGTCGAGCACCTCGGGAAAGCCGGTCAGCTCCTCCACCCGGGTCACCGGAATCCCTTTTTCGGCAATGGTCTTCGCCGTTGATCCGGTCGAGACGATCTCGACGCCCGCCGCAGTCAGTCCCTGGGCAAGTTCGATGAGCCCGGTCTTGTCGTACACGCTGATCAAGGCGCGGCGGATCGGCCTTTTTGCCATCTCTCGCCAGTCGTCGGTGCTCATCCTATGGTCGCCTTTCGTCCGATCGTCGCTTTTCTTCCGACCAGGGTCAGGCCGCCGGTCGCGATCGCGGCCACCACGTCCACCAGAAGCTTCCGTTCGGTGACTTTGATGCGTTCATGCAGAGTCTCTTCGCTGTCGCCGTCGAGCACCGGAACGGATTGCTGAGCCAATATCGGCCCGGTGTCCGTCCCGGCATCTACCAGGTGCACCGTACAGCCTGTGACCTTCACACCGTAGGCCAACGCGTCGGCCACTCCATGTGCACCCGGGAACGCTGGCAGCAGCGCCGGATGGGTATTGATGATACGTCCGTAAAATCGTGAAAGGAACTGTGGCCCAAGGATTTTCATGAAGCCTGCCGATACGACTAGATTAGGCGAGTGCGCGGCGGTGGCGTCGGTGATGGCAGCGTCCCAGGCGTCGCGGTTGGGGTGATCGCCGAGCCGGACGGTGAAGGTAGGCACTGACGCCGCCGCGGCGATCTCGGTGGCCAGGCAGTCGCGATCGGCACCGACGGCAACCACCCGAGCCGGGTAGTCGGCGACGGCGGCGTCGATCAGTGAGCTCAGCAGCGAACCGGTGCCCGATGCCAACACCACCACCCGCGCCGGTGCACTCGGGGGCACATGGAGCGGTTCGGCCACATCGCGAGCCTAGTCGGGCGACAATGCGCGCCGGCACGGCGCGCTGAGGAGCCCGACAATCCATCGATCCAGCGGCGACAATGCGCGCCGGCACGGCGCGCTGTGGGGCTAATCCCCAGGATCGCGCTCGGTCGCAGTAGGCTCCGGTTCGGTCGGAAGGTGGTGCCGCGTCTTCGTCGCTGACCAGCACGTTCTGATCAGCGGAGTCCTCCGGCGGCTGATCGTCCGGCGGCTGATCCTCCGGCGGCTGATCGTCCGGCTCCTCGAAAAGCCCCGCAAAGTCCGCCGGTTCTTCGGCCGCTGCGGCAGGCGCGGGCTTGGGCTTGGGCCGCCTGGGCCGGGGCCTGATCCCGCCGGTCATCACCACCGTGATCCCGCCAACGACCGCGAACCAGAAGAACACACCGATCAGCAAAGCGCCCTGGTCGACGCCGACATGGCCGAAGTTTCCCAGCTGACCGCTGCCGCCGTATGCCAGCAATGACATCACCAACGCCCCGGCGACCGAAGCGACCAGAAGCTTGGCCATCGCCGGAACCAGCGGCAGCGCACGCCGAGCGCATTGTTGTCCGACCGCCACACCGGACGACGCGCCGACGATGAGCAGCGCGACCCACACCGGCCCCAGCGGCGGCCTGGGGGCCGCGGCCAGGACCGGCAGCGCCGGAATGTCGCCGCCGAAAACGGTGAACGAACTGAACGTCGCGAAGCCAAGATGGGCACTGGACCCGACCGCGACCGCCGAGGTGCCAACAATGACGTTGGGTGCGTACAAAATCGACACCACCGTGAGGCTGAATTGGCCGAATATCGAATCGGTGATCCCGTAGAGGTCTTGCATCGTCGCCCAATGCACAACCAGCGACCCCGCCGTCACCAAGCCGGAGAGCCCAAGCAACGCCAATACACCAGCGGACGCGGCACGCAGGGAATCACCCAGCCAATAGGGCAGCGACGAGGCCGCCAACGCCCGTCGTCCCACCCGGGACCACACACCAATCGCGGCACCGATGGCATGCACCACGAGCACGCTGATGAACGCGCGCAGAGCGCTGGGCGTCTGCAGCTCGGTGATCACCGACGACGCGTCATGGATGACCGCCAGCGCGATCGCCGCCATCAGCAACGGGCCGCCCAACGCCGACGCGACAACCCAGCGGACCACGAGCCACGACGAATACGGAGAGGTGGCCCGGGCCGTGCTGTGTGCGGTAGCCCAGACCATCAACAGCACTGGCAGCAGCGGCATTACACCCAGTTCGCGGCCACCGATCGAGATCGGCACCTGGTGGACGCCGAGCCACATGCTGGCAATGGCCCCCAGCGCGCCGGTCATGTCGCTGTTGGCGATCAACAACTGAAGCAGCGTGACCGCGGCGATGATGACCAAAGCCAACACCGCCGGGCCGAACGCGACCCTGACAAGGTCACGCGCCTGGCGAGCGCCCGCTGGCCGGTTGTCCTCCACCCGTGTCACTCTTGGCGCACGTCCCCGACTAGGCGCGAGAGCGCACGGTTAGGCCGGCGCTGGCCCAGACGGTGAGGAAGGCGACTGCTGCTGCTCTTGGCCGAAGGGCTGCTGGCCCCCGGCCTGGTTGGAGTAATTGGCTGGAGCCGAACCCGCGTCGGACCCCGCGCCCCCCGTAGGGGGCGGGCTGAAGCTGGGGAAGCCGGTGGGCGGCGTGGATGGCCCATGCTGCTGCGCCGGTTGGGGCTCCGATTGTGGCGAGGGCTGGGCGCCGAAACCGCCGGTCGGGACCGCGCTTTGGGTCGGAGCCTGGCTCGACGGATAACCGCCGTACTGCGACCCATACCCGGGATGCTGTGGCGACTGCTGCTGGACACCCGGCTGACCATAATAGGGCTGTTGCCCGTATTGCCCGTATTGCCCGTATTGCCCGTACTGGCCATACTGCGCGTAAGGGTCATACTTGGGCCGCGGTGCCGGAGCGGTGATCACGCCCGCATCCAACAGAACCACAACGACAGCGGCGATCGCTTGGAGCACGCCGCAAGCCACCAGAGGCCACATCGCCCAGCCGATCGCGAAACCGGCGGGCAGGTTGATCGTCTCGGTGATGGCCAGCAGCGCGCCCAGAACCGCGACCGCCGCGACGATTCCCGCATAGTTCTTGGCCTTGGGCAGCAGGCTCAGCCCGGCAAGCAGCGCGGCCAGCACCGCAACGAGGACCGCAGTGCCGGCATCTCCGGCGCGTCCACCAACGCCCGGACCAAGATCGGCGCTGATGACGAAGGTCGGTCCGAAATTCAGGAGATACACCGCCAGGCCGAATACCACCACCGCGATGTTCAGGTACAGCGGAAGCTTGCTTTCGCCGTCGTCGTCTTTGGCGAAGGACGGTGTGGCGCCCGCATAGGAGCCGCCAGGCTGCGCGGGTGGGTATCCGGGGCTACCGGGAGAGTAGGTCATGGCTCCTCCTGTTGCTTCCAGTGCCTTCAAGTGGCTCAGCGGCGCCACAGTTGCAGTGCGACGCTGTGCTTCCAGGCGCGCCGTTCCATAAATGCCGTGACGTGCCGACGGTTGCGTTGCGACGCGATCGATCAACCACGCTAGCGCACGCACGACTGCCCGTGCCGTTGCGACCGGCTTGGACACGGGGCCAGCGCCAATCAATGCCGCGGATCTTCGTCGAGACGGTCGGCGCCGCAGCAGCTTGCCCACCACAGGTAGAACACGTTCTAATTCTCTGCATGGATTACGGGCTTGTGCTTTTTACCAGCGACCGTGGCATCTCTCCGGCGACAGCCGCCAAGCTTGCCGACGACCACGGCTTTCAGACGTTCTACGTGCCAGAGCACACCCATATCCCGGTCAAGCGCGAGGCGGCCCACCCGACGACCGGTGACGCGTCGCTGCCAGACGACCGCTACATGCGCACGCTAGACCCATGGGTAAGTCTGGGTGCAGCTTGCGCCGTCACGTCGCGGGTGCGGCTGTCCACCGCGGTGGCGCTACCTGTCGAACATGACCCGATCACTTTGGCGAAAAGCATTGCCACCCTCGACCATCTGTCCGGCGGACGGGTCAGCCTCGGCGTCGGGTTCGGGTGGAACACCGACGAGCTCGCCGACCACGGCGTGCCGCCCGGGCGGCGCCGCACCATGTTGCGCGAATACATCGAAGCGATGCGGGAATTGTGGACCCAAGAGGAAGCCGCCTACGACGGCGAGTTCGTCAAATTCGGGCCAAGCTGGGCCTGGCCCAAGCCCGTGCAGTCACACATTCCGGTGCTGGTGGGCGCGGCCGGAAACGAGAAGAACTTCAAGTGGATCGCCCGCAGCGCCGACGGCTGGATCACCACTCCGCGCGACTTCGACATCGAAGAGCCGGTGAAGCTGCTGCAGGACACTTGGGCGGCTGCCGGCCGCGAGGGCGCTCCGCAGATCGTGGCGCTGGACTTCAAGCCGGTGCCCGAGAAGCTGGCGCGGTGGGCCGAGCTCGGTGTGACTGAGGTGCTGTTCGGCTTGCCGGACCGTTCCGACGACGAGGTCGCCGCCTACGTAGAGCGGCTGGCCGGCAAGCTAGCCGCGTTGGTATGACGTCCTGCCGGGCGTACACCCGAGACTTAAACCAGTGCGACCGGCTGCGGCGTGTCGTGTGTGTCGTTTAAGTGTCGCGGAATGGCCGGCGACTCAGGCCAGCGTGCAGCGATTGCCGTAGTCGAAGGAGCGCACCCGGACCGGACGTCCGAGGGGGTCGCCGTCGATCAGTAGCGCGATCAATTCGTCGTCTTCGGTGGTCGACAGGAACCGGCTGTCGTCGTCCAGCCGGCCGATGATGATCCCGGTCGGGCGGCCGCCGTCGCGCCGGACGGTATAGGTTTCGACAGTGGCGCGGCCATCGGCGTTCTCGGTCACCGACTGGGTCGGCCAGCTGTCGATCTGCGCCTGCAACTGCGCACTGCGGTCCGGCTTCCATCCCACCGGAGTGGTGGAGTAAACGCCGACCGAGTACTTGCTCAGGATGCCGCCGTTGGCGCCGACGAGACCGAATTGTCCTGGCATCTTTCGCATCTGCGTGACGGTCTCAGCAACGGCGTGCATCGAATAGTTGTTGCCGGCGCCGCCGAAGAACGGCAGCCCACCGGTCAGGGTCAGGCCGCGCGGATCATCGGGCGCAATGCCCATGCCGTCGCAAATGTTGAACACCGGCACCGGAAAGCAGCTGTAGAGATCGAAGGTGGCGATGTCGTCGATACCGATACCCGCCATGGCCAGCGCCTCGCGCACCGCCAGGACGGCCGAGGGGGCGTGCCCGAGATCCGGGCGCTGCAGCAGGGCCTGCTCCTCCAGGTCGGCGTGCCCGTGCAGGTACACCCAGTTCTCCTCGGGCACTGCCAAGCGACGCGCCGCCTCGACCGACATCAGGAGCGCAGCCGCACCCTGGTTCACCTGGTCGCGCGCGACCATCAGCCGCGGATACGGCTCCGAGATCATCCGGTTGCGCTCGGACACGGTGATCAGTTCGTCGACGGTGCGTTCGACCGGCGCGGCGGCGAATGGATTGCTGGCAGCGATCTTGGTGAACGGCGCAAACAGCTCACCCATCTGCCGCCGGTACTCCGCCGGCCCCAGCCCGGTTCCGGCCCGCCGGGCGTTCTCCAGCAACCCGTACTGCGTCGGCGCATCGATCAACCCGTGAATCACCGTGTAGCGCGAGATGAGTCCGTCGATGCCCTGGCCGCGGTCTTCCAGGTCCCCGTCCACGGTCTCGGTGAAGTCCGGCTTATCCGGCTTTTCTTGGGACCCTCCCCAATGTCGCAACGTCGACGTCGCGTCCGAGCCGAAGATCAGGGCGACCTGCGAACGGCCCGCGGCGATCTCTGCGGCCAGCTCGCTGATCAGATGCTGGGGTCCTTGCCCCCCGACGATCTCCAAAATCGCGCGAGCGGGCCGGGCTCCGACGCGATTGGCCACGGATCGCGGGTAGTTGTTGGACCGCCCCAGCGGAGCCGTGGCGACCGGCCCGGAGATCTCGAATTGCCGGACGCCGGCGACGGTGTCGACGGCCGCCGCCACCGCTGCAAAGTCACCGCCACAGTCGACGAGGGCGGCCCGGGCAGCGGCGGCAGCCAGATCCACGGGCGACATCGCCCGGTAATCGGGGTCATCGATGCGCTCCGCGGACTGCCCAACACCGACGACGACGGGCGTGTGCGGATCCAGGGTCACGTGAGGAACCTCGTTAAAGGCTGCTCAGGATCTCCCGGGCCAGCGCCGCCGTCTCCGACGGGGTCTTGCCGACCTTGACGCCGGCCGCCTCCAGGGCATCCTTCTTGGCGGCCGCGGTGCCCGACGAGCCGGACACGATCGCGCCCGCGTGGCCCATCGTCTTGCCTTCCGGAGCGGTGAATCCCGCGACGTAGCCGACGACCGGCTTGGAGACGTTGGCCTTGATGTAGTCGGCCGCACGTTCCTCGGCGTCACCGCCGATCTCACCGATCATCACGATGACCTTGGTGTCGGGGTCCTTCTCGAAGGCCTCGATGGCGTCGATGTGGGTGGTGCCGATCACCGGGTCGCCGCCGATGCCGATCGGCGTGGAGAAACCGAAATCGCGTAGTTCGTACATCATCTGGTAGGTCAGCGTGCCGGACTTGGACACCAGCCCGATGGGGCCGGCGCCGGTGATGTTGGCCGGGGTGATGCCGACCAGCGCTTCGCCCGGGGTGATGATGCCGGGACAGTTCGGGCCGATGATGCGGGTCTTGTAGCCGTTGTCCAGGTTGTAGGCCCACGCGTATGCGGTGTCCTGCACCGGGATTCCCTCGGTGATGACGACCAGCAGCGGGATTTCGGCGTCGATGGCCTCGATGATGGCGTCCTTGGCGAACCTGGGCGGGACGAAGATGATCGAGACGTCGGCGCCGGTCTTCTCCATTGCCTCCGCGACGCTGCCGAACACCGGCAGCTCGACGATCCTGCCGCCCTTGTCCTCATGCGTGACGGTGGTGCCCGCCTTGCGTGCGTTCACACCCCCGACGATTTGCGTGCCCGCCTTGAGCATGCGAGCGGTGTGGACGGTGGCCTCGCTGCCGGTGATGCCCTGGACGATGACCTTGCTGTCCTTGTTCAGGAAGATCGACATATTCACAAGTCCTTTCAGGCGCTCGCCAGCTCAGCGGCCTTGTCGGCGGCTTCGTCCATCGTCGGCACCAGCGTCACCAGCGGGTGGTTGGCTTCGGTCAGGATGCGACGTCCTTCCTCGACGTTGTTGCCGTCGAGGCGCACCACCAGCGGCTTGTTGGCCTCGTCGCCCAGGATCTCCAACGCCTTGACGATGCCGGTGGCTACCGCGTCGCATGAGGTGATGCCACCGAAGACGTTGACGAACACGCTCTTGACCTGTTCATCGTTCAAAATGACGTCCAGCCCGGCGGCCATCACCTCCGCGGAGGCGCCGCCGCCGATGTCGAGGAAGTTGGCCGGCTTGACTCCCCCGTGCTTCTCACCGGCATAGGCGACGACGTCGAGGGTCGACATCACCAGGCCCGCGCCGTTGCCGATGATGCCGACCTCGCCGTCGAGCTTGACGTAGTTGAGGTCGTGCTCCTTGGCCTTCAACTCCAGTGGGTCGGTGGACGCGCGGTCCTCGAACTCGGCGTGCTCGGGGTGACGGAAGTCGGCGTTGGCGTCGAGGGTGACCTTGCCGTCCAGCGCCAAGATTTGGTCGTCGGGAGTGCGCACCAACGGGTTGACCTCGACCAGGGTGGCGTCCTCACCGACGAAGAGCTCCCACAGCTTGGAGATGGTGACCGCAGCGGCGTCGAGCACCTCGGCCGGCAGGTGGCCCTGCTCGGCGATGGAACGCGCCGTCGCCAAGTCGACACCCTTGACGGCGTTTACCGGGACTTTGGCGAGCCGGTCGGGTTTGGTGGCGGCCACTTCTTCGATTTCCATGCCGCCCTCGACCGAGCACATGGCGAGGTAGGTGCGGTTGGCGCGGTCGAGCAAGAAGGAGATGTAGTACTCCTCGGCGATGTCGCTGGCCTCGGCGACCAGCAGTTTCTTGACGATGTGGCCCTTGATGTCGAGGCCGAGGATGTTCTTGGCGTGTTCGTAGGCGTCTTGGGGTGTCGCGGCGTATTTGACGCCACCCGCCTTGCCGCGCCCGCCGATCTTCACCTGCGCTTTGACCATCACCGGACGACCGATTTCGGTGGCGATGTCCCGGGCGCCCTCGGCGGTGTCGGTCACCCGACCTGGCGTGCTGGGTACGTTGTGCTTGGCGAACAATTCTTTTGCTTGATACTCGAAAAGGTCCATGAGCTCACTGTCTTCACTCGGCTTACTGCTAGGCCTGTACGTACAGCGGTGCCGCAGTCGGCAACTCGCACGGAGGAACTGTATCCACACGCCAAACGGCTGCTACCGTCGCGTCCACCGATGTGGCACAGCTCACGACATATCGGCCGACCCCGTACGTGACCCAAATCACAATTTGCTTCGGATCTTGCGACGAGGTTGCCAGTTCCGTGAGTTAGCGGATACCGTCCTAGGGTCCAGATAACGTTATGGTCACGATACGAGGACATTTCAGCTTGTCCCAGCACCGTTCCGCTCGTTCTTCTGCCGTAACAGGCGTGGTGAGAGTAGGTCGCGCAGCAGGCGGCCGGTGGACAGAGCTCCATCGAAACGAAGTCACCGAAATCCTCCCGCTCGACGGCTTCGACTTCGACGACCTGGACTTGCACGACGACGTCAGCGATCTCGGTGACCTGGACTTCAGCCACGACTCCGCCTTCGATAATGAAGCGCAAGTGCTGCTGGCTCCCGAGCTCGACGATCTGAATGAGACCGACAATCTGGCCCCGCTGTGGCTGGCCGCCCCCACCGAGGTTCTGCCGCGTGTGACCGTCGAGTCCGGCACCGAGCCGCGTCTCGATCGCTCGCACGCCACCGACGTCATCGGTGTGGCACGGCGCGGCGGGCAGCATCGTAAGCAACCGACCAGCGCGGCCAGGGGCCGCCTGCTGATCTCGGCGATGGCCGCCGGCGCGGCGGCTGCGGCGGCCCACACGGCCACCAGCCACGCCGAGACCCCCAAGACCGAGGCTGTGCTGACCGCCAACGCGTCGGCGCTCACCGGCGGGTCGGGCAGCAACACCATCCGCGGCGCCGAGGTAATCGCGGTTCAGCCCGCAGCGACTGCCGCGCTTCATAACCAGGAGCTCGCCAGGGGCGTCGCCTTCGCCAACGATCGCGCTCAGCGCGAGGCGCGATTGCAGCAGCCGCTCTATGTCATGCCAACGAAGGGCATATTCACCTCTAACTTCGGCTACCGCTGGGGTGTGCTGCACGCCGGTATCGACCTGGCCAACTCGATCGGAACACCGATCCTTGCGGTGTCCGATGGTGTCGTCATCGAGGCCGGGCCCGCCGCCGGCTACGGGATGTTGGTCAAGCTGCTCCATGCCGACGGCACGGTCACGCTCTACGGCCACATCAACACCACGCTGGTCAGCGTCGGCCAGCGCGTGATGGCCGGCGACCAGATAGCCACCATGGGCAACCGGGGTAATTCCACCGGTCCGCACCTGCATTTCGAGGTGCTACAGGACGGCACCGAAAGAATCGACCCCGTGCCGTGGCTGGCTAAGCGGGGTCTTATGGTCGGCAACTACGCTGGTTGAGGTGACCGCGCCGAACCAGCCCCTTCCCGGTCCGCAGCCGCCTGAGCCCACGTCACCCTCCGACTCACGGACGCGGATCATCCGGCGTGCGCCGACCGGACCGATCCCCACAGCGCCGGAGTCCCCGACCACTCACATTCCCCGACAACCGCCGCCCTACCAGGGCGGCTCTCGTGCGGGACGACGAGGAGGTTTTGCAGGAGTCCCGGCCGATGAGCCGAGCGACCGGACGGCCGTCGCCGCCTGCGCCGTCAGCATTGTCAGTGGGTGGGCTACGTCGGTGGTGGCAACCGACCTGATCGCCGGCTGGTGGAGGACCGACCGCCTGTTCTGCATCGCGGTCGCGTTTCTCGCCCTGGTGTTCGCCACAACCACCATTTCGGGCGTGATCATGTTGTTGCAGCACCGGCCTCTCGGGCGCTACCTCATCGTGGCCGGCGCGGTGGTCGCGGTGCTGACCTACGGCGGCGTGTTTCATCGCGGGCGCACGCGTCGCGTGGATCGTGTACGCCCTTTCGCTGCTGCCGATCGCCAGCGTGGTGCTGGCGATGCACCCGCGAACCAAACGCTGGCTGGAGGGATAACTAGCCCGTCTTGCGCCGAACGTGTTCTCGGGGCGAGAAATTCGCGAAAATCTCGCCGGGGCTTCACGCTCGGCGCACTAGCCCGATTGCCCGGCTCTCCCCCTAAGCGGGTGGTATCTCCGGCACGGCCCACATTGTCGCCGGGCTAAATCTTGCTGAGCGGGGCGTGGTTGTGCATTAGCTTCACCCGCCCTGAGCTGCCGAAGTCAATCAGCGACATTGCCGATTCGCCGACGCCGGAAACTTCCTCAACCCGGCCCAGCCCGTACTTGTCGTGAGTCACCCGATCGCCGGGCTCGAGTACCAACAGCGGGCGTTTGCTCATCCCCGAGCGGGTCGGCGCCGCGCGCGGCGCACCGAACCGGCCGGCGCCGCTCACCGGCGCGCTGAACGACGGGGCTGGTGCAGAGCGCCGCCAGTCGATGAGTTCTTGCGGAATCTCCCGTAGGAACCGCGATTCCGGATTGAGCATTGGCTGTCCCCATGAAGACCGGACGATGGCCCTGCTCAGGTACAGCCGCTGACGGGCCCGGGTGATGCCGACGTAGGCCAGCCGCCGCTCCTCGGAAAGTTCGGTTGGATCGTCCAGCGCCCGCATGTGCGGGAACATCCCGTCCTCCCAGCCGGTGACAAACACCACCGGAAACTCCAAGCCCTTCGCGGTGTGCAACGTCATCAGCGTGACCACGCCGGCACTGTGCTCGGGGATTTCGTCGGCGTCGGCCACCAGCGACACCCGTTCCAGAAACTCCGCCAGCACACCGGTGTCTGGCACGTCTTCGTCTTCTGGGGTTTGCAAAGACTCGCCCAGCGCGACGGCGTTTGCCCGATCAGTGCTGAATTCGTGTGCCACGCTGACGAGTTCGTTGAGGTTGTCCAAGCGAGCCAGATCTTGCGGATCGGTAGAGGATTCCAGCTCCCTGCGGTATCCGGTACGTTCGAGCACCGCCTCGACCAGATCGCCGAGATCGTCGTCGAGACGGCCCCTCAGGTCGTCCAGCAGCTCGACGAAACCCGCGATTGCCTTCTCCGCGCGGGAATTTAACATCGGTACTTTGCCTTCGGCTGCGGCCACAAGCGCGTCGGCGAAACTGGCGCCGGTGTTCTCGGCGTACACCGCCACGCAAGCCTCGGCACGATCGCCGATGCCCCGTCGCGGGGTGTTGAGGATGCGCCGCATGCTGACCGCATCGCCGGGGTTGTCCAGCACCCGCAGATAGGCGACGATGTCTCGAATCTCCTTGCGCTCGTAAAAGCGCACCCCCCCAACGACTTTGTACGGCATTCCGGCGCGGATGAACACCTCTTCGAATGACCGCGACGAGTTGTTGGTGCGATAGAAGACTGCTACGTCGTTATAGGTGATTTCGCCCCGTTCGACGAGCGCATCAATCTCCTCGGCTACGAACCGGGCCTCGTCGTGCTCGTTGTCGGCGACGTAGCCGACGATCAGCTCGCCGGCGCCGGCATCGGTCCACAGTCGTTTCTCACGGCGTCCGGAGTTACGAGCGATCACGGAGTTGGCCGCCGACAGAATGTTTTGCGTCGAGCGGTAATTCTGTTCCAGCAGAATGGTTGTCGCGTCGGGGTAGTCGCGTTCGAAGTCCTCGATGTTGCGGATGGTGGCGCCGCGGAACGCATAGATCGACTGATCGGCATCGCCGACCACGCACAATTCCGCTGGCGGCACGTCGTCGGGCGAATCTTGGTCTTTTAGGGCGTCGTGCCCGACCAATTCCCGCACCAGCACGTACTGCGCGTGGTTGGTGTCCTGATACTCGTCGACCAGGACATGCCGGAACCGCCGCCGGTAGTGCTGGGCAATCTGCGGGAAGGCCCGCAGCACCGCGACGGTCTCCCCGATCAGGTCGTCGAAGTCCAACGCGTTGGCCGCCCGCAACCGCCGCTGGTATTCGCCGTAGACGCCGGCAACGGTGTGGGCCAAGTCGTCGGAACCATCCGTCAGGTTGGCCATAGCCTGGGCGGGGTCGACCAGCTCGTTCTTCAGGTTGGAGATGGCGTTGGCCAGCAGCCGTGGCGAGTAGCGCTTGATGTCGAGCCCCATGTCGCGGCCGATCATCTGCAGCAGACGCCGTGAATCGTCGGCGTCATAGATCGAAAAGTTGGAATTGAGGCCTTCGATCAATGACGCCTGGTTGCGCAGAATGCGCACGCAGGTCGAGTGAAAGGTGGACACCCACATTGCGCGGGCCCGGTTGCCAACCAGCCGCACCACCCGTTCACGCATCTCGGCTGCGGCCTTATTGGTGAAGGTGATGGCCAGAATCTGGCCAACCCCGGCGCCACGCGCTGCGATCAGGTAGGCGATGCGGCGCGTCAACACCGCAGTCTTGCCCGAGCCCGCCCCCGCCACGATCAGCAGCGGCGAACCCTCGTGCACCACCGCCTGGCGCTGTCGCGGGTTGAGGCCGTCAAGCAGCTGATCTGCTTCGGAGGCCGGCTTGGCATCGGTTGCGTGCACACTCATGTCAGTCCAAACTTACCGCCGCCCACCGACGCAAAGCGCCCAGGCGTCAGACCAGGCTAGCGGCGCGTCGGACCTTCACCATTCCTTTCCCACACGCTCTACATCAACGTGTTGCCGACCTCGCGGTTTTGAACGACCGGCCGTTGCTCACCGCCCAGGCGGTGCACCCAGTTGGCTCGTTGCAGCTTGACGGCCGGTTTTGCGCACGCCTTTTTGCACGTGAGCGGTTCTTAGTGGCACACTCGGTTGGTGCTCAACGCGCAGTGGTGTCGGCAGCTCTCCACCCGCGAGTGGCGTCGCCGATTTTTCTACGGGTACCGGCCAGCGGTGCCCGTGGTCTAGCTGCTTTCGCAGAGCCCCGTGGTCCGCTTGAAGGATTCGGGGCTCGTCTCTTTTGTGAGGCCCGATACCGGATGAGAGAGGCCCGATACCGGATGAGACCAGACCCCCCACATCACGAGAACGCGGAGTTAGCAGAGATGAACATTGAGATGATCGATAGCCAACAGGCCGCCGGCATCGAAGAGTTACGCCAAGAGATCGACCGGTTGGACGCTGAGATCCTCGCCGCAGTAAAACGGCGCGCTGAAGTGTCCCAGGCGATTGGTAAGGCCCGGATGGCGTCCGGCGGCACCCGGCTGGTCCACAGCCGCGAGATGGAAGTCATCGAACGCTACAGCGAGCTTGGTCCCGAAGGTAAGGACCTCGCGATGTTGCTCTTGCGGCTGGGAAGAGGTCGGCTCGGCCACTGATTGCGCCTCTGCCGGCGGTCCGCCTGCGGCTTACCTGCTCGGTGGCATACCGCAAGAACGCCGCAACTGTTGGGCGCGCTCTAGACCTGGCCGGGTCCCATCAGACCGGATTAGGGTCGAACTATGACCTCCGTGCAAACCCTCCCCGATATCACCGCCACCCCGGCGTGGGACGCCCTGCGCAGGCATCACGAACAAATCGGCGAAACCCATCTACGCCAGTTCTTCGATGAAGATCCCGATCGCGGCCGCGAGCTCACCGTCTCGGTCGGCGACCTCTACATCGACTACAGCAAACATCGTATTACCCGAGAGACACTGCGGCTGCTGGTCGATCTGGCGCAGACGGCTAACCTTGAAGAGCGTCGCGACCAGATGTTTTCCGGCGCTCACATCAACACCTCGGAGAACCGTGCGGTGTTGCACACCGCACTGCGGCTGCCCCGGGACGCCGAACTGATCGTCGACGGCCAAAACGTCGTCGAGGACGTACACGCCGTGTTGGACGCCATGGGCGACTTCACCGACCGGCTGCGCAGCGGTGAGTGGACCGGTGCCACCGGCAAACGGATCAGCACGGTCGTCAACATCGGCATCGGTGGGTCAGACCTCGGTCCGGTCATGGTCTACCAGGCACTGCGCCACTATGCGGATGCCGGGATTTCGGCGCGCTTCGTCTCCAACGTCGATCCGGCCGATCTGATCGCCACCCTGGCTGACTTAGAACCTGCCACAACGCTTTTCATTGTCGCGTCGAAAACATTCTCCACGTTGGAAACCCTCACCAACGCGACGGCCGCGCGCCGCTGGCTGACCGAGGCACTCGGCGACGCTGCGGTGTCCAAGCATTTCGTGGCGGTGTCCACCAACAGACGCCTGGTCGACAACTTCGGTATCAACACCGACAACATGTTTGGGTTCTGGGATTGGGTCGGCGGGCGTTATTCGGTGGATTCGGCGATCGGCCTGTCGGTGATGGCCGCCATCGGCCGGCAAGCCTTCGCTGATTTCCTGTCCGGATTCCACATCGTTGATCGACATTTCAAGACGGCCCCGCTGGAGTCCAACGCGCCTGTGCTGCTCGGCCTGATCGGACTGTGGTACTCCAACTTCATGGGTGCACAATCGCGTGCCGTGCTGCCGTATTCCAACGACTTGGCACGTTTTGCGGCCTATCTGCAACAGCTGACCATGGAATCGAACGGCAAGTCGACGCGCGCCGACGGCACTCCAGTCACCACCGACACCGGTGAAATCTTTTGGGGCGAGCCGGGAACCAACGGCCAGCATGCTTTCTACCAGTTACTGCATCAGGGCACTCGGTTGGTGCCGGCCGACTTCATCGGCTTCAGCCAACCCATCGACGACCTGCCCACCGTCGAAGGCACCGGCGGCATGCACGACTTGTTGATGAGCAACTTCTTCGCCCAGACCCAAGTGCTGGCGTTCGGCAAAACCGCCGAGGAAATCGCCGCCGAAGGCACGCCCGCCGAGATCGTGCCGCACAAGGTGATGCCCGGCAACCGGCCGTCCACCTCGATTCTGGCCAACCGGCTCACCCCGTCGGTGCTGGGCCAGCTGATCGCGCTCTACGAGCATCAGGTCTTCACCGAGGGTGTGATCTGGGGTATCGACTCGTTTGACCAATGGGGCGTGGAGCTGGGCAAAACGCAGGCCAAAGCGCTGCTCCCGGTGATCACCGCTGACACCTCGCCGGCGCCACAGTCGGACAGCTCGACCGACGCGCTGGTCCGCCGCTACCGGACCGAACGAGGGCGTACCAGCTGACGGTCAGGCGAACCGTTTCATCAGCGGGGGTGGCAGCACCCGCATCAGCTGAACCAAGGGCGCCCATGGCCACCACGGCACCGCCGCTCGACCAGGCTCGCGCTCGATGGCGGCGACGAGTGCTTTGACACCAGTTTCGTTGTCCACCATCAACATTGTGCTGCTCGATTTGGCGGTCATCTCCGACTCGATGTAGCCCGGCTCGATGACCGAAACTTTGATGGGACCGTTGGCGTATTCGGCGCGCAGTGCTTCACCCAGTGAGCTCACCCCGGCTTTGCTTGCGGCATAGGCGGCCTTGACGCCCGGCACGCCTTTATTGCCGAGTACCGACGAAATCAGCACCAGATGGCCCGAACCACTGTTGGTGAACATCTCCAGCGCGGTCTCAATCTGCACCAGCGCAGCCACCAGGTTGGTCTCGATGGTCGCTTTGTTGGCCCACAGTTTGCCCGAGCCCAGCCGGGCGCCCTTGCCGATGCCGGCGTTGACGATGACGCGGTCGATGCCGCCAAGCTCATCGCTCAATTCGGCGAAAACCTTCGGCACCTGCTCATGGTCGTTGACATCCAACGCGGCCACTGCGATCTTGATGTCTGGATACTGCTGCGACAGTTCGGCTTTCAGCTCATCGAGCCGATCGGTGCGACGGGCGCACAGCGCCAGATCGCGGCCCTTGGCGGCGAAGGCACGCGCCATCCCGGCGCCCAGGCCGGAACTGGCACCTGTGATGAGGATTTTCTGACGAGTCACCCGGGCAGCATAGCGACCAGGGCCTGGTCGCTGGCGGGCGACTACTTGAGCAGCCGCGACATCCGCCGGTCGGCCAGCACCTTGCCACCGGTCTGGCATGTCGGACAGTACTGAAAAGACTTGTCCGCGAACGCAACCTCACGCACGGTGTCCCCGCACACCGGGCAGGGCAGCCCGGTGCGGGCATGCACCCGCAATCCGGAGCGCTTCTCGCCTTTGAGCATGGCGGCCCCCTGGCCGACGGACCGGCTTACCGCGTCGGTCAAGACAGACACCATCGCGTCGTGCAGGGTGATGAGCTGTTCGCCGGACAGCTTCCCGGCTGTCGCAAACGGTGAGATCTTCGCGACATGCAGGATTTCGTCGCTGTAGGCGTTGCCGATACCGGCGATCACCTTCTGGTCGGTGATGACGGTCTTGATCCGGCCGGCGTTGCCGGCCAATAGCCTGGCCAGATCGTCGGCGCTGACCTCCAGCGCATCAGGGCCAAGGGCGGCAATTCCCGGCACCTGCTCCGGGTCATCGACCAGCCACACGGCCAGCCGCTTTTGGGTTCCGGCCTCGGTGAGGTCGAAGCCCGGCGCGCTGCCCGGGTCACCCAGGTGGACGCGCAGCGCAATCGGGCCCTTGCCTGGCCGCAGCGGCGCCGCAGCCAGTTTGTCCGACCACCGCAACCAGCCCGCACGCGACAGGTGAGCGATCAGTACCAGCTTGTCCGTCCGCAGCCCCAGGTACTTGCCCCACCGATCGGCCCCGACAACGGTCTGGCCGTGCAGGGCGCCCGTCGGCGGGTCGAAGGTTTTCAGCACGGACAGCGCACCGACATCGACGCGACCGATCGTCAGGCCCACGGCATGGCGCCGCAAATGGTCGACCAGCGCTTCGATCTCGGGCAGTTCGGGCACGCGTTCAGTTTGCCGACCACGACAGCGAGGTGTCCATCGCGGTTCAGCAGGCCGTTCAGCCAGGAGCCCTGAGCAAGTAGGTGTCCATGATCCAGCCGTGTCGTGCGCGGGCTTCGGCCCGCAGCGCCGCGATGCGGGGACCCACCTCGCCGACAGTGCCTGCTACCAGCAGCTCGTCGTCGGTACCGAGGTAGGCGCCCCACCAGATCCGCGTTTCGGTGGGGCAGACTTGAAACGAGCAATCGGCATCGAGCATGACCACGGCCGAGCCAGACATGCCGCCCTTCCGCAGCTGCCTACCGGTGGTGATCAGGACCGGTTCACCGACCTCATTGAGCGGGATGCGGTGCCGAGCCGTCAGCGCCTGTACCGCCGTGATTCCGGGAATCACGTCGAACGTGAAGTCGACCTCCGCCGCTACGGCGTCGAGGATGCGCAATGTGCTGTCGTACAGCGACGGATCACCCCAGGCCAGGAAGCCGCCGACGCCATGAGGCCCTAGCTCGGCGGAGATGGCCGTCGCCCAGATCCGCGCACGCGCCGCGTGCCAGTCCGAAACCGCGTCCCGGTAATCGGCATCGGCCGACCGCTTGGGGTCGGGCAGCTCAACGAATCGGTAGCCGGGCTCGCGGATGAACCGCGCACAGATCTGCCGTCGCAGCGCGACCAGGTCGCTTTTCTCCTCGCCTTTGTCCATCGCGAAGAACACCTGCGTGTCGTTGAGCGCCTCGATCGCCTGGACGGTCATGTAGTCGGGGTCGCCGGCGCCGATGCCGATGACGTGGATATGCCGACTCACTATTGCCTCCTGACGCAGATCGCCGCACATCCGGGTCCCAATCCGATTGCCCGCAAAGCCCGGTGTGGGTCAACCTAATTGAAACCGCATTCCCCTAGTCGAGACCTCAGGTACCCGATACCATGAGTATTGACTATCTGTTGCGATCTCCCGACTGTCTTCAAGCACTGAAGGGACACCCGCGATGACCACTGCGGTGAAGCCGGCTGGACCGAGTCGCGAAGAGTTCTCGGACCGTTTGCTGAAAGGCTCGGTCAAGAAGTCCTATGAGCCCGTCGTCGACATCGACTGGGATGCCCCACTCGACCCGGACAAGTTCTATCTGCCGCCACAGCTGGTGTCGCTATACGGCACGCCGATCTGGGACGAAATGACGCGCGAACAACAAATCGACCTGTCCCGCCAGGAACTGGTCAACACCTTGTCGGCCGGGATCTGGTTCGAGAACATGCTCAATCAATCCTTGTTGCGCACGATCCTGCACGAGGACCCCACGAGCCGGTCGACGCATTACAAGCTGACCGAGCTGGGCGACGAGACCCGCCACATGGTCATGTTCGGCAAAGCCATCGAGCGCATCGGCGCCAAGCCAATACGCCCACGACTGCTTCACCGAATGATCATCAACACGCTTCCGCTGGCGTTTCAGCGGGGTTCGATGCTGTGGGTGGCCGCGTTGATCGGTGAAGAAATCTTCGACTCGCTGCAACGGCAGATGATGGACGACCCCGAACTGCAGCCAATTATCCAACGGCTCATGCGAATTCACGTCACCGAGGAAGCGCGCCATATTCAGTTCGCCCGCGACGGCGCGCGCAAACGCGTCGCCGAAATGCCTCGGTTCAACCGCTGGTTCATGGCCAACATCAACGGGCTTGGCGGGTACTTCTTCAACTACCTGTTCAGCAATCCGATCCCGTATGCGCGGACGGGTCTGGACCCAAAGCGGGCACGAAGGACCGCGCGCACCAGCCCGCATCGCCGCGAGATGCAGATTGCCGGTTTCGCTCCGCTGGCGGCGTTTTTGACCGAAGTGGGCCTGATGGGCCCAATCGCACGCCGCGGCTGGAAGCGCAGCAGGTTTCTGTGACGCAGCCGCGCGGCCTCGCTGAGCCGCGCCACCAGATAGCCATCATCGGCGCGGGAGCCGGCGGCCGGAGCGCTCGGGCGGCATTGTCGGCAGCCGGCGTCACCGACCTCGTGATCCTCGACAAAGCGCCCGGGCCAACCCCCGACAACCAGCTACGGCCCGGCCGCGACGTCCTCAATGTACGGTTCGACGACGACACCGATACCTGGCTGCTGGCGACGGCCGGTGGCGAGATCTTCCAGGCTGATGTCGTCATCGCCGGTTACCGACCGGTCCAAGTCCCCTGGCTACCGGACATCACCGGACGCGACGACTTTCTGGGCGAGTCGTTTCACGCCGCGGCGTGGGATCCCGATTTCGATCCGTCCGACAAGCGCATCGCGGTAGTCGGCACCGACGCCACCGCCGGCCACCACATCGGCCAGCTGATCAAGGCTGCAGCATCGGTCACCGTCTTTGCCCACTCACCGCGCCGCGTTGTCACCGAGGTGCCACTGTTGTCAACCCGGGCCAAACGCAGGCTGCGCCGCCACACCCGTCCGGCCGCCGAGCGGCCTTTGGTCGCGCTGGCCGGGTCCGCGATCAAGGCGGTGACCTCGTCGGGCATCCGCACCCGCGATGGCGTCCACCACTGCGTCGACGCCATCATTTACGGCACCGGATTTTCGATCCCCGATCGGGTCTGTGATGAGACGCTGGTCGGCGCCGGCGGACTGACCATCCGGCAGGCCTGGCACGACGGCATGGAGCCTTTTTACGGGGTGGCAATTCGCGGGTTTCCCAACTACTTCTTCATCACCGGACCCGATACCGGCGCGCAGGCAGGCTACATCGTCGAGTGCCTAAAGCTCATGAAGCGCACAACCAGCAGTCGCATCGAGGTGCTCGGCAGCAGCCAGCAGGTGTTCAACGAGCGCGCCCAGCTGAAACCGGCCCAGGCTCCTCCGGTGGCATCCGCCTTCGACGTGTCATCGAGCGTGCCCGAAGGCGATGACACCTATGACGGCGCGGCGACGCTAGAGATAGCCGGCACCCGCCATCCGGTGCGGGTCCGGCTCACCGGCCACCTGGACCCGATCGACGGCCATTACCACTGGCAGGGAACGGTATTTAGTTCGCCATCGCGGCCCTTGCCGGATGAGGTTTGCAAGCAGGCACGGACCGCGACGCTGACGGTGGGCGAGCGCAGCGCGCCCACACGCATCATCGAACAAACACCGTGGGGCACGCACTCGGTCGCCGGCGTGGGCGCTCCGCCGTACGCGCTGGCCTAAACGCACGGCGGGGCGGTTCGCCGGCCTTTCTGCTGCTTGTTGTGCAGCATTTCCGGGTGCGCCGCGGCGTTTGGCCACGCTCGCGAGGTGGTAACCCCGGTGGATGCGCGTACTGCGCAGTGGGCCCGAACGGCATGTTCGGCGGGGGAGGGAGCAGTGCCTCGGACGGGGGGACGTGGCTCAGTCATGTCGGGCCTGCGATACGGGTCCGGGGCGCGACCACAGCCTGCGATTCCTTGCGGCGCGAGGCCGCTCAATGGCGAAGTAGACTTTGCCGCCGAGGGCGGATACTCAAGCAGTTGGCCCGGCAGGAATTCGAGGAGCAGGCGATGGAACCGGACGACAGGACCGAGCTGGAAAGCTGGATTACGACGTCCCATCCGTTTTCGATCAAGCCGCCAGGAATGCGGGCGCCTCAATGGCGACGCGGACGCGCGCTCTCGCACAGCACCGCGTTGCGGGCCGCGATCAGCGACGATAGGCCCCTGAAGGCACAGGGGTCGCTATAGTGAGCTCGGTAGCTGAGTCGCCCAGCTCGCTGGCCGTTGCGGCGCGGACGGATCAGTCGGTGGCCGTCCTGACCGTCAACGGTGTGCTTGACACCGCCAACTTCGCGGCGCTCCGCGACCGCATCATGAAGGCCACGTTGGACGAGCCCTCCGCCGTCATCGTCAACATCTCCGCACTCAAGATGCTCGCGGAATTGGCATGGTCAACCTTCATCGGTGCACACTGGCAGGTTCGCACCAAACCCAACGTTCCGATCGTGTTGGTCTGCACTCACCGCGCGACCCGCGAGGCGATCACCCGCAGCGGGGTCGCCTACTTTATGCCGGTGTACTCGACCGAGAAAGCAGCGATGAAGGCGCTCGGTCAGCACAGCCGTCGTACCGTCCGGCGTGCCGATGCCCGGCTGCCCGCGGACCTGACGAGCCTCCGCGAGTCACGTCGCCTGGTCCGCGAGTGGCTCACCGCGTGGTCGCAACCCAAGCTCATCCCGGTCGCGTTGGTGGTTGTCAACGTGTTCGTGGAAAACGTGCTGGAACACACGGCAAGCGTTCCGATGATGCGGATCGAGACCCAAGGCACGACGGCGACCATCGCGGTGTCCGACGGCAGCAACACTCCAGCCCTGCGACTGCCGTCGCCGGCGAATGGCATCGACGTATCCGGCCTGGCGATCGTCGAGGCGTTGTCACGCACGTGGGGCTGCACTCCCACCTCATCCGGCAAGACGGTCTGGGCGGTCATCGGCCCCGAGAACCAGCTCTAAACAGTCACCCTGTTGTGCGCGGACCCGGGCGCAGGCCAAACTAGAACACGTTCTAATGTCGTGTGACGGCCCCTCGAGGAAGGCAGATGACGTGCGGTTCACCTACGCAGAGGCGATGACTGACTTTAGGTTCTACATCCCGCTGGCCAAGGCAGCCGAGGCGGCCGGTTACGACGCCATGACGATAGCCGACAGCATCGCCTACCCCTTGAATCCGACTCGAAATACCCCTACACGCCCGACGGCAATCGTGAATTCCTGGACGGCAAGGAGTTCATCGAAACGTTCGTCCTGACCGCGGCATTGGGCGCGGTGACATCGACGTTGCGGTTCAACTTCTTCGTCCTCAAACTGCCCATCCGTCCGCCGGCGCTGGTGGCCAAGCAGATCAGTTCGCTGGCCGCGATGACTGATAACCGAGTGGGTTTCGGAGTGGGCACCAGCCCCTGGCCGTGAGGACTACGAGCTGCTGGACGTCCCGTTCGCCAAGCGCGGCAAGCGGATGGACGAATGCATCGAGATCATCCAAGGCCTCACCACCGGCGACTACTTCGAGTTTCACGGCGAGTTCTACGACATCCCCAAGACCAAGATGACCCCGGCTCCCACCCAGCCGATCCCGATCCTGATCGGCGGCCACGCCGACGCGGCGCTGCGGCGTGCGGCGCGTCTGGACGGATGGATGCACGGCGGCGGCGACCCCGAGGAACTCGACCGACTCATCGCCAGGCTCAAGCAGCTACCGCGAGGAAGAGGGCAAGACCGGCCCGTTCGAGATCCACGTCATCTCCGTCGACGGCTTACACCGTGGACGGCATCAAGCGACTCGAGGACAAGGGCGTCACCGACGTCATCGTCGGCTTCCGCATCCCCTACATCAAGGGCAAAGACACCGAGCCGCTGGACACCAAGATCCGCAACCTGGAGATGTTCGCGGAGAACGTGATCGCGAAAGTCTAAGCGTCACAGCGGATCCCATGTCGGAGCACGCTTCTCCCGGTGAGCCTTGGCGGCCTCGACCGGATTGTTGGTGAAACCGCTGAGGATCTGGGTGCGGTTCTCCAGCTCTATGGCATGCCGCAAACTGGGCGCGTCCAGCGCCGCGTTGAGGCCGATCTTGGTCTGCCATACGCCGTAAGCGTTGTTCTCGGCGATCGAGCGGGCCAGCTTAAGCGCGGCCGGCATCAGGTCATCCGGCGCCACCACCTCGTGCACCAGCTTGATGCGATAAGCCTCGGCCGCGTCGATGATGCGACCGGTCAGCATGAGCTCGCGCGCCACCCCCGCGCCGACGATTTTCGGCAGCAGGTAGCTGGTGCCCATGTCCATCGACGAGAAGCCGGCCTTGATGAACACCGACCCGAACCGGGCCTGGTCGGAGGCGACCCGGATATCGCAGACCAACGCGAACGCCAGCCCACCCCCGACGGCGACACCGTTGACCGCGGCGATCACCGGAATGGGTAGCTCGTAGATCCGGGTGAACAGGTCGGCCAGGCGGACCTGGGCGTCGTAGTTGATCTTGAACGCCGGGGTTGACGGGCTTGCCGGCTTGGTCCAGGGCTCACCGGTGCCGCTCAAATCGGCGCCGGCGCAAAATCCGCGTCCGGCGCCGGTCAGGATCGCCACCCGGAACTCGCCTCCGCTGAGCACGTCCAGGGCGCGGTCCACGCCGTCGATCAGCGATCCATCGATGGCATTCAGGCGGCTGGGCCGGTTGAGGGTGACGCAGGCGATGTTGTCCTCGAGAGTTTCCAATTCCACTGCGGGCATACCCGAACCGTAGGCGACATGGGTATTTACCGATGAGGCATACCGTGGTTTTGCCGCCACATCGAAGGAGAAACCATGGCACGAACCGAAGGTGACAGCTGGGACCTGGCCAACAGCGTGGGAGCTACTGCCACCATGGTCGCCGCGGCCCGGGCAGCCGCGACCAAACGTCCGCAACCGGTCATCACGGATGAATTCGCCGAGCCGCTGGTGCGTGCTGTCGGACTGGACGTGTTCACCAAGCTGGCCAGTGGCGAACTTGATTCCGACGACATCGAGAAGGGCGTCGGATTTCCGCGGATGGTCGACACGTTCGCCGCTCGCGCCCGGTTTTTCGACGACTACTTCGCCGCGGCCGGCTTGATGGGCCTGCGCCAGGTCGTGATCGTGGCGTCCGGGCTGGACTCGCGCGCCTACCGGCTGCCGTGGCCGACCGGGACGACGGTGTACGAGATTGATCAGCCCGAGGTGATCGCGTTCAAGACCGCCACGCTGGCAGAGATCGGCGCTGCCCCCACCGCCGAGCTCCGCACGGTGGGAATCGATCTGCGAGAAGATTGGCCGGCGGCACTACAAGAGGCGGGCTTCGACCCCGCTCACCCTACGGCGTGGCTCGCCGAGGGAGTGCTGATCGGATTCCTCCCGCCAGAGGCCGAGGTTCGGCTGCTGGACTCCATCATCCCGCTGTCCACCGAGGGCAGCCGGCTGGCGGCGGACTACGGGACGATCACCGGACCGTCGCAGCAGACGCAGGAACAAGCCCGGCTCATGACCGAGGGCTGGCGACGGCAGGGACTCGATATGGACATCGCCGGCTTGACCTACCCCGGCGAGCACACCGACGTCGCCGCACACCTGCAAGCGAACGGCTGGGAAACCACCAGATCCCAGCTCACCGACCTGTTCACCGCTGCCGGGCTGCCGGAACTGGGCGACGCCGAGCAACAGGCCCCGGCCGCCACGATCAGCTTCGTCAGGGCCGTCCGGCCCTAGCTCGACGACGATGCAGCCCGCGGAGCGGGGTGAGAAGGAGTCGGGCAATCGGCCCTAGCTCGACGACGATGCAGCCCGCGGTGAGAAGGAGTCGGGCAATTGAACCCAGCCGCGAAGGTGCAACCGCCGACGCTTCTTCTCGGGAAACTGGTTGCTAGTTGGACTCTCGTGGTCATGCAGACCGTTTGGCCAGCCACTCGGCCTGCATCACGAGCAGGGCCATTATCTCCAATTGCGGGGTCTCGCGGTCGAGTTCGCGGTACCGCTGATAGACGTTGACGACGACCCGCTCGGCATCCAACCAGGTCGCGTACTCGCCGAGGTCGATGGTGTCTGCGGCCTCGGCCCACGACAGACCCTTGCGGTAGGCGGCCTCGGCCTGTTCGGCGACATGGGCGAGATAGCCACGGACGGCACGGATCCCATCCGGGTCGCTGACCGGGCCATGGCCGGGTACCACCGTCGGCGCGTCCAGCGCGATCATCGCGTCGCACGCCGCGATCCAGTTGGCGATCGGGCCGGCCCACACGATCGGGGTGCAGCCGATGAACAGCAGATCGCCACCGAACAACACCCCTGCGTCGGGCACGTGCACCACCGAATCCGCGGCGGTGTGCGCAGGACCCAGATTCAGCAGATTGATCTGTCGGCCGCCTACCTCGACGGTGAGGTCGTGCTCAAACGTCTGATCGGCGTTGCGCACCTTGATGCCGCTGAAGTCGAAGTGCCCGAAGCGGTCTCGCGCGTATGGGGTCGCGACCGGGCCGAGGTTGGTGGTCTGCGCCATGGCCAGCATCTCGGGTGCCATCCCATGCGCGATTTCGTCGGCGGTGCCCTGCGCAGCGATGATCCGCACCGAGGCGTCGAGCAGTTGGTTGCCGTGCGTGTGGTCCCCGTTGGAGTGGGTGATCAGCGCGTCGGTAATGGGCGCGGAAAAGGTGATGGGCTTCATCGCGGTGAGCATTTCGCGGGTCAACGCCAGGTCGAACAGGGTGTCGACGAGCAGGGAGGCTCCGTCGCCGGCAACCAGCCCGGCGTTGCTCCACCCATAGCCCCCGTCCGGCAGCGTCCATGCCCACACCCGGTCGGCGACCTCGTGCAGCCCGCGGGTGTACGGCACCCGCGCGGGAGCCCGGTTGATTCGGTGTGCGGCGGGTACGGCGTCGGGGTTGAGCCGGGCGGCCAATGGGTGGGGCGCGCTGCTCGCACGGACGGTTTGTCGGGTCTCCCCCAGCCCCTGGACCTGGAGAGTGACGACGTCGCCGTCGTGCAGCCAGCCGGGGAACGTTTCCAGCGCTGTCGGGCTGAGGTGCTCGACAAGCGTGCAGGTGGGCACCGTGCCGGAGCCGATGACGTCGCCGGGAGTGAGCGTCACGCCGCGCGAGGCATAGGAGATGACCTCGCCGAAGGTCCAGTCCATCTGGGCGGTCGACCCAGAACCGATCACGGTGTCGTTGACCAGGGCGGTCACCCGCAGGTCGAGCTTGCCGTCGCGGCGGTACGGCGCGAGCTCGTCGGGCGTCACCAGATAGGGGCCCAGCGTGACTCCGCTGTCTTTGCCCTTGCCCTGCCCGATCCCCAGTTGGCTCTCCATCTGCTGCAGGTCTCGCGCGGACCAGTCGTTGAAGATCGTGTAGCCGATGATGGCCTGTTCGGCTTGTTCGACCGTCAGGTCCTTGCCACCGGCGCCGATGACCGCGGCGATCTCCAATTCGAAGTCCTGCCAAGCACTTCCGGGAGCCGTCGGGGCGTCGTCGTAGGGCCCTAAAACGGTTGCCGGACAGGCGAAGTAAAACGCGGGTATGCGATACCACGTGTCGGCGAGTACCCGGCCCGCACCCAGCGCGGCTTGGCAATTGCGCATGTGATCCAAGAAGCACAGGGAGTCTCGGATCGACGGCGGACGTGGGATCGGCGCCATTAACCTCACCTTGTCCAGCGGAACTACCGCCGCTGGACAACGCTGCGCATCCTCCCCGGCTTGCCGCAGTCCGTCGGCGCCACGTCCGATCAGGTCGAGCAGCGTCACGCCCGGAGGCATCGCATAGATGGTCTCACCGGATAGGACCCCGGCGCGTTCGCCGTCATCACCTTGATAGGTCACCCATTTCATTCGCGTACCACCTCACTTGGTTCCTTATCCGTCCGCAGCCCGCGCCAACTCGATTGGCGTAACCGGCTATCCGGGGTCCATTCGCTGTAGCGCACCTCCCCCACCAGAACCGGCTCGACGAACGTCACACCCTTGGCTTCGCGGCCGGGAAGTGGGGCGTCGAAGGGAGATTGGTCGGTGTGCAGCGGCGCCAGTGTCTTCTTCAGGTTCGCCAGGTCACGTTCGGTGAAGCCGGTACCGACTCGCCCGGCGAAGTGCAGCCCGCCGGCACCGGGGATGCCCATCAACAGTGAGCCGATACCGCTGCTGCGTCCGCCTTCCCCGGCTTTCCAGCCGCCGATGACGACTTCCTGGGTGTTCCAGTGCTTGTCCTTGACCCACGACGATGAGCGTCGACCCGGCTGATAAGTGGAGTCGCGTTTCTTGGCGACCACGCCCTCCCAGCCGTGCTTGCCGGAGTACTCCAGCGCCTGTTTGCCGTCACCGGGCAGCAGCTCAGGAACGATGAGGTTGCTGCCACTTCCCAAGGTTTCCAGTAGCTTTCGCCGGTCTTGGTAGCGGGCCCGCAGCAGCGAGCGGCCGTCCAGATACAGCAAGTCGAATGCCCAGAATTCGACGGGTGTGCCGCGACCCCGGTTCTGCATCTCGTGGAAGCTGGGCACACCGGACTTGTCCAAAACGACGGCCTCACCGTCGAGCACTACGTGGTGGTCGGCCAGATCGGCTGCCAGCGAACGTAATTCGGGATATTCCTTGGTGACTTCGCGGCCGCGTCGGGACCGTACCCGCAAGGCGCCGTGGTCGGCCTCGATCAGGAGCCGGTAGCCGTCCCATTTGCCTTCAAAGGCCCACTGGCTTGCCTGGCACGCCGCCACCGAGCCGTGTGTTGCGAGCATGGGGGCGATCGCGTCGAACTCGAAGACCTTCTGGTCCTTCATCCGGTGCGCCAGCCACTGGTCACCGTTGGTTTGAATCAGCGCATAGCGTCCGGAGATCTTGCTGCCGTGCAGATTGACGATGACCTCGTCGTCATGGAACTTTTCGGTGTCGTAGGTTCCGGAGTCCCAGATGATCACCTTTCCGGCGCCGTATTCTCCCTTGGGGATGTTGCCCTCGAAGGTGGCGTATTCCAGCGGATGATCCTCGGTGTGTACGGCCAGGTGGTTCACCGATGTGGTTTCGGGCAGGTTTTTCGGTACCGCCCACGACACCAGCACGCCGTCTCGTTCCAGCCGGAAGTCGTAGTGTAGCCGGCGGGCGTGGTGCTCCTGGATGACGAACGTATTGCCTTGCCCGGTAGCGGGTTTCGTTGCGGGAACCGGCTCCGGGGTTTTCGATGCGTCGCGCATGCTGCGGTACTTGGTCAGCCGATCCGGGACGGGCGCGTCGTCGTCCAGCGGCGCCAGCAGATCGCCGTCGCGCGCGACGCGGGCAAGCACCTCGTCGTAGCGCAACTGGCGCAGCCCGGGGTCGTCGAGCTCTTCCCAGGTGCGCGGCGCGGCGACCGTCGGATGTTCGCGTCCACGCAGCGAGTACGGCGCAATGGTTGTCTTGGAGCCGTTGTTCTGACTCCAGTCCAGGAACACCTTTCCCGCCCGCACGCTCTTTGTCATGGTCGACGTGACCAACTTGGGCATCGACTTTTCCAATTGCTGCGCAACCCTTTTGGCCAACACCGTGGCACCCTTGGTGCTCACCGGCTCCGCCAGCGGCGCATAGAGGTGCAGGCCCTTGCTGCCGCTGGTGAGCGGAAATGTGGTCAGCCCGATCCCGGCGATCAGATCGCGGACCGCATGCGCCACCTCGGCCAGCTGAGCCATCGTCACGCCCTCACCGGGGTCGAGGTCGAACACCAATCGAGTCGCCGGGCCGGGCTTGAGTTCTTCGGCGCCACGTCGTGTCCACTCGGCGACGAAGCGCCACTGCGGCACGTGTACCTCCAGCGCGGCCTGTTGTGCGATCCAGGCCAGCCCGGCGGGGCTGTCGATGATCGGATAGGTCGTCGTTCCCGACCGGTGGGTGATGCTGGCGCGCGGCAGCCAGTCAGGCGCCGACGAGGCCAGCTGTTTCTCGAAGAAGGAGTCCTGGTCGACGCCGTTGGGCCAGCGCTTGCGTGTTGCCGGACGCCCGGCGATGTGCGGGATCATCGCCTCGGCGATACGCGTGTAATAGTCGAAGATGTCTCGCTTTGTGGTTCCGGTGGCGGGGTACAGCACCTTGTCGGCGTTGGTCAGCCTCACCCGCGGCCCCGCCGTCGAACTCATAGTGTCAACGTACGTCGTCTCGCCCGGCGACGATGCGGGCCGCGGCACGTGAAGGGGGTGTGCTTATGGCTCGGGGGCTGGTGATCGGTGAAGCATTGATCGACATCGTCGAGCACCAAGGCGTTGTCGAGCATGTCGGCGGCAGCCCACTCAACGTCGCGGTCGGACTCGCCCGGCTGGGCCGCGATGTCGATTTCTTGACCCACATCGCCGACGACAAAGCCGGCCGGCGCATCGCTGAGTACGTCAAATCCTCTGGTGCACAGCTAGTTACGGGAAGCACCTCCGCCAGCCAGACACCGACTGCGGTGGCGACGATTGCTGACGATGGGTCGGCCGCCTATACGTTCAACCTGGAATGGCAGCTCTCCGGTACGCCTGAAGTCGCGCCGCCATTGTTCGTACACACCGGATCGATCGCCGCCGTCCGGGAGCCGGGGTGCTTGGCGGTCGCGGCGCTGCTCGACGCCTATCACGTGTCGGGCACCGTCACCTTCGACCCCAACGTGCGTCCGTCGCTGATCGCCGACCTGGATCTGGCCCGTGCACGCATCGCACATCTTGTCGAGCGCAGCGACATCGTCAAGGCCAGTGACGAGGACCTGAGCTGGATCGATCCCGACCACGAGCCGGAGCGGACCGCCCGAAGCTGGCTGGCGTCGGGACCCGCGATCGTCGTTCTGACGATGGGCGCTCAGGGCTCGCTGGCGTTCTGCCCGGCCGGCGAGGCCCGGGTGGCTGCCAGGCCGGTCCAGGTGGTGGACACCGTCGGCGCCGGCGACGCATTCATGGTCGGCCTGCTCGACGCGCTCTGGGGACTGGATTTGTTGGGCGCCGACCGGCGAGCCGCCCTTCGCCGGGTCGGGCTCGATGCGCTGACGGCAGCGCTCGGCGCAGCCAGCCTGTCGTCGGCGCTGACCATCGCCCGAGCCGGCGCCGACCTGCCCGATCGGGCCGCCCTGAACGCCCAATCCGCCTCTCCCCCCGGCTGTTTCACCTAGGCTGGCGAGACTAGCGATAAGCGGATTGCCCGCCTCCGAGCGACAATGCGCCATGTTTGCCCACCGCCTGCAACGTTGTCGCTCGAAGGCCGGCAACCTGGTAATCCCGCCGGGTGCGGCCCGTCGCGCTGTTTTGCGACAGGTGGTATGGGCATACTGACTTACATGCGCTCCATCTGGAAGGGTTCGATCGCGTTCGGCCTGGTGAACGTCCCGGTCAAGGTGTATAGCGCCACCCAGGACCATGACATCAAGTTCCATCAGGTGCACGCCAAGGACAACGGCCGCATCCGATACCAACGCGTGTGTGAGGTGGATGGCGAGGTCGTCGAATACCGTGACATCGCCCGGGCCTACGAATCCGATGACGGCCAGATGGTAATCATCACCGACGACGACATCGCCACCTTGCCCGAAGAACGCAGCCGCGAGATCGAAGTGCTCGAGTTCGTTCCGGCCAGCGAGGTCGATCCGATGTTGTTCGACCGCAGTTACTTCCTGGAGCCGGATTCCAAGTCATCGAAATCCTATGTGCTGCTGGCCAAGACGCTCGCCGAGACCGATCGGATGGCGATCGTTCATTTCACGTTGCGTAACAAGACCCGGCTGGCAGCGTTGCGCGTCAAGGACTTCGGCAAGCGCGACGTGATGGTGGTGCACACCTTGTTGTGGCCAGATGAAATCCGCGATCCGGACTTCCCCATCCTGGATAAAAAGGTCGAGATCAAGCCCGCGGAACTCAAGATGGCCGGTCAGGTGGTGGAGTCGATGGCCGAAGACTTCAATCCCGACCGCTACCACGACACGTACCAGGAGCAGCTGCAGGAGCTGGTCGACGCGAAACTTGAAGGCGGGGAGGCATTCACCTCCGAGGAGCAACCAAAAGAACTGGACGAAACCGAAGATGTCTCCGACCTGCTGGCCAAGCTGGAAGCCAGCGTGAAGGCGCGCTCCGGTGACGGCAAGGCACCGGCGAAGAAGACGACGGCGAAGAAGACCACCGCGAAGAAGGCACCCGCCAAGAAGACCCCGGCGAAAGCGGCGTCAAAGTCCTGACCCCGTTAGCGCCGTCGAGTTGACACGAAGCGGAACGCCGCGGCGACGAGATTGATCACGGCCACAATGATGATCAGCGTCAGCGCCGCGCCCCAGATCCGCAGGAAACCGGCGTGCTCTGGATTGGTGAGTTCGGTGTAGATCAGCAGCGGCAGCGAGGCCATATTGCCATTGAAGATGTCGAGGTTGATGGAGCGGCTGTATCCGACCAGCACCAGCACCGGCGCGGTTTCGCCGATAACACGTGCGACGGACAACAAGACACCGGAGACAATGCCCGGCATCGCGATCGGGAAGACAATCCATACGATGGTCTTCCATTTGGAAACACCCAGCGCGTAGCTGGCTTCTCGCAGGTCGTCAGGCACCAACCTGAGCATCTCCTCGGTGGACCGCACCACCACCGGCAACATCAGCAAGACCAACGCCAACGACACAGCGAAGGAGCTCTGCTGGAATCCCAAGGTGGCGATCCAGAGACTGAAAATGAACAGCGCCGCCACGATCGAGGGCACGCCGGCGAGCACGTCGACCATGAAGGTCGTCACCCGCACCAGCCGGCCAGAACCGTATTCGACCAGGAATACCGCAGTCATCAAGCCCAGCGGCACGGATAGGAGGGCGGCCACCCCGGCCTGTACCAACGTCCCATACAGCGCGTGGTACACCCCGCCGGCAAACTCCTCTGGCAGCACGCCGCGCAGCGAGTGGGTCCACCAACCCGACCGGGTGACGGCGTACCAGCCTCGTGCGACCACCACCGATAGCACCCAGCCCAGCGGGACCAGCGCCCCGACGAACGAGGCGAGGAAGAATATTGTCGCGACGTTGTTTGTGATCCGCCGTCTCATGCTGATTGAGCTAAACGCCGCCGTTTTGACCGGCTGGTCGAACGCGTCAGTGGTCATGCGCGCCGCTCCTCCTCATCGCTTCGCTCTGCATCGTCGCCGGCGCGGGTCATGCGTTGACCTTCCCGCCAGCGATCGCACGAGCGAGTGCATTGACGATGAACGTCAGGACGAACAGCGCAAATCCCGCGGCGATGTAGGCGCCGGTGGGCAGCGGCTGGCTGAATTCGGACGCCGCGGAGGCGATCTTGGAAGCGAACGTGTACCCGCCGTCGAACAGCGACCAATTTCCCGGACGAGCGGCCGAGCGCAAGATGATCAGCACCGCCACGGTTTCTCCCAGAGCCCGGCCCAACCCCAGCATTGACGCCGCGATGACACCGCTACGGCCGAACGGCAGCACGGTCATCCGCACCACCTCCCACTTCGTGGCGCCCAGTGCCTGCGCCGCTTCCATCTGAATATTCGGGGTCTGCCGGAACACTTCTCGCGATACCGAGGTGATGATCGGCAGGATCATCGCCGAAAGCACGATGCCAGCGGTGAAGATGGTGCCGCCACCGGCCAAGGAAACGTTGCCCGGCTTGAAAAGAAACAACCACCCCAGGCTGCGATTGAGAAATGCCGCGACTGGCTCGAGCTTGGGCGCCAGCACGAAGATCCCCCACAGCCCGAAGACGATCGACGGCACCGCGGCCAGTAGATCGACGATCGCGCCGAACGGGCGCGCCAGCCGTTTCGGCGCATATTGGGTGAGGAACACCGCGATCCCGACCGCGACCGGCACGGCCACAACCAGTGCGCTGAGCGAACTCAACACCGTGACCATCAACAGGTCGCGGATACCGAATGCGAGTTTCTCCGGGTCGGTGGTACGGAATTCGGCACTGGTGAAGAAATTCGCGTGGTTGGCGCGCAACGACGGGACGGCACGAATCAACAGGAATACCGCGATCAGCAGGATCGCGACCACGATAGTCGAGCCGGCAGCAGAAGCGATCAACTTGAACAGTCGGTCGCCCCACCGCACTACGCGCGCATTTGGCGCCTTTAGCGCAGGCTTTTTTGGGGTCGACGGACTGGCTACCGTTCCTCGGGCCACGACCACCTCAGATCACGTGATGGCGTTGATCGAAGCCGACAGTCTCGACTTGAACGAGTCCGGAATGGGGATATACCCGTTGTCCGCCAAGCCGTTCTGGCCGGCGCCGATGGTGCTTTGCAGGAACGCCTTCACCGCCGTACCGACCTGGGAGTCGGGATACTTCGAGCAGACGATCTCGTAGGTCGCCAGCACGATCGGGTAGGAGCCGGGCTGGGTCGGCTTGTAAAACGAGAGCGTGTCGAGCACCAGGTCGTTACCCTGCCCCGAGATGGTGGCGGCGGAAATCGTTTTGCCGACCGAGTCAGCGCTGATCGCCACTGCATCCGGACCGGCCGAGGTGACGATCTTGGCCATGTTCAGCTTCTGAGCCTGGGCGAAGGACCATTCGTTGTAGGTGATCGATCCTTCGGTCGTCTTGATGGCCGCCGATGTGCCGTCGTTGCCCTTGGCGCCCTCACCGATACCGCCGTTGAACGCCTTTCCAGCGCCCTTACCCCACGCGCCGTTGGACGCTGCGTCAAGGTATTTCTGGAAGTTATCGGTGGTCCCGGACTGGTCGTTGCGGAACACGACGTGAATCGGCTCTGCGGGCAGAGTGACGCCTGCGTTCAGTCCCTGGATCGCGGGATCGTTCCAGGTAGTAATGCCGCCGTTGAAGATCTTCGCCGCAGTCGGACCGTCGAGACTCAGCGAAGTCAGACCCTTGACGTTGTAGGTGATAGCGATGGGGCCGAACACCACCGGCAGGTTCCACGCCGGCGAGCCGCAGCGCTGCTGCGCGGCTGCGTACTCGTTCTGAGCCAACGGTGAGTCCGACCCACCGAAATCGGTTTGATTGCCGGTAAATTCGGTCACCCCAGCGCCCGAACCATTGGCCGTGTAGTTCAAGGTCTGACCTGGGCAGGCCTGTTCGAACGCGTTGACAAAGCGGGTCATCGCGTTGGCCTGGGCTGTCGACCCGCTGGCCTTCAGCGTCTTCTTCCCGCCGCAGCTCACCTTGCCCGACGACGAGCCGCTCGTTGCACTTCCCCCGGTCGCGTTGTTGTTGTCATTTCCGCACCCCGACAACACCAGCGCACCCGTAGCCAGGACACTCAGCGCGGCGCCAAATCGGTTGAGTTTCAATTCACTTCCTAACGGTAGGGATGAAGCATGATCGCCGCCGTTCGGTAGCCGCTGCGCGCCGACCAGCAGTCTCTCGCAGCGTGAAGCTAACAGTAACAAGGTTAACGTTGGGCAAATTTGCCAGGCGATCGTCGCTGAACGCGATGGCACCGCATGACTCCGGTCGGGAGGATTCAAACATAATTGCGGCTCGGCGGCTCGGCAGGGCTGCTGCTCAGATCACGTAATGGCGTCGATCGACGCCGACAACCGAGACTTGAACGAGTCCGGAACGGGAACGTACCCGTTGTTCGCCAAGCCGTTCTGCCCGGCACCGATGGTGCTTTGCAGGAACGCCTTCACAGCCGTAGCGACCTGGGAGTCGGGATACCTCGAGCAGACGATCTCGTAGGTCGCCAGCACGATCGGGTAGGAGCCGGGCTGGCTCGGCTTGTAAAACGAGAACGTGTCGACCACCAAGTCGTCACCCTCCCCCACGATGGTGGCGCCGGAAATTGTTTTGCCGACCGAGTCAGCGCTGATCGTCACCGGATCCGGGCCGGCCGAGGTGATGATCTTGGCCATATTCAATTTCTGCGCTAAAGCGAACGACCATTCGTTGTAGGTGATCGCTCCTTCGGTGGCCTTGACCGCCGCCGACGTGCCGTCATTCCCCTTGGCGCCCTCACCGACGCCACCGTTGAAGGTCTTGCCGATGCCCTTATCCCACACACCGTTGGAGGCAGAGTCCAGGTATTTCTGGAAATTATCTGTAGTACCGGACAGGTCGCTGCGGGACATCACACGAATCGGCTCGGCGGGCAAAGCGACGCCTGAGTTCAGCGCCTGAATCGCGGGATCGTTCCACGTAGTAATGGCGCCCTTGAAGATCTTCGCAGCCGTGGGAGCGTCGAGGGTCAGTGAATTCACACCCTTGACGTTGTAGGTAATAGCGATCGGGCCGAACACCACTGGCAGGTTCCACGCCGCCGAACCGCAGCGCTGCTTAGCCGCGAAGTACTCGATTGGCGCCAGCGGTGAATCCGACCCGCCGAAATCGGTTTGGTTGCCGGTGAATTCGCCGATTCCCGCGCCTGAGCCGTTGGGCGTGTAGTTTAAGCTCTGGCCAGGGCAGGCCTGTTCGAACGCGTTGACAAAGCGGGTCATCGCGTTTTCCTGGGCTGTCGACCCGCTGGCCTTCAGCGTCTTCTTCCCGCCACAGCTCACCTTGCCCGACGACGTGCCCCCAGCTGCGTTGTTGTGACTCTCGCACCCCGACAAGACCAGCGCACCAGCAGCCAGGACACTCAGCGCGGCGCCAAATCGGTTGAGCTTCAATTCACTTCCTAACGGTAGGGATGAAACATGATCGCCGCTGTTTTAGTAGCCGCTGCGCGCCGACCAACCGTCTCTCGCAGCCATGAAGCTAACAACAACAAGGTTAACGTTGGACGAATTGTCTCGCAGTGGATGCTGTTGCGACGGCGCCCACTTTGCGGTCGCGGTATTCAAACACAATTTCGAAAGACAGTTCGATGGGCAGCCAATGCGGACATTCGGGGGCGTTACATCGCCACGCCCGTATGCAAAACTAGAACCTGTTTCAGAAATGCCACGATCCGAGACGGTGCGGCTTGCTACCGTTTCGGCTGACAGCTCAACGAAGAGAGGCCGCAATGATCCTTGACAGGTTCCGTCTCGACGACAAAGTCGCCGTCATCACCGGTGGCGGCCGCGGCCTCGGGGCAGCCATTGCGCTGGCCTTCGCCGAGGCTGGTGCCGATGTCCTCATCGCCTCGCGAACGGAATCCCAACTAGAAGCTGTCGCCGAACAGGTCCGAGCCGTCGGCCGGCGGGCGCACCTCGTCGCCGCCGACCTGGCCCATCCCGAGGCAACCGCAAGGCTGGCCGGTCAGGCCGTCGAAGCTTTCGGAAAACTAGACATCGTCGTCAACAATGTCGGCGGGACCATGCCCAACACGCTGCTGACTACCTCGACCAAGGACCTCAAAGACGCGTTCACCTTCAACGTCGCCACCGCCCACGCGCTGACTATCGCTGCGGTGCCGTTGATGCTGGAGCACTCCGGCGGTGGCAGCGTTATCAACATCACTTCGACCATGGGCCGGCTGGCCGGACGTGGTTTCGCTGCCTACGGCACTGCCAAAGCCGCGCTGTCTCACTACACCCGGCTGGCCGCTCTGGATCTGTGCCCACGCATTCGTGTCAACGCGATCGCACCGGGATCGATCCTCACCTCCGCGCTGGACGTGGTTGCCTCCAACGACGAGCTGCGCGCGCCGATGGAAAAGGCGACACCAATGCGCCGCCTCGGCGATCCCGTCGATATCGCCGCTGCCGCAGTCTATTTGGCGTCCCCGGCTGGCAGCTTCCTGACCGGTAAGACACTGGAGGTCGACGGCGGCCTCACCTACCCCAATCTCGACATACCCGTCCCGGACCTGTGAACCCCGACCGCTAAGGAGCAAGTCATGCCCATACCCGTCGTCCAACTGGGCACCGGCAATGTCGGCGTCCACGCGCTCAGAGCGCTCATCACCAACCCGGAGTTCGAACTGACCGGCGTCTGGGTGTCATCAGACGCCAAGGCCGGCAAAGACGCGGCAGAGCTTGCTGGACTTGCGGATTCGACCGGCGTGCGAGCCAGCACCGACCTGGATGCCGTGCTTGCCACCGGGCCGCAATGCGCCGTCTACAACGCGATGGCCGACAACCGGCTACCGGAGGCGCTCGAGGACTACCGCCGCGTCCTGGCAGCCGGAGTCAACATCGTCGGTAGCGGCCCGGTCTTTTTGCAGTACCCGTGGCAGGTAATCCCCGAGGAACTCATCACCCCGCTGGAAGATGCTGCGCGCGAAGGCAATTCAAGTCTGTATGTGAACGGGATCGACCCGGGCTTCGCTAATGACCTGCTGCCGCTGGCACTGGCCGGCACCTGTCAGAACATCCAGCAGATTCGGTGCATGGAGATCGTCGACTACGCCACCTACGACAGCGCCGTCGTCATGTTCGACGTGATGGGATTCGGGAAGCCTCTCGACGAGATTCCGATGCTGCTGCAGACCGGCGTGCTCAGCCTGGCGTGGGGATCGGTGGTGCGGCAACTGGCAGCCGGTCTGGGCATTTCGCTCGACGAGATCGCCGAAGTGTACGTTCGCGAGCCGGCGCCCGAGGACTTCGACATCGCATCTGGTCATATCCCCAAGGGCAGCGCCGCGGCGCTGCGGTTCGAGGTGTTCGGAATGGTCAACGGCGATCCCGTTGTCGTCCTCGAACATGTCACCCGGCTGCGCGAGGACCTTTGCCCCGATTGGCCGCAGCCGGCCCAGCCCGGCGGTTCCTACCGCATCGAGATCACTGGCGAACCGTCCTACGCCATGGACATCTGCCTGAGCAGCCGCAAGGGCGATCACAACCACGCCGGACTGGTCGCCACCGCGATGCGGGTCGTCAACGCGATCCCCGCGGTGGTGGCCGCACCGCCGGGAATCGTGACGACCCTCGACCTGCCCCTGATCACCGGCAAGGGGCTCTACGTCCCAGGGTGACGGTTCGCGGCGCGTTGCAAGTTCTTAGGCGTGGGAAGTGGGCGCCGACTCCTGCGACAGCATGTTCGGCTAACCTCACTTCTTTATTCGGGGATGTGAATCGAGGGTCGACACGTTGGCGCAGGGCACCCAGGCCTCGCTCAAGGGCAACTGGTATCTGCTCGGGCCTGCGTTCGTCGCCGCGATCGCCTATGTCGATCCGGGGAACGTCGCGGCCAACGTCAGCTCCGGCGCGCAGTTCGGTTACCTGCTGCTGTGGGTCATCGTGCTCGCCAACGTGCTGGCGGGCCTGGTGCAGTACCTATCGGCGAAACTCGGTCTGGTAACCGGACGCTCACTGCCTGAGGCGATCGGGAAGCGGATGAGCCGTCCGCTCCGGCTGGCCTATTGGGCGCAGGCCGAACTCGTCGCCATAGCAACCGATGTGGCTGAAATCGTCGGCGGGGCTATCGCCTTGCGCATCCTGTTCGGATTGCCGCTGCTCATCGGTGGGGTCATCACGGGAGTGGTGTCCTTGCTGCTGCTCGCGATCCAAGACCGGCGCGGGCAGATCATTTTCGAGCGAGTCATCACCGGGTTACTGCTCGTCATCGCCGTCGGCTTCGCGGCCAGTTTCTTCGTCAAGACGCCACCGCCCGACGCCGTGATCAACGGGCTGGTGCCGCGATTCCGCGGCACCGAAAGCGTGCTGCTGGCCGCCGCTATTCTGGGCGCCACCGTGATGCCGCATGCGGTGTATCTGCATTCCGGTCTGGCCCTCGACCGGCACGGACATCCCGACGCGGGCCAGCAGAGGCGCCGGCTGCTACGAGTCACCCGCTTAGACGTGGTGCTGGCGATGGCGGTTGCCGGAACGGTGAACGCGGCGATGCTGCTCGTCGCCGCGATCAACCTGCAGAACCGCGGCGCAACCCCCTCTATCGAGGGCGCCTACAGCGCTATTCACGACACGTTGGGCACCGCCATCGCGGTGCTGTTCGCGATCGGATTGCTCGCGTCAGGCCTGGCATCTGCGTCGGTCGGCGCCTATGCCGGCGCCATGATCATGCAGGGATTGCTGCACCGGTCGATTCCCATGGTGGCGCGCCGCTTGATCACCGTGTGCCCCGCTCTGGCGATCCTGGCGCTCGGGTTCGACCCAACGCGCGCACTGGTGCTCTCCCAGGTCGTACTGTCGTTCGGCATACCGTTTGCGGTGCTTCCGCTCGTCAGATTGACCAGCAACCGCAAGCTGATGGGGAGCGACACCAACCATCCCGTCACGACGATTATTGGCTGGGCCGTCGGCGTAATGATTAGTCTGCTTAACATGGTGCTCATCTGGCTGACGGTGACTGGCTGAATGCCGGCCCGCCGGCATCCTTACTTCGCATATGGGTCGAACCTATGCGTCAGACAGATGGCACTGCGCTGTCCCGACGCCGCTGATCCGCGGCCGGCGGTACTGTCCGATCACGACTGGCTGATCAATCAGCGCGGCGTGGCCACGGTCGAACCGTTCGCCGGTAATCAGGTGCATGGAGTGCTCTGGCGCATCTCCGATGCAGACTTGGCAACCTTGGATAGTGCCGAGGGTGTGCCGGCGCGCTACCGGCGCGACCGGCTGACCGTGCATACCGACGACGGGCCATCGCCGGCCTGGGTCTACATCGACCATCGGGTGACTCCGGGTCCGCCCCGACCGGGCTACCTGCCCAGGATCATCGACGGCGCCCTGCATCATGGGTTGCCGCAACGCTGGATCGACTTCTTGCGCCGCTGGGATCCCGCGCGCTGGCCTCGCCCGAGGTCGCTGTTGGCGTCGGGACCTGCGCCACAGTCGCTTTCAGCGTTGCTGAGCGAGCCCGGGGTGACCGAAATCAGCCAACTGCGTTCGCGTTTCGGCTTTCTCGCCATCCATGGCGGCGGGCTGGAAGAGATGACCGACGTGATCGCTGAACGCGCCGCCGAGGCCGCGGGTGCCTCGGTGTATCTGCTGCGCCATCCCGACCGTTACCCGCATCACCTGCCGTCAGCCTTATTTGACCCTGCCGAGTCACCGCGGCTCGCCGAGTTCCTTGACCATGTCGATGTCGCTGTATCGCTGCACGGCTACGGCCGGATAGGTCGCAGCACACAGCTGCTGGCCGGGGGCCGCAATCGCGCACTGGCCGCTCACCTGGCCCGGCATATTCAGTTGACCGGCTACCAGGTCATCACCGACCTCGACAACATCCCGGCGGAATTGCGGGGTCTGCATCCGGACAACCCCGTCAACCGGGTGCGCGACGGCGGGACCCAGCTGGAGCTGTCCGTTCGCGTGAGGGGTCTTAGCCCGCGCAGCCCGCTGCCCGGCGACGACGGCTTGTCACCGGTTACCAGCACCCTGGTTCAGGGCTTGGTGGCCGCGGCGCGTTCCTGGTAATTGTCGTTAGATCGCTGATCGGAGGTTGTTGGTGGCCAAGGATTTTCGCTTCGGGCTGAGCATGCGATTCATCAAGTCCCGCGCGGCATTGCAAGAGAAGGTGAAACGGGCCGAAGATCTTGGATTCGACGTTCTGTGCGTGCCTGATCATCTTGGCGCGGCGGCACCATTTCCGACGCTGACCGCGGTTGCCATGGTCACCACCAAGATGCGGCTGAGCATGTATGTGCTCAATGCCGCCTTCTACAAGCCGGCCTTACTGAGCCGGGATCTGGAAGCACTGGACCTACTCAGCGACGGCCGTCTGGAGATCGGCCTGGGCACCGGTTACGTCCGGGAAGAGTTCGAGGCCGCCGAGTTGCCGTACCCGAGCGCCGGAGCCCGCGTCGACTACCTCGAACACATGACGACTTACCTGAAGGACCATCACCCGACGGCGCCGATCCTTATCGCCGGCAACGGCGACCGGGTGCTGACCTTGGCCGCCCAGCACGCCGACATCATCGGGCTGACGGGCGCCAACGTCCCCGGGGCCGACGACCCACTGACCGAACGCGTTGAATTCGTCCGCAACGCAGCGGGTGACCGGTTTGACGCGCTCGAGTTGAACCTGGCGATCACAGCGGTGCCGGCCGAAGGCGAGAGCATGCCCAACTTGGCGATGACCCGCAGGTACGCGGCGGGGTTGTCCGACGAGGAGATACTGGCCATGCACTCAGTGCTGACCGGATCCCCCCGGGAGATGGCCGACACCTTGTGCCAATACCGCGATATATACGGAGTCACGTTCTTCACCGTGCAGGACAACCACATCGACAGCTTCGCGAAGGTAATCGCGGAGTTACGCTGACTGGGTCGCTGCCGACGGCATGGCGCAGCCCTCCCGGTAAGCTCAGGCCGTCCGCCCTCGTAGCTCAGGGGATAGAGCACGGCTCTCCTAAAGCCGGTGTCGCAGGTTCGAATCCTGCCGGGGGCACAGGCGCGAAACAGCAGGTGAGAGGCCATTTTTCGGCCTCCGGAGGAACCGGCTCGTGCGATCTGTATGCGATCTTCTGTAGCATCTGCCAGCACTCACCGGCGCGCCTGGGCCGCTCAGGGACCGTGGCTCAGGGTCTCTGCCGACCGGCCAGCTTCTCCGGCCCTCGCAGTCGCGGCTGCGGACGGAGGACAATTTCGACCGTGACCACCCCCTCCGTTTCAGGATCCTTCCCATCTCCGCTTGCCTCTCTGGCCACGGAAGCCAGCCGGGTCGCGGAAATGATCGAAAAGCTGCCAGCGGTCTGCTACGCCAACGGCGTTGTGCCGCTACTGCAGCAGGCAGGCGTCGAATGCTTCTTCGTGCATGTGCGCAGCATGATCGAGTTCCTCGGCGTTAAGCCAGCAGCGCAGGATCGGGCGGCGTCCGACCTGTTGCCGAATTGGACGCCGCCAGTGGATCAGCCGACACGGACTCGGCTCGAGCGATACTGGTTGACCGCCAGCCAGCACGTCATGCACTTCGGGCAGGTCCGCACTAAGCAGCACGGCGGCACCCAGGTGTCGGTACCCGTTGAGCAGGCAGACCTGGAAGCAATCGCCAACGACGTGCTGGCGCTGTGGGATCAGTTCGCCGAAGATGTTGACAGGGCCGTCTGATGGGCAGCTTGCGAGTGCCGAAACGCGGGAGCTTCCGGATCTGGAATGCCGACGGCACGTCGCAGAAGCACTGACACCCCGTTCACCTACGGGGTGAACCAGGGTTCACTACACCTGGGGGCCTGCGGCCTCGCGGCCGCATCCCCTACCACGGATCCAAGCTAGGCCCACGCCTCTGACCTGCGGCTTCTCGGGGCGCTGCCCGCGTCTGTGGCAAAGCTGTGCAGCTATGCAACCATGGTGTCATGGAGTCACACACCAACCAGGAATCTCAGCGCACCACCGCGCTGACCGTTCGGCTGCCCGCCGAACTGGCCGACGTGCTGCGCAATTACGCATTCCTCACCGAAACGTCGGCCAACGAGGTGATCAAACGCGCCCTGACCGAACACCTCAAGACGCACAGCCGGGCCGAGATGATGCAAGCCGCTTTTGACCGGGTGCTGCGCGAGCACCGCGTGGCGCTGGACAAGCTAGAGGACATGTGAGGTGATCATTTACGTCACGTCCAGCGATGTGCTGACAATCAATCAACGGCTCTGCGGACCAGATCAGTTGCGCGACTTCGGATTACTCGATGCCGCTGTTGTTCGACCGCAGCACAGCGCATTTGGTGAAGACGCTTTTCCCACCATCCACGAGAAGGCGGCGGCGCTGCTGCACGGGCTGGCTCGCAATCATCCCTTCGTCACCGGCAATAAGCGCACCGCCTGGATGGCGACGGCGATGTTCTACATGGTCAACGGGTACCACCTCACCGCCGAAGCCGTTGCCGTAGTTGGGCTTACAGTCGACGCCGCCGAGGGGCTGATCGGCGTGGCCGACATCGCAGCCGCTCTGAAGGTTTGGGCGCAGCCATTCGACATCGGTGACGAGTGGAGCTGAAGACGACGACGGAGGCTGCGCCGCCCCGCGTGAACTTGGCGGAAAAGCCCGCAAGGTCTTGCCCCGCCTACCTTGGGAGGCTCTATGACCCTCGTACAGACTTGGGTCTATCCAGCCGGAGTGTTGCAAGTCTCGGATCGTCGGCTCACCAACCCCATAAGTGGCAAGGCCAGACCCGACGAGGCAAACAAGGCAGTGTCATGGTTTGGCCGCAGAGGAGTGTGTTTCACCGGACTTGCTCGCCTCGGTCGCGCTCAAAGGAAGCCGACATCGCACTGGATAGCCGAAACGCTGGCCGATCACCCGACATTGGACGCGGGTGTGGAGGCTTTGAGAGCCGGTGCGACCGAACAGATAGCGAAACTACCAAAGACGTGGGACTCTCGCCTCTCGATTGTGGTCGCCGGCCTACATGATGTCTTCCCGATAGGGCTTTTCGTCCCTTGCCAGTATGCGATGGCGGATATGGTCATATACGTCAGGAACTTTCGATACGGCCATCGGCCATTCGGTCGGCATGTTATCCGGTATCTCTGGCCCATCGGATGTTAGCAGCCCGCTGCGCCTTCAGGCCGCGCTGCGACATCGGTTGCTGCACATCGGTTTTAACTGTCCGCAGCAATTTGGCAATGGACGATTCCAGCAATCGCAGCTCAGCGGCCAGTTTCACACGCACTTTTGAATCGGTGGCCGCGTCCCAGTCACCGGCCAGCACAGTCTTACGGTCGATCTGGCTGGCGATCAGCCGAATGATCTGGCGCTCAGCCGGTATTCCCACTAGACGGGAGGGCTGCCGAGATGGAAAATCCCGGTTTATGAGACGACTCATCGTGGGATTAGCAACCACTCTGCTGGTGCCTGGCGGTTTGGGGTGGACCGGTTTGGGGCTGGCCGCAGGCACCGCCCATGCCGGAGCCTTTCACTGGTGCCCAGGGGACCCCCCGATCACGACCTTGAACCCGGCGACCGGGCGAGGCCAGATAACCATCAACCCAGATTGGGACACGACTGTCTGCCACGACTACGCCATCCGGGGCAACCAGGTACAGGAAGGAAATCCTTGTTCGCTCCCACAGTTTCAGTGGTTTCAGTGTCCGCCTGGCACGACCCCTGTGCCGCTCATGCCGCTCATCCCGAATAAGTAGTTGATCCAGGCTGTGTGAGGGTCTCGCGGCCCACGTTGTGGGCAGGAAGGCTCGACACGATCATGACCGCTTTTCTGCTTACCGGCCATCGTTGGAACCCTTGCCCTCTGGCGCTGTCCCTGAGGTCGGCGCGGATGTGCGGCGGTACGAACCGCTGATACCCGTCTTGCCCACCGGCTGGCCGAGAAAGTCGTAGATGTTCTGTATGTGGCGTCCGTTGGGTAGCTGAAAACCGAACTCCTTAATCTCTGTTCCGAGGCGTCCTGAATTGGTCGCCTCGATGCCGACGAACCACACGCCAGGGCCGATTCCCGATATGGTTTTCACGGTCACCCGTGGGCCGCTGCGCCGCCAGGAAATGATCTGCCAGGTCAGCGATGCGCCTGAAACTGCGAGCGCGAGAAGCGAAATGCCTGGCGTCAGGATGACCGGCCATGTCCAGATGTGCTGCGGTGTCACCGAGCGTGATGCGCGTTTCATCGATCAAATGGTGGACACCACAAGAGAATTCTCCACGAAACCAGACACGGCTCGCTAAGCACGTCAGGGGATAGTCGCCGCAAAAGCCGACTATTCAGCTTTTCATACGCGTTTTCCCGGCTTTCTCTATTCTTCATATTTGTGCCGCTTTGGACCCGCACACTCACGGCATCGTCAACGCCAAGAAGAAAGGAAGCGCATCAAATGCCCTCACCTCGCTGGCTGGCCAGACTGGCCGTCCCCATGATGGTTGGCGCTGCCCTGGTTACCAGCTCTGCGATTGCGACTGCCGATGCCGCTGATGACGCATACCTCGCTCAACTGCGCGCCGTCGGCTTCAGTTGGCCGCCGGACCACGACGCCGCCCTCACCGGGATGGGGCGCCTCATCTGCGACGATCTCGGGTGGGGTTGGACGTATGACCAGATTGCCCAGCACATCCACGCCAACTTGGACCCGAGAAACGTTACGTTCGGAGACGTCGGATCCATGGTGAGCCTCGCACATTCGACCTATTGCCCCAACCAGCGGTGCTGGGCGGCTCACTGCTGAGCGGTCCACGGTGGCCAGCCAACTGCGGCACGCGTGTAGTGCTGAGCAGCGTCGGCATTTCCGGAGTGCCTTATGTTCGATGAATCGACGGCGAGGGCTGGTCCGCGGCACCGGATCGAACAGTCCAGGCTTGTTCCGGCAAGCCGCGCCGGTCAGCTTGGGTGTGTCAGCCGGTATTGCCGACAGCAGTTCCGATTTGGCAGGAAATCTCAAGGTCTCACGCAGAGGCAGGCGACTAGCATTCATAACGTGTGCGCAAGGGATGAAAAGTAGCGACCATCGCTTTGGTGGGGCGTAACACTCGCCGAGCCCGCGATGCGGAAATCAGCAGCGATATTAGTGGCCGTTGGGGCGTTGATGCTCAGCGGGGCTGTCGCTCACGCTGACAGGCAATCGCCGGCTCCCACGCCGCCGCCGGGTGCACCGAAGTGCCTAACTTTCGACGGCCAGCCGCCACAGTTGAACTACCTGCCGTGCGGATGGACAACGGATGGCAAGCGATGGACTCCACCGCCGCCCCCGCCCGACCCGTGACCCAGCACCGCCTGGCAAAAAATCGGGGTAGGTGTCATCGGCGACCGCGGGTCACCCGTAATGCTTTTGCCGGCAATCCATCCCGTTCACCACGATGCCCAGCGTGACAGCGCCGTTCGGGCGCTGCACGCCCTCGATGCACACCTCGATGCCTCGCCGACCTGGCTGGTAGCCAAGAGCGCGCGACGTGGCGTGGTTTTCCAAAGTGATCATTGTCGGTCTCCCCCGTTCACTGAGTCATCGGTTATTCAAGGTGCGACACGATTACGGCAGCACGGTGTGCATCAGCATCACGTCGTATGCCGACCACAGCGACAGGTTGAAGTACAGGTCTCGACCCGACGACCAGGGATGGATCATCGGCGCATAGATACCGCCGGGCATTTGGAATGACGATACGAGCGGTTGCTCGGGACTCCATGGTCCTTGCGGAGCCGGCGCAGTCCTGGCCACGACGTCGTTGCTGCCGCCGTTGGTGTAGAGCACCAGGTATTGCTTGAGATAGCTGTTGTATTGCGCCGACATTTCGCCGACCGGGCCCGGGAAAATCGGCGTCGCCGCGCCCGGATTGTTCGGGACCCAGTGGCCGCCGTTGTCGCCGTTCCAGTATTGGTACTTGGTGAGGTCGGGCAATTGATTCGGCGGAACTCGCGACAAAAACGCCGCACCGCCGCGCCCGGACGGAGTCCCGAACTGGTAGAGGTAGCCATCGTTACCCTTCATGAACGCGCCCATCTGGAAATTCTCATTTCCTGGCGTGAACGGGACTCCCGGAATGGCGTCCGCCGAGGCCGTGCGGATAGTGGTGGGGTAGATCCCCCAGTTCTGGCCATTGTCGTTGGACCTGGCGATCGCCGAGTAGTTCGTCGACCAATCGCCATCGCGACCCCATTGCCTGATGGACATGTAGCTCATGAGTTGGGCTCTCCCGAGGGAGATGGCGGCGGTCGGAATGATTCCCGTCTCGTGCGGCGCCTTATGGATGGTGTTGACGACCTGCTTGGAAAGGCCAGTAGCCCACACCGGTGAGCCGGAGTATCTGTCGTTAGGCACGCCGTCCGCCACGTGAATCCCGTGGGACAGATCATGGTCTGAACTGCGGAACAGTGTGTTGTAGCGCCACTGTTGGCCGTGGACGCTGCAGTAGCCGAATGTGTCGCCGAAGGCCATGAGGACCTGCCGGTTGGCGGGATCGCCGTTGTCCCAAGCAATCCCGAGGTCGGTGCCGGAGATACCGAAACGTTGGAGAGTTTTGTTCGGGCTGTTCGGTCCGGTCACGTAGTCGACGAGCGATGTGGGTGCCCCCGCGATCGAGGGAGGCGGTGGCGGCGGCGCCGGCTGCGGCTGAACCGGGGCGGCGTTGGGACGCAACTGATTAGCATTCGGTGGCTGCGGGACGCCTGGGGCGGGGGGATTCGGTCCGGGCGGTAGTACCTCGGCTTGAGGTTGCATCGGGGCGGCGTACCGAGGACCGGGAGAAGTCGGCTTGAGCAAAGAAGAGATCAGCGGACCCAGCTTGGGTAGCGGCGCCTGGTCATTCGTATGAGCGGGCCTGCGGCCAGTCGGTGGTTGGACGACCGGCTGGGGCGCGGGCATCGCGGGGGGAGCCTCAGGAGGCGGGATGTTGGCTTCGGGTGCGCTGCAAGGTGTGGCATTCGCTGATGGCGCGGGGCCTATCGCGAAGACGAGTCCGATAGCGGCCGCCGACGCCACCGATAGCGACACACTTCGAAGAATCGCCGACATGTGACACCTTTCGAGGGGCAGGACGCCGCATTGACGTCCGCACTTGGCTCATGTGACGATAGTGATCAGCGTGGCTCCTGTGACCAGTGATGTGTTGATAGGTATGCATCCGTAACCGTGTCGCAACGCATGGGCTTTCGCCGGAAGTACGGGCCTCGGCAATTAGCTTCCTGTCGTTATGGGCTCACGACGTGGGCGTCCATGGGTCGTTGGCCTGCGGTGCTGTCACTTGGTCGGGTGGTTGCAAGGCTCTGGTTCGCCAGCTTTCCGGCGACCGTTTTTAAAGCTTGGGGTGTTGCTGGCGTCGGCATTGGTGCTATTCTCTCGCGATATGACGATCCGTATAGCGGATTGCCTGCATCCGTAATGCGGATCGTATAAACGTTACTCAAATTCAGGAGGACGACCTGATGAAAGATCGGAAAGTCCAGCGATATGCCCTTCTCGCCATCACCGGCATTGCCATCGCTGCGGCGGCCTGGGTGGGACACAGCCCAAGCGCTGTCATGACCGCGACACCGACCAGCACCACGGAGACGCAGACGCCAACAACCACGCCTACCCCGCTTACCACCTTGCCGCCGCCGTCGACTCTCTCCGCGCCGCCGGCTCCCTCGGCGCCCCCAGCCCCGCCACTTCCCTAGCTGATAAGCCGGCGAGGCGATCGGCATCGCCGCCCCGCGTGGGTGTTTGCCCGCCTTGCGGCGACAACGCTGGAGCTGCGGCGTGAAGTCTTCGGGCTTGTCGCTATGAGGCGGGCACATCGACATACACCGACCGCACGGTGACTGCTGGGATTCACAAGTCCGGCGTGGCGACGCCGGCCGATCGGCACCAGCCAGTGGGAACGAGGACGGCCACTTTGGAGCAGCCGTCAAGAGGGCAACCGACGAGTGTGCGTAACTGCTTGCAGCGCAAGCTATTAGGTTTTTGTGCGCGTGCTTCAACCGCCAAACCATAGTTATCGCTGCTCAGCGCGTTTCCCTCATCGCGCTCAAGGAGATTGATTCAGCATGTTTGTCTACCGCCATTGAGGGAAATGCCATGAGAGGCGCGCGCGTGGGCCGGCCTACGTGCTCGCCAAGGTCCCGTCGGTTCAGCCCGAGAGCCGACGGGGCCGCCCTTTTCTGGGCTCCTTAGCAGACCAAAACCAGCTCGCAGATACGGCCGAATGGGGTCCCATCCAGGAGTACCGTGCGGCGTATGGATGGCTCGACAGGTGTGTGGATTCTCGGCGGTTACCAAAGCGATTTTGCTCGCAACCTGACCAAAGAAGGCCGCGACTTCGCCGCTTTGACCGCCGAGGTCGTCGAGGGCACGCTCGCCTCGGCCAAGATAAACGCCGCCGATATCGGGGTGGTCCACGTCGGAAACGCCTTCGGCGAGATGTTTGCCAGCCAGGGCCACCTCGGGGCGATGCCGGCCACAGTCTGCGAGCGACCTCTGGGACACCCCCGCCTCGCGACACGAAGCAGCGTGCGCGTCCGGCAGCGTAGCGGCGCTGTCGGCGATGGCCGATCTGCGGTCAGGCGCCTACGAGACAGCGCTCGTGGTGGGGATCGAGCTCGAGAAAACCGTGCCCGGTGACACCGCCGCCCAGCATCTTGGTGCCGCCGCGTGGACGGGTCACGAGGGGGCCGACGCGCGCTATCTGTGGCCGTCCATGTTCGCCCAGGTGGCCGACGAATACGACCGGCGCTACGGCTTGGACGACACTCACCTGCGGGCCATTGCACAGCTCAACTTCGCCAACGCGCGGCGTAACCCCAACGCCCAGACGCGTGCGTGGACGGTCCCCGACCCCATCACGGATGACGACGCTACCAACCCGATCACCGAGGGCCGGCTGCGACGATTCGACTGTAGCCAAATGACCGACGGCGGCGCGGGATTGGTTCTGGTCGGCGATGCCTTTCTGCGGGATCATCCCGATGCATGCCCGATCGGCCGCATCGATGGCTGGGGACACCGCACCGTCGGGCTGGGTCTGCGGCAGAAACTGGACCGCGCTGCCGACGACCCTTACGTGCTCCCGCATGTGCGGGCTGCGGTGCTTGACGCGTTGCGCCGCGCACAGCTGACCCTTGACGACCTCGACGGGATCGAGGTACACGACTGCTTCACTCCCAGCGAGTACCTGGCCATCGACCACATCGGGTTGACCGGCCCGGGCGAGTCATGGAAGGCCATCGAAAACGGCGAGATCGAGATCGGCGGGCGGCTGCCGATCAACCCCAGCGGAGGACTGATCGGCGGCGGACACCCGGTCGGAGCCTCCGGTGTGCGAATGCTGCTCGACGCGGCCAAGCAGGTCAGCGGAGCGGCCGGCGAGTATCAGGTCGAGGGCGCCAAAACCTTCGGCACCCTGAACTTCGGCGGCAGCACCGCCACTACAGTGAGTTTCGTTGTCAGCACTCCGAAGTGATGGAAAAGGCGTTTGACTATGGATGTTGAAATCGTCGGCAAGTTCCTGTCTACCCTGCCCGAAGACGACGACCACCCATACCGGACTGGGCCGTGGCGTCCACAGAGCACCGAGTGGGACGCCGACGATCTCACCGCCGATAGCGGGAGAAATCCCGCGTGACCTGGACGGCATCTACCTACGCAATACGGAAAACCCGCTGCACCCGGCGTTTAAGACCTATCACCCGTTCGACGGCGACGGCATGCTGCACGTGGTCGGCTTCCGTGACGGAAAAGCCTTCTACCGCAACCGGTTTATCCGTACAGACGGCTTTCTGGCCGAGAACGAAGCGGGCGGGCCGCTATGGCCGGGTTTGGCCGAGCCAGTGCAATTGGCCAAGCGCGACAAAGGCTGGGGCGCTCGTACCCGGATGAAGGATGCGTCGAGCACCGACGTCATCGTCCACCGCGGTATCGCGCTGACCAGCTTCTACCAGTGCGGCGACCTGTACCGGCTCGACCCGTACTCGGCCAACACGTTCGGCAAGGAGACCTGGAACGGGCGCTTCCCGGCCGATTGGGGTGTGTCCGCGCATCCGAAGGTAGACAACAAGACCGGTGAACTGCTGTTCTTCAACTACAGCAAGCAGGACCCATACATGCGCTACGGCGTCGTCGACCAGAGCAACGAGCTGGTCCACTACGTCGACATCCCGCTGCCCGGGCCGCGGCTGCCGCACGACATGGCGTTCACCGAAAACTACGTGATTCTCAATGATTTCCCGTTGTTCTGGGATCCCAGCCTGCTCGAGCACGATGTGCACCTGCCGCGTTTCTATCCCGACATTCCGTCGCGCTTCGCGGTGCTCCCGCGCCGGGGCGGAACCGACGCCATTCGATGGTTTGAGGCGGACCCGACGTTCGTGCTGCACTTCGTCAACGCCTACGAGGATGGTGACGAGATCGTGCTCGACGGGTTCTTCGAAGGCGATCCTTCCCCGCTTGACACCGGCGGAACGAAGTGGGAGCGACTTTTTCGCTTCCTAGCACTGGATCGTCTGCAGTCCCGGCTGCACCGGTGGCGCTTCAACCTGGTCACCGGCGCGGTGAAAGAAGAGCAGCTGTCGGAGTCCATCACTGAGTTCGGGACCATCAACCCCGACTACGCCGCGGGCAACTACCGCTACGCCTATGCCGCCACCGGAAAACCGGGCTGGTTTTTGTTCGACGGATTGGTCAAACACGATCTGCGCACCGGAAACCAAGAAGGGTTCTCCTTCGGCGACGGCGTTTACGGAAGTGAGACCGCAATGGCGCCGCGGGTGGGCGCCACCGGCGAAGACGACGGCTACCTGGTCACCCTCACCACCGACATGAACACCGACGCCTCGTACTGCCTGGTCTTCGACGCTGCCAGTATCGCTGACGGCCCGGTATGCAAACTCCAACTGCCGGAGCGTATTTCCAGTGGCACGCACTCGACGTGGGCGCCCGGCGAACAGCTGCGGCGCTGGGATTCCACAGAGTCGGCGGCAAGCGCGATCGGACTGTGATGGTCGCCGACAACCACAAGTCCCACCGGACAACGCATTGGCCGCCGCAGTTGGCGTCGATCGGCGCTATCCGCTTCGCGCGCCGGTCGTCGAACTTCAAAGAGACGGTGCGGTTTTACCGCGAGCTGGTAGGGCTACCGCTCTACGAGACCTTTGGGGACAGCTACGGCAGCAACGGCGCCATCTTCGGTCTGCCCAGCTGGAACCTGACCCTGGAAATCGTGGAGGCGGTTGATGCCGTCGCGGTGGACCACCACGAACAGCTGTGCCTGTATTTCCCTGACAAACACGCACAGCACGCAGCAATCGCACGCCTGCAGGCCGCAGGCGCCGAACCCGTGGAACAGCATCCGTACTGGGAAGCGACGGGCGCGGTCACCTATCACGACCCGGACGGCCGCGAAATCGTTTTCGCACCTTTTATATTCGGCGTCAACGAGCCCGGTGGCAGCTCCGCCTCGGGAAAGCACGAGTTCCCGTCGGCCTGAACCACCTCATCGGTTGGACCGACCGGAAGCCAGTGCCGCGATCACTGCCGCGACCGAGCATGCCACCGCACAGACCGCACCCACCGCACCGACGTAGAGGCCGTATTCGGCCGACACCGGCGGGTTGACGTTGAGCTTGTAATACCACACCGTGAGCGCGACGATCAGCAGCGAAATCATCAGCGCGGCAATCGAAGCAAGCCTCACCGACAAGCCACGGCCAACCATCGCGCCGACCACCAGCAGCGTCGAGGACAGCAACACGATGAGCTGGCCCGCGCCGAACCCTCGCGGTAGTTCCAAGCTGCCGTGCGCACCTCCGATGGCGTTGGCCCAGCCCCCGCCGTTGACTCTTGTCGTCAGCCACGGCATCCACGCGCTGGCCGATATCACCAAGGCGAAAAACGCCACCAGCCAACCAGGGCGCAGCCGGCGAGTCATAGTTGCGAGATTAGCTGACTTGGACGTTGGCCTGTGACCGAACTGTGGGCACCGCCCGCTTGCGGGGGACACGCTAGCGTGGCGCCGGTCGGCGACGGTTAGGCCAGCGTGACGCTCGCCGCTAACTTTGCAGCGAGGACAAGTTGAAGATGACACCCGTGGGGTCGGTCGCCGCGGCCAGCCGTCCGTACGGGGTGTCCTCGGCCGCACGCACCACCGCGCCACCGTTCTCGCTGATCATGTGCAGGGTCTTATCGACATCCTCAGCCCCGAAGAAGATCGTCCAATTCGACGGGACACCCTCGGGCAGATGCGAGGCGCCGTCCATCACACCGAGCAGTTGCTGGTCGCCGAACCACGCTGTGGTGTAGCGGAATTCGTCAGCGTCGGCAACCTGCTCGGTCCGCCATCCGAGCACCTCGCGGTAGAAGTCGACCGCGGCGCGGTAGTCGCGCGTGGTCAGTTGGTGCCAGACCGGGGAGCCGGCCTCTCCGATCAGCTCGAAGCCGCGATGCTCCAACGGCTGCCACAACCCAAAGAATGCGCTCGACGGGTCGGTCGCCAGGCTCATATAGCCCTTGGCGGGCACTTCCATCACCGCCAGGCACACCGAACCACCCGCGGCGGTCACCGCAGACATCGTCGCGTTGATATCGGCGGTGTGGAAGTAGGTGGCCCAGTTGTCCGGAGACTGAAGTTCAGGCCGGTTCGCCATCAGGCCGGCGACGCGGTAGCCGTCCTTGGCGGCATTGATGTATCCGCCGTACTCGGGTCCGGCAGATTCGAACGTCCAGCCGAATACCGTGCCGTAGAAGTCCTGAGCGCGGTCGATGTCGGATGTCGTCAAATCGATCCAGCAGGGAGCACCCAGCGGCGCGCAGTCACGGATGGGCACGATGACCTCCTTGTAGTGTCCTGGCCCCGGGAAGAGGGGTTCACACATATCGACTGCCGCCAAACCAGAAACTCATCGGCGCGCCGCCCGCACCGGCGTCCGGTCGGCTATCAGGTCAGCGACGGACGCCACCGTCTCCGTTCATGCCCGGATCGGGCGTGGTGAATACCGTGACGAAGTTCTGCAGCGACTCGTTGATGTCGCTTCGCAGCGCAGCGGCAACGATCATGCCGATCGGCCCGAACAGCGCCGGACCACCGAGGTGCACGTCGAAGCCGACGACGGAGCCCTCCTCCGCGGGCTGGACTTTGGCCATCAGCTTGACCTTGACACCACCGACGCCATCGCCGTTGAGCGTCATGCCTTCCGGTGGCTTGTAGCGCACGACCGTCCATTTGATCCGGTTGTACATGCCCTTGACCTCGACGATCGACTCGACGACCGTGCCCTTATCTATGTTGTCGGGCAACTTGCTGCGCCACACCCGGTGGATGGTCAGCCACTCCCTGAACCGGGACAGGTCGGAGGCATGCTTCCAGGCGACCTCAGGAGGCAGCGGGACATCGATCGATCCGGAGAGTTTCGCCATAGCTCAGTTCTGCTGATCGCCCGTGGCAGCAGAGTCAGCGGCCTTCTTGGCTTCTTCCTGCACCTTGTGGATGGTGTCGGAATACTTGCCCTGCGTCTTCTCGTCGACGAACTCGCCGGCCTTATCGATCGCCATCTCGACCTTGTCGGCGTTCTGCGACAACAGGTCCTTCGCCTTGTCCAGGATTCCCATGCACCCGTCCTTTCCCCGAACTTCCTACTTGCCTGGTGGAATCCTACTTGTGCGTGCTCGCATCAGTTAGCGCCACAACCGCGGCTGCACGCCCAGCATTTTGGCCCGGATCCACCACATCGCCTCGATCGCCGCGGCGCCCAGCACGCCGATCCCCAGCGCGGTCGACGTCACCACGATATTCGATGGGTCGAGCAGGAACTCCTTCCGCGCCAGCGGGATGCTGAAGATCACCACGTAGGCCAGGCCGGAGCCAATTACCAGCGCCAACCGCCACCATTGGTAGGGGCGCGCCACCACCGCGAGCACCCATAGCGCCGTCATCAGCAACGTGATCAGGGCCGCGGTCGACGCCTGATCCTGTTGCTGGAACGTGGCGTGGCGGCCGTGATAGGCCACCAGGTAAGACACGAACGTCGCGACGCCGACGACCAGTCCGGATGGCAGCGCGGAAGTCAACACCCGTCGCACGAAGCCCGGGTAAGCGCGTTCGTTGTTGGGGGCCAGCGACAAGATGAACGAGGGTATTCCGATGGTGAACCACGCCGCGATGGTGACGTGGATCGGCTGGAACGGATACAGCAAGGGATCCGCTTTGAGCACTTTGGAAAGCAGGCATTCGGTACCCACCAACAGTGCCAGCAGCACCGAGTACACGGTCTTGGTCAGAAACAGGTTGGCGACCCGCTCGATGTTGCCGATCACCCGCCGGCCCTCGCCGACGACATAAGGCAGCGTGGCAAACCTATTGTCCAGCAAGACGATCTGCGCGACAGCGCGAGACGCCGGGCTGCCGGCGCCCATCGCGACTCCGATATCGGCATCCTTGAGGGCCAGCACATCGTTGACGCCGTCGCCGGTCATCGCGACGGCATGTCCGCGTGATTGCAGGGCGTGCACGATGGCACGTTTTTGATCGGGCCGCACCCGGCCGAAGGTGGTATAGGTCTCCAGCGCGTCAGCCAATTGCGTGGGGTCCGATGGTAGTTGGCGCGCGTCCATCGTCTCACCACGCAGCCCGAGCTTGCCGGCGACGGCGCCGACCGACACCGCGTTGTCACCGGAGAGCACCTTAACCGAAACACCTTGGTCGGCAAAGTAATCCAACGTTTCGCGGGCGTCCGGCCGCACCTTCTGCTCGAGCACCACCAGCGCAACGGGGGTGACTTGGCCGGGCGCGCCTGGGTGATCGACGGCCACGTCGCCGGCGCCTACCAGCAGGACCCGCAACCCCAGCGCTCCGATCCGCTCGGCCTGTTCGGCCGCCGCCGAAGCTGGATCGAGCAGCACGTCCGGCGCCCCGATCACCCAATTGCCGTGGTCACGGTAGGACACGCCGCTCCATTTGGTGGCCGACTTGAAAGGTGCAGTCGCCGTGGCGATCCAGCCGGGCGGCCGGTGATAGGTCTCGGCGATCGCCTGCATGCTGGCATTGGGGCGCGGGTCGGCGGCGGCCAACGAGGCCAGTACGTCGGCGATGCCATTCCGTTGGTGAGTCGCGTCAAGTTCCTCCACGTTGGAAACCCGCATACCGTTTTCGGTCAGGGTGCCCGTCTTGTCGGCGCAGACCACATCGACCCGCGCCAGTCCCTCGATGGCGGGCAGCTCCTGCACCAGGCACTGGCGTTGACCGAGCCTGACGACCCCGACCGCGAACGCGATCGACGTCATCAGGACCAGGCCTTCGGGCACCATCGGCACCAGCGCGCCCACCATCCGCAATACGGACTGCCGCCAGCCCGCGTGCGTGGTGAACAACTGGGTGTAGATCGTCAGCAGACCGGCCGGCACCAACAGATAGGTGATGAACTGCAGAATCCGGTTAATACCATTGCGCAGTTCGGATTTCACCAAGGTGAACTTGCTGGCCTCCTCGGCCAGCTTGGCGGCATAGGCCTCCGGCCCGACTTTCGTGGCACGATAGGCGCCGGCGCCCGCGACGACGAAGCTGCCCGACATCACCGCGTCGCCGGTGCCCTTGGAAATCGGGTCCGCCTCACCGGTCAGTAGCGATTCGTCGACCTCCAGGTTCAGCTCTTCGACGACCTCGCCGTCGACGACGACCTGATCTCCGGGGCCGAGCTCGATGATGTCGTCGAGCACCACCTCGCTGGGCGACAGCGTTTGAGTTCCGGATTGCCTGCGCACCAACGGTTTCGCCTGTCCGATGACCGCCAGCTTGTCCAGCGTCTGCTTGGCCCGGATTTCCTGGATCATGCCGATGACGCTGTTGGCGATGATGAGCAAGCCGAACATCCCGTTGATCAGCGAGCCTGTCGCCAGCACGATCAACAGCAACACCCCCAAGATCGCGTTGATCCGGGTGAAGACATTGGCCCAGACGATGTCCGCCACGCTGCGTGTGGCGCGTTCCCGTACGGCGTTGCTTTTGCCGTCGGCGACCCGCTGCGCCACCTCGGCATCGGTCAGGCCCGACGTGCTAGCAAGGGTCATCGGGTGAAGGTTCCCAGCTTGTCCGAGTCGAAGTACTCCAGGTTCAGCGTGGCGCCGGGGACCCCGGAGAAGACGGCCTTGGAAATCGTTCCAGGTGGGGCGTTTTCGTCCGTCACCGGGAAGGTGAAGGTATCGCCGTCCCAGTGCGTCAAGGTGAACGTCTGGTTTTTCGGGCCCATCGCCAACTGCAGGGCCCCGTCGCGTTCGGTCACGATGGCCGGACCCCAGTAGTCGCTGGCGTACACGCCGGCGTAGTCGCTCAGCGGTCTGGCCGGAGCGGGGTTGGCCGGGGGCTGCTTGCCGACCAGCGAACCTTTCGGGTTGTTAATCGGGGCGATCGCCTTGTTGTACAGGGTCGCCCAGTCTTCGCGAATCTGTCCGTACTGGACCAGATCCATGAATTCGGCGGTCAGCGTCTCCGGCACGCCGATGGGTGCGGCGTTGGTCAGCGCGATGATTCCCACGTCCTCGGACGGCATTACCACGAAGTTTGTCGCGGCCCCCGACGAGAACGCGCCGGAATGGCTGTACTCGGTGCGCCCCGACGAAGTCACCGACACATTGAAGCCGTAACCGTAGACGCTGGGGCGCGCCTTTGTCGTCGTCGAGGGCACAGAAATCACCTGCGCGGTGTCGACGGGCAGCAGAGCTTCCGGCGACGCAATCCGCTGGCCGTTGTAAGTTCCGTTGGCCAGCAACATAATTAGCCAGCTGCGCCATGTCATTGACCGATGAACTCACCCCACCCGCGGGCGTCTGTGGGTCGGGATCCCGTTGGAAGCGTGGCTCCCACTTGTCTCCGACTTTGACGTGGTTGACCGCATGGTTGGGCCGGGCGATGAAGTCAGCGAACCGCGAACTCGTGGACGTCATTCCCAGCGGACGGTAGAGCACCTCGTCGGACAGGTCCTCCCATGATTTACCCGCCGCGGCGGACACCGTCTCGGCAGCGGCGGTCACGCCGAAATTGGTGTAGGCGTAGCTGATTCGAAAAGGAGCCAGCGGCAGGTACCGCAGCCGCTCCAATGCCTGATGGCGGTCGTAACCCAGATCCTCCAGTTTGTCGCCGGCGTGGTCGGGCAGCCCGGAGCGATGCGAATACAGGTCGGCAACGGTCAGATGGCTGGTGACATAGGGATCGCTCAGCGTGAACCACGGCAGCTTGGACACCACGGGCGTGTCCCACGTGACGATGTTGCCGCTGACTTCGTGCGCCACCACCGTCGCACCGACCGATTTCGAGATTGAGGCCAACTGGAAGACGGTGTCGGCGTCCACCTTGTTGTCTTGACCGTCGCCCTTGCTCACGTCCTTGACGCCGAAGCCCTTGGCGTACACGGTCTTTCCCCCGTGGACGATGGCCACGGCCATTCCCGGGATGCCGGTGCTCTTCATCAGGTCGCCGACCAGGCCGTCGACCTTTGAGATCGCCTCGTCGATGCGGCCGGCGGGGATCGCCAGACCGGACACCTCGTTGGGCGGAGCGTCAGACAGTGCGGACGGCGGGCTGGATACCGGTTGCGCGGGCCCACACCCCAGCAACGCAAGCAAGGCCACCACGACAGCGGCCGTTGCCGCGCGTTTCGTCATGGCCGCACACTTTAGCGTGGTGCCCACGTGGTGTGTCGTTATCGATGCCACGCGTGCGACGATGCTCAGCGCGCGAACCGCCGCGAGCTTCACCGAATCTGAAACCCTATCGGTCGCAATCTTCACAAGCTCGCGGCCAGGTCGGCGTTCAGTAACCGAATACGGCGAATCAGCCGGCCGGTACGTGCCATTGGCGGCCCCATCAATTCACCACTTAAAGTGCGGGCACATGGACATCGTCTTCATTGACGCCACCACCTGGGGCTACGACCCGGATACGCCATTCGAGCGGCCGCTGGGCGGCGCGCAGTCGGCCGTCTGCTATCTGGCACCTGAACTGGCGAAGCTCGGCCACCGGGTCACGCTTGCCAGTCACGCCGCCCAGCCCAAGCTGGTGCGCGGCGTCCGCTGCCAACCGATCCACGGGATGGAGGACGGCATCCTGCGGAACGCCGACTGCGTCGTGCAACTGAGCGGCGTCGCCCACGCGATGCTGGCCGAGCTCAAGGCGATGTGCCGACCGGATGCCCGCCAGATCCTGTGGACCGGCCATGCCCACGACCAGCCGGCCGTCGCGCCCCTGGCGCAGCCGGAAATCCGGGCGCTGATCGACGGTTTCGCCCTGGTCAGCGACTGGCAGGCCGGCTGTTTCTGCCAGGTGTTCGGGCTCGATCCGGCGCGCATCGGCATCCTGCGCAACGCCGCCGGCCCGGCCTTCGCCGACCTGTTCGGCGGCGGTCCGATCCTGCCGGCCAAGGTGGGTCCGCCGACGCTGTGCTACACCAGCACCCCGTTCCGCGGGCTGGACCGCCTGCTCGCGGCGTTCCCCCGCATCCGGGCCGCGGTGCCCGATGCCCGCCTCGAGATCTACAGCAGCATGGCCGTCTACAACAGCTTGCCGGACCCGTTCCAGCCGCTCTACGACGAGGCGCGAACCTCGCCCGGCGTCGCCTATTACGGCTCGGTCGCCCAGCCGGCGCTGGCACAGGCGCTGCGCCGCGCCACCATGCTGGCCTACCCCAACACCTTCGCCGAGACCTCCTGCATTGCCGTGATGGAGGCGATGGCGGCCGGTTGCACCGTTGTCACCAGCGATCTTGGCGCGTTGCCGGAGACCGGCGCCGGCTTTATCGATGTGACGCCGCCATTCGCCGATCCCCATGCCCATGCCGAGGCGTTCGCCGACCGCGTCATCCAACTGCTGGCGGACCGGCAGGCCGATCCCGCTGGCACCGAGGCGCGCCTGCAGGCCCAAGTCGCCTATGCCGTGGCCGAGAACAACTGGGCGCGGCGGGCCGAGCAGTGGAGTACCTGGCTGTCCATGCTGGCCTGACACCGGCGCTGTCGATCTTTATGCGGACGCGAGCGGCATGGCTCGAGGTGGGGCGCCCCTCAACCACGTAGCGGCGAGGAGGCGAACCGAGCAGACCGGCACAGCTGGAACAGCTAGCGAATCAGAGCCGCCACCACGGGTTGGATTTCGCAGGCACCGCGGGATCAATGCGTTGACCGGGCGCGGGCACCGCCACGTTGACGTGAGCGGGTCCGGCGGCGGCGAGCAGACGCTCAACCGGCTCAGCCCACGGGTGCGGGGCCAGCCGGAAGGTGCCCCAATGGATCGGCACCAGCAGTCCCGACCGGGAGTCGGTGACATCCAGATGCGCCCGAACCGCCTCCTCGGGATTCATGTGGATGTCCGGCCACGCCGTGTTGTAGGCCCCGATGGGCATCAGGGTCAGGTCGAACGGTCCGTGGTCGGCGCCGATCTGCGTGAAGCTCTTGGTGTAGCCGGTGTCGCCGCCGAAATACGCGCGATGATTCGGGCCGATGAACGCCCACGACGCCCATAGCGTGGTATTCCGGTCCAGAAAGCGACCCGAGAAGTGCCGTGCCGGCATGCAAATCAGCGTGAGCTCGTCGACTGCAGCGCTCTGATGCCAGTCGAGCTCAACGATGCGGTGCTCGGGTATGCCCCACGCGCGCAGGTGGGCACCGACACCCAGCGGCACGAAGAACGGGGCCCGCTGAGTGTGGGCCAACGCCATGACGGTGTCGATATCGAGGTGGTCGTAATGGTCGTGGCTGATCACCACTGCATCGACGGCGGGCAGCCCTTCCAGTTGCAACGGCGGCGGATGCAGCCGCTGCGGTCCTACGATGTCCGACGGCGAGCATCGGTCGCTCCACACCGGATCTGTGAGCACCCGGTAACCGTCGATTTCCAGCAGCGCCGTCGAGTGACCGAACCAGCTGACGGCGAGCCGGCTGGGATCGACGTCGAAGATCGCCGGCGCGGCCAACGGGATCGGCGCGGCCGGCCTGCTCCCGCCCCGGTTACCCACCAACTCCCACACGATGAGCCGCAGTTGCTCGCGATCCATCTTGTATATCGAGGCGGGGTCGAGGTTGACGAACACGCCGTCGCGATAGTTCGGCGACCCCGCCGCCACCGCCCCGATCGAAGCGGGGTCAGCACCGAGGGCAGCCGGCGCGCCATGTAGCGCTCGCAACAACCAACTACCGGCAGCCAGCGACGCCGTACCGGCGGCCAGACGTAGCGCCCCCCGCGGCATGACTGTCAGGCCCCCTGGAACTTCGGCGGCCGCTTCTCTACGCGGGCGATCTGGGCTTCGATGACGTCCTGGCTATTCCAGGCTTTGTCGAAGAGCTCCTTATGCACTGGCCCGGCCTCCTCGATGGCATCGTCGTTGAGGACCCGCTTGGCGTGCTGGATCGCCAGCGGTGCCAGGCCGGCGATCTCGGCGGCCCAGGCCTGGGCGTCGGCGAGTGTCCCGATGCGGTTGGCCATTCCCGTCTGCAGCGCCACCTCGGCGGTCAGCTTCTCCGCGGTCAGTAGCATCGCACGTGCCCGGCCGTGACCGACCAGCGAAGACAGTCTACGGATACTCCAGTTGTCAAGGGCGAGACCATATTTCGAAGTCGGAAACTGGAAGAACGCCTCCGGTGCGACGACGCGCAGATCACATTGCATGGCCAGCTGCAGGCCGGCGCCGATGGCGGGCCCGTTGATGGCGCCGATCACCGGTATCGGTGTTGCGTCCATGGCCTTGTGCAACTCGATGAGCCGGTCGGGATAATCGGCGGCGAATGCGTCGCCACTCAGGTCCGCGCCGGCGCAGAACACCGTGCCCTGGCCAGTCAAGACGATCGCGCGGGTAGACCCGTCGGCAGCCTTCAGCACGGCCTCCCGCAGCTCGTCGACAAGCTGGGAATTCAGGGCATTGCGGCGCTCGGGGCGCTGCAGCTCGATGGTCATAACGGCTTCGGCCTGGGTAACACCGATCATGGCAGCCACCATATATAGCCTCGTGGCGTGAGTCGTGTCACGGCTGGTCAACTTCGGGATGCGGTGCTGGACGAGGGTTCCTTCATCCGCTGGGATAGCGAGCCGCTCGGCGCTGCCGGTAAGCGAGTCCTATGCGCGAGAGCTGGCCGACGCCCGAGCCGCCACTGGCCTGGACGAATCGGTACTCACCGGCGAGGGCCGCATATTCGGGCGCCGGGTGGCGGTGGTGGTCTGCGAGTTCGGCTTCCTCGGCGGCTCGATCGGGGTGGCAGCGGCCGAACGAATCACCGCCGCGGTGCAGCGGGCGACCGCCGAGCGACTGCCGCTGCTGGCCTCGCCGAGCTCGGGCGGCACCCGCATGCAGGAGGGCACGGTCGCGTTTCTGCAGATGGTGAAGATCGCCGCGGCCGTCAGGCTCCACAAACAGGCACACCTGCCCTACCTGGTCTATTTGCGCAACCCGACCACCGGCGGGGTGTTCGCGTCGTGGGGCTCGCTGGGCCATGTCACCGTCGCCGAGCCGGGCGCTTTGATCGGCTTCCTCGGACCCCGGGTGTACCAGCTGCTCTATGGCGAACCATTCCCGGAGGGCATCCAGACCGCGGAGAATCTGCAGCGGCACGGGGTGATCGACGGCGTCGTTGCGCTTGACGAGCTGCGCCGGACGCTGGATCGTGCGCTGACGGTAATCGCCGACGCTCCCGACCCTCTACCGGCACCGCAGCCACCCGAACCGACACCCGACGTGCCGGCGTGGGACTCGGTGATGGCGTCACGGCGGCCAGACCGGCCAGGTGTCGGCCTCCTGTTGCGCCACGGCGCCACCGATCGGGTGCTGTTGTCGGGCACCGGGCAGGGAGAGGCGGCGACCACCCTGTTGGCGCTGGCCCGATTCGCCGGCCAGCCCGCGGTGGTGCTCGGCCAGCAACGAGTGACGGGCGGGATGGTTGGGCCCGCTTCGCTGCGCGAGGCCCGGCGCGGCATGGCGCTGGCCGCCGAGCTGCACCTGCCGTTGGTGCTGCTGATCGACACCGCCGGGCCCGCGCTGTCGGCTGAAGCCGAACAGGGCGGGCTGGCCGGCCAGATCGCCCAGTGCCTGGCCGAGCTGGTGACCCTGGATACCCCGACGGTGTCGGTCCTGCTGGGCCAGGGCAGCGGCGGGCCGGCGCTGGCGATGGTGCCCGCCGATCGGGTGCTGGCCGCATTACACGGCTGGCTGGCGCCGCTACCGCCGGAAGGCGCCAGCGCGATTGTCTTCCGCGACACCGCTCACGCCGCCGAACTCGCTGCGGCACAAGGCATCCGGTCGGCCGATCTGCTGGCATCGGGCATTGTCGATGCCATCGTGCCGGAGCATCCTGATGCCGCCGACGAGCCGGTCGAGTTCTCCCAGCGACTGTCGCGCGCCATAGCTGCTGAGGTGCACGCGCTGCGCGGGATACCCGCTGCCGAGCGGCTGGCCGCCCGATTGCAGCGCTACCGCCGCATCGGGTTGCCCCGCGACACTTAAGTTCGGCGAGTTCAGGAATCCGGCAGCCCGAGGTAGCGCTGGATGGTTGGGCCGAGCCACTCGACGATCTCGTCTCGGGTCATCTCGACGACGGGCGGCAGCCGCAGCACAAAGCGGCACAATGCCATACCCAGGATCTGGGTCGCGATCAGCCCGGCCCTCATGCCAGATTCCTCAGCAGGCACGACGGAAGCGACCAGCGGCTGCAGTTGGGTTCCGAAGATCTCCTGCATCCGTTGCGCCGCTTCGGCGTTGGTGGCGCTGGACCGCAACAGAATCACCAGTGCCTCGTCGCCCTCCCAGCGTTTCAGGAAGTGGCGGACCAGAGACCGTCCCAGCTGCGCGCGGTCGGTCGTCGCGAAATCAGGAAACTGCAAATCGAACTCGGCCGCAGCGGCAAACAGCTTGTCTTTGCTGCCGTAGTACCGCATGACCATGGCGGGATCTATCCCTGCGTCAGTGGCGATCGCCCGAATCGTCGCGGCCTGAAAGCCGACCGTGCCGAACCGGTCGCGGGCCGCCGCCAGGATCACGGCCTTGGTCTCGTCCGACGACCTCCTCATGTCAACAATTGTAGGCCAACAAGTGTTGACATAGCTCCCCCGGCGCGCAAGCATGTAGTTATGCCAACAAGCGTTGACTAGTCCGATACGGAGAGGAGCCGAACCATGAACGACACCGATGTCCTGGTGGTAGGCGCCGGCCCTACTGGCCTCACACTCGCCGCTTCACTGCTCGCTCGCGGAGTTCGGGTGGTAGTGGTCGACAAGTTGGCGGCAGGCGCAAACACCTCCCGCGCTGCCGCAGTGAATGCCCGCACCCTCGAGGTACTCGAAGATCTCGACGTGGCCCGGCGGATGGTCAAGGCCGGGCTGATTGCGCCGCGGTTCACCATGCGGGAGGGTCGGCGCATCTTGATCTCCGTCGACTTCAGTACGTTACCGTCGCAGCACCCGTACACACTGATGCTCTCCCAGGCCGACACCGAGCGGCTATTGCTGGAGCGATTGCGGGAACTGGGCGGCGAAGTGATCCGGCCGAAGACCCTGAGCGGCATCACTGCGGATGCGGACGCCGTCACGGCAACGTTCGACGATGGCGACACCATCATGGCCAGCTACGCCGTAGGGGCCGACGGCATGCACAGCACAATTCGCGAGCAAGCCGGAATCGGCTTCGCCGGCGGTGAATTCGCCGAATCCTTCCTGCTCGCCGACGTGCGGGTGACCGGCGAGGCGCCCCGCAACGAGGTGATCCTGTTCTATGCCAAAGACGGCCTGACCGTGCTGGCGCCGCTTCCCGGCGACATCTTCCGCGTCGTCGCGCCAACCGTGGACGCACCGCAGGTGCCGTCGGCAGGGTTCGTGCAGGCGCTGCTGGACACCCGGGGTTTTGGGCCGGGACAAACGATGGTCACCGACCTGCTGTGGGGAACGCGGTTCCGGATCCATCACCGCGTCGCCGACACCTACCGGGCCGGCCGATTACTGCTGGCCGGCGACGCGGCCCATGTGCACAGCCCAGCTGGCGGCCAGGGCATGAACCTCGGTATCACCGACGCGATCTCGTTGGCCGCGGCGCTCTCCGAAGTCCTGCGGGGCGGCTCAGACGCCGTGCTGGACGCCTACAGCACCGCCCAGCGCCAACGGGCCGAGCAGGTGCTGAGACTCACCGGACGGCTGACCCGGATCGCGACGCTGCCGCGCCCGCTACGCCCGATCCGCAACGCGGGAATGCGGCTGGCCGCGGGAATTCCGGCCGTCCGACGGCAGCTGGCGGTGCGTTTGAGCGGGCTTGGTGACCAGTGAACTGCCAAAGGTCGATAGCCCGCGAGTAATGACCGCGGAACCGAATGACCCCAGAGCCCTCGTCACGATCGAAATCCCCACGGCCGCAACGAGGCTGAGGTGGTGATCGGCCACGACATCGAATGTCTTGGCCTGCCACCTGAATTCGATGGTGGCATGGCGGCATCCACGGGCAGTTGCGGCGCAGCCTCGAAAACGTAACCATTTAGCCACCGGGCCATCCAGCGCACCACCGCAGCCAACAATCAGGCAAAATGGCGGCATGGACACTGGAGTGACCTCACCGCGGGTCTTGGTCGTCGACGACGACTCTGATGTGCTCGCGTCGCTGGAACGTGGCCTGCGGCTGTCCGGATTCGAAGTATCGACGGCGGTCGATGGCGCCGAGGCCCTGCGCAGCGCCACCGAGACGCGCCCGGATGCGATCGTGCTCGACATCAACATGCCCGTGCTGGACGGCGTCAGCGTCGTCACGGCGTTAAGAGCCATGGACAACGACGTCCCGGTCTGCGTGCTCAGCGCCCGCAGCTCGGTCGACGACCGGGTGGCGGGCCTAGAGGCGGGTGCCGACGATTACCTGGTCAAACCGTTCGTGCTGGCCGAGCTGGTCGCGCGGGTGAAGGCGCTGCTGCGTCGCCGCGGCGCCACCGCGACATCCTCCTCGGAAACCATTACGGTGGGCCCGCTGGAGGTAGACATCCCCGGCCGGCGGGCGCGGGTCAACGGCGTCGACGTCGACCTGACCAAGCGGGAGTTCGATCTGCTGGCGGTGCTGGCCGAGCACAAAACCGCGGTGCTGTCCCGCGCGCAGCTATTGGAGCTGGTGTGGGGATATGACTTCGCCGCCGACACCAACGTCGTCGACGTGTTCATCGGATACCTGCGCCGCAAGCTGGAGGCCAACGGCGGCCCCCGGCTGCTGCACACCGTCCGCGGAGTCGGGTTCGTGCTGCGAATGCAGTAAGGCATGGGATTGCACAGATCATGAATATCCTGTCCCGGATTTTCGCCCGTACGCCTTCGCTGCGGACCCGGGTGGTGGTCGCGACGGCCATCGGCGCCGCGATTCCGGTGCTCATCGTCGGCATTGTCGTCTGGGTTGGGATCACCAACGACCGCAAGGAGCGGCTGGACCGCCGCCTCGACGAGGCCGCGGGTTTCGCGATCCCCTTCCTGCCGCGCGGTCTTGACGAAATCCCGCGTTCGCCCAACGACCATGACGCCATCATGACGATCCGCCGCGGCGGCATGGTCAAGTCGAATTCCGACGTCACGCTGCCCAAGCTGAACGTCGACTACGCCGACACCTACGTCCACGGGGTGCGCTACCGGGTGCGGACGGTGGAGATTCCCGGGCCGGAGCCGACGTCGCTCGCCGTCGGCGCGACCTATGACGCCACCATCGCCGAGACCAATAACCTGCACCGCCGGGTGCTGCTGATCTGCGGATTCGCCATCGGCGCGGCGGCCGTGTTCGCCTGGCTGCTGGCCGCGTTCGCGGTGCGCCCGTTCAAACAGCTCGCTCAGCAGACCCGATCGATCGACGCGGGCGACGAGGCGCCGCGGGTCGAAGTGCACGGCGCCAGCGAAGCCATCGAGATCGCCGAGGCGATGAGAGGCATGCTGCAGCGCATCTGGAACGAGCAGAACCGGACCAAGGAGGCGCTCGCCTCGGCCCGCGACTTCGCGGCCGTGTCCTCCCATGAGCTGCGCACTCCCGCTGACCGCGATGCGCACCAACCTCGAGGTGCTGTCCACCCTGGACCTGCCCGACGACCAACGCAAAGAAGTTCTCAACGACGTCATCCGCACCCAGTCGCGGATAGAGGCCACCCTGAGCGCCCTGGAGCGGTTGGCCCAGGGCGAACTGTCGACGTCCGACGATCACGTGCCGGTCGACATCACCGAGCTGCTCGACCGCGCCGCCCACGATGCGATACGGATCTACCCCGACCTCGATGTTTCGCTAGTACCGTCGCCCACCTGCATCATCGTCGGGTTACCGGCCGGGTTGCGTTTGGCCGTCGACAACGCGATCGCCAATGCCGTCAAGCATGGCGGCGCTACCCGAGTCCAGCTGTCGGCGGTCAGCTCGCGCGCCGGAGTGGAAATAGCCATCGACGACAATGGCAGCGGCGTGCCCGAAGAGGAGCGCCAAGTGGTGTTCGAGCGGTTCTCCCGCGGGTCGACGGCGTCGCATTCGGGGTCGGGCCTGGGGCTGGCGTTGGTGGCCCAGCAGGCCCACCTGCACGGCGGGACGGCTTCGCTGGAAAACAGCCCGCTGGGCGGTGCGCGGCTAGTGCTGCGCCTCCCCGGCCCCAGCTAGCGGCTCTACTGGCTACGAGGGTTCCGCCGAACTCTTGCGCCACGGCGTGAAACCGGCCCGCACCGCGGACTCTTCGTCCTTGAACCAGACCTGAGCGACGGTCGGGTCGTACGTCGGATCGTCGGGAGTGTAGTAAACCCTGGTATCCCGACGGCCCTTCACCAGCCATCCCGCCGGGCCGCCGCCATCGGGGGTGGCACGAGCGGAGCCCGGGCCGTAAGGCGCGTACGGCAACACCGGGATCTTCCTCGTCGGCGATTCTTTCGCGGCCGGAATCTTCGTCGTCGGCGACTCTTTCGCGATTGGAATCTTGGTCGTCGCCGGCTCTTTCCCGACGGGGATCTTCGTCGTCGGCAACTCAGTTTCCACGCGCATCTTGGTCGTCGGCAACTCGTTTTCGACCGGGATTTTCGTCGTGGGCGGCTCGGAGTAGGTGCCAGCCGCAGCGCCCGACTTACCCGCTGACGCCGTCGCCGGCACTCGGCTTTTGACTGGGCGGACCATCAGCGCGAGCGTCAACACCAACCCGGTCACGAAGGACAAACCGAACAGCCACCAGTGCACGTGGTTCATTGCCCAGCGCCTGCCTCGGCGGCCGTCACTTCTTTGTCACCCGCGCGTTTGATCAACCTCGTGCCGATCAGGCAGGCGACGCCCGAGCCGGCCACAAACCCAAGCAGGTACCACAACCACTGGATCACGAAATCCATGCCGAATCTCCTTAGCTGACCACGATTTCGACACGGCGATTCTCGGCGCGCCCCTCGGCCGTGTCATTGGTGGCGACCGGGTTGGCCGAACCGAAACCCGTGACGGCCAGACGATCGCCGGCGACGCCATGGGCAACAAGAAAGTCGGCGACCGTTTGGGCTCGCTGAATGCTCAACGGAATGTTGATGTCCTCGTTACCTGTATTGTTGGTGTAGCCGTTGATCGTTGCATGGGCGTTCGGACATGCCGTGAGCTTGTCTGCAACCTGAGTCAGAACCTGCTCGTCGGCCGGGGTCAAGCTAAAGGCGTTTTCTTCAAAGGTAATCGGCCCGCCTGTCTCGGCATTGATGGCGGATTGTAAGTCGGTGCATGGCCCAGCGGCAGCGGGCGGTGGAGGCGGCGCCGCTCCGTTAACGGCAAGGTTGTCAACGACATTCAGATTCGACCAGATGTGCTTGGCGTCGTTATCGACCGCGTTCTTCTGGCCTTGCGACGCGGCAGTACCCGCCAAGGTGATGGTGTCTCCGTTGACCGTGAGATTGAAATCGCTAATCGAGGCGCTGTCCGCGAAAAGGGGCTTGGCATTCGAGAAATCGAGCGCGTCGACATCGGGATTGATACGGATCTGGTCGACGATGTTGACGCCGGGAGCCAGTGAGCCGTTGAGCGCCTTCATCAATGCCGCTTTCGCGGAGTCATCGGGGAAATCCCCGCTGAGCGTAATTTCGTTGCCGTTGCGGGTCATTGAAAACGGCGCCAAAGAAAACTTCGGAGCACCAGACTTGGTCGATGGTGTCGGTGTTGGCAACGCCCCGGTCGGCCCGTGCGCAGCCTCGGGTCGTTCGCAATGCACCGTAGCCGATTGCCGCTATCAGCAACGGAATAACCACCAGGCCAATCAACCAGGGAAGGCCCAGCCGCTTGACGAACATGCGGCCCCTCCCTCATTTCGCTTACCTGCATTTGTCCGCCCTGCGGGCGATATGCAGCCTACCGATTCGGCCCCTCTCGAGTCGGGCACACTGGAGCAATGGGCAACGGCAGAAAACCGACCGACAGCGACACCCTGGCACACATCCGCGATCTGGTCGACGAGGAGAAAGTCCTGCGGGCGCAGCTGCAGCACGGCGACATCAGCACGTCCGAGGAGCATGATCGCCTTAGCCGGGTGGAGGTCGAACTCGACCAGTGCTGGGACCTGCTGCGGCAGCGTCGGGCGCTACGCGAAAGCGGTGGTGACCCACGCGAGGCAGAGGTGCGTCCGCCCGACGAGGTCGAGGGCTACCTGAGCTGAGCGACCACACGGCAGATGTCGATGTCGTCGTCATAGGTGGCGGTCACAACGGCCTCGTCGCGGCCGCCTATCTGGCCCGGGCGGGCCTTCGGGTGCGGTTGCTGGAGCGTCTGGGGCAGGTCGGCGGGGCCGCTGTCTCGGCGCAGGCCTTCGATGGTGTCGCGGTTCGGGTGTCGCGGTACTCGTACCTGGTCAGCTTGCTGCCGCCTCGCATCGTCGACGACCTGGGCGCTGCGGTGCGGTTGGCCCGGCGGCAATTTTCGTCGTACACGCCCGACCCTGCCACCGACGGCCGCAGCGGGCTGCTGATCGGGACACCCGGTGACCACGTTCGCCGCCATCGGCGCCGGCGGCGATGAACGCGGTTTTGCCGCCTTCTACCGACGCTGCCGGCTGGTGACCGACCGGCTATGGCCGACGCTGGTCGAACCGCTGCGCACCCGCGAGCAGGCCCGCCGGCACGTCCTGGAAAGCGGCGATCACCTGATGCGGCGGCCGCATGGCACGCCCTGATCGACGAGCCGATCGGGCATGCCATCGCCGATGCGGTGGGCAATGACCTGGTCCGCGGCGTGATCGCGACCGACGCGCTGATCGGCACCTTCGCTCGCGTCGACGACCCATCGCTGATGCAGAACGTCTGCTTCCTGTATCACGTGCTCGGCGGCGGGACCGGAGACTGGGATGTCCCCGTCGGCGGGATGGGCGCGCTGACCGCGGCCCTGGCGACGGCAGCCGTCGGCTACGGTGCCGAAATAACCACCGGCGCAGAGGTTTACGCCGTCGAACCGAGCGGCCAGGTGCGCTATCGCACCGGCGACGAAGAGCACCTGATCCGGGCCCGGTTCGTTCTTGCCGGCGTCACACCGGCGGTCCTGGCCGGCCTGCTCGGCGAGAACGGCCGCCACCATTGGCGCAGGGCGCGCAGGTCAAGGTGAACATGGTGCTGCGGCGGCTGCCTCGGTTACGCGACGACAACGTCACCCCCGAACAGGCATTTGCCGGGACGTTCCACGTCAACGAGACGTGGACACAGCTGGATACGGCATATTCGCAGGCAGCCGCCGGACAAGTACCAAATCCATTGCCGTGCGAAGCCTACTGCCATTCGCTGACCGACCCGAGCATCCTGTCGGCCGGCCTGCGTGACTCGGGCGCTCAGACGATGACGGTGTTCGGCTTGCACACCCCGCACTCGCTGTTCGACGGCACCGACTCCGACACCCTGCGCAACCAACTGACCGACATGGTGCTGGCGTCGCTGAATTCCGTTCTGGCCGAACCGATTCAGGAGCTCTTGCTGCCCGATGCGCACGGCCGGCCCTGCATCGAGACGACGACCACCCTGGATCTTGGAGCGCACGCTGCACATGAGCGGCGGCAACATCTTCCACGGCGGCTTGTCTTGGCCATTCGCGGATGACGACGACCCGCTGGACACCCCCGCGCGGCAATGGGGGGTGGCCACCGCCCACGAGCGGATCATGCTGTGCGGCTCGGGCGCCCGCCGCGGCGGGGCGGTGTCGGGCATCGGCGGACACAACGCCGCGATGGCGGTGCTGGCTTCGGTTTAGCTACCGCGCGTCGAATTGCGGTCCCCCGCGATAGCTATCGCCCATCAATAGTGATGTAGTCGCGCTCCGTGTATCCCGTGTAGATCTGGCGCGGACGGCCGATCTTGCTGTCACCCTCGTCGTGCATCTCACGCCAGTGCGCGATCCAGCCGGGCAGGCGGCCCAACGCGAACAGCACGGTGAACATCCGGGTCGGGAACCCGAGGGCCCGGTAGATCAGGCCGGTGTAGAAGTCGACGTTGGGGTAGAGCTTGCGCTCGATGAAGTAGTCGTCGGTCAGCGCCGCCTCTTCGAGATCCTTGGCGATGCTCAGAAGGTCGTCGTCGCCGCCGAGCTTGGCCAAGATCTTGTCGGCCTGTTCCTTGACGATCCGGGCCCGGGGGTCGTAGTTCTTGTAGACGCGGTGGCCGAAGCCCATCAGTTTGACGCCGGCTTCGCGGTTCTTCACTTTTCGGACAAATTCGCCGACGTCGTCGCCGCTCTCGCGGATGCTCTCGAGCATCTCGAGCACCGCCTGGTTGGCGCCGCCGTGCAGCGGGCCCCATAGCGCGTTGATGCCGCCGGAGATCGAGGTGAACAGGTTGGCCCGCGACGAGCCCACCAACCGAACCGTCGACGTCGAGCAGTTCTGTTCGTGGTCGGCGTGCAGGATGAACAGCATGTCCAGCGCCCGCACAACCTCGGGGTCGGCCTCGTAGGGCTCGGCCGGCAACCCGAACGTCATCCGCAGGAAGTTCTCCACCAGCGTCAGCGAGTTGTCCGGGTAGAGGAACGGCTGTCCGACCGACTTCTTGTAAGCGTATGCGGCGATGGTGGGCAGTTTCGCGAGCAGCCGGATGGTCGACAGCTCGACCTGACCGTTGTCCATCGGGTCCAGCGCATCGGGGTAGTAGGCGCTCAACGCGTTCACCACGCTGGACAACACCGGCATCGGGTGGGCATTACGCGGAAAGCCGTCGAAGAAACGCTTCAGGTCCTCGTGCAACATGGTGTGCATCTGGATCCGGTTGGTGAACTCTGCCAGCTGCTCTTTGTTCGGCAGCTCACCGTAGATCAGCAGGTAGCTCACCTCGATGAAGGTCGACTTCTCGGCGAGCTGCTCAATCGGGTAACCGCGATAGCGCAGAATACCGGCGTCGCCGTCGATGTAGGTGATGGAGCTGTTGGCAGCTGCGGTGTTGACGAAGCCGACGTCGAACGTGGTGTAGCCGGTCTTGGACAACAGTGAGCCGAGCGCAATGCCGTCAGCTCCTTCGGTGGCGTGGACGATCTGTAGGTCGATCTCGCCCCCCGGGTACTTCAGAGTTGCGGTGTCGTCGGTGTCGGCCACGAGAACCCCTTTGCGCTCTGGCTGATATTGCTGCCCTGACTTGGTGCTTATAGCTGAAGGTAGTCGTTATTGCGACGAGGCGCCTGCCCGGGGTCGGGTCTGCGGATCTCGCCAGCAATCCACTAGGTGAGGCTTCCTCAGTCCTACCGCGTGTCGACTCTCGGCGTGTCCAGTTCAGCAGTAGACCCGCCAACGGCCCACCTTGCGCCGCCGCATCGTCAGCGGCTCGGTCTGATTGCCGGGCTCGGTCTGATTGCCCGGCTCTCCCCCGCAAGCGGGCGGTCCCCCCACCTCCCGCCGCAACGCGGCGCGCATCGTCGCCGGGCTCAGGGCTGAAGGCGCTCGACACGAGCGCCGCTGACCCGAATCCGGTTATGCAACCGGTTCTCCCGCCCCTGCCAAAATTCCACCGACTCAGGAGCAATGAGATAGCCGCCCCACCCTGGCGGCACCGGAACCTGATCGTGGTCGGCGAAGCGCGCGGTCACCTCTGCCAGCTGGTCGAGCAAAGCCGCGCGCGACGCGATCGGCTGCGACTGTTGCGATGCCCACGCGCCCAGTTGTGAGCCGCGCGGCCGCTTGGACCAGTAGTCCTCGGTGACCTGCGGAGTGACCTTGCTCACCGGACCGCGGATGTGGACCTGCCGGCCCAGCTGGTACCAGGGAAACGTCACCGATGCGTACGGCGTCGTGGCGAGCTCGACACCCTTGGCTGATTCATAGTTGGTGAAAAACGTGATCCCGGTCTCGTCCACGCTCTTGCACAACACCGATCGGCTCGCCGGCCTGCCGTCGGCGACGGTGGCCAGCACCATGGCGTTGGGCTCGGCGACTCCGAACCGTTCGGCGTCATCGATCCATCTGCGTAACAACGCAACCCAACCGTCATCGAGCCAATCCGCGTCGAGATCCGGACTGCCGTCCTTTTCGACCGACCCGTATTCCACGCGCATTCTCTGCAGGTGCTCGTCGCCTGGTCCTGCCATCGCGCCAACGCTACCGGGGCGTGCTACCGGCCGGTAGCGTCCGCCCGAAGGTGGGGTGCGAGAATTTTCCTATGACTGTGGTCCCCGAAAACTTTGTCCCCGGCCTCGAAGGCGTGGTCGCCTTCACCACCGAAATTGCCGAACCGGATAAAGACGGCGGCGCGCTGCGCTACCGCGGTGTCGATATTCAAGACCTGGTGAATCAGCAGGTCACCTTCGGCGACGTGTGGGCGCTGCTGGTCGACGGGAGGTTCGGCCACGGGTTGCCGCCCGCCGAGCCGTTCCCGCTGCCGATCCATACCGGCGATGTGCGCGTCGATGTGCAGGCGGGCCTGGCGATGCTGGCGCCGATCTGGGGGTACAGGCCCCTGCTCGATACCGACGACGGCACCGCCCGCGACCAGCTGGCCCGGGCATCGGTCATGGCATTGTCCTACGTCGCGCAGTCCGCGCGCGGCATTTACCAGCCGGCGGTCCCGCAGCGAGTGATCGATGAATGCCCTACGGTCACAGCCCGTTTCATGACGCGCTGGCAGGGCGAGCCGGACCCGAGGCATATCGAGGCGATTGACGCCTACTGGGTGTCGGCCGCCGAGCACGGCATGAACGCCTCGACGTTCACCGCGCGAGTGATCGCCTCGACCGGCGCCGACGTGGCGGCAGCGTTGTCCGGGGCGATCGGAGCGATGAGCGGGCCGCTGCACGGTGGGGCGCCGGCGCGGGTCCTGCCGATGCTCGAAGAGGTCGAGCGCACCGGCGACGCGCGTGGCCTGGTCAAGAAGATCCTGGACCGTGGCGACAAGCTGATGGGATTCGGGCACCGGGTCTACCGCGCGGAGGACCCGCGGGCGCGGGTGCTGCGCGCCACCTCCGAGCGGCTGGGCGCACCGCGCCACGAGGTCGCCGTCGCGCTGGAGCAGGCTGCCCTGGCCGAGCTGCGCGAGCGCCGTCCGGACCGGGCCATCGAAACCAACGTCGAGTTCTGGGCCGCGGTCATCCTGGACTTCGCCCGAGTGCCGGCCAACATGATGCCGGCGATGTTCACCTGTGGGCGCACCGCGGGGTGGTGTGCGCACATTCTCGAGCAGAAGCGACTCGGCAAGCTGGTCCGCCCGTCGGCCATTTACGTGGGACCGGGCCCGCGCAAGCCCGGAAGCCGTCGAAGGCTGGGACCGGGTACTCACCAACGCCTGACGCCGGCCGCTTGTCGGTGCCTCGCGATTGAATGGTCTTCGCCGCGATGAGTTTGGGTCGCGGGCGGAGTCAATAACCGTGAGCCAGTACCCGCCTGGGGCTGGCACGGGAAACCGACAAGGAGACCACAATGGCGATCAACATCGAACCCGCACTGTCCCCGCACCTCGTAGTCGATGATGCCGCTGCGGCGATCGACTTCTATGTCAAGGCTTTTGGCGCCGAGGAGCTCGGACGCGTGCCTCGTCCCGACGGCAAACTGATCCACGCCGCCGTGCGCATCAACGGCTTTTTGGTCATGCTCAACGACGACTTCCCGGAAATGTGCGGCGGCAAGTCGATGACCCCGACGTCACTGGGCGGAACTCCGGTCACGATCCACCTGACGGTCACCGACGTCGACGCCAAGTTCCAGCGGGCACTGGACGCCGGCGCCACCGTGGTGGCCCCGTTGGAGGACCAGTTCTGGGGAGACCGCTATGGCGTGGTCGCCGACCCGTTCGGCCACCACTGGTCGCTGGGACAGCCGGTCCGTGAGGTTGATTACGAAGAGATCCAAGCCGCGATGTCTGCGCAGGCGGGCGCGTAGACCGCAGTCGGCTACCAGTCACGCAGCCGGGCCAGCAGTCGGCGTCCCAGCGGCGGCACCGGCCCGGCGGCGGGTGCGGCGGCGAGCATGTCGGCAACGTCGGTGAACTTGTTGCGCGGCCGGCCGTCACCGCTACCGCGCGCGATCTCGGCGGCGTCGATGGCACGCCATCCCCCGGCGTCGACGGCGTCGGGCTGGCGGGCGTGCACCAGCTTGGCCAGCGCATCTGGTTTGGCCACCGGATCGGTCAGCTTGCCGGCATTGAAATCGGCGACCAGGGCATGAACGGTCTGAAAAGAGCAAGACTTGTTGGTGCCGATGAACCCGCTCGGCCCTCGCTTGATCCAACCAGCGACGTATGCGCCGGGCACCGGTCTGCCGGAGTCGGGGTCGATGACCCGACCACCGTCGTTGGGGACAACGGCCCCTGATTCGTCAAACGGGAGATCGCGAATCGGCTTGCCGCGGTAGCCAATCGAAGTCAGCACCAGGCCTGCTTCTAGCCGGCGCACCTCGTCGGTGCCGGTGACCGAGAACTCCACGCCGGTGGCGCGTTGATCACCCAGAACGCGATTCGGGGTGAGCTGATAGGCCAGCCTGATTCGCGGACGCGACGCCGGTGCCGAATCGTCGCCGAGTTTGCTCAAGATTTCCAGCTTGTTCTTCGTCAAGGTGTCCGACACTGTCCCGAGATCGGCCGCCACCAGCTTGTGGTCGGCCGCACTCGAGCACGACGTCGGATGTGCCCGTGAGTCCGATCAGTTCGGGCAGGGTGAACGCCGAGTGGGCGGGGCCGCGCCGGGCGGCGATCACCACTTCGCGAACCCCGGACCCACGAAACGCTTCCAGTGCACGGTCAGAGATGTCGGTGCGGGCCAGGCTGTCGGGGTCTGCTGTGAGCACACGAGCCGCATCGAGGGCGACGTTTCCGTTGCCGATGATCACCACGCGCTCGTGACTGAGATCGACTGGCAGATCGGTAAAGTCGGGATGCCCGTTGATCCACGCGACCAATTCGGTGGCGGTTCCGGTGCCCGGCAGGCCCATGCCCTCGATGTCCAGGCGACGGTCATCGGGCGCACCGACGGCGTACAGCACGGCGTGATGGTGGGCCAACAGGTCGGCGTGGCTCAGGTGTCTGCCGATCTCGACGTTGAGGTAGAACCGGAAGCGGCGATGACCGGCGACCCGGTCGAAGAGCTGGGTGACCCTTTTGGTGTTCTGGTGATCAGGTGCCACCCCGGCGCGCACCAGCCCGTAGGGAGTGGGCAGCTTCTCAAAGACGTTGACCCGCACGCCATGCTGGGTGAGCAGTTCATCGGCGGCATACATCGCCGCCGGCCCGGACCCCACAATGGCCACAGTCAGCGGCTGACGGCGGGCATGCACCTCGGCGGCCGGAATCACCGGGGCCAGCTTCGACGTCGGCGGCAGCTTCACGCCCGCAGGCCGCTCCGGGTAAAAGGATGCGTTGATCTCGACGAACGGCAGCTGCTTGGCATCCAACCGGTTGTCTGGCGCGATCGCGCCGACCGGGCAGGCGCTCACGCAGGCACCGCAGTCTACGCAGGCCACCGGATCGATATAGAGCATCTCCGAGGTGGCAAAGCCAGGCTCATCCGGTGTCGGGTGAATGCAATTCACCGGGCATGCGAAAACGCAGGACCCGTCGTTGCAGCACGACTGGGTAATAACGTGCGGCATAAGAACTACAACCTGGACGCGCTATGCAGCCGGCGCCGCAGCCAGATGCTGGCGTTGCGGCTCGCTGCGGTAGCGCGATGGCTTGCCGTCGATCTTGCAGAGCCGCCACATGAGCCGCGCCGAGCGACTCTCCATCAGCCCGGTGTCGTGGGCCAGCATCCTGACATCAGCGAACATGTCGCTCAGCCACTTTCGCGACTCCGGCGACCGGAAGAAGAGTTCCTTTTTGACTTCACGCGGAATGTCGAACTCCTGCCAGAACGCCTTGGGCGGCACCACGATCGCCTGGCACAACACCCGCATCGTCAGTGGGAGGTACAGCGACGTCCAGAACCGCTGCCACTTGGTCAAGTGCGGCAACCGCTTTCGCAGGAACTCGTGGGCAAATGAGATGTGCCGGGCTTCCTCGGCCACGTGAATGGCCATCACCCGCTCCATGATCGGGTGCAACGACTTGCCTTCGCGCAGCACGTTTTTCTGCGTGTGGTCGATGGGCTCCTCACCGGCAAGCACCCCGATGAAAAACGCCACCGGCAACGGACCGGCCACCAGCGGAACCACCGGCGAAAGCCAGCGCAGCATCCTCGGCATCCCCGGAACGTCAGCGCCGACGCGGTTGACCATCTCCTGGAACATCATGGTGTGGTTGCACTCTTCAACCGATTCGTGCAGACAGTACCGATATTCCGGTGACCCGTTCGGCACCCAGAACGTGTAGTTCATCAGGCCGCGGATCAGGATGGATTCGAAGTGCAGCCCAACCTTGGCGACGTTGGCCTGGCGCCACATGCCGATCTTGATCTTGCGTTCTTCCGGCTGCGCCAGATACCAGGGATGGTGGCCCAGCGGGTCAGTCGTGGGGAGAATCCACCGGGGATCGTTTTCTGTGACGGCGAATTCCGGTGAATCCCAATCGATATCGGTGTACGGATTGAAGTTTCGCCGTACCGACCCCTCGGACAGTGTGGCGAGCGTGCTTACGTACTCGGCGTCGTCGCGCACCTCCATGTTGCGGCGCCAACGCCGGACCATTCGCGTCCTAGCCATACCCAAGCCTCCCCAGCGAGGTTTACATTTGGACGTGCTGTGTCCAGACAGTACCGCAGGTACCGGATATTTTCTAGACCCCTTTGGAGGGGTGTGAGCTGACCAGTGGTCAGCCATTTTGTGTGGCTTGACTCACAGTGAATGGATCACCGCATACGGCTCGGCCAGGCGTTATGCGGCGGCGAGTACCGGCAATCGGACCGCTGCGTCGCCGCGTCAGGTCCGCTCACTACCCTGATGAGTATGGCTGACCAGCTCGAGATCCCCGCTGACATCAAACCCCGCGACGGCCGCTTCGGGTGCGGCCCGTCAAAGGTCCGGCCCGAACAGTTGAAGGCGTTGACCACCACCGCAGCTCCCTTGTTCGGTACATCGCACCGGCAAGCGCCCGTCAAGAATCTGGTGGGCCGGGTCAGGTCGGGACTGGCCGAGCTGTTCTCCGTGCCAGATGGTTATGAGGTCATTCTGGGCAACGGTGGCGCGACGGCGTACTGGGATGCCGCGGCCTTCGGGTTGATCGACAAGCGCTCACTACACCTGTCCTATGGCGAGTTCAGCTCGAAGTTCGCCTCCGCGGTCACCAAGAACCCGTTCGTCGGCGATCCCATCGTCATCAAGTCGGATTCTGGCAGCGCCCCCGAGCCGCAGAGCGATCCCTCGGTCGATGTGATCGCCTGGGCGCACAACGAGACGTCGACCGGGGTCGCGGTGCCGGTCCGCCGCCCCGCCGGTTCCGGTGAAGCACTGATCGTCATCGACGCGACCTCTGGCGCCGGTGGCCTGCCGGTCGAGATCACTGACACCGATGCCTACTACTTCTCGCCGCAGAAGAATTTCGCTAGCGATGGCGGCCTGTGGCTGGCCATCATGAGCCCTGCCGCGCTGGCCCGGGTCGAGTCCATCGCCGCATCCGGTCGCTGGGTTCCCGACTTTCTGTCGCTGCCGATCGCGGTGGAGAACAGCCTGAAGAACCAGACGTACAACACCCCGGCAATCGGCACCCTGGCGCTGATGGCCGAGCAGCTCGACTGGATGCTGGGCAACGGCGGGCTGGAATGGGCCGTCAAGCGCACGACCGACTCGTCGCAACGGTTGTACTCCTGGGCGGAAGAGCGGCCCTACACCACGCCGTTCGTCGCCGACCCCGCGTTGCGTTCTCAGGTGGTGGGCACGATCGACTTCGTCGACGACGTCGACGCTGCGGCCGTCGCGAAGGTCTTGCGGGCTAATGGCATCGTCGACACCGAGCCGTACCGCAAACTCGGCCGCAACCAGTTGAGGGTCGGGATGTTCCCCGCGGTCGACCCCGACGACGTCAGCGCCCTCACCCAATGCGTCGACTGGGTAGTCGAACGCCTTTAACCAGCTGGCAATCAACACGCAACCGCCCAGCGTGTCAGCACAGGTTATGGGCGTTAGCTGCACTAGAGTGCGCACGTGGCGGGTCCGTTGCCGACCTGCACGGAGCCTGCGAGGAGAAGCCATGCGGGAACTCAAAATGGTTGGGCTCGACGCCGACGGCAAACACATCATCTGCGAGATTGACGACCCTGCAGGACAGTTCAAGCTGGCGGTCAACGAACAACTGAAGGCTGCCCTGCGCGGCGACCCCGCACCGGCGGAGCAACCGCAGCTCGACATCAGCGTCACCAACATGCTGAGCCCCAAAGATATCCAGGCCAAGATCCGCGCCGGCGCGTCCGTCGAGCAGGTGGCCGCGGCGTCGGGCTCCGACGTCGCGCGGGTCCGCCGGTTTGCCCACCCGGTGTTGCTGGAACGTGCTCGCGCCGCGGAGTTGGCAACGGCCGCGCATCCGGTACTCGCCGACGGCCCCGCAGTGCTTACGTTGCTGGAAACCGTCAGCGCCGCCTTGGTGACGCGCGGCCTCGCCCCCGACAAACTCAGCTGGAATGCCTGGCGCAACGAAGACAGCCGCTGGACGGTACAGCTGGCGTGGAAGGTCGGCCGTTCCGACAACATCGCCCATTTCTGCTTCGCTCCCGGCGCCCACGGCGGAACAGTGACGGCGATCGACGACACGGCCCATGAGCTGATTGACCCGGACTTCGACCGTCCGCTACGGCCGCTCGCGCGAGTGGCCCACGTCGACTTCGACGAGGCGGCGAAGCCGGCGGTCACCACGCCGCAAGAGCAGCCGGTGCACACCCGACGGGGCAAACCGGTCGTTCCGGCGTGGGAAGATGTGCTGCTCGGGGTGCGCTCAGGCGGACAACGCTAGCCGCTATCCCGACAGCGTCAGCGCAAGCAGCGTCAGCCACGCGCCCGCCACACCTATTCCAGCGCCCAGCACAAACCAGCGCAGCACTGGGGTGTGCCGCCAACCCCACAGCGTCGGCGCCAGCCCGCCTGCCGCCACGATATTGAGCCCAACTGCCAACAACGGATGCACCCGGATCAGCCCCAGACTCAGCACCACAACGCTGGCTCCGGTCACCGCAGCGACGAACCCGGCCACCGCCAAACCCGTTGCCCAGGGCACGGAGTCGTCGCTCACGAGCCGAGCCTAACCCGTTCATAGAACGCCAACGCGGCCGCAGTCGCGACGTTGAGCGAGTCGGTGCCCCGCGACATCGGGATGCGCACCCGCACATCGCTTAACCGCAGGGTGGCCGGCGTCAGCCCGGGGCCCTCGGCGCCGACTACCACCGCGATACGTTCGTCGCGCGCGGCCGCCATCGCTTCCGGCAGGGCGCAGGCCTTGCTGTGCGGAGTCATCGCCAGCAGCCGAAATCCGTTCTCTTTCAGCATCACAAGCTCGGCCGGCCAATCAGTTGCTCGCGCATACGGCACCAGCAATGCGTGGCCCATGGACACCCGGACAGCGCGACGGTATAGCGGGTCAGCGCAGCCGCTGCCGAACACCACCGCGTCCACGCCTAATCCCGCCGCGTTGCGAAAGATCGAGCCCAGATTCTCGTGGTCGTTAACGCCTTCGAGCACCGCGACGGTACGGGCCCCGTCGACCACCTGGGCAACGCTGGCTTCCGGCACCCTCCTGGCGGCCGCCAGCACGCCACGATTGAGGTGAAAGCCGACCACTCGCGCCATGACATCGGCGGACGCTCGGTAGAACGGCGCTCCGCTACCGGCCAGGTCGTCTTTGAGCTCGACGAGCCGGCGGTCGGTACCCAGCAGGGCATGCGGGTTGAACCGGGACGCAAGCATGCGCTGCACGACCAGCACACCCTCGGCGATCACCAGCCCTTTGCCGGACGGCAGATCAGGACGACGATCGACGCTGTTCAGGTCGCGGAAATCGTCGAGCCGCGGATCATCGGGGTCGTCAACGTCCTGAACATCCAGGCCATCGGTCCCGTCGCTCACGGGCCTTCGTCGACCAAGGCCAACATCAGATCGGCCGCGTTGCGCAGGATGTCACGTTGATCACTGTCCAGTGTCGCGAGCCGCTTGGCCAGCCACTCCTGACGGGCACGACGGGTCGCCTTGACCAACTCGGCACCGGACTCGGAGACCGAGACCAGCACCTGCCGGCCGTCGACGGGATGCGGCGCGCGGTCCACCAGGCCCATGTCGGCCAGCGAAGCAATCACCCGGGTCATCGACGGCGGCCGGACCCGTTCGCGAATCGCGAGCGAGCCGGGCGTCATCGGGCCTGCGTTGGCCAGGGTCGCCAGCGCCGACAGCTGGGACAACGACACCGGCGACGACGGGTTGCGAAATCGCAGTTGGCGGGCCAGCCGCATGACCGCCAGCGACAGGTCGCTAGCCAGCCGCGCATCGCTGTCAGGCATGGCGCGAGGTTACACGGAAGCCTAAGAACTCGGGATAAGAAACGGTGAACGACGGGCTTCGATCCTTTTCACTGCGCTGCGGCAAATTTCGCCGAAACACTTACGTAGACGCTTACCCCGCGCTGCCGCGGCCTTCTCGATTGCCCAGCTCCCGCAACTGGGTGGTGCCGGCGGCCTGCACGGTCGGCGGGCTATGTTAATCGCGATGTCTGTCGAACCTGGCCAGAACCGCGAGGCGCCGCCGCTGCCACCCGTGCTGCTCCACGTGTGGCCGTTTATCGCGCTCGGCGCGCTCGGCTGGCTGGTCGCTGTGGCCGCCGCATTCCTTATGCCTGCCCTTCAGAGTTGGCGTCCGGTGACGCTGGCCGGGCTCGGAGTGGGGTTGCTCGGTACGGGCATCTTCGTGTGGCAACTTGCCGCGGCCCGTCGTGGCGCGCGCGGCGCACAAGCCGGACTCGAAACTTTCCTCGGCCATGAATAAATTTTCGGAGCAATTCTCAGACCCGGGAGGAACAATGGTAGCCCCGCTACTGCAAGCGCAAGTCGATATCAACGCACCGGTTTCCAAAGTTTGGGGGTTGATATCCGATCTTCGGCGAATGCCGGAGTGGAGCCCGCAATGTCGTTGGATGAAGCCCTTCGGCCCGCTGCGCCAAGGCACGCGCACGCTCAACCTCAACCGCCGCAACCGAATGTTCTGGCCGACCAGCTGCACGGTCGTCGAGGTCATCCCGGACAAGAAGCTTGCGTTCCGAGTCAACGCCAACCGCACTATCTGGAGCTACGAGCTCGAACCCAACGGCGAGGGCACCCGGGTGATTGAAAGCCGTCACGCCGAAAACGGCGTCAGCGCATTTTCGAACATGTCGGTGAATACGCTCTTCGGCGGGACCACCAACTTCGAACGCGAATTGCTCGAGGGCATGAACACTTCGTTGGCAAACATCAAGGCCGCCGCCGAAAAAGGCTAGTGCGGCGGCTCCAGCGGCTCGGGCGGGGACTCCGGCAGCTCAGGCGGAGACTCCGGCGACTCCCGCAACTCCGGCTCGATCTCCGGGTGGGTTTCCGGCTGGGACTCCGGCGGCTCGGCCTGCGACTCCGGTGGCTCGGCGTGGGACTCGGGTGGCTCCGGTTGCGACTCCGGCGACTCGAGCTGCGACTCCGGTGGCTCCGGCGGCTCGGGCAGCGTCTCCATGATGTCGAGCACACCATCGTCATATGGCTCATACATGGGCGAACCGGTGCCCGCCGGAGCCAGGGTATCCGAATGAGCCCCGCAGCCATACTGCTTGTCGACGACATGCCCGTCGGCCGACAGTTCGTTGCCGCATACACCAAACATCGCGCCCAGCGATCCTGCCAACGGCAGGAAAAAACCGCAGTCGCGGCACACCTGTTTGGTGGAGCGCGCCATCGGCGAGTCGGGACCGTAATCCCCGGTGTGCCATCGTTCGGCAGCCTCCGAGCGGCCCAAGGCGTTCATCACCCAGCGTCGGCCCAGCCCGATTTCGGCGGCGGTCTCGTCGACCTGTGTGTCACCGCTGGCGGTGTAACCGGGAACCAACCGAGGGTCGTCGGAAGCGGGCGCAAGCAGGTCTCCGGGGCTCAAATCCCCTGGCCGCACTCGCTGCTCCCAAGGCACCCATTCAGGCGCCAGCAACGCCGTCGGCCCCGGGACCAGCACCACTTCGCTGATTGTGGCGTGCTCGGCGCCGGGACAGGCGGCGACGACGACGGCCCATTGCCACCCCTGATAACCCGGTAAATGCGCCAGGAACCGGTGGGTGGCAGCGTTCGGATCCTCGTAGCTGACGCCCAGATAATCCCCGACCGCCTCTGGGCCGCTGAACTCCACGACGGCGGTCCTGGCCTGGTCCACCGCACCCGTGAGCACCGCCGCCAACCCTTCGGGCCACACGGCCACGGTCGCCACGGCGGATTCCTCGATGGGCCCGGTCACGCTGTCCCCTCTCTGCATTGCGCCTCCAATACTAGGTTGGCGAGCCACACCCGGTTACCTGCAGACGCACGGAGTCGGCATAGGGGAGAATCGGATCGTGTCTGGACGGCGGCGTGACGATCCGGGCCGTGTGGCCTCAAACCCGGGCCGCCGGACCCGCAACGGATCTACCAGCCAGCATCCGGGCATGGCCAACTACCCTGCCGATGACGCTGCCTATCGCCGGACGCGCCGCCCGCCTCCGATGCCGAGCGCCAACCGCTATCTGCCGCCTATCGGCCACCAGTCGGAGCCGGACCGTAGCAGCAGTGCACCACCACGCGGTGCTGCCCCGGGCGAACGGATCACCGTCACCCGCGCCGCGGCGCAGCGAAGCCGCGAAATGGGTTCGCGGATGTACTGGATGGTGCAACGCGCCGCCACCGCCGACGGCGCCGACAAGTCCGGTCTGACCGCCCTGACGTGGCCGGTGGTGGCGAACTTCGCGGTGGATGCGGCGATGGCCGTGGCACTGGCCAACACGTTGTTTTTTGCTGCGGCAACCGGGGAGAGCAAGGGCCGGGTCGCCCTGTATCTGCTGATTACCATCGCGCCGTTCGCGGTGATCGCGCCACTCATCGGTCCCGCGCTGGACCGGCTGCAGCACGGCCGCCGAGTCGCCCTCGCTGTGTCGTTTGCACTTCGCACGGCATTGGCATTAGTGCTGATCATGAACTACGACGGTGCCACGGGGAGCTACCCGTCAATGGTGCTCTATCCCTGCGCGTTGGCCATGATGGTGCTCTCGAAGTCGTTCAGTGTGCTGCGCAGCGCCGTGACACCAAGGGTGATGCCGCCGACCATCGACCTGGTGCGGGTCAATTCTCGGCTGACCGTCTTCGGTCTGCTTGGTGGCACCATCGCCGGCGGCGCCGTCGCGGCCGGCGTCGAATTCGCCTGCACCCACCTGCTCAAGCTGCCCGGCGCGTTGTTCGTCGTCATCGCGGTCACGATCGTCGGCGCCTCGCTGTCAATGCGGATCCCACGATGGGTCGAAGTGACCGCGGGTGAGGTGCCAGCGACCTTGAGCTATCGCCGGGACAGCGGCCCGCTGCCGCGAAGCTGGCCTGAGGAAGTCAAGAAGGTCGGCGGAACGCTTCGACAACCTTTGGGCCGCAACATCATCACCTCGCTGTGGGGTAACTGCACCATCAAGGTGATGGTCGGCTTCCTGTTCTTGTACCCGGCGTTTGTCGCCAAGGCGCATCAAGCCAACGGTTGGGTTCAGCTGAGCATACTGGGGATGATCGGCGCTGCGGCAGGCATCGGCAACTTCGCCGGCAACTTCACCAGCGCACGGTTGCAGCTTGGCAGGCCGGCCGTGCTGGTAGTGCGCTGCACGGTAGCGGTGTGCGCGGTCGCGTTGGCGGCCTCGGTGGCAGGCACCCTGATGGTGGCCGTGATTGCCACCCTGGTCACCGCGGGATCCAGCGCAATTGCGAAGGCCTCGCTGGACGCCTCGTTGCAAAACGATCTGCCCGAGGAATCACGGGCATCGGGGTTCGGGCGCTCGGAGTCGACGCTGCAGCTGGCCTGGGTGCTGGGTGGCGCGCTGGGTGTCTTGGTGTACACCGAATGGGGGGTCGGTTTCACCGCAGTTACGGCCCTGCTCATCCTTGGCCTGGCGCAAACCCTTGTCAGCTTCCGCGGCGACTCGCTGATCCCCGGGCTCGGAGGTAATAGGCCCGTCATGGTCGAGCAGGAGGGCACGCGCCGAGGCGCCGGCAGCCCGGCGGTGGTACCGGAGTGAAACGCGGTGCGGCCGTGCTGCTCGCCGGCCTGATGACTCTGCTATGCGTGGGGGTTGGGGTCGGCACCTGGCTGCTGGTGCGCCAGCCCGGTCCGCAGCGCCCCGAGATCAGCGCGTATTCGCACGGCCACCTGACCCGGGTAGGGCCGTACATGTACTGCAACGTGCTCAACCTCGACGACTGTGAGACACCGGAAACCCAGGGCGAGCTACCGGTCAGCGAGCGCTATCCGGTGCAGCTTTCGGTACCCGATGCCATCTACCGGGCACCCTGGCGGCTGTTGCAGGTGTACGAGGACCCCGCCAACACCACCAGCACCATGTTTCGGCCGGGCACCCGGTTCGCAGTCACCATTCCGTCGGTCGACCCGCACCGCGGGCGCCTGGCTGGGATAGTCGTGCAGTTGCTGACGTTGGTGGTGGACAACAGCCAACTGAATGACATCAGTACGGTCCGCGCTGTCCCGCACGCGGAATGGTCAGTGCGACTGACGTTCTGAGCGGTCGCCGGTGCGCGGTCGGGGCTGCATCCGCCTTCGCAGGTTAGCGCTGTCGAGCGACGATCACAGGTGTGCGCACCGCGTGCACCACTGCCGTGCTGACGGATCCGAGTAGCATTCCGGCGAATCCACCGCGCCCGCGGCTGCCGACGACCACGAGTTGCGCTGACTGCGAGCGTTCAACGAGGTGTTGCGCGGGGCGGTTGACAACGACCTCGCGATGGACGATGACGTCGGGATAACGTTCCCGCCAGCCCGCCAAACGCTCCGCCAATGTTTCCTCGGCCGCGGATTGCAGCCTCGTCCACGACGTCCTGGTCAATCCGGTCCACTCCCGGCTCGGGATGTCGGGAACCTCGGCATCGGTCCAGGCGTGCAGGGCCACCAATTCCGCACCCCGCCAGGAAGCTTCGTCGAAAGCGATGGCGGTCGCCAGCTCCGATGCCGGCGAGCCATCGATACCGACAAGCACGCATCCCTCAAGTGGCGACGAGACTTCGTTGCGGATCACCGCCACCGGGCAGTGGGCGTGATGGACCAGCCCGGTGCTGACAGATCCCAGAAGCACGCGTTCCAAAGCTCCATGACCGCGGCCCACCACAACCATGTCGGCTTTCGTGGATAACTCGATGAGCGCGGGGACAGGTGCTCCGTAGGTCAGCTCGTTGTTGATCCGCGGGCGGTGATCGCCGGTCATGTCCTCGACGATCTTTACCGCGTCAGCGAGCACCTGCCGCGAGTTCTCGTCCAGTTGCTGGAGGAATTCGGCCGAGAGGGGGTACCCCGACCACTCAAGCTCCTGCGGCCCGCCAGACACCGGGACTGCGGCGTGCACAAGGGTCAGTGCCACGTTACGCATCGTCGCCTCTCGGACGGCCCACCGCATGGCCGCGTTCGAATCCGGCGATCCGTCGATACCGACGATGATTCCCGGATCCCCTATATCGCTGGACATTTCGCTGCCCCATCCCTGGAAAGTTTGGTTCGGCACCGTTGACTCTAGAATCCCGGTGACCCGTGGTCAGGAGGCATTGGTCCCACGCATTAGTGACCAAACGACCTTCCTCTTTGGCCCGCGGTCAGGACGTCGAAGCGGCCGCCATTAAGCACCGGCTCCCCCTATCGGCCCAACAAGGAACGCCGGTCGTCGAAAACTACGCCACTCGCTCGCCCTCGAGGGGCGGTCCGGGAGGAGTTCCGTCCCCGAAGGGCCTGCCCCCCAATGCTTCCCGGCCATGCGGAGTCACCCAGCCGCTCAGGTCAGGGCCCTTGGGCACGATGCCGGTGGGGTTGATGTCGGCGTGCACGACGTAGTAGTGCTGCTTGATCTGGGCGAAGTCGACGGTATCGCCGAACCCCGGCGTCTGGAACAGATCACGGGCGTAGGCCCACAACACCGGCATTTCACTCAGCTTGCTTCGATTGCACTTGAAATGCCCGTGGTAAACGGGGTCGAAGCGGGCCAGAGTGGTGAACAGCCGCATGTCGGCTTCGGTTATGTTGTCGCCCAACAGATATCGCTGGTTGCTTAGGCGATCGCTCACCCAATCCAACGCGGTGAACAGCCGGTCATAAGCCGCCTCGTAGGCCTGCTGTGAGCCGGCGAAGCCGCACCGATACACACCGTTGTTGATTTCGGTGTAGACCCTCTTGTTCACCTCATCGATCTCGCCCCGCAGCCGCTCGGGGTATAGCTCGGGTGCGCCGTCGCGGTGGTATACCGTCCACTCCGTGGAGAAATCCAGGGTCATTTGCGCGAAATCATTGGTCACCACCGCACCGGTCGGGACATCGACGATCGCGGGGACGGTGATGCCTTTGGGGTAGTCCGGGAAGCGCTTGAAGTAGGCGTCTTGTAGCCGTGGGATCTTCAGTACCGGGTCGACACCGCCCGGATCGAGATCGAACGTCCAACTGCGCTGGTCGTGGGTGGGACCGCAAAACCCAATGGAGAGAGCATTTTCCAGGCCCAGCAACCGCCGGACGATGATGGCGCGGTTGGCCCACGGGCACGCGCGGGCAACAACGAGCCGATACCGGCCGGGCTCCACCGGATAGCCGTCGCGCCCGTCGGCGGTGATGCGGGTGGTGATGTAGTTGGTGTCGCGGGTGAATTCGCCCGCCGGTGCGATATAGGAAGCCATATCTCCCATGTTTGGCTCAACGTCGATTTAATGGGGCCCGATCGCGGGATTTCGCCGAACAAATCGACGTTCGGCGCAAGGGTTAACCGGACAGAAAACGCCGAGCCAAATTGGTCTCGGTGGACGGACCCGGTTCCCAGTGAGCGATCCACGGTCCGGTGCCTTCTGACTGATCGAGTATCCCCTCCTCGAGCCAGGTGTAACGACCCTCCAGCACATCGTTAGCCAGCCGAACATCGCTGCTGTCGGTGTTGGTCCACAACGCGTGGAACAGCGCCTCAACCCGCAGGGTCGCTTGCTGGCAGAAGATGTCGGCCAGCTCATATGCCTGTTGACCGACGATCGGGTCCGCGGCCCGCTGAGCTTCGGCCCGGACGCACGCCGCCGACATCGCGAACAGCTCGGCACCAATATCGACGATGCGCCCGAGGAAACCTTGCCTTTTCTCCAGGCTGGCTTGCCAGCGCGCCATCCCGTAGAAGGTATTGCGGGCCAGCTTGCGTGCGGAGCGTTCAACAAAACGCAGATGTGTCGCCAGTCCGCCGAACTCGCGGTATGCCGTGGGTCGTTGGCCTTCACCAAAAACCAGTTTCGGCAACCATTTTGCGTAGAATCCGCTCGCGCCGGCCGCCGCCGCGGCCTTCTGCCGCAGATCGGCTTTAGGGTTCGCGAGATCACCCGCAGCAGTGAGGTGCGCGTCGACGGCTTCACGCGCGATGAGCAGCCGCATGATCTCGCTGGATCCTTCGAAGATGCGGTTGATCCGCAGGTCCCGCACCATTTGCTCCACTGGTACCGCACGCTCTCCGCGTGCGGCGAGGGACTCGGCAGTCTCGTAGCCCCGGCCACCGCGGATCTGCAGCAGCTCATCGCCGGCAAGGCAGGCCATCTCACTGGACCACAATTTAGCCAGCGCAGCCTCGATCCGGATGTCATTGCGGCCTTCGTCGGCCATCTGACCGGACAGCTCTACCACCGCATCGAGCGCGTAGCTGGTGGCGGCAATAAATGAGATCTTGCTGGCTACCGCTTCGTGTTTGCCAACCGGCTTGCCCCATTGCACTCGCTCGCGGGACCATTCCCGCGCTATCTTCAGCGACTGCTTGGTGACCCCGTTTACGATCGCCGGTAAGGACAGCCTTCCGGCGTTGAGTGTGGTTAGCGCGATCTTCAGACCGTCGCCTTCCCTGCCGATCAGGTTTTCGCTGGGCACTCGGACGCGATGGAGCCGGGTCACGCCGTTTTCGATGCCGCGCAGTCCCATGAACGTGTTGCGTCGCTCCACGGTGATCCCGGGAGAATCAGCCTCGACAACAAAAGCGCTGATACCCCCTCGGTGCCCTTCACTCTTCGGTACCCGGGCCATGACCACTAGCAATTCGGCAACCACACCATTGGTGGTCCACAACTTCACGCCCTCTAGCTCGTAAGCCTGTCCATCATCGATCGGCGTCGCCGTCGATGCCATGCGCGCCGGGTCAGAGCCCACATCCGGTTCGGTGAGCAGAAACGCTGATATCGCGCCGGCAGCACACCGCGGCAAGAACTTCCGCTTCTGTTCCGGGGTCCCGGCAAGCTTGAGTGGTTCTGGAACCCCGATCGACTGATGCGCCGACAGCAACGCGCCAAGACTGGAATGAACCGTCGTGACCATCATCAATACGCGGTTGTAGGCGACTTGCGACATGTTCAGGCCGCCGTACTCGGACGGTATTTTCAAGCCAAAACAGCCCAGTTCGGCCAAGCCCTTGACGTATTCATCGGGAATCTGGGCATCGCGCTCGATGACGCTGCCGTCAACGGTGTCCAGAAATTCCCGCAGCTTGCCGAGAAATGCGCCGGTACGGGCCTCCTCCGCATCGGACGGCTTGGGAAACGGGTGTATTAGCTCCAACGGAAAGCGACCGAGAAACAACTCTTTGGCGAAGGACGGTTTATCCCAACCACTTTCGCGGGATTCCTCGGCGAGGGCTCTCGCTTGCTCCTCGGTGACCTGCGTTTGCTGTGCCATCGCAGCCTCCTCGCTAGACGACTGTCGCAAAGCGTTCAGTACCCAGTGTGCTCTCCCTCACGCCGTCCCCCGCAGGCGGATGGGGGTCCCCCTCTGGGGGAGTGCCCCCAGCGCGCCGTGCATCATCGCCGGCTGGGTTGGATTGCCCGGCTCCTTCTCACGCCGTTTCGCGCCGCGCATCGTCGCCGAGCTAGGCATCGAGCTCCCGCGCCACCGCCCTGACCACCTCGGAAACCCGACGAGCTGTCTTGCGGTCGGGGTAGCGACCCTTGCGCAACTCGGGCTGCACGGTGCTCTCCAGCAGCGTGATCATGTCCTCCACCATGCCGTGCAGCTCATCGGGGCTGTGCTTGTGCTCGGCAGGTGCCTCGCGGCGGGTCTTGGTCAGGCTAGGCGGCGGCTCAATCAGCTTGAGGCTCAACGCCTGCGGTCCGCGCCGACCGGAAGCGATGCCGAATTCCACGCGCTGGCCCGCTTTGAGCCCCTCGACCCCCTCGGGCAACGCCGAGGAGCGGACGTACACGTCTTCGCCGTCCTCCTGCGACAGGAAGCCAAACCCCTTGTCGGCGTCGTACCACTTAACCTTGCCGGTCGGCACTGGTCTCACCTGCTTGTCTAACGGATTACTAGAATGGGCAACACAATAAGCGTCCCGCCTGCGCAGGACGCCGTATGGGAGTCTGATCCTACTCGGATGCTTGCCTGACGAGCACCCCCGTTTACCTCGTTACTCGGTAGGCTGGCACTACCGATGGAGGAGATATGCGCCTGATCCTGAACGTTATCTGGCTTGTATTCGGCGGCCTCTGGATGGCCCTCGGATACCTGCTCGCGGCGCTTATCAGCTTCTTGCTCATCATCACCATTCCCTTCGGCTTCGCGTCGCTGCGCATCGCCTCGTACGCGTTATGGCCGTTCGGCCGCACGATCGTCGACAAGCCGACTGCTGGGACCGGCGCCCTTATCGGCAACGTCATCTGGGTGCTGCTGTTCGGACTGTGGCTGGCGATCGGTCATTTGGTCAGCGCGGTGGCGATGGCGAGCACGATCATCGGTATTCCGCTGGCGCTGGCCAACCTCAAACTGATCCCGGTGTCACTAATGCCGCTGGGCAAGCAGATCGTTCCTGTCGGCTCGCTGCCCCAATACGCACCGGTGCCCGCATGACGCTGACCGCGCTGGGGGTACCGACGGTGCCGAGCCGTTTCGACGGCTCAGCAGACGACCGTGCCTTCGCTGGTGAAGGACTAGAAGCACCAACCGCAGGCCCGTTGGTGGACACATACGGGCGAATCGCCACCGATTTGCGGGTGTCGCTGACCGATCGCTGCAACCTGCGGTGCAGTTATTGCATGCCGGCGGACGGCCTGGACTGGCTGCCCGGCGAGCAACTGCTGCGCCCCGATGAGCTGGCAAGGCTCATGCATATCGCCGTCACCCGGTTGGGCGTCACCAGCGTGCGGTTCACCGGTGGTGAGCCCTTGTTGGCGCGCCACCTCGAAGAGGTGGTCGCGGCGGCGGCCAGTCTGCGGCCCCGCCCGGAGATCTCCCTGACCACCAATGGTGTGGGGCTGGCGCGGCGGGCTGCCGCGCTAGCCCAGGCAGGTTTGGACCGCGTCAACGTGTCGATGGACAGCGTGGATCGCGACCACTTCGCGGCAATCACCCGTCGGGACCGGCTCGCTGACGTGCTGGCCGGCTTGGCCGCCGCCAAAGACGCAGGCTTGACACCGGTCAAGGTAAACGCCGTGCTTGACCCCACCACCGGACGCGAGGATGTCGTCGGAGCTGTTGCGGTTCTGCCTCGAGCATGGCTATCAATTGCGGGTCATCGAGCAGATGCCGCTGGACGCTGGGCACCAATGGCGCCGGGACGCCGCGCTGAGCGCCGACGATGTGCTGGCGGCGCTGCGCGCCGCACTTCCGGCTGCGACCGGACCCGGCGCCGCGCGGATCGGCTCCCGCCCAGCTCTGGCTGGTCGACACGGGCCCGAGCACGCCGAGCGGAAAGTTTGGTGTCATCGCATCGGTCTCGCACGCCTTCTGCTCGACCTGTGATCGCACGCGGCTAACGGCCGACGGCCAAATCCGCAGCTGCCTGTTCTCCGCCGAGGAGACGGACCTTCGAGGCCTGCTGCGCGGCGGTGCGCCCGACGACGCGATCGAGGCGGCGTGGCGTGCCGCGATGTGGGGCAAGCCTGCCGGTCACGGCATCAACGACCCGAACTTCATCCAGCCCGACCGCCCGATGAGCGCCATCGGTGGCTAGCCCGATGGGTCAAGCTCCGGTCGAACCAGAAGGGATCCAGGTGACGGTGCGCTACTTCGCCGCCGCGCGGGCGGCCGCCGGCGCCGATTCGGAAACCGTGATGCTGCGTCCAGGCACCACCGTCGCCGAGCTGGTGGAGCGGCTCGCCGTCCGGGGAACTCGACTCGCCACCGTGTTGAGCCGATGCTCTTATCTGTGCGACGGCATCGCTGTCCGCGATGAGACCAGGGCGTTACGCCCCGGCGACACGATCGACGTCCTACCGCCCTTTGCCGGCGGCTGAAACTGTGAAATATCTCACGTAACGGAACGATAACGACTCGGACACGCTCCGATTGCGGGTGGTACGACCTGCGCAAACTCTTGGTGTTCCTCGGGTTTTGGCAGATGACCGTGGGGGAAACGCCGAGTTTCGCAGGACGTGACGAGACCAACAGAAACCGCTACCGTCTCCGAAGGCTCGCCAAGCCAACCCGATTGGCGGACCCTCCCTCCCTATCGCGCCGAGCTCCATCCAGTAGGCGGGGGACCGACTAAGTGGATGGAGGCGGGGGACCCACCGGTCCACCGTGATCGGAACGGGGCCGCTCGCGGCTCCTTGGGGTGAAGCCGACGTCGTTTCACTGTGGAACACGACGACGGCCGGGTAGCCTCTCCAACCCGAACCCGACAGCTGACCTCGCAGGCGCGTCGCTAGAGAGGAAATTTCACGGCCTATGAGTGGACGTCACCGTAAACCCACTACGTCAAACCTCAGCGTCGCCAAGATCGCCGTTACCGGGGCGGTCCTCGGTGGCGGCAGCATCGCCCTCGCTGGCCAGGCAGCCGCGGCCACCGATGGCGAATGGGATCAAGTAGCCCGTTGCGAGTCCGGCGGCAACTGGGGAATCAACACCGGCAACGGCTACTACGGCGGCGTCCAGTTCACCTCAGGTACCTGGGCCTCGCACGGCGGCGGCGAGTACGCCCCTTCGGCCCAGTTGGCCACGCAGGGAACAGCAGATCGCGGTCGCTGAGCGGGTGCTGGCGACCCAGGGTCGTGGCGCCTGGCCCGTGTGCGGTCGGTCCGCTGTCGGGCCCGACCCCGCGCGAGGTCCTTCCCGCGCCGACCGGGCTGGACGCACCGCTGGATGCGCCCGGGGTAAACGGCGAGCCGGCACCGCTGGCCCCACCGCCTGCGGACGCTCCTCCGCCACCTGCTGACCCGCCTGCGCCGGTGCAACTAGCCTCGTTTAACCAACCGGCGCCCCCCGCGGATCTGCCGCCCGCTCCTTCGGCGGACGCTGTCACCGCCCGCGCCTCCCGTGGATCTGCCGCCTGCTCCTCCGGCGGACCTGGCACCGCCAGCGCCCCCTGCGGACGCCGTGCCGCCCGCGCCCCCAGCGGACGCCGTGCCACCCGCGCCCCCTGCGGACCTGGCACCACCCGCGCCCCCAGCGGACGCCGTGCCACCCGCGCCCCCAGCGGACCTGGCACCACCCGCGCCCCCAGCGGACGCCGTGCCACCCGCGCCCCCTGCGGACCTGGCACCACCCGCGCCCCCTGCGGACGCGCCCGTAGTCGACGCCGGATTCCAGGCTCCGGCGCCGGCTGACGTGCCACCGCCGGCTCCCGGCGATGTCAACGGCGCACCCGGTGAACCGCAGCAGGCTTCCAAGGTCGGCTACACGAAGCAACTGTGGGAAGCGATCCGGGGACTGGACATTCACGGAAACGATGCGCTGGACGCTCTCGCGCAGCCGTCCGCCGTCAACTGAGGCCCTACGCGTCGTCAGATTGCCCGGCACGCCCGGTAAGCCATCCTGCTTTCGGGGCGTGTCGGCATTCCACAACAGTGCCGGGTTAGCGTCAGCACGACGTTAGGCCGAGCCCACCCATTCTTCGGTTCCGTCGTCGAAGAACTGGTGCTTCCACACCGGTAGCCGCGCCTTGATCGTGTCAACCAGATGCGCGCAGGTGGTGAACGCCGCGTGCCGATGGTCGGCGGCGACTGCGGCTACCAGCGCCGCCTCTCCGATGTGCAGCACACCGATCCGGTGGCTGGCCGCGATGGCGCGCACCCCGCTGGACCGCTCCGCGACATCGGCCACGACATCGGCCATGACCTGTGCGGCCGACGGGTGCGCGGTGTACTCCAGCCGCACCACCCGGCGTCCACCGTCGTGGTCGCGAATCATGCCGACGAACCCGACGATGGCCCCGGCCGACTGATGGCTCACCAGTTCTTCATGCTCAGCCAGAAAGATCGGCTGGTCGGTCATGGCGGCGCGCACGACGAGCGTCATCGCTGGTGATCTTTGCCGGCGAGTTGGTCGAGCGCGTGGTCGAGCACGTCGGCGAGCACTCCAAGGCCGTCGCGCACCCCGCCGGGTGAACCCGGCAGGTTGACGATCAGGGTCCGGCCGGCCACACCGCACACACCGCGTGACAACACCGACGTCGGCACCTTCGGCAGACCGGAGCGGCGGATGGCGTCGGCCAGCCCGGGGATCATGTAGTCCAGCACCGCCACGGTCTGGTCAGGCGTGCTGTCGCTGGGCGAGATGCCGGTGCCACCCGAGGTGATGATGACGTCGACTCCGTCGTCAACCGCCTTGCGCAGCGCCTCGCCGACCGGCTCGCCGTCGGCGACCACCTCCGGCTCCGCAGGCCGAAAACCCCTGCTGCCCAAGCCATTCAGCGATGATCGGCCCGCAGCGATCGTCGTACACCCCCGCCGACGCGCGGGTCGAGGCAATGATGACTCGTGCGGATCGGGCGCTCATCACCGCGCCCACGTTCCGCTTTTGCCGCCTTCCTTGCGCAGCACCCGAATGTCATCGATACGTGCGGCCGGGTCGACCGCTTTGATCATGTCGTAGAGCGTCAGCCCGGCCACGCTGACGGCGGTCAGCGCCTCCATCTCCACACCCGTACGGTCGGTGCTGCGCACCGTCGCGGTGATCTCGATATCCGACTCCCCTACGGTGAAATCGACGTCGACTCCGGTGAGCGCGAGCTGATGGCAAAGTGGGATCAGGTCGCTGGTGCGCTTTGCTGCCAGAATGCCCGCCACCCGTGCGGTAGCCAGCGCATCGCCCTTGGGCAGGCCGCCGGTCGAGATCAGCGCCACCACTTGCGCCGAAGTACGCACGGCACCCGCGGCAACGGCGGTCCGCTTGGTGGCTCCCTTTTCGGTGACATCGACCATGTGCGCCGCCCCACGGTCATCCAGGTGTGACAGCGTGCCCGAGCGGGATTCTCCCGACGCGCAGGTCGCAGGAGGCCTAGATGCCCTGGATGCCCGAGCCATCCTGGCGACCTACCGGTTGACGACGGTGACCGGGTGCACGTAGGGCAGGTCGTCGGCGGGCACCGGGAACACCACGTCACCGAAGGGAGATGACGCACCCGTGCGGTCGGTCGCCAGTTCGCTTACCGCGTGGTCGTCCGGGTCCGTCGTCGGCCAGCCGTTGTCGACATACCTGGTTTTGCGCGCTTTGCCCTCAGCAATGTCAGCCACGAGGTCCATTCTGACAGGTCCCGCATGCGCGCGTGGCGCAAGACCGTCAGTTCGACGCGACTCGGCGGTCCCCCCAACAGGCGGTCGCCGCACTCGTGAGCTGTCGGCTATTCGTTGTCTGCTTGGGACCCGCCGACTGCTTTACGCTGGTCAGCAATGACCGACAACACCCCGGATATCCCGCTGGGGTCCTGGCTGGCCGACTTGCCCGATGAGCGGCTGATCCGACTGCTGGAATTACGGCCAGACCTCGCCCAGCCGCCACCCGGCAGCATCGCCGCACTGGCCGCGCGTGCGCAGGCCCGCCAGTCGGTCAAGGCCGCCACTGACGAGCTCGACTTCTTGCGGCTGGCGGTGCTCGACGCACTGCTGGTGCTGCAGGCCGATGCAGCGCCGGTGCCGACCGCGAAGCTGCTGGCGCTGATCGGTGATCGCGCTCCCGAAGCCGACGTGGTCGGCGCGCTGGATGACCTCAGGCAACGCGCCCTGGCCTGGGGCGAGGCCGCACTGCGGGTGGCCGCCGACGCCGGCACGGCACTGCCGTGGCATCCGGGGCAAGTCACCCTCGAGGACACCTCACGCAGCGGCGAACAGATCGCCAGTCTCATCGACGACCTCAACCAGGCACAGCTCGACGTACTGGAGAAACTTCTCGAAGGGTCCCCGATGGGCCGCACCCGCGACGCCGCGCCCGGTGCCCCCGCGGACCGGCCGGTGCCGCAGCTGCTTGCTATGGGCCTGCTGCGACGTATCGATGCCGAGACGGTGATCCTGCCCCGCCACGTCGGGCAGGTGCTGCGCGGCGAGCAGCCCGGTCCGATGCAGCTGACGGCACCCGACCCGGTAGTGTCGACCACCACCCCCGACGATGTCGACGCGGCGGCGGCCGGAGCCGTCATCGACCTGCTGCGGGAGCTCGACGTCCTGCTTGAAACGCTTGGCGCTGCACCGGTTTCCGAGCTACGCAGCGGCGGACTGGGAATCCGTGACGTCAAGCGGCTGGCCAAAGCAACCGGCATCGACGAAGCCGCGGCTGGGCCTGATCCTCGAAGTCGCGGCGGCGGCCGGATTGATCGCCAGCGGCATGCCCGATCCGGAACCAGCCACCGGTGACGGACCGTACTGGGCGCCAACGGTGGCCACCGACCGGTTCACCGCGATGTCCCCCGCCGAGCGTTGGCAGCTGCTGGCCAGCACCTGGCTTGACCTTCCGGGCCGGCCGGCATTGATCGGCAGTCGCGGCCCTGACGCCAAACCCTATGGCGCCCTTACGGATTCGCTGTACTCGACAGCCGCACCGCTGGATCGCCGGCTGCTGCTCGGCATGCTCTCCGAGCTGCCGCCCGGTGCCGGTGTCAACGCCGCTGAAGCATCGGCGGCGCTGATCTGGCGGCGCCCGCGCTGGGCCAAGCGGTTGCAGCCGGGACCCGTCGGGGACCTGCTGGCCGAGAGCCACGCTCTGGGCCTGGTGGGACGCGGGGCGATCAGCACGCCCGGCCGTTCGCTGCTGGACGAAGGCTCCGACCACCAGGTCGCGATCGACGCGATGACCCGGGCGCTACCCAAACCGATCGATCACTTTTTGCTGCAGGCCGACCTGACCGTCGTCGTACCCGGTCCACTGCAGCGCGATCTCGCCGAGCAACTGGCCACGGTGGCCACGGTCGAATCAGCCGGCGCGGCGATGGTGTACCGCGTCAGCGAGCAGTCGATCCGGCATGCGCTCGACGTCGGCAAGACCCGCGACTGGATGCATGCACTTTTCGCGAACCACTCCAAAACACCAGTGCCGCAGGGACTTACCTACCTCATCGACGATGTCGCGCGCCGGCATGGCCAGCTTCGGATCGGCATGGCCGCTTCGTTCGTGCGGTGCGAGGACCCGACGCTGCTCGCCCAGGCGGTGGCGCACCGGCGACCGAAGGGGCTGCAGTTGCGCGCCCTGGCTCCGACGGTGGCGGTGTCTCCCGCACCGATCGCCGAGGTGCTCGTTGCGTTGCGGGCCGCAGGTTTCGCGCCGGCAGCCGAAGATTCCTCTGGCGCCATCGTCGACGTCCGGCCTCGCGCGGGCCCGGGTGCCCACGCCACAGCAGCGTCGGCCGTACCGCCCCGTGCCGCGTCCAAACAGCGAGAGCCTGAACGCGGTCGTGGCGGTGCTGCGAAAGGTGACCGCCGCACCGTTCGGCAATATCCGCGTCGACCCGGCGGTCACCATGTCGCTGTTGCAGCGCGCGGCCAAGGATCAAGACACGCTGGTGATCGGCTACCTGGACGCCGCCGGCGTGGCCACCCAGCGGGTAGTGTCGCCGATCGTCATACGGGGCGGTCAGCTGGTTGCCTTCGACTCGGCGTCCGGACGGCTGCGCGACTTCGCCATCCACCGCATCACGTCGGTGGTGTCGGCCGACGGCCGATAATGGATGACATGACCGCCGGCGACGATAAAGGAGGCGATGAGGTGGGGGCACCACCTGCTTGCGGGGGAGAGCGGCGCTTGTGACTGACGGACCGTTGATTGTGCAGTCCGATAAGACGGTGCTGCTCGAAGTAGACCACGAGCAGGCCGGTGCGGCGCGCGCCGCCATTGCGCCGTTCGCCGAGCTGGAACGCGCACCCGAGCACGTGCACACCTACCGCATCACGCCGCTGGCGCTGTGGAACGCCCGCGCCGCCGGCCATGACGCCGAACAGGTCGTCGACGCGCTGGTCAGCTACTCGCGCTACGCGGTGCCCCAGCCGCTGCTGGTCGACATCGTCGACACCATGGCCCGCTACGGCCGGCTGCAACTGGTCAAACACCCGGCGCACGGCCTCACGCTGGTAAGCCTGGATCGCGCGGTGCTCGAGGAGGTGCTGCGCAACAAGAAGATCGCACCGATGCTGGGCGCCCGGATCGACGACGACACCGTCATCGTGCACCCCAGCGAGCGCGGTCGGGTCAAGCAGATGCTGCTCAAGATTGGTTGGCCCGCCGAGGATCTCGCAGGCTACGTCGATGGTGAGGCGCACCCGATCAGCCTGCGGCAGGACGGCTGGCAGCTGCGCGATTACCAGCAGATGGCCACCGACTCGTTCTGGTCCGGCGGCTCCGGCGTGGTGGTACTTCCGTGCGGCGCCGGCAAGACCCTGGTCGGTGCGGCCGCGATGGCCAAAGCCGGTGCGACGACGCTGATCCTGGTCACCAACATCGTCGCTGCCCGGCAATGGAAACGGGAGCTGGTCGCGCGCACCTCGCTGACCGAGGACGAGATCGGCGAATACTCCGGAGAACGCAAAGAAATCCGGCCCGTCACCATCTCGACGTACCAGATGATCACCCGCCGCACCAAAGGCGAATACCGCCATCTGGAACTCTTCGACAGCCGCGACTGGGGGCTGATCATCTACGACGAAGTCCATCTGCTGCCGGCGCCGGTGTTCCGGATGACCGCCGACCTGCAATCCAAGCGACGGCTGGGCCTGACCGCCACGTTGGTCCGCGAAGATGGCCGCGAGGGCGACGTGTTTTCCCTGATCGGCCCGAAACGCTATGACGCGCCGTGGAAGGACATCGAAGCCCAGGGCTGGATCGCACCGGCGGAGTGTGTCGAAGTGCGGGTCACCATGACCGACAGCGAGCGGATGATGTATGCCACCGCCGAACCCGAAGAGCGCTACCGGGTTTGCTCGACAGCGCATTCGAAGATCGCGGTGGTCAAGTCGGTGTTGAGCCGCCACCCCGGCGAGCAGACCCTGGTGATCGGCGCCTACCTGGACCAGCTCGACGAGCTCGGCGCCGTGCTGGACGCTCCGGTGATCCAGGGGTCGACTCGAACCCGCGAACGCGAAGAACTGTTCGACGCCTTCCGCCGCGGCGAAGTGTCCACGCTGGTGGTATCCAAGGTCGCCAACTTCTCCATCGACTTGCCGGAAGCCTCTGTGGCGGTGCAGGTCTCCGGAACGTTCGGCTCACGCCAAGAGGAGGCTCAGCGGCTGGGCCGGTTACTGCGGCCTAAGTCCGATGGTGGTGGCGCCATTTTCTATTCCGTGGTGGCACGCGACAGCTTGGACGCGGAGTATGCCGCGCACCGGCAGCGCTTCCTGGCGGAGCAGGGCTACGGCTACATCATCCGCGACGCCGACGACCTGCTGGGCCCAGCGATTTAAGCTGCCCCCCATGCTATTTCAGAGCGACAGAATGGTCGCCGACGCGGTGCCGGGTGCGCCGTACACCTGGGCCAAGCCGACGCGCGGGTTGCCGGGCACCTGACGCTCGCCCGCCTCGCCGCGCAACTGCCGCACCAGTTCGTGCATCTGCCGCAGCCCCGACGCGCCGATCGGCTCGCCGTTGGCGATCAACCCGCCATCGGTGTTGACGGGCATCGAGCCGTGGATCTCGGTGGCGCCGTCGGCCACCAGTTTCTCCTGCTCGCCGTCTGCGCACAGACCCGTCTCGGCCATGTGGATCACCTCGGCGCCGGCGTCGGTGTCTTGCAGTTGCGCGACGTCGACGTCCTCCGGTCCGATGCCTGCGTCCTCGTAGGCGGCCTTGGCCGCGTACACCGTCGGCGAAGCGTCCTCATCCAGCGGAGCCGACGTGGCGTGCACTTCGTAGGCGCCGTACCGGCGGGTCCGGATCTCACAGGCTCGCACATACACCGGCTTGTCGGTGAACTTGTGTGCCATGTCGGCGCGGCACATGATCACCGCGGCGGCGCCCTCGTCGGGCGCACAGAACATGTACTGGGTCAGCGGGTAATTGAGCACGGTCGAGTTGAGGATCTCGTCCTCAGGAATCGCCTTGCGCCGGAATGCATTCGGGTTCAGCGCGCCGTTGCGGAAGTTCTTTGCGGCGACCTTGGCCAGCGTGGCCTGGGAGATGTTGTGGTCGTGAATGTACTTGTTGGCCTTCATTCCGAAGAACTTGGTGGTGACGAACTGCCCGTTTTGTGCATACCACTGTGGCAGCGCCAGCTTGGCGGGGTCGTCGGTGAACGCGCCGCGCGGGTGTTTGTCCAAGCCGATGGCGATGCCGATGTCGTACTTACCCAACCGGATGGTGTCGGCGGTCTGCTGAATGGCACTGGCCGCGGTGGCACAGGCGTTGAACACGTTGGTGAACGTGATGCCGGTCAGCCCGACCAGGCGGGTTACCGCGTCGGGGTTGGACACCTCGTGGCTACCGCCGAAACCGAACTGGATGTCCTTCCAGTCCACACCGGCGTCCCTCAGCGCGGACTGGATGGCCTCGGCGCCCATCTGCATCGCGGTCTTTTCGAACCTGCCGAACGGATGCAGGCCCACACCGATGATGGCCACATCGTTACTCATCTCAGAGCCCTCCTGAGTCGTTCTTAGACCGGCTGGAACGCGAACGTCATGATCTCGGCGCCGTCTTCGTCGGTGGTGAGCGGAACCATTGTGAGCTCGACCTCCTGACCGAACTGCAACTTAGCCGGGTCGTTCTCGGTCAGCCGCCCCTCGACTCGGATCACGTCGCCGAGCTGGACCAGACCCACGCCGAACGGCACGAAGTCCTTACCGGTCGGGCCGGCATAGGGAGCTCCGGGCGGGAAGCCCTGGGTGGTCCACGCCACGATGGTCCCGCGGCGCGGCAATAACACGTCAGTCATCTCACCGACGCTGCAGCGCGGACACCACTGTTGCACCGGGAACGTCGTCGCACCGCAGCTGCCGCATCGACTGCCGATCAGCTGCGGATTCTCGTCGGGCCAGGTTGAGATCTCGGGGGCGAGTGCCTTCTGCATCGAGGAGTCCTCCGTAGTCCGCGAGAGAATAATGCGCTCACTGAAAGGTACAACAGCGTTCGACAAAACTGGAAATTACATTCTCGTGCGGACGAGTGAGACCTCCGGCGCCATTGCCTTTGAGCCGTCCGAGCAATCTTGTCGGCCAGGGGGGCTTGGCGTGGAGGCGCGCCCACGCGCCAGCACTTGTTCACCGACACCAATCTCGGCGGCCCCGTGAGCCGCTGGGCTGCCGGTCTCAATCACCAGGCGGGCAGCCTGCATCTGGACTCCGGGGGTGTACTTCAGCGCTTGCCCGACATACGGGCATCTTTCCCGCAAGACCAGCAGTTCCACTAGTCAGGTGTCCACGGTCGGGGTCAACTACACAGACTCATATCATTGAGCTATGTCAGGAGTTCTGAACATAGCCTTATAAAAATGCGTTCGGGGATACATCTGGACCGGGTACCATTGAAAGCCGCCTGGGTGCTTGCCAATCAATCTGGAGATCGAAGTGGACGTAGGCCGTGTTGGCAGCCTGTTCATCCGCGCACTGGAGCCGATGCTCCGTGGTGATGACATCGCATTTGTTATGAAATTCCGCGACAACTACGATCCCGATAGTTTGTGGGCCTCGTACGAAACTCTATTGCGGCAAAACCCTGCCTTGCAGGTAGTCCTCAAACCTTTTGGTAAATCTTTTTCATGGGTGCCCATCGATTCTACGGAGCTAAACGCCGCCCTCGACCGCCAGCGTCAGCGCTTTCCCCAGTTATTCTCCTTTGAGGAGTTACTTTCGCCCGCTCATGCTCTGACGCCCCCGCTTCCCGTCCGGATTTCGCAGATGGGGGAAAGGGAGGTCTGCTTCCAGATGAGTCACGCGTTGTCCAACGGTCGCGGCGCCCTACAGTGGATTGAATACTGGCTCGCTGCCGCCAACGGTGAACCTGTCCCGGTTGGCCAGACTGCGGGCCGCTTCAATTCCACCGCCCCTTTAACCGGACTGGCCCTGTTGCCGTTTTATTTTCTCGGCTATTTCGCAAAGGCGGGTCTGAACCAAGCCCGCAAAACAGTCGACCTCACCCATGGCAAGATGCCGATTCCCCACGATAACGGCTATGCGTCCCGGACGTATCAGTTCTCCGAGCCGGAGACCAATCGGATCATCGCCAAAGCTCGCGCCCTCAATCTCTCGCTTCACCAGTACATGTGTCTCGCGGTCGGCGAAGCAATGCTGTCCGCCCAACCCGAAAAATCGCGCGTGCGTATTGCGGTCCCCACTGATCTCGCCCGCTACTCGCCCGGTTTGCCTCGCACCGTGCCCGGCAACTACACCGGCAGCCTGGCTGTGCAATTGCGGCGCGGAGCGCCACTGCAGTCGCAGATCGCCCGTCAATTCCGCTGGTTTCGCTGGGGCATCGATTACTGGCTCACCCGGCTCGTCGGTGCCTTGTCCTTCAGCCAGCAAAGACTCTTAAACAACGGTGCCCGCGCTATGTCGCTTCCCGTCCACCGGCGCGGGCCGTTTCAGAACATTTCTTGTGCGGTAACAAACATCGGTACTATCAAGTCTCCCGCAATCTGCACCCAAATCGAGTCCGGTACCGGCACCACCAAAACCCAATATATTCTCTTCACGGTCTGCAGATTTCACGGCCGCCTCATTGCCAACGTCACGTTCGCCCGCGACCTCTACTTCGCTGAAGAAGTGTTCCGCATTGCCGATGCCGCCCTAGCGAACCTTGGTCGCTAGCCACGTGGGGACCGATTTCTGACAATTTGTTCGTGATGCAATATCGCTGACTTATGCCGATCGTCAAACGGCTGGGGGTGTTTCGATAGCGAGATTGTTGAATAGGAGCTGCATTTCGATACGGGTTATGAGCCTTGACTTTGCGAAGCAGGCTCCGCCCGAAACGATGATATTTCACACCTCAACCAGCCCTCACGGCCACCGACGCGACCATGGGCAAGATTATTGCATAACAACCGTCACACCGGGCCCACTTCTAGTTGACATTGCGACTGCGACGAAGTCAGACCCAAAGCGTTCCCGATCGACAATTATTGTCGATATGCGCCGTGTGCGGGCCGGAGTTCCTCAAGTGGGCTAGAGCAGTCCGAGCAGTTGCAAGTCGGTGACGTATTTGATGATGATCGACGGTGAGACGTGCGGGATGTCGTTGTCGGGGCCGATTCTCGCTTCTTGCACCGCAGCACGGAATCGGTCGCTCGGCACGAAGGACCCGCGCATCGGCTCTCGTGGCTGTAAATTCTGTAAATAATTGGAGTTGCGCAACGGCAACGCCAGAAGCGGCGAGTGCTGGCGCTGTCGGTCCGGCAGGGCACGCAGGCCGGTCTCAAACCGCTGCAACCACTCCCCAAAGTCACCGATGCGCTGGATCGGGTAACCGGCCTCGATCACCCAGTCGACGTACTCATCGACTCCGATGCCGTCGTCGTGCGGGTTCATCACATGATAGGTCTGAAACCCATCGACCACCCGAGCGCCCAGCGTGGCGATCGCCTCCGCGACGAATTCGACGGGCAGCCCGTCGAAATGCGCGCGTTGCCGGTTGCCGTCGGCATCAAGCGGGTAGAACGAGCCGGGCGCGATGCCAGTGGCCACCAGGCCCAGCAACATCCGGGTGAACAAGTCCGACACGTTCAGCTGACCCGCATACGTGGTGTCGGCCAGGATCATGCCGCAGCGAAACACCACGACCGGGAGGCCGCACAGGTCGTTGGCCTCCCGCAGCAGCACCTCGCCGGCCCACTTGCTGGTGCCGTAGCCGTTGGTGTAGCTGTCATCGATTGTGCGCGTGGGGCTGATGAGCCGGATGTCGGCGTCCTCGGTGAAGGCCGACGGCTCGATCTGGTCGCCCACGTTGGCAGTCGACACGTAGGTGTAGGGCTTGACCTTGGTGGTGAGCGCGATGCGGATCAGCTCGGCGGTGCCCACCACGTTGGGGCCGAATAGCTCGCTGTAGGGCAGGATGCCGTTGACCAGGGCTGCGGGATCGACGATCAGATCGACGGTGTCGGTCAGCCGCTGCCAGGTCTGCTGGTCTAGGCCCAGGTTGGCTTCGCCTTTGTCGCCGGCGATGACCTCCAGATGTTCGGCGGCCAGTTCCTGGAAGTGCCGCAGCAGTTCCGGGTCGCCGCTGTCGAAGGTCTTGTCGAGCCGGCGCCGCGCATCCTCGTCGGATTTGCCTCGTACCAGGCAGATCAGCGTGCCGTCGACTAGTTCCATCCGCTCCAGCCATTCCAGGGTTAGGTAACGCCCGAGGAAACCGGTCGCCCCGGTCAGCAGGACCGTCCGCACCTCGGCGCTCGGGCCTGGCAACGTCGGGGCAGCATCCAGCGTCGTGGTGTCGATGAACTCGTCCAGCGCGAGGTCGCCGGCGTGCACCTCGGTGGTGCCTCGGCCGTGCACGGATGCAAAGCTGAGCCCTGTGGCCCCGGGTACTGCCACCAAGCCGGCATCGCTGTCCAACTGCTGGCTCAGGCTTCCCACGGTCGGCGCTTCGAATAGGGTGCGCACCGCAAGCCCAGCATCCAGGCCGGTGTTGATCGCGGCGATCACCCGCATCGCCGACAGTGAATCCCCACCCAGGTCGAAGAACGAGTCGTCGACCCCGACCCGCTCGACACCGAGTACCTGGGCGTAGATGCCGGCCAGGATCTCCTCAACCGCGTTGGCCGGGGCGCGGTAACGCTCGACATCCTGGTATTCGGGTGCGGGTAGGGCGCGGGTGTCGAGTTTGCCGTTAGGGGTGAGCGGCAGCGCGTCGATCACCATCACCGCGGCCGGGACCATGTAGGCCGCGAGCCGCTCGGCCAGCGCGGCGCGTATCCCGGCCGGCTCGGCGGTGCCGGTGGCATAGCCGACCAGGCGTTTGTCGCCGGGGCGGTCCTCGCGGGCGATCACCACCGCCTGCCCCACCCCCTCCACACCGGCCAGCGCCGCCTGAACCTCACCCAGCTCGATGCGATACCCGCGGATCTTGACCTGCTCATCAGCGCGCCCCAGATACCGCAGCTGCCCATCAGCACCCCAACACACCAGATCCCCGGTCCGATACATGCGTGTTCCGGGCGCTCCCGCGCCGGCGAACGGGCACGCCACAAACCGCGACCCGGTCAACCCGGCCCGGCGCACATACCCACACCCCACCCCGGCGCCGGCCACATACAACTCACCGACCACCCCGGCCGGCACCGGCCGCAACCAGCCATCCAGCACAAACAACGCCGCCCCCGGTATCGGTGAACCGATCGGCGGCACCCCCGACCCCGGTGCCAGTGGCGCGCTCTTGGACGCCCACATGGTCGTCTCGGTGGGCCCGTAGACATTGATCATCACCCGCCCCGGCGCCCACCGGTCCACCACCTCGACCGGGCAGGGCTCAGCGCCGATCACCAGTGCCGCCGACTCCAACCCCTGCGGCGAGAGCACCCCCACCGCCGACGGGGTTTGGGTCAGCACGCTGACGTGTTCGCTGACCAGTAAGGCGTGGAAGTCTTGCGGTGAACCCGCCACCGACTCGGGCACCACCACCAACCGCCCACCATGCAACAGCGCAGCCCAGATCTCCCACACCGAGAAGTCAAACGCATAGGAGTGACACTGCGACCACACCTGTCCCGGCGCCAGCTCCAGGCCGCCATCCAGTGCCTCGAACAGTTGAATGACGTTGTGCTGGGTGACGGTCACGCCTTTGGGGACACCGGTGGTGCCCGAGGTGTAAATGATGTGGGCCAGGTCATCGGCCGCGGGTGCCGGCAACGCGGTACTGGGTTGGGTGTCAACTGCGGGGTCGTCGACATCGATGACCAGCAGGTCGCACCCGTCCAGCCGGTCGGCCAGCCCGGTGGTGGTGATCGCGGCGATCGGCGCGGCATCGGCCACCATGAACCCGATGCGGGCCGCCGGCAACCCCGGGTCGATCGGCAGATAGGCCGCCCCGGTTTTCAGCACCGCCAAAATCGCCACGATCGCCTCAGCCGACCGGGTAAACAGCAGTGCCACACACTGTCCCGGGCCCACACCCTGGCCGGCCAGCAGGTGCGCCAACCGGTTCGCGGCCTCCTCCACCTCCCGATACGTCATCGAGCGGCCCTCGAAGGTCAGCGCCACCGCCCCCGGGGAGCGCTGCACCTGCGCGGCGAACAACACCGGAATCGACACCGGCGTGGGTTCGGGCTGGGTCAACACCGCCCGATTACCCCACCCATCCAGCCGGGCGTGCTCACCGGCATCCAGCACATCCACCGACGACAACCGCCGGGTGAGGTCGGCGGTAACCGCCTCCAACACCCGCTCTAGCCGCTCGATCAGCGCCTCGATGCTGGCCGCGTCGAACACGTCGGTGCGAAACTCCACCGTCCCGGAAATCCCGGCGGGCTCACCGGCCTGGGTCCAGCGTTCGGCCAACGAAAACACCAAATCCATGCGGGCCGACTGGGTGTCCACCGGCAGCGGGGTGACCTGCAGATCACCCAACGCCACCCCTGCAGCGGGATCATTGTTGTTGTGCCCGGGCAAGTTCTGCCAGGCCAACAACACCTGCACCAGCGGGTGATGGGCCAGGGATCGGGTCGGGTTGAGCCGCTCCACCAGCACCTCAAAGGGCACGTCTTGGTGCTCATAGGCGGCCAGGCTGCGCTGTTGCACCTGGGCCAGCAACTCGGCGACGGTGGGATCCCCGGCCACCTCGACCCGCAGCACCAAGGTGTTGACGAAAAAACCCACCAACCCATCCAGCGCGGGATCGCGGCGCCCGGCGATCGGGAACCCGACGGCCACCTCAGAACTGGCGCTGAGCTTGGCCAGCAACACCGCCAGGGCGGCCTGCATCACCATGAAGCTGGTCGCGTTGTGCTCGCGAGCCACCCGAGCAACCCGCTGCTGCAGCTCGGCCGGCCACTCCACCGCCACACTGGCGCCGCGCTGATCAGCAACCAGCGGGTAGGGCCGATCGGTGGGCAGCGACAGCCGCTCGGGCATCCCGGCCAAAGCGTCCTGCCAAAACTCCAGCTGCGCGGCGATGGGGCTGTGGCCATCGGCCAGATCACCAAACTGGGCACGCTGCCACAGCGTGTAATCGACATACTGCACCGCCAACGCCGCCCAACCCGGGGCTTGCCCCGCACACCGGCTGGCATAGGCCACACCCAGATCAGCCACCAGCGGGGTCACCGACCAGCCGTCGGCGGCGATATGGTGCACCGCGGCCACCAGCACGTGTTCGTCCTCAGCAACACGGAAAAGCTGTGCCCGCAACGGGATCTGGGTGGCCAGGTCAAACGTGTGACGCGCCGCGGTGGCGATGGCCTCATCCAGCCGGGCCGCCGGCCAGCCGGTCGCATCAACAACGTCCCACCCGAAGTCGGCCCGCTCGGGCGGCACCACCAGCTGCTGGGGGATCCCCTCGGGCGCCGCAAACAGTGTGCGCAGGCTCTCATGGCGGGCCACCACATCGGCCAGCGCTTGGCGCAACGCCTCGGCGTCAAGGCGCCCGCCCAGGCGCAGCGCGACCGCCATGTTGTACACCGGTGAGGGCCCCTGCAACTGGTCGATAAACCACAACCGGCTCTGGGCAAACGACAACGGCACCACCGCGGGCCGCTCAACGGCCACCAACGGCCCAAGCCCACCCCCATCGGCACCGATCCGGGGCGCCAACTGGGCCACCGTGGACGCTTCGAATAGGGTGCGCACCGCAAGCCCAGCATCCAGGCCGGTGTTGATCGCGGCGATCACCCGCATCGCCGACAGTGAATCCCCACCCAGGTCGAAGAACGAGTCGTCGACCCCGACCCGCTCGACACCGAGTACCTGGGCGTAGATGCCGGCCAGGATCTCCTCAACCGCGTTGGCCGGGGCGCGGTAACGCTCGACATCCTGGTATTCGGGTGCGGGTAGGGCGCGGGTGTCGAGTTTGCCGTTAGGGGTGAGCGGCAGCGCGTCGATCACCATCACCGCGGCCGGGACCATGTAGGCCGCGAGCCGCTCGGCCAGCGCGGCGCGTATCCCGGCCGGCTCGGCGGTGCCGGTGGCATAGCCGACCAGGCGTTTGTCGCCGGGGCGGTCCTCGCGGGCGATCACCACCGCCTGCCCCACCCCCTCCACACCGGCCAGCGCCGCCTGAACCTCACCCAGCTCGATGCGATACCCGCGGATCTTGACCTGCTCATCAGCGCGCCCCAGATACCGCAGCTGCCCATCAGCACCCCAACACACCAGATCCCCGGTCCGATACATGCGTGTTCCGGGCGCTCCCGCGCCGGCGAACGGGCACGCCACAAACCGCGACCCGGTCAACCCGGCCCGGCGCACATACCCACACCCCACCCCGGCGCCGGCCACATACAACTCACCGACCACCCCGGCCGGCACCGGCCGCAACCAGCCATCCAGCACAAACAACGCCGCCCCCGGTATCGGTGAACCGATCGGCGGCACCCCCGACCCCGAAGCCAGCGGCGCACTGATCGCCGAATACCACGTCTCGGTCGGGCCGTAAGCGTTAATCATCACCCGCCCCGGCGCCCACCGGTCCACCACCTCGACCGGGCAGGGCTCACCGGCCACCACCAACGCCACCGACTCCAACCCCTGCGGCGAGAGCACCCCCACCGCCGACGGGGTCTGGCTTAAGACGCTGACCTGCTCAGTGACCAGCAAGGCATGAAAGTCCGCTGGTGAGCGGGCCACCGACTCGGGCACCACCGCCAACCGCCCACCATGCAACAGCGCACCCCACATCTCAAATACTGAGACGTCAAAGGCCAAAGAATGCCACTGCGACCACACCTGACCCGCCAACTCCAGGCGATCACCCGCGCCCTCCAGCAGCCGGATCACATTGCGGTGGGTGATCGCCACCCCCTTGGGGACACCGGTGGTGCCCGAGGTGTAGATGATGTAGGCCAGGTCATCGGCCGCGGGTGCCGGCAACGCGGTACTGGGTTGGGTGTCAACTGCGGGGTCGTCGACATCGATGACCAGCAGGTCGCACCCGTCCAGCCGGTCGGCCAGCCCGGTGGTGGTGATCGCGGCGATCGGCGCGGCATCGGCCACCATGAACCCGATGCGGGCCGCCGGCAACCCCGGGTCGATCGGCAGATAGGCCGCCCCGGTTTTCAGCACCGCCAAAATCGCCACGATCGCCTCAGCCGACCGGGTAAACAGCAGTGCCACACACTGTCCCGGGCCCACACCCTGGCCGGCCAGCAGGTGCGCCAACCGGTTCGCGGCCTCCTCCACCTCCCGATACGTCATCGAGCGGCCCTCGAAGGTCAGCGCCACCGCCCCCGGGGAGCGCTGCACCTGCGCGGCGAACAACACCGGAATCGACACCGGCGTGGGTTCGGGCTGGGTCAACACCGCCCGATTACCCCACCCATCCAGCCGGGCGTGCTCACCGGCATCCAGCACATCCACCGACGACAACCGCCGGGTGAGGTCGGCGGTAACCGCCTCCAACACCCGCTCTAGCCGCTCGATCAGCGCCTCGATGCTGGCCGCGTCGAACACGTCGGTGCGAAACTCCACCGTCCCGGAAATCCCGGCGGGCTCACCGGCCTGGGTCCAGCGTTCGGCCAACGAAAACACCAAATCCATGCGGGCCGACTGGGTGTCCACCGGCAGCGGGGTGACCTGCAGATCACCCAACGCCACCCCTGCAGCGGGATCATTGTTGTTGTGCCCGGGCAAGTTCTGCCAGGCCAACAACACCTGCACCAGCGGGTGATGGGCCAGGGATCGGGTCGGGTTGAGCCGCTCCACCAGCACCTCAAAGGGCACGTCTTGGTGCTCATAGGCGGCCAGGCTGCGCTGTTGCACCTGGGCCAGCAACTCGGCGACGGTGGGATCCCCGGCCACCTCGACCCGCAGCACCAAGGTGTTGACGAAAAAACCCACCAACCCATCCAGCGCGGGATCGCGGCGCCCGGCGATCGGGAACCCGACGGCCACCTCAGAACTGGCGCTGAGCTTGGCCAGCAACACCGCCAGGGCGGCCTGCATCACCATGAAGCTGGTCGCGTTGTGCTCGCGAGCCACCCGAGCAACCCGCTGCTGCAGCTCGGCCGGCCACTCCACCGCCACACTGGCGCCGCGCTGATCAGCAACCAGCGGGTAGGGCCGATCGGTGGGCAGCGACAGCCGCTCGGGCATCCCGGCCAAAGCGTCCTGCCAAAACTCCAGCTGCGCGGCGATGGGGCTGTGGCCATCGGCCAGATCACCAAACTGGGCACGCTGCCACAGCGTGTAATCGACATACTGCACCGCCAACGCCGCCCAACCCGGGGCTTGCCCCGCACACCGGCTGGCATAGGCCACACCCAGATCAGCCACCAGCGGGGTCACCGACCAGCCGTCGGCGGCGATATGGTGCACCGCGGCCACCAGCACGTGTTCGTCCTCAGCAACACGGAAAAGCTGTGCCCGCAACGGGATCTGGGTGGCCAGGTCAAACGTGTGACGCGCCGCGGTGGCGATGGCCTCATCCAGCCGGGCCGCCGGCCAGCCGGTCGCATCAACAACGTCCCACCCGAAGTCGGCCCGCTCGGGCGGCACCACCAGCTGCTGGGGGATCCCCTCGGGCGCCGCAAACAGTGTGCGCAGGCTCTCATGGCGGGCCACCACATCGGCCAGCGCTTGGCGCAACGCCTCGGCGTCAAGGCGCCCGCCCAGGCGCAGCGCGACCGCCATGTTGTACACCGGTGAGGGCCCCTGCAACTGGTCGATAAACCACAACCGGCTCTGGGCAAACGACAACGGCACCACCGCGGGCCGCTCAACGGCCACCAACGGCCCAAGCCCACCCCCATCGGCACCGATCCGGGGCGCCAACTGGGCCACCGTGGACGCTTCGAATAGGGTGCGCACCGCAAGCCCAGCATCCAGGCCGGTGTTGATCGCGGCGATCACCCGCATCGCCGACAGTGAATCCCCACCCAGGTCGAAGAACGAGTCGTCGACCCCGACCCGCTCGACACCGAGTACCTGGGCGTAGATGCCGGCCAGGATCTCCTCAACCGCGTTGGCCGGGGCGCGGTAACGCTCGACATCCTGGTATTCGGGTGCGGGTAGGGCGCGGGTGTCGAGTTTGCCGTTAGGGGTGAGCGGCAGCGCGTCGATCACCATCACCGCGGCCGGGACCATGTAGGCCGCGAGCCGCTCGGCCAGCGCGGCGCGTATCCCGGCCGGCTCGGCGGTGCCGGTGGCATAGCCGACCAGGCGTTTGTCGCCGGGGCGGTCCTCGCGGGCGATCACCACCGCCTGCCCCACCCCCTCCACACCGGCCAGCGCCGCCTGAACCTCACCCAGCTCGATGCGATACCCGCGGATCTTGACCTGCTCATCAGCGCGCCCCAGATACCGCAGCTGCCCATCAGCACCCCAACACACCAGATCCCCGGTCCGATACATGCGTGTTCCGGGCGCTCCCGCGCCGGCGAACGGGCACGCCACAAACCGCGACCCGGTCAACCCGGCCCGGCGCACATACCCACACCCCACCCCGGCGCCGGCCACATACAACTCACCGACCACCCCGGCCGGCACCGGCCGCAACCAGCCATCCAGCACAAACAACGCCGCCCCCGGTATCGGTGAACCGATCGGCGGCACCCCCGACCCCGGTGCCAGTGGCGCGCTCTTGGACGCCCACATGGTCGTCTCGGTGGGCCCGTAGACATTGATCATCACCCGCCCCGGCGCCCACCGGTCCACCACCTCGACCGGGCAGGGCTCAGCGCCGATCACCAGTGCCGCCGACTCCAACCCCTGCGGCGAGAGCACCCCCACCGCCGACGGGGTTTGGGTCAGCACGCTGACGTGTTCGCTGACCAGTAAGGCGTGGAAGTCTTGCGGTGAACCCGCCACCGACTCGGGCACCACCACCAACCGCCCACCATGCAACAGCGCAGCCCAGATCTCCCACACCGAGAAGTCGAACGCATAGGAGTGACACTGCGACCACACCTGTCCCGGCGCCAGCTCCAGGCCGCCATCCAGTGCCTCGAACAGTTGAATGACGTTGTGCTGGGTGACGGTCACGCCTTTGGGGACACCGGTGGTGCCCGAGGTGTAAATGATGTGGGCCAGGTCATCGGCCGCGGGTGCCGGCAACGCGGTACTGGGTTGGGTGTCAACTGCGGGGTCGTCGACATCGATGACCAGCAGGTCGCACCCGTCCAGCCGGTCGGCCAGCCCGGTGGTGGTGATCGCGGCGATCGGCGCGGCATCGGCCACCATGAACCCGATGCGGGCCGCCGGCAACCCCGGGTCGATCGGCAGATAGGCCGCCCCGGTTTTCAGCACCGCCAAAATCGCCACGATCGCCTCAGCCGACCGGGTAAACAGCAGTGCCACACACTGTCCCGGGCCCACACCCTGGCCGGCCAGCAGGTGCGCCAACCGGTTCGCGGCCTCCTCCACCTCCCGATACGTCATCGAGCGGCCCTCGAAGGTCAGCGCCACCGCCCCCGGGGAGCGCTGCACCTGCGCGGCGAACAACACCGGAATCGACACCGGCGTGGGTTCGGGCTGGGTCAACACCGCCCGATTACCCCACCCATCCAGCCGGGCGTGCTCACCGGCATCCAGCACATCCACCGACGACAACCGCCGGGTGAGGTCGGCGGTAACCGCCTCCAACACCCGCTCTAGCCGCTCGATCAGCGCCTCGATGCTGGCCGCGTCGAACACGTCGGTGCGAAACTCCACCGTCCCGGAAATCCCGGCGGGCTCACCGGCCTGGGTCCAGCGTTCGGCCAACGAAAACACCAAATCCATGCGGGCCGACTGGGTGTCCACCGGCAGCGGGGTGACCTGCAGATCACCCAACGCCACCCCTGCAGCGGGATCATTGTTGTTGTGCCCGGGCAAGTTCTGCCAGGCCAACAACACCTGCACCAGCGGGTGATGGGCCAGGGATCGGGTCGGGTTGAGCCGCTCCACCAGCACCTCAAAGGGCACGTCTTGGTGCTCATAGGCGGCCAGGCTGCGCTGTTGCACCTGGGCCAGCAACTCGGCGACGGTGGGATCCCCGGCCACCTCGACCCGCAGCACCAAGGTGTTGACGAAAAAACCCACCAACCCATCCAGCGCGGGATCGCGGCGCCCGGCGATCGGGAACCCGACGGCCACCTCAGAACTGGCGCTGAGCTTGGCCAGCAACACCGCCAGGGCGGCCTGCATCACCATGAAGCTGGTCGCGTTGTGCTCGCGAGCCACCCGAGCAACCCGCTGCTGCAGCTCGGCCGGCCACTCCACCGCCACACTGGCGCCGCGCTGATCAGCAACCAGCGGGTAGGGCCGATCGGTGGGCAGCGACAGCCGCTCGGGCATCCCGGCCAAAGCGTCCTGCCAAAACTCCAGCTGCGCGGCGATGGGGCTGTGGCCATCGGCCAGATCACCAAACTGGGCACGCTGCCACAGCGTGTAATCGACATACTGCACCGCCAACGCCGCCCAACCCGGGGCTTGCCCCGCACACCGGCTGGCATAGGCCACACCCAGATCAGCCACCAGCGGGGTCACCGACCAGCCGTCGGCGGCGATATGGTGCACCGCGGCCACCAGCACGTGTTCGTCCTCAGCAACACGGAAAAGCTGTGCCCGCAACGGGATCTGGGTGGCCAGGTCAAACGTGTGACGCGCCGCGGTGGCGATGGCCTCATCCAGCCGGGCCGCCGGCCAGCCGGTCGCATCAACAACGTCCCACCCGAAGTCGGCCCGCTCGGGCGGCACCACCAGCTGCTGGGGGATCCCCTCGGGCGCCGCAAACAGTGTGCGCAGGCTCTCATGGCGGGCCACCACATCGGCCAGCGCTTGGCGCAACGCCTCGGCGTCAAGGCGCCCGCCCAGGCGCAGCGCGACCGCCATGTTGTACACCGGTGAGGGCCCCTGCAACTGGTCGATAAACCACAACCGGCTCTGGGCAAACGACAACGGCACCACCGCGGGCCGCTCAACGGCCACCAACGGCCCAAGCCCACCCCCATCGGCACCGATCCGGGGCGCCAACTGGGCCACCGTGGACGCTTCGAATAGGGTGCGCACCGCAAGCCCAGCATCCAGGCCGGTGTTGATCGCGGCGATCACCCGCATCGCCGACAGTGAATCCCCACCCAGGTCGAAGAACGAGTCGTCGACCCCGACCCGCTCGACACCGAGTACCTGGGCGTAGATGCCGGCCAGGATCTCCTCAACCGCGTTGGCCGGGGCGCGGTAACGCTCGACATCCTGGTATTCGGGTGCGGGTAGGGCGCGGGTGTCGAGTTTGCCGTTAGGGGTGAGCGGCAGCGCGTCGATCACCATCACCGCGGCCGGGACCATGTAGGCCGCGAGCCGCTCGGCCAGCGCGGCGCGTATCCCGGCCGGCTCGGCGGTGCCGGTGGCATAGCCGACCAGGCGTTTGTCGCCGGGGCGGTCCTCGCGGGCGATCACCACCGCCTGCCCCACCCCCTCCACACCGGCCAGCGCCGCCTGAACCTCACCCAGCTCGATGCGATACCCGCGGATCTTGACCTGCTCATCAGCGCGCCCCAGATACCGCAGCTGCCCATCAGCACCCCAACACACCAGATCCCCGGTCCGATACATGCGTGTTCCGGGCGCTCCCGCGCCGGCGAACGGGCACGCCACAAACCGCGACCCGGTCAACCCGGCCCGGCGCACATACCCACACCCCACCCCGGCGCCGGCCACATACAACTCACCGACCACCCCGGCCGGCACCGGCCGCAACCAGCCATCCAGCACAAACAACGCCAGATGCGCCAACGGCACCCCAACAGGACTGACATTGCTCTCGACGTCGCCGTCGACGATCTCCCTAAACGAGGCATGCACCGTCGTCTCGGTAGTGCCATACATATTGATCAGCCGCGGTAATCCCGGGTGGTGGCCCAACCACGTCCCAAGACGCTGCGGTTCCAGCGCTTCCCCGGCGAACACCACCGTCTCAAGCTTCAGCTGTTGCCCCAACTCCGGTGAGAGCGCATCGGCGGTTTGCAGCGCATAAAACGCCGACGGGGTCTGGCTTAAGACGCTGACCTGCTCAGTGACCAGCAAGGCATGAAAGTCCGCTGGTGAGCGGGCCACCGACTCGGGCACCACCGCCAACCGCCCACCATGCAACAGCGCACCCCACATCTCAAATACTGAGACGTCAAAGGCCAAAGAATGCCACTGCGACCACACCTGACCCGCCAACTCCAGGCGATCACCCGCGCCCTCCAGCAGCCGGATCACATTGCGGTGGGTGATCGCCACCCCCTTGGGGACACCGGTGGTGCCCGAGGTGTAGATGATGTAGGCCAGGTCATCGGCCGCGGGTGCCGGCAACGCGGTACTGGGTTGGGTGTCAACTGCGGGGTCGTCGACATCGATGACCAGCAGGTCGCACCCGTCCAGCCGGTCGGCCAGCCCGGTGGTGGTGATCGCGGCGATCGGCGCGGCATCGGCCACCATGAACCCGATGCGGGCCGCCGGCAACCCCGGGTCGATCGGCAGATAGGCCGCCCCGGTTTTCAGCACCGCCAAAATCGCCACGATCGCCTCAGCCGACCGGGTAAACAGCAGTGCCACACACTGTCCCGGGCCCACACCCTGGCCGGCCAGCAGGTGCGCCAACCGGTTCGCGGCCTCCTCCACCTCCCGATACGTCATCGAGCGGCCCTCGAAGGTCAGCGCCACCGCCCCCGGGGAGCGCTGCACCTGCGCGGCGAACAACACCGGAATCGACACCGGCGTGGGTTCGGGCTGGGTCAACACCGCCCGATTACCCCACCCATCCAGCCGGGCGTGCTCACCGGCATCCAGCACATCCACCGACGACAACCGCCGGGTGAGGTCGGCGGTAACCGCCTCCAACACCCGCTCTAGCCGCTCGATCAGCGCCTCGATGCTGGCCGCGTCGAACACGTCGGTGCGAAACTCCACCGTCCCGGAAATCCCGGCGGGCTCACCGGCCTGGGTCCAGCGTTCGGCCAACGAAAACACCAAATCCATGCGGGCCGACTGGGTGTCCACCGGCAGCGGGGTGACCTGCAGATCACCCAACGCCACCCCTGCAGCGGGATCATTGTTGTTGTGCCCGGGCAAGTTCTGCCAGGCCAACAACACCTGCACCAGCGGGTGATGGGCCAGGGATCGGGTCGGGTTGAGCCGCTCCACCAGCACCTCAAAGGGCACGTCTTGGTGCTCATAGGCGGCCAGGCTGCGCTGTTGCACCTGGGCCAGCAACTCGGCGACGGTGGGATCCCCGGCCACCTCGACCCGCAGCACCAAGGTGTTGACGAAAAAACCCACCAACCCATCCAGCGCGGGATCGCGGCGCCCGGCGATCGGGAACCCGACGGCCACCTCAGAACTGGCGCTGAGCTTGGCCAGCAACACCGCCAGGGCGGCCTGCATCACCATGAAGCTGGTCGCGTTGTGCTCGCGAGCCACCCGAGCAACCCGCTGCTGCAGCTCGGCCGGCCACTCCACCGCCACACTGGCGCCGCGCTGATCAGCAACCAGCGGGTAGGGCCGATCGGTGGGCAGCGACAGCCGCTCGGGCATCCCGGCCAAAGCGTCCTGCCAAAACTCCAGCTGCGCGGCGATGGGGCTGTGGCCATCGGCCAGATCACCAAACTGGGCACGCTGCCACAGCGTGTAATCGACATACTGCACCGCCAACGCCGCCCAACCCGGGGCTTGCCCCGCACACCGGCTGGCATAGGCCACACCCAGATCAGCCACCAGCGGGGTCACCGACCAGCCGTCGGCGGCGATATGGTGCACCGCGGCCACCAGCACGTGTTCGTCCTCAGCAACACGGAAAAGCTGTGCCCGCAACGGGATCTGGGTGGCCAGGTCAAACGTGTGACGCGCCGCGGTGGCGATGGCCTCATCCAGCCGGGCCGCCGGCCAGCCGGTCGCATCAACAACGTCCCACCCGAAGTCGGCCCGCTCGGGCGGCACCACCAGCTGCTGGGGGATCCCCTCGGGCGCCGCAAACAGTGTGCGCAGGCTCTCATGGCGGGCCACCACATCGGCCAGCGCTTGGCGCAACGCCTCGGCGTCAAGGCGCCCGCCCAGGCGCAGCGCGACCGCCATGTTGTACACCGGTGAGGGCCCCTGCAACTGGTCGATAAACCACAACCGGCTCTGGGCAAACGACAACGGCACCACCGCGGGCCGCTCAACGGCCACCAACGGCCCAAGCCCACCCCCATCGGCACCGATCCGGGGCGCCAACTGGGCCACCGTGGACGCTTCGAATAGGGTGCGCACCGCAAGCCCAGCATCCAGGCCGGTGTTGATCGCGGCGATCACCCGCATCGCCGACAGTGAATCCCCACCCAGGTCGAAGAACGAGTCGTCGACCCCGACCCGCTCGACACCGAGTACCTGGGCGTAGATGCCGGCCAGGATCTCCTCAACCGCGTTGGCCGGGGCGCGGTAACGCTCGACATCCTGGTATTCGGGTGCGGGTAGGGCGCGGGTGTCGAGTTTGCCGTTAGGGGTGAGCGGCAGCGCGTCGATCACCATCACCGCGGCCGGGACCATGTAGGCCGCGAGCCGCTCGGCCAGCGCGGCGCGTATCCCGGCCGGCTCGGCGGTGCCGGTGGCATAGCCGACCAGGCGTTTGTCGCCGGGGCGGTCCTCGCGGGCGATCACCACCGCCTGCCCCACCCCCTCCACACCGGCCAGCGCCGCCTGAACCTCACCCAGCTCGATGCGATACCCGCGGATCTTGACCTGCTCATCAGCGCGCCCCAGATACCGCAGCTGCCCATCAGCACCCCAACACACCAGATCCCCGGTCCGATACATGCGTGTTCCGGGCGCTCCCGC
>CAVSSC010000018.1:0-100180 GCA_963730415.1 uncultured Actinomycetota bacterium | reverse complement strand
CGACGATCCGTAAGTCACGCAGACGTCAGCGCGGTCTGATCTTCGCCAGCGCCGGCGGTGCGGTCGCCGGTACCCGCCGTCCCGCTAACGGCAATCGGCGGCACCCGGGTGGCCCGCACGTAAACGGTGTCACCCTCGCGCAAGGCCAGCGCCTCCGCATCGCCGCGAGTGATCTGGGCGGTGAATGAGCCGCCGGTGGCCGCGCTGGTCAACTCCACCCGCACCTCGAAGCCCAGCACCACAACCCGGTCGACGGTGGCACGCGCGACACCCGTGGACTCCGCTGTGCCGTCAGCGGCGGCGATGGCCATGTCGGGAGTCCGGCCAACCCGGATGTCGTGCGGTCGGACCAACGCGCCGTTCAGCGTGGAAACCGCACCCAGGAAAGACATTACGAACGCGTTCGCCGGCGAGTCGTACACCTCGGTCGGTGATCCGACCTGCTCGATACGGCCCTGGTTGAGCACGGCTATCCGATCCGCGACATCCAATGCCTCGGCCTGATCGTGGGTAACCAGCACCGTGGTCACGTGCACCTCGTCATGCAGGCGCCGCAACCAGGCTCGCAGATCCTCACGCACCTTCGCGTCCAGCGCACCGAACGGCTCATCGAGCAGCAGCACTTGCGGGTCGACCGCCAGAGCCCGGGCCAGCGCCATCCGCTGTCGTTGACCACCGGACAGCTGATTGGGATAGCGGGTCTGAAATCCGCTCAGGCCCACCACCTCCAGCAGGTTGTCGACCTTCGCCTTGATCTCGGCCCTGGGGCGTTTGCGGATCTTGAGCCCGTAGGCCACATTGTCACGAACAGTCAAGTGCTTGAACGCCGCATAGTGCTGAAACACGAATCCGATATCACGCCGCTGCGGCGGAACCCGGGTGACGTCACGACCGTTGATCGTGACCGTTCCGCTATCGGGCTGGTCAAGGCCGGCGACGGTCCGCAACAGCGTCGACTTGCCCGAACCGCTCGGGCCGAGCAATGCCGTCAGCGAACCGGTTGGTACCGCGAAGTCCACGTGATCCAATGCGACAAAATCGCCATAGTGCTTATAGGCGTCACGCACGATGATCGCGTGGTCGACGCGCTGACTTTCGTTGTCGGTCATATACAAGTCTCCATGTCAGGCCTATCTGGCCGCTCGCGCACGGCGGACGTCCAGAACCACTTGGAAGATCAGGACCAGCACGGCAACACCCATCAACAGCGTCGACAGCGCATAGGCGCCGTACTCAGCCCCACGGTTGTACCGGTCCGAGACAAGCAATGTCAGTGTTTGCGATTTACCCGGGAGGTTGGACGACACCATGATGACTGCACCGTATTCGCCGAGGGTGCGAGCGATGGTCAGTACGATGCCGTAGGTCAATCCCCACCGGATGGACGGCAGCGTGATCCGCCAAAATGTCTGCCACCAGCCTGAACCCAGAGTTGCGGCCGCCTCCTCCTGGTCGGTCCCTAATTCATGCAACACGGGCTCGACCTCGCGCACCACAAACGGCAGGGTGACGAAGATGCTGGCAAGAACGATGCCGGGCAGGCCGAAGATGATCTTGAACCCGAGGTCTTTTTCGACAAACCCCAGCGCACCGGCCGATCCCCACAGCACGATCAACGCCACGCCCACGATGACGGGTGACACCGCGAAAGGCAGATCGACGATCGCCTGTAGCACGCCCTTACCGCGAAATCGGTTGCGCGCCAGTACCAAAGCGGTCGGAATCCCGAAGACCACGTTCAGCGGCACCACGATGGCGACCACCAGCAGGGTCAGATTCAGCGCCGATATCGCCGCGGGCGTACTCACCCAGTCAAAGAACTGACCGAAACCGGGTCGGAATGTCCGCCACAAAATCAGCGTCACCGGAACAACGAGCAACACAAAAATGTATGCGAGCGCGACGAATCGGATCAGATACCGAACCCGGGGCGACGACGTCACGCGGCCAACTCCTCACGTTTGGCCGCGCGCCCGCCCACGATCCGCAAAATGAACAGTACGACAAACGATATCGACAGCAGCACAATGGATATCGCAGCGGCACCGGTGCGGTCGTCGTTCTCGATAAGGGTCCGTATCCACTGCGACGACACTTCGGTCTTGCCCGGCACCGCACCACCGATCAGTACCACCGACCCGAACTCGCCGATCGCTCGCGAGAAAGCCAGGCCTGCACCGGACAATAAGGCCGGTGTCAGCGACGGCAGCACGACCGACGTGAAAATCTTTGGGCCGCTGGCACCCAGCGACGCCGCCGCCTCCTCGGCCTCCCGATCGATTTCCAGCAGCACCGGCTGAACCGCGCGAACCACGAACGGCAGCGTCACAAATGCCAGCGCCACCGCCACGCCCCACGCGGTGTGCTGCAGATGAAGACCCACGGGACTGTTATTCCCATACAGGGCCAGCAACACCAGGCTGGCGACGATGGTGGGCAGCGCGAACGGCAAATCGATGATCGCGTCGACGAGCCGTTTGCCGACGAAGTCGTCCCGCACCAGCACCCAAGCGATCAACAAGCCGAAGACCAGGTTGGCCAACGTAACTCCGGCGGAAATGGTCAGTGTCACGCGGAAAGATTCCAACGCGGCATTCGACGTAACCGCCAGCCAAAAAGCGTGCCAGCCGCCGCCCGCAGCTTGCCACGCGATGGCGGCCAACGGCAGCAGCACGATCACTGAAAGCCACAGCGTCGCCACGCCTACCCGCAGTGACGTGGTACCCGACCTGCGAGAACGCCGCGTATCCGCCGGGCGATGCCCCGCGTCACCGGCGGGGTGGCCGAGCTCGGGGCGGATTGCCTGCGGGCCCGGCGTGATTGCGGCCGTCATCCGGTGGCCTGCGTGTAGATCTTGGTAATGCTGCCGGTGCTCTTATCGAACAGCTGCGGATCTGCTGTCGCCCAACCGCCGAGGTCGGCAATTGTCCACAGTTTCGCCGGCACCGGAAACTGGTCGCGGAAATCGGCGGCAATGGCCGGATCGACTGGCCGAAAACCGGCCTGCGCCCACACCTTCTGCGCTGCGGCGGTGTACTGGAAGTTCTTGAAAGCAACGGCGGCATCCAGGTGTGGGCTAGTAGTTACCACCGCCACCGGGTTGTCGATTTTGAACGTCTGCGGCGGGTTGATGTGCTCGACCGGTTTGCCTGCCCGCTCAGTGGCGATGGCCTCGTTCTCGTAGCTGATCAACACGTCACCGCTGCCCTGGACAAAAACATCGGTGGCTTCCCGTCCCGAACCGGGACGCAATTTGATGTGTTCACGCACCAACTTGTTGATGAAGTCAATGCCGGCCTGGCTATTGCTGCCGCCTCCGCTCTTGACGGCGTACGGTGCGAGCAAATTCCACTTGGCCGACCCCGAACTCAGCGGACTGGGCGTGATGACCTCCACTCCCGGCCGCAACAGGTCATCCCAATCTTTGATGTTCTTCGGATTGCCCTTACGCACCACCAGCGACACCACCGACCCAAACGGGATTCCTTTGGTGGCGTCGGTATTCCAGTCCTTGGAAACCTTGCCGGCCTTGACCAATCGAGTGATGTCCGGCTCCACCGAGAAGTTCACGACATCAGCCGGCTTACCGTCCACAACGCCGCGTGATTGGTCACCGGAGGCCCCATAGGAGGTGACCACCTGAACGCCCTTGCCTTCCTCGGAGGCATTGAACGCCGGGATCACCTTGCTCCAGCCGGGTTCTGGGACCGAGTAGGCAACCAGGGTGATACTCGTATGCGCGTTGGCCAGCCCGCCGCCGCCCACGACGTCACTGGCGCCACCGTGACACGCAGCGACGACTCCGATGATCAGGGCAAGCGCGATCGCCGGCCGCCAGCGCACCGAGCTGGCGATGTCGTTGAGCATTGAGGCCTTCCAGTGCGGGAACTTACGGGTATCGGTCCCGGTGCTGCGGAAAGGCGCCTAAAACGTCGGGAAATTCACGAATCCCATACCAGACCGCGCACGGGTTTGGGAGTCAGCGACAACAGTGCACGAAGACATAGCGCCCCACGACGCCGGATGTCACGTGCATGGCGCGAAGCCTAACAGGAATTGACGGGCCCGCCACCGCGCGAGTGGCTGAGCCGGTCAGCCGTGCGCCTTCGCGTGCTCAGTGTGTCAGTAGCCACGTGACGATCACCAGCACCACGAGCGTGACGAGAACCAACGTCACGTGTGACCGAGGCATACGCGTTACCCGGGCGTCCCGCCAGCGTGGCGGGCACGGCGCATCAACTCGATGCCCTTGCCGAGCAGGCCATCCAGCAATGCCGCCGTGACGTAGGCCACCGCCAGCACGACCGGCATCACCACCATGGCCTGTAGCACGAAAGCGAGCCCGGAAAGCCACAGCTCGTTACCGTCCCACCAATTCAGGAACGCGTTCACGGGGCTCACACTATTCGGCCCGGCACCGGAAAACCAATGTGTCAAGATCGGCGCATGCCTCCACCATCCGACGAAACGACCTGTCTGATCGCCGGCGGCGGACCGGCGGGCATGGTGCTTGGCCTGCTGTTGGCCCGCGCCGGCGTAAAAGTCACGGTGATGGAAAAGCACGCGGACTTCCTGCGTGACTTTCGCGGAGACACGGTGCATGCGAGCACGTTGCGGCTGCTTGACGAACTCGGCTTGGGGCCGCGGTTCGCAGAGATTCCGCATCGCCTCATCGACACCATCCACATGGAGATACAGAACGAACCGGTGACCCTCGACCTGACCCGCCTTCCCGGCACACACCAGCACATCGCCCTGGTGCCGCAGTGGGACTTTCTGGAGATGGTGGCCACCGCCGCCGAGGCCGAACCCTGCTTCCGGTTGTTGCGCAGCACCGAGGTGGTCGGGGTGACCCGGGGGTCAGGGCGCGACGCCGACCGCATCGTTGGCGTCACTTATCGCGACCAGACCGGCGAAGTCAAACACATGCACGCCGCGTTGACGGTGGGCTGCGACGGTCGCTACTCGACGGTGCGCTCGGCAGTCGGGCTGACACCGCACAGCTTCGGCGCCCCAATGGACGTGTGGTGGTTCCGGTTGCCTCGCCAACCCGGCGATCCGAGGGGACTGGCCGGCGTGCTGCGCGCCGGGCACGCGACGATCGTGATCGATCGCGGCGATTACTACCAGATCGCTTACATCATTCCGAAGGGAACCGACGCCCAGGTGCGGGCCCAAGGCATCGAAGCGTTGCACCGCGCGCTGGTCAGCATGGTGCCCTGGCTCGCTGACCGTGTTGACACGCTGACGTCGTTCGATGACGTGAAACTGCTTGATGTGCAGCTGAATCGGCTCCCCCGCTGGTATTCCGACGGCGTGCTGTTCATTGGTGACGCCGCGCATGCGATGTCACCGGTCGGCGGTATCGGCATCAATTTGGCGGTGGCCGACGCGGTGGCCGCCGCCCGCATCCTGGCCGGTCCGCTGCGCGCGGGACGGGTGTCTACTCGGCAGCTGGCCCGGGTGCAAACACGCCGCTGGATCCCGACGGTGATTCTTCAGGCGGCACAACGGATGATCCATGCGAACGTGATCGCGGCGGCGGTGGCCGGAGGCGACCACCGCGCGCCACTAGGCGTGAAGCTGGTGAGCCAATCCCTGGCATTGCGGCGACTGGTCGGTTACATGGTCGCAATCGGCCCGCTACCTGAGCATGCACCGAGGTATGCCAGACGCCGCGGGTAGGTGAGAGCAACGCCACCTCGGCGAAATCATGGACGCCAAGCCGCTCGACAGTTGATGATGTCGAGATGGTCCTGCACGCCCAGCCCGACGAGCAACCGGCCGACGCCGTGGGTGAGGAAGCGTTTGAATCGTCCCCCGCAACAGTCATAGCTTCGCCCGTCGATTTCAGCGCGCCCGCGCCCCTTGCTCCCAGCGGAGCAATGCGGAATCCATTCCCGCCGATCGCCGATTACGCATTTCTGTCGGACTGGGAGACGACGTGCTTGATCTCTCCGGCCGGATCGGTGGAATGGCTGTGCGTGCCACGGCCGGACTCTCCGAGTGTGTTCGGTGCGATCTTGGACCGTAGCGCCGGCCATTTCCGGCTAGGGCCCTACGGCGTCTCGGTGCCCTCGGCCCGCCGCTACCTTCCCGGCAGCCTGATCATGGAGACCACCTGGCAGACCCACACCGGATGGCTGATCGTGCGTGACGCGCTGGTGATGGGACCGTGGCACGACATCGAGCGCCGATCGCGGACACATCGCCGCACTCCGATGGACTGGGATGCCGAGCACATCCTGCTGCGCACGGTGCGCTGCGTCAGCGGCACCGTTGAGCTGATGATGAGCTGCGAGCCCGCGTTCGACTACCACCGCGTCGGGGCCACCTGGGAATACTCGGCTAACGCGTACGGCGAGGCCATCGCACGTGCCACCAAGCAACCCGACGCCCACCCGACGCTGCGGCTCACCACCAATCTGCGGATCGGGCTGGAGGGCCGCGAAGCGCGGGGACGCACCCGGATGAGCGAGGGCGACGATGTGTTCGTCGCGCTGAGCTGGACCAAGCACCCGGCGCCGCAAACCTACGAAGAGGCCGCCGACAGGATGTGGAGAACCACCGAGTGCTGGCGGCAGTGGATCAACATCGGCAACTTCCCCGACCACCCGTGGCGGGCATACCTGCAGCGCAGCGCACTCACGCTGAAGGGTTTGACGTACTCGCCCACCGGCGCGCTGCTGGCGGCCAGCACCACGTCGCTTCCGGAAACGCCACGCGGCGAACGCAACTGGGACTACCGCTACGCCTGGGTGCGCGACTCCACGTTCGCGTTGTGGGGGCTCTACACGCTCGGACTGGATCGCGAGGCCGACGACTTCTTCGCGTTCATCGCCGACGTCTCCGGCGCCAACAGCAACGAGCGCCATCCGCTGCAGGTGATGTACGGCGTCGGTGGCGAGCGCAGTCTGATCGAAGAAGAGCTGCACCATCTGTCCGGTTATGACCATGCCCGGCCGGTGCGAATCGGCAACGGCGCCTATAACCAGGACCAGCACGACATCTGGGGCTCCATCCTCGACTCGTTCTACCTGCACGCCAAATCGCGCGAGCAGGTCCCCGAGACGTTGTGGCCGGTACTGAAAAAACAGGTGGAAGAGGCCATCAAGCACTGGCGCGAGCCCGACCGCGGAATCTGGGAGGTCCGCGGCGAACCGCAGCACTTCACCTCCTCGAAGGTGATGTGCTGGGTGGCGCTCGACCGCGGGACGAAGCTGGCCGAGAAGCAGGGAGAGAAGAGCTACGCCCAACAGTGGCGGGCCATCGCGGAGGAAATCAAAGCCGACATTCTGCAACACGGGGTGGATTCCCGGGGTGTGATCACCCAGCGCTACGGCAGCGACGCGCTGGACGCCTCGCTGCTCCTGGTGGTGCTGACGAGGTTTCTGCCCCCGGACGACCCGCGGGTGCGCAACACCGTGCTGGCCATCGCCGACGAACTCACCCAGGACGGCCTGGTGCTGCGCTACCGCGTCGAAGAAACCGACGACGGGTTGTCCGGCGAGGAAGGCACCTTCACGATTTGCTCGTTCTGGCTGGTGTCAGCGCTGGTGGAGATCGGGGAGGTGACTCGCGCCAAGCGATTGTGTGAGCGGCTGCTGTCCTACGCCAGCCCGCTGCACCTCTACGCCGAGGAGATCGAGCCGCGAACCGGTCGGCACCTGGGCAACTTCCCGCAGGCGTTCACCCACCTGGCGCTGATCAACGCCGTGGTGCACGTGATCCGCGCCGAGGAGGAAGCCGACGGCTCCGGGATGTTCCAGCCCGCCAACGCGCCGATGTAGACGGTGTCCACCCAGCGCGCTGACTGCGCTGGGCGCAGACGAAGTGTCGCTGTAAACGAGAGTTGCGACGCCGACAAAGCCGCAAACCGTGCCCGTGTGCAGGCGGCGCACCTGGACTACCGCGCAGCGGTGGACAAGTTTCTGGCCGCGGTTCCCAACGGCTCCATCACCGAGATGAGCCTCGGCGACAGCAACGGCAGCACCGTGTGGCAAGCCGACGTCTGGGACTACTACATCGTCGAACACAAAGTCACGATTAACGCGGCGTCCGGAGAGCTCATAGCGAATAAGCAGGTGTAGCCACGGCGGCCCTGCGTCAGCTCAGCGCGCTGACTTTGTCCCTCATGATTTGCGCAATGTCCAGCGCGCTGGTGTTGATATCGTCTGGTCCTTGGAGCGACGGGTTTGGTGTATTAAGAAAGTCGACCTCGACCTCGATAAGGCAATTGCCCCGCACACCGATAGCGCGCCCTGCTGGAACGGATGCCGAATTCAAGCCGGGCAAGTTCGACTCGATCGAAATAGTTGCCGCGAGAACAGAAGTGGCAATTTGTACGTTAGTGACTTTCACCTTAAGCCCGAACATCCCGGTCGACAAGGGCAGCGTCTTGCCATCGCATCTTTGCCACTGCTGGGAGAATTTCGCGAACAGGGCGTTGGCGTCGGCGGCCGTGGGCAAGCTGACTACGCCCTCCTTTACCCTGGTCACCGCTGCGGACATGGCAGCGGGCCGCCACGTCTCAACCGCGACGTTTTTGACGTCGCTGGCTTGGTAGACGCTTTGCTGCATCATCACTGCGACTCCGATGCAGTCGACGGGCCAGGCCGATCTATCGCCCTGCAACGTCTCGGGGCCCCCAAAACTCGGTGGAAAACGAGGATCAACGTTTAAGGGCTGCTTAACAATTCGCGACAGCGCACTCTTGCCGAGCAGCACCCGCTTGATGGTTTGCCCACCAAGGGATCGCGGCGTCAAGTTCGGTGCCGGCTGTGCTGTGCCGCCGACCGTCACGCCGCAGCCCGCGACCAACATCACGACTGTCAGCAGGGCCGCGAGGCACCAGCGGCTTCTCATGCGGTCATCGCAGTTCCCGCCCTCGTCTCCCGCGGCGTCTAGTGGACAACGCGGCGACAAGCGCGTCCTGGGGCACCTCGACCTTCCAGATGCTCTCCATCGGCTTCTTGCCTTACCTTCTGCTTGACCAGCAGTTTACGTTTATGGGTGAGGTGACCGCCGTAAGCCACACCGAAGACACAGCCCAACACCAGCGACGTCTCAGGTTCATGGCTCGGCGCCGCGTCAGCTCAGTGCACTGACTTTGTCCATCATGGCGTGCGCGATGTCAACGGCGCTGGTGTTCATATCGGGGCCCGACCCGGGGTCCGTCGGGCTTTGCGTACTGAAAAACGCCACATCGACTTCGACGAGGCAATTCCCTCGGACGCCAATGGCTCGCGCTGCTGGCCTGGGTCCGATCGGCGGCGAGCCGGACAATCGTGTTTCAATCGAAACGGTTGCCGCGAGTACAGAATCGGCAACACGCACGTCGGAGATCTTGTCCGAGAAGCTGATGCCGGCGCGGTCAATGATGATGCTGGGGCGCTCAATGGTCACAGTCGTGCCATCGCAGTTGTCCCATCGCTGCGAGAACTTCTCGAAGAGCGCGCTGGCCTCGGCGGCGGTGGACAAAGCGACCACACCCTCCGCCACACTGATCACTTTCGCCGGCCCGCGGAGGTTCCACCACGCCTCCCGCGCGACATTTTTGACTTGGCCGGATTGGTAGGCGCTCTTCTCCATCATCGTGGTGACGCCCACACAGTCGACAGGCGAAACCACTCCAAAGGCCGGCTGCAACATCTCGGGACCGCCGAACCGCGATGGAATTTCCGACTTAGCTGTAAAGGACTGGCCGAGAAGCTTCGACAGCTCACCGCCGTCGAGGAGCACCCGCATGACGGTTTGCCCGGTGACTGGTCGCGGCTTCAATCCCGCGGCGGGTCGCGCATTGCCGGCGACGACGGAGGTGCAGCCGGTGGCCAGCACGACGACCAATAAGAAGGCCATGACGCACCGACGGCTTCTCATGCGTTCGCGGCTACTTCTTGCCCTTGTCGCCCGCGGCGTCGGTCGATAACGCCGCAACGAAGGCCTCCTGCGGCACATCCACTCGCCCGATAGTCTTCATCCGCTTCTTGCCTTCCTTCTGCTTTTCCAGAAGTTTGCGTTTGCGGGTGATGTCACCGCCGTAGCACTTGGACAGCACGTCCTTTCGGATGGCGCGGATATTTTCGCGTGCAATGATTTTCGATCCGATGGCCGCCTGCACCGGCACCTCGAACTGCTGGCGCGGGATCAGTTCTTTGAGTTTGGTGGTCATCTTGTTGCCGTAGGCGAACGCCGAATCCTTGTGCACAATCGCGCTGAACGCGTCGACCGGCTCACCCTGCAACAAGATGTCGACCTTGACCAGTTGGGCCTCCTGCTCGCCGGCCTCCTCATAGTCGAGGCTGGCATAGCCGCGGGTGCGCGACTTCAGTGAGTCGAAGAAGTCGAAGATGATCTCGCCGAGCGGCATCGTGTAGCGCAGTTCAACTCGCTCGGGCGACAGATAATCCATTCCCCCCAGCTCGCCGCGGCGCGACTGACACAGTTCCATGATGGTGCCGATGAACTCGCTGGGCGCGATGATGGTGGTCTTGACCACGGGCTCATAAACCGTGCGGATTTTGCCCTCCGGCCAGTCGGACGGGTTGGTCACGAGAATGCCGTCATCTGCCCCGCCCTCCAAGATCACCCGGTATACGACGTTCGGCGACGTCGAGATCAGGTCCAGATCGAACTCTCGCTCCAGGCGCTCCCGGGTGATCTCCATGTGCAGCAAGCCCAGGAAGCCACACCGAAACCCAAAGCCCAACGCCACTGAAGTCTCCGGCTCGTAGGTCAGGGCCGCGTCGTTGAGCTGCAGCCTGTCCAGGGCGTCGCGCAGATCCGGATAGTCCGAACCGTCGACGGGATAGAGCCCCGAATAGACCATCGGCTTGGGTTCGCGGTAGCCGGTCAGCGCTTGGGCGGCACCGTTGCGGGCCGTCGTCACGGTGTCTCCAACCTTGGATTGGCGGACGTCCTTAACTCCGGTGATCAGGTAGCCCACCTCCCCCACGCCCAGGCCGTCGCTGGGCTTCGGTTCGGGCGAGACGATGCCGACCTCGAGCAGTTCGTGGGTGGCGCCGGTAGACATCATCAAGATGCGCTCACGCGGGGTGATCTTGCCGTCCACCACGCGGACGTAGGTCACCACACCGCGGTAGATGTCGTAGACGGAGTCGAAGATCATCGCGCGCAGCGGCGCGTCGGCGTCCCCTTGCGGGGGCGGCACCTGCCGGACCACCTCGTCGAGAAGGTGGGCCACGCCCTCGCCGGTTTTGCCGGACACCCGCAGCACGTCGTTCGGCTCGCAGCCGATGATGTGGGCGAGCTCACCTGCGTAGCGGTCCGGATCGGCGGCCGGCAGGTCGATCTTGTTGAGCACCGGGATGACGGTCAGGTCGCGGTCCAGCGCCAGGTAGAGATTGGCCAGCGTCTGAGCTTCGATGCCCTGGGCGGCGTCGACCAGCAGTACCGCGCCCTCACAGGCCTCCAGCGCGCGCGACACCTCGTAGGTGAAGTCGACGTGCCCTGGGGTATCGATCAGGTGCAGAACATAGTCACCGGCGGCAACACCTTTTTCTGGACCGCCGGATACTTTCCACGGCAGCCGGACATTCTGCGCCTTGATGGTGATCCCCCGCTCCCGCTCGATGTCCATCCGGTCCAGGTACTGGGCACGCATCGATCGCTCATCGACGACACCAGTGAGCTGCAGCATCCGGTCCGCCAGCGTGGACTTGCCGTGGTCGATGTGAGCGATGATGCAGAAATTCCGAATCTGCGCCGGCGCGGTGAAGGTCTTGTCGGCGAAACTGCTGATGGGAATCTCCTGATGGACTGATGTTCTGTAGGGCGCTTCGCAGCTGCTTCGAGCGGCGGTTCGCGAGCATGTCCAGCGTATCTATGCAGGGTGGCCGGGACACACTTGGACACAATCGGACCCGGCCGCTCCCGTCTATGCTGCGAATATGGCGTCTGCCCGGAAATCACAGTGGAAGACGTTTCAGCGGTTTGCCGAGAACCTTGTTTTCAACGGGGCTCCGCGGCTCGCCCGGCACGTGCAGAACTCGCAGACCGTCCTGCGAGAACTCCAGCAAGCCGTGAAGATCACCGCGACCGTTATCGCCGCCGCCGCGCCGCAACCACCTGCCGCGGTCACCGCGGGCCGACCGGTGACCAGCACCAGCTTCCCCACCGCGCAGCGGGCCCGCAAGCTGGTGTACGCACCGAATCTTGATGGTCGGGCCGATCCCGGGGAGATCGTCTGGACGTGGGTGGTCTACGAGGACGATCCCACCCGCGGCAAAGACCGGCCCGTCCTCGTCGTGGGGCGTGACCGCAGCGTCCTGCTGGGGTTGATGTTGTCCAGCCAGGAGCACTACGCCACCGACCCGGACTGGGTTGCGATCGGTTCTGGTACTTGGGATTACGAAGGCAGAGAAAGCTGGGTCCGGTTGGACCGGGTGCTCGACGTGCCCGAGGAGGGTATTCGCCGCGAGGGCGCAATTCTGGATCGCGAAATCTTCGATGTGGTGGCCGCCCGGTTACGCGCGGACTACTCCTGGCACTGAGGGCCGCCCCGCGACAATGCCAGCCGCGAAGCGGCGAGGCGGCGAGGCGGCGAGCCGGGCAATCAGCCTTGCGTGATGTAGGACTGCAGCTGCTGCTGCTCGGCCTCGAGTTCTTCCATTCGGGTCTTCACCACGTCACCGATGCTGACGATGCCGATCAGCTTTTTCCCGTCCAGCACCGGCACATGGCGCACCCGGTTTTTCGTCATCAGCACGCTAACGGAGTCAACCGTGTCGGACTTCGTGCAGGTGGCAACCGTGGCGGTCATGATCTTGGACACCGGGCGAGACAGCACGCTGGCGCCATGTGTGTGCAGCTGGCGCACGACGTCGCGCTCCGACACGATGCCAACGACGCCCTCGGCGCCGACTACCACCATGGCGCCGATGTTCTGATCGGCGAGGCCGGCGAGCAACTCACGGACCGTCGCATCCGGGTTGATGGTCACCACCGCCGCGCCCTTATTCCGCAAGACGTCCGCAATCCGCATCAAGGCCTCCAGCCGGTTGTGATCCGCTCCACACCAGGCTACGGCTAACTCGCGCGGCGGGAAAGCCACCACGAGAACCGGCAACCCGATTGTGTCCATACCCTGACGTCGACGGTTGAAACGCGACGGCGATCGGCGCATTCGCCGCTGCAGCGTGAGGACGGAATCCGGTCGTGCGCCGGCTGGATCAGGCGATTGGGCCACCGCGCGCGGGTGCGGCTTGCAAGATAGGGCCATGATCGAGATCACGCTGCTGGGAACCGGAAGCCCGATCCCCGACCCGAACCGCGCCGGGCCGTCGACTCTAGTGCGGGCCGGCGGGCAGGTGTTCTTGGTGGATTGCGGGCGCGGAGTGCTGCAGCGCGCGGCGGCAGTCGGCGTGGGCGCCAGCGGGTTGTCGGCGCTGCTGCTCACTCACCTGCACAGCGACCACATCGGCGACCTCGGCGACGTCCTCATCACACGTTGGATCAGCACCTTCGGGCCTGATCCCGCGCCGCTGCCGATCATCGGACCGCCCGGCACCGCGGAGACGGTCGAGGCGACGCTAAAGGCGTTCCGCGACGACATCGGTTACCGGATCGCTCATCATGCCGATCTGAATGCGCCGCCAGCGGTCGAGGTCCACGAATACACCGAAGGTCCGGTGTGGGACCGCGACGGCGTATCGATCCGGGTGGCCCCGACCGATCACCGGCCCGTGGCGCCGACCATCGGGTTCCGCATCGAATACGGGACAGCGTCGGTGGTGCTCGCCGGGGACACGGTGCCCTGCGCCAGCCTGGACGAGCTGGCAGCCGGCGCCGGCGCATTGGTGCACACCGTGATCCGCAAGGACATCGTCATCAACATCCCGCAACAGCGTCTCAAGGACATCTGCGACTACCACTCGTCGGTAGAAGAAGCGGCAGCAACCGCGGCCCGCGCGGATGTGGGCACCCTCGTCATGACGCACTATGTGCCGGCGCTGGTGCCGGGTCAAGAAGAACAGTGGCGGGCGCTGGCGGCTGCCGAGTTCGGCGGGCGGATCGAGCTCGGCGACGACCTGCACCGGGTTGAGGTCGACGCACCGTAGCCATCATCCACCGATCGAGGCGCCCGCCGGGCGCGGCGATCGCTTGCGGGGATGCCGAATATCGTTGCGCCGCACCGGCAATAGCGCCCCGGCCACCACCAGCCATATCAACGCCAAGACCCGTGCGATCGGCAAAATCACGCCCAGTTCCGGCCAGACCAACACCACCGTCGTCAACTCGCAAAGGGCGGCAGTCCCCACGCCGATCCACGCGACTGGTCTCGGCGTCAATCCCAGGATGAGGCTGGGCACCGCCATCCCAGCGACCAGCAGGCCCAAGGCGACGATGTGCCCCGGGCCGCCGACCAAAAACACCAGCAAGTAGACCGCCCTAACCAGCGCCGTATCCGTACTGAGTTCCGGTCGTGACAACGTCCAGGCCAACAATCCGGCCAGACCCAGCGCGCCGGCCGCCAAGGTGCCGCCCGTGAGCGCGATCGTGGCTCCCGGCGCGGTAACTCCAAGTTGCCTCAACCGGGTACTGGCCGTCGCCGCGTAGATCGCCAACGGCACCGACGACGCGAACGCCGCAGTGGCGATGACTTGCACGGCGACCGGCTGGGCGCGGACGTACGCCACAACAGCGGTCAGCGGGCCGTACGGCAACGGCATCACGCCGCCCAGGGCGACTCCTATGGCAAGTCCACCGAAGAGCAGCCCGACACAAACCGCGGAAAGCAGTACCAACGGCGGTCCCCCTTGCCGGCGGCGACTCGAAACCGGCCGAGTTGTATCTGCTGATGAATCGTTCATGGAATGAACGGTATGCCTGAGGGCGCTTAGCGGCAAGACCTTCGGGAAGATTCACTCGAAGAATTATTCGCAAAGACTATGATGTGGCGGTGTCATCAACCGCAGCCAGCGACGACCGCCCCGATGGCGTGGCGTTCCTGCTAGCCCAACTCGGCCATCACGCCGCGACGCTATTCGCCGAACAGGTGGCCACTATCGATTTGACGCCGCCCCGCGCGGGAATACTGCGCGCCATCGCCGCCGACCCCGGCCGCAGCCAGCAGGCCCTCAGCACTCAATTGGGTATGTTGCCCAGCCGTGTCGTCGTCTACGTCGACGAACTCGAGGAGCGCGGTTATGTCGAGCGTCGCCGCAACCCCGACGACCGCCGACTGCACGCTCTGTACCTCACTGCTGCGGGAAAAAGGCTGATGCGCAAGCTTTCCCAGCTCGCGCGCCAGCACGAGCTCGTGCTCACCGCCGCGCTTGACCCTGAACAATGCGGCGCACTGCGCGGCCTGCTTACCGCGGTGGCACAACAGCAGGGTCTGGCACCGCATGTCCACCCCGGATACCGCACACTGGCCCGATTGCCCGATCCCGGAGCTAAGCCAGCCGGGTGACCTCCACGATCACGTCGAGGTCGGTTGCCCCCTCCCCAGAGTAGATACCTTTCAACGGGGAAACATCGGCGTAGTCGCGGCCCTCACCAACGCTGACGTACTGCTCGGTGATCTCGGTTTCGTTGGTGGGGTCATAGCTCCACCAAGCACCGGTCCAAGCCTCAATCCAGGCGTGACTTCGCCCGTCCACCGTATCCCCTACGATGGCGTGACGTTTGGGGTGCAAGTAACCCGACACGTAATGTGCGGGAATTCCCATGCTGCGCAACACCATTAGCGACAGGTGCACGATGTCCTGGCAGACACCCTTTCCCGCGTTCAGCGCGTCCAGCCCGGACGAGTGCACGCTGGTGGTCCCTGGGAGGTAATCGAGCTCGCCGCGCACCCAGTTGGCTGCGGCGACGACGGCTTCGGCGGGCTTGTGAGTTTTGGCGATCTTCTTGGCAACGGACGCAACCCGCTTGCTTGCCGGGGTGTTCTCGGTGGGGCGGAGCAACTCGTCGAACCGATCGATCACGGCCTCGGATTGCAGGTCGCTCCAGCGGGCCTCGACCACCTGCGGCTCTGGCTGATCGGTCTCGACGACCGACGAAGACGTCACCGTGAGATCGGTGTGCGGCGCGTGTAAGTCAAATGCCGTTACGGCGGTACCCCAATAGTCGATGTAGCGGTAGGACCGGGTCGCGGGGATGGTCTCGACACGGTTGAGGATGACGTTTTGCCTGCTGTTCGACCGCGGGGTCAGCCGGACTTCGTTGTAGGAGGCGGTCACCGGCGATTGGTAGGCGTACCCGGTGGTGTGCACCACCCGCAGCCGCCACATCAGGCTTCTCCTTGCCTGGCGACCAGTCGACCGCGGTGACCGGCATCCGACCACGCCACCCAGGGAGTGACGTGAAAGTACTGCAGCGACAACGCTTCTCCGACATCGCGGCATGTTTGCTGCAAGCCCGCCAAGCGAGTCTCCAATGATTCCAGCAGCGCACCGGGTTGCACGAATTCCAGTTCGCTGCGGGCCTGCCCGAGCAACCGCTGCGCCTCGGTGGTGGCCCCGATCCGGCTGTGCGGATTGTGCATGAGTTCGTCCAGGTTGTGTTCGGCCAGTCTCAGCGAGTAGAACACCGAACGCGGAAACAGCCGGTCGAGCAGCATGAACTCGACCACCCGCGCTGCATCCAGCACACCGCGGTAAGTGCGCAGGTAAGTGTCGTGCGCACCCGCCGAGCGCAACAGCGTCACCCACGCTGGGGACGACGCGCTGTCCCCGACCCGCGACAGCAACAGTCGCACCGTCATGTCAACCCGTTCGATCGCGCGGCCGAGCACCATGAAGCGGTATCCGTCGTCACGTGACAGCGTCGAGTCAGCCAGTCCGGCGAACATCGCCGCCCGGCCCTCGATGAACGACAGGAACTCATGTGGCCCGAGGCGTTTGGCGGCACGTTCGCGTTCGGCCAGGGCATGGTATGTGGTGTTCAGGCACTCCCAGATCTCGCTGGATGTCACTTCCCGCGCCGACTTCGCGTTCTCTCGCGCCGCCGTGATCGCGTCAACGATCGAGGACCCACCGGAAACCTCGGTGCCGTAGGCCACCAGATCGGTCAGCGACCAGACGTCCAAGTCATGGTCCGGGGGATCGATACCCAGCACCCGCAGCAACAGCCGAGACGTCTGGTCGGGATCGACGCTGGAATCCTCGAGCAGTTGGTGCAGTGCGACATCCAGGATTCGCGCGGTGTCGTCGGCCCGCTCGACGTATCGACCGATCCAGTAGAGCGCCTCCGCGTTGCGGGCCAGCATCAGCGGATCACCTTCGACCGTTGCTGCTTTTGGTGTTGCTTTTGCCGCGGTTGGTCCTGCTCCGTGCGTTCAGACCGCTGCGACTGCTGTTGCTTCGGCTTCGCGGGGCCATCGAGCGCCGGGTCCGGCATGGAATCGGGCAGCGACCGCACCACCCCGGCGGCGCCCAGCTCACGGTCGGCGGCCGAGGCGCGGGGCGCCAGTATCCAGGTGTCCTTGGAGCCGCCGCCCTGGCTGGAGTTGACGACGCGTGAGCCCTCGACCAGCGCCACCCGGGTGAGCCCGCCCGGCAGCACCCACACGTCGTTGCCGTCGTTGACCGCGAATGGCCGCAGGTCGACGTAGCGGGGCGCCAGCGTGCTGCCGACCTGCGTCGGCACGGTCGACAGCTCCATCATCGGCTGGGCGATCCAGCCGCGTGGATCGTCGCGGATCTTCTTGGCGACGGCGGCCAGCTCTTTGTCGGAGGCGTCCGGACCGAACACGATGCCGTAGCCCCCGGACCCCTCCACCGGCTTGAGGACCAACTCGCCGATCCGGTCCAGCACCTCTTCGCGTTCGTCGTCGAGCCAGCACCGGAAGGTCTCCACGTTGGCCAGCAGCGGTTTCTCGCCGAGGTAGTACTCGATCATGGTCGGCACATAGGTGTAGACGAGCTTGTCGTCGCCGACGCCGTTGCCAATCGCACTGGAAATGACGACGTTCCCGGCGCGGGCGGCGTTGACCAGACCGGCTACCCCGAGCACCGAGTCGGCACGGAACTGCAGCGGATCCAGGAAGGCGTCGTCGATGCGCCGGTAGATGACGTCGACTTGGCGCTCGCCCTCGGTGGTGCGCATGTACACCTGGTTGTCGCGACAGAACAGGTCGCGACCTTCCACCAGTTCGACACCCATTTGCCGGGCCAACAGCGAATGCTCGAAATAGGCCGAGTTGTATACCCCAGGAGTCAGGACCACCACCGTGGGGTCGGCCTCGTTGGTGGCCGCGGAGTTGCGCAGCGCCCGCAGCAGGTGCGAGGCGTAGTCATCAACGGCGCGGACCCGATGAGTGGCGAACAGGTTCGGGAAAACCCGCGCCATGGTGCGCCGGTTCTCCATGACATACGACACACCCGAGGGTGAGCGCAGGTTGTCCTCGAGAACCCGGAAGTTACCCCGGTCATCGCGGATCAGGTCGATGCCGGCGACGTGGATCCGAACACCGTTAGGCGGGACGATGCCCACTGCTTGGCGGTGAAAATGCTCGCAAGATGTGATCAAGCGGCGCGGGATGACGCCGTCATTCAGTATCTCTTGATCCCCGTAGATGTCGTCGAGATACATCTCGAGGGCCTTGACCCGCTGGATGATGCCACGCTCTAACCGGCTCCACAGGGCCGCCGAGATCACCCGCGGCACCAAGTCCAGCGGAAAAGGCCGCTCCTGACCCGACAGCGAAAACGTGATGCCCTGGTCGATAAAGGCACGCGCCAGCGCTTCGGCGCGGGCCTTCAGGTCCGCGGCGTCCGACGGCGCAAGCTCGGCGTAGATGCCCTTGTACGGCCCGCGGACGCTGCCCTGAGCATCGAACATCTCATCGAAGGCCATCGCATAGGAGTCCGACGTGATGTACCCGCCGAAGATGCGCTCAGAACGTGCAGCATCGCGCGACTGCCGCCTGGTGTCCTCAAGCTGGTTCGTAACGCTCACTTTTCAGATGCTGCCCTAAATTGACGTTGTGGCAGGCCGCGGGTTCCCGTTTTGGGAGAAAACGTAACCGACTGATAACCTGAGCAGTCGCTGTGGTGGTATCCGGCGCCGAAGCAGCCGAAGCAAACATCGAATATATCAAGAAGGAACTGACGCGTGGCCAACATCAAGTCGCAGCAGAAGCGCAACCGTACGAACGAGCGCGCTCGGCTGCGCAACAAGTCGGTGAAGTCTTCGGTCCGCACCGCTGTCCGCGCCTTCCGCGAGGCCGCCCACGCCGGCGACAAAGAAAAGGCCGCGGAGTTGCTGGCGTCGACCAACCGCAAGCTGGACAAAGCGGCGAGCAAGGGTGTGATCCACAAGAATCAGGCGGCCAATAAGAAGTCGGCGCTGGCGCAGGCCCTCAACAAGCTCTGAGGCCCACCGGCCAGCGCCCGCCCCCTCAGTGGCGCCGGTTGGCGGCCAGCTCGGCAACCTTCCTGACCGCGGATTCCAGCGCGTAATCGGCGTCCGCCACGGCCCCTTTAACGTTGGCGTTGAGCGCTGCCACCACTTTCATCGCGGTCGCCACCGTGTCGCGCGACCAATACCGGGCCTGCTTCTGGGCTTTCTGCACCCGCCAGGGCGGCATCCCCAGCTGAGCCGCCAGACGGTAGGGATCGCCCGACAGCGGCCCCACCCGGCCGATCGTGTGGACGGCTTCGGCTAGCGCGTCGGCCAGCACCACCAGCGGTTCACCCCGCATCATCGCCCACCGCAGCGCCTCGGCGGCTCCTTCGACGTCGCCGGCCACCGCCTTGTCTGCGATGTCGAAGCCCTTCACTTCGGCTTTGCCGCTGTGATAGCGCCGCACCGCGGCGGCATTCACAGCCCCGCCGGTGTCGGCTACTAACTGCGAACAGGCAGCCGCCAGCTCCCGCGCGTCGGAGCCAACCGCGTCCAGCAGAGCAGTCACCGTCTCCTCATCGACTTTGACCTGCAGGGCGCGAAATTCCTTGCGGATGAAATCGACGCGTTCGCTGACCTTGGTGATCCGCGCGCACGGATGCACGACAGCGCCAAGCGACTGCAGCTCGTTGGCGAGTGCTTTGGCTCGACCACCGCCCGAGTGCACCACCACCAGCACCGTCCCCTCCGGAACGTCGGCCGCGGCCGAAGCGATCAAAGCGGCCGCTTCCTTGCCCGCTTCCCCGGCGGCGTCCAGCACAACGATGCGTTCGTCGCCGAACAGTGACGGGCTTAGCAGTTCGGCGAGCTCGTAAGTACCGACGTCACCCGCCCGCATTCGGTTGACCGCAACATTGTCCGTTCCTAGGTCAGTGCCGCCCTGCTTGCGGACCGCCCGCAGCACTTCTGTCACCGCCCGCTCGACCAGCAGTTCCTCGTCTCCCAAGACCAGGTGCAACGGCGAAACCTCGCTCACCCCACGATGGTGTCACGACGGACCGACTACGCCGCTCTGGGATCCAACAGCTTCGATAACAACCAGGCCAGCGAGCAAATGACAACTATCGCCGCGCCCAGACCGACCGCGATGCGAAACCAGCGCCGGCTCCGCAGCAGCATGGCCAGCAGAAGTACCAACGCTGTGGCCCCACCGACCACCAGCACACCGGGCACCCCGGCCGGAACGGGCACCGTCGCCGCGGGCACACCGGCCGACCACTGAGCCACACGCAAGACCCACCACAGTTCGGGGCCGGTGAAACGGATCAACAGCTGCGCACCGGCCAGCCACAGCACGCACAGCACGGCCGCCGCACTGCCCAACACGGTGATCGGTGCTATCACGGGTGCCACCGCGAGATTGGCGCCCACGGCCACCAGGCTGACTCGGCCCGAGATACCGGCCACCAGCGGAGCGGTCACCACATGTGCGGCCCATGCAACCGCGAGTGCATCGGCCAGCGGCTTGGGGCAGCCTTTCCTTACCAGGCGCCGTGACCAGACCGGCGCGATGACGACCAGCGCGGCCGTCGCGAGCACGGACAGCGCGAAGCCCACGTCAACGGCTAACTGTGGAGCAACTGCCAGCAACACCAGCACGGTAGCGCAGAGAGCCGGAATGGCCTGCCGCCGACGCGAAGACAGCATCCCCGCCAACGCGATGGCACCCATCACGGCCGCCCGCAACACACTTGCCGTCGGTTGCACGACGATGACGAACGCCACCAGCGCCAGCGCGGCAAGCACGACGGCCGCCCGCGGGCCGATTAACCGGGCCGAGAACAGCACGGCGGCGAACACGATCGTGACGTTGGCGCCCGATACCGCCATCAAGTGCGTCATGCCCGCCGCGCGAAAGTCGCGGCTGGTTTCGGCGGTAACCGCCGAGGTGTCACCGAGCACCAGGGCGGGCAACATCGCTGCCTGCTCGCCAGGCAATGCGTCGCGGACGGCGGCGGAGAATCGACTGCGCACAATGTGAGCGGCCCGCTGTACCGCGCCTGCGGTGCCCATGGTTGGCCGGCCCGACGCATTGAGCACCGCGACCGTCAGGTCGCGACGGGTCGGACGGCTGATGCGCGCCGTGAATCCCACCGGCTGGCCCACCATCACTCCGCCGGTTTCGGGGCCGAAGTCCGAGGTGCGCGCGAAAACGACTACCCGGCCAGACATCTCCGCGGCGCGCAGGCGCTGCAGGGTGCCGCGAAACATCAGCCGGCCGCTGCCCAAGGACACCGCGCTCTCGGTGGGGGTGACCGTCACCGGAGCGGCAGTTCCGAACGCCGCGGTGATGGGGTGGCGACCTACCGCGTCGGCGCGCAGCGCAATTGCGAGCCCAAACCCCGCGCCTACAACACCGATCACGACCAGGCCGGCGCTGATCGCACGCAGCCGCCCACTTCCGCCAGGACGGCGCGCCGCGCGCCACGTCAGCGCACCGGAGGCGGCGACTAGTACGACACAGCACAAAGCCACTGTCCGGCCGACCGGCCACCAGATCCCGGCAGCGGTCACCACCCAGCAAGTGAGCGCGGCCGGCGCCAGGCGCACATCAATGTGCGCCGAGGGCGATTCGCCGAAGCCGGGATGGCGCACCAGTATCAGACGCGGACCAGGGCGCGCAGCTTGTCCAGCCGCGCCGGGCCGATGCCGTCGACATCGGCGAGCTGGTCGACGCTGGTGAATTTGCCGTTGGCCTGCCGCCACGCCACGATCGCAGCGGCGGTGACCGGTCCGACCCCGGGCAGAGCATCCAGTTCCTGCACGGTCGCGGTGTTGAGGTCGAGCACCCCACCCGCCTTCGGCTTCACCGATCCCGGTGTCGGTACCTTCACTGTCGGTGTGGAGCCGGAAGCCACCGAGCTACCCAGCGCCGTCGGCTGCCCTGAGACAGGAGCGAGCCCGACGACGATCTGCTCACCGTCGCCGAGCGGGCGGGCCATGTTCAGCCCGATGGTGTCCGCGCCGTTCACCGCGCCACCGGCGGCCTGCAGCGCATCGGCGATGCGCGCGCCAGGCGCCAGGGTGACCAACCCGGGGGTGCGCACCAGGCCAACCACGCTGACCACCACCGGTCGGTCGGGACTGGCCGGCTGGCCGGCACCCGGACTTGTTGACGACCTGGGGCTCGACGTCGACGCCTTCTCCACCGGTGGCAGTTTGGCCGACATCACCGGAGCCGGCCGGTCGCGCACCAACGTGAACACCGTGACCAGTACGGCCAGGGCAGCCGCAATCGCTATCCCGATGGCACCAGCGCGTCCCGGGTCGGCGCGCACCCTGGCCACCCAGCCCCGGCCCTGGGACGCGTCGGGAAGCCACCGCGGCAGCAGCGAATTCTGGTCCTCATCTGGCGCGTCCTCGTTCGACGTCGACCCCGCGCCCTCGGACTCGGTGTGCGCATCGGTATCCGGTTCAGCACAAAGTCGTCGATGCAGTCGCTCAGCGGGAAGTTCTGTTCGCATGGGCCGACCGTAGGTGCGCCGACCGTCACAATGGCCCCGCCCAACGGCGTCGCGACGCCCGGCTGTGGATTAACCCGAGGCTGTGCACAAGGGCCGTGCGGGATGGGTCAAGATGGAATGCGGAACGCACGACCAGGACCGGACGCCCATCCGAAGCTGGTAGCGACGTTCACCCCCAGACGACAGGAGGCCGCCATGAAACTGGCGCTCACGCCGGAGGAAGCCGCGTTCCGCGACGAACTTCGCACCTTCTACACCACCCAGATTCCAGAAGAGCTCCGTGAGCTGGTGCGTCAGGGTTCATCGCTAACCCGCGACCAGATGGCCACCAGCCACAAGATCCTGAACGACCACGGACTCGCAGTACCGAATTGGCCGGTCGAATGGGGCGGCAAGGATTGGACAGCAACCCAGCACCAGATTTGGGTCGACGAGATGCAATTGGCGTGCGTCCCGGAGCCGCTGAATTTCAACGTCAAGATGGTCGGCCCGGTGATCGCCGAATTCGGGTCCGAGGAGATCAAGCAGCGCTTCCTACCGCCGACGGCCAGCATCGACATCTGGTGGTGCCAAGGCTTCTCCGAGCCCGAAGCCGGCTCCGATCTCGCCTCGCTGCGCACCACCGCGGTCCGGGACGGTGACAGCTACGTCGTCAACGGGCAGAAGACCTGGACGACGCTGGGCCAGTATGCGGACTGGATCTTCTGCCTGGTGCGCACCGACCCGCAGGCTCCCAAGCGCCAGGCCGGCATCTCGTTTCTGCTCATCGACATGGCGACGCCGGGCATTACTTTGCGACCGATCAAGACGATCGACGGCGGTCGCGAAATCAACGAAGTATTCTTCTCCGACGTTCGGGTACCCGCCAATCAGCTTGTCGGACAGGAAAATCAGGGCTGGACATACGCAAAATTCCTGCTGGGCAACGAGCGCACCGGTATCGCCGGGGTGGGCCGGACAAAAGTGCGCCTCGGCGAGGTGAAAAAGCACGCCGCGCACACCGGGTTGTTGGGCGATCCACTGTTCGCGGCACGCCTGGCCGAGGCCGAAAACGCGCTGATCGCACTCGAACTCACGCAGGCACGGGTGGTCTCAGATTCCGCGGACGGTACGCCCAACCCGGCATCCTCGGTGCTCAAGATGCGCGGTAGCCAATTACAGCAGGTGGCGACCGAGCTGCTCGTCGAGGTGGCCGGTCCGGACGCGTTGCCGGTCGACGGCGAGGACATAGCTTCACCGGCCTGGGCGCAGTCCAGTGCCCCGCGCTATCTCAATTACCGCAAGACATCGATCTACGGCGGTAGCAACGAAGTGCAGCGCAACATCATCGCGTCCACCATTCTCGGATTGTGAGGCAGCCATGGACTTTCAGCTGAGCGACGAGCAGGTTCTGCTCCGCGACACCACCCGCGAGCTACTGTCGCGCACCTATGACCCGGAAAGCCGCAATAAGATCATCGACACCGACCTTGGCTGGAGCCGCGATGTCTGGAGTCAGCTCGCCGACACCGGGATTCTCGGCCTCGGCTTCGACCCGGACGAGTCAGGGCAGATCGAGATCATGGTGGTGCTCACCGAAATCGGGCGCCGGCTGGCGCCCGAACCCGTCGTGCATGCCGCACTGGCTCCCGGCGCGCTGATCGCCGCGCAAGGCAGTGAGGAGCAGAAGCGGCTACTCGACGAGGTCGCCGCGGGACAACGGCTACTGGCGTTCGCCCACCTTGAACCCGACCACCGCAAGCCATCCCCCGATGTGAGCACCAAGGCTGTGCAGCAAGGCAATTCGTGGGCACTGAGCGGGCGGAAGAACCCGGTGCTTGCCGGGGACTGCGCTGACACGCTGGTGATCAGCGCCGCGTTGCCCGGCGGCGGCACCGGGTTGTTCCTGGTCGATGGTGATGCTGTGACCAGGCACCCGTACCCGACATTCGATGGACAGCGCGGCGCGCAGATCGACCTCGACCGCACAGCCGCCGAACCTCTTGGCGACGCGGTCGACGCATCACCTGCCATCCGCGACGCCATCGTCCGCATCCAGTCCGCGTTATGCTCCGAAGCAGTCGGTGCAATGGACGAAGCGCTTCGGCTGACCACCGATTACCTCAAGACCCGCAAGCAATTCGGTGTCACGCTCAACAAATTTCAGGCGCTTACCCAGCGGGCCGCCGACATGTACGTGTCGCTCGAATTAGCGCGCAGCATGAGCCTCTACGCCGCGATGTCGATCGCCGACGGCAACCTCGACCCGCTGATCGCATCGCGGGCCAAGCTGCAGGTCGGCCGGTCGGGCCGGCACATCGCGCAGGAGTCGATCCAGCTGCATGGCGGTATCGGCATGACCGCGGAATATCCGGTTGCCCACTATGCGGCCCGGCTCACCGCGATCGAGCACACCCTGGGGTCCTCGCAGGACCACCTCCAGGTCCTGATTGAGCACATCGCCGAGTACGACTTGGCGCGGCTCTAGAACAACGCTTCAGAAAAGGCGACGTACATGGCGGAGCTCTCAGAAAAGGTTGTCGAGTTCCTGTCGGCGGGCACCCGCACCGGCATGCTCGGTTACGTCGCCGCTGACGGCCGACCACTGGTCGCGCCGGTGTGGTTCATCGTCGACGACGGCCAACTGGTGTTCAACACCGGCCGTGATACGTCGAAAGGCCATGCACTGTCCCGTGATCCGCGAGTTGTGATCTGCGACTGCGGTGGTCTGGGGACCCTCACCCGCCCTACTCTTTCGTGCAGGTGCAGGGCGTGGCCACGGCGAGCGAGGATCCACAGGACTTACTGGACATCGCCACCCGGACCGGTGCGCGGTACATGGGCGCCGACCGCGCCGACGAGTTCGGCAGACGCAACTCCGTTCCCGGCGAACTGGTGGTGCGCGTGCGCCCCACCAAGGTCAATGCCGGATTCGATGTCAGCAACTGATTGATCCGCTCGCCCGCCGTCAAAGGAGCCCCGATGAGCACGACAAGCACAGACCGTCCGCTACGGGTGATCCAGTGGACGACCGGGAACATCGGGAAGCGTTCGCTGCACGCCATCATCGGCAGACCCGACATGGAGTTGGTCGGGGTGTACGCGCACGGGCCGGACAAAGTCGGTGTCGATGCCGCCGAACTGGCAGGCTGGCCGGATCCGACCGGGGTGCAAGCGACGAATGACATCGACACGCTGCTCGCCCTGGGCGCCGACGCGTGTTGCTATAACCCGTTGTGGCCCAGCGTCGACGAATTGGTGCGGTTGCTGGAGTCGGGCATCAACGTGTGCTCCAGCGCGGCCTGGATCACCGGCGGCAAGCAGACGCATGAGGACCGCGAACGCATCCTGGACGCCTGTAAACGGGGCGGTTCGACGATTTTCGGCAGCGGGGCGCATCCCGGGATGACGAATATGGTCGGCATGGTGCTCAGCGCGGCCTGCGAGCGCGTCGACGAGATCCGAATCACCGAGTCGGTGGACTGCTCGACCTACGAATCGGCGGAAACTCAAACAGCGATGGGTTTCTCACAGGATCCAGACACCCCGGGGCTGGCGGAGAGTGTGCGGCGAGAAAGCGAGGTCTTCGCCGAATCGGCCGCGATGATGGCCGACGCGATCGGGGCGAAGCTGGACAAGATGACCTTCGACGTCACTTTTACCGCGGCCACCGCCGACTCCGATTTGGGCTTCATGAAGATCCCCGCGGGAACGGTCGGCGGCGTCTACGGCTACCACCGCGGCTGGCAAGGCGATCGCAACGTGGTCAGCGTCGGATTCAACTGGACCATGGGCAGTCACGTCGTCCCGCCTAAGCCGCTTGAGCACGGTCATGTCATCCAGGTGTTCGGGTTGCCCAACATGCGCACCGTCCTGCACTGCCTGCCGCCGAGGGATTGGACCGAGCCCGGGTTCATGGGACTGGGAATGATCTACACCGCTATGCCGGTTACCAATGCAGTCCCGGCGGTGGTGGCAGCCAAACCCGGGATCGCGACGTTGGCCGATTTGCCGCCGGTCACCGGTCGCGTGGTGCGCTAAACCTATGCCGTTCGCCACACCGAAGGGCCCCGGAGGAACGCTTGCGTGCACTAAGGTTTAGCATGCTTAGCTGAGCAAATGTTTCGTCGACATTGGTGTCGTCGGCGACGTTGGTGAGCTTTGCGGCAGGACGGCAGGGGCCCGCAGCGGTGAGCGGAAGGCGGTCAGGTGATGGCTAGTCCAAACTCAGGTTCAAGGACCGGTGCCATAACCCGCGCGGTCAAACGAGCGTGGATACCGCTGCTTCTGGTGGTTGTCCTGGCTGTTTCGGCATTGGTCGTGTCGCGGCTGCATAAAATCTTCGGCTCTCAGGACCTCAATGCCGGCGCCGGCGCCGGGATCGAGATCGTGCAGTTCAACCCGAAGGTCGTCAAATATGAGGTCTCTGGCCCGCCCGGGGCGACCGCGAACATCAACTACTGGGACGAGAACGCCAACACGCACCAGGTCAATGCGGCCCCGCTGCCGTGGTCGTTCACGATCTCGACGACACTGCCGGCGGTTAGCGCCAACATCATGGCGCAAACCGACGGCAATCACATCGGCTGCCGTATCACCGTGGACGGCGTCGTCCGCGAACAGCAAAACTCCGACGGCCACAACGCCCAAACCTTCTGCCTGGTGAAGTCCGCATGAGTGACTTGAACAGCAGGGGCCACATGGGCACTGAAGACACTGAGGACACCGGGCCGATCAGGACCCAAAGCCCCGCAAAGACCGAGCGCGGCCACCGGCCCTACCTCCCCCACGCAATCCGCATCTTCGCGGTGCCGATCATCCTGGCCTGGGTATTTGTGACGGTCCTGGTGAACGTCATCGTCCCGCGATTGGAAGTCGTCGGCGAACTGCACTCGGCGCCGATGACGCCACTGGACGCGCCGTCCATGAAGGCGATGATGCTGCTGGGTCACAACTTCCACGAATTCGACTCCAACAGCACCGTGATGATCGTGCTGGAAGGTCAGCAACCCCTTGGCGACGACGCGCACCACTACTACGACAACCTGGTCCGCCAACTGCGCGCGGATCCCAAGCACATCCAACACATCCAGGACTTCTGGGGAGACCGGCTAACCGCTGCGGGGGCGCAGAGCGCCGACGCCAAGGGCGCCTACGTCATGTTGAACCTCGCCGGCAACCAGGGCACCACGCAGGCGAACGAGTCGGTCGACGCCGTGCGCAAGGTGATCGCCCGGAACCAACCACCACCCGGGGTGAAGGCCTACGTCACCGGTCCCGCGGCGCTCAGCGACGACATGCACATCATCGGAAACGCCAGCCTGGCCAAGATCACGCTGTTCACCTTGGCTGCCATCGCAATAATGTTGTTTCTCGTCTACCGGTCTCTCGTCACCACGCTGGTCCAGCTGTTCATGACCTTCGTCGCATTGGCATGCTCACGGGGAGTCGTCGCGGTTCTCGCGTATCACAATGCATTCGGGCTCACCACGTTCGCCGCCAACATCCTGACCATGTTGGCGATCGCAGCCGGGACGGACTACGGCATCTTCCTCGTCGGCCGCTATCAAGAGGCGCTTAGAGCCGGCGAAGATCGAGAAACCGCATACTACACCACATTTCGCGGGGTAGCTCCGGTTGTCTTGGGGTCGGGCCTGACGATTGCCGGGGCAACCTACTGTCTGAGCTTCGCCCGGCTGCCCTGGTTCAACACCATGGGCGCACCCGTCGCGATCGGGATGCTGGTCGTGGTGTTGGCCGGGCTCACACTGGGTCCCGCGGTTGTTTTCGTGGGCAGCCGCTTCCATCTCTTCGAGTCCAAGCGGGCGGCCAAGAGAGGCCGGCTATGGCGGCGGGTGGGCACCGCGGTAGTGCGTTGGCCCGCACCGATTCTCGCCGTAAGTGCCGCGATCGTCCTGGTCGGCATGGTCGCCCTGCCGAGCTACAAGACGAGCTACAACGACCGCTACTACCTGCCGACCTCGGCCCCGTCCAATCTCGGGCAAGCGGCCGCGGACCGGCATTTCTCTCAGGCCCGGATGAACCCCGACATGTTGATGGTCGAGGCCGACCATGACATGCGTAATACGGCGGACATGCTGGTGTTGGACAGGGTGGCCAAAAATGTGATGCGCACGGTTGGTATCGCCATGATCCAGGACATCACCAGGCCGCTGGGCATTCCGATTCAGCACAGCTCGATACCGTTCCAGAACAGCATGCAAAGCCAGACGACCATGCAGAACATGGGCTTTCTCAAGGAGCGCATCGCCGACATCCTCAGGATGTCCGACGACCTGCAGGTCCAGATCGACACCACGCAGCGCCAGTACGAGGTGACGAAAGATCTTTCGAAAGCCGCCGACGACAGCGCGGCGACCACAGCGGAGACCTCGGAGATCACCGATACCCTGCGCAACCACATCGCGGACTTCGACGACACCTTCCGGCCGGTACGCACGTACTTCTATTGGGAGAAACACTGTTTCGATATTCCCTTGTGCTTCGGGTTGCGGTCCCTGTTTGACTCGCTGGACGGCTTCGACCAGCTTGCCGAGCAGTTCCACAAGCTCACGGCCGACATCCAGCACACCGCCTCGGCCACGCATGAGTTGATGATGTTGTTTCCCACGCTGATCACGACGCTGAAGACCACCAGGGGCATCACGCTGACGCTCTACCAGACGTTCAAGGCGATGATCGACCAGATGGAGGCCATGAGCAACACCGCCGTGGTGATGGGGCAAAGTTTCGACCAGTCGAAGAATGACGACTTCTTCTACCTGCCGCCGGAAGCCTTTCAGAACCCGGACTTTCAGACGGGGCTTCGAATGTTCTTGTCGCCGGATGGTAAGTCGGCGCGGTTTTTCATCACCCATCAGGGCGATCCCATGACCCCGGAGGGCATTTCGCGCGTCGATTCGGAGCGGACCGCCGCGCAGGAGGGCCTGAAGCAATCCTCCCTGGCTGACGCCAAGGTTTTTCTCGGCGGCACCGCCGCAACCTTCAAGGACATGCACGACGGCGCCAAATACGATCTGATGATCGCAGTGGTGTCGGCCCTCACGCTGATCTTTATGATCATGCTGCTGCTCACCCGAAGTGTGGTCGCCGCGCTGGTGATCGTCGGCACCGCGGCCAGCTCGATCGCCGCCTCATTCGGACTGTCCGTACTGATTTGGCAGGATCTGTTCGGTATCAAAATCCACTGGATCGTCATGGCGCTGTCCGTCATCATCTTGTTGGCTGTTGGATCCGACTACAACCTGCTGCTGGTCTCTCGATTTAAAGAAGAGATCCACGCCGGGCTCAAGACGGGGATCATCCGATCGATGGCGGGCACCGGCGGAGTGGTGACAGCAGCGGGTCTGGTTTTCGCCTTCACCATGGCGTCCATGCTCGGCAGCGACTTGCGAGTGTTGGGCCAGTTCGGGTCGACGGTCTGTATTGGTCTGCTGCTCGACACGCTGATCGTGCGGACGCTATTGATGCCGTCGATCGCCACCCTGCTCGGACGGTGGTTCTGGTGGCCGCAAGTTGTCCACCCGCGCGGTGACAACGCCCGACGGGCGGTAAACGCCTAGGTTTCTGCCAGTTGCAGACAGACCGCGACGGCTCCGGCGCCGACGTGCAACGCCAGCACCGGCCCCAACGGGGTAACGATCGCCGGCTCGCACGCCGGTAACCGCTGCGCCAGTGCCGCTGCTACCTCGTTGGCGCCGTCCGGATTGGCAACGTGGTGCACCGCCAGAGCAGCAGAGCGCTCGCCCACAACCTCGCAGACCCGGTCGATCATCGTCTCCGTCGCGGTGCTGACGGTGCGCACCCGTTGGGCCAGAACCAGTTTGCCGTCCTCGATACGCAACAGCGGCTTGAGCGCCAGCGCGGTGCCCAGCCACGCCTTGGCCCCGCCGATCCGTCCGCTCCGGCGTAGGTTGTCCAGCCGGTGCACCACCATGAACGCATGGCCGCGCGACACGGCCGAATTCGCAGCGTCGGCGACGGTGTCGAGGTCGCCGCCTGCGGCGGCGGCCCGCGCGGCGGCCAACGCCACAAAGCCAGTGCCCATCGCGGCCGACTTCGAGTCGATAACCCGCACGCTCGGGTCGAGGTCGGCCGCGGTCCGTTCGGCGGCACCGTAGGTTCCCGACAGTGCCGACGAAATGTGCACTGCGACCACGCCGTCCCCGCCGCTGTCGGCCAACGCCTGTTGGTAAGCGTCGGCCAGTTCAGCTGGCGTGGCCGCCGCGGTCGTGGCGTGGCGCTTGTAGACGTCGTCGGGGATCTCGTCCACACCGTCGCGCAGATCAACACCGTCGAGCAGGATGTGCAGCGGAACTACACGTATCGCCCATTTTTCGAGCAAATCGGCCGGCAAGCGCGCTGACGCGTCGGTCACCACCACGACAGACATGGTTCAGCCGCGCGATTTCTCGTTCGGCACGCCTGCTTCGGCCAAGACCTTGAGCATCAGCTCCGCGACCGCCTGGTGGGCTTCGAAATTCCAGTGAATGCCGTCGGGATTTCCCTGCCCACTCATAATATGTTCGGCCACAGCGGCTTTGAGATCCACCAGCGGAACATCATGGCTTTGCGCCCATTCGGTGATCGCCGCCGCGGTCGCCGGGCGACCATGGTGAGCCCTGCCGTATGTTTCAGCGATATGCACTGATGGCAGCGCCGCCACAATGGGGATGCCAGGACGGTTGAAATCGATTGCGCCACGCGTCTGTTCAAGGTATTCGGCGCTCAGGTGCGGCGGTAACGCAGACCTGGCCACCGGCGAGAGCCTGGGCTGCAACCAGGCGTAGCCATCGCGGGCCCAACGCCGCAACCACGGCGGACGTACATAGCGGATCAGTTCACGCAACGCGGTGGGCAACACCGAAGGCAGCGAATCCATCCCACCGGTCGCGAATATCACGGCGCCCGCCCTGGGCAGCGCCGCCCAGGCCCGCGGGTCCTGGGTTGCCGCCCACCAGATGTCCCGGCAGGTCCAGCCGATGCGGCCAATCAGCTCCAAGTCCCAATCCAATTGCGATGCAACGATATTCGGCCAGATACGCGAATCGTCGGCGGGCAGCCCCCCGGTGGGCCCGTAATAGGCCAGCGAGTCGGCGAATACCAGCAGCGCGGGCCTCGACCGCTGTTCAGAGGACATCGTTGGAGACCTGAGCCGAAGCGTTCCACACATCGAGGCGCCAGCGGATACTGTCAAAGTCGCCGCCGGGGTCTTGCGCGTGCCCGCTGAGCTGTACCCAACTGGCGTTGCCCATGCCACCCAGAATCGGCCAATTCGCGACCGGAAGCCTCAGCAGCGCGGCCGACAACGCGGCGATAAGACCGCCGTGGGCCACCAGCACCACCGGTCGATCCGCATGGTTCGGGTCGCCCCATTCCGGATCGACGGACACCAGCTCGGCAACCACCGGCAGGCTGCGGGCGGCCACATCGACCCTGCTCTCCCCGCCATGCGGTGCCCAGGTAGCGTCTTCGCGCCATGCCAGGCGGGCACCCGGCACCTCGGTGTCGATCTGCGTGTGGGTCAAGCCCTGCCAATCGCCGAGGTGGGTCTCCCGTAACCGGTCGTCCACCCACACCCTCAGCCCGGTCCGCTCCCCCAGCTTGATCGCCGTGTCGTAGGCGCGCCGCAGGTCCGACGAGACAATCCGCGACGGCTGCAACTTGCCCAGCACCTCGGCGGCGGCAACCGCCTGCGCGCGACCCAGTTCACTGAGCGCCGTGTCCAGCTGGCCCTGCATCCGGCTACCGAGGTTGAAGTCGGTTTGCCCGTGCCGCAGCATCACCAGACGGCGGATCCTCATTGCGCGCTCGCCGAGTCCGCTGAGTCGGCTGAGTCCTCCAGGTTCCCTGGATCCTCGGCCAAATCCACCGACACCAGCGGGCAGTCGCCCCACAACCGGTCCAGGGCATAAAAGTTGCGGTCATCCTGGTGCTGGATGTGCACGACGATGTCGCGGTAATCCAACAGCGTCCAGCGGCCTTCCCGGGCACCCTCCCGGCGCGCCGGGCGGTAGCCCGCCCTACGCATTTTCTCCTCGACCTCATCGACGATGGCATTGACCTGCCGCTCATTGGACGCCGAGGCGATGACGAAGCAGTCGGTGATGACCAGCTGGCCCGAGACGTCGATGACGACGACATCGTTGGCCAGCTTGGCGGCCGCGGCGCCGGCGGCCACAGTCGCCATATCGATCGCTTCCTGGGTGGCGGTCATGTGTTGTCCCCAGCGGCCGGGGTCGTTTGGCTCACGGTCTCCTCGGTCTTGTTGTCGGTGCGGTACAGCCGGCGCTTGGAGACGTACTGCACGACGCCGTCGGGCATCAGGTACCACAGCGGCCGGCGCTGCTCGGCGCGTCGGCGACAATCGGTCGACGAAATCGCCAGCGCCGGGATCTCGACCAGGGTCAACACATCCTCGGCCAGCTCGCCCAGCACGCCGGTGATGTGTTCGCGCCGCAGCTCGTATCCAGGCCGGCTGACGCCGACAAAGCGCGCCAACTCAAACAGCTTCTCCCAACCTTGCCACGACAGAATGGAAGCCAGCGCGTCGGCGCCGGTGATGAAGTACAGCTCGGAACCAGGGTTGAGGGCGTGCAGATCCTTCAGTGTGTCCCTGGTATAAGTGGGCCCCTCGCGGTCGATGTCGACCCGGCTCACCGAGAAACGAGGGTTGGACGCGGTGGCGATCACCGTCATCAGGTACCGGTCCTCGGCAGCGGAGACTTGCCGATCCTTCTGCCACGGTTGGCCGCTGGGCACGAACACCACCTCATCGAGGTCGAACCGGTCGGCGACCTCACTGGCGGCAACCAGGTGGCCGTAATGGATGGGATCGAACGTCCCACCCATCACTCCCAGCCTGCGAAGCTGCTTTTGCACGATTTGCCAGCTTACTTGAGCCAGCGATCCGGGCCGATTTCCCAGGTGCCTGCAACCGGGTGGGATGCGCCCACACAGGACTCACACCGGCAGCAGCTGGTCGATCACCGCGGCTAACTGTTTGGCAGACCGACATTCGTGCATCGTGATTACCTCTTGGTAGCGCGGCACCGCCGAGTCGCCGCTGCCCCACAGATGCTTGGGCTCGGGATTCAGCCAGTGCGCGTGCCGGCTCGCGGTCACCATGTGGGCCAGCAGCTCGGTCTCTGGATTGCGGTAATTGGTGCGCCCGTCTCCGAGCACCAGCAGCGAGCTACGCGGCGACAGCACATTGGGAAACGCCTGCACGAACGAAGCAAACGCGTTGCCATAGTCGGAATGGCCGTCGCGACTGTAGACGCCGGCCTCCCGGGTGATCCGCTGGATGGCCACGGCCAGGTCGGCTTCCGGGCCGAACATGTGGGTCACCTCGTCGGTGGTGTCGATGAAGGCGAACACGCGAACACGCGAGAACTGTTGGCGCAAAGCGTGCACCAACAGCAGAGTGAAATGGCTGAACCCGGCGACGGAACCGGACACGTCGCATAGCACCACCAGTTCCGGCCGCGCCGGGCGGGGTTTGGCCAGCACCACGTCGATTGGGACCCCGCCGGTGGACATCGACTTGCGCAGCGTCTTGCGTAGGTCAATCGACCCGGCGCGGGTGCGTCGTCGACGGGCCGCCAGCCGGGTCGCCAGAGTGCGGGCCAGTGGCGCCACCACCCGGCGCATCTGGCGCAACTGTTCGCCGGAGGCGCGCAGGAACTCGACATTCTCGGAAAGCTGTGGGATGCCGTACATCTGGACGTGGTCACGGCCCAGTTGCTCGGCGGTGCGCCTTTTGGTCTCGGCGTCGACCATCTTGCGCAACTGCGTGATCCTCTGCGCGGCAAGCGCTTTGGCAATCTGCTCCTGGGTGGGTGTGGGCTCGTCCCCGTATGGGGCGAGCAGCCCCGCCAGCAGCTTGCCCTCTAATTCGTCCAGCGCCATCGCCTTGAGCGCCTGATACGACGAGAACGACGGGCCGCGGCTGGAACTGTATTTGCCATAGGCCTCGACGATCCGTGCGATCATCGCGACCAGGCGCTCGTCCATGTCGGCGAGGTCGGGATTTTCGGTGAGCAGATCCAGCAGCATCTGACGCATCGCCTCGACGTCGTCGGGTGGCAAGGAGTTGTCGTCGTGCGCCTCGTCGGCTTCATCTTCCAAGACCACCGCGCGTGCACCCAATGCCGCCGGGAACCACAGGTCGAACATGGCGTCGTAGGTCTCGCGGTGATCGGGCCGGCGCAGCACGGCGCAGGCGATACCCTCGCGCAGCACCTCACGATCGCCCAGGCCGAGCGTGGCCATCACTCGGCCGGCGTCGACCGTCTCCGACGGTCCGACCGAAATACCCTGTGCACGAAGCGCTTCCACGAATCCCACCAAATGACCGGGCAGCCCGTGCGGGGCGAGCGGCCGGGTGGGTCGGATACGGCGGGCAGCCATCAATGCCTTCCTAATTCAGCCGGAGCTCGCCGCTTGCGCGCTGCTGGTCGGATTGATGTTTGAGGACCACGCCGAGCGTGGCGGCAACGACCGCGTCGTCAATGGTGTCCAGGCCCAGCGCGAGTAGCGTGCGGCCCCAGTCGATGGTCTCGGCGATGGACGGCACTTTCTTGAGTTGCATCCCACGCAGCACGCCGATGATGCGCACCAGTTCCTCCGCGAGATGCTCGGGCAGCTCGGGGACTCGCGACAACAGGATGCGGCGTTCCAGGTCGGGACTGGGAAAGTCGATGTGTAAGAACAGGCACCGACGCTTGAGCGCCTCAGACAGCTCGCGGGTGGCGTTGGAGGTCAGCAAAACGAACGGAGCCCGCTTTGCAGTGAGCGTGCCCAGTTCAGGGACGGTCACCGCGAAGTCGGACAGCACCTCCAGCAGCAGTCCCTCGATCTCGATATCGGCCTTGTCGGTTTCGTCGATCAACAGCACCGTCGGCTCGGTGCGCCGGATGGCCGTCAGCAGCGGACGAGATAGCAGGAACTCCTCGCTGAACACATCGGTCTTGGTCGCCTCCCAGTCTCCGGAACCGGCCTGGATGCGCAGGATCTGCTTGGCGTGATTCCACTCGTAAAGCGCGCGGGCCTCATCGACCCCCTCATAACACTGCAGGCGGACCAGTCCCGAGCCGGTGGCTTGGGCGACGGCGCGGGCCAGCTCGGTCTTGCCGACGCCGGCGGGGCCTTCCACCAGCAGCGGCTTGCCGAGCCGGTCGGCCAGGAACACCGCAGTCGCAGTGGCGGTGTCTGGCAGGTAACCGGTCTCGGCCAACCGTCGCGAGACGTCGTCGATGTCGGCGAATAGCGGCTTGGGCCGGGCGGGCACGCTCACAATCTCAGTTCTCCTAAAGCACTTTCTGTCGCGTATGTCAGGCCGGACGAATCTGCCCGTCTCCCCACGCAATCCACTTGGTCGAGGTCAATTCCGGCAGCCCCATCGGACCGCGTGCATGCAATTTCTGAGTGGAGATGCCGATTTCCGCGCCGAAACCGAACTGCTCACCGTCAGTGAATGCCGTGGAAGCGTTGACCATTACCGCGGCAGCGTCGACGCCGTCCGCAAATCGTTGTGCCGCAGCCATATTGCTGGTCACGATGGCCTCGGTGTGTCCGGTGCCGTACTCGTTGATGTGGGCGATCGCGGCGTCGATACCCTCGACTACCGCCACCGCGATGTCCATCGACAGGTATTCGCGGCGCAGGTCGTCCTCCCCCGCGTCTCCGGAAACACCACCGTGCACAGTCACACCGGCATCCTGCAGGGCAGCCACCAGCCTGGGCAGCGCCTGCCCGGCGATCGCGGCATCGATCAGTAGCGTCTCGGCGGCGTTGCAGACGCTGGGCCGACGGGTCTTGGAGTTCAGCAGGATGCGTTCTGCCACGTCCAGGTCGGCGCCTTCGTGCACATACACGTGACAGTTGCCGACACCGGTCTCGATGGTGGGCACCTGCGCGTCGCGGACCACCGCCTCGATCAGGCTCGCTCCCCCGCGCGGGATCACCACGTCGACCAGGCCCCGGGCCTGGATCAGGTGTGTCACCGTGGATCGATCAGCGGCCGAGAGCAGTTGGACCGCATCCGCGGGCAAGTCCTCACTGACCAGCGAAGCGCGCAACACCTGGACCAGCGCCTGGTTGGACCGCGCCGCCGACGAACTTCCGCGCAACAACACGGCATTGCCGGACTTGAGCGCCAAACCGAATGCGTCGACGGTGACGTTGGGCCGGCCCTCGTAAATCATTCCGATGACGCCGAGCGGCACCCGCTGCTGACGCAAATGCAGACCATTCGGCAAGGTATAGCCGCGCAGCACCTCCCCGACCGGGTCGGGCAGCCCGGCGACCTGGCGCAGACCGGCGGCGATTCCCTCGACACGCTTGGAGTCCAACGCCAACCGGTCCAGCATCGCGCTCGGTGTGCCGGCGGCCCGGGCAGCATTGAGATCTTCGGCATTGGCCGAAATGATCAACTCGGCGTGGGCCGCTACCGCCTCTGCCGCGGACCGCAGCGCCTGGTCCTTGGCGACCGTCGGCAACAACGCCAAGACGCGGGATGCGACCCGGGCGCGGCGTGCGGCGTTGTGGACCTCCCGCCGCAAGTCAGGAAGCGATGGTGCTTGCAGACTCATTGAACCAGGGTATCGGGCGTCGCATAGCCGGGTAAGGCGACCCGCTCCTGAGTGTCGGCCTACCCTACCGGCTCACCGCACCGGGCCTGCCGCACTTTGCTTCGACGCTCTTCAAGGATGCGGCCGAAGTTCTGTAGCAGCAACGGTTCACGCATCACCAGATGCTCGAGGTGTTCGCGATCGACCTCCAGCGCGGTTACCTCTTCCAGCGCGTACGCGGTGGCAAGGTTCGGCTGCCGCGTCAGCGCGGTCAGCCCCAAAAACGAGCCCTCGACCAGCGTGCTGGTCGGCACGACCGACCCGTCGTCGATCGTTGTGGTCAGCTGTACGCGTCCAGACACCAAGAACGTCATCCCGGCCGGCACCTGACCGGCGTACTCCACGATTTCGTCGGCGCCGTATCGGACGATCTTCGCACACGATTGCAGAGACCGCTGTTCCTCAAGGCTCAGCCGCAATGCCGGCGCCACCACAGTGCGCAATGCATGCTCCACACGTTCGGTCGTCGAAAAGTCGTCGTCGGCGTCGTCGAGGTGGAGGTTCTCCCGTCGTGCGGCGTACCAGGCCCACCGCAAAAATATTGCCTTCGCGGCGCCGGCGTCGGCGGGTGAGTTCAGCCCGATGGTAGTGCGGTACTCGGCGGCGCCGACGGGCGCCGAGCGGGGCACGCTGCCCGCCTTGAGCTGCGGCAACGCGCGGGCAACGCGCGACAGCATCGCGCATACCCGGTCGGGCGGATCGGCGCTGGAGAATGTCGTCGTCATCGCCAATTTGTGTACGCCGGGCGGGCTACTGAGATTTGTGAACGAGGTAGTGGCCAGCATCGAGTTCGGCATGATCCGCATTCCACTACCGGTGTCGATGTGCACGGCGCGCCAGTTCACCTCGACCACGCGTCCCCGCGCTGTCCCCGTGTCCAGCCAATCACCGATCCGGAAGGGCTGCTCGAACAGCATGAACAAGCCCGACACGATCTGGCCGACGGAGTTCTGCAGCATCAGGCCGATGACGAGCGATGTGACGCCCAGCGCGGTGAAAAGGCCGCCGATCCGGACGCCCCAGATGTAGGACAACATCAGCGCCAGCCCGACGCCGATCAGAGCGAAGCGGGCAACGTCGAGGAAGATGCCGGGTAGCCGTTTGCGCCAGCTCTTTTCGGGCGCGCCCTCGAACACGGTTGCGTTGAGCCCCGACAGCAACAGCACCAGCACCAGCAAGCCGAACACCGTGGTGAGGATTCGCACCGGGATGTCTCGGGCCGGGACCTGCGAGGCCTCGACAAGCAACAGCAAAAGCGCACCGAGCGGCAGCAGGTAGTTGCGCAGCATGCTTACCTGCCTGGCCAGCGGGCTGTTCCTGCGAGCGAGTGCGTCGTGCAGCTCGGTGAGAAGGATCAGCCCGACCGGTAATCCGACCGCGATACCAACCGCCCAGTAGAACCACGGGTCGCGCCAGATGTTCATCACCGCTCCAACAACCGGTAGATCGCCTGATCAGTACCTCCGACCGAAATCGTGCCGACGGGACTGAACTGCCGGACGTCTCGCATCGCTTCGTATACCTGCGAGCTGACATAGATGCCCGGCTGCGGTGCGCCACTGTGCATTTGGTAGGCCAGACTTACCGCACCACCCCACATGTCATAGACAAGGCCGGAGCGGCCCACCAGCCCGCTCACGACGTTGCCTGTATTGACGCCGACCCGAAGACCCAGCTGGTGGCCGGTTTGGCTGTTGAACCGATCGATGATGCGGCCGATTTCGAGGGCGAAGTCAACGCTGCGGTGAATGCTGTCCAACCGAGGGGTGATGACCCCACAGCTGGCGAGATAGCCGTTGTGGAACGTGCGAATCCGTTCGACGCCAAGGGATTCAGCGGCCGAATCAAACTGCCGGAACAGTTCGTCGACAATCCCGACCAATTCGTCCCCCGGAAGATCGTTGGAGATCTCGTCGAGGCCAACGATGTCGGCATAAATTAGCGCGACGTCCTGGTGTTTCTGGGCAATGGTCTGCTCACCCTCGCGATAACGTTGCACAACCGACTCGGGCATCAGCGCCAGCAATAGGCGGTCGTTTTCGCGGCGCTGCTCGTTGAGCAGCTCTTCCTTGATCGCGAGGTTCCGGCTCATCTCGTTGAAAGCTGCTGTGAGATCACCGAATTCGTCGCGTGCCGTGACCGGAATATTGATGTCATAGTCGCCGGAGCTGATCTTCCGCGCGCCTTCCTCAAGGCGCCGGACCGGTCGCATCGCTGCCTGGGCGATGATCATCGAGGCCACACAGATGGCGAAAATCATCCCCGTGACTGCAATCACGAGCGATTTACTGAACCTACCCAGCCGCGCAAAAGCATCGGAGTTGTCTCGCGTCGCCAGAATCGACCAGTGCAGATCGGAGTTCGGCACGTTCAACGGGCTGTAGGCTTCCAACTCTTTATTGCCCGTGTAATCGGTTGCGCTGACAACTCCGGTCTCTCCGCGTTGGGCCGCACGCAGACCCGCGCTCGGAACGGGCTGCACCAGCGTCGTACCACCCAAACGGATCGCTCGGTCCACGACGTCCGGCGGAGTGCCGGCGTCTATAGCCTCACGCCGGTATTCCTTCGGGTCTTCTAGGAAAAGCCGCGAGTCAGAACGCATCAAGTTGTCGGGACCCGCCAAATACGTCTCGGTCGCAGTGCCCATGCCCGCGGCCGCCCAGTGCTTGTCGGCGGTCATGATCTTGTTGATCTTCGCGATCGGCACCGGCAGGGCCATAAGCCCGTCCATTTTTCCGTTCATCCCGACCGGCGACACCACCCACGCCGTGGGGGTGTCTAGTTGCGGCTGATACGGCTGAAAATCGGTGATCCAGACGAAGTCGACGTCGTTGGAGGCCAAAGCTTTTTGGTATGCATCTCGCAGTTTTGATTCGCGATAAGGGCCGGTGAGGATATTGGTCCCGAGGTCGGGACCTTTCATGACGCTGTAGACCACATTGCCTTGCATGTCCAGCAGTAGCGCGTCCCGATAATCGAAGCGGGTGACGATACCGCGCATGAAAAAATCGAAGCGGGCATTAGCTGCCGACCATGCGCTGCCGTCGCCGGCGTCCTCGACGGGCAGCGAGTCGGTGGTCGGCCTGGGCGGTGCGGTGTAGTACGCCTGAACGTATTTCTGCGCGTTGGAACTCGGCAAAACTGCGTTGATATCAATGTTGTCGCCGGTGACCCGTTTGATCGGTTTGAGCATCTCGTTGTCGTAGTAGCTGACGAGCGCCTGCTGTTGGGCGGGCGTGATCGTCGCGTTGGCCAATTGAGCGAAGCCCGAGGTTAACGCAGCCGTTGCCTCGTTGATGCTGAATCCACCCGTGTGGACGATCAGCGAATTCGTCACTTCCTTGAACAGCGCCTGCACCGCCCGCTTCTGGGACTCGCGCAACTCGATCAACCGCTCGGACTCGACTTCCCGCAGCGCGCTGCGGCCGGATATGGCCCCGATAGCGCCGATCACCGCCACGCCCAGAATGCTCGACAGCAGCATTGCGATCAGGATCTTGGACTGGATGCCGAACCGGAAACGCATCCACACCAGCGGCCGGCGAGTACGCTTCAAGGCCCTTTGGGCCGGGACGGGTTCGGCGGCTGGTTCGGCGTCTTTCAGTTCGCTCGATGTCAATCGCCTTCCCCATTTCTGTGACTGGATATCGGCATTGCTAAGGCAGCAGACTAGCGTGCCGACCTCGAGATATCGGCGTTTGCCGCAAAGCGATTTAGCGTCCAAGCTGCCGGCGCTCCGCTGCGCAGTGAAACTCGACCCGACTAAGGTCGGCGCAGTGGGACGAGTCTGTGTGGTCGGCAGCGTGAACATGGATCTGTCGTTGGGCGTCGATGCCCTTCCACGTCGGGGCGAGACGGTACTGGCGTCGTCGTTGACGTACGCCCCCGGCGGCAAGGGCGGCAATCAGGCCGTGGCAGCGGCGCGCGCCGGCGCGCGGGTGCAGTTCGTCGGCGCCGTCGGCGACGACCCAGCCGCCGGACAGTTGCGTGCTCACCTGCTGGCCAACGGTGTTGGGCTGGAGGGGACCGTCGAGCTCCCCGGGCCGAGCGGCACGGCGATCGTCGTGGTCGATGCCAACGCCGAGAACATTATTGTGGTCGCGCCGGGTGCCAATGGGCAGCTGACGCTAGCCGCCGGGGCTGTGCGCACGGTCATTTCCGACTGCGATGTGTTGTTGACCCAGTTGGAGATTCCGGTGAGGACAGCGGTGGCGGCGGCACAACAAGCCCGTTCGGCCGGGGCGGTCGTCATCGTCAATGCCTCGCCGGTCGGCCAGGACCGAAGCACCTTGCCTGAACTGGCAGCCGCCGCAGACGTAGTGATTGCCAACGAAGCCGAAGCCAACGATTGGCCGTGGCGCCCAACCCACTTGGTGATTACGCTCGGTGCGCGCGGCGCCCGGTACGTTGGCGCCGACGGCGAATTTGCCGTACCCACCCCCGCGGTGGCGGCGGTGGACACCTCCGGAGCCGGCGACGTGTTCGCGGGAGTGCTGGCCGCCAACTGGCCGCGCAATCCAGGTGCCAATCCAGCTTTAAGGGCCGAGCGGCTGCGCGCGTTGCAGCGTGCCTGCGCCGCCGGTGCGCTCGCGACACTGGTGCCCGGCGCCGGTGACTGCGCACCGGATGCCGAAGCGATCGACGCGATGCTGCGGGACGCGCAGGAGACACCACGCTAGCTGGAATGCCGGCCGACGTCGTGGGCGATTGTGATGCCGTCGGCATTCTCCATTTCGTCCGCCGTTTGGCTGAGCAGCACGCGACTGCGGCTCGGCGATAGTAGAGCCGACAGGTAGTGATGCGGCGCGTCAGCCACAAATGCCAGGCGGTTGACGCGCAGCAGCGCAGCGCCGATCGCCGTGTCGAGCAACTGTGCGTTGCGTGGGCCCGCGATCTCGGCCGTAATTTCGTGCCGGACGCGATCCACGACGACTCCGGCATCTGACAGCAGATCGTAGAGCGGCGCGCGCCGCAACGCGGGCTCGGTCAACACGTCGGCCAGTTCCTGCGGCAGCCAGGCGTCACTCACCATCAACGGCTCGCCGGTCCTGCGTTGCCGCCGTACCCGCACAATGTGCACCAGCTCGCCAGACGTCTCGAGCGCTTCGGCGATGACCCGCGGGGGGCGTCGCACGCCGAGTTCGACCACGTCGACCTCGGTTTCGAACTGGGTCTGTCGCAGCCCTTCCGTGTATGAGCGGCCCCCCGATGACACGTCCGCCGGACCGTGCTGGCGCACAAACGAACCGACGCCGCGCCTGCGCTCGATGTATCCCTGTTCGGCTAGGTCCGCCAGTGCCCGGCGCACCGTGATACGAGAAACCCCGAACTGGTCGCACAGTGTCTGCTCGGTGGGCAACGCATCGCCGGGCGCGATGACGCCGCGGTCGATCTCGTCGTGCAGCACCAAGAACAGCTGCCGGTGCAACGGCACCCCGGCCACGGTCGACACCGGTCCGGCCTTACTGCTGCTCTGGTGCATGGTGGTCAATGCTTCCACACGGTCCCTTGCGTAGTCCGATCAGTTGTTATATGTATATAACAACTACAGGCTTAAGGGGAGATCGGATGACCGCGGTACAACAGCAGGCCGCCACTGATCCAGCAGGGCCGACCGGGCGACTTGCCACCTGGGTTGCCGGTCTCACGCTCGATGATGTCCCCCAGACCGTCGTCGACCGTGCAAAACACCTCCTGCTGGACGGCATGGGCTGCGCCCTGGTCGGGGCGCAATTGCCGTGGTCACGAATCGCCACCGAGGGTGTCCTCGGCTTGGAAAGCCCCGGCGACACTGTCGTCATCGGCACTGGACATACGACCGGCGCACCCGCGGCAGCGATACTCAACGGCACCTTCATTCAGGGCTTCGAGCTCGATGACTTCCATCCTCTCGCCCCGCTGCACAGCTGCTCGCTGCTCATTCCGGCACTGCTGTCGACGGCGTCAACACGGCCGGAACCAACGACGGGCGCCGAACTCCTGCTGGCAGCAATCGCCGGCTTCGAAGTTGGTCCCCGGGTCGGCTACACGCTGCACGGCACCCAGATGCTCGACCGCGGCTGGCACTCGGGATCCGTCTTTGGCACCCACTCGGCGGCCATGGCATCCGGCAAGTTGCGCGGACTTCCACCAGGGCAACTGGAAGACGCGCTCGGATTGGCCGGCACCCAGTCCTCGGGGCTGATGGCCGCCCAGTACGAGGCCATGAGCAAGCGCATGCACCATGGCCTGGCGGCACGCAACGGCTTCTACGCCGCGGGGCTGGCGGCAGCCGGCTATACCGGAATCAAGCGGGTGTTCGAGCGCGAATATGGCGGATTTCTCAGTGTTTTCGGTGAGGGCCACGATCCCGATGCCTCGCTGCTGACCGGCCAACTCGGCCAGCGGTGGGAGACCAGCATCATCATGGTCAAGTCCTACGCCGCAATGGGCGGATTGCACGGAGCCATCGACAGCGCCAGGCAACTGCGCGGATCCGTTGCGCCCGAAGATATCTCGCAGATCGACATCACCGTCGGCGAAACCATCTACAAGCACGGCTGGTGGCTGCCACAGCGCCCGCTCACCCCGATTGGGGCCCAGATGAATATCGGGTATGCCACGGCCGCGGCGCTGCTCGACGGCAACGTGCTGCCCGAGCAGTTCACCCCCGCCCGCCTCGATTCCGACGACATCTGGTCGCTGATCGCGGCAACGACGGTTCACCTCGACGAATCGCTGACCCACGCCGACATCACCGAGAAGTTCCGCACCGATGTCGCGGTGACCACGCGTGATGGTGCCGTGCACCATGCCTGCGTCGCTGCGCCGCACGGCGCGCCCACCGACCCGGTCACCGACGAAGAACTTGTCGCGAAGTTCCACGCGCTCGCCGACCGGGTCACCAGCCGCGGGCGCGCCGACGCGATCGAGCAGGCGGTAATCGGTCTCGACGAGCTTGACGACACCAACTACCTGGTAGATCTGCTCGCCGCCCCTGTCGCGGGGGCACTGGACTGAAAGGACGAGCACCATGGCCACGACACCGGCCCGCCAGCGGCTGAAAGACCTGCTGGACAAGCACGAACTCATCATTGCGCCGGGCGTTTTCGACGGTATCTCCGCGCACCTGACCAAGCGGACCGGCCACGTAGCTGCGTATATGACCGGGGCCGGCGTGGCGGCGTCGGGCTTCGGGTTGCCCGACATCGGTCTCGTCACGGCGACCGAAATGGCCGATCGGGTCGCGATGATCGCCGGCGCATTAGGCGACATTCCGCTGATCGCCGACGCCGACACCGGCTACGGCGCACCCATGAACGTGGTCCGCACGGTCCGTTCCTACGACGCAGCGGGTGTGGCCGCGATCCAGTTGGAAGATCAGGTGTTCCCCAAGCGTTGCGGGCACCTGCCGGACAAGCAGGTCGTCGACGCGGCAGTATTCGCACAGACGCTCGCCGCCGCGCTGGACGCCAGGTCCGACGAGAACCTGCTGGTGGTGGCCCGCACCGACGCACGCGCCCCACTCGGCCTGGACGCGGCGATCGAGCGTGCCAACCGGTACGCGCAAGCGGGCGCGGACATCATCTTTGTGGAGGCGCCGCAGGACACCGGCGAAATCGAGCGCATCGCACGTGAAGTGGACGCTCCCCTGCTGATCAATCTGGTGCTCGGTGGCATGACGCCGCTGCAGTCGGCGTCGCGGCTGCAGGAGTTGGGATACGCAATCGCGATCCATCCAAGCAACCTCCTGATACAGGCCACTTTCGGTATGCTGCAAAGCCTTTGCGAACTCAACGGCACTGACATCGCCCCGCATCTGCCCACCAAGCCCGCCGATTTCTTCAACTTGGTGGGGATGGCCGAATGGCTCGAGCTCGACGCCCGCTACTCTCGGAAGGACCCCTTATGGGCATGACGATCATCGAAAAGATCTTCGCCCGCAAGGCAGGTCTGGATTCGGTGTCGCCGGGTGACACCGTCGTGGTCGGGGTCGATATGACCGTCCTCATCGATCTGCAGTTCGCCACGATGTGGATTGCGCCCAATCGGATTCACGACCCCGATAAGCTGGCGGTCGTCATGGACCACGCCGTGCCGGCACCAACCATCAAAGATGCCGCCGGCGGCTCACACGCCCGAAAATTCGTCGCCGACTTCGGCATCGAGCGGTTCTATGATGTCGGACGGCACGGTATCTGCCATCAGGTGATCGCCGAGAACGGACTGGCCCGCCCGGGAGAAATACTGGCCTGCACCGATTCTCATACCTGCGCTGCGGGCGCCTACAACACCGCGGCGCGGGGGCTGGGGCCCGCGGAGGTCTATTCGATCATGTGCACCGGCACGACGTGGTTCCAAGTCGCGCCGACCATCCGCTACCAGCTCGACGGCGCCAAGCCACACACTGTGAGCGGCAAGGACATCTTCCTGCATATTGCCAACGAGTACGGCGACGCCCCCAACCTGAACCTGGAATTCGGCGGCTCCGGTCTGGCCGGCATCCCGATGCACGATCGGCGCACCATCGCGACCCAGTGCGCCGAGGTTTCCGCCGACTTCGGCACGTTCGAGCCCGACGACGTTTTGACGTCGTTTCTCGGCGAGCGTGGCGTCACCGAATACGACGCTGCCACACCGGATTCCGACGCAACGTACCAAGAGGTCCGGCATGTCGACCTGGCGACGCTGGAACCGTATGTAGCGCGGCCGGGCACCGTCAGCCGCAATGGGCTGCCGGTCTCACAGCTGGGCCGGCAGAAGGTGGACCAAGCATTCATCGGCTCCTGCGCCAACGGCCAGCTCGAGGACCTCCAGATCGCCGCACAGGTGCTGCGCGGCAAGGCCGTTGCTCCGGGCGTTCGACTATTGGTTACGCCCGCCTCACAGGCCGTGTACCGGGAAGCCATGCGGTTGGGGTACTTGCAGGACCTGGCGGACGCCGGTGCGGTCATCACGAACTCCACCTGCGGCGCGTGTTTCGGTTACCACATGGGTGTGCTGGGCCCCGGGGAAGTGTGCATCACCTCGAGCACCCGCAACTTCACCGGACGCATGGGCAGCACCGAGGCGGAGATCTTCATGGCGTCACCGGCGACGGTTGCTGCGTCTGCGATCACCGGCTATATCACCGACCCAAGGAGTGTGACGGCATGACGGTCGTCTTTAGCGGAAAGGTGTGGGTGTTCGGCGACAACCTGAATACCGATGCCATGTACCCGGCTTTCGCCATGAAGATGGACCCGCCGGAGGCGGCCAAGCATATCTTCTACGAGGTCCGCCCGGGTTGGACGGACCAGGTGGCACCGGGTGACATCGTGCTGGCCGGCAAGAATTTCGGGCTCGGGTCGTCGCGGCCAGTGGCGGCCCTTTTCGTCGAGCTCGGCGTCGCCGGACTCGTCGCCGAGGAATTCAATTCCCTGTTTTTCCGCAATGCCGTCAACGCCGGCCTACCGGCGATGACCGTTCCCGACGCCACCGCCCTGTTTCGGGAGGGTGACACCGGAACGTTCGATCTGACCGCCGGCACATGGCGTAACGACACCACGGGGGTGTCGGGAAGCGTCCCTAAACTGCCCGACCTCATCCTCGACATCATCGAAAGCGGCGGCGTATTGCCGCGGTTGGTGGCACAGGGTTACCTGCCGGTCGAGCTCGGCGACCTGCTGCGGTCACCCACCGTGGCGATCCGCGGCGCCGGGAGTGGCGCCTAATGGCGCTACTGGGAAGGCTGCTCCGCGGAGTCCGCGCGGGCGCGCATCGAAGTCCGCTGGCCGGCAGTGGCTTTGACGCGCCCACCTCCATCACGGTGACCAGCACCGCGTTCACCGACGGCGGCGTCATGCCGACTTCCAGCGCCGGAAAGGGCGTCGGCGACAACGTTTCCCCGCCGTTGCGCTGGGACGGGCTACCAGCCGGGACCCCGGCAGGTAGTGCTCATCATCGACGACGTCGATGTTCCGCTGCCCCGCCCAATGCGGCACACCGTCGCGGTGGTCGAACCTACGCTTGACGGCACCGCCGCGGATTCGTTGCAGCCGGGAAGCCCGGGAATGCGGTTCATCCGGGCGGATTTGGGTCACCACGGCTATGCCGGACCACGCCCGATCCCCGGCCATGGGCCGCACCACTACCGATTTCATGTCTTCGCGATCGACGAACCCATTGGCGACACCGTCACCACATCCAAAGCTCTGCTGGCCGCGATGAGCGGTCATGTGCTGGCCCGGGGCGTATTGACCGGCACCTACGAGCGCCCCGGCTGATGATCGCGCTACTCCTCGGGAACCTCGTGTTCGATCTCGTCGAGCCAGATGCGCGCGGACATATCCGACGGGGCGCGCCAATCTCCCCGCGGCGACAGCGCACCCCCGTGCGCCACCTTGGGGCCGTTGGGCAATGCCGAGCGTTTGAACTGGCTGAACGAGTAGAACCGCTGCACGAAGACTTGCAGCCAGTGCCGAATCTCCTTGAGCGAGTAGGACGGCCGTTTGTCATCGGGGAATCCGGGCGGCCAGTTGCCGTGCTCGGGGTCGCTCCACGCATGCCAGGCCAGGAACGCGATCTTCGACGGCCGGAATCCGTAGCGCAGCACATGGAAGAGTGAAAAGTCTTGCAGAGCGAACGGTCCGACCTTCGCCTCGCTGCTCTGCAGCTCTTCCTCTTCACCGCTCGGAACGAGTTCCGGGGTGATCTCGGTGTCGAGCACCGACTGCAGTACCTCGCCCACTTGTGAGTCGAACTGCTCCGATGAGATGACCCAGCGGATCAGGTGCTGGATCAGCGTCTTGGGCACGCCGGCATTGACGTTGTAGTGCGACATCTGGTCGCCGACCCCGTATGTCGACCAGCCCAGCCCCAGCTCGGAGAGGTCACCGGTGCCCAACACGATGCCGCCGCGCTGGTTGGCCAGCCGGAAAAGGTAGTCGGTGCGCAGGCCAGCTTGGACGTTCTCGAAGGTGACGTCGTAAACCTTCTCACCGCGCGAGAACGGATGGTCGATCTCCTTGAGCATCAACTTTGCGGTCTCGGTGATGTCGATTTCGGAGAAGGTGACACCAAGTGCCCGGCACAGCTCGATTGCATTGCGCTTTGTGCGATCGCCGGTCGCGAAGCCGGGAAGGGTGAACGCCAGAATGTCGCTGCGCGGGCGGTCTTCGCGATCCATCGCACGTGCGGCGACGATCAGCGCGTGGGTCGAGTCCAGCCCACCGGAAATCCCGATGACGACCTTCGGGTAGTTCAACGCACGCAGCCGCTGTTCGAGTCCGGAGACCTGGATGTTGTAGGCCTCATAGCAGTCCTGTTGCAGCCGTTGCGGATCGGCGGGGACGAACGGAAAGCGCTCAACTTCGCGCCGTAGTCCGATGTCGCCGGCCGGCGGGTCCAGCCGGAACTCGATGCGCCGGAACGACTCCGCCGACCCCCGGTGGTGACGCCGGTTATCGTCGAAGGTCCCCATTCGCAGCCGTTCTGAGCGAAGCAGCCCGGTGTCGACGTCGGCGACCGACCGTCGCTCTCCCAAGGGGAAGCGCTCGGATTCGGCGAGCAGCACACCGTTCTCCCAGATCATGGTCTGGCCGTCCCATGCCAGGTCGGTTGTCGATTCGCCCTGTCCGGCGGCGGCGTACATGTAGGCGGCCAGACACCGCGCCGATGCCGAGCGGGCCAACAGCTTTCGATCCTCGGAGCGGCCGATCGTGATCGGGCTGCCCGACAGGTTGGCCAGCACCGTCGCCCCCGCCAACGCCGCTTCCGCGCTGGGCGGAATCGGCACAAACATGTCCTCGCAGATTTCGACGTGCAATACGAAGCCGGGTACGTCAGATGCGGCGAATAGCAGATCGGGGCCGAACGGGGCCTCGATGTCACAGATGCGGATGGTGCCGCGCTCGTCGTCTCCGGGTGCGATTTGGCGGCGCTCGTAGAACTCCCGGTAGGTGGGAAGGTACGACTTGGGCGCCACACCGAGTACCGCGCCGCGGTGGATGACCACTGCGGTGTTGTAGATGCGGTGCCGATAGCGCAGCGGGGCGCCGACGACCAAAACCGGCAAGAGATCGGTCGAGGACGCGACGACATTCTCGACGGCGTCTTTGACGTCGTCGAGCAACAGGTCTTGCAGCACGATGTCCTCGATGGAGTACCCGGACAGCGCCAGCTCCGGGAAAATGGCCACGGCGACGCCGTCGTCGTGGCACTCGCGCGCCAACCGCAAGACCGACTCGGCATTGGCCGCCGGATCGCCGATCTCGACGTGATGGGTGCACGCGGCGACGCGGACAAACCCCTGGCTGTAAACGTTGTAAAAGTCCATCGCCCTTCCATTGTCGCCTGAAGGGTGTCAACTCGTAGCCGCCGGGTATCCCCACAGCATGAGCGACACTGCTGTCCTGGTGGTCGACATGATGAACACTTATCAGCATCCCGACGCTGAAGAGCTAATACCCAAGCGCCCTTGACACTTACGTGCGCAACTTCCCCGTCGTGATCGCGACCGACGCCGTCGCCCACATCGACGCCGACCTGGGCGCGGCGGCGCTCAAGATGATGGGGCGGAATATGTCCGCCGAGCTCAGGACCGTGGAAGATTGCCTACGTTAGGCCCGTACCCTTGATGAGGTGACCGCCCGCTGCGCAGAATCGCCGGAGCTGGTCGCGCTGCTGGCCGGTCGCCGGATCGCGGTGCTGACGGGTGCGGGGATTTCCACCGACTCGGGCATTCCCGACTACCGGGGGCCTGAATCACCGCCGAGCAACCCCATGACCATCCGCCAGTTCACCTCGGACCCGGTGTTCCGGCAGCGGTACTGGGCGCGCAACCACGTCGGCTGGCGGCACATGGACGACACCCTGCCCAACGCCGGCCACCGGGCATTGGCCGCACTCGAGCATGCTTCGGTGGTGACCGGCGTGATCACCCAGAACGTCGACCTGCTGCACACCAAGGCCGGCAGTGCAAACGTCGTCAATCTGCACGGCACCTATGCGCAAGTGATCTGCCTGAGCTGCGGCTACACCATGAGCCGCGCCGCATTGGCCAAACAGCTGGAAGCACTCAACCCGGGATTCATCGAGCGCGCCGAAGCTGTGGGCGGGTTGGCGGTAGCTCCTGACGCCGACGCAGTCGTCGCCGATACCACGTCGTTCCGCTATCTCGACTGTCCGTGCTGCGGGGGCATGCTCAAGCCAGACATCGTCTACTTCGGCGAAAACGTGCCCAAAGAGCTTGTAGCAGAAGCCTATTCACTGGTCGACCAGGCCGAGGCACTGCTGGTCGCGGGCTCGTCGCTGACCGTGTTCTCCGGCTACCGATTCGTGCGTCACGCCGCCGCGCTGGGCGTCCCGATAGCTATCGTCAACCGCGGCAGCACCCGCGGCGATGACCTGGCCACCGTGAAGGTCGACGGCGGCTGCTCCGAATTGCTGGTGCTGCTCAGCGAAGAGCTGCTGCCGATATCCCTGCACTAGAAGGTGCAGGGCATGCTGCGGATGGCGTGGATGAAATTGCCCGGCACGTATGCGGGTTCACCTGCCTGGATATCCGGTAGCTGCCGGAGCAGCTCGCCGAAGATGGCGCGTAGTTGCGCCCGGGCCACGTGGGCACCAAGGCAAAAGTGCACGCCGCCACCACCGAAGCTGACGTGGGGGTTGGGATCCCGGCTCAGGTCGAAGCGCTCGGGATAGTCGAACACCTCGGTATCCCAGTTGCCGGACGGATAAAACATCACCACCTTTTCCCCCGCCAGAATCCGCTGGCCGCCTAGCTCGAAATCTGTTGCGGCCGTGCGACGGAAAGTCATAACCGGCGAGGCCCAACGGATGAGCTCCTCGACCGCCGTGCCGATGCGTTGGTCGAAATCCTCGAGAAGCCATGCCCTCCGGTCGGGAAAGTCGGTGAGGGCCTTCATCGCGTGGCTGGTGGTCTGACGCGTGGTGTCGTTGGCGGCCACGGAAAGCAACACAAAGAACGCTGCCACATCCGCATCGGCTAGCCGGTCGCCATCGACCTCGGCGTTCACCAGACCGCTGAACAGGTCGTCGCCGGGGCGCTCGCGGCGCTCGGCGGCCAACGTGCCGGCAACTTGGTGCAGATACATCTGGTTCTCGACCAAGACCTCCAGCGGGCTGCGACCGTCGAGGTAAATCGGGTCGGCCCACGACACCAGCGCATCGGCGGCGTGCGCCACGTGCTCGCGTTCGGACTCCGGAATCCCCACCATGTCCGACAGCGTCCGGATGGGCAGTTGCTTAGCGCAGTGCTCGACGAAATCGGCACCGCTGCCGGCGTCCTGTAGCTCTTCGACGATGGCCTTGGCGTTCGACTTGATCGAGTCCTCGATGCGGCGGACCTGCCGCGGGGTGAACGCGGCGCTGACGAGCTTGCGGAGCTTGGTATGTCGCGGTGGATCCATCGCCAGGAAGGACTGCGACGCTTCGAGTAGTTCCTCGGGAACGTTCTCGAAAATCACCCCCTTGCCGGACAGGAACACCTCGTTGGCGCGGCTGACCGTGACGATGTCGGAGCGCCGGGTGATCGCCCAATAGCCGCGGTCCTCGGGGTCGTGCATCAGGGCGTCTTCGACCGGAGGATGCCAGCTCACCGGGCGCTCGGCCCGCAGCACCGCGAACGAGCGTTCCCGCTCCGCCGCGGTCGTGGACCAGAACGCCCGCGAGGACAGATCGATTGCGTCGTAGGCGCGGCTACTGCCAGACGTTCCTGCCATCGTTGTCATGCCGGCAATCCTCCCTCACCTATGACCCCCGTCACAGACTGGAAGTGACGATATGCCTAGACATAGTGTCTAGTCAATATGTTCAAAGTACAGCTATGCTTTGCAAATGCCGTCGGTTACCCGCAAGCCGCACGCCAATCGCGAGCAGCGGCGAGAGCAGATGGAGCGCCGGCTGCTGGACGCCACCGAACGGCTGATGCGCGACGGCACCAGCTTCACCGAGCTCAGCGTGGATCGGCTGTCAACCGAGGCGGGTATTTCGCGGGCCAGCTTTTACATCTACTTCGAAGACAAGGGCCATCTGCTTCGCCGGCTCGCCGGCCAGGTATTCGGCGATCTCGCCACCGGCGCCGAACGCTGGTGGAGTGTGGCCTGGCGACACAATCCAGATGATGTTCGCGCCGCGATGGCGGGCGTCATCGAAAGCTATCGGCGTCATCAACCGGTGCTCGTCGCTCTCAACGAGATGGCCGCTTACGACCCACTGACGGCGCAGACCTATCGCGAATTGCTGACCGCTATCTCGCAGCGATTAACCCGTGTCATCGAAGACGGCCAGGCCGACGGCTCCATCCGCCCTGAGCTGCCTGCGACCACCACTGCCAGTGCGCTGACCTGGATGGTCGAGCGGGCTTGCCAGCAGAACCTACCGGCAAAGCCACCCGATTACGACACGGAGCTGGCTGCGACGCTGGCTGAAATCGTCTGGGGCGCACTGTATCTCAAGGCCGCTTCGGTGCGCTGATGCGCAGCGAGGTCGCCGGCCGCCACGAGAATTTGGCAAGCACGTCGGGCCAGTTATTTTCCGGACTCCCTACGAGCAGGAATCGGGGCCGACTTGACCAAGAGAGGCGCTGCTGTGCGGGACGCAACCTCGTCGCGGCCTGCCATGACGTTCCCTGTGACGAGAACAACATAGTTAGCGTGCTATCTATTAGCGTACGGTACAAATATGACCGCGCTGACCGCACCGGAGATCGACCCGCTTGCCCTCGAACAGCAGGTCTGTTTCGCGCTGAGCATCACCAACCGCGCCGTTTTGGCGGTGTACCGGCCGTTATTGGAGCCGTTGGGGCTGACCCATCCGCAGTATCTAGTGATGCTGACGCTCTGGGATCACCAGAAGGCATCATCGGGGCAGCAGAAACCGCTGTCGGTCAAGGAGATTGCGGCCACGTTGCAGATGGATTCGGCCACGCTGTCGCCCATGCTCAAGCGCTTGGAGGCGCTCGGCCTGATCACTCGTACCCGAAACGCCGTCGACGAGCGCTCCACCGACGTCAAACTCACCGACAGCGGCACCGCCTTACGTCGGCGTGCGCTGAAGATTCCGCCCGCCGTTGTCGCACGTCTGGGCGTCGACATGGGCGAACTTCAGCACTTGCATCAGGTGCTGACCCGGATAAACTCGGCCGCCCTGGCAGCCAGCACATTGCAGTCCTGAGACCGCCCGCCGATAGGAGCCACCATGACCAGCACCAAACCCAACCTTTGGCAGTACATCGGCTACTCGTACGGTCGATGCCTACCCAGCTCGATGCGCAGCTGGGTCGCCAACGATCTAGCGGGCAAAGGAGCCGTGCGCCGGCACATGATCCGTTGGGCAATACCACCACTGTTCGTTCTCGCACCGTTCTGGCTGCTGCCCGCATCGCTGTATATGCATACAGAGATGACGGTGCCGCTCTACATCTGGGCCCTGCTGGTCTCGCTTGCGTTGAACAAGGTCTGGCGTCGACACCGGCTGGCGCAGCATGGCCTCGACCCGAACCTGGTCGATGTGATCAAAAACGAAAAACAAGCGGCGATGCACGAGGACTACATCCGCCGTTACGGACCGCGCCCCGAATCGGCCGAGTGGCAGGCCAACAGCAACCCTTTTAGTTAGCCCCTCAGGGCGGCCCGTTCGGATTTAAGTGGACAACGGTGACACCGCAACCAGGTCGTCGGCGTGCACCGCGGGCCGGCGCAGCTCACCGGGCAGCTCGGAGGTGGACCGGCCCATCATGGTGGCAAGCTCGGCCGCGTCGTAAGCGACCACACCACGGGCCACCACCGTCGAGTCCGGTCCGCGCAACTCCACGACGTCTCCACCGTAGAACCGCCCAGACACCGCGGTGATACCCGCGGCCAGCAGCGAGCGGCGCTGCCGCACCACCGCACGCACCGCACCCTCGTCAAGCGTCAGCGAGCCAGTCGACTCAGCGGCATAACGCACCCAGAACCGCCGGGACGACATCCGATGGGGCCGCGCGGCAAACACCGTGCCGGCTGAGGCGTCGGTGAGCGCGGTCGCGGCGTCGGCCGCCGCGGCCAGCAACACGGGGACCCCGGCGTCAGCGGCCAGCAGCGCTGACGACATCTTCGACGCCATTCCACCGGTACCCAAGTCGCTGCCCGGGCCGGCGATCACACTGTCCAGGTCCGCCGAGCCGGACACCTCAGGAATAAACCGCGCCCCCTTTGTTTTTCGGGGATCGGAGTCGTAGAGCCCGTCGATGTCGGAAAGCAGCACCAGAGCCTCGGCGCCGACGAGCTGAGCCACCAGCGCCGAAAGGCGATCGTTGTCGCCGAACCGGATCTCGTTGGTGGCCACCGTATCGTTTTCGTTGACGATCGCCACCGCATGCAACGCGCGCAGCCGGTCCAGGGTGCGCTGGGCGTTCGTGTGCTGAGCCCGCATCGAGATATCGTGCGCGCTCAGCAGCACCTGCCCGACCGTGCGGCCGTACCGGGCGAACGCCGCACTCCACGAGTTCAACAGTGCGACCTGCCCAACACTGGCCGCGGCCTGCTTGGTCGCCAGATCTTTTGGGCGACGGGACAATCCGAGCGGCTCGATGCCGGCAGCGATGGCGCCCGAAGACACAATGACGATGTCGGTGCCCGCCTTCATCCGCGCTTCTATCGCGTCGGCGAGTCCGGCCAGCCGACCGGCGTCGAACACCCCGGACGGTGTGGTCAGGGCGTTGGTCCCGACTTTGACCACCAGACTGCGGGCGGTTCGGATGGCGTCGCGATGTTCGGTCACGAGTCGTCACCGCGTTCGCGGCGCTGACGTCGGGCGGCCTTGCGCTCGGCGGCGCCGACGCGCTCGCTGCGCTCCAGCCGTGCATCAGTCCCCCGGCCCGACATCGCAACCTGTTGTCCGGCAGGCGTTTGCGGCTCCCAGTCGAACGTGACATCCCCGATGGTCACTGCGCACCCGGGTTGCGCCCCCAACCGCAACAGTTCGTCTTCGACACCGAGACGCGCCAAGCGGTCGGCCAGATATCCCACGGCTTCGTCGTTGTCGAAGTTGGTTTGGCGCACCCAGCGTTCGGGGCGCGCGCCGCTGACGACGAAACCGCCCGGCTGCTGAGGATCTGGCTCGACGGTGAAGCCGCTGTCGTCCACGGGCACCGGACGGATCACCGGCCGCCGCGGCACGCTTTGCGGCCGCGCGGCGTTGTAGGCCGAGATCATTTCCCACAACCCAAACACCAACGGCTGCAGGTTTTCCCGCGTGACGGTTGACACGCAGAACACCGGCCAGCCACGGTCAGCGATGTCGTCACGGACGAATTCGGCGAGCTCACGCGCCTCGGGCACGTCGATCTTGTTGAGCACCACCGCCCGGGGCCGCTCGGCGAGGTCCCCCAAAGTCGTATCCCCTTGCAGGGTGGGGGTATACGCGGCGAGTTCGGCTTCCAGCGCATCGATGTCGGAGATGGGGTCACGGCCCGGTTCCGTGGTGGCGCAGTCGACGACATGCACCAGCACGGCGCACCGCTCGATGTGCCGAAGGAAATCCAGGCCCAGGCCCCGGCCCTGGGATGCGCCCGGGATAAGACCCGGCACATCGGCGACGGTAAAGGTGTGCTCGCCCGCCGACACCACACCGAGGTTGGGAACCAGCGTGGTGAACGGGTAGTCGGCAATCTTCGGTTTGGCCGCTGAGATCGCAGACACCAGTGAGGATTTCCCAGCCGAGGGAAACCCGATCAGGCCTACGTCGGCGACGGTCTTGAGCTCTAGCGTGAGGTCCCGGGACTCGCCCTGCTCACCGAGCAGGGCGAAGCCGGGGGCCTTGCGGGCGCGCGATGCGAGCGCTGCGTTGCCCAGGCCACCGCGGCCACCGGCGGCGGCCTCAAAGCGGGTGCCCGCGCCCACCAGGTCAGCCAGCAGCCGGCGGTTTTCGTCCAGTACGACGGTGCCGTCGGGGACCTTCACTTCTCGGTCCGCGCCGGCGGCGCCGTCGCGGTTGTTGCCCATCCCCTGTTTGCCGGACGGCGCGGTGATGTGTGGATGGAAGTGGAAGTCCAGCAAGGTGTGGACCTGAGGGTCGACGACGAAGATGATGCTGCCGCCGCGACCACCATTGCCGCCGTCGGGGCCGCCCAGCGGCTTGAATTTCTCGCGATGAACCGACGCGCAGCCGTTACCGCCGGAACCCGCGCGCGCGTGGATGACGACGCGATCGACAAACCGAGGCATCGAGGGTCCTCTCACCTTCGCCTGGCGACGAAGCGGGCCGGAACGGCCAGCTGAGGAGCCAGGCAATCAAATTACCGCCGGGCGCCGATGCAGCCGGGCTGGGTGCCCGGGAAAAGAACTTCAGTCGGTAGTCTGTCCGGCCGCGACGATGCTGACGGTCTTGCGTCCGCGCTTGACCCCGAACTCGACGGCTCCGGCTTCCGTGGCGAACAACGTGTCGTCGCCTCCGCGCCCGACGCCCGCGCCAGGATGGAATTTGGTGCCGCGCTGCCGGACGAGGATTTCACCGGCCTTGACGATCTGGCCGCCGAACCGCTTGACGCCCAGCCGCTGAGCGTTGGAATCGCGACCGTTGCGCGAGCTGGAAGCGCCCTTCTTGTGTGCCATGTTTATGGACTCCGCTCAGTATTGTCTGTTCTTCGCCTGACGGCTCATCACGCGATACCGGTGACCTTCAGGACCGTCAGCTGCTGACGGTGTCCCTGACGCTTGTGGTAGCCGGTCTTGTTCTTGAATTTGTGGATACGGATCTTGGGGCCCTTGGTGTGCTCGAGCACCTCGCCGGTCACTGCCACCTTGACCAGCGCGGCGGCATCGGTGGTCACCTTCGCACCGTCTACTACCAGGGTGACCGGCAGTGACACGTTCGAACCCGGCTCGGAGTCAAGCTTCTCGACCTTGACCACGTCTCCGACGGCGACCTTGTACTGCTTGCCGCCCGTCTTGACGATTGCGTAGGTCGCCATCGTTGCTCCTGCCTTCTCTTCTAGCCTCTGCTCAGCCGCTTGCTCGGCGCTTCACGCGCGCGCCACCGGCCGGTGTGCGTGGTGGGTCTGGGACGCGGATCCGCGCCGATGGCCCGGGAGTCCCGGGCCGCTACCGGCCCGCATCGTCGCCGGGTCAGTCTACTCGCCTGGCCTGGCGACAACTGTCCAAGGGTACGTGACCAGCGGCTACAGGGTCAAACCGGCCGCGACCGCTGGTCCACAGTGGTGCAGTTCAGTCCGTGTGGATCGGCGGACCGGCCGGCCTGCCCGCCGCGCGCCGCCGACGCGGCCGTCCGAACGGCGACCCGACGTTGACGGAGCTCTCCGCGGTGTCGGCGTCGGAGTCGTCGGGCTCGGAGTCGGAATCCTCGACGTCCAGATCGTCGTCATCCAGCTCGAGATCCTCGTCATCGTCACCAAGGTCTTCCTCGTCGTCGAGGTCCTCGTCGTCGAGCTCGTCTTCGTCGTCCTCAGTGTCGTCGTCGTCCTCAGCGTCTTCGTCTTCTTCAGTGTCTTCGTCTTCTTCAGTGTCTTCGTCGGAGTCCTCGAAGTCCTCCCGGTCGGTGTCCTCCAAGTCGGCAGCACTCACTTGCTTCTGCTCGTCGAGCTCGCCGGCGGCTTCCTCGGCGGACTCGCCGGATTCTTCGTCACTGTGGGCAGCCTGCCCCGACGAGCCGGCGGCCATCGCCTTGAACATCGGGTGCTCGCCGGGAGCATGCGCGGGCACCTTGGCCACCACTGGCTCTTCGGCTCGGCTCTTCTTAGATCGCCTGCCCCGGCGACCACCGGACTCGGACTTGCGCCCGTTCGACGGAGCCGAATCCACCGGATCGGTGTGCAGCAGGATCCCGCGACCGCCGCAGTTCGGACACGATGTCGAGAACGCCTCGATCAGCCCGGTTCCCAACCGCTTGCGGGTCAGTTGAATCAAGCCCAGCGAAGTGACCTCGGACACCTGATGGCGGGTGCGGTCGCGGGCCAGCGCCTCGGTCAGCCGACGCAACACCAAATCGCGGTTGGACTCCAGCACCATATCGATGAAGTCGATGACCACGATGCCGCCGATGTCGCGCAGTCGCAGTTGGCGGACGATCTCCTCGGCCGCCTCCAGGTTGTTCTTCGTGACCGTCTGTTCGAGGTTGCCCCCGGACCCGGTGAACTTGCCGGTGTTGACGTCGACCACCGTCATGGCCTCGGTCCGGTCAATCACCAGCGTGCCGCCCGACGGCAGCCACACCTTGCGGTCCATCGCTTTGGCGAGTTGCTCGTCGATGCGATGCACCGCGAACACATCCGGTCCGGCATTCCCCTCCGGCCCCGTGGCGGGCTCGTACTTTGTCAGCTTGGAAACTAGTTCGGGAGCAACAGAATTCACGTACTCGGTGATTGTGTTCCAAGCCTCGTCGCCGGAGACGACGAGGCCAGCGAAGTCCTCGTTGAACAAGTCACGAATGACCTTGACCAACACGTCCGGCTCTTCGTAGAGCGCTACCGCAGCGCCAGCAGCCTTCTCCTTGATCTCGGTTGCCTTGGCCTCAATTTGTTTCCAGCGCTCCTGCAGACGGGTCACGTCGCTGCGGATGTCGTCCTCTTTGACACCCTCGGACGCAGTGCGGATGATCACCCCGGCTTCGGACGGCACCACTTCGCGCAGGATCTCTTTGAGCCGTTGGCGTTCGGTGTCGGGCAGCTTGCGGCTGATCCCGGTCGACGACGCGCCCGGCACATAAACCAGGTACCGACCCGCCAGTGACACCTGCGTAGTGAGCCGTGCGCCCTTGTGCCCGACCGGGTCCTTGCTGACCTGGACCACGATATAGTCGCCGGGTTTGAGCGCCTGTTCGATCTTGCGGTCAGACCCGCCTAGTCCCGCGGCTTCCCAGTTGACTTCTCCGGCGTAGAGCACGCCGTTGCGGCCGCGACCGATGTCGACGAAAGCCGCCTCCATCGAGGGCAGTACGTTCTGCACGATCCCGAGGTAGATGTTGCCCACCAGGGAAGCCGAGGCGGCCGACGTCACGAAGTGCTCAACGACGATGCCGTCTTCAAGCACCGCGATCTGGGTATACCGCGAGCCCTGATGCGGTGGCTCGGTGCGGACCCTGTCGCGCACGACCATGACCCGTTCGACGGCCTCACGGCGCGCCAGGAACTCTGCCTCGGTCAGTACCGGTAGGCGGCGCCGTCCGGCATCGCGTCCGTCTCGGCGCCGTTGCCGCTTGGCCTCCAGTCGAGTCGAGCCGTCGATGCCCTTGATCTCGGCGCTCGATGCGCCGTTCTCAGCATCGTCGGCGGCACCGTTCTTGCCGTTGCGTGGCGCCCGCTGGTGCACCACCGTGTTGGGCGGGTCGTCGGGCGCTGGACCCTCGTCGTTGTCGTCACCCGATCCCGATTTGCGGCGCCGGCGCCTGCGGCGGCGGCGACTGCCCCCCTCCGCCGAACCGTCGTCACCGGTGTCAGAGTCATCGGAGTCTTGGCCGTCGGCGTCCTCAGATTCCGAGGAGTCCGGTTGGGCCGGTTTTTGGGCCCGGTGTTGAGCCTCCTCGTCGTCATCGGCCTCCTCCGTTTGGCCGTCGGATCCGCCCTGTTCACCGCGTCCGCGGCCACGACCTCGACGGCCGCGACGTCGCCGCCGGTTGGCCGGGCGATCGGTCTGGTCTTCGTCGTCGGTGTCGGAATCATCGGAGTCGATATCGTCGTCGCCGCTACCGTCGTCATCGTCGGTCTTTATCGGCTGCGGCGCGACGAACAATGGCATGTAATGCGGCCGCTCGATCGCGGTCTCCAGCATCAGGCGGGATTCGGGTTCGTCCGCTTCAGCCGCGCTGCTGTCTGTGTTTTCAGTGCTTTTTAGGGGCTGAGCGCCAGCTAGCAGATCGCGTACCCGCAGCGCGTCATCACGGTCCACAGTGGAATGTGCGCTGCGGATTCGTCCATCGAGTGCGCTCAGCGCGTCCAGCACGCGCTTGCTGGTGGTCCCCAGCGTTCGTGCCAGCGAATGGACTCTTAGGCGATCCGGCAATTCCTCGTGCCGGGTCGGCTCTTCGGATGGGTCTGCAGATGGTGCACCGTCTACCACGTATTCTCCTCAAGCCCCCGGGCGCGTTCTTGCAACGCGGCCACGCGAGGGCTTCGCTATGGACCCGGGTAACTTCTCCCGGGCTTGTGATGGTCTCGCCCCGAGCCGTTCAGGTAGAACTCACTCGGCGCCGTGCTGAATGACGGCCTGACATGCCGCGCACCAACGCGGGGTGGCGATGGTCGCGCTTGTCTAAGTCTTCATTCGGGTGTCTGACGCCGGTCCGGCGACGTTCACCCGCCATCAGTATCCCACATCACTTGGCGGGCCCACCCTCCCCTGATCCAGGGCAGTTAAGCAAACCCGCTCAGCGCCCGGTGCGGCCCCGATCGTCGCAACGCTAAGCGCCGGGAAACCAGAGCCCGATTTCGCGCTTCGCAGACTCGGTCGAATCGGACCCGTGCACCAGGTTGAACTGCGTCTCCAGCCCAAAATCGCCCCGAATTGTGCCGGGCGTGGCATTCTCCACCGGGTCGGTGCCACCCGCGAGCTGCCGAAACGCCGCAATCGCCCGCGGCCCCTCCACGATTGCCGCCACCACCGGTCCCGAAGTGATGAACTCCAGCAACGGCCCGAAGAATGGTTTACCTTCGTGTTCCGCGTAATGCTGGGCGGCCAGATCTTGGCTGACGTGCCGGAGCTCCAGCGCAGCGATGGTCAGGCCTTTTCGCTCGATGCGGCTAATGATTTCCCCTACCAGCTGCCGCTCGACGCCGTCCGGCTTGATCAGTACCAGTGTCCGTTCGGTCACGGCGGACAGCGTACAGAACCGGGTGGCGATCAGTCGGGCGGCAACTGCCCGTATTGCCTGCGTCGCCGGACCTCTGCCCGGAAGTACGCGATCAAGGCCCACAATCCGGTGAACAGCACCCCGATGAATCCCACACCCGGGTACACCGCGAAGCCGGCGAGCAGGAGCACTTGGACACCCAAGTTCGCCCAGATCGCCCAGGATCTGCGCTGCAGCCCGGCAAGCAGGATGAGCAGTGCGGCCAGGCCGATCAAATAGCCGAGCGACACCGAAGTCAGCCCACCGCCAACCGCGCCTACCACCGGAATCGCCAGCAACACCACGATCGCTTCCAGAATCAGCGTCGCGGCCATCACCGCACTGAAGCTCTTCCACGGGTCTGCCGGTGGCGCCGGGGCCCGCTCCTCAGGGTTCTCAGGCGACTCCGGGTGGGTCATTCCGGATCACGACCAAACAGGGTCCGTGCCGCCCCGGCGGTGAGGACCGAGCCGGTGATGACGATCCCGGTGCCTGCGAAAGCTTCAGCTTGCCCATCCACCGCAGCGTCGTCGACCAGCGCGGTTGCGACGTCGATGGCGTCGCGCAGGTTCTCGGCGGTGCTGACTCGATCGGGTCCGAACCGCTCCCGCGCCGCCAGCGCCAGCGACTCGACGTCCAGTGCCCGCGGGGACCCGTTGTGGGTCACGACGACGAAATCGAACACCGGCTCCAATGCCGCGAGGATGCCGTCAACGTCCTTGTCGGCCAGCACGCTGAGCACGCCGACCAGAAATCGGAAGTCGAATTCGCCGGCCAGAGTCTGCGCCAGCGCGGCCGCACCGGCCGGATTGTGCGCGGCATCGATGAATACCGTGGGTGCGCTCCGCATGCGCTCCAGCCGGCCCGGGCTGGTGACGGCAGCGAAACCGGCCCGGACAGCCTCGACGTCGAGCTGGCGCTGCGCACCAGCGCCGAAAAAGGCCTCGACCGCCGCGAGTGCCACCGCAGCGTTGTGCGCCTGATGTTCGCCGTGCAGCGGCAGGTAGACATCGGAATACACCCCGCCAAGACCTTGCAGCTGCAGCACCTGTCCGCCGATCGCAACCTGACGGCCCAACACTGCGAACTCCGAATCCTCGCGGGCCACCGCAGCGTCGGCCCGCACTGATTGGGCCAACAGCACTTCCATCGCTTCCGGCACCTGACGTGCGATGACCGCGACGGTATCCGGCGAACCGTCGTCGGCCTTGGTGATGATGCCGGCCTTCTCGCCGGCGATGCCGGCGATATCGTCGCCGAGGTATTCGACGTGGTCGATGGCGATCGGGGTAATGACCGCAACCGGTGCCTTGATCACGTTGGTGGCATCCCAACGCCCGCCCATCCCCACCTCGACCACCGCGACGTCGACGGGGGCGTCGGCGAACGCGGCGAACGCCATCGCGGTCAGGACCTCGAACTTGCTCATCGGCGGCCCACCGGCGGACTGCGACTTCGCATCGATCATCTGCACGAACGGCTCAATCTCCCGGTAGGTCGCCACGTACTGGGCGGGAGTGATCGGTTTTGAATCGATTGCGATGCGTTCGACCGCCGATTGCAGGTGCGGGCTGGTGGTTCGCCCGGTGCGCCGTTGCAGCGCGGTCACCAGCGCGTCGACCATCCGCGAAACCGAGGTCTTGCCGTTGGTGCCCGCGATGTGGATCGACGGGTAGGCCAGTTGCGGTGAGCCCAGCAAGTCCATCAATGCGCTGATCCGGGTCAGGCTCGGCTCGATGCGGGTCTCCGGCCAGCGTTGATCCAACAGATGCTCGACCTGCCATAGGGACGCGATCTCGTCCGGGGTGGGAGCCAGGCTGGTAGCTTCGCGGTGCTCAGGCCACTCGGACGGCTCAGTCATTGAACACTCATTACAGCCCGGCCAGCCGCGCGTTGATCCGGTCGGTTTCCTCCTGGGCCAGGCGCTGACGGTCCCGAATCTTGCCGACGACGTCTTGCGGAGCCTTGGCCAAAAAGTCCGCGTTGGTCAATTTGGCGGTGGTCGATTCCAGCTCCTTTTGCGCTGCGGCCAGGTCCTTTTCCAGGCGGCGGCGCTCGGCGGAGACGTCGATGGTGCCCGAGGTGTCGAGTTCGAGGACGGTGTGGTCCATGCTGGGCCCGAGCCGGACCTCCAGTGACGCCGAGGGGCTGAACTCGGGACCCGGTGTGGCCAGCGAGGTCAGGGCCATCACCTGTGCGCTCAGATTCCCAGCACCGACCAAGCGGGCCGGCACCTTCTGCCGGTCCGCCAGACCCTGATCGCTGCGGAACCGACGGACCTCGGTCACCAGCTTTTGCATATCGCTGACCCGCTGGGCGGCAATGGGATCCAGGCTGACCCCGGACGGCGTCGGCCAGTCGGCGACCACCAGCGACTCTCCGCCGGTCAGTGCTTGCCACAGCGCCTCGGTGACGAACGGGATCACCGGGTGCAGCAGCCGCAGCAGTGTATCGAGTACCGCGGCCAGCACGGCGGTGGTATGCGCGAGGCCGTCGGCAAGCTGCACCTTCGCCAATTCGACATACCAGTCGCAGAATTCGTCCCATGTGAAGTGATAGAGCGCCTCGCAGGCCCGGCCGAACTCGTAGCCGTCGAACGCCGAATCAACTTCGGCGCGAACCTCCTCCATCCGTCCCAAGATCCAGCTGTCCTCGGCGGTCAGGTCAGCAAGTTCGGGCAGCGGCGCCGGGCTGGCACCGTTGAGCAGCGCGAACCGGGTGGCATTGAACAGCTTGGTAACGAAACTGCGCGAGGCCCGGACGGCGTCCTCGCCGACGGACAGATCACCACCGGGGCTGGCGCCGCGGGCCAGCGTGAACCGCAGCGCGTCGGCCCCGAACATCTCCACCCAGTCCAGCGGGTCGATGACGTTGCCCTTGGACTTACTCATCTTGCGGCCGAATTCGTCACGGATCAGCCCATGTAGGAACACATCCGTGAACGGCACCTGCGGGCCTCGGCGGCCGTCCAGGGTGATGGCGTCGTCGCCGCCGACGAAGGTGCCGAACATCATCATTCTGGCCACCCAGAAGAACAAGATGTCGTAGCCGGTGACCAGAACGCTTGTCGGATAGAACTTTTCCAGTTCCGGAGTCTCTTCCGGCCAGCCCAGCGTGGAGAACGGCCACAGCGCCGACGAGAACCAGGTATCCAGCACGTCGGGGTCCTGCTCCCAGCCCTCCGGGGGAGTCTCGTCCGGACCGACGCACACCTGTTCGCCGTTGGGCCCGTACCAGATCGGGATACGGTGGCCCCACCACAGCTGCCGCGAGATGCACCAGTCGTGCATGTCGTCGACCCAGGCGAACCAGCGCGGTTCCAGGCTGGCGGGATGAATCACGGTGTCCCCGTTGCGGACTGCGTCGCCGGCGGCCTTGGCCAGCGACTCCACCCGGACCCACCACTGCAGCGACAGCCGCGGCTCGATCGGCTCGCCGCTGCGCTCCGAGTGTCCGACGCTGTGCAGGTAGGGCCGTTTCTCTTCGACGATTCGGCCCTGGGCCGCCAGAGCCTCGCGCACCGCGATACGAGCCTGGAAACGATCCATGCCGTCGAATTGCGTTCCGGTATCCACGATCCGGCCCTTGGTGTCCAGAATCGAGATCATCGGCAAGCTGTGCCGCAGCCCGATCTCGAAGTCGTTGGGGTCGTGCGCGGGCGTGACTTTGACGGCTCCGGTGCCGAATTCGGGGTCCACATGCTCGTCGGCGACAATGACGAGCTGCCGGTCCACAAAAGGGTGCGGCAGGCTGGTACCGACGAGGTGGCGGTAGCGCTCGTCATCGGGGTGTACCGCGATCGCGGTATCGCCCAACATCGTCTCGACCCGGGTGGTGGCGACCACGATGTGAGGTTGCGAGTCCTCCAGCGAGCCGTACCGGAACGACACCAGCTCACCTTCGACGTCAACATAGTTGACCTCGAGATCCGAGATTGCGGTCTGAAGTACCGGCGACCAGTTGACCAGCCGCTCGGCCTGGTAGATCAGCCCGGCGTCGTAGAGCCGCTTGAAGATGGTCCGCACCGCCCGCGACAGCCCCTCGTCCATGGTGAACCGGTCGCGGCTCCAGTCCACCCCGTCACCGAGCCGGCGCATCTGGCCACCGATGGCACCGCCAGACTCACGCTTCCAATCCCAGACCTTCTCGATGAACAGCTCGCGGCCGAAGTCCTCTTTGGTCTTGCCATCGACCGCGAGTTGGTTTTCCACCACGCTCTGGGTCGCGATACCCGCGTGGTCCATGCCGGGTTGCCACAACACCTCGTAGCCCTGCATTCGCTTGCGGCGGGTCAGGGCGTCCATCATGGTGTGTTCCAGCGCGTGGCCCATGTGAAGGCTGCCGGTCACATTCGGCGGTGGCAGCACGATCGAGTACGCGGGTTTGGTGCTAGTTGCGTCCGCCGCGAAGTAGCCCGCATCCAGCCACTTCTGGTAGATCGCGCTCTCTATCGCACCGGGATCCCAGGACTTGGGCAGGTCGGTGGCGGAGCTGCGGCTGGCGGTCACCCGTCAATTCTAGGGAGCACCGTTTACCCCGGTGTAAGTGCCCAAATTTGCAGGTGAGCGGGGTCACTCGGCCAGCGGATCGACCTGCAATGTCACATCGGCGGCGGGGAATCTCGCCAGTAACGCATCACCCATCGCGGCCGCGGGTGTGAGCACGCCACGCAGGTCTGAGAGCTTGTCGCGGTCGAATGCAAGCGCAAGGCCGCACTCACCCAACAGCACCGAGGTCGCCTTATAGCCGGGGTCTCCCCGCTGCTCCATGCGCGCTACATAACGGGCGCCGCTGGTTGTGCTGGTGTAAGTCTCGATCCGGTAGTAGCCGCGCTCCCGAGCCGCCGCACTCGGGCCGGTCCCGGGTTTGGGGACGACGCGCTCCAGCAGCCGACGCGGCAGCAGCCGAAAGTAGCGGCTGCCCAATCCAAAGGTTGCGCTGGCGACCCCGCTCACCGCGGCGGATGCCAGTGGCGCGAGCGACGACGACCCCAGGCTCATGCTTTCGCTGTAGCGGAACTGGCGGCCGTAAGCCCAGTCCAGTAATGCGTTGCTGCGGCGCACGATTCGGGTGTTGTAGGGCGCCATCACGAATCCCGCCGTCCAGAGGCCGGCCAGTTCCGGCGCGATCTGATGACCACGACGCCACGGCAGGTCGGGCTGCGGGCCGAGTTCAGGTTCGGCGCTGCGGTCGGTGCTCAGCGTGTACGGGTCGGCAAGTTGGCGGCGTGCGTCGGGATCGCGGGAAGCTGTGTTCAGCACTTCGATCATCGACGCGATGGTGCCGCCGGAGAACCCGCCGGAGAAGGACCGGACGACGAGGTCGGTGCCGACGAGCTCGCCGGCGCCGTGGTCTTGTGCCGCCCGGTATAGCGCATACACGCTGAGATCCGAAGGGACGGAATCGAATCCGCAGGCATGCACAATGCGGGCACCGGTATCGGCGGCCTGCTTGTGGTACAGGTCGATGCTGTCGCGGACAAACATCGCCTCACCGGTCAGGTCGGCGTAATCGGTGCCCGCGGCGGCGCACGCGGCCACCAGCGGCAACCCATAGCGGGTGTAGGGCCCGACCGTGGTGACGACGACTTGTGTGCGGGCCGCCATCTCGTTCAGCGTCGACGGCGACGAGGCATCGGCGACCAGAACTGGCCAGGACTGCGCGGATTGGCCCAGAGTGTCGCGAACGGCGCGCAAGCGTTCGGTTGACCTGCCGGCCAGCGCGATCCGCACGTCGGGCCCTGACCTTGCCAGGTATTCGGCGGTCAGCTTCCCGACGAAGCCGGTCGCCCCGTACAACACGATCTCGAATTCGCGCGGCGTTGCGGTCACGGCCCCCGACGCTACCCGACGGAAATCAGGTACGTCCGGGGCAGCAACCCCTGGAGATAAGGAGTGCCGGGCACGAGGCCCGGCACTCCTTACCTCTATGACGGCGAAGCCGTCGATTGCGGCCGTGGGTCAGCCGCGCCGACCGCAGACCGGCCAGGCGCCGATGCCCTGCGAGTGCAGCACGTTCTCGGCCACCCGGATCTGCTCCTCCCGGCTCGCGCCGGCCGGGGAACCCGAGCCACCGTTAGCGTGCCAGGTGCTCGACGTGAACTGCAGGCCGCCGGCGAAGCCGTTACCGGTACTGATCGCCCAGTTTCCACCCGACTCGCACTGCGCGATGGCATCCCAGTTCACGCTGTAGGCCTTCACAGGCGGTGGCGGGGCGTCCGGGGCAGGAGGCGGCGGCACGTTCGGGTCAAAACCCACGGGAGCCGGCGGCGGGGCGTCCGGGCCCGGGGGCGGCGGGGGAACGTTCGGGTCAAAACCCACCGGCGCCGGAGCTGGAGGGGCGTCAGGCGCCGGGGCGTCCGGGGCCGGCGGCGCGTCTGGAGCGGCCCCGGCGGGTGCCACGTTCGGGTCAAAGCCCATCGGCTCCGCGTTGGCGCTGGCCGATGGGATGGTCACGAGCGTGCCGGTGATAGCGGCCAGAATGAGCGTCTTACGGACGTTCTTCAATATTGGTTCCTTTCGCGGTGCGCGCGCGCCAAAGCAAGCCCACGATGTGGGCTAAAGGTGCTTGGTTTGTCCGAGATAGGTGCTCTGGGACGTGCCGTCTCGTTCGGGCACGACAGCGGGGGCCTGATCTGCCCGGCGGGCTGCTACCCACCGGCCGCGGGCGGGCTCTTGCCGTCCGCAGCCCCGCTCACACGCGGGTCCGTGATTCAATTTTCGCGTTACTCTTACGTAACCCGTTGCGGGCTAACAGGGACCGTACGAGACCAAGCTGCATTCGTCATCTTCGGAAAACGGATATCTCGGTTCGATAACGAGCCAATTACAGCGCAGTCGCGAAATTGTTATCGCAGGTCAGCTGCGCATTTTCGGCGCGTACCCATCGATAGCCTTCACGACTCAATCGTGAGCCGAATCACGCATATTTTGTGAGCTGGCACACGCATTTGCCGTGACGACACCCATCCGCCGATGGCTTTAACGAACCCGGTCAACTGACGGCAAGCCGGCGGAGCTTACAGCAAGTTACGCCCATCTGTCGCACGCCACGTCGGGACAAAGCAGGAATTACCGGGAGGTTCATCGAATTAGATTCTGTCACAACAGTGTTCGTCATAGAGGAATCGGCACCAGCCGATTACACCTGTCCGATAGCTGGTAACTGTCGTATTGCCCATACCGGTAACAGATTTCGCCTAATTACACACCGCTGCAATGACTTTCGCTCGTCACCGACGATGTGGCGGCAACCATGGCCGCAGACGCAGCGCCGCCACTCCCAAGTGGCCCTGAGAGAGCAATGCGTTCTTGCGATTTACGCAAAGCAAATTTGCCCGCAGGGCCTAGAGTTTGCCGCCAACGCCAAGCGTGCTGCACCGCAGCATCTGCCTACGTGCAATCGTCATCCCGAAATCGCTGCTGCGCCAACAGATCACAACGGCCGATCGGATTGACAGTCTTCACCATCCGCGGGCTGTCCCAAGCCATTAGAACAACGGGAAGCAAAGATTAATCTTACGTCAAATAAAATTGCTGAAATTTTCGCGGACGGTTCACGATGCGCTATTTTTTACACAGAATTTATGCGGCAACGGTTTGAGCCTGTGCGACAAAATTTCGGCGACCCGGCGGCCGGGCGGGGTTGCTCTTAGCTGCGGGGCTGCGCTAGGGCGCGCAACTCAGCGTCGGTGTTGACATTCGTCAGGGACCGCGAATCCGACGTCACGATGCGCTGTGCATCTGAGACGTCAACCAAGGCACGCATCTTGCGCTCGCCAGCGGCTACCAGCGCGTCGACACGGTCGGCCAGGTCAGTCCGGTACACCGCGGCCAGGTAGTGGTCCTGGCCATCCCATGGCAGCACCACTTCCGCACCGGTCTCAACAGCCCTGCGAGTGAGATCATCGATGAGTTCGACGGCCAGGAACGGCATGTCGACGGCGCAGACGAACGCGAGCCGAGCACCAGCGTCGGCGGCCGCACGCAACGCCCGCCCGGTCGCGGGTAATGGCCCCAGCCCCCGCAGTTCGTCGCGCATGACCCGAGCCTGCAGTTCGGGCAGCCGCTGCCCCTGGGCGGCCATCACGAAAACCGGGTCGCAGCGCTGTTGGAGAATGCCGACCACATACTCGACCATTGTGGTCGCGTTGACCTCACCGGAAGGTGCAGGGATCGGGAGGCTGGCCTTATCGCGGCCCATGCGTCGTGATGCACCGCCAGCGAGCACCACCCCGGCCAGTGAGACTGCGTCGGGCACGGACTCGCCCACCTTAGTCGACGGTCCAGGTGTCGCGCCCACGCAACAGCGATTGCAGGGCGACGGCGTCAAACGGGGTCGATGTCCGCGCAGCACGGACCTGTGAGCGCGCCGCGTCATCGTAAGTGGGCCGGCTGACGTCGCGGAAGATGCCCAGCACGGTGTGCTCGAGATTCTGATCGGACAGCCGGGACAGCGCAAAAGCGTAGGCCGAGTCGTCGGCGTGCGCGTCGTGCACCACGATCTCGTCGACAGCCACGTCGGCGGTCTTGGCCACGTCGAGGCCGAAGCCGGATTTCACCACGCAGTATTCGCCGTCGGCGCCGAAGATTATCGGCTCACCATGACGGACATAGATCACCCGCTCTTCGGCGCCCTCCTTGCGCAGCACGTCAAACGAGCCGTCGTTGAAGATGGGGCAGTCTTGCAGGATTTCGACCACCGCAGCACCGCGGTGCTCTGCGGCGGCGCGCAATACCTCCGATAGTCCGTTGCGGTCGGAGTCGAGTGCGCGGCCGACAAACGTCGCCTCTGCGCCGAGCGCCAATGACGCCGGGTTGAACGGGTGATCCAGCGACCCCATCGGTGTCGACTTGGTGACCTTGCCGACCTCCGACGTCGGCGAGTACTGGCCTTTGGTCAGCCCGTAGATGCGGTTGTTGAACAACAGGATCGTGATGTTGACGTTGCGGCGCAGCGCGTGAATCAGGTGGTTGCCGCCGATCGACAATGCGTCGCCGTCGCCAGTGACCACCCATACCGACAGGTCCTCGCGAGCCAGCGCCAGACCGGTCGCGATAGCCGGCGCACGGCCGTGGATCGAGTGGAACCCGTAGGTCTCCAGGTAATACGGGAACCTGCTGGAGCAGCCGATGCCGCTGATGAACACGATGTTTTCGCGACGCAGCCCCAGCTCGGGCAGGAAGTTGCGGATGGTGTTGAGGATGACGTAGTCACCACAGCCCGGACACCAGCGGACCTCTTGGTCGCTGGTGAAGTCCTTGGCCTTCTGCGGCTGATCCGTAGCGGGCACCCCGTCGTTTTTCGCCAACCTCGGAGTCAACCCGAGGTCTGTGCCCGCCAGATTGCCGATCACGTCGGTCATGCGCTAGCTCCCGCTCCAACCGTTGCTGCCGCCATTCTGGCGACCATCGTCTTATCTTGCTCGATTTCGGCCAGTGTCCCGTTTAGCGCGGCCCTGATAACGCGCCCAATCTCATCGGCGAGGAACGCGACGCCCTGGACTTTGCTGACCGATTGCACGTCGACCAGATACTTGCCGCGAAGTATCAGCGCCAGCTGGCCGAGGTTCATCTCCGGTGCCACCACTTGCGGGTAACGCCGCAGGACATCACCTAGGTTCGCCGGGAAGGGGCTGAGATGGCGCAAATGGGCATGCGCGACCTTGATGCCCTTGCGCCGAGCGCGCCGGCAGGCTTCACCTATCGGGCCGTACGAGCTGCCCCAGCCAATCAGCAGCAGCTCAGCGTCTCCGGTCGGATCGTCGACTTCCAGATCGGGAACCGAGATGCCGTCGATCTTGGCCTTACGCAACCGAACCATCAGGTCGTGGTTGACCGGCTCGTAGGAGATGTTGCCCGAGCCGTTCGCCGCTTCCAGGCCACCGATGCGGTGCTCCAAGCCGGGAGTGCCCGGAACGGCGAATTGGCGAGCGAGCGTCTCCGGGTCGCGAGCATAGGGCTGGAAGGGCTCGTCCGGCTTGGCGTAGGTGTGCTTGATGGGCGCCAGCGTGCTGACGTCCGGGATTCGCCATGGCTCGGAGCCGTTGGCGATGGCACCGTCGGACAACAGGATTACCGGGGTGTGATACGACACCGCGATCCGCACCGCCTCGAGCGCGGTTTCGAAACAATCGGACGGCGAGCGTGGCGCCAGCACCGCAACCGGTGATTCCCCATTGCGGCCGTACAACGCCTGCAGCAGGTCCGCCTGCTCGGTTTTGGTGGGTAGGCCGGTCGAGGGTCCGCCCCGCTGAACGTCGATCACCAGCAACGGCAATTCGGTCATCACACCAAGGCCGAGCGCTTCCGACTTGAGCGAGATTCCCGGTCCGGACGTGCTGGTGACTCCCAGGGCACCACCGTAGGCGGCACCCAGCGCCGCGCAGATGCCGCCGATCTCGTCTTCGGCCTGGAAGGTGATCACGTTGAAGTTCTTGTGTTTGGACAGCTCGTGCAGGATGTCTGAGGCCGGCGTGATCGGATAACTGCCGAGCACGACTGGAATATCAGCCAGCTGACCCGCCGCGACGATTCCATAAGCCAGTGCCGTGTTGCCCGAGATCTGGCGGTATTCGCCGGTCGCCAGGCTGGCCCGCGAAACCTCGTAGGTGGTGCCGAAAGCCTCGGTCGTTTCGCCGTAGTTCCAGCCAGCCTTGAGAGCCAATACGTTGGCCTCCGCGACGTCGGGCTTGCGGGCGAACTTCTCCCTGATGAACTTTTCGCTGGTTTCGATCGGACGTCCGTACATCCATGACAAAAGGCCCAGCGCGAACATGTTTTTGGCGCGCTGGCCGTCCTTCTTCGACGCGCCGATCGCCTCGACGGCCCCCAGCGTCAGCGTGGTCATCGCGACGGAATGCACCACATAGTCAGACAGCTCGTCGGACTCGAGCGGGTTCGTTATGTAGCCCACTTTCGTCAGGTTGCGCTTGGTGAACTCGTCGGAATTCGCGATCACCATGCCACCGCGCGGCAAGTCATCGATATTGGCCTTGAGCGCTGCCGGATTCATCGCGACGAGGACGTCGGGTCGGTCACCAGCGGTCAAGATGTCGTAATCGGCGATTTGAATTTGGAAGGACGAGACTCCGGGCAGCGTGCCTGCAGGAGCGCGAATCTCGGCGGGATAGTTCGGCTGGGTCGCCAGGTCGTTGCCGAAAAGTGCTGCCTCCGAAGTGAATCGGTCGCCGGTGAGCTGCATGCCATCGCCGGAGTCGCCGGCGAATCGAATGACGACTTGTTCCAGGCGCTTACGGTCGGATCCGTTATGAGAAGCCCCGTTAAGAGAATCTGACCCGGCTCCGCTGCCGTTCGGATCCACGTCTCCGCCCTCCATTTGTTAACCGGACAGGCACTTCGCGTAGCTTTAGGTTACGCGCCTCGAAGTGACTCCCCGGCCATCACGGTTTTATGTCACTGGCGGTACCAATTATGGCACTGCTTTTCCGTGTACATGGCCGTCTCATACCCCTCACACGCGGCGGGTATGCAATTAAAAGCCGAAGTCAGCGCGGCGACGCCGGTTCAGACAATGCAAAACTGTGGTGTTGGTCACGTTGGTCACACGGACGCGCCGCCCGCTTCTGGGCGCCGCCATTCTGGTGCCTGGTCCGTAGGCGCCGTTTCCGGCATCGCGATCAGATACAAGACGAAGCCCGCGCCGGCGAGTGCACCGAGGGAGGCGAAAGCGGCGTTGTAGCCGGCCGCGACCACGATTGAGCCCGCGGCAATATTCGACACTGCGGCGCCAATGCCCGTCGCGGCCGTTATCGCCCCCAGACTGACGTTGAACCGGCCGCTTCCATGCGTCACATCCTGGACCACGAGGGGAAACAGCGCACCGAACACACCGGCTCCTACGCCGTCCAGCAGCTGCACGCCGACCAGCCAATACGAGTTATCCGAGAACGTGTAGAGGAATCCACGAACGGCCAAGACCGCGAATCCAAGCAGGAAGAGCGGCTTTCGCCCCCAAGAATCGGCCTTGGCGCCGGCAACGTAGGCCACCGGCACCATGACGACCTGCGCGGCCACGATGCAGCCCGCCATCAGAGCGGTCCCGACGTCTTTGTTGTGCAACGCCAGCAGTTGGCCGACCAGCGGCAGCATCGCTGCATTGGCGAAGTGGAACGTGATAACCGTCGCGGCGAAAACCATCAGCCTGCGGTTGCGCAGCAGTACCGTCAGCCGGGACGGCGTCTTGTGTGGCTCTCCGGCCACGTGGTCCACGCCCCGGGCGACGTCATGGTCGATCGCATCGCTCGGAATCCGTAGCTTCGCAACCACACTGGCGGCTGCCATGACGGCAAGCACCCAAAACACCACCACCGGTCCGAAGAAGTAGGCCAAACCGCCGGTAATGGCGGCGGCCGACGCATTCCCTGCGTGGTTGAACGACTCATTTCGTCCAATCCGCCGGGAGAAAAAATGTTGGGCCGACGACACCCAGAGTGACCGCGGCCAAAGCCGGGGCGAAAACCGAGCCGGCGATCCCGGTGAGAGCTTGCAGTACCGAGATCGAATCGAAGCCCGGGAACAACGGCATCGCCAACGATCCAGCCGTGATTGTCAACGCGCCGCCGATGATCAGCGCCCGCTTGGCCGTGCTCCTGTCCACCAACGCGCCGGCCGGTGCTTGAGCGACGATGGTCCCGATGCCGCCGACCGCCATGACGAACCCGATCGACGCTTGGTCCCAGTGGTGACCAAGCAACAGGTAGATCGATAGGTACGGGCCCAACCCGTCGCGAACATCGGCCAGCAAGAAATTCAGTAGATCCAGCGCATGCGCAAGTCGGCGCGGAACCGCGATAGGGCTGTCAAGGGCGGTGCGCGGCGCGCGGGTTCGCAGCCTCAAGTGCGTGGCCGCCCCAGTGCCGCGTGGCGAACCTGAAGACGACACCGACACCGGCCACCATCATTTGCTGATCCGCCGCAACGATGCCACCGGCGAGTTGGCCTACCTGCGCTGCTACAGTCCACACCCGGCGCCGTTGCGCACCCTGGTGGCCGTGGCCGGTCAACGCTGGCGCATCGAGGAATCCTTCCAAACCGCCAAAGGACTCACCGGCCTCGACCAACACCAGGTCCGCCGCTGGACCTCCTGGCACCGCTGGACCACCCTGGCCATGCTCGCCCATGCCTTCCTGGCCGTAGCGGCGGCTACCGAACGCGACCACCAACCCACACCAGCCGGACTGATTGCGTTGACTGTCAACGAGTTTCGACGTCTCTTCGACGCCCTGCTCCTAGTCACCCACCACACCGTCACGACCCTGCTGGCCTGGTCACGATGGCGCCGACGACACCAATACCGAGCCCGACAATCCCACTACAAACGACGCCAGCACCAATGATCACGATCTACGGCTGCAGTACTAGGCGCTCTTGTCGCGACGCTCGGTACGCGACGGCTTGCGCGGCACGATCGTCGGCAACACGTTGTCCTGCACGGTCTCCTTGGTCACCACGACCTTGGCGACGTCGTCGCGACTCGGGATGTCATACATCACGGGCAGCAGGACTTCTTCCATGATGGCCCGCAAGCCACGGGCGCCCGTACCGCGATGGATCGCTTGATCGGCGATCGCTTCCAGCGCATCGTCGCTGAACTCGAGCTCCACGCCGTCCATCTCGAAAAGCCGGGTGTACTGCTTGACCAGAGCGTTCTTCGGCTCGGACAGGATCTTGACCAACGACTCCCGGTCCAGGTTGGTGACCGAGGCAACCACCGGCAGCCGCCCGATGAATTCGGGGATCAAGCCGAACTTGATCAGATCTTCGGGCATCACATCGGCGAACTGGTCGGTGGTGTCGATCTCGGCCTTGGAGTGGACCTCGGCGCCGAAGCCCAAACCACGCTTGCCGACCCGCTCGTAGATGATCTTTTCCAACCCGGCGAACGCGCCCGCGACGATGAACAGCACGTTGGTGGTGTCGATCTGGATGAACTCTTGGTGCGGGTGCTTGCGGCCGCCCTGCGGGGGAACCGATGCCTGGGTGCCCTCCAGAATTTTCAGCAGGGCCTGCTGAACGCCCTCACCGGAGACGTCACGGGTAATCGACGGGTTCTCGCTCTTGCGGGCGATCTTGTCGACCTCGTCGATGTAGATGATGCCGGTCTCGGCGCGCTTGACGTCGTAGTCGGCGGCCTGGATGAGTTTGAGCAAGATGTTTTCGACGTCCTCACCGACGTATCCGGCTTCGGTCAGCGCGGTGGCGTCGGCGATGGCGAATGGCACATTGAGCATCTTGGCGAGCGTCTGGGCCAGGTAGGTCTTGCCGCAGCCGGTCGGTCCAAGCATCAAGATGTTGGACTTGGTCAGCTCAACCGGCTCGTGCCGGGAGTCACGGCCCTTTTCACCCGCCTGAATCCGCTTGTAGTGGTTGTAAACCGCGACAGCCAGCGTCCGCTTGGCGATGTCTTGCCCGATGACGTATCCCTCGAGGAACTCTCGGATCTCAACGGGCTTGGGGAGTTCGTCGAGTTTGACGTCGTCTGCATCGGCGAGCTCCTCTTCGATGATCTCGTTGCAGAGATCGATGCATTCATCGCAGATGTAGACACCAGGGCCAGCAATGAGTTTTTTGACTTGCTTCTGGCTCTTCCCGCAGAACGAGCACTTCAGCAGGTCACCGCCGTCTCCGATGCGCGCCATGGTGCTGAGGGCCTACTTCCTGTTCGCCGTTCGTCTTGCTGTGCCGCATGTATTCCCCGACGCTACCCGTTTGATCGGGCCCGACGCGACCATTAACGCCGAATCGCGTCGGTGGTATTCATGCCTGTCCGTATGGATGAAACATATAGCCACACGGCGCCCGTCACTCGGGAAAGGCGCGCTTTCCGTGTCTTTGGCGTGTCGCGGTCGTTATTCAACCGAGGCTGGTGCGCCGACGGACCCCTGCTTCCGGTGGAGGTGCCGGTCCAAAGCGAGCGATCCCGCGACGTCTGGGCAGACCCCCAAGCAATCACCCTACAGTGGCCGGGTGGGATTCGCTTTGCCCAACGAAACCGTGCTGCTCGATGGCGGCTTGGCCACCGAGCTGGAGGCGCGCGGTCATGACCTTTCCGACCCGTTGTGGTCGGCGAAGCTACTCGCGGACGACCCGCAGGAGATCGTCGCGGTGCACGCCGCCTACTTTCGCGCCGGTGCCACGATCGCGACGACGGCCAGCTACCAGGCATCGTTCGAGGGCTTTGCGTCCCACGGGATGGACCGAGACGATGCCATCGGACTGCTGCGCCGTAGCGTCGAACTCGCTAAGACGGCGCGTGACCAAGCGGGCGGCGAAAACCTCTACGTCGCCGCCTCGGTGGGACCGTACGGCGCAGCCGTGGCCGACGGGTCGGAATACCGCGGACGCTACGGCCTGTCCGTCGCGGCTTTGACGCAGTGGCATCGACCCCGGCTGGAGATCCTGGCCGCCGCCGGCGCGGACGTGCTCGCCCTGGAAACCGTGCCCGATGTCGACGAGGCCGAAGCGCTGGTCAATCTCGTTCACTCAGTCGGCGTACCGGCCTGGCTCAGCTACACCATCGAAGGGACCCTAACCCGCGCCGGGCAACCGCTCGCCGACGCGTTTGCCGTGGCCGCCGGGGTCCCCGAGATCGTCGCGATCGGAGTCAACTGCTGTGCACCAGACGACGTGCTCCCCGCAATCCGCATGGCAAATATCGACAAACCGATAATCGTCTACCCGAACAGCGGTGAGCGTTGGGACACCCGCCGCCACACCTGGACGGGTCCCTCGCAATTCACTGAATCTTCCGGGCAGCTTGCCCGCGAGTGGGTGGCGGCCGGGGCGCGCATCGTCGGCGGATGCTGCCGGGTTGGGCCGGCCGACATCGCCGAAGTCGCACGGGTTCTGCGCCGAGCATGAAACCACGGCGAAAATCGGTCGAAAACTCGCCGTCAGTTCCCGCTGGACGAAACCTCGTGGTGATCGCAAGCGCGGCGGAGCCGGGCGCAGCGGGTCACCACCGATAAAGCTAGGTGGTTTGCGCGGAGAGCTTCCGGTACTCCAGAACGGTGTCGATGATCCCGTAGTCCTTGGCCTCTTCGGCGGTCAGGATCTTGTCCCGGTCGGTGTCCTTGCGGATCGTCGCGGCGTCCCTGCCGGTGTGGTGGGCCAGCGTGGTCTCCATCAGCGTGCGCATCCGCTCGATTTCGGCGGCCTGGATCTCCAGGTCAGAGAACTGACCCTGGATCACGCCCGACAGGGATGGCTGGTGGATCAGCACACGTGCGTTGGGCAGCGCCATCCGCTTCCCCGGCGTCCCGGCGGCCAGCAGCACCGCCGCCGCCGAGGCGGCCTGACCCAGGCACACCGTCTGGATGTCGGCGCGCACGTACTGCATGGTGTCGTAAATCGCCATCAACGAGGTGAATCCGCCACCGGGCGAGTTGATGTACATGGTGATGTCACGGTCGGGATCCAGCGACTCCAACACCAGCAGCTGCGCCATGATGTCGTTCGCCGACGCGTCGTCGACCTGGACGCCGAGGAAGATGATGCGTTCCTCGAACAGCTTGTTGTAGGGGTTGGATTCCTTGATGCCGAAGCTGGAGTGCTCGATGAACGACGGCAGGATGTAGCGCGCCTGAGGCTGGATCTGAGGGTGCTGAGTACTCACTGGGCTTCTCCGTTGGTGATGTGGGCAGCGCGGGTAATGATGTGATCGACGAACCCGTATTCCAGGGCTTCCGGGGCGGTGAACCAGCGGTCGCGATCGGAATCCGCCTCGATGCGCTCGATCGGCTGTCCGGTGAATTCGGCGTTGAGCCGGAACATCTCCTTCTTGATAACGGCGAATTGCTCGGCCTGGATCGCGATGTCGGCCGCGCTACCGGTCACCCCGCCCAGCGGCTGGTGCATCAGGATGCGAGCATGGGGCAGTGCGTAGCGCTTGCCCTTGGTGCCGGCCGCCAACAGGAATTCACCCATCGAGGCGGCCATGCCCATGGCGTACGTGGCGATGTCACAGGGCGCCAGGACCATGGTGTCGTAGATCGCCATCCCGGCACTGATCGATCCGCCGGGTGAATTGATGTACAGCGAAATGTCCTTGGTCGCGTCCTCGGCGGCGAGCAACAGAATCTGCGCGCACAACCGATTGGCGATTTCGTCGCTCACCTCCGAACCCAGGAAGATGATGCGCTCGGAGAGCAAGCGCTCATAGACCGAGTCCGTGAGGTTGAGACCCTGCGAGTTCGAACGCATGTCAGTCACGACTGGGTTACCTGCTTTCTCGAGATCTGTATTCACCGACACTAGCCAACCGAGCCCGCCGTTTCGCGGCCACGCACCCCCTGAAATGGGCGCGTTCGCTCACAGCGTCATGGCGCGGTCACTCTGCTTCGTCGTCGGCGGCCTCCTCGGCCTCGCCAACTGGCTCGGCCTCGTCGGCCTCTCCGCCCGATTCGTCGGCCTCCGGGCGCTTGCCAAAGAACTCGGTGGTGTCGACGGTGTTTCCGGCGGTATCGGTGACCGTAGCCGCTTGGACCACCGCGGCAATGGCCAGCCCGCGGCGCACATCGGCGAACATGGCCGGGAGCTGGTTGTTCTCCTGAAGGTAGGCCACCAGCTGCTGCGGCTCGATGCCATATTGCCGGGACGTCGCGACTAGTCGCTCGGTCAGGTCGTCCTGGCCGACCTGGACCTGCAACTCGTCGGCCAGCGTATCCAGCAGCAGCTGCCTTTTGACGTCCGTCTCTGCGGCGGTGCGCGTCTCGGTCTCGAACTGCTCGCGAGACTTACCTTGCTCGGCGAGTACCTCTTCGAGCTTGGTTTCGTCGTGGTTGAGGCTGTGCAGGGCGCCATGAAGGGTGCTGTCGACCTGCGCCTGCACGATCGTCTCCGGCAGCGGCACCTCGACCTGCTCGAGCAGAGCGTCGATCGCGGCGTTGCGAATCTGCTCGGCCTGCTGGCCGCGCTTGACCCGGCCAACCTGCTCGCGCAGGTTGGAGCGCAATTCCTCAACGGTGTCGAACTCGCTGGCCAATTGCGCGAATTCGTCGTCGGGCTCGGGCAGCTCACGTTCCTTGACCGACCTGACCGTGACGGTCACCTGCGCGTCCTGCCCGGCGTGTTCGCCGGTCGCCAACTTCGCGGTGAACTCCTTGGACTCATCGGCGGACAACCCGACCAGCGCTTCGTCGAGGCCTGCGATGAGCCGGCCAGAGCCGACCTCGTGGGACAGCCCCTGCGCCGCGGCGCCCGGCACCTCTTCGCCGTTGACGGTGGCCGACAAGTCGATCGAGACAAAGTCACCATCGGCCACCGGCCGGTCCACTCCGGTCAGGGTGCCGAACCGCGCACGCAGGGACTGCAATTCGGCGTCGACGTCTTCGTCGCTGACCTCTATCGGATCCACCGAAACCGTGAGCGTATTCAGGTCCGGAAGGCTGATCTTGGGGCGGACGTCGACCTCGGCGGTGAATGCCAATTCCTGGCCGTACTCCTTTTTGGTGACCTCGATGTCGGGCTGGCCGAGCGGCTGCACTTCCGACTCCACGACCGCCTGTCCATACCGGGCGGGCAGCGCCTCGTTGACGACCTGGTCGAGCATCGCCTCCCGGCCAAAACGCGCCTCCAACAACTTCGCCGGTGCCTTACCCGGCCGGAAGCCGGGCAGCCGCACCTGCTTGGCCAGCTCTTTGTAGGCCCGCTGGAAGTCGGGCTCGAGTTCTGCGAAAGGAACCTCCACATTGATGCGCACCCGGGTGGGGCTCAATTGCTCGACGGTGCTCTTCACGGATGTGCTCCTCGGTGCTCGTTCCTGGCGGTCGGTGGGCCGTGCGTGCGGCACGGGGCCGGTCGTGCTGGTCGGGGTGACAGGATTTGAACCTGCGGCCTTCCGCTCCCAAAGCGGATGCGCTACCAAGCTGCGCTACACCCCGCGCTGACCTCGATGATCCTAAGGCCCGACGGCACCGGCTTCGCAGCGACCTCGCGCACTTCACAGAGCGATCACAAGACCGCGTCGATTAGATTTGATCTTTGCCGCCAGCTACAGTCACGCTCGACTAAATACATGCGGGCGTAGCTCAATGGTAGAGCCCTAGTCTTCCAAACTAGCTACGCGGGTTCGATTCCCGTCGCCCGCTCGGGCTGGCAGTTGCTCGACAGAAAGGCGCCATGGGGGACGTCGAGATATACGGCTCATGCGTGGGGGACTTCGATGGAGTACGCGCAGAGTTCGTACGCAACTTTGCGTTGCGCAACGAGGTCGGCGCGGCGGTCGCGGTGTGGGTCGACGGGGACCTCGTCGTCAACCTGTGGGGCGGCTCCGCTGACGCTGCCGGTACCTATCCCTGGCAGCAGAACACCCTGACCACCGTGCTGTCCGGCACCAAGGGCCTGACGTCCACCTGTGTGCACCAGCTCGCCGACCGGGGTGAGCTGGACCTGCAGGCGCCGGTAGCCCGCTACTGGCCCGAGTTCGGGCAGGCAGGCAAGCAGGACATCACCCTGGCGATGGTGATGAGCCACCGCTCCGGGGTGATCGGACCGCGCACTCGGATTAGCTGGGAAAAGGTCGCCGTCTGGGACTTTGTCTGTGAGCAACTGGCCGCCTCGGAACCGTGGTGGGAGCCAGGCACCGCCCAGGGCTACCACATGACGACCTTCGGCTTCATCCTCGGCGAGGTGTTTCGCCGGGTGACCGGTCGCACGATCGGTCAGTACCTGCGCACCGAGATCGCCGAACCGATCGGCGCCGACATCCACATCGGGTTGTCCCCGGCCGAGCAACACCGCTGCGCCGAGCGAGTGAACAAGCCGCACGCGCGAGACTTGCTGGCCGACGTGCAAGCCCCCGGCTACCCGACCAGCCTGACTGAGCACCCGAAAGCGGCGCTGTCGATCTCGATGGGTTTTGCCCCCGACGACGAACTCGGCTCCCACAATCTGCAGCTGTGGCGCCAGCTCGAGTTCCCCGGTACCAACGGGCAGGTGTCTGCTCTCGGGTTGGCGACGTTCTACAACGCGCTCGCCCAGGAGAAACTGCTCAGCCGCGAGCACATGGACCTAGTTCGGGTATGCCAAGGCGGATTCGACACCGATTTGGTGCTGGGACCGCGGGTCGCCGACCACGGATGGGGTCTGGGCTACATGCTGAACCAGCGGTGTGCCAACGGACCCAACCCGCGGATCTTCGGCCACGGCGGCCTGGGCGGCTCGTTCGGGTTCGTCGATTTGGACCACCGAATCGGCTACGCGTACGTGATGAATCGCTTCGACTCGACCAAGGCCAACGCGGACCCGCGCAGCGTCGCCCTCAGCAATGAGGTCTACGCCGCGCTAGGAGTTACCGCGAAAGCCTGACCGGGGATTGACCGGGTTTGGGGGTGCGAGCCCTCGCGGCCCGCACCCCGACCGGTCATCGAAGGGATCAGTGTTGCCAGGGCGGCGGCTGCCAGGGCGGCGGCTGCCAGGGTTCCGGTTGTTGCCACCCCGGTCCGCCCGGGCCCGGGCCATTCCAATCATGGCTGTGGTCGTAGCCATCCATGTCGCGGTGGTGGTCATCGTGGCAGTTGTTGCCGTCCCAGTTCTGGCCCCAGCCCGGATCCCACCATTGGCCCGGGCACCAGCGGTAATCCGGAAGGGGCGCCGGTTGCGCTTGAGCGACCGCGGCACCGGCTCCCCCAGACCCAAGGCAGCAGCTGCGGCGAAAATCGTTGCAGCTAAACGTGGAAGAGTTTTCACAGTCCCGAGTGTTGCCCACGAAAGCTGTGTCGAAACGATACGTGCCAGCGTTTCGTCCTGGCAGTTTCCTGCCAATCTGAGCGTTACGCCAACGACCTGCGAGTTTCGCCCTATACGGGCGCTCGTTCACGTTTGACAGGTCGGGCACCAAAACACGTTTCGGCCCTCCAGCACTGCCGTGCGGATCGGCCCTCCGCACACTCGGCACGGCTCGCCGGCGCGCCGGTACACATACGTCCGGGGCCGACCGGGCCGGTATGACGGCGGGCCGTGGTCGTGTTCGGGCCGCACCACGATGATCTTGCCGCGGCGCAAGCCGACCTTCATCAGCGCCACCAGATCGGTCCACGCCGCGTCGAACTCCGCCTCGCTCATGGCCTGGCCGGGCCGGAACGGGTCGATGTGATGGCGGAACAACAGCTCGCTGCGGTAGACATTGCCCACGCCGGCGACGACGGTCTGATCCATTAACAATGCGCCAATAGGCCTGCGGGACTTGATGATTCTGCTCCACGCCCACGACGGATCGGCGTCGTTGCGCAACGGGTCGGGGCCGAGCTTGGCCACCACGTCGGAGACCTGGCCCTCGTCGATCACCTCGCATACCGTGGGGCCGCGCAAGTCGGTGCCGTAGTCAGCACCGACCATCCGCATCCGCACCTGCCCGACCGGTTCCGGAAGGACTGCACCGCCTGCGCGTTGCCATTCGGTGAAGGTGCCGTAAAGACCCAGATGCACATGCACGATCGGGCCGCCGGCGTAGTGATGAAACAGGTGTTTGCCCCAGGCGCTGGCACGCTGCAACACTCGGCCATCCACCAGGGCGGCCGAACCAGCGAATCGGCCCTGCGGGCTGGACACCGCAACCGGTGCGCGGGCGAATCGGCGCTGGTGCAGCCGGGCCAGCCGGTGCAGAGTATGCCCTTCGGGCACGGGCGTCGCTTAACCCTGCGCGCCGGGTACCGGCGGCGCTTGATGAGTGCGTTCGTATTCGGTGAGAATGTCGATACGCCGTTGGTGGCGTTCAGCTTTCGACCATGGCGTGGCCAGGAAGGCATCCACGAAGGTCAGCGCCTCATCCACGGTATGCATGCGACCGCCGATACCGATCAACTGGGCGTTGTTGTGTTCACGAGCCAGCGTCGCCGTCTCGACACTCCACGCCAGTGCGCACCGCGCTCCGGGGACCTTGTTCGCGGCGATCTGCTCACCGTTGCCCGACCCTCCCAGCACGATGCCCAAGCTGTCCGGGTCGGCCACCGTGCGCGTGGCGGCGGCGATGCAAAACGCCGGGTAGTCGTCGTCGGCGTCGTAGCTGAAGGCACCGCAATCGATCGGCTCGTGCCCGGATTTCTTGAGGTGCTCGATGATCTGCTGTTTGAGCTCGAATCCGGCGTGGTCAGAGCCGAGGTAGACGCGCATGCCCGCAATCCTTACAGCCGCGCGCCGTCCGAGGCTAGTCGAACTCGGGCGGCTCGGTGCGGGTCCGCTTGAGTTCGAAGAAGTGCGGGTACGACGCGAAGGTCACCGAAGCGTCCCACAGCTTGCCCGCTTCCTCGCCGCGCGGGATTTTCGAGAGGACCGGGCCGAAGAACGCCACACCGTTGACATGGATGGTCGGCGTGCCGACATCGTCGCCCACCGCGTCCATCCCGGCGTGGTGACTCTTGCGCAGCGCATCGTCGTAGGCGTCACTTTCCGCGGCCGCGGCCAGCTCCGCGGGCAGATCGGCGTCGGCGAGCGACAGCTTGATGACCTCGTCGAGGTCTTTCTTGCCCTCGTTGTGAATCCGGGTGCCCATGGCGGTGTACAGCGGGTCCAGCACGCCGGCACCATGGGCCTGCTCGGCGGCGATCGCCACCCGCACTGGCCCCCACGCACTCTTCATCATTTCGCGATACTTGTCGGGCAGGCCTTCGCGATTTTCGTTGAGTATCGCCAGGCTCATGACGTGGAAGTTCACCTCGATGTCGCGAACCTTCTCCACCTCGAGGATCCAGCGGGACGTGATCCAGCACCACGGACACAGCGGATCGAACCAGAAATCGGCTTGGTTTTTCACGGGGGCGTGGTCAGGCATAGCGCAGTCCTCTCGTCGGTCAGAACACCGTCTAGCACAACCGTAGGCGCTTCGCCGCTGTTCCCGCCCGGACGTACTCGCTCGACCTTGCGGCGCGGACACGCTTTAAGTTGGACTCGTGGCCCTTCCTAACCTCACCCGCGACCAGGCTGTCGAACGCGCCGCCCTGATCACCGTTGGCAACTATCAGATCAACCTCGATGTCACTGACGGCAAAGGCGCTCCAGGGGACCGAGCGTTCCGCTCTACGACCACCGTGGTGTTCGAAGCACTTCCCGGCGCCGACACGGTCATCGACATCGCCGCCGAGACGGTGCGCAGCGCCAGCCTCAACGGTCATGAACTGGATGTCTCCGGATACGACGAATCGACCGGCATCCCACTGCGCGGGCTCGAGAAACACAACGTCGTCGTCGTCGACGCCGACTGCCGCTACTCCAACACCGGCGAGGGCCTGCATCGCTTCGTCGACCCGGTCGACAATGAAACGTACCTGTACTCGCAATTCGAAACCGCCGACGCCAAGCGCATGTTCGCCTGCTTCGACCAACCCGACCTCAAGGCGACGTTCGATGTGAGGGTGACCGCACCCAAGCACTGGAAGGTGATCTCCAACGGCGCGACGGTGTCAGTCGAGAACGGCGTACACACGTTCGCCACCACTCCGCGGATGAGCACCTATCTTCTGGCCTTGATCGCCGGCCCGTATGCCGAGTGGAACGACGCGTACATCGACGAACACGGGGAGATCCCGCTGGGCATCTACTGCCGGACCTCGCTGGCGCAACATATGGACGCCGAGCGGCTGTTCACCCAGACCAAGCAAGGATTTGGCTTCTACCACAAGCACTTTGGTATGCCGTACGCGTTCGGCAAGTACGACCAGCTGTTCGTCCCCGAATTCAATGCCGGCGCAATGGAAAACGCGGGCGCGGTGACGTTCCTGGAGGACTACGTCTTCCGCAGCAAGGTCACCCGGGCTTCCTATGAGCGGCGCGCCGAGACCGTGCTGCATGAGATGGCGCACATGTGGTTCGGGGATCTGGTCACCATGACCTGGTGGGACGACCTGTGGCTGAATGAGTCGTTCGCGACCTTCGCATCCGTTTTGTGCCAAAGCGAGGCAACCGAATTCACCGAGGCCTGGACGACATTCGCAACGGTCGAGAAGTCGTGGGCGTATCGCCAGGATCAATTGCCGTCGACGCACCCGATCGCCGCCGATATCCCTGACCTGGCCGCGGTCGAGGTGAATTTCGACGGCATCACCTACGCCAAAGGCGCTTCGGTACTCAAGCAGCTTGTTGCCTACGTCGGGGTGGAGCACTTCCTGGCCGGGCTGCGCGATTACTTCCGCATCCACGCTTTCGGCAATGCCACGTTCGACGATCTGGTTGCCGCGCTGGAGAAGGCATCGGGACGTGATTTGTCCGACTGGGGTCAGCAGTGGCTGAAAACCACGGGGCTGAACACGCTGCGGCCGGATTTCGACGTTGACGCAGACGGCAAGTTCACCCGGTTCGCGGTGACTCAGAGCGGCGCGGCCCCGGGTGCCGGTGAGACCCGAGTGCACCGGCTGGCGGTCGGAATCTACGACGACGACGGAGCCGGCAAGCTGGTGCGGGTGCACCGGGAGGAACTCGACGTAGCGGGTTCTGTCACGGAAGTCCCTGCGTTGGTTGGTGTTTCGCGCGGCAAGCTAGTTCTGGTCAACGATGACGATCTGACGTATTGCTCACTGCGGCTGGACAGTGAGTCGCTGCAGACCGCGCTGCAGCGCATCGCTGATATCGCCGAGCCGCTGCCGCGCTCGCTGGTGTGGTCGGCGGCGTGGGAGATGACGCGCGAGGCCGAACTGCGTGCCCGCGACTTCGTGGCGCTGGTGTCGGGCGGAGTGCACGCCGAAACCGAGGTCGGGGTGGCACAGCGGCTGCTGCTGCAGGCGCAGACGGCGCTGGCGTCCTATGCCGAGCCTGGCTGGGCGCATGAGCACGGCTGGCCGCAGTTCGCCGACCGGCTGCTGGAATTGGCACGCGCCGCGCAGCCCGGATCGGATCACCAGCTCGCTTTCGTCAACACGCTGTGCTCGTCGGTTTTGTCGAGCCGGCACGTTGTGACGCTGGCGGACCTACTCGACCACGACCCCGCCAACTTGGGGTTGGCCGGCCTCGAGGTGGATACCGACCTGCGCTGGCGCATCGTGACCGCGCTGGCCACCGCCGGTGATATCGACGCCGACGGGCCCGCGACGCCCTTTATCGATGCCGAGGCGCAACGCGACCCGACGGCTGCCGGCAAGCGGAACAGCGCCCAGGCTGCGGCGGCACGGCCTCAACCGCGCGTCAAGGAAGACGCCTGGACGACGGTGGTCGACGACGACACCCTGGCCAACATCACGGCCCGCGCGGTGATCGCGGGCATGGTGGCCCCGGGACAAGGTGAGTTGCTCAAGCCGTTCACCGTGCGCTACTTCGAGGCGATACCCGGCGTCTGGGCGCGGCGATCCAGTGAAGTCGCCCAGACCGTGGTTGTCGGCCTCTATCCGCACTGGGACATCAGCGACGCCGGTATTGCTGCCGCCGATGGGTTCCTGTCCGCCCCGGACTCGGAGGTGCCGCCAGCTCTGCGACGCCTGGTGCTGGAGGGCCAAGCCGGAGTGAAACGGGCCTTGAGAGCCCGCAAGTTCGACGCAACCTGATCGAGTCTGCGGTTCAGCGCACGAACAGCAGGAAACTAAGCCGGGGAGATCCCGGCGCTGAGTACGCGGATCGCGCTGACCAGTCCGTCCACCAGGTCGCCTTGCTGGAATGCCGATGAAGCGGCGGCAACCCCCAGCGGTGCGGCCGACTCGGCGCCGCGGCCCCGGACTTGAGAGCCGTAGACCACCTCGATGGCGGACTGGTCGGGCGAGACAGCGATCAGCACCGCATTGTCCCGCGTCGGCACCGTGGCCAGAATCTCGCGAGCCCGTGCGGCGGTGTCGCTGCCCAGATCGCCGAGGTAAATGGCGAACCGCGCCTTGGATGCCCGCGAGCCGTACTTCAGCGCGTCGTCCAGGGCGACGAGGTCCGTGATCGGAAACGGGTAGTGCACCGACAAATCTCCGGGCTCGGTGACCCCGGAGATCCGTCCGCTGGTGGTGATCACCGACCCCTTGGGCAGCTCGGTGGGCTCGATCGTCGCTACATCACCACGTGCCACTTGCACCACCTCCAACTGAGAACTCCGCTGTGTCATGCCCACCATGTCCGCCGTGCGCGTTGCCGACATCTTCGTCTGTGGCGGCCCACAGGATCGGCGGATGTGTCCACGGCTCCGACATCTTGTAGGTCGTGGGGTGAGGTCCTTTGTGGGACCAGATCAGCACCGCCAGCACGACCACCAGCAGCAACGGGATTCCGATAAAGTACAGGTGGATCTGCAGAAGGCTCACGACGCAAACCGTATCCCACCGGGGTACCTAACGGCGCACTTGGACACAACAAGCCGGGCAATCCGCCTAAGCGGCGCCTTCACCGAGATATCGAGCCCAGGCCGGATCTAGTTCCTTGACCGTCGACAGCAGTCGCCAATGCTGTCCCGTCGGTGGCAGCGGCGCCCGGCGCAGTGCCCAGCCAAGTTCGGTGAGGAGTTTGTCGCCCTTGCGGTGGTTGCATGTCGAGCAGCACGCGACGCAGTTCTCCCAAGAGTGGTCACCACCGCGGCTGCGTGGCACCACATGATCGACGGTGTCAGCCTTCGCCCCGCAGTAGGCACAGCAGAATCGGTCGCGATGCATTAGTGCGGCGCGGGTCATCGGGACCCGGGCCCGGTAGGGAACCCGCACGTAGGTCCGCAACTGGATCACCGACGGCACCACGATTGAGCTGGTCGCCGAGTGGATGACCGGCCCGGCCGGATCGTGGTGTACCACGTCGGCCTTGCCGCAGATCACCATCACGATCGCTCGCCGCATCGGCAGCGCGGTCAGCGGCTCATAGGTCGAATTCAGCAGCAGCACCCGCCGCCGACTCCAGATCGATGCGGTCTCGTGGCGGGTGGGCGGATGGGTATCAACACTGTGCAGGCACGACGCGGTCGCGGGCCCGGTTGACCCTGCCGCGCCACCGGAACTGCGGTGGCTGCGGCGTCTCTTGCCCTGCGCCATAGATCCTCCGCGGATAGTCCACCATGATTCGTCGCCAATCGCACCCTTATTGCTGGTGCGCGCCGTGTCGTACTGGTGAACAGCAGGGTACGCCCACGGCCCGGCTCTCCTCGCTACCCCGGCGATGCACCACAATGGAGGGGATGGATCAGGTGAGCTTCTACGACGCTGTCGGCGGTGCCGAGACTTTCAACGCGATCGTGTCGCGCTTCTACGAGCAGGTCCCCCAGGACGAGATCCTGCGGGAGGTCTACCCCGAAGACGACCTGGCCGGCGCTGAAGCGCGATTGCGCATGTTCCTCGAGCAGTATTGGGGCGGCCCGCGAACCTACTCCGACCAGCGTGGTCATCCCCGGCTGCGAATGCGTCACGCGCCGTTCCGGATCACGCCAATCGAGCGCGACGCCTGGCTGCGGTGCATGCACACCGCTGTCGCCTCCATCGACTCGCAGACCCTCGACGACGAGCACCGTCGCGAGTTACTTGACTACCTGGAAATGGCCGCCCACTCACTCGTGAATTCCTCGTTTTGATGTCGGGCCACGAAACTAAGCGGGGTGCAATGAACTCTCAGCCGTGGTGGTCGAACGCGGTGTTCTACCAGGTGTATCCACGGTCGTTCGCCGACAGCGACGGCGACGGGGTCGGCGACCTGGATGGCGTGACGGCCCGGCTGGGCCACCTGCAAGAGCTCGGTGTCGACGCGATTTGGCTCAATCCCGTCACCGTCTCGCCGATGGCCGACCACGGCTACGACGTCGCCGATCCCCGTGACATCGACCCACTGTTCGGCGGAATGGCCGCCATCGAACGGCTGATCGCGGCGGCCCACGAGCGGGGCATCAAGATCACCATGGACGTGGTGCCCAACCACACCAGTTCGGCGCACCCGTGGTTTCAGGCGGCGCTGGCCGCCGGCCCGGGCACCGACGCACGGGATCGGTACTTCTTTCGCGACGGTCGCGGCCCCGACGGCGCACTGCCGCCGAACAACTGGACATCGGTGTTCGGCGGGCCTGCCTGGACCAGAGTGGTCGAACCTGACGGCAACCCCGGTCAGTGGTACCTGCACCTCTTCGATGCCGAGCAGCCCGACCTGAACTGGGAACACCCAGAGGTCTTCGACGACTTCGAGAAAACGTTGCGATTCTGGCTGGAACGCGGCGTGGACGGCTTCCGCATCGATGTGGCGCACGGGATGGCCAAGCCGCCAGGCCTGCCGGACGCGAAGGACGACGTCAAGGTGCTCCACCACAGCGACGACGACCCGCGCTTCAACCACCCGAGTGTGCACGAGATTCACCGCGGGATCCGCACGGTCGTCGACAACTATCCCGGAGCATTGACCATCGGCGAGGTGTGGGTCATGGACAACCTCCGCTGGGCCGAGTATCTACGGCCCGATGAACTGCATCTCGGCTTCAATTTCAGGCTGACCAAGATCGACTTCGACGCAACCGAAATCCACGACGCAATCCAGAACTCTCTGGCGGCCACGGCGATTGAAAATGCCATCCCGACGTGGACGCTGTCCAACCACGATGTCGGCCGCGAGGTCACCCGCTACGGCGGCGGCGAGATTGGGCTACGCCGGGCACGGGCCATGGCGATGGTGATGCTGGCGCTACCAGGCTCGGTGTTCATCTACAACGGCGAGGAGCTCGGGCTGCCCGACGTCGAGCTGCCCGACGAGGTGCTGCAGGACCCGACGTGGGAACGCTCCGGGCATACCGAGCGCGGGCGCGACAAATGCCGGGTTCCGATTCCATGGTCGGGTGACACTCCCCCGTTCGGATTCTCGACGTCTGCTGACGCGTGGTTACCGATGCCCGAAGAATGGGCTGCGCTGACCGTCGAAAAGCAGCGCGCAGATCCCGACTCGATGTTGTCGTTCTTTCAGCGTGCGCTCGAATTACGCAGGGCGCGTGGTGAATTCGATGGCGGCGAGTTAGAGTGGCTCGATGGATCACGCAAAGCGCTGATATTCCGGCGTCACGGCGGCGGTTTGGTGTGCGCGCTGAACGCCGGCAAGCGCCCAATGAATTTGCCGCCGGGAGAAGTCATCTTGGCCAGCGCGCCGTTGCCGGGTGGCAAATTACCACCGGACGCCGCGGCGTGGCTGGTCTGAGCGCGTTCGCTCAAGCCCGATCGTCGGCCTCGGCAGCGGGGTCGTAGCCAGGTAGGCCCAGCTCACTGCGCAGCAGCTCGGCGGCGCGTTCGGCGAACATGGAGATGGTCAGAAACGGGTTTACCCCGAGCGCACGCGGGATCACGGACGCGTCGCAGACATAGAGCCCGTCATAGGTGCCGCCGTCGGGCCGGAACACTCGTCCGGCGTGGTCGACAACGCCAGCGTCGACATTGTCCGCGGTGGCGCACCCGCCCATCGGGTGTGCGGTGATCAAGTGCTTGCCGAGGAAGCGCTTGTCCCACCGCGGGTTTTTGATGTACGTGCCGCCAATCGCTTCGACCGCCGGCTGCAAGATCGCGTTGGCGTCCTGGTACATCCGCTCCGTCGGCGCCCCCGGCCAGTCGATCTTGACCGTGCCGTTCTTGCGCAGAACTAACTCGCCGTCCGAGTTGTCGTGCACCATGATCAAAAATCCAAGTGAATGGTTCATCGCTCCGTCGGTATTGAATACGATGTCGTGGCGCCATCGGTCGAGCTTCGCCAGCCTTAGGTCGCGGTAGCTGGCGGCGGCAAGCCCCATTAAACCGAAGCGGAAGCTGTCGACAAGTGCGCGGGGCAGCGACACATCCTCCACGGCGAACCGTTTACGCAAGTCGGATTGGTCGGCGCCGAACCGCATGGCGGCGTTGATGCTCGGCCCGCATAAGAGTTCGGAGCGCGGTGGCCCGTCGGTCGTCGCCCAGCTCTGCGCGTCGGTCTGGATGTCGGTGTTGTAAGCGATGCCGAAGTTGTCGCCGTTGCCGCTGAAGTTCTTCCCCAGCCGTATCGACAGCTTCAGACCGCCCTGACGCGAGCGCATCAGGATCGCATTGGTGCCGAGCGTGCCCGCGGATACCACGACGCGGCGCGCGGTGACTACGACCTCGTCGTCCTGGTCTTGTCCGCCTGTGTGGCGGGCGATCACCCGCCACCGGCCATCGGCCGCCGGCTCAATACGTTGAGCCTCGATACCGCAGAACATCCCGACACCGAAATGCGCGGCCATCGGCAGGTAGTTGGTCATCAACGTGTTCTTCGAACCCGTGTTGTCGCCGGTGCCGTCGCCGCCGTGGTTGGGGCAGCTTCGCCGCTGCACCCCGTACTTGGTGACCCGGTCCTCGGTGCTGACGGTGATGTCGAGGATCTGCAACTGGGCGCCCGCGTTTTTGGCGATCTGCGCGAACGCCTCGACCCGCCGCAGCTGCACGTCCTGCGCATAGGGCACGGCGCCGAGCATGCGCCGCGCTCGCGCAAAGTATTCCTCCAGGCCGCCGACGCCCTCGCGCCGTTGCTCGACCAGCGCACGGAACTCCCGTGGCCACGACGCCAGGAACACTTCCCGATCGGGCACGATCGCCACGTTGAAGTTGATCAGCGAGGTGCCCCCGAGACCGTTCCCGCGGATCACGTCGACGGTCTTGAACCGTTCGATCTCGATGAGGCCCAGCGGATTCGACGCCGATCGGACTTCGGCCGCCGCGGCTGTGTCGCTCTCCGGAAAGGTGCCGGTGGGGTGCTCGGCGCCACGCTCCAACACCGCGATGGCCAGTTTGTCGCCTGCGGCCGCGTTCGCGACCCCCAGCCGGGCTGCGGTGATAGCGCCGCCGTAACCGGAACCGAGGATCAAGACGTCGTACTCGGTGCGCAGCGCATCCGTGGATGCCGCCAGAACCGCGGCTGTTTCTGCCATCACAGCAACCTTCACCTCAGGGACGCCCGTCGCGACGAGCCGGTTAATACGTACGGAGCCTAAACCGCGGCCGTCGCCGTCCGGGCCGAGTTGACCGAGAAAAGCATCAACGCAGCACCAACGCCGGATCGCCGCGGCGTCGGTACACCGAGCCGAATCGGGCGTCGACACGCAACCACGTCGGCAGTACCCGGACCCGAATCATTTCGTCGGCGTCGATCGCGTCCGGCGACTGTGGCAGGAAACCCATTGCGGTCAAAGCGAACACGCACCGCATGGGTAGCCCCACGCTGACGTCGGCGGAACTGACCTGAATGACCTCCTGGTCGAGTAGTGAGACCGGCGGGCCATGAGAACTGCTGTGTTCCTTGGCAAGTCGCGTACCACGCTGCACCAGGTCGAGCATCACCCGGGCAGGTATGTCTTCGAGGTGAGTAAAGCCGGATTCCGGAGGCAATGCACCCCGCCACGCGGAGTCCATCGCGAAGCCAGGATCAACGTAGCCCGAGGCGTCCATCGCGGACAGGCCGCGTGCCAGCGCGTCTGCGCCTACCGACAAATCGTCGGGTCGCACTTCGCCAACCACCACCCGGCTGGCCAGTACGTCGAAACCTGTTGCTACCCATGCTGTCAGCAGCCCGGCTGATCGAGTGCGGAGTCGGATGACCGCAGCGTCATCGAGCCGCAGCGCATGCTCGACGAACACGGCCAGATCTCTCCGCTGGGCAGCCCTGGATTCTGGGCCCAGCCAAATTCCGCGGTCGGCTAACGGATCCACCGTTGCAAATACTCCCGATGCTGTGGCGTGAGTCGCACCAGCCGCTGCTCCTCGATATGGACCGCTGCCAGCTGCGACTCGGCGATGACGGCGGGCTTCGACTCCGGATTCGCGTTGACCGAGCGCACTTCGTAGCCCAGCGTGAAGTCGACCGCCCGCAGCCGCTTGGTCCAGATGGCCACCTGCAGTGGTGAATCGGCCAGCCGCAGCTGGTCCTTGTAGGTGACCCGGACATCGGCGATAAGCAAGCCAATGGTGGTGATGTCGGCGGCGAACGGTTCCTTGAGGAACGGGACCCGCGCCTCCTCCAGAATCGTGACCATGGTGGCGTGGTTGATGTGCTGATACATGTCGATGTCCGACCAGCGCACTGGCACAGCCGCGACGAAGCCGACGCTCAACTTGACGATCCTCTTCCGCTGGTGCGGGTCATGCGACGGATCTGTCGCGCGGCGACGGACAGCGTCGCGAGATCCTTATCGCCGCTTTCTTGGATCTCGATGAGTGTTCGGCGGGCCCGCTCGACCCTGGATGCGCTGAGGTGTTCCCACTCGGCGATTTTCTCTTCGCCGCTTTCATCGGGCTCTCCCACGGCGAGCACATCGAAGCACAGCGACCGCAGTGAGGCGTAAATATCATCACGAATCGCCAACCGTGCCAAGGAATGCCAGCGGTCGTTTCGGGGTAGCTCCGATACCGCCGTCAGCAAGCCGTCGGTGCCCAGCCGGTCCATGAGAGCGAAATAGGTGTCTGCGACTTCGGCGGCGTCGATGTCGTTGATGTCGCCGATGTCGATGATGTCGAGCAGGCTGAAGCGGTACAGACCGGCGGCGATCATGTAGGCCAAGTCTTCGGGTGCCCCCTGCGACGCGAATTCCGCGGCTTCTTTTTCGACGATGGCCTTGTCGTCACCACGCAACCACTCCGACATGCGCGGCGTCAGCGCCTTGACCTTGGCGGCGAATCGGTTGATCTCGGCACCAACGGCCAGCGGCTGTGGACGATAGTTGAGCAGCCAGCGTCCGGCGCGATCGATCAGCCGTCGGGTATCGAGCGTGAGCCGGTCCGACACCGCGACCGGCAGGTCCGCCGCGCGGATCCGCCGCCAGATGTCGCCCACGCCGAAGATGGCGTCGGTGGCGACGTAGGTGCGCACCGCATCGACCGGACCGACACCAACATCTTCGGTGATCCGGAAGGCGTAGCTGATGCCGGCGGCGTCCACCAGATCGTTGATCAGCATGGTGGTAACGATCTCGCGGCGCAGCTGGTGCGTGCGGATCTCCGGGGTGAACCGCTCCCGCAACGGTGTCGGGAAGTAGTGGGGCAACCTGGATGCGAACACATCCTGTTCGGTTAGTTCGGTGCCCAGCATCTCCTCTTTGAGTCCCAGCTTGACGTGCGCCATCAAGGTGCAGAGCTCGGGCGAGGTGAGACCGATGCCGGCCTCGGACCTCCGGTGAATCTCCTTTTCCGATGGCAGCGCTTCCAATTCGCGGTTGAGTCCGCGTTCGTCCACCAGGTATTGGATCTGCCTCGCATGCACCGGCAGGAGGCTGGCCGCGTTGGCGCGGCTGGTGCCGATCAAGTCGTTCTGGTCCTCGTTGTCGGTGAGCACCAGTTGCGCGACCTCGTCGGTCATCGACTCCAGCAGCTCTTTGCGCTCGTCGGCCTTGACCTTGCCGGCGGTGACCAGCGAGTCGATCAGGATCTTGATGTTGACCTCGTGGTCCGAACAGTCCACGCCGGCAGAGTTGTCCATTGCGTCGGTATTGATGCGCCCGCCCGACAGATCGAACTCGACGCGGCCCAACGCCGTCACCCCGAGATTGCCGCCTTCGCCGATCACCTTGGCGCGCACCTGACTTGCGTTGACCCGCACCGGATCGTTGGCGCGATCGCCGACGTCGGCGTCGGACTCGGATTCGGCCTTGATGTAGGTGCCGATGCCGCCGTTGAACAGCAGATCCACCGGGGCCTGCAGGATCGCCTTAATCAGGTTGGGTGGGGTCATCTCCGTGACGTCGCCGTCGATGCCGAGGGTGTCGCGGACCTGGGGGCTGACCGGGATGGATTTGTGCTCGCGGCTGTACACCCCGCCGCCCTCGCTGATCAACGACTTGTCGTAGTCGTCCCAGCTGGACCGCGGCAGGTCGAACATCCGCCGGCGTTCCTCCCACGAAGCCGCCGCATCGGGGTCGGGGTCAAGGAAAATGTGCCGGTGATCGAAGGCGGCGATCAGCCTGATGTGTTTGCTCAGCAGCATGCCGTTCCCGAACACGTCGCCGCTCATGTCGCCGATGCCCACGACGGTGAAGTCCTCGGCCTGGGTGTCGACCCCCATCTCCCGGAAGTGTCGTTTGACGGCCTCCCACGCGCCCTTGGCGGTGATGCCCATCGCCTTGTGGTCATAGCCCACCGATCCGCCGGACGCGAACGCGTCACCCAACCAGAATCCATAGGACTTGGCGACGTCGTTGGCGATGTCGGAGAACGTGGCGGTGCCCTTGTCCGCGGCCACCACCAGGTACGCGTCGTCGCCGTCACGCCGCACCACCTCGGGCGGCGGGTTGACCTTTCCGGTTGCCTGGTCGACGTTGTCGGTGACGTCGAGCAACCCGGAGATGAACAGCTGATAGCAGGCGACGCCTTCGGCGCGGATGGCATCACGGTCGCCTGCCGGGTCGCCGGTAGCCAGCGGCCGCTTGACGACAAAACCACCCTTGGCCCCGACCGGCACGATGACGGCGTTCTTCACCGCTTGCGCCTTGACCAGACCGAGGATTTCGGTACGGAAATCGTCGCGGCGGTCTGACCAGCGCAGGCCGCCACGCGCTACCGGGCCGAACCTTAGGTGCACGCCTTCGACGCGCGGCGAATAGACGAAGATCTCATACTTGGGGCGCGGCAGCGGAAGCTCGTCGATCAGCTGCGCGTCGAGCTTGAGCGCCAAGACATCGCGGGCGCGGGCCGAACCCTCGCGGGTGACAAAGTAATTGGTCCGCAACGTAGCCTGAACCAGCGACGCGAACGCCCGCAGGATGCGGTCGGTGTCCAGACTCGTGAGCGCATCGATGTCGGCAGCGACCGCGGCGGCGGCCGCTTGTGCATCGCGGCTCGTCGATGAACCCGACGGCCGGGGATCGAAAAGCGCCTCAAAGAGTGCGACCAGTGATCGCGCGGTAGAGGGATGCTCGTTGAGCACCGACTCGATGTAGGACTGGCTGTAGGGAAAGCCCGCCTGCCGTAGGTATTTCGCGTAGGCGCGCAGCAGCACGACCTGCTGCCAGGTCAGCTTCGCGCGCATGACCAGCTCGTTGAACCGGTCGATCTCGACGCGACGTTGCCAGATCGCAGTGACCGCGTCGGCGAATCGTTGCGCGGTCGCGTCGCGTTCGGCCGCCGTCGACGTGGGCGGGATAGTCGGGTGCGTCGAGATCTTGAACTGGTAGATCCACACTGGCAGCCCGTCCGGGCGGGTGACCGTGAACGGTCGCTCCTCGAGCACCACGACGCCCATGCTCTGCAGCATCGGCAGCAGCTGGCTCAACGAGGCGGTTCGCCCACCCAGGAACCAGGTCAGCTGGGCGGCCCCGTCCTCGCCGCGTTCGGAGAACACCAGCTTGACCGAATTATCCTGCAGCTCTTTGATGATGGCGATGTGGTCGATGGCATCGGCCGGGGTGACGGCTTGTTTGTAGACCTCGGGGAAGGCGCCCGCGTAGTGCTCAGTGTCGGCTTGCTCAACGGAGCCGTTCGCAGCGGCGCCGATCAGCCGGTCGGTCCAGGTCCGCGCGGCTTCACTCAGCAACCCTTGAAGGCGGATCCGGTTGTCTTCGGAGACGTCGACGGGTGTGGCGCCTTCCGGCAGCCGGACCATAAAATGCATGAGGGCCCAGGGTGATTCGCTCACACGAGCGGTGAATTCCAGTCGCGTCCCACCGAATTCGCGGACGAGGATGTCTTCGATCCGCAGCCGCACCTGCGTGGTGTAGCGATCACGGGGTAGATAAACCAGGCACGAAACAAAGTACTGGAGCCGATCGGCACGTAAGAACAACAACGCGCGCCGTTGGGATCCCAGATCCACCACCGCTTTGGCCATCGTCAAAAGTCGTTCGGCGCTCAGCGTGAACAACTCCGAGCGGGGGACGGTCTGAATGACATCGAGCAGCAGCTGGCCCGGGTGGATAGGGTCACTGTCGGCCATCGCGAGCGCTTCGTGGACCCGGCGCGAGATCATCGGGATTTCCAGGACGTCTGCGTTCATGGCTGCGACCGTGAAGAGCCCGACAAAGCGGTGCTCGATAACACCGCCCTCAATGTATTCGCGAACCGCGATGGCATACGGGTACGCGCCGTAGCGCAGATAGCTGCCAACGACGGATTGCGCCAAAACCAGCAGTCTGTCGTCGTCGGTCAACCGGGGGCGGGAACCGGTGCGGGTACGCAGGACGCCCAGGCCGGGTGACCCGTCGCCGGAAACCAGACCGTCGTGCACGCGGCAACGCTGGTAGCCGAGCAGCAGAAAGTTACCGTTACCCAGCCAGCGCAGCAGTGCCGCGACATCGTCGCGGTCCGGCGCCGAGAAGTGGTCTTGCGCGTTGGCTTCGACAGCTGCGGCCAGGTTGCTCAGGGCGGCGATCAACGCTGCTGCGTCGCTGGCGACCTGTTGAACGTCGGCCAGAACCTTGGGCAACAGCCGTTCGAGCTCGGTAAGGCCCTTGCTATCCACGGAGGGCAGCAGCTGCACGTGTATCCAGGCTTCGCCGGCGTATTGCGACGCGCCGGCCGGTTTCGGTTCGACGCTGAGCAGATCCCCCGCCGGGCTGCGATGCACCTCGAACACCGGTGTCATGATGGCCGTGTAGCCGACCCCGAGCCGGTGCAGCAGCACGGTGACGGAGTCCAATAGCATGCCGCCGTGGTCGGTGACGACTTGTAGCGCGGGCCCGAATCCGGCGGGATCGTCCGAGGGGCAGACGGCGACACGGCTTTCGCCGTCGGGACGCTGCTGGCCGAGCCGATAGTGTGCGCTCAGCATGGCAGGGGTAACGATGGCGGCTGGGATGGTCAGATCGATAGGCCCGGTTTCTGCGGCCCCTGGTTCGTCGCCGTGCGGGCCGCGATAGCTCTCGATGTAGGCTTTCGCTATCCAGTCAGGAATGTCCTGCTGCTTGGTGAAGGTGGTCCACGGCTCGAGATCCTGCTTAGCTCCGGGATCGATCGTCATGCCGATTGCTCCCAACTCGTGACGGGTGCCACTGTGCTCAACGGGCCCCACTCCTCAGCGGCCGTCCCGGCCGCATCGTCGGTGCCACTCGATCGCCCCATTCCTCAGCGGCCGTTCCGGCCGCATCGTCGTCGGGACGGTGGCGCAGCTGACACTAGTCGCGCGTCAGCTTGCGGTGGGTCACTCTGTGCGGCCGCGCTGCTTCGGCGCCGAGCCGTTCGACTTTGTTTTCCTCGTACGCACCAAAGTTGCCCTCGAACCAGAACCACTTGGCCTCGTTGTCCTCGTCGCCTTCCCAGGCCAGGATGTGCGTGCAGGTGCGGTCCAGGAACCAGCGATCGTGCGAAATCACCACCGCGCAGCCCGGAAAGTTCACCAGGGCGTTCTCCAACGAGCTCAAGGTCTCGATATCCAGGTCGTTGGTCGGCTCGTCCAGCAGGATAAGGTTGCCGCCCTGCTTGAGCGTCAGTGCGAGGTTGAGCCTGTTGCGCTCGCCACCCGACAGTACGCCGGCTGGCTTCTGCTGATCGGGGCCCTTGAATCCGAACGCCGACACATAGGCTCGCGACGGAATCTCGGTCTGACCGACCTCGATGTAATCCAGCCCGTCGGAAACGACTTGCCACACGGTCTTCTTCGGATCGATACCCGCGCGGGCCTGGTCCACGTAACTGAGCTTGACGGTCTCTCCGACCTTGACAGTGCCGCTGTCGGGTTGTTCGAGCCCGACGATGGTTTTGAACAGTGTGGTCTTGCCGACCCCGTTGGGACCAATGACGCCGACGATGCCGTTGCGCGGCAGGGTGAAGGACAGGTCCTTGATGAGGGTGCGTCCGTCGTAGCCCTTGTCGAGGTGTTCGACCTCGACGACGACGTTGCCCAGTCGCGGACCGACCGGGATCTGAATCTCCTCGAAATCGAGCTTGCGCGTCTTCTCCGCCTCGGTGGCCATCTCTTCGTAGCGCTGCAGCCGCGCCTTGCTCTTGGCTTGACGCGCTTTGGCCCCGGACCGCACCCAGGCCAGCTCCTCGGTCAGCCGCTTCTGCAGCTTGGCGTCCTTGCGGCCCTGCACCGACAGGCGCTCGGCCTTTTTCTCCAGGTAGGTCGAGTAGTTGCCTTCGTAGGGATACGCGCGGCCACGGTCGAGCTCGAGGATCCATTGGGCGACGTTGTCCAGGAAGTAGCGGTCGTGGGTAACCGCCAAAACCGCCCCAGGGTAAGCGGCCAGGTGCTGTTCGAGCCACTGCACGCTTTCGGCGTCCAGGTGGTTGGTCGGCTCGTCGAGCAGCAACAGGTCGGGTTTGGACAGCAGCAGCTTGCACAGCGCCACGCGGCGGCGCTCACCGCCGGACAGATTAGTCACCGGCTCGTCAGGCGGCGGGCAGCGCAGCGCGTCCATGGCCTGCTCCACCTGAGAATCGAGGTCCCATGCGTCGGCGTGGTCGAGGTCCTCCTGCAGCCGGCCCATTTCGTCCATCAACTCATCGGAGTAGTCGGTGGCCATCAATTCGGCGACCTCGTTGAAGCGGTCGAGCTTGACTTTGATGTCGCCCAGGCCTTCTTCCACGTTGCCGCGAACGGTCTTCTCCTCGTTCAGCGGCGGCTCCTGTTGCAGGATGCCGACGGTGGCACCGGTCGCCAGGAAGGCTTCACCGTTGTTCGGCTTGTCCAAGCCGGCCATGATCCGCAAGACGCTCGACTTACCGGCGCCGTTGGGGCCAACGACACCGATCTTGGCGCCCGGGTAGAAGCTCAACGTGACGTCGTCCAGGATCACCTTGTCGCCGTGCGCCTTGCGGACCTTCTTCATCGTGTAGATGAACTCAGCCATGCCGCGGTTATGCCTTTCTGGTTTGCAGAGTGATCTCGCGGACCATCCTAGGCACCGCCCGATAGCTCTAGGCCTCCCCCTAAGCCGACCCCTCAAGCCGAAACGGTTAGCGGGGCTCGGTCAGCGGTGGCGTCACCTGAGTGGGCCGGATCGTCACCGGCCGCTAGGTCCTCGTCGGTACCAACGTCGACGGCTCCGACCGTAGTTCCGGCGGCCGCGGGGCCTTGCTCCACATTGGGTCCGGTGTAACCGGGCTTCTCGATCCGCACG
>CAVSSC010000017.1:0-12084 GCA_963730415.1 uncultured Actinomycetota bacterium | reverse complement strand
CAAGCCCGGCGAGGTCGCCGCCGCCAGCGGGAGCCGCTACTGCAGAAAGAAGACCGCCGCCGGCCACACCGATGACGTCGGAGTAGGCGGAGGTCCAGTTCCCCGTCTGCTCCTGCCCAATAATGGACAAGGGGCCGCTCCCTTGGAAAAGCCCGTTGCCACTTAGGAAGCTGTAGATGGGGCCCGGGTCCGAGGACGAGAGCGCGTTGTTGGTGGCGTTGGTGGCCTCGGTGGATGCATAGGTGGTGGAACTCAGCTGCAGGGTCTGCGCATACTGCTCTTGTATAGCATCAGCTTCGGTGGCGAGTTGCTGATAGAGAGTGCCGTACGCCGAGAAGATTCCCGCCTGCTGGAGCGATACCGGGTCGAGGGCTGCGGGAGTGATGAACGTGGTGGCGGCCGCAGCGCCGGCGTTCTCCGCGGTCAGTGAAGTGATGATCGCTGTCAGCTGCGCCGCCGCGGCGGCCAACTCTGCAGGCACTGTGGTCAGCGGCGAGGTCATCTATTCCTCCTAGTGTGTGAAACATGCCGACCCTGTGCGTTGGGCCGACCCTGTGCGTTGGCGTACGGGCCCCTGTGTACTGGCGTAAGACTAGTAATCGCCACGTCCACATTCTCGACCGAAAGGGCGGGGGTGACAGCCGTTTACGGCTTCTTAACGCCGGCGCGGGCAGTTTTAACAAGCTCCTGTCGAGCGACATAGCGGTGTCACTTGGTTCCAGGCGGCAAAACGGGAAAAGAGGCGCGGCGCGCGGATTTTACGTGATGTGCAGTTCCGGCGCACATTCAGAAGCGAACCAAAATTAGAGTGGGACAAGGTGTCCCGGATCGGGTTCCGCGCGCTACATTCGCCGCCGGGCCCCCATAGCCCAATTGGCAGAGGCAGCGGACTTAAAATCCGTCCAGTGTCGGTTCGAGTCCGACTGGGGGCACCGCGTTCGCGCTGGTAGACGCGGTTCTAGTGCTTGGCGTCAACCCTCGGAGCCCGTCTCGGTGTCACGAGTTATCACAACTCGACCAAAACTGCTCGCGGCGGCCTTAAGAGCGTCGTCGTGACCGTGCGCATACACCGGCATCGTGAACGCCGCACTAGCATGACCTAGCCACGCCGCGATCACCGCGATCGGCACCTTGCGCAGGTGCATCAGCGTCGCGCACGAGTGCCGCGCGTCATGCAGACGCATCCGCTTGATACCCAACTCGTCGCGCATCCGGCCCCTCCGGAATGTGAGCAGATTCGGTGTGGTAGCACTGCCCCGCCTCGTCGCTCGCCACATACTCGCCCGACCCGTACCCCTGTCCGAATGCCAGCCGCTCCTCCCGCTGACGTTCGCGCGCTGCCTTGAGCAACTCCACAACCTCGTTGGGCGTTGGCAGTGTCCGGTTAGAAGCCTTGGACTTCGGCGTGCCGACGACGATCTCACGGCCGATAGCCACGGCCGGGCACCGATCTACCCAAGCGTGACCCACATCACGAGGAGCTCATGACCGAGAAGCCGTGGTCGGAGGACGTGACGATGGGATGGACGGACAACGGCGGCTCGCGTTGCGCCTCAGCGCAGCCTGTGATGTGATTCGTCCTTTAAGGCCGCCAGCAAGCCGGATAGCGTGTCCAGCAAACGCATACGCCTCCACTACTGCCCCCTCAATACACTGGAAGGTGATCAGATTGATTAAGACACTGATCGGCGCCGCCCTGACGGCTGTTGCGGTTTCCTGTGCGCCGTTGGCGCATGCGACAGACCAGGACGATAAGTTTTTGCAGCAAGTCGCAGCGGCCGGTATCCAAGGCCCACCGGATCAGTTGATCGCGGACGGCCACGCAGCCTGCGACAACTACGGGAACGGCGCTGGCGAAATCGCACAGTTGGCGTCCTTGTCCGGCCAGGGACTTACCCAGAGCCAGATCAACACACTGATCCTCGCTGGTTTCCAGGCGTACTGCCCGGATAAGCTTTCATTGCCGACATGGAATCGGCAATGAACGCGTAGTCCAGTTCAGCCCTGACCCGCAGAATAATCGGCGGTGACCCTCAGTTCGCAGCCAGTCCGCAGCTAGTTGCATCGGTGTCCCGACGCTGTCACAACTTACGCGCTACACGCGCCCACCGACACCCACGAATACGTGCGGAACGGGGACGGGCGCCAACGGGCTAATGCCGCTGCTCACGGTGGCCCCAGGTAGCCACCTGACGCCGACGCCCACAGCAGCTCGTCACGGCTCTTGCCGTTGGCCGTCTCGGCGAGCGCATCGACCACGAACGCGGGCAACACCACATTCCGGTTCTTGTTGGACTTGAGCGAGCCCACCGCGAAGTTCCCGCCGACCTTCACGGCGTTGGTGTGCAAGGTGATGCGGTGGCGCAGGAAGTCGACGTCGCCCGCGACAGCTTCCCGGTGCTGCACGGCATTGAGGGAATGTTGTTTCTCAACTTCGGCCAGGAAGGCCAGGAAACAAAGGAGTGGTGGTCTTAGCGCTGGACTTCCCCAGGTAGTCGGGGCAGTAAACGCTCGACGCAATAGCCGTGAACCTGGTGGAGCCGGAGAGGCCGAATCCTGGATTGAGCTGCATGACTTGTTTGATGACGTCGATTTCCTTCTGACCCGAGTCCATCATGTCGCACGCCGTTCTGGCCGCCGCGACGGCAGCAGGCCCGCTGCTATACCTGATGCCCGCTTGGTTGAGCTGGCCCAGAAAGTTCGCATCAAGACCCGGATCGGTGGCGCTCGGGTCGGCCTGCGCCGGCACGGCCGCACCGATGATGGCGGCGAGGCCGGCAAGCACTACACGCAGTCGCATCGCTCCATCATCGTCCAGATCGGCGCGGTTGTCCTGTCGACTCGGATTCGTCGGACAGCACGGCGTCGAAGTACGTGAGGGATAGTCTTCGCGCCAGCGTGGCTGCTGGATTCCCAGGGGGTCCTGTAGCGCCTTCACCCGGCGTAGCTGCTGACGTATTGCGGACCACTACAGGGTGCGGGTGACCCCAGCTCGGCTTAGCGCACCGCGGCCGGGCCGGTGAGGACGCGGCAGCCGGCGGGTCACACGTCAAGCAGATTCCGTGCCGCCATCGCCCTAATGCCCTATCCGCGCAGTCAGAGCAACGGCCGAAGTGCTTCTTTCGCTGTTTCGAACCGACATCCTTACCGGGCTCTACGCAGCCAAGCACGACACTCGGCCTCGTTCAGCAAAACCACTAAGATTGGTTCCGATCTGCGATGACGGGGCGGATAGCTAATTCTCTTGAACTCGTGGGTGGCGCGGCAGGATCCGGTTTTCGATCTCCCCTGAACGCCTGAATGGCCTGCCTGGCAAAATCGGTTGGTCGCCGGGCCGATACGCCCGCGATACACCCGATGCACCGTTTGCTGGCGGCCGAACACCATTGGGCGACAGGCAAGTTTGGCTCATGAATCCTATTGTGGCACACCGCCGTTGGCGTGTCATCCTTGGTCGGGGCCGGTTTTCGCGCTACGATCCGCCCGGCAGCGGGGGACCGGGTGTGCCGGCGCTCCAGCTGGCCGCTTCGTGCGCGCCAGGCGGTTCGGGGGTAATGGGACCTCAGCCTTGACACGTTGATCGATAGAGCCGGTAACCCACCTGGGGGGCCTCGACGACACCAGGTATCAGCGTCCATGTGAAGGCCCGGCCATCGAGCTGGAAGCCTTTCTGCTCGTAGAAACGGCGCGCCCTATGGTTTTCTCAGCGCACCACACGACCACGTCGCCTGAGGGCTGTGAGCGCAGAGCCTTATCCAGCAGGAGACCGCCGACGCCCCGACGTTGGTTTTCCACTGCGACATAGAGCGAGTCGATTTCGAGATGATCAGGATTCCCAAGCTCCGGTCCGAAAATGCTCATGCCCATGAGCTGGCCGTCAGACTCGGCAAGCCACATGGCCCACCCACGTCTACTTAGCCTTTGTGCGTATTCCTCCTCGGCCCACTTTCGCCGATCGAACAGGTTGAGCACGTAGCGCGTCAGGATTCCGGCGTAGGACTGTCGCCAACTCGGGTACTGCATCTCCACGACGTTTTCGTAGTCCGACGGCACTGCTTGCCGGACCTGGATGCCGTCGGGAATCTCCGTCACGTTTACTCCGCTAGTTGATGTTTGGGATGCTGCGAATGAGTAGGGAGCTAAACGGGTATCAAACTCCGTCCCCTCCCTGTCACCGAGAACCGCTTCTTAACCTCGATTTTCCGTGAAACTTGGCGTTACTCCGGCCGGGGAGGCACTGTTTTGTGAAGGGTAGCGCGGACACGTCCTGCCCACGCCGTTCGCCCAACACGTCGATGCCAGGCCGTCGCTTATCCCCACCGTCGCAGGTGCTGCGCCGGTCCGCCGGTCGATGGTGCCACCTCTGGAGCTTGCTTGCCGCCGACGCCACGGTGAACAGCCAGCCATACACTGACCCACCGTGGGCATGCTGTTTGGCTTTGCGCCGTGGATCGTCTATTGGGTGCTTGTCGGTAACGTCCCTTTCGCCACTGCCGTGTTGGTCGCGCTGGCGATCGCCGTCGCCGCGTTTGTGATCGGGCGCTTCACAGGGAAGCCGGGGCGCACACTCGAAATCGGCGCTTTCGCAACGTTTTTGGTGCTGACCGTTCTGACGTTTACGCTCGGCGAGTCGTTCATCCAGCAGTGGATACAGCCGCTCAGCATCGCCGGGATCTTCCTCGTCGCGCTGATTAGCCTGCTGATCGGCAAGCCGTTCGTGCGTGAGTTCGCCGCCGCGGAGCGGCCTGCCGACGTGGTCAAGACCGAGCTGTTCGGCCGGATCGCCAGGCTGCTGGCATGGATGTGGGTCGCCGTGTTCGCCGGAATGACGGTGTCGTCGGCGATCCCGCCGGTCGTGGGAGGCCTCGTAGGATCCAAAGCCACGATCCTCGACACGAAGACTCCGCTGTCGTTCGTCTGTTACTGGGTCATTCCGTTCTCGCTGTTGGGCGTGGCGGCGCTAGCGTCGCGGTTCCTGCCCGACCGGATGCTTGCCGGGATCGACGACCTCGTCCGTGAAACCTCGTTCGTTGCCTACGACGAAGCCACCATCGATGAGTTGTATTACCTCGCCCAGGAACACGCCAATCGCGAGGTCGGCCCCGGTAAGGAGGCCTACAACGTGAAGGTCGGAGGGATGGGAACTCCGCTGACCGGAGACGAGTCTCGAAAGTCGTGGCCTTCGACCTACAAAGTGCGCGACCGGCGGCACTAAAAAGGAATCGAGAAGCTGCCGATCGCTGACCGACGCTAGGTCGTCGCGCCACCTCGGGCGCGGAAGAAGTCCCTGCTGGACGGTTGCAGGATCAGGATCAGGATTGGCACCACAAGCACCAAGTCCAGGAACGCCTGGTGCGGCCTTTCAACGCGGCGACTCCGCCCCATATCTACCGAGAACCCATGACAACCCTGATCAACAGGACCAGGTAAACAACTGCGACTCCCTCAGCACCCACGCGTGCTACCCGTGGCTGGTGTCAGGGCGCAACTCCTCCGCAGGCGTACAGTTGGCAGAGGATTCGCAAAGGCAAGACGGTGGTGTCGGCCTGCGGCGTTACGGCGGTGATTTTCGGCGCCGCCGGGCCGCCTGGGTAGTGGTAGCCAGCGTGGTAAACATCGGAGGGACGACCCGAAATGTATGTGAAGCGCATGGCCAGCGCAGCGGCGATCGCTATCGGAGTCGGCATGTCAGCGCTGACGTTCGGGGTAGGGCTGGTCAACGCCGCCCCGTTGGACCCGCCCCCGCCGTGCCCGAACTGCCAGCCTGGTCCCGATGGGGCGGCCACCGGGCCCGGGGGCAATCCAACTCCGGCCTCGCACCCACCGATACATTTCCCGTGCTCCGGCGGAGGAAACCCCAGAGGCGGCGGCGGGGCGCATCCTTGCGTTAACTAATGACGCCTCCACCAGGTTCACGGCGGTTTCGTCGAGCGTGTGCTGCGGCCCGAAAGGGTCAAAAGTACTAGCGCTGCGGGCCGCGCTCAGTCGAGTAGTGCGACGATGTCGCGGTGAGTCCAGACGCGGTTCTCAATCCCAGCCGCCATCGCAGGCGTCACCTTGTGGCCGCCGGGCCTCTTTGGTGAGGGTCTGGTGTGGCCGCGCGAAATTGTAGTTCATGTAGTGCAGTGACACTGCGTGAGCTAGGTTTTCGATCTTTTTGCTGAAGGCGTTGGTGAGGCGGGTGAACCGGCGCATTCCCATCCGCATGGTGAGGTTCTGGCGCTCCACGTAAGAGGTGCTGGCCTTGGATAGGTCGGGGGTGCCGTTGACGCGCCGGATGTCGATTCTGGTGCAGACGGCGGGGCTGTAGCGGCGCTCATTCTCGGCACCGCTAGGCGCGTTGTAGATCTTGTGGAGCATGGCGTAGTCGATGTCCCCGGCGAACGCGGCCTCCACGGCGTTCACGTAGAGCCGTAGCCCGTCGGTGGTGAGCTGAACCCGGTTGGCGAGCCGAGAAGCCAAGTCCCGTATGAACACTTCGGCATCTTCCGCAGTGTGCTCACCCACCAACCGCGAGGGAACAATCTTGGTGTCGGCGCACAGCGCGGTCCACGTCCACACGTCGCCGTAAACCGAACTCGCCCCGATGCTCATCAGGCACGTTCTTCTGCTTCGCGTAGCAGAACGACCAAATCTCATCGCACTGAATGTTGGTGCAGGGTAAGTTAATTAGTGCGCCGTCTGGGCAACCCGCCGCCATCGCCGAGCGGACCGAACGGAGCTTTCTCCCGGGGTAATTCGCAGGTGCGTGGCCCGACCAATACAGCCAATGCACCTCGCGGAACAGCACAATCCGACGTCGATCTGGAAATCGGGTGGACGGCAACGTTTTAAGGAACTGCCGGAGCGTATCGCAACGGTGTGTGAACGTGATGAACTGTCGGAGCATTCACCGGCAACCCACACCGCCGGGCATGACGAGAAGATGTACCCGCGTCCATTGGCTCGTCGCTGAGTGCGGCTATGGGGCGGCGGGCCCGACTACCACAGTGATGGCCGCCGCTGCTGGCGATGAGGTCGGCCCGCGTTGGCGGCGCGCTCATCGGTCCTCCCAGCGCAGCATTAGGCTGCCCAGGTGGGTCACGCCGGTCGGTTGATGCACAATGGCTGGCGCGAAGCCTGGTTCTAGTTCGAATTGCGGGATGCGGCTCAACCACTCGGTCACAAACGCGTCCATTTCAAGTCGGGCCAGGTGCATGCCCAAGCATCTGTGAATGCCGGCACCGAACGCCCAGTGACGCTGCCGCTGAATCTCCCCGTTGCTGGCCGTCGCAATCTCGTCGCCGCCGTTCTCTCTGCCCGCGGCTTCCAAGCCCAGCCACACCACACTGCGCGCCGGGATCGTGACGCCGCCGACATTGACTTCCCGTCGTGGTGATGCGCGGAATGGCCGGTCCGGGCGCCTCCAACCGCAACATTTCCTCGAGGAAGGCCGGAATCTGTGCTGGGTCTTCGCGCAGCTGGGTCTGCAGTTGCGGATCGCGCGCGAGACGTAGAAGCGTGAAAGAAGTTGCCGCGGCGACCATTTCAACGCCGGCAACCGAGAACAACAAAAGGATGACTGCCACCACTTGGACCCTGCTGAGTGGAAAATTGTTATCGCCGTCGACTGCCTCCAGTAGCTGCCAGAGAATGCCGGACGGCCGCCGGGGATTGCCCATCTCGGCGGCCAGCGTGGAATTCAGGAAGTTCAAGAGTTCAAGTTGGGCTTTCCCGTCGGAGTCGCCGATTACTGCGGCCCGGATCACCCGAGCCGCCTCGGCGTCATCCGCTGGCATCCCGCACACCGTGAGCAGCGCTTGGCAGGCGTAGGTGTCGGCGAGGTTGACTGCATCACACTGACCTTCGGCGGCGACCGTGTCGACCAGCGTCACGGCCCGGGCGCGCAAGTCCGGAGCGTAAGGGGCCAACCCCTTGGGGCTGAAGAGGGGATGTAAGGCGCGGGCGTAAGGGGCATGCTCCGCTCGCGTCCCGCAAGACAGCGGCACCTGAGGAAGCGGTACGCCGAACGAGGTGATCTTGAAGGTTTTCGGTGGCGACATAAAGGTGTCCGGGTCGTGCAAAGCCGCGCGCACGTCGTCCCGCCTGGTGAGGTAATAGCCGTGCAGCATCGGTTTGCCTGTTTTGATTTCCACCACCGGGCCCAGCCCGCGCAGCTGGCGCCAATAGGCGCCGCGGTCTGCCGCGAACACCGGACTTTCCTTGTGGTGCAACGGAGGCGAAATCACACCGCCTCCTTGAACGGTGCCCGTCTCCGCGCATAGCGGCGGCGCGCTTCCTCCTTGAGGCGGTAGCTGTTAGGCGGGTAGCGGCGGCAGTCCTCGCGGACACATGTAACGCATCGGCGTCCCCCCGATTCGCGTATCCGGGTGTTTTCGGGCGAGTATGCCTGTCCGCGTGCGCAGTGCGTTCTGCGGGCCATGTTGTGACTACCGTTGCGGACGCAGTCTTTGATGTTGGCGCTCCGCGAAGTCCAGCGAAGATTCCAGACGTTGTTGTTCGCCTTGTCGTCGTCCCAATGGCAGCACTGCATATCCGGAGGGCACGGCCCCACAAACGCGGAAAGCACCAGGCGGTGGACGTAAAGCATCTTGTCGCCGGTCAACCTGTTGCGGAATCCTCCGGCTACCCACCCAGGATCGCCCCCACCCGGTGCTGGTGCCAGGCAGCGGACGCAATGGGTGATGTCCGACGTTTTGGAAAGCTCGCGGAGCCTGGCGTAGTCCTGGGCGGTTATCTTGGTTTCCAGCCTGTCAGGCATATCAGGCACGTCGTTGTCGTTCATCGCTGGGTTAACTCCAATCTGGTCGCAGTGATATGTCTGTGTGTAAGTGCTGGATGTCGATGACCGGTCGAGCCGGGGGCGTGACACGAGGGCCGCACGTCAGTCGGATATAGCTAATTAGCTAGCCTGCTTTGCTGACGGTCCACGCGCAAGTTAACCGGTGAGGCTGGGTAGTGCGATCAGGAACGCCAAGAGCGTATTGGCTCCCCGTTGTCCCAGCCTCTCGGGGGGCGTCTCCGGGTTCACGCCAGGGTACGCTAACTCGTCGCTCTGCGGGGCAACCAGGGGCGGGAATGGCCAGCCAGTGCCAGGTGGCCAGCAACCAGGCGGTCCAATTCGGCACTCCAGCCGAAGACGTTTCTCAGTCGGCCCGCAACTACGAGCTGCGAAAACTGTTTGTTCGCAGCGGCAATCGTGGCGAGTTAATGCCAGAAAGTGGTCGCCAGGCGCAGTTTGGAACTGATGGCCATGCGGCCCGAGGCAGCGCACAAGCCACCGGTAAAGCCGAGGAGCGGACGGCAAGCGCTTGTCGAGGTCATGGCGGTGCGCTGGCCGCAACCGCTGTCCAAGACGGCAGCAGAGCGGCGAGCTGAGTTGACGAGGATGCGGCTGGCGCCCTACCAGACCGCCGAGATGGCTCGCCTACGTGAGTAATTGGCTTATGAACGTGAGTCAGAAAACTCAACAGCCATGACCGGAAGTAACCCACCGCGAGCTGCCACCAGCGCACCGCCGCGCCGGGCACCAGCACGAACTGTGCCCAGACGCGCCGCTGACACCACACCGGGATCTTATGAAGGCAGTAGTCTCCTGTCTTGCTCGACAGTGAACACCCCCGGCTGCTGGGCAACGGAATCACCAGTCCTTCTTGTCTGGGCAGTACACGGTGATGGCGTCACGCATGAACTGGTCCGCCTGCGCAGTTGTCAAACCCTGCGATTGCAGTTCGCCGTAGAGCTGCGACATGGCGACGCTGAACGGGCTTGGGTGCCCGCCGAAGCGGATATTAAACGAGCTGAGGCGAGAAAGGCCATCGTCGTCGCACCGTGCATGCGCAATGGCGATCACCTTATCCGGTGGGCCGACGTTCAAACCGTCTTTCGACAGCAACCCCAAAAACTGGTCATCCGGGTTGTCGGCGTGAGCGATGCCTGCCGCGACCAGTACTGCTGCGGCGGCGGCGAAAACCGGGCGGAACGGATTTACAGTCATGGTTGAGTTTGACACCCACCGCTGACAACCGCGAGTCATGGTAGCTCTAACTGTCCCTACCGTCACCCATCCCTGAATCGCGCGGCTGAGTACGCGCCTTCAGTCCAATAAGGGTGTAAGAATCGCACCTGATTGCCGGCGGGTCGGCCTGGACAGCGAAGGCTTGGTCGCCATGCCCGACGGTACGTTCTGGGTGTCCGACGAGTACGGCCCGTTCATCGTCCATTTCGATGCCAACAGTAAAGGGCTGGAACGTCTTTCGCCGTTCGATGGAACCCTGCCCACGGAGCTCTCGCTGCGCCGCTCGAATCAGGTGATGCAGGCGCTGATGGAGGCCGGCGTAGCGGCGCTAATCGGGCATGGTCAGTGTGCCCGCCTTTCAGCGACAACCTGCCGCGCTCGGCGATCCCGCGTGCTTCACGCGGACGTTGGCGGCCTTTCTCGGCTGACCGCGTCGAGCAGCAGCGTCGCGGCCACCGTCGCGCCGTCGGTACGGATCGTGCCGGCCACGGTGCTGGCTCGTGCGCGGGTCTCGTTGGTCAGGGTCATCTTGAGCGCGGCTGACAGGGACTCGGTGGTCGGCGCCGGACCGTCATGTGCGGTGCCGATGCCCAGGTCGGCCACCCGGCGGGCCCAGTATGGCTGGTCCGCCACCTGGGGTATCACCACCTGAGGCGCGCCGGCGCGGGCGGCCGTCGTCGTCGTGCCCGCGCCGCCGTGGTGTACGACGGCGGCGACCCGTCCGAACAGCGCCTGCTGGTTGACCTCGCCGACGGCGAAGCAGTCGTCCCGGTCGTCGATCAGGGCCAGGTCGGCCCAGCCTCGGGAGAGCAGTGCGCCGCGGCCCTGCGCGCGGATCGCCTCGATGGACACCCGGGCGATGTCCTTCGAGGCGCTCATGCTGCCGAAGCCCACGTACACCGGTGGTGGGCCAGCGTCCAGGAACGCCAACAACTCGGGTGGCAGTGGGCGTTCGTCCGGCAGGAGCCACGCGCCGGTTTGGACGACGTCGAGGTCCGCCGGCTTTAGCCACGGGCCCAGGGTCGGGTCCGCCGCCAGCCACGGGTGGTCGGTGACGGCGTGGTCGCGGACGTTGTCCACCGGTGGCAGGCCGATCGAGGCCCGGTGGCTGTTGAGTGTCGCGCCGAACGCCGCGTTCGCATTCCGAGCGTCCAGGTCCCACAGCACGCAGTTGTCGGTCACGCCCGGCGGGAACGGCCGGCCCGCATACGCCGGCGGCGGGTGGTGCGGCGACGGCAGGCTAGTCGGGTGGTAGCTCGCGTATACGTAGTGGATGCCCAGTTTCTCGGTCGCCGACCGCGCGCCGGCCGCGGTCGCCGGAAAGCCGGTCGCCACCAGCGCATCACATCCCTCGGCCGCGGCGGCGACCGTGTCGAACTGCGCGGCGATCAACTCGTCCACGTGCCGGCGCAGGTCCGCCTCCGACGGCGTCGTCACGGTCGCCAGCGCGCCCAAAAACGAATCGCCGAATGGCACCAGCGGCACACCGAAACCGGCCATCCGCTCTGCGAACGCCTCGTCCGGCGGCGCGCACACCTGCGCCTCCGCGCCGAGTGCCCGCAGCTGCACAGCGAGTGCAACCAGCGGTTCGACGCCCCCGCGCGTGTCGTACGTAAACAACAACACACGCATTCTGCTACTCCCATTTCCGCAGGTTCTGGTCTCGGCAAACTCTATCGTCCGCTGTGGACGGACAACCACCTCGCGGAGCGGCGACGCGCCGCGTGCGGCGGTACCGTCGGCCCAGGAGGGGCTCCCATGGCCCGGATGCAGCAGCGGAACGAGAAGTTCTTCACCCTCTTCAGCAAGCCCTGGCTCGAACGTCGTCAAGAGCGCCGTAACCGTGTTGCCGTGGCGATGAGTATGTCGGTGGCTGTCGGCCGTTGGCGCCGTTCGGCCGGCATGGGAATCAAGTCGGTCTTTGCTGTGGTGGAGCAACCACCCGTGCAACATCGTATGCCGATAAGTCTGCGTCGATCAGATCGACTGCCGCCTCAAGTTACTCGATTCGCGGTTTGCTCACGGGCCCTTTACCAATCCGTCCGCATTCGCCCCAACGCACTTCG
>CAVSSC010000016.1:0-36814 GCA_963730415.1 uncultured Actinomycetota bacterium | reverse complement strand
CCCTTCCGTGGATCGCGGCAAAAGGATTATCCGCAACAAGCTGACGCCAAGCCTGCTCGTGCCGGCCGGCGGTCGCATGGGCAAGCCAGGCCTGAATGTTTTCCCCGGCCGGGCAACCGGCATTACAGGGCGGCAGCAAATCGACGTAAACGGGCCGGCGCTCGCGCACCGGCCCGGCCCGGGACCGCCCATGCAACAGGTCCACAAGGGGCGTGACATCCTCCGACGGTCCGGCTGCGCCTCGACCGATATCCCTGTCGGCGTGCTCGTCACCCGGCATTTCGTCAGGATACGGTGCGCCGGTTGAACGCGGGGTGGCTATGACCACAGTCCGCGGTGCAGAAAGGTTGACGTCAATCGTCCAGGTCGAGGGAAAAACGCCGCACGCTCAAAAATCGCGGTGCGCCAAGCACAGCCGGGAGATGCGGTAGTCAGCCGCTCTGGGCCGGATGCGCCTGTGGAGCAACGCAAATCCCATACCGACGAAAGCTGCGCCGCGTATCCCAGCGGCCACCAGCTGCACGCCTTCGGGGCTGTTTGGGTCAGCGCGACCGTGACGACTCCGACCGTCAGGGCCACCCCCTGCCCACAAGGGCAGCACACCGGCCCTGACCAATGCCAGCCCGAAGCCGAGTCCGGTGATCACCATGATCGCTCCGTGCGGTCGGCGAGGTCCGGTATGGGCTTTGCCCGACCGACACCATGTGCGTGACCGACGCTCGAACCGAACAACGACCCCAAACGGCACGCTACCCGGCCAAGGTGACCGCAGCGGGGGCACGCAGTGAACAACGTTGGCCGGGCATCAGTGGCCCCCTGACTGTGGGAACTCCAATGGCATCATTCACACAGGAAGGACGCGACAATGACCAAGCCAACTGAAAAAAAGACCAGCAAGAGGCAGAGCTTTTACTTCAAGGACTCTTTCACCGATCTCGCATTTCTCCACACCTTGACCCTGCATGGATTCAAGGGTTCAGAGATCGGTGAATGCTACTACGCCGCCGCCCAGATCCAGGAGGGAGATCCCCAGAGTTGGAGGGCGGCCTGGAACAGCCTTGCTGAAAAGGTGGAGGCGATCGGACGCCTCGCCGAAGCCAAGGGACATCGCGTCAGCGCCAGGGGGGCGTACCTGCGCGCCGTCACCTATTACCGCAATGCCGCATGGGGATGGCGAACCTCCGATCCGCGCTACCGAGCCACGATCGAGAAGTCGCGCACGCTTTTCCAGCAGTTTGCGGCCTTGAGCGATCCCCCCATTGAGGTCGTCGAGATCCCGTACGAGGGAACCGTCCTGCCTGGGTACTTTCTGCGACCCGATGGAAGCTCGCGCAAACGTCCGACGATCATCATCGGCGATAATGCGAGCGAGGAACTCTACTACTGGGTGGCCCCTCCTGCCGTGGAACGGGGCTACAACGCCCTGCTAGTTGACTTGCCGGGCATCGGCTTGAACTCGTTCCGTGGACTCGTTTTTCGCGCCGACACCGAGGTGCCGGTCAAGGCCGTGATCGACTATCTGTGCGCGCGCAGCGATGTGGACCCGGCACGGATCGCGGCTTATGGAGGCGGTGAAGGTGGCGGCTATATTATGACGCGGGCGGTGGCCCATGAGCATCGCATTGCCGCGTGCGTGGTTGATCCGCTCGTTTCGGATATGGAGCCAATTGCACCTCTGTTCTTCAAGAACGTTCTCCCCGTATCTGAGGACCAGGAAACGCTCGCTTCAATTGCTGGCACGATTATTCCGCTGATGTGGGGCCTTACCGGGACTTCCGCCATCAAGAAGATGAAGGTTTCTACGAGCAGCATTACCTGCCCGACACTCTGTCTCAATGACTCACACGATTATCCGGAACTTCTTCAGCAAGCCCGCGAGGCAGTGGCGACCATTGCGAACAAGAGAACGGATCTGCACCTGTTCGTGCCCGAAGATGGCACCAGCTACCGGCAGCTTGACAACTTCGGTCTGAAGCATCGGGTGATGTTCGATTGGCTCGACGAGATCTTTGACGACCGTAGAAAGTGATTCGCTCAATTTGTAGGATTTCCAATCGCGTTGCATCCCGCATCGCGCTGACCAGCGTCCGTGAAGGCTCTCTCATATCGATCACCCGCGCGTTCTTCCAGCGCAGAACGCCGATACCGACGTGGGGCGCAAAGCCGTTGCCGCCGAAAGCCGTTCGAGATATTCCGCATCCATGGCCCGCGGACGGTGCTGGGCCGGCAGTTTCAAGCTGCCCGACGTCGAGCGGGTCGAATAAACCGGAAGCTTCGGCGGCGCTCCGCCATCACCACGATCGTCACAGCCACGTATCTCGGGTCGGATTTGGGGCAGCGGCCGTCGCACCGCGACCGAGTGCCACGGCTGCGTGAACTGAGGTCAAACAGCTGCGCCGGGTGAAGGACTCGCAGCTGTGTCGCGACCGCCCCGGCTACGAATCCCTCGACGCGGCACTACCGGCGAACTCCTCGACGAGCCAGTCGAAAATGGCTGCGTGAACGAGCGTGAGGCAGCCCGCCTGGCAATGCGCGGCCCCACCTGAGGCGTGGTCGAAGACGCGGGTCGTGACGCTGCGCGCATTGACGAGAGCCTTCGAGAAATCCGCCGTCTGGTGCAAGGGAATGAAGTGGTCCTCTGCGCCTGCCAGGATCAAAACGTCTTGCCGAACGCGGTCAGCGACAGGCGCCAGCGTGTAGGGGGCGCATGCTTCGCTGGTTTCGTCGAGGTTCTTCGTCCCCATGGTCCACATCGCGTTGTGGTAAGCCCAGCTGATGTCGGGGTTCTCTGCTGCGGCGGGATTGCGGGCCGCCTCAAGTAACGCAGTGGCGGGCTCGGAAAAATCGAAGCAGGTGTCAAACGCCACCACGCCATCGATTCGGTCGTCGAACGCAGCGGCACGCGGTGCGAAGTAGCCTCCCATGCTCATGCCTACCAACACGATCGCGGCAGGCTTCGGGTGCGTGCGCAGGAACTCATCGAGCACGGCGCTGTTCGGCTTCTCCCATTCCGGCGTGAAGGTGAGCCCGTACTTGCGCAGTGCCTGGCCTTGGCCGGGACCCTCGTAAAGAAGGACGGAGTAGCCACGATCGTTTCCTGCCTTACCGAGGACCGGATAGAGTTCTTCGAGGATCGAATCGAAGCCTCCGACCGACACGAGCAGTGGCTTGCGATCGGCTCCCGCAGGGCCAGGCAGATACAGGGCCCGCAGACTGCCCGCACCGTAGCCTACGTCGAAGTACTCGTACCGGATGCCGAGCGCATCCAGGCCTTCGTGGAAATATGCCAGTGTCTTCCCCCACGACCCGGGGCGCCTAGCGTCATCGGGCGGCAGCAGAAACTCGCCGGTGCGCTGATAGTTTGCGGCACGCATGTATGCGCCGCCTCTGCTGAGCGGATCACGGGTGCCCTTAGCCAACGCCACCACGCGCTCGGCGGTTGCCGACCACGCGGCGTACCACCCCTGAATGTCACCATCCTCAATGAGGCTCACGGTCTCCAAGACTTCACCCATCTCAGCAGCGCCGGACTGTGCATACCCGGCTCCCCGCAAGGTCTCGAAGTGGAATGTCTGGTTGGCAAAGAAACGACCTCTTGGGCTGACGGCTTGGGCAGGGCCTGCTCCCAAGACTGCACCTGTGTCGGTCATTGCGATTCTCCTCCGTGCTTTAAGCCTTGACGTTGCGTTACCTGGAATCCTCCTCCTTGGCCCGGCCGACGGTGAAGGAACAATCGTCGACGACCTTCATGGAGCCCACTGTCTTGCTAATTGGCCACGGCTCTGAGATTCCGGTGCAACGACTTCGGCGTTCGCGTCCGGCCAATATCTCCGGCCCGTCAAGCCAAACACGGCAGCACTGGGCTTCAAGGTTAAGCTTCAACCGCGCGGCCAATTCAATTGCGTCGCGGCGCGCGTAAGTCAAAAGCAGCAGCGATCCGTATCGCATCGCGGGCGTTGCGCACAAGAGCCATCGAACAGTTCCTTGGTCTAGTGCGGCGACTCGGTCACGTCAGACGACGGTAAGCCGGCCTTCGCGTTCTTTTCGTGTAGCCACAGGAAGTCGTGGATTCCGGCCCCCCGCAGCGCGATCCGCTCCCATGCCGGCCATGCACGCATCACCTGCGGTCCGGAAATGATCTCTGGCCGCTCCAGCTGGTGCGTCTGCCCTTTCCAGGCAAGTGTGCACGTCCCTGCGGCCATCACGTTGCGGTACCAGTCGGTCTGGCTGCCGAAGGCCAGCGACAGGACGAAACCGTCACCGTAGGCATACGCACCCAGCGGCGTCTGATAGGTCCGTGTGCCGCGGCGGCCCACGTGGGTGAGAAGCGCGGTGCATGAACGCCGACGTCCCGCGGTCTTGCTCCTGGCGTGGTGGTAGGACTTCAAAACGCGCATCATCGTGGTGTTTTGCCTGATCCGGCCCAGGTGCCGTCTGATCATTCTCGGCATCAACATCGGCATCAAAAAGACAAGCGCCAGAATCACGCCGAGGATGCCGCCAACAGCCACCAGGACAACTCTGCCGCGGAACAGCCGTGGGTTACGGATTCTCTGCCCGTCAGCGCACATGACCGCCTCCTTCGGCGTCCAGTTCACCCTGCGGCTGTTCGGTGCACCAGGGACGAAAGTTGATCACTGGCATCGACGGCAGGTGGGGAGCTTGGGCTCGATGGACTCGCGCCAGATCGTCGCGGGGATGCTCTGGTAGATGTTGGTGGTGGCGACGGCGACGACTTTGCGGTGGTAGTCGGTTCGAGAGAGCTGGTCGGTGATCGCGGCGGCCAGGTCACGGCGGGCGGTTTGGCGGCCCGGGATGTGGCCTTCGGCGATCGCGTAGGTGGTGGGTGGCTCCACATTGGTTAGGCCGAGAGGGCGGATGATCGTCCAATCCAGTTGTGTGGCTTTGATGATGGCCTCCATGCGACGCATGTCGTCGTAGAGCGTTCGGCCGATGATGCCAAGGACGCGGCGCGGAATCGTACCAACATGAAAGCAAAAAGCCGGGATCAGCCGGGAAATCGGACGATGGTGCCGGGCATCAGTTGAACGACTTTACCACGGCATTCCACTTCGATTCCGGGGGCGTCGCGTGGATCCACACTGATGATCACGCCCCTTCCGCTGACCCGGAGGTGCAGGTGCAGACCGCGGTAGTGGATCGGAAATGCCAGCACGCCAAGTGGTTCCGGCCAGTTCGGGGAGAGGATGATGCGGTTGGACCGGGTCTCCAGCCCGGTGAAGCATCGCTGCATGAGGTCGACGCTGCCAGCCATAGCCGCCAGGTGAATGCCTTCGGACGTGGTGCCACCCTGGATGTCGGAGACGTCGGAGTTGAGCGTCTGTTGGAAGAACTCCATTGCGCGATGGCGGTTGGCCCGGGCGAGCACCCAGGTATGCACTACACCGCTGAGTGTCGATCCGTGCGACGTGCGGGCCACGTAGTGGTCAACCATTTTTGTGACCTGGTCGGACGTGAAGCGGTAGCCGAGCCGCTCGAGTAGCTCACCCAATTCCCTTGCTGACATCAGGTAGAGCAGCATGAGGGCGTCGGCCTGCTTGGAGGCCATGTACCGGTTCACGTCGTCGTTCTCGGCCTCGAGGATGCGGTCGAGGCGTTGGATGTTTCCGTACTGCCGGCGGTAGCGGTCCCAGTCCAGTTCCTCTAACTCGCCGTATCCCTCGAACTGGCTGATGACACCGTCGTGGAAGGGGACGTACATCCGTCGACTCACCTCATCCCAGTGCGCCAGTTCGTCACTGTGCAGTCCGAGCGTTTCCCCTAAGTCGAGTCGGTTCGGCAGCGGTAGCAGGTTCAGTGCGTCGAAGGCCCGCATGATCACCCAGACCGCCATCACGTTTGTGTACGCGTTGTTGTCGATGCCGTCGTAAGGTGCGTCGGGGTAGCCCGAGTGGAATTCATCGGGCCCGATGACGCCCCGGATGCTGTAGCGATCGCGTTCTTGGTCGTAGGTGGCCCTACTTACCCAGAAGCGTGCGATCTCGGCCAGCATCTCCGCGCCATAGTCGATCAGGTAGGCGAGATCCCCGGTGACCTGATAGAACTTCCACGTGCTGTAGGCGACGGCGATGCCGATGTGGTGCGCACGAGCGCTCGAGTCGGGGTTCCACCGGCCGCTGCGCGGGCTGAGATGCAGCCGTTGGCTTTCCTCGCGTCCATCGCTGCCCGATTGCCACGGGAACATCGCACCGGAGTAGCCCGCCGCCCTGGCGGCGTCACGTGCCTCCGGCAAGCGCCGGTAGCGGTATCCAAGCAGCGACCGGGTGATCATGGGCAGCCGCAAGTTGAGTACCGGGAAGATGAACAGCTCGTCCCAGAAGATGTGGCCGCGGTATGCCTCATCGTGCAATCCGCGAGCCGGCACGCCGACATCGAGGTCGGAACTGTTGGCTGAAACCGTCTGCAGCAGATGCAGTAGATGCAGTCGGAGGATGCGCAATTCGTCTGTAAAGTCGTCGAATTCGATGGACAGGCGCTCCCACAGATGTACCCAGTCATTCAGATGCCCGTCACGCAACTCGGCGAACCGGCCGAGTCGGCTCAGCCAGCGCTGGGCATCGACAGCAGGTTCGGACGTCGCGACATCGCGGCCGGTGAAGAGGGTCACGATCTTCTCTACCGTCAACGCCTCACCGACTGATAGCGCGACGGCGATATCGTGACCGATTTCTGCTGCCTCGTTGACCAGACGGTAGGTAGCCGAGACGGGAGTCCCGTCGCGCCACACGGTGCTTCGCGCCGCCATGGCAATGGGAACGCGCGATTGGGTCGTCTCGACTGCCAGCAGCACACAGTTGTCCGAGATCTCCCGCTTCTCCACCGACCCAAGATGCTCGTTGGCCAAGTCCCGGTAGCGCTCGACCAGCGAATTCGTGACGTCGCCGTCCAGCGTCGAGCGAATCTCGATTGTCCCTGACCAATCCTCGGCGACGATCGTCGTCTCAAGAGCGCCGACGTGGGGCATGTGCATCGCGACGAATCGTTGTTGTGTCAGCGAAGTGGTGCGGCCTGCGTCGTCACAGAAACGAACCTTCCTCGTCAGTATCGCGCCGCGAAGGTCGAGAGTCTGCCGGTAGGACAGCACCCTGACGGCGTCGATGTCGAACCAGCTGCCGCCGTCGACCCGGAACGTGAGGGCAAGCCAGTTAGGCAGGTTGACCAAGCTCTCGTTGTCGATTGGAGCACCCGATATGTTGTCGACGAGACGGTTGTAAACGCCGGCAGCATACGTGCCCGGATAATGCACCTGGTCGGCCTTCGATTCGGGCGCAGCGCCCCGGGTGGCGAAGTAGCCATTTCCCACTGTGCACAACGACTCACGAAGCTTCTCGCTGTGCGGGTCGTACCCCTCAAAGGTGAAATCCCAAGCCTCGGAGGCCATCTGGTGCTTGTAGGCAAGCCACCGCGACCCTCGTTGGACGAACTCCCGCACCTGATCGGGACTCTGCAGGGTGAAGTTGGCAGCCGTCTTGCGGTCGCCATCCTCGTCGTGCCGCACAACAATCCCGACGCCGTCGAATCGGACGGTGTCGAATGCGTCTTCGTCGGTGAGGTCGTCGCCGATGTAGATCGGCATTAAGGATCCCGTAGCCTCGACGCGATCACGAATCCAGGCCAGGGCGGTCCCCTTGTCCCAGTCGATGTCAGGCCGCAGCTCGACGAGCATGCGCCCGCTCGTCACCCGTAGGCCAGCTCGCTGTCCCAGCCGATGTGTCGCAGCGATGATCTCACCGACGTGCGACGGTGCGACCTCCCGATAGTGAACAGCGACGGCGAAGCGCTTGTGCTCCACTCGTACTCCCGGAATCTGCGCCAGGCTGTCGCACAACTCAGCGGCTGCGCGCCCGAGGACAGGCACAAAGGCGGCGGCCGCTTCATTCTGGTGATAGGTGCCGTCCGGTCCCACCAGCTCAAACCCGTGGCTGCCGGCGTACCAGAGCCCGGGTCTGCCTACCCTGGTACGGATATCAGCAAGGTCGCGACCGCTCAGGACCGCCACGGGACACACCGCCGCCACGAGTTCCAGTGCCTCGGCCGCCCCATCGACGAGCGTGGCCGCGCTCGGATCGGAAACGATGGGGGACAACGTTCCGTCGTAGTCGAGAAACAACATCGACTCTCGGGCGTTGGTGATGCCGATCAACTGACCGTAGGACTCCAGCGCATTCGGGATTTCCGAGATGCGCTTGTCGCCCGTGCGAACCGCGACGTCGGACAGGTCGGCGACCAAGATGTCGGCATCGAACCGTAAGAGTTCGTCGGTGTGTCCGCTCCGGTCGACAGCGATCACGAGTGCGAATCCGCCGTCGCGACCCGCAACCACACCGGCGTCGGCGTCTTCGACGACGACGCAGCGTTGCGGACGCACACCCAGTCGGCGGGTGGCCTCCAGCAGGACCGCGGGGTCGCCGTTGCCGCAAGCCCGCGCTCGCCGGCGACGGTGCCGTCGATGCAGACATCGAACGGGTCATCAACCCGAGCGGTTTTCAGGTAGTGGGTCAGTTTCAATCACCGTTACAGCCCGGCGGTATGCACCGGTATCGAAATACGAGCCATGCAGGGCAATCCTGACCTGTCGAAGGCATCGACCAGCTACGTGGAACGGCAGAACCTCACCATGCGGATGGGCATGCGCCGGTTCACTCGGCCCACCAACGCCTTCTCCAAGAAGGTGGAGAACCTTGCGCACGCAGTGTCACTGCACTACATGAACTACAACTTCGCCTGGCCGCACGCGACACTCGCCAAGGCTTCTCGCGGCTATCCCACCACGCCGGCGATGGCCGCTGGGGTCGAGCGCCGCGTCTGGACACACCGCGACATCGCCGCACTACTCGACTGAGCGCGCGGGCCACGGGGGTAGTACTTGGCCGCTTCGGCGCACCTCCTATGGCCACAGCCCGCTTCGGTCAGTTAGGTCTGGATATACTGTGGCCGGACGGGAGCCTCTACGTGACCGACATGCGGATCGACATCTCGTGGTGATGCCGGACCCGGCCAGCCCCCCCTGCAACCACGCCTACCGCCTGGTTCGGATAGGCGGCAAGCGTAAGCAGAGGTGCCTGCTCTGCGGGCACACTCGCGAGATAAAAGACTCATACAATCCTGCTAGGGGATGGTGAGCGAGAACAGGAATGAAGCTCAAGCCGCGCCGCGATCCCGTCGGCACCATCCGTAAGGGGAAGAACCAGGGTGCGCTGGCCTACGCCATCAAACTGACCCACTACCGGTTTTCAAGATCTCTTGACAGTGACTGCTCGATGAGCAGGCGGCCGTTGCGACGTCGACGCCCCGCAACTTTCGCGCCAGCGCCACAGTCGGTTCCAACAGCGGTGCGCACGCCGCCGCGTCACTGCAGGCCGTGTCGGTGAGCACACCGTTGAGGTCGAAGATCACCGCGTCGTGGTAGCGCGGGTCGATGGTAACCGGCAGCTTCATCGCACGACTCCCTGCTCGAACCCTGTGGGGGCTGCGGAGCGATGGAAGGTGCTGCTGTTCATTGAGCCGGAACGAGCTGTTTCTCCACCTGGAGGATCTGGCGGGTGGTCTTGATCACCGTGTCGGGATTGAGGCTCATCGAGTCGATGCCGACCCGGACCAGGAACTCGGCCATGTCCGGGTAATCCGAAGGCGCTTGTCCGCACAGGCCCGAGTGGATTCCGTTGCGGCGGCAGCCTTCTACCGCGAGGCGAATCATTTCCTTGACACCCTGGTCGCGTTCGTCGTAGTCGAAGGCGACGATCTCGCTGTCACGATCCACGCCGAGAGTGAGCTGGGTGAGGTCGTTGGAGCCTATGGAGAAGCCGTCGAAGCGTTTGGCGAACTCGTCGATGAGGATCACGTTGTTGGGGATCTCGCACATCGCGTACACCTTCAGACCGTTCTCGCCGCGCCGCAGACCGAGGTGGGCCATCGTCTCGAGAACCAGGTCCGCCTCGGCCACTCTGCGCACGAACGGGAGCATGAGTACGACGTTGGTCAGGCCCATCTGCTCGCGAACGCGTCTCATCGCGCGGCACTCCAGCGCGAAGCCCTCGGCATAGGCGGGATGCGCGTAGCGTGAGGCGCCGCGAAAGCCGAGCATGGGGTTGTTCTCGGATGGTTCGAAGGCTGCTCCGCCGATCAGGCTGGCGTACTCGTTGGTCTTGAAGTCCGACATCCGTACCACCACCGGTTTGGGCCAGAAGGCGGCCGCGATGGTGCCGATTCCTTCGGAGAGGCGTTCCACGAAGAAGGCGCCTCCGTCGAGGTAGCCCTGCGTGAGATGGTCGATCGTCCGGCGAGCGTCGGGGTCGGGGACCTTTTCGGGGTGCAGCAGGGCCAGCGGGTGGACCTTGATGTACTCGCTGATGATGAACTCCATCCGGGCCAGTCCCACGCCGTCGTTGGGCAGGAACGACGTCTTGAAAGCCAGATCGGGGTTCCCGAGGTTGATCATGACCTGGGTGCGCGGCCGCTTCATGTCCCCGACCTCGGTGCGCTCTACGTGGAAGGCCACCTCGCCCCGGTACACCCGCCCCGAGTCACCGTCGGCGCACGAGACCGTCACGACTTCGCCATCGGGCACGCAGGTGCTCGCGTCGCCGGTGCCGACCACCGCGGGGATGCCGAGTTCGCGGGCGACGATCGCCGCGTGGCAGGTACGTCCGCCGCGGTTGGTGACGATCGCGGCGGCGATCTTCATGACCGGCTCCCAGTCGGGCGTGGTGGTGTCGGCGACCAACACTTGGCCGGGCTTGAACTCGGACAGGTGGGTGGGGTTCTCGATCCGTTTCACGGCGCCTGAGGCGATTTTTTCGCCGACCGAGCGGCCCTCGGCCAGTATCTCGCCTCGGCCCTCGAGCACATAGGTTTCCAGCGCCGTCGCGCTGTGCTGGGAGGCCACCGTCTCCGGGCGGGCCTGCACGATGTAGAGCTTTCCGTCGAGACCGTCCTTGGCCCACTCCATGTCCATCGGCCGCCCGTAGTGCTGCTCGATCGTGCACGCGTAGCCAGCCAGCTCCAAGACGTCCTCGTCGGCGAGGCAGAACCGAGCACGGTCGGCCTTGGGTGTGGGGATGTTCCGGGTCGTGTACTTCGTCTGACCCTCGACGAAGATCATCTTCACCGCCTTGTCGCCGATCAGGCGACGCAACACGGCGCGATGGCCAGCCAGAAAGGTCGGCTTGTGGACATAGAACTCGTCGGGGTCGACCGCACCCTGAACCACGTTCTCGCCCAGGCCGTAGGCGCCCGTCACCAGCACCGCGTCGCGAAAGCCGGACTCGGTGTCCAGAGAGAACATCACCCCAGACGCGGAGAGATCGGAGCGCACCATCTTCATCACGCCGATCGAAAGCGAGACCTTGAAGTGATCGAAGCCCTGGTCGACTCGATAATGAATGGCGCGATCAGTGAACAGGCTGGCATAACAACGGCGGCACGCATCGAGGAGACTCTCCGCACCCTTGATGTTGAGATACGAATCCTGCTGACCGGCAAAGCTAGCCGTCGGCAGGTCCTCGGCGGTCGCCGAGCTCCGCACGGCCAGACTCACATCCTCGCCGTACTCCTGCTGAAGCGTGCGGTAGGCATCCAGAATCTCGGCGGCCAGGTCGTCGGGCAGCCCGGCGCCGTAGACGATCTCCCGGACGCGCTTGCCCTTGCGCGCCAGCGCGACGACATCGGTGGGGTCGAGCGCGTCGAGCTCGGCATGCACAAGGTCCCACGCGTTGGCCTTGTCCAGCATGTAGCGATAGGCCTGGGCCGTAATGGCGAACCCGTGCGGGACGCGCACGCCCTTGTCCGACAGCTTCTGGTACATCTCGCCCAACGAGGCATTCTTCCCACCGACGAGCGGCACGTCCTCGATGCCGAACTCCTCAAAAAAGCGGACGTAGGTGGACGTACTCATGACCTGTCCTCTCGTAGCGCGTCAAGCATGGGGGCAGTATCGAGCCCGACCCACACGTCATGCAGCGCCGAACTCGCCCGGTATCGTTGCCCGACACCCTGCCCTCGAAGCGATTCCCGCGCCGCCAGCTCATCCGGACACTCCAGTGGACGCGTGTACTGGCGCACACAGCGCCACAAATGCCAACCTCCCACAGGGGCACGCACGGAGCCAGGGCCGAAGGTCACTCGAATGGTTTTACAGCCCGACGGGAGGTGGCGTCAGCAGCCCGGATGCATGCTCACCAGCCCACCGCGGCGGCAGGATCGCCCACCCCTTCGGCCGGACCAGCGTTGAGTACGAGGCTCCGGATCATGAACTGCGAAGGAAGGGCGGGCAGGAATGCGAGGACCTTGTCCTCTGCTGCTCGGCCTCAAGCGTGGTCAGACTCGAGGTGGCGTGCAGTTGATGCGCTAACCAGACCACAAAACTGATCAGGAGATCACGATGGCTATCCGGGTGGGCGTGAACGGTTTTGGGCGTGTCGGCCGAAACTTCTTCCGTGCGGTCGAAGCACAACACGCGGCAGGCACCACCGACATCGAGATCGTGGCGGTCAATGACCTCACCGACAACAAGACTCTGGCGCACCTGCTCAAATACGACTCCGTCCTGGGACGCTTAGCGCACGACGTGTCGGTCGACGGCGAGGACATTGTGGTCGGGGACCGAGTGATCAAAGCGTGGTCCATCGCCGACGGGCCAGCAGCGATGCGGTGGGGAGATCTCGACGTGGATGTCGTCATCGAGTCCACCGGTCGATACACCGCCGCGGAGCAGGCCCGCGGCCACCTCCACGGCGGAGCGAAGAAAGTGGTGGTGTCCGCGACGTCGAAGGGTGCAGACCTCACCGTTGTGATGGGCGTCAACCACCGCGACTACGACGGCAGCCAGACCGTCGTCTCGAACGCATCCTGTACGACCAACTGCCTGGCGCCGATGGCCAAGGTGCTCGACGAGGTGTTCGGCATCGAGCGCGGCCTGATGACCACCATCCACGCATACACTCCGGACCAGAACCTGCAGGACGGTCCGCACCACGACCTCCGCCGAGCCCGCGCGGCGGCGATCAACGTGGTGCCCACGTCCACCGGGGCCGCCCGCGCGATCAGTCTGGTGCTGCCCCAGCTCCAGGGCCGGCTCGACGGGTACGCGCTTCGGGTGCCAGTGCCCACCGGTTCAGCCACCGATCTCACCGTCATCGTCCGCGAGCCGGCGACAGTCGAGGCCGTCAACACCGCGTTCGCGGCCGCCGCTGACAGCGAGCTGAGGGGCTTCCTCACCTACACCGAGGATCCCATCGTCTCCTCCGACATCGTGACCGACCCGTCGTCGTGCATTTTCGACGCCGGACTCACCAAAGTGACCGGTGAACTGGTGAAGATCGTCGGCTGGTACGACAACGAGTGGGGTTACTCCCACCGCCTCGCCGACCTGACCGGCCTGGTCGCATCGACCCTCTGAGCCGCATGCCGACAGTCTTGCCGTTGGGGTAAGCGGCGGGTGTCCGGTCTCAATTAGCGATCCTTGGTCGCTAGGACTTCTACAGTGGTCTTGAGTTTTTAGGTCTTGAGTTTTTAGGCTGCCTTTGGGATTGGGCGAACCTGTCCGCAGGTTTGGGTGACGTGAATGTCGATGGTGTGCAAGGCCTTTCGTGCTGGCGGTGGTACTGGTGTCTGGTCGGTGGCCAGTAGGGGCGCACCAGGCGATCGTGCAGGTTGGTGTAGAAGATCGCAAACCGCAGGCCGTCATCGGTGAGACGGTAACGGTTCTTGCCTGGGATGCGGGCGATGAGCCCGTTGATACGCAGCCGGGCCAGCTCGTAGCCGGCCTGGTTCATGGTGTAGGCGTTACCAAACACGTCGGTTCGGTTTGGTGAGGTCAGACATGCGACAGCGGGTCACGGGGTTTAGCGGCCTTCATCTCGAGTCCGGGAACCATGCCGTTCGCGGGCAGCTGCCCGGGTTGCGTTGAAACGAAAGGACAAGCAGATGTACCACACCATCGTCAAGCGCATCGCCACAAAGAATTTCGAGCGCGTCAACGACAACGACTACGACGCCCTGCTCAAGGACTGCGCACCCAACATCCACCACCGGTTCGGCGGTCACCACGCACTCGGTGGCGAGCGCCACGACCGGGAGACGCTGCGCCGATGGTTCCAGCGGTTGGGCCGACTCTGTCCCACCCTGAAGCTCATCGTGCACGACGTGTGGGTGAAGGGCTGGCCCCACAATACGACGATCATCATCCGCTGGACCGGCACGCAGACCCTGCCCGACGGGTCACCGTATGAGAACCACGGCGTCCACATCGTGCGCATGCGCTGGGGCAAAGTCGTCGACATCGACGCCAACGAAGACTCCCAGGTCGTCGCCGAATCCATGAAAGTGCTCGCCGCACACGGCGTGCAGGAAGCCCTCGCTGACCCGATCGTCAGCTGAACATATCTCTGTGGTGTTCTTCGTCCCCGGCGGAACAGTCAAGACCTGTGGATCGGCATGTCACGCGACGTGCTGATCACCTCCTGATTCATCGGCTCGTTCGACGAGCGCGCTCCGCGCTCCTGACGCGCGGCGGAGCACCTCCTGCCGGCGTTACTATCGTCCTAACAAACCATCTCGCGACGGTTGCGGCGCGGTAAGGCGCTGGGCTTCGGTGTGGATGCCCAGTTCCGGCAAAATTATGAGCGCAGGTATGACGGAGTTGACCGAGGACGCCGACGGCTTACCGTTGGGGTCGCTGAGCGCGCAGCAGGCCAGCGCTGATGCCGCCGATTTGCGGGCCGGGATCGACCAACTGGCGGGCTTGGTGGCGGGCAGTCTGGGGTTGCCTGAGTTGCTGGCGGAGGTGTCGACGTTCGCGGTGCGGGCGATACCGGGCGCCGAGGGTGCCGGGGTGACCTTGTTGCGGGTCGACCGGGTGGACAACATGGTGGAGGCGTTGGCGGCCAGCGCCCCGTTTGTCGCCGAGATCGACGAGATTCAGTACGTGACCCTCAAGGAGGGACCCTGCATCACCGCGGCGCTGGAGCGGCGCACGGTGCGGTCCGGGTCGTTGGGCGGGGAGAAGATGTGGCCGCGGTTCGGCCCGCGAGTGGGCCGCTTGGGCGTGCACAGTGCGCTGTCGCTGCCGCTGCTGCTGTCGGGTCAGGCGATCGGGGCGATCAATGTCTACGCCCACGACAAAGACGTCTTCGATGAGCACGCCGCCGATCTGGGGGAACTGTTCGCCAAACCCGCGGCGGTGGCGGTGCACAACGCCCAGATCCTCGCGCACGCGTTGGCGCTGACCGCCCAGTTGCAGACGGCGCTGTCGACGCGCCCGGTGATCGATCAGGCGATCGGCTTGATCCGGGGACGCAGCGGGCGCAGCGCCGAGGACGCGTTCACCCAGTTGCGCGCGATCAGCCAAGCTGAGCACCGCAAATTGGCTGAGGTGGCCCAACGCATCGTCGATGAAGCCGTGCGCCGCGCGCGCGCCCGACACAACCCCACCTGAGCGCGAACCGCCAATTCGACCTACCGCTGAACTGTCGCTGCACGGTGTGGCGCGCGTAGATTGGAGGGTGGGGAACAGTAAACGCGACGGGTCCTGGCTCGCGTCGCGCGTTCCCCACCGGGCAGGCGACTCGCCTGTTCGGCATCGGCAGGCTCGATCCGCGCTCGGGAGCGCCCAGCGGAGCAATCCCGTCATGAAGATCGGTGCGGCCCTGGCCGCCGATTTGGGTATCCTCACCGCCGCCCTGGATGAGCCCGGCGCCGATGTGCTGCACCGTTTGCACCAATTGGGCGTCGCCGCCCAAGGGGCGGTGCCTACCTATCTCGGGCTGAGCGTGACTGTCGACTGCAGCGATCCGCCGTTCACGTTCACCACCCTTGGGGACGGCACGGCCGACGATGTTCGCACCTCGCTTCGGCTGACGCTGCCCGGTGCCGGTGCCGGTGATGGCCGGGCATCGCCGTCGGTTGCCCTCATCCTCTACGCGGGGACGCCAGGAACATTTGTCGACCTCGCCGCGGACCTGGCGTGGCTAACCGGCCGTCCGCCCAGCGACTTCGCGCTCGATCAGCACCTCAGCATCCCTGCCGGGTCGGACACCGGAACATATCTGGGAACGGCGTCGGTCATCAACCAGGCCATCGGGGTCCTCATCGGCCGCGGCTACACCCCGGGGCAAGCTCATCGGGAACTGGACACCCAAGCTGATAGCGCGGGCACCGATCGACACACCACCGCCCAGGTGATCCTCGACACGCTCACCGCTGGGGACCCGTCCGACGCCGAGCGCGCCGATCAGGAGCCCAACATCGGCTGAGTGTGTTAAGCACCTAGAACCGCGCCGCGCGGTGGCTCGCTGTGCCCGCGCCGTGTAGCGTCGGCGATGCTGAGAACCCAGCCGGTCCGGGACGAGGTCGGCTGTCCGCCGGATCACACGAACCTGCGGCATCTGCGGATGGTTCGCTAACTCCGAGGGTCCGACAACTACCGCCTGCGCCTGCTGCTGCACTGCGTGCTCGCAGCGAGTTGATCGACGGTGGTTCCTTCGACAAGCCGTGCGGGCGCATCAACGAAATGTTCATGCCGGCGAAGGTTGACTAGTTCGAGGCCGGAGAGACTCGGGCCGTGTTGGATACCTACCGGGGGCTGTCGACGTGGGCTGCGCTGGTCTGTTGTCGACCGCGCGAACAGCGGCCGAACGGGGAAACTCGCTTGCGGCGATCGGCGGCGCGCTCCGGATTCACCGTTCGGCCAGTGGCTGCGCCGACCTGCTGGCGTTCGAGCTGTTGGTCACGATCGCGGTTCAGAAACGCCGTCTCGCGTTGTGACCTTTTGAGTTCGCGTCGGGCGTCTCGCCCGCGAGCCGCAGTGCGCCGGGCACCAGCCAGCAACACGCAAAGCCCGAGCATCGCGACCGCGCCGATCACAATCCCGAAGAGAAACAACGTGCCGGTCGACCCGGTGACGTGAAAGCCGAATACGGCGAAATTCTCGGTCAAGCGGTGAGCGGCCCTCTAGGCCTAGAGGGCCGCTGTCTGGGCGGCATTTAGATGGCGATGCGTAAGGGGAGAGGGTGCGGCAATGGCAAGACAGCCGGGGCGTGCCTGACGCGCGCGTTGGCGATGGCGACCCGCCCGTCGCTGCCGCCGAAACAACGGTCAGTGCACCCGGTCGATGATCCTGCAGGCCGCACTGACGATCGTCGACCGCGACGGTGTGGACCGATTGTCCATGCGCCGCCTCAGCGACGAACTGGGCCGAGATCGGTGATGCTCTACGATCATCCCTCGCTGACGCGTCCGCGCCGGTCGGCAATGGCGCGCCAGGGGTTTGTCGAGCAGCTCGTGTGAGCACGGCCCACCATCCTGCAACTGGGCGGCGAGCCGACTCGTGCCGCTGGGCGGTGCGGCCAATCACCCGCGCCGATGACGGTCAGCAGTTCACAATGATCACGGGTCGGTGATATGCCGATGAGAGGGACTGGATGATCGACAAAGAGCAAGCGCAGCACATGACTGATGTTGCCGGCGAGTGCAATCGGCTCAACGAGATATCGCAACCGCTGGGGTATGCGGTGACCGCGACTACGAGCGTCGAGGACCAATCGACGCAGCAGTTTACGGTTCATCGGCTAGACCAGACCGTCGCCAGCGGCCCCAAGTTCGCAACTACCGAGGAGGTTCGTGCTCACCTCGAAGCAATCGCGAAGCTACCACTGTGGCGCCTGGATCTCGTAAACAACAGCGCGATCGTCTTCGATCCAGCGGAGCTCGAGGTCACCGATGCCGCCACCATTGAGAGCTTCAGCTTCAGGGGTTGGGGCTTGGGAGTCCCACAACTGGCGGCAACCGGCCACGGCCCAGGTGCTCAGGAGGGGGTAACGAATCTAACTGTCCGTTCTGAGGATCCGCCAACTATCGGGAATTGGTACAAGTCAGCCGTGGGGTGATGGTGCGCGGCCCGCGAGATGGTCATCGACGCGCTTGGCGCAACGGGCGGGCGACACCGAACACTGTCGGGCCCTTACCATCTGGCTGCACACCTACAATCACCACCGCGGCCACACCGCACTGGCGTGCGACTAGCCGGGGGTCCTCGAGAGGGGTAGCGTTGTTGTTGCTGAGTCCTTCAGCCAGTCCGGAAGCAAGTTTGGCTGTACGCCGCTGAACTTGATGAGCGTTTGCTCGCGCCGCACATTCGGATGTCTATCAGTTTCGGTCGAGACAGCATGCATATGTCGCTCATTCGCTCGTTAGCCCGGAATTCGGAGGACCACCAACTCCGCGTTCACCCGACCCGTGCCCGTCGGTTTGTCGACCACTTGACCGGCGACCGAGCGAGAAACAACCGTGTCGGCGATACCGGGAATACCCCCGGCCGCGCATCGAAGGGCCCGCCGATCAGACAGAGCAACGCCAAACCTGCTGCGGGACAAGGTAAATGACGCCTTCAAACGCTGACCCGGGCAATTCTCCTCCCAGACATCTACAAAGAAACTAGGTAAACGTCATGATCATTCTCGGAATCATCCTTATCGTCCTCGGCCTCCTCCTCCCTAGCCTCGTCCCGACCTTCGCCTACGCCCACATTTGCTTGGTCATCGGGGTCATCCTCCTCGTCGTCGGCCTGCTACTGATGCTGATGGGACGGATGGGACACGCCGTCGGCGGCCGCCGCCACTACTACTAACGAGCCAGAGTTACTCGGCGGGTAACCGGCTCGGCCAGGCGGAGCCGAGGTCAAACGCGGTCCAAGCCTCCGGTGTGCATCAAGCCGCCGCTTATCGCCGCGAGGCAGCGACTTCGCGTGACCAACTCAACGAAAAATGTTAGCGCGCAGACAAATTGCATCCGCCCGCACAGACATCGGAAACACATGAGTCCGCCACCCAAGAACACTGGGTCCGCCACCCAGAAGGAACCGCAGAACCGTTAATCATCTGTGGCTGAAGTCCCCAGCCCAGCCGTTTGTCGCATCAAACCTCAAAATAGCGGCCTCGCCTGTCATTTAGGCGCTGGTCGGGGGCTCACCGCAGCTGCTGCGGTGGTTCTGAGTTCTTCGTTGCCGATGAACGCTGGCGACCCGACATATAAGCCCGACGAAAGGCAGCAAACGATGGCGATTACTAACATTCCGGCCTTCGCCCATCTAACCGACGCCGACATCGAGAATCTGGCCGTTGAGCTGGACGCGATCCGGCTGGACATCGAGGACTCCCGTGGCGAGCGCGACGCGCGCTACATCCGTCGCACCATCGCCGCGCAACGTGCCCTTGAGGTAGCCGGCCGACTGATGCTGGGCTGTAGCTCGAAACGCTCTGCGTGGTGGGCGGGAACGGTGACCCTCGGTGTGGCCAAGATCATCGAGAACATGGAGATCGGCCACAATGTCATGCACGGCCAGTGGAACTGGATGAACGATCCCGAGATCCACTCCTCGACGTGGGAGTGGGACATGAGTGCGGCGTCAAAACATTGGCGCTTCACCCACAACTTCCAGCACCACAAGTACACCAACATCGTCGGCATGGACGACGACGTGGGCTACACCATCCTGCGAGTCACCCGCGACCAGCCCTGGGAGCGCTACAACATTGGCAACCTGCTGTTTAACACCATCCTCGCGCTTGGATTTGAGTGGGGAATTGGCTTGCAGCCCATCGAGTTAGGCAAGATCCTCAAGGGCGGCCCGGACCGCGAAATCACCCTCCTGCAGGTGCGTGAGTTTTCAGCTAAGGCCGGAAGGCAGGTGGTCAAGGATTACGTCGCGTTCCCGGCGCTTACCTCGCTGTCGCCGGCGGCGACCTACAAATCGACGCTGAGGGCCAACGTGGTGGCCAATGTGATCCGCAACATCTGGGCCAACGCGGTGATCTTCTGTGGGCATTTCCCCGATGGCGCCGAGAAATTCACGAAGACCGACATGATTGGCGAAACCCGGGGTCAGTGGTATCTGCGCCAGATGCTGGGTAGCGCCAACTTTGACGCCGGGCCAGCGATGCGGTTCATGAGCGGCAACCTGTGCCACCAGATCGAGCATCACCTTTACCCCGATCTGCCCAGCAACCGGTTGCACGAGATCTCGGTGCGGGTCAGGCAAGTCTGCGACAAGTACGATCTCCCCTACACCACGGGTTCGTTCCTGATGCAGTACGGCAAGGCGTGGCGCACCATTGCCAAACTGTCGCTGCCGGACCGCTACTTGCGCGACACCGCCGACGACGCTCCGGAGACCCGCAGCGAGCGGATGTTTACCGAACTGGAGCCCGGTTTCGCCGGGATTGACCTAGCGACTGGGCGCCGCCGCGGGCTCAAGACAGCAATCGCAGTGATCCGCCAATGGCGTCGCGACCCGCGCGTCAGCGAAAACACGGCGAAGACACAGACCAGGCCCGCACCCCAAGATCCGATCCACAGGTAGTGACAATTGCTCCCGCGGGGTGGAACGTCAACCAAGTTGAGACTCTCAACCAGTCCGGGATGACGTCAGCCGTCCGCTGTTGTCCTCTCAGAGCAGTAGCTCGCGCCGAACAGACCGGTGACAACCGCATGTCGGGGATCACCATGAATGCTCCGCCTGCCCCCTCCGTGCTGTCAGAGGGCGGCTTTCTTTCCCGGCCATGGGAGGGTCACACCGCACGGTTAGCCAGTCGTCGGCTGAGGTCGTCGGTAGCTGTCATCAGGGCCCACGGCGACATCGACGCATCCAACGCTGACATTCTGACCGAGTACACACTGGGGCATCTGATGCGTTGTCGCGGCCTGATCCTTGATTTGAGCGGCCTGGATTTCTTTGGAACCGAGGGTTTCTCGGCGCTGCACAGGGTCTCCGTCTGCTGCGCGCGCGGGCATAGGCTGGGCAATAGTATCCGGTGAGGCAGTCTCCCGGGTGCTGCGGATCGGTGATCCACAGGGCTTGCTACCCGCCGCCAGCACCGTCGAGGGGGCGATGGCCACCGTCCAAGACCAGCCTCACCGTCCACCACAGCCCATCGCGAGCCGCAGGGACCCGGGACAATCCTCGAGATGCGAACGCACGGTGTGCTTGGTCTGCGGCGGTACACAACATGTCCAGCACGAACAGGGGACCTTGACAGAAGCAATCGCCAAGCTCGATGGTCCGGCCTTGACGGTGGTTGACCCTGGGGTTCGAAGATGCAAAATCTGAGGTTGCGGAGTGCGGTGCCGGCACGGAATGTCGAGACCGCGTCGATCCCGACGGTTAATGTGTTGCGTCGCGTGCTTGGTCGCGTCCGTGTGCGATCCGCACGATCAGCTTGCCGCCCTGGACGCGGTTGACCTCACGGCACCGGGGTTACTGGAAACCGCGCCGGGACAAGGTCACCACTCGGGCTGGCCGCTGGAGTGGTCCACCTACTCGCTGTCAGCGGTTCCTGGGGGCTAGACGTCATGGCTTGTCGCCGCGGTGGCCGATTGTCGATAGTGACCATCAGTGAGGTCGTGGTGCCAGGTCGATTCCCCCGGCGCCGGCAGCCCGGCCGCTCGCAGTTCGATCGACAGTGGGCGGTAGGAGGGCGTGAGCGGTATGCGGTCAACAATGTGGACGATGGCGGGACGCTGGTCCCGGGGGATGCCGTCCAACGCGGTGGTCAAGGTCGCCGCGGTGAGGACGCCGCCTTTGTCAAGCGCCACGGCCGCGACCGCGACGTCGTGCGTGTCGGTCGCAACGGGATAGATCACCGCCAAGTCGATCACGGCGATGTCGCCGAGGGCGTCGCAAATCGGTTGGCAGAAGACCGGTCCGCGCCCCGACTGGATCACGGTGTTCCTGTTGTCGACGAACCAGTCGTCGCCGTCGCTGTCGCGGCGAAACATTGGCCGCCGGAATATGGCAGCTAAGCGGCTCAAGGCAATATCTACGCCGCCCGGGCACTACTACCATCGCGAGGCTCCATCGGCGGAGCAGATACGACACGAAACAACGTGGAGCACAGATTAATTCACAGGAGCAACGCTAACTCCCCAACTCAGTTGGTGGGGAAATACAGATCTAGCGTTTTGATGCCGTGTCTGTCCCGCCATGCGGCTTGAGAACGATGCGGCCCTCAGATCAATCCGCGTTCGCGAGCACGGGCGACCGCATCGGCGCGATTGTGCACACCCAGTTTCTGGTATGCAACGCTCGGCGCGTCTTACGGGCGCCGCCTACCTTAACCCAGGGACCGGGTGGACGTGACACCATTTAGATGCTGTGCAAACCGGCTGACGAAGGAGCGGGAATGAAAAAGGACCAAGCAGACCATCTTGAACAGCAACTGATGCAGCCGCTCGCACAGGCCCTCCGCACGAGGCTTGGTGGGGCAGGGGAGGTCCACGTCAACAATGAGCCGCGCCTGATGAGCGGTGAAAGGGTCGAGTACGCCACGTGGCTCGAAGTCGTGCTCAAAGATGCACGAACCGAAGTCATCTTTCGGCCCCTTAGCCGCGAAGATTTCTCTGCGATCTGGCAATGGGGAAAGAGCGGCCGATTCATCTTCCCGATTCCACAAGGCGGCGGCAATGCCGGCGACAGCGCCCGAACGTCCATTGACGCTGTCGCCGAACGCATCTGCCAAACCGCGACTATGTGGCATGAGGAACCGCCCGAATCGTTTGGCTGGTCAATCACCTGAAGGCAAAGTGCTCAGCGACGAATGCCACTATTGCCAAGCTCGCGGAAACTCAATGAAACTTTATGTGCCGCAGTGCTTCTTGGCATTCCGCGAGTGGGCGGCTGTCATCAGCTCCTAAGGTTGTGATCACCAGCGGTATACGAAGCAGGCCGTTCGGCGGGGGGACGCTGGTCGCGCGGTCGTCGAAACCGACGAGCTATCGCACGGCTCCGCTTCCAGAGTCCCAGCGTTCTTGCGCGGCAGCTCTCTGTGTGCGGGATTCCCTGTCTCGCAGGCTGATCATGAGTAGGCCATCGACGGTCGAGTCGTCGTCGGGTGCCGCCGCGGCCATCATGGTGGCATGTGCGCGGTCCGGGTCGGTGTGGGGCGGGACTACCAGCAGAACGATCCTGTTGCGGTTGAGTCCGAGCACTTCGACAGTGTTTGGCGGCTGGAGTCGGTATCCGTCGAGTCGTACCGCGTGGCCGCCGGTGGCGAGTTCGGTGGGTGCTTTCGCCCAGTCGTTGAGCTTGTACAGCACGCGGTCGATGGGCCCGAGCCGCACCGAGAGCACCGCGAGCAGATCGGGAAGCTCTGTGGTCAGGTCATCACTGTGCGGCCACCATGCCCCATCGACATACCCGGTGTGGGGCGCCTTGGGCTTCAGCCGCAACCGCGGCGTGTGTTCGGGCGGTGTGGGGTGTCGACCCGCATCGGTTCGGTCCTGTTGTGGCGCCATGGTGACACTCCTGTCTTGACCACAGTTCGTGCCGGCTTCGGTTGCTGTTTACGCGCGTTCGCGTCGTCCAGAGCGACGGTACTTCCTTGGTGATTATCAGTTTAATTGTGTCGTCGTCGGGTTCATACCACTTCGGGAAAAGTGGCTTCAGCGAAGTCACCATGTCTTCTCACTCCGAAGATGAGAACTGATCCGCACCCGACCGGTGCCGTGGGACACCACTCAGCTTTGCGCAAGAGGAGATGGATGCAACCGCATCTGCACCTGCAATGGCCACGGACCGTCACCCGCACAACCGACCAACCGGTAACGGTCTCGTCGCGTCATCTCGGCTGGTGGGTGAACCGCCCCGGTGAGTTCGGAGACTTTCTGGTGTGAGAACTCAGCCGGCGGCTGGTCTTTGGTGGTGAGCGTAGTAGGCCTCCATTTCGACCGGTGGGATGCCTCCGCAATATTGGTAGAGGCGGCGGTGGTTGAACCAGTGCACCCATTCGGCGGTGGCCAGTTCGACTTCTTCGATGGTGCGCCAGGGCTTGCGGGGTTTGATCAGTTCGGTCTTGTACGGACCGTTGATCGTCTCGGCCAGAGCGTTGTCATACAACTGCCCACCGCGCCGACCGATGGTCGTCGGAGATGCGCATCGCGCTTGGTGTTGTGTGGCTGCCGGTTTAGCGTCGGCGTAGCCGGTACCAGTGTGCGGTGATTGTGTGGCGCAGCATCTTTCGTTTGATGATGAAGTCTTTGGGCTTGGTGCGTTCGATTATGAAGTCGCGGCCGAAGGCCTGGGGGATCTCGCCGGGTTTGAGCCGGATGCCCTGCCACATCATCAGCGGCGTTCCTGGCTCCATCACGTCCGCCAGTTCCGCCACGTAGGTCGGCTTGGCGTTATCGGGCAAGGAGTGATAAGTGCCCATGTCGATGACCAGATCGATGGGTCTGCTGATATCGAGGTGGGACAGCTTTGTCACGTCGCCTTCGATGAAGGTGGCGCCAGCAACTCCGTGCGCGTTGGTGCGGGATTTTCGGATCGCTGCGGCGGAGAAGTCGACGCCGGTGGCCTGCCAGCCGTGTTGGGCGAGGTAGATCACGTTGGTGCCGGTTCCGCAGCCGACGTCGAGGGCGTGCCCGGGCGGTATCGCGTTGGGCCCTTCGATCGCGTCACGCAGTTCCTCAGGCGGTGGGGTGTCCCAGATCGGCCTGCCGAGGCGGTACAGGGTGTCGAACAGCAGATGGCGCCACATGATGGTTCCTCCTCATGCGTTGATGGGGCGGGGAAGATGAACCGCCTCGATGAGTTCGGAGACCTTCTGATTTGAGGACTCAGCCGGCGGTTGGCCTCCGGCGTTGAGCGTAGTAGGCCGCCTCCAGCGCGGCCGCGATCAGCATGATTCGGAGTGGGCGGCGATCAGTGAGGTTGCCCGGCTGCTCGGGGTCGGCTGCGCGGAGACGGTGCGCAAGCTGGTTCAGCCGAAATACGGTATAGCACAGGCAATTTCCCATAAAATCAGCTGCGTGAAGACGGCGCATATGGACGGGACGTCGGTCGTACGCCAGCATCGTGGTGCGCTGTCTAGGCGGTTCGTGGCTCCTGGTCGCCTTGCTGCGGCGACGGTTAATACTGCTACCGATCGCATGTAGAGGTACGTTGTATGTCAACGACGTTGACAGACCTTCTAGCAGGGTGTTTAATGGAGATCTACCGGAAACCCGCCGTCGGCGGCGTCCATACGAATTTGTCGTCGGGTTCGATGTGTTTCCTGTTCTATCCCGGTTCTATCCCGGAAATCGGGTTCGACTGCTGCACGACCACGACACGCGTCGGGACAAATCCCGAACACATGCGTGCTCACCTTTGAGTCAAAGGAGAACGACCCTGATGAACAAGCACAACCGCGCTCTGGCTCTCGCAGAGGCCACGACGGGTAAATCCGACAACGAGCAACGAGATATCTTCGGAGAGCACGTGCTTCACATTGGTGCGGGTTTCGTAGCGAAGGAACACCCGCACGTGTTGGAGACGTTGTCGACCCTCGCGCCGCACCTGGGAAGGTGGGATCCGCGTGATGTGGATGTCGAAGTCTCGTTACAAGACCGCGGCAGCAAGGAGCAGCGCATCACATTGCGTACGAGCTTGCCGGGGCGTGCGTCGCTAGTAGCGGTCGCTGACAACCCGGACGTGACCCGCGCGCTCTGTGAAGCAAAGCGCGAGCTAATCCGGCAGATTGAACACCAGAAATCCGCGCGCGAACCCATGAGCAACCGCCGGCTCAGGAGCGGGACCATCCGCCATCCGGCGCCGTCCACGCCGTTCGACATCGCCCAATTTGCTTCGTAAACAAACACCGAAACGCCGCGTTTTGAAAACGCGAACCAGCAGCTCGTTTCTGCGGGCAGATAGAGGGACAATCATGACGCACGTCACCAACCGGCGTGTTATCGACAACCATGCCGCCATGGGCAAGTCGCCCCCAGCAGCTCCCGACACCCCGTTCTTGACCCTCGAGAACATATTCCGCGCGGGCGCACGCCGCGCCGCCAGACGCAGAGAAATACTTGCGGCACAGTCGACATGGGATTCCGAAAGCCGGGTCGAGATCTCTGGTGTCGAGGGTGCACTAGAGTCGAGGGTGCACTAGAGGTGCCGCCCAGGACGTTCTGCAAGGTCCGCGGGCAGCGGTCAGACGGCCGCGTGGATTTGCGTTCCACTGTCTTCGGACGCCTGGGTACGAGTCTCGGCTTGCGCACTGGATTGACCTTGTCCAACAGAGATTGACCTTGTCCAACAGAGGTGGGCGGCTGGGGTCGGCTAAACCGACTATGGCGCCGACTATGGCGCAGCGTCTTCTCCGGAGCGCAATGTGGTGGCATGCATGCTGTCCGACATCATGCCGCGGCAGTTGCCGTGGTCCCGATCGCTTTGGGCGCACCCTCGAGTGCGGTCGTCGCGACGTGTGCGCTCGGTGAAGTCCCCAATCCTGGCGGCTACGGTTGCGTGCCGGCCCTGGCGCCCGACGGCGCGGTCGTGGGCACGCCGACCGAGGAAGAACTTCAGTGCTTGTCATAGCGGCAATCTGGACAGGGTGAAGGTTGAGTTTCCCAGCATCGCCGGGAATGGGAGGTCGGATTAGTGCGCGCACCGCTGCTCGTCGCGTCGGTATTAACTGCGGATTTCTCACAACTCGGACAGGAAGTCGAGCGTCTGGAGAAGGCGGGCGTCGACCGGATCCAGTGGGACGTGATGGACGGCCGATTCGTGCCGAACCTGACGTTCGGGCCCGACGTCATCGCCGCCAATCGCCGACATGTCAGCCTCGGCTTTGAAGTGCACCTGATGGTCGACGATCCCGACCCGATGCTGCCGCGATGGGTCGAAGCAGGTTGCGAGATCGTCATCGTGCACGCCGAGGCGACTCGGCACCTGAATCCCACACTTTCTGCAATTCGCGATCTGGGCGCGCGGGCCGGGGTAGCGCTGAATCCCGCCACACCGTTGGATGCGGTGACACACGTGCTCTCCTCGATCGACCTGCTGCTGCTGATGACGGTCGAGCCGGGCTTCGGCGGCCAGCAATACCTGGCGGGGATGGAACCCAAGATCGCCGTGGCCCGCACCGAAATCGACCGCCACGGTTTGGAAGTCGAGCTCGAAGTGGACGGCGGGATCGACGGTACGACGATCGGGGCGGCTGCCCGCGCTGGCGCAACGGTGTTCTGCGCGGGCTCGGCGTTGTTCAACGGTCCGGGCACGATGGCCGACCGGGTTGCGGCGCTACGCTCGGCGGCCGCCGCTGGGATGGAGCCGACGAAGTCGATCGGTTGGCGATCACCACACGACGGGAGCAGCCGTGAGGGGTCGTCGTGATGCCGCTACGGACGTGCTGGATACCGTGATGGCCGCACCCGAACTGCAATCAGTACCCATCGCCGTGCGCGGATCGCCGTTCTGAGCGGCGCGTCGCGTTGGCTTGATTGGGGCTAGGTCGAAGCCCGCACTCATCTGCATTGCGGGGGTGCATGACGCGGTCAAGCGTTAGGCGCGCGTCATGACCCGTTCGTTGGGAGGGTCCGGACTGGAGCCTGCAAACTGTATCCGCCCCGCCGCAATGTCCCTTTGGCGGTGATGCGTTTGCCTGACCGTTCTGCCTCCGGCTCACGAGACCCACAGCCAACGGGCAGCGGAGCTTCGCGAAGCAGCCGTCCAAAGGTGTAGGATGACTTAGTAGGTATACAAGGTTGACACGATATCTACAGGCATTTATAGAGTTCTCGCTCGGAAACCCCGCCGTCGGCAACGCCCATGCGAATTTGCCGTCGCAATCGATGTGGTTTCGTCGTCTGGCTTGAAAGTCGGGTTCAACCACTGCACGAAGACACGTGTCGTGACGATCCCGAACACCTGCATACCCATCCTCTAGTCAACGGAGATCGATCACGATGGAAAAGCAGATTGAACACCAGAAGTCGGAGCGAGAACCCATGAACAACCGCCGGCTCAGGAGTACTACGGTCCGGCATCCGAATACCCGCACGCCGTGAGAGATCGCCCCATCTCCAACTCACCGCTGCACAGCGTATCGACGCCGACAACTCCGTTGCCCAGCTCCGACAACCCCTCGGGCCCGACCAGTAGCTCGCTTATGCGGGCAGATAGAGACGAGATGACGCACATCACTGAAGCGCGAGTTATCGCCAACCATGCCGCCATAGGCAGATCAACGCCAGCAGCTACCGATAGGCCGTACCTAACCGCCGGGGAAGTGCTTCGTGCGGGTATATGCCGCACCGCCGGACGCAAAGAAATGGCTGCGGCGAAATCGACGTGGGACTCCGAAGGCGGCGCGACCGATCAGCGAACGACCCACGGAGAGGCCGGGACTGGGCCTCTGGCGCCGCAGGCGCACTAGAGGCGCCGGGCAACCGCCACTGTTTAACAGATGGTACTGTCACCGCTGTAGGTCTACACTGAAGACAAAATTCCTAAGGGTTAGGTGCTCGATGACGCAGCCAACTGGACCATCAGGTTCCGGGCAGGCCGGCGAGCCGGACTCCAACGAGGACGAGGAGAGCAGCCCAATCACCCGCGCGGCAGTCCTGGCTAATGCACTCGAGATCATCGATCGTGATGGCGTTGAGGGGCTGTCGATGCGCCGCCTCGGTGAGGCGGTCGGGCGTGATCCGATGGTGTTGTACCGGCATGTGCCGAACAAGGCCGCCGTGCTCGATGGGGTGGTCGAGACGGTCTTCGAGCAATTGTCACTGGATACCACACGCCCGGACTGGGCGGCCGCGCTGCGGGACCTCGCGCACGACTTCCGTAATTTAGCGTGCGCACACCCAAACGTGGTGCCGCTCTTGGTCACCCGGCCCCTTGCGACGCCGCTCGGGATGCGGCCACAGGGCATGCTTCGACAACTCGAAGATGTGCTCGCGCTGCTGATTGGGGCGGGCTTCAGCGAGGTCGACGCGGTGCTCGTGTACCGGGCATTGTTCGGGTTCCTGTACGGCCATGTGCTCACTGAGTTGCAGGAGGTCGTCGAACGCCCCGAGGAGACCGACGATGTGTTGCGTTTAGGCTTGCACCGGCTGCGGATCAGCGAATTCCCCCGGTTGCGTTCGCTCGCGCCGACTTGGGCCGCCTACGACGGGCCCACCGAACTCGACCGCGGACTTGACATTCTGCTTAGTGGGCTGGCCGCCCAACTCGGCTTACCCGATGGCGCACCCCCGCCGGCGCGCACGCCCGGGTCAACGTAACCATGCCGCCAAGAACGGACACGACCATGATGCTGCCGCCCCCCGAATCCCGTCAGGCCGCGAGCCGGGCGCGTAGCCACCTCGTCTGGACGTCGGTGAGGCGTCGATGGCAATAACGGACCTAGCCGAATACGCCCACCTGAGCGTCACGGACCTCGAGGCGCTCGGAGTCGAACTAGAGGCGATCCGCCGCGACATCGAGGGTTCGCGCGGCGAAAAGGACAGGGCATACATCCGGCGCGCCATCGCGTTTCAGCGATTCCTCGACATCGCCGCGAGGCTGCTTATCGCTGGCACCGGTAGCAAGGTTGGATGGGCGCTCGGTACCACCGCGCTCGCGGTGGCCAAGGTCATCGAGAACATGGAACTCGGCCATAACATCGGCCACGGTCAATGGGACTGGATGAACGACCCCGAAATCCATTCCAGCACCTGGGAGTGGGACATGGCGGGCGTCTCGTCGCAGTGGCGCTATTCCCACAACTATCGCCACCACATGTTCACCAATGTCATCGGCGTGGACGACGACCTCGGGTTCGGCGTCCTGCGGGTCACCCGCGACCAGGAATGGCGGCGGAGTAATCTATTTCAGCCTCTGCGAAATGTGTTGTTGGCCATCATGTTCGAATGGGGCATCGCGATGCACGGCTTGCATTCGGAGCATGTGCGCGCGGCGACCGACGCGCAGAAGTCCGTCGACACCCGAGCGCTGATCCGCAAGATGGCCCGGCAGGGCGGCAAGGACTATGTATTCTTTCCCGCTCTCAGTCTTCGACGATGGCGCCGCACACTCAAGGCGAACGTGGCCGCGAACCTGCTACGCAATGTGTGGGCGTATGTAGTGATCTGCTGTGGGCACTTCGCGGACGGCGCAGAGAAGTTCACCCCCGCCGTGCTGGAGGGTGAGACGAAGCCCGAATGGTATCTGCGACAAATGCTGGGCACCGCAAACTTTGACGCTGGGCCGGTGATGGCATTCCTCAGTGGAAACCTTTGCTACCAGATCGAACACCACCTTTTCCCTGATCTTCCGAGCAACCGCTACGCGGAGATCGCCCAACGCGTCCGGGCGGTTTGCGCCACCTACAACCTGCCGTATACGACCGGTCCGCTTGTTCGCCAGTACCTGCTCACCTTTCGCACCATTTCCAAGCTGACGCTTCCGGATCGGTTCCTGACCGCCAATTCTGACGACGCACCCGAGACGGCGTCAGAAAACAAGTTCCGCAACGTCGACGCACCCTGGGTGTCGGCCGAGGGCAATGGCGATACGCGGCGACGGGGATTAGGTCACTGCGATACGGGAACTACAAATTCCGTGCCAATCAAGGAAGTTCGTGCACCGCGGGGCGCTGCGCGTCATGCGCTGGCTGCCACTCCTCCCGGGACATGTCGTGGGGCATCTCATGATGCGTAGTCCTCACTTGGTGTGCTGGCCGGCGTCCTGGGACCCGCTCGAGCGGCGGCCGTCACGCTAGAAACCTGCCGAGCGGGTCAGTGCTGCGCCGTTCCAGCGGTCCGCCCAGCACATTTCGATCAACGCATTGGCCATTAACTTCCTCGCCGGTGCGGGGCTGTCGCAACGGAACGTCCACGGCTGTGCCGCCTACGATGCGCCAATGACGGCTTCGCCAAATGCATTTCGGTATCTTGCCGGCGGCGCCCGCGGCAAATCCTAGCGTTTCCTCTTAAAGGAAAGTCGGTTGCACAAACCCCCGGGACCGACCAATACGGCCGTCCCGTCGACGAACGGGGACGAAACCCAATCAGCCCCAGGGGTTTTCGTGCCGAATCCCTAGACGGGGCTCACTCCCACTGCCTGGGGTCCTTTAGGTCCCTGAGCGATCTCGAACTGCACTCGCTGATTCTCCTCAAGGGAGCGAAAACCGTCCCCCTTGATCTCTGAATGGTGGACGAAGACATCTTTTGCTCCGCCATCAGGGGCGATAAAGCCGAAGCCTTTCTCGCTGTTGAACCATTTCACGGTTCCCTGTGTCATACTAACTTCTTTCTTCTTCAAGTGGGTGTAATTTAGCTACACCCACAACCAACCATAACATAAATCAACCAGAAGATAGACACCGCCAGAAGATGCCGGATGTTCTTCGAACTTTATGTCGAATGTTTTGTGAGGTTTCGGGTTCGGCCACGGCGCGTACGACGAGGCGACCATCAAGGCCGCCGCGAGGGCGGGCCGATGGGTCCGGTCGCTCACGATTGAGCCGAACTTCGAGGGGTTGTCCCTTAGTGTTTCTTGGTATGCAGCAAAGCCTCGGTCTGTGAGACCTGGGTGGCCTTGCCGCGCTTCGCAGCACGTTTCTCTTTCAGAGACTTACCGGACTTCTTGGTCATAGTTTGCCGGGGAGATTTGTCAGACATCGCGGCCCTTTTGATATGGGGGCCTGTGTTGGTCCCGGTTTTCCGAGTGTACGCCCCTCGGCCAGCGCGGCCCAGTTCTGACCATCGGCTGCCAACTACCAGACCCCGCCGACGGCGGTATCGTCCTGCCGGCGGCGTTGTGAGGCCGGCGATGTGCACTGCGGACTCGATACCCCAGGAGATGTAGCAACTGGCGGTCCTCCTGCTGCGAGCTAGCCGCTAACCCCCGGGTGTCCGGTGCAGTGATCCAGGAAATTTGGCTGAACCCGATCTCGCGCTAGCCGGGAACCCAGCCTCACGGCGCCGATTGCTGCGCCGCAAAATCTGAGGCACATTCGCGGGCGAGTTGTCGCAACCCTCCCGCGTTCATCGGTTGTGCTGAAGTGGATACCTCGCAGAGAAGACGCCGCGCCTCCTCGTCAGAACTCGAAGGCGATAGCACGAACAACACCGCGTCGCGAGAATGCGTGCCCATTAGATAGATGGTGTCAGTGAAAACCAATCGGTATGGATTAAGTGAAACCATTTCGTTGCGGCGGATAATTCGCGTCGGCGCGGGCAACCACGCGCTCGGGTCGTAAACGACTCGGTGCACCGCGCCAATCCATAAACCGAATACGGCAACTAAGTCGGGTAGCTCTAAGCTTAGGTCCAAGCTTCTTGGCCACCAAGCGCCGTCTACGGCAGCGCGGGTTTGGTCGCGTTCACACAGCGCTAATCGGGTTGCGCTTGAAGGAGTCGCGCTTGAAGGATGGGAAGAAACATGCGCCACCGTGACGCTCCCGCCTAATAATTTTGCTATCGCAGACGGCTACCGAAGGAGCGGCACTCGACAAACCCACGATGCCAATAGCATAGCCCCGTTGCCGGCGAGACGATGTCCGCATCGCCAGGGAGGCGATGCTCAATGCGGTTCGGTCAATCGGCGAGTGACCGCGTCCAGTGGGGTGGCCGGGGCGGCTTTCCTCTCTAGTGGAGTCGCTCGGGAGCCGAGGTGGCTCGACGCCACCAATCTCATGCAGATCGACCTGTTGGCTGCTCAAGAGGGTCGCACATCCGGGTCCGACACAGTTTGCAGCACGAGAGTCGATGCGGGCGCTGCACGCGCGGCGGCGGTTTTGGGCACAGATACGTCTGAGCCATCGACCTCCGTGAGGCGTTGGAGCATGCGGCGTGAGATATCGGGGTGCGGTGGAATGTCTCGGGGGCTGAATTTCACGAAAGCAGTGAATTCTTCGTTATGAATTGTCATGGGATAACTTTCAGGGATCCGAAATACGACATCGTGGAGACGTCTGAGAGTTTGTTATTTCAAAGTTTCGACGTAATTTTGTCGCGACCCGGACTCGGGGCGAACGGGCAGGCGACCCGCCCGAAAAGGGGGTGCGTCAGCGTCATTGCGACGCTCCTGTCTCGGCCACGAAGCGGCCACACCATATTCGAACCGGGCGATGACGTGAAATGAATGCCACGTACGAGGACGCCGGACACACGCCAACGCACCTGAGTCGGTGTCACATCGCCAGCGTGCCTTGCTGGCGATGTGAGTGCGGGAGTCGCTAGCTTGGAGGCCTTTATGCCTTCAGTCTGCTAACTTTCTGCGAGCCCGCATGACGACGCTTCGGTGTCTTTCGTCCGACTGCGTCGATGGTGGGGGCGCCTGGACGCGGTGGCGCCACCAATGTATCTGCGCTGCCCGGAAACTGCAGACCGACCCCTCCGCGATCCACTGCCCTTCGGGTTAGCGGACTCCGGGGCTCGCTGAGCCTTCGGAGCGGGAGCCTGGTAAGGAGCAACGTCGCCGACTAATGCTTGCACTGGCGGGGAGTGGGCGGCGACTTGTTGGGGGCTGACGTCGATACCGGCTCTGCGCATCAGTACCTGAAGTTCTTTGCGTTGTTCGGGAAGCACCACGGTGACGACATCGCCGGCGTTACCGGCGCGTGCCGTGCGGCCAGAGCGGTGCAGGTAGGCCTTGTGGTCGGCGGGAGGATCCACGTGCACGACAAGTTCCACGGCGTCGACGTGCACGCCACGGGCGGCGATGTCCGTGGCGACGAGGACTCGCGCCTTGCCGGTGGTGAAAGCCTCGAGGTTACGGTCGCGCGCGGGTTGAGAAAGGTTGCCGTGCAAGTCGACTGATGGAACTCCGGATTCGGTGAGCTGCTTGGCGAGCTTGCGGGCTTGATGTTTGGTACGCATGAACAAGACCCTCCGGCCAGTGCCAGAGGCGAGACGGTGCACCAGTTCCTTCTTGGCTTCAACTCCCGCGACATGGAACACGTGGTGAGTCATGGCAGGCACCGGTGAGTCGGCTGCGTCTACAGAGTGCGTCACCGGGTTTCTGAGGAACCGGCGAACAAGCTTGTCGACGTCGTTGTCGAGGGTCGCCGAAAACAACATCCGATGCCCGCGGGCGGGTGTCGCAGCCAGGATGCGGGTAACCGCGGGTAAGAAGCCGAGGTCGGCCATGTGGTCGGCCTCGTCGATTACGGTGATCTCGATCGCGTCGAGGCTGATGCGGCGCTGTTTCATTAAGTCTTCTAATCGGCCCGGGCACGCCACGACGATGTCGACGCCCGACCTGAGGGCAGCTACTTGGCGGTTTTGCGGCACCCCGCCGAAGATCGTGGTGACCTTCAGGTTGTAGGCGGCTGCTAACGGCGCAAGGACGGCGGCGATCTGGGAGGCCAATTCGCGAGTGGGAACCAGGACCAAACCTGTCGGCCCCGACGGGCGTCGCATCCGTGCGAGCCGGTCAACAAGTGGGATGCAAAAGGCGAGTGTCTTCCCGCTGCCGGTCTTCCCACGGCCAAGCGCGTCTCGCCCGGCGAGAGTGTCGGGAAGAGTCGCAACCTGGATCGGGAAGGGAGCGTCGATTCCGCGTGCGGCGAGGACATTGATCATCGGTTCGCCGACACCGAGATCGGCGAAGGACTTTTGTGTGGTCATGTAGTGGTGCTTTCGGATTTCGGTTGTGCCGTGCTCGGGGAGATCGTTAAGGGACGCACGGCAGGAGCTGGCGAGATTGCCGGCAGGCAATATCGATCGCCGCAAAAAGAGCCTGTGCGGATGCATGACATCTGCGCGTTCGAAGCTTCGGGACCGGCAGTATCAGGATCCCGGGTGAGCAGCGAAAAGAACGTTCTACGACGCGCAGGCATCATTACTAGTAATACCTGCGTTTGATGAAATCATACACGACGTGATCGCCAACCCTAATCCTGCGCGTGCGTTTGCGCCGACGAGCGACGAATCAGCAGCTGGCGGGCCCGCAGCTCGACAGAGCGCCAGTGGCGGGTGGCGCAGGTCAAACATCCTAAACTGCAAGCGATTTGGGGGTGAAGATCATTGCGACTGACCTACTGACATTTCAGCCCGTGGCAGCCGCGCGGTCGCCAAAGTCGGCGCGCTGGGTCCAGGACTGATCCGCGGACCAGCTTCAGAAATCGCTTTGTGCGCACTGGTGAACCGAGTGCCGCCGCCCACCTGGCGGCACATAAGCAGATAGTGGCGTAACGTCGGTAAAGAGCCGTTTCGTTGTCAGCGCTGGCCTCGATCGTCATCCCGCGAACGAGATCAGGGGCAATGCGATTCCTCCGTCGGCCCACTTGCGGGCTGATCGCTTCGAACTGCGAAGGGTTGTCGCATGAATCGCGCAGATCCGTTGGATGGTGCCGTTGCGCCGCAACAGGATCCGATAGCCGAGGTAATCGTAGACTCTTTGGAGAAGCGGTGCGAGTGGACGACTACCCCAGTGGCAGTGCCAATTCCACGCATGACCGGTACGGCAGCGACGCGACAGCTGGCGAGCCCGGTACGGCTCACTCTGGCTTCCCGGCTTGGCAACGAGATCGATGGAGCGTGGTGGCCCCGGACGGGGCTGATCTCGCGCGAGCTGCCCGAGTTGGTCTCTGTTTTGGACGTCCGTTTGGGCCAGGTCATCGACATCAACGTCAACTGGTCATCGTTGCAACGCCCGCCGGATCTGAACTGGGACGGTTGGCGGGGTATCCATCAACACATAATGACGGTTAGCGGGCGCAATGCCCGGACGAACCTTCTGATCGTCCCGTACCGAACTGGCACCGCCCTTGCGGTAATGGTTTTGCGCCGGGCTGCCGGCCTACCCATCTATCCTGCGCATCGTGACTCCCGAGCCTTTCGGACTGCCGACTGCATTGTCCGCGCCGCCCGAGGTGAGAGTGTTTGACACGGGTCACGCGATTGCCGAGGGACTAGCGCGCGGAGCCGATATCGAACGAGTTTCGTTGATTCCCAGCAATTTTGCGTGATGGCTGCCTGTATGGGCCTATATGCGGGCATCCCTTTCTTCCGCACTGATCGTAAGGAGGCTGTCGACGGTCGAGGCATTGTCGGGGCCGGCTGCGGTCATCATGATGGCGTGTGCCTGGTCTGGGTCGGCATGAGGCGAAACCACCAGTAGGACAAGTTTATTCCGATTGAGCCCGAGGACTTCGACGGTGTTGAACGGCTGGAGGCGATATCCGTCGAGCCGTACCGTTCGCCCCCCGGTCGCCAATTTTGCGGGTGGCTTTGCCCATTCGTCCACGTTGTAGATCACGCGGCCAATCGGCCCGAGTCGAACTGAAAGCACCGACAGCAGATCTGGCAGCTCTGCCGTAAGGTCCTCACTGTGCGGCCACCATGCCCCATCGACATACCCGCTCTGGGGAGCCTTGGGCTTTAGCCTCAAGCGCGGTGTGTGTACCGGCGGGGTATGCCGGCGCCCGATATCCATGTGGTCTATTTTCGGCGTCATAGCGACGCTCCCGTCTTGACCGCGAAACCGGCCAAATCGTTCGAATCGGCGACGACATGGCTTTGAATAGTCAGGTACGAGGTATCGCCGATGGTTCCTACACTACTCGGGTGGTACAGAACGAACGACAGCTAACAAAAGCTGGGCGTCTCGGTCGGCGATGTCTCAACCATGAAGCCGCCGCCGACGTGGATCGCCACCGCGTCCGCCCCTCCTGAAGATCACCGTTGCCCACGAAAGCACTTGCAGCGTTGCACGTTCAGATCTTCTATCTTCGCCGCAGATGGCATACCCTGCTAGACAGCGGCGGATTTGAACAGGTTGCGTTCCTGATCTGTTGCAGATGGCCGTTGGTGCGCAACTGTGGTGTTAAACCGTCAGCACCAGGCCGGCCGCCGTCGAATCTTCGCTGTGTGTACGAACGCAGCACGGCTCTTCTAAAAAGCCGGCAATTCGGCGCGGACCGTCGGTCTTGACGCCCCTTCGTCGGACAGTCACGAACTGAAGGGGTTAATTGATCCGTGGCCCGCCTCACGGCGTGCGACACCTGGGCCTGATGTTCGCAGGAACCGTGCCGGCAGCGCGTTGGCTGCT
>CAVSSC010000015.1:0-14133 GCA_963730415.1 uncultured Actinomycetota bacterium | reverse complement strand
GGTCGTCGGCCAGCTGGCGGTGCCGGTAGACGAACATGGGTCGCAACAACGATCCGGGCACCGGCGTGTCGACCCGGTCGATGACCTTTGTCCGGTCGTCGCCGACGTCCTCGAAGTCGTGGGTGTGCCGCCAGCGCACGGCCGCTCGTGCCGGCAGCGTGGCCAACCCATCGCCGCCAATGGTGTCGACGAAGCACCACCGCGGCGGGTCGTAGCAGTCCGGCTGGTGAACGGCTACCCAGCGCAGACCCCCTGGGAGGGCGAGCGTGGCGCCCCCGTCCTTGAGCGAGGCGGCCGCCGGCTGACCAGCCGCATCGGCTGCCACGGCGGCGAGAGCCGGGTGAACGCGCCCGGCCTGGTGTGCCAGGCGAAGACGTCGCCGATCGGCGCGTCGACCACGCTCGAATATTCCAGTCCCATGATTCGACGTTAACCCGCGCCGCGCAGGTGAAAATTTTCGCCGTCGAGTTCCCACCGGAATCAGATCCCTGCTCGACACCGCGTTGGATCGGACCGTCGTGCCCGGCTACAGCCGCATCGGCTATCAGCTGCGCCAATCGGGATGGGCGGACGACCCGCGGCCTGGTGCATTGAACGGTCGCACGGCGCTCGTCACCGGCGCCAATCGCGGCATCGGCAAGGCGATTGCGGCGCGGCTGGCGCGCCTCGGCGCCACCGTCCTGCTGACCGTCCGGGACCGGGAGAAGGGTGAACAGGCTCGCGAGGAAATCATCGCGGCCGACCCGAAAGCCGACGTGCGGGTGGAGGTGTGCGACGTCTCGAATCTGGCCGCCGTGCGCGCTTTCGCCGCAGACCTCAACAGCCGAGTCGAAAACCTGGACGTGCTGATCCACAACGCCGGGGTGCTGCCCGCAACCCGCGCCGAAACCCGCGAGGGGCACGAGGTCACCCTGGCCACCCACGTCCCTGGGTCCGGTGCTGCTGACCGAGTTGCTGTTGCCGATGCTTGCCAAGTCCAGCGATCCGCGGGTGATCCTGATGTCCTCCGGTGGGATGTACACCCAACCACTGCCGGCCAACGACCCCGAATACCGCGGCGGACGGTACAGCGGTGCTACCGCGTACGCGCGAACCAAACGAATTCAGGTGGCGCTCACGCCGATCCTCGCGCGCCGCTGGGAGCCCCAGCGCATTCGCGTCTACTGCACGCACCCCGGATGGGCCGACACCCCGGGGGTGGCCACGTCACTTCCCGCCTTTCGGGCGATCACCGGACCGATACTGCGCACGGCGGAAGAGGGAGGCGACACGGCCGTATGGCTTGCCGCGACGGAACCGGCGCCGCCGACCGGCCTTTTCTGGCACGATCGGCGGCCCCGGCCTGAGCACTATCTGCCGTTGACGAGGTACGGCGACCGCGACTTACACCGGGTGTGGCGGTACTGCGCAACCGCGGCCGGCCTCGAAAACCCTTGATAGCTAACGATTCGGCAGGGCGTGCTCGATGATGGGCAGCCGGGGCTGCGGCTCCCGCTCGCCGCGCTTGGCCGCCAGGTACACCTGTGCGGTCTCGCTGGCCACCGTGCGCCAATCGAAGTCCGACGTGAGGCGTTCCCGGGCGGCGCGGGCGCGGCGCTGCGCGGCGTCCGGATCGTCGAGCACACCGCGTACCGCCGACGCCAGCCCCGCCACGTCCCGGGGCGCGCAGGACACCCCGGTCTGCCCGTTGATCACCGCCTCGCCCAGGCCACCGATGTTGGATGTCACCAACGGGGTACCCGCCGCGGCGGCCTCCAGCGCGACGAGCCCGAACGGCTCGTAATGACTGGGCAGCACTGCCGCGTCGGCACGATGCAACACCGCCAGCAGCCCGGCGTGGTCGAGGTGCCCGACGAACCGAACGGCCTTGAGCACCTTGTGTTTACGGGCCTGCTCGATGAGCCACTCCTGCTGGGTACCCTCGCCGGCGATGGTCAGCGTGGTGCCTGGGTGGGTGCGCCTGATCCGCGGCAGCGCGGCGATGAGGTCGTGCACACCCTTCTCGTACTCCAGCCGCCCGAGGTACAGCAGTTCGGCGGGCCCGGTTCGCGGTCGGCGCGCCGCGAAGGGCCAGCGCGCCGCGTCGATACCGTTGCGGATCACGGTGATTCCGGCCAGACCGGGGCCGAACAGTTCGGTGATCTCGTCGGCCATCGACGCCGAACAGGTGATGAGCGAGTCGGATTCCCGCACCAGCCACGACTCGACCGCGTGTACCTGACGGCTGATCGCTCCGCTGACCCAACCGGAATGGCGTCCGGCTTCCGTGGCGTGGATCGTGGATACCATTGGCACGTCGTAGAATTCGGCGAGCGCGATCGCCGGGTGCGCCACCAGCCAGTCGTGTGTGTGTAGGACGTCGGGACGCCAGGGGCGGTTGCCGCGGGGATTCTTCAGCGACATCCCGGCGCGGATCATGGAGTGGCCCATCGCCAGCGTCCACGCCATCATGTCACTGCTGAAGCTGAATTCGTGCGGGTCTTGCGCGGCCGCGACCACCCGCACACCCTCGCGGACCTCGTCGGTCGACGGATGGGTGCTGGGGTCGGTGCCCGCGGGGCGGCGGGATAGGACGACGACCTCGTGACCGGCGGCGGCCAGGGCCGTCGACAGGTGATGGACGTGGCGGCCGAGCCCGCCGATCACGACCGGCGGGTACTCCCACGACACCATCAGGATCTTCACGCGGCTAACCACCCTTTTGGTCGCCAGCGTGCGCAGAATGACGTCCGGTACGGCGTGTCGTTGTACGAACACGCACCCTCGCGGGAGAGGCCGTCGCTCACCGGGGCAGCCTACGCGCGTCGAGTGCGCCGAACAGGCCGTCGGCGCGGTTCCACCCGTCGGCCAGTCGTTGCGCGGTGTCACGCCGGCCCGACGCCAATGCCCCGGCGATCTCGCGGGTGGCGTGAGCATGCAGGTGCGCCCGGTAGCGGGCGTAGTCGGCGGCAGAGTCCTTACTCACCATGAACGGCCAGTCGCTCGACACGGTGAGCAGCGTCTCGCGCAGGATCTGGTCGGCGACGTGATCGCGGGGGAGCGGCCCGTTCAGCGACGCCGTCTGCGACAGGGCTTTGTCGACCGTGGTCAGCGCCGTGTCGACGACTTCGGCATTGAGCCGGACCAGGTCGGCCACCTTGTCGCCGACCCACACCTGCCAGTCCTTGCCCGAGCCCCACGAGCTGGGCGGCAAGGCGACCGGGTGGCCGACGAATCCGTCGTCGACCGCGTCGGTCAGCGTGCCCACCCGCACCCCGGCGTCGGGCAGGGCGCGCAGCACCCGCTGCAGCCACGTCGGACCCTCGTACCACCAGTGGCCGAACAGTTCGGTGTCGAAGGCGGCGACGACGTGAGCGGGCCGCCCGATGCGCTCGGACTCCGATCGCAGCCGGGCGCGGACCACGTCGACGAAGTCGGCCACGTGGACGTCGACGGCACGGTCGGCGCGGTCGGGATCGTAGGGCGCCTTGCTCTCCGACGGCACATTGCGGCCGGTCACCCTCGCCGGCTTCAGCCCGGTCAGGTGGTCGTAGGTGTGGAAATCCCGGTACGCGGCGTGGCCCGGGTAGCCGGACTTCGGCGACCACACCCGGTAGCTGACCTGCAGGTCGCGCCCGAACGCGACCACGTCGGTGTCCCCGACGGGCCGGCCCAGGGCGGTGTCGCCGTGCAGCGAGGGGCCGTCGACCATGAAGTGGCTGACCCCCGCGGCGGCGTAGTCGCGCTCCAGACCCGGGGCGTAGGCGCACTCCGGCGCCCAGATCCCGGTCGGGCGGCGGGCCAGCCGCAGCTGCGCGTCGGCCAGGCCCTCGCGAAGCGCGAACTCGCGCAGCCGCGGCGTGAGCAGCGGCTGGAACGGGTGGGCCAGCGGCCCGCCGAGCAACTCGACGGTGCCGACGTCGATCAGGCCGCGCAGCAGGGGGCTGCCGCCGTGCCGCCACAGGGTGGCGAAGTCATCCAGCGCCTGGTCCGCCTCGGCGCATTCGCGAATACCGTTGGCGCGCAATGCTTCCGGTGTGCATGACTCGTAGCCGGCCGACTTCGACCTGGGAAGTGACCGCACGGTGGCGGCCTCTTCCGCGCGCAGCCGCCAGTTGGCCAGCCAGTGATGCATGCCGTTGAGGCAGTACGGGTCGTCCAGCTGCGCGTTGACCACCGGGGTGACGCCGAGCGTGATCTGGGGGCCGTTGGGGGGGACCCCCGCCGACCCTCGTCGGCCAGCGTGCGCAGCACCCGCAGCAGCGGCAGGTAGGCCGCCGCCCAGGACTGGTAGAGCCATTCCTCGCCCACCGGCCAGCGGCCGTGATGGGCCAGCCACGGCAGATGCGTGTGCAGCACCAGGCTGAAGAGACCGGGCACCCGGTCTCGCCTTGAATTCCCTGTGCTCACGGCGCTACCGCGATCGCGATCAAATCTAGACTGTCGTCGATGTGGCGCCCGTCTCGGCTGCTTTCCACCAGGTCGAAGTCGCCGGCGGTGACGGCGGCGACGTCGGCCGCCAGCCCCGGCGACCACGGCGCGTCGGCCAGCGCCCGGGCGATCTGCGCGTCGATGATCGACCCGCCGTGGCGGGCGTCCATCTCGCGCAGGCGGGGGCCGTGGAACAGGCCGCTGACCGACACCGCGCGGAAACCGCCGTCGTCCAGCAATTCGGTCAGTTCGTCGGCGTTCAATTCGCGGGTGTGAAACGGGTTGATGGGTGTGTCGCGGCCCGGCGAGAAGGTGATCCGGTTGGGCGTGGACACCATCAGCAACCCCGACGGACGCAGCACCCGGGCGCACTCGGCCACGAACCGCGCCTGATCCCACAGGTGCTCGATGACCTGGAAGTTCACCACCACGTCCACCGACGCGTCGGGCAGTGGCAGCTCGGTGAGGTTGGCCCGGATCACCTCCACCCTGGGGTAGCGGGCGCGGACGTGGGCCACCGCGGCCTCGTCGTAGTCCACCGCGACGACGTGCCGGGCCACGCCGGCGATCAGGTCGGCGCCGTAACCTTCGCCACATCCCGCCTCCAGCACCTCGAGGCCGGCGCAGCGCGGCGCCAGTCGCTGGTAGACCACCTCGTGACGGCGAAACCAGTAGTTCTCGATGTCCAGGTCGGGGACGGTGCGCTCGCCCGTCAGCGTCAACACCGCGTCAGCCGCCGGCGCGGGGCCGTCGGGGATGTGGTGCGGAACGTCGGGGACGAATGCGCTCATTGCATAGGCAGGCTAACGCGAAGTGTCGGATTCGCGAACCGCGAAGCGGGCATCCGCGTTTCGAAGGTGACGGACAGGCCGCAAGAACCCGCAGGACGACCCGCTATGGTGTGATGGCAGACCGCACAAAGTTACCGGCCGGTAGCAAGCTTGTGCGTGCCAAACGTGTAGCGAGGTCTCACAGTCGGGCACTGCGGGACTCTTTCGAGGAGGACGAACCACACCCATGACGAACATCGTGGTCCTGATCAAGCAAGTCCCAGACACCTGGTCGGAGCGCAAGCTGACTGACGGCGATTACACGCTGGACCGCGAGGCCGCCGACGCGGTCCTGGATGAAATCAACGAGCGTGCCGTCGAAGAGGCGCTGCAGATCCGCGAGCGCGAGGCCACTAACGGCGTCGAGGGGTCGGTGACGGTGTTGACCGCTGGTCCCGAGCGTGCCACCGAGGCGATCCGGAAGGCCCTGTCGATGGGCGCCGACAAGGCCGTCCACCTCAAGGACGACGGCATGCACGGCTCCTGCGTCGTGCAGACCGCATGGGCGCTGGCCCGCGCGCTGGGCACCATTGAGGGCACCGAACTCGTCATCGCCGGCAACGAATCCACCGACGGCTCCGGCGGCGCGGTGCCGGCCATCATCGCCGAATACCTGGGCCTTCCGCAGCTCACCCACCTGCGCAAGTTGTCCCTCGAGGACGGCAAGGTCACCGGTGTGCGCGAGACCGACGAGGGCGTGTTCACCCTCGAGGCCACCCTGCCCGCCGTGGTCAGCGTCACCGAGAAGATCAACGAACCCCGCTTCCCCTCCTTCAAGGGCATCATGGCCGCCAAGAAGAAAGAGGTGACGGTGCTGACCCTGGCCGAGATCGGGGTCGAGGCCGGCGAGGTCGGGCTGGATAACGCCGGGTCGACGGTGCTGTCATCGACACCGAAACCGCCCAAGAGCGCAGGCGAGAAGGTCGCAGACGAAGGCGAGGGCGGCAACCAGGTGGCGCAGTATCTGGTCGCCCAGAAGATCATCTAACGACGGATCCCACAGACGAGAAGAGCGATAGAACCATGGCTGAAGTATTGGTGCTCGTCGAGCACGCTGAAGGCGCACTGAAGAAGGTCACCTCCGAACTGATCACCGCCGCCCGCGCGCTGGGCGAGCCGGCCGCCGTCGTGGTCGGTAAGCCCGGGACGGCCGCTCCGCTGGTCGACGGGCTCAAGGAGGCGGGCGCCGAGAAGATCTACGTCGCGGAGTCCGACGACGTCGAGAAGTACCTGATCACCCCGGTGGTCGACGTGCTGGCCTCGCTCGTCGAGACGAGCACACCCGCCGCGGTGCTGCTGTCCGCCACCGCCGACGGCAAGGAGATCGCGGGCCGGCTCGCGGCCCGGATCGGCTCCGGCCTGCTGGTCGACGTGGTCGGGGTCAAAGAGGGCAACAAGGCCATTCACTCGATCTTCGGTGGGGCGTTCACCATCGAGTCGCAGGTCAACGGCGACACGCCCGTCATCACCGTGCGCGCCGGCGCCATCGACGCCGAGCCGAAAGCCGGCGCTGGGGAGCAGGTCACCGTCGAGGTGCCGGCGCCCGCCGAGAACGCCACCAAGATCACCGCCCGCGAGCCCGCCGTCGCCGGCGACCGCCCCGAGCTGACCGAGGCCACCATCGTGGTCTCCGGCGGCCGCGGCGTGGGCAGCGCGGAGAACTTCAACGTGGTCGAGGCGCTGGCCGACTCGTTGGGTGGCGCCGTCGGGGCGTCGCGCGCCGCGGTCGACTCCGGCTACTACCCGGGCCAGTTCCAGGTGGGCCAGACGGGCAAGACGGTGTCGCCGCAGCTCTACATCGCACTGGGAATCTCCGGGGCGATCCAGCACCGCGCGGGTATGCAGACGTCCAAGACCATCGTCGCGGTCAACAAGGACGAAGAGGCGCCCATTTTCGAGATCGCCGACTACGGCGTGGTCGGCGACTTGTTCAAGGTCGCCCCGCAGCTCACCGACGCGGTCAAAGCCCGCAAGGGTTAGAGCTCGAGCAGAGGCCCCCCAATAGCCGGGGGTGTTTCGTCTCACTGGTCGGCGTCATCTGCTGACGGTGGAGATGCCCGTCGCGTAGGTTGCCTCGCCTCTTACCTGTTCGACCGACTTCTGCGTTCGCCGTCGCGGACCCCGTTCTCGACGTCGATAGACTGATTCGACCGCGATGACAAGAAAACCCAAAGCCGAGCAGCGGCGTCGTGATCTCTGCGATGCGGCGATCGAGCTGTTGGCGGCGGACGGTGCGCGTGGGCTGACCCACCTGCGTGTCGACCGGCATGCGGGTTTCGCCGACGGAACCACGTCCTTCTATTACCAGACCAGAGCGGCTCTGCTTCGCGGTGCGATGGACCGAGTGGTCGAGCTCGATATCGCCGATTTCACCGCGGCGCTCAACGCGACTGACGACGGCGAGGTCGATTCCCTGCTGTCAACGCTGGCCGCCCAGGCTATGCGCACCGCTGTCGAGCCGGAGCGTTTCCGGGCGCGGGCTCGGTTCGAGCTCATGATGATCGCCTCCCGTGACCCCGACCTCGGCGTGGTACTCGACGGCCTGATGGATCAGTTCGTCGCCATCAGCGAAGCGGCCGTCACACAGGTTCAGCCGGTCGGCACGCCACCTGATCGGGAACTGATCAAGGAGCAGGCATTCGCCGTGGTCACTTTTCTGGGCGGATTTCTCTTCCGGCTGGCCTATGGGTTGACCGACATGGACAGCGCCAAGAGCCTGGAACGGTATCTGCACTCCGTGATTGCCGGTGTGGCCGCCGATCGTGCCCGGATGAAACACGGGCGTTAGGGCGCCCGACGGGTCAAGCGCTCACCACGTGATGGGCAATTCCTCGATGCCATAGATTTCCTGCTCGTCCTGGAAGCGCAGTTCGTCAGCCGGAACCGCCAGCGCCAGCCCCGGCAGCCGACGGACCAATGTAGAAAGCGCGACCTGCATTTCGACTCGGGCCAGATGCTGTCCGATGCATTGGTGCACGCCGAAGCCGAAACCCAAGTGGCCACGGGTGTGCCGTGGTCTCGTGACCGGCCTGCAGGAGGATCAAGCCGTTCATTGCCGCGGTCTCGCGGCTTAGTTCGTCTGAGGCGACGTAGTCGGTGATGAGTCGGCTGATCAGGTCATCACCCGGCTCGTGCTCTTTGCGTTCTACAAGATCGAACATGTACCCGAAGAGTGCCCCGATGGCCTGAGCCTTCTGCTCCTCGGATGATCTGGCATCGAGCCCGAGCGTGCTGTGGTGCTGGAAGAACTCATGGTCACTGTAGGGCACGCCCAGCAATAGTGAGGTGACCAACGACGGCACCGGCAACGCAAAGTCCCTCACGAGGTCTGCCAGCGGCCTACTCTTGGTCATCGTGTCGAGGAAGTGGTCGACCAACTCTTGGATCTGCGGCCGCATCGCCTCGGCGCGTCTCCAGGTGAAATCGCGAGCCATCATGCGGCGCAGGCGATTATGTTCCGGATCGTCGATTCGCGCGAAGATCACCGGCATGTTGTCTTCGGTGCTACGGCTCGCAGGCGCGGCTTGATCGTGTTCGCGCTAAGACGCGGATCGACCAGCGATGACCGGATGTCCTCGTAGCGACTGACCACCCAGGTTGGCCGGCCCTGCCACATCGCCCGTTGCAGACCCGCCGCCTGGAGCCACCCGGCAAATTCCGGCGGAGGCGCCAGCGGGCAGCTTGCGGATCGCGGCCTCGGAATTACGGGAAGTATGACCGGAAGGTCTGGGTCGTCTCCTATGGTCGCGGTCATGGCCGCACCGAAACTCTGCCTTGTACCTGCGCCGCACGGACGACGGCAAAGGCTTCGGCGATGTGGTCCAGCTCGAATCCCGGCCCGACTGTGGGAGTCGGGTCGATGTCACCGTCGCGGAACGCGGCGATGACCTCGCGGAATTCGTCGGTCGAATAGGCGACGGAGTACCGGATGGTGAGTTCCTTGAGCAGCGCCGTGATGGGCTCAATGGTGGTCGGCTCGGCGCAGGCACCGGAGACGACGAGGCGACTCCGTGGCCGCAGCGCCGGCTGGCAGGCCTGCACAAGCTCGGGACGTCCGACGCACTCGACGACGGCGTCGTAAGCCCCAAGTTCGGCCTCGGACACGGACCCGAGCACATCGGTGGCGCCCATCGAAGTCGCTGAATTCCGGCGTTGCGGATCGGGATCCACCACTGTGACGCGGGCGGCGCCCTTGTGCAGCGCCCAGATCAGGGTGGTCAGACCAACTCCGCCCGCACCGACGATGAGCACCTCGTCGCCTGGGCCGATCTCGGCGCTGTGCACACCGTGTAATCCGACGGCGAACGGTTCCACCAACGCCGAGTAGGCCGCGGGTACTTCTGCGGGGACTGCGAAGCAGTGGCGTGCGGGAACGGCGGCGTACTCGGCGAATCCGCCCGCTGGGCCCATTCCGATGTAGCTGGCCTTCGGGCAGTGCGATACCAGGCCTGCTCGACAGTACTGGCACGATCCACACGAAATCACCGGCAGCACAGCGACGTTGATGCCCTCACGCCAGCCGTCGGTGTGCGACCCGACGGCGACGACTTCGCCGCCTAGTTCGTGGCCCATCACCATCCCGGCCGGCGCGAAGGGCTGGGCCTTGATGTCGGACCCGCATACGCCGCACGCCGTGACGCGGATGACCAATTGGTCGGGTTCTGGGGTGGGATCGGGAAGGTCGACCACCTCGAAGCCGTCGTCATCGGTTGTCACGGCCGCCTTCATGGCGTGTCTTCCTCCAGTTCGATGTCGAACACCGACAGGTATTCGTCGAAGATCGGCTCGAGATCGGCGCGGGTCACGCCCGACCCTTCCAGTGAGTACGGTGCGACCCCGTGGCGCTCCTGTGGATGAGCGTCGAGCCAGTCGAGCATCGCCTGCTCGGTCGACGCGGTCAGGTCGTCACCGGCCCAGTCGTACAGAGCCCGCATCACCGCGACCGGGTCGCGCATGAGGTCGGCGTAGTGCAGGTCGAAGAATCGATCGCCACCGATCCGGCGCCTCGTCGCCAGCGGACGATCGACGTGTTCCTTCAACTGGCGCAGTACATTCGCCACGGTCACGCCGACGTCGATGTCGGCACCCGTTGCCGCACGAGACAGGTAATTCAGCCGCAGGAACGACGCGGTTGACTTGAAGGGATCGCGGTGCGCCCACACGATCCGCACGTCGGGATAGGTCGCCAGGAGGGTCTCGATGTGCACCGCGTGCGACGGCATCTTGAGCGACCAGGTGCCGGGCGCGCGAGACTGCAGAACCTGCAACACCATTCGCTCGTAGGCGTAGGCGCTCGACATGTCGGTCCGCAGCAACCAATCGGCATATGAGGGAGTGGGCATGAACGCTTCCCACAGGTAGGCCTTGAAGTCTTGGTTCTGCACAAACACGCACTCTGTCGGCCCGTCGGCCTCGTCCCAGTGGACGAGCGGAATGTTGGCCGCTTTCAATCCCTGGGCGAGCAAGTCGAGTTCGGCCTTTTTCTGCAGGCAGCGCGGATCGGTGCGTAGCGTGTCCGGGGTCGACGGGGGCACCGAGTCCTGCGCCTCCCACGTCAAGAGCGAGCGCCGCAGCGGATCTTGGTCGAGGAGGTAGCTTGCGAGCGATGTGCCGGTGCGTGGCAAGCCCAGCACGACCAATGGGCGTTCGACTTGCTTGTCGAGAACTTCGGGGTGGTGTTTGACATAGTCGACCACGCGTAGCCGGTTCCACATTGCGTCGACCAACTGGCCGTAGACGAACTCGCGCCCTCCGGGGTTCACGCCCGGCGCGGACTCGCAGGATTCGATCAATAATCCCAGGCCCTCACGCCAGGAGTCGCCGCCGAAATCGTCGAGGCCGGCTCGTTCGCAGGCTCGTGTAACGAGCTCGTCCACACCCGAGGCCGACCGTGACGATATTGCTGTCGTCATGGCGCAAGATCCTATACGGCCGTAGAGAACAAATGTTAGGTTGGCGTGGAATCAATCAAATCCCGGAGGTTTCGCGTGTCGCCATCGCTGGACGAACTGGTCAAACAAGGAGAGGGAGCCCAAGATGCCGTCGACCTGGGTGACGGCTTATTCATGTCCAGGAACATCGCCAATAGCTACCTGGTGACGACGCCCGATGGCGACCTGATGATCAACACCGGAACCGACTTCGAGGCCCCTGACATCAAAGCCCGGTTCTCACGGGTCAGCGATGGCCCGCTGCGGATGATCACCTTCACCCAGGGCCATCCCGACCATGTCGGGGGGTGGAGCCAGTTCACCCAGGCCGGTGCTCAGACGATCGCCCAGGCCAATCATCCCGACGTGCGCGAATATTGGCGCCACCTGCACCCGTTCTACGTGCGGCGGATCATGAAGCTGTGGGGTGCGTTCATGGACGTCGAAACCACCGCGGCCACGCTTCCCCCAGAGCCGGTACTCACCGATTCGTTCATCGACAACCACGCATTCGATCTCGGCGGCAGGCGCGTCGAGCTGTACTCGACACCTGGTGGGGAGACCACCGACGCGCTAGTGGTGTGGATGCCCGAACACCGCACCGTGTTCATCGGCAACCTGATGGGGCCGTTCTTCGGCCACGCCCCCAACTTGTACACGCTGCGCGGCGACAAAATTCGCAGCGCGATGACCTTCATCCACTCCGTCGACAGGGTGATCGCCCTTGGTCCCGAGACGCTCGTCAACGGCCATGATGTGTTCCGCGGCGCCGATAAGATCTTGACGACCATGACCAAGGTGCGCGATGCGACCGCCCACCTTCGCGATCGCACCATCGACGGCATGAACTCCGGCGCCGACTTGTGGACTTTGATGCGTGAGGTGACCCTCCCGCCGGAGCTGGCGCTTCCCCAGGTGCACGGCAAGGTCGCCTGGATCGTGCGGGCGATCTGGGAAGAGCATGTCGGCTGGTTCCGCTACGAGTCCAGCACCGAGCTCTACGACGTGCCACCGTCGTCGGTCTGGTCGGACGTCGTGGACCTGGTCGGCGGCACCTCCCCACTCACCGAGCGAGCCGCTGCCCATACCAGGCGGGGTCGGCCCCTTCAGGCGCTGCACCTGACCGATATCGTCCTGGCCCACGCCCCGGCCGACGCTGATGCATTAGGGGTAAAACGCCAGGCTTTGGAACAGCTTCTGGCCGCCAGTGGTCGGGAGAACCACAGCGAAGTGCAGTGGCTGGAACAGGAGATCAAAAGCGCCCTGGTAGAAGAAGGGGTCAAGGAGGACCAATGAAGGCCGAAAACCTCTACCACACCGGCATCGTCGTCGACGACCTCCAGGCGACCATGGAGTGGCTCGCGAAGGTGGCGGGCTACACCTGGACCGACGTCGTCAGCGTCGACCAGGAAGCCGTCACCCCCGACGGCGAGGTGACCATCCCGATGAAGATGGTCTACTCGGGCGCCGAACCCCGGTTGGAGCTCCTGCAGACCGTGCCGGGCACTGTGTGGACTCCCGCGGACTCGGGGGTGCATCACATCGGCTATTGGTCCGACGATGTCGAATCCGATTTGGCCACCTTGGAATCCAATGGTCTGACAGTCGAGGTGAAGTCCTACAACCCGGACGGCTCCGGCACGCTGTTGTGGGCCTATGTCAAGGGTGCCAAGGGCTCCGTCGGCCCGCGCATCGAACTCGTCAGCCGCAACATGGAACCGTTCATCGCTTATTGGTGGGGGACGGCGACCACCGCGACAGAATGATTCGCCGTGCCCGTCTCTGTGGACCTCTCCGGTCGCCGCGTCCTCGTCACCGGTGCCTCCAGCGGTATCGGGGAAGTGACCTGCCGCGCGCTGGTGGGATGCGGAGCGTCGGTAGCGATGCTGGCCCGGCGCAACGATCGACTCACGGCGTTGAGTGCCGAACTAGGTGAGCGCGCGATCGGCATCCAATGTGACGTCACCGACCTCGATCTGCTCGACGCCAGCGTCGCGCGAGCTGTGGATGCGCTGGGCGGCCTGGACGCCGTTGTCACCGTCGCCGGCCGCGGGATGGTCGGCACCCTTGCCAGTGGCGAACCGGCGATGTGGCGAGAACTATTGGACCTTAACCTGATCGGACCATTGGCGACGGTGCGATACGCGATTCACCATTTCGCCCCCGCTGGCCGGCGGGATGTGGTGCTGATCGGTTCCACCGGTGCGATCACGCCCTCGTCGTGTGTCGGAATGTACGCGGCGTCCAAGCGCGGCCTAAGGGCAGCATTCGACGCCCTGCGCTTGGAACTTGCACCCGACGGCATCAATGTCAGCCTGGTGATGCCCGGCATCTTTGACACCGAAGGCCTGGTCGGGGCCACCGCCATCAACGGTGAGGTCAACGAAGGCGCAATGCCCTCTTTCGCGGCCGGTGTCACCACACCTCCGAAACCGGACGCGGTGGCAGACACGATCGCATTCATGCTCGGCCTGCCCGAGGACGTTTGCATCAACGAAATCGTGCTGCGTCCCACCGCTCAACTGCGCCCGTGAAGCCGACCCGCCCAAGGACGCGACATCATGGCTAAAGACCGAAAGCGATCCATCCGATTCGGCCTCATCGCCTCGGGTGCAACGGCAGCCGAGCTCATCGAGACGGCAAAGTCCGCTGAGCAACATGGCTTTTCGAGCATTGCTCTCAACGATCACTTCAGCTCTACGGTCGCCCCATTGCTCGGCCTACAGGCGATGGCCGCCGCGACCTCACGCATTCGGATCGCGACCGCGGTGCTCAACCAGGACTTGCGTAATCCAGCCGTTCTCGCAAAGGAACTCGCGACGCTCGACGTGCTTTCCGGCGGCAGGCTTGAGCTAGGGCTCGGTGCGGGGTGGGTGCGCGCCGACTACGACCAGTCGGGCATTCCGTTCGACTCTGCCGCCGAGCGAATCGAGCGTCTCGAGGAGAACATCGACATTCTCGGT
>CAVSSC010000014.1:0-50287 GCA_963730415.1 uncultured Actinomycetota bacterium | reverse complement strand
AGAAGACGTACACTGCCATACACTGCCAACGGCCCCCAGCAAACACCGTAACCGCAGGTCACAGCGGGTGCGGGTATTCACTGCGCCTCTTGGGGCCGCAGAGAGGCCGCAGCAGATTTGATCGCAGCGTCCAAACGATCGGCGACACCGTCTAAATCCTCGTCGAACAAGTCGGCGTAGACGTCGAGCGTCATCGATGCTTTGGCGTGCCCGAGCATGCGCTGCACCGCCTTGACGTTGGCACCCGACGACACCGCCAAACTGGCCGCTGTGTGGCGCAAGTCGTGCGGGGTGATAGACGGGAACTTGTCATCGGCCTGCTGGCATGTCCGCACCGCCGGCGCGAACACATCCTGGCGGTAGTGGTTGTTACGCAGCACCCCGCCGCGCAAGTTCGTGAACACCAGATCGTGTCGGCCCTTGCCGACCATCAGCGCCGCCAGCTCATCGGCCAGCGACGCCGGGAACGGAACTGAGCGCCGCTCCCACGTCTTCGGGGTGCCCCACACCAGCCGGCTCGCCTCGGTGACAGAGCGGGATACGTTGACGCGGCGGCGCAGCATGTCGAAGTCGCACACCCGCAGCGCTGCCATCTCGCCCCACCGCAGCCCGGTGTAGGCCAACAACCGCACCACCTCGGGGTGGCGATCCACCGCGGCGGCCAGGGCCGCCACCTGGGCGTGGCTCAAGTAGCCGCGGTCGGGGTGCTTGCGTTTCGGCAGCCGCACACCGTGACACGGGTTGCGCGGTATGCGGTTGTCTTCGAGGGCGGCGCTAAGGATTTGGCGCAGCAACCCGAACGCATTCTCGATGGTGGCCACACCCACCTCGGCCGCAATCAGTTGCGCCACCCACGTCCTGACCGCCGACGTCTTCACCTCCACCACGGCGGTGTCACCCCATTGCGGGGCAACGTATTTGTTCCACGCGCTTCGCCGCGTCAACGCCGTCTTAGCTGAGATATGGCCCTGCGCGCTCGACCACGTGGCATAGACGGCGGACACGGTGGCGCGGCCAGCATCGGGCGGGGTATAGCTGCCGGTGACGAATTGCGCGGTGATGCCGTCGAGCCACTGCTGCGCGTCGATCTTGCGGGCGAACCGTTTCGAGTGTTCGCGGCCGTCGTCGTCGACATATCGTGCCCGCCAACGCATCCCGGTGCCGTCTTGGGCGGTCGGCACGGTTTGCGAGTCGCCAGCCGCGTCGTAGACGGTTTTGCGCCAGCGGTCTTCGACCCCGGCGCGTCGATTGCGGCCGCGGCTATGTGAAGTCAACGTCATCTTCCACGTCGTCGTCATCCTTCCTGCGGCTCCGGTTGCTAAAGAACTCCAAGGGGCCTGGCGGGGACCACGGTACGTCGGTGACGGTGTAGTCCTGTCGGGTCAGGGGATCGAACACGTTCGACTCGATCAGGCTTTGTCCCGTGAATATCTGAGCCAGCTTCTGGTAACACTCCGTCTGAAGTTCATTTACCGCGTCGGCCCGATCAATTAACTGCCGAGCCAGTTGGACAGCTTGCAGAACCTTATCGTCGATCGACGCCTTCTCGTCAAGGTTCGCGGTGGTGACACGTAGCCGATGGCGTTCCCTGTCCCAGTTGCGCTTCCACCTCAAGCCCGATTCCACGATCTGCAACGAGTAGAACTGCAGTTCTTCAACTGCGTGTTGGAGTTCCTGCTCGTCGCTGGTAACCGGTCGAGCCATATCCGCGGGATCGCTTCCCAGAATTTCTGCGATCGCGTGGGCTTCGTTCAACCGCAGCGGGCGCTCGCCCTTCTCGATGCGTTGCACCGTCTGCTGGTGAAACGGCAGGCCACGGCGGTTGAGTTGGCGCGCGAGTTCGGTCTGGCTCATCTTTGCCGTTCTCAGCTCTTTCATCCGCTCGATGAAGTTGTCTTCCCACGCCGGCGGGCTGTTGTCCACTGCACCTTCTTCGTCCATGACCAGAGCCTACAACGCTGTGTGGATCGGACTAATCCATATGTTGTTGAAAGGCGCGACATGCGCTATCGTTGTCGATTAGACATCAGGGCGTTGTCAGAGGAGGCCAGGCGTGATTGAGCACGAGTCACGGGCAGGAGATGAACTCCTGCGCACAGACGACGTTGAGCGAGCTACGGGCGTTCCGGCGGGCACCCTCCGCTTTTACCGCGCCATGGATGTCGGGCCGCGGTGCTTCAAACTTGGTCGACGGGTCGTGTACAGGCGATCGGACGTCGAGGCATGGGTCGCTCAGCAGGAAGAGCGGTCGGCGCGGGGCGGTGAGGCGTAGGTGGCTGTCCCAGTGTCTGCGCTGACGGTAAACGGCGTCCAGCACAGATGCTCCGACAAGGCTGCTATCGCTTCGCTGCTCTCCACCCATCAGGACGTGGCAGGTGATGGCTGCATGAGCGAGAAGGAATGAACATGACCCCTTTACCCGAGCCTGACCCCGCAAAGTATTCGGTTTACAACGCTCATCCGTCGGCGCAGCATGCCCACCAAGTTGCAGGCCTCGCAGTCGCAGTGGTCGCTAAAGGCCACAAATTCGTTGAGGCTCACCTTGGGAACATCAACTTCTCTACCGATGACGAGGATGCAGATACTCCGTGGCGCGTCAGGCATAGAACCCCGTATTGCGACCAGCCGTTCGTCCTTTTTGCGAGTGTCTGGGCCTCAGCCATATGGCTCTGCCACGACGACGACGTCGACTATGACACGGCCATGTTCGTTGCCTGGGACGACCAACCCGAAACAACAGGCGAGTACGAGAGCCGCATCGAAGAGCTGTGCATGCGTTACGGGTCCGATCCAATCAAGCGTTCATGGGAGTGGGACTGGTACGACGAGCTGAAAGACCTCTGGCCGTCGATCTGCGAGGTCGCCGTCATGCTGCTCGACGGCCAGCCGGTGGCCCACGAGAAGGTACAAGCCGCCGTGAATCGGTACAGAAATGAGACGACGCCATCTTTCGCTCGCGACGACCTCGGCGTCAGTAAGCGCCTCCGCGAAATCGATTGGGACGACGAGGAGGAGGACCGATGACCGATGCACCCGATCTCACCCCGCGGCAGGACCAGATCCTGCAGGCGTTGATAGCGGAGGACCTGGCGGCGGATCTAGATCCGACTGAGGTGGGAGGTCTAGCGAGTGACGAGCTGGCCGAACAGCTGGGGGTAAGTGAGGAAGAGATTCATGACGACATACAGGCATTGAGCGACCTTGGTTATATCGGGTACGTGCCTGCCCACTGGACTCAAGGAAGTGGCTGCGCTGGTCTCTCGAGCGGTCCCCCGGAACCAACGATGACCCAAGACCCGATCCGCGATGCCGACACCAACCCGGACACGTGGCTGCATGCTCCCGACTTGTTTGAGCCACTCGCGGTGGCGCAGTGCTACCCCCACGTGTTCATGACCCTCCTGGAGTACCTGGAGGGGGCCGGCGCCACCGTGGGCGACCTGACCCGGGTCCTGGGCGACGACGACTGGCTGGATTTTCTGAAGGCCCACACCGGGATCATTAAGTTCGAGCCGCAGGACGCGCTGAAGTTCTTCGTCACCGAGATCATCGAGCAGATGTTGTGCCGCATCAACGAGCGGTACGCGGTCATCTACGGGTATTCGCCGGTGCACATCGCCCTGGTGGCGGTGTATCGCGCCATGCGGGCGGCCCACGACGAGGTGGACTGAGTGGGCGCCCCAAGGTTCTCTATTGCACCGCAATGTATTTCTGTCCCCTCACGTCCGAGAAGAGATGAGAAGGGAAGTCCTGCTCGGTTTCGGTCGCCACAGACCGGTTTGGGAGACCACATGATTGACGACGCGCAGGCCGAGGTGCTTAACACCCACGACCTGGAAAAGATGCTCAAGATCCCTCGCAAGACCCAGATGGACCTGCGGGCCAGGGGCGGCTTCATCCCGCACTTCTACTGCGGGCACAAGGTGCTCTACCGCAAAAAAGCTGTGCTGCAGTGGATTCAGGAACAAGAATCCAAAGCGACGGGAGCTACTGATGACTACCGCTGATGTGATGATGCCCCGGGAGGGTGATCCCGGGGCGACCAACCAGAACACACACGGCCAAACTACTGATGTCCCCAGTGGTGTCAGCGGTGCGTACGACGGTGAAGGTAGCGAGACCCGTTGGAAAGACCTGTCGTTGGCTCCGCAGCATGTGGCGATGCTGGACGCCTCGGGGATCACGTCAGACCAAGTACGGCTCCAAGGCTGTGAGACGATCTTGGGCGGGCAACGGCTGGGCAATGAGTTCGGGTTTCCGGAGCAGGTCGTCCAAGGGGCACTGCAGGCCCAGACCCTATCAGCGACCGGCGACCGCGACGCTTTTGTGAGCCAAGCCGATGGCTAAGAATCGCGCTCTTCCTCGAGTGTTCCTCCTGCCGGAAACCCCGTTTACGGCGAAATATCCTGGTAAATGCGGGCTTTGCCACAAGCGATTCTGGACCGGGGAACGAATCTGCGGTCTCAACGAAGCGACAAGGTGGTCGTTTGGGGCCAAGGGTTATGCCCACGAGGGGTGCGCTGCGGCCCTTCGTTTCCCGGCGATCCTCAGCGACGACGAACTCAAGTTCGCGAGCGATCTCTGTGCCCTGGGTTGTTCGATTGTGTTTGACGAACCTGGCGTCAAGCCTAGAACCCCGTCTTATGAAATAGAGTTTCCTATCCGAGACTGGGTACCGGTCTCTGGGGGCGACCAGAGCCGTTTGCAGGCTCTAAGCGCTCCCACGCGAGACTCCGTGGGCTGGTTGCTGTTTGGTGGGTGCATCTGCGCCAACACGGGCGATGCGGTTGTTGTGCTTGATGTCAACCCAGAGATGGCCGACGTTGACGCCGTCCGTAATTCGCTCGACAGGTCGGGCACGCGGGCCTTCGCGGAGGTGATTACCCCGGGTGGTGGCCACCACCTTTACCTCGCGGGTGGTTCTGAGATGCCGAAGACCGTGCGTGGTGGCCTACGTGGCATTGGACTGCGGTCCCACAAGGCCTGTGTGTACCTGCCTGGCACGTTACGGCCCAAGTATAACCTCAAGGGTTATGAGATCGTCTTCAACGACCTCGACACCCTTCGCACCCTGAATGATTACGGTGGCGCAACAGCGTTCGAAGCATGGATCGCCGAGCAGAAAGCGTCCGATCGCAGCCGTGCCCGGGCTGCAGTAGGGCGGCACGCCGCCGAACCAACGTCAGCAGGCCTGCCTGACCGGGGTGCTGACCGTCCGGGGGGTCGTGCCGGTGGCCGCCCCTGACTTGACGATGCTCCGGGAGGATGATCCCGGGAACGCCGCCAACACCAGCTGCCACGAACAAGCTGACAGGACTAGTGATCTCAGCAGTGGACGGGCTGGGGAGGCTGCACTGGCCGACGTGATCGACTGTCTCGACCCCCGCACCGTAGGTGGTGACGGCACCGCATGACGAAAACAAAAAGGCGCCGCAGCCGGCGAGAAGGCGGCCACCGAAAACTGCAATTAACGTCGCCAGCTCGACTCCGGGCACGCCAGCACCAGCTAGCAATTGGACGCTACAAAAACCTCAAAGTCTGCTTTGAGCACATCGGCGAGTATTACGACGATGTCCTGGTCACCCTCGAATGCGACGAGCGTGCGGTTGCCGCAATCAGGGCATTGCCGCATTGGGCGCAGCACTGGGATGCGACCTCGAAGGTGTGGCGCATCCACCCCGGCTACGCCGAACGACTCGCAGACGACCTCGAGAGCCTTGGCTGCTCCGTTGGCGGCGGGTGGTGATCGAGCGATGACGACGAACCGGGCGCCCGGTCCCGACCATCCAACCGTGCGCAAACCCGACCATGGGGAACATGCCAGCCCAGCGGAGTGCAGCGAATCATTGTCCGTGGCTCGGAATCTGATTCACGCCGGCATCCCCGTTTTCGTTGCCAAACCAGCCACCCATACCGACGGCAGTTGGAATCCCGGCGGTGGCCACAACGGTTGCGGCTACTGGTTGCCGAAAGAGTGGCCGAAAACTACACCCGATCTTCGTATGCTCGACCTGTATGAGGCCGGTGATGCACTCGCCATGGTCTGCGGGCACAAGGTCGATGGATTAGACGCGGATCCCCGCAACGGAGGTGACGAGTCCCGTGCCGCGCTCGATGCTAAAGGGGCCATTCCTCGGGTTTACGGCATAGCTAAGACCCCTTCGGGTGGCACCCACGAGCTGGTGGCGGCTATGGGCGTTCATTCGCGTGACAACGTTTGTCCCGGAATCGATGTGAAGGCGGGCGCACTAGACGGCACCGGACGGGGATTCTTGTTCATTGCTCCCACTAGAAAGCGTTCCAAGCTGGACGGCACAGTCGGCCAGTACCGGTGGGTAGAGCCTCCGGATCTGGCAGCTCTGGCCGTGGACGGTCCAGAAGATCGTAGCGGTGAGACCTTAGCTGAACTCGTCGACGCCAAACGAGGGAGGCCACGCTCCTGTAGCACCCGCAATACTTCTGAGACTGCCTCTTCGGATGCTGAAGTCGCAGCGTTCATCACCGAATATCAGCGTGCTGAACGGCCAGAAATCCTGCAGGGCTGGGTGAAGGCGCTGACCACGCGCTTCAAAAAGGAATCTCGGCATGACCGCACGGTGGCCGTCGTCACCGGCGCTCTGAAAGAGGCTCGGGCGGGCTACTTTTCCACGCAGACCGCGCTCGACACGTTAAGGCCGCTGTTCTTGGACGCGGCGACCAAACCACCGAGGGGTGAAGGACGCCAACGCAGCGAGGGGCAGGCACTCGACGAATGGAATGAAATTGTCGCGTGGGCCGTTCGGGAAGCCCGGGTGGCCGACCTCGATGAAGTACATCGTCGGGTCGCGGAGAAGATGCCAGATGCTCCCATCGCTGGTACCGTACGGGTCCGCGTGGAGCGCACTGATGCAGAGCGCGCATCCGCACTTGACAAGGCGCACAGCGTCTTTCGACGCTGGTTGGGCGAGGGCTACGACTTAGACGCTCTCGACGCTGTCCTAGCTGCCGCAGCGGTCGAAGATCTCGACGGCGATCCGCTCTGGCTGCTTTTGGTGTCCGGATCGGGTAACGCGAAGACCGAGACCGCGCAGGCCCTGCAGGGGGCTGGTGCTCACGTCGTGTCCACGATCGCGTCACAAGGGGCGCTGCTGTCGGCGACATCGAAGCGCGAGCGCAGCGCTGACGCGAGTGGTGGCTTGCTTCGGCAGATCGGCGAAAAGGGCCTGGTGGTCGTCAAGGACGTGACATCGATCCTGTCGATGGGCCGCGAACTGCGTGCCGAAGTCTTGGCGGCGCTGCGTGAGATCTATGACGGGCGTTGGGTTCGCACAGTCGGAACTGATGGCGGCCGGACGCTGGAGTGGCAAGGTCGGCTTGCGATGGTGGGAGCAGTTACTACCGCGTGGGACCGCGCGCATTCAGTCATCGCGACGATGGGTGACCGCTTCGTGCTGCTACGGATGGACTCCACTAAGGCACGCTTCGCCGCCGGCCGGCAAGCGATCGCAAACACCGGCAATGAGGATAAGTTGCGCGCCGAATTGGCGACGGCAGTTGCTGACGCCCTGGCTGGGGCAAGTCGAAGCGGCATCGAGCTGAACGACGCGGAAACTGACGCTCTCTTGGCAGCGGCCGATCTGGTCACATTGACACGCACCGCTGTCGAGTTCGACTACCGGGGGAACGTGATCGACGCGCACGCACCGGAGATGCCGACCCGGTTCGCCAAGCAGCTTGCGCAGGTGGTGCGCGGTGGCGTGGCGGTGGGTATGAGCCGAAACGCCGCTATGCGGTTGGCGATCCGTTGTGCGCGAGACTCGATGCCACCTCTGCGGTTGGCAATCATCGACTACCTCGCCGTCTATCCCGGCAGCAGCACGACCGAAGTGCGGAAGGGTATCGGGAAGCCGCGCACCACCGTCGACAGAGAGCTGCAGGCACTGCAAATGCTCGGCGCGGTGGTGTGTGAGGAGGAGGAGACGGACATCAAAACAATCTGGTGCTACTCCCTTCAAGATGACATCGACCCCACCACCCTTGTCGTCCCAGAAATGTCAGTAAGCCCCTAACCCTGAGTAAGAGTCCGATCGATTCCGATGCTCAACTACGCCCACCTACTGACAAATCTGGGACTCCTCGCGACTCTTCGTGAAGCCCACCATCTCCACTCCACGCGCCGCACCTATCCGACGTCGTCACTGCTCCAAAAATCGGAAAGACAACTTGATGCGTTCATACAATTCGAACAAGGCTGGCGTCTTCCAGCGCAAAGAACCACGCTGTCGGATCTGTCGTGATGAAACTGTCCGGGTTCTGGTCACCCAGTTACTGGACTGGCGCGGCGCCCCAATCATCCTGGGCGGTGGCAAGGTTCACTTGGTCACCTATGCAGACATCCTGCGTGAGCTGGACCCCCTAAACGAGGGTCGTGACAAGAAAGATTGCATCACCTACGACAGTCTCTGGGTCCACGCCAAGAGGCACTACGACACCGCCGGGAAAGCGGCCTACCTCCGGGCCTGGATGGATAAGGAGCTAAGGAAAGTCCTTGGCGGATAACGGGGTGAGGATCTATTGGCCATCAAGCAAATAGCAATAAGTACGAAGAATTCCTCGGCCCGGGCGTACTTCAGTTGACACCGGTGTGATGTGCAGTTGACTAGGCGTGGTCTCCCGGTTGATAAGGACGGCCACGGAGCCTGCCGGGTAGATGTGCGCGGATGGGGACAACCGCACGTAAGCCTCGGTGCTGTCAGCGTCTGGTAGGACGTTCGTGTCGACCACGAAGTCAGAAGCCTGCTGCAGGGTCATACCGTTGGCCTTCAAGTAGGCGATGATCCCAGGCCCATTGGCCTGGCCGGTGGCCTCTTCTCCACAGACCCACTCCCCGGTCTTGAGGAGGTTCTGGTCAGTCCCATGAAAGCCATCCTTATGCAGCTGTCGCAGGTAGGCATCGATGTCCAGGTGATTGGGAATGGGTTCCGGGGTGGGGTTCAGCCGAAGCCTGGGGAGCTAGAGCAATAGCCGCTGCAGCCAGTCCTACGCCGATCAGTGCCTTACGCATGCTTGCCTCCACGTCCAGAAACTCGGTCAGATCCCGTAGGTGGCTTCGATGCTGACGAACATGCCGCGTGCGGATGATTCGCTGACGAACGTGGTGCCGTACTCGGCGGCCTGAATGTCCCAGCCGTTGATTGTTTGGTTGCTGCCATAGGCCAGCACCAGTCCTGGGGTGCCGCAGCTGCCGAGTCCTCCGGCGTAAATCCATCTGAAAGCGCCGTTGCTGTTGACGGTGGCAAGATAATCAGGTTTCCCGGAAGGCGAGCCTTGGAATCCGAGTGGCGACCAGCACACGACCTGTTCGGGCATAACCTTGCAGATAACCTTCGCGGATACGGTTCTGACGTCAGCGCAGTCCGTTGCATCGGCATGTGGTGCGCAGATCAGGGCTGCGGCAAGTGAGCACCCCAGTATGGTGAGTGATTTGCTCATCGCGCACTCTCCTTCACAACGTGCAACTAGGTGACGGCCTGCGTCTGTCCGTGAGCTTCGCTAGCTGATATTGCCACCAGCGGGGACTGTCCGAAGGAGAATGCTGCGAGCAAGTTGCCAATTGCTTGCACCCCCTTGCAAAACAATCGCGCGTTAACTTTCAAACTTTCGGCGTGATAGCTCGGCCTGGTCTACGTACCATCTCGGCCATGAAAATACTGTTTTCCGCCATATCGCTGGCCATCGCGTTCATTGGTCCGGCTGCAATGCCTGACACAACGGCTCACGCTGACCCGGTCGTATTCGCTCCCGACTGGCCTAACCACGAGGCCCAAACCGAGCAGACGATATGCGCTGCCCTGGCACAAGGCTGGTCACGCGCTCAGATAGTTGACGCTGCGGAACACGCGAACGATTACAATCTGACCGGGATGAGTGTGGTTCAGGCTGCGGAACATGCCGACGCACTGATTGATGCGGCTCGCTACAAGTATTGTCCGGCGCTCAACGCCAGCTGATCCACTCAGCGCTAAGAGCTGCGCGGCCTCTCTTTCGCTGCTAGCCGCCCAGAGCAAGGGTGCTTCGAGTCTCGCATTAGGCAATGAGGCTCCGCCTTGCCCGTCGCCCAGCAAAATGGCCTTTGGACTCTCATACGTCTGCCAGAGCGCCCATAGGCTCGATGGAGGCCCTAGCTTTCTTACTGTTGGCATCTGAATACAGATGGACTCACAGACGAGCATCTGGCGACAGTCCATTCCAAGCCCTCACCAGGAAGCTGAAGGAGGGGAACGATGATGCGAATTTGGATAGTTGGACTGGCTGGGACAATCGTGGGGAGTGGTGTCCTGTTTGCGAGACCGGCGCATGCGGACGATGGCTAGTTCGCCTGCCACTACATCGCCATCGGGAGAAGCCCCGCAGCGGCTGGCATCGCCCACGGTCATCACGCTGTACGCACAGCAAGACCTGTGCCCCAACGGCATGCAGGGGCTGGAGACGCCAACGTTGGATGCAAACCAAACCTCATGTTTGGAAGAAGACACCATGAAGGCAAGAATCGCAGCGCTGCTCGCTGCCCTGGTCATCGGCGGGGCCGGGCTGATGCTGGCGGTTGCACCGGCACACGCCACCGTCTATAGATCGTTCGCCACGTTCTCGTGGTCCGGCGCGCCGTGCATCAAGGCCTTGTCGCCCGACATCGGCAACTACACCGCGCTGACGTGGAACACGGTCTGCCCCGGCGGTGGCTTCTACCAGATCAACGAGACGCTCGTTCAGTCCGGCCAGTGGATCGGGGTCAGGATCCCGCTCACCGGCCAGACCCACGTGACCTGCACCACCTGGCTGGGCCCGCAGGGCGGGCTGATGAGCGTCTACGCCAGTGACTCCGCAGACTCCGGCCTCGGCTCCGGAGAGGCCGACTGCCTGCGGCAGGTGCCCTAGAGAAAGGAGCCGGTGTTAGTTGGGCAAGAATTGGCGGAGGCTCCGCTGACCACCGGGGTGCTGGCTAACAGCCGTCGCGCACGCCAGTCTCTGCAACGACAATGCGGTCACGAGGACTGCAGCGGGTCAAGCTGTTCACCCAAGAAAGGTTCGTCCGCATGGTTTGATCCGCGGAGCAGGCCGAGAAGCCAACGTAGGAATTTCGGCGGGAAGGATGGGGTAAGGATGCTCTTCTCTCGGACTTGCTTGATCGCAGTAGCGGCGACGGGGTTTCTGCTGTGTGCTGCGCCGGTCGCTTCAGCTGACCAGAGCATGTACCTAAATGAGTTGCAAGGCAAGCTGTTTGTTTCGTTGACCAACGATCAGGCGCTGCAACTTGGTAATGCGGCCTGTGGCGCGATGCGTTCCGCGATCAACTCGGGTATGTCGATGGGTAATGCGCGTCACCAGGGTGACCTTGCGGTCGCAAACGCAGCGCAGCAGATCGGCATCGACATTGATCTGGCAAGCGCGATGCATGTGACCGAGGCAGCCGAACACAATCTCTGCTGACCTAGCGGAAAACGCTGCCCGCGTGACCCCCGCAATACTGAATGCTCAAGGGACAGGACGATCATGAAGACCTTCATCACCGCACTGTTGATCGGCACCGCTGCCCTGTTGGGGTCAGCTGGGGTCGCTCACGCCGACTCTGACATTTCACATGCTTGCCAGGCGCTTCTGCACCAACCCAAAACTGCTTTCGATGGCCCTAATCAGGCTACGCAGGAACTGGAACGGGTTTACGGGCTGGACGCCAATTACGCTGACGCACTGGTGAATCAATTGATTGTACTGGACAAAGCCGAGCCAGCAGGTTGGCGACCCAGCCAGACCTGTTTTGACCTGTGGCATCAGGGCTACATCAAATGAAGACGCTTATAGCTGCAGCACAGATCGGCTTCGCCGCCCCAGGGTCTTTATTTGGGATCGGATTGCTTTTTAGTTGAATACGCCCTTAGGCCTTTGCAGAGGGGGCCTGAATACCCCGGTGGGCAGCCAGAGAATCAAAATGGCGCTTGAGGTAGGTTGTCGCAACCGGTGCGGCACTGCGGCTCCTATGGTGGCGCTGCAGGTTCCTGCGTAGGGGGCAAGACGTGGAACCGGGCTGCCCGGGAGCGACGATCGACACAGCACCGTTCCAGTAAGGCTGAGACTGTCCGACCACCTTGGCAACCGGACTCTTAAACCACTTCTTCTTGTTCTCCCACTGCGGTTTCCTTCCTTTCTCCTTTGTTATGGGGAGTACACGCTCCACACGGGAGTCTTGAGGTTGTTGATGTGCCGGTCGCCGGGGAGCAATGCAATTGTGATCACAGGAGGACCAGCGCACCACACGACGTATCCCTCGCTCGACTGCCCGAAGGTGCCTGTCGGGACGGTACATGGACTTCCCGCCGGTCCGACGACGGGCAGCGATCCCCATGCCCCCTTACTCCACGGCTGCCACGTCAAGGCATTGGCTGGGGTGGAGGGGGCGGCGCAGAACATCTGCTGTCCGGTCGATGAGTCTGTGCCGATCTTCATCCAGTCAGGGCAGGGGTCCCCCACCGTATCAGCCGACGCGACCGGCGCCGACACCAGCAGAGCAGCGAAGGTGGCCAGCGCAGCGATGCCTCGGGTGATGATTTTCATGGTGTTCTCCGCATCATCACGTGCTCTAACTCAGGTGCTAACAATATCCCGGTCAAGTGCCGTCCGACTGCGGATCGCCAATACCTGGGCCACTCCTCATAATTCCGGCACCCCAATTGGACATTCGTTCATTAAGAAAGGCTGGGCAAAACCATTTCTTTGGGGCATTAGGCGGAGCAGAATCTGAGTGCATACGGCTTGGCCGAGCTGATCCGGGCCCCGATAGCGCGGCGCCGAGATAAGCGAACATCGCGTCAGGAGGTCGTTAAGCTCACGAGTGACGGGAGGATTTGCGCTGATGAGGGATCCTATGGTTGGCGGTCTGGCCGTACACAAGCAAATTCAGCGGGTTATCTTCGTGGTCATCGCAGCAATGATCTGCGCAGCCTTGGCAATCCCATTCCAGGCTCGTGCCGAAACCCCCTTGGCGGCCTTCTGCGCTGACAACGCGGCTGAACTTCAGAGAACTTCACATGAGATGGGGCTTGATCCAGCCAAATGGGCCAGTGATCCGAGGAACCTTGCCAGGTTTGGCTTTCACGGGGCTGGCGACATCGACACCCTGTATCACATGGTCATTGACAAGGGTGCACCGTATATCACTTCGCACTGGTCGAACGAGACCGGCGCCATCGAATGGCGGTGCTCGGGCCAATGATGGCAATCAAAGTTTGGGCGCCCCAAGGCTACGCCTTCAGGTACACGCCGCACGCGCCCGAGACGGTGCGGGTGCCGGAATCCACTAGGAGGAAGCACTGATGCCTTGGATTGAGGGCTTCAACCGCTGCGAGCGTTACTCGTACAAGGCCGCCGGATGAGCAGGCAGGCCAAGATAACACCCGGCCTGCGCTATGTACCACCAAAACAGTTAGGACACCGATGAAGAAGAAACTACTGGCAGCGGCAGCCGGGGTCCGACCAACCGCGACGATTGTCGGAACTGCGCTGGCCCAGCTCGCCTTTGGGTTCAGGCTGGCCAATTCTTCAAGCAGCGATGGTGCGGGAATCTCCCTATTCCCAGTCGATCCGCTGGCCATGACGATTAGTCGTGCCACGCCCACCTCCCGACGTTGGCGAAGAATGCTCGTCGCCGCCCGCCGGGAAGACCGCAATCAGTAGGTGGCCAACCTTGCTGATGGCAGACCGTCAACCCCTGGAAGCTAGTGTCGCGAAACAGACGACCGTTGCGTGTCTGCAGCATTACCCTGCTGTTATGGGCAGATCAAGAGTGACGCTTGCCATAGCTTCGTCGGTTCTCGTTGGTTGTGGGGCGTTCGCTGGGCCAGCGAGTGCGGATCCGCCCCTGACCCAGGACGAGGTGAACTTCATTGGCGCGGTAGCGTCAGTGGGATACAGCGGCGATGAGTACGCGACCGTAACGGCCGGCCACCAGGTGTGCTCATTACTGGATCAGGGCCTCTCGCATGTGGCGATCCAGAGATTTGTAGTGGATACCTTCAGCGACCGGCGGCAGAATGCGGACTATTACGCAGCGTGGTTCTCCCAATACGCGTCGTATCACCTCTGCCCCAGGCACATCGGCGAGTTCGGCAGCATCTGATCATTGCAAGCTGCGACACCGGTTCACCAACGACGGCACCGGACACGGCATGTTTGTCAGCATTGAGAACGTTGCGCCCTTCTGATCCCAACGTGGCGGGGAGAAATCTCATGACCAAGTTCTCAGTTCTCACTGTCGTCCTCTTCGGATCTGCTCTAGCGTGCCCGGCACCCGCTCACGCTGCTCCCTGGGAGTTTCAATCGCCCACCGGCAACATCGCCTGCCACATGAGCGAGACAGGGGCCGCGTGCTGTCCGTGGCCATGAAAAAGTCCCCACTGGTGGCCAAGTGGAGGTCCCCACTGGTGGCCAGATAAAAGTCCCCACCCCGTGTTCGTCGTGTCGATCAGGAACTGCGGGCCCCGGTGGTGACGGTGAAGGTGCCAACCACTCATCGCCACCACCGGGGAGTTCCATTGAAGTCTGCGAGGGACCGCATGGACATCATTTCTGCCTATCAGCAAGTCGGGTCATTCCGAGGCGCCGCCGAGCTGTGCGGCACCACCCACAAGACCGTCAAACGGGTCGTGGAGAAGTTCGAAGCCGGCGAGACCGCACCACCGCGGGCTGAGCGGGCCCGTAACTACGATGCGGTGGCCGAGCTGGTCGCCGAACGCGTCGCGAAGTCGGCGGGCCGGATGTCGGCGAAGCGGATGTTGCCGATCGCTCGCGCTGCTGGCTATGAGGGTTCGGAGCGTAACTTCCGCCGATTGGTTGCGGAGTCGAAGGCATTGTGGCGCAGCGAGAATCACCGGGGCCGCCGCCCGGCGGTGTGGTCGCCGGGTGAGTATCTGGTGATCGACTGGGCCGAAGCCGCGCCCGGGCTGTTCTTATTCTGCGCGGTGCTGGCGTTCTCCCGGTGGCGGTTCGTGGCGTTCGCCACCGATCAACGGGCGTCGACGACACTGGCGCTGATCGCCGAAGCATTGGCTGCGATCGGCGGTGTCCCGGCCCGGGTGCTGGCCGACCGAATGGCGTGTTTGAAGGGCGGTGTAGTGGCGAATGTGGTGATTCCTACGGCCGAATATGTCCGGTTGGCGAGCCATTACGGGTTCGCACCGGATTTCTGCCATGCATCCGATCCCGAATCGAAGGGCATCGTGGAGAACTTGTGCGGCTACGCTCAACGCGATCTGGCGGTGCCGCTGCTCACCGACGCTGCCCTCACCGGGACACCGGTTGGCGTGCGGGCCGCCAACGCCGCGGCCAGGGCGTGGTGCGTCGAGGTCAATGCTGCGGTCCATTCGGAGATCATGGCGGTGCCCGACGAGCGGCTGCTCATCGAACGTGAACTCCTGGGACCATTGCCGTCGCTGCGTCTGCAGATCGGGGCGCCCTCGGTGCTGCGTAAGGTCGACCGGCTGTCCTGCATCCGGTATGCCTCGGCCCGCTACTCGGTGCCCACCCGGCTGATCGGAGCCAGCGTGGCCGTGGTGGTCGATCACGGGGCGGTCTGCCTCGTCGAGCCCACGACCGGGACGATCGTGGCTGAGCACGAACTGGGTGCCCCGGGCACCGCGTCGATCAGCGATGCCCACTACGACGGGCCACGACCGGCACCCAACCGCGGGCCACGCCCGAAAACGACCATCGAGAAGCAGTTCTGCGACCTCGGTGCCGACGCCCAAGCGTTCCTGGTCGGGGCCGCCGCGATCGGCAACACCCGCCTGGGTTCTGAGCTGGAGATCCTGCTGGCACTGGGCGCTGCCCATGGTGCACAGGCATTGGTGGCGGCGTTGCGCCGGGCGGTGGCGTTCCGGCGGTTCCGTGCCACCGATGTCCGCTCGATCCTGGCCGCCGGGGCGGGAACACCCCAGCCCCGCCCCGCTGGGGATGCGTTGATCCTCGACCTACCGGTCGCCCCGACGCGTTCGTTGGATGCCTACAAGGTCACCCCGGCCGCCGATGGTGGTGTGAGTTCATGACCACCACATCGGCCAAGGCAACCAAACCCGTTGCACCGCTCTCTGTTCCAGAACTGGCCGCCGATCTCGACGCCGGGTTGCGTCGGCTCAAACTCGCAGCGATCCGGCGCACCGCACCCGAGGTCCTGCAGACGGCCAAGACCCAGCGCTGGACCCCCGAAGAGGTGCTGCGGACCCTGGTCGAAACCGAACTGGCCGCTCGCGATGCCTCCAACGTCGTCAACCGGCTCAAGGCCGCCGGGTTCCCAGTCGCCAAAACGTTGGAGTCGTTCGACGTGGCCGCCTCCTCAATTCAGCCGAAGGTGATCGACTACCTGTCCAGCCTGGAATGGGTTCGCGCACAATCCAACCTGGCGATCATCGGACCGGCCGGGACCGGGAAATCCCACACCCTGATCGGTCTCGGGATCGCCGCCATCCACGCCGGGCACAAGGCCCGCTACTTCACCGCCGCCGACCTCGTCGAAACCCTCTACCGAGGCCTTGCCGACAACACCGTCGGCAAGATCATCGAATCCCTGCTGCGCGTCGACCTGATCATCCTCGACGAACTCGGCTTCGCCCCGCTCGACGACACCGCGACCCAACTGCTATTCCGTCTCGTCGCCGGCGCCTACGAACGCCGCTCCCTGGCCATCGCATCGCACTGGCCCTTCGAACAATGGGGCCGATTCCTGCCCGAACAGACCACCGCCGTCAGCATCCTGGACCGGCTCCTGCACCACGCCACCGTCGTCATCACCGACGGCCAGTCCTACCGCATGAAAGACGCCCAACACCGAAAGGAGAACCCCTGACCAACCACTGAACTACCGCACGGGGCGGGGACTTTTACCTGGCCAACAGCGGGGACTTCGACTTGGCCATTGACACGTGCGACATAGGTCAATACCACTATGTGCCGCCGCCACGGCCGCAGAACTGCCAGCACGGCTGGGGCGACCGTGTGGGCTTCGATCACGGCGGCGGACCGGCGTTTTTCAGTTGCCACTGGGGTAGCTTCCTCGGCGGACTACCAACTCAGAATTACGACACTCCCTTGTCCGCGGGAACGATCACCTGCGAAATCAACGAGGTCGCTGGCGTCACATGCCGAGACTCCAGCACAGGTCACTTCTTCGAACTGTCGCAGCAGTCGTACCAGCTGGGGTGACGCCGGGGCTGCTAGCGCCCAGCCCAATGGAGCGCAAGCCAGTCACATTGGATAGCCGGTGCAGATCGCGCCTTAAGAGCCCCAGGAGTGGACTGGGGTCTGGCCGACGTACGGCTCCCAGTGGTAGTTGCTGTCACAGATGATGGCCTGACCGTTGGGGGCGACGTCCTGCCGGCCGATGTCAGCGCCGATGCACTCTTCGCCTACAACGTGCTCGGCCTTGGGTTCTGCGATGGCCGCACCGGCTGTCACACTGGCGATGGTTCCGGCAATGGCGAATGCGGCCAGGGCTCCTGCGGTGCGTTTCATGGCTAGAAGTATTCACCGCTCGCCAACGCCATGCTCAACAAAGTGGGATCCTGACATGCGGTCAAACCCGGCATAGCTATTGGGAGGTCCCCGTCAGCCAGTTTGTCTTCGATGAGGTGCTGAATTTGGATCCGGCATTCGCCGCTGCCGAGGTGCTAATCCTCACCGCCATCGTGAATCTCGCCCCTCGGCCCGAGATCCTCGGCGAGGCGTTTTATGAAACGGCAAGTCTCCCAGAGCTTTTCCCGACAGTCTGTGGCCACTCCGTTAGCGGCGGGAGGGTCAGGATGGCATCGAGCAGCGTTTCGCGCTCCTCATCGTCGTCGGTGTTCTCGGCGGTGAGGGCAAGGATAGCTTGGATCGCAGCGTCACCGGGGTCAACAACGTCGTCGGATTCCACGCTCGGCACCGTAGACGTGAGTACCGACAGCGCGGCTGCTGCAGTAGGCCACGGTGCCGAAGCTCACGAGGATCAATGTCCTCCGATCGCCCAGAGGGCGTATTCGACAACTTCCGGCGTCTGCTGCCACGTAGGATCGGACGCCCATTGCTCGGCCCGTTCCAGGTAACGGAGATAGTCAGCCTGGCGTACCAGTCCGGTCAACGGCACGGCACCCGGCGCGATATCGGGTTCATTAAGTGCTCTCCCGACCCGCTTGTCGAGCACTAGCGGTCGTGGCCGATGGTCGGTGCTGTACCCAGCGAAATAGATGAGCTTGGTGCCGAACGACATGTTCAGACCGTCGATCTTGTGCGTATTAAGAAGCGCGTGCCAGCCAGCCCCGGCACCCTCAGCCCGGGTAATGGCAACGATCGACCGGATCTTGTTCTCCGCACCGTCGGTGCCGAGGATGGCTTGTACTCGGTGCGGCCCATAGTCATTCGGGTCATATCCCCACGCCATGGCCATCAGCAATAGGTCAATCGCATCTCCATCAGCTCGTTTGTGAATGAACTTGCGTGCGATACCAGCTTCAGCTTCCGAATGAGCAGCCAGTTTGCGGTGGGCAGGCTCGTGACCTTCGAATACGGCGGTCCACCGTTCGGGCACCCACCTGACGCGGTGGGCGTCGGCGTCAGCGACGGTGTACCTCCGTATCCGGTCAGGGACACCATTGTTCATCTCACAACCTCCAACGAGACGGATTTAGATGACTCTCATCGGCTGCCGGCCCGAAGGCAGCCCTGTCCACGGCGGTGACGCTACCCAACTTCCACAAACCGCGAGGGACAGGTCTGCACCGAATTCTTGCTTCAACCTCAAAAGTCGTGGCCTCGGATTAGGGTGACGGTCGTCAGCACTTGCCGGGGAGGAAAGGTGGAAGGCACACCGTTCGAGCGGTACCGGTTGGTGGAGAGGTTGGGCGGCGGCGGCGGTGTGGTGCTCGACCGGTACGGGGTCTGGTATGCCGATGCGATGCGCCAGCTATAGGAGCGGGTAGACGCCGGTGAGATCCATCAGGTTCACGAGGACGGCTACTGGCACTGGGAGCAGGGTCCATCGCCGGTGCCCGGCGTGACCGTCTCCCGAGCCATACAATCACCCGCACCCGCCGGTTTCCGTTCGTCGCCCAGCGTGGCGCTCAGGCGCCCGTTTCCTCCGTCAGCCAGACCTCGTCGGCCGCCTCCACCATCTCCGTTGATGACATCAAGAACAAAGCCCGGCCCAACACAAACTTCCGTGGTCTTGTTGCTCAGCCTGGACTGGCTGGGAGATGATTACCCCGTGCTGAGCGGCGTATAAGCGCCGATTGAAGGTGGTGACGGCGAATGAATCGCTTGATTCCAGCAGCGGGGAACGGCCGAATTCGAGGATGGGTTTCGGGTGGGGTTCTGCTGTCGATCGCGTTGCTGACCGCCGGTGGGGATCTGCCAATCGCGGCGGCCGATGAAGGCACACCGGTGGTGGTTAACTGCGGCGGCCAGCCCGACGTCAAGCCGGAAAGCATCATTTTGACGTGCGCTGACGGCACCTGGGCCGTCGACAAAATCGTCTGGACCAACTGGAGCGCCGGTGCTGGCGCAAAGGGCACCGGCATCGAATATCGACGTAGCTGCGTTCCGACCTGCGCGCAAGGTTCGGCGACCTATTCTCCGGTTACGATTACGCTCACCGGCGCCGCCCCTCCCGACTTCCGTTACACCAGCGCGGTAGTCACCAACCAAAACACAGGCAGGTCCGATACCTCGTCGCTACCTCGTGGCTAGGACTAAAATTTCCGTTCCGTCCGAGCGATGTCCTCACGCTCGGGGAATCCCCCATATTTCGGCTACCCCATACGGGCCCGGGCCGTAGGCTTTGCGACCACTGTCTCGAAAGAGACGACTTACGAGAGTCTTGAAAGTCAGTCGCGGTTTGCTGAGAGCCGCCCGAGCCGGTGCCTGAGGGTTCCGGTGGTGCTGCACTGCTTGAAACCGCTTACGGCGAGGCTCAAAGAGAATAAGGTTTTCATTGCTCAAGGGGAATTGCGATGACCACATCTTCTTCGCCACCCGGCAAGAGCTCGCCGCTTGTCTGGCCGCCAAACGCTGAACCGTACTACCGTCCGGCCCTATATGCGGCAACCGCGGCAAGCGTGGGCGTCATCATCGGCAGCTTCACGCCGTGGCTGAGCTATTTTATGTTCACCGTCAATGGGCTCGATTTCGCTAACTGGGGTACGACGACGTTGATCTTGGGAGGCTTGTCGGGTCTCGCCCTCGTGACCGTGATGTTCTGGGAGCGCACTCCATTTGATTCACGGTGGGCGGTTCCGGTCGCCTGGGGGATCGCCGTCGCCGGTGTGACATGTCTAACCGACGCTGTCATCAACATTGTCCGGATCATGACGATCCCGAAAAGCAATTTTTTCAGCGTCCCCATCGGTGTGTCGGCGGGATGGGGATTGTGGCTCGTCGCATTCTCGGCGGCGGTGATGTGTGTGACGGGGGCGGTCGTTGCGACGCAAATCGCGAAGAGCGTCGAACTGCTTCGGCCCCTGGGGGATTCCGGCATCTCATGGCCTGAGCGTTGGCGGTGGGCGGCAATCATCACGTCGGCGCTCATCGTGATAGTCGGCATAGTGTACGCCGCGACCCATCCGTGGAAGGACGAGTCTCGCGGCGGGGACAGTTCTACGACTACGCTGCCGTCGTTTCCGAGCTTCCCGTCGTTTCCGAGTTTCCCATCGTCGCCTAATCTTTCGACAGCCGTTCAGCCGCCACCACAACCGACGCTCTCCCCGAAGGCGATCGATCAGCTCTTGCTGACCCCTGACCAGTTGACCAAAGTGCTTGGGACCAATGTCACCAAGGACCCATCCGAAGGCGGGCCAGGTGGGCCCGGACTAAATTCCTCGTCTTACGGAATGCCGGATCACTCGGACCAGGTCACCCCTCCGTCATGCGTTGGGGTGGTTTTCACAGGCGAGCATGACGTCTACGCCGACGCTGACCCAGCGGCTATCAAGACCCAGATGTTCGGAACCCCGAATGGGATAAACCCCGGCACGCCGCACCTTCTGCAGCAGACTGCGGCAGTCTTTTCTTCCGCCGAAGGGGCTCAGCAGCTTCTAACCTCCTCGGAAGGCAAGTGGAAAGCCTGTACGAGCTTCAGGGTTGAGGCGAGCTTCGGCTACGAAAGCAGCGCGGGATTCACCTTAGGTAGGGTCCTCCGCCAAAACGGAATGATCACCCTGCCGATGGCATCCACCACCAATGTGGGTCCATTTAATGGAGCGGATGCTTGCCAGCAGGCCTTGGGTGTGCGTGAAAACGTCGTTGTTGAGGTCCGCACCTGCGAAGCCCCCAACTTGACCGCACCACCGGATGCGCCGAACCTCGCCTGGGCGGTCCCTGACGCCGAACGGGTGGCCAGAGCAATGCTCGAAAACGTCAAACCTTAGTCCCGCAGGGACTGCTAGGCCTTGTCTCGAAACAGACGACGTTTCGAGAGTCTCAAGAGTCATTCGCAGATGGAAGCGGTGTGCGGCGGTGTCCTCGCCACCGGACCCGAAGACAACGCCGGATATTTCTGCAAGGGAAGCTGGAAGTGCGGTTGTCCCACCTCCCAACCCCAAGCAGAAGCCCAAGCAAACCTACTACGACGACCGTGCCGAAAGTACGAGTATGCGTAGCGTGAGTGGTGGTCTGCCCAGCTCGGGTAGAAACCGTCGTTGATCAAAGGGTTCCCGCGCAGTCGGCGCAGTCCGAATTTCCCGACCCGCACAACGCTGTCCGCGAACTCACCCAGTTGCCGGGATGGCGCCTGTTAAGGAACTCGCTACGATCCGTCCATGGTGAAGTCCGGGGACTCGGAGGAGGCAGACACTGCCGCTGCCAGCAGTGCGTTAGAGCGTGCTCAAGCGGCAATAGACAAGCTTGAGAAGGCCGGAGACCGGCAATCTCGGCTTGGTGTGCTTTCGAGACTCACGGTAGGCGGTGTAATTCTGCTCGCCATTGGAGGTCTCCTTGTTCACACCTTCTTCGAGCAGCGAGTACCGCAGATCGACTCCACTTCGGTCTCCCTACTTGCAGTCGCCTTGATCGCCCCCTTCGTCCCAAAGTTGAAGGCCTTGGAAGTTGGCGGTGCAAAAGCAGAGTGGCAAGAGTCAGCGCAGGTAGGGCTGAAAGAGATAGTCGCTGTCTTAAGGCCGCAACAGGAGGCGATAAAAAAGCTCTACGACGACCTGGGTTCGGCGATTGCTTCCGGCGCCCAGCCGGAAGTCAGCGACATGGAGATCGGAGGGAACCTCAGGCTGGTGCCGCCAGCTGGCGATGCCGAACGTCCGCCTAGGCCGTTGCGCCGTCTGCTGTGGTTTGATGTATTTCCTGGGAGCAGCGAGAACGAGTTAGCCGCTCTCCGGCAATTTCTGCACGTGACCGTGGCAGCTTCGCGTGAGCAGGCGATGGCAAGCATCTCGCGCAACGAAGTCGACGCAATAGTTATCAATGAAATGCGCGGTGATCCTAATGTTTTTGCGCCACCGCCGGGTGTCACTGAGCTCAAAGAGATTATCGCCTCCAAGCGTCTCCCTGTTTTTCTCTACATACCTGATTCATTGGCGGGCGCGCACCGCATCCCGTTCGACGTGGCCGCTGTGGCCGTCGTAACCAGTTTTAGTGAACTCGTTCGGGGATTGGGGTTCATGCAGGCTGCGGCCCTTGAGCGATTCGCACTTACGGTCGCAGCAAGGAACGGTGTTGTCCTTGACTCTCAACGGACTCAGCGGGTGGACGTCGTCGTCCAGCTTCGCAGCGGCAAGCGTGTCGGCATTGAGGTGGCATCGTGGTTGAAGAAGCCGCAGATGGCGGCTTTCACCGATCGTTTGGGGCGACTAGTTGAAGGTCTTGCAAGGCAGCAATTTGCTTACGGCATATTGCTGACACGAACAGATCTGATCGACGATCGCATGAGACGACGGGCCTCGGATGACCAGATCGAGGTCGTCAGCCCGGAAGAACTGCAAGGTGTGCTCTCGCGCATCGACCCAAGCTAGGCTAGCCGACTGACCGTCTCGAAATAGCCGTCTCGAAATAGACCACATCTGAGACACCGGGCGGATGGCCTGAACCGGCTCCATTCGGCCAGGTCGATCTGTCTCAAAAGTTCGTCTCGGAAATAACTTTCTCGAATCTGTGATTCCAGTACTTATGAGTCATGCTCCCGACGTCCACGGACGCACGGTTGGGCAGCGGATCGGCTACACCCGTGTCTCCACCGTGGCCCAGACCCTTGATCAACAGAACGACGCACTCGCCAATGCCGGAGTGTCGAAAACGTTCTCGGACACCATGTCCGGTGCACGCGATGACCGCCCTGGCCTTGCCGAGCTGATGGCTTATGTCCGCGAGGGCGACACCGTCGTGGTGTGGAAGTTAGACCGCCTGGGTCGCAATATGCTCCATATCTTGCAGACGGTCAAAGAGCTCATCAACCGTGGCGTCACCCTGGTATCGGTGACGGATGGTATCGACTCGTCCACTCCCGCTGGCCGCATGATGATCGGTGTGCTGGGGTCCTTGGCCGAGTACGAGCGCGAGCTGGTCAAAGAGCGTACTGCGCTGAAGCGCCAGGCTTCTCAGGCGAATGGGACCAAGTTTGGTCGTCCTAAGAGTGTCAACGATTCTCAGCACATCGCGACAGCGAGGCGAATGAAGGCCGATGGCCATACCGCCAAAGACATCGCCCGATTCCTGGGCGTCAGCCGGGCGACCCTGTATCGGTACTTGGCCGCATAATCTCTTGGCGTAGCCCAAGAGCGCCCACGTAAGTTCGCCACGGAGCTGGGCTTCTGGCCTACCACGGCCAAAGGATGGACGTGGACGTGGCAGCGGTGTGGCCGCTACGACTACCGAAAGTGGCTGACGCACTCAACCAATCCTGACCACCTGGTTCCCAGCGCGCCGTCTCCGACGAATGTCCCGCCCCTGCGGATAGCCGACAGGTACCCGGCCGGGAGGAAGCGCGATGGCTGAAACTGTCTTCGGGCGAACACTAAAATTCCTCCACGGTCAGATCAAAGGCTGCGAGGCCCAGTACTCGCGCAGGCTGGCGATGCGATCGCCGTCGAATTCCAGGATCGCGACCTCGCGCATCAGCTTGCGGTGGCCAGCGACGATGTCGTCGAATCGCGCTTCCCATTCGGCGATGACGGTGATGCCGTCGAGGTAGAGGCTAAGCAGCTCGGCCTGGATGTTGGCTTGTTCGTTGACGACCTTGGTGCGCCAGTATTCGTGGATGCCGGCCTGGTTGCGGATCGGCTCGCCCAAGACGCGCTCATGATAGGTCGCGGTGGGAGTGAAGAGGGTGACGATCAGGTCGGGGTCCTGGGTGGTCCACGCGCGCAGATAGGTGTCGATGACCTTGCGCACGTCGGCTTTGACCAAGCTCATGGCTGCTACGTTAGCTGGGCGAGCGGGATGGGTCGGTGAACGCGGGTGTGCCCGGTGATGGTGTCATGGAGGCGGCGCGGCCCCCTCGACGACTGGCGACCCAAGTCGCTCACCGCTTCCCAGGCCAGGCGTCTTGGAATGGCTAGACCGCAACACATTTCAACGCACCGACGATCCGAGACAACAGCGATGAGTGACGCCGTCGACCTGCTCGCCCAGGCACCGGGTTCAGGCGGGCGGGGGGCTTTGCCCGCTCGCCGAGACGGGCGCGCAGGTCCTCCTCGAAGGCGACGACCTCGGGGCTGAGCTTCTCGGCTCGCAGGCGCTCCAGGTTCGGGTAGCCCGCGTCGCGCTCGGCGTCCCACTCGTCGGCGAACTTGCCCGACTCGATCTCGCTCAGTACCTCGCGCATCACCCCGGGGACGTCGAGGCCGTCGTACCGATCCGCCCGCGACATCTGACCGTACTGGCTGGTCGGCGAGTGGTAGCGCATCTGGCCGGCGTAGCCCTCCAGCCGCACTAGCCGGTAGCTCCGCTCGACCTCGCCCGAGAGCATGAGCTCGGTCATGATCGCCTCAAGCGGGATGCCGGCCCCCGACATCACCGCGACGAAGCTCATGGAGACCCGGGCCATGGCCGGGGCGAGCACCTGCTCCACCGCGAGGTCGAGGACGGCCTCCTGGCGCGGCGTCATCTCGATGGCACCTTGGCGCAAGCCGCCAACCGCCCGTCCGACGGCCAGCGTGCGGGCCAGCGCGGTCCCGGTGTTGTCCTTCTGGACACCGAGCGCGGTGATGAACCCCACGCCCTCCACGTAGCACTCACGCACCTCGGGACCCAGCATCCGGGGAGCGAACATGCCGACGTCGCAATTGGGGTCGATCCGGTCGAAGGCCACCGCGTAGCCCGAGGCCAGCACCCACAGCGCATCCGGCTTGGGCGTGATGGGCAGCTCAGGGATGACGTCGTCGGGGATGAGGGTGCAGATCACGTCGCACTCGCTCGCCGCCTCGATCTCGTGGGCCGTGAAGCCCTCGGCCTCGGCCTGATCCCGGGAGGCGTCGGCTTGGGTGAAGACCGCCACCGCGAGGCCCGAGTCACGCAGGTTGAGGGCCCACGAGCGGCCCTGGTTGCCGTACCCGACGACGGCAACCTTTTGCCCGTCCAGCACCGACAGGTCAGCGTCCGACTCGTAGTAGATCTTCGTCATCGGAATCCCCTCTGCACCAGTGCCCGCTGGATACACGTTCCCTGCTGCTGATCGATCGACTGCTTCGGGACCGCCCCTACAACTGCGCCTAGTGGTTACTTGCGGTAGACAGTCGTCCCGTCAGGCCCGAGCACGCTGCTAATCATCTTTGCGAAGCAGTGGTCGGCGTCCAATCCCTGCGCATCGCACCACGCGTTAGCTTGCTGGGGGGTAGTCATCGGCAATGCCACGATGGTTACCCACCAGTTCGGCAAGCTGAATGTCGTCCAGTCACCCGACCACACCAGCCGAGCCTGAGGGAATCGCTGACGCAGCGCGAGGTGGTCGCGCAGGACGTCCGCGTTGGTCCATGTGATGCCCTCCGCCACCAGACCCGGACGCTTCGAGCTCACCTGCGGTAGCCACCACTGCTGAAGACCACGCACAACGGTTCGGTCAGCGTCGACAAGCTCACGCAGTCCGACGAGAGCAGCAGATTCGGGACTTCCGAATTGGGGCGATGCCGGCTCCTTGGCTGTCAAGCTGCCTGCGTCTGGTGCTTTCGCCCCGGCGTCCTGCGCTGCACGCCCGTTGTAGCGGGCGCTCATCATGGGCCGTTGTGAGAGCAGATCTGGTGTCAACCAATACATTCCGGCGGGAAAGACAAAGGTTTGGGTGGCTTCCTGGCCCGCTGGGATGGCCACGGGATGTGCGGATATGTCGAAGGTGCCAGCGGCGACGTCGTGCGCGCCGTCGACCACGTTGACTTGCATCGCGGTGTTCGAGATGACATCTGCGGCACCGCACGACGATGTAATCGTGGTGGTGATCGCGAGCCCAGCTGGGACGATGCCGACAGATTCAGCATGCAGGAGCGGCGGTGAGGCGCACGGTGTCTGTGTGGGGGGTGGTGCCCCGACTTGTGGCTGTCCCGTGGCCGGCGTCGTCGGCACGGCACTGTTGTCATGGGTGACGAAATAGGTGACTGCGGTGGTCATCGCTGCGATCACAAGGAACGCGCCGCCGATCATCAACCACCTAACCAGCGGGGAACGAAAACGTCGATATGTCGACCTGAGCGGCGTTTTCAGGGCCTCCGGCGTGACCGCCGCAGCCGAGGTTGTGCCGATGCGGACGCCGCACTCGCCGCAGAACTGATAGTTCCAGACATTGAGGTGCCCATTCGGGCACAAAAGCATCGGTACAGCGGGCGATTCCTGGCCAGCGCTTGGATAGTCGATTGCGGTGTTCTCATAGTTTTCCGGGTGAGTTCGCATTGGGCCCGGCCCCCTGTCCTGCTGCCTGGTTGCTTCTGCTTGTCGGGGCTGCTGGTATGAGGGTCACTCGGCAGCAGGTGACACCGGGAGGGCCTTTCGGCCTCAATGCCTGCGCCTAACTGCCCCGGTTCAACACCGGGTGGCAGGGGCGCTCTGCATCTTCGATAGCGCTCGGGCCAACTCAGAGACGGGTATGGCCAACGTCCACCCGCTTGAGTACTCAACCGCGAAGACAAGCCCGGCGACTTGCGCGTGCTGATTCAATAGCGGTCCACCCGAGTTACCCGGATCAGCCTCCGCCCGGGTACGTATGACCCGTCCCGTCACCTCGTACTTGCGTCCGTCGACCTCATCGACTACCCGCCCATTGGTCACCCGTACCTTGCCGCCTCCTGGGAACCCGACAACCCACGCGTCATCGCCCGGGGCCGGATCGGCACCAAGCGTGAGCGGGGCAACGTCAGCGGCCCGCACGTGTAGCACGGCAGCGTCGATGCTGTAACTGATGAGAACGTCGTCAACGGCTAGGGTGTGGTTGTCCGCGGTCTCGACGCTGAGCTCGTGGGCGTCGGCGACGACATGTCGATTGGTCACGAGTTCGTGGTCACTGATGAAGAAACCGGATCCGGTCGCCATACCGTTGCACAAGGTGGACCGCACCAGCGCCACAGAGTTTTGCAGTTGCTGAGCCGACGGCGCTGCCGGCCCAGTCGATGAACACGCAATGACCAACCAACACCCGGCGGTGACGCCCGATCGTAGGATCACAGCGGCGTGCACGACGATCAACCCAAGTTAAGCGCGAGCCCGTCGTTCTTCAGCTGAGTAAACGTGTAGCTGATTTCGCCTCGGCGGCCGACGGATACGATGTAGTGATCTTCTCCCTCGGTGATGTCGAAGGAGAAAGGAAATGTGCACCGGAAGCGGTTTCCGGTTCCTTGCTGCAGCTCCGCGGTGACTATGATGTCGCCCTTACTGTTCTTGACGAAAACCTGTGTGCCCGGCTGGATATCGGAGTAACCGCCTGCACCCGAACAGGTAGACCCGTTGACCGTAATGGCGGGATAGTACACGTTGGGTGAATTGTCGACGAGCGTGAAAGTACCCCTGATGGTGGCTGTCTCGAGGACGTGGAAGCCTTTGGAGAACTGTGGACAGTACGCGTCCACCGCAACCTTGTCAGCGGGCAACCCTTGTTGCGGACCACCCTCACTGAGCATGCGGCAGGTCTCCTTGGCATGCGCAATCGCATTGGCATCGGAGGCAAAGTGTCCGGAAAGTCCGCTATCTCTCAGTGCGGCAAGGTATTTCTCGTCAGGAGACTTACGGCCGAGCAACCCACCAAGGATTACGCCTCCAACGCCGGCGCCAAGGAGCACCACAACGACGATGGTCACGAAAAGCCAACGGCGCTTCGATCGCGATTTAGCCGGCGGTGCCTCATCGGCCGGGAAACTTAGGGCGTGCTGCTCGAGCTGCTGCTCGCCTTCGGGGTCGACCGCTTCGGCGGTGCCATCGCGGATCAAGTCAGTGGGATGCCCGGAGACAAAGTAGCGGCCTTCATGCCTGCCGGTCGGGTCCGGCTTCCAACCTGGTTCTTGCACCGAGACTGCGCTGCCGGCTGTGGCGCCGAAGGCGAGATCAGGGAGGGAGCCGGAGTGTGTGTCCGCGGGATGCCAGGTCAACCCCACCTTGTAGGCGCCGCAGGACTGGCACAGCGTCTGATCACCGACATCCCTGCCGCAGTACCCGCAATGCATCGAGCACTCTCACCGGTTGGCGCGTATCACGGACGTCCCTGCTGGCTCAAGACGCTTTGGTCGCTCCATGGTGTAACCCGTGGGGCGCAGCACGGATGCTGTCATCTAAGGACTCCTGTCGGGTGACCACACTGCCAGGCACTAAAGCAGTCCTCTCTACATTGCGCAGGGTGGCGATCGGAAAACAGGGCATTTGGACCTCTGTGACTTCAGGTCAAGCGAGCGCCGGTCTGCATCGCGCTGGCAACTAGTGACCAATGGTCCAGCCGGTCATTACCACTGGCCCTATACCAACCTTGCTGGCCGCTTCGTCATCCGAGCCACCCGCGAGCGTGGGGGTTGGCGTGCCGTCCAGTCGGAGCTTGGCGACGGCAACTCGTGAAGCAAGGTCACTCTCCGGGAACGAACCGATACGGCGCTGGACAGAAGACATAACCCGCAGATGCGGTGTCGGTGAAGACCCGGTCGGGGGTGATGCCAGCCGCCGCGATGGCGTCGTGCTGCTGATCGATCGACTGCTGCCCTGTGGACACCCTGAGGTACGCGGCGATGGCCATACTCCTACGCAACCACCAGAGTCCGACAATTCATCCGGTGTCACATTCACGGGAACTCGGACTCGCCTGTGACACTGGGATATCGGACTCTTCGACCTGGGCTGTTCCGAGGGCTGTGGACGGGCTTGTGCGCGTCCCGGATGTTTAGAACGCGGCCCTGGCCGCATACTGTCCCCTGGTCATAGCATCTTCCTCAGTGATTCTGGTATCCACGTAGTCGCGTGGAGTCTGGCCAGCCTTTTTGCCCTTGCCGCTGTTCCCTGCCACCTCCGTGCAGCACGAAAAATCTTGAGCGGATCGGCTTTTGAGCACCAACAGCAGTAGCCGCAAGAGCACTCGTCAGGGTGTTGGGAAAGTTCATTGATGGACCATGGCCATGGTGACGACCGTGCCGTCGGCCTGCTCATAGACCCGCAAGCCGCAGATCTCGTGTGATGGGCAGACGGCCACCAGGAGAGCGTAAAGCCACAAAGGCACCGGAGAACGCACAGACATCGCATGTATATCGCACGATAGCGGCCAAACCGTCCTTGAAGACGCTCTGACCTGGGCAAACATGTGTAATCACGGCTGGGTTGCCAAAGATGAACAGAGCAGTTGGACCTCTGCTCCGGAGCCGCAATCCCCGAAGGTAGGGACCGCCACCTGACTTGCCGATCAGCCACGGCTGCCAATCGGGCCGAAGGGCCCTTGTTCAGGACATCGAGGAACGTTATGAAGTTGACGATGGTGAATCCTGAAGAGGGCGATTAGATGAAAGCTATTGCGACACTGATGGCCGTCACGGTTGGCGTGTTGGTGCTAGGCGTTGGCAGCGCCAATGCCGACATCATTCCTCCGACGTGGGTTGGAGTAATTGATGATGGCACCAGTGAGCCGGTCCCTGTCACTGTTGCGCTCGACAGCAGTGACCCAATCTCGGGGGTCATGAATTGGATTGGGCCGCAACACACATGCACTTTCCAACTATCGGAGGTTATGCGCTCGTCTGCGACGAACCGCGTAGTCACCGCCTATAACACCGCTGGACTCTGCGGTGCAGATAATTCTACATGGTCGGTGATTCTCAAGCCTGATCAAATGACCTGGCATCTTCTGACTCTTCCAAGGACTACCTTCACACTGAGGCCCGGCTAACGGCGTGAATAGAACGAACGTCGGTGGCTGCGATGTCCCAGGCAATATCGTGCGTATCAAAAACAGACGAGTTTCAAGAGTCTCAAAAGTCATTCGCAGATGTAAGCGGTTACAGCGGTGTCCTCGCCACCGAACTTGAAGGTCCGGTTGAAGAGACCCTAGATGCCACCGACGTCACCACTCTCGCCCCTCTGCTTGAGGTCCTCGGCGAGACTCTTTATGAATTGACAAGTCTCCCAAAGTTTTTCCCGACATTCTAGTGGCCACTCCGTTAGCGGTGGGATGGTCAGGATGGCGTCGAGCAGCTTTTCACGCTTCTCATCGTCGGTGTTCTCGGTATGATCAAATTCCTGTCGTGTTGGGGACGTTCGGGCATAAATCCCTGAGAGCGAAGTGGATTAAGGTGCCGATCGCCGCCATTGACGCATTCACGCCCTCGTTCATCAGAGCCACGTCGACGTTTCCCTTCTCGACGTCCGGGGACACGCCGCCAGCAATATCGGAGCATGCCTGGTGTCCCATCTTGACCAAAGCGGGCGGAGTGAGGGGCGGATGCACCATCTGCGGCTGAAGAAGATCTGCGACGAACTGATTTTCCGCGCCGGGGTCCAGCCGGGGTCCGCTACGGCAACCGGTGCAATAGCAGCACCGTCGAGCCACGCCCCAGCCGTCAACACCCCGCACAGAAAACAGGCCCCCTGCCTTCATATCCCCATTGAGTTCCTCCAACCTGGGACCGGCTGTAGTCACCCATTTTTCGCCCGCATCGTGGTCCGCAAAGGAGTCCTTAGACCCTGATGTGTGCGCCACAATGCCCAAACACGCTGCACTGGTGCCCTTTATTTCGCACCCGATAATAAGTACTTGGGACCTATGGCAAACGCAACCGGGCCGTAAGACCCTCGTCGACTGGCGTCTCAGGAGAGAAAACATGACAGTCACGGTTTGGACTCGTGAGTTCAGCGCGGACGCCGCCCACCGATTGCTACATAAAGGAGGCGTCATGGCCACCTTAAACCCTCCGGTCAGCCCACCAGAAGAGCCGGGCTGGCATCCCGAACCCGACCATGATGCCACCGACACCAACTGTGCAGGCTTGGGCACCAACTCTCCGGCAGATGAGCGAAAGGAACAAGACGCCATTAAGGCCGAATCGCCCGACGTAGACGTTCAAGATTGACGAGAGTCAGCAATTTTGTATTCGGTTCACCGCGTGGACCAAGGAACCCGAAACCGACTGAAACACAAGGAAGTTGAAATGATGAGCATGACCCTCCGGGGTGTCGCAACCGCCACGGCTGCCATCGCCCTACTCGGCACAGCACCCGCAAACGCCGGTCCTTACGACAATTACATATGCCAAGAGCACGCGCTAGGTATGAGTGCACGAGATATCGCCCAGGAATTAGGTTTTCCCGAAGTCGAGGTTTCCGCTGTGATCAGCGCGAGGTGGCTATCCCTATAACCACTAGTGGAAGGAAATTAAGTGACAGCTCGAAGCACCCTTGATCTGGGCGGCTGGCCGCCGGGTACAGGCGTCAGGCCAAGCGGGTTCGCCCGGCGACGTTGCCGAAGATGGGATCGGTCTACGACATGTCAAAGAGCAAGCTTCGACTGTTCTAAAGGCCAGCCCAATGACGACCAGCGACACAACCATCCCCGACGTGCCGCCACCAGACGGCGCGCTGTGGACCGATCACTGGCAGCCCGGCAGGGCTTGGAATGCTGAACTGGGGTTTTCAGCGGACGCGGGCCAGGTCAGGAATTGAGAGCGGCCCTGTTCCAAGGACAGTAGAAATTAACAGAAGCGACGTCCATTAGATGCGCCTCTCGGGCATCATTCCCGCGCTGAATCGCGTCGTTAATCGTCCACGAGGCCGTGCCGCCAACATCGAATAAATGGCAAGTAGCAGCGACGACCTCCAGCATGGCATTTCGGAGCTCATCAGTGTCAGCGGGATACCCGTTGTTTGCCATGTAGCTGAAAAACGCGGCGTCATCGCCGGGGTACTGGCCTGCGTCGGCAATGGCCGGTGACGCCATCCGCATCGCCACCGCTGCGACAACTGTTCCGACGAGCACCGCACGGAGCATGCTTCGCTGCCCAATTTCCATCATGCGCAACAATATTTTCGCCAACTGTCAGTTACGCGGTGAGCTTAAGGGAAGTCGACACCGTTCGCTTGAGATTTACTAAACGTTGGCCGCTAGCCGCGTATGCGCGCTGGACCATGGAGCAAAATGCTCTCGGCTCTCGGCGTAGCTTCCCCCGCCACCACACCGAACAACTCGCCAGCCTGCACAACACCGAACGCCGACTGAACCGACGACGCATTTAGTGGCACTGCCAAGGTGTACCGCGAGGTGCACGTGTCGGCGTGGCGAACGGATTGGCGATTCTCGACCTTTCATGATCGAAAGTGGGTAGCATTTGTTTGCTAAAAACAACAAAGCGAGTGCGTGGCAAGAGGCAACATGACGAGGAAAGTCGAGATCGTCGCCGTCTTCTCGATCTCTACCCCATTGGAGGATTGCCTTGTGTTACTTGACCTTTGGAGGCTTGTAAAGCCCCGGATGGCGTCTCCCACGCGCTTTAGGACGTGGTATGTAGACCTTGACGCGTGGTGTGTAGGCACCCCTTTTCAGCTCGGCCTTCGTTGGTTTCTTGTATTCCGCCATTTCTTGGCTCCCTTCGAAATCTTTCGAGCAGTTCACTTACCTCACCGGAGTCTCGCCCACTGGCGTGTTGTGCTCGTCGAGCCAGGCCCGCACCGTACCGCCGCGCTGCAGGTAGGCTTCCCACACTTGCACGGCGGCGATGATCTCAGGGTAGAGCCGGTAGCGGCCCGCCAGCGCCCTGATGCCGTCGGCCGTCACGTACAGCTCATAGCTGGTGTGGCCGCGCACCTCGTTGGCCATGATGGTCAGCGTGGTGCCGTTCACGTCGCCGCTCCACACCGGCTTGCTGCTCGCCGGCCTGGTGCGCTGCGCCGCCCTGGTTCTCCTCGACCCCACCTTCCTGGTGTCGCGGTACCAGAGACCAGTCCCAGGCAGGCCCACCGATGCGGTTCTCTGGCCCTTGGTGTTGCACGTCAGGTTCGCCCCACGGACGCCCAGCGTCATGCCCACCGACTGCTTATTGACGGTGAGCTTCAGGCCAGGTGCGAGCTTGAACTGCTTCCTGAACCTCAGCGATCCCATGGTGGTTGTCGTTTCTGTTATCCCCAACCGGCGGAGCGGGTTGCTTGCTGACCGCAAGTTAAGGCGCTCGCGCCGCTGTACAGCTAGTGTCCAAAGTCACTGGGCAGCCGTCGATGGTCCCCGTCCGTGGCTGGCGGCGGTTAGGTTTCCTTCTCCACCACCCACATGGCACACGAACTGCTGGACGAGCGCGGCGAGCTGACCGGAAGCTGACCACGCTACCCCGCCGTTCTTCGCCAATCACGGGGTGATCAAGCCCACCGGGGCATATGCTGCCATCGGGTCGGGCTACCAACAAGGAGGTTGGGCGCGTGTTTTTGCGTGTTGCAACTCTCCTCGCAGCAGCCATCGCGACGGCTAATGGTTCGACATCACCGGCCAACGCGCAATCGCCCATCGCAGCGGCCATCACTGCGCCAGCGTCCCCAGTTATTTCCGCTGATGATCAATGTGGAGATGGCTATGAGTGGAGTAAGACTGTTAGCAGCTGCATACCCGTACCGACAGCGGCACCGACGGCACCGCCCGGGGCGACTTTTCTATGTGTCGATGGGGACTATTCTTACAGCAAGACCTCCAAAGGTGCGTGCTCCCGCCACGGCGGCATTGATCACCCGGTCTAACGAGCACCCCCGGCGCGGGCGCAGGGCGTTCGATGATCTAGTTTCGGAAGTCGAAAAAGGTAGTGGCCGTTACGGTTCAGTTTGTCGGCGACTTGCGCGAGTCTGCCGCCAAGTTGAAAACTGTGTCCATCCCGACCGCCCTCGCGATGACCGGCCTAATGCTGCTCTTCGGTGATGTCGGCGTTGCGATGGCTGACGTACCAATCGGACCAGGTCCCACCCACTACACCGAGCAGCCGCAGCCGCCGCCAGGAACATGCCACTACCGCAGCGCCGCCAACGGGGAAACGCTGCCCGACCCGAACTGCACCCCTGGCGCGATCAGCCCGAAGGTCACCCCAGACACGCTCGATACCACGATCTGCAAGACCGGCTACACCAAGTCGATTCGTCCGCCCGCCTCGATCACCGCAGCCGAAAAGCGCGCCAATGCAGCATCATACGGCTACAGCGGACCCATGTCGGGCACTGAGTACGACCATCTCGTGCCACTCGAACTTGGCGGGGACCCGAACGATCCCCGCAACCTGTGGATCGAACCCGGTGCATCCCCAAACCCGAAAGACGGCGTCGAATCAAAGCTGCATCAGCTTGTCTGCGAAGGCAGAGTGCCACTCGCTGCGGCGCAGGAGGCCATCGCCACCGATTGGACTACGGCACTTGATACAGTCCGTTGAAGTAGCTTTTCGCTAACCTACTGCGCGTCCAGGGGTCTCAAAACCTAGTCGCAGCTCCTCGTCAAGGGAGGCGGTGATACCTAAGAGTGTGGGTCCCAGCTGCAGCGGACCATGAATACTTGTCGGGCAGCAGGCCGTGTGAACGAGAGAGCGGAGATGGCCCCTAAGTACACCATCGATAACCCGGGGCGGGCCGCACGCTCTATCGAGCGGTGGTTCCCCAAGATGTTCGGTGTCGAGATCACTGCGAGACAAGTGCAGGCGTACTGGCAGTACAACCAAGAGTTCCAAGACCAACAACGCGCGGCGGGAAAGCCTTTCACAAACTTCACCGGCACCTTTGATAACCCCTCGCAGGTCGCGATCGATTGTGCTGAGTTCCTTACCGGCAAGGGCGTACCAACTAGATCATCCCAGATCCAGGCTTTATGGATTCATCACAAAGCTTGGCAGAGCAGTCCCGAGCGCCGCGCCGAGCGAGGTCAGGAAATGGTCAAACCACCGCCGCAAACATCGGCGGACGCTTACTTCATCCTCAACCAAGGCGCAATGGACGCCAATACTGAGCCCCGCTACGACGATGTGGAGGGGCAGCGGTACCACTGGACAATGGGTTCATCAGGAGCTACACGAAAGCTATCTGAGTCAGCTGGTGCACGATTTGTCTACTACAGAACGGGTTCTGCCACCGACGGCACCGCACAGTGCTACTTCGGACATGGGAAGATCACTGAGGTCCAAGCTCAGGGTGATCGCGGCTTTGTAGCAACCATCGATGACTACCACAGGTTCGAACAACCGGTGCCTTCTGCCGAGGGACCTAACAAGATCAACCATACTAATTCGATCTCGGTCATCACCCAGCAAGACTTTGAAATGCTAATCCGACTCGGAAGCGGAGAGGTCGCTAGCGGTGGGGAGCTCACGCTCGACGGCGTCCGCAATGCGGTCACAAAAGCAGGGCTGGAGCTTGACGACGCCGTCCTCACGCAATTGCTCGCCGCCCTCCTGAGCGAGAAACACGTCATTCTCACCGGACCGCCGGGCACAGCCAAAACCACCCTGGCGCAAGCGGTTGCCGATGCGGCACAAACCGCCGGGCTGTGCGCTGGCTTTATGCCGACTACTGCGACGGCTGACTGGACGACCTACGAAACGATTGGAGGGCTTCGCCCAAAAGGTGCCGACAAGCTCGTGTTCGAGGAGGGGCACTTCCTCCAGGCGATCCGTAAGAACCAGTGGCTGCTGATCGATGAGCTGAATCGCTCACAATTCGATCGGGCATTCGGGCAGCTGTTCACTGTTCTGTCAGGCCAGCCTGTCGTGTTGCCATATGCCCGGCCAGACGCCGACAACAAGCCATTGGTGTTGCTGCCGACCGGAGCCGAGAGCCCGATTCCGGACGGCGATGTCCTTCAGATCCCAGAGGACTGGCGCATCATCGCCACGATGAACGTGTTCGACAAGTCGCTGTTGTTCGAGATGTCCTTCGCGCTCATGCGCCGGTTCGCGTTCATCGAGGTGGCATCGCCTCCATTGGCGACCTTTGAACAGCTGATTGATGATCATGCGGTGGGCGAAACCAAAGCCGCGACACTGGCCAAGCAGCTGCTTGCCCTGCGTGAAATGAAAGACTTGGGCCCTGCCGTGTTCATCGACCTCACCAAGTTCCTTCGCGAACGCATCACTCTTCAGCCAGCCGAGGACGGTCAGTTGCTGTTCGAGGCCTTCTACAGCTACCTCCTCCCGCAATTTGAAGGCATTGACGTTCCGACGGGCGATGAATTGTTCAAGGTGATGTCGAGGATGGTGGGCAGCGGTGAACGGAAAGATCGGCTTCGCCGTACCCTCAACAGCGTTCTCGGACTTGAGTTGTTGCGTTCTTCGACGAATCGACAGGACGAGATGTCACCGGACGACACTTTGGACTTTGAAGAGCCGTGAAGACGCTTGCTTGGGATCGCTCGGCGGTGATCAAGCACCTCCGCGACGATATATGGCGCTATGTCACGCCGGCTTCTGAGCAGTACCGTCCAGGGCGTGGCGGCTCAGGCGAGGAGCTTCTCCTTCGTGCAGGTGCGCTGCTACAGATGTCGGCGGCGGAAGTTCGGTATCTCGCGCAACTTGACTTCATCCTGAGCGAGGCAGTACGAGAGCTTCTTGAGCAAATGCCATCGTTGATCAGGAGGCTCACGCCGACAACAGCATCCGAAGTTGAAGTGAGTAGCCAGCGAATTCGCGGCAGCATCCGTTGGAGCGAGACCTACGCCCAGCGAGCCGCGACTGGGGCTCCGAATTTGTTCGTCACGACGCCCACACGCCGAGCGTTCAACACCCCCGAAAACCAAGTGCTGGCCTTCGCATTGTTCTCTATCGCTGAGTTCGGCAAGCGCACGGGCTGGCATCGGGGAGCTCATACGGGGCCAGCAAGGGATGTACACGATCGCGTGGCGGAAGCTACCCGATGGCTACAAGCGCGGCAGTTCGTCGGTGTGCCCAAACTCCCACCTACTCCGATCACGATGAGCCGTGTGCGCACAGGACGAGCGCGACTCCGCTACCAGAAAGCCCTAGAGGTGGTCGAGCTGTATCAGCGCTACATCGCCCGCCTTGACCGGGATGCGATCAGAGATGCTGTAGAACACCGTGCGTTGATAGCCAGTCGCGACAGCGTGCTGCTCGAATTGCACTGCGCCTTCGACACAATCAAGACGCTCCGCCGCCTTGGCTGGAAAGCCCCGCCCACGGGGATGCTTCGGCCTCCTGTCATCTTTCGTGGCCATCGCGACGGCACCACTTTGGAGGTTCGTTACCAGTCGACACCAAGTGCGCTATCGGCTAGTTCTCCCTACCGCGCGGTCCAATTCGCACACGGGTTCCCGAATACAGGCAACCTGCGCCCGGATCTCGTCATCAAGACGACGAACGACGGCAAAACTCGCTGGCTGCTCATCGAAGTCAAGGGCGGCTACAAACGTACGGTAGCCGATTCAGCACGTGCAGCGGCTCTAGACCTTTTTGGCTACCGGCGAGCATTCGCGCCCGTTCTCGATCAGCAAGACGAAGCGTATGGCCTGGGCTACGTCTGGGGCGAGGGGCTGAAGCCGTCACTCGAAAGCGACGTCACGCTGTGCACGCCCGACACACTGGTCGACGCTCTTTCTGCGCTCGTGTCCGCGGCGCGGTAAGTGTCGTGATTGGATGCTCCTGTGTAAGCGAGGGGACCGTCACTATTCGTCGAAGGTTTCCTCGTCGATCTGTTTCAGCTCGAACGTCTCGCGTACCTGCACACCGACGTTGTAACGAACCATGAGCCTGGTCAACTCCGTGCCATCGATGAGTCGAAGACGCATCGCCACGTTTTCTGCGAATCGCGTGGCTCCCGGCGAGAATTTTCCTGTTGTCACGAACACTCCCCGCGTGGTTTGGGCCCCCTGCAATGCCCCGACGAATGCTTGGATGTCCGGACGTTGGACTGTGCTGTCTTTCTCGTATCGCTTGGCCTGCACACCCACTAAGTCAAGCCCAAGAGCGTCTTGACGGACCACCCCATCCAGGCCGCTGTCTCCGGGCTTGCCGGTGTGCTCCGACAGCGACTCACGCCCTCCGTATCCCATTGCGCGAAGGAGCTTCAGTGACAAGGTTTCCAAGAAGGCCGGTGGCTGCGCCAAGATTCGGTCCAGCAGCTCCGCCGCCAGCGTCTCGTACGAGTCCTCCACGATCGCACCAACCGACTCGCTTGGCGATAGCTCGTCAGACACAATGCTGACGGACTTCTCGGTGTGTTTCTGACCCTTGCGAGTTCGGAAGTCTTGGTACTCGGGGAACTGAAGTAGGACGGACATGTCCACCCGGTCAGGGTGTTCCTGCAGCACCTTCCTGCCCCGTTCGGACAGCAAATACAGTCCTCGCTGCGGCCGACTGAGGAGCCCGGCCTGAGCCATGTGTGTCAGCGCCCACGCGATCCTGTTGGTGTATAGCGCCTGCTTGCCGCTGGGCAGCATCACCTGCCGATCCTCATCAGAGACATTCAGAGCGGCTGCAACTATGTCCCGGATCTGCGCATGCGACTTTGGCTCATTGCCCTGGATCGCGACCAGGACTGGGCGCATAAGTGTCTGGAAATCAGGAATCGCCACGGGCCATCACATTAGCCGTCACCGTTCATCCGCCGGTTAGGCCCAGTTGTTTGGGTGACGATTGAGTCGCGCTGTCACCGATAGTGTCGACGTTCAGGTTATTCCCCGGGGTTGTGCTCAGGTAATTCCCCAGGTGGTGGGTCCTGGTTGATGTTTTACCTGATGGCCTCCTTTGGTGGTTTCTGAGGTTGGCTGTAACCGATCCGGGTCGATTTCGAGGTCAGCGGCGATCTGCTCGTAGGCGCTCGGGCTACCCAGGTACAGCGCCGTGCCCGTGAGGTCCATGCCGACGTAGATTTTGCCGTTCGGGTGCGGAGGTTCGTGCGATGGAAATGAAGTTGATCCGGGAAACCGGGGCTAACGATCCCGCGACTGGCTACAACAAGCTGCCGCGTTATCGGCCAGACGGGCACATCGAGTCGACATACTCAAACACGACTAGCGAATGAGCGCACGGTATTGCGGGCAGTACTCAGCGACGGCGGCAGCGACGAGGAACCCGGCATTGGCGACGTTCCCAAGCGGGTCGGCCGGGTTAAGCCTGGCCGTGCTGGCAATCTCGTCAGCGATCTGGACCGGTGTTTTACCTTCGCCGAGTTCTTCGCAGACACCGTGCCCCATTCCGATGAGCGTGTCGGCGCTGTGCTGCGATATGCCAGGGCCGACAGATATGCCTTGGCTGGCCAATGCGGACAAATACACTTGGTCGCCCGCGTCGGCCCGCGCGACGGCGGCACATAAGAGACCGCCCAAAACCAGCTGCACCGCGGCCATCGTACCTAGCAGTTTCCTCATGTCTCACCTGCCTAGAAACGCACAGGTCAGAGCATAGATCAATCAACCCGTCGTCGTACAAAGCGTCTTTTTGCCAGAACGAGTTGCACGTATGTTGCACGAGCCGCTTCGATGTATCGAAATTCCGTGTCCCACAAGCATTCTCGTGGTGGTCCCGGCTGGGATCGAACCAGTCGGTACTTGGGCCCACAGATCGCCTACCTCGTTTTAATGCAGGAACCTATGGGTTCCGCCCTATAGTTAATTAGCTTTATGAGATACGCCATCAAGCCCCGGCTTGGCGTACACCAACCCCATTGCTCATGGGTGGTCCGGGTGACGAAGCGGCGGGCACCAACCGGTACCGGCAAGAGCGCCTCCCTTGCTGAGGCTCGGCATCTAGGAGTCTCCGCCATGACTGAGTTGACGCAGGCCGCACCGGCCAAGGAGCTGGGCTTCTGGCCTGCCAAGGGGTGGGCATGGACCTGCCAGCGGTGTGGCCGCTATGCCTACCGAAAGTGCTTGACCCACTCCACAAATCCTGACCACCTGGTTTCCAGCGTGGCGTCTCCGACGAACGTGCCGCCCCTGCGGATCGCCGACCGGTACGCCGCTGGGAGGCCTAGGACTCGGCGGGGTGGGCAACTCGACGCGAACTGACTGCCCCCGATTCGTCAGCCTTGAGGTGGCAGCATCGAAGGCGTGACGTACTCCTTTCGCAACAGGCTAGTTCTGAGCGGTGGATTAGATACAAGCTTGTTGGGCGAACCCGACGAGGTCACGCGTGTTGTGCTTGCCGACCAAGGTCCGAACGGCGTCGTCGAGCTGTTTGGGCCGGGTGACGATGCAACCATTCGTGACGCTATTGAGCTCAGGTTGCGAGGGCGAAACTTTCCAACGTTCGAGGCGGCCCTGGTCGCTGGTCGAGTGTGGCGAAACCATCTGACAATCGCGTTCGCACACTACTTGGTTGGAATCAAGATTGGCACCGCCGACAACCCAACGACATTCAGCAGTGGTTACGGAAGCCCGTATTACCGTGAAAGTGAGGGTTTTCGGGTGCGGGATGAGCCGGGCTTGTACGTCTTCAGAACCGACGACGAGGCCGGGCCAGTTGCGCCGGGGCTGCTGGTGCGGGCACGAGTCATGCAGGGGTTACATGGTTTGGTTACGCACACCTTATGGTGGATCACCCAGCGCAACTACGACTTAAGTCGTCAGCAATTGCTAGCTTATGCGCTCGTCCATGCCTCATACTTCGAGGACAACCACGAAACAGCCTTCATACTGCTGGTAACTGCAATAGAAGCACTGCTGCCACCGCGAGAAGATGAGCCACTCGATATTGCAGACGTGATTGACGTGTTAAAGGAAAAGCTGTACGAGATACCGAATCTGGACGCCGATATGCGGGAAGATGTGGCAGGAGCGCTGGAAGACGATAAGTTCGACCCGATTGGGCGGAGAGGTCGGAAGTTGGTAAGTAGCCTCGGCACTGAACGTTTCGGTGGAGAGAGGCCGAAGGACTATTTCACGCGGCGCTATAAGATACGTAGCGATTTGGTGCACGGCAGCGTTGACCGTTTTAGCGAGGCCGAGCTTAGGGGGGAACTGCCTGAGTTGCGCCGGTTTGTTCTAGCCCTCTTGGGCGTTCAGGTCTTCGGTGAACGGATGCCCGAGTATTGGACACCTGACACCGTTCCCCGGCGCTAGCGGCCAAACCACCGTAGGGAACTCCACCATCGGCGTTTATGTCGAAGCTCGGGTCGGGTGACAGTGTCTTCCGGTTCGACCTGTGGTTCACTGATTCGTTGGCCACGGGTTGGACGCCCACGCCACTAACACCACTTGCCCCAACCGCAATGGCCCCACCAGACTGCAAGAGGAGCCCGTCGAGTAGGGTGCCGCGATGAATGATGCGGCCGAGCGGCTGGCCCAGGCGATCCGCGACCTCATCAACGAGGCCATACAGGCAGCCGTTGAGCGCGTAACACCGCCACCTGACCGAGTCGTTGAACGTCCCAAGGTTCCAGAAGATTTTGATCGGTGCCCCTGGTGCAGCAAGAAACATATGCGGCACCTCATGCCGATCAAGGAAGTTCGGCAGCAGTTGGGCGGCATCAGCCCCACCACCTTCTACGCGCTAGTCAAAGGAGGCGAACTGTCGCTTGTGAAGATTGGCCGCCGGTCTTTCGTCCAGGCGGAAGACCTCGACGATTTCCTTAGGAGAAAGCGGTATGACGCTTCTGGTCGAACGTAAGCTGCCCACGCAGGCCCGATGCAGGCGGCGTCAGTCATGAGCCGGCGCTACATCAGCATCCCCGAGGCCGCTGAATACCTGGGCATTAGCACAAAGTTCGTACGCAACCTGATCGTGGAAGGCGAGATCAAGGGCTACCGCATCGGCAGCTACGCACGCCACCGCACGATCAGGGTCGACCTCGACGAGATTGACGAAAAGCTAATGCAGCCCGTTGGCCCGTATTTGAACGATCCCTCGGCGAGGCCCCGCAAGCGGACCAACAACAAACCCGCGCCGGATCGGTCAACCGCCGTCAGCAGGATCGACCCCCTCGACAAGACGTACTACAGGTTCTGCGAATGCGGTCACCGGGCGATGGGTGATCACAGCCCCGACGGCGTTGGGCCATGCCATGCCTCGACCTGGGTCAACGTACCGGGCGAGTTAAGCCGTGACACCGGGCCGTGCAAATGCAAAAAGTTCGAAGAGGACACCAAAAGACGCAGGCGGAAGCCCAAGAAATATCAGGGGTGATTATGGAGTGGTACAAGAAGGCTGTACAGGCCGCTAACCGCATCGACCCGGCTCACACCTCGCCCTGGAAGCTCGCCGGCACTTACGCCTTGCTGTCCATCGCGGAAAGTCTGGCATCGGGTCGGCCAAATCGGGCGGCACCCCAGCCGCCCGGTGAACTCCGCTGCGCGAACGAGCAATGTGCCACGTACCGAGAGCCTGGGACGGCGGTCGCTAATGGCGACCACGACATACTCACGCTGGCCGAGGTGGCCGAGATGACTCGGACGAACCCGGCCACCCTGCGGTATTGGCGGTCCCTGCGCGACTGCGGGCCTAAGTCCTTCAAACTGGGCCGGCGGGTGCTCTACCATCGCGCCGACGTCGAGCGGTGGATAGCGGAAGCGGATGGCTCGTAGGCAGTCCGTTGCCCGCCCCAGGACGTACCACGGCTAGCCGCCCCCAGGTGGCTAAGTACTGCACACGACTGAGGCCGCCCACGCTCAGATGCGCTGCATGGGAAACGGACCCAAGTTCATCAAGGTCGGAGGGCGTCGGGTGCTCTACAACTGGGATGACCTCCTGGAATGGGTTAAGAAGAACACCATCCAAGGAACCGACGATCCGCAGGGGCGAGCGTAATGAGAGATGCAGGCAAACAAGCGATCCAAAAATACTTAGACAAGCTCGACCCCAACGCCGAAAACCGTCGCACAGTCGAACAACGATCGCCCGCAATCTTTGCGCAACAACGCCGCCTGCCAGGAAAGCCGCAACCCGCCGACGAATTCCTCGCCGAATACCAAGAGCACAACAGGAAGCGACGGGAACGCATCCCCGGCCCGCTGTGGGTGTTTTGGGCGCCTGACCCCAAAGACATATTCCGCTGGCGTATCCAGCTTGACTGCGGGTGCGTTGAAGAACGGATAAAACACTCACTAAGCGGCGACGATGACAAGCCGACCAGCACCATCGCCACGGCATCCGACTTTGACCCGTTGTCACGGGAATGGTTGCCACCGGGGGAGTTTCTGTGCCAGGGCAAGCACCGAAAGCGAGTCAAGCCGGTACGGGACATCGCTGACTGGGGCGAACGCAAGGTGCGGGAGTTTCCGGCCGATCCGGTTGAGCCGCCAGTGATGTGGGCCGACCAGCCTGATATATGGGCTGTCCTCCGACACCCTGAGCCGCACCACTCTGCGTTCTGGAATGCCCTGCTTGTTTGCGGGCACTTCGGAACCATCTGCACTGATCCGGATTGGCAGCCCGAAGACGGCCCAACCTATCCCACGCCCGAGAGGTTTGCAGAGATGCAAGCCGATGCGCCAGCGTTTAAGGGCAACAGGTGGCTCACGCATCTGCTGCGCGCCGGCTGGCCTCACCCGGCCCCGTTCCACGAATGCTATATGTGCTCGGTGGTGCGTAGGTTGGTGGCCTACGAACCCGTCGACTGGGTTGCGCCCAAGCCGAAGCCAATCAAGCTACCGAAGCCCAAGCCGCCGTCGCGCAAGTCGGTGGAACGCCGGTTGCAGAAGCTGGAATCCGAGGCGGCCCAACTGCGAGAGCAGTTAAAGAATCTTCCCAGTGAAGATTAAGTGACCGTGGGTGGTAGCGTTTCCGCTGTTCGAGAAACGAGCAGGGAGAACTGCAATGGCAGGCAAGTTCGAGATCAGCAAGGACAAATCCGGCAAGTTTCGGTTCCACCTCAAGGCGGCCAACGGCGAGATCATCGCCGCCAGCCAGGGCTACGAGACCAAGGAAAGTGCCCACAAGGGCATTGAGTCGGTCAAGACCAACGCTCCCGGCGCGAAGGTCGTAGATCTGACCGAACAGGAGCCCGTGCACCACTAGGGCGTATCGCCTTTCATCGTCGCACCCACCCCACGAATACACCGCGCGTGCGCAACTAAGGGTATGCCCGGCCTTCTAAGTAGACCTCGGTTTTCGGCCTGAAAAGAGACCAGGACGGGGGGCTTCGAAAGGTCTGAGGGGGACCCGTTTGGTGGTCCAGTCGCTATGCGGCTTGGGGTTGGTGGGTCGTGGTCCACTGTAGAGCGAACTCGGTTGGGGTGAGTTCGCCGTGGGCGGAGTGGGGTCTGTTGGCGTTGTAGTCACAGCGCCAGTCTTCGATGATCACGCGGGCTTCGAGTAGCGAGTCGAAGTGCCACGAGTTGAGCAGTTCGTCGCGTAGCCGGCCGTTGAACGATTCGATCCAGGCGTTCTGCCATGGCGAGCCGGGATCGATGAATAGCGAAGCGGCGCTGTTGAATCGGCACCAGTCGTTGACGGCGTGCGCCACGAACTCGGGGCCGTTGTCGAAGCGCACATAGGTCGGCGCTCCTCGCTGCAGGGCCAGGCGGTCCAAGACGTCGACGACGCCGTCGGCGTCGATGCCACGATCAACTTTGATCGCGAGGGCTTCGCGGGTGAACTCGTCGATCACGTTCAACATCTTCAAGGTGCGGCCATCGGCGGTCGTGTCGAACTGGAAGTCCATCGCCCAGATCACGTTCGGACGGATCGGTGACATCGCGCCAACGGCGACACCAATACCGGTCAGGCGCTTCTTCTTGCGGCGCTGCGGGACCCGCAGGCCCTCGTCACGCCACAGCCGGCGGATGCGCTTGTTGTTGACCTTCCAGCCGGCTCGGCGGGCCATCTTGGCCGCCCGTCGCCATCCCCAGCGCGGCCGGTCGGTGCAGAACCGGCGCAGCCAGGCACGCAACTCGGTTTCCTCAGCGGTGACCGGTAGCGACGTCAGGCGCATCGTGGAACGGTGGATGCCCACGACCGTGCAGGCTCGGCGTTCGGACACCCCGAACCGGTCGCGCAGCACCTTGACGGCGCAGCGCTTACGGTTCGGGGTCAGAAGTTTCCCGCCGAGATCTCCCTGAGCATGTCAATGTCGAGAGCCTGGTTGGCGACCAACTTCTTCAACCGGGCGTTCTCCGCCTCGAGTTCTTTGAGCCGTTTCGCGTCGTTGGCCTTCATGCCGCCGTACTGGGCAAGCCAGCGATGCCACGTCGACTCAGCGACCTCCAGGTGCCGGCACACCTCGGTGAGTTCCTGGCCCGACGCGAGGAGTTTGTTGCCCTCGGCGAGCTTGCGGATGATCTGATCCGGCGTATGCCGCCGGCGCTTGTTCGATGCCATGTCGTTGCTGATTCTTCCTTGCCCGAACACCGGGCAACAGAGTCCCACAACGACTGGACCACTACGACGGGCTCACCTCAGGTCTTCCGCGCCTTGGTGATCCTGGCATGGTCCCATGAACCCGCTCAGCGCCAACGGCGGAACACTATCTGCGGCTAATCAAGCGGGTTCATCGCCGGTGACCTGTTCACCGAGCCCAACATTGACAGCTCCCATCTGACAAGATCGATCGCCGTCACCGCCGAGGCGTTACGCTGGCTCGGGCGTTATGCGTTTCTCGGCCCGGTCAAGTGCACGCATCAACAAGCTCGCCGCCTGGATTTTCATTTTGCCTCCTCAGGATTCCAGCACGGGACGTACGGGTGCCAAGTCGGTGGGACTCCTGGAGATTCCGGCGTTCAGGTACCTAAGGCAAGCAACCGGGTCAACCTGGGCAAGGTCGATCTCACTGAAGGTGTCTCGGGTCGTCCGTAAAGTGATAAGGCATGGCCGAGTCGGTTTTCCGGTGCGCAGATCTATCGTGTCGACAACGCCGTTGAAGACGACGACGTCGATGTGCTTGTTTGCGTCGACTCGGAAGATCCAGGCGAGACACAGAAGCGTTAATTGCGCAATTGCGCTCGCATATAGCCCTTTCACTTGGGACGCTGGCCGCGCAGTCTCGACCACCTTGTCCTGGCTTTTCACATAACGGTATGACTTTGCCTTCGGAATGACGTCAACCGTCGGTAATTCATACTCGACCACTAATTGGCGCGACTGCGGTGAGTAGGTGACTCTAGCTTTTGGGCTGTCGGTGCCGAGGTGCATTGTCGTGAGCGTTAATTCAATGTACTCGGTGATGCCTTTCGGGTCTCCCGCGATATAGAGAGCCGTTGGTTCTGCTCGCGGCGGGCTTCGTAGTCCCTCGTGAAGTAGGGCGTTGAGGCGCTGGACTTGCGACTCGATCTTCCTGTTCTGTGCGGCCACCTGCGGAACGATCCCGGGAATCTTGGCGATGTGGCTATCGAGCGTGGTGCCTTCTGGCCACCTCAAGAGCTGCCATGTGCGCCGCCGCTCCGCCTCTGCTGCCTCGGCCTGCCATAGCCTATCCGACTCGGCAGCCGCGGCCTGCCGTAGCCTCTCCCCCTCCGCTTCTGCCCGCTGGCGCTTCAGGCGCAGCTGCTCCGCCGCCCGGCGCTGCCGCTCCGCCTCTGCCGCCGTACGCGACGTAAACGGCTGCATATCTTGGGGCTGTTCGCCGCCACCCTGTTCGATGTAGTGCATCAGTGGCGCACCTTCGGGCCCGTATATACCGCGGTCATCGCCCTGCGTCACCCATTCGTGTTGCTGGTCGGCCCGCGCCGTGATGGCGGCGTTGTACCGGGCGATGGCGTCTCGACGTTTGCGGTTCTCCTTTAGCAGCCATCGCATGGCGTAGAAGAGAACGACCATCGCAATGATGCCGACGATCCACCAGAAGAATTTGACGATCATAAAGATGGCGATTAGCACCAAGATCAATGTCCCAAGTCCCCCGCGGCGGGAAGCAGTCGCACGACGTCTGCGTGAGCGGCCACTAGTACTTGTCCACACGCGTACGCCCGGCGCAACCCTGAAACTCATCCCAAACCCCATGTCACTCCTCAACTGCCATCGGCTCCGACGAACCGACCCTTGGACAAAGAGCTAACGCCGTTCTCAACGTACGACTCGACGACAGCGACCAAACGGGCCGAAGGTCACTGATTCAATCCAAGTATGCGCACCAGCTTTTTCAGTGCTCAGAAACATAATATGAAGCACGGCAGCGGCCTCGTGAACTACATTGACCGCGCTCGCTGAATTTCCCCACTGACGCTCATCGAATTTCCCCACCCGTGTGGCTCCGCCGAGAAGGGCGTGAACCGCCCCGGCGAGTCCGGAGACTCCATCCTTTCCCAGTTCATGCTGTCATGTGCAAAGGGAAGGGGCGTCGCGTGGCCAGCTCCCGCCGCCTCGACTTGGCCAAATCTCCTGTGCGACAAGCTGACCACCAACATGAGCCGCAACACGCTGGCAGCGATGGCCGCGATCAGAGTCGGGCGGTTGTACAGTTCAGTGTTTGGCGGCCGCCCAGACAATGGATACTTGTCCGGTGGCGAAAAAGGCGCAGTCATCTTCCGCCTCCTCAAGCCAACCGCATCCTAAGACTTGCAGGCAAAATTTTTCAGCGCCTCCTGACGGGGCAACCGTGGATGGTGCCATTCCCCGGTGCCCAGCAAGCGCACGATGGTTGTATCCCGCAAACACAGCACCATCAGCTATGGGCATGCGCGAATCCTACCGAGCACCGGCGTATTGACCCGGGAAAAAGCGTTGGCGCGATTGACGACCGGCTTCCGTATCGTGACCATCATGGACACACGTCCGCCCGCTCGGCGGGACGGCTGCGGGGAGTCCGTCAGTCGTCGTCGACTGCTTTGGCTGGCCGGTGGCGCTGGCGTGGCGGCCATCGTGAGCGGGTGTTCGAAATCTGTTACCGAGTCCGCGACTGGCCCGAGTCCAAGTCTCACACGCCCCGGACCCGCGCCGACAGCCTTGCCCGCAGTCCCGCCACCAGCGCCGACTCCCTTGCCCGCACCCGCGCCAAGCGCGAACTCGGTTGTCCTCTTGTGCCGGGATGCCTGGGGCGCCCGACCCGCACGCCCTGGCGGCCGGCCTCAAACCATCACCCGTATGACCCTCCACCACGAGGCCGTTGTCCTCGGCGACAACCGTAATGCCCCAGGCCACCTTCGACAGGACCAGCGGTACCACCAAGACCAGTTGGGATGGATCGACATCGCCTATCACGTCGGCGTCGACCGGGACGGCAACATCTACGAACTGCGGAGCACCGAGATTGCAGGCGACACAGCGACGGACTACGACACAACGGGCCATTTCCTAGTCCTCTGCGAAGGGAATTTCGACCAAGAGGTTGTGTCGGAGGCCCAGCTTCACGGAGCAGCTCTCGTGTTCGCCTGGGCCGCCCAGACTTTCCGCGTCGCGAGCAATACGTTGGCGGGCCATCGGGACCTCGCCCAGACTTCTTGCCCGGGTGCGAACCTGTATGCCCATCTCACCTCAGGTGGCCTCAAGCGACGCATTGACGATCTGCTGGCCGCAGGCGCAGTCGACCTCCAGCGCATTTGCGGCCCCGAGGCAGCCGCAACCGTCGCCTCCATCGAGGCTGGCTAATCGAGAGCCGGCCCGGAATTTAGCAATCGTCTTGTGAGTAAATTTAGCAATCGTCTTGTGAGTAGGAGTGTGGTACGGCCTTGACGCCGTCAAGACCCGAAAACAAAACCGCAGGTAACGAGCGGTACTGAATCGGAACGAGACGGAGTAAAGCTGCAGGCAAACTGGTATTTTGCCTGGTCAAGGCAGGGGTTCGAATCCCCTTAGCTCCACCACTCTAAAACTGACGGACATCGTTGACAGTCCGGGTCTCCCAGCACTAGGAGACCTGCATGAGCGAACCGCAACTGCCACGAGAAGTCCGACGCCGGTTGGCGATCCTCCAACACGCCGAGGAGGTCACCGGCAACGTCGCCATGACCTGCCGCTATTACGGGATCACTCGGCAGAGCTTCTACACCTGGCAACGCCGCTACGAGGAGCTCGGCGAGGAGGGCCTGAAGGACCGCTCAACACGGCCGCACCTGAGCCCGAACGCGACCCACGTGGACGTCGTCGGAAAGATCCTCTACCTGCGGCAGAACTACCACTTCGGGGCGGCCAAGATCTCGATGTACCTGAAGCGCTACCACGACGTGGAGCATCTCTGCCTCGGGGGTCTGGCGGATCTTGAAGCGCCTCGATCTGAACCGCCTTCCCTCCTCGCAGCGCTACAAGCGCCACGACAAACGCTGGAAGCGTTACGAGAAGCAGATCCCTGGACATCACGTCCAGATCGACGTCAAGTTCATAGAGCCGATCGGGGCCCCCAGCCGAAGCCGCCAAGCACTACCAGTTCACAGCGATCGATGACTGCACGAGACTCCGTGTGCTTCGGATCTACCCGAAGCTCGACCAGAAGACGGCCATCCAGTTCGTCGACTACGTCCTCGAGCGGTTGCCGTTTGGGGTGCAGGTAATCCAGACAGACAACGGGTCAGAGTTCGGCTCGTCGTTCCACTACCACGTGCTCGACAAGGGCGTGGGCCATCGCTACATCAAACCCCGGACTCCGAGGCTGAACGGCAAGGTTGAGCGCTCTCACCGGATCGACGCTGAGGAGTTCTATCGCCTGCTCGACGGGGCAGTCATCGACGACGCGAAGGTGTTCAACAACAAGCTCCAGGAGTGGGAGGACTACTACAACTACCATCGCCCCCACGGGGGGTTGGATGGACAGACCCCTTACGAACGCCTACGACAAAAAACGAAGACCCCGGCCGTAACCGATGAACGTCAGTCACACACCCTTAGCTCCACCACGCTCACCCGCAGCTCTAGGGCCTTGCACCGGGTTAGCTGGCGATAGGGCCTCAGACGGTTGGGGCCGCAGTGGGGCCGCAGCAGCCTATACACAGCCCTGCGCGCGTCAACAGCGTCAACGCTGTGACCTGGGGTTTAACGACAAGACCAACATTGTCTGCTGTAGCAAACGCCCAGGTCGGGGGTAGCGCGTC
>CAVSSC010000013.1:0-11783 GCA_963730415.1 uncultured Actinomycetota bacterium | reverse complement strand
CCCCCCATGTCTGGACGCGGCTCCCCGGTGCGGATCGGCATCCTGGGCGCTTCGCACTGGGCGCCGACGACGATCCTCAACCCGGCCAGGGAAAACACCGAGGTCGTCGTGGCCGCGGTGGCCTCACGCGATGTGTCCCGCGCCCGAGCCTTTGCCGCCAAACATGGCATCGCCCGGGTGCATGACGGCTACGAGGCGCTGATCGCCGATCCAGACCTGGACGCTGTCTACAACCTGCTGCCGACAAGCGTGCACGGTAGGTGGACCCGAGCCACGCTTGACGCGGGCAAGCATGTGCTGTGCGAAAAGCCGTTCACTGCCAATGCCGCCGAGGCCCGCGAGATCGCCGAACTGGCCGCCAAGTCAGACCGGGTCGTGATGGAGGCGCTCCAATACCGCTTCCATCCGTTGACTGCGCGCGTTGAGCAGATCATTGCTTCGGGGGAGCTGGGCAAGCTGGAGCGGGTGGAGATTGCCGTCTGCGTGTTACTGCCAAAGCGCTCCAACGCCAACGTCTACGACTACTCCCTTGCCGGGGGCGCGGTAATGGATGCCGGCGTTTATACGGTCGACATGGTCCGTACGTTCGGCGGTTCGACGCCCGAAGTCGTTTCGGCAAGGGCGAAACTGGACGGTCCTCAGGTGGACCGGGTCATGACGGCCGAGTTGCGGTTTGCAAGCGGGCACACGGGCCGGGTCCACTGCGCGCTGTGGTCGTCGAAGCTGTTTTGGGCGAGCGCCAAGGTGGTTGGCGACCGCGGCCAGCTGCGTTACCTCAGTCCAGCGGCACCTCACCTTTTCCCTCGGCTCTCGATCCGATCAGCCGACGGAAAGCGTGTGGAGCGCTTCCCGCGGCGCACCACCTACGCGTATCAGCTCGACGCTTTCGCCGGGGCGGTGCTGCGCGGGGAACCGGTGAAGACGACGCCGCAAGGCGCGATCGAGAACATGACCGTCATCGACGCGATCTATCGCGCTGCCGGCCTCCCGCTCCGCCAGCCGTCCTGAACGCTAATCCGTTCGCCTGGTGGCGCATCGGATAGCAAGAGGCGTGCCGCGTCGATCAGCGACGAACCGAGTTCGGCAGTGCGATCTCGGGTGGCAGGGCACTATCGGTGAGCCAGCCGTCGACGGTGCGCGAGAAGAGGTCCGGATAGCGCGTGGGCCATTCATGGGGCATACCGATTGCGACCCTGTCGACTCCGTTGGGCATTTGCTGCGCGAGCGCTGCAGCCCAGCGGCGTACGACCGGCAGCTCCTTTCCGCCGGTTACGAACAATGTGGGCGAATCCGATTTGTCGAGTTCCTCGGGAAGCGTGAACCCCGCGGACGCCATGATGACGTCGGCGAGCTGTCCGCTGGTGATGAGACGTACATCCTCGCGATACTCATCGATTTGGGCCGAGGGAACCCCCGCATGCCGGGCATTCCGGTAGCGGCTCACCATCCGGCGGTACATTGAGTTCCGGGCGGGCAGCGCCAGCAGGCGCCGCGTCAACTGTACAAACGGCACCGTGTTGAGGGCGGTCCCGCACAGCACCGCCCGATCAACGAGTTTTGGCTCGGTCGCTAGCAACTGCACCCCCACTTGGGCCCCGAGCGATAAGCCCACCACGTGCGCCCGGCCGGTGTCTACCCGGGAGCGGATGAGTTCTGCCACCGCAGTGGCGGCTCGGCCCATCTCGAATGGTCCCTGCTCGAAGCTCTTGCCGTAGTGGGGCAGATCGGGGACCAGACAGCGGTATTGCTGCATTCGTTCGACCACCGGCTCCCACGACCAGCCGCTCGTATGCCCGCCGTGAATGAAGACGATTGTAGGCGCCCCGACCGGACCGGATTCGCGCACGAACAGGTCCATGTAAGCGACCCTATCAGTATTACGCGGCGATCTTTCCGGCCTGCCGCGCGGTCGTCCACCATGGTGGCGCCGGTACGATCAATTCGCCTTTGTCAGCCAAATCGCCGTTGAGGAAGTGGCATGCCAATCCGGGTGCGTGCCCAAAACTTCTGGATTCCAGGTCGGTAGTGCGGGCATTAGATTAGACTGCCGGACGGGTTAGCGGGGGTGGGAGGTCGCCGCTTTCAATTCACAGAACGCGCACGGGGGACTGAAGGGCTAGGTTCCGCGATGGCTGAAGGCGTGTTCGGACGCAGCGACGCTGAGATCGACCTCCTGGTGCGTGGCATGCGGTCGGGGATCGCAGTTGTGGGCTTCGGCTACATCGGCACCGTGATCGGTGCCGTGCTGGCCGATCGCGGTTGGCCTGTGACGGGGATCGACGTGCGACAGAACGTCGTCGACGAGATCAACCTGGGCAAGACCACCGTGCCTGAGCCGGGGCTTGGCGAACTCGTGTCCAACAGCGTACGAGTTGGTCGGCTTCGCGCCACGACCGATTTCGGTGCGCTAGCCGACAACGACTTCGTCATCGTGACCGTGGGTACGCCGCTGGGTCCGGACTACGAGCCCATCGTCGACGACATCAAGGCAGCGGCGCGGGCCGTGGGAGAGCACCTGCGTACCGGCCACCTCGTCATCCTCAAGAGCACGGTGCCGCCCGACACCACCGAAAAGCTCGTTCGGCCGATCCTCGAAGAGACCTCGGGGCTGCGGGCCGGCGTCGACTTCGGGTTGGCGTTCTGCCCCGAGCGGCTCGCCGAAGGCCAAGCCATCCGCGAGCTGACGTCGATCCCCGTCGTGGTCGGTGCTGTCGATGAGCGCAGCGCTCGCGCCTGCTCCACGCTGTGGCGACACGCCCTGGGAGTGGACTCCATCGTCGTCGACGATCCGCGGACCGCCGAGATGGTCAAGCTTGCGGACAACCTCTGGGTCGACCTCAACGTCGCGCTGGCGAACGAGCTGGCCAAGGTATGCGACCGGCTCGGGATGGACGCCCTTCAAGTCATCGAGGCGGCCAACACGATGCCGAAGGGCGGCCGCGATGCGAACATCTTGAGGCCGAGCATGGGCGTCGGCGGCTACTGCCTGACGAAGGATCCGTGGTTCGTCAACCATCTGGGACAGTCCGTCGGGTTGGAGCTGGCAATTCCGCGGACGTCGAGGACTGTCAACGACACGATGCCCGCCTACACCTACGGGTTGCTCACGCAACTCCTTGCCGATCAGGGCAAGGCGATCGAGACCAGCAAGATTGCGGTGCTGGGCATCGCGTTCAAAAACAACACCGGCGACTGCCGGCTCACGCCCACCAAGTACGTCGTCGCCTTGCTCGAGGAGTCCGGCTGCCAGCTTTCGGTCCATGATCCGTGGGTACCGGACGAGGAGGCCCACACGGTGACGAAGCTCCCCCTGACCGCGGACATCGAGTCAGCGGTCAAGGATGCCGACGCCTTGGTGGTCCTCGCGGGGCACCGAGAGTTCCACCAGATCCCGCTGGTCCGGCTCGCGGACCTGACGGCAGCCGGATGTGTGTTCCTCGATGGACGGAACAGCTTCGACCCGGCGGCGGTGCGCGCCGCCGGCTTCGTCTACAAGGGGATAGGTCGATAAGCGGCCGATAGGCGAACGTAAACCGATACGTGGAAACGAAAGAGCAAATATGTCCAATGTCGTCGTGACGGGCGGCTACGGCTTCATCGGATCGCACTTAGTCTCCGCACTGCTGGACCGCGGAGACTCGGTCACGGTTTTCGATTTCGCAAAGAACACCCGCGACAGCAGCATCGACTTCGACCGGCATGCCAACTTTCGGTTCGTGCAAGGCGACGTCACTGATCTCGCCGCGCTTGAACAAGCCCTGACTCCCGGGGTCGACACGGTCTTCCACCTGGCCGCGGTCGTCGGTGTCAAAAACTATCTCAACGATCCGCTTCGGGTTCTCGACGTCAATGTGACCGGCACTCGCAACGTCCTGGAGCTGAGCCAGCGGCACGGAACACGCGTGGTGTTCGCCAGCACATCTGAGGTGTTCGGGAAAAACCCCAACCCGCCGTTCGCCGAGGACGACGATCGCGTCCTCGGTTCGACCAGGACCGCGCGGTGGAGCTACAGCACCAGCAAGGCCATGGCCGAGCATCTCGTCTTCGCGATGCACACCGCCTACGGACTGCCGGTGACGGTAGTTCGCTACTTCAATGTGTATGGCCCGCGGCAGAATCCGATATTCGTGATTTCGCAGAGCATTCACCGGATCCTCAACGGCCGCCAGCCGTTGCTCTACGACTCGGGTAACCAGACACGCTGCTTCACCTACGTCGACGACGCCATCGCCGGCACCTTGCTCGCGGCCGACAGCAGCGCGGCGATCGGTGAGGCCTTCAACATCGGGAGCATGACCGAGACGACTGTGCGTGAGGCTGTCGATCTGGCGATCAAGATCGCGAATGTCGACTCGGTGTCTGGCGCCGAAGCTGTTGACACTGCGGCGCGCTACGGCGGTCGCTACGAGGACATTCCCCGTCGTATCCCGGACTCGACCAAGGCGCAGCGGGAGTTGGGGTGGCGCCTTCAGGTCGACGTCGAGGAAGGGATCCGCCGCACCATCGAGTGGGCGCGGGCCAACCCGTGGTACCTCAAAGAACCCGGGGCGGATCAGGCGTAAGACGGCGGATGAGCCTGGGACCGGTTGTGCGAGTGCTGCGCTAACCGTGGGCGAGTGCGCGGTCGGCAAGCGCCCCGATCACCGGTGCCAGCAGCCGGGAGTATTCCGGCGTTACGTGGCTCTCGTCGAGGTAGACCTGGGTGTTGCCGACAATGACGGGGCAGCGGTTCGTGGTGCAGAACAGTTCGGTGAGGTCGGTGTATTGTCCGCCGCCGGCTTTGGTGGCGGCGGTCTCAGCTGCGATGCCGGGTTCGTTGACCGCGGTCGACCGTGACGGCGTGCAGGCCGTCGCGTCATCGAGGTGGCTGGACAGGCACAGCGGCACCACTGAGTGCGGATCCGGGACCGGCCCGAGCACCAGCACCTGCGCACCTATGCCGCGCAGCTGCCGCACGAGGCGGGTCAGGCTGTTGATCCAGGCCGGGTCGTATGGCGTGAAACCTGACAGCCAACCGTTCTCGTTGCCGCCACGGTATCCCCGCCACACGCTTACCATGACCAGCCGTGGGTGCTCGGCGCGTAACCGGGCCATGATCTCACCGCGCCATTGCTCGCAGCGTCGAAAGTGTTCGACCAGGCGACTGAAGAGGCGGTTGGTGAGGGGCACGTCTATCAATGGGCAACCCATCTTGGCCATCATCTCCAGCCGCCAGGGCCGCTGCTCGGCGATCTGCTGGAACGCCGGATTCCACATCGCGGCATGCGAGTCGCCGACCAGGGCCACCGTGGTCGGCGAGGCGGTATCGCCCGTCGCGCACTCAGGCTGTCCACCTTGGGATTGCGAGCGAAAGCAGCCGTTGGGCGAATACGCCTTTCCGTCGGCTGCCCCGCCGGCGAGCGGCGGGCTCAGGTTCGATGGCACGGCTTTGAGCCCCGCGGATGCCGCGACCGCGGTCTGCACTTGGGCGAACACGTGCTGCACCGCCGCGTCGTAGGCGTCGATGTTGTCGCCCGTGGGGGGAGGCGCCGCGGTGATGGTCAGCGGCGTAGCCGCCGGGCCGCGGGGGACCGGGACGGGTATCCATTGCGGTAGCGCCACGCCCACAGCGACCGCGACCGCGGTGGCGGCACCGCCGAGCGCGAGACTGGCCAGGGCTGACCGGCGAATTGGAGCGGCGAATCGGAGCGGGTTCTCGATGAAACGCAGTGTGAGCACCGCCAGCCCGCCGGAGACCAGGGCCGCTGCCAGCCTGCCGGCCAGCCCCAGCGGGTGGCCCAGCAATGCCGGTGTGAGCACCAGCACCGGCCAGTGCCACAGATACCACGAGTACGACACCCGCCCGATCGCGCGCATCGGCGACACTGCCAGGACGCGGCCGCATCCCTGGGCAGGTGCGGCACAGCCGGCGCCGATCACCAGCACCGCACCCAGCACCGGCAACAGCGCGGCGGTACCCGGATAGAAGGTGGCTGCGCTCAACCGGGTGCAGGCCAGCAGGATCACCCCCAGCCCGGCCCACCCCGCGACCGCGGCAGCTCGTGGCGGTAGTCGGCGCCACTGGCCGGCCGTGAGCGCGATCAGGCCGCCGGCGGCCAACTGCCAGGCCCGGGTGGGCAGCGAAAAGAACGCCGTAGCAGTCAACACGTAGGTGCTCACCAGCGACAGCGCGAACGAGACGGCCGCGACCAGCGTAAGGACCACCAGATACGGGCGTTCCGAGGAGGGGGCCTGGGCTTCAGTGGCGCGTCGCCGGGCCCGCCGCGCCCGCCGGATCAGCCACGCCGTGCCAATGATCATAGGCGGCCACACCAGGTAGAACTGCTCCTCGACGCCCAAAGACCAGTAATGCTGGAACGGCGACGGCGGCAGGTGGCCGAAGTAGCTGACGCCTCGCGTAATGAACCAGTAGTTGCCGACATACAGCGCGCAGTAGATGCCGTCATCCATGACGGCCCGGGCCTGAACCGCGGGTAACAGGACCGCCGAGGCGATCATGGTGACGACGCCGACCGTAGCCGATGCCGGCAGCAGTCGGCGGGCCCGCGCCCCGTAGAAGCGGCGCAGCCCGACGGTGCCGGTGGTGCTCACCTCGCGCCAGAGCAGCCCGGTGATCAGGAAGCCCGAGATGACGAAGAACACGTCCACGCCGACGAACCCGCCACCCACACCGGGCACCTCGGCGTGAAAGAGGACAACGGCCACCACCGCAACAGCGCGCAGGCCCTCGATGTCCGGGCGGAATCCCTTGTGTGCCAAGCGCCGAGCCTGCGCTCCCTCGGTAGGGCTAACGCTGTCGGCCTGGCGCACGGTCACCCACCTGGTAAGAGGACGCGTTCATCGAATCGAGGCATTATCACACACCCGTTCAACACTTCTCGGCCAAATCCACCACTCCTGCATACCGGCCTGCTCTACGACGAACACAAGGCGTCGGTCGCGATCGCCGATAATCCGCGGACGACAATGCGCAGGTGACGAAATTCTGGCGTCGCAGCGGCTGAAGGATAGTCCAGGGGCTCTCCCGCGACGGTCCGGTGTTGTCGGCCGCTTGCCCAAAATTTCCGGCTTCCAGTTCGATAGCGCGGGTACCGGGTTATGCTGCTGGGCGGCTGAGCCGGGGACGCGGGCTGCCGCTTCCATTCCCCAGAACGCGCACGGGAAGTGAAAGGCTAGGATCTCGCCGATGAAATTTGTGCTGGCAAACTGGGGAACTCGCGGCGAAGTCGAGCCCTACGTTACTGTCGGCCGCGAGCTGGTGCGCCGCGGGCATGACGTGCACATGGCCGTCGCGCCTGAGATGGTTAGCTTCACCGAGGCGGCCGGGCCTACGGCGGTGGCCTACGGACCGGATTTGAAGGCCATCCTGGACCCGCACCGCGATTTCTGGACGGGTTTGTTCGCCAACCCCTGGAGGATCCAGGAGCTAAGCAGGTTGTTGGGCGAATATTCGGAGCCTCTTACCCAGTGCCGGGCGGAGGTCAGTGCGACGCTGACGTCGCTGGCGGACGGGGCCGACCTGTTACTCACCGGCATGAATTTCGAGGACGACGCGGTCAACGTCGCGGAGTATTGCGACATTCCGCTTGCCACCCTGCATATCTTCCCGCTGCGAGCCAACGGCCAGCTCCTACCGTTCCTGCCGGCGCCGTTGGCCCGCTCCGCGATGACGGTGCTCGACTGGCTGGCTTGGCGCGGACCGAAGAAGGTCGAGGATGCGCAGCGCCGTGAACTCGGTCTGCCGGAGGCAACACGCCCCTGGCCGCAACGGATCACCGAACGCGGATCGCTGGAAATCCAGGCCTACGATGAGGTGTGCTACCCCGGGCTGGCAGCCGAATGGGCGAAATGGAATGGCCGACGGCCCTCCAAAAGCCGTTCGTCGGCGCGCTGACGATGGAGTTGCCGACGGATGCCGATGAGGAAGTCGCGTCGTGGATCGCCGCGGGAACGCCGCCGATTTGCTTCGGATTTGGCAGCGTAGGGGTCGAATCTGCTGCCGACACGCTCGCCATGATCAGCGCGGCCTGCGCGCAGCTAGGCGAGCGGGCGTTGGTGTGTGCCGCCGGGTCCGACTACAGCAACGTCCCCCACTCCGAGCACGTCAAGGTGGTGGGCGTGATGAATTACGCGGCGGCCTTGCCCGCCTGCCGCGCGTTCGTGCACCACGGTGGCGCGGGCACCACGAACGCGGGCCTGCGCGCGGGACTCCCGACGTTGATCCTCTGGACGTTGCCCGATCAGGGGCTCTGGGGAGCACGGGTCAAACGACTGAAAGTCGGTACTGGACGGCGCTTTTCGGCGACCACCGAGAAATCGTTGGTCGCGGACCTTCGCACCGTCCTTGCCCCGCAATGCCTCACCCGCGCCCGCGAGCTCGCCACCCGGATGACCAAACCCGCCGATAGCGTTGCGACCGCCGCTGATCTTCTGGAAAACTTCGCCCGCTTGCGGCGTGTTGGCTGAGCGGCGAAGACGGGGCCGAAGTGAGGGCGCCGTTAACGGCTATTCATCATGTTCTACTTCAGCAGAGCTGTCATACGTGTGTGATCGCTTGGCTCGACAGGCAATTCGGGCTGCTCGCCGATCCAGTCAAGCAGGGCACGCAGACCGTCCTCGAGCGCCCACTTTGGACGCCAGTCGAGTTCCTTCTTTGCCGGCTCGATGTCGCACCTCGCGGCGCGTACGTCACCGTCGCGGAATTTCGCCACGACGATCGGTTCGGGGGCATCGCAGATGGCTGCGATCTTTTGAGCCAGCTCATGGATGGTGGACGGGATACCCGACCCGATGTCGAGGCAGCGTGGTTCGGCCGCAGGTTTCTCTATCGCGGCGAAGAGCGCCTCGACGACATCGTCGATATAGACGAAATCGCGCACGATTTGTCCGTCTTCGTAGACCTCCAGCGGGCGCTGCTCGCGTGCCAATCGTGCGAAAAGAGCGACTATTCCTGTGTACGAATTCGTCAGCGACTGGCCCGGTCCGTAGACATTCTGCAGCCGCAGCACGCTGAGATGGGCGTCATGGGCGGCCGTCCAGGCGGCCAAGATGTGCTCTTGCGCGAGCTTGGTCGCGGCGTAAATGTTGGTGGGCCGGGGCTCCGTTCGGCCAGCACAGCTCGGCAGCGGCACCGCAGGATCGTCCGTGGGCCCTTGCGGATCCCAGATACCGGCCAGGAGCTGAGCGTGGCTGCGAGGCTGCGGGTAGAAGATCTGAGAGCCGCATTGCCAAGCGCCCTCGCCGTAGACGGCCCTCGACGACGCCACGACGAGCTGGTCGGGCACGTGTGCTGAGCGGCTCAGGGCATCTAGAAGTTGAGTCGTTCCCACCACGTTCACCGAACCATGGCGCGTCGCCTCCGACAGCGACTGCGCCGTTCCCGTCTCCGCCGCCAAATGGACGACCTGCGAAGGTCGGCACAACCGCAGCACAGCATCCCAATCAGGGGCATGGGTCACATCACCGGTGAACAACCGCACGGATGGCGGCAGGTCGATCGCTGCACGTTCGCCATGCACCTGCGGGTGCAAGACGTCCATCACCGCGACGTCATAACCGGCTTTGACGAGACGGCGCGTAAGCGCGGACCCAATGAATCCTGCCCCGCCAGTGATGAGCACGGATGTTGACAACAGCCGACGCCTCCGGTTCCTCTGTGGAGGAAATAGGTGACCGGCACGCGTTGCCATGGGTGCGGTCCGGGTGATCATACCCGGGACCCCCGCATCATGATCACCACACCGGCGTCCGCGCCGCGATCAGGGCCATCCGGTTGACGGCGGGCGGCTGCTCACCCCGATGATTGCTGGCGCCGCGGTGGCGCGCTCTACCTTGCGCTGCGGCGCCATCAGTCCGCAGCCAACACTCCGCAGACAGCTCAACCGCGGGCGAGCGTGCGGTCGACCAGCGCCCCCATTACCGGCGCGAGCGCCCGCGCGTATTCGATCGTGACGTGAATCCTGTCGAAGTACACCAGGGTGTTGCCGACGATGATCGGGCAGCGGTCGGTGGTGCAGAACAGCTCGGTGACGTCGTCGTATTGTCCGCCGCCGGCTTTGGTGGCGGCGGACTCAGCCGCGATGCCGGGCTGGTTCACCGCCGTCGACCTTGGCGGCGAGCAGGCCGCCGCGTCATCGAGGTGGCCGGACAGGCAGATCAGAGCTGTCATACGTGTGTGATCGCTTGGCTCGACAGGCAATTCGGGCTGCTCGCCGATCCAGTCAAGCAGGGCACGCAGACCGTCCTCGAGCGCCCACTTTGGACGCCAGTCGAGTTCCTTCTTTGCCGGCTCGATGTCGCACCTCGCGGCGCGTACGTCACCGTCGCGGAATTTCGCCACGACGATCGGTTCGGGGGCATCGCAGATGGCTGCGATCTTTTGAGCCAGCTCATGGATGGTGGACGGGATACCCGACCCGATGTCGAGGCAGCGTGGTTCGGCCGCAGGTTTCTCTACCGCGGCGAAGAGCGCCTCGACGACATCGTCGATATAGACGAAATCGCGCACGATTTGTCCGTCTTCGTAGACCTCCAGCGGGCGCTGCTCGCGTGCCAATCGTGCGAAAAGAGCGACTATTCCTGTGTACGAATTCGTCAGCGACTGGCCCGGTCCGTAGACATTCTGCAGCCGCAGCACGCTGAGATGGGCGTCATGGGCGGCCGTCCAGGCGGCCAAGATGTGCTCTTGCGCGAGCTTGGTCGCGGCGTAAATGTTGGTGGGCCGGGGCTCCGTTCGGCCAGCACAGCTCGGCAGCGGCACCGCAGGATCGTCCGTGGGCCCTTGCGGATCCCAGATACCGGCCAGGAGCTGAGCGTGGCTGCGAGGCTGCGGGTAGAAGATCTGAGAGCCGCATTGCCAAGCGCCCTCGCCGTAGACGGCCCTCGACGACGCCACGACGAGCTGGTCGGGCACGTGTGCTGAGCGGCTCAGGGCATCTAGAAGTTGAGTCGTTCCCACCACGTTCACCGAACCATGGCGCGTCGCCTCCGACAGCGACTGCGCCGTTCCCGTCTCCGCCGCCAAATGGACGACCTGCGAAGGTCGGCACAACCGCAGCACAGCATCCCAATCAGGGGCATGGGTCACATCACCGGTGAACAACCGCACGGATGGCGGCAGGTCGATCGCTGCACGTTCGCCATGCACCTGCGGGTGCAAGACGTCCATCACCGCGACGTCATAACCGGCTTTGACGAGACGGCGCGTGAGCGCGGACCCAATGAATCCTGCCCCGCCAGTGATGAGCACGGATGTTGACAACAGCCGACGCCTCCGGTTCCTCTGTGGAGGAAATAGGTGACCGGCACGCGTTGCCATGGGTGCGGTCCGGGTGATCATACCGGGACCCCCGCATCACGATCACCACACCGGCGTCCGCGCCGCGATCAGAGCCATCCGGTTGACGGCGGGCGGCTGCTCACCCCGATGATTGCTGGCGCCGCGGTGGCGCGCTCTACCTTGCGCTGCGGCGCCATCAGTCCGCAGCCAACACTCCGCAGACAGCTCAACCGCGGGCGAGCGTGCGGTCGACCAGCGCCCCCATTACCGGCGCGAGCGCCCGCGCGTATTCGATCGTGACGTGAATCCTGTCGAAGTACACCAGGGTGTTGCCGACGATGATCGGGCAGCGGTCGGTGGTGCAGAACAGCTCGGTGACGTCGTCGTATTGTCCGCCGCCGGCTTTGGTGGCGGCGGAACTCAGCCGCGATGCCGGGCTGGTTCACCGCCGTCGACCTTGGCGGCGAGCAGGCCGCCGCGTCATCGAGGTGGCCGGACAGGCAGA
>CAVSSC010000012.1:0-299435 GCA_963730415.1 uncultured Actinomycetota bacterium | reverse complement strand
TACCCCACGGATTTGATCTCGGTGTACTGGTCGAACCCGGCCACACCGTTCTGCCGGCCCACTCCGCTGGCCTTGTATCCGCCGAACGGTGTGTCGGCGCCGTACGGAGCGCCGCCGTTGACGCCGATGAAGCCGGCTCGCAGCCGGCGGGCCACCGCAAGCGAATGCTCGAGTGATCCCGACATCACGTTGCCGGCCAATCCGTAGGGGCTGTCGTTGGCGATCCGGATCGCGTCTTCCTCGTCGTCGAACGGGATCACGGCCAGCACCGGGCCGAAGATCTCCTCCTGGGCGATCGTCATGGAGTTATCCACATCGACGAAAAGCGTTGGCCTGACGAAGAATCCTCTGTCGAAGCCGGTGGGCGCGTCGGGTCCGCCGACCAAGGCGGTGGCGCCCTCTTCGACACCCTTGTTGATGTAGCCCAGCACGCGCTTGCGCTGTTTGTCCGAAATCACCGGGCCGCACAGGGTTCCGGGATCCTGCGGGTCGCCCGGCATGACGTTCTCATAGATGCTCTTGAGGATCGCCACACCCTCGTCATAGCGAGACCGCGGCAGCAGCATTCGCGTCGGGTTGGCGCAGCCCTGCCCGGCGTGCATACACGGTGCGATGCCGATCGCGCATGCCATCCCGAAGTCGGCGTCTTCCAGGACGATGGTGGCCGACTTGCCGCCGAGCTCCAGAAACAGCCGCTTCATCGTCGCCGCGCCCTTTTCCATGATTCGCTTGCCGACCACAGTCGAGCCGGTGAACGAGATCAGGTCGACTTTCGGCGACAGCGTGAGCTCCTCGCCCACCAGGTGATCCGACGCGGTGACGACATTGACCACACCGGCTGGGATATCGGTCTTTTCGGCGATCAGCCGACCGAGGCGAGTCGCATTGAACGGGGTGTCCGGCGCCGGCTTGAGCACCACGGTATTGCCGGTGGCCAGTGCCTGGCCGAGCTTGTTGATGGTGACTTCAAACGGAAAGTTCCACGGCACGATCGCACCGACCACTCCCACCGGTTCCCGCCAGACCTTGCGGGTGGTCAGCGTGCCGGTGAGGCTGATGACCACGTCACCCAGGTCGGTTTCCCAGGGGTACTCGTCGATCAGCCTGGCCGGATAGCGCAGCCCGTCGGCCAGCGGGGCGTCCAGCTGGGGACCGTAGGTGATGGCTCGGGGCGTGCCGACTTCAAGGATGAGCTCCTCGCGCAGCTCTTCCCGCTCGGCGTCGATCGCCTCGTGCAGCTGCAGCAGGCAGCGCTGGCGCAACGCGCGGTTGGTCGACCAGTCGGTCTCGTCGAAGGCCCGCCGGGCGGCGTCGATGGCCCGGTGCATATCTTGTTTCGACGCGTCGGCAACTTCCCCGAGCGTCTCCTCGGTTGCCGGATTGATGTTGGTGAAGGTGCCGGCTTGTCCGTCGACGAGCTTGCCGTCGATCATCATCTTCGGCTCGAAGCGGACCTTTACAGCCTCAGTCATGGTTTGTCGCTCTCTTTTGACTCGTTAGAGGGGGCGTTCCCGCAGAGCGCTGGTCACCCTACGGAGAGCCTTACTGGAAACTAGCCGATTGGCAACATGCAGCATCTGCGGGGAGTTGGCTACTGGGGATCGAACAGCACCGGTAGCGAAGTCGGTGACCGGAAAACTTGGCCGCGGATGTGCGGGTCGTCGCCGTCAGGATCGAGCCGCAGGTTCGGCAGCCGATCCAGCAGAAGGTTGATGGCGGTGCGCATTTCAAGCCGCGCCAGGTGCATGCCGAGGCAGACGTGCACGCCGTGCCCCCATCCAAGGTGCGCGCGTTGCTGCCGGTGGATGTTGAACGTGTCGGGATCGGGGTACCGATCGTCTTGCCGGTTCGCCGCACCCAGCATCGGCATCACGGTCGAGCCGGCCGGTATCGGTACACCGCCGAGCTCGGTGTCGCAGGTGGCGACCCGGGTAATGGTCAACAGGGGTGGTTCCCACCGCACGCCCTCTTCGATGGCCTGCGGTAGCAGCGACCGGTCCGCGCGGATCGCATCCAATTGCGAAGGATCCGACAGCAGCCCGAAGAGCAGGCTCCCCAGCGACCGGTAGGTCGTCTCCACACCGGCGGGCAGCAGCAGTCGGAGGAACGAAAAGATCTCCTCGTCCGCGAGCTTTTCCCCGTCGATCTCGGCCGCACCGAGCGCGCTGATCAGATCGTCCTTCGGCTCGGCGCGGCGGGCCTTGAGGATCGGCGCGAAGTAGTCACACAAGGCAGCCGAGGCCGCAAGGCCGCGCTGCGGGTTCATCAGCCAACTCAGCAGCGAAATCGACCACCGCTGGAACTGTGGGTAGTCCTTCTCCGGCAAGCCCAACAGACCCGCAATGATCTGGCTCGGATAGTCGAAGGTGAACTCCTTCACGAGGTCCGCCTTGCCGTTCGCCGCGAACTTGTCGATCAGGCCATTTGCCACACGGCCGACCAACTCGTCTTCCCACCGCGCCAATGACTTCTGCGTGAACGCCTTTGATATCAACGAACGCAGCCGGCCGTGGATCGGCTCGTCCATACCGAGCATCACGCCTTCGCCCAGCACGGGACCGAACGCCGCGATGACGGCCGACGATGAAAAAGTCTCATTGTCGCGCAGCATCTGCTGGACGTCCTCGTGGCGGTACACGATGAACATCGGCAGTGATTCCTCGTGCGGAAGCGCTCCCGACGTCTCGAGTCGCTGGACCGGTTCCTCGCGGCGCAACCGCGCCAGCTCGGTGTACGGGTCACGCACGTCACCGGATATCGCGTCGTCGAAGGAGCCGAAATCCTCGAGGTCGTCAAATAGCTGTTCCATTCCTACTCCTCACTCCCCTTGCGGCGCCGCGCCCTTCGCGCGTGAAAACCGCATCACCAACGACGCCAAGCGCTGCAACACCGGCGGCGGAAGAATGCGTGCGGCAAGCACCATCGCCCTTTGACCCGCCGACGCACCCATTACTGGCACCGCCCCGCCCCGCATCGAACCCTGTCTGGGTATGCCCATCGCGATCCGGGATACGTGGTGCATGCCGGAAGCCGGGAGGATCCTGTTGAAAGCCAGGAGCATGGAGGCATCCGGGCCCACACCGCGGCGGCGGAACGACCCCCGGTCGCCCAGCGCCTTGAGCAGGCCGTCGGTGAATCGCTCGGGTGGCCTGGCGAAACTGACCGCGAACCGCCCGCGGGTGTTCATGGTGTTGTGCAGCCGGGCGTACGGGCCGTCGAAATTGCGATCATCGATGGTGCCCGCGTCGGTGATGATGTCGGTGTCGTACATCCCAGTCACCAAAACGGTGACGCCGAGACCGAAAGGCGCGATCTCGCCCGCCATCGACTCGCCCCACCGCTCCAAGGCTCCCTTGGCCGCCGAATACGGCGCGATGCCCGGTTGACCGCGCACGCCGCCCGCGCTGGATACCAGCACGATGCGCCCCTCGCCCGCAGCCCGCATCGACGGCAGCAAAGCCTTGGTGAGCGCGACGGGGCCCATGACGTGGGTGGCGAACATGTTCTGCCACAGCGCCATGTCGGTCTCCTCCACCATTCCGGCGGCGGAGATCCCGGCGTTGTGCACCAGCGCGTAGGGTGCGCCGACGGCTTCTTCGATTGCCTTGGCCGCCGCGGAGATCGACGCAGCGTCCGTAAGGTCGAGCTGCACACCGATCAGCCGGTCGTCGTCTTCAGCCGCCCCTGTCGCCTGCCGTAGCAGGGGAACCCCGCGGTCGGGTGTGCGCATGGCCGCGACCACGCGCCACCCTTCGCGATACAAGCGCACGGTCGAGGCGAACCCCAGTCCGCGCGACGCACCGGTGATGACGACTGTGCGCGGCTCAGCCATTCTTGCTCGCGGTCGCACAGGCGCCTTCACCCGCCGGCGGCGGGTCGACGTGGGGCCGCCCGTTCGGCTCGCCGCTCATCCAGGTCGACCAGATGCCGACCGAGTACGGGCCTTGGGCGCCCGCCTTCTCGTAATACCCTTGTGGATCATAGACTTTGGCTTCCGGGTAGGGCCACGGGCAGGCAACGGAGGTCGCCGCTCCGCTGGCCTTGATGACGGCGAACCATGCTCCATAGGCGAAGTAGGACACGTTGATGATCGCGAACATCACCAGGAACGTGCCCAGCACCGGCCGACTCGGGAAGATTTTGGCTTTCGCGGCCAGTTTCTCGGCCACCGATTTACCGGTGTCGTCGCGGTAGCACAGGATCGCAGCCGGGATCATCACGAAGGTCACCGAGAACGATTCCCAGATCAGCGGGAACTGGAATGTCGTGCCAGTGAACACCGAGCCCCACGGAATCACCTGCGAGTAGATGTACATGCCGGCGTGGACGAGCTGAATCTCCAGCCACGCATCGAAGATGAAGCCGATCACCAGGGTCAGCAGGCCCAGGCTCACCAACGGGTGCCGCGACACGAAAGCCTCGGGTCCGTATTTGGCCTGCAGTTTGCGCAGGATCCAGATCGCCGGGAAGTAGGGGCCGAAATAGAACGTCACGTAACCGAATACCACGAACGGTTCGACGGTCGGCGACAACGACACCAAGGGCCACGACTCCGGCCAGTGGATGAGATCGGGGTTGTAGACGGCGAACGGCGCCCAGTTCATGATCGGGTCCTGCCACACGATCAGCGTGGTGCAGAGGAACATCAGCATCACCGGACTGCCCGGATTGCGGCGCCAGCCCATGATGAACACGGCGAGCAGCACGAGCAGCATGATGACGGTGGAAATGTGCAGGAAATCGATGTAGTCCAACCCAAAGAGGAATTTCACCGGGCGCGGCCGGCCATGCACGTTGGGGTTGGCGACGCGCGGGTCGAGGGCGGTGCGGCAGTTCGCGATAAAGAAGAGCGCGAACGCCGCCAGGGCAGCGCCGGCGATCCAACCGCCCCATCCGCGCTTATCGCTCCGCCGCGGGGATGCCGGCTTTTCCTGCGCGGCAGGCGGTGTGGATTGGTCAGTACTCATTTCTCGTCAGCCTCACTCTCCGAAGCGATCGACCAAGTGCGAGTTGATGCCGTCAGCATCGAGGGTCCGTGCCACCAGATAGCCGGCACCCATCCAGGCCCGGCGGGTCCATTTGCCGAACGACACCCGGGTGCCGGGCGCGCCCGCCGCGGCGGGCATCATCTTCACCCGCTCCAGCGCCTCTTTGACTCCGCGCGGACTGAGCGGATGCGCGTCGGTGAACGCACGCACCAGCGTCGCGGCGACGTCACGGTTGACCACCGGTACGCAATATTCGGGACGCCGGCCGCCGTACTTCTTCGCGTAGCGGTCGAGGAAGTCCTGACCGAGCCGATTCTCTTCGTCGTACTGGTCGACGCCGATCCAACCCATGAACGCGTTCCACATGATCGGGTTCACCCACGCGTTCTGGAAAGCCGTGGTGGTGAATCTCGGTGGGTCCCAGTCGACGGCCTGCAACGCCGGGTTGATGAACACGATCCCGAATCCGAAGCCCAGATGGACGATTGCTTCCGCCTTCGCATCGTGAAGGGTACGCACGGCTTCATTGATGTCCTGCGCGGTCTGCGCGATAGCCGCTTCCGCGACGATGCGAATGCCCTTGCGCCGACAGGCGTTTCGCAGATTTTTCAGGTAGCTTTCGCCGATCAGATTCTGCTCGACGAGAACTCCGATTTCGACAGAGTCCGCGTTTGGCAACGAGGTCCGCGATGAAGATCGGCTCGTCGGTCATAGAGCCCTGCGGGAAGGAGAATGTCCATTCGCCCAACCAGTCGTCGGTGCCGGTGACGCTGATGGCCGGGACCTTGAACCGCTCCTCGATCGCTTCGCGTGTGGGTACGCAGTTGTCGGTGATGTGCGGCCCAAACACCACGAGACAGCCTTCGTCGACGAGCTCACCGAACGCATCGATCACCGCCTTGACCGATCCCTTGGGCAACCCCTCCACTTCGCGGTAGATCATCTGTACGGGCCGGTCCATCAACCCGAGTTCAACGGCCTCGGAGAATATGAGGTCAAAGCACCGCGTGAAGTCCGCCAGCATCTCCTCGGGGAACCCCGGTGGGAGCGTGAAGTCCATCAGGTAGCCGACCTTGATCGGCTCTGCGCTGCTTTCGTAGGACATCTGACCTCCCGAGCGACAAACTCAAGCGCGCGATCCGCAAACCTAATATTTGTTCAGACCCTAGCGGTGGCGGTATACAGCGTCAATCATCGGACTCATCCGCCCCGACCAGATAGATCTCGATCATCTCGCCCAGAGCTTTGCCCACAGCCACATCGTCAGTGAGCGGCCCGGCGATCGCAGCCCGAGCCGCCTCTCGCATCGTCAGGCCCTCTGCGACAAGCCTGCCCGCCGCGATCAGCACGCGAGTCGATGCGACCTCGCGCAGCCCGCCGGCTTCCAGGCGGCGGATGGCCTGTCCGAAGCGGACCAGCTCAGCTGCGGTGGAACCGTCCACGCCCGCCTCGTGTGCAACGATCCCCTCTTCGACATCGGCCGCGGGGAAACCGAATTCGACGGCGACCATCCGCTGACGTGTCGAATCCTTGAGGTCCTTGAGCACGCTCTGATAGCCGGGGTTGTAGGACACCACTAGGCCGAATCCGGGCGCCGCGTCCAGCGTGACACCGAGTCGCTCGATGGGCAGCTGCCGCCGATGGTCCGCAAGCGGATGCAGCACCACGGTCGTGTCCTGTCGGGCCTCCACCACTTCGTCCAGATAGCAGATCGCTCCCTCACGCACCGCGCGGGTCAGCGGTCCGTCCACCCACACCGTCTCGTCACCCCGCAGCAGATACCTGCCGACCAGGTCCGCGGTGGTGAGGTCGTCATGGCAGGCGACGGTGATCAGCGGCCGGCCGAGATCGTAGGCCATCGCCTCGACGAATCGGGTCTTGCCGCAACCCGTCGGCCCCTTCAGGACGAGTGCCAGGCCTTGGCGGTATGCCGCCTTGAAAATGGCCTCTTCGCTGCCGACCGCCTTGTAATAGGGCCGTACCATCTCCGCCTCGCGGGTCCCGCCGTTCCGGCAAGCAAGCCCGGACTCGTTGGCCATAGCTTCCCTTCTGATACTCCCGGCGATTGGAGCCTAACCGGAACAGATGTTTGTTTCAAGTGCCCTGACGAGGTGGTCCGGAACAATGATGCGCCAACTCCGTTCTGGGACTTGGCATCAGGAGAGTTGGCCCGATCAGGGTGTTCGTCACGACACCTTCCGGCGAACCTCTGCCGAGCGCAGTGCGGACCGGAATAGCGGTCCAACCACACCGGCGAGTTGATCTGGGCGCGCGATGCTCGCATGCGCGGTGCTGCCGAACACTCTGCGCAGCGATCGCACGTCGGTTCCCGCACCGATCGTCAGGCATACGCAGCCAGTGCCCCGGCGGCGGGCCTCGGTCAAAGCGCGGCGCGCGTCAGCGGCACCGTAGGCCCGCTCGTATCCGTGGTCGTATGCGAGTCCGTCGGAAAGCACCACCAACAGCCGGCGTGACGTACCGCCGCGCGTCTCCAAGACCGCCGAGCCGTGGCGGATGGCCGCGCCGAGGCGCGAGTAAGCGCCGGGTTCCAGGCTGTTGAGACGCCTTATGACTTGGGCGTTTAGGTGGTCGTCAAACCGTTTCACGGGCACCACGCTCACCGCGCGCCGGCCCTGCGAGTAATAGGCGTACAGCGCAACCCGGTCACCCAGGTCGTGCAGTGCAACGGTGAGGTCGGCGACCGCCGCCCGCTGTTGTTCGTGCACCGTCCGCCCCAGCGTCCCGGCCTCCGCCGCCGACCCCGACACATCGAGGAGGAGCAGCACCGACAGGTCACGCCTGCGCCGCAGGCTGTCGAGGTACACCGCCTCGTCGGGCACCGACCCGGCCCGCACCTCGACGCGGGTTTCAACCGCCGCGTCGATGTCGATGTCGTCTCCCTGCGGCTGGCGGTGGCGACGGTGCAGACCCATTCCCAGTCGTGACAGCGGCCGCCGCACGCCGATGGCATCGTCGATCGGCGGGGTCGCCTCAAAAGAGGCGGACTTGATCTTCGGCTCGACCTCCCGCACGGTGCACCACGCGGGCCGGTAGCTCTTGCGCGTGACGTCCCATTCCGGATACCTCACGCCGTCCGCGGCGGTTTTAGCTTCGTCGTCGTTGACGTCCTCGCTCGAGGTTGACGCCAGCGACGATACGGCGTACGCACCGCGGTTCGCGGATGGGTTCGTGCGATGCGTCGGGGTATCCGCGCCGGGCGGTCCACCGCCGCTACTACGCGACTTCCGTGTTGAAGACAGCATCTTCTTCAACCATTTGCCTATAAAGCCGCCCCCGCCAACCGGGCTGGTGAACAAGTCTGGATCGTCGGAGTCGTCGATCTCGCCATCGTCGAGCTCCTCTAGTTCCTGCGCGCCTTCCTGTTTGCCGGGGCCTCGCGGGACATGCTCGGGGTTCGCCTGGTCCTGTTGCTTGGCCGCTCGGGAGGACGCAGCCACCACCTTCGCCGCGCGGATCACGCCAAAACCGGGCGCCGGGTCGTCGATCGCAGCCCGTCCGGCGGCAATGCTCAGCGAAGCGGCGGGCGAATCGCTGCGCCCAGCGATATCGCGGTTGCCGACCGACGCCAAGACGCTTGGTAGTAGGTCAGCATTGCTGACCAGTGCGCGGTGACCCTCGACCGCCAGATAGCGCCTGGCCATCCGGGGGTGGCGGATAAGGGAACCCACGACGTCGGGATCCAGGCTGCCGGCCGCGATCATCGACGCCTGTACGGCAACCGCCTCGAGTTTCGCACGGGCTCGCGCGGCAGCATCGATGTAAATCGTCTGGCCGTCCGTCCACGAAGGTTCACCCGGTGGCAGTTCGGCGACCGCCACCGGTCGGCCCGCAAGTGCAGAGGCAAGCATGCCGAGGCCCTGCAACCGGTCGCCACGAGCGTCGCTTGCCATCGACCTCCGAACCACACGACTTGTTGACCAAATATCTGTTCCAGCGTAGGGTCCGGTTCCACCTGCGGTCAATCAGATCAGGCAGTCGGTTGCACTTGCTCAGGAGCACACCATGATTGACTTCACCGATCGCGTCGCTGTGGTCACCGGCGCCGGACGCGGACTCGGTCGGCTGTACGCGCTGGACCTGGCCCGCCGCGGCGCTGCGGTGGTCGTCAACGACCTCGGCGGCTCGATGCGTGGCCTCCCCGATGACGGCGCCGACTCTGGTGTCGCCGATGAAGTGGTCGACGAGATCAGGAAGGCGGGTGGCACGGCAATCGCCTCCCACGACTCGGTCGACAGTCCCGCAGGCGGCCAAGCGATTATCGACGCTGCCGTGGACGCATTCGGGCGCCTCGACGCGGTCATCAGCAACGCTGGAATTTTCGGCAGTGTGCCATTCGAGGACCTCTCGCCCGACGAGTGGACTCGAATGCTGCGCGTGCATCTCGACGGCGGCTTTTATCTAGCTCAGCCCGCGTATCGCGTGATGAAGAACAACGGGGGCGGACGATTCGTGTTCATCTCGTCCTCCGCCGGCATCTTCGGTCAGCCGATGGAGGCTCACTACGCCGCGGCGAAAGCCGGCCTGGTGGGCTTGACGAACGTGATCGCGATCGAAGGCGAAGCGCACGGAATACTCGCCAATTCCGTTATGCCCACTGGTTTCTCGCGAATGGTTACGGAGACGGTTGGTGACGAGAAGTTCCTCGCCGAATCCGGCTTCATGCGGGCCATTAGGCCCGAACTCGTCGTGCCGCTGGTGACCTTCCTCGCGAGCAGTGCCTGCACGTTCACCCACCGTAACTATTCAGCCGCCGCCGGACGCTACGCGCGGGTGTTCGTCGGCCTAAGCGAAGGGTGGCTGGCGGACGCCGAGACCGATCCGACAGCGGAAGATATCGAGACAAATCTCGAGCAGATCTCATCGACCGAGAAGTTCTTCGTGCCGGCGTCGATCGTCGATGAGGTGCTGGAAGTGTGTGAGCGACGCGGCGTCAACGCGATGCCAGACGACGCTGATGTCGCATTCCCTGAACCCCAACGCAACAGGAGCTGATCGTGGATGACGAGTTGCGAGACCAGGTCAAGCGCCTCACCGACCGCGCGGAGATTTACGACTGCATGCAGCGCTACGCGCGCGGAATCGACCGGCAAGATCGTGCACTCTTGCGATCGGCCTACCACGACGGCGCCATCGACGACCACGTCGGATTTGTAGGCGAGGTAGACGATTTCATCGACTGGGCACTCGCCTATCACAGCAACCAGACGCGGTATCAGCACTATCTGCTGAACCACACCGTCGACATCGACGGCGACGAAGCCCACGCCGAGACCTACTACCTGTTCATCGGGACCGACCGCGAACCGGCAAATCACATGACGATCTCCGGCGGTCGTTATGTAGATCGTCTAGAGCGGCGCGACGGACGTTGGGCGATCGTCGATCGCGTCTGCCTCGTGGAATTCATGAACGAATCGCAATCGCTGCTCACCGAGGAAGCCATCGCAATGGTCCCAGGGACGCGCACCTGCTGCCACGATACGACGGACCCCTCATACGATCGACCGCTCGCGGCGTCGCGCACAGTCACGAACGTTGTTGACCAAATATCTGCTCAAACGTAGAGTCCGGCTTGGTCGCAGTCAATCGCGAAGCGAGCCAACAAAGACCGTTCAGCTTAAAGGGCCAGAGATAAGGAAAAGTGGACTTCTCGTACCCAGCGGAAGTGGAACAGTTCCGCACCGAGCTGCGCGACTGGCTGTCCGCGAACCTGACCGACGAGCTGGTGGCCGCCCGACGGCCCGCCGGCCGCGACGATGCCGCGTTCGAAACGCTGCGCGTTTGGAATCGGACGATGGCAGACGCGGGATGGGCCGCTGTCTCTTGGCCTCGCGAGTACGGCGGCCGCGGCGCGACAGTTCTCGAGCAACTGGTCTACACCGAAGAAACCACACGCGCCCGAGCCCCGATGCCGCTCAACGTCATTGGGTTGAACAACATCGCGCCGGCCATCATGCAATACGGTACCGAGGCCCAGAAGCTCGCGTTGCTCCCCCGCATGATGCGCGCCGACGATATCTGGTGCCAAGGGATGTCGGAGCCCGAAGCGGGGTCCGACCTCGCGGCACTGCGCACCCGCGCGGTGCGGGATGGTGACGACTTCATCGTCAACGGCCAGAAGATCTGGACCTCGCTCGGGCATCGGGCGGACTGGTGCCAGCTGTACGTGCGCACCGATCCCGACGCACCGAAGCACAAGGGGATCTCCTGCCTGATTGTCGACATGACACTGCCCGGCATCGAAGTCCGTCCGCTGGTCACGCTCAACGGCGACGCCGATTTCGCCGAAGTGTTCTTTCACGACGTGCGGGTGCCGGCAGACGCGTTGCTCGGGCCGCTGAATGCGGGCTGGCAGGTGGCCACCACCACGCTCAGCCACGAACGCGCCGGGGCCGCCAGGTTGTACGCAGAGATGCAGGTAAGGCTCGAAGAGCTGGTGAATGATCTCGCCACGGCTGAGGACGGAAGCGCGCGCGCCGCCCTTGAAGACCCCGTGACGCTGCGGCGCCTCGGCGAAATCGCGGTCCGCATCAAGTATCTCGAAGTCCTGTGCCAGCGGTCGATCTCGGCGACACTGCATGGCGGCCCTGACATTGTTGCCTTGGGGTCGGCCAGCCTCGCCAAGACGGTGTGGGGTGAAATCGGGCAGGACCTGGCTGCCCTGGCCTTTGACGTGCTGGGTACCCGCGGCGCGGGCGCGCCGTGGGCAAACTACCGTCTGACATCGCGCTCGCTGACCATCGCGGGCGGCACAAGTCAGATAAACAAGAACATCACCGCGCAGCGGGTACTCGGGTTGCCGCGCAAATGAACCTCGAACTCACCGACGAGCAGGTAGCGCTGCGCGACACCACGCGGCGTTTTCTCGCCGAAAAGGCACCGATTTCGGACCACGTGCGACCGCTGCTCGACGATCCGACCGGCACCAATAAAGAGGTGTGGCGTGGTCTTGCCGATCTCGGAACAACCGGCCTGCTGGTGCCGGAGGAGTACGGCGGGGCCGGCATGACGATGGTCGAGGCCGGCATCGTTGCCGAAGAGCTAGGCGCCGGGCTGCATCCGGGGCCGTGGTTGTCGACCGCGGTAGCCGCCACGCGGGCACTGACCCGGCTCGGCGCTAACGATTCTGCGGCGGAGCTGTTGAGCGGGATCGCGGACGGCACCACGGTCGCCACCGTCTGCTTCCTGGATTTCGAGAACACTTCCGTTGCCGCGGGCCGGCAGGGTAACGACATCGTATTGCGGGGCGAGATCGGCGGGGTGCCCGACGCCGCTGCCGCCGACGTCCTGTTAGCACTCGCCGAGGATTCCGAAGGCACTGGGCTTTTCGCGGTGAAGACCGACTTGTCCGGGATTTCAGTCGCGCGCGAGCGTGGTATCGACCAGACCCGCAAGCAGTTCCGTGTCACGTTCGACGCAGCACCCGCGCAACGACTGGCCGCGGCTCCCCCGGAAGACGTCGCGGCGGTGATTGACGACGTGCTGATCGCGGCGGCCGCCGACGCGCTCGGCGCCGCGCGCGCAGTCATGGACCTCGCCGTCGAATACGCGAAAACCAGAAAGCAATTCGGTCAGCCGATCGGCTCGTTCCAGGCGATCCAGCATCTGTGTGTTGACATGTATGAGACCGTCGAGCTGGCCCGCAGCGGTGTGATCCACGCGCTGTGGGCCTCAGATGCGTTCCCGGCCGCCGACCAAGCTTGCAGTGAGCGACATCTTGCTGCGCTTCGGGCGAAGGCGTTCGCCGGGCGACTGGCCACCGTGGGCGACACCGCAATCCAGGTGTTGGGCGGCATCGGCTACACCTGGGAGCACGATGCTCATCTTTACCTCAAGCGCCTGCTGAGCTGGAGCGCGCTTCTCGGTGGGCCCGACCGGTACCTCACTGAACTCGGTGCGCGCCTTGCGAAGAGAGGTCAGCTACCGGAAGCATCGGCCGCAGGAACGCAATGATGGAGATCGAGTACCTGCTCACCGCAACCCCGTCAGCACGCAAGTCGCTCGACCTGGACGCGCCCGTCGACCTCGGGGACATCCGCGAGTGCCTGCGTATCGGCCTGCAGGCCGCCAACGGGTCGAATGCCCAGGCTTGGCGGTGGCTGGTGGTCGCCGATCCTGTTCTGCGCAACAAGATCGCCGAGCTGTATCGCGAAGCGTATCTGCTGCGGGTCGGCGGACAGATGCTTGCCGACCTGATGCCGCCCGGCACGCCCGAGGGGCGGATCATGTCGTCGACGGAGTGGTTGGTCGAAAACCTAACGAGGGTGCCGTTGCTGGTAATCCCTTGCTATGAACCGTACTTGCCGCGCATTGATGGCGACGAGTCGTTTCACCTGGCCACGCTGTACGGTTCGATTTTTCCCGCGGTGTGGAATTTTCAGCTGGCCTTGCACACCCGCGGATACGGGACATGCATCACGACTTTGCACCTGCATCGCGAAGAGGAAGTCCGAAAGCTGCTCGGAATTCCGCAAACGTATGTCCAGGGTTGTCTACTGCCAGTGGGCCGCCTCCGTGCGGGCCACACGTTCCGGCCGGCCCGTCGGCGGCCCGTCGATGAGGTGGTCGCACGCGACGGCTGGGACGGCCCCGCGCTCTAGGATGGGCTTTCACCGCTTTGTGCAGCGCATTCATCGTGCACAGTCTGATAGCCTCTAACAAAGATTTGGTTCGGTGAGAGGACGAATGCGTATGTTCGCGAATCCGCAGTCGTCCGGATTTGCGCGCCGCTGATCATGGCGAAGGCCGAGTCGTTGCGAGCCGGTGGCACAGCCGATTCCGGGACACGCCGCGCCGAGATCCTCGCAACTGCGGCGTCGTTGATCGCATCTTCGGGATTGCGGACGTCGTTGCAGGAGATCGCCGACGCAGCAGGCATTCTTCCAGGCAGCTTGTATCACCATTTCGAGTCCAAAGAGGCGATCCTCGTCGAGTTGATCCGCCGCTATCAGGATGATCTGGATCGTATCGGGCGGACCGCGCAGGCGCGGTTGGACGAACCCGATCCCCGTCCGGTTTCCGAGCAGATCATCGAGCTGGGATCGGCGATCGCCAACTGTGCCGTGCACCATCGGGCCGCACTGCAGATGTCGTTCTACGAGGGGCCAAGCACAGATCCGGAGTTGATAAAGCTGACGCAGCAGCGGCCCATCGCGATTCAAGAGGCGATGCTGCAAACGCTGCGCGCCGGCAGGTGGAGCGGCTACATCAAATCCGACATCGATCTTCCTACGTTGGCCGACCGTATTTGCCAGACCATGCTGCAGGTCGGCCTTGACGTCATGCGCCACAAATCTCCCGCCGACCAAGTGGCCGGGCTGCTCTGCCGAATCATTTTGCAGGGGTTGGCAACCCGGCCGCCGACCGACTCGGTACTGGACCGGTCCAAAGCCTTTACCGCCGCCAATGACGTCATCGAGACCTGGTCCGACGACAGCGACGCAGACCCCAGCGACAAAGCGGCACTCGTCCGTGCGGTGGCACGAACAGAATTTGGCCGCAGAGGTTACGAAGTCACCACCATCAGGGACATCGCGTCCGCGGCCGGTCTTGGTACCGGAACCGTCTATCGGGTGATCGGATCAAAGGACGAACTCCTCGCATCGATCATGGAATCCTTCGGGAAGAAGGTTGAGGCGGGTTGGGTCAGCGTCCTGCGCTCGGATGCCACACCCATCGAGAAGCTGGATGCGCTGAGCTGGGTCAACGTCAATGCGCTCGATCGGTTTTCCGACGAGTTCAGGATTCAGCTCGCCTGGATGCGCCAATCGCCGCCGGACACGCCCAACCCCGGTTGGCTGTATGCCACGCGACTTCGGCAGATGAAAACACTGCTCTCCGAGGGGATCCGGTCAGGGGAAATAAGTATCGACGCTCCGTCCACCACGATGCTGGCTCGGTGCGTCATCGGCTTGCAGTGGATACCGGAAAACATTCTTTACGAAGTCGGCAAACGCGCGGCACTGGTGCATGCCCGTGACACGGTTTTGCGGGGTGTCGCGGTTCGGGGCAAGTAGGTATTGAACCAAATAACTGTTCTTCATACAGTAGGGCAGTTAGTAATGGCCTTGTAGGTGGCCCAAGAGAGGAATTCCATGACTGTTATCGACCGGTTGCGCTATGACGGCAAGCGGGCACTCGTTGTTGGCGGCGCGACCGGCATGGGCGCCGCGGCGGCCAAGTCAGCAGCTGAACTCGGCGCCGAAGTCATAGTGATGGATTACGCGCCGGTGAACTACGACGTCGCCCAGGCACTACAGGTCGACCTGCGCGACCCCGCCTCGATCGACTCCGCGCTCGAGCAAGTGGGTGGACCGGTTCATGCGGTGTTCTCCGCCGCCGGGATTGCCGAGGGGCCAGACCTGATGAAGATCAACTTCATCGGCCACCGCTATCTCATCGAGCGCCTGATCGACAAGGGCTGGCTGCCCTCTGGCTCGGCCATTTGTTTCATTTCCTCGGTGGCCGGCATGGGTTGGGAAAACGATCTGCCGCTGCTGCAGGAGTTCCTGGCCACGCCCGACTACGCGGCCGCTCAGGAGTGGGTATCGGCGCACGAGGCCGAAGGCATCATCCACTACGGGTTCAGCAAGAAGGCCGTCAATGCCTATGTGGCGACCCAGGGCTATCCGCTGCTGAAGAAGGGCATCCGGATCAACGCGATTTGCCCGGGTCCGACCGACACCCCGTTGGCCCAGGCCAACGCCGACCTGTGGCTCACCTTCGCGCAGGACTACCGTGACGAAACCGGCTCCAAAGTCCACACCCCGGAGCAGATGGGCGATGTCATGGCGTTCCTGAACAGCGCCGCCGCCTTTGGCATCAATGGAATCACGCTGCTGGTGGACTACGGGCACACGATGGCATCACTCACCGGGGCATTCCCGCCGGGCAAGCCCATCATCGATCTGATCATGGGTCGCATCTCGCTTTCGTAGCGGTACTTTCGGAGGCATGGCACGCATCGTCGTCATCGGCGGCCACGGAAAGGTCGCGTTGCAGCTGGCCCGCATCCTGACCGATCGCGGCGACGAGGTGAGCTCGGTCTTCCGCAATCCCGAACACTCCGATGATGTCGCGGCTAGCCTCTCCGGCGCCCGCCCGATCGTGGCCGACATCGAGCAGCTCGACACGAATGGGCTGGCGAGTCTGCTGGCCGGCCATGATGCGGTGGTCTTCTCCGCCGGGGCCGGCGGCGGCAACCCGGCGCGGACCTACGCCGTCGACCGTGACGCGGCGATTCGGGTGATCGATGCCGCCGCGCAGGCCGGTGTACGGCGGTTCGTGATGGTGTCCTACTTCGGTGCGGGTCCAGATCACGGTGTACCGCAGGATGATCCGTTCTTCCCGTATGCGGAGGCCAAGGCGGCAGCAGATGCCCACCTACGCGCCAGCGACCTGAGATGGACCGTCCTCGGTCCGGGGCGGCTCACCCTGGATGCACCGACCGGCCGCATCGCACTAGGTAAAGGCAAAGGCGAAGTCTCGCGCGCCGACGTCGCGCTCGTGGTGGCGGCCGCGCTGGCAGACGACTCGACGATCGGCAGGACCATCGACTTCAACAACGGCGAGATTCCCATCGCCGAGGCCCTGGCGAGCCGACTCCGGCAAGCAACGGAGTAAACTCCGCTACGCAGCTGGTCTGCTGTCGCCGCACACCGCGGCGTCGGCATCGAGCGAAGCACGTTAGTAACGCTTCGCGAGAGGGAACCCGGTGAGAGTCCGGGACTGTCCCGCAGCGGTATGCAGGAACGACCGCCGTCTTATAGGCACTGGTCCTAAGAAATCTGGGACTGGGAAGCGACGGCCACTAGAAACCCTGCCCGGCTCCTCAGCGGCCCATTGCGGGCCGCATCGTCGGCCGGGCGGAGCACCACTGGGTGCGCGCCTGCGAGTCCGAAGACCTGCCGGCTGTGCCGGGCGCGCCGCGTCCGGCGGCTCATCGCCTCGTGGAATGGGCGTTTGGCCGTAGCCGTTGCGGATTGTGTGCCGAAGGTGCGCACCGCAAACGGAATCGGCTGCTCGTCCGTCGGCGGTGACCACCCCGTCGATCGATAGGACGAAATCGTGACCCCCTCACCATTCACCGCTACGGTTACCGGCTCCCCACGCATCGGCCCGAAACGCGAACTCAAACGCGCGACCGAAGGCTACTGGGCCGGACGCACCAGCCGATCGGAGCTGGAGTCCGTCGCCGCGACACTCCGCCGCGACATGTGGTCTCACCTGGCGGCTGCCGGCCTGGATTCGGTGCCGGTGAACACCTTCTCTTACTACGACCAGATACTCGACACGGCGGTTATGCTCGGCGCGCTGCCGGCCCGGACCGCAAACATCTCGGACGATTTGGACCGATACTTCGCCCTCGCGCGCGGCAACAACGACATCGCGCCGCTGGAGATGACCAAGTGGTTCGACACCAACTACCACTACCTGGTTCCCGAAATCGAGCCCGCAACCCGGTTCGCGCTCAACCCCGACAAAGTGCTCTCCGAGCTGAAAGAAGCGCTTGGACAAGGGGTTCCAGCTCGTCCGGTCGTCATCGGCCCGATCACTTTCCTATTGCTGAGCAAGGGCGTCAACGGCGCGGGCGCACCGATCGAGCGGCTCGAGGAGCTGATGCCGATCTACTCCGAGCTGTTGTCTCTGCTTGCCGACAACGGGGCGCAGTGGGTGCAGTTCGACGAGCCGGCGCTGGTGACCGACATCTCGCCCGACGCGCCGGCATTCGCCGAGGCGGTATACAACGCGCTGGGCTCGGTGGGCAACCGGCCCGCCATCTACGTTGCCACCTACTTCGGCGACCCCGGTGCCTCTTTGGCGGGGCTGGCCCGCACACCGGTCGAAGCGATCGGCGTCGACCTAGTTGCCGGTGCGCAGACGGCAGTCGCGGCGGTGCCTGAGCTGGCCGGCAAAACCTTGGTGGCCGGCATTGTCGACGGACGCAACGTCTGGCGTACTGACCTGGAATCGGCGCTGGCCAAGCTGGCCACCCTGCTGGGTTCTGCTGCCACAGTGGCGGTTTCGACTTCGTGTTCCACGATGCACGTGCCGTACTCGCTGGAGCCTGAAACAGGTCTCGACGACAACCTGCGCAGCTGGTTGGCGTTCGGACAGGAGAAGGTCGCCGAGGTGGTAGCACTGGCGCGCGCACTTCGCGACGGACGCGACGCGGTCGCCGACGAGATCGCGGCGTCCAATGCCGCCGTGGCCTCCCGTCGCAGCGATCCACGTCTGCACAACGACCGGGTCCGGGCCCGTATCGCCTCGATCGTCGCGTCGGGTACACACCGCGGTGATGCGGCGCAGCGCCGCGCCGAGCAGGACGCCCGGCTGCACCTGCCCCCGCTGCCGACAACGACCATCGGCTCCTATCCGCAGACTTCGGCGATCCGCAAGGCCCGCGCGGCTTTTCGGGCTGGTGAGATCGACGAGGCCGAGTACGTCAGCAGAATGAAACAGGAGATCGCCGACGTCATCAAGCTGCAGGAGCAACTCGGGCTCGATGTGCTGGTGCACGGCGAGCCGGAGCGCAACGACATGGTGCAATACTTCGCCGAGCAGCTGGAGGGCTTCTTCGCCACGCAGAACGGTTGGGTGCAGTCTTACGGCAGCCGCTGCGTGCGTCCGCCGATCCTTTACGGCGACGTGTCCCGGCCCCACCCGATGACAGTCGAGTGGATCACCTACGCACAGTCCCTGACCGACAAACCGGTGAAGGGCATGTTGACCGGGCCGGTCACGATCTTGGCCTGGTCGTTCGTCCGTGACGATCAGCCGCTGGCCGACACCGCCAACCAGGTGGCGCTGGCCATTCGCGACGAGACCGTGGACTTGCAGGCCGCGGGTATCGCGGTCATTCAGGTCGACGAGCCCGCGCTGCGTGAGCTACTGCCGCTGCGCCGCGCCGATCAGGACGACTATTTGCGTTGGGCCGTAGGGGCTTTCCGCTTGGCTACCTCCGGTGTCGCCGACTCGACGCAGATCCATACTCATCTGTGCTACTCGGAATTCGGTGAGGTGATTGGGGCGATCGCCGACTTGGACGCCGACGTCACGTCCATCGAGGCGGCGCGCTCACACATGGAGGTGCTCGACGACCTGAACTCGGTCGGCTTCGCTAATAGCGTCGGCCCGGGTGTCTATGACATCCACTCGCCGCGGGTGCCGAGCACCGACGAGATGGCCGAGTCGCTGCGCGCAGCGTTGCGAGCCGTACCGGCTGGGCGGCTGTGGGTCAACCCGGACTGCGGGCTGAAGACTCGATCGGTCGACGAGGTGACCGCGTCGCTGAAGAACATGGTCGCCGCAGCACAGGAGGTCCGGGCGGGGGCTTAGGTCCTGACGCCCGAGCGTCACTCTGGCGTGGCGTTCGACAACACCTGGACGGGGACGTCGTCGGCCCAGGGTTGCCGGGTCACCATGTCGGCCACTTTGACGATGCCGTGCTCGAACTCGCCGGTCGCCGCATCCACCAGCCGATAGGCCTGGGTTTGCTTGTGGATCGGCTGCGCGTCGAGCAAGACCACTCGCACTTCACCCGGCTCGAAGCGGCAGCGCTCCTGCATTGCGGCGATCAGTTGCTCGTTGTGCATGTGGCCGTCACCGAAATTCCAGCCGATGGCGGTGCTGCAGATCCGCTCGCCGTCGGTGATGACGTAGTCGTCCTCGTTCTGGCCCGCCATGGCGCGGTGCGCCAACGTGAACAGCGCCCGGCCGTGAGTGTTGAAACCGCGGAACGCATACCCCATGTAGATCGGGATCTGCGCCGCCTCCGGGCTGCCGTAGAACCGCTCCAACTGGGCCTGCGGCATGCTCGCGATCGCCACAATGCCCCTGGTGATCTTGTCGTTCGCCGAGGGCTTGATGCACCACAGCGTGGTGTCCCAGTTTCCGGCGTAGTACCGCATCGCCGGCAGGAACGAGATCTTGCGCGGGAACATGTTGCCCAGGGCGACAATTCCCGCGATGACGATAAATAGGATCGCCACCAGCACGGGGTGTTTCAGGTCGCTCAACCCCAAGCGGGCGTGCGCGACGAACAACGACAACACGCCGAAAATCATGAAGACGTTCCACTCCAGCGGCACCCCCATGGGGATCGAGACGAGGATTCCCAAGTGGAAGCACACCATCACGACAGCGGCCACCACGGTGGGCCAGCCGCCGTGGCAAAAGAACAACGGCAGCGGCACCAGCATCTCGATGGCGGTACTCAGGTGCGCCAGCCATCGTGACAGCCGCCCGGGCCGCAGATCATCCGGGAACTTCTCAAAGAAGAGTCGTTTCAGCAACCGGGGTCGCACCAACGGGTTGTTGGACATCATCGTGGAGATGACGAAGGGGAAGTGCTTGTTGAGCTTCGATGTCGCTGCGCCCATCCAGATCACCAGGAACACCACTTTGGACGCGACGATCATGTCGACCCCGCCGAAGAGGAAGGTCACCGCCAGGGTCGCGTAGACCTCGCCACGGGCGGCCAGAAAGATCACCTTGTCGCGCAGTCCGAGCACCCCGAGAGTCAACAGGATTAGCACGATCTTCCACTCCGGCAGCAGCCCGATCGTGGTGCCCAGCTCGCGGTACCGGGCCGGTGCCATCCGAGATCAGCGCCCCTAGCGTCACGATAAGCAACAGCGCATACAGCGCGACATCAATCGGGGTGCGCTTAGTGCCCTTGGTCAGCGGGACCCGATTCGGCCAGGGTGGCAGCCGGATAGTGCCGAACCGCATCCAGTACAGAATCGAGCCCATCGGCGGGAAGAACCGGTTGTTCAGCGGCCCAAACCCGCAACCCAGCCCGATCACCTCGAACAGCATCGTGTAGAGCACGACTTTCTCGAACACGATCGGCTCCGACCACCACGACGCGACGCCCGTGAATCCGTTAACGCCTTTGGTGGTCAACGCGAACAACCAGCCGCCGAGGATGTAGAGCAGGATTTTGGCGACGTAGAAGAGGTGCAGCGCGACCGGCGTGCCGAAGCCCACCTCGGCCCAGTGCTTGGCCATCGGACGGATCTTTTCGCTACGGGTGCCCTTGTTCCACTCGGCCATGTCGACTTGCGGCAGCTCGGGCTTCAGAAATCCCATGGTTCCACAGACTAGAACGTGTTCTAGGCGTGCGTGCTCAAGTTGGGGCGAAGAATCCTTTGCCTGCGACTTCTTTGCCGGATACCGTGAAGTCGGGTCGGCGTGGGCCTAGGGGGCATCCATTATGAGCAGACTTCGGTTCGCCGTGCTGGCAACGATTGCTGCTGTCTCACCGATCGCATTCGCCGCCGAAGGCGGTGTCGCCCGGGCCGACGCACCGGCACCGGGTGATACATGCACGGTGTTGCACGCGACGACCCAGGACGTCAATGGCAGGACGCTGTGGTGCAACCCGACGATGACCGGCGACCACTCGCTGGTATGGCAGTACGGTGGACCTCCGTAATTCGTTGCCAACCGAATTTTTTGTCCGCCAACCGGTTTCAGTCACCGAAAGATCCCCGGCGGAATCACCGGTGCCTTCTGTAGCACCAGCGGATCAACCACCACATTGAGCGCACCCAGAGCGCCGGCCGTGAGATCGGCCAAAGAATCCGCGATGGACAGAAACCTTTCCCGCTCACCCGGTTCCACAACATCGCCGGCGAGCTCGGTGAACTTCTGCACGTACTGCTGGCGCTGAAACGGCCGGGCGCCCAACGGATGGGCGTCCGCCACCGCCAGCTCGTCGAAGATCACTTCCCCGCTCTTCAGCGTGACCTCGGCACGCGCCCCGAACGCCTTCTCGGCCGGATCGGTCGAGTGGTAGCGGCGGGTCCACTCGGGATCCTCGACCGTTGAGATCTTGTGCCACAGTTCGACGGTGTCGGGCCGGTGGGCCCGCTCGGGGGCGTAGGAGCGTTCGTGGTGCGAGCTCCCGTCCTGCAGCGCGACGGCAAAGATATACCGCTGCGTGCTCCTTGGTATAGCTGTCCAGAATGGCGCGCTTGGGCTCGCCGGGAGCGGGCAACGGCACCTGGTATTCGCGCTCGGGTCCACCCAGCAGCCAGGCGATCACGCCGTCCTCGCCCTCCCAGATGGGCGCCGGCGACCCCTCCCCGCGCATCGCCCGGTCAACCGCCTCGATGGCAATCTTTCCGGCGTGTGCCGGCGCGAACGCCTTCCAGCTGGAGATCAAACCTTTGCGAGATTGGCGGGTGCTGGTCGTGAGGTGCAGCGCCTGTCCGACCGCCTGGTAGATCGTCTCGGTGTCCAACCGCAGCATGGTCCCGATACCGGCGGCCACCGACGGACCCAGATGCGCGACATGGTCAATCTTGTGCTCGTGCAAGCAGATTCCGCGGGCCAGGTCGATTTGGATCTCGTATGCGGTAGCCAAACCACGGATCAGGTCAGTGCCGGGGACGCCAAGCTGCTGCGCGACAGCGACGAGCGGAGCGATGTTGTCACCAGGATGGGAGTATTCCGCGGCCAAAAACGTGTCGTGAAAGTCGAGTTCGCGCACCGCGACGCTGTTGGCCCAGGCCGCCCATTCCGCCGAATAGGTACCTTCGACGCCGAAGACCCTCGCCCCCTGCCGCGCAGGATGGGCCAGCGCCTGCTGTCGGGCCACCGTGACAGGCCGATGCAGCACAGCCGCGGCGCTGACGGCGGCGTTGTCGATGATGCGGTTCGCCACCATCTCCGCCGTTTCCGGCTCGACGGCAACCGGATCGGCGGCGACTTCCGCAATCTTGGCGGCCAGGTGTTCACCGCGCGGCAAATCGTCGGAGCTGCGCCGCGTCCGCACCGTATGCATCAACACAATCCGCACACTATGACGCGGGCGCCCCGTTTGAACCGCCCGAGAAATCCAGGTGAACCCGCTACTGAGGGGACCGCGAGCGGTGTAGTTTGCTGCTGAAGCGGGGCCAGGTGAGGAGCCAGTCGTGTCAGAGGTCGATTATTGCGTGGTCGGCGCGGGATTCGCGGGGTTGACGGCCGCGCTGCGGCTGAAACAAGCGGGCCATTCGGTGGCCTTGCTGGAGGCGCGGGACCGAGTCGGCGGTCGCACGTTCACCGAGTACCGCCCCGATGGAACATGGATCGATCGTGGCGGCGCGTGGGTCGGACCGGGCCAGGACCGGATCTATGCGCTGATGGAAGAGTTTGGCGTGCCGGCATACAAGCAGCACCACGACGGCGACGCCATGATGATTGTCGACGGCAAGAAGCACCGCTACGGCGGCACCATCCCGTGGACCATGAGCCCGTGGGCGGTCGCCAACCTCGGTGCTGGTTTGCTCGAAGTGGACCAGATGTGCAAAGCGATTCCGCGCGAAGCCCCGTGGGAGGCGAAGAAGGCCGAGGAGTGGGACCGTATCAGCCTGGGGGAATGGCTCGATAAGAACACCATGTCCAGGCCGGCCCGCGAGATGCTGGACATGGCCCTGGCCGGAACCTACACCTCGGCAGCGTCCGAGACGTCGTTGCTGTGGGTGCTGCTGCAGATGGGGTCTGGCGGCGGGCCCACCTTCGTCATTTCGGGCAAGGGCGGCGCCCAGGATGCCCGCCCGGTCGGCGGGATGGGCGCCATCTACCGCCCGATCACAGCCGAGCTGGGTGACGCGTTGCACCTTTCGCAGCCGTGTCGGCAGATCACCCAGGATGCCGACCGTGTGACAGTCAGCGCGGACGACATGACGGTGCGGGCCCGGCGGGTCATTGTCGCGATCCCGCTGGCGATCGCGGCGTCGATCGTCTACGAGCCGATGCTGCCGGTGGACCGCGCATTTCTGCACCAGCGCATGCCCAGCGGCGCGGTCATCAAGATCTCGATCGTCTACGACGAGCCGTTCTGGCGTGCGGACGGCTTGTCCGGCCAGTCGGCCGCGCCGGGGTCGCTGGCCACGCTTACCATCGACGCCTGCACGGATACCGGGGACCCGGGGATCATGTGCGTCATCACCGAAGGGCCGGCAGCGCGTCGACTGACAAAGCTCGACGAGGCCGAGCGCAAAGCAGCTGTCATCGGCGAACTTGTCGACCGCTTCGGCGACAAGGCGAGAACGCCCGTCGAGTACCACGAGCAGAACTGGACTACCGAGCGCTACTCCGGAGGCGGGATGATCAGCCACGCCCCGACCGGCGTGCTGACCGAATTCGGTTACACCCTGCGCGAGCCCTGTGGTCGCATCCATTGGGCCGGGACGGAAAGCTCGGCCATCATGTGCGGGTGGATCGATGGTGCGATTCGCTCCGGCGAGCGCGCCGCGGCCGAAGTAAGGGAAGCCGAGACCGCGGCGGTCGGGTAGTCAAATCACTTGCACCACTTTGGTTTCAGTGGTTGCAGGGCGACATTTTATGTCGGTGGGTTGGCATAGTATTCGAACATGAGTGCGGCTCCTCAGGTTCTTGTGGGTAGCTGTGGGTGTAGGCCGCCGAGGGTTAGGTAGATCATTGAAGTCAGTGTTTGGGCGGAGTGGTGGCCGTAGCCGCGGGCGTTGATGAGGCGGATTTTGGCGTTGATGCCTTCGATGAGGGCGTTGGATAGTCCGAGTTCGACGGCGGCGATGACGGCCTCGAAGTAGACCTGAAGGCGTTTGCCGAGGGCTACGAAGGCAGGGATGCGACTGCGTTTGGCGGCGGTGATCCAGCGCCGCAGGTGTTGGCGTGCCCCGTCGGGTGGGTGTTCAAGGCGGTAGAGGTCGCGGAGTTGTTCTTTAAGGGTCCAGGCGCGGCCGATGCGGTGGTTGGTGCGGGCGATCTGGTTGACCAGGGCGCGTTTGTCGTCGGTGAGTTTGTCCTGCCCGGTGCGCAGTGCCCAGCGAGCGGCCCTCCATTGTCCGGAGGTCATTAATGCGCGGCCGGGTCCAGTGGCTGATTCGGCGTAGACCCGATCGAGGGCTCGGTTGGTCCACTGCATGATGTGGAACGGGTCAAAGCAGATGGTGGCGTGCGGTAGATGGGTGCGGGTGGCCCCGGCGTAGGCCTTGCCGACGTCCATGCTCACCGCCTTGATGGTGGCCAGCGTCGAATCCGGTTGTCCTACATAGAAGTTGTCCAAGGATTCTTCGCTGCGTCCAGGCTGGATGTCGATGACGGTGCCGGTGTCGTGGTCACCGACGATGGTCAGGTAGCGGTGCGGGTGGCGGTAGCAGATCTCGTCGACCCCGATCCGATAGAGCGTGCCGAGTCGGCGGTTGTCAAGCAGCTCGGCGACACCGCGGTTGATGATCGCGGTGACGGCTTCCCAGGAGCAGCGCATCAGGGTGGCCACCGTGGTGCGGTCGCTGCGTTGGGTCAGCCACAACACCATGTCCTCGAAATCGCGGGTGTGCCGTGCCCCGGGCCGGGCCCAGGGCACTTCTTCGGTACGGACCCCGCACTGAGGGCATTCCAAGCGGCGGATTGCATAGACCAGCCACAGCCGGCACCTGCCCAGATCGAGGTGTCGCCAGCGCCGCCAGCGCCGGTCATAGACGGCGCGGATCTGTTTGCCACACGGGCAGCGCAGCAGCCGCGCCCGAGGCCGCAGGACGACTTCGACATCACGCTCACCGATGACGACATCGCTCACCGATGCCCCCGGAATCTGCAACAGGCGGTTAAATGCAGTACTGACGCGCACGCGGATCGTCCTTGCGGTTGAGGTTGGTGTGGTAACCCCGAAACCTAGAGGCAGACCGCGTGCGCGTCCCTCATTTCACCCGCGAAACGCCGATCCTCAAGCGACACACCAGAAACCACCCCTGAACAGCGCAAAAGCGCCCACGAAAACCCGTGGAGCGCCACATGAGTTCGAGTACTCGTGAGCAGATAGCGGCGGATTTCACCGCGCTACACGAGGTTGTCTCACGCATCGTCGCGCACTCATACGACGCATTGACCACGCCGGAGCAATTGACGTACCTAGAGCTCCTCGAACGCGAGACGCGGCGGCTACCCGTGGCATGTCATGAGTTGATCAACCAGGTCGACCGCCAAGCCACACCGGCTGAAATTGGCGGCAAGTTCGCTCACGTCTTAGCCGACCGATTGCGCATCACCCGCGGCGAAGCGAATCGCCGGATCCATGAGGCCCAAGATCTGGGTGCGCGCCAAGCGTTGACCGGCGAGCCGCTGGCGCCGCGGTATGCGGCCACCGCGGCCGCACAACGGGCCGGGCGAATCGGCGCCTCCCACGTGACGGTAATCCGCCGGTTCTTCGACGAGCTGCCCTGCTGGGTTGATGCCCCTACCCGGGAAGCCGCCGAGGTCGATCTGGCCCGCTGGGCGAGCGAGCATCGCCCCGAGAGCCTTCGCAAGGCAGCCGATCGGCTGGCCTGTTACCTCAACCCGGACGGGCAGTTCAGCGACGAGGATCGCGCCCGGCGCCGCGGACTGACGCTAAGCACCCAACAAAGCGACGGCATGTCCAAACTGACCGGCTGGCTAAGCCCACAGGCGCGCGCGACCCTGGAGGCAGCACTGGCCAAACTGGCCGCTCCCGGGATGTGTAATCCTGACGACGAAACCCCGACCCTCGACGGCCCACCCTCGGAAGAAGCCGTCCAGCGCGACACCCGGAGCCCAGCTCAGCGCAATCACGACGGCCTCAATATTTTATTTTTTTTTTTATACACTATCTCAATATTCACAAAACATCTATCTCGTTCTCACGCAAGCGCGCAACATACGAGCACTGGTCGAGGCGATCAAACCGGTCGTATCGATGCGGTGATCACCTGGGATTACGACCGGATGTTACGCAGAGTCCGAGCATGAGACGTACATGAAGCTCTGCCAGGCGCACGACGTGCAGAACGCGGCGGTGCGCGTCGGTGACATCGATTACGACACACCCATCGACCGTTTCAACGCCAGGATGCATATCAACATAGACGTTTACGAGTCGGAGCACAAGACCGACCGCATCCGTTCGGCGCACCGCGACATCGCGAGCAGGCGGATAGAAAGGCGGCATAAAACCTTTCGCTACGAGCCGACGGCATGACGTGCGTGAGAGCGAAGCCGCTGAGATCCGTCGCATCGCCGACGCGTGGTTCGTGAGCAGTCGCTGCGCTCACTGGCGTTGGAGCTGAACGAGCGAGACGTGACCACCGTGACCGGTAAGCGTTAAACCTCAGCGCATTTGCGCTCCATGCTGGTGCACACCCGCTGGCAATCTGCGCGAGCATCGCGGCAAGATCGTCAACCCGCGGCGTAACCCGCGATTCTTGAACGTGACACCTGAGAAGCGATGAAGTCAGTGTTGAAAGATCCAGCGCGTTGCACAAGTGGTTCTAACCGACATAAACGTATTCCGACATGTCTAAACACCGAGATCTACATCTGCACTTATACAATAAACCCCACCTACATTTAAATCTCTCTAACAAACACAACCCCATCTATCACTGCAACAACATAACCTTAAACAACGATATAAAACATATCAACCATGTTACCAACAAACTAAACACCTACATCAAAAATACACTGTAAAAAATCATCTCTCAACCTAATGCAATCTAACTATATACGCGTAATCAACACCACAATACAAAGCTAACAAACTAAACCAAAAACAAACCACAATCCAACCCCAACTAAACAAAACCACAAACGTTATAAACCGTGACATCGATAACAAACAGCTCGCGATCATCAGCAAAAACTACACACCAAAACGCAAAATCACCGCATCTTATCACCGCAAGATACGTTCACCGCTAATGTGCTGCTAAGTGCTGAGTCAGTAAAGCAATCTAAACAACAGCTCACCATAAATCAGAAGCAAGCAATCTTAACCGAATGCTAAAGTACAGTGCTACCTAGCACAACGTAATCACGCTCCAACACTCCTACTTCAACCCCACTCATGCACATCAAGCTAACCACCAACGCAGCCCACCTTAAGCCCATACATTCACACCAACCTACCTGAATCATTCATCTGCAACACACAGCACCCTTTTCGCACGCTACAATAAACACAACACAGTAACTCATACAACACATCCCTCGCAAACCAAACTCCGCAGATTCTATCCTACCAAAAACACCATCTACCAGCGCAGATGCGATCCCACACAAATTCACACAACTAATAACAGTTTTAACCTAACTCCAAACCATTAAAGTCACATAACCACCACCACCAACCAGTACCCAAACGTCACACCCCCACCCACGCCACCTTCATCACACTAACAGCCCAAGCAATACCTAATAGTGCTAACCCCAAGCGAACATCGCGCGAAATCGCGTGTAAACCTCAACCGCGCAGCGCGCCGATAGAACCATCGACACTGGCAGCCAGATAGAGGCGCCGTTGGTTCACGTCCAGGACACAAACGCTGTCAAGCTGACTGTCGAGCAGACGCACGAGCTAACCAACACAATACTTGACACCGTTAACAACCTCGACTGGACGCGATGACGAAACACCACTTAAACCTTCTCTCCATGAACGCTGTGTCTAATCAGCCAGCGAAAAACTACAAAATAACGCTCACCAAAACACACCTGAACCTAGCACCAGTGTAAGCGCCACCGCCACCATAGTAACCTCAGCAAAAACCCAAACCACCCAACACCCTGATCATAACCAATTCGCCAAGCCCCTGTGCGCGCCATCAACATCACTTCTTTATCCGCTAAACCACCGCGAACTCACTCCGATGACATCGACATCCCCAACGCCCCATGGGTATACACGCCTGACCAACGCGTAACCGCGCGCACGCGTATTTCGATGCGTTCTTCGCAGGCTCAGCAAACCAGCAAACCGCAGACATCCGCCAGTAGTCATCCTAACCGCCAATCTCGATGCGCACAATATCAACTGCCATAAGCAGCAAACACCACGTGTTCGAGATCACCAGCCGCAAGTCATCACTTCAAACCGCCACAATCACCGAGCTCAGCGCGAAGCCACAACCGATGCGCGCAATCCCCGTCGACCTGCGCCACATGCCGTCGGCGCTGCGCGCCCGGTCGACACCTAGCGCCGACCGCGTGAGCGCGAGAGCTTGATCAAGTTCCTGCCGCCAAAACCCAGAATAAGTTGCTAAACAACATCACCGCGCTCAGCGCCACAGCAGTCAGCTAGTAACCGAAATCTATCTGAACTCCTCTGTCAACCAGGAGGCGATGAATGGGCCTTCCGGAATTGAGGAACAACAATCTCAACGTCGAGCTGCGAATCTGGCTTCCCCAGCGAACACAATGACGTAGCACTATCTGGAAGACCGCGCTAACACCCAATCCACACACCGCTGAATCAAATGCTAACCACCACAACAACCGTTGCAACCCGTCGAAAACCCCACGGCCAAGAAACGCCGTTCGCCAGAAACTACTACTACAACGCCGTCCTACACAAAAAAACCAACCCTCTCTAGAACACGCTTAGAAAAACTTCGCCGATACCAAACAGCAAACCCACCAACCACTTGACATATACACCCAGATACATTGTATACCTCAGTGATAAACCAAAGTACAACCAATCAACACCATAGTACATATTTGATAGATCAGACATACAAAACAGATTTACCACATCGCGTGAATCAGACAGCCCAAACATATGGCGCACAAAGATTCACTACATTTAAGCGACCTACTGCATTGACACACTGCTTGCACCGCTGCCGCACCGACGAGAATCCCAACCGGCGTCAGTGGTGGTCCGTACACCACCGCACCACACGCCAGGCACGTCCAGGTCGTTGCCCACCGCGACACGTGCTGCACGCTGGTGAACAGCGTCATCTCGTCAAAGATGTCGCGCAACGTATCGTCTAGTGTGCCGAGAATGATAACAAGATCACCGCCTGCGGTCAAGTTGCTGTAAAACCAGTCGATATCTAGACTTTAGCCGCCAATCCAGCAAAATCATTGCCAGATCCACTTGCTGACGAAAGCTGTGAACATAGCATAGTCTTAGAAACTAATTGGCAGATCACCCGCCGAACCCCTTTCCGACGTTCGTCTATGTTAAAGCTCCCCTCCACAATCCCAATCCAACCGGCGCCACCATCCTCTATGTCTACTAAGTAGGCAGCGACCACATTGTGGCGGTGTGAATCCAACCCCATTTCAGAGAGTTGCAGCAGATCCCAGTGCCGAAAACAGTCACCCGTGTGGCGGTGTGCCCGAATGGATCGGTTGCGTGTGTGACGAAAGATCCTGCAGCGAAATACATCTTGCCGAATAGCAACATCAATGGTCTATGGGACAACCAAAACCAATATTTTAGCCCCATACCCAACTACGAGCCGTTCGACGTGTGCGCTGCAGAAACAAGTCCGTATAGTTCGTGTTAGCGAGATCAGCAATAGATCGCTACAAACCATAAGCCCTCGTTTGAGTTCGAAGTGCCGCCCCTGATAGCTGTGGCTGGATTCACGCAGCCAGCGTCTGATTCCAACGCCGAAAGCGCTTAAGAGATCGTCGGAGATCCGAAAGAGAGCACTAGCGGAAGCATCACCCTTTGCAACAGCGCCTGAAAGAAAGCTCCACCCAGAGGTGGCAGCTTCTTTGCCGACGTCGTCTATATTTCGACATCGCCGAACTATCTGTGGATAGTCAAAACCGACGGCACTGTGTGTACTACGCAAAACGGTACGAAGGAAACGCGCATATACGAGACTTTCTTCGCGCAACGTATCAGTGGAGGCTACATAGCCGAGTCGGACACTGCGCACCTCGGCGAAGTAACTTATGCCGTAAGAAAGGATGGCCTACCGTTCGTCTGTACCAGGTGATAGCTGTGCATTTCACCTGCGCCTACAAGTCTGCCATCAGGCGCCCCCCTCTGTATTCATCTTGCGCACTACCACCAGGCCGCCTCCCCCACGCTGCTTAGGATATCCTCCTCTAAGTCCGCTATCTCTTTTTGTTCTCACTCGTTGGCGGTCCCGAGATCACGCCAACACTGAAAGGCCGCTTCCCCCCGCGCCGCATCTACGGGCGGGAGTACCACCGAGTCAAGGTTCGCCGTATCCACTACATCAACGACCGATCCGAAGGCAGTTGCTTTTACTTGAGACTGAACATGCTCAGTCGCGAAGCAGAGATAAAGCCAACCTGGATTGGTTCCAGATTTAGGCTGCACCCGCATGACGTTGTGGCTAGCCAACCAGCCAGCGCGCTCCTCGGTGAAGGTCGACAACGATGATCACGTCATGGCCCTTGAGCGGTGACCAATCGAACTTGTGCGCGGACCTGGCACCCTGTGCCGAGGTAACGGCGGTTCCACCGGCCCACTCGATCGCGTGAACATCCTTCTCACCCTCGGGCACATAGATGGTCTGAGTGTCGTCGGTGAGGCGATCGCCGCGGTACAGGCTGTCGTCGTCCGTGTTTCCGGACTGCTTGAATTCTTCTTGTCGTTGGCGTCCTGGTTCGCCATGCTTTTCACGATGCGGCCGCCGGGATAGCGCGTAGTAGGCACCGCTGATGCCCGTTGTCGAACATGTCGGCTCGGACCTCGCCCCATGGCGGCCATCACCCGATCGGGTGAGCATCCTTCTTCCATGGTCTTTTCTTAGCAGTGCAACAGGATCATGTCCCTCGATGCCCGTGATGATCAGCGACACGTCAGGGTCGTCGTGGGCTGGGCACTGCGCATAGGCTCGGCCGGTTACCGGTGTCCTCGACTGGTCGGCCGTCGTCGCGTAGCTGGCGCAGCAGCCGTTGGTAGGCGGTGCCCGGGTCATGAGGCCGGCCGATCAAGATCACGCTCAGCCTTGACGAATGCGTTGATGGGCTCTCGTATCAGTTCAGCGATGCGCTTGGCGCACTCGGCTGAGATTGCCGGTAGCTTGGCCGCGGCATGCTTACCGGCGGCGCGTATGCGCGTCTGCTCGTCAGGTTTCATCGGCTGGCCCCTTATCTCGGGCAACAAAAAACCCGGCATGTCGGCCGGGTTGAGACTCAGCTTTAGCGCATGCGCGCCTTGCTACGCATCTTCAAATACTGCACCACATCGCCTACACAGTAGAGCCGTCGTCCTGCCGAGTCATGCAGAATGCGGATATGACCGCGCCTGGCCCAGTGGCGAAACGATTGTGCATCGACATGGAACAACTCAGCTAACTCTCCTGGCGGCAGCCAATCGTCCATCCGCAGCGGTGTATCGGCTGGGTTCACCCAACCCTGGCCCAGCTCTTGCCATTTTGCATCGAGGTCAGCCAATGCGCTTGCGGGATCGTCTATTTCACCGGCCAGCGCCAGTTGGATTAGCCGCCGGTAGGACAGCGCCACCCGGCGCGCACGGTCCTCGCGTCTGTCGGTGGGCCATGGCCAGGCAGTGACGGCGCTACTCCGCGGCGACTTCGACGGGGGTGCCCCATCAGTTCGCGGGCAACCTGCTTGTGGTCGAGCCTGATCAGCCGCGGACCTACCCGATACGCGGTCAGCCGTCCGGCGGCGATGTATCGCCTGATGGTGATCGGAGCGACCCCGAACATCTCGGCGGCCTCGGCCACGGTGATGGTTGCCTTGCTCATGGTGTTCATCCTTCCACTGCGGATCAAAAAACCCCCTGGGAGCCGTGAGCCGAGGGGGTTATCCGTTTTTTGCGCAGCGTTAGTCTGTCCCAACGATAGTGCATGCGCGGTCTGGAAGCGACTCAACTGCTCATTTGCGATCTAGATAACACTGCTAGATTGCCCACCCCGTATGCCCCACGCGGTGCGCCGTCAATGGCTGCGCGAAACTGCCCTCAGGGTTGTAGATCTTCTTCTTGAGGGTCGTTCGTCGTATCCGAGGGTGGTTGCTCATCACTCGGTGCAGATTGCTGCTGAGGTGCCGGACACTTGAGCAGACGCATGCTGATCTTCTCGTTGTCCGGATTGAGCGGGTCCGCCTCGCCGAGGAAGTCAGCCCACGCCCAGCCACCACCAGCCATGTGTGGTCCGAGCTGCCTGTAGTTGTACCCGGCGTCGTCGAAGTAGCAGAAGTTACTGTTCACGTTGTTGAGGTGGGGGCGTCGAGATTAGACATGACCACAGACGTGGTGCGCTCGCGCGGAATCACCACGGCCATCGCGTCCGTTGCCGACGTCCGGATTGTCGTCAGAGATTTTTCTCTGCAGCGCCACCATCAGCCTTATCGCGCGGTTGACTCCGTCTGCTTCGCCCAGGATTCGGGGAATGCAGCCGATTAATAAGTTCGTTTGCCATTTCTGTGTCAACTGCGCACCAGCGATGTGCAGGGCCGCCGACTGTCCCGGTGCCCGGCGGATTCGGCGGATAGTGAACTCATGCTGATTGGCGGGGATCGGTGCGCCCGGTTCGAAGTTCGAAATCTCAGCAACGAGAGGCACTTTACAGTGGTCGAACCCGGCGACGATGATCGCAAGTCTTTTGTCCCGCCAGTCCTTGCTGGTCGGCAATTGGCTGACTCTGCCGGACTACCAGTACCGGAGCGCGTCGACTCCATTTTCGAACGAGGCGTAGTCGCAAAGTGTCTCTGCGAGCCACTCCGATGTCTACTTCCTCTGTGCACTATCTATGCTGGCAAGCCCTGTAAAGCCTACGGCGAAACTCGTGTTCCAACAGACCAGCTTTGTGTAGTCGTCATCGAACACCGACCCGTCCTGCCTCGAGAGACGCCTGTCGGCCACCTGGATGATTAGATCGTCTGTCATTACCGTTTGAATCAGGTCATGCTCGGTCCGTGGTAGTCACATTGGGAATTGTGAAATCGTCGTGGAGGTTCCTGTCAGGCGCAAGGATGATGTACGTATGGCCGAATTCTGAACCGCCCGCATCCGACCCCGGCGAATTCGCGTGTACTGACCCCGAGCTTGACACGCTCTACAACAAATCAATCCTGGAGAAGCTCGCCTATGCGAGGTAGAGTGACAAAAAGCCCAGAATGCCTTCCGCCAGACCCACCCTGGTGTTGCCCGTGGCCCTGGCAGAGCGCAGCACTTGGACCAGAAGGCCAGTTGGAGATGTGGGAGGACCTCTTCGTCCGCACCCTGCGTGCCGTTCACTACCGCGACGACATAAGTGATACCGAGAGCTTAAAGAGCTCCAGTCTGCCGCCTAACCGGTTCCGCAACATGCTCCACGCGCTAGATGACCCGAACCAATTGCGCCATCCTTACGAATTAGCTGTGCATGATGCGCATTCTGAACGCGGCCCTGCGCGCGGTACTGGCGTCGGGAAAATTAGGCCAACACAATGGGTTACCGGCGTCCATCGTCGTGACGACCACCCTCAAAGACCTCGAATCCGCAGCCGGCAAGGGGCTTACCGGCGGGGGCACCCTGCTGCCCATGTCCGACGTCATCCGCCTGGCCCGCCATGCCCATCACTACCTGGCTATCTTCGACAAGGGCAAGGCCCTGGCGCTGTATCACACCAAACGACTGGCCTCACCGGGACAGCGAATCGTCCTCTACGCCAAGGACCGCGGCTGTTCGGCGCCCGGCTGCGACGTGCCCGGCTACTACTGCGAAGTCCACCACGTCGAAAATTGGGCCAGGACGCACTGCACCGACATCAACCAGCTCACCCTGGCCTGCGGACCCGATCACAGACTCCTCGAGAAGGTCTGGACCACCCGCAAACGCGCCAACGGCGACACCGAATGGATCCCCCCACCCCACCTCGACCACGGCCAACCACGGACCAACACGTTCCATCACCCCGAGAAGGTTTTGGCCGACGAGGACGACGATGAGCCGTAACTACCCGGCTTGTTTGGCAGGCGGCCGGTAGAAGATCACCAACTGGCCGATCGCCCCGGCAAGGCCAAGCACTATCGAGATCAGCAACCCATTCCAGCCGTCCATCCAGTTCTTCCCGAAGATCAGCCAGTCCAGGCTGAGCCTCCCGGGACCGATCGTGGCCACCGCGACGGCGCTGACCGCCAGCACCAGGTTGTACTCCCAACCTTCCTTGACGATGAAGAAGCCGTTGTGGCGATGCACGGTCCAGGCTGCGACCAGCATCAGCGAGACGAAGCCCGCCGCCGGGATCGGTGTGAGCAGCCCAGCGGCAAGGCCCAGTCCGGCAGCCATTTCCGTGGTGGCGGCTACGGTGGCGTGAAACCTACCGGGCTTCATGCCGATGCTTTCGAACCACCGCGCGGTGCCCGGGATGCGGCCACCGCCGAAGAACTTGTTGTAGCCGTGCGCGGCCAACGTCACGCCCAACACCAGCCGCAGGATCAGTAACCCGACGTCATAGGGAGTCATAACTGCAAACCTAGATCATGGGATAACAGGAGCGCCGAGCAGCTAAGTCCACTGACCCGTGTGGGAACATAGCGGGCGTTCCGACGTCGGCCCGATAAGTAGCTAAACCACAAGGGGGTGCACCACGGCACGTATCGCACGAGGCAGCGGCGCCCACCAAAACGCGTCAAGCGGACGTACGGCCGCGCCTATCGAGCACTCCGTGGTGTTGCTGGACGGCAAAGCAGATCACCCCCGCGAGCTCCTGGGCAACAAGGGCCACGGCATCGAGGCGATGCGCCGGCACAATCTGCCGGTACCGCCCGCGTTCTGCATCACGACCGAGGTGGGCCTGCGGTATCTGGCCGATCCCCAGGCGACGATAGACGCGATCTGGGACGACGTGCTCGACCGGATGAGCTGGCTCGAAGCAGAAACCTCACGTACGTTCGGGCGGGGTCCGCATCCCTTGCTGATCAGCGTGCGCTCAGGAGCCACACAGTCGATGCCGGGCATGATGGACACGATCCTGGACCTCGGCATGAACGATGCCGTCGAGCAAGCACTGGCTGCGGCCGGCGCCCAAGCGTTCGCCCGCGACACTCGTCGGCGGTTCACCCGCATGTATCGGCGCATCGTGGGCGTCGCTGAACACCAATCGGTGCCCGCCGACCCCTATGCGCAGTTACGCGCCGGCATCGAGGCGGTGTTCGCCTCGTGGAATTCGCCTCGCGCGGTTGCCTACCGCGCCCATTACCGCCTTGACGATCGGGACGGTACCGCCGTAGTCGTGCAGGCGATGGTGTTCGGCAACCACGGCCCCAATTCCGGTGCCGGAGCATTCTTTTCGCGCAACCCCATAACCGGCGACAACGAACCGTTCGGCGAATGGCTACCCGGCGGCCAAGGCGACGACGTGGTGTCAGGATCGGTCGATGTCGAACCGATCACGGCCCTGCATGACGAGCAACCGGTTGTCTACCACGAACTGATGGACGCCGCCCGTAGCTTGGAGCTGCTCGGGTCCGACGTTCAAGAGATCGAGTTCACCGTCGAAGACGGCAAGTTGTGGTTGCTGCAGGCACGGGCGGCAGAGCGGTCGGCGCAGGCGGCGGTGCGGTTGGCACTGCAACTGCGACACGAGGGGCTCATCGATGATTCGGAGACGCTGCGGCGGGTGACTCCGGCCCACGTACAGACTCTGCTGCTGCCCGCACTGCAGCCCGAAGTACGTTTGGCTGCACCACTTTTAGCCAAGGGCCTGCCGGCTTGCCCGGGCGTGGTATCGGGTAAGGCATACACCGATGTGGACGAGGCGCTGGACGCCGCCGAGCAGGGCGAGCAGGTGATCCTGGTACGCGATCACACCAGGCCGGAAGACGTCTCGGGCATGCTGGCAGCCCTTGGCATTGTCACCGAGGTCGGCGGCGCCACCAGCCATGCGGCAGTGGTCAGCCGTGAACTCGGCCGGGTGGCCGTGGTGGGCTGCGGCCACGGCGTCGCAGCATCGCTGGCCGGCAAGCAGATCACCGTCGACGGCGCTGAAGGCGAAGTGCGCGAAGGGAATCTGAGCTTGTCCGCGTGGTCGGAAAACGATACGCCGGAACTGCGTGAGCTGGCCGACATCGCGCGACGGATCAGCCCGCTGCGTGCTCACGCCGCCGGCGCCCACCCGCGGCTGGATGACACCTCCGAGTCCGCAGTGCGAGCGGCCATGAACAGTGGGCATACCGACGTGGTCTCGGCCACCCCGCTGATCATCATGCTGACCGCGCTGCGTCTGGCACCTCCGGCCACATCATGACCGAATTGGCGGTGCTGCAGGCGGTTCGGCTAAAAGGCCGGGTAAGTCCCGTCGACCTGGCCGCCACATTGGACGAGGATCTTGGCGACATCACTAACATCGTCGAGCAGCTAACCGCGTCAGGCCTACTGGTCGACGGCACGACGTTGCGGATCACCCGCAGCGGCCGCGCCAGGCTCGAGACGTTGCTCAACGAGGAGCGCAAGGGCGTCGACTCGGCCGCACTGGCCACCGCTTATGACGACTTCCGCGCCGTGAACACCGATTTCAAATCCCTGGTCACGGATTGGCAGCTCAAGGGCGGCCCGGAAGGCGTTCCCAACACCCACGATGACGCCGAATACGACGGCGCGGTATTGGCCCGCCTCGATGATGTGCACGCGCGCGTGATGCCGATCATCGAGGAGGCCGCGACACAGCTGCCGCGATTGAACGCCTACTCGGCGAAATTGCGTGTGGCACTGGACAAAGTCAACTCTGGCGAGACCGCCTGGCTGGCCAGGCCGCTCATCGACTCGTACCACACCGTGTGGTTCGAGCTGCACGAGGAGCTGATTCTCGCCGTTGGCCTGACGCGGGAAGAAGCGGCCAGATCTGGTGATGCACAATAGACCACCGGCGACGATGCGGGCCTGTACGGCCCGTTGTGGGGGTACCCCCAGCCGCGGGCGGCGAGGGGGAAAGCCGGGCAATCAAACTCATGCCAGCGCCGCGTCGAGCAGCCGCAAGTATGCGTCGATGTCGGCACCTTCATTTTGGAAGGCCGACTCTGCTGCGTGCACACTGACCGCGACGGTGTCGCCGATGCCATGCACGCCGTGAGTCAGGCCCATCACTGGCGACAATGCCGGATATCCGGCCGTCAGCACGACCCGGGTATCTCCAAAGCTCAGATTGGCTGCTCCGCGGTAAACGCTGGACACCACGGTGTTGCCGGCCACTTGCGCCGGCCGCGTATCGGGGTCGAATTGGCCGACGCCCCAACGCAGTAGCGCCGCAGGCACTGCTGCGAAAGCGCGGTCGGCGCAACGCGTCGACGGATGTTGGAAGCGACGCCGGCCATTGGCCAGGTCGGCCGCGATCCGCTCAGCGCGGACATCTAGACCGAGCTTTGGGTACAGCCCGGCAACGACGTTCCCGAAGTGGTTATGCGACCGTGGCACACCGGGTTTGGCCATCGGCACCTCGGCGCCCAGCGAATCGGCAGCGTCGCCCAGCAGATTGGATAGTGCCGTGGATACCGCGGTCAGCACGCCCAACGTGACCGTGGGACCGCGCAACTGCGAGCGGTGTCGCACCAGCGTGCGCACCGAGCGGGCACCGTCAGGACGCGCATTTGTGGGCAGCAGCGGCCGGAAACCAACCCCAGGAGCCAGCTGCCCTGCGCGGGTATCGCGGACCAGCTGGCGATGGGTATGAGCCGCTTCGGCGGCTCGCCAAGGCAAAAAGCCTGCGGGTAGCCGTTGCGCCTCGGGCACGGGGTCCGGCCGGCCGAACAGCCAGGCCGCCATGGCCGAAGCTCGCGCACCGTCGGCCAGTGCGTGCGCGACCTGCATGACCGCAACGGTGCCCGGGCCGGTGACGCCCGGAATGCCGAGCACCGGGGTGAAGACGTGCAGCCGCCAGGGCATCTGGCGAATGTCCAGTTGGTCACCGGCGAGAGCGACGACGGCCGCGAGGCAACCGTGCCAGCTGTGCTCGGCCAGGTCGTGACGGACCACCTGCTCCGGCGCGACGGCCGCCGGCACCCATTGCGGATAGGTCAGCGGACTTCCATCCCGGACCCGCATCACCAGATCCGGGCACGCGCGCGCTCGCCGGCAGACCTGCTCAATGGCACGTGCACAATCCGCGGGTTCGCCGTCGAATGCGTACAGCAAGAACTGGTCGTTGGGCAGTTTGGCCGACATCCAGTAGAACTGCGCATCGACGGCCGCCATCCGGTGCGCCGCCACGGCGTCAGCCGGGTGAGCCGATGAACGCAAGCACCAGGTCGGCGACCTTGTCCGGCTGTTCAAGCTGCAGGAAATGCCCGGCATGTTCGACGATGGCGACCTCGCTGCCCGGGGGCAGCACCTTTTCCGTCCACCGGGTGAAAGCCGGTGTCATGCAACCATCGTCGCGACCATGTAGGTATAGGCATGGCAGCACGGGCGCTTCGGTCCACAGCTGGTTCAATTTGGCATACTGCGCCGACGGCCGCGTGTTGCGGATCGTGGCGCGGTACGGTCCCAGTGCTGCCCGCCAGCTCTCTGGCGCCCCGATCGCCGCGTCGACGTGGCGCAAATCCTCCTCGGCGCGATAGCCCGGCGACCACCGCCTCCAGAGCAGCGGCAGCACCCAGGAGGCGGAACGCTCGGGCAACCGGGGTAATTGAAAGTAGATGACGTACCAGCTGCGCAGCAGCTGACGTGAGAGGTGGCCGGCCAGCCGGGCCCGGTCGGCCACACCGCCCCCTCGACGGAACGCCGCCGACGGCGGCACCGACATGATCACCGCCTTGGTAAACGGGCTGTCGGGCATTGCGGCCAGGCCGGTGGCGGCGATCGCACCCCAGTCGTGACCGATCACGACATCACTCTCGGTGCCGCCCGCAGCCGAGCGCACACGCAAGGCGTCGTCCATCAGCGCACCGATGTGATAACTGCCGTCGGCCGGAATCGACGACGGCGCGTATCCGCGCATGAACGGCGCGACCACCCGCCACCCCGACTCGACAAGTCGTGGAGCGATCTTGCGCCACCCGTAGGGGGTGTCGGGGAAGCCGTGCAGGCACAACGCGATGGGGGCACCGCGTGGCCCCCAGGTGAGAGCCTTCAGGTCCCCAGCCGGGCTGGGCACGTCGATCCAGCCTGGTTCAGCCATCTTCCCTCCCTGCTCGGCGCGTCCGCACGGACCAACCTAACGCGTGTGGGCCAAAGACGCACCGACCGCAGTCGACACGTAGTCAAATCATCGCTGCGGCAGGGGGTTTCGTTATGACTGCGCCGCAGCCATCTCCAGCTCAGCGATGACGATCTTGCGCATGCAATACATCGCTTTGGTCGCCGCCGTCGCGCGGGCAGGATCGGGATCGCTGATCAATTCGTAGAGCCGGTTCGGGACGATTTGCCAACTCAGCCCGAAGCGGTCTTTCAGCCAGCCACATTGCGATTCCTCGCCGCCGTCCGTTAACCGCTCCCAGTAGTAGTCGACCTCGTCCTGGTCCTTGCAGCTGACCATGAAGGACACCGCTTCGCTGAACGGGAACTGCGGGCCACCGTTGATCCCGATGAACCGGGTGCCGTCCAGCACGAAGCTGCCCGACAGAACCGTGCCCGGCTCGCCGGGCCCGGCATCGGTGGTTCGGTTGAAGCCTTCGATGTGCGAGTTCGGAAACACCGAGGTGTAAAACCTGGCCGCGTCCTCCAGGTCGTGGTCGAACCACAGCGAGGGCGTGATCGATGGCATGCCGCCTCCTAGTTGTATGGGTCTTTCGACGGGGTTGTCTGGGTCTTTCGACGGGGGTCTAAATGATTGACATTGGCCAGGGCAAAAACTCACCGCGACCGCGTCATCGGCCATCGGGGGGCCAGCTCGGGGGGTGAATAGACGACCTAGGTAACGTCGAAGGGCTATCTACGAAAGAGGACGCCCGTGAGCACCGTGAGCAGCAGCCCCCAGACGGTCGAGTTTTCCGGTGTCGATGGGATCACCCTGGTCGCCGACGAATGGAACCGCGGCGGCGACGCCGCCGGGCGGCCGACCATCCTCATGTTGCACGGCGGAGGCCAAAACCGGTTTTCCTGGAAAAACACCGGCCAGATCCTCGCCGACGAGGGGTTCCATGTCGTGGCGATGGACAGCCGGGGACACGGTGACAGTGATCGCGCGCCTGGCGCCGACTACGCCGTCGACACGTTGACCGCCGACGTCATGCGTGTGCTGGATGCTGTCGGCCGGCCGGTGATGATCATCGGTGCGAGCATGGGCGGTTTGACTGGCATCCTGGCTGCCCACCAGGCCGGCCCTGACAGGGTGGCCCAATTGGTCCTGGTCGACGTGGTACCTCGATTCGAAAAGGGCGGCAGCGCCCGCATCCGCGATTTCATGATGGGCAACATCGACGGTTTTGACTCGCTGGAGCAGGCCGCCGATGCCGTTGCCACCTATCTGCCGTATCGAACCAAGCCGCGCAGCCCGGAGGGGCTGAAAAAGAACCTGCGCCTGCGCGACGGTCGCTGGTATTGGCACTGGGATCCGGCGTTCATGACCAAGCCCGGGGACGACCCTGACCTGCGCACTGAAAAATTCGAGCATGCCGCGACGAGCCTGACCATCCCGGTCCTATTGATTCGCGGAAAGCTGTCCGACGTAGTTAGCCCGGAAGGCGTTCAGCACTTCCTGACGACGGTGCCTAACGCGGAGTTCGTCGAGTTGCCCGATGCTGGGCATACCGCGGCCGGTGACGACAACGACGCTTTCACCGAAGTCGTGGTGAACTTTGTTAGACGCGCGGAGGCGTGACCGCTTAGTTAGCCGGCTTCTCCGCGTGTCCGCCGAACTGCTTGCGCATCGCCGACAGCGCTTGGTTGGCGAAGTCATCGAGCTGACGCGAGGCGAAGCGGGACTGCAGCGCGGTCGTTAACACCGGCGCCGGAACGCCCTCGTCAATCGCAGCGATCGCGGTCCATCGGCCCTCCCCGGAGTCGGAAACCCGCCCGGAGAACTCCTTCAGGTCGGGCGATTCATGCAGCGCGATAGCGGTCAGATCCAGCAGCCAGGAGCCGATGACACTGCCCCGGCGCCATACCTCGGCGACCTCGGGAATGTCGAAGTTGTACTGATAGCACTCCGGGTTCGACAACGGCGCCGTTTCGGCATCTCCCTTTTCGAGGCCCTTCTCGACGCGTTTGCCGATGTCGGCGTTACGCAGGATGTTCAATCCCTCGGCGAGAGAGGCCATCATTCCGTACTCGATCCCGTTGTGCACCATCTTCACGAAGTGCCCGGCCCCGGTGGGGCCGCAGTGCAGGTAGCCCTTCTCCGACTGCGCGACCTCGCCGTCGCGGCCCGGGGTACGCGGGGCGGCATCGACGCCCGGTGCGACGGTGGCGAAGATCGGCTCCGCGTGCGCGAAAGCGTAGTCGTCACCGCCGATCATCAGGCAGTAACCACGCTCCCGGCCCCACACCCCACCGCTGGTGCCGCAGTCCAGTAGGTGAATCCCCTTCTCGGACAGCCGTTTTGAATGCCTGAGGTCATCGCGATAGTAGGAATTGCCACCGTCGATCACGATATCGCCCGAGTCCAGAGTCTTGGCCAGCTCCTCTATCACCCCCGTGGTGATAGTTCCGGCCGGCACCATCACCCAGACGACACGCGGAGCATTCAGCTTCTCAGCCAGGTCCTGTAGCGAGGACACTCCGGTGGTCCTGTCCTCCCCCGCCATCGCCTTGACTGCGTCGGGGTCGTGGTCATACACCACACACTCATGTCCGTCCTTGACCACGCGGCGCACGATGTTGGCGCCCATGCGGCCCAAACCGATCATCCCTAGTTGCATGTTCTCCTGTCTCCTTACTGTCCTGCGTGCGTGCTACGAGGAAGCCACGGCTCCTGCCAATTGCGGTGGCCGCGCAGCAGTGAATGCGCGGCCTCGGGTCCCCAGGAGCCGGGTTCGTAATGGTGAATCCGGCCCGGCTTGTCCAGCAGGGGCTGCACGATCCGCCACGTCGCTTCGATGGCGTCTTCCCGGGCGAAAAGCTGGCGATCTCCGTTGAACGCGGCGTAGAGCAGCCGTTCATAGGGCCGCACCGGTTCACCAAGATCCTCGGCGAACGAGGAGTCCAGGTGAACGTCATGCCACGAGTCGCCGACTTGGGCGGACAACTGCAGCCGCATCCCGGGATCGGGGTCGATGCGCAGCACGATCTGGTTGGGCTCGGGCGGTCGGCGGTTGGGCAGAAACGAAAACCCTGGAACGTGGTGGAGAAACATCCGGACCTCGGTGACTTTTTCCGGCAGCGCCTTGCCGGCGCGCAGGAAGATCGGCACTCCAGCCCAGCGCCAGTTGTCAATCTCGGTCTTCAGTGCGACGTAGGTCTCGGTTGTTGAATCCTTCGCCACGCCTGCGACGTCGGTATAGCCGCGGTACTGGCCACGTACGCAACGTTCCGGATCCAGCGCCGGCATCGCCCGGAACACCTCGGCCTTCTTGTCGTTCAGGTCATCGTCGCTGGCGCCGACCGGGGGCTCCATTGCGACCAGCGCGAGCACCTGCAGCAGATGGTTTTGCACGACGTCGCGCAAGGCGCCCACCGCGTCGTAGAACTTGCCGCGGTCCTCGATCCCGAAGTCCTCGGCCATGGTGATGTGGATCTCGGAAATGCTGTCGCGGTCCCACAGCTTGGCCAGGCCATTATTGGCGAAGCGCAGGTACTGCAGCTCTTCGACGGGCTGTTTGCCCAGAAAATGGTCCACGCGCAATATCTGGTCTTCATCGAGCACCGCGCGCAGCCGGGCGTTGAGGTCGCGCGCGGAGGCCAGGTCGTGGCCGAATGGCTTTTCCACCGCCACCCGCGCCCGCTCCAGCAGGTCGGCCTTCGCCAGGTTCTCGACAATCGGCGCGAATAACGCCGGCGGCATTTCCAGGTAGTAGAGCGGACGGCAGTCCGAACCGATCAGCTTGGAAAGCTGACCGTAGAGCTTTTCATCCGTGACGTCGCCGTGCAGGTAGGACAGCCGGCCCGCAAACCGGTCGAACACCGCGTCATCGAACTTCTCACCGGACGCCTTGATGGCATCCCGCGCCCGCTCGAGCAATTTCTCGATCGAGATGTCGTCGCTGGCCACGCCCACGATCGGGTGGTTCAGCATGTCGCGGCACTCGAGCCGGTACAAGGCCCGAAACGTCATCTTGCGGGCCAGGTCGCCGGTGATTCCGAAGATCACCAGCAGGTCAGATGAGCTAATGTCGCCGTCGGCCAAAACCGCACCTCCCGAAAGTCACCTAATCGGCTCCTTTGAGACTCACTACCCGCGGCCAGCCGACTCAACACTAGACATTGCCGATAGGCCCGACAACCTGAATGCACCGCAGCCTTGAAAGGATGACCGGCGTGGATGATGTGCTGCATATCGCGGTCTACGTCGTGGCCGGGGTTGCCGCGCTCGAAGCTGTCGGACTCGTCGTGCTGGCGAGGCTGCTGGCCCGCAGTCGCCGGGAGATCGACGAGTTGCGAACCAGAACCGACACCCGCAATTGGCTGCTCTCGGGCGGCCGCGAGGCTGTTAAGACGGTGTGGCAAACCGCAAACCTGGTGCGCAAGGAAGGCTTCGGCGCGGCCGTGCGCAGTTCGATCGAGGACCTCGCCGACTGGGCCGAGGTGGAACGGCCCGACCTGGCCCGGGTCACCCCAGACGGCCGGGTGGTGATCCTGTTCTCCGACATCGAGGAATCCACCGCGCTCAACGAGCGGATCGGCGACCGCGCCTGGGTCAAGCTCATCGGAGCGCACGACAAGCTCATTTCAGATCTCGTGCGGCGACGGTCCGGACACGTGGTGAAAAGCCAGGGCGACGGATACATGATCGCCTTTTCGCGCGCCGAACAGGCGGTGCGGTGCGGCCTCGACGTCCAGCACGCGCTGCACGAAGACGCAAAGCGCAAGCGGCACGAGGAAATTCGGGTCCGGATCGGCATCCACATGGGCCGCTCGGTGCGGCGTGGCGACGATCTGTTCGGGCGCAACGTGGCAATGGCGGCACGGGTCGCGGCACAAGCCGTCGGCGGCCAGGTCCTGGTGAGCGAACCGGTGCGAGACGCCGTTAGCGACTGTGACGACATCCGATTCGACGAGGGCCACGACGTCGAGTTGAAAGGCTTTTCGGGCAGCTATCGCTTGTTCGCCGTCGAAACGTCGCCCGATCCCGATTTGGACTGAAAGCTTTCCGCATCGTATTCGGCCAACTTCTGATGCAGGCGGGCCCGCACCTCGTCGGCGGTGTACGCACGTCGTTTGCGTTGGTCGCGAACCACCAGCGCGCCCCCCGCGACGACGCCGGCGACACCGGCCAGCCCGAGCCACTTCCACACACTGCGCATGAACACAGGCTATTCGCAGCGGGGTCTGGATGCCCCCCAGTTGTGGTTAACTTGTGTGCCCTTCAAACTACGGCAACGGCTGCGCATCCCCCAAGGCACCATGGACACCCTTTGCGATAAGGTCGCCGTCATCACCGGAGCGGCCAGTGGCATAGGCCGCGCCATCGCCTGCACGCTCGCCGAGCGGGGCGCTCACATAGTGGCCGTCGACATCGACAACGACGGTGTCCAGGCTCTCGCCGACGGCCTGAGCGACCAAGGCACCGCCGTATTACCGCAGCGCGCCGACGTCTCGGATCCGGGCGCGTTCGAAAGCATTCGGAGCGCGGCACTGCAGCGGTTCGGCCGAATCGATATCGTCGTCAACAACGTTGGCGTACTGACCAATGGTCTGCCCGAAGACATTCCCGTCACCGAGTGGCAGCGCATCCTCGACATCAATCTGATGTCGGTGGTGCGCAGCAACGCCGCCTTCCTGCCGCTGCTGCTCCGTCAGCGCAGCGGACATCTGGTCAACACCGCCTCCTTCGCCGGGCTTTTCACCTATTCCTACGACCGGCTGCCGTATGCGGCCACCAAAGCCGCTATCGTGCAGATCAGCGAAGGGCTGGCAATCTATTTGCGGCCCAGAAACATTGGTGTCGCCCTGCTGTGTCCAGGTCCGGTGCTGACCAATATCGCGGCTGCCGTACCCACATTCGGCGTCGGCGCACCGCTGCGGATCCCCGGCGAACAGTTCGAGTTGCTCGACCCCGCGGCCGTCGGCGAGCTGGTCGCTGATGCGATCCTGCGCAACCGGTTCTTTGTGCCCACTCACGTCGGCGTCGTCGAGGAGTTGCGCCGCCGCATCGACGACTGGGACGCCTATATCGACTACCAGATCTCACGCGAACCCGATTGAAAGGCACAACGAATGGTTGACTCCCACACCAAGGGTCTGGACGTGTTCAAGGAGATGATGCCCGGCCTGATCCCGGACGATGTCACCAGTCTGCGCGACGGCGGCTTCGCCGACGAACTGGGCGACTTGAGCATCGATCACGTTTTTGGCGCGACGTGGACCCGGCCCGGGTTGGATCGTCGCTCCCGCAGCCTGGTAACCCTCGGCGCGCTTATCGCCCTGCGGGCCAACGACGAGTTGAAATATCACTTCCCGATCGCGCTGCGCAACGGGCTGAGCATGGAGGAAATCGAAGAGGTGATTTACCACATGGCGGGCTACGCGGGCTACCCCGCGGCCGCCACCGCGCGCAATGTCGCATGCGAAGTATTGAAAAGCTCATAAGGGCGACCGCGATGACGAAAGCCGCAGCGGCGAAGGGGCTTACATGCTGACCCTAAACCAAGCGCTCGACGAAACCCGGACTGGCGACCTTTGGCTATTCCGCGGTGCTTCACGACCCGACCGCGCCATCCAGACCTTGACCAACAGCCCGGTGAATCACGTTGGCATGACGGTGGCCATCGATGACCTGCCGCCGTTGATTTGGCACGCCGAACTGGGCGACAAGCTCATCGACATGTGGACCGGCACGAACCACCGCGGTGTGCAACTCAACGATCTCCGCGAAGCCGTCCAGCAGTGGATGGAGCGCTACCACCAGCGGTGCTGGCTGCGGCAACTGACGCCGTACGCCAACCGCGAACAGGAGAACAAGCTGCTGCGGGTGATCGCGCGGATGGACGGCACCCCATTTCCCGCTACCGCGCGTCTCACCGGCCGGTGGCTGCGCGGCAGGTTCCCGACCGCCTACGACTGGACACGGGGAATCCCGTTCGTGGACAGAAAGGTTCGAGAATCGACACAGCAACGCAAAGCACGCCAACGCGTCGGTCTGGAAGCGGCCTACTGCGCGGAGACGGCGGCGATCACCTACGAAGAAATGGGGCTACTGACCACGGAGAAGTACCCAAACTGGTTCGACCCGGGCTCGTTCTGGAGCGGTGACAGGCTTCCGCTAGCGCCGGGTTATCAGCTGGGCGACGAAATCGAGGTTGTCGTCGGTTAGTCGACCGACATTTCCCCCATCGCCGACCACCCCGTCGCATCGATCGTCTGGCTGATGATCTTGGGCGTGGACTTCAGGGCCTGCGGGAGCTCGCGCATCGCCCGCTTGAAGTGATCGCTATTGACGTGGACACTGCCCGCATCACCGTCACGGAACGCCTCCACCAGGACGTACTCCGCCGGGTTGCCCAGGCTGCGCGACCACTCGAACCACAGGTTGCCTTCTTCGGCTCGAGTGGCAGCGGTAAACGGGGCGACGAGTTCTGGCCAGCGGTCCGTCCACTCGGGTTTGGTTTCGAACTTGACGACGATGAAGATCATTGCCCGTCCCCGCCTACGCTCGCTGCTTCGGTTGCGCCCGCTCGATCCCCGCGAGCAGCGTCAGCATATATCGCCCCCTGGCGTCGCCGTGACGCACCTAGGGGCGGTGACCCGGGATTGTAGTTTCTGTTTCGCATTAGCAGCAGCAAAGTGTGCCCAGGCATCTTAATTGACACCTGGGCACACTGCTGCATTGACGCGGCGTTAATCGCTGACCACCGGCTCACGAAGAAAAGTGGCGTAGCTCACAAAGCGGCTCATGTCCGCGCTATTTCACTTCTTCCAGCGCGAAACCGGATAGCGTGATCTGCGTCGCAGAAAGGATCTGCGTCATAAATCAACACATGTGCGATTTCTATTCGTTAGGGATTCGCAATTCCCGGGTCACCGGGCGGGGGCAATTCAGGGGCCGGCGGAGCCGGTATTGCGGGAGCCGTAGCATCGACCAAGACGGGCGGTGCGGCCGGCGGCGGAGGCGGAGCGTCCGGCGGCGTAGGCGGGGCGTCCGGCGGCGGAGGCGGAGCACCCTCACCGTCCGGTGGCATCGGCAGGAACATGTGGTGCGTGAAACCGGCCTGGTAGGCGCCTGGGCCGCCGACGTGCACCCCGCCGCGCTCGCCACTGGATACCGAGGTTCCATCCGGCAGCGTCACCGCCGTGTGACCACCGTTCCATCCGATGACCACGGCATTGGGAGCGGTTCCGTATTGAAAGCCTCGCGCCAACAAAGCGCCTTCCTCGTTCCCGGTGTTAAATCTATCCCCGAAAACTGGCCTGTCAGTTGCTGCATTGGCAATCCACGAAGCCAATCCTGAGCAATCAGTTCCCCCAGGAGAATCTCCACCCACAACATAAGGCGTCCCCGAGACCTGATTGATGAGCGACATCAACGTTGCAAGAACAAACATGGCCAGCGACGCTAGCAATAATATTCATTGGTCACCAAAATTTGTGGCGCACATCATTCGCGAAGCGGATAATGGCGTTCACCGCATGCACAGCAAAACCGGTGCAAGCACTCTTCGCCGATAGTCAAACTCCGAACTTGGCGCGGGCCTCGTCGGTGACCGGAGTGAACAGGTTGACGAGGTTTCCGTCTGGATCCCGGAATAACAGCGCGCGGTTACCCCACGGCATCGTTGTCGGCTCTGTCACGACCTCGGCGACGCGCTCGCGGAGCCGCTCGTATTCTGCGTCCACGTCCTCGACAATGAACTCCACAATCGCGCTCCGGTTGGCTGCCGGCTCGGCGGATCCCTCTCCGAACAGCGGTACGGTCTTGTCGCTGCCGATGGCCAGCGTGCCAATTGGCGTCGGAATCTCAGCGAAAAGCTCGTTCCCCCATACCGCGGAGACTTCGGTGACCATCTCATAGAAATCGACCAGCCTAGCGACGTCGGCAGTAATGATGCGGGTCGAAACGAACTTCATGGAGCCCTCCCTATGGGCCATGGTGGTGCCGTCGGCGTGCAGTGTCTTGTGCAAGGCATGCTAAGCACCTGGTCCGACAACATGACGGCAATGTTGCCCACGGTTGCTGACCGCGCTGATCAGTGCCGGGCTTGCCGCTAGACGTTGAAGCGGAACTACGCACGGGGCGTTTGCCGGGTTGGCCAGGCGGGGTCTGACCGGGTAAAAATGCTCTGACCTGGACAGACCGCGATCCGCCAATAACCACCAGGCGGCGCGAGAGGCACGCCGTGCGCGCGGGCAGGCGATCGGCCGCCCCAAGGGGCACTCGACAAATCGAAGGTGGCGCTGGCGCGGCGAATAAACACCAGCGGTGAGTCGGCGAGCACGATTGCAGCAACGCTGAATGTGAGCCGTGCGACGGTCTACCGCGTGCTTGCCGAGCATGCCGAAAGCAGCGAATAGCGCAGCGGGGCTTTGCAGATCACTTCATCGTCGCGAGGTTGTGCCAAAGGTTTTTGAGGCTGTCCGTGCCGCCGAATAGTGTCGTGAAGTTCGTGGAGTCAATGAGCACGATGTCGCCGGCCCGCTCACCGGATGGCGGCATCCAAATCAGCGCATTGAACTCGGTGTTGCCCGCCTCAGTGAATGGATGGGGCCGCTTCGGGTCGATGCGTTGCCGACCGAGAACGCGGAGCGAATCGCTTTCCGGAGCGGTCAATTCGTAGTGCGGCAGATGCGGGTGGAAGTTGAGTGTCGCGACGTTGTCGAGCAGCCTGGGCGTGTCGAGATCGCGGAAGCCGGTCAGCGGCGCGATCTCGTTGGTCCCCTCCACAACCGCAGGGCGTAGTCCCCACGTGTTGTGAACGGGAACGTCCAGCGCCTTCATCAGCGAGCGCGTGTATGCCGTGAACCGTTGTTGCCGTGGCACCAGAGGATCACCGTGGTGCAGGTATTCGATCTGTCGCTGGGCCGTGTCGTCGGTGAATCCGACGTCGTGGTGGGGAGCTAAGAGCAGGCAGGTGTCTTCTCGTTTCAGCCATTCCCGAATGGCTGCGACTTCGTGGGCCTGTGCTTCTTCTTCGCCGATCAGGTGGTCGAGCCCGAAGACCATCAGGGTGTCCGTGTCGGCCAATATCCGTTCGTCGATTAGCAGCTTGTAGCCGGCCTGGTCGATGCGTTGGAATACCGCGACCCGATGGCCGGTCGCTTCTCCCGCTAACTCCTGAAATGCCAGCGCCGAGCGGTGGAACAGCTCCAATGTGCCGGCGATTCCCTGCAGGAAATGCGCCGGGTCGTACTCCGGTGTCTCGTACGCCGGCCACGCCGCGTTACGGACCTCGGTCATGGTGGAGAAGCGGTTGTAGATTTCGGCCGGATCACGCTGCGACTCCCACGGGTAGCTCCACGTCCAGTAGATGCTGATGCGTCGTCCACCGGTGTGCGGGCGCGGGATGTGGCTCTGGTTGTACGTCCGAGCGGCGGGCAGTGCGCTCATGGCGAGTCCTTTGATCAGTCGAGCGCCGCAAGATAGCGCATCGCGTTGATACCGGGCATAAAGAAGTACGCCCCACCCTTGAGGGTCGTGAACGCCGGCAACCCTTTGAGGACCTTGCGGATCGGTCTTCTGGGGATCGTGAATTCCAGTGTGCCGTCTTGGGTTCCGCAAATCGGGTCGTGCTCGTTGCCAAGCTCGTGAAAGGTGCGGTCGTTGATCCACACGTTCTGGGCGAACTCGAACTGACGAACCAGATCCGCACAGATGATGAATGCCGCGATGCCACGATCGACGCCGTCGTCCGGCGCACCCTCGGGCAGCGCCGGGCCGTAGGTGGCGCCGCGCCGAATCATCCTGCGCCGGTTCATGTAGTGCGCGGTGTCCCGCGGATTGAGACGTCTCGCGTGTGATCCCAGCGGGCACGCATATCCGTGCGGGTCCATTTCCTTGTAATTGAAGTCGTTGTTGCGCATCGGATCTGCGCCGAGCTCGGGATCATCCTTGTCCGGAGCGAGCACGAGCGGGGCACCGCTGCGCCAGCGGCCCATGAACTTGGCGGCCAGCAACTCCTCGGATTCTGGATTTTCGGCATTGTCCCTGATGTAGTCGCGGAACAGGGCGACATGTTCGGCAAGCCGACGGTATGCCATGTAGCTTCCATTGCGCGAGAGCACATTCGGTTGGGGGAGGTTGGCGACGGGTCCATTCTCGTCGGGATAGCCAAGGATGAACTCACCCGCCTTCAGCGCTGCCCCCGACCCCGGCGTTGGTTCTTCACCCGACCCTTCGATCACCGGCTGGGACAAACGGTCCCTGAACCCGAAATGGTCATGGGCGTAGTTGAATGGCGGCGTCGCGTTCAGATCCAGAAACGACAAGCTACGCACACCATCGCAACGGGCCACGAGCTCGTCGTGTACCCCGGTGGCCCTGGCGTGTTCGGCGTCATCGCGGGCGAACAGGATCGCAATCGCGTGCAGGTCGTCTCCTGCGAGCCCGCCGACCCAGTTGTCGGGCTGGCTCATCCCGGTGTCTCCAAGGATGTCGGCGCGGGCCGCCATGCCCTGGCGAAACGCCTCCGGAAAGGTTGCCAGCGATTCATCGGGAACCCCAAGCGCCCGCAGGCCGTTCCAGGTGAACGCTAGTGTGACCCACCGTTTGGTGTTATCGATCGTGGCGGGCGCCAGTGCAGCGGATTCGACGACGGGAATGAGCTCGGACAGCCACGCTCGGCCACCGGCGGGGTTGTCGAACGACAGGAATTCGTAGCGCCCGGTCATGGCCGGAGTCCGGGTCAGCAGGATGTGCTGAATGTCGTCGAGCTCAAGCATGTGCGCACGCTTCGGTTGTAAGTCACTGCATCTGATCCAACATCGTCTGGAACGCCGCCTTCAATCGCAGCGCCTTCTTGATCTCGTCAGCGGTGACGAACGGGTATTCGCCGTACTCCAAAAAGCTCGGGTACTGATGGTCACGCACGAACTTGATGAACGCCTCGGGGTTTTCTTTCCAGTCCTCCGGGAACCCCTCGAGGTTCGTGAACACCGTCGTGATACCGGTCTGGCTGAACAGCTGCACCGCGTCCTCGGTGTACTTGTCGAAGTCGGTGTCGAATATGCCCTGATACTGGAAGTGCAGCCCCGACCCCACGTCGAAGAGCACCCACCGCAGGTAATGCAGCCGCAGCGGTGCCAGCACCTCCGGACTGCCCTTGATCGCATCCTCGATCTGCTTGCCGTAGGCGCGGACAGCTTCCTCGCGACCCTCCTTGACCTTCGCGATGATCGAAAAGCCGTAGCACGCGGGCGTGCGCGGATAGACCGGGCCGTAACGTCCACGCTCGATTTCGAAATAGCCCTCCTTCGGGATGGCCATCGCCGCGGGTTTGCTCCAGTCATACTCAGCTGCCGGCATCGTCGTACCTCATTCACTCCGCTCGATGAGCGCGACGCTACGCCCAAATCTTGACCGGCGAACCCCTTCACTGGTGAACCCGGCGGACCTGGTGACCGTGAGGCGGCGGCTCTTTTCGCTCAGGCTGTGTCGGTGCGAACCAACTGCGGGACCGAAAAGCCATAGACCAGCGGTGAGCTGCTGCTAGACGTTGAACCGGAACTCGACTTAGTTACGGACCACGGTTATGGCTTTCGTCACTGGTTGCTGGACACGGTAGAAGCAGTGTCGTAAGTGCCCATTTGCTTGGCGGTGAAGGCGTGCGGGCTATGCCTGCTGCGCCCAAGAAAATTCGGCCCTGCAACACCGAATGCCGCGACGATCGCGGTCACGGCGACGCTCTTGAACCAGGTGGTGCGCCCGATTGGCCCTTGGGTGCGAAGAGCTCGGATATAGCTGAAGCCAATCGGAACGTGCAGCAGAATCGACGCAAGAAAGCCAGGACTGTATTTGGCGTTCGCGATCCGCGGAAAGATCACACCATGGCCGACGGCTTGATTGATTCCGAACAACACTGGCGGTAGCCCGAGCCACTTCACCCTGGGGAAGACGATCGGCGCGACATAGAACGGGTACGCGATGGCGGTGTTGATGCACATCGCGGTGTTGGTGTTGAGGGGATAGTTTCGGGGCTGGTCGCTCTTGAAGATTCCGCGGTTGAACTGTCCGGGAAAATAGCCAGGGTCCTCGTACTCCTCATACTGGTGGACAAGCAGGGCAATGAAGTTCATCACCGACAGCGCACGCAGGTTGGTCAGCCTCTTACCGGCAGCCAAGGTGGTGGCTCCACCGAGTGCCATCCCGAGCACGGCACCGACCCGGGGCCAGTGAGTGCGGTAGGTGTCCAATGATGTGCTGCTCACGACGTTCCCTTCGGCCCAACGTCAAATGAAAGCAACGCTACCGGCAGCCTTCTTCCAACGCGACGAAACGCAGGGCGCCCTACTTCGTCGGCTTAGTTGTTGCTCCGTGTCGGAACTCCACCACGTCCCCGTCGGCCATGACGTAGTCCTTGCCTTCCATTCGGACCTTGCCGGCCGCCTTGGCCGCCGCCATGGAACCAGCGGCGATCAGGTCGTCATACGACACAATCTCGGCTTTGATGAAGCCCTTCTCGAAGTCGGTGTGGATCACCCCGGCGGCCTTCGGCGCGGTATCGCCTTGGTGGATGGTCCAGGCCCGCGCCTCTTTCGGACCCGCCGTCAGGAACGTCTGCAGCTTGAGTGTGTGGAAACCCGCCCGGGCCAGCGCGTCGAGCCCGCGCTCGGTCTGTCCGATCGATTCCAGCAGTTCGGCGGCCGACTCGTCGTCGAGTTCGATCAGCTCGGCTTCGATGGCCGCGTCCAAGAACACCGCGTCGGCGGGCGCCACAAGCTCACGCAGCTCGGCAATCCGCGCGGCGTCGGTCAGCACCGCCTCGTCGGCGTTGAAGACATACAGAAACGGTTTGGTGGTCAACAGGTTCAGCTCCCGCAGCATCGAGCCATCCACACCCGCACCAAAGAGCGTCTTCCCGCTGTCGAGCACCTGCTGAGCGCTAATCGCCGCGTCATACACCGGCTTTCGCTCCTTGTTATTGCGAGCTTCCTTCTCCAGCCTCGGCAAAGCGCGCTCCAGGGTTTGCAGGTCGGCCAGAATCAATTCGGTCTCGACAACCTCGATATCGGATTTCGGATCCACCTGTCCCGCGACGTGTGTCACGTCGTCGTCGGAGAACACCCGGACCACCTGGCAGATGGCGTCGCATTCGCGGATGTGGGCCAGGAACTTGTTGCCGAGCCCTGCCCCCTCGGACGCACCCTTGACCAGGCCGGCGATGTCGACGAAGGTCACCGGCGCCGAAACGATGCGCTCGGATCCGAAAAGCTCCGCCAGCTTGTCCAGTCGCGGATCGGGTAGCGGAACGACACCCTCGTTGGGTTCGATCGTCGCGAACGGATAGTTGGCCGCCACCACGTTGTTCCGGGTCAGCGCGTTGAACAGAGTCGACTTGCCGACATTGGGCAAACCCACAATTCCCAGGCTCAAGCTCACAGGGACCCAAGTCTAGGGCTCAGCGGCGGCGCCGGCTGCTATGGCCCATTCGTGCGCGGAGGCATGGCACGCCACCGATCCCTACGAGGTATTTACGGGGCTTTCGGCCCATTGCCGGTACGGTCTACATGTGTCAGCACAGCGGGCAAGGTCGGCGGTGGAGGCTTCTCACCGCTCGATCCACCCAAATATCCCAGGTGTGCCGTCGTGGGATAGCCCTGCTCATCGCCATAACCGCGACTGCCATCGGATACGGAATCGATGCCGGCTCTGGTCACAAGGAGCTGACCCACGTCTTCGCCGGCTTCTATATAGCCGGCTGTGTGGCAGCGGTGCTGGCGGTGCGTCAGGAGGGCCTGTTCACCGCGATCATCCAGCCACCGCTGATACTTTTCTGCGCGGTGCCCGGCGCCTACTGGTTGTTCCACGGAGGCAAAATCGGCCATCTCAAAGACCTGCTGATCAACTGTGGCTATCCGCTTATCGAGCGCTTCCCGCTAATGCTGGGCACCGCCGGTGGCGTGCTGCTGATCGGACTGGTCAGGTCGTATTTCGGGATGTCACACCGAACAACCGCGGCGGTGAACACATCTGACGACACGGCTACCGCCATCACCACCGACGCAAAGTCAATCGTCAGCGGCATCGTCGCGAAACTGCACTCGATTCTGCGTCCCGATTTCGACGAGGACGCCGACGAGGCACCAGCCACCGAGGCACGGCGGAGCCGCTCGGCCAGCCCTCGCTCAGAAGCCCGCCGAGCAGCGCGCAGCAGTCGGTCTGGCACACGTTCCACCCGAACCCGCTCCCGGCATACCCGAGAGCCGCTGGACGACGTGCACGAACCGGTCGAGCGTCCGCGGCGCCCGAGTCGCCGAAGCCCGGCGCCTGCCCGCGATTACGACACCGCGGAACCACCCCGACGGTCACGGCGCCGCCCCAGGCCGGAGGCGGATCCGGACCTGCGTGGCCAACCGCCTCGGGAAGCCCGTGGCGAGCCGCGCACACGCCGTAGTCCCTACGAGCGGCCCGCGCCGCGTAGCAGCCGTTTCGACGGCTACGACATGTACGACCCGCCCGGGGCGCCTGAGCATTTCGGCCGGTATGACGCCCACGAGCGCTATGAGCCGCCCTCCGAACCGAGGCGCCGACGCCCCACACCAAACGGCGCCAACCCGACGCACCATCCCATCTCGCAGGTCCGCTACCGCGGGGCAGCTTCGCCGGACGAGCCCCAAGCCGAGCCGCGCACCGAGCGCCGAAGCCAATCACGGACGCGGGGCCGGTCTCAAGGGCGACCACCGGCGGAATCCTGGGAGTACGACGTCTGAGCGCTGAGCGGCGACCGACTTATCGACTTATCAGAGAAGTGACCGGATCTCGCGCGGCAGCGCGAACACCAGGGTCTCCTGCGCCGTCGTGACCGGCTGCACCACGTCGTAGCCGCATTCGGCGAGCCGCTCCAGCACACCTCGCACCAGAACCTCGGGGACCGACGCACCGGAGGTGACACCCACCGTGGTGACACCGTCCAGCCACGCCGGGTCGATATCGTCGGCCCAGTCGACCAGGTGAGCCGCCCGAGTGCCGCCACCCAACGCCACTTCCACCAGCCGCACCGAATTCGATGAATTTCCGGACCCGACGACGATCACCAGCTCACACTCGGGCGCCATCGCCTTGACCGCGACCTGCCGGTTTTGGGTCGCATAGCAAATGTCGTCGCTGGGCGGATCCTGCAGCTTCGGGAAACGTTGTCGCAGCCGCTCGACGATTTCCATGGTCTCGTCGACCGACAGCGTGGTCTGCGAGAGCCACACCACCTTGTTCTCGTCTCGGACCGTCACGTTGTCCACAGCGGCGAGCCCGTCGACCAGCTGCACGTGCTCGGGCGCTTCCCCGGCGGTGCCGATGACCTCCTCGTGACCCTCATGGCCGATCAGCAGGATGTCGTAGTCGTCCCGGGCGAATCGCCTGGCCTCGTTGTGCACCTTGGTCACCAACGGACAGGTGGCATCGATGGTGTGCAAGTTACGTTCGGCGGCTGCGGCATACACCGTTGGTGCCACCCCGTGCGCGGAGAACACCACGATCGCTCCTTCGGGCACCTCGTCGGTCTCCTCGACGAACACCGCACCAGCCTTGACCAAGGTGTTCACCACGTGCCGGTTGTGCACGATCTCGTGGCGCACGTACACCGGTGGGCCGTGCTTTTCCAGCGCGCGTTCGACCGTCTCGACGGCCCTATCCACACCCGCGCAGTAACCACGCGGCTCCGCTAATAGCACTCTCTTACGGGTTGGATCGTTGGCTACCGATCTGGATTCGCCGGGAATCCCCATGTCTACAGTCGGCGGCATGACACCCAGGGTACGTTCTGCCGACACGGGCCTGCCAGCTCACACCGGCTGGCTTGGAGATAGCCGCCGCTTGAGGCAATCTTGGACCCATGGCCACTGCACCGTATGGAGTTCGGCTACTGGTCGGCGCGGCGACAGTCGCCGTCGAGGAGACCATGAAGCTGCCGAAAACCATCCTGATGTACCCGATGACGTTAGCCAGTCAGGCGGCGCACCTTGTGATGCTGCTTCAGCAGAACCTCGCTGAGCTGGTGATCAAGGGCGACAACACCCTGGAGACCATTTTTCCGCCCAAGGACGAGAAGCCGGAATGGGCAACCTTCGACGAGGACCTGCCCGACGCCGCTGAGAACTTGGCGGGGACCCCCGCCGCATCGCCCGGCCCTGCCGAGGACGGCGACAGCGATCGCCGGGCCGAAGGCCGGTTCGCTTTGTACTCGGTATCGGAGGCACCTGCGTCCGGGCCCGCCGAGGCGTCGACAAAGGCTGCCCGGCGATCGAAGACTTCAGCAGCGAAAGTTCCGCAACCGGCGGTGGTAGCCGAACTCGACTATCCGGCGCTGACGCTGGCGCAAGTGCGGGCCCGTCTGCAATCGCTCAGTGTCGACGAACTCGAAGCCCTGCTGGCCTACGAGCAGGCCACTAAGGCCCGTGCGCCGTTCCAGACGCTGCTCCACAACAGGATCACCCGCGCGAACGCAAAGTGACCCGAGCCGCAAATTCCGAACCGAACTCCGCCGAGAACCCCTTTCCGGTGCGCGCGGTGGCAATCCGGGTCGCGGGCTGGATCGACAAGCTGGGCACCGTATGGGTAGAGGGGCAGCTGGCCCAGATCAGTATGCGGCCCGACTCCAAGACCGTGTTCATGGTGCTGCGCGACCCGGCCGCCGACATGTCGCTGACCGTGACATGTCCGCGCGACTTGGTGCTAAGCGCGCCGGTGAAATTGGCCGAAGGCACTCAGGTCGTGGTTTGTGGCAAACCTTCGTTTTACACCGGGCGGGGCACATTTTCTTTGCGGCTCAGCGAAATTCGCGCTGTTGGTGTCGGCGAGCTGCTGGCACGCATCGATCGGCTGCGCCGGCTGCTGGATGCCGAAGGACTGTTCGATCCGCGGCTTAAGCGACCAATCCCATTCCTGCCCAACATGATCGGGTTGATCACCGGCCGGGCCAGTGCCGCCGAACACGACGTGAAAACAGTGGCAACCGCGCGCTGGCCTGCGGTGCGTTTCGCTGTACGCAACACCGCGGTCCAAGGACCCAACGCGGTCTCGCAGATCGTCGAAGCGCTGTCCGAGCTCGATCGCACCGTTGAAGTCGATGTGATCGTGCTGGCCCGTGGTGGCGGTAGCGTCGAGGACCTGCTGCCGTTCTCCGACGAGACGCTGTGCCGTGCTATCGCGGCGTGCCGCACCCCGGTGATCAGCGCGGTCGGTCACGAACCCGACAACCCGCTGTGCGATCTGGTTGCCGATCTGCGCGCCGCCACTCCCACCGACGCGGCGAAGAAGGTGGTTCCCGATACCGCCGCCGAGCAGCGGCTGATCGATGACTTGCGTCGGCGTAGCGCGCAGGCACTGCGCAATTGGGTATCTCGCGAACAACGCGCGCTGGCCCAGTTGCGCAGCCGCCCGGTGTTGGCCGAGCCGCTGGCGGCACTGACGGCGCGCGCCGACGAAATTCACCGCGCGCGGTCGGCGATTCGCCGCGACATCACTCGGCTGGCCGCTGCCGAGACAGAGCGCGTCGGTCATCTGAGCGCGCGGCTGGCCACGTTGGGCCCGGCGGCCACGTTGGCCCGCGGCTATGCCGTGGTGCAGACGGTTCCCGACGCCGGCCCTCCGGCGGTGCTGCGGTCGGCCGACGACGCACCGGCGGGCACCCGGCTGCGGGTGCGGGTTGCCGACGGCGCCGTAGCCGCGGTAAGTGAAGGACTGGCCGATGGCGCCTAGGGAAGACGGCGGGGACGCCTTTGCCGCCCACGACGAGACTGGATCTATTACACCTATTAGTCACCTCGGCTATGAAGCATGCCGGGACGAACTGATTGAAGTCGTACGGCTGCTGGAGCAGGGCGGCCTGGACCTCGATGCGTCGCTGAAACTGTGGGAAAGAGGCGAGCAACTCGCAAAAAGGTGCGAGGAACACTTAGCTGGAGCGCGCAAGCAAATCGAGGATGCGCTCGCAGCCGGTCAGGCTGACGAAGCCTGACCCCAGCCAGATTGCGAAACCGGAGTTCATAACTCATTCCCAAACTGGAACACGTTTTAGTTATGCTTCGCCGCATGGGTGATGCATCACTGACAACCGAACTCGGCCGCGTCCTGGTCACCGGCGGCTCAGGGTTTGTCGGCGCCAACCTGGTAACCACCTTGCTGGACCGCGGATACCAGGTCCGCTCGTTGGACCGCGCCCCCTCGCCGCTACCCCAGCATCCGCAACTGGACGTGCTACAGGCTGACATCACCGACACAGCCGATTGCGCCAAAGCGGTGGACGGCATCGACACCGTCTTCCACACCGCGGCGATCATCGAGCTGATGGGCGGCGCGTCGGTGACCGACGAATACCGGCAGCGCAGCTTCGGGGTCAACGTCGGCGGCACCGAGAACCTGGTGCACGCCGGGCAGGCAGCCGGGGTGAAGCGATTCGTCTACACCTCATCCAACAGCGTCGTGATGGGTGGCCAAAACATCGCCGGCGGTGACGAGACGCTGCCCTACACCAACCGGTTCAACGACCTCTACACCGAGACAAAGGTGGTCGCTGAGCGATTCGTGTTGTCGCAGAACGGTATTAACGGGATGCTGACGTGCGCGATCCGGCCCAGTGGCATCTGGGGCCGCGGCGATCAGACGATGTTCCGCAGGCTGTTCGAAAGTGTGATCGCCGGCCACGTCAAGGTGCTGATCGGTCGCAAATCGGCCCGGCTGGATAACTCCTACGTGCACAACCTGATTCACGGTTTCATCCTGGCCGCACAGCATCTGGTGCCCGGCGGCACCGCGCCCGGTCAGGCGTACTTCATCAACGACGCCGACCCGATCAACATGTTCGAGTTCGCCCGGCCGGTGGTGGAGGCCTGCGGGCAACCCTGGCCACGGGTGCGGGTTAACGGCCCTCTGGTCCGTGTGGCGATGACAGGTTGGCAGCGGCTGCATTTCCGGTTCGGAATACCGGCGCCGCTGCTCGAGCCGCTGGCCGTCGAGCGGCTGTATCTGGACAACTACTTTTCGATTGCCAAAGCGTCCCGGGACCTTGGTTATCAGCCCCTGTTCAACACAGAGCAGGCGATGTCCGAATGCCTGCCGTACTACGTCGACATGTTCCATCAGATGAAAACTCAAGCGCTGGCAACAAAAGCCGCCGCCAGACCGACGGTCAGCGGACCACGGTAGCCCAGGCAGCAAGCGGCACCGACACTACCTGAAGCCCACCATCTCACTGCCCCACGCGGCTCGAATGTGCGCATCGACATCGTGCGCAATGGCGTCGCGCTTACCGATAATCAGGCAGGCACGGTCGGTTTCCTGGTAGGGCGTCCAATCAGGCTCGCCGGCCGGGCCCGCGGGCTTGGACTGGGTAGCGAAGTTGATCCATCTGGTTCGCACTCTTTTGGAGACCGCCTTGGCGGTTTTGGTGCCGCCGAGCTTCAGTGTGGGATCCTTAGGCCCAGCGAGATTGCCCCAGACATAAGGCAATTCGGTGGCGTGCGCGGCTTTGACCAGCAGCAGCCTCAGCAACGGGGTCGAGTAATCGAACCGGTACAGATACACCGGCGCCACCCTGCTGTGCCCCTCGGCCAGCCACACCGATGGCATCCGGAAGCCGACGTCGGTTGCGATGCTCATACTCCTTGCCTTGCGCCCTAATCGCGAATATGCCGACCCGATCTGGTCCTCGGTGGGCAATTGCAAGTCGGGCTGTTCGGCGGCAATCTCGGTGAACATTGACGTGATCGCGCGCGGAGTGATCGGCATCAGCGGCGACCTCATCAACCGGAAGAGCGCCGCCTCATGCTTGTTGGTGCCGATAATCAGCGGAACTGGATGTGAGCGGCCCTCCTGCGCCAGCTTGACCGGGTAGTCGCTCAGCAGATCGCCGTCGACGATCGGGACGAACGCCAGCCTGCCCGGGTTACGCACAGGCACTTCGTCGAACACTTCTTGCGACGCGGCCAGGATCGCTGCGATCGGCACCTCGAACAACCGCTCCACCTCGGACGCGGCGATTCCCAGCTTGTCGAGGAGGGCTACGGCCACCCGCCGAGCCCTGCCCCGGTCGTACACCGATGTGGCCGGTGAGCTTTGCGCGATCGCGCCGGCGAACAGGCCCTCGGCCGCAGGACTGGCGAGCAGCGTCGTGACGATCCCCGCCCCGGCGGATTCACCGAACAGGGTGACCCTTTGGGGATCGCCGCCAAACGCCGCGATGTTGTCGCGCACCCAGCCCAACGCCGCCAGCACGTCACGCAGCCCAATATTCGAGTCGAAACGTCGCCGTGCAGTGTTGAACGACGACAAGTCGAGAAAGCCCAGCGCTCCGAGCCGATAATTGACCGTCACCACGACCACGTCGCCGCTGCCGACCAACCTGCGACCGTCGTAGAGCGCCTGGCTGCTGGATCCCAGGACGTAGGCGCCACCGTGCAGCCACACCATCACTGGTTTTCCGTCACCGGGTTGCGGTGTCAGACGATGCCCAAATGTTCAGCCGCAAGCAGTCTTCGCTCTGCGGCGCCCCCAAGTCGAGCGGCATGTTGGGAAAAGACGGTTGCGGGCAGGCCGGCCCGAAGGAGGTGGCGTCGGCGACCTCGGTCCACCGCTGCGGGGGCTGGGGCGCCCGGAAACGCAGGTCGCCGGCGGGCGGCGCCGCGTACCGGATGCCTTTCCACGCCCTGGCGCGGCCGTCGTCGCTACCCTGGACCGGGCCGTGGGTGGTTTCGACCACAAGGTCGTCGATCGCCATGCGTGTCCCCCTCCCCTAACCGAGCCTTTGGGTGAGGAACTCGACCACCCGCTTGCGGGCCTCGTAGGCCGGCTGGCCGTCGACTTCACGGATCTCGTCGGTTAGCACCGAGTGCGCCATCTTGCCGAAGCCGTATTCGTTGCCCGGGCCCGAGTAAATCTCAATCACCTCGAATGCGTCGCCGAGCCGCTCCTTGAGCGTCGCGAACCGTTCACTCGGCGCCATCTTGTCCTCGCTGAACCGCAAGCCCATGGCGCACAAGCCGTCGTTGGCGCACCGATCGGCCACGGTAGTCAGCTCGGACTCGCTCAACCCGGGATCGCGGCGCCGCGCAGCGCCCAATGGGAACGGGACCGACGGCTGAGAAAGCACTGGAGCCAGCACGCTGTCGTCGACCGCGGCGGCCAACGCGAAGCCGCCGGTGAAGCACTGGCCGATCACACCGACACCCTTGCCCGGCGTCGACGCGTTGAGATCACGAGCCAGCGCGCGCAGGAACAACGACACCGGCCGCTGCTTGTTCGTCGCAAGCGCCGCGAATTCCCTTGCCACACAAGCCCGCGCGATAGTAGCGGCCACGTAGCCGACCGTTGTCGGCTTGCCCGGCTCACCGAACAGCGACGGCATGGCGACGGTGAAGCCGTTGTCCACCAGGTGATTGCCCAGGGCCAGCACGCCGGGATGGATCCCGGGTATCTCGGGAATCAGGACCACCCCCGGGCCGGCCCCCTTGCGGTAGACGTCATGGGTGTAGCCGCCACCGGTGAACGGTGCCACCGACCATCCGGACAGGTCTGCTTCGGGTGCAGTCACGCTACTTGGATCCTTGCTTCAGCGGGCCGGCGACCGGCCCGGTAAAGGCGGCTGCGATTGCGTTGCCGACGCCAGCGTACGGAACTGATCGGTGCTGCCGGCACCGGTGATCGCGATTTGGGTAGCGCCGGACGGGCCGGTAAGCCGGGTGGTCCACACCGGCTCGGCGTCCGCGCCGCTTTGGCCGGTACCGTGATAGACGACCCAGTTGGTTCCGGCGACGTCGACCGTTCCGGTCGGATACGCCGACGGGTGGATCGAGCCGACCAGTTTGTCCTCGTCGGCGTTGCTCTGGGTCAGGCTCAGATACATTCCCGTTGGGCTGATGTATCCGACGATTGAGGTAGCCGCGTTCAGCCGTTGACCGGTCGAGGGGTCGGTTCGCCCGTTTTCGATACCACCGCGGCTGCCGGAGTTGGCCTGCCAGCCGGCGGGTAACTGCGGTAGCCGGATGGGAAAGCCGAGCGTCGCAGCATCTGCGCGCAGGGCTGCCGCCGCGTCGTAGGACGGGATCGTGCCCTTATTGCTGCCTAGCTGGAACGAACACATCCCCACCAAGCCCGCCAGCAAGATGCATCCGAGCACCAGCGGTATGAGCGACCAGAACATGTCGCGGCCGTCCTGCAGCAGCCGCGGTTTGGCCGGCTTGGGCACCGGAGCCGGCTCGCCGGCTACCTCGGCATTCGGCTGCGGCTCCTCGGTCATCCCCCGAGTATCCCAGTTCCAGCAGGCTGATCTGCTTCTGGGACAATCACCAACCATGACAGTTGAGGGCGACCGCCCAGCGCAGGCGCGGCCGCGCGGTGAAGCCCCAGACCGCAACCTGGCCCTGGAACTGGTACGGGTCACCGAGGCCGGTGCCATGGCCGCCGGCCGCTGGGTCGGCCGCGGCGACAAAGAGGGCGGCGACGGCGCAGCCGTCGACGCGATACGCGAACTGGTCAACTCGGTATCGATGCGCGGGGTGGTGGTCATCGGCGAGGGCGAGAAAGACCAGGCGCCGATGCTCTACAACGGCGAAGAGGTCGGCAACGGCGACGGCCCGGAGTGCGACTTCGCCGTCGACCCGATCGACGGCACCACGTTGATGAGCAAGGGCATGCCCAACGCCATTTCCGTGCTGGCGGTGGCCGATCGCGGCTCGATGTTCGACCCGTCGGCGGTGTTCTACATGAACAAGATCGCCGTCGGCCCCGAGGCCGCGCACGTGCTGGACATCACCGCGCCGATCGCCGAGAACGTCCGGGCCGTCGCCAAGGTCAAGGCGTTGTCGGTGCGCGACATGACCGTGTGCATCCTGGACCGGCCGCGGCACGCCCAACTGATCGAAGACGTCCGGGCAACGGGAGCCCGCATCCGGCTGATCACCGACGGCGACGTCGCCGGCGCGATCTCCGCCTGCCGGCCGGAGTCGGGCACCGACATGCTGGCCGGGATCGGCGGCACCCCGGAGGGCATCATCACCGCCGCGGCGATCCGCTGCATGGGCGGGGCCATCCAGGCCCAACTGGCGCCGCGCGACGAAGCCGAGCGCCGGAAGGCGCTCGACGCCGGCTACGACCTCGACCAGGTGCTGACCACCGAGGATCTGGTGTCCGGTGAGAACGTCTTCTTCTGCGCCACCGGGGTCACCGAGGGCGACCTGCTCAAGGGCGTCCGTTACTACCCCGGCGGCTGCACCACCCAGTCGATCGTGATGCGTTCGAAGTCGGGCACCGTCCGCATGATCGAGGCCTACCACCGGCTGTCGAAGCTCAACGAATACTCCGCCATCGACTTCACCGGCGACAGCTCCGCCGCCTATCCCCTGCCCTGACCGAAAACCGAGCACCCAACGAGCAAGGACCCTCATCTATGGCCGATAGCGCCTCAGAAGATAAAAGGGATACCGAGTACCGCATCGAGCACGACACCATGGGCGAGGTCCGGGTACCCGCAAAAGCTTTGTGGCGCGCGCAAACCCAGCGCGCAGTGGAGAACTTCCCGATCTCGGGCCGGGGCCTGGAGCGCACCCAGATCCGCGCGTTGGGCCTGCTGAAAGGCGCCTGCGCGCAAGTCAATAAAGACCTCGGGCTGCTGGCACCGGAAAAGGCGGACGCGATCATCGCGGCGGCGGCGGAGATCGCCGACGGTCAACACGACGACCAGTTCCCCATCGACGTCTTCCAGACCGGTTCGGGCACCAGCTCCAACATGAACACCAACGAGGTGATCGCTAGCATCGCGGCCGCCAACGGTGTCACGGTGCACCCCAACGACGACGTCAACATGTCGCAGTCGTCCAACGACACCTTCCCGACCGCCACCCACATCGCGGCCACCGAGGCCGTGGTACGTCACCTCATCCCGGCGCTCGAGGTATTGCACGAAGCTCTGGCGAGCAAGGCCCGCGAGTGGCACACGGTGGTCAAGTCGGGCCGCACCCACCTGATGGACGCCGTTCCGGTGACGCTCGGCCAGGAATTCAGCGGATACGCACGCCAGATCGAGGCGGGGATCGAGCGGGTGCGCGCCACGCTTCCGCGACTGGGTGAACTGGCGATCGGCGGGACCGCGGTAGGCACCGGCCTCAACGCTCCCGACGGCTTCGGCGCCAAGGTGGTCGAGACGTTAATCGCTTCCACCGGTCTGAGCGAATTGCGCACGGCTAAGAACTCGTTCGAGGCGCAGGCGGCCCGCGACGGGCTGGTCGAGGCCTCCGGCGCGCTACGCACCATCGCGGTGTCACTGACCAAGATCGCCAATGACATCCGCTGGATGGGATCGGGTCCGCTGACCGGCTTGGCCGAGATCCGACTGCCAGACCTGCAACCGGGCAGCTCAATCATGCCGGGCAAGGTGAATCCGGTTATCCCAGAGGCGGTTACGCAGGTCGCCGCGCAGGTGATCGGCAACGATGCCGCGGTTGCCTGGGGCGGTGCGAACGGCGCCTTCGAGCTCAACGTCTACATCCCGATGATGGCCCGCAACATCCTCGAGTCCTTCAAACTGCTGACCAATGTGTCAAAGCTGTTCGCGGAGCGCTGCATTACCGGGCTGGCAGCTAATGTCGAGCACTTGCGCGAGCTGGCCGAATCGTCACCGTCGATTGTGACGCCGTTGAACTCGGCGATCGGCTACGAGGAGGCCGCCGCGGTGGCCAAACAAGCGCTCAAGGAACGCAAGACGATTCGCCAGACCGTCATCGACCGCGGCCTGATTGGCGACAAGTTGTCGATCGAGGAGCTGGACCGCCGGCTCGACGTGTTGGCGATGGCCAAGGTCAAGCCGGAAGACTAGTCCGACCGTCATGCTGCGCAGACGGCGACGATGGTCGATGAAAGGGTGGTTCAGCAATGACGGCTCCTCCTGGGGGACCCTACGGTCAGGAGCCTTACGGAAACAATCCGTATGGACAGGACCCATATTGGGGCGGCCAGCCGCAGGGCGGCCCCAACCCTTACCCGCAGGGTGGTCCCTACCAGTACCCGCAGGGTGGTCCCTACCCGTACCCGCCGGGTGGTCCCTACGCCAATCCTTACCCGCCCCAGCAATATCCCCAAGCAGGACAGCAAGTTCCGCCCGGCGGCCCAGCCGGGCCCTACCCACCTGGACCACCGACCAATGGGCCCAGCTCAATGCTGCCGTGGTTGATCGTCGCCGGTCTCGTCGCGCTAAGCGTCATCGCGCTGGTGGCAACCCTGATAGTCATGCGCAGCGGCAACCACAGCAAGCCGTCGAACGCCGCGCCCTCGGCGACGAGCGCCCCGGTCTCGCAGCCGAAAAATTCCGCGCAGACCGCTACCGATTGCACCCCCAATGTGTCCGGCGGTGAGATGCCCAGAGGCGACACCATCGTCGCCGGCAAGCTGTCGTTCCCGGCCAGCGCCGCACCCGGCTGGACGCCGTTCTCGGACGACCAGAACCCGAACCTCATCGGCGCGGTCGGCGTCGTCCAAGAGGTGCCCGGCGCCAACCAGTGGATGATGTCGGCCGAGGTCGGCATCACCAACTTCGTTCCCAGCATGGACCTCACCGCGCAAGCATCGAAGTTGATGCAATGCACCGTCAACGGCCCCGGCTATGCCAACGCGTCCCCGACCCTGGGTCCGACAAAGACGTCGTCGATCACCGTTGACGGGACCAAGGCCGCCCGAGTGGACGCCGACATCACGATCGCCGACACCTCCCGCAACGTGAAGGGCGATTCCGTCACCATCATCGCGGTCGACACCAAGCCGGTCACCATCTTCATGGGCACGACACCCATCGGCGATGCCGCTTCGGCGGCCACCATCAGCCGCATTATTGCGGCGCTGAAGGTCGCGAAGTCCTGACGTAACGCGCCTGCGCGGTCATACTGCCGATATGGCTCGACTGATAAGTAAGTGCTGCCTGGCGTTGGCAGCGGTATTGACCTCAGCATTGGCGGTCCTCTCAGCGCCGGCGACCGTGCTGGCAGCCCCGCCGGGTGGCGAGATCTGGGAGTGGGCGCTCGGGAAAGACATGCTTACCGACCCTACGTTGCGGGACTACGTCAACTCGACGCCACTCGGAGCCGGCCGGGTGTGTTACGGCGACCCCAAGCTCTGTCAAGAGTCACCCCCCAGCCCGCAGGATGCCCTCGCGCTGACCGATGTCGTCCGGGTCCCTAGCGAAGGGTTCGGGCTGGTTCCTGACGAGCACGGCACGGTGGTGAGCGTTGTGTTGTACGACGATCTCCGCGAACACAAGTATCTCTACCAGGGCCGACTCCCGGAAGGATGGACCTGGGACTCTACCGCCACAGACCTCGGCGACGTCTTCGGCGCACCCAACATGGTGGCCGGCTTTGAGCAGCAACCCTACATCCCAATCGCCTTCAAATCTCAGACAGCCGACCACCTGTACGATCTGCGGGTCGAGTTTGCCGCTACCACAGCGGCTGAGCTTCCAGGCGCACGCATGCGCACGATCACGGTCAGCCAGGCGCCACCGCCGCCGGGTACCCCTGGAACGCAGACCGGGGTACCGACGAGTTCGCCCGCACCAACTTTGACGTCTTCTGGGCAAACCCACCCTCCGAACGCATAGCTGCCGCCGCGACTAACTATCACCGGCCGGGGCCGACACGTGGGTGGCCTCGGATCGCCCGCGCAGCACGGTGGAATAGCATTCGGCCCAGTGCGCCCGCTCGGACTCATCGGCTCGATCGATGGCCACCGCCGAACACAGGATCCGCCGGTCTGAGGTTTTGGCAAGGTCGGCCAGCCGCGCGGCCTCATTGACAGCGTCACCGATCACGGTGTATTCGTAACGGTTTTCGGCACCGATGTTGCCGGCGAAGACACGGCCTGCTGAGACGCCGATGCCGAAATCGACCGGTAATCGGCGCAGCTGTGTGCCCAACGCACGAGCTGTCGCCAGGGCGGCCGACGCCGGTTCGCTCGTCGGCAACGGCGCTCCGAAGACGGCCAGTGCGGCGTCACCGGCGAATTTGTTGATCAGCCCGTGATGCTCGTCGACAGCGTTGACGACAATCCGGAAAAAGTCGTTAAGCACCTCGGCAACCTCTTGCGGCGGGCGGCTTTCCGCGAGCTGCGTCGAGCCGACCAAGTCGATGAAAAGCACTGCCGCCTCGACCACGTCTCCCGACAGCGATGCACCCTCCTTGATGGCGCGGTGGGCTACATCTGTGCCGACGTGGCGTCCGAACAAGTCGCGCAATCGATCGCGCTCGGCGAGCCCCGCGACCATCCGATTGAATCCGGTTTGCAGACGCCCGATTTGGGAACGTTCGTACGCACCGACGTATGTATCGATGCGGCCGTGTTCGACCTCTGCCATCGCGTCGACGACCTCGCCGACCGGATCCGAAATCGATCGCGACGTCAGAATCATCGTCGGCAGCCCGAGAAGCAGCGCTGCCAGCGACACCACCAAAATCGGCACATCCAACGATGCGGCCTTCTGAATCAGCCAGCCGTACGAGCGGAGGACAACAAGAGTCGCAATTACCCCGATGGGAAGTGCGCTGCACAGGAACCACAGCAGAATCAGTCGCGCATAGACGCCCGGCACGGCCAGCCGTGGCTCGCAGCCCAGCGTGGCGGCACGCATGATGGGTCGCAGGATGCGTTGCGCGAGGAGCATCCCGGTGCCGGCGGCAGCCGGCCCGCCGAACAGCACACCGAGCAGAATGGGCAGCAGAAGCTGAGCCCCGCCAGCCAGATTCAGCAGCATGAAGATTCCGCCACTTACGCCCCAGGCCGCAAACAGGATTGCCGACTGGCGGCCGGGCAGCTTCATCGCGGCTTCCCGTTGTTCCTGCGTGGGCTCGTCCCCGGCGACATACCAACGCAGCGTGGGAGCCAGGCTCAGGACGCCCGCCGTGGCGACGCTGACGATCCCCAGCCCAACGAACACCACCACCACCGCCGTGTTCTTCTGCGCGAAGTCGACGTTGGCCGCGACGGACGTGTGGCCCCTCAGTGGAATCAAGATAGCGGCCGCATCGATGACGGCAATGATGTAGGCGAAGGCGAGGTCGATCGCATATTGAATCGACAACCAACGAGCGGATTTTCGTTGCCCCGCCCCGGTCACCGCGCCCCAAGCCCGAAGCCAGCCCGCCTTGACCACCCTATAAAGGTAGCGGCGCGACACCTAAGCTTGTTCTAGGCGCCGTTATTTGGCCCGCCCGAGTTCTGGCCCGGGATATCGGTGATCGGGAAGTTAGGCATCGGCTTGGGCGAGGATGTGTTGGGCAACGTGGGGATCTCGCTGGCCGGGATGTCATGAAGCTGGTTGACGGGCGGCCCGTTTTCCCGACTGCCGTAACTGCTGCCGGGCGCCCGCGGCCCCAGCAGTTCGCTGACCGTCACCAGGCGGTAGCCGTTGGCCTTGAGCACCGGGATGAACTGATACACCAGGTCGACGGTGCTCGAGTAGGTGTCATGAAACAACACCACCGAACCCGGCTTGATCTGCGTCATCAGCATGTACCGCGTCGCCGCCGTATTCGAGTCATTGATCCAGTCGAAAGGGATGACGTCCCAGAGGATTTCAGCTAAGCCATATCGGCCGGCGGTCTGGCGCACGGCGTCGTTGGACAGTCCGCCCGCGGGACGCCACAGGGTCGGCGTGCGGCCGGTTGCGGCGGCGATCGCGTCGTTAGTCCTGGAAAACTGACTGGCGATGTCTTCCGGAGGGATCGTCGTCATGTTGGGGTGTTCCCACGTGTGGTTGCCGATTTCCATCCCCGCGTCGGCAATGCGCTTGGCCCCCGCCGGGTTGGCTGCCACCTTGTTGCCGATCAGGAAGAACGTGGCCTTGGCGTCGTTGCCCTTCAGGATTTGCAGCAGCCGGTCGGTGTATGGCCCCGGCCCGTCGTCGAACGTCAGCGCGACACACTTGACCACCGAGCAGCTGAGGTTGTCGGCGCGCGTCACATGACCGGTGAACCAGCCGACCACCAGCACCGCAACAGCCGCCACGACACCGAAAACGGTCCGCCAATAGCGCCAGGCCTGGCTGTCGGGTCGTTTCGGCACGCTCGAAGCCTACCGCGGCGGATTTTGCAATTTGGGCCCGTCAGTGCGGTCCGGCGATCTCCTCGAGCATCTCGGTGACCAGCGCGGCGATCGGCGACCGCTCGCTGCGCAACAGGGTGATGTGGGCGAACAGCGGATGGCCTTTGAGCTTCTCGATCACCGCCGCAACCCCGTCGTGACGGCCGACCCGCAGGTTGTCGCGCTGGGCGATGTCATGGGTCAGCACCACCCGCGATCCGGTACCCAACCTGGACAACACCGTCAGCAAAACGTTGCGCTCCAGCGACTGCGCTTCATCGACGATGACAAACGAGTCATGTAGAGAGCGGCCCCGGATGTGGGTCAGCGGCAGCACTTCGAGCATGCCCCGGGAAAGCACTTCCTCCAGCACCGCCGGGCTGGCCAGCCCCTCGAGGGTGTCGAAGACCGCCTGCGCCCAGGGGCCCATTTTTTCGCTCTCGCTACCGGGCAAGTAGCCCAGCTCCTGGCCGCCCACGGCGTACAGCGGACGGAAAACCACCACCTTGCGGTGGGTCCGCCGTTCCAGCACCGCCTCCAGACCCGCACACAACGCCAGCGCCGACTTGCCGGTGCCGGCTTTGCCGCCCAGCGACACGATGCCCACCGACTCGTCGAGCAGCAGGTCGAGCGCTACCCGCTGCTCAGCGGAACGGCCCCGCAGCCCGAACACCTCGCGGTCACCGCGAACCAGCTGGACGCGTTTGGCGGGGGTGACCCGGCCAAGCGCATGGGAGCTACCGCCCAACAGCCGAACGCCGGTGTGACAGGGCAAGTCTCGGGCTTCGGCCAGATCGATCTCGCCGTCGGTGAACAGCGCGTCGATATCCTCAGCAGCGGTCTCGATCTCGTGCATCCCCGACCATCCGGAGGCCACGACATCTTGCGCGTGATACTCGTCGGCGGCCAGGCCTACCGCAGCGGCCTTGACCCGAAGCGGAATATCCTTGCTGACCAACGTAACTCGCTTGCCTTCAGCGGCGAGGTTGGCGGCGCAACTCAAAATCCGGGAGTCGTTACTGTCGGTGCGAAAACCGGCGGGCAGCACCGCCGGGTCCGTGTGGTTGAGTTCGACGTGAAGCGAACCGCCTTGTGTCCCAACGGGAATAGGTTGATCCAGCCGTCCGTGCTCAAGCCGAAGATCGTCGAACAGGCGCAGCGCCTGGCGGGCGAACCACCCCAGCTCGTGATGGTGGCGTTTGGCCTCCAATTCGCTGATCACCACCAGCGGAACCACCACCTCGTGCTCGGCGAACCGACTGCACGCCCATGGATCAGACAGCAGCACGGACGTGTCAATCACGTAGGTCCGGATTTCGGTCACGTAGCGCTCCTCGAGCGGGGTAAGCCCGCGCGGACCCGCACAGGCATGTGGGCGGGAACTACGGCACCAGGACCGGGGCCGGTCCTGCCGTTGTTGTGACGGGAGGTGCCGCCCTGGCAGCAGAGCATGTCGCTGGCCATCGATAGTGACGCTACTCTCGTGGCCGCGTGCCCGCTGCGCAGGCGCGCCGACGTCACGGCCGGCGACAGCCGGCATAGGTAGCGAGACGCGCGGTGCGCGCGAAGATCGGCTTAGCCGACGATGAATTGCCGCAGCGCAGGCTCGTCGGCGAGCCCCCATGCGGTGATGCGGTCGGAGATCGCCTGCCGCAGCTGTTCCGGGCCGAAAATGCCCGCGTCGGCGACGTTCTGCACCTTGTCCTGGTAGGCGTCGATGTCGGCGCCGACGGCTTGGAGGTCGGCCGCACGGGCGGCAATCGCCGCGATCGTCTCGTCGCGGGTGTACTCGAGGCAGTGCGCGACGAGATTCGAGAAGAACTCTTCGTGCCGCTGTTCGTCCCGCGCGATCCGGTCGATGAGTCCGGCCAGGATGGGCTCCTCGAGCTGCGCGGCGAGGTTGCGGCAGAAGACCGCGTGAGTGCGCTCGGTGAACGCCATGTACACCAGGGTTTCGACCTGCGTGTACATGTCGCCGCGGTAGCCCTTCATCACATACTGGACACGGGCCTCTTCGTTGGCGGTGGGGTCGACCTCCCGGGTCACCACCAGGTACTCGCGCAGCGCGATCGCGTGCAGGTGCTCCTCTGCGGTCCACCGGCCCAGCCAGCGACCCCACCACTCCTCGAGGATGAAGTGCTCGACGAGCTCGCGGTGATGTCCGGCGAGGTTGTCCTTGAGCAGCAACAGGATCTCGCAAGCGTCCGTGAAGGCCCTGGGCAGCGTCACCTGGGACGGATCCCAATCGCGTCCGCCGAGGAAGGCGAAATTCTCGCCCCGGTCGAACGGCACGTAATCGTGGGCGAACCAAAGGTCCTCGCTGTCGAGGTGGCGGGCCATGTTCGCTTCGACGACCGGCTCGAGTTCCAGGGTCAGCGTATTAGCGACAGGTTTCTGTGCCATGTGGTAACTGTAACCCGCATACACAGGTTCCGTGAAATCACCCGGCCCGTGTCGCGGTCCGAAATGTCAGTTGCTGCTGGTTGCCCAGTTAGCGATCGACCAGCGTCCAATCCTCGAGACCCTCGTACAGCGGGAAATCCCTGGCCAGCCGCGTTACCCGTTGCCGTAGTGCGGGTAGATCTACATCTTGGCCAGCACTGCTGGCCTGTGCCAGCGCCGTGGCGACGATGTCGGCGACTTCGGTGAACTCGGCGTCCCCGAAACCGCGGGTCGCCAGCGCTGGTGTTCCCACCCGCAAGCCCGACGTCACCATCGGCGGCCGTGGGTCGTTCGGGACCGCGTTGCGGTTGACCGTGATGCCGATTTCGTGGAGCAAATCCTCGGCAGCTTTTCCGTCGAGCGGGGAGTCGCGCAGGTCTACCAGCACCAGGTGCACGTCGGTGCCCCCACTGACCACCGACACACCTGCCTTGGTGACGTCGGGGGCCGACAGCCGATCGGCGATGATGCGGGCACCGGACAGCGTGCGGTGCTGACGGTCGGCGAACTCGGGGGTGGCAGCGATCTTGAGCGCGACCGCCTTACCCGCGATGACGTGCATCAGGGGTCCGCCCTGCTGACCGGGGAACACGGCGGAGTTGATCGCCTTGGCGTACTCCTGCTTGCCCAGGATCATGCCGGAACGAGGGCCGCCGAGCGTCTTGTGCACGGTCGTGGACACCACGTCCGCGTGCGGCACCGGCGATGGGTGCAGACCGACGGCAACCAGGCCGGCGAAATGCGCCATGTCCACCCACAGGTTGGCGTCGACCTCGTCGGCGATCGACCGGAACGCCGCGAAGTCGAGAATCCGCGGGTAAGCCGACCACCCGGCGATGATCACCTTGGGGCGGAACTCGAGGGCCTTGGCGCGCACCGCGTCCATGTCCACCAGATGGGTCGTCGGGTCCACGCCGTAGAAGCCGGCATCGTAGAGCTTGCCGGAGAAGTTCAGCTTCATGCCGTGGGTCAGGTGGCCGCCGTTGGCGAGGTCGAGCCCAAGCAGCCGCTCCCCCGGTGTCATCAGCGCGTGCAGCACCGCTTCGTTGGCCTGGGCACCCGAATGCGGCTGTACGTTGGCGAAGTCGGCGCCGAACAGCGCCTTTGCCCGGTCGCGGGCGATGTTCTCCACGACGTCGACGTACTCGCAGCCGCCGTAGTAGCGCCGGCCGGGCAAACCCTCGGCGTATTTGTTGGTCAGCACGCTGCCCTGGGCCTGCAATATCGAGCGCGGCACGAAGTTCTCGGACGCGATCATTTCCAGGGTGTCCCGTTGCCGGTGCAATTCCTTGTCCAGCAACTCGGCGATATCGGGGTCCACCTCGGCGAGCGGGGCCGACATCACAGAGGCCGTGCCGGGGGTAGTAGTGGTGGGAGCGTCAGGTGCAGCAGTCACGGGCGCCAGTCTATCCAGCGGCGGCTCTCTGCCAGCCCAGCCGTAGGGCGCGCGCCCGTCCCTGCCACACTGGCACTATGCCGCGGCTTAGCGAGCCGAGCCCCTATGTGGAGTTCGACCGAAAGCAATGGCGTGCGCTTCGTATGTCGACGCCGCTGGCGCTCACCGAAGAGGAACTGGTCGGCCTGCGCGGTCTGGGTGAGCAGATCGACCTGCTCGAAGTGGAAGAGGTGTACCTGCCGCTGGCCCGGCTGATTCACCTTCAGGTCGCCGCCCGCCAGCGGCTGTTTGCCGCCACCGCGGAGTTCCTCGGCGAACCTCAGCAAAATCCGGACCGGCCGGTGCCGTTCATCATCGGCGTGGCCGGCAGCGTGGCGGTCGGCAAGTCAACGACCGCCCGTGTGCTGCAGGCGCTATTGGCTCGCTGGGATCACCACCCCAGGGTGGACCTGGTGACCACCGACGGCTTCCTGTATCCCAATGCCGAGCTGGATCGACGAAACCTCATGCACCGCAAAGGCTTTCCGGAGAGCTATAACCGCCGGGCGCTGATGCGGTTCGTGACCTCGGTCAAATCCGGTTCGGACTACGCGTGCGCACCGGTGTATTCACATCTGAAATACGACATCATCCCCGGGGCCAAGTACGTGGTCCGCCATCCCGACGTCTTGATCCTGGAAGGTCTCAACGTCCTACAGACCGGTCCGACCCTGATGGTGTCGGATTTGTTCGACTTCTCGCTGTACGTGGATGCCCGGATCGAAGACATTGAGCAGTGGTACATATCGCGGTTCTTGGCCATGCGCGGCACCGCGTTCGCAGACCCGGAATCACACTTCCACCACTATGCGGCTCTGAACGACACGAAGGCGGTCGACGCCGCACGCGAGATCTGGCGGTCGATCAACCGGCCCAATCTGGTCGAGAACATTCTGCCGACCCGTCCCCGCGCCACCCTGGTGCTACGCAAAGACGCCGACCACTCCATCAACCGGCTGCGCCTGCGCAAGCTGTAGAAGCGGGGCCCGCCGCGAGGGCCCCGCATCCGGGTAGGGAACTTACGTCGCCAGACGACGCACTCCCAGGTACTGCAGTCCCGCGAACGCCGCGGTGTAGACACCACTGGCCAGCGTCGCGGCGACGCCCGTGGTGGTCATCGGCACCGCTTCGGCGGCCACGATCGCGGCCAGGGTGTACACGATGTTGGCCACGACGACGGCGATCCCGGCACGGCGCAAGTTCGGCAACGCCGCGAGGCTGAACACCACCAGGCCGTAGAGCACGAAGAAGGCCCCCATGGCGTATTCCTGGCCGGATGTCAGGCCGGTGAGCGACGAGAGCGGGTCGGCGACGAAGGCGACGGCCAAACCGCACAATCCCGTCAACGTGGCATCGGCACGCATGGCAAAACGCAACAGCGAGTCGGTCGAGTCGTATAGGGGTCGGGTGGTGATGCCAGATACACCAGAAACAGAAGTCATGTGATTACTCCTTGCGATGGCGGATTGGGTCGATCAGGTTTGAGCGTGCCGCCAGAGCACTGCCATATCGACTCGTGGCACTGCCAACTACTGCCACGGAGAGAATGACCAGGTATTTCTCCTGGCTATTCCCGTCACCGACACCAAGATCGAAGGCGTCCGTAAATGTGGGGCTTGCGTCCGAATCGGCGGGCACCCCGGCGGCCTCGGTTCTAATCGCTGGGAACTGGGACCCGCCCGCGCAGATCGGCGGCGATCAGCCGGGCGGCGGCGTTCTGCCAGTTATGCAGCGAGCGTTGCGGGACCTCGGTGACGAACCACTGCCAGGCCTGGCGGGCCGTCGGATCCAGACCGGAGGCGGTGGCGTTCTGCGCATACGCGCGCACACCGATGACGTAAGGGAAATACAGCGAGTTGTAGTAACGCCACTGCTCAGTGGTTCCGAAATCACCGGCGTCGCGCGGTTTGAGCCGCCCGATCGCGTCCGCGAGAACGGCCTTGAGTTCATTGGCCCGCTCCAGCGGATGGTCGGGTGCACCCCGCGCGGCCAGTCGCTCATCGATCACGGGCAATGCGGTCAATGGACTGGCAACCAGTTTGGTCAGGTCACCGTAGTGGCCCAGTGCCCGGCGGGTGAGCCTGGCGAAGCTGTCGTCGTCGACGTCGAAAGGGGGAATCGACCGAACGCAGCGGCAACGCCGCCCCGGTATGCCGCAACGCGGCCCGGTCGGCTCGCAGCGTGGGCAATTTCGAGAACGCCAGCCGGTCCAGCACTCCGGCGAGCGGATCGGCCAGCACCTGCACCGTGATAGCGATCGCCAGACTGCTGAACAGCAGCACGCTCAGCACCATCTGCGCGGTGGGCTCATTTCTTGTTACCGCCAAGCCGATCAGCGCCTGGCCACCGAACAACACCGCTATCGCCATCGAGCCCGCGAACGAACGCAGCATATCGGCGCGCAGCGCCTGGCCCTCGTCGAAAGCGTCCCACACGGCCACCGCCACACCCAGCAACAGCACGTCGAAACCCGTGGACGCCAACGCCAGCCAGCTGGGCAGTAGGCCCAGCGGGATGATCAGGATGGCGTTACCCAACGCAAAGAACAGCGTCGCCACAATGACGACTCCTAGACCACTCCGGCCGACCGGCACCGGCTGAGCGGGCCGCACCAGCGCGGCCACCATCGCGCCGAGCGTGGAAATCGAGATCACCGCGAACATCAGCCACGTGACCCGGCCGCAACGGCCCGTCGACGCCGCCGGCCATCGTCGCGCCGAACACCGTCAGCGCGCCGACGCCGCAAACAAGCAGCAACTCCTGGGTACGCGCCCGCCAGTGATCGCGCGGCCGGGACAGTTCGACGAGCACCGCGAACCACGCCACGCTGGGAACGGCAACCAGGTAGATCTCGATCCGGCTGAGCAGCCCGCTGTGCGTAGCGCCGGCTGTGCGTACCGCGTCCAGCGCCACCACCAGCGCGAAACCGCACAGTCCGATCGCTGCCAGCGCGAGCACCGGCTTACGCGGATCGCGAGCCAGCAGGTACAACCCGAGCCACCCGCTCAGCGTGAACACCACCGCCGACAGCGCAGCCATGCACCCAGTGTGGCACGCAGACGACCTGCCGCTAAGCCTGCTGAGGCTGCTGCTACTTGCCGTACCTGCGATGCCGCTGGCTGTAGTCACGCAGCGCGCGCAGAAAATCGACGCGGCGGAATGCGGGCCAGTGCGCCTCGGTGAACCACATCTCCGAGTACGCGCTTTGCCACAGCAGGAACCCGGACAGGCGTTGCTCCCCTGACGTGCGGATTACCAGGTCGGGATCGGGTTGCCCGGAGGTGTAGAGGTTTTCGGAGATGCCATCGACGGTCACCGCGTCGATGAGCCCCTCGGCGGTCGCACCGTTGGCGAGTTCTTTGCTCAATAACGCCCGCACCGCGTCGACGATCTCTCGGCGGCCGCCGTAGCCGACTGCGACGTTGACGTGGAAAGGCGCCACGACCGGCGTGGACTCCACCGCGTCGCGCAGCCGCCGGGCCGGTTCCTCGCCGAGCAGCTCCAGATCGCCGACGGTACGCACACTCCAGCGATTGGCCGGTGCGCAGATCTCCTCAACGACATCGGTGATGATTTCGATGAGTCCGGCCAGCTCGTCAGGATCGCGTTGCAGGTTTTCGGTGGACAGCAGGTAGACCGTGGTCATTTCGATGCCGGCTTCCTGGCACCAGCGCAGCATCTCGGCGATCTTGGCGGCACCCATCCGGTAGCCGTAGCTGACGTCGTCGTAGCCGGCGTCGCGCGCCCATCGCCGGTTGCCGTCGCACAGGACCGCGATGTGGCGGGGAAGTTCGGATTTCGAGGCGGCCAGACCCTGCCGCAGCCGCAGCTCGTAGACGCGATACAGCGGTTCTTTGAGGCGCGGCGGGATAATTTCCACGAAGATTCAGCCTACTGTGAGCGGCGACAAATTCCGGCCTACATCGCCGGTGATCTCACCGCAAGTCGACACCATGCTGTAACCATCCTTGACTACTGTTGGTCTTTAGCAGCCCCTGGCGAATCCCGACTTGCAAGACAAAGGCCACAGAAGACATGAGCAGCCAGATGAGCACGTCCACCAATCCGGAGCCCGAATCGGGGGCACTCACACCCGGCAATACCGCGGAACAGCTCGTCGAAGGCGCTGCCCAGGTTCTGACCAAGCCCCGTATGCGCGGCTGGATCCACTTCTACTCCGCGTGGCTGGCGATCATCTGTGGCGCGACCCTGGTGTCGGTGTCGTGGGCGGTCGCATCGCCCCGCGCCGGTCATTCGACGCTGATCTACGCCGCGGCCACGGTGGCGATGTTCGCCGTCAGCGCCACCTATCACCGTGTGCAGTGGAAATCGGTGGCCGCCCGGAACCGAATGAAGCGGCTCGACCATTCGATGATCTTCGTTTTCATCGCCGGCAGCTACACACCGTTCGCGCGGCTGGCGATGCCGCAGAGCACCGGGGTGCTGGTGCTGTGGATCGTGTGGGGCGGTGCGCTGGCGGGCATCGCGCTGAAGGTGTGCTGGCCATCGGCGCCACGCTGGGTGGGAGTGCCGCTATATCTGCTGCTGGGCTGGGTGGCAGTGTGGTACGCCCCGACGATCATCCACGAGGCTGGCGTGGCCGCGATGGTGCTGCTGGCCGTCGGCGGCGTGTTGTACAGCATCGGTGGCCTGTTTTATGGGCTGCGCTGGCCCGACCCCTGGCCGAGGACGTTCGGCTATCACGAGTTCTTCCACGCCTTTACCGCGATCGCGGCGATCCTCCACTACATCGCCATGTGGCTCGCGGTCTTTTACGTCGGCCACCCCGCGTAGCTTGCGCTATAGCTGGGTGACGTCGGCCGCCGACCAATAAGCCTTCATCGCGGCGATCTTGCCCCGGTCGTCGAAGACCATGACGTCGATCGGCTCGATCACCATCCGATGCTCGCCCGCGGTCACGGTCAGCCGGAATTGGAAAGCCGCCTCATTGCCGGCCACCCGCAGCGACACAAGCTCGCATTCGCGCTGCACATCGTTGACCGCGGAATAGAACCCGTGGATCGCCTGACGACCGATATGCACCTCGCCTCCGACCGGGTCCTCGACGGTGGCGTCGTCGGCGTACAACTCGACTAAGTCGTCGGCGCTGCCCTTGGCGACCAATTCGATGTAGCGGTTGACCGTGTCAGTGATTGCTTGGCTCTTCTCGGCGGCATTCGGCATATAACGCAAGCTACTAGCCGGGCACACCCAGGGCGGCCGCCAGTTCGGTTGGCCGGGTTACCGGCAAGTCGCACACCCGTCCACGGCACACGTAGGCGGCGTCGGCATCGGCCACCCGGTCCCGGCCGGCCAGCAGCGCCGACGAGTCCATCTCACCGCCCACGACAATCGCCCCGCCGGGCGCCAACCGGCGCGCGTCGGCCAGCAGAGGCGATTGCGACGAATTACAGGCGACCGCGATCTGCAGCGGTCCGCGAACCGCGGCTTCCGCGACGGCCAGCCAATGCCCGGCCGAGCGCGGCGCGCGGTCCAGCAGCACCGAATGCGCACGGAGCGCGTCCGCCGCCGCCTGCAGATACCGCTCGGCGCGCTCGCCGTCGACCAGGTGCGCCGCAGTCAGCAGCGCTTCGGTGATCGACGACGCGCCCGACGGCGTCGCCCCGTCCACCGGGTCGGCGGGCCGGAGCATCAACTGCTCGGCATCGTCGGCGGTGTCGAACCAGCGGCCGGCCCGCTGCGGGTCGGCGAAGTGCTGCAGCGCGGTGTCCAGTAGCTCGGTTGCCGCCGTCAACCAGGCCTCGTCGGCGGTCAGCTGGTATAGCGCAAGCAGTCCGGTGGCCAGCATCGCATGGTCTTCCAGGATGGCGGCGCTGTCGCCGACCACCCCGCCCAGGCTGGCGCGTCGCAGCCGGCCGTCGACGATGTGCAAGCCCAGCAATGCCTGCGCGCAGTACGCGCGCGGCATCGAGCCAGCTCGGGTTCGTTCAAGGCCACGCTGGCCTCGGCCAGCGCGGTGATCGCCAGCCCGTTCCAGGACGTGACGACCTTGTCGTCGCGTCCGGGCTGAGCCCGGGTGAGCCGGGCGGCCAGCAGCGTGGTCCGGATGCGTTCCAGCTCGTTGCGGATCGTCCGGATCAGCGGGCAGCTGCAGCACCGAGGTGCCGTGTTCGAACGTGCCGGACTCGGTGACCGCGAAAACCTCGGCGGCCCAACGGCCGTCGTCGGCGCCGAGCACCTCGTCCAGCTGCTTTCGCGTCCAGACATAGGTCGAGCCCTCGCGGCCGTCGGCGTCGGCGTCCAGCGACGAAGTGAACATGCCGCCGTCGGCCAGATCGTCGAGCAGGAACCGCGCGGTCTGGGCGGCGACCCGGCGCGCCAACGGATCTCCGGTACGCCGGGCCCAGTGCGCATATGCGCGCAGCAGCAGCGCGTTGTCGTACAACATCTTCTCGAAATGCGGTACCACCCAAGCGTTGTCGACGCTGTACCGGGCGAAGCCGCCGGCGAGTTGGTCGTAGATGCCACCGCGGGCCATCGCGTTGCCGGTGCGCGAGACCGCCTCCAGCGCTGCCGGTGACCCGGTGCGCTCGTGGTTGCGCAGCAGCGCCTCGAGAACCGCCGACGGCGGGAATTTGGGTGCACCTCCGAAGCCGCCGTGAACCGTGTCCTGGTCCCCTAGCACGGAAGCGACCGCGTGGTCACACAGCGTCGGCGCCACGTCCGGGCCCCCAGAGGGCAGCCCCCGAGCGCCCCAGTCATCTTGCGCAACTCGCCGGCGATATGGTCGGACGCCTCCTCCACCTCACCGCGGCGCTCCCGCCAGGTGGCGGAGACGGCCGAAAGGAGTTGCAGGAAACCGTCTTTCGGGTAGTAGGTGCCGCAGAAGAACGGCCGGCCATCCGGCGTCAGGAAACACGTCATCGGCCAACCGCCCTGTCCGGTGAGCGCGACGGTGGCGTTCATATAGACCGCGTCGATGTCCGGGCGTTCCTCGCGGTCGACTTTGATGCAGACGAATCCCGCGTTCATCGCAGCGGCCACTGCGTCGTCTTCGAACGATTCGTGAGCCATGACGTGGCACCAGTGGCAAGCGGCGTAGCCGATGGAGAGCAAGATCGGCACGTCGCGCGCGGCGGCGTCCGCCAGTGCCTGCAGCGTCCACTGCTGCCAATGCACCGGATTGTCGGCATGCTGGCGCAAATACGGGCTAGTGGCCAGCCCGAGGGTATTCGTCGAAGAAGGGTCAGCCGGGCTCATCGCCGGGTCCTGGGGCTCGCGGCGATCCGTTTGCCTGGTCCGGGGCTTGCCCAGGGGCCTCATCAACCGCGTCGGTGCCCTCGTCGGCGGCCTGGTCGGGCTCGGGGTGTTTGGGGTCGAACGACTTGGGCACCTTCTTCAGTTGCCGGTTCATCGATCGCAGCAGCAACAGCGTGGCGATCAACAGCAGCACGACAACCAGCAGCCCGACCGGGCTGGCCTTGCCGAAATCAGGCCCGGTGTTGCGGGGCGCGCCGTCAGCTTGCCAGCCGGCCCACGCGGCGGTGCTCACTGCGAGAAAGAGGTGATTCACCCGTCGCTCTCGATTCCGGCGAACAGATCGTCCTCGGGCAGTCGGACGGGGACCCGCGAGCGCGCCAACTCGAATTCCTCCGTCGGCCATAACCGCTGCTGCCATGAGAGGGGAGCGGCGAAGAAGTCGTGGTCGGGGTCGATCTGGGTGGCGTGCGCCCGCAGCGCATCGTCGCGCTGGCTGAAATACGCCGAGCACTCGACGCGCGTCGTGACCCGGGACTCGAAAGGGTCATGCTCGCGGATCCCAGTGCTAAAGCCACTTCTTGAACGGGCCTTCTTGGCCGTGCTTGACGAATTCGTCGTGCAGCAACTGCATCCGCGCCCGCAGGAACCCGTGGATGTAGTACAGCTTGGACACCGTCCACGGCTCGCCGGCGTCCGGGAAGCGCCGATAGTCTCCGGCCGCCTCGAAGGCACCGACCGAAACCTGGTGGCAGCGAATGTGATCGGGATGCGGGTAGCCGCCGTTCTCGTCGTAGGTGGTCATCACATGCGGCCGGAACTCGCGGACCATGCGCACCAGCGACTCGATCGCCTCCTCCAGCGGCACCAGCGCGAAGCATTCCTCGGGCAGCGGAGGCGGCGGGTCACCTTTGGGCAAGCCGGAGTCGACGAAGCCGAGCCAGGTGTGCTCGACACCGAGTATCTCGGCGGCCTTCGCCATCTCGTCACGGCGGATCTCAGCGATGTGTCCATGCACCTCGGGCAAGTCCATCGCCGGGTTGAGAATGTCGCCGCGCTCACCGCCGGTCAACGTCACCACCAGCACCCGATGGCCCTCGTCGGCGTAGCGGGCGAGGGTGGCCGCGCCCTTGCTGGACTCGTCGTCGGGGTGGGCGTGCACCGCCATCAACCGCAGTTCGCTCACGTGCCCCCTTGTCGGTCTGCTGGTCGCCCGGGTCTGAGCCTATAATTCCAGTTCCCGATCGTTGCATGCTGTCGGCCGGCATCCGGCAGCCGACAATCCAGGCATACCCAGGCATGACCGAAACTCCCATTTCGCGTCCCGAGGCTCGCTACGGGCGTTCCGGACTGTCGCGCGTCTCCCGGCGGTGGGTGGTCATCACGCTGGGCGTGCTGGCCATTGCGGCCGGTGTCGTCGTTGCCGTCATCGGCTACCAACGGCTGGGCACCAGTAACGTCACGGGGTCGCTGGCCAGCTACCGGGTGATCGACAACGAGACGGCGTCGATAACGATCAGTGTGACGCGATCCGACCCGTCGCGGCCAGTGGACTGCATCGTGCGGGTCCGGTCTAAAGACGGCAGCGAGACAGGCAGGCGAGAGGTGCTGGTCCCGCCATCGGAGGCGGCCACGGCGCAGGTGACGACGACGGTGAAATCCAGCAAACCGCCGGTGATGGCCGACATCTATGGCTGCGGCACCGACGTGCCCGCCTACCTGCGGCCCGGCGTGACCGCACAACGAACGGCCGAACTGCGAATATGGAGTCATCAAGTGTTTGCGCGGTGGTAACATGGGTGAATGCACGGTTCCTGCTGGGACCGTGTATTGCTGCATTAAAGGCCGTGAGCACAACGGAGCGCGCAGCACACGGGGAGAGACCCGGACACTCCCGGCGGCGGGGCTAACAGGCTTACGCGGATACGCGGAACGACAATATGAGGAGCACGACGAGATGACGGATACTCATGTGACCTGGCTGACCCAGGAGTCACATGACCGACTCAAGGCCGAGCTCGACCAGTTGATCGCGAATCGTCCGGTCATCGCCGCGGAGATCAACGACCGCCGCGAGGAGGGTGACCTGCGCGAGAACGGCGGATACCACGCCGCCCGCGAAGAGCAGGGCCAGCAGGAGGCCCGCATTCGCCAGCTGCAGGACCTGCTCAACAACGCCAAGGTCGGCGAAGCGCCCAAGCAGTCCGGCGTCGCGCTGCCCGGTTCGGTGGTGAAGGTCTACTACAACGGCGACAAGTCCGACAGTGAGACATTCCTGATCGCCACCCGCCAGGAGGGCGTCAACGACGGCAAGCTCGAGGTGTATTCGCCGAACTCACCGCTGGGCGGCGCCCTGATCGACGCCAAGGTGGGTGAGACCCGCAGCTACACGGTGCCCAACGGCAACACCGTCGAGGTCACGTTGGTCAGCGCGGAGCCTTATCACTCCTAGCTGCGAGCCAGGGCCTGTTCGAGATCGGCCAACAGGTCGGCGACGTCTTCGATACCGACCGACAGCCGCACCAGGTCGTCGGGCACTTCCAGTTGCGAACCGGCCGTCGACGCATGCGTCATGGCGCTGGGGTGTTCGATCAGTGACTCAACCCCACCCAGCGATTCGGCCAGAATGAACACTCTGGTGCTGGCGCACAGATCCTGGGCGGCTTGCCGGCCGGCTCGCATGCGCACCGAAACCATGCCGCCGAAGTCGCGCATCTGCCGTGCGGCGATCTCATGCCCAGGGTGGCTGGGCAGACCCGGATACAGCACCGTGCTCACCGAGGGATGCCCGGCGAGGAATTCCGCCACGGCCAAGGCATTTTCGCTGTGTCGCTGCATCCGCAGCACCAAGGTCTTCAGGCCGCGCATCGTCAGGTAGGCGTCGAACGGGCCCGGCACCGCGCCGGCCCCGTTCTGCAAGAAGCCGAACGCATCGTCCAGCTCTTTGTCGTTGGTGACCAACGCGCCGCCTACTACGTCGGAGTGGCCACCGATGTATTTGGTGGTCGAGTGCAGCACGACGTCGGCGCCCAGCGTCAACGGCTGCTGCAGCGCGGGCGAGGCAAAGGTGTTGTCCACCAACACTTTTGCTGTGCTCTGTTTGCCGAGTTCGGCAAGGGCCGCGATATCGGCGATGGACAGCAACGGATTGGTCGGTGTTTCCACCCAAATCAGCCGGGTTCGCGGCGTGATCGCGGCGGGAACGGCGTCCAGATCCGACAGGGCCACCGGCGTGTACTCGACATTCCACTGGGTGAAGACCTTGTCGATCAGCCGGAATGTGCCGCCATAGGCGTCATCGGGAATGACCACGTGGTCGCCGGGCCGCAGCATTGCCCGCAGGGCACAGTCGGTGGCGGCCATCCCGGAACTGAACGCCCGGCCGAAAGTGCCCTCTTCCACGACAGCCAGCGAGGCCTCCAGTGCCGCCCTGGTCGGGTTGCCGGTGCGCGCGTACTCGAACCCGCCGCGCAAACCACCGACACCGTCTTGGGCGAACGTGCTGCTGGCGTAGATCGGGGCATTGACCGCTCCGGTCGCCGGATCCGGCCGGTAGCCGCCGTGGATCGCTTTGGTGGCTAGGCCGGTGAACTCGTGGTGTCCGTTACGGTCTTGGCTCATCGACGATCAGCCTAAGTGACAGCCGCCGCGGCGAGCCCTGTGAGGTGAGCCCTGTGAGGCGCCACGACTACCGCACCTTGACGACTAACTCGGTCGCTGCTAGGCGCTATCGATCGGCAAGCAAACCGTCGTCATGATCTTGTCTGCCAACGTTTGGCGCTTGGAGTCCCACAGCGGGAAAAGGAAACCAATGAAGCAGATGATCGCGTCGACGAAGTGCGCGAGAAAACGTACGACGGACATTCCGAAACCGATGGGCTGGCCGGTGACCTCGCTGACCACTTTGAACTTCATCACCGATTTGCCGATGCTCGACCCGGTAGTGCCCTGGCGGTAGCCGTAGTTCCAGATCAAGTAGAACAGCCCCACCACCGACGCCAACCACTGCGCCACCAGGCCGATGGTCGAGATTCTGGGTAACGCAGTACTGGTTGACGGCGTATTGCGTGATGTCGGTGACGCAGGCCGTCTGCTGCGTGGCAAGCAGTGATCCCGGTACCGATGCCGAGCACGATCGCGTACGGGAGGATGTCGATGACGAACGCCAGCGCCCGGGTAAGCCACGGCGTGTAGTCCTGCGTCGGCAAAGTACGTATCGCCGGCCCGGGTGGTGGCGGCGCGTACCCACCGGAAGATGGCGGGGGCGGAGGGTAGGAACCGCCGCCGGGCGGCGGAGGCGGCGGATAGGAACCGCCGCCGGGCGCCGAAGGAGCGGGCGGGATTTCCTGCCCACCAGTTGCCGGCTCATGCCCACCGGGCGACCCGGGCGACGAGGGAGGTGGCGGGTAAGCGCCGCCGGGCGGCGGTTGATCGGTCATGGGCAACCTTCCACTGCGGATCGGCTGAACTAGGCCGCATTACAGTACCTGAGGGCGAAGCGGCCGGGCGAGACCTGCGTCACACGCGAATCGCCACGCCGATCACTCTCCGCTAACGTCGCCCTGTTAGTCCACGAGGCCCCTCCGAGAGGAAGCCCAACAAGTCATACCGGGTAATCACCCCGACCGGTTTGCCTTTCTCGACCACCATCAACGCATCCCAGTCACGCAACGCTTTGCCGGCCGCACTCACCCACTCCCCTGCGCCGATCATCGGTAGCGGCGGGCTCATGTGCTCCGAGACGGCGTCGGCCAATTTGGCCCGGCCCTCGAAGACGGCCGACAGTAGTTCGCGTTCGGAGACACTGCCGGCGACCTCGCCGGCCATCACCGGCGGCTCGGCGCCGACCACGGGCATCTGGGACACCCCATACTCACGCAGGATGCCAATAGCGTCGCGCACCGTCTCGGACGGATGGGTGTGCACCAGGTCGGGCAGCGCGCCGGATTTCCCGCGCAGCACGTCGCCGACCGTGGACTCCTCGGTGGACCCGTCGAGACGGCTGCGCAAGAACCCGTACGAGGACATCCAGGCGTCGTTGAAGATCTTCGACATATAGCCCCGCCCGCCGTCGGGCAGTAAAACCACGACCAGCGCGTCGGGTCCGGCTTCCTCGGCAACCTTCAACGCGGCTACCACCGCCATCCCGCACGACCCGCCGACCAGCATCGCTTCTTCGCGGGCCAGCCGCCTGGTCATATTGAACGAGTCGGAGTCAGAAACCGCGATGATCTCGTCGGGCACCGTGCGGTCATACGCCTCCGGCCAGAAATCCTCGCCGACACCCTCGACCAGGTAGGGCCGGCCGCTGCCCCCCGAATACACCGAACCCTCGGGGTCGGCGCCGATGATGCGTACCGCACCATTGGACACCTTTTTGAGGTAGCGGCCCGCGCCGGTGATCGTGCCGCCGGTGCCGATGCCCGCGACGAAATGGGTGACTTTGCCGTCGGTATCGGCCCAAATCTCCGGACCGGTGGTTGCGTAGTGGCTGGCCGGTCCTTCCGGGTTGGCGTATTGGTCAGGCTTCCAGGCACCGTCGATCTCTTCGACCAGCCTGTCGGAGACGCTGTAGTAACTGTCCGGGTCCTCGGGCGGCACCGCCGTCGGGCACACGACGACGTCCGCGCCGTAGGCGAGCAGCACGTTGCGCTTGTCCTCGCTGACCTTGTCGGGACAGACGAACACACACTTGTAACCGCGGCGCTGCGCAACAAGAGCCAGACCGACGCCGGTATTGCCTGACGTGGGTTCGACGATGGTGCCGCCGGGTTTGAGTTGCCCGCTGGCTTCGGCGGCGTCGATCATCTTCACCGCGATCCGGTCTTTCGAACTACCGCCGGGGTTGAGGTATTCGATCTTGGCCGCCACTGTGCCTGCGCCGTCGGGGACGACGGAATTCAGGCGAACCAGCGGGGTGCCGCCGATGAGCTCACTGATGTGCTGAGCGATCCGCATGCGTTCATCGTCTCAGGCGGTTTCGGGCGATGCACACCCACTCGGCGTACCTCCACCTGGCTGAGAACGACTCGTTGCGCTAACCGGTGGCTTCGCGGATGTAGTCCCCGATCTGGCGCAGCGAACGGATTGCCTCCGGCACCATCGGCGCGGCCAACTGGAAGTCGTGGACCTGACCGGGCCAGACCCGCACCTCGGCCGGCACACCAACCGCCGCCAACCTGCTCGCCGCCAACCGCGCGTCGTGCAGCAACACCTCGGATCCCGAGACGTGGATCAGCGTCCGCGGCAGGCCCGGTTTGATGTGCTCCAACGGCTCGTAAATCTCTTCGGGCTGCCCATCGACTTTGTGCTTATCGGCTGCGCTAGCAACCAGCTCGGCAAGAGCATCGAACGCCTTCGCGGAAAACATCGCATCGGTCTCGATGTTGGGATGCGCCTGCTTGTATTCCTTTGCTAGTTGCAGCAGCGGCGAGATCGCCACCAGCGCGGCCGGCTCCTCACCCTCCTCCTGCAGGCGTTGCGCCAGCGCGAGCGCAAGGTAGCCGCCCGCAGAGTCGCCGGCCAGCACGATCTGGTCGGGTTGGTAGCCACGGATCCGTAGCCATTGGTAGCCGTCGTAACAGTCGTCGAGAGCCATACCGATCGAGTGCTTGGGCAACAGCCGATAATTGACCACCAAGATGGGCGAGTCAGCAAACTTCGACAGAGCTTCGACCAGCCTGCCGTGCGAGTTTGCTCCGCAGGTCAAGAACGCGCCGCCATGCAAGTAGACAACCACCCGGCGGGTGCCGTCCGCGGGCAGCACCCCGGGTGCGCGCACCAGTTGGGCTGAGGCATTGCGCAAGTTCACCGTCTCGCGGACGGTGGCCGACGGTGGGATCAGAACCCGCGCCGCCAGGTCGATGAGACCCCAGGGCCACGGCAAGTTGGGCACGTGGCTGCCGACGGACAGAACCGGCCGGACCGTCAGCCGTGACGTCAGGTTAGCCACTCGCGCAGCAACGCTGGGCCCGGATTCGAGGACCTCGACCGGTGCGCCGTCGCTGATCGCAAATCTGCGCGTCTCGGCTCTACGTGCTTTGAGGACATCATGTGGGCGAACGGCATTCCGGGGCGAACCGGATACCTTGCTGGGTGCGGTCATGCTCAACACTTCCTACGCCTTTGTAGTGCGATACAGCATGTGACGAGGCAGCTGAGCGTCTGGTTCAGCCGTTTGCCAAAGCGTTCAGCCAACCCCTTGGAATTAGCTTGACAGGCGTTTCTTAGCAGAACGTTTGAAGAGTCTGATTTGATACCACATTTGATTCGCACCGTGACCACATTGTTGGTCAGCCAGCCGCGCAAACATCGAAGCCGATCTAAACTGATTCCGTGACCATACGGGTGCCACGTCGTTCGGCGATCGCCCTGGCCACAGCGGGCGCACTCGCCTCGACGGGAACGGCCTATCTGGGCGCACGCAACCTGCTAGTCGGCCAGGCGACACACGCGCGCACCATCATTCCCAAGTCGTGGGACATCCCGCCGCGCGCCGACGGCGTGTACACCCGCGGCGGCGGGCCAGTGGAACGGTGGCGACGCGGCATGCCCGTCGACCTGCAGCTGATGATCTTTGGCGATTCGACCGCCGCGGGATACGGGTGCATGAGCGCCGACGAAGTGCCGGGTGTACTGATCGCGCGGGGCCTCGCCGAGCAGACCGGCAAGCGCGTCCGGCTGAGCACCAAAGCCATCGTCGGCGCCACCTCGAAAGGCGTCAGCGGTCAAGTCGATGCGATGTTTGTGGCCGGGGCGCCGCCGGATGCGGCGGTGATCATGGTCGGCGCCAACGACGTGACAGCCCTCAACGGCGTCAGCCAATCGGCGCAACGGCTCGCGTTGACCGTCCGCAAGCTGCGCGCCCGGGGCGCGGTAGTGGTCGTTGGCACCTGCCCGGATTTGGGAGTCATCAGCATCATCCCCCAACCACTTCGGTCACTGGCACACGAGCGTTGTCTTCAGCTTGCCCGCGCCCAAACCGCTTCGGTCAGGGCGGCCGGCGGTGTGCCGGTCCCACTGGCGCAACTGATGACACCCCAATTCCGGGCCACGCCCGACGTGATGTTCTCCACCGACGGCTTCCATCCCTCGGCTCCGGCATATGCGCTCGCGGGCGACGCGCTGCTGCTCGCACTGTGCGATGCGCTCGGCGAAAAGGTCGAGCGCCCGCCGCTGAGCTTGCCGGCACCCTCGGCCACGCCGGTGCTCGGTCAGCGCCACACGCGAATCAGCGTGATGCCGCGGCTGTGGCGGCGCCCGGTAGCGGGACCTGCCCCGTCTTCGTGCCCACCGGTTGGTAGCGACTAGATTTGTTCTAGCCGTCGAGGTGGACGTACCACCCGGATATCAAGCGAGCCCGCCCCATCGGAAGGGATCTGAAGGGAACCGTCATGCCTGAAGCCGTCATCGTCTCAACTGCTCGCTCGCCGATCGGCCGCGCGATGAAGGGGTCGCTGGTCTCCATGCGACCCGACGATCTGGCCGCCCAGATGGTACGCGCCGCGCTCGACAAGGTGCCTGCGCTCAACCCGCATCAAATCGACGACCTCATCTTGGGCTGCGGCCTGCCGGGCGGTGAGTCCGGGTTCAACATGGCGCGCGTCGTCGCCGTCGAACTCGGCTATGACTTCCTGGGGGGCACCACGGTGAACCGGTATTGCTCGTCGTCACTGCAGACCACCCGGATGGCTTTTCACGCGATCAAGGCGGGCGAGGGCGACGCGTTCATCTCCGCGGGCGTGGAGACCGTATCCCGGTTCGGCAAAGGCAACTCCGACTCTTGGCCCGACACCAAAAATCCGCAATTCGACGAGGCCCAGGAGCGCACAGCCGCCGCGGCGGCGGGCGCCGACGAATGGCACGACCCCCGCGCCGACGGGAGCCTGCCCGACGTCTACATCGCGATGGGCCAGACCGCTGAAAACGTCGCCATCCTGACCGGCATCAGCCGCGAGGACCAGGACCACTGGGGGGTGCGCAGCCAGAACCGCGCCGAGGAGGCGATCAAGAGCGGGTTCTTCGAACGCGAGATCACTCCGGTGACCCTCCCCGACGGATCTACCGTCAGCGCCGACGACGGCCCACGCGCGGGTACCACCTACGAGAAGGTCAGCGAGCTCAAGCCGGTGTTCCGGCCCAACGGCACCGTGACCGCGGGCAATGCATGTCCGCTGAACGACGGCGCTGCCGCGTTGGTGATCACCAGCGACACCAAGGCCAAGGAACTTGGCCTGACACCGCTGGCGCGCATTGTGTCCACCGGAGTCAGCGGTCTCTCGCCGGAGATCATGGGCCTGGGCCCGATCGAGGCGTCCAAGAAGGCGCTGGAACGGGCCAAGTTGTCGATCAGCGACATCGACCTGTTCGAGATCAACGAGGCCTTCGCGGTCCAGGTGCTGGGCTCGGCCCGCGAGCTGGGCATGGACGAGGACAAGCTGAATGTCTCCGGTGGGGCAATTGCGCTGGGTCACCCGTTCGGCATGACCGGCGCACGCATCGCCACCACGTTGATCAACAACCTGCAGACGCACGACAAGACGTTTGGTTTGGAAACCATGTGTGTCGGCGGCGGGCAGGGCATGGCGATGGTCATCGAGCGGCTGAGCTAAACCCGGCGCGACAGCACCGTCACCGCACGAAAAAACCGGCACGCCAGTCGGCGTGCCGGTTTTTCGCTTAAGAGAAACTAATCGTTCTGCAGGTAACTGAGCAGACGCAAGATCTCGATGTACAGCCAGACCAGCGTCACGGTCAGGCCCAGGGCGATACCCCATGCCGCCTTCTCCGGCGCTCCGGCGCGGACCATCTGGTCAGCGGCATCGAAGTCGATCAGGAAGCTGAACGCCGCGATGCCAATGCACACCAGCGAGAAGATGATCGCCAATGGGCCGCCACTGCGCAGGCCCAAACCTGTACCGCCGCCGACACCGAACATCGCCAGCACGAAATTGCCAAGCATCAGGAACAGCACGCCGAACAACGCGGCAACCACCATTCGGGTGAACTTGGGCGTGACCCGGATGGCGCCGGTCTTGTAGACCACGAGCATGCCGAAGAAAACCCCGAACGTGCCCAGGACGGCCTCGCCGATCAGCACACCAGCATTGGTGCTCGACACCGAGAAGTGCGCGAAGACGAACGAGATGGCACCAAGGAACAGCCCCTCGAGAACCGCGTAGCTGAGCACGATCGCCGGGCTGTCTTGCTTGCGGCCAAACGTCGCGACCAGCACCAGCGCCAGGCCGCCGAGCGCGCCGACCATGGTCAGCGGCATGGCGAGGGCGAGATTCGACACCACCAAGAAGTAGGAGACCACGGCGGACGCTGCCAACACGGCCAGCGTTATGCCGGTCTTGGTGACGACGTCGTCGATGGTCAGCGGACGGGAAGCCTTGGTCTCCCGGTAGGGAGCCAGATAGGGGTCGGCGTTGATAGCCCTGCGCATCGGGGCCGCGCCAGTGCCGAATTGCGCGTATCCGCCCCTCTGCTTAGGCAGCGAACGAAATACCGGGTTGCTTGTCTCCCGCACCGTCGGATCCTCTCCTATGACTTGTGGCTCGAGCTGTGCGAACACATTCTCAACGACCAGCGGCCCGCCCGGGTTCCCAGCGGACCTGCCGTTTTCTGAGTGCTTACGGCCTGGGCTGTTGTCGTCGCGTTAAACATAACCCTTACCCGCGGGCACCGCCTCGCTCGTGACGATCTAGATTTCTTCCTCGAGGCTGGTCCGGCGATTGGGAGGCTAGGGCGTGACTGAGGAATCCAATGAGGTTCTCACCCGCGTCGACGGAAGCGTCGGCTTGATCACGCTCAACCGCCCCAAGGCGATCAACTCGCTGAATCAGCACATGGTGGACGCGCTGAGCGCCATACTCACCCGTTGGGAAAACGACGACGCGGTGCGCGCGGTGGTGCTCTCCGGCGCCGGCGAACGCGGACTGTGCGCCGGTGGCGATGTGGTCGCCGTCTACCACAGCGCCCGCAAGGACGGGGTCGAGGCGCGGCGGTTCTGGCGCGACGAATATCTGCTCAACGCCCAGATCGGCGAGTTCCCCAAGCCGTATGTGGCGTTGATGGACGGCATCGTGATGGGCGGCGGGGTTGGCGTCAGCGCACACGCAAACACCCGAGTGGTGACCGACACCTCGAAGATCGCGATGCCCGAGGTCGGCATCGGCTTCATCCCTGACGTCGGCGGGGTGTTTCTGCTGTCCCGGGCACCCGGCGGGCTGGGTCTGCACGCCGCGCTGACCGGAGCGCCGTTTTCCGGAGCCGACGCCATCGCAATGGGATTTGCCGACCACTACGTGCCACACAGCGACCTCGAGGCGTTTACCCGAGCGATCATTGCCGACGGCGTAGCGAGCGCGCTAGCCAAACATGCCATCGATCCTCCGCCGAGTGAGCTTGCCGCACAACGTGATTGGATCGATGAATGCTACACGGGTGACAGCGTTGCCGATATACTTGCCGCATTACGGGAACGGGACACCGAGTCAGCCAATGACGCCGCCAAGCTGATCGCCACCCGCTCCCCCATCGCGCTGTCGGTGACATTGGAAGCCGTACGACGCGCCGCCAAACTGGAAACACTGGAAGATGTTCTGATCCAAGACTATCGGGTGTCGTCAGCGTCGGCGCGCTCACACGACCTGGTGGAGGGCATCCGAGCACAGCTGATCGACAAAGATCGCAATCCGAAGTGGTCGCCGGCGAAGCTGGCCGCAGTCACTGCGGCTGACGTCGAGGCTGTATTTCGCACCGGTCGACGACGACTTGAGTTTCTAGAAAGGCGGTTTGGTGACAGACACGAACTACGAAACCATCCTGGTCGAGCGTGATCAGCGCGTCGGCATCATCACACTGAACCGACCGCAAGCGCTCAACGCGCTGAACACCCAGGTGATGTACGAAGTTACCAGTGCGGCAACCGAGTTCGATAACGATCCCGGTATCGGGGCGATCATCATCACCGGTTCAGCGAAGGCGTTCGCCGCCGGTGCCGACATCAAGGAGATGGCCGGCCTGACGTTCGCCGACGCGTTCGGTGCCGACTTCTTTGCCACCTGGGGCAAACTGGCTGCCGTCCGCACCCCGACGATCGCTGCGGTGGCCGGGCACGCACTTGGCGGTGGTTGCGAGCTTGCCATGATGTGCGATGTGCTAATCGCCGCCGACACAGCGAAATTCGGCCAGCCTGAGATCAAACTCGGTGTGCTGCCGGGCATGGGCGGCTCGCAGCGCCTGACTCGTGCCATCGGCAAAGCCAAGGCCATGGACCTCATCCTGACCGGGCGCACCATTGACGCCGCCGAAGCGGAACGAAGCGGTCTGGTTTCGCGAGTGGTGCCGGCCGACGACTTGCTGACCGAGGCCAAGGCGGTTGCCACCACCATTTCGCAAATGTCGCGTTCGGCAGCCCGGATGGCCAAAGAAGCCGTCAATCGCGCGTTCGAATCCACCCTGTCCGAAGGACTTCTCTACGAACGTCGGCTATTCCACTCGACCTTCGCGACCGAGGACCAGTCCGAGGGAATGGCGGCATTCATCGAGAAGCGCGCTCCCAACTTCACTCACCGCTGAGGCGCAACCATGAGCGACACGGGTTCTGCAACGACCGCCCGGCCCGACGACGAATCGGGCGTCGGTACAAGGGAATCCGCTGACGCCGATACGCCCCCTGAACCCATCGAAACCGAAACGCCCAAGCCACAACTGGGCCGCCGCGGGTGGTGGATTCGCCATTACACCTTCACCGGCACCGCGGTTGGCCTGATTTTCATCTGGTTTTCAATGACGCCGTCGCTGCTGCCACGCAGTGCGTTGTTTCAGGGCCTGGTCAGCGGGATCTCCGGCGCCATCGGTTATGGCCTGGGCGTCTTCGCCGTCTGGCTGTTCCGCTATATGCGCGCTCGGGATTCCAGCCCGCCGGCGCCTCGCTGGGCCTGGCGGATCCTCATCGCGATCGGTGCGCTCGGCATGGTCATGATGGCGATCTGGTTCCATGTCTGGCAAGACGATGTGCGCGACCTGATGGGAGTGCAGCACCTGAAGTGGTACGACTACCCGCTGGCCGCGGCGCTGTCGCTGGTGGTGCTGTTCACCCTGGTCGAATTCGGCCAGGGCACCCGCAGGCTCGTCAGGTTTCTGGTGGGGCAGGTTGATCGGATCGCACCGTTCCGCCTCTCGGCGACCATCGTGGTGTGCCTGCTGGTAGCACTGACCATCACACTGATGAACGGCGTCGTGCTCAAGTTCGCAATGCGGACTATGAACAATACCTTCGCCTCGGTCAACAACGAGAAGAATCCCGACACCGCACCGCCGAAAACCCCACTGCGATCGGGGGGCCCGCAGTCGCTGGTGTCGTGGGACTCGCTGGGCCATCAAGGCCGAATCTTCGTGGAAGCCGGCCCCACCGTTGACGAACTCACCGCTTTCAACGGAACCCCGGCCACTGAACCGATCCGGGCCTACGCCGGGCTGAACTCCGCCGACGGCATCACGGCGACCGCGGACCTGGCGGCGCAAGAGCTGCAGCGCACGGGCGGACTGCAGCGCGCCGTCATCGCGGTCGGCACCACCACCGGCACCGGCTGGATCAACGAGGCGGAAGCCGATGCGCTCGAGTACATGTACAACGGCAACACCGCGATCGTGAGCATGCAGTATTCGTTCTTGCCCAGCTGGCTGTCGTTCCTGGTGGACAAGGCGAATGCCCGGCACGGTGGTCAGGCGCTCTTCGAGGCGGTCGACAAATTGGTACGGCAAATGCCCGAATCGCAACGCCCCAAGCTCGTCGTGTTCGGCGAAAGTCTCGGATCGTTCGGCGGCGAGGCTCCGTTCATGAGCCTCAACAACGTCCTCGCCCGCACCGATGGCGCATTATTCAGCGGACCGACATTCCAAAACACCATCTGGACCCAGCTGACGGCGACTCGCGATCCCGGTTCGCCGGAGTGGCTGCCCATCTACGACGACGGCAAAAACGTCCGGTTCGTCGCCCGCCCAAGCGATTTGCAGCGTCCCGACGCACCGTGGGGCAGAACGCGGGTGGTGTATCTGCAGCACGCGTCGGATCCGATCGCCTGGTGGACACCCGACCTGCTGTTCAGCAGCCCGGATTGGCTGCGGGAAAAACGGGGCTACGACGTGCTGCCCCAGACACATTGGATCCCGGTGGTGACGTTCCTGCAGGTCTCGGCCGACATGGCGGTAGCCGTGGACGTACCGGCCGGACATGGTCACCACTATGTCGCCGACGCGGCCGACGGCTGGGCCGCTGTGCTGTCGCCGCCCGGTTGGACGCAGGAGAAGACCAACAAGCTACGGCCACTGCTCCACTCCGATGCCACCTCCACCGGGTAACTAGATCCAGCGGCGAGGAGTCGTCCCGGAATCCGCCAGCACTCCCCGACGCGAACCACCGGATAGCTGATCCAGCACACCGGCACCCGCCAGCGCGTGGTAGCCGCCGATGACGTCGGTGGCGCGATGCAGGCCGATGTCCAGCAGCGCGGCAGCCGCCAGGCTGGAGGTATAGCCCTCAGAGCACACAATCACCCACTCGACATCGTCGCCGACGGCCTCTGGCAGCTTGGCGACGCTGGTCGGGTCGCAGCGCCATTCCAGGACGTTGCGTTCGATCACCAGTGCACCGGGCAGCTCGCCCTCACGGAATCGCTGGGCCTGCGGCCGGATGTCGACGAGCACCGCCCCGCGCCTCAGCGCAGCGGGCACTTCGGCGGCGGGAAGGCGGCGATACCGCCGCCGGGCGGATCTCAAGACAACGTCGATGCGGCTCATTACGATCCTTCCGGTTGGTCGGTCAGTTCGGTGCGCTGGCGGCGCAACGTGTTGCGGTCGGTGACGTCGTAGTACGACATCGCGGTCAGCGGCGGTGAGTAGGCATGCACGCTCAGGGTCGGCTGCAGCGGCCCCTTGCTGGTAACCGGCGGCCCCGAAACCGGACGCGGCGCCCACACCACGTCATGCACCCAGCCCAGCGGGAACCCGGCCTGATCGCCGGCGTCGAGCTGGCGGCGCCGCAAACTCCTTCCGTCCCAACGGAATTCGTTGAGTGAGCCGGACACGACAGTCAGCGCGCCCAGTGACCCGCCGTGGTCGTGCAATTCGGTGGAATGACCGGGAACCCAGCTGATCAGCCAGATGTCCAGTTCCTCGTCACCGTGGATGCGGGTGAACCAGCGCCGCGCCTCCGGTACGCCGCCTGCCGGCAGCAGGTCGTCGCAGCGTCCGCTGAGCACATCGTCGGCGGCTTGGTCGGTGGCGTGCAGGAGGTCAGGCACCCGTAGTCGGGTCGGTCCTGAGGACGGGGACGAGGGGGTTGGTGGGCGCAACACAGCCCTAGTGGCAACGGGCAAAGACATTGGGGGAGCTCCAGAGAGAACGGATCGGACAAGTGGCGGCGTGTTAGGGCCGACAACACTCGCAAAATCCGAAGCGCTCCATCACGGCAGCCAGTGTTGCATAGATTGACACCGTGCGCTGGTGCGGTCACCGGTCCCCGCGGTGGGGCACGCTCGTAGTGGCGACTGCTTTGACTGGTTTATCCGGCATCACGGGCTGCTCGCATGGCGCCCAAAACGGCAAGACCACACCCTCGGCGGCACAGTCGTCTGCCACGGTTGCCGGTCCTAATTCGGCGCCCCCCGGTGCCATCGGACTCTCCCCGACCGGTGTGACAACCAGGGTTGATGTCCCCGCGGATTCGACCGAAGAGGAGTATTACCAGGCCTGTCACGCCGCAAAAGTGTGGATGGATGCCCAGCCCAGGACCGGTCAGTCGCTGTTCGAGCCATATCTGGCGATGGTCCAGGCATCGCCTTCGGGTACTCCCGGCAGCTGGAATGCCCGATGGGCAGATCTGAGTCTGGCACGGCAGGCGGCCGTGATCACCGCCGCGCGCGCGGCCGCCAGCGATGAATGCGGGTAGCGCTGAGGCTTCGCTTCGAACTCCTGCGCAATTGAGATCACGGTTACAAAAAGTGCCGGCTCGGCCGCTGGCAGAGCGTTCCGCCGCGCAGAATGAAAAGATGCCCGGCGGATCTGGCGAAGTAGTCGCGCGCCCGCGCGGATCATCACCGACTCGGGTGGCACTGGCGCTCGGCAGCGGAGGCGCCCGCGGCTACGCCCACATCGGGGTGATCGAGGCGCTGCGGGCGCGCGGCTATGACATCGTGGGGATCGCCGGCTCATCGATGGGCGCGGTGGTCGGCGGTCTGCAGGCAGCCGGACACCTCGACGAGTTCGCCGAATGGGCGAAGTCTCTGACGCAGCGCACCATTCTGCGGCTGCTGGACCCGTCCATCAGCGCAGCCGGAGTGATGCGGGCCGAGAAGATCTTGGACGCGGTGCGCGACATCCTCGGCCCGGTCGCCATCGAGCAACTGCCCATCCCCTACACCGCCGTGGCGACCGACCTGTTGGCCGGCAAGTCGGTGTGGTTTCAGCGCGGTCCCCTCGACGAGGCAATCCGGGCCTCCATCGCCATTCCGGGCGTGATCGCCCCACACGCAGTCGACGGGCGCCTGCTCGCCGACGGCGGCATCCTGGATCCGCTGCCGATGGCCCCGCTCTCGGCAGTCAACGCCGACCTGACCATTGCGGTGAGCCTCAGCGGCAGCGAGGCGATCACGAACCGCGAGGCGGAGCCCGGTGCCACCGTCGAGTGGTTGAACCGCATGGTGCGTAGCACCTCTGCGCTGCTCGACACCACCGCCGTCCGGTCGCTGCTCGATCGGCCGACCGCGCGAGCCGTCCTGAGCAGATTCGGCGCGGATGCCTGGTCAGAAGAGGCGGACGTCGATCAGCCCGAAGCCGACCAGGGTGACCCCGACGAGATAGCCGATGCACCCGGAGTTCCGAAACTGGGCAGCTTCGAGGTGATGAATCGAACGATCGACATCGCCCAATCCGCGCTGGCGCGCCATACGCTGGCGGTCTACCCGCCCGACCTGTTGATCGAGGTCCCGCGCTCGACGTGCCGGGGCCTGGAATTTCACCGGGCGGTGGAGGTGATCGCCGCCGGCCGGGACCTGGCTGACAAGGCCCTGGACGCCCTCGAAGTTGACCAGACCGCCCCGCCCGCGATCGAGGGCTGAGCGACACGCAAACCGGGTGCGCGCCAAGGGGCGCATCAGACGCCCAGGAACCGCGCGACGGCCTCGGCTTCGCGGCGGCCCTGCTCGCGTCCGGCCAGGGCCGAAGCGATGCGACAGCCCGGATCGAGTGGATTGGGCCCGAAGGCCGCCAACGAGTTGGAGTCGGCGAACACCGCGAACGTCGTGCCGGCGAAGGAGGCGATCTCGGCAGCCGGCCCGTCGCCGAACGGCGATGGCGCGTCCGCACCCGAGGGCACCAGCACCACCGCCATGTCGCAATCGCGAGCGACAACCAAGGTTGACCGAGCTGGCGACGCCACCGTCCATATAGTGTCGGCCTGCGATTGTCACCGGTGGCCACGCCCCCGGCACCGCGCAACTGGCCGCCACCGCATCGACAAGGTCGACACCCGACTCCCGATCGAAAACGACCAGTTCGCCGGTGGCGGCGTCGATTGCGGTGAGCCGCAGCACCCGGTCGGGCCAGTCGTGCGACGGCAAGCGCTGCGCAATCACCTGACGGCGCACAGGTGCGGGAACGGTTTTGGTCGCCAGCGCCACGGCTCCGATCCGCTGCATCTGTTGTCGGGTCTTGTCCAGTGACTTCTCATACGGCGCGGCATAGGGCTCGCTCAGGGCCGCCAGAAACAGTTCGGTGATGGCATCGACGTCGACGCCGGAATCGATTTCGGCCGACGACTCGGCGACTTGCCGGTCGAACAGCACCTCGAGCGTGCTGGCGCTGCTGATCTGCGCGGCGACCGCCGAACCTGCCGAGGTCCCTACCAGCACATCCGAATTCAGCAACAGCCGGGCCGCTGTCGGCGACTCATCGGCGATACCGCGCAAAACACCTGTCTCCCAGGCGATTCCCGCTATTCCCCCACCGGCCAGCACAAGCGCTCGTCTGGTTGTCACGTCCACCCACTCTGCCAGCCGGAGATCGGCCACCGGCACGGCGGGTTCAGGCCAATGCGTGCTGTGCCTGCTCGGCGCGCGTGCTCAGGTCCGCACGGCGAAGCCGATGCGTGGGCGGGTCCGGCAGCACCAGGCTGCTGGTGATGTGCAGGCCCGCGTCGACGTGGACCAGCTCCCCCGGTTCAAGCAGACGCCAGCGCGGGTCGTCGTCCATCGGTTCACTGGCGAACACCACTGACGACCGAGTGCACAGATGCTTAGACCACGCGCGAATCCGGTTGGTGCGCATATGAAAGTCTCGATCCGGTGGCGTTGATCGGCTGTCGTAGCGCCGGTCCAAGACGTAGAGCTGATGTGTCTCCGGGTACCGCAGCGCCCACATATCGGTGGCCGTGCTCAGCAGCACGTTGACCGCATAAATCGGAACATTGGCAGTAAGCCATCGCATAGCGTCGACTAGCCCAGCTGATTCGTCGCCGTCTCGGGCGCGGATAGAAGCGGTGATCAAGGCGAATACCCGCTCGGAATCGGTGTCGCCCAACACCAGATCGCCGGTGCCCACCTCACGCAGCCGTTCATCGATGACATCGAGGCCTTCGACTACGCCGTTGTGTGCGAATAACCGGCCGTCCTGCAAAAACGGGTGGGTGTTGCGAACGTCGAGCGACCCGGTCGTCGCATAGCGAACATGAGCGATGAAGGTCGTGCCGGTCATCTCATGCGCCTCGGTGGCGAAGTCGGCATCCTCCCAGGCCGCCATCGGCTGCTTGTGCAGCTGCGGCTGGCCGTCCTGGTCGAAGACGCCCAAACCCGTGCCGTCCGGGTTCCTTCTGCTCTGCTCGGACAGGCTGTCTGGAGCATTCAGCAACCAAAACGTCGCGGTGCAAACGTCCGTCCCGGCGTGCAGGCCAAAGAGTCGACACATGCAGTCGACGGTAGCGGAGTCAGCCCGTCAGCATCGCGGACAGGTCCCGCAGTGCTTGCTGCGCATAGCCTTTCCACATCCTGCCGAACAGCGGAAGGGCCCACGAAGTCAATGGCGACTTCGGATGGATAGCCCAGCGCCAGGTGATCTCGGTTCCGGCCCCTGCCGGGCTGAAGATCCATTCGCCCACGACATGGTCGACCAGCAGCGACATGGGACCGCTGATCTTCGTGAGGCGGTAACCGAACGACCGCGGGGGGTCAACGCTGGTCAACTCCTCGCGCATGCTGGCACCACCGGCCAGCCGCACGGTGCGGGTCTGGCCTGCGGCATCCCACCCACCCGTCTGCTCACGCACCTCCTTGACCGGCGGGAACGGCCCGTGCCAGCGCTTGAAAAGCTTTGGAAGTGGTGCTGGCAGCGTGCGGTGGAAAGCTTCACCGGCAGCCACGGGTACGACTCGGGATTGCTCGACGACGAGGGGCTGTGCCATTGGGGATCCGTCCTTAGCGCGCCAGTCGGGGGGCGGCCCGGCCGGTGATGAGTGGCAGATCGAAGAAGCTTTGAATGCCCGCCGGTGCGGCACAGGTCGCAGGAATCGCATTCACGCAGTGTGCGGCGGTCGCGACGATCCCAGGGTTGCTCTGCAGCCCCGCTTGAACACTTTCCGGCTGCCATCCCTTGACCGTCACGAACGTGTCCGGGTTCCCGCGCACTTCGATCTCGTAGCGTTCCCCTGCTGGCCCGAAAGACCAAGGGGGGTCGAGATTTTCAGAGCCCATCAGCCAGTTCACCGTGATGCGGACGACCACAGTGTCGCCGACCAGCGCCTCCCAGTGGAAGCGGCGCCCGGCGACCTGCCCGGGTTCGATCACCCCGATCGGCGAGTCGATCGGCGCGGTCGCAACAGCCAACTCCTGCGACGAGCGGATCTCGGGATCGGCGGCGAAGCCCAACTGGTCGACACAGAGCCGGATGGACTGGATGAAGCCGCCGTCGAGCAGCTTTTGCATCGGTCCGGTCAATGCGGTATCCGGCGTCCCGCCGAAACCCATCACATAGCGCAGCACATCCGGTGCCCCATAGCTGCGGAGGTCTGAAAACTCTTCGGAGCGAACGAAAGTCACGCCCGTTGACATCACCGACAACAGCAGGGGAAAGAGCTCCGTGGCCGCGCCTGGACCGATGCCGGCACCGTGCAGCGTCGCATTGCCGGCCTGTGCGGCGATTTCCAGTGGCGCGGCCTCCTTTTCGCTCGGGTAGAACCAGCCGAGCGGGGTGACGACGTTCTTACCCGAGCGCAACAGCGCGGCGACTTCCTCGACGTTGGGCAGCAACGGTGCATAGATCACCGCGTCGGCGTCCAGTGCGAGCACATCGTCGATGCTGTTGGTCGCAATCACACCGAGCGGCGACGTGCCGATGATCTCACCGACATCTTTGCCGTTCTTGGCCGCCGAATGCACCCAGCAGCCAACGAGTTCGAGCTCGGGATGATCCAACACACCTTTGATCGCCGCCGCACCGACCGACCCGGTCGCCCATTGAATCACCCGCAGGCTCATATGCCTCACCTTCCTCGCGATGCCAGCGTTCAGTCGCGGACCTCGATCACCCAATAGCCGTGCTCGGCGTAGCGCGACCGGATGGCTTTCTTGTCGTACTTGCCCACACTGGTGCGCGGAATCTCGTCGACGAACGCCCACCGCTCGGGCAGCCACCAGCGAACGACCTTATCTGCGAGAAACGTTCGTAGATGCTCTGCACTGACCGATGCGCCTTCCTTGGCCACGACGACTGCGAGCGGTCGTTCCTGCCACCGCTCGTCGGGAACACCGACAACTGCAGCCTCGAGTACGTGCGGGTGCGCGATCAGGCAGTTCTCCAACTCCACCGAGGAGATCCATTCCCCACCGGACTTGATGACGTCTTTGGCCCGGTCGGTCAGGGTTACGAAGCCTTGCTCGTCGAGACGACCTACGTCACCGGTGCGCAACCAGCCGGAGTCGAACTTCGACTCGTCACGTGCCAGGTAGTACGAGCCGGCAATCCATGGGCCGCGGACTTCTACCTCACCCACGGCGTTGCCGTCGTTGGGCAGCACCTGGCCGTCGTCATCGACGATCCGCATTTCCACACCGCAAACCGGTTGGCCCTGGGTCGCGCGGAACGCCCAGTGCTGGTCCTCCGGGGTTCCGGGCGGTGGCCACGCCATGGTGGCCAGCGGAGAGGTTTCCGTCATGCCCCACAGCTGCCGGATCTGCACGCCATGTTTCTCCTCGAAGGTGCGCATCAGCGATACCGGAACGGCCGAACCACCGCAGACCACAAGACGCAGCGACGACATGTCGTGGTCGGGCTCCTCCTCGAGGCGGTGCAGGACGTCGTTCCAGATGGTCGGCACCGCGCCCGTCACTGTGGGCCGCAGGTCTTCGACCATGCCAATCAGCGATCGGGCGTCCAGATGGCAATCGGGCAACACCAAGTCGGCACCGGCCATCAGCGCCGCATACGGCAGCCCCCAGGCGTTGGCGTGAAACATTGGCACGATCGGCAGCACGCAATCGCTGGCCCCGACGCCGATGCCGTTGGTGGCGCATGCCGCCATGGCGTGCAAGAAGCTTGAACGGTGGCTGTAGACCACGCCTTTGGGGTTGCCGGTGGTGCCGCTGGTGTAGCACATTGCGGCCGCGGACTTCTCGTCGATCTGCGGCCATTCGAATTCGGCCGACTCGCCGCCGATCACGTCGGCATACCGCAGCACGGTCTTGCCCGATTCCTCGAGCTCGGTCGTGTCGCCCGCCCCGACCACGATCACCGTGTGCACGGTCTCGAGATCGCCCAGTACGGCGGCGAGCAGTTTGGCCAGTGACACGTCGACCAGCACCACCTGGTCTTCGGCTTCGTTGGCGACATAGGCGATCTGCTCGGGGAAGAGGCGGATATTGAGGGTGTGCAGAACGGCGCCCATCGACGGCACCGCGAGGTAGGTCGCCAGGTGTTCGGCGTTGTTCCACATGAACGTCGCCACCCGCTGGTCTCCGCTAACGCCGAGGCGGCGCAATCCGTTTGCCAGCCGAGCGGCTTGTTGACCCAGTTCGCGGTAACTGCTGTGCCGGTAACCGTCCCCGGTGGCGGTGGTGACCGTGCGCGCCCCGTGGACACCGCAGCCGTGCCGCATGATCGCGGTAATCGTCAACGGAAAGTCCTGCATCGTGCTGTCCATTGATGTACCGCCTTACGCGTCTCGGCGCAGCACCGCCTGATGTCCAATCGGGCGAATGCTATCGCCGTACGCGGCGATGGGAAACGGCTTCCCCGGATTGCACCTTTTCTGGGCCTGAACCGGCCCGCGTCGTCGGGCTAAACCAGGGCCGGCAGCAGCTCGGGCATGACCCATTCGGCGGCGGTCTCACCTTGGTGCGCCGTTAGCCCGAATATCGATGCGATCGGTGCCATGGTGACCTTGCCGGAGTAGTCGGCGATGTAAAGGTATTTGGCGTCAGGGCTTTCCACCACGCACGAGGGCTGGCTGGCCACCGCGACGGTGCCGATGACGTCGTGCGTGAGCGTGCACAGCACCGTGATGCCGTCATCGCTGACCAGGTAGGCGCGATCGCCGTCGCCGCTGAGCGTCAACCCGGTGAGAATGCCACTGATCTCGCCGATCTTGCGCGTGCCGGTGATCTTGGCGGTGCGGGTGTCGATGACGTCCAGCACCGCACCCCCCTCCGGAGCGCAACTGGCCACATAGGCGAACGCATCGTTAGGGCTGAGTGCGACGTCGCGGATGGGTAAACCGACCTCAAGGGTGTCGATGACGCGCCGCGCGTGCGTGCCGATCTCGACCAGCCGCCCGCCGGCAGGGCCGTTGGTGGCGACGTACAGCCGGCTCCCGTCAGAGCTGACGCGCACACATTCGGTGGTGGTGCCGGGCGCCTGGAAAACGTCTGGGAGCTCGATTGCCTCGACCCGGCCGGTCGTGCTGTCCAGAATGGCGACATCGGCACCGCAGGAGCCATTTCGGCTGGCGTATGCGTACTTTCCGTCGGGGCTTACCACCAGGTCGCTCACGCTGAGCGCCAGCGGATGCATCGCGATCACCGTGTTGGTCGACACGTCGATGACCCCGATCGAGTCATAGGCCGCTGACACGGTGCTGACGTATGCGCGGCTGGCGTCGCAACTACCCATGGCGATCGCGAATGGCTCGGACAGGCCGGTCATCGTCTCGGTGACCCGGCAGCTCTCGGTATCGATGACCGAGACGCTGTTGCGGCCGTAGTTGGCCACCATCAATCGGGTGCTGTCGGGGCTTGCGGCGATACCGCTGATCGGACCGTTATTCACGGCAATCTCGACGACGATCGGAAAACCGGGCGCGGCTTCCCGGTGGTTCACATCGCTCACGATGGCACCGCCTTTGCTGTCTTCGTGGCACGTCCACGGCGCGACACTGGTCGCGGCAACGCGCTGTGCGACACTGACGGCCCTGGGTTAACCGGACTGAAGCACCTATAGGTGACTGCTTTCGAATAATTTTACCGGCGGAATTCCGGGCAAAAAGAATTCAAGATGAGGGGCCGTTGAGCGCGTCACGTTAGCGACTCAGGTCTCGCTTAGAGTGTCGTTATCGAGTACGCGGAGGACTGCCCGGTGGCCAACACGAAGTGTTGGTCTCACTAGTAAGTTTGGACGCTGCGGCTAACTCTTGGCACATACGCCCCCACAAGTACGTGAAATAAGAAATCTGAGAATTACCCTCTAAAAAGAGGCAAATATCACATTGGCCAGTTGGCGCGTGTCCATGCGCAATTTGATTTGCCGACTGCGTTCCGGCGATGCCGTCCAGGTCAGAGTGCGTCGTGGTCGCGTTCCCCGGTCCGGATACGGATCACCTTCTCGACCGGCGAAACCCAGACCTTGCCGTCGCCGATCTTGCCGGTACGGGCCGCGCTGACGATGGCCCCAACAACTCGCTCGACAGACTCCTCATCGACCAGTACCTCGACACGGACCTTCGGAACGAACTCGACCGCGTACTCGGCTCCGCGGTAGACCTCGGTGTGCCCCCGCTGCCTGCCATACCCCTGGACCTCGGTGACCGTCAAACCCAGCACACCGACCGATTCCACGGCATGCCTGAGGTCATCGAGCGTGAAGGGCTGGACGATCGCAGTGACCAGCTTCATGGCGTCTTCACATTCTCAATCGTCCACCGGCTCAGCCGGGTTGGAGGTCGCCTTCTCTGCATGCGGTGCCCCTATCGGCTCGACCCGCCGGCCCGTGACGAGCCCCTCGTCGGGGTAAGCCTCTTCGTCGTGCACGCCGACGTCGCCGGTTTCCAGGACCGTCGTCGGGCATCCGCAACTTCATAAACAGGCCAAGGACTCTCAGGATGACGAACGTGACGAGCGCATCCCAGACGATGACCGTGCCCGCGGCGCCGGCCTGGATCAGGATCTGTTTGGGATGGTGACCGTACAGCCAACCGGCGGTGGTCACGTCCGTCCCGGTGCTGCCGCCCAGGTATTCGACGATGTGCGGGTCGGCGAGCACCCCGACGAGCAACCCGCCCGCCAAACCCGCCACCCCGTGGGTGTGGAACACACCCAGGGTGTCGTCGACCTTCTTGAACAGCCTCGTCTTGCCGAGCCAGTTCCACGACATCCAGACCAGGGACGAGGCGACGACAGCCGATGATCATCGCGCCGAAGCTGTTGACGAAGCCGGCCGCCGGCGTGATCGCGACGAGGCCGGTGATCATGCCGTTGACGGCGCCGAGGAACGTCGGCTTGCGCTGCTTGCTCGCGAAGATGTCCCAGATCACCCAGGTGAGCAACGCGACGGCGGTGGCGAGGTTGGTGTTGAGCACCGCCAGCGATGCGTCGGCACCCGAGAAGTACGGGTCACCGCCGTTGAACCCGTTCCAGCCCAGCCACAGGACGCCGGCGCCGACCGCGGCCAGGGGAAGGTTGTTGGGCACGGCGCGTTCCCGGTCACGCGCCAGCCTCGGACCGATCACCGCAGCAGCGACGAATCCGCTTGTTCCGGCGGCGAGGTGGATCACGTACCCACCGCTGTAGTCCAGGGCGCCCGCGTGGGCCCACCAGCCCCCGCCCCACAACAGGAACGCGTTGACCGAGTAGGCGAACGTCGACCACAGCGGCACGAAGATCAGCCACACCTTGAAGTTCATCCGGCCGATCACGCTGCCGAGAAACAGCAGCGGGGTGATCGCGGCGAACACGAACTGGAAGTAGGCCAGGGTGGTCTCGGAGAACCGGAAGGACGGCATGGTGCCGTCCAGCAGCGGGATGTAGGCGATCTGCTGGTTGTTGCTGCTCAGGATCGTCCTGGGCTTCCCGACCGCCGACTGCAGAATCCCCGGGCCGAGCTTGAGCGGCTCGCCGAAGCCCATCTTGAAGCCCCACAGCACCCACACCACCAGCACCAGCGAAAACCCGGTGAAGGCCATCAGCATGGTGTTGACGGCCCACTTCTTCTGGACGATGCCGCCGTACAGAACGGCGATGCCTGGAATGCTCATCAGGCCGACCAGAGTCGCCGCCACCAACTGCCAGGCGTTGTCTCCGGGATTTAGCCAATCGGGATAGGGCAACATGGTTCAGACACACCCCAATTCGAGCCAATGGGCTTAGTGAATCAGCTGCGGTGGGTAGTGACGCCGTAGACGGGTGAAGCCTCGAATGGGAATGTTTCAACGGCGTGTGCGGCGGTTTAAATATTGATTTCGTTCCGCGCCGAACCACACCGACTAGCTGAATTGGGTCTGCGGCTGCGGCAAAGTGGCACCGTCGACGATGATGTCGAGCTTCTCGTTGTAGAACGCCACCAGACCGGCAATCTGGCCGACCGCCGGAAGCGGATAGTGGTACGTCCAAGCCAGGTCCGGATGCACGACTTGCTCAGCAGGGGGACCCAACCGCACCGACCAGTAGCCCGACGTCACTCCTTTGTACGGGCACAGCGTCTGTGTCGCGCTGGGTTCCAGATGCTCGAAGGCGATGTCGGTCGGATCGATGTAATACCTTGTGGGTAAACCTGTTTCGAATAGCAACACCGGAGACCTGGTGTCGGCCAGCACAATCCCGTCAAGCTCGACCCGGACGTGCCGATGCGAGCGCAGGGCGTCAACCCGCGTATACGGGTTGCGTGGGTGTCCGTAGATCGGCTCGTCTTCCTCGAACCACCGCAACGGATTCCATTCGAATCGCACGGTGCCGGCCACCGGGCTGTCGCTGTCGACGTCGAACACCCGCGCGGCGGACTGGTAGGTCCGGCCGGCACCCACCAGGGAGTGCAGCCGCGACGGACCAAACTGCACTTTCTGCGCGTGGTTCTCGTCGCGCAGAAACTCCGCACGGACATCGGCCAGCGGGATGTAGTACTGCGGGTAGTACGGGACCTCCCACACGTAACGGGCTGCGCTGGTGTCAAAGACCAGCGCGTCGCCGAGATAGCCACGGACCCGGCGCGGCGCGGGCTCGATTCTTCCTCGGGTGGCGGCCATTTGGGGGTAGTCACGGTCGGTCGTCATGAGTCACCTACTGGTCCTTGGAGGCCAACCCGGCCGGCGCATGGGCGATCGCCCTTCGGATGGCGTCGGCCAACGCCAGGGCGCTCTCCTCGGTGAGTTCCAGAGCCACCCGCGCTGACGGGCCAAGCTGCGGATTGATCACATCGATGTTGACCGTGTGGCCGTAGGGCGCATGGACGGGATGGTCGACGTACACCGTCGCGCGGTTGGCGCCGAACCACCCCGTCGCGCCCTTGCCGCTGCCGTCGATCTCGACATGTTCGGTGAGATAGGTGCACATGGCTGACAGAAACCTAACCTTTCAGGTGGGTGGCGAAGAATTCGTCGATGCGCCGCCAGCCGTCCAGCGCCGCCTCCACCCGGTAGACCGGCCGGTCGACGGAGAAGAAAGCGTGGCCTGCGCCCTCGTAGGAGTGGAACTCGTGCGGCTTGTCCAGCTTGGTCAGCTCGGCGTCCAGTGCGGCCACCGCAGCGGGTGCCGGGAATCGGTCCTCGAGTCCGAAAAGGCCTAGCAGTGGACAGCTCAGGTTCGGCAGCCAGGTTCAGGATCGGCTTCATGGCCTTGGGCATGCCCTCCGGCGGATCCTCGACGATGAAGGCGCCGTAGCAGTCCACCGCCGCGTCGAACGGCAGCGAGCATGCCGCCAGGTATGCGTGCCGCCCGCCCGAGCAGTGCCCGATGACACCGAACTTCCCGTTGGCGCCGGGCAACGAGCGCAGGTGCTCGACCGCGCCCGCGACATCGCCGACCAGTCGCTCGTCGGGCACCCCGCCGGCGGCCCGCGCTGCCGCGGCGGCGTCATCGGGCGCGGCACCCGGGGCCTCGCGTGAATAGAGGTTCGGGGCCACGGCGTGGTAGCCGTTGACGGCGAGCCGCCGGACGAACTCCTTGGTCTCGCGGTCGTATCCGGGCATGTGGTGGATCCACACGATTCCGCCACGCGATCCCTCGGCGAGCGGCATCGCCCGGTAGGCCTCGATCTCGTCGCCGCCGTGGCCGGTGATGGTGATCGTTTCGGCACGCATGGCGTCTGGACTGAACGCGTTCATCGCGATGCTCCTTGTTTGGCCGCAACCAGATGCGGAGCGCATGCGGCTGGTCCGGAGCCGCCCCGCCGAACACCAACGTATCCGAACCGTAGTTGCAGCGGCTCGCGACCGAAGGTCGGTGCGTTGCGCGTTCAGCGCCGCTTGTCGCGCACCTTATAGGTCGAGGGCCACGACTTTCGGGACTCATCTCCGGTCAGCGGAGTTCCCATCCCTCCGACCTTCACGTTGTAGGCCTCCTTACCGGCGCCGACCTCACGATTGGCGTGTTCCTGGGCGAGGAAGTACAGCTCATCGATGGTGGCCTCGTCGTAGGCGACGAACGAGGTTTCCCGCGCCACGTCCTCGATCCCGATGAGCATCCGGTCGGGCAGCAACCGCGACGCCAGCGCTGCCAGGCCCAACAGCGAGAACGGGATAACCCAATAACAAACGAACGACAACGGAGTCTTCGTGTCCAGGATCGTGGCGTCACCCCGCACGATCGGCGGGATCGCCGACGACACCGTCATGCCGGCAAACGTCGCAACCCAGATCCAGCTCAGCACCTTGACGATCCGGCCGAACAGCTCGGTCTTGACCACGTCGGCAGGTTGTTCCGCGGCGGCGAACTCACGCACGAACGGCTTGCCCGATCAGCACGCTGGTAAGCGCCACCAAGAAGACCCCGGCGTTGCTGAGCGGCAGTATCCATTGCTGCAGGAACGACTCGCTGAGCGTGAAAGTCAGCACTGTCAGCACCGACAAATATTGCGACAGAACCGATTTCGAGCGTTCGTCCCCGGTTTCCCCGTGGCGCTCCCAATCGCCAGCGCGGCGACGGCGATCGCCAGCGCGACCAACGACGGCAGTAGTGAAAGGGACGTTACCGACAAGCACCCAATAAACGATCCACGGCGCAAGACCAAACAGCATGCCCACGATGTGGTCAGTGTATGAGTGGCGGTTCGCGGCGTGGCAAGGCCCGGGACTGCCCGGCATCGCGGCCGGTGGCGGGATTGCGGGTCGTGCCGCTAATCGGCTGAGTTCAGCGCCATCGCTAAGAAATCGAGACGCCACAGCGACTGGAACAGCTCTCGCCCGAACTCCTGCAGGTCACTTCTGCTTTCCTCGGCGACATTGGCGCGCCGAGCCACACTCTCCACGATTTCTCGAATTGTGCGACGGCCGTCGACGTGCTGGACAAAGGGCAGCTGAGCCGGGTTGAGCTTCAGCTTCGCGCCGGAAGGCCAGAAGATCTCGTCGCCGGACAGCAGGCAGGCCGTACGCGTCAGCGGCACATAATCGAGTGATCCGGGCGTCGAGAAGTCGATTGTGTAGTGCTCTTTCGGGCGTTCGGGGCGGCAGGCGATGAAGAAATGGGTGGCATTTGCGGTCTGCAGGCGTTCCATCACTGACCAGAGTTTGGTGTCGGGCAATTGGTTCAAAAGTGACTGGAACCCGCTCGCCGGCGCGAGGAGGTTGTCCGGGTAATACGGCGTTTTTTGAAACCATCCCTGGAATGCAAGTCCGGCAGAGCTGACGAGGTCCAGGCACTCCGCAACGGTGTAGCTGCGTTCGCGACTGTGCAAAAACGTGTCGACCAGGGCACCGTCGGACAGCAAATCGCGCGCCCGGGGCAGATAGCTCCGGACGGGATGGTCCGCCGGTAGCACCGCAATCGCCTCTTTGATCAGTTGCACCGAGGCTTCGTCCTGCGATAGTCCGAGGTCGCGGAACACTGATTCGAGGATCTCGACCCCGATCCGGCCGTACTTCGCGTAGAGCATGACGCCCAGGGCCCCGTCTCTGCGCAGACACTCGCCAAGCGCTTTCAGTCCGGCCAGGGGATCCGCGATGTGATGCAGGACGCCGCTGGAGACAATAAGGTCGAAGTCGCTTCCGAGCGCTGACACCTCTTCGATCGGAAGCAGATGCAGCTCCAAGTTACCCAACCCGTGCTTGTCTTTTAGGTGCTGGTGGTGATTCAGTGCAGACCGGCTGACGTCGATCGCCACCACTTTCGCGGCGCGGTTCATGAAAGCAAAGACTGCCGCCTGGAACGTGCCGCAACCCGCGATCAGAATGTCAAGATCCGGCTTGTATTCCCGGTTCGGCCACAAGACCCGATGAGCCCAGAAGGGATCAAACCAATCCCAGTGGTTTTTGGTCCACGCCTCGAGGTCGGTTACCGGAGGCGGATACTCCCACCGATCGTATTGGCGGGAGACACCGTCACCCCGCGGATCCTCGGTCACTTCGGTGCTGGCTCCTTCGCGGTGGCATATCGGGTAACGGTCGCGACCAACTTACTGGCCCAGGCAGGTTTTCGACGGAGCAAAAGTGGTCCCCGGCCATCCGCAAGGACGGGCTACTGCTCTGCGAACACGTCGCGAATGCCGAGCATGTCTCTACTGCAAACCGGATGAAGACTGATGGCCACACCGCTAAGGACGTCACCAAGTACCTGGGGTCAGCCGGGCAACCCTCTATCGATATCTAGCCGCCGAGAAAATCGCGTAGCAATCGCGATGGATAGCGTTACGGCCCGCGTTCAACGCGGCAGATTCCGGCCCCGCTGGCGTTGTGCCGATAGACCGCAAGGGCGAGTCATTGAATAGTCATTCTCCCGATCCTGCTGGTTAGGTCGTCGAGACAGAATGTCGAGACACAATTAGGATTCGGTCCTGCACGCAGGTAATCCCCATAGAGGAGTCGACGAATGAAGAACACGGCACGGTTGACTGGCCCGATCGCTGTCGTTCTGGCCGGTGTCGTTGTGATCGTCGGCGCCCCGGCCGCGAACGCCGACCCAGCGGATGACACTTACCTGCACGCGCTGCAGCAGAGGGGGCTCAGCTGGCCGAGCGGCTCGGACCAAATGATGATCAACGTGGGGCATGCGGTTTGTCAGGACTGGGCCGGCGGGGACACGATGGCCCAAACCGTCTCCGATGTGCAAAAGACACTCGGGTTAAGCACCAACGGTAGCGGCACGGTGATAGGTGCGGCGACGGCGGCTTACTGCCCGGAATTCCGCAGCAAAATGTAGGGATCACCCCGCGGGTGCTTTGCCGCCGGGGCGTAACGAGGGGCTCTCACGTCAGCTCGAAGTTCCAAGGTGGAGGCTTTGCCATGCGCACACGGGATATGCCACTGCCCCCGGCCGCTGTTGTGCCGATTGACCGCAGAAGCGCACACAGCTACTCCACGCTAGGCCGCAGAAGGGCACACCCTAAGGGGTCGCCCGGGTGGGTTGAGGGGTTGCCGGCCAGCCCCGCCGGTTGCATGCCGACCCAGAGAGGTACCTCACTGTAGGAAGTCGGCGAGCAGCTTCTCCACGATCTCGGGTTGGTCGGACATGACCATATGGTCCGCATCCGCCGACCAGCTCGATCCGCTCCTCGGGCAGTTGCTGCTGGAAGTCAGTCGCCGTCTTTATTAGCCCAAACCTCGTGCCCCCAGTCGGACTCGAACCGACACTGGACGGATTTTAAGTCCGCTGCCTCTGCCAATTGGGCTATGGGGGCCCGGCGGCGAATGTAGCGCGCGGAACCCGATCCGGGACACCTCGTCCCACTCTAATTTTGGTTCGCTTCCTGAACGTGCGCCGGAACTGCACTTCACGTAAAATCCGCGCGCCGCGCGCTCTTTTCCCGTTTTGCCGCCTGGAACCAAATGACACCGCTATGTCGCTCGACAGGAGCTTGTTAAAACTGCCCGCGCTCGGCGTTAAGAAGCCGTAAACGGCTGTCACCCCCGCCCTTTCGGTCGAGAATGTGGACGCGGCGGATTATTAGCCTTACGCCAGTACACAGGGGCCCGTACGCCAACGCACAGGGTCGGCCCAACGCACTGGGTCGGCATGTTTCACACACTAGGAGCAATAGATGACCTCGCCGCTGACCACAGTGCCTGCAGAGTTGGCCGCCGCGGCGGCGCAGCTGACAGCGATCATCACTTCACTGACCGCGGAGAACGCCGGCGCTGCGGCCGCCACCACGTTCATCGCTCCCGCAGCCCTCGACCCGGTATCGATCCAGCAGGCGGGAATCTTCTCGGCGTACGGCACTCTCTATCAGCAACTCGCCACCGAAGCTGATGCTATACAAGAGCAGTATGCGACCAGACCCTGCAGCTGAGTTCCACCACCTATGCATCCACCGAGGCCACCAACGCGGCACCAGACAACGCGCTCTCAGTCCCGTCGGATCCTTCGGGCCCCACTCTACAGCTTCCTCAGTGGCAACGGGCTTTTCTCAGCGGGAGCGGCCCCTTGTCCATTATCGGGCAGGAGCAGACGGGAACTGGACCTCCGCCTACTCCGACGTCATCGGTGTGGCCGGCGGCGGTCTTCTTTCTGCAGTAGCGGCTCCCGCTGGCGGCGGCGACCTCGCCGGGCTTGCCGGCGCAACGGACCTCGCCGGCACGACGGGGCCGGCCGTCGGCTCCGGCATGGCTGGTATGGGTGCGATGCCGATGGCCGCGGGCATGGGGCAGGCGACCATGGTCGGCAAGTTGTCGGTGCCGCCGAGTTGGGCCGGGACGGTCACTACGGTGTCGAGCGCTACCCCGATGGGGCTACCAGACTGCGGGCTGGACTGCCGCCGCGCCGCAGGCCGCGCCGGGGACGATCATCCCGGGGATGCCCGGGTTGGGCGCGGCCGCGCGCAACAGCGCCGGCTTCGGTGCGCCGCGCTACGGCGTCAAGCCCATCGTCATGCCCAAACCGGCGGCCGTCTAGGCAGCGGGCCCCAACGCGGTCGCAGGTAGTCAACAAGAAGTCAAATTCGGTGAAAAGGAACGGGAGACAGAAAAATGGCTTTCGATTTCGCAGTTATACCCCCTGAAATTATCTCGGCGCTCATGTACAGCGGTGCGGGCGCAGGACCGCTCATGGCCGCCGCGGCGGCTTATAACAACCTGGCCGCCGAGCTGAACGCCGCAGCGACCCAATGGGAGTCGATCATCACGACGCTGACCACCGAGTGGACGGGTGCGGGGTCGGCAGCGGCGGCAGCCGCGGCAGCGCCTATCGAGTCCTGGCTGACTACCTCGGCGGCGGCGCTCGAGCAGGCGGGCGCCCAGGCCACGGCGTCGGCGGCCGCTTTTGGGGTGGCGTACATGGCGGTGGTGCCCCCATCAGAAGTCGTTGCCAATAGAGCTTTGCAGGCGTCGTTACTGCCGATGGCCATCATCCCGACCGTCGCCGCGGAGATCGCGGCATTGGACATCACGTACGCCGAATATTGGGCCCAAGACGTCGCCGCGATGACCGCGTACCAGGCCGCCTCGGCGGCGGCCGGGGTCCTTACGCCGGTAACGCCGATGACGCAGTTCACCAACCCGGGCGCGCTCGGCTTCAACACCGCCGCAGCCGGCCAGTCCGCGACGTCCCCCGCCACGCAGGCCGTCTCTAGCGCGGTGTCGTCGGCTTCGGACCCGACGCTCGCCGATTGGCTCAACATCCCGGCCGTCCAAACTTTCGCCGAGCAGATAGGTGTGACTGCGGCTTGGAACGTCGCCATGCTCACCGCGACCTTCCCGCTCCTTGGACACTTCCTTATGGGCGCTCCGTTAGGCGTCACGATAGGGGATGTCACCCCCCTCGGCGCCGGTTTGGGTCTGGGCGTCGGTGGAACGCTCGTGTCAGCCGAGGCAGGCTTAGGCGGGGCGATGACGGCGGGTATGGGCGAGGCGTCCTTGGTCGGCGGTCTGTCGGTGCCGGCCAGCTGGTCTGCGGCCGCCCCAGCGACGTTGGCGTCGTCTACCGCTCCGCTCGAGGGCTCGGGGTGGACCGTCGCCGCCGAGGAGGCCGGGCCGGTCGCGGCGATGCCCGGGATGCCCGGGGCGGCGGCGGCCGCCAAGGGCGCCGGTGCCTACGGCTCCGGGCCGCGGTATGGGTTCAAGCCCATCGTCATGCCGAAACAGGTCATCGTCTGATGCGGTGCAGAAGGGGGGATTTGTCACCCATTTGAAGCGAGCAGTTAACCGGTTGGCCGTAATCTGTCCGTGATGCGGCTACCACCACCGCACGGATCACAACCGTTAAGACTTCGACAAACTGAAGGCTTGAAAGATAAGGAGAAAGGCAAATGGCAACACGTTTTATGACTGACCCGCACGAGATGCGGGCGATGGCGGGCCGCTTCGAGGTGCACGCGCAGACGGTTGAGGACGAGGCACGCAAGATGTGGGCTTCCTCGATGAACATCGCCGGCGCTGGCTGGAGCGGTCAGGCCCAGGCGACCTCGTACGACACCATGGGTCAGATGAATCAGGCCTTCCGCAACATCGTCAACATGCTGCACGGAGTGCGTGACGGACTGATCCGCGACGCCAACAACTACGAGCAGCAAGAGCAGGCCTCGTCGCAACTCCTCGGCAGCTAGCAGCCGAAAACCGCTGCCGTCCAACACTTTCAACTCAGGAGGATTTGAACAATGTCAATCACGTACCAGTTCGGCGATGTCGACGCACACGGCGCCCTGATCCGCGCCCAGGCCGCGTCGCTGGAGCAAGAGCACCAGGCCATCGTTCGTGATGTGCTTGCTGCTGGCGACTTTTGGGGCGGTGCCGGTTCGGTGGCGTGCCAGGAGTTCATCACCCAGTTGGGTCGCAACTTCCAGGTGATCTACGAGCAGGCCAATTGCCACGGGCAAAAGGTGCAGACCGCCGGCAGCAACATGAACGCCGCCGACGCCGCCGTTGGGGGCAGCTGGTAATAACACGCCACCTTCAGACCGGGGCCGCACACCGATCGGTGTGCGGCCCCGTCATTTGTCTACCGGCAGCCGAATGAGCTTGCGCTACAAGCGCACAAGCCCGTTCCGCTTACTTGGCCTCGCTTACCCGGCTACCGGCGAACGCGGGATCAGCGAGGAGCGGAACCCGATCCGGTGAACCGCACCGTCGGACTCGCGCCCGACCATCCCGCCCAGTGGCAGCTTGGAAATGCCGGTGCCAGTTGCCAGCGACGGCGTCGGCGCCGCACCCCACCCGCCCGGCATGACGTTGGCGTCGAGAGCGGGCAGTGGCGTGACCGACGACACCGTTTCGGCCCAGCTTGGCGGCACCGACAGGGTCCCGAGCGAGGCCGCTTGGCCTATGCCCGCCGATGCGCCTTCGCCCAGACCTCCCACCGGCCCTATGCTTCCCAGACCCCCTGGGGCGCCCAATTCCCCCAGGCCTCCCAATCCTCCTGGAAGGGCTCCCCCCTCGGCCCCGATAATCGAACCCGCACCCTGGAAGTCGAGTCCCAGGCCGTAGACGTCCATACCAAGTCCGCCGCCGTCCCCACCCAGGCCCGCACCATCGGCGCCCAAGCCGGCCAGATCGGAGCCCACGCCGAACGCGTCGGAGGCCAGTCCGGCCGCACCGCCGTTGGAGCCACTGCCGAGGGCCGAAGTTAGGCTCGACGCGGCGCCCAGACCGGTGCTCGCGCTCTTGGTTGCGCTTTTGCTCGTGCCGGTCAGACTCGATAGCGCACTGGCCGGAGCAGACGCCCCGGACGATCCCAGTGACGCCCCGGTGCCAATCGCCGCCTGCGACAGACCCGTGCTGGACGATGATCCGGGGGTCGACAGACTCTGCAGAGCTTGCGGCACGGAGGACATCAACTGCGCCGACGTCGTCTGGGCATTGCTGCCGGCCTGGGTGGCGGTCGCCTGGGCGACCGCGCCGGCCTGGCCGGCAAGTCCGCCCGGATTGGTCGTCTGTGGCGGCGACGTGAAGGTGCTAAAGGTTGCGGCGGAAGCCGAACTGGCAGCGTAGTTGTACATTGCGGTGGCATCCTGGGCCCACATCTCGCTGTATTCCGCCTCGGTGGCCATGATCGCCGGCGTGTTCTGCCCCAGAAAGTTGGTCGCGATCAACGCCATGAGCTGAGCACGGTTGGCCGCGATCAGCGGCGGCGGCACCGTCATCGCGTACGCCGTTTCATAGGCGGCCGCCGCAGCGGTGGCCTGGATCGCTGACTGCTCGCATTGCTCAGCGGTGGCCCGCATCCACGACACATAGGGTGTGACCGCGGCCGCCATCGACATCGACGTCGGGCCCTGCCACTCTTCCGTCAGGGTCGTGATCACCGATTCGTAGCCGCTGGCGGCGGCGTTCAGCTCGGCGGCCAGCGAGTCCCATCCTGCGGAGGCGGCCAGCAGCGTGGCCGGCCCCGGTCCTAAATACATCCGACCGGAGTTGACTTCCGGCGACAAGGCGCAAAAATCCATCGCTTTCCTCTTCCTAGTTGAGTTTGCTGGCCCCGCCAGATGGGGCGAACAGTGGTGACCGTGGTCGCGGCGGTTGGCGAATGTGTTCCAGAACACCGGATAAACCGCGTGAGCCTGTGTTCCGCTCTATCGCGTTAGAGCCGGCAGGTATGGCGAAACTGTTCGAGGCACCAGCCACCATTTCGTCGGCAGCCGTCGGCGCGAGCCAATCGCCGGGAACACAAGTGGCAACATCTTCGGTGACCGTCGCAGAGCCCGCAGAGCCGATGCCGCGCAACTTGGCGGGTACCGCCGACAGCGTTTTCGACCTCGCGCCCGCTAGCTGCGCTACGAATAACATTTCAATCGACCGACATTCGTAACATCACGTAACTTCAAATTAACGAAAGTCGGGACACCGTCGTCCCCTTGCCATCGTGCGTACGTGTTGAGCCCCGACGGCACTCGCTGAAGTACAGCGTCTTGTAATCAATGAAATCCGTTCTTGCGCCGATGATTTGGAGAGCCTAACCTCGGAATGGCTCAGCGCCGCCAAACCAACGACTATGCATTCCAGTATTTTTGGGGAATGGACTCATCTCAAGCTGGCTGATGCAACACATATAAAACACATATTTGTCCGGCGTTTGATGTGAGCTACCGAACACGTCTACATTTGAGAACTCTATGAACTTCGTGACAATTGCGTATGTGGCTTGCCAGAATGTAGGAACATGACCGCAATGTCGGGATACGCGGGCGGCCAGCGCCCACGCCAGGCCATCCTCGGTCAGCTGCCCAGGATCTACCGTGCCGATGGATCACCGATCCGGGTTTTGCTGGTCGATGACGAGCCGGCGCTGACCAACCTGGTGAAGATGGCGCTGCATTACGAAGGCTGGGTCGTCGACGTCGCCCACAACGGACGCGAGGCCATGGCCAAGTTCGACAAGGTCAGCCCCGACGTGCTTGTCCTCGACATCATGCTTCCCGACGTGGACGGGTTTCGAATTCTGGAGCGGGTCCGCGAATCCGATGCCTACACCCCGACGCTGTTTCTTACTGCGCGCGATTCGGTGATGGACCGGGTCACCGGCCTGACCGCCGGCGCCGACGACTACATGACCAAGCCGTTCAGCCTCGAGGAGCTGGTCGCCCGGCTGCGCGGGTTGTTGCGCCGCTCCGGCCAGCAGCCTGCACCGGTCGCCGAAACCCTTAAAGTCGGCGACCTAAAAGTCGACACCGCCAGCCGCGAGGTCACCCGCGGTGACACGCCGGTATCGCTTTCCTCCACCGAGTTCGAATTGCTGCGCTTTCTCATGCGTAATCCCCGCCGTGCGCTGAGTCGCACCGAGATCCTCGACCGCGTCTGGAACTACGACTTTGCCGGGCGCACCAGCATCGTGGATCTGTACATCTCGTACTTGAGAAAGAAGATCGACTCCGGCCATGAGCCGATGATTCATACCGTCCGCGGTGTTGGCTACATGCTGCGGCCGCCGGAATGACCGAAGACCGGGATACGTTGTCCAGGGACCTTCCGCGGTGGCTTCCCCATTCGTTGCGCCGCCAGTTGCTATGGGGCGTTCTGGCTGTGGTCAGCGTGGTGCTGGTAACGGTCGGAATCGTCTCCGTGCTGAGCCTGCGCGGCTACGTCACCGCGATGAGCGATGCCGATGTCGCCGACTCCCTGGACGCGTTGGGCCACTCGTACACCAAATACCGCAACGCCGAACACACTTCGGCGCATCCCGGCACTCCACCGATCGCGCAGGCGATGCTGCAGTTCACAGATCAAACGCCGGGAAACCTCATCGCCGTGCTGCACAACGGCACCGTAATCGGCTCAGCGGTCTTCTCCGAAGCCGAAGCGCGACCCGCGCCGGCCGACGTGGTCCGCGCCATCGAAGCGCAGACATGGACTGACGGCCCGCCCCGGACCGAAAGACTCGGCAGCCTGGGTTCCTACCGCGTTGACAGCCACGTCGACGGAGACGACCTGCTGGTCGCCGGCGTGTCGCTGAACGTCGCCGACCGAATCATCGCCCGCAAACAGGTCACCACCACGGTGCTAATCGCGGCGGCTTTGGCGGTTACCGCCGGGCTCACCGTTTGGGTGGTCGGGTACACCCTTCGGCCGTTGCGCCGGCTCGCGGCAACGGCCGCGGAAGTCGCCGCCATGCCACTCACCGACGACGACCACCGGATCAGCGTCAGGGTGCGGCCGCAGGACACCGACCCGGAAAACGAAGTCGGAATCGTCGGACACACACTGAACCGGTTGCTGGACAACGTGGATAGTGCGCTGGCGCATCGTGCCGAGTCCGACCTGCGGATGCGGCAATTCATCACCGACGCCAGCCACGAGCTGCGAACCCCGCTGGCAGCGATTCAGGGATACGCCGAACTCACCCGCCAGGACAGTTCGGCGCTGCCGCCAACCACCGAATACGCGCTGGCCCGCATTGAGTCGGAAGCACGGCGAATGACCTTGCTTGTCGACGAACTGCTCCTGCTCTCCCGCCTGGGCGAAGGCCAAGACCTGCAGACCGAAGACGTCGACCTGGCCGAACTCGTCATCAATGCGGTCAACGACGCGGCGGTCGCGGCGCCGACACACCATTGGGTCAAAGACCTACCCGACGAACCGGTGTGGGTCCGCGGGGATCATGCCCGGCTACACCAATTGGTCAGCAATCTGCTCAACAATGCCCGGGTGCACACACCACCCGGGGTCACGGTCACCACCGGAATCACCTGCCACCGCAGCGGTCCCGAGGCGCCCTACGCGGAACTGACCGTTGCCGACGACGGGCCGGGCATCGACGCGGATCTTCTCCCCCGCTTATTCGAGCGGTTCGTCCGGGCGGACAAGTCGAGGTCCAACGGTTCAGGCAATGGGCTGGGCCTGGCTATCGTGAGTTCGATCGTCAAGGCCCATCACGGCTCGGTTACCGCCGAATCTACCGAGGGCAGAACGGTTTTTCGGGTGCGGCTTCCGATGATCGAAGATCTAACGGACGACAGCGCCTGATCTCCGTGCGCGCTTTCCAGAGGCTGGCCGCTTTCCGTGGTTGGCGTTCTTCTTCCGACGGGCGCGCTTCTTGTCGGCTCGTTTGGACATCGCGTCGCTCCTTCTTAGTGCAGCGCCGACTCGACGAGCTGAGCGCTGAGTTTCGCCAGCCGGCCGCGCGCGCGGGGGTTCTCAACAAGTGCCGCGGCCTTCGCGAGTTTCAGGCCGTCGTAGTAGCCACCGTCGACCACGGGATATGTGGGTGATGCCAGCGTGGTCAGGATCGGGGCGGCCTCGTCGGCCGGTTGGCCGACGCGCCCGTAGATCGGCAGCAGCCGAGTCTGGAACACGCCGGGATGAACGCTAAGCGCGGTGAACGAAGCGCCGCCAGCCTCAGCCAGCGACTTGGTGTACATCGTCAGGGCGAGCTTGGATTGCGCATAAGCCGCCAGCGGCCAATACTGTTCGCCGGCCGGGTTCTTCCACTTGATGTTTCCCCCAGGGTGCGTCACCGAAGACACGTTGATCACTCGTCCACCGGCGCTGGCAAGCCGGGGCATTAGTTTCGTGGTCAGCAGATACGGCGCGAGATAGTTGATTTGGAAGGTCAGCTCCTGGCCGTCTTGCGTGTAGGTGCGTCGCTCGGGGGCAGCGACCGCGGCATTGTTGACCAGTACATCCAGAGCCGGCAGCTTCCCGGCGAGCGTGTCGCCAAGGCCGGCGACCTCATCCAGGCGGGTGAAGTCGGCGACGACCAGGTACAGGCGTAGCGGCTCCGCGCCGTCTTTCACCAAGCGTGTCATCGCCTTTTCACCGCTGTCCTGGTCCGGGGCGTGCAGATACACGGTCGCCCCTGCATCGACGAACCGGCGGGCTGTTGCATAACCGATGCCGTCGGTGGCGCCGGTGACGAGAACTGTGAGAGAGGTCGAAATAAGGTTGGACATAATAACTTTCGCAAACTGCAGGTACGACTGCAGACGTCGCGCGATAGAACGCGACAACGAATGCAATCGAAATTGGCTAGGAATAGCAATGATTCGAGAAGGGTCTGAACCGTCGAGCGTTAAAGAGCCCGGTTCAGAGACTGATTCACCTGCGCGACGGCGGTTCGTCGTCCCAGCCCGCGCCGTAACGCTCCAGCACCGAAGGCACTGCGATAGCGACAACAGTGGTGCGGGTCATGGGGTCCATGACAGCAGGCGACGACGTATGCAGGCAACGCAGCTTGCGACTTCTTAACGTGACGGGGGATTTCCTTGATGCTTTTTTTACGCTGCGAAGTGCTGCATTACTTTCGTTTGACCCTTGCGCTTTTCGCTACTCGCCCACCAGGCCAGGATTGGGAGCGGGATCGCCCATGTCCCTGCCGACCCAAGTAGTAGACGGTCAGCAAGACCGCTGCCGCGGCGACGGCCTCGGGAATCTGCAACAGCGCGTCAGACATGCGTGATCGCCTCCAGACGGTCGTAAGCTTCCCACCAGGTGGCTTCATGCTCGACCAATGAGATCGCACCAGTCGTCAACATACGGTCGGCCCGGGTCAGCATGTGGACCAGGGTTTTCCATTCGATGTACTTACGTAGCTCATACTCGTCGGCGGTTCCAGGCATGAGGATGATCGACATGGACCTGACTTGCACACGGACGGGTCCCGCCCGCAGGAAGAGCAGCGCGCCGATACTCACGTAGGCGGCCACGGCGACTGCCAGCACCGTATCGGGTGAGGCCGCCGCGTTGCCGAGCAGCATCAGCGCAAACAGTCCGAGCGCAGCGCCACTGAGCGGCCACCCCCGCCACAGCCGCGCCAGCCGCCGATCGGCGGAACTGGTTCCAGGCGGGTAGATGATCAACCGAGAGCGCCGAACACCGTACCGGCTGACCGTGGCATCAAACGATCCCCACGGGTGGGCACCGTCGAGCAGCCGCGACCACCACCTCGGCACTGAAATTGCCCCGTGAATCGGTTGGGGCAGACCCTGTTCAACAATCCGGTGTTGCGTGTCACGCATGAATTCGGTGTACGCCAAGCTCACGACGCCCGCTTTGATCCAAACAGCATCCATACGCCCGATGCGCCAACCTTTACGAAACCTTATCGATCCGCCGGCGAATCCCGCCACGATGAGCAGGCACGTCGATCCCATCCCGGTGCAGTGAGCATCATCCGGCGGTCAACAGACGCCACTTGCGCACATCGAGGCCGGTCAGTTAGATATCCGCGTGGTAATGAACGCTCCGACGTTCGTCCGGCCAGGGCTGCACTGATGTGATGCCACGCCTTCGTGTCGGGTGGCCGGAGTGGCAGCGAGAAGAGCTGCGCACTAATTTGTGGTTGGTTCCGACGATCGTCGTACTCGGTGCGCTCGGGCTTTTCGGGCTTACCCTGCGCCTGGACCAAGCCGCTTACCACGGTCGGCTCCGACCTCCAACGTGGGTGATTAGCGGTACCGCCGACGCGGCGCGTCAGATCCTGACCTCGATCGCGGCGTCGGTGATCACCGTCGTCGGCATCGTCTTTTCCATCACGATCGTGACATTGACGCTGGCGTCAACGCAGTTTGGTCCGCGGATGCTGCGCAACTTCATCCGCGACCGCGGCACCCAGCTCACGCTGGGGACGTTCGTAGCCACGTTCGTGTACTGCGTTGTGGTGCTGGTGTCGATCGGACCCGGCGATCGGGGCGAGTTCGTCCCCCACATCTCGATCACGACCGCTTTCGGCCTGGTGCTAATCGATCTCGCGGTGCTGATCTATTTCATTCACCACATCGCCACCCAGATCCAGCTGCCACAGGTGATCGCCGGCATCGCCAAAGACCTGGCCCAAGCCGTCGCCGTGCAGAGCGCCGACCAGCCGCGGTTCGCTGCGCAAGAGCCTGAGCAAGGTCTCTCGCTCGACAAGCTGCTCGCCAAGATCGAAACCTCCGGCAGCGTCATCCGCACCCCCAAAAGCGGCTACCTGCAATTCATCCGCCACCGGACGCTGATCCGCATCGCCACCGAGGCGGACGCGGTGATCCGGCTGCCATATCGCCCCGGGCACTTCCTCGTCGAAGGCCGTGAACTGGCCAGCGTGTGGCCTCCGACCGCCGCCGAGCAGGTGGCTAACTACCTGGCCCGCGCTCAGGCAACGGGACCGCACCGCACCCTGACACAGGACGTCGCCTTCGGCGTCGATCAGCTCGTCGAGATCGCCATCCGAGCGCTATCGCCGGCGGTCAACGACACCTTCACCGCATTAACGTGCATCGACTGGCTCGGCGACTGCCTGTGCAAGATCGCACCGGTATGGACGCCCACTCAAGTTCATCGGGACCAACGCGGAGTCATCCGCGTGATCTCCGACCAGGTCAGCTACGAGCGACTGGTGCAGCGGGCGTTTGAAAAGATCCGCCAGGCCGGCCGGGGGATGCCGGCGGTGATGATCCGCCAGCTCGATGCGTTGACGACCATCATGGAACAAACGATCGATCCGCAACGCATACAAGTCCTGATGGACCAAGCGGTCATGATCCAGCGCGCGAATGTCGAATCGGTTCCCGACGAATCCGATCGCGCCGACGTCGATCGCCGATACATCACATTGCGAGCGCTTTACGAACGGCTTAACGATTAGGACCGTTCCCCCATTGCTCAGCTCAGGCAGAGTCAAAGGATTTCATCATGCGCGGTATAGCAGTGTTTCTGAAAGTTACTGATCTGGTTCGTTATTGGGAACAACGCGCTAGGCGCCGAGACGGCTGCAAGCTGGGAAGAGAAGTAGGCCTCTGATGGAGGCAGCGATCACCCGCGCACGGACATGTTCGACGGAGAGAGTTAGGTGTAAAGAAATCGTAAAGGTGCGCTGCGCCGCCGTTAGGAAAATGTCAACCAAAGGCCCTATCCGATTTGTCCCGTCTACCTTCAAGCTGACCTTGCCTCCGAGGACTGCGCTGTGGCTGACTCGATGAGGTCCTTTCGTATGCACGCGATCGGCGCGGAACGGAGACAAGATGGGCGTGTTGGTATTCGTCGTGCTCACGGTGGCGGTGTTCGCCGTGCTCGGCCTGGTGCAGAAGTTGGTCGAGCGGCTGTGAGCTACGAAAACATCGTCGGCTTGGTGCTTTCCATCCTTCTTGCGCTGTACCTCGGGGGCGCCCTGCTGTTCCCGGAGAGGTTCTAGTGAGCACAACAACAGCGGGGATCATCTTCCTCGTCGTCCTCGTCGTGGCACTGGTGGTGGTGCATGTGCCCTTCGGCGACTACATGTATCGGGTGTACACGTCGGAGAAGGACCTGCATGTCGAGCGGGTGATCTATCGGCTGATCGGTGTTGATTCCCGCTCGGAGCAGACGTGGGGCGCCTACGCCCGAAGCGTCTTGGCGTTCTCGTCGATCAGCATTCTCTTTCTGTTCGTGTTCCAGCTCGTGCAGGGCAAGTTGCCGTTACATCTGCATGACCCGGCCACACAAATGACCCCTGGGCTGGCGTGGAACACCGCGGTCAGCTTCGTCACCAATACCAACTGGCAGGCCTACTCCGGTGAGTCCACCGACGGCCATCTAGTGCAGATGGCCGGGCTGGCGGTGCAGAACTTCGTCTCGGCCGCCGTCGGCATGGCAGTGGCGATCGCGCTGGTGCGCGGGTTTGCCCGCAGGCGCACCGGCGATCTGGGCAACTTCTGGGTCGACCTGGTGCGCACGGTGCTGCGCATCCTGCTGCCGATTGCGTCGTGGCCGCCGATCATGCTGATCGCCGGCGGCGCGATCCAGAACTTCCACCTGCACGATCAGGTCGTGACCACGCTCGGCGGTGCCCAGCAGACCATCACCGGCGGCCCGGTGGCCAGCCAGGAAGTCATCAAGGAGCTCGGCACCAACGGCGGCGGGTTCTACAACGCGAACTCCTCGCACCCGTTTGAGAACCCGACGACGTGGACGAACTGGCTGGAGATCTTCCTGCTGCTGGTGATCGGCTTCTCGCTGCCGCGCACGTTCGGGCGCATGGTGGGCTAGCACGAAGCAGGGCTATGCGATCGCAGTCGATCATGGCGACGCTGTATGCGATCAGCGTGGACGTTCATGTTTTGGATCCAGTTGCAGCACCACGGCACGGTGCCGACCGCCGATCGGCGCGGCGATGGAGGGAGTCGAGCAGCGGTTCGGCATTCGCCAACTCGGCGGTGTTCGCCGACTCGACAACGCTCACCTCTACTGGTGCCGTCGACTCGTTCCACGACTCCTACACCAGCCTCGGCGGGATGATCGCGCTGTTCAACATGCAGCTCGGCGAGGTGGCCCCCGGCGGCACCGGATCGGGCCTGTACGGCATGCTGATCCTGGCGGTGATCACCGTCTTCGTCGCCGGGCTGATGGTCGGGCGCACACCGGAATACCTCGGCAAGAAGATCAACCCCCGCGAAATCAAGCTGGCCGCAAGCTATTTCCTGGTCATGCCGGTGATCGTGCTGATCGGCACCGCGATCGCGATGGCGCTGCCGGGCGAACGCGCCGGGATGCTGAACACCGGCCCGCACGGGCTGTCGGAGGTCTTGTACGCGTTCACCTCCGCGGCCAACAACAACGGGTCGGCATTCGCCGGAATCAGCGTCAACACCGACTGGTACAACACCGCCCTCGGGCTGGCCATGGTCTTCGGCAGATTCCTGCCGATGGTGCTCGTGCTCGCCCTGGCCGGCTCGCTGGCCAAGCAGGGCGCCACGCCGGAATCGGTGGGCACACTGCCCACCCATCGGCCACAGTTCGTCGGAATGGTCGCCGGCGTCACGGTGATTCTCGTTGCCCTCACTTTCCTGCCCATGCTGGCGCTTGGGCCTCTCGCTGAAGGAATCCACTGATGACCGCGACCACCACGGATTCGGCTGAGCAGACGCAGCCCGCGACCTCCACAAGCACCAAACGGGTACAGGGCGGCTTGCTCGATCCGAAGATGCTGTGGAAGTCGACGCCGGATGCGCTGCGCAAACTCGACCCGCGCACCCTGTGGCGCAACCCGGTGATGTTCATCGTCGAAATCGGCGCCGCCTGGAGCACCGTGTTGGCGATCATCAACCCGACATGGTTCGCGTGGTTGATCGTGGTCTGGCTATGGCTGACCGTGCTGTTCGCGAACATCGCGGAGGCGGTGGCCGAAGGCCGCGGCAAGGCCCAGGCCGAAACGCTGCGCCGAGCCAAAACCCAGACCGTGGCCCGGCGACTCAAGAACTGGGAACCCGGCGCGCCCGCCGTCGAGGAAGAAGTCGCTGCGCCGCTGCTGCAACAGGGCGACATCGTCGTGGTCGAGGCCGGCCAGGTAATACCGGGTGACGGCGATGTGGTGGAAGGCATTGCCTCGGTGGACGAATCGGCTATCACCGGTGAGTCAGCGCCGGTGATCCGCGAGTCCGGCGGCGACCGCTCGGCGGTCACCGGCGGCACCACCGTGCTGAGCGACCGGATCGTCGTGAAAATCACCCAAAAGCCCGGAGAAAGCTTCATCGACCGGATGATCGCGCTCGTCGAGGGCGCCAACCGGCAGAAAACCCCCAACGAGATCGCGCTGAACATCCTGCTGGCCGCGTTGACGATCATCTTCGTCTTCGCCGTCGCGACCCTGCAGCCGCTGGCGATCTACTCCAAGATGAATAACCCCGGTGTCCCCGACACCCCGGCGCTCAACACGAATGGTGTCACCGGGATCGTGATGGTGTCGCTGCTGGTGTGCCTGATCCCCACCACGATCGGCGCGCTCCTGTCGGCCATCGGCATCGCCGGCATGGACCGGCTGGTGCAGCGCAACGTGCTCGCGATGTCCGGGCGCGCGGTGGAAGCCGCCGGCGACGTCAACACGCTGCTGCTCGACAAGACCGGCACCATCACCCTGGGCAACCGGCAGACCGCCGCCTTCATCCCCGTCGACGGAGTCTCCCCTGAGCAACTGGCCGACGCCGCGCAGTTGTCCAGCCTCGCCGACGAAACACCGGAAGGACGCTCGGTCGTCGTGTTCGCCAAACAACACTTCGGGCTGCGCGCGCGCACGCCGGGCGAACTCGCGCACGCCCAGTGGGTGGCCTTTTCCGCCGCGACGCGGATGTCGGGTGTCAACGTCGACGGGCACATGCTGCGCAAGGGCGCGGCCAGCTCGGTCGCGGAATGGGTACGCGGCCAAGGCGGCAAGGTTCCCTCCCAGCTCGGCGTGATCGTCGACGGCATCTCCGCCAGCGGCGGCACCCCGCTGGTCGTCGGAGAGAGCCTCAATGGCGAGGCGGCGGTGCTGGGTGTCATCCACCTCAAGGACGTCGTCAAGCAGGGCATGCGTGAGCGGTTCGACGAGATGCGGCGGATGGGCATCCGGACGGTGATGATTACCGGCGATAACCCGTTGACCGCCAAGGCGATTGCCGACGAGGCCGGTGTCGACGACTTCCTCGCTGAGGCCACGCCCGAGGACAAGCTCGCGCTGATCAAGCGTGAGCAAGAAGGCGGCAAACTGGTCGCGATGACCGGCGACGGCACCAATGACGCGCCGGCGCTTGGCTCAGGCCGATGTGGGCGTGGCGATGAACACCGGCACGTCGGCCGCCAAAGAGGCCGGCAACATGGTCGACCTCGACTCCGACCCCACCAAGCTCATCGAGATCGTCGAGATCGGCAAGCAGCTGCTGATCACCCGCGGAGCGCTGACCACCTTCTCGATCGCCAACGACATCGCGAAGTACTTCGCGATCATCCCGGCAATGTTCGTCGCACTGTTCCCCGGGCTGGATCTGATCAACATCATGCGGCTGCACAGCCCGCAGTCGGCGATCCTGTCGGCGGTGATCTTCAACGCGATCGTCATCGTGATGCTGATCCCGCTGTCGCTGCGCGGCGTGCGCTACACGCCGAGCAGCGCTTCAAAACTGTTGAGCCGCAACCTCTACGTCTACGGGCTCGGCGGCATCGTCGCCCCGTTCATCGGGATCAAGCTGATCGACCTCATCGTCCAATTCGTCCCCGGGATGTCCTGACATGAAGTTCTCTAATTTCGTCCGCATGCACTGGGCGGCCTTCCGCGCGCTGCTGGTGCTGACCGTAATCACCGGTCTCGCCTACCCGCTGTTCATCTGGCTGGTCGCGCAGATTCCGGGACTGCACGACAAGGCCGAAGGGTCGATTCTCACCGTCAACGGCAAGCCGGTCGGCAGCCGGCTGATCGGTCAGCTGTTCACCGACAAGGACGGCAACCCGCTGCCGCAGTACTTCCAGAGTCGCCCCTCGGCGGCCGGCAACGGCTACGACCCGCTGTCGTCGAGTGCGAGCAACCTCGGGCCGGAAAGCATCGTCGACACACCCGCCGATCCGTCGCAACTGGCGGCTGGCAAGTCCGCGTCCGATGCGGGCTTCAAGCCGAGCCTGCTGACACAGGTGTGCACGCGCAGCGCCGCAGTGGGTCAACTCGAAGGTGTGGACGGGTCACGTCCGTTCTGCACAGGCGGCGGTGTCGGCGCGGTGCTGTCGGTGATCGGCCCCCGGGACGCCCGCGGAAACGTCATCCACCCCACCCGGGTGGTCAGCGTCAACGAGCCATGCCAGACGACGCCGACGCCGTTCCTGACCATCTACCAGGGTGTGCGGGTCGAGTGCGCCAAGTACGGCGAGGACTACTCGATCGGCCAGATCGTGCCCATCCGCGGCGCAGCACCCGCCAACCCGGCCGTGCCAGCTGACGCGGTGACCGCCAGCGGCAGCGGGCTCGACCCGAATATCTCACCGGCCTATGCCGACATCCAGGTCGCCAGGGTGGCCAAGGCCCGGCATGTCAGCCCGGATCAGATACGTGCGGTCGTAGCGCAGAACCGAAGCGGCCGTGCCCTCGGGTTTTTCGGTGAACCATGCGTCAACGTGCTGCAACTTAACCTGCAACTCGACCACATGTATCCGGTCACAAGCTAGCGCCAAGGAGGGATGATGGTTGACGTGAGTGTCATTGACCACCATCCCAAGCGCGGGGAGCTACGCATTTACCTCGGTGCGGCCCCGGGTGTCGGCAAGACGTACGCGATGCTCGGTGAGGCACATCGCCGGTTGGAACGCGGCACCGACGTGGTGGCGGGCGTGATCGAGACCCACGGCCGGGCGAAAACCGCTGAGCTGCTTGGGGGCATCGAGGTCATTCCACCGCGCTATATCGAATATCGCGGCAGCAGCTTCCCCGAACTCGACGTGCCGGCCGTCCTGGCGCGCCACCCCCAAGTCATCCTGGTCGACGAACTCGCGCACACCAATACGCCGGGCAGCAAGAACGCCAAGCGATGGCAGGATGTCGAGGAACTGCTCGACGCCGGGATCACAGTGATATCCACCGTCAACGTCCAGCACCTGGAGAGCCTCAACGACGTCGTCGCCCAGATCACCGGCATCGAACAGCAAGAGACGATACCGGATTCGATCGTGCGCCAGGCTTCGCAGGTCGAGCTCATCGACATCACGCCAGAGGCCCTGCGCCGCAGGCTGTCCCACGGAAACGTCTACGCGCCGGAAAGGATCGATGCGGCGCTGTCCAATTACTTCCGCCGCGGGAACCTCACTGCGCTACGGGAAATAGCGCTGTTGTGGCTGGCGGACCAGGTGGATACCGCGCTGGCCAAATACCGTGCGGAGAACAAAATCACCGACATGTGGGAGGCGCGCGAGCGAGTCGTGGTGGCGGTCACCGGTGGTCCGGAATCGGAGACGTTGGTACGGCGGGCATCCCGGATCGCGTCGAAGTCCAGCGCCGAGCTCATGGTGGTGAATGTCATACGCGGTGACGGGCTGGCCGGCTTGTCGCAGTCCCGGATGGCCAAGATTCGTGAGCTGGCGAGCAGCCTAGACGCTTCCCTGCATACCGTGGTCGGTGACGACGTGCCCGCGGCCCTACTTGATTTCGCTCGTGAAATGAACGCCACTCAGCTGGTGATCGGCACCTCTCGACGGTCCCGCTGGGCGCGCATCTTCGACGAGGGGATCGGCCTGACGGTCGTCGAGCGGTCCGGAAAGATCGACGTGCATCTCGTCACCCATGAAGAATCCAAACGCGGTTTTCGGGCGGCGTCGCTCTCGCCCCGCGAGCGGCGGGTCACGTCGTGGCTGGCGGCCTTCATCGTGCCGTCGGTCATCTGCGCGGTCACGGTGACCGGTGCTGGACCGGTATCTGGACACCGGCGGCGAGAGCGCATTGTTCTTCGTCGGCGTGCTGCTCGTGGCGCTTCTCGGAGGCGTTGCGCCGGCCGCCCTTTCGGCGGTGCTGTCTAGCCTGCTACTGAACTACTACCTGATAGCTCCCCGGCACAGCTTCACCATCGCCGAACCCAACGCCGCCGTCACCGAGTTGGTCCTGCTGATGATCGCGGTCGCGGTCGCGGTGCTCGTCGACGGCGCGGCCAAACGCACCCGCGAAGCCCGACGCGCCTCCCAAGAGGCAGAACTACTGACGCTGTTCGCGGGTTCGGTGCTGCGCGGCGCTGATCTCGAGACGCTTCTAGAACGCGTGCGAGAGACCTACTCACAGCGCGCGGTCAGCATGCTGCGGGAACCCGGCGAAGAAGACCGCACCAGCAGCAAGAAGAGTTACGTCGTCGCCTGCGTAGGCAAAGATCCTTGTGTGACCGTTGATTCCGCTGACACCGCGATCGAGGTCGGCGACGACGAGTTCTGGATGCTGCTGGCGGGCAGGAAGCTCTCCGCGCGTGACCGCCGGGTGCTGAGCGCGGTAGCCAAGCAGGCCGCGGGTCTGATCAGACAGCGTGAGCTGGCCGAAGAAGCCAGCCGGGCCGAGGCAATCGTGCGGGCCGACGAGCTGCGGCGCTCCCTGCTTTCAGCGGTCAGCCACGACCTGCGCACGCCGCTGGCGGCGGCCAAGGTCGCGGTGTCCAGCCTGCGCGCCGAAGACGTCGCCTTCTCCCCCGAGGACACCGCCGAATTGCTGGCCACCATCGAGGAGTCGATCGACCAGCTGACCGCCCTGGTCGGAAACCTGCTCGATTCCTCGCGTCTGGCCGCTGGCGTGGTCCACCCGGATCTGCGCCGGGTGTACCTGGAGGAAACGGTGCAACGCGCGCTGGTCAGCATCGGCAAGGGCGCCACCGGCTTCTACCGATCGGCCATCGATCGCGTCAAGGTCGACGTCGGTGACGCCGTGGTGATGGCCGACGCCGGGCTACTGGAACGAGTCCTTGCCAACCTGATCGACAACGCGCTGCGATACGCACCAAACTGTATAGTCCGGGTCAACGCGGGGCGCGTGGGCGATCGCGTCCTGATCAATGTCATCGACGAAGGTCCCGGAATCCCGCATGGGACCGAGGATCAGATCTTCGAAGCATTTCAACGGCTCGGCGATCACGACAACACCACCGGCGTAGGCCTGGGAATGTCGGTAGCGCGCGGCTTCGTCGAAGCGATGGGCGGCACCATTCAGGCGACCGACACTCCGGGCGGCGGACTTACCGTGATGGTGGATCTGGCTGCGCCGCAACCGATCGCTGCGCGATGACCCGGGTGTTGGTGATCGACGATGAGCCGCAGATCCTGCGTGCACTGCGCATCAACCTGTCCGTGCGAGGCTACGAGGTCATCACCGCGTCGACCGGTGCCGGCGCGCTGCGCGCCGCCGCCGAGCACAAACCTGACGTGGTGGTCCTCGACCTTGGTCTGCCCGACATATCCGGCATCGAGGTGCTGGCGGGTCTCCGCGGTTGGCTCACCGCACCGGTGATCGTGTTGTCCGCGCGCACCGACTCGTCGGACAAGGTCGAGGCCCTCGACGCCGGCGCCGACGACTACGTCACCAAACCTTTTGGAATGGACGAGTTTTTGGCCCGGCTGCGCGCGGCGATCCGCCGCAATACCGCGGCGTCCGAAATGGAGGAGCCGGTCATCGAAACGGATTCATTCACCGTCGATCTGGCCGCCAAGAAGGTCACCAAGAACGGCGCCGAAGTCCACCTCACCCCAACCGAATGGGGCATGCTCGAAGTGCTGGTCCGCAATCGCGGCAAGCTGGTCGGCCGTGAGGAACTCCTCAAAGAGGTGTGGGGCCCGGCGTATGCCGCCGAAACCCACTACCTGCGCGTGTATCTGGCGCAGCTGCGGCGCAAACTCGAAGATGACCCGTCGCATCCCAAACACCTGTTGACCGAATCAGGTATGGGCTATCGGTTCGAGGCGTGAGTGTGCGTCCAGGGCGTCGAGCGTGCGTCCAGGGCCTAGATTTCGAAATCGTCGCCTTCACCGCACACTCGATAGCATTCGTTCGCCAGCCCCTCTTATCTGGCTCAACTTAGATTGACTCAGCAGATCATGCGATTGGGAACCTTGATTGTAAACCGCTCGGTTTACCACCATGAGATACGTTCGGTCATAGAGTATTTCGCGGCGCGATCGCTATGATGCAGAAGTTTGCGCGTCACTTTGGCCTCGGCGGAGAAGGGGTCGACGTTTTTGCCCGCCTCCGGGCGACAATCCGCTGCCGAACGCACAGCCAGCACGCGGTGATGGGTCCGATATTCGGCGGAACGGTCCGTCTCGGCCGCGACCGAGTCGACGCACCCGGTGGAACACCGTGGGCGCGAGAACGGTACAACTTATCGTGGTACGCGCAAAGCGACGTAGTACTCGTGCTGCCGGGCGCAGTCGACGGTATAGCCAATCGCCTTCGCCACGCCCTCAGAATCGTAATCCACCCAACGTTCGGTGCGCTGGCGCTCAAATTCGGTCCAGGACGCCACGGTGAACCTTTCGAGGAACGTGTCCGGTTGTCCGACACTGTGATAAAGCCGCCAACTGTGGCCACCCGTTCGCAGCCGTGATCGCCTGACCTCGCTCATCGCCTCGATGAAGTATTCGAGGTTCTCGGCCGGCACTTGGTAACGAACGGTTACAAGCACCGGTCCATCTTTAGGAGACGGTTCAAACACGACCATTGGTGACGGCCACGCAGTAGAAACGTCGACACCCAGCATCCCGGTGGACGGCCGCAACGGAAACGCGGCAACACTGAGGGCAACAGCGCACAGCAACGCCGCCGAGCAAATCATAGCGATGTCGAGTCCCGCCCGCGTGGCGATGGCACCCCAGAAATAGGAGCCAATTGCCTGTGATCCCGTTGCGACCAGTAGATACACCGCCAACGCGCGGGCACGAACCCATCGCGGCAACGACAGCTGCGCTGCAGCGTTCAACGTTGTCAACGTAATCAGCCACGCCATCCCCGACAGCAGCAAGATAGGAATCGACGCGGCGAACGGCAGAAAGGCTACCCCCAGCGGCGCACAACCGTATACGGCCGCGGACCCCGCCAAACGCACGTTGTCTGACACTCGCTGGCGTAACCGTGCGGCAACCACGACAGCGAGTACGGCACCAAAACCGATCGCCCCTAGCGCCACACCGTAGCCACTCGCTGCTACGTGCCATTTTCGGGCGGCAGCCACCGGCAGCAGAGCCAACAAAGCCGAGGCCGGAAACAGGAAAAGGGCTGCGCGCAAAAGGATCCTGCGGAAATTGGGACCGTTACGAACGAATAGCAGTCCGGTGATGATGGCCGGGCCGAAGTGCTCTCGCTCGATGGGCGCTCTTTGCTTGGGCCGTTTCCACGCCGCCAGAGCAACAATTACTCCCACAAACGATACTGCATTGATCGCGAAAACCGCTGCGGCGCCGGCCAATGCCACCACGAGGCCACCGAGGGCCGGTCCAATCGCTCGTGCGGCATTACCCGCGACGCTGCCCAAAGTCGAGGCGGCCGGTATCTGCTCACGCGGGACAACCTCGGGCTGAATCGCCTGCCAGGCCGGCCCGGTCAGTGCAGAAGCGCAACCGATGGCCACGGTAAACATCAACAGCGATGTCGGGCCAAGCCGACCGAGGTAGGTCAGCACTGCCAAGGCTAATGCCACCAGCACGGCATACGACTGCAGAAATATCAGTAACCGCCGCCGGTCAAACAGATCGGCCAGCACGCCAGCGAGCAATCCCAAAAGCAACGTCGGCCCAAGACTCGCCGTCTGGACCAGTGCCACGATGACAGCACTGCTGTGCCTTTCCACCAAAAACCATTGGGCCGCCACAGTTTGCATCCACGTCCCGATGGAGGAGGCTAGCTGCGCAATGAACAAGGCGCGGTAGACGCGACTGCGCAACGGTGCCCATGCCGCTGGTTGCCCGTCGGCACGCTCTTCCCCCTGCGTCACTACTGAACTCTAAAGCAATTACCCAATTCAGGCACGCGCAGTGCTCGCTGAGCGGTTTCTCCGTCGAATCCGGCATGCCAGTATGACACCAACTGAAGTTGTCGCTGTGAGGCGGGCACAAAATGTGCCGCCCCTCCGGCGAGATTCCTGGGACGGATGTGACTTACCCGGCCATCGACAGCACGATGCCGTCCAAGATGTCGTGTTCGCTCACGGTCAACTCATCGATGCCGGCGCGGGTGCGCAGCTCGCGCGCCAACTCCTCGACCACGATCGCGCCGCCGCCGATCACGTCGGCTCGTCCCTCATGCATCGGCGGCAGCGCTGCACGCTGGGATCGCGACATGCCGATCAGCTGCTCGCAGACCGCCAGCAGATCGCTGCCAGCGACACGCGAACGATGAATGACCGCAGCATCATACGTCGTCATATGGTGGGCCAGCGCAGAAAGAGTGGTCATCGTCCCGGCCAATCCGACCCAGGTCCGGGCCTTTTCGACGGGCACCACGCCCAGCGCGACTTCGAGCCGCTCGCGCACCACCTGGCGGGCTGCCGCTACTTCCTCCGGTGTCGGCGGGTCCGAGTGCAGGCAGCGTTCGGTCAGCCGGACACAGCCGATGTCGGCCGAGTAGCTCGCCACTACCACATCCCCGCCGAGCACAATCTCGGTAGAGCCGCCGCCCAGGTCGACAACAACGAAAGGTCCTGCTGCAAAATCTAATTCGCCGACGGCTCCGCGGAACGACAGCTCGGCCTCTTCGGCGCCGGTAATCACCTCTGCCACCGCGCCAGGAAGCACAGCGCCCAGCACGTCGGCCGTCATCGCGAAGAACACATCACGATTGGCGACATCGCGAGCGGCCGACGTGGCCACCATCCGCACCCGCTCGACACTGTGCTCTTTCAGCAGAGAAGCGTAGTCGGTTAATGCAGCGCGGGTTCGGGCAATCGCGTCCGGTGCGAACTGACCCGTCGCGTCGACTCCCTGACCCAGCCGCACGATCCGCGTCTCGCGATGCACGTCGCGCAGCCGGCCGTCGCTTGCGTCGGCAATCAGCAACCGAATTGAGTTGGTACCGCAGTCGATTGCTGCGAGCCTGCTCACCATTGCCCAGCGACCAAAACATTGGCCATTGCGGGCTCGGCGGCCAGGATCGCCAGCGTCTCATCGCCGAGCGGGTTGCACCCGGGACCCTTGGCCAGCGAGTGCGCGATCAGCACGTGCAAGCATTTGACCCGGTCCGGCATTCCTCCGGCGGAGAACGTTGTCCCCAGCGATTCGATCGCGTCCCGTTCGGCTAGATACGATTCGTGGGCCCGCCGATACGCGGCCGCCAATTCGGGGTCCTGCCGCAACCGCTCGGTCATCTCGCGCATCAATCCCGTCGTCTCCAGCCTGCTCGCGGCTGCGGTCAACACCGGATGCGTTAGGTAGTACAACGTTGGAAACGGCGTGCCGTCAGGAAGTTTCGGCGCGGTCTTCACTACGCCGGGCTCACCGTTGGGGCAACGGTAGGCAATCTCCAGCACGCCGCGCGGCGCACGCCCGAGCTGATGCGCCACGGCTTCCAGGTCGGCACGATCAACCACCGGGAGCCGTGGGATTCGGTGCAGCCGGCGGCCCGGGACCGGGTGCTTCCGGTCCCGCCGGGGAGGGCGAGACTTCTGACGGAGGCACGTTGGCCGGCGGCAGGTGCGGGGTGTCGGCGATGGTATGCCACAGCGAGGTGTACCAAGGGTCGTTGTTGGCAGGTTTCGTCGTCTGGGACCCTGGCTGCGAGGGCACCGCCGCCGGCGGCGGAAGCTGAACCTGGAACGGGATGTCTCCAGGCTTCACGAAGCCGAGTCGCTCTCGGGCCTGCGCTGCAATATAGGCCGGGTCACCGAGTTTGGCCTTTCTCTGCTCGAGATCGGCGATCTGACGGCGCAGCGCGGCCTCGCTTGCTGCCAACTGATTCATCTCGGTGCGCTGCGCAAAGTAGGTGCGTACTGGGCCGGCGATGGTCAGAGTCAGCACGCAGACAACCGCGGCCAACACCGCCGCCCGCCGCGCGGTGAAGCCCAGCCGCTGCTCGGACCGCTGCTCGACAGATTCGGCGGCCTGCCGCTTGATGGGCTCGACGACATGCTCATACAACGTCCGCGTGGTGTTGCGGCTGGCGTGGGTTGCGGTTTGGGATGGCTTAGAAGACGGCTTAGGAGAGCGACGGCGCCGTACCGAATCGCCGGCTTTCCCCGGACGCGATGCCGGGGAGCGCCGCTTCGAATCTGGCCGTTTCGCTTCGGGCATTGGAGATCTAGCCGCTTTCGCTGTTGGCTGTCAACCTATTTCAACCTATTTCGTCTCCGTCGAGTACCGCGGAAATGTCAGGTCGCCCGCGTAGCGGGCGGCGTCGCCGAGCGCCTCCTCGATCCGCAGCAGCTGGTTGTATTTGGCGACGCGCTCGCTGCGGGCGGGCGCACCGCTCTTGATCTGCCCGCTGCCGACGGCCACCGCCAGGTCAGCGATCGTGGTGTCTTCGGTCTCGCCGCTGCGGTGGCTGATCATCGTGCGGTATCCGCTGTGGTGTGCAAGCGCGACGGCGTCCAGCGTCTCGGTCAGCGTGCCGATCTGGTTTACCTTGACCAGCAACGCGTTTGCCACGCCTTTCTCGATGCCTTCCTCGAGCCGCTCGGGATTGGTGACGAAGATGTCGTCGCCGACGATTTGCACCCGATCGCCGATCGCCGCCGTCAGGGAGGCCCAACCATCCCAATCGCCTTCAAACAGCGGATCTTCCAGCGACACCAGCGGATACGAGCCGAGCAGGCCGGCGTAGAACTCCGTCATCTGCTCAGCGTTTCGGGTCGTACCCTCGAAGGTGTAGCCGGTACCGTCGGCGTAGAACTCGTTGGCCGCCGCATCGAGTGCCAATGCCACATCGGCACCGAGCTTAAAACCCGCCGACTCGATCGCCGAGCTGATCAGGTCCAGTGCTGCGGTGGTGCCGGCAACCTCCGGGGCGAAGCCGCCCTCATCCCCCAGGCCGGTGGAGAGCCCCTGCTTCTTCAGCACTGATTTGAGCGAGTGGTATACCTCGGCGCCCCAGCGCAGTGCCTCAGCGAAACTGGGGGCGCCGATCGGCGCCACCATGAACTCCTGAATGTCGACAGCGGTGTCGGCGTGCGCACCACCGTTGAGGATGTTCATCATCGGCACCGGCAGGATGTGTGCGTTCGGCCCGCCGATATAGCGGAACAGCGGCAAGTCGGCAGAATCGGCGGCCGCTTTGGCGACGGCCAATGAGACGCCAAGGATGGCGTTGGCACCCAGCCTGGACTTGTCCGGGGTGCCGTCCAGGTCTACCAGCGCCTGGTCCACCAACCGCTGATCGTCGGCGTTGAGTCCGATCACCGCCGGACCGATCTCGTCCAGCACGGCCTGTACCGCCTTGTTCACGCCTTTGCCGCCGTAACGCTCACCGCCGTCGCGTAACTCGACGGCCTCATGCTCCCCGGTCGACGCGCCGGACGGCACCGCTGCGCGGGCAAACGTTCCGTCGATAAGAGCTATCTCGACCTCGATCGTCGGGTTACCGCGGGAATCGAGGATCTCGCGGGCCCCGACCTGCTCGATAATCGGCACTGGGTTCTCCTTGCGTCGTAGCCGGTGCGTGCACATCGTTGTTGCGTTCGCTGGCCAGGCTCGCCGTAGCAAGCTTCGGGGGCTCCATCACGGGCCGGCCCCCGGCCGCCCTTAGCGTAAGGCCTGGGTCAGCGATACATCCTGCTACAGCGGGTGACCCGCCGCATAAGCGGTCGCCCAGTCCCGGACCGCCCGCGCGTAGACGCCGGAGTTGTTGTAGGCCCGCAGCGCGGTTATCCACCCTCGCGGTGTCGCGAGATCCTTTCCCCGCCAACACAGATAACCCGCCGCCGCAAGCGCAGCATCATCGATGTTGTCCGGGCTGACGCGGCCGTCGTTGTGGGCGTCAACACCGTACAACCGCCATGTCTCCGGAATGAACTGCATCGGTCCCATTGCACGCGCCACCCCGTCGTGGTCAGTCGCGTCTTCCTCGCTGTCGACGATGCGCAGGGTGCCGCCGCTGCCGTCCAGGCGAACACCCCGAATAGGAGGACTCACGTCTCCATTGGGTGCCAGCGTCGCGCCGCGGTAGGTGCCGTGGTGGCTCTCGACCTGCCCGATGCCCGCCAGTGTGGTCCATGCAATATGGCATTTCGGGTTCTCGACCTCGGCGACCCGGGCGGCATACGCGTAGGCCTCAAGCGCGATGACCGGAATCTCCAACGCCGCCGACCGTTGTTGCGCCCATCCACGCAGCTGATCCGCGGGCCGACCGCTGGCGTGCGTGTTCACCGGCGGCACCGGATCCCCGGCCGGCGGCGGGACGCCTTCCGGGATGAACAGGCTGAGCTGCCAAGTGCAGCTGGAGGCCAGAAGCATCGCGGTCGCGCCGATCACGGCGGCCGCGCGCAACCAACGCCTCGGCGACACCATGCTTGTCTAAAGCTCCCCTAAACTTCCCTACACCAACTTCCGCCGTAACCATCGTCCCACGGGTTTCGGGACTCCCCGGTCGCTTCGGGCCCCAGCGCACGGACATGACATTAGTTTCAGCTAATCATCGATTAGCTGCTAGCAGCTTTGGCTAGCAAAGTCAGATCGATGCCGACCACCGGTACTCGCAATCTCATACGCGATATTACCTAGCGGCAATGACACAAACGGCAAACATTGAGGCGATCGCTATTGGTAGAAGCTGGGAACCGGAAATAATCCATCGCCCTGCCGCCGGTGGCGCCGCCTTGGAGCCTGCGCCGGCTTGTCAATGGACCCGTTCAGACGTCGTCGGCCACAGCGTCAGCCGCAGACTCATCGGCAACCTCGTCAGCCTCCCCATCGGCATCGTCGGACACCGGGATTACGGTGACCGCCTCGTCCACTGCTGCCGACTCTTGCGGCTGATCGTCGATTGCCGATTCACCGGATGGCCAGTGCTCACGCCACTCGTCCTCGGTGACTTCGCCGAGCGGGGCTACGTCGAACTCCTCTGGAACATCGGCGCCGCGGCGAGTGGCGGCGATCGCGCGTTCAACCCCGCGGACCGCATCAACGAACTCCAAAACTGCTGTGCGCAGCGCACTTTCCGCGTCGACATCAGCCGACACAAAGATTGAGCTGATCTCGGTAGGGATCAGGTCGGCAGGCAGACCGGCTTTATCGGCACGCTGAATCACCTTCTGCGCCAGCGCTAATGCCGGTTGACCGGTGTGGACATCGTCCATCACCGATTTCCGCGGCTTTTCGGCCGCCTTGCGCTCTTCCCACTGGGCCAACTGCTCTTCAAGCGAAATAGATTGGCCTGCAAGCACTCCCGGCACACGATTGCCCAGCTTTCGCATCAGTGTGACGGCGACGTCATCGATGGTGAAGGGCAACTGTGGTGCGTCCTCTGCGATGCGGGCGTGGAAGAGGACCTGTAGCAACACGTCGCCGAGTTCTTCGCGCAGCTGTTCAGCGTTGCCGCTGCGAACCGCGTCCAACAGCTCGTAAGTCTCCTCCAGTAAAAATCTGCGCAACGAGTCGTGGGTTTGCTCGCTCTCCCACGGTCCGGCGGTGCGCAGTTTATCCATCATCGCGACGGCGTCGACCAGTCGTTCGCCACGCGGCGTATCCGGCGCCGAAATCAGCCGGGCTCCGGCCGCCAATCGAGCGGTGACCGCGGGGTGGTCGGGGTCGGACGACAGCAGCACAGGCGCATCGCCGCCGGAGTGCACCGGACGCGCCGCGGGCAGCGACCAGGGCACCGCGACGGGCATCTCTTCGGTGTATTGCACCTCTCCGCTGAGAAATGCGATGGCTTCGACAGGCACCAGCGACGGGCGGCGTGGGTCGAACAAGACGACGATCATCGCGCTTGTCGCTCCTCACTTGACATCGCTGCGGCTGATTGCCCGGCCCCGCCTCGGGCCGATTCCCGGCCCGCATCGTCGTCGAGCTGCGGTAACGCACTCGTTATACCAATGTCCTTCTGTGGTTTACCTTGCAGTGCCGTTACTAGATTGGCCACCATCTGCACCAACTCGACATCGCGGATGCGTGCCGCGCCGATGCCGCCGGCTCGCGGAATGGGAACCTGCACCGTGGCCGTCGTGGCGCGGTAGTTCGCGGCCGGATACATCCGCTTGAGCCGCACCTGGCCGGAATCGGGCAGCGCCATCGGCGACAGCCGCACGGTCGCCGCCGATGGGGCCGATACCTCGGTGATGCCGGCGGCGCGGCACAGCAGCCGCAACCGCGCCACCGCAACCAGTCGCTGGGCCGGTTCGGGCGGTGTCCCGTAGCGGTCGGCGAGTTCTTCAACGACGGCCTCGATCTCGCTATCAGAGGCCGCCGCGGCCAGCCGCCGATAGGCCTCCAGTCGTAGCCGGTCGCTGGCGATATAGTCCGGCGGCAGGTGCGCGTCCACCGGCAAGTCGATTCGCACATCCTTGGGCTCCTCGGCGGTAGTGACCGTTTTGCCGTCTTTGGCTGCTTGAAAGGCCGCCCGGTACGCCTCCACCGCCTCGCCCACCAACCTCACGTACAGGTCAAACCCGACCCCGGCGACGTGCCCGGACTGCTCGACACCCAACACGTTGCCGGCGCCGCGGATTTCGAGGTCTTTCAGCGCGACCGCCATGCCCGCGCCCAGCTCGTTGTTCTGCGCGATGGTCGCCAACCGGTCGTAGGCCGTCTCGGTCAGCGGTGTATGCGGCGGATAGAGGAAGTAGGCGTAACCACGCTCGCGGCTGCGCCCCACTCGGCCGCGCAGCTGGTGCAGCTGGGACAACCCGAAAGTATCGGCGCGCTCGACGATGAGCGTGTTGGCGTTCGAGATGTCCAGACCGGTCTCCACGATCGTCGTGCACACCAGGATGTCGTATTCGCGGTTCCAGAACCCCTGCACGGTGCGTTCCAGCAGATCCTCGGGCATCTGCCCGTGCGCGACGGCGACCCGCGCCTCGGGCACCAGCTCACGGACCCGGGCCGCCGCCCGGTCAATCGAGCTGACCCGGTTATGCACGTAGAAGGCCTGCCCGTCGCGCAGCAGCTCGCGACGCAGGGCTGCGGCGATCTGCTTGTCATCGTGCGGGCCGACATAGGTCAGCACGGGGTAACGCTCTTCGGGCGGCGTCAGGATCGTCGACATTTCGCGAATCCCGGCCAGGCTCATCTCCAGGGTGCGCGGAATCGGAGTGGCGCTCATGGTCAGCACGTCGACGTGGGTGCGCAGCGATTTGATGTGCTCCTTGTGCTCGACGCCGAACCGCTGTTCCTCGTCGACCACGACCAGACCGAGATCCTTCCAGCGCACCCCGGTTTGCAGCAGCCGATGGGTGCCGATCACGATGTCCACCGTCCCGTCGGCCAGGCCGTCGATCACGGCGCGGGACTCGGTCGCGTCGGTGAACCGCGACAAGCCTTTGATGGTCACCGGGAACCCGGCCATCCGGTCGGCGAATGTCTGCAGATGCTGGTCGGCCAACAGCGTGGTGGGCACCAGCACGGCGACCTGCTTGCCGTCCTGAACCGCCTTGAACGCTGCCCGCACCGCGATCTCGGTCTTGCCGTAGCCGACGTCGCCGCAGATCACCCGGTCCATCGGGACCGCTTTTTCCATGTCCCCCTTGACCTCGGTGATGGCGGTGAGCTGGTCGACGGTTTCGGTGAAATCGAACGCATCTTCCATCTCGGCCTGCCATGGGGTGTCTAGCCCAAATGCGTGTCCCGGGCTGGCCTGCCGTTTGGCGTACAGCGACACCAGCTCGCCAGCGATCTCGCGCACGGCGCGACGCGCCTTGGTCTTGGTGTTGGCCCAATCGCTGCCGCCGAGCCGGCTCAGCGCCGGGGCCTGCCCACCGACATACCGCGACAGCTGGTCCAGGGAATCCATCGGGACATACAGCTTGTCTGTGCTGTTTTGGCCGCCACTCCCCCTTTTACTCGAGGCGTACTCCAGCACCAGGTACTCGCGCCGGGCCCCGCCGACGGTGCGCTCGACCATCTCCACGAATCGCCCGATGCCGTGCTGATCGTGCACCACCAGGTCGCCGGCCGTCAGCGCCAGCGGATCGACGGTGTTGCGCCGCTTGGCCGCCAGCCGCTTGCCCTCGACGGCGGTGGCCCGGCTGCCGGTCAGGTCGGTCTCGGTGATGACGACCAGGTTGGCGCCGGGGATGACGACGCCGTCGTGCAGCGGACCCTTGAGCACTCCGACTACACCTTGTTTGGGCTCTTGATTGGACTCAGGGCCCGATTCGAGCATGGCGGCGGGGGTGTCGGACTCAGCCAGCCGCTCCACCACCCGATGGGCGGTCCCGGTGCCGGGCGCAACCACCACGGCGTAGCCGCCGGTCGTGACGTGCGCGCGCAGCATCGCGAAGATGCCGTCGATGTCGTGCTGATGCCCACCAGCCGACGGCGACGGCCGGATCTCGAGCTCCACCGCCGACTCGTCGGACAGCTGGCTCAACGTCCACCAGGGATGGCCGGACCGGGCCGCCGCGGCCCGCACTTCGTCGAGTTCGGCGAATCCCGATCCGCCGAACTGCTCTACGTCGACGGGCGCGTCAGTGCCCAAGGCGGCGACCGACCACGACGCTTCGAGGAATTCGCGGCCCGTCTTGATCAGATCGGCGGCCCGGGTGCGCACCTTTTCCGGGTCACAGAGCAATACCGGCGTGCCTTCAGCCAGTTGGTCGGTCAGCAGCACGTGCTCGTCGGGCCGAAGCACCGGCAGCAGCGCCTCCATGCCGTCGACCGGGATGCCCTCGGCCAGCTTGGCCAGCATGTCGGTGACGCTGCCGGTGATGGCGGGCTCGCCCGCGGAGTGCCGGGCGGCCAGCTGGGCGGCCCGCTCCCGTAACGTCGTCGGTCAGCAGCAGTTCACGGCAGGCCACCGCGATGAGCGTGTCGGCCTCGATCTCCGGAATGGAGCGCTGATCGGCGACCGAGAACATCCGCATTTCGCTGATCTCGTCACCCCAGAACTCGATGCGCACCGGGTGCTCCGCGGTCGGGGGGAAGACGTCGAGAATCCCGCCGCGCACGGCGAACTCGCCACGCCGGCCAACCATGTCGACCCGGGTATATGCCAGCTCGACCAGCCGGGCCACCACACCCTCGAAGCCGTCCCCGCCATCAGCACTGGTGTCGTCGCCGACGGTGAGCGTAAGCGGTTGCACCAGGCCCAGCTGCGGCGTCATCGGCTGCAGCAGCGAGCGCACCGCGGTCACCACCACCTGCAGGGGCGGGCCCAACCGCGGGTCGTCGGGCGCGGCCAGTCGGCGCAGCACCATCAATCGGGCGCCGACGGTGTCGACGCCCGGTGAGAGTCGCTCGTGCGGCAGGGTCTCCCAGGACGGCAAGACCGCCACGGCGTCGCCGAAGACGCCTCGCAGCTCAGCGGTCAGGTCGTCGGCTTCGCGCCCGGTCGCGGTGACTACCAGCAAAGGACCCAGCCGCGCCAGCGCACTGGCGACGAACAGCCGTGCGCTGGCCGGACCCACCAGACTTAATTCGGCCGGTCGAGCGGCCGCGGTTTCGATCAGCTGCTGGAAGGTCGGCGCGGTGAGCGCCAATTCAACGAGCCCAGCGATCGGGGTTTCTGGGCGAGCAGGCCCCGGTGCGGTCATGATGAATCCATTCTAGGGGGGCCTCTAGAAGCGCTGAACGTCGTCAATATTGAGCCCGGCGCCGTCAAGGGATCGTAAGAAAAGCGGCACCCGACGCTGCGCGGGCGCACGTTTGATTCATGACATTGCTGGACATCCTGCCGTCTATCGGCCACGCGGCTCCCCCGCGGGTGGATCCCGCGATCTGGCCCGTCACCATGCATTCCGACGAAGAGGGCCGGCTCTGCGTGGGCGGTGTACCGCTGGCCGATATCGCCGACGAGTTCGACACCCCGACCTACGTGATCGACGAAACCGACTTTCGGCACCGCGCCCGCCGCTACCGCAAGGCGCTGCGCGGCATACAGGTCGTCTACGCCGGAAAGTCGCTGCTGACCACCGCGGTGGCCCGCTGGGCCCGCGAAGAGGGCCTCGGCGTCGACGTCTGCTCAAGCGGTGAGCTGGCCGTTGCCCTTGCCGGTGGAGTGGACCCGGCACGCATCATCATGCACGGGAACGCGAAATCTCCGGACGAGTTGCGCGACGCGGTGCGTGTTGGGGTCGGGCGCGTCGTGCTGGACTCCTGCATCGAGATCGCCTACCTCGCGGGCCTGGCGCGCCGGCGCCAGCCGGTGCTCATCCGGGTGACCCCCGACATCGACATCCACGGACACCGCGCGGTCACCACCGGTATCAGCGACCAGAAATTCGGGTTCACCCTCGCCGGTGACCACGCCGCCGACGCGGTAAAGCGAGTGCTGGCGCATCCCATCCTTGACCTGGTGGGACTGCACTGCCATATCGGCTCGCAGGTCAGCGACCCAGCCCTCTACGGCGAAGCTATTCGCCGGATGATCGCCGCCATGGCCGATATCCGCGCCCAGCACGGCGTCATCCTCACCGAGCTCAACATCGGCGGTGGACACGCGATCCCTTACGTCCCGGGTGATCGGGAGCTCAATCTCGACGAGCTGGCCGACGTCATCGAGGATGCGCTGGACGAGGCCTGCGCCGCCGAGCATTTCCCCCGCCCAAAGATCGTGGTGGAACCCGGCCGGGCCATCAGCGGCCGGGCCGGCGTGACGCTGTATCGGGTGTGCTCGGTGAAGACGCAATCCGGTGGCCGCACCTTCGTCGCCGTGGACGGCGGGATGAGCGACAACCCGCGGGTGTCGTTGTACGGCGCGCGTTACACCGTCGCGCTGGCGAACCGGCATCCGCTGGGCCTCAAGCAGCGCGTCACCGTAGCGGGCCGGCACTGCGAAGCGGGCGACGAGATCGCCCGCGATATCGAGCTACCGGCCGACCTGCACCCCGGCGACCTGCTGGCCGTGGCCTGTACCGGCGCCTACCACCACAGCATGGCGTCGAACTACAACATGGTCGGCCGGCCATCGCTGGTAGCGGTCAAAGACGGCCGGGCCCGCGAACTGGTCCGCCGCGAAACGATCACCGACCTGCTGGCCCGCGACTGCGGTTGAGCGCGCTACTCGTCTTGCAGCCGGGGGTCGGCCTCCAGGTGGGTCAGGCCATTCCACATCAGGTTGACCAGGTGCGCGGCCACCACTTCTTTCTTGGGCTCCCGCGTATCAAGCCACCATTGCGCCGTCATCGACACCGAGCCCACCAATGCCTGGGCGTACAGCGGCGCCAGATCCGGATCCAGGCCGCGACGAGCGAAGTCGCCGGCCAGAATGGAGCTGACCTGACTCACGGCGTCGTTGAGCAGGCTGGAGTAGGTGCCCGAGCTGATCGAGGCCGGCGAGTCGCGAATCATGATCCGGAAGCCGTCGGTGCGTTCTTCGACGTACGTGAGCAACGCCAGCGCGACCCGCTCGACCCGCACCCGGGACCGGTTGTTGGTCAGCGACGAGGTGATGCCGTCCAGCAGCGCCGACATCTCACGATCGACGACCACGGCGTACAGACCCTCCTTGCCGCCGAAATGCTCGTAGACGACCGGCTTGGACACGTTGGCGCGCTGAGCGATCTCTTCGATCGAGGTGCCCTCATAGCCGCGTTCGGCGAACAGCGAGCGTGCGATACCGATGAGTTGGAGTCGGCGCTCGCTACCGGTCATCCGGGCGCGCGGCGCCCGCACCTCTTTATCCGGCTCCTTATCCAGCACAGCCACGCCAATCAGCGTATCCGCTTGGAGGTAGGCGAACCGTCCCTCTTTTCCTCGGGGCCACAACCGGCCCGCAACCGTCTAGAGTCTTGTTGGCACGGTCGGTGTTAACCGCCGCTCGCCGTGGGTACGCGGTCCGTCGTGGTGTAATCGGCAGCACATCAGATTTTGGTTCTGAGAGTTCAGGTTCGAGTCCTGGCGACGGAGCTTCGCGTGCTTGACGGCTGCTTGTCCGGGACATCGCACAACGGTTTTTTGCCTTCACCGCAGATGAAATGACACCCTTGACAGCGTGTCGGCGCTTCGGCCTGCCACCTCGCGTGGGACAAAGCCAACATAGGCACATAAGAGAGACAAACATAAAAGGAAGGCCAACATAAGGAGGGTTGATGTCGTCTCGTGGTGATACCGCGGTCCTGGTTTTAGCGGCCGGGCCCGGCACCCGAATGCGGTCGGACACCCCGAAGGTGCTGCACACGATCGCCGGCCGCAGCATGCTGTCCCACTCACTGCACGCGATCGCCAAGGTGGCACCGCAGCATCTGGTCGTGGTCCTGGGCCATGATCACCAGCGCATCGCACCGCTGGTCGCCGAATCGGCCGACGCCCTCGGACGCACGATCGACGTCGCACTGCAGGACCGACCGCTGGGCACCGGCCACGCGGTCCGCTGCGGCCTATCCGCGCTGCCCGATGACTACGCCGGCGTTGTCGTCGTCACCTCCGGCGATACCCCACTGCTGGACGCTGACACCCTGGCCGATCTGATCGCGACCCACAGCGCGGTCGTCGGCCGCGGTAACGGTGCTGACCACGACGCTCAGCGATCCCAGCGGCTACGGCCGCATCCTGCGCACCCAGGACAACGAAGTCATGGCGATCGTGGAACACAGCGACGCGACACCCTCGCAGCGCGAGATCCGGGAGGTCAACGCCGGCGTCTACGCCTTCGACATCGCGGCGTTGCGCTCGGCACTGAGCCGGCTGAGCTCCAACAATGCCCAACAGGAGCTGTACCTGACCGACGTCATCTCCATCCTTCGCGGGGACGGCCAGGCCATCCGTGCCCGGCACGTCGACGACAGTGCGCTGGTGGCCGGTGTCAACAACCGCGTCCAGCTGGCGCAACTGGGCGCCGAGCTCAACCGCCGGATTGTCGCCGCCCACCAGATGTCGGGCGTCACCATCGTCGACCCCGCCACCACCTGGATCGACGTCGACGTGACGATCGGTCGCGATACCGTCATCCACCCCGGAACACAGCTGCTGGGCCGCAGCCAAGTCGGCGGTCATTGCGTCATCGGCCCGGATACCACCCTGACCGACGTCACCGTCGGTGACGGCGCGTCAGTGGTGCGCACCCACGGCATGTCGTCGTCCATCGGTGCCGGCGCTACGGTCGGCCCCTACACCTACCTGCGGCCCGGCACTGTGCTGGGAGACGACGGCAAGCTCGGGGCATTCGTCGAGACCAAGAACTCCACTATCGGCACCGGCACCAAAGTTCCGCATCTGACCTACGTCGGGGACGCCGATATCGGCGAACACAGCAATATCGGCGCTTCCAGCGTGTTCGTCAACTACGACGGCGCTGCCAAACGGCGCACCACGGTCGGCTCGCACGTGCGCACCGGGTCCGACACCATGTTCGTGGCTCCGGTGACGGTCGGCGACGGGGCCTATACCGGCGCGGGCACGGTAGTGCGCAACGACGTCCCGCCGGGAGCCCTGGCGGTATCCGCGGGCCCGCAACGCAACATCGAAGGCTGGGTGCAGCGCAAGCGGCCGGGCAGCGCGGCCGCCGAGGCCGCCGAAGAGGCCTCGGCAAAAGCTGCCGAAAACACCAAACAGACATCCGAGCCCGAATAGACACCGTGAATTCGGTATCTGGTAACCCGGCAATTTTTCCGTACCATTCGCTACGTACGATGAGGCGTCCAATTCGATCCCGAACGGCGAGGGCAGCACGTTGAGCCACGACTGGACCGATAACCGCAAAAACCTGATGCTCTTCTCTGGCCGAGGGCACCCCGAGCTGGCCGAGCAGGTAGCCAAAGAGCTCGACGTCCACGTCACCGCCCAGACGCGCGCGGGAGTTCGCCAACGGCGAGATCTTCGTGCGCTTCGACGAATCAGTGCGCGGGTGTGACGCGTTCGTCCTGCAATCGTGCCCGGCGCCGGTGAATAACTGGCTGATGGAACAGCTGATCATGATCGACGCGCTCAAGCGGGGCAGCGCCAAGCGGATCACCGCAGTCATGCCGTTCTACCCCTACGCCCGCCAAGACAAGAAGCACCGGGGTCGCGAACCGATCTCGGCGCGACTGGTCGCCGACCTGCTCAAGACCGCCGGCGCCGACCGGATCGTCAGTGTCGACCTGCACACCGACCAGATCCAGGGTTTCTTCGACGGGCCCGTCGATCACATGCGCGGGCAGCACCTGCTGACCGCGTACATCCGGGACAACTACCCGGACGGCAACATGGTGGTCGTCTCTCCCGACTCGGGCCGGGTGCGTATCGCCGAGAAATGGGCCGACGCATTGGGTGGCGTTCCGCTGGCGTTCATTCACAAAACCCGTGATCCGCGGGTGCCCAACCAGGTGGTCTCCAACCGCGTCGTCGGCGAAGTCGCCGACCGGACCTGTGTCCTGATCGACGACATGATCGACACCGGCGGCACCATCGCCGGCGCGGTGAAGCTGTTGCGTGACGACGGCGCCAGCGACGTGATCGTCGCGGCGACCCATGGTGTGCTGTCCGACCCGGCTGCCGAGCGGCTGGCCGCATGCGGCGCCCGGGAGGTGATCGTCACGAATACCCTGCCGATCGGCGAGGAGAAGCGCTTCCCCCAGCTCACGGTTTTGTCCATCGCGCCGCTGCTGGCCAGCACCATCCGTGCCGTTTTCGAAAACGGCTCAGTCACAGGGCTATTCGACGGAGACGCCTAGATGGCTGCGAAGCCAGACAAAGCCGTCATCTACCACAACCCCAGGTGCAGCACCTCCCGCAAGACGCTGGAGTTGTTGCGGGACAATGGATTTGAACCAACCATCATCGAGTACCTGAAAACTCCGCCGTCGCGCAGCGAATTGGTGAAAATGATCCGCGACGCCGGTATCGATGTGCGCACCGCCGCGCGCAAGCGTGAATCGCTGTATGCCGAACTCGATCTCGCCGATGCGACCGATGACCAGTTGCTCGACGCCATGGTCGAACATCCCATTCTCATCGAACGACCGTTCGTCGTCACGCCGAAGGGCACCCGGCTGGCCCGGCCGATTGACACGGTCCGCGAGATTCTGTGAGTGGGTCGCATAGCGGCGCGCGGGCAATCGAGTTATCCGCGGCCGCTGCCGCGATAGTGGCGCTGACGATGTCTACGGTAGCTTGTGGACCGAAATCGCCTGACTTCCAGTCGATCTTGACGACGAGTTCGACAACCAGTACCACCACGAGGGCAGCAAAGGCCGTCCCCCTGTCGCAGTATCTGCGAAAGCATCGGCGTTACCGGGCAGCAGGTGGCGCCGGGCACCCTGAACGATCTGACCGTGTCGATACCGACGCCACCTGGCTGGTCGCCGTCTAGCAATCCGAACATCACGCCGGAGACGGTGATGATCTCCAAGGGCGGCAAGTACCCGACAGCAAGGCTCGTGGTGTTCAAGCTGCGCGGGGACTTCGATCCGGCCCAAGTCATCAAGCACGGCAATGACGATGCCCAACTGTTCGAGAACTTCAAGCAGCTGGACGCCTCAACGGCGGACTACAACGGCTTTCCCTCGTCGATGATCCAGGGCAGCTACGACCTCGATGGCACGCGGCTGCACAGCTGGAACCGGATCGTGATCGCCACCGGCTCGCCGCCCGCCAACCAGCGATACCTGGTTCAGCTCACGATCACCGGTCTGGCCAACCAGGCGGTCGCGCAGTCATCCGACATCGAGGCGATCATCCGCGGATTCGTCGTCGCCGCAAAATAATTGGGCTTTTGCATAGCCGCTGAGTCACATCGGCCACACTAATGACCGAGCAGAGGTTATGTCCGCTTTCCCGCCTCAGAGCGACAACCGCGGTGACGTCACGTCGGGTAACGGAACTGGCGCCGTACATTCCGTTGCTCGGCTTCACTACTGTTGTCAACCATGACTAACTGGACCGCCGCAGATCTCCCGTCCTTCGCCGGGCGTACCGCCATCGTCACCGGCGCCAATAGTGGGCTGGGCGCGGTGACCGCGCGCGAGTTGGCGCGACACGGCGCCAAGATCATCATGGCCGTCCGCACTCCGAGCAAAGGTGAGGCCGCCGCTGCGCAGATTACCGGCCCCAAAACCGGCCAAGTCGAGGTGCGCCAACTGGACCTGCAGGATCTATCGTCGGTGCGCCAGTTCGCCGACGGGGTGGTCCAGGTCGACATCCTGATCAACAACGCGGGCATCATGGCCTCCCCGTACGCACTGACCGCCGATGGCTTCGAAAGCCAGATCGGCACCAACCACCTCGGCCACTTCGCGCTCACCAACTTATTGCTGCCCAAGCTCACCGACCGGGTTGTCACGCTGTCCTCGATGGCGCACTGGCCGGGCCGCATCAACTTCGACGATCTGAATTGGAAGAATCGGCGGTACTCCCCCTGGCTGGCGTATAGCCAGTCGAAGCTCGCCAACCTGCTGTTCACCAGCGAGCTGCAGCGACGCCTGGATTCGGTCGGTTCCCCGCTGCGCGCGCTGGCGGCCCATCCTGGCTACTCGCATACCAACCTGCAAGGGGCCTCCGGCCGCAAGTTGGGCGATGCGCTGATGTCGGCCGTCACCCGGGTGGTTGCCACCGACGCCGACTTTGGTGCCCGGCAAACGTTGTACGCGGCATCGCAGGACTTGCCGGGCAACACGTTCGTCGGCCCCAGGTTCGGCCAGATCGGCCGAACCCAACCGGTCGGCCGCAGCAAGCGGGCGCAGGACGCAGCCACCGCGGCGGCGCTCTGGGACCTGTCCGAGCAGCTCACGGGCACCAAATTTCCCCTCTGAGGTGCGCATGCGCTAACCTGACCAGGCGTCACGGCGAGGGTGGCTGGCCGGCTGGCCAGCACCGTTATCGACGGAGACCGACTTACTGTCGCGACCCTGGCCGTGCCCCCCGAACTGGGTACCGAGCACACAGGAGCGACACGATGGCTAAGTCAGCAGTCAACCAATTGAAGGTCACGGTGCGAACCGAGACCGGCAAGGGCGCGTCCAGGCGAGCCCGGCGCGACGGCAAGATTCCCGCCGTGCTCTACGGTCACGGCGCCGATCCACAGCACCTGGAGTTGCCGGGCCACGACTTCGCGGCCGTGCTGCGGCACGCGGGCACCAACGCGGTGCTGACTCTCGACATCGCCGGTAAGGAACAGCTGGCGCTGACCAAAGCGCTCGACATCCACCCGATCCGCCGCACCATTCAGCACGCCGACCTGCTGGTCGTGCGTCGCGGTGAGAAGGTCGTCGTCGAGGTCACCGTTGACGTCGTGGGCGAGGCCGGGCCCGACACCCTGGTCACCCAGGAGACCAACGCCATCGAGATCGAGGCCGAGGCGCTGTCGATTCCCGAGCAGCTGACGGTGTCGGTCGAGGGCGCCTCGCCTGGGACCCAGTTCACCGCCGGGCAGATCACGCTGCCGTCGGGCGTCAATCTGATTTCCGACCCGGAGTTGCTGGTGGTCAACGTGGTGAACGCGCCGACGGCCGAGGATCTCGCGGAAGAGGGCGCCGGCGAGGTCGCCGAGGGCGAGGCAGCCGAAGAAGAGGCCAGCGAGGCCGAGGCCCCCGCAGAAGAGTCCGAGTAGGCGGCCCGCGACGTGGCCGAACCGCTTTTGGTGGTCGGCCTGGGCAACCCCGGAGACAACTACGCCCGCACCCGACACAACCTCGGGTTCATGGTTGCCGACCTGCTCGCCGCGCGGCTGGGCTCTAAATTCAAGGCGCACAAGCGTTCCGGCGCGGAAGTTGTCAGCGGCCGGTTGGGTGGGCACTCGGTGTTGTTGGCCAAGCCGCGCTGCTACATGAACGAGTCCGGCCGCCAGATCGGGCCGTTGGCGAAGTTCTACTCGGTGGCGCCGGCCGACATCATCGTCATCCACGACGACCTCGACCTCGAGTTCGGCCGTATCCGGCTCAAGATCGGTGGCGGCGAAGGCGGCCACAACGGGCTGCGCTCGGTGGCGGCCGCGCTGGGCACCAAAGACTTTCAGCGCGTCCGCATCGGGATCGGCCGTCCGCCCGGGCGCAAAGACCCGGCGGCGTTCGTGTTGGAGAACTTCACCGCCGCCGAGCGTCCGGAAGTCCCCACGATCTGCGAGCAGGCTGCAGACGCCACCGAGTTGCTCATCGAACTGGGGCTAGAGCCCGCGCAGAACCACGTCCACGCCTGGTAGCTGGGCGGCCGGCAGGCGGCGGACTACGTGACCAGGGTGACGGAGGTGGACCGGCGCAACTTGCCCGACGGTGTCTTCGGAATGGTCCCCGGACCGAGCACCACCACGTTGCGCGGCCGCATGTCGACCTCGGCCACCACCTCGTGGGCGACCTGGTGCTCGATGCGGCGCACCTCGACCGGGTCCTGCCAGGCGTTGGACTCGACGGCGACGGCGAACGTCTCGCGTGAGTGGCCGGCGTCTAGGCGCACCGCGACGGCGCAACCGGGCCGCACCCCCTCGACGCGGCAGGCGGCCCGCTCAATGTCGGTGGGATAGATATTGCGGCCCGCCATGATGATGACGTCCTTGACGCGGCCGCACACCACGATGTGGCCGTCCTCGGTCATGTAGCCGAGGTCACCGGTGTCGTACCAGCCGTTCTCGTCCTGGGCCGGGATGAAGCCACCCATGGTGAGATAGCCGGGCGTCAGCGACTCGCCGCGCAGTTCGATGACACCGACGCCGCGGGCGGGCATCATATCGCCGTTCTCGTCGATGATGCGGGCCTCGAGGTCCTTCAGCAGGGGACCGAGCGTGGCCAGCCTGCGGGTGTTGCCCTTGGTGGCGGGCACGGCTCGGCGCAGGGCGGCCAGCAGATCGGCGTCGACCTCGTCGACGACGAGACCGGCGTCGCACTCCGAGAAGGACACGGCCAGCGTCGTCTCGGCCATGCCGTAGGCCGGCAGGATCGCCGAGGGCTTCAGGCCGAACGGCTTGCCCGCGTCGAGCAGGTGCTCGACGTCGGCGGGTTCGACGGGCTCGGCTCCGGACAGCGCGAAGCGCAGGGTCGACAGGTCGAAATCGCCGGGCTTGGCCTGGCGACGCAACCGCTTGGCGAGCAGCGCGTAGGCGAAGTTGGGCGCCGCGGTCATGGTGCCCTTGTACTTGTCGATGAGCTTGGCCCACAGCAGGGTGTCGCGCAGGAAGTCCATCGGTGTGACCTTGACCAGCTCGGCGCCGAAGAACATCGGGATGGTGAGGAAGCCGACCATGCCCATGTCGTGGAAGCAGGGCAGCCAGCTCACCATGACGTCCCTGTCGACGTCGTACTGGGCGCCGATGAACATCGCCTCGGCGTTCGAGTAGATGTTGCGGTGGGTGATCTGCACAGCCTTCGGCGAGCCGGTCGAACCGGATGTCAGCTGCATCAGCGCAAGGTCGTCCTCGCCGACCTCCACGGGGTCAATTGGATCCGACGCCAGCAGGTCGGCGACGGTGAGGACCTTGATGCCCTTCTCCTCGAGGACGGGGATGGCCACCATGAAGGGCTCCGAGACGATGACGGCCTTGGCCTCGATCATGCCGATGACGTTCATGGTGTCCTCGGCCCACACGGCTAGATCCGTGCGCGGTGTGGGCTGGTGGAGCATTGTCAGGCTGGCCCCCCGCATCCATAGGCCCTGCGCCGTCGGCGCGATCTCCACCGGGAAGCCGGCCAGCACACCGACCGCGTCGCCGCGGCCGATGCCCACGGCGGCCAGGCCGCCCGCGATGCAACGAGCGCGCTCGTGGACCTCACCCCAGGTGTGGCGGACCGGCTCGTGGGGTTCACCGGTGACCATGCCCGTTTTCGCGGTGCGGGCGTTGCGGTACATCTTCTCGGTAAACCTGCTCACACAAACCTCCTAGGTTCCGGCGCTTTCCCCAACGCCCGGGATCTCATATTCCGCCCGCTGGGTAACGCTTCGCCGCAGGCGCGCAAACACAGTTGGGCAGCGGTTAGGTCTCGAATCGGTGATGAGTCAACGACCCGTTCGGTCGCACGATAAGCGCGAATCGGGCCCGAGAAACCTTGTCGGGCCCGATTCATTAGTCGTCCGCCGGGAAGCCCGGCGGACGACGAAATTAAGTGATCTTGCTCAGCGCTACCCGTCACCGCGCATTATCTTAAACTCCTCTTAGGGAACCGCCCAAACTATTGCGCATTTTGCGTTCGTTTTCACACTTCAGTGGGCGCTGGCACCACGCGGGCACCGACCACCGGCCCGCTGGCGACCCGCACCGTGCGGCAGACACCCGCCCCGGACACCTCGGTGCCCACGTCGACCGCCGAGGCCGCCGAAGCGCACAGGAAGGCGCACGTCGGACCCGAGCCGGACACGATGCCCGCCAGGGCACCGGCCTGGACACCGGCGCGCAGAGCGCGACGCAGGCGGGGATTCAGGCTCACCGCGGCCGCTTGCATTTCATTGCCCAGCAGCGGCGCCAGCTGTCCCGCATCGCCCGCGGCCAGGGCTGCCAGCACCGGCCCCGGGCCAGGAAGCCGCGGCGGATCCCCCGCCTCCCTGAGCCGGTCCAGTTCGGCGAACACCGTCGGAGTGAGCAGCTCGCTGTCGGCGAACGCCAGCACCCAGTGGAACGTGTTCCGGGACAACACGGTGGCCAGCTCCTCGCCGCGACCGGTTCCCAACGCGGTGCCGCCGTGCAGCGCGAAAGGCACATCGCTGCCCAGCCGCGCGGCGAGCATGCGCAGATCGCGGCGGGGCACGTTGAGTTCCCACAGTGAGTTCATGGCGACCAGCACGGCCGCCGCATCCGCGCTGCCACCGGCCATACCACCGGCCACCGGAATGGATTTGTCGATCATGATCGAGACATCGGGTGCCCGGCCGACGTGTTCGGCCATCAGTTCCGCGGCCTGCCAGGCGAGGTTACGTTCGTCGGTGGGTAGTTTGTCGGCGCCCTCGCCGACGAGCTCGAGCGACAGCACATCGGCGTTGCGAACCGTGACCTCGTCGAGCAGCGAGACAGCGTGAAATATCGTCGTCAGCTCGTGATAGCCATCCTCGCGGCGGTCACCGACCGCCAAGTAGAGGTTGACTTTTCCGGGCACCCGAACGGTGACCGACCCGGTGGGCACCCACTGCGCGGCAGTATTGCCGTCAGACGCGGACACCGCAGCAGACTATCGCTGCCACAGGCAAACCACACGCAGCGGCGCCCGACGACACCGCAGTCAGTTAGCAGAAGCCTGCTGTTTGGCTGCGTCCGGGCTTGTCTCGGTGGTGCTGCCGGCCCGATCAGCGGAACGCTGCAACAGCCGCACGAAGTCGTCGATGGACAGCGTTTCACCGCGACGGGCGGGATCGATGCTGGCGGCTAACAACCGATTCGCCGACTCGTTGCCCGAGCCCGCCCACTCCACAAATGCGTTGCGAGCTGTCTTGCGCCGCTGAGCGAACGCGATGTCCACCAGCTCGAATACTTGGCGACGGAAGGCGTCGTCGGTGGGCCACGGCGAGGTCGCGTACCGATCGATTCGAACCAGCCCGGAATAGACGCGGGGAATTGGCCAGAAGACGGTCGGCGAGACTGTGCCACAACGGCGAACCCGTCCGAAGAAGCGGACCTTGACGCTGGGCACGCCGTACTCCTTGCCACCCGGTTCCGCGGCAAGACGTTCGGCGACCTCGGCCTGCACCATTACCGTCACGACCTGAATGGACGCAAATTCGGCAAGCAGGTGCAACAGCGCCGGAACCGCGACGTTGTAGGGCAGATTGGCGACTAAGGCTGTCGGGCCTGTCGGCTCCGCGGCCAGATCGCCGCGACGGAGGGTTAAGACGTCGCGGTTGAGCACTGTCAGGCGCTGGATTTCACTATGCGAGTGCTCGGCAACGGTTTGGGGTAGCCGACCGGCCAGCACCGGGTCGATTTCCACGGCGGTAACGGTGGCGCCGCGGTCGAGCAATGCCAGCGTGAGCGACCCTAGGCCGGGACCAACCTCCAGGATGTGGTCAGACCGACTCACCCCGGAGGTCGAAACTACTCGGCGCACCGTGTTGCCGTCATGGACGAAGTTTTGGCCGAGGGATTTCCGTGGCCGAAAATCAAGTTCTTTGGCGAGCCGCCTGATCTCGGTGCGACCGAGCAGCCGGATGGTCAGTTTGCACCAGCTCTTCCGCTGCACACCGGCCACGCACCCCAGCCCTGGCGCTCGCGGGTCACCTCGGCAACGGTGATCTGCTCTTCTCGAGTTGCCAGGTCAGCACGCGGTGCGAACCGCAGCCCGCCGTTGCGCTCCCAGGTGCCCTGATCGAACTGCACGCCGCCGTAGTACCCGTTACCGGTGTTGATCGCCCAGTTTCCGCCGGCCTCGCAGCCTGCGATCGCGTCCCAGACGGATCCGTTGGATACCGCAGGCACATCGGTGCCGGGCTTGGTGCCAACGCGCACCACGGCGTCACGGGCCGGCGCTATCACCGTGTTAGCGATGGGCAGCCGGCCGGTCTCGACTCCGTTGACCGTGGCCACCGCGAACGTCACATCTTGCGTACCCGGGCTGCCCGGGTCTTCGACGACCTGGCGGCTCATGTTCATATCCGGATCCTCGACCCGACGTGCATTCGGGGGCAACGGAATTCGCTCGGTGACCCGCTGAATCCGGTTACGGGTCACCTGGATTTCCATGCCGTCGACGATCGGTGACGCCGCGTTCGGCACCACCTGGTCGCTCTCGAGCAGCGGTGCACCGGCGGCGCTCAGCAGCCCCGCCACGTTCGGCGCCGGCAGGTGCACCGCACGTATCGCGCCGCCATCGTTGATGCGGACCGTCTTGGCGCTCACGACAGGCAGCGCCATCCCCGCCAGCGGAACACGGCTGCCCCGAGAGGCCGCAGCCGGCGCGGTGTCGGTCATCGCGAGCTGGGCCAGGGCCTCGTCCACGGTGGATGCCGTCGTCCACACCTGCTTGGTGTCGTGGCCGTCCAGCGAGATCTGCAGCGGCCGGCTGCGCCGCAGCACGATGTTGGCGGCGTCGTTAACCTTGACATCACCGGCGGGATACAGGTCGTCGCGCTCGTCGACGGCGAAGCCGTTCTCCTGGACGATGTCGATTACCCGCGACTTCATGGTCGTCACCCGCATCGCGATTCCGTCGACGGTCAACGTCACTGTCTTGGATGCAGAAACCGCAAAACCACCGGCGAACGCCAGAACTACCAGTAGCCCTCCGACGACGAGCCGCAACATCGGCGATGGGGTCTGATGAAGTTTTGTCAATACACTCAACGCGCGTCTACCCCGACCTCAGCAACCACTAACGACCTATCAGCAGCAATTCACAAAATAAGGACCCGCAGGCCCCAATCGTTCGATCACAAGACGGTAACGAACCGGCCAATGTTGGGCAACTCCGGCGCGACGGTATCAGTGGAATTACCCGGTTGATCTCGCTACTCAGCGGCCAGTCCATAGACCCGGCGAGCATTGCTCGTGGTTACTTGCGCCAACTCTTCAGGGCGACGATCTACCAGTTCAGCTATGGCGCGCACAGTATAGGGAAGACAGTACGGCTCGTTCGCTAACCCCCGATAAGGATGCGGCGTCAAAAAAGGCGCATCAGTTTCCACTAGAAGCTGGTGCGCCGGTATCAACGGAACGGCTTCCCGCAGCGCGTGAGCGTTGCGGAAGCTCACTGTCCCGGACAGGCTGACCAGCCACCCGGCGTCCACGCAGCGGCGGGCCATCGCGCTGTCCGATGAAAAGCAGTGGAAGATCACGACGTCGGGAGCGCCCTCGGCCACCAGCACGTCGAGCACTTCGGCATCGGCATCCCGGTTGTGGATCATCAGCGGTTTCCCGCACCGCTTGGCCAGGTCGATATGCCACGCGAAGGCTTCCCGCTGGACGTCCGGCTGGGCGCAGCCGTCCAGGCGTCCTGGCCAATACAAATCCATGCCAGTCTCACCCACTGCCACCACCCTGGGGTGGGCCGCCAGTCGCTCGATTTCGGCACGGGCGGCATCGTTCAGCGCGTCCGCGCGGGTCGGGTGCAACGCCACCGCTGCATAAACCCGCCGATCCCACTCGGCGGCTCGTGTCACCCAGCGCGCCGAGTCCAGATCGTCGGCGATGGTGACCACAGCGCCCACTCCGACCGCGACAGCACGGTCCACGATCGCGACCACGCCCTCGGCGTCACGTGCGCCACACGCGTCAAGGTGGGTATGGGCGTCGATCAAGGGCGCCAACGGCTCGGGCGCGGGCGGCGCTTCTCGTTTACCAGGGCGGTTGGAGCTCACGGGCACACAATAGGGTGGAATCTCAATGAGGCCCTACTACGTCACCACTGCGATCGCGTATCCCAACGCTGCGCCGCATGTGGGTCACGCGTACGAATACATCGCCACCGACGCGATTGCCCGATTCAAGCGGCTGGACGGCTTCGACGTGCGCTTCCTGACCGGAACCGACGAGCATGGCCTGAAGGTCGCGCAGGCCGCCGCGGCGGCGGGCATACCGACCGCGCAGCTGGCGCGGCGCAATTCGGACGTATTTCAGCGCGTGCAGGAGGCGCTGAACATCTCCTTCGACCGGTTCATCCGTACCACCGACCCCGACCACTACGAGGCGTCCAAGGAAATCTGGCGGCGGATGTCGGCGGCCGGTGACATCTACCTCGACAACTACTCCGGGTGGTATTCGGTGCGCGACGAGCGGTTCTTCTTCGAATCGGAGACTCAGCTCCTCGAAGACGGGACCAGAGTGGCCACCGAAACCGGCGCCGCGGTGACCTGGACCGAGGAGCAGTCCTATTTCTTCCGGCTGTCGGCGTATGCCGACAAGCTGCTGGCCCACTACGACGCCAACCCCGGCTTCATCGCCCCGGAGGTGCGGCGCAACGAAGTGGTCAGCTTTGTCTCCTCGGGCCTGGAAGACATCTCGATCTCGCGCACCTCCTTCGATTGGGGAGTTCCGGTGCCCGACGATCCGGACCACGTCATGTACGTCTGGGTCGACGCGCTGACCAACTACCTGACCGGTGCCGGCTTCCCCGATACCGACTCGGAGTTGTTCCGCCGCTACTGGCCCGCCGATCTGCACATGATCGGCAAGGACATCATCAGGTTCCATGCCGTCTACTGGCCGGCGTTTTTGATGTCAGCCGGAATCGAGCTGCCGCGAAAGGTTTTCGCGCACGGGTTCTTGCACCACCGGGGCGAGAAGATGAGCAAGTCGGTGGGCAACGTCATCGACCCGGTAGCGCTGGCGGATACGTTCGGTGTAGACCAGGTCCGCTACTTCCTGTTGCGGGAGGTCCCATTCGGCCAGGACGGCAACTACACCGAAGAGGCCATCATCACCCGGATCAACACCGATCTGGCCAATGAGCTCGGCAACCTGGCCCAGCGGTCGTTGTCCATGGTGGCCAAGAACCTGGGCGGGGTCGTGCCAGAACCGGGTGAGCTGACCCCTGCCGACACCGAGCTGCTGGCGACGGCCGACGGTTTGTTGGAGCGGGTGCGCGCCAGTTTTGACGGGCAGGCAATGCATTTGGCCTTAGAAGCGATCTGGCTGATGCTCGGCGAAGCGAACAAGTACTTTTCGGCACAACAGCCTTGGGTCTTGCGTAAGAGCGAGTCCGAAGCGGATCAGGCAAGGTTTCGTACCGTCCTGTACACCACCTGCGAGGCGGTCCGCATCGCGGCGCTGCTGGTCCAGCCCGTCATGCCCGAGTCGGCCGGCAAGCTGCTGGACTTGCTCGGCCGGGCCGACGACCAACGGGCGTTTACCGCCATCGGCGCGCGGCTGGCCCCCGGCACGGTGCTGCCGCCGCCCACGGGTGTGTTCCCCCGCTACCAGCCGCCGCCTCCTGATGCCCAGTGAGCCACCCATGTGGAAGATCCGAGGGCTGTGACCAAAGGCATCTGGAAATCCCCTGCCATAGGCCATAATCGGCCAGTGGAGCGACGACAGAACCGGCAGCACGGCCAATCGCCGATGACCACCTTGAAGCAGTTGCCCGCACTGGTGGTGCTGGAGCGGATCCCGGTTCCCGTGCTGGCTATCGGGCATGACGGCAGCATCTTGTTCACCAACACCGCATTTGCCGAGATGGTGGGCTACGAGCCGGACGAGGTCTTGTCGCTCAGATTCGATCAGATCTTCCATCAGGCCCCGGCCTCGGAATCCCTACTGTCGGTCGTCCATGCCCTCGCGAACATGGTCGTCGAATTGGCACATAAGGACGGCTCGGTCGTGCGAGCGCTGATGAGCAGGTCGGCAGTGATGCGGGCCGACGATCAATTTGCCCTCGCGATGTTCCAGGACCTGACTGAGCAGTTGTGGGAAGAGGAGCGCTAGGCTCGGTTTCGCCGCATTCGTTCATCTGGCGTTTTGAGCCACAATCTCCTATCGTGCGTCCGGACTTCGAGCGCTTTTGTGCCATCCAACGCTTCGGCGCCCTCGACGGCTTGCGCGCGTTGAGCGTGACCGCAGTCGTCTGGCATCACACATCGGGAATGCCGGGCCCGGCGATCTTTACCAAGGGCTACCTGGGAGTGGACTTCTTCTTCGCAATCAGCGGGTTCCTGATAACAACGCTACTGGTAAGAGAGCAGAACGCAACGAGTCGTATCTCGCTGGGCAAGTTCTACGCGCGACGCTGTCTGCGGATCTTTCCTCTTTACTATGTGACGCTGCTGCTATACGTAGTGCTGGTTGCGCTGACGCAGCACAATAGTGCCGAAGGCAAGGACTTCTTCCGTCACCTGCCCGCGTTCGCCACCTACACGTCGAACTGGTTTGTCGATCTGACGGGCGGGAACTCGGTGCCGTTCTATTTCGCGTGGTCGCTGGCCACCGAGGAGCAGTTCTACCTACTGTGGCCACCATTGCTCGTTGCGACACTGACGATCGGAAGGCGGCGGATATGGGTGCCGCTGGCAGCTCTGGTCGTGCTGGTGGTGATATCGCAGGGCGCTAGCCTGGTGACCGACACGTCGGAGCTGCCCGGGAGGATTCCGGCCAGCCTGTCATTGCCGATCCTGCTCGGGGCAGCCGCCGCACTTGTGACGAGCAACGCGCGTGGTTTCGCGGTGGTCGCGTGGGCGCTGGGACGGGCCTGGTCGGCCCCGGTCGCGGCGTTGCTGCTGGTGGCAGCCCTGGCGCTGGACGCGCGGCCGCAGGCCACCCAGGTCCTAATGGCAGCTGTCGTGATCAGCACCTGCCTAGTCGAGTGGACCCCACTGCATCCGATGCTGCAGTGGCGGCCGGTGGCGTTCGTAGGCGTGATCAGCTATGGCGTCTACCTGCTGCACATGCTCTCCGCAAACCTGGACCGCCGGGTGATCCACCAACAGTTTGGCGTGCTGCTGACGGCAATGACCCTGGTCACGGCGGTAGCCGCGGCCTACCTCAGCTTCCGTTTCTTTGAGACACCCCTGTTGAGGGTCAAGCGGCGATTCGAAACCAAGGAGCAGCGCCAGGGCGACGAACTGAGCCGGATTGTTCGGAGGCATTCAGGGTGACGACGACGTGGGGGTAGCGCTTCGGCGCTCAGGCTGAGCAGCTGTCTCGGTCGGTTCGGTGCCGGTTGCTGTTTGTGGTGTCGGGGCGGCACGGTGATCAGGTCGTTGGTAGAGACCGCGGTCGCTGTCTCCGGTGGGCGGTTGTTGGCGCCGGGCTGGCCGGATCTGCCGCCAGATCCGCACCGCGTCGGCGGCTTTGGGGGCCAGGGTCGTGTGATCTGCGACGACGAACGAAACTCGGCGTGCTCGCCGCGCTCGACCAGCGCATCGGGCTGCGCTACACGATGGCGCCCATGACCGACACCGAGACCAGCAGCTACCTACACCACCACCTGAAGCTGGCCGGCCGCGACGACACCCTGTTCTCCGACGACGCTGCCGGGTTGATCCACCAGACCAGCCGAGGCTATCCGCGCGCGGTCAACAACCTCGCGCTGCAAGCCCTCGTCGCCGCATTCGCCGCCGACAAGGCCATCGTCGACGAATCCTCCACCCGCACCGCCATTGCCGAAGTCACGGCAGACTGAACACCACCCCGACACCCCGAACACCACCGACCCCGCCGGACATCCACCGGCGGGGTCATTTCATACCTGCACGTCCTCACCATCAATGCCGCCATCTTGCTCATCCTGAGCGCCGGTCAACAGCCGGATTAGCGCCACCGATCCCGGGCCCAAATCCCGGCCCAAACCCCCAGACCACTCCCCGGCCAGGTCCGGCTCGCAACCGCCACCGGACAGCCCGTAACGGCCCTGCAACCACCACCCGCTTACCAAACCGCAAGTATCGTTCTGACCGGCTGCCTGGCACTCGTAGTATGGTGCGTACCCGCGATCAGGACTTGCGAGAGGTCTAACTGACTTCCGGCTCCACAGTGGCGTCGCTGCGGGGAACGGTGGCCCGGGCATGGCGGATTGCTTCGCGACGAAGGAATTGCCGGAAATAGGGCAGCGATGCTTCCGATGCGATGCCGGGGAGCAGAAGTTCCCATAGCTGACTCAAACACCCGGTGAGGTCGCCGACGAGGCCTGCGTTTATGTCATGGCCGGAAATCGCGTTGCGTAGCAACCGCATTCCGAATATGGCGCCGATGAGCGACTCGCTGGCCGCTTTCGGATCGAGGTCGTCCCGGAGGTCTCCTTCAGTGATTGCCCGCCGGGCCTCGGCAGCCATCCCCGCTACGCAGTTTGCGTAGAGGCGCGAGGCCGCTTCATTGAACCCGCTCAGGGCAGCGGCCAGTTGCACGGCCACACGGGCCATTTTGTCCGAGCTGAGGATGTTCGCGACCGCGAACGTGCCGTGGATCATGTTCTCGAGCGCGGGCGAAGTCGATCCACACGCATTGCGAAAGGTGACGAGAAGTGCGTCGGAGCCTTGTTCGATGATGGCGGACGCCAGCGGTTCCTTCGCATCGAAGTGGTGGTACAGGGCTCCTTTCGTCATGCCGGTGCGCTCGACGATCTTGCCCCACCCGGCGCCCGCGTACCCGAACTCGTCGAACATGTCGATCGCGGCATCGATAATCTTTCGCCGGGTTGCCTCGGATCGAACCTGGCGCGCCATCGCTCCTGCACCTCCGGAGTTCCGTCGATCGGCTTAGATTCTTCGACCTCGCCGTCTCATACTTCCTCGTCAGGGCAATCAAGCCTAACGGCTGCCGTTACAGAGGTCCCGATTATTCGCCTCCATTCTTCCCGGTCGAGACCAAATCGGAAGTCGCGCGGGTGCACGTGGCGCTGATCGCAACCGCTGTGCGCCGCCTGATGAATTCCCTGAAGTAATCGATTCGGTCCGGTTGCAGGATTCCGGTCAGCAACAGGACCAAGCTCTTCTCCAGATCGCGGAGAAACCGCTCCGGTTCGTCCAGGTTGCTGGTTTGCCGCAGCCCCAAATAGGCCGACACGATGAGGAGTGCGACGTCCTGCGGATCGCACCGTTCGGCGACATCACCCTCGGTGATCGCATCCCGGGCAATACTGGCGAGGGCTTGGATCCAGCCGCCTAATAGCTTTTCGTGCAGCTCTTCCGCCCGCCCGACCGCCTCGACCAGGTGCATTGCTGCCCTGGTCACATCCTGGCTGATGTCCTGAACGGCTACCAATAAGGAGGAGTCGACAAGAGTTTCCAGGCCCGAAAGCTTTCGGGCAAGCAGGTCTTGGAACGCGGCGTTACCAATGGCGATCTGCTTGTCGATGACTGCCAGCGCCAGCGCATGCTTCGATCTGAAATGGAAATACATTGCGCCCTTGGTCAGTTCAGCCTCGGCGAGTATGTCGTCGAGACCGACGTCGTGGTAGGCCCGTCGCGCGAACTGATGCGCGGCGGCCCGCACAATCTGTCGCCGCGTCACATCTGCGCGTCCATCGGTCGAGTGGGTCGTCATCGGAACTGAGAACTCAACTGTCCTGTGCGGGGAGGTCGCGATCACCGCTGGTCAGCAGCAGGAACCCAGCAAGAACGCGGGGCCCTCCAGCGTCAGCCTGGGTAACGCGAGCGACCTTTTCGAGGCCCGCGCCCTGGGCCGGGTCGATCACTTTCACGTCGATGATGCCTTCCTCGAGCGGGGGCCCGATCTGGTGCGCAGACCAGCACAGATGCTCAAAGTCCTCTGACGTCGTTACGATAGTCCCTAGGCCACATACCTGCAGTAATGCTAGTCCATAAATGTGAAACTAATCGTATGTTTACCATGCTATTATATGACCGTTAGTTCGCGGTGATGGAACCGCACCGTCGGATACCGGCGTCGGGAGGAACGCGACCGTCTCGGTCGATCTGTACACGTTAGGTGAAGGCACATGTCATTCGGCACCACGCAGCCAATTGCACTGGCAGCATCAGCCGGACACCACGGGGCATCGGCTCCGCGATGAACGGCGGGGACGCGGCCGCATCAGCTACCGGCACGGGGCGTTCATCTGCCTGCTGCTCGGGCCAAGCGCTATCGGCCGGCAATGTGACTTTAGGGCCGGCCAGCGCTGTGACCTTCGGCGCAGTGCTGAGGACGTTCGGGTCTCGGCGCGCCGTTGAGTTGGGGCCAAGGTGACGGCGTGATTGATCTTGGCGCCCTTCCACCGGAGATCAACTCCTGGAGAATGTATGCCGGTCCCGGCCCGGTATCGCTTTTGGCCGCCGCGGCGGCCTGGGATGGTTTGGCCGCCGAATTGCATTCCGCTGCGAGTTCTTACCGATCGGTGATCGCGGGATTGACCACCTTACGGTGGATGGGTCCCTCGTCGCTGTCCATGGCGTCCGCATTCGGTCCGTATATGGCGTGGACGGCTGGGGCCGCCGCGCGGGCCGCGGAGTCGGCCGGTCAAGCCAGGCTTGCCGCGGAGATCTATGAAGCTGCCTTCGCGATGACCGTCCCACCAACGGCGGTCACCGCCAACCGGATTCAACTCGCAACGCTGAACGCCACCAACTTTTTCGGCCAGAATGGGCCGGCGATCGCGGCTAACGAAGCCGAATACGGTGAGATGTGGGCGCAGGACGCTGCGGCGATGTATGGATATGCCGCAGGGTCGGCAGAGGCTTCGATGGTGACACCGTTCACGCCTGCGCCGCAGACCACCAACCCTGCCGGACTGGCAGCACAGGCGGCCAACGTTGCCGGCGTCTCGGGAACACAGCAAGCGGCCGCGGCAAACGTGGTGTCCTCGGTACCCACCATGCTGCAGTCGCTCGCATCACCCGCCTCGACCGTTGCGAGCACCTCGACGTCGTTGACGTCGACAGCGTCGTCCGCAGGAGGGCTCTTTGGATCAACTGGACAAAGTATAGTTGCCCAGTACGCCACTATTCCGGGCTGGTTTGGCATGTTTGTCGGGTCCAACGCGATCTCGCCCCTTATGTGGACGCCGATCAGCAATCTATTCACTCCTCCCGTAGCCGCGGCACCCTTAGTCGGCGATGTTGCGGCCGAGGGTGCGTTGGGCGCGGCCGCACAAGGGGCGGCGGTGCAGACCGTGGGTGCGGTTAGCTCGGGGGCGGGTGCGCTGGGCAGCCTTGGCAAAGCGGCCGCCTTAGGCCCGTTGTCGGTTCCAGCGAGCTGGACCAGCGTGATTCCGGCGACGAATATGAGCGCCGCTGCGGCGTTGCCGAACGCCGCTCTCGGCGCAAATGCGTCGCCAAGCGTATTAGGCGCGCTGCCGCGGGCGGCTTTAGCCGGATCGGGCAGATCTCTTGGACCCCGATATGGGGTTGTCCCCACCGTGATGACGCGCCCGCCGTCTGCCGGATACGCGTAGGTCGCCACATGACTGGAAAGAAGCTGATTGCTCAGGATCTTTCAGACGTGGCTGCACGCAGTGAGTATGTCGCGCCCACCGCTGGTCGTGTCTGGTCGGGAGTTGCACCACTACGAACAGCAGTGCGAATGGCCATCGGCGGGAACATCGTCGAGCGCCGCGAGTTAGACGAGGTGCTGTCGATCATCGCGTCGCGACTGCAATCTGCGTCCGAAGCGGGCTTGGCGGTGGGCTCAGTGAACCTCGACCACTTGTACCATTTCCGAGAAGGCGGCGCTGCGCCCAATGGTCGGCTGGAATGGCTGTTACTGGCCGACGGTATGCCGATCGCCTGGCGGGGCCGACTGCTCACTGCCAAGCCGTGGCCCCGGATCACCGGCGCCGACCTGCTTCCCAGCGTCCTGGCGTTGGCCGAAGAGACTGGTCAGCGCGTCGGCTTTTTCGGCGGCAGCGCCGAAACCCACCGCCTTCTTGCTGAGTTTTTGAGGAAGCGTCATCCGGCGCTCGCAGTTTCGGGGATGTGGGCACCGGACGCACATAGCATCGAGTCTTTTTCTGACAAGTTGGCAGCGGCCATCCGCGCCGCGCGCACGGACATCCTGGTCGTCAGCCTCGGCAAGCCGCGGCAGGAGCAATGGGTCGACCAGCACGGCTGCGCGACGGGCGCCCAGATTTTCCTGCCGTGCGGTGGTGCCATCGACTTTTTGGCCGGCAAGACCCAGCGAGCGCCCGGCTGGATGCAGAAGGTCGGACTGGAATGGTTCTACCGGTTGACCCGCGAGCCGCGCCGGTTGGCCCGCCGTTATCTGCTGCAAGGCCCGATCGCCTTACTGCGCGCAGCGCGCGCACAGCTCATCTGCTATCCCGGTGTGTCCTACGCAGGCACGCCAACCGGTGATTATGCCGACACGTCCGGCGCCGTTCGAGATGCAGCGCAGCCCAAACCGTCGGCCGCATAAGGGAAAGTGGGCCAGCATGACCTCGTTGCTTGAGCGCCGAACCAGTGGTTCACCAGTAACCGCGCATCCGGTGCCCGCGCCCGGTCGCACTACTTTACGGCGCTGGCAGCACCAGTATTCGCACCGTCTGCGCATCAGCGACTCACTGATCGTCTGCGGATCGGTAATGCTTGCGCAGTACGTCCGGTTCGGGGATTCCCCGAACACGTCGGGTTACCCGGGCGCGGTGATGACGCTATTCTCGTTTCTCTTCGCGGCACTCTGGCTGTCGTCTCTTGCGATATTTCGCACGCAGATCAACGCGCGTCATCGGAGTCGGTATCGACGAGTACCGGCGGATCGGCAGCGCGTCATTCTGGACATTCGGAATCATCGCGATGGTGACGCTACTCGCCAGGTTCGACCTGGCCCGGGGCTATCTGGCGGTTGCGCTTCCCGTCGGCACTATCGGATTGCTGACAAGCCGCAACATGTGGCGCAAGTATATTTGCCGCAAGCGAGCGCACGGCGAATACCAGACGATGGTATTGGCGATTGGAGACCGGCGAAAAAGTTACACGCCTTGTGCGGGAACTGGACCGTAATCCGCGGGACGGTTATGTCGTCGTCGGTGCCTGCATACCCGGATTCTGGTCTGCCCCGCGGCGATAACCTGACGGTCGAAGGCCACAAAGTCCCGATTCTTGGCGACGACTTCCATGTGCTGGCTGCGATTGACGGCTGCGGTGCGGACGCGGTGGTGGTGACGCAGAACGGAGGGTTACGGCGTGACCGCGATCAGAAACTTGATGTGGCAGTTGGAAACGATGGACGTGGACCTGGTGATTGGGCAGGGGGTGTGGGACGTCGCGGAAGCGCGATTGACGCTGCAGCCCATCGCTGGATTCCCTCTGCTGCATGTCGAAAAACCGCAATACACGGGGGCTCAGCACTTTTCAAAAACGGGCCTTTGACTTCTGTTTCGCGCTGGCGGCTCTCATCGTGGCATCGCCACTTCTCATTGCAGCGGCTATCGCTATCAAGCTGACGAGCAAAGGACCTGTCTTCTACCATTCTGAGCGTATCGGCCTCGACGGCAAGCCCTTCACGATGCTTAAATTTCGAACAATGGCGGTAGGCGCCGATACACAAATCGACCGCCTGTTGCCGCTGAATCCAGGGCGCCGGCGGCATGCTCTTTTAGAATACGTCAAGATCCCCGGGTGACACCCGTTGGCAGAATACTCCGTCAGATTCAGCATTGATGAGCTCCCGCAATTCATCAACGTAATCAAGCAGGATATGAGTGTGGTCGGGCCGCGGCCTCCGTTGAGGCGAGAAGTCGAGAACTACGACGGTGATGTTAAGCGACGTCTGCTGGTGAAGCCGGGTGTTACCGGACTATGGCAAGTAAGCGGCCGTTCAGAACTTTCGTGGGAAGAATCGGTCACGGCTGGATCTGTCATATGTCGACAACTGGTCGATGGCGGGTGATCTCATGATCATCGCCAAAACGATAAAAGCCGTCTTAACACGCAATGGGGCATACTAGGTGGCCGGGAACAATGACTGAGCCGATGACACCCGGTGACCTGTGGTCGATCGCAAGCCAGCACAAAGTGAGCAACAGGCTACAACTGGCTCCTGCCCCGTGGACTGGTGGCGTCAATAAGCGCCACAGAAGTGACGCGCGATGACCAATTACCTGTACGACCCGCCACAGCGCCCGGAAGTTTATCGGCCGCCGGTTCCATCACAGTCACCGAATCCCTCACCACCACGTCGTCACCGGGGACGTAACGCCGCGCTCATTGTGGGTGCGTTCTTGGTGGCTGGAATCGTGATGATCGTTTCGTTCTCGGTGCTATCAATGACTGAATCCAGCGTTCAGGCAGTGACTGAATTCAGCGCTAAGGACAACCATTATCTGGCAGTTATCCATAATCCCTGTGCACACAGTGAGGTCTTGGACACCACTCGTTGCAATCGTTGGGGCCAGAAGTATTGGAAGTGGCCGGATGACCAAACGTTGGTCAAGGATGCACATGATGTCTGCGCCGTTGAGCGCGACGCTCCGATTGATGTGAAGATCCCGACCGGTGGCAACTTGATCGCGGCACGTCATCCGAATTATTTCGATTTGCAAGTCGGGGTCCAGGAGGTTGCGGCACGCAATATCTACTGCCCAGACGTGATCGATAACACCACAGCACCCGACGGACCCCGCGGTTAAACCTGACTCAGGACATTTTTCGCTCTGACACGGCACAGATCATCGAGCCGACCAGCAAGGCCGACTCCCTGCGGGTTCTCGCCGAGACCGGCGTCAAGCCCGTCGATTACCCAACCGTGATACGGCGCCTGCCGGTGATCGCCAAACCTGCAGTGCACCAGCCATTATCGACAGCATGTGCCGCCCAAGCCGGGTTGGGTCCAGCCTCCCTGGTGCTCTACGACGTCTCGGACACGCTGTACTTCAAAACCGACACCGCCGATGGGTTCCGCGAGCCCGGTTTCTTCAAAGAGCGTCGGCTGCAGCCGCAGATCACCCAAAATGTCCTCAGCCGAGAAACGGTGAAAGCCGTCTTAGCAACCAACGGAGCATACTAGGTGGCCGCGAGCCATGACTGAGCCGATGGCACCCAGTGAGGTAGTGCCGTCGGTGCCGGTCGCGCGGTTGGCTCACGCGCTCTCGATCCAGTTGGTCTGCCGGGCACTGGGGATGGTGGCCTCTGCGGTCTCGGTGGCGATGACCGCTCGCTATCTGGGCCCCGGTCACTATGGCCAGCTCACCATCGCGGTCGCGTTCATCGGTATGTGGATGAGCCTGGTCGATCTCGGTATCGGCCGCGTCATCGTACGCCGCGTCACCTCGGGCCGCGGCGAGCTTGAGCGCCTGGTCCGGATCTACAACGGCGTGTCGCTGGTGTACTGCGTTCCGCTCGCGGCATTGGCGGCGGGATCTGGGTTGCTCGTCTATCGCGACCACGACGTGCGCGTGATGCTTGTGGTGTTGTCGGGGCAGCTGCTCATGCTGACGATGACGACACGGCTTGAGCCGGTGTTTCAGGCCACCATCCGGTTCTCCGCAGTGGCCGTCTCCGACCTCGTCGGCCGGCTGGCCATGCTGGCCGTGGTTGGTTTTCTGGTAGCGGAACGAACCGATGTCATCTGGTTCGCGGTCGCGCAGCTCATTCCGACAGCGCTGCAGGTGCTGATCCAGGGCAGCGCAGCGGCGCGGCACGTTTCGTTCCGCCCGATCTTCGCGCCGCGGGAGATCGCGGATCTATTGCGGGAGAGCCTCTTTCCGATGGGGGTGACGGTGATCACCGTCCTGTACTGGAACGCTGACGGAGTGATCCTGTCCTTGGTGAACACGCATTCCGAGGTAGGCGTCTACGGGTTGGCCTCTACGATCGCGATGAACACCCTCATAGTGTCGGTGTTCTTCCTCAAGTCCACGCTCTCGACGGCCACCGAGCTGTTTTCGCGCGATGTCGCGGCATTTGCCGCCTTCGTGCGCCGCAGTGTCGAGCTGATGTATTTCCTGGCGGTCCCGATCGCGGTTGTCGGCGTGTTGCTGGCCGGGCCCCTGATTCGGTTGTTCGGCAACCAGGCGTTCGTCAGCCGCGGCACGCCGACGCTGGCGCTGCTGTTCATCGCGGTAGCACTACGCTGCGTCGCCACCACCCTGGGTGAGGATCTGTTCGCCAGCAACCGTCAGCGGTTCTGGTTCTGGCTGTCGGTCGCCACCATTGCGCTCAACGTCGCGCTCAATCTCGCCCTGGACGGGCGGTTCGGCGCCGTCGGGGCCGGCATCGCGCTGGTGTGTACGGAATTGTTCAACATGGCGATTGCCGGCTGGTGGCTGCGCCGTCAGTGCGGTTACCGTACGCCGGTGCTTTTCTTGCTGCGGGTGCTGGTACCGACCGGAGCGAGTGTCGCGGTGACGCTGCTGCTTCGGGGTCAGCACGTGGTAGTCATTCTGGCCACTGCCGCTGCTGCTTACCTGGCCACCAGCGCGACGGTCGGCCCGTTCACCTGGTCGACCCTGACCTCTTTGCGGGCCTCTTCGCGCCGGAAACAGCCAGATGACACGACCCGTGAAATGGACCGGGCATATCTGAAGCGCCCAGTCGGCGGCACAACCACGCTACCGTCCAGGCGGTCGCTTGCGGTGCTGATCGTGACCCACAAGAGCCACGACCTGCTTGAGATGTGCCTTCGCAGCGTCGCCGAACATCTGCCCGAGCTGCCGGTTTATGTCTACGAGAACAGTGGCGAGGGATATCCCGGTCGTGCGGACCTGGCCGCTCGCCATCCGGCGGTTCACTGGGTGTCGGGACCGGTGAACCTCGGCTTCGCTGCGGCCTTCAATGCGCTGGTGGAGCACACACCGAGCGACACCGATCTGCTGTTGCTGAAAGCCGATGCCCGCCTGCGGGGACCGTTGACCCGCACCAGAGAGTTGCTTCGCCAGCCTCAAGTGGCGGCGGTTTCGCCGATGGTGCGTGATGACACCGCACCCGGTCGGACGCCGTGGGACGTCGCAACCCGCCGCCTGACGCTGATCCGCGCACTGGTCGCGGTCGCCGGCTACTCCGACTCACTGCGCGGCACACCGATCTCACACCTCTATGCCCACCAACCCCCCGAATCGCGCGCCATCCAAGGCTGTTTGGCGGCTACCTGCCTGGCGATCAGCCGTGCGGCATGGAACGCCATCGGCGGCTTCGACGAGGAGTTCTTCCGCTACGGCGAGGCAGCCGACTGGCAAAACCGTGCCCGCGTGGCGGGCTGGCGTGTTCTGCTGGCCGACGAACTCGGCGTCGACCGGGGTAATCCGGTGACCGGCGCGGGTGCGCACACAACCGGCTCGGCGCACGGCGAAGCCGTCGCGGCTGCCGAACACTGCCGCAACCGAGACTTGGCGCGCACCAACGCCGCGCTGCTACTCGAACATCAAGACAGCGTTCACCACGCGGACGTGTACCTGGCCAGCACGACGCTATTGGAGCGACTGCAGCCCTCGAAGCGCGGCGCTCGGAATAGCGCTCGCGCCGGCCACCACAAGGACCTGCCAGCAATCGTGATCGTTACCAACCGCCTGGTCTACGGAGGCGCCGAGCGGCAGAAGGCGCTGCTGGCTACGGAATTGGACCGCCGCGGCTACCGCGTCACCATCGTCTGCGTGCAACGGTTCGGCCCTTTGATCAAGGAGATTCCGCACAGCGTGCGCGTGGTGCGCCAGCCCTGGTGGGCACCGATCGTCGACATTCCCGAGGGTCCGGCGGTGCTCATCAGCGGCGACACTAACACCGAGACGGGATTTGCCACACTATGGCGTGCGGGCGCGGCCGGCCGGCGCTGGTTAGTCGCTGCGCATACTCCACCCGAAGAGGACCGGCCCATGACTCACGGCCACTGACCGCAGCGATGCGCCGTGCCGACGGTTTCATCGTGCTCGCGCAACGCCATTGGGACATGCTCGCCGCGCCCCATCGCTTGGGGGCGGCGATTCGTCCCCCCCAATGGCGTCGCCGCGACCGACGACCCGGCTCCCCCAATCCGGACCGTCGGTGAGCCGCCGCACTTGGTGATGCTCTCGCGCATCGTCGAGCACAAGAACCCGCATCTGCTGGTCGAGGCGCTCGGTGGCCTTGCCGATATGCAATGGAAGCTTCTGCGATTTTCGGTGACGGCCCCGACCGGGAGAGGTTGCAGGCCGTTCTGCGACCCAGTTGCGCGATCGGGTTCAGTGGCGCGGATGGTCAAGCAGACCCAGGGGCCGCGCTGGCCGACGCCGATCTGCTGTGCGTCCCAAGTGGCTCCGAGGCATTCCCGCTGGTGATTCTCGAGGCGATGGCTCGGGCGGTGCCGGTTGCGGCGTTCGGCAGTTTGCGCTGTCCCGGAAATGCTGGATTTCGGAAGGGCAGGGTTCATCATGGACGCCTGTGTCCGTGCTCGGGATGGCGAGAACACTGCACAGCCCGGATAAGCTGGCAGATCCCCGTGGTACTGCCATCGGTCGGACAGCGAGGGGGGGAGCGCATGCGCAAGCACTATACGGTGGACTGACCGATGCCTACCTCGATGCGATCGACGCCGTGTTATGAATTCCCTTCGGGTGCTTTGGCTTTCGCCATGGATGCGGCCGCTGGCGCGCGTGCAGGCCGAAGCGCTGCGCCGGCGGGGGTACGTGCTACTGGCGTCCGCCGACCTACGCCCGGAGTCGGACGCCGCCCGTGACTAGAATTGGTGCTCGATCCGCGGTTGGGCGCGGCTGGACCTGGCCCGCGACCTTGCTGCCTGGCGCCGCGTCCACGAGTACCGTCCTGACGTCGTGATCGCTGAGCTGGTCCGCGATCCGCGCTGGATCGCGCTGGCCGGGCGGGTTCCACGCGTTCAGCTGGTGCGCGACGACCGCCCGCACGCCGCCATCGAACAGCGGCGGACTCGAACCTGTCGTATCGACCGCTGGGGCGCGCATCGGCGGCCACCATTACCTACAGCAACCATGTCGCAGCCGCCGTCGCGACGCGCCGCGACGTCGCCGGCACGCGGGTTCATGTTTGCCGCTTGCCGGCGATCTCGATCCGGCCCTGGTTCCACCGCTGGTGGGGCCCGAAGGACGCCATGACTTCGTCATGTTCGGCCGGCTCTATCCTACAAGAACGTCGACGTAGTGCTTGAAGGCTGGCAGCGACATGTCGTCGGCGGCGGCTGGCGCAGTGACAACCTCGTGCTCATCGGCGACGGGTCACCGACACGGCGCCCTGCCCAAACACACGCGCTGGCTCCCCGGTCGGTACCGCTACTCCGATGTCATCACGACACTGGCCGCTGCGAAGGGGTCGGTCGTCCGCTACCGGCGCGCTTCACAAAGCGGCGTGCAGGTGCTCTGGATGCAGCTGGGCGTCATGCCGATCGTGTCCACCGCCGGTGGCCTTCCGAATACCAGCCGCCGGGCTGCCCTCCGGTCAGTGTCGACGACATTGCCGGGCTCGCCGCCGCCTTGACATGCTGGCCGACCCGTCACGCGGCAGAGCACGGAGCCGGGGCAGCGCGCCGCTACGCCCGGCGATTCGCCGTCGATCGCGCCGCCGATCGCTTGCTGGACATCATCGCGGAGGTGGTTGCTCGTCGACCCTGACCGGGGAATCAGCATGAAACTTCATGTGAATCTCATTTCTCGGCGACAAGGGAAATGGTGTCGAGAAAACGCCGAGCTGGGCAAAAATTACTCGCACGCACGGCGCAGCGTGGGAGCGGGTAACATATTCAAAAATCTTTCAGCCAAAAGTACGACCCGCAGAATGCGATTGCCACTTCGTCGGGTGCGGCAAATCTTTTAGCCCCTAAAGCCATTAGCACGACGCGGAATCGTTTTGGCACAAATCCACAGTGCACGGAGTCGAACCCGGCCAGCCTCGCGGCCTCGAATAATTCGCGGCACGTATATTCTTTCAAGTCGCTTCCCTTCTGGCTCATTACGTCTGAATAGCGCGAGACGTGCTGCGGTCCGGTGTATTTTTTAGGTGTATTGAATATATTAGCGCCCACCCTTCTTCAATATGGAATGGGTGCTCCTCAAATGGCTCTCCAGATCATCCGGATGTATATGCTCGATCACTTGATCTGAGACTACAACATCGTAGGTCTCAGGGGGCTCGAACTTGTCCAGATGCACTCCGTCCGATATTCCCCATGAAAGGTTTGCATACGACCCGGACAGAAGTTCTTGCCCGCGTGCGCGAGTAATCTCTGTTCCCTTGCACTCATAACCATTAAGCGCCAGGAACGAAATAAGGCCGCCCTGGCCGGAACCGATTTCATAGATCGACTTCGGAGGTGGTCCGATTAATTCAACCATCTTCCGAATTTTTCCTGAGGCGACTTGCGATCAGATCCGCCGAGAACTGATTAGGCCACTCTAATTCGGTGTAGAGGCGAGTGTGTCGATGATCCAAAGTGTTCCACCGGTTTTTGGGGTTCGATTGAAGCAGTTCCAACGTTAATTGCTTCTCAAATTCCAATGAGCCAATATAATTGCTCGGTAATATTTGCTTCGGCTGGAATGCTGTATGTCTTTTTGTAGCGTGCTATTAACTTGTTGCCTCTCGGTTCCATAAAATGACATTTCTTGCTATCGGCGGTGCAGTAGTCCGCGCCGGCTGCGCAGCACGATCACCGCTGCGCCGACGACGGCCACGGCAAGCCACACTCCGCCAATCCACCACAGCCATCCCATGTCCGAGTGACTCTCAGGTGCCGCGCCCGGGCCGGGCATGCCCATGCGACCGACGGTCACGGGCTCGTGTCCGGGGACGGACACCAGCGCGACGCCTTTGACGCTCGGCCAACGCTTGGTGTCACTGTCGAGCCATCTGAGAAGTTCGTCGAGCTGCGCGGGTGCGCCGTTGGACGTTGCGATCAGCAACGACCGACCGCGGTTGAAGACCGTTTGCAGAGATGCGAACCGAAGTGTCGGGTCCAGTGCGAGGGTAGTGGGCTTGCCGTCGGACTCGTAAGCGTTGATGGTGATCGGCCCACTCGGGCCTGCGGACACCGGAAGCACGATGTCGAGTGCTTCCACCCGTCGGCGGCGATCAATACCGCGGGATTTGGCGAATCGATCGCTTGTTGCACACCAGTCACAACGGTGTCGATCGGTATCGCGCTAATTCGCTGCAGGCCCACCATGATCTCGACAGCCCGCACAGTGTCACCGAACGAGCGGGGCTCGATGCCCACCTGGACCTTGGGCATCAGTGCCTGCGGGACCGATCGCAGGCCATCCGGCACTGGCGGCTTGGCGGGGCTGCTCTGCACGGTGCTGTCGCCGTCGATGGTCAACGTGAGGAGCTGGTCTCCGGCTCCGGCGATGGTGAAATCTCCGCAACGCCCAACGTTGCCCGAAACATCTAATGTCACATCAAGACCGGTCCATCGCTGCAGGAGCCGATCCGGATCGTCGATCCAGTGGTCGATGACGCCATGGCCGTCGGTCGGCCAGTGGTCGATGGTCTCCTGGCCAACCGTTACTTCAATCTGGCCGCCGATGTTCGCCGGCGTCGGTGAGTACGATCCCAATAGATGCACCCGCACCGCGTGGACGGATCTACCGAACTGGGTCTGGTCCAGTGCAATCGACACCGCGGCCGCAGCGCAGTCGAAGTGGCGACGGGTTGCTTCAATTCGCGCAGCGTAGTGGTGTCGCCGGGTAGTCGGACACTGGACTTCAGCGATCCCACAACAGCCCTGGGAGCAAGGGCCAGGTCGGACAGGTCGCTGAACAGCAAAGCAGTGTCGGATTCTTCGCTCGGCCCGAGGGGTCCTGAGATCAACAGCCACGGCACACCGGTGGCGCCTTGAAGGGAAAGCCCGTTATCTCCTCCCGCTTTGACGACGATCTGGCGTTCCTGCGGTCCCGGCGGTGTCGGCGGCGCCGCCTGTCCGTCGCCCAACGGGGCCACGACTATTTCGGGGGCCTGGTTGCCGTAGTGCGCGGTGGCCGAGGTGGCCACTTGGACCGCGGTGTCGGACTCAGCGGCCGATGGTGATTGCGGCAGAAATATGGTCAGCTTCCGCAGCAATGGTGGCAGGAAAGTGGCCACCGTGGTGGGCGGCTGTTCGACCCCGGTGTAGCTGACCGTTCCCTTGAACAGACGCAACGGGCTCCACGGGTAGACGCAGTTCCCTTCTAACGGCACCAGATATGCGCGCAGTGTCATCGTCGCCGAGTCGTCGATCACTTCCGCTCCGGCCAGCGGGATGACGATCGGCGCTTGATCGGTGGTGGGCAGGTTCACCCTCGCGATTTCGCGCTCGCCCTGCGTGACGCCGATCATCCCCGACCGCAGATTGACCGGCAGTTGGACGGTCGCGTTCAAAGCGGTTGGTGTCAGCCCGTGCGGGACCGGCACGGTCAAATCCGCTGTGCCATCTAGCGCATAGAACTCCAGGGTGGAGGCATTGCCAAGGTCGGTCAACGAAAGGGTCAACGAGTCCGTCGTTGTACCCGGCTGGGCGGGCTCGGTCGTTGTACCCGGTTCGGGGGGGTCAGCCCATGATGCCGGGGCGCTGATGGCCAAGAATCCGACCACACCGGCCAGCGCAATAACTCTTCCCACAGACTTCCCAAACATCACGGAATAGTATGCGGTACTGAACACCGGTCAAGGGCATAAAGACCTGAATCGCCGTTGGTGAAAGACTGCCTCCCGCCATCTCGCGGGATCGTGCCCTTGTTTGACTGCGGGCCGAACGTCGGGGAACGGGGCGGATTCGATCATCCAGCCAATCCAGCACCCGAGAAACGCCTCCCCCATCACGACAATCCTAGTGTGCCTGAGTTGCCGATCTGGGCGAGCGCTTCGGGCAGGTCCTGGGTATTGGATCGGCGGCGGTGAGGATCTGCCGGCTGGGGGCCGAGTTGCTCGGTGCGGTAGCGACGTGGGGTTCGCACGAGACGCTCTGGCCGGTTGGGTGAACTCGTTGCAGAGCCTGGACAAATGACGAGCGGTAAGAGTCGTCTGTCGATCGGAGCATGGGTCACCGGCCCGGTTCCGCTTCTCGCGCGGGGCCGCATGTGGCGTGCGCGCAGCAAATCCCGCGTCCCAGCCGCCGCCGCGCCGCAGTGTGATGTTTGCTAAGGTTTCGGCTGACCCCAGTACCGCGGTGGTGGAGCGGGCGCTAGGCGCCCGCAGCAGACGGCCGTGCCGACGCCGGCCATCTTCTGTAGCGCGAATGCAGCAGGTTGGAACGAGGAGGCCGTCGGTGCCTGAACCACGGCCGGCGAGAACGCACCGGCTGCCATGCCGGTCGGCACGCAGGTGACGGCATCGGCACCGGTTCGCTATCCGATCCGGGTACTGACGATCGGGAACGCACCGGCCAGGCCCAACAGCCGCGGCGGTATGGCGACGTGATGCGATTGCTGATCGAGGACACCGACCCACGGTTCCGCGTCCGCCTGGTGCCCCCTATATCGACGCTTCCCTGGCGGCGCGGCTATGGACGGGAATCTCGGGCATGCTCAAGGCATCCGCCCTGCTGTTGTTCGGCTTCGTCGACGTACTGCACGTCCACTATTCATGGCGCGGCAGTATCGTCCGCAAGTCCGTACCGTTATTCGTCGCGCGGCTGCGCGGCGTCCCGACAATTGTCCACTCCCACACCTCGCAATTCTTCCCGTGGTCGATGAGTTGCCGCCGCCGCTGCGCCGCGCTGTACGCGCGGCGCTGCGCGCCGACTATTCGGTGGTGCTCTGTCAATCCCATGTCAAGGAGTCGTGCGCGCGACTCGGATTCGACGAATCCAACACCCGAGTCCTCTACAACCCCGTGGTCATGCCTGCCGTCGAGCCGTCGCCGCGCACCCGCCAGCCGTTGCAGGCGGTGTCGCTGAGCAGAATGGGCGCCAACAAGGGAAGCTACGACCTTGTTCGTGCGATCGGCATGCTGCCCAGCGACATTCGGGCCAACGTGCGGTCACGCTGGCCGGTGACGGGGACGTGGACCAGGCGCGTGAGTCGCTCCGCGCCAACGCACCGACGACACCATCGACGTCGTCGGCTGGGTCGGCCCCGCGGACAGGGACCGGCTGTTGGCCGAATCGGCGATCTTCGTGTTACCCAGCTACAGCGAGGGCCTTCCGATGGCGGTGCTGGAGGCGATGGCCAACGGGGTGGTACCGGTGACCGCCCCAGTGGGCGCGATACCGGAAGTGGTGACCGACGGGGTGAACGGTGTGCTGGTCAGGCCCGGCGACCCCGGCCAGCTGGCGGCGGCGCTACAGTCCCTCATCGTCGATACAGAGCTGCGCAATCGCCTCGCCGCGGCCGCCCACGCACGCGCCGGCGAGTTCGACGTCGCCCGCTGGCGGGAAGCACTGCACGACGTGTGGCTCGCTGCCGCGTCGCGGCAACGCCGGGCTCTCAGCCCGCAGCCGCCATCCCGCGGGTTTCCGCCATAGCGACGCGGAAGCCCGCCGGAGACCATGAGCCGGAAGTAGTCGAACGACGAATACGCTACCCCCGCCAACCGCGGCAACGCCAGCGGGTCGCAGCGGTGATCGGCCAATCCCGCCGCGGTCGTCAACGCCCAGCGCACGCCGCAACCGCGCAGCACGTCCTTGGCGCGGGCGTCGAAATCCTGTAGCCGACCATTCGGGTAAGCGAAAATCGTTGGCGCCCTGCCAGTCTCACGCTCAAGCGCCGCGCAGGAATCCGCGATCTCCCGCTCGACCTTGTCATCGCTGCAGCGGGCGAGAATAGGGTGGGTCACCGTGTGTGGATACAGCGTCACCAGACCGTCGCTGACGATCTCACGTGCTTCGTCCCAGGAGAGCATCCGGAACGGACCGCCGTCGCCGCCGTCGCGGCAGCCCAACGCCCCGAGATCTCGTCCGACACTGCGATCCGTTGCGCGTCGGCCAGGTCTTTCAACCGCTCGACCGCGGCCGCGTAGACCTCACCGCGGTTGGCAGTACCGTCGAGCGAACGAGTGCCCAGTCCCAGTGCGGTCAGGTCGACCTCGGTTGCGGTGGTGCGGGCGATCGCCAGCCAGAGCCGGTCGGGCCACAGGGTTTCGTCGCTGCCCATCGGGCCCGTCGCCAGGAACACCGCCGCGGGCAGTTTCAGATCGCGTAAGACCGGGGCGGCGTGCGTGGCGAGGTTGCGGGTGCCGTCGTCGAACGTGATCGCCATGGCGTTGCGGGGGGCAATGTCCCCGCCGCAAGGCGATAGAGGGCCTCGTCGAGCGGAAGGACGTTGAAGTGCTTGCGGACGTACTCGAGTTGACGGCGGTACGGCGCCGCCCCGAGCACTTGCCAGCAGGCCGGCGACAGCGGTTCGTCTTCCACACCGTGGAACATCACGATGGCGAGCAGGTCGCGGTGTCGCCGCCGCGCGAACGCCGGGACCCCGACAGCGCACAGCAGGCCGGCCGCGATGTTCTTAATGGTCGCGCGGGTCGAAGGCTGCGCGAGGTCTCTGAGTCTTGCTACCACCTGTGGAACTCTAGCCACCGCTCACGGGTCTGGCTTCAACGCGTTTCAGGATCGTTCCGCCCGGGTGGACGGTGTTAGGGCGTGTGCCAGTCCAGACCCCCATTAGGGATGCATCTGGTGTCATTTGCGTTTGTAACCCTGGCTGTCTTCCCGAAGGGCGCTCGGTATTGTGAGTCGGTGCTCGCCCTCGACACGATGGTCGACGAGGACCTCTTTATCTGCCCGCGCTGCGCGAGCCCGGTGCGCTCCGCGGGTGGCCCATGGCGATGTACCAGAGCGCGTCCCCCAGGTACGCCGCAGAGTCTTTCCCGACGGTCTCGGGAGTACCGGCGCTCGTCGATTTCGAGCATAGCGTGCTCGACGCCGACCGGTTGCAGGCTTCCCAGGCTGCCTCGCTGGTCCGCCGGTCCAAACTCAGTCGCGTGCTGAATCGGCTGGTACACCCGGCCAACACCACCGCACGTGCCGAGGTGGCCCGGATGCTGGAGCTCCTCCGAGGCGACGCTGCCGCGGGCGGGCGGCGACCCCGGATTCTCGTGATCGGGGGCGGTACCCAGGGCGACGGCCTCACCGAACTGTACGCCGATCCGAAAGTCGATCTGATCGCCTTCGACATCTACGTCAGCCCCTTCGTTCAATTCGTCGGCGACGGCCATGCGATCCCGCTGGCCGACGGCTCCGCCGATGGCGTGATTATCCAGGCGGTGCTTCAGCACATGCTGGAGCCGACGGTGGCGGCGAAAGAGATCCATCGCGTTCTGCGCAGCGGGGGAATCGTTTACGCCGACTCGCCATTCCTCCAACAGGTGTGCGAGGGGCCTTACGACTTCGCCCGTTTCACCGACAGCGGCCATCGGTACGTGTTCCGCAACTTCGAATGCATCGACTCCGGCTGTGTGCACGCGCCGTTACGGCTTTGCGTTGGTCGCTCGACCATTTTGTGCGGGCCCTGACCCGCTCGATTCGGCTCGGCAGAATCACGTCGCTCTGCTTTTTCTGGCTCAGCTGCGCCGACCGCATCCTCGACCCGAGGCACTCACTCGACGCTGCCAGCAGCGTCTTCTTCCTTGGCCGCAAAAGCGCCGTCTCGATCACCGAGGCCCAGATCATCGACTACTACCAGGGCGGCATGTAAAGGTGCCGCAGCGCCGATGAACCGGCGCCCCCGCGGTGTTCGATTCGGCCGTATTCGTGCTACGCAGAAGGGCGTGTCAGACCAGAGAAATGAAACGTCCCGGATTAGGTTTCAGGCCGTGTTGATGCCGCCGTCCAACCACCGCGTGCTGAAGCGCTGTCTTGATAAACGTGAAACCGGTTCTCACACCACCTCCCGAGATCCTGCCATTGTTCGGCTGCGTACCGAACGGCGCAGGTCGAAGCCGCCGGCCAGCACTCACGCCTACATACAGAGCCATTCGTGTGGCCTGACCGAGGGAGCTAGGGTCTCGGCAGTGGCCAAACCGAATGATGAACGGCTCGCCGAGATAAGCCGGTGTGTTGAGCGGCTTCGACGCGCGACCACTGTCGCCGTCGCGCTGTGAAAGCCGAGGTTTCGCGCGGACCGCACGAGCATCTGGCGGTGACGGGTTGACGAGCGCGGTGCGGGACATCCTCTCCCCGTCGCGTCTCACCCACATAGTGGATGTCGGGGCGAGCCGGAGCTGCGGCGATTGGCCCTACACGCCGATGCTCAATGCCGGCTTGTGTTACGTGACAGGCTTCGAGCCGGGGCGCAAGGCGTTGCGCGAGTTGCAAAAGACATGCGGCCCAACGAGCGCCACCTGCCGTATGCGCTGGGCGACGGAAACCCCCAGACCCTGAAGGTCTGTCCGGAACCGGGGGCAATGACCAGCCTGCTCGAACCAGACCCGCTGACGCAAGGGCTGTTCATGCCCTTCGATCGGTTCGGTTAGGTGATCGAGCGTGTCCCGCTCGACACCCATCGGCTCGATGACATCCGTGAAATTGAGCACCTCGATTTACTGAAGATTGACATCCAGGGAGGTGAACTGGCCGTATTCCAAAATGGGCGGAAGAAGCTCGCCGAAGCGGTGGCAATTCAGACAGAGGTGTCATTTATAACCGTGTATCAAAACCAGCCCCCATTCGGAGAGGTCGATTTAGAGCTGCGACATCAGGGGTTTGTTCCGCACTGCATCCCCGGCGAAGTGAAGAAGTGGGTGATCGGCGACTTTGTGCTCGGCGATCCCTACCGGGCGCTGAATCAGATCTTGGAGACCGATGTCGTCTATGTGCGGGACTTCATCCACCCGGACGTGATGACGGATGAGCAGTTGAAGCATTTGGCGATGATCGCGCATTACTGCTATGGGTCGTTCGATTTGGCATTTCGGTGTGTGCGGTTATTGGAGGTCAGGCGCGCGGTGGAGGCGGGGAGCTCGCAACGGTACCTGGAGATTTGTAAGAAGATCGTTGGTTACAAAAGAGCACTCTGGTGGGCGCAATATGGTGTGGCGCGGCTGAAGTATCGAGTGAGCGCATGGGCCAATTCGGCCGCCTCGGCCTTCGGTATCGATTGAAGTTGCGCCATCAACGGGTAACACAGTCGACACAGCGACGCACCCGCTGCCGACGAGGGGTGTACTCGGATTACATAACTGGGTTACCCGTTTTGCGGTGCCGGTACGGGTTAGGACCACGGGCGATGGTACGTAATCGTGCTCTTACCTTGCGCTGCCCCGTGCTTGACCGACAGAGGACTTTGACCCGCCACGAAGGAGCCCGATGCCCCGACATGACGGCCAATCGGTCCACGCTGCCGGCATCGTCTGAAGACTGAACCGTGAAGCGTAAGCACACAGCCGAGGTAAGGTGTACGGCCATGACTCTGAAGGATCGCGCGAAAGAGCGCGCCCGCCAGATCGTGTGGCATGCGGATTGGGCCACCACAGTTGAGCTCCGTCAACGGTTTGTGGCACTCGATCCGACGCAGGCCAAACGGCTTCATGCGTACCTGCTCAACAATTGGTCCAATCAGACTTATTGGGATTCGGAAGTAGGCCGCCACGAGATCGGTCAGCATACCGTTGGACGCCTCATTTTCGATCGCCACGAATATGTGCCGTGGCTCAACTCGCTCCGTCGCTTGGACGGGGCTCGGGTTTTCGAGATCGGTTGCGGAACAGGGTCGTCGATCATGGCCTTGGCCGAGCAGGGCGCCAAACTTACGGCATCGATATCATGCCAGAGGCTATAGAGATGACGCGGGTGAGGTTGCGTTGCTTCGGCCTTGACGAACCGCCACTGCAGGCCATGAACGCGACCGAGATCGATACCCACTTCGAGCACCATAGTTTCGACTTGGTGATTTTCTTTGCATCACTCGAGCACATGACACACAGCGAGCGCATGACCAGTCTCCGGGCAGCTTGGCGACTGCTGGCGAATAACGGAATCCTCTGCATTATCGAAGCACCCAATCGGCTTTGGCTTTTCGATAATCACACTGGGGATTTGCCGTTCTTTCACTGGCTGCCGGACGAGATAGCGCTGGAGTACTGCAAACAATCGCCGGGGTACCAGGCGGCGGCGTTCGACATAACCTCCGAAGATGCGAAACTGGAACTATATCGCCGCGGTCGAGGTGTCAGCTATCACGATATCGAGCTGGCACTGGGACCCATCCAGGATCTTGACTTCATGGTCGACCGACAGAGCTTCCAAAGGGGTCAAAATCCTCTTCGCTGGCTCTACTATCAGCAATCAGACAGACGCCGCTACGCCAATATGCTGCGCCGTCAGCGCCCGGACCTGCCTTTGGGGCTATTCATGCCGTACCTCGACGTAGCTATCCGCAAAACGGGTGCCCCAGCGCCCATAGCCGGGCAACCGCCGTAGTTCGATGGGTAAAGGATAAGGGTTAGTTAGCGTTAGCGGCGCCACCGACCTGGCAACCTCCACCAGCAAAGCGCCGCCGTCGCATTATGCATGACAATGCTCGCCGTCACCGGCATCACCATCAACAAGAGCCATCTTCTACATCAAATTACATAACTGGGTTACCTGTTTTGCGGTGCCGGTATGGGTTAGGACCACGGGCGAGACGCCCAAAGCCGTTCGCCAACGAAAGTTGCGGAGGACTAAGCCAGCACTCGGACAGAGTTGAAGACCGTCGACAGCTGGAACGAGGAGGTGATGCTCGTTTCGTCGATCATCAAAGGTCTTGGCAGCCCACTGGAGATCCTTGAAACCGGTTGTGGGCTTGACTGGCCACTCGATCTAGAAGGCGTCGACTATCGGTTGACGAGTATCGACCTCGATGCAGATGCACTCCAAAGCCGTATCGAGATAATGGGGGACCTGAACGAGGCGATCCCTACGTCGGTCAGGTTTGAATGGCGACCAGAGACTTGATCAATCCGGCGACTCGTTCGTACCAGATGATAGATGACGGGAAATATCGACGCATCTGCGAAATACCGATCAGATCAATCTCATCGACCTGTTCCTGCGCCTCTTCACGAGTGTACGTACGAATGTGGCCACGGTTCCAGTGCATCGATATCTGCACGCGAGCCTCGTAGGGCAACCATTGCATGCCGGGAAAGAGCCAGTGCGGTTCGATCGGAAAATACCGGTACGGTGTCTGCACCCAATGGCGGTCGGCGAGAGAGTGGATATTGTCAGCTAATCGTTGGCGCCGCGCGTGGCCGCCCACATGTTCGAGCAGCGAATTGGAGTACACAAGATCGAAGTGGTCGCTCGCGAACGCGCTGGGCAGGTCGCACGCTTCCCCTTGGATCGTGAGACTGCCCTCGGCTGCCGACTCCTGCGGCAGCAAGTTTAACGTGGTGACCGACTTGGGCAACACCGGCGCGAGTTGCCACGACTCGGGTGTTCCACCGAGGTCCAGCACTCGCATTTCCGAGAGAGACGGGAACACCTCGATGAGGTGCTGCCATCGGCGCGCCCGGGCGCGCCCAGCCAGTGATCGCCTCGAATTCACGTCCGTGGCGGCGTCCCGCAACCAATTTGACATCCACCCGACTCTTTGAGGTCGCCGATAACGAAATCTCCACTGCGGCATTCCGAGTCATATGTCGCCAGCAAGTGCCGCGTAGCGAGAGTAATCGCTTCCGCCGACGGCCGCAAGAGCACGGACGATCGTGCGCTCTACACCCGCGCTTTCATTCCGCGATGAATGACTTATCGGGACGGAAAACGGAACCGGCAAGTCCAAATATACCGTTACCTGCGCCGAGCACGAAAATAGCATTGCATCCAGGAATGGGGGCGGAATTGACTGACGAGGATCAGGCGCCGAAGACGGCGTAAATGCTGACGGTGGTTAATCTGTCGAGTCGTGGGAAGTGCCTGCGCGCCTTCTCGAGCACAGGCAGCACCGCTTCGTCGGGTCGCGATTGGCGAATGCGATAAGGTTCTCGTCCAGATCAACGCCGAGCACACTGGTCCCCGCTTGAGCCATCTCAATCGACAGAGCTCCGTGGCCACAGCCGACATCGAGAACGCGTTTGCCGGTCCAGTCAGGGGGGTGCAGTTCCCAACCGGCGCCAAAACTCTTTGTTGGACTCCGCTTGCCCTTCGAAAAACTGCAGGACGGCCTCTTCGCTTTGCGTCAACGCGGCGCTTCCCGTCTGTCGAGTGGCTTGGCAAACTGAATCTAGCCTGCTTCGTGCAACTTCACATACACAGTCCCCATGCAAATCGTCCTGCGCGGAGATCGTGCGGCCCCGCCCCCGGCGCCCAAGTCGCCACAACGCCACCGCGTGCACCGCTCAACACCTAATTGGGTCACCGGAGTGTCGGGAATCCGGACAGCGTTGTGCAGCAAGCTGATCCGGTTGGCAGTCAATTGCAGCCGGTTGGCGTACTCCTCGACATGACGCTCGCCCAACACCACCCAGTGATCGGCGACCAGCACGCGCCGCAGCACTGCCTGGACCAGCGGAGGCAGCCGATCGAACCAGCCACCGAAGTCGTAGCTGTGGGCGTGCGCCACCGTCGGTACGCCGGTCAGCCGCGCCGCCCACAACGGCAGTACTTTGCGAATCACGCTGCCGCCGTGCGCCAGGTGAACGTGCAAGACATCGGTGTGCCCACGCAGCACCAGCCACGTGGCGCGCAGCATTCCGTGGACACCGACGACCAGCCGCCGCCACATGGGCCCACCGACGAACGTCGGCACCACCGTGATGCGGTTTCGTTCGCCGGGATGTGCTGCCATCAGGGCGATTACCGTAGCCATACCGCCCCGGCTGGCCGCCCCGGCCGGGGCTCGTAGCCGGCCCTCCGCTGGCGTCACCGCGACCGGTCTCACCCGGGCGTACCAGTCGGCGCTGGCGCCCGGTCGACGTCCATCTGGCCCGCATCCTGGCCCGTGCTTCCCACGGTGGCGAACCCCATTGTCGCCCCTAGGGCCAGGCCCAGCGCCAAGGCGTCCACTGGCATCTCCGGCAACGGCCAAACGGCCGATATCGCGAGGAGGCCGGCGGTGACCGCCGCACTGATCTTCGCCGGTGCCGACCCGCGGCGCAGCGCCCGGATCAGCGGCGTGAGGGCGAACAGGGCAAACGCGGCCATGCCCACCGCCCCGGCTTTGACAAGCCACCACAGGTAGAAGTTGTGCGAATAGGTGGGTTCGTAAGTCATGCTGAACTCGTCGTCCCCGTACGGCAGCTGATAGGCGTAGCCCAGGCCGTGGCCGAACACCGGTGCCTGGGCGATCGCGCGCTCGAGGTTTCCGACTTCCCTTAGCCTGTCCAGCGTCGACGTGTCCACCGCCAGCGCATGCGTCGAAACCCCGCTGAGCACGCGCTGATTGAATGCGGCGAGTTGACCGGCGAGCCACGCACCGGTCGATGAAGCCTGCAGCAGAAACAGCGACCCTTGCACCGTCACGGCAATGACCAACGCGCCGATAACGGTAAGTGTGGCTGTCCGGCGCACGGTCGACCAGCTGAAGCTGGCAAACAAAGCGACGACGGCGGCCACCGCCAAAGAAATCAATGTGTTGCGGCTGAATGACAGCAGCGCGATGATCAACGCGGGCGGCCCCAGCGCAAGATACGTTACTGGCCTGGCATGGCCGACGACCGCGGCGGCGACCAGTGCGGTCAGCACGGCGGTGGCCGGCGATTGGGTGGAGAGGATGATGCGGAGGGCCTCGCCGGCGCCCGTCCCGGAGGTTTTCCGCCCGGCCGGCCAGCCGGACGGCATGACCCGAACTCACAATTGCCATGCCCGCCGAAAACCACAGAATCACAACCATCGCGCGGATCGACCCCTTGATGTAATCGCCCTTCACAATCAACAACGCCAGGATGAACCCGGCGACCATTTCGAGCAGTGTCTGCGATTCACGTATCAGTATCCCGGCGGTATGCCCAGCGACGAATCCGACAACGGTAAAGAACACCACTGTCAACGCGAACATCCCCGGCAACAGGTAATCGGAGAACCGTAGTCTCACGACCGGAATCAGGTAAAAGATCGACAGCACCAGCGCCACTTGGTATGCGTAGATCACCACCGGGCCGAAGACTTTGCCGACGTGCAAGCCTGCCGGCAGCGCCGCGAACGCCCAGAACAGCGCGACCCAGGCCATCGCTTCCGGTTTCACCAAGTACACGACCAGGCTGAAAATCGCGAGGATCAGCATCGCTCCATAGACCGTGTCGCGTACCGAGAACACACCGACCAGGAAGCACCCGAACAGGAACACCGCCAGCATTACTCCGGCCATTGCCAAGCGATAGCGACCCGGCAGGTAGAGGATCACGGGCGCCCGCTGAACTTTGCCCGGTAGGTCTGACCCGCGGCTCTGGCGTGCGGGGGCACTCGGGCGTCGGTCAGCACGGTTCCGACGATGTCTGCGCCGGCCGAACGCAGGGCAGTCAACGCGTCCTTGAGTTCGTCAACGGTGGTCCGCCCCGCCCGCACGACCAACACCGTGGCCTGCACGGCACCGGCCAGTAGGCCGGTGTCAGCCGTCGCCAGCACCGGCGGCCCATCGACCACCATTCGGTCGAAATGTGACGACAACTCCTGCAGCACCGTGTCGATCGCTTCCGGCAGGTACGCACTGCAGGGCAAGGTCTCGCGGCGGGCGGATCGCGCCGCGAGAATGAACAGTTTCGAAATCGGCGTCGGCTTTGCAGCTTCCGCCGCGATATCGGGATTGGCCAGCGCGTTGGCCAGTCCCTCCCCCGACTCGACTCTCAACAAACCGGCGATCACGGGTCGGCGGGTATCGCCCTCGACCAACAGCACGTCTTCGCCGAGTTCGGCGAATGCCAGCGACAGGTTCAGGGCTGTCGTTGTGGTTCCCTCCCCGCCGAACGGCGCCGCGACCAGCACTCGGCGGGTCTCGGTTCCGATCGCCCTGAGCAGCCGGGTGCGCAAGCCGCGCACAGCGTCATCGGATACGACGTCGGTGCCGAACCGCGGTGCGCTGCCGCGCTTTCCGGGCAGTTCGGCCAGAGTCGGCAGACCCGAGAGTTCTTCCAGCTTCCCCCGGCTGCGCACGGTGCGATCGCTGGCCTCGCGAGTCAGCGCCACCCCGATGCCCAGAAGCAGCCCGGCGACAAGCCCCATCGCCATGTTCTGCATCGGCACCGGCCTGCTCGGCCGATCGGGTACCTCGGCCTTCTTCACCACCGTCGCCCTGGCAATCGGTATCGATGCAGCCGTCTCCTGCGAATCCGCGCCCTGCGGAAGCATATTCGAATCGAGCGTCCTGACCAGCGCGGCGAAGGAGTCGGCCATCGCCCCCGCGAACAACGCAGCACGCTCAGGATCAGTGTCTTCGACGGTGATCGTGAACAGCATCGATTTCGCTGTGTATTTCACCTCGGTTTGGCTCATCAGAGCTTCGGGGCTGATCGGGAGCTGGAATTTGCCGATCGCACGCTCTGCCACGGCGCGCCCGCCGGCGATGTCGGCGTACGACGACAACCGATCCTGCGCGGCCTGTCCGCCGTAGTACACATCGGTGAGGTTGGTCGCGCCGGTAAACGAGATGAGGATCGTGGCCGACGACTGATAAGTCTTGTTCTGAAAGGCCGTGACGACTGCCGCACCGACCAGACACGCCAGCAACGCGCTCACAACGAGTTTCCAACGCGCGAGGAGGGTCTGAACAAAGGTGCGGAAATCCATCCACTAGCCTTTCTTGAGCCGATGCGACACAAATGGCATCGATTCTGTTCACTGCGCACCCGCCGCGCAAACCGCACTGCACATTATGCAGCATCGTCAAAGCAATCCCGCCGTCAATCAAAGATTTTGCTGGTGCCGTCCGCCCGCCATCGTCCGTCGGGGGACAGAGGTCAGCACATTGCCCTCTATGTCGCCCTATATGTCGAGCGTTGCGATTGGATACGACCCGGAGTCGTCTCGCCCGTCGCGTGCCAATGCCATGGGCGCATAGTTCACCACGTGTGCGGCGCCTGGCTTGTGCTGTTGCCAGTCGACCGACGCCCGCAGCGTGTATCGCCCCGGCGCCAAGCCCGTCAAGTCGATGTGAACCGACTCGGTGGCAGATGCCGGGACCGCCTCCTCGCGTGATCGGCTGGAGCCGTCGCGGACCAACGTCTTGAGGTTGACCGTTGCCGGCAGGGTCCGCACCACCGCTCCCGAGAAATCCACCAGCCTGTAGCCCGGTGTCCACTGCTCGAAGGCGGCGGCGGAGCCGTAATTGGTCCATACCACCGATATGGTCGCCACGTTGCCCTGTACCGACTGCGATCCCGGCTTAACCTCAACCGAGTACCGATAGCCCGCGGACGCGTTGGCGCGCGCCCACAGCACATACAACGTGGGGTCCATCGCCGAGGTCGAATCCCGGTCCGGGAAATTGAAGCTCGACGTCATCGACACGTGATACTTGACCACATCGTGCAGACCCTTTTCGTAGTACGACTGCGGGTCGGTGCCGTTGAGTAACTGGCACCATTCGGTGATCACCAGCGCCGAGGCCAGCCGCTGCTTGACCGCGTTGACGACCGCATCGTTGGTCTGCACGTAATGAGAGGCGTTGGACTCGGCCCATACCGGCAACACCGGGTAGACACCGAGGCAATCCGAGCGGATGCCCACCGGCGCGGACAGTTTCTTCGTGACGTCGTCGGCGAGCAGCTGGCGCACGATCTCCGGGTTCGGCGGGTTGACCACCAACTGTGTATGGGGGAAGGCGTTGACGTTGGCCGCAACGAGCCGCCGAATAGAGTCGATGGTGATGCTCTGATCACGGAATTGGCTGTAATACCCCAGCTTCGCGACGCTCTGGTCGGGCGCCGGGCCCGGCGCGCCCAGCGAGCTACGCAGATACGCGATGTGGTTCTCGCTGAAATCCCCATACCCGGAGAACTCGAACACACTGAGCCGCTCGTCGCGGTCGTAGCGACGGCCCAGCGCGGCGAGCAGCTGGGCGAAAGCGTTCAGGTAATTGGGGTCATTCCAGTTCGGTACCACCTGTGTGATCCAGGCTTCGGGGCTGTTCGCCGGCCCGGGATATCTGGTGGTAGCGCCGGGAATGGCAGCCACCCAGTCGGGAACGCCGATATTCGTGTGGTTCGGATAGTGGTCGTCGCAACAGGAGTTGTAGGCGTACACACGAAGGGTCAGCCGCATATTGCGGCCGGCCAGTTTCGCCAGCGCATCGTCGATCACGCTGAAGTCGAACTTGCGATCGTCAGCAGCATCGGGTGGCAACGTGCGCGGATCGGTGGGCTGTAACTGCCGCCAGGAGATACGCAAACTAGCGTCATGTGCCGCGGGCCATGCCGGGTACCGCTGCTGTGCCGGATTGCCTTGTGGAAAAAGCGGTTGCAACAGATCTTCGTACTGGCCGCGCAGCGGATTGGGTATCGGTTGACCGGCGGATGGTATGGCCGGACTGAGCATCGCGGACGACAGCCCGGGTATCTCTTGATCGGTGGATGGGATGGCTAGAGGGATTATCGCGGACGACGGCCCCGGTATCTCGTGATCGATGGATGGCATGGCCGGACCGACCATCGCGGACAACAGCCCGGGGTTACTATTTCCAGCCACTATTAGTGCTGTACACGCGGCTCCGGCCAGCACGCTTTTCGTCAACGGACCGACCATCATCACCCGCCTTAGATCGTGCCCGACGGTGACGCCTCGCGGTCAGCAAGGAACGGCATCGGGATCCGGCGCGCTGACAGTAGCGCTTGGATCTTATCGCCGGGGACGGAGCGCGACAACAAGAAATCTTGCGCCCGGTGACATCTGTGTTGCATCAAAGTCCGTGCGGCAGCAGGTGGCTCAACCCCTCGGCGACCAGTTGGAGGGCGAAGGCCTCTGCGAGTCCGATGATGCGGTTGCCGCCGACATCGGCTCGCCCGGAACGGCGACGAACTCGTCACCGCCCAGCCGGGCGATCATGCTCTCTGACTTCCAGCGCACACCCGAAGGCGTTGCGCGAAGAGCCTGATGAACCAGTCACCCGCGGTATGCCGAAGGTAACCGTTGGTCGGCTTCAGCCGGTCTCTAGGTCGAGGGACAAGACCGCAACGGGTCCAGGACTTCCCGCCGCGAGTCTTTCGGACAGGTCCGCGACCAGCCCGCCCGACGGTTGTAGAGCCCGGTCAGATCGTCGTGCTCAGCCAGATGGCGAAGCCTTTCTTCGGCCGCGAGGCGCCCTGAAGGCTGACGCCCCTTGCGCCCGCCATTCATTGCCGCGGGACAGAAGTCAGGACGTCGCGCGGAATATCTAGCGTTGCAATTGGATACAGCCCCGAGCCGTCGCGTCCGTCGCGGGCCAACGCCATGGGAGCATAACTCACCACGTGTGAGGCGCCCGGCTTGTGCTGTTGCCAGTCCACGGATGCGCGCAGCGTGTAGTCCCCCGGCGCCAAACCCGTCAGGTCGATGTGAACCGACTCGGTGGATGACGCCGGGACCGCCTCCTCGCGTGATTGGCTGGGGTCGTCGTGAACCAGCGTCTTGAGGTCCACCGTCGCCGGCAGAGTCCGAACCACCGCTCCCGAGAAATCCACCAGCTTGTAGCCGGGCGACCACTGCTCGATGGCGGCCGCGGAGCCGTAATTGGTCCAGACGACAGAAATGGTCGCCACCTTGCCCTGTATTGATTGCGACCCCGGCCGCGCCTCGACCGAGTACCGATAGCCGGCGGACGCATTGGCTTGGGCCCACAGCAGATACAACTTGGGGTCCATCGCGGAGGTCGAATCGCGGTCCGGGAAGTTGGCACTCGACGTCATCGACACGTGATACCTGATGACGTCGTGCAGGCCCTTTTCGTAGTAGGAGCGCGGGTCGGTCCCGTTGGGTAACTGACACCATTCGGTGATCACCAGCGCCGAGGCCAGCCGCTGCTTGATCGCGTTGACGACCGCATCGTTGGACCGCACGTAATGAGAGTCGTTGGACTCGGCCCATGCCGGCAACGGCGCCTGGACACCGAGGCAATCCGAGCGGATGCCCACCGGCGCGGACAGTTTTTTCGTGACGTCGTCGGCGAGGATTTCGCGCACGATCTCCGGGTTTTGCGGAGTGACCACCAATTGTGTATGGGGGAAGGCGTTTACGTTGGCCGCGACCAGCCTGCCGAATGGATGCCGTGGTGATGCTCTGATCGCGGAATTGGCTGTAATACCCCAGCTTCGCGACGCTCTCGTCCGGTGAGGGGCCCGGCGCGCCCAGCATGTCACGCAGATACGCGATGTGGTTCTCGCTGAAATCCCCGTACCCGGAGAACTCGAAAACGCTGAGCCGCTCGTCGCCGTCGTAGCGGCGGCCGAGCGCGGCGAGCAGCTGCGCGAAAGCGTTCAGGTAAGCTGGGGTCGTTCCAGTTCGGCACCACCTGCGTCACCCCGGGTGTGGGGCTGTTCGGCGGCGCGGGGTAGCTGGTGGTAGCGCTGGGAATGGCACGCATCCAGTCGGGAATCGCGATGTTCGTGTTGTTCGGATAGGTAGCGTCGCAACAGGAGTTGTAGGCGAACACGCGAAGGGTCAGCCGCATGTTCCGGCCGGCCAGCTTCGTCAGCGCGTCGTCGATCACGCTGAAGTCGAACTTGCGATCGTCAGGAGCATCGGAGGGCAGCGTGCGCGGATCGGTGGGCTGCAACTGCCGCCACGAAACACGCAAACTGGCGTCATACGACGCAGGCCACGCCGGATACCGCTGCTGCGCCGGATTGCCTTGCGGGAAAAGCGGCATCAAGAGATCTTCGTACTGGCCGCGCAGCGGATTGGGTATCTCCTGAACGGTAAGCGGTATGGCCGGACTGACCATCGCGGCCAGCGGTCCGTGGTTAGTCTGACCCCCACATCCGTTCAGCACCAGCGCCGCGCACACGGCAACGGCCGCCGTGCTTTTCCTCGATGTTCGGACCATCGTTGCGATGCTAGATCGCGTCCGACGACAACGCCTCGCGGTCAGCGAGGAACGGCATCGGCATCCAGCGCGCAGCCAGCAAAGCTTCCATGGCATCGCCAGGGACGGGGCGCGACAATAAGAAACCTTGCGCCCGGTGACACCCGTGTTGCATCAAAGTCACTGCGGCAGCGGGTGTCTCAACTCCCTCGGCGACCAATTGCAGGCCAAATGCCTCGGCGAGCCCGATGATGGCGCGGACGATGGCCAAGTCACCGGCGTTGGTCCCGAGATCGCGCACGAATCCGGCGTCGATCTTGAGCATGTCGACCGGAAGGGACTTCAGGTGCGACAGCACGGCGTAACCGGTACCGAAGTCGTCGATGGCTAGCTGCACGCCGACCTCTTTGAGCTCCGTGAGTGTTTTGCGGGTGGTTTCGATGTCGTGCACCACAGCGCGCTCTGTGATCTCCAGGCACACCGATCCAGCATCGATGCCGAACTCCTCGATGGTGTCGGCGACGCTACGAACGAAGCCGCGGGTGATCAGCTGAACGGGCGACACATTGATGCGCAACACCGCGTTTTGCCCCACGCCGTTGGCTCGCCACCGGCTGAATTCGGCGAGGGCGCTGCGCATCACCCACCGGCCCAACTCCCCGGCAAGGTTGGTCGATTCGGCTACGCCGATGAATGAGTCCGGCAGCAGCAGTCCCCAGATCGGGTGCCGCCAACGGACCAGCGCCTCGGCCGCCACGACGGCGCCGGTCCACAAATCGACCTCGGGCAGGTAGTGCAGAAACAACGCGTCGTTGTCGATATCGCCTTGCAGATGCAGCTCGATGTCGTTGCGGAAGGCGCTTTTGAGCGACAGATCATCGGTGGATGTTGCGATCTGGTTCCCGCCGGCGCGCTTGGCGGTCAACACGGCCTGGTCGGCACGACGGAGTAGAGCGGTGCAGTTGTCACGCCCCGGCATGCCCACCGCCAGGCCGATGCTGACGGTGCGGGTGATCATGTGGCCGCCGACGGCCAGGCGCTCGCACAGCATCGTCGACAGGCGACGGGCTAACGACTCCGCAGCCTCCGACGGCATCGGCTCGTCCGGAATGACGACGAACTCGTCGCCGCCCAGCCGAGCTATCATGCACTGACTTTCCGCACAGACCTGAATGCGTCGCGCGAAGACCCTGATGAACCAATCGCCCGTGGTATGGCCGAGATAGTCGTTGATCGGCTTTAGCCGGTCGAGGTCGAGATACAAGAGCGTGACGGGTCCTGGTCTTCCGGGAGCGAGCCTTTCGGACAGATACGCGACCAGCGCACGACGATTGTACAGACCCGTCAAATCGTCGTGCTCAGCCAGATAGCGAAGCTTTTCTTCGGCCGCGATGCGGGCCTGAAGCTGCGCGAACAGGGCGGCGACCGCCTCGAGCGTATTGAGCTCTTCTTGCTTCCACTTGCGGCTGCCGACCTTGACGAAGCTGAGCAAGCCGGTCGTTACCTCGCCCGAGACCAACGGTGCGGCGGCCACGGACGGTGAATTGGGCTGCTTGGCTCCCCCCATCCAGCGCCGGAACGAGCGTTTGGGCTGATCCGGCTGTATCACGACCGGTTTCCTGCCGTGTTCGCACTGTGCGAGCAGCGGGTCGATGCTGGTGAAAGGGGCAACGGGAAGCGGATCCGGGTCTGGAACGTCGATTCGCGGTGGCCACTCCGCGACCAGTACCGAGGCCCCGATGTCGTGGTCGTGATGGCGCAAGAAGCTGGCGTCCACATCGAACTGCTCGACGAGCTGCGCGAGTACCTTTTGACTCACCAAGGTCGCCGTGGATGCCGTAGCCTCCATCAGCTGAGTAGCAACGGAGGTGACGACCAGGTCCAGGCTGCGCGGCACGGGCTCCTCCGATACGGGGCACATATCCAATCTGGGCGGCCACCGCAATTATTGAACAGCTAGCCCCATCAGGGGACGGTCTTCACGGCGAGTCCTTTCGAATACGCGCCGACGCGCATCGAAGGGGCTCTTTGGTTCGTATGGTTGTCTGCTGGGTGTATTCGGACCGGGGCAGGTCACGGATAGATATTAGCTAGAAACCGTATCATGCACGACCCAGTCCATCTCGGCCCACGAACGCCCTCCAGCGGGCGTTGAGGGGTCCGGACAAAGGTACGGAAATCCATCGACTAATACCTCTCTAGCCGCTCGCTAATTGAAGCGCGCCGAATGGCGTCGTTGTGAGGCTCTAGGGTTGCGACATGTCATTGACCGTTGGCTGACGTCGAGTCGCTCGGGATGTCAAGTGTTGCAATTGGATACAGCCCGGATCCGTCGCGGCCGTCGCGAGCCAACGCCATCGGCGCGTAGTTCACGACATGTGAGGCGCCCGGTTTGTGCTGTTGCCATTCCACGGACGCCCCCACCGTGTAGTGACCCGGCGCCAAGCCTGTCACGTCGACATGCACTGACTCAGTGGATGACTCCGGAACCGCCTCCTCACGTGACTGGCTGGAGTCGTCATGGACCAACGTCTTGAGGTTGACCGTTGCCGGCAGGCTCCGAACCACCGCTCCAGAGAAATCCACCAGCTTGTAGCCGGGCACCCATTGCTCAGTGGCGGCTGCCGAGCCGTAGTTGGTCCAGACGACGGAAATGGTCGCCACCTTGCCCTGGATCGATTGCGATCCCGGCGTCGCCTCGACCGAGTACCGATAGCCGGCGGACGTATTGGCTTGGGCCCAAAGCAGATACAGCTTGGGATCCATCGCTGAAGTCGAATCCCGGTCGGGGAAGTTGGCGCTCGACGTCATCGACACGTGATACCTGACGACGTCGTGCAGACCCTTTTCGTAGTACGACCGGGGGTCGGTTCCGTTCGGCAGCCGACACCACTCCGTGATCACCAGCGCCGAGGTGAGCCGCTGCTTGATCGCGTTGACGACCGCGTCGTTGAACCGCACGTAGTGAGAGTCGTTGGACTCGGCCCATTCCGGCAACGGGGACTGCACACCAAGGCAATCCGAGCGGATGCCGACCGGCGCGGACAATTTTTTCGTGACGTCGTCGGCGAGCAGTTCGCGCACTATCTCCGGGTTCTGCGGAGTCGCCACCAATTGGGTATGGGGGAAAGCGTTGACGTTCGCCGCTACCAGCTGCCCAATGGACCCTTTGGTGATGCTCTGATCGCGGAACTGGCTGTAATACCCCAGCTTTGCCATGCTGTCGTCGGCAGTGGGTCCCGGCGCGCCCAGCGAGTCACGCAAATACGTGATTTGGTTCTCGCCGAAATCCCCGTACCCGGAGAACTCGAACACGCTGAGTCGCTCGTCGCCGTCATAACGGCGACCGAGCGCGGCGAGCAGCTGCCCGAAATCGTTGAGATAATCGGCGTCGTTCCAGTTCGGCACCACCTGCGTCACCCCGGCTGCGGGGCTGTTCGGCGGCCCGGGATAGCTGGTGGTGGCGCCGGGAATGGCACGCACCCAGTCGGGAACCGCGATATTCGTGTTGTTCGGATAGGAGTCGTTGCAACAGGAGTTGTAGGCGTACACGCGAAGGGTCAGCCGCATGTTTCGGCTGGCCAGTTTCGTCAGCGCATCATCGATCACGCTGAAGTCGAACTTGCGATCGTCAGGAGCATCGGGTGGCAACGTGCGCGGGTCGGTGGGCTGTAACTGCCGCCAGGAGATACGCAGACTAGCGTCATATGACGCGGGCCATGCCGGATACCGCTTCTGCGCCGGATTGACCTGTGGGAAAAGCGGTTCCAAGAGATCTTCGTACTGGCCGCGCAGTGGATTGGGTATCTCCTGAACGGTGGGTGGTATGGCCGGGCTGATCATCGCGGACAACGGCCCGGGGTTACTGTGACCACCACATCCGTTCAGCACCAGTGCCGCGCACGCGGCAACGGCCAGCACGCTTTTCTTCAACGAACGGAACATCGTCACCAGTGTTAGACCGCGCCCAACGACAACGCCTCGTGGTCAGCGAGGAACGGCATCGGCATCCAGCGCGCGGACAGCAAAGATTCCATTGCATCGCCAGGGACGGGGCGCGACAACAAGTAGCCTTGCGCCCGGTGACACCTGTGTTGCATCAAAGTCGGTGCGGCAACAGGTGTCTCGACTCCCTCGGCGACCAGTTGCAGGCCAAATGCCTCGGCGAGCCCGATGATGGCGCGAGCGATGGCCAGGTCACCGGCGTTGGTCCCCAGGTCGCGCACGAATCCGGCGTCTATCTTCACCATGTCGACCGGGAGGGACTTCAGGTGTGACAGAACCGCATAGCCGGTACCGAAGTCGTCGATGGCTAGCAGGACGCCGACCTCTTTGAGCTCGGCGAGGGTTTTGCGGGTGGTTTCGATGTCGTGCACCACAGCCAGTACCGAGGCCCGGATGTCGTGGTCGTGGTGGCGCAAGAAGCTGGCGTCCACATCGAACTGCTCGACGAGCTGCGCGAGTACCTTTTGACTCACCTCAGTCGCGGTGGATCCCGTGGCCTCCATCAGTTGGGCGGCGACGGAGGTGACGACGAGATCCAGGCTGCGCGGCACGGGCTCCTCCGATACGGGGCACATGTCCCAGCTGGGCGCCCGGCCCAATCAGGGGGTAGTCGTCCTCAAGGTTGCTTCTTTCAATGCACACTTCGCGGCTTGTCTGGCTGGTGTTTCGGCCCAGGACAGGCCACGAATTGGTGTACCGCAGCGTATCACGCACCACCCGGCTCAGGCCCAAGCTGCGGCTATGGCCCAAAACGCGCCCGCATGTGACTTGCATACAAGCGAGTAGACCCCGGCGCCGGGAAACATTGGCCGACGGCTGCGTCGACTAAGCTGAAGGCTCCCTAAGCACTGCTGCTGGAGACACCAGAGATGCCCGTCGCACGCTCGGCCAAACGTTGGCTCGCGCCGACGGCAAAGACTGTCGCACCACGCCTGTTCTGGCGGCGGAAATACCGCATCCTGCAACGTCTCGGCGAATCCCGCCTGGACGTGCAGCTGGCGGCGTCTTTGTGCGATCCAAACCGGGTCTCGCTGGACATCGGAGCCGACGTCGGCGAGTTCACGATCGCGATGGTCGCGTCGTCGCGATCGGTGATTGCGTTCGAACCCCGGCTGGCCCAGGCCCGCGATCTCGCGTCGATGTTCGACGCGGTCGGCGCGGCAGTCCGGGTGGAAGCGGTGGCGCTATCGGACAAGCCCGGTGTGACGGCCATGCGGGTGGTCGAGTCCGAGCCGGGCCGCAGCACGATCGACACCAACAACGTCCTAAGCGACGTGAATGGCAGTGGGGTCCAGAGCATCGACGTGCCGGTCAAGCGCCTCGACGACCTGCACTTGGACGACGTCGGCCTGGTCAAGATCGACGTGGAGGGCCACGAACTGGCCGTGTTGCGCGGCGCCGTGGACACACTCACGCGCAACCGGCCAGCGGTTCTGGTGGAAGCCGAGGAACGCCATCACCCCAACGCCGTCGCCGAGATCACCGAGTTCTTGAGCGGGCTCGGCTACGCGGGTTACTTCGACCTCGGTGACGCTCGGCGGCCGGTCGAAGAGTTCGACGCAGCCCAGCATCAGAACCCGGCAAACATCGGCGGCCGGCGAGGACGGCTGGGCGGCCCACGGCGTCTACGTCAACAACTTCGCCTTCTTTCCCCAGGGTGTTTGAGCGGCCAGCCCGGGTCTGACGGCCGGGCTCACCAGTGAGACAGCTCACAATCGCGGCCCGGATTGTCACGCCTGGCCGACCTGCGGTGTCTCAAGGTCACACGTCCCGCGAGAATGAGGAGACAGCAATGACCGAGATGGCCGCCCAAAGAACTCGTGTCGTCGTCGTCGGCGGCGGATACGCCGGAACCCTGGCCGCCAATCATCTGCGGCAGTGCGCCGACATCGACATCACCGTCGTCAACCCCCGTCCGGTCTTCGTCGAGCGAATCCGCTTGCACCAGCTGGTCGCCGACACCGGCACCGCCACCGTCGATTACGGCACGCTGCTCGGTGACGGCATCCGGCTGGTCGTCGACAGCGCCGACCGCATCGACACCGCTGGCCGGCGAGTCCTGCTGAGCTCAGGTTCCGCGCTGAATTACGACTACCTCATCTACGCCGTGGGCAGCACCGGCGCGATGCCCCCGACGGTGCCCGGCGCAGCCGAATTCGCCTATTCAGTAGCCGACCTGGAAAGCGCGCAGCGGCTGCGCTATGCGCTCACCGACCTGCCGCTGGCCGCTCCCATCACCGTGGTCGGCGGCGGACTGACCGGCATCGAAACGGCTTCCGAGCTGGCCGAGCGGGGACGCCCGGTGACCCTGGTCTGCGGCGGCATGCTCGGTCCGTCGCTGAGCAAGCGGGGCCGGCGTTCGGTGGCCAAGCGACTGCGCAGCCTGGGTGTCAACGTGCTGGAATCCGTCTTGGAACCCATCAGAGCCAGCCAGGTGCGCTGGGACGCGGTGGTGCTCAGCGACGGCGCTGTGCTGCCCAGCGCGGCAACCGTGTGGACGGCGGGGTTCGCCGTGCCGGATCTGGCTGCGCGCAGCGGTCTGCGCACCGACGCGCTGGGCCGGCTGCTCACCGACGAAACACTGACCAGCATCGACGACCAATACGTCATCGCCGCGGGTGACGCTGCCGCGCCGTCGGGCCAGCCGTTGCGGATGAGCTGCCAGGCCGCCGGGCCGTTGGGCGCCCAAGCCGCCAACACCGTGCTCAGCCGCATCGGTGGAAACACGCCCGCGGTGCTCAACCAGGCGTTCGTCGGTCAGTGCATCAGCCTGGGCCGCTCGCACGGCACCGTCCAGCTCGCCCATACCGATGACACCCCGGTGAACGTGGTCGTTTGCAGGCCGGGTAGCGGCCTCCCTCAAGGAAGCGATCTGCAAAGGCACGCTGTGGGCCATCCGGCGCGAGGCCGCCAAACCCGGCTCGTACTTCTGGCTTAAAGGCGGCAAGCGGCCCGCACAACTACCGGCCGATCAGCAGGCCGCGTTGCGATGATGCGCGCACCGACCGGCAGTGAGCACGCCGAACGGTTCACCCTGCTGCGGCCGCTGCTGTTCACCATCGCCTACGAAATGCTGGGCTCGGCGACCGAGGCCGACGATGTGTTGCAGGACAGCTACCTGCGGTGGGCGGCGGTCGACCTGGCGACGGTCCGCGACACCAAGTCCTACCTGGCCCAGCTGGTCACCCGCCAGGCGCTCAACGCGCTGCGGGCCGACGCTCGCCGGCGCGAGGAGTACGTGGGGCCGTGGCTGCCCGAGCCGCTGTTACTCGACGACCAGGACCCCTCGGCCGATGTCGTTCTAGCGGAATCGATTTCGATGGCGATGCTGGTCTTGCTGGAAACACTGAGCCCCGACGAGCGGGCGGTGTTCGTGTTACGCGAGGTGTTCGGTTTCGACTACGGCGAGATCGCCGAGGCGGTGGGCAGACCGGCGCCGACCGTACGACAGGTGGCGCACCGGGCACGTGAACACGTACGGGCGCGGCGGAAGAGATTCGACGCGGTAGACCCGCAACGCAACGCACAGCTCACCGCGCAGTTCCTGGAAACGGCGGCCAGCGGTGACGTGGAGGCGCTGATGACGATGCTCGCCCCGGACGCCACCTGGACGGCCGACAGCGGCGGCAAGGTGTCCGCGGCGCGCAGGCCGGTGGTCGGCGCCGCGCGGGTGGCCAGGGCCATCGCCGGACTGGTGCGCAGAACTCAGACGGAGTTGCACGTCGAGATGGTCAACTGCAACAGCGCTCCGGCGGTGTTGCTCTACTACCGCGGACGCCTCGAGGGCGTGATCACGGTGGAGATCGCAGACGACAAGATCACGAACTTCTACGTGATGCGCAACCCCGACAAGCTGGCGGCCCTGGCGACCGCTCGCGACGTCAGCCGCGGTTAAGCGACCGACGCCTGGGGTGCGAAAATCCGCCGTTCTGTCAAGCTAGGGCGGTGCGAATCGACCGGCTCGGCGATCTTGGCGCCGCACCCGCAGTGCTGCGCGCAGTGGGTGACGCCACGGCCCGGCTCGATCTCCCACCGCCGGCCGCGCTGACCGGCGACTGGTTCGGTGCGCTGGCGGTCATCGCCCCGAGTCTGTCGGCGCAGCCGGTGGACGTCGGCAACGCCTTCGCGGTCCAGCTGGGCTCGCGGACACTCGAGTCGCAAGCGGTGGGCGGCGGCTGGATTGGTTACCTTTCTTATCCCGATCCCGGTGCCGACGAGCGGCCGAACCGGATCCCCGAAGCCGCCGGCGGCTGGACCGACTGTGTGCTGCGCCGCGACCGGGACGGACAGTGGTGGTACGAAAGCCTGTCTGGTGCGCCGATGCCGGATTGGCTAACCGCCGCACTGGCAGCAACACCGGCGCCGGCGCGCGATTGCCGGATCGACTGGGGCACCGCCGACCGGGCAGCACACCGCGACGGGGTACAGGCCTGCCTGGAGGCCATCCGCGCCGGCGAGGTCTACCAAGCGTGCGTGTGCACGCAATTCACCGGGACAGTCACCGGCGCCCCGCTCGACTTCTTCATCGACGGCGTCGCACGCACCTCTCCGGCCCGGGCGGCCTATGTCGCTGGACCGTGGGGTGCGGTGGCGTCGCTGTCTCCAGAGCTTTTCCTGCGGCGGCGTGGGACCGTCGTAACGTCCAGCCCAATCAAGGGCACCCTGCCATTGGATGCCTGGCCGTCGGCGCTGCGAGCGTCGGCGAAAGAGGTAGCCGAAAACATCATGATCGTGGACCTGGTCCGCAATGACCTTGGCCGGGTAGCGATCGTCGGCACCGTCACCGTGCCGGAATTATTGGTCGTCCGGCGTGCACCGGGCGTGTGGCACCTGGTGTCCACGGTGTCGGCGCGGGTTCCTGTCGAACTGCCGACGTCGGCGCTGCTGGATGCCGCCTTCCCCCCGGCCTCGGTCACTGGAACGCCCAAACATCGTGCTCGCCAACTGATCTCGCAATGGGAACATACTCGTCGTGGAATATATTGCGGCACAATCGGTTTAGCTTCCCCCGTGGCAGGATGCGAACTGAACGTCGCGATCCGCACCGTCGAGTTCGACGCTGCGGGTAGCGCCGTGCTGGGCGTCGGCGGTGGGATCACCGCCGACTCCGATCCTGACGCCGAATGGGCGGAATGCCTGCATAAGGCATCTCCCATCGTCGGGCTGCCGTGCATTGCGACCGTGAGCTCAGCCGGTTGACCCCTCACTCGCGGCGTGACTGCAGGACCGCGTCGTAGAGCTGGCGCGAGCGCACCCCCGGATGAGCGGCGGCCACCTCACCGCAGGCGTCTTTGACGCGAACACCATCCGCGACCAGGTCCTGCACTTGCGCCACCAGCGACGGCAGGTCGGCGCGCGGGGTGGCGCCGGCCAGCACGACGGTGATCTCGCCCAGCACACCGTCGGCCGCCCACGTCGCCAGCTCTTCAAGCGATCCGCGCACCACTTCCTCGTGCACCTTCGTCAGTTCCCGGCAAATTGCCGCCCGACGCGAACCGCCGAGTTGCTCGACAGCGTCGCGCAAACACGCGGCCAACCGGCGCGGCGATTCAAAGAACACACAGGTGCGCCGCTCGTCGGCCAGCGAGGCCAGCCATGTTTGGCGCGCTGTTTTCTTACGCGGAGCGAAACCCTCGAAGCAAAACTTCTCCGACGGCAGACCCGACACGGCCAGCGCGGTCATCACCGCCGACGGCCCGGGCAGGCAGTGCACCGGCAGGCCGGCATCCACACACGCCGTGACCAGCCGAAAACCTGGGTCGCTGATCACCGGCATCCCGGCATCGCTGACCACCAGCACCGTCGCACCGGCTTCGATCGCGGCGATCAGGGAGTCCACCCGGGCCGCCTCGACCCGGTCGAACAGGCTGATCACCCGACCGGTGATCGCAACGTCGAGCGCCTTGGCCAGGGTCCGCACCCGCCGGGTGTCCTCGGCCGCCACCACATCGGCGCGGGCCAGGGCGTCGATCAGGCGGGGCGAGGCGTCCGACGGCTGGCCCAAGGGGGTCGCGCCCAGCAACAGGCGGCCAGAGGTCATTGGTAGTCAGGGGCGCGGTGTCCGCAAGGCAGACCCGTTTCCCCATCCCCCTTTCAATCCGTGCGTGCGGTTTTCCCGCACACGGCTTACCGATGATCTTCTGGGCATGGTTACGCGGCCTTCGGATAGCGGATGGTGCCGCGCAGGCGATGCAGGCCGTGCCCGTTGAACCACTCTTCAGTCCACTGATCGGCTTGACCAGCACGTAGATTGCGGCCCCGCTTCTTGACCATCAAGCGGAACAGCCGCCACACCACGTAACTGTCGACCTGGCGGAACTTGTCGGCGGCATTGCCGGTACGAAAGTAGTTACCCCACCCGCGCAGGATCGGATTGAGCTCCGCGATCACCTCACGGATGTCGGTTCCGACCCGGTGACGGCCGGTGCGGTCACGAACCTTCTCGCGCAACCGAACCAGTGCCGTTTGGGAGGGCCAACGGTGCAGGTAGTAGCGCACGATCCGCCGCTGTTCCCATAACCGCCCCGACATGCGAGCCCGGAAATGACAACCCAGAAAATCCAGGCCCTCACAACCGTCCCGCAAGTCGACCACCTTCGTCTTACCCGGATGCAGCCGCAACCCCAATGACGACAGGATGTCTCCCACCGCCTCCAAGGCGTGCTCGGCCTGTGCCACCGATCGGCACAGCACCACACCGTCATCGGCGTAACGCACCAACTCACCCACATCCCGTCGAGTCAGTTCGGTGTCAAGCACGTGCAAATAGATGTTGGCCAGAAGCGGGGAAATGACCCCACCCTGCGGAGTGCCCGCGACCGTCCGCGCCACCACCCCGTCGACCATCACTCCTGCTTGCAGCCACAACCGCAGCAGTTTGAGTATCCGCCGATCCGAGACCCGACGACTCACTTGCGTGAGCAGCCGCTCATGGTCGATCTCGCCGAAGAAATTAGCGATATCAAACTCCACCACAAATGTGTGACCCTCGATGAACCCGGTACGCAACCGCTCCATCGCCTGTGTAGCCGACCGCTTCGGCCGAAACCCATACGAGCACGACACAAAGTCCGCCTCGAAGATCGGTTCCAGCACGATCTTGGCCGCCGTCTGGGCCACCCTGTCCCGCACCGTGGGAATCCCCAACGGCCGCTTACCGCCTCGTGGTTTCGGGATCTCCACCCGACGCGCCGGCGCCGGACGGTACACACCCTCGCGGAGGTCATGGCGTAACTCGCGCAACATGCGGTCCACGCCGTAGTCCTCCACCGCGACCAAGGTGACACGATCCACCCCGGCCGCACCCCTGTTCTGACGCACCCGCTCCCACGCCTCCCACAAGACGTCACCCCTGTGCACACGGTCATACAGGGCGTGGAAACGCCGACCCGAAGACTGCTTGGCCGCAGCCCATAGCGTGCGTTGCAGTTCTCGCACTTTCACCGGCGACGCCGCAAGAGGCTCGTCGTCGGCTACGGCAAGCCGTGGCCTGCCGGGGTGGTTGGACCGAGACATACCGGTCATGCCCTCGCGCTTACCCGCTTCGCCCGCGTGATCAAAGTCAGGGCCCTTCCCTCCCGGCGCGTTATGTTGCACGCCGATCAGCGGTACTACGACCCCATCGGACTCCCGCTGCCCTCCAAGAGCTTTCACCATCGGCTTATACCCCTGGTCTTTGCCCGACGAAGGCCAGGCAGACGGGTCTCTCCTGTTCCGAACCAGACTGTGTGTACGTGCCGCCTCCCATACCCCGGAAGAACCCGACGAACTAACCCCGGACCAGGGCTCGCCGGACATGGCCTTCGCCGTGACATGAGCGGCTCGGCTCCTCCGTTGTGACTGTGACGAGGCTGCAGAGTTCGCTTGACGCTACGGCCCGCACACTTGCTCCCTCCGAAGAGGCTCTTGACACCCCGCTCAGCCCGCCGCGTCTCCACGACGAACCGGGGCCTGCTACCCGGCGCTCCGGTACCTACCGGGACGGGACTCTCACCCGCTAGTCCAGTCCAGCTTTCAGGACGCAACATGACGGACAGCCTACGATCGACACCGATGTCCGCCCCGCCCCGTGAAACCTCCGTCGCAGTGCAGGAGCGTGTCGTGCCCGTCGTCAACCCGGGACCGCTGGTTCCGGTGGCCGATTTCGGGCCAACCGATCACATCCGCGGCTGGGTCGCGACCGGCGTGATCACACTGCTGGCAACGGTGACCCGATTCCTCAACCTGGGCTCACCGACCGATGCCGGCACACCCATCTTCGACGAGAAGCACTACGCACCCCAGGCCTGGCAGGTGCTGCATAACCACGGAGTGGAAGACAATCCCGGGTTCGGCCTGGTTGTCCACCCACCGATCGGCAAGCAACTGATCGCGATCGGTGAGGCGATCTTCGGTTACAACGGAGTCGGCTGGCGGTTCACCGGTGCACTGCTTGGCGTCGTCATGGTGGCGCTGGTGATGCGGATCGTCCGGCGCATCAGCCGCTCGACTCTTGTCGGCGCTATCGCCGGCGTGCTGGTCATCTGCGACGGCGTCAGCTTTGTCGCCGCGCGGACTGCGTTGCTCGACGGCTTACTCACCTTCTTCGTGGTCGCGGCGTTCGGCGCGCTCATCGTCGACCGCGATCAGGTTCGTCAACGGATGCACGTCGCGCTCCTGGAGGGCCGCAACGCCGAAACGGTGTGGGGTCCGCGGCTGGGTGTGCGATGGTGGCGGTTCTTGGCGGGCGTCCTCCTCGGATTGGCCTGCGGGACAAAGTGGTCCGGTCTTTACTTCGTGCTGTTCTTCGGTGCGATGTCGCTGGCGTTCGACGTGGCGGCACGGCGTCAGTACCAGATACTCAGGCCGTGGCTGGGGGTCTTGCGACGTGACGTGGTCCCCACCGCATATGCGCTGGCGTTCATCCCGCTCATGGTTTACCTGGCCAGCTACGCGCCTTGGTTCGCGTCCGAGACCGCGATCGACCGGCATGAGGTAGGCCAGTCAATTGGTCCCCATGGCGTTATCCCCTTGCCCGACGCGATTCGCTCGCTATGGCACTACGCCGCCCAGGCTTTCCACTTCCATGCGGGCTTAACGAATTCCGCCGGCAACTACCACCCGTGGGAATCCAAACCGTGGAGCTGGCCAATGTCGTTGCGGCCGGTTCTCTATGCGATAGATCAGCAAAACGTTTCCGGGTGCGGCGCGCAGTCGTGCGTCAAAGCAGAAATGCTGGTGGGCACTCCCGCCATGTGGTGGCTGGCGGTGCCGGTGCTGGTATATACGACCTGGCGAATGCTGGTCCGCCGCGACTGGCGTTACGCCGTGGTCTGGGTCGGCTACTGCGCCGGATGGCTGCCCTGGTTCGCCGACATCGACCGGCAGATGTACTTCTTCTATGCGGCGACAATGGCGCCGTTCCTGGTGATGGCCATCGCGCTGATTTGCGGCGATATTCTCTACTCCCCTAGTCGAGGGCGTGCTCTGAGCTCTGAACGACGCACGCTGGGACTGATCGCCGTGAGCTTTTACGTTGCTTTGGTGGTGACCAACTTCGCCTGGCTGTTCCCGGTGCTCACCGGTCTGCCGATTTCACAACAGACGTGGAACATGGAGATCTGGCTGCCCAGTTGGCGTTAGTGTCGGAGCCGACCCGCTAGAGAGGATCGCGGGCGACAGGACAGGACATGCAGCGGGGACCGCCACGGCCGGTGCCCAATTCGGAGCCCGCGATGGTCAGCACTTCGATACCCGCGTCCTGCAGGCGGGTGTTGGTCTGCACGTTGCGCTCATAGGCGACCACGACGCCGGGCGCCAATGCCAAGGTGTTGTTGCCGTCGTCCCACTGCTCGCGTTCGGCGATGACGGGATCTAAACCGGTATCTATGACCCGCAGCTTGTCGATCCCCATCGCCTTGGCCGCGGCCTCGAGAAATGGAGCCTCATCGCTGATGGTGACTCCGTCGGGCGTGCGCTGGATGGTGAATGCCGAGAGCGTGTCGACGATGTTGGCGTACATCACCACGGTGTCGGTGTCGACCATCGTGCACACCGTGTCCAGGTGCATTTGCGCACGCCGCTGAGCGATCGGCACCGCGAGCACCGTGTTCGCAAGGTCGTCGTCAAAAAGGCTGCGGGCCAACGCTTCCGCACCGGCCGGGGTGGTCCGCTCACCGACCCCGACCGCGACCACACCGGGGGCGAGCAGCAGCACGTCACCACCCTCGACGGGAGCGGTGCGCGACTCGTAGGCACGCCGCACACCGGTGAACCGCGGGTGATGGGCATAGATGAGATCGGTCAACGACGCCTCGCGAACCCGGGCCCGCAGCGCCAGCGTCGGGATCACCACCCGCGGCCCGATCCATATCGACGAGTCACGGGTGAACACCAGGTTCGGCAAGGGGTCGATGACGAAATCGCCCTCGTGGTGCATGCGAAGCACCAACGACACGTCGGTCCGGGTGTCCGACGGCAATTCGTTGAACGTCATGCCGGCCATCAGCACCTGAGCCAGCCTGCCCGGGTCCAGGCCCCGCAGGTAGGCCGAAAGCTCTTGCGCCAACGGCACTCCGAGCCGACGTGCATCGACTGCAGCGGCGACACCCTGCATCCGCGCGGCCCCGCTGTGGGTCAGCGCCTCGGTCAGCAGGTCCGACAACAGCAGCACCTCTACGCCGCGGGAACGCAGCAGCTCGGCGAACTGGTCATGCTCCTCTTGCGCGCGAGCGACCCAGGGCAACCCGTCGAATAGCAGCTGGTCAATGTTGCGCGGATTGAGCCGCCGCAGCTCGGCGCCGGGGCGGTGCAGGATGACGACCCGTAGCGTGCCCACCTCGGAATTGGTGCCCAGCTCAACCACACCCACAGCTCAACCGTAGCCGCGCCGACCTTGCCGGTCCCGTCACACACCCGCCGCGCGGACCATGCCATCGAACGGATGTGCGATAGACTGAGCGCCGTGGAGATCGCGGTACAAGGCTCCCTGTTCCAGCACACCGAGCGCAGACAACTCGGTGACGGCGCCTTTATCGAAATCCGCGCCGGCTGGCTCACAGGTGCCGATGACCTGCTCGACGCCCTGCTGTCGACGGTGCCGTGGCGGGAGGAACGCCGCCAAATGTACGACCGGGTGGTCGACGTGCCGCGGCTGGTGAGTTTTCACGACCTCACGGTCGAAGATCCTCCACATCCGCTGCTGGCCCGGCTGCGGCGGCGGCTCAACGACATTTACGCGGGCGAGCTCGGTGAGCCCTTCACCACGGTGGGGTTGTGTTGTTACCGCGACGGCTCCGACAGCGTCGCCTGGCATGGCGACACCATCGGCCGCAGCAGCTTCCAGGACACCATGGTGGCGATCATCAGCCTGGGCGCCACCCGCACCTTCGCGTTGCGGCGGCGCGGCGGCGGCCCGTCGTTACGGCTTCCGCAGGCACATGGCGATCTGCTGGTGATGGGTGGATCATGCCAACGCACCTGGGAGCACGCCGTCCCCAAGACGTCGGCACCCGTCGGCCCGCGCGTCAGCATCCAGTTCCGGCCACGCGGCGTGCGTTAACTGCGGACCGCCTTTACCGCCTTGACGAGTAAGTCGCGGGCACGTTGGGTATCGACCGGCACAACCGGCTGCCCGGGGATTACCAGTGGATTGGCGATGACGATCACCTGGTAATCACCGAATTGAGCCGAATAGTCATAGAGCTCGCCGGTGCGGGCGCTCCCGGCCACCAGCGCTTGTAGGACGCGATGCACGCCCAGCGTGCGAGTCCCGTCGATGTGCGGCGCATCGACCACTTCGATGCCGCCCCGCACTTGCGCCCCGGAGAATGCCACCTTGCTGCAGTCCTTCCCGGGGTCGTTGAAGGGCAAAGCTTTTGAGGTCTCCACGGCGATGACCACGAACCGGTTGCCGTTGCCCTCGGCGGAGACTGCGGCCATATTGCCCTGCAAGTCCGGTGGCATTTCCGGCCCCACCGCCACTTTCGCGCAGTTTGCCGGATCGAAAGTCAGCCCATCGGGCAGCTTCCGGGCGGACAGCAGCTTGGGGTCGATCGCCCTTTCAGTGATGTCGGTGACTTTGTACTCGGGTCCGAAGCTTGACTTCACCTCGGCGACCTTGCTGATGTCGACCTTCGCCGAGGAGGTATCCGCACCCGATGAGCAGCCGGCGAGCACGCACACAGCTGCGATCGCGAGCAACACCTTCAACATCGTGGCCAATCTACCCAAAGCAGGCGCTCAGCTGCGCAACGTGGACACCGTTTTGACAAGCAGATCAGCGGCGAATTGCGGTGGCAGTGCGGGAAGCACCGAACCCGGATCTGTGGTCAGCGTGGTGAACGCGTAGTAGTTGCCCAGGTACGCGGTGAATGTATATGCGCGCGAATCTATTTCGGTGCCCGACTCGACGGATGACTTGATGTCGACCACCATGCCGAGGGTTTCGGCGCCATCGACATGCGGGGCGTCGGTGAGGCGAACACTTGCCGTGGTGTGCCCGGCGGTCATCGTCCACTGGCCACACGCCGCAACGAGGTTGTGGTCCAAGTCCACCGGCCCGGGCAAAGCCACCACCACCGCGTCGATGATGCCGCCGCTACCCGACCCGGAGACGCCCTGCGCGGACTGGTCGCGGCCGTTGCCGGGGTCGGCGAGTGTCCCGCATTGCGGCGGCTTGGCCCTGATATCTGATGCATCGGCTCCAAGGCTCCAGATCACTCGCGGAGAGGCTCCGCTGGGGATTCCTGTGGTCACCTCATAACCGGGCGGCAGCTCGCGAACGACGCGCTTGATGTTGGCGGGGTTAACGGCAACGGCATTCGCCGGCGGCGACTTGGTGGGTGCCGACGACGGTGCGGGCGCGGGTGAATGAGCGCATGCGGCCACCATCAATGTGAGCATGGGAGTTGTCACCGGGCCAATCCAGAACGGCCGCATGTCCGTTCATAGCACAAGACGCCTCTTACCCACGCCAGTGCCGGACTCCAGCCGACCGCCTCGATTACTTGGCGGGCAACGCGCTTGATCTGGTCAACCATGTCACGGCGAAGCGTCAGGTCACGCCGGCGGGGCACGTCGATGACGGTGGTGATGACGCCGACGTCTTCGCGCTGCCAGACCGCGCCGTAGTGATCCATGATCGCGCGCATCGGCACATTGTCGGAAAGCATTCGCGCGGAGAATCTTTCGACTCCGTTGACCCTGGCGGCGATGGACAGCGCGCCGATCAGAAAGCTGCCGATCCCCTGGCCCTGATAGGCGTCGGCGACGGTAAAAGCGATCTCGGCGATGGTTGGATCAGCCTCGTCACGAACAAAACGCGCGTCAGCCACCGGGTCGCTCCCGTCGGTCACCACCCAGACGAAGTGGTCGACGTAGTCGACCTCGGATAGGTAGTGCATTAATGCCGGGGTGGGAAGGCGAGCCGTCATAAACCGCCGATACAACGTCTCGCTGGAGAATTGGATGTGTCCGTGTACGGTCCGCTCGCTGTCGCCGGGTAGCACCGGGCGCAGCATCAGGCGGGTTCCGTCGCGAACCTGTATCGGGATCGGCGTGATGAATGCGGCGAGACGCTGGCGCACCGTGCGCAGCAGCCTGGGCATGATCCCGGGAATCTGCAACAGCCGGGTGAAGGCGTCGTTGTCGCCGATCCAACCGGTCAGCGGTTCGGCGGTGGTGACCGTCGCGATCCGCGGGATGTCACGCAACAGGGCGATCTCTCCGACGATCGTGCCGGCGGAAGCCTGTCCGACGGCCACCACGCCGTCGTCGCCGACATGTTTGATCTCGGCGGTACCCGACGAGATGAGCAGGAACGAAACAGCCTGCTCGCCCTGTTGCATCAGCACCTGGCCGGCCGCGGCGCGCAGCGGCTGCAGGCAGCCCGCCAACGGCACAAGATCCTCGGTGCGACATCCCTCGAAGATGTCCATTGCCGCGAGTTCTTCCGCCCGCGCGCCGGTCAATTCGGCCACAGAGACGTCCTAGGGTTTCGAGAGTTTCGGCACGAGCCGGGCACTTGCGGTGTCCGCACTGCCATGAACCCGCCGCCCTGTTCTCGTCCACCCGCGACAGGCACCCGGCCCATCTCGCGGTCCGATCCGACTCAGGTTATGGCGTCTGCTGGTGGTGCGGCAAGAACAAAAAGACGCACGCTCGCGCGCCGACATAGTGTTGGGCCCCGTTAGCCGGTCCGCTGAGACATCTGGGCGTATTCGACATGGAATATGCGATAGTCGCCGTCTTGGTGCATGGCCAGAAAGAGGCTCGGCTAAGGATTCGACGAGTACTTTTGCAGATAGTACATAGTCTTCATGTATTGACACTAGGACTGATCCGACACCAGATCCGGCGCAGCCACATTCGGACCTAGCAAATGTTCAGCCAACAATAAGCTATGATCCGAACGGAACCGATCCTGTTGCCCCGCACCAAAAAAGCGTCTGATCAAGTTGTGCTCACAACACATGTAAGCGACGCCGTATGCGCCCGGCTAAACGTTCTTTATGTGTTTTGAGCAGCTTCAACGAAGCTTCTCGAATGGCTGCCATCTAACTCTGAGAGTAAGGCCAGCGAAAGATTTAAGTTCGCGCATCACACCATTACTTCCGGCCCACCTTCCGAGAGCTGAGGGGATTCGAACCGTACCTACCCGATTACGAACATGCAGTTCAGCAGCGCGGCGCTGCTTGGTGAGCGCACCGTCTAGCTGAGATTACCGGACAGTAACGAAACACCTTGGTGCTTGCCGCATTGACCAGCGTTTCATTCCCCCGGTTTAGACAAAACGGTCGTTTTAGTGCTTGAGTACGTTGCGAGTTGTAATATGATGACTCTTGGTACGCTGGCCGTTTGCATCCCTTGAGTCTGGATTTCGCCAAAAAGAAAGGTCAAAAGAACGGCTAACCGTGTCCAGCTGGGCCGTAGCCTGTAGAAAGCCATAAATCCATCCCAGACGTACCCAAGGCGCCAAAGAACAACAAACTAGAAGTCGGCGCCCCGACATGAAGGACGCCGATGACCGTAATTCCGCTGGAGGCCGCGAGCGTCGATGGATTCCGTCTCCCGCAAAGCCTTAGCTGGCGTGATCCTGACATCGACTGCACGCTGGTGGTTTCCCAACCGTCGGCTGATCCAGGCTTGTGGACCGAGTATGCACGCGGCGCGCAGCACAGCTATCGCAAGCACGGTGTGGAGTGCGCTCTCGACGTTGATGCTCTGCGCACCGGTGCCGATACGATCATGTTTCTGGCCGCGATCGACCGCGCCGGAAAGATGGTGGCGGGTGTTCGAGCCAAGGGACCACTGCGGTCGGCCGACGACTCGCATGCGGTCGTTGAGTGGGCGGGACAGCCAGGCCAACAGGCCCTCCGCGATATGATCAATGACCGGGTGCCGTTCGGCGTCTTGGAGATGAAGTCGGCATGGGTAACCGACAATCCTGACCAGAATCGTTGTCTTACCGCCGCTCTTGCCCGCAGCGGTTTTCATATGATGGCTCTACTTGACGTTCAATTCTGCATGGCGACAGCCGCCGCTTACGTACTGAACAGGTGGCGTTCGTCCGGAGGGGTTGTGGCAGGCATTCCCGCGGCGCCCTACCCCGATGAGCGCTACCAAACAAAAATGATGTGGTGGAACCGGCGCGATTTCGTGAAGCATGCGGAACCAGAACAGGTTGCCAAGATCCTCATGGAAACAACCCAACTGACTCAAGAGTTTTACCGCTGGTATGAGACCGAAGCCTGTCTTGTGGATAGAGCGTGATTGCACATTACGACTACGCCAGTCGAGCAGGCGCGGGCTGCTGCATCAGCTCAGTTGCGAACCGCTACGGCCACGCCGCCGCAAACCGTCACCTATTAAACAAACTCCGTGGCCAGCTTCACCGCTGCCTGCAACACCGACACACCTTCGACGAAGCCAAGGCATCCCCGCACTGCCCCGCAACGCCGCGGCCTAACGGACAGCCCGCCGTGGCCTGCTGCTCGGGACATCAACCTGGCAAGTGATTGCTGCACCATGGCCGCCGGCCGTACGCGCGTCCGCGAAAGCAGTACTATTTACGCGGAGCATGCTTGCAGCTTGCCGAGAATCAACGGTGACAGACAGCGCAATCGACTACGTTGAGCGAGAATTGCTGTCGCCGAGTGGAATTGAATGGCAGATATGTCCGTCGACGGGGGCGTTGAGCGACTACCACCTGTCCCGGCTAATCCGCTGCCACACTGGCGCCAGCTGCGTGCTCTCCGAAATCTCGAAACCGGGCTGCCGCTACTACGGGCTGCGGGGGGACCGATCACGCGCATCGTGCTCGCGCCGCACTGGGTTATGCCGCCGGTCGTCCTCATCTGCTCGCCACAGGGCGCGCACGACCTGCTGGGCCGTACTGACTCGCGGGCTGAGCGGGGAGAGACTTCCGTGTCGCACGAGCTGAGTGCGGTACTCGGGGACAACCTGCTTACCATGTCGCACGCGGAGTGGCTGCCGCGGCGGCGTGTCATCCAGCCCCTCTTCACCACTCGCAATGTTCCGCAGTTCGCCGGACACGTGGCCGCGCTTGCCGAGGAGTTCGCCGAACGCTGGCTCGCCGGCGCCGGTGAGATTGACCTGGACCGCGAATGCCGTGCCTTGACGTTGCGCGCGCTGGGTTTGTCGATCCTCGGTGTGGACCTGCGGGGCCGTGACGATATCGTCGCCTCGGTATTGCGGGACACAGTGCCGTGGGCGGTCGGCCGAGCCATGCGGCCGGTCAACACGCCACGATGGTGGCCGACACGTGCCCGGCAGCGCGCCGTGGCAGCCAGCGAGGGCCTGCATCGGCTCGCTGCTGACATTCTGCGAACTTGCCGCAACACCCCGGACATTGATGCACCGCTGGTGCGGGCTCTGATGGCAGCAGCAGATCCCGACACGGGTTCACCGTTATCGGACCGCGCTATCTGCGACGAGCTCGTGTTGTTCATCGTCGCGGGGCATGAAACCATCGCTACCGCGCTGACCTATGCGCTGTATGCGGTAGGTCACCATCGCCAAGCGCAGCAGCGCGTGGCCGTCGAAGTGGCCGAGCTGGGCGCGGGCCCCGTCACGGCCACCGATATGCCGCGACTGGGCTATACCGTTCAAGTGCTGCGGGAAGCGATGCGCCTGTGTCCGCCGACCGCGGCACTGGGCCGGATGGTCATGCGAGACATCGCAGTCGATGGCTATCGAGTCCAGGCCGGCACTTTGGCGCTGGTGTCGGTCATCGCGCTGCACCACGATCCTGAATTGTGGCCCGACCCGCTCGCCTTCAACCCCGACCGATTCGCCTCCGCAGGATCTGTGGCCCGCAGGCGATGGGATTATCTGCCCTTCGGTGCGGGGCCGCGTCGCTGCTTGGGCGATCACTTCGCCATGCAGGAAGCGACGGTGGCGCTGGCAGGCATTCTCCGTCATGTGGAGATAAGGTCATTACGTAACGGCTTTCCCACCACCGCACCGCTGACTGTCATTCCGGCGGCTCCCGTGCCTGCGTTGATCAGACGCCGAGCCCACGCCGCATAGTGGCTCCCGCCTAAGGGATTCAGGCGTCGGCACAGGCCGATTGGCTCAGCGCCGATTAGGGCCCGTCCGAGTCTGGATGGTCGCACTTCCCATTTGGAACAGCTACACGGGACGAGAAAGACCCGACCGAGTTCAGTCCGTTAGGAGCGGTCGTTATGGGCGGCATGGCGGTGCGGTTCGGCCCAATGAAGGTGAGTCGTTGTCTGTGGGCGGGTATGGCTCATTTGCTTGCCGCTCGGGTCCTTGGGGGAGTTCTACGAGACCGTGACGCTCGTCGAGCGCGATCGGTTACCGAAAGGTGCGGCCCGGTGCCAACGGCAACTTTCATGCCCTTTCGATTGGCGGCTCGCATGTGCTGGGGCGGTTGTTTCCCGGGCTGCTCGACGAACTCGTCGCCGTCGACGCAACGGTGTGCGACGACGGCAATCTGTCACGGGTCTCTCTACGGGCGGTCAGGCCCGAGCTCAACCGGTCCGGCGCGTTCGCCGACCCCGCCGCGGTAGTTATGTATCTTGTCAGCCGTTTTCCCGAGGCCTGTTTGCATCATGCTTGATCGGATCGCCGCGAGCAGCCACCGCTCCCACCCACTTGACTCTTAGCGTCATCGGAGATCTGTGTGCGCCCAGACTGTGAAGGCCGAGCGGTAGGATTCAGCGAGCGATCACTGAAGCGGCTGCATCCCAGAGTGATTCGAGGTCGGCGGCGGGGACGTGCCGATCCCTTGGTTGTTTGATGTAGACGCATCGTCGTGTGGCGAATCTCCCATGGTGGAGAAGTCCATTGGTAGGACGTGCCTGGCGAGCAGCGACTCCATCGCCGCGCTATCGAGTGGACGGGACAGTAGAAAGCCCTGCGCCCGATAGCAACCCAAATCAAGCAGTGTCCTGGCCGCACCGACAGTCTCGACGCCCTCGGCGACGACGTCGAGTCCGAAAGCGCGCGCTAAGGCCAGGATCGACTGCACGATCGCCAGATCACCCGTATTCGTACCGAGATCGCGGACAAACCCCCTGTCGATCTTGAGCGTGTCGACCGGAAGAGACTTCAAATACGTCAACACACTGTAGCCGGTACCGAAGTCGTCGATGGCGATCTGTACCCCGATGTCCTTCAGCCCGAAGAGCGTTTTGCGCGTGGCGGCGATATCTTGGACCACGACGCTTTCGGTGATCTCTAGGCATACCGCGTTGGGATCGAGACCGAACTCCTCGAGGGTTGCGGCGACCGTGTCGACAATGCCGCCCGCGACGAGCTGCACGGGCGATACGTTGACACGTAGCACAGCATCGTGGCCCACGCCCCGTGAGCGCCAAAGGCTGAACTGTGCACAGGCCGCGCGCATTACGAGACGGCCGAGTTTCCCCGCCAGATTGATCGATTCGGCCACCCCGATGAACGACTCGGGCATCAGCAGCCCCCGAGTCGGGTGTTGCCAACGGATGAGCGCCTCGGTCCCGAGGACCTCACCGGTGCGCATGTCGAACTCCGGGAGGTAGTGCAGCACCAAGGTGCCGTTATCGCTATCGATGGTCCCTTCCAGGTGCAGTTCGATGTCGTTGCGGATCGCGTACTTTTCGGACATCTCCCGGCTGAAAGCTGCGACCTCGCTCCCGCCGGAAGTCTTGGCCACCACAGCAGCCTGATCTGCCCGGCGCAGTAGGTCCGAAGTGCTGTCGCGCCCCGGTAGACCCGCAGCGACGCCGATGCTGACAGTGCGGGTGAGCATCTCACCGTCGATCACGACCTGCTTGTGAACTCGATTGCGCAGCGACTGAGCGAACGCCTCGGCGCCTTCGACGTCCATTGATGCGGCCGGCACGACGACAAACTCGTCACCGCCGAAGCGGGCGATGCCCGAGGGAACGTCAGTGGCCTCGCGCAGCAACGCGGCGAAGGCCTCGATGAACCGGTCGCCGGCGTTGTGACCGAGTTGATCATTGATGACCTTGAAACGGTCCAGATCAAGGAACAATACCGAGACCGGGCCTGGCTGTCCCTTAGCCAGTCGCTCGTCGAGGTAAGCGATCAGCGCCCTGCGGTTCAGCAGGCCGGTGAGGTCATCGTGTTCAGCGAGGTAGTGGATTTGCTCTTCGGCGACGATGCGGGCCTGCAGCTGAGCGAATAGTGCGGCGATCGCCTGCAGCGCATTGAGCTCCTCCGGTAACCATTCGCGGTCACCGAATTTGACAAAGCCCAGGGTGCCGGTGGTGACGTCTCCGGAAAGCAGAGGCACGCACGCAAGCGAGCTGGCAGGGACGCCCGTACCCTCCTCGATATTGTGCTGATAGTCGGCGTTCGCAGGATCGGGACGCAAAACGTCCGGCTCTTTGAGGTGTTCGGCCCTCGCAAAGACGGAGTCGGCGTCGGCGAAATACACCACACCGATCGGGTCAGGGTCGGGAACCTCCTCGCGTGGCGGCCATCCAGCGACGAGCACTGTCGCGTGGATCGTGTGGTCGTTGTGGCGCAGAAAGCCGAAGTCCACGCCGAAGTGGTCAACCAAGTTGCCGAGCACCCGTTCACTGATAGCGGCAGAGTTGCCCGCGGTGGCCGCCATCAACTCGGCGGCCGCCGCCGTGACCAGGTCATCCAGCGAGCCAGACATCCTCTATACGGTAGCCGGTGTCAACGCCGCAGCAAACTGACACGATCGAGACTGCGACGGCTCCGCACCGAAGCCGGGTCACTGAAGGTGAATCGCAACACGAGCGCAACCCAACTGTCGGGGGGTGTGCGGGCAAGCTGCCGGAACTCTTTCTGTAGTTCCCCCAGTTCGTCAGCAAACGACGTCGACAATTCGGTGAGCTCGTCGACATTGCAGGCGTACAAGAAGACCGGCGAGATGGGTTGGACAGCCAACCCGTGCTGTTGTGCGGTAATCCATACCGCCTCCGCGGCAGATCCGCCGCGCGCAAAGTCGGTCAAGGTGCTCCCCGGCACCGAAATGACAGCTATGGCAGAGCTCGCCACCACGCGAAGGCGAGTGTCCGCGCCCAACGCGGTTCCAGCATTCCACTGCGCCAGGTGAGCCATCACGTCCGGGCGCTTCAAGATGTCGATGACGGCGAGATCGCCGGGGTCGAGTTCGAGGCTAAGCACGTCGATACCGGTGTCGGGACACGGATTACCGGGCCAGCGCAGCTCAGAAACCATCTCTGCATGCAGTCGCGGCGTCAGGTAGCGGGTGCGGTCGGCGGCGGCGAGAATCATTGCCACACGGGCGATGTCGTCGCGCTCGGTCACGAGGCACAGTTGAGCTCCCTCGCGCTCGGCGATGGTGTGCAGCAGTTCGATCGTGTGGGCGGGAATCGGGCGCGACGTCCCGAGGCGGCGGTTGGTTTCACGCGCCAGCATGGGTTCATAGAGTGCGGCGAGTTCGGGATCACCGCCGTCACGCAGGTGCAGCGTCGCCTGCAACGGCACACCTCCAACGTCATTCAGCAGGCTCACCGGCCCCAGCACCTGTTGGGCAGCAGCGGCTACCTTCGCGTTGAAGAGGGCCGCTCCGAGCGCGACTGCACTGCCGCGTAAACCGATGTCTAGTGTCGAAGTGTGTTCGGGGGCAAGCCGGATGGTGATGACATCGGGGCCGGTCTCCACATGCCAGGGCTGCGCGTTGGCGGCAGAGGGCGCACGAATAGCGGCGGCGGTGATGACGCCCGACACGCCCGGCAGCGCAGGATCTGAATACTCGGCTGACGGCGGGGGGCGATCCGTGGCCATCTGCGGTTCGTCGAGCTGATTGAGCGCCCAGCCGACGTCGATGCGGGTCCGACCCGACCGCAGGTCTTCACCCAATCCGATTCTGCGCACCGCCTCGGCAATCGCGGTCGCTCCCAATACAACGTCACTTGACACCTGCGGCCAGGTCGACAGCGTGCGGTCGATTTCGACCACGGACGCCAAAACTCGGGGTGACAACTGTTCGGCCTCGAGGAAACGCAGCATGTGCGGAACCTTTTCCCGGCTACTCATGCCGTGAAGCCGCGCAAATTCCAAGTCGCCGAGGAGACCGTGCAAAATCGGACGCTGCGGCTGCAGATCAAAACGTTCCACGTCCAGCAGGCCCCGGTCGCTCGTCGCCATCAGCACCGGAATCCGACGGGCGCGGGCACGCTCCCGCAGGATGACCTTCATGTCCAACGAATCGCACTCCTCGACAACGACGTCCAGTCCGTCGAGGAACTCGTCGACGGTGTCGACTGTCAGCCCGACGTCCAGAACCCGGACGAGGAGGTACGGATCGAGTTCGGCGATTCTGCGAGCGGCCACCTCAGCCTTGTTCAGCCCGAGGTCCAGTACGGTCGCCGGCACCCGGTTGAGATTGGACAGCTCAATGCGATCGAAATCCGCCAGCCGAAGCTCGCCGCACATGCCCTGTGCGGCCAAAGTGTGCGCGATGATATGCCCGACGCTCAAACCAGCGACACCGATGCGCAGCGCGCCGAGCCGCGCCTGTTCCTCGGCGGTGATCAGATTCCTGTTGCGATCCAACCGCACCGCTCGAAACGCCCGGGGGCCCAGCACCGCCACGACGGCCCTCCGCCAGGGGTAGTACGCCCATCGGCAGGGTTCGGCAACCAGCTCCGGATCGGGTGGCGGCCGAAGCCTCCGCAATTCCTCGAGTTGTTCCTCGCGATGGTCGATGAATTCGATGACGGGATCGGCGCGCAGCTGCTCCAATACCGCATTGTCTGTGGGGTCTGCGGCGTCGAGAACTTGAGCGGTGCAGGAAGTTATGGTCATCTCCTCGGTGCTCAGCCGCGTCGACGAATGAGTGCCCAGATCGGACCACCGGCCACCATGGTGAACGATGCCGCCAACGGGAACTCGTCGTCCAGCGAATATAGCTCGGCGCGTCGAATGAACGTGGCCAGGTCCAAGGCCGCCTCCAGCATTGCGAAATGATCGCCGATGCACGACACCTGATCCACTCGATGCGAACGATCCTCTGTCGGCGTTTGCAGCGCCAAGCTGTGTTCGCAGTGCTACGAACATGCAATTCAGAGCGTTGGCTCTGACGGTTACGAAAAGTTGCTGCTAACTCTACTGCGGACTGGCTGGTCGGTGCGCCCAACTCATCGAGCAGTTCGACGTGGACGCCGGTTTCGTACACCACAACGACCACAACATCCGGGCCTCGAAGTTGGTCGCCGAATGGCCACCGCGATACGAGCGTCCAAACCTTGATCCCTTGGCGGTTGTCCATCTCACCAGCGCCAATCCCGTCTTCGCCTACTGCGCGCACGGCAAGAATCGGTCGTGATTCCGGCCGACTCGGTGAGCTCTGCTTACCTACGCCACATCGCGGAAAGCCACGGCGTCACCTGACCCTCGGTGGCCGCTGACCGCTGGTCTCGGAGGAAGCGGACCACCGATGCCGAGGGACCAAACGATCGCACGATGAAGTGACCTTAGCCACTCGCGCCAGCGTGGCGGAGGTATGCGTTGACGCTTAGGGGTAAAGCCTGGTCTCTACGTTCTGCGAACAACCGCAACCACCTGGATGTTTGAGGACCAGCAGCGACAGCCGCGGCTCGCGCCACGCGCCCGTACAGGAGGACATAATGGCGGGCACCCTGGATCGCGTCGTCACCTCCGTTGCCACTCAACTGATGCTGGCCACCGCATGCACGGCGGACGAAGTGAGCGAACAGGTGCTGGCGCAACTCGTCGAGCAGTTCGATGTGGACGCCGGCTTCTTACGCCACAACGACCACAACATCCGGGCCTCGAAGTTGGTTGCGGAATGGCCACCGCGATACGAGCGTCGAGACCCCGACCCCCTGGCGGATGTCTACTTCGCCGACGCTGACCCGTTCTTCGCGCGTACCGAGCACGCCAGGAAACCTGCCGTAGTTCGACCAGACCCGACGACCTACGGTTACCCATACCCGGTCGCGGCGGATGGCCAGGAAGTGCTGCCCTCGGTGGCTGCCGCACCCCTGGTCTGGGGAGGGGCGGTGACCACCGGGGTGCTCGGCTTCGTCAAATACGGTGACAGGGCGTGGGCGCCAGAAGAAATCAACGTGCTCGAGGCGATCGCGGCCCTGTTTGCACAGCTCCAGGCCCGCATTGCTGCCGAAGACAAACTTCAGTACCTGGCTGAACACGACGATCTGACCGATCTGCACAATCGTCGAGCGCTGATAGCGCACCTTCACGGCAGACTAGCGGTGCGACGACCCGGACCTTCGCGGTCTTGTATATCGACGTCGATCGGCTGAAGTCCATCAACGATTACCTCGGCCATACCGCCGGCGATTGGTTCATCAGGGTATTCGCCCAGCGGCTGCGTGGGAAAGTCGGACGTCCAGGCGTGATCGCCCGGATCGGCGGGGACGAGTTCGTCTTCGTTCCGAACCAGCCGATGTCCGCCGATGATGCGCAATCATTTGCTCGCCAGCTTCAGACGATGCTGCAGTACAGTGTGTCGCTCGGCGGCGAACTGGTCAGCCGCACCGCCAGCATCGGAGTGGCGGTCGGTATTCCAGGGCATGACACCGTCTCCGATCTCCTCCGCCAGGCCGATCAGGCTGCCCTGACGGCTAAGCGTGCCGGAGGCAACCAGGTCGCGGTGTTCACCGAGGACATGTCGCTCAAGGGAGCCTTCCAGAACGATGTCGAACTGCATCTCCGGGATGTGATCGACAGCAACGCCCTTCTGCTTCACTATCTGCCCGAGGTCGACATGCGGACCGGCGAGATCTTGGCCGTCGAGGCGCTGGTTCGTTGGCAGCACCCTACGCGCGGGCTGCTGTTGCCTGATTCGTTCATCGGCATAGCCGAATCGATCAATGTCGCTGGAAAGTTGGGCCGATGGGTTATCAGAACAGCCTGCGCTGAGTTCAGCATGTGGCGATCGCATGGCCTGGTACGAAATGTCATGTTGCGACTCAACGTCTCGCCTGTCCAGCTGGTCGCCAATGGCTTCGTCCGCACTGTCGCGGACAGCATCGATGAGTTCGGCATCGATGCCGGCTCAGTGTGCCTGAAGATCACGGAACGCGTCGTGGTTAGCGACATCGAGAACACCCAGCGAACTCTCGCCAGCCTGAAGGAAGTGGGAGTCCAGATCGCCATCGATGACTTCGGCACCGGCTACGCCGTCCTGTCGCACCTGAAGTCCCTTCCCGTCGACATGCTCAAGATCGACGCGTCATTTGTGCGTGAACTAGGCTCCAATGCCGGCGATCTGGCGATCGTCCGGGCGATCATTGGACTTGCTGAAGCCTTCGATCTTCAATTGGTTGCGGAGGGGGTCGAAACCACAGCTGCCGCACTGACTTTGATGCAGCTTGGGTGTTATCGTGCGCAGGGTTTCTTGTTTTCGCACCCCGTCGCAGCCGACGCTATGGCACCACTGCTATCCGCGCGCCGGTTACCCATGCCTTTCTTTGATCACGGCAAAGCCTTTGACGCTGCACGCGATCTGGCAAGCCGACGATGATTCGTGAGTCAGTGGAGTCGTACTTGTTAACGCTTAGCGATTAGAGGATGTGCCCGAGCTGCTGATGACCGGGACTCCTCAGTGTAGGAATGTCGCGCCCATCGAAACGCGATAGCACACCCTACTCAAAGCTGTGCTGGCCGCACCCGAAAAGGCTGTTAGGCCCAGCTGGAGCCGACCGCGCTGTCCGTGCTGGCCATATTGCTGCCGGCGGTCTGCACCTTTTGCCCGTGGGCGTTGGCCTGCTCGTAAATCACCTGGAAGTTACGACCCAACTCGGTGATGAACTGCTGACACGCCGTCGACCCGACACCGCCCCAAAAGTCCCCGGCCGCAAGCACATCACGAATGACGGCCTGATGCTCGGCTTCTAGCGAAGCGGCCTGGGCGCGGATGAGAGCGCCGTGCGCGTCGACATCGCCGAACTGATGGTCCTCCTTCCCTTATCCCCCGTATACGTGGGGTTGCACAACGGTGGGACGGAAACCGATTCTGAGTGGAGGAGCCATAGGACTGCCCGTACCGCGTGTCGCGTTGGCTAGCATCGGCATTCCGCCGAGCGTGCCTCCCGGCCCGCCCGGCCCGACCGCCGGAGTTGCGCCGGCGCTAATGCCCGGCAGCGCCGAGCCAACCTGGCTGAATGCCGGGGCGGCCGAAGCCCAGCTCTGTGGCACCGAGAGCATGCCGACCGAGGCCGCTCGGCCCACACCCGCACTCACGGCGGCGCTGCCCATACCGGGTGCGCCGACGACGCCCGTCCCCGAACCGAAACCGCCGCCCAGCGCGAATCCCAAAGCACGGAATTGGTTGCCGAAGACGCTGGCCGTCGGGCCCACAGTTTGCATGACCGAACTTGCCGTGCCGATCGCCGAGATGCCCGAAGTAGACATCGACGCAGCCGAGCCGCTACCCGACGCCAGGCTCATACCCGACGTGAGTGCCGTGGACGAGGTCGTCCACGACGACATCGACGAGGTGGCCGAGGCGAGTCCCTGCAGCGCATTAGGCGCCGCAGCAGTGGCCAACGGGGCGGACATCACAGAACTCAGCGGTGCCACCGTCTGAGTTGCTGTGCCGGCAGGGATGCCAGCGGCTTGGGCGACCACGTCCGTTTGCGCGCCCAACCCTGCCGCGGCGGTGATCGTCTGGGGAGCCGTGAACGCTGTCAACGTCGACGCAGCCTGCGCCGCGGCCTGATAGCCATACATCGCCCCGGCGTCCTGGGCCCACATCTCCATGTAGTGGGCCTCGGTGGCCATAATCGCCGGCGTGTTCTGACCGAAAAAGTTCGTCGCGATCAGCGCGAACAACAACGCCCGATTCGCCGCAATAACCGGCGGGGGCGCCGTCATCGCAAACGCCGCCTCGTAGGCGGCCACGGCCGCCTTGGCCTGCATGCCCGTGGCCTCGACCAGCCCGGCAGTCGCGGTTATCCACGACACAAAGGGGCTGGCCGCGGCCGCCATCGCTATCGACGACGGCCCCAGCCACACGCTCGTGAGGCCCGAAATCACCAAGCCGTAGGCCGACGCCGCCAAGTACAACTCCGCGGCCAATTCGTCCCAAGCCACCCCAGCGGTCAGCATCGGTCCCGATCCCGGACCCGTATACATCAACCCGGAGTTGACCTCCGGTGGTAACGCCGCGAAATCGAGCATCTCTAGCCGCCGAAAAATCAGCCGGTCGCGATCGCGTTGGCGGCCTCAGTGGCCCTATAAGACCCGGCGCAAGTCCCCAACGTGTTCACGAACATCTCGTCACCGCAGCCGCTTGAGCGCTGACGGCCTGATATATCTGGGCGTGCGTGGCAAACTGCGCCGTGGTCAGTGCCGATACCTCATCGGCGGCCGCGCGAACCACCCCGATCGTTGGGGCCGCCGCCGCGTTCTGGGCGCTCATCGACGAACCGATCCCTTGCAAGGTGCCGGCCGCCGCGGTCAGCGCCTCCGGCTGTGTGGGCACAAACGACATGCGCTCCTCCTCACGGACATGGACCCACCCGCAAAGCGACCGCAGCGGCTGCAGTGACGTCCGGCCGCAGCGATTACGGGCCGGCTCGGTACAAACGGATGATTCAGTTTTAAGCCAGTATACATACCGTCTAGATGATATAAAGCCAGTACCAAACTCGTAGTATCCGCCTACGCCTATGGACGGCGGTGGCGGCAACGGTGCCGAGGCCGCGGGCGCCGAAAGTAGTAGCGCTCGACATCCGTGATGCGTCGATTCGCGAGCTGGTGAGTCGAGGAGCCGGGCAGGCGCCTGGACGCTTACGGCTTACAGCTCAGCCGCAGTCGTTTTCACGGTCTGATGGCGAGCCGGCTCCGTCAAGCCACAACAAAGTTCAGCCGGATATCTCCTCGAGGAACTGCCTGACAAAACCCGCGGTCTGTTCTTTGCCCAGTCTTCCGGGGGTGCTGATGCTTTCTGCGTTCGCAAACTATGTATAGGCTATCCGCTTCTATTGTAGTCTACTAGTATGTAAGCTAGGCCTGAGTTGCACCATCGGTATACACATACCTCGCACTCAAGCGTCGGCATTAACAACCCGGGTTGGGCGGGGCTGCTTCCGTTAGGAGGAGCACATGTCGTTGGTGACCACACAGGCAGAAATGCTGGCGTTGACGGCTGGGGACCCCGGGCCGCCCGCGCACTACCTCGCCGACGATCTGTGGCTGCGCAATGCCTGGCACGCCAATGCCATGGCCGCGCGGCTCGAAGAGGGGCTGAAGTCCATTCCCGGCACTCGCCTTGCGGGCACGCCAGAGGCGAACATCCTCTTCTGCCGCCTGCCCCAGCAGGTCATCGACGGACTTCTGGACCAGGGTTACAGCTTTTACCACGGCAGTTGGGAGCCAGGTGTCGTCCGTTTCGTCACCTCCTTTGCCACCACGACCCACGATGTAGACGAGCTGGTACACGCGGTCCGCCGACTCACCGCGGCCGCGATCGAGGAAAGCCGGTCTAAACGGGCTCGAACGCAGAGATTAGCCAGCGGCCGCCGATCTGAGGTGGCGTGTATGGGACGCGTCCGATGATCGAGATGGCCATCGTGGGGCTCGGCTCGTGGGGTCTGTGCGTCATGGAGCGGACGGTGAACCGGGCCCGGCGGGTGGGGACGCCGGTGCGGGTGCACCTGGTCGAGCCCGCTCAGCTCGGAGGCGGGGTTTATTCTGACGAGCAGCCCGACTTCCTGCTGCTCAACAACGCCTGCGGTCAGCTCTCCCTCTACGCCGCGCCCGACGGGGACGCCCTCCCCCCCTACGCCGTGGGCCTGCACCCGTGGGCGGTGGTCCGCGGCTACCGCTGGGTGGGTTACGAGTGCCGCATCGGCGCCGGGGGTGACCCCATCCTGCCCACCGACTACCTGCCCCGGCGGTTGATGGGCGAGTACCTGGACTGGTTCTACGACACGCTGGTGGCCTACTCCCCGCCGAACCTTGAGATCGTCCGGCATTACGCGGCGGCCGTCGACATCTCGCCCGCCCTCCAGGGGCGCGAGGCGGTGCTGCTCGACAACGGCACCACCCTCACCGTCGACCACGTGGTGCTGACCTCGGGGCACACCTGGAACGACGAGCCCGGCGCCGACGGGGGCGTGCACTACCTGCGGCCCTACCCCGTCGAGCACTTCGACCAGAGCGCTCCGGCCGGATCCTCGGTGGCCGTGGCCGGCATGGGCCTGGCCAGCTTCGACGTCCTCACCGCCCTCACCATCGGACGAGGCGGGACCTTCGAGGACCGGTGCGACCGGGCCGACCGGAAGCGGTACGTGCCCTCGGGCCGGGAGCCGACCATCACCCTGTACTCGCGCACAGGCGTGCCCTACTGCGCCAAGTCGGCCCACGGCGTCGACCCCTACGGCCAGTACCAGCCGGTGGTGTGCACCCCCGAGGAGTTCGTGGCGCTGACCAATCCGGGCGGGTCGCCGGTGCGGCGGCACGTGGACTTCCGGGCCGAGCTTCTCCCCCTCATCTTCGCCGAGATGCAGGCGCGCTGCTACATACACGCCGCCTGGCTGGCCGGGGGCGAGGTCGAGTCGACCGAGGTCCGCGCCGTCCTCCGCCAAGGCTGGGTCAACGGGCACTACGAGAAGGCCGTCGACACTCTCGAGCCGCGCTACGGGCGCTTCGACCCGGCCACCCACCTCTTCGCCGGGTCAGACCGCCACTACACGTCGGCCGCCGACTACCAGTGCCAGGTCTACGACATGATCGAGGCCGACCTCACCGAGGCCCTGCGACCCGGGGGGAGCCCGGTCAAGGCGGCCCAGGAGGTGCTGCGCATCCTCCGGGACCAGCTGCGTTCGGTCATCGAGTTCGGTGGTCTCTCCCTCGACTCCTACGTCGACTTCCAGTCCAACGTCCGGGGCCGCATCAACCGCCTGGAGGCGGGCTGTCCACCCATGCGCTCCCAGCAGCTGCTGGGGCTGCTCGAGGCCGGGGTGGTGCGCATCCCGCTCGGACCGAACCCGGAGCCGGCCGCGTGCCCCGACGGCGTCCGCCTGAGCTCGACGGCCCTCGACGAGCCGACGGCCGTGACGGTCGACGGGGTGGTGCGGGGCCATCTCGACCTGCCCTCGCTGGCCCGGTCGAGCTCGCCCCTGCTCAAGCGTCTCTACGCCAAGGGAAGGCTGACCCAGCTCAGCTACGGTGACACACCCGTGGGCAGCGTGGCCATCAATGAGGACTTCCACCCCTACGACACCGAGGGCCGACTCCAGCCCAACCTCTCCGTGCTGGGCGTGCTCACGGAGGGGGTGCGCTACTTCACCCACTACCTGCCCTCGCCCCGCAGCCGCCTCCGGGCCGTCTACGACGCCCAGGACTGCGTCGAGGCCGTGATCGGGTGAGCGCATGATGGATTCCACGACCGGACGGGCGCGGCCGTTGCTGGCGGTGGGCTACGGGCCGCGTTGCGTTCCCGTGATGCAGCTGGTCGAAGCGGCCGCCGGCGTCTGCGACCTGCTGTGGATGATCGACACGGCCGTGCCTGGGATGCGCGAGATGGCCGATCTCCTCAACCGGTTCGGCCCCGTTGTCGACCTCGAGGGCATGAGCGCCGAACAGGCGGTCAAGATCCTGGCCGATTGGGAGCCCGACGGCATGACCACCTACCTCGACGCCGGCATGGTCGAACTGGCCTGTGTGGCCGAGGGGTTGGGCCTTCCCTTCCACAGCCCGGCGACCGCCGCCGCCCTCACCGACAAGGCCCGCCAGCGCCGGGCCCTGGCCGACGCCGGCCTCGACATGCCCCCCTGCCACCTCGTCCGCCCCGACCAGTCCGGGCACGAGCTCTCGGCCGTCGAGGCCGAGGTGGGGTGGCCCGCCGTCCTCAAGCCCCGCTCGGCCCAGGGCAGCCGCTACACCTTCCTGGCCCACGATGGTGCCGAGCTCGACAAGCTGCTCGACACCCTCGGCCCGGGCCGCCCTGAGATGGTCCTCGAGGGTTACCTGGCCGACGATCCGGACCGGGCCGGCGACCCCTACGCCGCCTACGTGTCCGTCGAGAGCGTGGTGGCCGACGGCGCCATCAGCCACCTGGCCCTGACCGGCCGCTTCCCGCCAGCCGGAAACTTCCGTGAGACCGGGTTCTTCATCCCCGCCGCCCTCGACGCCGGGAGCCGCTCGGCCGTCCTCGATCTGGCCACCCGGGCCATCGACGCCCTCGGGGTACGCACCGGATGCCTGCACACCGAAGTCAAGTTCACACCCACCGGGCCCCGCATCATCGAGGTCAACGGACGGGTGGGTGGCGGTGTGCCCGAGATGCTGGAGCGGGCCGCCGGCGTCAACCTGCTCGACCTCACCCTGCGGGTGGCCTTGGGTGAGTCGGTGTCCGTCGACGGCCCAGTGGCCACCGACCGCATCGGCTACCGCTTCTTCCTCCAGCCACCGACCGTCTCGGCCACGGTGACGGCCATCGAGGGCATCAACGACTTCAGCGACCGCGCCGAGGTCGACACGGTGAGCGTCCACCAGGGCCCGGGGGCCGCCCTCGACTGGCGGGACGGCTCGGGCAACCACATCGTGGCCGTCGTCGGCTCGACCGACGACGAGGAGCAGTTGCAGGCGGCTTACCGGCTCCTCCACCGGGAGGTCACCGTCTCCTACACCGACGTGAGGTATTGAGATGGCGGTCGGTGTTGGACTGGCCGAGGCCCTCGATCCCGGGGCGCCGCCGAACGGGGCCGAGGGACCGGTGCGGCGGAGGTGTGCCCTGGTCAACAACATGCCCGACGCCGCCTTCGGCGCCACAGAGCGACAGTTCGTGGGCCTTCTGGACGCCGCGTCCGGGTGTGAGACGGTCGTCCTGACCCGCCACGCCATGGCCGGGGTGCCCCGGGGCGAGCAGATCCGGGCCCGCATCGCCGCCGAGTACCGTCCCCTCGAGGACATCACCTCGGACCCCCCCGACCTGCTGGTGGTGACCGGCTCCAATCCGATCGAGTCCCGCATCGAGGACGAGCCCTACTGGTCCGAGCTTTCCGACATGCTGCGGTGGGGGAGCGAGAACGTGCCGGCCATGGTGCTGTCCTGCCTGTCGGCCCACGCCGCCCTGGCCGTCTTCGACGGCCTCGAACGGACCACCCTGCCGGTCAAGTGCACGGGCGTCTTCGCCCAGGAGGCCGACCCGACCCACCCTCTGGCCGCCGGGTTCGACGGTCCCGTCGGCCTGCCCCACTCGCGGCTCAATGCCGTGCCCGTAGAGGCGGTGGCCGCCGCCGGCTACGCGGTCGCGCTGCAGTCGGAAGTGGTGGGGTGGAGCGTGGTCACGAAGACGGTGGGCCGGTCCGAGGTCGTGCTGGTCCAGGCGCATCCCGAATACGATCCCTCGAGCCTCGTGCGCGAGTACGTCCGGGACGTGCGGCGCTACGCCGGCCACGAGCGCGACGAACTGCCCTGCCTCCCCCGGGACTGCGTGGCCGGCCCGGACTGGGACGGGCTCCGCGGGCTGCACGAGCGGGTGGTGGGCGGCGAGCGGGACGCGGCCCTGGTGGCCGCCTTCCCCTTCGACGAGGTCGGCGCCCGCGCCCCCTGGCCGTGGCGGGGCGCGGCCCTGCGTCTGTACGCCAACCTGTTGGGCACCATCCCGAAGAGGAGCGCCTGAGGAGATGCACGACGAGACCATCGCCATCCACGGTGGCTACACACCCGACGGGACGCGGGCCGTGGCCGTGCCCATCTACCAGACGGTGGCCCACGACTTCATCAACGCCGCCCACGCCGGTGCTGTGCTCGACCTGGAGACGCCCGGCTTCCACTACAACCGGCTCAACAACCCGACCTGCGACGTCCTCGAGCAGCGCATCTGCGCCCTCGAAGGGGGGACGGCGGCCCTGGTGGTGGCTTCGGGCATGGCCGCCGTCAGCTACGCCATCCTGACGGTGGCCAGTGCCGGCTCGAACTTCGTGGTGGCCCCCCAGCTCTACGGGGCCACCTTCACCTACTTCGCGCACGTGCTGCCCACTCTGGGCATCGAGGCCCGCTTCGCCGTCGATGACCGAGCCGAGTCGATCGCCCCCCTCATCGACGAGAACACCCGCGCCGTCTTCTGCGAGACCATCGGCAACCCGGCCGGCAACATCGTGGACCTCGAGGCGGTGGCCGCCGTGGCCCATGCGGCCGGCGTGCCCCTCATCGTGGACAACACGGCGGCCACGCCGCTCGTGCTCAAGCCCTTCGAGCACGGGGCCGATGTGGTCGTCCACTCGCTGACCAAGTTCGTGGGCGGCCACGGCACCACCCTCGGTGGGGCCATCGTGGACGGCGGCCGGTTCCCGTGGGCCGACCATCCCGACCGCTTCCCCATGTTCAACCAGCCCGAGCCCGCCTTCCACGGCGTCGTCTTCGCCCGCGACTTCCCCGAGCGGCCCTTCACCGTGCGGGCCCGCTCCACCCAGCTGCGCAACAGCGGCGCCACCCTCTCCCCCTTCAGCGCCTTCCTGCTCCTTCAGGGCCTCGAGACGATGGCCGTGCGGCTCGAGCGCCACGAGGCCAACGCCCGGGCCGTGGCCGACTACCTGGCCGCCGACCCCCGGGTGGCCTGGGTGAGCTTCGCCGGCTTCCCCGACCATCCCTACCACCACCTGGTCGAGCGCTACCTCCACGGGCGCGTGCCGTCCATCGTCACCTTCGGGGCCGAGGGGGGTTACGAGGCGGGACTGGCCTTCTTCGATGCGCTCCAGCTCGTCAAGCGGCTGCTCAATCTGGGGGACGCCAAGACCCTGGCCATCCATCCGGCCTCCACCACCCACCGCCAGCTGTCCGACGAGGAGCTGGTGAAGGCCGGTATCCGGCCGGAGACGATCCGCCTGTCGATCGGGATCGAGCACATCGACGACATCATCGCCGACATCGACCAGGCCCTGGCCAAGGCCATGGCCGGCTGAGCCGGGAGGCAACAACATGTGCGGCATCACCGGGTGGGTGGACTTCTCTCGGGACCAAACCCGAGAGCGCGTGGTGATTGACGCGATGACCGAGACGATGGCATGCCGTGGCCCCGACGCGTCCGGGGTCTGGTCTGACCGAGACGCTGCTCTCGGCCACCGCCGTCTCGCCGTGATCGATCTGCTCGGTGGGGCTCAGCCGATGTCGGTGTCCACCCCCCACGGCGACGTGGTGATGGTCTACAGCGGTGAGGCCTACAACTTCAAAGAGCTGCGCGACGAACTGACCCAGAAGGGCGAGAAGTTCCAGACCGCCAGTGATACCGAGGTCGTGCTCCGCGGTTACCTCGAGTGGGGTGAGGCGCTGGCGGATCGGCTCAACGGCATGTATGCGTTCGCCATCTGGGACGCGCGTGAACGCAGGCTCGTGATGATCCGCGATCGGATGGGCATCAAACCGCTCTACTTCTACCGCACTCCCGACGGCGTGCTGTTCGGCTCGGAGCCCAAGGCGATCCTCGCCAACCCGCTGGTCAAGCGGGTCGTCGACGTCGACGGGCTGTGTGAGATGCTCGTCCCGCTCATCAAGACTCCTAAGCACGCGGTGTGGAAGGGCATGCAGGAGGTAGAGCCCGGCACCATCGTCACCGTCGACCAGCACGGCGTCCGCGAGCGCACCTACTGGCGGCTGGAATCGAAACCGCACACCGACGACCGCGACACGACCGTCGCGCGGATACGTGAGCTGCTTGACGACACCGTCCGTCGTCAGCTGGTCGCCGACGTTCCCGAGTGTGTGCTGTTGTCCGGTGGCCTGGACTCCAGCACCATCACCGCGCTGTCCGCACGCGAACTCAACAACCCGGTCCGTACGTTTGCCGTCGACTTCGCTGCACAGGTCGAAAACTTCAAGGCCAGCGAGCTCCGTCCGACCATGGACACGCCGTATGTGCACGATGTGGCCAAGCACGTCGGTTCGGACCACACCGACGTCGTGCTTGATCACACCCAGTTGTCCGACCTCGACCTCCGGCGCAAGGTGGTCAGGGCCCGCGACCTCCCGATGGGAATGGGCGACATGGACGAGTCGCTTTATCTGCTGTTCAAGGCGATCCGGCAGCAGTCGACGGTGGCGCTGTCCGGAGAGTCGGCTGACGAAATTTTCGGTGGCTACCGGCAGTTCCACGATCCTGCGGTCCAGAACACCGATGCGTTCCCCTGGATCGCCATTGGAGACTCGGCAATCTCCCCCCAGCGCGGTCTACCTGGCACTGCAGCGCGGCGTGGCCGCCTAGTTAGTTTGCTGTACTCGGCCCGCTCCAGCGACATGTTCACGCCGGCACTACGCTCCGCCGTCGACCTGGACACCTACCTGCAGGATCGCTATACCAAGGCAGTCAACGAGGTCGCGCGGCTCGACGAGGAGGACGACTTCACCCACCGGATGCGGGTGATGAGCTACCTCCACCTGACCCGGTTCATGCGGATCCTGTTGGACCGCAAGGACCGGATGAGCATGGCGGTCGGCCTGGAGGTGCGTGTTCCATTCTGCGATCACCGCCTCGTCGAATATGTCTACAACACGCCGTGGTCGCTGAAGACCTATGACGGCAGAGAGAAGAGCCTGCTGCGCGGCGCGGTCCGTGACGTGTTGCCCGAGTCGGTGGTGAAGCGGGTCAAGAGCCCGTATCCATCCACCTCGGATCCGCAATACGATGCCGCCATCCAGGCGCAGGCAAAGGATCTCTTGGGCACCGGCGATGGTGTGTTGTTCGGTCTGATCGACCGCGCGGCGCTGGAGCAGTTGACACGGCTGGACCCCCAAGAGATGCGGCCGCTGGACAGGGAGCGGCTAGAGCGGGTCCTCGACCTGTCGGTGTGGATCGACGCATACCACCCGGAAGTCGTCTACTGACATCGACCAGGTGCAAGGACTGCCGCTTCGCTGAAGGATCTGGATCGAGGAGCCCGGTAAACATCAAGGGGAAGGGCACTTTTTGTGATGGGTGCGTGGCTTAAGGTGCCGCTGGGCAAGCTGAACAGCGAACGCATGGTGCCCCTCGAGGAAACCGTCGCCTTCCGCACCGACACCGGCTACCAGCCGCGGGCTTCGGCATCGCGGGCGAGGGTTTTGCCAGCTGTCGCTCGGTACGAGCTCCTTGGCGCCGAACTGGCCCGGCTGGACCGCAAACATCGACGCTGCCGAGACCGAGCGGCGCCGCCTCATCGACCTATACCTGGGCGGGTTCATCGAACTTCCCGAACTGCAGCGGCGTGCCACCGAAGTGTCCTCCCGCCGAAAAGAGCTGCAGCACAACAGAACCAGCCTCGCCGAGGAACGAACCGCGCTGGCCCGTGACAATCAACTCCGCCGGCGCGTGGGTGACTTCGCCACCCGCATCCACGCCGGCATCGACACCCTCGATGACACCCAAAAACAACAGCTGCTGCGCCTATTCATCGAAGACGTCCGCGTCACCGGCTGGCACGTCCAGATCCGGCTCCGCATCGCCCTCGACCCGCCACCACAACCCGCTTCAACCAAAGACGGTTTGCGTTCCATTGGTCACCCTCACCGGCGATTCCTACCCCACGCGTGCCGCCGTGAACTGCTTGTCAAAGGCCGAGCCGGACCCAGCTAACCCGTCCTCAGGTGACCGCGGCAACGCGAGGGGAGTCGCGTGCGGGCCATCATTAAGAAGCGAAATCGATCTCATGCCGTTCGCGCTCGCTGCACCGCTTGGGCAGCGTCTTCGTATCCGTTGGTGATTAATCCAGAGATCACGCCATCGACGTCAGCGGCTGATCGATTCTGGCTGAGCTTGAAACTGGCCTCGATGCGGGTGATCAGCAATTCCACTCCCACAATGGCGCGTAGTTGACCCTCGATGAACTGTGGCGGCGCGTCGTCGACGGACCATGGTTGCGGTCGCCCAGCCTCATGGCGTCCGGTTAGATCACGCACATTCTGTTCGACCCAGACCGGGTCATCGTGCACTGCGAGTCGCCCATAGACGTGCGCAGTGACGTAGTTCCAAGTGGGCACCACACGTCCGTGCTCGGCCTTGCTCGGATACCAGGCCGGGGAAATGTACGCATCTGGTCCCCGCACGATGACCAGAGCCTCGCCAACCACCGGGCGCCGCCACTGGTCATTGTTGCGGGCGAGATGACCACGAAGGGTCCTCATGCCCGGGTCATAGACGAACGGCAGCATAGTAGCGACCACACCCGCCGGTGTTGCAGTGATCAGGTCAGCGGCACCGTGGTGAGTGAGCAGGTCGTCGACGGCCTGCTCGTCGGCGGCGAAATGGGCGGGAATGTACATGTTGTCCAGTATGTCGGCCGGGTTGATGGTCGATCTCCGTATAACTGAGTTGCAACGACACTGACGGCTCAGGCCCCTTCGTTCGGCGGAGACAAGCCAGCCTCCTTCAGCAACCGTCGCTCGTCGACCTTGCTGGAAGACGTCAAGGGCAAGTTGGCCACTAAGACGAAGTGATCGGGCAGCATCGTTTCCGGGAGCCGTTCGAAGGCGGCCTGGCGGACGGCGACAGGGGTGAGCTCGCCGTCCGGCACCACGAATGCGACGACCCCCAGATCGCCCTCCAGGTCGAAGGTCGTGCACGCCGCGGATGCGACCCCGTCGATACCACCGAGCGTCTCGGTCACCTCGACCAGCGACATCCTCACACCATGTCGCTTGATGACGCGGTCCGAACGCCCCACGTATACGTAGTTGCCCCGGTCGTCGCGGAAGACCAGGTCACCAGTGCGGTAGAGGGTGGTTCCTTCGACGACGTCCGTCCGCAGCACAGCTGCGCTCAGCGCCGGGTCGTTCAGATATCCAGCCATGAGCTGCAGTCCGCCGATGTACAGCTCGCCGACCACTCCAGGACGAGCCACCAGCCTTCCGTGCTCATCAACGAGGTGGAACGAGCTTCCGGGATGAGGATGACCGATCGGTACCAGCCCCGAGTCGAGCAACTCGGGCGTCAGTTCCAGATGGGCGACGGCGATGGTCGTCTCGGTCGGGCCGTACCGGTTCACCACCCGTAGTCCCGGACTGGCGGCCCACACCGCCCTGATATCGGCCGTGGACGGCGCTTCGCCGCCCAGGGCCATCACTCTCAGCGGTGTGTCACCCAACCGCGCCAGACGGCCGCTGGCCCGGAGCAACCGGAGGTAGCTGGGAGAGAAGCTGGTCGCCGTGATCCCCTCGCTGACGACAATCGAGAAGAACCTGCGTGGGAACAGGAGGGCTTCCCGGTCGGGGATGACGAGGGGGGCGCCGCGCACGAGCGCAGGAAAGATGGCGGAGAAGGACCCGTCAAAGTGCACGGGCGAAACGCATAGGCCCCGGTCGTCCGCGGTGAGTCCCACGGCGTCGGCGCATGCTTCGACTGCGGTGAAAAACGCCTCCGGGGAAATCTGCACCCCCTTGGGGATACCGGTCGTCCCCGACGTGTAAATGACGTAGGAGATGGGGGCCGTTACGGGTGGTGGCGTGCGCCCATCTGCGACGCTCAACACCGAAAGGGAGGTCCACGCCGTGCCGACGGGAAGTCCCGATGGCGCCGTTTGGTCCGAGCCTGCGGTGATCACCTGTGCGGGCCGGCAGTCAGCCACGATCTGCGCACGGCGGAGATCTGGATCGGTGATCGCCAGCGGAACGAACGTGACCCCCGCCCATAGACAGCCCAGTGCCGCCACCACGAAGTCCACAGAATTGCCGATCAGCAGGGCAGCCCGATCCCCGGGCTCGACGCCTTTCTGAAGCAAGCCAGCGGCCACTCTCCCAGCTGCGGCGCGCAACTCGCCCCGGGTCAACGCGCGATCCAGGTCCTTGACAGCGGGCCGATTCGGGGCTCGATCGGCGTGATCCAGCACCGCACCGAGCACGCCGTGGTCCGTAACGCCTTCTCGCAGGTGCTGCACGCTCGCTATTCTCCCTCGCCGGCGGAGGTCACCGAAACACGCGCGAAAAGTCCGGTCGTCCAGCCGTCGCGGTCGCCTACGGGCCACGATCTGTGCCGATCATGCAGATCGTGGAGGCCGCCGCAGACCGATGCGAGCTGCTGTGGTTGGTCGACCAGACGCTCGGAGACATCGCCGACATGTTCCCAGCTGCTCCGCCGTTACGGCACGGTCATCGACATCAGCGGGGCGGGGGGCGCCGGTACTCTGGCGACGTGACCCCCCACCTCGACGCCCTCAGACGTCGGTCGTGGGACGAGGACCGCTGGTGCATTCTGGAGACGGCCGTACCGGGCGACCTACTGGCCGCCACCCAGACGGCGGCGGCCCGGCTGTTCCCGAGGCCATGGCCGCCACTGATTCGGCCGGGGAGCAGCGGTTGCCTGCACCCAACACTAGTTAATAGCTTAGACGTGAGGGTTAATAGGTTAGACGTGGGGGAAGCGTGATACAGGACCGGATTCGTGACGTCCTAGCTGCTCATGGCCGTATGGCGGTCGATCCACGCGAGGTGGACAGTCAGGCCGACCTCTACGAGCTCGGCCTGACGTCGCATGCTTCGGTCAATGTCATGCTTGCGCTTGAGGATGCATTCGACATCGAGTTCCCCGATGAAGTGCTCAAGAAGTCCACCTTCGCTTCCATACGCAACATCGAGCAGGTAGTCGAAGGCCTAGCCAAGTCGTCTGCGTGATGCCACGTGCGGTAGCAGTTGGCCTGCCGGAGCCGGCCCTGCAGATCTCTGCCAGCCCCAGGGGATACCAATCACATTTCAGTCATGCGGGCGAGCGGATCTGGCCGGAGACCAATTGCTACCTTGATCTTTGGATCAAAACACTCGACGATCTCTGGATCGAAACACTCCACGTTCTTGGGCTGGATCCGGTGCCTGCATTCGCGTGTGCCCTTTCCGCCGACCACGATGGCCTCCAATGGACATTCCTTAAGCAACAGCCGGAGGATCTCCGCCGGCTCTATGGCTTGGAGGTCCGCCGGCCTGCGGGCAGGCGTGTCGGTCATTGCGGATCCCCTTACCGGGCGGTGGTTCTGAGCAATGCCGGCCTGTCCGGTGTGCGGATTGATGTGTACAACGACACTCCGGACTCGCTGGCCGGCGAACTTGTGTTGGTCGCGACCAACTTCTTGGGTCAGCGAACGGTGGAGGCCAGACGCGCTGTTTCCATACCGGGCGTCCTTCGCTCGCTTTCTTCGATTCGTCTATGTCAGGAGCGTTCCGGGACCTGTCGAACTCATTTAGATTCGGTTAGCCCACGGCCGACGGCATCGAAGCCGTTGTCGAATTCGTCGGATCGCCGTACATGATTCGCGACGCTCTGATCGTTAATCCGCGCCCGGGTCAAGCCAACTCCGGTATCCGCGCGTTGGCCTACCCCAGTGACGAAACCGACCGGACTCCCGAGATCTCATCTGACGTAGCGCTTCGCTATGTGTCTATCGACGCGCCGGGCTGGATACCCTCGGACAATTTCTTTCATCTCCTGGCGGCGACGCCGTACAGCGTGCGGCTGCAACGATACTGTGATCAAGCTGCGCCGCTGGGTAAAGTCGCACCGGTGGATTCCCTTGGTACCGCAACGATTACGGCGAGTGCATGATCACCTTGCCGGGCGAGGTTGACGGGCACCGCGTCCGCGTCGGATGCGATGTCGTGGCCATTGAGGATGTCCAGGACTCGCTGGCGGCGTTCGGGGACCGGTACCTGCGCAAGATTTTTACGGCGAGCGAAATCAACGACTGCCAGGGCAGCAACCGGGTGCACAGACTGGCGGCCCGGTTCGCGGCCAAGGAAGCAGTGATCAAGGCATTGGCAGAACCCGACATGCCGTTTCCCCTCCGCGAGATCGAGGTAACACGGGACGGTCCGCTGCCTCTGCTTCGTCTGAGCGGAGCGATCGCCGAGCGGGCACAACGCCAAGGCTGGCTCAGCTCGTGTTTGTCGCTTTCGCACGCCGATTGCCACGCAATGGCGGTCGTTCTCGTGGTCTGTAGTCCGTCCAAGTCCGAGTAGGAAACTTCATGCGCTAGCGCAGACTCGACTCGCCGTGCCCGAAACCCAAGACCGTTCACGTCGACAAAGACTCCGAAGAGATCCTCGCGACTGCTATATATATATATCCGACGCATTTCCGGCGCGGGGCACTAGCCGATTCGGCGACTCTCAATCGACGTGATGTCCGATACGGGGAGGTGCTCCGATGGGGAAAGGGCAGCTACCGGCAACACTGCGTTGCGGATCGCCGCCAATACCGCCGGGTGATGGGCGGAATGATCGCCGATGGGTGTGGCGATCAGGCGGGGCGGCTGCGACGTCCATTGCAGCCGGTCAAGGGCTGCCCGACCGCCTTTGGCAGTGAACTGCTCCGCGTCCTCGGGCGAGGCAATCAGCGTCACGTCGGTTCCACGGTGGGCAAGCGTTGTCAGGACATCCTCCGGCAGCAACACGAGTCCGACCCAGCTCAACAGCCGCAGGACGTATCGCGGGAGGTGGTTGTGCATAAAGCTCTTCGTCCGCTTCCGAGCCGGGTTGAGAAGTGCTCTGAGGCGCTTTGTCCAGAGGAGATCAGGATCCTGGATTCGGAGGGGCCGCCGCCCGTGTCACTAGCCGCGTTGGCGTGTAGCGTTTTCCTCCGCACGTCCCACTGCGACAGCACGGTGGGGGTGATGCGCCAATTCCACGGCATCATGTTGACCAAGATCGCCGACTGCGCACCGATATTGCGGGCGGCATGAGCAGCGTACCACGAGCCGGAGCAGATACCGACAAGCTCGAGTTCGCCGGCGTCTTGGCACGCATGTCTGGCCACCGCTATCGAGTCGGTGATGTCAGCCTTGGAATACACACCGCGCCAAGGGTCCCGGCTGATCTGGCCCGACAAGCCCACTCCTGTCGGGTCCCAGCGCAACGCCTGTGACCCGGCCGCTGCAATGCGACGTGACAATTCGACCCACTCCCGGGCGGGTCCTACGTGCAAGTCCGTGGCCGACACGAAGAACAACACGGTCTTTGCGGGCGCGGGACTACGGCGTCGGGGCAGCGTGCGGATGGCGAATAGGCCATTCGGCTCGATTCGTTCGATGCTCTCGAAAACGTCGACCCCGTCGGACCCTTCGGCCGGCATCGTCACCGTTGTCAGGTATTGGGGTACGGCGCGATGGGTGCGAGTGGGAACGTTTCCGTCGATCCACTCGATGATCGAATCGACCGCGGTGAAAGGGATCGGTAACAACAACCCCGTCGGCCGGGCACATTCCGGCAGACCGCCGGTAATGATCGAATCAACTCCCTCGGCCGACGCCAAGGCGGTGACGCGCTTGTCGGTCTCGGCTGGTCGTCCCACCAGAAGTACGTTGTCGACGCCATGGGCGCTGACTGGATTGGCACCCATCCGCAGCGCGGCGAATTCTGCGGCGGCGTGGTCGCTCAACCGCCCGCCCATGATTGACACTTCGCCGGGCGTAGGAGCGTCCTCGCCCACCGACAACCTGAACAGCGCAGTGTGTTCCCGAAGGTAACGCCTGCCCGTTCCAGCGGGATCGAGGTAGACCACGCGGTTGACCGTGTGGGATCGGGCCAGGTACTCGTCGAGGATCAGGCACCCGGCACGTATGCCGATAGCGGTCGCCGACTCCGCGCCGATCAGCGTGAGGTAGTCGAGCGCGTGGCCCACGCTTGCCACCCAGTTGGCCACCGCGTCATCACGGGCCTGAGCGTATGCAGAATCACCCAAGCCCAGATAGTCAAAACGCAGCACGCCGAAACCGCGGCGCGCCAGGCTGTCGGCGAGGATCCGGTGTAGTCGGACACTGTCCATCCCCTCCTTTCCGAGCGAACCACAGATCAGTACCCCGCCCCTGATCTGGTTATCGACCGGCAGATGAACCACGCCGAACAATGGCGAATCAGACGGTCCGAAAAATGTCGGCACCTCTGTCGTCGTCAACGGCGTGTTGCGATGGCTCCACGGTCGGCTTCCGCCGCAGCCGGATAGTCTTGCTTTTGATGTTATTTTGCTGATTTCAATCAACGGTCCGACCCGGATTCGTACGTACTCGCGTCAGCCACATCGCGGGGGCTCGAAACCGTGCGATCGCACCGGCGTCCCTACCCGCCGGGTCCGGCTCACCGTCCGCTCCATGACGCACAGACCCCACGAGCCGAGCCCCACGATGGCCATCTCGATCATCGGACGCGTCCCATATACGCCACCTCATTAGGCTCCTCTCCAGCCGACAACGCCAGCATTTCTGCCTGTGTGGTCACCAACGACATGTGCTCCTCCTAACGGAAGCAGCCCAACCCGCGGTTGTTACGCCGACGCTTGAGTGCGGAGGTATCTGTATACCGATGATGCACCTTAGCCCTTAGATTACATACTATTAGACGGTAATAGAAGCAGATAGCCGACATTTAGTTGATGTTGTTGATGCTGAACTCAGAAGGCATCAGAATCCTCGGAAGACTGGTAGTGAACAGACCGCGCGGTTTTGTCAGGCAGGTCCTCGAGCAGATATCCGCCTTGGTTGAGTCGGCCTGGGGCGCGGTGCCGGTGTTGCCATCGGTCCGTTTCCCCAGGCCGCTCTCCGAACCCGCCGTGCGTGTTTCCATGCAGCGGGCTCTCCACGGTGTCTGCCGTCAGGCGTGGTTGGCCAGGGTCCAGGGGTTGGGGATCGTGTTGCCGCGGTAGCGGTAGCGCGTGATGCGTACCGAGGCAAGGTTGAACAGTTCGATCCCGTCCGCTGAGGGGCGCACCCATCGGCCATTGGGGCCGGTGTGGTGGCGGCGGACGTCGCGCCAGTTCCAGCGGTGCAGTTTCCGTAACCAGCGGATCACCCTGTGCCACACGAAGTTTTCCAGGGAACTCATGGTGTGTTTGGCCACTGCGTGCCGGAAGTAGGCCGACCAGCCGCGCATGATCTGGTTGAGCCGGATCAGCACGGTCCTGGGTGGCTGCTGCGATAACCTGCTGGTCAGGGCACGGACTTTGTCCTTCAATGACCGGATGGGCCGATCAGCGATGAAGGTGTAGACGTACCACTTGGTCGTACCTCGCTTGCGGCGCCACTGGATGCGGAACCCGAGGAAGTCGACCCCGTCGCTCATGTGCAGGATTCGGGTCTTGGCTTGCGAAAGCCGCAGACCCAGGGGTGCCAGCACAGCGGCGACTTGTTCGCGTAGAGCTTCGACATCGGCCTGGTTGCCGTGCACGAGCACGACGAAGTCGTCGGCGTACCGGACGATTCGCCAGTTCGGCAGGTCCTTGGCGCGACGTCGGGCGCGTCGGCGAGGGGTACTCATGGTCCCGCCTGGCCGCCATGGCCTGTGTACGTGCTCGTCGAGCACGCTGAGGGCGATGTTGGCCAATAGCGGGGACAAGATGCCTCCCTGCGGTGTGCCGGTGGGGCTGTCCTCATGGTTGCCGAGTTCGGTCATCACCCCGGCTTTGAGGAATGCTTTCACCAGCGCGAGCACGCGCTTGTCCTTGACCCGCGTACGCACCCGGTCCATCAGGGCCGTGTGCTCGATCGAGTCAAAGCACGCTTCGATATCGGCATCGAGCACCCAGCGGTATCCCTTGGTGCCGAAGCGTTGAATCTCTGCGACTGCGTCATGCGCTCGCCGCATCGGCCGAAACCCGTAGGAGACCGGCACGAAGTCGGCCTCGAAGATGGGTTCCAGCACGAGCTTGAGCGCCGCCTGAGCAACCCGATCCGCGATGGTCGGGATTCCCAGCCGTCGGACCTTGCCGCTGCCACCGGGTTTGGGAATCCTGCCTTCCCGCACTGCAAGTGGCCGGAACGAGCCGGTCTTGAGCTGGGCCCGCAGGTCGCTCAGGAAGCCGGGCATCCCGATGCGAGTCTCCACGTCGCGGGCGGTCAGGCCGTCCACGCCAGGGGTGTTCGCGCCGGTATTGCCCGCCACCCGGTCGAACGCCACGATGAGCGTCGCCGGGTCACACACGAAGTTGAACAGGTCATCGAACCTGCGGCCGGGATCGGCCGCCGCCCAATGGTGAAGCTTGGTCTGCATCCCCGATACCCGCGACCAGGCCCTATCGGATCCTGATCCAGAGCGCCCATATTCATCGGCGCATCTTCCGGCATTGCAGTATCCTTCCCTTCTCGAAACCGCTGCCGCCCTTCCCCATGTGCCGGGCTTTCCCCGACTCGGAGTACTACGGCGGCTCCGCCCCGCCCTGGACCGATCGGCGGTCGATGCGCCCAGCCGTATGCCCTGGACCGGATGCACGGGGCGACGGCGGGACCAGGACGGTTCCCGTGTTCACTGTGATTCGCTTGATGAAGGAGGAGCCCGACTCGGTCCCTGCAGCATCACCACGGTTACCCCGCAGCACTTCACCGTGGTCTCCCGGCCGGTCGCCGAAGCCGACCTGGAGTTCTCAACCCGAAACACGTTGAGACGCACCGCTCTCGGCCCATATCCACCAGGTTCGAGCCGATCCAGACTTGAGAGACGTAAACGCCGGTTCCTTGCGTACTCCTTTCCATCCCACTCGCCGGACCCGCACCATCTGGCAGTGCTGACACGTTCCGACCTTGTCGGGGCCGCTTGCCACCCTCACCGTCATCACCCGGATCGGGCTGCCCCCAGCTTCACCGTCCTGCTGCGACAGGATCGGCGGAGGAGGTCTCACACCTCCTCTCGAACCAACAGCGCCTCACGGCGCACTCGACGGCAACTGAATACCGACCAGTCCGCGGCCGACAGCTGATCATTTTTCGGCTGCCGTTGACACGCCTGAGCTGCGTGAGCGCGCGGCGTGGAGCCAGGATCGTCCTGGCCATGAAAACCATCCCGAATCGACGTCAGTCGCAAGGGGGCGACGGCGACGGTCGAAATTCGGCGAGCCGCCTTTTATCCTGCCGTCAGATGCCTAGGTGCCGTCGTGGCAAACTGGCGGTAGATCGCGCATGACCGAGTCATCTGGCACCTCGGATACCCCCCCGCCAAACCTCAGGACTACGCGGGCTTGCGCGCCGAATTAGCCGCGCTAGCCGATGATTTCACACCCGTGATCACCGAGCTGTGGCCTCGCCTCGAAGACCAGAAGTACCGCTGGGAATTGCACAGCTACGGGCTGGCGGAGGGATACGACAAACTGGTCGTATCCGACATCATCAGCTTTGCTGATCGAGGCCCTCAAGGGCATCGGCGTCGACGATAACAATCTCCTTGGGGTGCACTAGTGGTGTGTCTCGTCATTGGTTGACTGCTTGGAGCGCGATGCGTCCGCGGGCGACCTTGGCGAGGATGTCGTTGGCGGTGGCGGTCCATATGAATGGTTTGGGGTCGTTGTTGTGCGCGGCGAGGTAGTCCTCGATCTTGGCGATGAGGTCGGGTACGGAGTGGAACACGCCGCGGCGCAACGCCTTGTCGGTCAGTTCCCGAAACCAGCGTTCGACCAGGTTGAGCCACGACGAAGAGGTCGGGGTGAAGTGCAGCCGGAACCGGGGGTGTTTGTCGAGCCAGGCCCGCACGCTGTCGTGCTTGTGGGTGGCGTAGTTGTCGCAGATCAGGTGCACCGCAAGTTCGTCGGGGACTTCCTGGTCGATGGTGCGCAGGAACTTCAGGAACTCGGTATGGCGGTGCCGGGGCAGGCATTGCCCGATGACTTTGCCGGTCAGGACGTCCAGGGCCGCGAACAACGTGGCGGTGCCGTGGCGCTTGTAGTCGTGGGTCATTGTCTGCGCCCGCCCCTTCTTCATGGGCAGCGATGGTTGGGTGCGGTCCAGTGCCTGCACCGAGGACTTCTCGTCCATGCACAGCACGATCGCTTTCTCCGGAGGATTGAGGTACAGACCGACCACGTCGATCAGTTTCTCCTCGAACTTCGGGTCGTTGGACAGTTTGAACGTCTCAACCAGGTGCGGTTTGAGCCCGCGCGCGGCCCACACCCGCTGCACGGTCGCCGGGGACGGCCATCGTCCGGCACGACCAGTGGGTCTGGCCGTCTGGCGTGGAATGCCTTGTCAGATACACGATCTCGTCGATCTTCTCCTGCGGGATCGTGGATTTGCGGCCACGCCCAGCCCGGACCTTTCCCAGCTTCGCCAAGCCCTCCTCGGCGAACCGGGCCCGCCACGCCCGAACCGTTGCCGGCTTAACCCCTACCTGCGCGGCGATCCTCGTGTTCGCCACACCATCAGCCGCCAGCAACAGCGCCTTCGCCCGCTGAACCTGCCGATGGGGCGCGGTCTGCGACCGCGACAAGCCTTGCAACGCTTCTCGTTGACCGGCCGACATGACCAAAGCGGCTGCTGGTGTCATCACCCACGAAGTCTACCGCAGAACTAGCTTATTATTTTGGAGACACACCACTAGCACCTGAGGCCAGTCGATATCGTGGGCAGTGGTCATCGCGTCGATTCCTTTGCTCGAGTGACTTTGGACGGTCTCTCGAAGAATCACGGGATGACCTTCAATCATCGAGCTACGACACGCCGGCCCTCACCATCGGGCCCGACTCGTACACCACTCTGCTGGACGCAACCGCGTGCTGCGGGACGGACTCCGCCCCGGGTCACCGCAGCGTTGGCACGGGGCACCCTACGCGTGTGTCGGGGCCGTTGCTTTCACGAAGCGACTCGAGCATGGTCTGCGCGAGCTGCTCCACCTCAGGCAGCTCGAGCAGGGTGACGTGGTCACCGGCAAGACGATGCACCGTCACCGTTCCGTTGTGAAATTCGTCCCAACCCAATAGATCTGCCTCCATCCAGGCTGCGGAGCCCTCGCTCACGAACAGGTGCATCGGCACCTCATGTCCGGGCCGCTGATAGCGGCAGGCGATCTCTGCGGCACCGCGATAGTCGAAGTCGACCTGTGGCCAAAGCGCACCACTCCGAAGCACCCGGAGCGCGACTTCGGCGTACTTGGCCCGCCGCTCCCGCGCGGACCGCTGGCGTAACCGGCGAAGCTGCCATCGCAGCGTCAGCTGCGCCCGCATCAGTGGCGCCATCGACGGTGCCGAAGCATCGAGAATGCCCAGCCAGTCGACTTGCTGCCCGGCATCGACAGCCTGACGAGCAACTTCGTAGGCCACGAGGCCCCCGATCGAGTACCCGACCAGCGCAAGCGCACCATCCGGCTGCCGGTTACGAATCGTCGAAAGGGCTTGGCTGGCATGCTGTTCGATGGTCACGGATCGGTCAAACCGCCCGCCCGGCCGTTCGGGGATCAGCGCGTGTACCGGCTGCGCGGCACCCCACTGCGCCGTAAAGTGTCTCAGGCTCATCCCCGACGCAACATCGGCGAAGATGAAATGCAGCGGTGGGCCGGACGTGACTTCGTCGGTCCTGCTGGGGCTTTCGGCACCGAGCAACTCGGCAAGTCCTGCAACGGTCCTGCCGTGATCGACAAACGCCGGAAGCGACAGCTCGACACCAAATGCCCGCTGAACGTCGGAGATCAGCCGGGCCGCCAGCAGCGAATGACCGCCGATATCAAAGAAGTCGGAGTTGACGTCGGTTACGGGTACGCCCAGCAGGTCAGCCCACAGCGCGGCCACGCGCCTTTCCGTGTCGTTGCGCGGAGGCTGGGCACCGATGCGGACCGTTCCCCGCTGCGACGGTGCGGGCAATGCGGCTTTGTCGAGCTTCCCATTCCCGGTCATCGGGAGCGCGCTCAAATGCACAAACGCGCTGGGGACCATGTATTCGGGCATGCGGCGACGCAGCCAATCACGCGGCTCGGCATCGGCCGGGCACCCCGGCTCGCCGACGATATAGGCAACCAAGTGCTGCTCGCCGTTGGGCGCCTCGCGAGCCACCACCGCGCAGGCTCCCACCTCTGGGTGCTCGCACAGCGTTGACTCGATCTCGCCCAGCTCGATGCGAAAGCCGCGGATCTTGACCTGCTCATCGGCGCGCCCCAGATACCGCAGCTGCCCAGCAGCATCCCAACACACCAGGTCCCCGGTGCGATACATCTGCGCCCCCGGCCCCCCGAACGGGCAGGCCACAAACCGCGAGGCGGTCAAACCGGTCCTTCCCACATACCCATACGCCAGCCCCCGACCCGCCACATACAACTCACCGACCACACCCGCCGGCACCGGCCGCAACCACCCATCCAGCACAAAAAAGGCAAGATGGGCCAAAGGCACCCCGATGGGGCTGGCATTGCTGTCGACGTCGCCGTTGACGATCTCCCGGAACGAGGCATGCACCGTCGTCTCGGTGATGCCATACATGTTGATCATGCGCGGCAATCCCGGGTGGTTGTGCAGCCACGTCCCAAGACGCTGTGGTTCAAGCGCTTCACCGCCGAATACCACAGCCTGAAGCTTCAGCTGAGGTCCCAGCTCGCGCTGGAGCGCATCCGCGGTTTGCAGCGCATAGAACGCCGCAGGAGTCTGGCTCAACACGCTGACTTGTTCCGTGACCAACAAAGCGTGCAGGTCTTCCGGCGAGCGCGCCACCGACTCGGGCACCACCACCAGCCGCCCACCACGCAGCAGCGCACCCCAGATCTCCCACACCGAGTAGTCGAAGGCCAAGGAATGACATTGCGTCCACACCTGCCCCGCCAGCTCCAGGCCCGCGTCCAGAGACTCCAGCAGCCGGGTCACGTTGTGGTGGGCGACCGCCACCCCCTTGGGGACACCGGTAGTGCCCGACGTGTAGATGAGGTAGGCGATATCCTCAGGCGCCGGCGCTGGCAAGCCTGTGCACGGATAGGTCTGGATGCAGGGGTTTTCGACATCGATAACCAGCAGGTCACACCCGTCCAGCCGCGACCGCAGCCCGGCGGTGGTGATGCCGGCCAACGGCGCGGCATCGGCAAGCATGAATCCGATCCGCGCCACCGGCGCCGCCGGGTCGATCGGCAAATACGCCGCCCCGGTCTTCAAAACCGCCAGGATCGCCACGATCGCCTCGACGGACCGGGAAAACAGCAGCGCCACACACGCACCCGGGCCCACACCATGAGCGGCCAGCAGGTGCGCCAACCGATTAGCGGCCTCATCGAGTTCCCGGTACGTCATTGAGCGGCCCTCGAAGGTCACCGCCACCGCCTTGGGTATGCGCGCGACTTGAGCAGTAAACAACACCGGAATCGACACCGGCGTGCTCGCCGGCTGGGTCAACACCAACCGGTTGCCCCACCCATCCAGCCGGGCGTGCTCAGCCTCATCGAGCAGATCCACCGACGACAGCCGCCGTGTCGGGTCGGCGGTCAGCGCCACCACCACCCGCTCCAACCGCTCGATCAGCGCCTCGATGCTGTCCGCATCGAACACGTCGGTGCGAAATTCCACCTCCCCGGAAATCCCGGCGGGCTCACCGGACTCGCTCCAGCGTTCCCCCAGGGAAAACGTCAGGTCCAGGCGGGCGGACTGGGTGTCCACCGGCAGCGGCGTGACCTGCAGATCACCCAAGGCCAGCCCGGCGGCGGGATCAGTGTCCTGCCCGGCGAAGTTCTGCCAGGCCAGCATCACCTGGATCAGGGGGTGATGGGTAAGGCTTCGGGTCGGGTTGAGCCGCTCCACCAGCACCTCGAAGGGCACATCTTGGTGCTCGTAGGCGGCCAGGCTGCGCCCTCGCACCTGGGCCAGCAGCTCGGCGAAACTGGGATCCCCAGCCAGGTCGACGCGCAGCACCAAGGTATTGACGAAAAACCCCATCAGCTCATCCAGCGCCGGGTCGGCGCGCCCGGCGATCGGGAACCCCACCGTCACCTCGCTGCTGGCGCTGATCTTCGATAGCAGCACCGCCAGGGCGGCATGGATCACCATGAAACTGGTCGCGTTGTGCTCGCGGGCCACCCGAGCGACCTGCTGCTGCAGCTCGGCCGGCCAGTCCACCACCACATTGGCCCCGCGCTGATCAGCAACCGGCGGATAGGGCCGATCGGTCGGCAGCTGCAGGCGCTCGGGCATCCCGGCCAGGGCATCTTGCCAGTAGGCCAGCTGCGCGGCGATGGGGCTGTGGCTATCGGCCAGATCATCAAACCGCGCGCGCTTGCCACAGCGTGTAATCGTCGGTCCTGCTGGGGCTTTCGGCACCGAGTAACTCATCTGAATGTCTGCTTCTCTAAGGCGTATCTGAAAATGACGTTCGTTGCCGACTGAACGGATAGCCCCTACCTGTCACACGACCGCTGGCTGCCCGGCGGCTGGGGGCGTGCCATCACCGGGGGTGCCGTCACGCCCTATTTCCCGGACACCACTGCAGAGCCAACGCTCTGCAGGTCTCCGGCCGCGAACGCCGGCATTTCTGGCTGTGTGATCACCAACGACATGTGCTTCTCCTAACGAAAGCAGGCCGCACGGAGGCAGGCCAGGTTACCGCGGCCCTGGGTGCGTGCGACGTATAAATACCGGCGATACACCTGGGTCCGAGTGTACATACCAGCAGACACAGTATCAGCTAATAGCCAACTTTCAGTCTCTCTGCATGCCAAAAGCAGCTATAGACGCGGGAGGCTCGGTAAAGAACAGACCGCGCGGTCATGTCTGGCAGTTGTCGAGGAGGTGTCGGCCTGAGCCGCGGGAGTGGGCGGTGCGGACGGTTGCCGCGATCACGATCAGCACGATTGGAGTGGGCGGCGATGGGCGAGGTTGCCCCGCTGCTCGGTGTCGGCCTGCCGAAACGGTGCAACTGGGTGCGCCAGGCCGAGGCCGATGTCGGCTCACGCCCCGGTACGACGACGGAGGACTCCGCCGGGCTGAAGCTGCTGAGACGAGAACGCTCTATTGCGAGAGGCCGCGGTTTTTGAAGACAGCGTCGGCTTTCTCCGCGGCTGACCACGCCGCGCCGCGTGCCCGTCAAGGTCATCGCAAACTATTACCCTGAGGCGCCCCGAGTGGTGACCGAGGGGAACTCGGACGGCGCTGCTCGGGGGCTCCAGCGGCGGGGGTGCCCGCAACTCAGGCCGGACGACTACAAATGTGGCAAGAGGGACGTCGTCCGGCGACGCCGATAGCTGGGTGATCCAGCGCTGAGACCCGGGCGATGTTACACCGTCGGCTTCACGCCGACCACATCGTTGTCACCCTGAATCTGCGCAGGCCAGGCAAGTGATCCCAGGTACGGAAGTGCCGCTGATACCACTCGACGCGCGTGACCACCAGCATCGTCGCGAAAATACCGCGAGCACGTTTACATGATTGTTGTCATCCGAACAGTATGTATACTAGCAACCGTGTGAATGCTCGGTATGTCCGTCGACCGTTTTGATCACCTCGCTCGGACCACCACCGCAGCGGCTGCGGCACCATTCCGCGTCGGTTCAGTCCTCTTAGGAGAAGCACTTGTCGTTCGTAACCACGCAGTCCGAGACCCCGATGGCCTCGGATGGCAACTTGCAGGACATCGGCTCTGCGATGAGCGCCGCCGATGGGGCGGCCGCAGCCCCGAGGACCGGGCCGTTGCGCTTCATAGTGTTTGTGCTGTCGCGATTTTTCGAGCTGAACCGCCGCCTATCCAGCCGGGTGGATAAGAAGCTGAACCCTGACCATGGGGACCTCCACCGGAGCTTCCTCCGCGCGGTGGAAACGGAGCTGCAATCGCTGCCGCCAGGTGCCGTCGTGGTGGATATCGGTGGTGGACGGCAGTGCAGATACAGTCATGCGGTTCCCCAAGACAGGGCTATCCGCTTGGTGGCAGTGGACATTTCTCCAGAGGAGCTCGCCGCCAATCAAGATGTGACCGATCGGCGGGTGGCCGACGTTGCCGAGGGCCTTCCCTTCGACGACGCAGAGGTGGACTTAATCGTGTCGCAGTATTGCCTAGAACACGTGGACGGCGTTCCCCGAGCGGCTCAACACATGTCCCGGGTGCTAAAACCTGGTGGGAAAGCGATCCATTTCATGCCCTGCCGCTATTCCACCTTCGGCGTGGCCGCTCGCGTGCTGCCCTTTGGCCCACTCCTGAAGCTGCTTCACTTCGTAAGTCCCGAGACAGTGGGCAAAGTCGAATTCGATGTGCACTATGACCACTGTTATCCGAAGGCTATCGAACGCGTGATGCACGACGCCGGTTTCCGAAGTGTAACCGTGCAGGCCTCCCACATTTCCGCCAGTTATTTCTTTCCCTTCGTCCCCTTGTACCTACTGGTGTGGGCCTATGAATCCCTCGTGCGCCGGCTTGATGCGCGGTCGCTGATGGCCTACATGATGGTGACCACACAGCGATGACCCGAACCAATCAGCGAATGACTGAATCTGCACTGGGCGTCATCGCGGTGTACACCTTCGTAGCCTGGGTTTACGTCGCTCTGTGCGCCCTGGTGGCCCCTGAGACCCTCCCTTTGCCGCTCACCCACCTGTCTGCCTGGCCACGCGAAGACAACTTTGGTGGCACGTGCTTCGCCGTCTCTTTCGTGACCGCGCTGGGCTGGCAACTGTTGCGAGCGCGGCGGTGCGCACCTCTCGACGCAGATTTGCGCGCTGCATCCCGGGATCAGGGACTACCGGATAGGGGACAAGTGTGAGCTGTAGTCAGCTTCGTGCTGCCATCAGGGCCGCATCGCAAAGAGGAGGTCGGGCCAGGGTTGAAATCCCCGCACCAATGCCCAGACTGGCGATTGTGACGGACGTTGTCGCTCCGTGGCACAGTGGCGGGAAGGAAACTCGGACCTGGCATTACTCGCAACAGCTCGCACGCAGCGGGTTCGAGGTGCATATCTACACGATGAAATGGTGGGAGAGAGGGCAACTCGCCAATCAGGGTCCCGTCCAGTTGCACGCGTTGTGCCGATTATGGCCGCTCTACACAAAACAACGGCGCTCTATCCTTGAAGCCATTGCCTTCTCGCTCGCCTGCGTCCGGCTTCTGACGGCCCCCTTCGATCTCGTCGAAGTCGACCAGATTCCCATCCTGCCACTGCTCGTCGTGAAGATGGTCTGTCTGATCCGACGCAAGCCCGTAATCGCGACCTGGCACGAAGTCTGGGGAAAAGACTACTGGCAGAGCTATCTTGGTCGTCTCGGCACGGTAGCGGCGCTTCTTGAGCGGCTCGTCCTACGTTTGCCCGATCGAGTGATCGCGGTAAGTGAGGGCACCGCGGAGCGTGTCCGCCACCTCAGTGGCAGGCGGACGCCCGTCGTTGTCGGCTACAACGGCATCGACCCTGACGAGATCTTCGACGCGCCGGTCGAAAATCCTGGCACGGACCTGTTGTTCGTCGGAAGACTCCTGCAACACAAGGGGGTCGACGCTCTGATTGATGCCGTAGCGGAGCTTTCCCGGCGCGGCACGTCGCTATCACTCACGATCGTCGGCAAGGGTCCTGAGGACACCGAACTTCGTCAGCGCGCCGCAGCCCACAAGCTGACTTCCCAGAGCACTTTTACGGGCGAGCTGCCGGCCCATGCCGAGGTCATCGGCCGAATGAAGTCCGCCCGGCTCATGGTCTTCCCGACGCGACGGGAGGGTTTCGGGCTGGCGGCGGTGGAGGCCATGGCCTGCGGCACCCCTGTCATCACCACGGATCACCCTGACAACTTCGCTCGTCTTCTGATAACACCAGGACGAAACGGGTATCTCTGCAGGCCCGACGGAAGTGACCTCGCGGATTTGATCTTGCGCGCACTCGCTGAGCATCCAATTCTGTCGCTGGGAGCAGTGGAAACCGCGAGTCGTTACACCTGGCACGAAGCAGTCCGCCGCTGCCTCGGTGCCTACACCGGGGAAATGCTGAACTCCCCGACCCAACCCGCTCCGCAGCGTGATGCTGGTCTCTGCGCCTCCGGCCGGCCCAACCATGTGGGTTAGACAGCGTACGAAGAACTACAGAAGAGGGACTCTAATGTCGGCGACATATTCACGGTTTCGCAGACAACGGAAATCGACCCGAAGCCGTGACAGCCTGCCACGGGTGGTTCATGTAACTCCCTACTATCCGCCGCACGTCGGGGGGCTCGAGACAGTGGCCGAAGCGATCGCAGAGGGTCTGGCCTCGACGCACAGCGTCGACGTTTTGACCTCAAATTGCGGAGCATGGCTTAGCCCGCGGCTAGAGCGGCACAACAACCTCACAGTGCGCCGGCTCAGCACATTCGAATTTGCGCACACGCCTGTGATGCCCTCGCTGCTATGGCACTTGCTGAAGCTTCCGCGTCACGCGGTGATACATGTCCATGCGGCCGTCGCTTTCTGCCCTGAGGTTGTATGGTTGGTCTCCAAAGTCCTGCACCGCCACTACATTGTTCATTTCCATCTCGAGACTGATGCATCAGGATTCTTCGGCTTTTTGCTTCCGTGGTACAAGAGATTCATACTGGGCCCAATCCTTCGGTCAGCCTCTCGCGTGGTAGCTGTGTCCCCGGACCAGCCTGTAGTTCTTATGAGAGAGTACGACGTTCCGGCGCAGCACATCGACACAATCCCCAACGGGATCGACAGTAAATTCAGTCTGGTCCCACGCCAAGAACCGCCTGTGACCGGAAAGTTTCGTTGGCTCTTCGTGGGTAGGTTGGTTGCGCAAAAGAACGTTGGCTTACTACTCGAAGCAACGGCCTTGATGTCACAGCAGGCCGAGTTGGTGATCGTAGGAGATGGCGAACATAGAGCGAAGCTAGAGGCACTGGCGCGTCGTTTGAAACTCAACAGGGTCACATTCGTCGGGGTGCAACGTGGGGAAGACCTGTTGATGCAGTATCGGCAGGCGGATGCCTTCGTGCTGCCCTCGAGAAAGGAGAGTACCGGCTTGGTTCTTTTAGAAGCGATGGCAGCAGGGTTACCGATTGTCGCCACAAACGTTGAAGGAACCAGGGAGACCATAGGTTCGGATGGATTGCTTGTCGAACCGAATGCACGGGCGCTCGCCGAAGCTATGGACAAAGTCACCGGTGACCGTTTGCTGTGGGCCGAACTTGCGCGCTGTAGCGCAGGACGCGCGGAACAACACTCGTGGAGCAGGCCTTTAGATCGGTTCCGAACGCTCTACTCGGAGGTACTCGCCTCCTGAACCGGTCGATTTTGACAATCAAACATAATGCAGGGACGTGGATTCGGTCAGCGAGGGAAGGACCGCCTTGACGAGCACGGCGAAGCGGTCACTGGTGGTGTTGCTCATAGCGACCATGCTTAGTTGCACAGTCGGCCAGAGAAGCGCCCGACCCACCTCTGCTGCAGACACAGGTAATAGTCTCCGCGTTGGGATTTCGTTCGGCAGCCTGGTGTCTATGACAGATGACGAGCTCACCGAAGCGCTGGATGCCGTCGTCGACACTGGTGCGCGTTGGATCAGGTTTGAAATGTCGTGGAACGACGTTCAGCCGACCTCCGCCCAAGCCTACGTCTGGGATCCGTTCGATCGGATCATGGCCCAAGCACATCGTCGGCACCTTAGCGTGCTGCCCGTCATCGCATACACTCCACCATGGGCGAGGCCAGCTAATTGTTCCAATTTCTTATGCGCTCCCGCGGACCCCTCTGAATTTGCAGCGTTCGCAGGCGCGGCAGCCAAGAGATACTCCAAAACCGGTGTGCATACTTGGGAAATCTGGAATGAACCAAACTATTCCCTCTTCTGGCAGCCGAGCCCTGACCCGGTGGCGTACACGCGCTTACTGAAAGCCACGTCAGCAGCGATACGAAAAGCTGACGCTCGAGCCTTTGTGTTGATGGGGGGATTGGGGATAGCTGAAACAGGAGCAGCCGGCAACCTATCGATTGCCGACTTCCTGTCTCAGCCCGCAGAATCGCCGCTGCGACTCGTCGACGCCCTTTCGGTGCACCCCTATACATACCCGTACCCCGCCAGCCGTCTTGGCCCATGGGCCAACCCCTCGCTACCCGCCGATTCCGGACTGCAATACCTTCGGCAGGTGCTGGCGAAGTCCGGCACTCCAAATTTGCCGATATGGATAACCGAGTACGGGGCGCCCACGGCCGGTCCTGGACCTGCATGGGACGGATCGCCCGACTCGCTCTCGATGGGGCCTGACCATGTGACCGAAGCGCAGCAGGCTGCGATGGCAACAGATGCGATCGCGACGGCGAAGTCGGAACCGATCATCGGCTCGCTCTTCTGGTACACCTACCGCGACTCCGCGTCCCCTGCCGACAGCGCTGACAGCTACTACGGAATCACGAGGGTTGACGGTTCGAAGAAGCCCGTCTTCACTGCGCTCACCGACGCGGTTAAAGAGCTTACGCGGTGATGGTCCAATTCTTCAGCAAACTCGCACCCTACTTTTGGGTCATTCACACGAGCGGGGGCAATAGATCGCACGCAGTGCCAAACTGCCCTGCGACAGATCATCGGAACGATTGGAAATTCGGGGAGGAACCTCTTTTTCGCAGGTCAACGCTGAAAAATCCTGGCATGCAACGCATTTGCCGCGATCTGCTCAGTTCTGCTCAGTAGTTGTTACAGGTGGCGAACATCTGCTGGATAATTGGAACGGCCTGCTCCGCCCCCGGGTTTATGCTCCAGGTGGATCAGCTGCAAGCGCTGATCCGGCGACAAGCATGAAATTGACGAAAGCACCCCGGTTACCACCGAGGGAGCCCGGTCTCCTTGATTACGTTTACGGATGCTGCGGGTGACGCTATATATCTCTAATTTACCGAATCGGGAGAGCTGGGGCGATGAACATGCGACAGCTGACAGTGGCACTGGCGAGCGCGTGCATTTTCATTGCTTCCTGTAGCAAGACGCCCCCACCGGTCGCGGCGGACGCCCTAGACGGGCTGCTGCTTAGCCCCGCCGAAATCGAGATCCCGATGAACGCCGACGGGATAGCGGTCAACGCAACATCCACCGAGATGTTTGACGACAGTGCCAGTGTCGCGGACAAGGATTGCCGATTCATCGACGTCCCAGCGGAGACCTCGGTATATGACGGCAGCGGATGGATCGCCATGCGGTCACAGTACCTACGCGAACCCGTTGACGACTTCAGTCATGAAGTCTGGCAGGCGGTCGTGTCGTTTCCCTCCGCCAACGACGCGGCGCGCTTCTTCAGCGCGTCGGCCCAGCGCTGGCCGGCCTGCTCGAATCGCCAATTTAACCACTACATCGACCCCGGAAAGCCCGACGTGGTTTTTACAGTGGGGCCTATCGCCAACATCAGCGACACCCTGAGCACTACTAGAGAGGGCGGTGACGGGGCCTGTCAGCGCGCGTTGACCGTGAGCAACAACGTCGCCATCGACGTCGCAGCGTGCTCCGGCAACCCGGTGGACGCCGCGGTCAACATCGCCCACCAGATCGCCGCGAAAGTGGCCAAACTGTAGGGCTCCGGCGCAGGGCGTATATAGCGCCATGATGGGAGAAAACGGAGAGCGACGAAACGAAAATGATTTCTGAAGGTGAGAGTACCGGAGGCCTGGTTATGTTGGCGCGTGGCGTCTCTAGAGGCGATTGCGTTGATCCGGGCTAATTGGTCCGTGCCACCATTTCGGTGATGCATAATCCGCCACGGGACGAGCAGCTAGCCGCCACTGCCGATCATTTGCGCCAGGCCGCGTTCGATTGGGCCTGTTTCGACGGCACGCGGCGGCGACTGGCTAATGCCGCCTAGGCCTATGTAATGGCCTCTTCTGCGCTTGAGGCTGACAAACAAGCGCAACCTACCGTCGGAAAGATCATCGACACGCGGCTGCGGGCCGATCTGCTCATCGTCGATGAGATCGGTTTCGTCCCGCTCGATGACACCGGCACCCTTTTGTTGTTCCGATAGGTGGCCGCCGGCGTATGACGCCGATCACTGGCGCTCGCCTCACACTGGCCGTTCGAGCAATAGAGTCGTTTTCTGCCCGAGCACACCACCGCCGCCAGCACACCCGACCGCCTTCAATCACCCACATAGAGTGGGGACTTTTCCTGGCCAAAATCGGGACTTCTAAATCGCCATTGACATGTTGGTGCACACCGTTGCAGGGTAATATCGATGGATGTTGCAGAATTCATTCAAGCTTGCGTTCGGAACCGCCCGTCTGGCGGTTACTCGTCCTCTTGAACTTGTCGACAGAATTGAGTCTTGGCGCGAAGTCAAGCGCGAAGGCCAGCGATATTCTAATGGGGAAATCCCCGCCGCTGACACTGCGGCGCTCAGTCAAGCCGATGCCTTCGACGCTGTTCACAACCTCTTGGGTCTGCCAACGTGCGACACCTGCAATGAAGAGATCCACGCGATTTCAAGCGAAGTGGCTGCTAGTTTGCCGGAGGCTCACCCTTATGACGCTGGCGGCATCTTGTCACCAACACTCTGGATTTTGACCAGGCACCTCAAGCCGCTCAGGATCGTGGAAACAGGGGTTGCCCGGGGGATTTCTTCGGCCTTCATGCTTAACGCACTTGACAAGAATGGCGTCGGGCACCTGTGGAGTATCGATTTGCCACCGATCCGAGGGGCTAAGGGATTCACCGGCAGCGCGGTTCCCGGCAGATTGCGGAACCGCTGGACATACATTTTGAGCTCTAGTCGTCGAGCGCTCCCACCACTGCTATCCGAACTTGGCGCTATCGACATGTTCCTACATGACGGACTGCACACGCCACAGACGATGACCTTCGAATTTCACTGCGGCTGGCAATATCTGGCGAAGAACGGTGTGCTGGTGTCTGATGATGTGCAGTCAAATCCGGCCTTCGTCGATTTCGCTCGCCGTATCGGCCGCCAGCCGCTGCTCATGGCCGACGCAGAAAAGGGCACCGTAATCGGTCTACTCAAGGTTTAATATCGACTTGCCTCAATGCTGACATTGGAGAAGTGGGGGCGCTTACGGGGCTTCGCCTCCGCAATACCTGATTCTTGACATGCACACCGCTCACAACCTCAAATCAAACCCACCAGCCAGGATTTCTTGGTCGTAACCGCCATCAGCGCAGGGGAGGTCAAGACAGTGGACCTGACGGATACTTCGAAATGCGATCGATGCGGTAGCTAGTGGTCCGTGTTTGAATTGGTTTTACGGTTGGCTTTTTTGAGGATGTCGTCGGCGGTTTTGGTCCAGACGAAGGGGTGGGCTCGGTTGTTCCAGCCGGTGATGAAGGTGCAGATCGCGGTGGTCAGGTCGCGCACGCTGCGGTAGGTGCCGCGGTGGATGGCCTGGCGCTCGATGATCCCGAACCACACTTCGACCAGGTTGAGCCAAGACGCCGAGGTCGGGGTGAAATGCACCTGGATGCGGGGATTTTCGGCCAGCCAGTCGCGGACCTCGATGCGTTTGTGTGCAGCGTAATTGTCCATGACCAGGTGCAATGGCTGGTCGGGGTAAGCGCGAGCGACCTGCTTGAGGAAGGCCAGGAACTCCTGATGGCGGTGCCGGGGTTTGCATGCCGCAGTGACCTGGCCGGTGGCAACTTCTAGGGCAGCAAACAAGGTGGTCGTGCCGTGGCGGACATAGTCATGAGTGTGCCGCGCCGGCCGCCCGGGCTGCATCGGCAGCATCGGCTGGGTGCGGTCCAGGGCTTGGATCTGAGATTTCTCATCCACGCACAACACGACCGCGTTCTCCGGAGGGTCCAAGTAAAGACCAACGACGTCGGTGACTTTGGCGACCAGTTGCGGATCAGTGGAGAACTTGAACGTCTCGGCCCGCCACGGCTGAATGCCGTACTCCCGCCAGGCCTTGGCGACCGCGGAGAAGCTGATCCCCAAGTGACCTGCCAGCAGCCGTGAACTCCAATGCGTAACACCAAGTTTGGCTGGCGGCGGCGCCAAAGTCGCCGACACGATCTCCCCGTGATCCAGACTGCGTGGCCGACCCGAACGAGCCAGATCGGCCAGCCCTGCGATCCCAGACTGCTCATACCGTGCCCGCCACGCGATCACTGTTGGCCGCGACACCCCGGTCGACGCCGCGATCGCAGTGTTGGACTCGCCGCCGGCGGCCAACAACACGATCCGCGCCCGCTGCGCCAACCCAGCCGCCGCTGTCGAGGACCGCGTCAATGCCGACAACCTGGCCCGGTCACCCTCACGCAATGCCAACGGCGCAACACGCATGCATCAGTATCCCAAACCGGGACTGTCAAATCACTTTAGACACGCGTCACTAGCATGGAGCGTGCCCTAGCCGCTCCCGTGACCGCGCTCGCTGAAATTCCCCACTGACGCTCATCGAAATTCCCCACCCGTGTGGCTCCGCCGAGAAGGGCGGGCCTCCTTTGATGCTGCTGGTGTCTGACGCCAGTAGCTCCGTTGAAGGAGGCCCGCTTTCTCATGCTCACATGGGAGGACGATGTGGAAGTACATGCCCTGCGCAAACGTGGCTGGTCGATCTCGGCGATCGCCCGCCACACCGGGTTCGACCGCAAGACGGTCCGCAAATACCTCAGTGGCGACGGCAAGCCTGGGGTGCGGGCACGTCCGTCGCCGGATCCGTTCGACCCGTTCGTCGACTACGTCACCGCACGGTTGGTCGAAGACCCACACTTGTGGGCTCGCACCCTGTTCGACGAGTTGGAGGATCTGGGGTTTGGCCTGTCGTATCAGAGCCTGACCCGCAACATCCGTCAACGAAACCTACGCCCGGTCTGTCAGGCCTGCCGGACCGCCACCGAGCGCCCGAACGCGGTCATCACTCATCCACCCGGAGAGGAAACCCAGTGGGACTGGCTGGAATTGCCGGATCCCCCCGCATCCTGGGGGTGGGGTAAGACAGCGCACCTGCTGGTCGGGTCGTTGGCGCACTCGGGAAAGTGGCGGGCGGCGCTGTCGCCGTCGACCGATCAGCCGCACCTGGTCGCCGCCTTGGACCGCGTCGTGCGCGCCGTGGGTGGGGTGAGCCGGGTGTGGCGGTTCGACCGGATGGCCACGGTCTGCGACCCGGGATCGGGGCGGGTGACGGCGTCGTTCGCCGGGGTGGCCAAACACTACGGCGTCTCGATGGCGATCTGTCCGGCGCGGCGCGGCAACCGCAAGGGCGTGGTGGAGAAGATCAACCACACCGCCGCGCAACGCTGGTGGCGCACCCTGGCCGACGACATGTCGGTCGAGGCGGCCCAGGCCAGTGTGGACCGTTTCGCCCGTGTCCGAGGCGACACCCGCATCCGCGCCACCGCTGATGGCCGCTCCTCGGTGGCCACCGTCGCTAAAACCGAACCGCTGCAACCGTTGCCGGCCACGGCGTATCCGGTGATCGTGGCCGAAGAACGGACCGCGTCACGGCAAGCGTTGGTGTCCTATCGCGGTAACCGTTATTCGGTTCCACCGGAACTGGCCGCCGCCCAGGTGACGGTGAGCCATCCAGTCGGCGGTGAATTCCTCGACATCGCCACCACGACCGGGATTGTCATCGCCCGCCATCGCATGGCCACCGACGGGCTTGGGGTGATGGTCCGTGACAGCGGACATGTCATCGCCTTGGACACCGCCGCGATGGCCACGGCCGCCACCGGGCGCCCGCACCGGCGCAAGGAACGCATCCCACCCGGGCCGGCGGCCAAAGCCGCTGCCGCACAACTACTGCGACTCCGCGACAGCGCCGCTGTTGTCGCCGTCGAACCCTCAACTCCATCAACTGATTCCACCGTCATCGACCTGTCCGCCTACGAGCGGGCCGCCCAGCAAAGGACCATCAAATGACCCCCACCCCACGCACCGCCAAGACCACCGGCGCCGAATCCGGTTCACAGGCGGCCAGCCGCTATCAGCAGCTGCGTTCACATCTTGCCGAACTCAAACTGCACACCGCCGCCGAAGCACTGCCCAACGTCCTGGACCAAGCCAGCGCCGAAGGACTCTCGCTCACGGTCGCGCTGGAACGGCTGCTGGCCGTCGAAGTCGACGCCAGCGCCGCCCGCCGGCTCGCCGGACGATTACGGTTCGCCTGCCTGCCCACCCCAGCCACCCTCGATGACTTCGACGTCGATGCTGCCGCCGGCATCGACCGCACCCTCATCAACGAACTGGGGACCTGCCGCTACCTGGAATCGGCGACCAACATCCTGCTCATCGGGCCACCAGGCACCGGCAAGACACACCTGTCGGTCGGTCTGGCGCGGGCTGCCGCGCACGCCGGGTATCGCACCTACTTCACCACCGCCGCCGACCTGGCCGCCCGCTGCCACCGCGCAGCCATCGAAGGACGCTGGGCCACCACCATGCGGTTCTTTAACGGACCAACTCTCCTGGTGATCGATGAACTGGGCTACCTTCCGCTGCCCGCCGAGGCTGCCTCGGCGTTGTTTCAGGTTGTGTCCCAACGCTATTTGAAGACCTCAATCGTGATCACCACCAACCGCGGCGTCGGAGCCTGGGGCGAAATCCTCGGCGACACCACCGTGGCCGCCGCCATGCTGGACCGGCTGTTGCACCGATCCGTGGTCATCAACCTCGACGGCGAGTCCTACCGACTACGCGACCACCACGCCGCCGCCGAAACCCTGCGCCGAGCCGCCACAGGCACCCGTCAACCGATACACTGACCACCGCTCACAGGTGAGGAATTTCAACGAGCACACCTGGGGACTTTCGACGAGCGCGATCACCCCGGACCTTCTGCGGCCCCCCAGATGCCTGAATTATCCGGTAGAGCGGCTAGGAAATCAGGGGTTGGAGGTGAGGAAGAATTGGTGAGCTGCGTTGCCGGAGCAGTGCCGTGAATTCCGGTGGTTGCTGGCGGATGGTAGCGCGAAAGGTTCTCCTACAATTGGGCGCTGCATTGCGCCAGCCCCGCAAGCGAATGATGGCGAGCTTCCGTTCTTTCCGGTAGCTATTGACCGCCGCCTCGAGATCCCCGTGTTCGCACAGTTTCTCAGCGAGTCCGATGGCTCAAGCTCATCAACAGCGCACAGCAATCAGGCCCTCCCCACAAGGGGCATTCCGGATTAATGCTAGTGGTGTGTCTCGTCATTGGTTGACTGCTTGGAGCGCGATGCGTCCGCGGGCGACCTTGGCGAGGATGTCGTTGGCGGTGGCGGTCCATATGAATGGTTTGGGGTCGTTGTTGTGCGCGGCGAGGTAGTCCTCGATCTTGGCGATGAGGTCGGGTACGGAGTGGAACACGCCGCGGCGCAACGCCTTGTCGGTCAGTTCCCGAAACCAGCGTTCGACCAGGTTGAGCCACGACGAAGAGGTCGGGGTGAAGTGCAGCCGGAACCGGGGGTGTTTGTCGAGCCAGGCCCGCACGCTGTCGTGCTTGTGGGTGGCGTAGTTGTCGCAGATCAGGTGCACCGCAAGTTCGTCGGGGACTTCCTGGTCGATGGTGCGCAGGAACTTCAGGAACTCGGTATGGCGGTGCCGGGGCAGGCATTGCCCGATGACTTTGCCGGTCAGGACGTCCAGGGCCGCGAACAACGTGGCGGTGCCGTGGCGCTTGTAGTCGTGGGTCATTGTCTGCGCCCGCCCCTTCTTCATGGGCAGCGATGGTTGGGTGCGGTCCAGTGCCTGCACCGAGGACTTCTCGTCCATGCACAGCACGATCGCTTTCTCCGGAGGATTGAGGTACAGACCGACCACGTCGATCAGTTTCTCCTCGAACTTCGGGTCGTTGGACAGTTTGAACGTCTCAACCAGGTGCGGTTTGAGCCCGCGCGCGGCCCACACCCGCTGCACGGTCGCCGGGGACACCCCAGCCTTGGCGGCCATCGTCCGGCACGACCAGTGGGTCTGGCCGTCTGGCGTGGAATGCCTTGTCAGATACACGATCTCGTCGATCTTCTCCTGCGGGATCGTGGATTTGCGGCCACGCCCAGCCCGGACCTTTCCCAGCTTCGCCAAGCCCTCCTCGGCGAACCGGGCCCGCCACGCCCGAACCGTTGCCGGCTTAACCCCTACCTGCGCGGCGATCCTCGTGTTCGCCACACCATCAGCCGCCAGCAACAGCGCCTTCGCCCGCTGAACCTGCCGATGGGGCGCGGTCTGCGACCGCGACAAGCCTTGCAACGCTTCTCGTTGACCGGCCGACATGACCAAAGCGGCTGCTGGTGTCATCACCCACGAAGTCTACCGCAGAACTAGCTTATTATTTTGGAGACACACCACTAGGAGTGCTTCTCAATGGTCCGTGAGCCAAAATGGCACTCTACCTTCGGCGCGCGAACAGTCCGGTAATAGACCACTACCGCCACCACTCCATAGATCCCGGCCGCAAGTTGTCCGCACAGCCAGGCCCAGCCCAACCACTCTAGTCCGCGCGAGCACCATAGTGAAGCGAGTCCCGTCGTCACAACGCCCAACACCACGTTGGACGCAATCATGCTTTTCAGAAGTGTCAGTATCCTCAGTACGTAGCCTGCCAACGTATTCAGCGCTACCGGGATCGCTCCGACACCCAAGATCTGCAGCAGGTGCTCGCCATGCTGTGCGTATTCCCGGCCGAACACCGAGAGAATGAACCAGCTCCCGACGGTTACGATTATTACGCCGACTGATTGCAGCGCCACAAGGAGGAACGCCGACCGCTTGACCAAGCTCACGATCCGAGACTCATCGAACGAACCTTCGGCGAATAAAGCTTCCCCTGCCGCATACGAGATCCCGTACATGAGGTTCGCAATCTGGAAGGTCAAGTAAAAGTATCCAGCTTGAGCGCTCCCAAGAGTGTGCAAAGCGACCAGCGGTAAAGCCATGACCGGCGCGATAGCGAACGCCATGGAGATATAGCCTGAGAGCGAATAACTCAGCTGCGCCTTCGTCATCACAGCCTCGCGACGGAAGTCGAAGCGGAATCCCAGCACGCGGCGCATGCATAGGATGCCCACCACAACAGCTATCACTGAAGCGCCGCCGACGGACGCAAAGACGCCATACGCACCGAGCCCAATCAACATAAACGGAAGAACGACTTTGGTAATGCCTTGCACGACACCATCGATAAAAAGGTTGTATTCCGGTCTTCGTGCGCCAATGAATACCGAGACTCTCAGCAGGTTGAAAGCCGATAGCGCGCCTACAACAATAAAACCCACCGCGCAAGCTAGATTTTCCCGTACGAAGGAAAGCGCTGGCGCATAGCGCGGGACTAGCATGACATAGATGCCGGAGATAAGTACGCCGAGGCCTGCGACCACGAGCAGGCTGTAAGTGATCTGAGCATTCGCTTTATCGGAGTTCGCGATAAAGCGGACGATAGTCCAGTTCAGGCCGAAAAGACCGAGAAAAGCGATCAACGAGGCTGCCGAGATCAACGACGTACCGACACCAACCTGTTCAGGTGTGAAGAGGCGGGCAACGATGACCGAAAACGCGAAACCCAAAATCCCCATCGTGACGAACGTTGCCATCAGGAAGAAGGAGCTTCTTGCAAGCCGGTCGCTCTTAACCGCAATCTCGCGATGCCGGCTCTGCCGCAGATATGCGTCGGTCGCTCGCGGCGTCGCCATGGTTTCCGGACGAGCGATGTTGTTCACCATTAGGTAAGTCGCCACCAAAGTTGAGTTGGGCAGAGGATCTGAAGTAAAGCTCTCATGGGCCGATCACGCACCATTCGAAGTAGTTCACGTTATTCGACGTAACGCAAAAGATTCTCGATAGTTATTTTTCGTTTTCTGTTCACCACATTTCATTCCTGTTCACATAATCTTTAGGGTGCCACATAGGTCGTCCGCCTGGTCAACGACGCCGTAGCAGGAACGCGTGATAGTCGCTATCCGCGCGAAGCTCCTCGAGCACCGTCAGGCCGGAGTAGTTGAACAGGCGGTGCAGGTCCGCCGGTCGGCGCCGGACCCGGCGGATACTCCTGCGCGCGGGCCTAGGCAGCACCGCATCAGGCAGCACCCTCATGCCCAGGTACGGCAGCGTGCGGCGCCTAGTGTCGAACTGCGCATAGCAGACGCCATCCTCTGCGAGGCACCTCGCGATACGTGCGAAGTAATCTGCGATGACCGTCCAGCTTTCGATGTGCTGGAAGACCATCACACTGTAGACAAGTTCCGCCGGGCCCTGATCGAACCAAGCTTCGTGGGCGAGGAAGCCCCGCACATTCGATGCGCCGACGGCTCGGCTGTTGTCGCCCAGTTTGCTAATCATCGTCGGGGCGATGTCGACGCCGATCACCTCGGCGAACCGTTCGGCCATCGGCAACGCCAGTCGCCCGACGCCGCAGCCGATCTCTATCGCGCGGTCAAAGCGGTTCAGATACTGTTTAGACTCCCGCAGGATGGTTTCGACATCGTCCCGCCCAGACTGGCGAAACAGCGCCTGGCCCGATGGTGTGGCGAAGTCCACGCCAGGCACTGTGTAAATGTAGAACTCGGCATTCTCCTTGGCAAATGCCTCCCAGCGGTTGGGCAGAGAACTCGTTGGCTGATTGTAGCTGTACATCACGGGACCTATCGACCCTCTCTCAATGGCTTTTCCCGAATGACAATAAGAGAATTATCGCAAAGGGCAATATTTCGTCGGTGCAAATTCATAATATTGAAAGCTCCTCTCTTTTAAGGTCGCTCTTGTCGCTTCCGAAAAGATTGCACAAGCGGGCAAGTTCGCTTCCGTTGTTCGTCCTGTACATAATTTCCATACAGAACGGATTGCGCTTGCGCAGAGCCCTGCGCTCAGCATGCTCACAGGCTCTCCTGCGTTTGCCGTTCATCACAGCGCAATCAAGGTTTTCGATAAACCGCTTGAGCATTTTCACCTATCTCCCTAATGGGCCTAATTGCGGACAGCGTTGCATGCCTTTAACGCCTAACCACGTGGTCCTGGGGAAAGGCCCAGCGACGGGATAGTTCTTGGGCGGCCATTCCTTCAATGCGCCGTCAAGAACATCGATAATCGGAACGAGTCGCTTTGACCAGTCCCAACGCTCCTCTGCGATTCTCCGGCCTTGCGTACCCAGGTTCTCGGCCAGTTCTGGGTCCAGCAGAATGGACCGACAAGCATCAGCCAGTGCCTTCGGCTCCCCAGGTGGAACCAGAAGACCGTCAATCTCCGGGCGTATGACGAATGGGATACCTCCGACGTTTGACCCGACAACGGGTCGGCCGCATGCCATCGCCTCGATCAAAACCATGCCAAACGATTCACACTCGGTTGTCGATGGCAAAACCACCACTCCTGCACGACGATATTCCTCGACCAGTGCCTTGCCATGGAGCGCACCATTCCAACGAACGATGTCATCAATCTCTAGCTGGCGCGCCAAGCTCTGTAGGAGTGGTACTGCATCGCCAGCGCCAACCATGTTCAGGCGAAGTTCAGGCACTTCGGAGCGCAGCAAGGCCATCGACTGAAACAGGACGTCGAGTCCCTTCCACCGCGAGCTTCGATCAATTCGACCGACATACAAAACCGTCGACTCTCGGCGCTGACGACCTGGAGCGGGTGAGAATGTGGTCACGTCGACTCCTGGTGGGAGCAGAACGGCTCGCCCGGTTTCATAACACTTCGACACCGGCGAGACTGCTCCCAGCGCTGCGCACCGGTTGAAGACTCTTGGAAGCCAATGCTTCTCGTACAGGGAGAGGAAGGGGTCGATCCACCTAACGCCTTTGAGCAGGCTGCCCGAGTGGTAGGTCAGTACGACGGGCCGGGTGCCGGCCACGAAGGCTGCGACATCGGCAAGTCCCGGCACCGGAGCATGTGCGTGGACGACATCGATGGTTAGTCGACGGAACAGTCGCCTCAACAGAATTGGCCAGCACGGATGAAACGGACTGTTTGAGAGCGTCAAAAGTGTGGGCAGCCTGACCACGGTGATGCCGTCTTGGCTTTCGACAACCGTGCGACGAGATTCGTTCGTGCACAAAACAACAACATCGTGACGTGGGCTGTCATGGAGAGCTTGGACCACTTCCTGCGCATACTTCTCGAGGCCACCGATCCGAGGGTGATAGTACGGGGCCACAACGGCTACCCGCACCGTACGGGGATTTCGCCGATGAAGTACTCGCTCAAAGACGTTCAGCGTGCGGCGAGCCTGAGACTCCGGATCGATCGCCGGATGGATGATTTCGCGTATCGGAACGACCGCCCGAGGAAAGCTATCTCTGGCGTAGCTTGAAGAAAAGATCAGTGCGTCTGCTCGGCGCATCGTATTGGCCAGCAGCCACCGCTCATAGCCTCGTAGCCCGATGTCGATCCACCACTTGCCCTTGCGCAATAGGTCACCGTGGTATGTGAGCACAAACGGCAATTCCGGGCACGCCCTTGCAGCGATGTCCGCCACGAATGACACCGGAGCATGGGCATTGACAAGGTCTATGTTTTCTTCACGTGCGATCCGTTGAAGGTGATGAGCCCAGCCCATACCGACAGGAGTTTTGCCAACCTTGCCCACGGCCGGCAGCCATCGAAAGTGCAAACCGTCCACCCCAGCGAATATTTCCTCTGTTTTCGACACCGCGACATCACTGGTAACCGTCGCTACGATAACGACTTTGATGCGATGCTGCCGAACCAACTGGACTGCCAGATTCAGAACGTTGGTTCCTATTTCGCCAAGGTGAGGGGGCACATAGGGAGTCACCATCATCACCGACAGTCGCGGAGGGCGGGGTGACGAAAGGCTTTGTGTCACCGGTAAATCCTCGCACCATTGCTACTGTATATCAGGCTCTTATTATTGTCCAAGAATTCGAATGGATACTTGTATGTCACTAGGTCACCTGAGAAGAAGAAGGAAACCTCGTCCTTACGGACGGCTGTGTAACCCATAAAAGCGTAGGTCTCCTTACGGATAAGTATTGGTAAAACGTCGTCTGAAGGTTTGATTGCTGCGTAATTCTGAAGGCCGCTTACAGCGAATCTGTCCGATGAGACATCGGTCTGTATGCTGGAAATAGCAGCCGGGTCTCCTGCGATCTGGTTTTGTAGCCAATCAATCGCCGACAGCTCTTGTGGCTGAAAATATAGAGTGTCGTAGTAGATTCCGGCATTGTTGAGATGTAATTGTGGTTCATAGCCGCCGAGAAGCTGAGGGATGATGCCGGTCTGCGACAGAAAAAACACTGTTACAACACCCACTGCGACCCTCATCGACGTGGGCCGGCCCAGCCAACCGAATGCCTGAATACTACCAACCGCTAAGAACGGTGCGAACCAGAACAGCCCTTGAGTGAACGTGCGTAGGATGCCGTACTCGACTGACAAATGCGGGAGCAGGACTTGACTGCAGATGACCACCGTGTACGCGGCGGCACCCACGATGAACTCGAAACTCGGCAAGAATCCGCGCGCACGCCCAAACAAGACCATCAGGAAGCCGAGCCCGACGAATAGCTGAAGCATTAGCGGCGCTCCGCTACGAAGAAGGCGATTGATCATTGACACATTAATTCCTAGCAGTTCAACTGCCTTGCCCAAGGTCGTTACCGGTAGCTGCTCAGTCGCTACAATCGGCGTCGCGTACTTCTGGGCCTCGGATAATGGGTAGAATTTCTCATCGGTCCCTCCCCTCTTTTGGACCGAGTCCTTCGTATAGTCTTCTAGCCGCTTTTCCGGGCTAGGCTTTGCACCTCCGAAGATGCTGTAGGACGCGTCGGCGGATCGTGGCCCATCGGCATCTTTGCCCGTCATCGAGTTGACAGTCTCGGTGATTGTGTCCTCGAGCACCCCCCCGGTACCCGTCAGTGGACCTACCCATAAGAAGGTGAGAACGGCCAGCGTGAGAATGACAGCCGAATTGAGTACCGCCGGAACTTGCCCCAGGTTTGCTCGGCGGCGCAACCGGCCGGATAGAAAAGGTCGTCGCCTGTATTTTGCTGGTTGCTTCTCCACCAGCTTCCGGGCGCCGGTGAAGATCCAGCCGAGAACGAGCACACTAAGCAGCACATACGCCGTCGAGTAATGCGACAAGATAATTCCGACGCCAAAGATGATAAATGCTATCTGCCGAGTCCGGATCGGTAAGTCGTGGTTAGTTATCAGCAGGAGTGCGGTTCCGAGGAAGAAGAACGCCACCTCCTGGCGGTTAATGAACGGCATGTCGGTGAAGTACGTCGGAAACGATATGAAGTAAACAGCCCCAAGAATCGAGACTGGCTTCGATGCGAACCGTCGCGCGATCAAGTAGATCAGTACCGGACATAGCGCGAAGAGCAACTGAAAGACAGCCTTGAAGATGTAGAGCTCGGGAATCCCTGTTGTGCGCTCGATGATGGTCGGCAGGATGTTCAGGCTCAGGCAGCTGTTGTATGCATCGGGAAACCATGCCATGTGCCACACACCCTGGCTCGACGCGATGTCGAACACCCGGAACTCGCGTTGAATGTCGTGGCCGGTGATGAACCACCCACGCAATGAGGTCATGAGCAGCAGCGATAACGACAGCAGATAGATCGTCACCGTGATCGTCGACTCGTTCAGACGCTGTCGCCAGGAGACAACCGCAACGATGACGACGCCGGCCAGGATGAGCATCGCGATCGTGACAGAACTACCCGCACCGTTGTTGAGTCGTAAGGCGCCGACGACCGAGGCAACGACCATAATCGCCCCAGCCAACAGTAGGGCCTGATCACGTCGGCCGATGGCCGGGCACATGCGCGCCCGCCTTGCTGGGGAATGCCCGTCATAAAGGCGCCATCGTTCGTGTCGCCATACCGCCAGTGCAGTAAGTGCGATCAACAACGTAACGACCACCGGTACCCGGTCCAGTGGTCGCGCCACTCCGACAAGCGGCAACAACTCGTTGATCGCCAGGCCGCCCACGATGATCCCCAGCACTACCAGCGCAAGCGAGTACACCAGACCCTCATGAAGCTTGGTGCTCTGTGGCCAATTGATCTTGGCGTTGACCAGCATCACCGGAAGCACGATCAAAAGAAATAGTCCCGCGACAATATTCACCACGAGGGGGCACATGCCGGTGAGAACCAGAGCAGCAGAAGCTTGAGCCGCAACAACCAGGACTAGGTCGCCGCGGCCTTTAGTGCCGCGGCCTATAGTGCCCGAAGGCGGAACCCGGATAGAGCGGATCGAGCCAGGCGCGATGACGTCGATCATGTGTGGTCGACCGGCTTCGTTACGGCCGTACAGGCGACGACTGGGAAAACCGGACCATTGCAAACAAGATCCTGTCGCCGCAGATCCTCGACCGCGCAGCCAAGCATCACGGCCAGCGTCGCGACGAGATTGCCTCCGCCCTCCACCTCGCCCGCGGCACCCTTGCATTGAGCTGCGACGAGCGCATGCAGTCCGGCGGGAGTCCAGGGCAAGTAGTCCGACTCCGGTGCGCGCTGATCAAGGCGAGCAGCGCATGGGACGGTGATAAGCAACGTACCGCCAGGACGCAGGCTGTTGTAGAGGCTGGCGATCGCTGTCTGGGGAGCCGAGAGCCCACCAATCTCGAAATCCCGGGAAAAAGCGCGCAAGTCATGGCTGCGTAAGCGCTCCTGCTGCGGCAGCTCAACGTTTTTCGGGGCAACATAGAAGGTCCCGGGCAACGGATAGTTGCGAAGTAGACTAGCTAATTTGTGGTCAAGAATTTGGCCGTCATCCCAACTGGTTGTGACAAAGACGCCATCCACTCCTCGGTCGTTCTCGACAATTTGGCTCGTCCGTTTCCCCCATTTCTGCATGATTAGTCGCCCGTCGCTTCCGGATGTGGTTGCAGGAGACGTATGTGTTCGGCGCGACCCTGGAGATTCACCTCGACCGCCGACCATGCTGCTGAGGCAGGCACATTCACAGCCACCGTGGTGGTGGCATCACTTCCGTCTGCGACTTCTACCGATCCTTCCGTTCGCCCGACGGGCGTCTCAGCTTGGTCGACGACCTGAACTGCATACGGGAATCGGGTCGCTTTCCCCTCGTGGTTAACGACGGTGAAGGAGACGGTCAGAATTACCCGGTCAGGGCTAGCGCTGACCTGTCCGTTCCCAGAGAGGTACAACACCGTGTACTTTTCTGGCTGCCGGACAAGAGAAAGGACCACCTCATGTCGCACGCTGCCTGAGACAGCGGCCAGCGTTGCGGCGGCGGCGAGGAGTGCCAACAGTACAGCCAAGACGACGCCGTAGCCGCGCAAGACAGGTTGCTTATCGGGTGTGTTGGCGGGCGTTCCGGCCTCGGAGCCAGGGAACGTTGCTAACGGTTCCGCGTCATCGATCAGGTCGATGCGTGCGGTCACGCGTTCTTTACGTAACAGCATTGACGATCTGCCCCTTAAACCCTTCGCTGAGGCGCAGGGCAGGGGTCGTAGGCATCGGCACGACCACGCCCTCAGTAGTCGTGGCGGGAAGTTTGTCGGGTTTGCGAAGTCTGGTCACCAGGAGAATCCACAGGCATATCGAGCCGTCACGCCGCCAGGTCAGTTTCTTGCCTTCCTGAGACGTTCGTCCGTAGTAGGTGACGGGCACCTCGTACGGTCGCACGCCAGCACGCAGGATCTTGGCGGTAAGCTCCGTATCCAAACCGAAGCCATTCTGCGACAGCATGAGTGCCCGAAAGTGTTGCAGTGGAAGAAGTTTTAAACAAGTGTGCATGTCGGTCAGGCAGGAGTCGAAGAGCACGTTGGCCACTGCGGTGAGAAACCGCCCGCCGATCGCGAGGCGATATGAAGGAAATCTCGTGTTCAGACCAAATATCCGGCTCCCAAATACGTGATCGGCTATGCCGTTTACCACGGGATACAACAGGTTTGGGATGTCTGACGGCGAGTATTCGAGATCGGCGTCCAGGATCATGACGTGTGTGCCGGTCGCTTTCTGGACCCCGGCAATCACTGCGGCGCCCTTACCGCGGTTGACGGGATGGCGGACCAACGTAATGCCCCCTTCGGTGAAGGGGCGCAGCAGCTGCATAGTGCCATCCGTGCTGCCGTCATCGACAATGATGAGCTCCACCGGACACGGATAATCAACCGCGAGAACACGGTTGACGGCCCGGACTATCGTGGCCGCCTCATTGTAGACCGGCATAACGATAGATAGTGCAGTCATTTTGAGCCGCCGCTCGAAAAGACAGTTCCGTCGATGTCAGCGGGCATTCGCGGGACAACATGGGGAACAATACGTTCTTCACTCAGCGGCGGTATGACGACCGAGACTTTCGTAAGTCTTGCTTGCTGAGGGATCGTGACGCTTATTGCTGACTTCGCTTCGCGGTGCAACCATAATGGACCTCTAGATTGCGGGCGCGGAGGCCTAGCTGGCCGCGTTGGTTCCGTGTGGCCCCGAAGCGACATCGACCGTCGTGTCCGGCCGCCGGATGGCCAGTGACTAATTATGCTGTCGCGTAACATGGGCGTGTCGTCCTTTCAGGGATGGCAGGCCGGGGAGCGGGGGCAGGGTGCAATCTGTAAACCCGCTCTCCGGGATTTGTTTGTCAACTCAGGGCAGCGTCGACAGTGGCACTGCGAGTGCAGCGCACCAGCTTGGCCTCGACGTACGGCGGCAGTTGACGGTGCAGACCGCGCAAAGTGCCCCGGGTATAGTGGAAGGAGATATTCGTCTGCGCGACCTTGGAATTCAGCCCGCGCTCAGCGAACTCGTCGGCACAGAACGAATATGAGCAGAAGCCGGGGTAGTCGGGATGTGGTTCGACGCCGACGATCGTCACCCTTGCGACATCACTGGGTGTGTACATCATTCAACTCACCTTCCAGAACAAGCGCTCATCGATCTGTCCGGTCTTGAGCAGGTATTCGATTTGCTCAAGTCGGGCGTGCCCGCGGCCATGGAATGTCTCCGGGTCCATCGCGATGCTGTCAGGCCCAGCTCGAGCCGACAGCGCTGTCGGTGCTGGCCATGTTGGATCCGGCGGTCTGCACCTTTTGTCCGTGGGCGTTGGCCTGCTCGTAGATCACCTGGAAGTTGCGACCCAACTGGGTGACGAACTCCTGGCAGGCCACCGAACCGGCACCGCCCCAGAAGTCACCAGCAGCCAGCACATCGCGAACGATGGCCTGGTGCTCTTGCCTCCAGCGACGCGGCCTGGGCGCGGATGGTGGCGCCGTGGGCGTCCACGTCGCCGAACTGGTAGTTGATGGTCATTGTTTATGTCCTCCTGAGTCGAAAGTATTGGATAGCAGCGGTTTTCGCTGCTAGCTGCCGAGGAGCTGCTGGGAGGCCTGCTCTTGCTGCTCGTAGTTGTTGGCGTCGCGGATCAGCCCGTCACGCACACCGTGCAGCATGTTCACGATGTTGCGGAACGCCTGGTTGACCTGACCCATGGTGTCGTACGAGGTCGCCTGGGCCTGACCGCTCCAGCCGGCGCCGGCGATGTTCATCGAGGACGCCCACATCTTGCGGGCCTCGTCCTCAACCGTCTGGGCGTGCACCTCGAAACGGCCCGCCATCGCCCGCATCTCGTGCGGGTCAGTCATAAAACGTGTCGGCATTTCGTCTCCTTTAACTAAGTGGAATGGTTACCCGTTGATAACTGGTTAGCGCGTGCCCCAAGGCCGACAGACCTCGAGTGCATTGATGCGTCCCCTGCCTGTCATACGTCGGCCTTCGCGTGTCCGTTGGTCGGCAGGTATATGACCGCCGGCTCGTATCCGGGGGGCGCTTGTCCGTTGGTCGGGAATCCGGTGGGCACCGGATATTTCGGGGTTGATGCGACTACCGGCTCAGCAGCCCGGTATCCAGAGGCTGGTGAGCGCGCCACTACGCTAAGGCGTGGCAGGTATTTGGCAGCAGCAGCGCCCGCGACGGCCCCAGCGCCCGCCGCTACGGCCCCCCGCCCTAGCCCGCCAAGCCCGGGGAACATGAATGGGAAACCTAATCCGGCGCCAACATCGGCGCCCGCAGCCGCAGGAGCCAACATCCCCAGCGGAGCCGACCCCAGCATCGCCGCCGGACCTGCCGCGGCCCAGCCCCAGCTCTGCGGCACCGCCAGCGCTCCGACGGAGGCCGCTTGACCTAGGCCCGCCAATCCGCCCAAGTCTGCAAGACCGCCGACGCCCCCAGCGACCTCTGACCCCAGCGCACCTTCGGCGGCCGCCGCACCGTCGGCTAAGGGTGCGACGGCTGCGGGGTTCAATAGCTGGCCCCCAGCACTCACAAACGGAGTCAGCGCGTTCATCCCCAAAAACATGCCAAAATATCCCGGGAGCGAAGCGTAAGTGCCCAACACACTTTCCCCGATGCCTCCAAAGGGGCTTGTCCCGGACGACGCGGAGGAAGACCCACCCACAAGCCCACTCAGGATTCCCGAAAGTCCCGATGTCGACGACGTCGACGAACCGGGCGACGCGAGGCTCTGTAGCGCGGTGGGAACTGTGGAGATCAGCTGTGACAGCGTTGACTGCGAGGTGCCGGTCGAGCTGCCGGCGGCTTGGGCGCCCTGCGCGGCAAGCCCGGCCAGGTTGGTGGTCTGCGGCGCCGCGGTGGTCGGCGTCACCCCCGCCGTGATTGCCGCCGAGTTCGCGGCATAGCCGTACATCGCCGTGGCGTCCTGAGCCCACATCTCGCCGTATTGGGCCTCGTTGGCCGCGATCGCCGGCGTGTTCTGACCGAGTAAGTTCGTCGCGACCAGCGTCATCAGCTGAGCGCGGTTCGCCGCGATCACCGGCGGCGGCACCGTCATCGCGAACGCCGCCTGATAGGCGCCCGCCGCCGCTTGGGCGTGGGTGGCCGTCAGCTCAGCCTGCCCGGCGGTCGCGCTCAGCCACGTCACGTAGGGTGCGGCTGCGGTCGCCATCGCCGTTGACGACGGCCCCAGCCACGACCCGTCGGTCAATCCCGAAATCACCGATCTGTAAGAGGCAGCCACGGAACGCAATTCGGCGGCCAATCCATCCCAGGCGGCTGCAGCGGCCAGCATCGACTCCGAACCCGGGCCGGCATACATCCGCAAGGAGTTGAACTCCGGCGGGAAAGCCCCGTAATCCATGGCTGAACCTTCGGCGGCTTAAAGCGCTGCAGCCGCATTGGCGGCCTCGGTGGCCGCATACGATCCGGCGCTGGTCGTCAGCGCGTTGACAAATAGTTCGTTAATCGCGGTGGCTTGGGCGCCCAGCGCCTGGTACAGCTGGGCGTGTGCGGCGAACTGCGCCGCCGTCAGCGCCGACACCTCGTCGGCAGCGGCCGGAACCACCGCGGTGGTTGGGGCTGCCGCCGCCGTATTGCCGGCGGCCATTGCAGAGCCGATGCTTTGCAGGGCTCCGGCCGCGGACGCCAGCATCTCCGGCTGTGTGGTCATGAACGACATGTGCTCCTCCTAACGGAAGCAGGCGGACCCAGAAAGGCCGGCCACGGTTACCGCGGCGCCTGGGTGCCTGGGTGCCACCGTATGCATATATACCGGCGATCCACCTGAGTAGGTAGAATACATACTAATCGTCATGCTGTAAAACGATTCGGTGAACTCACAGTCTTCCGCAGCATGCAAGGCATGCATACACCCGGGATGGCGGCGGAGAACAGACTGCGGACCGACCGAAGAGTCCGACGGAGACCAGCGCCGCCCCCAGGTGGGTCAGCACGCGCCCTGCGCCCAGCAAGACAACCGCGACCACCAGCACGACCTGAGACACGAGGTCGTGCCGTCGTGGCCATCCCGAGCCGGCACCGCCGCACCGACCGGTCACCGCACCCGCTGACCACGCAGCGCGCACGCCCGGCGGGTCTACCGTCCCCTATCATCGAGCGCGCGAGTTTTGAAAAAAGCCGCGGCCTTCTTCGTCTCTGAGCACAACCGGTAGAGGCCTACCGGGTGATCGAGTCGGAGAAGGCCACCTACCCGATCAGGCGGATGCGTGAGCTTCGGGAGGTAGCACGCTCAGGGTTCTAGCGGTGGCGCGCGGCATGTGACCGCGGCATGACCCCAGGGCAGCGGCAGCAACGAGCTGGATGCCAAGGTCGCCGCGTCACACGCGGCAGGTCGGCCAGGATCCGCGGCGAACCGTAGACACCGTCAGAGGGGCCGGGATCAGCCCGCGCACCTTCGCTCCGGCCACCACGGTGGCCGACCCCTACGCGCCGCTACCGAAGAACCTGGTCGGACGCCGATTCGACACCGGATTCCTGGATCGGGTGTGGGCGGATCGTCGAAAGGCTTGGCTGGCATGCTGTTGGATGTGTCCCAGCATTTGCTGCTTTGCTCTCCTGTTAACAGATGACGAAACAAAACTTCTGACCTGCGGCAACGCCGTTGGCTGGGATTAGCCGTAAACGGCGGCTTGCGAATGCTCTGCGGACTGGGTGCGGACCCATAAGGATGAGACGCCGCGGCGCGGGGCCGACGGGTTAAGCCGGGCCGCCAACAGCGAATGACCACCCTGTGTCCGCCAAACAGGATCAAGCCCAGGGGACACTATTGCTCGTCCATCCACAGCCGTTCCGTCAAATTGTCAAACGTGACCAACACAACCGGATCATCACGCCGCATCAGCGCCGACTTGCTCATCCGGGCGCGCACCGTCCAACCCTCACAATGCTGCAGCTCCACGACCAGATTCGCCAGTGCATCGACGCCAGAAAGCGCGCATAACGCGGCCGGCACGGTATGGAAGATCTCAGGGAACGCCTGCCCCGCCAGCCTGTCCTGCCGGTAACCCACCATCTCTGCAAACGCCGTATTCGCAAACAAGATGATGCCGTCCCGCGCCATGGCGAGTGAAGGAACCGGGATCCGCTCCAACACCACCACAGCAGGCAACCGCGTCAAGACGTCCGCCGGTGAATCACCGGACCTCCCATTACGCCGCCGCTCCACCCGCCGATCACCGTCCACACCAGCGCCATCGCGGGAGTAGTCGTGTGAGCCCCCGGCGAGTAACCGCGCGTTTGACGTGGATGGCGCAGACGTCAGCATCTCCGGCTGTGTGGTCACGACCGACATGTGCTCCTCCTAATGGAAGCAGGCCGACCCGGCGGCAGACCGCGGTTACCGCGGCGCCTGGCTGCGACCGTATGTATATACCGACGATGCACCTGGATTAACAGGGTACATACTATTAGGCATGCTCTAATCTAAATATCACACTTACAGTCTCCTAGCAACCTAGAAAGCAGGGGTAAACGCGGGATGCTAGGTGGAGAGCAGGCCGCGGACCAACGGAAGACTTCGACGGACACAGCGCCGCCCCCAGGCGGGTCAGCGCACCCGGCGGGTCACCGCCCCCTATCATCGAAGGGACTGACTCGGCGGCAGAATTGCCTTGGCGCGAAGTGATCCCGCCGCTGCGCGGCGACCGCGACGAGACAGGGAGGGCGATGACCGAGGCCAGCGAACGACGAGCCGGCACCACACGCCAACGACTCATCGCCGCCGCATCACACCAGTTCGCCCACCGCTCGTACAGCATGGTCAGCCTCGATGACATCCTGGCAGAGGCCGAACTCACCAAAGGGGCAATGTATTTTCACTTCCCCTCTAAGCAAGCACTGGCCTCGGCGATCATCGACGACCTCACCGAGATGAGCCGTGCAGCAGTCACCGAGTTGCTTGCCCGCAAGATGTCGGGACTAGAAACACTGATCGACCTTGTCTATCTCTTTGCCGTTCAAGACACCCAAAACGAGGTGGCCCGAGCCAGCGTCCGACTGCTCGAGACCCTGGATGACACCACCACCCTGGCCACCACACCGTGGCAATCATGGATCGAGTTCGTCACCACCCTCATCCAAAAAGCAGTCACCGAGGGCGACGTCATCGACCACCACGATCCCGAAGACATCGCCAAAATGCTGGTGGCGCTGTGGATGGGTATCCGCCGAATCAGCGATCTCGACCAACCCGAACACCACCTCGATAACCTCCAAAAAGCATGGATACTGGCACTACCCAGCTTCACCAATCCCGACCGAATCGACTACTTCACCCAATTCATCAAACGACGCCACGCACTCGCCGTGAAAATGGTTTCCGCTGAGGCACTCTCACTATGACCGCACGCACGGCCGGCCCCTCGGGGCACCGACGCCCAGCCCCACCACGGTTGGCCTTCAGCCACGGACAGCGACATAGGTAGCACCGATTGGCCACGGCGCCAACACACGTCTACCGCACTTCGGAGGTCTAGGGACGATGGTGCCCCAAGCCCGGTCTGAAATCACCCGCCAAAAGATCCTCGATGCCGCGATAGATCTGTTCAGCCAGGTCGGGTACGCGGCCGCAGGGCTAGGCGAGATCATCGAGCGTGCGGGAATGACCAAGGGCGCCCTCTACCACCACTTCGACTCCAAAGACGCGCTGGCAACCGCCATCATCGAACAAGGCACCAACCTAACCCGCGACGCGTTCCGCCACGTGTGCCAATCATCCTCGCCTGCACTCGAGAACATGATCCACGGCGTCTTCGTCGTCACAGATCTCCTTGTCTCCGACAAAACGGCCCGCACAGCCGAACAACTCACCCGCGGACTGGCCGAATTCAACAGCGCAGCCTCCCAGGTCTGGAACAGCCGGCTGGACGCGATGACGACCCAGGCCAACCTCGCAAGCGCCGAAGGCGACCTCCGCGAAGGCCTTGATCCCTACGTGGTCAGCGAATCAATCCTCAACGCCATGCTCGGCGCCCAACTGCTCGCCAAGACAGCAGACGGCAACGATCACATCAAGCGACTAACCCGATCCCTAGAACTTCTCCTCCCAGCAATCGTCGCCGACACATCACTGGCCTACTTCCGCGAGTTTCTTTCCCGCGAGTCCCTACGCCGCCCCCCAGGCCACCCCATCAGCTGACCGACCTCACCAGCCGCACTATCGCTCGTCCACCCACAGCCGCTCCGTCAAATTGTCAAACGTGACCAACACAACCGGATCATCACGCCGCATCAGCGCCGACTTGCTCATCCGGGCGCGCACCGTCCAACCCTCACAATGCTGCAGCTCCACGACCAGATTCGCCAGTGCATCGACGCCAGAAAGCGCGCATAACGCGGCCGGCACGGTATGGAAGATCTCAGGGAACGCCTGCCCCGCCAGCCTGTCCTGCCGGTAACCCACCATCTCTGCAAACGCCGTATTCGCAAACAAGATGATGCCGTCCCGCGCCATGGCGAGCGTAGGAACCGGGATCCGCTCCAACACCACCACAGCAGGCAACCGCGTCAAGACGTCCGCCGGTGAATCACCGGACCTCCGATTACGCCGCCGCTCCACCCGCCGATCACCGTCCACACCAGCGCCATCGCGGGAGTAGTCGTGTGAGCCCCCGGCGAGTAACCGCGCGTTTGACGTGGATGGCGCAGACGTCAGCATCTCCGGCTGTGTGGTCACGACCGACATGTGCTCCTCCTAATGGAAGCAGGCCGACCCGGCGGCAGACCGCGGTTACCGCGGCGCCTGGCTGCGACCGTATGTATATACCGACGATGCACCTGGATGACCAGGATACCTACTTGAGGCAAAGTATGGCCCTTATTATCAAACTGGCAGTCTATCAATAGCATACAAACCATGAGTAAACTTGGGATGCCAGGTGGAGACCAGACCGCGAACCAACGGAAGCGACGAGGCAGGCGGGGCGATGACTGAGGCCAGCGAACGACGAGCCGGCACCACACGCCAACGACTCATCGCCGCCGCATCACACCAGTTCGCCCACCGCTCGTACAGCATGGTCAGCCTCGATGACATCCTGGCAGAGGCCGAACTCACCAAAGGGGCAATGTATTTTAACTTCCCCTCTAAGCAAGCACTGGCCTCGGCGATCATCGACGACCTCACCGAGATGAGCCGTGCAGCAGTCACCGAGTTGCTTGCCCGCAAGATGTCGGGACTAGAAACACTGATCGACCTTGTCTATCTCCGTGCCGTTCAAGACACCCAAAACGAGGTGGCCCGAGCCAGCGTCCGACTGCTCGAGACCCTGGATGACACCACCACCCCGCCCACCACACTGTGGCAATCATGGATCGAGTTCGTCACCACCCTCATCCAAAAAGCAGTCACCGAGGGCGACGTCATCGACCACCACGATCCCGAAGACATCGCCAAAATGCTGGTGGCGCTGTGGATGGGTATCCGCCGAATCAGCGATCTCGACCAACCCGAACACCACCTCGATAACCTCCAAAAAGCATGGATACTGGCACTACCCAGCTTCACCAATCCCGACCGAATCGACTACTTCACCCAATTCATCAAACGACGCCACGCACTCGCCGTGAAAATGGTTTCCGCTGAGGCACTCTCACTATGACCGCACGCACGGCCGGCCCCTCGGGGCACCGACGCCCAGCCCCACCACGGTTGGCCTTCAGCCACGGACAGCGACATAGGTAGCACCGATTGGCCACGGCGCCAACACACGTCTACCGCACTTCGGAGGTCTAGGGACGATGGTGCCCCAAGCCCGGTCTGAAATCACCCGCCAAAAGATCCTCGATGCCGCGATAGATCTGTTCAGCCAGGTCGGGTACGCGGCCGCAGGGCTAGGCGAGATCATCGAGCGTGCGGGAATGACCAAGGGCGCCCTCTACCACCACTTCGACTCCAAAGACGCGCTGGCAACCGCCATCATCGAACAAGGCACCAACCTAACCCGCGACGCGTTCCGCCACGTGTGCCAATCATCCTCGCCTGCACTCGAGAACATGATCCACGGCGTCTTCGTCGTCACAGATCTCCTTGTCTCCGACAAAACGGCCCGCACAGCCGAACAACTCACCCGCGGACTGGCCGAATTCAACAGCGCAGCCTCCCAGGTCTGGAACAGCCGGCTGGACGCGATGACGACCCAGGCCAACCTCGCAAGCGCCGAAGGCGACCTCCGCGAAGGCCTTGATCCCTACGTGGTCAGCGAATCAATCCTCAACGCCATGCTCGGCGCCCAACTGCTCGCCAAGACAGCAGACGGCAACGATCACATCAAGCGACTAACCCGATCCCTAGAACTTCTCCTCCCAGCAATCGTCGCCGACACATCACTGGCCTACTTCCGCGAGTTTCTTTCCCGCGAGTCCCTACGCCGCCCCCCAGGCCACCCCATCAGCTGACCGACCTCACCAGCCGCACTATCGCTCGTCCACCCACAGCCGCTCCGTCAAATTGTCAAACGTGACCAACACAACCGGATCATCACGCCGCATCAGCGCCGACTTGCTCATCCGGGCGCGCACCGCCCAACCCTCACAATGCTGCAGCTCCACGACCAGATTCGCCAGTGCATCGACGCCAGAAAGCGCGGATAACGCGGCCGGCACGGTATGGAAGATCTCAGGGAACGCCTGCCCCGCCAGCCTGTCCTGCCGGTAACCCACCATCTCTGCAAACGCCGTATTCGCAAACAAGATGATGCCGTCCCGCGCCATGGCGAGCGTAGGAACCGGGATCCGCTCCAACACCACCACAGCAGGCAACCGCGTCAAGACGTCCGCCGGTGAATCACCGGACCTCCGATTACGCCGCCGCTCCACCCGCCGATCACCGTCCACACCAGCGCCATCGCGGGAGTGGCCCTGTGAGCCCTCACCAACTAACCGCGTATCCCCCATAGATGGCATGGTAGCAACGGGACAAGATCAAAGATATCAAAACGGTGAAATCTGCAGACTGCCGTAAATCCGACTTGAGCTGGGGTTTATGTTGCACATGGCCCCTTATGGTTGGCTTGTTCGTGGCCGCCGGTGGGTTAATCACTATGCTCCTGACCTTGTCTTGGTCCGATGAGCCCGTGGCTGACGGGTTATTGGGCGCTACTGATTCTCTAGGTCGCCTAGCTGCTTGGTTACACGCCGTCGTACGGTTACCCGCCTGCTTTCGCGACTTCGACCAGCACTCCGAGGACACGCGGTGGCTGGTCGACGAAGTGATCGGGCCGCCACGTCGCCGTGGACCGTCCAATGTGCGTGATCGGTGTCCGCACCTCCCCGTGCTATCTCGCGCCGCTGGTGACCGCAGGTGGGCACCGCGACCGGGTCGGCCCGTGCAGGCTCTGTCACAGATCACGTGGTACGGGTGCCGTGACAGTAGGCGCAGGTAACGGGGTGGCGTGGATGGTGCGGGGTCGCATTTGGCGCTCAGACCTGGGCGAGTGCAGCCTGATGGGGATCGAGGCGGGCGCGCAGCCAGTCGACGGTGCGCTTGATGCCTTCGGTGAGGTCGATGTCGGGTTTCCAGCCCAGCACCCGGCCCGCCCGGGTCGGGTCCAATGCGCTCGCATGAACCTCGCCGATGCGGGCCTCGGCGTGATCGGGCGGACGCGAGATGCCGACTACCGCCGCGATCAGCTGGTGCAGCTCGGTGACCGGCGTCTGTACGCCGGTGCCGATGTTGAAGGTGCCGGTCGTCGTGACCGGCGCATCCGCGGCGCACAGGAAGGCAGTCACGACGTCGTCGACGTAAACGTAATCGCGGGTGGCGCTGCCGTCGCCGTAGATGGTCGTGGGATGGCCGGAGATCATCGCACTGCCGAAGACCGTGGCCACGCCGGCTTCCCCGTATGGGTCTTGGCGTGGCCCATAGACGTTGGCCAGTGCGAGACAGATGGGTGCTAGCCCGTACATGCTGGCGTAGGCGCGCACATACAACTCGCCGGCGACCTTGGCCACCGCGTGCGGGGAAAGCGGGTCCACGGCGGTGTCCTCGGTGGCAGGCAAGATGGTCGGCGCACCGTAGCGGGAGCCACCCGAGGCGGCGTAGACGATCCGTGGTACTCGGGCCCGCCGGCTTGCTTCCAGCAGGTTGATGGTGCCTAGCACGTTGTTGCGGGCGTCGTGTTGCGCATCGTCAACGGACCTGCGGACGGCGATCTGTCCAGCCAAATGGAACACCACGTCCGGGTTGGAGCTCGCGACGATGTCGGACAGACCGGGGCGCTGGACGTCGAAAGCGACGAAGGTGAAGCGACCGGGGCCGTTGTGTCGGTGGGCCGACTCGAGGTTGGAGGCGGGAGAGCCAGCGCTCAGATTGTCGACTCCTGTCACCTGGTGTCCTTCCTCCAGCAGGCGGTCGACCAGGGTGGAACCGATGAATCCGGCAGCGCCGGTGACGAGGGTGCGCATTAACAGCCATCTCCGGTTCGGCGGTGAATTGCGGATGGTCGCAAAAGGTTTGAGGCGGAATCGGTGATGACGCCGCGGCGAGATCTCGGTGCGCGGGCGCGGGCGGCACAAACCGCCACGCCGTAGCCCTGGACGACCGGTGGCGTGGCTTTTCGGTCAGTCGCCTCGCGGATGTAGTTGCCAATCTGGCGCAACGACCGGTTGGCCTCCGGCACCATCGGCGCAGCGATCTGGAAAACATGCATCTGTCCAGGCCACACCCGCAGCTCGACCGCTACTCGGGCCGCGGCCAACCTACCCGCGGCCAGTCGAGCGTCGTATAGCAGGACCTCGGAACCGGATACATGGATCAATGTGGGAGGCAGACCGGCCTCGATGTGGTCGAGCGGCTCGTAGATCTCCTCGGGGCGCCCATCCATGGTGCGACGCCGGGCCGCCTTGGCAATCAGCTCGACGAATGCGTCAAACGCCTTGGCGCAGAACATCGCATCGCTGCGGACGTTGGGGTGCGCCTGCTTGGGGGCCTTGGATATCTGCATCAGCGGTGACATGCAGACGATGGCCGCGAGCTCCTCGCCTTCGTTGAGCAGCCGTTGGGCCAGCGCGAGCGACAAGTAGCCTCCAGCGGAGTCGCCGGCCAAAACGATCTGCTCGGGCCCGTAACCTCCGCCACGCAGCCACCGGTAGCCGTCATAGCAATCATCGATCGACTCACCAATCGAATGCTTGGGCATCATCCGGTAGTTCATCACCAGCACCGGGGTATCGGCGTACTCGGACAACTTGGTGACGAGCCGGTCATGCGTGTTGGCGCCACAGGTCAAAAAGCCGCCACCGTGCATGTACAACACGACGCGCCGGCTACCGTCCGCAGGCAGAACACCGGCAGCGCGGACCAATCGGGCGGTGCAATGCGGCAACCGAATCGTGGCGCGTACGCTGCCCGGCGCGGGCGTCAGAGCCCGGGCAGCGAAGTCGACGAGGTCCCATGGCCACGGCGCGGTCGCCAAGTGGCTGCCAATGGCCAGGGCGGGCCGGATGGTGAGCCGCGCGCCAAGCCAGGCAAGCCAGCCAGCGACGCTCGGATCATCCTCGACGACCTCGCGAAGCATCCCGGCGTCCCGCCCGTCGAACACGATCGACGTTCCCCGGTGAGCCGCGGCTACATCAGCGCCGACAGCGGCCAGGCCCACTAGGCCGACCATGTTCTGTGAGCGTTCGTCGTGCGTTTTTAATGATCAGCCATCGACGTGATTTCCCTGGGCCGGTGCGGCATCCTCGACGGGCGGTGACGTGGTGATCGGTGCACCGCTTGCCGCGCCGCGGCCCACGCGCGCCCGCGCGCTTGAAGCATCGAATCCGTGCCACGCAGCCACGGCGTCAAGCACCGGAGCCACGTTGGTGGCCCACCAGATGTGGTGGTTTGGATGGGTGGCGCACTTGCGCCACAAGTCGGCAGCATGGTGCAGCCAGGTCAATAGAATGGCAAGGCGCTCGTCCACGCGTTCATCGGTGCGCTCACGGTCGCCAATGTCCGCGTCCGGTCGGTTGCGTGCGGCACGCAGCGCATTACGCTCGCTGTCTGAGAGGCCGCCCGCCCGTAGCCGCTCAGCGACCACTGTGCCCAGATCAGCTCGCTCCACCTGGCAGCTCGCCGTCAGGATCATCAGGTACTCGTCGATCAGCGCCGGCTGGCCCGGCCGTGCCCCGCCCCAGTCCACGATGCCGGTGACCGGGCCCTGCACGTCGGCCACCCGAACGTTGCCGGGGATGTAGCCGCCGTGCGTCCAGCTCACCGGCGTACGCCAGCCAACAAGGGCCTGCCGTAGCATCGTTCCAAGCCTGTCCACCTCGGGAACAAGGCGGGGATCTAGTCGCCGGCACATGTCTGTCATGACTGCCAATGGTTCGACGACCCATCGCCGCAATAAGCAGATGTTGTCGACGACGACGAACTTGGCAGTCCGCCGGTGCAGCGGCGCGATGGCCCTCAGGGCCGCAGCGGTCAGTTCCTCGACACGGTTCGGGTGGCGCTCCAGCACCTCCGCCAGGTCCATTCCCGGCCGATAGGACTCCACAGACATCGTCGCATCGGTGCGCTCGTCGAAGGCCAGGATCCGCGGCAGCAGTTCGCGCCACTCTTCGTCGAGTCCCTGGTGGATGGCGAGTTCGGCGAGCACGCGCCGCTGCGTGCGCAGTTTCGCGGGTCCCAGCAGGCCGCGGGCCACCTTCAAAACCGCAGCGGGCGGTCCCTGCTCGGGACGCAGCAGGACCACGACCGTGTCGCTAACGAGTTCGGTCGGCCGCATGCTTAGTTCGATGTCGATAAGACCAATCGGGAGATCATTCACGTCGATCAGCCGGGCCGATGAGGATGGCGCTGTCGACTTGCTCTGCCTCCTGCTCATTGCTAGCCGACCACCGCCGACGCGAGCGGATGTTCGGTTGTTCCCGTGGGTTCTGCCGGCTTGAGCGCCGACACGCCGTATCCCAATTCGGTCGAGTTTGAGGATGAAACGCTGGTCATTTGTTGGGCTGCCAATCTGTACGTGTAGTGCTGCGCGACTCGGAGCCTGAGCGAGAATAAAGTTGCGACAAGATGCGACCCGACCACGTGCTGGTCGCCGCGTCGATAGGGTTTGTCTAGCGTCGACGAAACCTGTTTTGGCGGTAGGCTAACTACCGCCGACCGGCCCTGACGACCGTTGGTCCAGCCGCCGCCCGCGGCGGGTCCCGTGCGGCGTGGACATTCGCAGACCGCGGTTCCGATCGTCTTTGCCGACGCTCTGCCCCCGCCTCAGCTTAGGAACGCGATCCAGTTAATACCTCAGCGTGTTGACCGCCGTCTGCCTAAGGTCCCAATGTTGCTCCTAACACGCCGACGCGGAGGCGGGCCGCGGCTACGGCTACGGCGCGCGCCTGAGTGTGGCCATACTGATGGTGCATTCACATGGCAGATTACATACTATTTGGGTCAAATGTAAATGGTTCACTGAATCTTTGGTCTCGAACTCGCAAGGCATCCACATACTCGGATATCAGGCGAGGAGCAGACCGCGCGGACCGCCGGAAGACAGTTCTGGTCGACAAGCGGGCCGCATTGATGGTGGGCAAGGACCGAGAATCCCCGGCGTTCCCGACCAGCACTGCGGGGTGCTGCGGACTGGGTGGCCCGGGGGGTCAGCTATGTATGAGACAGCACTCTAGCTGGTGTTTCACGTGTGGAGCTAAGGGGATTCGAACCCCTCCCTTGACCAGGCAAAATACGGGCTCGCTTGCGGATTCGCTACGTCTCGTTCCGATCGTTCCCACTCGTTACCTAGGGTTTTGTTCTCGGGTCTTGACGGCGTCAAGAGGGCGGGGGGATGAAGCCAGGCACGCCGCTCTCTACCACCGTGTTGAACCTGACGTTCGCGGTGATGCGGTACCGGATGTCCCGCATAGCGTCTTCAGGGATGGCCGAAACCTCAAAGTCTCTTGGATGCGCTGCGGTTGGTCGAGGTGGTTACGAAAGCAGTGCCACGCTGTGCCGCCCAGGAGAGAACAACTTGAGCTGGCGACATGTGCACCAGCCCTGCGATAGCTGTAATCACCGGGTCGTCGATGATTTTTGGCTCCGTGGCATGCCCCAGCGGTGCGAACGCCAGCAGCACAATCCCATGCTCGAGACAGAAGTCGAGAAGTTCCCATTCGGGTAGATACGGATGGGGTTCGACCTCCACTACGGCCGGCTTGATCCGCGCGACCTCAACTATCTCGCGCAGCCCTGCACGTCGATCGGGCTATCGGACATTTCTTTGGGGAGGCTGCCCTCGTCAATTACGGAATCAATATGGACGTGGGCGAGGTTGGAGCCGATGTGCTCACCCCCGACGAATTCGACGGGGTGGTCCACGACCACCCGCGTTCGGGTTCCAGGAGAAGCTCCGCGACCTCGTCGTGGATCATGCCAACCGGAGGCCCGATTGCCATCTCTTCACCCGGGCCGGGTGGGTGGCATTCGAGCACGACAACACCCTTCCTACCAACAGTCCGAGACAGCGCAGGCGTTCAGCAGCTGGAAAACCGGCCCTGACCTGCGGTGTGAGAAGTTTCTTTACTGAGGGCGAGAGAACCAACTGATTGAGGTAGCGTTTTGAGGAGTCTTCGATAGTTCGACAGCGGGGCAAATCGACTGGGGTAATGAATGTGGTTTGTGTTTGGTTTTGTGACCATACGTCGCCCTTGCGCTGGCGTTGGTGTTCGCTGCCTTTGCTGCTGTATTCGTAAAGCGGCTGGAGGACCGAGCGCCTACACCGATAAGTGACGAAATAGGCAGCGCCAAAACGGTTACGCGTAAAGTGCGCAAACGCGAACCCATGTCGGCAGGATGAGCTGGATTATGCGAAGCAAATCATCGCCGCTCGTAGCTCCTTGATGGCGTTCTGCATCCCCGGCGCTTTGTTCATGCTGGGATGTTTTATGTGTTTGGCAGTCTTTACCACTTGCATGGAGCGACGCCCTCCGAGCGGACATTTCTCGGGGTGTTCCCCATGTTGGCCGTCCATGAACTTCACGACTCAGATTCTCCGCAGCATAAGGCTGAAAAGGCGTCTGCGGAAGATGTCTTGAAGCAACTCAAGGCATGTGATGTGGCCACCGACCATTGTATCGAGTCATTCTCGAACCGGCAGTATTGCAGCAACATTGCACCCTTCTTGCCCGCGCTGCCGACAGCACCGGCAGGTGATAACGTCCGCACACCTGTGTTCGCGTTTCGCCCGAGGCTGGTAGTGTTTGCACGGGTCATATCTCAATCTAGTTGATATATAGGCGCGGGGTGTTGTCGAATCTTGCACGAAGGTCGGGGACGGGATTCCGAGAGAGGTGATCGAGTGAGCCCTCGTTCAGTCGGCAGGACTGTCTTGGCGCGAGTCTGGATGCCTTTGGTTGCCGTCATTGCGGTTGCTGTGGGTGCGGTGGGCATGTGGAAGGTGCACCAGTTCTCCGCTCCCCCGCCTGTCATCACCGTCAATGGACCGGCAGCACCTCCGGAGTTCAGTCCCAAACGGCTCACGTATGAGTTGTTCGGCTCCGCCGGGCAAGGGGGGATGCTCGTCTGGGTGGACGTCGACGGGCATCCACATCAGGTCAATCTCACGACCTTGCCGTGGTCGCACACGGAGTCGACCACGCTCACCGTGGTGTCCGGCAGCATCTCGGCGCAGGTTCATGGTGGTCAAGTCGGCTGCCGGCTGCGGGTGAATGGCGTTGTCCGCGCTGAACAGTCCGATACCCATCAGGATGCACATGTCTTTTGCCTGGTGAAATCCGCATGAGCGAGCATCGGGCGGAGGATCGGGTGAAACGACCCTTCGTCCCCAGAATGGTCCGCGTCTTCGCGATACCGATCATCGCCTTTTGGGCCCTTCTCGCCGTGTCGACGAACACCTTCATGCCGCAGGTAGAGAGGGTCGCAGAAGAACTCGCTGGGCCGGTGGTCCCGCACTACGCGCCGTCGCAGCGGTCGTTGCTGGCCATCGGTGCGAAGTTCCAAGAGTCTAATTCGACCAGCTTGGCCATGGTCGTGCTGGAAGCCAACCGGCCGCTGGGCGACGTGGACCATCAGTACTACGACGAATTGATGCGCCGGCTGCTAGCACGACACCAAGCATGTGCAGTACGCCATGGATCTGTGGGGGAAGCCGATCACCGCGGCGGGGGCACAGAGCCTCGACGGCAAGTGCACGTACGTGCTGTTGCGTCTCGCGGGCGATATCGGCCAAATGCAAGCGAATGAGTCCGTTGCTGCCGTTCGGGACATCGTCGCTAAGGACACGCCGCCGCCCGGGCTCAAGGTCTACGTCAGCGGCGCGGCCCCGCTCGCGAAGGACACGGTGGCTATTGCGAATTCCAGTTTGAACGACATCACGATCGTGACGATCTTCCTCATCATCGGGATGTTGTTGCTGGTGTACCGCTCCGTCGTCACCCTGTTTGTGCCCTTGGCCGGAGTTCTGTTCGAGATGCTGGTCGCGAAGGGGGTTATCGCAACCCTCGGGCATCTCGGGTACATCGAGCTCTCGTCGTTCGCCGTGAACATCGTCGTCGCGCTGACCCTGGGAGCGGGGACGGACTACGGCATCTTCTTGATGGGCCGCTATCACGAGGCGCGACACGACGGCGAAAGCAGGGAGGACGCTTTTTACACCGCATATAAGAGTGTCACGCCCGTCATCCTTGGCTCGGGACTGACGATCGCAGGGGCGTGTTACTGCTTGACTTTCGCGCGACTCAACTACTTCCACACCATGGGGCCGGCTGTCGCCATCTCCATGCTGTTCACCATCGCGGCAGCGCTGACGCTCGGCCCGGCCTTCTTGACCGTCGGCAGCCTTTTCGGGCTTTTCGACCCGAAAAGCAAGGCCAAGGCACATCTGTATCGACGGATCGGGACGAGCGTGGTCCGGTGGCCGGTGCCGATCCTCTTCGCCAGTTCCGCTGCCGTGTTGCTCGGGGCGATCTTCGTGCCGACGTACAAGCAGAACTACGACGACCGTGAGTACCAGCCGCGCAATGGCTCCGCCAATCAGGGTTTCGCGGCGGCGGATCGGCACTTCCCGAAGAGCAAGCTGTTCTCCGAGATGCTGATGATCGAGTCGGATCATGACCTGCGTAACTCGGCTGATTTCATCTCGCTGGACCGGGCGGCCAAGGCCCTCGAACGCCTGCCCGGCGTCGCGATGGTGCAAAGCATCACCAGGCCGATGGGCCGTGCTTTGGAACATGCCACCATCCCCTACTTGTTCACCACACAAGGCAGCGGGAACGGTCAACAGCTCCCGTTCAACCAGCAGCAAAACGCCAATACCATCCAGCAGGCGCAGATCACGACGCACACCGTCGCGGTCTTGCGGAAAGAGATCGACCTTTTTCCAAGAAGTGTCCGACGAGCTGCATCAAGACGGCTCTCACGATCCAGGATCTGCAAAAGATCACCGAAGACATAATCAGGACGACGTCTCAAATCTTGACGATTTCTTCCGGCCGATCAAAAGCTATTTCTATTGGGAGAAGCACTGTTTCGACATTCCGATCTGCTGGACATTTAGATCGGTATTCGATACGATCGACAAGATCGACCACTTGGCCGCAGATATCAAGGACACCACAATCTCGATTGATGCCATCGACAAGTTCGTTGCCGCAAATCATCACGCAACTGAAACTCACGGCAGACGACTCGGAGTCTCTAGCGGCTCTTTTAATCAACACCTACGGTTCCTCGGCTCTGCAGTCCACACAGACCGACCAGACATTCTTCGACCAGGTCAATGTGGGGCTCGACTTCGACCAGTCCCGCAGCGATGACTTCTTCTATATCCCGCACGAGGGTTTCGACAATGAAGACGTCAAAACGGGTATGAAGCTCCTGATGTCGCCCGACGGCAAGGCTGCTCGGTTCATCGTCACCCACGAGGGGGACGCCAATGGCCCGGAAGGCGTGCAGCATGTCGAACAATTCCCCACAGCTATAACCGTGGCGCTCAAAGAGACCTCGCTGGCCGGCGCGAAAGTCTATATCGGCGGCTCGGGGTCAACCAACAAGGACATCAAGGAATACGCCGCGTCCGATCTGCTTATCGTGGCGATCGCCGCCTTCGTGCTGATCTTCTTGATCATGTTGTTCCTGACGAGAAGTCTGATGGCCGCCTTGGTCATCCCCAGCACGGTGGCTTTCTCCTACGCCGGAGCGTTCGGGCTCTCCATACTCGTCTGGCAGCACCTCATCGGCCTGCCCCTGTACTGGTTGATATTGCCGCTCACGTTCATCATCCTGGTGGCGGTGGGTTCGGACTACAACCTACTGTTGATCCTCCGTGTCAAAGAGGAGCTGCACGCCGGAATTCACACCGGTCTCATCCGCGCGCTCGGAAGCACGGGCGGTGTGGTGACATCCGCGGGTTTGGTGTTCGCGTTCACCATGCTGGCGATGCTCACAAGCGATCTCAGAACCATCGGTCAGGTGGGTTCGACCGTATGCATCGGCCTGCTGCTCGACACGCTGATCGTGCGTTCGTTCGTGGTGCCGTGCATCCTCGAATCCTGGGGCCGTGGTTCTGGTGGCCAACCCTGGTGCGTACCCGTCCGCTACCGCAGCGATAAGAGTCTTATCAATTTCACCGAATCGCGGCGATAGGCTCGCCGGTTCTATTCCGAAGATGCGCTAGTCACCTAACCAACCGCCGAACAAATCTGGTTCGGGACGCAACCTCTTTTTGCGCCTTTGACCTGCTCAAATATTGTGGAGCTAAGGGGATTTCGAACCCCTGCCGATTCCAGCGGAAACATAAGCTGAGCTGCAGTAACCGCTCACACACTGTGTTGCGTCGAGTCCCAGCGTACTGGCGGTGTGCCTCCCTGCGTTACGCGACGTAACAGTGTGCTGGCGCTTCGACGATTAGGGCCACTGGTGGCAGTTTCCCCGCGGGTGGGCCACGACTCGCGCTGTGGCAAGCGTCCCTATCTTCAGCGTCGCGATGGCGCCCGAAGCTCTTGTCGCCGGCCGAGGGATTTACAGTCCGCGTGGGTGTGTCCCAGTGCGTTGCCCATTGTCGCTGTCAACGGCAGCCGAAAAATGATCAGCTGTCGGCCGCGGACTGGTCGGTATTCAGTTGCCGTCGACAGTCGCAACCATGACTCTGACGTCGGATGAGCGTCCGTTGTCGTCGCAGCGCGTCGTTGGATGTCTCACCCGGCATGACAAAGTCGTGAAACTCCCCGTAGGGCAGACGCTCGGGATGGCGCGGCCAAACCGTCCGTCGGTGCTGCAATGCCCCACCGTGCTAAGGCGGATTCCTGCCGTGATCGCCACTAGGCCTGATGCCCACGATCTGCTCGGTCGCGGTTTACCCCACGACATCAAGGTCAGCTTGGGTCGTCGGCCGCGATCGGGAGGCCCGGGCCAAGACGGAGATGTAGGGGAAAGCATCGAATGCTTCAAGCGCCACCGAATCGCCAATCTCGACATTTGAATGTCGGTTGTTTCCTGTCGGTTCCGGTTGTTGCCCGAATCCCGTGGCAGCGCAATCCGGCTCAGGTCTGTGGGACGGGCAGGTTGGGGCACAGAGCAATGTAGCCGATGGTGGATGAGATCCAGTCGTGCCAATCTTGGCGGCTGATGTTGGAGGTGAGTTTCGAGCAGAGGGTCGGCACGGTGGCGGCGAGGGAGGTTGGCCATAACCGGATGGTGTGATCGGCGCTGGCGGAGATCAGGGTGTGGCCGTCGGGGCTAAACGCCACACTTTCTACGACGTCGGTGTGGCCCTGCAGGGGCTGGCCTAGCGGGCTCGGTTGCGCCGAGTCGGTGAGATCCCACAACCGGATGGTGTGATCGAAGCTGGCGGAGGCCAGGGTTTGCCCGTCAGGGCTAAACGCCACACTGCCCACGGGGGCCTTGTGGCCCTGCAGGGGCTGGCCCCGCAGGCGTGGGTGCGCCGGGTCGGTAAGGTCCCACAACCGGACGGTGCGATCGGCGCTGCCCGAGGCCATGGTGTGCCCGGCAGGGCTGAACGCCACACTGACCACGGCGTCGGTGCGGCGTCCCAAGGGCTGGCCGAGCGGACCGAGGGGCTGGCCCAGCGGGCTCGCGTGGGCCGGGTCGGTAAGGTCCCACAACTGGATGGTGTGATCGGCGCTGCCGGAGGCCATGGTGTGCCCGGCAGGGCTGAACGCCACACTGACCACGGCGTCGGTGCGGCCTCCCAAGAGCTGGCCCAGCGGGCCCGGGTGGGCCGGGTCGGTGAGATTCCACAACCGCACGGTGTGATCGGCGCTGCCGGAGGCCAGGGTGCGCCCATCGGGGCTGAACGCCACACTTTCCACGGCGTCGGTGTGGCCCTGCAGGGGCTGGCCCAGCGGGCCCGGGTGGGCCGGGTCGGTCAGATTCCACAACCGCACGGTGCGATCGTCGCTGCCGGAGGCCAGGGTGCGCCCATCGGGGCTGAATGCCACACTTTCCACGGCGTCAGTGTGGCCCTGCAGGGGCTGGCCCAGCGGTGTCGGGTGGGCCGAGCCGGTGAGGCCCCACAACCGGATGGTGTGATCGTCGCTGCCGGAGGCCAGGGTGTGCCCGTCGGGGCTAACCGCCACGCTTTCCACGGTCTCGGTGTGGCCCCGCAGGGGTAGGGCAGTGTCGAGGTTCCACACTCGGATGGTGTGATCGAAGCTGGCGGAAACCAGGGTGTGTCCGTCGGGGCTAAAGGCCACGGTGTACACGAAGTCGGTATGGCCCCGCAGGGGCTGGCCCAGAGCTGTGGGGTGCGTCGGGTCGGTGAGGTCCCACAATCGGACGGTCTCATCGGCGCTGCCGGAAGCCAGTGTGTGCCCGTCAGGGCTAAACCTCACACTCCTGGCGGCCTTGGTGTGCGCCTGCAGGGACTGGCCCAGCGGTGCCGGGTGCGTCGGGTCGGCGAGGTCCCACAACCGCACCGTGCCATCCCAGCTGCTGGAGGCCAGGGTGTGCCCGTCGGGGCTGAACACCACACAGTCCACAGCGTCGGTGTGCCCCTCCAGCGGCTGGCCCAGCGGCGGCGCCGGGTGCGCCCAGTCGGTCAGATCCCACAGCCGGATGGTGTGGTCGGCGCTGCCGGAGGCCAGGGTGTGCCCGTCAGGGCTAAACGCCACACTGTCCACAGCGTCGATGTGGCCCTTGAGAGGCTCGCCCCGCAGGCCGGGGTGGACAGGGTCGGTCAGGTCCCACAACCGGATGGTGGCATCGGCACTGCCGGAGGCCAGGGTGTGCCCGTCAGGGCTGAACGCCACACTCCACACGATGCCGCTGTGGCCTCCCAGGGGCTGGCCCAGCGGTGCCGGGTGCGCCCGGTCGGTCAGATCCCACAACCGGATGGTGGCATCGGCGCTGGAGGAGGCCAGGGTGTGCCCGTCGGGACTGAACGCCACATCGGTTACGGCCTTGGTGTGCCCCTGCAGGGGCTGGCCCAGCGGTACCGGGTGGTCCGGGTCAGTGAGATTCCACAGCCGGATGCTGGCATCGGCGCTACCGGAGGCCAGGGTGTGCCCGTCGGGACTGAACGCCACACCGTACAGGGGGGCCGGGTTGGGGATGATGATGCGGGTGTTGTTCAGCGCTGTGGTGGCGGTGTAGAACGCGCTGCGGCTTGCGGCAGGGTTGGAACTCAATCGTTGCGCGGCCAGGGTATCGGCGAGCGCGCGAATGTCGCTATCCGCAGTGACTCCCGAAAACACCGCCGCGGCTTCGGTGTCGAGCTGGGCGGCCAAGGCGTCGCGTGCTTCACGGATTGCTTTCCGCCACTGCACGATGGCGATCGATGCGGCGACCACAGCGATGACAGTCAGCACGGCCAGTCCGGCAATCGCAGCGCGCCGCAGGCGCCGAAGCCGGCGCTGCTCACGCAGATCATCACTTGCTAGGTCGTCTTTGGGCTTGCCGTGAATCGGGGCGGCCAACGAGGTGACTTTGTCGCGGAACACCGGTGACCCAAGGTCCCAGGGCGCGTCGCCGCTAACGTCGATGTACAGGGGCTCAGCCGGCAGCGACCCCGGCCGTGTCAACACCGGCGGAGCGGCACCAGAGTGCTCGGCGTCAAAGCACCCATCCTTCGCGTCCCACCGCAACTGGCCCTCGGCCAGCACCAACATCAACCCCTCATGCCCGCGGTGCTTGAGCCAGTAATTGACCTCCTCATTGACCCAATGCGATGCCGCGGACTGCGGCGACAGCGCCACGATCATGAATCGCGACCCGTCGAGCGCCTCGGTGATCTTGGCCCACAGGTCGGGGTTGGCGGTCAGGTTCGTGTCATCCCGAAACACCCGCAGCGCCCGCAACTGCCCGACGCGTCGCCCGATCTGGTGCAGGCCCCTCTGAATCGCGCTGGTGACGTCCTTATCCCGGTGGGCATAGGACAAGAAGGCGTCGTACTCCATGCGCCCTGCCGGCCCAGCTCCGGGAGACTCCCCGGCTTGCAAGATCTCAGCCATGTTCCACCAGAATGCAGTCCGGTTCGGTTTCGGTACGGAACGTCGTCTCACCGCGCGGTGCCGGACTGTCGTCCGGCGGGATACGCAGGCAGCCGGGTCGCTTGATCTCGGACGCTCCTATCTCTCGGCAACGGTTGTGCCAGCCGTTGGTTGCGTGGTGCAGTCATCGCTCGCCGCAGCCACGCTCATGCCAATGCGATATTGCCGGTCCCCTTTCGGAGCTGATATTCGGCCGACAGCTCGGTGTACAGAAGACGAAGCCGCTCCACTGCGTCGGGCACTCGCGCCCGCGCGAGGGGCATGAGGTCGGTCGACGTGAAGTAATCGTTAGACCGGTTGTAGAGATCGCGCCCTTGCGCTGGCTCAGACCGGTCCGGGTCCGGAACCGCAAACACCGCCCTGAGGATGGCGATGTCGTGCGGGATGGCGAAGGCGTCGGCTGAATCGGAGTGACTGAATAGGTAGCTGAAGTTGTCGAACCCCGACCATGTGATGCCGGACAGGCAAAGCGAGCAGGGCTCATGGGTGCACAAGAAAAGGCAGTCCGACGGTGCCGGGCGCGACGGCAATTCGAAGAACTTGTTGATCGCATGGATCTCGCCATGGCAGAGGGGATTAACTGTCTCGTTGTTGGTCGCCGCGACGACCACCGACAGGTCGGACCTTCGCAGGATCGCCGCGCCGAAGATCTTGTCGCCCGATGCCACCCCGCGGCGGGTAAGTGGCACGATGTCGTCCTCGATCACCTCGAGCAAGCGCACGAGCGTTGCGTCACGGCCAGAAGTGGATTCGGGAACCATTGCTAATCCATGCGTCGAAGTGCTGCCGGTGGCGTGCAGCTAATTGTCTTCAATTAATGGACTGCCGGGCGTCTTTTTTGAAATCCGCTGATGCGTGTTTCCCTCTGGGCAAACGCCGTCGAGCATAGGCCGAAAACCTGGCCGACGTCGAGGACGAGGTGAACGCCAACGGTGGGCTGGTGCAGCATCTGCCGGCGCGGCCGCCTCGGTTCGCCGGCGGCGGCGTGGGGGTCGCCGACAGCCCCTTGCAGTGTCATCATTTGCGGTGCGGCATCCCACGAAAGGAGATCGGCGATGCGTCGCAGCCTGACGATCTCTGCCGCAATGCGGCGGGTCGTGTTCGCGGTTGCTCTGCTGCTGATCGTCTATCTGGCCGCGGTGGCGCGACGGCCTTCCATCGTCGATACGCTGCCGCCCGGGCTGAGGTGGTTCGGCCGCTCGGGATCGATGCTGTCGGTTGGGATCGTGGTGGCCGTGCTGGTCACGCTTTGTTTGCTCACCTTCCTGTCGGAAGGCACCTACCGGGCGGTGGGCGTTTCGTTCATGGTTGTCGCCGCCCTCATCACCATGGCTGCGGTGCTGGGCCTCAGCGCGTACTGGAAATGTCACGACGCCAACCACCCCGCCGTCTACACGCCGCTGGTAGCGACAGGCCAGCTGGTCACGGGGAGCGTCGGCGACTTCTCAATGGGCGGGCGAACCTGTCCGAGCCCCACCCCGGTCGGACTGCAAGTGGCACAGATCGCGGCGCTGTCGGCGATCTTCATCGGTGTGGGCGGTGTCGTGGTCGGGGTGTTCCGTTCCCAGGTGGACAGGGTCCGGGCCAACCTCGCCGAGTCGGTAACCGCCATCGTCGGTATCGACGATGACACCCAACCGATCATCAGCGCGGTCGCGCAGACGCTGGACCGGCGCAGCACGCTGGTCGTCGTTACCAGCGCGGGTGACGACCGCGTGCAGCAGGCCCGCAGGCAGGGCGCCCGCGTGGTGATGGTCGACTTCAACCAGCCGTCCACCCTCGTGTCGCTCCGCCTGTGGCGCCACCTGGGACGGCTTTACCTGATGTCGGCCGACCCGGCGACCAACCTGTCGTGGCTGGACATGATCAGTCGCCGGCTTTCCGAGGTCGGCCACGAGCAGCGGTTGCCGCTCATTGTGCGCATCGACGACCCATGGCTGGCCGAAGCATGGCGTGACCGCCAGTTCGGCGGATCCGACACCCGATGGGCGGCCGATGTGATCGGCAAGTACGCGGTGACCGCCGGCCGGCTCCTCGACAGCATCCTCGCGACCAACACCATACAGCGCATATTCGTCTGCGGTACTTCGCAATTAACCCTGGCACTGTGCGCGAACCTGACCCGCCGCGCCTGGAGCGCGACTTCTATACCGCGCCCGGCAGCACCCCGCTGCCGGCACTCACCCTGGTCGAAAGCGATGCCGCGGAGTACCTGAGGGATCACGAGCTTTACCGTCAGCAAACCGGGTTCGTGTCCGATGGACCGGCGATCGATGCCGTGGTGGAGACGCCGACAGGAACGACCTTGCAGCGCCTGATTGGCGATAGTGACCCGAAAACCATGGCGGCGATCTTGGTCGACGGCCACATCGCGACGACCGGGGCCCGGCTAGCTGCCCGCTTTCCGGATATGCCCGTCTATGCCTGGGATCCCAAGGCCAGCGGCACCGAGGACTCGTTGGACATCGTCGGCATGTTGCAGCTCTACGGCCTGGCGCTGGACACACGCGAGGGCCAGGTCCAGGATGCCTGGGAGCGAGCGGCGAGGCTGATCCACGAGCGTTATGCCGCCACGATCGACCCGCAGGCGCCGCGGTCGCCCGCGGCGATGCCGTGGGCCCAGCTCAACGAGTTCTACCGCGGGTCCAACCGACGTCAGGTGCGCAACGCACTGTGGATGGTCGAACAGATCGCGGGGCACACCTGGAACACCTGGGGCAGCCCGCCAGCGGAGCTGTCCGGGCGCGTCATGGCCGATTCGCCGCCGCTGAAACAACTTGCCCTGATGGGTTTTGACCACCACTCGGCGATGAGCATGGCGAAGGCAGAACACGAGGACTGGTGTCGCTATTACCGCCGCAACGGCTGGAAGCACGGCTCGAGACGCGACGACTCCCGCAAGATCCACGACAAGCTGGTCGACTGGTCGGTGGTCGAAAGTAATCCGGAGCTGCTCTACGCCGCGGTGCGCAGCTTGGCGGCGACGCTGTGGAGCCTGCGCCAGCTCGGCTACCGGTCACGTCAGCTGTGGCAAACCTTCACTCGGGTCGGGACGGTCGCCGCGGAACAACGAAGTACACCGTGGACGTGGAAATCAGATTCGGGACACATCATGCAGGCCGACGCCGGAGATTGGGCCGTATACGAGGACGGAAAGACGTGGTCAGTGCGCGATGACATCTTCCGGGACACCTACGAACCGGCCGGCGCGGGGCAGTGGCGCAGAAAGGGACGGGTCCAGGCGCGACCAGCGAACCCGGGCGAGACCATCAACACCCTGGAGGGCCCTACCACTGCGGCAGAGGGTGACTGGGTTGTGCGAGGCGCCAATGCTGAGCAATGGCCGGCCCCGGTGACGAGTTCTTACAGCGTTACACCGAATTCCATCCGCCGGCGGACACCGGTGTCCCGGACGGCCGCGACCGATAAGGCGAGCCCTCTGAGCAGCCGCGTTCCAGCGCCTGTCTCTGGACGCTACGGCCGAGCGGTAAGAACCTCGCTGTCCATCAGCGACACAACTTCAGAAAGTGCCTCTGAGCTGGTGAAATATTGTGGAGCTAAGGGGATTCGAACCCCAACTTCTAACTGCGGAAATACCCTTTGACCTGCAGGTTCACTCCGTCTCGTTCCGATTCAGTCCCGCTCGTTACCTGCGGATTTATTCTCGGGTCTTGACGGCGTCAACGTCAATCCCCTTCCCATCGGGAGCATCCAGCATGCCCCTCAATAGGACCGCAAGCACGCAACGCTCCGCCGCAGGAGGCCAAGCGGGTCAATAAATCTCAGTCCACAGATGCCTACCGCATCGGGGAACACGCGCCCGACCTGGAAGCTCTAGCGTCATTCGTGAGCGGTTCGGCGACATCGCCACTTTCATGGTGTGGGCAGAGTGACATCTGCCCAAATCGACGACCGCCACAGGGACCAACATGTGTTAATGGGACGTGGATCATCTCAGCAATCCGTGGGCGCGGTTGCTACGGCCACGATGACGATTGCGCCGTTGAACCTGTGGCCCGGTCCGCGGCTCATGGTTCACCGTGAACGGGTGATCGCCAGTGGGGCAGTACTTCTCGGCAAGCTCCTCGATGAACCGGGGCAAGGTGTCCCGCCGGGCCAGTAGTCGTTGGTCATCTGCTGCTTACCGGCCTCGCCGTTCTCGTGGATTCGCGGCCCGGTCAGGTAGATGCTGCTAAGTTCCCACTCCGAGTTGTTGCGGCTGCCGCGCCTTCGGTAGATCCACTGCATGGTCAGCACATCGGGCCGGAACGTGGTGGCGTCGCCATAGTTGGCCGCGTTCATCTGTTGAGGCAGTCCCTCCGTGATGAACACAACGCGTGAATCCTGGTGCGTCTCTTTGACTATGGATTCCGCATTGGTGACAGCGACAGTCCACTCGATTGTGCGGTGTCGCGCACGGCGGGCCTCATGAGAGCACCTCGATGGTGTCGCAATTACGCTCCTCAATCCAGATCAGCACGGGTGTGCGGTACCCCCATGTCCAATGGGTGGCACAGCGCGAAGGGGTAGTCGACGAAGTGGTCGACGCGGTATAAGTGTCACAGGTGATGTTGCCGAGAAATGCGGCTATAACCGCCCGGATCATGCTTGGCCTTCCTTGGAGCGGTGGTTGTTGGCGTCGGGGGCGGGGCCTGGATGAGTTCCCGGCCACACCCCCTCGGCGTCCCCGCGGATTTTGCACCCGGGCCCCCCTTTGGCATCCCCGGCTTCCCCTCGCATCCGCATCCGGGGTAGCCATACGGTCTGTGGTTGACATGCGCCTTCGAACCTCGCCCGCGCCTGCACCGACCGAATCTCTAACACGGGGCAGAACCCTTCTGGTGGTCCACCGTCCGCAGCAGCCGGTTATTAGCTAGCAAGACTCTTCCTGAGTCCGCGATCAAGCTCTGCACTCAGAGCCGGGCCGTCTGTTGGAGTTGTCTCTTGGCAGCTGCAGGTGAGACTCCCGAATGGTTTGGCTGGGTGTCGGACGGGCTCGGGTCGGCGTTGGCCGGTGCTGCTCCCCAAACGGAGCCGCGAAAGATAGCAGCGCTGACAAGCAATTTCGTGATCATTTTCAGGGGTCCTTCCACTTTTCGTCACTAGCGAAGACGGCTGATTACTCGCTTTAGGGTTGAAATGTTGCTGTCAGTCAGTCATCCGGGTGATTCGGCACGAGACGTCGACGTAGATGGTCTCGCCGCTCGTGGGTCCTTTGCCCGAATGGTTAGGGTTGTTGATCCCGGTCACAGGCTGTGCTGCGGGGTTGATCGCCCACACGCCTGGTGAGCGGGCATCCCGGCGATCCGGTCAGGACCCTTGCCGCACCCAGTAGCGAGTGCCGGCCAGCGCAACCAACGCTATGTGGCTCTGGCCGGGCGGCTGTCCCGCGCGCAGCCAATCGACCATCCGCCGCCCAGCTGCCAGGCAGGGTACAAAAACCCAGGTACGAATTGTCGTTGTCATTCCTGTCCCGTTTCGGTGTGTTGATGGCTTGTCTCGCCATCTCCTGTAGCAGCATTGCTGCGCGCGGCCTGCGTGTCTGTCCGCTGCCCTGCCACTGCACCGGGTGAATCACGGGTCCACCGATCAGGGGACCCCGGGCGTCAGCCTCCCGACGGTGGATGAATTCAGATGTCCCCCGATCGGGCGATGCCCGTCACGCAGAACCGGGCGCCCGTCACCGGGGCAGAGTCTTCAACCAATGCGCAATATCAAACGTGGTCGAACCGCGCCTCAACTTCGGCCGTGACCGCAAAATGGAAAGGCTGTCGCTTTTGGTTGGATACTGATCAGCGGTGCGCGCGCCTCCGTACCCATAAAGCGGCGGCTTATAGCGCTTCAGTTCATCGGCTAGGCCGCCAGCGGCCTCACCGCACCTCGGACCCAGCCCCACCAGCATTCAAACCCGCATCGCGCCACCGCTCGCCGGCTCGCGACAACGTCGCGCTTGAGGCCTCCTGCAAATCCGGGTTTGCCGCCCGATGCTGTGTAGTGCGGCTATACTTCGCCCATCTGGTGGGACAGGAGTCGCGCATGTCCGGACCTCGTCAGCGCGTCTCCGATTACCTTGCGCCTCCGCAGGACTCGGAGCGGTATCTTTTTTTCGGCACTCTGTTGCAATGGGCAATACGCGCCATATTAATCGTCTTTGTCATAATCACTTTACTTTTACACCCGCCAACCAGTAATAGATGGATCTGTGTATTCATTTTGGCCGCTTATGTCGTGATCGTCGGGCGCTGGAGCACCTGGGCGCTGCGGCC
>CAVSSC010000011.1:0-530561 GCA_963730415.1 uncultured Actinomycetota bacterium | reverse complement strand
GTGCTGGATGCCGGTGAGCACGCCCGGCTGGATGGGTGGGGTAATCGGGCGGTGTTGACCCAGCCCGCACCCACGCCGGTGTCGGTTCCGGTGTTGTTCGCCGCGCAGGTGGCCCGCTCCCCGGAGGCGGTGGCGCTGACCTTCGAGGGCCGCTCGATGCGTATCGGGAGGTGGAGGAGGCGGCGAACCGGTTGGCGCACCTGCTGGCCGGCCAGGGGGTGGGCCCGGGACAGCGCGGGGCGCGCTGTTTCCCGGTCGGCTGAGGCGATCATGGCGGTTTTGGCGGTGCTGAAAACCGGGGCGGCGTATCTGCCGATCGACCCGGCGCTGCCGGCGGCGCGGATCGGGTTCATGGTGGCCGATGCCGCGCCGATCGCCGCGATCACCACCACCGGGCTGGCCGACCGGCTGGACGGGTGCGACCTGCTGGTCATCGATGCCGAAGATCCCCGCATTGACAGCTACCCGGGCACGGGCTTGCCGGCGCCGCGCCCGGACGAATCGCTTACATCCTCTACACCTCGGGCACCACCGGTATTCCCAAGGGGGTGACCGTCACTCACCACAACGTCACCCAACTGTCGGAGTCACTGGATGCCGGCCTGCCGCACGCGGGGGTGTGGTCGCAGTGTCACTCCTATGCGTTTGACTTCTCGGTGTGGGAGATCTGGGCTGCGCTGTTGTGCGGTGGGCGGCTGGTGGTGGTGCCCGAGGAGGTGGCGGGTTCACCGCAAGACTTCCACGCCTTGCTGGTGCTGAACAGGTCAATGTGCTCACCCAGACCCCGTCGGCGGTGGGGGCGCTCTCCCTGAGGGGTTGGAGTCGGCGGCGCTGGTGATCGGCGCTGAGCCCTGCCCGGTCGAGGTGGTGGACCGGTCGCCGGGGCGGGTGATGATTAACGCTTACGGCCCGACCGAGACCACGGTGTATGTGGCGATCAGTGCGCCGTTGGCATCGGGGTCGGGCGCGCCGCCGATCGGTTCACCGGTGCCGGGGGCGGCGTTGTTTGTGCTGGATGGCTGGTTGCGGGCGGTGCCGGCCGGGGTGGTTGGTGAGTTGTATGTGGCCGGCGCCGGGGTGGGGTGTGGGTATGGGGCCGGGCTTCTTGACCGGGTCGCGGTTTGTGGCCTGCCCGTTCGGGGGGCCTGGGCGCGGATGTATCGCACCGGGGATCTGGTGTGTTGGGGTGCTGATGGGCAGCTGCGGTATCTGGGGCGCGCTGATGAGCAGGTCAAGATCCGCGGGTATCGCATCGAACTCGGTGAAGTCCAGGCAGCCCTGGCCGGGCTGGATGGGGTGGGGCAGGCGGTGGTGATCGCCCGCGAGGACCGCCCTGGCGACAAACGCCTGGTCGGCTATGCCACCGGCACCGCCGAGCCGGCCGGGATACGCGCCGCGCTGGCCGAGCGGCTCGCGGCCTACATGGTCCCGGCCGCGGTGATGGTGATCGACGCGCTGCCGCTCACCCTTAACGGCAAACTCGACACCCGCGCCCTCCCCGCACCCGAATACACCGCTGGTGGGTATCGGGCCCCGGCCAACGCCGTTGAGGAGATCCTGGCCGGCATCTACGCCCAGGTACTCGGTGTCGAGCGGGTCGGGGTCGATGACTCGTTTTTCGATTTGGGTGGGGATTCGCTGTCGGCGATGCGGGTGATCGCCGCGATCAACACCGGGCTGGATGCTGGGCTTGCGGTGCGCACCCTATTCGAAGCGCCCACGGTGGCCCGGTTGTCGCCCCGGATCGGTGCCGATGGGGGTCGCTGGAGCCGTTGGTGGCGGGTGCGCGGCCCGCGGTGGTGCCGTTGTCGTTTGCCCAGAGCCGGTTGTGGTTTATCGACCAGTTGCAGGGGCCTACACCGGTTTACAACATATCGGTGGCGTTGCGGCTGAGCGGCGGCTCGACGCCGAGGCGTTGCGCCAAGCGCTGGCCGATGTGGTGGCCCGCCATGAGAGCCTGCGCACACTGTTCGTGGCGCCCGAGGGGACACCCCAGCAGCTGGTGGTGCCGCCCGAGCGGGCCGATTTCGGGTGGGACGTTGTTGATGCCAGCCGCTGGCCGGCGGCCCGGCTGGATGAGGCCATCGCCACCGCGGCGCGTCACACGTTTGACCTGGCCACCCAGATCCCGTTGCGGGCACAGCTTTTCAGTGTTGCTGAGGACGAACACGTGCTGGTGGCCGCGGTGCACCATATCGCCGCCGACGGTTGGTCGGTGGCCCCGCTGGTGGCTGATCTGGGTGTGGCCTATGCCAGCCGGTGTGCGGGGCAAGCCCCGGGTTGGGCGCCGTTGGCGGTGCAGTATGTCGATTACACGCTGTGGCAGCGCGCCCAGTTTGGTGATCTGGCCGATGGCCACAGCCCCATCGCCGCGCAGCTGGAGTTTTGGCAGGATGCGCTGGCCGGGATGCCCGAGCGGCTGGTGCTGCCCACCGATCGGCCCTATCCGCTGGTTGCCGATCAGCGCGGCGCCAGTGTGGCGGTGGCATGGCCGGCCGAGCTGCAGCAGCGGGTTGCTCGGGTGGCTCGCGAGCACAACGCGACCAGTTTCATGGTGATGCAGGCCGCCCTGGCGGTGTTGCTGGCCAAGCTCAGCGCCAGTTCTGAGGTGGCGGTAGGGTTCCCGATCGCCGGGCGCCGCGATCCCGCGCTGGATGAGTTGGTGGGTTTTTTCGTCAACACCTTGGTGCTGCGGGTCGAGGTGGCCGGGGATCCCACCGTTGCTGAGTTGCTGGCCCAGGTGCGGCAGCGCAGCCTGGCTGCCTATGAGCACCAAGACGTGCCCTTTGAGGTGCTGGTGGAGCGGCTCAACCCGACCCGATCCCTGGCCCATCACCCGCTGGTGCAGGTGGTGTTGGCCTGGCAGAACTTGCCCGGGCACGACAACAATGATCCCGCCGCAGGGGTGGCGTTGGGTGATCTGCAGGTCACCCCGCTGCCGGTGGACACCCAGTCGGCCCGCATGGATTTGGTGTTTTCGTTGGCCGAACGCTGGACCCAGGCCGGTGAGCCCGCCGGGATTTCCGGGACGGTGGAGTTTCGCACCGATGTGTTCGACGCGGCCAGCATCGAGGCGCTGATCGAGCGGCTGGAGCGGGTGTTGGAGGCGGTCACCGCCGACCCCACCCGGCGGTTGTCGTCGGTGGATGTGCTCGACGAGGCTGAGCACACCCGGCTGGATGGGTGGGGTAATCGGGCGGTGTTGACCCAGCCCGAACCCACGCCGGTGTCGATTCCGGTGTTGTTCGCCGCGCAGGTGGCCCGCTCCCCGGAGGCGGTGGCGCTGACCTTCGAGGGCCGCTCGATGACCTACCGCGAGCTCGAGCAGGCCGCGAACCGGTTGGCGCACCTGCTGGCCGCTCACGGGGCGGGCCCCGGTGGGTGTGTGGCGCTTTTGTTTGAGCGTTCCACCCAGGCCATTGTGGCGGTTTTGGCGGTGCTGAAAACCGGGGCGGCCGATCTGCCGATCGACCCGGCGCTGCCGGCGGCCCGGATCGGGTTCATGGTGGCCGATGCCGCGCCGATCGCCGCGATCACCACCACCGGGCTGCGCCGCGCGGCTGGACGGGTGCGACCTGCTGGTCATCGATGCCGACGACCCCGCGTTGACAGCCAACCCAGCACGGGCATGCCGGCGCCGCGCCCGGACGATATCGCTTACATCATCTACACCTCGGGCACCACCGGTGTACTCCCAAAGGGGTGGCCGTCACCCAGCACAACGTCACCCAGCTGTTGGAGTCATTGGATGCCGGCCTGCCGCACGCGGGGGTGTGGTCGCAGTGTCATTCCTATGCGTTTGACTTCTCGGTGTGGGAGATCTGGGCTGCGCTGTTGGGTGGGGGGCGGCGGTGGTGGTGCCCGAGTCGGTGGCGGGTTCACCGCAAGACTTCCACGCCTTGCTGGTTGCTGAACAGGTCAATGTGCTGACCCAGACCCCGTCGGCGGTGGGGGTGCTCTCCCCTGAGGGGTTGGAGTCGGCGGCGCTGGTGGTCGGCGGTGAGCCCTGCCCGGCCGAGGTGGTGGATCGGTGGGCGCCGGGGCGGGTGATGATCAACGCTTACGGCCCGACCGAGACCACGGTGTATGTCGGCGATCAGTGCGCCGTTGGCGTCGGGGTCGGGGGTGGTGCCGATCGGTTCACCGGTGCCGGGGGCGGCGTTGTTTGTGCTGGATGGGTGGTTGCGGGCGGTGCCGGCCGGGGTGGTCGGTGAGTTGTATGTGGCCGGTGCCGGGGTGGGGTGTGGGTATGTGGGCCGGGCTTCTTTGACCGGGTCGCGGTTCGTGGCCTGCCCGTTCGGGGGGCCTGGGGCGCGGATGTATCGCACCGGGGATCTGGTGTGTTGGGGTGCTGATGGGCAGCTGCGGTATCTGGGGCGCGCTGATGAGCAGGTCAAGATCCGCGGGTATCGCATCGAACTCGGTGAAGTCCAGGCAGCCCTGGCCGGGCTGGATGGGGTGCGGGCAGGCGGTGGTGATCGCCCGCGAGGACCGCCCCGGCGACAAACGCCTGGTCGGCTATGTCACCGGCACTGCCGAGCCGCCCGGATACGCGCCCCGCGCTGGCCGAGCGGCTCCCGGCCTACATGGTCCCGGCCGCGGTGGTGGTGATCGACGCGCTGCCGCTCACCCCTAACGGCAAACTCGACACCCGCGCCCTCCCGGCACCCGAATACACCGCTGGTGAGTATCGGGCCCCGGCCAACGCCGTTAGGAGATCCTGGCCGGCATCTACGCCCAGGTACTGGGTATCGAGCGGGTCGGGGTCGATGACTCGTTTTTCGATTTGGGTGGGGATTCGCTGTCGGCGATGCGGGTGATCGCCGCGATCAACACCGGCCTCGATGCTGGGCTCGCGGTGCGCACCCTATTCGAAGCGCCGACGGTGGCCGCGGTTGGCGCCCCGGCTCGGTGCCGATGAGGGTGGGCTTAGGCCGTCGGTGGCCGGTGCGCGGCCCGCGGTGCTGCGGTCGTCGTTTGCCCAGAGCCGGTTGTGGTTCCTCGACCAGTTGCAAGGGCCTTCACCGGTTTACAACATCTCGGTGGCGTTGCGGTTGAGCGGGCGGCTTGACGCCGACGCGTTGCGCCAAGCGCTGGCCGATGTGGTGGCTCGCCATGAGAGCCTGCGCACGCTGTTCGCGGCGCCGAGGGGATACCCAGCAGCTGGTGGTGCCGCTCGAGCGGGCCGATGTCGGGTGGGACTTGTCGGATGCCAGCCGCTGGCCGGCGGCCACGGCTGGATGAGGCCATCGCCACCGCGGTGCGTCACACGTTCGATCTGGCCACCCAGCATCCCGTTGCGGGCACAGCTTTTCAGTGTTGCCGAGGACGAACACGTTCTGGTCGCCGCGGTGCACCGTATCGGCGCCACGGCGGTCAGCGCCCCCGGGGCTTGCCCCGCACACCGGCTGGCATAGGCCACACCCAGATCAGCCGCCAGCGGGGTCACCGACCAGCCGTCGGCGGCGATATGGTGCACGGCGGCCACCAGCACGTGTTCGTCCTCAGCAACACGGAAAAGCTGTGCCCGCAACGGGATCTGGGTGGCCAGGTCAAACGTGTGACGCGCCGCGGTGGCGATGGCCTCATCCAGCCGGGCCGCCGGCCAGCCGCTGGCATCAACAACGTCCCACCCGAAGTCGGCCCGCTCGGGCGGCACCACCAGCTGCTGGGGGATCCCCTCGGGCGCCGCAAACAGTGTGCGCAGGCTCTCATGGCGGGCCACCACATCGGCCAGCGCTTGGCGCAACGCCTCGGTGTCAAGCCGCCGCCCAGCCGCAACGCCACCGCCATGTTGTAAACCGGTGAGGGCCCCTGCAACTGGTCGATAAACCACAACCGGCTCTGGGCAAACGACAACGGCACCACCGCGGGCCGCTCACCGGCCACCAACGGCCCAAGCCCACCCCCATCGGCACCGATCCGGGGCGCCAACTGGGCCACCGTGGGCGCTTCGAATAGGGTGCGCACCGCAAGCCCAGCATCCAGGCCGGTGTTGATCGCGGCGATCACCCGCATCGCCGACAGTGAATCCCCACCCAGATCGAAGAACGAGTCATCGACCCCGACCCGCTCGACACCGAGTACCTGGGCGTAGATGCCGGCCAGGATCTCCTCAACGGCGTTGGCCGGGGCGCGGTACCGCTCGACATCCTGGTATTCGGGTGCGGGCAGGGCGCGGGTGTCGAGTTTGCCGTTAAGGGTCAGCGGCAGCGCGTCGATCACCATCACCGCGGCCGGGACCATGTAGGCCGCGAGCCGCTCGGCCAGCGCGGCGCGTATCCCGGCCGGCTCGGCGGTGCCGGTGACATAGCCCACCAGGCGTTTGTCGCCGGGGCGGTCCTCGCGGGCGATCACCACCGCCTGCCCCACCCCATCCAGCCCGGCCAGCGCCGCCTGGACCTCACCCAGCTCGATGCGATACCCGCGGATCTTGACCTGCTCATCAGCGCGCCCCAGATACCGCAGCTGCCCATCAGCACCCCAACACACCAGATCCCCGGTGCGATACATCCGTGTTCCGGGCGCTCCCGCGCCGGCGAACGGGCAGGCCACAAACCGCGACCCGGTCAACCCGGCCCGGCCCACATACCCACACCCCACCCCGGCGCCGGCCACATACAACTCACCGACCACCCCGGCCGGCACCGGCCGCAACCACCCATCCAGCACAAACAACGCCGCCCCCGGCACCGGTGAACCGATCGGCGGCACCCCCGACCCCGGTGCCAGCGGCGCGCTCATCGCCGCATACATCGTCGTCTCGGTCGGGCCGTAGACATTGATCATCACCCGCCCCGGCGCCCACCGGTCCACCACCTCGGCCGGGCAGGGCTCAGCGCCGATCACCAGCGCCGCCGACTCCAACCCCTCCGGCGAGAGCACCCCCACCGCCGACGGGGTCTGGGTCAGCACGCTGACCTGTTCAGCTGACCAGCAAGGCGTGGAAGTCTTGCGGTGAACCCGCCACCGACTCGGGCACCACCACCAGCCGCCCACCGTGCAACAGCGCACCCCAGATCTCCCACACCGAGAAGTCGAACGCATAGGAGTGACACTGCGACCACACCTGCCCGGCGCCAGCTCCAGGCCGGCATCCAGTGACTCCAACAGCTGGGTGACGTTGTGGTGGGTGACGGCCACGCCTTTGGGGACACCGGTGGTGCCCGAGGTGTAGATGATGTAGGCGATATCATCGGCGCGCGGGTGCCGGCAACGCGGTGCTGGGTTAGGTGTCAACTGCGGGGTCGTCGACATCGATGACCAGCAGGTCGCACCCGTCCAGCCGGTCGGCCAGCCCGGTGGTGGTGATCGCGGCGATCGGCGCGGCATCGGCCACCATGAACCCGATCCGGGCCGCCGGCAGCCGCCGGGTCGATCGGCAGATAGGCCGCCCCGGTCTTCAGCACCGCCAAAATCGCCACGATCGCCTCGGCGGACCGGGTAAACAGCAGCGCCACACACTGACCCGGGCCCACACCCTGACCGGCCAGCAGGTGCGCCAACCGGTTCGCGGCCTCCTCCAGCTCCCGGTACGTCATCGAGCGGCCCTCGAAGGTCAGCGCCACCGCCTCCGGGGAGCGCGCCACCTGCGCGGCGAACAACACCGGAATCGACACCGGCGTGGGTTCGGGCTGGGTCAACACCGCCCGATTACCCCACCCATCCAGCCGGGCGTGCTCAGCCGCATCCAGCACATCGATCGACGACAACCGCCGGGTGGGGTCGGCGGTCACCGCCTCCAACACCCGCTCGAGCCGCTCGATCAGCGCCTCGATGCTGGCCGCGTCGAACACGTCGGTGCGAAACTCCACCGTCCCGGAAATCCCGGCGGGCTCACCGGCCTGGGTCCAGCGTTCGGCCAACGAAAACGTCAAGTCCATGCGGGCGACGGGGTGTCCACCGGCAGCGGGGTGACCTGCAGATCACCCAACGCCACCCCTGCAGCGGGATCATTGTTGTTGTGCCCGGGCAAGTTCTGCCAGGCCAACATCACCTGCACCAGCGGGTGATGGGCCAGGGATCGGGTCGGGTTGAGCCGCTCCACCAGCACCTCAAAGGGCACGTCTTGGTGTTCGTAGGCGGCCAGGCTGCGCTGCCGCACCTGGGCCAGCAGCTCGGCGACGGTGGGATCCCCGGCCACCTCGACCCGCAGCACCAAGGTGTTGACGAAAAAACCCACCAGCTCATCCAGCGCGGGATCGCGGCGCCCGGCGATCGGGAACCCCACCGCCACCTCAGAACTGGCGCTGAGCTTGGCCAGCAACACCGCCAGGGCGGCCTGCATCACCATGAAGCTGGTCGCGTTGTGCTCGCGAGCCACCCGAGCAACCCGCTGCTGCAGCTCGGCCGGCCACTCCACCGCCACACTGGCGCCGCGCTGATCAGCAACCAGCGGGTAGGGCCGATCGGTGGGCAGCGCCAGCCGCTCGGGCATCCCGGCCAGCGCGTCCTGCCAATACTCCAGCTGCGCGGCGATGGGGCTGTGGCCATCGGCCAGATCACCAAGCTGGGCGCGCTGCCACAGCGTGTAATCGACATACTGCACCGCCAACGGCGCCCAACCCGGGGCTTGCCCCGCACACCGGCTGGCATAGGCCACACCCAGATCAGCCACCAGCGGGGTCACCGACCAGCCGTCGGCGGCGATATGGTGCACCGCGGCCACCAGCACGTGTTCGTCCTCAGCAACACGGAAAAGCTGTGCCCGCAACGGGATCTGGGTGGCCAGGTCAAACGTGTGACGCGCCGCGGCGGCGATGGCCTCATCCAGCCGGGCCGCCGGCCAGCCGCTGGCATCAACGACGTCCCACCCGAAGTCGGCCCGCTCGGGCGGCACCACCAGCTGCTGGGGTATCCCCTCGGGCGCCGCAAACAGTGTGCGCAGGCTCTCATGGCGGGCCACCACATCGGCCAGCGCTTGGCGCAACGCCTCGGCGTCAAGGCGCCCGCCCAGCCGCAGCGCGACCGCCATGTTGTACACCGGTGAGGGCCCCTGCAACTGGTCGATAAACCACAACCGGCTCTGGGCAAACGACAACGGCACCACCGCGGGCCGCGCAACGGCCACCAACGGCTCCAAGCCCACCCCCATCGGCACCGATCCGGGGCGCCAACTGGGCCACCGTGGGCGCTTCGAATAGGGTGCGCACCGCAAGCCCAGCATCCAGGCCGGTGTTGATCGCGGCGATCACCCGCATCGCCGACAGTGAATCCCCACCCAGGTCGAAGAACGAGTCGTCGACCCCGACCCGCTCGACACCGAGTACCTGGGCGTAGATGCCGGCCAGGATCTCCTCAACCGCGTTGGCCGGGGCGCGGTAACGCTCGACATCCTGGTATTCGGGTGCGGGTAGGGCGCGGGTGTCGAGTTTGCCGTTAGGGGTCAGCGGCAGCGCGTCGATCACCATCACCGCGGCCGGGACCATGTAGGCCGGCGAGCCGCTCGGCCAGCGCGGCGCGTATCCCGGCCGGCTCGGCGGTGCCGGTGGCATAGCCGACCAGGCGTTTGTCGCCGGGGCGGTCCTCGCGGGCGATCACCACCGCCTGCCCCACCCCCTCCACCCCGGCCAGCGCCGCCTGAACTTCACCCAGCTCGATGCGATACCCGCGGATCTTGACCTGCTCATCAGCGCGCCCCAGATACCGCAGCTGCCCATCAGCACCCCAACACACCAGATCCCCGGTCCGATACATGCGTGTTCCGGGCGCTCCCGCGCCGGCGAACGGGCACGCCACAAACCGCGACCCGGTCAACCCGGCCCGGCGCACATACCCACACCCCACCCCGGCGCCGGCCACATACAACTCACCGACCACCCCGGCCGGCACCGGCCGCAACCAGCCATCCAGCACAAACAACGCCGCCCCCGGTACCGGTGAACCGATCGGCGGCACCCCCGACCCCGAAGCCAGCGGCGCACTGATCGCCACATACACCGTGGTCTCGGTCGGGCCGTAAGCGTTAATCATCACCCGCCCCGGCGCCCACCGGTCCACCACCTCGACCGGGCAGGGCTCAGCGCCGATCACCAGCGCCGCCGACTCCAACCCCTGCGGCGAAAGCACCCCCACCGCCGACGGGGTTTGGGTCAGCACGCTGACGTGTTCGCTGACCAGTAAGGCGTGGAAGTCTTGCGGTGAACCCGCCACCGACTCGGGCACCACCACCAACCGCCCACCATGCAACAGCGCAGCCCAGATCTCCCACACCGAGAAGTCAAACGCATAGGAGTGACACTGCGACCACACCCCCGCCGGCGGCAGGTGTGCGTGCAGTGACTCCGCCACCTGGGTCAGGTTGCGGTGGGTGACCATCACCCCCTTGGGAGTACCGGTGGTGCCCGAGGTGTAAATGATGTAGGCGACGTCATCGGCCGCGGGTGCCGGCAACGCGGTACTGGGTTGGGTGTCAACTGCGGGGTCGTCGGCATCGATGACCAGCAGGTCGCACCCGTCCAGCCGGTCGGCCAGCCCGGTGGTGGTGATCGCGGCGATCGGCGCGGCATCGGCCACCATGAACCCGATGCGGGCCGCCGGCAACCCCGGGTCGATCGGCAGATAGGCCGCCCCGGTTTTCAGCACCGCCAAAATCGCCACGATCGCCTCAGCCGACCGGGAAAACAGCAGTGCCACACACTGTCCCGGGCCCACACCCTGGCCGGCCAGCAGGTGCGCCAACCGGTTCGCGGCCTCCTCCACCTCCCGATACGTCATCGAGCGGCCCTCGAAGGTCAGCGCCACCGCCCCCGGGGAGCGCTGCACCTGCGCGGCGAACAACACCGGAATCGACACCGGCGTGGGTTCGGGCTGGGTCAACACCGCCCGATTACCCCACCGATCCAGCCGGGCGTGCTCACCGGCATCCAGCACATCCACCGACGACAACCGCCGGGTGGGGTCGCCGGTAACCGCCTCCAACACCCGCTCCAACCGCGCTGCTAAATCGCGGACATCACAATTCGGAAATAATTGCCCAGCACCTGGCGTGCTGAGAAAAAGTTGATCATCGTCCCTAAAAAAGACCAGCCTAAACTGATCCCCGAGGCCATCATGGGTCAGGGTTCCCGATCCCGCAGCATCAGCAAAATGCCCCAAATGTGTGGCCGGAATGAAATTAACGACTATCCGATTCGACGGCTGCCCAGAGTCGCGGAAACGCGCCGTGTTCTCAATAGCATGCACCGGGAACCGCTGATGCTGCAGCGTTTCTCGGATTCGGGTGTCGACATGTTCACAAAAACCAGCAACCGTAAAACCCGGCGAAGCTTTCAACACCAGTGGGACCACCCCAGAAACCATCCCGGGCACCGTCTTTGCCTCCGGACGCACACGCCTGCTTACCGGAAAATCGAACACTACCTCCGAACCCTCAACGTCGCATCCACGCACCAGCAGCGCACACGCCGCAGTAATCACCGACGATCGACGTATCCCCAACGTCTGCGACAACTCGTCGATCCCGGCAACGGCGAAAGGGTCCAATTGAACCGGTGCAGAAGACTCATCCGGATCACGCCCGCCCGCGTCGTAGGCCAACCGATAACGCTGTTCGCTTTTCGGCGGAAGGTTCCTAGTCCAATAGGCCTGATCATCGAGATAATCGTTGGATGCTTCGTATTCTAACTCGCACTCAATCAGATCACTCAACGAACCAAAAGAAGCAGGAGGAACCGACCCGCCAGAAGCAATTGCAGAATAGACATCTGTAATCCGATGAACAACAAAAGCAAGGCCGATTCCGTCTACCACTATATGATGGCAGCACGCGAACAAGTAAAATTCATCTACCCGTGTGTGCAAGAACGCAAATTTAAACAGTGGGCCACTAAGCGGCATAAGCGTGCGTTGGATCGATGATGCGAGCCGATAGGCTTCCTGTACAGGATCCTGCGAGCCTATGAGGTCATGGCAAGCAAGCTCAACGTCCGGGTAATCAACCGCCTTTTGGAAAACCTGGCCATCGACCTCGAAAAAGGCAGCTCTAAGTGGTTCGGCCTCGCGCACCACTTGACGGATCGCCCACTCAAGCAAACCAGGCTCTATCGCGCCCTCGATTCGCACAAGCACGCCCAGCTGCCACTTCGCACCGAAGCGACCCGTTTGCTCCCCAAGCCAGATATCCAGCTGTCCCTGGGTCAGCGGAAGCGCCCGCTCGTCGAGTTCCAACCCACCCCTCCAATTCATAGGATTCAGGCTCTTATGACGTTTGACGGGTATCAACGTCGACATCTAGCTCAACGCGGAAATCACTTCACGTTCGAACAACTCGATGCCGGAGCGGTCGTACGCGGCCTCCGGGAAATAGCAGATCGCGTATTCGCACCCGAGGTCGCGGATCTTCGCGATCCGCTCGATGACCTGTTCCGGTGTGCCCGTCGCCGAATCCGGGCCGCTGCCGCCGGCGATCATCGCGTCCGCCACCGCCTCGGGCACATAGCCGACCATGCGGTCGCGGACCCGTTGCAGCCGGTCTTTGACGTCGGCGTCCGACGTACCGAGGAGGGCGGTGAAGTTAGCCGAGCGCACGATGGCGTCGAAGTCGGTGCCCAGCTTGCGGCAGTGCTCAGCCAGCACCTCCGACTTGTGAGCGAACGCCGCGGGCTCCGGCGTGAAGTTTGTGTACTGCGCGTATTTCGCGGCGATACGTAAGGTCACCTTCTCGCCACCACCGGCGATCCATAGTGGAATACCGTTGTCCTGCAAAGGCTTTGGCGAAACAATCGCACCGTCGACTTGGTAATGCTTGCCGTCGAAGCTCACTTTTCCGTCGCGCCAGGCATCACGCATGATCTGCACGCCCTCGTCCAGCCGAGCCAACCGCACCCCGGCCGACGGAAATCCGTAACCGTAAGCCCGCCACTCATGTTCGTACCAGCCTCCGCCGATGCCCATCTGAATCCGGCCACCGGAGATGATGTCGGCAGTGGCCGCGACCTTGGCGAGGTAGACCGGATTGCGGTAGCTCATCGCCGTGCACATCTGGCCGAGTTTGATCCGCGACGTGGTCGCCGCGTATGCCGCCATCAGCGACCACGCCTCGTGAGTGGCTTCGCCCGTCGGCACTGGGACGGTGTGGAAATGGTCGTAGACCCACAGCGAGTCCCAAGCGCTGTTGTCTGCGTAGGTGGCCAGGTCGCGCATCACCGCCCAGTGTTTTTCGGGTTCGATGTCGACCAGATCCATTCGCCAGCCTTGCGGGATGAAGAGACCGAAGCGCATAGCAATGGACTTTAGCCCGGCAACGATGCGGGTCGGAACGCGCCGCTAAGGAGGAACCCTCGCCATGACCTCACAGCAGATCGATAACTAGGGCCCAGCCGCCGCTGACAACCAAGCCGTAAACATGATGGATGACGACCATCGGGCATGAAACCAATCCAGCCGACGTTCGGCGTCGGCAAATCCGTGTGATGCAAGTGCTCTTCGCCGGGGCCGCGACCGTCGCGACGCTCGCGCTATTCAGCGCTGCGCAGCCTGGTACCGCCGGACCCGCTGTCGCATCGGGGTCGGTGCGCCTGGTAGACCAGGCCACCGATCTGCCGGCGCCGGCCGCTGCCCCGTTCGGCCCGCAGCTCTCGCAGACCGCACCGAGTGTGGGCGGCGCCGGGGGCAACGTCATCGCCGTCGACGATGACACCGGCGGCGGCGTCAACGACAACGGCCAGACCTCGGGCGACATCTTCACGCAAAACGCCCAGGACCAGAGCACCGCGTGACACACGAGCCCACGTAAGCCTTTGCGCCACAACTAATACCAGGCTCGACTTCACGCACCCAGCGCGTCGAGCGCCGCTTTCACCGAAGTCGCACGCAGCGCCTTGTAGGGGGTGTCGGGAAACTGCAGGCAGCAGTCCTGCAGGCCGCCGAACGCTACCACCGCACGGGTGGATTGCGCGAGCGTCGGCTTCGGACCGAACACCAGCTTGCCGAGCCGGTCACGCCAAGCCAGCACCTTGTCGATGAGGCCAAGGTCGGCCAGCATCGTCAATTCGGCCAGCACCAGCACCATGTCCTGGCGGTGCCGGTAGTGGAAGTCGAAGTAGCCCTCCAATAACTCGCGGGCATCGGTGTCGCCGCGGCTCTCCTGCTCATCGACGAATTGCTCACCTTCGTCGATCAACGGCACCAGGATGCTGCGCACTAGGTCTTCCCGCGAGGCGAAGTGGTAGTACAACGCGGGTTTGGTGATCCCCAGTTTGTCTGCGATGTCCTGCAGACTGGTCCGCTGCACGCCCCGCTGCAGAAACAACTCCCGCGCGACCTCTTGGATGCGCTCGCGTGTGTCTGACCGGGGCCTGCTCACCCCATGAGCTTAACTGACTTACCGATAGGTAAGCGTCATGTTAGGCTTACCGAACGTTAAGTAAGCGCGGGAGGTGCACTATGCGGATACTCATTTCCGGTGCCAGCATCGCTGGGCCGGTGCTGGCGTACTGGCTGACCCGTCACGGCTTCGACGTCACCGTCGTCGAGCGCGCGCCGACGCTGCGCAAAACCGGCGGCCACGCCGTCGACTTGTTCCGTCCGGCAATGGAAATCTCGGCGAAGATGGACGTGCTACCGCGCATCGAGGCACTCGCCACCGGAACTGACCGTCTGACGATGTATCGGGAAGGCCGGCCGCAGCCGACCGAGATCAACCTCACCAAGATCTACGCCGCCACCTCCGACCGGCATGTAGAAATCATGCGCGACGACCTCAGCGAGATCTACTATGACGCCGCCCGCGACGACGTCGAGTACCTGTTCGGTGACTCCATCACGGCGATCGACCACGACGGCGAGGTGACATTCGACAGTGCCGCTGCGCGCAGGTTCGACGTCATCGTCGGCGCCGACGGGCTGCACTCGAATGTTCGGCGCTTGACTTTCGGTGAGGAGGCCGGCCTGACCCGGTTCCTCGGCGGCTATCTGGCGGTGGTGTCGGCGCCCAAGACGCTGGCCAACCGCGGCGAGATGGTCGGGCACGTCGGTGTGGGCCGCTTCGCGGGAATCTACACCGCAGAGCACTTGGACGACGCGCGGGCAGTGTTTTTGTTTCGCAGCAAAGAGGAACTCGACTATGACCATCGGGATGCGTTGCGGCAGAAGGAATTACTGCGCAACGCATTCGCGGGCATGCATTCCCAGGTGGACAGCTGGCTAGAGGAACTCGACCGGACGCCGGCGTTCTACTTCGACTCGATCAGTCAACTGCGGCTGGACAGATGGTCGCGCCGACGGGTCACCCTCGTCGGCGACGCTGGATACTGCCCCGGCCCCGCGGTGGGCGGCAGCACCAGCCTTGCAGTCCTCGGCGCCTATGTACTGGCCGGAGAGCTGGCCCGAGCGGGCGGCGATCACCTGCGTGCGTTCGCTGCCTACGAGCTACAGATGCGTGAACCGGTGCGCCTCAGCCGGGCCTTTGCGCGGGGCGCCGCCAAGGGCATCATCCCCGATTCCCGAGCCGGGGTTTGGGCGTTGACCCGCGGCGCCCAGCTGGTCTCACTGATGCCCGCGTCGCTCTCCCGGGCACTGGCCAAGCTGAACACCAAAGGCGTGCGGATGCACGACTCGATGCCGGTGCCCGACTACACCGAAGCCGACGTTTGACAGCATGGGTCCCAAAGCCGCGTATGCCACGAAGGGATGGTCTTGATGGAGCTTGCCGGTGTCGGGATCTGGAGCAGTCAATTGCGCTACGGCGACCCATCCGAATCCGCCGAGGCAGCAGCGGAATTGGATGATCTGGGCTTTGCGGCGCTGTGGATACCCGACGTCGGCGGGCCGGTGTTCGACGCCGTGGGTCGCCTGCTTGCCGCAACCAAGCAGACGGTGATCGCCACGGGGATATTGAACCTATGGATGCACTCGCCCAGCGATGTCGCTGCATCCTATGCGGCGCTGACCGCTGAGCACGGAGACCGTTTCCTGCTGGGAATCGGAGTGAGCCACGCACCGCTGATCGACGCCGGCCAGCCCGGCCGGTACCGCAAACCGCTGGCGGCGACGGCGTCATTTCTGGATGGGTTGGATGCCGCACCACGGCCGGTGCCCACCGAGCAGCGTGTTCTTGCCGCACTCGGTCCGAAGATGCTGGCCTTGTCCGCGAGCCGCGCCCGGGGAGCCCACCCGTACCTTGTCACCCCTGAGCACACCGCCTCTGCCCGGTCGACTTTGGGTGAGGGCCCTTTGCTGCTGCCGGAGCAGACCGTGATCCTGTGTGACAGCGCCGACGAGGCACGACGCATCGGAACCGACTGGCTGCGCGCGTATTTGGCGTTGCCGAACTACGCCAATAATCTGCTGCGCAGCGGGTTCTCCGAAGACGACCTGGCACATGTGAGCGATCGGCTCTTCGACGCGATCATCGCGTGGGGCGACGAAGAGGCCATCATGCGCAGGGTCGCCGAGCATCGTTCGGCTGGCGCCGACCACGTCTGCGTCCAGGTGCTGATGGCCGACCCAAGAGCCTTCCCTCGGGAGCAATGGCGCCGGATCGCCGCCGCGTGTAATGATGACCGGCCGTAGCGATTCGACTGTCGTGCTCACCGGTTCAGGGTCATCGGCTGACCTCGGGGCCCTTTAGCCGGCGCCGATCGAGGCATACCGTGGGGATATGGCTTCCCGACACAACTTGTTCCGGGTCTTTTACGGGCTCGGCTTTACCCCGTGGGACGGTCATGCTGAGGCGAAGAGCCTGCGGGAACTGGTCGAAGGAACCGCTGACACACCCGCGCTGCCAGTCGGAGCGGCGCTGGACGTCGGATGCGGCACTGGAGACACGTCGATCTACCTTGCCCACCGTGGATGGCACGTCACCGGAGTCGACTTCGTGCCGAAGGCACTCGGCAAGGCGCGCGCCAAGGCTCGTGCTGCCGGCGTAGAGGTCGACTTCGTCCAGGCTGACGTCACGCATCTGAGTCGAGCCGGGATCGATGCAAAGTTCCAGTTGATTGTGGACAACGGCTGTCTGCACGGCATGAGTGATGACGACCGCGACCTTTACGTCCAAGAGATCACGGCGGCCGCCGCCCCCGGCGCGCGGCTGTTGATCGTCGCCGCCCCGCCCGGTGGCCCATTCAGATTTCTAGGAGTCGATGAGGCGGAGGTCGACCGCAGATTTACGCCCGCGTGGACGCTACAGTCGACGGCTGAGCAAAAGATGGCGTTTACCAACAGGTCTGCCTACCGGCACACACCGATCACGTTGATTCGCAACCGATTTCCGGTGCGCTGCTACCTGCTGCAGCGCACCGGCTAACCGCTTGGCGTGCGGTCCACCCGCTCGCGAGCGCGGAATCTACGTCAGCGACTTCGGCGGCAGGAAGCGGTCGCCGTACTTGGCCGCCAGCTCGCGGGCCCGGGCCACGAAAGCTTCCTTGCCCGTACCGCCCGGGCCGGAGTAGCCGACGATGAACTGCGCGCTACCACCGGTGTACGGCGGGAACCCGATGCCCATGATCGAGCCGATGTTGGCGTCGGCCGTCGACGTCAGCACGCCCTCGTCGAGGCACTTCTGGGTTTCCAGCGCCTCGGCGAACAGCATCCGGTCGATCATGTCCTGCAGCGGCGGCTGCGACGAGCCGGACTTGAATGTCTCGCGCAGGCCCGGCCACAGCCGGGTGCGCTTGCCGTCGACGTACTCGTAGAAGCCCGCGCCCTTCAGCCGGCTGGGCCGGCCGATCTCGATCATCTTCTCGACGACGGCCTCCGCCGGATGCGGCTCGTAGGTGCCGCCGGCGTCCTCGACGCCCTTGCGGGTGGCGACGGCGATCTTGTGCATCAGCTCCAGGTTGAGCTCGTCGGACAGCTGCAGCGGCGGCGCCGGGTAGCCGGCCTGCGAACCGGCGTGCTCGATGCTGGCGGGCTCCACGCCTTCGCCGAGCATCGCGAGCGCCTCATTCACGAACGTGCCGATGACGCGGCTGGTGAAGAAGCCGCGGCTGTCGTTGACGACAATCGGGGTCTTGCCGATGGCCAGCGTGTAGTCGAACACCCGGGCCAGCGCCTCGTCAGAAGTCTTCTCGCCCTTGATGATCTCGACCAGCGGCATCTTGTCGACCGGCGAGAAGAAGTGGATCCCGATGAAGTCCTCCTGCCGCTTGACGCCGGTCGCCAGACCGGTGATCGGCAGTGTCGAGGTGTTCGACCCGAGCAGCGCGTTGGGCTCGACGACGTCCTCGATCTCCTGGAACACCTTGTGCTTGAGTTCCTGGTTCTCGAAGACCGCCTCGACGACGAAGTCGACGCCCTTGAAGTCGGCGGCGTCGGCCGTCGGCGTGATGCGGTCCAGCAGCGCCTTGCTCTTCTCCTCGGTGGTCTTGCCGCGTTGGAGCGCCTTGGCCTCCAGCTTTTCCGAGTAGCCCTTGCCTTCTAGCGGCGGCTTCCACGCTCACATCTTTGAGTACCACCTCGAATCCGGCCTTGGCCGACACGTAGGCGATGCCCGCGCCCATCATGCCCGCGCCCAGCACACCGATCTTGTTGATCGGGGTCTTGCCGATGCCGTCGGGGCGCGAGCCGCCGCCGTTGATGTGCTGCAGGTCGAAGAAGAACGCCTGGATCATGTTCTTGGCGACCTGGCCGGTGACCAGAGAAGTGAAGTAGCGGCTCTCGATGCGGCTGGCCGTGTCGAAGTCCACCTGCGCACCCTCGACGGCCGCGTCCAGGATGGCCCGCGGCGCCGGCATCGGCGCGCCCTTGAGCTGCTTCTTCAGCAGCGCCGGGAACGACGGCAGGATGCCGGCCAGCGCGGGGCTGGACGGGGTGCCGCCGGGCATCTTGTAGCCCTTGGCATCCCACGGCTGGGTGTGCGAATCGGGGTTGGCCTTGATCCACGCCTTGGCGGCGGGCACCAATTCCTCGACCGAGCCGACGAGCTCGTCGACCAGCCCGATCTCCTTGGCCTGCGCGGGCTTGAAGCGCGTGCCCTGCGACAGAACGTTCATGAAGGCGTTCTGGATGCCGAACATCCGCACGGTGCGGGTCACCCCGCCCCCGCCCGGCAGCAGGCCCAGCGTCACCTCGGGCAGACCGACGACGAGGCCCTTGACGTCCGCGGCGATGCGGTGGTGACACGCGAGCGCGATCTCCAGGCCACCGCCGAGCGCGGCACCGTTGATGGCGGCCACCACCGGCTTGCCCAGGGTCTCCAGGGCGCGCAGATCACGCTTGACCGCCTCGACGGTGTCGAACGCCTCGCCGGCGTTCTCGGGGCCGAGCTGGATCATGCCCTTCAGGTCACCGCCGGCGAAGAAGGTCTTCTTAGCGCTGGTGATGACCACGCCGGTGATCGAATCCTTCTCTGCGACAAGGCGTTCGACGGCCTTGTGCATGGACTCGGCGTAATGCTCGTTCATCACGTTGGCCGACCCGGTGGGGTCGTCCATCGTCAGCGTGACGATACCGTCGGCGTCCTTATCCCACTGAATGGTGTTCTCTGCCATGGCCTTAAACCCTCTCGATGATGGTGGCGACACCCATGCCGCCGCCGATGCACAGCGTGATCAGCGCGCGACGCGCGTTGCGGCGCTCGAGCTCGTCGACCATGGTGCCGGTGATCATGGCGCCGGTAGCGCCCAGCGGGTGGCCCATCGCGATGGCGCCACCGTTCACGTTCAGTTTCTCGTCCGGGATGTTGAGGTCCTTCTGGAACTTCAGCACGACCGACGCGAACGCCTCGTTCAGTTCGAACAGGTCGATGTCGTCGATCGTCATGCCCGCACGGTCGAGCACCTTGCGCGTGGCGGGGGTCGGGCCGGTGAGCATGATGACCGGGTCGGCGCCGCTGGTGGCGGTGGCCACGATGCGCGCCCGCGGGGTCAGGCCCTGCGACTTGCCGGCGGCTTCCGAACCGACCAGCACCAGCGCGGCGCCGTCGACAATGCCGGAGCTGTTGCCCCCGGTGTGAACGTGGTTGATCTTTTCGACCCAGTGGTACTTCTGCAGCGCCACATCATCGAAGCCGCCCATCTCGCCGACGCCGTCGAACGCGGTCTTCAGCTTGGCCAGGCCCTCCATCGTGGTGTCGGGCCGCATGTGCTCGTCGTGGTCGAGGATGACCAGACCGTTCTGGTCACGCACCGGCACCACCGACTTGGCGAAGTAGCCGCCCGACCAGGCCTCGGCGGCCTTCTGCTGGCTGCGCAGCGCGTAAGCGTCGACGTCCTCGCGGGAAAAGCCCTCGATGGTGGCGATCAGGTCGGCGCCGATGCCCTGCGGCACGAAGCCGACGTGGTAGTTGGTCTCCGGGATCGAGTCGCCCATGGCGCCGCCGTCGGAGCCCATCGGGACGCGGCTCATCGACTCGACACCGCCGGCCAGCACCAAATCATCCCAGCCGGAGCGCACCTTCTGCGCGGCGATGTTGACGGCCTCCAGACCTGAGGCGCAGAACCGGTTGAGCTGCACGCCACCGGTGGTCTCGGGCAGCCCCGCGGCCAGCACCGCGGTACGGGCGATGTCGCCGCCCTGGTCGCCGACCGGGGACACGACACCGAGGATCATGTCGCTGATCAGGTTCTCGTCCAGGTCGGGAAAACGCCTGCGCAACTCTTCGACCAGGCCAACGACCAGGCTCAGTGGCTTGACTTCGTTCAGTGACCCGTTTTTCTGCTTGCCGCGCGGCGTGCGGATCGCCTCATAAATGAAAGCTTCTTCGGACATGTCGACTTCCTGTTCGCAAATGGGATTCGGATCCGTCTACAGAGTAGGTCCAGTACCAGCACCCTAACAGGGGGCCCGGCCAACCTGTTGGTTGGGCAGGATTCCCCTGGTCAAGCCCCGAACGTCACGCTGGCGTGACTATCGCGCGCGGGCGTCACACTGGCGTGACGGTCGAAGCTGACTGCCGCGTGGTCGCCTCGAGCGTGACGCCAGTTTCACGCTCGCCGCCGGAGGTGAAGCTGCGCTCACGCTGGGCTCTACGCCCACGCCTTAAGCTCGACCACCATGACGGTGTCGCGACTGCGCCCGTACGCGACCACGGTGTTCGCCGAAATGTCGGCGCTGGCCGCGCGGGTCGGCGCGGTCAACCTCGGCCAGGGTTTTCCCGACGAGGACGGACCCCCGGCGATGTTGAAGGCCGCCCAGGATGCCATCGCCGACGGAGCCAACCAGTACCCGCCCGGGATAGGCGTCGCGTCGCTGCGGCATGCCATCGCCGCCCAGCGTCGGCGGCATTTCGGCATCGAGTACGACCCTGACACCGAGGTGCTGGTGACGGTCGGGGCGACCGAGGCCATCGCGGCAGCGGTGATCGGGCTGGTCGAACCCGGCTCGGAGGTACTGCTGATCGAACCGTTCTATGACTCCTACTCGCCGGTGGTGGCGATGGCCTGCGCGCAGCGGGTAGCCGTGCCCCTCGTCCCCTATGGCAGCGGCTTTGCTTTGGACGCCGACGCATTACGGCGGGCGGTGACACCACGAACCCGCGCGCTGATCGTCAACTCACCGCACAACCCGACCGGCATGGTGCTGAGCGCGGCCGAGCTGGCGGCCATTGCGGAAGTCGCGATCGCAGCCGACCTCTTGGTGATCACCGATGAGGTGTACGAGCACCTGGTGTTTGACGGCCGATCGAGCACCTGCCATTGGCCGGCTTCGACGGCATGGCCGAGCGCACGATCACCATCTCCAGCGCGGCCAAGATGTTCAATTGCACCGGCTGGAAGATCGGATGGGCCTGCGGCCCAGCGCAACTCATCGCCGGGTTGCGTACGGCAAAACAGTATCTGAGCTACGTCGGCGGCGCCCCGTTCCAGCCAGCGGTGGCTCTCGCGCTGGACACCGAGGACGCATGGGTGGCCGAACTTCGCAGCTCTTTGCAAGCCCGACGCGATCGGCTGGCCGCGGGACTGATGGAGATCGGCTTCGAGGTGCACGACAGCGCCGGCAGTTACTTCCTGTGCGCCGACCCGCGCCCCTTGGGCTATGAGGACAGCACCGCGTTCTGCGCGGCCCTACCGGAAAAGGTCGGGGTGGCAGCAATCCCGATGTCGGCGTTCTGTGATCCGGCAGGCCCGCATGCCTCAAAACAAGCCAATGTATGGAATCACTTGGTGCGCTTCACCTTCTGCAAACGCGACGACACCCTTGATGAGGCAATCAGGCGGCTGGCCGCGCTGCGTGACCGACCGGCTACTTAGCGGGGCCGAAGCCCTCGGTGTCCATAACGCGCTTTCGCAGTCCCTCCAGCGCGGCATGAAGGATCTTCTTGCGGGCCCGGTTGACCCAAAACTCGGGTAGCGGCGCCCATGGTTCGACCGTGATGGTGAATCGCACCCTGGTCTTGTCGTCGCCCTCCCGGGTGAGGTTGTACTCCCCGTGCTGGCCGTGTTGCTGGGTGGTCTTCGCGGCGTCCCACACCATCCAGTCCGGGCCCCAGTGATATTCGAGCAGTTCCGTGTCGTGAATGCCGGTCACCGCGATGGTGACCTTCACGTGGTGTGGTCGCCCGTCGGGGTGTGCATCGACGACTTCGACCCGCTTGTGCACCGACGACCACGACGGCACAGCATCCATGTCGGCGAGCGCCTCCATGATTACTTCCGGGGGCGCGTCGATGACAATTTCAGATGATGCTTGTACGGCCACTGCTTATAAGTTAGCAACCGCATTGCTGCTCAAGAAGCCAAAAACCGGCCGTGTTCCGAGAGAGGCGCCGGCTATTCCGCATCACCCGAATCGTTGATGCCCATCACCAATTCGCGCAATCCCTTTACCGCGGCGTCGAGAACATTCTCGCTTGCCCGCCGGACAACGAATCCGGGTATGGGCCCCGCCGGTTCGACGGTGAGGTCGAAACGCACTCGGGTTTTGTCGACACCCTCGGGTTTGAGGGTGTACTCGACATGCTGGCCATGCTGTTGGGAGGTCCCTTTGGCGTCCCAGACCATCCAGTTGGGGCCCCAGTGATATTCCAAGATTTCTTTGTCGACGAGCCCGAAAATCCTGACGGTGGCCCTGACATGGTGGGGCCGACCGTCGGGATAACGATCGATCACTTCCATGTGTTTGTGTAGCGGCGACCAGGATGACAGGACGCCGACGTCTCCGAGCGCCTCCATGACTACTTCTGGCGGCGCGTCGACGACAAATTCTCGTGATGCTTTTACGGCCACTGAGGTCAACCTAGCAACGCCGCCCCGCACGCGGATCGGTTCGGCGTAAATAGTTTTCTACCAGTCGATTTCGGTAAGGGGTGTGGTTGCCGCCGGCGACCGCCCGACCGGTCCGGCCGGGGTGCGCGAAAAGCGCGGAGCGGGCGCGGCCTGCTCGACGCCGTGGGCGGTGATCACTGTGGACCGCGCCCTCAAGTGGTCATCGGTGGCGGCTTCGCTCCAGGTCAACACCGGAGTGACGCACGCATCGGTGCCGGCGAAAACCTGTGTCCACTCGTCACGGGTCCGGCTGGCGAATCGTTTCGCGAAGACCTCGTGCATCCGCGGGTAGGAACCGATGTCGAGCTGGCTGGGCACCTCGTCGGGTGATAGGCCGAGCCCGGTCAGCAATGCCGCGAAAAATTGCGGCTCGATGGCGCCGACGGCGATGTACTTGCCGTCGGAGGTCTCATAGCACCGGTAGAACGGGGCTCCGCCGTCGAGCAGAAACGATTCGCGCTGGTCGCGCAGCGCACCAGTCGACTTCATGGTCCACATCATCTGGGCGAGCAGGCTGACCCCGTCCACCATCGCCGCGTCGACGACCTGCCCCTTGCCCGAACGTTCCCGCTCGTACAGCGCGACCGCAATGCCCAGTAGCACCAGCATCGAACCGCCGCCGAAGTCGGCGACCAGGTTCAGCGGCGGCATCGGCGGCCGGTCGGCGTAGCCCAGCGCCGAGAGCGCGCCGGTCTGCGACAGGTAGTTGATGTCGTGGCCCGCTGTCTGCGCCAGCGGCCCGTCCTGTCCCCACCCGGTAATCCGCGCGAAGATCAGTCGCGGATTGACTGCCGCGCAGTCGTCGGGACCGATGCCGAGTCGCTCGCAAGTGCCGGGCCGGAAACAGTCCAGCAGCACGTCGGCCTTGGCGGCCAGCTCCAGCAGCGCCTGAGGCTGCGTCTTGACGTCCAGGTCGACGATCCGCTTCCCCCGATGCATCAGGTCGCGGTCCTCGGACGGCATCGTCAGCCCGCCTGGGCGACGCACCCGCACCACGTCGGCGCCCAGGTCGGCGAGCATCATTCCCGCGTGCGGCCCCGGTCCGATCCCGCCGAGTTCGATCACCTTCACCCCGGCCAGGGGCCCGGTTCTCGTCACGCTCTGGACAGTAACTGCAGGACGGTCAGCCGCCCTTCTTGACCTTGAGCACCCGCTTGCGCAGCCCGTCCGTATTCAGCTCCATGATCCCTTTCATGGCCCGCTTGATGATGAAGCCGGGCAGCGGCACGAGTCGGATCCAGCGCCAGATCGAACTTCGTCCGTGTCTTGTCGCCTTCCGGGGTGAGCGTGTAGCCGCCTTCTTGGTTACGGGACGCTTTCCCGCTTTCCTGCGTCCACGTGACGCCGTCGTCGCGCCAGCTGTAGGCGAGCACGTTCTCGTCCGTGATGCCGGCCGTCTTGACTTTCATCTTGGCGCGCTGCGGCCGACCGTCCGCGTCGCGTTCGAGCACCTCGGCGCTCTGGTGGATGTTCGACCATTCGGGCATTGCCTCGACGTCGGCGACGACGTCGAGGATCTCCTTGGGACTTGCTTCGATGACTACTTCGCGGGATTCCTTGACTGCCATGGCCGGGACGATAGCGCGGCAGCGCCTCGGCGGGAACGGTTTCGACCGAGCGTACCGTCGTGCTTGTGACTGATGCTGATCCCGTCTACACCGTCGGTGACTATCTGTTAGACCGCCTCGCCGAACTCGGCGTCTCCGAGATCTTCGGCGTGCCCGGCGACTACAACCTGGAATTTTTGGACCACATCGTCGCCCATCGCGCGATTCGGTGGGTAGGCAACGCCAACGAGCTGAACGCCGGCTACGCCGCCGATGGGTACGGACGGCTGCGCGGAATGTCAGCTGTGGTAACGACATTCGGGGTAGGCGAGCTCTCGGCAGCGAATGCGATCGCAGGCAGCTATGCCGAGCAGGTGCCCGTCGTGCATATCGTCGGCGGCCCCTCCAAAGACGCGCAGGGCACCAGGCGGGCGCTGCACCATTCGCTCGGCGACGGAGACTTTGAGCACTTCTTCCGGGTCAGCCGCGAAATCACTTGTGCTCAAGCCAATCTCATGCCCGCTACAGCCCGTAGAGAGATTGACCGGGTGCTCAGCGAGGTGCGCGAGCAGAAGCGACCCGGATACATCTTGCTGTCTACCGACGTGGCCCGCTTCCCCACCGAACCGCCCGGGGACCCGTTACCCCGCTACACCGGCGGCACCAGCCCCCGCGCGCTGTCGCTGTTCATCGACGCCGCCACCGAACTCATCGCCGACAACCAGGTGACCGTGCTCGCCGACTTACTGGTTCATCGGTTGCAGGTGGTCAAAGACCTCGAGGCGTTACTGGCAGCCGATGTGGTGCCCTACGCCACGTTGATGTGGGGAAAGAGTCTGCTTGACGAAAGTTCACCCAACTACCTGGGGATCTATGCGGGCTCGGCCAGCGCCCCAGCGGTACGCACCGCGATCGAAGAGGCGCCAGTTCTGGTGACCGCCGGGGTGGTGTTTACCGACATGGTCAGCGGCTTCTTCAGCCAGCGGATCGACCCGGCGCGGACCATCGATGTCGAGCAGTACCAAAGCAGCGTGGCGGGCCAGGTGTTCGCGCCGCTGGAAATGGGCGCGGCGCTGAGGCACTGGCTCAAATCCTGGTGCGGCGTGGGATCACGTCACCGCCCATTGCCTCGTCACCGGACAATCCGTCCCTGGAGACGGCCGAAACGCCGGCGCGCGACCAACCGCTGACCCAACAGATGCTATGGGATCGGCTGTGTGTAGCACTCACCCCGGGCAACGTGGTGCTCGCCGATCAGGGCACCTCCTTCTACGGCATGGCCGACCACCGGTTGCCGCAGGGGGTCACCTTCATCGGCCAACCATTGTGGGGCTCAATCGGTTACACGCTGCCCGCGGCGCTGGGGGCCGGGGTGGCGCATCCGGACCGCAGGACGGTGTTGCTGATCGGTGACGGCGCCGCGCAACTGACCATCCAAGAGCTCGGCAGCTTCTCGCGTGAAGGGCTGTCCCCCGTCATCGTGGTGGTCAACAACGATGGCTACACCGTCGAACGCGCGATCCACGGAGAGACGGCACCCTACAACGACATTGTCGGTTGGAAGTGGACGGACATTCCCAACGCGCTGGGGGTCGCCAATCACATGGCGTTCCGGGCCCAGACCTACGGTGAGCTCGACGACGCATTAACCGCTGCCGCGGAGCATCGAGACCGCATGGTGCTGGTCGAGGTCGTCTTACCGCGACTCGAGATTCCCAGCCTGCTCGTCGAACTCGTCCAACCGATGTCGCCGGACGGCAGTGTGCGCCGCTGACAACAGCCGCTGCCTCAGCAGGGCCTAGATCGAGTGGGTGTTCGATCCGGGATTGATGATCGCAGTATCGCCTGGACAGTACGCCGGCAGCGCCCGCAATCGGCGCCTGCTCCACAAGCCTGGGCAACCGCCTTTGTCGTCGACGCCCCGGCTGCAACGGCCTCGGCCACGGTTTGGCTGGTGACTCCGTTACACAGGCACACGAACATTGGGGGCCCGCTCAGTCCGCCTCGATGCGCATCATGTCGAAGAACCGGCCAACGAACAATGGCGGGTAGGCGCCGACACCTGCCCCCGACATCCATTGGGCCGCGGCATCGGGGTGGTCGATCCACTGCCGCGCGGTCTCCTCATCGGGGAACTCCTGCAGGATCAAAACTTCGTGATCATCGTCGAAAGCCCGGAATACCCATGTCTTTCGAATCCCGGCCGTGGTGAACCTGTCCATCGCCGAACGGACTTCGGAGGTCAAGATGGATACGTCGTTGACGGACGCGATCGCGGCCACTACGACTCCTGACGCTCCCGGAGTCTTTGGCGGCTCCGCAACGAACCTGTCGACGATCTCGCCCGCAAAGACCGCCGGGATGTCGTCGACGCCGGCGGCGTCGAACCAATCGAAGAACACCCGCGAGCGGAGCAGCTCGACGATCGGCTCACGGCTGTGGACCCCGATCATCACCAGTACGCGGCCATAGTCTTGCGTTGACGTGTAGACCAGAACGTGGTGGGCACCGATGCCTGCAAGAGCCGATTTATTGCGTTCCAGGAGCGGCCACACCCGGGTCGGATCCGGGACGCGGTAGTCCGATGCGATCACCATCGAATGAATGTCACCGATTGTCAACGGAGTTGGTCCTTCATCACTTTCCCGGTGGCATTGAGCGGCAGCGCGTCGAGAAACTCGATGGATCTCGGCGCTTTGAATCCTGCCATACGTTCTCGGCACCACGCGAGCAAGTCATCTTCGGACACCTTAGTTTTCGCCACCACAAAAGCCTTACCCACCTGGCCGAGGCGATCATCGGGAACTCCGATCACGGCGGCTTGCGCCACCGCGGGATGCTCAAGCAGGAAGCCCTCGATCTCCGCCGGATAGACGTTGAACCCGCCCACGATGAACATGTCTTTCTTGCGCCCGTCAATCCTTAGCCGACCCGCCGAATCCAGGCTGCCCAGATCGCCGGTGTGCAGCCAGCCATCGTCATCGATCGCCTGGGCGGTCGCGGCGGGATCGTCGAGATAGCCCTCCATGACGTTGTACCCGCGGACCAGGACCTCGCCGTCGTCGGCGATGCGCACCTCAACCCCCTCGCAGGGCAAGCCCGCGGTGGTGGCCACATCCTCGAAGGAATCGCCGGGCCGGGACAAGGTTACGTTGCCGGCCTCGGTGAGCCCATAACCAGTCATCAACGTCTGGAACGGCAGCTCGCCGTGTATGCGACGCACCAGTTCGACGGGGATGTCGGCGGCGCCGGTCACCCCTGCCCGCAACGTCGAGAGTTTCGACTTGTCGCGAACCGTCAGCAACGAGTGGTACAGCGTCGGCGGACCGGGGAGCATCGTGATGCGTTCGCGGTCAATGAGATCCACCACCGCATCGACGTCGAAAACCGCGACCGGCAACATCGTCGCTCCGCGTAGGAAAGAGGTGACGAGTCCCGCTTTCAAGCCGAAGGTGTGAAAGTACGGGTTGATCTGCAAGTAGCGGTCGCCTTCGCGCAAATCCGCGAGCGTGGCCCACTCCTCGTACATTCGCAGCGTTTGGCGATGATTCAGCATCGCGCCCTTCGGCCGGCCAGTGGTGCCCGAGGTGAAGATGATGTCCGAGACATCGGTGCCGCTCACGGGTCGCTCGAACGGGGAACCGCCGGCCAGGAAGTCGGATTTCAGATCGATGACCGGTATCCCCGCCGGCGCGGTGTAGTCCTGACCCAGGAATCCCTTCTGGACCAGGACGGCCTTCGCCCCGCTGCGGGCGATGATGTCGCCCGCTTCGTCGGTCTTGAACCGCGTATTGACCGGCACCAGCACGCCGCCCGCGGTGAGCAGCCCGAACGCCGCGACTATCCACTCCGCGGAATTGGGAGCCCAGATGGCGACCCGTTCACCCTTGTCGATCCCAAGGCCCGCGAACGCGCCTGCGGCGCAACGTATTCGCTCGACAAGCTCACTGAACGTGAGGCGCAGCGGACCGTCGACAACCGCTTCCGCGTCGCCGAAGCGGTCCGCCGCGCTCAAGACCATCTCGGGGATGGTCCGCCAGGGTTGACTGTTCAGTGCGGGTTACACCGAGACGAGCCGAGCGAGGTTGCCGCCCATGATCTTTGCTTGATCTTCGACCGGCAGGTGCGACAGCGCGTGGATGTAGAAGGTCGGCTCCGCCAGCCCTTCCGGGTGCGGCCAGTCCGAGCCGTACAGCACCTGATCCACACCGACCAGGTTGACCAGATCGTCGATGCCGTCCTCGAAGAACGGGCTGACGTGGATTCGGTTCTTGATCATCTCGACGGGGTCGCTCGGGAAAGCTTCCGGGGCCTTCCGGTAGACCTCCGTCAAGCCGTCGAGCAGCGGCAACATCCACTTCGAACCGGCCTCGACGATCGCGACCTTCAGCTTGGGATGGCGGTAAAGCGCGCCGTGGATCACCCACGACCCCACCGAGTCCTGGATCGGCCGCCACTCGTTGAGGATGCCCATCGCATTGGTTTGGAACGGCAGCATCTCCTGGTCGGCACCGTCCCACTCGGAGGTGTAACGGGAGTAGCCGCTGTCGCTGGAGTGCATGCCGACCAGCAGGTCGTGCTCGACGACCCGCTCCCAGAACGGGTCGAACTCGGGCAGTGCGAACGACCGGGGGCCGCGGAAGCCGGGAACCGGCGCCGGGCGGACCAGGATGCAACGCGCACCGCGCTTGACCGCCCACTCCAGCTCCTCGATCGCCTTCTCGACGATCGGCAGGGTGATGACCGGGGTGGTGAAAATCCGGTTCTGGTAGTTGAAGCCCCAGACCTCATCGAGCCACTGGTTCAGCGCATGGACCAGGACGTGGATGGCGACCGGGTCGTCGCGCAGCCGCTCCTCGAGCAAGCTGGCCAGCGTCGGGAACATCAGGGTGCGGTCCAGACCCAGCTCGTTCATCTGCTCCAGGCGTGGGCCGGGCTCGAAGAACGCCGGGATCGCGCGCATCGGCTCACCGAACAGCTCGCGCTTGCTCTTGCCCTCCGGGTTGCCGAACTTGAAGTACTCCTCCCAGGCGCCCGGCCGGGCGACGACCTCGAAGGTCGGGTTGGGAATGTAGTTGCTGATCTGGCCGCGGATGGCGATCTTGGTACGCCCGTTGACCTGCACGTACTGGACAAAGTCCTTGTACTCCTTGGGCAGGAACTTGGTCAGCGCCTCCGGCGGCTCGTAGAGGTGATTATCCGCGTCAAAGAGCGGGAACGGGACGTCCTCCCGATGCGACAATTGCCCCATGAAATCCTCCTTCGCAATTTTTGAGAATACTATTCTCTCGAGGTGTCCCACCGCAACGTGCCCCACCTGACAGGGCGGCGTAAGGCGTCAGCAGGTCACGACGATTTTGAACGTGGCGGTAGCCGGTTCACCGGGTTTGTCGGTCTTATAGCCGTTGGCGGTACCGCTGACGGTGAATTTGTCACCGGTCATGCTCATGTCGGCGTTGCCGTCTCCCCCCGGGAGTACATGCCGGTGAACCCGCCCAGGTTCTGGATGTGCACCGACTCGGCTATCGCCGGCCGCGCTCCCTCGTCGATGACAAGCTTGGCTCCGGCAACATCGGCGCCGATGTCGATCGTCCGAGTCCACTGCAACGACCGCACTTCACGACGTGGAAATTCCTGTCGTTACCGTTGACGGTCACGGATGCCGTGCTAGACAGTTGGGTTGGTGGTTGCGACGTGCATGCCCCGAGCAGGGCGACAGAGAGGGCGGTCGCGGCCACCACGATTCGGTTCCGCACCGGATCACCTCCATCCTCGCTGACGAAAGTTCTTGGGCCTGCAGTGATGTTATTCTCGCGAAAAGAGAATGCCAATATCGGGGGTTCCTTGATCGAGGAGCGATAACGCATGCTGGACCTAGAGATCGATGATGGTTTGGCGGTGCTGACAATTGATCGTCCTCACGCACGCAATGCCATCGCGCTGGACACCATGGAGCAGCTGGAAAAGGCGCTCGATGCCGCGGCGGGTGCCAGGGCCCTTGTCATCAGGGGCGCCGGCGATCGGGCATTCGTGTCAGGCGGCGACCTCAAAGAGCTGAGCGCGCTGCGGACCGAAGAGGACGCCGCGGCGATGGCGAAGCGGATGCGGTCGATCTGCGATCAGCTGGCGAACTTCCGCGCACCGGTCATTGCCGCGCTGAACGGCCACGCCTTCGGCGGCGGCGCCGAAATCGCCGTCGCGGCGGACATCCGGGTGGCGGCCGACGACATTAAGATTGCGTTCAATCAGGTGGAGCTGGAGATCATGCCGGCCTGGGGCGGCGCCGAGCGACTGGCCGCGCTCGTCGGCAAGAGCAGGGCGCTTTTGTTGGCCGGTACCGGAATCACCCTCACCGCGGTCGACGCCGAGCGGATCGGCCTGGTGGATCGGGTTTTGCCTCGCGCCTCCTTCGACTCGCCCGACGAAGGGTGGCGCCCGATCGCGAAGTCGCTCGCCCGCCAGCCGGCGACCGAGATAAAGCGCGTAATTCGCGGTGTTTCGCCTGATGAGGCGATAGCATCCTTTGCACGGCTATGGGTTGCCGACGCGCACTGGCGGGCCGCTGAGCGGGTGATGAACCGCACCGCCAAGCCGCGGCCGGCGGCCGGAGGAGCGATATGACGGGCGTGTACCGACTGCTGGGCGCCGGCTCGGCGATGTCCATGGCAGGACTGTTGGTGGGTGCCGGTTTGGCTGTCAGCACCGAACGGGCCCATGCCGACCCGGTCATGCATCACGTCAAGTACACCGTCACCGCGCAGAATCCGATCTACACCGACATCTATTACCTGGACCACCAGCCGGCCATCTTTTCCGATTACAGCCACAACCCCTACTCGTTCACACCACACGTCGATGTCGATCTCGCCCCGGGCAAGCCGTGGAGCTTCGATCTGGACATGTCGGACCCCGACGATTACGCGATGGTCGTGGCGAGCACCGGCACGGAGCCCGGCACGCCGGGGCTTCACTGTGATCTGGCGGTGGACGGATCCGTTGTCGTCTCCAAGGACGGCCCCAAGGGCGTGCTCTGCTCGTTGCGGAATTGGTGAACCACCCAGGACGGTGGCACACCGGCAATAGGTTGCGGCTCGCCTTCCAATCGGCGCAGATAACTTTCGACCAACTCCACGGTTTCGGCGTGGCCGCCAGACATGCCGATCGCCTGCTCGAGCACCAGGAACCGCGACAAGCTGGTCATCAGCACTGTCCAGACCACCGGCGGCACGTCCTCGGTTGCCGCGCCGTAGCGCTGCAGCGCGGCAGCCACCGCTTTGCGCTGTTCTTCGCGAAAACGTTCGGCGTAGTACGCGATTTCGGCCCGCATGTCTTTGCGGTGATTGGCCAGCGCCATGAATTCCATCGAGATTTGAGTGAACGCGGGATCGGTCCCGAACCGCCACACCGCCCACAACGGCTGGTCGGACTGCAGCGCTCGCGCCTGCACTTCAAGGCCCTCTTCGGCACGGCGGCGGAAAACTTCGAGGAACAACTCCTCCATGGTGCGGAAGTAGTAGTGCACCAGCTGAGGTTTCAACCCCGCCCTGCTCGCCAGACGTCGCGACGTCACCGCGGCATAGCCCTCCTCGAGCATCAGCTGCTCGGCGGCATCGAGCAACAGACCACGGTTTTTCGCGTCCGGCGCCCCGATCCTGCGGGCCGATGTCATGTCCCTGCTCCGTTACTGTGTGCCATCCCGTGCCGACCACACGGATCGTATCGTGGCGCGGCGTTGCGATCTTGACCCTGACATTACCGCCATGCTAAGCAGGTGCTCAGCGCATTTTCGATTCTCGAAGTCGGGCGGCGGTTCTGTTTGCCGCCGAATAACACCGGTAAACCCAGCCCAGGGAGACGCAATCCGATGAGCACCTACGACTCGATCGACTTCTTCACCGATCCGTCACTCGTCCCCGATCCGCACCCTTACTTCGACTACCTGCGCAGTCAGAACCCGGTGCTGCGCCTGCCGCACTATGGCGTCGTCGCGGTTACCGGCTACGAAGAAGCCACCGAGATCTACAAGGATCCAGAGACGTTCTCCAACATCGTCGCGCTCGGCGGGCCGTTCCCGCCGCTCCCCTTTACGCCCGAAGGCGACGACATCAGCCCGCTGATCGACCAGCACCGCAGCTCCTTCCCGATGAACGAGCACATGGTCACGATGGATCCGCCGGACCACACCCGGGCCCGTTCGGTGCTGAGCAAGCTGCTGACCCCGAGCCGGCTCAAGCAGAACGAGGAGTTCATGTGGCGCCTCGCCGACCGTCAGCTCGACGAGTTCCTGCACAACGGCGAGTGCGAGTTCATCGCCGAATACTCGAAGCCCTTCGCCACCTTGGTAATCGCCGACCTGCTCGGTGTGCCGGAGGAGGACCACAAGGAGTTTCGCTCCGTCTTGGGTGCCGATCGTCCCGGCGCGCGGGTCGGGGCACTCGACCACGAGTCGGTCGGCATCAACCCATTGCAGTGGCTCGACGATAAGTTCTGCAACTACATCGAGGATCGGCGGCGCGAACCGCGTGGCGACGTGCTGACCTTCCTGGCGGAAGCGAAGTATCCGGACGGATCGACACCCGAGGTGATCGAGGTGGTGCGTTCGGCCACCTTCCTTTTCGCCGCCGGCCAGGAAACGACGGCCAAGCTGCTCAGCGCTGCGCTGCAGGTGATCGGCGACCGGCCCGATATCCAGCAGCAGCTCCGTGAGGACCGCAGCCTCATCCCAGCGTTCATCGAAGAATCGCTGCGCATGGACAGCCCGGTCAAGAGCGACTGCCGGTTGGCCCGTAGGGCCACCAGCATTGGCGGCGTCGACATCGCCCCGGGCACCGTGGTGATGGTGCTACCGGGCGCCGCCAACCGCGACCCACGTCGGTTCGAAAATCCGCACGAATTCGACATCCGCCGCAAGAACGTCCGCGAACACATGGCGTTTGCGCGTGGCGTGCACTCGTGCCCCGGCGGCCCGCTCGCCCGGGTCGAGGGGCGTGTCTCGATCGAACGGATCCTGGACCGGATGCCGCACATCGAAATCAACGAAGCCCATCACGGGCCGGCCGCGGAACGTCGCTACACCTACGAGCCGACCTACATCTTGCGGGGCCTGAGCGAACTGCACCTGTCGTTCACGACCGCCGATTCAGTAGCATCCGTGCGCTGAAACTTCTCTTTTGCGAGAAACTAGCGGATCTGCATACCGATGAAGTAGCTGCCGAGCAGGCTGGCCGCGATGAGTATGACCCAGGCGTCGGTCAGCCGGCACAGCAGGACCGGAGCCTGCCGGACTTCCATGAACTCTCGAAAGATGATGCGCACCTTGATGACTGCAATCACGATCACGCTCGACGTCACCACCGCACTGGGTCTCAGCGAACCATCGACGGAGTGGTCTATCACCAGATAGGCCAACGTGAACGACGCTAGGACGAGCCATACCACCAGCAACCTTTTGTTGAATTTGATCTCGATCACCTCACCACGTAGAGCAGTGCAAAGATGAGCACCCACAGGAAATCGACGGTATGCCAGTAGGTGGCACAGGTTTCGACGAGTTCCTGGGATCGCCGCACCGGACTTCGAAGTTGGTAGACGATGATGCCGAGGACGACGAAGCCGATCAGCAGGTGAATGAAATGGATCCCAGTGAGAAAGAAGTAGTAGGTAAAGAAATCGTTGCTGTCCAGGCCATTGCCCGCGCGGACCAGCCGGATCCACTCAAACACCTTGAAAAATAAGAACACTGCGGCGAATGACGCCGTGATGAACACGTCCCTGAGAGCCGCCCGGTAGGCGCTGGCGCGGGACGACTGAACACACCGCGCCACCGACCAGGAACTCAGCAGCAAGACGAGGGTGTTGAGCACTCCGATACGTAGGTCCAGCTGCGCCTGGGAGTGCAAGAAAAGCTCGGGGCTGCGGGCTCGGTAGAACAGGTAAAAGCCGAAATACGCCGTGAAGACCAGTGTCTCGAACAACACGAAGGCCCACATGTCCGGCTGCCCCGGCACGAACCTGGCGTGTTTACTCTTTTCGGCGAGGTCGGTCATTGCGAAACCGCCTGCTTCCGCGGCAGGACCGGCAGCGGCCCGCTACCGAAGTCTTCGCGACGGATCATTTGAAACAGCATGACAATGAAAGTGACCTGGTAGACGCCGAACACGACCATGTCCAGCCACCAAGCGATCTCGCCGTCCCACGCCAACACGCCACGCCGAAAGATCCAGCAGGGCGCCACGACCACCTCGGTCAGCGCGTTGCACAGGTTGAGGTAACCGAACCACTTGGGGAACACCCGATTCTTATCGAGCAGAATCGCGATCATCCAGATCAGCGAGCCGATCAGGAACACTCCCATGGTCCCGTCAAAAGACAAGAAGGCGAAGTCGTAGAGCCAACCGATCGCCTCGGGGTCGCGGTCTGGTCGCAGCGTCCCGACGATCAGCGCGATGTTGAGCAGCAGCATGCCGGGAACCGCACTGAGCGAGTAGATGATCAGATACGAATACCCGAACGCGCGGCTGACCGACATGCGTCGCATCGAATACGCGATGAGGGCGTTGTTGGTAGCGATCATCCCGCTGATGGCGAAGATGATGCCGAAACCAAGAGGTATGCCGAGGTGGCGTTCCTGGAACCAGTGGACCTGCGTCGCGAGATCCCAGGTGGGCTCCGGCGGGGGTTGGACCTGCGCCACGATGAAGAACACCGGGAAGAACAAGTTGTAAAAGACGAGGAGCGCCCACCACGCCAACCAGAGTTCGCGCTTGGGGTTGTGCCGCAGCTGCCAGGCGATTCGTTGATGCAGTGGCCCCGAGGGGGGTGTGGCCGGCGAGGTCGGCGGTGTGACCACGCTGCTCATGCCTCGGCTCCCGCTCGCTCCGGTCCTCGCTCGCGGTCGCCTTCGGAACTCATGCGTTGACCAGTTCTTCTCCGCGCCCAAAGTTCTCGGCGCGATCCCGATAAATGGCTCGTCCCAACACAACCCCCATCACGACGATCCAGACCGCAATGGCAACGTTCTTCACCCAGAACGACAGGAAGCCGTCCCACGCCAGCGGGCCGGTCAACGACACTCCGACAAAGGCGGCGGGCACCAATGCGGCCGCAACCAGAAGGTTGAAGTGGGCCACCCAACGGCTGAATATCGGACGTGGCTGATCATCGAAATAGATTGCGAGGGCAAGGATTACGCTTTGCCCAATCAGAAAGGGAACCAAGATGGTGAAGGTGATCCAGCCGAAGTCGTTGAGGAGCTGAGTCAGCTCCGGACTCCGCTCGGGACGAAAGGCGGCCAGCAGCCAGCAGACGTTGGCGACGAGAAACAGCGTCGGACCGCCGGCTACGCAACCCAGCATCGCGTAGGAAAAGATCGGCGTCCGATGTGCCATTCTGCGGATCTGCAGCACGATCAGAGCCATGATCGGGACGAGGCACACGCCAAACCAGTTGAACACGATCATGCTGTACCGGATCTCCGGAAGGCGGGCGGGATCCCGATAGAACGCGGCAACCTGCTCCGCCGACATCGAGGGTGACATCGGCGGATTGAAGCCCGGAAACAGGAAAAAGCTGGCGATCCAAAGGATCACCGCCACGGGCAACGTCCATAGCAGAATGACCTCGCCGTCGGTACGCCGCAGCGAGGTCCTCGAAGTCTGGCGACCGCCTGCATCGTTTCCGCCGACGTCGGACATCGGTACCCCTTCCCCGCACGAAATAGCCGCGAAGTTCGGCTAGTGAGCGAAGCTAGCCGATCGGCTAGCCGCGGTCAATAGCCGTCGTCTAGTCTCGTTGCGTGGGAACAGCACGGCAGCCGGCTACCGATGGGCTTACCGGTGGGCAATCGTGGGTGATCGAATACAGCGCGGCCCGGACGCGCGTGCTCGATGCCGCGCTGGACCTGTTCGCCACACACGGGGTCAGTGGCACGTCGTTGCAGATGATCGCCGACGCCGTCGGTATCACCAAAGCCGCCGTCTACCACCAATTCCGAACCAAGGAGCAGATAGTCATCGCGGTCACCGAGCGCGAACTCGGTCGGCTGGAGCCGACGCTCGGTGAGGCCGAAGCGCACGACAACGGGCCCCAAGCGCGCGATGCCTTGTTGGTGAGCGTGATTGAGATGGCCGTTCGCGATCGCAGGCTGGTGCGGACGTTGCAGTTCGATCCCGTCGTCGTGCGGTTGCTCGCCGAACATGAGCCATTCCAACGCTTTATGGAGCGGCTGTATCAAGTGCTGCTGAGCGATGCGGGTCTGGACGGCCGGATCGAGGCGGCGATGTTCTCCGGTGCGATCAGCACCGCGGTCATGCACCCACTCGTCGCCGACATCGATGACGAAACACTGCTCACCCGGCTTGTCGACATGAGCCGACGGCTGCTGGGTCTGCACCGGGAAGCGCCCAAGTGACGGATGTGTCATCCAGCTAAACGGAAACAGTGCGGCTACGTGTCGGCGCGGACCCAGCTCAAAATACCGTCGTGGGCATAACAGATCAGGAACAGGCCATCGGGCGCCTGCGCGACGTAGTTCTGGAAATACTCGCAGGCGGCGCCTTCGTCCTTGATTCCCGCCATTGGAGGGGACCGGAACCATCGAGGCTGGTATCTCCTCGGCGAGCCGCAGAACATCAGCCGTCCGGGCTGAGAGGCGGGGGGAACGTAACTGTCGTCGACACCGAAGGCGTAGTAGGTGGTGTTGTCACACGGCGCGCCTAAAACCTGATGCGGCATGATGCCCGGTGTGCAGGCCGGATAGTCGCAGACGGTCGGGCCGGCAAAGGACGGCGGTGCCGCCAGCACACCGGCGCCGAGCAACGCGGCAACCAGGGCGACGATGGATCGCACCCAAATTACTGTGCCACACCTGAAAAGAAAATTCTCCTGGTTGGAGAAGATCACCTGAACCAAACAGCCGTCGGCGCCGGGTCACCCCGACGCCACTCCGCCCCGTTCTCTGGCGAGCGAGTATTTCCGCATGTGAGGGCCATGAACGCAGCTGCCGGATGACGCTGTTGAGCCCGGGCCGAAGTGATAAGCTCCTTCTCCGTGCACGATCCGGAAGGGCCTGACGCCGCCCATTCTGATGACCCGGCGGACGTGACCGATCCCGACGAACCACGGTCGCGCTCAGGGGTCGACTCCGTCGGCAGAGCGCCTGTCTCGGAAGCGGACGCAGAAGACGAAGTTGCCAAGGCTGAAGCGCGCGCCGAGGCGGCTCGCGCGCGCCTCGCACGTCTGCGCCGGGTAGCCGAAACCGGGGACGTGGACGACGACGCTGTCTCCCAAGACGTCGTGCGGCGCCCCACAAAGTCGACCCGGGCACGGCTGCGGTTGCCGCGGCGTCCGGGGCGGCCGCGGTGGCTGCGCCGCCCAGGGCGGAAGACAATAGCTGCTGGCGTCGGCATCGTGCTCGCCTCCGCTTCCGTCGGCGCGAGCGGTTACATGGTGTGGCAGCACCGAATCATGGTGCACAAACGCCAGCTCGTCGCCGAGTTCACTGCAGCAGCCCGGCAAGACGTCACGGCGCTGATGTCGATCGACCCCAACCGCGCCAAAGAGCACTACCAGCGCCTCATCGACGACTCTACGGGCGACCTCAAGAACCAACTGTCCGCCATGTCAGCCCTCATGGCCAAGCAGGCGGAGGACTCCAAGGTCAGCATCAAGGCCACCGTGGAAGCTGCCGCCGTCGAGTCGTTGAGCGACAATTCGGGAGTCGTGCTTGTGGCGGCGAAATCCGATGCCACTGGGCCGGATAACGCCAAACCGCCAGCGGCAGTGTGGCGGCTGAGCGTCAGTTTGGACCGCGACGGCGGTCAGCTCAAGATGTCGAAAGTTGATTTCCTGCAATGACTATCGAGCATGGCTCGTCGCTGGACAGCACCGAAACCACGCCGTCCGACGAGATGGGGTCGTCACCCCCTTCCCCGGGATCGGCTCGCACCAACGGACTGGCCACGATCAATCGCTGGATCCGCCGGTGTTTGGCGAGGTGGCGTTCAATAGTCGCGACAGTGTTGGTTGTTACCGCGGTGGGCGTCGCTGCCGGTTTGTTCTTCGTTCTGTACCGGCCGGATCAGCAAGTCGGCGACGCCGCGGCACACCGGGCAATCCAGGCGGCGTCAGACGGTGCCGTGGCGGTGGTGTCGTACGCTCCCGACAACCTGGACCGTGATTTCGCCAAGGCTAAGTCATATCTCACCGGTGATTTTCTCGCCTACTACACCAAGTTCACAGAAGAGATCGCCGCGATGGCACAGCAGAAGCACGTCACGCAGACAGCCAAGGTGGTTCGGGCCGCCGTTTCAGAGTTGCACCCGGATTCAGCCGATGTGCTGGTGTTCATCAACCAGACAGCGACAAGCGAGGAGAAGCCAGAACCGCAGACAACCGCGAGCAGCGCCCGGGTGACGTTGACGAAAGTCAAGGGTTCCTGGCTGATCTCGAAGTTGGATCCGCTGTCGTGACCGCTGCCGTTTTTGGTTCAATCGGCACCCGGTCCGTGGCGCCGGTGTTATTCTCGACGCGCGAGAACGCCGCAATTGATGCCGAAAATGCCATAGGCACTGTCGGATTATTCGCGTCGAGGAGCACCTGATGCGTTCAGTTCGAACACTCACCACCGCAACGCTGGTCGCTGCCACTGTATTCGGCAATTTGGGCACGGCATCCATAGCCCGGGCAACAACCAAGGAAGAAGTGGCCGTCAACGGGACGTTCCGCGCCACGTCCATCGGCGATTGGGCCCAGAGAAATGACCAATACTTCGGCGAGCCGACGGTCATCAGCATATGGACCATCAGCTCGACGTGTGTCACGTTTCAGGAATGCCACGGCACGGTGACCAGCGACCAGGGATGGAGCGCTCCCCTATACATGAACGATGGGGAGATGTGGAAGGTGAAACACGAAGTGCCGAACTGGGAGCGGTGCGAGGACGGTACCGCGTACAGCGGACAGCAGACCTTCTATTTCTATCCGGTCAACGACTACGGTGGATACCAACTCGGGTCGCCGACCTACGCCGGAAAGGACAAGACGGTCGGCCCGAGCGGTGCCTGCGGGCAAAACGAGTGGCTTGATATCACGATGCCGCTACGCCTGGACAAGATAGGCTGACCGGGCGTTCCAACTCACTTACCCCGCCCCACCTCCGGCGCTTTGCGCCTGCATCGCTGCGGGCGGCTTCAGGTGGGAAGCATGTCCTGCCATGTCTTGGGCGCTTTCGGGGCAACGAGATCCGACTGCTGGTACAACTTCCCGTCCGGACCGACATAACGACCCGTACGCGGGTCGTACCGGGCGATGGTGACGGACGGCACCGGCTTACCGGCCCCACCACCGAATGAGCTTGGCGCGGCCTGCGGGCCTCCGCCGCCGGCCGTGTCGGGTGATGCGGGATCAGGAGGAGTGGGCGGTGCGGGCGCGGCGGGTGGCGGGGGAAGTTCTCCCGGTGAAGGCACGTCGAGTGGCGCGATGGGCGGAAGGTCAGCCGACATTCTCGACATGGGTCCCGACGACGGTACGGGCGGAACAGCCGCGCCCACCGTGCCCGGTGGTGGATTTTCTCCCCGCGGCCCCGGAGGTGTGCCGCGCGGCACCGCCCCCGGCGGCAGCGGCGTTCCCTCGATCGGGCCGAAGATTCTGTCGTTGACGGTAACCCGGTCATCGGGCGGGACGCCCTGGGCGAGCAGGTTCGGATCCAGTGGGTAGGGACCAAGAACGTGCTGGCGCATCGCCAGCGGCATGTACGGCTTGTCGCTGTTGCAGATTTCGACGGTGGGCGCGCGCTTGCCCGGGTGACCCATGCAGGGATAGTTGCGGGCACCCCGAACCCCGATCGGTGAATCCTGCGGGAGTTTGCAATACAACCCGTCCGGTGTGTCGATGTCGGTGAGGTCGTCCGGGGATCGCCAGGTGTTGGGTGGCATGAAGCCGACCGTGCAAATAGGCGGATCGTCGATCGTGAGTGCGAAGTCGCCTTGGGCCGTACCCTCGGGATGGTTTTCCGCCTGGGCGGCCTGCTCGATAGCAACCGCCGACGGCAGCAACACCAGCAGCTGCTCCAGCGAGGGGTGGTAGGTGATGCCGATCTGCCCGATGGTAGTCAGGTTGGCAAGCAGCACCGGCAGCGTCGGCTTGATTTGTTCGAGAAGCCGGGACGCTTCGTTCGCAGCCTCAGGACCGTTTTGCAGGATGGTGCGGAAGTGGGAATCGTTGTTCACCAACACATCCGAAATTCCCGCGAAGCTCCGTGCCCACGTTCTGATCGAATCGGTGGTGCGTGCTTGCGTATCCAACAGCGGCCCGGTGTCTTCGGTGAGGGCTCGGGTGCGATCGACGACGCCGTTGGCGTCGCGGGACACTGTCTGTGAGGAATCGATCAGTGACCCCAGGTCGTAACCGGAACCGTTGAAGCCCTGGAACGATTCGTCGAGCAATTGGCCGAGTTTGGTCTTCGGAATGCTGTTGACCAAGGCGCTGACCTGATCGAGCATCGGCCCGACCGGCTGCGGAATCGTCGTGTCGCGCACGGCGATGACCGAACCGTCGTGCAGGTAGGGCGGCGAATCGGTTTTGGGCCGCAGGTCCACGTACTGTTCACCCACCGCGGAGACACTGAGCACCTCCGCTGTCAGGTCCGCGGGCACCTTGGGTGAAGTGCTAAGCGACAGCGTCGCTTTCGCGCCGGTCGGCGTCAAACCCACCGAGGTGACCTTACCGAGCTGAACCCCGCGGTAGGTCACGTTGGAAAACCGGTACAGGCCGCCGGTGGCCGGCAGCTCCAGCGTCACCGTCATACGACCGATGCCCAGCAGGGTCGGAGCTTGGATGTAGAAGAGGGCCATCGCGATCACGCCAATGGTCCCGACGATCGTGAAAATCGCCAGCTGGATCCGAACGAAGCGCGTCAGCATCTATCCACCGCCTTCCGCCGGTGCCGTTGCCGGGGGCGGCGTTTGACCAAGACCCGCGTTAGGCATCGGGCCCGCGGTTGGCGGCGGCCCGGGCAGGGCCGCACCCGGCGGAGGCCCCGGCAGCGGGTCACCTACCACCGGTACCGGTCCCGGAGCGACCCACGGTGGCCTCACGGGGTCATGCATCGGATCGTGCGTGTAATTCAAGTAATACGGGTCCCCGGGCGCCGGTACCAACGGCTGGTCCAGCTGCCCCCAGTGTGTCCCCAGCATCAGTCCCCGCTTGAGCCGTGGAATCGACAGGTCCAAATCGACGTGCAGGTTGAAGTAGTCGCCTCGGACCGCTCTGTCGACGAAGTTCTGGGTGAACGGGAACACGAACCCGGCCGCGACCGCCGTGCCCAACTCCGGTCCGACGTCGGCGAGCGCGCGGATGGTCGGCTCCAGGTTTTTGAGATTCTTGACCAGGTCGGCCTGAGAGTCGTTGACCAACCGGGTGGCGGTGGTGCTGAACACGCGAAGCTTGTCCAGGGCGGCCGTCAGGCGCGGCCGCTCCTTGATCAGCACATCGAGCGCGGGCGGTATCTTGTTCAGCGCCTGGGTGAGAACGTCGCGTTGGTCGGCGAATGTGCCGGCAAGCCGATTCAGCGCCTGGATGGAGTCGACGATGTTGTCCCGCTGATCGTCCAGTGTTCCGACGAACGTGTCGAGGCGAGTCAGCAGATCACGTACGGCGCCCTCGCGCCCGGACAGGGCAGCGGAGAAATTGTGGATGATCTCCCCGATCTGTCCCAGCCCCCCGCCATTGACGACCGCTCCCAGCGACGACAGCGTCTGCTCTGTCGACGGGTAGGCCGATGACCGACTGAGCGGGATGGTGGCGCCGGGCTGCAGCCGTCCGCTTCCCTGCTGGCCGGGCGGCGTATTGAGCTCCACATGCATCGACCCCAGCAGGCTGGTCTGACCGACGGTGGCTACCACGTTGGCCGGAACGACGACATCGCGCTTGACCGAGATCTCGACGTCGGCATGCCAGCCTTGCACCCTCATCGTACCGACACTGCCGACTACGACATCGTCGATCATCACCGGCGAATTCGACTCCATCGTGCCGACATTCGGGAGCTCGACGTGGTAGATGTTGGCCCCCGGCCCGCGTCCGACCGCGCCGGGCAGCGGTAGTGAATTCAGGCCGTGGAATGCGCATCCCGTCGCCGTCATCACCACGCAACAGCCGATGGCGGACACCCGCCGAGCGAAGCCTGATGGCCCAGCTCCTCCTCGGGCCAAGCGCCCGCATCGTCGCAGGGCCGCCACCCGGGCGGTCATTGTTGTGGCCCCTCGGCCGGCAGCAGCATCCCTGACACGCTCGGCGCCGGCGGCGGTGGTGGTGGCATCGGGGTGGACGGCGGGGGCGGCAGCGGCATCGCCGCGCCCGGTATCCGCGCGGGTGGCGCCGCCCCCGGCGGTCCCACGGGATCACCGGGCAAGCCGGTGTAGGCCGACACCGCGGGCGGGATCTCGGGTGGTCCGGGTTTCGGGCCCTCGCCGCCGGGTGCCAGGCGCGGTTCGGTGTAGAGGATCTTGGACGGGTCCATCGACTTCTGCAGGAAGATGTTGATGGGAATCGGCAGGCTGTTGAAGTTGAGCACCCGCAACCCGGGACCGAGGAACATGGAGCACAGCTTGCCCGATTCCACCGCGGTGACGTTCTCGATGGCGCCGAGTGCCGTGCACCCGGGCACGGGCACCGGAAGCAGCAAACCTGAAAACGTGGAATTCGCGAAGTTCATGATCCCGAACCCGCCCACGATGGTTCCGGTGTCGGCGTTGTAGTCGTTGAAGAAGTTGCCAAGCGCGTTCGGCGAGGCGTGCAAAATATTTTCCAGAGCCATGTGCTGATCGACCAGGATCTGCGTGACATCGGCCAACCGGGCAATCTGCTCGCTGGTCTGGTTGCGAGTCCCGGCGATGAATCGCTGCACCTCGCCGACCGCCGTCGACAGATCGGTCAGCGCCGCGTCCAGGTCGGATTTGCTGTCGTTGACCACGCTGGTGAGCGTGGCCAGGCGGTCGTTGAACTGCACGATCTGGACGTTGCTGTCGCGCAGCGCGCCGACGAAGGTCTGCAGGTTTTTGATGATGTCGACGATGTTGCCGCTGCCGTTGGCGAGGATGCGTCCGACCCCTGACAGTTGACCGAGTGTTTGCCGCAACTTGTCGCCGTTGCCGTCGAGCGCATTGGCGGCGCTGTCGATGAACCGGCCCACCGACGTGCCCGATACACCACTCTTGGGTCCCAAATCCGTTGCCAGCCGCATCAACTGGGTTTTGACCTCGTCCCACTCGACCGGCACCGCGGTCCGTTCGACCGGTATAACTGCGCCATCGTGCATGACCGGCCCACTATCGCGATAGGCCGGTGAGAGCTGGACGTAGCGGGCGGACACCAGGTTCGGGGCGACGATAACCGCCTTCGCGTCCGCCGGAATGGGCACGCCGTGGTCGACCTTGAGGGTCATCTTGGCCTGTGTGCCCTGCGGCTGAATGGATTTGATGTTGCCGACCTTGACACCCGAGACCCGCACCTCGTCGTTGGGATAGATCGCGGTGGCGGTGGTGAAATAGGCGGTAATCGTCTTTTGGCCGAAGACCGTATTGCGGACGAGCACGGCAGCGCCGGCAACGATGAGCCCGACCAGGACAACCGCCGCCACGGCCGCCAGCCGCTTGCGCGGGACCCGGGAGATCATTGCGATCCTCCGATCCTGCCGCCCAACGTGCAGCCAGGGCACACCGGAATACCGTTGTACGGCCAGGGAGTCAGCGACCGAGGTACCGGCGAAGGGTAGCCAGGACCGCGAGCCGGGTCGAAGGTGCGGAATCCCCAGAGGTAGTCGATGATCGGTTGGAAGAGTTGCGGGGCAAGGAAGTTCGGGACGAACGCCTGATAGGCGTACATGCTGGAGATGCCCTCACCGACCGTGATCTCGAATTTGGCGAGGCCCGGCAGCGCTTTGCTGATGTTGTCGCGGTTCTTTTCCAGCATCGCGGTCACCGAATTCAGCCTCTCCAGCGTCGGTGCCAATTTGCTTTCGTTGTCGTGCACCAATGCCGTCAGCTGTTTGGCCACCGCCGACGTGTTGGCCAGCAGGTCCACGATTTCTTGCCGGCGCGCCACCAGCACTTGGAGCAGAGTGTCAGAGTTGAGGATGAGTTTGTTGACCTGCTGGCTGCGTTCGGAAAGTATCCCGGTGACGTCGCCGGCACTCTTGAATAGCTCGCCCAGGTTCTTGTTGCGGCTGTTGAGGGTGCGTGATAACCGGGTGAGTGCGTCGAAGGCCGGCCCCATTTGGGGTGCGATCTGGTCGAGCGTCGCCGACAGCGTGTCCAACGACTGGTTCAGCGCCGTGGTGTTGGTTCCGGCGGTGTCCGATGTCAAGTCGCCGACCGCTTCCGTCAGCGAGTACGGCGAAGACGTGCGCGAGACGGGAATGAGGGCCATCGGATGCAGCGTGCCGCTGCCGGCGGACTCCAACGTCAGCATCCGCTCGCCCAGCAGTGAGCCGGTTCGGATGTGCGCGGTGGTCTCCGACCCGAGCAGGATGTTGCCCTTCATCGCGAACGTCACCAGCGCATCGCCGTGGCGTAGCTTCACATCCGACACCGTGCCGACCTTCATCCCCGACACCGTCACGGGGTTGCCCGTCGCAAGGCCGCCGGCCTCCGAGAACAGTGCCTGGTACCTGACCATCGTCGCCCATGAGATGAACCGGTCGGGCGACAGGCCCACCAGGATGACCATCACCGCCAGGACTACGCCGATGAGTCCGGCCTTGACGAGCCCAGCTCCGTGATACTTGAGCATCAGGGTTCCGTGCACCTTCCAGCATCTGACCTAAATATGGGGGCCTTCACCGTCTTACCCTGAAGATCCGTGCCGCGGATCTCCAACATGCAGAGGAAGTACGGGATGGTGGCGCCGTCCACGCCGAGTCGAACCAGCTTGCGGTAGTTCTTTGGCGCCTTCCCGATTGCGGCGTCGAGGCGGTCCTTGTCGCCATCGAGTATCGGCGCCAGCCGATTCAACTGGTCTATCGTGCCGGACAGCGGCGGCCGCGCGCTGCCCAGCAGATCCGCCAGCGAGGCGGTTCCCTTGTCTAGCGCGTCGATGGCGGACCCGATGGTGTCGCGGTCGTCCGACAGCGCGCTGACAAGCCGCTCCAGGCGATCGATTGCGCCGGAGAACTTAGTGCCGTCCTTGGAGATCGTGCCGACCACGATGTTCAGGTTGTCGATCAGTTGCTGCACGGTTTGATCGTTGTCGGCCAAGGCGTTCGAAAACGACGTCGTCTTGGCGAACAGCGACTCGAGAGTCCCGCCTTGCCCCTGGAAGACCTGCAACAGTCCTGAGGTCAGCGTGTTGACATCGCGCGCATTCAGGCCCTGGGTAACCGGTTTCAGTCCGCCGAGCAGCAGATCGAGGTCGAGCGCCGGCGCGGTGCGGTTGACGGGAATCTGACCGCCGGCCGGCAGATGCTTGGTCGAGCCCGGACCCTCGACGAGCTCGAGGTAGCGATCGCCCACCAGGTTGAGGTAGCGGACCGCCGCCCTGGTGCCCTCGGTGAGGACGACGTTGCGGTCGGCGTCGAACTTCACCACAACTTTTTTGTCCGGCTGCAGCGAAACGCTGTCGACCGTGCCCACCCGGATCCCGGCGACCCGCACCGACTGCCCCGGCTTCAGACGCGACACGTCGGTGAACACCGCCGAATACCCGGTCGTCGCACCCGTCCGGTACTGGCCGAAGATGAAGAACAGGAAGGCGGTCAGCGTCGCCATCACGACCGTGAAGATCGCGAACTTGATCAGCGTGGCGCGCGTTCTCATCCGGGTGGTCCGATCAGAAGGGAGTTGCGTGGTGGGCCGGCGATCGGCCCGTACAACAGCTGTTTGAGGAGATCGGAGTTGATCAGCAGCTGTGGGTTTCCGTATCCCACGGGGTCGGCGCCGATATCTGTAATCAGCTGCGGCGGATTCGTGTTGAACGGCAGCGCCGGCAGACCCACGCAGCGGGGGCCGCCCGTCGCCGCAACCTTGGGCAGGTTCGTCGGATACCGATAACGTTCGCCGCCCCACGTGAGGCTCGCCGATATGTTGATGCTCGGTTCCGACAACGGCGAACCGTGCCCTATCTTTATCAGCCCGCCGAAACCGCAGGTGAACACCTCGTGGTACTCGTTGGTCAGATCGGTGGTCGGCACCAGCAGATGCAACACATTCGTCAGCGGTTCGCGGTTCGTCGACAAGACGTCGTTGCCGATGTCGGCCAAGCCGATCGCGCTGATCAGCAATGCATCCAGGTTGTGCTGCTCATCGACAAGCGTCTTGCTGATCCGGGTCGCGTTAGCCGCGGTCTTCACCAGGTTCGGCGCCGCGTCGGCATAGGCGTTGGACACCGCCGGCAAGACCGCAAGGTCATGCCTGAATGCGGGAAGGCTCGGCTCCAGCCTGGCCAGAAACGAATCCAAGTCGCTCAGCGATTGGCCAAGCTGTGGGCCCCGCCCACTGAACGCTTGTGCCAGCGCACCTAGTGACTCGTTGAGCTTCGGCGGGTCGATCTGGGCCAGAACCGACACCAATTGCTGGAAAACCGTGTTTATTTCGACCATGACGTGCTGGCCCTGCAGCGTCTGGCCACCGTGTAGCCGCTGCGCCGAGGGTTGCGCAGGTTCTACCAGCTCGACGGACTTCGCGCCGAACACCGTCGATGACGCGATGTCGACGAGCACGTTGCCGGGAATGAAGTGCAACTGCGACGGGTCCATCGCCAAGTGAATGGCCGCTAGGCCGTTGGGCAGCGATTCGATCGAGGCGACCTTGCCCACCTGCACGCCGCGCATCTTGACCTTGGCGTCCGGGTTCATGACCAGGCCGGCGCGTTGCGAAATCACGGTCACCGGCACGGTTTCGGTGAAGGAGCCCCGAAACAGACCCACCGCCAAGGCGAAAATCAGGCAAATGATCACGACGGTGATCAGTCCGAGCAGGGGTGGCAGGTAATTCCTTCCGGCCGGCGGACGCGCGTGGCCGGTGCGCGCGGGTCGGCCGGCGACCGCGCCGCGACCCGCTGGCACACTCTGCGTCACTGCCGTTCCACCTCCTCTGCTAACCGGACAGGTTGAAGTTGCCGTTCGTACCGTAGATAGACAGCGAGACCAACAGCGTTACCGACACCACGACGATGAGCGAGGTGCGCACCGCGTTACCGGTCGCGTTGCCGACACCGGCTGGCCCCCCCGAAGCGAAATAGCCGTAGTAGGTGTGGATCAGCAAGATGGTGAGCGCCATCAGGATGGCCTGCAGGAACGACCACAACAAGTCGATCGGGTTCAGGAACGTGTTGAAGTAGTGCTGGTACAAGCCCTGCGACTGTCCGAGCAAGAACGTCGTGGTGAACTGACTTGCCATGAACGACAGGATTACGGCGATGCTGTACAACGGCGTGATAGCCATCATTCCCGCCAGGATCCTGGTGCTCACCAAATAGGCAACCGGCCGAATGGCCATGCTCTCCAACGCATCGATTTCTTCGTTGATCCGCATGGCACCCAGCTGAGCGGTCACCCCGGCGCCGAAGGTGGCCGCCAGACCGATCCCGGCGACCACCGGTGCCGCGATACGCACATTGATAAACGCGGACAGAAAGCCCGTCAGCGCCTCGATGCCGATATTGCCCAGCGAGGTGTAACCCTGAATGGCCAGTGTGCCGCCCGCCGCCAACGTCAGGAAGCCGACGATCACAACGGTTCCGCCAATCATCGCCAAAGTGCCGGCGCCCATGCTGATCTCGGCAATCAGTCGAACGACCTCGCGCGTGTAGTGGGTAGCTGCGAAGGGCACTCCGGCGAGGGCTTTACCGTAAAACAGGGCGTGGTCGCCGATCCGGCCCAACGAGGCGACCGGCCGCTCGAGTTGGCGGCTCAATCGCGGATATACGGCCCTCAGTGCCATTGGCAGCCCCTACTTCGTCGTCATCTTGATGCCGATCGCGGTGACGACCACGTTGACGACGAACAGGGACATGAAGGCGTAAACCACGGTTTCGTTCACCGCGTTGCCGACGGCCTTAGCGCCCCCGCCGGTGATCGACAGGCCCCGATAGCAGGCGACCAAGCCGGCGATGAGGCCGAAAAGGGCTGCCTTGACGCACGAAATGATCACTTCGGGAACGCCGGTGAGCAAGGTGATACCCGCGGCGAACGCGCCGGGATTGACGTCTTGCACAAATACCGAAAAAACATAGCCGCCAACGACGCCGATGATGACAACGAGGCTGTTGAGCAAAAAGGCCACCAATCCGGAAGCCAACATGCGCGGTGTGACCAACCGTTGCACCGGGTTGATGCCCAGCACCTCCATAGCGTCGATTTCTTCGCGAATTGTTCGCGACCCCAGGTCCGCACACATCGCCGTAGCACCCGCGCCGGCCACGATCAAAACCGTGACCAGCGGGCCGAGCTGGGTGACTGCACCGAACGCGGCACCCGCACCGGATAGATCCGCCGCGCCCAGCTCGCGCAAGAGGATGTTGAGCGTGAAGCTGACGAGGACGGTAAACGGGATCGCTACCAGCAAGGTGGGAGCCAGCGACACCCGCGCGACAAACCAGGACTGCTCCAAGAACTCCCGCCACTGGAACGGCCGGCGGAACACGAACTTGACCGCGTCGGCCGACATTGCGAACAAGGCTCCGACCGCCTGCATGGGCCCCGAGACGTCCCATTTCAGTTTCAGCTGCGGCAATCCCGCTGACCAGTGGTCTGCGCCCTTAGTTGCCATCGGCGTCAGCCCCTTCCCACGCTACGAGACCGACAGTCTTGTTGTTGCGCACCGGCTGAGGTAAATTCGGCTCAACCAAAGTTCCCGAGTGGATGCTGCCGACCACGAAATGCCCAGCGGACGGCCGAAATTCGGCATCTCGCTTCGGCACGCCGCCTACCATCCTCACGCCAGTCCCTCCGTTCTGTTGCGTGAGTTGGCGCTGCAACACGGGGAGCTCCCCGTTTTGAAGCGTCCGGCGATTATGACTCATGCCGGGTCCAGGTGGAGCGAAAAATGCATAACCGTTATCGGACAGCCCATCGTCAGAGCGCTTAGGTAGGGTCCGTGAGTCGCAACAGTGGCGACGGTCGGCTCTAGCATTTCAGGACACCTCCAACCCTAGGTGACGGCGCCGGCCGTCTTGAGCTCGATGATGCGGTCCCAGTCGAGTCCGAGTTCCATCAGGATCTCGTCAGTCTGCTCGGCGAACCGAGGCGCCGGCCCGGTATGCGGCGCTGCGACATCGAACTGGACCGGGTTGGCAACCAGTTCCAGCTCGCCTGCGCGCACCACATACTCGTTTGCCCGAACCTGCGCATCGTCGGCCGCCTGCAAGGTGTCCTGCACGGGCGCCCACGGCCCGGCGAGCGTGGCGAAGCGTTCGCTCCACTCGGCCAGCGTGCGGGTCCCGATGGCCTTGGTCAATACCTCCACCGCGTCCGCGGTGTTGGCGGCGATCTTGTCCACCGTGGCGAAGCGCGGATCGTCGGCCAGCTCGGGCAGGTCGACATGCCGGCACACGTCAGCCCAGAACTTAGTGGGCTGCATCATCACGAACGAGATGTAGCGGCCGTCGGATGTGGTGTACAAGCCCACCAGCGGGTTATTTGGCGCGCCGTGTACACCGGGCGGCGGCGCTTCCAGTCGCTGGTGCAGATGGTTGGTCAATGCAACCGTGTGTCCCAGCGACCATAGACCGCTGCCCAGCAGCGACACATCCACAACGGACGGTTCGCCGGTGCGCTCACGCTTGAGTAACGCCGCCGTGATGCCGCCGGCGAGGTTGGTGCCGGAGATGGTGTCGCCGTACGCCGGTCCCGGCGGTGCGATCATGCCCGGCATCCCCATCGGAGTGATGGTGGCGGCGGTTCCGGCCCGGCACCAGAAGGCGGTCATGTCGTAGCCGCCTTTAATCGCCTCTTGGCCGCGCGGGCCGAGCGCACTTCCCCGCGCGTAGATGATGTTCGGGTTTACCGCCCGAATGTCGTCGACGTCGATGCCGAACTTCTGCCGCGCACCCGGCAAGAAACTGGTCAGGAACACATCGGACCGGCGGACCAGCTCGTAGAGCACTTCCTTGCCCTCCGGTACCGACATGTCCAGTCCGATGCTGCGCTTGCCGCGGTTGGCGTGTTCGATGTTGGGGTTTGGGTCGCCTTCGACACGCAGCATGCCGGTCTGCCGGAGTCCGCGCTGCGGGTCGCCGGTCACCGCGTGCTCGACTTTGACCACGTCGGCGCCCCATTCGGCGAGCACGGCGCCCGCCGACGGGACGAACCCGTACATGGCGACTTCCAGAACGCGGATCCCCTCGAGTGGCCTCACGCGCGACCGCCCAGAACCGGGGTCGCAAAGGTCTTGCTTTCCAAGAACTCTTCGAGCCCGGCGACACCCATCTCCCGGCCCACCCCCGACTGCTTGAAGCCCCCGAACGGGCAGTCGGCGCCGAAGTAGTTGCCGCCGTTGACGGAAAACGATCCGGCCCGGATCCGGCGCGCCACGGCGAGCGCCCGGTCCTGGTCGCGACTGAAGACCGCACCGGCCAGTCCGTAAATCGAGTTGTTGGCGATACGTACCGCGTCGTCGTCATCATCGAACGCGATCACGACGAGCACCGGCCCGAAAATCTCCTCCTGAGCGATCTCGCTGTCCGGATCGACGTTGGTGAGCAAGGTTGGCGCATAGAAGTAGCCGGGATCCAGCCGCTTGCCGCCGGTGACCAGGGTCGCCCCCGCGGCGACGGCCCGCTGGACCATGCCGTCGACCTTGTCCCGCTGACGCTCATTGATCAGCGGCCCCATATACGTTTTGGGATCGGCCGGATCGCCGTGTCGCACCTTGGCGAAGTTCTGCGCGACCAGCTCGACGATCTCATCATGGTGCGACCTGGGCACCAGCAGCCGGGACGTGAGCGCGCACCCCTGGCCCGCGTGGGTAACCATGCTGAACGCAGCGAACACGCTGGCGTTGGCGAAGTCGGCGTCGTCGAGCATGATCACTGCCGACTTGCCGCCCAATTCCAAAAAGACGCGCTTGACGGTCTCGCTGGCGGCGGCCATGATCCGGCGGCCGACCGTGGTTGACCCGGTGAAGGTGACCACATCGACATCGGGGCTGGTGGTCAGTGCCTCTCCCACCGCGGGATCCGACGAGCTGAGCACGTTCACCACGCCGTCCGGGATATCGGTGTAGTTGGCGATCAGCTCACCCAGTGCCAGCGTGACCAGCGGTGTGTCCGGAGCGCCCTTGAGCACCACGGTGCATCCGGCGGCCAGCGCGGGGGCCAGCTTGGCCAACGCGAGCTGGTTCGGATAGTTGTAGGCGATGATCGCGGCGACCATCCCTGCGGCTTCCTTTTCCACCCAGCGGTGATGCAGCATGCCCCTTGATTCTTTCTCGCCGAGGTCTTCGGAGAACTGATAGCTGCGAAGCAGATCCGCGTAAAAGCGCACAATGCCGATCGGCTCGTCGAGCTGAGCACCCTGGGTCAGCGCGCGGGTGGCGCCGACTTCAGCGATGGTCAGTTCGCGCAACTCTTCGGCGTGGTCGATCAGTGCTTGATGCAGCTGGTCGAGGCAGCGGATCCGCAACTCGACATCGGTGGGCCAGCTGGTGGTGTCGAACGCACGCCGGGCCGCCGCGATCGCCGCTTCGGCCTCCCTGACGCCGGCATCCGGAGCATGCCCAATGACGGCGCCGGTGGCGGGATTGATCGAGGGGAACGCCTTGTCGGCGATGACCAGCCGGCCGTCGATTAAGAGCCGGCGGTCGACGTGTGACCCAGGCGCGGCATCCGCGATGGTCTCAGCTGCCGTGTCCTGGGCAGGCATTCCGTACTCCCTAATATGGTGACAGTCACGATAATTTCATTCTCCTCCCCGGCGAATCTTACATTCGAGTCTCGATAATTCAAGAAACTCTCAGGAATGAGATCGACCTGCTGAGCAGCGGCGTAAAACGCTTAGACGTTGCCGCGCTGGGCCTCTCGATGCAGGCCGAGCGCGGTTTCGTGGGCATGTTGCCAGCCGCTCCGCGGTGAGAGTAAGGTTCTCATAATTGTAAGGGAGATTCTTTGTGACTGAGACGGCCACATTTGGAGTAGAGGCCTCAACGTGAAGACCGCGGTAGTCACCGGCGGCGGATCCGGCATCGGTCTTGCCGTCGCGCATCGCCTGCGCGCCGATGGTCTAGACGTCGCCACCATCGATCTCAGACCGTCGGAAACCGATCTCGCTTTCACCGCCGACGTCACCAACCGGTCGCAGGTGGATGAGGCATTCTCGGCGATCCGCGCCCGGTTGGGGCCGGTGACGGTTCTGGTCAACGCCGCGGGCCTGGACGGGTTCAAGCGGTTCAACAACATCACGTTCGAGGACTGGCAGCGGGTGATCGACGTCAACCTCAACGGGGTCTTCCACACCATTCAGGCGGTGCTGCCCGACATGGTCGAGGCCGGGTGGGGACGGATCGTCAATATCTCGTCGTCGAGCACCCACTCGGGCGTGCCCTACATGAGCCACTACGTGGCGGCCAAATCCGCGGTCAACGGGCTTACCAAGTCGTTGGCCCTCGAGTACGGGCCCAGCGGCATCACGGTCAACGCCGTCCCGCCGGGTTTCATCGACACCCCGATGCTGCGCAACGCCGAGGCACACGGGTTCCTTGGCGACATCGAGCAGAACATCGCACGGACCCCGGTGCGCCGCATGGGCAAGCCGGAAGATATCGCGGCGGCATGCGCTTTCCTGGTGTCCGAGGAAGCCGGCTACATCACCGGTCAGATATTGGGCGTCAACGGCGGTCGAAACACCTGAATATCACGACGTGCGGCGAACAACTGGTGGTACGACTACCACAACTGAGCCGCAAAGAACCGGCAGATCAGAGGAGGCATCGTGAAGGTCTGGGTTGATCCGGAACGCTGTCAGGGCCACACCCTGTGCTCGATGATCGCACCCGATTCGTTCCAGCTCAGCGACATCGACGGCAGTTCGTCGGCAATCGACGAAGTCGTGCCGGCCGATCGGGAGGACCAGGTTCGCGAAGCCGCGCAATCCTGTCCGGAGCAGGCCATCATCATTACCGAAGAAGCCTCGGCAGTGGCCGGGCGCTGATTACGAAACACCAAGGGAGACAGTACTTTGAGTGTCGACGACGTCGTGAGCGACAGCGACCGTAAGAAGCACCAGTACCACTTCGACCGGCACACCGCGGAGTACCGCTCGCAGTTCAAGCAGATCACCGAGGAGATGCACGCCAAGTGCCCGATGGCCTGGACCGAGACGTACGGCGGGCACTGGGTCGCCGCAGGCAGCCACGAGGTTTTCGAGCTCGCCCGCTGCCCCGCGGTCTCCAACGACCACGACATCAATAACGAACGTCGCGGCTACAAGGGCATTTCCATCCCGACCGCCAGCCGCGTCAGCGCGGTACGCGGAGGCATCCTGGAGATGGATGACCCAGAACACCGCACCTACCGAAATGTGCTCAACCCCTATTTGTCACCGGCCGCGGTCAAGCGCTGGGAGCCGTTCATCCACGACGTGACGCGTGCCTGCCTCAACGAGAAGATCGAAGAAGGCAGCATCGACTTCGTCGACGACCTGGCCAACATCGTGCCCGCCGTGCTGACATTGGCGATGATGGGCATCCCACTGAAGAAGTGGAACATGTACAGCGAGCCGGTTCACGCCGCGGTCTACACCCCAGAACACTCCCCCGACATCGAGCGTGTTACCGCTATGCACCGGGAGATGGGGCTCGACATGGTCAACAACATGCTCGAGATCCGCGAAAACCCGCGTCCCGGAATCGTAAATGCGCTGCTGCAGATGCGCATTGACGGCGAACCCGCTCCGGATCTGGAAATCCTCGGCAACCTGGGCCTGGTCATCGGAGGCGGCTTCGACACCACGACCGCCCTGACCGCCCACTCGTTGGAATGGCTTTCTGAGCATTCCGATCAACGACAGCTGCTCAGCAATGAACGCAAGACTCTGCTCGACGCGGCGACCGAAGAGTTTCTGCGCTACTTCACCCCGGCTCCCGGCGACGGCCGGACATTCTCCGACGACGTCGAACTCGACGGCACCCAGTTCAAAGAGGGTGAGCGGCTGTGGATCTCGTGGGCGATGGCCAACCGCGACCCGTCGGTATTCCAGGACCCGGATAAGATCGTCCTCGACCGTAAAGGCAACCGGCACTTCAGCTTCGGACTGGGAATCCACCGGTGCATCGGATCGAATGTGGCACGCACCGTGTTCAAATCCATGCTCACCGCGGTTCTCGACCGGATGCCCGACTACCAATGCGACCCCGAAGGCACCGTCCACTACGAGACCATCGGCGTCATCCAGGGCATGCGCAAGCTGCCGGCCACCTTCACCCCCGGCCGCCGGATCGGCGCCGGCCTGGACGAGACGCTGGAGAAGCTGCAACGCATCTGCGACGAACAAGAACTCGCCAGACCGATCACCGAACGCAAGGAAGCCGCGGTGATCGACTGAGCCGCTCGCGGCCCACCTGGGGGCGCCGCCCGCTTGCGGGGGACGCGCTACACACTGAAAGCGGGCCGTTGACTGCCGCAATTTTTCCGAGTAGGCCTGTTCAGCGTGACCGCGCCTTATATTTGAGGCAAGCGCGTGTGCAGAGATGGGAGACGCTCCGGTGAAGACTTTCGCAGTGAGCCTTGCGCTTGCCACGGCCGCGCTGACTGTCACGCCGACCGCCCACGCGGACATGCTGATTGGCAACTACAGGTTGGACACAAACCGGGATCCTGGCCACAGCTGGATTTGGGCGATTCGACCATGCACTCCTCAAGGACCGGGATGCCTAACCATCCAAGGGATTCCGCAACCCAACGGGCAAGCGGCGCCCTACAAGGCAGACGCTCACCTGTCCAACGGCCGCTACACCATGGCCGTTGATGTGCCCGACGGTGTGCGCTGCGTGGTCCAGTTCTTTCCCTCGCATGACGTTTACTCGTGGGATGCGGTGACGCTGGCGGGTCAGGTCGACTCAACATTCGACACGGGCTGCGGTGGCGGACCGGGGGGCACCAACACTTACCCGTTCTCGCTCGTGCGATGGTAGCCGCGTGAGACGTACAGGAGTCAGTCGATCATGAGGGCGACGGGCAGTAAGCACGATGGCTGAGGCGAAGGAACCGCCGCAAGATTCGGCCACATCGAAAGCCGACACCATGGCTTTGATCGCGGAAGCCGAGGCGGAAGCCGCCGAAGCCGAGGCGCTGGCGGCCGCGGCGCGCGCCCGCGCCCGTGCCGCCCGGCTCCGGCGTGAAGCGCAGGCCCAAGCGGAGAAAGACGCCGAGGCGAAGACCGCCGAAGAAGCCCCGGACGCCGACGAGGACGCGGCCGACGAAGCGGAGACCGAGGACAGAGGTCACCGACGCCGTCGAGCGCAACCGACGAAGCGGAGACCGAGGAAGAAGTCTCCGACGAAACCCCCGAAGACGCAGAACCGGAATCCAAGCCAGCCAGTTCGTGGCGACGCGTGCGGTTGCCACCGTTGTCCGTGACGTGGAAAGCGGCCGTCATCATCCTCATCTGCGCCTTCGTCGGGGCCAGCGGATACATGATGTGGCAACATCATGAAACCACCGAGCGCAACCAGCGCGCCGCGAACTTCCTCGCGGGGGCCAGACAAGGTGTCGTCAACATGTTTTCCCTGGACTTCAATAGGGCCAAGGAGGACGTCCAGCGGGTGATCGACAGCTCGACCGGCCAGTTCAGGGACGACTTCCAGCAGCGCGCAAAAGATTTCACGACCGTCGTTGAGCAGTCCAAAGTGGTCACCCAGGGAACCGTGAATGCGGCGGCCGTGCAATCCATCGACGGGAATTCCGCGTTGGTACTCGTCGCGGCGTCATCGCGGATCACCAACGCCGCGGGCGCCAAAGACGAACCACGCAATTGGCGGCTCAAGGTGACCGTCACAGACGACGGTGGGCAATACAAGATGTCCAAACTGGAGTTCGTTCCATGAGCGAGGACGACCGCAGCATCGACGCCAACGACGACTCTTCCAAACAAACGGAACGCGGTGGACGTAGCGAGCCACGCGCGCGGCGCAAGGTGAAAGTCGTTCCCGTTATTCTGATTTTGCTCCTGCTGATATCTGGTGGCGCGGCGACCTGGCTGTACTTCAAGCAGTACCGGCCTGATAAACAAACCGACGCCAGCGTCGCGAGCGCGGTCATCAGTTCGGCGACCGATGGAACGGTCGCGTTGCTGTCCTACTCGCCCGACTCACTCGACAAAGACTTCGCTGCCGCCAAGTCTCACCTGTCCGGGGACTTCTTGTCGTACTACAACCAGTTCACCGAACAGATCGTGGCTCCGGCAGCGAAACAGAAGTCACTGAAAACCAACGCTCGCGTGTTGGGGGCCGCGGTTCAGGAATTACATCCGGATTCGGCCGTCGTGCTGGTGCTGGTCGACCAGAGCACCACGAGCAAGGACAATCCCGACCCCGCGATGGCTTCCAGCAGCGTGCTGGTGAGTTTGACCCGAGTCAACGGTAATTGGCTGATCACCAAATTCGACCCGGTCTAGAGACTCGCTGAATGCCGTTGCGATAAAAAGCAACTCGGGAGACCGCGTCGCGTAAATCGCTAGCCGCGCGGGAGACCGAGCACTCGCTGCGCGATGATGTTGCGCTGAATCTCAGAGGTGCCGCCGGCGATCGTCCCGGAGAAGCTGCGGGCATAGCGCTCGAACCAGCTGGCGAAATAGTGGTCGAGGTTCATGTGCGCATACGGCCCGGTCTGGCCCGGGTGAATGAGCCCGTCGGATCCCGCGGACGTCAGTGCAAGGTCCATCCCCCGCAGCTCGGCCTCGGACCCCAGCAGCTTGAGCACCGAGATCGCGGCCACGTCGTCTTCGCCGCGGGCGGTCCGGGCCAGTGCTGCCGAGCCCAGTAGGCGCAGCGCCTGCTTGTCCATGATCGTGCTGGCGTACTGGTCGCGCTCGACCTCGCTGCTGGGACGGAAGTCGGCGATCATGTTTTCCAGTCGATCGGCGAATCCCAACCACATCATGGTGCGCTCGTGTCCGAGCGATCCGTTGGCCACCCGCCAGCCCTGGTCGAGCTCACCGACCAGGTTCTCCGCCGGCACCCGCACGTCGGTGAAGAACACCTCGTTGAAATCGAGATCGTCGGCCCCGCAGATCGACGGGAACGGCCGACGCACGATGCCCGGGGTATCGGTAGGGATGATCAGCGCGCTGATTCCCTTGTGTTTCGGCACATCTGGATTGGTGCGCACGAACGTCAACAAGACGTCGGCGTCGTGCGCTCCCGAGGTCCAGACCTTCTGACCGTTGACCACGAAGTGATCGCCGTCCAGCACCGCACGAGTGCGCAGCGACGCCAGATCGGAGCCCGCGCTCGGTTCGCTCATGCCCAGCGACGCGGTGATCTCGGCACGCAGAATCGGCACCGCCCAACGTTGCTTTTGCTCGTCGCTACCGAACGACAACAGTGAGGCCCCAACGATATTCACGCCCTGCGGGTTGAAGCTGTGGTAGATCCGGCGGCGGCTGAGCTCTTCCAAATATACGAACTGCTGAATGACCGTCGCGTTGCGTCCACCGAATTCCGGAGGCTGCGCAGGCAATAGCCAGCCGTTGTCGAACAGCAGCCGTTGCCACCGACGTGCCCATTGCGGCATATGCGAGACCGACCGGGGACGCTCCAGCGTTTCGCTTGCGGGAGGCAGATTTTCGTCGAGGAAAGCCGAGAACTCTGCCCGAAACGCCTCGACGTCGGAATCAAAAGTCAGCTGCACGGTACTCCTCCGCGATCCGCGCCCGATGCTCGGCGGCGCCGCCGAGCAAGAGCTCGCCGGCCTTGGCCCGTTTCAGCGCGAACTGCAGGTCGTTCTCCCACGTGAACCCCATCGCGCCGTGGAGCTGTAAGCCATGCCTGAACACCAGCGACTGGCACTCCCCTGCCGACGCTTTCGCCATCGCGGCCGCCAGCCGGCGCCGGGGATCGTCGGCGGCGACGGTCAATGCCGCGAAGTAGGCAAGCGCCCGAGCGCGTTCCACTGCGACGTGCATGTCAGCGGCCTTGTGTTGGACGGCTTGGAATGAGCCGATCGCCACGCCGAACTGCTGACGGCTGCGCACGTGTTCGAGTACGAGATCGAGAATGCGTTGGCACGCACCAACCATGGTGATTGCCATGCCCGTCAACGCAATATGGTGCGCCCGCTCGCGGTCAACGGTGAGCCGGGCGCTGTCGGGCACTCTGACTTCGCCGAACGACAGGTCGGCAACGTGCAGCACGGGGTCGAACACCGCGGAGCGCCGGGCCGACACCCGGTTGGCATCGACGAGGAACACCCCGGCGTCGGTCACCACCGCCAGCCGGTCGACGCGATCGCCGTCGAGCACATAACGTGCCGTGCCGTCCAGCACCCACCCCTCGGCTTCCCGGTGCGCCGCCACCCCGGTGTACACGGCGGTGCCCGACTCGTGTGGGTCGAAGGTCTCGGCCGCCAACGGGGCGAACTGGCTCATCGTCGCCAGGAAGGGAGTCGGATCGGTCGCGTGCCCCAGCTCTTCGAGAATGATGGCCAGCTCAACCATGCTCTCCGGGTCGTTCAGCTCGGTCCAGCCTTGGTCTACGTAGGACTTCCAGAGCGGGCTCGGGTCGACGCCCTCTTCGGCCACGCTGCGCACCAATGAGGGCGGACACTGCTTGGTGACGACATCGCGCACCGTGCTCTGCCACAGCCGTTGATCAGCATCGAACTCCAACAGCATCCGCGCAGCCTCCCGTCGTCACCGTCTCCGCGAGAATACCATTCTCGGTTGCGGAAGTAATAATCTCTGAATCCGGGCATGGGGTGACCGTACGGGTGTAACGAGCGGATTTGCCGTCGGGAGCTAAAGGCCGGAAAGCAGGTTGTCGGCGGCGTGTCCCCAGTGGTCGAGGTTCACGAACTCTGTGAGCGGACGGCGGCGAAGCGGCCCGTGGTTGCCCTTGGGCCAACCGACGACGACGTGCCCGGCGACCATCCAGCCGTCGGGCACACCGACGGCTTCCCGCAGCAGCTGTTCGCCGCCATACGAGGCCCAACTGGTTAGGCAAGCACCCAGGCCTTGGGCGCGTGCGGCGAGCAGAAAATTCTGCATCGCGGGGAAGATGGAACCTCCGAGCAGCAGCTCCGATGCCGTCGGGTAGTGCTGCTGCGCGAACAAGACCGAGGTGAACTCACCGGCGCGGTCGTGCAGTTCGTAGGTCGCACGGTAGGTGCGGGCGCGCCGGCTGTTGTCGTCATCGGCGGGGCGGGTCATTCCGTAGACCGGCTCGATCACTTCCAACGCATGGGCCGCGGCCTTGGCCACCACGGCCCGCTGCTCGGGTGATCGCAGCACGACGAAGCGCCAGCCCTGCGCGTTGGCGCCCGAAGGAGCCCACCTGGCCGCTTCGAGGCACCGCACCAAGGTCGCGTCGTCGACTGGCTCGTCGGTGAAGCGCCGGATCGTCCGGGCGGTCGACATCACTTCCCAGACGTCAGCGCTTGCTCCGGTCATGGCTTCTCCTTAACTGATCGTTCCTGGCACTGCTACACAGCGACATTCGGACGCGTTTCCCCGCAGGGAAATTCGGCGATGAGGCGCCGCCGGCAGTCAGTAGCGCGGACCGCCGTAAGCGAGCACGAGATCGGGCAGGGCCATTTGAGTGTCGACTGTAAACCTCGCGGATAGTCGCGATGCAAGACTCAGGGGCAAAGCGGGCCGACGCCCCCGGAACAAAGGAGAAGACCATTGGACCGCGAAACCTACCAGCGGGGGCTGCAAATCCGCTCGGCCGTGCTGGGCGAGGCGTATGTCGACCGAGCATTGGCCGACGCGGATGACTTCACCCAGCCCTTGCAAGATCTCGTTACCGAGTACTGCTGGGGAGCGGTATGGGGCCGTGAGGAGCTGCCGCGAAAGACTCGCAGCATGCTCAACTTGGCGATGATTTCGGTGCTCAATCGGCCGAACGAATTGCGGACGCACGTCAAGGCGGCGCTGACCAATGGCGTCACCCGTGATGAAATCCGCGAGATCTTTCTGCAGGTCGCCATTTACGCCGGTGTGCCCGCTGCGGTCGACAGCTTCCGCATCGCGCGCGAGGCGTTCGCCGAACTGGACCAAAGCTAGGAGGTCGTTGTGGAGGTCGGGTTCATCGGGTTGGGAAACATGGGCTTTCCCATGGCACGCCGCCTCATTCAGGCCAACCACGAGCTCGTCGCCTTCGACACACGCAGCACGGCGCTCGAGCACATCGTCGCCTCGGGGGCACGCCCCGCGTCATCGCCGAAAGAGGTCGCCGATCGGGCTGAAACAGTCATGGCCAGCCTTCCGACGCCGATGGCGTCGCTAGAGGTGGCAACCGGTGCAGCAGGAGTCATCGAAGGCTCACGGGTCAAGCGCTATGTCGACCTGTCCACCGTCGGCAGCCGAACGGCGATGCAGATCCACGACCAACTTGGCGAGCGGAACATCGTGGCGATCGACAGCCCGGTCAGTGGCGGCGTCAGCGGAGCCGAAAAGGGGGCACTGGCGGTCATGGTGTCCGGCCCGCGCAATGAATTCGACGTCATACGAGCCGCGCTCGAAGCAATCGGCCGACCCTTCTACATCGGAGACAAACCCGGCTCAGCACAGACGATGAAGCTCGCCAACAACATCCTGGCGGCCAACGTCCTGGCCGCAACGGCAGAAGTCGTCGTGATGGGCGTCAAGTCCGGTCTCGACCCCAGCGTGATGATCGAGGTGCTCAACGCGGGTTCGGGCGCGACGAGCGCAAGCCGCGACAAGTTTCCCCGCGCGATCCTCCCGCGCACTTTCGATTACGGCTTCGCCACCGGGCTGATGGCCAAAGATGTGCGTCTCTATCTCGACGAAGCGCAAGCACTTGGCGTGCCGACCGACATCGCTGAAACGATCGGTCGGCTCTGGGAGGCTGCCGCGCGCGATCAAGGCCCCGATTCCGATTTCACGACGGTGATCAAACCGCTTCGAGAAGGCCGCCGGCGTGACCGTGGGCCGGTCTCTCGCCTAGCCCGTCGCTCCGCTCGCCGCGGCAACCTGACCAACGCGGGCGGGTGCTTTTCTAGGGGACGGAGAATGGTATTATTCAGATTCAAGAACGACACTTACCCAAAGACCGTAATATCGCCAACTACCAGGCCCGATGACTAACCGAAACGCTTACCGGAAATCCATTGATTGACCACCGATGAAAATGTTAGATTGTCTATCATATGACCTCGCACGGCTCGCTTTGGCTAGCGGAGCCGAAGGGTGGCTTTCATGATCGAACACGCTGACGGGACACGCACGCCAGTGATCGACGCCAGCGTGCACATCTTCTTTCCGTCCAACAAGGACTTGCGCGCCTTCTTGCGTGAGCCGTTCAAGAGCCGCGGTTTCCCGGACTACGAGATGGACTGGTACGGGGCGCCCGGCGGCGAGTACGCACCGAACGCCGAGGGACCGGACCGCCAGTATCCGGGTTCGGATCCGGAATTCGTTGCCAACGAACTGTTTTCGAAGCGCGGGGTCGACGTGGCGATCCTGCACCCGATGGGGCGCGGCATCATGCCCGACCGGCATCTGGGCAGCGCGCTGCATGCCGCGCACAACGAGATGATGGTGTCGCGCTGGCTGGAGTCCGACGAGTTCGGTGACCGGTTCCGCGGCACCATCCGGGTCAACCCCGACGACATCAGCCGGCGCGCTGCGTGAGATCGAGAAGTGGCGCGCGCATCCGCGCGTGGTCCAGATCGGCGTCCCGCTGCAGTCCCGCGAGCTCTACGGCAAACCCCAGTTCTGGCCGCTGTGGGAAGCGGCAGTCGACGCGGGCCTTCCGGTGGCCGCGCACATCGAGGTCGGCTCGGGCATCGGCTTTCCGCCGACGCCGTCCGGGAACACCCGCACCTACGAGCAGTACGTCAGCTTCATGGCGCTGAACTACCTGTACCACCTGATGAACATGATCGCCGAGGGAGTATTCGAACGGTTGCCCGCGCCTGAAGTTCGTCTGGGCCGACGGAGCCGCGGACTTGCTGACGCCGTTCATCTGGCGGATGGACACGTTCGGCCGGCCGCACCTCGAGCAGACGCCGTGGGCGCCGCGGATACCCAGCGACTACCTGCCCGGCCACGTGTATTTCGTGCAGGGCAGCCTCGACGGGCCCGGCGATGCGCCGATTCGCCGGCGAGTGGTTCGGCTTCACCGGCAAGGACGACATGGTGATGTTCGGCTCCAGTTATCCGCACTGGCAGTGCGATGAATTCGCGGGTGCCCGGTGCATTCAGCGCCGAACAGCGCGACAAATTGTGCTGGCGCAATGCCGCCGAACTCTACGGCATAGACATCCAGGCCGGTGTGGGCACACACTAGTCATAGGTAAACGGGATTGGTGAAGGAAGACCACGATGACGCTGACCCACACGCAAGAGCGCGTTCCCGCCGCCGAGCGCATCGCCGTCCGGTGCGTCGACTCCGACGTCCACCCGGTGCCCAAACGCGGTGAGCTCATCCCGTACATCCCGGAGCCGTGGCGCAGCAAGTACTTCCTCACCCGCAATGTGGGTGAGCAGATCTACTACGACGCTCCCGACTACGCGCACAGCTACGCGATGCGCGTGGACACCTTCCCGCCCGACGGCGAGTTCCCCTGCAGCGACCCGGACATGGCGTTCCGGCAGCTGATCATGGAGGCGGGCTCCGACATCGCGATCCTGGAACCCGGCGCGTACCCGGCGCGCCTGCCTGAGGCGCAGCACGCGATGGCGTGCGCCTTGAACGACTGGCAGGCCAATCACTGGCTGGACAGCCACAACAACTGGCACCAGCGGTGGCGCGGTTCGATCTGCGCCGCCATCGAGGAGCCGGAAGCGTCCGTGCGCGAGATCGAACGCTGGGCCGGGCACCCCTACATGGCGCAGATCCTGATCAAGGCCGAGCCTCGTCCGTCATGGGGCGATCCGAAGTACGACCCGATCTGGGCTGCGGCCACCAAGCACGACATCACGGTGAGCTGCCACCTGTCCCGCAGCCACTTCGACGAGCTGCCCATGCCGCCGGTGGGATTCCCCAGCTACAACCACGATTTCATGGTGACCTACTCGCTACTGGCCGCCAACCAGGTGATGAGCCTGATCTTCGACGGGGTATTCGACCGGTTCCCGACGCTGCGAATTGTGTTCGTCGAGCACGCCTTCACCTGGATTCTGCCGCTGATGTGGCGGATGGACGCCATTTACGAAGCACGCAAGTCGTGGATGGAGATCAAGCGCAAGCCGTCGGATTACGTCAAGGACCACATCAAGTTCACCACCCAGCCGCTGGACTACCCCGAGAACAAGACCGAGCTGACCCGCGCGTTGGAGTGGATGGAGTGCGACAAGATTTTGCTGTACTCGTCGGACTACCCGCACTGGACATTCGACGACCCGCGCTGGCTGGTCAAGCACCTTCCCAAAGCGGCCCGGGAAGCGGTGATGTACAAAAACGGCATCGCGACCTATCACCTGCCGGAGACGGTCCCGGTTCTCGAAGGTCAGGTGCGGGTGTTCTGAATTGCCAGGAGAAGTCAAGCGGCCCCGACTGGCGCAGGGCCGCGAGCACGTGGTCGCCACCGTCGACGAAATCCCGCCCGGTACTCACAAACTGGTGCCGATCGGTCGCCACGGCGTTGGTGTCTACAACGTCAACGGCACCTTCTATGCCATCGCGAACTACTGTCCGCACCAGGGCGGACCGCTGTGCTCGGGGCGTGCCCGGGGACGCACCATCGTGGACGAGACCGCCGCCGGTGACGCGGTCATGGTGCGGGATCTGGAGTACATCTACTGTCCTTGGCACCAATGGGGTTTCGAGCTGGCGACCGGCACGACCGCGGTCAAGCCGGAGTGGAGCATCCGGACCTACCCGGTACGAGTCGTCGGCAACGACGTTCTGGTGATGGCGTGAACTACAGGAGAATCTCGTGTCTTCTATCGAGGTAAATGGGGGAAACGTTGTCTACGAAATCCTCGGTGAATCAGGCGATCTCATTGTCCTGACACCGGGTGGCCGGTTCAGCAAGGAAATCCCCGGCCTGCGTCCGCTGGCCGAAGCACTGGTCGCCGGTGGCTATCGGGTGTTGCTGTGGGACCGGCCGAATTGCGGTGCCTCCGATGTGCAGTTCTACGGGCAAAGCGAGTCGCACATGCGCGCCGAGACGCTGCACGGCCTGTTGAGCGCCCTCGGTGTCAAGCGGTGCATCATCGCCGGAGGCTCCGGTGGGGCAAGGGATTCCATGCTCACCACGATGCTCTACCCGGAACTGGTCGAGAAGCTTGTGGTGTGGAACATCGTCGGCGGCATTTACGGCACCTTCGTGCTGGGTTCCTTCTACATCGTCCCAAGCATTCTCGCCGCGCGCGGAACCGGAATCGATGCAGTGATGAAGGTGCAGGAATGGCGTGAGCGTATCGAGGAGAATCCGAACAACAAGCAGCGATTCCTCGACCTCGACCGTGACGAGTTCCTCAAGGTGATGCTGCGCTGGCTCAACGCGTTCGTGTCCAAGCCCGGGCAGACCATTCCCGGCGTCGAGGACGAGATGTTCGACCGAATCCAGGTCCCCACGTTGATCATTCGTGGTGGCGAGAACGACTGGGATCACCCCAAGCGGACATCGCTGGAAGTCAGCTGCTTGATCAAGGGATCCAAGCTGATCGATCCGCCCTGGCCGGAGGATGCGTGGGAGCGTGCGTCCGAAGACCGCGCGGCGGGACGGGTGCAGCACTTCAACATGTTTGACACCTGGGTGCAGGCGGCACCCGCGATCTTGGAATTCTTGGGCTCTTGATGTTTCAAAATGCGCTACCCAGTGCGAATGTGGACCTCACAGTTGAGCGACGCCTCGAGGGCCGTATGGATCCGGCTTTCCGGAATGCGCTCGAGGTCGGCTTCGCGCAGCGTCACATAGACGATGTCAAAGCCGTCATCGCCGGGCGTCCGCACAATCTCGCCGGTGAGCCCGAACGCGGACAGCACACCGTGCGCGTCGTCGTCGGTTCCCCTGCTGATGAAGGTGACCACGCCGGGCACCGGAGTAGTGCCGAAGGCTTTAGTGCACAAGTCAATTGCGGCTTGCTTGGCCGCGTCGACATAGTCACAGGCGATCAGCAGCTCTACCTCGCGGCGGCTGGCAGGCGTGGCCGCGAGATTCTGATCGACAACGTCGGCGCCCATCTCGTCGACAAGCCCGAGGAGCACCGTCATGCCCTCTGCTAGCTGCGCAGGCGCGAGCGCATTTTCCGGGTCGACATTGACGCGCACCACTGCAGTCCGCATGTGCGCAAGCCTAACTGCGACGTTGGGAGCTAGCTGATGGAGACCAGCGCCGCGTCGGCTATCACAGTCGCCTCCTCGCCTGGTTTCACGCCCAGGCTGCTGGGCGACCAGACTGGCCAGGCCCGAGAAGACATCGCCGTGTACCGGGGACTCGGCGGTTACCAGCCACTCGCCGGAGCTGACGAGCTGCTCGGCGAGGTCGAATCCGGTGGACTCCTCGGTCGTGGTGGTGCCGGTTTTCCGCTCGCGGTCAAGGTCCGCGCAGTGCGCGACAACGGACGGGCTGCCGGTGGCACCGTCGTTGTCGCGAACGGCGAAGAGGGAGAACCGGCTTCGATTAAGGACCGGTGGTTACTACGGCACCGGCCGCACCTGGTTCTCGACGGACTGCGGCTTGCCGCGGCGATGGTGGCCGCCGACCGCGCCTACGTCTATGTCTCCGACCCGGATTCTGCGCGCAGTGTGGAAACCGCATTGGCCGAACTTGAACCCGGTGCGTTCGGCGACATCACGGTTGAGCTGGTCAACGTCGATCCGGGATACATCGCCGGCGAGGAAACCGCTGTCACCCGCGCGATCAACGGTGGTCCGGTCAAGCCGACGGACAAGCCGCCGCGGCCTTTCCAGAAAGGTGTCGGCGGGCTCCCCACGCTGGTGAGCAATGTCGAGACCCTGGCCAACCTGCCCTACCTGCAGCGCCACGGCTCAGCAGCGTTCCGCTCGCTGGGCACATCACTGTCGCCCGGCACCTTTCTGGCAACCCTCACCGGCGCCGGCCGAGCGCCCGGCCTCTACGAGATCCCGCATGGCTTGCCGTTCACCGAACTGCTTGCCCTGCACGGGGTTTCGCCCGAGCAGGTGCGAGGTGCGCTGCTGGGCGGCTATTTCGCCGGCCTGCTCAATCGTGCTGTGCTAGATGCGACGTTGGACCACGAGACGCTGCGCGGTCTCGGCAGCGGCCTGGGTTGTGGTGCGATCTCGGTAATCACCGACGACTGTCCGGTCGCGGTCGCCGCATCTGTGCTGGCCTACTTCGACCGCGAAAACGCCGGGCAATGCGGGTCGTGTTTCAACGGCACAGCGGCGATGGCTGCTGTGGCCGGCGCGCTCCGTGACGGTGTCGCCACCTCCGAGGACCTCAGCCGGCTGCGCCGCTGGTCGGTGATGCTGCGCGGCCGCGGAGCCTGCGCCACGCTGGACGCCGCGACCAATGTGGCGGGAAGTCTGCTCGACCAGTTCCCGACCGAGGTGGCGTGTCATCTCGACAACACCTGCGAAGCATGCCGTGCCAACGCATTCCACGCCGAACGGCCCTACGAGGTGGAGGCGGTGATCCCCGCGTGACCAACGAGATGAGAATCCACCTCGACCGCACCCTCTGCGACGGCTTCGGCATCTGCGCCAAGCACGCGCCCGGATACTTCTCGCTCGACGACTGGGGATACGCATGCCTGATCGGGGACGGCACCGTCACCGAACGGGATCGTGACGCGGTCATGCGTGCGCTGATGGATTGCCCGGTGCACGCCATCATGGAGCTGGATGAACGCAGACCGGATGACGTACCGCCACCTCCAAGCAGCGACGAGGATCCCGCCGCGCACCTCAAAACCGAGGCCAACGAAGCGGAATGGGGTTTCACGCGTTGACCCATCCTGGCTCGCGGTAATCACATCAGACATGCATCGTTGCTGATAGCAGAGGTCTAGTTGTGGTGGCGTCGAAGGCATAAGCTGAGGCCAGCCAAGGTCGGGATGGTGCCTCTGGAGGCCTACCATGAGGTGGTTTGGTCGTCGTCTGGCCGCCGTTATCGCGGTCGCGTTCGTGTCGATGGCGGCTGTCGTGGTCGCGACGCCGGGAGTCAGCCGGGCGGACTGCGACCGCAACATGTCATGGAACCAGACGACCAACGAGTGCAAACCGCCACCGGCGCCACCAGCGTGGTACACGCCCCCGCCGCCGTATGCGCCGTCATTTGCGGGGCAAGATGTGCCGCCCCCGCCGTCATGGCCGGGGGCACCGCCACCATGGCCGTGGTGGGCGCCGCAGGCTCCGATGTGGAGCACCGGCTTTCAGCACTGGGGCGTTTATGTGGGCGGCGTCTGGGTGCCGATCTGACGGCGTGCAATCTCCGCACTTGGCCGGTAGTGGGTCAGTTTGAAGGTCTACGTCGCGTTACCCATCGCGACAGGCTGGAGTACTTTTATGAGCATGCGTTCCATCTATGTCCTGCTCATCGCCCCGGTCGTGGTGATGGGGGCGTCGTCTGCTCACGCTGACACTGGCATCAATGGTTACGTTCGTTGCCTAGGAGGCGACGCGAAGCCCCCGCCGCCGGGGGTAAGTGCAGAAGATTGGTTTCCCAGCGTTCATGTGATGGCGACGGATCTCGATTCTGGTGATTCCGCTGCCCAAGTAGTTCAGATTTTAGTGGGTATGGGAGTCAAGCCGAACGATGCCGTTACCCGAGTGCAGTGCTTTGTGGCCAACGAACCGCGCGGAGAAGGGCATTGACGCGGTCAAGAAAGCCCGCTATCAACGCCAAAATCGTCACCTGACAGAAGAGACCGCGAAGAAGTTACGGTAAGGGCCGCTAAGGCATGGGGGAATCCCGGTTGTGGCTTCGGTCGCGACTTCAAACTGACCCACTACCACTTGGCCGGTGGCAGGCTATTTCATCGCACAGGCTATAAAGCCTGAACACGGCCTAGATCGTGCCTGCTGGCGAGTGATAACGTAATTCTCCGATTCGTATAACGGGCCTACCAGACCCTATCGTCGGGCCGTCCCGACTCCCGGAGGTGACGTGTCAGAAGCATCGGGACGCCCGCTGCCCCTGGTCACCGACGAAAACGAATTCTTCTGGACCTCGGGATCCGACCTCACACTGCGGCTGCAGGAATGCAAGACCTGCGCATCGCTGATCCATCCGCCGGCCCCGGTGTGCCGGTACTGCCGATCCCGCGATATGGGTGTTCGGGCCGTCTCCGGCAAGGCGACGCTGGCCGGATTCACCGTGAACCAACGATTCAGCCTGCCCGGGCTACCGGCGCCGTACGTGGTCGCACAGGTGGCGATCGCGGAAGATCCTCGGGTCCGGCTGACCACCAACATCGTGGAGTGCGATCCCGATCAACTTGAACTCGGCCAACAGGTCGAGGTTGTCTTCGAGCAGATCGAAGACGTCTGGCTGCCGCTATTCCGACCTGGTCCGGACGCCGAGCTCGCTCCCCTACCGGCCGACGAGATCGAGCCGGGGCGTTTCGGTGAGTATGTCCGGCCGATGCTGACGACGGAGAAGTTCGAAGACAAGGTCGCACTCACCGGGATCGGCATGTCGCCAATCGGGCGCCGGTTGATGCAGCCGCCGCTGTCGCTGACTGTGCAGGCGTGCGAGGCGGCGATTGCCGATGCCGGACTGACATTCGCCGACATCGACGGCCTGTCCACCTACCCGGGCGGCGGCAACCTCGGCGGGTTCGGCGAGGGCGGGGTCACCGCGCTGGAGGCGGCGCTGGGTATCCGGCCGACGTGGCACAACGGCGGCATTGAAACGTTCGGCCCGGGCGGATCGGTGATCGCCGCGATGCTCGCGGTCGCCGGCGGCCTGGCCCGTCACGTGCTGTGCTTCCGGACGCTGTGGGAAGCCACCTTCAACGAGCTGATGAAGCAGGGCAAGATCACCCCGTCGATGGGCCGCACCGCCAGCTGGCAGTACCCGTTCGGCGCCACGTCGGCGGCCCATACCCTGGCGATCAACGCGCAACGGCACTTCCACCGTTACGGCACCACAAAAGAGACGCTGGGCTGGATCGCGTTGAATCAGCGGGCCAATGCCGAACTCAACCCGACCGCGGTCTATCGGTCCCCGATGACGATGGATGACTATCTGAGCGCGCGGCCCATCACCACACCCTTTGGTCTCTATGACTGCGACGTGCCGTGCGACGGTGCGATAGCCGTCATCGTCTCCGCCGTCGACGCCGCCCGTGACCTGGCCAAGCCGCCCGTCCTGGTGGAGGCGGTGGGAACACAGATCATCGAGCGAATCGACTGGGACCAAAGCACTTTGACCCATGAGCCGCAGGTGCTGGGTCAAGCCGCGCATGTGTGGACCCGCACCTCATTGCGACCCGGCGACGTCGACGTCGCCGAACTGTACGACGGCTTCACCATGAACTGCCTGTCCTGGATTGAGGCGCTGGGATTTTGCGGAATCGGCGAGGCCAAAGAATTCCTCGACGGCGGCAAGAACATCGCCCGCGACGGCCTGCTTCCGCTCAACACACACGGCGGCCAGCTCTCGCACGGCCGCACCCACGGCATGGGTCTGATCCATGAAGCGGTCAGCCAGCTGCGCGGCGAGGCCGGCGACCGTCAGGTCGCCGACGCCCGCGTCGGCGTGGTCAGTAGCGGTGGCCTTACTCCCAGCGGTGTGCTCTTGCTGCGGTCCGACACATGAGCCGCGCCGGCGACGATGCAGAGCGGAGCGATGAGGTGGAGGCACCTCCCGCTGCCAGTGAGCGCGGCGCGTCATCGCTGTCCGCCCAAGAGTGGTGATCGTCGACGGCGTGCCGATGTCGGCGCTAGTCGCCGAAGCCGAGCACCCCAAGGCCGTAATCGTGGCCATTCACGGCGGAGGTACCACCGCGGTCTATTTCGATTGCCCGGGCCACCAGTCTTTGTCCTTAATACGGACCGGCGCGGCAGCCGGATTCACCGTGGTGGCGCTCGACCGGCCCGGTTACGGCAGCTCTGCGCCCTATCCGGAGGCGATGGCCCAGCCCGAGCAACGAGTCAACCTTGCTTATGGCGCGGTGGATCGCATCCTCGGGCAACGACCACGCGGCGCCGGGTTGTTTCTGATGGGCCATTCGGGCGGTTGCGAACTCGTGATGCGGATGGGCGCCGACGAGCGCGGCGCGGATCTGCTGGGCATCGAACTGGCAGGCACCGGCCGCCACTATCACCCCGCAGCCCGCGAAATCCTGAAAACAGCGACCCGAGAACGCCGTCCGGCGGGCCTGCGCGAACTGCTGTGGCACCCAGAGAGGTTGTACCCGCCCGAGGTCCTCACCGGGGCCACGGTTTCTCCGACGGCTCCGGCCTACGAGGACCAAATGGTGTCAAACTGGGCCCGCCAAGACTTCCCGGCGCTCGCTCCTGCCGTACGCGTCCCAGTGCAATTCAGCATTGCCGAGCACGAAAAGGTGTGGCAGAACGACACTTCAGCGATGACTGAGATCGCAGCCCTGTTCTCCGGCTCCCCGCAGTTCACTGTCCATAGACAGCCCGATGCGGGACACAATCTCAGCCTCGGTCACACCGCTGCGGACTACCACGCGAAGGTTCTTTCGTTCGCGGACCAATGTGTGACCGCCCGAACGCCAGGTACGGAAGCCGATTTGGAGGCCGGTTGATGCACGTCGGATTCATCGGGTTGGGCAGTCAGGGCGGACCCATGGCACGGCGGATCGTCGAAGGCGGCTACCCGATGACGCTGTGGGCGCGCAGACCCGCCACCCTCGAGCCGTTCGCCGACACCCCGGCGAAGGTCGCCGAGTCACCGGCCGAACTCGCCGCGACCAGTGATCTGGTCTGTCTCTGCGTCGTCGGTGACGCCGACATCGACGAAATCACCGGCGGCGAGCACGGGTTGCTATCGGCGATGAAGCCGGGCAGTGTCATCGCAGTACACAGCACAGTGCACCCCAACACCTGCCGAGAGCTCGCGAACAAGGCTGGCGCCCAAGGTGTTTCGGTCATCGATGCACCGGTGAGCGGAGGTGGTCCAGCGGCGGCAGCGGGCCGTCTGCTGGTGATGGTTGGCGGTGATGCCGACGTTGTCGAGCGCTGCCGTCCGGTCTTCGAAACCTATGCCGATCCGGTCGTTCATCTCGGTGAGCTCGGTTCCGGGCAAACCACCAAGTTACTCAACAACTTGCTGTTCACCGCCAACCTGGGTACAGCGGCCACTGCCCTTTCGCTGGCCAGTGCCCTCGGCGTCGCCCCGGACCGCCTCACCGAGGTGGTCTCCCGCAGCAGTGGGAATAGCTTTGCGCTCAATGCTCTTGGCGGTATCGGCGGGTTGGAACGGCTTGCCGGCGTTGCGGGAGGGCTTTTGCAGAAAGACGTCCGGCTGGTCGTCGACCTCGCCGATCAAGCCGGGGCAAGCGGCGGTGCCGTGCTCGATGCGGCCGACGCCGCACTGATCCTGATGGGCCACCCCCGGTGAAAGTCGGGTTTATCGGCGCAGGGCGGATGGGCCGCCCCATGGTGGCCCGTCTCGTGGAAGCCGGGCACGACGTCGGGGTTTTGGGCCGGACAGCCGAAAAGCGGCGCGATCTCGAGCAACTGGGCGCTAGGGCGGTCAGCGAACTGGCCGAAGCCGGTGCGCAGGCCGATGTCGTGGTGCTCTGCGTGTTCACCGACGAACAGGTCCGGGAGGTTTGCCTGGATAGCGCATTGCTGCCCAGCATGCCGCCCGGTTCGGCGCTGGTGGTGCACACCACCGCGAACCCAAACACAATCGACGCCATCGCCGCGCGCGCCAATGACATCGACGTGGTCGATGCCGCGGTCAGTGGAGGCCCGCACGACATTGCGGCCGGCCGGCTCACGCTGTTCGTGGGCGGCTCCGACGAAGCGGTGACACGACTGCAACCGGTGCTGGGTTGCTACGGCGATCCCGTGCTGCATGTCGGGCCCAGCGGCGCCGGCCAAAAGGTGAAGCTGGTCAACAACGCACTGTTCGCGGGTCATATCGGGCTGCTCGCGGAGTCAATCCGGCTGGGCGAGCGCCTTGGCGTGCCGGAGTCGACCCTGCTGGCCGCACTACCTCATGGCAGCGCAACGAGCCGGGTGCTAAGCCTGGTCGCCGGCAGGCGGTTCCGTCGCATCGTTCATCGAGGTCGCTGGTGATTTCGTGGGTAAAGACGTGGCCGTCGTCCGGAGCGTCGCTGCGGAACTCGGCAGCGATCTCGGTGCGCTGGACGACGTCATCAAGGCCACCGACGTCGCGAAGAAGGTCTGAGATGGCACCGTTTTGGTTCTTTCCGGTTCGGCCCGAAACCGCTACCGTTAGCGTTACAGTCAGGGACTCCGCTGTAAAGGTTTCAGCCCGCCCTCGCCGCTGAGGAGGATTCAGTGACAAAACCGCAAGTCGTCTTCGATCCGTTTTCCGAAGAATTCTTCAACGATCCGTTCGAGATATATCGACGGATGCGCGAGGAAGCACCGCTGTATTACGACGAGAAAGAGGATTTCTACGCGCTGACCCGCCATGAGGACGTGGCGGCCGCATTCAAAGAATTCGACACCTACTCCTCGGCGCGTGGCTGCGACCTGGCGATGGTGCGCAAGGGCGTGCCCGCCGAGCAGAAATCGATCATCTTCATGGACCCGCCGGAGCACCGGCATATGCGCAGCCTGCTCAATAAGGCGTTCACCCCGAGGGCCGTTCAATCCCAGCTGGAAACGGTCATCGAAGTGGTCGAGAAGTATCTGGGCGCCGCCGATCCCGACCACTTCGACGTCGTCCAGGACTTCTCCGGGCCGTTCCCGGTGGAAGTCATCACCCGGATGGCCGGAGTGCCGGAAGAGTACCGCCAACAGGTACGCCACTGGATCGACACCAGCCTGCACCGCGAACCGGGACAGATCGAGGTCAGCGAAGCCGGCATGCAGGCCAACATCGATACCGCGATGTACTACTTCACCCTGGTGCAGGAGCGGCGCGAGAATCCACAGGACGACATGATCAGCAGGCTGATCGCCGCCGAAATCCCCGGCGAAGACGGTCAACTGCGCAAGCTCGATGATGTTGAAATCACCGGTTTCGCTACCCTTTTGGGCGGCGCGGGTGCCGAAACCGTCACCAAGCTGGTCGGCAACGCGAGCGGTGATCTTCGCCCGCAACCCTGACCAGTGGCAGAAGCTGCAGGACGACCGCAGCAAGATTCCGGGAGCGGTCGAAGAACTATTGCGCTACGAAGGGCCAGTCCAATACAACGTCCGCTACACCCTCAAAGAGGCGCACGTCAGTGGTGGTGTGATTCCCGCTGGCAAACCGGTGTTCCTCATCGGGGCCTCGGCGAACCGCGATTCGGATGCCTTCACCGACGCCGACACATTCAACATCGAGCGCGACCAGACCGAGGCACAGCACCTCGGGCTTGGATACGGGATTCACAGTTGCCTTGGTGCGGCTTTGGCCCGCATGGAAAGCAGAATCGCACTGGAGAAGCTGCTCGACTTCATGCCGCGCTACGAAGTGAACTGGGACGGCCTCCAGCGCGTCCACATGCAAAACGTCGCGGGGTGGCAGAACGTACCCGTCAAGGTGCTTCGTTAAGGGGTCGCGATGAAGATCGAAGTCGATTGGGGACTCTGCGAAAGCAATGGGGTATGTATGGGGATCCTCCCGGAGGTCTTTCACCTCGGGGACGACGACATGCTGACCGTCTTGCAGCCAGATGTCACGCCGCAGAATGAGGCACAGGTGCGCGAAGCGGTCCGTCAATGCCCCCGGCAGGCGATCTCCATCGTGGAGTAGCGATCAGCCACTCGTCGAAGGCATCTCGAACCCGGCGACGATGACCGCGTTGCAATCTGCTGCCGCTTGGCGCAGTTTGGCTGCCTTCTGGTAACCCTCGGACTCATACCACGCACGGGCTGCATCTACCGATTCGAATTCCAGCACGACGGTCTGGTCGCCGTGCCAGATGCCTTCGATGACTTTAGGAGCGGTGTCCACCGCGAGGATGTTCACACCACCCATCGCTGCTCCCGCCGCTTGGGCATAGGCCTTCATGCCCTCCGGATCTTTGATGGCTTCGGTGAGGATGACATATCCTTTTGGGCCCTTTGCCACTCGAATCTCCTTACTTGCGTGCGTATTTGATCACGCCTCGCTGATGGCCTGCTCGGGACAGCATTGGATGGCGTCTTGGGTAGCGGCCTCCAATTCCGTTGGGACATCGGACGCTATTGCCACCGCATAACCGTCGTCGGTCAGGCTGAACACGTCCGGGCAGAGCGTGACGCACACGCCATGACCGCGGCAACGCTGGTCGTCGACCGAGACTTTCATGCCGACGTGAACTCCAGGTGCAGCTCCGTCAGGCCGCGCAGGATGTATGTCGGAACATATTGGTAGCGGCGGTCATTCGCCGGGCCATGGATGCGCTCGTTGATCCTGATGTCCGATGTCCGGTCGAGCAGCCGCTCGATCGCGACCCGGGTTTCGGCGCGCGCCAGCGGCGCGCCGGGGCAGCTGTGGATGCCCCGCCCGAACGAAATGTGCTGGCGGGCGTTCTTGCGGGCCAGATCGAACGTGGTGGGGTCTTCGAACCGGCGCGGATCACGGTTGGCGGCCGCCTGCACAACCATCACCGTGGTGCCCGCGGCCAGGTCGACTCCGCCGACGTTGACGGGCACCCGGTTCATCCGGAAGTCGCCCTTGACCGGGCTTTCGATGCGCAGCGCCTCTTCGATGAAGTTGGGGATCAGGCTGCGGTCCTTGCGCAGCTGCGCCTGGATGTCGGGGCGTTCCCCGATGGTCTGCAACGCGGCGCCAAGCAGCCGCACGGTCGTCTCCTGGCCCGCCGAGAAAACGTTGCTGGCGACACGGGCCACGTCTTCGACGTCGGGTGTCGAGCCGTCGGGGAATGTCGCGGTGGCCAGGCCGGTCAGCACGTCGTCGCGGGGCTCGCGGCGGCGGTCGCGGACGTAGTCGGAGAAGGTCCCGTAGAGGAATTCCAACGGATTGTGCGCCAACGCCTCCTTGCCGGTGCCGCCGACGCCGCCGCCCGAGTGCTGGCGGATGTTTTTGACGAATTGATCGCGATCTTCCTCGGGCACACCCAGCAGGTCGGCGATGACCAGCAGCGTGAAGGGGCCCGCGAAGCCCTTGATGAATTCGCCCTCCCCTGGCGCCAGGAACGCATCGAGCGCCTGGTCGGCGAGCACCCACATGGCGTCCTCGTTCTCCTTGAGGCGCTTGGGGGTGATCAGCCGCATCAGCAAGGCGCGGTGATCGGTGTGTGTCGGCGGGTCGAGGGTGGGCAGCTGGTCGCTGAACGGCAGCTCGTCGCGGTGTTTCTCGATCAACTCGGTGACGTCGTCACCTTCGAGCGGCACCGGAAAGCCGGGAAAAGGGCCGGTCACCGAGATGCACGACGAGAACGTTTCGGCATCGTTCAGCACCGCGCACGCCTCGTCCCAGCCGGTGACCATGGTGACGCCGTAGTGGTCTTCCCGGGTGACGGGGCACTGCTGACGGAGCGCCTCGTAGTAGGGGTAGGGATTCTCGACGAGCCGTTGATCGCGGAAGAAATCCATCTCGGTGAATTCGTTCACCATCTCCTGCTCCTCGAATCTCGGCTAGCGAGAACGCGCCTCTCGCAGATGAGCATTACATTTCCACAAGGCTTGGTAGTCGTCAACGAGGGGTCGGTGTCGCCGAATGTGAACCGAGCGACGGGAAAGGCCGATACGGCGCCGTTAGCTGGCAGGAACCAGGTCAGCAGCAACCGACGGCCATGCCAGGAGCCCGCTCCGGAAAATCTCGGTGTGGCCGCTCGCGCCCTGCTTCACTGCGGCAGCGGCCAGGGCTTGAGCCTTGAAGATCTGCGCGGCCATGCTCAGCCGGTGTTGTACCAGGCCGACGCTTTCATCGAGCTCGGCGGGCCAGTTCTCCCCCCACAGCGTGACCTCGGTGACGCCATGATCGAGGGCCTGCAGGACGCCCTGCCGCACCCGCGAGTCGCACCCGAACAGATCCGCCGCGGCCGCCAGGGCCTGGGGACGAGGGCGGGATTGCACCGACGCCAGAGCTTCTTCGAGATCGAGCACGTGGGCGCCGAGGATCTGCAGTGGCCGATCGTCAGGGTGATCGGCAACGAGCACGGTGACGTCCCATCCCGCCATCGCCCGGTCGAAGAGCCAGCCGCCAGCGAACCTCACCACGTCGACAACGGTGGCGGCGACAACGTCGAGCCGGTACCTCATGTCTTCTTCGGCGGCGCGAAGTCCCGCGTCAGTGTCTCGGCGTACTGCTTGAACACCTCGGTTAGTGGTATCGAAGGATCGAGCAACCATGTGGTTTCCATTCCGTGGACGAAGGCGAGAATTTCTACTGCCTTGACGGCTGGGTCTATGTCCGTGCGGTACTGGCCATCCGCCTGACCACGGCGGATGAGATCGGCGACGATGTCGGTCGCAGCCCGGTGCCTGGCCAGCATGCGGTCGTGCAACGGAGCGTCGGGAAGGATGTTTTCGACCAGTAGCACAGTGAACATGCCCACCAGTTCGGGTGCCCGGTTGAAGCGATCGGCGACCTGAGCAATCTGGGCGAAAAGATCTCCGGTCCGGTCGGCGTGGGTGTCGTCATCGAGGTCGCGGGCGTCGAGGACGGCGTGCAGCAGCTGTTCCTTCGATTCGAAGTGATGCAGCAATCCCGCGGGGGTGACCCCGGCCTCGCCGGCGATCTGGGCGAGCGTCGTATTGCGCCAGCCGTTGCGCGTGAGGAGGCGTTGTGCCACATCCAGGATCCGCTGCCTGCGGTCCTCACCCTTGGCGAGAAGCGTGTCGTATCGCCGCGCGACGGGCAACCGGACTCCCTTGAAACCAGATTTGTACCGATTTGACCAACCAACCTAGTGAATACACAGTAGGTTAGTTTGGCCGCTGTGACAAGGGTCACGTGAGAGGTTTTTGCGGTCGTCAGGCCGGCAGCGCTGTTGCTGGCGGCCGATGGTGTGGCGAACACGAGGATCGCCGCGCAGGTAGGGGTTAAGCCGGCAACGGTTCGGGCGTGGCGGGCCCGGTTCGCCGAGGAGGGCTTGGCGAAGCTGGGAAAGGTCCGGGCTGGGCGTGGCCGCAAATCCACGATCCCGCAGGAGAAGATCGACGAGATCGTGTATCTGACAAGGCATTCCACGCCAGACGGCCAGACCCACTGGTCGTGCCGGACGATGGCCGCCAAGGCTGGGGTGTCCCCGGCGACCGTGCAGCGGGTGTGGGCCGCGCGCGGGCTCAAACCGCACCTGGTTGAGACGTTCAAACTGTCCAACGATCCGAAGTTCGAGGAGAAACTGATCGACGTGGTCGGTCTGTACCTCAATCCTCCGGAGAACGCGATCGTGCTGTGCATGGACGAGAAGTCCTCGGTGCAGGCACTGGACCGCACCCAACCATCGCTGCCCATGAAGAAGGGGCGGGCGCAGACAATGACCAAACCACTAGTTCACGAGCTCGACCAGGGTGGCGTTGGCGGTGCCGCCGCCTTCGCACATGGTCTGCAGTCCGTACCGGATGCCGTTGTTGCGCATGTGGTGCGCCATGCGCGTCATCAGCACCGCACCCGAAGCGCCCAGAGGGTGTCCCAGCGCGATGGCGCCGCCCAGCGGATTGACACGCTCGGGGTCTGCTCCGGTCTCCGCAAGCCACGCCAGCGGCACCGGCGCAAACGCTTCGTTCACTTCGAACACACCCACCTCTGACAGCGGCACGCCCGCCTTATTCAGCACTTTCTCGGTCGCCGGAATGGGGCCGGTGAGCATGAGCACCGGATCCGCCCCGGTCACCGCACCCGCCAGGTAGCGCACTACCGGGGTCAACCCCAACTCAACCGCCATCTCCGAGGTCATCACCAGCAGCGCGGCTGCGCCATCGGAGATCTGCGAGGAATTACCCGCATGGATCACGCCGTCGTCGACGAACGCCGGTTTGAGTGCGCTGAGTTTCTCGACGCTGCTCCCACGCCGCACGCCCTCGTCGGCGGCAACGACGGTGTCGTCATCGACGAACACCGGCACAATCTGGTCGGTGAAGGCGCCACCATCCTGGGCTGCAGCGGCCCGTTCGTGGGACTGGACAGAGTATTCATCGAGCTGGGTGCGCGAGAACCCCCACTTCTTGGCGATCATCTCCGCCGACAGACCCTGGTTGAAGGAGAAGCCGTCGTAGCGAGCAAGGACTTTCGGACCGTAGGGCATGCCGGTGGCCCTGGCCGCACCGAGCGGAACGCGGCTCATCACCTCGACACCGCCGGCCACGACGACATCTTGCTGGCCAGACATCACCGCCTGCACGGCGAAGTCGAGCGCCTGCTGACTGGAACCGCACGCGCGGTTCACGGTGGTCCCGGGGATGCTCTCCGGCCAGCCGGCGGCCAGCACCGCGTACCGGCCTATGTTGCTGGACTGGTCGCCAACCTGGGACACGCAGCCCCAGACCACGTCATCGACGATCTCCGGACCGATCCCGGTGCGGTCCAGCAATTCGTTGAGAACGACCGCGGACAGGTCGGCGGCGTGCATCCCAGACAGGCCGCCGTTGCGCTTTCCGACTGCCGTACGCACGGCCTCGACGATGACTGTCTCACGCATATCTCTACTCCGATTGCTCCTCGTCGGATTTTGATTCCACGTCAGATCTTGATAGCGCCCACCGACCAGTAAACGACGGCTCCCGCCGCTCGGCGAAAGCGGCATAGGCGGCCGCCGCGTCTGTCGTTGCGAAATTGACGGCCTGTGCGCGGGCCTCGTTGGCCAGCGCGTCGCGCAAGGTGCGGTCGGCGCCCTCGTTCAGTAGCGCCTTGGTGTGGGCAAGCGCGATCGGCGGACCGGCTGCCAGACGGTCGGCGAGATCCTTGACGAACACGTCGATCTCCGCACCCGACACCACCCAGGTCACCAGGTTCAGTGCGCACGCTTCCTCGGCGTCAATCGTCTCGGCGAGCAGTGCGAGCCGCTTAGCCTGTTGCAAGCCAACGATTTTGGGTAACAGCCAGGAACCACCGAGGTCAATTGACAGGCCACGCTTCGAAAAGATCTGGGAGAACGTCGATTCCGGCGTCGCGACCACTAAGTCACAACCCAACGCGAGGTTCCATCCCGCCCCGACGGCGACCCCGGTCACCTTGGCGATCGTCGGAATCGGAAGCTCGTGCAACGCCAGCGCCACGTCGGTCAACCGCTGCAGCTTGCGATTCGGATGAATGTCGCCGGGCACCGAGATGTCAGCGCCGGAGCAAAAGCTGCCGCCAGAGCCGGTGATCACGAGCGCACGCACGCCGCAATCACGGCCGGCGGCGTTGAGCGCGTCCCGCAACGCGATCCACAGCTCTGGGTTGATCGCATTCTTGCGGCGCGGACGGTTGAGTGTCAGCGTGCGTACCCCATCGCAGTCCTCTGACAACAGCACGGGGCCATCGGTCGCAGTCATCAACGGCGAACGTACATCACATCACCATGCCGCCGTCCACGGGCAGCACCTGCCCGGTGATGTAGGACGCGGCATCGGAGGCGAGAAAAACGAACGCACCCGCGACCTCATCCGGTTCGGCCCAGCGCTTCAACGGAATTCGGGTCATCATGTTGGCCGCGAATTTTTCATTGGTGCGGATGGTCTCGGTCATCCGCGTCGCCGCGAGCGGCGCCAGCGCATTGACCAGAATGTTGTTGCGCGCCATCTCACGTGCCAAGGACTTGGTGAATCCGATAATGCTGGCCTTGGCGGCTGAATAATTCACCTGACCAAGCGTGCCGATGATCCCGGCCGATGAGACGACATTGATGATGCGGCCGGTGCCGTCGGTGGGCAGGAAGCCAAGCGCGGCCTGAGTGCAGTGGAAGGCACCCATGAGATGGATGTCGAGTACGCGATGAAAGCTCTCGTCGGTGAGATCGGCGAACATCGCCGGTGCGGTCACTCCGGCGTTGTTGACCAGAATGTGCAGTGTCCCCTCGGTGAGCCCGGCGGCGCGTGCGGCCGCGTCGTCCGCCGCCTGGCGGTCGCGGACGTCGAGGGCGATACCGTCCGCCTTGCCACCATCGGCGCAAATACGTTGCGCAACAGTCGAAGCAGCATCCGCATCCACGTCGCTGACAAGTACAGCCGCCCCGGCGGCGGCCAATGCCCGCGCGGCCGCGGCACCGATCCCGCTGCCGGCTCCGGTCACCAACGCCGATCGGCCGGTGAGGTCGAACAGCGGATTGGTCATCAATAGCTCCTCGGCAATTTCAGGCTATGGGACCCCAGGAAGTTGAGGATCATCTCCTGGCTGACCGGTGCGATCTTCATCAGCCGGGCCTCACGGAAGTAGCGTGCGACGTGGTACTCCTCCGCGTAGCCCATGCCGCCGTGGGTTTGCAATGCCCGGTCCGCGGCGGTGAAGCCCGCATCGGCGCACAGGTATTTGGCGGTATTCGCTTCTCGCCCACAAGATTTGCCATTGTCGTAGAGCCAGGTGGCCTTGCGCAGCATCAGTTCGGCGGCGTCGAGCCGGGCCAGCGAGTCGGCGAGCGGAAACTGGATGCCCTGGTTCATGCCGATGGGCCGGCCGAAGACCTCGCGGTCGTTTGCGTATTTCACCGCTTTGTCCAGCGCCACCCTGCCGATGCCGAGCGCTTCGGCCGCGATCAGCATTCTTTCGGGGTTCAGGCCATCCAGGATGTACTGAAATCCCTTGCCTTCCTCCCCGACTCGGTCCTCGACCGGTACTTCGAGATTGTCGATGAACAACTCGTTGGAGCTCACAGCGTTGCGGCCCATCTTGCGGATCGGGCGGATGTCGACGCGGCTGCGATCGAGATCGGTGAGGAAAAGCGTCATCCCGTCGGTTTTCTTAACGACTTCGTCGTACGTCTGGGTGCGAGTCAGCAGCAGAATCTTGTCGGACTCCATCGCCTTGGAAATCCACACCTTGCGGCCGTTGACAATGTAGCGATCTCCGTCGCGTTTGGCGAAGGTGGTGATGCGCGATGTGTCGAGCCCGGCACCGGGTTCGGTCACCCCGAAGCAGACATGCACTTCACCGGTCGCGACCGGGGGCAGCGTGCGCGCCTTGAGTTCCTCAGAGCCGTGCACCACTACGGGTTGCATGCCGAAGATCGACAGGTGGATCGAGCTGGCCCCGTTCATGGCGGCACCGGACTTGGCGACCTCCTCGAGCAATATTGTGGCTTCGGTGATTCCGAGGCCATGGCCGCCGTACTCGGTCGGGATCGTCATTCCCAGCCAGCCGCCGTCGGCTATGGCGCGGTAGAACTCGGTCGGAAACTCGTGCGCCTGGTCCTTTTCCATCCAGTACTGGTCATCGAATTTCCGCGTCAACTCGGCGACCGACTTGCGGATCAACTCCTGGTCATCGGTCAGCTCGAAATTCATTCCGGCGCCGGGCACTGCTCAATCTCCTTTGGTCGAAATGCACCGGCGCACTGGCATTCCGGCGGCGTGTTTTTCAGTCTCTGTTGCCGGTGAGTTCTTTCGCGTTGGCCGCAAAGTCCGCGAAAGACGAACCCGCCCTGGTGTTTTTGTGGTGGCTGAGCGCCTGAATGGACACGTCGTGCCCCTCGGCGGCCTTGCGCAGCGCGCCGACTGTCGCCTGCTCCCGGGTGATGTGGGTGAAGGGGTCGAACGAGTACCAACGCATCGAATTCTCGTGAGTGATCTTATTGATCTCGTCGTCCGGCACGTTGTTCAACGACAAGACGTCCCAAAGCTCCTCAGGCGCGCCCGGCCACATGGAGTCGCTGTGCGGGTAGTCGGCCTCCCAGGCGATGTTGTCGATGCCGATCATGTTGCGCAGCTGCACGCCCACCTTGTCGCTGATGAAGCACGTCAGGAAGTGCTCACGGAAGACCTCGCTGGGCAGCTTGCCGCCGAAGTTCTGGTGGGTCCACGTCGAATGCATCTCGTACGTCCGGTCCGCGCGCTCCAGGAAGTAGGGAATCCAACCGGTGCCGCCCTCCGAGAGGGCGATCTTCAGGTCCGGGTACTCCTTGATCGGCTTTGACCACAGCAGATCGGCGGCGGCCTGCACGATGTTCATCGGCTGCAGCGTGATCATCACATCCATCGGCGCATCGGGTGCCGTGATCGCCAGCCTGCCCGAGGATCCGATGTGCACATTCATCACGGTGTTGGTGTCGCACAACGCCTTCCACAGCGGGTTCCAGTACTCGTTGTGGAAGCTGGGGTAGCCCATCGCGGCCGGATTTTCGGTGAACGTGAGCGCGTGCACACCTTTCTTCGAGACCCGTCGCACCTCCGCGGCGCACGCCTCGGCATCCCAGATCACCGGCAACGCCATCGGGATGAACCGCGCCGGGTACGCCCCACACCACTCGTCGATGTGCCAGTCGTTGTAGGCCTGCACCAAAGCCACCGAGAACTCGTGGTCTTCGGTGGCGAACAAGCGGCCGGCAAAGCCCGGGAAGGATGGAAAACAAATCGACGCCAGGATGCCCCCGGCGTTCATGTCCTTGATCCGTTCGTCGACGTTGTAGCAACCCGGCCGGATCTCATCCAGACCTTGTGGTTCGAGGCCGTACTCCTCCTTGGGCCGGCCGGCCACGGCGTTGAGTGCCACGTTCGGTATCACCGTGTCGCGGAACTTCCACATATCCGAGCCGTCGGAGTTGTGCACCAGCCGAGGCGCGTCGTCGATGTACTTCGTCGGGAGGTGGTCCTTGAACATGTCCGGGGGCTCGACGGTGTGGTCGTCCACGCTGATCAGGATCATGTCTTCTTTGTTCATGGGCGTTCCCTCTCCATCGAATCGATCGGCTCCCACACAGCCTCGTCGAACCGCTGCCCCGCGCCAAGATCACTAATTTGAAAACTAGCTTCTCGCCAAGCGAGAATCAACATCCAGCGGTTGTTCTAGCGAATCGCCTCAGGCTGACCGGGCGCTAGAAGAACAATCAGGCTGCCCGCCTCCGAGCGAGAATGCGGCGAGGAAAAGGCCAGCGTTGCCTGGGCAGCTTGGCACTATCCCTGGCATTGTCGCTGGCAGGCGGGCATCTCGACCGCCACGTGGGCCGGCGGTATCCGACGCAGGCCTTCACCCATGCGCAAGGGGCCCGCTGGCATTGACCAGTCGCGCGAATCGTGCAACTCTATTAGTTGCAAATGAGAATATGATTCTCCTTGGCCGAGAGGTGGTCGGGGGTATGCCGAGAGGTTGAACAGGTGTCGCTGTGCTTGGCGGTTCCAGTCTCCTTTGGCGCGGCGGGCATCGAAGTGTCGTCGGGCACCCGGCGAGGCGCGCAGCGACGCCAGCGCCCAGATCGAGCCGACCGCGGCCAGGCGCCGGTTTTTGATATGCCGGTGTGTCACAACGGTTTTCTTGCCGCTGGCGCGGGTGATCGGCGCAGAACCGGCGAAGGCTTTCAACCCGCGGGCATCGGCGAAACGGGCGCGGTCGTCGCCGATCTCGGCCAGCACCCGGGCGCCGGCCAGATTCCCCAGGCCGGGGAAGCTGGTGATGATCGCGGCGTCCGGGTGTTGCTCAAAATGGGCGATCGCCGCCTCGGCCAGCTCGTCGGCGGCCGCGCACGCGGCCTCGAACTGGCGCAGCAGCGCGGTCAGCTGGATACCCATCGCGTTTTCGACCGTGGGTGGTTGGTGCAGGTAGGTGTCGGTGAAAACCTCCCGCAGCCGCTCGACGTCGCGGTCGAGGTCGCGGCGGCGGCCGGCCTTGACCAGCAGCCGACGCAGCCGCGCCGGGGTCAGCTTGGCGGCCTGCGCCGGGGTGGGCGCGGCCGCCAGGATGGTGCGCGCATCGGCGCGGGCCAGGCCCCCGCTGGGCAGTTCGGCGAAGGCGACCAAGGCGGCCGGGTAGAAGTCCTTGAGCAGGTCGCGGATCTGGTTGCCGATCTGCTGGCGGCCCACACCGCGTCTTGCTGAGCGCGCGCGAGCACCCGGATGGCCTGGGCCAACTCGGTATCGGCGGGCAGCGGGCGGTGCGCGGCGGCATCGGTGCGCACGATGTTGGCCAACAGCACCGCGTCGGTGGCATCGGATTTGGCACCCGACACCGCATACCGCGACCGATACCGCGAGGCTGCCAGCGGGTTGATCGGATAGATCACCCGGCCGGTCTCGCGCAGCGCGGCCACCCACAACCCTCGATCGGTTTCGATACCCACCGGGATCGGGTCATCGACCGTGTCGCCGGCCTCGGCCAATTGGAGACCGCGGATGCGTCTGCAGCCGCTGCCCGCCGATGAGTGGGACGAGGCTGTCCAGCGGTCGCTGTCCGGCATGCTGCCCCCGGAGCGTTGCAACCCCCGAGACGCCGGTAACGCGCTGTCGACGTTCGCCAACCACCCGGCGCTGGCCAAGGCATTTCTCCGGTTCAACATCCACCTGTTGTACTCGTCCACGCTGCCACCCCGCATCCGTGAACTGGCCATCCTGCGGGTCGCGCACCGTCGCGACTGCGCCTACGAGTGGACCCATCACGTAGCTCTGGCCAAAGAAGCCGGCTTGCGTGACGACGAGATAGCCGCGGTTCGCCAGGGCGACGCCGCCGGCGAGTTCGAGCGCGCAGTGCTCACCGGGGTCGACGAACTCGACGAGAAATCGGAGTTGTCCGACCGGACGTGGGCCACACTCGGCGAGCACCTGAACGACCGCCAGCGGATGGACTACGTCTTCACGGTCGGCTGCTACACGCTGCTGGCCATGGCCTTCAACACTTTCGGCGTACAGCTCGAGAACGCCGAACAAGACTGACGAGAGAGGTTAGAACCTTGCCCCACTTCCCGAAGCCAGCTGCCGGAAGCTGGACAGAAAACTACCCCGAACTGGGCACCGCGCCAGTCGATTACAGCGACTCGATCGATCCGGCATTCTTCGAAGCCGAGCGCGAGGCGATCTTCAAGCGGACGTGGCTCAACGTCGGCCGAGTCGAACGGCTGCCCCGCACCGGCAGTTATTTCACCAAGGAGCTGCCCTCGGCGGGTCCCGGCATGTCGGTGATCGTCGTCAAGACCAAGGACGGGTCGGTCAAAGCGTTTCACAACGTCTGCCGCCACCGCGGAAACAAGCTGGTGTGGAACGACTATCCACACGAGGAGACCTCAGGCACCTGCCGGCAGTTCACCTGCAAGTACCACGCCTGGCGCTACAGCCTCGACGGCGATCTGACCTTCATCCAACAAGAGGATGAGTTCTTCGACGTCGACAAGAGTCAGTACGGCTTGGTGCCCGTCCGCTGCGAGGTGTGGGAAGGATTCATCTTCATCAATTTGGACCGAGACGCAAAGCCACTCGCGGACTACCTCGGACCACTGGCCAAGGGCATCGAGGGCTACCCCTTCCACGAGATGACCGAGGCCTACTCGTATAGGGCCGAGGTCGGCAGTAACTGGAAGTTGTTCATTGACGCGTTCGCCGAGTTCTACCACGCGCCGGTGCTACATCAGGGGCAGTACACCAAGGAAGAGGCCGCCAAAATCGTGAAGTACGGCTTCGAGGCGCTGTACTACGAGCTGGCGAGCCCACACGGGATGATCTCGACATGGGGTGGACAGGCACCGCCCGCGGACCTGAGCATGGTGAAGCCCATGGACCAGGTGCTGCGCAGCGGGCTGTTCGGACCATGGGACAAGCCTGAGGTCATCGAGAAGCTCGATCAGCTTCCTCCGGGCGTCAACCCGAAGAGGGTGCCGCAGTGGGGCATCGACTCGTGGCACTTCTTCCCGAACTTTATGCTGCTGATCTGGGAGCCCGGCTGGTACCTGACCTATCACTATTGGCCGACCGCCGTCGACAAGCACATCTTCGAGTGCACGCTGTATTTCGTTCCGCCGAGAAACGCGCGGGAACGGTTGGCCCACGAGCTGGCCGCGGTGACCTTCAAGGAGTACGCGCTCCAAGACGCCAACACCCTGGAAGCGACCCAGACCATGATCGGCACCAAGGTTGTCAAAGACTTTCCGCTGTGCGATCAGGAAATCCTTCTCCGCCACTTGCACAAGGTGACGGGAGACTACGTAAAGGAGTACCAGAACAATGGCGTCGTCGCTGCCCACTGAATTCGCCGACCTGGAACCCTATCTGGATTGGGACCTCGCCACCGAACCCGAGCGCTACGCCAAGCGGCTCGCCTCAACGATGACCGAGATGCAGGCGTTCTATGACGCCGCGTTCCCCCGCCTGAACGATGTGATCGCCTACTGTGACAAATACCCACTGGACGATCTCCCCGAGGACGCGAAGACCCTCATGCACATGATGCAGTCGCTGATCATGGTGTCGTTTCCGGTGGAAGCGTGGAAGCAACCGCGAGTCCCCGACAGTGGGGCCGCCTGGGTGGAACTGATCAAGGAACCGGTGATCTGACGGTGTCCGGTGCTCTTCGCGCAAGCGGATCATCGCAGCTGACGCTCAAGGCCGCCGGACTGCTCGACGTGGACGCCGGTGAGATCCTGCGGCCCGGCGTTCTGAAAATCGAGGGCGACCGGATCGCGAGTGTCGGTGACAGCACCGCCTCACTCGAGGGTGACCTGATCGATCTCGGCGACCAGATCCTGCTGCCCGGGCTGATGGACATGGAGGTCAACCTCCTGATGGGCGGGCGCGGGGAAAAACCCGGCCTGTCCCAGGTGCAGGACGACCCGCCGACGCGGGTATTGCGTGCGGTCGGCAACGCCCGCCGCACCCTGCGGGCCGGGTTCACCACCGTGCGCAACCTCGGCCTGTTCGTCAAAACCGGCGGGTACTTGCTCGATGTCGCGCTGGGCAAGGCCATCGACGCGGGCTGGATCGACGGGCCACGGGTCGTGCCGGCCGGGCACGCTATCACTCCGACCGGCGGGCATCTGGACCCGACGATGTTCGCCGCCTTCGCACCGCACGTGCTGGATCTAACAGTCGAGGAGGGCATCGCCAACGGAATCGACGAGATCCGCAAGGCGGTGCGCTACCAGATCAAGCATGGCGCTGAGCTGATCAAGGTCTGCTGTTCCGGCGGGGTGATGTCGCTGACGGGACCCCCTGGCGCACAGCACTATTCGGACGAGGAACTGTGCGCGATCGTCGACGAGGCGCACCGTCGTGGACTGCGCGTCGCCGCGCACACGCACGGCGCCGACGCGGTCAGGCACGCCGTCGCCGCCGGCATCGACTGCATCGAGCACGGGTTCCTTGTCGATGACGACGCAATCGCGATGATGGTCGAGCACGGCACCTTCCTGGTCAGCACTCGTCGCCTGGCCGATGGTGATGCGATGGACGTCTCGCACGCTCCACCTGAGCTACAGGCCAAGGCCGCCGAGATGTTCCCGAAGGCGCGCACATCCATACTGGCCGCCTACAAAGCGGGCGTAAAGATCGCGGTGGGCACCGACGCGCCGGCGATCCCGCACGGCCGCAACGCCGACGAATTGGTCACCCTTGTCGATTGGGGCCTGCCGCCGTTGGCGGTGCTGCGGGCCGCCACGGTGACCGCAGCCGAGCTCATCAACGCAGGCGACCGGGGGCGGCTGGCCCAGGGCCAGCTCGCCGATATCATCGCGGTGCCGGGAAACCCGTTGGAAGACATAACGGTTACCCAGAAAGTCAGCTTTGTCATGAAAGGCGGCAAGGTCTATGTCGACACTTCAACCATCCAAAAGTGAACCAACCAGAACTGATGACCTGGTCGAGATCCAACAGCTGCTCGCCCGCTACGCGGTGACCATCACCCAGGAAGACATCGACGGCCTCATCGGCGTCTTCACACTTGATGGAACCTACAGCGCCTTCGGTGAAACATACAGCCTGGACAGGTTCCCAGAATTAGTGGCCGCCGCCCCAAAAGGCTTATTTCTCACCGGGACCGCGCTGGTCGACCTCGACGGTGATTCGGCAAGCGGCACTCAACCGTTGTGCTTCATCGACCACGCCACTCACGACATGCGGATCGGTTACTACCGCGACACTTATTCCCGAACCACCGACGGGTGGCGACTGAAGACCCGCGCCATGACGTTCATCCGCCGCAGTGGCGTGCACGACTCCGGGCGCCCGCACGCCATAGGCCGGCCCGCCGGCGACAATGGGGGCCGAGCAACGAACCAAGGAGCCGAACAATCGACGGTGCCGTGAATGTCGAGCAGTTCCGGGCCGCTCTGCGCGCGTGGCTCGACGACAATGATCTGACTCCGGGGCCCGACCATTCGCTGCAAGGCCAGATGCAGCAGCTTGCTCGAGTCCACCGAGCGCTCTACGACGCCGATTGGATGCGCTACGGCTGGCTCGTGGAAGTCGGCGGATTGGGCGGGCCCGCGGTGCTTCGCGCGATCGTCGGCGAAGAGGTGGTGGGCCGCCGTCTGGCCGAACCCGGTCCGTACTCGATGGTCGAAGTGCTCGCGCCGACCATGATCGATTACGCCCCTGCAGAACTCGCCGCAGAAATGGTGCCGCGGCTGCTCAGCGGTCGCGAACAGTGGTGTCAAGGGTTTTCCGAACCGGGGTCCGGCAGCGACCTGGCCTCGCTGTCCACCCGCGCGACTCCCCACGGCGACAACTGGATTGTCAACGGGCAGAAGGTCTGGACCAGCTTTGCGCAGTTCTCCACCCGATGCATCCTGCTCACCCGCACGGCAGCAGGCCATGACGGAATCACCGCGTTCTTCGTCGACCTGGACACGCCAGGCATCACCATTCGGCCGCTACGGACGATGCACGGGGTCGACGAATTCTGCGAGGTGTACTACGACGACGCGGTGATCCCGGCGAGCCGGATGCTTGGCCAGCCTGGAGACGGCTGGCGACTCGCAATGGATCTGCTGCCCTATGAGCGCTCCACCTGCTTCTGGCAGCGGATCGCTTACCTCTACTCACGCTTCGATGAACTCATCGCGGAGGCATCCAACGTCGGCGAGCCCGACGACTCCGCGCTTGGCGCAGCCTATCTGGCGCTTCACACGTTGCGCTGCCGATCCCGCAGCACCCAGCAGCGGTTGCGCGACGGAGCGCGACTGGGACCGGATACTTCCATCGACAAGGTGCTACTGGCCACCGCTGAGCAACGGCTCTACGACACCGTCCGCGACCTGCTGCCCGGGACGCTCGAACTCGAAGACACACCGTGGCGCTCGGAATACCTGTACTCGCGCGCGGCGACCATCTATGGCGGTACCGCCGAGATTCAGCGCAATATCATCGCCCGCCGGCTGCTCGACCTCGGGAAGGAGTGAACCGTGGACCCCTCGACAGATCCCGAGTCACTGCGCCTGCTGGCCGATTCGCTGCGGACAACGATGACGGAATCTTCCTCGGCCTCAGGCAAAGAGCTCGACGCGGCGTTAACCGACCTCGGCTGGCTTGACATGCTGGACGAAATGCCGGATGTTGCAATCCCTTTGGTATTCCGGCTGCTCGGCGAGACGGGCGCGCACGCCGCCGTGCTCAACGACGTGGTGCTGTGCGCGACCGGGGGCGTACCAGGGGGTACTTTGCCGCTACCGTTCGCCGGTGGCTCCTGGGTGGTATGGGAGCGCAGCGACGGCTCCGGCTCGGCGATCGACGACTTGCTGCCGATACATCCTGTGCCGCAAGGGGCCTCGCTGCCACCGGCCGCGCTCCATGCGGGGTGGCGGGCACTGGGCTGGTGGCTGGTCGGCACCAGCCGGGCCATGCTGTCGCTGGCGCGACAGCATGCCGTGGACCGCGTTCAATTCGGACGTCGCATCAGCTCGTTTCAAGCGATCCGACACCGGCTGGCCGAGACACTCGTCGCGATCGAGGGCGCCGAGGCGACACTACATACCGCCGCGCAGCCAGACGACCCCGACGGCCTGGCGTCGCTGCTGGCCAAGGCCGCAGCCGGCCAGGCAGCGCTGACAGCCGCGCGCCACTGCCAGCAGGTGCTCGGCGGTATCGGCTTCACCTCCGAGCACCAGCTGCACCACCATGTCAAACGGTCGCTGATCTTGGACGGCCTGCTGGGCAGCGCTCGAGAACTGACCCGAGAAGCCGGAAAGACGTTGCTGACCAAAGGATTTGCGCCGCGGCTTGCACAGCTGTAGCGGCATTGGCCCATGACGGCCCTCCCGGTCCACTGACGTCCCACTTGTCACTTGAGTCACCCGAGGACCGACGGTGGGTTTTGGGCGGGCAGACAACCGGCGCCGACCGTCCACGTAGACTCGTCTGGCCACCTAGAGGATGGGACGTGATGAGCCACCCCGAGGCACCTCGAAACCAGTTCGGCGTCGCTTCGCTGACCTTGGGCGCACTCGCGCTCATCACCTGCTGGCTGCTGATTGGGGTGCCCCTCGGTATCGCGGCGGTAGTGACTGGCGACATCGCCCGGAGACGAGTCACGCGCGGGGAAGCAAACAATCCGCGAACCGCAGTCGCTGGCATCGCGTTAGGGGTCGTCGCGATCCTCGCAGGGCTCGTCGCCATTGGCTACTACTCCTGGTTAGACACCCAAACGCCTGATTACCCATGCTGGGTCAATGGCGCGTGGACACAATGCTGAGCGCCAGATGCCGACTTTCGCACGCTAATTGCGCGGCAGGCCGAGCACCCGTTCGGCGATGATGTTCCGCTGGATTTCCGAAGTGCCGCCGGCGATGGTCGCGGCGAAGCTGCGCGCGTATCGGTCGAACCAGCTGCGGTAATGGCTGTCCAGGTTCAGCGGGGCGAACGGGGCAGTGACCGCGCGGTCCACCAGCCCGTCGGCGCCCGCAGCGTTCAGCGCATCCTCGGATGCCTGTTGCAACGCCTCCGAACCCAGGAGTTTGAGTACCGACTGGGTGGGTACGTCCTCTTCGCCGCGAGCGGCCCGCGCCAGCGCCGCCGATCCTAGAAGCCGCAGTGCGTGAGCATCCATCACCAGGGTGGCGTAGCGATCCCGCTCGAGTGAATTCGATGGACGGAAATCGACGCTCAGTTCGTGCAATAAGTCGGCGTATCCCATCCACAGCATGACGCGTTCGTGGCCCAGGGAACCGGTTGCCACCCGCCATCCCCCATTGAGCTGACCCACCAAATTCTCGACAGGCACACGCACGTCGGTGAAGAACACCTCGTTGAAGTCGACTTCATCGCTGTCGCACATCGACGCAAACGGACGGCGCATCACGCCGGGTGTATCGGTCGGGATCAGCAACACGCTAATGCCCTTGTGTTTTGGCATGTTTGGATCGGTGCGCACAAATGTCAACAGCACGTCAGCATCATGGGCACCCGATGTCCACACTTTCTGCCCGTTGACCACGAAGTGGTCACCGTCAAGCACCGCCCGTGTTTTCAGGGACGCCAGGTCCGAGCCCGCCCCGGGTTCGCTCATCCCCAGCGACGCGGCGATCTCGGCCCGCAGAATGGGCACCGCCCATCGCTGCTTTTGCGCTAGCGTGCCAAACGTCAACAACGACGCCGCAATGATGCCCACACCTTGCGGATTGAAACTTTGATAGATGCGCCGGCGCCCCAGCTCCTCCAAGTACACGTATTGCTGCAATAACGTGGCGTTGCGCCCACCGAACTCCGGCGGATTGCCGGGCAGCAACCACCCGCTATCGAACAGCAGCCGTTGCCAGCGGCGGGCCCATTCCGGGACGTGCGAACTGGACCGCGGCCGCTCGAACGCCTCGGCCGCCGACGGCAGATGTGTGTCCAGGAAAGCCACGAATTCGGCTCGGAACGCGTCCACATCGGCGTCAAAAGTCAGCTGCACAGCACTCCCCGGAAACTCCTAAGCGCTCCCTGGCCGTCGGTAGATCACGGTTTCCGCCGACGGCGCGGTTCACTCTTGCGATTTCGCTTCCATACACACGTCTAAGAGAATAGTATTCTCGCGGCAAGAAAGTTACAATCTCAAACACGTGATCCGTGAGGGGGTCGAGCGCAGCGATGTCACGGCGTTCTCCGGTAGAGTCCAATCATGTTCTCCCTGCGCGGCAATCATCTGAGGCGGCCGTGACCAGCCCAAGCGAAGAGCCAGCCTGGAAGCAGCGCGCTGTCGAGCGGTCTATCAAGACGGCGAAACTGCGGGCCGCGCAGCGCGTTCAGCGCTTCCTTGACGCGGCGCAGGCCATCATCATCGAGAAGGGCAGCACGGACTTTACCGTGCAGGAGGTCGTGGACCGGTCCCGCCAGTCGCTGCGGAGCTTCTACCTGCAGTTCGACGGGAAGCACGAATTGCTGCTGGCGCTGTTCGAAGATGCACTGAGCCGATCGGCTGATCAGATCCGCGCCGCTACGGAAAGCCAGTCGGATCCGCTAGAGCGGCTGAAGGTCGCCGTCGAACTCTTGTATGAGGCATCGCGTCCGGATCCGACGGCCAAGCGGCCGCTGTTCACCGACTTCGCCCCGAGGTTGCTGGTAACGCACCCTGCCGAGGTTAAAGTCGCGCACGCGCCCTTGCTGGCGTTGCTGACCGAACTGATGGAAGCGGCCTGCGACGCCGGCAAGTTGCGCGCGGGCATCAATCCGAAGCGGGTGGCCGCCATGACCATGCAGACGGTCATGTTCATCGCGCAATCCAGCGGCGGCTCCGACGACGCGACGGTCCATCCCATTACCGCCGACGAGGTATGGGATTTCTGCTCGCGCGGCTTCGTCGACTAGTACGAGTGAGCGCTGCGCCAACGCCGCCGTCCTGGCATTCCCGAGTTGAGCAGATACCGCACCCCATTTGCCGCTGAGAATCCGATTCTCTAATATATAGAACCACAAATAGCGGAATTGGATTCGCCATTGACACCCGTGGTGGGTGATGACAGAGTTCTTCAGGCGGCAAGATTCGTGATCCGGGGACGCGGTTCCGGCTGTTCTCCGCGCAGGGATGCCGATCAATAGTCAGGAGTTGAGGTAGCCATGACAGGACGCGTTGAAGGCAAAGTCGCTTTCATCACGGGGGCAGCGCGCGGTCAGGGCCGCAGCCACGCGGTGCGGTTGGCGCAAGAGGGTGCCGACATCATCGCCATCGACATCTGTAAGCCCATCCGCGACGGTGTTGTCGACACCGCGATCCCGGCGTCGACCCCCGAAGACCTGGCCGAGACCGCCGACCTGGTCAAGGGACACAACCGCAGAATCTTCACAGCCGAAGTCGATGTGCGTAACTACGACGCACTGAAAGCCGCGGTGGACAGCGGCGTCGAGCAGCTCGGCCGGCTGGACATCATCGTGGCGAATGCGGGAATCGGCAACGGCGGCGACACTCTGGACAAAACCAGCGAAGAAGACTGGACAGAGATGATCGACATCAATCTGGCCGGGGTTTGGAAAACCGTGAAAGCCGGTGTGCCGCACCTCCTCGCGGGTGGCCGCGGCGGTTCTATCATCCTGACCAGCTCGGTCGGCGGGCTCAAAGCATATCCTCACACTGGTCACTACGTCGCCGCCAAACACGGTGTCGTCGGTCTGATGCGCGCCTTCGGAGTTGAGTTGGGGCAGCACATGATTCGTGTCAACTCGGTGCATCCAACGCACGTCAAAACACCCATGCTGCACAACGAAGGCACCTTCAAGATGTTCCGACCGGATCTGGAGAATCCGGGCCCCGACGACATGGCGCCGATCTGTCAGCTTTTCCACACGCTGCCGATTCCTTGGGTAGAGCCGATCGACGTCAGCAACGCGGTGCTGTTCCTCGCCTCAGACGAATCCCGCTATGTCACCGGCGTGACCCTGCCCGTCGATGCGGGTAGCTGCCTGAAATAGAGTCCGTCCTATGGACGGATTCCTTCCTGGTTTCGAGGGACGCGGGGCAGTCATCACCGGCGGTGCGAGTGGCATCGGTTTCGCCACCGCCACCGAGTTCGCCCGCCGGGGAGCCCGCGTGGTGCTCGCCGACGTCGATCAACCCGGGCTGGAACACGCGGTGGCCCGGCTGCATGACGAGGGGCTTGACGCGCACGGCGTGATGTGCGACGTCCGGCATCTCGATGAGATGGGTCATCTGGCGGATGAGGCTTTCCGCCTGCTCGGCCATGTCGACGTCGTCTTCAGCAACGCCGGCATTGTCGTGGCGGGTCCGATCGCGCAGATGACGCACGACGACTGGCGCTGGGTGATCGATATTGACCTATGGGGCTCGATCCACGCCGTCGAGGCGTTTGTGCCGAGGTTGCTCGCGCAGGGCACGGGCGGCCACATCGCCTTCACCGCATCCTTCGCCGGCCTGGTACCCAATGCCGGCCTCGGGACGTACTGCGTTGCCAAATATGGCGTCGTCGGGCTCGCCGAAACACTTGCCCGCGAGGTCAAGGACAACGGTATCGGTGTGTCGGTACTGTGCCCGATGGTCGTCGAAACCAAGCTGGTGTCCAACTCTGAACGGATACGCGGTGCGGATTACGGGCTATCGTCAACGCCTGAGGGGGCGCTCGGCTCGCTCCCGGCGCAGGACGACAGCCTGGAGGTCGACGACGTCGCCCGGCTGACGGCCGACGCGATTCTGGCCAACCGCTTGTACATCCTGCCGCATGAAGCCGCCCGTGCCTCGATCCGCCGCAGGTTCGAGCGCATTGACCGCACGTTCGACGACCAGGTCGCCGAGGGGTGGCACCACTAGCCTGATGGCCCGAGCCGGTAGTCCCCGGTGTGCGAGTCGTGGTAGCAGCCGCGGGCGGCATGGGTACCGCCGTCGACATGCAGCGTCTGCCCGGTGAGGTAGGCCGACATTTCAGAAGCCAGAAAGACTGCGGCACTGGCGATCTCGTCGCCATGGCCGGGACGCCCCAGCGGCACAATATTGCCCATTCCGGTCACGGCCCCATCGCCGCTAAGCTGTGCCAGCCCTTCGGTGAGCGTAGCGCCGCCGTCTTGGTGTAGTTGATAACACCTGCCTTGGCCGCCGCGTATGCCGCGTAGCCAGTGAGCAATATGTCCGTGGGATCGATCGCCATCACGCGCCAGTCAGGTTGCCGGGTACCTAGCCGGTGTGCGGCCTATAACGCCATCGGCTTCCAGGTCGGCGATCTCCGAGTCGGTCAAGCCAAGCTCGGCCAGCAATTCTTGATTGTGCTGCCCCAGCAGCGGCGCATGCTGGGTGTGGAACTTGCAGGGCCCGGCGGAGAACCTCATCGGCACGGTGCTGAGCCTAGCCGGGCCGTTCACTGGGTGGTCGACTTCTTCGAAGAAGCCGCGAAACGCCAACTGATCCAGCTCTGTTTGACGGTGCGGTTGCATGACCTTGGCCACCGGCACACCGGCATCCCAGAGAGTTGCGACGATGTCGTCGCGGCTACGGTGCTCACACCACGCGGCCAATTGCTCATCGATAAGATCCTGGCGCTCTTTCCGGCCGGCCGCGGTGATCAGCTTCGGATCGGTTGCCCACGAGGGTGATCCGATCGCGCCGCACAACCTTTTCCACTGCTCATCGGTAGTCACGGCCATCGCGACCCAACTGTCGAGGCGCCCGAACTCGTCGATATCGCCGCTGCGGTAGAGATTCTGCGGCGCCGCTGTTGGCCCTCGGTTACCCGCGCGTTCCAGTAGCGCCCCGTAAGCGGAGTATTCGATTATCTGCTCGGCGGAGATGCTGAGCGCGGCATCCACCATCGCCGCTTCTACCAACACGCCCTGGCCGGTGCGGCGACGGTGCTCTAACGCCAACAGCAGAGCATTGAGGGCATGCATACCCGCGTTGGGATCGCCGACCGAATACGGCTCGTACGGAGTGCGGTCGGGGTAGCCGGTCATCCAGCTCACGCCCGCCGCGGACTCGATGACATAAGCGAATGCCGGATTGTCCCGCCATGGCCCGTCCAGGCCGAACCCGGGCATTCGCAACATAACCGCGTCGGACTTAATCGATTGGACTGCGGCGAAATCCAGGCCGATCTGGTCAAGCACCCGGGGCGTGAAGTTTTCCGCGATCACATCGCATGTTGTGATGAGCCGGCGCAGCAGCTCCCGGCCGCGCGGACTCTGCAGGTCCAGCGTCAGCCCCTTCTTATTGGTGTTCAGCGCCGCGAAGATCGGCGACTTCTCCCACCACTGGTTTTCGGTGGTCGGCACGCCGGCGATCAGCCGGGTCCCGTCGGGACGGCGGGTGGATTCCACGTGGATTACCTCGGCGCCGAGCATGGCCAAAAAGTGGGTACAGCAGGGGCCCGCCCAGAACGTTGTCATGTCCAACACTCGAAGTCCACTCAAGGGCAATCGATTTGCGGATCCGGTCGGCACGGGACGAGGGGTCAGGTTGGCACCCCGGTAGCGTGCTGTGTGCTCACCCAGCCTCGGCGCCGGTTGCGGCTGGCGAAGCTGCGCGGGTCGCATTCGGTATGGATGGCCTGGCTGCTGAAATCGGTCACGCGGGTTGCACACGAACGAACCGCGTTCGCGGAAGTGGTCTAGTGATGCGATGTTGACGCCGTTGGCAACCGGCGCGTTGGGAATCCGGAATGCCGTTGCGAGTTCGCGGATTTCGTCGACCGTGTTGTTCTCGACCCACGCGTAGATCGCATCAGCATTGAGGTTCGCCTGCTCAGTGATCGTCAGCGGTGATTGCTCATCGATCCACTCCGGGTGGCCCACCATCGCGCACAAGTCGAACCACTGCTGCGCGGTCCCACACCCGACGTCCACCAGTCCATCCTTGGCGCGAGCCACACCCGGGACGGTGACTCGCCGCGCGTCTCGCCATGGCCGCCCGAGCATTTCGAAGTAGGTGACGGGATAATAGGTCAGACAAAGGATCTGCGTTTCCAGCATCGACAGGTCCAGAAGTTCCCCTGGGCCACCGCCGATTCGGCCGTACCACGCCGCCAGCATGGCGGCACTCGCATAAACCCCGGCCAAATATTCCCCGACTTGTCCGCCGACGAACACCGGTGCGCGGTCCGGCTCGCCACGCCCGAGCCCGACGATTCCCCCCGACCACGCCTGCAGTGTGAATTCGGTGGCCGCCCGATCACGCCAGGGGCCCTCCAGCCCGAAGGGTGTGATCGACATGACGGTGAGGTGCGGATGGCGGCGATGGATCGCCGCGGGTGTAAAGTCCTGGCTTTCCGCGACTTTCGAACCGCCGGACCACACCACCGCGTCCGCGGCCGCCAGCAGCCCGTTGACCAGATCGACGTCGTCGTCAACGTCGGGATCGGCGACGACACTGTGCTTCGACCCGGCCAGATAGCTGAACAACGCACCATTGCTACCAGGCGGTACGACGGCACCCGAGGCCGACCATGAACGCAGTGGATCACCTTCTGGCGGCTCGACTTTGATAACGTCAGCGCCGCCGTCGGCAAGCAGCTTGGTGCAATAGCCGCCCGCTATCCCCGTGGATAGATCGACCACCGTATAGCCGGCCAGCGGCGGTTCGACCGCAGGTTCCGCCACTAGCGCTTTCGCTTTCGATCGGGCTCCTTCTTGGTGCGCCCGCTCTTGCGCCCCTTCTTGCTCAACCGCCACTCCGGGGGAAACTTGCCGTCGTTGTCTTTTACCGCATCGCCCAGGCTCTGCTCGATGGCTCCATCAAATATCGAGTCGAGCATGAAGTCGTCGTTACCATCCGGCCGGACACCGCCGCCCATCGACTCGAAGAAGCCGCTGAGCATGCTGCCCATGTACTCGCCTTGGAACTGTTTCATGATTTCGAAGAAGACCTTCTGCATGAATACCGTGTCGGTGGGGCGATTGCGTGCGCAGGCCAGCGCGTATTTCTCCACCTCTGCGTCGAGTTCGTCTCTGGGGACCACGCTGTTGAGGAAGTTGCAGTCGTACATCTCCGCAGCGGTGAAAGCCCTTCCGGTGAAGACCATTTCCTGAAACTTCCGGATTCCCATCGTCTGCGCCCACCACCACATTCGCGGCCCCCAGCCGTAATACCGGAACGACGGGTGCCCGAAAAGCGCATCGTCGCTGGAGATCACCAGATCCGCGTCGGCGGCCTGGTAGAAGTGCCAGCCATAGCAGTAGCCCTTGGCCTCTAGGATGCTGATCTTCTTGAAGTCCTGCAGGCCGCGTATCCCCGAGTTCGGGTTGGCATACCACTGGCCGAGGGTGGCGCCGCGCCGAAATGAGCCTGCGGGAGGATATCTGACTTCCTCGTCGCTGAGCCTGTACTCGGCGAGCCGCAGATTCTGCTTCTTCGAATTCTGCACCGCCATTTCCTCGGTGAGATCCGCACCCGAGCCGAGGTCCTCACCGGCACCGCGGACCACCAGCACCTTGACCTCGTCGTCAATGGAGGCGCGGTGCAACAGATCGGCGTAGCGCAGCCGGGCGGCGATCGTCGGCGCGTTGAGGTGGCCCGGCCGGTCGAACGTGATGGTGGCGATGCGGGTCTCGGCGTCCTTGTGGTACCGGATGATCTCTTCGGCCGGGGGATCGGACTTGTCAGGCATCGCTATTCGTGCCAGGACGGGCTGGAAGTCAGCACCTCGGGGCCCTCGGTGGTGATCAGGACCGCTTCGCGCCCGAAGACGGCTCCGACGCCCTGTTCCCAGACATAGCCCGTCACGGCCAGCACCATGCCCGGCTCCAACCGTTCGTCGCCGGCGGTCTGCGGGAGGTGCTTGGAGATAACGGGCGGGTCAAAACCCATGCCCAGCCCTCGGGCCACCGGCATCGGCGGCGCCGGCTCCCCTGCGGCCTGGTAGGCGCACAGCAATTCGCTGGCCCTGGCGCCAGGTTGGCATGCGGCTAGCAACTCGGCCCACAAGCTATCCCAGCGTCGGTAAAGGGTGGCGGGGCCGCGGGTCACACTTGCCGGCCACGTTCGCCCCACCTCACCGACGTAGCCGCCGGCCAGAACGCCGGCCGAGAATGCCACCAGGTCACCGTCTTTGACGCGGCCGTCTCCGTTGACCCGCCGCCACGGGTGATCAGGTGACGTCACCCATGCGACATCCTGATTCGACGGCGTGCTCACCCCGCCGGCTGCCACCGCCTCCAGCAGAACGCCGGCCAGCGCCTGTTCACTTACCCCGGGCCGCAGCTCGGACACAGCGGCGGCCAGACCCGACTCGGCTACCGAGATCGCTTCTCGCAGCGCAGCCACTTCTTCGGTGGTCTTGATGCGACGGGCGGCGCGCATCGCCAGTTCGCCGTCGACGAGTTCCGCATTGGGAAAAGCCATCGGCAGCAGGTGCGCGAAAACCGGTGAAAGCGCGTCGGTCCCGACGCGCCGGGCAGTGGCCGCGCCATCGATGCGCTGCAGCGCCGACATGGTATTCATTGGATTCCACGAGATGCCATACAGGTTCTCGTGTGGAATATCATCGGGGACACCTTCATCCCAGGTGCTGAGCAGATGAACCGCCCCGGTCGCGCGCACCAGCACACAGGTCGGACCGAACGGCCGGGTCCCAGCGACCCACAGCTGCGGGGTGCCGGAGACGTAGCGGACATTGGCTTGCCGACCGAGGACCAAGACATCGAGGTCATGCGCCGCCATCTGATCCAACGCGCGTTGGCGGCGCCCCGAGCGCAGGGCGCGGTCGTCGGGCAGAACTTCAGTTGCCATAGGGGTCATAGGGGTAGTCGGTCAATCGGATCCAGCCTTCCTCGGTGATCACCAAGACCTCTTCACTGCGGTAACCGCCGGTGCCGTCCTCCCACACCACGGGCTCCAAGACCAGCACCATGCCGGGTTGGAGGATGGATTTCTCATCGAATTCGTCGCCGAGATCGGTTCCGATCATCGGCATTTCGGCGGCGTTCACGCCGATGCCGTGGCCCAGGTAGAAGTGGGGCAGCCAGGGCCGGCTACCGCCGTTGGCCGCGGTTGCGGCCCTGCCCAGATCCGCGGCGGTAACTCCGGCCCGAGCGACATTTAGGACGGCGGTCATGATTTCGAACCATCGCTCGAATTGCGCCTGCTGGCGCGGCGACGGATCCCGGCCCACGATCCAGGTGCGCCCGAAGTCCGAGCAGTAGCCGCGGTAGGTGATGCTGACGTCGGTCCACAGCACGTCGCCCTCGGCCAGTTCACGCTCGGTGGTCAGCAGCGGTAAAGCCAAGTCGCCGTGCGTGGTCCACACGCCGTCGGCTTTACTCGGTGGCATTACCTGCCAGATCGGCTCGAGCATGCTGGCTGTGGCTCCCAATTCGAAAGCCCTCCGCAAAAAACTTGCCGACAGTTCGATCTGGCGGATGCCAGGGGCCAAGCCCTTGTGAACGTCCACCATCGCCTCGTCGGTGATCCGGATGGCGGTGCGGATGCAGGACAATTCGTCCGGGGTTTTGACCGCCTTGGCCGCACTGACGATCGCGGCGGCGTCGGCGGGAGCACCGTTGGGAAACAACAGCTTCGCCGCACGCGACATGGCGCCGGTACATTCGTCGACGGCGATCACCGCTTTTGCCGGAATAAGGTCGGCTAGCAGATGCGCGAAATTCTCCACGCCTTCATCGAATTCGAGGTAGACGGGCCCGTGCAAGTGATCGGGCGGCAAGTCCGACTCGAGCGAGGCGCCTTCGCGGAACGGCAGGAAGAGATGCGGCCACTCGTCGTCGGCGAGAACCACGGCTACCGGCCGCTCGACGTAGGACAGGCCGGCGTCACCGAGCGGCCAACTGGTTCCGGTGGCGTAGACCACTGCGCTGTTGCCCAGCAATACCAGTGCGTCAACACCGCGTTGGGCCATCGCCGAGCGCAGACGTGTCCCAGTCTCGCGGCGCATGCGACCCAGGTCGGGCGTTTCGGGAATCACCAGACTGTTGGTGCTGGCGCCCGCTTGCGCGAACGTTGTCATCGGGCCACCACTACAGTCCCAAGAATTTCGTCACGTTGCCGCTGACGATTCGTGCCGCGTCCGCGGGCCCGACAGCGTCGACGACCGCAGCCAGCGATTTCTCGGAATAGCCGTATGTGCTTTCGTTGTGCGGATAGTCGCTAGACCACATGACCTTGTCCACGCCGATTTTGTCGATCAACTGCAGACCGAGTGGGTCGACCATGAACGACGCGCTCATGTGGTTGTCCCAGTAGTACCGCACATCGTGCTGCAGTGGCCGGTTGAACATGTGCTGGTAGGACGCCACCAGGTGTTCGGCGTCTTGCAGTGCCCACGGAACCCAGGCGATGCCGCCCTCAAACCATCCGATCCGCAGGCCCGGGTGCTGATCCAGGATGCCGCCAAAGATGTACTTGGAGAAGGTCTCCCGGAAGCCGTCGATATTGATCATCATCCCGACCACGACGCTGTTGAATTCGCATGGACTCTTCGGCGGCGTTTCTCCGATGTGGTGTGTGATCGGAAGGCCGGAGGCTTCGATCTCATCCCAGACGGCGCTCATCGACGTGCTTGAATAGTCGATCGGGTTGCCGTCGTCGTCCTTGCCCGGGTTCAGCGGCATCAAAAACGTCTTGAGCCCCAACGACTTCAGCTCGTCGAGTGTTCGTCGGGTACCTTGCGGGTCCCACCAGTTGATCAGCCCGGCGCCGTAGAAATGCCCACCAGAGCGTTCCTGGAGCTCCGCGATGTACTCGTTGTAGATGCGGAACGCGAGTTCGCGAAGTTTCTTGTCCGGGTAGTGGAAGAGCGCCAGAATCGCGTTGGGGAATGCCAGTTCTTTGTCGACGCCGTCTTCATGCAACTCTTGGATTCGGGCCTCGATGTTGGTGCTTGCGGCCCCCGGCAGATCGTCGTACTGCATCAGCACCGCACTGAAGTCACCCGGCAGGAACGACTGCCCCTTGCGCCCGACCTGGTAGGCGCCGTCCTCGTACCAGATCCGCGGCGCCTTATCCTTGAGGTCGTCCGGGAAGCGTTGGTAGAAAATGTCGTCCGCCAGAGAAATGTGGTTATCCGCGGAGAAGACCACGGTCCCTTTCGGCAGGCCCAGGTCCATGCCCGTGGCGTGACCGCGGCGATTCTTAGGGGCGCCGAAGCCTTCAGGCGGGTAAAGCGAAACGGTGCTTGTCTGAGTCGTCATCATTGACCCTCCATTCGGATCGGCATTATTGAGAGTAGCCAGCTGGGGCTACCAGGTCACCGGAAGTTCGTAGACGCCGTAGGCGAGCCGGTCGTCTTTGAACGGCATGTCCTCGATCGGAATGGCCAGCGCCAGCGTGGGGACGCGCCGGAACAGCGTGCGGTAGACGATTTGCAACTCGGCACGGGCAAGCTGCTGCCCCACGCACTGATGCCGGCCGTAACCGAATGCGACGTTGCGGTCAGCCCCCGAGCGGTGCAGGTACAGCCGGTCCGGTTCGGGGAAGGCGTGCGGATCCCAGTTGGCCGGGGCGAGGTCGATGATGATGCCTTCGCCGGCACGGATCGTCTCTCCGGCGATATGGATGTCTTCGAGTGCGACGCGGCGTTGGCCGTTCTGGATGATGCTGAGGTAGCGCAACAATTCCTCGACCGCACTGGCGACGACCTTGGGATCTTCGGCATCTCGGATGACGGCCAACTGGTCCGGGTTTTCCAGCAGCGCGAGCACACCGAGGCCGATCATGTTCGACGTAGTCTCATGCCCGGCGATCAGCAATCCGGTCCCCAACTGGGCCGCCTCTTTCACGCTGAGCTCGCCGGCCATGACCCGTTCGGCAAGATCAGATACGGCGTCCTCGGCAGGATTTTCCATTTTGGTTTCGACCAGCTGGGCTAAATATTTGTGCAGGCTCATGGCGCCCTTGACGGTGTCCTCACCCGTCGCGTAACGCGCGAGCCCGACGTTGGCGTGGTGCTGGAACATCTCGGCGTCCTCGTAGGGCACCCCCAGCAGCTGGCTGATCACCAGCGACGGGACCGGCAGGGCCAACGCGGTGACAAGGTCGGCGGGCTGCGGTCCGGCCAGCATCGCGTCGATGTGGTCGTCGGTGATCTGCTGGATGGTCGGACGCAAACCTTCAACGCGCTTGAACGTGAAGGGCTTGGACAACATGCGCCGGAATCGGGTGTGCTCTTCGCCGTCGGCAGTGAATACCGATCGCGGGCGCTTGTGCACCGTGGCCAACATGCCTGCGTTCCAGTGCGGAAACCCGGGCAGCCGGTCGTCGACACTGACCCGCGAATCTGAAAACAGCTCCCGCACTTGCTCATAGCCCGTGATGAGCCACGGCGTACTGCCGTCCCAGATGCGGACTCTGGACAGCGGCTTGGCTTCAGCCAGTGCCATGACATCCGGAGGCGGGGCGAATGGGCAGCGCGCCTGCCTGGCCATCGGATACTCCGGGATCTCGGAGGCCGCCTCGGTGGTGGTGCTCGTCAGTGTGTCTGACATCTTTCTCATTCCTCGATGTGAATGGCCAGTGCGGGGCACGCCGCAGCCGCGCGCCGCGCGCCCTCGGCCTGCTCGGCCGATGGATTGGGGTTGAGCAAGATAACGACGCCGTCTTCGTCGCGCTGGTCGAAGATCTCAGGCGCATTCAGTACGCAGTTTCCCGACGAAGCGCAAACATTCTGGTCGACAGTCACTTTCATCTGCAGACCCTTCACTCGTACGGCGTCACGGGCGCCAACCACAGGCCCACGATGGCGTCGATGAGGCCTGATGCAGCGGCCCGCCATGAACGTTGGAGCGGCGATGCGCCCGCGGCGAGCGCACGTTCCCGATCGGCGCAGGTGTGCATCAAGAGGTTGCGGGCCATGATGTTGCGTTCGAAGTGCACTTCGGTCGGCAGGTCGGGCAGGCAGCGGTTGATGCGCTCGACAACCTGAACCAGCGACGGCGAACTGAGTGCGCCCTTGACGATGATGTTGTAGTAGGCGGGATCGGTCATCGCCTGCGCCGCAAAACGCGCGTACCAGGTGGGATTTCCGAGCTGCTCCAGATGGTCGGTAAGTGGGCGCACCAAACAGGCCACCCAGTCCCGCATTTCAATGGAACCACCCGATTCCAGCAGTTCGGCCACCATCTGCTCGCGTACCTGCTCGACGGGCCCCCGGTGCTTCTGCTCGATCGCCCGCACCAGGTCGGCCTTGGTGCCGAAGTGGTAGCCCACCGCGGCGTTGTTGCCCTGACCAGCGGCCTCGCTGACCTGCCGGTTCGACACCGCGAACATGCCGTGCTCGGCGTAGAGCCGTTCGGCCGCCACCAGGATCGCCTCCTGGGTGGAGCTGGCCCGCTCGGTGCGAACGGTCCGGCCGGCGGTGGTCATTTCGCTAGTCAACCGCGAACGATAGATTAAGTCAAGCGATTGATTTAATTCGACGGCCCGCGGGCTTCGGGTGACAAAGGTCCCTCGCCCCGGGCGCACCCGCTGGGCCACTATTGATTCTTGCGTGGCGGCATCACGGCGGTGTCCGGATGGTGAATTGCTGGTGGGGGTAGTCATGTTGTCAGCCAGCCGGATCTCGACGATCGAGGAATCCGCGTGGTTTCAGACGAAGTGGGCGCCATATGCGCTGATTGATAGCGACTTGCGCATTCGTGCGGTGAATACGGCCTACGAAGATGTATCAGCCCACCCCCGGGATAGCCTGGTCGGCCAGCTGCTGTTCGACGTTTTCCCAGACAACCCGGCCAATCCGGAAGCAGATGGTGTGGCGAACGTGTCCGCGTCACTGGAGCGTGTCTTCCGCCGCGGGTCCCGGCACTGGATGGGCGTGCAACGCTACGACATTCCCGACCGGCGGAACCCCGGCGAGTTCATCTACCGGGTCTGGACGCCGATGAACTCGCCGATTAAAGACGGCAAGAAGACCGTCGCCGTGCTGCATCACGGCCAGGACGTCACCCGCGTCGTTCCCCCGAAGCCCGCGCACATCGCCTATCCCCAGCTAGCCGAGTTACGGAATGCGGCCGGCGTGCTGGGCCGTCAGTTCCCCACGCTGCCCGCAGAGGCGGTGCTGGGCGTGCTGACCCATTCCCACAGTGTGGTCATGGAAACCTCCGGTGCGCCGGATTTTGAGCGCGCTGAGGCACTGGCCAAGCTGCGGTTGGAAACCCACGCCGGACATCCGGCGGATGAGGCCTGAAACGGGGATTGTCACCCATCCGGCGGCGACTCACTCCGGCGGCGGATCGCTTTGCCCGCGACCGTCCCCCCGTCTACCGGCAGCACGGTTCCGGTGACGTAGCGTGACCGCTCGGTGGCAAAATACAGTGCCGCCTCGGCGATGTCTTCGGCTGTGCCCTCGCGCTTCAGCGGCCGGTCGGCCCGCATCGTCTCGCGGATCGCCGCCTCGTAGCGCCGGATCTGCTCTTGATCCATGTTCGCCGCCGACGTCGCCAGCAACGGCGTGGGTATATTGCCCGGCGCGATGGCGTTGACCCGAATTTCGTAGTACGCCAACTCGATTGCCGCGGACTTGGTGAATTGTATGACCGCTGCTTTGGAAGCGCGGTACGTCATCACGCCGCCGCCGGCCTGGATTCCGCCGATCGAGGTCATGTTGATGATCGATCCCCCGCCGTTGGTCGCCATGTGCCGAGCGGCGTCCCGGGTGCCTGCCATGACACCCAGGACGTTGACCGCCATGACACGGTGAAAGTCGGCCAGGTCGTCGTCAAGGAAACGGCGATGCATGGTGCCCGAGACACCGGCGTTGTTCACCATGACGTGTAGACCGCCGAACTTCCCCACGGCCGCAGCCACCAGCGCACCAACCTGTTCAGGATCAGAGACGTCTGTTCGCCGGAAGAAAGCGTCGGGGCCGAGCGTGGCAGCCAGCGCCTCGCCTTTGTCGGTTTCGACATCGGCGATGACCACCCGTGCGCCCTCGGCTACAAACCTCTCCACCGTGCTCCGACCAATGCCCGAAGCACCGCCGGTGACGATGGCTACCTTGCCAGTCAGTTCGTTGACCACACGACGAGTTAATCGGCGCGGACCGTGTTAAGTCAAGCAGTTGATTTAAGGCGCGCAAGACGGCTCAGGGGCATATCTATTCACTTCCTACGACTTCAACGGTTCGAGCATAAGTGGGATGCTGAATTCACCAGTTCAACGCGCACCTCGGGAGGGCTCGATCATGAACGTCTTAGTTATCGGCGGCAGCGGACTCATCGGCTCGCAGGTCATCACCAATCTGACCGAGCTGGGACACGAGGCAGTTTCAGCCTCTCCGCGCTCGGGTGTCGACACTGTCACCGGCGAGGGTCTCGCCGAAGCGATCGCAGGTGCGCACACGGTGGTGGACGTGTCCAACTCGCCGTCTTTTGACGACGACCCCGTAATGCACTTCTTCACCACGTCGACCAGGAACCTTCTCGACGCAGAGCGCGCGGCCGGTGTGCAGCACCACGTCGCGCTATCGATCGTGGGTGCCGACCGTACCCAGAAGAGTGGCTACATGCGGGCCAAGTGCGCGCAGGAAAAGCTGATCGAGGAATCGGGATCCCCGTATTCCATTGTGCGGGCGACTCAGTTCTTTGAATTCGTCGACGGCATCGCGGATTCGGCGACCGACGGCGACACGGTTCGCCTGCCGCATGCGGCGTTCCAGCCCATCGCCGCCGAGGACGTCGCCACCGCCGTCACCCGCGCGACGGTCAGCCGGCCGACCAACGGCATCGTCAATATCGCCGGCCCGGAAAGGCTCGGCATGGACGACTTCATCCGGACCCGTTTCGCTGTGTCTGGCGATCCACGCCAGGTGGTGACCGACCCTTCAGCTCCCTATTTCGGTGCGGTAATCGACGATGACAGCATCGCTCCTGTCGACGACGACAACGCGACGATTTACCCCACGCGCTTCAGCGACTGGATGGCCTCTCGGGCGTCCAGCGGTGCGCATTAGGAGGCCGTCGGCGGGCCACCGTGAGCGGAACGACAATCACCCAGCGACTCACGTCGGACGGGATGAGTGCACTCGGTTGCGGCCGCGCCGATGGGATAACTCGTCCGTCCCGACGAGGTGGGCCAACACGATAGCGTTCTCGGCAAGTCAGGACTCCGGTTTCACCACCGGCCACTATCTTCCGGTCAACGGCGGCCTTGCGATCGATCGCATGGCTGTGCCACGCGTCTGGCCGGCGTTCGTCGCGGGTTGCCCCTAAGCTATTGGGCGATCGCCGACCTGGCCGACGCCGAGACTGATGGCTGCCCGAGACTCCGTCATGCTTGTGGCAGCGCGTACTTCAGGTCGGCCAACGCGTTGCAATACTCCGTAAACAGCGTTTGGTGCCGGCGGTTGCGCTCCGCGTAACGCCCGAGCACGGTATAAGACAATGGGGACGAGTCGAGCAGAAGGCGAGGAGCGATCAATGCCTGTGCAACCCACAAGCGGCGCCCCCTTCGAGAAAACGCGGCTCACCAGGCGCGGATTCATGGCCGCCGGCATCGCCGGCGGATTGGCCCTGACGGCTTGCAGCCAATCAAGACCTCAGCTATCGGGCAGTGCTCAGATGGCCGCCGCCATCGCTGCGGCCGAGGCGGCCCGGCCGCACAGTGGCCGCACCGTGACCGCCAGCCTGACTCCCCAGCAGGCCCAGATCGACCTGGGTGGGCCGGTCGTCCGTACGCTGGCCTTCGGCGACGCCATCCCGGGACCGCTCATCCGGGCCGGGATCGGCGACGAGCTTGTGGTGACGGTGTCAAACCGGCTCGACCATCCGACGTCGGTGCATTGGCACGGCATCGCCCTGCGCAACGACATGGACGGCGCCGAGCCCGCCACCCCAAACATCCCGGCCGGCCAAGACTTCACTTACCGATTCTCCGTCCCGAACCCGGGCACTTACTGGGGCCATCCCCACACCGGTCTGGATGAAGACACGGGTCTTTATCTACCGGTCATCGTCGACGACCCGACCGAGAGCAACTACGACGCCGAATGGATTGTCGTCCTTGATGATTGGACCGATGGCGTCGGGAAAAGTCCTCAGCAGCTCTACGCCGAACTGACCAGTCCGAACAAGCCCACCACGCAAAACGTACCCGAGACCACGACAGGGACGACCCCGACAAGTTCGACCTCAACGACTGCGACGACCTCAACCGCCCCGACCACTACGACCGAGACAACCTCGACGAGCCCGACAACCCCGGCGAGTCCGACAACCCCGACGGCCGGAATGTCAGGGGGGAGCGTCGGCAGAAGCGACCTGCTTGGCGGCGACGCTGGCGATATCGCCTACCCATACTATCTGATCAACGGCCGAATTCCCGCTGCCCCCACTACCTTCAACGCGAAACCCGGCCAGCGAATAAGGATTCGATTCATAAATGCCGGCTCCGACACTGCATTTCGGGTCGCGCTGGCCGGCCATTCGATGACGGTCACCCACACCGACGGCTACCCCGTAGTGCCCAGTCAGGTCGACGCCCTACTCATCGGCATGGCCGAACGCTACGACGTCACTGTGACCGCCGCCGATGGCGTCTTCCCACTGGTCGCACTCGCGGAAGGCAAAAACGCCCTGGCGCGGGCGCTGCTCTCCACGGGTGCCGGCAGCCCACCCGACCCGCAATTTCAACCGACCGAACTCACCAAGCGGGTCGGCACCATTCAGATGTTCACCGCCACAACGCCAGTCAACTTGGGCCGGCCGGAACCCGGCCTCAACCTTCCGGTCGTCTTGGGTGGCAACATGGTGCAATACAACTGGGTGATCAACGGCGAGCCTTACAGCAAGACCAATCCGCTGCACGTGACAGAGGGCCAACGGCCCACCATCACATTCGACAACACCACGATGATGTATCACCCAATTCACCTACACGGCCACACCTTCCAGCTGCTCAAGGCAGACGGCAGTCCCGGCGCCCGCAAGGACACCGTCATCGTGCTGCCCAAGGAGAAAATCCTCGCCGTGCTGGTCGCCGACAACCCGGGCACGTGGGTGATGCACTGCCACAACACCTACCACCAATTCGCCGGCATGCAGACCCGCCTGGACTACGTATTCTGACTTCCGACCGCCCCGAGAAAGTCCAGCAGTAACTCATTGACCGCTGACGACTGCTCAACCTGCGGGCAGTGACCGGCCTTGCCGACCACAACCGAGCGGGCGCCGTCGATTTGCTTGGCGATCTGAGCGGCCCAGCCGGACGGAAGGAGCTTGTCGTCTCCCCCTTCGACGACAAGCGTCGGCACATTGATGCGCTCGTACGGTCGCGTACCTGACGGAGTCGAGGACGACGCCGCACCGGGGCGACGAAACCGGGCCGCGGCAATGGCCTCCCACGCTCCGGGCGCGATGCTCGACTCATAGCGGCGCTGCACGTAGTCGTCGTCGGCCGGATAGCCGGGGTCATAGAACAACGCTTCGACGATGCGCCGCATCGCCGGCAGGGTTGCGTCGTACTGCTGGAGCGCCTCGAAATGCCGGTTCTGCTGGATTTCGCCGCCCCCGCAGATGATCACCAACGTGCGGATTGGCAGCAGCGGCGTATCCGATGTGGTGTCGGTGAGCAGGTTGATGGCCCCCATCGAGTTGCCGACGAAGTGCGCCGATTCGATGCCAAGCGCCTCACAAAAGCGCGCCACATGCCGAATCCGCATCCCGCGCCCGTCGACGAAGTCGACGACTTTCGCCGACTGCCCAAAGCCCAGCTGGTCCGGCGCCAGTACTCGGTACTGCGCGGCGAGCGCGGCGATGTTGCGTTCCCAGCCAAGTTCGGCGCTGCCACCGAACTCGCCACCGTGCAGCAGTACCACCGGGTCACCTTCGCCTGCTTCCAGGTAGCTGGTGACCAGGCCGTCGACTGACATGGTTTTGCGATGAATCTCCATCGCCCGCCTTCTCTACTTGATCGCGATCGGGTTCACCGGTGAACCCACTGCCCCAACAAATCTCAGGGGTGGCGCGATGAGCTGGAACTCGTAGACGCCGTCTGCGGCGCAATCGGCGGCCAGCGCGGTCAGGTCCCAGTACTCCCCGAACATCAGTCCCATGTCACGCAGGCAAAGCAGGTGGAGGGGCAAAAACACCCCCTTGATACCGGATACCGGGTCTTCGACCTGCAAGTTGTCGGACGCGACCGCCGCGATCTCGTGATCGTGCAGCCACGAGGCGCATCGCCAGTCCAACCCGGAGTAGGGTTCGGTTTTGTTGCCGGTCATGAGAAACCGTGCCCACCAGCCGGTCCGGATCAGCACGATGTCGCCGCGCTCGATCGTGACGCCCTGGGCGCGAACGACGTCATCCAATTCTTCGGGACTGATCGGGTTTCCGTGTTCCAGGAAAACCTCAGCGCCGCGGTGGCGGACAAGGTCCAACAACACGCCGCGCGACGTAATGCCTTTGACATCAACCTTTTCGATGCCGCAGTGATAGGCCCCCAGACTGGTCACCGAACCTGCCGAGAAGCCGTTGTAGAGCTGGTCGTCGTAGTAGACGTGGGACAGCGCATCCCACTGGGTGGCCGCCTGCAACGGCATGATGATCATGTCGTCGTTGAAGCGGAACGGATTGTCGACGAGGTAATTGCCCATCTGCTCGGCCATCGGGTTCCGCTCCCACGAAGGCCCGTATTGGGCGAGCGTATTCGCATCGCCGCCGTCCACGGTCATGACATGTATGGGATTGTGCCGGAACCCGAAGGCGCCCTGCGGGCCTGACGAGCCGAAGTCCACGCCGAGCGAGAATACCTTGCCGTGCTTTACCAGGCTTGCAGCTTGCGCGACCTTGTCCGCGGTGATGAAGTTCAGGGTGCCGATCTCGTCGTCCGCTCCCCACCGTCCCCAGTTGGAGACTTCGCGAGCGACCCGTCGAAAGTCAGTCAGGCTGGCCACGGAGCTCGTCCTTCCTCGAGTTCACGGGCGATTGCGGCGCCGACGTTTCCGCCATCGACCCATACGACTTGGCCCGAAATATAGCTGGCTGCATGACTATTCAAAAAGAGTAGGACGGAAGCCTGTTCAGCGGGCCCGGCAACGCGCCCCAGCGGCTTGGGTATGTCGTCGAGAAAACCCTGCCCATAGGCGGTCCGGAGCTGATCAAGTATCGGCGTTTCGGTGACCCCGGGGCCGGTGCAGTTGATGCGGATACCCCGGGCGCCAAGGGGCGTAGCGCTGCGCATGGTGTACAGAATGACCGCTTCCTTGGACAATTGATACCCGCCGCCGGCCAGCTCGTCGAGATGGGCATGGCACCAGTCGATCCCCTCTTGCATCGTCGCAGTATTCAGCAGCGGCGCCACTGACCGGAGATGCTCCCGGTATGCGGCCGCCGCGAGCGACGACACGCTCACGATGGACGAACCCGCGGACATCTTCGGCACCAGCGCCTCGGTGACGTGCCGCAGGCCCAGGAAGTTGATCGTGACAACGAGCGGCGGGTTGCCGATCCCGGAAGAGACGCCGGCAACATTGAAAAGCGCATCGACCTGCCCACCGATGGACGCTACCGCGGATTCGATCGATCCCTGATCGGCCAGGTCGACTTCATGAAACTCGTTGATCCGGAAGGCCGGCCGTCGTTTATCCAGTCCGACGACCTCGGCCCCGAGCTCGGTGAGCTGCCGTACCACATGTTCGCCGATGCCCGACGCACATCCGGTCACCACCGCACGGCGGCGGTCGTAGCGCCACAGTTCGTCGAATGGTCCCAACGTCTTCGGCAAATTCAGAGGTCTTCCGGTATCACTTGCGCTGCTCCTTTGCGCGCTGCGCCGCCTGCACGCGGCCCTCGTTGATCTCCGCCATGGCTTCGGGGATCTCGCTGGCCGTGAACTTACCGCCACGGCCGGTGGGCAGGCCACCAAAGGAGTAGTTTTCGTCGAATTGCGGTGCGGTCGATTCCGGCCGCCGTGCCTCGACCTTCTCGATGACCGGGGCCAGCCGCGCGGCTTTGTCGGCCACTGCCTTTTCGTCGCGCTCGATGAACTCGGGCAGCACCTCCTTGCCCATCAGCTCAATGGATTCCATGGTGCCCTCGTGGCTGCGCGGGTTGAGCAGCAAGATGATCTCGTCGACACCGCTCTCCTCGTAGCCACGCAGGAATTCGCGCACGGTAACCGGAGAGCCAATCGCGCCGCGTCCGGGGCCGTAGGCCAGCGTCGGGTCCTTCTCGACCTCTTCGAGATACCGCTTCCACACTCCGGTCCGCCCGGGGGTGTGCACACCGGTCATGTAGTAATGCATGATCCCGAACGAGAAGAAACCGCCACCCTGCCCGAGCCGTTGCAGTGCCTGCTCGTCGGTCTTGGCGACCATCATCGACAGATCACCACCGATGGCGAGGATATTCGGATTGATTCGCGGTGTGACCGGGACGCCGTTCTCCTCGAACTCCTTGTAGTAGCCGTTGACCCGCTCGGTCAGCGGCCCGGGACCGGTATAGGCGAAACTCAAAGCGCCGATAGCCTTTTGGGCGGCCATCTGCACGCTTGCCGGCCGGGTGCAGGCGACCCAGACCGGCGGATGGGGTTTTTGCATCGGCTTGGGAATGACGTTGCGAGCCGGCATCTCGATGTGCTCACCTTTGAAGCCCGCGAACGGCTCCTCGATCATGCAACGGATCGCGACCTCGAGGGCCTCTTCCCACTGTGCGCGCTTGTCGGCCGGATCGATGTTGAAACCGCCGAGTTCACCGACGGAGGAGGATTCCCCGGTGCCGAACTCGACGCGGCCGTTGGAGAGCAGATCGAGGGTGGCAATGCGTTCCGCGACCCGAGCCGGGTGATTGACCGCCGGCGGGAGGTGCATGATGCCGAATCCCAGCCGGATGTTCTTGGTCCGCTGGCTGGCTGCGGCCAGGAAAATTTCCGGTGCGGTGGAATGACAGTATTCCTCGAGGAAGTGATGCTCGGTGAGCCAGACTGTGGAGAATCCGGCCTTGTCGGCGGCCTCAACCTCGTCGAGGCACTCTTGCAACATGACCCGTTCGTCATCGGGCACCCACGGACGCGGCAGGGCGAACTCGTAGAACAGTGAGATTTTCATCGTTACCTCCTATGAGAATTAAGGGTCTGGTTAGCAACGTGCTTCGCAGCGACGAAGCCGAAGGTCATGGCCGGGCCTATGGTCGCGCCGGCACCGGCATAACTACGGCCCATCACCGGTGCGGAAGTGTTGCCCACCGCATACAGTCCCCCAATGACCGTGTCGTCGGACCGCAATACCCGCGCGTATTCATCGGTACGCAGGCCACCTGAGGTCCCGAGGTCCCCGAGCACGATTCGGAACGCGTAATACGGCGGATCGCCCAGCGGATACAGGTTGGGGTTGGGCAACGTCGGATCGCCGTAGTAGTTGTCGTACACGCTGTCGCCGCGGTTGAAATCGTCGTCGTGACCCTTGCGTGCGAGTTCGTTGAAGCGGCTCGCGGTTTCTGAAAGTTGACGTGCCGGCACGTCGATCTTGGTCGCCATTTCGTCCCACGTCATAGCCGCTTTGACCACGCCCGATTCCAGCCAGGCCGACGGGACCTTACGGCCGGTGGGCACTGGTGCTCCGGGAATTTTGGGTATTGGCAGGTGGCCGCCGATGACGTAGCGATTCCACGACCTATGGTCGGTGATGAGCCAGCACGGGATGTGGGTGACCCCGGATTTCTGGCCGTCGATCATGGCGTGACCGAAGTCCATGTAGGGCGCCGCCTCGTTGATGAAGCGCTTGCCTTCGCCGTTGACGATGAACTGGGCCGGCATCATCCGTTCGTTGAGCATGAATTGCATTCGGCCGTCCGGCCATTGGATCGCCGGGAACCACCACGCCTCGTCGAGCAGGTCGGTTGCGGCGCCGAGCTTTTGGCCCGCGCGGATACCGTCGCCCATCGCGGCGGGGTTGCCGAAGCTCCAGTCCTGGTCGACGACGGGTAGCTGCTCCTTGCGCCAGGCGAGGTCGTGGTCGAACCCGCCGGAAGCCAGGATGACGCCAAGGCGCGCAGCGATCCGCTGCTTGCTTCCGTCTCGCTCCACCAGCACTCCGGTCACCGATCCGTCAACGTCGGTGAGCAACTCCACCATCGGCGAGTCCAACCACAGTGGGATACCGCGTTCCCTCATCGCCAACCTGAGCCGGGCCGCCAGGGATTGTCCGATCGCTGCCATCCGCTCGCCGAATACCCTCGCCCTGACCATCCGCGAAATCAACTTGAGCAATACGCCTTTGCCGGCCCAAGACTGCCTGATGCGATAGAACGTTCGAAGTTCCTTGGGGCCTAACCAGATTCCCTTGGGGGCAAGCGCCAATGGCTTGAGCAGTTTTTGCTCGTCGGGTCCCAACTTTCGCAAGTCGATGGGTGGCACATTGATGGTGCTGCCGAGTTCGGAGCCGCCGGGCAATTCCGGATAGTAGTCGGCATAGCCTGGCTTCCAGACAAACTCACACCATCCGGAGAGCCCTTCGAGGAATTCGAGCATTTTCGGCGCGGACTCCACGTACTGGCGTATCCGCGCCTCGCTGACCAGGCCGTTGGTGATCTGCCTCAGATATTCGACCACCCCCTCGGGTAAGGGTGCGTAGCCCTCCTTGCGCTGGGCGGGCGCCCCTGGCACCCAGATGCCGCCACCCGAAAGAGCCGTGGAACCGCCGAAATAGGGCGACTTTTCGAGCACCAACGCGTCCAGCCCGGCAGCGTGGGCGGTCAGGGCGGCCGTCATGCCTCCACCGCCTGACCCGACGACGAGTACGTCGACAACATGATCGAAGCTGTCCAATGCAGCCGTCATTTCGGCACTGCCGTTCTGATGGCGAAGCCGGCGATCAGTTCGGCGGCCGGTTTGTAGTAGCGCATCGTGATTCGGTACGGCCCCGCGGTTTCCAGGGCCGCGAACGCCGCGACCCACGTTCTGATTTCATGCGCGGAGCCGCCGCCCTCGTGGGCTACGAACGAGTTCGACCATTGATCGAGTTCGGCGAGGTGTCCTCCGTCGATGATCTCGAGGAAACGATGGTCCCACGCGGGGTTAAGTGGTTGCAGTTCGCTCTCGCCGCCGGCGAAGTCTCTTGGCCGCATCGATTACGGCCGCCTGTCGGGCTTGCCGCTGCTCGGACGTCATCGGCTGGCCGTGGACGATCCGCTCCAACACCGCCGGAGGCGCGGTCGCCAATGTCGGCACCGGCGGACTGTGCGAAAGCCCACCGGACCCCAGCACCAAGACCCGTTTGTCCAGTGTGGTCAGATAGGCGCCGATGGCGGTACCGAGTGCTCGGCAACGATGCAATGGCCCCAGTGGCACCGCGATTGCGTTGACGAAGACCGGTATCACCGGGCGCGAGGTAGCGTCACCGAAGAGCTTCTCCAGCGGCTGGACGGTGCCGTGATCCACGTCCATGCTGGCCGATACCGCGATGTCGACCCCTGCGTCGAGTACGGCTTTTGCGCAATCGGCCGCCAGCTCCTCGGGAACGTCGAGCGGGCCGGCATGGGTGCCGTAATCGCCAACCCCATTGGCGTGCGTACCGATACAGAACGGCGGCATCACCTTGTAGAAGAACCCGTTGTAGTGATCCGGAGAAAAGATGACGACGAGTTCGGGGTCGTAATCTTCGACGAATTGTCGCGCTTCGGCGATTGCGCCTTCGATGTCGTCAAGCAGGTCCTGCGACGGCCCCGGAAGATTCAGGAGCGGGCTGTGCGACATACAGCACAGAGCCAGTGCCACTTTGCAAATCACCCCCTCGCGGCGTGAGTGTGAGTGCTTCAAGGAGCGCGACACTCAGGTCGGGAGCGCGCTGAGCGATGCAGGCACCCGCGATGCACCGATCGGGGCGCAGGAACAACACCGATTCCTGGTGGGTGTCGAACCAGGATTTGACGGCACCGCAGCGATCGCCCACGACGACCACATCGGGATCGTCGTGTCCGGTCCAGTGCAGCTGGGTCACCGGCCGCAGGGTAACAAAGCGGGCGCCCAACGCTTTCCAGTTCGCGAACGCGACATCGCCGAGAATTTTGCGCGGGTTGTTGTTCCAGCACAGCACGGCGAACCAATCACCAAGTACGTCGTCCAACAGCACATCCTGCTGGTTGCGGGTATCGACCCGGGGCTGGATGAATAGGGTGCCCACCGGTGAATCGGTGCGGCCAGGAGCGGAGTGCACGACGGCCCCGTGCTCGTAGCGCGGCATCGGCTTGAACCGCATCTCCAGCACATACCGCTTGAGCGAAGGCACAATTGACGCCGACCGCACGAGGAGGTCTCGCGCGCCAGCCACCCGATGGTTGGTTGGCGAGATCACACGACCCACCATGGTGGAAAGGTCGATCATCGCCCGCGCGTGCTTGCGGCGCTCTATGTCATAGGTATCGAGCAATTTATCGTCGGCCCGGCCGCTCACCACCGCCGCGAGCTTCCACCCCAGATTGGCCGCGTCACGAATCCCGCTGTTGTAACCCTGGCCCTGCCATACCGGCATCAGGTGCGCGGCGTCTCCAGCCAGCAGCAGCCGACCCTTGCGGAACGCGCCGGCGATCCGCGAGTGATGGGTATAGACCCGGCGCCGGATCACGTCGACCCGGTCGGGATGCGGCACCATCCGCGCCAGCATCTGCGTCAGAAACGCTGGATCCTCCGCCTGCTCGTCGGACTCGTCGGCGTGAATCATGAACTCGAAGCGGCGAATCCCGTGCGCGATCGAGATCGAGGCATACGGGCGTTCGGGGTCGGCGCCGACCTCGCTGTTCGGGTGGCCGAGCGGATCGTTGGCGATATCGACGACCAGCCACCGCGTCGACGAGGTCGTCCCGTCGAAGGACACGCCCATCATGCGGCGGGTGATGCTGCGGCCGCCGTCGCAGCCGACCACATAACGCGCCCGCAGACTGGATGTTTCCCGGTCGCCACCGAGCTCGGCGGTGACCGCATCGGCGCTTTCCTGGCACGCCGTCATCGGACGTCCCCACCACACCTCGACGTGCTCGAATCGGTCCAGACCAGCCAGCAATTCAGCGTCGACGAGCGGTTGCACGAAGCCATTGCGTTTCGGCCAGCCGAAACGCGCATCGGGCGGGGCCATTTCGGCGAGCACTCGGCGCTTGGCGTCGACAAAACGCAGGATCTGGTTGGGCACCGTATGCGGCAGGACACGGTCGACCAGCCCAATCGACTGAAACGTCCGCAACGCCTCGTCATCCAGCCCGACCCCGCGCGGGTAGTCGATGAGCGTGTCCCGTTCGTCGACCACCACCGTGCGGACACCTTGCAGGCCAAGGATATTGGCCAAAGTCAGGCCGACCGGACCCGCGCCGACCACGAGAACGTCGGCATCTACTTCAGGTATCTCTTGCCCCGGGGCGACCATCACCGCCCCAGCAGAAAATCGAGATGCAGGCGATTGAAGGTCTTGGGATCCTCGTATTGCGGCCAATGACCGCAGCCGGGCATCAGCTTCGAAGCGCGCATTGGGGATCATCGAGGCGATGCGGCGGCCCTCGGTCACGTCGGCGGTCGGGTCGTCACTTGTCCACAGCACCAGCGTCGGCGCGGTGATCGCACCGTATTCGGCCGGCCCGAGAAGATTACGCGCCCTGATCTCGGGGTCCTGCAACGCCATAATGTCGCGCATGGCAGCGACGAATCCCGGTTGGCGATAGACGCGTTGGCGGCTGGCAACCAGGTCGTCGTAGTCCTTGGACTTGTCGGCCATCAGCCATTTGATCCGCGCTTGAACCGTCTCCCACGTCGGGTTCTCGGCGGCCGCCATAGACAGGGTGATAATCCGCTGCATCACCACCGGATCGGCCTGGGAACCGCCGGCGGTATTGAGGACCAGCCTCTCGACCACGTCCGGATGGTCGACAGCGGCGCGGGCCGCCACCCAACCCCCGAGGGATTCGCCGCTCAGGTAGGCGCGGTCGACACCGATCGTGCGCAGCACGGCCATCAGGTGCTCGACATAGTGGCCGATTTCCAGCGGGTGGGCCGGCTTGTCGGTGTAGCCGTGGCCCAGCATGTCGATCGACCAGGTCCACAAATGACCCGCGTGCGCCGCCAGATTGCGGACGTAGGCCTCAGCGTGGCCACCGGATCCGTGCAAAAAGACCAGCACCGGTTTGCCAGGATCGCCGGCGCGCAGGTAGCGGGTCCGCACTCCCCCGGCGTCGAGGTAGCCCTGCGAAAACGCCACACCCTGGAGATCGCTCCATATGCTCTCGAACTCCGCCACAATTCCTCTCTGGCCTACAGATCGGGAAATCTTGTTCTCGTTTTCGACTTACATCGTGTGCTAATATCGCACACTGATGTGCGTTATATATAGAGCTTCGCTCTCGCATGAGGGTCTGTCAAGGCTGTGACTGGCTCAGCGACGGGTTCGCAGACCCTGGCCAGGGGACTGACCGCGCTGCAAATGGTGGCGGATTCCCCAAGCGGGCTTACCGTGCAACAGCTCGCCGACCAAGTCGGGGTGCATCGCACCATCGCCTATCGATTGCTTTCCACGTTGGCCGAGTTCCGGCTGGTGGCCAAAGGAGAGGATGGGCGCTACCGGCCTGCAGCCGGTCTCGCCGTTCTCGGCGCGTCATTCGACCGCAACGTGCGCCAACTCAGCCTGCCGACGCTGCGCGCGCTGGCCGACGACCTCGGCACCACCGTGTCGTTGCTCATCGCCGAAGGCGACCAGCAGGTGGCGATCGCGGTGATCGTGCCAAGCCATGTCGCCTACCAACTCTCCTTTCACGAAGGCAGTCGATATCCGCTGAACCGAGGCGCAGCCGGGATCGCCTTGCTCGCGAGCATGCCTCCGCGCCCGGGAGAACGAGATCTGGTCGCCCGTGCGCGCGAGCGCGGCTGGGTGACGACGTACGCGGAGATCGAACCGAACACCTACGGCCTGGCTGTGGCGGTCCACCGCCCAGCGCCGTCCCCGCCAACCTGCATCAACCTCATCTCTCACCGAGAAGACGTCGTGATGCGCGGAAAAGATGCGGTGATCAAAGCCGCGAAGCAGTTGTCCGAGCTACTGAGCTGAAGGGATAACAGTCCATGTCGTGGGATCAGGAAGCCGATGTCGTTGTGCTCGGCAGTGGTGGCGCCGGGCTGACAGCCGCACTGACCGCGGCCGTCGCCGGCGCCTCGGTGGAGGTCTTCGAAAAGGCCCCCACCGTCGGCGGGACCACCGCGGTGTCGGGTGGCGTCGTGTGGATCCCCGCCCACAACCGTTCTCCCGACGGTGAATTGACGCCTGCCGACGCGTTGCAATACCTGCGTGCGCAGTCTCTCGGCTCGATGGACGACGCGTTGGTGGAAACGTTCGTGCGAACCGGCCCGGCGATGCTCGACTTCGTCGAGGCACACAGCGGTCTGCGCTTCGAGATCGCCACCGGCTTCCCCGACTACCAGCCCGAATTGCCGGGAGGACAACCGACCGGAGGCCGATCACTCAGTGCGGCTCCCTTCGATCTGGCCCAATTGGGCGAGTGGGCTACTCAGATCACGTCGTTCCCCGCCGATTGGTCCAACGTCGGTTTCGATGCCGAGACCAGAGCCCGCCTGCACGCAGCGATCGATGAACGAACCAGCCATCTGTGCGTCGCCGGCACTGCGCTGATAGCGGGGCTCCTCAAAGGTCTGCTGGATGCCGGGGTGACCCCTCACACCAACGCGCGCGCCGAACAACTCATTGCCGAGGACGGAGAAATCGCCGGAGTACGGATCGCCCTGCCGGGCCAGAGCATAAGCGTGCGCGCCCGGCATGGAGTCATCCTGGGCACCGGCGGCTTCGAATGGGATCCGGTTCTGGCGCAAGCCTTTCTGCGCGGCCCGATGCACGGCGCGGTCTCTCCGCCCAACAACACCGGCGACGGGCTGCGCATGGCGATGGCACACGGCGCAGACCTGGCCAACATGGGCGAGGCCTGGTGGGTGCCGATCGTCCAAATCCCCGGCGACACCATCGAGGGCAAACCACGCAGCCGCAGCGTACGTCTGGAGCGAACTCGGCCGAGGAGCATCATCGTCAACTCGGCCGGGCGGCGCTTCGTCAACGAAGCGTGCGATTACAACTCGATGGCCGGCGCTTTCCACTATCTCGACCCCCGCGGCGGGTACGTCAACGACCGCGGATGGATGGTGTTCGATTCAGTTCACCTGCAGCGCTACGGATTTCTGGGTATCGAACCTGGGCAACCCGTTCCGGGCTGGTTCTGCGAGTCAGCAGACCTTGCCGAATTAGCCGCCAAGACCGGCATCGACGCTGACGGTTTAACCCGCACCGTCGAGAAATGGAACCGCCATGTGGCTGCCGGCGCCGATCCCGACTTCGGGCGCGGTTCCAGCGCATACGACGGGTACTGGGGTGACGACAGCGCGACAACACTTGCCGGCAAGACCCTCGGCCCGATCGACACCGCACCCTACTACGCGGTACCGGTGTGCATAGGCGCGATGGGCACCAAGGGAGGACCGCGCACCGACCATGACGGGCGCGTTCTCCATGTCGGCGGTGAACCAATACCGGGCCTTTTTGCCGCGGGCAACGCAATGGCCGGTGTGACCGGACGAGCCTACGGCGGCGCTGGCGGAACGCTCGGCCCGGCAATGGTTTTCGGCTACCGGGCGGGCCACGCGGCCGCCGCCGGGAAGTCCGTTGACCTTCAGTAAACAGGTGCGGGTCGTCTCACTTGTCAGCTAAGGGCAGTTCCACGCAGGCGCGAGTGCCCACAGGGGCATCGAGGAAGACAAACACTCCGCCGGCGGCGTCGACTCGGGCCCGGTGCGACGCCAAACCGATGTGGCCCTCACCCAGGCGGCGCGCCACGGTCTCGTCGTTAAATCCCACGCCGTCGTCGACCACATGCAAAACGCAGGTCTCATCGGTGAGCGACCCGTTTAATCCTTCTGTTGAGTGGTCGGCGACAGCAGCTGCTCGGCCGCCGTATAGGGATCCTGGTTGCCGTCGACGACTGCCTCGGCGAGCCGGTCGAGATCCGGCTGGGTCCGCAGCCGGGTTTGTGCCAGTGACAGAATCTGCGCTCGGGCGCGCGCCAGACGGCGGGCACGAGTGTCGGTGCGGTGGTGATCCTCGATGGCGGCCATCAGCTCCGCAATGCCCTCGCCTCGGGCGGCGATGAGACTGACGATCGGGGCGTTGGTTTCGGCCCGCAGCTCCCGCACGGTCTGTTCGGCACCGTCCCGGTCGGCCTTGTTGACCACCACAATGTCGGCGACTTCCAACACACCCGCCTTGGCGGCCTGAATCGCGTCGCCCGCACCGGGATTGAGGATGACGACGGTCGGGTCGGCGACAGCGGCAATCTCGATCTCGGACTGCCCCACCCCCACCGTTTCCAGCAGGACCACGTGGTAACCGATCGCCCCCAGCAGCCGGATGGCCGCCGGGACCGCGGCGGCCAGCCCCCCGATATGACCGCGGCTTGCCACCGACCGGATCAACACGTCGGAGTCGTTGATGTGTGCGGCCATTCGAATTCGGTCGCCCAACAGCGCGCCACCACTGAACGGCGATGACGGGTCCACGGCCAATACCGCCACCCGGCGCCCGCGTTCCCGGTAGGCGCCGACCAGGGCGGCGATCGTCGTCGACTTACCCGCGCCCGGTGGTCCGGTGATGCCTATAACAGGCCCAGCGCGCACCGATGAGGGCCCGATGCTCGCCAGCACCTCGTCGCGCCGCTCCCCCTCGACCAGACTGAGTAGCCGACCCACCGCGCGCGGAGATCCGTTGCGCGCATCGGCGATCAGGTCGGCGATGGTCATCTGCGTGTTAGGGCGCCGCGACCTCGATGACCGTCGCGGACCCCATGCCGCCGCCCGCGCACATGGCCGCCACCCCGATTCCGCCGCCGCGGCGGCGCAATTCGTGCACCAGGGTGACCAGCATCCTGGCCCCAGTCGCCGCCACCGGGTGTCCCAGCGAGCAGCCGCTGCCGCTGACGTTGACCTTGTCCGGGTCAAGGTCGAGCAGCTTGACGGTAGCTACGCACATCGCCGCAAAGGCCTCGTTGATTTCGAACAGGTCGACATCGGAGATCGAAAGCTGGGCGCGGGCAAGCGCTTTCGGTATCGCCTCCACCGGCGCCAAGCCGGTGATCGCGGGGTCGACACCGACGGACGCCCAGGACCGTACGGTGGCCAGCGCCGGCAGCCCAAGCTGGTCGCTCGCGATCGTCAGCACCGCGGCACCGTCGTTGGCACCACAGGCGTTGCCGGCGGTAATGGAAAAGCCCTCGATTTCTGGGTGCAGCGGCTTGAGCGCGGCCAGCTTCTCCATGCTGGTGTCACGGCGCGGGTGCTCGTCAATCGAGAACAGCCCGTGCGGCGTCTCGATGGGAACTATTTCTTCTTTGAAGCGGCCTTCGTCGATCGCGGCGATCGCATTGCGGTGTGACCGCAGCGCCCACGCGTCCATCTCCTCGCGACTCACTCCCGCTTTGACTGCGGCGTTCCAGCCGACGGTGATCGACATGTCGAGGTTCGGCGCGTCGGGACGGTCTGGGTGGGTCGGCGGGAACCAGTCGACCCACTCGCCGTCCACTTGCATCCGGGACCGTGGGGACGTGGAGGCCGAATTCACGCCACCGGCGATGACGAGCTGATCCATCCCGGCACGCACGCTTGCCGCCGCACTTTGCACGGCCGCCTGGCCAGCCGCGCAGTGTCGATTGTTGGCCAAACCGGGCACCTGGGTCAGGCCTGCCGTGATGGCCGCGTGGCGTGCGACCACGCCGCCGCCGTAGAGACCCTCGCCCAGGATCACATCGTCGACCTGCGCCGGATCCAGATCCTTAGCCGCTTCGGTGACCACGTGATGCGCCAGGTCGAACGCAGTGGTGTCGCGCAGCGTTCCCTTTCGAGCGGTGCCGATGGGGGTGCGCAGGGCGGACACGATGACGGCTTCAGGCACAGGTCTTCTCCAGTTCGGCGAGTACGTTGCGGGACTCGAGGGCCAACCGCACATTCATGAGAACACTATTCTCTCAACCCGAGAGTACGAGTTGCAAGGAGGGCGGCTCTTGCCCGCTTGTCCGTCGCGCGGGGTGGGGCCTGCCTACACTGCCCTGAGGCGCCGTCCGCAACGGTTGGTCAGGAGGGTGGAATGACTCAGCCGGAAGGGACGATCGCGGTCCCGGGCGGGAATGTGTGGTTCAAGCGGGTTGGTGGCGGAACGGGTCTGCCACTGCTTGTGGTTCATGGCGGCCCTGGTTTACCGCACAACTACTTGAGCTCGCTGGAACGTTTGGCTAACGAACGAGAAGTCATTTTCTGGGATCAGCTCGGGTGCGGGAATTCCGAATGCCCGTCGAACACCGAACTTTGGACCATGCAACGCTCCGTGGCCGAAATGGACGCGGTGGTGCAGGCGCTAGGTCTGGACCGCTTCCATGTCTTTGGCAATTCATGGGGCGGGATGATGGCGCAACAGTATGTGCTCGACGCGACATCCGGGACCGTCAGCCTCACGATCTCGAACAGCATCGCGTCCATACCGCAGTTTTCGGACATGGTTGCCCGCTTGAAATCTGAACTGGACCCAGCAACTCAATCCGCCATCGAACGTCATGAAGCTGCGGGCACGACCTACGCAGCCGAATACCAGGATGCGATCCGTACCTGGAACGAAACCTATCTTTGCCGCGTTCGTCCTTGGCCCACAGAACTTCTGGAAGCGTTCAGGAACATGGGCACCGAGATCTTCGAGACGATGTTCGGACCGAGCGACTTTCACATCGTCGGAACCATCCGAAACTGGGATGTGTTCGACCGGTTAGCCGAAATCACGTTGCCGACCCTTGTCCTTGCCGGCAGATTCGACGAATGCGCGCCCGAACACATGCGGGAAATGCACCAGCGTATCGCCGGCTCGCGATTCGAGTTGTTCGAGTCGAGCGCTCACATGCCTTTCATCGAGGAGCCAGACCGGTTCGATCAGGTGATGCGTGACTTCCTGCGGCAACACGACTGATCTGCGATCGCGTCAGTTTTTGCCCGCGCTCAGCTTGGTGATGATCGACCTGAAGTCCTCGGTCGTGAACGACTGATGCTCGGCCGAGAGGGCATAGTCCAGACTGGCGAGGACAGCCCGTTCCAGATGAATGTTGAGCACCCGCTTGGTGCTTTCGACCGCTTGCTGCGGCAGCTCCATGATCCGCTTCGCGCAGGCCAGCGCTTCGGCGACCGGATCGGCGACCATGTGGTTGGCCAACCCGAGTTCGACGGCTCGCTCGGCGTGAATTCGCGTGCCCGTCAATGCGTACTCCTTGGCCAGCAGCAGACTGATGTGCAACGGCCAGGTCAGCGGCCCACCATCGGCAGCCACCAATCCCACCTGCACATGCGGATCGGCCAGATAGGCGTTCTCGGCGATGTAGACGATGTCGCTCAGCGCGACGAGGCTGCAGCCAAGCCCAACGGCCGGGCCATTGACCGCGGCCACCACCGGAATTCGGCACCTCGCCATGCCCAGCACAATTTCGCGTCCGTCCGCGATGGTCTTGGCCCGCAGATCGGCATCGCCTGCCAACTCCTCCAGATACGCGAAATCACCGCCTGCCGAAAATGCCCTACCGGCACCGGTGAGCACCGCGGCGCGGGCGCTGCGATCGTCGCTTAGTCGCTGCCACAGTCGCGCGAGTCCGGAATGCAAGCTGTCGTTGACCGAATTGAGCGAATCCGGCCGGTTCAGCGTGATGATCCGCAGCGCACCTTCGGCACGGACGTCGATTTCGGTAGGCATGTCGTACACGTCAGACTCCCAATCCCAAGATGCGTGAAGCGATGATGTTCTTCTGTATCTGTGATGTCCCGCCCATCACGCTCTGCGCACGGCTATACAGATAGGCGCCGAGCAGATCTGGATCGCGAGTCCCTGCGACTGCCAGTGCGGCGTGCCCGACGGATTGCTCGACCCAGGTCATCAACAGCTTGTCGAGCGATCCTTCGGGCCCGTGCGACACCCCGTCCAGCTGTTCGGACAGCCGCCGCCGCACGTGATGCGTCAGCATTTCCGACTGGACTGCCGCCCACGCGAGCTCTTCAGGTACTGGACCATCGTTGCGCGCGAACAGACTTCGGACGAGCTTGCCGTATCGGGCCGCGTAGCCGAGCGTGGACGGTTCGCGCTCGTGTCCGACGACGGTCATGGCGACCGCCCACCCGTCGCCGGGAGCACCGACCATCCGGTCGGCCGGCACCGTCGCGCCATCGAAGAACACCTGACCGAATTCGTTGGTGACTCCGTTAATCATGCGCAGCGGGCGCTGTTGCACACCAGGCTGTTTCATCTCGAGTATGAATGCTGACAAGCCTCGGTGGCGTTTGGCTTCGGGGTCCGTGCGGGCCAGCAATAAACACCAGTCAGCCACGTCGGAATAGCTGGTCCAAATCTTGTGTCCGTGCACCACATATGTGTCGCCTTCACGGCGCGCGGTGGTAGTCAGCGATGCCAGATCCGAGCCGGCGCCGGGCTCACTGAAACCCTGGCACCACCGCTCGGTGCCGTTGATGATGCCGGGCAGGAAGCGTCGACGCAGTTCCTCGCTCGCGTGCCTGCCAATGCCGTAGATCAGGTAGCCCACGCTCGGGCGCGGCGGGGCACCGGCACGCGCCAGCTCTTCGTCCAGGATGACGTCGTAAACGGGCGGCAGCTCCTGACCGCCGTACTCGCGGGGCCACGACAGCCCAAAAAACCCTCCCTCATAGAGGGCCTGATGCCACTCGGCCTGCCGGGCCCAATACTCGTCACCGGAGCCGGGAAAGTCTTTGGCGTGCAGGGAAAGCCACGTTCGCAGCCGCTCCCGGAAGGCAGCCTCGTCGGGTGAGTCACGAAAGTCCAAAGTCGATCTCCTTCAGCGTTACGGGCCACAGTTCGGTCGATGTCAGCGCACGGCGCAGGTAGACATGAACCAGGCAGTCCCAGGTATTGCCGATGCCACCGTGCACCTGCACGGCGGTCTCGCAGACCGTGCGGGTAGCGCGCGCGCAGTAGATCTTTGCGACTTGGGCGGCCCGAACGGCTTCGGCCGGCGCCAGTTCGTCGACCGCCCACGCGGCATGCCGCAACACGCTCACCGAACCTTCAATCAGCGCAAGGCTTTCGGCCAACATGTGTGCGACGGCTTGATAGGAGCCGATCGGATTGCCGTACTGTTCCCGAATTTTCGCGTAATCGCAGGCGACAGCGTGTGCGCCCCGCGCGATTCCGACCAGGTCTGCCGACGTGGTTACCAGTGCGAGCGCCTGCCATTGTGCGGCAACGTCGGAGGTCACCTCGCCGAGAGTCACCGGTGACCCCACCATGCCAGCCTCGGCGCGGGTCAAATCGGCGCAAGTGCGACCGGCGTCCAGGTCTGTCGCCAGGATCACGCTACCGGAGAGCATCAGGGCGCGCCGCGCGCCGCGAGCGTCGATGGCGCGCTCGTCGACGGCTATGGTCGTTAAAGTCGTTTCCGCGCTGTCGGTACCAATCCGCCGGGCCAGATCGTCGGCCAGTATTGGACCGAGAAACGGTGCGTCGACGAGTCGGCGTCCGAATTCCTCAGCGACAATGGCTACTTCGACGCCCGATGCCCCGTCGGAGCGCAGCAATCGCCAGCCGGTCGTCGCGATCTGCTTGTCCAGACGCGCAATTCGGCTCTCGTCGGCGAGATCCTGAACCGCTCCAGGCCCAAGATCGTCGGCCAGCTTGGCGGCGGCGTCACGTAATTGCTGTTGTTCAGCTGTCAGACGTACATCCATAGCGCTCCTTTAGGACTCGGCGCAGCACCTTGCCCGAGGGCAGGCGAGGAATGTCGGGCACGAACACGACCCGGCTCAGATGTTTGTAGGACGCCAACTTCTCGTCGACCCGCGCGGCCAGCTCGGCGGCGTCGACGGGTGCGGACGCCGCAACCGCGGCAACGACCGCTTCCCCGTTGATTCCGTCGGGAACGCCGAACACTGCACAGTCTTTGACGGCCGGATGACCGTGCAGCACCGTCTCGATCTCGGCTGGCGCGACCTGGAAACCGCGCACTTTGATCATCTCTTTCAGGCGGTCGGTGATCCGCAGCCAACCGCCGGCGTCGAGCCAGCCAACATCGCCGGTCCGGTACCAGCCGTCGTGGATCGCCTCGGCGGTCGCTTCGGCCGGCAGGTAGCCGGCCATGAGCGACGGCGACCGGGCCTGGATCTCGCCGACCTCCCCTGGGCAGCCCGGCTCGCCGGTCTGCAGCGAAACCACCCGCAGGTCCACACCTGACACCGGACGGCCGACAGCGTCAAGCCGGGCACCCTCGATCGGATTACAGGCGATGACAGGCAATTCCGTGGTCCCGTAGGCGGGGACCCAACCGACACCGGTGCGCCGGGTCACCGTCTCCGCGACGTGGGCGCTGACCGGCGTCGCCCCCCACATGATGTAGCGCAGCGAAGACAGGTCATAAGACTCGAGGTTGGGATGCGAGGCGATGGCCAGCGCGATCGGTGCGACCGCCATCTCCACTGTGATGCGGTCGTTTTCGATGTGATGCAGCATGCGGTCGATGTCGAACCGGGCATGCAGCCGCATGCAGGCGCCGGTCCGCAGTGCCGTAAGAGTGTTCAGCAGCCCGAGGATGTGTGACGGCGGTGTGGCAATTTGAATCCGGTCGCGCCGCGTCAGCTGCAGCGCTTCGCGCCAGTGCCGCACGGCCTCATCCAGCGAGGCGTGGGTGTGCCGGACGGCCTTCGGCAGGCCGGTGGTGCCGGAACTGAACACCAGCACCGCGTCGGCCCGAGGCGATGGCGAGCCAGCTATCGGCTCTCCGGGAGTGATCGGCTCGTCCAAGTGCAGCATCGGCATCAGGCTGGCCAGTACCGGATGGTCCCCGACGGCGTGCGCGGGGCTGGTCAGTGCGAGCGCGTGGTCGACCTCGTCGCGCTTCCACGCGGGGCTGATGAGTACCGCTGTTGCAGCCAGCCGCCAGATCGCAAGCAAGACGGCGACGAACTCCGGCCGGTTGGACGCCATGACCGCGATCCGTTGACCTGCCGTGACACCGTTTTTTGTCAGGGTCGCGGCCCAGCCGTCGGCCAACGCGTCGAGCTGGGGCAGGCTGAATCGCTGTTCCTCGAACACGACCGCAGCCGGCTCGGTCACGTCCCGTCCTTCCCTGACAGGCCAGGCTGACCCGACATCAACGCAGTCTTGAGAAGATCCTATCGCTTGATGAGAATAGTATTCTCTATACTGAAGAATGCAAGTACGGGAGGGGGCGGTCAAGGTGACGGTCACCCGGATCATCGAGGAGACCCCACGGGTGACAGATCCCGCATCAAACGGCTCCGGAGCCGGCACGGTGACGATCCATCTGGACCGCAAGAAGGTCTCGGTGCCAATGGTCCCCGGCGAGACTCTATTGGAGAGTGCGCGGCGGGCCGGCCTGGAGCCGCCGTTCAGTTGCGAGGCGGGCAATTGTGGTACGTGCATGGCCAAACTCGTCGAGGGCCATGCGACCATGCGGGTCAACGACGCTCTGGAAGACGACGAAGTCGCTGAGGGCTACATTCTGACGTGCCAGGGCGTACCGGATACGGATTCGGTCACGGTGCGCTACGAGTAGCAGTCAGGAGTGAGGTGGCGACGATGGCCAAGGGCATCATCCTCGTTGAGAGTCGACCCAGTTCGCCCGAGCGCGACCAGGAGTACAACACCTGGTACGACGAAGTCCACCTGGGTGAGCTCGTGGCTCTCGACGGTTTCGTGTCGGCGCGCCGCCTACGTCCCGTTGACGGCGATGGCCCGTATGTCGCTCTCTACGAGGTCGAAGGCGACAATCTTCAGGCCATCTTGGACAGCATGATCGCCAACGCCGGCCAGCTACACATGTCGGATGCCCTGCAGTTGGATCCGCCGCCGATCATGCGGCTACTCGAGGTGACAACCGAGTACGGCGGCTAACCGAGCTCGGCTAGCGCCGGCGCCAGTTGCGCGAGTTGGACCACGCCCGTGGCAAAGTCGCCGCCGATGGGCGGCACAAGCGTGACGTGATCCGCCCCGGCGACCAGGTGCTCGCGCACTTTGGCGACGATGGCTGCGGAGTCGCCGTGGGCGACAATCGCATCCACCACCCGGTCGCTCGCCTGGGTGATGTCATCGGCTGAGTAGCCCAGCCCGGAGATCCTGGCCGCGTACCACGGCACGCCGAGCCTGTTCGACACAGTTTGCCGCGCAGTCGCTTTCGCCCGATCGGCGTCAAGGTCGCCGACTACGGACAGTCCGACAACCAGGAGCTTGTCCGGTCCGAGCACCCGCCGGGCCTGCGCGGTGAACTCAGGAGGCAGCACCGCCGGCATCGCCCCGTCGGCGATCTCGCCAGCCAGCGCAAGCATTTTCGGGCCATTGGCGGCGATGATGCGTGGATACGCCACGTCGGGCGCCGGCGGCCACGTCGGGCTGTCCATCCGGCCCAGGTAATCACGCATCGTGGCCAGCGGGGTGCCGAATGCCTGGCCGGTACTGGCCGCTTGCGCCGGGTAACCAACCCCGAGGCCGAGCATGAACTGGCCTGGATACGCTTGGGCCAGTAGGGCAGCCGCGGAATGCATAGTCTGAGCCGGCCGGGCCCAGATATTGGCGATGCAGGTGCCGAAGATCATCCGCTCGGTGGCGGACAGCAGCACGGCCAGTTGCACCAAGGCGTCCTTGCCGATGACCTCATTGGTCCAGACGGTGCGGTATCCGGCGCTTTCCAGCCGGCTGACGGCCTCGCGTTGTAAATCAACCGACGGTGTCCCGGTCAATGAGCCCGGCAGGCATACGCCGATCGGCCCCAACGCTTTTCGGGCCGCGTCGACCGGGGTCGTCTGCACAACGATCCCCCTCCTTCGAAAGGTCTACTCGCCGAAGTAATGGCCTGCGTCGAGGTCCTCGATCAGCCCGGGCCGTTCGGGATGCCAGTCCAGCACCTTCTGGGTCAGGGCGTTCGAGGTCGGGTTGTCAAGAGATGCGAATACAGACAGAAAGCCGAAGTGGCTGGCCTCTTCGTTGGAAATGCTGACTACCGGCACATTCAAATGGCGGCCGATAACGGCGGCGATGTCACGGAACGGCACGCCCTCGTCGGCAACCCCGTGCAACCGCGTTCCCGCGGGCGCCTTTTCGAGCGCGAGTCGGTATAGGTGTGCGGCGTCGAGCGTGTGGACGGCGGGCCAGCGGTTGGCCCCGTCGCCGATGTAGGCGGACACGCCGGTGTCGCGGGCGGTGTCGATCAGATGGTGGGCGAAGCCGTGGTGATCCAGGTTGCTGTGCACCAACGGCGAAAGTCGCACGACCGACGACCGCACCCCACGCTCGGCCAGTGCGATCACCGCGTTCTCCGAGTCGACCCGTGGTCCGCCGGGCAGTGTGTCTTGTTCGGTCCCAACACCGCCATTGCCCGATGAGTGCGAGCAGGAGCGTTCCCGAGGTGATGACGAAAGGCCGATCGGAGCCGACGAGCGCCTCGCCCATGGTCTCGACAGCGCGCAGATCCGTCTGGGCGGCGCCCGCATAGTCGTCGAAGTCGTGTCTGAAGGCGAGGTGGATGACACCGTCGGCTGCTGCGGCGGCGGCCCGCAGGCCGTCGAGGTCGTCAAGGTCGCCCCGGTGCGCCTTGACACCCTTCGCCGTCAGGGCAGCGGCGGACTCGTCGGACCGAGCCAGGCCGGTGATCTGGTGCCCGGCTTCGAGGAGTTCGTCGACGACGGCCGAACCGATGTGTCCGGTCGCGCCAGTAACAAAGACGTGCATGGAAGATGCCTTTCTGGTCGATGCCATCAAGTCAATGACCGCCCCGGGCAGCCTGTCCAAGGCCTATTCCATATGGCGTGATGCAATTTCGAGCATCACTGCAGATTAATAGGGGTCTATGGAGAACGGCACCCCGATCAGCGCTACAATGAGCGCATGACTGACTCGGCATCGCCGAGGTAGACCTCGACCTGCGACTGGTCGGGTACTTCGTTGTGGTGGCCGAACACCGACACTTCGGGCGCGCGGCCACCGCGCTGCGGGTCGCCCAGCCGTCGTTGAGCCGGCAGATCCGCCGCCTCGAGCAGCAGCTGGGCGTCCGCCTGTTGGATCGCACGCCGCAAGGCACCCGGCTCACCGAGGCCGGCGAGGTATTCCTGCCCCGGGCCAAGGCCCTGCTGCGCTCGGCCGCTCAAGCCACCGCGCAGGCCCGGGCCGCCGCCCAACCCAGCCGCATCACGATCGGCTACACGACGGGCCTGATCGTCACCCCGGCGGTGCGCGAGTTGCGCCGCGAGCACCCCGACGCCGACGTGCAAGTCTTGCACCTGGATTGGAACCAAACGCGTGACGCGCTACTCGACCATCGGGTGGACGTGGTGGTGACCCGGCTGCCGTTTCCGACCGACCAGCTGCACGTGACGATCCTCTACGACGAGCCCCGGGTGCTGGCGGTGCCCATCGACCATCGCCTGGCAGGCAGGGAATCAGTCACCCTCGACGACATCGCCGACGAACCCATGCCGCGGGTGCGGCACTCCGATCCGGCGTGGAGCGCCTTCTGGCGCATCGATCCTCGGCCCGATGGGCGCCGCGCACCCGACGGTCCGTTCATCGAAGCGCTCGAGGACAAGTTCGAACTCATCGCCTCCGGGCAGGCGGTCGCCATCACGGCCGGCTTTCACGGCAATAGCCTGCGCCCCGACATCACCACCGTCCCCTTGGAAAACGTCGAGCCCAGCCATGTCGTATTGGCGACTCGTGCCGGGGACCGCAGCCGTCTGGTGGCGGCTTTCCGCAAGCTCGCCGAAGCCCACCTCACCGGGCCGGAATAGGAAGCGTCACGCTCGAGCGGCGTCCCTGCGATTTAGCCGTCGGTCAGCGGTGGATTGTGGGAGTAAGGGGTGTGGTCGGTCTCACCCGGCAGGTGCGCCGTTATGGCGATCACCTCCTGCGGGGTGAACACCACGCGGCGCCCGGTGTGGGCGTCGTCGCCGGCACTGGCGGCGTCCCAGCGCATGGTGGCGGTGCCGGACAGCTGAAGCGTTGCGCCGCTACGAAAGTCGGCGAAGAGGAGCGCGGCAGTGGGGTCGACAAAGAGGTTGCCAGAGCTGTTGAACATGTTGTTGCCCGGATAGTCGGCCACCACAAGTGATCGGGCGCAACGCGGACGAAACCGTTCGGACCACCTCGGTGGGACGCATCATTGCCGGAGTCGGGATGGGTGGTGCCCAGAAAGAACGTGTCTGCAGCCTGCACGAGGCGAATGTCCTCTGATTGCAACGCATTGCCGCGGGACACACCCGGGAGGCTGTTGTCCGCGTTTGTTGGGCCGATGTGCAGGCGTCGCTGCTGAATGTATTGCGGGCAATTGCCGTAAGCCTGCTCGACTTCGATCGACAGCCCGCCGGCGCCGGCAAAGGTGAGGACGCCGTTGATGCGTACGCGGCGTCGGGTGGCGAAGTCGATGACGAGCAGCCCGACCGGCTGGTCGGCGGGCAACGCGTGCAAGGGGTCTTCGGCGGTCGGGATGGAGTCGATCAACAGCCTGGTCGGTGACGAGACCCGCAGGAAGCCGGGCCGCCCCAGTAGTGGCGAAATCCATAGTCGGCCGGTTCGATCCCGGGCGGTGATGGCGGCGAACATTGCCTTGGCGAGGAACGCGCTGACCCCGGCGGTAACTCGCCGCCCGCGACCATCGGCGCCAGCCGGGCCGCTTGTGCCTGCACGCCAACCTGTTGCTGGACGGCTAGCTCGCCGGGGTGGAATCCCAGCGCGGTGGGCCGGCGCTTATCTGTCATCGGTCGGCCTTCCGGGTCACAACGAGACGACGGGTCAGTTGACGTCAACGAGCCTTTACGGCTGAAACTCCATTTACCCGTTGAAATATTTCCGAGTGATCAACGAAACACCGGCGTGGGTGCTGCCCGGTGAACCCGTGCCCGTATGCCTGATGAATGCGGTCTGGGCCGATTCCGCTGGCGTGCACGACGATCGCCGTCCAGCCGCGCGGTCCCCGATCGACAGCTTCGACACAGCGAATCCGTGAACGAAACACACCTCGAACGTGACCCTGCGGTCACGCTCAAGCGGTGTCGTCGGCCAACTTCGGCGGTGGCCGGTACTCAGGCTGATAACCGGAAACGTGGATCGGACTACCGACGAGGCGGAAATCGCCCGCTGTCACAACCACTTCCGGAGTCGCTTTGAGCGCCTCGGGCAGCGTTCGGACGGCCGCTGCCGGCACTCCAAGTGGACGCAGTCGCCGTTCCCAGCCGGCGGCGGTGTCGGTCGCCAGTGCTGCTGTGACGACGGCCAGCACCTCATCGCGCCGGGCAACCCGTTCAGCCATCCTTTCGAAGCCGTCGATATTCGCCTCGGCGGCAAAAGATTTCCAGAAGCCGTCGTGCGTGATGAACAGCGCCAGATAACCGTCTGCGGTCGGGAAGAGTTGCGCTGGAACATAATACGAATGCGCTCCGTATGGCCGCCGCTGCGGCTCGACGCCGTTGTTGAGGTAGGCGGAGGCGTGATAGTTGAGCTGCGACAGCATGACGTCGCGCAGCGACACATCCACTTGCCCGCCGGTGCCGGAGATGATCTTGGCCAGAAGTCCCAGCGCCGCACACATTCCGGTGGAGTTGTCGGCTGACGAGTAACCGGGCAGCGTCGGCGGGCCGTCCGGATCGCCGGTCAATGCGGCGATACCAGTCGACCGCCTGAACCACATAGTCGAAAGCCGGATCGTCGCCGCCGTGCAGCCCGAAGCCGGTGATCGCTACGCACACGATCCGGTCGTTCCACCGTCGCAATGCCTCGTAGGTGAGCCCCAGTCGGCGGATGGCCGACGGTTTCAGGTTCACCAGCACCGCGTGGGATTGCGACACCAGTTCGCCCAAGCGCTGCTGTCCCACATCGGAATTGAGGTCCAGACAGATACTGGACTTGTTGCGGTTGAGGCTAGCGAAGTAGCTGGGCCCGACCCCGCGGGAGATCTCCCCGCCTAAGGGTTCGATCTTGGTGACCTCGGCACCGAGATCGGCGAGCAGCATGGTGGCGTACGGGCCCGCCAGCATGGTGCCGACCTCGAGAATCCGTATTCCCGCCAGCGGTCCGGAGTCCCCAGGGGTCACCGCAACTCCGTTGCCAGCGCGGCGATCATCTCGCGGGTTCGGCGTTTGGAGGCGACCAGCTCGTCCCGGTTGTCGCCGATCGGCAGCAGCCGCACCGACAGATCGGTCACGCCGGCGTCGGCGAAGCGACGCATCCGGGCCAGGATTGTGTTCTCGTCGCCGGCCGCGCAGATATCGCCCACATCCTTGGCGTCGCCGTACCCGAGCAGTCGCTGATAGTTGGGCGAGACCTCGGCCTCCCCCAGGATCCGGTTGGCGCGCTCGCGCGCGGCGTCGACTTCGCCTGCGCCACATAGGCAGACCGGGATGCCGGCGACAATGCGCGGGGCAGGGCGACCCGCGTTGTCGGCGGCCTTGGTGATCCGCGGCACGACGTGCTCGGCCACGGCGCGTTCATCGGCCATCCACAGGATGGTGCCGTCGGCCCGCTCGCCGGCGATCGTCAGCATCACCGGCCCGAGCGCGGCGACTAACACCGGCAAAGGCGCCACCGGACCCAGGTCGAGTGGGTTGTGCACTCGGAAGGTGTCGTTCTCCACGTCGACCGGGCCAGGGTTGGCGAATGCGGCGTGCAGCACTTCCAGGTAGTCCCGGGTATATGCGGCTGGCCGCTCGTAGGGAATCCCGAGCATGTCGGCCACGATCCAGTGGTGCGACGGGCCGACGCCCAGCACCAGTCGGCCACCGGTGGCGGCATGCACCGATAAAGCTTGCCGGGCCAACGCAATTGGGTGCTGCGCCTGCAGCGGAACGACCGCGGTGCCCAGTTCGATCGCGGCTGCTGCGAGTCCCGAGCAGGGCCACGGCAACGAGCGCATCGAAGTCGTTGGGGATCTGGGGAATCCAGGCACTGTCCAGGCCGGCGGTCTCGGCCCAGTCGATATCGGCCAGCATCCGGGTGACCTTGCGCGCGGAATCTCCACGCTCGGGTCCGATCATTACTCCGATGCGCACTCTTCCTCCGAGGCTGTTTGCGAGGCAGGTTGGGGGGTGCCGGTCAGTGCGCGGATCTCGCGCACGAGCACGTCGAGCGGTGTCCCGGTAGGAAACACCGCGGCGGCACCGGCGGATAGCAGCTTGGGTACGTCGGCGTGCGGAATCGTTCCCCCGACGACGACGGCGATGTCAGCGGCGTCGGCGGCGCGCAATGCTTCGATGGTGCGCGCGGTGAGCGCCAGATGAGCACCGGACAGGATGCTTAAACCCACGACGGCTACGTCTTCCTGGACGGCGATCGAGGCGATGTCTTCGATGCGCTGCCGGATGCCGGTGTAGATCACCTCAAAGCCGGCATCACGCAGCGTACGCGCGACGATTTTGGCGCCGCGGTCGTGCCCGTCCAGGCCGGGCTTGGCAACCAGAATCCGAACGGCCACCTAGAACACCACCGGTTGCTGGAATTCGCCCCACACCGCCTTGAGCGCGGAGACCATTTCACCGACCGTGCAGTAGACGTTGGCGCAGTCGATCAGCTTGTGCATCAAGTTGTCGTTTCCTTCGGCGGCACGCGACAGTGCCGCAAGGCTGGATTCTACTGCGGCCGAATCTCTTTCGGCCTTTACCTTGGAGAGCCGCTTGAGCTGCAGATCGCGGCCCTCGGCGTCGAGCTCGTAGGTGACGACATCCGGTTCGGGCTCCTCGGACACGAATCGGTTGACCCCGACGACGGGACGGGTGCCCGCTTCGATGTCCTGATGCGTCCGAAAGGCTTCGTCGGCGATCAGACCCTGCAAATAGCCGTCCTCGATCGCGCTGACCATCCCGCCGTGGCGCTCGAGGTCATCCATGATCTCGATGATGCGGGCTTCGGTGGCGTCGGTGAGCGCCTCGACGAAGTAGGAACCCCCGAGCGGATCGGCGACGCCGGCCACACCGGTTTCATAGGCCAGGATCTGCTGGGTGCGCAGCGCCAGCGTGGTGGACTCCTCGGTGGGCAGTGCGAACGGCTCGTCCCAGGCCGCGGTGAACATCGACTGGACGCCGCCCAGCACCGCCGCCATCGCCTCGTAGGCCACCCGAACGACGTTGTTGTGCGCCTGCGGCGCATACAGCGACGCGCCGCCACACACGCAACCGAAGCGGAACATCGACGCCTTGTCCGTCGTCGCCCCGTAGCGTTCCCGCACGATCGTCGCCCAGCGCCGGCGCCCCGCCCGGTATTTGGCGATCTCTTCGAAGAAATCCCCGTGGGTGTAGAAGAAGAACGAGATCTGCGGCGCGAACTGATCGATGGTCATCCGACCCCGTTCCACCACGGTGTCGCAATAGGTCACACCGTCGGCCAGGGTGAACGCCATCTCTTGCACCGCGTTGGCCCCGGCGTCGCGAAAATGGGCCCCGGCCACCGAGATAGCGTTGAATTTTGGGACCTCGGCCGCGCAAAACTCGATGGTGTCGGCGATCAGCCGCAGCGACGGCTCCGGCGGCCAGATCCAGGTGCCGCGAGAGGCGTACTCCTTGAGGATGTCGTTTTGGATGGTGCCGGTGAGCTTGGCCCGCGGTATACCTTTTCGTTCGGCGGCGGCGACGTAGAACGCCAGCAGGATCGCCGCGGTTCCGTTGATCGTCATGCTGGTGCTGATCTTGTCCAGCGGAATGCCGTCGAACAGGATTTCGGCGTCGGCCAGGGTGTCCACCGCGACGCCGACCCGGCCGACCTCCTCGCCGAACTCGGGATCGTCGGAGTCGTATCCGCACTGGGTGGGCAGGTCGAGCGCCACCGACAGCCCCGTCCCACCTTGATCCAGCAGGTAGCGGTAACGGCGGTTGGATTCCTCGGCGGTGCCGAAACCCGAATATTGGCGGAACGTCCAGAGCTTGCCGCGGTAGCCGGACGCGAAGTTCCCCCGGGTGAAGGGGAACTCCCCCGGCTGTGGAGGTGGCGCAGTTATATCCCCCGGGCCGTACACCGGCGCAAGCGGAATGCCGGATGGGGTCTGAGCAGCGTTATCCATCGATGAATAACGTACTTGCAAAAAAAGAGAATGCCAATACCGCCTCGCTGACCTGGGTAAACGAGTGTGTTAGGCCGGTGGACCTACGCCCGGCAGAGGATTTCGCCATGCGGTATCGCGATCCAACCGTCCGGTGCCTCGGCCCAGGCACGCCACGCCGCGGAGATCTCCTCAAGCTGCGCGGTCGTCCCCAGACCCAAATCCAGTAGGTCGCCAGCCACCCGCGAGTGCAGAATTCGGTCGGCCCACATTCCACCCCACCATTCGCGCGTCGCGGGCGTCGCGTAGCACCACAGGCTGCCCGTAGGCGTGACGTCGTCGAATCCCGCTTGCTGGGCCCATGACAGCAACCGCCGGCCCGCATCCGGTTCGCCGTGGTTGGCACGAGCGGCCCGGTCGTAGAGATCTCGCCAAAGATCCAGCGCCGGAAGCTTAGGGAACCAGATGAAGCCCGCATAGTCGGCATCTCGGGCCGCCACAATGCCGTTCGGCGCACACACCCGCCTCATCTCCCGCAGTGCTCCCACCGGATCGGCGACATGCTGCAGCACCTGGTGTGCGTGGACGACGTCGAATGTGTCATTAGGGAAGTCGAGCTTGTGCACGTCGGCGGTCGCGAACCAAACGTTCGACAGGTTGCGCTGCTGGACTTCGGAGCGGGCCACGCTGAGGACGTCGGCGGATTGGTCGACGGCCGTCACCGATCCGGGCGCGACCCGGGCGGCCAGGTCAGCGGAGATCGTCCCGGGTCCGCAACCGACGTCTAGCACGGACAAGCCCGGCCTCAGGTAGGGCAGCAGGTAGGCCGCGGAGTCCTCCGCGGTGCGTCGCTGGTGACCGCGTAGCACTGACTCGTGATGTCCGTGTGTATAGGCGGCCCGATGCTCGTCGTTCACTGTGCGGTCCCTTGGTTGGCGCGTCCCTAGCATCGGAGCTTACCGTGCTGACCCACGATATGATATTTCTGTCTCATAATATGAGAAAGCTAGTCGAGCGGGACGTTGAGAATCGGGCGATCGACGGCGGCTCCTGGACCGTCGAAATGCCACCACTCGCCCGAATACACATTCAAACCGCCATAGTTCATGGCCTTCCGCAGCGCGGCCCGGTTAGCCTGAGCTTCGGCGCTGACGCCCTGGGTTGCGAAAGCGGTTGCCCGCGAACTGAAGTCGTCGAAGTCGGTGCCCATGTCGGCCAGGCAAAGTCCGCCCGCGTGTTGCCCGGACGGGCATGGTTGCTGTGTCGCTGTGAATGTCACGTCGACCGAACGCCCCGACTCGTGGCTGTGCGCATACTGACCCGGGCGTGCGACCCAGGCCGGGTTGGGAACCACGTTGAACATCTTGACCTGAACGTCGTGGGGCCGATAGCAGTCCCAGAACACCAGCACGTGGCCCTGCGGGCGCAACGCGGCGGCTGCCGCGGCGAGGCCGGGAGCCATCGATTGGTGTACAAGGCATCGGGCGTCGGACGGGTACAACTGCGTGCCGGTGAAATTGTTTGTCGTCGCGTAGCGCAGGTCGATCACGGCGTCGGGAACGACATTTCGGACGTCGACGAATCCGGCCGCGTGCGCGGCGTCGCTGACCGGCGGCACGTCAGGACTTGCCTGCGCGGTTGCGGCACCGAGCACCGCGGCCAGCCCCACCGCGACCGCCACCCGAAGAACCCGCGCGAGACGCATTCGGTCATTGTCCTGGTTGGTCGGTCCCCATTGGGCTATGTGCTAGGTGATGTCGCCGTCGACGTAGCGCTGCAGGTTCGGCGCCATCGCCGCCACCACCTCGTCGTCGGGCATCGACGCAATCGGCTCGATCTTCCAGACGTAGCGCAACAACGCGAAGCCGATCAGCTGGCTTGCGATCAAGCCACTGCGACGCAGTCGCTCGCCCTCGTCGTCTCCCAGGGTGGATTCACCTATCAGACCGCGCTCCACGATCAGCCGTAGCTTGTCCCGCGTCTTGGTTTCGTGGGCGGCGGTCAGCACCACCGCCCGCAGAGCAGGACCGATGTCCTCGTCAGTCCAGGCGTCCAGCACGTTGCGGATTAGTTGCTGGCCCAGGCCGGCCTTTGGCGTCGCCCACGTCCTGACGACGGAGTCGAGCCACTTCTGCGGCGGCGCGGTAGCGGCATCAAGCAGACCCTCCTTGGAACCGAAGTAGTGGTAGATCAGCGCCGGGTCCACGTCGGCGGCCCTGGCGACAGCCCGGATTGCCGTGCCGGCCCAGCCGTGTTCGGCGAATTCGTCGCGAGCGGCGGCCAGGATGCGCGCTGCCAGTACGCCACGCTCGTCGCGCGGGCCCGGGGTGATTGGTCGCTTCGGCACCGTCCCACCATACCGTGAAGTTTCATCTTGCGTTGAGACTAGTCTCAACGTAGCGTGAAACTATGCGCGAAGCTATTAGGACGCTCAACGGTCCGCAGACCACCGGCCGGCAATACCGGAACCTCAGCGAGCCGCAGTACGCGTCGCGCAGCGACATCAATACCTCGATCGCCATGCGGGACGGCACAACGCTTTTGGCCGACATCCACCGCCCCGATTCCGACGGTCGGTTCCCGGCGCTGCTGGCCGCTTCGCCTTACCCGCGGCAGATGCAGGACCTCGGCGCTCCGGCCGGATTCATCGAGGCCGGCGTGACGGACTTCTGGGTGCCACGCGGCTATGTGCACGTCATCGCCAATCTGCGCGGCACCTGCGGCTCCGGTGGCACCTTCAACTTCTTCGACGCTCAGGAACGCCACGACGTGCACGATCTCGTCGAGTGGGTCGCGGCTCAACCGTGGTGCGACGGAAACGTCGGGATGATCGGTATCAGTTACTTTGCGATGACCCAACTGGAGGCAGCCGTCGAGCGGCCGCCACACCTCAAAGCGATCTTCCCCCTCGCCGTGACGAGCGACCTCTACGAAGGCGCCAACCACCACGGGCTACTGAGTTCGTCATTCACCACATCGTTCCTCGCCATGATGGGCCTGACCTCCGACCGCAGCGACAAACTGTGGCGCAGCAAGCCAGTCAGTCTGGCGCGCCGCGTGCTGAACAACCCACGCGTGCATAAGAAATTCGAAACCGCGAACGGCGAGGCGGCGGTCACCATGCTGCGCCAACTTCTCCGGCTGCGGCACAATCCACACCCGTGGGACGAATTGTGGCAGCAGGCCGCAGTCAAACATCCCACCCGCGATGAGTGGTGGGAGCAGCGAAATCTGTTGCCGTTGCTGAAAGAAGTCGACATTCCGGTGTACCTGGGGTGCGACTGGGAAAATGTGCCGCTGCACCTTCCCTCGACGTTCGCGACGTGGAAAGCGCTGTCGCACAATGCATGTGTGCGGATGGGCATACTTGGCAAGTTCGGGCTGACGTGGCCCTGGGAGAGCATGCACACCGAGGCGCTCGCCTGGTACGACCACTGGCTCAAGGGCCGCGACACGGGGATCACCGACGGGCCACCGATCCGGTACTTCCTGCCCGGCGCCGAGGAGTGGCGAACCGCCGACTCCTGGCCGCCGTCGCAAGCTTCGCATCGTGAACTGGCCCTGCGCGCCGATGGCAGCTTGGACGAGGACGAAGGCGAGCCGGGCAGCCGTGAATTCATGGTCTTGGGATCCGGGCTGGGGCGCATCAAGCCCAGCGAGATCGATCCGCCGTCGATGCTGATCTGGACCAGCGGGCCGCTGAGCCAGGACGTCGATGTGGTCGGCGATATCGAGCTGCGGCTGGTTGCCTCGGCGACGGCGATCGATACCGCGTGGATGGCAATGCTGCAGGACGTGACTCCTGACGGGGAAGCGACCGAGGTGACCGCCGGCTGGTTGCGTGCCAGCTTGCGCGAGGTCGACAAGGCGGCCAGCCGGCCCGGCGCGCCGGTACTGCCCTGCCGCAACCCGCAGGCGGTGCCGCTGGGCGTGGACGTCGTGTATCGAATCCCGTTGGTTCCCAACGCTCGGCGGTTCAAGGCCGGCCACCGCATTCGCCTGACGCTCACCAGCGACGACCAGGACCCGTCGACGCCGGCAATCATGAACTTCCGGCATGCCAGCGTCGGTACCAGCAGCCTGAACACGGTGCGCTCGTCGTCGCGGCTACTGATCCCGGTGCTCGCCTAACCGACCCGCCGGCACTTCAGGCCCGACAACGATATTCCTCAATAACGGCTTACCGATGCGTAGAGATGCGCACAATGATGACCGGGATAGTGAGGACACGGAAGTGAGAAGTATATGGCCGCCGACCCGCAGTGCGCCCGATGCAAACAGCCCATCGAAGCAGGATGGCTCTACGTGACTGCGCATCGCCGTGGCCAAGCCGAGACATCCGAAGATGGCGCAGCATTCATCCATGTGCCCAGCGAATGCCCGAAGCCTGGGGAGCACGCTCCGCGGAGCTAGCGCCTAGACGGCCGCAGGAAAGGTGTTTTGCTGCCCTTCGCGCGAAAACCTTGCGTCCTCGCGAACTTCTGGGACGTTCGAACGCGTCATACCGATCGCCGTCAGCTTCACTCCGCGCAGTAGCCAACAAGAGATAGCGAAGATCGCCACAGACGTCGCACACAACACTAAAGTGCTGCTCGTGGGCAAAAACGTGTTAGCCAACGGCCGGGGCCGCTGGCTGGCAATCGCAGCCTCACTCGTCGTCTCTGCCGCCATGCTCTACGCCCAACACACAAAGCCCCCGTGCTGCGTTGAGACCCCGGCAGTGACCCCGACAAACTCGGCACCTGCGCCGGCCAGCGTGCCGCACACCGCCAGTCCCGCGGAGGCGGACTTGCTGGCGGCAAACGCGCCTGTCGCCGCCCAACAATTCCAGCTCGCGTTACCTGCTGGCGTCGCTTCCGAGCAGCGGTTGCAGGTCAAGACCATCTGGGCGGCCCGTGCCATCAGCGTGCTATTTCCGCAGATCACCACCATCTACGGGTTCCGGCAGGATCCCTTGCCGTGGCATCCCAACGGGTTAGCGATCGACGTGATGATCCCTAACCATGACAGCCCCGAGGGTATCGAGCTCGGCAACCAAATCGCCGGATATGCCTTAGCGAATGCGAAACGATGGGGAATCCTCCATGTGATCTGGAGGCAGAAGATCTACCCGGGCATCGGCGCGCCGAGCTGGACGGCCGACTACGGTTCGGAAACCCTCAACCACTACGACCACGTTCATATCGCCACCGACGGCGGCGGATACCCAACCGGGCACGAAACCTATTACATCGGCTCCATGACCCCTACGCCGCCAGAGTGATCACTGTGTCAAGTTCCGGTGCCCGCTTGACGAACGAGTTCCGGTAGCTGCTTTACAACCACGGGCCGCGCGCCAATTTCCGCGGATCGAGATCAGGGAGATACGCGATCGGGCGCGACACAGTCGGTGGTCGCTTGCATCGCCACGGCCTCTTTCAGGGTTGAGCGAATGTCGCTCGACGGGCTTGGAGACTAACGATGAGTGCGGATAAACCCAGAGGCTGTGGTAGATCGACGGGCGCGTTCGAGCAGTCAAAACCCCTGCGAATTGATCATTCTCAGTGGCCAGGGGCGGGATCGAACCGCCGACCTTCCGCTTTTCAGGCGGACGCTCATACCGACTGAGCTACCTGGCCGGAAGGCAAGGAATGCCTCGCCGCGCTGGCGACCCTGACGGGACTCGAACCCGCGACCTCCGCCGTGACAGGGCGGCGCGCTAACCAACTGCGCCACAGGGCCTTGCTGCTGCTCCGCGTCACCGCGTCACAGGTACCCCCTACGGGATTCGAACCCGCGTTACCGCCTTGAAAGGGCGGCGTCCTAGGCCGTCTAGACGAAGGGGGCCAGAACCGAATCTCTCCGGGGGCACTCGCAACGACGTTACCGTTGGGAGCCACGTCAGCTTAGGTCACCGCGGGCCGAATCCTCAAACGAGCCTCGTTTCCGACCCAGTATCCTGAATCTTCGCGCCCCTATAGCTCAGTTGGTAGAGCTACGGACTTTTAATCCGCAGGTCCCAGGTTCGAGTCCTGGTGGGGGCACCAAGAAAGACCAGATGAAGCAGCCTCCCCGGCCCCCGCACGGCTATTTGGTTGCGATTCGGTCGCAGGCGGATGCCGGGCTATTTCGCGCCGCCGCGCATAAACAACTTGTCGCTGGGACCGCGGCAACCACCACGCGAACGAAAAGAATGAACACGCCAATGACAATGATGAAGACCACGACCCTCGCGGCGGTGCGGCCGCAACGGCCGCGGCGACCATGGCTTTCGCAGCACCCGCACACGCCGATGACAACGGCTACGCCTTCCGATGACCGTCGGGAAACATCGCGTGCAGCATGTGGCCGGACGTCGACGGTAAAAGCAGTGCCGTGTGCGAGATCGCTGATCACACCTGGGTGGCGCCGCCGCGGGCGCCGGACTGCCACCTAAATTGGGGCAGCCGCTTCAGCCTGGAACAGGGCAGCGCCGCCGTCTTCGCGTGCTACCACCAGGAGCTTGGCACCCCCGGGCAGACCCTCGACTACGGTCACACCCACTCCTTCGGCACGATCACCTGCGACAGCGAGCCCGCGGGTCTGACATGCACGGACTCCAGCACCGGTCACTTCTTCCGGGTGTCGCGGGAGTCCTATCAGCTCGGCTGATACCGCCGTGAGCCGATTCGCAAGGAGTCTTAGGTGCGGTCAAGATAAAAGCTCATCCAACCCGGACAACTGCCCGTTGCTATCCCTAACGCTCAACCGCGTCCGATCCGCAGGCGTCATACGAAACCGCGACAAAATCGACAAAGCCATCCCCTGAGCATCCCGAGCCATCTGCCAATGCGGATGCTTGATCATCCCGCCGACAGCACCCTTGGCCATATACGGCCCATATCCAGACTCCTTATGCTCCTCCAACAGCTCGCGGAACTCCCAGTACATCGCTATGGAGTCGCCGCCAGAGAAGTGACCCACCCCCGACACCTGCACGCGACCGGTCGGAGTGCGAAACGCGTTCCGTCCCAAGATGTTTAGACAGCCGGGGTCATGTTGCAGGACGCAAATAGCTACATGATGTTCCGCAAGTCGCCGCAGGGTGGGACGTGGGTTCCGTTCCGCGTTGGGTATGGTCCCGGGGCCCTCATGCCACCAGAGGGCGACTGCCCATTGCCACCGGCGATTCATGACCTCTGGCAATTTATGCCGGGCTTTTGCAAGCCGCCGCGCTAAACAACTTATCGCTGGGACCGCGGCAACCAGCACGCGAACTAAAAGAAGGAACACGCGAGTGGCAACGCTGAAGACCACAACCCTCGCGGCGATCGCGACCGCGACGGTCGCGGCGACCATCGCCCTCCCAGCACCCGCACACGCCGATGACAACGGCTACGCCTTCCGATCACCGTCGGGAAACATCGCGTGCAGCATGTGGCCGGACGTCGACGGTAAAGGCAATGCCGTGTGCGAGATCGCTGATCACACCTGGGTGGCGCCGCCGCGGGCGCCGGACTGCCACCTAAATTGGGGCAGCCGCTTCAGCCTGGAACAGGGCAGCGCCGCCGTCTTCGCGTGCTACCACCAGGAGCTTGGCGTCCCCGAGCAGACCCTCGACTACGGTCACACCCACTCCTTCGGCACGATCACCTGCGACAGCGAGCCCGCGGGTCTGACATGCACGGACTCCAGCACCGGTCACTTCTTCCGGGTGTCGCGGGAGTCCTACCAGCTCGGCTGATGCCGCCGTGCGCCGATTCGCAAGGAGTCTAAGGTCTGGCACATTTTCTGCTGATCGGTATGCATTTTCAAGGCACCCGACAAGGTCACCCGGAGGGTTCGCCGCCAGAGAAGTGCCCACCCCCAGACACCTGCACGCAACCAGTCGGAGTACGAAACACGTTCCGCCACAAGGTGATTAGATGCTTATATAGTGTGGTGCGCGTTGGGTTTTCGAAGTTTGCTGGTTGATCGATCAGTGCCGCGCCGCGCTTGCCGATTCTGGCGCTTCTGTGCCGCGACGTCGCCAACATCGGGACACTGAACGTGAACGAAATCTTGGGCAGTCGCCGAAACTACGGGGATTCACCAGTAAGAGCGTTGGTTTTTGGTTTCCCAGAGCGAGTCGTAGAACCGGACCAGAATCTCCCGCTGCCCCGCGGTTGTCCCTTCACCGCCCAATAGTCTCTCGACCATCTCGATGGCGAGCGCGATACCGTCCGAGCGACCCCGCTCCCACATACCCCATGCGTAGATAAGCTTCTCGGCGTCGTTGATGTCCATGGTTCTCACTGCTCATGTTCGTGGATACGACATGTTCGGTGCTGTGGCTCAACGCGTATCGGGGATTCGGCCAGGGCCGCGAAAAACCGGTCGGGCGATACGGGCAGTCTTAAAAATCCGCTGAGCCGGGTGACGCCCTAAGGACACTGCAGCCGGTAATGAAAGAACCGGTCCAACCTGGACCGTTTTTTCTGTTGGATATCGACAGCCTTCTGGACTCCGGTCGGGTCTATCCCCGAATACAACCGCACCGCGGTGCTTACGACTTTCGAGGAACTGTACGAGCCGGCGCGTACCGTATTCCAGGCGATGCTCAGCAGCCGACTGAAAGATGGCCTGCTTATCCCATAAGCCTTGGTAACCAAGGTCGATGCGCCGACAGATACCCGCTTATTGCCCAAGCACCGCGCTGCTGTAAGTCACATCGGCGAAGGCCGCGGCGACGTCGTCGTCGGGATAAACAAAGCCGTTGGCCGCGTGCAGCTCCGCAACCGTGATCGACGAGGTCTGCCAGCCGCGCTGGCTCAGATAGTCGACGATGTGGCTGCGCTGACCGTGATAGACCAGATCGTTGAAGTCGATCTCGAACCCGAGTTCACTCATGCGGTCATGATGTGCACGCCACCGCTCGTCGGCGAAAATAGCGGTGTCAGGCACGAATTCAAAGGCCAGACGACTGCCGGAGGCACTCAAAGCGGTGATGTTGTCAAACAGCGCGTCTTGGGCTGCGTCTGGCAGGTAGACCAATAAACCTTCGGCACTCCACGCTGCGGGCGCCTGCGAATCGAATCCCGCGTCCCGCAGAGCCGTGGCCCAATCGTCGCGCAGGTCAACAGCGACGGTGCGCCGCTCGGCGGTCGGCTCGGCGCCGAGATCGCTGAGGGTCCGGGTCTTGAATTCGATCACCTCTGGCATGTCGACCTCGTAGACGATGGTGCCCGCCGGCCACGGCAACCGGTAGGCGCGTGCATCAAGTCCCGACGCAAGGATCACCACCTGGCGGATGCCGCTCTGGGTCGCGTCGAGGAAGAATTGGTCGTAGAACCTGGTGCGGCAGGCCATCCCCTGCGCCATTCGGTGTGGATCGAATTCGGAATCCCCGCCAACCGGAATTTCGCCGTTCACCAGCCGGACATAGACGTCTATCCCAACGGCACGCACCAATGGCGCTGCGTAGGGGTCATGTATCAACGTCTCGTCCGAGGCCAGCGCCCGCTGGGCGGCAACCATGGTGGCCGTGGCCCCGACACTTGTCGCGAGATCCCAACGATCACGATCGGTGCGCGCCATGGTGCTCCCTCATCCCGACCCGGAAATATAGACAATCTAGTTACTACCACAGGGCCGATTCGGGGCGGGACCCATCTTTTCCCGCTATTATCTGCGTATGCATGCAGGTAGTAGCGAAGGTCGGTTGCCTGACGACCAGGTCAGTCTGGTGGTCGAGGTTTTCCGGATGCTGGCCGACGCCACCCGTGTGCAGGTGCTGTGGTCACTGACCGACCGCGAGATGTCGGTCAACGAACTCGCTGAACACGTGGGCAAGCCGGCGCCGTCGGTTTCCCAGCACCTCGCGAAGCTGCGGATGGCACGTCTGGTCCGCACTCGTCGGGACGGAACCACGATCTTCTATAGCCTCGAGAACGACCATATCCGTCAGCTCGTCATCGACGCGGTCTTCAACGCCGAGCACGCCGGTCCGGGTGTTCCCGGTCATCACCGCAGCGACGGTGGACTGAAGGCAGTCACCGAATCATCGTCCCCGTCGAACCGACAGCACAGCGGTACCGGGTGAACGAGCAGTCAACACAAGATATTTCGCACAAGGAGACGACACTGATGACCGAGCAGCACAACCACGACGCGCCACACGCGCACGAACACCAGCACCGCGACGTGACCCACGCGCATGCACACACCACACACCAGCATGACCACGTCGAGCACGAACACTCCCACACCCACGCCGATGGGACCGAACACACTCATCAGCATGTACACCAGGCCGGCCTGGAAGACGTTCACGGCCACGCCCACGCATAACGCGGGCAGTGCCTGGGCGGCTTAGGAGACCGTCGGGCAGTAATGCTTTGGGTTGTCGCGCTCGTCCGCCGGCGGCAGGTTGCGCGCCGGCGTCTGCACCAGCGCCGTGTCGGCCGGGATTCGCCCGCTGACACGGTCCCAGCCTGCGCGAGCCCGCGGGTGCTTACGGAATCGGCTTGGCACGCAAGCGAAAATCAGACGAACGATGTTGCCGAAGCGACGGTGCAACCACTCGTCGCGGCGCGACCACCGGTAGCCCATCAGCTCGCGAACGGGCGGATCGTAAAGCCCCACGGTCAGCCAAACGAAGAACGGAGCGAGGAGTTTGCGTTGTGCGGCCCACAACCAATCCGGAAGCCCTTGAGCGAACGGAGGTTTGGGTAGCTCGGCCAGATCGAGCACGGCGCGCGCGGCCAGGTTGTTCTCCAGCACGTTGCGGCACATGTGATCCCAGTAGACCCGGAATTCCTCCCAGGACGCAGGGACGGGCCGCATGCTCATGCCGTACATCCGATACCAGTCGACGTGTTCGTCGAACAGCTGGCGCTTCTGCGCTTCGGTCAGCCCGCCGCAGAACCGCTCGGCCACATGAATAGTGCCGACGAAGAAAGTGGCGTGGGCCCAGTAGAAGACATCGGGGTTCAACGCATGATAGCGGCGGCCCTGTTCGTCAACACCCTTGATGTCGGTGTGGTAGTCGCGTACCTCAGCGCCGGTGACCGGGGCGCGGTCACCGTCGAAAACGACTCCGCCGATTGGATATAACGAGCGCAGCAAGCGCGGCCAGCGCTCCCGGAAGAACGTCGAGTGGTCGATGACTGCCGCGCCCAGTTGCGGGTGCATATTCTGCATAGATCCCGCCCACGGACCCTGCAACATGCCGCGCCAATCCCCGAAGTACCGCCATGTCAGAGAATCAGGGCCCAGCGGGATTGGTGGCGCTTCGTAACCCAGTGGCGACACCGGACAGCCGCCGGCCACGCCATCGGCGCCTTCAGGCGCTCCACCAAGAACCGACCCCTCAGCGGTTTTGGTGACGGCGCTACGCGCTACGCCGCTGGTCAGCGGCCACGATGCGGACGTATCTTGAGTCACTATTGGATTCCTGTAGGTATCTGCGATTCTGACTACATGCGTTGTCAGTTCTAAGCTTAGGAGCGATGTGCAGACCGGTCAACGACGGGGCCGTTGGACCGGCGTCCCCTTGGAGAGTCGCCTCGCCCTCCGCCGCGATAACCTCATCACTGCCGGCGTGCAGTTGCTCGGCAGCGACAGCGGACCGACCCTGACCGTCCGCGCGGTATGCCGCAAGGCCGCGCTAACCGAACGTTATTTCTACGAGAGCTTCTCCGACCGTGATGAATTCGTGCGCGCGGTCTATGACGATGTCTGCACGCGCGCAATGAATACCCTGACGTCGGCGAAAACCCCGCGCGAAGCTGTCGAACAATTCGTCGAGCTGATGGTCGACGACCCGGTCCGCGGACGCGTGCTGCTACTGGCGCCGGCAGTGGAGCCAGTACTGACCCGGTCAGGCGCGGAGTGGATGCCGAATTTCATCGATCTGCTGCAGCGCAAGCTGTCCCGGATCGGCGATCCTGTGCTGCAGAAAATGATCGCCACCAGCCTGGTGGGCGGTCTCTCGAGCCTGTTCACCGCGTACCTGAACGGACGGCTCGGGGCGACCCGCAAACAATTCATCGACTACTGCGTCAACATGCTCTACACAACGGCAGCCCCGTACGTCCCCGCTCCTGAGCTGGGGAAATCCGACTAGCGGGTTTTCCTCCGCGCCACGCCGGCAAACCGTGGGACTGGGGCCGTGCCACTGAGGGGGTCGCAAACCCGGCACGTATGAACTGTTACGGGCCACGCGGGCAGGGAGCTTGTTGCTACTGAGGTACACAGATATATTGAGTGCTACCCGTCGACACAGATAACTGGAGGGCCTATGTCAGCCGAGCTGACCGACCTACAGCTGCTGCACGAACTTGAACCGGTCGTAGAGCAGTACATGAACCGGCACGAAAGCATGCACAAGAACTGGAACCCGCACGACTACATCCCATGGTCGGACGGCAAGAACTTCTATGCGCTCGGCGGGCAGGACTGGGACCCCGAGCAGACTCGGCTCTCCGACGTCGCCCAGGTGGCGATGGTGCAGAACCTGGTCACCGAGGACAACCTGCCGTCGTATCACCGCGAGATCGCGATGAACATGGGCATCGACGGCCCCTGGGGGCAGTGGGTAAACCGCTGGACCGCCGAGGAGAACCGGCACGGCATCGCGATCCGCGACTACCTGGTGGTGACGCGCGCGGTCGACCCGGTGGAGCTGGAGAAGCTTCGCCTCGAGGTAGTCAACCGGGGCTTCAGTCCGGGACAGAACCACCAGGGCGGACTCTTCGCCGACAGCCTGTTCGACTCGATCCTCTACGTGACGTTCCAGGAGCTGGCCACCCGCGTCTCGCACCGCAACACCGGTAAGGCCTGCAACGAGACGATCGCCGACCAGCTGCTCGGCAAGATATCGGGCGACGAGAACCTGCACATGATCTTCTACCGGGACGTCAGCGCAGCCGGTATCGACCTGGCGCCCAACCTGGCGATGAGGGCGCTGCACAAGATCCTGCTCAACTTCCAGATGCCTGGGTTCCTGGTGCCTGAGTTCCGCCGGAAGGCCGTGATGATCGCCGTCGGCGGCGTCTACGACATCCGGATCCACCTCGACGAGGTGGTCATGCCGGTGCTGAAGAAGTGGCGGATCTTGGAGCGCGAGGACTTCACCGGCGAGGGCGCGCGGATGCAGGAGGACATCGGCAAGCACATCGAGGAGCTTGAGGCCGCCTGCGACAAGTTCGAAATCACCAAGCAGCGCTATCTCGAGCGCGAGGCTCGCAGGACCGAAAAGATCACCGCCCAAAAGGTGCTCAGCACCAAGGGGACGCTGAAGATGAGCGGACGGTAGTGAGCGTTGCGCATCGGCGCGATCGAGCTGGCTAGCCCGGTTGTGCTGGCCCCGATGGCCGGTGTGACGAACGTCGCATTCCGGACACTGTGTCGTGAACTAGAAGAGTCGAGGGTCGGCACGGTCAGCGGACTGTACGTCTGCGAGATGGTGACCGCCCGTGCGCTCGTCGAGCGGCATCCGGTCACCATGCACATGACGACGTTCTCGCCGGGTGAGTCGCCACGCTCGCTGCAGCTCTACACGGTCGATCCGGCGACCACGTACGCGGCCGCCCGGATGGTCGCGGATGAAGGCATAGCCGATCACATCGACATGAATTTCGGCTGCCCGGTGCCCAAGGTCACCAAGCGTGGCGGCGGGGCGGCGCTGCCGTTCAAGCGACGGCTGTTCGGGCAGATCGTCGCCGCGGCCGTGCGTGCTACCGAAGGCACCCGGATACCGGTGACCGTCAAGTTCCGCATCGGCATCGATGACGAGCACCGCACGCACCTAGATGCCGGCCGTATCGCCGAAACCGAAGGCGCCGCCGCGGTCGCACTGCACGCCCGGACGGCGGCGCAACGGTACTCCGGCACCGCCGATTGGGAACAGATCGCTGCGCTCAAGCAACACGTGCAGACGATTCCGGTGCTCGGCAACGGCGACATCTACGATGCCAGCGACGCATTGGCAATGATGGCCACCACTGGATGCGACGGCGTTGTCATCGGCCGTGGATGCCTGGGCCGGCCCTGGCTTTTCGCTGAGCTGTCGGCCGCGTTCACCGGCGGCCCACCCCCCACCCCGCCCACGCTGGGCGAGGTCGCTGACATCATCCGCCGGCACGGCCAGTTGCTGGCCGCGCATTCCGGCGAAGACAAGGGCATGCGTGACATCCGCAAGCACATCGGCTGGTACCTGCACGGCTTTCCTGCCGGGTCTGAGTTGCGCCGAGCTCTGGCGATGGTCAAGACGCTCGATGAACTTGACTCTCTGCTCGACCGGTTGGACGGCGCTGTCCCATTTCCAGACGCGGCGACCGGCCCTCGGGGCCGGCAGGGTTCACCCGCCCGCGTGGCGTTGCCCGAAGGCTGGCTGACCGACCCCGAAGACTGCACCGTGCCGGCCGGCGCCGACGTCATGCACTCCGGCGGCTGAATCTCGCTCGAAATCGCGTCCGGACCGATAACTCAGTACGATGTGGGCCTTGCTGCATTGCGCTTTGGCGGCGGACCGGTTTCGTGCCGCTGCACGAGCGTGACAAACGACGTGCGACCCACGGGTGCGCGAGCCGCAGCGCTGATAACGGAAGCGCTGCGCTGGCATTGCGCACGGACACGCTGACATCCGCATCAGAGGTTCGGAGGCCGGTAGGACATGAGTGACGCCGAGAACGGCACTCCTGACCGTCGGCGCGCATTGGGCGCAGGCAATGGCCAACCGATCACCCCGGACCCGCTGCCGACGCTAGGCGCCGCCCCGTGGGAGCGGTTCTCCGAAGCCCCGTCCGATTACAACCTTCACCGATGGCAGGCCGAGGCGCCCATCGAGACCCGCACGGAGGCCCACGTTGCGCGGCCCGTTAAGTCCATCGAGTCCCAAACGGGCGGCACCGAAAAGATCGGATGTCACGCCGATGGCGGAGTCACGGTTGCTGACCTGATCGCCAAAGTCGGCGCTCCCGCTGCTGACCGGCCCAGTCATCATCGCGCCGCCCCGGAAAGCGAGTCTTCCGAGGCCGGGCCGGACCTGCCGGTCGACCTGCAGGACACACAGGTGATTGAGAACCTGGCCTACTCACTCGAGGTCGTGTCGGAGCTTCCCGATCTCGAGGCCGCCAACTACCCGAACGGAGACGAGTCCGAATCGGAAACGACCGGGATACCACCCGCGTCACGCCGTGTGCTGCCGAGGCGCATCCGCCGGACATCAGCTCCCGAGGCCCCCAACAACCCTGAGCGAAAACCCAAGTCCCGCCGCCGGCCGATGCTGCTGGCCGCGCGCTCGCTGGCAGCGCTGTTTGCCGTGCTGGCACTCGCCATGACCGGTGGGGCATGGCAATGGAGCGCATCGAAAAACAGCCGCCTCAACACCATCAGTGCCCTTGACCCGCACTCGGGCGACATCCGCGACCCGGGTGGGCAGTACGGCGACGAAGACTTCTTAATCGTCGGGCTCGACTCGCGAGCCGGGGAGAACGCCAATATGGGCGCCGGCAACACAGACGACGCCGACGGAGCACGGTCGGACACCGTGATGCTGGTCAACATTCCGGCAAATCGCAAACGCGTGGTGGCGGTGTCGTTCCCCCGCGACCTGGCGATCACGCCGATCCAATGCGAAGCCTGGAACCCTGACACCGGTAAGTACGGACCCATTTACGACCAGAAGAAGGGGACCTGGGGTCCCAAGATGGTCTATACCGAGACGAAACTGAATTCTGCATTCGCCTTCGGCGGCCCGAAATGTCTGGTCAAGGAGATTCAGAAGCTGTCCGGTTTGAGCATCAACCGGTTCATCGCCGTCGACTTCGCCGGATTCGCGCGCATGGTTGACGCACTTGGCGGCGTCGAAGTGTGCACCAAGACACCGCTGCACGACTACGAGCTGGGCACTGTCTTAGAACACGCCGGGCGCCAAGTCGTTGACGGGCCAACGGCGTTGAATTACGTGCGAGCCCGCCAAGTCACCACCGAGACCAACGGTGACTACGGCCGCATCAAACGCCAGCAGTTGTTCTTGTCGTCGCTGCTGCGTTCGCTGATCTCCCAGGACACGTTGCTGGACCTCGACAAGCTCAACAACGTGGTCAACATGTTCATCAGTGACAGCTACGTGGACAACGTCAAGACCAAAGACCTCGTCCAGCTCGGTCAGTCGTTGCAGGGTATGGCGGCCGGCCACTTCACCTTTGTCACCGTGCCGACCGGAGTAACAGACCAGAACGGAGACGAGCCGCCGCGCATGGCCGATATGCGGGCGCTGTTCGATGCCATCATCAACGACGATCCACTGCCGGAGGAAAACGACCAGAACGCACAGAATTTGGGCGGGACCTCCCCAACCACGGGGCCGACGAAGGCGCCCACCACCAAGAAGGCGCCGACGCCCACTGCCACCCCCGAAGCTCAACGCGAGCAGGTCACGACAACCTCGGCGAGCGATGTCACGGTACGGGTGTCCAACGCGACCACGCAGAGCGGTCTGGCGACAACCGCAACCAGCCAGCTCAAGCGGGATGGCTTCAACGTGATGACGCCGGACGATTATCCGAGTTCGGTGAACGCGACGACGGTGTTGTTTTCACCCGGCAACGAGCAGGCCGCGGCCACCGTGGCGTCCTCGTTCGCCAATCCGAAAGTCCAGCGGGTGTCCGGCTACGGGCAGGTCGTTCAAGTGGTGCTCGGCCCAGACTTCAAGTCGGTCACCGCTCCTTCGCCCGGTGGCTCGTCGATCAGCCTGCAGATAGAACGCGGCTCTGGCAGCGCGCCGGCCAAGCTGCCCGAGGACCTGACCGTCACCAACGCGGCCGACACCACCTGCGAGTAACCATTTTTGGCTGCACTCTGCCCTCCTTTTCGGCGTCGAGAACGTAGGCTTGGCGACATGCGGACCGCCTACCACGAGCAACTCTCGGAATTATCCGAGCGGCTCGGCGAGATGTGCGGGCTGGCAGGGATCGCCATGGAGCGGGCAACCCAAGCCCTGCTGCAGGCCGATCTGGTGCTGGCCGAACAGGTAATCTCCGACCACGAGAAGATCGCCACACTGAGCACCCGTGCCGAGGAAAGCGCCTTCGTACTGCTGGCGTTACAGGCACCGGTGGCCGGTGATCTCAGGTCTATCGTGAGCGCCATTCAGATGGTGGCGGACATCGACCGGATGGGTGCGCTGGCCCTGCACGTCGCCAAGATCGCCCGCCGACGGCATCCCCAGCATGCGTTGCCCGAAGAGGTCAATGGCTATTTCGCCGAAATGGGTAGGGTAGCAGTCGAATTGGGTAACAGCGCCCAAGAGGTGGTGTTGTCACGCGACCCGGAGAAAGCCGCCCGGATCCGCGAAGAAGACGACGCCATGGACGATCTGCATCGGCATCTGTTCTCGGTGCTGATGGACCGCGAATGGAAGCATGGCGTGGCCGCCGCCGTCGACGTGACGCTGCTGGGCCGGTTCTACGAGCGGTTTGCCGACCACGCGGTCGAGGTGGCCAGGCGCGTCATCTTCCAGGCGACGGGCAGTCTTCCTGACGACGACGCGAAACCCATCTCGCGTTAAGCGAGACCCGGCTGCGTCGTCGTCGGGCTAGCCAAAGCGGCCGGAGATGTAGTCCTCTGTCGCCTTCTGGGACGGGTTGGAAAAGATCTTCTCGGTGTCGTCGATCTCGATGAGCCGGCCGGGCTTTCCTGTTGCTTCCAGGTTGAAAAACGCCGTGTAATCACTCACCCGGGCTGCCTGCTGCATGTTGTGGGTGACGATGACGATGGTGTAGTCCTGCTTCAACTCACTGATCAGCTCTTCGATCGCCATTGTCGAGATCGGGTCCAGCGCGGAGCACGGCTCGTCCATCAGCAGCACATCGGGTTGCACGGCGATGGCCCGCGCGATGCACAACCGCTGCTGCTGCCCCCCGGACAATCCGCCACCGGGCTTGTCCAACCGATCCTTGACCTCATCCCACAGGTTCGCACCGCGCAGCGAGTATTCGGCCGTCTCATCGAGCACCTTGCGATTGCGCACACCCTGCAGCTTCAAGCCGGCCACCACATTGTCACGAATCGACATGGCGGGGAACGGGTTCGGCCGCTGGAACACCATCCCGATCGCCCGGCGCACACCGACCGGGTCGACACCGGCGCCATAGATGTCTTCATCGTCGAGTAGCACGCTGCCCTCGACTCTGCCGCCGGGGATGACCTCATGCATCCGGTTCAGCGTGCGCAGCACCGTCGTCTTGCCGCAGCCCGACGAGCCGATGAACGCTGTCACGCTGCGGGGCAGAATGGACAGCGACACATCCGCGACCGCGTGAAACGACCCGTAGTAGATGTTGACGCCTTTGAGGTCCAACCGCTTGGCCACTTAGTGCTCCTGCCTATGACTTCTTGGCGCCAAGGAATTTCGCTATCACCCGGGCTCCGATATTGATGGTGGCGATCACCAGGATGAGGGTTAGCGCGGCACCCCACAACCGATCCGTGGGGACGGGGTTGACGCCTGCGCCGGCCGACGTCTGGTTGTACATCATGCCGGGCAGCGACCCCATGAACCCCCTGAAGATGTCGAAGTTCATCGATTGTGCATAACCGACGAGAATCAGCAACGGCGCCGTCTCGCCCATCACTCTGGCCACCGCCAGCATGACGCCGGTGATGATGCCGGACAGCCCTGAGGGAATCACGACCCGGGCAATGGTCTTCCACTTCGGGATGCCCAGCGCATAACTGGCCTCACGAAGATCCACCGGAACGATCCGCAGCATTTCCTCGGTGGCTCGCACGATCACCGGGAGCATCAACAAGACCAGTGCCAGCGATACCGCGAACTCGGAGCGAGGCAGACCCAGCGTCGCCACGAATAGCGCATAGATGAACAATGCCGCCACGATCGAGGGCACTCCGCTCAGGATGTCCACCATGAATGTGGCCAATCTGCCCAGCGGGGTGCCGCCACCGTATTCGACCAGATAGATCGCCACCATGAGACCGATCGGGACGGAGATCACGGCGCATACCAATCCCTGCAGCACGGTGCCGACGATCGCGTGGTAGGCGCCGCCGCCGGCCACGAATGCCGTCATACCCGCTTGCGAATGCGTCCACCAAACGGTGGACGTGATCGCCTTGAATCCCTTGGCGGTCACCGAGCCCAGCACCAACAGCAATGGCGTCACCGCGATCACCATCGACAGCGATACCAGCACGGTCGCAACGTTGTTCGCGACTCGACGACGCCGGCTGAGCCCCGAGAACGTCCGTGCCTTAACCGGACGGTTCAAGATCGAGGTCATTGGCTGCCTCTTCTGCTCCCCGCTCCGGCGACGGCGCCACGCGCCAGGGCATCGACCAGGAAGGTAAGCACGAACAGCGTTAGCCCCGCGGCGATATAGGCGCCGGCCTTGTATTGGTCATCGAATTCAGACGCCGTGGCCGCGATCTTGGTCGCGAAGGTGGAGCCGCCATCGAATAACGACCAGCCAAACGCTGCCTGGGTGCCCCGCAAGATAATCAGCAGCGCGACCGTCTCACCCAGGGCGCGGCCCAGCCCCAGCATCGCACCGCTGATGTATCCCGATCGCCCGAACGGCAGCACGATGGTCTTCACCACTTCCCAACGGGTGGCGCCGAGTGCCAGCGCAGCCTCGACCTGGTCCTGTGGTGTCTGGAAGAACACTTCGCGAGTGACCGCGGTGATGATCGGCAGAATCATCACCGCCAGAACGATGCCGCCAGTGAAGATGGTGCCGCCACCAGCAGCCGACGCATTGCCGTCGGCGAACAGGAAGCACCAGCCCATGGAGCGATTGAGCCAGGTGGCGACGGGACGCAGCTGCGGTGCCAGGACATACAAACCCCACGCACCGTAGATGATCGAGGGAACCCCGGCCAGCAGATCGACCGCGTAGGCCAGCGGTCCGGCGACCCGCCGCGATGAGTACTGCGTGATGAAGATGGCGACGCCCAGCGCGACCGGCATAGCCAGGACCAATGCGAACACCGACACGAACACGGTGACCTGCAACAGATCGGAAATTCCGAAGTGCATCGCCGAGGTGTCGGTAGTGACCCAGTTGCCACCGTAGCTAAGGAAGTTCTCGTGATTGCGCTTCAATGCCGGTATCGCGCGCAAAAGCAAGAATCCGGCAATCGCGGCAATCACGACAACGACAAACACGCCCGAAGCCTGCGCCAGCCTGCGAAATATCCGGTCCCCCACATGCGGTCGCGCATCCCCCCACGGGCTGATGGGTACCACCAGCGCCTCCGGAAAGGGCGCGGCAACGACCGCACCCGAACCGGCGTCGATTGGGTTTGGCGTTGTCACTGTGATCCCGTCACAGTTCTGCTGTCGCTCCTTAAACCCGGGTCACTTGGTTACTGCATCGCGTTGATCGCGGTAACCAGTCGCTCCTTGACCTTATCGGGCAGCGGAACATAACCGGCCGACGGAAGATCGGTCTGCCCGTTGGTGGCGGCCAGGGTGAGGAACGACTTGATCGCGCTGGAGGTCTCCGCGTCGTAGCCCTTGGAGCACACAATTTCGTACGTGGCCAGCACCAATGGGTAAGCACCCGGCTCCTGGGTGCTGTACAGCGAGTTGAGGTCGAGCACCAGGTCGTTGCCGTCGGCTACGAATCTGGCTGCTTTAACGGCGTTGCCGGCTGTGTCGTTGGTAAGTGGGACCACCCCATTGTTGGTGACGATTTGGGCGTAGGGCACACCGGCCTGGTCAGCAAAGCCTTTCTCGACGTATCCGATGGCGCCCGGGGTGGCCCGCACCGCCTGAACGACACCGGCCGACTTCGCAGCACCTTCGCCCACACCACCCTGAAACTCGGTGCCCACTCCTTTGGTCCAGCTTTGCGGCGCGGCGGCCGTTAGATATTTCTGCACGTTGTCGGTGGTTCCCGACGAGTCCGTCCGGTAGATGGGCGCGATCTTGGTGTCAGGCAGGACCACACCGGGATTGAGGACCGCCAATACTGGGTCATTCCAGGCCGTGATCCTTCCGCTGAAGATCTTGGCCAGCGCGTCACTGCTGACCACCAACGCTGGAACGCCCGGCAGGTTGTAGACCAATGCGATCGGCCCGAACACCAGCGGCAGATCCCACGCCGGGTTCCCATCGCAGCGTTTGGCGGCCGGAACGATCTGGTCCGCGACCAGCGGCGAGTCCGCTCCCGCGAAGTCGACATGACCGGCGATGAACTGCTCGCGGCCGGCGCCCGACCCGGTTGGGTTGTACGACACGCTCTTGCCCGGGCAGTACTGGCCCCACACCTGATTGAACAACGCCATCGCGTTCTGTTGGGCGGTCGAGCCTTCCGCCGTCAGCTTGTTTTTGCCGCCACATCCCAGCGTGCCAGTGGGCCCGGACACGGCTGTCGCCGAAGCGCCGCGGCGGTTCTGGTCGCTGCCGCAGGCAGTCAACGCCCCACCACCGATTGCCAGCGCCAACGCCATTGCCGCCAGCGCCTTGCCCTCCCTGTCGAGCCTCACCGATCTCGCTTTCTGACGCATCCCGGACGCGTGTGGGCGCCGCGGGCCATCTCCCAAAGGGAGGTTGCCAGGTCACCGCGAAGATATGCGCCGATGCAGCCCACGACAACGTCTAACTAGCAAGCGCAGATGAACGATCGGGATACACCGTCGCTACCTGCGCGTTCGGTCAGCTACCGGCGGGCGCTACCGCGTAGGCGGTGTCGACGCTGTAGGTGGTGAAACCCGAGCGCTGGTAGGTCCGCAGCGCGGCGACGTTGTCGGACTCCATGTAGAGCATCACGGTGGTCGGTTCGGCCGAGCCGGCCAGCCGGCGCGCCAACGACTCGATACCGATGGCCGTCAGCATCTGCCCCAGGCCGCGGCCCTGCGCCGACGGGTCGACGCCCAGAACGTAGACCTCCCCCAAGCCGGGTTGATCGAGGTGCACTTTGGTCCAGTGGAAGCCCAGCAGCTTGCCCGCCTGATCGCTCTCGGAGTCAAAGGCGAGGAACAAACCCGCCGGGTCGAACCACGGTTCGTCGCGCCGCTCCGCCAGTTCGACTTCAGTCCAGCCGCCCTGTTCGGGGTGGCGGGCGAACGCGGCGTTGTTGACCCGCAGCAGCTCAGCGTCATCCGCTGTGCCCGCGTAGGTACGGATCTGCACCCCGGGCGCAGGGGGCACCGGGTCCGGGGCATCACGCAGCGAGCGTCGCATCTGAACCAGTTCACGCACCGGGACCAGACCTAGCGCGGAGGCGGTCGCCTGGGCCCCCTCGAGCGTGCCATGCGCCCAGAACTGGTTGTGCCCGGCGGTCTTGGCCAACGCCGCACGTCCCATCGCGGCACCGATACCACGCCGCCGGGCCTGCGGGTGCACCACGAGTTCCGCCATCCCTTCATCTCCGTCGCGTGGCGGACTGAGATTGAGGTAGCCGACGATCGTGTTGGCGCTGTCCTTGGTGGCGCCCGATGGGGAACCAGTGACCAGCAGATGCTCGGTGCGGTGGTGCCCGAGTTCGCGCAGCACCTGTTCGCCGACAGGTGCTACTCCATCGAATTCGGTTGCCGCGCTGACGAGTTCGCGCACTTCCTGCTGCTCTTCGGCGGTCAGGGCGGAGCGCCAGTCAGCTGAGGTCACTGACTGTGTAACGGATCGACCAGCGGACCTTGCATACCCTCAGAGTCGGACTCGGCTTCGTCGGCACCGTCGGGCCCCGCAATCGGCGCTCGGCCGCGCGCCGGCCGGACGGCCTTGTAACCCACGTTGCGTACCGTGCCGATCAACGCTTCGTGTTCGGGGCCGAGTTTGGCTCGCAGTCGACGTACGTGCACGTCGACAGTGCGGGTGCCGCCGAAGAAGTCGTATCCCCACACTTCGTGCAGCAGCTGTGCGCGCGTGAATACCCTGCCAGCATGCTGGGCCAGGTATTTGAGCAACTCAAACTCTTTGTAGGTGAGGTCAAGCGGGCGGCCCCGCAGTCTCGCGGTGTAGGTGCCTTCATCGATCACCAACTCACCCAGGCTCACCTTGCCCGCGCTTTCCTGGTCTGCCAGCCCGCCGCGGCGGCCGACCACCAGCCGTAGTCTGGCGTCGATCTCGGCGGGCCCGGTGGTGGGCAGCAGGATTTCGTCCAGCCCCCAGTCAGCGCTGACCGCGACCAGGCCGCCTTCGCTCACCACAGCCAAGACCGGGACCGACCGGCCCGCCGTACTCAGCAGACGGCAAAGACCGCGCGCGGACGATAGGTCGGTGCGCGCGTCGACAAGCACGGCGTCTGCGGTCCCTGCCTCAAGCAACGAGGATGGTTCTGGCGGCGCCGTCCGGACGGTGTGGGGAAGCAGCGACAACGACGGCAGGACCGGGTCGGGATGCAGCTCCGAGGTCAGCAGTAATAGCTCCAACTAGCCCCTCCAGCTCGGGGAAAAGGCGTCTCCCAAATTCACAACGCCACGACGCGTTAGTTGCCAGGTCATCTAACGATAACGTGCCACCTGCTTTTTTGGCGTGGCCTATGTGTCAGTGTGAGCCCCGCCACCAGTCGGTCCGCGAGTAAAGGTTGCAGCGGACTAGGCGACAATATGCGGGTGCGCAAGGTGCTCATTGCGGTGACAGCGGTGGCGATCGCCGTGGCCGTGGTTGTCCTCGGTGCCGTTGGCGTCGACTACGCCACCAGCATCTACGCCGAATACCGGCTGTCGTCCAACGTGCGCAAAGCGGCCAATCTGGGGTCCGACCCATTCGTCGCCATCCTGGCGTTTCCGTTTATTCCGCAGGCGATGCGCGACCACTACAACGAGCTGGAGATCAAGGCCAATGCCGTCGATCACGCGACGGTCGGCAAGGCCACCCTTGAGGCCACGATGCACTCGATCGACCTGACCTACGCATCCTGGCTGATCAGGCCCGATGCAAAACTCCCGGTAGGCAAACTGGAGAGTCGCATCATCATCGATTCCATGCACCTGGGTCGGTATATGGGCATTACCGACCTGATGGTTGAGGCACCGCCCCAGGAGACCAACGACGCCACCGGCGGTACCACCGAATCCGGCATCTCGGGCAACCACGGTCTGGTGTTCAGCGGCACGCCGAAATCGGCCAACTTCGATCACCGGGTCAGCGTCTCGGTAGACCTTTCCATTGCCCCCGATGACCCGGCGACGCTGGTGTTCACCCCGACCGGCATCCTCACCGGACCAGACACCGCCAACCAAACCGTTCCTGCTGACCAGCGCGACGCGGTGCTACACGCCTTCAGCGCCCGGCTGCCCAATCAGAGGCTTCCGTTCGGTGTGGCGCCCAATACCGAGGGAGCGCGGGGCTCCGACGTGATCATCGAAGGCATCACCTACGGAGTAAATGTCACTCTCGACGGGTTTAAGCAGTCATGATGCGCGCCGCCGACGATGCAGAGCGAAGCGATGAGGAGGAGCGGCGCTCATGACCACCGCCGCCGACGATGCAGAGCGAAGCGATGAGGTGGGGGCACGCCCCCACAAGTGGGAGGTACCCCCACCCGCTTGCGGGGGAGAGCGGCGCTGATGATGACCGTCATCGTCGCGACCGTAGCGGCAGGCATCTTGGCAACGCTTGCAGGATGGTTGTTGACCCGCCGCTCAGGAACCATCCGGGAGATTCAATCCGAGCCGGCTCAGGAGGCCGCCGCGGACATCGCAGCTCTGGGCCTTTCCCGTAGCGGACCAACCGTTGTGCATTTCAGCGCCCCGTGGTGCGGACCCTGTGATCGGGTTCGTCGGGTCGTTGGCCAGGTCTGCGACGACCTGGGCGATGTAGCCCACGTCGAGGTCGACCTGGACGCCAATCCGGCCACCGCACGCCGATTTTCGGTGCTGTCGCTGCCCACCACGTTGATCTTTGATGGCGATGGACGACAGCGATACCGGGCCTCTGGAGTGCCCAAGGCCACCGACCTGCGGTCCGCACTGGAACCGCTGCTGGCTTGAACACCGTGTTTCATTAGGTAAGCTTGCCGACGTGTTAGCCCGCATTGAGCCCATGCTCACCAAGCGTCGCGCAGTTGATCTGTGCCGCACCGCGGGTTGTTGCTGTTGCTGTAGCTGCTGAGTAGCCGCGCGCTTGCGCGTAGCACTCGGAGCAGCCTCGGAACCTTACCGTGGCGTGTCTCCCCATCGTCGTTTCCATAGCAACAGGCGTATCTAGGAGTAGTACCGTGCCGAGCAGCAACACCACCATCCAGCCGGACACCGTCGACGTACGTGGACCAAGGTTCGCCGCCTGGGTCACGACCGCAGTCTTGGTGGTCGCGCTCATCGTTTCAGCCGCCAGTCCGCTGGCGGCTGCGGTGATCCTGGGGGTGCAGGCCATCATCTTTGCCATCGGCGCCGTCGGCGGACCGCGCAAGCATCCCTATGGACAGGTGTTCGCCAGGGCCGTGGCGCCCCGGCTGGAACCCGTCAAGGATCGCGAACCGGTCGCACCGCTGAAGTTCGCCCAACTCGTCGGCCTGATCTTCGCGGTCGTCGGCGTTGCCGGATTCGCGTCGGGCGCTTTCTTGGTGGGCGTCATCGCCACCGCAGCGGCGCTGGCTGCTGCTTTCCTGAATGCGGCCTTCGGCGTCTGCCTGGGCTGCCAACTCTACCCTCTGGTCGCGCGGTTCCGACGCACTGCGCGCCCCGCTTGACCTGCTGTTCATCGAAAGCGATCGAAAGGATCCCCCACATGGCACGCTCCGACGTCCTGGTCTCCCCTGACTGGGCTGAGAGCAATCTCGACGCCGGGGATGTCGTCTTCGTCGAGGTCGACGAGGACGCCAGCGCCTACGACACCGGCCACATCCCGGGCGCGATCAAGCTGGACTGGCGCACCGATTTGCAGGACCCGGTCAAGCGCGACTTCGTCGACGCCCAGCAATTCTCGAAGCTGCTCAGCGAGCGTGGCATATCCAATGACGACACCGTGATCCTCTATGGCGGCAACAACAACTGGTTCGCCGCCTACGCGTACTGGTATTTCAGGCTGTACGGCCATGACAAGGTCAAGCTGCTCGACGGCGGCCGCAAGAAGTGGGAGCTCGACGGCCGTGCGCTGTCCAGCGACACCGTCAGCAGGCCGGCGACCTCCTACACAGCTGCCGCACCGGACAACAGCATCCGAGCGTTCCGCGACGAGGTCATCGCGGCCATCAACGTTAAGAACCTGGTCGACGTGCGCTCCCCCGACGAGTTCTCCGGCAAGATCCTGGCGCCGGCGCATCTGCCGCAGGAACAGAGCCAGCGGCCCGGCCACATCCCCGGCGCGATCAACGTGCCGTGGAGCAAGGCCGCTAACGAGGACGGCACCTTCAAGTCCGACGAGGAGCTGGCCAAGCTGTACGCCGATGCCGGTCTGGACGGAACGAAAGAAACGATTGCCTACTGCCGCATCGGTGAGCGGTCGTCACACACCTGGTTCGTGCTCCGCGAACTGCTCGGGCATAAGAACGTCAAGAACTACGACGGAAGTTGGACGGAATACGGCTCCCTGGTGGGTGCCCCGATCGAGTTGGGAAGCTGATATGTGCTCTGGACCGAAACAAGGACTGACGTTGCCCGCCAGCGTCGATCTGGAGAAGGAGACGGTGATCACCGGCCGCGTCGTGGACCGCGACGGCCAAGCGGTGGGTGGCGCGTTCGTCCGCTTGCTGGACTCGTCGGACGAGTTCACCGCCGAGGTGGTCGCGTCGGCCACCGGTGACTTCCGATTCTTCGCCGCACCGGGATCCTGGACGCTGCGCGCGCTGTCTGCGGCCGGTAACGGTAACGCCGTGGTGACGCCATCGGGCGCCGGCATCCACGAGGTGGACGTCAAGATCGCCTGACACACGGGCTGCCCCTGACCGTGATGTCGCGGGGAGAATAAACTCGTCCCCGTGGTGCTCTTCTTCGAGATCATGCTGGTTGTATCGGTCGTGGTGATCTCATGGTTCGCGCTTTACACGCTCTACCGGCTCATCACTGACGAATCGTGACCTCCGACGAACCGGTGAGTTCTGTCAGCCCCGGCGACCGTGCAATGGCTGCCGCTGCCGAACGCGCCAAGCTGACCGCCGGCCGCAACATCCCGGCCTTCGACGATCTGCCGCTTCCCGCCGACACCGCGAACCTGCGTGAAGGCGCCAACCTGAATGACGCGTTGCTGGCACTGCTGCCGCTGGTCGGTGTGTGGCGCGGAGAAGGCGAGGGCCGCGGACATGATGGGGACTACCGGTTCGGCCAGCAGATCGTGGTCTCGCACGACGGCGGCGATTACCTGAATTGGGAAGCCCGCTCCTGGCGGCTCACCGAGACAGGCGACTACCAGGAACGTGGCTTACGCGAGACGGGCTTCTGGCGCTTTGTCAGCGATCCCTACGATCCCAGCGAATCCCAGGCGATCGAGTTGTTGTTGGCCCACTCGGCCGGGTACGTCGAATTGTTCTACGGATGGCCGCGTACCCAGTCGTCGTGGGAGTTGGTGACCGATGCACTGGCCCGCAGTAGGTCCGGCATGCTGGTCGGCGGCGCCAAACGCCTCTACGGCATCGTCGAAGGCGGCGACCTGGCCTACGTCGAGGAACGGGTGGACGCCGACGGCGGCCTGGTACCGCATCTCTCGGCTCGACTGTCGCGGTTCGCCGGATAACGGCCTCAGGGCCGTCGCCTGCCCGTTCGACCTCCAAGCAGCCACCTCCAGTGCCATCATGTGCGGTGCAACACCCACAACGTAAGGAGGTCGGCGGATGCGTCGCAGTGTGACGACCTCCCGTCCCGCCCGCCGCGTCGCGTCCGTCGTCGGCCTGTTTCTCCTTTGCTATTTGTGCCTGCTTGCGCTGCGGCCCTCCGCCGCGGACGCCTTCCCGACGTGGTTGAGGTGGTTCGGTCAGCCGGGATCGGGGCCCACCCTTTTGGTGACATTGGCGGTCCTGGCTTTTTGCGTCATGGCCTTCCGATCGCCTGGCGGTGGCCGCGCGGTAGGTATCTCGTTCACCGTTATCGCGGCCCTGATTAGCCTGACCGCCGTACTGGGACTCAGCTCGTATTGGTCTTGTCACGACGCCAACCATCCGGCGTTGTTCACCCCGCTGATGGCGACCGCCTCATTGGTCAAAGGCAGCACCGGTGACTTCTCAGTGGGCGGGCACCCTTGCCCGAGCCCCACCCCGGTCGCCTTGGAGGTAGCGCGGGTCGCTGCCCTGGCCGCGATCTTCACCGGACTGGGTGGCGTTGTGATCGGAGCCTTTCGGTCTCAAGTGGACCGGCTCCGGGCCAACCTCGCCGACTCCGTCACCGCCATCGTGGGCATCGACGACGACACCCAGTCGATGATCAGCGGGGTCGCGCAGACGTTGGACCGGCGCAGCACCCTGGTTGTCATCACTAACGCCGGCGACGACCGCGTGCAGCGGGCCCGCAGGCAAGGTGCCCGGGTGGTGCTGGTGGACTTCAACATTCCATCCAACCTGGTGTCGTTAAGGCTGTGGCGCCACCTGTCTCGCCTCTATCTGATGGCGCCCGACCCGGCGATCAATCTGTTGTGGCTGGACCTGATAAGTCGTCGACTCTCCGAGGTCGGCCACAAGCAGCGGTTGCCCCTCATCGTCCGCATCGATGACCCATGGCTGGCCGGAGCGTGGCGCGCCCAGCAGTTCGGCGGATCCGACACTCGATGGGCGGCCGACGTGGTCGGTAAATATGAGGTGACCGCTGGCCGGCTACTTGACGGCATCATCGCGACAGGGACGATAGAGCGTGTATTCGTCTGCGGCACTTCACAATTGACTCTGGCATTGTGCGCGGACCTGACTCAGCGCGCCTTGGAACGCGACTTCTACACCCCGCCCGGTGCGGTCCCGTTGCCCGCGCTCACCCTGGTCGAAAGAGACGCTGAAGACTACTTGCGGGATCACGAGTTTTACCGCCAGCAAGCCGGATTCATGTCGGAGGGACCGGTCATCGACGCGATAGCCGAGGCGCCGACGATCCCTACATTGCTGAAATTGATCGGTGATGCTGATCCGGCGACCAGCGCGGTCATCCTGGTGGGCACCCAAGGCGCGACGACCGGCACCCGGCTGGCTGCCCGCTTCCCCGACATGCGGGTTTATACCTCGGATCTCAACAGCAGCATCGCGGACGACTCGATCCAGGTCGTCGGCATGCTCCAGTCCTATTCCCTGGTGTTGGACACCCGAGAGGGTCAGGTCCAGGATGCTTGGGAGCGCGCGGCGAGGCTGATCCACGAGCGCTATTTGTCAACGATCGACCCGGAGACGCCGCGGTCCCCGGCCGCGATGCCATGGGCCCAGCTCAACGAGTTCTACCGCGGGTCCAACCGACGCCAGGTGCGCAACGCCTTATGGATGGTTGAACAGATCGCGGGACACACCTGGAATACGTGGGGCAGCACCCCGCCGCAGCTGTCCGGACGCGACATGGAGGGATTGCCGCCATTGGACCAGCTTGCTCTGATGGGCTTCGACCACGACTCCGCGATGAGCATGGCCCGAGCGGAGCACGAGGACTGGTGCCGCTATTACCGTCGCAACGGCTGGAAATTCGGTTCGCCCCGCGATGACTCGCGCAAGATCCACGACAAGCTGGTCGACTGGTCGGTGGTCGAAAGCACACCGGATATGCTCAAAGCCGCGGTGCGGAGCTTGGCGGGTACGTTGTGGAGCCTGCGCCAGCTGGGCTTTCGGTCGCGCCCGCTATGGCAGTCCTTCACCCGGGTCGGGACGGTCACAGCAGAACAACGACACGCCCCCTGGACGTGGACATCGGATTCGGGGCACACCATGCGCGCCGACGCCGGCGACTGGGCGTTGCAAGAAGACGGAAAGATCTGGTCAGTACGCGATGACATTTTCCGCGACACCTACGAGCCGGCCGGTGATGGGCGATGGCACAGAAAGGGACGCGTTCAAGCGCGGCCGGCGCACCCAGGCGAGACCGTCAACACCCTGGAGGGGCCCACGACCGCGGCGGACGGTGACTGGGTCGTGCGGGGAGCCACCGGCGAGGAATGGCCGGTTCCCGGTGACGAATTCGCACGCCGCTACGCCGAATTCCATCCGCCCGTAGAAGCTCATGTTCACGACGGTGCGGATGGATAAGCGTTTTCGCGCGTTGCCGGCTCAAAATAGTGCTGAAATTTGCGCATCCCGACAGCGCCGAACATTGATACGGTATCGGCGCGTGTGCGACATTTCACACGTAGGCTGTCGCCTCGTTCGCTCGGCCTCACCCTAGGAGACTGTGATGGCGCTGTTTGTCAGCTACTCGAGCCAGGACAGGTCAACGGTCGATGCCCTGGCGGCCGCCCTTCGACGGGCCCAACAGCAGGTTTGGTTCGACCAAGAGCTCGGCGGCGGTGATTCGTGGTGGGCCAAGATTCTGGAGCAGATCCGTGCTTGCGACGTGTTCGTCGTCGCGCTGTCAAGTAACTGGCTACAGTCCAAGCCGAGTCAATCCGAGCTGCGCTACGCGCAGGCTTTGAACCGGCCGATCCTTCCCGTTCGGATCGGCGACATCGGCAGCATGCGCGTGAATCCCCTTGCGGCGTTGCAGATCATCGACTACCGGAACCCGACCGTTGACGCCGGCATCCAATTGGTCACCGCCGTACATTCGCTCACCGCTAAACCCCAGCCATTGCCCGACCCGCTGCCCGAAGAGCCGCCGGTGCCATTCGGCTACATAACGCGGTTGGGCAACACGCTCGCTGAGAAAGAGCTCAGCCCGCAGCAGCAGCTTCAATTACTGGTCGAACTCAGATCCGGACTCGATGAGGACGGCGACGACCCCAGCGCCCGCAGCGACATCGCCCAACTATTGCGCATGATGCGCCTGCGACACGATGTCACCTACCGCACCCGAAACGACATCGACAACGTGCTGGCCTCGATCGATTCGGGTGAACGAGGTTCGTCGGCGGGCCCGTCGGCAACACCCGACGCCAAGGCGCAGGCACCGACAACCGTGGCAGAGGGGTCCAGCACCGCAACCGGGACTACCGTCCCGACTCCGGTTGGCAGCGGTGCTGCCGCGACCGGCGGATCCAACCGGCGCCTGATCATCATCGGCGGTGCCGCCCTAGCCGTCATCGTCGCGATCGGTGTGGCGGTTGTGTTCATCAGTCAGGGGTCGGGTCCGAAGAAAACCCCGGCCGGCGCACGTGCTGCGGCGCCGGCGGCGCCTGCAGCGGGGGCACCCGCGCAGGCGGCGCCCGGGCAGGCGGCGCCCGCACCGGGGGCAACCGGGCGCCTGGATTCGGTCCTGCTCGGCGCGCCGCAGGTCAGCACCATCATGGGCACGACAAGTATGGAGATCGCTGGCCAGACCCAGCAGATTCGCCCAGATCAGAACCTGTCAAACCCGAACTGCCTTGGCGCGTTCGATGCCATACAAGATGCGGTGTATGCGGGCAGCGGCTTTACCGGGGTGTCCGGCCAGGAGTTGAAAACGGGGGACAATGCTTACCGGATCTACGAAGCCGCGGTGAGCTTTCCGACCGCCGACAAGGCCCAGGCCTTCGTGGCGGCGCAAGCGGACAAATGGCAGGCTTGCAACGGCTTACCCGTGACACTGACCACCCCTAGCGGAACTGGTAAATGGACCTTCGAGACCCTCACCGGGGCCGCTCCCAAGATTACGATGCTACGCACGCGGAAAGACGGGTCGTCGTGCCAGCGCGTGCTGAGCGCGGTGTCCGACGTAGTCCTCGACGTCCGGGCATGCGCTCCGGGCATCCAGGGCCAAGGCGGTCAGATCGCCGATGCGATGGCCGCCAACGTGAAGTGATAAGGGTGATGTGGACGGGACGCCGTTCGGGCGCTACCGCCTGATCGAGTTGCTGGGCCGCGGCGGCATGGGCGAGGTGTGGCGAGCCTTCGACACCGAGACCGACCGGATCGTGGCCGTTAAACTTTTGCCTCCTCGTTTGTCTGAGGACGAGGAGTTTAAGGGGCGTTTCCGCCGGGAAGCCCACGCGGCCGCACAATTGAACAACCCGCACGTCATTCCGATCCATAACTACGGCGAAATCGACGGCCAGCTCTATGTCGATATGCGGCTGATCGAGGGCCGCGACCTGCACACCGTGCTGGCCGCCGGTCCGCTGGATCCCGGGCGCGCCGTGCGCATCATCGAACAGATCGCCAATGCATTGCATGCCGCCCACCAGATCGGTCTGCTGCACCGCGACATCAAGCCGTCCAACATCTTGCTCGATGGTGACGACTTCGCCTACCTGATTGATTTCGGGATCGCCCGCGCCCTCGACGAAACGCGAATGACCAAGTCCGGCAACATGATCGGGACCTTCCAATACATCGCTCCGGAGCGTCTAGGCACCGGAACAGAAGAGGACGCCCGCGTCGACATTTACTCGTTGGCCTGCGTGCTGTACGAATGCCTGACCGGGAGCCCGCCTTTTGCCGGTGACACGATGGCGCAGCTGGTTACCGCACACCTGAGCACCCCGCCGCCTCGACCCTCGATCACCCAACCGGACGTGCCCTCACAGGTCGATGAGGTCGTCGCGCGCGGTATGGCCAAAGACCCCGACCAGCGGTATGCCACCACAATCGAGTTAGCCGACGCCGCCCGCGATGCGATCACGGAGCCCATTCAGCGACCGACACCGAGTCCGCCACCCACCGAACCGGCGCCGAGTCCACCCACCGAACCGGCGCTCGCGTATGACACACGACCGCAACCCCCGCCCAGCCCGTGGGCCCCCGCCGCTACCCAACTCGATCCTGAACCGCTTGCCTCCAACGTGGCGCATTTCGGTACGCCCGCCACGCCGGATCAGCCGACCCTGTCGGCGGCGCCACCACCGGCCGCGACCGCCCCGACACAACCCAGGACAGGTCCCAAGCCTGTCAGCGGCTCCGAGCCATCCCGGTCAAGCGTCCCGACAACCACTGGCGGTGGTCCGGGCAAGGATGCAGCATCTACCAGACGGTTGATTATCATCGGCGGCACCGCCCTAGCCGTTATCGTCGCGATCGGTGTGGCGGTTATGTTCATCACCCAGAGTTCAGGCCCAAAGAAAACGTCGGCCAGCACACGTAGTGCGGCGCCCGCGCCGGTCACGCCCGGGCGCCTGGACTCAGTTCTGCTCGGCGCGCCGCAGGTCAGCACCATCATGGGCACATCAAGTATGTTGATCGCCGAGCAGACCCAGCAGATTCGCCCAGACGTGGAACTGTCAAACCCGGACTGCCTGGGCGCGTTCGATGCCATACAAAATGCCGTGTATGCGGGCAGCGGCTTTACCGGGGTGTACGGCCAGGAGTTGGACACGGGGGACAATGCTTACCGGATCTACGAAGCCGCGGTGAGCTTTCCGACCGCCGATAAAGCCCAGGCATTCGTGGCGGCGCAAGCGGACAAATGGCGGGCTTGCAACGGCTTAGCCGTGACGCTGACCACCCCCAGCGCGATAGGTCACTGGACCTTCGGGCCTCTCACCGGGGCCGCTCCCAAGATTGTGCAGGTACGCACGCGGAGAGATGGGGCGTCGACCTGCCAGCGCGTGCTAAGCGCGGTGTCCGACGTAGTCCTCGACGTTCGGGCGTGCGCTCCGGGCATCCTGAACCAGGGCGGTCAGATCGCCGATGCGATGGCCGCCAACGTGAAGTGATAGTGCACGCCGGTCCGGAGTCATGACATGGAGCGGCCCCCGAGCAAAGCTCCTGGTTGGACTGACCGGAAGCTCGGGGGCCGGGTGACTGCGGGGAATTCGCCAGCGCGCGTTGATCGCTAGCTCTTCCGAGCCAATGCAGCTAGCGCGCAGCCACCTCACATGTCCATGAAGCTATCAATTTCGCGGACCACCTCCTTCCTTGTGTACGGCCGACCGTACCCGCCATTCTGCGAGCCGACAACAGAATTCAGGGCTCAGCGATCGCTGACGATGGCTGAGTCGACCAATTCGGCGAATTCAGCAGCCAACGGAGACCGAGGCAGTCGCCGACCGTCGAGCGTGTGCACACGGGCGGCCAAGGTCATGCTTGAAACCAGCCAAATCCCTTGCGCAGCATGGAGATCAGAGATACGTAGCGCGCGATAATCGCAGTCGTACCCTTTGGCGCGTGCCACCTCGAAGAGGGCCTGTTGCGTGGTGCCACGCAGAATGGGATACCACGGCGGCGGCGTCAGCAGGCACGGATTCCCGCCCACTCCTGTTTCGGAATCGGTGGCGATCACCACCGTCGAGCGCGGGCCTTCCAGGATGTAGCCGTCCGAACTCACAAAGATGACGTCACCGGCACCGTGGCGGGCCGCATGACGCAAGGCGGCCATGTTGACTGCGTAAGACAGTGTTTTGGCTCCGGCCAGCAGCCACGGCATCGCGTCGATACCGGCGGCGGCCAATCCTCGGTCTAGCGTGACCGCGGCCAGCCCGTCGCGCCGAACCGCCGCCACTCGTTCTGGAACAGCGTTGACCATCACATAGGCGGTCGGTGCCGAGCCGCTCTCGCGTCCGCGGCTGTAGATCAGGCGCATCGCGCCTTCGTCAGCGGTGCCCGCGGCCCACCGCCGCGTCGCCACCTCGATCGCACGCCGCCAAGTCGGGAGATCCGGCTCGGGCAGATCCATCAATTTGGCCGAGTGGGTCAGCCGCTGCAGATGCGACTCGACCAGACAGGCCCCGCTGCCGCGGACCAACAGCGTCTCGAAGACGCCGTCGCCGCGAACTGCTGCGAGGTCGTCGGCGTGCAGGAGTGGCGTCTCCGGCGAATGCGCTTCGCCGTCCAGTGTGACGATCACACCCATCTGGCCCGCCATGGAGAAGGAGCCTAATGGCGATGGCCAGCGCGGCGAAGCCGGGCGCAGCGGGTCGCCATTCAATAGGACCGAGGCGATGGCCAGCGCGGCGAAGCCGGGCGCAGCGGGTCGCCATTCAAACGGACCGAGCCGATGGCTCTTCGACAGGTCGGATCGGCGATCTCAGCGGGGATTCATCATGCCCGGCTCCATCATGCCCGGGCCCATCATGTCGCAGCCCATCATCCCTCGCATCGTCGAAGGCATGCCATCGCGTACAAAGCCTGTCACCTCTCGTGCATGAGCCCGAATGGCCTCGGTGACCGCTGGATCATCAGAGGCTTCCTCGGCTATCACGCCAGCGGGAGTGAAAGTCACCACGCGGCGATAGCCGTTGGCGTGCCGGAACAACGTCGGCAGGCTATCGCTCATGCACATGACCTCCGCGCCCTGGTCGAGTCGGGAGTACATGCTCGAGACGTGCGCTTGGAGTTGTGCCACAAGGTCAGGCGAATTCGATTGCGTCGTAGACCGTACCCCGCCAGGAATCTCGTCGACAGTGCGAGTTATTTCGCTGTGCCGCCTGAACATCTCCGTGTAGTGACTCATGTCCGCAGGACCCACGCCCATGCAGCCGTCGTGGTTCGCGAGCCGGACGTCTGGAACCGGCCATTTAACGACCCCCGCAACACATAGCCCAGTACGGCCGCGCCGCCACCGGCTCCCAGTGCGGCGAGCGCCGCCCGCCTTGGTAACGCCGCCATCAGCCGCTCCAAAGTGATTTCGGTGCCCGCCAGGTGATCGTCGCGGGCCGCCGACTAGTCGGCTCAGCCAAATGCGCGTCGCCTTGTGGCGCTACGGCCGAGGGGTGCTTGGCGGTGGTGCCGGCGTTTGTGCAGGCGGCCCCATAGGGCCACCCGGACCCATCATTCCGCCCGGCATCCTGCCGGGCCCCATCATTCCGCCCGGCATCCCGCCGGGCCCCATCATCCCGCCGGGCCCCATCATCCCGCCGGGCCCCATCATCCCGCCGGGCCCCATCATCCCGCCCGGCATCCCGCCGGGCCCCATCATCCCGCCGGGTCCCGTATGGGCCCCCGGTCCCATAGGGCCGCCCCAGCCACTGCGATATGTCCCATCGTGCCCATCCGAGCTCCAGCCCAAGAAGAACCCCAAAAAAAGATCACCGCGACGACGAACACCACTCCGGCAACGATGCCCACCCACATCAAGGCCTGGCTCAGACGGCTCGGCAGCCCCTGTCCAGGGTGGTATTGCGAAGACTCCGCGGCGGGTACCGCACCAGCCACGTTGGATTCAGGTGCTTCAGTCACGTTATTGGTCGCCCTTCAGATGAGTCGTGTTGGCGGAGCCGGTCATTGGGCCGAACCATCTATCGGTGAAGGGAAGTCCAACCGGGCTCGCCATGACTTAGCCTTTTCTGTCGATATCGAGCCATACCATACCCCACCCCGGGTGGGGTGGGGTTAACTAGGAATTACGATAGGGAAGTCGGGGGCTGCGTTGTCACCGACGGCACGGGAAGGAATGGGGATGGCGCACGAGCTGACGGAGAAGAAGCGCGCGGCGCTCAACCGACTGAAGACGGTGCGGGGCCATCTGGACGGGATTATTCGGATGCTCGAAGCCGACGCGTACTGCGTGGACGTGATGAAGCAAATTTCTGCGGTGCAGTCGGCGCTGGAGCGCACAAACAGGGTGATGTTGCACAACCACTTGGAAACCTGCTTTTCGCAGGCCGTCCTAGGCGGGCGAGGGCCATCAGCCATCGACGAACTCGTTACCGCTCTCAAGTTCAGTCCCGCCCTGACTGGCCCGGACGCCTGCATGAACGGCGCCACGGCAGATGAGGCCGCGGAAGCTGGCACGACGTGAGACGCAAGGCCTTACCGTCGCAGTCTTGGAAGCGCATGCTTGCAAGCCTGGTCCGTAGAGTTGATGTGTGAACGCAGTCCCTGCACCCGATCCCGGACCCGACGCGGGCGCCATCTGGCATTACGGCGATCCGCTGGGCGAGCAGCGCACGGCCGAAACCGATGCGGTCTTGGTGGATCGCTCGCACCGCGCAGTGCTCACCCTGACCGGTAGCGACCGCCAGACCTGGCTGCACAGCATCTCCACCCAACACGTCAGCGAACTCCCCGAAGGCGCCAGCACGCAAAATCTCAGCCTCGACGGTCAGGGCCGCGTCGAGGATCACTGGATCCAGACCGAGCTGGGTGGTGCCACCTACCTCGATACCGAACCGTGGCGGGGTGAGCCGCTGCTGGCGTACCTGCGCAAGATGGTGTTCTGGTCGGAGGTCACCCCGGGTATCGCCGACATGGCGGTGCTTTCGCTCCTTGGTCCGCGGCTGGCTGACCGGGCGGTACTCGACACGCTTGGCCTGGATGCGCTGCCCGCCGAGGTGACCGCGGTTCCCGCTGGCGGTGGCTTTGTGCGGCGGATGCCCGGCGCCCCTGCCGGCCAAATCGAACTGGACCTGCTGGTGCCGCGCTCCGAGTCGGCTGACTGGCAAAAGCGCTTGGCGCAGGCCGGTGTGCGGCCGGCCGGGGTGTGGGCCTACGAAGCCCACCGGGTGGCAGCACTGCGCCCGCGACTCGGCGTCGACACCGATGAGCGCACGATTCCGCACGAGGTGGGGTGGATCGGTGGTCCCGGTGAAGGGGCCGTCCATCTGGACAAAGGCTGTTACCGGGGGCAAGAGACCGTCGCACGGGTGCACAACCTGGGTAGACCGCCCCGGATGCTGGTGCTGTTGCACCTCGATGGCTCGGTGGAGCGGCCCTCGACAGGTGATGCGGTGCTCGCCGGTGGTCGCGCCGTCGGCCGCCTTGGCACCGTGGTCGAGCACGTGGATCTTGGGCCGGTGGCACTGGCGCTGCTCAAGCGCGGGCTGCCGGCCGACACCGAATTGGCGACCGGCCCGCAGGCCTCGGTCGCTGCGGTAATCGACGCCGATTCCCTGCCGTCCACCGAACAGATCGGCGCGGGACGGCTGGCCGTTGAACGGTTGCGGGGCGGTACGAGATAATTCGCGATAACGTCCGCCACAGCGGGCAGGGGGGCCGACGCCCAACCATGAGGCACGGTAAACTGTCGGCAGGACAATAACGACACCAGGAGATCGGAGCCGCCTACTTTAGGCCGCTCCGTTATTGCGCGAGGGGGTTCCCCCATGGGCCGCGGCCGGGCTAAGGCAAAGCAGACCAAGGTTGCTCGAGAACTCAAATACAGTTCCCCGCAGACCGACTTCCAGCGGCTTCAGCGCGAGCTGTCAGGAACGGGTGCCGAAGAATCCAACGAACTGGACGACGACGGCCTCGACGGTTCCTGGGACGACCGGGACGACTGGCGCCGCTAGGACTAACCCTGGCCGATGCGCTTGGCGCCGGCACAGGGTCAGTCCCGCTTAGTTCCGGCCTTTTAAAATCTCGGGTGCTGCCCGACCAGCTTTGCCCGCGGGCCCTCTTTTCCGCCTTTGCAGACGGTTCCCAAAACCCAGCAGTCCAAGTGCCGTGCGGTCAATATGGCCAAGGCGCGATCGGTGTCTTCTGGAGCGACAACGGCGATCATGCCGACGCCCATGTTGAACGTCTTGTCCATCTCCTCCCGCGTTACCCGGCCACGCTGGGCGATCATGGCGAACACTGGCGCGGGCGTCCACGTGCCGCGGTCGACCTCGGCGACCAGCCCGTGCGGAATGACGCGTTGCAGGTTACCGGCCAGCCCGCCGCCGGTGACGTGGCAGAACGTGCGGACATGGGTTTCGGCGGCCAGCGCCAGGCAGTCTTTGGCGTAGATCCGGGTGGGTTCCAACAGTTCTTCGCCCAGGGTGCGGCCGAACTCCTCGACATAACCGGCCAGGTTCATCCGGTCGATCTCGAGTAGCACCGTGCGGGCCAGCGAGTATCCGTTGGAATGCAGACCGGAGGAGCCCAGCGCGATGATGGTGTCACCAGGTTTAACGCGGTCGGGGCCCAGCACGTCGTCGGCCTCGACGACACCGACACCGGTGGCCGAGATGTCGTAGTGGTCCGGTTCCATCAGACCAGGGTGTTCGGCGGTTTCGCCGCCAAGCAGCGCGCAGCCGGCGCGCACACATCCCTCGGCGATACCCGCGACAATCGCGCTCAGGCGTTCTGGCACCGTCCGGCCAACCGCAATGTAATCCTGCAGGAACAACGGCTCGGCGCCGCAGACCACAAGGTCGTCGACCACCATCGCGACCAGGTCCAGGCCGACGGTGTCGTGCTTGTCCATTGCCTGAGCGACCGCCAGCTTGGTTCCGACACCATCGGTGGAGGCCGCCAGCACCGGCTCGCGGTAGCCGCCCCGCAGGGCGAACAACCCGGCGAATCCGCCAAGCCCGCCCCGCACCTCGGGTCTCGTGGCTTTTGTTGCCAGCGGCTTGAACAACTCGACGGCGCGGTCACCGGCTTCAATGTCCACCCCGGCCGACGCGTAGGTGATGCCCTGGCTGCCCGGGTTTCGTCCGGGGCTTTTTCCGGGATCCGTCATCGCGATAAAGGCTACCGGGCGGCGCTGGCCGCCGGTATCAAACACCTTTCAAGGAGCGCAACCGAGTTCCGTCAATGCACGACTGGTACTTCATCGGGTGCCAGATCGTCGAGCCCGGCTCCGCGCGCGGCATTGGCGAGCATGTGCTCGATGACGTTCTTACCCAACGCGGTCCCCTCGGGAAGTTCGATCGGGTAATGGCCGTCGAAGCAGGCGGTGCAGAGCCGCGACGCAGGCTGCTCGGAGGCCGCGACCAGGCCCCGCAGCGAAATGTAGCCCAGCGTGTCGGCCCCGATGGCATGCCGTACCGCCTCGAGCATCTCCTGTTTGTCTTCGACGGCATTGGCGATCAACTCCGCCGGCGACGGGAAGTCGATGCCGTAGAAGCAGGGCCATTTCACCGGTGGTGACGCAATACGCACGTGCACTTCGACGGCACCGGCCTCGCGCAGCATTCGCAACAGTGCGCGCTGGGTGTTCCCGCGCACGATCGAGTCGTCGACAACGATGAGCCGTTTGCCGCGGATCACCTCTTTAAGCGGGTTGAGCTTCAGCCGGATACCGAGCTGGCGGATGGTCTGTGACGGCTGGATGAATGTGCGCCCGACGTAAGCGTTCTTCATCAGGCCCTGGCCATAAGGGATGCCGGACTCTTGCGCGTATCCGACCGCGGCGGGGGTGCCCGATTCGGGGACGCCGATCACCAAGTCGGCGTCGACCGGGCATTCGCGCGCCAGCCGACGACCGATCGCCACCCGGGCGGCGTGCACGGACCGGCCGGCGATCGTGCTGTCCGGCCGCGCCAGGTAGACGTATTCGAAGACGCAGCCCTTGGGTGTCGGGTTGGCGAAGCGCGTGGAGCGCACCCCGTCGGCGTCGATCGCCAGCAATTCGCCTGGCTCGATGTCGCGGACGAACGATGCGCCGACGATGTCGAGCGCAGCTGTTTCGGAGGCCACCACCCATCCGCGATCCAGCCGTCCGAGCGAAAGTGGCCGCACCCCGTGCGGGTCGCGACACGCGTACAGCGTGTTTTCGTCCATGAACGTCAGGCAGAACGCGCCGCGCACGGTCGGCAGTAGCTCGAGCGCCGCCTGTTCCAGGGTGGAATCGGCTGCGCCGTGGGCCAGCAGCGCGCCCAAGATGTCCGAGTCCGTCGTCGCCGGGGCCGGGCAGCGCCGGGCGATCAACCCCTCGTCGCGGGCGCGTGCGGCAAGCTCGGCGGTATTGACGAGATTTCCGTTGTGCCCCAACGCAACCCCGGTGCCGGCCGCGGTGTTGCGGAACACCGGCTGCGCGTTTTCCCACGTGGTATCGCCCGTGGTGGAGTAGCGGCAGTGGCCGATGGCGACATGGCCCTGCATTGCCGCCAGCGTCTGCTCGTCGAACACCTGGCTGACCAGGCCGAGGTCTTTGAAGACCAGCACCTGGGAGCCGTCAGCGACCGCGATTCCAGCGGCTTCCTGGCCGCGATGCTGCAGCGCGTACAGCCCGTAATAGGTGAGTTTGGCGACTTCCTCGCCCGGGGCCCAGACCCCGAATACACCACACTCTTCACGGGGCGAGTTCAGGTCCTGCTCGGGTTCCTGGACGGTCACGGTTCGGCAGCTCCCCGGGGAACGGTTGGTGACGTAATGGAGTCTACGGGCACGACGGCCGCGCCGCCGAATCCAGCGCGCGTGTTGAGCGCGAAAAAATCTTTCCACCACCCCTAAACCTGCAGTTCAGGGTTATGTTCAGCCCACATCGAACAGGGGCAGGCAGTGTTCAATTTCACCGGCTCGAGAGCCGGAAAGGCTCAGTGCACCGGTGCTCTTCGCCTCTGCGAACGACAACATCCCGGTAGCCAGCAGCAGCCACGTCCGCGGATCGGTTTCCACGACATTGGGTGGTGTGCCGCGGGTGTGCCTGGGCCCGGAAATACACTGCACCGCGGCAAACGGCGGGATCCGCACCTCCACGCTCCGTCCGGGCGCCACGGCGGCCAGGGTGCGGGCGGTGAGCCGAACCGCCGTCGCCAGACCCTCGCGGTCGGGCGCCGGACGGGATTCGTCGCGCAACCAGTCCGCAATGACCAACACGGCCTGCCGAGTGTTTGCCGGATCGGCTTTTTCGCGGGCGGCCATACCCTAGGGTCTCAAAATCATGGATCCGCGGCGCGGGCCGCCGTATAAGACCGTCGGCCTCGTGACGATCGTTGTCATGGGGTTGGTCGGGTTGGTCCTGTACATGCAATTTCGGGGCGATCTCACGCCGACCACGAAGTTGACGATGGTGGCTGCCCGGGCGGGCTTGGTGATGGATCCCGGCTCCAAGGTCACCTACAACGGGGTCCAGATCGGCCGGGTGTCGAGCATTTCCGAGATCACCCGTGACGGCAAGCCGGCCGCCAAAGTAGTACTGGATATCACTCCGAAGTACGAAGACATTCGCAGCGGTTCGGCGATCTCAACCGAGGACCAGGCGCTTGCGTCGTCCCAACCAGCTTCGCGACCGAATGCAATGTGACGTCGTTGCAACGGCGACGTTGCCGTCAGATGTCCGAAAGATCGCTAAATCGCCTGCCTTGCACGCGGTGTCGTTTCACCGGCACCATGTAGTTATCAGCCCATGTCGGCAAAAGGCTTCGGCCTGCGCCGGCGCTCAATGTGTGAGATTCTCTCGTTTCCGTAGTGACAACCTAAGGCGGTGTTTCCGATGGCCAAGTTCGTGACGCGCGAGGGCAGTCGGCCCGCTCGGCGCTCCCTCGAGCCCATCATCGTTACCCGGCGCGGAAAGGTTGCCCGGCTGGAGTCCAGGTTGACTCCGTATGAAGCCCAGATCGAGGATCTGGTCTTCATACGAAAGGTGTTGACCAGGGCCGACATTCCGTTCTTGCTAGTTCGCAACCACAAAAGCCGACCGATTCTCGCGGTCAATATCGAGTTGCGTGCAGCGGTCGAGCGCGCGCTCGTCATGGCCTGTGCTACTGAACCTGTGTACGCGAAACCTATTGACGAGAAAGGGATTTCCCCCGTCCTCATCGCCAAGGGCCAGCTGTCGGTATTGGCTGATCCGCGTATCATGCGGCTGTATCGGCGGCGGATCGCGCCGGGGGGCCTGCGGTACGGCCCGGCTTTTGGCGTGGAACTTCAATTCTGGGTCTTCGAGGACACCGTGATCCGTTGCCCGGTAGAGAACTCCCTGACCCGCAAGGTGCTGCCACGCAGTGAGCTAAAGCCGGCAACCGTCAAACTCTATGGCTACAAGTGGCCGACCATTGCGGGAATGTTCACTCCGCATGCAAGCGACGTGACGTTCGATATCGATATGGTGTTCTCCTGGGTCGACGGTAGCGATCCGGAGTTTCGGGGACGGCGCGCGGCGCAGATGTCAGAGGTTGTCGTTGGTGAGGGCGACGACGCCGAAGCAAGGATCCGTCAGATCGACGAGTTGAAGTACGCCCTGCGGTCGGTGAACATGTTTGCACCGTGGGTGCGCCGCATCTTCATTGCCACCGATTCGCGCCCGCCGGCCTGGCTGGCCGAGCATCCGCAGATCACCATAGTCCGCGCCGAGGAGCACTTTTCGGACCCGGCGGCCCTGCCCACCTACAGCTCCCATGCGGTGGAAAGCCAACTGCACAACATCGCAGAGCTAAGCGAGCACTTCCTGTACTCCAATGACGACATGTTTTTTGGTCGACCGCTCAAAGCCAGCATGTTCTTCTCCCCAGGAGGAATCACGAGGTTCATCGAGGCCAAGACCCGCATCGGGCTGGGCGCCAACGATCCCACCCGCAGTGGGTTTGAGAACGCGGCCCGGGTAAACCGGCAGCTGATCTTGGAACGGTTCGGACAGGTCATCACTCGCCATCTCGAGCACACCGCGGTTCCATTGCGCAAAAGCGTGCTGAGGGAGATGGAACGCGAATTCCCGGAGGACTTCGCCCGCACTCAGGCGAGCCAGTTCCGTTCCAGCACCGATATCTCGGTGACCAACTCCTTCTACCACTACTACGCGTTGATGACCGGACGCGCCGTCCAACAGGAGAAGGCCAAAGTGCTGTACGTAAATACCACTACCCACGAGGGTCTCGGCCTTCTTCCCGTGCTGCGGAAGAAACGTGGTTACGATTTCTTCTGCCTCAACGACAGCAGCTTCCCCGAAGTCTCCCCGGCCGAGCGCGCCGAGCGCATCATCGGGTTCCTCGAACGTTATTTCCCCATACCCGCGCCCTGGGAGAAGGTCGCGACCGACGTCAATCAACCGGGGTTTGCCGAGCCGATGACGTTAACACCATCGGAGGGTGCGTGAAGAGCGAATCACGCCGAGACGGTTCGATAAAGATGCCGCTTTCGGTGATTTTGCGCTGCGCCTGCGCGGGAGAGACAAAGGTACCCACAGTTTTTTCGGTGCCAAGCGGAATGACGGAGTGCACAACGGTGTCTTGGTAGACATGCACCAGGTTGCAGGCCTGGGCGCCGTCTCTGCCGCGTGTTCCCCCTGCAGCAACTGTCAGGTCCTGCGTGTAGCAGGTGGCCGAGGCCACCGACACCGGGATTCCGACGAAGGTCGCATTCGTCGAGTAGTGCAGGTGCCCTGCCAAAATCGCGCGGACATCGCTACCCTTGAGCACCCGCCCGAGGGATGCCTGGTCACGTAACTCCACCGTGACAGCCAGGTCTAAGACACTGGGAATCGGCGGGTGATGGAGGGCCAGGATGGTGCCATGCGGCGCTGGCGTCTCCAATTCCGCAGCGAGCCAATGTAATTGGGACTCAGTGATTTCGCCGTAGTGGTGTCCCGGTACCGAGGTGTCCAACGTGATGATGCGCAGGCCGTCGATCATGCACACGCGGTCAAGCGGCGCCATCGACGGTGCTTCGTCGAGTAGCGACCTGCGCAACGCGGCCCGGTTGTCATGGTTGCCCATCACCCAGACGAGTTCGGCGCCCAACTCGGCCGCAAAGGGCTCCACCACGGCGCGAAGCTTGCGGTAGGCCTCGGGCTCACCGCTGTCGGCCAAGTCGCCGGTGAAGACGATCGCGTCGGGACGCACCCCGCAGTGTTTAAGCTGCTCGAGCAGCTCGCCCAACCTGCCGTCGGCGTCCACCGCGCCGTAGAGGGACCCATCCGAAATGAGATGGGTGTCGCTGATGTGTAGCAGAACGTAATCCGGCCGCGGATGCTCCGCGGCCCTAAGTCTGTGCACCTGAGGTGCCAACCCTCTCGTAGATCGGTTTGCAAACAAAACCTCGACAAGTATACCCGCGCCGCCGAGCGCTACCGGCACTCTCTACGCCGAACGCCGTTGTACGGTCAACGCGGCGATCGCACCGGCCTCGTTGATGGCCAAATGCGTCAGCATGGGCGCGGCAAGGCTGCCAGAACGACTGGCCAGCCAACCGAACAGCCAGCCCCCGATACCGGTGGCCAGCACGGTGGGCACCACCGGCTCGCCCGTCGCACGCGCGTCCGCGATGTGGAAGAGCCCGAAAGCAGCGGCCTGCAGCAACCTTCCGCCGGTTTTGCCGAAGGCACCGGAACCGGCGGTGGCCAGGGCCGCGCGGAAGGCGGCCTCCTCGGCCCAGACAGTGCCGACGGGTATCCGCAGCAGCAGCCACCCCGGCACCGACGCCGGCAGCTCGCGGACGGCCATTGACAGCCGCACCGGCGGCACCGGGGTCGTCGCGGCGATCGCGCTCGCCGCCGCCACCCCGGCCATTGACCCCAGCCGCAACCCTGCCCACAGCCGCGGCGGACACAGGCCCAGCGATGCACGGGTCACCAGCACCAGCAGCCCGCCCACCCCGGCCTGCAGCGCTACCCGCCATGCAGTCGGTAGCCGCGGACTGACGAAGCTCCAGCCGACCAGGGCGGCAGCCAAAGACAGCACACAAGTTCGACGAAAACGTCCGTCATCCATCAGGACTCGCTACTGCGGCTCACCCGAAGAGGCGCGGCAGCACCGCCTCGGACGTCTCGCGCAGTTCTGCCAGGGACACGGTGAACAAGCCCTGAATCTCCACCGCGTCGGAAGCTTGATCGACGACCCCGATGCGGACCGCGGGCAGTCCCCGCGCCTCGCACATCGAACGGAACCGGCTCTCCTCGGTGCGCGGCACCGCCACCAGCACCCGGCCCGCCGACTCGGAAAACAACATCACGAAGGGATCAGCGTCCTCGGGAAGCACGATGCGGCAGCCGGTTTCACCTGCCAGCGCCGCTTCTGCGATGGCTTGCGCGAGGCCGCCTTCCGATAGGTCGTGCGCCGCGGTCGCCAGCCCGTCGCGCGACGCCGAGCTCAGCACCTCGGCCACTAGCTTTTCGCGCGCCAGGTCAACCTCGGGCGGCAGCCCACCAAGATGATCGGCGGTCACCTGCGCCCAGATAGAACCGTCGAACTCGTCGCGCGTATCACCCAGCAGCATCAAGGTCTCCCCTGGTTCGCTGCCGAGGCCCGTGGGGATGCGCCGGCTGACATCGTCGATGACGCCGAGCACGCCTACCACTGGCGTCGGCAGGATCGCTGCCGACCCGGTTTGGTTATAGAAGCTGACGTTGCCGCCGGTCACCGGAATCCCCAGGGCCGCACAGCCGTCGGCCAGGCCCCGTACCGCCTGCGCGAACTGCCACATCACTCCGGGATCTTCCGGTGAACCAAAGTTGAGACAGTTGGTCACCGCGACCGGGGTGGCGCCGGTGACGGCGACGTTGCGATATGCCTCGGCCAGCGCGAGTTGTGCACCGGCGTAGGGATCCAGCATGGTGTAGCGACCTGATGCGTCGGTCGATAACGCGATGCCGCGGCCGGTGGACTCGTCGACGCGTAGCACGCCGCCGTCGGCGTGCTCAGCCAGTACGGTATTGCCCCGCACATACCGGTCGTACTGTTCGGTGATGAACGCGCGGCTGCACAGGTGCGGACTGCCCAGCAGCGCAAGCAAAGTCGCACGCAGTTCGGCAGCGGTCGCCGGCCGCGGCAGCCTAGTCGAGCGGTCTGCGTTCAAGACGTCCTGTGACTCGGGGCGGACGACCGGACGCTGGTACACCGGGCCCTCGTGAGCCACGGTGCGCGGCGGCACGTCGACGACAGTCTCGCCGTGCCAGGTGATCCGCAACCTGTTGCCGTCGGTGACCTCGCCGATCACCGTGGCCAGCACCTCCCATTTGCGGCATACCGCCAAGAACGCATCCACGTTCTCCGGTGCGACCACCGCGCACATCCGCTCCTGCGACTCGCTGCACAGCACCTCCGCAGGGGTCATCTCCTTGGTCCGCAGCGGGACGGTGTCGAGTTCGATCGCCATCCCGCCGTCCCCGGCTGAGGCCAATTCCGATGTGGCACAAGACAATCCTGCGCCACCCAGATCTTGTATGCCGATCACCAGGCCGCCCGCGTAAAGCTCGAGGCAGCACTCGATGAGCACCTTCTCCATAAACGGGTCGCCCACTTGAACCGAGGGCAGCTTCTTGCGGGATCCCTCGCTGTCGAAGGTGTCCGACGCCAGCACCGACACCCCGCCGATACCGTCCAGCCCGGTCCGCGCGCCAAACAGAATGATCTTGTTGCCGGTGCCTGAGGCGAAGGCCAAATGCAAGTCCTCCTGGCGTAATACGCCGACGCACAACGCATTTACCAACGGGTTGCCGGCGTAGCACGCATCGAAGACGGTCTCGCCGCCGATGTTGGGTAAGCCCAGCGAGTTGCCGTATCCGCCGATGCCGCGGACCACGCCGTCGAGCACGCGACGGGTGTCCGCCGCGTCGGCGGCGCCGAACCGAAGCTGGTCCATCACGGCGACCGGTCGTGCGCCCATGGCCATGATGTCGCGGACGATGCCGCCGACGCCGGTGGCCGCACCCTGGTAGGGCTCGACGTAGGACGGATGGTTGTGCGATTCCACTTTGAAGGTGACGGCCCAGCCGTCACCGATGTCGACGACACCGGCGTTTTCGCCGATGCCGGCCAACATGCCGGCGCGCATCTCGTCGGTCGTGGTCTCACCGAAGTAGCGCAGGTGAACTTTGGACGACTTGTACGAGCAGTGCTCGCTCCACATCACCGAGTACATCGCCAGCTCGGTGTCGGTCGGCCTGCGGCCCAGGATCTCGCGAATCCGCTGGTACTCGTCGTCTTTGAGGCCGAGCTCGCCGAACGGTTGCGGCTGGTCGGGAGTGGTCGCGGCATGCTCGACGGTGTCAATCGCCTGGGTGCGCGCACTCGTCATTGGTAGTCAGGGGCGCGGTGTCCGCAAGGCAGACCCGTTTCCCCATCCCCCTTTCAATCCGTGCGTGCGGTTTTCCCGCACACGGCTTACCGATGATCTTCTGGGCATGGTTACGCGGCCTTCGGATAGCGGATGGTGCCGCGCAGGCGATGCAGGCCGTGCCCGTTGAACCACTCTTCAGTCCACTGATCGGCTTGACCAGCACGTAGATTGCGGCCCCGCTTCTTGACCATCAAGCGGAACAGCCGCCACACCACGTAACTGTCGACCTGGCGGAACTTGTCGGCGGCATTGCCGGTACGAAAGTAGTTACCCCACCCGCGCAGGATCGGATTGAGCTCCGCGATCACCTCACGGATGTCGGTCCCGACCCGGTGACGGCCGGTGCGGTCACGAACCTTCTCGCGCAACCGAACCAGTGCCGTTTGGGAGGGCCAACGGTGCAGGTAGTAGCGCACGATCCGCCGCTGTTCCCATAACCGCCCCGACATGCGAGCCCGGAAATGACAACCCAGAAAATCCAGGCCCTCACAACCGTCCCGCAAGTCGACCACCTTCGTCTTACCCGGATGCAGCCGCAACCCCAATGACGACAGGATGTCTCCCACCGCCTCCAAGGCGTGCTCGGCCTGTGCCACCGATCGGCACAGCACCACACCGTCATCGGCGTAACGCACCAACTCACCCACATCCCGTCGAGTCAGTTCGGTGTCAAGCACGTGCAAATAGATGTTGGCCAGAAGCGGGGAAATGACCCCACCCTGCGGAGTGCCCGCGACCGTCCGCGCCACCACCCCGTCGACCATCACTCCTGCTTGCAGCCACAACCGCAGCAGTTTGAGTATCCGCCGATCCGAGACCCGACGACTCACTTGCGTGAGCAGCCGCTCATGGTCGATCTCGCCGAAGAAATTAGCGATATCAAACTCCACCACAAATGTGTGACCCTCGATGAACCCGGTACGCAACCGCTCCATCGCCTGTGTAGCCGACCGCTTCGGCCGAAACCCATACGAGCACGACACAAAGTCCGCCTCGAAGATCGGTTCCAGCACGATCTTGGCCGCCGTCTGGGCCACCCTGTCCCGCACCGTGGGAATCCCCAACGGCCGCTTACCGCCTCGTGGTTTCGGGATCTCCACCCGACGCGCCGGCGCCGGACGGTACACACCCTCGCGGAGGTCATGGCGTAACTCGCGCAACATGCGGTCCACGCCGTAATCCTCCACCGCGACCAAGGTGACACGATCCACCCCGGCCGCACCCCTGTTCTGACGCACCCGCTCCCACGCCTCCCACAAGACGTCACCCCTGTGCACACGGTCATACAGGGCGTGGAAACGCCGACCCGAAGACTGCTTGGCCGCAGCCCATAGCGTGCGTTGCAGTTCTCGCACTTTCACCGGCGACGCCGCAAGAGGCTCGTCGTCGGCTACGGCAAGCCGTGGCCTGCCGGGGTGGTTGGACCGAGACATACCGGTCATGCCCTCGCGCTTACCCGCTTCGCCCGCGTGATCAAAGTCAGGGCCCTTCCCTCCCGGCGCGTTATGTTGCACGCCGATCAGCGGTACTACGACCCCATCGGACTCCCGCTGCCCTCCAAGAGCTTTCACCATCGGCTTATACCCCCGGTCTTTGCCCGACGAAGGCCAGGCAGACGGGTCTCTCCTGTTCCGAACCAGACTGTGTGTACGTGCCGCCTCCCATACCCCGGAAGAACCCGACGAACTAACCCCGGACCAGGGCTCGCCGGACATGGCCTTCGCCGTGACATGAGCGGCTCGGCTCCTCCGTTGTGACTGTGACGAGGCTGCAGAGTTCGCTTGACGCTACGGCCCGCACACTTGCTCCCTCCGAAGAGGCTCTTGACACCCCGCTCAGCCCGCCGCGTCTCCACGACGAACCGGGGCCTGCTACCCGGCGCTCCGGTACCTACCGGGACGGGACTCTCACCCGCTAGTCCAGTCCAGCTTTCAGGACGCAACACGGGAACAGTGTAGATTCCGCCGCCTATGGGGGCGTCCGCGCACAACGGCGACGTTTTGCATCGTGTGGGTAGGTAGCCTGGTTATCATCTGCGGGGTGCAACCGACGCGAGCGTTGATGGCGGTCGTGTTAATGGCGATGATGCTGCTAGCCGGCTGCGGTGGCACGAAAGAATCCGGTGCAGGCACCCGTGCGGTGGTCGTCGTCTCTGGCAACTACTCGGTGACCCCCTTCACCACCCCGAACCAGGCGTGCTCCTCCGGGCTGGCAGCAGGCAACACCTACACCGCGATCCGCGAGTACCTGCTCAAGCAGGGCTACCAGGTCTACACCGCCCCCATGATGGCCGGCCGCGGGCCGGTGACCGACCAGACCGGCTTCGGCGCGTTCGGCAACTGCCCGGTCACGCTGCCGGAGATCATGACCGTCGACACCACCGCCGACGTCGACCTCGCCGGCGAGCACCTGGCGCGGTTCCTGACCTACCTGCACACGGTCAAGGTTGTCAACGAGGTCGACCTCGTCGGCCACTCAGCGGGCGGCATGTGGTCGCGCGCGGCGATCCGCGTGCTCAAGGCCACGTCGTCGCCGATGCGCATCCGTTCACTGACCACAGTCGGCACACCATGGCAGGGGACTTACATGGCCGACTACGCCTATGGCCCTGGCCCCAACCCGCTCAGCGAGTGCCTGGGCGACCGGTTATGCGAGGACGCGGTGAAGGACTACATAGCCGACAAGACAAGCATCAGCAGGAGGGAGGCCACTCGGGCGTTCCTGATGGACTGGAACAAGGCGCAGGCCGGGGTGCTCGACAAGGTCCCCGTCGTGCTGATCGCCGGCAACCGCTTCACCATGCCCGGGCAGGTCAACCCCACGGTGTGGCCCAACGACGGCCGAGTCGCGACGTGGAGTCAGCTGGCCACCGAAATCACCGATCCAGTGCTGCCACACCGGGCGTGCTACACCTTCGACGACACCCACAGCATCTTCACCTCCAACTTGCTCAATCTCCCCTGGGCGACAGCGCTCACTTGGGATCCGCGTGTCCTGGACACACTGCACGGCGCCATCGAGAACGCGCCCAGAGCGCTGGACACCCCTAACCGGCAGGGCTGCCTGCCGCCGCCGGCCCCGTAGACGTGTACAAGCGATCTGAGGCCGGACTCCGCGCCGTGACCGTTCGGGCGGTCCGGGCGCACCGCGGCGGCCACCTGCCCGATGAGCTCATCGGTCAACTGTTCCTCGCCGCCACCAAGGTCCAGACCCACGGCGACCGCCGCCTCCACGTAACCGACCACGGTCTTGCAGTTCACCCCGGCCAAACGCCCCGCGCTCTGCTGACCTTTCCCGCCAGTCAGGCACGCAGGATCTCACGCACCTCCATCACATCAGCCTCCCGAAACGCCACGCGGACCTCCATATCGTTCGACATGGATCGATCCAAATCCGACAACCGAGCGACCACCCGGAAATACAACCCGAGGTTGGCGGGCTGGTCATGCGCACGCCCGTCGCCGTGATGTCGGCACAACCGTTGTATCGACAGGAATGACACGTGACGGGAAGCCTGATCCACGGCCACGCGGTTGGCTGCCTCGCGTTGTGCGGATTGGTAGGCGATTGGGCGACGCATCGGTCTGGGTCGTCGTTGTCTTAGTGTGCTGGGCGGCGGGATCCGCCGCTTCTTTTCTCTACATACCCTCGCCACATCTGTTGGTATCGGCCCTAGCCGGCGCGGTATTGGCGCTCGCCGGTTGGGTACGCAAGCAGTTTCCGCGACGGGTCGCTATTGCGGCCGGCGCCGTGATCGGTGTTCTCATGGGCGCCTATATCGACCTCGACACCGCCCACGACGTCGGCCGTGACTTGCTGGCGGTGTCCGGCGCGATTCTGGCAACGATTGTGTTGTGCCTGGCGGCGGGATGGTTGCTGCCGCGGTTCATACCCATCAACGCCCTCGATTCGCTGCTGGGCATGATCCCTGGGGGCACCGCGGCCACTCTGGCTGTCGCCGAAGAACTTCAGGCCGATTCCCGCCTCGTTAGTTTTATGCAATACCTTCGGACCAGCGTGATGGCCGCCTCGGCGCCCCTGGTCGTGGTCTTTATGAAACCGCAGGAGCCTGGTCAGCGTCCGCCCGCAGCGGGCCCGTTCGAGCATTTCGTCGACAACCTTAAGCTCGTCGAGGCCAGCAACCAGCTACGTGGAGTCGCGGGCCTGATCATCTTGTGTGTATCGGGATATCTCATCGGGCGGCTGCTGCGGCTACCAGCGGCGGCGACCATCGGTCCCTTGCTGGTCAGCGCCGCTGTGCCGCAAGTGATTAACGCGCAATACAACCCCAGCGAGCTGGTCAAGCAGTTTGTGTTCGTCATCGTCGGGCTGGAAATCGGCCTCAAGATCCGGCGGGCGTCAGTGCAGCAAATTTGGCGTGTGCTCCCGGGAGTCGTGTGCGCGATCCTGGCCATCGGTTTGGCAACAGGCATCATTGCCACCGCACTAGCCGCGACAATCGGCATCCCGTTCCTCGACGCCTACCTGGCAACCACGCCTGGAGGAAAGAACGCCGTTATGGCCGCAGCCGTCGACGCCAACGCCGACCTTGCGCTCATCGCCTCGGTGCAAGCGCTGCGGCTGATCGCGACGGTCTTGCTTACCACACTCATTGGGCGATGGCTGATCAAGCGGCGAAAACGTGCGGCTAGTCCGCCTCGGCCCGGCGCAGACCAAGATACGACGTCTAGGCCGCCGTAGGCACAGGCCCGCCACAGCCACGACGGGTGGGCAGCAGGTTGCGCGGTTCAGGGGCCGGCCGCTGTTCCAATTGATCCTGGGTGACCGCCGGCTGCTCGAGCAGCTGTGAGCCGACTGCGGTGAAACCGTCGAAATCCCTTCGTCCAGTGCATGAGTCACCGTCGTGATGGGTTTCCCGCGCGTCGGCATCGCTGGCGCGAAACGTCCCCGGGGCTCGGTGCCGTTTGGAGCTGCGTTCAAATGGCATTTCCGCTCTGTCGGCGGCACGGGAAAACTGACCCCCGCCTCCGAGTTTTCACCGATGTCGGGCCGCCGAGCGAAATAGCAGCCCGGCGCTGTCGGGACCTCGGCGAGACGCTGATGCGTTCCGGCCAACTCGGCGATCACGTTTGACTCATCTAGTCGCCGTGGTGATCTAGTCGGCGAACTGCTGTCGGCGTTTGGCGATGTCCGCATCAGCGGAGCCGTCAACCAATTCGCGATGCGGAGCCAGCCGACGTGCAGCTCAAACAGCTCCGTCGACCGCGACTCGGCGTTGGCTATCCTGCGCTGCAGCTCCCGCTGCTTGCCGACCTGCAGACATTCGGTGGCTCGCTGTTTACAACGGCTCGCGGGGACAAACACCGAATCCGCACCGGTCCTGCCTGTCCCGCTCACGTCTGGCTGTTACCCTCTGCGGGTGCAACAGACACGAGCGTTGCTGGCGGTCGTGTTCACGGCGGTGATGCTGCTAGCCGGCTGCGGTGGCACCAAGGAATCCGGTGCAGGCACCCGCGCGGTGGTCGTCGTTTCTGGCGGCTTCTCGGTGACCCCCTTCACCACCCCGAAGCAGGCGTGCGCGACTGGAATGGCAGCCAGCGACACCTACACCGCGATCCGCGAGTACCTGCTCAAGCAGGGCTACCAGGTGTACACCGCCCCGATGATGGCCGGCCGCGGGCCGGTGACCGACCAGACCGGCTTCGGCGCGTTCGGCAACTGCCCGGTCACGCTGCCGGAGATCATGACCGTCGACACCACCGGTGACGCCGACCTAGGTGGCGAGCACCTGGCCCGGTTCCTGACCTACCTGCATACCGACAAGGGTGTCAACGAGGTTGATCTCGTCGGCCACTCGGGGGGCGGCATATGGTCGCGCGCGGCGATCCACGTGCTCAAGGCCACATCCTCGCCAGTGCACATCCGTTCACTGACCACACTTGGCACCCCCTGGCAGGGGACTTACATGGCCGACTACGGCAGCGGCGCCACCCCGCTCAGCGATTGCCTGGGCGATGCGTTCTGCGAGGACAAGGCGAAGAGCTTCAAAGCCAACACAATCGTCGGCAGAGAGGCCACCCAGGCGTTCCTGATGGGCAAGGACGGCTGGAACGAGGCGCAGGCCGGCGTGCTCGACAAGGTCCCCGTCGTACTGATCGCGGGAGACCGCTTCACCAAGCCGGGGCAGGTCAATCCCACGGTGTGGCCCAACGACGGCCCAGTCGCGCTGTGGAGTGCGCTGGCCACAGACATCACCGATGCGGTGCTGCCGTACCGGGCGTGCTACACCTTCGATGACACCCACAGCATCCTCAACTCCAACTTGCTCAATCTCCCCTGGGCGACAGCGCTCACTTGGGATCCGCGTGTCCTGGACACGCTGCACAGCGCCATCGAGAACGCACCCAAGGCCCTGGGCACCCCTAACCGGCAGGGCTGCCCGCCGCCGCCCACCCCGTAAACGTGTACGAGCGATCTGAGGCCGGAAGGCCCCGGGCTGCAAAGGCAGGGAAACTCCGGTCCTCCTTATAACAGCAGTAAGGAAAGTTCCGTGGTACCGCAGCCAAACGATCGTCGCCGTGATTTGCTTCACCGGAAGCACTGCGACCGAACCACACAACAACGGGCCGACTTGTCCCGCGCGGACGGTAACCAGCCGCGCGATCCGCTGCGTCGATCGCTCACTACCGTCGAGGCGCACGAGGCTCGATCGTAAGCAGCGCGGCTCAGGTCGCCGATGATGCGGGCCGCGCAGCGGCCTGTGGGTCCCCCTGCTTAGGGGGTGGGGTGTCAGCGGGGCGACAAAAACGCCTGCAGCGCAGCTGAATAGGCGCCGACGTCATGGGCACCCATCAATTCGCGCGCGGAGTGCATCGCAAGCTGCGCGGCGCCGACGTCGACGGTGGGGATGCCGGTCCGAGCCGAGGCCAACGGTCCGATCGTCGACCCGCATGGCAGGTCGGCCCGGTGCTCGTAACGCTGTAGCGCAACCCCGGCCTGCTGGCAGGCCAGCGCGAAGGCCGCCGCCGTGCGGCCGTCGGTGGCGTACCGCAGATTCGGGTGCACCTTGAGCACCGGTCCGGCATTGACGTCGATCAGGTGACCGGGCTCGTGCCGCTCCGGATAGTTGGGGTGGGTGGCGTGCGCCATGTCCGCTGAGGCCAGCAGCGAGGCCGGCAGCCGGCGCAGGAAGTCTTCCCGGGTGCCGCCGGCCGCGAGCACGATGCGTTCCAGGACGGTACCCAGCAGGTCGGACTGCGCACCGTGGTCGGAAGACGAACCGACCTCCTCGTGGTCGAAGAGCACCAACACAGGCAAGAAGCCCCGCGGCTCGACAGCCAACAATGCCTTCATCCCCGCATAACAACTGGCCTGGTTATCCAGCCGGGGAGCGCTGAGCAGGCTGGCATCGGCGCCGATCACCGTCGACGGAGTCAGATCATGAGTCATCAGGTCAGCGGCCAGCACGTCGGTCGCCGCCACTCCGGCGCGCTCGGCGACGTAATCCACAAATGACTTCGCTTGTTCGCCCACACCCCACACCGCGTTGACGTGTCGCTGCGGGTCCAGCGTCAGCGACTTGCGATCCTCAGCCAGATGAATGGCCAGCTGCGGCACCCGCAGAATCGGATCGTCGATCCGGACGAGCCGGTGGGTGAGGCCGGCGCCGGCACGCACCGAAAGCCGACCACTGATACCCAGATCGCGGTCCAGCCACGAGTTGAGCCACACGCCCCCGTATGGCTCGAGCGCCACCACCTGCCAGCCGGCAACCAGCCGATCCGGATGCTGCTTGACCCGCAAGTTGGGGCTGTCGGTGTGGGCGCCGACGATCCGGAACGGACCCTCGGGCCCGTCAGAGTTCCAGGCGACAAGGGACCCGGCGCGGACGGTGAAATAGCGGCCCGGCTGGTCGGGCCAGCGGTCGGCTTCGCTGAGTTCGGTGTACCCGGCGTCCAGCAGCCGGGCGGCCGTGGTGGCGCAGACATGAAAAGGCGAGGGAGAGGCGTCGATGAAGTCGCAAAGGCCTCGCGCGCTGGCTGAGGACATTGTCCCGTTTCGAGGCCCACCGGACATGTTGAACATCATGGCTGTCCGGGACCGCGGAGTTCACGCTAGGGTCGGCAGAGTGCCTCCGGTTCAGCCGCAACCCATTCTCGCGCCTTTGACGCCTGCGGCGATCTTCCTGGTGGTGACCATCGACGACGGCGGAGAAGCGACTGTGCATGACGCGCTGCCGGATATTTCCGGACTGGTGCGCGCAATCGGTTTCCGCGAGCCGCAGAAACGGTTGTCGGCGATCGCCTCGATCGGCTCAGACGCCTGGGATCGCTTGTTTTCCGGACCGCGTCCCGCCGAACTGCATCCGTTCATCGAGCTGGAAGGCCCGCGGCACACCGCTCCTGCCACGCCCGGGGACCTGTTGTTCCACATCCGGGCCGAGAGCTTGGACGTCTGTTTCGAGCTGGCTGACCGCATCCTCAAGTCGATGGCAGGCGCGGTCACCGTGGTCGACGAGGTGCACGGGTTCCGTTACTTCGACAACCGCGATCTGCTGGGATTTGTCGACGGCACCGAGAACCCGGACGGCGCACTGGCCGCCAGTTCCACCGCGATCGGCGACGAGGACCCCGACTTCGCCGGCTCATGTTATGTGCACGTGCAGAACTACGTGCACGACATGTCGTCGTGGAATTCGTTATCGGTCACCGAGCAAGAGCGGGTGATCGGCCGCACCAAGCTTGAGGACATCGAACTCGATGACGACGACAAGCCGGCTAACTCCCACATCGCCCTCAACGTCATCACCGACGACGACGGCACCGAGCTGAAAATCGTGCGGCACAACATGCCCTTCGGTGAGCTCGGTAAGGGCGAATACGGTACCTACTTCATTGGCTATTCGCGCACGCCGCAGGTCACCGAACAGATGCTGCGGAACATGTTCCTCGGGGATCCGCCCGGCAACACCGACCGCATCCTCGATTTCTCCACCGCGGTCACCGGCGGACTGTTCTTCTCCCCCACCGTCGACTTCCTCGACGATCCCCCGCCCCTGCCCGCGCCGCTGGTGGCAGCAACACCCGCTTCTGACCCCGCCTCTGAGCAAGGCTCACTTTCGATTGGCAGCCTGAAAGGAACCTCTTGATGAACAACCTCTACCGTGACCTGGCACCGGTCACCGAAGCCGCTTGGGACGAAATCGAGTTGGAGGCGACCCGGACATTCAAGCGCCATGTCGCCGGACGCCGAGTGGTCGACGTGAGCGAGCCCGGCGGGCCGGTCACCGCTGCGGTCAGCACCGGCCGCCTGCTCGACGTGGAGGCACCCACCGATGATGTAGTTGCTCACCTGCGGGCGAGCAAACCCCTTGTCCGGCTACGGGTTCCGTTTACCCTGTCGCGCTACGAGATCGACAACGTCGAACGCGGTTCGCAGGACTCCGACTGGGACCCGGTCAAAGCCGCGGCCAAGAAGCTGGCGTTCGTCGAGGACCGCGCCATCTTCGAGGGCTACGCCGCCGCGTCGATCGAGGGCATCCGTAGCGCTAGCTCCAACGCGCCACTGACGTTGCCTGAGGATCCTCGCGACATGCCCGATGCCATTTCGCAGGCGCTGACCGAACTGCGGCTGGCCGGCGTCGACGGCCCGTATTCGGTGCTGCTGTCCGCCGACGTCTACACCAAAGTCAGCGAGACCACCGAACACGGATATCCCATTCGCGAGCACCTGAACCGACTGGTCGACGGGGACATCATCTGGGCGCCGGCCATCGACGGCGCCTTCGTGCTGACCACCCGCGGCGGTGACTTCGATCTGCAGCTGGGCACCGACGTCGCGATCGGCTACACCAGCCACGACGCCGACACCGTGCAGCTGTATCTGCAGGAGACATTGACGTTCCTGTGCTACACCGCCGAGGCATCAGTCGCGCTCAGCCCGTAGGAATAAATGCCGCCGGGCCACTGCTTACGGGGAGACAAGTCAACTTCTCTCCTGGAGGCAGGGTTCGATGGCAGCAGTATTGGCCGGCTCAACCGCCTTGGTGACCGGCGCCACGGCTGGGATAGGCCGCGAAATTGCGCTACAACTCGCAGAACGTGGAGCCGCGATCGTGGTGCACGGTCGCAGTGCCGAACGTGGCGCCAAGACGGTCAGTGATATCGAGAATGCCGGCGGTAAAGCACGTTTCGTGGCCGCGGATCTCAACAACGTCGACGATGTGCGCCGGTTGGCCGCCGAGGCGGGCCCGGTCGACATCCTGATCAACAACGCTGGCATCTATAAATTCGGCGCGACAACAGACACCGACGACGCGACTTTCGACGAACACGTGAACATCAACCTGCGCGCGCCCTACATACTGGTTCAGCAACTGGTACCGGACATGGTCGCTCGCGGTAAGGGCACCGTGGTCAATCTGAGCACCGTCGCGGCCTCGGTCCCGGCGCGCGGAGCGGGAATCTATGGAGCCACCAAAGCCGGTTTGGAACAGCTGACCCGCGTGTGGGCCGATGAGTTCGGCCAGTCGGGGGTACGGGTGAACGCAGTGGCAGCCGGGCCGACCGAGACGCCGGGCACCGCTGTCACGCCGGGCCTGGCCGAAGGGCTGGGCGCAACCACAACCACGCTGGGCCGACCGGCGGAGGCGAGTGAAATCGCCAACGCGGTCGTCTTCCTCAGCTCCGGCGACGCCAGTTATGTCAACGGAGCGGTCTTGCACGCGACCGGCGGTCAGCGCGCGATTTCCGCTTAGCACATAGGCGTTCGCTAGAGGTCGAGCACAACGTCGCTTTCGGGGGCCGCTGAGCAGATGAGCACCGATCCCTGTTCAGGCGGCTCCAGCGGCTGCTGAACGTAAGTAGTTGTGCCGGCAACCACTCCGGTGACGCACACGTGACAGACTCCGCTTCGACAGGCGAAACGGGTTGGCACATCGCAGGCTTCGGCCAGGTCGAGGATACTTCCACAATCGGACGACCAATTGACCGTCAGTCCGCTGCGGGCAAACGTGATCGATGGCCCCGTTCCGGGCGTTCCCGCCGGCAGGTGCGGTGGCTTACGTGGAGCGCCGTCGACAACGCCCGGGTTGATCGGCGAGCGGGCGCCGAACAGTTCGCTGTGGATCCGCGTGGGCTCGAGTCCTGCAGCGGTGAGGGCGTCGTGCATGTCGGTCATGAATTGGGTTGGACCGCAAAGGTATGCCGCAGCATCGGCCGGTAGGCCCAGCGCCGCGATCGTTGCCTGATCCGGATGCCCCTGCGTCTGCGAGTAGAACACCAGCTGTCGAGCAGAAGGCAACGACTCGATCAGAGAATTGACTTCGGTTGAAAAGGCTTGAGTTTCGTGATTGCGGGTGGTGTGCAGCCACCAGATGTCGCGGGTACTGTGAGCCGCCGAGAGCGTATGCAACATCGCCAAAACTGGAGTGATGCCGATTCCGGCCGAGATTAAGACCACGGGTTTGCTGTCCTCGGTGAGGTAGAAGTCGCCACGCGGTGCGGCGGCTTCAACGACCGACCCCGCTTTGATGTGGGTGTGCAGCCATTGGCTCACCAATCCGTGATCTTCGCGCTTGACGCTAATGCGATAGTTGCCTGCACCAGGGTCGCCTGACAAAGAGTAGCTGCGCAATGGCGTCGGCTCGCCGGCGCCCGGAATTCTCACCGTCAGATACTGGCCGGGCAGCGGCGGTGGCAGCGGGCTGTGGTCGTCGGCCTCCAGACGGATCGACATCACTTGTGGGCTTTCCCGGCGTATCGCGCTGACACGCAGCGGGCGAAATCCGTTCCACCCCAGCGCCGTTACCGCCAGCGGTGCCGTCTGCACCGCGGGGTGCTCGTGCGCTTTCAGCATGTCTTGGAATGACTGCTGCCAGCCGGGGCTGAGCGCAGTAATGTCGACGGCCTGACGAAGGTGCTCGATGTTGCGGTCCGGCAGATAAAGCAGCGCGTCGACGTCGGCGACGCTGAGTTCGTGGCGGCCGCAGCGGGTCCGCACAATATCGTCACCGGCGCGCACCTGTCCCTCGGTGATAACACGGAAGTAGAAGCCTGGGCGGTGCTGCGAGACAAGCAGACTAGGCATTTTCGGTTCGTTTAGCCGCATGCCAACCCGAAAGCAGGTGACGCGCGGTTGGGTTACTTCGAATTCGGCGGTGCCGATGCGGAAGCGGTCACCGATGCACACGTGATTATCCGCTAGCCCGGTGACGGTGAAGTTTTCGCCGAAACAACCGGGCCCGAGGTCGTCGCGACCCAGGTACGACTTCCAGAAGTCGTACGATTCCGTTTGGTACACCATCACGGCGCGCTGTTCACCACCATGGCCCGCGAGATCGCCCTGACCATCACCGTCAATGTTGATGCGGCGCACCATGACTGATCCCTCGACCGGGGTCTTCCATATCCCCGTGTAGACGGTTTTGTCGCGCCATTGCACGTTCTTGGGCATGCCCACATTCACCGAAACCAGCCTGCCCACCTGTGCCTCCTGGTGGTGTCGACACCGCAGCCCATCAGCGATGCCTGGAATCATATCAGCTCGCTCATGCACAAATTGGGATGTATGGCCCAGAATATGTCGGTCCGGCAACCCGGTCAACTCCGGGCCAGAACCGCACCTGCGGAGACTATTGCGCGCAGCTAGTATTGGTGCATAATGGGTTGAATAACCCAGAACTGTAGCGGGGCGGATTCTCCGAAACAACGGCGCAGCCCCGCCCAGGTGCGCCGCGGCCAGAAACCACATGGCTCAGGAGGAATCTCATGCCGGCTATTCATCATCGTTACGCCACCGTCGACGGTCATCGGCTGTTCTTTCGTGAAGCCGGCGACCGCAATGCGCCCGCCTTGGTCCTGTTGCATGGGTTTCCGACCAGCTCGTACATGTTCCGAAATCTGGTTCCGGCGCTCGCCGACCGCTACCACGTGATCGCACCGGACCATCTGGGCTTTGGGCTCTCTGACGCGCCGTCCGGCGAGGATTTCGACTACACATTCGACGCGCTGACCGACCTGACCGCGGGCCTGCTGCGCAGCCTCGGTATCGATCGGTACGCGATGTATGTACAGGACTACGGCGCCCCCATCGGCTGGCGGCTGGCGCTGCGTGAACCGTCCGCAATTACCGCGATCATCAGCCAAAACGGCAACGGCTACGACGCCGGGTTCGTGGAGAGCTTCTGGAAGGTCGTGCAGGCCTATCAAAGTGGACAGACAAACGACACCGAGGCCGCAGTACGGCAGTTCCTCACATTGGACGCGACCCGGTGGCAGTACCTCACCGGCGTAGCCGACGAGACGCTGGTCGACCCCGAGTCCTGGTATCACGACTACGCGCTGATATCGAGACCCGGCAATGACCTGGTGCAGTTGAAACTGCTGCGGGACTACGCAACCAATGCGCCCTTGTACCCGCGCCTACACGAATACTTCCGCGCGAGCCGCGTGCCGCTGCTGGCGGTGTGGGGTCGCGGTGACGAGATCTTCGGCCCGGCCGGCGCGGAAGCGTTCGCCGACGATCTGCCCGATGCCGAGATTCATCTGCTCGACGGTGGGCACTTCCTGCTGGAGTCCGCACTGGACGACGTCACCGAGCTGATCCGCGACTTCCTCGCCAAGCAGCTCCCGATGGCCTAACGACGGCCCGCGCGGCGGAAAGGCCGCCCGTCGACGTTTTTTCTTTGGGCTGGATATCCCATAATCGGAGGCGCACGCAGGTTAACCTGACGCGATGGCCAATCCCGATGCTCACGACGAACAACGGTTGACCGCCAAAGGGCGTGCCACCCGCGACCGGATCGTGCGGGCTGCCTCCCAGCTGATCGTCACCGAAGGCCTATCGGCGGCGAACATGGAAAGCGTACGCAACGCAGCGTCGGTCAGCGGTTCTCAGCTTGCCCACTATTTCGCAGACAAGAGCGCGTTGATTCGCGCGGTCATCAGACGCCAAATCGGCGTAGTTCTGGAATTTCACCGGCAACCCAAGCTTGGAGGCCTGGAGTCGTTTGACGACTTCGAGCGGTGGATCGATCTCAACATGCGCTACCTGCGGCGCATCGGGTACTTCGGCACGCCCACGTACCACGCCCTCGCCGCGCAGCTGGCGAAGTCCGACCAGGCTACGCGTGCCGCATTGGCGGCGGGCTACTGGCAGTGGATTGACCTGCTTCAGCAGGCGATCAAGCGGATGAAAGATCGCGGCAATCTGGTCGCGGATGCCGATCCTCGGCAGCTGGCGTTGGTCATTGTCAGCGCCCATCAGGGGGGTGGCACCTTGGCTTTCACCTATCGGGCGGAATGGCCGCACGCTGACGCCACGCGATTCGCAGTCAACTATCTACGTATGTTCGCCACCGATCCGGCCGAACGAACCCCGCGTCCGGCCCGGCATCCCCGTGGTCGGCGCGTGATCGGAAAAGCCAGCTGATTCCTTTGGGCCAAAGGCGGCAACGTGTCTGAAGACTCGCAGTTCACCCGTAAAGGACTGGCGACTCGGGCGCGCATCGTTGACGCCGCCGCCCGTCTTATGTTCGCTCGCGGTGTCGCCAACACCAGCATCGAGCAAGTACGGCATGCGGCGGGGGTGGGCGGATCGCAGATCTCACACTATTTCCGCGATAAGCGCGAGCTGACCCGTCACGTCGTCGCTGCACGCCGCAACGACGTGCGGTCCTTTCACACCCAACCGCGGTTAGACGCCCTCGACAGTCTCGATGCCCTGCAAGCGTGGGCCGATGCCTGCGTAGCCGACATCGACGCCGTATACCGCGTAGGGGGTTGTGTCTACGGTTCGCTGGCCGGTGAGCTGATCGACGCCGACGACGAAATACACGGCGATCTCTCCGCCGGATATGACCAATGGATTGAGCTGTTTCAGGCCGGTTTGACGGCGATGCGCGACCGCGGCGAGCTGCGCCCTGACGCCGACCCGCGACACCTGGCCGTATCGCTGGTCGTCGCACACCAGGGCGGCGCCATGCTCACCCATGCCACCGCTGAGGCCGAACCGCTACGGGTGGCGGTCAATGCCGCCGTCGACTATGTGCGGTCATTCGCGGCTTATCCCACACCCCGTCGAAACCGATCCACGCGAAAGCGGCGCAGATCCAAATCCTGACTGGCGAGCTCTGCGTGCACCCTGGACATTTTTGGGTCTACTAGCCCATAATAATGGGTCAGCTGGCCCATTCAGTTGGCGGCGACGGCGTGGCAAGTTTCCCAGCGGTCGCATTCGCGAATCGAATCCAAAGGCCTACTAGCGATTTAGGAAGAGGCAAGGTAATGTCCGCCAACGGTTCACCCCAGTCCACCGCGCTGCCCACCGCACCGGCTGCGGTACGTGAACAGCCCGGTAGCCAGACCATGCGTGCGATCATCCTGGAGAAGTTCGGCGGCCTCGACAGCCTCGTCTACACCGACATCCCCAAGCCGCTGCCCAAGGACGGCGAAGTTGTGATTCAAGTGAAAGGCTTCGGAATCAACCACGCCGAGATGCACATGCGGCGGGGAGAATGGGCAGAAGCCGCGGAAGTCAGCGGCATCGAATGCGTCGGTATCGTCGACTCCTGCCCGGGAGGCGAATTCCCGGTGGGTTCCAAAGTCGCGGCACTGATGGGCGGCCTAGGGCGAACCATCAATGGCAGCTACGCCGAGTACACCCGCGTGCGCGCAGCAAACGTCGCCCTCATCGAGTCCGATCTACCGTGGTCAGTTTTGGCGGCATTGCCCGAAACGTACGCGGTCGCGTGGACCTGCCTGTTCCGCAACCTCAACCTGACGGCCGGACAGACACTGCTGCTACGCGGCGCGACATCATCGTTCGGACAGGCTGCGCTCAAAATGGCGGTCGCCGCTGATGCGCGCGTCATTGCCACCGCGCGTAGCCGCAAGCGCTTTTCCCTGCTCGAAGAGTTGGGCGCGTCGCGCGTTGAGTTGGAGAGGCCCGACATGGCGGCCCACATCGCCGAATCCAAGCAGCTTGACGCCGTCCTCGACCTCGTAGGCAACAACACCATCCTCGACTCGCTGGATATGCTGCGCCGCGGCGGCGCGGCCTGCCTGGCGGGGTGGCTGGGTGGAATTGACCCCATCCCCGATTTCAATCCGCTGCTGCGCATGGCCAGCGGCGTCAACCTGAACTTCTTCGGCAGCTTCGTGTTTGGGATTGCCGGTTTCCCGCTTTCCGATGTACCCCTACAAGACATCGCGGTGCAGGTGGCCGACGGCCAGCTCGATGCAAAGCCGTCGCGCATCTTCTCGTTCGACCAGATTCACGAAGCCCACCGAGTGATGGAGGCCGGAGAAGCCGGCGGGAAAATGGTCGTCGTGATGGAGTGAGCAGCCGTAAATATAGTTGCTAGCAACTGGTTTTGCCGTGGAAGGGGCATGGAGATGGGTTTGGCATGGCAGCAAGGCCCGCTGGCGGCAGGGTCGGTAGGACAATTCCTCACAGAGCAGCCGCTGCCGCCGAGGCTGCTGTTTGCTGAGCCGTTGCGTCGCCGCATGCGGGTGCGCTGCGCGGACCAGTGGATCGCCGAGAGCGAAGACGTCATTCTCTTACACGAGCCGGGCCGCTACCCGGTCGCCTACTTCCCACGCGGCGACATCGAAGAGGGAATGCTGATCACCGAGGACCGGGTGACCCAGCACCGTGACCTCGGCGACACACAGTGGTTCACCGTCAAGGTTTTAGAGCAAGAGGCTAACCACGGCGCCTGGCAACACACCAGGCTGCCACAGCATGCGGCCGTTCTGGATGGGCGGGTCGCGTTCGCCTGGCGAGCCATGGACGCCTTCTATGAAGAAGACGAACGCATCGTCGGGCACGCCGCCGACGCCTACCACCGCATCGACATCCGTTCTACTTCACGACATCTCGTCGTCCGGGACGGCGAGCAGGTGATCGCAGATACCCAGCGCCCGTTGGCGCTGTATGAATCCGGCTTTGCGCCGCGTTGGTATGTGCTGCGGGATGACATCGACGAATCGGCACTCGAACCCGTTGAGGGGCAGACGTTCTGCCCATACAAGGGACTGGCTTCCTACTACGACGTAGGCAGCCACAAGCGCGCGGCATGGTCCTACCTCAACGCCTGGTCGGAGGTGGGGCGAGTGCGCAACCTGGTGTCGTTCGAACCCGACAAGATCGACGTGTATCTCGACGGCAAACAGCTACAGCTGGAGCCAGGCCAAACCGTCATCCCGCATGGTGTTGACCGAGGCCTGGACACCGATGAGGTACTTGGGAGGACGCTTTCCGGAAGCGCCCAATCCCGAACGGAAGAATGTTGAGCGCTAGATGTAACTCCCAGACAGGTTGTGAACGGCGTGGCTAGCAGAATGTAGGTGAGGACCTCCGGTATCGGTGTGGTTACCACAACGCACATCGATCACCGAGAGGTCCTCATGTCCCACGCTAATGCTTGTTTGACTCCGCGGGGCCGGTTGCGGCTCGCGTCGGCCGTTGTCGACGACGGGTGGACCCTGCGCCGGGCTGCTGAACGGTTCCAATGCTCGCCGGCGACGGCCAAGAAATGGGCCGACCGCTACCGCGCCGGTGGTCCCGCGGCGATGGTGGACCGATCCAGCCGCCCGCACCGCAGCCCGCGCCGACTGGCACAGCGCCGGGAACGCCGGATCATCAAGGTGCGGTTCACCCGCCGCTGGGGAGCGCACCGCATCGCGGCACATCTGCGGCTGGCCCGCTCCACGGTGGAGGCCGTGCTGCATCGCTACCAGATGCCGCTGCTCAGGCATCTGGACCAAAACAGCGGGTTACCGGTGCGCCGGCCCAAGCCCCGCCGCTACGAACACGCGACTCCCGGAGACATGGTCCATCTCGACATCAAGAAACTGGGCCGCATTCCCGACGGGGGCGGGCACCGCAAGCTGGGCCGCCAAGCGGGTCGGCGCAACCGCGCCGGCATGGGGTACTCGTTCCTGCATCACGCCGTCGATGACCACTCCCGGCTGGCCTATTCGGAGATCCTCGGCGATGAACGCAAGGAGACCGCCGCCGCGTTTTGGGAATGCGCCAATGCGTTCTTCGTCGAGCACGGCATCACCGTCAAGCGGGTGTTGACTGACAATGGATCCTGTTACCGGTCAAAGCTTTTCGCACAGACACTGGGCCCCGGCATCAGCCACAAGAGGACCCGGCCATACCGGCCCCAAACCAACGGGAAAGTCGAGCGGTTCAACCGCACCCTGGCCGTTGAATGGGCCTACGCGCAGACCTACCGGTCCGAGGCAGACCGCGCCGCGACCTACCAGGACTGGCTGCATCACTACAATCATCACCGACCCCACACCGGCATCGGCGGAAAAACACCCATCGAGCGCCTACGTGTTCACAACCTGCCCGTGAAGAACAGCTAGCCATGCCGACGCCGCCTCCAGTTAGCACCGCACCATCCGTACTCGTTTTCGACGTGAACGAGACACTGATCGATATCGAGTCCATCGCACCGCTTTTCGGAGAGCTGTTCGGCGACGAGCGAGTGCTACGCGAATGGTTCGGTCAGCTCGTGATGTTTTCGATGACTGCCACCTTGGCGGAATACTATGTGGACTTCTTTACGCTCGGCCAAGGCGTGTTCCGCATGCTGGGCGACATCCATCGCGTGAACATCACTGACCACGACGTCCATCGCCTACAGGCGCAGATGCGCACGATGCCGGCACACCCCGATGTCGCCGAAGGGCTCAGGAGATTACGAGACAACGGCTTTCGCCTGGCCACCCTGACGAATTCACCACACAAGCCCGGTGCAATGACACCCCTCGAGAACGCCGGCCTCGCGGACTTTTTCGAACAGCAGTTGAGCGTCGAGTCCTGCCGCGCCTTCAAGCCGTCTCCGGCTGTGTACCGGCATGTGTGCCAGGAGCTCGACGTGGCACCTGCCGATTGCATGATGGTGGCCGCCCACGTGTGGGATACCCTAGGCGCGCAGAATGTCGGCTTCAGCGCCGCTCTCATCACAAGGCCGGGCAACCCACCGCTACCAGTGGACGGCCTGCCGCAGCCAAACCTCGTCGTGAGTGACCTGCGCCAACTCGCCGAGCGCCTCATCACGGGGGGCCGCTGAGTTGTGCTGTTACACCGCATGCGGCCGGCAACTAGTCTTCGCCCTCCGCGCCGCAGCAATTATCCAAAACCGAAAGGACCGTCGACCATGGCAGCGGACAGTGAGCGGGACTTCGATGTCGTGGTACTCGGTGCCGGACCGATTGGGCAAAATGCCGCCGAACGCGCCCGGGCCACGGGCCTCAGCGTTGGTCTGCTCGAGCGCGAACTCGTCGGAGGCGAATGTTCCTATTGGGCCTGCGTGCCCAGTAAAGCATTGCTGCGTCCGGTCATTGCCCTCGCTGATACCCGCCGGGTCGACGGCGCACGTGAGGCAGTCACCGGTTCCATCAGCGTTGACGGCGTCTTCGGCCGTCGCAACAGCTATGTCAGCAACTGGGACGACAGCGGCCAGGCCGACTGGGTGAGCGGAATCGGCGCGACCCTGGTACGCGGCCACGGACGGTTGGACGGTCCGCGGCGAGTCGCCGTCACCACGCCCAGCGGCGAGCAGCTGGTGCTGACCGCACGGCACGCGGTTGTCATCTGCACCGGAAGCCGGCCGGCACTTCCCGACTTGCCCGGCATCGCCGAGGCAAGGCCGTGGACCAACCGGCAAGCCACTGACAGTAGTGACGTCCCGGATCGGCTTGCCGTAGTCGGCGCTGGCGGCGTGGGTGTCGAAATGGCTACGGGGTGGCAGGGATTGGGCTCCAAAGTGACGCTGCTAGCACGGGGATCAGGGCTGTTGCCCCGCATGGAGCCCTTTGTGGGCGAACTGATCGCCCGCGGGCTCATCGACGCGGGGGTCGATGTGCGCGTGGGTGTATCGGTGCGCGCGCTGCGCCGGCCGGACGGCGGGCAGGTGGTCCTCGAATTGGATGACGGAACCGAATTGCAGGCCAGCGAAGTACTTTTCGCTACCGGCCGGGCACCGCTCACCGACGACATCGGCTTGGAGACAGTGGGACTGACGCCGGGCAGCTGGCTCGACGTCGACGACACCTGCCGAGCACGGGCCGTCGATGACGGCTGGCTTTATGCGGCAGGCGACGTCAATCACCGCGCCCTGCTCACCCACCAAGGCAAGTATCAGGGACGTATCGCCGGTGCGGCCATTAGTGCCCGCGCAGCGGGAACGCCAGTAGACACCACACCGTGGGGCGCGCATGCGACAACCGCCGACCATTACGCAGTGCCGCAAGCCTTCTTCACCGATCCCGAAGCCGCCGCGGTAGGACTGACGGCTCAACAGGCCGAGCAAGCTGGACACCGCGTCCGCACGGTGGACATCGAAATCGGCGACGTCGTAATGGGGGCCAAGCTCTACGCGGACGGGTATACCGGTCGGGCGCGGATGGTGGTCGATCTGGATCGGGGCTATCTGCTCGGTGTGACTATGGTCGGCCCGGGCGTTACCGAGCTGCTGCACTCGGCGACCATCGCCGTCGCCGGCCAAGTGCCCATCGACCGATTGTGGCACGCCGTGCCGTGCTTCCCGACGATCAGCGAACTGTGGCTGAGACTTCTCGAAGCGTTCCGGGATACGGTAGACGATAATTGATTCATGGCCACCTCAGACGGATTTCACCCCAACTTCGACGAGAGCGCAACGGAAAGCACACGCAACCGGGTTCACCACGTCGAGGCGTCCGACATCAGTCCCGACACCGCACAATCGGAGGGACTTCGCCGCTTCGCCGCGCTCAGCGGTCGATCGGTCGGCGCCGAGAAGCTGTGGATGGGCGAGACACACGCTGCACCCGAAAGCGCCTCGTCGAACCATCATCACGGCGAATCGGAAACCGCAATCTACGTACGAAGCGGCAACCCGGAGTTCGTATTTCATGACGGCACCCAGGAGGTGCGTATCTCAACACAGCCCGGCGACTACATCTTCATCCCACCGTATCTGCCGCACCGGGAGGAGAACCCTGACCCAAACACGCCGGCGGTAGTCGTGATCGCGCGCAGCACACAAGAGGCCATCGTGGTCAACTTGCCGGCACTGTATCCGATGGGAGGCACTCAGTAGACTGCGATTTCGATGAGATTCCCGTCGATGTCACGGCAGTAGTGCGAGGTCATCGCACCCAACGCCCCAATCTTGGTCACCGGTCCCGAGACGATTTCCACTCCACAACCGCTGAGATGGGCGCGAACATCGTCCGGGCTGGAGCGTGTGACGAAGCACAAGTCTTCGGAGCCGGCCGCTTCGACGGACCCGGTAACCCAGTCTGGGTCGTCGGCCAGCGCGCCGACTGGTCGCAGGTTGATTTTCTGATTTCCGAAGCAAAGGGCAGTTCTGTCGGCCGGTCCAAACGTCTCTCGCCTCATGCCGAGGACCCGCTCATACCACGAGGCGGTGGCCTCAAGATCTTTGCAATTCAACACAATATGGTCGAACCGTTCCACCGCGAAAGCCACGTCTAATCCTCCTTATTGGTGCAGAGCTGCGTCGTAAGCGCGGCCGCCAGATCGTCAGCGGCTTGTTCGTCGAGCGGCTCATGAGCGAAAACCATTCGGTACCAGAGCGATCCGAATACTTGGTCGATGACGGTTCCTGGCCGTTCCAGAACGGGGACTTCTCCGCGGGCCCGTGCTCGGTCGAGGATCTGAGCCAACTCGTCGCGACGCGCCGCCGTGAACCTTGCTAGTCGATCCATTGTGGCCGCATCGCCCAATGCTTCCCGTAGTACGCCCAGGAGCAGGCTGCGGTTGGCAGCTGCGGCGAAAAACGTGGACCGAAGGAACACACGCAGGTCGGAGTACAGATCGCCAGTGTCGGGCGCTGGCGCGACCTGCTGCGCCCGGTGAATCATTGCGTCAAGCAACACCGCGCTTTTCGATGGCCACCAACGGTAAATCGTTTGCTTGCCGACGCCTGCCCGCTCTGCGATGGCAGCCACGGTGATCAGCGCACCCTCACCGGCGACTAGCAGCTGCGCGGCCGCACGCAGAATTGCCAACTCGGCTGCGTCATTGCGCCGGCTGCCAGTGTGGGGCCGTCGGTTCAGCGTCACAGCCTGAAGGCTAGCGTGGCCATTGACGAGACCGCTAGTCTCGACAATGCTTAGGGCCATGATCACGCATGCCTCCGCAGAGAACCGCAAACGCCGCTGGGTCAGCTTCTTCCACCGGCATGTCGCCAACCCGATTACCCGACGGCTACCCACTCAAGTACTGCTGGAGACCACTGGCCGCGTCAGCGGGAAGCCGCGGCGCACACCGATAGGCGGACGGCTCGACGGCACAGCATTCTGGCTGGTGTCCGATCATGGTGAGGCGTCGGACTACGTCCGAAACATCAAGGCGAACAACAGAGTTCGAATTCGCAGCTGCGGCCGCTGGCGCGCGGGAACCGCCGTTCTACTACCGGAGGATGACCCGTACGCCCGCTTGGCGACGCTGCCACGCTTCAACAGCTCACTAGTGCGCGCGTTGGGCACTGACTTGCTGACCGTCCGGATCGACCTAGACCGCGAGTAAACCGGTCACGCCGATACGGTCGCGCCAGGACCGCGGCGGCACTTCTTTACCCGTTGGTCATAAGACGTTTTAATACGTCTTATGACCAACGCGCGGCTGGACCTCAACGCCGCCAATCTGCGGATATCGCGCGGCAGCGTGCCTGCAAGCACACAGCTTGCCGAAACACTCAAGGCAGCGATCGTCAAACAGCGTCTGCCTCGTGGCGGGCGGCTGCCCACCGAGCGCGAGTTGATCGATCGCTCCGGTTTGAGCAGGGTCACGGTGCGTGCGGCGGTCGGACTTCTCGAGCGCCAGGGGTGGCTGGTACGCCGGCAAGGCTTGGGCACGTTCATCAGCAACCCTGTGACACAGGAACTGAGCTGCGGCGTGCGCACGATTACCGAGGTGTTGTCCGGCTCCGGCATTACCCCACAGGTGGATGTGCTGTCCCATCACGTGGGCGAGGCACCGCAACGGATAGCCGAAACGCTTGGCCTGTCGAAGGTCCTGCGCATCGACCGACGTTTTCGCGACGGAGACCTACCCCTGGCCCTACTCACGGTCTACCTTCCGCCGGGGTTGGGCAAAGCCGTCGAGCCCCTGGTGTCCAACGCGCCACATGCAGGTACCGCGAACGCGATGGAAACCAGCTACACGATGTGGGAGCAGCGCCTGGGGGTTCACATTGCCCGGGCCACCCATGAGATCCATGCGGCAGGCGCATCCCTCGAGGTAGCCGGCGCATTAACGCTGCCGTTGGGCTCACCCGTATTGGTACTCGAGCGCATCAGCTACACCGATGACGGCAGGCCCCTCGAGGTAGCGGAATTCCACTATCGCCCAGAGCGGTACAGATTTTCCGTCACACTGCCGCGAACAATGCCTGAACCCGGCGCCGGGATTATCGAAAGCCGGGACTTCATCAAGCCGGACGCTTAATGGTGCCTCCGCATCGAGATGGCTTGACGGCTCCCAGGACCTTGACCGCGCGGCCCAGACCAGTGGCAAAAGCTGCTCGACGACCACAGCAAGGTGCCGTCGGCGATCGGGGAGGTGCTGCGGTACGAGGCGCCCGCGCAGTACAACGTCCGCTGTTCACTCAAAGACGTTCGGCTGCACGGCGTCACGATCCCCGCGGGTAAACCCGTATTTATAAACCCGTATTCCTGTTGGCTGGCTCGGCGAACCGCGATCCCGTCGCCTTCACCGATGCCGACAAATTCGACATTGACCGTGATCGCTCCGAGGCGCAGAACGTCGGTTTCGGCTATGGCGTGCATAGTTGCCTGGGCCGCCGCGCTGGCCCGCATGGAAAGCGCGATCGTCTTGGAGAACCTGCTGGACCTGATGCCCGGCTACGAGGTGATCTGGGATGGTTGCAAACGGGTGAGCATGCAAAACGTCGCGGGCTGGTCAAACGTTCCGGTGCGAGTGCTGCCCTGACGATTCTGGCTTCGTACGGATAACTCCAAATAATGATGTGCGGGAGCGCGACAATTAGTCGATGACTGCCGCCGCGACAACCGTGTTCCCCGCCCGTCGGGTGATCACGATGGAGCCAAATACCCCCGAAGCCACCGCCGTCACGGTATCGGGCGACAGGATCGTTGCGGTCGGCTCATTCGCAGAACTGCGTGACAACGGCGACACCCGCGTCGACGAGACGTTTGCCGACGCGATAGTGTGCCCCGGTTTTATCGACCAGCACCTGCATCCGATCCTGAGTGCCACCACATTGGTGACCGAAGTGATCGCGACTGAAGACTGGGCTCTTCCAGGCCACACCTTTCCGGCGGCGCATTCGGAGCAGGCGTATCAACGCGCGTTGCGAGACGCCGAGCAGGCGCTCACCGATCCGCGGAATTGGCTGATCTCCTGGGGCTATCACCCGCTGTGGCATGGCCCGCTCGACCGCGCCGTGCTTGACGAGATCAGTCGCACCCGTCCGATCGCGGTTTGGCACCGCTCCTGCCATGAATGGTTCTTGAATTCCGCGGCCATCGCGGCATTGGACATCACCCACGAACAGATGGCAGGTCAAGGCCGGGCCAGCGGCATGGTCGATCTTGACCGTGGGCATTGGTGGGAGACCGGGATGAATCTGCTCTTGCCCAAGCTAACACCGGTATTCATGAACGGAGAGCGCATGACAGCAGGCCTTCGTCAATTGGTCCGCTACCTGCACAGCACCGGGGTCACCGCGTTCAACGAACCGGGCATCATGTGGCAGCTGGAACCGTGGGAGTTGTATCAGCAGATCTTCGGCGCCGAAGACACGCCACTGTTGTCGACATTCCTCGTCGACGCGCGCAGCCAGGCCGACGCCGGCATGGACCCCGCCGAAGCGGTAGCCGATGCTGAGGCGCAGGTTGCGCGCGCGTGCACCGGCAAGGTGCGGCTACTGCCCAAGCACATCAAATTGTTTGCCGACGGCGCCATCATCAGCCAGCTGATGCAAATGAAGGAGCCCTATCTCGATGACTTGGGTCGGCCCGACCCTCATCATCACGGCGAATGGATGATGCAGCCCAATACTTTTCGCGTGTTTGCCAAGGTGTACTGGGACGCCGGCTGGCAACTGCACATTCACGTGAACGGCGACGCCGGCCTTGACTTGGTGCTCGACACCATCGAGCAGTGCATGGCCGAGCATCCGCGTCGTGGTCACCGCACGGTGATCGTCCACTTCGCCAACTCGACCGAAGAGCAGATCGACAGGATCGCCCGCCTCGGTGCCATCGTGTCGGCGAACTCGTATTACCCAGTTGGCTTCGCGGACAAGTACTCCCAGCACGGGCTTGGCCCGAAGCGCGCCAACACGATGGTGCGATCAGCATCGGTGCTGCGCCGCGGTATCCCACTGTCGTTCCACTCGGACATGCCCATGGGCCCCGCCGATCCTCTGGCGTTGGCCTGGTGTGCAGTTAACCGCCGCACTCCCAGCGGACGGATCGCCTGCCCTGAACAGCGTGTTCCAGTGCACGACGCCTTGCGGGCAATCACGATCGAGGCGGCGTATTCCTGGCGGATGGAACACGAATTGGGCAGCATCGCAGCGGGTAAGCTCGCCAACTTCACCATTCTGGGTGAGGACCCATATGCCGTCGAACCCGAGCAGCTAGACCAGATTCCGGTGCTGGGTACCGTCTACGCGGGGCGTTGGTTCGCGGCGGCCGGGTAAGCGTGCGGTCTCGATTAGCGGGGCTGCGCCATGCGCTCGAATTCGAGCAGGCGAGCCTGCATCGACGGATAGGCGGTAGCCGCTGGCGGATTCGCTCCGGTGCGGACATTCTGCGCGACTTGAACCGCGGCGTCGATGGCCGCACGATAGGGCAGCGACCCAGTGCTGATGCGGCGCACGCCCAAATCCGCCAGCTGCACAAGGCTTAGCCGCGAGGACGCCAGCACGTTGACAGGTACCGGAATGTTCGTCGTCAGCTCCTGCAAATCGGACGGCCGCGAGGCGCCCGGGATGAAGATTCCGTCGGCGCCGGCTTCAACGTAGGCATGGGCTCGGTGCAGCGTCGCCGAAACGGTGGCATCTTGACCAAGCCAGTAGGTGTCGACTCTGGCATTGACGAAGACTTGCGGTGAGCGCTGTTTGATTGCAGCCACCTTGGCGGCATGGGCCTGCGGATTGACCAGTTCTCCGTCCGTGCTGTCCTCGATGTTGATGCCGGCCACACCGAGTTGGTTTACCTGCCCGGCTACCACCTCAGGGTCGTCGTCGTAACCGTCCTCCATGTCGGCTGAGAGATACACCGGCAACTTCCGAAGCGTTTTCACCAGGTCACTGGTCAACTCCCTGCTCGCTCGCTCACCGTCGGGGTGACCCGCGCTCGCAGCAAGCCCGAAGCTAGTGGTACCAATCGCGTGATACCCAGCGTCGTGGAAGGCAAGCGCGGAAGACACATCCCACGCGTTCGGCAGTAGCAAGGGCTCGTCGGCATAATGCAGATCACGAAAACTCATGGACGACCCAGCCTTTCCCCGCGATGCAGATGCTAGTCCCCCTCGCCCCATTCGGCCGGCTCCTGCTGTTTCGGGCCTTTTCACTCAGCGAATTCTCAACAGATTCTTCGATCCCGCATTGCCTGTCTCCAAGGATCCGCAAAGTCACTGACCGCACCATCAATCTCATGACCAATGAGCCCCCGTGCGCAAACCTGATCGAACGTTACCTGCGCACCCGCGGGCGACGCTATTTCCGTGGCCAACACGATGCCGAATACTTCTTCGTCACGAGCGCCCGTCCGCGGCGCCTGCACGTCCACCTCGAGATTGCTCCCGCACACGATGATGTGTTGATCATCCGAGTCACTCCTGGTTGCTTCTTCCCCGCAACCGACCGCCCGTGGCTGACACATTTCGCTGACACGTGGAACCAGCAAAACCGCCACGTCACCGCGATTGTGCACGGTTCTTCCGATCCACAGCGCATCGGTGTTGTGGCGCGCAGGTCACAATGGATCCGAAAGAGCTTCTCGTTCGAGGATTTCGCTTCGTTCGTCGACCGCACTATCGCAGACGCCACCGACCTCTTTGATGAGTTGAGCCCGGTCGTCGAATTGCCGTCGAGGGCGCTGCCGTTGCTGCGGGACGCCAGCTGAGAACCCGACGCACAGTCTGCGATCCGACAAGCCCAAAACCCCAGTGACAAGAACCTTTTCGGACATCTTGCCCCGATGCGCGGTTGGTCCGCAGCAAACGAATATGACATTCTCCTGAATTGAGAGTGACATATGTCACGTACCCAATGAGGTTTGAGATTGGCCTCGCTCCGGCAATCAGTAACAGCAGGAATAGCAGCGGCAAATCTTGAGGGCGGACCATGAAGGGCATCAGGCGCGCGGCGGCCGACAATCACGAAACCCGCAAATGGGATCCGGCGTTCACCGAACAGATCAAGAATGCAGTCGGGCCACTGGCCAAGCGGTGGTATCGCGCCGAGGTGCGAAACCTCGACAACATCCCACCGGCCGGTGGCGGTGTCGCGGTGCTCACGACGACCAAACGTTCAACGACCCGCACGAAGCGACGGATGCCATCAGCGCATCATTCGCTGAATTGCGCGATGCCGCAGGGAATTCCGCTTAGACCGCGAGAACCGCATCTAACACTGAATAGAACAGGCCCAAGCCGTCGTAGGAGGGGCCCGTCAGCGCTTCGATGGCATGCTCGGGATGCGGCATCAGCCCGACGACACGACCGTTGGCGGAGCTGACGCCGGCGATGTCATGCAGCGAACCGTTGACGTTCTCGTGGTAACGGAACACCACCCGTCCCTCGCCCTCTAGCTGGTCGAGCACTGCGGCGGGGGCCACGTAGCGACCCTCGCCGGACTTCAGCGGCACCAGCAGGTCTGCGTCGGGCTCGAAACGCGACGTCCACGCCGTCGAGGTCGATGTCACCCGCAGCCACACATCACGGCAGATGAAGTGCAATCCTACGTTGCGGGTCAGCGCCCCGGGCAGTAGCCCGGCCTCACAGAGCACCTGAAAACCGTTGCAAATGCCCAATACTGGCATGCCGCGCCGCGCGGCATCCACCACTTCAGCCATCACTGGGGCGAATCTGGCGATCGCACCGGCCCGCAGGTAGTCGCCGTAGGAAAAACCGCCGGGCACCACCACGGCGTCGACGCCCTTGAGGTCGGCGTCGGCATGCCACAGGCTGACCGCCTCGGCACCGACACGGCGCGCCGCCCGGGCGGCGTCCACGTCGTCAAGTGTCCCCGGAAAGGTGATGATGCCGATTCGTGCCGTCACTGCGCTTCCCGACTTATCGTCCAGTCTTCGATCACAGTGTTCGCCAACAGCGTTTCCGCTATTTCGGCGAGCACCGAATCATCAACGGTGTCGTCCACTTCAAGCTCAAATCGCTTGCCTTGCCTGACATCTGAGATTCCCGGATGGCCAAGCCGGCCCAGCGCGCCGACAATCGCCTGACCCTGCGGGTCGAGAATCTCCGCTTTGGGCATCACATTAACGACCACCCGGGCCACCGGCGTTCCTCCTCAGATCGATCTCGGCGCCAACTCTACCGGCGACAGGTGCCGCGGCGACTCACGGGCACGAGGCGATATAGGCATCGCACAATGGCGCGGTCATGGAGTCCAGCACCTGATTGTCTGCGATCGAGGGCCAGGGCACCTGTGGCGGCCCCGACGACCACAGCGTGAGCTCGCTGATCGTGCTGCTCGCCACGTGCGCGACCAGGTAGGTGTGCAAGATGACCGGCCCGCTGATCACCGCGGCCATGCGGTTCGGTTCGTCGCTGGTGATCGACGGCGACTGCAGCGGTGCCCCCTGCTGGCAGCCGCGCAGCGCGGCGACGGCATTGCTGAACACCGAGCCCGCGATCGCGCCACCGCGGGCCGTATCACCGCGCCAGTGCAGGATCTGAGCCTGCAACTGCCACTGGCCGTCCGGGTGGACGACGGTCACACGAGCCGCGACCGCCCAGGCGCGAGGGTCCTGCGGTATCGGCCGCGTGGCACACAGATCCTCGAACCGGAACCGTGGCCCGGCCCCGACCCCCGTCACTTGCACCGCCAGACCCGCCAGCGCGGGCCAGCTGTATACCGAGTTCAGCGGAACAGCACGCTGCTGGATCCACGCGGTGTCCGGGATCTGGTCGCAGACGGGCGGGCAAGTCTCGGGCTCGGCGTGCGCGGGTATTACGACGATCAAAGCAACCGCGAGGCCGCCGGCAACCAGCATCGTGGCCAGGATCACGCGCATCGACACCCTTTCTCCTCAAGGCACAATCGTAGATATGCAACTGACGCATTTCGGCCATTCCTGCCTACTTGCCGAGTTCGACCACACCAGAGTGCTCTTTGATCCCGGTACCTTCGCACACGGTTTCGAGGGAATCACCGGCCTAACCGCCATCCTGCTCACTCACCAGCACCCCGACCACGTCGACGTCGCGCGGCTGCCGTCACTGCTCGAGGGGAACCCGGATGCCGCGCTGTACGCCGACCCGCAGACCACCGCTCAACTGGGCGCGCCGTGGCGGGAGGTACACGTCGGTGACGAGCTGCAAATCGGTGAACTGACCGTTCGAGCTGTTGGCGGCAAACACGCGGTCATCCACCCGGAAATTCCTGTGATAGAAAACATTTCGTATCTGGTGGGCGACGGGGACCATCGCGCCAGGTTGATGCATCCCGGTGACGCACTATTCGTACCCGACGAGCCGGTGGACGTATTGGCCGCACCGGCGGCGGCCCCATGGATGAAGATCTCCGAAGCGATCGACTATCTGCGCGCGGTGGCACCGGCGCGCGCGGTGCCCATCCACCAAGGGATGATCACTCCCGACGGGAGAGGCATCTACTACAGCCGGTTCACCGAGATGACCAGCACCGACTTCCAGGTGCTGCCCGAAGAAAGCGCGGTCACCTTCTAGCGGTCGGCTGCCGCTCGAGCCTACGTAATGTCGTCGGCGGCGCCGCGGCCGGCGGCGCGCCCAGAGAAGATGCAGCCACCCAGGAAGGTGCCTTCCAGGGCACGGTAGCCGTGTACGCCGCCCCCGCCGAACCCGGCTACCTCACCGGCAGCGTACAGCCCGGTGAGCGGCGTGCCATCAGCCTTCAGTACGCGTGAAGCCAGGTCGGTCTCGATGCCGCCCAAAGTCTTTCGAGTCAAGATATGCAGCTTCACCGCGATCATCGGCCCTGCCTTCGGATCGGTCAGCCGGTGCGGCGCCACCACCCGGCCCAGCCGGTCGCCCAGATAGCCGCGGGCAGCGCGGATCGCGGTGATCTGGCCATCTTTACTGAACTTGTTGGCCACCTCCCGGTCACGGGCAGTGACCTCGGCTTCCACCGTGGCGTAGTCCAGCGGCTCCACGTCGGGCACTTTGTTCATCGCGGTCACCAACTCCCGCAACGAGTTCGCGCTGACGAAGTCCACACCCCGGTCGACGAATGCCTGCACCGGTCCCGGCGCCCCGGAGCGCGCCCGGGAACGCAGCAGCTCGCGCACGCTCTGCCCGGTCAGATCGGGGTTCTGCTCCTGCCCGGAGAGCGCGAACTCCTTCTCAATGATTCTGGCGTTCAACACAAACCAGGTGTAGTCATACCCGGATTGGGTGATGTATTCCAGGGTGCCGAGAGTGTCGAAACCGGGGTAGAGCGGCACCGGCAACCGCTTACCGGTTGCATCGAGCCACAGCGACGACGGCCCCGGAATGATGCGGATCCCGTGTAGCGGCCAGATCGGGTCGTAGTTGGTGATGCCCTCGGTGTAATGCCACATCCGATCGGGGTTGATTACCCGTGCACCGGCCTTTTGGGAAATGCCGATCATCCTGCCGTCAACATGAGCCGGCACTCCGCTCAGTAGTTGCTCGGGTACCCGGCCCATCCGCTTCGGCCAATTCTTTCGCACCAGCTCGTGGTTGCCGCCGATGCCGCCACTGGTCACGATCACCGCAGGAGCACGGAATTCGAATTGCGCCATAGCTTTTCGCGAGGAAGTCACACCTCGCGGCGTAGCCGAGGGCTCCAGCACGGTGCCCCGGACGCCGGTCACCGCGTCACCGTCGACGATCAACTCGTCGACCTGGTGGCGGTGCGCGAAGCGCACTGTCGAGCGGTCTCGCAGTTGCCGGGCGAAGACCTCGACCAAAGCGGGCCCGGTGCCCCATGTGATATGGAATCGGGGCACCGAGTTGCCGTGCCCCTGTGCGCCGTAGCCGCCACGCTCGGCCCAGCCCACCAGCGGAAAAATCTTGAGCCCCCGAGCACGCAACCAACTGCGTTTCTCCCCGGCCGCGAAATCGACGTAGGCGTGCGCCCATTGGCGTGGCCAGTAGTCCTCGGGCCGATCGAACGCTGCCGTACCGAGCCAGTCCTGTAGGGCGAGTTCGTGACTGTCGCGAATCCCCAGGCGGCGCTGCTCGGGGCTGTCGACGAAGAACAGACCGCCGAACGACCAGAAGGCCTGCCCGCCCAGATTGGCGCTGTTCTCCTGGTCGAGGATCAGAACCCGCAAGCCGCGGTCCACCAATTCGCAGGCGGCCACCAAGCCTGCCAGTCCCGCTCCGACGATAATGGCGTCAGCGCCGAACCCTGCAGCCGAAGATTCGCTCATGTCAGAACAGGGTAATGCCCCCGGCCAGCAGGTTAATCAGACGCTTGGTCAGGCGGCGTCGAGAATCGCCTTGTCGTGCCGCCAGCGGTACACCGTTGGTGTGGAGCCGTGCATCAAAGCCAGGTCGACGGCATCTACCATCGCCTGCAGCGGCCCGGGTTTGCGCAAGTGACGAGCGGCGACCGCGACCCGCACTACGCCGCCGCGGCGGGCGATCCGCTCAGCGGACAGCACCACCATCCGGCACCACCACGGCTCGGTGAGAAAGCCTTCTCCGATGCCAAGTACCCGGGAGCGGACAGTGGTGTGCCGGACCAGGTCGGTGATCCCGTGCAGATCGGCAAGCAGTCGAAAGCCGTTGCCCGGCAACGACTTGACGACACCCGGTGACACCACCCAGCCGGGTGCCGCGAACAGCCTGGTGCGCAGCCCGAGGTGCTCGAGAACCCGGTCGGCGGCCATTAGTCGCAGGTTGGCCTCGTGCGCCCGCAAAATGGCGAATTCACCGCGACGCTTCTTGGTGGCCGCGTCGTCGTAGCCGTGCAGCACGATGGCGTCACCCCCGGTCCGCCGGGTGGTCAGCCATTCGATGGTGCGCGGGTCTCGGTCGAGCCTATAGTCACCGCTGAGCCGGGGAGCCACTAGCAACGACACCGGTACTTTGCGGGCATCCATTTGCGCGCAGAACGCCTCGACGTCAGCCAGGGTGCGTTCGCCTATCCCCGAGACCGAGACGATCAATTTTCCGGACACACCCGCAGTTTGCCGATCTCAAATGTCGGGATGGTGAAGGACACGCAGACGGCAGGCGTATATCGGGCCCCCGCCGCGACGCCGGCAAGGCATGCCTGGTGGCGGGATAGCGGGTCCGCACAAAGAATAGTTGAACTGCGCACCGGAGCGTCCCACCCTGGTGCGATGGCCGGTTCGGCGCCTGCCCAATCTGCGTCGGCCAGCAAACGCCTACCAGCGTCGGTGGATGCGATCGGTTCGATATGCTAAGCAACGCCATGGAAAAGGGCCCCTCCGCAGCGGCCGACACCCCGCTGCCCACCACCCCCACCCGGCAGCCGGGCGCCGTCGAACAGGACTATCCCGACAAGCTGGACGCCGAGCTGTTGCGGATCTCCGGTGTGTGCATCCTGGCCACGGTGATGGCGATCGTGGACGTCACCGTGGTCAGCGTCGCGCAACGCACCTTCATCGACCAGTTTGCGTCCTCCCAGGCTGTCGTCGCATGGACGATGACCGGCTACACGCTTGCGTTGGCGACCGTGATTCCGATAACCGGGTGGGCAGCCGACCGGTTCGGTACCAAACGGCTCTTCATGGGCTCTGTGCTGGCATTCACGCTGGGCTCGCTGCTGTGCGCGCTTGCACCAAACATTCTGCTGCTCATCGTCTTTCGGGTAGTACAGGGCATCGGTGGCGGCATGCTGTTGCCCCTGAGCTTCATGATCCTGACCCGTGAAGCGGGCCCTCGACGGCTCGGCCGCCTGATGTCGATCCTCAGCATCCCGATGCTGCTCGCCCCGATCGGTGGGCCAATTCTGGGCGGCTGGCTCATCGGCGCCTCGAGCTGGCGGTGGATCTTCCTGATCAACTTGCCGATCGGACTTGTCACCATCGTCCTCGCGGCAATCGTGTTCCCGAGAGATCATCCGGCGCGGTCGGAAACCTTCGACGTCGTTGGCGTGCTGCTGCTCTCGCCCGGCATGGCGACGTTCCTGTTCGCGGTGTCGTCCATCCCGAGCCGCGGTACCGTGGCTGATCGCCACGTGTTGATACCGGCGACCATCGGCCTGGCGTTGATTGCTGCATTCGTCGCGCATGCGTGGCACCGCGCAGATCACCCGCTCATAGATCTGCGGCTGTTCGGTAACCCTGTGCTCACCCACGCCAATGTGACGATGCTGGTATTCGCCATCGCCTTTTTCGGCGCGGGCCTGCTGCTGCCGAGCTACTTCCAGCAGGTGCTGCACCAGACGCCGATGCAGGCGGGCATGCACATGATCCCCCAGGGACTGGGTGCCATGCTGACCATGCGGCTGACCGGACCGTTGGTGGACAGACAAGGGCCCGGCAAGATCGTGCTGGTCGGCATCGCGCTGATCACCGTCGGCCTGGGCACCTTCGCCTTCGGCGTGGCCAGGCAGGCCGACTACCTACCCACGCTGCTGATCGGGCTGGCGATCATGGGTCTGGGCATGGGATGCACCATGATGCCGCTGTCCGTCGCGTCGGTGCAGGCGCTGGCCCCGCACCAGATCGCCCGGGGCACGACGCTGATGAGCGTCAGCCATCAGGTGGGCGGCTCGATGGGAACCGCGCTGATGTCGATGGTCCTGACCAATCAGTTCAACCGAAGCGAAAACATCGTCGTCGCAAACAGGCTTGCTTCGCTACAACAGAAGGCCGCGGCCAGCGGGGTGCCGGTTGACCAATCCGCAATACCCCGGCAGTCACTTGTCGCCGGCTTTTGGGGCAATGTGCTGCACGACCTTTCGCACGCCTATACAGCGGTATTTCGTGATCGCGGTCGTGTTGGTGGTGTGCACCATCATTCCGGCGTCGTTTCTACCGAAAAAGCCGGCGAGCCAAACAGTCGGCGAATAGTGCGATTACCGCTCAAACAGCATCGTCGCGATTCGCCTGACGGTGTCCATCGGATCGCGCTCCCTCACCTGATCGTTGACCGCGTCGTTGAGCCACAGCGTCGAAAACCCATGTACCAGAGACCATGCTGCCAGCTGAGCGCCCCCAGGGTCGGCGCGTGCATTGGGATCCCGCAGCGTCGCCACCCCGCGAGAGAGTTCGGCGCCGGCAGCAGCCTCGGCGGCGGCCAGTTCGGTGTCTGAGACGTCGAGCAGCGACTTGTTGAACATGACCTCGTAGTGGCCGGGGTGGTCGATGGCAAATTGCACATAGGCTAGGGCCGCGTCGGCGAATTTGCCCCGGGCATCGACCAGCGCCTGAGCCAACAGCTGAAATCCCTGCGTGGCCAGCGCGGTGAACAGGCCGCGGCGATCCGTGAAGTGGTGCGCTGGCGCGGCGTGCGAGACACCCGCGCTCCGGGCCAACTCGCGCAACGAGACTCCGTCCGCGCCGCGCTCGGCCACCAAGCGCGCGGCTTCGGTCAGGAGCACCGCGCGCAGGTCGCCGTGATGGTAGTTCGGACGGTCCACACGGCCAGCATACCGGTGATCTTGACACTGACTAGATAGTGGCCTAGCTTTGAGCGATAAGAAACTTGTCAGTGTCTAGATTGGGGAGGTTGCGATGGCGCCGTTGATCACCCTGCTACTCGGCAGCATCGTCGCTCGGGTCGTCGGCTGGGTTGGAGTCGACTATGTCAACAGCTGGACCGCAGCGATCGCCGTCGGGTTGGCCGCGATGTTCGTGCTGACGGGGATTGCGCACTTCGCGCGGCCGATGCGCGCCGACCTCGTCGCGATTGTGCCGCCTCGATTGCCCGCACCCGGTCTGCTGGTCACCATCACCGGCGTGCTGGAGTTGCTGGGTGCCGTGGGCTTGTTGATTCCCGTGACCCGAGTGGCCGCGGCCCTCTGCCTGCTGGTTCTCATGCTGGCCATGTTCCCGGCCAACATCTACGCCTCCCGGATGCCCAACCCGCCCAAATCGATGACGACGCAGCTACCGTTGCGGACCGCCAGTGAAGTCGTCTTTCTGGCCGCCGCCATAACGGTCGCTATCGGCGGTAGCTAACAGCCAGGCGTATTGGAATGCGGCTTCCTCCCACGCCCTGTAGCGACCACTGACGCCACCGTGTCCCGCGTTCATCTGGGTCTTCAACAGAATCGGGACTGCCGCCCGCGTTGGCGTGCCGCAGCGCCGCAACCCACTTAGCCGGCTCCACGTAGTAGACCCTCGTGTCGTTCAGGGACGTCATCGCCAGGATGGCGGGGTACCGCTTGGCCTCGACATTCTCATAGGGCGAATATGACTTCATATAGGAGTAAACATCCCTGTCCTTCAACGGGTTTCCCCATTCGTCCCATTCGGTGACGGTTAGCGGCAGAGAGGGATCGAGGATAGTGGTCAGTGGGTCGACGAACGGGACCTGCGCGAGGATTCCGGCAAAAAGATCCGGTGCCAAGTTGGCCACCGCCCCCATCAGCAGGCCGCCTGCACTGCCACCCAGTCCCACCAGCTGATGCGGTCGGGTAACTCCCGTGTCCACCAAGTGCCTTGCCACCGCAACGAAGTCGGTGAAGGTGTTCTTCTTCTCCAAGAGCTTGCCGTGCTCGTACCACAGCCGGCCCATCTCGCCGCCGCCGCGGACGTGGGCGATGGCAAACACCATGCCGCGGTCCAGCAGCGACAACCGCGCGATGGAAAAACTCGGGTCGGTGCACATTTCGTAGGCGCCGTAGCCGTAAAGCAGTGCCGGCGCTGGCAACTCGATACCGGTGCGGTGCACGATAGATACCGGGATCCGGGTGCCGTCATCCGCAAGCGCCCAGTCGCGTCGTTCAACGTAGTCAGTGGGACGGTAATCGCCGAGTACGGGTTGCTCGCGCAGCAAGGTGCGCTCACCGGTAGCGAAGTCGATATCGTAAACCCGCGCCGGAATGACAAGAGACCCTACTCTGATCCGCAGCTTGGGCGCATCCCAGGTCGGATTGCCAGCCGGAGCGGCCGACATCAGCTCAGAGTCGAATGAAATCTCTTCGGGCTCACCGTAGTCCCCGTCGGAATTGATGCGCCACACCTGGATCCGGGGTAACGCCTCACGCCGGTAGCTGACCACCAGGTGGCCGGCAAAGGCATCCACCGCATCGAGCCGGACATCGTCGCGGTGCGGGATCAGGGTGCGCTGCTGTGTTGGATCGCTGACCGGGGCTTCGGTGAGCGTGAAGTTCACCGCACCGTCGTTGTGCAGGATCAAGAACCGGTCCTGCCCGCCGACCACCGCATGCTCTACCGAGTACTCGACACCTTCGCGTCGTGGCAGCACGACGGTGAACCGTGCGCGCGCATCAGCGGCGTCCGCGTAGCGGATCTCGGAAGTAATGGAGGAACCCGCGGCAATGAAGACGTAGGCCTCACTCCGAGTCAGCCCCACGCCAAGCCAAAATCGTTCGTCGGCTTCGTGGTACACCAACTCCGACGGCTCGCCGGAGCCCGCTCGATAACGCCAGACCTTGTCGGGACGGTGGGCCGCATCCAGGGTCAGGTAGTACACGGTGCGGTTGTCGGCCGCCCAGGTCGCTCCCGCTCCAATGTCGGTGATCTCATCGCGATACAGCTCGCCGGTGCGCAAGTCCTTGAACCGCAGCGTATAGCGTTCATCGCCGACGGTATCGACAGAGTATGCCAGCAGGTTTCCATCCAGGCTGACTACGGCGGCACCGAGTGCGAAGAATTCGTGGCCCTGCGCTTCGGCGTTCGAGTCGAGCAAGATTTGCTCGCCGGGTATTTCGGTGTTCTCGTCTAAGGTCGGCGGATCCCAGTCATCGGGATCGCTTACCGGACAACGGCACTGGACACGGTACTGTTTTCCTTCGTAGGTACGGGCGTAGTACCACCAGTCGCCCTGCCGGGTCGGCACCGACAGATCGGTCTCCTTGGTGCGCGCCTTGATCTCATCGAAAATCTGCTGCCGCAACGGTTCAAGGTGGGCAGTCATCTGATCGACGTAGTCGTTTTCTGCCTCGAGGTAGGCGATGACTTCAGGGTTGGTCTTATCGCGCAGCCACTCATAGGGGTCGATGAAGACGTCCCCGTGGTGCTCACGCCGGGTTTCCACCCGCTTGGCGACGGGCGGTACGGGTGTGTCAAGGAAGGTTTCAGTCATGCGCCCGGGCCGATCCAATCGCTGAAACTCAAACCGGAAATCCGTTCGTAAGCATTGATGTAACGCCCCCGGGTGGCGTCGATGATCTGGTCCGGGAGCGGTGGTGGAGGTTGCGAGCCGTAGCGGTCCCAGCCGGACTCGGAGCTGGTGAGCCAGTTGCGGACGAACTGCTTGTCGAAACTGGTCTGGACCACGCCGACCCGGTAATCTTCGGCCGGCCAGTATCGCGAAGAATCCGGGGTGAAGATTTCGTCGGCCAGCAGCAGGTTGCCGTCGGCGTCGATACCGAATTCGAACTTGGTGTCGGCGATGATGATTCCCTTCGTCAGGGCGTGATCGGCGGCCTGAATATAAATCTGCAATGTGCGGTCGCGCAGCTGGTTGGCGCGCACCCCGCCCACCAACTCGATCACCCGGGAAAACGAAATGTTTTCATCGTGATCTCCCAGTGCGGCTTTGGTCGCAGGGGTGAACAGCGGTGTGGCGAACCTGCTGGCCTCGACCAGTCCCGGCGGCAACGTGATACCGCAGACCTTCCCGGTCGCCTGGTAATCCAGTAATCCCGAGCCGGTCAGGTAACCGCGAGCCACACACTCCACCGGAAGCATCTCCAGCTGCCGCACCACCAACGCGCGGCCAAGGACCTCATCGGGGATGCGTGGGTCATCCGGTGGCCCGGCCAAATGGTTGGTGGCGTCGACCAGGCCGAAGAAGAACACGCTCATCGCGGTCAGGATGCGGCCCTTGTCCGGGATCGTGCTGTCCAGGACATAGTCATACGCCGAGATCCGGTCACTCGCGACCAGCAGCAGGTGCTCGTCGTCGATGCGGAACAGCTCACGGACCTTGCCGCTGGCCAGATGCTGGTAGTCGGACAGTGCAGGGCGCATCCGGTCAGCCTATCGGGCACCGCGAAACGGGCGTTGTGTTGGGAGCTGTGCTGGGATCGGGGCTATGACACCGCGGTTCTTGCCCTACTCCACCAGACCGGGCCGGCTGGTGGCCCAGCTGTTCAGCGACTTCGCCGTCGTCGTGTGGACGGCGCTCTGGCTGCTCGTCGGCCTAGCGGTTTACGACGCTATTTCGACCATCGCCGACGCTGGCCGGCAGGTCGAGAGCGGCGCGCATGGTATCGCCGGCAATCTGGCATCAGCCGGCCACGGCGCCCAGCACATTCCGGTGGTGGGCGATGCGGTCAGCAAGCCGCTTACCTCTGCCAGCCAGGCCGCGCTTGACATCGCGGGCGCAGGCCACGATCTGGACACCGCGGCCAGCTGGCTCGCGGTGCTGCTTGCGATGGCGGTCGTCGCACTCCCGATCCTGATAGCGGTCACACCGTGGCTTTTTCTGCGGCTTCGGTTCTTTCGGCGCAAATTGGCGGTGACCGCACTGGCCGCAACCCCGGCCGGTGAACAGCTGCTTGCCCTGCGGGCATTGACGAACCGACCCCCGCGAAAACTCGCCGCAGTCAGCGCGGATCCGGTCGGTGGGTGGCGCCGGGAGGATCCCGTCACCATCCGGGCCCTGGCTGCGCTCGAATTACGGTCGGCCGGTATCACGATTCGCGGGCTCTAGCAGCGCGCGACAGAAGAGCAGCAGCCCGGCGACGACCACAACGAGCCACGCGGCCAACGCATCCCAGAAGAAGACCAGCGAAACGGTGAGCAACGACCGCTGACCGATCTCGGCTGCCATGGTGTAGCTGGCCGCGGAATACATGCCCAGCGGGAACACGAACGCCCACCACACGCCGGCAAATTGCAGCATGTTGGGACGCAGGCTGATCCGGTGCAGGACGAAGTAGATCAGCGGGGGTATCCACAGGGTGGCCGTCACCCAAGTCACGACAGTGACCACGCGCACCGGCCCGGCCAGCCAGGCGGGAGCCAGGGTGTGGATGTTGTCGCCGGCCAGCGTCGCAATCGCCAGGCCGCCCATCAGGATCCAGTTATCTGGCTCGAATCCATCCCGATCCTGTCGCTCGTTGACCGCGCGCCACAAGATCAGCCAGGTCATCAGGCCATAGATGCCCAGCGCCGCGATCCAGACCGGCACCGCTAATCCGAGCCACCAGTGGTCAGCGGTGTATCGGGCGACCTTGGTGGCCACGATCGCGAGACCCGAAGTGCCTACGCTGGCCAGCTCCCACGCGCCCCGCGCACGGTCCCGCAGCGCCGACCATGGACACGCCGACATATTCCGGGCGCTGAGCACGATGAGCACCAGCCAGGAGGCCAGCGCCACCAGGCCCAGCACCCGCACCAACATGCGGTGAGAATCCAACCGGGTGTCCAGCACCGCGCATGCCGCGACAAAAGTGAACAGTCGCAATGTCACATCGGGGTCCTTCAGGTCCCAGAGTGCAAACCGGCGCCTGGCGGCGATCATCATCACCAGCGCAATGAGGGATACCAGGCCGAGAGTGGCGACGACGCCCAGCGTGTCGCTGATCCACCGGTACCCGTGATTGTGCGCGGCGATCGACAAGATTCCGGTCGCCATGACCGCGGCGAACACGTCCGGTGTCGGCTCGACATCGGCGAGCCGGATCGTCACTGTTCCTCGAGTAGTTCCACGACCAGGTGACGGATGCCGGTATGCCGATTACTGCGAGTCCATTCGACGGGCCGGACAACCTGCACCGCACCAAACCGGGAGAGCAGCTCCTCGAACAACACGCGCAGTTCCAGCCGAGCCAGATTGGCGCCCAGGCAATAGTGCACACCCTGGCCGAACCCCAAGTGCGGATTGGGTTTTCGGGTGATATCGAACTCATCGGCGCGGTCGAACACGCTGTCATCGCGATTCGCCGAGCCTTCCCAGATCTGTATCTTCTGTCCCGCCGTGATCGACTGTCCGCCGAGTGTGACGTCGCGTGTGGCGGTGCGCCGCTTCGACGGCGACGGCGACGTCCACCGCACCATCTCCTCGACGGCCGTCGGCAGCATGTCGAGATCTGTACGCAGCGCGTGCAGTTCCTCCGGATGGCTGGCCAGCGCCAGCAGCCCACCCGCGACCGCGTTGCGTGTCGTCTCAGCGCCGGCGCTGAACAAGAGACTGAAGAACAGGTATAGCTCGAGATCTGACAAGGACGGCAAATCCGCGTCATCGACCGTCGCGTTCGCTACGACCGACAACATGTCGTCGGTCGGCTCGGCACGCTTCGACGCGATCAACTGCTGACCGTAGGCGTACATCCGCGACCCGGCCTCCTCGACCGACAGCTGCGAAAGGGACGCCTTGCGCGAACCGCCGAAGTCGAACTGCGGCTCGATGGCCTCGAACAGCCAATGTCGTTCGGATTCAGGCACTCCGAGCAGGATGCAGATCATCTGCATTGGTAGTTCGGCGGCGATGTCAACCAGGAAGTCGAATGGTTCGCCCGGCGCCACCGCATCCAGCAGCCGGCGCGCCCGGGCCCGCAGATCGTCTTCGACCAGACGGATCATCCGCGGCGTCAGCCCGGAGCTGACCAGTCGCCGAATCTGTGAGTGACGCGGGTCGTCCATCATGTTGAGCACTTGGCCGGCGATGGCCAGATCCTGCAGCAGCGTGCCACCATACGGCCGTTGGCCGCCGGTGACCGATGAGTATGTCGCCGGATCCTTCAGCACCTCAAGCGTTTCCGCATACGTAGCGACGGACCAGAAGCCCTCCCCGTCGGGGGTGTTGTCGGTCGGCTCGTGCCAGTACACCGGCGCCTCTCGCCGATGGATGGCGAACAAGTCGTGCGGAAATCCGTTCGCGAAATTGTCCAGATCGGTGAAATCGATCCCCGAGAGCGCGCCGGCGAGAGTCACAGAATCGCACCCGGCGCGTATTTGGCCGCATCCGGGTAGCGGCTCACCAGCGCATCGGCCATCGCCACCACCTGGTCCACCTGGTCACCGGCGGCGCCCGTGAACGCCTTCTTGTCGGCCAGCGCGGCGTCCAGAGCCGCTCGATCCAGCGGCAGCTGCGGATCGGCGGCCAACCGGTCGAGCAGGTCGGGCTCGGCGCCGCGTTCTCGCATCGCCAGCGCCGTCGCCACCGCGTGCTCTCGGATCACGTGGTGCGCGGCCTCGCGACCCATGCCGGCGCGCACCGCCGCTATCAGCACCTTGGTGGTGGCCAGGAACGGCAAATAGCGATCCAGCTCGCGCTGGATCACCGCGGGGTAGGCTCCGAACTCGTCGAGCACCGTCAAGAACGTCTCGATCTGCCCGTCGATAGCAAAAAAGCTGTCCGGCAACGCAACTCGGCGCACCACAGAGCAGAACACGTCGCCCTCGTTCCACTGCGCGCCGGCCAGTTCGGCAGCCATCGAGGCGTAGCCGCGCAGCACCACTTGCAGTCCGTTGACCCGCTCGCAGCTGCGGGTGTTCATTTTGTGTGGCATCGCCGACGAGCCAACTTGTCCCGGCGCGAATCCCTCGGTGACGAGTTCGTGCCCGGCCATCAGCCGGATGGTGTGGGCCATCGACGACGGCCCGGCGCCGAGCTGCACGAGCGCCGAAATCACATCGTGGTCCAGCGAACGCGGATACACCTGCCCGACGCTTGTCAAAACCGTGGTGAAGCCCAGGAATTCGGCCACACGCCGCTCGAGTTCGGCCAGTGCCGCGGTGTCACCGCCAAGCAGGTCGAGCATGTCCTGCGCGGTGCCCATCGGGCCTTTGATGCCGCGCAGCGGGTAGCGGTCGATCAACTCCCGCAACCTGGTCAACGCGATCAGCATTTCTTGTGCTGCGGAAGCGAACCGCTTGCCCAATGTGGTGGCCTGCGCGGCGACATTGTGGCTGCGCCCGGCCATCACCAGATCGCGATAGGTCACTGCCCGCTCGGCAAGCCGCGCCACCACGGCCACCCCGTGGGAAAAAATCAACTCCAGCGACCGTCGGATTTGCAGCTGTTCGACGTTCTCGGTCAGGTCACGGCTGGTCATCCCTTTATGCACATGCTCGTGACCGGCGAGCGCGTTGAATTCTTCGATGCGGGCCTTGACGTCGTGGCGCAGTACCCGTTCGCGGGCCGCGATCGAGGCCAAGTCGACGTCCTCGAGCACCCGCTCGTAGTCGGCGACCGCTTCCTGCGGCACGGGAACACCCAGTTCCGCCTGTGCCCGCAGCACGGCCAGCCACAGCCGCCGCTCGGCGACGACTTTGGCCTCCGGCGACCAGATCGCGACCATCTCGGCGCTGGCGTACCGCGAGGCCAGCACATTCGGAATGCTCACAGACACACAGCTTACGGTCGGCCCCAACCGTGATGGCCCCGCTTCCCGCTACGGCGTGGCATTGATCACGTGTGCCACATGAGTCTCTGGGTATGACAGGTTCCCGGCAGAGGCCAATGTGGCGGATGTGCCAAACCCCCGCGCGAACCAAGGGATGTGTCGGATTCGTCCAGCGCCGCCATACCCTGTGCGGATGTACTTCGCTGGCGTGGATCTGGCCTGGGCCGACCGCAACCCGACCGGTGTGGCGGTGGTCGACGCGCAGGGCCGTCTGGTGCGTATCGGCGCTGTTGGCAACGACACCGAGGTGTTGGCCGCGTTGTCGCCCTACGTACAGGGCCATTGCCTGGTCGCCTTCGACGCGCCGCTGGTGGTGACCAACCCGACCGGCCAGCGTCCTGCCGAAGCGGCGCTCAACCGTGACTTCCGCAGGTTTGAAGCCGGCGCGCACCCGGCTAACACTGGGAAACCGGAGTTCGCAGACGTTCCACGTGGGGCACGGTTGGCGCGGGCACTGGGCCTCGACATGGACCCGCGGTCACCGGCTCCACGGCGCGCCATCGAGGTCTACCCACATCCGGCGACCGTGGTGCTGTTCCGGTTGGCGCGAACACTCAAGTACAAAGCCAAACCCGGCCGTGGCCTCGACCAGCTCAAAGCTGAGCTGCTCTTGCTGATGGACGGCATCGAACGACTCGCGCACGCTGCCGTGCCGTTACACGTCGCAGATCATGATGACTGGGTTGAGCTGCGCCGGCAGGTAATCACCGCGCAACGCAAAAGCGACCTCCGCCGCGCCGAGGATCCGGTCGATGCCGTCGTCTGCGCCTATGTGGCGTTGTACGCTCAGCGGTCCCCGGCCGACGTGACGATCTACGGCGACTTCGCCACCGGGTACATCGTGACGCCTTCGCTGCCCGCCGAGCCGACCTGCCCGTAGCGACCGGGCTCAGGCCGCACACGTCGCTGATCGATGGGTGCGAGCACGTCGATGAGATCGACCACCGTCCCCAGCGCCGCCGTACCAGGATCTCGGCCCTCGACCAGGGCGGACACCACCGAACCATCGACCGCGCAGATCAGCGTGCACACCAGCTCGATATGCACCGACCGGCCCGATCGCTCGATGGCCTCAGCCACGGCCTCGGCGCGCTGCCGCAGGCTGCGGCGCATGGTCTCGCGCAACGCGGGCAGGCGGGTACACGCGATATGTCGCTCATATCGCGATATCAGCTGGTCGGTGAGTCCCGGACCGGACACGTCTCCCACCAGCAGGTCAACCAACACCTCAGCGATGGTCTCGGGTCCCCGACGCCGCCGGGAAAGAGCGGTAACCCGTGCCCGTAACTGCGCCACCTCGATCATCGCGATGTGTTCGACGGCGCGTGCGATCAAATCGTCGAGAGACGAGAAGTAATAGGTGGTAGACGCCAACGGCAGTCCGGCCCGCCGAGCGACCGCCCGGTGTCGCACCGCTTCGAATCCGCCTTCGGCAAGCAGCTCGGCGGCGGCGCTCACGAGCGCATACCGTCGACGTTCTCCTTTTGGAGTAACTGCTGCGGTCACGAGTAGCCATGGTGCCAGTCAAAGTGGTACTGCATTGCCATTTCGGCCAAACGGCCTGGCATGATGGCCCGCATGCCCGACTTGAGCCGCCGCACCGTGCTGGGTCTCGGTGCCAGCGCGGCCGTCGGCGCGGTCGGCACATATGCGCTCGACATCCTGTTTAAGCCCCGAACATCTCAAGCCGTGCCGGTGTCGGCGGCCAGCACCCAGGTGCCGTTGGCACCGGCGCCGACCGCACCTCTTGAGCCGCCTCCCCCACCTGCGCCCGCGCCAACCATGGTGACGGGCTCCTTCGTGTCGGCGGCGCGCGGGGGCATAAACACCAACTGGGCCATCGCACGTCCGCCGGGCCAAACCAAGGCGCTGCGACCGGTGATCGCGCTGCACGGTCAGGGCAGTGACGCGTCCAGCGTGATGGCCGGCGGCGTCGCGCAGGGCCTGGCGCAGGCCGTCAACGCAGGGCTACCGCCATTTGCGGTGGTCGCCGTCGACGGCGGCGGCAGCTATTGGCACAAGAGGGCTTCCGGCGATGACGCCGGGGCCATGGTGCTCAACGAGCTCATCCCGATGCTGGACACCCAGAGTCTGGACACCTCGCGGGTGGCGTTCTTGGGCTGGTCAATGGGCGGCTACGGTGCGCTGCTGCTCGGCGGCCGGCTGGGACCGGCACGCACCGCGGCGATCTGCGCGGTGAGTCCGGCGCTGTGGCTGTCCCCCGGCGCGGCCGCACCCGGGGCGTTCGACGGGCCCGACGACTTTGCGGCGAACTCGGTGTTCGGAATGCCCGCGCTGGCGTCGATCCCCATCCGGGTGGATTGCGGCGACAGTGATCCGTTCTACGCCGCGACAAAGCAGTTCATTGCTCAACTGCCCAACCCGCCTGCGGGCGGCTTCTCGCCCGGCGGGCACAACCCACAGTTCTGGAGCTCGCAGCTGCCTGCCGAGCTGACCTGGATGGCGCCGCTGCTGACGGCCTAAGGCATGGCGTGCGACGATCCCACGGTGACCACACCTTTTGATTGGAGCTTCCCTTACGCCTGGCCGCGAAAGCCCATCTTGGCGGAAAACGTTGTGTGCACATCGCAACCGCTTGCCGCTCAAGCGGGCCTTCGGATGCTCGCCGAGGGCGGGAGCGCGGTGGACGCGGCCATCGCCACTGCCATCACCCTGACAGTGGTGGAGCCGGTATCCAACGGCATCGGCTCGGATGCCTTCGCGATCGTCTGGGATGGCCAGCAATTGCACGGGCTGAACGCATCGGGCCGCTCGCCTGCGGCCTGGACGCCGGAATACTTCGGCGGCAACGCTGTTCCCGCGGTCGGTTGGAATTCAGTAACCGTGCCCGGCGCTGTGTCGGCATGGGTCGAACTGCACGCCAAGTTTGGCAAGCTCCCGTTCGAGAGGCTTTTCGAGCCCGCGATCTCCTACGGCCGCAACGGCTTTCTGGTTTCGCCGACCGTTGCGGAGCAATGGGCGGCGCAGGTGCCGCTGTTCGAAAATCAGCCAGGGTTCGCCGAGGCGTTTCTGCCAGCCGGGCGAGCGCCGAAACCCGGTGAGCGCTTTAGGTTTACCGACCATGCGGCCACACTCGAGAAGATCGCCACAACCAACGGAGAGGCGTTTTACCGCGGGGAACTGGCCGCCAAACTCGAGGCGCACGCGCTGGCCAACGAGGGCGTCATGCGAGCCAGTGACCTCGCCGCTCACCGCGCCGACTGGGTAGGCACGATCGACAGTGCCTACCGCGGATACACCGTCCACGAGATCCCGCCCAACGGCCACGGGATCGTGGCGCTGATTGCTCTGGGAATTCTGGAACAGTTCGACATGGCCGCGTTGCCAGCCGATTCCGCTGACAGTGTGCACCTGCAAATCGAAGCTGTGAAGCTGGCTTTCGCCGACGCGCAGGCCTACGTCGCCGACATCGAGCACATGCGGCTGCGCCCGGAACACTTGCTGGACAAGGAGTACCTGAAGCAACGCGCGGCTCTGATCGATCGCAAGCGGGCGAAGCCGGCATCCGCGGGCGCCCCGAGCGGGGGAACGGTGTATCTGACCGCTGCCGACGCCGCGGGGGTGATGGTTTCGATGATCCAGTCGAACTACATGGGGTTTGGATCCGGTGTGGTGGTGGGCGGCACCGGGATTTCGCTGCAAAACCGCGGTGCGAATTTCGCCGCGGCCCAGGGACATCCGAACCGTGTGGGGCCAAACAAACGTCCTTACCACACGATCATCCCGGGCTTTGTCACCAAAGACGGTGCCCCGGTGATGAGCTTTGGAGTAATGGGCGGAACGATGCAGCCCCAGGGCCACGTGCAAGTGCTGGTGCGCATCGCCGACCACGGGCAGAATCCGCAGGCGGCATGTGACGGCCCGCGGTTCCGGTGGGTGGAAGGAATGCAGGTCAGCTGCGAAAAAGGTTTTCCGCGGTCAACGCTCGACGAGCTCCGGCAGCGCGGACATGACCTGGTTGCTGTGGACGACTACAACCAATTCGGCAGCTGCCAGGCGATCTGGCGCCTCGACGGCGGCTACTTTGCGGCGAGCGATCCACGCCGCGACGGCCAAGCCGCAGCGTTCTAGCGAGGGCTTGCGCGATTCGCAGACGCCCCAACGGATGACGACGACCTATATGAGCTGGGCGACGCGGAGCAACTCTTTGGCTTTGGTTTCGCCTTGCGAGTTTCCATATTTGGCGAATTGGCTGATGAAAAGGTCGGCAGCGGCTGGACTCGCTGGCTTCGGCGGCGGGCCGTCGACGAAAACGTAGTTCAGCCAGTCGAAGATCGCGGCCTGGGCATAGCTCAATCCACCCATTTGGCAGTGACTTGACGCGCCCTCGGCTCGGGTGAACAGGCGGATAAAGCGGTCGCATTTGACGGCGAGCATGAAATCAAGCATGTCGATGATGATGTCGGCCGACGGTGCCGCAGCGTCGTGGATATCGTCCTCGCTGAACAAGAACAACATCGGGTGCCGGTAACGGTCCGTGAGGTCCTTGATACTGAAAGGCTGATAGACCTGCACCCATTCGTGAGCATTTCGGATACCCAGCGTCCATTCGGAATGTTGAAAGCCCCAGCGCGCCGGGGTGTTGACCCTCATCAGCAACTTGAACGCGGCATCCATGAACGCGGTGTTCTTGAGCAGTCCCTTCATCCCGGCCCGGGCAGCCGCACCACAATCGACAACCAGCGAGTTGGGAATGCACGCGCGAATTCGTTGGTCAAGCGCGCCACGGGTGGCCAGGTAGCCCCCCATCGAGTATCCGATGATGGCCAGCTTGCCGGGATCAACATCGGCCCGGCTGCACAGATAGTCCACCACGGCGCCCACGGGCTTTTCGTAGTCGGGACGAAATATCAGGCCCGGGTTGGCCTTCAGAGCAGCCCACTGTCCTGGACCCTCGAACATCAGGCAATTCCAGCCGTGGGCAGGGGCGGCGGCGCCGATCCAGCAATAGAGCTCCTCCATAGTGGAATCAAAGCCACCCAGTGCGATCAGCGTGGGACACTGACCGTCCCCTCCGGAGACGAAATAGGCTGGCAGCCGGGCTCCTTCGAAATCAATATCAAAACTCTCGACAGGAGCGTCCATCAGCGCGCTCATCCGGTGAAAGCAGTCCTTGCTACGCCGCCAGAGCTGGGTGTGCCGAGCGTCGCTGTGTGCGGCGTAGAACACTGCCATCCGGTAGTAGTTGGCCGCGCGCCGGAAGGCATCGCGGGCACACACTCGGTTGCCGACTCGCTCTTCGCCAGCCGCGAAAGCGGCAACCCGGTCGGCGGTGGTAGCCCATTCGGTGATCCAGCTGTCGAAGTTGTTGTCCTTGACGCGGCTGATGGTGTCCATGCACTCGCCGTACTCAGCCGCGCCGGCAGCCTGCAGTGACAATCCGCGGACGAACTCGAAATTGAACCCGCCTACGGTCTTCTTGGCGAAATCAATCTTCATCGCGTCCCTCCCATCACCGTGGTGTCGGCTCGTCGTAACGCGTCGATCCAGCTGTTCACGGCCCGGGAATCCGCACGATACAGCTCACCGGGCGGCACGCCCAGATAGCGCTCAATCGCTTCGATGTGCGCCCCATAGACGGCCACTATCTCCTTCGTGGACGGGGCGTCCGGTGAACGGTACGCCGCCGCCATCAGCTGGTGGGCAATCGCATCCTGTAGCGCCTGAACAAGGGCGACGACGATCGCTCCAGCCTGCTCGGGATAGGCAGTGGCGAACCGACGCTCATTGACACCCTGACGCACGATCGCGGTTAGTAGCGGCGCCAGTCGCTTTGCCACAGCCAATTGGACCTGCAGGCGGAAGACAACATTCTCAGGCGCATACCAAACCGGCAGCATCGCCACAAACAGGTTCTGGCGCGCGGACTTCCAGCGAATGATCTCGTTGAAGAAACGCTTCAACTTCTCATCGGCCCCCAACTTGCGGTTATTGACGATCGGGGCAAGCGCTTGTGCTGAGTCGCTGACGAGCCGCTCGGTGAGGGATTCGACCACCGCCAGCTTGGAATCGAAGTAATGGTAGAAGGCGCCCTTGGAGATCTGCAGGTCATCGAGAAGATCCTGCACCGTTAGGCGCTCATAGCCCTTTGATAGGACCAGTCGCTGCGCGGCATCCAGTATGGCGCCGCGCCGCGCGGCGTGCTCTGCGACATTAACCGTTCGAGCCAATTGACACCGACCCAATACTTAAACCGACGGTTGGTTTATTAATTGATTGTGACCGGTTCCGGTGCCCGGGTCAAGCCCCCTAGGTTCCAACGATCACCAGCGCCAAGCGGGCGGTGGTCCTGCCGGAGATGTCGCCGACTAAACGCGGATCTTGCCTTCCGCGGCCAGCAAACCGATGTCCGTGCGAAAATGACTTCCTGGCAACCGAATCGAACGCAGAAGATCATATGCGGCCGCGCGTGCCGCAGCCAGATCCGGACCGGTGCCCACCACCGAGAGCACCCGACCTCCCGACGACACGATCTCGCCGTCGTCGCGCCGCGCCGTTCCGGCGTGCAGGACCCCGTCGGCTTCGGAGCCGACGACAACGTCGCCAACACGGGGGCGTCCGGGATAGCTTTCCGCCGCCAGCACCACCGTAACCGCAGCACCTTCACGCCAGCGCAACTCACCGAAGCCGGACAGCGTGCCGGTGCCCGCGGCATACAGTAGCTGCCCGAGCGGCGATTCCAGCAGCGCCAGCACCGCCTGGGTCTCCGGATCGCCGAAGCGACAATTGAATTCGACCACTGCGGGCCCGTTTGCGGTGATCGCGAGTCCGACGTACAGCAAGCCGCAAAACGGACTTCCGCGCTGGACCAGTTCGGCCGCAACGGGTTCGACGATGTTGCTGATCACGTCCCGGTACACGTCGTCGGGAAGCCACGGCACCGGCGCGTAGGCGCCCATCCCGCCGGTATTGGGTCCGGTATCGCCATCGCCGACACGCTTGAAGTCCTGCGCCGGCAACAGCGGCACCACAGTTCTGCCGTCGACGACGCAGAACAGCGACACCTCGGGGCCGTCGAGATACGACTCCAAAAGCACTGGGTGGCCCGCCTCGAGCAGTCCTGCAGCGTGGGCGCGCGCGATGCCGCGATCCGGGGTCACCACCACGCCCTTGCCGGCGGCCAGACGGTCGTCTTTCACCACCCAGGCCGGGTCACCCGCCGGAGGTCCGAACCGGTCCAGGGCGGCATCTAAATGCGCCGGGCTGTCGACGATTTCGCCAGTCGCGGTACGCACACCGGCCGCGGCCATGACCTCTTTGGCGAATGCCTTGGAACCTTCGATGCGCGCGGCGTCCTTACCGGGTCCGAAGCAAACGATGCCGGCGGCCCGCACGGCGTCGGCCACCCCCAGCACCAGCGGCACCTCGGGACCGATGACCACCATGTCCGCCCGGACGTCGCGCGCCAGGGCGACGACGTCCTCACCTGAGGTGATATCGACGTCGTGCTGCTCGGCCAGCCGGGCGGTGCCGGCGTTGCCGGGAGCGATGGCTAGTCCCGTGACCTGCGGGTCTCTGCGAAGCGCCAACAGCAGCGCATGTTCACGGGCACCGGAACCGATCACCAGGACGCGCACGACACGTCACTTTAGCGGGCCGGCGCAACATCGACCGGACAGTTGACGTCTCGGCCTTGCCAGGCCTTAGCCGCTGGATCCACCCGCGTGCATCTTCAACGCGGCATCTACGTTGGCCTTCTTGTCCTCTCCGGCGCCCTTCGCCGCGGCCTTCTTGCGCTTTGCCACGACGGTGTCGACCGCGCCATTGAGCGCCGAACCCAGCGGGAACCCGAGATAGTGGGTGAGGAAGACGGCCATCTCCTTCAGTTCGGTCTCGGTGAGTTCCCCGTTGAGCAGCGCGGCGTTGATCTGGATCTCGGCCAGGTCGCGATTTCCGACGGCGGTCACCGCCGTCAACGTCATGATGCGCTTGTCGCGCATCGACAATCCCGGTCGGGTCCAGATACTGCCGAACAGGTGATCGACGGTCAGGTCGAAGTACGCGTCGCCCTCGATGTTGGGCATCTCCCAGCCGTAGACCTCATTCATTTTCTCGAGGCCCTTGCGGCGCAGTTCGTCCATTACGTCTCCAATCAGTCCGACGCGGTGTGCGGTACCCCGAGACCCGCCGCCAGCCGTTCAAATGCCACCTCGGCGAGCGGCAGGTCGGCCGACACCGCCTTGCCCAACGCCAACGCCAGGCGCAGATCCTTTTCTCCGAGGCCCCGGGTATGCAGGAAAGGCTCATAGAGGAAATGGCTAGGTTCAAGGTCTTTCATATCGTCGCGCACCATTATTGCCCCCGGTCCACCCGTGAGCGCATCGGTGTGGCGCACCACCCGGCCCAGCGCCTGCAGATCCAACCCGGCCGCCTCAGCCAGTTTCATGGCTTCGCACGCCGCGGCGTACGAGGTGAACGTCAACATGTTGCGGGCCAATTTCATTCGTGTGCCTGCGCCCGGCTCACCGGCATGGATGACCATCGACGCCCACTGCTTGAATGCCGGCTTGATCCGCTCGTACACCTCGCGCTCGGCGCCCACCATGGTGGCGAGTTCACCCTTGTCGGCGGCACCGGCGCCACCACTGACCGGCGCATCGACGATATGAATGCCCTGCTGTTTGAGTCCCTCGGCCAGTTCGACAGCAGTGGTATCGCTGATGGTCGAGTGGATCGCGATGATGGTGCCGGGCTTTGCGTTGGCCGCCAGCTCGCCGACGACCTCACGCACCTGCGCATCGTCGAGGACGGTGACGCTGATGATGTCGGCGGCGGCAACGTCTGCGACATTGTCGGCCAGCGTCGCGCCGACTTCGGCCAGCGGCGTCATCGCCTCGGCCCGGACGTCGTAAACAATTACCCCGCCGGGCCAGTCGACCAGCCGCTTAGCCATCGGCGCACCCATATTGCCCAGGCCGATGTAGCCCAGGCGCACGTCCTCACTCATGACCGTATTATCTGCCCTCCGTCGACGTTGAAAATCTGCCCGGTGATCCACGCAGCCTCGTCGGACAGCAGGAACAGGCACATCCCGACAAGATCCGCAGGCGTTCCCATCCGCGACAGCGGAAGACCTTTAACGATGTCGTCCACCATCTCCGCAGGCGTGGTGGTCCGGTTGGCCTCGGTGTCGATGGGCCCGGGCGCAATCGCGTTGATCCGGATGTTCTGGCCACCGAGTTCACGCGAGAGCTGTTGGGTAAGACCGTTGATACCGACCTTGGCCAAGCCGTAGAAGTTCGAGTACAGCCACGCAGCGGTGGACGACTGGTTGACGATCGCCCCGCCGCCGCGTTTGGCCATTTTCTTGTAAACGGCGCGGGTGCACCACAACGCGCCATCAAGGTTGACGCTCATGAATTTCTTGTAGTACTCGGGGTCGATGGTGAGCAGGAAGTCCAGCTTCATGCCCCCGAAGATCGCAGCGTTGTTGACCAGATAGTCGATGCCGCCGAACTCGGCCAGCGTACGGTCGGCCATCGCCTTTGCCGACGCCGGGTCGGAAACGTCGACCGGAACGGCCAGCGCCGTGCCGCCGTCGGCGACGATCTGCTTAGCCACACCCTCGGCTGCCTCGGCCTTGATATCGGCCACGACAACCGCCGCACCCTCACGGGCCAGCGCCTCGGCGTACGCCTGACCGATGCCACCACCCGACCCGGTGACAATGGCGACCTTATTTTCAAACCGCATGTTTTCCTCTCGAGCGTGTCACTGGACAGCGGTGGCAATGAGTTTGGCTTCCAAATACTCCTCGAAGCCGAGAAGCCCCATCTCTCGGCCATTGCCTGATTGCTTGTAGCCCCCGAATGGAGCGTCGGCCGAATACCAGACGCCGCCGTTGACGTTGACCGTGCCCACCCGCAGCCGCGAAGCGATCTTCGCGGCCCGTTCCGGATCTGCGCTAAAGACGGTGCCCGACAGGCCATATGGCGAGTCGTTGGCAATTCGCACCGCGTCGTCGTCGCCGTCGTGGGCGAGCACCGTGAGTACCGGGCCGAAGATTTCCTCCCGGGCAGGCCGAGCGTCGTTGGTCAGGCCAGCGATCACGGTGGGTTCGATGAAGAAACCGGCCTCTTTATCGGCCGGCCGACCGCCGCCGCACGCGAATGTCCCGCCTTCGGCGATCGCCAGATCGAGGTAGCCCTGCACCCGGTCCCGCTGTCGCGCCGAGATCAGCGGGCCGCAAACGGTGCCGGAGTTGTTGGGATCTCCGGGCTTGATCGAGGACATGGTGCCCGCCGCAATGGCGACGGCCTCGTCATAGCGGGCCCGCGGCACCACCAGCCGGGTGGTGATCGCGCAGCCCTGCCCGGCATGCATCGACGCAGTGAACGCCGACACCGAGCACGCTCCCGCCAGGTCGGCATCGTCGAGCACGACGAACGCCGACTTGCCGCCCAACTCCAGGAACACCTTCTTGATGGTGGCGGCGGCGTCCGCCATCACACTGCGGCCGGTGGCCGTGGAGCCGGTGAACGAAACCATGTCTACCCGAGGGTCTTTGGCCAACAGTGCCCCCAGGCTGTGGTCGCTGGAGGTGACGATGTTGACCACGCCGGGCGGAAAGTCGGTGTGCTCCGCGATGATTTCGCCGAGCACCGCCGCGCACCACGGCGTGTCCGGCGCCGGCTTCAACACAACGGTGTTGCCCGCGGCCAGCGCGGGACCCAGCTTGGCGAGATTGATCTGGTGCGGGAAGTTCCACGGGGTGATCGCGCCGACGACGCCCATCGCCTCCCGTGCGATCGTGCGCCGGGTCGGAATCCCCATTGGCGATGCCTCACCGAGATCGGTTTTCCACGCATAAGACTCGGCCGTGTCGGCCGCGAAGCTCAGGTCGCCGACCGGGCCCTCCAATTGGGCGCCGGCGGTGAGCATCCGGGGCGCGCCGACTTCGGCGATGGTGATCTCACGCAATTCTTCGATGTGCGCCTGCATCGCATCGCGCAGTTGCCGCACACACCGCACCCGCAATTCAGTGTTGCAAGACCAGTCCGTCTCGTCGAAAGCGCGCCGCGCGGCATCGATGGCACGGCCCATGTCGTCGGCGTCGGCGTCGGCGGCGACTCCCAGCACTTCCTCGGTCGCCGGATTGATCGTCGGGAAGGTGCCGGCACTGCCGGCCGACATCTTGCCATCGATGAAAAGTTCACTAACGCCGTCGGCCAACAAGGCCATCTCCCGCTCCCGTCTATGCGTGGCCAAAGCAACCGCACCAATCGAGTGGACAGTTGTCCGATATTGTCCGATCGAACCATAGCCGCCAGGTTGTCAGCGGTGCAAGGGCCGATCTCGGTCGTCCCACCGAAGCGTCGAGAAACAGCACATTAACCCGTATGTTTACCAATCGGGCTTGCTTCGTGTCGAGTCAATCCGATAGCTTGGACATGTGTCCAGCGATGCACTGGTTACGATCACATCCCAAGCCGAGCACCAGACCGGTCAGCCGCCGCGCAACCGCCGCCAGGAGGAGACCTTCCGCAAGGTGCTCGCGGCCGGCATCGAAACCTTGCGCGAGAAGTCGTACGCCGACCTGACGGTGCGTGCGGTGGCAGCTCGCGCCAAAGTCGCCCCGGCCACCGCGTACACCTACTTCTCGTCGAAGAATCACCTGATCGCCGAGGTCTACTTGGACCTGGTGCGGCAGGTCCCCTACTTCACCGACGTCAACGACCCGATGCCCACCCGGGTGGAACGGGTGTTGCGCCATCTGGCCCTGGTGGTCGCCGATGAACCCGAGGTCAGCGCCGCATGCACGACGGCGTTGCTCAGCGGTGGTGCCGACCCGGCGGTGCGTGCCGCGCGCGACCGGATCGGCGCAGAGATCCACCGCCGCATCACGTCTGCCATGGGGCCCAGCGCCGACCCCACCACGGTGTCCGCGCTGGAAATGTCCTTTTTCGGCGCACTGGTTCAGGCTGGCAGCGGCGAATTCACCTACCGCGAGATCGCCGACCGGCTGGCCTATGTGGTGCGGCTTATCCTCACCGGCGCCGGAGAGACAAGCCAACAGACAGAGGCAGGTACCGAGCGATGACCGTACATGTGGGCGACCACGATCTGGTCCTCGATCCCTATGATTACGACTTTCACGAAGACCCGTACCCGTACTACAAGCGGTTGCGCGACGAGGCCCCGCTGTACCGCAACGACGAGCTGAAGTTCTGGGCCTTGTCGCGGCACCGCGACGTGCTGCAGGGTTTCCGCAACAGCACTACGCTGTCCAACCGCGACGGCGTGTCGCTAGACCCGGTGTCGCGTGGACCGCACGCGTCGAAGACGATGTCGTTTTTGGCGATGGACGATCCCGCGCATCTGCGTCTGCGCACGCTGGTGTCAAAAGGCTTCACCCCGCGCCGGATCCGCGAACTCGAGCCGCGGGTCACTGAGCTCGCCGTTCAGCACCTCGACACCATGCTGGAGAAGGCGGGCTCGGGAACCGTCGACTATGTTGCGGAATTCGCCGGCAAGCTGCCGATGGACGTGATCTCCGAACTGATGGGCGTGCCGCTCGCCGACCGCGACGACATCCGCGCCATGGCTGACGGCGTGATGCACCGCGAGGACGGCGTCAACGACGTGCCCGCTTCGGCGATCGAGGCATCGATCAACCTCATCGTCTACTACCAGCAGATGATCGCCGAGCGCCGCAAGAAACCTACCGAGGATCTGACCTCGGCGCTGCTGGCTGCCGAGATCGACGGCGACCGGCTCACCGACGAGGAAATCCTCGGGTTCATGTTCCTGATGGTGATTGCCGGCAACGAGACGACGACGAAACTCCTTGCTAATGCAGCTTTCTGGGGCCACAGGAACCCGGACCAACTGACTTCGGTCTACGCCGACCTATCACGGGTGCCGCTATGGGTCGAGGAGACGCTGCGCTACGACACCTCCAGCCAGATCCTCGCCCGCACCGTGTCCGGAGAACTCACCCTCTACGACACCACCATTCCCGAGGGCGACGTCCTACTCCTGTTGCCCGGTTCAGGCCATCGCGACGAGCGGGTGTTCGACAACCCCGACGACTACCTGATCGGGCGCGAAATCGGGCCCAAACTATTGAGTTTCGGTAGCGGCGCGCATTTCTGCCTGGGTGCCCATCTGGCCCGGATGGAAGCACGGGTGGCGCTCACCGAATTGTTCAAGCGAATCCGCGGGTACCAAGTCGACGAGGCCAGCGCCGTCCGCGTCCACTCCAGCAATGTCCGCGGGTTCGCTCACCTGCCCATGACCGTGGAGGTCTGCTGAATGCCCCGCTTCGAACCACATCCGGCCCGCAGGCCCGCGATTGTTGCCGGCGCATCATCGGGCATCGGAGCGGCCACCGCCGTCGAGCTTGCCGCCCACGGCTTTCCGGTGGCGCTGGGCGCACGGCGCGTCGACAAGTGCCAGGAGATCGTCGAGGCGATCCGCGCCGACGGGGGCGAGGCGATCGCCCTGCCGCTCGACGTCACCGACTCTGACTCGGTCAAGGCATTCGTGCACCAGGCCACCGAGCAGCTCGGCGACATCGAAGTTCTGGTCACCGGCGCCGGCGACACCTCCTTCGGGCGACTACACGAAATCGACACCGAGACTTTCGAATCGCAGATTCAGATCCATCTGATCGGGGCTAATCGGCTGACCACCGCGGTACTCCCGGGCATGATCGAGCGCCAACGCGGCGACCTCATCTTCGTGGGTTCCGATGTCGCGCTACGCCAGCGCCCGCACATGGGCGCCTACGGTGCCGCGAAGGCCGCGTTGGTGGCGATGGTCACCAACCTGCAGATGGAGCTGGAGGGCACCGGCGTTCGAGCCTCGATCGTGCACCCCGGCCCCACCAAGACCGCGATGGGCTGGAGCCTGCCCGCCGAGGCGATCGGCCCGGCGCTCGAGGACTGGGCTAAGTGGGGTCAGGCGCGCCACGACTACTTCTTACGGGCGTCCGATCTCGCCCGGGCGATCACGTTCGTCGCGGAGACGCCCAGGGGCGGCTTCGTGGTCAACATGGAACTGCAGCCTGAGGCGCCGTTGACCACGACGAAAGAACGCCAGCAACTCAAACTCGATGAGAAGGCATTGGATTCATGACAACCGCCATCGTGCCGCGGGTTTCCGGCGGCGAACAAGAGCACGGTCATCTCGAAGAGTTCCGCACCGATCCCATCGGCCTGATGCAGCGGACCCGCGACGAATGCGGGGACGTGGGCGCATTCGACTTGGCGGACAAGCACGTCATCCTGCTGTCGGGCTCACGAGCCAACGAGTTCTTCTTCCGTTCCGCCGACGAGGACCTCGACCAGGCCGAGGCGTATCCGTTCATGACGCCGATCTTCGGAAAGGGCGTCGTCTTCGATGCCAGCCCCGAGCGCCGCAAGGAGATGCTGCACAACTCGGCGCTGCGCGGCGAGCACATGAAGGGCCACGCCACGACCATCGAGCGCGAAGTGCGCCGCATGATCGAAAACTGGGGCGACGAAGGCGAAATCGACCTACTGGACTTCTTCGCCGAGTTGACCATCTACACGTCGACGTCATGCCTCATCGGTACGAAATTCCGTAATCAGCTCGACTCGCGATTCGCGCACTTCTACCACGAACTGGAGCGCGGCACGGACCCGCTGTGCTACGTCGACCCGTACCTGCCGATCGAAAGCTTCCGCCGCCGCGACGAAGCCCGAAAAGGGTTGGTGGCGTTGGTCCAAGACATCATGAACCAGCGCATCGCCAACCCGCCGGCAGACAAGAGCGACCGCGACATGCTCGACGTGCTGGTGTCGATCAAAGACGAGGAGGGCAACCCGCGGTTCTCAGCCGATGAGATCACCGGGATGTTCATCTCGCTGATGTTCGCCGGGCATCACACCAGTTCCGGCACCTCAGCGTGGACGCTGATCGAGCTGATGCGCCACCCAGAGGCCTACGCCGAGGTGATCAAGGAGCTGGACGAGCTCTATGCAGACGGCCAGTCAGTGAGTTTCCATGCACTGCGCCAGATTCCGCGGTTGGAGAACGTGTTGAAGGAAACGCTGCGGCTGCACCCGCCGTTGATCATTCTGATGCGGGTGGCCAAAGGCGAGTTCGAGGTCGAGGGCTATCCGATACACGAAGGTGACTTCGTGGCAGCCTCACCGGCGATCTCCAACCGGATTCCGGAGGACTTCCCCGATCCCGACAGCTTCGTGCCGGAGCGTTACCAGGAGCCGCGTCAGGAGGACCTGGTCAACCGGTGGACGTGGATTCCATTCGGCGCCGGCAGGCACCGCTGCGTGGGCGCGGCGTTCGCCACCATGCAGATCAAGGCGATCTTCTCGGTGTTGTTGCGCGAGTACGAGTTCGAGATGGCCCAGCCACCGGAGAGCTATCGCAACGACCATTCGAAGATGGTGGTGCAGCTGGCCCGGCCCGCCAAGGTGCGCTACCACCGCCGCACGACCGGAGGGTGATGATGGGTTATCGAGTGGAAGCCGACCTGGATTTATGCCAGGGACATGCGATGTGCGAGCTCGAGGCGCCCGACTATTTCCGGGTGCCCAAGCGCGGCAAGGTCGAAATTCTCGACCCCGAGCCGCCCGACGAGGCCCGCAAGGAAATCGAGCAGGCCGTGGTGGCATGCCCCACCCAAGCACTGTCCATCAAAGAAACAGGAGAATAACGTGGCCGCATTTCCGCGCTCAGAACTCGACGAGTGGGTGCAGTCCTGGCTCAAGGCCAACAAGGACTGCGAGAAGGCGGGCGACTGGAAGCCGTTAGCGGACTTCTACGCACCCGACGCCACCTATGGCTGGAACATCGGCCCCAAGGAAGACGTGATGTGCGTCGGGATCAACGAGATCCGCGATATCGCGCTCGGCTTGGAAATGGAGGGTCTCGAGAACTGGCAGTACCCCTACCAAAAGGTCATCATCGACGACCAACAGGGTGAGATCGTCGGTTTCTGGAAGCAGATCGTCGTCGACGGCGACGGCGGCCGGCAGCAGATCTACGGGATCGGCGGCAGCTGGTTTCGGCTCAACGCCGACAAACTCATCGAGTGGCAACGCGACTTCTTCGACTTCGGCCACGTCCAGACGCTGTACATGGATTTGATGAAGGCCGGCAAGCTGTCCAAGGGTATGCAGAAGCGGATCGAGCGCAGTCTCGCCGGTGAAAAGCTGCCCGGCTACTATCCGCTCGGCAAGGCGCCGGTCCCGATCTGGTGAGCACGGAGCCAACCAAGCATTTGATTTGTTGCACGCGCTATGCTGACGCGACGGGAGTGCCCTGTGGCACTCGTCACCAACGCTGCCCGGCATGATGGGGCCAGGTAGCTCTGATCAATTCAAAGGCGAAATGGGGTCAGGTCCAACGTGAAGACAAAAGGCGCACTGATCTGGGAGTTCAACCAGCCGTGGTCCATCGAGGAAATCGAGATCGGCGACCCGCAGAAGCATGAGGTCAAGATCCAGATGGAAGCGGCGGGCATGTGCCACTCCGACCATCATTTGGTCACCGGCGGTATCCCGATGGCAGGTTTTCCGGTGCTCGGCGGACACGAAGGTGCGGGCATCGTCACCGAAGTTGGGCCCGGCGTGGAAGACATCGCCCCGGGTGACCACGTCGTGCTGTCGTTCATCCCATCCTGCGGGACGTGTCCGACATGTCAGGCGGGCCTGCGCAACCTGTGTGATCTGGGGGCCGGCCTGCTGGGCGGCGCAGCGGTATCCGACGGCACCTTCCGCATCCAGGCGCGCGGCCAAAACGTCTTCCCCATGACACTGCTGGGGACGTTCTCGCCGTACATGGTCGTGCACCGCAGCTCGGTAGTGAAGATCGACCCATCGATTCCGTTTGAGGTGGCTGCCCTGGTCGGCTGCGGCGTCACCACCGGCTATGGCTCGGCGGTCCGCACCGCCGACATCCGGCCGGGTCAAGACGTCGCGATTGTCGGTGTCGGCGGGGTCGGCATGGCAGCACTGCAGGGTGCCGTCAACGCCGGCGCCCGTTACATCTTCGCGATCGACCCCGTTGAGTGGAAGCGCGATCAGGCTCTCAAGTTCGGCGCCACCCACGTCTACCCGGACATCATGGCCGCACTGATGGGCATGGCCGAAGTCACCTACGGTCTGATGGCCCACAAAGTGGTGGTCACCGTCGGCGAGCTGCACGGCGCCGACATCGACAACTACCTCAACATCACCGCCAAGGGCGGCACTTGCGTGCTGACCGCTATCGGCAGCCTGCTGGACACCAATGTGACCCTGAACCTGGCGATGTTGACCCTGATGCAGAAGAACCTGCAGGGCACCATTTTTGGCGGCGGCAACCCGCAGTACGACATCCCGCAACTGCTGTCGATGTACAAGGTCGGCAAGCTCAACCTGGACGACATGATCACTCGTCAGTACCGGCTCGAGCAGATCAACGACGGCTACCAGGACATGCTGGACGGCAAGAACATTCGCGGCGTCATCCGCTACACGGACGCTGACCGGTAAGAGCCGCGCCTTCGCGAGTGACCGGCTTTCCGCACCTGATGGCGCCGGGACGAATCGGCGCCATGACGGTGCGCAACCGGGTGGTCATGTCTCCCATGGAGACGATGTACGGCACCCGGGACGGGCTGCCGTCGGAGCGCACCCGCGACTACTTCGCCGCTCGTGCGAAAGGCGGGGTCGGCCTGATCACGTTGGGGGCCACCGGAGTCGACAATCGACATCCCGAGACTCCCGGTGGTCTGCATCTGGCCACTGACGATGCGGTCGATGCGCACCGGGCACTAGTGGAGGTGGTGCACGAACACGGCGCCAAGATCCAGCCGCAGATCGTGCACGCCGGACCCGACGGCCTGGGGCCCGAGATCTTCGGTGTCACGTCGTTGGGGCCGTCGGTAATTCCCTCCTACCTCACCGGGCGTCCGTCGGCCGAGATCAGCAAGCAGCAGCTCTGCGAGGTGTTCGATCTGTTTAAGGCCGCGGTGCGGCGCGCCGCCGAGGCCGGGTACGACGGGATCGAGCTACACGCCGCACACGGCTACATGTTGCTGGGCTCTTTCCTTGCCCCACAACGCAATCGGCGTACCGACGACTACCGGGGCGACTCGGCGCGCGGTCGGGTGCGGGTGGTGCTGGAGGCACTGGCCGCAATTCGCTCCGAAGTCGGCGATGCCCTTCCGATCACGTTGCGTATCTCCGGTTACGAACGGGTCGCTGGAGGAAGGCCCATTTATGAAACCGCGCAACTGGCATCCGAACTCGTCGCCGCCGGCGTCAACGCGTTCCACGTCAGCGGCGGGGTAATCGATCGGCTCGTCACCGGGATGGTCAACGGCGCGAACGACGGCGACGAAGTCAACGTCGGCGCCGCGGCCGCGGTCAAGCAGGTGGTCGATGTACCGGTGATCGCCGTCGGCCGCATCCACGACCCGGCTGGGGCCGAAAGGATTCTGGCCGATGGGCGCGCCGATTTCATCGCAATGGGACGTCCGCTACTGGCCGACCCCGACCTGCCGCGCAAACTGCTCTCCGGCCAGGCGCACCGGATTCGCAGGTGCATCTCGTGTGAAAACTGCATCGACGCAATGGAACAGCGTTTCTCCGTCGATTGTGCCGTCAATCCCCGCACCGGCAAAGAGCGCGAACTGGCCGCAGCTCGCGCCGAGCGCGCCAAGCGCGTGATGGTGATCGGCGGCGGACCGGCCGGGCTGGAAGCCGCCCGCGTGGCCGCCGAACGCGGCCACCGCGTCACGCTTTTCGAGCGCAGTGCCCAGCTGGGCGGGGCCCTGCGCTGGGCGTCGGTTCTGCATCCGGAAAACCAGCCGTTCCTGCGCTACCTGCGCGACGAGATCAAGCTGAGCACAACGAAAGTGCATCTGGGCCACACTGTGTCGGCTCAGGACATAGTCGAGGCCGCGCCGGACGCCGTGGTCGTGGCCACCGGCGGCCATGTCGCCGTGCCGGCGATCCCCGGAGCCGACCTACCGCACGTGCATACCGGATCCGGATTACGCGAGTTGCTCGGAGGCAACGCCGAATCCACCGCCCCGGCCTGGCAGCGCCTTGGCGCTTCGCTGCTGGCCGGCTGGCGACAGCGGCTGGTGCGCCCGGCCGTGGTTCGGTTCGCCAGCCGCGCCTGGATGCCGGTCGGGCGCCGAGTCGCCATCATTGGCGGCGACCTGGTCGCCCTCGAATTGGCCGAATTTCTGGCGAGCCGGGGCCGGTTGGTGTCGATACTCGAAGCCGGCAAGGACATCGCCCCCGAAGTGGGGAACAAACGTAAGACCGAACACATGGATCGCCTCGACCGGCTGGGCGTCACCGTGCACGTCCGGGCAGCCGCTGAACGGATCACTGCCGAAGCGGTGATGTTTACCCCCGCCGGTGGCACCACCCGGCAGCTGGCCGCCGACAGCGTCGTGCTGGCCGGCACGGTCGAGCCCGACACCACTCTGTTCGACGCCCTGGTCGCTGCCATGCCCGGCGCCGATGTGTACGCCGCCGGCGACTGCACCGGCCTTGGCCTCATCCGCAAAGCCACCGAGGAAGGCGCACGCGCCGCGTGTGCAATCTAGAGACAGGAGACGCAATCTAATGACAGGAGAAAAAATGACCCAAACCGTCGACTCCCCGGCACTGGCCGCGTCGCAAGCCTCGTGGCGGTGCGTCCAAGCCCATGACCGGGAGGGCTGGCTGGCGCTGATGGCCGATGACGTCGTCATCGAGGACCCGATCGGCAAGTCCGTCACCAACCCGGACGGCACCGGTGTCCGCGGCAAAGAGGCCGTCGGCGCTTTCTTCGACACCAACATCGCGGCCAATCAACTGACCATCACCTGCGAGGAGACGTTTCCGTCGAGTTCGCCCGACGAGATCGCTCACATCCTGGTGCTCAACAGCAAGTTCGAGGGTGGATTCACCAGCACAGTTCGTGGGGTGTTTACCTACAAGGTCAACGACGCCGGACTGATCACCAACATGCGCGGGTACTGGAACCTCGACGTCATGAAGTTCGGCAAAGAGGACTGAGGCTGGCTCGTCTGATCGCCGAACTTATGCTGGGGCCATGGCGTCGATCTTCACCAAGATCATCAACCGCGAACTTCCCGGCCGCTTTGTCTATGAGGACGACGACGTGGTCGCGTTCCTGACGATTGAGCCGATGACGCAGGGGCACACGCTAGTCGTGCCGCGCGCCGAGATCGATCAGTGGCAGGACGTCGATGGCGCGACGTTCGCTCGCGTCATGGCCGTGGGTCAGCTGATCGGCAAGGCCGTGTGTAAGGCCTTCAAAACCGAGCGCGCCGGCGTGATCATCGCCGGGCTGGAAGTACCCCATCTGCACGTCCACGTATTTCCCACCCGCCGCCTGAGCGATTTCGGCTTTGCCAACGTCGACCGCAACCCGTCACCGCAATCCCTGGACGATGCCCAGGCCAAGATCAAGGCCGCCCTGGCTCAATTGGCGTGAACCGGCTCCTGCGCGGGCACCTCACTGACGCGCGGCAGCGTGATGCGGAAGCAGCAACCCTCACCGGGCGCGGTCGCCACGCTGACAACGCCGCCGTGCGCGCGCACCAACGAGTCGACGATGGATAGCCCCAGTCCGGTACCGCCGCTGGCGCGTGCCCGTGACGAGTCGGTGCGATAGAACCGCTCGAACACCCGCGACGCATCCTGCTGACTCATGCCGGGACCCTTATCAGCCACTTCGAGCACCGCATCGTCGCCCTCGGTGCCGACCCGAACGGTGACGTCGGCGTTTTCCGGGGTGTGCTGCAAGGCATTGGCAATGAGGTTGCTCAACACCTGCCGAATCCGCGGTTCATCACCGAGCACCTCCGGGGTGCCGGGACCGTCGAGAACTTCCATGGTGATGGTGCGCTTCGGGTCCATCGCCTGTCCGTCGTGCACGGCATCGCTGGCCAACGCCAGCAAGTCCACCCGATGGTGTTCTAACGGTCGTTGCACATCCAGCCGGGCCAACAACAGCAAGTCGTCGACCAGCAGACCCATCCGGCTGGCCTCGCTTTCGATCCGTGACAAGAGCATGGCGACGTCGCGAGCGGCGCCCTGCCGATACAGCTCCGCGAAGCCGCGGATAGTCGTCAGCGGGGTACGCAGCTCGTGGCTGGCGTCGGTGATGAACCGTCGCATCCGGTCCTCGGAACCGCGGGCCTTCTCGGCCGAAGACTCCGAGGAAGCGAGCGCCTGCTGAATCTGGGCAAGCATCCCGTTGAGCGCGAGCGACAGTCGGCCCACCTCGGTTCGGGGATCGCGTTCTGGAACCCGACGATCCAGCTGGCCCGCGGCGATCGCCGCGGCGGTTTGTTCGACTTCGGCCAGCGGCCGAAGGCTACGCTGCACCACCGCAAAGCTGGCGATCCCGACCACGGCCAGCACCGCCACCCCAATGCCGACCTGCAACCAGACCAGGGAGTTGACCGTGTGCTGGACGTCGGACAGGTCGATCGCGACCGTTGTCAGGCCATGTGGGCCCCGCACCGACACCGCCCGCCACTGAATATCCGAGCCGTTGACCGAGGGCAGCGTCGTCGGATTAGGACCCACGTCGTTGTCGGGCGGTAGTGCCGGTTCAGCGTTGCGGTCGTTGATGGCAGTAAATGGGGTGCCGTTGGTGCCGACGCCGCGCACGTAGAACTTCGACGGTGGCCGGCCCGGATCTGGGCCCTCGTAGGGGGGCGGTGACTGCCGCCGCGGGGCCTGCGCCCAACTGCGGGACGCGTCGAGCAGCGTCTGGTCGATCCGGCTGATCAGGCTGTGACGCAGGATCGAAGTGACCGCGATCCCCGAGACGGCCAGGCCGCACGCGACTAGAACCAGGGTGGCGGCGACTAGGCCTACCCGTAGCGGCAACCCACGTCGATACTTTGTGGCCATCTGCGTAATTCTTCGCTACCGCTGGCGACCGGGCGCGTGCTCAGCGCGGTTCCCGCAGCACATAACCGACGCCACGCAGGGTGTGCAGCAGCCGTGTTTCCCCGGTGTCGATCTTGCGACGTAGGTACGATACGTAGGACTCGACGACATTGACGTCACCTCCGAAGTCGTATCGCCAGACGTGGTCGAGAATCTTCGGTTTGCTCAACACCGTGCCCGCGTTGATCACAAAGTAGCGCAGCAACGTGAATTCGGTCGGCGACAGCGACACCGGTTCGCCGGCCTTCCACACTTCGTGCGTCTCTTCGTCAAGCTCGATGTCGGCGAACGCCAGGCGGGCACTGCGAGGTTCAGCTCCGCCCTTGCCCGCGCGCCGGAGTATGACCCGCAACCGGGCGACGACCTCCTCCAGGCTGAACGGCTTTGTCACGTAGTCGTCGCCGCCCAGGGTCAGGCCGGCGATCTTGTCCTGCAGGGAGTCACGGGCCGTCAGGAACAATGCCGGGGCATCGATGCCGTCGGCACGCAGGCGCCGCAGCACCCCGAAACCGTCCATCCCGGGCATCATCACGTCGAGGATCACCGCGTCGGGACGGGCTTCACGAGCCCGATCCAGAGCTTGGGCTCCGTTGGTTGCGGTAGAGACCTCGAACCCCTGGAACTTAAGGCTCACCGAGAGCAGCTCGACGATGTTGGCCTCATCGTCGACCACGAGAACGCGAGCCTCTGGTTTCGTTTCGCTTGGGGTAGCCGTTGTCATGAGGTCACTTCTGTCCTTGCTTGAAAGTTACCTTCGCAATCATTGTGTGGTTCCTGAAAGCTCAGTGCCAACAGTCTGATAGTAGTCTGCCAGGGAATCATCGCATCAGCCTGGACCTGCACGGGTTTACGGGGGTCGCGTCGTGAATAGACTCGGAGAATGAACCTCGCCAAAAGCATCGTGTCGGCCGCGACCGCTCCCGCGCGAGTAGGGCTTGCGGCCGCAGACGCGAGCCTAACCGTCGCAAGCGCGGCCGTTGGTGTGGCGAAGCGAGCGCTGGGTGATGGCGGCGGAGAGGTTCGGACCAACGCGGTCACGTCCATGCTGGGGATCGACGACACAATCATTCGCGCCAACCGGCTCGCCAGGCTGCTGGACGACGATGCGCCGCTGGGACGCGCCGTGGCACCCGACGGACCTATGGACCGATTGCTGCGCCCAGGTGGCGTGGTCGATTTGCTCACCGCACAAGGCGGTTTACTCGACCGCCTGACCGCGGAGGGCGGCGGACTAGAGCGCGCGCTGCAGCCGGGCGGGCTGGCCGATCAGCTGCTCGCCGAAGACGGGTTGATCGAACGGGTGCTGTCCGAGGGTGGACTGGCCGACCGGCTGCTGTCCGAAGGCGGACTGATCGACAAGCTGACCGCGAAGAACGGACCGCTGGATCAGCTCGCCGGTGTCGCGGACACCCTGGCCCGGTTGACGCCCGGGATGGAGGCGCTGGAGCCGGCCATCTCCACTCTGCAGGACGCGGTTATCTCGCTCACCATGGTGGTCAATCCGCTGAGCAACATCGCCGACCGCATTCCGCTACCGGGCCGCCGACCCTCACGCCGCTCGTCGTCGCGGCCGGTGCCCTCACAACGCATCATCGACAGCGACCCGTAGCCGGTTAGGCTTGCACCCGATTTACCCGGCCTCCTTAGCTCAGTGGTAGAGCACTCGCCTTGTAAGCGAGCGGTCGTCAGTTCAATCCTGACAGGGGGCTCCCTCTCACCGCGGAAATATGCGTTGGTAGACGCCGTTTTTACGTCACATGTCCCACGTGCTTTACGTCCACCGTGCCCACATTTCTACCCAACCGACAGGACGCCTCTGAGCCTGACCCAATAACCGCCTTTGCGGCGTCTAGCGCCCTATCCTGGAGAACCGGGAAACCCGGGGCCCGGAATCGGCGGTCGGATGACGGCGATAGCAGCGTGCCGGACGTGTGGCACTGAGCCTCTAGAGAACGCCCGGTTTTGTCACGGCTGTGGCTCACCAGTCAAAGACGGCGATACCCGGGCGGAGTACAAGCAGGTGACAGTGCTGTTTGCCGACGTGGTCATTGCTCGAACGCGCCTATATAAAAAACAGAGATCGTCGGACAGGGGTGAATTTGCATTCACTTCGTCTCGAAAGAGGCGAAATACGAGGCTCTCAAAACTCTGTGTCGGAATCACCGTGAACGCGGACGACCCGTCGTGAATGTGTCGCAGTCAACCTTGTCGGGACGGGCACTGCCGGTGGAGCCGGGCGCCAACCCGGTAGAGGCTGTGCGCACCTGGCTGATCACCAGCAACAACCTCACGCCATGGCATCTTTAGCCCTCAGCCGCGCACCGCCGTCGGCGCCCAATGAGGATCTTGCAACCGGGCGGTCACCATCAGTACCAGTAGCGTCTGCCGCCGATCCTGCGATTGCCAAACTGCCCCAACAAGAACAGGATAATGCCGACAATGAGCAGAATCCAACCTCCCCAGACACATATCGTCTCTACGTTGAGCGGCACCCCGGTTAGCTTAGGCAAAAGTAGGTAGCCGACCAGGAGCAAGATGACGCCTAAGATAATCATGCTGCCTCCATATTCTGATAGACGCCGACACGTTGACGTGTCTTGGAAGATCGTACCCAGAATACGGACTCCAAGCGCGCTTCTTCTTCCATTTGCATCGCTTGCGAGTAGGTCACGGCTGTGACTGAAAGCTTCTTGGGCGCGCTCCTTAACTATTTGCTCTCGTGCGCTCTCCTTGCGGCTGGCGGGCCGCACCAAAAAAGCGCAGCTGGCATTTGTGCGTGGGCGACCCATCGCGGCAAGAGTAGGGGACCTGGCAACATGTCGTGTCGTACTTCGACCCGAATGCTGCCGATGGCTACGGCCATGGCCAGTTGATACCGCCGTTGTGTGTGCGGTTCCCCGAAGAGTTGCCCACATTTAGCGTCCGGTGGGATGGCGCAGGCGATCCAGGGCACGCGTCAGGGTCCGCCGTCACCCGATTTACCTCGTGACGCGGCGCTTACTTCTTGTGGAAGACCTTCTCGCCGGCTTCCTTAAGCTTCTCGCCGGCCTCTTTAACCTTCTCGCCGGCGTCTTTGAGGTGAGACTTCGTCTGTTCGCGCTGGCCCTCATGTTCAGTGCTCTTGTCGCCGGTAACCTTGCCGAGCGCTTCCTTGGCCTGACCGCCAAGATCTTGGATCTTGTTCTTCGCCTTATCCGTATCGCTCACAGTGTGTCTGCTCCTTCTCTTTTTTGTGGGAATGGACCGAGGGGTGGCCCAAACCTCAGTGACTGCGAACGCTAATCGCTCTGGCGGTCAGCCAATAAGGGCGAAGGTCACAGAGGAGGGAGCCGATGGTCCCTGGGGGCCGGAAGCGCGGGACGCATCGCATCCGGCTGATGGCGCTCGATCCGGACGACAGGCGCAAGTTGATTCAGCATGTCGAGTACGAGGTCGTCATGCTCCGCGGGGCCGGTATCTACCTTCTGTAGACGGCGGCGATTGCCGCTTCATGTTGTGAATTGCCCCGGCCACAGACCCGGCCTACGGGCCGGGTGAGGCGCTGCTGCAGGCGCAGCACTGCCTTAGACGAATCCAGAAATGGAGCCAGAGCCGCTTGGCTTGGAGATCGCGATGAGGCCATATCGCTCATCCGCGCAGCCGTCGATCATCTGTTTCCGCCGTGCCCACATATGCCCAAGCCATGCAGAGATGACCGCGATCGGCACGCCCTGCGCATGGATGATGCTGGCGCACGAGTGTCGCGCATCGTGCAATCGGATCTGCCTGATCCTTGACCTCGCCGCACAACTCCCGCCCGACGTCGCTCAGTGTGTCGGGATGGTACGGACGCCCGGCGTCGTCCACTACGACGTGGTCTCCCTCGCCTATGTAATGAGGACCATGAGGGGGACCCGTTTGGTGGTCCAGTCGCTATGCGGCTTGGGGTTGGTGGGTCGTGGTCCACTGTAGAGCGAACTCGGTTGGGGTGAGTTCGCCGTGGGCGGAGTGGGGTCTGTTGGCGTTGTAGTCACAGCGCCAGTCTTCGATGATCACGCGGGCTTCGAGTAGCGAGTCGAAGTGCCACGAGTTGAGCAGTTCGTCGCGTAGCCGGCCGTTGAACGATTCGATCCAGGCGTTCTGCCATGGCGAGCCGGGATCGATGAATAGCGAAGCGGCGCTGTTGAATCGGCACCAGTCGTTGACGGCGTGCGCCACGAACTCGGGGCCGTTGTCGAAGCGCACATAGGTCGGCGCTCCTCGCTGCAGGGCCAGGCGGTCCAAGACGTCGACGACGCCGTCGGCGTCGATGCCACGATCAACTTTGATCGCGAGGGCTTCGCGGGTGAACTCGTCGATCACGTTCAACATCTTCAAGGTGCGGCCATCGGCGGTCGTGTCGAACTGGAAGTCCATCGCCCAGATCACGTTCGGACGGATCGGTGACATCGCGCCAACGGCGACACCAATACCGGTCAGGCGCTTCTTCTTGCGGCGCTGCGGGACCCGCAGGCCCTCGTCACGCCACAGCCGGCGGATGCGCTTGTTGTTGACCTTCCAGCCGGCTCGGCGGGCCATCTTGGCCGCCCGTCGCCATCCCCAGCGCGGCCGGTCGGTGCAGAACCGGCGCAGCCAGGCACGCAACTCGGTTTCCTCAGCGGTGACCGGTAGCGACGTCAGGCGCATCGTGGAACGGTGGATGCCCACGACCGTGCAGGCTCGGCGTTCGGACACCCCGAACCGGTCGCGCAGCACCTTGACGGCGCAGCGCTTACGGTTCGGGGTCAGAAGTTTCCCGCCGAGATCTCCCTGAGCATGTCAATGTCGAGAGCCTGGTTGGCGACCAACTTCTTCAACCGGGCGTTCTCCGCCTCGAGTTCTTTGAGCCGTTTCGCGTCGTTGGCCTTCATGCCGCCGTACTGGGCAAGCCAGCGATGCCACGTCGACTCAGCGACCTCCAGGTGCCGGCACACCTCGGTGAGTTCCTGGCCCGACGCGAGGAGTTTGTTGCCCTCGGCGAGCTTGCGGATGATCTGATCCGGCGTATGCCGCCGGCGCTTGTTCGATGCCATGTCGTTGCCGATTCTTCCTTGCCCGAACACCGGGCAACAGAGTCCCACAACGACTGGACCACTACGACGGGCTCACCTCAACCAAGCCGTAGCCGGCAGCACTTCACTGGTCGCGCATGTTGGCAAACCCTAAGTACTGAAAGCGTTGTGCTGGCGATGACCCGGATTACTGGTGGCCTGGGATGCCTTGTAGATCATCTCGGATGCCATGCAGATCACCTTGGATGCCATGCAGATCACCTTGGATGCCTTGCAGATCACCTTGGATGCGTTGCAAATCAGGGAGAGCATTCTGCAAGCCCGGCTGCATCTCGACCGGGCTGGCAGGTTCGTACTGAGGGCAGTAAGAGACGATGGCACCAGCGGCGAAGTCGGCGCTTTGATTGGCGTCCCATATCGACGATCGCTGCACAAAGTCGATGGCCGCTGCGAAATTGGGTTGGTGCGCAAGGAAATCGCAGACTGCGTGCCCATGGGTCATCACGTATTCGTGGCTGGGAACCGGCACGCCAACGTGTTTCAACGCGTCGATGAACGCCGTGTCGACGATGTCGAGCGGCGGAGCGGGTGCTTTCGGCGGAGCCGGGTTCGGTCGCGCACTCGACGGCGGGACTACCGGCGGCTGCGCCGCTGGGTCTGGGTGGCGGACCGCGAACATCACCACTAACACGGTGGCGACAGCCACCAGAGATAGCGGCAGTACCGCGAAGGGCCCGAAGCGGCGCAGCACACCCTTACGTCGGTGAGGCGTGATGTCGTCGGTTTTGTCGCATTGCGACCAGGTGTCGGCGACAACGTCGGTCTCACACGCTTCAACCGCCCCGATTTCGGACGCCTCCGCGCGGTGGCCTAGGCGCTCGTCGAGCAGTTCGTCGACCTGGCGAGTCGAGAGCTGACCGCCCTGCTCACGGATCGAGCGGCGCACAGAAGCGATGCGCCGCAATTCTGAGTCGATCGTCTCGCGATCGCGCATATCAGCAGTCTGAGGGTGTCACGACGTTGTCACAAGTCCCGGTAAACACTCTGCCAACACCGGCGGATGCCGGCGAACGCGCACGGAGTCATTTCTCCTCGTCAGACCAGGTTCTCGTCACTGCAGCGAACGCCCGCGAACACCAGCGAATATGCGCTGAGCCACCTTGTAAGCGAGCGGTCGTCAGTTCAATCCTGACAAGGGGCTCTGCACCAACGCCCCAGGCTCCGCACCACAACCCCTCCCCACCTGCACAATCTTGACTTAGCACCCGCAAGGGTGTTCGACGGGTGGCACGGTGTCATGTGGCGAAGGTGCTGGCCGCGCTGCTGGACAAGCCGCGCTCGGCGTCCGCGCGCGATCGTCGTGGCCATCTTGCGTTGGTGCAGACGATGACTGAGAAAGGCGGCGCCTGATGTGCCTGATCCTCGCCAAACTGGGCTTACCCCATTGCGGTCGGCGATGCCGCATGTCTTAGTGCGTTCGGCGCCGTGCCGACCGCTAGGGGCCAGCAGTCAGATCCGCGCTCCGTTTCCGACGATTGATCACCCAGGCGACAAGGCCCACTGCTATCGCCAACACCCCGAAGCCCAGCGCCGAGGGCCACCCGGGTTGGCTGGGTTGCGTGGGCTCCTTCTCAGCGGCCAGCGCCACTAAGAAGCTGCCATTGTCGGTCGGCCCGACGCCCGGCAGCGGCTGGGTCTTCGTCACCCTGATCTGGGTGCTGCTGCTGGGATCGTTCACCTGACCCCAGGCCAAGGTGGAGTCGTCGAGCAGGAACGTGTCCTGGCTGCCCGCGGGTTGGTTAGCGTCGTGGCCCACCACCTCCACCTGGCCGACTTGCACTGTTTGGTTGTCGGCGGGGACAGAGGCCAAGACGTCCTGGTACACCTCCGGGGGCGCCGGCGGGGTGTAGTTCGGCGGCGGTGGGCCGTCCCGGCCGTCCGGCGGTGTCGAGGCCCCGCCGTAGAAGCTGCCCGACGCCACATGGCTGTAGCCGACCGCGGTGAACGGGAACAGGCCAACGGCGGCGACATCGAGCACGATCCGGCCACCGGCCGGCACGAACGCCTCCCGATAGGCGCCGTTGTAGAAGTAGCGGAAGGTCATCGCCTCATTGAGCGGGTTGTACAGGGTCGGGCGGTGGTAGTCGTCGTCGTAGTCGATGTATTCCCAATGTCGGGGGCGCGTTAGCGTCTGGTTGTCGGCCTTTACCAGGTCAACATTGCTGCTGTGGGCGTCGACCACATTCTGCACCTGGTGGTTGAAGTCGTATACCTGCATCGGCGGCTCCGGTGGGCTGGCGGGGTTGATCCGCGTCGCCGGTGCGGCCTTGGCCGCCGCGACCGCCTGCGGTGGCGCATCCAGCCCCTTCGGCGGTGCCACCAGCGAGGCGTTTCTTGGCGCCCCGGGGGCGGGCGGATTAATCTTCGGGGTCTGCACCGGAATCGTGCTCGGGGGCGGGGGACTTGGCGGAACGACCTGTGGGGTCTGCACCGGCGTCATGCTCGGCGGCGCGGGCTCCGGCGGAGCCTCCGGAGTCGGCACCGGCACCCTGCTTGGGGGCGCCTGGGCCGGGCGGGACGGCGCGGCTTGGTAGCACACGTTCGAAGTGTGATAAGCCTCCACGTAAAACAGACAGTGCTGGCAGGATATGGGGTTTGCCCCAACGCCGGCACATGGAGCCGCCTGCGCCACACCGGGTGTGGTGGCTGCCACCGAGAGCGGTGCGAAAGCCATGGCTGCTGCCGCCGCAATCCCGAGTGCTTTCATCTCTTGACCTTTCGGGAACCGCACTGGCTCGGGGAGCTGCGACCACCGAGAGTGGTGCGGACGGGTAGCGGCGGCTTTGCCGTTACCCGAGACAGTGTCGCACTTTCTAATTTCCCGATCTGATACGGACCATGCCGCCAATGCTTCCGGCGATCCCTACGTCTCGCATAGTGGCTGGTAGAGCGGATTTTCGTGTTCGGTTGCGCCTGCTGTGCCCACATTTTTGTCCACGTCGCTGGTGCATCACCAGAAGCGGAATTACCCCTAACTGATAGCCGTCGCCGCATTGATGTCATGCGGTCCGATGCGAAAGACTCGCTGTAGGCCAACCAGCCGTAGCCGCAGGAATTGAGGCGATCGAGCGGAAGTGACCACAGTGAGCCGTAATCGTGTAGTCGCTGCTCCGTCGCCGCCGGCTGTCGCGAGCGCCCGGAAGATGCGGCTCGCCGCGCCTCTTGCCCTCGGCGCGGTCTTGTTCGCGCTCGTCGGCTGTACCCAGTCGACGCTGCCGCCAACAACAACGGGGGTGACCGGCTCAACCGCAACGACATTGGCCGCCACACCGCTCGCGCCAACGACAAGGATGGCGCCCGCCGACGCGGGCACGCCCGGTGGCGCGCAACCTCGGCTGGCGTCAGACCCCGCGCAGCTGGCCGACGACCTTGTCGCCGATGAGCTTGCGCTGCGTGACCCGTCGACGGGGGAGGCAGCGCTGGTGGGTGCGGCGCATCGCCAGCAGGCGGCCTACCGCGCCATCGGGCGACACCCAGAATGGGATGCGACCACGCGGCCGCGAATCCCGCCGTCGTTACTCGATGTCTACGACCGCAATGTCGACGCCCGCCGGCAGCTCACCGCGATGACACCCGTGAAGAGACACGCTGCCCGCGTGGCGCATCGAGCCACCAGCTCCGGCCGACGAGCTGCTGAGCTACTACCACCAGGCGGAGTCGGAGTCCGGCGTCAGCTGGAACTACCTGGCCGCGATCAACCTCATCGAGACCCGCTTCGGCAGCATCGTCGGTGTGAGCACCGCCGACGCGCAAGGCCCCATGCAGTTCTTGCCCTCGACGTTCGCCGCCTACGGCCAGGGCGGCGATATCCGCTCGCCCCACGACAGCATCATGGCGGCGGGCCGCTACCTCGCCGCGAATGGCTTTGCCGACGACCGTGATCACGCCATCTACCGGTACAACCACGCCAACGAATACGTGCGGGCGGTCAACCAATACGCAGCGCTGCTCGCCGCCGATCCCGCTGCGTTTGCCGGCTACTACCGCTGGGACGTCTATTGCTACACGACCGCGGGCGACGTGTTGCTACCCATCGGTTACTCCGCGGCGTCACCGATCCCGGTCGCCGACTACCTGGCAAGCCACCCGCAGTAACTCGTCGCGGCGCGGCGAGCGTGCGCCGTCTGGCGCAACCGACATTGGTCGACACGGTGGAGCGCCGGAAGTCCAGCATTTGCCCACAAATTGCCCACAATTCCTCCACAGCTACAGACATCTCCCGTGATCTCCGGTGATGAACTTTTCCTGCTAGGAAGGAGTTTTTGCCCTGCTCCGCTGGCCCGTCAGACGAGTTCAATCCTGACAGGGGGCTCTGCGCAAACACGCGTCAAGTGGACCGGAGCTAGGTTCTACTGCCTTTCCAAGGCCACAACGAAAACGACGAGATAACTCGCACTGAACTTCGTTCGACCGGCCAAACTGCGCCCGCGCCGCAACTATGGAAGAATTTTGTATGCAAGAAATACGCCCAACCCGGCGTGCTGCGAATTCTGAAGGCTTTTCTCGATGACCTCGGCGAACCTAAACACGGTTACGGGCTGATGCGGGAAACCGACTTCAGTAGCGCGAAGGCGTATCAAATCCTCGCCCGGCTTACCAGCGCAGGCTGGCTGGACCGGTTTGACGATCCCAGTGCATCGCCAGAAACCGGCGGGCCGCCCAGGATCACCTACAGGATGCGCCCGGACGCGCTACGCAAAGCGCGCCACATCGTGGCCGAGGCGCAGAGGGAATTCGCGCCGGCGACAGGCCGCCGGGAACGCGGGCCTGCTCACGCTCTGGGGTGGCTCTGATGGTCTCGGCTCTTAATCATCGGCACCGTCGGGCTCGGCGGCCTGGTCGTGCTCGTGATCGTCGCCGCCGTCAGGAATCTGCTCGGCAAAATGATCGGCGGAAGCGTATGTTCAAGCCTCTTACGTTCGCAGTGATTCCTGCTGTCTGTGCTGTCGGACTGGCAGCACCGGCACAGGCCGACGGCGGCGACTACATCGTGATCGCGGGGTCGGACTCCACCCATGCTGTCGAAACCACGGTGGGCGGCAGCGAAGCCAGTCTGAGTGATGTTGAGGCGTATGCGGTGAGGCATTGCGCCGAGAGGCATGGCGCAACCGACTGCCGCGTTCTTGCCGAGGGTCAGCGTGGCTGTGTGGCCCTCTCCGATAATGGTCAGAGCTTCGTCGGGGCCTGGGGTGCCACCCGCGGTGCTGCCGGTGCCGCAGCGGTGGCCAAGGTAGGGGTAGCGGGGGCAAATGTGGACGTCGCTCGCTGCGTCGGCGATCCGGGTCTTACCCCCCCTACTGGGAACTCGTTTTGGGCCACGCAGTAGCCATGCAACGCCCACCCCGCTCGCCCAATGACTGCGAGTTAGCCCGGCTGCTCTTCTGGCGCAGTGCAATTCACGGTGTAGCGGGGCGTGGGATCAGGTTAGCGTGGGTATGAAGGACAGCCGGACTCTGGTGACTCCGGTTCCCAGTCAGGCGTTAGTGGTTGGGTTGGGCGCGCCGACTCGACCCCCCGATTTCTGAACTGCGGTTTTGACCTAACCGTTTTGAGCAGCGTTCGAGTCTCGCGAGATGCCCGGCCAAATGCCTTGTACCGGTCGGCGTATCCGACAACCATTGTTCCCCTTGGGAACACCTGAGCAGCTCCTCGTTGTAAGTCCACATACGGAGGTCGTGCCCTTCGATACGCGCCGGAAGGTCAGCGCCCTCGGGCAAGGGCCCGCCCCTGAAGCGGTCGGTAGCGTAATCAAGCGCGTGGGGACTTGTGCGGGTACCCAGCCCAATGCTGCGAAGCGTGATCGCTTCAGAGCCGAGATTGACGATGATGAGTCTGTAGGTCTCTGCGGCCCCGACGATGGGGAAGATCTCAACCCTGATGCGAGGCCACTTCAGCCAGGTCACTGCGAGGTTCCACAGCAACGCTACGACCGACAGCGCGAAGCCGAGGATCCCAAGACTCACGGCGGACAACTATAAGCACACACCCGCATCTTGCGCACAAGCTGTCTCCAGTGATGTCTTCAGCTGCTAGAGCCGTCGTCGCTCCTGGCCAGGGCCGCGAGCACACATCGCCGACCCGATACGTTGGGACTGGAATGTCTGCCACACCTATTACTACGTCTGGCCCAATCCCACCCTGGTATCCATAGGCTGCTGAGGAAAAGCCGCCCCGCCAAGTGTCGGGGCGGCTTTCACAACGGGCTCAAGGTCGGTCGTGCTCGTTGCCGTCAGTAGAGCGGGACCCAAACACCGAAGAACCAGTAGCCCCAACCTCCGTACTGCCAGTTGAAGACCGGGATGACGGTAAAGGTGTTGTAGGCGAACGGGCCGAAATCGGCCCGCGCCACGGCCACGTCGCGCGGCGGCCCGTCCCACGGCCGGTTCCACCCACCAGGAGGCGGCGGACCGTCCCACCCACCCTGAGGCGGCGGGCCTTCCCAGTGGGGTGGCGGATGGCCAGGAGCCGGACCATCGTTCCAGCCGAAGCCTCGCTGCGGCGGCGGAGGGGGCGCCCCATGGCCCACGACGCTGAAGCCAACGGTCAGGTCTGTTGGTCCGCCCACTTGCGCGTTACCGCTTGCATAAACCCCGCGCGGAGGAATGTACGGCGGGTGAGGGGGCTGGGTGCTCGGCGGATTAAGGGCCGGGCGCGCCTCCCGGTTGGACGGCGGGGTGGTTTGTCCGTTCGCCGGCGCGGTGGTTTGTGCACTCGGCGGCGTCGTTTGTGCACCCGGCTGCGTAGTTTCTGTCCGCGGCGGCTCGCTGCCCCGTGTCCACGACGGCTGCGTGCTTTGGGTTGCCGGCGGCTGCGTGCTTTGGGTTGCCGGCGGCTGCAGTGCTTTGCGTGGCCGGCGGCTGAGTGCTTTGCGTGGCCGGCGGCTGAGTGCTTTGCGTGGCCGGCGGCTGGCTTTGCGTGGCCGGTGGCTGGCTTTGCGTACTCGGCGGTTCATGGGTCTGCGGGGGGTTTTGCGGGGCCTGCGACCCGCCGCCCGCCGCGCCGCCGGGGTTGTTGCCCGGGTTGCCGCCACCACCGCCGCCGCCGCCACCGTGGCAGTTCGGACACGGTGGCGGAGGGTCCAGCGGAGCGGAGTAGGCGGAACCCGCGTTCAGCGTCAGCGCGGAGATGCCGAGGCCCGCCGCGACCGCCGCCGCGCTGACGACACGTTTCATAGACATAGCTGCGTCCCCTCTTGGGTGTCGATCGCCTGCGCTACGGGCAGGTCACGTCCATCTCGAATGACTTGGTCACCTGCTGCGGTTGCTGCGGATTGCTCATATCGACACCCGATGCGGTGCCCTTGATCGCGTACGACTTGCCGTTAACCGCGGCTCCGGCGTTGCCGCCTTGACTGGGCGCGGCGTCGGAAAAACCGAGCGCGACGCCGTTGACGTTGCCCAGTCCGACCGAATGAACAATGGGCGGATTGGCATTGCTGACCACGGCGCCGACTCCGGCTGTCGCGTCACCGATGCCGATATTGATGTTGTCGCCCGCCGGGTGCAAGTGACCTGGCCGCTGACGTTCTGTGTTCTGACCGTCGACGATGACCTGCGGGCCGGCCGCCGACGGCGACGACGACGACGAGTTGGATGATCCCGTATTTGACTTGTTGCTCGAACAGCCGGCGCAGGCCGCGACCACCACGGCCACGCCGGCGACGCCGACCACGATCCCACGCTTCACTAACTGCTCCCCTTCGTGTCGCTGGTTCCGCTGCCTTTTCGTCTCGGCCGCGTCAACACAGGTGGACCCTACCCAGGTCCTCGCGGACGGAACACTCAGGGCCGCTCCGCGGGTTACCCAATACCCGAGAAATGCAAACGCTGGGTTACATGCAGCCGGGCGCGCTGGTCGCCGATGCGTGACTGCCTCTCAGGGCAGGACGCGCAAACCCCACCTGCCGAGCAGTGGATCAACGAGTGCGAAGTACGTCGTGTAATCGTCGCCCTCGGGTGAAGACATCAAGAGACCGACCGCGCTCACAGTGCCGTCCGCGTTCTTGACGAAGCCGGGACTGCCGCTGTCACCGTTCAGGCTGTACACACTGGCCTCGACCACGTCACCCTCGATGCCTTTGATGGCGCCACAGGTCTCACCGGTGACCGCACCGACCTTGCAGAACGGCATACCTATCTGGATCTGAGAGGGGCTCAACACATCCCGGACCGGATACCTGCCGTCGACCTCGCCTACTGGCGCACCAACGCTCGGATCGAGGCGGATGATCGCGGCGTCCCTCTTGTCGCCTTCATGCTCGCTGGCGGAGATCTTGCCGAGCGGAACGTCGTCGCCGTACGTCCATTCCGAACCGTCGTGGGCGTCGCAGTGCCCACTGGTCATGAGGTAGTAGCTGCCGTCGTTGCCCTGGGCTGCGAATCCGGCTGTGCACCTGCTGTTTTCGTCCTCGACGTCGATGCCTGGCGTCGGAGGCGGCGCTGCCAGCGCAGTATTCGCCAACGTCGTCGCGGCCACAAATACGGCACCAACCAGCCCCAACCCTCGCAACCAAGGTAAGGTCACGCCGCCCTCCTCCGCTTGTGTCGGGCAGATGGTAGCAGCGCCACATTCGTGGGTCTTCGCCGTTACTACCGAAGAGGCGAGATCACCCCTGTGCGGCCGCCACGGGTGCACGGTGCATCTTGAGGGAATTCCGAATCCGGAACCGGCCGAGCCCGCGCTGTCGGCGAGGTGACAACTGCTGATACGCCGCTGTCGCGTCAATGATCTCCGGGTCGACGGCGTGGCACGCTAGCCCACACCGATGTTCCTCGCTCGAAATGGGCGGGCGGGCAGGCACTTCCGTGCGTCTAAACCGATACGCGCCTCACACGGCGTCGACATGCCGGGCGAGGAAGTCCAGGACAGCGTCGGCGAAAATGTCGTTGCGATCGCCGGCCACCATGTGTCCCGCGCCGCGGACATCGGTGAACTCGACCTGCGGGAAGCGCGCCAGGAATTCGTCGGCGCGCTCCTGGCTGACGAGGTCACTCATTTGGCCGCGGATCAGCAGCATGGGCACCCCGCTACGCAGGATCGCGCCAACGGCTGCATGCATCCGATCGGGGTCGGTGACCTCGAATGGGGGGAACGCCGCAGTGCCGCTGATGAACTGCGGATCCCAGTGCCAGTACCAGCGACCACCGCGCCGGCGCAGGTTGGTGGTCAGACCCTCAAGATCGGCTGGTCGCGGCCGGTGCGGGTTGTACTCGGCGATCGCGTCGACGACTTCGTCGAGTGAGCCGAACCCTGATTCCACCCGCTCGGCCATGAAAGCGTGTATCCGATTCGCTCCGGACTGGTCCATGTTCGGCACGATGTCGACCAGCACGACTGCGCTGGCGATGCCCGGCGAGAGCTCTCCCGCGAGCAGCATCGAGGTGAATCCGCCCAGGGAGGCGCCCACCAGCACCGGTTGCGGGGGTAAGTTGCGCAGCACTTCTTGCACGTCGCCGGCGAAGCTGACGACGCGGTAGTCGCCTTCGTCGGACCAGTCCGATTCGCCGTGGCCGCGCAAGTCGACGGTGACGGCTTGCCACCCACGCCGGGCGACGGCGGCAGCAGCCTTGCCCCACGAGCGGCGAGTCTGCCCGCCGCCGTGCAGGAACACCACGGCACGCGCTTGCGGATCGCCCAGGCGATCGGCGACGATGCGAACACCGCCGGGCCCCTGGGTCGAGAACGGTTCAGCTGCCGTGGGCATCAGGTGATATTAAGACGCGCCGAAGTCGAGCCTGCGTCGGCGTAACTCCAATACGATGCAGCGTGGGCATTCCTCGTGCCGGAGTCGGAGCAGCCACCATGCCGATGTATCCGCCCAACATGTTTTTCACGTCGGAGTCCGTCACCGAGGGGCATCCCGACAAGCTTTGCGACCAAGTGTCGGATGCGGTGCTGGACGCGTGCTTGACCGAGGATCCTGAATCGCGGGTGGCCTGCGAAACATATGTGACGCTGGGCATGATGATGATCGGCGGGGAGATCACCACGCGGGCGCAACTCGACGTCGAGGGCTTGGTCCGCCGACTGGGCAGCGAGATCGGCTACTCCTCGCCGCTCTACGGCTACGACGTCAACACCGCTGGCATCCTGCGGGCGTTTCACCAGCAGTCACCCGACATCGCTCAGGGCGTCTCGCACGCCGACGAAAAACTTGGCGCCGGCGACCAGGGAATGATGTTCGGCTACGCCTGCCGGCAGACCGATGAGCTGATGCCGCTGCCGATCATGCTCGCCCACCGGCTTGCGATGCAGCTCGCCGTGGTGCGCAAACAGCGGGTGCTGCCGTTCCTGGGCCCCGACGGCAAGTCGCAAGTGACCGTGGAGTACCGCGACGGGAAGCCCGTGCGCGTCGACTACGTGGTGCTTGCCTGCCAGCACACACCCGACGTCGTCACACCCGATGGCAAGTTCATGACCGAGGAGGCCAAGCGGCAGGTCATCGATGCTGTCGCGCGTCCGGTGCTCGGCGACCTGATGGATAACAACACCCGGTTCACCGTCAACGGCGCCGGCAAGTTCCTCGTGGGCGGTCCACAGGCCGACACCGGGTTGACCGGCCGCAAGGTCATTGTCGACACCTATGGCGGCTGGGCGATGCACGGCGGTGGTGCCTTCAGCGGGAAGGACCCGACCAAAGTGGATCGTTCAGCCGGCTATATGGCGCGCTACGTGGCCAAGAACATCGTTGCTGCCGGGCTGGCACACGAATGCCTGCTGCAGCTGGGCTACTGCATCGGCCACGTCGACCCGGTGTCTGTCATGGTGAACACCTACGGCAGCGGCAGCCTCACCGACGGCGCGCTTTCGGCGCTGGTGCGAGACGTCTTCCCGCTGTCCCCGAAGGGAATGATCGACCATCTGAAGTTGCGCGAGCCGGTCTATCGCAAGACGGCCGCCTACGGCCATTTCGGCCGTCCCGGCTTCACTTGGGAGAACGTGGATGCCACCGAGGCGCTGCTGGCCAGGGCGCGGAAGCGGCCCGGATCATAGGAGAAACCAATGCATCTTGACGAGTACATGTCATTGGATGCGACTGCTCTGGCCGAGCAAGTCGAGCGCAAACAGGTCACCCCGGCCGAACTTCTCGCTTTGGCGCGGGAACGCGCCGACGCGGTCAATCCGAGGTTGAACGCGATCGTCCGCCGCCTAGATCGATGTGGCCGACAGGCAAGCCGCCGATCCGGATCTGCGCGGAGCGTTCGCCGGGGTGCCCTTTGTGATCAAAGACCTTGATCAGGAGTATCGGGGCTTTCCGACGTCACACGGTTCGCGGTCGCTGGCCAATGACGTGGCCGACCGGCACGCCCTGGTGACGCAGCGGTTCCTGGACGCGGGCCTGGTGATCTTCGGCATGACCAATACCCCCGAGTTCGGGGCCAAGGGCGTGACGGAATCCGAGTACTGGGGTCCGGCTCGCAACCCGTGGAACACCGAGCACACTCCCGGCGGCTCGTCGGGCGGATCTGGGGCCGCGGTCGCGGCGGGGATCGTTCCGGCAGCAGGGGCCAACGACGGCGGCGGATCGATCCGCATCCCCGCCGCCTGCAACGGGCTTGTCGGCCTCAAGGCCAGCCGGGGGCTGTCGCCCTACGGGCCGCAGACCGGCGAGCCGATGTTCGGCATGGAGACCCAGGGCGTCATCTCGCGCACCGTGCGCGACAGCGCCGCCCTCTATGACGCGATCATCGGCCCCAATCCGCGTGCCGCCTATCAGGTTGCGCTTCCCGATGTCCCGTTCGCGAAACACATCAAGGGTCGTCCCGGCACCGTAAAGATCGGATATTCGACCTCCTCGGCGATCAACCCTCATCCCGACCGGGAAGCCATCGCCGCAGTCGAAGAAGCGGCGAAGCTTCTCAGCGACCTGGGTCACCGGGTCGAGGAGGTCCAGCCGCCCTACGACGACGCCGCACTGGCGCGCGACTTTCTCACCATTTGGTTCGCGCAGCTCTATGTACAAGTCGCCGGGATCAAACAGCGAATCGGAGCCCGCGACAGCGACTTTGAGGCCGACACCCTGGCCGTGAGTGAGCTGGGCCGATCCGCTGGCGTCCTGGCACCGATGCTTGCGCTGGAGAACACAAACAACTACGTCCAATCCCTGGCGACGTTCCACGAGAGCTACGACTACTTCCTGACCCCCACCCTGGCGACCCCGCCCCTTGCGGTCGCTGCCACGGCGACATCGCCCCGCTTGCAGACGGTGTCTCGGGTGATCAGCAAGTTGCACGCCGGAAAAGTGCTGGCGCTCACCGGGATTCTCGATGAACTGATCCAGGAGAGCCTGAGCTGGGTGCCCTACACGCAGCTCGCCAACCTCACCGGGCGGCCCGCGATCAGTGTGCCGCTACATTGGACAGACGCTGGGCTTCCCCTGGGCGTGCAGTTCGTCGGACGGCTGGGCGCGGACGGCGATCTCTTGCAGTTGGCGGCGCAGCTTGAAGAAGCCCGTCCATGGTCCCACCGGCATCCGGCGCCCGACTTACCGGCGAGTTAGCCCGTTGTGCCAACACCTGATCGCGGCAACCACAGGGGTGTAATGCGTAGGCGTCAGTGCTCGTCGTAGTGCTCGTCGTGAGCCGCATGCCGGCATCCGTCGTGCACGTAGTCGACATGATCCCGGTGGGGGATCGCGACATGGCCACAGCCCTCACCGTGGACATGGTCGTGGTGCTCGTGCACCGAGTGGCCGGATGGTTCACATTCGTCGTAGTGATCCTCGTGCCGTCGATGAAGGTGACCGTCGTGCGCGTAGTCGACGTGATCGCCGTGTGGGATCGCGACGTGGCCGCATCCTTCGCCGTGCACATGATCATGTTGGACGTGCTCGTGGTGGGTTACGCTGGTCATGCTTATCACCGCCGTACCAAAATTGATTCACAAGCTGCTGGCGTAACGAAATCTTAGTACGGCCGGGTAAACGTTAATCAACGTCAACGTCGCCTCTTTCGAGCCATTCAGGTCACCAATTCCTTGCTGGCCTTGACCGGTGCGGTACTCGGCGGCAGCTTGAGCAGATTGCCACGCAGGCTGCCCCGCGCGGTGCGGACAGTCACCAGCAACCAGGTGAACAGCAGACCGGCGTAGGCGATGACCGCGGCCACCTTGAACGCGGGCAGATGACTGTGCCCGGCAAGCTGGGAGGTGCCCGTGACGAAGGTTCCAACCGGGAATGTCAGGCTCCACCACGTCAGAGCGAACGGCATTCCGCGCCGCAGCGTTCGCACGGTCAGTGAGGTGGCCAGCGCGATCCACAACACCGCGAAACCCCACACCGGAACTCCGTAGAGGATCGCGAAAGCGTTCATGTCCTCGGCGAGTCCGGGATCGACGGCCAGTGTCGCGTTAGCCCCTAAAAGCCCCGCGGCCGTGATGGATTGGCCGAGCGGACCCAACACGATCCAGAGCGTGGGCACCCGCGCGGAGCCCGAGGTGCCGTACAGGGTCAGGCGGCTCCAGATCATCGAGATGATGTTCAACGAGGCCACCAACGACAACCCGAACATTGCGTAGCAGCCGTAGAGCATGGTCTCTCGCCCAGTGCCCGCCACAATGTGCGGCAGCAGCAGCGCACCCATGGCGGCGCTCACCATGGGCGGAACCACCGGCATCAACCATCCACCGAACGCGGCGTCGGGCTCGACGTCGTGCTGGGTGAACATGAGGAACGGAATGCTCGCGGCGGTGAATAACCCGCCGAGCGTGCCCCCGGTCCACAGCACCCAGTCCAGGTCGACGGCGATGCGCTCGCCCAGGAGATCCCTGCCGACCAGCACCGCTCCCCCGCCGACGGTCATCAACGCCATGGGCGCGGCGCCGTAGAAATGGGCCATCTGCGGATTGCGCGCGTGACTGCGTGCCGCGGTGGGGTGGCGCAACCAATGACCACCAACCACGACGATCAGCACCACGAGCAGGACTGCGGCGATCACCCAGACCACTTGGGCGAATGCGCGCAGCCCCACGACGTGGACGGGCAGGGTGGCGCCGGCGATGGCGACGATCCCGGTGCCCATTACCGAGGCGAACCAGTTGGGCCCGATGTTGCCGAGTACCTCGACCCGCGGCTGCGGCAACGGTGCCTCGTCCGGGTTTGCAGTGGCCATAGCTGAGAAACCCTACTGCGCCGCACAGAAGCGGCTGGATCAGCCGCTTACACTCCAACGGTGATGCATCCGGCGCAAACGAGGCATGCAGTGAAGAGAGTCCCGCTGATGGTCGGGATGGCCGTCGTGTTGGTGCTCGCCGTTCTCGCGATACCCATCAAGCAAAGATGCGGTGCGCCGGGCTACTCATGCGCTACGGCGATGGACGCTAACGGCAATGTCCACTACTACTACGAGGTTGAACCGCTCGGTGTATACCTCGCTGAAATCATCACGGGCTCCGATATTGCCCTTTATTACAAGTCGGGCGAAGACCTCGTCAAAGCGCGATAGCTGCGGGGCTCTGGGAGAGAACATGTGCATCGGTCGAAGTGTCGGCACCACCGCCGCCGCAGGACTTGTCGCGACGGCCCTGCTGACGTTCGGCGCACCTGCCAACTTGGTGTTCGCGAATGCGCGCCAAAGCCTCTGCGGTGCAAATGCGCTGTGCCCCGACGACCCAGCGCCCGATGGTGGTGATCAAGCCACCGCGGAGCAGAAGATCGTTGACGGCTACATCAAGAAACAGATCAATTGCACGCCAGACCTACCACCCAACCCGCGGTCCGTCACCTGGGATCCCCCTGGCTTCGCGCCATACGTCGGGGGCTCTGGCGTAATTCACGATGCCAATCCGCATCTGGGCGGTCAGTATCGCGCCGACTACGTGAATGGTCGGTGGCACATTGAGTACTTGTATTGCTGACGGGAGCGGCCCGCTGATGAGTCGCACGCGATAGCGGTCTAATGCGTTGTATCCGCCCGATAACGAGTTCAGGTCAATCTCGTCGGCTACGTGGTCCTGTTGAGACCTTCCGGAGATCATTTCGGCCAAACCTCGGCACCGTCTAGCCAGAACATGCTGGTAGGACGAAGATTGCGGGCGTGAATTAGCGCCCGGTCCACCGGGTGAGGCCGCCCCCAGCGGCCTTTTCGAGGCGTTCTCGATTGGGGGCTTCATAGCAAGCTACCGCATACTTGACACCATGCTTGAAGCGACATCGCCGCAAACCGCTGTTGCGGTACCCCGCGATGCGCTGGGTATGGGCAGAGGTTTGTGATGGCACGCTCTGGCGGCGCTCATCACCGTCATCGAGCCGTTCATCAGCCCTCACGTTTCCGTAAAGGGCTGACGCGTAGCTTCATGACGCTGGTCTCAGTGGCGGCGGTGGGGCTGACCGGAGCGGGCTACTACGTAGCCCACGGTGCGCTGGGCGGCATCACCGTTTCGGAGGCCCTAAGCCCAGAAGATCCGCGATCCAGCGGCAACAATATGAACATCCTGCTCATCGGCCTGGACTCGCGCAAAGACCAGGACGGCAACGATCTGCCTTGGTCGATCTTGAAGTATTTGCACGCCGGCGATTCCGACGACGGCGGCTACAACACCAACACCCTGATACTCGTGCACGTCGGGGCCGACGACAAAGTCGTCGCCTTTTCAATCCCGCGCGACGACTGGGTGGCGTTCAACGGTGTCCCGGGATACAACCACATCAAGATCAAAGAGGCATACGGGCTTACCAAGCAGTACGTCGCACAAAAGCTCGCCAACCAAGGTGTGGGCGACCAGAAAGAACTTGAGACCAAGGGCCGCGAAGCCGGCCGGGCGGCAACCCTACGCGCGGTGCGAAGCCTGACTGGCGTTCCGATCGATTATTTCGCCGAGGTCAATTTGGCCGGTTTCTACGACCTGGCGCAGACCTTAGGCGGTGTCGAGGTATGCCTGAACCACGCCGTCTACGACTCGTATTCCGGCGCCGACTTCCCGGCCGGGCGACAGAGGTTGGATGCTTCCGAGGCGCTGGCGTTTGTCCGGCAGCGTCACGGCCTGGAAAACGGGGACCTGGACCGCACCCATCGGCAGCAAGCATTCATTTCCTCGATCATGCAGGAACTGCAGGCTTCGGGCACATTCACCAACATCGACAAGCTCAAGAGCCTGATGGCAGTGGCGCGCAAAGACGTGGTGCTGTCGGCTGGTTGGGACGAGGAGATGATCCAACGGCTCGGAGAGCTGGCCGGCGGCAACGTGGAATTCCGGACGTTGCCAGTGGTGCGTTACGACAACATCGACGGCCAGGATGTCAACATCATCGACCCAGCCGCGATCAAGGCCGAGGTGGCCAGGGCCATCGGTGCCGCCGCACCGACAACCGCGACCACCACCACGGCCGCCAAACCCAATCCTTCCACCGTCGTCGACGTGATCAACTCCGGCAGCATGAGCGGTCTTGCCACCGAGGTATCGCGCGTCCTGAAAAAGCAGGGCTACACCGCGGGCCAGGTCCGCGACCGCAATTCCGGTGAGCCGGCCACTACCACGATCCAGTACGGCGCAGGCGCGGAAACCGACGCACGTAACGTGGCCACCCTGCTCGGCCTCGACGCTCCCAACCAGCCGAATCCCAGCCTCCAGCCCGGACACATCCAAGTGACCTTGGATACCAACTTCTCGATGCCGGCCCAGGACGAAACCACCACGGACGACACCACCACCACAACGTCCACCAAGACCAGCACTTACCCGAAGTACGGCTACGACACCACCACCTACCCGTCGCCCGATCAGGGGAAACCCATCGACGGCGGCGGCGTGCCTTGCGTTAATTAAGCGTGGGTGCCGCCGTCGATGCGGATTTCGGTGCCGGTGATGAACGCGCCGTCCTCCGACACCAGCATGGCGATCACGCCGGCGACCGCGGAGGGATCTGCCATCCCCGCACCACTGGATTCCAGTGTGGTGGGCAGGATCGGCATCAGCCTGGTAAATAGCGACCAGTCGGCATCTTGCGGAATGTATCCCCCTGTGGCATCGGTGATTCCGGACTTGATGCTGCCCGGCGCCACACACACCGCGCGCAGGCCTTCGCGCGCGTATTCGAGCGCCAAAGCATGGGTGAAGGCCTGGATTCCACCCTTGCTGGCTGCGTAGGCCGCCATGTAGGGATGGGCGAAAGAGGCAGACGTGGAGCTGAAGTTGACGATCGCGCTGCGGGAATTCGCCAGTAGCGCCGGAAGCGCTTCACGGACCACCAGGAAGGTGCCGGTCAGGTTGACGCCGACGATCTGATTCCACTGGTCGAGGGTGGTCTGGTGAGTGTGGGCGGCGCGCAGAATGCCGGCGGCGTTGATCAGCGAATCCAGGCCGCCGAGTGTTTCGACGGCCGAGCTCACGCCGTCAATCACCGACTTCTCGTCACCAACATTCATCTCACATGTGGTGAGGCGGTCCGCGGTTCCGGCTTCGTCCGCGCGGGCCTGGGTCTTGTGCAGGCCCTCGGCCGCGATGTCGGCGGCCACCACGGTGGCGCCCTCGTCCAGCAATCGCAGCGCGGTCGCCTGGCCGATCCCTGACGCGGCGCCCGTCACCAGGATCCGCTTGCCCTCGAGTCGCTTCATTGCTTCTCCCGTACTTGTTCGTCACTAGGCGTGCCCATCATCGCAAGGAGCGGCCTAAAACAAGGCATGGTGGAGGCATGGAAATCGGATTCATTGGCCTGGGGAACATGGGCCGGGGCATGGCTACGAACCTGATAAAGGCGGGTCACCACGTCACCGTCTACAACCGCTCTCCCGGCAAGGCGGAAGCCCTCGCCGAGCGGGGCGCGACCGCCGCACGCACCGTCGCCGAAGCGAGCAATGGTGAGGTCGTGTTCACCATGTTGTCCGACGACCAGGCCGTCGAGGGTGTGACTTTCGGCGAGGAAGGCATCCTGGCTTCGCTGGCACCTGGCGCCACGCACGTCTCGTCGAGCACGATCAGCGTCGCCCTCTCGGAGCGCCTGGCGGCCGCGCACGCCGAAGCCGGTCAGCGGTATGCCGCGGCGCCGGTGTTCGGCAGGCCTGAGGCAGCCGCAGCCGCAAAGCTTTTCGTTGTCGCGGCGGGCGAGCCGCAGGTTCTGCAGCCGTTGTCCTCGCTGTTCGACGCGATCGGCCAGCGGACCTTCGTGGTGTCCGAGCGGCCGCACACCGCCAACCTGGTGAAGCTGAGCGGCAACTTCCTGATCGCGTCTGCCATCGAGACGGTCGGTGAGGCCGTTGCGCTGGTCGCCAAAGCCGGGGTCGACAGGCTGCAGTACGTCGACATCCTGACCTCGACACTGTTTGCCGCGCCGGCATATCAGACCTACGGCGGGCTGATCGCGCGACAGGAGTTCGAGCCGGCGGGGTTCGCCGCGAGCCTCGGCCTCAAAGACGTCGGCCTGGTGCTCGCCGCCGCGGAGCAGCTGCAAGTGCCACTGCCCGTGGCGAGCCTGCTGCGCGACCGCTTGCTCACTCTGGTGGCGACCGGTGGCGGAAACCTGGACTGGTCGGCGGTCGCTACGCTCGCCGACCGAGATGCCGGCGGCGCGGCCCGAGCTGCGTCCAGGTCAGATTCACACCACTCCGCGTAGCCCGTCGGCGCCGAACGCGGGTTCCAGCATCGCGGAAAAGTCCGGGCCGCGTCGCAAGATGTGGCCGCCGTCGACGTTGATGCACTGTCCGGTGATCCAGCTGGCCGCATCGCTCAGCAAAAACATTGCCAGGTTGGCGACGTCCTCGACCTCACCGACCCGCGGCAGCGGCGTGCAGATCCGGTAGTCCTCGCTCAGTTCCGGCGACTCTGTAATGGGCACAACCAGATCGGTGCGGATCAGACCCGGGCGGATGCTGTTGAACCGCACCCAGGACGGGCCGAGTTCGTCGGCGGCCAACATCATCATGTGGTCGACGGCGGACTTGGTGACCCCGTAGGCGCCGAACCAACGGTGGGTGTTGCTCGCCGCGATCGACGAGATCCCCACGAAGGAGCCGCCGCCGCCGCGCACCATCTCACGAGCAGCGTGCTTGAGCACGTACATGGTGCCGTTGACGTTGAGGTCGACCGTGCGTCGCCACGCCTCTGAATCGATCTGCGTGATTGGCCCGATGGTCTCCGACCCACCGGCGCAATGCACCACACCGTATAGCCGCCCGTGCCAGGCCGCCGCGGCGTCCACCGCACGGGCGGCCTCCTCCTCGTTGGTGATGTCGGCAGGTTCATAACGAATAAAGCCGTCAGCCTCCAGTGCCTCGATGTCTTTGACGGCCGCCGCCAGCCGGTCGGCATTGCGGCCGACGATCATGACGGAGGCGCCGGATGCGACCAACCCGGCGGCGACGCCCTTGCCGATTCCACTGCCGCCACCGGTGACCAGGTACGTCCGGTTGTTGAAAGAAAGCTGCACGCGATCCCCTCACGCCGAAACTGAAACGGGTTCTAGCATAGGCCAGTTGCCACATCTGCCACTCGGGTCTCTAGCCGAGGTGGTGCACAATCTGCCCGCCTCAGCGCGACAACCGGGCGCCTCCGGGATACTCCGCGCCGATACTCATGGGTCGGACGTGGCCGGTGGGGCGGCAGGTGCTACGGCGTATCGCGGCGAGCCAGCTTGGTCGGCTTGGCGTTACGCCAATCCTCGACGTCGGGCGGCAGGCCGACCGGGTACCTGTTCTCGTTGTGGGCCGCCCAGTGTGCGTGCCCCAGCTCGTGAATGTGGAACGCGTGCCGCAGCGCCTCAGTGAATCCCATCGCGTCGGAGGCGGCATTGACCGAGTCTTTGATCAGCATTGCCGCCATCGTCGGCCGCTCGGCGATGCGCCGCGCGAATTCCAGTGTCTTGTCCGCTAACTCATCGACCGGGAACACCTTGGAGACCATGCCGAGCCGGTAGGCCTCATCGGCGTCCAGCGCATCACCGGTCAACAAAAGCTCTTTGGCTTTACGTGGACCGAATTCCCAAGGGTGAGCGTAGTATTCGACGCCCGGCATCCCCATGCGCACAGCGACCACATCGCTGAACTTCGCATTGTCGGCGGCGACGATCAGATCACACGCCCAGATCAGCATCAGGCCCGCTGAGATCGCGTTGCCCTGGACCTGGGCGATGGTGATTTTGCGCAGATCGCGCCAACGGCAGGTGTTTTGGAAGAAGTAATGCCATTCCTGCAGATAGGTCTTCTCCGCGATCGGATCGCGGGTGGCGCCGTTGGAACGAAAGCTCGGATGCTGCGCCGGTCCGGGCTGGCGCTCCAGCAACGCCAACTCTGAGCCGAGGTCGTGACCCGCGGAGAAGTTCCTGCCGCGTGCGGCCAGGATCACCACGCGAACGGTGTCGTCGGCCTCGGCGCGCAAGAACGCCTCGTCGAGCTGAACCAGCAAGCCGCGGTTTTGCGCGTTGTGGGCGTCGGGCCGGTTGAGCCAGATCCGGGCGATGAGACCCTCGTCGAGGGTTTCATAGGTCACCAGCTGCTCGGCGTCGGCGTTGGTCGCCGCGGCGCCGGCTTGCTCGGAGAGTGTCATTCAGCCCACCTCGCTTGTTGTCAGGTCCGACGTGTTTACACATTACGGCCAGTGTGTAAGCGGGTCGCCGCTGGGGTTGATCGGCCGCCAGCAGTTGCTGACCACCACGTCAGGTAGGTGTGCCGCCGTCGGTTTCCGACGTCATGCCGAATTACGGACGATCCAGTGCGGCCGCAAGGAGAGCCGCGGCAGATTTGAGCAGGCGCAGCGAGCGGGTGAGTTCTGCGTTCTCTTCCTTCAGCTGCTCAAGTTCGGCGGACCGCTCGGAGGGCACACCGGGACCGCCATTATCGATCGGACTCCTGCGGGTCCGCTCATGGACCGTCTCGGTGACCGTATTGCCGAGTGTGTCGGTGACGGCGCAAATAGCCATCCTCTCCACGTCATGGCGCCCGTGCACCGAGGCGACCGTACGCACCCCCTCGAGGTGCGGCGCGCCATTGACCGCGGCAGACTTCGGCACCGCCCTTAATTGCTGCGCATGCCGGTACGGCTGCGGCGCCTGGTGAGTTCCGGCATCTGCGCCGACGCAAGAGGCGACAGCTTGCTGTCCATCGAGCCGCTTTCGAAGTTCGGCTTCCTGCCGGCGTAGCTCGCCTTCCCACTGCGCGAGCTGGGCCTCGTACTACGCAAGCTCGGCTTCGTGCCGCGCAAGCCGGGCTTCCCGCTGGGCAACCTGGGCTTCCCGATAGCGAAGCTGGGCCACCTGCTGGGGAAGTGGGGCACGCTGCTTGGCGAGCTGGGCTGCCCGCTGCGCGAGCTGAGCTGCCTGCTCGCGCAGCTGGTTTTCCTGCTTGTGCACTTCGCATACATGCTGACTGAGGGCGGCTTCCCGCTCGGAAAGCTCGGCTTCTCGCTTTTGGAGCCCCACATCCCGATTGCGGAGCTCGGCGCACCGAGTGCGGAGCTCGCCTTCCTCCTCCAGGTGTCGAATCAGCTCTTGCTCAACCAGATCGATGAAGAGATCGACTTCTTGCTCGTTGTAACCACGCTTGCCGATGCGCGGCCTGGATAACGCGACGTTGTGGGCATCAGCCGGAGTGAGAACCATTCTTCTCCCGGAGTCTTAGACGTCACGGGGAACGTTAAGTGCGGGGCGCTGCGGCTGAGGATAATGCTTTCGTTGTACACGTGCGTTATTTGCAGCTGAACAACTGACATCCGGCTGGATACGCACAGATGTGAAACACCTGCGTTTGCGCCATCGGCTGCGGCCCGAGAAGTCCTTGCAAATGAGCCGTAACTGCACCCGGTGCTTGCTAGCTGGTGAGACGGCTGCGACCGAACAGAAGCGTCGCCTACAGTTAAGTCATGCCTACGAAATCTGATCCTGGCGAAATCGGCGATGTTGAGCCGGTGGCCGACAGCACCGCAAGCCAGGCCAGGCGAGTCGTCGCGGCGTATGCGAACGACGCCGACGAGTGCCGGATTTTTCTGTCCATGCTGGGTATTGGACCGTCGAAACTCGAGACGTAAATGTCTCCCGGGGGAGGGCAAAGCTCGAAGGCTTCCGACTTCGGGCGTTCCGACTTCGTGGTGGTTGCCAACCGGCTGCCGGTCGATCAAGAGCGGCTTGCCGATGGCACCACAGCCTGGAGACGCAGCCCCGGGGGGTTGGTCACAGCCTTGGAGCCGCTACTGCGTCGTCGGCGTGGGGCATGGGTCGGCTGGCCGGGCGTTGTCGATGAGGAAGTGGACTTAAATGACGAGCCCATCGTCCAGGATGAGCTGGAACTTCATCCGGTACGGCTGAGCGCCGACGACGTCGCCCAGTATTACGAGGGGTTCTCGAACGCCACGCTGTGGCCGCTGTATCACGACGTCATCGTCAAACCGATGTACCACCGCGAGTGGTGGGAGCGCTACGTCGACGTCAACCGCCGCTTCGCCGAAGCCACGTCACGTGCCGCCGCCCGCGGCGCGACCGTGTGGGTGCAGGATTACCAGCTACAACTGGTCCCAAAAATGCTGCGTGAACTACGGCCCGACCTGATCATCGGCTTCTTCTTGCACATTCCCTTCCCGCCGGTGGAGCTGTTCATGCAGCTGCCGTGGCGCACCGAAATCATCGAGGGCCTACTCGGTGCCGATTTGGTGGGCTTCCATCTGGCTGGCGGTGCCCAAAACTTCCTGTTCCTGTCGCGGCGATTGATCGGCGTCAACACATCCCGGGGATCGGTCGGGGTGCGTTCGCGGTACGGCGAGGTAGAGCTCGCGTCCCGCACCGTTCGGGTGGGCGCTTTTCCCATCTCCATCGACTCCAGCGCACTCGACCAAGCGGCCCGTCACCGCGACGTCAGGCGCCGCGCCCGGGAGATCCGGGCCGAGCTGGGCAACCCCCGTAAGGTGCTGCTCGGCGTCGACCGACTCGACTACACCAAGGGCATCGATGTTCGGCTGAAAGCCTTCTCGGAGCTGCTCGCCGAGGGTCGTGCGAAACGCGACGACACCGTGTTGATCCAGCTGGCGACACCGAGCCGCGAACGTGTGGAGAGTTATCAGACTCTGCGCAACGACATCGAACGCGAGGTCGGCCACATCAACGGCGAGTACGCCGAGGTCGGTCATCCGGTGGTGCACTACTTGCATCGAGCGGTCCCCCGTAAGGAACTCATCGCGTACTTCGTGGCCAGCGACGTCATGCTGGTCACCCCGCTGCGCGACGGGATGAACCTGGTCGCCAAGGAGTATGTCGCCTGCCGCAGCGATCTCGGCGGTGCGCTCGTCCTTAGCGAATTCACCGGCGCCGCCGCCGAACTCCGGCAGGCGTATCTGGTCAACCCGCACGACCTTGAAGGGGTCAAGGATGCGATCGAAGCGGCGCTCAACCAGCCCGTCGAGGAGGGACGTCGCCGGATGCGGTCGCTGCGACGCCAGGTACTCGCCCACGACGTCGACCGCTGGGCGAGGTCATTCCTTGACGCACTCGCAGAGTCACGTCCCGGTGACGCCAACTAGCCCGCATGTGCCAAATCCCATGGTGTTGCCACCCAAACGCTGTGATACTCGATGCAGCACTGAAGGGAGGGAACCGTGAAGCTGCGTCACGGGCTGGCCGCTGGTGCCGGCATCTTCTCGGCCGTGGCACTGGGAATCGCGCTGGAATCGGGTGAGCCGGCGAGCGCGATCGGACCACCGGCGGATGGCACCTACACCTTCAACGAGGCGGGCGTGTCGGGGGTTACCTGGACGATTTCGGCACTGTGTGATCAGCCATCCGGAACCCGGAACATGAACGACTATTCCGACCCCGTCGTTTTTGCGTTCAACTGCGCTCTGAATGTCGTGAGTTCGACGCCCGAGCAGATCACCCATGCGGACAAGCTGCAGAACTTCAGCGGCCGGGCCCGGCTCTCTAGCGTTCTGTGGACCTTCAAGGTGGACAAGGCAGACGGCGTGTCGTGTCCGGGGGGTGGCACCGCTCCGTCTACCGAGACCTACGCGTTCAGCGACGAAACGATGAGCGGCACCCACACCACACTGCACGGTGCTGTCTGTGGCATGCAGCCGGAGATGAAAAAACAACCATTCTCGCTGCAGATGACCGGCCCCCCGCCCAGCCCGATCGAACGTTATCCGTTGTACTGCAACGGCATTGCGATGTGTTACTGAGCTCGCCGGGCTAGATCGGTGTGATGTAGGCGATCAGCCACTGTTTGCCGATCTTCTTGAAGTCCACCCGCAACCGGCTGCCGTCGTAGAGCGGCTGCCGTGACTTGTCGGTCACGGTGCGGTTCATATAAACCATCACCGATGCCGAATCCCGCTTGGCGGACATGACTCCCACGCCGACAACATTGGCCTGCACGACCACCTCACGCTTCTTCGCCTCCGGAATGATCTGCGCATCAGCACTTTTCCGGAACTCCCGACGATAGTCGGGCGTCAGCAGCGGATACGCCTCACTGAGGCTGCGTTCGACGGTCTGATAGTCGTAGGCGAAGACCTCAGGTATCTCCTTGGCCGCCAGCTGGGGCAACACCGCTCGCGCCGCCTCCTCGCCGCGGGTCTGTACCCGGTTCCAGTAGAACCAGCCGGCCGCTGCGGACAACCCGACGAACACCGTGACCAGTAGATAGCCCGCGACGGCGAGCAGCCACCGCCGCCACCGCATCAATTACCCCCGTCTGGATACTTCAGGTCGTAGCCGGTCATCCGCCCGGAGTCGTCTTCGTGCACGATGACACGCAAGCGGTAAGGCATGGACGGCTTGTTGACTCCGTCGATGTCGGCGACCGTGACGCGCACCGACACCAGCACCGACGCGTTGTCGGTGACCGTGTCGATGCCTTCCAGGGCGGCGCCGTTGACGACGGCTTCCGAGGTCGCGTTGGTGGAGCGGAACAGCCCCTTGAGGTTCTCGATGTTGTTGTTGGCGCCCAGCATCCCGCGCAGCGGGCCACTGGTGCTGTTGAAGAACCGGTTTACGCTCTCGTCGATGTTGTCCTGCTTGTAGCTGAACATGTTGACCACCGTCTGCGTGGCAGTGTCGACGAAACGCTGGTCGCGCGCTTGTTCTGCGTTGGTGTGCCGTTGCTGGATGACCAGCACGGCCAGGCAACCGGCCAGCGCGCCAATCGCCAACAGCGCGGCCGCAAACGAGATCCATCCGACCAGGGCACGGTGCGGCTGCCGCCGTGGCGGCGGCTTGACGGACTTGAGGGCTTTGATGGGTTTCGTCGGCTGCTTCGGCGCGGCCGGAACGTCGAGGAGAACCGTAGTGGCCTGGATCGACTCACTTTTCGCAGGGCCCGCCGCACGGGAGGCCCGACGACGAACGCCTGGTTTGGTTGTTTGCCCGTCTGCCACTACATCGGCCTTGGATCAAGCATGAGGTCCACCCAATTCTCGGCGCTCGATGCGCCATTGACGCCGGGCGCGAAAATACCAGTGCCGCCTGCCGGGTCCGCAAACGCTCCGGTCGTTTGGTCATAGGTGGCGTAGGCCGGGCCGCTGGCCTGCGGTTGCGGACCGGGTGCCGGCGGAGCTTGCGGCGCCGGTCCGGGCGCAGGCGCCGGTCCGATGCCCTCCGGCGGTGGCGGCGGAGGCAGCCACTTCGGATACGGAACCTGGGGCGGAACCGGCGGTACCCCCGGCGGCTGCCACGAGGTGAATGGCGGTGGCGGCCCATTGTCGTTGGGCGGCGGCGGATCGAACGCCGGCTGGTGGTTCGGCAACGGCCCCGGCCCGGGCACCACACCGGGAGGGGGCGGCCCGACGATGGGAGTGCCCGGATCGGGTTCAGCGCCCGGCGGTATATACGGGAACTTGTTGGGCGGCAACACGTTCAGTCCGTTTGTTACCGGCGTGTCGTAGGGGACCGGCGGACCGCGCCAGGGGTTGCGGCCAACCGGCACGTAGCCGTTCGGGTCACGACAGAGCTGAATCGTCGGTGCCCGTTTTCCGGGGAACTCCTGGCACGGATAGTTGCGGGCGCCGCGCACAGTGCTGGGATCGTTCTGGGCGACCTTGCAGTACAAGTCTTTTGGGAGTTCGCGCAGCGTTTCGTCGGCCGGTGTGCGCATCAACGGCGGGGGCAGGAAGCCGACAGCGCATGGCGGCGGGTCGTTCAGGTCGAGCTTGAAGTCCAGCTTGGCGCCCTCGTCTTGCGGCGCACCGCCGGCGGCCGTCGTAATCGCAGCGAACAGCGCGGGTAAGACCACCAGCAGCTGCTCGATCGACTTGTGGTAGATGACGCCCACCCGGCCCAGGTTGGCCAGGCTGGCAGCCAGCGCAGGGAAGGAGGGGCGGATACCGGAGAACGCGGTGCTGGCCTCATCGGCCGCGCTCGGGGCGTTGGCCAACGTTGAGCGAAGCTGCGGGTCGGCCTGACGCACCTCGGAGGTGAACCGCGCCAGCCCGTCAGACAGCGACTTGATGTCGCCGCCCGCGCGAATCTGGGTTTGCAGGAACGGGCCGGCCTGATCGATCAACTGCGAGACTTGCGGATAGTTGGCGTTGGCTTCGTCCACCAGCAACCGGGCGGACTCGAGCAGCCGGGCCAGCTCGGGGCCCGAGCCGTTGGCCGCGATGAACGTCTCATGCAGCAGCTGGCGCAACCGGGTGTCGCCGAGGCTGTTGACAAGTGTCTCCGCCCGCTTCAACAGGTCGGCGACGTCTTGGCCGATCCGGGTGTTCTGCTGCTCGATCCGAGATCCGTTGCGCAACTTGCTTGATGCCGGCGTGCTCGGCGGCACCAGGTCGATGTATTGCTCACCGATCGCCGACACACTCTTGACGGTGGCGGTGACGTTCGACGGAATGGGAGTCCCGCTGTTTAACCGCATTTCGGCGGTGACGCCGTTGGGGTTGAGCCCCACCGACTCCACCCGGCCGACGGCGACGCCACGATATGTGACGTTGGCGTTCTTGTACAGGCCGCCGCCCGCGACGAAGTCCGCGCTCACGGCGTAGGTCCCGAGACCGAACGTAGCGGGCAGCCGCAGGTAGAAGATCGCCATCACGGTCAATGTGATCGCGGTGATCAGCGCGAAGAGGGTCAGCTGGATCTTGGTCAGTCTGTCAAGCATGTGCCCCCGCCCCTCAGTGTCCCGATGCCGTGCCGGGCGGAATCTTGAACGGATCGGCCGCCTGTCCGGACAGGTTGGCCTGTTCGCCGACCAGGAAGTCCGGCGGATTGAGGATCTCGTTCATATGGGCCATGTTCGGGTCGAAATACGCTGTAGTGAAGAAGGTCTCACCGAGCCGGCGCAGGGTGAGGTCGAAGGTGCTGAACACGTTGAGGTAGTCGCCACGCACGGCCTGTTTGATACCGAAGTTGGGGAACGGGAACGTCAGCAAGAGCTGCAACGAGGTGACGAAATCCTTTCGGTTGTCGTTGAGGGCTTTGGCGGCCGCGTACAGGTCCTTGAGGTCTGCGGCGAAGTCCACCTTGGTTTTTGAGAGCACGTGTGAGGTAACCGTCGCCAGCTTCTTGAGCGCGGCGAAGGCCTCGACGATGTGGTCCCGGTTTTTGTTGAGCACACGAACTGCGTCGGGCAGTGTGTCCAGCGCCCGGCCCAGGTTGTCCTTATCACGCGCCAGGCTCGCCGAGAATCGGTTCAATCCGTCGACCGCATCGATGATGTCATTGACCTGCCGGTTGAGTCCTGCCGTCAATTCCGCCAGTCTGGGGACCAAGTCGACGAACTGGTTTTGCCGGCCCGCGACGGCCTGATAGGTCTCGTCGGTGATCTCTTCCAAGGCACCGACGTTGCCTTTATTCACCACGACACCGAGTGCCGAAAGCACCTCTTCGGTGGTGGGATAACGGCCAGTGTTGGACTCCGCGATTTTCGACCCGTCGGTCAGTCTGCCGATGGCCGGCTTGTCCTTCGGGCGAGCCAAGTCGATGTGCATCGAACCCAGCAGCGACGTCTGGGCGACCGTCGCCGTCGCGTTGGCTGGCAGCACGACATTCTTGTCCAGCGACAACTTCACCGCCGCATAGAACGATCCGTCGGCCCGCTGCTCGGCTTGAACACCAGAGACACTGCCGACGGTGACGTCGTCGACCATGACCGGAGAGTTCTGCGGCAGCGTCGCCACATCGGGCAATTCGACGGTGATCGAGTAGGCGCCACTGCCGTGACCGGCGGTGCCAGGCATCGACAGAGAGTTCAGCCCGCCGAATTGGCAGCCGGCCACCAACGTGCTGCCCATCGCTAATACACTGCCGCGCAACCACATTCGGTTCATCCGCCGCCCCCCTGCTCAGCCGGCAGCGCTGTCGTTGGCGCTTGGCTCGGCGGGGGGCCCGGCAGGGGACCGAACGCGCTCCCGGGCGCGGGACCAGCGCTCGCGCCGGCCGGCGCCGGGCCTGGAAGAGGGCCAGTCTGCGGGGCGGTCGGAACAAGCAGGGCCTGCAGATCCGCCGGGTTCTGGGCGGCGGGCGGCGTCTGGGCACCTTTAGCCGGGATCCAGGTGAGCTGCGGGATCGGAGTCGCCGACTTCGCTTGGGTGTCCGGGGTGTCGTAGATGATCTGACCCTTGTACGCCGTGATCGTGTTGAGCGGGTGGAACATGATCGGCGGATAGTTCACGGTGAGCCGGCGCAGCACCGGCCCCAGGCGCTCACGACAAAGTTCGGCGCGCCTGTAGTAATCGGGCGCACGTGGCCCGCCCGCGGTTTCGAAGGAACCACCGCAGATGAATTGCACCGGATTGGCGAATTCCGGTATCGACAACAGGCCGTTAAGCGTGCCCTGCGCGGGGTCATAGATGTTGTAGAAGTTGGAGATACCGGGGCCCGCCACATGCAGCACCTGCTCGATGTTTTCGCTCTGGTCACTCAAGGTCTTGGCGAAGTCGTTGAGGTTGTTGACCGTATCGATCAGCGTCGAGTTGTTCTCGTGCAGGAACCCTCGGACGTCTGAGAGCGCCTTATTGAGCGTGCCCAGGGTGTTGTCGAGATGGCGCGAGCTGTCGGCGAGCACCTGTGACACTGACGCAACATTTCCGGCGAACTGGACGATTTGTTCGTTACTCGCCGACAGCGCGTTGACCAGTACCTGCAGGTTCTTGACCGTGCCAAAGATGTCGCTGCGTGAATCCCCCAGCCGCCCTGCGACTTGCGAAAGCTCCCGCAATGCGTTGTGGAAAGACTCGCCCTTGCCGTCGAGCGTGTCCGCAGCCTGGTTGATCGCCGTGCCCAACGGTCCCTGCATCGATCCCGTTGTCGGGCCAAGTTGGACGGCCAGTTGGGTCAGCGCCTCCTTGACCTCGTCCCATTCCACCGGGACCGCGGTGCGGCCCAGGCCGATGCTCCCGCCATCGGGCAGCACCGCCCCGCCGGTGTATGCCGGGGTCAACTGAATGAACCGCGCCGACACCAGGTTTGGCGACATGATGATGGCCTGGGCGTCCTTCGGGATCTTCACGTCCTTGGACACCGACATGGTGATCTTGACGTCGGAGGGCCGCGGTTCGATCGTGTCGACCTGCCCCACCGGAACTCCGAGGACGCGCACCTGGTCTCCGGGGTAGAGCCCGACCGCAGACGTGAAGTAGCCGACGATGCTCCGAGTGTTGCCTGTCGACGAAAGCACGTACACGCCCCCCACCAGCACCGCGGCCAGCGCGATGGCGGTGGCGTAGCGCAGCCCCCGGCTGCCGGCGATCCCCTTTATCATGACGACTCCGGCATCATGGCGACTTCGGCCTGATGATCCAGCGTTCCTGGATTAAGCCGCGCAGATAGTCGGCGAGGCTGGCCGGCATCTTCCCTGGCTGGTAGAAGAAGTCGAACATCGTCGCAAGCAGCGGCGCGGGTATCACACCGTAGACGTTGACGTTGAATCCAGGTCCGGAACCAACCACCTCGCCCAGCTCGGTGGCGTAGGTGGGCAGCCGTTTGAGAGCTTCGGTGATGTAATCGCGGCGCTCATTGAGATTGTCCAGCACCAGGTTCAGCTTGCTCAGTGCCGGACCAAACTCCTTGCGGTTGTCGGCGACGAACCCGGAAATCTGTGCTGAGAGATCGCCGATCCCCGAGATCAGCTGCCCCAGGGCAGCACGCCGCTCATCAAGCGCGGCGAACAACTGGTTACCGTCGTCGACCAGCTTGTTGACTTGTTCGGCGCGCTGGGACAACACCGAGGTCACCGACTTCGCGTGCGCCAGCAGGCTTTGCAGCGCCTCGTCACGGCGGTTCAGGGTGCGCGAGAGGGACGTCACACCGTCCAGCGCACCGCGCAGCTCCGGGGTGGCGTCGTGCAGCGTGTCGGTCAGTACGTTCAAAGCCTGCTCGAACTGAGGCTTGTTCAGGTTGTTGGCATTTTCACCCAAATCCTCGAGCGCGCCGGCGAGCGTGTACGGCGTAGTCGTGCGGCTGAGTGGGATGGTGGTTGCCTTGCCGCTGCCGGCCGGGGTCACCGCGATGGAGCGCTCGCCGAGGATGGTGTCGGTCCGGATCGCGGCAAGCGACTGATCACCAACGGCGACGTGCCGGTCCACACTGAAGCTGATCTTGGCGCTGTCTCCAGCCAGACCCACGGACTGCACTTTGCCGACCTTGAAGCCCGACACATAAACGGCATTGCCGGGCGTGATGCCGCCGGCGTCGGTGAAGTAAGCGTCGTAGATTTTTCCCTGCGGCCAGAACGGTAATCCGGCGTAGCCGAATGCGATGAGCACGACGCAGACCACCAGCACCACGCCGAAGATGCCGGTGCGCAGTGGATCGCGCTCACGCTTTGCATTACTTGGCAAAAGCGCACCTCCCCTTGCTGGGATCCACCTGGCCACCGAGCGGCAGCAGGATGTCGCCGCCGGCCGGGCCGTTGATCTTGATCGTCACGGAGCAGAAGTAGATGTTGAAGAACGACCCGTAGGCGCCGAGCGCGGCCAGCCGCAGATAGTCCTCGCCCAGCTGCTCGACGTCGTTGTTCACCTCGGCCTTGCGGTTGTCCAGCTCGGTGGCCAGCGGCCGGGTGTTTTCCAGGATGCCTTGCAGCGGCCGGCGTGAATTCTTCAGCAGCTCGGTCAGATCCGTCGTCGTCGATGCCAGCGGCGGGATGGCACCCGCGATATCGTCCTTGTTTTTGGCCAGCCCGGTGATCAATTGCTGCAACTGGTCAACGCTGGCTGAAAACTGCGCGCTCCGTTGGTCGACGGTCTTCAACACCGTGTTGAGGTTGGTGATCACATCACCGATGAGCTGGTCGCGTTGGCCCAGCGCCGATGAAAACGCGCTGGTGTCGGCCAGCACGTTCGACAACGCCCCGCCCTGGCCCTGCAGCAACTCAATGACAGCGCTACTGATGGTGTTGACCTTGTCAGCGTCAAGACCCTTGAGCACCGGCCGCAGCCCGCCGAGCAGCGCATCCAGATCCAGCGCAGGTTGGGTGTGTTGGGCGTTGATCGTCCCGCCCGGCGGCAGCTTTCGCAGCTCCCCCGGGCCCGACGTGATCTCCAGATACCGGTCGCCAACCAGGTTTTCGTAGCGGATCACCGCGCGCGTCGACGAGTAGAGCGTGTAGCGCTTATCGATTCCGAACTTCACGTCGATGGTGTTGTCCGGGTTGAGCTTCAGGCCTGACACCGCGCCGACCGGCACTCCGGCGATACGAACCTTCTGGCCGGCCTTCAACCGTGACACATCGGTAAACGTTGCGTGGTAAGTGCTTTCGGGACCGAACCGGAAGTCACCGAAGATCACCACCAGGCCCGCGGATACCAACAGCATGGCTACCGTGAAGATGCTGACCTTGATCACCATCGACCGGTGCGATGGCATGCCCCCGCCCGGCATTAGAAGTCGTCCCGTTCCGCGAAGGCGCCGTGGAACAAGAACTGCAGCGTCGAGGGTGCGTCAAACTGCAGTTCGGTGAACGGCTCGTACGGAATATTGGCGTTGTCGGTGACCAGGAACGGTGCGCGGTAGAACGACCCACCAGTCTGCTTGGTCGGGATGTCGGGCAATCCTCGGCAGTTCGGACCTCCGGAGGCGTTGACCTGCGGCAGGGACTCCGGAAAGGTGTACGACGGCGCGCCCAAGACGAAGCTCGACGACGTGAACAGACCCGCTTTGCGGACACCGAGCAACGGGGCGAACTCCTTGATACCTCGCTCGATGCCCGCGAACAGGCAGCCGAATTCCGGTGAGTAGTCAGAGGCCACCTTGAGCGGGGCCCGCAGCCGGTTGATGGCATCGATGAAGTTCTGTTCGGCCGGCTCCAACGTCTCATAGGCGTTGTTGGCGAGGCCGATGGTGGCCAACAGAGTGTCGTTGAGGTTGTTCTGCTGGTCTACGACGGTCTTGTTGATCGTCGGCAGGTTGTCGAAGATGGTGTTCAGGTCAGGGGCGGCGTCGGCGTAGACGCCTGCGACGACCGCGGTCTTGCGGAAGTCCTCCTGCAACGCGGGAAGCTTCGGATTTGCCTGGCGCGTCAGTGTATTCAGTCCTGACAAAATGCCGCCCAGGTCGTCGCCGTGACCACGCAGACCTTCCGACAGCGCGCTCAGCGTCCCGTTCAGTTCGACTGGGTCGATCTTGTGCAGCAGGTCGATCAGCGACTGGAACAAGGTGTTGACCTCCAGCTGCACCGCCGAGGCCGCAACGTGTGCATCCGGATGCAGGGAGGCTGGCGAAGGCGTTTGGGGCGGAATGAATTCCACCGACTTGGCGCCGAAGATGGTGTTGCCCGCGATATGCACCGTCGCGTTCGACGGGATGAAGTGCAAGTCGTCGCTGTTGATGGCCAGCGTCAGCCGCGCCTGGTCACCGGAATAATCGATGGCTTCGACCTTGCCGATCTGGATGCCGCGGTATTTGACTTTGGCGTCCTTGTCCATCACCAGCCCGGCCCGGGGCGCCGAGACGGTGACGGTGTCGGTCGAGGCGAAAGCCGCTGTGTAAGAAAGGTAAGTCAGGACGGCGAACGCCACGATCAAGCCGGCTAGCAGCGCCGCTGCCAGCCGGACCGTTGAACGTCGAGATTCGCCTTCAGCCATCGTCCCCCTTATCCAGAGAGGTTGAAGTTACCGGACGCGCCGTACACAGCGAGCGAGATGAACAAAGTAATGACGACGACCACGATCAGCGAGGTCCGCACGGCCTGGCCGACGGCGATGCCGACACCCACCGGCCCACCGCTGGCGTTGTAGCCGTAATAGGTGTGAACGAGCATCACCGCGATAGACATCACGATGGCCTGCAGGAAAGACCACAGCAGATCGGACGGGATGAGGAAGGTATTGAAGTAGTGGTCGTACAGACCTTTTGACTGTCCGTTGATATAAACCGTGGTGAAGCGAGCGGCGAAGAACGCGGCCAGCACCGACAGCGAGTACAGCGGAATGATCGCGATGAGGCCGGCGATCAGCCGGGTTGACACCAGGTAGGACACCGAGTGCACCGCCATGCATTCGACGGCGTCGATTTCCTCGGACACCCGCATGGCACCCAATTGGGCGGTGGCTCCGGCACCGATGGTGGCCGCCAACGCAATACCCGCGATCACCGGCGCGACAACGCGGACGTTGAGGAACGCCGACAGAAAGCCGGTCAGCGCCTCGATACCGATGTTGCCCAGCGATGAGTACCCCTGCACGGCGATGACGCCACCGGAGGCCAGGGTCAGGAAGGCCGCAACGCCGACCGTGCCGCCGATCATGACGAGCGCTCCCGCGCCCATTGTCATCTCGGCGATGAGCCGGATCGTCTCCTTGCGGTACCGGGTGAGCGCGTTGGGGACGTAGCGCACCGTTTCGCCGTAGAACAAGGCCTGCTCGCCGAAGTCGTCAACCGGCCCCGCAAACCGCGACAAGAAGTTACGAAACCGGTAAGTGATGTCGTAACTCATCGCGTACTCACTTCGCCGAGATTCGCACGCCGACGGCGGTCATCACCACGTTGATGACGAACAGACAGATGAACGCGTAGACGACGGTTTCGTTGACCGCATTACCGACGCCCTTGGGCCCACCCTTGACGGTCAGGCCGCGGTAACAGCCGACCAACCCGGCCATCACGCCGAACAGCAGCGCCTTGACTTCGGCAAGAATCAATTCGCGCAGCCCGGTCAGCACGGTCAACCCGTTGATGAACGCACCCGGGTTGACGCCCTGCAGGAAGACGGAGAACACGTAACCACCGGATAGACCGATGGCGCACACCAAGCCGTTGAGAAGCAGCGCGACCACTGTGGATGCCAACACCCGGGGTACGACGAGCCGTTGGATCGGGTCGATGCCGAGCACCCGCATCGCGTCGATTTCTTCACGGATGGTGCGGGCACCGAGGTCGGCGCAGATCGCGGTGGCACCGGCACCGGCCACGACGAGCACGGTCACCACCGGACCCAGCTGGGTGATGGTGCCGAATGCCGTTCCGGCGCCGGACAAGTCGGCGGCTCCGATTTCGCGCAGCAGGATGTTGAGGGTGAACGCCACCAGCACGGTGAACGGTATGGACACCAGCAGCGTGGGAACCAGCGACACGCGAGCGATCATCCAGGTCTGATCCAAGAACTCACGGAATTGGAACGGCCGGCGAAAAGTCGCACGGCCGGTATCGATCATCATTTCGAAGAACCCGCCGACAGCACGAGCGGGAACGGCAAGTTGTTGCATCAACTTAGGTTCCCCCCTAGGTGCTCGCGGCGAAGTCTGTGTGTGCCCTTTGCGCTGTCTTCGGTCGCAGGCGGCTCAGTGTGAGCCGGATCATATTAACTCAGAAGAAGTTCATCGTGTCAATGAACAGCATTTATCTGTCCGATGCATTAATTTGCCAGGTCAAGACCAGTGAGGCGTTAACATTCTGACACATGTTCTAGTCGCCGATTCCCCCCTGCGAAGTAGCCTCTAACGGTTATTGCTCCATCAGGCCGACCGCGGAAAAGCTCCGCTCCGGATCGCGGCCAGCAAAGTACTCCTGCAGCGTCGCGCTCAGTTGCGCAGGCTCCCAGGCCGGTCCCTCGGCGCTGAATTTATGCTCCACAGTCGGCGCCGAAACCAGTGTCACCTGAGGGCCGTAAACAATGAACACCTGACCGTTGACTTCTGCGGCAGCCGGGGATGACAGGAACTTGACCAGATTGACCACGTGCTCGGGCGACAGCGGGTCGATGCCGCCTTCCGCTATTTCCGGTGGAGCACCGAAAACGTCAGCCGTCATGCCGGTACGGGCGCGCGGACAGATCGCGTTGGCGCACACCCCGTAGCGGCCCAGCGCCCGCGCGGCCGTCAAGGTGAGCGAAATGATGCCCGCCTTGGCCGCACCGTAGTTCGCCTGCCCCACCGGGCCTACCAGTCCTGCCTCCGACGAGGTGTTGACGAGGCGGCCGAAGATCGTTCCCCCCGAATCCTTGGCTTTGGAGCGCCAGTAGGTGGCCGCGTTGCGGGTCAGCAGGAAATGGCCGCGCAGGTGCACGGCGATGACGAGGTCCCATTCCTCGTCGGACATGTTGAACAGCATCCGGTCGCGGGTGATCCCCGCGTTGTTGACCACGATGTCCAGGCCGCCCAAGCCGTCGGCTTGGGCAACCAGTTCGTCGGCGGTTGCGCGTTGACTGATGTCCCCGGCCACTGCGACGGCCTTGGAACCGGCGGAGTTGATCTCGTCGATGACGTCGGAGGCATCCAGCGCGGCGGCGATGTCGTTGACGACGACGGTGGCGCCGAGGCGGGCTAAGCCGAGCGCCTCGGCCCGTCCCAGACCCGCGGCCGCACCCGTCACCACCGCGACCTTTCCGGACAGATCGGTCGCGTTCGTGCTGCTAGTCAATTTATGAATACCTCTAGTTTCGGGTCACGCACTCTGGGCTCGGGCTAGTCGCCGCGCAAAAGCGCGGCGCGGGGGCACTCGGCGATTGCCTGCTCGGCCAGCTGCTCCTGATCGGGGGGAATGGGGTCAAGCTTCACTACGGCGTAATCCTCGTCGTCCAGGTCGAAGATATCCGGCGCGATTCCCAAGCACACTGCGTTACCTTCACACCGGTCATGGTCCACGATCACCCGCACAGCACCCTCCTTGAACCTGGCCTTCAATCTGAGGACATGCCCCGTCAGTATGTAGCTCCACCATAGGACCCTGATACGTCCGGGGAAACGGTCGCTGGATTCCCAGACTAGAACGTGTTACAACCGGGAAGACGAACGGGTAACCGTTGGTCGAGCTGCGGCATGTGACGTGGCTTGTGACGTGGAACGACGTTTAACTTCAAGGACGGCTGAAATGCGCATCAGTTACACCCCTGAACAGGAGGAGCTGCGTCGCGAGCTGCGGTCGTACTTCACCACGCTCATGACGCCGGAGCGCCGCGAGGCGCTGAGCTCGACACAGGGCGAGGTCGGGACCGGCAACGCGTATCGCGACACCGTTGCGCAGATGGGCAAAGACGGGTGGCTCACCCTGAACTGGCCCAAGGAGTACGGCGGCCAGGACCGCTCCCCGATGGACTCCCTGATTTTCACCGACGAGGCCGCGATCGCTGGCGTGCCGGTGCCGTTCCTGACGATCAACAGCGTGGCGCCGACCATCATGGCGTTCGGCACCGCGGAACAGAAGAAATTCTTCCTGCCCAAGATCGCGGCCGGCGAACTGCACTTTTCCATCGGCTACTCCGAGCCCGGTGCCGGCACCGACCTGGCGAACCTGCGTACCACCGCGGTCCGCGACGGCGACGACTACGTCATCAACGGCCAGAAGATGTGGACCAGCCTGATCGCCTACGCGGACTGGGTGTGGCTGGCGGTGCGCACCAACCCCGAGGCCAAGAAGCACCGCGGCATTTCGATGCTGGCCGTGCCGACGACCGCGGAGGGTTTCTCCTGGACGCCGGTGCACACCATGGCCGGTGTGGACACCAGCGCCACCTATTACTCCGACGTGCGAGTCCCGGTGACCAACCTGATCGGCGAGGAGAACGGCGGCTGGAAGCTGGTGACCAACCAGCTCAACCACGAGCGGGTCGCCCTGGTGTCGCCGCAACCGATCTTCCTGGCCCTGCGCGAGGTTCGCGAGTGGGCGCAAAACACCAAGGACGAAAGCGGGGCCCGGCTCATCGACTCGGAGTGGGCGCAGCTCAACCTGGCCCGGGTGCACGCCAAGGCCGAGGTTCTCAAGCTCATCAACTGGGAGCTGGCGTCGGCGCACAGCGACTCCCTGTCGCCGGCGGATGCGTCGGCCGCCAAGGTGTTCGGCACCGAGCTGGCCACCGAGGCCTACCGGCTGCTGATGGAGGTGCTGGGCACCGCGGCGACGCTGCGTCAGGATTCGCCGGGCGCGCTGCTGCGCGGCCGGGTCGAGCGGATGCACCGGGCGTGCCTGATCCTGACCTTCGGCGGCGGCACCAACGAAGTCCAGCGCGACATCATCGGAATGGTGGCACTGGGACTGCCCCGAGCCAACCGCTGATCTCCTTCTTCTCTTTAAGGACAAACATTCATGGACTTCACGACAACCGAAGCGGCAAACGACCTCGGCGGTCTGGTCGACACGATCGTCGATTCGGTGTGCACGCCGCAGCATCAACGTGAGCTGGACGGGCTCGAGCAACGGTTCGACCGTGACCTGTGGAGCAAGCTGGTCGACTCCGACATCTTGTCGAGTGCGTCGGCGTCAGCGTTGGGCGGCGACGGTTTCGGGGTGCTCGAGCAGGTGGCCATTTTGGTTGCGCTAGGCCACCAACTGGCCGCCGTGCCGTACCTGGAGTCGATCATGCTGGCCTCCGGGGCGCTGGCCCGATTCGGCTCCGAGGAATTGCAGCAGGGCTGGGGCGTGCCCGCGGTCAAAGGCGAGAAGATCCTGACCGTCGCCCTCGACGGCGAGATGGGTGAGGGCCCGGTGCAGGCCGCTCGCGCCGGTGACGGCTACCGCCTCACCGGTACTCGTACCTCAGGTCGGCTTCGGCCCGGTGGCCGACGCCTTTCTGGTTCCCACCGAGACCGATTCCGGCACAGCGGTTTTCCTGGTCGCGGCCGATGACCCCGGGCGTCACGGTGACGGCGCTGCAGACCACCGGCTTGGGCAGCGTCGGGCACCTGGCGCTGGATGGCGTTGCGGTGGACGGCGTGCGACGGGTTGGCGGCAGCGAGGTCGCGCCCTGGCTCGGCACACTTGCCACCTTGGGCCGCAGCGCATTTCAGCTCGGCGTGCTGGAGCGGGGCTTGCAGATGACTGCCGAATATGCCCGCACCCGTGAGCAATTCGATCGCCCGATCGGCAGCTTCCAGGCGGTGGCCCAGCGGCTGGCCGACGGCTATATCGACGTCAAGGGGCTGCGGCTGACGCTCACCCAGGCCGCCTGGCGCGTGTCGGAGGATATTCCCGCCGAGATCGACGTGGCCAGTGCGGCGTTCTGGGCCGCCGACGCCGGCCACCGGGTGGCGCACACCATTGTGCACGTGCACGGCGGCGTCGGCGTCGACACCGATCACCCGGTGCACCGCTACTTTTTGGCCGCCAAAGAAACCGAGTTCGCGTTGGGCGGTGCCACCGGACAGCTGCGCCGGATCGGCCGAGAGCTGGCGGAGACCCCTGCCTGAGTCGCCCTGAGTGCAGTGATCCCCTCTGACCTGACCGTCACCAAACTGCTGGTGCCGCTGGCCGAAATCGACGATCGCGGTATCTACTTCGAGGACTCGTTTACCAGCTGGCGTGATCACGTCCAGCACGGTGCCGCGATTGCCGCGACGCTGCGTGGGCGCTTCGACCCGACAAGACCGCCGCATGTCGGTGTGCTGTTGGAGAACACCCCCTTCTTCTCGGCGATGCTGGTGGCGGCAGGAATGTCAGGGATCGTGCCGGTAGGGCTCAACCCGGTGCGCCGCGGCGCGGCACTCGTCGGGGACATCGTCCGGGCCGATTGCCAGTTGGTGCTGGCTGACTCTAAATCGACCGAGACACTGGGCGATATCGAGCATCTGAACGTCGACACCCCCGAGTGGGCCGACGAGGTGGCCGCACATAGCCCCGTTAACAGGGACGCCGAGCTGTCTTTTCAGTCCGCGTCGCCCGCGGACCTGTTCATGCTGATCTTCACGTCGGGCACCAGTGGCGAGCCGAAAGCGGTGAAGTGCAGCCATGGCAAGGTTGCGATCGCGGGCGTGACGATGACGCAGCGATTCGATCTCGGCCGCGACGACGTCTGCTATGTGTCGATGCCGCTGTTTCATTCCAACGCGGTGCTGGTCGGCTGGGCGGTGGCAGCGGCATGCCGGGGCTCAATGGCGTTGCGGCGCAAGTTTTCTGCGTCCAACTTCTTGGTCGATGTCCGCCGCTACGGCGCCACCTACGCCAACTACGTGGGCAAGCCCTTGTCGTATGTGCTTGCCACGCCCGAGCAGCCCGACGATGCGGACAACCCGCTGCGAGCGGTGTACGGCAACGAGGGCGTACCCGCCGACATCGAGCGTTTCGGCCGCAGGTTCGGGTGTGTCGTCCAGGACGGTTTCGGTTCCACCGAAGGCGGCGTGGCTATCGCGCGTACCCCCGATACCCCGGCGGGTGCATTGGGTCCACTCCCTGAGGGCGTCGAGATCGTCGACCCCGATACCGGCGAACCATGCCCAGCGGGAGTGGTCGGCGAGCTGGTGAACACCGCCGGGCCGGGCCGTTTCGAGGGTTACTACAACGACGAGGCGGCTGAGGCCGAGCGGATGGCGGGCGGGGTGTACCACAGTGGCGATCTCGCCTATCGCGATGACGCCGGCTATGCGTACTTCGCTGGGCGGCTTGGTGATTGGATGCGGGTCGACGGGGAAAATCTCGGTTCGGCCCCGATCGAGAGGGTGCTTTTGCGGTATCCCGACGTGACCGAGGTGGCGGTGTATGCGGTGCCGGATCCTGTTGTCGGCGACCAGGTAATGGCCGCGTTGGTGACGGCACCGGGCACCGAGTTCGATGCCGAGAAGTTCCGCGCCTTCCTGGCCGAGCAGCCCGACTTAGGCCCCAAACAGTGGCCGTCGTACGTCCGGATCAGCGCTGAACTCCCGCGGACGGTGACCTTCAAGGTGCTGAAGCGTCAGTTGTCGGCCCAGGGTGTCGACTGTATTGATCCGGTGTGGCAGATTCGCCGGTAGAGACATGACTTCCCGGCCTCTCGAGCTTGCGCTTGAAGCGAGCTTTGAACAGCTTTCCGCCGCGGCACCGGCAAGCGTTGGTATCGCAATCGCCCGTCCGGACCGAACCTATTCACTGGGTCGCTGGTGGTCCGGTGTCGCGTGGTCGACGATCAAAGTGCCGTTGGCGATCGCGGCCTTGCGCAGCGACAGACCACGTGCTCAGGACCTGGCCGTTAAGGCCATCACCGAATCCGACAACCACGCGTCCGAGCAGTTGTGGTCCCAGCTGGGCCATCCGGCGGACGCGGCGCGGCAGGTACAAGCCGTTATCGCCGAATGCGGTGACGCCGCCACGGTGGTCGAATCACGTCGACTTCGGCGTGGATATACCGCATTCGGCCAGACGCAGTGGACCCTGCACCGGCAAGCGCAGTTCGCAGCGCAGCTATCCTCAATCCCCGACGCGGCCGATGTCATCGACATGATGCAGCACCTCACCACCGGTCAGCGATGGGGGCTGGCCGCCAAAGGCTTTGCAGCAAAAGGTGGTTGGGGACCAGGGATACATGGTGAATACCTGGTCCGGCAATTCGGAATCGTGGACACACCATCCGGGCACTGGGGCGTGGCGTTGGCGGCCGAAGCCCACGATGGCGTGTTCGAGACGGGTGTCGAGGTAGTCAACACCCTGTCGGACTGGCTTATCAGTCGACTTCCCGGGCTAGCCCGTTATTGACGGCACGACGGCGTCGATCAAGTGTGGCCCCGGTTCGGCGAAGGCGGCGCGCAATGCGTCGGCGAACTCCTCGGCGGTGGTGACACGACGCGCGGGAACTCCCATACCCTCGCTGATTTTGACGAAATCCATTGTGGGACGTGATAAATCGAGCAGGTTCAGCGCCTTGGGGCCGGGGGCAGATCCAGCGCCGACCCGCGCCAGCTCGATACGCAAAATGTCGTAGGCGCTGTTATCGTAAAGCACTGTGGTCACATTGAGGTTCTCCCTCGCCTGAGTCCACAAACCCGAAATCGTGTACATCGCCGACCCATCGGATTCCAGGCAGAGCACCGGGCGATCCGGGGCGGCCACCGCGGCACCCACCGCGGCCGGAATGCCGTAGCCGATCGCCCCGCCGGTCAGCGTGAGCCAGTCATGGGCCGGCGCCCCGGCGGTGGCCTGAGCAAGCAGCAGGCCGGAGGTGTTCGACTCGTCGACAACGATCGCCCCTTCCGGCATCAGCGCCCCGATCACGTTAGCCGCCGACGCGGACGTCAGAGCCCCCGTCGGCAGCTCCGGCCGCGACGCGGCCGCCACTGGAGCAACCGTCCCGGGCGCCACCTCATCGGCCAACGCCATGAGCGCATCGGCCGCACCGCTGTGTCCAGCGAGCACGTGCACCTCGCAGCCGGCCGGGACCAGGTCGCTGGGCATGCCCGGGTAGGCGAAGAACGACACCGGCGACTTGGCGCCTGCCAGCACCAGATGCTTGGCGCCGTCCAGCTGGGCCGTGGCGGCCTCAGCGAAGTAAGCAAGCCGGTCGACTGCGGGAATGCCCGCGCCGCGCTCCAGCCGCGTCGGGAATGTCTCGCACAACAAACGGGCTCCGGTTGCCTGAGTGATCCGTGCCGCCGCGGCCAGTCCCGGCCCGCGGGTGGCGTCCCCACCCACCAGAATCACCGCGGGTTCCCCGGATCGCAGCACCTCGAGCACCGCCGGCGCCAGCAGCGGGTCGGCACCCGCCGGCTGCGCCGCGACTGTCGAGCCGGGCTGTGCGCCGTCGGACCAGGACACATCGGCAGGCAGGATCAGCGTCGAAATCTGCGGGCCCGACCGGCTGGTGGCGATGGCTTCAGCAGCGTCGGCCGCGACGTTGGCGGCCTCAGCTGTTCGGCGCACCCATCCCGACACGGTCCCGGCGAGTGCGTCGATGTCGGATTCCAGTGGGGCGTCGTATTTTTTGTGATAGGTAGCGTGGTCGCCGACGACCACTACCATCGGCACCCGAGCGCGGCGCGCGTTGTGCAGGTTGGCCAGGCCATTGCCCAGTCCGGGGCCCAGGTGCAGCAGCACCGCGGCCGGCCGATCAGCGATGCGCGCATAGCCGTCGGCCGCGCCGGTGGCGACACCCTCGAAGAGAGCCAGCACGCCCCGCATCCGCGGAACGGTGTCCAGTGCGGCCACGAAGTGCATCTCCGACGTGCCCGGGTTGGCGAAGCACACGTCGACGCCGCCGTCGACCAGGGTATTGATCAGGGCCTGAGCTCCGTTCACGGATGCACTCCTTCTTCCGAGGGTCGTTTGGCGACTCCGAAAACACGCTCGGCATTGCCGTGCAGAAAGTCACGGCAAGCTTCGTCGCCGAGCCCGAGTTCATCGAGGCCCGCCAACGCGTGCGCGTGGGTCATCATCGGGTAGTTGGTGCCGAACAAGACTTTGCGTTGTCCGGTACCGGTTTTCATGAACCGGATGAGCTCATCCGGAAGCCGTTTGATGGTGTAAGCCGAGGTGTCGATGTAGACGTTCTCGTGCTTGCGGGCCACCGCGACCATCTCCTCGGTCCACGGATAGCCGACGTGGCCACACACGATCACCAGCTCAGGAAAGTCGAGGGCCACCTGGTCGATGTAGGGAATCGGGCGGCCGGTCTCCGAGGGCCGCAGCGGGCCGGTGTGACCGACCTGGGTACAAAACGGCACCCCGGACTCCACGCATTCGGCGAACAGCGGATAGTAGCGGCGATCGGTGGGCGGCGCATTCCACAACCACGGCACCACCCGCAGGCCCACGAATCCTTCACTGATTCGGCGCCGAAGCTCGCGGACCGCTTCCATCGGACGGTCGAGGTCGACGGTGGCCAGGCCGGCAAACCGGTTCGGGTGCAAGCCAATCCATGCGGCGACCTCATCGTTGGAGACCAAGTCCTGACCGCCCGGACCGCGCCACGCGCTGAGCAGGCCGAAGTGGACATCGGCGGCATCCATCGATGCGATGGTCGCTTCGATCGGGACTTCGACGTCCGGAATAGACCCGCCGGTCCAGCGGCGCAGGGACGCCAGCATGTCGCTGCGCAGGAACCGCACAGTCGGATGCTGCATCCATACATCGATCGTCATCGCGATCGACAGTAGCCCGCCGACGATGCACGCCGCGAAGCGCCGGGAGGAGGAGGCGGGCAATCCAACTGTAGCCGCCCTGCCTAGGCGGCCAGCGCGGCGCGGGCGGCGGCATGCGTCTGCCGTGCGTACCCGCCGCCGAATAACACCACGTGCGCCAGCAGCGGAAAGAGTTGGTGCAGCCCGACGCGGTTGCGCCAGCCGGGTTTTAGCGATCGCACCCGCTGGTAACCGGCCAGGACGGCGTCGTAGTGCGGGCAGCCGAACAGCGCGAGCATCGCCAGGTCGGTCTCGCGGTGACCGGCGTGCGCAGCCGGGTCGATCAGTACCACGCCGTCGGGTGTCCACATCACGTTGCCGCTCCACAAATCGCCGTGCAGCCGGGCGGGATGGTCATCGTCGTCGAAGTCGCCTGCACGGCAACGTGCCACGACGGAGTCGATCGCGGCACGGGTCGAAGCATCGAGCCGCGCCGCCGCGAGCTCGGCCATCGGAGCCAGCCGCTCCTGGGCGTAAAAGTCGCCCCAGCGTCGGTGCCGCCGCAGCGACATCGGCAATGGTTGCGACGGCGGCTTTCCGGGCCCGAAGAACCCGGGCCCGTCCCATCCGTCGGGCCCTGCGCCGAACGCCGGGGCACCCGCGTCGTGCGTGACGGCCAGTTGGCTGCCGAACACCTGCGCCGCCCCGGGGCTCGGAGTCACCGAATCAAGCCGGCGCAGGGTCAGGCTCGTCGCGCCAACAGAAACAACCTGCGCGCACGGCACGCCGCCGTCGACACTTGACAGCCATCGCAACCCTGCGGCTTCCCAATCGAAGAAGCCGGTGGGCGCGCCCGGGTGGTGCTTGACGAAGTCGGTCACGCCGCGACCGGCTTACACGTCGGAGCGCATCAGGCAGTTACGTGAGCGGCATGCACGTCGTCAGCGGGCCGCGCCTCGGTTTGTTCCTTGGCCCAGCGGTAGTCGGGTTTGCCCGCCGGCGAACGCTTCACCTCGTCGACAAGCCAAAGGCTGCGCGGCACTTTGTATCCCGCGATGTGGGAGCGCACGAAGCTGTCCAGCCCGGATAGCGACGGCCGGGCCCCTGGTCGGGGTTGCACAACGGCGGCCACGCGCTGGCCGTAACGCGGATCGGGCACACCGACCACCAAAGCGTCGAAGACGTCAGGATGGCCCTTCAGCGCCGCCTCGACCTCCTCGGGGTAGACCTTTTCGCCGCCGCTGTTGATCGACACCGAGCCGCGGCCCAGCATCGTGACGGTGCCGTCCTCCTCGACCAGTGCGTAGTCCCCGGGGATCGCGTAGCGCACGCCGTTGATCGTCTTAAACGTCTCAGCTGTCTTCTTCTCGTCCTTGTAGTAACCGACCGGAATGTTGCCCTTTTTGGCGATCAGGCCGCGCACGCCCGAGCCGGGCTCAACCTCGTTGCCTTCCTCGTCGAGGACGACGGTGCGGTGGTCGATCGTCACTCGCGGACCGCCGCTGCGCGGCGCGTCCTTGACAACGATGCTGGTGCCGCCGAAGCCGGTCTCCGAGGAGCCGATCGAGTCGGTGATGACGCGGTTGGGCAGCAGCTCGAGGAGCTTTTCCTTGATGCTCGGTGAGAACAGCGCCGCGGTGCTGGCGAGCAGGAACAGCGATGAAAGGTCGTAATCGTGCTCCTTGTTGAGCGCGTCGAGCAGCGGCTGCGCCATGGCATCGCCGGTGAAGAACAGCAGGTTCACCTTGTGCTGGTGGATCGTGCGCCAGACCTCGTCAGCGTTGAATTCCGGTGAGAGCAGGGTGGTTTGGCCCGAGAAGATCGACATCCAGGTGGCCGACTGCGTGGCGCCGTGGATCATCGGCGGAATCGGGTAGCGGATCATCGGCGGATTAGCGGCAGCAGCCTTAGCAAGATCGTACTCGTCCTTGACGAATTCGCCTGTCGCGAAGTCGGTTCCGCCGAAGAGGACGCGGTAGATATCCTCGTGGCGCCACATCACGCCCTTCGGGAACCCGGTGGTACCGCCGGTGTAGAGCAGGTAAATGTCGTCGGCGCTGCGCTCGCCGAAGTCGCGCTCGGGTGAACCCTGCGCGATCGCTGAGTGGAACTCGACGCCGCCGTAGCGCTGATAGTCCTTGTCGCTGCCGTCCTCGATCACGAGGATCGTCTTGACGTTAGGGGTGTCCGGCAGCACGTTGGCCACCCGGTCGGAGTACTGGCGCTCGTGGACCAGCGCAACCATGTCGGAGTTGTCGAAAAGGTACCGAAGCTCGTCCTCGACGTAGCGGTAGTTGACGTTCACCAGGATGGCGCCCGCCTTGACGATGCCGAGCATCGCGATGACGATCTCGATGCGGTTGCGGCAGTAGAGTCCGACCTTGTCGTCCTTTTTCACCCCCTGATCGATCAGGTAGTGCGCCAGGCGGTTGGCCTTCTCATCTAGTTGGGCATAGGTCAGCTTCTCGTCGCCGCAGATCAGGGCTACGCGGTCAGGCACAGCGTCGATAGCGTGCTCTGCGAGATCGGCAATATTCAGGGCCACGGCCACCAAATTAGAACGTGTTACATTTCTTGACAAGCTCATGCCCAATGTCGACCGAAAGGCGGTAGCCGTGGCCCCGGATTATGGCGGAGCGCCAGCAAACGAGGAATCCGGACCTGACGCGCTGGTGGAGCAGCGTGGTCACACCCTAATCGTCACGTTGAACCGGCCACACGCCCGCAACGCGCTGAGCACCGAAATGATGGAAATCATGGTCCAGGCCTGGGACCGCGTCGACAACGATCCAGGCATCCGGTGCTGCATCCTGACCGGGGCCGGTGGCTACTTCTGCGCCGGCATGGACCTCAAGGCGGCAACCAAGAAGCCGCCAGGTGAGTCGTTCAAGGACGGCAGCTACGACCCGTCGCGAATCGACGCTTTACTGAAGGGTCGCCGGCTGACCAAACCGCTGATCGCGGCCGTCGAAGGACCCGCGATCGCCGGCGGCACCGAGATCCTGCAGGGCACCGACATCCGGGTCGCCGGTGAGAGCGCCAAGTTCGGGATCTCGGAGGCCAAGTGGAGCCTGTACCCGATGGGCGGATCCGCCGTGCGGCTGGTGCGGCAAATCCCCTACACAGTGGCGTGCGACCTGCTGCTGACCGGACGGCACATCACCGCCGCCGAGGCCAAGGAGATCGGCCTGATCGGCTATCTCGTCCCGGACGGCCAGGCCCTGACCAAGGCGCTCGAGATCGCACAGCTCATCGAGAACAACGGCCCGCTGGCCGTGCAGGCGATCCTGCGGGCGATCCGTGAGACCGAGGGAATGAACGAGAACGACGCGTTCAAGATCGACACCCAGATCGGTATCAAGGTGTTCCTGTCCGACGACGCCAAGGAAGGGCCGCGGGCATTCGCCGAGAAGCGCAAGCCCAACTTCCAGAACCGCTAGCGCCCCTATCGGTCCTCCCTCGCCGAGCGTGAACTCACTGCAGTTTTTCGGCAATTTTTTCGCAGCCAGTTCACACTCGGCGCTCCTGTCGGTGCCCCACGCCAAACTGCGTGCGTGCTACACCCATTTCTCGGCAGCGAGGCCATCAAGTCGGGCGCCCTGACGCCCTACCGATTACGAAGCCGGTGCGTCGCGATCCATCCTGACGTCTACGTTGCGGCTGGCACGGAGCTGACCGCCACGACGCGTGCTCGCGCCGCTTGGCTTTGGTCACGACGGCGCGGCATCGTCGCCGGGCATTCGGCGTCCGCCGTGCACGGCGCCAGATGGGTTGACCATCGGGCGCCGGCGCAGTTGCTCTACGAACACCGTCGTCCGCCGGCCGGTATTCGCACTTGGTCGGATGCTGTTGCGGACGACGAGGTCCAACTGGTCGGCGGCTTGCCGACAACCACGGCTGCACGCACCGCCTTCGACCTCGCTTGCCGTAATCCCGTCGGCAAAGCAGTCGCCGCCATCGACGCACTCGCTCGAGCCACCAAATTCCATGTCGCTGATGCCGAGTTGCTTGCCGGACGGTACAAAGGACACCGCAACATTAGGCGCGCCCGCACTGCCCTCAAGCTCGTCGATGCCGGCGCCGAGTCACCCCGCGAGACCTGGCTGCGGTTGCTTCTCGTCGAAGCCGGTTATCCGCGGCCACAAACTCAGATCCCCGTCTACGGCGAATACGGCGAGCTAGTTGCTGTGCTCGATATGGGTTGGGAAGACATCAAAGTCGCAGTCGAGTACGAAGGTGATCACCACCGGGCGGATCGGAGGCAATTCAACAGGGACATCGCACGCTTCGAGGCACTGACGACGGACCTGGGGTGGGTCATCGTGCGTGTCACTGTGGAGGACGTGCCAGGCGGCATCCTGCGACGGGTGGCGGCGGCGTGGGCCCGCCGAGCGTGAGCTTACTGCCATATTTCGCGCGATTTTTCGCAGTGAGTTCACGCTCGGCCATAGAGGCCGGAGTCAGGGCAGCGGCATACTCGGCGTGAACACCACCGGCATTTTCTCGAGGCCGGACACGAAGTTCGCCGGTCGCAGCGGCAGCTGTGCATCCGACGCCAGTCGCATATCCGGAAGGCGCTGCAGCAGACGTGACTGCATGATCGACAGCTCCAGTCGGGCGAGCTGGTTGCCGAGGCAGAAGTGCGTCCCGAAGCCGAATGCGAGGTGGTTGTTCGGGTAGCGCTCGATGTTGAAGCTCTCCGGATCCTCGAAGACCTTCTCGTCGAAGTTCGCCGACTCGAACAGCAGGATCATCTTTTCGCCCTGGTGCAGCCGGGTGCCGTGGAACTCGGTGTCAGCGGTGATGGTGCGTGCCATGTTCTTTACCGGCGCGGTCCAGCGCAGCATCTCTTCGATCGCGTTGGGCAGCAATTCCAGGTCGTTGGCCAGACGCCGGTGCTGATCGGGGTGCAGCAGCAGCTGCCTCGTTCCGCCGGACAGCGTGTGACGTGTGGTCTCGTCGCCGCCAATCAGTAGCAGCAGAACCTCGGTGACGATCTGGTGGTCCTCCAGCCTCGATCCCTCGACCTCCGCATGCACCAGGACGCTGACCAGATCGTCGGTCGGTTCCTCCTTGCGGGCTGTGATCATCCCCATCATGTATTCGCTGTAGGCGGCGAAGGCGTCCATGGTGACCTGGAAATCCTCTTGTGCCGCAGTGCTGCTCAAGAAGCTGACCAGATCGTCGGACCACTTGAGGAACATCTTGCGTTCATCCGGACGCACACCGAGCATGTCGCCGATTACCGCCATCGGCAGGGGTGCGGCGAGATCCCAGACGAAGTCGCACTCGCCGCGTTCGCACACCGCGTCGATCAGCGCGTCACACAGTGAGGTGATCGAGGACTCCAGGTCTTTTACGCGCTTGCGGGTGAAACCGGAGTTGACAAGCTTGCGACGCAACAGATGTTGCGGATCGTCCATCTCGATCATCATCTCGACCCCATCTTGGTCGGGTCGGATGCCGCCGGCATTCGAGAACAACTCGGGTTTGCGCTCGGCGTCGATGACGGCCTGATACGTCGACGCGGCGGCCAACCCGTTGCGGTCCCGGAACACCGGCTCGTTCTCCCGCATCCAGCGGTAGACGGCCCGGGAGTCACCTGCGTAAAAAGCGCCGTCGGTCAGATCGACATCTGGCCGGGTCATAGTCATGAGATCTCCTGAGCGTCGCCGAATGACATTTGTACGTTGTCAACAGAGCTGGACAGCATCGCGCGCTTCGGAAGGCCCAGCGACGCCAATTCATTCGAGTAGGGGTGATCGCCCAGCCAGATGCGTACTCCACCGAATCGCGTGCGCACGCCGCCCAGTGTGTGTTCGAAGGACGTCTCGCGGGTTACCCCGTCGCGGTGCGAGTAAGTGCGCTGCTCTTGCTGGCGCGGGGTCAAACGAAAGGGTAGGCCGCGGCGAAATTCCATGCCGGCCACCAGTTGCCCGTCCACGCTGACCTCGAAACCAAACTGACGGCCCTCTCGAATGGTGAAGTCCGCCATGACTTTCGGATAGCCCCAAATCGTGGTTCCCGCTTCCAACGTGAACGCCTGATCGACGGGCAGGTGGTGGATGAAGGCACCGGCCGACTGCAGAGCGCGCGGCCCGCTCGCCTTCGATCCAGGAGGGTTGACCATGATGCTGGTGCCGAATTCGTAGTACTGGCCCAGGTCGCCGTCGATGTAGTGCATCAACATCAGGACCACGATCGCGCGCCCGGGCAGGTAATGGCAGACGTGCAGGCCGCTGTAGTCAATCAGGCGCTGCGCCGCGTCGGCGTCAACCGAGAACATCGCCATGTGCTGATTTGCCTTACGGATCCTCACCGGCATCGTAAGTACCGTGCCTGCGATGGTGTGCTGCGATGCTGTCATCGGGCCAATCTAGAACGTGTTCTATTCCTCCGGCAATACCCGCTAAACCAGGGTGGCGAGCTCGCGGATCTGCGCGGCATTGCGGCCGGAGACCACCATCATCGTGACGCCTGCGGCCTCCCAGACCTTGACCTGCTCACGGACGTAGTTCAAGTCGCCGACGATCGCGGCGTCGTCGACGACCTCGTCGGGGATGATCGTCGCGGCCTTGTCCTTTTGGTTGCTGCGGAAGAGCTTGGTGACGTCGTCGACTACCTCGCCGTAGCCCATCCGGCGATAGACATCGGCGTGGAAGTTGGTGTCCTCTGCGCCCATGCCGCCCATATAGAGGGCCAGATAGGGCTTCATGGCCGTGAAGGCGGCGCTGCGGTCCTCGGTGATGACGATGTTGGCGGTCGCGCAGATTTCGAAGTCCTCGCGGCTGCGCCGGGCACCGGGGCGAGCGAACCCTTCGTCGAGCCATTCGTTGTAGGTGTCGGCCATCCGCGGGGTGTAGAAGATGGGCAGCCAGCCGTCGCAGATCTCGGCGGCCAAAGCTACGTTCTTCGGTCCCTCGGCGCCCAGCATGATCGGGATGTCGGCGCGCAGCGGGTGGGTGATGGGTTTGAGCGCCTTGCCCAGGCCCGTCGTACGCTCACCGGTCAGGGGCAGCGGGTAGTGGGGGCCGGCACTGGTCACTGGCTTGTCCCGGGCCCACACCTGCCTGACGATGTCGATGTATTCACGGGTACGGGCCAGCGGCTTGGGGAATGGCTGACCGTACCAGCCCTCCACAACCTGCGGGCCGGATACGCCAAGCCCGAGGATGTGCCGGCCGCCGCTGAGGTGGTCGAGCGTCAGCGCCGCCATCGCGCATGCCGTCGGGGTGCGCGCGGACAGCTGGATCACCGACGTGCCCAGCCGCACCCGGTGCGTCGACGAGCCCCACCATGCCAGGGGCGTGTAGGCATCGGATCCCCACGCCTCGGCGGTGAACACGGCGTCGAATCCGGCTTCCTCTGCGGCGGCGACAAGTTCCCCGGCGTTCTCCGGCGGCTGAGCGCCCCAATACCCCAGCTGCAACCCCAGCTTCATAATCACTGCCTTCCCGACGCCGCGCCCGCTAGTGCAGACCGATCCCAAACTGATATTTGAATCCGTTCTTAGAACCTGTTCTACTCGATGGCGTGACAGCCAGCTCGAGCAGCCCGACCTTGATGGATCACCCTGAGCCACCACTCTCCGCGCCACTGACGTTGTCTTTCGACTACACCCGTTCGGTCGGCCCCACGCTAAGCAAGTTCTTCACTGCATTGCGTGAGCGCCACATCCTGGGGGTGCGCGGATCAGATGGCCGGGTGCATGTACCGCCGGCGGAATATGACCCGGTTACCTATGAGCCGCTGGGCCAGATGGTACCGGTGTCCAGCGTCGGCACCATCGCTTCGTGGACCTGGCAAGCCGAACCGCTGGAAGGACAGCCGCTGGACCGGCCGTTCGCCTGGGCGCTGATCAAGCTCGACGGCGCAGACACCCTGCTGATGCACGTCGTAGATGCTGGCGAACCCGAGGCCATCCGCACTGGCTCCCGGGTGCACGTGCACTGGGCCGACGAGCCGGTGGGCGCCATCACCGACATCGCCTATTTCGCACTCGGCGAGGAAGCCGAACCCGTGACGGAACAGCCGGGAGGCGAACAAGATCCGGTGACCATGATCGTCACGCCGATCTCGCTGACAATTCAGCACACGGCCTCGCACGAGGAGAGCGCCTACCTGCGTGCCATCGCCCAGGGCAAACTGCTGGGTGCGCGAACCGGAAAAGAGGGAAAGGTTTACTTCCCGCCGCACGGGGCCGATCCGGCCACCGGCCTGCCGACCACCGAGTTCGTCGAGCTGCCGGACAAAGGCACGGTCACGACGTTCGCGATCATCAATATCCCTTTCCAGGGCCAGCGCATCAAACCGCCCTACGTAGCGGCGTATGTGCTGCTCGACGGTGCCGACATTCCGTTCCTGCACTTGGTCGCCGACATCGACGCACACGAGGTGCGGATGGGCATGCGGGTCGAGGCGGTGTGGAAGCCTCGCGAGGAGTGGGGTTTTGGCATCGACAACATCGAGTACTTCCGGCCCACCGGGGAACCCGACGCCGATTACGACACCTACAAGCACCACCTGTAAAGGGCTTACTTGCAATGAGCGCTCGCAACGTTGCGGTTGTCGGCTTTGCCCACGCCCCACACGTACGCCGCACCGACGGCACCACCAACGGCGTCGAGATGTTGATGCCGTGCTTCGCCCAGCTCTACGAGGAGCTCGGAATCACCACGGCCGACATTGGCTTCTGGTGTTCGGGTTCATCCGATTACCTTGCCGGACGCGCGTTTTCGTTCATCTCGGCGATCGACTCGATCGGTGCCGTTCCGCCGATCAACGAATCGCACGTCGAGATGGACGCGGCGTGGGCCCTCTACGAGGCCTACATCAAGTTGCTGACCGGCGAGGTCGACACTGCGTTGGTGTACGGCTTCGGGAAGTCCTCGGCCGGAGTGCTGCGTCGCACCTTGTCGCGGCAGACCGACCCCTACACCGTCGCGCCGCTGTGGCCAGATTCGGTGTCGATGGCAGGACTACAGGCCCGCATTGGACTTGACACCGGCAAGTGGACCTACGACCAGATGGCACGCGTCGCGTTCGATTCCTTTGCGAACGCCCGCCGGGTGGATTCTGTGGAGCCGGCGATCAGCGTCGAGGAATTGCTCGACCGGCCGTATTTCGCTGACCCGCTGCGGCGCCACGACATCGCACCGATCACCGACGGTGCCGCTGCGATCGTGCTCGCGGCCGGCGACCGGGCACGTGAGCTGCGCGAAAACCCGGCCTGGATCACCGGAATCGAACATCGCATCGAGTCCCCGTCGCTGGGCGTGCGCGACATCACCGAGTCTCCGTCGACCAGGGCCGCGGCTAAGGCGGCCACGGGGGGCAGAAGTGACAACCTCGATGTGGCCGAGATTTGTGCGCCTTTCACCCATCAGCACCTGATTGTCGCGGAGGCGATCAAGATACCGGGGCGGACGAACGTCAATCCCTCCGGCGGCGCGCTGGCAGCTAACCCCATGTTCGTCGCCGGCCTTGAGCGTATCGGCTTTGCGGCACAACATATCTGGAACGGGTCGGCCGAGCGGGTGCTCGCGCATGCCACCAGCGGGCCTGCGCTGCAACAGAACCTGGTCGCGGTCATGGAAGGGAAGAACTGATGGCCGGTGCAGGGCCAAACCTTGCTGCGGTACTTGGTACCGGACAAACGAAGTATGTCGCCAAGCGACAAGACGTTTCGATGAACGGCCTGGTGCGCGAAGCGATCGACCGGGCGCTGGCCGACTCCGGTTCCACCTTCGACGACATCGACGCCGTCGTGGTCGGTAAAGCACCGGACTTCTTCGAGGGCGTCATGATGCCGGAGCTGTTCATGGCCGACGCCATGGGAGCCACCGGCAAGCCGCTGATCCGGGTGCACACCGCCGGTTCGGTCGGCGGATCCACCGGGGTAGTGGCCGCCAGTCTGGTGCAGTCGGGCAAGTATCGGCGCGTGCTGGCGATGGCCTGGGAAAAGCAGTCGGAATCAAACGCCATGTGGGCGTTATCGATTCCGATTCCATTCATCAAGCCGGTGGGCGCCGGAGCCGGTGGCTACTTCGCTCCGCACGTGCGAGCCTACATCCGCCGCTCGGGGGCACCGACAAACATCGGCGCCATGGTCGCGGTCAAGGACCGGCTCAACGGCAGCCGCAACCCGCTGGCGCACCTGCAGCAGCCCGACATCACACTCGAGAAGGTGATGGCCTCGCCCATGCTGTGGGACCCGATCCGCTACGACGAGACGTGTCCGTCGTCGGACGGCGCCTGCGCCGTCGTCATCGGCGACGAGCAGATTGCCGATGCCCGGCTGGCCGACGGTCATCCGGTGGCCTGGATTCATGCCACCGCGCTGCGCACCGAGCCGCTGGCGTTCGCCGGACGCGACCAGGTCAGTCCGCAGGCCGGCCGTGACGCGGCCGCCGCGCTGTGGAAGGCCGCCGGCATCAAGAGTCCGATCGACGAGATCGACGCCGCCGAAATCTATGTACCGTTCTCGTGGTTTGAACCAATGTGGTTGGAAAACCTCGGATTTGTTGCCGAGGGCGAGGGGTGGAAGCTCACCGAAGCCGGCGAGACAGCGATCGGCGGACGGCTGCCGGTGAACCCGTCGGGAGGCGTGCTGTCATCGAACCCGATTGGCGCCTCGGGCCTGATTCGTTTCGCCGAGGCGGCGATTCAGGTGATGGGCAAAGGTGGGGATCATCAAGTTGCCGGCGCGCGAAAGGCTTTGGGGCACGCCTACGGCGGCGGCTCGCAGTACTTCTCCATGTGGGTGGTCGGCAGCGACAAGCCGGAACCTGAAAAGGTCCATGCATGACCCGCGCCGACGACGATGCAGTGGGGGCACCGCCCGCTAGCGGGGGGCGAAGCGATGCGGTGGGGGCACGCCCCCACAAGTGGGAGGTACCCCCACCCGCTTGCCGGGGAGAGCGGCGCTCATGACCGAAGTCCAGAGCAAAACCGAGCACCCCGCGCACGAGGCCGGCCGCCGCTCGCGTGAGGCGGTTATCGCCAGAGATAAAGAAACGTGGCTGGCGGTGTTCGCCGACGACGCAATCGTCGAGGACCCCATCGGGCCGTCGGCCTTCGACCCGGAAGGCATAGGGCACCGCGGCCGCGACGCGATCTCGGCGTTCTGGGACCTCGCCATCGCCAACACCACCAAGATCGAGTTCCATTTCCGCGACACCTATCAATGCGGCAACGAGGAAGCCAACGTCGGGCACATCCTCATCACCTCGGGCGATTATCAGGTCACCGCGGAAGGTGTCTTCACTTACAAGGCCAACGACGAGGGCAAGCTGGTGGCCCTGCGCGCGTACTGGGAGATGGACCGCGCGGCCGCGACGACCCGAAAGGTCTCAGGCTAAGCGGCTGGCCGACTGTGAGACATGCGACGCGACACGGCCGATGCCAGCGCGTCTAAATCGGCTCCAGTCCGGCCATATGCCGCTGAGCGAGGTCGCGATAGGCCTGCGGGTTGAGGTTGACCCACATTTCCGCACCCGTTCCGGCGATGGGTCCCTTCACCTGAGCCGGCGCGCCGACCGCCAGCACCCCGGCCGGTATCTGGGTCCCGGCCACCACCAGTGAATGCGCCGCGATCAGGCTGCGGGCGCCAATCACTGCACCGTCGAGAACCGTGGCGTGGTTGGCGATCAACGCCTCGGGTCCGACATGAACCCCGTGAATGACGCACATATGCGCCACCGTCGCTCCGGGACCGATGTCAACCGGGATACCGGGCGGCGCATGCAGGACCGATCCGTCCTGCACATTGGCGCCCTCCCGCACAACGATGGGCCCATAATCGCCGCGCAGCACGGCGTTGAACCAGACCGAAGCGCCGGCCTCGACAGTGACGTCGCCGATCAGGGTGGCGGTCGGGGCCACAAACGCGGTGGAATCGACCCGGGGCGAGCGACCCTCGAAAGAAAACAGCGGCATCGTCTAGATATACGCCCAACATGAATATCCCGTGGCCAGACCCGCCGTCGTTGCGCATGCCTGCCGCAAAACTGTAACGTGTTCTAGTTAGGGGCTAGTAGTTGGAGGTGACAGGTGACTACCGACACCAATGCGGTCGGCATCCGGGAAATCGATTCCGGCACCTTGCCGACCAGGTACGCCCGGGGCTGGCACTGCCTGGGCGTCGCAAAGGACTATCTGGACGGAAAGCCGCATCCGATCGAAGCCTTCGGCACCAAGCTGGTGGTCTTTGCCGACTCTCAAGGCGACATCAAGGTCCTCGACGGCTACTGCCGCCACATGGGCGGCGACCTCAGCCAGGGCACCATCAAGGGCGACGAGATCGCCTGCCCGTTCCACGACTGGCGGTGGGGCGGCGACGGTCGGTGCAAGTTGGTGCCGTATGCCAAGCGCACGCCCAAAACGGCACGGACCCGGTCGTGGACAACCGATGTGCGCGGTGGCCTGCTGTTCGTTTGGCACGACCACGAAGGCAATCCCCCGGACCCCAAAGTCAGGATCCCGGACATTCCCGAGGCCGCCGGCGACGAATGGACCGACTGGCGCTGGAACAGCATCCTCATCGAGGGGTCGAACTGCCGCGACATCATCGACAACGTCACCGACATGGCGCATTTCTTCTACATCCATTACGGGCTACCGACGTACTTCAAGAACGTCTTCGAGGGCCACATCGCCTCGCAGTACCTGCACAACGTCGGCCGGCCGGACGTCAACGACCTGGGGACCGCCTACGGCGAAGCGCACCTGGATTCCGAGGCGTCCTACTTCGGGCCGTCGTTCATGATCAACTGGCTGCACAACAGCTACGGCGGCTATAAGGCCGAGTCGATTCTGATCAACTGCCACTACCCGGTGACCCAGAACTCGTTCGTACTGCAGTGGGGTGTCATCGTCGAGAAGCCCAAGGGCATCGACGACAAGATGGTCGACAAGTTGTCCAAGACGTTCACCGAAGGTGTCAGCAAGGGCTTTTTGCAAGATGTCGAGATCTGGAAGCACAAGACCAGGATCGACAACCCACTGCTGGTCGAGGAAGACGGCGCCGTCTACCAGATGCGTCGCTGGTATCAGCAGTTCTACGTCGACGTCGCCGACATCACACCGGAAATGTTGGAGCGCTTCGAGATCGAGGTGGACACCAGGCGCGCCAACGAGTACTGGAATGCCGAGGTCGAGGAGAACCTGAAGGCCAAGGAATCCGGTGTGGCCGAATCGGTTACCGACGACGTGCCTGCCGAGCAACACTAACGACCATGCCCGACGATCAGCCGGCGGTACCTGACGTCGATCGGCTCGCGCGGTCGATGTTGCTGCTGCACGGCGATCATCATGACCACGACGAGCGACCTGTGCGCCCTGACCGCAAGGGCGATTCCTGTTCAAAGTCAAGAGATTTCGCCAACGACCCGCAACGCGCCGCCGCAATTCGGGAAGCTACCCGCGCCGACCGCGAGCGCTACCTCACCTCGGGGCTGCTGCCGGTGGATTGCCGGTTCTGCCACGTCACAGTGACCGTCAGGAAGCTGGGGCCGGGCCATACCGCGGTGCAATGGAACAGTGAAGCGTCCCAGCGCTGCGCGTACTTCGCTGAAGTCCGTGAGTCCGGTGGGGATACCGCCCGCACGCGAGCATGCCCCAAATTGGCCGACAGCATTGAGCACGCGGTCGCCGAGGGGTACCTGGGCAACGCGCTATTAGACGACGACTGATCACAGCCGGGCGACGATGCGGGCGCTGAAGCGGCCCGAGAAGAAGCCGGGCAATCGAACTACAGCCCGGCGAACCGCTCCTTGACCGTTTCGACAGTCAGCCCGTAGTCAGCCAGCGAGTACCTGTGTTTCGGCGCCCGCTCGCCGGACTGGCTATCGGCATGGGTCTTTTCCATGGCAGCTCGAGCCTCGTCGGTCAGCGTCAGACCAAAGTGTCGGTAGACATCGGCCACCGTTCCCATCGGATCGGCAATCAAGTCCTTGTAGTCGACATCGTAGAACTGGGCCGGGTCGTACTTGGTCCGTGCGGTGTCGAAACGTTCCAATCCACGCGACCAGGTTTCCATTGCGTCAGCACCGATCTGGGCCCCGACGAACGTCGTCGACCAGCCCTCGGCGGTGTGCTGGGCTAACGAACACATCGAGGCCATGATCGTCTCGACCGGCCGGTGCGTTTGTATTACCAGCGCGTCGGGATAGGTCGCCATCAAGGCGTCCAGTGCGAAGAGATGGCTCGGATTCTTCAGCACCCACCGCTTGTCGGCGTCGTTCATTCCGATCAACTGAAGGTTCTTGCGGTGCCGGCGATATGACGGCGTCCAGTCCTGATGCGACAGCCACTGCGCGTAACTCGGGATATGCGCCAACGTCTCGTAGGACACCGAATGCAGCGACTGCCGCAGCAGCTGCCAGCATTCCTCCAGCTCGTATGCGGCCATGAAATGCAGACCGGTGTAGCCGGGGTTTTCCTCGTGGTGCTGGGTGAACTGCGCGTCGAGTTGGCGATACAGCGGGTTTGAATCCCAGGTTTCGCGAGGCGGACGCGGCTGCGGGAACTCGGCCAGCCACATGTGCAGACCCTGATGCGCCGGGTCGGCGCCAAGTAGCCGATGTAGCGCCGTGGTGCCGGTGCGCACCAGCCCGGTGACGAAGATCGGCCGTTCGATGGCGACGTCGGCGTGCTGCGGGTATTGCTTCCACGCGGATTCGGACAGCAGCCTGGCCACCAGCGCGCCGCGCAGGAAGAACCGATTCATCTTGCTGCCCAACACAGTAAGGTCGGCTTCCCGCCGGTAGGAGTCCAGCAGCACCTGCAGCGCTTCGCGGTAGTTGTCGTCGTCAGCGCCGAAGTCGTCGAGCCCGACCAGCTTGGTGGCCGATGCGTGCAGTTCTTCGACGGTGCCGACATCGGTGCGATCTGCCATCAGGTGTGGTACTCCCCGCAGTTGACGTCCAGGGTCTGCCCGGTGATGCCGCTGGACAGGTCACTGGCCAAGAAAAGAATCGCCGATGCCACTTCGTCCTCGGTCGGCAAGCGCTTGAGGTCGGAGTTCGCCGCGGTGGCCTGATAGATCTGGTCTACCGTGGTGCCGTACTTGCCGGCCTGATGTTCGAAGTAGCTCTGCAACGTGTCGCCCCAGATATAGCCAGGTGCAACGGAATTGACGCGGATTCCCTTCTCGCCCAATTCAGTGGCCAGCGACTGTGACATGGCCAGCAGCGCCGACTTGGCCATCTTGTAGGCGCCGTATTTGGCTTGTGAGTGACGCAGCACCATGGAGTTGACGTTGACAATTGATCCGTGCGACTCCTCCAGCGCGGGCGTGAAAGCCTGGATCAGCCGCAACGCCCCGAGCGCGCTGAGCTCGATCGCGTCACGGATGTGCTGAAAACTGGTGCCGGCCAATGGTTTCATTGACGGCACCCGAAAAGCGTTGTTGATCAGCACGTCGACCTTGCCGTAGGTCGCCGTGGTGGTCTCGACGAGGTAAGCCACCTCATCGTCGTCGGTGATGTCGGTGCGCACCGCCAAGGCCTTATGCCCGGTGTCGTTGATCTCTTTGGCTACGGCATCAAGCCGTTCGAGGGTACGCGCCGCCAGCACCAGGTCGGCGCCGTCGCGGGCGCACCGGTGCGCCAGCGTGGTACCGAGCCCCGGTCCGACGCCACTGATGACGACAACCTTTTGATTGAGCATTCCTGACATCGTCACCCCAGCATCCTGGCCGCAATTTGCTGTTGCCGCAGCGCTATTCGTGCACGCCATTCGTCATCGGAGATCTTGTTGTGTTCGAAATACGGCAGCTTGGCCGGTATTGCGTCGAAGTCGACCAGCTCGACGGTGGGACCGTCGGCCTCGATGAGTTGACGCGATACTCGTTGCCACCGGAACTGCAAAAAGCCCCGCCGATGGTCGAGCGTTTCGACCCAGTTCGTCACTCCCGGATTCTGGTCGGCGACGACGATGCGCACCTTGCCATCCGGATCCGCCTGAGCCTGAGTGTTGTTCAGCGATGTCTGGTGGTTGATGTAGTCCAGCGAGATGTACCACAAGCTGCCCAGCTGGAAGCCGAGATAAGGAGCATCGGAGACCGGGATGGTGATCACCAGCGCTTGGTCGGGTCGCAGGTCGAAGTGCCCGGCCGACGAGTACTGAGTCGCCAGGCCGCCAGGCGTCAACCGGGGCGCAACCATCGTGTTGACCGGGATGTCCAGGTAGAACCACTGCGGAAACTGCAACCAAGTTTTGACCCGGGTTACAAGTTGCTTTGCCGCTGTGGCATAACGCTTTTCGATGGTCTCGCGAGTCAGCGGCGGTGGCGCGGTGCCTGCGGTGTCCAGTCTGGAAATCGCCAGTGTGCCGCGCTGAGCCGACCAGTCGCCGTACACCTCCCGGATCACCAGTTGGCCCGGGCTGTTCGGCCGCAGCCGCCACTCGAAGCTGCCGTCCGCAGCGATTTCGAGTTCGCGATCGTCGAACGCGGCCTGGCTGGCGGGCACATTGTCGTCGGTGTACTCACCGCCGAGCAGCTGAAAACTCAGGTCGGTGGTGGTGCCGCGCCTACCGGTGACGACGTAGTCGTGGCCGGCGTGCACCCGCGTGCCGAAGTAGAGGGTGTCGGGGTTGTCCAGACCCATCTTGGTAAACGGCCCGGTGCCCGACTGTAGGAATGGGTGGTCGCGCTCGTAGTCGAAGGCCAGATGCATGCATCCGGCAATACAGCCGGCCAGGTACTGCAGTCCTTCCAGCAGGTCGGCTTCGGTCTCGATGTGCGGTGCGGCGGCCACCAGTTGCTCGGCCTCGGCGATGGCGGAGGTGAGGGGATCAGAGAACACGCCTAGACGCTAGAACGTGTTCTACTTTTTCGTCAATGGCGAACGTTCCCGCGCGTCGGCCGCGGCGTTCAAAGACGAGGCCGGCTCACTAGGGTGCGCACTGCTGCGACAGGTCGATCAGATGCTGCCGCACGTCCGGATGCCGATTCAGGTAGTCGATGACGTTGCCGCCGTCGCCCTCCGCCTGCGACTCGGCGATCAGCTGCTGGTGGAGGTCGGGATGCCGCTTCAGGTACGAGTCGATGGAATTCCCCACGGTCTGATCACACTGAGGAGCCGCATTGGCCACGGGCAGCGCGATCACCGTCGCGGCGATAGCAGTTAGCAGTCCCCCGGCGAGCAGGCCGTACAGTCCGCGGCGACGGGGGCCGACTGTCTTGGATGTCGTACCCATGCGCGCCAGGCTACTCGCGGTACCTTTGCGCAACCTGTGCGCGCAGGTTCCACAAACCCCGGGCTAGCGCGTGGTCGTGGCGCCGCTTTCTTGCTCGCGCTTGATTTCCAGCGCGATGTCGATGAGTTGGTCTTCCTGGCCGCCGATGAGTTTGCGCTGACCGGCCCGATGCAATAGCTGGTGGGCCGGCACACCGTAACGCTCGGACTGGCGGATGGCGTGTTTGAGGAAGCTCGAATACACCCCGGAGTAGCCCATGATCAGGGCGTTTCGGTCCAGTAGGCACTCGGCGGGCATGGCCGGGGCGACCACCTCTTCGGCGGCGTCGGCGATGTCGAAGAAGTCGATACCGGTCTTGACGCCGATCTTGTCGAATACCCCGATGAGCGCCTCGACGGGCGCGTTGCCCGCGCCTGCACCGAACCGGCGGCAGGAGCCGTCGATCTGCTTGGCGCCAGCCCGGACAGCCTCTACCGAGTTGGCCACCCCCAGTCCGAGGTTCTCGTGGCCATGAAAACCCACTTGAGCAGCCGACCCCAGCTCGGCGACGAGCGCTGCCACCCTGTCGCGCACTCCTTCGAGGATCAGCGCTCCGGCCGAATCGACGACATAGACGCACTGGCAACCGGCGTCGGCCATGATGCGGGCTTGGGCGGCCAGCTTCTCGGGCGAGATGGTGTGGGACATCATCAAAAATCCGACGGTTTCCAGTCCCAGTTCCCGGGCGAGGCCAAAGTGCTGGATCGACACGTCTGCCTCGGTGCAGTGAGTGGCGATCCGGCAGATCGACCCGCCGTTGTTCTGGGCCTCCTTGATGTCATCCTTGGTGCCCACTCCGGGCAGCATCAAAAAGGCGATCCTGGCCTCTTTGGCGGTCTCGGCGGCAAGCTTGATCAGCTCCTGCTCGGGTGTCTTGGAGAACCCATAGTTGAAGCTTGAGCCGCCCAGCCCGTCACCGTGCGTTACTTCGATGACCGGCACACCCGCACTGTCCAAGGCGGCCACGATGGCACCCACCTCGTCCTTGGTGAACTGGTGACGCTTGTGGTGCGAGCCGTCCCGCAGAGACGTGTCGGTCAGCCGGACGTCCCAGACCGGGTTGAAGAAGATGTCGGTGCTCATGCCTGCACTCCTGGCGCAGTCGCGGATAAGGATTCTTTGGCGATCTCCTCGCCGACCTTGGTGGCCGCCGCGGTCATGATGTCGAGGTTGCCCGCATACGGCGGCAGGTAATCCCCGGCACCCTCGACCTCGACGAACGTGGTGACCACGGCTTGGCCGCCGGAGTTGAGTGACGGCTCATCGAACTGCGGCTCGTTGAGCAGCCGATATCCCGGCACATAGCTCTGCACCTCGGCCACCACCTCGTGGATGGATTTCGCGATCGCATCACGATCGGCGTCCTCGGGGATGGCGCAAAAGATGGTGTCGCGCATGATCATCGGCGGGTCGGCGGGGTTCAAGATGATGATCGCCTTGCCGCGCTTGGCGCCGCCGATGGTCTCGACGCCCTTGCTGGTGGTCTTGGTGAACTCGTCGATATTGGCCCTGGTGCCCGGGCCCGCGGACACCGACGCCACCGAGGCGACGATCTCGGCATAGGGCACGTCGACGACCCGCGACACCGCGTACACGATCGGGATGGTCGCCTGTCCCCCGCAGGTGATCATGTTCACGTTCGGCGCTTCCAGATGCTCACGCAGGTTCGCCGGCGGGATCACCGCCGGGCCCACCGCGGCCGGCGTCAGGTCGATGGCCCGGATCCCTGCGGCCTCATACTTTGGCGCCGCCGCCCTGTGCACGTAGGCGCTGGTGGCCTCGAACACCAGGTCGGGTTTCTCAGACTGCGCCAGCAGCCAGTCGACTCCTTCGTGGGTGGTCTCCAAACCCAGCTTGCGGGCCCGGGCCAAGCCCTCGCTTTCCGGGTCGATCCCCACCATCCAGCGAGGTTCCAGCCAGTCCGATCGCAGCAGTTTGTAAAGCAGGTCAGTGCTGATATTTCCCGACCCGACAATGGCCACACTCGCCTTAGACGGCATGATGCTCCCTTTGAAGCTCCTGGTATTCGATATTCGAAAGTAATTTTCAGACTATTCGAAGGACAAGCGGACAGAACCCAGGCCCGTGAAGTCGGCGACAAACTTATCGCCAGCGTGTGCGTCGATCGCTCGCGTGCACGATCCGGGAAGAACCACGTCACCTTTTCGCAGCCGCACCCCGAAACTCTCCACCTTGCGGGCCAGCCAAGCCACCGCGGTGACCGGGTTACCCAGCACCGCATCGCTGCGGCCCTCGGCTACCACCTCACCGTTGCGGGTCAGCACCGCATCGATCGCCTTGACATCGACGTCGGCCGGCGACACACGGGCCTCACCGAGCACGAATCCCGCCGAGGAAGCGTTGTCGGCGATTGTGTCGCACAGCGCGATCTTCCAGTCCTTGATCCTGGTGTCGATCAACTCAATGGACGGGACCAAGGCTTCGGTAGCTGCCAGCACGTCTTCCTCGGTGCAACCGGCACCCGGCAGGTCCGCGGCCAGGATGAAACCCACTTCGACCTCTACCCGCGGATACAGGTATCGCCCCGCTTTGACCGGGGTGTCTTCGAACGCCTGCATCTCGTCGAGCAGGTGCCCATAGTCGGGCTCGTCGACCCCCATCATCTGCTGCATCGCCAACGACGACAGCCCTACCTTGTGGCCCAGTACCCGGGCGCCCTCGGCGACCCGCTGCCGGATATTGATCAGCTGGATCTCATAGGCGTCGACGACGTCGATATCCGGGTAGGCAGACGTCAGCGGAGCGATCGGCTCACGGCTACGCTCAGCTTGCGCCAAGTCGGCAGCCAGCTCGTCGCGGATCGCAACACTGAGCATTTACCGAAGTCCCCTCGTCCGTGTGACCGGGCCAGTAGCGCCCAACCCGGGCAATTCTATAACGTGTTCTACATGACAGCGCAGGAGTACGACGTCGTCGTGGTCGGGAGCGGCGGAGCCGGCATGGTTGCTGCCCTCGCCGCCGCGCACCGGGGTCTATCGACAGTAGTCATCGAAAAGGCTTCGCACTTCGGCGGCTCCACTGCGCGCTCGGGTGGCGGCGTCTGGATTCCGAACAACGAGGTCCTCAAGCGCGACGACGTGCGCGACACTCCGGAGGCGGCCCGCACCTACCTGCACGGCATCGTCGGCGACATCGTCGAGCCGGAGCGCATCGACGCCTACCTCGAACGTGGGCCCGAGATGCTGTCGTTCGTGCTGAAGCACACGCCATTGAAGATGTGCTGGGTGCCGCGCTACTCCGACTACTACCCCGAGGCGCCGGGCGGCCGCGCTGACGGCCGTTCGATCGAGCCAAAGCCGTTCGACGCCCGCAAGCTCGGTGCCGACATGGCCGGGCTGGAACCGGCATATGGCAAGGTGCCGCTCAATGTGGTTGTGATGCAGCAGGACTACGTGCGGCTGAACCAGCTGAAGCGACATCCGCGAGGTGTGCTGCGCAGCCTGAAGGTCGGTGCCCGCACGATGTGGGCGAAGGCAACCGGTAAGAACCTCGTCGGCATGGGCCGAGCCCTGATCGGGCCGTTGCGGATTGGGTTACAGCGGGCCGGTGTTCCGGTAGTACTCAACACCGTGCTCACCGATCTCTATGTCGAAGATGGTGTGGTGCGCGGAATCTATGTGCGCGACGCGGGCACATCGGAATCAGCCGAGCCCCGGCTGATCCGGGCCCGACGCGGCGTGATCCTCGCCTCTGGTGGTTTCGAGCACAACGAACAAATGCGGGTGAAATACCAGCGCGCGCCTATCACTACTGAGTGGACCGTTGGCGCTAAAGCCAATACCGGCGACGGTATCGTTGCTGCCGAAAAGCTGGGCGCTGCATTGGATTTGATGGAGGACGCCTGGTGGGGCCCGACGGTACCGTTGGTGGGTGCACCGTGGTTCGCGTTGTCGGAGCGTAATTCGCCGGGATCGATCATCGTCAACATGTCAGGCAAGCGGTTCATGAACGAATCGATGCCATACGTCGAAGCTTGTCACCACATGTACGGCGGGGAATACGGCCAGGGGCCGGGGCCGGGCGAGAACATTCCCGCGTGGCTGGTGTTCGACCAGCAGTACCGGGACCGCTACATCTTCGCGGGATTGCAGGCCGGACAACGCATTCCCCGCAAGTGGCTGGAGTCCGGCGTCATCATCCAGGCCGACACGCTCGAGGGGCTCGCTGAGGCGGCCGGTCTTCCGGTGGGCGAATTCATCTCGACCGTGGGGCGTTTCAACGGGTTCGCGCGCTCGGGCGTCGACATCGAGTACCACCGGGGAGAGAGCGCCTACGACCGCTACTACGGCGACCCAACCAACAAGCCAAATCCCAATCTCGGCGAAATCAGTCATCCCCCCTACTACGCCGCCAAGATGGTGCCCGGTGACCTGGGCACCAAGGGCGGTATTCGCACCGATGTCCACGGCCGCGCGCTCCGCGATGACGGCAGCATCATCGAAGGCCTCTACGCCGCAGGCAATGTCAGTGCCCCGATGATGGGCCACACCTACCCCGGTCCGGGCGGCACCATTGGGCCGGCGATGACCTTCGGCTATCTGGCCGCGCTGCACATTGCGGAGGAACGCTGACATGCCCATCGATGTAGAAGTCGCGCTGGACGCCGAGCTGGACCCTATCGAATTCTCCTGGGCCAGCAGCGATGTGCAGCTCTACCACTTGGCGTTGGGTGCCGGCGCGGATCCGATGGACCCGCGCGAGCTGGGCTACCTGGTTGACGACTCACCGCAGGTCCTGCCGACGTTCGGCAACGTGGCCGCCACGTTCCACGCCACCAAACCGCCGACCGTGCAATTTCCGGGCATCGATATCGAGCTGAGCAAGGTGCTACACGCCAGCGAGCGGGTTGAGGTGCCCGGGCCGCTACCGCCGTCGGGTTCCGCTCGGGCTGTCACCCGGTTCACCGATATCTGGGACAAAGGCAAAGCCGCGGTGATCTGGAGCGAGACGAAGGTCAACGCGCCTGACGGCACGCTGCTGTGGACGCAGAAGCGGTCCATCTTTGCCCGCGGCGAAGGCGGATTCGGCGGCGAGCGCGGGCCTTCGACGTCGGACGCGCCGCCGGACCGGGTGCCCGACCTGGAGGTCGCCATGCCGATTCTGCCGCAGCAGGCGCTGCTGTACCGGCTCTGCGGCGACCGCAACCCGCTGCATTCAGATCCGGAATTCGCTGCTGCAGCCGGTTTTCCGCAGCCGATTCTGCATGGCCTGTGCACTTACGGCATGACCTGCAAGGCGATCGTCGACGCGCTGCTGGACGGCGACGCCGGGGCGGTGGCGGCCTATGGCGCGCGCTTCGCCGGCGTGGCATTCCCCGGCGAAACTCTCAAGGTCGGCATATGGAAGGACGACGACCGCCTGGTGGCCAGCGTTGTCGCGCCTTCGCGCGACAACGCTGTGGTGCTCTCAGGTGTCGAGCTGGTCCCCGCCTAGCCTGCCGCACCTCGAACATGACGCTGCAGTCACGTTCGAGCCCCAGTGTGACTGCAGCGTCACGTTCGACGAGCACGAGCAGCGCGAATTCGGTGAAGAAATTCGGCGGGCCGATCTCCGGCGACCACCCGAACCACGACCCAGCCGCAACCCTGCAGCCGCTCCGATCGCCTGATATCCCAGTTGTACTGCGAGCGGTCGCTGCGATGGTGATCACCGTCGTACTCGACTGCTACTTTGACGTCCTCCCAACCCATATCTAAGTAAGCCATTACACCACCGAATTCGTCGAGCACAGGAATTTGTGTCTGTGGCCGCGGTAGGCCTGCCTGTACCAAAACCAACCGCAGCCACGTCTCCTTCGGCGATTGTGCGCCCGCGTCGACGAGATCGAGCGAAACGCGAGCACGCTCAAGTCCACGACGCCCCCGATATCGAGCCGCCAGTAGCTCCACGTCCGCCATCTTGAACTCGGTCGCACGGGCAAGGGCATCAAGAGCGGCAACCGCCGTTGTCGATGGATGCCAGCAGGCGAGGTCAAGGGCAGTACGGGCCGGTGTCGTAACTGGGACACCGGCGATCAGTTCGATCTCGTCACTCTCTAGCCGGTCGCCCCAGATCTGCAGGCCCGGCAGTCGGTGCCGGTTGTCATGAATGATGTCCACGGGCCGGGCCTCGTCCACCCACTTACTGCCATGCAAAGCTGAGGCGGCGAAGCCAGCGATGACCCCGCGGCGTCGCGACCAGAGCCACGCGGCGCGGGCCCGAATCGCAGGCGTAAGTTCAGCACCTTCGCTGACGTAGACATCGCGGAACACCCGCGTGTAGCGACGCCGTAATTGGCTGTGTGACGCTACGCCAGCTGCCACTGCCTCACTGCCGATGAACGGTTCCCCATGGCGGCAGTGTGCCAGTACCCACCGACATGGCCCGCGATCGTGACGCTGCACTCACCATCGGGGCTAAGCGTGACTGTAGCGTTACGATCGCGGCCGGAAGAGAAAGCTAGCCGAGGATAAGCCCGGAGGTCGGCACACCCGTCCCCGCGGTGACGAGAACATGCTCGACTCCTGCCACCGGGTTTACTGAGGTGCCGCGCAATTGCCGCACACCCTCGGCGATGCCGTTCATTCCGTGGATGTAGGCCTCACCGAGCTGGCCCCCATGCGTGTTGATGGGAAGCCTACCGCCCACTTCGATCGCACCGTCAGCGATGAAGTCCTTGGCTTCGCCTTTACCGCAGAATCCCAACTCCTCCAACTGAATCAGAGTGAAGGGGGTGAAGTGGTCATAGAGCACGGCGGTCTGGACGTCGGCCGGCGACAGACCGGACTGTTGCCATAGCTGCTGACCCACGACACCCATCTCGGGCAGACCTAGTTCCGGCCGGTAATAGCTCACCATCGTGTACTGGTCGGGACTCGAGCCCTGCGAAGCCGCCTCGATGATCGCCGGTCGCTGCTTGAGATCCCGTGCACGCTCCGCGGACGTCACCACAATCGCGACCGCACCATCGGTTTCCTGGCAGCAGTCCAGCAAGCGCAACGGCTCGGCGATCCACCGCGAATTCTGGTGATCCTCAATGGTTATCGGCTTCTCGTAGAAGTACGCCTTCGGGTTCTTGGCGGCATGCTTGCGGTCGGCCACCGAGATGACGCCGAAGTCCCGGCTGGTAGCGCCGGACAGGTGCATGTAGCGCTGGGCAATCATGGCCACCTGCGCCGCCGGCGTCGAAAGCCCGTGCGGGTAGGAGAAAGAATTGTCCGCAGCCGTCGAATCGGCCTCGGCGCCAGCGTCTCCCACCAAGCGGGTCTGCACCTGACCGAATCGCATGCCGGAACGCTCGTTGAATGCCCGGTACGCCACCACAACGTCGGCCACCCCGGTTGCGACAGCCATCGCCGCCTGCTGGACCGTCGCGCATGCCGCACCGCCGCCATAGTGGATCTTGGAGAAGAACTTCAACTCGCCGATTCCGGCTGCACGCGCGACGGCAATTTCGGTGTTGCTGTCCATCGTGAAGGTGGTCAGCCCGTCGACATCGGACGGACTCAGGCCCGCGTCGTCGAGGGCGTCAAGAACCGCCTCGGCCGCCAACCGCAGCTCGCTTCGACCGGAGTTCTTCGAGAAGTCGGTGGCGCCAATGCCGACGATCGCAGCTTTACCTGACTGGGGGTACCTCCCGCTCGCGGGGGACATCAGGCATCCCCCATCGTCAGCGTCACCGTCGCGATGACGTGATCGCCAAGACTGTTGCGGCCCACCACCTTCACGGTGATCAAGCCGTCGTCGATGGCAGTCACCTCACCGGAGAATGTCACCGTATCGTAGGCGTACCACGGCACCCCGAGCCGAAGCCCGATCGACTTGATCAACGCGGACGGCCCAGCCCAGTCGGTGACGTAGCGCTGTACCAGCCCGGTGTCGGTCAGGATGTTGACGAAGATGTCCTTCGACCCCTTGGCCTGCGCGTTATCGCGGTCATGGTGCACGTCCTGAAAGTCTCGCGTGGCCAAGGCCGTCGAGATGATGAACGTCGGATCCCCATAGAGCTTGAGCTCGGGCAGCGTAGTCCCCAGTGCGAGAATCGGAGCGCTCATGCGTCATGCTCCCAGGCGTACAGGGTCCACTCCGGGCCGCTGTCACCGGCCGGGAAGTCGATATAGGTTGCGCGCACCGGCATTCCAATCTTCACCTTGGCGTGGTCGACGTTGCGCAGCTCGCCCAGCATGCGTACACCCTCCTCGAGCTCGACGAGCGCTATCACGAATGGCAGCGTGCGGCCCGGCACCTTCGGCGCATGGTGCACCACGAAACTGAAAACCGTGCCCTTACCGCTGGCCACCACATAGTCGATCGGCGCAGCTTTGTCCTGCCACACCGCCGGCACCGGCGGGTGGTGCAGACTGCCTTCGGGCCGCCGCTGGATCCTCAGTTCGTGAGCCTTGACGCCCTCCCAGAAGAAGGCCGTATCACGTGACGCCGAGGGCCGCATCATGGCATCGGGATCGAGGTCCGCGGGCACTGAGCCCTGTGGCGCCTCAGATTCACGCGGCTTGAATTTGAGGATGCGCCAATTCATCTCGGCGACATCCTCATCTCCGACCCGCCAGATGATGTGCTGGCTGATGAACCAGCCCTCGCCGAGGGCGGTTTGCTTGGGTCCGATCACGTCACCCATCTCCGAGGTGATGCTGACGTGCTCGCCGGGCCGCAGATAGCGGTGATAGGTCTGTTCGCAGTTCGTGGCGACCACGCCGATGTAGCCGGCGTCGTCGAACAGTTTCATGATGGGCCCCATCGGATCGTCCTTCGGACGTTCTCCGCCCAAGCCGAACATCGTCCACACCTGAATCATCGCCGGCGGAGCCACAATTCCGGGATGACCGGCAGCGCGGGCCGCGGCCTCGTCTAGGTAGATGGGGTTGCGGTCGCCGATCGCCTCGACCCAGTTGTTGATCATCGGCTGGTTCACCGGATCCCGGCCGGCGCGCGGCTTAGCACCGCCAGCCTCCTTGATCTCCGCGATCGCTTGCTGAATGTCGGTCATCTGGGCACCCTCGGCACTTTGAGGCCAGCGGCCGCGATCATCTCTCGCATGACTTCGTTTACGCCTCCACCGAAGGTGATCACCAGATTGCGCTTGGTCTGGGAGTCAAGCCAGTTGAGCAGCTCGGCGGTGTCGGATTCGGCAGGATTACCATACTTGCCGACGATCTCCTCGGCGAGCCGGCCGACGTACTGAACACGCTCGGTGCCAAAGACTTTGGTGGACGCGGCATCGGCCACGTTGATGTCCTCGCCAGCCGCCGCCACCTGCCAGTTGAGCAACTCGTTGATCCGCCACATCGCATGGATCTCACCAAGCGCACGCTTGACGTCGTCGTGGTCGATCGGAGTGACGCCGTCGCCACCGGGCTTGGACGCCCACGCGTGCACGCGGTCGTAGATGGCGGCAAACCTCCCCGCCGGGCCGAGCATCACCCGCTCGTTATTGAGCTGGGTGGTGATCAGTCGCCATCCGCCGTTCTCCTCACCGACCAGCATGTCGGCGGGTACCCGCACGTCGTTGTAGTACGTGGCATTGGTGTGGTGGGCGCCGTCGGACAGGATGATCGGCGTCCAGGAGTAGCCGGGATCTTTGGTGTCGACGATCAGAATCGAGATGCCTTTGTGCTTAACGGCTTCCGGGTCGGTGCGGCAGGCCAGCCAAATGTAGTCGGCGTCGTGTGCGCCGGTGGTGAAGATCTTCTGCCCATTGACGATGTACTCGTCGCCCTGGCGCACGGCGGTGGTGCGCAGCGACGCCAGGTCCGTGCCCGCCTCCGGCTCGGTATAGCCGATCGCGAAGTGGACCTCGCCAGCGAGGATCGCAGGCAGGAACCTTTTCTTCTGCATCTCATTGCCAAAGACCTGCAGCGTGGGACCCACCGTCTGCAGCGTCACGGCCGGCAATGGCACGTCGGCCCGATGGGCTTCGTTGACGAAGATCTGCTGCTCGATCGGACCGAAGCCGTGGCCGCCGAACTCCTTTGGCCACCCGACACCGAGCATTCTGTCTTGGCCCATCCGCCGGATCACCGCGCGGTATGCGGCGCCGTGCCGGTCTTTCTCCATCTCCTTCATCTCGTCGGAGGAGATCAAGTTCGAAAAGTATTGCCGTATCTCGGCTTGCAGCTGTCGCTGCTCCGGAGTCAGTTCGATGAACATTGCGCTCCCACCAGGTCGCGGCCTCCGAGGAGGTCAAGGCGCAGTGAAGGCCCGCCCAGCAGCCGGGTCAGGTCTTTGATCGTGGAGTAATAACGGTGCATCGGGTAGGTGATGTCCATTCCCATGCCGCCGTGCAGGTGGTGGCATGTCTGCATCACCGGCGGCGCTTGCGAGGCCATCCAGTACCCGAGGACGTCCAGGTCGTCGTCGGCGTCCCGGCCCTCGGACAACCGCCAGATCACCGACTTCGCCGCCAAATCGATGGTGCGCGAGGCGATGTAGACCTCGGCCAGCTGCGCCGCCACGGTCTGGAAGGTCGACAACGGTTTGCCGAACTGCTTCCGGTTGGCCACGTAGTCTGCGGTCAGCCGCAGCGCCCCGGCCACCAGCCCGTCGGCGTAAGCGCCCATCATCGCCAGCGCAAGCTGGTTGACCCGATGCGCCGTCGCACCCGCCAAAACGTCGGAGTCACCAACCGCAACGTCGGCGAACGTGACCGTGTACTCATCTGAGCCATTCGACGTCGGCGTGTGGACCAGCCGCACACCGTCGGCCTTCGACGATACCACTACGACCGCGCTGTCAGCGGTCACGATCATCCAATCCGCTTGTCCGGCATACCCAACACCGATTTTGGTGCCCGACAAGCGCCCGTTGGTGAAGGTGGTGCCGGGCCGGTCGGGCGGCCCGGCGCCGGGTTCATTGAGCGCAGCGGTAAGCAGGCCGCCCTTGGCAACGCCGGCCAGGAACCGGTCCTGCTGCTCGTCGGACGCCAGGTCGAGCAGCGGCACCACGCCAAGGCCCAGCGTGGCCAGCGCCGGCATGACGGCGCCGTGACGACCCACCTCGGTCAGCACCGTCGCGACCTCGGGCAGACCCACGCCGTCTCCGCCGAGACGTTCGGGCACCGGCAGCGCCGTCACACCCCCGCTGACCAGCGCGTCCCAGCCCAAATCCCGGTCCAGCACCGACGTAACCACATCGGCGACAGCCTGCTGTGTCGCGGTGAGATTGAAGTCCATCGTGGTTTTTAAGTCCGTCACTGCGCCACCGGGCTGGGGGTACCTCCCGCTTGCGGGGGATTACCGGTGTAGTCGACCTGCCAGTGCTTGATGCCGTTGAGCCAGCCTGACCGTAGCCGCTCGGGCATCGAGATCGGCTTCAGGTCCGGCATGTGGTCGGCCACCGCGTTGAAGATCAGGTTGATCGTCATCTTGGCCAAGTTGGCGCCGATGCAGTAATGCGCACCGGTACCGCCGAAACCGACGTGCGGGTTGGGATTCCGCAAGACGTTGAATGTGTACGGATCGTCGAAGATGCCTTCATCGAAGTTGGCCGACCGGTAGAACATCACCACCCGTTGGCCCTTTTTGATCTGCACACCGGACAACTCATAATCCTCCAGCGCGGTGCGCTGGAAACAGGTGACCGGGGTGGCCCAGCGGACGATCTCGTCGGCAGCGGTCTCCGGACGCTCCTTTTTGTACAGTTCCCACTGGTCGGGGAAGTCGGCGAACGCCATCATCCCTTGAGTGATGGAGTTCCGGGTGGTCTCGTTGCCGGCCACCGCGAGCATCATCACAAAGAAACCGAACTCGTCGTCGGAGAGCTTTTCACCGTCGATGTCGGCGTTGATCAGGGTGGTGACGATGTCGTCGCCGGGATTCTCGGCCTTCAGGGCGGCCATCTGCATCGCGTACGTGAGCACCTCGACCGACGACGCCTTTGGATCGATGTCGGCATACTCGGGATCGTCGTTGCCGGTCATCTCGTTGGACCAGCGGAAGAGCTTGTCGCGGTCCTCTTGCGGCACCCCGAGCAAATCCGCGATGGCCTGCAGCGGCAGCTCACAGGCCACCTGCTCGACGAAGTCGCCGGAGCCGGCAGCTGCCGCGGCCTTGGCGATGTTCTGGGCGCGTTCGTTGAGTTCGTCGCGCAGGCGTCCGATGGCGCGCGGCGTGAAACCACGGGAGATGATCTTGCGCAGCCGGGTGTGGTGCGGCGCGTCCATGTTGAGCATGACGAAGCGCTGAAGGTCGATGTCCTCGCGCGCGATGTCGTTGTTGAAGCGCGGAATCACGCAGTTCTCGTAGCTGGAGAAGACGTCGCTGCGCAGCGACACCTCCTTGACGTCGTTGAGTTTGGTGATCGCCCAGAAGCCGCCGTCGTGGAATCCGCCGCCGGTGCCCGGAGCCTGTTCGTTCCACCAGATCGGTGCGGTCGCCCGCAGCTCGGCAAACTCTTCGACCGGAAGCCGCTCTGCGTAGATGTCGGGGTCGGTGAAATCGAACCCGCACGGAAGATTGGGGCTGGGCACGCTACTTCTCCTTTAACTGCTGGTCCCTGCTAATCACCCTGTCTGGCGATTCCAGGACACTAGTTCTCCTAGTGGCGCTCTGTTGCCAGTAAAACATGCCTCCACCGCTGACAAAAGGCGCCGAAGCATCCTCGCTTGTCATAGTAATGAAACGTGTTCTAGCCTGGCCCCATGGGTAACCCGGTAATCGTTGAAGCCACCCGCAGCCCGATCGGTAAACGCAATGGATGGCTGTCTGGGCTGCATGCCACCGAGCTGCTTGGCGCGGTCCAGAAGGCACTGACGGAGAAGGCCGGCATCGACGCCGGCGACGTCGAACAGGTCATCGGCGGCTGCGTAACGCAGTACGGCGAGCAGTCCAACAACATCACCCGGGTGAGCTGGCTCGTCGCCGGGCTGCCGGAGCACGTTGGTGCCATGACCGTGGACTGCCAGTGCGGCAGCAGCCAGCAGGCCAATCATCTGGTCGCCGGCTTGATCGCGATTGGAGCAATCGACATCGGCATCGCCTGCGGCATCGAGGCCATGAGCCGCGTCGGACTCGGCGCCAATGCAGGTCCCGACCGCAGCATCCTGCGGCCCGCGTCGTGGGACATCGATCTGCCCGACCAGTTCACCGCTGCCGAGCGGATCGCCAAGCGCCGCGGCATCACCCGCGAAGACATCGATGCGTTCGGATTCGAGTCGCAGCTGCGCGCCAAGCGGGCGTGGGACGAGGGCCGTTTCGACCGGGAGATCTCGCCGATCGAGGCGCCGGTGCTCGATGAGCTGAAACAGCCCACCAGCGACCGCCACATGGTGAGCCGCGACCAGGGCCTGCGTGACACCACCCTGGAGGGGTTGAGCCAGCTCAAGCCGGTTATGGAGGGCGGCATCCACACGGCGGGCACGTCGTCGCAGATCTCTGACGGCGCGGCGGCGGTCTTGTGGATGGATGAGGACAAGGCCAAGGCGCTCGGGCTGCGGCCGCGGGCCCGCATCGTCAGCCAAGCGCTGGTCGGGGCGGAGCCCTACTACCACCTGGACGGCCCGGTGCAGTCGACGGCAAAGGTGCTGGAGAAGGCCGGAATGAAGATGGGCGACATCGACATCGTCGAGATCAACGAGGCCTTCGCCTCGGTGGTGCTGTCCTGGGCGCGGGTCCACGAACCCGACATGGCCAAGGTCAACGTCAACGGCGGCGCGATCGCGCTCGGCCACCCGGTGGGCAGCACCGGCAGCCGGCTGATCACCACCGCATTGCACGAGCTGGAGCGCACCGACCAGAGCACCGCGCTGATCACCATGTGCGCAGGCGGCGCCCTGTCTACCGGCACCATCATCGAGCGTATCTAGCTCGTAGTGATCGTCTCGGAAGAGAGCCGCATCGCCGCGGCGCAGTCATACATCGACGCGCTTGTCAGCCATGACGGCGACGCCGTTCCATTCGCTGCCCGGTGCACCCGCATCGAGCAGGGAGTCAAGAACGGGTTTTCCGGAAATCACCTGCGGCGCAGCCTCAATCGCGGGCCCCAGTACCGGTTCCTCGCCAACACGACGCCGCCCGATTACCGTATCGACGGAGACGAAGTGCACGCGGCCTACGACGTGCTGACCAAGGCGGCGTTCGGCGGCCGGCGGCTGGCCGCGCGGGTCAACGAGACCTTCGTGATTCCCGCCGAAGCTCCCAGCGGGAAAGCCGAAATCCATCACATCAAGGTCCGCTTCCAACCATTCATTCAGCGCTAACGCGTGCAGCCTAGGATGTCGTCATGCCGAAATCGCCACCACGCTTTGTGAATGCGCCTTACACCGACTTCCTGATCAAGTGGATGTCGCGCCTCAATACGTTCATGTACCGACGCAACGGCGGGGAGGGCCTTGGTGGCACGTTCCAGAAGATTCCCGTTGCCCTGCTGACCACCACCGGCCGCAAAACCGGCGAGCCGCGGATCAGCCCACTGTATTTCCTGCGTGACGGCGACCGGGTGATTGTCGCGGCCTCGAAGGGCGGTGCTGCGAAGAACCCGATGTGGTACCTGAACCTCAAGGCCAATCCCAAAGTCCAGGTGCAGATCAAAAAAGAGGTGCTCGACCTGACCGCGCGGGACGCCACCGACGAAGAGCGCGCCCACTACTGGCCAAAATTGGTGGACATGTACCCGTCCTACGAGGACTACCAGTCCTGGACCGACCGGACCATCCCGATCGTCATCTGCGACCCCTAACGTTTGCGACCTCGCCGGTCCCAAACAGCTAGCCCCCGTAGACCGGAACCGGCGGGCGTGCCTTAGCGAGGAGGTCGGCGACGACGGGCCCCAGCTCGGCGGGATCCCACTTTGCAGCCTTGTCAACCTGCGGGCCGTGCGCCCAGCCCTCGGCGACCCGGATGATGCCGCCCTCGACCTCGAACACCTTGCCGGTGACCCCGCGGGATTGCGCGCTGCCCAGCCAGACGACCAGCGGCGAGATGTTCTCCGGCGCCATCGCATCGAACCCTTCTTCTGGCTTGGCCATCATCTCGGCGAAGACGGTTTCGGTCATGCGGGTGCGGGCTGACGGTGCGATGGCATTGACGGTGACGCCGTAACGACCCATTTCTGCTGCGCCGACGAGCGTTAGCGCCGCGATGCCGGCCTTGGCGGCGCTGTAGTTCCCCTGCCCGACGCTGCCCTGCAGTCCCGCACCAGAACTGGTGTTGACGATTCGTGCATCAACGGTTTTGCCCGCTTTGGACAGGCCGCGCCAGTACGACGCGGCGTGGCGCATCGTTGCGAAATGGCCTTTGAGATGCACGGCGATGACGGCGTCGAACTCGTCCTCGCTGGTGTTTGCGATCATCCTGTCGCGCACGATGCCGGCGTTGTTCACCAAAACGTCCAGACCGCCGAAGGTTTCGACAGCAGTCGCAATCAGGTTGGCCGCCTGGTCCCAGTCCGCGATGTTGGATCCGTTGGCGACGGCTTCACCCCCGGCTGCGGTGATCTCGTCGACCACACCCTGGGCAGCGCTGCCGCCGCTTGCCGGTGAACCGTCCAGGCCCACTCCGATGTCGTTGACCACCACGCGCGCACCTTCGGCCGCGAGGGCCAGCGCATGCTCGCGACCGATACCGCCGCCCGCTCCGGTGACGATGACGACGCGGCCGTCGACCACTCCCATAGTTGTTGTCTCCTCTACTTGATCGCGCTCGTGGTGGCGAGATAGTGCGGTGGCTCGCCGCCCCCGTGCACCTCCAACGTGGCACCGCTGATGTAGGACGCCGCATCCGAGGCCAGAAATGCTGCGGCCCAACCGACATCGTCAGGCTTAGCCAGCCGGCCGAGCGGCACGTTCTTCGAGATTGCGGCGATCGACTCGGCGTCACCGTAGAACAGTTCCGACTGTTCGGTCTCCACCATGCCGACCACGCACGCATTCACCCGGACCTTCGGTCCCCATTCCACTGCCAGTGTCTGCGTGAGGCTTTCCAAGCCCGCCTTAGCGGCTCCGTACGCGGCGGTGCCCGGTGTCGGGCGTCGGCCGCTGACACTGCAGATGTTGATGATCGACCCGCCGTGCTGTTGATTTTGCATCGCGTCGTTCGCGTGCTGTGAAACCGACAGCGCACCAATCAGGTTGAGCTCGATGATCTTGCGGTTGAACTTTGCACTGGAATCCGCGGTCAGCACGTACGGCGAACCTCCGGCGTTGTTGACAACGACGTCGAGCCCGCCGTGCCGCTCGAAGATTGCATCGACCAATGCTTTGACAGCGTCGTCGTCGCGAACGTCGCAGGAGTGAAACTCATAGGGCAATCCCTCGACGGCCCGTCGCGCGCAGGTGATGACGGTCGCGCCCTGCTCGGCGAAAACCGAGCTAATACCGGCACCTACACCCCGAACGCCCCCGGTGACCAGAACCACCCGCCCGGCCAGCCCCAGCTTGATGGCGTCGGGTGCTTCGGCGCGAGTCACTGTGCTAGCGTACCAAGCAAGTGCTTGCTTAGGTAGTTACCCCCACAAGGAAGTGGCACCTTGCCCATCACATCCACCACCACCCAACCGGGCATAGTCGCGGTTACCATCGACTACCCGCCCGTCAACGCCATCCCGTCGCGCGGCTGGTTCGAACTCGCCGACGCAATCACGGCCGCTGGCGAGAACCCCGAAACGCACGCAGTAATCCTGCGGGCCGAGGGCCGCGGCTTCAACGCCGGGGTGGACATCAAAGAGATGCAGCGCACCGAGGGATTCACCGCGCTCATCGACGCCAACCGCGGCTGCTTCGCCGCGTTCCGCGCGGTCTACGAATGCGCAGTGCCGGTGATCGCGGCGGTCAACGGATTCTGCGTCGGCGGCGGCATCGGCCTGGTCGGCAACTCCGACGTCATCGTGGCCTCCGACGACGCCACCTTCGGGCTGCCCGAAGTGGAACGCGGCGCGCTCGGCGCAGCCACCCATTTGTCGCGCCTGGTGCCTCAGCACATGATGCGGCGGCTGTTCTTCACCGCAGCCACCGTGGACGCGGCCACCTTGCACCACTTCGGCTCGGTGCACGAGGTGGTGCCACGAGATCAGCTGGACGAGGCCGCTTTACGGGTGGCCCGCGACATAGCCGCCAAAGACACTCGCGTCATCCGTGCGGCCAAAGAGGCGCTCAACTTCATCGACGTGCAACGAGTCAACTCGAGTTACCGCATGGAGCAAGGCTTTACGTTCGAGCTCAATCTCGCTGGCGTGTCCGACGAGCACCGCGACGCATTCGTGAAGAAGTCATAGCCGCCGACGACCACGAGAGGAGTAGCGATGAGGTGGAGCGGCGCGTAATGACCGACAAGCGAACTACTCTCGACGACGCCGTCGCGCAATTGCGCAGCGGCATGACGATTGGCATCGGCGGCTGGGGATCGCGGCGCAAACCCATGGCGTTCGTGCGTGCCATGCTGCGTACCGACATCACGGACTTGACGGTGGTCACCTACGGCGGGCCGGATTTGGGACTGCTGTGCTCGGCCGGCAAGGTACGACGCGTCTACTACGGCTTCGTCTCGCTGGACTCGCCACCCTTCTACGACCCGTGGTTCGCTAAGGCGCGCACCAGTGGGGCGATCGAGGCCCGGGAGATGGACGAGGGGATGCTGCGCTGCGGGTTGCAAGCAGCAGCACAGCGTCTGCCGTTTCTGCCGACCCGGGCCGGGCTGGGCAGTTCGGTCCCGGACTTTTGGGAGGGCGAGCTGCGCACCGTAACCAGCCCCTACCCAGCGCCCGGCGGTGGACACGAGACGCTGATCGCCATGCCGGCGTTGCGCCTGGACGCCGCTTTTGTGCACCTCAATCTCGGTGACAGCCAAGGCAATGCGGCCTACACCGGGATCGATCCCTACTTCGATGACCTGTTCCTGATGGCCGCCGAAAAACGCTACCTGTCGGTGGAGCGCGTGGTCTCCACCCAAGAGTTGGTCAAGGCCGTCCCGCCGCAGGCTCTGCTGGTGAACCGGATGATGATCGACGCGGTGGTGGAAACGCCGGGTGGTGCCCACTTCACCACCGCCGCACCGGATTACGGCCGTGACGAGAAGTTCCAGCGGCACTATGCCGAGGCCGCCTCGACCGAAGAGAGCTGGCAGAAGTTCGTCCAGACCTATCTGTCGGGCAGTGAAGACGACTATCAAGCGGCCGTGCGCACTTTCGGAGAGGAGGCATTGAAGTGAGCACTCGAGCCGAAGTCTGTGCGGTCGCCTGCGCCGAATTGTTCAGGGACGCTGGCGAGATCATGATCAGCCCGATGGCGAACATGGCCTCGGTCGGCGCGCGGCTCGCCCGGTTGACCTTCTCACCGGACATCTTGTTGACCGACGGCGAGGCGCAGCTGCTGGCGGACACCCCGGCGCTGGGGGCGTCCGGTGCCGTCGAGGGTTGGATGCCGTTTGGCCGGGTGTTCGAAACACTGGCCTGGGGGCGGCGGCATGTGGTGATGGGCGCCAATCAAGTTGACCGTTTCGGCAATCAGAACATCTCGGCGTTCGGTCCGCTGCAACACCCGACCCGACAGATGTTCGGCCTCCGGGGCGCGCCGGGCAACACCATCAACCACGCGACCAGCTACTGGGTCGGTAACCACTCGAAGCGGGTGTTCTGCGAGGCGGTCGACGTGGTCTGCGGTATCGGCTGGGACAAGGTGGACGCCGACAACCCGGCGTTCCGGTTCGCCAACCCGTATCGGGTGGTGTCCAACCTCGGCGTGTTCGACTTCGGTGGCCCGGACCGGACGATGCGGGCGCTCACCTTGCACCCTGGGGTGTCACCCGATGACGTTCGAGAAGCCACCGCATTCGAGGTGCATGGTCTTGAGGAGGCCGAGGAGACCAGGCTGCCGACCGACGACGAACTGCACCTGATCCGCGAGGTTATCGATCCGAAGTCATTGCGGGACAGAGAGATACGGTCATGAAATTGCGCACGCCGCTGACTGAGCTGGTCGGTGTCGAGCACCCGCTGGTCCAAACCGGGATGGGCTGGGTGGCCGGGGCCCGGCTGGTGTCCGCCACGGCCAACGCGGGCGGACTGGGCATCCTGGCTTCGGCCACCATGACGCTCGACGAGTTGGCGACAGCCATCGGCAAGGTCAAGGACGCCACCGACAAACCGTTCGGGGTGAACATCCGCGCCGACGCCGCCGACGCGCCCGACCGTGTCGAGTTGATGATCCGCGAAGGCGTGAAGGTGGCGTCATTCGCTTTAGCACCCAAGCAGGAGCTGATCGCCCGGCTGAAAGACGCCGGGGCGGTGGTCATCCCGTCGATCGGCGCGGCCAAACACGCGCGCAAGGTCGCGGCCTGGGGCGCCGATGCGATGATCGTGCAGGGCGGCGAGGGCGGCGGGCACACCGGACCCGTCGCCACGACGCTGCTGCTGCCGTCCGTGCTGGACGCCTTGCAGGGCACCGGGATCCCGGTGATCGCGGCGGGGGGATTCTTCGATGGGCGCGGGCTCGCGGCCGCGTTGTGCTACGGCGCCGCCGGCGTGGCGATGGGCACGCGCTTTCTGCTCACCTCGGATTCGACCGTGCCCGATGCGGTCAAACGGCGCTACCTCGAGGCGGCGCTAGATGGCACGGTGGTCACCACGCGAGTCGACGGCATGCCGCACCGTGTGCTGCGCACCGGTCTGGTCGAGAAGCTGGAAAGCGGTTCGCCCGCAAGAGGTTTCGTGGCGGCTGTGCGCAATGCGGCAAAGTTCAAACAGATGTCGCAGATGACCTGGCGCTCGATGATCAGCGACGGCCTGGCGATGCGCCACGGCAAAGACCTCACCTGGTCACAGGTGGTGATGGCGGCCAACACCCCGATGCTGCTGAAAGCCGGACTGGTCGAGGGCAACACCGAGGCCGGGGTGCTGGCCTCCGGACAGGTGGCCGGCATCCTCGACGACCTGCCATCGTGCGCCGAATTGATCGACTCGATCATTCGTGACGCGATCAAGCATCTGCAGGCGGCGTCTGCGCTGGTCGAAGAACGATAAGCCGTCGACTAAAGACCCTGGCTCTGGCTCACCTCCCGGGGTCATCCTGGAGGAATGAGTGCGCTGACACCGGGGTCTTGGCCCAATCCGCTCTTGAACGCCGTACGTGCTTCGAACAAATACCTGCTCAACCCGCTGATGGTGCAGCTGGCCGGCCACAAACACTGGTACGCAGCGGCGATCCGGCACACCGGTCGACGGTCAGGCAAGCAGTACACCACGCCCGTCGTGGCCGAGCGCCTGACAGACGGCTTTGTCATACCCCTGCCCTATGGCACACACGTGGACTGGTTGCAGAACGTCCTTGCCGCGGGGCGAGCGACCATCTCGTCTCAGGGCGAAAGCTACGACGTGGTGCAGCCTGAGATCATCGACGCGGCAGCGGCCCTGCCCATGCTGTCGACCCAACGGCAACGCACTTTCGCCCGAGTCGGCATTGAGCACTACCTCAAAGTGAAGAACGGATCCCCGAAGACCTGAGCCCGGGCGTTGATGGCCTAGAGGCGCTCGATAATCGTCACGTTCGCGGTGCCGCCGCCCTCGCACATCGTCTGCAAACCATAGCGTCCCCCGATGCGCTCGAGCTCGTTGAGCATCGTGGCGAATAGCTTGGCGCCGGTGGCACCCAGTGGATGACCGAGCGCGATCGCGCCGCCGTTGGGGTTGACCTTCTCTGGGTCCGCCTTAACTTCCTTGAGCCAGGCCAAAACTACTGGCGCGAACGCCTCGTTGATTTCGACGGTGTCGATGTCGTCGATGGAAAGCCCGGCCTTTTCCAGCGCATAGCGGGTCGCGGGAATGGGCCCGGTGAGCATGAAGACCGGGTCGGCGGCGCGAGCACTGACGTGGTGGATGCGGGCCCGCGGCGTCAGCTTGTGGTCTTTGACGGCCCGCTCGGAAGCCAACAGCACAGCACTGGCGCCGTCGGAGATCTGACTGGCCATCGCCGCCGTCAGCCGACCGCCCTCGACCAGCGGCTTCAGGCCGGCCATCTTCTCCAGCGACGATTCGCGCGGACTCTCGTCGACCCGGAATGGTCCGGATTCGGTTTCAACAGTGATGATTTCGTTGTCGAAGTGGCCGCCGCGGATCGCGGCGAACGCGCGCTCATGGCTGGTCAGGGCGTACTGTTCCATCTCTTCACGCGAGAGGTTCCATTTCTCGGCGATCAGCTCCGAGCCGCGGAACTGTGAAATCTCCTGATCGCCGTACCGGTGCAGCCACTGCTTGGACTCGTTGGTCGGCGAGGTGAATCCGAACTGCTCGCCCACGGTCATGGCCGACGAGATCGGGATCTGGCTCATGTTCTGCACGCCGCCGGCCACGATGAGGTCGGCCGTACCGGACATGATCGCCTGTGCGCCAAACGAAATCGCCTGCTGACTGGACCCGCACTGCCGATCCACGGTGACGCCGGGAACCTCTTCCGGGTAGCCCGCGGCCAGCCAGGAGAGGCGGGCGATGTTACCCGCCTGCCCCCCGATGGCGTCAACACAACCAGCGATTACATCTTCGACAGCAGCGGGGTCGACGTCGGCCCGGTCGAGCAGTCCGCGCCACGCCAGGGCACCCAGGTCGACAGGATGTATCCCGGCCAGTGCGCCATTGCGCTTGCCAACCGCGGTACGTACAGCGTCGATGACGTACGCCTCGGGCATTTCAGACTCCTTCTTTGGTGATTCCGCCTAGGACGATGGCGAGGTATTGCTGACCCACCTGGTCTGCGGTGAGCGGTCCGCCGGGTTGATACCAGCGCACCGACACCCAAGTGGTGTCACGGATGAAACGGTAGACGAGGTCGACGTTGAGGTCGGGCCGGAAGTAGCCGTCATCGATGCCCTGATTGAGCACCTCGACCCACATCTTGCGTTGTTGGCGGTTCATGTCCTCGATGTAGGAGAACCGGGGTTGCGACGACAGCCGTTGGGCTTCGTCCTGGTAGATGACGACCTGCGCATGCCGGTGCTCGATCGCCTCGAACGACGCCATGAACAGCCCCTTGAGCCGCTCCAGTGGATTGGCCTCGCTGTCCACGATCTCGCGATAGCGGGCGAACAGCCAGTCCAGGAAACCGCGCAGCAGGTCGTCGACCATCTCCTCCTTAGAGGAGAAATGGTGATACAGACTGCCCGACAGGATGCCGGCGCTGTCGGCGATGTCGCGCACGGTGGTGGCGCGCAATCCGCGCTCGGCGAACATGGTCGCGGCAAGCTCTAGCAGCTCGTCGCGCCGGCTGTTTGCCTGACCGGTTACTCGGTCCACCTGACCAGGGTATCAACCAAGCGCTTGCTCGGCTAGCTGGGTCACGGGTGCTGGCTGGACACCGAGATGACCTCGCCAGTGAGGTAGCTGGAGTAGTCACTGGCCAGAAACGCAATGGTGGCCGCTACTTCCCACGGCTCGGCGGCCCGCCCGAACGCTTCGTCGGCCGACAGCCGATCGAGCAGATCGGCCGACGTCGTCTTGTCCAGAAACTTGTGCCGCGCGATGCTCGGGGATACCGCGTTGATCCTGACCCCGTACTCGACGGCTTCTATTGCACTACAACGGGTTAACGCCATAACTCCCGCTTTGGCGGCCGCATAGTGCGACTGCGAGTGCTGTGCCCGCCAACCCAAAACACTTGCGTTGTTGACGATCACCCCGCCGTGCGCCGCGTCGCGAAAATACCGCAGCGCCGCGCGGGTGGACCGGAACACCGACGTCAGGGTCACGTCCAGAACGCGGTCCCACTCGTCGTCGGTCATGTCGACCGCCGGCGTCTGCCCGCCCAGCCCGGCGTTGTTGACCAGTACGTCGAGTCGGCCCATCCGGGCGGTGGTCGATGCGATCAGTGCGTCCACCTGTGCGGTGGACGTCACGTCACACAGCACGCTCTCGACCCGGCCCAAACCCAGCGCGGCTAGCTCCTCCGCCGTCTCCCCCAGCCGCCGTTCGTGATGGTCGGAGATCACCACGTCGGCGCCCTCGACCAGGGCCCGCCGCGCGGTCGCTGAACCGATGCCGGTGCCCGCGGCCGCGGTCACCACGACCACCTTGCCATCTAAAAGTCCATGTCCGGCAACCTCTTTCGGTGCTTCGGACAAACTCATCCTTTAACCTCCCGCGGCAAGCCGAGCACCCGCTCGGCGATGATGTTGCGCTGGATCTCGTTGGATCCGCCATAGATCGTGTCGGCGCGGGTGAACAGAAACAGCCGTTGCCATTCATCGAGCTCGTCGTCGGACAACGTCATCCCGGGCTTGCCGATCACGTCCATTGCCAGCTCGCCTAGATCACGATGCCAGTTGGCCCACAACAGCTTTGAGACGTTGTCCTGGCCAGGCTGCTCGACGTCCATGGTGGCCAGGGCATAGCTGCGCATGGCCCGCAGGCCGGTCCACGCCCGGGTCAGCCGCTCTCGGATGAACGGGTCATCGGCGGCGCCGTTGCGTTGCGCGAGCTCGGCGAGCCTCGAAAGCTCTCGGGCGTAGACGATCTGCTGGCCCAGTGTTGAGACGCCGCGTTCGAAGGTCAGCGTTCCCATCGCCACGCGCCAGCCGTCGCCCGGCTGCCCGACCACCATGCCGGCGTCGGTGCGGGCGTCATCGAAAAACACCTCGTTGAACTCCGAGGTCCCGGTGATCTGAACGATCGGCCGGACCTGGACGCCGGGCTGGTCCAGCGGCACCAGCAGGTACGACAACCCGGCATGCCGCTTGGAGCCTTTCTCGGTGCGCGCGATCACGAAGCACCACTGCGACAGATGCGCCAGCGACGTCCAGACCTTCTGGCCGTTGATCACCCATTGGTCGCCATCGAGCTCGGCGGTGGTGGAGACGTTGGCCAGGTCGCTGCCGGCGCCGGGTTCGGAATATCCCTGACACCACAGCTCGGTGACGTCGAGGATGCGCGGCAGGAAACGCTGCTGCTGCTCGGGCGTTCCGAACGCGATCAGCGTCGGCCCCAGCAGCTCCTCGCCGAAGTGGTTGACCTTAACGGGTGCGTCGGCGCGGGCGTACTCCTCGTAGAACGCCACCCGGTGCGCGGTCGGGAGACCACGCCCACCATGTTCGACCGGCCACCCGAGACACGTCAGACCGGCTGCCGCGAGATGCTGGTTCCAAGCCCGGCGCTCTTCGAATGCCTCGTGCTCGCGCCCGGGTCCCCCGAGGCCCCTAAGTGCCGCGAATTCGCCGACCAGATTGTCGGCGAGCCACTGGCGGACCTCCGCCCGGAACTCCTCGACGTCCTGCATGCCCTGTAGGCTAACCTACCAAGCACTTGCTTCGTAGCGCGGTGACGATGCGCGCGGCGGAGCCGCGTGAGGAGGAGCTGCCCAATCGAGCAGGGCCCGGCTGACGATGCGCCGCGCAGCGGCGAGGGGGCGAGCCGGGCAATCAGAACTTGAGGAGCGTCGCCAATGACCAACGATCCCCGCACCGTGCCCGCGGCGCTGGATCGTTTGGCGCACCAGCTCCCCGATCACGACGCATTGATCACCGAAGACCGATCCTTCACGGCAGCTGCCCTGCGCGATGAGGTACACCGAGCAGCCGCCGCCCTGATCAGCCTCGCCGTGAAGCCGGGAGACCGGGTGGCCATCTGGTCGCCGAACACCTGGCATTGGGTGGTCGCCTGCCTGGCGATCCACCACGCCGGCGCTGCCATGGTGCCGCTGAACACCCGCTACACCGCCGAAGAAGCCGCCGACATCCTGGCCCGCACTCGTGCGCCAGTGTTGTTCGCAATGGGGCGATTTCTCGGCGCCGACCGGGTCGCCGGCCTGGACCGCGACGCCCTGCCGGCGCTGCGCCACATCGTCCGAGTACCGATCGAAGCGGACGACGGAACGTGGGACGAATACATCGCCCGCGGTACCGACACCGACGCGGTCGTTGCCCGCGCCGCCGCCGTCATGCCCGATGACGTCAGCGACATCCTTTTCACTTCCGGCACCACCGGCCGCAGCAAAGGTGTGCTGTGCGCACACCGGCAATCGCTATCGGCTTCGGCGTCCTGGGCCGCCAACGGCAAGATCACCAGCGATGACCGCTACCTGTGCATCAACCCGTTCTTCCACAATTTTGGCTATAAGGCCGGCATCCTGGCCTGTCTGCAGACCGGTGCGACATTGATCCCGCACTTGACCTTCGACCCGGTGCGCGCGCTGCAAGCGATCGAGCAACACCGCATCACCGTGTTGCCCGGGCCGCCCACCATCTACCAGACCCTGTTGGACCATCCGGCACGCCACGATTACGACCTGAGCTCACTTCGGTTTGCGGTGACCGGGGCGGCCACCGTGCCGGTCGTGTTGGTGGAGCGCATGCAATCCGAACTCGACATCGACATCGTGCTGACCGCTTACGGGTTGACCGAGGCCAATGGCATGGGAACCATGTGCCGCGCCGACGACGACGCGGTCACCGTCGCCACCACCTGCGGGCGCCCGTTCGCCGACTTCGAATTGCGCATCGATTCGGCAGCGCCGGGAGAAGCGGGAGAGGTATTGCTGCGCGGGCCGAATGTGATGCTGGGCTACCTCGACGACCCGGAGGCGACTGCGGCCACTATCGACGCCGACGGTTGGCTGCACACCGGTGACATCGGTGCCGTCGACGCGGCCGGCAACCTGCGCATCACCGACCGGCTCAAAGACATGTACATCTGCGGCGGATTCAACGTCTACCCCGCCGAGGTCGAACAGGTACTGGCCCGGATGGAAGGAGTGGCCGACGCGGCGGTGATCGGAGTTCCCGACGAGCGGCTGGGCGAGGTCGGCCGGGCGTTCCTGGTGACCCGGCCCGGCGCAAAACTCGATGAGCAATCTGTGATCGATTACACCCGTGAGCATTTGGCGAACTTCAAGGCACCGCGGTCGGTGCGGTTCGTCGACGCGTTGCCACGCAACGCGGGCGGCAAGGTGGTCAAAGCACAACTGCGAGAGCTGGCCTAATGGATCTGGAATTAGACGAAGAGACACTGGCCTTCCAGGCCGGGGTGCGAGAATTCTTTTCGGCCAACGCCGAGGCGATCCCGACGAAGTCCTACGATAACGCCGAAGGCTTTGCCCAGCACCGGCATTGGGACCGCGTGCTGTTTGATGCCGGCCTGTCGGTGATCACCTGGCCGAAGAAGTACGGGGGCCGCGACGCGCCGCTGCTGCACTGGGTGGTTTTCGAGGAGGAATATTTCCGTGCCGGGGCGCCGGGCCGGGCCAGCGCCAACGGCACCTCGATGCTGGCCCCGACGCTGTTCGCGCACGGCACTGAGGAGCAGCTAGACCGGATTCTGCCCAAAATGGCCAGCGGCGAACAGATCTGGGCGCAGGCTTGGTCGGAGCCCGAATCCGGCAGCGACCTGGCATCACTGCGGTCCACGGCGACCAAGACGGATGGCGGCTGGCTGCTCAACGGGCAGAAGATTTGGAGCTCGCGGGCGCCGTTCGCCGAGATGGGATTCGGGTTGTTCAGGTCCGACCCCGCAGCCGAGCGGCATCACGGCCTGACGTATTTCATGTTTGACTTGAAAGCCAAGGGCATCACGGTACGGCCGATCGTTCAGCTAGGTGGCGATACTGGTTTCGGTGAGATTTTTCTCGATGACGTCTTCGTGCCCGACGAGGACGTGATCGGCACCCCGCACGAGGGCTGGCGGGCGGCCATGAGCACGTCGAGCAACGAGCGCGGTATGTCACTGCGCAGTCCGGCTCGCTTCGTGGCGACGGCAGAACGATTGGTGCAGCTCTGGAAAGACACCGGCTCACCCGCAGCGTTCGCCGACCGGGTTGCCGATGGCTGGATCAAGGCGCAGGCCTACCGGCTGCAGACCTTCGGCACGGTGACCAGGCTGGCCGCCGGCGGTGAGCTGGGTGCCGAATCGTCGGTGACCAAAGTTTTCTGGTCCGACCTCGACGTGGTATTGCATCAGACCGCACTCGACATCCTCGCCGCCGATGGGGAGCTCGCCGGCCCCTGGACCGATGGCCTGCTGTTCGCACTGGGCGGCCCGATCTACGCCGGCACCAACGAAATTCAGCGCAACATCATCTCGGAGCGGTTGCTGGGCCTGCCTCGAGAAAAAGAGGGGCAGAAGACACGGTGAAATTCGAACTAGACGACCAGCAGCGCGACTTCGCGGCCAGCATCGACGCGGCACTCGGCGCAGCAGACCTGCCCGGCGCGGTGCGTGCGTGGTCCGCGGGCGACGTGGCGCCCGGCCGTAAGGTGTGGGAGCAGCTGGCCAACCTCGGCGTCACCGCACTGGCCGTACCTGAGAAATTCGACGGCATCGATGCCCATCCGGTTGACCTGGTGGTCGCACTCGAGCGCCTGGGGCGCTGGTGCGTGCCGGGGCCGGTAACCGAATCCATCGCTGTGGCACCAATTTTGCTCACCGATGACGAGCGCTGCACCGGGCTGGCCTCTGGAGAGCTCATCGCCACTGTCGCACTGCCGCCGCAGACGCCACGCGCGGTGGACGCCGACGCGGCTGGGCTGGTGCTCTTGGCCACCGACGACGGCGTTACTGAAGGAACGCCAGGTGACTGCCACGAGTCCGTCGACCCCAGCCGCCGCCTTTACGACGTAACCGCAACCGGCGAAACCTGGGAAGCAGACGTTAAGCGCGCCTACGAGTTCGGGGCGCTGGCCACCGCGGCGCAGCTGGTCGGTGCCGCCGAAGCGCTGCTTCACGCCACCGTCGACTACGCCAAGCAACGCGCGCAGTTCGGCCGGGTGATCGGTTCGTATCAGGCGATCAAGCACAAGCTCGCCGACGTGCACATCGCGATCGAGCTGGCCCGCCCACTGGTATACGGCGCGGCCTTGTCGTTGGAGCCTCGCGATGTCAGTGCGGCCAAAGCGGCAGCATCCGAGGCAGGCCTCCTGGCGGCGCGTTCGGCGTTGCAGACCCACGGCGCGATCGGGTTCACCCAGGAACATGATCTGTCCCTATGGCTGCTGCGGGTGCAAGCATTACGCTCGGCCTGGGGCGATTCCGAGGCGCATCGGCGCAGAGTGCTGGAGGCGCTATGACCCGCGCCGCGACGATGCAGAGCAGAAACGATGTGGGGGCACGGCCCGCGTCCGATGAGGAGGAGCGGCGCTCATGACCGAAGAACGGGAGATGCTACGGGAAACCGTCGCTGCTCTGGTGGCCAAGCACGCGGACCCGGCGGCGGTGCGCGCCGCGATGGAGTCCGACCGTGGCTACGACGAGTCGCTGTGGCAGCTGCTGTGTGAGCAGGTCGGCGCCGCCGCGTTGGTGATTCCTGAGGAGCTGGGCGGCGCGGGCGGCGAACTGGCCGATGCCGCAATAGTTTTGCAGGAGCTGGGCCGGGCCCTGGTGCCCTCTCCGCTGCTGGGCACCACGCTGGCGGAGCTGGCTCTGCTGGCCGCGCCCGAGCCGGACGCCGCGACACTGGAAGGCCTTGCCGAAGGTGGCTCAATCGGCGCGCTGGTGCTCGATGCCGACTATGTGGTCAACGGCGATATCGCCGATGTCGTCGTAGCGGCCGCCGACGGCGAGCTGAGCAGGTGGACCCGATTCAGTGCGCAGCCCGTTGCCACTATGGACCCCACCCGCCGCCTGGCCCGGATGCAGGCCGAACAGGCCGTGCCCTTGGGCGCCGACCCGGGCATCGCTGACACCGCGGCCATCCTGCTGGCCGCCGAGCAGATCGGCGCCGCGGAACGGTGTCTGGAACTGACCGTCGAATACACCAAGAACCGAGTGCAATTCGGCCGTCCGATTGGCAGCTTTCAGGCACTCAAGCATCGGATGGCCGATCTGTATGTCGCGATCGCCGCGGCTAAGGCCGTCGTGTCCGAGGCGTGCAACGACCCCACTCCGACCAACGCCGCCACTGCGCGCCTTGCCGCCAGCGAGGCGCTGTGCACGGTGGCCGCTGAAGGCATCCAGCTGCACGGCGGAATCGCGATCACCTGGGAACACGACATGCACCTGTATTTCAAACGCGGACACGGCAGTGCGCATCTGCTCAGCTCGCCGCGACAGGTGCTCGGCCGACTGGAATCCGAGGTGCTCAAAACGTCGTGAACGACCATGTCGCACTGCGCGCCGGCATCCCCCCGTTTTATGTGATGGATGTCTGGCTGGCGGCCGCGGAGCGCCAGCGCAGCCACGGCGATCTGGTGAATTTGTCGGCGGGCCAGCCCAGCGTAGGAGCACCCGAGCCGGTGCGAGCGGCCGCGGCGGCTGCCCTGCATCTCAACGAGCTCGGTTACACCGTGGCACTGGGCATCCCCGAGCTGCGCGCCGCGATCGCCGCGGATTACCAGCGCCAGCATGGAATCTACGTCGAGTCCGATGCGGTGGTGGTTACCACTGGTTCCTCGGGTGGGTTCCTGCTCGCCTTTCTGGCGTGTTTTGACGTGGGTGATCGGGTGGCGCTGGCCAGCCCCGGCTACCCGTGCTATCGAAACATCTTGTCGGCGCTGGGATGTGAGGTGGTCCAGATCCCATGCGGGCCGGAGACCCGCTTCCAGCCCACCGCGCAGATGCTCGCCGAACTCGACCCGCCGGTGCAGGGCGTGATCGTCGCCAGCCCGGCCAATCCCACCGGCACGGTCATACCACCGGTCGAGTTGGCCGCGATCGCGTCCTGGTGCGAGGCCTCCGGAGTGCGGCTGATCAGCGACGAGGTTTACCACGGCCTGGTCTACGAGGGGGCGCCGCAGACCAGCTGCGCCTGGCAGACATCACGAGACGCCGTGGTGGTCAACAGCTTTTCGAAGTATTACGCAATGACGGGCTGGCGGCTGGGCTGGCTGCTGGTGCCACCCGCGCTGCGCCGAGCGGTGGATTGCCTGACCGGGAACTTCACCATCTGCCCGCCGACGCTGTCGCAGATCGCCGCGGTGGCAGCGTTCACCCCAGAGGCGAGGACCGAAGCCGACTGCAATCTGCAGCACTATGCGAGGAACCGCTCGCTGCTGCTGGACGGGCTGCGCCGAATCGGCGTCGACCGGCTGGCGCCCACCGACGGTGCGTTCTACGTCTACGCCGACGTCTCGGACTACACCAGCGACTCACTCGCGTTCTGCTCAAAGTTGCTGGCCGACACCGGTGTTGCCATCGCACCGGGTATCGATTTCGACACCACGCGCGGCGATTCGTTCGTCCGGCTGTCATTCGCCGGGCCGACGAGCGACATCGAAGAGGCGCTGCGACGGATCGACCCTTGGCTTTCGGCCGGCTGAGCAAAACGGGCGGCGTAGCCGGCCTAATCGTCGAGCATCGTGTCGATGCGGGCTTCGAGCACGCTGCGCTCGCCGACGTCGGCCACGTTGATGCCGAACCGGTCACTCAGGGTGTCGACTACCGCCGCCGCGTCGTCGAGGCGGACTTTCTCGCTAGCGTCGGCACGGTGGATGGCCAGGTTTCGGCCAGCCAGGTTCAATCGGGCGTCGTCGGTGACGCGCGCAGCCGTCAGGCTGGTCACGAAATGCGACGAGGGATGCGTTGAGACGAACCAGCTGCCCACTTTCAGATCGATCTCCGGCGCGGTCCGCGTGCTGAATTCGTAGAGCGGCTGCCACTCGCCACGGACCAGGGCCTGTAAGACCAGCCCGTCGCCGCGGTCCTCCAGCCGGTACGGCTCGTGCGTTGTCTGCTGGACGATGCCGGTTTCAATGCGGATGGGAGAGGTCGGCGTCTGCCCACCGAAGCCGACGTCGACGAGATATGAGCCATGGGAGCCGGGGAACGTTACCGCCAACACCGTGTGTGTCTGCGCCGGTAACGGCGCGGCGGGCGGGAGCATCCAGACCACCCGGCCGGCCAAGCGGCGCACCCGAAACCCGACTTCGGCCAGCACGTAACCCATCAGGCCGTTGTGCTCGTAGGAATAGCCGCCGCGGCGCCGGTGAACCAGCTTGTCGGTAAGGGCCGCTGGGCTCAGATCGGCGACCGGGACTCCCATCACCGGATCGAGGTTCTCGAACGGAATCGCCCTGGTGTGCGCGGTCACCAGACCCTGCAGTACCTCAAGGTTCGGCTCGGCAGCGTCGCGATAGTTGATGCGGTCGAAGTACCCGTTCAGGTCCAGCGTCATAAAGCCATTCTGCTGCCAGCGTCATCTCCGCCTGGCGGGCCGCCCGCAACAGCTTCGACACGCTGATACCCGTGGGGGTATCATCGAGTGCACGGTGTTCACGGTCGCAAGGACGTGACGCAGCGGGTACGTCGTGCTCGGGCCCAAGCGTTGCAGAAGGAGGAGCCAGTGGCTGACGTTGACCTTTATCTCGATCCAATATGCCCTTTTTCCTGGGTGGCCTCGAGATGGCTGCTCGACGCCGCGCAGATAACCCACACGCCGGTCACCCTGCGGCAGATGAGCCTGGCGGTTCTCAACGAAGGCAAAGACGTCGATGCCAGGCAACAGCGCATGATGGACCGATCACGGCGGCTGGGACGCCTATTCGCCGCAGTCGCTACCGAACATGGACCGGACGCATTTGCGCGCCTCTATCACTCGATTGGTTATCGCATCCATGTGCGTCGGGAAGAGGTCACCCCGGAGGTGATCCACGAAGTCCTCGCTGAGAACGGAATTGAGGAATCGCTCTCCGAAGCGCTCGACGACAGCAGCTTCGAGCCGGCTGTCAGGCATGCGCACCAAGCCAGCCAAGATGTTTTGGGCGGCTCCGCCGGCAGCCCGATCATCGCGGTCGATGGCCGCGCGTTCTTTGGACCGGTGCTGACTCGAATCCCGAACAAAGAGGACGGTGTTCACCTGCTGGAGGCGGTCCTCACCGCTGCGAGCGTTCCCGAATTCGCCGTGTTGCAACGGCCTTACCAGGGGCCGCCGATCCTCGAGGAGGGCCCCCGCTGATGTGCTACGCCGTCAGATGCCGCACCTGCGGGAAGACGACTTGGGCCGGTTGTGGAGCGCACGTGGAGCAGGTCCGCCGAGTGGTACCGGAATCGCAGTGGTGTCCGGGTCACCCGAAGGAACCCCGAGCACGTTGGTGGCAGCCTTCTCGAGCCTGAGCACACGGCCGATCGGCGTTTACCGGATAACTGCCCGCCATCAGATTGTGGCTTGATAACGAAGGTCGCAGAAAGGCACACCGGCGAGGTCCCGAGGGCCTGGTCTTGAGCTCGCCAATCTCTATTGGACGGGAGTTGAGTGGCACGAAATGCCTGAAGAACCCAGGTCCGACGGCGTGGTGTCCAGCGGGGGGTCGCCACGGAGTTGGCGGCCGCCGGCTTCGAGGATGCGCGCCAGGTGGCTCGAGGTGGCGCCGGGGTAATTTATTGCTGTTACGAGACGGCTCTCGGGCGAAGCGTTGCGGTGAAGGTGCTGCCGTCACATTTCGATGATGAGAGCCGGGAACGTTTTCTTCGTGAGGGCTACGCGATGGGCGGGCTCTCGGGACATCCGAACATCGTCAACATTCTGCGAGTTGGCGCACTGCAAGTGGCAAGCCGTACATCGTGATGCCGTACCACTCCGCGGATTCGCTGGCAGTGCGGCTGCGCCGAGAGGGACCGACCCCCTGGCCCGAGGTGTTGGCCATCGGTGTAAAGCTTTGCGGGGCACTGGAAACCGCGCACAGGAGCGGCACTTTGCACCGCGACATCAAGCCCGCGAACATACTCGTGAACGATTACGGCGAACCGCAGCTGAGTGATTTCGGGATCGCCCACATCGAAGGCGGCTACGAGACTGCGACCGGGTTCTTCTCCGGCACAATTGACTACACCGCGCCCGAGGTGATGACCGGCAATCCGGCAACGGTCGCCTCCGACATTAATCACTCGGCGCCACCCTATACGCACTCATTGCCGGCAACGCCGCACACGAGCGCAAAAAGGGCGAAGACCTGATCGCGCAGTATCTGCGGATCAGTAGCACAGGTGTCCCGGACATGCGTCCTGACGGCATCCCGGACGCGGTGTGCTCAGCGATCGAGAAAGCGATGTCGATCGACCCGGCCGAACGGCCCGCCTCAGCCGAGGAGTTCGGCCGCGACTTGCAGGCCGCGCAGCGCCGCAACGGCTTGAAACCCGATGCGATGGCGATCACCGGCCGAACGACAGGCGCGCCGACAGATGTCTCGCATGCTGCTTCCGTCCCGCCCGGCGGGCCCAGCGAGGTAATGCGGCCACCGGGTCCGGTTACCTCGAGCATGCCCGGACCGACCCACGAGCTAGCGGGGCACGACGGCCCCACCTCTGCGATCAGCGCGCCGATCGCTCATGAAGGCGCGATGGAGACCGCGTCCTTTCCGCCCTCGGGACCCGGTGCTCCGAAAGAGTTCTCCGAAGTGGCCAGCTTGTTGCGTGGCGGGCACGGGGCGGCAACGCAGCCAAAGGTCCGGCCAACGTCAGACACTTTTGCGCCGTCGGGACGAAACGGTGGCGCGAAGAGCCCGCCGCGCGGTCCCGGGCGAGGGGCGTCAGCGGGCCCGGTCCCGCCTGGTGGCGGGAAGCCGCCGCTGAAGGCCCGGGCGGCTGCCTGGTTCGCGGAGCCGGGGAAGAAGCGGAATCGCGTCGGCTTGGTTGCCGGTGCAGCCGTCGTGGTGCTGCTGTTGGTGGTCGGCGGTGTGTACTTCGGGCTCTCGCCCGACAACACCAACCACACGAGCGCCGTCAGTCAACCGACCGCGCAGCCGCCAGCTCAGTGGAAGGCAATCACCAATGCGCGCGTTTCGCGGGATGCGGCGGCGACCACGCAGGCTGACGGCACGATCTGGATTTTCGGCGGGATTCGCAGCGATGGCGCTCTCACCGGACTGCAGGAAGGCTACGACCCCGTCATCGACAGCTGGAAAGGCGGCGACGATCTACCGGTTGCGGTCTCGCACGCAGCGGCGGTGACGTGGCAAGGAAACCCTGTCGTACTCGGTGGCTGGAAGTCTGACGGGGGCAAAAACGTTGCGACCGACCAGGTTTGGCGGGTGGTCAGCAGTCGCTGGGTGGAGCTGCCGCATATGTTGCAGCCCAGGGCGGCGGCGGCAGCGGCGGTGGTGGGGGACCGCCTCGTTGTCGCGGGCGGTGTTGACGCCAGCGGCGCGCTGCTGAACACCACCGAGGTTTTTGACGGCAGCTCCTGGACCCTGGGCGCGCCCATCCCGACTCCGCGCCAGATGCTGGCCGCGGCCTCGGATGGAAAGCTGGTGTACGCCATCGGCGGAACCAGTGGCAACGCGGACCTGGCGGCGGTTGAGGCGTACGACCCGGGTGCGAAGACCTGGGCGTCCCTGCCGCCGCTTCCGGAAGCACGCAGTGACCTCGGCGTGGCAATCACCGATGGACGTCTGATAGCGGTCGGGGGCCTGTCGTCAGGGCAGGTTCTCAAGAGCGTTTCGGTGTTCGATCTGATGACGAAGACGTGGGCCGGTTTGCCCGACATGGCGACCGCGCGGCATGGCATGGCCGTCGCCGCAGTAGAGAAGTCGGTGTATGCGATCGGCGGATCCACTGCTGTCGGCGATAGCCAGGTGGTCTCGTCGGCGGAAGTGCTGAAACTGCCGGCGCGCAAGATTCAGCCGGCGTCGCAATGGCGTTCGCTACCGGATGCGCCGACTGCCAGGCTGATGATGGCGTGGGCCGTGCTCAACAACAAGATCTGGATCATGGGTGGCCTGCGAAACGGAGTAGCGCTCCAGACAGTGGAAAGCTATGACCCGCACACCGGAGCCTGGGAAACCGGGCCTCCATTGCCCATGCCGCTGCACCACGCGGCGGCGGCAACCTACCGCGGCGAGGTGGTGGTGCTCGGTGGTGCGAGCGATCAACTCGCCGATGCGTCCAATAAAGTGTTCGCGCTGCGTGGTGGCAACTGGGTGGAGTTACCGAACCTCACACACGCTCGGGCGGCGCTGGCGGCGGCGGTGGTCGGAGACAAACTCGTGGTCGTCGGCGGGCAGAACGCCAAGCAGCTCGTCCCGCAGACCGAGGTCTTCGACGGCAGTTCATGGAAAGACGTCGCGGACATGCCGACGCCGCGCGAACACCTGGCTGCGGTGTCGGATGGCACCTACGTGTACGCGATCGGCGGAAGGTTCCTTTCCTCCGATAAGAACTCTGCGGCGCTGGAACGGTTCGATCCGCCGTCGGGGACATGGACCAAGTTGGTGGGCATGCCGACCCCGCGCGGCAGTTACGGCGCCACGTATATCGATGGCCGAATCGTGGCGGTCGGTGGCGAAGAACCGGCGATGGTGCTGAACGTGGTGGAGATGTACGACATCGCCGACGGGAAGTGGAGCACCCTGCCCCCGATGCCGACCGCGCGTCACGCTGAGGTGGTAGCAACGGTCGGCAACACGGTGTACTGCATCGGTGGCGCGAACCGGCCGACACATGAAGGCCCTATCGCGACGATCGAAGCCCTCGATTTCATGTAGCGGTGTCATGATGCCGGCCGGGCCAGCGCTCGCCACAGTTAAGAAGCGCACCCGCATATCCCGCTCGACACGAACGCACCGCTGGAGGACCTTCAGCGGATCGTCGCCCGGCTGAGTACTACCGGTCACCCGGTCGACCATCACGGTCACGCGCGAGGGCACGGGCACGTTGGTACGCAGCCAGGAACAGAACCGTGATAGCCAACTGGACGGCCAGGATCGGCGCCATGTAGACCGACTGGACTAGCCCGCTGCTTATCGCGTAAACACCTGCGGCAGCCAGTCCCAATACCACCGGGCACACTGTGAGCAGTAGTACCCCTCGTCGGTCGACGGGTTCGCGGCTGGCCCACGCGAGCAGCGCGGCCCAACCGGCCATCAACGACGCACATAGCCCGGCAACGTAGCGGTAGTCGGGCGCCGGGGCAAAGCTGTCGATGCCCAGCATCGCTGAGGCCATCCGCGGCACCAACAGCGGCACCACCATGGCGGCATCCACCACGGCCCCGGTCCAATACGCGAACTGAAGGATGTCGTAACGACCCCGCTTCGGCCCCACGAACCATGAGGTGGTCCGGGCCATCTGGGTTACCTGCCGATCTGACCGTCGTGGCCGTAGGTTTCGCGGCTTCCTTTCCATGATCTTCGCACCGAGATCACCATGTCCACGAGGAAGTTCTGCGCGGTCCGTTCTGCTACAGATCACCGGCCCGAAGTTCGTTGTTTTACTTCCGCCAAATAAGGGGATCCCCTACGTGCAGGCTGCCGATACAACCACCAACCGGTCGAATCAACGGAGCTGATGATGAGTACCAGCACTATTTGGCTTGTGATCGCCGCAGTAGCAGCGATTCTGTTAATTGCGGCCGCGGCCGTCACGATCAGCAGAGCGAGGAGTCGCCGCCGGCAACGGCGAGCCGAGGAGATTCGCGAGCAAGCGAGGCTGGCGACAGCCCAACTTGAACGACGCGAAGCGCTTGCCCAGGAAACCGCCGCCAAGGCGCGTGCCGCACAGGCCGAGGCGGAGGTCAAGGCAGCCGAAGCCGCGAGGCTGCAGGAACGAGCGGTCACGCATCAAAGCGAAGCGGCGACATCGCGGGAGCGACTTGACGAACAGTGGAAGCGTGCAGACAGCCTCGACCCGAAGGCCAGGGCTGACTTACGTGAGACTGAAGACTCGACCGCATTAGATCGCGATGCGGCGCGGAGTGAAGAACACATGGCCGAGACAGATCTGCCACGGCAAGACACCTCGGCCAACTACGCCGATAGCTATCGCGCACCCTCGACTTGATTGGCACGGGAAGGCCCCGATGGCCCGCCCCCTCAACGGGCCATCGGGTGCCCGTGGCCGCCGGCCTGATCGATCTGCGAATTCACACAATCGATCAGCGCGCCTGTGCCGGGGCCGCTGAAATCAGAGCCGCCGCGGTCGCGTGCATGCGATGAGGCATTTCCGAAACAGACGGCTGTTAAACATCGCGCCGTTCGCCGGCCTGAGCCCGCTAGCTCGCCGCTTCGCGGCGCGCATCGTCGCGGGGCCCGGCCTGATTGCCCGCTCCTCCTCACGCCGCTTCGCGGCGCGCATCGTCGCGGGGCCCGGCCTGATTGCCCGCTCCTCCTCACGCCGCTTCGCGGCGCGCATCGTCGCGGGGCGTAACGCCATCGCGAAATATCAAGCCGGATATCGCAGCAGCGTTACGCTCGCGGGAATTTCAGAGCCAAGTGTCTTGGGTGGTGGTGGTGAGAAACGCTTCCAGGTCGTCGCGCCACTGGGCCGGCGTGGTCTTGTCCGGTTCGATGCCGGTGTAGTCGCCGCGATAGAACAGCAGCGGCCGCGGCTTGATCTTGGGAGCCTCAGACAACGATTGGACCGCACCGAACACCACGAAGTGATCGCCGCCGTCGTGTACGGACGCCACCGTGCAGTCGACGTAGGCCAGCGACCCGTCGATGATCGGCGAACCGAGTTGCGAAGGGTACCAGTCGATTCCGGCGAACTTATCCGGTTCCTTCGACCCGAATCGCGCCGAGACGTCCTTCTGCTTTTCGGTCAGCACGTTGACGCAGAACCGCCCGCTGGCCTCGATGGCCTTCCAGGATCGCGACACCTTGGTCGGGCAGAACAGCACCAGCGGCGGGTCCAGCGACAACGCCGCGAACGACTGGCAGGCAAAGCCGATCGGTACCTCGTCGTGCACGGTGGTGATGATCGTGATCCCCGTGCAGAACTGACCCAGCACCTGCCGGAAGGCCCGCGGATCAATCTGCGCCGACGCCGACATCGTCAGCTCTGCATGCCGACCGTGAAGTCGTGACCCCACAGGCTGACGGCGGTGCTTTCCCGGGCGATCCAGTCGTGATCGTCGACCTTCCTTCCCTCACAACCGAATTCGATATCGAAGCCGCCGGGTGTCTTCATGTAGAACGACAGCATCAGGTCGTTGACGTGGCGGCCCAGGGTGGCCGACATGGGCACCTTGCGGCGCAACGCCCGGTCCAGGCACAGACCCACGTCGTCGGCGTTTTCGACCTCCATCATCAAGTGCACGATGCCACTGGGGGTCGGCAGCGGCAGGAAGGCCAAGCTGTGGTGACGCGGGTTGCAGCCGAAGAAGCGCAGCCACGCGGGTGCCCCATCGGCGGGCCGGCCCACCACTTGCGGCGGCATCCGCATCGAGTCCCGCAGCCTGAAGCCGAGCACGTCCCGGTAGAAGTGCAACGCCTCGGCGTCGTCTCGGGTGGACAACACCACATGGCCCAGGCCCTGCTCACCGGTGACGAACTTGTGCCCGTATGGGCTGACCACCCGGCGGTGTTCCAGAGCGGCGCCGTGGAAGACCTCCAGGCAGTTGCCCGACGGGTCGGAGAACCGGATCATCTCGTCCACCCGGCGATCCGCCAGCTCGGCGGCGGTGGCCTCCTTGTACGGTGTGCCCTCCACATCGAGCCGATTCCGAATTTCCTGCAGGCCTTCGGCATTCGCGCATTCCCAGCCAGCCTCCATGAGCCGGTCATGCTCGCCGGGCACGATCACCAGCCGGGCCGGGAAATCGTCCATCCGCAAATACAGTGCCTCTGGGGCACCTTGCGGTGCCCCTTTGCCTTCGACCATGCCGAGCACTTTCAGGCCGTACTCGCGCCAAGCCGCCATATCGGTGGCCTCGATGCGCAGATAGCCCAGAGAGCGGATGCTCATCACGCACCTCCCAGGAAATCAACGGTCAACTTGTTGAACTCGTCGAACTTCTCCACCTGCGCCCAATGCCCACATTGCCCGAAAACGTGCAGCTGCGCACGCGGAATGGTCTTCAGCGCGACCAGCGCGCCGTCCAATGGGTTGACCCGGTCCTCACGTCCCCAGATCAGCAGCACGGGCTGACGCAGCCTGTACACCTCGCGCCACATCATCCCGAGCTCGAAATCGGCCCCGGCGAACGACATTCCCATCGCCCGGGTCGCGGTCAGCGATTCCGGCGTGCTGGCCAACGCGAACCGCTCGTCCACCAACTCGGGGGTGATCAGGTTCTTGTCGTAGACCATCACCCGCAGGAAGGCTTGGAGATTCTCGCGGGTGGGCGCCATGGAGAACGCCGACAGCCGCTTGACACCCTCGGTCGGGTCGGGTGCGAACAGGTTGATACTCAGCCCGCCGGGACCCATCAACACCAGGCGTCCGGCCCGATCGGGGTAATCGAGGGCGAACCGGACCGCGGTGCCTCCACCCAGTGAGTTGCCTACCAGCGGAACGCGTCCCAGGCCCAGCTGGTCGAAGAGGCCTTTGAGCGCTCTTGCCGCATAGCGGTTGAACTGCCCGTGCTCGGCGCGCTTATCGGAGTGCCCGTAGCCAGGTTGATCGACGGCCAGCACGTGAAACTGCTCGGCCAGCACGGGGATGTTGCGCGAGAAGTTCGTCCAGCTCGCTGCTCCGGGGCCGCCGCCGTGCAGCAGCACGACGGTTTGGTCGTTGCCAACCCCGGCCTCGTGGTAGTGCAGCTTCAGCGGTCCGTCGACGTCCACCTCTACGAAGCGCGAGGTGGACTCGAAAGTCAACTCCTCGGTCGCCGTCACTAAGCGCCGCTCCTCCTCATCGCTCCGCTCTGCATCGTCGCCGGTGGCATCAGACCATGGTGTCGCCGGGCGGCAACCCGAACTCGTTGTTCCCGAAGATCACATATGCGCGCTCTGGGTCGTTGGCGGCGTGCACCCGCCCGGCGTGTGCGTCCCGCCAAAACCGTTGAATCGGAGCGTCGTTGGAAAGCGCGGTGGCGCCGGACGCCTCGAACAGCCGATCGATCGAGGCGATCGAGCGCCCGGTGGCACGCACCTGGTCACGACGGGCGCGGGCACGCAGATCGAAGGGAATCTCCTTGCCGGCCGCCAACAGCGCGTACTCGTCGCCGACGTTGCCGATCAGCTGGCGCCATGCGGCGTCAATGTCACTGGCGGCCTCGGCGATGCGGACCTTGGCGAACGGGTCGTCCCTGGCTTTTTCCCCGGCGAACGCCGCGCGCACCCGCTTGCCCTGATGCTCCACGTGCGCGTCATACGCCCCATAGGCCATACCAACAATCGGCGCGGAGATGGTAGTGGGATGCATTGTGCCCCAAGGCATTTTGTAGACCGGAGCGGTGTTGGTCTGGTATCCCCCGGCAGTGCCGTCGTTCATTGCCTTGTAGGACAGGAACCGGTGCCGCGGTACGAAGACATCCTTGACGACAATGGTGTTGCTGCCGGTGCCGCGCAAGCCGACGACATGCCACACGTCGTCGATGCGGTACTCGGTACGCGGGATCAGGAAGCTGCCGAAGTCGACCGGACGGCCGTCCTTGATGACCGGGCCGCCGAGGAAAGCCCAGGTGGCGTGATCACAGCCCGATGACCAGTTCCACGAGCCGCTGACCAGGTAGCCGCCGTCGGTCACGACGCCAGCACCCATCGGGGCATACGACGACGAGATCCGCGTTTTCGGGTCCTCGCCCCACACCTCGTCCTGGGCCCGCTGGTCGAACAATGCCAGATGCCAGTTGTGTACGCCGATGATCGAGCTCACCCAGCCGGTAGAACCGCATGCGCTCGCCAGTCGCCGCGTCGCCTCGTAGAACAGCGCGGGATCGCATTGCAGTCCACCCCACTGCTCGGGCTGCAAAAGGGTAAAGAAGCCGACGTCCTCGAGGTCCTGAACGGTCTCGTCGGGCAGCCGGCGCAGATCCTCCGTCGCCTGAGCGCGCTCCCGAATCTGCGGAAGCAGATCATCGATGCCAGCCAAAACCGACTGTGCATCACGCTGTTGAATGGACGTCACTTAAGTTTGCCTCCTGGGAGTGCGGACTTACACCAGAGACTAGAACACGTTCCGATTTGTGTCGAGCAGGGTATTCCTGCGGCTGGTAGCGATACGAATCCACTTTTCTGTAACATGTTCTAGTTGTGATGAAAGGGAGGACGGGCGTTGACCGAGGCGATTCCCGACGAGCCACTCGGTGACCACGTCCTTGAACTGCTGATCGCCGAGGTCGTCGCCGAAACCGAGGACGCGCGGTCGCTGGTGTTCGCGGTGCCGAACGAGCAGGGGGATCCCCACATCCCGCCCGAGCGGCTGCGCTACGCACCGGGCCAGTTCCTGACACTGCGCATTCCCAGCGAGCGCACCGGCTCGGTGGCCCGCTGCTACTCGTTGTGCAGCTCGCCGTTCACCGACGACGCGCTCACTGTCACGGTCAAGCGAACCGCGGACGGATACGCGTCCAACTGGCTGTGCGACCACGCGCAGGCGGGCATGCGGATTCACGTGCTGGCCCCGTCGGGCAACTTTGTGCCCAAGACGCTCGATGACGACTTCCTGCTGATGGCCGCGGGCAGCGGGATCACCCCGATCATGTCGATCTGCAAGTCGGCGCTCGCCGAAGGCAGCGGGCAGGTGACGCTGCTCTACGCCAACCGCGACGACCGTTCGGTGATCTTTTCCGACGCGCTGCGCGAGCTGTCCGCCAAATATCCCGACCGGCTCACGGTGGTGCACTGGCTGGAATCGCTGCAGGGACTGCCGAGCGTGACCGCGCTGACGAAGCTGGCCGCCCCCTATACGGATCGGCCCGTGTACATCTGTGGGCCCGGCCCATTCATGGAAGCGGCGCGCGAAGCGCTGGAAACGCTGAAAGTACCTAGGCCGCAGGTGCATATCGAAGTGTTCAAGTCGCTGGATTCCGATCCGTTCGCGGCGGTGAAGATCGAGGACACCGCCGAAGGCGCTGACGATGGGGCGCCGCCGGCCACCGCGGTGGTCCAGCTGGACGGTGAAACCCATACCGTGTCGTGGCCCCGCAACGCCAAGCTGCTGGACGTGCTGCTGGCAAAAGGCCTCGACGCGCCGTTCTCCTGCCGCGAGGGCCATTGCGGCGCGTGTGCCTGCACCTTGCGCAGCGGCAAGGTGAGCATGGAGGTCAACGACGTGCTCGAGCAGCAGGATCTTGACGAAGGCCTCATCTTGGCCTGTCAATCTCATCCCGAATCTGATTCGGTAGAAGTGACCTACGACGAGTAGTCGCAGGGTTAAGTTCACCCTTGAGGTCTTCTCGAAGGCGGGGCACCGGGAAGGGAGCGCCGATGATGCGGCTGGTAATGGGATTTGCAGTCGTCGCGGCCATGCCGATGTTGCTGCCCGCGGCAGTCTCCGCGGCGGCCAGCAACACCGCAACCACGCTGGTTCCGCTGGACGGACCCAACCAGCTGGAGACCCACACCTTCCTCAATTGCTTCAAAGCGGATGGCCACTGCGACTTCACCGCCGGAGCAGACATGCGCACGCCCGACGGTGTCACCGGATTCCCGCCCGGCCTCTGGGCCCGCCAAACCACCGAGGTCCGGTCGTCGAACCGGTTGGCTTACCTGGACGCGCACGCCAACGGCCAGTACGAGCGAGTCATGAAGTCAATGGGTTCCGACGAGCTCACCACCGTCTACTTCGGTGAGGGCCCCCCGGACAAGTACCAGACAACCGGACGTATCGACTCGACGGACTGGTCGACAGGCCAACCCAAGACCGACGTCAACGTCATCGTGTGCACCCACGTCCAGGTGGTCTACCCCGGGGTCAACGTCACCTCCCCCAGCACCTGCGCGCAGACGACGTTCTCGTAAGCACAGGTGTCAGATAAGGGGCGTGAGCACGCGCGGGCCGGCCTGCGCGGGGCCGATCCGATTCTGGCGCGTCTGATCGACGCTTATCCCGATTTCAACCCGCGGGCCTGGCTGGCGGACCTGCCGCGTATGAATGCCTTTGGTGCGCTGGTGTTTCAGGTGATCGGCCAGCAGCTTTCAGTTCGTGCGACCAGACGCATTCTCGAGCGGCTGATCGAACTCTTCGGCGGGGCACTGCCCACCCCGGATGCCGTGCTGGCCGTTGCGCCCGAGGATCTGGTCAAGGTGGGACTGTCGCGGCGCAAGGTGGCGACCTTGCGGGAAGTCGCTCAGCGCTTCGCCGATGGCCGATGGCGCGACGATGAACTTCGGCGCATGTCCGACAACGAAGTGGAAGACCGCCTCACGACGGTCTCAGGGATCGGCCCGTGGACCGTGCACGGCCTGTTGATCATCGCCTTTGACCGGCAGGACGTCATGTTGCCGGGCGACCTTGCGCTTCGCAAGGCGATTCAACGGGTCTACGAACTGGACCACTTGCCCTCCGAAAAGGAAGTTCTTGCCCTGGCGGAGCGCTGGCGCCCGTGGCGCAGTCTGGCCGCCGCATATCTTTTTCAGGCCGCGTTCGAGGGCAGCCCGGCAGGGTCGAAGTGATCAGCGTGGACCCCATAAAAGTCAGCCTGACCGGGACGCAGCAGACCGCTTTGGTCACGCTCTATGGCAAAGCGATGGACAGCCGCCGGCCGGATTCCGTTCTTGCCGATCGGCAGGCCGACAAGGCCGTGCAGCGCATGGACTACGACTTCAGCACGCTGCGGTTGCGCCGTCGCGATCAAAAATCGGCCGCGGTGCGGTCGAAGGCCTACGACGGCTGGGTGACGCGATTCCTCGACGTCCATCCGGAATGCGTTGTCCTGCACCTGGGCTGCGGACTGGATAGCAGGGTCTACCGGGTTGACCCGCCGCCCACCGTCGTCTGGTACGACATCGACCTGCCCGATGTCATCCAGGTGCGGCGACGGCTATTTCCGGAGCGGGCAGGTCTGCGCACCATCGCCGCCTCGGTTACCGATCCGGGGCTGCTCGACACGATCACCGCCGCCTTGCCGGTCCTGGTTGTCGCCGAGGGGTTGACGCCGTATCTGCGCCGCGCCGACGGCGTGGCAATGCTGCGGTGCATCGTCGAGCACTTCCCCAACGGCGAGATGATCTTTGATGGCTACAGCCGGGCAGGGGTGTGGCTCACCCAGCGCTATGCTCCGGTGAAAGCATCTGGCGCCCAATTGGACTGGAGCATAGGCGACCCGCGTGAACTCGAAAAGCTCGTCCCCGGACTGGTATTCGACTGCGAATGGTGGTTCGCGGACGCGGAAGTTGTCAAGCGGTACTACTCACCGATGTATTGGCGATTGACGCAGGCCCTCTTCCGTATCACTCCGATACGACGGCTCGGCCGGGGCCTGCGCTACCACTTCGGTCCAGGCGGGAGTTAGACGAATCCGAAGGTGACGCGACACCGTCACCATTACCTAGAGGTCCTTCGTCTCTAGTGCCGTTCCGTGACGGCACGGCACCATCGCTAGGTGTCTGCAACACACGAGAAGGTCCCGCACTCTCCCCGACTCGATAGTCGACTCCACGGCATCACCGGATGTGCCCGAGAGAAGCCTCGGTGCGAGGCATGTTTCCGAAATATCTGCCCTGAAAACATTCTAGGGAGATGAAGTGTCCACAAAGAACGTTGTCGTCGTCGGAGCCGGCTGTGCAGGCCTATCTGCCACCTACACCCTGCATAAGAACGGCATTAACGTCATTACCTTCGAGGCTAGCGACGTGGCTGGCGGACGCTGCCGGACAGTGGTGGAGGACGGGTACGAATTTATAGCCGGCGCTGGCAGCACTGAGCCGCAATGGACTACCACCTTCCAGTATCTGCAGGAGCTCGGCTTGTTGGACCGGGTGTATTCCGTCCAAAAGCAACGCTATGGCTTCGTCCGCAACGGAAAAGTCCGCACGATATTAATCGGTGGAAATCTCCGCGAAAATATCAAGGCCCTGCCCGAAAACATCAAGTTTTTCTTCACGGGGATCCCGTGGAAAGCCTATCCGCAGATACTGAAGTCTTTCGCAGCACTCAACAAGTACATGAAGCTCGTTGACACACAAAACCACAACTTTGACGCCTTGGCTGAGATCTCCAACATCAGCACAGAAGAATTCGTGCTGAAACACGGCGGGCCGGAAGCAGTGGAATGGCTATTTCACCCCTTTCTATCCGCCATGGTCCTGGCACGGCCAAAGGACATTTCAATTGCCCACCCCATCTCCCTCTTCTCCCTGATGAAAGGGATGCGCTCGATGGAGGGTGGCCTGGGAAGCATCACCGCCGGATTGCACGAGAAGGTGAAAGATTGCGTCCGCTTGAACACCCCCGTGACCAAAGTCGTCATCAACGACAACAAGGTGGTGGGCGTGGAGACGAAGGACGGCTTTGTGGAGGCAGACCAGGTGATCTGCGCCGTCGACGCTGTGCTCGCACGACAGTTGATCCCCGACCTGCCGGGGGCGATGAAGAGAGCACTTGAAACGTGCAGGTACAGCTCCACTTACTACTACCAGTTCGGCCTGGAGAAACCGCTCGTCGAGAACGCCGATACACATTTCTACGTCGTAATGATCCCTGCCAGCGAGCAGACCGTCCTCGACTTTGCATCCCTGGGACATTACTCGAAGGATAAGCCGATAGTCATTGTCGCCACCCGCGGTTGGGAAGATGAAAAGCTCAATCGAATGAGCGAAAACGAACGTCGTCGCTTCGTAATCTCTGAGGTCCAGAAAATATGCCCGACTTTCCCGGATGAGCCAAAGATCACCAAAGTCTTCCGTTGGGATCGCGCGGTCAACCTGGAATCCCCCGGACAGTTCGTTGCGATCCAGGACCTGGTCAAAAACCATGCGCGAGATGTCCGTGGACTGTACCTGTCAGGTGAGTACCTGTTTCTGATCGCCTGCACGGAAGGTGCCCTGGCCACTGGGAAAAAGGCAGCCGAGATGGCCATCGACGATCTAATACATGAAAGGCTATGACAGCAGCGGATAGCATCCTGCCGGTGACGCTACCGATAAACGAGGCACTGGTCAGCGCACGGCGGAGACGTGTGACAGTTTCTCGTCGGGCAAGCCGTTGGGCGCAGTGGTCCTCGAGGCGCCCGACTCGCGTGTCAGGAAGCCGGTGAGTTCTCCGATCGCGCTCATCAATGGGGCAGGGAAAACGATGGTGGTGTTCTTCTCCACCCCCAATTCGAGCAGGGTCTGCAGGTTTCGCAGCTGCAAGGCCAGCGGATGCTTCATCATGGTGTCGGATGCGTCACCGAGAGCAGCGGCGGCGAGCGCTTCCCCTTGTGCGGCAATGATTTTGGCACGCTTTTCCCGCTCAGCCTCGGCCTGGCGAGCCATCGCACGCTTCATGCTGTCGGGAAGCTGGATGTCCTTGAGCTCAACCAAGGTGACCTCCACACCCCATTCCACGGTGGTGGTGTCCAGGATCTGGCGGATGCTGCCGTTGATCTTCTCGGTCTGGGCGAGCACTTCGTCGAGGGAATGTTGCCCGACGACGTTACGCAGCGTGGTCTGCGCGATTTGATTGATAGCGGAATTGACGTTTTCGATGACGACGACGGCTTTACGGGCGTCGACGACACGGAAGTAGGCGACCGCGGCGATGTCGACACTCACGTTGTCGCGGGTGATGATCCCCTGCGACTGGATCGGCATGGTCACGATGCGCATCGAAACCCGCCACAGCCGGTCGATGATCGGGATGATGAACCGCAACCCGGGTTCGCGAACCCCGATCACCCGGCCGAGCCGAAAGTGCACACCGCGTTGGTACTGCTGCACTATCCGGATCGAGGCACTCAACAACAGCACGGCCACGAGGGCCGCGACGACTATCGCAATTACAGCGGTAGAGCCCATGATCACTGCTCCTAATACTTTCAGTACAGATAACGCTAGGAGCACCGGCGCCCTCAGTCAGCAGCCACAAGTCCCGGTCTGCATGGCCAAAAGGCCTTTCCCGCGCGCGAGCGGCGCCGACATTGCGCCCACGGCTGTGGATCTTTCCGAAACCCTCAACCATGGCGGCAATTTCGCCGCTAACGAGGTAGCCCGAGAAGTCGCTCGGCGGCGACCGTGAGCAGGATCTGCTCGGTACCGCCGGCGATCGTGAGGCAGCGGGTGTTGAGGAAGTCGAACACCGCGTGACTGTGGACGAGGCCGCCGCCTTCGGATACGTCCATCATGTAATTCGGCCAGCGCCTGCCGGTAGCGGACGCCGATGAGCTTGCGCACGCTGGATTGCGCGCCCGGGTCCTGGCCGCCAACAGCCAGCTGGGCGATGCGCTGGTCCAGCAGCGCACCGGTCTGGGCGATGACGATCAACCGCCCCAGCCGGTCTTGCTGGGCAACGTCGAGGTCAATCTCCGCCAGCACCTTGAGCAGCTCTTCCATCGGGTTGCCCAACGCGGTCCCGGTGGCCATCGCGATCCGTTCGTTGGCCAGTGTGGTGCGGGCCAGCCGCCAGCCGTCGTTCACTTCGCCGACCACCATCTCGTCGGGCACGAACACGTTGTCCAGGAAGACCTCGTTGAACAGCGAGTCGCCGGTGATCTCACGCAGCGGCCGGATCTCGATGCCGGGCGATTTCATGTCCACCAGGAAGTAGGTGATGCCTTTATGCTTCGGAGCGTCCGGATCGGTACGCGCCAGACACACGCCCCACCGCGCTTTGTGCGCCGCCGACGTCCACACCTTCTGCCCGGTCAGCAGCCAGCCGCCGTCACCGCGCACCGCCTTGGTGCGCAGCGACGCCAGGTCGGAACCGGCTCCCGGCTCGGAAAACAGCTGGCACCAAAGGAATTCGCCACGGATGGTGGCCGGCACGAAACGCTCAATCTGCTCCGGCGTGCCATGCTCGAGGACGGTCGGCGCCGCCCACCAGCCGATCACCAAGTCCGGTCGCACCACGCCGGCCGCCGCCATCTCCTGATCGATCAGCAGCTGTTCGGCCGGTGTCGCGCCGCGCCCGTACGGCGCTGGCCAGTGCGGCGCCTGCAGGCCGGCCTCGGCCAGGGCCACCTGCCGTTTCTCCTCGGGCAGCGCGGCGATCTGGGCGACGACTGCGGCGATCTCGGGTCGCAGCTCCTCAACGTCGGAAAGGTCAATACCCAGGCGTCGGCGCACTCCGTCCTGGGTCAGTGCGGTGATGCGGCGTAACCATTGCTCAGCGCCGCCGAGGAACCGGCCGATGCTGTGCGCCCGGCGCAGGTACAGATGCGCGTCGTGCTCCCACGTGCAGCCGATGCCGCCGAGCACCTGGATGCAGTCTTTGACGTTGGCCTTGGCGGCGACGATGCCGATGCTCGCGGCCAGCGCCGCCGCAATGGAGAACTGGGCCGGGTCGGAATCCGCTGCGGCCCGGGCGGCGTCGGCGGCGGCCACCTCGGCCTGCTCGGCGCGGCACAGCATCTCCGCACAGAGGTGCTTGATGGCCTGGAAACTGCCGATCGGCTTGCCGAACTGCTCGCGCACCTTGGCGTAGGCGACGGCGGTGTCCAGCGACCACCGGGTCACGCCGGCCGCTTCAGCCGCCAGCACGGTTGCGGCCAGTTCCTCGACGCGCTGCTGCGACTCCGTGATCACGGTGGCCGGCGCCGAGGTCAGCACCACCCGGGCCAATGGCCGGGAGAAGTCGGTGGCCTGCAGCGGCTCGATCTGCACGCCGTCGCTGCCGGTGTCGATCAGCAGCCACTTCCCGTCGGCCGGCAGCAGCAGTATGCCGCCCTCGGCAGCGCCCAGCACCAGCGGCAGGGTGCCCGACGCCCGCGAAGTGTCACTGTCAAACTGCGCGCCGCCTTCGAGCGCCAGCCCGGCGAAGCGTTCACCGGAGGCCAATGCCGCCAGCAATTCGTGGTCCGAGCCGGCCTCGGAGATGACCAACGCGGCCAGCGCGGTGGTCGCAACCGGCCCGGGTACCAGAGCCTTAGCCGCTTCCTCGACCATCGCGCACAGATCCTCGATGCTGCCGCCAGCCCCGCCGTGCTCCTCCGGAACTGCGACACCGAATATCCCGAGGTCGGCCAGGCCGGCAAAGACCGGCCGCCAGGCATCGGCGTTACCCTGCTCGACCTCGCGGATCGCCGTGGTCCCGCCCGGCCCGGACGTCGAATTGCGGGCCCAGTCGCGCACCAGGGCACGCGCGGCAAACTGCTCGTCGGTGACGGTCGCTACCACCCTTAGGACCTCCGCGTCCTTGACTCGAGGTGACAAGGGGCGCCATGACCCCTAGGTCGTAATTGTCCGACCTCCCTCGGGCTGCTGCGCAACCCGCCTCGTCGGAGGACTAGAACGTGTTCTAATAGTGCCAGCGATCGACCGTCAAGTCGAACGCCATTACAGCTGCACACGCGGTTGTCCCGGCGGTACGGAGGTGGGAAATTCACACTCAGCATGCGTATCGTTTGCAAACGAGCCGCCCGGAACAGGAGCAACCCGTCAAATGCCAGCCAACGCCAACTCGAGCCGCGTTTCTGACTCGCAGCCGCGCGAGGTCATGAACGTGGCGGTATTGGCAGAATCCGAACTCGGCTCGGAGGCACAACGGGAACGCCGCAAGCGCATCCTGGACGCCACCATGGCCATCGCGTCCAAGGGTGGCTACGAGGCGGTTCAGATGCGTGCCGTGGCGGACCGCGCCGATGTGGCGGTGGGGACGCTGTACCGGTATTTCCCGTCGAAGGTGCATCTGCTGGTATCGGCCCTGGGCCGGGAATTCAGCCGCATCGACGCCAAAACCGACCGCTCCGCGATGGCCGGAGGCACGCCGTTTCAGCGGCTGAACTTCATGGTTGGCAAGCTCAACCGCGCGATGCAACGCAATCCACTGCTCACCGAGGCGATGACGCGTGCCTACGTCTTCGCCGACGCCTCTGCGGCCAGTGAGGTCGACCAGGTCGAAAAGCTCATCGACAGCATGTTCGCGCGCGCGATGGCCGACGGCGAACCGACCGAGGACCAGTACCACATCGCCCGGGTGATCTCCGACGTGTGGTTGTCGAATCTGCTCGCGTGGCTCACCCGGCGAGCCTCGGCCACCGACGTCAGCAAGCGGCTGGACCTGGCCGTGCGGTTGCTGATCGGCGACCAGAACTCCGCCTAGGCAGGCGGACCCGCGGTGCGCCCCCGAATCAGCTCGGTATCCAGGAGCTCGACGACCGGCAGGCCCGACCGCGGCGGCTTCAACAACAGTTCACCTGCCCGGCGGCCCTTCTGCAGGCTCGGCTGCGACACTGTGGTCAACCCACGGCCGATTGCCTCCGGCACACCGTCGAAACCGGTCACGCTCATCTGACCGGGCACGTAAATGCCGTGTGCCCGAAGGTAATCCATGGCAGACAGGGCTAGCATGTCCGCCGTGCACATCAGCGCGGTAATCCGCGGATTGGCCTCCAGCGCCACCTTGGCGGCACTGCCACCCGATGTCGGCAGGTGCTCGTAGCTTTCGACTACGGTCAGCGAATCCGGGTCGACACCGGCGGCCTTCATTGCCTCCCACACGCCCATGATTCGTTCGCGCTGCACGTCGAAGGTCGGCGACCGCAGCCGGTCGGCGTCCACCAGGCCTTGTCGGCGGTCCCGCCCCAGCCGCATGGTCAACAACCCGATCTGACGATGCCCCAGCCCGAGCACGTAGTCGGCGAGCTCGCGCATCGCCGCCCGGTCGTCGATGCCCACCCGGGACACGCCGGACAGACCTTTGGGCTGGTCGACCACCACGACGGGCAAGCGTCGCTGCAGAACCACCTGCAGGTACGGATCGTCGTCGCATACCGAATACACCACGAAGCCGTCCACGCCAGCGGCAAGCACGGCGGCCGTTTCGTCTTCGAGGCTCCGGCCTCCTCCGACGGCTACCAGAAGCAGTCCCTGCCCCAGCCCCTCGCATGATTGCGCCACTCCCGCAACGAAATCCCGTGCCGCCGGGTCGCTGAAGAAATAGGTCAGCGGTTCGGCCATCACCAAACCAACCGCACCGGCTTTGCGGGTCCGCAATGATCGCGCCACCGGGTCAGGTCCCGCGTAACCCAGCCGCTTCGCCGTCGCGAGCACTCGTTCACGCAGGTCGGCGGAGAGCTGATCGGGTCGGTTGAAGGCATTCGAAATCGTGGTGCGCGAAACCTTAAGTTCGGTCGCCAACGACGCCAGAGTCGCACGCCGGCGCGGTGTGGGACTCACGTTCGGTGAGGCTACAGCGGATCTTTGTTTGCGCCTACGCGGCTTCTATTCGTCACTTTGTAATGGAAACGATTTTCATTAGTATTATGGGTCGGCTGGCTGGCCAGCGAGAGGAAATCGGACGTGCGCATGGCACTGACGCGGAGACGAATGGCGGTAGCCAATGTGATGCGTTGGCTATCGGCCGTTCTGGTTCTCCTGGCTGGCTGGACTGTGCTCGTCGGCTGCGGTAGTCCGGCACATCCGCGCGCGGCCACCGTCGTGGCGTCCACAGACGTGTGGGGCAGCGTGGCGCGTGCTGTCACCGGCCGCCATGTCGCCGTCAAGTCCATCCTGAGCGGGGCCGACGCCGACCCGCACTCGTACCAAGCCAGTCCATCGGATGCCGCAGCGATCACCGACGCCGCCCTGGTCGTCTACAACGGCGGGGGTTACGACCCATGGGTGGACCAGGTGCTGGCCGGGCATCAGGCCATCCAATCGGTCGATGCCTACTCGTTTGTCGCGAATCCCACGGACACTTCGGGGGGAGGGCAACCGCCCAACGAGCACGTCTTCTACGACCTGCGCGTCGCTAAGTCGGTCGCTTCTTCGATCGCCGACCGGATGGCCGCCATCGACCCGGGCAATGCCGCCGACTACCGGGCCAACGCGGCCGAATTCTGCCGCGGCGCCGACGCCATCACGATCTCCGAACATGCCATTGCAAGTGCCTACCCTGGCGCCGGAGTCATCGCGACCGAGCCGGTCGTGTACTACCTGTTGGCGGCATCCGGCCTGGTCAACCGCACCCCGGCCGCCTTCACCGCGGCCAACGAGAACGAAACCGATCCCTCGCCGGCCGACATGGCATCCGTCCTCGATTTGATCGACCGCCGTCAGGTGTCGGCGCTGCTGGTCAACCCGCAGACGTCCACCGCCGCGATAAACGGCCTCGAAGATGCGGCTCGGCAGGCGGGTGTTCCGGTGACCGAAGTGACCGAGACTTTGCCTGACGGCAGCGACTACCTGACCTGGCAGCGCAACACGGTCAACCAGTTACTGGCTGCGCTGCGGTCGAGCCGGTCAGCACAGCTGTGAGCCTCGAAGCGGTCCAGGCCGTCGACCGCCACGCACATACCGTTTCGCTGCGCGGCGCCCGGCTGGCATTCGGTGATCGCGTGCTGTGGGACCATCTCGACCTATCGGTGTCGCGCGGCGAGTTCATCGCGGTGCTGGGCCCCAACGGCAGCGGCAAGACGTCGTTGCTCAAGGTGCTGCTCGGGCAGCTGCCGCTGGATGCCGGTGTCGCGCTGGTGGACGGAAAGCCGATCACGTCGGGCAGCGGACGCATCGGCTATGTGCCGCAACACCGCCCGATGGACCGGGATGTGATGCTGCGGGGACGCGACCTGGTTCGACTGGGTATCGACGGACGGCGCTGGGGCGGCACACCGCTGCGGTCCGCCGACCGGGCCCGCCGGCGCGCGGCCGTGTGCCAAGCGCTGCGAGCGGGTCAACGGCGAACACCTGGCAGATGTCCGGGTTGGCGTGATGTCGGGCGGCGAGCTGCAGCGGGTGCGCATCGCTCAGGCGCTCGTCAGCGATCCGATGCTGCTGCTCTGCGATGAACCGCTGCTGACCCTGGACCCGGCCAACGCGAAGCTGGTATCAGCGCTGATCGACCGCCGTCGCCGGGATGCCGCAACCACGGTCATCGTCGTCACCCATGAGGTGAACGCGATCCTGCCGTATGTGGACCGGGTGCTTTATCTGGTCGATGGACGATTCAGGATTGGCACCGTCGAGCAGGTGATGACCACAGAGACGCTCTCGGCGCTGTATCAGGCCGACATCCAGGTGGTGAAGGTCAAGGACGGCTATGTGGTGGTGGACGAGCGGAACGACGGGTGCGCCGGATGAACCACCGGCTCGCCGACATGCTGGACCATCTGTTCTCCTTCCAAATCACCGCCCACCTACTCAGTCACGACTTCGTCCAGCAAGCGCTGGCAGCGGCCGCCCTGCTGGGACTGGTAGCCGGGCTGATCGGGCCGTTCATAGTGATGCGCCAGATGTCGTTCGCCGTGCACGGTTCCAGTGAATTGTCGCTGACGGGGGCCGCGTTCGCGCTGCTGGTCGGGTTTGAGGTGGGCGTGGGCGCGCTGATCGGCAGCGCCCTGGCGGCGGCGTTGTTCGGCATTCTCGGTCAGCGAGCCCGGGAACGCGATTCGGTTATCGGCGTGGTGTTGGCGTTCGGATTGGGCCTGGCGGTGCTGTTCATTCACCTCTACCCGGGTCGGACCGCGACCAGTTTCGCATTGCTGACCGGCCAGATCGTCGGCGTGGGCTACTCCGGACTGACCATGCTGGCGCTGGTTTGTTTGCTCGTTATCGCCGTGCTGGCAACGTGCTACCGCCCACTGTTGTTCGCCACCGTCGATCCCGACGTCGCCGCGGCCCGCGGCGTTCCCGTTCGCGCGCTGGGCATCGTGTTCGCCGCCCTGGTCGGTGTGGTGGCAGCTCAGGCGGTGCAGATCGTCGGGGCGCTGCTGGTGATGTCGTTGCTGATCACGCCGGCGGCCGCGGCCGCCCGGGTGGTCGCCTCGCCGGCGGCGGCGATGGCGGTCTCGGTGGCCTTCGCCGAGGTTGCCGCCGTCGGGGGGATCGTGCTGTCGCTGGCGCCCGGTGTCCCGGTATCGGTCTTCGTCGCAAGCATTTCGTTTCTGATCTATCTGTGTTGCTGGCTGCTCGGGCGTCGACGGGAGGTCTTTCCTTAAGCTTGCCGGTCCCCCAATAAGCTGGGCAGGTGGCCGGTATCGACCTCAACGCCGACTTGGGCGAGAGCTTTGGCGTTTGGAACCTCGGCGATGACGACGCAATGCTCGGGGATCGTCACCAGCGCCAACGTGGCGTGCGCATCGGAGCGCAGGTGAGCTATCGCGACCTGGCCGGGTTCGGCAGGCGCTTCATCGACGTCGACCCCGAAGAACTCGTTGCCGATGTGGTGTATCAGATCGGCGGCCTGCAGGCGATCGCGCAGGCATCCGGTTCGACGGTGTGCTACGTCAAACCCCATGGCGCGCTGTACAACACGATCGTGACCAACCGCGAACAGGGCGCCGCGGTCGCAGAGGCGGTGCGCATGGTTGATGCCACGCTGCCGGTGTTGGGCCTGGCCGGTTCGGCGTTTTTCGACGAGGCTTCCCGCCTCGGCTTGCGCACGGTGGCCGAGGCGTTCGCCGATCGCGCCTACCGGCCGGACGGCCAGCTGGTCTCCCGTCGTGATCAGGGTGCCGTGCTGCACGATCCGGCCACGATCGCCGACCGCATGGTGACCATGGTCAACTCGGGGCAGACCACCGCGATCGACGGCACCCAGATTTCTGTCAGCGTGGAATCGGTTTGCGTGCACGGTGATTCGCCAGGTGCGGTGCAGATCGCGACCGCCGTACGCGATCACCTCGAGGCGGCCGGCATCGATATCAGGGCGTTCTGCTGATGCGACTGAAACTCGGTCGACCCGACCTCGCGCGATATTCGGACCGGTTTGATGTGCCTGCCGCCGAACCCGATTCGCCCCTTTCGGTGACCTGGATGGGGGTGGCGACGCTGCTGGTCGATGACGGGTCGTCCGCGCTGATGACCGACGGCTACTTGTCGCGCCCCAGCCTGGCGCGGGTAGCGGCGGGCAAGGTATCGCCGTCGCCGGCCCGCGTGGACGGCTGCCTGGCCCGGGCCAAGGTGTCCCGGCTGCAAGCCGTCATCCCGGTGCACACGCACATCGACCACGTGCTGGACTCCGCATTGGTCGCCGACCGTACCGGGGCGCAACTGGTGGGGGGTGAGTCGGCAGCCAACGTCGGACGCGGATACGGGCTGCCGGAAAGCCGGCTGGTCGTCGCGGTCGGTGGCGAACCAATCCGGTTGGGCGCCTATGACGTCACACTGGTCGAGTCGCATCATTGCCCCCCCGACCGGTTTCCCGGTGTGATCGGCGCACCGCTGACCCCGCCGGTGAAAGCGTCGGCGTACCGCTGCGGTGAGGCGTGGTCGACGCTGGTGCACCACCGACCGTCGGGCCGGCGGCTGCTGATCCAGGGCAGCGCCGGTTTCGTCAAGGGTGCTCTGGCCGGCCAGCGCGCCGATGCCGTCTACCTCAGCGTCGGCCAGCTGGGGCTGCGGCCGCGGTCTTACCTGATCGACTACTGGACTGAGACCGTGCGCGCAGTGGGTGCCCGCCGGGTGGTCCTCATTCACTGGGACGACTTCTTCCGCCCACTGTCAAAGCCGCTGCGGGCCTTGCCCTATGCGGGCGACGACTTAGACGTGTCCATCCGTATCCTCGACGAGCTGGCCGCACAGGACGGTGTCGCGCTGCACCTGCCGGCGGTGTGGCGGCGCGAGGACCCTTGGGTGTAGAGCGGCATAGACCCGAATCTGACAAATGACACTGACCGTTGCGCTGTTGCTGCTTGCTGTTGTGCTCGGGTTTGCGGTCGCGCGCCCAGGGGGCTGGCCGGAGGCGCTGGCGGCGGTTCCGGCAGCCGTCATCTTGGTAGCGATCGGCGCGATCTCGGTCCATCAGGCTGCGGTGCAGGTTGCCGACCTGTCGGGAGTGGTCGCATTTCTGGGCGCGGTGCTGGTGCTGGCCAAGCTGTGCGACGACGAGGGCCTGTTCGAGGCGGCGGGCGCGACCATAGCGCGGGGGGGCGTCGGGTCGGGCGGTCTGCTGCGACGGGTGTTCGTCATCGCCTCGCTGATCACCGCTGTGCTCAGCTTGGACGCCGCGGTGGTCTTGCTGACGCCGGTCGTGCTCGCCGCGGTGCGCCGACTGCGCACTCCGGTGCGGCCCTACGCCTACGCCACCGCCCACCTGGCCAACGGCGCCTCGCTGCTGTTGCCAGTCTCGAATCTGACCAACCTGCTGGCCTTTCACACGGCCAACATCTCATTCACCAAGTTCACCCTCGTGATGGCGTTGCCGTGGCTGGCCGCCGTGGCCACGCTTTACCTGGTCTTTCGATGGTTTTTCGCCGGGGATCTGCGCGTCCAACCCGACCCGGAAGCACTCGGGCCGGCGCCGCGGCCACCGGTGTTCGTGTTGGTGGTCGTCGGGCTGACGCTGGCCGGGTTCGCGGTCGCCCAATCCGTCGGGGTGGCCCCGGCCTGGGTGGCCCTGGTCGGCGCCTCGGTCCTTGCGGTGCGCAGCCTGAGCCGTGGGCACACCTCGGTGGTGGAGATCGTGCGCTCGGCACACGTGTCGTTCCTGGTGTTCGTCCTGGCGCTGGGCATCGTGGTGCGGGCGGTCATGCTCAACGGGATGGACAGGGCAATGTCTGCGGTGCTGCCGTCGGGGTCGGGACTGCCCGCGTTGCTGGCGATCGCCGCGGTAGCCGCCGTGCTGGCCAACGTCGTCAATAACCTGCCCGCAACGCTGGTGTTGCTGCCACTGGTCGCGCCCGGCGGCCCGGTGGCGATTCTGGCCGTGCTGATCGGAGTCAACATCGGTCCCAACCTGACCTACGTCGGTTCGCTGTCGAATCTGTTGTGGCGGCGCGTGCTGCGCCAGCACGATGTCGATGCCGGCGTCGGCGAATACACGCGACTCGGTGTATGCACCGTGCCCGTGTCCCTGGCGGTGGCGGTGCTCGCGCTGTGGGCGTCGGTGCGGCTGCTCGGTACTTAACCGCGGTGGTATGCGGGCGGCAGGGGCATGCCTAGCTCGGCCAGCACGCTGCGCAGCAGCGTTGGATAGTCGGTGATGATGCCGTCGACGCCGTAGCCGATCTGTTGGCGCATAGTGGCGGCGTCGTTAACAGTCCAGGGAATCACCTTGAGGCCCAACGCATGAGCGTGGTCGACATATGGTCCACCGGTGACCAGCGTGTACCTGGGCGAGACAATGTTGGCGCCAATCATCTTGGCCCCGATCATCGGGTCACCGACGACTGCGGCGTTGACGCCGGCCAGCCACGGCGAATCCGGCACCCACGTCTCCTCGTTGTACAGAGCCACCAACGGAATTGACGGCTCGGCCCCGTGTACCAACGGCAGGGTTCGCCAGTCGAAGCTCTGAATCTCCACGCGCTCGACTTTGCCCGCGGACCTGACCGCGGCCAGTATCACGTCGACGAACTGTTGGGGGTCGGCCGACGTGCCGGGCTTATCGGCAGCCACCTTGGTTTCGACGTTGTAGCGCACCCCACCCTGATTCGAGGCCCGATACGAGTCGGTGAGCGCAAACACTTCCGGCAAGATCGCTATCTTGTTGCCCCGCACCACTTCAGCCTGGGGAAACTCGCTGAGCCGCCGTCCGCAGTCGAGTGTGCGGATCTGCATCAGGGTGAGCTCGTGCACGAGCTTGCCGACGTAGGGATACTGGGGATCACCGGCGAACGCGGGCGCGGTGTCGGCGCATTTTTCGGCGTCGATCGTCGGGTCGTGCCATACCAGCGGTTGCCCATCTTTGGTGATGTTGATGTCGAGTTCGAGTGTGCTGACGCCCAATTCGAGCGACTTGGCGAACGCGCCGCAGCGACTCCTCGGTGGTTTCCCCGCGTCCCCCGCGATGGGCCTGCAGGTCGAATTCGGGTGCCTGCGGTGACGCCGGCGGGACCGGCGCGAGAGCCAAGACGGCCAGCGTCGCCAGCACCGCACGAAAGCGCGCAGGCCAGCCGGGCACCGGAGTTAACTCCTGCGTTGACGGGCGATTTCGGCGAGCACCACCCCGGCAGCCACCGAGGCATTCAGCGATTCGGTATGCCCGGCCATCGGGATGGACACAACCTCGTCGCAGTTCTGCCGCACCAAGCGCGACAGCCCTTTGCCTTCCGACCCCACGACTACCACCAGCGGGTCGGTGCCGTCCAGGTCGTCGAGCACGGTGTCACCACCGGCGTCCAGTCCAACCACCCGTAATCCCCGGTCAGCCCAATCCTTCAGTGTTCTGGTGAGATTGGTGGCCCGCGCCACCGGGATGCGGGCTGCGGCCCCGGCGCTGGTGCGCCAGGCCACCGCCGTCACCGAGGCCGAACGTCGCTGCGGGATCAGCACACCGTGGCCGCCGAACGCCGCGACCGAACGAACGATGGCGCCGAGGTTTCGCGGGTCGGAGATGTTGTCCAACGCGACCAACAGCGCGGGCGGCGAGTCGGTTGCGGCTGCCAGCAGGTCATCGGGATGGGCGTAGTTGTACGGCGGCACCTGCAACGCGATGCCCTGATGCAGGTGGTTGCTCGTCATCCGGTCCAGATCGGCACGTGGTACCTCAAGGATCGAGATGCCTAAATCCGCTGCACGGGAAACGGATTCGGTGAGCCGCTCATCGGCTTCGGTACCGAGGGCGACGTAGAGCGCAGTCGCCGGGACACCGGCACGCAGGCACTCCAGCACCGGGTTGCGGCCCAGCACCGTTTCGGTCTCATCAGTTCGGCCCCGCGCCGGCCGGCGCGGGGGGGCCTGGGCGCGCTTGGCGGCGGGATGGTGGGGACGCATGTGCGCGGGCGGCGTGGGACCACGCCCCTCCAGCGCGCGGCGACGCTGGCCGCCCGAACCTACGGTGGGGCCTTTCTTGGTGCCCGATTTGCGTACCGCGCCCCGGCGTCGCGAGTTGCCGGGCATCTACTTGCTGTCACCGGCCTGCAGTGACCACTGCGGCCCGTCGGCGGTATCGGTGACCTCTATGCCGGCATTCTTGAGCCGATCCCGGATCTCGTCGGCCAGCGCCCAGTTGCGTTGCTCGCGCGCCTTCTCCCGGTTTTCCAATTCGGCCCGCACCAGCACGTCCACAGCCGCCAGTGCGGCCGACGTCTCGTCGCGGGATTCCCAACGTTCGTCAAGCGGGTCGCAGCCCAAGATGCCCATCATTGCGCGGATTGCGCGAGCATGTTGCAGTGCACCTTCGTGATCGCCGGCGTCGAGGGCCCGGTTGCCTTCGGCGCGGGTGTGGTGCACTTCGGCCAGTGCGATCGGGACCGCCAGATCGTCGTCGAGGGCCTCGGCGAACCGCGGAGTCCATTCGCCGGACCCGACGGCGCCGACCCGAATGCGGACGCGGTGCAGGAATTCCTCAACGCCGACATAGGCTTTCACCGCGTCCTGCAGAGCGGTGTCGGAGAACTCCAGCATCGACCGGTAATGGGCGCTGCCCAGGTAGTAGCGCAGTTCGGCCGGTCGCACCCGCTGCAACATCGCCGGTATGGACAAGACGTTGCCCAGCGATTTGCTCATCTTCTCGCCGCCCATCGTCACCCAGCCGTTGTGCAGCCAGTAGCGGGCGAATCCATCGCCGGCGGCGCGGCTCTGTGCGATCTCGTTCTCGTGGTGCGGGAAGACCAAGTCCATTCCGCCGCAATGGATGTCGAATTCCGGCCCAAGATAGGTGCGGGCCATCGCCGAGCATTCCAGGTGCCAGCCCGGGCGTCCGCGGCCCCACGGCGTAGGCCACGACGGCTCGTCGGGCTTGGCGGCCTTCCACATCGTGAAGTCTCGCTGATCGCGCTTGCAGGTGGCCACACCTTCGCCCTGATGGACGTCATCGATCTTGTGGCCGGACAATTGCCCATACTCCGGGTAGCTGAGCACGTCGAAGTAGACGTCACCGCCGGCGGCATATGCGTGACCAGTTTCGATCAGGCGTTCCATTAACTCGACCATCTGGGTGACGTGCCCGGTGGCTCGTGGCTCTGCCGATGGCGGCAAGACGTCCAGGGCGTCGTATGCGGCGGTAAATGCGCGCTCGTATGTAGCCGCCCATTCCCACCACGGCCGGCCAGCCGCGGCGGCCTTGTTGAGAATCTTGTCGTCGATATCGGTGACGTTGCGGATGAACGCGACGTCGCAGCCGCGCGCGATCAGCCATCGGCGCAGGATGTCGAAGGCCACGCCGCTGCGGACATGGCCGATATGCGGCAGCCCCTGGACGGTGGCGCCGCACAGGTAGATGGAGACGTGGCCGGCGCGCAGCGGAACGAAATCACGCACAGCACCGGCTGCCGTGTCGTGTAGCCGCAAGCGGGCACGATCGGTCACGACGTGCCAGCTTACCTGGCCTATTGCCATACCCCATTCTTGCGAGCTGGGGGCACCCCCGCTTGCGGGGGACACGTTAGCGTGACTGCGGGCGGTCAGTTACCGATGGGGACTATCAGCGCGGTGGCGATGGCGGCGAGGCCCTCGCCGCGACCGGTCAGGCCCAGCCCGTCGGTTGTCGTGGCCGACACCGATACCGGCGCCCCCAGCAGCTCCGACAACGTCTGCTGCGCCTCGACACGGCGCGGACCGAGCTTGGGCTGGTTGCCGATCACCTGCACAGCAGCATTTCCGACCCGGAAGCCATGCCGCAATATCAAGTCGACGACATGGCGCAGCATGTCGGCGCCACTGACGCCTTTCCAGCGTGGATCATCGACCCCGAACACGGCGCCGATATCGCCCAGCCCCCCGGCCGACAACATCGCATCGCAAAGTGCATGCGCTCCCACATCGCCGTCCGAGTGACCAGCGCAGCCGTCGGCTCCGGGAAACAGCAGACCCACCAGCCAGCAAGGTCGCCCGGGTTCAATCGGGTGCACGTCGACGCCCAGACCGACCCGCGGCAGCTCGGTCACCGGCGCACGATCGCTTCGGCCAGCAACAAATCGAGCTGGGTGGTGATCTTGAACGCCAGCGGGTCGCCGTCGACCACCTGAACCTGGCCGCCGATATGCTCAACGAGCGACGCGTCATCGGTGAAATCGGCGGTGCCGCCGCCCCGATAAGCGCGGTAGGCGTGCAACAGCAAATCGGTAGCGAAGCCTTGCGGAGTCTGCACCGCGCGCAGGCCGGCCCGCTCCGGTGTCCCCAGGACCACCCCGTTGGCATCCACGGCCTTGATGGTGTCATGCAGTGGCAGTGCGGGCACGACGGCGGCATGACCGGCCCGCAACGCGTCCACCACACGCACGATCAACCCGGGTGGTGTCAGCGCACGCGCGGCGTCGTGCACCAACACGAACTCGGGTGCTGATGACCCGGTGGCCGCGGAGACAGCCGACAGCGCCAGGCTCACTGATTCAGCGCGGTCAGCCCCGCCGGCGACGATGGTGGTTTTTGCGCCTGTTTGTTCGGCGATGAGCTGCTTGGCCTGGTCAATCCGGTCAACTGGGACCGCCACCACGACGTGGTCGACAACGCTGGATTCCAGCAAGCCGGCGACAGCACGTTCGAGTAGGGTGCGCCCGTCAATCTCGCAGAATGCCTTCGGGATGCCGGCGGCCAGTCGTTCCCCCGACCCGGCGGCCGGGACCACTGCGACTACGGTGCGCGCTTCCCTGACCACTAAAGCGTCAGGACCTTCAGGAAGCGGCGGCCAGAACCTCGTCGAGGATGGTCTCCGCTTTGGCGTCGTCGGTGCTCTCGGCCAGCGCCAATTCACCGACCAGAATCTGCCGGGCCTTAGCCAACATGCGCTTCTCGCCGGCGGACAAACCACGCTCCTGGTCGCGACGCCACAGGTCGCGGACTACCTCAGCCACCTTGTTGACATCGCCGGAGGCAAGCTTTTCCAGATTTGCCTTGTAGCGGCGCGACCAGTTCGTCGGCTCTTCGGTGTGCGGTGCGCGCAGTACCTGAAAAACCTTGTCGAGGCCTTCCTGCCCGACGACGTCGCGGACACCGACGTACTCAGCGTTGTCGGCGGGAACTCGAACTGTCAGGTCTCCTTGCGCAACTTTCAAGACGAGATACTCTTTTTGTTCCCCTTTGATGGTCCGGGTTTCAATCGCCTCGACTAACGCAGCACCGTGGTGTGGGTAAACAACGGTGTCGCCGACCTTGAAGATCATCTGATTCGAGCCCCTTTCGTTACTTCATCCTAACACGGCCGCCCAACCGCGCGCGGAGCAACGGTGCAGGTCAGGGGCACAACACGCGCAGATTAGGGGTTGACAGGAGGAGCAAGACGTGCAATGAAGCACAATACCAATGCCTTCGTTCGGCCCCGAGAGCGGCCCCAGCGCACCCCACTGGAGCGCTCCCGTGCTGGTCTGGCGCCCCGCGCTACCGCGTGCGAGACGTTCCTACTACTGTGCATAGTTGCATTAGTCGAACCCGCCCAGCAGGAGGCATTGAGTGAACCGCTTCAAGATCAGCCTCCCCATCCGCCTCCCCGCGCTGATCGCCCGGGTCGCCATCTTCGGCCTGGTCGCCCTGGTCGCCGCCTTGCTCAGCGGTTGCGGAGCCGGTCAGGTCTCGCAGATGGCCGTCCAGGAGCCCGCCGTCAACGGCAACAAGGTCACGTTCAACAACGTGGCGCTGCGCGACATCCGCATCCAAGCAGTGCAGACCGGTGACTTCCTGCAGCCGGGCCGAACGGTGGAGCTGGTGCTGGTGGCCGTTAACCAATCGCCGGATGTTCCGGACAGATTGGTAGGCATCACCAGTGACATCGGCCCGGTGACGGTCAGCGGCGATGCTCGACTGCCCGCCGGCGGCATGCTGTTCATCGGCACGCCGGAGGGCCAGAAGGTGGCGCCCGGCCCCATCGACTCCAACAATGCGGCCAAGGCGACTGTCACCTTGGCCAAGCCGATCAGCAACGGTCTGCTCTACAACTTCACCTTCAATTTCGAGAAGGCTGGGCAGGCCACCGTGATTGTGCCGATTTCGGCCGGGTTGGCGCCGCCGCAACAAAGCTAAACAGGCATAACCACCTGTCAAAGCACGGGCTTGTCGTACCAGCTCGATACCGTCATGGCGTGGCAAATGCGCGCTTGCAATACCGCTGCTTGGAGTGCCGGCATGTCACCGCCAAGTGGGTGGGCCGCTGCCTGGAGTGCGGCACTTGGGGCACCGTTGATGAGGTGCCGGTGCTCAGTGCGGTCGGTGGCAGCGGCCGTCGTTCCGCAGCCTCGGCTTCACGACCCGTACCGATCACTTCCATCGAGCCCAATGTCAGCCAGCATCGCTCGACGGGCATAGGAGAACTCGACCGGGTGTTCGGGGGCGGTGTGGTGCCCGGTTCGGTCACGCTGCTTGCGGGCGATCCCGGCGTGGGTAAATCGACGCTGCTGCTCAAGGTCGCCCATCGCTGGGCGCAGTCGGGCCAGCGCGCGCTGTATATCTCCGGCGAGGAGTCCGCCGGCCAGATCCGGCTGCGCGCAGACCGGATCGGCTGCAGCGCCAAGCGAGGTTTACCTGGCCGCCGAATCCGATGTGCACACGGTGCTGGACCACATTGCGACGCTGCGGCCTGCCCTGGTGATCGTGGACTCGGTGCAAACCATGTCCACGACCGAGGCCGACGGCGTCGCCGGCGGGGTCACGCAGGTGCGCGCGGTGACCGCCGCGCTGACCGCAGCCGCGAAGGCCAACGGCGTTGCGCTGATCCTCGTCGGCCACGTCACCAAGGACGGGGCCATCGCCGGACCCCGCTCGCTTGAGCATCTCGTCGACGTGGTGCTGCATTTCGAAGGTGACCGCAACTGCTCGCTGCGGTTGGTCCGCGGGATCAAGAATCGATTCGGTGCGGCCGACGAGGTCGGGTGTTTCATGCTGCACGACAACGGGATCGAGGACGTGGCCGACCCGTCGAACCTATTTCTGGATCAGCGACCGGCGCCGGTCGCCGGGACCGCGATCACCGTGACGCTGGACGGAAAGCGACCGCTCATCGGAGAAGTTCAGGCGCTGCTGGCGACGCCATCGAGCGGCTCACCGCGCCGCGCCGTCAGCGGCATCGACCACGCCCGGGCCGCGATGATCACCGCCGTACTGGAAAAGCACGCCAGGCTGACCATCGCTGTCAACGACATCTACCTGTCCACCGTCGGCGGCATGCGGTTGACCGATCCCTCCTCGGATCTCGCCGTCGCGATGGCGCTGGCCTCCGCATACGCCAATCTGCCGCTGCCGACCACGGTGGTGATGATCGGCGAGGTGGGTCTGGCGGGCGACCTGCGGCGGGTCAGCGGCATGGAACGGCGGCTGGGGGAAGCTGCGCGCCAGGGATTCAACATCGCGCTCATCCCAGCCGGGCGCGACCCCCGATCCGACTTCGACTACCGATCCAACATCGTGCCGCCGGGCATGCGGGCACTGACCGCACCCACCATCGTCGCGGCGCTGCAGCACATGATCGACATCGCCGACCACCGCACCAGTACGCCCCCTGGGCCGCAACGGCTAGACGCATAACGCCTTGGGGCCGCAGAATGACACGCTGTGACTCGTCCGACCCTGCGTGAGACTGTCGCCCGCCTGGCTCCGGGCACCGGGCTGCGGGACGGCCTGGAGCGCATCCTGCGCGGCCGTACCGGTGCGCTGATCGTGCTCGGCAACGACGAAAACGTCGAGGCCATCTGTGACGGCGGCTTCGCTCTCGACGTCCGGTATGCGCCCACACGGCTGCGCGAGCTGTCAAAGATGGACGGCGCCGTCGTGCTGTCCACCGACGGCAGCCGCATCGTGCGGGCCAACGTGCAGTTGGTTCCGGATCCGTCGATACCTACCGACGAATCGGGAACTCGCCACCGCTCCGCGGAACGAGCCGCGATCCAGACCGGTTACCCGGTGATCTCGGTGAGCCACTCGATGAACATCGTGACCGTCTACGTCGGCGGCGAGCGCCACGTACTGGCCGACTCCGCGACCATCCTGTCGCGGGCCAATCAGGCCATCGCGACCCTGGAACGGTACAAGACCAGGCTCGATGAGGTCAGCAGGCAACTGTCGCGGGCGGAGATCGAGGACTTCGTCACGCTGCGCGACGTGATGACGGTGGTGCAGCGACTCGAGTTGGTCCGACGGATTGGCCTGGTGATCGACTATGACGTCGTCGAACTCGGCACCGACGGGCGCCAGCTGCGGCTGCAGCTCGAGGAGCTGCTGGGCGACAACGACATCGCCCGGGAATTGATTGTGCGTGACTATCACGCCAGCCCCGAGCCATTATCGGAAGCACAAATGACCGCCACCCTTGACGAGCTGGACGCCCTATCGGATACCGAACTGCTCGATTTCACCTCGCTGGCAAAGGTTTTCGGATATCCGACGACAACCGAAGCGCAGGATTCGGCGTTGAGCCCGCGCGGCTACCGCGCGATGGCCGGCATCCCCCGGCTGCAGTTCGCCCACGTGGATCTACTGGTCCGGAAATTCGGCACGCTGCAGGGCCTGCTGGCGGCCAGCGCTAACGACCTGCAATCGGTCGACGGCATCGGCGCGATGTGGGCCCGCCACGTGCGGGAAGGACTATCGCAGCTGGCGGAGTCGACAATCGCCGACCCACTGACCTAAGGGGCCCTGAACTCAGCCCGCGGGAACCTGAGCAACCGGCGGCGCCTCAGGCGGCGGCGCGACCGCCGGCTGGCCTGGTCCGGGCACCGGGCCCGGCGGCGGTGGCGGCTGGTTCATGATGAACGGAACCGGCTGCGAGCGCAGGTTGCCCAGCTGTACGACGAGGTTGTAGGTGCCCGGCCCGATCGCCGGCCGCGGCAGCGGGCAGTGCGGCGCCGACCCCATGCCCGTCCAGGTCACCGCCGTCGTCACCTGCTCGCCCGGCGTGAACGTCTTGATCAGCGTCTCGTTGGACGGCGCGCAGTCCAGGTTGGACCACAGCCGCTTGTTGTCCAGCGAGTAGACGTAGGCCGCAAGCACCGCGGCTCCGACGTCACGCTTGCACGACACCAGCCCGATGTTGGTGACGACCATGGTGAACTTCGGCTGATCACCGATGAAGTATTGGGGCGCGTTGGTCAGGCCCTTGACGGCCAGCGTCGAATCGGGGCAGTCATCGCCCTCTTTCAGCACCGGCGGCGGCTGCACCGCGGCGGTCGGTGTGGGCGTCTCCGGGTTCTGCCCCTGCGGCGGCGGCGCCGGGGTGGCGCCTTCTTGCCCCCCTGGGGGAGGCGCCTGAGGCGCCAGCGAGCCAGGCTTGCTTTGAGCGGAGTTGGGCTTGTCGGCAGTGGCGGGTTTGGCACCCGCGCTGTGGCCCATAAAGGCAATGACCGTGGCGGCCGCGATTCCGATCACGACGACCGCGATGCCCAGGGCCAGGCCCCTGCGCCGCCAATAGATCTCGGTTGGTAGCGGGCCATGCGGTTCCAGATCCAGCACGTTCGCAGCGTAGGCCCAGGTCACGCCGATTTGCTTTACCCGCCTCGGCGTGTCGCGGGGTTTGCTGGCTGACCGCCGTGTTAGTAGCGGACAGAAATCAGGCTTCCTCACCGATGTCGCCGATGTGATCGCACAACACCGCCCGCCCGTCGGCGAGGTGATAAGTGACGCCCGCTATCGCCAGGGTGCCCGCAGCAACCCGCTGCGCAATGGCCATCGAACGGGCCATCAGCTGCGCCACCGTCTCGCGCACATGTCGTTCCTCGAACTCGTCGACACGACTCAGTCCGTCGCGTCGAGCCATCAGGATCGACGGCGCTACCCGTTCCACCACATCCCGCACGAAACCTCCTGGTATCGCACCTTCGTCGATCGCGCCCAACGCGGCCTTGACGGCGCCGCAGCCGTCATGGCCGAGGACGACGATGAGCGGCACGTCGAGTACCGTCACCGCGTACTCGATGGAGCCCAGCACCGCCGAGTCGATGGCCTGCCCGGCGGTGCGAACCACGAACATGTCGCCCAAGCCCTGATCGAAGATGAGCTCGGCGGCGACCCGGCTGTCCGCGCAGCCGAATATCACCGCGGTCGGCTTCTGGGCAGCGGCCAGGCTGGCCCGATGCTCGACGCTCTGGCTGGGATGCTCGGGCTTGCCGGCGACGAATCGCTCGTTACCCTCTTTGAGTGCTTTCCACGCGGTTACCGGACTGGTATTGGGCATGGCACACATTGTGCTGTGCCGCAGCCGCCCATGCCTAGCCAACCGCACATCCCGGCCGACGAGCTTGTGGCGTGGTACGACCGATCGCGCCGTGACCTGCCTTGGCGAGAACCCGGTGTCAGCGCGTGGCAGATCCTGGTCAGCGAGTTCATGTTGCAACAGACGCCGGTGGCCCGGGTGCTGTCGATCTGGCCGGATTGGGTGCGACGCTGGCCCACCCCGTCGGCCACCGCCGCGGCCAGCGCCGCCGATGTGCTGCGCGCCTGGGGGAAGCTGGGCTATCCGAGGCGGGCCAAGCGCTTGCACGAGTGCGCAACCGTTATCGCGCGCGACCATGACGATGTGGTTCCCGACGACGTCGACACGCTGCTAACACTGCCGGGTATCGGTAGCTACACCGCGCGAGCCGTGGCCTGCTTCGCCTACCGCCAGCCGGTACCAGTGGTGGACACCAACGTGCGCCGCGTGGTGGCCCGTGCGGTGCACGGCCTAGCCGACGCCAGCGCACCGTCGGTAGCGCGTGATCACGCCGACGTTTCGGCGCTGCTGCCGAATGACGAATCAGCGCCGAAATTTTCGATCGCACTGATGGAGTTGGGCGCGACGGTGTGCACCGCGCGGACGCCGCGATGCGGATTGTGCCCGCTGGCCGAGTGCGCATGGCGACTTGCCGACTATCCCCCCGGAGGCGGGTCTGCGCGCCGCCCGCAGCGCTACGCGGGGACCGACCGTCAGGTCCGCGGTCGATTGCTAGATATATTGCGAGACAAGGACTCTCCGGTCACCCGGGCAGAGCTGGACTTGGCTTGGTTGACCGATACCCTGCAGCGCGACCGAGCGCTGGATTCGTTACTGGCCGATGGTCTGGTCACGCGGACGGTCGACGGCCGGTTCGCACTAGTGGGCGAAGGATAGCCGCACCGGCGTTGTTAGGCGCTGCCGCGGCGGGATCGCCGCGAGAACCCAGCTTCGCCCGGCGAAATACGGTGCGCTGATCAGAGGTCGTTACCGGCGTAGGACTGGTTGAAGCTCTTGTTGGCCAATGGGAAGTCGGGGACGATGGTGTCGGCCATCGCGACTGGCAGCGCGGGCCAGTTGAACCAGGACGGGTCGACGATCTTAGCGCGGGTGATGCGATTGGGGGCGTCGATTTCGACGCGGTGGACTATGGTGCCGCGCCAACCTTCGACGATGCCGATACCGCTGCGGGCTCCGTGCCGCGATGGTAGGAGTTCGGCGTATTCGGTTGGCCCAGTGTGTGATTCGATCAAGTGGCATGCCAAGTCGGTGGATGCGGCGAATTCGTCGCGGCGCACCGTGTAGCGGGCCAGCACGTCACCTGCAGCGGCGCCGATCTCGGTTACGGGTAGCGCGGTGGTGGGATGTTCGAGTCGGGCGTCAGTGCGCATGCCGCTGGCGCGCGCGACATAGCCGAGACAGCCGAGGGCGTTAGCGTCTTCCGGGTATAGGACCGCAGTCCCGGCGAACCGGTCGTACACCACGGTGTTGCGCAGGGTCAGTTCGGCGACCTCGGCGACGTCGGCCGCAACGGACCGCAGCGCAGCAGCATCGGGTAGCGCCTGCAGCGTGACTGCGCCGGGGCGGATGGCGCCGCGCAGCAGCCGATGTCCGGTGACCGCCTCGTTGAGCCGCAGCAGTTGTTCGCGGATGCGTTGAGCATGTGCGTTGGCGATTGCGAATCCGACGTCGTTGGCCAGCGCGCCCAGGTCGGCGACATGGTTGTAGAGCCGTTCGAGCTCGACGAGCAGCGCCCGCAGCCGGTGTACCTCGTCGGGAAGTTCGACGCCGAGCGCATCTTCGACCGCAAGGCTGTGGGCGAGCGCGTGTGCAACGGACGTGTCGCCGCTGACGCGTTCGGCCAGGTCGACTGCGCCGTCGGCCGGCCGGTCCTGGAAGAGCTTTTCCAGGCCCCGGTGGACGAACCACAGTCGGGCCTTGAGTCGCAGCACGGTTTCGCCGGCGACGGAGAAGCGGAAATGGCCGGGTTCGATCACCCCAGCGTGCACGGGGCCGACCGGGATCTCATATACCCCCGGCCCCTCGACGGTGACGAACGGGAAATGCCCAAGGCCTTCGAATTCGGGTGCGGGCGCGGCGTTGCTGCGCATTGGATACCAGTCCTCCGGCCAGTGGCCATGCCGCACCAGTCGGCGCAGTTTAGGATGTCCGACGGGCCGGATCCCGTATAAGTCTGCCATCTCACGCTCAAATCGGCCGGCCGCAAACGACAGATACGCCAGGGAACGTACGGCCGGATCATTCTCGGGCACAACGCATTCGAGTTCGATACGACGATCTGGCCAGCCGGCAAGGAACAGGTAAACGACACGGAAGGCGCCATCGTCATCGTGGGCCGCCACCAGACCCAGACGAAACCCGTTGCCTAACAGGTCTTCTGCCATATCAGCCAGACGGTCGTGAGATAGCCTGTGGCGCATCCAGTTACGGCTCATGGCAGTGCCCCGACGTTGCTGGCCGCAGCGGTGAATAGGTTGGTAAGCGGGCCGGCGGTGATACCGAGGGCGATCGATGCTGCGACACCGAGGAGCAGTGCCGCCGCCACCGTTCGCGGCACGGCGATCGCTGGCGTGCCCGTGGAGTCGCCTAGCAGGATGCGGCCCGAGTTGCGCGCCAGCGCGGCGAAGGCAACCACCATCAGCAGCATCCCTACGCCGAGCGCCCAGGTGAGCCGGGCGTCGGCGAGCGAACGTAGCATGGCCAACTCGCTGGCGAACATCGCGAAGGGCGGCAGCCCGAGCAGCACAATCACACCGACGGCAAGCGATACACCAATCAGGCGGGAGCGCCGCAGCACGGCGGTGATGTCAGCGATCGCGGTGGAGTTGTGCGCGACCTGGAGCTGACCGCTCGCCAGGAACAGGACCGTTTTGCCGATTCCGTGAGCGAGCACGTGCAGTAGCAGCGCTGCGATAGCCAGTGTGGTTCCGGCGGCCGCGGCGATCGCGATCAGGCCCATGTTCTCCATCGAGGAGTAGGCAAGCATGCGCTTAATGTCGGGTGTCACGGTCAGCATCAGGGCTGCGATTACCAGCGTCGCCAGCCCGACCACCAACAGCCCCGACCGCATGAAGGTGGGCCCGGTGGCGATGCCGATGATCGGTTTGATTCGAATCAGTACCGAGAACGCCACCGACAGCAGCACCCCGCTCATCAGGGCCGAAACGGGTGCCGGGGCCTGACTGTGGGCGTCGGCCAACCAGGTGTGGAAAGGAAATAGCCCGGCCTTGGCGCCGTAGCCAATCAGCAGTAGCCCGCCTGCCAGTCGAGCGGCGCCGGGATCCAGCCAGCCCGCGCGTGCCGTAAGCACGTCGAGGTTCAGGGCTGCGGCGGCCGACGCGCCAGCATGCTCAGCGGCGTAGTAGAGCAGCACCGTACCCAGAAAGGCGATAGCGATGCCGACCGAGCAGATCACGACGTATTTCCAGGTCGCTTCAAGTGCGCTGCGGGTACGGCGGTGTCCGACCAGAAAGGCTGTGATCACCGTGGTGGCTTCGATTGCGACCCAGATCACGCCGATGTTGTTGGCGCACACCGCGACAACCATCGCTGCCAGGAAAGCTGCTGTCAGCGCTCCGTACACTCGAGCGCCGCGCATGTCGGTGTGGTCGTGAGCGAGTTCGGCGTCGAGGTAGCCAACGCTGGCCCAGGTGGCCAGTGTGGCAACGATTCCGATGACGATCAGCATGGTGACGGTGAGCGCATCGACTCGCAGCAGCCCGCCCAACGCGAACTGGGCCCCCGATCCGACACGGAACCCCAGGGCCGCGCCACACCCGAGCACCGTTACGGCTGAGGCAACGATCAGTGTGGCGGTCGCCCGGCGCCACCCGCCGATCAGGGTGGCGATCGACGCACCGACCGGCGTGAGGATCGCCGCGAGCAGTAATCCGGTCATCAGTCGTGCAGCTCCTGCAACGCGTCCAGCTCGGCGCCGCCGAACGTACGAGACAGCCGTCCGGTCAAAACGCCGATCACGATGACTGCGAACAACACATCCAGAGAGGCACCGAGTTCAACAATCAGCGGCACCCCCGCAGTGAGCAAGAACGCGGTTGCGGCAATTCCGTTGTCCAGCATGAGGAATCCCGCTGCCTGTGACACTGCATGCCGCCGCGTGACCATTACGAGCAGCGCGATGAGCACCACGGCGGTCGCGGCCGGGACCGCGGTGGTTGTTGCTGCTGGCTGCAGGTTCACCAAGGGTCGAGTGGCGGCAAACGCAGCCAGCGTCAGCGCGGCGGTGATCAGCAGCGAGGTGGCGGTGTTGACCAGCGGGGTGGCCTCGCGGTGGGATTGCGGCTCGGCGCCGACTGCGCGGGCCAGCAATCGCGGCAGTACCGCAGCCCGCAACACCAGGACGGCGACACCGACACCTATGAGCGCGCCATCGCCGTCGTACATCCCGCGCAGCACGGGGATGGCCGCTAGAGCAACGCCCTGCCAGGCCAGCAGACGAATGATGGCAACCAGGTCGCGGCGCCACACGATCAGTACCGCAGCCAAGAGCAACCCGCCAGCGGCGAGGTCGACCAGCACCGAAAAACTGTTGTACGTCATGCCGGCACTGTGAAGAAGTTAGCTGCGATGACCGCGAGCAGTGACAGTAGAAATGAGCCGGCCAGCAGCTCGGGAACCCGGAACAGCCGCAGCTTGGCGACGAACACCTCGACAGTTGCGAGCAGTGCCGCCAACACGGCGACCTTGGCCACCACCGCTGCGACACCGACAATAATGTCAACCGCGCTGGGATGGCTGCCGGCGATGCCCCACGGCGCGAACAGGTTTGCCAGCAGCGCCAGTAGCACGGTCAGTCGCATACCGGCCGCCCACTCGACTAGCGCCAGGCGCGGACCAGCGTATTCGAGGACCATCGCCTCGTGCACCATCGTCAGCTCGAGATGGGTGGCCGGATTGTCCACTGGCAGCCGCCCGGTCTCGGCGACGATCACGATCACCAGCGCGGCGAACGCCAGCACCGCGGCCAGCGACACTACTTGCCCGGGGTGGGTGATGGTATTCGCTACCAGGGCACCGAGATTGGCCGATCCCGCGGGCATGGACAGTGCGAAGACCGCGAGCAAAATAGTGGGTTCGACCAGCGCGGCGATGGTGATCTCGCGGCTGGCGCCCATGCCGCCGAACGAGGTGCCGGTGTCGATGCCGGCCAGGGTTAATGCGACGGTGCCCACAAACAGCAGGCCGACCACGGCGAATAAGTCCGCGCTGGCATCCAGTGGTGATCCGGTGGCGACCAGCGGTGCGATCGCGGCGATCAGCAATGTCGAGCCGGCGACGATGGCAGGCGCGGCCGCGAACACCAACGTCGTGCCAAGCGGGGTGATCTGTTGTTTGCCAAGCTGTTTGACTATGTCGCGCCACGGCTGCAGGACACCACCGCCGGCGCGGCCCTCCCAGCGTGCGCGCACCTGCCGGGTAAGGCCGACCACCAGCGGCGCCCCGACCATCACGGTGCCGATCTGCACCGCGCCCGCGACGTAGGACAGGACGTTCATCGGGCGACCACCAGCACGGTCAGCACACCGAGCGCACCGTAAGCCAGGTATAGGTGCACGCTGCCGGTGTGGGCGCGGCGCACCATTCCCGCTGCGGCCGCCACCGCCTGGATCACCGGAGTGTAGAAGCGTTCCTCGATCGCATCGGCGATTCTGGTGCGATAGATGATCTTCTCAGCCAGATACTGCGACTCGGGGGTGTGAGTGACCTCGATATCGGTGTCGGGACGCAGGACATCATCGAAGACCCGTTGCAACGGCTCGGCGAATGACGTGGCCGTGTACTGCATGCGTGCGGTGAGATCGTCTGCGCCACATGCCCATAGCGGCAGTGTGACGGGTGCCGGACGCCGCTTCCGACGCCACCGCGTCAGCGCGGCAACGGTCAGGGCGGCCACTCCAACGCCAGCGGCAATCACCCCTGGTGCGATCGACCCCTGCAAGCCGGGCAGCCGCACCACGGTGCCGAGATCGGTGAACTCCACCGTTCGGGCTGCAGGTAGCGCAGCGACCGCCCGACGCAGCGCGGGTGCGAAAACCGAGGGCGCCACCGCCAGCAGCAGACAGGCGGCCGCCGCAATTGCCATACCGGCCAGCATGCTGCCGGCTGCCTCGCGGGCCCCGGCAGCCTCCTGGCAGCGCGGCCGCGCCAGGAATCCGATCCCGAAAGCCTTGACCATCGCGGCCACCCCCAAGCCTGTGGTGAGCGCGACCGCGCCGACCGCAAGCGGTGTAGTCAAGGCCAGGACGGTGGCATGCCCGGGAGCCGTGTGGATCAGCGACTGGACCAGCAGCCACTCGCTGACGAACCCGGCCCCCAGGGGTAGCCCACACGCCCCGAGCGCGGCCACCCCGAACAAGGTGGTGGTCGCCGGCATCCGGCGGGCCAGACCACCCAGCCGGTCGAGGTCCCGCAGCCCAGTCGCGGCCAGCACCGATCCCGCCGCCAGGAATCCGAGGCTTTTGAACGCCGCGTGCGCGATCAGGTGCAGCATGGCCGCGGCCGCGGCGATCGTCGCCGGCCCGTGCGCGCCAGATGCCGCGAATAGGGTCGCAGCCCCCAATGCCAGTGTGATCAACCCAAGGTTCTCGGTTGTCGAATAGGCAAGTAGCCGTTTGAGATCCGTAGCCACCGAAGCCTGCACCACGCCATAGAGCGCGGACACCCCGCCGACAGCCATCAAGGTGAGCCCCCACCAGCGCGGACCCGGCCCGAGCAGCTGCAGGTCGACACGGCAGATGCCATAGACCCCCAGGTTGACCATCGCCGCGCTCATCAGCGCCGACACCGGACTGGGTGCCTCCGGGTGGGCGCGCGGTAACCACGCGTGCAGCGGCACCAGCCCGGCCTTCGACCCGAACCCCGCCATCGTCAACAGAAAGACCGCGGTGCACGCACCCTGCGGTATCCGGTGTAAATCAGCAAACCGGTCTGCGCCACCAGCTGCCGACAACACCATCAACCCGACCAGGATCGCCGCGAACCCCAACTGGGTCATCACCGCGTACACCAATGCAGCGGAGCGAACCTCCGCACGGGTGTGCTCGGCCAATACCAACACCAACGACGCGACCGCCATCAACTCCCACGCCAGCAGAAACGTGGTCACCGACCCCGCAGCGGGTACCAGCAGCATCGCCGCGACAAACATCGGTAACACCGCGAGTGTGACCCGACCCAGATGCCCACGCTGGGCGTACCCGATCACGTACAGCCCGACCGCAACGGCCACCCCACCCGCGAGCGTCATAAAGAACCCGCCCAGCGGATTGAGGTCCAGCTGCACCCCCGACAGGGGAAGCAACCAGCCGATGCGGACTGCGCGAACCGAACCGAACATCCCCAGCACGCCTGCCCATACCCCGCCCGCACCGAGCAGCGACGTCAGGACACCTGCGAACACGGGTCTGAAGTCATTGCGGGGCATCAGGGTTGGCACAGGCACCGCACTGACCGCCAGCCCTGCGGTCACTTGCCAGTCACCGATCGCAGAGCCGCGATGATCTGGCTCGGTGTCGGCGGGCACCCCGGAACTTCCACATCGACGGCCACCACCTCACCGACCGCGCCGACCACGCCATAGGCATCCCTGAACACCCCTCGGTTCAGGGCGCAGTCCCCACAGGCGATCACCCGCCGCGGCCGCGGGGTAGCGTCGATCGTGGTGCGCAACGGACCGGCCATATTGTGTGTCACGACGCCGGTCACCAGCAGCGCGTCCGCGTGCCGCGGGGAAGCCACCAAGCGTGCACCGAACCGCTCGGCGTCATAGACCGGTCCGAACGCGCCCGCAATCTCCACCTCGCACCCATTGCACGAACCCGCGTCGACGTGCCGGACCTGAAGCGAACCACGCACTCCCGCAGGCGGTTTCATCATCGGCTGCGGTGCAGGTGCCGCGGGTTCGGTGATCCGACCGACCCGCAAGGCTTTGCCAATCCAGCCCATGGCCGCTACTCCACGCCGCCGGCGCGCAGGTCCTCCAACACCGCCACGCGGTCGCTGAGCACCCCGGTGAGAACCTTGCGGGCGACCATCAGCAACTCGGCGATATCCGGCGAGGCGATCGAGTAGATCATCGTGTTGCCGACCCTGTGCGCGTCAACCACACCGGCCCGGCGCAGAACGCCGAGCTGCTGGGACAGATTCGACGATTCCAGCCCGACCTCGGGCAACAGCTCAGCGACCGACTTGTTTCCCGCCACGAGAAGCTCGAGAACCCTGATCCGCGCCGGATGCGCCAACGTCTTGAAGAACTCTGCCTTGACGTTGTACAGCGGCTCCGACACGACAGATCTCCTGAAGACTACAAACTTTCTATGTTCGAACAGTTGAAGAATTTATCAGATAGTGCTGGCCGATCTTCACGGGCAAGCACTCAGCCGCGCAGCTCTCCGGCGACGCCCAAGACCCCGTTATGGTCGCCGAGCAGGCGCGATGTCGCGTGCGATGATGCGCACAGCAGCCGGACTGGTCGGTCTATGACGTCAAACACACCGGCTGGCGACCACTCGTCCGTCGCCGCCAGCTTCCTCGATCACATCGATCCATGGCGAACTGGTGTGTGACAGGCACGGAGCGACAGGTCAAGGTGCCCTTGCTGCCGGTGGCCGGACCGGCGACTCAGGCGCGCGGACGCGGCGCCGCCAAGAAAGACTCGACCGCTTGGCGATATACCTGCGGCGCTTCGTCGTGAATCAGGTGACCAGCCTGCTGAACATGCAAATAGGTTGTCGGAGCACTGGTTTTGGTCATCGCCTCCATCTGCCCCGGCGGCGTGACCGAGTTGCCGGCCTCGATGAGCAGCGCCGGGGCCCGCACCGCCAGCCACTGCGCCCAGTAGTCCCGGGTACCCCATTCGGCGGCAATCTCGATCCATCGCGAGGTGTGACCGTGCAGCCGCCAACCCGTGGCGGTGCGGTCGAATGCCTCCAGGAAATACCGCCCGGCAACGGACCCGAATTCGTCGAATACTTGCTCAGCAGAGTCGAATTCGACCGGAAGGGCATGCAGCCAAGGTTCCCACGGACCGGTAGTGCGGCCCCGGAAATCTGGCGCCATATCCTCGAGCACCAGCGCGGAGACCAGTTCGGGACGCTCCGCGGCCAGGCACCAGGAGTGCAGGGCACCCATCGAATGCCCGACCAGCCTGGCCGGCGCTCCCAATGTGCTCACCGCGTCAGCCAGGTCGGCCACGAACCGTTCGGTGCTGATCGGGTGCGGATCGTCGACGTCGCGGCCCCGGTGCCATAAGGAGTCGTAGGTGTACACGGTGCCCAGCCGGGTCAGCCACGGTAGCTGACGCGACCACGTGGTGCCCCGCCCCATCAGGCCGTGCACCAGTACCAATGGCTCGCCTTGTCCCCCGCGGCAAGTCAACAGATTGCTGGGCATGTCACCATCTTGCGTGCCCCGCCCCGCAGTTGGACAGGCCAGGGGACGGGGTAGCCTAGCGCCATGCCGCCAGTGGTGAAGATCAACGCAATCGAAGTGCCCGCCGACGCCGGCCCGGAACTGGAGAAGCGGTTCGCCCACCGCGCACATGCGGTCGATAACCAACCCGGTTTCCTCGGCTTTCAGCTGCTGCGTCCGATCAAGGGTGAAAACCGCTACTTCGTGGTGACGCAATGGGAGTCTGAAGAAGCATTCCAGGCGTGGGCGAAGGGGCCTGCCATCGAAGCCCATGCCGGCGAGCGGGCCAACCCGGTGGCAACTGGGGCGTCGCTGCTGGAATTCGAGGTTGTGATGGACGTTGCCGGGAACAAGCAGGCTGGCTAGCAGGCGGTCGGCTCGGCACCGCGCATTGACGTTGAGTGCCGCCGCTGCACTGGTAGTGACCTTGGCGCCCGGTTGCGCGCCGTCTCCTTCCCCGCAGGCCAACGCGGCGAGTCCCGGCCGGCAAATCGACACCCGGACGCCTCCCGGTATCCGAGCCCAGCAGACCTTGGACATGCTGAACTCGGACTGGCCCATCGGTCCGGTCGGAGTTCGCACCCTCGCCGCGCCCGACCAGGTCAATTCGGTGGAAACCACCATGGAGAAGCTCTGGTGGGACCGTCCGTTCACCCTCGGCGGCGTAGATATCAGCGCGAGCGTGGCCACGCTGCACCTCACCTCCTCCTACGGCGCGCGACAAGACATCCGGATACACACTGACGACGACGGGTGGGTCGATCGGTTCGACCTCGACACGCAGGTGCCAACGATCAACTCGTGGCATGACGTCGATGCGGTGTTGAGTAGAACCGGTGCGCGCTACTCCTACCAGGTCGCCAAGGTCGACAATGGTCACTGCGACCCGGTGGCGGGCACCAACACCGGCGAATCTCTGCCACTGGCATCGATTTTCAAGTTGTACGTATTGCATGCTCTGGCGGGTGCGGTCAAAAACGGGACGGTGTCCTGGGACGATCAGCTGACCGTCACCGACAAGAGCCGGGCGGTTGGCTCCTCCGGTTTGGAACTGCCTGCCGGAGACCATGTTTCGGTTCGTACCGCCGCCGAGAAGATGATCGCCACCAGCGACAACATGGCGACCGACTTGCTGATCGGAAAGATGGGCACGCACGCCATCGAGGAAGCGCTCGTCACGGCTGGCCACCACGACCCGGCCAGCATGACCCCTTTCCCCACCATGTACGAGCTGTTCTCCGTCGGCTGGGGTCAACCGGATCTGCGCAGCCAATGGCAGCATGGATCACCGCAAGTCCGTGCCCAACTGCTGGCGCAGGCCAATTCCACTCCCTACCAACCTGATCCGACCCGCGCTCACTCTCCGGCGTCCTCCTACGGTGCGGAGTGGTACGGCAGCGCCGAGGACATCTGCCGAGTCCATGCGGCGCTGCAGGCCGACGCGGTCGGCAAGGCCGCACCGGTCAGACAGATCCTTTCCGCGGTGTCAGGTATCCAGCTGGACCGCAACGTCTGGCCGTACATCGGCGCGAAAGCCGGTGGCCTTCCCGGTGATCTGACATTTAGCTGGTACGCCGTCGACAAGACACAGCAGCCGTGGGTGGTCAGCTTCCAGCTGAACTGGCCACGCGATCACGGGCCGACCGTGACGGGCTGGATGCTGCAGGTCGCCAAACAGGCCTTCGCGCTGATCGCACCCCGATGACTGTTACCAGCGGAGCGTCCAGCAGCGGCGGCGGAAATGCATGGCGGTTCGACTAACCGGTCCAATGTCTATGCGCCAAAACGATTTCGCGGGGACGTCGAGTGCCAGCAGGATCGAACAAACTGCTGTCAGCGCTGTGGCGGCGCGCTGCCGTAGCCCAGCTGACTCGCCGTGTATTTCGCGGCATCGGTGACCGGAGTGGCTTGGACTGCCGTGCCATAGGCGCAGATCTCGGTCCACACGTCGCCAATTTCGGTCGTGTCGAACCGCATTGCGACAATCGCGTTGCCACCGCGATTACGCGCCTCGGCCATCAGCCGCGCAAAAGCTTCATTGCGGCTCTCGGCGAGATTCTTCGTCATGCCTTGCAGCTCGCCGCCGAACATGGACTTCAATCCCGCACCGAATTGAGAGAACGCATTCCGCGAGCGGACGGTCAGCCCGAATACTTCGCCGCAGACGCGTTGGATCTCCCAGCCAGGGATGTCGTTGGTGGTGACGATCAGCACAGGCGGGCCCCTGATCACAGCGAAAACGGGCGGTAGTCCCGTCAGAGACTAACCGCCCGTTTCCTGCAATCGCTACTGCGCGTCCGGTCCTGGGCTGCCCGCACTGTGCGCTCCGGCTTTCGCCAGATCCGGCTCGGCCGGCGGCTTGCGGGTCCCGGTGAACGTGAATACCGCGTCCTCGCCGGTGCCTTCGCCGTCCCAGTTGTCCACGTCGACCGTGACGATCTGTCCCGGTCCGACCTCCTCGAAGAGGATCTTCTCGGAGAGCTGGTCCTCGATCTCGCGCTGGATGGTGCGCCGCAGCGGACGAGCACCCAGCACCGGATCGAAGCCACGCCTGGCCAGCAATGACTTGGCCTTGTCGGTCAGCTCCAGAGCCATGTCCTTGCTCTTGAGCTGGGTGGCGACCCGGGTGATCATGAGGTCGACCATCCGGATGATCTCGTCGCGGGTCAGCTGGTGGAAGACGATGACCTCGTCGATGCGGTTGAGGAACTCCGGGCGGAAGTGCTTCTTCAGCTCGTCGTTGACCTTCTGCTTCATCCGCTCGTAGTCGTTCTCGCCGCCGCCCTGGGTGAAGCCAAGGCCGACCGGCTTCGAGATGTCGGAGGTACCGAGGTTGGACGTGAAGATCAGCACGGTGTTCTTGAAGTCCACCGTGCGGCCCTGGCCGTCGGTGAGCCGGCCATCCTCGAGAACCTGCAACAGGCTGTTGTAAATCTCCTGATGCGCCTTCTCGATCTCGTCGAACAACACCACCGAGAACGGCTTGCGCCGCACCTTCTCGGTGAGCTGACCGCCCTCCTCGTAGCCGACATATCCCGGCGGGGCGCCGAACAGCCGCGACGCGGTGAACCGGTCGTGGAACTCGCCCATGTCGATCTGGATGAGCGCGTCGTCGTCGCCGAACAAGAAGTTGGCCAGCGCCTTGGACAGCTCGGTCTTACCGACACCGGACGGGCCGGCGAAGATGAACGAACCCGACGGGCGCTTCGGGTCTTTCAGCCCGGCACGGGTACGGCGGATGGCCTTGGAGACAGCACTTGACGGCGTCCTCCTGCCCGATGATCCGCTTGTGGACCTCATCTTCCATGCGCAACAGCCGGGTGGTCTCGGCCTCGGTCAGCTTGAACACCGGGATGCCGGTCCAGTTGCCCAGCACCTCGGCGATCTCGTTGTCGTCGACCTCGGCGACCACGTCGAGATCGCCTGAACGCCACTGCTTTTCACGTTCGGCCCGCTGCGCGACCAGTTGCTTCTCCCGGTCACGCAGGCTGGCGGCCTTCTCGAAGTCCTGGGCGTCGATCGCCGATTCCTTCTCCCGGCGGGCGTCGGCGATCTTCTCGTCGAACTCACGCAGGTCTGGCGGCGCGGTCATCCGGCGGATCCGCATCCGCGCACCCGCCTCGTCGATCAGGTCGATCGCCTTGTCCGGCAGGAACCGGTCGTTGATGTAGCGGTCGGCCAGGGTGGCGGCGGCCACGATCGCGGAGTCGCTGATCGACACCCGGTGGTGTGCCTCGTAGCGGTCGCGCAGACCCTTGAGGATCTCGATGGTGTGCTCCACCGTCGGCTCGCCCGACCTGCACCGGCTGGAAGCGACGCTCCAGCGCGGCGTCCTTCTCGATGTACTTGCGGTACTCGTCGAGCGTGGTGGCACCGATCGTCTGCAGTTCGCCGCGGGCCAGCTTGGGCTTGAGGATCGACGCGGCGTCGATCGCACCTTCGGCGGCACCGGCGCCCGACCAGCGTGTGCAGCTCGTCGATGAACAGGATGATGTCGCCGCGGGTGTTGATCTCCTTGAGCACCTTCTTCAGACGTTCCTCGAAGTCACCGCGGTAGCGGCTGCCCGCCACCAGCGATCCCAGGTCCAAGGTGTAGAGCTGCTTGTCCTTCAGCGTCTCGGGAACCTCGCCGTGCACGATGGCCTGCGCCAGGCCCTCGACCACAGCGGTCTTGCCGACGCCGGGCTCGCCGATCAGCACTGGGTTGTTCTTGGTGCGCCGGCTCAGCACCTGCATCACCCGCTCGATTTCCTTCTCGCGGCCGATGACCGGGTCCAGCTTGCCTTCCATCGCGGCGGCCGTCAGATTGCGCCCGAACTGATCGAGCACCAACGATGTGGACGGGCTGCCCGATTCGCCGCCGCGGCCACCGGTGCCCGCTTCTGCGGCTTCCTTGCCCTGGTAGCCACTCAGCAGCTGGATCACCTGCTGGCGCACTCGGGTCAGCTCGGCGCCCAACTTCACCAGCACCTGGGCGGCCACGCCCTCACCCTCGCGGATGAGGCCCAGCAAAATGTGCTCGGTGCCGATGTAGTTGTGGCCGAGCTGCAGCGCCTCGCGCAGGCTCAGCTCGAGAACCTTCTTGGCGCGCGGGGTGAATGGGATGTGCCCCGACGGCGCCTGCTGGCCCTGGCCGATGATCTCCTCGACCTGGCTGCGGACGCCCTCCAGCGAGATCCCAAGCGACTCCAGCGACTTGGCTGCGACGCCTTCGCCCTCGTGGATAAGACCCAACAGGATGTGCTCGGTGCCGATGTAGTTGTGGTTGAGCATCCGGGCCTCTTCTTGCGCCAGGACGACGACCCTGCGGGCACGGTCGGTAAATCGTTCAAACATCGGTGGTTACCTGCTCTCCCTCACCATCGGTACTTCGTCAGTGTCGGCACAGGGGCCGACACTGCATACCTGCCATCCACTGTAATGGTCGGCCTGCCAGGGGGCCTAACCTTGCGGTTCCTTGCTGTTCAAGACCCGCTTGGCGTTTCCGGGCAATCTCCCTGCGACAACAGCGCCGTAACTGAAGAAACGAGGCAAAGTACCAATTCGTTTCCCTAGTCGCGGGCGATCATTTCGCCGCCAGCGAAAATGACAAAACCGGCGCCCAGGCTTTGCGGCCCGGGCGCCGGTGAGAGGTTTGTTAGGTCGCCGCGTGGAATGCGTCGATGACGTCGGCCGGGATGCGGCCACGCGTCGACACGTTGTGCCCGTTTCGGCGAGCCCATTCGCGGATCGCTGCGCTCTGCTCGCGGTCGATCGCGCCCCGGCCGCGTCCAGAGCCGGAACGCCCACGCCGCCGACCGCCGACGCGACGGCCGGCTTCCACCCATTGCTTCAGATCGCCGCGAAGTTTCGCGGCATTCTTGGACGAAAGATCAATCTCATAGGTCACCCCGTCAAGCCCGAATTCGACCGTTTCGTCGGCTGCGCCGGCACCGTCGAAATCATCGACCAAGGTGACGGTCACTTTTTTTGCCATTAGCTTACCCTCGCATTTCGTCCTGAGCAGTTGCTGAGCAGTTTGGATAGACCTCCCCGGTCACCAATCTGCCATAAGAAGGCAGCATACTCAATCCAGACGCAAGACGCACAGTTCAACTTTTCAACTGGAGTGGGGCCGAACAATCGGGAACAAAACTGTCTCTCGAATTGACAGTCCGGTCAAAGACATCAACAACCGATCGATACCCATTCCTGTTCCGGTACACGGCGGCATCGCATACTCCAGGGCGGCAAGAAAGTCTTCGTCAAGCACCATAGCTTCGTCGTCGCCGGCGGCCGCAGCGCGGGCTTGTGCGGCAAATCTCTCACGCTGTACGACGGGGTCGTTTAATTCGGAGTACCCGGTGGCCAGTTCGACTCCGCGCACGTACAGGTCCCACTTCTCGGTTACGCCCGGGATACTGCGGTGCTGACGGGTCAAAGGCGTTGTCTCGACAGGGAAATCCTTGACGAAGGTGGGCGCGATCAGCGTGTTGCCCACCGTGTGCTCCCATAGTTCCTCGACGATTTTTCCGTGCCCGTAGCCGCGGTTGTCGGGAATCTCGACGCCGAGCCGATCCGCGATGACAAGAAGCCGATCGACCGTCGTCTCCGGTGTGATCTCTTCACCGAGTGCCGCCGACAGCGACGGGTACATTTGTATCGACGCCCATTCTCCGTCTATGTCGTAGACGCTCCCGTCGGGCAGCGGTAGTTGTCTGGTTCCGATCGCCTCATCGGCTACCTCTTGAATAAGCTCGCGTGTGACGACCGCCGAATCGTCATAGGTTCCGTAGGCCTGGTAGGTCTCCAACATGGCGAATTCCGGAGAATGGGTCGAATCGGCACCTTCGTTTCTGAACACTCGATTTAGTTCGAAGACCTTGTCGAAACCACCGACGACGCAGCGCTTGAGGAACAGTTCCGGTGCGATCCGCAGGTAGAGATCGATGTCGAGCGCATTGGAATGTGTGACGAAGGGCCGTGCTGCTGCGCCACCGGCCAGCGTCTGCAACATAGGCGTTTCGACTTCGAGAAACCCACGCCGTTCCAGTCCGTTGCGTATCGCGCGGACCACGGCGATTCTCTGCCGGGCGACCGCGCGCGCTTGGGGACGGACGATCAGGTCAACGTAGCGCTGCCGCACCCGTGCCTCTTCGCTCATCTCCTTGTGCGCCACAGGCAGCGGCCGCAACGACTTGGACGCCATTCTGCCAGGAATCGGCAAGGACGGACAATTCGCCGCGTCGTGAGCTGATCACGTTGCCGTGTACGTAGACGATGTCGCCGAGATCGACGTCGGCTTTCCACGCATCGAGCGCTTCCTGGCCGACTTTGTCGAGGCTGATCATCACTTGCAGGCTGGTGCCGTCGCCCTCCTGGAGCGTCGCAAAGCACAATTTTCCGGAGTTGCGCGCGAATATCACCCGGCCGGCGACACCGACGATGTCATCGGTCGCAGTGTCGATCGGCAGGTCGGGGTGGGCGGCGCGCACCTGCGCCAGGGTGTGGGTGCGTTCGATGGCGACCGGGTAGGGTTCATGACCCTCCGCCAACAAACGAGCACGCTTGTCCCGGCGGATCCGGAACTGCTCGGGCATGTCTGGGTCGGCTTCTGGGGGCGGAGATGTCACGACGTGCCAGCTTAAATGACTTCCCGCGGGCGCCTGCGGTGGCGGGCAGGCGAGATTGCTCAGCGTGCTGTCTTCAGCCGACCGCGCTGGGCGTCTCGGTTGCGTTCGAAGACCAGCCGCAGGCCATGCAGGGTCAGGTGCTGGTCGTAGTGGCTGACGGTATGCAGTTCGGGGAGCAGCAGCGGCGCCGTATGTCCGGTGGCCACGATCGCGACGTCGTCGCCGGCAAAGCCGTCCACGTCCTCCCGGACGCGTCCAACCAAGCCGTCGACCAGCCCGGCAAAGCCGAATACCGCTCCCGCCTGCATGCATTCGACGGTGTTCTTGCCGACCACCGAACGGGGGCGCGCCAATTCCACGCGGCGCAGCGCGGCAGAGCGGGCCGCAGCGGCATCCGAGGAAACCTGCACCCCGGGCGCGATCGCACCGCCAAGAAATTCGCCTTTAGCCGACACGACGTCCACGCAGATCGAGGAGCCGAAGTCGATGACGATGGCGGCGCTTTGAAACCGGTGAAATGCCGCCAAGCAGTTGACAATTCGGTCGGCGCCTACTTCTTTCGGATTGTCGACGAGCAGCGGGATGCCGGTGCGTATTCCCGGCTCGATCAGCACGTGTGGCACCGACGGCCAGTACTGGTCGAGCATGATCCGCACCTCGTGCAGCACCGAGGGGACAGTAGACAGGGCGGCGGCGCCGGTGAGCCGCTCGGAATCATCGCCGATCAAGCCGTCGATGGTCAGCGCCAGTTCGTCCGCGGTGACCTCGGATTCGGTACGAATCCGCCATTGCTGCACGACCTTTGCGTGCTCTTTAGATCCGGATATCAGCCCCACGACGGTGTGGGTATTACGGACGTCGATCGCCAGCAGCACGACTACCGCGCAACGATCCGGGGGTCGAGGAGCTCGGCTGCGTCAGCGGGCACGAAAGCCGGATCGTGGCCCAGGTCGATCGGCTTGTTGGTGGCGTCGACGAACACGATCCGCGGCCGGTAGGCCCGCGCCTCCGCCTCTTCCATGGTCCCGTAAGCGATGAGGATCACCAGATCGCCCGGGTGCACGAGATGTGCCGCGGCACCGTTGATTCCGATTACCCCGGAGCCACGTTCGCCGTTGATCGCGTAGGTGACGAGCCGGGCACCGTTATCGATGTCGACGATGGTCACTTGTTCGCCCTCGAGCAGGTCTGCGGCGTCCATCAAATCGGCGTCGATGGTCACCGAGCCGACGTAGTGCAGGTCAGCCTGCGTGACGGTGGCGCGGTGGATTTTCGACCTGAGCATCGTCCGTAGCATTAATTCCTCCAAGGTGATTCAGTGCCTGTCGAAGGCATCATTTCCGTCCGGCCCGCTTGCCCTGAGCCCACCGGTGCCGGCGAAGTTCCGATCTCGATCGCGATGTTGTCCAACAGCCTGGTGGCGCCCAGCCGGACGGCAACCAGCAGCCGGCCGGGTCTGGTGGCCTGCAGCGGACCCAGCTCCGCATCGCGCAACTCCAGGTAGTCGACCGTAAGTCCGGGCACAGCGTCGAGCACCGTGCGTGCTGCATCCAGCGCGGCCTGCGCTCCGGCATGTGCGGCGTGTGCCGCCGCTGTCAACGCCGCTGAAACCGCCACGGCCGCCTCACGCTGCACCGGGTCGAGGTAGCGGTTGCGCGATGACATCGCCAGCCCGTCGGCTTCCCGGACAGTGGGCACCCCAACCACCGCAACGTCGAGGTTCAAGTCGGCGACCATCTGTCGTATCAGGACCAGCTGCTGGTAGTCCTTCTCGCCGAAGAACACCCGGTCGGGACGCACGATCTGCAGTAGCTTGCACACCACGGCCAGCACGCCGGCGAAATGGGTCGGTCGCGGACCGCCCTCGAGGTCGGCGGCCAGCGGACCGGGCTGCACGGTGGTGCGCAGACCGTCGGGATACATCGCCGCGGCCGTTGGCGCGAACACGATCTCGACATCTTCCCCGCGCAGCAACGCCAGATCGTCGTCCAGGGTCCGGGGGTAGGCGTCGAGGTCTTCTCCGGCGCCGAATTGCAGCGGGTTGACGAAGATCGACACCACAACCACCGAGCCGGGCACCCGCTTGGCGGCGCGCACCAGGGCACGGTGCCCGTCGTGCAGCGCGCCCATGGTGGGCACCAACATCACCCGGCGGCCGGTGTGGCGCAGCGCGCGACTGACGTCTGTGACATCGCGTGGCCTCGAGTACACATTGAGTTCGCCTGCCTTGAAGGCGGGCGGTTTGCCCTGCATCGGATTCATCGCGCCAAAACCTCGACGACGTCCTCGGGAGCATGTGCGCGCTGGGCGGTCCGCAGGGCGTTCACCCGGTACGCGTGAGCCAGTTCCGGGTCAACCTGGGTCAGCGCGGCCAGGTGCCCGGCGACCGCGGCCGCGTCACCGCGCGCGACCGGGCCGGTAAGCGCGGCTTGCCCGCGTTGCAGGGTGTTCTCCAGCGCTGCCCGGGCCAGCGGCCCGACGATGCGTTCCGCGATGCCACCCGGCTGGTCGTCGACGGACTGTTGCCCGAGCAGTTCGCTGCCGCGCAGCGCGGCCCGCAACGCCTCGAGCGCATCGGCGAGCACAGTCACGATGTGGTTGCCGGCATGGGCCAGAGCGGCGTGATAGAGGACACGGGCGTCCTCACGAACGCAGAACGGTTCTCCGCCCATCTCGAGGACAAGCGACTGCCCGATCGCGTACCCGACGTCGTCGGCCGCGGTGATCCCGAAGCAGGTGTCCGGCAGCCTGCTGATGTCCTCGTCGGAGCCGGTGAACGTCATCGCCGGGTGAATTGCCAGCGGTATGCAACCGTCCTGGGTCAGCGGCGCAAGAATGCCGACCCCGTTGGCACCCGACGTGTGGACCACGATCGTGCCGGGCCGCACCGCCGACGTCGCGGCCAACCCGGACACCAGGCCGGCGAGTTCGCTGTCGGGAACCGCCAGCAGCAGCAGCTCAGCACTGGCGGCCACGTCCGGCGGCGATGCCACCGGGGTATCGGGCAGCCAACGCTGTGCCCGCTGCCGCGACGCATGAGAAACGGCGCTACACGCCACTACGACGTGGTCGGCGCGCTCCAGCGCGACACCAAGCGCGGTGCCTACCCGGCCGGCCGAGATGACCCCTACCTTGAGCCTGGCCGGGCGCAAACCGTCGAACTGCACCATCGCAGACGACCTCACAGATATCTTCGTTCGTTCCGGTCCCGTGTTTGAGTGGTCTCAGGGGTACCGGACGGTCACTAAGACTGTAGTCGATTGCCAGGCAGCACCCAATGTGAGGAAGCTCCCAGCTCAGCCATCGCGGCGACGCCGCCGGCCACCTTCGTACGGCTGGACTTGCAGCCGTGCCAATAGGTCAGCAACCGACTGACCACCCGTTTGGGGGCCTTCTCCCAGGCCATCCAACCCCTCCGACTGGGGGTCCGCACCGCGGTGGCGGGGCGCGTGCTCGGGGGGTGGCGGCGGAGCCAGTCGTGGTGGTGGCGGCTCAGCAGGTGGGGCCGACGGTGGCGGCGGGGGTGGCGGCGGCGGGGCAGCAGCAGCTGGAGGGGGTGGCGGCGGTGCTGCCGGGGGCTCGTTCGTGGCCGCAAAGTTGCGCACGCCATAGTCGCGGTACTCCGCCGAGTGGCGCGACCGTGCCCGACGGCCAGACTCGCTGTAAGGCTGTGGGGGGGCCGGCTCGACGGGCGAGCCGTCCCAGCCTTCGTCGGGGCCCAAATGCCGGGCGCGCCACCCCCCGCCGGACGACTCGCCGGCCGGTGTACTGAGAGGATCCGCGCCAGCCCAGTGGCTGCCCGGTGCTCCAGGCGGCAACCACTGTCCTTCTGCGTACGCCGGCTGCCAATCCTGCAATTGCGGCTCCGGTTGGAGCTGTGGCGCCGGTGCGGGCGGTGGCGGCGGCTGGTGACGAGGTTCGAATCGCGGCTCGGGCTCCGGCGGCGCGGTGCCGTACGAGGGCTCGTGTTGGGCCTGGTAAGCGGGCTCCGGCGGCGCTTCATATTGGTAACGGATCCGGTCGCGCCGGGGCGGCAACAGCGGTTCCTCGGGCACGTCGATGATCGCGGTCTCGTCGGCGCGGCCGGACGGGTTGTCGCCGGAGACCGACGTGACCCGATCGCTGGACACCCAGTCGACGGGGGTGTCACGGGGGCTCTCGCCGTTGCGGTCCCACCCGCTGTACGCGCGCTCGCGTGGCGCCTCGGTCTCGAGCGTCTCCAGGGCCGGGCGGTGAGCGAGATCGGTGTCGAACAAGATCTCCAGGCTGGTCCGTAAGGCACTTAGTTCCGCTCGCAGCGCGGCCAGATCGTCGGCCGCCTGAGCGCGCAGCTCGGAGGCCAGCTCGCGACGCAACTGGGACTCCACGGTCAGCTCGTACTCGCGTCGGGCCGAGATTTCCCGATCCAGCTGTAGGTCGTAGACCAGCTTCAGGTCACGGACGCGGGACTGATCCGCGTCACTTTGACGGCGGTAGAGCACCGAAACAAAGGCGCCGGCGACTGCGGCCCACAGCGCCAGGATTACAGCGAGCTTGAGAAGTTCCACCCGATTGGTGAAAACCAGTGCGGAACTGGCCCCCATGGCGAGAACCAGCAACGCGGTCAAGAGCACCCAACCCGGCCTGCGGCCGCCGCGCCGGACCCGGGCGCCGCGGGACAGAACGGTCATGGCCTGACTGTACCTGTGCGAGGTCAATCAGCGTGTCGCCCTAGTCCGGCGATTCTCCCGTGGGTTAATCGAAGGGTTAATTGCCCGGCCCCTATTTGTCGGGCAATTTCGTGTTCCGCAACGCCAGTCCGGGGCTAGTTTTCCGCACCCTCGCCGTGCTCAGTCGAATCCGGCGGTGATTTGCAGCAATGCTGCAACCACATCGCGGCAACGAGTAGCGCCAGCGCGCTGACGGCCGCCACCACCGCTCCAGTGGTGTCCTCGGCGGCGGCCCGCAGCCATGACCGCCGCGGCAGGAAGTACACAACTACCCCGACCCACCAACCCAGCATCAGCGCACCGACCCAGGCCGACGCCTTGGCGACCATCAGGCTGCGGGCCACCGCAAGCGGATGCAACCAACCGGGCCCGGCACCTATTTCGCCGTCGCTGATCTTGGCCCGCACGTACCGCGCCCACAGCGCCTCGCCGATAGCCACCGCCAGCAGCGACAGGCCGGTCCACACCGTGATGGGTGGAAACCACCGGTACAGGACGGTTACCAGCAGATAACCCACCACCGCAGCGCCGACCACCGCGGCCGTCAGGTCACGTTTCCTGGTCGGTCCCATCAGGTATCCGATTCCGGATCGGCTGGGGACATTCCTTTCGGCTCGAGCGTCAGGCTGGTCAACCGAACGCTCTCCCGGTCGGCCGGTTCCAGCTCGGCAAGCAGGCCGGCGACGGGCCGCGGCCCCTCGGCGACCGTCAGCTGGGCATCCGGGTCGATGGCCAGCCACGGGATCATCACGAAAGCGCGCAGATGGGCCAGCGGGTGCGGCAGCGTCAAGTTGTTTTCCCGGGAGATCACCTCTGTCTCGCCGTAGCACGCGATCAGGTCGACGTCGAGGGTGCGCGGGCCCCAGCGCTCGCCGCGAACCCGGCCCGCTGCCTGCTCGAACTCCTGCGCCCGCCGCAGCCAGCACTGTCCGTCGCACGCGGGGTCGTCGGCGATCAGCACCGCGTTGAGAAACGGTGCCTGATCCACACGGCCCCAGGGGTCGGTCTCATACACCGGTGACATCGCGAGCACCGCCTCACCCAACCCGTCGACGACCGATTGCAACCGCGCCAGCCGGTCGCCCAGATTGGAGCCGATAGACAGCACCACCCGCGTCATAGCGCCCTGCCCGCCGGAATCACCGAACCGCGACCGCCACGCCGCGACCGCCGAACCACCACCGCGACGTCAGCGAATTGGTGCGGGATCGGAGCCTGCGGCTTGTGCACCACCACCTCGACGGCATGCACGCGTTCGTCGTCCATCACTTGGTCGGCAATCTCGCCCCCGACTGCTTCGATCAGGTTGCGCGGCGGCCCGGCCACGACGTCGGCTGCCAGCTGGGCCAGAGCGGCGTAGTTGTAGGTGTCAGCCAGCTCGTCGCTGGCAGCGGCGTCGGCGAGGTCGATCCATACGGTGACATCGACTACGAAGTCCTGCCCGTCGGCCCGCTCGTGGTCGAAAACTCCGTGTTGCCCACGAACCGTCAACCCGCGCAACTCGATTCGATCAGCCATCGTCTCCAGCCAGCTCCGTGTGCGTCTGGGTTTGCGGCTCCGTTTTGGTCCACGCCCCGACGACCTTGAGGGCATCGACCGTGGCCCGCACGTCGTGCACGCGCACACCCCAGGCCCCGTACAGCGCGGCCAGTGCGGAAATCACCGCGGTCGCCGTCTCACGCCCATCGGGCGGTCGCGGCGAGCCATCCGGCCCGGCTAACAACGTACCGAGAAACCGTTTGCGCGATGCGCCCAGTAGCACCGGGACCCCGGTGTCGACCAACTGCGGCAACGCATGCAGCAGGGCCCAATTGTGTTGTCCCGTCTTGGCGAATCCAAGCCCGGGATCGATCAGCAGCTTGGCGGGGTCGACGCCTGCGGCCACCGCGGCCTCGACGCTGGCAAGCAGCTCAGCGCGCACTTCGGCAACCACGTCGCGGTAGTGCGGGGCCGCATGCGGACGGTCGGACGCCACCGGTCGCCAGTGCATCAGCACCCAGGGCACACCGGCTTCGGCCAGCAGCGGTGCCATCGCAGGATCAGCTCGTCCACCCGACACGTCGTTGACGATCCGCGCGCCGCTCTGCAGCGCCGCCCGCGCGACATCCGCATGCATGGTGTCGATGCTCACGGTAATGCCCTCTGCCGCAAGCTCTTTGACGACAGGCACCACACGAGATGTCTCGACCCGAGGATCGATCCGAGCGGCACCGGGCCGAGTCGACTCTCCCCCGACGTCGACGATGCCCGCGCCTTGGGCGGCCAATGCCAGACCATGCGCCACGGCGTCGTCAGCATCGAGATAGCGCCCGCCATCGGAGAACGAGTCGTCAGTGACGTTCAGAACCCCCATAACCTGCACGGGCGCCGAACTCACTTACGCAGGATGAGGTCGAGCGCTTCGGCTCGAGAAGCAGCATTGGTTTTGAACTGACCGCGCACCGCCGACGTCGTGGTGACAGCTCCGGGCTTGCGGACACCGCGCATCGCCATGCACAGGTGCTCGGCCTCGACCACGACGATCACCCCCCGCGGATTGAGTTTGTTCATCAGCGCGTCGGCGATTTGACTGGTGAGCCGCTCCTGCACCTGTGGCCGCTTGGCGTAAAGGTCGACAAGTCGCGCGATCTTCGACAGGCCGGTGATCCTGCCGTCACTGCCGGGGATGTAGCCGACATGGGCTACACCGTGGAACGACACCAGGTGGTGTTCACAGGTCGAGTACAGCGGGATTTCCTTGACGAGCACCAGCTCGTCGTGTTGCTCGTCGAACATGGTGTTCAACACGCTGTCGGGGTCGGTGTAGAGGCCGGCGAACATTTCGCGGTAGGCGCGGGCGACGCGAGCCGGTGTTTCCTGCAAACCGTGCCTGTTCGGGTCCTCGCCGATCGCGTACAGCAACTCGCGGATCGCGGCCTCGGCACGCGCTTGGTCGAACACCCCTATCCGGGGAGTCGCGGTGTCCGGCCCCAAACCCGGTAAGGCCATCGAATCCTCCGTTCGTCAGCCGTGGGCCGGCGGGTTGGACCGGCTTACGTCGTCATCCTGCTGGTCAGGCGACTTTCCGCCGTCCGGGTTGGATTGGCCGGGGGGCGGATACGGCGGATACGGCGGGTACGAAGGATGCGCCTGGCCGGGCTGGCCGGGCTGACCCGGATAACCCGGATAGCTTCGGGCCGGCTGCGGCCAATAGGGCGGCTGTGGGGGCCGCGCGGGCGGATACCAATAATTCGGCTGTTGTTGCTGCGGCGGCCATCCGGGCGCATGCCAGCCCGCCGGGGCACCGTAGTCAGGCTGGGTGGGGCCGTTCGGCGCACCCTGGCGATTACCGGCGGCTTGACCACCGTGAGAACCGTTGCCGCCGTTGGCGTTTCTATCGGCCTCCGTTTGTGCGGCCGCGGCGGCTTGGCTGGCCTGCGCGATAGCTGCCTTGAAGGCCGGCTCTTGGACCGGCGGCGGCCAGGGCTCGCCGCGCTCAATGGCCAGCTCGCCAGGCGTCTTGATCGGCGGTTTGTCCGACGGGATGCGGCCACCGAAATCGTCGAACATGGTAAGCCGGGGCCGTTTTTCGACGTCGGCGAAGATGCCCTCCAGCTCGGGCCGGTGCAGGGTCTCCTTTTCCAGCAATTCCCCGGCCAGAGTGTCGAGGATGTCGCGGTATTCGGTGAGGATTTCCCAGGCCTCGGTGTGGGCCGCCTCGATCAGCTTGCGGACCTCGTCGTCGATGTCGCGGGCGACCTCGTGTGAGTAGTCGGCCTGCGTTCCCATGGTGCGGCCAAGGAACGGGTCGCCGTGCTCGGTGCCGTATTTGACGGCGCCGAGTTTGGAGCTCATGCCGAATTCGGTGACCATCGCGCGCGCGATCTTGGTGGCCTGCTCGATGTCCGACACCGCGCCGGTCGTCGGCTCGCGAAATACCAGTTCCTCGGCGGCGCGCCCACCCATCGCGAACACCAGCTGGGCGATCATCTCGGAGCGGGTCCGCAGGCCCTTGTCTTCCTCCGGCACCGCGACCGCGTGCCCGCCGGTTCGTCCGCGCGCCAGGATCGTCACCTTGTAGACCGGGTCGATGTCCGGCATCGCCCAGGCCGCCAGGGTATGCCCGCCCTCGTGGTAGGCGGTGATCTTCTTTTCCTGCTCGCTGATGATCCGGCCCTTACGGCGGGGTCCGCCGATCACCCGGTCCACCGCCTCTTCCAGAGCGGCGCTGGTGATGACGGTGCCGTTTTCGCGGGCGGTCAGCAGCGCCGCCTCGTTGATGACGTTGGCCAGATCGGCGCCGGTCATGCCGACGGTGCGCTTGGCCAGCCCGTCGAGGTCGGCGTCGGGGGCAATGGGCTTGCCCTTCGAATGCACTTGCAGCACCGCGCGACGACCCGCCATGTCGGGGTTGGACACGGGAATCTGCCGGTCGAAGCGGCCGGGCCGCAAGAGCGCCGGGTCCAGAATGTCCGGTCGGTTGGTGGCTGCGATGAGGATGACGCCGGCGCGTGGGTCGAACCCGTCCATTTCGACCAGTAACTGGTTCAGCGTCTGCTCGCGCTCGTCATGACCGCCGCCGAGGCCCGCGCCGCGCTGGCGGCCCACGGCGTCGATCTCGTCGACGAAGATGATGCATGGGTTGTTCTGTTTGGCCTGGTCGAACAGGTCGCGCACCCGCGACGCGCCGACACCCACGAACATCTCGACGAAGTCGGAGCCGGAAATCGTGAAGAACGGAACTCCGGCTTCCCCGGCCACCGCACGGGCCAGCAGCGTCTTGCCAGTACCGGGTGGGCCGTAGAGCAGCACACCTTTGGGGATCTTGGCGCCCAGCGCCTGATAGCGACCCGGGTTCTGCAGGAAATCCTTGATCTCATAGAGCTCTTCGACCGCCTCGTCGACGCCCGCAACGTCAGCGAATGTGGTCTTGGGCATGTCCTTGGAGAGCAGTTTGGCGCGTGATTTGCCGAAGCCGAAGCCCATCCGGGCGCCGCCCTGCATGCGGGAGAACATCACGAACAGCCCCACCAGCAACAGCAGCGGCAGCACGTAGACCAACAGCTCGCCCAGGATGCTGCCTTGGTTGACGACCGTGCTGACCTTCGCGTTTTTAGCGCTCAGCGCGTTGAACAGGTCGACCGCGTACCCGCTCGGGTATTTGGTGATGACCTTGTCGGAATTGTCGGTGTCGTTGTTGCCCTTCTTCAGGGTCAACCGCAGCTGCTGCTCGCGATCGTCGATCTGTGCGCTCTTGACGTTGTCGCTGTTGATCTGGGCCACCGCCACTGACGTGTCAACAGGCTTATAGCCGCGGGTGTCGTCGCTGAAATAGAAGAACGACCAACCGAGCAGCAGCACGACAGCAATCGCCGTGATGGTGCGAATAACGCTTTTCCGGTTCATCAATCATCGGCCTTACTGGCCAGGTCCTTCCCCGATATACACGCAGCTGGAAAAGTCCAGGCTACCGCTACTACAACGACGGGCAGTTCCCTGCCTGGCGACACTGGGGCCCGCGCGGCGGGGCAGAGTGGGGGCAGGCAATCAAACCGGGATCCCGACCAAGGCAAACGGCCCCGGGCCGAGCTTCACGCTGGCGTCGGGCCAGATAGCGATGACCGCGCCGGCGTGACGCTACGCGGTGAGCTGGCCATCTCAAAACATTCCGTTACTCGTAGTAGCGGGCCTCGACCACGTTGCCGTCCGGATCGGCGAAGTAGTATCCCTGCGGCGCCCACCCTCGGGCCCCATAGGTATGGTTCAGCCGCGCGCTGGTGTCCACGCCTTCTGCTTGCAGACGCCGATCTAGTGCGTCGTATTCAGACTTTGACAGTGCAAGGCAGACATGATTGACCGGATGGCCAGCGCTGCCTCCGGTCCGGGTCAAAGATTCAGTACCGGCAACGCTTTCCATTGGCAACAAGTCAATGATGGAGTCCTCACACACACGCACGCTCGGAAACGGTGCATCGCCGGCCTCAAACTCGGCAAACCGGACCGGCGCTAGCCCGACCACCCTCGAGTAGAAGTCCATCGAGACCCGCGGATTTCTCGTCCAGAGAACGACGTGGTCCAGCCGCATGAAGTCGAGTACACCTGCCTTCTTGTAATGCCCACCACCAAGCCGACGACACAGCAGTGCTCGTGATCCAGCTCCGATGCACCACTGTGGTTCACCAATATGATGCACGGCCTAACCCGCGACATCTACCTGGCAACCGCCTTTGGTGCCGCACTGAGCACTATCCCAAATTAGGCCCCAACCAGGCCAAGCCCTTCTCAGTCCGCAGGCGTTGTGATTTGGTGAGGCATGCCCTCATCGAAGCCCTTATCGGCCGAACGGCTAGTAGACACCAACGGTGTGCAGCTGCGGGTGATCGAAGCGGGAGAACGCGGCGCACCTGTGGTGGTTTTGGCTCACGGCTTTCCCGAACTGGGCTATTCATGGCGGCACCAGATACCGGTCCTCGCCGAGGCCGGCTACCACGTGCTGGCGCCGGATCAGCGTGGCTACGGCGGTTCTTCTCGTCCGGATGCGATCGAGGCTTACAACATTCACGAATTGACCGCCGACCTGGTCGGTCTGCTCGACGACGTCGGCGCCGAACGCGCTGTCTGGGTCGGACACGACTGGGGTGCCATCGTGGTGTGGAATGCGCCATTGCTGCACCCCGACCGAGTCGCGGCGGTCGCCGCGCTAAGCGTCCCGGCGCTGCCTCGTGCGCGGGTGCCGCCGACTCAGGCATTCCGCAAGACGTTCGGCGAGAACTTCTTCTACATGCTCTATTTCCAGGAACCCGGCGTCGCCGACGCCGAACTCGACGCTGATCCCGCCCGGACGATGCGCCGGATGATGGGTGGCCTGCGGGCATCCGGCGACCAGAGCGCAGCGATACGGATGGTGGCCCCCGGCCCGGAGGGCTTCATCGATCGCCTTCCCGAACCAGACCAGCTGCCGGACTGGATCAGCCAGGATGAGCTCGACCATTACATCAGCGAGTTCGCCCGCACCGGCTTCACCGGCGGCCTCAATTGGTACCGCAATCTTGACCGCAACTGGGAGACCACTCCCCAACTCGCCGACGCCAAAATCACGGTGCCGTCGTTGTTTATCGCGGGGACCGCCGATCCGGTTTTGGCATTCACCCGCGCCGACCGTGCGTCGGAGGTGATCACCGGCTCCTACCGTCAGGTGATGATCGACGGCGCCGGACACTGGCTGCAGCAGGAGCGCCCCGACGAAGTAAACGCGACCCTGTTGGAGTTCCTCAACGGATTGGAGCTGCAATGAGCGCGCCACTGCGTTTCGGTGTCTTTATCACACCGTTTCACCCTATTGGGCAATCCCCAACGGTGGCACTGGAATACGACATGGAACGCGTCGTCGCGCTGGATCGGCTCGGGTTTGACGAAGCGTGGTTCGGCGAGCACCACTCCGGTGGCTACGAATTGATCGCCTGCCCGGAAGTGTTCATCGCGGCCGCAGCCGAGCGGACAAAACACATCCGGCTGGGCACCGGCGTAGTCTCGCTGCCCTACCACCATCCGCTCATGGTGGCCGATCGCTGGGTGCTGCTGGACCACCTGACCCGCGGCCGGGTCATGTTCGGTACCGGTCCCGGCGCACTCCCGTCGGACGCGTACATGATGGGCATCGACCCAGTCGAGCAGCGGCGGATGATGCAGGAATCCCTCGAGGCAATCCTCGCGCTGTTCCGCGCCGCACCGACTGAGCGAATCGACCGCCATTCCGACTGGTTCACCTTGCGCGACGCGCAGTTGCATATCCGCCCCTACACCTGGCCCTATCCCGAAATCGCCACGGCAGCAATGGTTTCACCGTCCGGACCGCGACTGGCGGGCACACTTGGCACGTCGCTGCTGTCGTTGTCGATGTCGGTGCCCGGCGGCTACGCCGCGCTGGAAAACACCTGGGACGTGGTGCGCGAGCAGGCGGGCAAAGTCGGGCGGGACGAGCCGGACCGGGCCGACTGGCGTGTTTTGAGCATCATGCATATTTCGGATAGCCGTGAGGCAGGCCATCGACGATTGCACCTACGGGCTACAGGATTTCGCCGATTACTTCGGCGCGGCCGGATTTGTCCCGTTAGCCAACACCGTGGACGGCGCCCAGACGCCGCAGGAGTTCGTCGAGGATTATGCGGCCAAAGGGAATTGCTGCATCGGCACGCCCGACGACGCGATCGCCCATATTGAGGACTTGCTCGAACGCTCAGGTGGTTTCGGCACGCTGCTGATGCTCGGCCATGACTGGGCCTCGCCCGAAGCGACTTACCACTGCTATGACCTGATGGCGCGCAAGGTGATTCCCTATTTCAAGGGACAGTTCGAAGCATCGCGATCATCTCACGACTGGGCCAAAAGCAAACGCGACCAGCTCATTGGCCGCGCCGGCGAGGCCGTGGTGAAAGCCATTACCGAGCATGTTGACGAACACAAGAAAGAAAGCGAGAAGAACTGATGCGCGCCGCAGTGTTACGGGACGGCCGTATGGTCTACCGAGACGACGTACCCGACCCAGTGCCCGAAGCCGGCCAGGTGCTGGTCGCGGTGCGGTCGTGTGGAATCTGCGGCTCCGACCTGCATTTCGCCGCCCACGGTGCCGAGGTACTGGCGCTGGGCGGTCGGATGGGCGGCGGTGCGGGGACCGGGATGAACCTCGATCTGAGCCGCGATGTCTTTATGGGCCACGAATTCAGCGCCGAGGTACTCGAAGCCGGACCCGACACCGAAACCCATCCACCGGGAACCCTGGTCACGTCGCTTCCGGTGCTGCTGTCCGCCAAGGGCGTCGAGCCGATCGTCTACAGCAACAGCACAATCGGCGGCTACGCCGAGCGGATGCTGCTCTCGGCGCCGCTTTTGATACCCATCCCCAACGGCCTGGACTTCAAACATGCGTCCCTGACCGAACCCATGGCGGTGGGGTTGCATGCCGTCAACAAGTCGAATATTGCGCCCGGCGAGACCGCCCTGGTACTTGGCTGTGGCCCGATCGGCATCGCAATCATCGCGGCCCTTCGAGCTCGAGGTATCGAAACGATTGTGGCATCAGACTTTTCGCCGAAGCGCCGGGAATTGGCTACCACCATGGGCGCGCATCAGACGCTGGATGCGGCGCAAGGTTCGCCATTCGACACTGTCAAACCCGCCGTGGTTTTCGAGGCGGTCGGAGTGCCCGGAATCATCGACGACGTGCTGCTGCGGGCGCGGCCTGGCACCCGGCTAGTTGTCGCCGGGGTGTGCATGCAGCCCGACACCGTACATCCGTTCTTCGCGATCGCCAAAGAGATCAACGTGCAGTTCGTACTCGCCTACACCCCGGAGGAGTTCGCCGACTCGCTGCGTGCGCTGGCCGAGGGAGACATCGACGTCACCCCGGTGATCACCGGACAGGTCGGCCTGGATGGGGTCGGCGCGGCCTTCGATGACCTCGCCGACCCCGAGCGGCACTGCAAGATTCTCGTCACACCCTAGGCCCAGCTGGCCCCGACGGCGCTGTCGGTGCTGGCCCCCCCCCCCCCCCCCCCCTCCCCTCCCCCCCCGGGCGCCTTAGGCCCTTTCCAGGACACAACCCGCCAGCGCGCGTTGACGCCGATTCCCAAGGCAGAGGGACCGCGCGAGTAGGTCGACGTCGCCAACGTGCCCCGGCGATCCTGGCCAAAAGCACCTTGTCAGTGCACGCGTCTAGAATCGAAAGTATGTTCGATGAGCTCCTGAATCCCATCACGGTGCATGATCTGGATCCGGCCGCCCTGGTCGCAGTGGTCGAGTCCACGCACCGCCAGGAGTCGGTACTGGTTGCGCGGCGGATGACGGCGGTGGCCGCATTGTTGCGGCATCGGCTGGCAGCGGCTGAGCGGGCCGAGGCCCAGCAAGCGTATGCGGTGATCGACGGCTTCGAGCAAACCGCCGCCGAGGTGGCCGCCGCAATGAACCTCTCCCCGATAGCTGCCGCCTATCTGGTGTCGGATGCCGAGGCACTCGATAAGAGGTTGCCCAAGGTTGCGGCTCTGCTGGCTGAAGGGCGAACAGATTGGCGCACAGTGCGATTGATAATCAGCCGCACCGATCTGGTCACCGACGAAAAGTTGATTGCCAAGCTTGACCAGTCGCTGGCCGCGCTCATCGGCAACTGGCACGGCTGGTCTAGGCAGCGGATCGTCAACGCCGTCGACGCCGCCGTGCGAACCACCGATCCCGACGCCGCCCGTGAGCGCCGTATTGCCGCCGAGGACGACCGCCACATCGGGATCAACGCCTCAGACAATGGAATGGCCGAGATCTACGGCTCAGTCGCCGCCGCGGCTGCGACGGCCTTTGACCGACGACTCTCGCAGCTCGCCAAGCAGGTGTGCCCGGCGGACCCGCGAACACTGGATCAGCGCCGAGCCGACGCATTGGGCGCCCTGACCGACGGCCGTGGGCTGGCATGCGCCTGCGGACAAAAAGATTGCCCCACCAAAGTCGGCGATCACGATTCCGATCGTGATCGGGCCGGGGCGCAGGTGGTCATCAACGTGGTAGCCAGCGACCAAACCGTCCATGCCAATGGGTCTCAGCCCGGCTATCTGGAGGGGTACGGCGTCATCGATGCCGAGCAGGTGCGTCAATTGGCCGCTGCCGCGTCCTTGCTCGTTGCCAATCCGCTGACGAGTCCGGCCGACGCGCTGCGCTACCAACCGTCTGCGGCACTGGAACGGGCCATCCGGTGCCGGGATCTCACCTGCCGGTTTCCCGGGTGTAGCCGGCCGGCCATTGTCTGCGACATCGACCACACCATTCCGTTCAACCACCAGAATCCGGCGGCCGGCGGGCTGACCATAGCGGAAAATCTCAAATGCCTTTGCCGTCAACATCATCGGCTCAAGACGTTCGGTGGGTGGCGCGATAAGCAACTGGCCGACGGCACCGTCGTCTGGCTTTCGCCCAGTGGACGGTCCTATCGCACCTCGCCGGCTGGCGCCGACCTGTTCCCACAGCCGCGCGGTCCGGCATGCGCGACGCCGGTGCCCAAAAGACGAAGCAGATCACAGCAACGAAGCGCGCGAATTACGCAGGCGCGCAAGCACAACCGCGAGCAACGACCAATCAACGAAGCCCGGCGTTGGCTAGAGCAGGCCCGAAAGCAGGAAATTGCGGCACGCAAATTCCGAAACCACATGCGCGACATGCTGTTTCTGTTCAAAGGCACACCGAGCACCAGCCCCTACTGCACTTGGGTGAATGATCCCAGAGAGCCGGAAGAATTACCGCCGGATTGGACTCCCGACGAACCGGCCCTGCAGCCCTTGCCCGACGATCCGCCTTTCTGAGAACCATCGATTCGGCGCCGACGAGACGCTAGGGTCCACACATGCCGAAACCCAGCACTCCGAGGATTATCCGCAGGTCGATTGCTTCGGCTGCCGTCGGCTTGACCGTCGCCACGCTGTCGGCGTGTGACAAGCACAATCCCGCACCCGCGCCCGGGGCCAATCCACGTCAAGTGACCGTCGTCGGCTCCGGGCAAGTCCAAGGCGTCCCGGACACCTTGACCGCCGACGTCGGCATCGAGTTCACCGCACCCGACGTCACCGCCGCGATGAACCAGACCAATGATCGCCAGCAAGCGGTGATCAACGCATTGGTCGGCGCGGGCCTAGACCGCACAAACATCAGCACCACCACGGTCACGCTGCAGCCGCAGTACAGCAATCCCGAGCCCAACGGCGCCGCCAGTATTACCGGTTATCGCGCCACCAACGCGATCCAGGTCAAGATCCATCCGACCGATGCCGCGTCACGCATGCTCGCTGTGATCGTCAGCACCGGCGGCGACGCCACCCGCATCAGCTCGGTCAGCTACTCCATCGCCGACGACTCGCAGCTGGTCAAGGACGCCCGTGCGCGGGCCTTCAACGACGCCAAAAGCCGTGCCGACCAGTACGCCCAATTGTCCGGACTGCGGCTGGGCAGGGTTCTTTCCATTTCGGAGGCGCCCGGCAGCACCCCCACGGCCGGGGGGCCGCCGGCGCCGCCTCGCGGCATGTCCGCAGTCCCGCTGGAACCCGGCCAGGAGACCGTGAGCTTCTCGGTGACCGCGGTGTGGGAGCTGGACTAGGGCCCCGGCTACTGCTGGTAGACCCTGGGGTCCAGGGTGCCGATGTACGACAGGTCGCGGTAGCGCTCGTCATAGTCCAGGCCATAGCCCACGACGAAGTCGTTGGGAATGTCGAAGCCCACGTAGGCGATCTCGACGTTGGCACCCTTCGCGTCGGGCTTGCGCAGCAGCGTGCACACCTGCAGCGAACGCGGATGCCGGCTGGTGAGATTGCGCAGTAGCCAAGACAAGGTCAGGCCCGAGTCGACGACATCCTCGACGATCAGCACATCGCGACCTTGGATATCGCGGTCCAAGTCCTTGAGGATCCGCACCACACCCGATGACGATGTCGAGGACCCGTAGGAGCTGACGGCCATGAATTCGAACTGGGTAGGCACCGGAATCGCGCGAGCCAGATCGGTGACGAAGATCACAGCACCCTTGAGCACGGTAATCAGCAGCAGATCCTGGCCAGTCTCGGTCACGACGTTGCGGTAGTGGTCGCCGACTTCCTCGCCAAGTTCGGCGACTCGGGCCTGAATCTGCTCCGCAGTGAGCAGGACTGACTTGATATCCCCCGGGTACAGCTCCACGGGTTGAGCGGGGGTGATCGCCGAGGAGGTCTGGGCCACGACCACAGCGTGCCACGCCAGCGGGCGAACAACCAACGGCAGACCCGATATTGCGGCTATTCGACCGGCTTCCGAACCGGCTCACGCCACAGGGTGAGTACGCCGTCGCGCCGCCCCGCAATCAATCGCTCATCGCGCAATGAAGAACCCACCGCCACCCCGCCCTGCCCGTGCCAGGCGGTGACAAGCGTGTCCACGCCGCGGATCTGCTTGTCGGTCAGCCCGGTTGCGCCGCCCGCCAAGAGCCAGCCGCGGATCACCCGGCGCCGAACCGGGGCGGGCAGCGCGGCCAGGGCCTGGGCCTGCAACCCCGAGCCTGCCTTCACCTCGGGCAGCGCCTGGGCGGCGAGCGTATCGATCAGCTCGGTGTCCTCACGCAACGCCGTCGCGGTGCGGGCCAGCGCCTCGGCCACCCCGCCGCCCAGCACGTCTTCGAGCAACGGCAGCACCTCCAGGCGCAGCCGGGTCCGAGTGAAGCGGCCGTCGGTGTTGTGCGGATCCTGCCACGCGGTCAGGGCCAGCTCCCGGCACGCGGCGTGCGTCACGGCCCGCCGCACATCCAACAACGGCCGGCACCACGGTGGATCGTGTGGGCGCATCCCGGCGATCGAGCGCACCCCGGACCCGCGGCCCAGTCCCAGCAGCACCGTCTCCGCTTGATCGTCAAGCGTGTGGCCTAACAGCACCGGACCGTCGCGGTACGCGCCCAACGCGGCATAGCGGGCGGCGCGCGCCGCCGCCTCGGGACCGCCTTCGTTACCCACGTGCACGCGAATCACTTGTGCGTCAACACATCCCAGGGAGACGGCTTGCGCCCGGGCGGTTTCGGCGACGACGGCCGAGTCGGGCTGCAGGCCGTGATCCACAATCAGCGCGGTGGTGGGCCGCAGCTGGGCCGCTGCAGCGGTGAGCGCCAGGGAATCCGGGCCGCCGGATAGCGCCACGCACCATCGTTCCACCGTGACGAGATAGGTCTTGGCGAACGTCTCGACAGCCGCGCGCAGCTGCCCTACAGCACCCTGTCGATCCATCGCTGGGGTTCTTCGATCTCGTTGGGCAGCGGCAGCGTTTCGGGGCCCGTCCAGATGGCGTTGAACCGCTCCATTCCGACCCGGCCCACTACATGGTCGACGAACGCCTTGCCGCGGGTGTATTGGCTGAGCTTTTCGTCGAGCCCCAGCAGCGCGCGCAGCAGGCGCTGCAGTGGCGGTTGCTTGCGATGGCGACGCTCGTCGAATCGACGGCGGATGGTCGCCACCGAAGGCACCACCATCGGCCCGACGGCATCCATCACGTGGTCGGCGTGGCCCTCCAGCAGCGTGCCGAGCACCAGCAGCTGATCCAGGGCCTGGCGCTGGGGCTCGGACTGCACTGCGCGCACCAGACCAACAATCCCCGACGAGCTGCCGCCCGGTCCCGACGCCCCGTTACCGCGATTGCGTACATAGTCGGCCAGCCGACTAGCCACCTGCCCGATGTCTTCACCGGCGTCCCGAGTCAACAGCCCCAGTCCCTCCGACATGTAGTCGGACAACCACCGGTTGGCGGTGAACTGCACTCGATGGGTCACCTCGTGCAGGCATACCCACAACCGGAAATCAGAGGGCTCGACCCGAAGCTGCCGCTCGACGGCGATGACATTCGGATACACCAGCAGCAGACAGCCCTCTTTTGCGGCAGCGAACGGGTCGTACTGACCGAGGATCCCGGAGGACACGAACGCCAGCACGGCACCCGTCTGGGCACCGGTGATCCGACCAGACGAGAAACCCGCGCGGCTTCTCGGTTCCGTTCATCATCACCCGCATCGACTCGGCCGCCGCGCCAATCCATTCCGGGCGGTCGACGACGCGGGCGGCGGGCACGACCCCATTGGTGACGAGGCCCGTGATTTCGCGCACTGGCGGTTCGGCTTTGGCGGCCGAACCCATGAGTTCATCAATCACCTGGCGCCGGGTGTAGTCGCTAGACGGCGGACCCGGCCGGGCCAGCCGTTGGCCGACGGTGGCCGCGAACCGCCAGTCGACAGCGGTACCGAGGGTCAGATCTGACGATGAGGTCATGCGCACCCACATGACCAGAGCCGGGTGGCCAGGGCGTCCATCGCGTTGCGGCCATTCGGGCCCGCGGCGTTGGAGATGAAGGCGAACGTGAGCACCCGTCCGCTGCGGTCGGTGAGCACCCCGGCCAATGCGTTGATGGCGGTCAACGAGCCAGTCTTGGCGCGCAACCAGCCGGCTGGGCCTTGGTTGGTGGCCGCGTCGAGAAAGCGGTCGGCCAGCGTCCCGCTGCCGGCGGCGATCGGAAGCAGATCCAGCAGCGCCCGCAGCGCCGGCTGGTCTGGTCCCGCGGCAGCCTGTAGCACGCCGTCGAGCGTCTTAGCCGTCAACCGGTCATCGGCCGAAAGCCCGCTGGAATCCATCAGCGCGGCACCGGCGGTGTCAACGTGCGCGGTGCTCAACCGGTTGGTCACCGCGTCGGCCGCGCCGGCGAAGCTTCGCGGCCGGTTGATCGCGGCCGCCACCTCCCGGGCGATGCATTCGGCCATCACGTTATCGGAGGCGTTCATCATCTGCGATAACCGTTGGGCCAACGGCGCTGACTGCACGACGGCGAGCTGCCGCGCTCCAGACGGCGCCGTGGCGATCGTCACGGCAGCAGGATCCAAGCCCAGGGCCTTGGCCAGCTCCCGGCCGGCATCGAGCGCCGGGGTCCGGGACCGTCTCGAGTTGACCGTGGTCGGCTGGATACGCCCGGCGTCGATCATCGCCGACTCGATCGGCGCGATGTCGCCGTTGTCGACATCAGCCGGATCCCAGCCCTGCGCCAACGTCGGCCCACTGAACGCCGAGGTGTCCACCTGTACCGCGGTCGGCGTCACGCCGCTGCGCCGAATCTGTTCGACGAGGTCGCTGATGCGCGGCGCACCCCGGTACCAGGTGTCCTGGCCGGGCGGCGCAGCCGACAGCGTCGGATCACCGGCACCCACCAGCACAACAGGTCCTTGGGCGTTCTGGCTGCCGGCCACCACACGCGTGCTGATCCGGGCCTGACGGTCCAGCGTCAGCAAGGCCGCGGCCGCGGTTAGGACTTTGTTGGTCGACGCCGGCACCAACGGCACGTCGTCTGCCACCTGCCAAAGCTCTTTTCCGGTGATGGCGTCGGTGATCCGGCCACCTAACCTGCCCAGATTGGGATCGGCCGCGACGGCCGCCAGCGCGGCTGCCACCCCAGCGGGGCTGGGTGTCTCGGCAGTGTCGCTGACCGGGACCAATCCCGGCTTGACCGCCGGTGCGTGCGGAGGCGGTATGAGGGCGCGCGCGCCGCTGACGCCGTGCCCACTCATGGTGAAGAACGTTGCCGCCGCCACCACGGCGGCGACAAACGCCAGCACGGCCAACCCGACGAACACATGGGTGGATTTTTGCCAGCGAGTACGACCCATCACTCTCCTGACTGTCTGAACCCATTCTGCCGAATCGGCCGCGATGGGCTCGACTAGGGTGATCTCCGACGCAACGGACCTGCCCAGGAACGCCCAGATTTAAGGAGCGCACAGTGCAATTCGACGTGACCATCGAAATTCCGAAGGGCCAGCGGAACAAATACGAGGTTGATCACGAGACGGGGCGGGTGCGTCTGGATCGCTATCTCTACACCTCGATGGCATACCCGGCGGATTACGGCTTCATCGAGGACACCCTCGGCGAAGACGGCGACCCGTTGGACGCGATGGTGCTGCTCCCGCAGTCGGTGTTTCCCGGCGTGCTGGTGGAGGCGCGTCCGGTGGCAATGTTCCGGATGACCGACGAGGCCGGCGGTGACGACAAAGTGCTGTGTGTACCGGCCGGTGACCACCGCTGGGATCACATCCAAGACATCGGCGATGTTCCGGCGTTCGAATTGGATGTGATCAAGCATTTCTTCTCGCAGTACAAGGCTCTGGAGCCGGGCAAGTTCGTCAAGGCGGCGGACTGGGTTGGCCGCGCGGAAGCCGAAGCGGAGGTGCAGCGCTCGGTGGAGCGGTTCAAGGCCTCAGAACACTGACGCGCACTAACGCTGCTGGCGTAACCAGGCGCCGATTCTCGGTGGCATCCTGGCGATGTGACCCCGGTTTTGCATTTCGCCGCGAATTTCTGGTGGCTGGTTTTTCCGCTGGGCGGTGCGATCGGCGGGGGCCTTAGGGCGATCGCCGCCGCGAACGAGCGTCGGGCCGAGCGCCGACTGGAGCGGTATCGGTTGAAGCAGCAAGCCAAAATCGCGGTGGCCCAGGCATCCGGCCGGGCGCGAAACAACGAGGAAAGCTACCGCCGGGAGCTTGCCAAACTCATTGAAGTGCACGATCGTACCGACGCCCGGTGGTTCGACTATGAAGTCGATATCGCGAAATTGCTGGACTTCCCGATGATGACGGACATGCGAGATCCGCTGACCATCGCGTTCCATAAGGCCAAGCGACATGCGGACCTGCTGCGGGCGGAACTGCCCGACGAACTGGTCGTTGATCGGGACGCACAGCTGGAATACCGCAACGCCGTCCACGAGTACATCAGCGCGTTCGAGATCGCCGAGGCTGAGGCGGTTCGCCGACGTCGCAGCGACTTCTCGGCAGACGAACAGCAACGGCTGGCACGCGCCCAGAACCTGCTGCACCTGGCGCAGGACGAGGCGGCCACGCGGGAGGAACGACAGAACGCCTACGCGCGGGCGGGCAAGGAGCTTGATGGTCTCTTCGTACTACCGGCTCCCGCCCGGGCCAGCATTGAACGGCGCATCGCCGGCCAGATCGAGGCATAGATCAGGCGGCAGACCGAGCATTGCGCCGATTGCGCAGCACACTCCAGCCCAATGCCGCTCCGATGAAGACCACCCCCACCGAGGCGGTGACTGCCTCGGGGACCTGAAATCGCTGGTCGATGGAGAGCAGCATGATCACGGCCAGCACCCCTATCGCCCAGTGCGCGCCGTGTTCCAGGTACACGTAACGGTCCAGCGCTTCCTGCTGGACCAGGTAGATGGTGATGGACCGGACAAACATCGAGCCCACTAGTCCCAGACCCAGCGCGATGACGATCGGGTCCGAAGTGATCGCGAAAGCGCCGGTGACCCCGTCAAACGAGAAAGCGGCGTCGAGAACCTCGAGATAGAGGAACAGGGCCAGGCCGGCCTTGCCGACCACCTCGACGCCCGTCGCAGCTTCGACGTCCGGTGGCCGAAAAGCCCGGCTCAGACCGTTGACAACCAGATACGTCACCAAGCCCAGCAGTCCCGCCGTCAGCACCGTCTCACCCTCGTCGCTGGAGTGCGTCAACCGCGTGCCGGCCAGCACCAGCACAACAACGACGACGACTACCGACACCTGACCAAGCCGCCCGATGCGGGCGAATGGAGCCTCAATCCACTTGAGCCACTTGATGTCTCGGTCGTAAACGATGAAGTCCAGGAACAACATCAACAGAAACGTTCCGCCGAAGGCCGCGATCCGTGGGTGGGCCGAGATGATCAGCTTTTCATAGCTGGGCGATCCGTCCGGGAATTCGAGCGCGCCGTGCGGCGGCGGGTGCAGCGCCAACTCCATCGCGCGCACCGGGTCGATGCCCGCGGTCGCCCAAACGAGGAGCAACGGGAACAGCAGCCGCATGCCGAATACCGCGATGAGGATCCCGATCGTCAGGAACATCTGTCGCCAAAACGGGCTCATCCGCTTCAGAATCGCGGCGTTGATGACGGCGTTGTCGAACGACAGCGACACCTCGAGGGTGGCCAGCACCACCAGCAAAAAGAGGTCCTTGAGCCCGCCGTGTGCGTATCCGACGGCCAGGGCCGCCACGGTGAATACCAGCGAAATCCCGAAGATGCGGAACGCAGCCATGGATCCTTCCCGACAGCCGCTCACAATAGCGAACCCGATCGCCTCCGGAGCAGATCGGTACCGGCCACTTACTATTTTCAAATTGTGGCGATACATCGGGTCAGTCGGCCGAAAGTGCCGCCCCGGTGACCGAAATCGGAGCCTCGAGGGGGCCGGTCGCGCGTGGCAGCGTGGCCCGGGTCGGCACCGCCACCGCATTGACCGCGCTATGCGGGTACGCGGTGATCTATCTGGCCGCTCGTGACCTGGCTCCGAGCGGCTTCTCGGTATTCGGGGTGTTCTGGGGAGCCTTCGGACTGGTCACCGGCGCCGCCAACGGCCTGCTGCAAGAAACCACGCGGGAGGTCCGCTCGACCCGCTACATCAGCGACTTAGCGGCCGTGCCGGACCCCGACCACCCACGTACCCATCCGCTGCGAGTCGCCATGCTGGTCGGCGTGGCCGCAGCCGTCGTGATCGCCGGTAGCTCGCCGTTGTGGAGCGGGCGGGTATTCGTCGAGTCGCGCTGGTTATCGGTGGCGCTGCTCAGCGTTGGGCTGGCCGGGTTCTGCGTGCACGCCACCTTGCTGGGCATGCTGGCCGGCACCAATCAGTGGACCCGGTACGGAGCGCTGATGGTGACCGACGCGGTCATCCGGGTGACGGTCGCGGCAGCCACCGTCGTGCTCGGTTGGCGCCTGATCGGCTTCCTGTGGGCGACGGTGGCGGGCGCGGTGGCCTGGCTGATCATGCTGGTGGCCTCACCCACGGCACGCGCCACCGCTCGCCTGCTGACGCCCGGCGGCACCGCGACCTTCCTGCGGGGCGCCGCCCATTCGATCACCGCTGCCGGTGCCAGCGCGATTCTGGTGATGGGATTTCCGGTGCTGTTGAAGCTGACCAGCAATGAGCTAGGGGCACAAGGCGGGGTGATCATCCTGGCCGTAACGTTGACCCGCGCGCCACTGCTGGTGCCATTGACAGCCATGCAGGGCAATCTCATCGCTCATTTCGTCGACGAGCGCAGCGACCGGGTTCGTGCCCTGGTCGCCCCGGCGGGGATCATCGGGGGCATCGGTGCGGTTGGGGTGGTGGCGGCGGGTGTCGTGGGCCCGTGGTTGCTGCGGGTCGCCTTCGGGCCGCAGTACCACGCCAGCAGCGCGCTGCTGGCGTGGCTGACGGGGGCCGCGGTGGCGATCGCCATGCTGACGCTTACCGGTGCCGCTGCGGTAGCGGCCGCGCTGCACCGGGCTTATTCGCTGGGCTGGGTCGGTGCGACGGTGGCGTCGGGGTTGCTACTGCTATTGCCGCTGCCGCTGCAGACCCGCACTGTGGTCGGCTTGTTGTGCGGTCCATTGGTGGGAATCGGCGTGCATCTGGTGGCGCTGTCGCGCGCCGGACGCTTAACCGGCTGAGCGCGCCTCGACCAGCGTGTACCTTGTGGGCTTAAATGGCCACTGAAACGCATTACCCGGACGTCTGGATCGTCATTCCCGCCTTCAACGAAGCCGCAGTCATCGGCGAGGTGATAGCCGATGTGCGCTCGGTCTTCGACCATGTCGTCTGCGTGGATGACGGCAGCACCGACGGCACGGGCGAGATCGCCCGGCGCGCCGGAGCTCACCTGGTGCGCCATCCGATCAACCTGGGCCAGGGCGCGGCCATCCAGACCGGCGTCGAGTACGCCCGCAGGCAGCCCGGCGCCCAGGTTTTCGCCACGTTCGATGCCGACGGCCAGCACCGCGTCAAAGACGTGGCCGCGATGATCGACCGGCTCAGCACCGGTGACGTCGACGTCGTAATCGGGACGCGGTTCGGCACGCATCAGGGCACCCGGCCGCCATTTCTGAAACGGATCGTGCTGCAAACCGCCGCGCGGTTGAGCCGGCGCGGTCGCCGGCTTGGCTTGACGGACACCAACAATGGCCTGCGGGTGTTCAACAAGAAGGTCGCCGACGGGTTGGATATCACCATGAGCGGCATGAGCCACGCCAACGAGTTCATCATGTTGATCGACGAAAACCATTGGCGCGTCGTTGAGGAACCGGTTGAGGTGCTGTACACCGAATACTCGAAGTCGAAGGGTCAGCCCCTCCTCAACGGCGTCAACATCATCTTCGACGGGTTCCTGCGAGGAAGGATTCCGAGATGAATAGACTGATGAACTGGATCCAGGTGCTGCTGATCGGATCGATCATCGCGCTGCTGGTCTATCTGCTGCGGTCCCGCCGAAACGCGCGGTCTCGGGCATGGGTCAAGGTCGGGTACGTCGTGTTCGTGCTGGCCGGTATCTATGCCGTGCTCCGGCCCGACGACACCACGGTCGTGGCGCACTGGTTTGGGGTACGCCGCGGCACCGACCTGATGCTCTACGCACTGATCATGGCGTTCTGTTTCACCACGCTGAGCACTTACATGCGGTTCAAGGACTTGGAGGTGCGCTACGCGCGACTCGCTCGCGCCGTAGCGCTTGAGGGCGCACAGGCGCCCGAACCGCGCTAGACCGTATGGGCCTGACGGAAGTACTCCACCGTGCGACGCACGCCGTCGTCGAGCTGAATCTTTGGCTGCCAGCCCAAAACCCTTTCGGCTAAACCGATGTCGAGACACGAGCGCTTCAGATCGCCGAGGCGCGGCGGATGAAACTCCGGATCGTCGGGGCCCCCGACGGCCGCCGCCACCGCCGAATGCAGTTGCCGGTCTGAGGTTTCTATTCCGGTGCCGATGTTGAAACGCTGTCCGCCGCCCGCATCCCCGGAGGCCTTGATGAAGGCGTTCACCACGTCGTCGACGAACACGTAGTCGCGGGTGTTGGTGCCGTCACCGAAAACCTTGGTGGGCTTACCCGACAGCAGCGCCTGGGCAAAGATCGCCACCACGCCAGCTTCACCATGTGGGTCCTGGCGGGGGCCGTAGACGTTGGCCGGGGCGATGTGCGAGCAGTCCAGGCCGTACAGATGGCGGAAGGTGTTCAGGTAGATCTCGCCCGCGACTTTTCCCGCGGCGTATGGGGATGCCGGGTCGGTCGGCGCGGTCTCCGGGGTCGGGTACTGCGGCGGGGTGCCGTAGATGGATCCCCCCGACGAGGTGTGCACGATTTTGCGGACTTGCGCGCGGCGTGCCGCTTCGGCCAGGCGCACCGTGCCGATGACGTTGACCGAAGCGTCGAATTGCGGATCGGCCACCGAGTTCCGCACGTCGATCTGCGCCGCCAAGTGGAACACCACCTCTGGCCGGTGCTCGTCGAGGATGGCGTGCAGATCGGCGGTCACGATATCCGCCTCGACGAAGACGTGGGCCGGATTGCCGACCAGATGCTCGATGTTGGTTGCGCGACCGGTCGCGAAATTGTCCAGTCCCACCACCGCGTGACCGTCGGCCAGCAGACGGTCGACTAGCGTCGACCCGATGAATCCGGCCGCCCCGGTAACCAGTGCACGCACCGGCCCACCATACCGGCGGGCCGCGCGGGCGACCCGCATGCCTCGCTCGCCGAAATGGTGGGCCCTGGCCGCCGTCGCGCTGATCACGGTGCACCTGGCGATACGCGCGGTGCTGGCATTCGGTGGCTACTTCTATTGGGACGACCTGATCCTCATCGGGAAGGCCGGCACGCACAACCTGCTCTCGCCGTCGTACCTGTTCGACGACCACGACGGCCACGTAATGCCGGCCGCCTTCCTGGTCGCCGGCACCATCATCCGGCTGGCGCCACTGGACTGGACCGGGCCGGCGATCAGCCTGCTGGTGCTGCAGCTGCTGGCCTCGCTGGCGCTGTTGCGCGCACTGTACGTCATCCTCGGCTGGCGGCCGGTACTTCTGCTCCCGCTCACGTTCGCGCTGTTCACGCCGCTAGCCGTGCCTGGGTTCGCGTGGTGGGCAGCGGCGCTGAACTCGCTGCCGATGCTGGCGGCGCTGGCCTGGGTGTGCGCCGACGCGATCCTGCTGGTTCGCACCGGCAAACAGCGCTACGCGGTGAGCGGGGTGCTGGTCTACTTCGGCGGGCTGCTGTTCTTCGAAAAGGCCGCGGTGATCCCGTTCGTCGCCTTCGCGGTGGCCGCACTCTTATGCCACGTGCGAGCGGTCCACGTGCACGGGGATCGGCCCCTGGGAACGGCTCTGCTGACGGTGTGGCGGGCCGGCCTGCGGCTGTGGATCGCGGCGCTGATACTCACCGCCGGCTGGGTGGCGCTCTATCTGGCGGTGGTCAATCAGCAGCGGTGGAGTTCCGATCTAACGATGACGTGGGATCTGCTGTTGCGATCGATCACGCACGGCATCGTGCCGGGGCTGGCCGGCGGGCCGTGGCACTGGGACCGATGGGCGCCGGCCTCGCCCTGGGCCACGCCCCCGCGGTCGGTGATGGCGCTCGGCTGGCTAGTGCTGGCTGGCACGCTGGCGGTGTCACTGGTCCGCAAGGAACGCATCGTGCCGGTCTGGCTGACCGCTGCGGGTTACGCCGTGGCCTGTCAAGTGCCGATCTATCTGATGCGGTCGTCGAAGCTGACCGCCCTGGAACTCGCCCAGACCCTGCGGTATCTGCCGGATCTCGTCTTTGTGCTGGCGCTGCTGGCCGCCGTCGCGTTGAGCGCCCCGAACCGGCCGGCTGGGCCGCGCCTGCTCGACGCCTCGCCGAAACGCACTGTGGTGACCGTGGGTTTAGCGGTGTTGTTCGTGGCCAGCAGCCTGTACTCGACGGCGACGTTTTTGACCAGCTGGCGCGACAACCCCGCCCAGCCCTATTTGCAGAACGCCCGGGCCGGTTTGGCCGCAGCGCACGCGGCCTCGGACGCACCGCTGCTGGATCAGGAGGTCGATCCGCTGGTCCTGCAACGGGTGGCCGCGCCGGAGAACCTGGCCAGCCACATGTTCGCCCTGCTGCGAGACAGACCGGAATTCGCCACGGCGACAACGCAATTGCGCATGCTCGACAGCTCGGGCCGGCTGATCCCCGCCCGCGTGACGTGGGTGCGTACCATCGTGCCGGGTCCCACACCGCGGTGCGGCTATTTCGCGCAGCCGGATCAGCCGGCGCGCCTGATCCTGGACGGGCCGCTGCTGCCCGCCGACTGGACCGTCGAACTCAATTACCTGGCCAACAGCGACGGATCGATGACGTTGTCGCTGACGCAAGGACCCGACGTCAAAGTTCCGGTGCACCCGGGACTCAACCGGGTCTTCGCCCGATTGCCGGGCGCCGGAGACGCGATCACCGTCCGAGCCAACACCACCGCGCTGGCGTTGTGTATCGCGTCGGGTCCGGTGGGTTTTCTGGCGCCGGCTTAGCCGCACGCTCGGCGAAAGAAATTGGAGCCGCCTGGGGGAATCGAACCCCCGACCTATTCATTACGAGTGAATCGCTCTACCGACTGAGCTAAGGCGGCATACCCTCGCGCCGGGCGGCACGAGTCTACGGCAGGCGGGCTGGCCCACCCAAGTCGGCGGAATTAATCGCGCAACTCCTGACCGATGGTGGCGACCATGGCGTCGACGGCGAACTTGGGCTTGACGTTGATCGCCAGCGCCTCGCGGCACTCCAGTACCGCCTCGATACAGCGCAGCAGCCGCTCGGGCGTGCCATGGGCAGCCAGCGCCGCTACCCGGTCAGCCATGTCCGGATGGTTGGGCCGCACTGCCCCGGCGTCCGCCGAAACCATGAGCGCATCCCGGAAATAGGTCGCCAAGTCGATCAGTGCCCGGTCCAGCGCATCGCGCGATGCCCGGGTCTGACGTGACTTCTGCCGCCGCTCGAGATCCTTGATCGCCCCCGTCGCACCGCGCAACGCGCCCGCGGTGCCCTTACCGGTGCCGCCGGCCCCGAGCGCCGTCCGCAGCTCTTCGGTCTCGGCCTCGGCGCGGTCCGCGTTCAGCACCACGGCCTCGGTTTCGGCCGCGGCCACCAACTCTTCGGCAGCGGCGTAGGCCCGCGACGGGGTCGTTGCGTCGCGCACCAGCGCCAGCGCCCGCTCACGTCGCTGCTCGGCCTCAGGGTCGGTGGCCAGCCGGCGCGCCCGACCCACATGACCACCGCTGACCGACGCCGCCCAGTTCGCCGTGTCAGGGGCCAAGCCGTCGCTGTCGATCAGCACGCGCGCGATCGCCTCCGTCGACGGGGTCACCAGCGCGACATGCCGACACCGGGAACGCAATGTGATGGCGATGTCCTCGGGATCCACCGACGGCGCGCACAACAGGAACACCGTCGACGGTGGTGGTTCCTCGACAACCTTCAGCAGGGCGTTCGCGGCGCCTTCCGTCAATCGATCGGCGTCTTCGATCAGCACAATCTGTCGGTGTCCGGTGGCCGGACGCCGCGACGCGATCTGCACGATGGCGCGCATCTCGTCCACGCCGATGGACAGGCCTTCGGGAATCACCCGGCGCACGTCGGCGTGCGTACCGGCCATCGTCGTCGTGCACGCCCGGCAGCGCCCGCATCCCGGCTCCCCATCGGACGTGCACTGCAGCGCGGCCGCGAAGCACAACGCCGCCACCGAGCGCCCCGAACCCGGTGGACCGGTGATAAGCCACGCATGTGTCATAGTCCCGTCGCCCGCCCCGCTGTGAACTGAATCACCACGGGCGGCTTTGGCGGCGGCGAGCAGCACGGCCTTAGCCGCGTCCTGGCCTACCAGCCGGGTAAACACACCAGACATCACCGGTAACAGTAGTTATCATTGCCGGCAGACACCGATCGGCCACCGTATCGCGACAATTCCGTTACATTCCCGTGCGTTTCGGCACCTCGGGCGACTTGCCGAGATGCTTGTAAGTTTCCGACAAGTCCCCGCTGACCGATACGGTGGGTCCGTGGCAACAGCGGCAGCACTACCCGGGCGGATCAGCGCATTCGTCCGGTGGGTGGTGCGTACCCCGTGGCCGCTGTTCTCGCTGAGCATGCTGCAGGCCGACATCATCGGTGCCCTGTTCGTGCTCGGCTTCTTGCGCTACGCCTTGCCACCCGAGGACCGCATTCAACTGCAGGATCTGCCGGGCCTGAACCTGGCGATTTTCGCAACCGTGTTGGTCGTCTTGTTCCTCGCCGGCTGGATGGTGAACCTGAAGCTGCTGATGCCGGTCTTCCGGTGGCAGCGCCGCGACAATCTGCTCGCCGAGGCCGATCCGACCGCCACCGAACTGGCCCGTAGCCGGGCATTGCGCATGCCCTTTTACCGCACGCTCATCGGCATGGTCGCCTGGTGCATCGGCGGGGTGGTGTTCATCGTCGCCAGCTGGTCGGTGGCCCGGTTCGCCGCACCCGTCGTGGCCGTCGCCACCGGACTCGGCGCCGCGGCGACCGCGATCATCGGCTACCTGCAGTCCGAGCGGGTGCTGCGGCCGGTGGCTGTGGCCGCCCTGCGCAGCGGTGTGCCGGAGAACGTCAAGGCACCCGGTGTCATCTTGCGCCAGATGCTGACCTGGATGCTGTCCACCGCAGTGCCGGTGCTGGCGATCGTGCTGGCGGTGGTGGCGGACAAGGCTTCCCTGCTGCATGCCACACCGGAGAAGTTGTTCACCCCCATCCTGTTGCTGGCATCCGCGGCGTTGGGCATCGGCTTCGTCAGCACCCTGCTGGTGGCCATGTCGATTGCCGACCCGTTGCGTCAGCTGCGCTGGGCGCTGAGCGAGGTACAGCGCGGTAACTACAACGCGCACATGCAGATCTACGACGCCAGCGAGCTGGGCCTGCTGCAAGCCGGCTTCAACGACATGGTGCGCGACCTGTCCGAGCGGCAGCGGCTGCGTGACCTGTTCGGTCGCTACGTCGGCGAAGACGTGGCCCGCCGGGCCCTGGAGCGCGGCACCGAGTTGGGCGGTCAGGAGCGCCACGTCGCGGTGCTGTTCGTGGACTTGGTCGGCTCCACCCAGCTGGCTGCGACACGGCCACCTGCCGAGGTGGTCCACCTGCTCAACGAGTTTTTCCGGGTGGTGGTGGACACGGTCGGCCGGCACGGCGGTTTCGTCAACAAATTCCAGGGCGACGCCGCGCTGGCCATCTTCGGTGCGCCGATCGAGCACCCCGACGCTTCTGGCGGAGCGCTCGCCGCGGCCCGTGAGCTGCACGACGAACTCCTACCGGTGATCGGTTCGGCGGAGTTTGGGATCGGGGTGTCGGCCGGGAGGGCCATCGCCGGCCACATCGGCGCGCAGGCCCGCTTTGAGTACACGGTGATCGGCGACCCGGTCAATGAGGCCGCCCGGCTTACCGAGCTGGCCAAACTGGAGCCCGGTCACGTGCTCGCGTCGGCGATTGCGGTCAGCGGTGCGCTGGACGCCGAAGCTTTGTGCTGGGACGTCGGCGAGGTCGTCGAGCTGCGTGGTCGCACGGCACCCAGTCAGCTGGCGCGACCGGTGCATCTGGCTACATCCGAAGAGGCTGCCCCCGATGAGGTATCCAGCCAAGTACGCAGTTAGGCGCCCGGCGACGATGCGTGCCGCGCAGCGGCGCGAGATGGGGGCACCACCCGCTTGCGGGGGAAAGCCGGGCAGTCAGCTACGCTTTGCGGCCTTCTTGGCCGGCGCCTTCTTGGCCGGGGCCTTGCGGGTGGTCTTCTTCGCGGGACGCTTCGCCGGACCCCGGGCCCTGCGGTCGGCCAGCAGTTCGGCAGCGCGCTCGTCGGTGATCGACACTACGTCGTCGCCCTTGCGCAGGCTCGCATTCGTCTCGCCATCGGTGACGTACGGCCCGAAGCGGCCGTCCTTGATCACCATTTGCTTGCCTGTCGCCGGATCAGTGCCGAGCTCACGCAACGGCGGCGCGGCAGCACTTTGCCTGCCGCGGCGTTTGGGCTCGGCGTAGATCTTCAGCGCTTCGTCGAGAGTGATGTCGAATATCTGATCCTCGGTCGCCAGTGAACGAGAGTCGTTGCCGCGCTTCAGGTATGGGCCATAGCGGCCGTTCTGCGCGGTAATCTCCTCGCCGGACTCGGGGTCCACTCCGACAACCCGGGGCAGTGACAGCAGTTTCAGCGCATCCTCGAGGGTGACCGTCTGCAGATCCATACTGCGCAGTAGCGAGCCGGTGCGGGGTTTGGGACCGGTGGGTTTTTTACCCTTCTTCGCCGGGGCGCCACCGTCGTCCTCCTCGGGCCGCGCCGGCAGAATCTCGGTCACGTATGGCCCGTACCGACCGTCTTTGGCGACGATCTCGTGACCCGATTTCTGGGTCCACCCCCAACGCGCGTCCCTCTTGCGGTGTGGCGAACAGCTGCTCGGCCACCTCCAGCGTCAACTCGTCGGGAGTCAGCGAGTCATTGAGGTTGGCTCGCTGCGGTGTCAGTTCGCCGTTGTCGCCGGGCACCATGCGCTCCAGGTAGGCGCCGTTCTTGCCTACCCGGACGTGGACCGGGCGTCCTTGAGCGTCGTCAAACACCTTGATGGAGTTAACTTCTCGAGCATCAATGCCTTCGAGGTTGACGCCGACGAGCTTCTTCAGGCCCCCGGAGCGCGCCACCGAGTCGGGCACACCGTGGTCACCGCCAAAGTAGAAATTGTGCAGCCAGTTGGTGCGTTGCTCGTTGCCCGATGCGATCGCATCGAGTTCGTCTTCCATCGCGGCGGTAAACCCGTAGTCGACGAGCCGGCCGAAATGCTGCTCCAGCAGACCCGTGACGGCGAACGCGACCCACGAGGGCACCAGCGCGCTGCCCTTCTTGTACACGTAGCCGCGGTCCTGGATTGTCTTGATGATCGACGAGTACGTCGACGGCCGGCCGATACCCAGCTCTTCGAGGGCTTTGATCAGCGACGCCTCGGTGAAGCGCGCCGGCGGGTTGGTGGCGTGACCGTCGGGAGTGAGCTCGAGGGCCGCCACGCGCTGCCCCTCGGTGAGATGAGGCAGCCGGCGCTCCGCATCGTCCGCCTCGCCGCCGGCCAGCTCGTCGACGGTTTCCACGTAGGCCTTGAGGAACCCGGGGAACGTGATGGTGCGTCCGGTCGCGGAGAACACCACCTGCCGGTCACCCGACACACCGGCGATCCGCAGGCTCAGCGTGGTGCCGCGCGCGTCGGCCATCTGCGAAGCCACCGTGCGCTGCCAGACCAGCTCATAGAGCCGGAATTCGTCGCCGTCGAGTTCGCGGCGCACCGCATCCGGGGTGGCGAACGTCTCACCGGCGGGCCGGATGGCCTCGTGCGCCTCCTGAGCGTTTTTCACCTTGCGGGTGTACTGACGCGGCGACGCAGCAACGTACTCCTCGCCGTAGAGCTGACGCGCCTGAGTGCGCGCGGCATTGATCGCCGACTGCGACAGCGTCGTCGAGTCGGTACGCATATAGGTGATGTAGCCGTTCTCGTAGAGCCGCTGGGCGATGCTCATGGTGCGCTCGGCGGAGAACCGCAACTTACGGCCGGCTTCCTGCTGCAGCGTCGACGTCATGAACGGCGGGTAGGGACGCCGGGTATAGGGCTTCTCCTCCACCGACGCCACGGTCAGCTGCGCGCCGCGCAATCCCGTGGCCAACGTTGTCGCGCTGGCTTCGTCCAGTACGACGACCTCATCGGCCTTGCGCAGCACACCCAACGAGTCGAAATCGCGGCCGGTGGCGACTCGCAATCCGTCGACGTTGGTCAGCCGGGCGGTGAAGGTGGGCGGCTGCGCGCTCGGGTCGGACACGCTGGCATCCAGCTGGGCAATGATGTCCCAGTAGGAAGCGCTGCGGAAGGCCATGCGGTCGCGTTCCCGCTGGACGATGATCCGGGTGGCCACCGACTGGACCCGGCCCGCCGACAGTTTGGGCGCGACCTTCTTCCACAGCACCGGGCTGACCTCGTAGCCGTACAGCCTGTCCAGGATGCGGCGGGTCTCCTGCGCGTCGACCAGGTCGATGTCCAGGTCGCGGGGGTGCTCGGCGGCCTCCAGGATCGCCGGCTCGGTGATCTCGTGGAAAACCATCCGTTTGACCGGGATGTTCGGCTTGAGGGTTTCCAGCAGATGCCAGGCGATGGCTTCGCCCTCGCGGTCACCATCCGTGGCCAGATACAGCTCGTCGACGTCTTTGAGCAAGCCCTTCAGTTCGCTGACGGTGCTCTTCTTCTCCGGGCTGATGATGTAGAGCGGTTCGAAGTCCGCGTCGACGTTGACTCCGAGCCTCGCCCACGGCTCCGATTTGAACTTCGCGGGCACGTCGGCCGCGGCTCGGGGCAGGTCGCGGATGTGCCCCCGGGAGGACTCGACGATGTAAGCGGGGCCCAGGTAGCCGGCTAATTTGCGCGCCTTGGTCGGCGACTCGACGATGACAAGTCGCCTACGGCTCCCAGTTCGGCCGCTTTCGCGGTCCTTTAGCTTCGGGTCAGCCAACTACGCTTACGCTCCATCTCTTAATCCCGGCACCCTGTGCGGCCACCCTGCAGGAAGAAATGACAGGCCGGCGTCGATAATTCCGCGGGAATTCAGGTAAACCAGCGTTCCTTCGCCTTCGGGCACCTGACAATTTCGCACCCTTGGGCGGGCCTGCGCAAACCGGCTGCCGGAAACGCAGATCTTATCGGTCCGCTCAAGCCGATTGCCCGGCTCGCCCCCGCGCCGCTCACGGCCCGCATCGTCGCCCGGCTAAACCCGCGGCCACAGCGATAACGCGTCGGCGCCGTCGGGCGGCTCTCCCACGTTCTCTACCAGGCGCGATAGCCTGCGACGGCCGCTGATCCGAAGCGCCGGTCGACCGCCGCGGGTACCGATGAGAGTGGGTGCGATCCCGACCCGCATCAGGGCAGACGCCAGCGGAGAATGAGTGTCCGGCGCGTGTGGGTCCAATCCCAGCAGGTAATGCTCACCCTCCGGATGACCGGCCGCCAGCGTCCACGCCCGCAGCTCGCGCGGCCCGGGCAGCCAACGCGGGGGCACCGTCTTGACCGCGCCGCGCGTCCATTCGGCGGCCAGCGTGATCAACGACGGGTCTACCGCCGTCCTCACCAAGGGGGTGTCTTCGTCGGTGCGGCTGATCTCGGGTACCAGACCGGCCTCCCGGATCATGGCGGCCAGCGCCGAGCCGCGCCAGAGCTGATCCACGACCACCGAAAGCCGAGCACCCCTGGACGTCGGGAGCGCCAACAATGACGATCTGCCCGGACGCCGCCAGCACCCCGGAAAGATCGGCGACCGCGGGCGGCACCGACTCCGCTGTGAAGAAGGAAAGCTGGCTCACGCCACCGACAGTAGGCCAGGTCGTCTATCCGCGCCTTGAGGCAACCGGCGCGGCGGCGGTTTCCCACCACCAGTTGGAAAGCGAAAACCCCCCGGCGGGCCCGCTAGGCGGGACTGCACGGGGGGGATTCCGTGGAGAATCTGCTCTTCTCTTACAGGGAGCGGACTCCGGTGGCCTGGGGGCCCTTAGGGCTGTGGCCGATCTCGAACTCGACCTTCTGGTTTTCTTCAAGGGTGCGGAAGCCCGAACCCTGGATCTCCGTGTAGTGGACAAAGACATCCGCGGAACCATCTTCAGGGGCAATGAACCCGAACCCCTTCTCCGCGTTGAACCACTTCACAGTTCCCTGTGGCATCTCTCGATCTTTCCTTCTCTTCTGGGTGCGGGGCACCGCCTTTCGGTGCCCCGGGCCTGGTACGACCGCCATACCTCGCTGAGTCGCCGGAACTTCACCCGACCGATTAACCTCGCAGGAACCGCGGCCGCAACGTCGATCCTGCGAAAGTTTGACACGAACACAGAAGCTGCGACCGCAATCAGTCAACCATGTTCATCGCGTCGGCGACAGACTTGTGTCGCCGACGGATTCTCAAGAGGGTGCGAGATGGCGAGTTTCGGCAGCGACCTGCTCGCCGCCGCGCTCGCCGGTACCGCCGTAGGCGAGCACCCGCTGCGCCATGTCGCCGAGCTGCCGCCGCGGAGCGGCCGGCCGCACAGTTGGCCGACCTGGGCCGAGCCCGACGTGGTTCGCGCGTTCGCCGATCGCGGCGTCAGCTCCCCGTGGTCACATCAGTCTGCGGCCGCGGAACTGGCTCACGCCGGCCGACATGTGGTGGTGAGCACCGGCACCGCGTCGGGCAAATCACTGGCCTATCAACTTCCCGTCCTCAATGCATTGGCGACCGATCCGCGGGCCCGGGTGCTGTACCTGTCACCGACGAAAGCGCTGGGTCATGACCAATTGCGCGCTGCGCACGCACTGACCGGAGCCATTCCGCGGCTGCATGACGTCGCACCCACTGCCTACGACGGCGACAGTCCCCCCGAGGTCCGCCGCTTTGCGCGCGAACGCTCCCGATGGTTGTTTTCCAACCCCGACATGATCCATTTGTCGATCTTGCGCAACCATGCCCGCTGGGCCGTCCTGTTGCGAGGCCTTCGATTCGTCGTCGTCGACGAATGCCATTACTACCGTGGTGTTTTCGGCTCCAACGTGGCGATGGTGCTGCGCCGCTTGTTGCGGCTGTGCGCGCGATATTCGGCTGGACCCGATTCCAACCCGACTGTCATCTTCGCCAGCGCGACGACGGATTCACCGGGCGCGACGGCCGCTGAACTCATCGGGCTTCCGGTCGAGGAGGTCACCGAAGACGGTTCACCCCAGGGGGCCCGGACGGTGGCGTTGTGGGAACCCGCGTTGCGGGCCGATCTGACCGGCGAGAACGGTGCGCCGGTACGCCGCTCCGCCGGTGCGGAGGCCGCGCGCGTGATGGCCGACCTGATCGCCGAGGGAGCGCAGACCCTGACGTTCGTTCGGTCGCGTCGCGCTGCGGAATTGACCGCACTGGGTGCACAGGCTCGGTTGGACGACATTGCCCCGGAGCTCTCCCGAACGGTGGCGTCGTATCGGGCCGGCTATCTCGCCGAGGACCGCACCGCGCTGGAACGCGCCCTGGCCGAGGGCCGGCTGCGCGGTCTGGCCACCACCAATGCCCTGGAGTTAGGTGTGGACATCGCTGGACTGGACGCGGTGGTGCTCGCCGGTTTCCCCGGGACGGTCGCCTCGTTCTGGCAGCAGGCTGGTCGGTCGGGCCGGCGCGGCCAGGGCGCGCTGGTCGTGCTGATCGCCCGCGACGATCCGCTGGACACGTATCTGGTCCACAACCCCGCCGCGCTGCTGGACAAGCCGGTCGAGCGGGTCGTGATCGATCCCGCCAACCCCTACATTCTTGGTCCCCAACTGCTTTGTGCTGCAACCGAACTACCGCTCGACGAGGCCGAGGTGCGGGATTTTGGCGCCACGGAAGTGGCCGAGGGCCTCGTCGACGACGGGCTGCTGCGGCGCCGCAACGGTAAGTACTTTCCCGCCCCCGGCCTAGAACCGCATGCCGCGGTGGACATCCGGGGCTCGACGGGCGGCCAGATCGTCATCGTGGAGGCGGACACCGGGCGGTTGCTGGGCAGCGTCGGCGTCGGTCAAGCCCCGGCGTCGGTCCACCCCGGAGCGGTATACCTGCATCAAGGGGATAGCTACGTCGTCGACTCTCTGGATACCGAGGACGGGATCGCATTCGTTCACGCCGGAGATCCCGGTTACGCGACGTTCGCGCGTGAAATCACTGACATCGCCGTCACCGGTATCGGTGAACGCTCCCAGTTCGGGCCGGTCACCTTGGGTCTGGTGCCGGTCAGAGTTACCCACCAGGTGGTGGGGTATCTGCGCCGCCGGCTTTCCGGAGAGGTGATCGACTTCATCGAATTGGACATGCCGGAACACACTTTGGCGACCACCGCGGTGATGTACACCATCACTGAGGACGCCTTGCTGTGCAAGGGTATTGATGCACCGCGGATCCCCGGGTCATTGCATGCCGCCGAGCATGCGGCCATCGGCCTGCTGCCGCTGGTGGCCAGCTGCGACCGTGGCGATATCGGCGGCATGTCCAGCGCGGTCGGACCCGATCCGTGTGGTCTGCCCAGTGTCTTCGTCTACGACGGCTACCCCGGCGGCGCTGGATTCGCCGAACGGGGCTTTCGCCAGGCCCGCACCTGGCTGGGTGCGACAGCCGCCGCCATTGCAGCATGCGAATGCCCCAGGGGATGCCCGTCGTGCGTGCAGTCCCCCAAGTGCGGCAACGGCAACGACCCGCTTGACAAGGCGGGTGCTGTGCTGGTGCTGCAACTAGTCCTTGCGGAGTTGCCTCACGAGCCGCACTGAGCAATCCAGCGGACGGCGACCGACCCCTCGACGGTCGACCCCAGGATTTGCCTCGTCACGCCCGTGCCAAGAGCGCATTTCCTTTTGCTCAAAAAATGGCGGCGTGCCATCACACAGGGCAACGAACGCTCAGCCATGAGCCGTTCGCAACCCCGACCACGCGGGCGCAGCAGAAAACTACCAAGGCGGCGACGGCATGGCAACTTCAGCGGCCACCGCACTGGCGGCGAAGGCGGACACGTGGCCCACCAAGCGGGCCGGAGAAGGAACGGCAGCGTTCTTCGGTGAACCCCGAAGATGTTGCCGCAGAAAACGATACGGCCCCCGGCAACGGGTGCAGATGTGATATGGATTGCGGCGCCGTCGGGACACTGACATGGCCGGCGGGCCCGAGGTCCCACCAACTCGTCTCATCGCCGTAAAATCAGCCGCATGGCCCACGACTGGTTGCTCGTGGAGACGCTAGGGGGAGATCCCGCCGTAGTAGCGCAGGGACCGCAACTCAAAAATCTCGTCCCTATCACCACGTTCCTGCGCCGCAGTCCCTATCTCTCCGCGGTCCGGACGGCGATCGCCGAGACAGTGCAGACTGGCCAGAGCTTGACCAGCATCACTCCCAAGCGTGACCGCATCATTCGCACCGAACCGGTGGTGATGTCCGACGGCTATATCCACGGCGTGCATGTGTGGACCGGCCCTGCCGACGCCGAACCGCCCGAGCGGCCGACCCCCGGGCCGCTGAAGTGGGACCTGACCCTTGGCGTGGCCACCGACACCCGGGAGTCGCTGGCCAACAGCGGGAAGAATCCCGAAGTCGAAGTCACCTTTGGCAGAGCCTTCGCAGAAGATCTCCCGTCACGCGAACTCAATCCGAACGAAACCAAGGTGCTTGCCATGGTGGTCAAGGCCAAACCTGACCAAACACTGTGCAGCACCTGGGATCTCACCGATTGGCAGGGAAATGCCATCCGGATAGGTTTCGTCGCGCGCACAGGTTTGGAACCGGGACCCGATGGCCGGGACCACCTGGTCGCGCGGGCGATCAACTGGCGTGCCGAACTGAAGGGCCCGGTGGTATCCACAGATGATCTGGCGCAGCGGATCCTCAGCGGACTCGCCCAGGCCGGGGTCCACCGAGCGCTCGTCGACCTCAACAACTGGACCCTGCTGAAATGGCTCGACGAGCCCTGCACCTTCTACGACTGGCGGGGCAGTGAGACGGGCAAGCCAAAGGTTCATCCCGATGACGAGGACCTTATGTCCTCGATGACAAGGGAATTCGCCGACGGTCCCACCAGTCGAGTACTGCGGATGCCGGGCCACGACGTGGATTGGGTACCGGTGCATGTCACGGTCAACAGGGTGGAACTCGAGCCGGATATTTTCGCCGGATTGGTGTCGCTGCGATTGCCTACCGATGCGGAACTCGCCGCCGCGGGACTGCCGACCTAACTCACCACTGGTAACAAGCGCTCGGCAGCCAGCGACAGCCGCTGCCCACCAAGCTGCGGCCACGCCTGTACCGCACAGAACGGCGCGCACTGATCCTGTGACGAACGAGTGCCGACATGCACGCAGCACTGCGCCAGCCGCTCTTCGATCATCGTCGACATATCCATGAACGGTTTGACCGTGATTCGAACCACACGCTCACCGAGCAGCCGCCTGAGTTGGCGTCGTCGCCCGGGCAGCGCGGCGGACGCCACGGTCATCAACGTCGCCATGCCCAGGTCGCAATTCTCACAGATCATGCGCCACACGTCGGACATCTGAGGATGCGACAACGAAGATTGCCCCGACAGCAACCCCATCAGCGATTCACGCACGGCCAGACGCAATTCACGGGGCCGCCACCAGTGATTGGTCGTTAACCGCACCGCGCCTACGGGCTTCGGCGATGAAGACGCCCGCGGCGGTCAGCACCCCCAGCCCTACGAAAACGCCATGTACCGGCAACACCAGCGGCCAATCCGCCACTGCGGAACCACGCCGACAGACTATACGTCCGGCTAACGACGCGTGACGCACTTCATCGACTAACCCGTATCGGCCGGCCCCGCCCGTGCGGCGGCCCTCGCCGCGCCGGCGAAGACGACCACCACCCGGACCGTGATGACGACATCGAGATCGTCCACCTCACACCGGGCGTCGTCCACCCGCATCTCGCGGGCCACCGCCGTCGCGCGGGTGCAGGCCGCTTCGGCTCCGGACGGTAGCCGGGCCGCGGCGGCCAACGCGGCCAGATCGGCCGCCGCCTGCGCACGATGGCGTGCCACCACTACCGAGCCGAGGTATGCACCCGCCACCGTGACCCACAGCAGCACCACCACCATCGAGGCCGCGACCAGAGTGGCCGAGCCTCGATCATCCCGATGGCTCCGCCACCGAGACCGCTTTTGCCGCAATGTCCAGCGCGGGCAATAACTTCGAGTGTGCGACGACGGTGGCCACCAGGAACTCACCGTCGCGCCGCACCTCGACTCGCGCCCCGCCGGGCGCGATGCGGTGAGCGACGACGACTGCGGAGCGTTCGTCGCCGCGGGCCGCCAGCCGGGCGGCCTCGCGGGCAGCATCGACGCAGCGCACCTGCATTGACACCGCGGTGGCACCGGCCAGGCACAGCACCAGCACCACGACCAGCGCGGCGATGCCCAGTGCCGCCTCAACGGTGCTGGCACCCGCACTGCCGGCTAAACCTTGGTATTGAGCGCGCGACCGATGATGTTGGTCAGCGCCGATACGATGGAATCGCCGGTCACGACGGTGTACAGGATCGCGCCAAAGGCGGCCGCCGCTATGGTGCCGATGGCGTACTCGACCGTGGACATGCCCGACTCGTCGGACGCCAAGACCGTCACGCGGGCCAGAAGTACGCGAAACAGGTTGATCACCAATGCATCCCCTCTTTTGTAGTCTCTGCTGACTTCTCACAGCAAGCCCGACTGCAAGACATCACCGGCCAACCCGGCCACCACCGGAACAATGCCCAGGCACACGAAGGCCGGCAAGAAGCACAATCCGAGCGGTCCGGCGATCAGGACCCCGGCCCGCTCGGCGGCTGCGGTGGCCGCGTGTGCGGCGTCGTGACGAGACTGGTCGGCCAATTCGGCGACGCCGCCGGCCAGCGCCGCACCCGAGGACGCCGAACGCCGCGCCAGCCGGAGCAGCGCATCAATCTGCGTGTCGGCCGAGTTGACCGGCAGGCCTGGCGGAATTGACCACGCGACAGCGGGATCGGCGCCCAGCGCCAGCAGATCGGCGGCGCGGCGCAACACCCGGTCCAGGTGCGGCGGGGCCGCCGGGGCGGCGGCGGCCGCGGCGGTCGACACCGCCATGCCCGCTCCCAGGCATACCGCCAGCACGTCGAGACTGGATGCCACCGCCAGCGGATCGGGGCCATGCGCCAGCCCTCGCATCAGCCCCTGCCGCTGCCGATGCCCACAGGCCAGTATCCCGGCACGCGCCCGCACCAGCGCCGGTCCAGGGCCGATCCACAATGCGACAGCCAGCAACACCGCCGCTGTATTCACGACACGACCCGATCGGTGATGCGGTCGGACCACAGCAGCCCGCCGCACGTCAGCATCGATCCGACGACCAGTAGCCATCCGCCCGCGTGCCCGCTCAGCAAGAAACTCAGCGGTCGGGCCCCGATCAGTTGCCCCAGCAGCACGCCCAGCACCGGCAGGCCCGCCAGTATCGCCGCGGTTGCCCGCGCGCCGGCCATGCTCGATGACACCCGCGCCGAGAACCGTTGCCGCTCAGCGATATCGCGTTGTGCGGCACGCATCAGGGTGGCTATCGCCAGCCCGTTGTCACTGGCCAGTTGCCAGCACACCGCGAGTCGATCCCAATGGGTGGGGAGGGCCGACGATCGCGCCGCGACACGTAGACCGGCCGCGACGTCGGCCCCCAATCTGGCCCGCGCCGCGACCGCGCGCAGCGACACCGCAACCGCGCCAACGGTTTCGTCGGCGGCGACGCAGAACGCGCGCACCGGATGAGAGCCGACTCGCAGTTCACCGACGAGCACATCGAGTGCGCTTTCCAGCGTTTGGCCCTCGTGCATGGCGCGCCGGATACGGCGGCGGCGACGGTAACGCAGGCTCGCCGTTGCACCCACTACCGCGACGGTGAGGACCGTCGTCAGCGGCAGCAATACGGCGGCGGCACACGCGACACCCGCCGTGATGCAGCCGGCCTCACGAGGTCCGACCAGCGAGAGCCACCGATACTTTGACGTCACCGGGGCGAGCCGGCGCCGCGGTGACGGCGGAAGAACGATGAGCGCGAGCGACAATAGCAGCGCGCCAGCCGTTGGGCCGTTCATACCGGCATCCGGCTTTGCAGCAAGCGATGCAGGTGCTCCGCATCGTCTGTCATCCCCCGGTCCGCGTGCCATACCGTGACCGCCCGCACCCGCCCCTGAATTTGGCCCAGCACAGCGATTTCGCTGAGCCGACGCCGACCGCCGCGGTCCCGTGCGACGTGTAGCAGTACCTGGACGGCCGCGGCGAGTTGACTGTGCAGCGCCGCCCGATCGAGACCGCCCAGCGCGCCCAACGCCTCCAGTCGGGCGGGAACTTCGCCCGGGTTGTTGGCATGCACTGTGCCCGCGCCCCCGTCGTGGCCGGTGTTCAGCGCTGCCAGCAGATCCACCACTTCGGCGCCCCTGACCTCGCCGACCACGATGCGGTCAGGCCGCATCCGCAGCGCCTGCCGGACGAGTTGGCGTACTGGAACCTCGCCGACACCTTCGATGTTGGCGCACCGCGCGACCAGCTTGACCAGATGCGGATGCCGAGGCGCCAGCTCGGCGGCATCCTCGACGCACACGATCCGTTCGGTGGGCGGTACGGCGCCCAGCATCGCCGCCAGCAGGGTCGTCTTGCCGGCCCCGGTTCCACCACACACCAGGAACGCCAACCGGGCGGCGATGATGTCGGCAACCAGTGCAGCGGCCTCCGGCGAGATCGCGCCCGCTGCGGTCAGGGCTGCCAGATCCTGACTGGCTGGCCGCAATACCCGCAGCGACAAGCAGGTGCCTGCGGCCGCAACGGGCGGCAACACCGCGTGTAGTCGCACCGCGAACCCACCGGCACCGATGCCGGTCAGCTGGCCGTCTACCCAAGGCTGCGCGTCGTCCAGACGCCGACCGGCGGCCAGCGCCAGCCGCTGCGCCAACCGCCGCACCGCCGCCTCGTCGGCAAAACGAACCTGGCTGCGCCGCAGACCATTTCCATCGTCAACCCACACCGCATCGGGCGCGGTGACCAAGACGTCGGTAGTGCCGTCCGCGCACAACAACGGTTCGAGGATTCCGGCACCGGTCAGTTCGGTCTGCAGCACCCGAAGATTGGCCAAGACCTCGGTATCACCGAGCATCCCGCCGGACTCGGCCCGGATGGCGGCGGCCACCACCGCGGGCCCCAGAGGGGACCCCAGTGGGGTGGATTCGGCTGCCAGCCGTTCGCGCACACGTTCAATCAGCGAACCGCTCACGCGGCCCTACCGTTCTGCCCTGACCCGGCCGGTGCGCCAGCACGCGGCAGCACGGCGAGCACTCGGCGGGCCGCCACCGCGAGCGCAGATCGCCGTCCTAACCGCAGACCGCCGCGCTCCACTCGCTCGGCGAGTTGCGGCTGAGATTTCATGGACGCCAGCAACGGCAGCCCGGTGATATCAGCGATCTCGGCTGCTCGCAATCCTCCCGGCGACGGACCGCGTACCACCAATCCCACGTTGGGATTGATTGCGGCCAGGATCGGAGCCATCGCCCCCGTCGCCGCACACGCCCGCACATCACACCGACTGACTACGACGACGAGGTCGGCGGCATCCAACGCGGCTTGCGTCGCGTCGGTGAAGCGACGGGGAAGGTCGCAGACCACGGTGACCGCCCCGCGGCGGCCGGCATCGACAATGGCGTGCACCGGCCCGGCGTCTAACTCGTACCCGCGCCGAGTGCCCGACAGCACGCTGACTCCCCGGTGTCGCGGCAGCGCCTCGCGCACAGCTGACCAGTTGAGCCGTCCGCCCTGTAACGCCAGATCCGGCCAGCGCAGGCCCGGTGTGCTCTCGCCGCCCAGCAGCAGATCGATGCCGCCACCCCACGAGTCGAGGTCCACCAAGAGTGCGTCGGTGGCGGCCTGCGCCAGGGCCACCGCGAGCAAAGAGGCGCCCGCCCCGCCGCAGCCTCCGATCACAGCGACGACTTCGCCGCGCAGCCCATCGTCGCGCGACGATTCAGCGGCTTCGGCGAGCTCGCAGACCAATTCACGCTCTTGTTCGGGCAGCCGCAGCAGATGCTCGGCACCGACCGCGACGGCAGCCGCCCACGTCGCCGTCACGGGTTCGGCGACGGTCAGCACGGTCACGTGACCGCGGCGCGGCAGCGCCGCATGCCCACACCGATCCGCCGCCGCCTCGTCCAGCACCACGGCCGCGGCTGCCGACCAGCTCTTCCGACTCACCGCAGACGCGCCGCTGGCATGGACTATCCGAACACCGGCAGCCGCGGCCACCCGGTCCAACTCGATGCGCAGTTCCGGATCCGTCAACACCGCCAACACGCCCGCGGAACCCGCCACTTGGATGCGGGTGGTGTTGGTCACCCGCCCACCTTGCGGGGCCGAGACGTTGGGACACCAGTCCCAAATGCGGTTTTGTGGATAGAGACGCAAGTGTGCACAAACGCGTCAGCCCGGCGCTTCGCCAGCGCACGGATGACACGATCTCCGCAACGCGCGGGCAGCTGGGCTAAGCACCCAACCGCGAGGAAAACTGACCCCAGAAAAGGGACGACCCCCGCCAGGGGGGGAGGAGGCGAGGGTCGTCGTGCATCAGCCCCGGGGGGTCGGGCTGATACACCCTCGGCTCAGGCCGAGTAATGCTTACTATACACATGACAGTGCGCAATAACGCAATAGCTCGTCGACTGAAAAAAGACGTTGAGCCGCAAAAACGCTGCCGCGCCCGCCAAGCGCACTCTCCTGAGCGGCCATTTCGGGTGCAAGGTCGCAGCCCCGCGGGACCACCGACCTATGCTGGGTCGGTGACCGCCTTCGACTCGGCCGCAGAGCAGCAAACTTCGGAGCAAACAGCGGCAACCACCGCTCCCCGCGCCCACACCGCGGCCTTTTTCGACCTGGACAAGACGATCATCGCCAAGTCCAGCACGCTGGCGTTCAGCAAACCTTTCTTCAACCAGGGACTGCTCAACCGCCGCGCCGTGCTCAAGTCCAGCTACGCCCAGTTCATCTTCCTGCTCTCCGGTGCCGATCATGACCAGATGGACCGGATGCGCACCCACATGACCAACATGTGCACCGGTTGGGACGTGGAACAAGTCAAGTCGATCGTCAACGAAACACTGCACGACATCGTGACCCCACTAGTGTTCGCTGAAGCCGCCGACCTGATTGCCGCCCACAAGCTGTGGGGCCGTGACGTTGTGGTGGTGTCGGCGTCCGGCGAAGAGATCGTCGCGCCCATCGCCCGGGCCTTGGGCGCTACCCATGCGATGGCGACCCGCATGGTCGTCGAGGACGGCAAGTACACCGGTGAGATTGCCTTCTACTGCTACGGCGAGGGCAAGGTGCAAGCGATCCGTGAGTTGGCCGCCCGCGAGGGCTACCCGCTGGAACACTGCTACGCCTACACCGACTCGATCACCGACCTGCCGATGCTCGAAGCCGTCGGCCACCCCAGTGTGGTTAATCCTGACCGCGGGTTGCGCAAAGAAGCCATCGAACGGGGTTGGCCTGTGTTGTCGTTCTCTCGGCCAGTGTCCTTGCGGGATCGCATCCCGGCACCGTCGGGTGCCGCGATCGCCACCACCGCCGCCGTGGGCATCAGTGCGTTGGCCGCCGGCGCGGTCACCTACTCGTTGCTGCGCCGCTTCGCGTTCTAGCCCTGAACCAGGGCAGCCCAACAGCAAACATGTTAGGCGCGCAATCCGGTGCGGCTTCGCAATATTCGCAAAATTGGGCCTTGCTGTGCTAAGGGTCTAGTAGTACAAAGGAACCACGGAAGCCCGGTGAGGCCTAGGTCGATCCGGAAGAGAAGGTTCGATCTCCCGACCCGGGCGCCCAGCACGGTGCTCGGCACCCACGCGGAGTCATAGCCGCGATAATGGCAGAAGTGTTGCGGGCCTGCGTAATTGCGAAGAGCGGAAGGTATCGACGGCCCTTTGGGTTGGGGTTGCAGCCGGAAGCGTCGCGAGATCGCCGAGACCAACCCACGCAACCCCGAAATGCACGCTTGGTAACCGAGTTCCGTGTTAGCGGGCGGCGGACCGAATCGTTCGGAACGCCGCCCGCTTTACATTTGTCAAACAAATTTTCTGGTGGCGTTTTCCAGGCCTGCCGGCTACCGATTCAGCTATCGACTCGACAGCGAGTCGGCGATCGACAAAGCCTCCTGCGCACCGGCTTGCATCGCCCGGCAACACAGCACCAGCCACGCTCCCACACCGTCCGGGGTGCCGTCGGCGAATCCCCGGGCAGCGTCGCGATAACCCGCGGGCTGGCGCATCCAACTCACCTCGGGCACACCCAAACCGTGTGGATCCAGCCCGCTGGCGATAGTCACCAACCGCGACACCGCACGGGCCACCACGCCGTCTGCGCTGCCGAACGGCTTCAGTGTCAGCAGTTCGCCGTGTGCGACCGCGGCGACCACCGGCGCCGACGCCCGCGTGCGGCCGTTCACCAACTCCGCCAGCAACTCCAGACGCGGCCCCACCCCGGCATCGGCCCGCGGGCGACCTAGCCGATCGTCATCGACCCGCTCAGCCGCCGCCAGCATGTGCAGACGGGCCAGCGCCTGCAACGGCGCCCGCCGCCATATGCCGACCAGGGGGCCCTCGCCGCCCTCTAGCGCCTGTGCCACCCGCAGCGCCCCGGCGAACACCGGATCGCTGACCTGCGCGGCCTCTGCGAGATCGTCCAGTCGAACAGGACCGCCATCCAGCACCGACGAGGCGCGGGCCGCCCGCAACGCCGCTTCGGCAGCAGTCACCGGCCAGCCCCGCAGGTTGGCCCGGTGGCGGTGGGCACGGCCCAGCGCGTCGCGGGCCCGGTCGCTGGCCTCGGCGACGCCGGGCAGTTCCATTAGCGGGGCCAGCGGATCAGCCGTCACAGGTTGTCAACCTATCCCGGAGATGCCGGCGCGTGCGGAATGGCCTCCAGCAGCTGGCGAGTGTATTCGTGCCTGGGCCGGGTGAATAGCTCCTCGGTGGGCGCCTGCTCCACCACCCGGCCGGCGCGCATCACCAAGACGTCGTCGGCGATCTGCCGGATCACCGCTAGGTCATGGCTGATGAACAAGTAGGTCAGGCCCAGTTCGGCCTGCAGATCAGCCAGCAGATCCAGTATCTGCGCCTGCACCAGGACATCGAGTGCCGAGACCGCCTCGTCGCAGACCAGCACCGCGGGCCGCAGTGCCAGCGCTCGAGCGATCGCGACCCGCTGCCGTTGCCCACCCGACAGCTCACGGGGCAGCCGCCCTAACACCGACGACGGCAGCGCCACCTGGTCGACCAGGTTGTGCACCGCACGTTCGCGCTGCCTGCGGTCACCGACCCGGTGGATTCGCAACGGTTCCTCGATGGCGCGAAACACCGTATACATGGGATCCAAACTGCTGTATGGATTCTGGAACACCGGCTGCACCCGCCGGCGGAAAGCCAACTGCTGATCCCGGTTCAATTCGTCGTTGATCTGGGTACCGTCGAAAGCCACTGTGCCGGAGGTTGGTTGCAGTAGACCGAGCACCATCCGCGCCAGGGTCGATTTCCCCGAACCCGACTCTCCGGCGATCGCCAGAGTGCTCGCCCTACGCAGCCGAAACGACACCGCGTCGACGGCACAAAATTCCGCTCGCCGCCACGGTGCCCCGCGGGACTCGCGGTAGATCTTGGTCAGCTCCGAGGCAACGAGAACATCGTCAGACCCCTCGGAATGTTCGGCTTGATTCATCGTCCGCGGCCGGGTCCGGGCAGAATTCCTGACCGTCAGCGACGGCGCTGCGGCCACCAGCCGTCGGGTGTACTCGTGTTGCGGGTTCTGCAAGATTGACCGGGCCGCACCGGATTCCACCACCACGCCGCGATGTACGACGACCACGGACTCGGCGCGTTCGGCGGCCAGCGCCAGATCGTGGGTGATCAGCAGCAGCGCGGTACCGAGTTCCTCGGTGAGCCGCTGCAGATGGTCGAGTACCTGCCGCTGTACGGTGACGTCGAGCGCGGACGTCGGCTCGTCGGCGATCAGCAGCCGCGGCCGGCCCGCTAATCCGATCGCGATCAGCGCACGTTGACACATGCCGCCGGACAGCTGATGCGGGTAGCGGCCCGCTTGTTTCGCCGGGTCCGGCATACCCGCCTCGGCGAGCAGTTCCACCGCGCGTTGTCGCGTCCGGCGGCCGGAAGTATTGGCCCGCAATGCTTCCCGGATCTGGAAGCCGACTTTCCAGACGGGATTGAGGTTGGTCATTGGGTCTTGGGGTATGTAGCCGATGGCCCGGCCCCGGATTGAGCGCAGCGCTCGGCGGTCGGCCGCGGCGATATCGAACCCGTCGAAAACGATGCGCCCGGCGGTGATTCGTCCGCCGGGGGGAAGCAGCCCGAGGATCGCGGTGGCGGTGGTGGATTTCCCCGATCCCGATTCGCCCACGACTGCGACGGTCTGGCCGGGCAGGACGCTCAGATCCACACCGCGAACCGCGGCGTGATTGCCGAAGCTGACTTCCAGGCCTTCGACGGACAACAGTGGCGAAGCTCTGCCGCTCATGCGCGCCACGCTCGGGATGCCGGATCCAGGGCGTCGCGTAACGCGTCGCCCATCATCATGAAGGCCAGCACCGTAACCGCCAGCGCGCCTGCGGGATAGAAGAGGATGGGCGAACCCGCCCGCAGCCGCGTCTGTGCGAGATTGATATCGCCGCCCCAGGACACCACCGACGTCGGCAGTCCGACGCCGAGGTAGGACAGCGTGGCCTCGGTAACGATGAAAACGCCAAGGGTGATGGTGGCCATTGCGATGACCGGGCCCAAGGCATTGGGCAGCGCATGCCGTAGCAGGATCTGAAATCGGCTAAGCCCCAAAGCTTTAGCTGCGAGTACATAATCGCTGGCGCGCACCGCAAGCACCGCGCCACGCGCGATCCTGGCCACCTGCGGCCAGCCGAATAAGGCAAGGATGGCGATTACCGTCCACACCGTGCGATGGTGCATGACCTGCATGAGCACGATGGCAGCCAGTAGCAGCGGCAATCCGAAAAACACATCGGTGGTACGGGAGACCACCGCGTCGACCCAGCCGCCGTAGAAGCCGGCCAAGCCACCCAGCGCGCCGCCCACGATGAACACCACCAGGGCGGCCCCCAACCCCACGGTGACCGAGGCCCGGGCACCGTAGACGGTGCGGGCGTAAACGTCGTGGCCCTGCAAGTCGGTGCCGAACCAGTGAGCACGCGACGGAGCAAGCAGGCTCTGACTGGGATCGGCGTAGGTTGGGTCGGCTCCGGTGAATAACGCCGGAAACATCGCGACGACAAGGATAAACAGGATCAGCAGGGCGGCGACGATGAACTTCGGGCGTCCGCGCAACCCGCGCCAAGTGTCGCGCCAGAATCCACTCCGCGCTCCGATCCGCTCAGCCATACCGGATCCGTGGGTCCAGCGCCGCATACAGCAGGTCCACCATCAGGTTGGTGATCAAGTAGATCAGCACCAGCACCGTCACTATCGACACCACCGTCGGCGCCTCTTGCCTGGTGACAGCTTGATACAGCACTCCGCCGACACCGTGGATGTTGAAAATGCCTTCAGTCACAATGGCTCCGCCCATCAGCGCCCCCAGATCTGCCCCAAGGAAAGTCACCACCGGGATCAGCGAGTTACGCAGGATGTGCACCGTCACCACGCGGGGCCGTGACAATCCTTTGGCGGTAGCGGTGCGGACATAGTCGGCTTGCGCGTTAGCGGCCACCGCGGATCGGGTTAACCGCACTACATAGGCGAATGACACCGAGCCCAGAACGATTCCGGGTAAGAGCAGACGCGCAAACGTCGACCTCTCCCCCACCGTGACCGGTGCGATGCCCAACCAGACCCCGAAAACGAACTGGGCCAAAAACCCCAGTACGAAGATTGGGATCGCGATGATGATGAGCCCGGTGATCAGCACGGTGGAATCGAAGAGTCCGCGTGTGCGCAGGCCGGCGATCACCCCGAACCCGATTCCCAGCACCGCCTCGACGGTCAGAGCGATCAACGCCAGCCGCAGCGTCACCGGAAACGCGTGTGCCAGAACATCACTGACCGGCAGCCCGGAATAGGCGCGACCCAAGTCGCCATGCAGAACCCCTCCGAGGTAGCGCAGGTACTGCAATATGAACGGATCGTCGAGGTGGTAGCGGGCACGCAGCTGCGCGGCGACTGCGGGCGTCAGCGGTCGGTCCCCGGCCATCGCGGCCACTGGATCGCCAGGCAACAGGAACACCATGCCGTAGATCAGCAGTGTGGCGCCGAGAAAAACGGGCACCATGACAGCGATCCGGCGCGCGATATACCAAACCATTTCTCAAGCCTTCACGATGTTCTCGTAGTCGGGCAGACCGTTCCAGGTGACCGTGACGTTGCTGACCTCCAGCGACCATCCGACCACGCTGATGTAATACCAAAGCGGAACAACGGGCATGTCGTGAAAAAGAATTCGCTGGGCGTCATTGGCCAGAACATCGGCCTGCTGCAGGTTGGGCGCGGCTTCGGCCGCCGCCAGCGCCGCGTCGAACTCCGGGCTGGAGTAGCCGACGTCGTTGGATCCCGCCCCGGTGGCAAACAGCGGGGCAAGAAACTCGATCATGGACGGGTAGTCGCCTTGCCATCCGGCTCGAAAGGCGGTCGTGATGGTGCGGTTGGTGATCTGAGTGCGAAAGCCGGCGAAGGTGGGCTGCGGCGCGCCGACTGCGTCGATGCCCAGGACGTTCTTGATGCTGTTAGCCACGGCGTCTACCCATTCCTGGTGGCCGGCGTCGGCGTTGTAGGCGATCGCGTAGCTGCCGCTCCATGCCGAGATCGCGTTGGCTTGCGACCAGAGTCGCCGCGCCCGGTCAGGATTGAAGTCCAGTGCGTCACTGCCCGTGAGGTTCGGATCAAATCCCGGCAACGATCGCGCGGTGAAATCGTGCGCCGGACTGCGGGTATCGACGAAGATCTGCCGACAGATTTGTGGCCGGTTGACGGCAGCCGATAGGGCCAGGCGGCGCAGCCGGCCTTCCTCACCGCCGAAATGCGGCAGCCGCAACGGGGTATCGAGGCTCTGGTTTATCGCCGCCGGGCCAGTGGTGACCTTATCGCCGAGGTCGCGCTTGTAGATCGGTAGCGCGCCGGGCGGAATCGTGTCCAGCACATCGAGGTTGCCCGACAGCAGGTCGGCGTAGGCGGTGTCCAGATTGGCGTAGAACTCGAACCGCAGGCCCTTGTTGTGCGGCTTGCGATTGCCGTGGTAGTCGGGGTTGGGTCGCAGATCGATCCGGACGTTATGTTCCCAGGCCGGTCCGTCTGGACTGTCGGCGAGTTTGTACGGGCCGTTGCCAATCGGTTGGCGGCCGAACGCGGTCATGTCCCGAAATGCCGCTTCCGGCAGCGGATAGAACGAGCTGTGGCCCAATCGCAACGTGAAGTCGATGGTTGGCGCCTTCAGCCGAACGGTGAACTCCAGATCATTCACCACGTGCAGCCCGGACATGGTGGTCGGCCCCGGCTTGCCGTCGCTTGTCAGGCCGGCAACCTCATCGAACCCTTCGATCGGGCTGAAAAAGCTTTGCTGCAGTTGGGCATTGGTGCTCAGGGCCCCGTAGTTCCACGCATCGACGAACGAATGGGCTGTCACCGGCGAGCCGTCGGTGAACTTCCAGCCGGGTCGCAGGGTGATGCGGTAGTTGACATTATCGGTGGTCTCGATCGATTGGGCCACCTCCACCGACGGGTTGCCGGCGGCGTCATAGGACATCAATCCGGCGAAGAGCCGATCGACGATCCGCCCGCCATTGCTGTCGTTGGTACTCGTCGGGATCAGTGGGTTCGGCGGTTCCCCGCCATTGACCACCACCAGATCCGGGCTGAGGACACCGCCGCCACAACCAGCCAGGGAACCCGCCAGCGACGCGACCGCCAGCATTCCGGCGGCAACCGGGGCCAGCAAGGCCAGCGGGGCCCGCATCCGACGCATGACATCCGACCCTAGGGCCTGCGACCGCGCCCGCCGTGCCGGGTCTTAGCCTCTATCAGCCAGCGGTGACGGGGTGCACCTGCAGCATGCAGGCGTCGATGGTGGCCGGCACGGTCAACACAATGGTGGTGTCCGGCGGGTTGACAAGCAACTCGGTATAGGTGGGGCACGGGTCGCCGTTGGCGTCAATGGCCATGCCCTCCACGATGGCCTGCGCCTGGGTCGATAACGACAAAGTGACAGTGGGCGGCACATCGACGCCGGCCGGCAAGCCGCCCATGTAGCCGCGCAGCGTGGGCTCGGCATGAATGAGCGGCCCGCCGGCGCCCGAGTCGACACCGGGGTATCCGGCCAGCGTGCAGGGCTCCGCGCCGCCGGCGAGGCCGAATACCAGGGCCAGCGCGCGATGGCCCACGGCGCCCTGAGTCGGGGAGGCGGTCACGGCGATCCGGTCCGACCAGCATGGGGTCGGCGCGTCGGCGGTGTCAGCCGGTACGGCCCATGCGGGTGACCCCAGCATGGTGGTGGCTGCGTAACTCGTTGCGGCCGCGGCAAAGCTGGGGGCTAGTCGGCGAATGCGCCGCCCGTGACCCGGCACAGAGGTCATTATCCGGTATGGGTGCATGGTTTGACCTCAGATTCGAGCGCACAGCTACGGCTCGCACGGCTCAACTCGATTGCCCCGCTTCTCCTCGGCCGCGCGCGGCCGCATCGTCGCGGGGCTAGGCTCACAGTCGGCCGACGAGCGCGACGCCGTCGGTCGCTATACGGTGCAGCCTCGACACAGGAGAGAAGCCAGTGACCGCCACCGATACCGCAGGCACATCGTCGTATCCGCCGCCGGCGTTATTCGCCGAGCAGGCCAATGCGGGCGAGGAGCTGTACCGCGAGGCCGATGAGGACCGGCTGGCTTTTTGGGCCAAGCAGGCCAATCGGCTGTCCTGGGCGATGCCGTTCACCGAGGTGCTGGACTGGTCGGACGCCCCGTTCGGCAAGTGGTTCGCCGACGGGAAACTCAACGTCGCCTACAACTGCGTGGACCGCCACGTGGAGGCCGGACTCGGCGACCGGGTCGCCATCCACTGGGAGGGCGAACCCGTCGGCGATAGCCGCAGCCTGACCTATTCCGATCTGCAGACCGAAGTGTGTAAAGCGGCCAACGCGCTGACCGATCTGGGCCTGGTCGCCGGCGACCGGGTCGCTATCTATATGCCGTTGATCCCTGAAGCGGTGATAGCGATGCTTGCCTGCGCGCGGCTGGGCATTATGCACAGCGTCGTGTTCGCCGGTTTCACCGCGAAGGCACTGCACGCCCGGATCGCCGATGCCCAAGCCAAGCTGCTGATCACCAGCGACGGGCAATTCCGCCGCGGCAAGCCGGCACCGCTCAAGGATGCGGCCGACGAGGCCATTGCACCCGGTCCGGACGGCGCCAGCCCCGTCGAGCACGTTCTGGTCGTGCGGCGCACGGGAATTGACGTGTCCTGGAACGACGATCGTGACCTGTGGTGGCACGACGTCGTCGACGCTGCGGCCCCAGAACACACCCCGGAGCCGTTCGACGCCGAGCAGCCGTTGTTCCTGCTGTACACCTCCGGCACCACCGGCAAGCCCAAGGGCATCGTGCACACCAGCGGCGGCTATCTGACCCAGGCCTCCTACACGCACTACTACATCTTCGACATCAAGCCCGAGAACGACGTGTTTTGGTGCACCGCCGACATCGGCTGGGTCACCGGACACACCTACGGTGTCTACGGCCCGCTATCCAACGGGGCCACGGAGGTTCTCTACGAAGGCACGCCCGACACGCCTACCCAGCACCGGCACTTCGAGATCATCGAAAAATACGGCGTGACAATCTATTACACGGCGCCCACCCTCATCCGCACGTTCATGAAATGGGGACGTGAGATCCCCGACGCGCACGACCTGTCCAGCCTGCGGCTACTGGGATCGGTCGGCGAACCGATCAACCCCGAAGCGTGGCGCTGGTTCCGCAGGGTGATCGGCGCAGACAGCACCCCGATTGTGGACACGTGGTGGCAGACCGAAACGGGTGCCGCGATGATCTCCCCACTGCCCGGAGTCGCTGCGGCCAAACCGGGTTCGGCCATGACGCCGTTGCCGGGCATTTCGGCCAAGATCGTCGACGACCATGGCAACCAACTGCCGCCGGGCAACAAAGAGGGTGAGCACATCACCGGCTACCTGGTCTTGGACCAGCCATGGCCGTCCATGCTGCGCGGCATCTGGGGCGATCCGGAGCGATACGTCGAGACGTACTGGTCCAGGTTCGCCGACCAAGGCTGGTACTTCGCCGGTGACAGCGCCTGGTACGACGCCGATGGCGCCATCTGGGTGGTGGGCCGCATCGACGATGTGATGAATGTGTCGGGGCATCGGCTCTCGACCGCCGAGGTGGAGTCGGCGCTGGTCGGCCATACCGCGGTGGCCGAGGCGGCCGTGGTCGGGGTAACGGATGAAATGACCGGTCAGGCCATCTGCGCGTTCGTCGTCTTATGCGCCGACTACAACATGCACGACGGGATCGTCGACGAATTACGCGTCGAGGTGTCCCGGGAGATCTCACCCATCGCCCGGCCCCGGGAGGTCCATGTGGTGCCCGAGCTGCCCAAGACGCGCAGCGGCAAAATCATGCGCAGGCTGTTGCGCGACGTCGCCGAAAACCGCGAGTTGGGTGACACATCGACACTGCTCGATCCCGGCGTGTTCGACGCGATCCAGGCCGCAAAGTAATTCGTGTAATTCAAGCCGGTAGCGGTGCGAAACCTGCGCCTGGCCGGTGTTTGCTGTTGATATCGGCCACGATCGAATTGAACGACATCACCACCGCCGGGGTGTGCAGCGGGATGTATTTGATGATGCACGTGGGCAGGTTGTCGCTGAACGCTCCGTGGATCATGCCGACCAGCTGATTATTGACGGTTACCGGCGCTCCGGAATCACCCGGTTGGCCGCAGACCTGCATGACGATGGTGCCCGGAGTCTGGCCCATTCCCCAGGTGACGCCGCACGAATTGCCGGTCGTGCGGCCTTGCTTGCAGGCGATCTGGCCGAAGGCTGGATCCGGACCGATGCCGTTGATCAGAAAGCCGTTGTAGCTGGCCACCGGTGTCACCTTGGCCGGATCGAATCTGATGACCGCGTAGTCGAGGTTGTCATTGCCCGCGACCATGGTGCCCAGCGTGCCTGCGTTTTCCGCACCCTCGGCGGCGACTTGCGCGCCGGGACCCCCGCAATGCGCGGAGGTAAAGCCGATTAACTCACCGGCGGAATCGGAGCCGATGGTGGTCAGGGTGCACATCGTGTCTCCATTGATGACGATGCCCGCGCCGCCACCCATCGGGATCCTGACATCGGCAGCTGCGGCGCGGGCAGGCGAACCCACCAGGGCCAAGAGCACGGCCACCATCGCCGCCATGAAGCACCGGTGTGCCGTCCGCACAGCACCACTCCCATCAATCGGCCGGACATCCTGACCGGCTTGGCCAGTCTAATCGGCTAGGGCGTCTCGCTCGCCGTGGAAAGCGCGGTCGTCACACCGCTTTACCGATCCCCTTCTGGCGGTTGGGCGCGTAACAAACCGAGGCAGAAAATTCTGGCGGCTCCACGCACGTCAACACGGCGAAATCGGGTTGGGTCCGGCACAATAACCCACTGAAACTCTCAAGATTGGAAACGCTCCCATTGGGCATCATCCGGCTCCTCGGCGCCGCGGTCGTCGCGACCTGGGCGCTGCTCAACGCACCCATCCCATCCGCATCTGCCGCCTCATGCCCCGATACGCAGGTGGTGTTCGCCCGGGGTACCGGCGAGCCACCCGGAGCGGGTGGTATCGGCCAGACGTTCGTCGACAAACTGCGGTCCCGCGTCGGTGGGAGGTCGGTCGGGGTCTACGCGGTCAACTACCCTGCCAGCAACGATTGGCCCACCGGCGTCGACGGCATCAGAGACGCGGGCGCTCACGTCGTTTCCATGGCGGCAAGCTGTCCCAACACCAAGATGGTGCTGGGCGGATATTCCCAAGGCGCGGCCGTGATGGGTTTCGTCACCTCGGCTGCGGTACCGGACGGGGTCGACCCAGCGACCGTACCGAAACCGCTGCAGCCCCGGGTGGCTGACCACGTCGCCGCGGTCGTCCTCTTCGGAGAACCAAATGTCCGGGCCATGAACTTCCTCGGCCAGCCGCCGGTCGTCATCGGCCCGCTGTATGCGGCCAAGACCATCCAGTTATGCGCTCCCAACGACCCCGTTTGCTCTGACGGGCTGGAATTCGCCGCGCACCGGACGTCTTCGTATGAGGCTGGCCTGATTGACCAGGGGGCGGACTTCGCCGCCGGTCACCTCTGACCAAAGCTCTCAAACCAGCGGCCACCGAGATCCGCTGCTTTTGTCGCGGTCTTCGGCTGGCCTCGTCTGGCATCGCGCCGCATGGCAACATAAACCGCGACGACAGCGAGCCGGGGCAATGACGAAAGAGGACCATCTGTGAGCAAAGTTGATGGCAAGAACGGTGTGCCCAGCACCCTGACCACGATTCCGTTGACCGACCCGCACGCCAGGCCTGCCGAGCCGTCGATCGGTGATCTGATCAAAGACGCGACAACTCAGGTCTCCACGCTGGTGCGCGCCGAGGTCGAGCTGGCTCGTGCCGAGATCACCCGGGACGTCAAAAAGGGCCTGACCGGCAGCGTCTACTTCATCGCTGCGTTGGTGGTGCTGTTCTACTCCACATTCTTTTTCTTCTTCTTCGTCGCTGAGCTGCTCGACACCTGGCTGTGGCGGTGGGTGGCGTTCCTGATCGTGTTCGCGATCATGGTGGTGTTCGGGGCCGTGCTGGGCCTGTTGGGTTTCCTCAAGGTGCGCAGGATCCGGGGACCGCGGCAGACGATCGAATCGGTCAAGGAGACACGCACCGCACTCACCCCGGGTCACGACAAGTCCCCCGGCGGGGCCAAGCAGCTCACCGAGCCCCACGGCAAGCACGAAAAGCCCGAAAGCGGTACTCCCGCCGATCCATCGGGTTGGTAAATGGCACCGCCAGATCCGTCGGTAACCCGCATCGACGGGCCATGGCGCCATCTGGACGTGCACGCCAATGGCATCCGATTCCATATCGTCGAGGCACTACCCGCTGGCACCGATGCGGCCGCGCCACCCACGGCGCGGCCGCTGGTGATCCTGCTGCACGGTTTCGGATCGTTCTGGTGGTCCTGGCGTCACCAGTTGCGCGGACTGACCGGGGCGCGAGTGGTCGCCGTCGACCTGCGCGGCTACGGCGGCAGCGATAAGCCACCCCGCGGCTACGACGGCTGGACGCTCGCCGGCGACACGGCCGGACTCATTCGTGCGCTCGGGCACTCCTCGGCAACGCTGGTCGGCCACGCCGAGGGCGGGCTGGCCTGCTGGGCCACCGCGCTGCTGCATGCACGGCGGGTGTCCGCCATCGCGCTGATCAGCTCGCCGCACCCGGCGGCGTTGCGACGATCCACGCTGACGCGGCGTGACCAGGGTTACGCACTGTTGCCGACATTGCTGCATTACCAGCTGCCCATCTGGCCCGAGCGCCTGCTGACCCGCGACAACGCGGCCGAGATCGAGCGCCTCGTCCGCAGCCGCAGTTGCGCGAAATGGCTTGCATCCGAGGACTTCTCCGAAACCATCGGTCATTTGCGGATGGCGATCCAGATCCCGGCGGCAGCACACTGCGCACTGGAATACCAGCGCTGGGCGGTGCGCAGCCAGCTGCGCGACGAAGGCCGGCGATTCATGAGATCGATGTCCCAGCAGCTCAGCGTGCCGCTGCTACACCTACGCGGTGACGCCGATCCCTACGTGCTGGCCGACCCGGTCGACCACACGCAGCGTTATGCGCCGCAGGGACGCTACGTATCCATCGCCGGCGCAGGGCATTTCAGCCACGAAGAGGCGCCCGAGGAAATCAATAGGCACCTCATGAGATTCCTCGAGCACGTGCATGGGCCCCGGGTCAGCTGACGCAGGCTCCGGTGGCCACTTGTTGAGTGTCACCAATCTTGGCGAGCTGACTGGCTACCTCGTCGGCCGTCAACACGAAACCGGTGTCGGGGTCGTCCACAGCCGCACCGAACACCACACCGAGCACGTGACCGTTGAGGTCGATCAACGGTCCACCCGAATTGCCTTGTTCGACACTGGCCCTGATGGTGTAGACGTCACGGGTAACCGGCGTCGGGTCCCGGTAAATGTCGGGGCCGCTGAGTTTGATGGCCTCGCGAATCCTGGCCGGGGTCGCAGTGAAGTTACCACCGCCGGGATAACCCAGCACCACAACGCTGGCACCGCTTTTCGCCTCGGTTTGGGCGAAGGCCAATGGCGGTGGCGGCAAGTTGGGGACCGCGAGGATAGCGATGTCGACCGACGGATCGTAGGACACCACGGTGGCATCAAGGGGGCTGCCACTGGCGTAGACCTGGACGTTGTTGGACCCGGCCACCACGTGCGCGTTGGTCATCACCCGGTCGGGCGCTATCACGAATCCACTGCCCTCCAACACTTTCTGGCAGCTGGGCGCCAGGCTGCGCACCTTGACGACGCTTGGCGCGGTGGCCAACACCACCGGATTGCTGGCCAGGGCAGGGTCCGGTGAGGCGACCGGAATCACCGGAGTGCGGCTGAACGGCTCCAGCACCGCGGGCAGACCGGACGTGTTCAGCAGCGCCGACAGCCGCTTGGGCACCGTCTTCAGCCACGGGGGCGCGACCTCATTGACCCGAGCCAGCACCCGCGAACCCCGGACCGCGGCGGCCAGCTCCGGCTGGTCCTTCGACTGTGTCAGCGGCGTCGCCAACAACCACGCCGCGGTCAACACCACCACGAGCTGGACCCCCACCCCGATGACCGAGTCGATCGATCGGATTGTGCGGCTGTGGATCGCGCCACGGACGGCCCGTCCCAACACCACACCCGCGACCTCACCGATGACGACCAGCGCGAGGATCAGGAACAGTGCAGCGAACAGCTTGGCGCGGGGCGCAGCGATGTGGCTGACAAGGTGGGGCGCCAGCAGCACGCCCGCGATCGCGCCAAGCAACACACCGACAAACGACAGCAGCGAGCCCAACGCCCCCGAACGCCAGCCTGAGATGGCCGCGATGAAGGCGACCGACAGGACGGCGACATCTAGCCACTGCGACGGAGTCATCGAATTCATCGGGACCCACCTTGGTCGTCGACCAGCGCCATCGCCGCGTCCAGCTCACGCACGTCGGTGGTGTCCCAGGGCTGGGCCCAGCCGGCGACGTCGAGCACCGCAGAGATCACCTGGCCAGTGAATCCCCAGACCAGCATCTCGTTCAACAAAAACGCCGGCCCGGCCCAGCGGCGGCCGAGGTCGCCGCGGTACACCATCAGCCGATTGGCCGGGTTGATGAAGGCGCGCACCGGAACTCGCGCCACGATCGCCGTTTCGGCCTCGTTGACGACGACCACTGGCCCGGGATCCGGCGAGTACGCCAGTACCGGGACGACGTGAAACCGTGACGGCGCAATGAACGTCCGCTCCATCGTGGCCAGCGGATGCAGCCTGGACAGGTCGATCCCGGTTTCTTCGTGCGCTTCGCGCAGGGCGGTGGCCACCGGACCCTCATCGGTGGGATCGGAGGCACCGCCGGGGAACGCCGCCTGACCGGCGTGGTGGCGCAATGTCGAGGCCCGCACGGTGACCAACAGGTCAGCATCGTCGGGGACACCGCCGTCGGCCGGCGCGGATTCCGGACCCGAGAACAACACCAGAACAGCGGCTTCGCGGCCACTGGGGTGCGGGCCGCGCATAGCTGCGATCGACGACGCAGCCTTGCCGGTGATCATCGCCAGCACGTCGGCCGGCAGCCGACGCCGGTACGCGTCCGGGATCGCAGCGACGTTATCGACCAGCGGACGCAGCCAGGGCGGACAGACGTCAGGCGTCAGCGGAACCGTCCCACGCGCGCGCGTGGGTAACCCACCCGCTTGCGGGGGCGTGCCCCCAACACTCACCGGCGCCTCCAGTCGGTCCAATTTTTCGGCTTATCCCCTGTCATTTCCGACCGCAGCCGCGATCTCGTCGGCACTGTCGAAAGCCCGCGCCAGTGTCTGCGCAACGCTACCGTCCGGCCGGAGAACCACCGTCGCGGGCATCACGTTTACGACCCGCAGCGCCGCCGCGACTCGACGACGACCGTCCTGCAGGGTCGGCAGTCGAACGCCCAGCTCAGCCAGCCGTAGTAACGCGGCCGTTTCGTTCTCGTCTTGATGCACAGTCACCACCATCACGTCGGACCCAACCCGTCGTTGATACTCGGCCATCGCGGGCAATTCTGCTGTGCACGCCGCGCACCAATACGCCCACAAGTTGAGGACCACCCGGCGCCCCGCCAGCGCCCGGGCGACATCGACCACTGAGCCGTCAGCGGCGCAGTCGGCCGTCACACCGCGCAGTGCCGCGGGGCCAGGAGCACTGCCGGCGGCGGGACAGGGCGGCAGGTTGGCACGCTGTCGGGGACCCGCCAACGCCGCCGGCGTGTCGGCGTCGCGGTGTTCACGGTCGGCCATCGCCTGAGTCGTCGTGGGCGTCGCGGAATCATCGTGCAGCTGGGCCACCAGCGCCGCAGTCAGCGCCGCCACCACCGCCAAGATCGCAATGTGCCAGCGAACCTTCCGAGTCAACGTCGGCATTTGCGGCCCCTGCGCGGGTCGTTTCCCAGCCCGTGCTTACAGCCCGGCCAAGGCCAGCAAGTGCTCGGTTTCCGGACCCCGCACCAGGGGCGCAGCCAGCAGCGGCTCCGTGGGACCGAGGCCGAAGGAGGGGCAATCTTTGGCAACCACGCAGACACCGCACGCCGGTTTACGCGAGTGGCACACCCGGCGGCCGTGGAAGATCACCCGATGGCTCAACATGGTCCACTCACTGCGTTCGATCAGTTCGCCGACCGCGTGCTCGATCTTGACCGGGTCCTTGTCAGCGGTCCAGCGCCACCTGTGCACCAGCCGTGCGAAATGGGTGTCGACGGTAATTCCGGGGATACCGAAGGCGTTGCCCAGGATGACGTTAGCGGTCTTGCGCCCCACGCCGGGTAGCGTGACCAGCTCGGCCATGGTCGAAGGCACCTCGCCGTCGAACCGTTCGACCAGGGCTTGCCCGAGGCCGATGAGGGACGCCGCCTTGTTGCGGAAGAAGCCAGTGGGACGGATGAGGTTTTCCAGTTCGGCGCGATCAGCTTGCGCATAATCCAGCGCCGACGGGTATCGCTTGAACAATGCTGGCGTCGTCAAGTTGACTCGTTTGTCGGTGCTCTGCGCCGAGAGAATTGTGGCCACCGTCAGCTCCAGCGGCGTCGTGAAGTCCAGCTCGCAATGCGCGTTCGGAAACGCCTGCGCCAGCGCGCGATTCATCCGCCGCGCCCGTCGCACCAAACCGACTCGGGTTTCCTCAGACCAGCGCCGGGCGATGGCGCCGCCGGGCGTGGCTGGTGTTGACTTCGAGCGCCCGGACGACTTTGCCGCTGTCACCTACGACAGAGTACTGATTTCGTGATCTCGCTGAGACCTTGGGCATGTTTACTCTCCTTGTGTCATGGTTGCTGGTGGCCTGCGTTCCGGGGCTGCTGATGCTGACGGCGCTCGGTCTGGGGCGGCTGGAGAAAGAGCTTGCCCATGACACCGTCACAACGATCGATGTCGACGGGTTTCTCGAGCACGCAGAGGCCGTCAATGTGCGCACGCTGGCCCGAGAAGGCATGCCGGAGGCGCTGGAATACCTGCATCTGCGCCAGGCTCAGCGGTTATCCGATTCCCCGCGAGCCGGCGCCATCGCCGGACCACGTCACGCCGCGCCGTCGTTTGCCGCCGACTTGGCTGACCGCGGCGAGGTGACATTGCCGACGCGAATACACTCGCCTTCGCACATCAATCCGCAATTTAAGGCCACTCGACCCGTCAATCGTGTGTAGCGTTGGCACGTTGAACGAAATGGCCTACCGCTAGACTCATCACGCGAGCAAGGGATTAGCCTGCCCGTATCACACCATTGGAAAGCTGAAGAGGCAACGTGGACGAGATCCTGGCAAGGGCAGGAATCTTCCAAGGGGTTGAGCCCAGCGCAGTCGCCGCGCTGACCAAGCAACTACAACCCGTCGACTTCCCCCGTGGACACACGGTCTTCGCCGAAGGGGAACCAGGCGATCGGCTGTACATCATCGTCTCGGGGAAGGTCAAGATCGGTCGCCGCTCGCCCGACGGCCGGGAGAACCTGCTGACGATCATGGGCCCGTCGGACATGTTCGGCGAATTGTCCATCTTCGACCCGGGTCCGCGGACTTCCAGCGCGACCACCATCACCGAGGTGCGTGCGGTATCGATGGACCGCGATGCGCTGCGGGCATGGATCGCCGATCGTCCCGAAATCGCCGAGCAGCTGTTGCGGGTGCTGGCCCGACGGCTGCGCCGGACCAACAACAATCTGGCCGACCTTATTTTTACCGACGTGCCCGGCCGGGTGGCCAAACAGCTGCTACAGCTCGCCCAGCGTTTCGGCACCCAGGAAGGTGGCGCGATGCGGGTCACCCACGACCTGACGCAAGAGGAGATCGCCCAGTTGGTGGGCGCGTCCCGGGAGACGGTGAATAAGGCGCTGGCAGATTTCGCCCACCGCGGCTGGATCCGTCTGGAGGGCAAAAGCGTGCTGATTTCGGACTCTGAAAGACTCGCCCGCCGAGCAAGGTAAGCGCGCGCGTAGCGCGGGCGCAACCGAGCAAGATAAGCGCTTTGCACCGAGACTGTAATTAGCGAGGTCTCTACTCGCACTTTCTCGCGCTATTTGGGAGTTTCGGCGAGAGTTCAGCGCTGCAAATAGTCCAGCTGTGCCTGAACGGACCATTCGGCCGCATCCCAGAGTTTCTCGTCGACGTCAACATAGACGTATTCGACGACCTGGCGGACGGTGGCGTCATCGCCAATATCCCGCAACGCCGCACGCACCTGCTGCAGACGTTGCTGCCGGTGCATCAAGTAGCCCGATGCGACAGCTTCCAGGTCGGCCAAGTCCGGCCCATGACCCGGCAACACCGTACGCGGGCCCAGGCCGCGTAACCGCCGCAGTGACTCCAGGTAATCGGCCAGACTGCCGTCCTCCTTCTCGATGACGGTGGTGCCGCGGCCCAACACGGAGTCGGCGGTCAGCACGGCATCGTCGAGCACGAACGACAGTGAATCGGCGGTGTGGCCGGGGGTCGCCATCACTGTGATCTTGAGGCCGGCCGCATCGATCACCTCACCATCGATCAGCTCACCGCCAAGGCCGCGCAGAAACCCGCTGCCCGCCGACCGCACCGTCGCGCCGGTCAGCTCGACCAGCTTGTCGATGCCATCGGTGTGATCGCCGTGCCGGTGGCTGATCAGCACCAGCGCGATGCGGCCCAACGCGGCAATCCGTGCGATGTGCTCGTCGTCGTCCGGCCCGGGATCCACGATGACCAACTCGTCGCTGCCCGGGCCGCGCAGCACCCAGGTATTGGTGCCCTCCAGCGTCAGCAAACCGGGGTTGTCGGCCAACAGAACCGACGCAGTGTCGGTGACCGCCCGCAACCTGCCGTATGCGGGATGGGTCAGCGATTCGGCAGCCTCGGTCACGGCCGTTAGCCGACCTCCACGATCAACTCCACTTCCACCGGCGCATCCAGTGGCAGCTCGGATACGCCGACCGCCGAACGCGCGTGCGCGCCCTTATCGCCGAACACTTCGGCGAGCAGGTCGGAAGCCCCGTTGACGACGCTTGGCTGGCCATTGAAACCCCGAGCGGATGCGACGAACCCGACGACCTTGACCACTTGGGTCACCGAATCGATGCCCACCAGCGAGTCCACCGCCGCCAGCGCGTTGAGCGCGCAAATCCGCGCCATCGCCTTGCCCTCTTCCGGGCTGACCTCGGCGCCGACCTTACCGGTCCCTACCAGCTTTCCCGCCTGCATCGGCAGCTGGCCGGCGGTGTAAACCAGGTTGCCGGTCCGCACCGCTGGTACATACGAGGCCAGCGGCGCAACCACCTCCGGAAGCGCGACACCAAGCTGCCCAAGCCGGGCCGAAGCACTCATCTAATCCGACCCGTTTACTTTGGGCGCTTCAAATACGCAACGTGCTGCTCGCCGGTCGGCCCGGGCAGCACGGACACCAATTCCCAGCCGTCGGCACCCCACTGGTCGAGAATCTGTTTGGTGGCGTGCGTCAGTAGCGGGACCGTGACGTACTCCCATGCGGTCGGTTGGCTCATGACGCGAGCTTATCGGTCGGACGTGAACGGCTCTGGCCAGGCCGGGGGCACGTGCGGCGGTCGGGCTAGCATGCGATGGTGGCAACCACATCTAGCGGCGGTAGTCCCGTCGGCTGGCCGGCGCGCTTATCGAAGGCCCGCTTACATTTTGTGACCGGCAAAGGCGGTACGGGTAAGTCGACGGTAGCGGCTGCGCTGGCACTGACTCTGGCAGCGGGAGGCCGCAAAGTCCTCCTCGTGGAAGTCGAGGGTCGCCAAGGGATTGCGCAACTCTTCGACGTCCCGCCCCTGCCCTATCAGGAGGTGAAGATCGCGACTGCCGAACGCGGCGGCCAGGTCAACGCCCTGGCAATCGACATCGAGGCCGCGTTCCTGGAATACCTCGACATGTTCTACAACCTCGGCATCGCGGGCCGGGCGATGCGCCGCATCGGTGCGATCGAGTTCGCGACGACGATCGCGCCCGGTCTGCGCGACGTGTTGCTCACCGGCAAGATCAAGGAGTCGGTGGTGCGCCTGAACAAGGGGGCCAAGAACCCGGTTTATGACGCGGTTGTCGTCGACGCGCCACCGACGGGCCGGATCGCGCGTTTTCTGGATGTCACCAAAGCCGTGTCCGATCTGGCCAAGGGCGGGCCTGTGCACTCGCAAAGCGAGGGCGTGGTGAAGTTGCTGCACTCCGAGCAGACCGCCATTCACGTGGTCACTCTGCTGGAGGCGTTGCCCGTGCAAGAAACGCTGGAAGCCATCGAGGAGCTTGCCGAGATGGAGCTGCCGATCGGCAGTGTGATCGTGAACCGCAATATCCCCTCCCACCTCCAGCCCGCTGACCTGGCAAAGGCCGCCGAGGGACATGTCGACGCAGACTCGGTGCGGGCCGGCTTGGAGATGGCCGGGATCAAGCTGAACGACACCGAGTTCGCCGGCCTGCTGACCGAAACCATCGAGCACGCGGCGGTAATCGCCGCGCGCGCCGAGACTGCACAACAGCTGGACACGTTAAAGGTGCCGCGGTTAGAACTACCGGCGATCTCCGACGGCGTCGACCTCGGTAGCCTCTATGAGCTTTCGGAATCGCTTGCGCAGCAGGGGGTCCGATGAGTATCACGCCGCAAAGACTCGATATGGCCGCAATCTTGGCCGACACAGCCAACCGGGTGGTGGTGTGCTGCGGCGCCGGCGGGGTGGGCAAGACCACTACCGCAGCTGCGATGGCGTTGCGCGCGGCCGAATATGGCCGCAACGTTTGCGTTTTGACGATCGACCCAGCCAAGCGGCTGGCCCAGGCGCTGGGAGTCAACGACCTCGGCAACGCCCCGCAGCGAGTGCCGTTGGCGCCCGAAGTTCCCGGCGAGCTGCACGCGATGATGCTCGACATGCGTCGCACGTTCGACGAAATGGTGGTCCAGTACTCCGGACCTGGTCGGGCGCAATCGATTTTGGATAACCAGTTCTATCAGACCGTCGCCAGTTCGCTTGCCGGCACGCAAGAGTACATGGCGATGGAGAAACTGGGTCAACTTCTGAGCGAAGACCGTTGGGACCTGGTGATAGTAGACACTCCCCCGTCGCGCAACGCGCTGGACTTTCTGGATGCGCCTAAACGACTGGGCAGCTTCATGGATAGCCGATTGTGGCGGCTGCTACTCGCACCTGGCCGGGGCATTGGTCGGTTGGTCACCGGCGCAATGGGTTTGGCGATGAAGGCGATGTCTACTGTGCTCGGTTCAAAGATGTTGAGCGATGCAGCAGAGTTCGTACAATCACTGGACGCCACATTCGGCGGTTTCCGCGAAAAGGCCGATCGCACTTATGCGCTGTTGAAAAGGCGTGGTACGCAGTTCGTTGTGGTGTCGGCGGCCGAACCCGATGCACTGCGCGAGGCGGCTTTCTTCGTCGATCGGCTGTCCCAGGAAGCAATGCCGCTAGCTGGGCTCGTCCTGAATCGCACTCATCCGACGTTGTGTTCCTTGCCTGTTGAGCGGGCGATCGACGGACGCGAAACGTTAGAGGCCGAGACGGACTCTGAGGCCGCGTCGCTGGCCGCAGCCGTGCTGAGCATTCATGCCGACCGCGCGCAAACCGCCAAACGGGAAATTAGATTGCTGTCCCGATTCACCGGAGCCAACCCGCACGTGCCGGTCATCGGCGTTCCGTCGCTGCCATTCGACGTTTCGGACTTGGAATCGTTGCGCGCGCTCGCCGATCAGATCACATCGGTGGGCGACGATGCGGTCCGTCCAGCCGCGATGGGGGGGTACCACCCGCTTGCCGGGGAAAGCTAGCAGTCGGGCAACGGGTTAGCCGACGCTTCGGCTCCTTCTCTTGTCGAAGAAGTCTGCCCAGGACACCACCTCGGGGTGTTGCTTGAGCAGGGCCCTGCGCTGCCGTTCGGTCATGCCACCCCAGACCCCGAACTCGACCTTGTTGTCCAACGCGTCCGCCCCGCACTCCTGCATTACTGGGCAGTGCCGGCAGATCACCGCCGCTTTACGCTGGGCGGCCCCCCGAACAAAAAGTTCGTCCGGGTCGGTGGTGCGGCACAGTGCTTTCGAAACCCAGGCGATCCGTTCTTCGGCATCGACGCTGCGGAGTACCCCTTGTGCGGCCGCAATGTTTGTCCTTCGCGCCGCCGGACGTGTTCCTGACACGAACTGTCCCCTTTCCCTACCGGCCGCTAGTTGCGACCGCCCTCCTCGGGTGCAGATCCCAGCTGCGATCTACGCCACACTATGTACATCGGTGTTACTTGAATCTCACCGTGTGTCTAAGTTAGGTGGTCAGGTACCAATTGCGCAACAGTCCGATAACGCTTTTTTTGGGACGGGCGTGCCGTCTCGGCCCGAAAGGATACGCGACGAAGTGATCTTGCACATTCGCCGCGGTGCCCGAGCAATGACGCAGGTGCAAATTTTATCGCTGCGTCGGCGGTAAGTCGCTGGTCAATGCCTAGGGCAAAATGTAGGTGAACTCGCAGCGTGTCGGCGTGACTGTGGGCCGCTACTGTAGTAGCCATGTCAGACCGCCCCCCGGCCGCCCTCACGATTCTCAAGCTTGCCGGGTGCTGTTTGTTGGCCAGTGTGGTCGCCACAGCGCTGATGTTCCCGCTGGCAGGTGGCCTGGGGCTGATGTCCAATCGGGCCTCGGAAGTCGTCGCTAACGGCTCGGCCCAACTTCTCGAGGGCGAGGTGCCCGCGGTGTCGACGATGGTCGACGCGAAAGGCAACACCATCGCCTGGCTGTACTCCCAACGCCGGTTCGAGGTGCCCAGCGACAAGATCGCCAACACGATGAAGCTGGCGATCGTCTCCATCGAGGACAAGCGGTTCGCCGACCACAACGGGGTGGACTGGAAAGGCACCCTGACCGGACTCGCCGGGTACGCACGCGGCGATGTGGACACTCGCGGTGGTTCGACCATCGAGCAGCAGTACATCAAGAACTACCAGCTGCTGGTAACCGCGAAAACCGACGCCGAGAAGCGCGCGGCCGTGGAGACCACCCCGGCGCGCAAGCTGCGCGAGATCCGGATGGCACTGACGCTGGACAAGACGTTCACTAAGCCGGAGATCCTGACCCGCTATCTGAACCTGGTGTCGTTCGGCAACGGTTCGTTCGGGGTGCAGGACGCGGCGCAGACCTACTTCGGGATCAATGCGTCCGACCTGAACTGGCAGCAGGCGGCGCTGCTGGCGGGCATGGTGCAGTCGACCAGCGCGCTCAACCCGTACACCAACCCCGACGGCGCGTTGGCCCGCCGGAACGTGGTCCTGGACACCATGATCGAAAACCTGCCGCAGGAGGCCGACGCCTTGCGTGCCGCCAAGGCCACGCCGCTCGGGATACTGCCGCAGCCCAACGAGCTGCCGCGGGGCTGCATCGCGGCGGGTGACCGCGCCTTCTTCTGTGACTACGTCCAGGAGTACCTATCCCGCGCCGGGATCAGTAAGGAGCAGGTGGCCCGGGGTGGCTATCTGATCCGCACCACGTTGGACCCGGATGTGCAGATCCCGGTCAAGGCGGCCATCGACAAGTTCGCCAGTCCGACGCTGCCGGGCATCTCGAGCGTGATGAGCGTGATCCAGCCCGGCAAGACTTCTCACAAGGTGATGGCCATGGCCAGCAACCGCACGTACGGGCTGGACGTCGATGCCGGTCGAAACCATGCGCCCGCAGCCCTTCTCGCTAGTCGGCGACGGCGCGGGGTCCGTCTTCAAGATCTTCACCACGGCCGCGGCACTGGACATGGGCATGGGCATCAACGCCACCCTCGAGGTGCCGGGCCGGTTCCAGGCAAAGGGCCTGGGTAGCGGCGGGGCCAAGGGGTGCCCGAAGGACAACTGGTGCGTGGTCAACGCCGGTAACTACCGAGGCTCGATGAATGTGACCGAGGCACTGGCCACCTCGCCCAACACCGCGTTCGCCAAGCTGATCCAGCAGGTCGGGGTGACGCGCACGGTGGACATGGCGATCAAGCTCGGCCTGCGGTCCTACGCCGATCCCGGCACCGCGCGCGACTACAACCCCGACAGCAACGAGAGCCTGGCCGACTTCGTCAAACGGCAGAACATCGGCTCGTTCACCCTGGGTCCGATCGAGGTGAACGCGCTGGAGCTGTCGAATGTCGCGGCCACACTGGCCTCCGGCGGCACGTGGTGCCCACCGAACCCGATCGACAAGCTGATCGATCGTCATGGCAATGAAGTCGCCGTGACCACCGAGACCTGCGATCAGGTGGTGCCCGAGGGTTTGGCGAACACCCTGGCCAACGCGATGAGCAAAGACGCGGTGGGCGGCGGCACGGCGGCCGGTTCGGCCGGTGCTGCGGGCTGGGACCTGCCGATGTCCGGTAAGACGGGCACCACCGAAGCCCACCGCTCCTCCGGCTTTGTGGGCTTCACCAGCCACTACGCGGCGGCCAACTACATCTACGACGACTCAACCAATCCAACGGATTTGTGCTCTGCCCCGCTGCGCCACTGCGGCGAGGGCGACTTGTACGGCGGCAATGAGCCGGCGCGCACGTGGTTCACCGCGATGAAACCGATCGCCACCAACTTCGGGCCGGTGCAATTGCCGCCGACCGACCCTCGCTACGTCGACGGTGCGCCCGGTTCGCGAGTGCCGAGCGTGGCCGGGCTAGATGTGGACGCAGCGCGTCAACGCCTCAAGGACGCGGGTTTCCAGGTTGCCGAACAACCAAACTCGGTCAATAGCTCCGCCAAGTACGGAGAAGTCGTCGGAACCACACCCAGCGGCCAAACCATCCCGGGTTCGATCATCACGATCCAAATCAGTAACGGCATCGCGCCCGCCTCCGCCTCCGCCTCCGGAAGGTGCGCCACCGCCGGTCGGATCACAGGTCGTGGAGATTCCGGGTCTGCCCCCGATCACCATTCCGCTACTGGCACCACCGCCGCCGCCCGGACAGCCGCCGCCGTAGGCACTTTGGCGCGCGGAATACGCTGCCAGTCCGCGACCGGCAGTAGGCTGCCAGCATGGCTGACGTTTTGCCCATCCTGATACGCAGCGGCGTCGCTGCGCTCGGTTCGACCGTCGCCGGCATCGGTTATGCGGCGCTCGTCGAGCGCAACGCGTTCGTCCTGCGCGAGATAACCATGCCCGTCTTGACGCCGGGGTCCACACCGCTGCGGGTGCTGCATATCAGCGATCTGCACATGCTGCCCAACCAGCGCCGCAAGCAGGCCTGGCTGCGCGAGCTGGCCGGCTGGGAGCCCGATCTGGTGGTCAACACCGGCGACAACCTGGCGCATCCCAAGGCGGTGCCCGCGGTTATCCAGTCCCTGGGAGATCTGCTGTCGCGACCGGGCGTCTTCGTGTTCGGCAGCAATGACTACTTCGGACCGCGACTGAAGAACCCGCTGAACTACCTGACCAACCCGTCGCACCGTGTCCACGGTAAACCACTGCCCTGGCAGGATCTGCGCGCGGCCTTCACCGAGCGCGGCTGGCTCGACCTCACCCACACCAGACGCGAGTTCGAGGTGGCCGGACTGCATATCGCCGCAGCGGGCGTGGACGACCCGCACATCGACCGGGACCGATACGACACGATTGCGGGCCCGGCAAGTCCGGCCGCGAACCTGCGGCTGGGGCTGGTCCATTCCCCGGAGCCGCGGGTGCTCGACCGCTTCGCCGCCGACGGCTACCAGCTGGTGATGGCCGGACATACCCACGGCGGGCAGGTGTGCGTGCCGTTCTTCGGCGCTCTGGTGACCAACTGCGGCCTGGACCGGTCCCGGGCGAAGGGACCGTCTCGTTGGGGCGCAAACATGCAGTTACATGTCTCCGCTGGGATAGGTACCTCACCATTCGCGCCAGTGCGATTCTGCTGCAGGCCCGAAGCGACCCTGCTGACATTGATCGCCAGCCCGATGGGCGACCGAGATTCGGCCAGTGACCTGAGCCGTTCGCAGCCAACAGTTTCGGTGCGTTGACCGATCGGACCCGGATCGCGGTCCGCAGCCGTTCGCGTTGCTGGACGGACAATGCGATCCGGCTGATCCAGGCCGACGCCCGTCGCAGCGCCGACACGCACTTGCTCCGCTACCCGCTGCCGTCGGCCTGGAGCACGGACGTCGACGTCGCGCTGTACCTCAAAGACGAGACGACACACATCACCGGCAGTCTCAAGCACCGGTTGGCGCGCTCGTTGTTTCTGTATGCGCTCTGTAACGGGTGGATCGGTGAGGGCACCACGGTGGTCGAGGCGTCATCGGGTTCGACGGCGGTGTCGGAGGCCTACTTCGCGGCCCTGCTGGGTTTGCCGTTCATCGCCGTGATGCCGGCGGCTACCAGCTCGTCCAAGGTAGCACTGATCGAATCCCAGGGCGGCCGTTGCCATTTCGTGCAGAACTCGAGTGAGGTGTACGCCGAGGCGGAGCGCGTCGCCCGCGAAACCGACGGGCACTACCTGGACCAGTTCACCAATGCCGAACGCGCTACCGACTGGCGGGGCAATAACAACATCGCCGAGTCGATCTACGAGCAAATGGGCGAGGAGAAGTACCCCATCCCGGAATGGATCGTGGTCGGCGCGGGCACCGGCGGCACCAGTGCGACGATCGGCCGCTACATCCGTTACCGACGGCACGCGACCCGGTTGTGCGTTGTCGACCCGGAGAACTCCGCGTTCTTTCCCGCCTACGCCGAGGACCGCTACGACGTCGTGATGCCCACGTCATCCCGTATCGAGGGCATCGGCCGGCCGCGGGTCGAGCCGTCGTTTCTGCCCGGCGTGGTCGACCGCATGGTCGCGGTCCCCGACGCGGCGTCTATCGCCGCTGCTCGCCACGTCAGCGCCGTCCTGGGACGCCGGGTGGGGCCGTCGACGGGCACCAACCTGTGGGGCGCCTTCGGCCTGCTCGCCGAGATGGTCACCGAAGGCCGCAGTGGTTCGGTGGTCACGCTGCTCGCCGACAGCGGCGACCGATACCACGACACCTACTTCAGCGACGAGTGGGTCAGCGCACAGGGACTCGATCCGATCGGCCCCGCCGAGGCACTGGTCGAGTTCGAGCGCTCTTGCCTATGGCAGTGAACCGCAGCACCGCGGTTTGGCCAGCCGACGGGCCGGTGCGATAGGCTGTCGGAGCTTCAAGCGGGGTGTGGCGCAGCTTGGTAGCGCGCTTCGTTCGGGACGAAGAGGCCGTGGGTTCGAATCCCGCCACCCCGACCAAACTCGGGTCAGCACTTCAGCGGCCAGGACCACCTCCGGGCCAGTTGCCGCAGCGTGAGACGTCACCTCTCCCTTCGTCTCCCTTCGTCGGCAGACCCATCCTTGCGCCCTGATTCGATAGATGTTTATATAGAAGCATGTCGAATCAAGCGGGCTGTTGCCCAGCGTTGGCGGCGGCCGCCCTGGGCGAGTCGCAGGCATCGGAGTTAGCGGCAATGTTCAAGGCGCTGGGCGACCCGGTGCGCCTGCGGCTGTTGAGCCTGATCGCCAGCCACCCCGGCGGTGAGGCCTGTGTATGTGAGATCTCGGCGACCTTCGACGTCTCCCAGCCAACGATCTCTCATCACCTCAAATCGCTCCGCTCAGCCGGGCTGCTGGACTGCGAGCGGCGGGGCACCTGGGTGTACTACCGGGTGATTCCCTCGGCGTTGCAGCAGCTTTCGTCAGTTCTACATGTCGACGACTACCTTCCGGCGACCACACCGGGATGTGGACCGTGACCAACGCGCCGACGTCGGTGTCCGCCCCAGGCGCGGTAGCGACCCGGCTTTCGACGCTGGACCGGTTCCTGCCGGTATGGATCGGCGTGGCGATGGTCATCGGTCTGTTGCTGGGACGACTCGTGCCGGGCCTCGGATCGGCCTTGAGTGCCGTTGAGATCCAAGGCATTTCACTGCCGATCGCGATCGGCCTGTTGGTCATGATGTATCCGGTGCTGGCCAAAGTCCGATACGACCGGCTCGACGAGGTCACCGCCGACCGCAGGCTGATGGTGTCGTCTTTACTGCTCAATTGGCTGATCGGGCCCGCTGTGATGTTCACCCTGGCCTGGCTGCTGCTCGCGGATCTACCGGAGTACCGCACGGGGCTGATCATCGTCGGACTGGCCCGCTGCATCGCCATGGTCATCATCTGGAACGACCTGGCCTGCGGGGACCGCGAAGCCGCAGCCGTGCTGGTCGCGTTGAACTCGTTGTTTCAGGTTGTCATGTTCGCCGCGCTGGGCTGGTTCTACCTGTCGGTGCTGCCCGGCTGGCTGGGCCTGCCGCAAGCGGGCATCGATGTCTCCCCTTGGCATATCGCCCAATCCGTGCTCATCTTCCTCGGCATTCCGCTGCTGGCCGGATACCTGTCGCGCCGACTGGGTGAACGAGCCAAGGGGCGCCACTGGTACGAGACGACGTTCCTGCCTCGCATCGGGCCGTGGGCGCTGTATGGGTTACTGTTCACTATCGTCATCTTGTTCGCCCTACAGGGTCACCAAATCACCTCCCGCCCATGGGATGTCGCCCGGATAGCGCTGCCACTGCTGGGGTACTTCGCGATCATGTGGGCCGGCGGATATGCCCTTGGATTCGCGCTACGGCTTGGGTATGCCCGCACCACCACGCTGGCGTTCACCGCCGCCGGTAACAACTTCGAACTGGCCATCGCGGTGGCGATTGCCACCTACGGCGTCACGTCCGGGCAAGCCCTGGCCGGGGTCGTTGGGCCGCTGATCGAAGTGCCAGTGCTGGTCGGGCTGGTCTACGTGTCCCTGGCGTTGCGTACCCGGCTGTTCCGAACCCAGCCCGATGAAGGAGTCCCAGCTGATGGCCGACAAACCCAGCGTCCTGTTCGTCTGCGTCCATAACGCCGGGCGCTCGCAGATGGCCGCGGCCCTGCTGAGCCACCTGGCCGGAGATCGCATCGAAGTCCGCTCCGCTGGAACCGAACCCGCCGATCAAATCAACCCCGTCGCCATCGCCGCCATGGCCGAACTCGGCATCGACATCACCACTACCAACCCGAAGGTCCTCACCAGCGAAGCGGTTCAAACCAGCGACGTCGTGATCACCATGGGCTGCGGTGATGCCTGCCCCTATTTCCCGGGAGTGTCCTACCGCGACTGGAAACTGCCTGACCCCGCCGGACAGCCACTGGCAACCGTGCGCGTTATTCGCGACGAGATCGCTGACCGCGTCCGGGCTTTGATCACCGAACTCCTGCCCACGGCCACAACCGCTTAACCACCAAAGGAAGGACACACCATGTCGCGCGTGCAGCTCGCTCTCAACGTCGACGACCTCGACGAAGCAATCGCGTTCTACTCCAAGCTGTTCCATACCGAACCGGCTAAGGTGAGACCCGGCTACGCCAACTTCGCGATCACCGATCCCCCACTTAAACTGGTGCTGCTCGAAAACCCAGGCCACGGCGGCACCCTTAACCACCTTGGCGTCGAGGTCGAATCAAGTGACAAGGTGCACGAGGAAATAGCCCGACTGGCGGGTGAGGGGATGTTCCCCGAGGAGCAGGTCGGCACCACCTGTTGCTACGCCACCCAAGACAAGGCATGGGTCACCGGACCTGCAGGCGAGAAGTGGGAGGTCTACACCGTCCTGTCTGACTCGGAGACGTTCGGCACGGGCCCCGACCCGCTCGCCGCCGAGGACGACGCAAGCGATGCATCCTCCTCCGATGTGGCTGCGACCAGCACGGCTTGCTGCTGAGCAGCGATCACCTAGACGAAGGCGTTCTCTCATGCAGGTGTTGGCCTACATAGCTGCGGCGCTAATCGCGGTGTGGGGAGTAGCCCATGCCGTACCGACCAAACGGGTGGTGGACAGTTTCGCGCCGATCACGGCGGACAATCGCCGTGTACTCACCCAGGAGTGGTTGGCCGAGTCCTTGACGATGTGGGGCATGGCCGCCTTGGTCGTCGCGGTCACCGCGACTGCGGCTGACATCCAGGTCACCGCCATCGTCTTCCGCGTCGTCGCCGGGTTACTTGTAGCCCTTGCGGTGCTCACCGCGCTCACCGGCGCTCGAACCCCCGTTGTGTGGTTCAAGGTCTGTCCCGCGCTGCTCGCCACTTCAGCGGCTCTGCTACTGGTGGCCAGCGTCCTGGTGACGTAGCGCCGACACCAGCCGGACGGCCCAGTGGCCGTCGTTTGGGACGAAGAGGCCGTGGGTTCAAATCCCGCCACCCCGACTCGAGAAATTGGCCGGTCCATGCTTGACATCGCGCCGAGGTAGTCACCGCGTTAGACTTCGCCCGCATGGTGTTGGTTAAGCCAAACTCCGAGAACAGGGGGCCTCACGGACTCCGCCAAGGGTTCGCCAAAGTTCCCGACTCTTCGGTGAAGTTCGATCTACCCAAGCACCCAACTCTGGCGGAGATCGCACTCCGGCAGAAGGAGATTGAGGCATGGGACGCGTTGAACGTCGGCGGCTACCGATTCGCTAAAGCCGGCACCATTGTCGGCGCCCTGGTTTGCACCGTGATGGTGGTTCTTGCAGTGACGCCCATACCACCGAACTGGCCATGGAACGTTCCGCTGGTAATACTGGCGATCTTCACGGCGGTGGGGACGGTGGTCTGTGGTCTTTTATGGTTCGACAATCCGCGCTCTGCCCCCTGCCCCGAGTTGTTGGAGATTGTGCCGTTCTCACGCGCAGAAAACCTCCGGCTAATGAAGGGCCAGGCCGTCGAGCCCTACCGTCCGACCTGCGACTGCCCCGGGTGTGGCGATGTATCCGCCCATCCGGTCCGTGTGCCTGCTGACGGCGAGCCTGAATGGGCCACAGTTACCCGACATTGCGGAGTGTGTGGGCGGGAGTGGTCGCAAGCGTAAACCCTTTGTGCCGGCGCGGTTGCGTGCGACGCCGGGCGGCAACCGGACGGGTTGAAAATTCAATTCACTTGCGTGTCAGCCATGCCGGATCGCTATAGCGAAGGTTTAAGGGGACGGAATCGCACTCTGGTGCCGTAACGGGGCGCAAGCATGATGGAGCGCCGCACGATCTTTTCGGGCGTTTCGTCGACGGCACCGAACTCACCCTCGCGCAGCAGTGTATGTAGTACGGTGATCAACTCGCGCATGGAAAAGCTTGCGCCCAGACAGCGTTTGGCACCGCCTCCGAACGGAACCCATGCGTAGGTTTGCGGTCGGGCGCTGAGGAACCGCTCTGGGCGGAACTCGTTCGGATGGTCGTAAGTGTGGGGGTTGCGGTTAATGGCCACGATATGGACGACGATTCGCGTGCCTGCATCCACGCAGTAGCCCCCGATCGGAAACGGTTGCGCAGCAACACGGGCCGTAAACGGGGCGGGAGGACGTATCCGCAAAGTCTCGTTGATCACCGCGGTCGTGAAGTCCTCCTCGCCGCTCAGGGCCTCGGACTGTACGCGTCGCAATGCATCCGGATGGTGCAGTAGAAGGTCGAAGACCCATGCCAACGTTGTTGCGGTGGTTTCGTGGCCCGCCAGCATCAGGGTAATCACATCGTCGCGAATCTCGCTGTCTGACAGCCGTTCTCCCTCGTCCCCACGCGCGCACATCAGCAACGCCAAAATGTCGTGTTGCTCGCTCAGGCAAGGATCGTTTCGCCGTTGGGCGATGAGTGGCATGACGACGTCGTCGATCTCCTTATTGGCTTGGGCCCGCCGAGGCCAGACCCGCAATGCGCCCGCGCGACGTAGCGCGTAGCGGATCGTCAACTCCTCGGAAACCCCAAGATTCAACAACCGTTCGAATGGCCGGCCCAATCGCCGCACTTCGTCGGGATGATCAACTCCAAAGATGACCTTGACGATCACGTCCAGCGTCAGCGCCCGCGCTGCCTTCAGCATCTCGAACGGGCGGTCAATGGGCCAGCTGTGCATCGCCGCGCGCGCGGCGTTCTCCATGATCGGCACGTAACTGCTCAGCGCGGCGCCGTGCAATGCAGGCGTTAAGAGTTTGCGCCGCCGAAGATGCTCCGGCTCCTCCTGGACGAACATCGATCTGGACCCGTAAATCGCCGCCGCGGGTCCCACTCCTTCTCCCCCGAGCAGGAGGTCTGCCGGAGCGCTGAAAACCTGCTTAGCCAGCTCCGGGTCGGACACGATTGCAACGTTGCCCAGGCTGGGGATGGGCATTGTCATTATCGGTCCGTATCCGCGTATCAATCGCAGCATCCGCCGCTCGCCGCCAACAAGATAGGCAATCGCGTACGCTGCGGCGCAAGCCGAACTAAGCATCCGCGGAGCGGGTAAGCCAGGCGGACGACTCAAGGCATCCGGCCTGTCCTCCCGGCCCATTGCGGATCCTGCCACGCTGACGACAGAAACACGGCGTTTCTGCTTGGTCAAGGTGCCGTTAACGCGGGTTGGCCCAACGGCAACCGCGCCGATACACCGAACCTGACCCCTTAATGCCTCCCGATGCGTCGTCGGTGAGCACAAGACATCAGGGGTGGCGGCGTTACGCGCAGTCGGCGCAGATCGAAAGCCCGGAGCTCGCGCTGTGCAACCGGCTGCGGTGCTGCACTAGAAAGCAGCTCGAACATGTGAACTCGTCGGCCCGCTGGGGAATCACCGTCACCGACAGCTCTTCGCCGGACAGGTCCGCCCCGGGCAGCTCGAAGAAGTGCAAATCGTTGAGGTCCTCATCGACCACTGCGGTGGAGGCCCCTTGCAGGGTCGGCGCTAGCTCGCGTAGCGCGGACCTGTCCTGGGTTTCGACGTCGGATACGCGGCGTGCGTCATAGTCGCTTGCAGTCGCCATGGGAGTTCCTTCCTGCCAAGTAGCGGGTTGACGCACTTTCCTGTACTCACCCGTGGCGCAGGCAGTACCCCGTTCAGCTGCGGACTACACCGATCGAGGCAAAAAATTGCGCACGCGACAATTGAGCCGCCGACGATGTCGATGCCCGGCGGGCTAACGCGCTAGGAACTGCAGACGTTGTTGGTCTCGCGTCGGCTAAGCGCCACCCAAGCCAATCACAGCTGTCGAGCCGACCAGGCCGGGGGCGTTGGCGCCGTGCGTAAGGCTTTCACGGGCGTGCGGACGGAAGCTACGCGCCTGATCGACCTGGGTCGCTTTTTTTAGAACTTCGCTCCCGCGAGAAAGTTTGTGTACCAAAATGATTCGTCCCGCAGACTGTGCGCCGACCAGCCTTCGGTCGGGGTTGCCCGCCGACTGGAGACCCAAACGACACCGCACACCTGTGTCAGCCAGCCCCAGCATGGGTATGCCGCGCACATGATGTTTCGACAGCAGCCAGGAAGCCGCCCCCGCCGCAGCAGGGAGCGTCCGCTGAAACCCGCCGGCGGCGCACCCGCCGTCCTGTTTGACGTAGACGGAAGCCTGGTTGACTCCAACTACCTGCACGTCTACGCCTGGCAACGCGCCTTCGACGCCGAAGGCATTCCCGTTGCGGCCTGGCAGATCCACCGCTGCATCGGTATGGACGGCTCAATGCTGGTGCGAACGTTATCCGACGACGCCCCGGATGACGTGCAGCAGCGGCTCAGCGACGGGCACAGCCGGTACTACCGGGAAATCACACCGCTGCTGGCACCGTTGCCCGGCGCCCGCGCCTTGCTGCGCCGCGTTGCCGATCTCGGACTGCAGGCCGTGCTGGCCAGCTCGGCACCCGAGGACGAACTGGAGCTGTTGCGCAAGGTACTCGATTGCGACGACATCATCTCCGAAACGACCTCGTCACGAGACGTCGATACCGCCAAACCCGAACCCGGCATCCTGCAGGTCGCGCTGGACCGGGCCGCGGTAGACCCCGACCATGCCGTGTTCGTCGGGGACGCGGTATGGGACGCACACGCCGCGGCGGGCGCGGGATTGCCGTGCATCGGACTGCTGAGCGGCGGCATCGCCCGCGCGGAGTTGCAAGCGGCCGGCGCGTCACCGATCTTCGCTGACCCCCAAGACCTGCTCGAGCATCTGGAATCCACCCGTATCGCGGCACTGGCGGCCGGCCGCTGAGCAAATCTCGCGTTACATCCCGCGCCTGCGCAATAGCAGCGGTAACACCCACCAAAAGAGGGTAAAGAGCACCAGCGCACACGCTCCCGCGACAAAGGCCGCGTTGCCGCCGGCTACTGCGCCGAAAACGACGATCGTCACGCCAGTCAGCGCCGCACCGAGCAGCGCCAGCCCGGCATAGGCGCACCGGTGCGCGGCCGACACCAGCACTTGCAGACGATGGCGCCTGAACAGCAGCCGATGGATGCTGACTGGCGCGACCAGCAACACCGTTGCGCCCACCGATAAGCCCACGGTCGCGAGATAGACGTCGCGCATGCGCGGGGCAAGAACGTCGAAGCGCTGCTGGAACGGCAACGTCAACAGGAAACCGGTGAGTAGCTGCACCCCAGTCTGCACGACTCGCAGCTCCTGCAGCAGGCTGTTCCAATTGCGGTCCAGCCGTTGGATTTCGGTTTCGTCACGCGCACGGCTATCCCACCGCTGGTCGCCTTGCGGATCGTCGACGTCCATAGCCGTGATCATCGCACCCGCCGTTCCCGCCGGCGTCGTTTCGCAGGGGTGGCTCGCCGGTACGCGGTGAAACGGCTGATTTTTGAAAATCGTTATTGCCTTTTGAACGTTCGAGTTGATTCCGGCTTCCGGCGGCCGTCTTTGGAAACGAAAAATAAGTTGCGGAGTCGTCATAGTCCGCGATGAACGACAGCGGTTTCCACGAGACGTTGAATGCGTATTGATCACCAAACATGTTGTCACGCAACTGCACATGTTAGGGGACGGTTATCCGCTACCGATGGTGATGCCCTTCGGATTGCATGACGGCTCCGCGCAGGCATGGGCCGCCATCAGTGCCGCCCCGGACCGGTGGTCTCGCGCGCCGCGTTCGGGGTGACTAGCGGTCGAGGTTGCCGTCCCGAACCGCGGTCAACGCGTCGTCCAGCGTCGGGTACAGCGGGAAGGTCTTGTCCAAACCGGTCAGGTGAATCGGCCTCCTGGTCGCCGGACCGCGCGCAACCACCCCGAACCCGGTGGACTTGCCGAGTTTCTCGTGGGTCGCCGCAAGGATCTTCAGGCCCACCGAACCGAGAAATTCCACCGCGGACAGATCGATGACCAGTGCCGTCGGACTGTCTGCAACTACCGCGCCGATGGCCTGTTCCAGGGCGGGAGCCGTGACCAAATCGATTTCGCCGCTGACACTGACCACGGACACCCCATCGTGGTCCTCAACCAACGTGGTAATCGAATCAGGAGCTGACAATGGCGATCCTTTGTCCTGGGCCGTGAACGTGGTGCAAGCCTAGCCTGCGTTGCGAACTGCGAGAAGAATAAGCCCTCAACACCTGCCTCGCGACAACCCAGGCTAGTCTCGCAAAGGGACCTGCGCACTGCGGAGCGCGACGCGGCACTCGGGAGGCCACATGTCAGATTCGCCGTCGGATTTCAGCAGCACCGGCACCGCCACGCAGACGGCCAGCATTTCCACCGAGGGTCTGCTGCCGCAGCTAGTCCAGCATCTGCGGCAGAATCGAACCGTTTTGCGCGAGGAGTGGGCGCGCAGGATCACCGAGGCCGAACTGCTCACCGCGATGACCCCGGAGGAGGTCTTCTCCGAAGCGACCGCGGTCTACGACAACTATGTCGAGGTGCTCGAGACCGGTAGCGTCGAGGCGTTGCAGGACTATGCGCGCGACCTGTCCGAACGCATCATCCCTCGAGGCGTGGAAACCGACGAGGTCGTCGGCATCGTCCTGTTGCTGCGTGACGTGCTCGCGCGCTCTTTGTTCGAGAAGTACCAGACCGACTTCGAGCTGCTCAACCGGGTTCTGGACGCCTACGAGCCGGCGGCCAACCGCATCGCCAATACTGTAGCCGTCAGCTTCGTGCAGGAACGCGAGCGCATCATCCGCCAGCAGCAGGAGGCGATCCGCGAACTGTCGACGCCGGTGCTGCAGGTGCGCGAGCAGTTGCTGATTCTGCCGATCATCGGCGTGCTCGACAGTCAGCGCGCCCGCCAGGTCACCGAACAACTGTTGAGAGCCATCCGCGCCAACCGCGCGAAAGTCGTGGTCATCGACATCACCGGGGTGCCCACCATCGACTCCACAGTGGCAAACCACCTGGTGCAGACGGTGGATGCGTCGGGATTGATGGGCGCGAGCGTGATCATCACCGGCCTGTCCTCGGAGATCGCCCTGACGCTGGTCACCATCGGACTGGACCTGTCGAAGATGAATGCGGTCGGCGACCTGCAGGGCGGTATCGAGGAGGCCGAGCGCCTGCTTGGCTACGAAGTCACGCGCACCGGCGAGCAGACCGGGTGAGCACAACTAGCACGAGCACGCCATGCCAGTCCCAATCCTGAAACAGGGCTCGATTCTTATCGCCTCGGTGCAGGCCGCGCTCACTGACTCCGACGCCGAACGTCTTCGCTACGACCTCATGGAACGGGTCAGCCAGTTCCGCGCACAAGGCATCATCGTCGACGTCACCGCCATCGATGTGATGGATTCGTTCGCCGCCCGCTCGCTACGGACCATCGCGCACATGACCCGGCTGCGCGGTGCCGACACCGTGATCGTGGGTCTGCAGCCAGAGGTGGCCTTCGCGATGGTGCAGCTCGGCCTGGCATTCGACGACATGAACACCGCGCTGGACCTTGAAGAGGGTCTTGCCCTGTTGAATCGCCAACTGGGACTTAAGAAACCGACGATCGGGCGCGACGGTGGCGACTGACATCGTCGTCGACATCGATAACTCCGACGACATCGTCGCCGCTCGCAAAGCCGGACATCAACTCGCACTCGATCTCGGATTCTCGCTGACCGACGTCACCATGATCGCCACGGCCATCTCCGAAATCGCGCGGAATATCACCAGCTACGCAGGTCGTGGCGCCGTCCGGGTCGCGGTGCAGGACCGGGAGGGCCGCAAAGCTTTAGTGGTACGCGCAGAGGACGAGGGTCCGGGCATCGCCGACATCGAGCGAGCGATGGAGGACGGATACTCGACCGGTCGAGGGTTAGGTTTGGGCTTGCCGGGTGCCCGACGCCTGATGGACCGATTGATCGTTCAATCCGCACTCGGGCGTGGAACGGTCGTCGAAATGTGGAAATGGGTCCCCGCCCGTGCATGAAAGCGGCCGCCTCGGGCCGATCGAGTGGGCAACCGTAGGTCGCCCGCTGCTCAGGCGAGCGCGTCTCCGGTGACCAGCCGATCGCGATCGACATCGACCATGACGCTGCTCTGTTCGGTGTCATGGACGGCCTGGGTCACGGTCCAGCCGCCGCAGCAGCCGCACTGCGCGCCACCGATGCGCTCAAGCGCGCTCGCAACGAGCGGATCGAGGTTCTGGTTCAGCTGTGCCACCGTGTGCTGGGCGGCACCCGAGGGGTCGCTATGACCCTGGCACGCGTGGACTTTGCGGCCGGCACCCTGACATGGACCGGCGTCGGAAACGTCACGGCCAACCTGGTCGCCAAGGACGTGACCGGGACGCACATCCGTTCCACTGCGCGCCTTAGCGCAGGCATCGTCGGCTATCGCATACCCGAAATCAGACCCGCACAGGTGGTTTCAATTCGCGCCGGCGACCTGATCGTGATAGCCAGCGACGGCATCTCCGAGGACCACTTGGAGCACATCGACTTCGCCGCTTCCGCCACGGTCATCGCCGAAGAGATCGTGAGTAAACACGCCAAGGAAACCGACGACGCGGTGGTGCTGGCTGCGCGTCACCGGGGGGCCTCGACATGACTTACACCGAAGACTTTCACGCCCATTACGTCGCTGCGCTGCATACCTTCCTGGACGCGCGCGACGAGGACAGCCTGGCCGTCGGCCACGAGCTCGGACGCCGGGCCTTGCAAGAACAAATCAGCATGCTCGACATCATCGAGCACCATGTCCGGTTGATCCTCGAACTGTCGAGGGACATCCACGTCGACGCACCGGTCGCACTGGAATTCCTATTGCAGACGCTGGCCCCGCTGGACGTCGCGACTCGGGGATTTCTTGACGGCACGAAACGCTACGCGGAACAACGGGCTCGCGCCGAGGGTCTGGCCGACCGCGACAAGTTCCGCACCGCGTTGGTGAATTCTTTGCAGGAGGGGTTCTTCGTCGCCGATCACGAGGGCGCGGTGATCGAAATGAACAACGCCTTCATCGAGATCCTCGGCTATCCCGAAGACGGCCTGCCATACCGGTGGCCGCACCCGTGGTTGGTCGATAAAAACACTGCGCGTCAACAACAATCCCTAGTCCGGAGCAACGGCACCGCCGCCTATGAGACACCGATTCGGCATCGAGACGGCCATCTCGCGTGGGTAATGGTGAGCATCAATGCGGTCAGGGAGACTGGCAACGACCGAGACGTCTACGTGGGGACGATTCGTGACGTCACCGCGGAACGGGCTTTTGCCGCCCGGGAAAGCGCGGTCCTGCGCTTGGCCACGGCGGTGGCTGTGGCCAAAAGCGTGGACGAGCTGCTGTCGATCACTCTCGACGAGTGCAGCGCGGCGATCGACGTTCAACGGGTGGTCGCGGTCACGTGGCCGAGCGGCGACGGCGAACCGAGCGTCCAAGTGGCGGGTGAGCCCTACCAATCATCTTGGCGCAGTCTGGACCCGTGGTTGCGCCATACCTTTCAGGATGCGCGTCACCAACTGCCGCTAACAGCCAAGACGGTCGAGCGACCGGACAATCCCGGTAAGGCACAGGGATTGGTCGCGGCGCTCTCTGGCGGGGGGCACCTGGCGTTGTGGTTGGAGCTGCGCTCGCCGCGGTGGGTCAGCGCGGAGGATCGGCTGCTGGTCACAGTGCTCATCGGCCACCTCAGTCTGGCCATGCAGCATGTCCGTCAGTTCGAGAGTGCCCGCGAGACGTCGCTGACGTTGCAGCGGGCCATGCTGCCGCCGGTGCAGCCGCCGCCGGGTTTTGCCGTGCGCTACGAACCCGCAGTCCCGCCATTGGAGATCGGGGGTGACTGGTATGACGTGCTGCCTATCGGTGATCACCGTATCGGCATTGTCGTCGGCGACTGCGTAGGTCGTGGCCTGCCGGCGGCCGCGATCATGGGTCAGCTACGCAGCTCGGCGCGAGCACTATTGATCAACGGCGCCCAGCCCGCGCTGTTGCTCGAGCAACTCGACTCGGCGGCATCGCTCATTCCGAATGCGTATTGCACAACGGTCTTTCTGGCGATTCTGGATACCGAATCCGGGGTTATGCAATACAGCAATGCCGGTCACATGCCTGCGGTGCTCGTGGGGCCCGAATCCGGTTCGACGACCATGTTGACCGACGCCGCGTCGGTGCCGCTCGCGGTCCGCCGAAACGAACCTCGTCCGCAAACCACCCAGGTGCTGACGCCCGGCTCGACCCTGATGCTGTTCACCGACGGGCTGGTCGAGCGCAAACACGAGTCGATTGACGACGGAATCGCCCGCGCGGCAGGCGTTGTCGTGGCGACGACGACATTGCCTGTGGACGCCGTGGCCGATGCGGTGCTTCGTGAGCTGGCTCCGGCAGCGGGGTATGACGACGACGTGGCGATGGTGATCTACCGGCACCAGCAGACGACGATTCGAATCGAAAGTGATGCCACCGCAGAACAATTGGTCGGTATTCGCCATCGATTAGCCGACTGGCTGCGCGCCGGCGATGTACCGGATGAGTTGGCCGCCGACATCGTGCTGGTCGTCAACGAAGCGTGCACCAACTGCGTCGAGCATGCATACCGCGGACACGACGTCGGGACAATGCTGCTCGAAGTCAAACTCGCTGGCAGCCAAGTGCAAGCGCGGATATCCGACACCGGTTCGTGGAAGACACCGGCCGCCGACCCGGGCAACGGCGGACGGGGCCTGGTGCTGATGAGGGTGCTCAGTGACACGATGGAACTCGACTGCACCCCAACCGGTACCACGGCCGACATCACCTTTCGACTGCCGACAGCGGTGGATTAGAAAGTGACGCAGCGCCGTTTGCCCGACCTGGTTAGCGGGTAGTCACCGGCGTGACCCGTACATCAATCACAGTTGAACCCGCCCTTCCGGCGACACACGGGCCGCTGTCGACAGCTGTTCGTCGCGCACTGACGGGACCGCCCTCAAATGACCACCTCGCGCGCATCGTCGCATCCGTCCGTGATTCTGACCCCTACGGTCTGGATCTACATCTGGCGCTATGCATGTGCTACGAGCTGCACTACCGAGGTTTTGCGGGCGTCGATCCCACCTGGGAGTGGAATCCTGAGCTGCTGGCGCTACGCGCCGAACTGGAACGCGTTTTTTTGGCGGGGGTGCGCCGCGACGTGGGGCCCATCGAACCAGATCAGACGTCGGGAGCCGAAATGGAAGCGATTTCGGTCGAACCCGTCGACGACACCGGCCCGTCGTATTACCTGCGCGACACCGGAACCTGGCAGCAGATGTGCGAATACTTCGTGCACCGATCGTTGTATCACCTCAAAGAGGGCGATCCGCACGCCTGGGCGATCCCACGCCTGATGGGTGGCGCCAAAGCGGCATTCGTCGCAGTCGAGTTCGACGAGTTCGGCGCCGGGCAGGGTCCGCGTCTGCACCAGCAGCTCTTCGCTGATCTGTTGGCGGCGGCCGGTCTGGATTCGACTTATCTGGGTTACGTCGACGCCGTCCCCGCCGAATCGTTGGCGGTGGTGAACCTCATGTCACTGTTCGGACTGCACCGCTCGTTGCGCGGCGCCGCAATTGGGCACTTCGCCTCGACGGAGATCACCTCACCGCCCGGATCCCGACGGATGGTCCAGGCTCTGCAGCGGATGGAAGCGCCGTCACCCTGCGTGAGGTTCTACAGCGAGCACGTCGAAGCCGATGCGGTGCACGAACAAGTGGTGCGAATGGACGTGGTCGGCGATCTCATCGCCCGAGAACCGCACCTTGACCGCGATGTGGTGTTCGGGATGCGCGCACATGCCGCGGTGGAAAATCGCCTGGCGGACAAGATCATGGCGTCGTGGAAGCAGGGTCTGACGTCGTTGCGGAAGCCGCTGGATTAGCTGTCCGGACCATTTTCCTGATGGACCGGCATCTCCGATGGCTGGTGTCACACAGGGGGTAATTCTCGCTGCGCCGACAGGTGCAGATCGCCACCATGAATCGGTCCGACTCGACGACGTCGCCGCCAGGCATCTCAATCCGCACCGGACCCGACACCAGCACGGGTCCTCCTGCCACCACCTGTACTCGGGTGGCGGTCATGGCTTGTCCGCCCGAATCACAACCAGCTCCTCTTCCCGGCGTCCGTAGGGTATCAGGCCGGTGTCCTCCAGCCAGTTCGCCCGCGCCGACATCACCGGACCGAATGGAATCCATTTGGAAGCAATGACTTCAGCGCCCATACCCGATGACCTCAAGTTATCCAGCGACTGCTGGACACCGGCGAGTGCCGAGTGCACAAGCAACAGGGATCCACCGTCGCGCAACAGCTTTGGCGCCGACTCACACAGCGGATCCAGTAGCAGTCGGCCATCGGGGCCGGCATTCCATGCCCATGACGGGCCGGCGCTCGAGCAGATCACTTCCACGTCGGCGCCGGGTGGAGTTGGCACATAAGGCGGATTCGACACGACGACGTCGAACGGCGCACAGTCAAGAGCCCCCATCCACGATCCTTCACGGACATCGACCTCTACGCCGGCAACGGCCGCATTGCCGCGAGAACAATGCACGGCATGCGGGCATATGTCGAATGCCGTGACGCTGGCGCAACCCATCTCGGCGGCGGCGATCGCGACGAATCCGCTTCCCGTGCAAAGGTCGAGAACCCGCCGTCCCGGCATGAGCGCCGTCTGATGCATTACGTCTACGAGCAATCGGGAATCTTCTTGCGGCTGATACACGTTGTAGGCAGCCGAGACAGCGGGTTCTGGATACGTGGTTGTCAATGTGGGCCTTTCGACGGATCGCCGCGGCGATCACGGCTTGGCCTGTTAATGCCCGCAAACCAGTGCATCCAAACGGATCAGGTGAAAAGTGTTGACGGCTAACCCGTCGCGACACCGGCGAATTGTTTGACGATCGTCGCGCAAAACGCCGGGAGATCCGACGGTGAGCGACTGGAGATCAAATTGCCGTCGACCACGACCTCCTCGTCCACCACGTGGGCGCCCGCATTGCGAAGGTCGGTGCGAATACTCGGATAGGAGGTCAGCGTTCGGCCCGCTGCCACACCGGCTTCTACCAGCGTCACGGGACCATGACAGATTGCGGCGACCGGCTTTCCGGAGCCGACGAAGTCGCGCACGAACGAAACTGCGGAATCGTCCATGCGCAGCTTGTCTGGATTCACGGTGCCGCCCGGAAGCACCAGCGCGTCGAATTCGTCTACCGACGCATCCGCTACCGTCCGGTCCACTGCAAATGTCCCGGCCGGCTCGAGATCATGGTTTCGAGCCTGGATTTCGCCGGCCTTCAGCGACAGTACCTCGACTTGGGCGCCGGCTTCTTTGAGCGCCGCGCGCGGTTGCTCGAGTTCCACCTTCTCTACGCCATCGGCTGCCAGAATCGCGATTTTCTTGCCTTGCAATTCGTTTGACATCACTGTTGTCCCTTCACGTGCGTTCAGTTTGCCGCGCTACGCAGCACCGCAAGCAAAGGTTCCGCGGCTTCCTTCAGGAACAGGTCCTGCGTTTCTCCACCGATCTGCACGAGCGCCACATCGGTGAACCCGGCTTCCCAGTAGGGCCGGACGGCGTCGACGATCGCATCGAGGTCCGGGCCGCAGGGGATGCTCTCGGCAACGTCTTCGGGTCGCACGAATTGTGTCGCGCCGGCGAAACCGGCTGGCGTCGGTAGGTCGGCATTGACCTTCCAGCCACCGGCGAACCAACGGAACTGGTCGTGCGCGCGTTCGATGGCGGCGTCACGGTCAGGATCCCAGGACACCGGTATTTGGCCGATCACCCGGCCGCCGCCGGCGAGATTGGCGGCTTGGCGAGCAGAGTGCCAGGCGTCGACAAGTTCTCCGTTGGGCTCCACCGCGATCAGGTGGTCGGTCAGCTTGGCGAATTTGTCGGCGGCCTTGGTACCCCCCACGGCCACCCCGATGCCGACCGGAACGTCGGGCAGGTCCCACAGTCGTGCGGAGTCCACTTGGAAATAGTCGCCGCGCCAGTTCACCAGTTGGCCGCCGAATAGCTCGCGGATGATCTTGATCGCTTCGCGCAGCATGTCTTGCCGGCGCGCTATGGCCGGCCAACCCTTGCCGACGACGTGCTCGTTGAGGTTCTCACCGCTGCCCAAGCCAAGGGTGAACCGGCCGTCGGACAAGATCTGCACGGTGGCCGCCTGCTGAGCGACGATGGCCGGGTGATACCGCATCGTCGGACACGTCACATAGGAGTAAAGGTCCACCCGTTCGGTGGCTTGTGCCACCGCGCCGAGCACTGCCCAGGCGTTGGGCGCGTGTCCTTGCGACGCCAGCCACGGTGAGAAGTGGTCACTACACACCTCGAAGTCAAATCCGCGCTCTTCAGCTGAAACCGCATAGCGGACAAGGTCTTTGGGTCCACTCTGCTCGGTCATCAGAGTGTAGCCAAAATTCGTCATGCGAATCGGAATACCCGGCTGTGCCTAACGCAAACAGCTCGCATACCGCCAGCTTAATAGCTACTTTCAGCCCGCCGTGGTGATCGAGTCGCCGGCGACGCCGGCCGCCCGGCGGGCCGCGAGCCTGCGCTTCTGCGGCTCGATCGTGTAGCGGGGATGGCGGGCCGACTCCAGTCCCGCTTCGAACACGCCGAACCGGGTCAGGGCCGACGCCGTCGCCAGTGCCAGACCGGACACCGCCGCGATGCCGCGGTTCCGGCCACCGAGCAACGTCCCCAATCCGCCGGCTATCACTAGTCGTTCACTCCAGCGCAGCATCCGGCCCGGATTGCCGTGATGAAGCGGCTCGGCGGCGACCGCGTCCATCCGGCGTTCCATGACCTTCGTCGCTGCGAGGTCACCCAGCACGCCGAGGACGGCCAGCTTCCGGGCCGGGCCGGCCTCGGCCACCGGGGTGGTCACCATCGCCAATCCCGATGCGGCCAAACTCGCCGAGCTGACGAACACGAATGGCAGGTCCTCATGGGCGGCGTTCCACGTCGGGGTCGCGGTGTCGGCCAGCAGCACCGCGGTATAGACCGCAAGTGGCGCCCCGAGCACCCCGGCCTCCAGCCCGCCCAGTCCCTCCAGACCGCGCAACACCGGACGCAGCGGTCCCAGCGGGAGTCGCTCCCCCATCAACCGATCGATCTCGGATGCCGCGGCGACCGACATGCCGGCGCTGTAGGCACTCAAAATCCAGGAGCCCAGATTCATCGGCGAGGTCAGCTTGAACGTCCGCAACATGTTCAGGAAGCGCTCCGGTCGGCCCAAGTCCTTGACCAAGGCGACCAGACTCAGCAACACCGCCACCAACGCGGTCAGGCGAGTATTGCGGCGCAGCTTATCGAGGCCGGTGAGCTGGGCACCTGCCGCCAACAGACCGGACCCGCCCGCGACGCCACCCAGAAACAAATACGCCCCGACCTCATGGCCCCACGGCGCGGGCTTGACCACCGGACGTCCGTAGTACGAGCTGAACTCGGCTTCGGGGACCGTCGGCATCTCACGCGAGCCGTCGCTTTGGCCGCGGCGACCCTTGCGATTTCCTTTGCCGCCTCGTCTGCCGCCCGTCGGCTCGGGCGGGCGCAGGCTGTCGTATTCCGAGGTGCTCATAGTCTTTTCACCGGGGCGCTTTTCACCGGGCCCTCCAGAACGCCAGCGCCGCGGCGGCGACCATTCCCGCCCCGGCCAGACCCGCCCGCTTGAACATCTGCATCAGGTCGGCGGTCGGCACTCGCGGGTCGGGCGGCAAGCCGTAGACCTCCGGCTCATCGAGCAACAAAAAGATCGACCCGGTGCCGCCGACACCGTCGTGCTCGTTGGCGCCGTAGAGGCGGGCCTCCGTCAGCCCCTGGGCATGCAGCGCAGCGACCCGTTCCCGCGCCGTGGCCACCAAGTCGTCGTGGTCGCCGAACTTGATCGACGTCGTGGGGCAGGTCATGGCGCACGCCGGTATCTGGTCTTCGACCAGACGGTCATAGCAAAGGGTGCACTTCTGGGCTACTCCATGACGGGGCCGGTGACGGGTTTTTCGGCCGGGCTACCGGGCCGCTGCGCCGGCGTGGCGTACGTGCCGTCGCTGCGACGCTCGACCACGCCGAACGGGCATCCGGCCACGCACGTTCCGCAGCCGTTGCAGACGTCGTCCTGCACGACGACGGTGCCGAACTCGGTACGGAACAGCGCTCCTGTCGGGCACACGTCGAGGCAGCCGGCGTGCGTGCAGTGCTTGCAGACGTCGGAGGACATCAGCCAGCGGAACTCCGGAGTGTCCGGCGGCCTGGTGTCCATGTCGACATGGCCCGGGACGGCGGGCATACCCAAATCGATTAGGGCACGGCCGGATTCGCGCGCATCCTCGATGCGGTCTCGGCCCTGCTCGATGAAAGCCACGTGCCGCCACGTGCTCGCGCCCAACGCACCGGTGTTGTCGTAGGACGAACCCAGCAGTTCGAGGTCGCCATCCTGCGGGTTGCGATTCCACTCCTTACACGCCACTTCGCAGGCCTTACAGCCGATGCAGATCGAGGTGTCGGTGAAGAAGCCCTTGCGCGGCTTGAGGCCGCCCCAACCAGCGTCCGTGGCGGGGTCAGTCGGTCCCGTTAGCTGACCCATCGGCCCCCCTCGTGTCCGTAGTGTCCTGCCCGCGCGGCGGATAGATGATCTCGCGGTTGGGATCTGTGATTCGTACATTGCCGGTCTCGGTCGTGGCGCCCGAGCGAGACTGATAGTGAGCGATCAGGCGCAGCAGTTCCTCACCTTTCGGCCGACGACCCGGGCGGATGTCGCAGGACGCGGCCTTCGACGCCTGGATCTGCGCGTTCGGGTCGAGGGTAATGCCGAGGAGATCGTTGGCCGCGTCCCCGCTGACAACGGCGTCGCTGCCGACGCCCCAGTGGTAGGGCAGCCCGATCTGGTGCACCGTGTGGCCGCCGACGACCAGCGGGGTCATCCGCTCGGTGACCAGCACCCGCGCCTCGATCGCCGCGCGGGGCGAGATGATGGTGGCCCAGCCGTAGGGCTCGAGGCCACGTTCGGCGGCCAACTCCGGGGAGACCTCGCAGAACATCTCCGGTTGCAGTTCGGAGAGATAGGGCAGCCACCGGCTCATGCCGCCCGCGGTGTGATGCTCGGTGAGCCGGTATGTAGTGAACACGTAGGGGTACACGTCGGCGCCGGGATCGCCGGCGCTCGGCGCGCTCAGGTTGTCCTTGCGCGGGAAGATAATTCGCGCGGGGTTTTGCTGTTGGGGATACAGCGGGTTGGCGACAGGCGATTCCTGCGGCTCGTAGTGGGTGGGCAGCGGACCGTCGACCATGCCCCTGGGCGCGAACAGCCAACCCTTTCCGTCGGCTTGCATGATGAACGGGTCGTCGCCCGCCAGCGCGGCCGGACCACCCAGTGCTGGGTCCGGGCGAGCGCCCGGGGGGCGGTCCACCACAAAGTCGGGTACATCGTCACCGACCCACCGGCCCTGCTGCTCGTCCCACCAGATGTAGCGCTTGCGCTCGCTCCACGGCTTGCCTTCGGGGTCGGCCGATGCGCGGTTGTACAGGATCCGCCGGTCAGCGGGCCACGCCCAGCCCCACTCGGATTGGCTCGGCCCCCGCCCGCCGTGCGGTATCCGGCGGGCGGCCTGATTGATGCCGTTGGCGTACACCCCGGTGTAGATCCAGCAGCCGGCGGCGGTCGACCCGTCGGCGCGCAGTTCGGTGTACGACGAGAGGGACTTACCGGCGTCAGGGCCGGTGAGGCGATACCCGTTGATCTCGGCCAACACCGCCTCGCCATCGGGGTCGCCGTGCTCATCAGTCGGGTAGTCCCAGGTCAGGTCCGACAGTGGCCGGTCACGCTCGTCCGTCGAACCGGCCAACCGTTCCCTGATTCGCTTGCCCAGCTCGTAGAAGAAGTGCAATTCGCTCTGGCAGTCGCCGGGTGGCTCGACAGCCTTATGACGCCACTGCAGCAGCCGCTGCGTCTGGGTAAACGATCCCGCCTTCTCCACGTGTGTCGCCGCGGGAAAGAAGAACACCTCGGTCTCGATGTCCTCGGTGCGTAGTTCACCGGACGCGATCTCCGGACCGTCCTTCCACCACGTGGCCGACTCGATGAGGTTGATGTCGCGCACCACCAGCCATTTCAGGTGGGACATGCCGAGCCGCTGCATCCGGCCGTTGGCCGAGCCGATCGCCGGGTTCTGGCCCAGCAGGAAATAGCCCTCCACTTCGTCGGCCAACATCGCGGTCACGGTCTGATAGGTGCCGTGCGGGCCGGTCAGCCGCGGCAGATAGTCGTAGGCCCAGTCGTTGTCCTGCCGGGCCGCGTCACCCCACCACGCCTTGAGCAGGCTGATCACATAGCTGTCGGCGTTGGCCCGGAAGCCCTTCTGCTTCTTCGACCCGACCGCGTCGAGGTAGTCGCCGAGGGTGTCGTGAACGCCCGCCTTGGGCATCGGCAGGTAGCCGGCGAGCAGATTGAACAGCGTCGGAATGTCAGTCGAGCCCTGGATGCTGGCGTGGCCGCGCAGCGCCATGACGCCGCTGCCCGGGCGACCTACGTTGCCCAATAAGAGCTGCAAAATTGTTGCGGTGCGGATGAATTGGGCCCCGAGGGTGTGCTGAGTCCACCCGACGGCATACGCGAAGCAGGTCGTGCGGTCGCGCCCGGAGTTCTCGGTGATGCACCGGGCGAGATAGTCGAAATCCTCTACAGTGATACCGCAGACCTCCTTCACCATCTCCGGGGTGTAGCGGACGTAATGCCGCTTGAGGATCTGGAATACCGTCCGCGGGTGCTGAAGGGTTTCGTCACGCACCACTCGAGCGTGCGCGAGTGGTGGACCTCCGCTGCCGAGCTCGTCACCCGCTGCGTGCCCCGCGGCGCTGGCGCCCTGCTCATGGCCGCCGCCGGGAGACGCGATGTGGTCATCGTGCGGTTGCGCGTACGCCCACGTCGACAAGTCGTACTGGCCGGTCTCGGGATCGAAGCCGGAGAACAGACCGCCGAGATCCTCGGTGTCCCTGAAGTTTTCGTTGATCAGGGTGGCCGCGTTCGTGTAGGCGACAACATACTCCTTGAACCACAGGTCATTGGTGAGTACGTGGTTGATCAGCGCGCCGAGCAGCACCACATCCGAGCCGGCCCTGATCGGGATGTGCTTGTCCGACACCGCCGAGGTGCGGGTGAAGCGCGGGTCGACGTGGATCACCCGCGCGCCACGGGCCCGGCCTCCTCCACCCACTGGAACCCCACCGGATGGCACTCGGCCATGTTGGAGCCCTGGATGACGATGCAATCGGCGTTGGCCATGTCTTGCAGTGATTGGGTGGCGCCGCCGCGCCCGAAGGAGGCTCCCAGACCGGGAACCGTGGAGGAGTGTCAAATACGAGCTTGGTTCTCGATCTGGATCGCACCCGCGGCGGTGAAGAGCTTCTTGATGAGGTAGTTCTCTTCGTTGTCCAGCGTCGCACCGCCCAGCGCCGCGATACCCATGGTGCGGCGCAGCAGGTGCCCCTTCTTGTCGATGTCCTGCCAGGTGTTGCGGCGTGACTCGACGAAGCGGTCGGCCACCATGTCGATGGCGGTGTCAGGTCGAGACGCTGCCATTCGGTCGCGCGCGGGGCGCGGTAGAGCACCTTGATCTGCCGACCGGGCGAATTGACCAGTTGCTCGCTGGCCGAACCTTTGGGGCACAGTCGCCCGCGCGAGATCGGCGAGTCGGGGTCACCCTCGATCTGGACAACCCGCTCATCCTTGACGTACACGCGCTGACCGCAGCCGACCGCGCAGTACGGGCACACGCTTTGCACGACCCGGTCGGCCGTCGTCGTGCGCGCGGTGATCGCGCGGGTGTGCTTGGAGGTCACGGCCGGCCCGCGGCCGAACAGGTCCCCCGAACGCAACTGACGCACGACGGGCCATTCCAGGAAAACTCTCGGGATCGCCATTCCCTCACCATAATCCGTCACGCCGAAAGGCGCAGTAGTGACAGATTCGGCATTGCGCTGCACCGAAGCACGTCGATCGGCCCGATCAGCGCACCACAATCGTGTGCTCGCCGCGAGGCACCAGCTCTCCGATGACGGGCGCTCCCGGGATTTCGCCCGCGATCAGCAGCCCGCCCGAGGTCTGCGCGTCGGCTAGCAACAGGGCTTCGTCCTCGCCCACCTTTGACAAGTCGACGTGCGGCGCCACCCAGTCGAGGTTTCGCCGCGTGCCGCCGCTGAGGTATCCCGCCGCCAGAGCCTCCCGTGCGCCATCCAGATAGGGCACCGCCGCCGAGTCGATCACCGCCGTGACGCCGCTGGCCCGCGCCAGCTTGTGCAGGTGTCCGAGCAGGCCGAAACCAGTGACGTCGGTTGCACATTCGACTCCCGCTGCCAGCGCCGCGCCGGCCGCCTCGGCGTTGAGGGTGGTCATCACGGCGACCGCCTCGTCGAAGCGCTCTCCGGTGGCCTTGTGCCTGTTGTTCAGCACGCCGACCCCCAGCGGCTTGGTCAGCGACAGCGGCATGCCCGGTTTCCCGGAGTCGTTGCGCAGCAGGCGGTTTGGGTCCGCGATCCCGGTGACCGCCAGCCCGTATTTGGGTTCCGGGTCATCGACGCTGTGCCCGCCGGCGAGATGGCAGCCGGCGAGGCCGCACACGTCCAGTCCGCCGCGCAGCGTCTCGGCCGCCAGCTCGAACGGCAACACATCTCGCGGCCAGCCCAGCAAGTTCACCGCGACCACCGGACGCCCGCCCATCGCGTATACGTCGGAAAGCGCGTTGGTGGCCGCAATTCGGCCCCAGTCGTATGCGTCGTCCACCACCGGGGTGAAGAAGTCCGTCGTTGCGATCAGCGCCGTGCCGCCCTCGATGCGCACCACGGCCGCGTCGTCGCCGCTGTCCAGCCCGACCAGTAGCTCGCCGACCGGGTCGCGCGGCGTGGTTGCCACCAACCCGCGGACCACGTCCTCCAGCTCACCGGGCGGGATCTTGCATGCGCAGCCGCCGCCGTGGGCGTATTGGGTCAGTCGGTAGACGTGTCCCTTGGGCATGGCGTCCATGGTGCCCGCGATGCCAAGGCTGCGACAATTGTCGCCATGGCCCAGGGAGGCGTTTCCGGTCTGGTGACCGGCGCGGTCTTCAAAACCGTCGAACGGCAGACACTGCCGCTGGCGGGTTCGATTCCCGTCCGCCTCCGCCATGCCCCTTCGGGCCTGACTGAGTGACGTGAGTGAGCCGACTGATCCGCGGCGACGGGTGCCCGGCACCGACGTCCTGCTCGCCGATCCGCGCCTGGTCGAAGCGGAGCGGGTGCTGGGCCGCGCACTGGTGAAGTCCGTGATCGCCGACGCCCAGCAGCGGGCGCGCGCCGGAGAGATCGAGCCCGAGCGCGTCGCCGAGCACGCCGTCGCCGCACTTCCCGCCACCGCGTCCAGCTTGCGGCCCGTCGTCAATGCCACCGGCGTCGTGGTGCACACCAACCTGGGCCGGGCGCCGCTCTCGCGGGCCGCGCTCGATGCGGTCGTTGCCGCAGGCGGCGCCACGGATGTCGAGTTCGACCTGGCAACGGGCCGGCGCGCCCGCCGCGGCCGGGGCGCGTTGGCTGCGCTGGCTCGCGCGGTCCCGACCGCCGGCGGCGTGCACGTCGTCAACAACAACGCCGCCGCGCTGCTATTGACCGCCCTCGCGCTGGCCCCGGGCAAGGAAATCGTGCTCAGCCGCGGCGAACTCGTCGAAATCGGCGACGGCTTCCGCATCCCCGAGCTGCTGGCGTCCACCGGTGCGCGGCTGCGCGAAGTCGGCACCACCAACCGCACCAGCATGCGGGACTATGCCGAGGCGATCGGGCCCGAGACCGGTTTCGTGCTGAAGGTGCATCCGTCCAATTTCCACGTCAGCGGGTTCACCTCGGCAGTCGACGTCGCGCGAGTTGGCCCCGGAATTGACGAAGCTGGACGTCCCCCTGGTGGTCGACATCGGCTCCGGGCTGCTGGTCCCGCATCCACTGCTGCCCGACGAGCCCGACGCCGACATCGATGCTGGCCGACGGCGCGGACCTGGTCACCGCCAGCGGAGACAAATTGCTGGGCGGCCCGCAGGCCGGCCTGCTCTTCGGCCGCGCAGACCTTATCGAGCGGCTCCGCCGCCACCCCGCGGCGCGCGCCCTGCGAGTCGACAAGCTGACGCTGGCCGCGCTGGAAGCGACCTTGCTGGGTCCGCCGCCGCCGGTGGCCCAGGCGCTGGCCGCCGACGTGACACAGCTTCGCGCCCGCGCCAACGGCTCGCCGCCGCGCTGCCCGACGTCGGTCGCGGTGGACTGCGTTGCCGCCGTCGGCGGTGGCGGGGCACCGGGCGTCGAACTGCCCAGCGCCGCCGTGAGCCTGCCCGAGTCGTACGCCGTCGCGCTGCGCACCGGCAGGCCGCCGGTGGTCGGCCGCCTGGAGGCCGGCCGGTGCCTGCTCGACCTGCGCACGGTGGCGCCCGAGGACGACGAGCTGCTCGTTAGGGCGGTGCGGGCGTGTTCGTCCTAGCCACCGCCGGGCACGTCGACCACGGCAAGTCCACCCTGCTGCACCGGCTCACCGGCATGTGGCCGGACCGGCTGGCCGAAGAACAGCGCCGGGGCCTGACCATCGACCTCGGCTTCGCGTGGACCGAGCTCGGTGGCCGCCAGCTGGCGTTTGTCGACGTGCCGGGCCATGAGCGATTCGTGGCCAACATGCTGGCCGGGGTGGGTGCGGTCCCGGCGGTGGTGTTCGTCGTGGCCGCCACCGAAGGTTGGATGCCACAGTCGGAAGAGCACCTCGCGGCGCTGGACGCCCTCGGGGTTCGCCAGGGGCTGGCGGTGATCAGCAAGGCCGACCTCGCCGATCCCGGTCCGGCCGTCGCGCAGGTGTCCGAGAGGTTCGCCGCCACCTCGCTTGCCGACGCTCCGGTCGCGATCGGCACCGACCTCGAGCGGGTGCGCGCGGAACTGTTGGCGCTGACCGACCGGCTACCGGCCCCGGACCCCGAGGCCGACGTGCGGCTGTGGGTCGATCGTTGCTTCACCGTCCGGGGTGCGGGCACGGTGGTGACCGGCACGCTGGCTGCCGGCACGGTCCGGGTGGGCGACGAGCTAGAACACGCCGGGCGGCGCGTCACCGTCCGCGGGCTGCAATCGCTGGGCAGCAGCCAGACCGCGGTCGGCGCGGTGGCCCGCGTCGCGCTCAACCTGCGGGGCACCGACCGGCACGGCATCGGTCGCGGGGATACCGTTCGGACGCCGGGCGCGTGGCTGGACACCGCGGAGATCGACGTCGGCCTGCGGTCGGCGGACACACTGCACCGCCAGCTCGTGCTGCACATCGGGTCCGCGGCCGTACCGGTGCAGGTGCGTCAACTCGGGACGGCTGCGGCGCGGCTGCGTCTGGCGCGGCCGTTGCCGTTGCGTGTTGGAGACGTCGGGCTGCTGCGCGATCCCGGGGAGCACCGGATCGCGGCAGGGATCGAAGTGCTCGACGCCCGGCCACCGGGGCTGCGCCGCCGGGGCGCGGCGCGGGACCGTGCCGCGGAGCTGGCGACTGGCCGTGTCCGCCCGCCCGAGTGCGCGCCGGCAGCCGAACTGCACGCAATGGGCCTACCGCTGTCCGGCCGGCGGGTGGGCGATTGGGTGGTGGACCCGCAGTGGTGGGCCACGCGGCGCGATTGCGCGACCGCGACGGTGCAGCGGTGGACCGCTGATCATGACATCGCAGCGGGCATGCCGCTGGAGACGCTACGGCAGCAAGTGGGGCTGCCCACCGCAGATCTGATCCCGAAGCTGCTCGAGGGCACCGGCCTCGAGGTGGTCGACGGACTGGTGCGGCCACCCGGCGCCAGACTGCCGGCCCGCGTCGACAAGGCGGTGCGAACGGTCGAGGAGTGGTTGGCCGCCGAACCGTTTCGGGCACCGGAGGCCGACGAACTGGCCGAGCTGAAGCTCGGCATCCGAGAGCTGGCCGCGGCGGTACGCGCTGGGCGGCTGACCCAGATCGCCGACGGTGTGGTGCTCGGGCCCGATGCGTTGGAGCGGGCGACCGAGGTCCTCGCGACGTTGCCGCAGCCGTTCACGGTCAGCGAAGCCCGCCGTACGCTGGGCACCACCCGCCGGGTCGCCGTGCCGTTGCTGGAGCAGCTCGACGCCCGGCGGGTCACTCGGCGGGGCGACGACGGCACCCGGATAGTGGTTTGACCAGAAAGCGGCCGGGCAATGCTGCGCGAACGCTAAAGACGCTCTTTGACCACGGCGGACAATCGGGCACCGTCGGCCTTGCCGGCCGCGATCACGGTGGCGGCCTTCATCACCATTCCCATCTGCTTCATGCTCGGCCGCTGTCCGATCTCCTCGGCAACCTGGGCGATCGCGGTGTCGGCAACGTCGGCCAATTCCGCCTCGGTGAGTGGTGTGGGCAAGTATTCGTCGATGATCCGGGCCTCGGCGTGCTCGTTAGCGGCGAGGTCTCCGCGGCCGTTTTGGGTGTAGATCTCGGCCGACTCGCCACGCTTGCGGGATTCCCTGGCCAGCACCTTGATGACTTCGTCGTCGGAGAGGTCTCTGGCCTGCTTGCCGGAGACCTCCTCCGTTTGGATCGCGGCCAGCAGCAAGCGCAGGGTCGCCGTTCGCAACTTGTCCCGAGTCTTCATCGCCTCGGTTAGGTCCGCCCGCAGCCGGGATTTGAGTTCCGCCATGCCTGAGACGCTACGCGTCAGGAGCCCGGTCAAGATTGAGAAATGCCCGGACCGCCGACAGGATGGAGCCCATGACTAACGACCGGCCCGGCTTCAAAGGCCGCGGAACACGGTGAGCGCGCCGCCGCCTGGTTATCCGGTTGGTCCGCCACCGGGCTACGGCCCCCCACCGGGCTACGGCCCCCCACCGGGCTACGGTCCCCCACCGGGCTACGGTCCCCCACCGGGCTACGGCCCGCCACCCGGCTACGGTCCCCCACCCGGCTACGGCCCGCCACCCGGCTACGGTCCCCCACCGGGATACGGGCCCCCGCCGGCCTCGCAGTACGGCCCACCCCAACTCGTTCCGGGAGCGGTCAAACCCGGGATCATCCCGCTGCGACCTTTAACCCTGGGCGACATCTTCAACGGCGCGGTCGGCTACATCCGAACCAATCCGAAGGCGACGTTGGGACTGACCGCAATTGTGGTTGTGCTCATCCAGATCATCACCAAGATCGCCTTCTTCGGACCATTGGCCGCCTACGGCAGGCTCACCACCGATCAGCCAGAAGAGCTGACCTCGGGGGTCGTGGGGGCGTGGCTGGCGTCGGTGGGTGCCGGGCTCCTGGTCAGCTGGCTGGGCGGCATGCTGCTGTCGGGAATGCTCACCGTCATCGTCGGGCGGGCGGTGTTCGGGTCGACGATCACCATCGGTGAGACGTGGGCCAAGATTCGTGGGCGGCTGCTTCCCTTGCTCGGTCTGGCACTGCTGGAAGCCGCCGTGGTGGCGGCTCTCGGCGGGCTGGTGGTGGTAGCAGTCGCGGTGTTGGCGGCGGTCGGCAATCCAGCGGTGGCGGTTCTCTTGGGCTTCCCGCTGGTGCTCGTAGTGATTGCGTTGCTGGTGTACCTGTACACGGTGGTGTTGTTCGCGCCCGTGCTGATCGTGCTGGAAAGGCTGCCCATCATCGATGCGATCACCAGATCCTTCGCGCTGGTCCGCAACGGCTTCTGGCGGGTGCTGGGCATCCGGGCGCTGACGTTCCTGGTGGCATCCGTTGTCGCTGGCGCCGTCGCGGTACCGTTCAACATCGTCGGCCAGATAATCCCGGCCGGAATCACGTCCACCGGAGCTTTCCTGGTAAGCACCGCGGTCGCGTCCGTGGGGGCGGCGATCGGCGAGATCATCACCGCGCCTTTCAACGCGGGAGTCATCGTGCTGCTCTACACCGACCGCCGAATGCGTGCCGAGGCATTCGACCTCGTGCTGCAGACCGGTGCCGCCGGCGGACCGTACGCGGCCACGTCCACCGATAACCTGTGGCTGACGCGGCCGGTGTAAGGACTAGCTGACAGTGCCTTCCATCGACATCGACCGCGATGCCGCACACCAGGCCGCGCAGGACGAACTCAACAAACCGATCTATTCCAAGGGTTCTGCGGGAGAACAATTCGCCGATTGGCTCAACGAGCTGATTTACCGGCTGCTGCAGAAGACCGCCTCGATACCGGGCGGATGGTTCACCGCGACGGTGCTTTTCATCCTGCTGGCGGTCGCGGTGGCAGTGGCCATCCACATCGCGCGGCGCACGATGCGCACCAACCGCGGCGGCGACTACCTGTTGTTCGAAGCCGCGCAACTCACCGCAGCCCAGCATCGTGCTACCGCTGAAAGCTATGCGGCGGAAGGTAATTGGGCCGCAGCGATTCGCCACCGGTTGCGCGCCGTCGCCCGCCAACTGGAGGAGACCGGCATACTCAATCCGGCGCCCGGCCGTACCGCTAACGAGCTGGCTCGAGACGCCGGCGCCGCATTGCCTCATCTGGCAGGCGAATTGTCGCAAGCGGCAACGGCTTTCAACGACGTCACCTACGGCGAGCGACCCGGAACCCAGAGCGCCTACCAGATGATCGCCGACCTCGACGAGCACCTGCGGTCCCGGTCACCAGCCGTCCCATCAGCGCCGGGGCAACCCGCCGCGCCCGAGTCATGGGCGCAGATCCGGTGATGGCGACTATCGGGCGTCCCGAAGCGGCGCCCCCTACGGCGGCGCAGCGATGGCGATCATGGCGCTGGGTGATCCTCACGCTGGTTGTGCTCGCCGTCATAGCCGGGATCGACGCCTACCTGACCGCACCGCGGCCCGGCGCACGCATGGATCCGGCGTCGACCGGTCCCGATGGTGCCCATGCGCTGGTGGCGCTGCTGCGCGGCGGCGGCGTTGACGTCGTCGTAGCCGACAGCATCGCCGACGTCGAACAGGCGGCGCGTCCCGACTCGCTAATCCTGGTGGCGCAGAGCCAGTATCTGACTGACACGCTGGCCGACCGGCTGGCGAAAGCCCCCGGCGATCTGCTCCTGGTGGAACCGACGGCGCGAACCCGCGAGGCACTGCTGCCGGGCGTGCGCATCTCGGGCGCCAGCGCCTTCGACAGCAACCCGAATTGCACTCTGCGGGAGGCAACTCGAGCCGGGTCAGTTCGATTCGGGCCAAGCGACACCTATCAGGCCAAAGATGGCCGGACGATGACCAGTTGTTACGACGGCGTGCTGATCCGCTTTCGGGACGACGGGCGGACCATCACCGCGGTCGGCAGTACCGACTTCATGACCAACGGCGGCCCTGTTGCAGGCGGGCAACGCCGCGCTTGCGATGAACCTCGCGGGTGACCGGCCCCGGCTCATCTGGTACGCGCCCAACCACGTTGAGGGTGAATCATCGGCGACGGCATCGATTTTCGATTTGATTCCGCAAAATGTGACCTGGATCGTCTGGCAGCTGTGGCTGGTTGTGCTACTGGTTGCCCTGTGGAAGGGCCGCCGGCCCGGACCACTGGTGGCCGAGGACTTGCCCGTCGTGGTGCGCGCGTCGGAGACCGTCGAGGGCCGCGGCCGGCTTTACCGGTCCCGCCGGGCACGCGATCGCGCCGCCGCGGCATTGCGCACCGCCACACTGCAGCGCCTGCTGCCCCGGCTCGGCCTGGGCCCGGGCGCGTCGGCGCCGGCGGTGGTGACCACCGTAGCCCAGCGCAGCGGGGCCGATCCGGGATTTGTTTCCTACCACCTGTTCGGGCCGCCTCCGGCGACCGACAATGACCTGCTACAACTTGCCCGTGCGCTCGACGACATCGAAAGGCAGGTCACCCACTCGTGACGCAACCGTCTACCGCCCAGACTCCTACCGCTGAATCGGCACGAGATGCGCTGCTGGCGTTACGCGCCGAGCTCGCCAAGGCCGTCGTCGGACAGGAGGGGGTGGTCAGCGGCCTGGTGATCGCGCTGTTGTGTCGTGGCCATGTGCTGCTGGAAGGCGTTCCGGGAGTAGCGAAGACGCTGCTGGTCCGGGCGCTGGCCGCCGCACTGCGGTTGGAGTTCAAGCGGGTGCAGTTCACCCCCGACCTGATGCCCGGCGACGTCACCGGTTCGCTGGTGTACGACGCGCGCACCGCCGCGTTCGTGTTCCGGCCCGGTCCGGTGTTCACCAACCTGCTGCTGGCCGACGAGATCAACCGGACCCCACCCAAAACCCAGGCCGCGCTGCTCGAGGCGATGGAAGAGCGGCAGGTCAGTGTGGAAGGCGTACCCCAGCCGCTGCCCGACCCATTCATTGTTGCCGCGACCCAAAACCCGATCGAATATGAGGGCACCTACCAGTTGCCCGAAGCGCAGCTGGATCGCTTCCTGCTCAAACTGAACGTGACGCTGCCACCGCGCGACTCCGAGATCGCCATCCTCAGCCGGCACGCGCACGGCTTCGATCCTCGCGACCTGTCGGGGATCAAGCCGGTAGCCGGGCCCGCCGAGCTGGCCGCCGGCCGCCAAGCGGTGCAACACGTACTGGTGGCCGATGAGTTGCTGGGCTACATCGTCGACATCGTCGGGGCCACCCGCTCCTCGCCCGCACTAAGCCTGGGTGTTTCACCACGCGGGGCGACGGCCCTGCTGGCCACGGCTCGTTCCTGGTCCTGGCTGTCCGGCCGTAACTACGTCACTCCCGACGACGTGAAGGCCATGGCCCGCCCGACGCTACGGCACCGGGTGATGCTGCGACCGGAAGCCGAGCTCGAAGGGGCCACACCTGACGGTGTGCTCGACGGAATTTTGGCGTCGGTTCCGGTGCCCCGCTAGTGATCCTGACCGGACGCACCGGGCTGGTTGCGCTGATCTGCATCCTGCCTATCGCGCTGTCGCCCTGGCCGGCAAGGACTTTCGTGGTCCTGCTGACAACGCTGGCGATCGTGGTGGCCGCGGATACCTGGCTGGCGGCCAGCACTCGCAGATTGCGCTATATCCGTTCCCCGGATCGCTCGGCCCGGCTCGCGCAGCAGGTGGAAGTCGGGCTGCTGATCTACAACGACGGCCCGCGCCGGTTCCGCGGGCAGATCCGCGACGCCTGGCCGCCCAGCGCCGGCGCGCAGCCTCGCACCCATCGCGTCAACATCCCTGCCGGACAACATCAGCACGTCCAGACTCAGCTGCGACCAGTTCGTCGCGGCGACCAGCGCGCGGCTGTGATTACGGCCCGATCGATCGGTCCGTTGGGGTTGGCGGGACGGCAGGGTTCGCAATCGGTGCCAGGTCAGCTCAGGGTGCTGCCACCGTTTCTGTCTCGCAAGCACTTGCCGTCGCGGCTCGCCAAACTACGGGAGATCGACGGACTTCTGCCAACGCTGATACGTGGACAGGGAACCGAATTCGATTCGCTGCGCGAGTATGTCGTCGGCGACGACGTCCGCTCGATCGACTGGCGCGCAACCGCGCGTCGCGCCGACGTGGTCGTCCGCACCTGGCGACCCGAACGCGACCGGCGAGTGGTGATCGTGCTCGACACGGGGCGCACAGCGGCCGGTCGTGTCGGTGTCGACCCGACCGCCGCCGATCCCGCGGGCTGGCCCCGGCTGGATTGGTCGATGGATGCCGCACTGCTGCTGGCGGCACTCGCATCGCGGGCCGGCGACCATGTCGACTTCCTCGCCCACGACCGGGTCAGCCGGGCCGGCGTGTTCGGCGCGTCGCGCACCGAACTGCTCGCCCAGCTGGTCGATGCGATGGCCCCCCTGCAACCGGCGCTTCTCGAATCAGACTGGCGTGCAATAGTTTCCACCATTACACGGCGTACCCGCCGACGATCGCTGGTGGTGCTGCTGACCGACCTCAACGCGACCGCTCTCGATGAGGGCCTGCTGCCGGTCCTGCCGCAGTTGTCAGCCAAACACCACCTGCTGCTGGCCGCGGTCGCCGACCCTCGTGTCGACCAGATGGCCGCCGGGCGTTCGGATGCGGCCGCGGTATACGACGCGGCGGCCGCCGAACGATCCCGCAATGACCGCCGCGCGATCGCCACGCGGCTACGAAGCAGCGGGGTGGAGGTCGTTGACGCCCCGCCCACGGAACTGGCGCCCGCGCTTGCCGACCGCTATCTGGCGATGAAAGCGACCGGCCGGCTTTGACGTTGGGTACCGCTAGCGGGTTGGGATCACATCGGGTGCGTCTTCGATATCGCCGGTCTCCCCGGCTTTGACGGCGCGACGCCCGAAGTACCCGATATAGGACAAGAACGCCACCTCGGCGATGATTCCGATGCCGACCCGAACGAATGTCGGCAACGGCGACGGCGTCACCAATGCTTCGATCAGCCCGGAGACCAACAGCACGCCCACCAGTCCCACAGCGATCGATACGACGGCACGGCCTTGTTCGGCAAGCACTTGTCCGCGGGGCCGGTCTCCGGGTGATATCACCGACCACCCCAGCCGCATCCCCGTTGCCCCCGCAAGGAATACCGCCGTCAGCTCCAGCAGCCCATGCGGAGCCAGCAGGCCGAGCAGGATGCCGCCCTTGCCGGCCTGGAACATCAAGCCGGCGATCAGTCCCAGATTGGCGGCGTTTTGGAACAGCACGATCGGGATCGGCAGTCCTAGCAGAACGGATAACGCGATGCACTGTGCGGAAACCCAGGAGTTGTTCACCCAGACTTGCAGGGCGAACGCCGCGGCGGGGTGTTCGCTGTAGTACGACGCGACATCGTGGTTGACCAATTCTTCGATGTCACTTGGTGTTCCGACGGCAGACTGCACCTCCGGATTGCCGGCGACCCACAACGCGATGACCACAGCCACGGCGAAAAACGCCGCCGCCGTGCCCAGCCACCACCGCCAGGTACGGTACGCAACCACCGGGAAAGACACCGTCCAGAACCGGGTGAACGTACTGCTCAATGGTGCGTGGGCACCGGTCACCACGGAGCGGGCACGCGCGACCAGACTCGAGAGCCGACCGATCAGCAGCGAATCCGACGACGCCGAGCGCAGTATCGACAGATGGGTGGACACCCGCTGGTAGAGCTCGACAAGCTCATCGACTTCGGCGCCGGACAGCGACCGACGCCTCCCGATCAACTGGTCGAGTCGGTCCCAGGTACCGCGATGAGTCAGCACGAATGCATCGACGTCCACCCTGCGCAGCCTAATCGCACCTGGGGCGCAGCCCAGCGCAGCCGGTTGCATTCGTGAAACCTGTACCGTTCGGTGTTATGTCGGAGGTGGTGACCGGGGATGCCGTGGTGCTCGATGTGCAGATCGCCCAGTTGCCGGTGCGGGCTGTGAGCGCGCTGATCGATATCACCGTGATCTTTGTCTGCTACCTGCTCGGGCTGATGTTGTGGGCTGCCACTCTGACTCAGTTCGACACCGCGCTGAGCACCGCCATCCTGCTCATCTTCACGGTGCTGGTGGTTGTCGGGTATCCCTTGGTACTCGAAACCGCAACGCGGGGGCGGTCGGTGGGCAAGATCGCAATGGGCCTGCGAGTGGTGTCCGATGACGGCGGTCCAGAACGCTTCCGGCAAGCGCTGTTTCGCGCGCTGGCATCGGTGGTGGAGATCTGGATGCTCTTCGGGAGTCCCGCCGTCATCTGCAGCATCTTGTCGCCGAAGGCCAAGCGGATCGGCGACATCTTCGCGGGCACAGTGGTCATCAGTGAACGCGGACCCCGATTGGGGCCCCCGCCGGCGATGCCACCTTCGCTGGCCTGGTGGGCATCGTCACTGCAACTTTCTGGCCTGTCCGCCGGCCAAGCCGAGGTCGCGCGCCAATTCCTTTCGAGGGCACCACAACTCGATCGCCAGCTACGCCACCAGATGGCATACCGAATCGCCGGTGACGTAGTGTCCCGCATCGCCCCGCCGCCACCGCCCGGCGCCCCGCCGGAACTGGTGCTTGCCGCCGTGCTTGCCGAACGGCACCGCCGCGAACTGGCGCGCCTTCGCCTTTCAATGCCTCCGACGACGCCGCCCCCGATGGGACCCGCGCCGTGGCCATCGCCCGGACCCCAGTTTCAGGGACCCCCTGGCTGGCCAACGACGCCGCCAGGGGCGGCACCATGGCCGCAACAGCAGGCGGCCCCGTGGCCGGAGCCGGGATCATCACCGCCTGCTCCCTGGCCGCAGCAGGGGCCACCCGATGCCGGTTTCTCGGGCGGTTTCTCGCCGCCTCGCTGACGGGCCTCGCTAGCTGGAGACGCTCGCCGCCATAAGGGCGACGTCGGCGACCAACAGCGCCCATCCGCAGAGCGGAACTACGAGGCCGCCGCGGCGTTTGGCGGTGAAAAACGAGATGACGATGACTACGCAGAGCGACCACGGGTGCGCCGTAAAACGCGACGCCGAAATCAATCCCACCGCGGCCCAAGTTGGGACAACTGCGATCGCTGCAGCCGTCGGTACTCATCACAGCGCCAAGCGCGAAGAGCATGACAATAGCGGCGGCGGGCACCGTCGCCAGCGCCAACCCCCAGTTGACCCACGGCCAAATGTTGTGGCCGCCACTGCCGTCACCCTTCGCCGGTGCAGCCGCGCTGGACGCTTCGGTGCCGACCGCCAGGTTGGAGTTATCAGCGTTCATCCCACAGTGCCTACCCGCCGCCCGGTGAGTGCAAACCGTGCCGACGCGGCAGGGCCGGAAAATACGCCGCCGCCCTATAACCGCAGTTCAAGACGGGTACGCGCCTCCTCGGCAGACCACACTATCGATTACCGTTGCATCCCGATAGTTTCCGATATATCGTGATATTCCGAAGCACACAGCGTGCCTTCCCTCAAGACGTAAGGACTAGACATGAACAACCCATTCACCCCTGCCGGCGGGCCATTGCCCGGTCGGCCCGGCTTCGGATTCGGCATCGGACCCGACCCCGCACAGCGGCGTGCCTTCCACGGCGCCAGGCGGCGCGCCCGGCAGGAGTTCTTCGAACACCTCCGCGACCACGCCGCCGACCATGACGGCCCGTTAGCTTTCGGTCCCGCTTTCGGTCCCGCTTTCGGACCGGGCTTTGGCCCCGGCTTCGGTCCAGGGTTCGGCTTCGGCCCAGGCGGCCGACGCGGCGGATGGCGTCGCGGCGGACCCGGCCGCGGACGCCGCGGTGATGTGCGGGCGGCCATTCTGACGCTGCTGGCCGAGCGGCCGATGCACGGCTACGAAATGATCCAGCAGATCGCCGAACGCAGCAACGGAATCTGGCGGCCCAGCCCCGGCTCGGTATACCCGACGCTGCAGCTGCTAGCCGACGAAGGCCTGATCACCGCAAGCGAAACCGACGGCAGCAAGAAGCTTTTCGAGCTGACCGACGAGGGTCGTGCGGCAGCCGAGAAGATCGAGACCCCACCGTGGGACGAAATCGCCGAAAGCGCCGACCCGGGCCACATCAACCTGCGGGCGGCCGTGGGCCAGTTGTTCGGCGCGGTCGCGCAGTCCGCGCACGCCGCAACCGCCGAGCAGCAGCAGCGCATCGTCGACATCATCAACAATGCGCGGCGCGAGATCTACGGGATCCTCGGCGAAGACTGACCCGTACTGCGGACCCTGGATCAGGTCACATCGACCCAATCCAGGGTCCGCTGCACCGCCTTACACCAACCCGCATAACCGGCGGCGCGCTGCTCGTCGCTCCAGGTCGGCGTCCAGCGCTTGCCCTCTTGCCAGTTGGCCCGCAGATCGGACGGATCGGCCCAGAACCCGACCGCCAGACCCGCCGCGTAGGCGGCGCCCAGCGCCGTAGTCTCGGCGACCACTGGTCGTACCACGTCCACGCCCAGCACGTCAGCCTGAATCTGCATGCACAAGTCATTGCCGGTGACACCACCGTCGACCTTCAAGACCTCAAGGCGCACACCGGAATCCGCTGCCATCGCGTCTACCACATCGCGGCTCTGGTAGCAGATCGCCTCCAGCGTCGCGCGGGCCAGGTGTGCGTTGGTGTTGAACCGTGACAGCCCTACGATCGCGCCGCGGGCATCGGATCGCCAGTAGGGGGCGAACAACCCGGAAAATGCCGGGACGAAATAGACTCCGCCGTTGTCGGGGACCTGACGCGCAAGCGACTCGCTTTGCGCAGCGCCGCTGATGATGCCCAGCTGGTCACGCAGCCACTGCACCGCCGCGCCGGTGACCGCGATCGAACCCTCAAGTGCGTAAACGGGTTTGGCGTCCCCGAACTGGTAGCAGACGGTGGTCAGCAGTCCGTTGTTGGACCGCACGATCGTCTCGCCGGTGTTGAGCAGCAGGAAATTGCCGGTGCCGTAGGTGTTTTTCGCCTCCCCCTCGACCAGACACACCTGACCCACCATCGCCGCATGCTGGTCGCCGAGAACTCCGGTGATCGGTACCTCGCCACCGACCGGCCCAGTCTCCGACGTGACACCGTACGGCTGCTGCGACGACGACGGCGCGATCGCCGGCAGCATCGCGCGGGGGATGGCGAAGAACGACAACAGCTCGTCGTCCCAGTCCAGGGTTTCCAGGTCCATCAGCATGGTCCGGCTGGCGTTGGTCACATCGGTGACATGCACGCCGCCCCGCGGGCCTCCGGTCAGATTCCACAACACCCAGGTGTCGGCGGTACCGAACAGAGCGTCGCCGCGCTGCGCGGCTTCGCGCACCCCGTCGACGTTCTCCAGAATCCATTGCAGCTTCGCGCCGGAAAAGTAGGTTGCTGGCGGCAGGCCCGCCTTGCGGCGGATCACCTCGCCGCGGCCGTCTCGTTCCAGCGCCGACGCGATCCGGTCGGTACGGGTGTCCTGCCAGACGATCGCGTTGTAATAGGGCCGTCCGGTGTGCCGGTTCCACACCAGCGTGGTTTCGCGCTGATTCGTAATACCGAGCGCAACAATGTCTTTCGGAGCTAACTTGGCTCGGTTCAACACCGACATCAGCACCGACGAGGTGCGCTCCCAAATTTCGACCGGGTCGTGCTCGACCCAGCCGGCGCGCGGCAGGATTTGTTCGTGCTCGAGTTGATGGCGAGCCACTTCGGCACCGTCGTGATCGAAAATCATGCAGCGAGTGCTGGTGGTTCCCTGGTCGATGGCGACTATGAATTCAGCGAACTCGGCCAACTGTGCTCCTCCACCCGTGAGCTGTGACACAACATGGCAAACGTCCATAATGGTCTACCCGGCCACCGGATAGGCAGGTAACCGACGCTATTGCGTGTTAGACGGGCCGGCAGACGACGGCGCAGGTCGGCCCTTGCGCTTGCGTTACCGCCGGTAACCCTGTTGCATCGGCGTTGTGGGCGAAGAGGTCAAGCGCACCACGTACAACAGTGCACATCGGCGGGAATACCGGCGCAAGGTGCAGCTGTGTCTGGACGTCTTCGAGACGATGCTTGCGCAGTCGTGCTTCGATTCAGACCAGCCGCTTACCGGCACGGAGATCGAGTGCAACCTCGTCGACGCCGACTATCAGCCGGCCATGTCGAATCGCTACGTGTTGGACGCCATCGCAGATCCGGCGTACCAGACCGAATTAGGCGCCTACAACATCGAATTCAACGTGCCGCCCTACGCACTGCCCGGACACACCGCCCTGGATCTGGAGGCCGAGGTGCGGGCCAGCCTGAACGACGCCGAAACCAAGGCCAGCGCGAGCGGAGCCCACATCGTCATGATCGGTATCCTGCCCACGCTGATGCCCGAACATCTGGCCAACGGCTGGATGAGTGACTCGATGCGATATGCGGCCCTCAACGACTCGATCTTCACCGCCCGCGGCGAGGACATTCCGATCAACATCTCCGGCCCCGAACCACTGAGCTGGCAAGCCGTGTCGATAGCACCCGAATCCGCCTGCACCAGCATGCAATTGCATCTGCAGTTGGCTCCGGAAGCTTTCGCCGCCAACTGGAATGCGGCACAGGTGCTGGCCGGCCCGCAGTTGGCGCTGGGCGCCAACTCGCCATACTTCTTCGGGCACCAGCTGTGGGCTGAAACCCGTATCGAACTGTTCACGCAGTCCACCGACACCCGCCCCGAGGAGCTCAAGTCCCAAGGCGTGCGGCCGCGGGTGTGGTTCGGCGAACGGTGGATCACCTCGGTGCTCGACTTGTACCAAGAGAACATCCGCTACTTCCCGTCCCTGCTGCCCGAGGTGTCCGATGAAGACCCGGTCGCCGAGCTGGCCGCCGGGCGCACCCCACACCTTTCCGAATTGCGCCTGCACAACGGCACCGTGTACCGGTGGAACCGGCCGGTGTACGACGTTGTCCACGGGCGCCCGCATCTGCGGCTGGAAAACCGGGTGTTGCCGGCCGGGCCGACCGTCATCGACATGCTGGCGAATTCGGCCTTCTTCTACGGCATGCTGCGCAGCTTGTCCGAAGCGGACAGCCCGCTGTGGACCAGGATGGATTTTGCCGTGGCACAAGCCAATTTCCTCGCCGCGGCGCGGTACGGCATAAATGCCCGGCTGCACTGGCCCGCTCTGGGCGACGTGACGGCGCAGAAACTGGTGCTGGACACCTTGCTGCCGATCGCCCACGACGGATTGCGCCGGTGGGGTGTCGATGCCGAGGTGCGCGACCGGTTCTTGGGTGTCATCGAGGGCCGCGCCAGGACCGGTCGCAACGGTGCCAGCTGGCAGGTATCCACGGTGCAGGCCCTGCAGGACGGCGGGCTGACGAGGCCCGCGGCACTGGCCGAGATGCTGCGCCGGTACTGCGAGCACATGCATGCCAACGAACCGGTGCACACCTGGGGGCGCTGACCGCGAGTACGTTGGGAGACATGGCTTCCAACGAAATAATGGACTGGGACAATGCGTACCGCGAGCAGGGGGAATTCGAAGGCCCGCCGCCGTGGAATATCGGAGAGCCGCAGCCGGAGTTGGCCGCCCTGCTCGCGGCCGGCAAGTTTCGCAGCGACGTGCTGGACGCCGGCTGTGGGTTCGCCGAGTTGTCGTTGACGCTGGCCGCCGAGGGCTACACCGTGGTCGGCATCGATCTGACACCCACCGCCGTCGCGGCGGCCACCAAAGCGGCGGCCGACCGCGGCCTGACCACTGCCAGCTTCGTCCAGGCCGACATCACCTCGTTCGCCGGTTATGACGGGCGGTTCAACACGGTGGTCGACAGCACGCTGTTTCACTCGCTGCCCGTCGAGCGCCGCGACGGCTACCTGAGCTCGGTACACCGCGCGGCGGCCCCGGGGGCCGGCTATTTCGTGCTGGTCTTCGCCAAGGGCGCCTTTCCCGCCGAGATGGAAACGAAGCCCAATGAAGTCGATGAGGACGAGTTGCGCGCGGCGGTGAGCAAGTACTGGGTGATCGACGAGATTCGGCCCGCCTATATCCACGCGAACATTCCCCAGGTCTTTAACGCGCCGTTCGAATTTCCGCCGCACGACCGCGATGAACAGGGCCGGATGAAGTTGCCGGCCTACTTGCTGACGGCCCACAAGGCGGACTGAAGCCCCGACGGGCTAAGCGGTCGCTGCGGTGGCGGCGATCAGCGCTTCGGCGAAGATCTCCAGATCATCGGCCGTGGTATCCAGGTGCGGCGAGATCCGCAGCACCGGCTCGGTCAGCTCCAGGGGCGCCCGCTGCACCCCGACGAAAGTGGTCAGGATCCGCCGTTCGCTGAACAGCCAGGTCCGCACAGCTTGCGGATCGGCGCCTTCGACCGGGGCCAGGGTGGTGATCGCGCTGGGCTCTTCGACCTCTTCGACCACCGCCCACCCGGCCACATCGGCCAGTACCGTCCGGCTGATGCTCCCCAGCTCAGCCAGACGAGCGCGCACGGCCTGGGCCCCGTACGCTAAATGTTCTCCCAGCGCCACCGAAAAACCAACGCGCGCAGCGATATTGGCTTCGCCGAATTCGAGTTGTTGGGCCACCGTCAGCGACCCCGATTTCAGGGCCCACTCCGGCGCCGCCAGCCTCGGACGCAACCCCTCCATCAGATCACGGCGCACCGCGAGCAACCCGACACCGCGCGGCCCGGCGATCCACTTGCGCGACGAGGAATAGGTCACGTCGGCGTCCACCGCGCAGTCCACCTGGCCCAGCGCCTGGGCGGCGTCGACGACGAGCGGCAGGCCCAACTCGCGGCAGAGTTGCGCGATCATCGACAGCGGTTGCACCACACCGCTGTGGCTGGCAACCGCGGTCAGGTGGACCAGATCGGGCGGGTCGGCATCCAGAGCTAATGCCGCGTCGTCGAGCGCGACCCGACCGTCCTCGAGGGTCGGCAGCAGCCGGCGGTCGAATCCGTGGGCGGCCATCATGGCCAGGTTGGGACCGTACTCGCCGGGCAGGCAAGCCACTGTCCGGCGGTCCGCCGGCCAGCTGCCCAGCAGCAGATCCAGCGCGTTCAGCGAGCCGGTGGTGAACACCACTTCGGCGTCGGGCATGCCGGCCAGCGCGGCGAACGCGACACGTCCGGCGTCGAGCACGGGTGTGGCCGCCTCAGCCGCGACATACCCACCGACTTCGGACTCGTTGCGAGCGTGCTGGGCGGTGGCCTCGATCACCGCAAAGCTCTGCCGCGAGCAAGCCGCGCTGTCCAGGTGCAGTCCGGCCGCCGGCGGACGGGCCGCCCGCCATCGGTCGGGCAGCGAATCGCTTTCGGTCACTTCACGGCCAGCGACAGCCCGAAGTCGCCTGCACCGTCGGTCCACCACCGGGTGCGACGTAGTCCCGCGCCGGCCAATTCGGCACTCACCCCGTCCGGGCGGAACTTGCACGACACTTCGGTGAGCATTTCCTCGCCGGCCGCGAAGTCGACAGTCAGCTCCAGCGCACCGACTCGCACCCGCTGGCGACGGCTGGCTCGCAGCCACATCTCGATGCGTTCCGCTTCGGTGTTCCATCGGGCCACGTGCTGGTAGGCGTCGACATCGAAATCGGCGTCGAGTTCCCGGTTGATCACAGCGAGCACATTGCGATTGAACGCCGCCGTCACCCCGGCGGCGTCGTCATAGGCGCGCACCAGCCGACCGGTGTCCTTGACCAAGTCGGTGCCCAGCAACAGGGTGTCCCCTGGCCGCATTTGGGCGGACAGGGTGGAGAGGAACTCCGCGCGCGGTCCGGGCGTGAGGTTGCCGATCGTCGACCCCAAGAACACGAACAGGCGTCGCCCGCCGCTCGGGATCTCGGTCAGGTGTTCTTCGAAATCGCCACAGACAGCCTTGATTTCGACGCCTGCGTATTCCTGCTGGATGGCCGCCGCGGCCGTCGACAGTATGCTGGCATCGACATCGAACGGCACGAACCTGCGCAACGACCCGCGCTCGCGCAGCGCGTCGAGCAGCATCCGGGTCTTCTCCGACGTCCCGCTGCCCAGTTCGACCAAGGTGTCGGCCTCGCTGGCCGATGCGACTTCGGCTGAACGGGCGCGCAAGATCTCGGCCTCGGCGCGGGTCGGGTAATACTCGGGTAACCGCGTGATCTGGTCGAACAGATCGCTGCCCACCGAATCGTAGAACCATTTGGGCGGTAACGACTTCGGCGTCTTCTGTAGGCCGTCGAACACATCACGACGCAGCGCGTGATACGCCGAGTCGGCGGCGAGGTGGTTGAACAGCGACAGCGTCATCAAGATCCTTTCGACTAATCCAGCGGGGTCAGCGTGACACCGTTGGCGGTGACTTCGACGAGGTGGCGGTCCGGCACGTCTTCCCAGTTCGAGTCGTTGTCGTAGGGCTCGCTGGCCAGGACCACGCCGTCCGCACGGCGCAGGATGGACAACGTGTCACCCCAGGCCGTCGCCAGCAGGCGAGAGCCGTTGGCGGCCAATATGTTTAGCCGAGAATCGGGGTCGGCCATTGCCAACTCGGTGATGGTGTCGCCCAGCGCGCCGAGTCCACGCGCGAAGATGGTCGCCGCGAGTATCGCGCTGTCGCAGACTGATTCGGCCGATGAAAGCGTTGGCAACACGGCGCGGTCGACAACACCGTTATGCGACAACAGCCAGTGACCGTCAGTGAACGGCGCCGTCGCACTGGTTTCGATCGGCATGCCAACGGTCGCCGAGCGCACCGCGGCCACCACGCAGTGGCTGCGCAGCGACGGCGCGACGGAGTCGAACGACACGTCGCCCCATAGCGGCGCCTGGCTACGCCAGCGGCGCGGTACTTCGCCGTCGAAAAACCCGACGCCCCAACCGTCGGCGTTCATTAGGCCGTGTTTTTGCCGGCGCGGAGCATAAGACTGCACCCGCAGCCCGAACGGCGGGTCCAGTACCAGCGAGGAGACCGTGACATCAGCCCCCAGCCACCCGAGGTGACGGCACATCAGGCGCCGTCCACAGCGTCGGGGACGTCCCAGGCCAACCGGACACCGGAGAAGATCTGACGCCGGTACGGGTGATCCCAGTTGCGGAAACTGGGCCGCAGGATGGCCGGCTCCACGGCCCACGATCCACCCCGCAGCACCCGGTAATCGCCGTCAAAGAACGGCTGCGAGTACCGCTCGTAGATCATCGGGACAAACCCGGGCCAGGGCCGCAGCGGTGAGGTCGTCCACTCCCAGACATCGCCCAGCATCTGCTCCACCCCGTATGCCGAAGCGCCGGCCGGGTACGCCCCGACGGGTGCCGGACGCAACGCCGCGCCGCCCAGGTTGGCAAGGGCATCCGATGGCCGCTGCGTTCCCCAGGGGTACCGACGCCGGGTGTCGGTCGCCGGATCCCACGCGCAGGCCTTCTCCCATTCCTCCTCGGTGGGCAGCCGGGCGCCGGCCCAGGCCGCATAAGCCTCGGCCTCGAAGTAGGTGACATGCTGTACCGGCTCGTCGACGGGAATGTCTTCGACGTGGCCGAACCGGGTGCGCGTTGCACCGTCGGAACCCCAGAACTGTGGCGCGGTCAGGTCCGCGCGCTGGCGATGCTGCCAGCCGCGCTCGGACCACCAGCGCGACTGGTTGTAGCCGCCGTCGTCGATGAAGTGCTGCCATTCACCGTTGGTGACCGGAACCCGGCCAATCCGGAACGCCGGCAGGTCGACAACGTGGGCGGGACGCTCGTTGTCCAATGAGTAGGGCTCGCTTACGGTGTCGACACCCAGCACGAACGGGCCGGCGGGAACCAGCACCGAAGTGCCGGCCAGCCCCGGTCGACCGGTCGGCAAAATCGACGTGTCGCGCAGCAGCGGCGCGCCGCTGCGCAGGTTCAATGCCTGCAGGATGGTTTCGTCGTGCTGGTTTTCGTGGCTGACCACCATCGCGTACACGAAGGCCGCTTCGTCACCTGTGGGGTCGTCGGGCAAGGCATCCAGGGCATCGAGCGCGGCGGACCGCACGGTCGCGCAATATGCCCGCGCCCGCTCCGCGGACAGCAGCGGCAAATCGACGCGGCTGGCGCGGGAGTGAATGAAAGCGTCGTAGAGGCCCTCGACGGCCGGCGGCAACATCCCGGGCCGGCCCGGATCACCACCGCGCAACAGCCACAGCTCCTCTTGCTGACCGATATGCGCCAAGTCCCACACCAGCGGGCTCATCAACGGGTCGTACTGCCGGGATAGTTCGGCATCGTCGAAATCGACCAGCCGCAACGTCCGCGTCCGCGCCCGCGCCAAATCGTCGGCAAGACTCTCCCGGGAAGTCACATCCCCCCTTGCGCCAATCGCGCCACCATGGGTGCGATGCCATGCTCGATCACTTGGTCGGAAAAATCGTCGCCGGGACATCGGCCCTGCTCGACACTGCGGACCAACCGCTGCATCGGGTCGCTGAGTTCGGCCGGCGCCCTCTCGGCGGCGACGGCCACACACTTGTTGGCCGCCTCGTAGAGCCGCCGGTCACGCAGACCCACCCGGGCCGCGCTATCCCAGGCGGTGGCCACCGGCTCGACGGCCTCCGCCGCGATGTCGGCCGCGACCGGGTCGTCGAGCAGGGCCACCAGCGTGAACACCACAGCGGGCCAGAAGGCGTCCGGCACGCTGTCCAGATAGCGGATTTCCAGCCACTGCCTCGGGCGTACCGGCGGAAACAGTGTGGTCAGGTGATATTGCAGGTCGGCGACGGTGGGGCGGCGGTCGCCGAGCAACACTCGGCCGTCCACCCAGTCGGCAAAGGGCACCCAGTGCGTGACCGCGACGGCGTCCGGGTTGTTCACCAGCATCACCGGAGCCTTGAGCGCGTAGCGCGCCCAGTCGGTGCCGGGGTCGTCGCCGCTGGCGCCCAGGATGGGCCCGCAGCGCGCCGAGTCCATTTGGCCCCACACCCGCTGCCGGGTGGAGGCCCAGCCAGTGAACTCGCCGCCCAGCATCGGAGAGTTGGCGGTTATCGCGATCATGGTGGGCCCCAGGGCGTGCGCCAGCCGTACCCGCGCCGCCCATCCGTCCCGCGGCCCGGCGTCCACATTGACCTGGATCGATGCGGTGGACGTCATCATCGCCGCGCCCGCCTCGCCAGAGTGGCTGGAGGCGAAAAACTGTTCCATGGCGCGATAACGCGCACCCGGGTTGATGCGCTTGGGCGGCCGCAGCGGATCCGCCCCGAGGAAAACCAGACCCAGCCCGGCGTCAGCGAACGCCGACCGCAGCACGGCTTGGTCGCGATGCATCGCATTGATGGCGAGCACTACGCCGTCGGCGGGCGGGCCGGACAGCTCGACGGCGCCGCCCGGTTCCACGGTGACCCCGCTGCCACCCGGCAGAGCGGGTAGCAGCTTGAGAACCTCGGCGATTTCGTCCCAGCTGGGCCTGCGGTGCGGGTCGGCTGGGTCGTGGCAATGGGCTTCCATCTCCAGACCCACACGCCCCAGTGGGGCATCCACCAGACAGCCGTCAGCGATGTGGTGCGCGGCGACCAAGGAGTTGGCCATCTCGGCATCTTTTATTTCCGAGGCGGGGCTGGCGCTATCGAGCTGCGCGGTCGCGGTAGTGATAGCGGCGAACGTCATATCACGATCCCTTCGGGCCCGAGCAAGCCTGAACATGCTCCTGCCGACCGCTTCCCTGCGCAGCTAACGGAACGATAACCTCCAACACTTCATCTAGCAGCTGCCCCCGACATATTCCCGTCCCCGCACTTTTTGGCTGCACGGCTTGGACGGATACCCAATCATTCGACTACTGACCCAGCGCGTTCTGCATCGCCCCAGCCAGCACGTCGACCGCAGGTCCGGCGTTGCCAGATTGGCAGACCTTCGCCTGCAGCAACACATTTTCGCGCAGCCTGGTTTGATCGAAGCACCGGCGATCGGTGCCCGCCTCTTGCTTGGTCCAGTTCTCATCGTTGGCGCCCGCCGGGCCGCCGTCGAACGACCACACCTGCGTGGAGCCGTTTTCCAGGTGGACCGCGGTGGTCTGTCCCGAACAGCCCACCGTTCGGTCCACCACCCGATGAAAAGCCCGGCCGGCGGCGTCGTCGGTGGCGAACACCCCGACCGCCTGCTTGACGAAATGGGTTTGATCGGTGGCCGACGTCTGGGTGATGGCTCCGTTGAACGAGGCCAGGTCCGGGTCGTCGTACACCTCGGGCAGCCCGATGTCCGCCCAGTTGTTGCACACCGGAAGATCCACCCACTCGCCCTGGACCGGTTGGGTGAACACCGACTCCCACCCCATGGGTCCGCCGACGATGTTGCCGACCGACCCTTTACCGAGGACCGCATAGTTCACCACCCCCGGCTCCGACGGGTGTGCGGCCGCAACGGGAATTGCGGCCGCGCCCCCGACAACCAGGCCGACGGTGATCACGGCCATAAAAACCGGCGCAACCCGCGCAACCCGCATGGTCATGGAGCGATCATGCCAGGCAGGCCCAAGGCGCTGGGATCAGCCCGAGTTGGCCCGCACGCCTTCCTCGACCAACTTGGCGAGATCGGGGTCGACGTTGCGCCAGTACTCGAACACGCGCGATAGCACCGGCTCCTTGACACCCTTGGACACGTGGCCAATGATGTTGTGCGCCAGGCGATCCCGAGCCGCATCGTCGAGGACTTCGCGGACCATGGTGCCGGCCTGCCCCCAGTCGTCGTCCTCGGGATGCAGCGTGTACGCGGCGCGGACCATATCGCCGTCGGCATGCCAGCGCACCTCGGCGGCGCGCGCCGGGTCCGCGTGCGGCCCGCCGTAGGAGTTGGGCGCATAGACGGGGTCGGAGACGTTCTTCACCCGCATCGCGCCGTCTTTGGAGTAGCTGTTCACCTCGACCTTCGGCGTGTTGACGGGGATCTGCCGGTAGTTGGTCCCCAGCCTGGCGCGATGCGCGTCGGAGTAGGAGAAGCCGCGGGCCTGCAGCATCTTGTCCGGACTGAGGCCGGTGCCGGGCACGGTGTTGTTCGGTTCGAAGGCGGCCTGCTCGATCTCGGTGTGGTAGTCGGTGACGTTGCGGTTCAACGTCATCTTGCCAACGTCAATCAGCGGGAAGTCGCTGTGCGGCCACACTTTCGTGAGGTCGAACGGGTTGAACCGGTAGTTTCTCGCCTCCTCGTACGGCATGATCTGCATCTTCAGCGTCCAGCTGGGGTAGTCACCGCGCTCGATCGCGTCGTACAGGTCGCGCTGGTGGTAGTCGCCGTCCTCGCCGGCCAGCCGGTCGGCGTCCTCCTGGGTCAGGAATTCGATGCCCTGATCGGTGATGAAGTGGTACTTGACCCAGAAGATCTCGCCGGCGGCGTTGATCCAGCTGTAGGTGTGGCTGCTGTAGCCGTTCATGTTGCGCCACGTCTTGGGGATCCCGCGATCGCCCATCAACCAGGTCACCTGGTGCGCCGATTCGGGCGACAGACTCCAGAAGTCCCACTGCATGTTGTGGTCGCGCAAGTTCGTTGCCTGCATGCGCTTTTGGGACCGGATGAAGTGCTGGAATTTCAGTGGATCGCGCATGAAGAAGATCGGCGTGTTGTTGCCGACCAGGTCGAAGTTGCCCTCGGTGGTGTAGAACTTCAACGCGAAGCCGCGCGGGTCCCGCCAGGTGTCTGGGCTGCCGCGCTCGCCGGCGACGGTGGAAAACCTTGCCAGCATGTCGGTTTTGGTGCCGGGCTGGAAGACCGCGGCCCTGGTGTATTTGCTGACGTCGTTGGTGACCTCGAAGGTGCCGAAGGCGCCCCCGCCTTTTGCGTGCGGCTGGCGTTCCGGGATGCGTTCCCGGTTGAACTGGGCCATCTGCTCGATCAGGTAGTGGTCCTGCAGCAGAATCGGACCGTCGGGACCGATCGTCAAGGACTGGTCGTCGCTTGGCGCAGCGATGCCGGCGTCAGTGGTGGTGAAACGCTCCGTCATTACGCTATCTCCTCGCTAACTGGGCTGACTCCACGAAATCCGAGGGCACGCCGTTCTCACGGCACGTAAGACCTCAGGGTGCAGACGGATATCGTGTTGATCGAATTTGTCTGCGCGCCAAACTCTTTCAGCGCGCTGACACACATCCCGAGCCCCTTCCCGCATGCAACTGAGTATGCCCCCCTTCTGGATCAAGTCAAGAAAAGTAAGGCAATGCTGCATTCGGCGGCTAGCCGCCGCTAAGGACGCGGCGCCGGTGTGTTGGGAGCTGGGCTCGGAGCACTGGTCGTCTGCGACTGGCCGGGGCCGCCTGGACCAGGGCCGGCACCCGGGCCACCTGGACCGGCGGGGGGCATGGGAACGATCAACCCGGGGCCGCCAGGTCCGCCGTACGGGGGCCACGGTCCGTTCCCGGGTCCGGGGCCCACGGGTCCGCCGTACTGCCACGGTCCGGGGCCCGGCCCGGGTCTTGAACATCGTGCCGTGCTGGTGGTGACAGTGGTAGTGATGTCCGAACACCATGGCGCCGGAGAAGAACACGACCGACAGGATGAAAACGATCCCCGCAACGATGACCACCCACGCTGCGGCCGTGTACAGCATCGGCGGCTTCAGGCGCTGAGGTGGCGGTGGTGGCGGCGGGGCTGCCGCCGCGGAAGTCGGCTGGGTTGACTGTTCAGGTGTCTCGCTCATGCCTTGAATATTGCCCAGGGTCGCAACGGGCGTAACAGGTTCGGCCCACAAACTTGCTGTGAATCGAGACGCGGCGGTTAGTTACCGGTTATGAAACGACGCGCAGCCCGGCGCTCGAGCGAGCGCCGGGCTACTAGTTGTTGACTTGGTTGGCTGCGGGGCTCCTATCCCGCGAGCACGATGACTGCCGGGGCCTCGCCCACGCCTCCGTGCGCTGTCGCCGCAGTGTGGAAGATCGACGGCGGTAGCTGGCCCGGGTTCATGCTGCTGGGACGCACGGCCGAAGGAGCGCTTGGCGTGGCGGAGGGTCCACCATTAGGGCCGGCCCGGCCCACCCGGTGCCGCCGCGGCCCACCCGGGCCGCCCATGCGGTGGGGGTGCACCCACGCCGCGTGGTGCTTGTGGTGGTGGTGATGACCGCCATGGTGCCCCAGCGCCATTCCGGTGAAGAAGATGACGGAGACGATGAACACGATTCCGGCGACGATGGCAACCCATGCCGCGGCAAGAAAGACCTTGGGGGTCTTGTATGGCGCTTGTGCTGTTGCAGGCGCCGGTGCAGTTGCGGTGGAAGTCCGCACAGTGGGGGTGTCAGATGTTTCACTCATGAGACAAATGATGAAGGGGTTAACAATAGTTACGGCTGTGCACTAGTTATGTAGCAGCTATGAGCTGGAACACCGCCTGGCTGGCAAAAACGCTGACCGGTGCGCTAATCCGGCTTGAACGGGTTGACGGCGAACTGAAGTACCCGGTATGGCGCGCTTACCCGGGCGCGGGTGTCCCACTGGCTGACGAAAATCCGCAGCTCATCGAGGGTGGAGCCGGGCGAGATGTACCCGCCATAGGGTTGCGCGAGCCGGTTGTCATACGGGGGCGGCAGGCTTTCCGCCGGATCGGGCCACTCCCTCGTGCTGCACCACCGTGGTCACCGGCGCATCACCCAGCGACGTCGGATCGTTGGCCACCCGGACCTCCATGTTGCCCGTGCTGGCGTTGAAATATGACAGCACCGTCTTGCCGTCGATCTGCCGGACGCACATCTCGCCCACCGATGTCGGGCCATAGCGGTGTCGGTGGCTTGTTCCAGCCGCCGTCCGGCCCCAGCCGCCCAGCCCTGCCACCGGGACCGGTCGGTGAACGTTTGCGGTGTGGCCCGGTACAGCAGCACCGGATCTCTGCGGGTGAAGCTGTTGGCCACGATGTACACCCACCCACTGGGCGAATCGGGGGTAGGGATCGGGTCGTAGTATCCGCTGATCTGCGTCTGCGAGCCGCCCTGGTAGGAGGCGTCGCGCCGGGACCCCGCGATCGGTCTGCCAGCCGGCGCGCGCCGGTTCGGCCGTCACCAGCCGCGTGAGCTCTGCGGCTCCAAGTTTTTCGTCGTCGTCACCATCAGATAGTTGCGCCGGTTGATCTGCACCACCCCGGCGGGCAGCTGCGAATCCCCCGGCGGCGTGGGATCGGCCAGCAGCGGTTTGCTGATTCCGGTGACGCCGGTGTAGCGCACCCCGGCGGGGTCGTCGACCGACGCGGTGTCGACACGCAGCGCGACCGGCGAGTACCAGCCACCCAAGCCGACACCCTGGCCGGCGAAACTGTCGCCGCAGACCTGCAGCAGCTCAGCGGGGAACTCGACGAATTCACACAGGTCGGTAGCGCCGATGCCGTAGTCCCCGGTGGGGGTGCCGGTGCCGGCCGTGGGACCGATCCGCACCACCTGACCCGGTGCCAGCGGCTGCAGGATGGGCTCGGGGGCCGGCGCCGGCGGGTCGGCGTGCACAGCCCATGACCCTCCCGCAATGCACTGGGCCACGACCAAGGAGGTCACGGATGCGACCAACAGCGAGCACCGCGTGACCAGGCGAGTGTGGGCGATGCTCACCCGCGGGTCACAATTCGGCGGCCAGCAGCTCGGCGATCTGGATGGTGTTCAGCGCCGCCCCCTTGCGCAGGTTGTCTCCCGAAACGAACAGGGCCAGGCCGCGCCCGTCGGGCACCCCCGGGTCGTGCCGGATACGGCCGACCAGTGATTCGTCGACGCCGGCAGCCGCCAACGGCGTCGGCACGTCGACCACCTTGACGCCGGGTGCGCCGTCAAGCAGCTGACGGGCGCGCTCGGGCGACAACGGCCGGGCGAATTCAGCGTTGATCGACAGCGAGTGCCCGGTGAATACCGGCACCCGCACGCAGGTACCGCTGACCAGCAAGTCGGGGATGCCGAGGATCTTGCGGCTCTCGAAGCGCAGCTTCTGGTCCTCGTCGGTCTCCCCGGAACCGTCGTCCACCAGCGATCCGGCCAGCGGCACCACGTTGAACGCGATCGGCGCGACATAGGTCTTGGGGGCCGGGAACTGCAGCGCAGAGCCGTCGTGCACCAGCTGCTCGGCGTCGTCGATGACCGCACGCGCCTGTGTGGCCAATTCCTCGACCCCGGCCAAACCGCTGCCGGACACCGCTTGGTAGCTCGAGACCACCAGGCGCACCAGCTGGGCTTCGTCATGCAGCACTTTGAGCACCGGCATCGCGGCCATCGTGGTGCAGTTCGGGTTGGCGATGATGCCCTTGGGGAGGGCGCGCGCATCCCGAACGTCCCTGCTGAAGTTCACCTCGGACACCACCAACGGCACGTCCGGGTCCTTGCGCCACGCCGATGAGTTGTCGATCACCGTCACTCCGGCCGCGGCGAACCGCGGTGCCTGCACCCGCGACATCGCCGAGCCGGCGGAGAACAACGCGATGTCCAGGCCAGTCGGGTCTGCCGTCTCGGCGTCTTCGACTTCGATCTCCTGGCCGCGAAAGGCCAGCTTGCGGCCCTGTGAGCGGGCCGAGGCGAAAAACCGCACCGACCCCCCACTACCGACAGCCGGGAAGTCACGCTCGTCGAGCAGCGTGCGCATCACCTGACCCACCTGGCCGGTGGCGCCCACTACCCCAATCGACAGACCGGTTGCGCCCATTTACCTACCCGTCCCCGCATACACCGTCGCCTTCTCCTCGCCACCGAGCCCAAATGCCTCATGCAACGCGACGACGGCCTTGTCTAATTCGGTGTCGCGGCACAGCACCGAGATGCGGATCTCGGAGGTGGAGATCAGTTCGATGTTGACGCCCACCTGGGCCAGGGCCTCACAGAAGGTCGCGGTGACCCCGGGATGGCTGCGCATGCCTGCCCCGATCAGCGACACCTTGCCGATGTGGTCGTCGTAGAGCAGCTGGGTAAAGCCGATCTCGTCTTTGAGCGAGTCCAGCTTGGCCACCGCGGTAGGTCCGCTTTCGCGGGAGCAGGTGAAGGTGATGTCGGTCTTGCCGTCCTCCACCTTGGAGATGTTCTGCAGCACCATGTCGATGTTCACGTCGGCGTCGGCGACGGCCCGGAACACCTTGGCCGCATACCCCGGGATATCGGGTAGCCCGACGATTGTCACCTTGGCCTCGCTGCGGTCGTGTGCGACTCCGGTCAGGATGGGGCTTTCCATGGGTATGTCCTTGATCGATCCGATGACGACGGTGCCTGGTTTGTCCGAATACGACGACCGGACGTGCACAGGCATGTTGTAGCGGCGTGCGTATTCCACGCAGCGCAGCATCAGCACCTTGGCACCGCAGGCCGCCAGCTCGAGCATCTCCTCGAAGGTCACCGTGTCCAGCCTGCGGGCGTTGTGCACGATCCGTGGGTCCGCGCTGAAGATGCCGTCCACGTCGGTATAGATCTCGCAGACGTCGGCGCCAAGTGCTGCGGCCATGGCGACCGCCGTTGTGTCCGAGCCGCCGCGCCCCAGTGTGGTGACGTCCCGAGTGTCCTGGCTGACACCTTGGAATCCGGCAACCAACACGATGCGCCCTTCGTCGAGCGCGGCTTGCAACCGTCCCGGCGTGACTTCGATGATTTTCGCGTTGCCGTGGGTACCGGTGGTGATCACGCCGGCTTGCGAACCGGTGAACGAGCGCGCCTGCGCGCCGAGCGATTCGATTGCCATGGCCACCAACGCATTGGAGATGCGCTCACCGGCTGTCAGCAGCATGTCGAGTTCCCGGGGTGGCGGGGCCGGGCATACCTGCTGAGCCAGATCCAGCAAGTCGTCGGTGGTGTCGCCCATAGCGGATACCACTACGACGACGTCATTTCCTTGCTTCTTGGTCGCGACGATGCGCTCGGCAACACGGCGGATCCGATCGGCGTCGGCCACCGAGGATCCGCCGTACTTCTGCACGACGAGCGCCACGTTTCGCTTCCTGCCCTTCCCGGGTTTCCTGCTACCGCTGGGGTTTAAGTCCACAACAGAATACGTGCCGGCGCATCTGCATTAATGCCGCGATACTGGGCGCCATAAGGTACGGTTCCCGTCTCATTTTGGCCAACACGCTAATCGCGGTAGAGTTCAGATCGTGCAGCGGGTGCTCCTCCTCGGACGCCGCGACGGGGTCTGATCCAGACCGGCCTCCCGTCGCGGGTGTTCGCGATGCGCCGGTCTGAGGTTCCTTCTGATACCCCGGAGCAACTACCGTGACTTCCAATCCCGACGCGTATACCTCGGCACGAACGATCGTCCAACCCGCGGGCCCGCCTGGGTCCGAGCAACCCACATGGAACCCCCAGCGAGGCTCGTCGATGCCGGTCAACCGGTACCGGCCCTTCGCCAAAGAAGTCGAGCCCATCCGGCTCGCCGACCGCAGCTGGCCCGACCGCGTCATCACGCGCGCCCCCCTCTGGTGCGCCGTGGATCTGCGCGACGGCAATCAGGCGCTGATCGACCCGATGAGCCCGGTCCGCAAGCGCCGCATGTTCGATCTGCTGGTTCGCATGGGCTACAAGGAGATCGAGGTCGGGTTCCCGTCAGCCAGCCAGACCGACTTCGACTTCGTCCGCGAGATCATCACCGACGGCGCCATTCCCGACGACGTCACCATCCAAGTGCTGACCCAGTGCCGACCGGAGCTCATCGCGCGCACGTTCGAGGCGTGTCAGGGTGCGCCGCGGGCGATCGTGCACTTCTACAACTCGACGTCAATCCTGCAGCGCCGCGTGGTGTTTCGCGCCGACCGGGCCGCGGTGCAGGCCATCGCGACCGACGGCGCCCGCAAATGCGTCGAGGAGGCCGCCAAGTACCCCGATACGCAGTGGCGGTTCGAGTATTCGCCGGAGTCCTACACGGGGACCGAGTTGGAGTACGCCAAGCAGGTGTGCGACGCCGTCGGCGAAATTATCCAACCGACACCGGACAACCCGATCATCTTCAACCTGCCCGCCACCGTGGAAATGGCCACTCCCAACGTCTACGCCGACTCGATCGAGTGGATGAGCCGCAACCTGGCCAACCGGGAGTCCGTCATCCTGAGCCTGCATCCGCACAACGACCGCGGAACTGCTGTCGCCGCAGCCGAATTGGGCTTTGCTGCCGGCGCCGATCGGATCGAGGGCTGCCTGTTCGGCAACGGGGAGCGCACCGGCAACGTGTGCCTGGTGACGCTGGGGCTGAATCTGTTCTCCCGCGGCGTGGACCCCCAGATCGATTTCTCCAATATCGACGAGATCCGCCGCACGGTGGAGTACTGCAACCAGCTGCCGGTGCACGAGCGTCACCCCTACGGCGGAGACCTCGTCTATACCGCGTTCTCCGGCAGCCATCAGGACGCCATCAACAAGGGCCTCGACCAGATGAAGATCGACGCAGACGCCGCGGACACCGACGTCGAGGACATGCTCTGGCAGGTGCCGTATCTGCCGATCGATCCCAAGGACGTCGGGCGCACCTACGAGGCGGTAATCCGGGTCAACTCGCAGTCCGGCAAGGGCGGGGTGGCCTACATCATGAAGGCCGACCACGGCCTGGCACTGCCACGTCGGCTGCAGATCGAATTCTCGCAGGCAATTCAGAAGATCACCGAGGGCGAGGGCGGTGAGATCTCGCCGAAGGAGATGTGGGAGGCGTTCTCCGAGGAGTACCTCGCCGCGGTGTGGCCGCTGGAGCGGATAAAACAGCGGGTCGAGGCCTCAGAGGAAGATGGCGGCACCACCAGCATCGCCGCGACCGTCAAGGTCAACGGAGTCGAGACCGAGATCAGCGGTGTCGGCAACGGCCCGCTGGCCGCGTTCGTCCACGCGCTGGGCAGTGTCGGATTCGACGTAGCCGTCCTGGATTACTCGGAGCACGCGATGAGTGCCGGCGATGACGCGCAGGCTGCCGCCTATGTGGAAGCCTCTGTCGGCGGCCGGACCGTGTGGGGCGTCGGCATTGCGCCGTCCATCACCACCGCGTCACTGCGCGCGGTCGTTTCGGCGGTCAACCGCGCGTCGCGCTAGCGGCCGTCAGAACAGCGCGAGCTGCTGGTCGAGCTTGGTGGCGTCGGTGAATTCCTCCATGCTGGTGCCGCCGACCACGGCGCGAATGCAGTCCATGAACTGTGCGTCAGAAATCACCGGCACCCCCAGTTGCCGGGCCAGGTAGCCTTTGCCCTGCTCAGGGGCGGGGTCGTTGCAGACCACCATCGAGGTCTCCCTGTCGACAGCGTCGCTGTAGGCCAGCCCGGCATGCAGGATCCGCTCGACGAGCTCCTCATGGGTGCGTCCGACCTCCGCAGCCAGCGCCACCCGCATGCCCTGGACCAGCGGCCTGCCACGAACATATTGCCCCGGGTTGAGGTAAGGGCAGGGCATCCGGGAAGCCAGCACCTTCAACGGTCGCAGCTCGTCATGGGTCACTCGGCCGTTCGGCCACCGGCGCCGGGTCACCGGACGCACGGGCAGCCAGATGTCGCGCTCGCGCGCGCGTTCGAGTGCAGATTCCAGCACTCCGGTCAGTACCAGTGCGTCATCGAAGGCATCATGCGGGCGCTCCTGGGTCACGCCCCAGTGCGCCGCGAGTGTCTCCAACCGCAGGTTGTCGATGCCGAGGTCCAGCCGCCGGGCCAGCTCGACCGTGCACATGACGGTGTCGACGGGAAGTTCGGCGCCGGCGAGCTCGGCTTCCGCGGCGAGGAATGCGTAGTCGAACGCGACGTTATGTGCCACCAGCGTGCGGCCGCGCAGCACCTCGACCACGTCACCGACGATGTCGGCGAACTGTGGTTGGTCTTCCAGCATGGCGACGGTCAGGCCGTGCACGTGGGTGGGACCCGGGTCCACCCCGGGATTGAGCAGGCTGACGACGGATTGCTCGCATCGGCCGTTGGCGTCGAGGCCGAGTACCGCAAGACTGATGATCCGTGCCTGACCCGGCCGAAAGCCCGAGGTCTCGACATCGATGACGGCCCAGCCCCCGTCCGGCTCGCTGGCCGGCCAACCCCAGGACACCCGGTTCATGAACTGAGGATGGCACGTCCGACCGACATCACCTGGTCGCTGCGCATCGTGTCGGCACGTAAAACTCGATGAGGGCGACCCGCTGCGCTCGGCAAAGAGCGCCGAACTTGCGGTCGCCCTTAAACTGCGCGGGTGATTACCACCCGCGCACGTCTGGCTCTCGCCGCAGGAGCGAGCGCGCGCTGGGCGTCGCGGGTAACCGGACGCGGGGCCGGGGCGATGATCGGCGGCCTGATCGCGATGACCCTGGACCGCTCGGTTCTTCGTCAGCTCGCGGACGGACGGCGCACCGTCGTCGTCACCGGGACCAACGGCAAGTCGACCACCACCCGGATGACAGCGGCCGCGCTGAGCACGTTGGGACCGGTAGCCACCAACGCCGAGGGCGCCAACATGGACGCCGGCCTGGTAGCCGCGCTGGCCGCTAACCGCCACGCGCCGCTGGCGGCCCTGGAAGTAGACGAGATGCACGTACCGCACGTTTCGGATGCCGTCGAGCCCGGCGTCATCGTGCTGCTCAACCTGTCGCGCGACCAGCTGGACCGGGTCGGCGAGATCAACGTCATCGAACGCACGCTGCGCGCCGGCCTGGCCCGGCACCCGAAGGCGGTCGTCGTCGCCAACTGCGACGACGTGCTGATGACCTCGGCGGCTTACGACAGCCCGAATGTGGTGTGGGTAGCCGCGGGCGGCGCGTGGTCGAATGACTCGGTCAGCTGCCCGCGCAGCGGTGAGGTCATCGTCCGCGACCCCCCCTTTAAGGAAGGCCACTGGTATTCCACCGGCGCCGACTTCAAGCGACCCAGCCCGCAATGGTGGTTCGACGACGACACCCTCTACGGGCCCGACGGGCTGGCCCTGCCGATGCGGTTGGCGCTGCCGGGCGCGGTGAATCGGGGCAACGCCGCCCAGGCCGTGGCCGCCGCCGTCGCAGTGGGCGCGGATCCAGTGGCGGCCGTAGCGGCTGTTTCCAAGGTCGACGAAGTCGCCGGACGCTACCGGACCGTGCGTATCGGTGAGCACGAAGCGCGGATACTGCTGGCCAAGAATCCGGCCGGCTGGCAGGAAGCGCTGTCGATGGTGGACAAACACGTGGCCGGGGTGGTCATCTCGGTCAATGGGCAGGTGCCCGACGGCGAGGACCTGTCTTGGCTGTGGGATGTGCGATTCGAGCACTTCGAAAACACTGCCGTGGTCGCCGCGGGCGAACGCGGCACCGACCTGGCGGTGCGCCTCGGGTATGCGGGCGTTGAGCACACTTTGGTGCACGACACCATGGCCGCCATCGCGTCGTGCCCGCCCGGGCGAGTGGAGGTCGTCGCCAACTACACCGCGTTTCTTCAACTGCAGCGAGCATTGGCGCGCCATGGCTGATACAGCGTCCGACTCAAAGGTACGGATCGGGCTGGTGCTGCCCGACGTGATGGGCACCTACGGGGACGGCGGTAACGCTTTAGTGCTGCGCCAGCGGCTGCGGTTGCGGGGTATCGCCGCCGAGATTGTTGAGGTGACGCTGGCCGATCCGGTGCCAGAGTCGTTGGACCTCTACACCCTGGGCGGGGCGGAGGACTACGCGCAACGGCTGGCCACCAAGCACCTGATCAAGCATCCGGGGCTGCAGCGCGCGGCGGAACGGGGTGCACCCGTACTGGCGATCTGTGCCGCTGTTCAGGTGCTCGGACAGTGGTATGAGACGTCGTCGGGGGAACGAGTCGATGGCGTGGGCCTGCTCGATGCGACCACCTCACCGCAGGACGTGCGCACTATCGGTGAGCTGGTGACCAAGCCGCTGCTGGCCGGGTTGAGCCAACGCCTCACAGGCTTCGAGAACCACCGGGGCGGCACCGTCCTGGGACCCGCGGCATCGCCGTTGGGCGCGGTGGTCAAGGGCGCGGGCAACCGGGCCGGCGACGGTTTTGACGGCGCGGTGCAGGGCGCCGTCGTCGCGACCTACATGCACGGACCCTGTCTGGCCCGCAATCCGGAGCTGGCCGACCTATTGCTAAGCAAGGTGGTAGGTGAGCTGGCGCCGCTGGAGATGCCTGAGGTCGAATTGTTGCGCCGCGAGCGGCTGGCCGCTCGTGGAGGCCCTCTAGCTGCGCGACAAGCTTTCTTTGAGGATTCGTATAGGGCCATCGCCCAGCCTTTTCTCGACGCACCAACGCGCCCGAGACAAGGAAGCCCATGACCAACACAAGCACTAGGGTCGCCGCCGCGGGGCGCATCGCCGGGCTCGCGGCTGTGTTGAGCGCGGCCGCCGCTGGCTCGGTGGTCGGATTCGCCGCCGCGGCCCACGCCGCCCCCGCCAACCGGAACGTCGGGATGCACGGCGACCCGGCCGCCGCCGCGCCCTACTGGCGCTACCAACAACAGGACTACGACTGCGCGGAGATGGCGGTGGCCGATGTGGTCGGGCAGATCACCGGCCACGAGCCCACCGAGAACGAGATCACCGCCACGGCTGAAAACATCCCCAGCGTGAGCCACCCCGGACCGATCTACCGCCCCGGCGGCAGAACCAGCAACCGAGACCTGCCGGTGCTACTGGCGCACTACGGCATCCAGGCCGCCGCGGCCCACACCAATACCGACGCGCTGGTGCAGGATCTGGATCAAGGGCACAAGGTGATCGTCGGACTCAACGACAAAACCATCTGGAACGAGCCTGGCAACCGCACCCAGGAAAACCACTTCGTGGTCGTCACCGGCATCGACGACAAAGCCGGTGTTGTGCACCTCAACGACAGCGGCATCGAGGCCGGCCGCGACGAGCAGGTTCCCATCGCGACCTTCGAAGCGGCGTGGAACACCAGCGACAACTTTGCCGTCGTGACCAAGTAACAGACGGCCGCGCGACAAGCCTCAGACCATGGCCCGGCGGCCGGTGAGCGCGCGGCCCAGTGTCAGCTCGTCGGCGAACTCCAAGTCGCCGCCCATCGGCAGCCCGGACGCGATCCGCGTCACGGTCAGACCGGGGATGTCGCGCAGCATTCGAACCAGGTAGGTGGCGGTCGCCTCACCTTCGGTATTGGGGTCGGTGGCGATGATCACCTCGGTGATGTCGACATCGTCGACCCGCTCCCCGATCCGGCTCAGCAGCTCGCGGATCCGCAGCTGATCGGGCCCCACTCCGGACAGCGGATCAAGTGCACCGCCAAGCACGTGGTAGCGGCCGCGGAATTCGCGGGTGCGCTCGACGGCCTGGACATCCTTCGGCTCCTCGACGACGCACACCTGCGAGCCGTCCCGTCGGGGATCCGCGCAGATCCGGCAACGCTCGTTGTCGGAGACGTTGCCGCACACCGCACAGAACCGCACGCCGTCGCGGACCTTCGCCAGCACCGCGGTCAGCCGGTCGATATCCGGCGGTTCAACCGACAACAGGTGGAAGGCGATGCGCTGGGCGCTCTTGGGCCCGATACCCGGCAGCTTGCCGAGCTCGTCGATCAAATCCTGGACGGGTCCTTCGAACATGTCGGTAGGAGAATCTAAAGCCCCGGTGCCGGCGTTGGCGGTTGGGCCGGCGGGCCACCCATCCCCCCGGCCAGCGACCCCAGCCGCTCCTGCGCCATTCTGGTGACTTGCTTCGATGCGTCGGCCATGGCGCCGACGATCAAGTCCTGCAAGGTCTCGATGTCCCCGGGGTCGACGACTTTGGGATCGATCTTCACCGCGACCACCTCGCCACTGCCTTTGACGACGACCTTGACCAAACCCCCGCCGGCTTGACCGTGCACCTCAGCGTTCGCGAGCTGTTGCTGGGCTTCCATTAGCTTTTGCTGCATCTGCTGCGCCTGGGCCAGCAGCGCCGACATATCGCCTCCGGGTTGCATGACAGTCCCCTCGCATCTTGGTCTCGAGTTGGTTTCGCCTGTGCGTGTCCGGCGATTCGAAACACTCAGCGTAGACCGCGCGAGGTTACCTTTGCGCCGTGGACGTACCAGTGAGCAGGCGTGTCGGCATCAGAACGATCGTCGGCGTGATTATTGCTGCTTCGACAGTAATCATCCCGACCGCCACCGCGACCCCTTCCAATATCGCCGGCATGGTCGTTTTCATCGACCCCGGCCACAACGGCTCTAATGACGCTTCCATCAACCGTCAGGTGCCCACCGGCCGCGGCGGCACCAAGGACTGCCAGACCAGCGGAACGTCGACCAACACCGGCTATCAGGAGCACACGTTCACCTGGGACACCGCGCTGCGGGTGCGCGCCGAGTTGAATGCTCTGGGAGTCCGGACCGCCCTGTCGCGCGCCAACGACACCGGGCTGGGACCGTGTGTCGATGAGCGCGCCAACGCGGCCAACGCGTTACATCCCAACGCGGTCCTCAGCATCCACGCTGATGGCGGCCCGCCGTCTGGCCGGGGATTCCACGTCAACTATTCGGCCCCACCGCTCAACCAGGTGCAGGCCGGACCGTCGGTGCAGTACGCCCGCATCATGCGCGACCAGTTGCAGGCCTCGGGCATCCCGCCTGCTAACTACATCGGGCAGAACGGTCTTTACGGGCGCTCGGATCTGACCGGCCTGAATCTGGCGCAGTACCCGTCGATTCTGGTCGAGTGCGGCAACATGAAGAATCCCGTGGATTCGGCGCTGATGGAGTCCCCCGACGGCAGGCAGAAATACGCCGACGCGCTAGTCCGCGGCGTGGCGGGCTTTCTGGCCACCCAGGGCCAGGTGC
>CAVSSC010000010.1:0-9402 GCA_963730415.1 uncultured Actinomycetota bacterium | reverse complement strand
ATTCCTGGCTGCAGGTCGATCCGGCGGCGGTGCCGCAGAGCCTGCGCGGGCGTCCGGAAGCTGCACTGATGACCGTGCACCGCAACGAGGGCCAGTGGGACACCAGCAATGTGATCTTCGATCGCCGCCGGATCGTACGCTACGCCAAGGGACTTTCCGAGCGCCCGCCCGAGATGTGTTGGATCGACTACGGCCTGACCGCGCTGCGCCGCAGCGTCCTCGCGGAACGCGTGCCGCCCGCGACGGTGTACGACCTTGCGCCGGTCCTGTCCGCCCTCGCGGCCGACAGCCAGCTGGCCGGATTCGAAGTTCCGGACCGCTTCTACGAAATCGGCTCGCCACAGGGCCGAGCCGAACTCGAAGCGCTACTCCAAAAACGACAATCGTGCTAATGACCAAACCGCCGACGCGTCGGCGTCAGCTAACTCGGCCGAGCACTCCGCGGGCGGTGATCTCGATCTGATGATCAAGGGGTGTGCTCACGAAACCCCATCTCTGGCAATATCTTTCCCAATCCCTGCCGTCGGAATGATATCGATCCGTGTCGCGGGGATCGACGTTGCCCCGGGTGATGATTGCATCAGGGCGCACTATCGAGGCGATGCGCGCGGCGAGTTCGTCCATCTCGACCAGCTCTCCGCCGCTGTCGATCGTGGCAGGGCCGACGCCGCCCTCGGCGATGCCCAGAGCGAGCAGCTCCTCGGCGAGCACGTAGCGGCGAAACACCGGACGGCATGCCACGATGCGGATCCCGCCCGCGTATGCGTCTCGGATCATCGAGCCCAGGGCATAGCCTTGCGGTTCCTGAACGTGAGCACCGGAGATGCTCCAGGCGCGTGCGATGACGGGTACTGCACCGCTGTCGGCGGCGGCTTGCGCTAAGCGGTACTCGGCCTCGCGTTTGAGGTAGCCGTATGGGTTGTCCTCGATCGGGTGCTCGACGGCGTCATGCGGGTGGACCGCCGCCCCGCTGGATACGGTCAGGGCAAGCCGTACGGTGGACAGCTGCGCGGCGTAGGTTAGGTGCTCAGTGAGCGCACGATTCGCCGCGACGTACTCGCCGAGCGGCATGTCAGCAACTCTGCCGCGAGTGAGAAATGCGCAATCCAGCACGACTGTCGGAGCGAAGGCCGCCACCTCTCGGTCGTCCCACACACGGCACTCGATCTCGAAATCAGCGACTTGGATGAGCCGGGGCCGGCTCGCCAGGGCCAGCGTCGGCAGGCCAAGCGGGGCAAGCAGGTCCAGGGCGGTCCTCCCGAGCCAGCCTGACGCGCCGGTGATGAGTATCCGATCGTCGCCGAGCGCCCGCGAGGCGAGTGCGCGCGCGCTCTCACTCACCAAACTAGTCACGTCGTATGCCAGGTACTCATGGCCGGGAGCTTACGGCAGCGGTGGCCCGCGGTCCCGGTCACCGACAGCCATGACATCTCCCCGGAAGGTCGCCACTGCGGAGGCGGAGGCTAACCCGTCTGGGTCCCCAAGAACGGGAATGCCATCAGTGAGGCGTGGCCGCGAGTCGCTGGGCGCTGTTCCAGAATGCAGCCTTCCAGAATGCAGCCAATGGCCGCTTCCATCGGAGCCGCCACTAGGCCGTAGCGTAGCGACGAGGCCGTCCGAATTTTCACCACGATCCCGGCGATATTCGTTGCCTCAGTTGAATATGAAATTACCGTTTTCGCTAAAAGCCTGTAGTGACGGTAGGTGTGCCCCCAGTCATTTATAGGCAGGGTGATCTGCATGGTCACAGGCCGCGAGATCTGTCAACCTGTTTGAGGCACCGGTCAGCTGAATTTACTGAGCGGCCTCCTCGGTGTTGTCGGGCCGGTTGATCCATGTTTCGGTTGGGAGCGCGGGTGGCCGCGGTGGCTTTCGGACGAAGCGTTCCGGGTGGGCGGCGTAGGCGGCATCGAGTACGCCGGCCCGCTTCTCGCGGGTGATTTCGGCGGTGCCGTAGTGAATGTCGGCGGGCGTATGAAGTGCCAGTCCGGTGTGGCGATGTTGATCGTTGTACCAAGGGAAGAACTGTTGGCAGTGCACGCGCGCCGCCTCGATCGAGGTGAACCGGCCGGGGAAGTCGGGCCGGTACTTCAGCGTCTTGAACTGCGCCTCGCTGAACGGGTTGTCGTTGGAGACGTGCGGTCGCGAATGCGACTGGGTGATGCCGAGATCGGCGAGCAGGAATGCCACCGGTTTAGAGGTCATCGATGAGCCGCGGTCAGCGTGGATGGTCAACTGGTCACGGCCAATTGCCTGCTTGGCGCAGGTCTGGCGGATCAGCACCTCGGCCAGCGCGGCGGATTCACGGCTGGCGACCATCCAGCCGACGACGTAGCGGGAATAGATGTCCAAGATCACGTAGAGGTAGTAGTAGGTCCATTTCGCTGGGCCGAGCAGCTTCGTTATGTCCCACGACCACACCTGATTTGGGCCGTTGGCGACGAGTTCGGGTTTCACCTTCGCGGGATGGGTGGCCTGGGCGCGGCGCTCACGCACCTGGCCCGCTTGACGCAGCAGCCGATAGAAGGTCGACTGCGAGCCCAGGTAAACACCTTCGTCGAGCAGCGTGGCCCACACCTCGGCCGGGGACATGTCGACGAACCTGTCGCTGTGCAGCACGTCGAGGATCGCCTGCTGCTCCTGGGCGCTCAGGGCACGCGGTTGCGGCCGTTCGCGGTGCGGGATCGGCGCCGGCCGCTCAGATGCCGGGCTGACGCGGTGCCGCCGGTAGTAGCCGGCCTGCGACGCGCCTACGGCCAGGCACGCATCCCGCACGCCGATGCACCCGGCGAGTTCGGCGACGGCCTGGTCGGTCATGGCGTCGACCTCGTCTCGGTGTCCGCGCTCTCGGAGAGCGTCTCCAAGAGCGCGTGTAGTTTTGCCTGCACATCCACCACGAAACGGGCCTTGGCCAGCTCCTGCTCCAACTGGCGCTTCTCAGCCTCAAGGCGGGCAATCTTCTCGGCCTGCGGGTCACGGCGCTTGCGGCCGCGCGGCACCGCCAACCCGGCCAGCGCACCCGCATCACGCGCCTTGCGCCACTCCACGATATGGCTGGAGTACAAGCCCTCGCGGCGCAACAACGCCCCCTTCGCGCCCTCCGGCGCGGCGTCATACTCGGCCAAGATCTCCAACTTGTACTTGGCCGTGAACGTCCGCCGCTTCGCCCTCTCGGGCACTTCGGGATCGGGACGTTCCGTTCCAGCGTCATCCACCCGCCCAGGGTCTACGACCCCGGGCGCTCTAAGCAACGCGCTCACCTTGCTTGTCATTCGGGGAATCTCTCCATCCCCGCCCTCGGGTCACTAATTGTCAGTGGGCAGGTGCCTCAGGTGAGCTTGACAGAGAGGGGAACCGGTTCCTCGGTGACGGCTTCAACGGGTGGTCGCAAAGCGTTCATCTTCTGACGGCTTCAGATTTGTCGTTCTAGGCCCAGTGCGTCCCATTGCTAGCTAGCATTCCGTTCCATGCATCTCGAGCATTCGGGTCAAACGCGTCCTCGAGGGGGACGCACAAGAAGCTGCGCCAAGCCGGAGTGTTAGTGGGTTTCGTCGCATTCGGCAAGACGTCCGGATATCTGGCCCGCGGCTCCAAGACGGCGCCACGCCAACAACGGATTATTCTAAGCCAAGGCGCCCAACGGCCGGGCTTCGGCTTGACCGAATTGTTAACCGCAGTAACGTATTTCAGACGCTTGCCTTTGTCTCCTGCATAGGGTTCGGATTGGTCCTGCTCGTCAACGTAGAGCCTCCATGTGACGGAATGTGGTTTTGGTATAGCTACTTCCTTGACAGCGGGAAGCGCCTGTACGCCGATTTGCATATGCCGCTGCAACCGCTGTTCGTGCTCGAAACGAGCGCGTTCACGGCCTTGCTGGGCAAGGGTTGGCTCCTCTCGAGGATCCCTGGGGTGCTGCACCTGGTGGGGTATTGCCTGGGTCTTTTGCTGCTCGTTCGGCAGACCAAGCTCTCCGATGCGCACAAGGCGATCCTGTTCGCCTGCTCCTTTTTCGTTTCCACCGCCTTCGGAGCGATCGTTTTCAACGACTACCACCTGCTCGCCGATTGCTTCGGGCTCTACTCGCTGCTGGCGCTGCTGTCACTCAGAACGTCGTCCAGCCTTCGTCGCACCCTAGGACTGGCCGCGATCCTTGGCGCGCTCTCCGGGCTGGCGGTGACCACTCGGCCCAATGATGGCGCTGCGCTGTTCGTCGGCGTCTTCCTCGCTATTGTGTGCTTGGCTCCCTCGAAAAAACTGCTGTCGCTTCTGCTGTTCTCTCTCGCCACCGGCTTCACTGGCCTGCTCATCGTCAGCCTCACCGGGGACTCCCTGCACGATTATGCAATAAATACGTTCTTCAAGGCGGTCAGGATCAAGGGCAGTGGTGGCAGCGTATTGGCACAACCATTGCGGCTGCCTTGGAACACTGCCGCATGGCTGTTTCAGATTGACCACATCAGTTGGATCCTTCATGCTTTCGAGGGGGCGCTCGTCTTGGCATTTTTCTTCCTTCCGCTCAGGCGGAAGGTTGGATGGTGGCAGCTTGGATTGGCTTTGTTAGGGACGCAGCTGGTCGGGGATGCGGCCAAGCGGATCGGCCTTTTTTCCGACGACCTATTGGTGACAGCGGTCACTGGTGTCGTCGTCTTGCTGGCGTACGGGTTTGGCATTTGGGTAGCGGCGAGATTTGTTTTCTGGTTGTGCGACCCCAAGCGCACCACCAACAGTTGGGACAGGCGAGAGATCCTGCTGTTAATCCCTCTCGGGCAGCTCGCCTCGGCGGCGATGTCCACGGGCGGAACGCACTACAGCCTTGCTTATGAGCCCGCGGGTGTTTTTATCGTGCTTTTGGCGATCAGCTCTCCCATTCGCTTGAACGAGCTCTTGCCTCGCTTGAAGGAGCGCTGGCCTCGCTTGAAGGAGCGCTGGCCTCGCTTGGAGGCGCGCTGGCGTCACTTGACGACGCGCTGGCCCTACTTGGATACACATTGGCCGCGCGACATCTTGGTCGGGTTGGCCGTTCTGACGACAGTCTGCGCGCTCACCACCCGAGCCGCCGAACCATACCGTTGGCATACTTACAAGGAGAAGCCAGTATTTACGGATCGCACCTGGTATCGGCATCCCGACTACGGTCCAATGTACATCGGCAACGAATTGCTGCGGATGATCCAGCAGATCTGCCCGCAGATAAGAAATAGCGGTTCCGATAATGAACTGTTGTCGCTGCCGTTCCCGGGCGGCAACTACTTCTGCTCCACCCCACCGTGGCATGGTTATGTGCAGACGTTCTTCGATATTACGAGCAAGGACACCATTCAGCGCATGATGGATGAGTTGCAGCAGTCGCCGCCGAAATGGATCCTTTACCAGAGGCAGCTTATGACCCTTCAATTGAATGAGAACGTATACAACCAGGGCAAGCCGCTGCAGCAGCGGAATCTCGACCAACTCATCGAGCAGAAAATTGGCGAAGGAGCATGGCGAGTTGCTTACACTAGCGGGCGCAAAATCATCCCCCAGTGGGGCGGCCTGTGGGACAACGAATGGATACTGATTAAGACGCGATAGCGCTTATAAATTCTATCGAGGTGAGGATAGCGGTACCTCTAGCGGGAGTTTCCGGCCTTTCATGATCGTGGGTCTGGTTTCGGCTGGTGGGGTGGTGTTTTCGGGGTGCGCTGGTGTATTACCCAACTGGCTGGGATGGCACGCCGACCCGGGCGAGGTCAGCGGGCGGGTGCGTACTGGTGGATGTCGAACAGGTCGGCCAGTTTCTGTTGGGTTGGGGTCATGTCGGTGAGCATGCGTTGCACGCGGGGGCGTCCCTTGCCGCCGTCGTGGTGGAGCAGCACGGTTTCTTCGATGCCGGCGAGCTGGTCGAGCAACTCGCGCACGGACAGGTGCAGCCCGGTGTGGGCGGCGTGGCGGCGCATCAGGTGGGCGACGGCGAGCGCGAGCACGCAGTAGGACACGTGCACCCGGATCTTGGAGTCGGTCCAGTGGTGCATCGGGCTGAACGAGACCACGTGCGGGTCCTTGAGTTGGCGGAAGCCGAATTCGGCGTCGGATTGCGAGCGGTAGGCGGCCACGATGTCGGGCACCGGCCAGTCGCGGTTGGTGAACAGGATTCGTTTGCCGAAGATCAGTTTTTCCAAGCATTTTCGGGCTTTGTTGTCGGTGTGCCAGTGCAGCCGCAGCTGGGTGGGGTTGTCGCCGGTGAGGGTGACGGTGATGATGTCGGCCACCCAGCGCGGTTTGCGGATCGCGGCGATCTCGGCCTCGACCTGCTCGCGGGTGCGGCGGGTGCGGCCGCGCGTCAGGCGGGCGGCCAGTTCGGCGAGGCGGCGCCGCGCCTTGGCTCGTATCGGGCAAAACGCGGCGCGATCCGATCGATCACCGCCGAGAACTCCGTCTGCCACCGATCAGGGTCTACGCTATGAGCCGCGGCGACCGCGGCCAATTCAGTTGTCTTCACAAACACCGAACAATGCCGCGGTCACCGCTCCCACCAGCGCAGACACGCCAGCATCAGCAATCCCGATCTACGGCTGCAGTACTAAGCGCGCTGGCCTTTCCCAGCTTAGGTTGATTGCCGGCCTTGGTGTTGGCCGAGAACCCAGGGGAACCAGGCGGCGGATTCGGTTTTCAACGTCGAAGAACTTGAGCGGAACGCATCGGAGCTGAGCTGCGAATTCCAAACGGCCGAACCATTCCCGTACCTGGTGATCGATGACCTCTTGCTCTTTTCTCCGCCCGAGGCGGCGTCGTTTCCCAATATCTCCTGGGTGGGATGGAACGAGCTGGGCGACCGCTACCAACAGAACAAGCGGGCATGCGCGGACCTCGACCGAGTCCGCGCGTGCTCTGACCAGCAGACAACGTCGATAGCTTGCTGTGACCGTCGGTTACGGCTCGATGAAATCGTCACACGATCTTTGCCAAATACCCGCGCGAAGCGCACCTGAGAATTACCCTAAAGCCTATGACCGTGCTGTGTCGCCCGGCGGTCTCGGTGGTAGCGCCGTGCTTCGACGAGGAAGACGCCCTGCCGCTGTTTCTGACCCGGGTCGGGGGCGTGCTGGATTCGTTGGGCGGAACCAGCGAGTTGGTCTTGGTCGATGACGGTTCGAGGGATCGGACCTGGGAAATCATCGAGAAGGCGGCCGTGGAGGATCCGCGCGTCGTTGGCGTGCGGTTGATGCGCAACCATGGGCATCAGCTCGCGTTCACCGCGGGACTGAGCGTGTGCCGCGGTGAGCGTGTCCTGATCATTGATGCCGACCTGCAGGATCCGCCCGAGCTGTTGCCCGAGATGATGGCGCTCATGGACGACGGCGCCGACGTCGTCTACGGGCAGCGCCGCCGGCGTGAAGGCGACGGCATGCTGAAGCGGGCGACCGCCGCGATCTTCTACCGGCTGATCGGCCGCATGACCGATGTTGATATCCCTTGCGACACCGGCGATTTCCGCTTGATCACACGTCGTGTGCTGGATCTGCTGATCGCCATGCCCGAACGGCACCGATTTGTCCGCGGAATGGTGTCATGGATCGGCGGCAAGCAGGTGCCGCTGGTCTACGACCGCGATGCGCGCGCGGCCGGTGAGAGCAAGTACCCGTTCGCCAAGATGTTGCGGTTTGCTGCTGACGCCATCACGTCGTTCTCAATGGTGCCGCTTCGCTTGTCGATAATACTCGGCTGGATTATGGCGGGCATCGGCTTCGCCGCCGCAATCAACTCCGTTGTCGGCGCGTTGCAAGGACACACGGTTCCCGGCTGGAGTTCGCTGATGGCCGCCATCGGTCTGCTGACGGGTACGCAGTTCCTGATGCTCGGCATCATCGGCGCCTATCTGGGCCGCCTGTACGACCAGAGCAAGGGCCGGCCGCTGTTCATGATCCGCGACATGGTGGGAGGCACCGACACATCGGCCGCCGGCACCGGGTCAGCTAGTCAGCGGGCTATCCCGCCGGTCCAGGCGTCCGCTTAGGCAGGCTTTAGATGACTCTCGACGCCTTCGCGGGCGACGACGCGGAGGTCCGTCCGCCAGCGGGGATGACCGGCGTTCCCGGCCCGCTGTTTCGGCTGATTCGGGACCAACGCGTCGCCTTCCTCATCGTGGGTGGCATGAACACCGCCATCGGAACAGCCTGGTTCGTTCTGTTCCTGTGGCTCTTTCCACACGGAGCTATCGGGTATCTGGGCGCGTTGGCCTGCGCACATATTGCTGCCGTGCTGTGCGCGTTCGTCCTCTACCGCAGGTTCGTATTCCAGGTAACCGGTCACGTGCTTCGTGATTTGGCCCGGTTTGAGCTGGTCAACCTGTCGACACTGAGCTTCAATTTCGCCGTGCTACCGCTGCTGGTGGAGGTGTTCGGCTGGCCGGTGCTCCTGTCTCAGCTGGTCATCACCGGCGCGACCGTTGTGTACACCTGGTTTGCTCATCGCGGATTTTCATTCCGCCGGAGCCGGGCCGAACTGGGCGTGGCAGAGCAACAGCAAGCCTGATCGTGACACCACGGGTATCGGTCGTCGTTCCGGCATACAACAGCGTTGCGTTCATCGACGCCACGATGCGCTCGATCCTGGGGCAGACTTTCACCGACTTCGAGTTGGTGGTCTCCGATCACAGCTCCACCGACGGCACCTGGGAAGCGCTGCAACCTTTTGCCGCCGACCCGCGAGTACGGCTGAGCCGATTGGCTCCCGGCGGGGGAGGTCCGGCGAACTTCAACGCCGTCACCGACCTCGCGACCGGCGAGTTCATCAAACTCGTGTGCGGCGACGATCTCCTCTCGCCGGACAGCCTGGCAGAGCAGGTGGCGGCATTGGAGCTCGCCCGGCGGCGGTGATGGCCGCCAGTCCCCGAGACGTCATCGACGCCGCGGGAACGCCCGTGCTGCGTAACCGTGGGCTGGCCGGACTGCGCGGGGAAGTACACGGCGCCGACGCTATTCGCAAGACCGTGCTGGCCGGCACCAACATCTTCGGCGAACCGGCGTCGGTGTTGTTCAGACGCTCGGTGTTGGTCGATGCGGGCGGTTGGGACGCCCGGTTCCCCTATCTGATCGACCAGGCGACATACTGCGCGGTGCTGATTCGCGGAAACCTCGTTGCGGTGCCCCGATCGCTTGCCGCTTTCCGGGTCAGTCCATCGCAGTGGAGTGTGCGGCTAGTGCGAGACAGCCGAGCAGTACATCGGCTTCAACCGCGAGTTCGCAGCGGCACATCCCGGGCTGCTGGGTCCGCACCACCTGCTGCTCGGTGCGATGAAAGCCCGTGCGAACGCCTAGGGTCGGCGCGCCGTCTACCGTTGGCTCCACCGCCGCATGCGGATTGAGGCGGGCGCGGACGAGGCCAATCTCAGCGTCGACGATGACTGAGCGCCCGCCCGAATCT
>CAVSSC010000009.1:0-7578 GCA_963730415.1 uncultured Actinomycetota bacterium | reverse complement strand
AGGTGGGTCGACCGCACGAGTCAAGAATCTCAAGCGCCGACATCGACGAAAAACTTACGGTCACCTGAACTCCTCCGAGTCATGTACGACAGAGCAGCAGACCCATTCGCAAAACCGCCGAAGTCAGCACCTAATGCAATTTCCTAGGGACCGTGGGCCGTTCGACTCCAACGTGCGATTGGGGTGAGCGCAACCGCCATTTTCACTTCTGATTACTACCGAGATCGCCCGCCGATGGCAGTTCGTGGCAATGCGAGTGCGATGGGCAGAATAGATGGACGAAGTAGTAGATGGCGCCGCGCACAACGATCTCGGCATGTAGACGAGGGTTGGTGAGATGGAAGGCGTGGACGCGCGAGTTTCGCATCCAATGTCCAAGTTGCACTACCTGTTATCACCTTGTCGGTCTTGGTGCTCAAACTCGACGACGCTTAGGGGTGCAGAGCGTTGACTGCTTCGCCGACGGAGGCGAACAAGTGGTCCTCGCCGATCCGCGCCAGGATGCCGCTTCGCGCCAAGCCGGCGCGGGCCGTTTTGTTGGTTCTTGCCATCGCGAAGGACACGCCACTGTGGTCGAGTCGGTCGAGCATCTGGCGTAATGCGCATGCTCCGGTGTAATCAAGATCAGTCATTCCCATCGCGTCGAGCACGACGAGCCGAAGTGAGTGACCCGCGCGGTCGACCGCGGCAGTCAAGTCGGACCTGAAACGACTGGCGTTGGCATACCAGAGGGGTGTCGCGAACAGCACCACGAGGACCCCGGGAACCTCGATGGCGTGTTCGGTGCCCTCGAGCGGGGCCCAACTGGTGGTCGAGGGGATGCGGCCCAGGACGTGCAGGTGCGGGCGGGCGCTGAGGCGGGTGCGGTCGAGGATGGCCAACGCGACCGCGACGGTGATGCCCTGTTCGACGCCGACGAGTGCGACCGTGAGCAGGGTGATCAGAGCCAGTCCGAATTCGAAACGATCGTAGCGGGCGATGGCGAGGAGATCGTGGACGTGCAGGATTCGGGTGGCGATGAAGATCAGAATCGCAGCCAGGGTCGCCAAGGGCAGGTCCTCGAGCAGGGCGACGGCAGGGATCAACAGCACCAGGGCGCCGGCAGCAGCCAGACCGGCCACCTGGGTGCGCCCGGAGGCCGAGACCACTGCGGCGGTTCGTGGCGGGCTTGCGTCCACCGGAAAGGCGCCGATTAGGCCGGCGACGACATTGCCGGCTCCGACGCCGAGGAAGTCGCGGTTGACGTCCACGTCATATGCGCCCTGGTCGGCGAAGCCGCGGGTCGTCGCCGCTGTCTGGCTGACAATCACCAGGGCGACGACGCCGGCGATCGGCGCGACCGCACCCAGCGCCGACCAGGACAACCCGTGCAGCCCGAGGTGCGGCGCGCCGTGGGCACCGCCCCCAACACCATCACCCCGTGGGCGCGCAGCTTCAACGCAGCCACGAGGATCGTCGAGCCGATCAGCCCGACCAACGCCCCCGGAAGCCGGCGATCGACCCGTTCGGCGACGACCACGACGGTGAACACGCCGGCCCCGATGCCCAGCGCCCACCCGTTGATTCGATGCAGGTCGCTGACCGTGACAACCACCCGGTGCAGTGTGCTGCCGCCAGCGCCCGGCAGGCCGAGCAGATCAGGTAGCTGGTGTACCACGATGATGATCGCTACCCCGCCAAGGAATCCGCTGATGATCGGCGCCGACAGAAACTCGGCGATCCACCCGAGCCGCAGTAGACCGACCAGGGCCACCACCACACCGACCATCACCGCAAGGATTCCGATCAGCGCCACGTAGTCAGGGGAGATGGCCGACACCACGGCGGCGATGCCAACGGCGAACAGCGGGGCGATGGTCGAATCGGCGCCGACCGACATCTGCGGGTTCGATCCCAACAGCGCGAACATCACGCTGCCCGCGACAAACGCGTAGAAGCCGGTGATCGGCGGCATACCGGCCAGCCGGGCGGTGGCTAACTGCTCAGGCACCGCGATCGCCAGCAACGTCAGCGCTGCGCCCAGGTCGCCGATCACCCACGACGATCGGTAGCCGTGCAGTGAGGACAACAGCATCGACCGCGCCCCCAGCACCCGTCCCGCAAACGCTGCTGCCGACCGCATCGACCCATCATCGCAACTCCGTCAAACCAGGGACCGATGTGCTGGACACGATCTTGGCGCTCGGAATTGTCGGCTTCGACGAATGAAACGGAGGCAGAACCCGCCAGTGCGACAACTGCACTGAGACAGAACAACCGTAATGCGTCAACGGCAGCGAGACACACAGCGCGGATGCGTCAGATCAGGTCGGCATCGGGCGGCTGACTGACTGTCCCGTCGCAATTGACGGGGCCAGCGACGCGCGCCATGGCCCGTTACTCGCTACGTTATTGTGCGCACCACAACAAGGGAGTCTGCGATGTGACCTACCGACCTAGACGACGACGCCAGCGCCCGGCAGTCCCCGTTGTTACCGAGGTATGGCGGGGTAAGGCGTACCCGCTTGGGGCGTCCTACGACGGATCCGGGACGAACTTCTCGCTGTTCAGCGAGGTGGCCGAGCGGATCGAGCTGTGCCTGTTCGACGGAGACGGCGCCGAAACCAGGATCGTGCTTCCGGAGGTCGACGGCTTCGTCTGGCACGGTTTCCTGCCCAATATCGAACCCGGCCAGCGGTACGGGTACCGGGTGCACGGGCCATACGACCCCGGCGCCGGTCAGCGGTGCAACCCGAACAAACTGCTGCTGGACCCCTACGCCAAGGCCATCGACGGCACGTTCGATTGGAACCAGTCACTGTTCGGCTACAACTTCGGCGACCCGGAGAGCCGCAACGACGACGACTCGGCCGCCAGCATGCCCAAAGCGGTGGTCATCAACCCGTTCTTCGACTGGGGTGTGGACCGCCCGCCGCGACGGGAGTACGCCGACAGCGTCATCTACGAGGCGCATGTCAAGGGATTGACCCAGACGCACCCCGATATCCCCGAGGCGAGCCGCGGCACCTACTCCGCGGTCGCGCACCCGGTCGTCATCGACCACCTGAAATCGTTGGGCGCCACAGCGATCGAGCTGATGCCCGTGCACCATTTCGCCAACGACGCCACGCTGACCGACAGGGGCCTGTCCAATTACTGGGGCTACAACACCATCGGCTTCCTTGCCCCCGACTCCAAGTACTCCACCAGCGCCACCCCGGGCGGTCAGGTCCAGCAGTTCAAGGCGATGGTCCGTGCCCTGCATGAAGCCGACATCGAGGTGATCCTCGACGTGGTCTACAACCACACCGCCGAGGGCAACCACATGGGGCCGACGTTGTCGATGCGCGGGATCGACAACGCCGCCTACTACCGACTGGTCGACGACGATCAGCGGTACTACGTGGACTACACCGGCACCGGAAACAGCCTCAACGTCGGGCACCCGCGCTCGCTGCAACTGATCATGGATTCACTGCGGTACTGGGTGATCGAGATGCATGTGGACGGGTTCCGCTTCGACCTTGCCGCCACGCTGGCCCGTGCATTCTACGACGTCGACCGGCTGTCGGCCTTCTTCGAACTCGTGCAGCAAGACCCGATCGTGAGCCAGGTCAAGCTCATCGCCGAGCCCTGGGACCTGGGGCCGGGCGGATACCAGGTAGGCAACTTTCCGCCCCAGTGGACGGAATGGAACGGCAAGTACCGCGACACTGTGCGCGACTTCTGGCGAGGGGAGGCGGCAACCCTGGGCGAGTTCGCCCACCGGTTGACAGGTTCGGCCGATCTTTACGAACACACCGCGCGGCGGCCGGTGGCCTCGGTCAACTTCGTCACCGCCCACGACGGCTTCACACTACGAGACCTGGTGTCCTACAACGAGAAACACAACCAGGCCAACGGCGAAGACAGCAACGACGGCGAGAGCAACAACAAGTCGTGGAATTGCGGCGCGGAGGGGCCCACCGACGATCCCGAGATCAATACACTGCGTGGCCGCCAGCAGCGCAATTTCCTCACCACCACTTTGCTTTCGCAGGGCGTGCCGATGATCTCGCATGGCGACGAGCTCGGCCGCACGCAGGGTGGCAACAACAACGGCTACTGCCAGGACAACGAGATCACCTGGATCGACTGGGCCCACGCCGATACCGCGCTGGTGGAGTTCACTCGGACGGTGTCGGCGCTGCGAGCCGCGCACCCGGTGTTCCGGCGCCGTCGATTCTTCGACGGACTGCCGGTTCGCCGTCGCGGCGCCGAGGGGATGCCAGACATCTCCTGGTTCCAGCCCGACGGCTCGGAGATGAGCGACGAAGACTGGGATTCCGGCTTCGGCAAATCCGTCGCGGTCTACCTCAATGGTCAGGGCATCCCCGATCTCGATGCCCGCGGCCACCGCGTCACCGACGACTCCTTCGTCCTGTGCTTCAACGCGCACCACGAACCGGTCGAATTCACCTTGCCGCCTGAGGAATTCGGGCCGGCATGGACTCCTGTCATCGACACCGTTACTGGTGCCGATGACGGCCGTGAAGCGAGTCCGGTGCGCGCCGGTGCCACGGTACGGGTGGGGTCGCGCGGGATAGTGGTCCTGCACGCCGCCCCAGACCAGGCATCTAGCGGCCTTGGTCGCTAGTGACAATCCCTTCCTGACACTCCGGAGGCGTCTGTGAAGGACTACCTCAGGTCATATCAGCCCAAGGGGTTGAGGCCATCCTCGCGATCATCGCCACCCAGCCGACGGGCCGACACGCGGCGACTTTTTCAGGTCGAAATTGTTAACCGCTCAACCGTGCGTGTTCCACAGGCCGGCGGCCTCCGGCACCATCGTTTTTCGGTGTTCGGATTGCTCGTCGGTCATGTCGTTGCCAAAGAACGTCTTCGCGCCCCTCATCGGGCATTCTGGGCCTCTGCTCACCGCGACCGAGGGCATCGACATCAGCGAGGCCGCCGTCCTGGCCAAACTCGTGCTCAGCTCACGGTACGGGCGCACAATTGAGGTGTCCGTCTGAAACCTGGGGAGCTGCGATGAGCGAGCAACTGTACGACTTTTTCGGCGAGATCTTCCAGCGGTACTTCAGACCCGCCATCGACGCATATCCGCGAATGGGTGGCGCACTCGTCGAAAGGTTACTCACGCTGACTGACGACGTCCCCGATAGATTGGCACAGACCCGGTGCGCCGCAATGGCATGGGGCAAAGCCGAGACCCCGAACGCCAGGATCACCTCGGAACTTTTCGTGATCACCCAACACGGACTGATGTATGCCGCCGGGTTGAACGAGTCGCGCCGGGCGCTGTATTACCTGGCCACGCCGCCCGCATTGTTCGATCCTTTCGTCGATCAGGTCGACACCGCCGAACTGCATGAGGGCGCGGTAGTCGTGGTGGACAGCCGGTTCGGCCGCGACCTCGCATCCGCGCATCCGATGGACGCCGCGCTGCGCCGGATACTCGATGAGCACCTGGCGCTGCGGGTGGATCTGCCCGCGTAGCTATTTCTTTGCCGCGGTCTTCTTGGCCGGCGCGCGAGATGGGGAAGGGCGAGCATGCGGTCATTGTTGGCGCGTGTTCGGAGCTGCGATGACGACGTCCATGACAAGTCCCAAACGATGCACGCGTGAGTGATGCTCGATCTTCCAGCCGTGTTCCAGCAGAACGCTCATGCTGATGGGGCGACACCCGCCCACAACCTGCGGCGCAACGCGCCAGAGACCGGTCCAGCCTCGCGAGACAGCCCGTTCGAGCAGCCGCTCTCCGTAAGTGAGGCTGGCCAGGCAGAGCCGGCCATTGGGCGCGAGGATCCGCCGCAGATCCTCCACCACGGTCCGTGCGTAAGCTTCATCGAGCAGGTCGAACACAAACGTGGACAGCACACGGTCGGCGAACCCGTCATCGGCGGGTAGCGGCAGTGAGCCGTCGACAAGCACCACCTTGGCCCGCTCGGCCCAGGCGGCAAGCCGACTGGTGGCTAAGTTGATCATCACCGGGCTGATGTCGACGCCGAGGTAGTTGACACTGGGAGGCAGCGCCGCCAGCAGGTTCGCAGCCAACCGGCCAGTGCCGCACCCGAACTCGAAAATAGTCTGGTCCCCGGTGAAGGCCGCCTTGGCCACGAGCCGGTTTATCGTCGCGTCCTCATAGAAGGCCTGCCAGTCCTGGACGCGTCCGATCCGGTCGTAGACCGAACGGGCCTGGTTCAGCGTAAGCGCCACGGGTCGTCCTCCTCATTCGCCCACCACACCGGTCAATGTCGGGTGCGTCAGTATCCGTCCGTGGTATGTCGGTGCGCCCCGTCGACGTGGGTCCATACCGGTCCACCTTGTCACGACGACTGTGCGGCCGCGTCACCGTCGTTGCCCACCAACTCCTTCTTTGCCTCTGCCAGCTCAGCTTTGGCGGCGGCGTCGACCTGCGGATACTGCGGGTTGAGATCCCGCAGCGTCTCCAACAGCACCGCGGAAGTCGACACGTGGCTGAACCATTTGTGGTCTGCGGGGATCACATGCCAGGGTGCCCAGACGGTGCTGGTGTGGCTGAGCATGTCTTGAAAGGCCCGCTGGTAGTCGTCCCAGAACGCGCGCTCGCGTAGATCCGCGACGGAGAACTTCCAGTTCTTCTGGGGTTCGTCGATGCGCTCAAGGAATCGGCGCGCCTGTTCGCCCTTGGAGACATTGAGAAACAGCTTGACGATGACGGTCCCGTTGTCGGTGAGGTAGCGCTCCCAGTCGTTGATGTCGCGATACCGCCGCTGCCAGATGTCCCCAGCGTTGAGCACCGCGGTGCGTGGCCATAACGTCTCAGGGTGCACCCGGGTGATCAATACGTTCTCGTAGTGGGACCGGTTGAACACCGCGATGCGGCCCAGTTCCGGCAGCGACCTTTGGTGGCGCCAGAGGTAGTCATGTGCCTGCTCGGTCGCCGATGGCGTCTTGAAGCTGTACACGTCGACACCCTCGGGGTTGAGGCCGCTCATGACGTGCTTGATCGTGCCGTCCTTACCGGCCGCGTCGATCGCCTGAAGGATGATCAGCAGCGACTGGTCGGCCTGGGCGAAGAAGCGGTCCTGCAAATCCAGCAGCGCCGCCTTCGCGTCAGCCAGCACCGCGGCGCCGTGGTCTTTTCGAAGCTGTTTGTCGTGGCGGCCGGGATCGAAGTCCTTGGCCAGGTCCACCTTGGACCCCGGCTTTACCCGGGTAGCCTCTGCCAGTCGTTTCCAGAGCGCCGGCAACTTCGCCTCCTGGTCATGTCGTATGTCCGTTGCTCAGGGCGGCCGCGCCGCGGGGAACGAACAGTATCAGCGTCGCAGATGGTGACCGGGGTTTGCCACCACTTTCGGTGCGCTGCCCCACTTTCCGCTGCTAGACGCAGGCGGTGATCGCCGGCTTCGCCTATGCGTGGATAGGCCTGCCGCTGATTTTTCGGAAGGTGGCCTCGATGCCGAAGGACAATGCGACCATCGCGACCAACACACTGACGGACTCGAGGCTGCTCTTGGCGATGAGCGCGGCCAACGCCGCGACACACGCCATGGCGGCCGCGACCGAGATCCACGGGGTTGATCCCCGCCTTCGGGCGGTGAGGGCCTCGGCGAGGTT
>CAVSSC010000008.1:0-44505 GCA_963730415.1 uncultured Actinomycetota bacterium | reverse complement strand
TGTTCAAGCTCGAGATCGCACGCGGTTATCCGGCGATCGCGTAACCGCTCGGCCTTTTCGCGTTGTCCGTCAATCGCAACCTGGCCCGCAGGTACGTCGCAGCGCAGCGTCGCCGCGGCCGCTTCACCGAGCCCGCCGTGCTCGCAATCGGCGAGCCCCGATCAGGTCAAGGCCCTCGCGCTGTCGCTGACGCGGCATCCAGCCGAAGGCTACAGCGTAGCTGGTGTGTGCACTCCCGGTATTCCCCACCGTGAAAACATCGTCGTCCCCGGCCTCGGGCCGCTGACCGTGTTCCCCTACGAAGCCGACATTCGACACGCGATCGTAGCGTCGCAGGCCGACACCGTCGCGTTGACGTCGGCCGCGGAGCTGGGGCCAGAAGGCATCCGCGACCTGTCGTGGCAGTTGGAGAAGCTCGGCGTCGACCTGGTCGTGTCGCCGGGAATAGTCGATGTGGCCGGCCCGCGGCTGACCGTGCGCCCGGTGGCCGGCCTACCGCTGATCCACGTTGACAAGCCGCAGTATCAGGGGGCCAAACGGTTTCAGAAGCGCGCATTCGATGTTTGCTTTTCACTGCTGGCGCTGCTGGCGGCTTCGCCGGTCATGATCGCTGCTGCAGTTGCGATAAAGGTAACCAGTCGGGGCCCCGTCTTCTATTGTTCCGAACGCATCGGCCTGGACGGTGTGCCGTTCCGGATGATCAAGTTCCGCAGCATGGTTGTCGACGCCGACCGGCGACTGGCGGAGGTGGCCGACCTCAACAACAGTGTCGGCGGTGTGCTGTTCAAGATCCGCGAGGACCCCAGAGTCACTCGGGTGGGCAGGCTTTTGCGCCGGTACAGCATCGACGAACTGCCGCAGTTCATCAACGTACTGCGTGGGGACATGAGCGTGGTCGAGGACCCCGCCCGCCACTGCGGCGCGAAGTCGAGACCTACGACCACCGAATACGTCGCCGGCTGCTGGTGCGTCCCGGCATTACCGGACTGTGGCAGGTCAGCGGCCGATCCGACCTGTCCTGGGAGGACTCGGCGAGGCTGGACCTGTCTTACGTCGAGAACTGGTCGATGCTAAGCGATTTGGCCATTGCGGCGAGCGTCACGGTAATTTGCGGTGGGTCGGGAGCGTACTGAGCGTGGGTGAATCGATGCGCCGGGTCAGCGCAAGTGGGGACATGAATCTTCTGTTGAAGCGCCGGATCGAGCAGATCAAGCAGCGATGGTGGGTTGTTGTGGCGATCGCGGCGCTCATCGTAACCCTAGCGGGTGTGTCCTTGCTCACTGCGCATCCGACGTATGTCGGGAAGTCGGAACTTATCGTATCCTCGCCAAACCGAGCGCCCGATCAAGACGCTGCGCTGGTCCAGGGCTACGTCGTGCTATTCAACAACCCAGAAACGATCGCCCGGTTGCAGGCCGCCAACCACATTCCCGGTGGGATCACCTTCGAGGCGAAACCAGTTGCCGCAAGCCCGATCCTGACGATCGAAGCCACCGCAGACGACGCGAAAGCCGCAGAGACTGCGGCGCAGGACATGGCCGTTGCCTTCCGTCAGGACATCAACGCGATCCACGAAGCGGAGAAGAAACAAACACTCGCGGACCTGACATCGCAATTGGACCGCACTCAGCCTGCGTCCAACAATCCGATCAATCCGTTGCTGGCCGTCCCTCTGCAACAGCAAATTTTCAACACGCGACAGGACTTGACCAACGAGCTCCAAGACCTCCAACTGCGGGCCGGCGTCACCACGAACGCGCAACAGGGTGTGGGCAGCCTGGTCCTCCCGGCTGCGGGTGGATTGCTGCTCGGCCTCCTTGCCGCGCTGGGTCTCAGCGTTTTGTCGACGCGGTTGTGGAGTTCGGCTGACATACGGGAGAAGACCGACGTCGAACCGCTGGTCGAGGTGCCCGAATCTGGATCGGTCGCGCGGAATCGGTTGCGCGAAAACCGATTCCGGACACTCGCCAACATGGTGGGTTCCGGAGACCTCGGTATGCCGAAGGTCGTGGCGGTCACCGATATCCGTGGAGCCCGTGGAGCGCAGGATGTCGCACGGACGCTGGCCGAGCTCTGGGCGAAGCAAGGGCATCGGACCGTTCTGGTCTACGCCGACGAGGCGTCGTGCCAAGGAGGCTGGGGATTTATCGATGCTCTCGCCGACAACAGCTGGATCGACCGGTTCGATGAGGTGCTGCACGACGGTGCGGTTGCATCGATGAAGGTCCTGCCCGGCGGTAGCAGCGCAATTGCCGATCGGTCCTCGCGTGTTACCCGTGAGCGAATCTGCGCGCTCCTCGACAAGCTTCGGCCGGTCGCAGATACAATCGTGGTGGCGGCGCCGTCGATCGCCGATTCCACCGAGGCGCAATTGCTGTGCGCCGCCGCCGAGCGTACGCTCCTCGTCGCCGCCAGAGGGAAGTCCCGGGCCGGCGACGTCACTGCCGCCGCCGAGGCCCTCGCGAAGGCACACACCACGGTTGTGCTGGGTGCCGTGCTGATCGAAGGATCGAACGACGGGCAAGCTGGCTGGCGAAACACCCGCCGTAGTGCGGCTGTCGAAAGCCTATCCGAGCCCATTATCACACCCGTGAACCTGCAGAGTTCGTTACCCGAAGAAAGTGTCCTAGCAGACTCCCGCCTGGATCGAGACCGATGATGGTATTGCCCGGGAGAACACGCCCGCGGACCCGTGGCGGCCAATTCGGCGGATGGTTGTCGGCAACGACCCAGTCTGGGTCGACACCGTTCTTTGTATTGACCAGGAAGACCGACCCAAAGACCGGTGGCAGCGAATTGGGCGCATGGCTGGCGGCGGCGGCGGCCCTCGCCGCGATGGTGGTAGTTCTCGCGGCGGTGCGTTTGCCGGGTGCAAAGTTCGGCCAGCTGCTTGTACTCGGCGCGGTCGCTCTCGTGCTTGGGGTGCTGGTCCTGAGAAGCGCGCCCTTCGCATCCATCATTCTGATCATCGCGCTGGGCATGCGGCCCGCGACACCGCACGTGCTACCCATCGACACGTTCTGGATCGTGTTCGCGGGGGTGGTCGGAGCATTGGTGCTGTGGATGGATCGAAACCCCGATAGGCCGCGCGGCATGGACGCGATCGAGTGGGCGATGGCGCTGTACATGGCCTGGAACGTCTACTCGATGATCAGTCCGCACGACTACATCGCAATGGTGGAGGTTGCATGGCGTTCTGCACGGATCGCGACTGGCGTGCCAATGGTGGTCTGGCGGTTGATTGTCGTTCAGATGCTGCTCCCATTAGTGCTGTACCGGGTGGGGCGCTCCGCGTTCGACCGCGCAGCGGTAGTGCGGGCGTTGCTGTGGGCGATCCTGATCTTGGCGGCCTACTCGGCGGTGATGAGCATTATGCAATTCTCAGGCCCAACCGAATTGGTCTGGCCCCGCTACATGGTCAACGATCCAGTTTGGGTCGGCCGGGCCGCGGGCGTCTTCAGACAACCGGTCGTCAATGGATGGCTGCTCGCCCTCGGCTTGGCGGTCGCGATGCTGCTCCTCTCCCGGCGCTGCGAGCCAACCTGGCGAAGGTGGTTCGCATTCGTGGTCGCCATCGCCTGCGGCTACGGCATCTACTTGACCCATACCCGCGTGGCTTGGATCGCCGGCGTGGTCGTGCTCATCATCGGTGCACTCATCGCGAGGGGATACCGCAAGGGGTTCATCGTATCGATCTGCCTGGTGGCTTCGGTGGTCGCGGTCAACTGGTCCGTGTTCACCAGTTCCGACCGGAAGGCCGGTGGCGTGGGCTCGGTGAGTGAAGTGCAGGATCGGCTCAACGCCGATCAGACGGCGCTTTGGGCGTTCGACCGGAAACCCTTCGCCGGCTGGGGCATCGGCCGGTTCCAGCCCGTCAACACCTACCACCACCAGCAGTGGGCACCGGACGTACCGTGGATCCGCGGATACGGCATCGTCGCGCATTCGAACGAACTGGGAATCCTGGCCGAGGTGGGCGTGATCGGTCTCGCGCTCTGGATCTTCCTGCTGGCGCTGGTCATCCGCCGGCTGTGGACTGCTTACCGGACTCTGCCGGACCACGATCTGTGTGGCAAGCCGCTGGCGGTCACTGCGATCATGGCGATCGCCACCCTCATCTGCGCCGGGTTGACCTGCGACCTCCGATTGGTCGACTTTCCAATGCACCCTGTTTTCTTGCTCGCCGGAATCACGATCGGCTGGTCCGATCGCTACCAGCGGTCGCAGACGGCCGCGGGCGGCGAGATCGCCGAGCCTGTAACGGTGCGACATGGGTGAGCAGCGGGTGCTCTGGGTGTCAACCTCCACGAATACTCGTGGCGGCGTCGCAACGTACGTCCGGACCATTCAGCAGACGCAGCTGTGGACCGACTGGAACATCCGCCACGTCGCTACCCATCGGGACGGCTCCGCATGGGCAAAGATCGGGGCATTCGTTCGTGGCGCGCTGCTGTTCGTCATCGAGCTGATCCGGTTCCGCCCCAGCCTGGTTCACCTGCATGCCAGCGCCGACGCGAGTTTCGTGCGGAAGGGGATCCTCTTGTGGATCAGCCAGCTCGCCGGTGTGCCCGTCGTTCTGCACATCCACGCGTCCGGTTTCTCGGAGTACTACGACAATTCGCCGCGGACGATCCAGGCGATAATCCGCGCCACTTTCTGCCGGGCGAGCGCGGTCGTGGCGCTCGGCGACGCATGGGCCACCCGGCTGCGGGTGATTGCGCCAACCGCGCGGATCACGGTGATCCCCAACGCGGTTCGACCGGGCCGCCGGGTCACCCAGCCCGCGCGGGGTGAGCCCGTGCACATGGTGTTCCTGGGCCGTATCGGCGACCGGAAGGGCGCATTTCGGCTGCTCGAAGCGTGGGCCCAGCTGGCCCTCGGTCCGGGCTCCGGTGCGGGTTGCCGGAAGGTCGCCACCTTGACGATCGCCGGTGACGGCGAGGTGGAGCGGGCGCGGCGCCGTATCCGGGAACTTCGCCTCGAAGAGACCGTCGAACTGCGCGAGTGGCTGTCGGAGAGCGATGTCGACAAACTGCTCGATCGTGCCCATGTACTTGTGTTGCCGTCGCGCAGCGAGGGCCAGCCGATGGCGGTCCTGGAGGCGATGGCGCGGGGTTTGTGCGTCATCGCCAGCGATGTCGGCGGGCTGCACGAGATGATCGGCGGCGGATGCGGTGTCATCGTCCCGCCTGACGACATTGACGCGATCGCTGACGCGTCGCGTCTCGTCATTGACGACCGTGATCTGCGCGCCCGTTGCGGCGCCGCCGCCTACGCACGAGTCGAGGCGCACTTCGATGTCCGCGCCGTCTCGCGCCGAATCGACGCACTCTATCGCGAGGTGTCCAGATGAGGGTGCGTCCGATTCGAGTGCTGTTCGTCGTTCCAGCTTTGCCAGTCGGTGGCGCCGAGCGGCATTTGACGACGATGCTGCCGCGAATGGATCCCGCACGATTCACCCCGTCGGTGATCTGTATCGGCGACGAGGGGGAACTCTTCTCAACGCTACGTGCCGCCGGGATCGAGGCGGCGGCACTGCGCCTGCACAAGCGGCAGGCGGTGCGCGCACTGATCGAACTGGTCATGATGATGCGCCGCACGCGGCCCGACGTCGTGGTGGTGCAGGGTTACAACGCCGAAACCCTGGGCCGGATCGCCGCCCGCATTGCCGGCGTCAAGCACACGATCAACTGGGTACACAACGCCAGCGGTCTCGTGCAGCGCGGAACGGTGCGCCGCACAGTCGACCGTGCGTTGACCCGTTGGACGAGCGCCTATTTCGGTGTCGCCGAGGCACAGCGGCCATATCTTGTGGACGAACTCGGCCACCCTGATGACAAGATCCGCGTCATCTACAACGGCGTCGATCTGGCCCAGTTCCGTACTAGTACCGACCGGGGCGTCCTCGCCGAATTCGGGTTCGCGGAGAACGACCCGGTGGTCGGCATCGTTGCTGTGCTCCGACCGGAGAAGGATCACGTCAGCCTGCTGCGGGCCGCGCGCACCGTGGTCGATGAGTTGACCAACGCGAGGTTCCTCATTATCGGCGACGGCCCGACTCGACCCCAACTGGAGGCGCTGTGCACCGAACTGGGGATCACAGCGAACGTCCACTTCGCCGGCTCGCGCGACGACGTCGCCCGGCTACTGCCGGCGATCGACGTGTTTGCGTTGACTTCAACCTCGGAGTGCTTCCCGATCTCCGTGCTCGAGGCCATGGCCTGCGCCCGGCCGGCGGTCTGCTCCGCCGTCGGCGGGATCCCCGAGGTGATCAAGGATGGTGAGACCGGTTACCTTGTGCCACCGAAGAATCCGCTGCAGCTTGCGGCTCGACTCGTGAGGTTGTTGCGAGACCCGCAAACTGCGCGTCGGATGGGCAGCGCCGCCCGCGCTCGCGTCGAGGCCGAGTTCGACCTGGATTGCTCCATCGCCGCGGCGCAACAAGCGATCGAGGACGTGGTCAGCGGTCAGCCCCTACTGAGCGGACGGGTCTGACGGATGCGGCGCCATATCCTGATCCTTGTCGAGAACCTGTCGGTGCCGTTCGACCGCCGGGTCTGGCAGGAGAGCTTGGCTCTGGTCGGCGCGGGTTACCAGGTCACCGTTATCTGCCCGACCGGCACCAAACAGGATCGCGAGCTTGAAGCCGTGATCGAGGGCGTGCGCATACTGCGCTATCCGTTACGTGCGGCGACCGGAGGGCCGCTCGGCTATCTGCGGGAGTACACACTCGCGCTGTGGCACACGCTGCGCCTGGCGATCAAGGTCCGCCGTGCGGGCCGTGTCGACATCGTGCATGCGTGCAACCCTCCGGATCTGCTGTTTTTGATCGCGTTGGCGCTCCGCCCCTTTGGCACCCGGTTCGTCTTCGATCATCACGACCTTGTGCCGGAACTGTTCGTCTCGCGCTTCCCCGGCGGTGGGCAGATCCTCTATCGACTGACCAAATTCGTCGAACGACTCACCTTCGCCGCCGCCGACGCAGTGATCTCGACGAACGAGAGCTATCGGCGGGTAGCGATCGAGCGCGGCAAAATGGCCGCCGACAGGGTCACCGTTGTTCGCAGTGCACCAGATCTGAGCCGCTTCGTCCAGCGAGAGCCAGATGAGAGCCTGCGTCGCGGCAAAACTTATCTACTTGCCTATCTGGGCGTCATGGGCCCGCAGGACGGTGTCGACTACGCGCTGCGGGCACTGCAGCTATTACGAAAGGACATCGGGCGAGACGACATCCATTGCATCTTCATGGGCATCGGTGACGCGTACGACGAGATGGTCGCGCTCAGTGAGCAACTCAGCCTCACCGACATGGTCGAGTTCCCCGGTCGAGTGCCCGACGAGTTCGTCCAGCGCTGCCTTTCGACCGCGGACGTATGCCTGTCACCTGACCCGCTGAACCCGCTCAACGACGTCTCGACGATGAACAAAGTGGTCGAATACATGGCGATGGCACGGCCGGTCGTGTCGTTCGACCTAGTCGAAGCACGCGTGTCAGGGGGCGAGGCAGCAGTCTATGTCCCGGCCAACGACGAACTTGCCTTCGCAACGGCGATCGACGCCCTGCTGCGAGACCCCGAGCGTCGTCGCCAGATGGGGGAGGGGGGACGCAACCGGGTCGAACAGGAACTGTCCTGGGCGGTCTCGCGTCGCGCGCTCGTTCAGTTCTATGACCGGTGCTTCGCGCGCAAACAGTCAAGAAACAACGCGGTGTCGAAGCTTGCATGGTATGTCGGTCGCGCGGCGGTGATGTCGCCCCGCGAGATGGTCTGGCGCGCCCGCCGTTTCGTCGACGGCCTGGCCGGCCGGGACGGACTCCGCGAGCAAACCGACGCCAGGATGCTGGTGAGTTCAACTCCGGGCTGGGACGCGCTGGCGCAGGCTTTCCGCGACGGCACAGGGCGCTCTGTCCTGCTCGATCAGGACCGAGCGGACCGGATTTCCGTCGAGCGCCCAACGGAGGTGACGGCGCTGCTGGTCGAGGCCGAAAAACTCCTTGCCGGCGAGCGCGTCTACTTCGGATGCCCGAGCGTCAACGTCGGTTCACCCGTCGACTGGCACTACGACCCAGTCACCGACTATCGCTGGCCGACCGTTGCCGGGAGCAGGATCGACCACCGGACGGCAGGTAGCGACCCGAAGTGGATCTGGGAGCTGAACCGCTTGCAGCATCTGCCCGTGCTAGCGCAGGCATGGCTGTTCACCGGGGATCAGCGATTCGCCGAAGCCGCGTTCGATGACCTCGATTCCTGGCTCGATCAGAATCCGATCGGCACCGGAATCGCGTGGCGGGGCGCGTTCGAAGTCGGGATCCGGGCGATCTCGGTGGCCGTTGCATTGCAGGGACTGCGGCACTCACCCGCAATGACCACGCAGCGGTATCGCGCGATAGTCCGCATGCTCGACGCGAGTGCTCGCTACTGCTGGTACGGCCGCTCTCGATTCAGTTCGGCCAACAATCATCTGATCGGTGAACTCGCCGGACTGATCACGGTGCATTCGTTGCTTCCCGAGCTCGCGGTGCCGGCCTCGTTGCGCGCGGACGCGATCGACAGCCTTGCAGCGGAGGCGGCCCGACAGATCTTGCCCGACGGCGCAGGTGCCGAGCAGTCGATCGCCTACCAGATGTTCGCCGCGGAGCTGTTGGCGATGGCGGTCGTGATGTTGCGGTTACGCGGAGACCACGTGCCGCCGCAATTGATTGCCGCGCTTGAGCGAAGCGCCGAGTACCTGGCCGGTCTCGTCGGTTCCGATGACCCGGCGCCTCGATACGGTGACGACGACGATAGCTTCGCGCTCAGGCTCGGTACCGAGCCGAAACGTACAGTCCGCCAACATCTCGGCATCGTCGCAGCCATCACCGGAAGCGGTGCCGCGGCCAGATACGGCGAGACTACCTTCACGGCCGCGTGGATCGCTGCCGCACTTGGTACGCACATTGGTGAGATCGGCGCGGGTGTCGGCCGCTGCGAGGCGACCGCAGGGCTCTACGCGCCGCACGGCGGTCTTGTGGTGCTGCGCAACGCGCGACGCCGGCTGACTATGGATGTCGGGCCGCTGGGTTACCTGTCGATTGCGGCGCACGGACACGCTGACGCGCTCGCTGTGACGCTCAGCGCGCAGGGTCGCGAGCTGATCGTCGACCCGGGCACCGCCAGTTACTACGGCAAACCGGAATGGCGGGCAGTGCACCGGGGCACTCGCGCGCATCCTACGGTCTGCGTCGACGGCGTCGATCAGTCGGCAATCGGCGGCACCTTCTACTGGCGGCGGCACGCAGTGACCACCGTGCATTCGGTCGATCTCGACCGCGGCGTCGTCGACGCGGAGCACGAGGGCTACCGCTGTCTCAAAGACCCGGTGGTGCACCGGCGCTGGCTGATCGCTCCACCCGGGGACGCAACCGTGGCGGTCGTCGACCTGCTCGACGGCCGGTCGGTGCACGACGTCGCGGTGTCGTGGCCACTGCATCCCGAACTGGATGCGACGCCAATTAGTAACGGCCACCTGGTCATTCGTGATGGTCTTCCGGTCCTGCAGCTGTGCTACGCCGCAACCTCGCCCGTCGAAGCCGAGCAGGTGCGAGCGGACCCTAATTCTCAGCTGGGCTGGTGGTCGGATCGATTGGAAGCCCGGACGCCGGCGTGGCTGGTCGGGGCACGCTGCCGGACCACACTCCCGGTGGCGATTCTGTCGGTGTTGCGCACGGTCGATGCTGGGGTGATCGCCGAACCGAAGCTCGTCCGGGACAGCGCGATGCTGGTCGCCAACTGGTCCGAGCGAGGGGTTCGGCGGGGATTTGCGATCGACAGCGGTGGCGACGGCACCGTCGTCACGATAGCCGCCGCACCGGCGGTGAGCCTGATGGGAGAATCATGAGCGATTCGCAGATGAAGACGGTCGGCGTTTACGGACTCGGATATGTCGGTTGCGTCTCGGCGGCCTGCCTCGCCTCGCGTGGATGCCGGGTTGTCGGCGTAGACGTGAATCCGGACAAGGTGGAGTCCGTGCGGCAGGGCAGGTCCCCGGTCGTCGAGGAAAAGATTGGCGAGCTCACCGCTGAAGTCGTCACCGCCGGGATGCTCACGGTCACCACCGATGCTTACGCGACCGTCCTGGGCACGGACATCTCGCTGATCTGCGTCGGCACGCCATCGACCACAGGCGGCGGGTTATCGACGAGATTCCTCGAACTGGTGACCACGGAGATCGGTGCGGCCCTGGCCGACAAAGACAGCTGGCACGTAGTGGTTTATCGCAGCACCATGCTCCCAGGAACGTGCGAAACCCTGCTGATTCCGCTGCTGGAGAAGGCGTCGGGCAAGCGCGCGGGGCGCGACTTCGGGGTTTGCGTGAACCCCGAGTTCCTGCGCGAGGGATCAAGCGTCCGGGATTTCCTCAATCCGCCGAAAACCGTTGTCGGTGAGACAGACCCACGCAGCGGCGAAGCGGTGATCGGGCTCTACGAGGGCCTTCCGGGCCCACGATTCCGAGTCCCGGTCAGCGTCGCGGAGATGACCAAGTATGTCGACAACAGCTTTCATGCGCTCAAAGTCTGCTTTGCCAACGAGATAGGTGCGATTTGCTCGTCGTTGGCTTTGGACTCGCACGCCGTCATGGACATCTTCCTCGCCGACACCAAGTTGAACATTAGCCCTGCCTATCTTCGGCCGGGATTCGCCTTCGGCGGCTCATGCCTCCCCAAAGACGTCCGCGCTCTCACCCATACCGCGCGCCGCAACGACCTCGATGTCCCCTTGCTGGCGAATGTGCTCACGTCCAATGAAGTCCATCTGCGTCGCGCGATCGACCTCGTGATCGCCGACGGGCGGCGCAAGGTGGGCGTCTTCGGCTTGTCGTTCAAGGCAGGCACAGATGACCTGCGTGAAAGTCCGATGGTCGAACTCGTCGAACGCCTTATCGGGAAGGGATTCGACGTCAAGGTCCACGATGCGAATGTGACGTTGTCACGATTGATCGGCGCGAACCGCGCCTACATCGGTGAGCTGCTGCCTCATATCGGCGAAGTACTGATCGATGATATCGATGCCGTGCTGGGGCATGGTGAAGTGCTGATAGCCGGGTCGAGGGAGCCCGAGGTCGTCAATGCGATCGAACGGGCCGGACCGGACAAGCTCGTCATCGATCTGGTGCGGTTGCCGGGCGCCGGCCAACTCCGCGGCAGCCAGAAATACCGCGGCATCGGCTGGTAGCGGATGTCGCACGTGCAAGCCGTCGCCGGCGAGCCGGCCACGACCGGGCGCGAGCAGGCGGGCCCGCGGACTCCGCCTGAGACCGAACCGTGGACCGAGACCACCGCCGATCTGAACAATGTGCTAGAGCAGGCGCGGGCATGGCCGCGATCGCCTTGGTCATCGTCCAGATCGTCACCGTTGCCCAGACAGTCGTGCTGGGCCGACTGCTCGGACCGCAAGAGGTCGGCATCTCTTCACCCTGGTACGGGTCTATCCGTGCCGTCGTCGTGCGAGTGTTGGCGAGGCTTGCGGACCGTGCTCGCCTCTTGGTGTGAGTTGGCCGATCCCGATGGTGCTTCTCGATCACGCGAATTCGCACACCAACACAGAACATGGAAGTGAGGAATCGCCGTGGGGCTCAAGGTCTTGATGATCGGAGCGTATCCGCTGGAGCCGGGGATGGTCCATGGCGGCATCGAGTCGGCGACCAGTGTGCTTGTCCCGGCGCTGGCGGCGCAGGACGACATCGACAGTGTGACGGTGCTGTGTTTCCATCATGGTGAGGCGTCGACCGACTACCGGCGCGCCGGCCCGAAGGTCGAGGTCCATTATGTGCGTGGCCAGGACCGGTTGTGCTTGATCACCGGGTGGTTCTTGGACGTCCGCAAGGCGCGCAAGCTAGTCGCAGCCTTGAAGCCCGATATCGTGCATGGCCAGGCTTTGGACCGGGGCGACATTGCCGTGAAATGTAGCCCGAAGTCCGTAATCACCGTGCACGGTGTGCCACACGCCGAGATGAGGCTGTCTGCTCGAATGAAGTTCCGTGACAAGCTACGAGTCAAGCTGATCGATGCCGTGGTCCGGCGGGTGCTGCGCCGTGCCAAAGTGGTCATCTCGATTTCGAAGTACGACACGCAGGAACTCGGCCGGCTGATAAAAGGCACCCCGGTGAGCATTGCCAATCCAACCGGGTTGGAGTTCTTCGCCCTCGCGCCGTCGCGCCCGTCGGAACCGCGGCTGCTGTTTGCTGGAGTGCTGACACCACGCAAGAACGTGGTGGGCCTGCTGAATGCGTTCGCGCAAGTACGCCAGGCCGTGCCCGAGGCTCGGCTGATAATGGCCGGTCCGCACCCCGATCCCGACTACGCACAGACCGTTCAAGACCGGGTGACGAGTCTCGCGTTGGGCGATAGCGTCGATATCGTTGGTCTCCTCGACAACGACCGGCTGCGGCATGAGATCGCCACCGCTCGTGCGGTCGTGCTGTTTGCCCGGCAGGAAACGGCGCCAACGATCATCGCTCAGGCCATGGCCGCGGGAAAGCCGGTCGTTGCTACGCGGGTCGGTGGCGTGCCGGAGATGATAAACGACGGCGAGAGCGGGTTCGTGGTGGAGTCCGAGGATGAGACCGCGTTTGCCGAGCGGATGCTGACGTTGCTTGACGACCAGGATCTGTGCCTGCGGATGGGCGCGCGCGGACATGAACTTGCGCTGTGCCGGTTCAATCCCGAGGCGGTCGCCCGGCAGACGGTGCAAGCGTATCGAACAGCACTGAATTCACAACAACTGAATCACTCGTTCGCGAGGTAGGAGATGGTGGCCAAGCCAGCTACCTTGGCACGGGCCGTGGCGCGGGGGTTCCCCTTTCTGGCCCCGAGCATCCGGCCCGTGCCGAGGTTTACACCGGCCGACTGGCAACCGGGCCTTCAGTCAACCGCAGTTCCAACACGTTCTGGTTCCTCGGATGGCCCCAGTCCCCGATATAGCGCGGCGGTCAAACCTGCTGAACGCGCGTAATACTCAATCTGGTCCCAGGTTGTAGTGAAACGGATCCGACAGGAAGTGCGTGACCACTTCGCCCTGCGAAAACCTGTCCGGGATCGGCAACTTGGGAACCTCGAAGAACGTGAAGTAAAACCGGCTGTTCTCGCGCTGACTCAGTGTCAATGGCCAAGTAGAAGTCCCCGCTGGTGGCCAGATAAAAGTACCCACCCCGTGCGGTGATTCTTAGGTTTGTTGTGGGTTCTCCTTTCGGTGTTGGGCGTCCTTCATGCGGTAGGACTGGCCGTCGGTGATGACGACGGTGGCGTGGTGCAGGAGCCGGTCCAGGATGCTGACGGCGGTGGTTTGCTCGGGTAGGAATCGGCCCCATTGTTCGAAGGGCCAGTGCGAGGCGATGGCCAGGGATCGGCGTTCGTAGGCGCCCGCGACGAGCCGGAACAGCAGTTGGGTGCCGGTGTCGTCGAGCGGGGCGAAGCCGAGTTCGTCGAGGATGATCAGGTCGACCCGGAGCAGGGATTCGATGATCTTGCCGACGGTGTTGTCGGCCAGGCCGCGGTATAGGGTTTCGACGAGGTCGGCGGCGGTGAAGTAGCGGACCTTGTGCCCGGCGTGGATGGCGGCGACCCCAAGTCCGATCAGGGTGTGGGACTTCCCGGTCCCGGCGGGGCCGATGATCGCCAGATTCGCTTGCGCGCGAACCCATTCCAGACTGGACAGGTAGTCGAACACCTTCGGCGGAATCGACGATGCGCCGACGTCGAAGGACTCCAGCGTTTTGGCGACCGGGAACCCGGCGGCCTTGAGCCGGTTGATGACGTTGGAGGCGTCGCGGGCGGCCAGTTCGGTTTCGACCAGGGTCCGTAGGACTTCTTCAGGGGTCCAGCGTTGGGTTTTGGCGGTGAGCAGGACCTCGGGTGCGGTGCGACGGATCGCGGCGAGTTTGAGCCGCCGCAGCCCGGCATCGAGATCGGCTGCCAACTCTGGAACAGACCGTGGTGGAATGTTTTTCGTAGAAGTCGAGGTTCCGGCGGAGGGTGTGGTGGTCATGACGTGGCACCTCCGTCGACCGCGGGGGTGACCTTGTAGGCATCCAGCGAGCGTGTCGGAGCGATCGGCAGGTCCAGGATCAACGCATCCCCGGCGGGGCGGGGTTGGGGTGTTCCGGCGCCGGCGGCCAGGATGGACCGCACGTCGGTGGCGCGGAACCGCCGGAACGCCACCGCGCGGCGCAACGCCGCGACCAAGGCGTCGGTGCCGTGCGCGGCGCCCAACCCGAGCAGGACCTCCAGCTCCGAGCCCAGCCGCGTGTTGCCGATCGCAGCAGCGCCGACCAGGAACGCTTGGGCGTCCTCACCCAGGGCGCAGAACTGTTGCTCGACAGCTGTTTTGGGTCGTGGTCCGCGGTTAGGTGCCGGGCGGGGTCCGTCGTAGTGGTCGTCGAGGACAGAGGCGGTGCCTGGGGCGCCGAGTTCGTGTTCGGCCACGATCACCCCGGTCGCGGGTTCCACGATGCACAGCGCACCGTGATCGACGACGATGGCGACGCTGGCTCCGATCAGCCGGGTGGGTACCGAGTAGCGGGCCGAGGCATACCGGACACACGAGAGTCGGTCGACCTTGCGGATCACTGACGGCGCCCCGATCTGCAGGCGCAGCGACGGCAACGGTCGCAGCAGATCACGCTCAACAACCAGACGCTCATCAGGGATGGCCATGATCTCCGAATGGACCGCGGCATTGACCTCGATGCACCAGGCCTGAGCGGCGGCATTGGCGATCCGTAGATCAACCGGCGTCCCGGTGATGGCGGCGTCGGTGAGCAGCGGCACTGCCAGGTCGCGTTGGGAATAGCCGCACAGGTTTTCTACGATGCCTTTGGATTGCGGGTCGTTGGCGTGGCAGAAATCGGGAGTGAAACCGTAATGGCTTGCCAGCCGGACATATTCGGCGGTAGGAATCACCACGTTCGCGACGACGCCACCTTTCAAGCACGCCATCCGATCAGCCAGAACCTTGGTGGGGACACCACCGATCGCTCCCAGAGCTTCGGCAATCAACGCCAACGTGGTGGCGGATCGCTGATCGGTGGCGAACGCCACGAAGCGCCACCGGGAGAACGCCAGCACCGCGCAGAACAGAAACAATCCCGGCGCGGCCTCGGCCCAGTCGATTACCAGGTACTCACCCGGTGACCACACCGCTGGGCGGCGACCCCGATGATGCTCGTTGCGCCACACGACTTTCGCTTCAGCGACCAGGCGACGGAAGTTGCGGGCCGAGCCGTCGTAGCCGGCGGCCCGCGCGATTGGCAACATCCTCTTGGCCGACATCCGACCTTGGGACTTGTCGACGCGTTCGGCGACCAGCTCGGCTACCGCATCGTAGTTGTGGGCCCGCTCAGCCCGCGGAGCCGCAGTATCACCGGCTTCGAACTTCTCCACGACCCGTTTGACGGTCCTATGAGTGGTACCGCACAGCTGCGCGGCGCCCCGGTATGACCCAACTTGTTGATAGGCAGAAATGATGTCCATGCGGTCCCTCGCAGACTTCAATGGAACTCCCCGGTGGTGACGATGAGTGGTTGGCACCTTCACCGTCACCACCGGGGCCCGCAGTTCCTGATCGACACGACGAACACGGGGTGGGTACTTTTATCTGGCCACCAGTGGGTACCTCCACGTGGCCACCAGTGGGTACTTTTTCATGGCCACGGACACTCAGTTGCATGGTGTTGGGACCTTGACCGCGGGCAAGATCCTCGGACGGGTTGGGGCCATCACCCGCTTCGGTTCAGCGGTCGCCTTCGCCAGCTACACGGGCACCGCTCCCATCGAGGTGTCCCCCGGACGACGTGGTCCGCCACCGCTGTCGCGCGCCGGCGATCGCCAACTCAACTACTGCCTTCATGTCATGGCTTTGACCCAAATCCGGCAACCTACCCCAGGTAGGGCCTATTACCTGCGAAAACGATCCGAGGGAAAGAGCCGCAAAGAAGCGATGCGCTGTCTGAAAAGACGCCTATCTGATGTCATCTACCGCCAATTACAACGCGACGCCGCTTCACCGCAAGGGGCTGACCCGGCGGGACACACGGGGGCGGCTCTGATGTCCCGCGCGGCCGGCTCACACCCCTGCACCGACACTTCGGACCAAGTCACTCAACCGGGCCAGCCAACCGCCACCATATAACCGAAACACAACCACTTGACACAGAGAGGCGCCACGCAGGCGCCAGCGAAGAGAGCAAGCAGCAGGCCGGGCAGGAGTTGAGCGCCGTCGTGGGTGGCCCCGGGGCGGGTGCTGAGAATAACTCTCCGCCCTGAGCGGTCATCTGAGCCGCTCTAGCGTCCGCGCCCCGCTGAAACAGCGACAATATCAGCCTTCAGCACCGTTCTCTCCTGACCGTGGCGATAGAAACCGTACGAAACCGATAATCCATATGCAAGCAACCATACATACCATTCAGATCATAGAGGCCTAATCCCGTGGACTTCAAGTATCTCAGGTGCTACCCTCGACGGTGGACGCGTCTACTGGGTTAGTGGCTATCAGGGTGGGATTGGGCTTCGTGCGGCCGCGGGTTCCTGGTCGAGGACAGCCTGCACGACTACCTGGCCCACCGGTCAGTGCCCGCTCCGTACACTCTCATCGAGGGGGTACCGCAAGGTTCCGCAAAGCCATCACCTGGTGGTCAAACAACAAGGAGGTTGGGGCCATATTTCTCCGCGCAACTCTCATCGCAGCAGCCATCGCGACGGCCGCCTGCGGCCTGGCGACACCGGCTCACGGGGAGACAGTACAGACATTCGCCGACCTCAGCGGCGCATTCGTACCACAGTGGATCTCGCCGGTCGTCAATACCGTGCCGGAACTACAGGCAGTGTCCACGCCATACGGTCCAGGCTTCGCATTCGTCTCGCAAGACAGCGACGTCGCTATCTGGAACGCGTCACTTAAAGCCGTGCTCGCGCAGGCCAGAAACAAAGTAACCATAGGGCAAGCACAAAAATGGTCATGGAATATGATGCTGCCACCGCCGACACAATCGGCATCCGGCCTGCTGGTCGAATGGCACACCGACCAATCAAGCGGCCATCATCTAACAGTTGAACAAGATGGATGCTTCCACATTTTCCGCCAATCAGCGCCAGGTTACGTCTACGATAATGAGCAAGGGCCCGCCGTGCCATGGGGGCGATGGGTTGCAGTTGGATTCGACATCAAATGGTCGAACGGCAATGATGGCTACCTCAAAGTAACCATTGACGGTGTTCAATATATGAACTATTCAGGCCAAACGGTGTTCGATGCAGAGACGCCCTACCTGCAATTCGGCTGGTATGGAATACTCGGCCGCGGCACAAACCAAGTGGAATTCGGCCCTATCACCGTAACCAACGTCTGACATTCGCCGGAAAAATTTGCTTTAGGCAATTAGCGTTCACCTACGGAAGATGAAACATTTGCTGGAAATTAGGCGTTACGCTGATAGGGGCAGGGATGTGACGCAAACCACCCCCGGAGGGTTTCGACCGCCCCGGCACCCGCACCACCACCTGTGCACCCACCTGGATCGACTGACCTCGCCGGAGATTCGCACCGCCATTGACCTGGCCAGCGATACCGGCCAGCCGGCCGAATCGCCATCGGCTGAACCTCGTCCGCGATACCACGACCAGGACCGCATCACCACAACGACAACGTCGTCACCCACACCCAGCACGGCAACGCTCAACACGATCACCTGGCCGCCACCCAGACCTTCGCCAACCTCGATAACGCCCCCATCGTCATCCTCGACGACATCCGACATCTTGAGTCTGCGACCCGTCGATGACCTTCCGCCGATCTCGAAGCCGAACCCCACCTAAAATATTCGAAGTCTATGACTAGCCCAGAACTCATTTAGAAAGTATGTATACTACTCCTACACGTGGATTATCGGTTTAGTCCGGTTTTGCCGTTTCGATCGTCCACGGTTAGGAGAGAACGGTGCTGGCGGTGTCACAGGGTCGGTCGCGGTCATCAGGGGGCTGGTGAGAGTGCCCATGACTTCGGCGCGATCAGCGCGCCGCCACACATCAGCCCACAAGTAACACGGGAGACGGCCATGAGGGCATGCACCGCTCAGGAGCATATTGCGGGGCACGGCTCGGCAGCGTCGCGCAGCGGGTATGCGTGATCGCCCATCGTGCGCAACTCCGGTTGGAAGCACAGGAGGAACGAGGCCGTGCTAACGAAAGATCGCGCGAAAGAGCGCGCCCGGCGGATCATGGGACACTCTGACTGCGCCACCACAGTTGAGCTCACGGTTTGTGGCGCTCGATCCGGTGACGCTGTGACAGTGGCCGGCACGGACTCGGCACATGCCAGTGCTTCGGATTCCAATTGGACCAGCAAGCTGTGGCTGTCACTCTTTCTCATGGGTTTCGTGGCGGTGTCGCTGATCGGCGTGCGCCTTGGTTTCGGGTCCCATGGCGATTCGAGAGCTATTTTCGAGAACAGCGTGCCTGCGATTCTCCACGGGCACTATGTTCCCAGTCGCTCTCTTGGCAATCCCCTGTACGAAGCGGTCGCGAGCGTTCTGTATCCGCTGGGCGGCTTGATTCTTGTCAATATCTATTCGCTGCTACTTTCGCTAGCGGCGATCGCTATTTTTCTGCGGCAGTTGAAGGTTCAGGGGTCGCCGGTGATCTGGGCCGTGGCGGGCTTCGTCTTCAATCCGATCTTTCTGATTCAGGCGACATCCCCGACTGAATGGGCGCAAGCGACGTTTTTCTTCGTCGCCGCCATCGCTCTCGCCCAAGGCTGGCTAGGCGCGAGACGGAATGGGCAATTGGCCCTCTATGCCGTCACGATAGGCGCGTTAGTGCTGACACGGCCCGATTTCTGGCCCGCTTGTCTTGCTCTTTTCGCCGCTGTGCTTTGGCAGCTCAAGCTCCAAAAGCGCGCGTCGCTTTTGTTTGTCGGAAGCAATGCTGTGGCGGCATTGACTGTGATGCTTGTTTTTACGGCGATCAATGGTGGCCTCTCGAGGCTGAGCAGGACGCAGGAAATGCTCGGCGAAGCAACTCTCTTGCGCCGTCTATTCGTCTCCATATTTGGATTTGTGAACCTGTTCGGCGTCGCAGGATTTGTCGCGCTGGTGGCAGGCACCTTTATTTTGGTACGACAAACAATTGGTTCGCACCACGTCGACACCACGCTGACCGAGAAATTGTTCCTTCTCATCTGGCCGCTCTTCGTCATCCGCTTTGTCGCGCAGCCCGACAAGCTGGAATACATTCTGCCTCTCATCCCCGTGTCGTTGCTGGCCCTGAGTGCGCCGCGGCAGCCGCGCCTGATCACAGCGATTGTGGCGCTGTCTCTGATCGCGAATTCGCTTCTGTCGATCAGCCTGTTCCAAAGACCGATTGCGTCGGACCAAATCCAATTCGCGCCGCGGCTAAACGAAGGAGCGTTGTTCCAGGACTGGGCCCAGCGGCGCGCCATCCAAAGAGCTCTCGATCCCGATTTTCGTAACCGGTTGTCGGCGATTGTCTATGCCGGGAACGGCGGCCGCTCCCCCTCACCGCTTCGCTGGAAAAATTACGACCCAGGTCTGACGAGTGACGACGGCGATCTAGTGATTTCCCAAGATCAGCTCTACAAGCTCGACAATGGGCGATTTCGCAGCGACTCAAGGCTCGGGCGCGGGAACTACCACCGGATATTCGTTTGCAACCAAGCAATTGTGCCATCAAATACTGGATGGCGCGTTCTGCAGCCGCCGCCCATTTATGTGAATTTCGACGATGACCAAAGTAAGTTTCGTTGCTGGCTCGAAGACCCAACGAATGGGTGAATGACGTGTGGGCCAGGTTTACTGGGTTAGGGGCTATCAGGGTGAATTGGGCTTCGTGCGGCCGCGGGTTCGTGGTCGCGGTATCAGCGTTGTTGGCGTTCGGGGAGTGCGCGTCGGCGGCCGCGGTCCCGATCTTTGTTGGTGGCTTCAAAACGGGCAACTTCCAAAGGGAAATGGTCTGCCGCCGGCACGTTTCCGAGGTCCAGAACTCGGCGCAGATCGGTGCTGCCACACGCTCGGCAGCCCCCACTCGGAGAACCAATGCCACCCCTTCCGCGTCGGCCCCGCCGATGGCCCGTCAAGCAGCGACGTTGCTCCGGGGTCACCCGCCTCGTCGGGCCAGCAGGGTGAACGCGGGAACGATGCTGGCGGAGGTCATATGTGCGGAATAGCCGGAGTCCGCAGGTTCGACAGCGAACCGGTGAGCCGCGAACTGCTGGCCAGTATGGCCGCGCGGCTGCTTCACCGCGGGCCAGACGACACCGGAATCTGGACGCAAGGTGATGTCGGATTCGCTCATACCCGCCTGTCGATCATCGACGTCGCAGGGTCGCAGCAGCCGATGGCGGGCGCTGGCGGGCATACTCACCTCGTCTTCAACGGGGAGATTCTGAATTACCGTGAGCTGCGCGCGGGGCTGTCGTACCCGTTTCGGACCAACGGCGACACCGAGGTACTTCTTGCACAGTACGAGAAGTATGGACCGGATGGGGTCAAGCGGTTGCGCGGTCAGTTCGCCTACGCCATACACGATTCGGCGACCGGCGAAACGCACCTCTTCCGCGACCGGCTCGGCATTTTGCCGCTCTACTACTACGTGAACAACGACGTGTTCGCGTTCGCCTCGGAAATCAAGGCACTGCTTCCGGTCATCGGCGCGCCACGTGTCGACGAGGACAGCCTGCACGACTACCTGGCCCACCGGTCAGTGCCCGCTCCGTACACCCTTATCGAGGGGGTACGCAAGGTTCCGCAAGGCCATCACCTGGTGGTCAAGTCCGACGGCACCGTGCACTCGACCGCTTATTGGACACTGTCCGCGCAGCCGAACGGCCGCAAAGTGTCTCCGCGGGAAGCCGTCAGACTCGTGGATGAAGCGCTCACCGCTTCGGTGCGCGAAGCCCTGGTTGCCGACGTGCCGGTCGGTGCCTATCTTTCCGGCGGCGTGGACAGCAGTTTGATCACCGCGCTCGTTGCACGGGAGCGGCAAGGTGCGGGTCTGCACACCTTCTCGGCCGGTTTTGGTGACGATCGCCTCGACGAGACGTCGTGGGCACGCCAGGTCGCCGGAATCGTGGGGAGTACTCATCACGAGGTGCTCGTCACCCCCGACGACTTCCAGCAGAACTGGTCCAAGTTGAGCTGGCACAGAGACGCTCCCCTGTCCGAGCCCGCCGACGTGGCGGTCTTTCGCCTCGCCCAACTCGCCCGCCAAGAGGTGAAGGTCGTACTTTCCGGCGAGGGCAGCGACGAATTGTTCGGCGGCTACCCCAAGTACCTCTTCGCCAATGCAACACGCTGGGCAGGTGTGATCCCCGGGAGTGTGCTACGCCGCGTGGAGAAGTCCCTGCCTGCAAGCAAGTCCCGCTTGGGCATCGCGATGCGCGCCATTTCCGAACCCAGCCATGCGGAGCGCATGCGCGGCTGGTTTGCACCATTCACCGTGTCGGAACGTACCGACCTGATCGGCCGACCAGCAGCGCGCAGCGTCCTGGATCCCTATCTCCGCGGCGGCGGCGACGCCCTGCGCCGGATGCTCTATGCAGACGTACACACTTGGCTCGCCGACAACCTTCTCGAGCGTGGCGACCGGATGTCAATGGCCGCGTCGCTGGAATCACGTCCGCCCTTCCTCGATCATCGCCTGGTGGAACTCGCGTTCGCGTTGCCAAGCAATGTGAAGGTGCGCGGGCGAACGACGAAGTGGGTGGTCAAGGAGGTTGCCCGCCAGCACCTGCCCGCCGCTGTCGTCGATCGCCCGAAGATGGGTTTCAAGGTTCCCCTCGACCAGTGGTTTCGTGGTGGGTTGCGCGATATGGCGGTCGAACTGCTCACGAGCCCGTCCTCGTTTGTCGGCACGATGTTCGACCGGGCGGCGGTAAGCAAACTGCTCGACGACCATTCGTCCGGCGATCGCAATGAGCAGCCACGGATCTGGACATTATTGTCGCTCGAGGTTTGGCATCGCGAGCTCGTCAAAAAGATGGCGGGACACACTGTTGCATCGATTCCGTGAAGGCACTGCGCGATTGGTGCTGCTTGATCAGGAGCGCCGCTCGCCGAGTTGCAGCCCAAGCCCTGGCCGAGCTGGGAAGCACCGGTTGACCATGGATATCGGGTCGCTCGGCGATTTGCCGATCGCCGAGCACGGGCGCGCTGACGCGCTCGCCGTGACGCTGAGCGCCGCCGGTCGAGAGCTGGTCTTCGACCCGGGAACCGCCAGCTACTACGGCAAACCACCATGGCGAGGCATGGACCGGGGCGCCCGCGCACACCTCATGGAGGCCCCCACCCGGCCGGAGTGGGTGCGCCCACGCGCACATCTAGAAGACGAGCCGTGACCGAGACTCCGGCCAGCCTGGGAGGTGTGCTCAAGCGCGGAGCGGCGCTGTCCGCGGTCGGCCTGGTCATTGCCCAAGCTGCCACAGTTGTTCAGACGCTCGTTATAGGCCGGCTCCTCGGCCCCCACGAGGTCGGCGTCTTCGTGGCCGGATCGGTGATGATCGGGTTTCTGACGCAGGCCGTGCACGGCTCCCTGTCGCAGGCCCTCATCCAGCGCAAGACCGAGGTCGAGGACGCCGCCAACACAGTACTGGTCGTTAGCTTCGGCACGGGTCTGTTGGTGAGTCTTGCGCTCCTGGCGGCATCGCCAGTAGTCGGCACACTGTTCCACAGTTCGCGAATCGGTCTGGTCGCAGCCGCGACCTCAGGACTGATACTGCTTCATGCATGTGCGGGCGTCCCGGATGCGTTGATGCAGCGCGCATTTCAGTTCAAACGGCAGCTGATCATCACGCCGGCGGTTTCGATCATGTTCGCGGGTATCTCGATCCTGTTCGCCATCCTCGGATACGGCGCGTGGGCAATGGTCATCGGGTGGTACGCATCAGCTGCCACCGCGGTCGTGCTGAGTTGGTGGATGGTGAAATGGCGCCCGTTCCGCGGTCGATGCTCGTTCCGCATTTGGCGTGAGATGGCCGGGTTCTCGTTACCGTTGTTGCTTGACGGCCTCGCTGAGCGCGCGTATGAAACGTTCCAGCAGGTGATCGTGGGCCGGGTGTTCGGGACCGGAGATTTGGGGCAGTATCGGTACGCCTACCGCATCGCCTCGCTGCCATCAGGGGCAATCATCACGATATTCTCGTACGTGTTGTTCCCCGCTTTCTCCCGGATTTCCGACGACAGCATCCGGTTCCGGGCAGCCTTCCTGCGTGCGCTCGGCTGGATCTGGTTCGCCGCCCTTCCGATTGGAGCGTTGCTCATTGTCGCGGGCCAGCCGGTGGTGGTGTTGTTGCTCGGCGAAGAATGGCGCCCCGCCGGGGCCGCCGCCGCGGCAATGGCGGGAATCGGGCTGGGCGTGGCGCTGGACTCGGTGGGCTGGGAGGCGATCAAAGGTGCAGGCCGTTCATCCCTGCGGAACAGGCTGGCCGCGCTGCGCGTAGGCCTCGGTCTGCCACTGATCGTGCTTCTAGTGCCTTTCGGTCTGGCCGGGGTCGGCATCGCAATCTCGGTCACGTATCTGGTGGTCGGATTTGTCACTGTCGAGCTGGCCCGCCCGGTGGTGGGCGTCTCCCGCCGTGAAACCGTCATACAGCTGGGGCCACCCACGCTCTCCGCGGTGGTCGCTTTCGCTGTGCTGCTGCCGCTGGAGCGATACGTCGTCAGGGCGGACCACTATCCGGCGTTGCCGGGCCTGGCGTGGATCATCGCGGAGTGCGTGCTGTTTGCACTCGTCTACCTCGGTGCGCTGCGGCTGATCTCCCCGAGGTGGTATCGATCCGTACGCGACGTCGTTGGGCGCGCTCTCGCGAAGCTGATGGGCTTGGCTCGCCGCTTGGTGTGAGTGCCCAATCCGATGGCTCTCTGCGACGCTGAAACTGCATACGCCACAACATGAAAATGAACTCCGTCAGCCGGATCCGGCGGTGGCGCCGCTCGTCAGACAGACGTACGCGGCAGTGCTGGCCGGTTCGTCGCTCGCAGATATCTGCCGCCTGTGGAATGACGCCGAGGCTAGGCGGTGTGCGGCGCGAGCAATTGACGCCAGCGCCGCCCGACCGCACTCCAAAGGTAGCGCTCCCTCACCAGCTGCTGAGCGCGCCGCCTGAGAACTTCGAGGCCCGGCTGTGCGTCAATTGCGGCCAGCACCTGGCGTGCGAACGCGGCGGCGTCCTCGGCTTCCAAGAAGTGCTCGCCATCGCGCGCCTCGGGCACCGACTCCATGCCCAGGCGGGTGGAGACGACCGCCAGACCGATGCCGAAGGCCTCGAGCACCTTGTTCTTCATGCCGCTGCCGATGCGCATCGGATTGACCATGACCGGGTACTCGGCCACCGCAGCTTGGAGGTCGTCGACGAAGCCGAGCAGGCGGATCGTCGGCTCGCGCTCTGCCAGGGACTTCAGCCATGCGGGCGCATTGGCGCCGACGATGCACAGCTCGACGCCTCGCGGCGCGAGCAGAGCCAGGTGGACCTGGTTGACGTAGAAGTCCATCGCGACCGCGTTGGGCTCGAAGTCGAGATTGCCCCAGAACGCCGCGCCCCGGCGCAGCGGGCCGCGCGCCAGCGGCCGCACCAGGCTTTGCGCGATGCCGTTGGGAATGGTGTGGACGTTGTCCGCGGGCCGGCGGTGCAGGGCGCGTATCTCGTCGGTGTCGGCCTGGTTGATCGTCGTGACGACATCGAACCAGCCGGGCAGCCGGCCCTCGGTGCGCCGCCAGCGGGCCAGGTCGAGGCGGGCCTTAAGCCTTGCCGCTTCGGTAGCGCCGGTCGCGTGGTCGAGCGCGCGGCGCTTGGTGAGCGCGACGCTGTCGCACACGTCGAACAGTACGAAGCAACCGTCGAGACTGCGCGCGAACTCGACCACGCCGCTGCTACCGCCGAAGGCGGCGACGTGCGTGATGCCCTCATCCGCCACGATGCGCCGGAGCGCCTGCAGCGTGCGCTCGAAGAACGGCCGGTGCGCCAGGCGCAGGTAGTCGTCCTCGTCGAGCCGCAGGTGGCGGCGCCAGCCCGGCTCCGACGGCTCGGGGCCGGGCAGCACGTGGATGCTGCGGCAGACGTCGGCGAGGTCGATCGTGTCGGGCCCCGGGTAGTCGGGCAGCAGCCGGATCGCCGCGAGGTGGCGTTCGCCCGGCGACTCGCGCAGCAGGTGCGCGACGCGCAGGTCGTAGCCCCAGGCCAGCGCGGTGATCGGCCGAGAGGTCAGGAACAGCGTCTTCATGTCGGGCTTCACCGGGTCGCAACAGCACGCCCGCGGGCCGCGGGGCCACGCGCGGGCGGGTCCGCGATCAGAGCGCGGGCCGGCGTGCGTAGAGATTGACTCCGCCACTGCCCAGGTAGTAGAGGAACCTGCCGCGTGCCGGCCGGCCGTCGCGGGGGGGCATCCAGCGCAGGAATGCGCGCGTGCCGGTCATCTGCTCGGGCCGCATCAGGTCGAGGCGGGTGAAGACCTCGAGGCCGGCGTCGCGCAGCACCTGCGAGAGCTGTGGAATCGAGAACCAGTGCACTGCGGGAAAGTCCGTGTAATTCACGAGATCCCGGCGGTGCTTCATGATCCACGCCAGCACCCGGTCGCGGATCGGGCCGGGCAGCCAGGGATAGAACGGGAAATTATTCACCTCGCCCTGAAACGGGTGATGGCGATTGGTCGTGCCCAGGATGAGCACGCCGCCCGGCGCGAGAGCGCGCACCGCCCCGTCGACAACCGCACGCCAGTCGGGCACGTGCTCCAGCAGCGAGATCAGCGTCACGACGTCGAACTGGCCGATATCGCGCGGCAGGCACGTCGCGTCGGCCACGACGCCGCGAAATGCGCCATCGGCGAGCTCCTTGCGCGAACGCGCGCGCTCGATGAACTCCGGGTCGAAGTCCACGCCGGTGACCGTGCAGCCGCGCGCAACCCAGGGCACGCTCCAGGCGCCGGTGCCGCAGCCCACCTCGAGCACCTGCAGCGGTGAGCGTCGCGGCAGCAGGTCCCTGAAGCGCTCGTACTCGCGGTCGAACACCTCATCCGCCGGCGGGCCGACGGCGATGGGATTGTGGTTGAGGTAATCGGAGCGGTGCGGACCGTGCCAGGACGGACTGGTGTTGGGAATAGCCATTTTTACTCCTTAAATATCGTTGGCTGCGGGTGACGTCCGGCCGCAGCGATCACGGCCGGCCGGGCACAGACGGATGATCCAGCTTCAGGCCATTCTACATACTTTGTGTATGATGCGGAAGCATGGAACGGACTTGTAGTATTCCAGCCAACCAAGAGGATGGTCCCGTTGCCACAGCGTCAAACCGCGGCCACCGGACTGTCCCGGCGTGGTATTCGAACCGTGTCATGGCTGGCCGCTGAGTCTCGGGACCAATGGCCCGTGGCGAACGTCCTAAAGTGTCGTTAACGTCACCGCATCGCTTCGATTCCACTATCGTGCAAATCGAGAAAATGCATCTACCCGAAGGTTCTGGGGTGGATGCCCATGGAGAGGATGCGTCCGTGATGCCGGTAGTCGGCAAAGTGTTCGGTGGAGCGGTGTTGATACGGCGATCGCCGAGCCGCCGATGAAGGCGGAACCCCGGCTTGGGCTGACCCTGTCGTGGCCGCGGATCACGTCGGCGTTCCTCATCGACGTCGCGGTGCTGTTAGTGGCCAGGCACTTCCCCGGCGTACCGCAGACCGTCGCGTGGTGGGTGGGTGTCGCGGTCGCGGCGGTGGTGACGATCGCGATGGTACTCGCCTACCGTAGGATCACCCTCGGCTCAGCTTTGGCCAGGTGGGTGTGGGATTGGTCCAGCGACTCGGCGGCGACACTGAGCCGGGGATGCACGCCCGCGATCGATCACCGGCGCCGCTTCGGCCGCGACGTGGTCGGGGTGCGCGAGTACCAGGGCCAGCTGGTCGCGGTGATCGCCGTGGACGAAAAGGCCGACGGGCCGTCCGGGCGCCATCAGCGCGAGATGGTGGCGCCGGCCACCTTGCCGGTGGCGGTGGTCGCCGCGGCGCTGCACCAGTTCGATGTGCAGCTTGACGCCATCGATATCGTCTCGGTGCGAAAGCGACACATCCCCGAGGCCGCCGATCCGTCCGCCCCGCCAACCGCCGACGATCGCCCCGCGGGTATCGAGGGCGGTACGTGGCTGGTGTTACGGATGGATCCGCAGCACAATGTCGCGGCGGTGGCGGCCCGCGATTCGGTGGCCTCGACCTTGGCGGCGGCCGTCGAGCGGCTCGCCGGCGATCTGGACGGACGGCACTGCGCGGCCCGGCCTTTGACCGCCGATGAGCTTGCCGAGGTGGGCACCGCCGTAGTGGCGCGTCTGCAACAGGCTTCGACTCGGCCGGGATTGCGTCGTCTCAAGCATATCGACGGGTACGCGACCAGCTTCTGGGTGTCACCGTGGGACATCACTTCGGAGACGCTGGACCAGTTGTGGCTGCACGATACCGATGCCACCGTGGTGACGATCCGACTCACCGCCGCCGCCGGCTGGGCCTATGTGTCGGCTTGGGTGCGCTATCACAGCCGGGAGCGGCTGGGTAAAGATGTGTGGGCCGGCCTGAATCCGCTCACCGGCCGCCAGTTGGCCGCGGTACGGGCAAGTCTGCCCGCCCCGGCGACGCGCCCGCCGCTGGTGGTGCCGGCACGGGTGCTGCGCGACGACGAACAGCTCGCAGTCCGGGTGGATCCAACAGAGGTGGACGCGGCACCGCAACACTCGATGCGCCCGGCTGACGGGAGCGATGACGCGCAGCCAGCGGCGGCGGCGCCCGCGCTGTGACCGTACCCGGCCGGGCGGGCGATCGATAACAACCGCTTCGCCGAGATCCGGCCACCGGATTTGTCGACTCTGGCGGCCGCCAGCTCGGTGACCACGTCGAAATTACGTGGCCGCCGCACGCGCGCGGTGGTGAGCCGCCGGCTTCGGCCCTTTCCACCACACGCTTGACGGTCTTATGGGTAGTGCCGCACAGTTCAGCGGCCCCGCGGTAACTCCCGACCTGGCGTACGCCGAAATAATGTTCATGCGTTCCCTCGCCAGACTTCGATAGAGCTGCCAGGGCGGTGAAGCTGGTGACAGTTGGCGCTATCACCGTCACCGCCCAGGCCCGCGACTCCCGGAAAAGACGCGATCAGCCTGCAAAGGAGTGGGGACTTTTAATCGGCCACCACCGGGGACTTTCTCAGCCACGGACACAATCACTCCCGCTACGCCGTCCGCCAGGCCAGCTACGACCCGGCAAGGTGCGGGGCAAACGGCTCGTCGACAAACCCGGCCGAACCCGCCACTACCACGTCCCGCCCCTGGCTGCGCGTACTATTGCCCGCCGCGGCGTATTCGCGTCGAAAACGGCTTGGCCTTGTTCCTCGTGCCGCGTGTTCCTGGCGCTGCGATAAAGCAGGCTCAGCGAGAAGCGGCTTTGACCCGCTCAACCTTCACAAAATCAACTGCCAATAAGCCGTTATAATAGGAAAAAGAGTGAGTTCCAATGATCTTTGGGGCAAAGCGCGGCTCTATTCTGCTAACGGTTTCCTCGCTATAATTCTCCGTTCCTAGGTCCGTGATCTGTGCAATTCCCATTGATTCGCCATATTGATCAAAGCCCTGTTTTTGAAATACTCGCAATAACTTCTCACCGTCTCGAAAAAAGCCTCCACTTCTGGCTCTTTCGCTATCGAAGATCACAGGATTTTTTGCATGTGCTGTCCATGCATCAGAGTCGAAAGCATCGGAGTAGAATATGTGCAGTTCCGAGCAAAGCTCTCCTATTTCGGAACTATCGATAGTGGTCAGCAGCCACCATCTGTCTTTGAAAAAGAATATGTTGGTGTCTACTGCAGAGACGTCCCTAATTAGAGTCTTATGGAAGGACCACCGAAGTGGAAATTCAGTGCACTTATACAGCCGTATTTCTCTTATTTCCCCAGTTTCCGGACACATATATAGTTCATTGTCGACTGTGAAGATAAATGGGTACGACAGGTGAAACGGCTCATCGAGGGCCGGGCCGAGCTCCTCATATTTGTCGCCGCTGATTTTAAAAACAGATATTTTGCCTCTGTTAGTTCTGAAGTCGTAGTCCTCAACGAAACACACGTCCAAGTCCCCGCGCCTGAAAACGAAAGGGTCAGCAAGAAAGCGATAGGGAGGGTTCGCAATGATATTTGATCTCGAGAGCACTGAACTTTGCCAATTTTCAGCGAACTGGTAGGTGACGCCCCAGCGTTGATGTTTGCCACCCAACCTGTTGAAAAGCCGTCGAGTCATGGTAATGAGGGTTTTGATTTGATATAAAGCAATAACATATAATGAGGGCATCGTGTAGAGTTGATGCGCATAAGGCGACTTAGGCAGATATTGGGGCAAAATCCTTGTCTTGCCCAAATCTTCAAGAAATCTATGCATAAAGATATTTGACTTCTTGTAGATTTGTGCAAGATTTCGCGCATAAGGGGATATCGTCGCAATAGAGCCTCTCATGAGCACGTCCCGGCCGATGACGACGTCGGAGACCACTTGCGCGTCCCCACCGTCTAATTCATCCGGCAATCTTTGTATTGCGAAGCCCGTTGATGGCTCTTGATTAAACACCTCCCAGAAGCCGGGGGGGCCTCCCCTATTTACGTCATTATTCCCGTGATGAAAAGAGATAATCCCGAATTCGCATACTGTCAGAATTCCGCCGCGGAAAGTTCCACTTTGTCCGTTCAAAAGGACATCGACATTTAAACTTTTGATCGTTCCTAGGTCTTCTTCACGATACCGATAGATCAATCCGCTCGTAGATTTGAGTGGACGAACGTGTATTTTTGGCACATGAAAAGTATCAACATGATACGTGCCAAAAGCGCTTTTAAGTTTGGGATCCTTGACAAACATACGGCTTTCCAAGGCTAAAATAGCCTTGAAGCAGACAGCGGCGACAAATTTTAGAAAATCCCGTTTTTTGAATAACCTGTAAGCCCTTTTAAGATTTTTGTCCTCGGCAAATGTCTGCACAATCAAGTAGTCGATTGAATAATGCTCTGCCGATTTGCTCTTCTCGATTAAGTCATAAATTAGGCTCGGTTGGTATCCATCATCAACTAGATACCCAACGCTAAGCTTTCTCATAATCGTCGTTCCCCTTCCGGAATATACAAAGCCGACTGCACTTTAACGGAGTTGGGCGTTCACAGCAGCTTTTCCACCGTGATGGGTGGTCCAGGTCGAAAACGAAGAGCTGTTGTACGTGTGGCACCAAGCCCTTGGAGAACGCCCGGTTTGCCAGAGCTGCGGCTCACCAGTCGACGACAGTGACGCCTATGCGGAGTACAAGCAGGTCACGGTTCTATTCGCCGATGTGGTCCACTCGATGGACATCGCCTCGGTGGTTGGTGCGGAGCGGTTGCGCGAGATCATGGCCGCGCTGGTCGACCGCGCGGCGGTGGTGGTGCAGTGCTCTGAGGGCACGGTCGGCGAGTTTACCGGTGACGGGATCATGGCGGTGCTCGGCGGCCGGCCGTAGATCGGCGCTGGCGCTGGCCGGGCTTGGCGCGCTGTGCCAGTAGTGCACAATGTCGCCTGTGACCTTGGGGCCGTCGCGTTCGCGGACATCGGAGTTGTCGTTGGTTATCGGTGCGTTGTTTCGTGGCTGGCGGATGCCCACAGCCTTGGCTCTGGCCGGGCTTGTGTTGGCCTTGACCTGGCTGGCGATCGGCGTGCACGTCCACGGATGGGTAACGGCGTTCGACGCTCCGACCGCATCTTGGATCCGAAGTGTCGGCCACCGATCTCACGGCCTTGACGAAGCATCGTTGATAACGGAGCGGCTCGGCAACCCCGTCACGGTTGCGGCAGCCGGACTGATCGGCGGAGCACTGCTGGCCTGGCGTGCTCGTTCCTTGAGGCGGGGAGCCGTGGTGATTGGCACGGTCGGCGGGGCTGTGCTCGCCAGGACCGCGATCGGAGCGGTCATTTACCGCCCACCGACCGAAGCGGAAATCCAAGTATCACCCCTATTGAGTACCGAGCACCATCCGTTTCCGTCCGGGCACGTGGCCGGGATCGGCGCGCTGCTCGGAATCATCGCCGTGTGCATCGCGGTCGGGCGGAGCCGTACTGTGCAGGCCCTGGCGACGGTTTTGGTGGGTGCTGGCGTGGTGATCGTTGCCTTCAGCCGGTTGTATCTTGGCCACCATTGGCTTAGCGACGTCATCGGGGGAGCGCTCCTGGCCGGGGTGGCTGTGATCCTCGGTACCGTCGCCTTGACGACTCGCTGTGATCGATCCGTCCGTGCCAGGAGTGCTCCCCGGGGTATCCCGACGATCACCAACTCGCCGAGCGCCCTACCGGTCACGGTCTCAACCCCGTCCGACCGGAGCCTCCTAACCCAGGGCGACCACGGCATGCCTCGTCGGGATGGGGCGAAGCCCGGCTAGATATCGAGCAGCACGAACTCCGAGTACAGCAGGTCGAGTTCGTTCGGGGTGAATCGCGGCGACCGGTATTGGGCGATGTCCTCCCTTCTGATCGCACGCGGCGCCTTGGGAAAAAGGCGCTCGTTCATCGCGATGCCGAAGGTCTTCTGTTGCCACATGATCGCCAGCTTGATTCGTTCGAGGTTGCGCGCAAGCACGTCCGGCGCGCTGCAATACAATATCTGGGACAACGGAATCCGGGCCGACCGCACACGGCGCAGACGCCGCTTGACCACCAGATAGGCCGTGCCGCCGGCATCGCGGGCGGTCATGTGCAGGCAGTCATAGGACGCGTGGTCATCGTAGATCCGGCGCTCGGCCTGCCCGAGCGACGCACGCACCGTCCGATCGTTGACATCGATGTCGACACGCGACCGCCAAAGGGTTTCGGCATTGAGCCCCGGCGGGAACAGCAACACGTGCCGCTCGAGGATTGCAAACCCCATGCCCTCTAGCACCAGTTGTGTCACCGGGGCGGGGGTGAGGGAGGTGTAGGTGATGCGCTCGTCGCGCACGGCGGCCGCGACGAGCGTTGCCCCCAAGCCGCGACCGCGATAGGCCGGCGCGACATAAAAGCCGGAAAAGTTGCAGACGATGCCGGTCTTTCCGTTGATCTCCCGCTGCAGTAGATCGTGCCGACATGGCCGACGATCCTGCCGCCATCAGTGAGAACGAAGCCTCGGGTCGGGTTGTCCGCCAGCCAGTTGGTCGTGAAGAGCGGGCGCCAGTCATCGGCCGCGATACCGAAGCCGTGCTCGAGCAGATCGCAAATCTCGGCGGTATCCGCAGGTGTTGTCGGCCGCACCCCGATGCCCGAACTATACGGCATTATCGCCCGTCATTTGGCGAAAGTCTCCGACACTCTGCCGAGGTTCCCATGTCGCTCCTAGTGAAAGCAAGTCGCCCCTTGAGGGGTCGTGGTTACGGCGGCGCCTTCGTGCGACCATACCGACAATGCACTCAAGAAGGAGCATACATACTAACTGGCATCCTACGATAGGATTTGTCAAACTATTAGTCTTGTATGCTCCACTATTGACCAACTGTTCCGAGCACACCGCGAGGCCACGATGACATCTCCGCAGCCCATCGGTAGCTATTCCCTCGACGATCGATACGTCCGCACCGCCGGCACCGTCCACCTGACAGGGGTCCAGGCGCTCGTGCGGGCATTTCGTGACCGCGCAATTCTCGACAGGGCACGAGGCTGCCACACGGCCACGTTCGTCGCCGGGTACGAGGGCTCACCTCTGGCCGGGCTGGACCTCGAAATCGCGCGGCAGCGGGGGGCCTTGGACGGATTCGACATCGTGCACCGCCCCGCTGTCAACGAGGAACTGGCCGCGACGTCGGTGATGGGGACCCAGTTGGCAGGTTCAGCCGGCCGGTTCAAAACACGGGGTATCACCGGCTACTGGTACGGGAAATCTCCAGGACTCGACCGGGCATCCGATGCTCTTCGGCACGCCAACCGGATTGGCACCGATCCGCTAGGCGGGGCTGTCGCCCTGGTCGGAGACGATCCCGGCGCGAAGTCTTCCACCGTGGCGTGCGCATCCGAGTTCGCGTTGGCGGACTTGATGATTCCCACGCTTTATCCCTGCGATCCGCAAGAGGCGCTCGATCATGCTGTGCACGCGCCGTACCTGTCCCGGTTCACCGGGCTGTGGTCGGGCCTCAAGATCGTCACTGCGGTCGCCGATGGATCCATGACGGTGGCACTCGACTCCACGCGCGTCGAGCCCAGCTTCGGCGGCCTGGGCGCGGCCCACCACACACCTGACGCACGGCTCATCGGCCGAAATCTGCTGCAACTCGAGCAAAGCCAGATCGACGACAGGCTGCCGCGCGCAATCGAGTATGCGCGAGCCAATTCACTGAATCGTATTGTCCAGCAGGGACACCGAGATCGTCTGGGGATAGTTGCCGCTGGCAAGACTTACCTCGACGTCAGGGAAGCTCTGGCCATGTTGGGCATCAGTGACGACGGATTGGGCCACTACGGTATTCGTCTGCTCAAGGTTGGCATGATCTATCCGCTCGATGCCGAGATAGTCGGCAACTTCGCGCGCGGGCTCGACGAAATCATCGTCGTCGAAGAGAAGCGCGCGTTCGTCGAGACCGCGATCAAGGACCTGCTGTATGGCACGGCGAACCCGCCTCGTGTGATCGGCAAGCTCGATCCCAGTGGACAAGTTTTGGTGAGCGCCTCCGGAGAACTCGACACCGACAGTGTCGCAACGGCTCTGGCGCGCAGACTGGGTAACGAGTACGCAATAGAACCTGTCCTGGAATGGCAGAAGCGATCCAAGCGTGCGCGTATCGAACTTCCCCTGCTGACCCGGACCCCATATTTCTGTTCGGGGTGTCCCCACAACTCCTCGACGAGGGTGCCCGAAGGCAGCATCGTGGGTGGAGGCATCGGGTGTCACGGCATGACCATGATCATGGATGACAAGCTGGTCGGCAACGTCATGGGAGTGACCCAGATGGGCGGCGAAGGGGCGCAATGGTTGGGACTGGCGCCATTCGCGGATGAAAAGCACTTTATTCAGAACATCGGCGATGGAACATTCACGCATTCGGGCAGCCTGGCGATCAGGGCAGCCGTCGCATCGGGTGAGAACATCACATACAAGCTGCTGTACAACTCGACCGTCGCGATGACCGGCGGCCAAGATCCGGTGGGCGCGTTCACTCTCCAACGCCTCATTCAGCTGCTATGCGCCGAAGGCGTGGCAAAGATCGTCGTCACGACCGACGACTTAGACCGTGTCCGTTCGCAAAACCTGCCCAAAGAGGTCGAGGTCCGCGACCGCGATGAGATGATCGCGGTGCAGCGGGAACTCGCCGCAGTGCCCGGCACGACCGTCCTCATCCACGACCAGGAGTGCGCGGCCGAAAAGCGCCGCAAGCGCAAACGCGGACAGATCGAGACACCGACATCCAAAGTGGTGATCAACGAACGGATCTGTGAAGGCTGCGGCGACTGCGGTGAGAAGTCCAATTGCCTTTCCGTCCATCCGATCGATACCGAATTCGGCCGAAAGACAGCGATTCACCAGTCATCATGCAATCTGGACTATTCGTGCCTAAAAGGCGATTGCCCCTCCTTTGTGACGGTCACCCCGGGACACGGACGAGTCAAGGTACACACGCCGCCTTTGGCCGGGAGCCAGCTTCCCGAACCCGAAAACGTGGGCAGTTCGGATGGCTTCGCGATGCGCATACTCGGCGTGGGTGGCACCGGTGTCGTCACGGTCTCCCAGATGCTGGCCACCGCCGCATTGCTGGACGGCAAGTCCGTTCGCGGGCTGGATCAAACCGGTTTGGCACAAAAGGGTGGCGCAGTCATTTCTGATCTGAAAATCACCGTCGCCCCGCAGCTTCGGTCGTCGAAGCTGGTCGAGGGAACCTGCGATCTCTATCTCGTCTGCGACAGCCTGGTCGGAACCGACTCGGCCAACCTGAAGGTGGCGTCGCGCGACCGGACCGTCGCCGTCGTGTCGACCACGACGGCGCCCACCGGTCAGATGATTGTCGACACCACGGTTTCCTTTCCCGACGCGGGGACCATCCGAGACCGTATCGATGAATCGACCCGGCGCGCTGTTTACCTCGACGCTGGACACATCGCCCGGGAGCTGTTCGCCAACGAGCAGTACGCCAACATGATTCTGGTCGGCGCGGCGTATCAGGCCGGCGCCATTCCGTTGACCGCCGCGGCAATCGAACAGGCGATTACGTTGAACGGCGCGGCCGTGGAGACGAATCTGCAGGCGTTTCGTCGCGGCCGTCAAGTGGTGTGCGACCCGCTGGCGGCCGGCGAAATGATTACCCGGAGAACGTCTTCGTCCTCACCTCCGCCGCCACCACACGCCGCGCGCGTGATCGCCGCCGCCGTGCAGGCGGCCGAAGGGAGCGAACTGGCGCGCATCGTCCTATCGCGGGCTTGCGACCTAGTCGAGTACCAAAATGACTCTTACGCAAAGGAGTACACGGACTTTGTGGAGCAGGTCCGGGTCGCAGAATCGGCTGCGGCCGGCACGACCATTGTTACTGAAGCGGTAGCCCGTTTCCTCTACAAGTTGATGGCCTACAAGGACGAATACGAGGTCGCCCGCTTGGCGGTCGATCCCGCCTTCCGCTCGAAGTTGGCCGCTGAGTTCGGTGAGGATGCGACAGTCAAGATACGACTGCACCCCCCATCGCTTCGTGCGATGGGTCTGAAGGACAAGCTGGCCCTGGGATCGTGGGTCAATCCGTGGCTGCGGCTGCTCTATGGGATGCGGTGGGTCCGCGGCACCAGGCTCGACATTTTCGGGTACAGCAGGATGCGTCGGTTAGAGCGAACACTCGTCGACGAGTATCGGGCCACAATCCTCGAAGTCGCGCAGTGGCTGTCACCACAGACCGTCGAGCTCGCCGCAGAGATCGCGGGGCTGCCTGACCTCGTTCGAGGTTATGAGGACGTGAAGCTTCGTGCCGTCGAGATCTACCGCACTCGGACGGCACAGAGGCTCGAGCAGTTGCGAGCGGGGTGGCTGACGGCGTCCAGTAGTCCATGCGCTGGCGCATGAAGTTTCCTACTCGGACTCGGCCGGACTACAGACCACGAGAACGACGGCCATTGCGTGGCAATCGGCGTGCGAAAGCGACAAAGACGAGCTGAGCCAGCCTTGGTGTTGTGCCCGCTCGGCGACCGCTCCGCTCAGACGAAGCAGAGGCAGCGGACCGTCCCGTGTTACCTCGATCTCGCGCAGGGGAAACGGCATGTCGGGTTCTGCGAATGCCTTGATCACTGCTTCCTTGGCCGCGAACCGGGCCGCCAGTCTGTGCACCCGGTTGCGGCCCTGGCAGTCGTTGATTTCGCTCGCCGTAAAAACCTTGCGCAGGTACCGGTCCCCGAACGCCGCCAGCGAGTCCTGGACATCCTCAATGGCCACGACATCGCATCCGACGCGGACGCGGTGCCCGTCAACCTCGCCCGGCAAGGTGATCATGCACTCGCCGTAATCGTTGCGGTACCAAGGGAATCCACCGATGCGACTTTACCCAGCGGCGCAGCTTGATCACAGTATCGTTGCAGCCGCACGCTGTACGGTGTCGCCCCCAGGAGATGAAAGAAGTTGTCCGAGGGTATCCAGCCCGGCGCGTCGATAGACACCGTTTCCAGTAACGGCAACCACACGATCTCCTCGGTGACCTCCAAGCCATAGAGCCGGCGGAGATCCTCCGGCTGTTGCTTAAGGAATGTCCATTGGAGGCCATCGTGGTCGGCGGAAAGGGCACAGGCGAATGCGGGCACCGGATCCAGCCCAAGAGCGTGGAGTGTTTCGATCCAAAGATCAAGGTAGCAATTGGTCTCCGGCCAGATCCGCTCGCCCGCATGACTGAAATGTGATTGGTATCCCCTGGGGCTGGCAGAGATCTGCGGAGCCGGCTCCGGCAGGCCGACTGCTACCGCACGTGGCATCACGCAGACGACTTGACTAGGCCTTCGACTACCTGCTCGATGTTGCGTACGGAAGCGAAGGTGGACTTCTTGAGCACTTCATCGGGGAACTCGATGCCGAATGCATCCTCAAGCGCAAGCATGACATTGACCGACGCAGTCGACGTCAGGCCGAGCTCGTAGAGGTCGGCTTGACTGTCCACCTCGCGTGGATCGACCGCCATATGGCCATGAGCAGCTAAGACGTCACGAATCCGGTCCTGCATCACGCTTCTCCTCACATCTCTGCTGTAACCCAACCTATTAGCCAGTGTCGGGTCCACCAACCTATTAGCCAGTGTCGGGTCCACCAACTTAACCCATGTTCCTCGGGCCGGCGCCCGGGGCCGGAGGATCCGAGTCTCGGCCGCTTCCGGGCTAAGGCTCGGTGGGCGGAACGTAGTTCCCGGTCGCCTTCAGCCGCTTGCGAGCGGCGCGGCGGTATTCGTAGAAGTCCGATATAAACGCTGGGCTGCCGTACAGCCAGTCCAGGGGTTCTCGCATGTCGTCCGCGTAGCCGATGGCGTAGGAGCCGCGCTGGTAGCCCATCAGCCTGAGTAGCCCCTCAGGGAGGGTGCGGGCGATCTCGGGCGGGCAGGCGAGATATTGGTTTTCCTCCTGGCGCAGCCACCCGAGCGAGTAGCCCACGTTCATCCCGATCCGGCTGGTCTTGGTGGTGTTGGCGCCCCCGCCGTGGAATACCGAGCCCGTGTACAAGAGGACCGAACCCTTGGTCATGACCGCTGGGGAGGACAGGGCGGGGTCCACCTCGTCGGGATCGTCCTCCCACCGATGGCTGCCCACCACCATCCGTGTCGCACCCATCTCTTCAGTGAAGTCGGTCACGGCCCACATGGTGCCGACTTCGGCTTCGAAGCCCCTCGGGAACTGGAAGTGATCGAACGACCACTGATCCCGATGAATCATCTGCGCCGGCGCACCGGGTCCGATGGTAACCAGCTGGGTCAGGTCGACCTGGAAGGTGCTGGCGTGGTCGCCCAACACGAGGTCGAGCGTGTCGATGATCGTCGGGTGGGTAATGAGTGAGCGAGAGGTCGGCGAACGGGCGATCAGGGCGCCGGTACGGCGGGTGGTTTCGCCCAGGAAGTCAGTGTTGCCTCCGCCGGTGGCAGCGAGGTACGGCTCGAGCTCGGCCCGTATCTGATCCATCGTTTGGGGAGGTGCGAGGTCGGCGAATGACCACACACCCGTCTTCGTTGAGCACCTTCGCAATGTCTGCCGGCGAGGAACCCGAACCGACTGTCTGTACTGCTGCTGGCGAGAAACCCGAACCTACAGTCTGTACTTCTGCTTGCATGGTGCATACTGTACAGGACCCAGGACCGATACGAGGGCGATCCGCTGAACGTCGGCCGGTTGACACCTGGCTCTCATGACCGAGCACTGGAGGTGCGACGACAGATGCTCCCGTTTCGATTCGGCGTGTACGCCGCGGTCGCGCCAACCATGTCGGCTTGGCGGGACCGGGCCCGTATGGCCGAGGGTCTCGGTTACTCGACCCTGTACGTTTCTGACCACCTTGACGCCCAGTTCGGGCCTCTCGTAGCCACGACCGTGGCCGCCGAAGCGACCTCCACCCTCCACGATGGTGACCCAGGGTAGGACCCCGCCCCCGCCGTCGTCGACACCCGGCCGGTTCGGGCCTGCGCCCGGTGGCGAGGATGGGCCGTTCTCGCGGGCCCGATGGAAGAGCCCGGTGCGTGGGCCGTGGCTGACGTCGGTGTTCGGGCTCGTCCTGCTGATCGGCATCCCGATCGAGTTCCTGACCGGGCTGCTCTCCTACGCCGCGTACAAACCGCGGCTGGGCAGCGACCCGAACCCCGACCACGGGCTGTTCGGGTTCTACCTCTTCAACTGGGTGACGTCGCCGAGCTGGCTCTACCAGGTGACCGAGGGCATCCACGTCATGCTCGGCCTTGCGCTCGTCCCGGTCGTGCTCGCAAAGCTCTGGTCGGTCATTCCCAAGCTGTTCGTCTGGCCGCCGTGGCGGTCGGTCGCGTCACTGCTCGAGCGACTGAGCCTGGTGCTTGTCGTCGGTGGGGTCATCTTCGAGATGACGACCGGGATCCTCAACATCGAGTACACCAACCCGATCAGCTTCTACACCGGTCACTTCTACGGCGCGTGGGCGTTCATGGCCGGCTTCGCGATCCACATCTGCGTGAAGTTCGGCGAGATGGTCCGCGCCCTGCGTTCGAGGCGGTTCCGGACCGAGCTGCGGACCGGGCTCGCCGACACCGTGCCCGAGGCGGTGGACGACGACCTCGTCGCGACCGAGCCTGCTGCGCCGACGATCTCCCGGCGCGGCGTGCTCGCGCTCGTTGCCGGCACGTCACTGACGGTGTTCGCGCTTACCGCGGGTGAGGCCATCGGCGGTGTCGCGCGGCGGGTCGCGTTGTTCGGGACGCACTATCGCTCGCCCGGAGTCGGCGCCAACCGGTTCCCGGTCAACCACACCGCAGCGCACGCGGGCATCACCGCGGCGCAGACCGGCCCCGCCTGGCGGCTGGAGCTCGTGGGCGCTCAGCGGGTGTCGCTGAGCCGCGAGCAGCTGCTCGCGATGCCGCTCACCACGGCGTACCTGCCGATCGCCTGCACCGAGGGCTGGTCCACGGTTCAGCACTGGACCGGTGTGCCGCTCGCCGACCTTGCCCGGTTGGCCGGCGTGTCGAGCGCGGGTACGTCGGAGCTGACGTCGCTGGACACCGGCTCGGTGCTCCTGTCCGCGGCGCAGGTCGCTGCGCCGCAGTCGCTGCTCGCGTTGAAGGTGAACGGCGCCGACCTGTCGATGGACCACGGCTATCCGGCACGGGTGATCGTCCCGTCCGCACCGGGAACCCACAACCTGAAGTGGATGAGCCGGATCACCTTCGGGGATCGGGGCTGACATGCGGTCGTGGCGACGTCACTACGGTGCCGGTCCGTGGCACCTGCTGGGCCTGCTGGCGTGCTTCGCGGTCGCCGCGTACGCCATCACACGGGTCTTCGCGCAGGGCGGGTGGAAGGCGATCCTGGTCTGGTTCGTGATCTGCGTGATCCTCCACGACGGGGTCGGATGGCCGATCTATGCCTCGGCGGACCGGGTGCTGACCCGGCGCGCGCGCCCCGGCGCCGCACGCGGCGGGCCGGGCGTCACGTGGATCAACCATGTCCGGGTGCCGACCGTGATCTCCGGGCTGCTGTTCGTGATGTTCGCGCCGATGATCTTCCGGCTCTCCAACTCACTTCGAGGGAATCACCGGCTTCAGCGAGAACGTCTATCTGTGGAACTGGCTGCTCGTCAGCGCGATCCTGTTCGGCGCCTCGGGGGTGCTCTTCCTGGTGAGGCTCGGCCGGGCGCGCCGGCGGGTCAGACGCGGTTCGCCGGCTGCTGCGGACGCCTGACAGCCCAGGTCGCACCTGCCGGTCCGGTCGGTGGTGGCTCGGCCGGCCTCAGTGCCGTGAGTCGGGAATCGTTGATCCGCCGACGTGGCGCTCGAGCCAGTCGTTGAGCTCATTTCCCATTTCCTTCCATCAGACGCTGGTCGCCCCGGCGGGAGTTCCACACGATGTGTGAGCGAGAATAGCGAGCGTGCAGCACCTGCGAGAAGGCGTGACGGACCACGGCGTGCTCGGTGCGGTGCTGGACCACGCCGATCGAGCCCCGGATCGGCCCGCTGTCAAGGACCTGGATCGCGCGTTGACCCGGGGCGAGTTGCGCGCCGCAGCTGGGAGAGTGGCCGCTGGCTTGCTTCAGAAAGGCGTCGAGCCCGGGGATCGGGTTGCCCTGCTGATCGGCAATTCTGTGGACTTCGTGGTGGCGGCACTGGGCTGTCTGTGGGCGGGGGTCACGTTCGTTCCGCTGGCGATCACCGATCCAGATCTCCGCCGTGCGCAGATCGTGGCTGACTGCCGGCCCGCACAGGTGATCACCGCAGGCTCGGACCAAACGGCGCCATCGGGACTTCCCGTCGGCACGGCGTGGACCTCCCTTTCGGCGTTGAGCGTCGCAGATGGGCGCACGCCACCACCCGTAACGGGCCCCATCTCCTACGTCATTTACACGTCGGGGACGACCGGTATCCCCAAGGGGGTACAGATTTCCCCGGAGGCCTTTTTCACCGCAGTCGAAGCATGCGCCGACGCCGTGGGACTTACCGCGGACGACCGGGGCCTATGCGTTTCGCCCGTGCACTTTGACGGGTCCTTCTCGGCCATCTTTCCTCCGCTCGTGCGCGGCGTCCCCCTCGTCATCCCCGACCGTGAAGCCCTCCTGTTCCCACGCAGGTTCTTCTCGATTGTCGTCAGCGAGGGGATCACGGCGACCAGCTTCTCTCCCAGCTACCTCCGGTTGCTCCGGGCCAGCGGCTGTCTGGCGCGGTTGGCTGACACCCCGCTGAGAGTGATGGCCTTGGGCGGCGAAGCGCCGTCCACGGCCGATATCAGGGCGGTGTGGGCCGCCAGTCCGGGACTGCGGGTGGTGAACCGGTACGGCCCGACCGAGACGACCATCGCCGTCGCCCATCTGGAACTGACGCCCGAGTTGCTCGATGCGGGGCTGGTACCGATCGGTCATCCTCATCCCGGGAGCTCGTTCCACCTCGTTGATGAGCACGGAAGGCTGGTGGATCGTCCTGGAGTGGTCGGTGAGCTGTACATCGGCGGACCGCAGCTCATGGCTGGATATCTGAACGACCCGGCGCTGAGCGCAGCTGTGCTGCGGACGGACGTCATCGAAGGAACCACCCTCTACCGCACTGGTGACCTCGTCTTCCGCGACGACCGGGGCAACTACGTGTACGTGGGGCGTTCGGACCGCGTGATCAAGCGACATGGTGTGAGGATGTCGCTGATCGAGGTGACCGAGGCGCTCGGTGGTATCGACGGGGTCGCATCCGCGGCGTGCGCGAGCTTCGACCTGGAGGGCGATCTGGGGGTCGTCGCATTCGTGGTGCCGGACGGCGAGCTCACCCCTGTCGCCGTCCGCCAGGCCGCCAGCGAACGGCTCCCGGAAACGATGCTGCCCGATCAATTCGTCTTAGTGGCCAACTTGCCCTTGACGTCTTCCAGCAAGGTCGACGAGCGACGGCTGCTGAAGGAGGCTGGCTTGTCTCCGCCGAACGAAGGGGCCTGAGTCGTCAGTGTCGTTGCAACTCAGTTATATCGAGATCGGGAATTGACCCCTTCGGTCGCTGGATGCGCCGTTTCTCGCCGTTGAAGCGGCAGTAGTGACCATCAACCGGCCGACATACTGGACAACATGTACATTCCCGCCCACTTCGCCGTCGACGAGCAGGCCGTCGACGACCTGCTCACTCACCACGGTGCCGCTGACCTGATCACTGCAACACCGGAGGGCATGGTCGCTTCTATGCTGCCGTTCGTCTATGACCCGGGCATGAGGACCCTTCGTGGTCATCTCGCCCGCAACAATGACCAGTGGCGGCGCCCGGTGGTTGGCGAGGCTCTGGTCATCGTGCGGGGACCAGATGCGTACATTTCCCCGGCCTGGTATCCGAGCAAGGCCGAGCACGGACGTGTGGTGCCCACTTGGAACTACGTCACTGCGCACGTCTATGGGCGACTCGCAGTGCACGATGACCCGGCCTGGGTCGAACAGAATGTGCGTGATCTAACCGGACGCCATGAGGCTGGGCGACCGCAATCATGGTCCGTCGACGACGCGCCGCCACAGTTCATCGAAGGTCAACTACGCGCCATTGTGGGAGTGGAATTGCTGATCACCCGCATCGAGGCCAAGTTCAAGCTCAGCCAGAATCGACCAGCCGCTGACGTCGATGGCGTGATCTCAGGATTAATCACCAACGGACACGAAGACGCTGCCCAAGCGATGCAGCGAGCGCGGACGGCATGAGATCGATTCTCAACCTGCTCCCACACGTGTCCGCGACTTGTCCCGATCTGCTGGATATCGATGCCATCCAAGGCACGGGGCGGCTCAGGGGGCGCGAGGAGCCGGATACCGGCGCGAATTGCGAAGAGCTCTCGAGTGATGTTCTCCGCGTAGCGCTGCGCTCCAGTCACGGGCTGTGAAAGGAACCGCGCGTTGACATAAACGGCCGAATGGTATCGGAGCGCGATGCCAGGCTACGATCGCTGGGTGCAAGCGAGGGCAACGGGCGCGACGTCGGGGGGACATTACGAGCAGCTGGTCGGGCGCCAGCGTGCCGAATTGCAAGATGCGTACTTGAAGGGGGTGCGCCGGCTGCGATGGGACGCAGGGCGTCTCGCCGCAGAACGCGAACGGCGTCTTCGGGAGCTGTTGGTGTGGGCCGCCGATCGTTCGCCGTTCTGGCGGGAACGACTGGCAGGCCGCGATCTGGCGAGTTTCACCGAGTCCGACCTCCCCTCTCTGCCGGTCCTGACCAGAGCCGAGATGATGGGGGAGTTCGACCGGGTGGTCACGGTCCCCGGGTTAACACTTGCCCGGGTCCAACAACACGTCGATCAGTTGAACGGAGAAGACCGGTACCTGGACGACGAGTACCGGGCAATCGTCACGTCTGGATATACAGGAACCGAAGCATTCCATGTCTACGGCTGGGACGCGTTCGTCACCTTCGTGATGCAGGGCTCGCGCTGGACCGGGCGACGCGGCGAAGACCCGGACGCGGTGCTGGCGCAGGTCTTCGCTTGCAGCGCCAGGCATGAATCGGGGGCGTTTCACGCCTTTAGTTCCTTCGAAAGCGGAGGGCCAGCATCGCACTGCTTCGCCGGCACGCTTCCCCTGGACGAGATTGTCGACGGTCTCAATAACGCCCGTCCTACGGTGCAGGCTCTCCAAGGGTGGCCGAGCCTCATCCGGGAGCTAGCTTTAGAGGCGATACAAGGACGACTCACCATGACACCGACCTGGGTTAGCGTCGCAGGAGAGGTCTGCACCGCGCCCGTGCGAGAGGCAGTTCGGTCCGCGTGGGGGGTCGAGGCTTCGGAGTTCTGGGGCTGCTCAGAGGGGACCTATGCCTTTCCATGCGGCGTTGGAGAAGGCATGCACATCGCCGACGATCTGGTAATTCTCGAGCCGGCGGATGCTGAGGGCAACGTCGTACCATACGGGCAACCTGCGGATCGGCTGCTGTTGACCAACCTGTACAACCTGGCGCAGCCGCTGATCCGCTATGACCTCGTAGACGCGGTGACGATCTCCGACGAGCCGTGTCCGTGCGGTTGTGCTCATCGCCGCATCACAGCGGTCAGCGGTCGGATCGACGGAGCCTTCCAGTACGAAAGCGGTGCTCTGGTTCCCCGGGCGGCCTTCGAGCAGACTGTCCTTGCCACCCCCGGCGTCGCCGACTTCTTCGTGGGCAAGACGCAACGTGGTGTCGACCTGTCCGTGGTGACCGACGGTTCATGCGACCTCCAGCATCTGCGTACGAAACTGATCGACGTGCTCCGCCGGCACGGCGGGCCGGAGTCGGACGTCGGTGTGCAAGAGGTCGGTTCTATAGACCGGCTGTGGTCGGGAAAGTCGAAGCAGTTCGACGCCAGGTGATCTAGCGAGGTG
>CAVSSC010000007.1:0-12156 GCA_963730415.1 uncultured Actinomycetota bacterium | reverse complement strand
CCGTACCTAATTACTGAGCAGGAGTGAGTCCTGTACGGCCCGAACGGTGTTGGCCGCTGGCGGTGGGTGTTATCTGGTGGACCGGCACGCCTCGTCGTCGTTGTGGGCGTGGCGGTGAGCCAGAACTACGGCACCGTCGTGTTGTGGTGCTCGGTGGCCTTTCAGGCCTGGCCGGTGGTGTGCCCACACGCGTCCGTCCCCCGCAAGCGGGAGGTGCCCCCAGTCGGGTGCGGGGCCCTGCCGACCGTCGTCTGATCGCCAAGCCGAGGCCACGTCTGCCGATCGCGGCCGCCGCCCCGTGATGGACGGTGATGGTGGCCGGATCGGAAGTCTGCTGCTGTAATGGTTTTCGCCAGTGCTGGGCACCCCAGCGGCTGCCGTAAGCGGGGTCCACCCCGATGACCGCGATCCCACGGCGAGCGGCCATGCCGATCAGCCGGGTGCGGAAACGGCGGGTGGGGATGGCGGTGACGGTGCGGCGCAACCGTTTACCGCGGGCGCCGCGGCCGAGGCGTTCACGTCCAGTGGCGCGTGCGTCGGCGAAATCCAGATTCTCCACCACGATCGCGCAGCAACCGTGGTGTTGGGCGTGGTCGAGCAGCGCGGTGATAGCCGCCACGCACCGCCCGCCAAATCTCTACGTTCAGCTTCTTCCCCAGGTCGGGCGCCGGTCTCGAGGTCCGCAGGCCATAGCCCAGGACGCGTCGAGATACCAGCGGCCCTGACTGGGGTCGTAGACGATGTCGTAGCGCACCGCGCGGCGGGCAGCCACCCGCGCGGCCCATTCATCGCCACAGTGGCTGAAGCGCACCGGCGCCGCGATGGTGACATGGGCGCCCAACTGATCGGCCAGTGCTCCCGGGGTTTTGACACGCAGCCGACCGTCGTCGGTGACACGGATGGTCTCGTTGCCGCCCGCCTTGCCCGACTCCCCGTCGGCGGTCAAAAACGTCCGTGCGGCGTCCCAACGGTCTCGCCACTGATGCTCGGTCATATCGGCGGTATCCAGCTGGTTGCGGTTGCGCCACAGACGTTTCCCTCCCACTGTGATCGACGGCCGGCCGGCCGGCCACCAACCAACGCCTCCTCCGTCGTGGCCAGCCGATCACGCAGCACCGCCAGGCGCCGGGTCCTAGCGAACCGCTCGGACGCGCTGCGGTACCCAGCGGCCAGCCCGCGCATCCCCAGCTGATACTGGTGGTCTTCTACGGCGCGAGTGATCGTCCCCGCCCACCGCGACGAGGACACTGCGGTCAACGCCTGCTTGCGCTCCGCCCGCCACGCCGCGTGGGCCTTATGATCCAAGCGCCCCAGCCGAATCCGCTCGGCCAACTCGCTTCGATACACCGACCCAAGAAACTGCCCGATCGCGGTCAACGCCGCTGCCTCCTCGGCACTCGGATGTATCCGGGTGCGGATCCGCACCCCCGCCGGGGCCGCAGCCACCACCGGATCCCCAATCCGGCGCAGCGGCTTACTCATGGCGCTCATCCTCGCGCGTGGCACCGACAAGCTTCGGCCCGATGTTGCGCTGGGCGCACCCGACGGCCTTGATCGCCCGGTTCCGCGCCGAGCGCCGCCCATACAGGCGAACACAGAACGAGGTGAGCACTTCGACCATGTCGCGTACCAGATCGTCGGTGACCTCACCGGAATCCAGCACCACAAGCCGGCGGCCATGTGCTGACAGCGCCGCCTCCACCAACTCGGTGTTCATCCGCCCCAACCGGTCCCGATGCTCCACCACCACCGTGGCCACCCGCGGATCAGCCAGCAATCGCTGCACCTTGCGCCGCGCACCGTTCATTCCTGACCCGACCTCAGCCTCCACCCGCACCACAGCCGAACCAGCGTTCGCGGCCCACTCGCTTAGCCGAGCCACCTGCCGGTCCAGATCATCGCTCTGATCATGGCTGGACACCCGCGCATACAAACCCACACCACCGGCGCCAGCCTCCTCGCCGGCGCTATCCGGGTTCACCAACACGGTGCGCTGATTCACCCGCACCGCCGGCACCGGCAACGATCCCTCCCGAAACCAGCGGTACGCCGTCTGCGGATGCACACCCTGCGACCGCGCCCACTCCGTGAGGTTCACCCCGCCAGCCTCCTCACTAACACACACTTTCGCTCACTATCACTCAGTATGCCGCCAGCAGTTGCCTACCCCTATAAACCGGATCAGCTCTTCCAGCCCTGGTGAAGAACCAGTAGCCGCGAATCTGGGGGACCGGCGAGGACCAGCGCGCTGACGACGTGTGTAACATGTGTAACATGAGTACACATAGCCTGAGGGATCTGAGGAGCAGTCTGGGCTCGGTCGTCCGCAGAGTCGCCGCCACCGGCGAGGAGGCCATCATCACCGACAGCGGCACCGAGGTGGCCGTCGTTATCAGCATGACCGATTACGAGCGGCTGCATGAACATGCCGACGTGGCCGACGCGATCCGGCTGCGTGAACTACGATCGGGCTCCTTTAATGCGATGTCTCTCGCGGAGATGCTCGACGCGCTGGACGTCGATGCGGACGCCTTCGCTCGGCGATGAAAGTTCAGTTTCACCCTGACGTACTCAAGCAGCTGCAACGACGTCCGCGAGCGGAGTTCGAGACGGCACTTCAGATGATCGTCGGCTTGTCGCACGATCCCCGCCCCGTTGGTGCTAAGAAACTCGTTGGAGGCAGCAGCAGCGATTGGCGATTGCGATTCGGGCAGTACCGGATCGTCTACAGCGTTGACGATGCTGCAGGAGTAGTCACAGTGTTCGTCGTCGCCAAACGCAGCGACGCCTACCGCTGAACCGAAACCTCCCATAGGCCCTAAACGCTGGGTTCTCAGGTGTCCATTGGGCGCAATCGTCCAGCCGCATTTCTCGCGTAATTGGTGATCGCATCGTCTTGGGTCGGCATCGTTGAAGGATAGCCAGGGGCTCTCCCGCCAGGGTCAGGCGTCGTCGGCCTCATGCCTAATACTTCTGGATTCCAGGTGCATCGCGGGGGATCGGGTTATGCTGCCGGGCGGCTGAGCCGGGCGTGTGAGGCTGCCGCTTTCATTTCACAGAACCCGCACGCAAAGTGAAGGACTAGGGCCCGCGATGAAATTTGTCCTGGCGAGCTGGGGAAGTCGCGGCGATGTCGAGCCCAACCTCGCCGTCGGCCGCGAGCTGGCCCGCCGAGGGCACGACGTATGCATGGCCGTACCGCCCGACCTGGTCGACTTCACGGAGTCGGCCGGGGCTGCGGCGGTCGGCTTCGGCCCGGAGGCGCAGTCCATTCTGGACGCGCACCGCGACTATTGGACCTGTTTTTTCAGTCACCCTTGGAGGATCCGGCAACTCATCAGGTCGCGCCTCGATATCGCGGGTCCCCTTATCCAGGGTTGGCAGGAAATGAGCACCACGCTGATGTCGCTGGCGGACGGGGCGGACCTGCTATTCACTGGCATCAATTTTGAGGACGCCGCTGCCAACGTCGCGGAGTATTACGACATTCCGTTGGCCACACTGCATTACTTTCCGCTGCGGCCCAACGGACAGGTCCTGCCCTTCCTGCCGGCGCCCTTAGGCCGCGCGGCCGTGGGGGCGTTCTGGTGGTTGTCCTGGCGTGGGATGAAGAAGGCCGAGGACGCCCAGCGCAGTGAACTGGGCCTACCGAAGGCAAAAGGCTCCGCGCCGCGACGGATCACCGAACGCGGATCGTTGGAAATCCAGGCCTATGACGAGGCGTGCTTTCCCGGGCTGGCCGACGAATGGGCGGAATATGAGCGTCAACGCCCCTTTGTCGGCACGCTGACGCTCGGGTTGGCGACGGATGCCGATGACGAAGTCGCGTCGTGGATTGCCGCGGGAACGCCGCCGATTTACTTCGGGTTTGGCAGCATCCCGGTCGAATCTCCAGCCGACACGATCGCCATGATCGGCGCGGCCTGCGCGGAGTTGGGCGAGCGGGCGTTGATCGGCGCCGCCGGAACCGACTTCGGCAGCGTCCCCCATGCCGACTATGTCAAGGTCGTGGGCGTGGTGAATTTCTCGGCCATCTTTCCCGCCTGCCGGGCGCTCGTTCATCATGGCGGTTCGAGCACCACGCCTATTGCCATGCGCGCGGGAGTCCCTCAACTGATCCTTTTTTGGGACCTCGTTCACGCGGTCTACGGAGCTGCCGTCAAACGGCTCAAGGTGGGCACCGCCCGGCGCTTCTCGACCGCTACCGAGAGATCGCTCGTCGCGGATTTGCGCACCATCCTCGCCCCGGACTATGTCGCCCGCGCCCGCGAGCTCGCCACCCGGATGACCGAACCCGCCAAGAGCGCCGCGGCCGCCGCCGATCTCCTGGAAGACTTCGCCCGCTTGCGGCGTGTTGGCTGATCGGCGCCGGCCACGTCCTGCCGATTGCCACATGCGGCGTTTCAGCAACCACCGCCGGAGCACCAATTACCGATTCCCGTGACAGCCGTCTCAGCCAGCAAGTATGGTCTAGAACTTGTTACACCCATGTCGAGTAATTGGTCTGGAGACGCGGTTGAGCAGCAATCCGTTCGATGAACTTAGTGGCAGCTTCTTCGTCGTCGTCGATGGCGAGGAGCAGCACGAGATGATCGGCGTTCGGAAATGACCGACCTGCAGAATCGCGACGAGGCACTCATGCGGGCGCGCGGATCACAGGGGACGGGCGACAGTTTTGCGATAGTCGGCTATGCGGTGCGCGTTCCGGGTGCAGCCGATGCGGACGAGTTCTGGGACGTGCTGCAGCAAGGGCGCGATGCGGTATCGGAGGTGCCCTCGGACCGGTGGGATGTCGACGAGTTTTTCGACCCGGATCCCGACGCGCCCGGGAAGATCGTCACCCGCCGGGCGGGGTTTATCGATGACGTAACCGGGTTCGACGCTCCATTCTTCGGGCTGTCGAACCGGGAAACCATGTTGATCGACCCGCAGCATCGGATACTGCTGGAGACGGCGTGGCAGGCGGTGGAGCACTCGGGCACCGCCCCGTCGGCTTTGGCAAACACCAAGACCGGTGTGTTCATGGGTCTGGGCACCCACGATTATTTGGGATTGATTTCCGAGCAGCTGAGTTACGAGGAAATCGAGGCATACGTAGCGATCGGGACGTCCTCCGCCGCGGGAGCGGGCCGGATCAGTTATGCGCTCGGGCTGCAGGGCCCGGCGGTCTCCGTCGATACGGCGTGCAGCTCGTCGCTGGTAGCAGTCCATCAGGCGTGCCAGGCGTTGCGCTTCGGGGAATGTGACCTCGCGCTGGCCGGCGGCGTGAACGTCCTGCTCAGCGCGAAGACCGCGATGACCTTCTCGCACGCGCACATGCTGGCCCCGGACGGCCGGTGCAAGACCTTCGACGCGGCCGCCGACGGTTATGTGCGCGGCGAGGGCTGCGGTGTCGTCGTCGTGAAGCGGCTTGAGGACGCGATCCGCGACGGTGACCGGATTCGGGCCGTGATCCGGGGCAGCGCGGTCAACCAGGATGGCGCGTCGGGGGGCTTGACGGTGCCCAACGGCGTCGCCCAGCAGCGCGTGATCGCCGAGGCGCTGCAGTGCGCGGGTGTTGCAGCCGGTGACGTGGGATACCTGGAGGCGCACGGGACCGGCACATCGCTGGGTGATCCGATCGAAGTCCAGGCCGCCGGTGCGGCATTGGGCAAAGGGCGCGACGCCGACCGGCCGCTGCTGATCGGGTCGGTGAAGACGAATATCGGGCATTTGGAGGCAGCCGCGGGAATCGCGGGTCTGATCAAGGTCATCTTGTCGCTCGAGCACGAGGTATTGCCGAAGCACTTGAACTTCAGCAAACCGTCGCCGCACATTCCGTGGGACCGGCTTCCGGTGCGGGTGGTGGACGAGGCCCTCCCCTGGGCACGCGACGGACGGCCCCGGATTGCCGGGATCAGTTCGTTCGGGTTCTCCGGAACCAACGCGCACATCATCCTCGAGGAAGCGCCCAAGGTGGGCCAGGTTGCGGCACCGGTGGCGCCGTCCGACGACAGGCGGTTCAGCCTGTTGCCGCTCTCGGCGCGCAGCCCGGCTGCCTTGACGGAGCTCGCTAAGGAATGCGGCAGTTGGCTTGCCGCTCACCCGGACGCCTCGTTGGCCGATGTGTGCCTTACCGCCGGAGCTGGGCGATCACACTTCGAGCACCGGGCCGCCGTGGTGGTGAATTCGACGGAATCCGCGCGTGAGCAACTCGCCGCGCTGGCCGACGACCGCCCCGCAGCGGGCTTGCTGCGCGGGGAATGCGCCGATCGGCCGAGGACGGCGTGGTTGTTCACGGGTCAGGGCAGCCAGTACGCCGGCATGGCACAAGAGCTCTTCGAGACCGAACCGGTGTTCGCCGAGACGATGACCCGGTGCGCGGCGGCGGTAGCCGACGTGCTCGAGAAGCCGTTGCTGGACGTCATCTTCGATCCGGACGGCGACGACACCTTGCGGCAAACCAGTTACGCTCAGCCGGCCTTGTTCGCGGTGGAGATGGGGCTGGCTCGCCTCTGGCAGTCCTGGGGCTTCGAACCGGACGTGGTGATCGGCCACAGCGTCGGCCAATACACGGCGGCCTGCGTCGCCGGGGTGTTCAGCCTCGAGGACGGAGCTTTGTTACTGGCCGAACGCGGCCGGCTGTTCGGCAGCTTGCCCGACGGCGGCCGGATGGTCGCGGTCTTCGCCGCCGCCGAGCGGGTGGAAAGCCTGACCGACGAGTTCCCGAGCCTGTCGGTGGCCGCCTACAACGGCGCCAACACCGTGCTGTCGGGACCGGTGCAGGACCTGGACCAAGCGGTGGCCGGGTTGGAAGCCGACGGTGTGCGCTGCGACTGGCTGGATACCAGCCACGCCTTCCACTCGGCGCTGCTGGATCCGGTCCTCGACGAATTCGAGTCGTATGCGAACCGGTTCGAGTTCGGCGCGCCACAGCGGACCTTGGTGTGCAACCGCACCGGCGCGGCTCTGGGCAGAAGCGCGAAACTGGACGGCGCCTACTGGCGCCGCCATGCGCGGCAGCCTGTCGAGTTCGCCAAGAGCGTGCGCACACTGGCCGAACTCCACTGCACGATGCTGCTGGAGATCGGCCCGCAACCGATCCTCACCGCCGCAGCCCTGCGCGCCTGGCCCGACCCGGCCACCGCACCGCGGGCGATCGCGTCGATGCGTAAGAACATCGCCGACCACCGCCAGATCACCGAAGCCCTCGCCAACGCTTACATCGTCGGCCACCGTCCCGACTTCGGCGCTCTTCAGCCCGCAACCGCGCGCAAGCTCGACCTGCCCACCTATCCTTTCCAGCACCGCCAGTACTGGTTCCGTGAGCAGCGGGTCGCGCCCACTCACGCCTCGAACCAGGCCTCGGCTGCGCGTACCGAAGCCGTCGGGCTGCTGGAGGACGGCCGGATCGAGGAGCTCGCGGCGCTACTCGACAGAAGCGGCAATCAGCAGACCGTCGACGTGCTGAAACAGCTTGCGGCACAACACAACCAGCAGCGTAAAGCTCAGTCCATCGCGGACTGCCGGTACGAGATTCGCTGGGAGAAGTCCGCTGCCGGGGTCCCGAGCGCGAAGGCCGGCGAGGAATCCGACTGGCTGCTGATTGCTGATCATGCCGAGGTGGCCCAGCCACTCGTCGACGCGCTGACCGCGCGGGGGCACCGGCACCGGATCATCGGGCTGCCGGTGTCCGACGCGGACGAGGCAGCGGTTGGAAGCGGCGTTGCGCGCTGCAGCGGCAGACGAACCGACGCTGCGAATCCTGCTTCTCGCGGCCCTCGACTCCGACACCGGATCATCGACGAAATCGCTGCTGCGGATGCAACATAGGATCCTTGGCGGAACACGTCGACTCTTCCGCGCCGCGGCCGCCGCGGAACTCCGCGCACCCATCTGGGTGCTAACCCTTGGCGCACAACGGGTCACCGGGGCGGACACGGTGTCGCCGGTGCAGACCTGCTTGTGGGGGTTCGGTCGCACCGCCGCCCTGGAATACCCGCGACTGTGGGGCGGGCTCGCCGATTTGTCGACAGGGAGTGCCGACGAGTGGTCGCGGTTGATCGACCACCTGGTCGCGCCCCCGCGCGGTGAAGACCAAGTCGCGCTGCGCGATCAAGCCGTCTATGTTCCCCGGCTGACTCGACGCGCGGGCCAGCCGACCACAACACCGCCGGCACTGCGTGACGACGCAACGTATCTGGTGACCGGCGGGCTCGGTGGGGTCGGGATGGAGATCGCCGGATACCTGGCGGCGCATGGGGCCCGGCATCTGGTGCTCACCAGCCGACGTTCACCCGGGGAGGCCGCGCAAAAGCGCATCGATGCGTTGCGCGAAGAGCACGGCTGCGACGTCCGCGTTGTCGCGGCCGATGTCGCCGACCCGCACGACGTCGCCCGCCTGGTGACCACGCTGCAGGCCGAACTACCGCCGCTGGCGGGCATCGTGCACGCCGCAGGCGAGATCGGCACCACCCCGCTGCAAACCCTGGACGACGCCGAGATCGATCGGGTGTTCGCCGGGAAGGTTTGGGGCGCCTGGTATTTGAGCGAAGCCACCGCGGACATACAGTTGGACTTCTTCCTGTGCACCTCCTCGATCTCCGGGGTATGGGGCAGCGGGGGCCAGAGCGCATACAGCGCGGCCAATGCCTTCCTCGACGGGCTGGCCTGGCGGCAGCGCGAGCACGGTTACGTCAGCGTCAACTTCGGTCCCTGGTCGGCGGCGGGCATGGCCGACGAGGCCGCCCGCGCGCAACTGGATAAGCGGGGCGTCCGGCCGCTGTCACCCGCTGACGCACTGGCAGGCATGGCCGACGTCATGGCGGGTTCGTCTGCGCAAGGCGTAGTGGCCCGGATCGACTGGGCCAGCTTCCTGCCGCTTTACCAGATGGCGGGGAAGCGGGGATTCCTGGCGGAGTTGGAGCGTGAGGCGCCCGAATCGGCGCCGGCGCCGACATCGTCGGGGACCACCCAATTGGTCGAACGGCTTACCGCCGCCCCGGTGCAGCAGCGCAAGAAACTCGTCGTCGATTATCTGCGCGACGCCGTCGCGGAGGTGACACGGATCGACCCCGCGGAGATCCGCGAAGAGGCCGGGTTGTTCGACCTCGGCATGGATTCGCTGATGGCCGTCGAACTGCGGCGCCGACTCGAGCGAGCAGTGGGCAAGGAGCTGCCGGCGACCCTGGCGATGGACTACCCACGAATCACCGACGTCGCCAACTATCTCGTCAACGACGTCCTCCGCCTCAGCGCACAGGCATCAGCCGATGCAGCGGCGCAGCCGGCCCCGGTAGCGACTTCGGTAACGACGACGCGCACTGATGAGCCGATCGCGATCGTCTCGGTGGCCTGCCGCTTTCCCGGCGCGCCCGATCCCGAGGCTTATTGGGAATTGTTGTCCGGCGGTGTCGATGCGATCCGGGAGATCCCGGACGACCGCTTCGACGTGGACGAGTATTACGACCCGGATCCGGAGACGCCGGGCAAGATCTACACCCGCTACGGCGGATTCCTCGACACAATCGACGGATTCGACCCGGAGTTCTTCGGCATTTCGCCGCGCGAGGCCGTGTGGATGGACCCCCAGCAGCGGTTGATGCTCGAAATCGCGTGGGAGGGCCTGGAACGTGCCGGCTATTCGCCTGCGTCGTTGCGCGGCAGCCGAAGCGGCGTGTTCGTGGGGGTGGCTGCCAACGAGTATTCGCAGCTGCTGGCCGCCAACTCGGTGGACACCATCGAGGCCCACTTCATCACCGGCAATGCGCTCAATGTCATCGCGGGTCGGGTAGCTTTCGTGCTCGGACTGGAAGGGCCGGCGATGGCGGTCGATACGGCGTGCAGTGCGTCGCTGGTCGCCGTCCATCAGGCCTGCCAGGCACTGCACTCCGGTGACTGCGATTTGGCACTGGCTGGCGGGGTGAACGTCTTGTTGAGCCCGGCGTCCATCATCGCCACCTCGCGCGCCAGAATGCTTTCCGCCGACGGCCGATGCAAGACCTTCGACGCCGCCGCCAACGGCTATGCGCGCAGCGAAGGATGCGGGATTCTGGTGCTCAAGAGGCTGAGCGATGCGGAGCGCGACGGCGATCCGATCCTTGCGGTCATCAAGGGCACCGCGGTCAATCAGGACGGCGCTTCCAGTGGGCTGACGGTGCCCAACGGGGGCGCGCAACAACGGCTTATCTCCGCGACGCTGGCCCGCGCCGGTGTTACCGGTCGCGATGTCGACTACCTCGAGGCGCACGGGACGGGTACGTCGCTGGGAGACCCGATCGAGGTCCAGGCCGCCGCGGCCGTCTACGGTGCCGACCGTGACCCGAACCGGCCGCTGCTGATCGGGTCGGTGAAGACCAACATCGGCCACCTCGAGTCGGCGGCGGGGATCGCCGGTCTGATAAAGGTCGTGTTGTCCCTGCAGCACGGCGTTCTGCCGCAGAACCTGCACTTTGAGCATCCGTCGCCGCATATTCCCTGGGACTCCCTTCCGGTGCGTGTGGTGGACAAAGCGATTCCGTGGCTGGCCAACGGAAGGCCGCGCCGCGCCGGAACCAGTTCCTTCGGGTTCTCCGGCACGAACGCACACGTCCTGATCGAGGAGGCGCCGTCGCCATCCGCAGTGGCGGACGAAATCTCGGAAGGCGACGCGGTTGCCGACACCACCGCGGCACCGGAACCGGCCGCCGGCCTTGAACTGGTCAGCGTGCTGCCGCTGTCGGCGCGCTCATCGCAGGCGCTGGTGGCGTTGGCGCAGCGATATGGGGCCTGGCTGGACCAGCACCCAGAGGTCGACATCGCCGATGTGTGCTTCACCGCCGGGGTCGGGCGTTCGCATTTCGAACATCGGGCCGCGCTGGTCGTGGATTCGGTTGAGGGCGCCCGTGAGCTCCTGGCCGGATTGGCCGAGAACCGGCTGGGACCGGGTGCGGTGCGTGGCGAGTGCGGTGACCCACCGAAGACGGCGTGGTTGTTCACGGGGCAGGGTAGCCAGTACCCGGGAATGGCGCGTGAACTGTTCGACACCGAACCGGTGTTCGCCGACATCGTGAAGCGATGCGCGGAAGCGGTCGATGGGATGCTGCCGCGTCCGTTGCTCGAGGTACTGTTCGACACGGCCAACGACGCTGGAGAAACCCTGCGGCACACCTCTTTTGCGCAGCCCGCGCTGTTTGCGGTCGAGATGGGCCTGGCGCGGCTGTGGCAGTCGTGGGGTATCGAGCCCGACGTGGTGCTGGGGCACAGCGTGGGCCAGTACGCCGCGGCGTGCGTGGCCGGAGTGTTCAGCCTCGAGGACGGGGCACGCCTGATTGCCGAACGCGGCCGGTTGTTCGGCAGTCTGCCCGACGGCGGGCGGATGGTGGCGGTGTTCGCCGACGCCCAGGAAGTGGAGCGCGTCGCCGAGGAATTCCCGCACATTTCGGTCGCCGCCTACAACGGCCCCAACACGGTGCTGTCGGGCCCCGGCGCTGATTTGGAAGAGATCGTCGCCAGGTTGAGTGGTGACGGAATGCGCTGCACGTGGCTGGACACCAGCCATGCCTTCCATTCCGAGCTGCTGGATCCGGTGCTCGACGATTTCGAGTCGTACGCACGAGGATTCGAGTTCGCCGTCCTGACCCTGCCCCTCGTGTGCAACCGCACTGGCGCGGTCCTCACCGCGGAAACCCCGCTGGACGCCCAATACTGGCGGCGGCATTCCCGCCAGCCGGTGCAGTTCGCCGAAAGCGTGCGCACCGTAGCGGCGCTGGGTTGCTCGGTGTTGATGGAGATCGGTCCGCAACCGATTCTGACCAACGCTGCGCTGCAGGCCTGGCCGGAATCCTCGGCCGCCCCGCGTGCAATCGTTTCCCTGCGCAAGGACGCCGATGCCCGTCGTCAGATGGCAGAAGCGTTGGGCGCGGCCTATGTCGCCGGGCATCGTCCCGAATTCGCTGCGCTGCACCATCGGCCACGGCGCAGACTCGAACTCCCCACCTATCCGTTTCAGCGCCGTCGCATCTGGCCCAAGACTTCAAGCGTCAACGGCATGGTCGGCGAGGGCGCTGCCGTGCCCGGAATCCTGGGAAACGTAAAGGATCTCGCCTCTGGCGACGCCGTCTACACCAGCCGGTGGTCGGTCAAATCGCAGCCGTGGCTGTCGCATCACGTCATCTACGGGACCGTTGTCGTTCCCGG
>CAVSSC010000006.1:0-188123 GCA_963730415.1 uncultured Actinomycetota bacterium | reverse complement strand
CGCGGTAACCTCATTCTCGTAGCGCAAGCACCGCGCAACGGAAGGGGACGAAGCGCTCATGGCCGACCCCGGCGACGACGTTGAAGTGACGCGCGGCGACCGCTTCATCAAGACAGCGGTTGCGATATTGGGCGAAACTGGACGCACCGACTTCACCGTGCAAGAGGTCGTCGCACGCTCCAAGACCTCGCTGCGGGCCTTCTACCAGCATTTCAGCGGCAAGGACGAATTGCTGCTGGCGCTGTTCGACCGGACCATCGCCCAATCGGTGCAGACCTGGCGCACCGAAACCACCGGGCTGGACAGCACCGCGGCACTGAAGCTGGTGATCGACCGCGTTAGCCAACAACCGGAATCAAGCACCCAAGACAGCCTCAATCGGGCATTAACCCTCTACAACCAGCATTTGGCCGAGACCCGTCCTCGCGACTATGCCCGAGTGCTCTCCCCCTTGCATCGACTGGTTCGCGACATCGTCGGGCAGGGCATCACCGAGGGTGTCTTCAACCCGGGACTGGACGTCGGAGCGGCGGCCGCGATCGTCATGCAGACGATGATGGGCGCGCAGCGATTGCACTGGTTGGGCACGGAATTGAACGGAACACCGGTCGACGTCGGCCAGCTGTATGACTTCTGCAGCCGCGCCCTCGGCATCCGGGACACCGACGAAGAGTCGGAAGCGCCCTCGCTGGCCGAGCTGTTTGCTCAGATCGGCATGCGTCCAGGCACCCGCGATGGCGAATTCGCAATGACAATGCCGGTCAGCCCCCAGGTGGTCAACACTTCCGGCGCGCTGCAGGGCGGCTTGATCGCCACGCTCGTGGACGTCGCGGGGGGACAGTTCGGGCTGGACTATCTGCAGCCGGGCACCACCATGACCACCGCGGACCTTTTTGTCCGCTACCTGCGACCGATCCGGCAGGGCTCCGCGTTTGCAGTCCCCCGGATGCTGAGGTCCGGGCGACGGGCGATGGTCATGCAAATCGACATATACGGCGACGGCGACGATGAGCTCGTCGCAACGGCGACCGTGAATTTCGCCATCATCAATGGAACGACACCAACGGTAGGCCTCCGGGCCGACTCCTAGGCGGTCCTAGGCCCCGGTACACCTTGTTGCGCAGAAGTGGTAACGTCATTACCGCCGAACGAGAACTCAGACTTCTGCATAGGAGATCGCCATGCCGTCTCGCGAACTTTCCTTCCCGGTCTTCGACGCCGACAACCACATGTACGAGCCGCAGGAGGCGCTGACCAAGTTCCTCCCGGACAAGCGCAAAAACGTCATCGACTACGTGCAAGTGCGTGGTCGCACCAAGATCGTGGTCCGCGGCCACATCAGCGATTACATCCCCAACCCGACGTTCGAGGTGGTGGCCCGTCCGGGCGCCCAGGAGGAGTACTTCCGTCACGGCAGCGGCGGCAAGAGCTACCGCGAGATCCTGGGCGAGCCGATGAAGGCGATTCCCGCCTTCCGTGAACCGGGCGCGCGGCTGGAGGTCATGGACGAGCTCGGCATCGACTACGCCCTGATGTTCCCGACCCTGGCCAGCCTGGTCGAGGAGCGCATGAAGGACGACCCGGAGATGACCCACGACGTCATCCACGCGCTCAACGAGTGGATGTACGAGACCTGGTCGTTCAACTACAAGGACCGTATCTTCGCCACCCCGGTGATCACCTTGCCGATCGTCGAGCGCGCGCTCGAAGAACTGGAGTGGTGTCTGGAGCGCGGCGCACGCACCGTGCTGGTCCGCCCGGCGCCGGTGCCCGGCTACCGCGGCAGCCGGTCGTTCGGCCTTGAGGAATTCGACCCGTTCTGGCAGGCCTGCGTCCGTGCCGAGATACCGGTGTCGATGCACGCCTCGGACAGTGGTTATTCCGAGTTGCTCAACATCTGGGAACCCGGCGACGAATTCTTGCCGTTCAAGCCGACCGCCTTCCGGAGCCTGGCGATGGGCCATCGCCCCATCGAAGACGCGATGGGCGCGTTGGTCTGCCATGGCGCGCTGTCCCGCAACCCCGAGCTGCGGATCCTGTCGATTGAAAACGGCGCCGACTGGGTGCCGACGCTGTTCAGGGGCCTCAAGGGCGTCTACAAGAAGATGCCGCAGGCGTTCAGCGAGGACCCCATCGAGACGTTCAAGCGGTGCGTCTACGTCAGCCCGTTCTGGGAGGACCGGTTCGCCGAGATCGTCAACATGGTCGGCACCGACCGCGTGGTCTTCGGATCCGACTGGCCGCACCCAGAAGGCCTGAAGGACCCAATCACCTTCGTCGACGAACTTTCCGATTTCGGCGAGGAAGACGTCGCAAAGATCATGGGCGGCAACATGATGAAGGTAATGAAGATTTCCGAGCCTGCCTCGAAGAAGCCCGTCTCCGCCTGATCAATAGGCCGCCGACCACCTGCGACGCGAGGCGGTTCTCTCGCGGAACCGCGGAATGTTCCTCGGGGTGCGGCGAGTAAGCCTGCAACGCTTCAGGTTTAGCTCATCGAGTTGGCCGTCGCGGATTAGTACCACCACGGAGCGGGAATTGCCGCCGTACGTCGATGTCTACTCAGCTTTGCTGACAATCAGTTGCCTGATTGTGGCTGGCGCCATGGTGTTCGGCTTCAAACCGCGTGTGCCGCAAACAGGTTGGTATTTCGGTATGCGCATTCGTGAATCGGCCCCGTCCGCGATGTCAACGGCTGTGGTTCGGGGGATAGTCCACCGCGATCCTTCAGCGAATTAGCCGGCGCCAAACGGCTGTTTGGAAACCGTTGCGATAAGCACCCGCCACCCATTGATAATCTGATTGTCGGCGTATGCGAATAGGTCAACGCATTTGACCTGGTTTTCGACTCGGTCCCGTACGCAGGTCGGTCGGAGGCTGCTAGGAGGGACGGCCAAATGGTGGCCGAAGAGGACTGGGACAAAACCGTGGGTGCGGCCGAGGACGTGCGCCGCATCTTCGAAAACGTCCCCGCGATGCTGGTTGGCCTGGAGGGGCCCGACCACCGGTTTGTCGCGGTCAATGCGGCTTACCGCGCCATTAGCCCGACATCCGCCCCCATCGGGCTGCCCGCGCGTGAGGTCTATCCCGAGCTGGAGAGCCAGCAGATCTACCGAGATGTTCGACCGGGTGTATCAAACCGGTGAGCCACAGTCGGGGACAGAGTGGCGGGTGCAGGCTGACTCGACGGTTCGGGAGTCCTCGAGGACCGGTTCTTCGACTTCGTTGTCACACCGCGGCGCCGGGAGGACGGATCGATCGAGGGCGTGCAGCTCCTCTTCGACGACGTCACGGACCGGGTGCGGGCGCGGCTGGCCGCCGAGGCACGCATGGAGGAGTTGTCCGAGCGGTACCGCAACGTCCGCGATTCAGCCACCGTTATGCAACAGGCGTTGCTGGCACCGTCTGTTCCCGTCGTTCCCGGCGCCGACGTCGCCGCGGAATACCTCGTCGCCGCGGAGGACACGGCGGCCGGTGGCGACTGGTTTGATGCGATACCCCTCGGGGACCGGCTGGTTCTCATCGTCGGCGACGTCGTCGGCCATGGCGTCGAAGCGGCCGCGGTGATGTCGCAATTGCGCACCGCGCTGCGGATGCAGATCTTGGCGGGATGCCCGATCGCCGAAGCGCTGGGGGCAGTCGACCGCTTCCACGAACACGTGCCGGGGTCGAATTCGGCCACCTTGTGCGTCGGCTCGCTCGACTACGCCACGGGCGAGTTCCAGTACTGCACCGCCGGACACCCGCCGCCGCTGCTGGTGAGCGCCGACGCGAACTCGCGCTACGTAGAGCCGTCCGGCGCCGGCCCGCTCGGCAGCGGCACCGGGTTTCCAGTACGCACCGAAGCTCTTGACGTGGGCGACTCGATCCTGCTGTACACCGACGGTCTGATCGAACGCCCTGGCCGGCCGCTGGGAGCCAGCACCGCCGAATTCGCCGAGCTTGGCCGCGAATATCGCCGGCGGCCAAGGCGGCTTCGTCATCGAGTCTTCGACGCGGCCCATCGACCGCATCTGTTCGGAGACACTGGAATTGCTGCTGCGGTCGACCGGCTACAACGACGACGTCACACTGCTTGCGGCGCAACGGCGCACACCGCCGCCGCCGCTGCACATGACGCTGGATGCGACGATCCATGCCGCACGTGCGGTTCGCGCCCGCCTGCGTGAATGGCTGTCGGAGATCGGCGCCGACTCCGACGACATCTCCGACGTTGTGCACGCAATCTCGGAGTTCGTCGAGAACGCGGTCGAGCACGGTTATGCCACCGAGGTTTCCGACGGTATTGTCGTCGAGGCGTCGCTGGCCGGTGATGGCAACCTGCACGCCTCGGTCACGGACCGCGGGCAGTGGAAGGATCACCGCGAAGGTGAGAAGGGCCGCGGACGCGGACTTGCGATGGCCGAAGCCTTGGTGTCCGAGGCGCACATCACGCATGGAGCCGATGGGACGACTGCCAGTGTGACGCACCGCCTGTCGCGACCGGCAAACTTCGTCACCGAAACAATGGTCAGCCGGGCAACCTATCAGCGGGCAATCGACTCCGAATTCGCCTCCGTGGTCGTTGAAGCCGGCCGCATCGTCGTCACGCGGCGACGTCGACTCCAACACCGCATCCACCTTGGACCGCCAGATCGCAGTCGAAAGCCGTTCCGGCATAGCACCGTTGACGATCGATCTCAGCGGGGTCACTCAGCTTGGATCGGCGGGCGTCAGCGCGCTGGCTGCCGCCCGCGACCGAGCGCGCAGACAGGGCAGTGACTATGTGCTGGTGGCCCCGCCGGGAAGCCCGGCGCACCACGTCTTGTCGCTGGTCCAGATCCCTGTTGTCAGTGGCCTCGCCGAGAACCTCGTCGCCGAAGGTTAAGACCGGTCAGATCGCTGGCCGTGCCGCACCTGGTTGAACGGCACCCCGCGGTCGGCGGCGTATTCCCGTGGGAAGCCCAGCACCCGCTCCCCGATGACGTTGCGGGCCATCTCTGTTGTGCCGCCGCCGATGGCGACGTTCTGCCGAGACAGGTAACGCAGCCCCGTCTCCAGGCCGTCGCCGGGTTCCCCTACGACGCCGGCACTTCCCGCGATCGCCAGTGATGTGTCCATGTCCAGGGTCACGGTCTCGGAGTGAAACAGCCTGATGAGCGTTCCGGCGGCCGGCGGCAATAGGCCGTCTCTGACATTGCGGTAGACATGATCGATCAACTGCTCGGCCACCGCGCGGTGCACCAATGCCCGGCCAGCCATCTCATGCACGCGTTCGTTGTCGGCTTGGCCCGTCTTCTCCGCAAGGCTCACGTAGTCAACGGGATTCGCAGTGCCGCCCTCGGTGCCGCTGCCGCTGGCGAACTCGGACCCCTGCCCCACTGCTCGGCGTTCGTGATAAAGCTGTCGCGACGCCACCGCCCAGCCGCCGTTGACTTCCCCGACAACGGCGTCGTCACCGACGTCCACTCCGTCCAGGAACTCCTCGCAGAATTCAGTGGAACCGCTCAGCATAGTGATGCGCCGCAACGTAATTCCCGGATGAGCGATGGGCACCAGGAACATGGTCAAGCCTTCGTGCTTGGGCACATCCCAGTTGGTGCGGGCCAGGCACAGTCCGTAGTCGGCGGCGAACGCGCTGGTGCTCCACGTCTTGGCGCCGTTGATCACCCAACGGTCGTCGCGGCGTTCGGCCCGCGTGATCACACCAGCCAGATCCGATCCGCCGCTGGGTTCACTCAACAGCTGCACCAGCACTTCGTCGCCGCGCAGCGCCGCGGCGATGTGCTGCTTCTTCTGGTCTTCACTGCCGGTGTCAAGCAGCGTGGCGCAGCAGATGGTGAAAGTAGGCGTGTTGAGGATCAACGGCATCTCGTAGTTGACGGTTTCCGCGTCGAATGCCTTCTGGTATTCGTAGTCCAGACCTAGGCCGCCGTACTCGCGGGGAAAGCAGATACCGGCGAATCCCCCTTCATGCAGTCGCTTTTGCAGTTCTCGCGCCCTTAGCCAGGATCGTTCGTCGTCGCGCGGAGCAGGCGGCGGGGACTCGGGGTCGATGGCAGGCATGTTGTCCGCCAACCACGCTCGGGCCCGGGCGGCGAATTCCGCAACGGATTCGGTCGGCGTCATCTGATCTGCATCATTTCGCCGAACGGCTAGCCTTCTCGGATTGGTAGACACGCAGGTTATGCTCCTCCGGCGTCCCAAACATGGAGCGGTACAACGTAATTCGGCGAAGGTATAGGTGCAGGTCGTGTTCCCAGGTGACGCCGATGCCACCATGCATCTGCACGCAAGCCTGAACGATCTGGCCGGCCATCTCGCCGACATAGGACTTGGCGATGCTGGCCGATAGGCCCGCTGCGGGTGAGCGGGCGGCAACGTCGGCGACTGCCGCGGCCGTGGTGGCACGGCAGGCTTCTAGCCACAGCTTCATATCGGCAAACCTGTGTTTGAGGGCTTGGTATGACGCCAGCGGGCGGCCGAATGTGTGCCGGTCCAGCGCCCACTGGACGGTGAAGTCAAACACCGTCTGCAGGATGCCGACCACCTCGGCGCACTGCAGCACCTGGGCGATTTGGCTCTGCCGATCGACCAGCGCGGCGGTCTCGGCGGCGGTGCCGACGGCCGCGGACCGCTCCACGACGACACCGTCGAAATGTATCCGGGCGTATTGCTTGACCAGGTCGACTGACTGCTGGCGCACAATCCCGACGCCCGGCGCATCCGTCGGGACCAGAAATTGGCGAACCTCGTCGCCACATCGCGCCACCACCAGCAGCACCGCACTCTGGGCGCCTGCCTCAACGCGGTCCTTGGTGCCCTCGATGCGGTAGCCGGAGTCGGTTGGGGTGGCCGTCACCGACGGATTCAGCGGTGTCCAGCCCTGGCCCGGCTCAGAAACCGCCCATGACGCCACCATTTCACCCGACATCAGCGTCTCGATGGTGGCCGTGTGCGCTTGCCAGTCCGCGCAATCGACGAGTGCCGCGAGCACGACGCTGACCGGATACAGCGGTCCGGGCGCCACCGTCTTACCGAGTTGTTCGGCGACCATAGCCAGATCCGCAAAACCATTGTCCGAGACGCTGCCGCCGCCTAATTCCTCCGGAACGAGCAGACCCGTCCAGCCAAGCTCCGCAGCGCGCTGCCACCATGCCGGATCAAACGACACACCCTCGGCGTGCAGCTCCCGTACCCGGCGCAGCGGCGCCTCTTTTTCCAGAAAGGCTTGGGTGGTGGAGGTGAACAGTATCTTTTCGGGAGAGTCGACAGTGGTCATGATGTCGGCGGGATCCTTATTGGCATTCGATCGGTGCTGCGAAGGATGCAAGGGAGAGAGTTTGGGTGTTTGATCATCCGCCTGATCGGTCCTAGTCGGAATGCGCTGGCGACTCTGATGTTAGCAATGAGCAATACGGTAAGAGATACCGGAGTTCAGTCAGTAATGATGGTGACGAGCGATGAGCGCGATGGCTGAGGCAAAGCAACACCCGGGGAAGTCGGCCACCTGCAAAGCCGGCGCCATGCGTTGATCGAAGAAGCCGGGGCAGAAACCGCCGGGGATCACGTGACGCGGCACCCCTCCTACATAGCGAATACGCGGCGCAGGGACTGCGCGTGCAGTGCCCGGTTCTCCTGGGAGACAACCCAATCCGGGACCACCGAGTCGAAGCCATTGAAGGTCGCGGCAATCACATGCAATTCGGTGTGGACGTAGGCATGCAGGAGCCGGTTGGCATAGTCGATGGCTTCGTCACGGCACGGATCGATCTCGGAGCAGCTGATGAACGTGGGCGGCAGGCCCTCCAGATTCGCACGGTGCGCGGGGACGGGTTGACCGCTGGCGCTAGCGTGGCCGAGGTAGTGGCTCCACGCCCGGCTCACAGCAGGACCGTTGAGGCCCGGAGTGCGCTGGAACTCGCGTCGCGACGGCGTGGTGTCGGAATCGAGCATCGGCTGGTGCAGGATCTGCACCACGATCGATGGGCCTTCCTGGTCGAACATGCGCTGGGTCAGACCCGCGACCAGTGCCGCACCCGCATCGCGGCCCATCACCGCGATGCGGCTGGCATCCGTGTCGAGCTCGGCGCAGTTCTCGATGGCGAAGCGGAAGGCCGCTTCGACATCGTCCAGTGCCGCCGGACACGGATTTTCGGGCGCGAGCCGGTAGTCGACCGATACCACTAGACAGCTGGCATCACGGGCCAGCTCCACGCAGTGCCCATGATCGGTCTCCAGGTTTCCGGTGACGAAGCCACCGCCGTGGGCATACACCACTAGAGGTGCGGAAGATTCGGTCAGACCGCGATACAGACGAAGGCCCAGCCGCTGGCCGTCCGGGCCGGCGATGGATCGCGATTCGATGGCGACGCCGTTGGTGTCGACCGTTGCGGCCCGCTGGGCCGCCCGGAGGTTGGCCTGTTCCCGCTCGGCGGGCAGCGTCTCGGCGCGGAATTCGACGACGCCTAGCTCAATGGCAAGCTCCCGCAGCACCGGGTCGATGCGGGTAAGGCCTTGTGGCCGTGTCAGATTCGTCTGTGTCATACCCTCTCATCTTCCGGGCTCATCGGGCAGGCTCTTCGTCCGGTCCCAGCTGGGGCCATGCCGGAAACCATCTTCAAGGTAGACCTGCGATTCCATGTGGTGGAAGATGAGGTACTTGTCGCCGCGAGGGGTGAGCAGCCAGGTGATCCAGCTGACACCGGTGTGCGCGATGTCGGACTCCCGTCCGGTGAAGCTCCACCGACTCAACAGGACGCACCGAGCGACGCCCCCGTCAAGCGCATCGGCGGACCACAGTTGCGATGAGACCGACGCGCGCTTCAGGCGACTACCGATGCGGGCCCAGTGCCGATCGAGTTCGTCGGCGCCGACGAGCGGCATCGCGTACTCGTCGCCGATGTACGTCGGCTGCGGGGTGTCACGCTCCCATAGGTCGGCCACGCCGGTGATATCCAGCGCGGACCACTTCTCGTCATATTCGCTGACGAGCGGCACCAGCCTGGCGGCGAGGTCAGCTTCCTCGCTTGTCAAGAGGTACCGAAGCCCTGCCGTTCTCCGGGGAGGGCCTTGACCGTCGCCGGTAGCCCGTACAGAGCTGTCGCGTTGCCGCGCATGATCCGCTCCCGCTGGTCGGCGGGGAACCGGTTGATTGCGTATGTCGGCGAGTCGTAGCTCCAGTGCGGGTAGTCCGTCGAGAACATGAGATTGTCTCCCAGGTCCATCATTTCCAGGTACTCCCGAAACTGCACGGTGTCGGCGTCTTCGAGCGGCTGGGTGGTGAACCGAACGTGTTCGCGTACGTATTCCGACGGACGGCGACGCACGTGCGGCAGATCACCGCGGCGGGCCTCCCAGATCCGGTCCATCCTCGACATCACCGGCATCGCCCACGTGAAGCCGCCTTCGACGAATACCACCCGCAGCTCGGGGTGGCGGTCGAAGGCGCCGTCAAACACCAGGCTCATCAGGTGCGAGACGTACAGCAGTGGCCAGGACGCAAAAAAGTCATGCCAATGCGCGGGGTTGCCGACCGGATACAGCGGGATCAACTCGAACGGCGTCTGCCCCATCAGGTGCGTGGCCACCGGGAACCCGTTGCGCGACGCGGCCTCGTAGAGCGGGTCGAAATGCGGGTTCCCAAAAGGAATTCCACGAGTTTGCGGTGTCATCAGCACTTGAGCCATATAAGGATGTCCCGCCCACCGTTCGACTTCGCGCGCCGCCTGCTCTGGCGCCTGCGCGCTGACGCTGATCGACCCGCGCCAGCGGCCGTGCTTGTTGTTTTTGTCGAGCCAGACGTCGGCGAGCCAGTCGTTGTAGGTGGACTTAAGAACATGTTCGGCCTGTGGCAGCTGCGCGTCACACATCGGCTCTAGCGTCGCGATGCTGACACCGGCATCGAGCAGCAACTGCTTGGCGGCAAAATCCGGGTCGCTGCCCGCGAACCCGCCACCCGGCGGAGCGGCGTCCAGACGTAGCGACATGGTCTTATACGAATCCGGCGTGTCGTAGAAATGCGGCACCGGGGTGACCGCATTTCCGGTCGGCCAGATCTTGTCCACCCATTCGGCGGGCGCGTAAGACTTCAGCACGTCGGCCGAGACTGGCAACGGGTGCACATCGGTGTCGACGATGGTGACCGCTATTTCGTCTTCTTGACCTGTTGGCGAGTCGACCCGCTCGATCGTGGTCATAACACACTCTCCCTTTTACGGCCGAGCCTCGCTCGGCGCCGTCAGCCCGTAGAGCTCACTGGCGTTTTGCCACAACACCTTGTCGCGTTGCCCGGCATCGAGGCCCTCGGCCATCGCATCCGGCGGCGAGGTGGACCAGTGCGGATAACTCGACCCGTACATCAGCAGGTCAGACTTACCGGTGAACTCCATCCAGCGTTGCATGCTGGCGACCTCGATCGGCCCGTCGAAGGCCGACGAGCAGAACCTGACATGGCCGGGCAGGTATTCGCTCGGATAGCGGTCGACCCACGGTGTCTGGTCGCGCATCGACAACCAGAAGGTGTCCAGCCGCCACATCAGCGGGGTGAGGATGTCGTAGCCGCCGTCGGCAAAAACAAATTTCAGACTCGGGTGCCTGCCGAACACACCTTCGACGATGAGTGTGGCCAAGTGCACGAAGTAGTTCAGCGGCATGAATGCCGCATATCCCGGATAGGTGTGGGCGTGCCCGGCGAATGTGGGCGGATAGTCGACGCCATTGCCGCCGTTGATGTGCACCGCAACTGGCAGCCCATGGGCAGCGGCGGCCTCCCAGATCGGCTCGAACATCGGTTTGCCGTAGGGCTCGCGTGACTGCATCGGAACGCCGACCTGCACCAGCTTCGGATGACTGGCGAGGCGCTCGATTTCGGCGACCGCCCCCTTGGGGTCTTCGGGATTGACGCGGATGGTGCCCCGGAATCGGTCAGTGGCGTCAGGCTCTAGCCACCGGTCGAGCAGCCAGTCGTTGACCGCCGCGCAGATTCTGCTGTTGAGCAGGTAGTCGGCGATGTTGCCGCGGGTCAGCGGGTTCAGGATGGCGTACGCGACGCCAGCCTCGTCGAACAGGTGCCGGCCGACGGTCTCGGGATCCGACCCCGGGTAGTGCTCTCCGTAGAGATCCTGGCGGTAGTCACCGCCGGGTGCCTGGTACCACTGCTGTTCGACGTCGGGGATCGACCGCAGTTTGTGGGCAGCGGGGAGATAGCGCCGTATCTCCGCGTTGTAGCGGAAATGCGGCTGCACATTGGCATCGATAACTGGGCTCATGCGGTCAGGTACACCTCCCCGTCGCTGACATCGACTTGGTAAGTGCGGATGCGGCGCGTCGGATCGGCGACGTTTTGACCGGTGGTGATGTCGAATTCCCAATTGTGCCAAGGGCATCGGACGATCTGCCCGTCACGGACCCGGCGTAGCCGGTCAGGTTCTTGCGGGGCGGATTCGTTGGTGCCGCCGATCAATCCGAGACACAGCGGAGCGCCCTCGTGCGAGCAATAGTTCACGATCGCGTAGAGCGCGCCACGCACGTTGTACACACCCACGCCGAACTTCCCGACGGCGACCAGTTTCATCCCGCCGGGCGGCAGCTCGTCGAGGGAGCACACGAATCGCCGCTTGGGCACTTGACTCACCGCCTCTGTGACACCGCGCAGTATTAATACTGTGCCCATTACGGTAACCACCACAAGCCGTTGGGCTTCGTTGCTATTTATACTATGATAGCGATATTCCCTCGGTACGAACCCGCCTTACCGGCTGCTCAGGAGGAGCGCTCATGACGCTCAGCACCGACCCCGATGGCCAGCCCGTCACTCTCGACCTCACCGGCGAAACCAGCCCGTATCCGTTCTTCGAATACATGAGGCGCACGGATCCGGTGTGGCACGGTGCCCTGGCGGACCATTCGCAGATGCCGGAGGAGCTGCGGCCCAACGACGAGTGGGTGTTGTTCGGTTATGACGCGCTGTTCCAGGCGTTCCGCGACGACCGCATCTTCAGCTCGCACAAATACGACGAGACCATCGGTTTGGTGATGGGCCACTCCATCCTGGCGATGGGCGGCAAAGAACACCACGATCACCGCAATCTGGTGGCCAAGGCCTTCCGGGCCACCGCGCTGGAACGCTGGGAGCCGTCGGTCATCGGGCCGGTTTGCGATCAGCTGGTCGACGAAATCAAAAACGACGGGCAGGCCGACCTGGTGAAGGCGGTGACGTTCGAGTTTCCCACCCGGATCATCTCCACGCTGCTCGGACTTCCCCCTGAGGACCTCGACTTTTTCCGGCGGTTGTCCCTCGACCTCATCTCGATCCCGACCGACATCGTTGCGGGGCTCAACGCAGCGGCGGAGTTGCACGGTTACTTCCTCGAACAGGTTGAGCAGCGGCGGCGCAAACCCACCGATGACATCATCGGCGACCTGGTTGCCGCCGAGATCGATGGCGAGAAGCTCACCGACGAGGCCATCATCGCTTTCTTGCGCCTGCTGCTGCCCGCCGGGCTGGAGACCACCTATCGTTCGTCGGGCAATCTGCTGTACCTGCTGCTGACCCACCCCGAGCAGCTGGCGATGGTCTACCAGGACCGGTCATTGATAGCGGCCGCAATCGAAGAGGGCCTGCGGTTCGAAACCCCACTGACCATGGTCATGCGGACCACGACCGATGAAGTCGAAATAGGCGGTAAGACAATCCCGCCCGACGCACAGATCGATATGTGCATGGGCTCGGCCAACCGCGACGAAAGCCGCTGGACCGACCCCAACACATTCGACATTCGCCGGCCGCGGCAAGCCCACATCGCGTTCGCCGGCGGAATCCACATGTGTCTCGGTATGCACCTGGCCCGGCTGGAAACCCAGGTCATGTTGAACAGCCTGTTCGACCGCGTCAAGGACCTGGCCTTCGTGCCCGACGACGGGACCGGCGAGGAGTCCAAGATCGTCGGACTCACTTTCCGGTCCCCCAACAAACTTCCGGTCACGTTCAGCCCGGCAGCATGAGAAGCCGCGCGGCGATCCTGCACGACGTCGGCGGTCCGTGGTCTGTCGAGGAATTCGAGCTGGACCCGCCGCGCGCCGGCGAAGTGCTGGTCGAGATGGCCGCCGCCGGGTTGTGCCATTCCGACGACCACATCCTCAAAGGAGACATGTCGGCTCCCAACGAGGTGATGCGATCGCTGGGGCTGCCGACCATGTTCCCCACGATCGGCGGCCATGAGGGCTCCGGCATCGTGCGCGAAGTCGGCGACGGCGTCACCGATTTCGCGCCGGGCGACCACGTGGTGATGTCGTTCGTCGCGGTGTGCGGACAGTGCCGCTGGTGTGCGACCGGCATGGAGTACCTCTGCGATGTCGGCATCGGCACCATGATCCCCGGAATGCCCACCGACGGCACCTTCCGCCATCACACCGCCGACGGTCGGTCCCTAGGCCATCTGGCCAAGGTCGGCGCATTCGCCGAACACACTGTGGTATCGACGAATTCACTCGTGAAGATCGAGCCGCACCTGCCGCTGGCGCCAAGCGCATTGCTGTCGTGCGCCATTCCGACCGGCTACGGATCGGTCGCGAACCGCTCCGGTATGCGCGCCGGCGATACCGTCGTCGTGATCGGCGTCGGTGGAATCGGTACGGGCGCGATCCAGGGCGCCCGGATCGGCGGCGCCGCGCAGATTGTCGCCGTCGATCCGGTGGAGTTCAAACAGAAATCGGCCTTACAGTTCGGCGCGACCCACAGCGCCGCAACGGTCGCCGAGGCGCTGGACCTGGTGCGGGATCTGACGTACGGAGTCATGGCCGACGCTGTCGTGGTCTCACCGTCGTTGATCACCGCCGACGACGTCCGCGACGCGGTGAAGCTCACCCGCAAAGGCGGGACCTGTGTGCTCACCGGCATGACATCGCAGTTGACTCGGTCAGTCAAGATCGACCTGCAGGACTTCATCCTGATGAACAAGACACTGGCGGGGACCATATTCGGCTCATGCAACCCGAAGGCGGACATCTCCCGGTTGGCCAAGCTCTACCAGACCGGGCAGCTCCAGCTCGACGAGATGATCACCAGGCGTTATCGCCTCGACGACATCAACGATGCCTACGACGACCTCCGCAACGGCAAAATCATCAGGGGCATCATCGATTTCGGAATCGGCTGAAAGCTATTTCTTCTGAGCCATCACCCGCTGCAATTGCCCGTACGCGTCGATCGGGCTGTGCAGCGCCAGACCGCCGTCGGCGTGCACGATTTGGCCGGTCACCCAAGGCAACTCGAGGACGCCCACGATGGCCCCGGCCACGTCGGTGGCGTCGCCCAGGCCGCCCAGCGCCGTCCGTTCGGACAGGGCTTCCACCCAGCCGGGAAGTTGTTCCGGTTTCGCCAGCATCGGAGTCCGAGTCACACCCGGTCCAACCGCATTCACCCGGATGCCATAACTACCCCACTCCACCGCGGCGACCTTCACCAGCATGTCCACCCCCGCCTTCGACACGCAGTAGGCGCCCATGTCTCGGTCGACAACAGTGCCGCTGATGCTGGAGACGGCAACGATCGAACCGCCCACCCCGGCGTCGACCATGACTTGCGCTGCGGCGCGAATGGTCAGCCAGGTGCCGGTGAGGTTCACCGCCAACACCCGTTCCCACTCCGCGAGCGGCTGTTTCAGCAACATGCCCGCCGCACCGATTCCGGCGCAGGTCACTATCCGGGTCGGCACACCGTGCTCACCTACGGTTTGTGACATCGCAGCCGACACCGCGTCGGGATCGCTGACATCGCAAGTGATATCGGCACCGGACAGGTCCCACACCACCACGTCGTGGCCCGCGTCGCGCAGCCGTCCAGCGACTTCCCGCCCGATCCCGGACGCGCCACCGGTCACTACGGCACTCATTGTGCAGGACCGATCAACTCGACCAGGACGTCGTCGGGCGCGGTGATAACGGCCATCGCGACAGTCTTTCCGGCTGGGGCCGCAACGGTGATCCGACGAACACCGTCGGTGAAGCCCAATGTGGCTAGCACGGAGAGCGTCTCGTCGACGTCACGCTGCAGGGAGAGCAAGAAGAATCCGTGCCGGGGCGTCGTAGATGCAGGCAGCGATTCGTCGGCACCCGCCAACTCCACCAGTTCGACTATCCCGCTGTCCGGTGTTTGCGGATCGCCCAGGAAAATCGACCGCAGCCGGTCGGTCTTTGCGCCGAACAGTTCTGGCCAATCACCGGTGAAGTGATGGTCGAACAACGGGGTGAGGCCAAGGCCGTCGCGCCAGAATCGCAGCGATCGTTCGACGTTGGCAGTGCAGATCGCCGAGTGGTGAACACCTAGCACGAGTTGCCATTTTAGTACCCGGACCTGACCTTGAGTTCGGTGGCCAGCCCGCCGGTTCTACCCCGTGAACCACTCAGTTCTTGACGCGGGATAGTGTCGTAACCTGATCGGCCAAGTCCGATAGGGCCCGCGCTGTCGCAAGCTCCTGACGGCTTTCGCGCGGCCAATGGTCAGCGGGGTGACGGTAAGCCACGCCTAACCCGGCTAGATGTGAACTCCCCCATTGCAACTCGACCTTCGCATATGTCCGTCCGCGATACTCGTCGATCGCTAATGTGACCAGCGGATGTGTAGAGGAAACCGGGCGACTGTTGTGGTGCATGGGGTACATCTTTCGAATCATGCTGCGGGACAGTGTCACTTTTGAGCTTATGAATGTGTGTGACACTTCCTAGGGCCTTTCGTCCCCACCGATGACGCCAATGGACACTTAGCGTCGGCTAATTGGAGCTGACAACGCCGCGGAAAACTAACCGATTGTGGCTAAAGTGCGATCCCACAACTCGCGCGCAAGGACGGGATCGTCGGCCGCGTGATTGGCTTTCGCGATTTTGCCCTTCGAGTAGTACTCGCCAGAAACCCAGTCGACGCCGGGCGTACTTGTCGCCAACCAGACGAGCTGGTCGGCGCCCTGATCTGCGGTCGCGATGAGTCGGCTTACCGGCGTGCGCTGCATGATCTTCAGAAACCGTGATCCCGACGCAATACCGATGTTGGTGTTGACAAAGCCGGGGTGAACCACCGCAACCGAAAGGCCGTCAGCGTGGTAGCGCCGATGCAATTCCCTGGTGAACAGGATGTTTGCCAGCTTCGCCAGCGCATAGGCAACGCTGGGCCGTTGCCGCTCAGTGCTTTCCAGATCGGCGATGGTGACGTTGCGAAGCAGTTTCTGTGAGGAGCTGGTCGTGTTGACGATCGTGGCGCGGGAATCAAGGAGCACCTGTATCAACTGCGTGGTGAGCAAAAACGGCGCCAGGTAGTTGACCTGAAAGGTCACCTCGTGACCGTCGGCCGTCTTGTAAGGCTTGGTGAACATGCCGCCGGCGTTGTTGCCCAATACGTCAATGCGCGGGTACTCGGAACGAATTTTGTCTGCCAAGGCTCGCACTTGCGACAAGTCAGCGAAGTCGGCCACAAAGTAGTCGGCGTCCAATTCCGCGGCCACGGCGGCGGTCTTGCTCTCAGACCTTCCCACCACCACGACGTTTTCGCCGCTACGGCGTAACCGACGGGCCGCGGCGGCACCAATGCCATCACTGGCACCCGTGATGACAATCGTCCTGCGCGTCATTTGCCTAGTCCTCCACCGGGAGTGTATCGATCACCATTGACTCATCGGCGGCTGATTGGTGACTGTGGATTACTGAAAAGGCATGTAAGCGGGTTGCTCAACGGCCCGAGCACGAAAGGCATCGGAATCCGTTCCGCCGAACATTCAGCGCAGCTTGGAATCGATCTCGAAGGCCAAACACAACTCCGCAAGCTCGAGCGGGGCGCTGATTGATCGTCCGGTGTGTTCCTCGATTCGGCGTAAGCGGTGACGAACGGTGTTGGGATGGCAAAACAGCGCCGCTGCTGCTTCGGGCACCGAGCCGCGATGGGCCACCCACACCCGAAACGTTTGATAGAGGAGATGGCGCTCACTATCCGCTATGCGGTCCAGACCGCCCAGAACCGCACCGGCCAGTCGTAGGTTTACGTCCGGTGCGATCACGGCGGCGATACCTAGCACGCTGTCCTCGAACTCGACGACCGGCTGGGTATCACTTGCTCCGGTAACCGCGATTCGCGCATATCGAAGGGCGGTCCCGATATCCGACAGCTCATCGAATTGTGGGCTGAGACCGACGCCGTGGCTGGTCGCGCGTCCTAGGGTTGCGATGAGACTTACGTGGGCGGCGTCTGATGCCAGGTGGACGATTCCGATTTGCAGCTCTGGCAGCAGCCGCCACGCCGAATAGATGTCGAGGCTTCGCAGCTTGTCGGAGATGCCCGGCAGCGCGTGCTTGCCTAACTCGGGAGTCCGCGCGGCGACCATGACATAGGGCCCGCGAGTCGGAAGCCTGAGCAGGTCGGCGATCTCCCACGGACTGTGACCGGCCGATACGGTGCCGGTGAACAAAGCCTCGGTGAGTGCCGCGCGTTCGGCCTCGTCATCGATGGCCTGTTGGGTCGCTCGCCGGCGGTAGCCAGTCGTCATGGCGTCGGTGTAAACGTCCTGCGCCTCCCAGATTCGTTCGGTGACTGCGAGCAACGCGTGCCGCGAGATCTCGCTGTGCGCCTCCACGATCTCAAGAAGTGCTTGCCAGATGACATGCGAACCGACTCGATAGGCGGCCATCACCACCGGTAGCGGGACCCTGCTTATTGCGCGGGATTCGCCGGTGAGGGTGGCCGGCGTCGTGTCGAACGACTGGGGGCCGGCCAATCCGCTGAAGATGAAGCGCACGTTGGCGGTACAGCTTTCGATAAGTTGATCGCGGCTGACTACCTCGGTGTGCCGGTAGAAGTCGATATCGCCGTGGACCGCTGCAGCAACGGCGGCGCCAAGTTCTTCGGTTCGTCTGCTCAACTCGGCACCGATTAGCGACACCTGCTCAGCTGTACTTTCCGCGCTCATGCCAATAAACGTAGAAGCGCGGGGTTTTCTCGTCACGCGCGGACATCGCCGCGCATGATCGAGCCCAAGTCAGCCCAGGTGCGCCAACTGCGGTTGGGTCCGCACCACGATGACCGTCGGCCCATCGGCGCTGAGCGCGTGAGTGAACTCGTCTGCCAGCTTTTCGGTGGTGTCGACGTTGACCGACCGACAGCCGAAACCTGTTGCGATGGAGGCGATGTCGAGGCCGGGCAGGTCCAGACCAGGCACACCCGGTGTTTGCTCCAGCAGTGCGAAGGCTTTGAGGATTGAGTACTCCTCATTGCGCATCACCACGAACACGATCGGCAACCGGTGCTGGGCGGCCGTCCATATCGCCTGAACCGAGTATTGGAACGATCCGTCGCCGATGGTTGCGATCACGGTGCGTTGCACCCCGCGGGCCCGGTCGCCTAGTGCGACGCCGACAGCCCCGGGCACACCCCAGCCGATCCCACCACTGGCGGTCGCGAAGAACGAACCGGGTCGGGTGGTGGGCAGCCAGCGCAGCTGCTGAGCCATCGTCGACGTCGACTCCGTGACTACCGGGGAGTCAGCGGGTTTAACCGTCGCCAACGTGGACCACACCGCGTCCGGAGTCAGTGGTGACGACGCCGCGTCCACGATTTCAGCTTCAGCGGCCGGCGCAGGGTACGACCCGTTGCCACGGTCGTTGATCAGGCCCACCAGCTGCTCTAAGGCCAGCCGGGTGTCACCGATCAGGCTGTCGCCGACCGGTGCCGCTCCGGCCAACGCCGGATCGGCGGTGATCTGCAACAATTCGCTGCCCTCGGGCAGGTACTCGCCGGCCACATAGGGGTAGTAGCGGAAGACCTGTGCTCCGATCACCACAACGAGGTCGTGACCCCCCAGCACCTCGCTGACACCGGCAACGGTCAACGGCAGCATGCCGCGATACAGCGGGTGGTTCTCAGGAAACGACGCCCGGTCCGGTAGCGGGCCGCTGTGCACCGGTGCACCGACCTTTTCCGCGAACGCCACCCCGGCGTCCCAGGCGCCGCTGCGATCGACCTCGGGACCAAAGACCAGCAGGGGTCGCTGCGCGCGGTTGATCCGGTCGGCGAAATCGCGCAGGCGCTCGGCATCGGGTGCCACGCGGTGGCTCACCGTCCTGATTACCGCCGGCCCCAAGGCCGGCTTTTCCCAGTCGTCAAGCGGTATGGACAGGTACACCGGGCCCGCCGGCGGCTGCAGGGCCATCGTGTAGGCGCGCATGAACGCCGCCGGTACATCCTCGGCGCGCTTGGGTTCGTACGCCCACTTCACCCACGGCAACGGCATCAGGGTTGGCTCGGGATTGGACAAATACGGGTCGCACAACACCATCTCCCTCGTCTGCTGACCGGCGGTGACGATGAGTGGGGTGTTGCCCTTGTACGACGCCACCAGGCTGCCCATCGCGTTACCGGTGCCGGCACTGGTGTGCAGATTGACCAACGTGGGTCTGCCAGTGGATTGCGCGAAGCCGTCCGCCATGGCCAGCACCGACGCCTCCTGCAGCCCCAGGATGTAGGTGAAGTCGTCGGGGAAGTTCTTCAGGAACGTCTGCTCGGTGGAGCCGGGGTTACCGAACACCGTCGTCAAGCCCAGCGAACGAAGCAGGTCGTAGGTCACCTCGTGGACCGTCTTCTGATCCGTCATTAGTTTTCCCGGTCCCTTCTTTTTAAGGATGTCTTGCCGAACACAGGCGCGGCGTCATGGCAAGCGTGCGCCCGATAACAGCGTCGCGTATCGCGCCGACGGTGTCGATGTAATCGATCACAGCTTTAGGCGCTGGCCGGTGTTCCAGATCACAACATCCACCGACAGTCGGATGCTGTCAAGATAGCCAACTGGCGCTATGGGATGCGGCCGGAGACGCATCGCGCTAGCGGGGCCGCCTCACGCCAACGAGTAGCGAACCGGCAGGTGTTTGAGTCCGCCGACGAAGGTGGTAGCGACGAGTTCCGGGTCACCATTCAGCTCAATGGATTTGAGTCTAGGCAGTAACTCGGAGAAGAAGCTGTTGACCTCCATGCGGGCCAGTGCCGCGCCCATGCAGAAGTGCACTCCGTAACCGAAGGCAAGATGTTTGTTGGGGTCACGTCCGACATCGAAGCGGAACGGGTCGTCGAAGACATCCTCGTCGCGGTTGGCCGATACATAGGAAAGCAACACCGATTCCCCTGCGGCGATGGGTACTCCGCGCACGGTGGTGTCTTTGGTGGCGGTGCGCATGAATTCCTTGACCGGGGTGACCCAGCGGATCATTTCCTCGGTGGCCAGTGGCATCAAGTCGAGGTTGTCGCGCAGCCGCTGAAGCTGGTCTGGATTTTCGATTAGCGCCTGCAGGCCACCGGAGATGGTCGCGCTGGTGGTGTCGTGGCCGGCGGTGGCGACGATGAGGTAGTACGACACGGTGTCGATATCCGACAGCGGTTCGCCGTCGACGCGGGCGTTGGCGATCGCCGACGCGAGATCCTCGGTTGGATGCTCGCGGCGTGACACGGTCACCGCGTTGAAGTATTGGAACATGTCGAGCAACGCGGGCAGCTGATCCTCAGTTGCAGTGCCCCTTTTGAATTCGGAGTCATCGCTGCCGAACAATTCCTGGGTCAGCTTGAGCATGCGGCCGAAGTCAGCCTCGGGTAGCCCGAGCAGTGACATGATCACGTAGAGCGGGTAATTGACAGCGACTTGCTGAACAAAGTCGCATTCAGGGCTTGCGGCCATCATCTTGTCGACGTAGATCTTGGCCAGTTCGTCGACGCGAACCTTTAACGCCCGCATCGCCTTTGGCCGAAACCAGTCGGAGCCGATCGCACGCACCACCCGGTGCTGTGGATCATCCATGTGGATCAGCGTGCGTACACCCGCGGCGGCCTGCATCTCGTCGCCCTCCGCGGTCGTCAACACCGGGCGTGGCCAGTTGGTGAACAGCATGTTGTCACGTTCGATGTCCATGATGTCGGCATGTTTGGTGATCGCCCAGAACGGCCGGTAGTTCGGCACCTCCACCCACGACACCGGTGCGCTGGCGCGCAGGTGAGCCAGCGCCGCGTGCAGTCGCTGCTCGTCGGTGTACGCCGACGGATCTGCCAGTAACTTGGCGGACTCGTCTACCGTGGTTGTGCTCACTGGCGTAACTCCTTCAGTACGGCGGTAACACAGGACTGGGAAGCGGTCATAAAGATCGGCAGGACCCGGTCGACTACGCCTTCACAGCGAGCCCGAAGGGCTGCGGCGATGGAGTCGACCGGGCCGACGACGGCGAAGGCTGCGAGCATCTCGTCGTCGATGAGCGAGCCCATCGTGTCCCACTCACCTTCAAGGGAGAGTCGGTGCAGTTCGGTTTGCAGGTCGCCCCAGCCGTGCAGCTCAAGAACCTTGCGGTAAGCCGGCGTTGACCCGTAGAAAGCGATCTGCTTGCGCACAGCGGTAGTGGCAGCCGCCAGCTCGGCGTCGTTGTCACCGGTAGCAATAAGTACCTCGCCGCATACCTCGAAGTCGCTGCGATTCCGACCGGAGCGCTGCATGCCGCGTTCTAATGCCGGCAAGGTCACCTCGTCGAGGTAGCGCTTCGAGACCATCGGGTGACCAAGGTGGCCGTCGGCGGCCTCGCCGCACATCTCGGTCATCGCTTCGCCGACGGCGGCGATGAAAATCTTCGGCGCGGAATAGGGCTGCGGCTCGGGCGTGAACATCGGGGTCATGATCTTGTGGGTATAGAAATCGCCTTCGAAGCGAAGTTTGGTGCCGTCCTTCCACGCCGACCAGATCGCATGCAGTGCCGAGACGAACTCGTGCATCCGGCGCGCCGGATGACTCCACGGCATGCTGAACCGTTTTTCGATATGGGGCTGGATCTGCGTGCCCAGGCCCAGGATGAACCGGCCCTCCGAATACGCCTGCAGGTCCCAGCCGATGTTGGCGACGATCATCGGATTGCGCGCGAACGCCACCGCGATGTTGGTGCCCAGTTCGAGCCGCGACGTGTGCTCGGCGGCGAGCAGCAGCGGCAGAAACGGGTCATGACTGGTTTCGGCCGTCCAGCCCCCGTCGTATCCCTGTTGTTCAAGAGCGCCGACTGCCTCGGCCACCCGCGCCAGTTGATTGGGGATGCCCCCATCGATCTTGAGGCGGGGGGTGCGACCCATGCGGGTAACTTTACAGTAAGCAATCCAGTATGTGACCCTGCTCATCTAGGCGCGCGACTGAATCCGCATGAGGTAGGACAGAAGCATGACAAAACCCCAGGGTTGGGACGACACGCTCGAGGATCTCGACCGTCGCCGTCAGCATGCGCGGGGTATGGGCGGCCCGGAGCGGCTCGACAAGCACCGCGGCAAGGGCAAGCTCGACGCCCGCGCGCGGATCGACCGGCTCCTCGACCCGGGCACTTTCCGCGAACTCGGCACGCTTGTCGGTGGCGAGATCGCCGCCGACGGGATTGTCGTCGGCTCCGGCTCGATCAACGGCTCACCGGTAATGCTGGGCGCCGAGGACTTCACCACCATGGCCGGCAGCATCGGACCCGGAGGCAACTCAAAGCGATACCGCATCGCGGAACTGGCGCTACGCAACAAAGTTCCGCTGGTGATGCTGCTCGAAGGCGCCGGCTTTCGTCCCACCGGTGCGCACTACGGGCGCACCCCGACTGACCTGCTCGCCCAGGCGCAGTGCTCGGGCCGGGTTCCGACCGTCGCCGCCGTGCTCGGCCCCTCGGCCGGACATGGCGCACTTGTCGCGCCGGTGTGCGATTTCCGAATTATGAGCAGGCAGGGCGCAATCTTCACCGCCGGGCCGCCTGTCGTCAAAGAGTCCACGGGAGAAGACATCTCGAAAGAGGACCTCGGTGGGCCGGACGTCGCTTTGCCGAGCGGGGTGATCCACAACGTCGCCGAGGACGACGAAAATGTGCTCGACGACATCCGCCGCTACCTCTCATACTTCCCGCCAAGCGCATGGTCCTACCCGTCGCCGCTACCCGCCGACGAGTCCAGCAAGCCACGGCCGACACCGGAACTGCTCGACATCGTCTCCCGCGACAACCGACGGATCTACGACATGCGCGTCGTGCTCGACGTGATCTTCGACCGGCCGGACTGGTTCGAGGTCCAGCCGCAGTTCGGCAAGGCGATCATCTGCGCGCTGGCCCATCTCGGCGGTCATCCGGTCGCGGTGGTGGCCAATCAGCCCCAGGTGCTCGCCGGCTCCATCGACGCCGACGCCGCGGATAAGGCGGCGCACTTCATCATGGTGGCCGACTCGTTCCACCTGCCAATCGTCTTCCTCGCCGACAACCCCGGCATGCTGCCCGGCAGCCGGTCCGAACGCAGCGGCGTGCTGCGCGCCGGCGGGCGGATGTTCGCCGCCCAGACCGCGGCCACCACATTGAAGCTGCACCTCACACTGCGCAAGGCGTACGGGTTCGGCTCCATGGTCATGTCGCTGCTGGGTTTCGATCACCAGACTGCGACCTTCGCCTATCCCGGCGCGACGATGGGCGCCATGAGCGCGGCAGCGCTGAGCAGGGCATCGCACGCGGGTGAAGACCTTACGGCGAAGCTGCGCGACGCAGAACTGCAAGCGTCCTACCGGTCAGCTGAGCACATGGGATTTGACGAACTCATCGATCCCCGCGAGACGCGTGACGCTCTGCTCGCTTCCTTGCAGCGCGGTCTCTCCAGCCGGCAAGCCGCCGCCGAACCGGTGACCCGGACCGTCATCATGCCGTGAACCACCTCACGTCAGTGGTTCTCGGTCCACCACTTTCGTCGTAGAGTGGTCCACCATGCATCAGCCAGACGAGACATCAGCGTACGCACCTCGTAATGGGCTTGGCGTCGCCTCGATGATTCTTGGTGTGCTCGGCGTCTTTACTAGCTGGTTGGTCATTGGTGTCCTCTTCGGCGTCTCCGCGTTGGCGGTTGGCTTAGCCGCGCGAGACCGCGTCGACCGTGGAGCAGCTAACAACCGTGGAATGGCAACCGCGGGAATTGCGTTGGGCGTCGTGGCGATCGTCCTTGGTCTTGCTGCGCTGGCATTCGCTGTTTACTTCTTTCATTCCCACCATGTCTGTACGACCCGACCCGGATCACCACCCTGCTAGAAGGGTGCCCGTCTCGCGGATCTAGCGCGTGCCGGCGCGATATGCCGTCACGATCGGCTCCAGCTCGTCGGGTGTGGCGCCGTGCATGATCACCGCGTCGGCCCCGTAGTCGAATTCCTTGCGGATGCGCTCGATGCATTGCTGGGCCGAGCCGGTGGCCGACGGCTCCAGCCATTCGTCGGGAAGCAGTGTCGCGATGTGCTCGATCTGCTCGGGCGTGGCCTTGTGATCGATCCCGCCCGCGATTGACGTCACCACCGAGTCTTCCCGAAAACGGTGCAGCACAGCAGGATCCCAGCTGTTGGTCCCCACCATCAGGTCGCCGTAGCCTTGCAGGTAGGTCGCCAGGCGCGCGACCGTCTTCTTCAGCCGTAACTCTTCGGGAAGATGGTCACCGACCGTCGCGAAGCACGACCACACCCGCACACTGTCGGGGTCACGGCCGGCCTTTTCCGCTGCGGATTTGACGGTCTTGACACAGCGCTGCAGCGTCTCCGGGGTGAAGTAGGTGTGCAGGATGACGTCATCGAAAACCCGACCCCCGAGCTCGAGTGTCTTGGGCCCGAACGCCACCAGCGCCAACCGAATGTCTTCGTTGAAGTCCGGGTCGAGAAACAGGATCGGGTATTTGCCCATCGGGCCGTCGTGGTTGAAGATCAGCTCGCCGTGCCAAAGGCGGCGCATGACCTGAGCCCAGTCCTCCATCTGGGCGGTGGTGACCGCCGGTATGCCGAACGCTCCGTAGATGGCGGCGATGCCGCGGCCGATACCCAACGTGAAGCGCCCGCCCGAAAGCCGGTGCATGGTGGTGGCCCACGATCCGGTGATCAGCGGGTGTCGAGTGTTGTGATTGGTTGCGGCGGTGGCGATCTGCATCCTGGTTGTCACGGCGCACGCGGCCCCGACGAGAGACGACGCTTCTTTGACGTTCCAGCGCTCGGAAATGAATGCGGTGCCGAAGCCCAACTCTTCGCCGCGGCGAGCCTCGTCCATTAATGTTGCCGGCCCCTCACCCCCCGCACCGGCCAGCAGGTAGTAGCCCAATTCATCAAGCGTGCGATCGGTGCTGGTCAATTCCAAAACCCCTTCATCCTTCGGTCACATCACGCAGGAATCGCTCGGTCACCTTCTGCACGCGTCGGGAGAATATGTGTCCGACGTGGCTGCCGTCGTACCAATACAGCTGGCCTCCCCAGCGCTCCTGCAACGCAACCGCGGGCTCGCGCATCGCCATCCGGTCGTGCCACGCCCCGACGATGAGCCGGCGGTGCGGCGGCGGCGCTGGGTCGACCCGCAGCGGATCGATCACCGAGGTCAGCTTCGACACCTCGGGGGACCCCAACAGCTCCCGGAATCCATCCCGGGATGGCCCCCAGCGCCCCAGGTGTCGGGCGATCATTGCGTTGAGTCCCAGGATCGGGGTATACAGCGCAACCGCATCGATCTGCCTCTCCAGGTGCGAAACCAGCGCGGCCACCGGGGTTCCCATCGAAATCCCCGCTACCACAATGGCGGTGGCCTGCGGCTGTGCCCATCGCACAACGGCTCGCACTTCCGACACCGCGCGCATCATGCCCGCGACATTGCCCAGCGGATCCATGTCCGGATAGGCCGGCCACTCGCGGCGTCGGCAACCGTGGCCGGGCTGCACCGGCATCGCGACGTTGAATCCCAGCGTGTGATGTATTCGGCCGATTCGAGATAACAACAGGTCTTCGGTGCCGCCCTGACCGGCACCGTGTACCCATATGAGCCACGGCCTCGGGCCTTCGCGATGCCGGCAAAGGTGCACCACCGCCCTCGCCGGGCCGCCCAGGCCGTCGGCTTCCAGCGTCATTGGCAGCGCCGGATCATGCTCAAAGGTCATCCGTTCATACGCCAAACCGGCGATGCGCCGCTGCCGTATCGACGTCACCCGCAACGGTTTTGGCACGGCATGCGCACGGTCGACACCGAGCGCCGACAATTCTTCGGCCGCTGCGGTATATGCGTTCAGCGGCCGCATCGCTGCTGGGCTCCCACCCAGCAGCGAAAAACCACTCAGGACAAGTTCGTCCAGCATGACCTCGCCGAACTGACGAACACCGCGCGGCGACGCCGGGGCCCAACCGGTCGATTCGTTGAGGCCGCCCACCGTACGCGGCAGCAGCATGCCCAGCTCGCGGGTCACCTCCCTGGCGAGGCCCAGCCCGCGCGTTACCTTCGACATACTGCTCACCTAAGACAGCTTGAAACCGATGTATCCACCGGCCGTGACTTCGTCACAGCGCCGGCGATATTCGGGGATTCCGCCGGTATAGCCCATGTACATCCGTTTCTTGCCGGGCACATTTCCACCGTTGTACCAGGATTTGCAGGACGGGTGAACCAGCACGGTCGGAGCGACGAGCGCGGTGGCGTGGTCGATCCACTCCTGCTGCGCGGAGGCCAGCGCCTCGATAGTGCGCATTCCGTTGGCGCGCAGGTATGCGATGCAGTCGCCGATCCACTCCACGTGCTGCTCGAGTGCGGTGACAAAGTTCGTTGTCGCGCTCGGGCTGCCCGGACCCTGGATCATGAACAGGTTCGGAAACCCGGCGACCGCCAGACCGAGATACGACAGCGGCCCCTCAGTGGCCCAGAATTCGGCGAGCGACATCCCGTCGCGACCCCGGACATCGATCCGGCTGAGCGCACCGGTCATAGCGTCAAACCCGGTGGCGTAGATGATCACATCGAGTTCGTACATGCCGTTTTCGGTGCGGATACCTGTCGGTGCGACCTCGCGGATCGGCTGATTACGCAGGTCGACGAGTGTGACGTTATCCCGGTTGAATGTCTCGTAGTAACCGTAGTCGATAATTGGGCGCTTGCAGGCGAAGGGATGCTCGGGCACCAAAGCCGCCGCTGTATCTGGGTCCTTGACGACCCGGGCCACCGCCTCGCCGTACAGCTTGGCGGCCATCCGGTTAGCTTCGATGTCGAAGAAAATGTCACCCCAATTCAGCGCACCCATTACGCCGTTCTCCTCGATCGCGCGCACTTGTTCTTCGCGCGAGGCCGACTTCAACGGCGGGCTGCCCAGCATCTCGAATAGCACCGAGAACGCGCTCAGCCGCGCCGCGCCGATCGGGTGTGCCCGTTGGGCTGCGCGGATCTCGCCGTAATTGGCCTTCATCTCGTCCAGCTCGCCGGGCTCGAATCGCCGCACCTGCCACGGCAGGGTATATGCCGGCGAACGCTGGAAAACGTTGAGGTGCAAGGCATCCTCAGCCACGACGGGAATGAGTTGTACACCGGTCGAGCCGGTGCCGATTACGCCGACCCGCTTTCCGCTGAGATCGAAGCCCTCCTTGGGCCAGCGGCTGGTGAACAGCGACGTTCCGGCGAAGGTGTCCATCCCGGGGATGTCGGGTTCCAGCGGCACCGACAGGATGCCCGAGGCGGCAATGACAAACGGGGCCTGTAAAGTCTCGCCGGCCTCTGTTTGCACCAACCAGGTGCTGGCTTCTTCGTCAAAGGTCATGGCGACGACCTTGGTGTCGAACTGGATGTCGCGGCGAAGATCCAACCGGTCGGCGACGAAGTTCAGATAGGCCTCGATCTCGGGCTGGGCCGGCATCGACTCCGTCCAAATCCATTCTTGCTGAATCTCTTCGGAGAAGCTGTACGAGTATTCAATGCTTTCGATGTCACAGCGTGCACCTGGGTATCGATTGAACAGCCAGGTGCCGCCGACGTTTTCGGCCATCTCCAGCACCCGGGTCCGCATTCCGAGCTGGCGCAGCCGATGCAGCATGTACAGCCCGGAGAAGCCCGCGCCGATCACGAGGACCTCGAAGGAGGAGTCGGCTTCAGGCATTATCACCACCGGTTATCTTCAGGATTGTTCGGGTCAGATGCAGGCTCTTGATCCGCCACGATCCGTCCCGCTTCTCGTAGGTCTCGTGGTAGTGGCCGGCGCCGTATAACTCGCGGCCGTCGCCGAAGATGAGCAGGTCTTCCATCGCCCAGATGCCGGTTGCCGTGGTGGCCGAGGTGAGGGTGAGCTCGGGCGTGTGACAGTGGTGCTTGGTGGCGACGTTCTCGAGACCGCCCATCACCATGGGAACGAAGTTGTCGACACCCTCCAGCGGCGGCGCGGTCATCGGGTCGGCGCCCGCGGTGGATACCGCCATGTCCAGCGTGACCACCACGTCGGTGGTGAACACGCCGCGCCAGGATTCGACGTCCTTGGTGTCCAGGAACCGGCAGTAGCGAGCCTTCAGCTGCCGAATCGCTTCCAGCTCGTCAGCCGCTCCCGTCATTTCACTCCTTGCCGCGCACGGAACGAACTGCTGAAATCTATACTGTAATGGACTTAGTATCAACGATCGCGGGAGGCCTCAGCGTGAAAGTGCCGTTCACCTGGAAGGTCACCGGGTGGTTCATGGTCGGGTGGTCACCCGAGTTTCCGGTCGGCGAGGTCCGGCCTCTTCGATACTTTGGCGAGGATCTGGTCGCCTACCGCGACGAGTCCGGGGAGCTGCACGTCCTGGAAGCGCATTGCAAGCACCTCGGCGCCCACATCGGCCACGGCGGCAAGGTGATCGGCGACTGCGTCGAGTGCCCGTTCCACGGGTGGCACTGGGGCCCGGATGGCGCCAACCGATACATCCCTTATCAACCGGACCGACCCAACCGCGCGCTGCGGCTGCGGGTGTTTCCGGTCCGGGAGCAGTACGACTGCGTGTTCGTCTGGCATCAGCCCGACGGCAAAGAGCCGCAATGGGAAATGCCGGATATCTTCCACAAGTTCCCGCAGTTCGAGACCGATCCGGCGGCCTACTACCGGGCATATCCGGAGTTCTCCCGACGCGCGGAGCGCGAACCGGTGCATCCGCAGATCGTGGCGGAGAACGCGCCCGACAGTGCCCATTTCGAGTACGTGCACCACGCCACGGTGACGCCCAGGGTGCTGCACTGGAAGATCGTCGACCACGAATGGCAATTCATCGCGGGTTGGCCGGACGCGCGTAGCGACAACCCCGAGGATCTCGCGTTGCGGTTCCACAGCCACTTGTTCGGCCTCGGCGGAGCGATCAGCGTCTTCGAGGGTGCGCAGAATCATCGGCTGATCTTCACCTGCACGCCGGTCGATGATGAGTGTTCGGACCTGTTCTACTCAATCTGGTGGCCACGAATTCCCGGCGACACCTCCGACGTGCCGCGCGGCGAGCTGCGCGAGCTCATCGAAAAGCAGTTCCTGTCCACCGTCTTCGACGATCTGGAAATCTGGCGCTACCAGAAGTATGTGGAACGTCCGCCACTCTCCAAGGTCGACGCGAAAGGGTATATGGCACTGCGTAAGTGGGCGACGCAGTTCTACGATGTCCCGCCGGAAGTACCCGCATCGGCATGACAACACCATTTTCCGAGAAGCTTGCCTCCCTCGCAGCGCCCGAACACACCGCGATCGTTACCCAGGAGTGCCAGGGCGCGGTCATCGGCCCGCACGCCGGGCTGGCGCTGCTGGCCGAGGAAGCACGTCGCGTTGCGCTGCCTAACATCGTGCGGCTGTTGCCGGTGGCCCGGGCGGCCGGGGTGCGCGTGGTGCACTGCTTGGTGCAGCGACGCCCTGACGGGCTCGGCTCCAACCACAACGCCAAGATCTTCGCCATCGGGCGCGGCGAGGTCGACATCACTCCCGGCACTCCCGGGGCGGCTGTGCTGCCCGAATTAGGCCCCGAGCCAGCCGATCTGGTTCTCAGCCGCTGGCATGGCGTCGGACCGATGGGGGGCACCGACCTGGACGCGATCCTACGGAACCTCGGGGTGTCCACGATTGTCGTGGTGGGTGTTTCGCTGAATATCGCGATCCCCAACGTCGTCATGGACGCGGTCAACGCGGCTTATCGCGTCATCGTGCCTCAGGATGCCGTTGCCGGTATACCCACCGATTACGGCGCTGCCGTCATCACCAACACGCTGTCGCTGCTCGCGACGATCACCACTACCGACGATCTACTCCAGGTGTGGCAGCAGCGATGACCGATACCGCACCCGGGGTCCGAGGCGGATTTCCCGAAATCAAGCCAGCCGAATACGTACCCCCTGGGCTGGGCCGGTTCGTAGCCGCGATGCGCCGCCTGCAAGATCTGACCGTCGCCACCAATCCGGACAGCTCCAAGTGGACCACCGCGGCCCAGCACGTCGAAAACGCTTGCGCGTTACTGGATGGCCACCAGGTGCCCGAGGGGCTGGCACCGGCCGGCCGCGTCATCACACTGCCCGGGTTGGGTCATCCCCTGCTGCCACCATGGACTGTCACCGAATCCGGGCCGGGCGGCGTCACCATGGAAGGCCACTTCACCCGATCCCATGTGGGCGGAAATAACGCCGTGCACGGCGGCATGATCCCCCTGTTCTATGACTGGCTATTCGGAATGGTGGTCTCCACAGCCGGCACTCCCCCGACCCGCACGGCATACCTGCACGTCGACTACCGCAACATCACCCCGATCGACGAACCGCTGACCGCCCACGGCCGCATCACCGACGTCGACGGCAGGAAGATTTTCATCTCCGCTACTATGACGGCGGCCGATGGCACGCTGCTCACCGAAGCCAACGGCCTCATGGTCCGCCTGCTACCCCACCAGCCGTGAGAGGCCTGATGTCCGACACCGCAACACAATTCACGGTACCCGCCGTCGCGAAGGCTGTCGCGACCGCGATCCCCGATCGGGAGCTGTTGATCCAAGGCGGAAACCGGTACAGCTACGCCCAAGCGATCGAGCGGTCGAATCGTCTCGCCGCATACCTGCACTCGCGAGGACTCGGATGCCACACCGAAAGATCCGCACTTGCCGGCCATGAGGTGGGTCAAGACTTACTTGGCATCTACGCCTACAACGGAAACGAATTCGTCGAGGCGTTGCTGGGCGCTTTCCAAGCGCGAGTCGCCCCGTTCAACGTCAACTTCAGGTATGTCAAAAGTGAGCTGCAGTATCTGCTGGCGGATTCGGGGGCGACCGCACTGATCTACCATGCCGCGTTCGCGCCGCGAGTAGCCGAGATCCTGCCGGATCTTCCGCAGCTGCGCGTTCTGATTCAGATCGCCGACGACTCAGGTTACGACTTGATCTACGGCGCAGTGGATTACGAGACTGCCCTAGCATCCAGTGCGCCGGAACCGCTACCGGTGCAGCACTCACCCGACGACTTATACGTCCTGTACACCGGTGGCACGACGGGCATGCCGAAGGGGGTGCTGTGGCGCCAGCATGACATCTTTATGACGTCCTTTGGCGGGCGAAATCTCATGACCGGCGAGCCCTTCGGCTCTGTCGACGAGATCGCGGCAGGGGTGGTCGCGGGCCCCGGTACCAAGTTGATGATTTTGCCACCATTGATCCACGGTGCAGCCCAGTGGAGCGTGATGACGGCAATCACGACCGGGCAGTCCGTCGTCTTCCCCTCGGTCGTCGATCATTTGGACGCCGAAGACGTCGTCCGCACCATCGAGCGTGAGCGGGTGACGGTAGTGACGGTGGTAGGTGATGCGATGGCTCGTCCGTTGGTGGCCGCCATCGAGAAGGGGATCGCAGACGTGTCGTCGTTGGCCGTGGTTGCCAATGGCGGCGCCTTGCTCACCCCGTTTGTCAAGGAACGCTTGATCGAAGCGCTACCGAACGCCGTCGTCGTCGATGGTGTCGGATCCTCGGAGACCGGGGCTCAGATGCACCATATGTCAACGTCGGGGGCGGTGTCGACCGGCAGGTTCAACGCCGGACCGGACACCTTCGTGGCGGCCGAAGACCTGACCGCGATCCTGCAACCGGGTCACGACGGCATGGGCTGGCTGGCGCAAAGAGGCTACGTTCCGTTGGGCTACAAGGGCGACGCGGCCAAGACCGCCAAGACATTCCCGGTGATCGATGATGTGCGCTACGCGGTGCCGGGCGACCGCGCGCGCCACCGCGCCGACGGCAGCATCGAACTGCTGGGCCGTGATTCGGTGACGATCAATTCGGGCGGCGAGAAGATCTTCGTCGAGGAAGTCGAAACCGCGATCGCGTCGCATCCCGCGGTGGCCGACGTGGTGGTCGCCGGCCGGCCCAGCGAGCGCTGGGGCCAGGAGGTCGTTGCCGTCGTCGCGCTCGCCGAAGGCGCCCGTGCCGACGCCGACGAGCTGATCGCACACGCCGCGCAGTCGCTGGCTCGCTACAAACTTCCCAAAGCGATCGTGTTCCGCACGGTGATAGAGCGCAGCCCGTCGGGCAAGGCCGACTACCGATGGGCACGCGAGCAGGCGGTCAATGGCTGAAGGTTAGGCCGGTAGTCCTCTGATGCAAGGAATAGCTCATGCCGTGGCTCCAAAAAGACGAGACACTGAGGGCCTCGACCGAGGTGCGAGCCTCGGCGGACCAGATTTACTCGGTTGTCTCGGATGTCACGCGAATCCCTGAGTGGAGTCCAGAGACGAGACGTGCGGAGTGGCTGACTCCGGATCGTTTTCGGGCCTGGAACCGCCGGCGGCTTGGCCGGTGGCGCACCGTTGCGAACGTCGTCGAAGCAGAGCCAGGACGCAACTTCTCGTTCATCGTCCAGGCCTTAGGAGGGGACTGGACGCACTGGACTTACCTCATCGAACCCGGTTCCACCGCCGGTGCCACGCGTCTCACGGAAGTGTTCCGGATGTTGCGTTCCGCTACCTTTCGGCGCTGTGGTTTTCGAACATCTCTTCCTATTCATCCGGGATCGTCGTCAAGATCTCCAAGCAAACCTCGACGTCTCGGTGGACCGGATCCGCGCGATCAGCGAGGCCGGGGTGGATGGGTGAGGAATTCATGAAGTATCAAGACCGTGTCGCCGTAGTCACTGGCGCTGGCTCCGGCATCGGCCGAGCACTGACACTTGCGCTTGCTGAGGGCGGCGCACACGTCGCAGCATCCGACATCGACAAAAAGGGTCTGGCTGAAACCCAAGCAGCCTGCCGCCCCGGCCAAGTGACGACGTACCCGGTCGATGTCGCTGACCGCGATGCGGTGTTCGCACACGCCGAAGATGTACGCTGCGACCTCGGGCCCGCGTCAATGGTGTTCAACAACGCCGGGGTTGATCTGTTCGCGAGCGTGGCAGACATGTCCTGGGCAGAGCGCCCATATTGTCTACTGTAATAATTACAGTACGATCTTACGCAAGGACTTGCCGTTCATGCTGAAGATGCTGGAGACCTAGGTGACGACCAACGTTCACGCCGCCGCCGGGACCGACGATCAGACCGTCAGCCTGCGTGATCCCTACCCATTCTTTGCCCACAAGCGTCGGGAATCCGGCGTCTTCCGTGGGACGGTCATGGACTACTCGAAGACACCCGAGTCCCTGATGCCTAAGCGCGAGTACTCCGCGATGTCGTTCGAAGCGGTGAACAAGGTGTTTCGAGACGGCCGGGTGTTCAGCTCCAAACCGTACGACAAAACGATCGGCCTGTTCATCGGGCCAACCATTCTGGCGATGGAGGGAAAGAAGCATCGCGACCATCGCAACCTGGTGTCCGCAGCATTCAAGTCCAAGGCATTGGCTCGGTGGGAGCCCACGATTGTGCGGCCGATCTGCAACGCGTTGATCGACGAGTTCATCGACACCGGCGAAGCCGACCTGGTGCGGAACTTCACCTTCGAATTTCCCACCCGCGTCATCGCACAACTACTGGGACTGCCGGCCGGAGATCTCCCCACGTTCCGCAAGCGCGCCGTGCAGTTGATCAGCTACCACGTCAACTACGAACGCGCCTTCGAGGCGTCGGCGGCGCTCAAGGATTACTTCATCGAGCAGATCGAACAGCGCAAATCCAAGCCCACCGAGGACATCATCGGCGACCTGGTTACCGCGGAGATCGACGGCGAAAGGCTCAGTGACGAAGCCATTTACTCATTCCTGCGTCTGCTGTTGCCTGCCGGGTTGGAGACCACCTACCGGTCGTCGGGAAACCTGCTGCATCTGCTTCTGACACATCCGGATCAGTTCGCCGCGGTGCAAGCCGACCGCGAGCTGCTCGGCCAGGCAATCGAGGAAGGGTTGCGCTTCGAGACACCCCTGACCACCGTGCAGCGGTTCACGACAGAAGACACCGAACTGGAAGGGGTCGAGATCCCGGCGCGCTCGGTGGTCGGTGTGTGCATGGGTTCTGCGAATCGGGACGAACGGCGCTGGGAACGTTCGGAAGAATTCGACATCTTCCGCAAGCACATGCCCCATATCTCCTTCGCCGCCGGTGAGCACACGTGTTTAGGTCTTCACCTGGCACGGCTGGAAACCCGCGTCGCACTCGAATGCCTGCTGAATCGGTTGACCAACGTCACCCTGCTGACCGACGACGACCCACACATCCATGGCCAGCCCTTCCGTTCGCCGACGGCGCTTCCGGTGACGTTCGACGCAAAGTAGGGTCTGAGGAAATGGTCAAGGTAATGGCGGGCTTTCGGGTCCTGGAGCTTGCGCAGTTCACGTTCGTCCCGGCAGCGGGAGCCATCCTCGCCGATTGGGGTGCAGACGTCATCAAAGTCGAGCACCCGCTGCGCGGCGACACCCAACGCGGCTTCCTCAACATGGGTGGCATCCAGGTCAACCCGGAGCGACATCCGCTGATGGAACATCCCAACCGAGGCAAGCGCAGCGTCGGGATCGACGTTTCCACGCCCGGCGGCCAGGAGGTGCTCTATGAACTGGCCAAGACTTCCGATGTGTTCCTGACGAACTACCTGCCCGCGCAGCGGCAGAAGAACAAATTCGACGTCGAGCACATCCGCGCCGTGAACCCGAACATCGTGTATGCCCGCGGTACCGCGTACGGCGACAAAGGCGCCGAACGTGACGTCGGCGGCTATGACGGAACGGCATTCTGGACCCGCAGCGGCATCGGCTACGCGCTGACCCCGGAGGAGCTGGGCGGCGCACTGGGGCAGGGCATTCCCGCGTTCGGCGACTCCATCGGCGGCATGTTCATCGCCGGGGGCATCTCGGCGGCGCTGCTGCATCGCGAACGAACTGGCGAAGCTGTTGAGCTGGACGTGTCGTTGCTGAGCACGGCCTGGTGGGCGGCGGGCGCGAGCGTGACGCAGGGCATGGAGACCGGAGAGGTTATGCGCACACCCATGCCCGGATCCGGCAACCCGTCGGTGAACCCCTTTATGGGCAACTACGAGACCTCTGACGGTGGCACGATCAATTTGTGCATCATCAGCCCGACGGGCTTAATCCGCGACACGTTCGAGCATCTCGGCATCCCCGAGGCGGCCGATGACCCCCGCTTCTCCGACGTCCTACCGTTGATCCAAAACGCCGACGCGGCCGCCGAACTCATCGCTAAAGCCATCGCCGCCAAGCCTTTCGACTACTGGCGCCAGCATCTGAAAACGATGAAAGGTCAGTGGGCGCCGTTCCAGAGCCTCATCGACCTGACCGACGATGAGCAGGCCATCGCCAACGACATGATCGCTGAAGTCGAGCTCGCCGGCGGCGGAAAGCCTTTCCGCGTCGTGCGCGGCCCCGTCCAGTTCAACCATGAGCCGCTGGTGACAACCAGGGCGCCGCAGGCATCCGAACACACCGAACTCGTTCTGATGGAGCTTGGCATGGACTGGGACCGCATCGCCGAACTCAAGGAGTCGGGAGCTATCGCATGAATGACGTGGCCATCATCGGCGTGGGTCTGCACCCGTTCGGTCGCTTCGAGGGCAAGTCCGCGATGCAGATGGGCGCCGACGCCATCCGGCTCGCACTCGCCGACGCGGGCATCGACTGGAAGGACATTCAGTTCGCGGTCGGTGGCAGCTGGACGGTGGCCAATCCCGACGCAATCGTCGGCATGGTCGGACTCACCGGTATCCCGTTCACCGATGTGTTCAACGCCTGCGCCACGGCCGCCAGCGCGACCAAGCTTTGCGCCGATGGGATCCGGTTAGGTGACTATGACATCGGTATCGCCGTCGGTATGGACAAGCACCCGCGCGGCGCCTTCACCGAAGACCCGGCGCTGGTCGGGATGCCAAGCTGGTACGCCGAGAACGGCCAATACCTCACCACCAAGTTCTTCGGCATGAAGGCCAACCGCTACCTGCACGACCACGGCATCTCGACCGGCACGCTGGCCAAGGTCGCGGCCAAGAACTTCCGCAATGGAACGTTGAACCCCAACGCCTTTCGCCGCAAGCCGATCTCCGAAGAGGACATCCTCAACTCGCCGATACTGAACTATCCGCTCACCCAATACATGTTCTGCACTCCGGACGAAGGGGCTGCCGCAGTCGTGATGTGCCGCGCCGATATCGCGCAACGATTCACCGCCAAACCCGTATACGTCCGCGCGGTCGAAGTCCGCACCCGCCGGTACGGCGCCTACGAGGTGAACACCACCTACGGGCCGGTCGACGAGGACGCCTCGCCGACCGTTTACGCCGCCAAGGCGGCGTTCGAAAGAGCCGGCCTCGCGCCGGACGAGGTCGACGTCATTCAGCTACAAGACACCGACGCGGGCGCGGAGCTGATTCATATGGCCGAGGCTGGATTTTGCGCCGACGGCGACCAGGAGAAACTGTTGGCCGACGGGGCCACCGAGATCACCGGCGCGATGCCGGTCAACACCGACGGCGGGCTTATCGCCAACGGCGAGCCGATCGGGGCGTCCGGGCTGCGCCAGGTGCACGAGCTGGTGCGCCAATTGCGGGGCGAGGCCGGTGACCGCCAGGTCCCCGGAGCTCCGCAAGTCGGGTTTGCGCAGGTCTACGGGGCACCCGGCACCGCCGCGGCGACCATCCTCACGACCTGACCGCCTCGCCTCGCGTGAACTGGTGGTGACGAGACGCCGATGGCGGTCGCCATCGTTTCACGCTGGGCGCAGCATCAGGACACCTTTTTAGCCGGCGGTGAGTAATTGGGCTTGCCCAGCCCAAGCATGTACTGGGCGATCATGTTGCGGAACACCTCAAGCGTGCCGCCATAGATTCCCGCCAGGGGAGCGAATCGGTAGGCGTACTCGGCGCTGCCGTCGTCGGCGGCCCCGTCGGTCCCGAATGGCAGGGCTGATGCAGCCCCGAGTATGTCCATCAAATCCGGGGAGATGTCCCGCATCGTTTGTGCGATGGCGACCCGGCCGAAGATGCTGGGAGCCGATAGCGCGACTTCCAAACGGGCGACGCTGCGGCCCAGCCGATATGCGACCGACTTGTCGTCGATAAGCTGGCGTCCGTCGGCATCGGGCTGTGTCACGCGCGCCGTGGCCTTGTCCACCGCTTCGGCCATAAACCCGGCCTGATGCATCATGATTGAGGGGTCCTGTAGCCCGTCGGGTGCGGCCGCAACCGCACCGTGTTCGACGTTGAGTGGCTCGCGCAGCACCGTCCATCCCGCGTTCACCTCGCCCAGCCGATACTTGTCGTCAACGCGGACGTCGCTGTAGTAGACGATGTTGGTCCGGTCGCCGTCCACGGTGCGGATGCCCTGGATTTCGATGCCCGGCGAATCCAGCGGAACCAGGAACATGGTCAGGCTCTTGTGCTTCGGCGCGTCCGGGGCGGTGTTGGTGATCAGGAAGACGTACTGGCAGTTGTGCGCTCCGGTCGTGAACATCTTGGAACCGTTGATAATCCACCCGTCACCGTCGCGCACCGCGCGGGTCTTGCAGGTGGCGACATCGGAGCCGCCTTCGGGCTCGGTGTAGCCAAGGCACAACCGAACCTCGCCGCTGAATACTTTCGGTAGTACCTCGTCGCGCACTTCCGGTGACCCGAACTTCGCCACCGAGCGCGCCACCATGGCGGTAGTCCCCCAGGTCACCCAGGGAACGTGCGCCCGCCGCTTCTCCAGCTCCCAAATCCGGCGCCGCACCCGTCTGAAACCGCCTTCGGATTCCGGCTTCCACTCGGCCTCCAAATAGCCTGCGGCGCCGAACTTCAGATGCAGACCCTCATCAAAGTTGTCGCCCGTCTCGCGGTCTCGACGCCTGACCTCTTCGGTCACATGTGTGCTTAGAAAGCTTCGTGCCTCGTCGAGGAAGGCTTTGTCCTCGTCGGACAGCTCGACCCGGGAGAAATCCATCGTTGCGCTCCTGTCCTACCGTTGTGCTGCGCTCTCGCGGGCGGCCACGATCTCGGCGACCCGCTGGGCGGTGGCGCCCGGATCACCGCCCGCCAGTGGCCATCCTCTGGCGCGCACCAGATATGCCGTCGCCGCGGCTTCGGCCGAAACGCCAAGGCCGCCTTGGATATGGACCGCCATTGTCGCCGCTTTGGCGGCCTCCTCGGCCATGAACACAAACGCGGAAGGCGCCAACTCGGGTCGTTCGTCGGGTTCGTTGTCCAAGAACCAGGCGGCGCGGCGAGCGAGGTTACGTCCGCCTTGAACGGTGATGACGATATTCGCCAGAGGGTGCGAAATGCCCTGCAGCGTGGAGATGGGAACGCCCAGCGTGTAGCGGGTCTTGGCGAACTCGGCCGCGATGGTCATCGTCTCCTCCACCAGACCCACCAGGGCCGCCGCGGTCAGCAGTCGCCATTCATCGAGCGCCAGTTGGTAATTCGCCAGCGCATCGGGCCCTTCAGCGACGACCGTACGAGTGTCGGCCGTGGCCGGATCCACCCAGGCCATCGGCAACCGGCCGATATTGTCGACCTTCGCCGGGCGGGTGGCGAAGGTCAGCCGCACCACCTCATCGCCGTCGCGGACGATGATGTGGTCGGCAATTGACCCCGTAGGAATCAGCCGCATGCCCTGGGCACTGTCGATTCGCGGGTCGAGCGCGGCCAGCTGTTCTCCATTGGCTACGCCGGCAGCGTCGGCGCCCAACGCGCCCAGGCGCCCCAGTAGCCGTGCGGTGCAGACGTGGTCGATCCACGGAACCGGTGCCAGCGACCGGCCGATCTCTTCGGCGACCAGGGTGAGATCGACCAAGGTCGCCCCGTCACCGCCACAGGACTCCGGTAGTGCCATCGTGGTCGCGCCCATCCCGCATAACCGCTCCCAGAGGTTCTTGTCGAAGCCGGATGGTTCTGCGGCGCGGACTGTTTCGATCGAGCAGTGGGTCTTGAAGAATTGCTTGTAGGCAGTCTGCAGAGCCACATGGTCGTCGGACAGGCTGTAGTCCAGTCTGCGCAGTTCGAAGCGGTCCATCGTCAGTTTTCCTTCCCGAAGAAGAAGTCCTGCGCGTTGTTGTAGAGGTAGTTATCCAGTACCTCGGCGGGCAGATCCAGCGCACGAGCTTCAGGTATTACTCGGCGCATGGGCAACACCGGCCAGTCCGACGCGTATATCACCTTGTTGGGACCACGCGTCCGCATATAGTGCAGCAAGCTCTCCGGCAGTCGCTTGGGCGACCACGCCGATGTCATCAGGCGCAGGTTGGCGTACTTGAGCATCAACCGGATCGCGATGTCCCACCACGGATCGGCCCCATGAATCATGCACAACCGTAGTTCGGGAAACCGCACGCACACCCGGTCCAGGTGCATGGGATGCTGCACCTCTCCGGGTATCGGCGGTCCGGGGATACCGGTGTTGATACACAGCGGGAGGTCGAGTTCCGCGCACTTGGCGTAGAGCGGGTAATAAACAGCATCGCTGGGCGGATACTGCCCGTCACCCCAAAAGCTCGGTCCCACTACCGCATATGCGACCGGCAGATCGCCCACGATGGCGGTCAATTCACGCAACGACCGCACCGGGCGCAGCAGGTTGACGCCACCCATGGCCAGCGCGAACCGGTCCGGCTTGGCTTCGACGAACTTGCGCGCGGTTGTCGACGGGTTGGCAAGCGAGTCCATCAGGATCGCCTTCTGCACGCCCTGTTCGTCCATCTCCCCGAGCAGTTCGGACAGATCGACCGGCGCGAACATCGACTCCGGGCCCTTGAAGTAGTCGTCTCTGACCTTGAGCATCCAGGTGGGCTGGGATTCGGCTTCGCCGAAGTGCACGTTAATCAGGCAGTCAATCGCTTTGGTGTTCATGACTTCCTTCGGGATCGGCGGGAACCAGCGCGGCGGCCGGAACCTGCTGTGTGGCTTGTTCTCTGGCCCACAGGTAGTTGGGCTTGCCGTTGCCGAGGCGTTGAATCTGCTCGACGAAGATGAAAGCCTTGGGCGCCTTGAAATGCGCCAGCTGTGTCGTGCACACGGTATAGAGGGCGTCTTTGCTCAGGTGGGCACCTGGGTGCGTCGCGATGAGCGCGACGACTTCTTGCCCCCATCGCTCGCTTGGCCGTCCTACCACCAAGGCGTCGACGACGCCCGGATGTGCCCGCAGTACTTCCTCGACCTCTTCGACGAATACCTTTTCGCCACCGGTGTTCACGACCAGCGAATCGCGGCCCAACAGGCGGATGGTGCCGTCCTTTTCAAGGGATGCCCGGTCGCCGGGTATCACCACACGCTGGCCGTTGATCTCCGGAAAGGTCCGTTGGGTGGCTTCGGCATCGCTGAAGTATCCGAGGGGAATCCGGCCGGTCCTGGCGGCCCAGCCGATCTCCTGCTCACCGGGCTGCAGGAACCGGCTGCGGTCTGCGGACACCACGGTAGCCCCGACCCTGGGTTCAAAGGTTTCGCTGGCGTTCCCGTCGCGGCTGTGCCCGAACGCCATATTGCCGCTTTCGGAAGACCCGTAGCCCTCGATGATGGTGATGTGTGGCAGGCATTCCATCAGTGCCCGTTTGTATTTCGCATTCGTAGCGGCTCCCCCGGTGCCGATCGCGTGCAGTGAGGACAGGTCGTACGAACGTGCGCGCAGCTCGGCGACGAGCGGCCCGGCGTACGCGTCGCCAACCATGGTCATCATGCCCACCTTCTCGCGCTCGGCGGTTTCCCACACCGACCGTACGTCGAGCTTGTTGCGGTCGTCATACAGCACCGCTGGCAGCCCGGCGCAGAGCGCCGAAAAGGCGGTCCACATGCCGGCGGCATGCATCAGCGGAGAAACCGCAAACCACGGTTGTCCGCCGCTGCGGACCTTGTCGTGGATCTCGGTGACGCTGGCATGGTCGGCCCCCACCATTGACGACACGTACATGTCGCTCTGTCGCCACAGGACCCCCTTCGGGCGCCCCGTCGTTCCGCCGGTACACATCATGATGAGGTCGTCCGGTGACCCTGCCAGATCGTAGTCGGGGCCGCCGGCCGCCAAGACATCATCCAGCGAAACGGCTTTCGGCAGTTCGGGAGCCGTGCTCCCATCGTCGACGGATATCAGTAGCTCGGTACCAGTGGGAGGCAACACGTCAGCGAAACGGGCGCCGAGCGAGCGGTGATAAATGATGCCCCGGGGCCGGACGTAGTCGAGCAGGTCGCGGATTTCACGTGGCGAGTAGTGGTGATTCACGTTGACCGGAACGGTGCGTGCCTTGAGACATCCGATCACCATGTCGGGGTACAGGTCGTTGTACATGATGAGTGCGATCCGGTCCTGGCCGCACTCCCAACGGTCGAGCGCCTCGCGAGCAGCGTAAACACCGAAACCCTTGCCGCTGAGGTAGTTCGCCAGTCTATTGGTGCGCTGTGCCGATTCAGCGAATGTACTCTTGCGGTTTCCGCACACGGTCATCAGGCGGTCGGGAACGACGTCGGCGATGGCGTCGAGCACAGCCCCGACAGTCCATTCGGTCATAGGGTGCACCGCGCGTGGACGAGGGCCCGAAGGGCTTGAAGAACAACGGCAGATACGACGGTCATGTGCTCTGACTAGGCCGCCACAGGCACATTCACGCCCAGGAAATCCAACGCATTGTCGCGCATGACCTTTCGAACGTCCGCGTCGCTGAATCCGTTGAGCTCCTCGGTGAACGCCAACGGTGACTCCAACCCTTCACCGTGCGGCCAGTCCGAGCCGAACAGGATGCGGTCCACACCGATCCGCTCCGCCAGCGCATCGAGGTCTTCTTCGTAGTACGGCGACACCCAGACGTGTTGGCGCAATGCGTCGACCGGGTCGTTGGGGAACCAACGCGGCTGCTGGTTCGCGGTCTTCTTCAAACGCTTGATGAGTCGCTGCACCCACTCCGAGCCGTTCTCGATGCTGGCGACCCGCAGCTTGGGATGCCGATCGAAAACCCCGTGCACGATCAGCGAAGCCATGGTGTCGTGAATCGCCCGGTCATCGACGAGAATTTTGTCCAGCGGGTCGGGAGCCGCGAAGGCTTCGAAGGTGTCCTTGCCGCCCCACATGCCGGCGATCTTCAGATACCCGCTATCACCCAGATGGAATGCCACCGGGACGTTCGCCTCGGCGAGCCGGGCCCACACCGGATCGTGCGAAGGGTGACCGAGCGAGCGGTTCTTCGGGACACCAGGCACTGGGGCGGGCCGCACGTGGACCAGCGGTGCGCCGCGGTCAAGAACGAAATCGACTTCCTCGGCCGCCTTCTGCGGGTCGGCGAGGGAAATCATGGGCGCTGTGAAGATGCGGTGATCGTCCCGGTCGAAGCCCCAGTCTTCGTCGAGCCACAGGTTGAAGGCGTGCAGCGACGCCATCGTGGCCTCCACGTCGTCCTTGAGTGCTTCCTCCACTCCGCAACCGAAGGTCGGGAACATGATGCCCGTCTCGATGCCCTGGCTTTCGATCACCGCGACACGAGCGTCCCGGTTCTGGTATTCCGGTCGCATTTCAAGCTTTTCGACCTGCATCAAGGACGCCGGATCGATGCCGTCGGGAATCTCGCCACGGAACAGCAAGTCCAGGCAGCCCGGCACGATGATCGGATCGAACGTCGGGTTAGGAATGAAACGGTTTACCCGGTCGCCGATGATCGCCTGGGTATGCCGGCCGTCGCTGTACATCTGAACGCCACGCCTGCGGAATTTTTTGTCCAGGTGCCGGGTAAAGGCATCCAACGGCTCGTAGTAGTGATTGTCGACGTCAATCGCCTTATAACCCAAGTTAGCCATGATCATCCTTTCCGGTACCACCGGCGCAAACTAAACGTCGGTCGAATTGAGCGAGGGAAACTGTGGAGACCGCTTCTCTAGGAAGCTGGTGATGCCCTCGATGACGTCCGGCCGCGGCATTGCCTCATACAACAGAACCTCGGCACGCGACGTGGCGTCTACGACATCGCGAGTGGCGTCACCGTATACCTGCCTTTTGATCACCGCCATCGAAGCCGGCGAGCAGTTGGCAGCGATATCCTCCGCGTAGTCCAGCGCACGCTTCATCAGATTCTCGGGCGCGACGACTTCCTTGACGAGGCCCAGCTCGGCTGCCTCCTCGGCGAGAAAAGTGCGGCCGCTCAACAACAGATCGAGGGCGACGCCCCACGTGGTCAAGCGCGGCAGTATCCAGGAGATGCCGAACTCGGCGATTAGTCCGCGGCGAGCGAACACCGCGGCGAACTTGGCGCCGGCGGCCGCGAACCGGACATCGCACATCAGCGCCTGGGTCAAGCCGATACCGACACAGGGCCCGTTGATGGCCGCGATGACGGGCTTGCCCAGCGTAGTCACAAAATGAGGTGGGCGTTCCCCGACCAAGTCGGCCAGATTCGTCTGACTCGCCTTCTCCATTGTCTCGCCGTACGTGGCCGCCGAACTCGGCGTGCCCAGATACGCGCCGGAACAGAACCCCCTACCCCGGCCCGTCAGCACGATCACCCGGATGGCCGGGTCCTGTTCGGCGCGGTCGATCGCGGCGTAGAACCCGGAAGCGAGGTCGGGGCCCCAGGCGTTGAGGCGATCCGGACGGTTGAACGTGAGGATTGCAACGCCGCTCCCCGTGGCCTCGTAGAGCACCGCGTCTTCGGAAGCACCGTCGCTGCCGGACATCTCCCCCGGCACCTCCTCACGATTGCCTACCGGATCCAGCGATACTTTGTACGCATACTGTATACCTATCGGTACCGCATTCCACAACTGCCGCCACGCTCTCGCGAACCCCGGTCGAACAGCGACTTTCGGCTCGCTGAACCACAACTTTGACCGCAATCGGTGAGGCTACGGATTGATAAGTCCAAGTTCATGATGGGCGTAGTGGATCTGGGTGTTGTCACCTGGCCACAGCACCGGGTGCAGCGCCGATTGACGAATCGAACGGCGGGTGTCTGGCCGTAAGGCGCAGGTCTCTAACGGGACACCCGTCGCCGGGTAATTAGCTTGACGATCGCCAGCAAGATCACCGCCCCGAGCAGACACGTCAGAAACGAAAACAGCAGCCCCCCGCCGGCCACGTTGACCCCGAAACCGCGCAGCAGAAACCCGCCGATCAAGCCCCCGATGATGCCGACCACGATGTTGAGAACAACACCCATTTGCGCGTCAGTTCCCATAATTTTGCTGCCGACCCAGCCAGCCAGACCGCCGATGACGATCCAGCCGATGACACCCAAAGTGAGCATTTGAACTCCTTTCGATAACGGCAGCCCTGTCGGTCTCACTTCGGCGAGACGCACCCAAGTGGCCGGTGGCTACGACCGGTATGCCCCTCTCTCGGTCGCGGTAATCCTGAGCTCAATTAGCCTGCCCCCGAAGATTGAAAGGTGTCAGAACGCAGCCCCGTCGTGTGGGCGACCCCGCTAGCGGGTGTCGCCGAACCGATGGTGTGGCGAGCGACACATCCGGAGCACGTTTCCCGCGTTCCCGTCACCGGGAAGCCCCAACTAAGACATCTATTAGCAGGGAGGGGAAACGCAATGGACATCAAGAGCGGCCCGGTCGAAGCGATCAGGGGCATCGTCGAAGACGTCCTTGGCAAGGTTAAGGAAATCGTCGGCACAGTTATCGGCCGCAACGATCTCGTCGGTGAGGGCAAAGCTCAGCAGGACAAGGCGGAAGCGCAACGCAACGCCGCGAAAAAGGAGGCTGCAGCCGAGAAAGCCCGCGTTAAGGCCAAGGCCGAGGAGGCGCGCCAGAAGGCCGAACAGTAAACGGCTACTTGCAGAGGCCCGGTCACGGTCAGTGGCCGGGCCTCTTGGTTGACCAAGGGCGATCGCCTGTGCCGCAAGCGTTTTGGCGGGCCGGCTACGTATCGATGAGCCCAAGGCGGCGATAGGCTTCCGCGATCTGGGCTTTAGCCTCCGGCGGCAACTCCGCCTGCGGTGGCCGGGAATGCGGATATGCGCCTATCGGCAGGCCTAACAGCGAGGCGGCGTGCTTGAACGCACCACCCCAGTGGGTGAAGTATTCCGGCCGGCCCGGGTAGCAGGTCCACCACGACCCGACGTCGAGGTCGAACTGGTCCAGACCGGATTCACGGCCGTAGTCCATCGCCTCGAGAAGCTTGTCGCTTTGCACCAAATCCCAATACTCGGAAAACAATCGACGCGCAGGAGTCTCGAACAGATAGCCGGCGGTGCCCAGTTGTGCCGGGCAGACGATCCCGTCGCGTAGCCATCCGGCGCGATACACCGTCTTATCGCATTCCCAGAGCACCAGATCCGGCGCCAATTGGTGGAGCAACCGGCTGCTCGCTGGCCGGAAGGCGCCCTCCTTGGTGGCGCACACCGCGGGCACCTCGTCATAAATCCGTGCGCTTTCGGCCGCAGTCAACACATAACCCGAGGACGGGGAGTTGAACATGCCCAGGGCGATGTCGGTGCGGGAAGCGATGTATTTGAAGAATCGCAGCACGCCCTCGCCGCCGTGGGCCTCCATCATCGGCGTCTGGATGTAGGCGATGTCGGCGCCCGCTTGCTGGGCGTGCAGCGTCAAGTCCAAACAGTCCTTCGCCGTTATGGCCGCTGTGCAGGCTTGCACGACGACGTCGGGATTCGCGCTGCGCGCTTCCTCGATTGCCACCTCCAGCAAGCGCTTCCGCTCATCGAGGGTCAACGACCAGAATTCGGCGATACCGCTAGTGCACCACAACATCGGGTGCCTGAGATCGCTGACGCAGTAGCGCACCAGCGTCCGGTAGGCGTCCCAGTCGATGTCGTCACCGTCCGGGCCGCAGAACGGGGTGTAGAGGGAATCACCGATTCCCCGCAATGCGCCACGTGCCCAAGCACGCGCCTCGCCAGCCGTCGCCACAGTCCACTCCTTCTGTCAGCCAAACGATTTCTTCGACCCGGCGGTTAGGTGAAGTCCGAACCGCCATCGACGTTGATGTTGGCTCCGGTCATGTAGGAGTTGCGCCGCGATGCGAGAAACGCGGCGACCGGGCCAATTTCCTCCGGCAGGCCGGCTCGCGGCATTTGCGCCGGATGACCGAAATGCTCGGCAATGGCGTCCATCAGGCGGTAGGGGTCGTTGCCGTCGACGCCAACCGACTTCGCCCAGCCGACCAGCGACTCGGACGCGATGCTGCCCGGTGACACCACGTTGACCAAGATCTCATCCTTGGCCAACAACAGGGAGAGGTTTTTCGAGACGCTCGTCAGCATCGACTTAGCGGCCGTGTAGGCGGGCAGCATGACGCTTTGTCGCTGGGTCGAGTGCGCCGAGAAGTTGACTATCCGCGCCCATTGCGCCTTGCGCAGCAGCGGAAGTGCCGAGCGGACGCAGCGCACCATCCCCATCACCCCGTCTTCGACGGCTTGGCGCCATTGTTCATCGGTCAGATCTTCGAAACTGCCTGCCGCTGCAGGCCCGACCGTATTGACGAGCACGTTGAGCTCGCCGTTCCATCGCTCACCAAGGTCGGCGAACACCTTGTCGACCTGTCCGGCGTCACCGATGTCGGCGACGAGCCCGAGAGCATCGGCGCTACCGCGGCCCGTCAAATCGGTCACGGCGTCGTCGAGAGTGGCACGGGTGCGGCCGACCACCGCCAGGCGGGCACCTTCCTCGGCAAGACAACGGGCCGTCGCAAGGCCCATGCCGCGGCCACCGCCGACCACCACCGCTGTGGCATTCGCCAGGCCTAGATCCATGGCGTTATCCGTGGCTCATCCGGTGACTCATTCAATGGCTTGTGCCCGGTCATCTTCGCCCGTCCAGCCTTATTTACCAAAAAGCCTACGATAGGTATTACAGTAGCAGATGGAAAAGCGCACGAAAGCCAGGTTGACGGTCATAGCCGAACGGCGACACGCCTACGTATGCGCAGGTGGGAGAGGATCTGCCGGTAGATTCAGGTCGACCGGGAATACGGCTCGGGACCGCATGCACAGGATACATCTCGATGGAGGTGCCCGTAGTGGCAAAGCAGGCAACCGCTGATAAGCGTCAACGACGCGAACGCGGGTCCATCAATCCCGATGACATCATCAGCGGCGCATTCGAACTCGCAGAGCAAGTATCGATAGACAACCTGAGCATGCCGTTGCTCGGCAAGCACCTCGGCGTGGGCGTCACCAGCATCTATTGGTACTTCCGCAAGAAGGACGATCTGCTCAACGCGATGACCGACCGCGCCTTGAGCAAGTATGTGTTCGCCACCCCTTACGTCGAAGCCAACGACTGGCGTGAGACGTTGCGCAACCATGCACGCTTGATGCGTAAGACGTTCATGGGCAACCCAATTCTGTGCGATCTGATTTTGATTCGCGCCGCTCTCAGTCCTAAAGCGGCGCGACTGGGCGCTCAGGAGATGGAGAAGGCGATCGCCAATCTGGTCGAGGCCGGCCTATCACCGGAGGATGCTTTCGATACCTACTCGGCGGTTTCGGTTCACGTCCGCGGATCAGTGGTACTACAGCGGCTCTACGAAAAGAACCAATCGACGGACGTCGGACCGCGCGCCATCGAGGACGCCGTCGCCATCGACCCCGAAAAAACTCCGCTCCTTGCTCAAGTCACCCGGATAGGTCACCGGATCGGAGCCCCCGACGAAACCAATTTCGAGTACGGCCTCAACTGCATCCTCGATCACGCCGGCCGGTTGATCGAGGACGGCAAGGGATCGAAAGGCAGCAAGGTGGGGCCATCGCGGCAACGCAAGGCCGCCAAGTCACCTGCGCAGCCAGAGCGAACCAAGGCCGCGTCGGCACGATAGCCCGCGTTGAATCGGCTTGTTAAGCTTCGGGTTCCGGCACGTAGAAATGTTCGTCGCGTAGCCGGAATGCTTCCTTGGTGCCGTGCTGGGCGCGCGCTTTGACGAAATTGAACTCGCCCGGCCCGAATTGCAGATTGGTGCCAAAGGCGTGAAAGAGATAGCTTGTGACTTCCTCACCGTGGTACGCCTGGGTCTGCTCGACGAGACGAAATGCTTCCTTGGCGATGACGACTCCGTCGGCAGGCATCTTCGCCGCCTTCTCGGCCCAGTACCGCGCACGCGCCGTAACAGAGCCGGAATCGCATGTATCAGTGAAGATTCCGAACCGCTCGATCTCGCCCGCTTCGATGATGTCACCGGTCAGCAGCAGACGCCGGGCCAGTACCGGCCCCAATCGGTGGAAGAACATGTGCAGGCTACCCAGCGCAGGGCCAAGGAAGCGCGTTGCCGGCATGCCGATTTTTGTATCGCGCGCAATGACGGAGATGTCGGTCATCAGCGCCAGCTCGAAGCCACCGCCGAGTGCGTAACCAGCGATCTCCCCCACCGTCACCTTCGGGAAGCCCATGAAGTTGTGGTAAAAGCCAAAAGACTTGCGGTCCACGGTGAGTCGCCGGCGCTGACTGGGGCGGCGCTTGGTTGTCGGATCATCGCCTCCGCTTTGACCCTGCTCGCCAGACGCGCCGTACCAGCCATATGCGTTGTTCATGTCGGCCCCGGTGGAAAAGACTCCGCCAGCACCGCGCAACAGCACTACAGTCAGGTCGTCGTCTTCAGCCACACGATCCAGACAGCGGGCCACGGCCTCGCGCATTGCGGCGTCATAAGAGTTGCGTTGAGTGGGATTGTTCAGCGTGATCGTCGCGATCCGCCGGTCACGATCGATCTCAAAAAGCACACGATCGTCCGCGGTGCTCGAAGCAGTCATGTGTCGGACTCCTTTCGCCGTCTGCCGAACTGAAATCCGGCCAGCTTGTCCGGCGGTGACGCCAACGTGTTGACCTCACCGGTACAGAGCACTTCGTCGTCGAGCAGCAGCCGTGCTGTCGACACGATGCCCCGTTCGATCTGCGACCGAGCAATGTCGAACCGCAGCTCGGTCAACACGGGCGTCGGTCGGCGGAAGGTCACGGCCAGCGATCGCGTCTTGCCGGAAAGGCCCGTGACGCAATTGTGATGCTGGATGACGCAGTCGAAGAAGACGCCGAGAAAACCGCCATGCACCAGACCCGGCGGGCCTTCGTAGACCAGCGGGAAGTAGACCTGCCCGGTCGCGTCCTCGGCATCGAGCTGATCGAACCGGTACTCGGGAAAGCACGGGTTGTAGGCGCCGATGTCGGTTGCGTGGTTGAGATAGACGCGCCGGGGATCGTCGGGGATCTCGCCGATTCGCGGCGCGTTATCCGTCGGAGCCGAAGCGGCCAGCTCGCTCTCCCACTCGGCGAACCTCTCCAGCATCGCGTCCACCGTGGGATGAGCATGCTCGAGGGATAGCAGTAGCGAGCTGAGGCGCCGCATGGCGCCGGCGGCGGCCACGGTCTGGGCAAGCGGCGCCTCGCCGAATTTGGCGTCGCCGGTGCGCGTCGACTCGGGTGCGGCTTGCCCCTCCTCGTAGGCCATGCTTCTCTCTTTTCGCCGGGTTCCGCCCGGCTATTTCCGCCTGCAGCGTATCCTTGCTAACTTATACAGCGTATCAATCGTATTGCCTACTGTATGGGTAACCGTATCGGCAGAAAGGCCGGATTCGACGGTGAGTCAGGGGGCCGACGCGGCCGGTGCCGAGGGTTCGGTAACAGCGTGCCGGGATGGTGCGGTGTTGCGAGTCACGCTCGATCGCCCATCCCGGCGTAACTCGTTGACCCAATTGATGATCGGGACTTTAGTCGAGGTGCTGACCGATGCAGCCGCCGACGACTCGTTGCGCGCCGTTCACATCCGAGGCGCCGGAGACGACTTCTGTGCCGGCGTCGACTGGGTGGCCGCCAACAATCGGCAGCGTCCACGTGCTGGTGATCTGGTACGGCGGATTCCCCATGCCGCTCACCGCGTGATCGAGCTCGTCGAAAGCATCCAGTTGCCGGTGGTTTGCAGCGTGCGGGGATGGGCTGTGGGGTTCGGCTGTAACCTCGCGCTGGCCGCTGACTTCACCGTGGCTGCCGCCGACGCGGTGTTCTGGGAACCTTTCGTAGACCGTGGCTTCAGCCCGGATTCGGGGTCGACCTGGCTGCTGCCCCGACTGGTTGGCCTGGCACGGGCCAGGCGAATGCTGCTGCTTGGCGAGAAAGTGAGCGCAACGGATGCGGCCGACTGGGGATTGATCCACCAAGCGGTAAGCGGGCCCGAACTCGACGACGACGCCGAGGAGTTACTGGACCGGCTGGCCTCCGGACCAACGGCAGCGATCGGGCTGGCCAAACAGGCCCTGAGCTTCGGTCAGCACGCAACGCTGAGCCAATCCCTGACCCAAGAGCTATTCAATCTGGAGTTGTCTTGCCGGACCAGCGATTTCAAGGAAGGCCTGGACGCCTTCCAGCAGCGACGCACGCCGAAGTTTCATGGCCGATGATCCGGTAGGCGTTTTCGGTCACACCAGGTCGCTAGACGAAGGGAAAACGGATGCCCACTGAGTCGTTTGACACCATCAATTACGACGTCGACGGGCATACCGCCACCATCACACTGAACCGTCCGGACGCCCTCAACGCACTCAGCCCGCACATGATCACCGAACTTCGTGCCGCCTACAACGAAGCCGAGAACGACGACAAAGTGTGGCTACTCGTCGTCACCGGTACCGGCCGCGCGTTCTGCACGGGGGCAGATGTCAAGGCTATTCCCGGTGACGGCAGCGTGATCTACGAACGGCCGTACCTGTCGACGTACGAACAGTGGGAGGCACCTCAGGAAGGCACACCCCCGTTCCGCCGGATGGCCAAGCCAGTGTTGACCGCGGTCAACGGTTTGTGCTGTGGCGCGGGGCTCGACTGGGTCACCACGTCAGACATCGTCATCGCATCCGACCGCTCGACGTTCTTCGATCCCCATGTCAGCATCGGACTGGTGGCCGGGCGCGAGCTGGTGCGGCTGGCCCGGGTGCTCCCCCGATCGGTCGCACTGCGGATGGCGTTGATGGGCAAGCACGAGCGGATGAGCGTCGAGCGCGCCTTCGACTTGGGATTGATCAGCGAAATCGTCGAGCACGACCGGCTTCTCGAACGGGCCCATGAGATCGCCGACATCGTCAACTCCAATGCACCGCTGGCCGTCCGGGGAACGCGACTGGCCATTCTGAAAGGGCTTGATCTGCCGCTGCACGAAGCCGAAATGCTCGCCGAAACATTCCGCGAGCGCGTGCTGCGGACCGAGGATGCGCTGGAAGGGCCCAAGGCCTTCGTCGAAAAGCGCTCGCCGGATTGGCAATGCCGGTGACTTTCGAAACGATCCTGCTCGATGTGGATGCGACCGACCATGTCGCCACCATCACGCTGAACCGGCCTGGGCAACTCAACGCGTTCAACCGCACCATGTGCGAGGAGATGGCCCACGCCTGGCGCACGGTCAAACTCGATGAGTCGGTGCATGCGGTGGTGCTGCGGGCAGCCGGCACCCGGGCATTCAGCGCCGGTCTGGACATCAACACGCCTTATGGCCAACCCGAAAACATCTGGAACCACGAAGATCCCGGTGAATCGCTCAGCCCCAAGTGGCAGAAGATGTGGAAGCCCGTGGTGTGCGCCGTTCAGGGCATGTGCACCGCGGGCGCGTTCTACTTCATCAACGAGTCCGATGTGGTCATCTGCTCGGAAGAGGCCACGTTTTTCGACTCGCACGTATCGGCCGGCCTGGTCTGCGCGTTGGAGCCGATCGGCCTGATGAGGCGCATCGGTCTGGGCGAGACACTGCGGATAGCACTAATGGGCAACGACGAACGGGTCAGCGCCGACACCGCGCTACGGATTGGATTGGTGTCGGAAGTGGTCTCTGCCGACCAGCTCTGGAACCGTGCTCATGAGATTGCGGCGACAATCGCGGCCAAGCCACCATCGGCGACCCAGGGCACCGTGAAAGCGATCTGGGAGTCGCTGGACAAGCCCTATCGCGCCGCCTTGGATCAGGGGCTTATCTATACCCGGCTGGGCAACCCGCTCGGCACGGCGGAGCTAGCTGCCCAGAACAACTCCGACGGCGAGGGCGCCGCACGCAATCCGAAGATCCGCTAATGCCGCGTCACCCGCTCAGTCAACGCATTGCTGACGTGCTCGACCTGCAGCCGGACTCACACGCCATCGAGTATGACGGCCAATGGATCTCCTGGGACCAGGTCGGCGCCATGGCACAGCGCATCGCTTCGCTTACCGCCGAGCGCAGCGCCGAAATCGGGATGCTGCTGCGCAACCGGCCCGGTCAGGTGGCGGCCTTCCTCGGGGTGCTGCTGGGCGGCGGAACCGTGGTCGTCATCAACCCTTCTCGCGGCGACGAGCGCACCAAGGCCGATATCGCCGCGCTACAGCTGCCGCTGATAATCGGCGAACGCGACGATCTGACGACACTGGTCACCGCGGGGATTAACACCACGACCGTGTCGATCTCGGGTCGCTTAGACGATTCCGACGGCCCGCGCGTAGGGACGGCAGGAAGGCACCTCACTCGACCCATTGAGGCCGACCCGCGGCCCGGCGTCGCGGTACGCATGTTGACCAGCGGTACGACGGGTCCACCCAAACGAATCGACCTCAGCTACGACATGCTGGCGCGCAGTGTGATGGGCGCCGAGCCCGACAGCGCACCGGCGCCTACCGAGCTGCGGCGCGGCGTCGCGATCGTCAACTCGCCGCTGGTGCATATCGGCGGTGTGTTCCGGGTGTTGCAATGCGTCGCCGAGGCGAGACCCTTCGTGCTACTGGAACGGTTCGAGCTCAATGCATGGGCCGAGGCGGTCCGCAAGCACCGGCCGCGCACGGTATCGCTGGTACCGGCTGCACTGCGGACGGTGTTGCACTCCGACGTGCCGCGAGCCGACCTGGAAAGCATCCGCGCCGTCACGTGCGGCACGGCCCCGCTGACTGCCGACGATGCCGATGCCTTCACCGAGAAGTATGGGATTCCGGTGTTAACCTCTTATGCGGCAACCGAGTTCGGCGGCGGTGTCGCGGGCTGGACCCTTTCCGATTATCAGCGGTACTGGCGAGCCAAACGCGGTAGCGTCGGCCGGGCCAATCCGGGCGCGCAGCTGAGGGTGGTCGCCGACGATGGCACGATGCTCGGCTCGGACGAAGTCGGACTGCTGGAGGTCAAGCCGGGACAGTTGGGGCCATCGGCGCAGTGGATGCGGACCACGGATATGGCGCGTATCGACGCGGACGGCTTTGTCTGGATCGTCGGGCGGGCCGACCAGGCGATCATCCGCGGTGGGTTCAAGGTAATGCCCGACGACGTACGCGACGCGCTGGAGAGCCACCCTGCGGTGGCCGGTGCGGCTGTGATCGGCCGACCCGACGAGCGCCTGGGGGAGACGCCGGTCGCCATGGTGGAACTGCGCGAGCCCGCATCCACCGATGCCGACGCGCTGGTGGAGTATCTGCGAAAGCGGCTGGCTCGCTACGAGATTCCCACCGAAATCGCGATCGTCGACACCATCCCACGAACACCGTCGGGTAAAGCCGATCTGGGCGCAATCCAGCGCTTCTTCAGCGAACCTGCCGCCCACCGTGACCATGCGCGGTGACTCTTCGACGGTCGCCGAGATCTTGCGACACCAAGCCCGCTCGCGCGGAGACCACCCGCTTCTTGTCTGCGACGGTGACCGAATCAGCTACGGCGAGGCCGATAGCCGCTCGGCAGAGCTCGCCCGCGGGCTGATTGCCCTCGGCGCCGGCAAGGGCACCCATGTGGGTCTGCTCTACCCGAACGGCCCCGAATTCGTCGTCGGCATGTTGGCGGCGGCACGAATCGGCGCCGTGGTGATCCCGTTCTCCACTTTCGTCACCGCCCGAGAGATGCGCGAGCAGCTGCTCGACAGCGATGTCGAAATACTCTTGAGCGCGGCATCTTTTCGCTCCCACGACTATGTGCAACGACTGGCCCAGTTGCTGTCCGACCCGGACTTCGAATCCGACCACCGATTGTTGGCCTCGGCCGCACCGCAATTGCGGCAGGTCGGAGTCAGTTACCGCCCTGATGCGGTGCAGCGCGTCCGCGACATCGGCCGGTTCTATCGGCTGGCCAGTACCGTCGCTCCTGCGCTCCTGGCGGCAATGCAAGACGATGTCGACGGCTGCGATCCGCTGGCCATCGTGTACACATCGGGTTCCACCAGCACCCCCAAGGGAGTGGTGCACACGCACGCCGCTCTGCTCGAACATCAGCGGAACCTCAATAAGATCCGTGGTCTAACGGCCGACGACAAGTTGTTCTGCAATTCACCGTTCTTCTGGATCGGCGGGTTCGCCTTCGGCCTGCTTGCGACTTTGGTCGCCGGGTCGACACTGGTGTGCTCCAACGCCAGCGATGCCGGTGCACACGCTTGACTTGCTCGAAGCCGAAAAGCCGACCATGACCAACGGTTTCAGCGCCGGGATCGCTCACCTTGCCGACGATCCGAGCTTCGCCGGTCGCGATCTGTCGTCGATGCGGCGGGGCAACCTGTACCCGATCATGGCGGCCCACGCGCGGCCCGTCGACCCGGAGCTGCGGCACAACATGCTGGGCATGACCGAAGCCGGCAGCGTCGTGCTGATCAGCGATGACGCATCCGACCAACCCGAAAACCGGCGCGGATCGTTCGGCAAACCGGCGCCCGGATTCCAAACCATGATCATCGACACCGAAATCGGAGTACCGGTCGGCGTCGGTGAGGTCGGCGAACTGTGCATCCGCGGGCCGTACGTGATGCAGCGTTACTACAAACGCAGTCGCGAAGAGTGCTTCGACGCCGACGGCTGGTTCCACACAGGCGATTTGGTGCGGACGGACGCCGACGGATTCTTCTATTTCGTCGGCCGACTCAGCACGATGATCAAAACAGCGGGCGCCAACGTCTCGGCGGACGAGGTTGAAAAGGCCATCGCCAAGGTCACCGGCGGAATGGTGGCTCATGTTATCGGCATTCCCGATACCCAGCGCGGACACCTTGTCGCCGCTGTCGTCGCGCTGCCGGACGGCTCATCGGACTTTGACGAGACGGCCCTGCGTGAGCGGCTCAAAACGGAATTGTCGGCGTACAAAATCCCCAGACGGTTCGCCGCCCTGCGCCGCGCCGAAATACCGCTGCTGTCCAGCGGCAAGGTCGACTCACAGCAGCTGAGAAGGCTGTTCGATGTCTGAGCCGACGACCACATGCACCACCATCGATCAACTGGTGAGGTCCCGCGCCGCACGCGATGGTGCCAAACCGATGGTGGTCGACCCGGCGTCGCGAATCAGCTACCGCCAACTCGACACGACCACCAGGGAACTCGCCGCAGTATTCGTGGAAGCCGGTGTTGGGAAGGGCACCCGGGTCGGGCTGATCATGCCCAACAGCACCCGCTGGGTACAGATGGCCGTCGCCCTGACCCGCATCGGCGCGGTGCTGGTTCCGCTCAGCACCCTGCTAGCGGCTGGCGAAATGGTCGCGCAGCTGCGGGCCGCCTCGGTGCAATTCCTGGTCAGCGTCGAGGAATTCCGTGGCCACCGCTACCTGGATGACCTGCGGTCGGTGCCGCAACTCGAACTTCCTGCATTACGCGAAGTTTGGCCCGTCGACCGGCTCGCCCACGCCGCTGCCGGCGAGCAGGCCCGCCAGATCGTCGACGCTATAACAGCGACGGTCACAGCAGCCGACCCGTTGGTCATCATGTTCACCTCGGGCAGCAGCGGGCCGCCCAAGGGCGTCATGCACTCCCACGGCAGCGCATTAGGTGCCGTGCAGTCAGGGCTGGCTGCCCGCTGTATCACGGCAGACACCCGGCTGTATCTGCCGATGCCGTTCTTCTGGGTGGGCGGCTTCGGCAGCGGAATACTTTCCACGCTGTTGGCCGGTGCCACCCTAGTGACTGAAGAGATACCGCGGCCGGAAACCACCCTGCGGCTACTGGAAACCGAACGGGTCACGCTTTTTCGCGGCTGGCCCGACCAAGCCGAAACACTGGCACGCCACGCTGGCACGGTCGGCGCTGATCTGTCGGCTCTGCAGCCGGGAAGCCTGCAAGCCCTGCTACCGCCCGAGCAGCGGGCGCAGCCCGGTGCTCGGGCCACGTTGTTCGGCATGACCGAGGCGTTCGGTCCATATTGCGGCTTTCCCGCCGATACCGATATGCCCCCCGCAGCGTGGGGTAGCTGCGGAAAGCCGTTCCCCGGTATGGAGGTGCGCATTGTCGACCCCGACAGCGGCGAGCCCGTTCCGGCGGGAACCGTGGGCATGATCCAGATTCGCGGACCGCACACACTACGAGGTATCTGCGGTCGCAGTCGCGAAGACCTGTTTACTGCCGACGGCTTCTACCCCACCGGCGACCTGGCCCACCTCAACGAAGATGGATTCCTGTTCTACCACGGACGATCCGACGACATGTTCAAAGTCAGTGGCGCCACCGTCTATCCCAGCGAGGTCGAACGGGCGTTGCGGACCATCGACGGCGTCGATAGTGCGTTCGTCACCAACGTGTCCCGCGCGGCGGGCCAACGGGTGGGTGCGGCGGTGGTATGCAACAGCGCGCTCACTACCGAGCAGCTAAGCAACTCCGCCCGCAAACTGTTGAGCGCCTTCAAAGTTCCGACGGTATGGCTGTTGCTGGAATCCGACGACGACGTTCCGCGCGGCGGCACCGGCAAGGTCGACACCAGTCGGCTGCGGGACATGTTGATCGAAATGAACCGGCCTTATGGGACCCGCGTCCAGGGTTGACAGTTCTGCGACTCGAAGGCCTTAACCGTTGAGTTGATATTCGCGTACATCGGACCGATGGAAGTATTCGTCTGAAGTACATGGTCCTTGGCCGCATCGGGTGTGCTGTACGTAAACCACGAGCACATCGAGTCCTGGGTCGGCACATTGTTTATCCAAACCCCGAAGGTCGACGCCGACCCGCCCGTGTGGTAAAGGCCCGGTGCGATGTCAGGCCCGACGCGGAAGACACCGTTCCCGGGGATCGGGTCCATCGGATCGGCAAAGGCCGGCGGCGCGAGGGCGAGGGCTGTCACGGCTGCAACGAAGACGGCCGATGCGCGAAGCGTTCGGGACATTTTTCCTCGCTCCATGTCGTCGCCCCCGCTAATGGCAGCGTAGGCCCAGGCGTACGCGAGCGACAACAGCTCCTTTAGCTCAGTGAGACGTCGGACGGCTCGCGTCGACAACCACCCCACGCGCGATGAGGTGGTCGATCAGGGGAACCGCGCCGGCGGCGAGATGCTCCGACATCGCCGCGCGCGCCAGCTTGTCGTCGTGCTTTTTCAGCGCAGACAAGATCCGCCGATGGTCCTTCATTGACTGTTCCGGCCAGCCTTCGATGGCGGGAAACACCGATTCCGGTGCGTAGCGGGTGATCTGCAACATCAGCTGGGCAAGCTTTGGCGAGTCCGCGGCAACATTGATGGCCCGGTGAAACTGATGGTTGAGAAGAACGGTCCGCTCGTTGTCATCACCGGCATAAGCTTCTTCGAGTTCCGCCTGGATCTGTTTGAGTTCGCGCAGCTGGTCGTCGGTGATGTTGATCGCGGCCCGTGCGGCGAGCTCGCCACCGACATGAGCCTGCACGTTCGCGACGTCGGTGACGTCGCGCCCGGTCACCGGCAACACCACGAAACCTCGGCGTGGCTGCTGGGCGATCAAGCCTTCGGCGCGCAGGGCGAACAGCGCTTCCCGCACCGGTGTGACACTAATCCCCAATTCCGCGGCCAATTGGTCCAGACGAACGTAGGACCCCGCGGCGTAGCTGCCATCGAAGATCCTCTTGCGGACAAATCGCGCGACATCGTCGGAAAGTTGAGGCCGTGCAGCGAAATCCGGAGCAGTCATCGCCTCACACCTGATACTCGGCGAGCAGCCGCTTGCTGATGATGGACTTCTGGATTTCGCTGGTTCCCTCGCCGATCAGCAGGAACGGCGCATCGCGCATCAACCGCTCGATCTCGTATTCCTTGGAGTAACCGTAGCCGCCGTGGATCCGGAAGCTCTGCTGGGTAACCTCGGAACAGAATTCGCTGGCAAGGTATTTCGCCATCCCGGCAGCGACGTCATTGCGCTCCCCTGAATCTTTCAGCCGTGCCGCGTTGACCATCATCAGATGTGCCGCTTCGACTTTGGTTGCCATCTCGGCCAGCTGGAACGCGATCGCCTGGTGCTCGGCGATCGGCTTGCCAAAGGTATGACGCTGCTGGGCGTAGCGCACCGCGAGCTCGAAGGCACGAATGCCGACACCACACGCTCGCGCCGACACGTTGACCCTGCCGACTTCGATACCGTCCATCATCTGGAAGAAGCCCTGCCCTGGAGTCCCGCCGAGAATGTCGTCGGCACTTGCCTGGTAGCCGTCGAAGATGAGTTCGGTGGTGTCAATCCCCTTGTAGCCCAGCTTGTCGATCTTGCCCGGGAATCACCAGGCCGGGCACGACTTCGCCAAACCCCGTTGGCTTTTCGACCAGGAACGCGGTCAGATTGCGGTGCGGCTTGTCGGCACCCTCGTCGGTGCGCACCAACACCGCTACCAGGGTCGAACTGCCGCCGTTGGTGAGCCACATCTTCTGACCGTTAATGGTGTAGGTGCCATCCGGATTGCGTTGCGCCCGAGTGCGGATTGCGGCAACATCAGAGCCCAGCTCGGGCTCTGACATCGAAAACGCACCCCGTGACTCGCCGGTCGCCATGCGCGGCAGGAAGCGCTGCTTCTGCGCGTCGGTGCCATGCTGGCGCAGCATGTACGCCACGATGAAGTGGGTATTGAGTACCCCGGACACGCTCATCCAGCCCCGCGCCAGCTCTTCGACGCACAGTGCGTAAGTCAGCAGCGACTCCCCCAGCCCGCCGTACTCCTGCGGAATCATCAATCCGAACAGGCCCATCTCGCGCATCTGGTCGACGATGTCCTGCGGGTAAGTATCGCCGCGTTCGAGTTGCGGCGCGTTGGGAATGACTTCCTTCTCGACGAATTGCCTTACCGTAGCGATGATCTCGGTCTGAAATTCGGTGAGGCCGAGAGTCTGGGCGAGTTTTGTCATGCGCTGTCGTTCCCTTCTGGCCGACTCAAAAGGCAATCGTTTTCGCGGCCGTCAAGCGTGCGATGTCGGCGGTTGTCAATCCCAAGCATCGCTCGAGGACGTCGGCGGTGTCTTGCCCCAAGGCGGGGGCGGGTGTGCCGGCGGAGTGGGTGCCGTCGAACGCGGCCGGCATGCCGGGGGCGAAGTAGTCTCCGAGACCCGGTTGGTGCAATCGGGAAAACAACGGATTAGCAGTCACCTTCGGGCCTGCCGCGACCTCCGCGAAGGTGCGGTACCGCTCAAACAGCACCGTGGTGTCCGACAGCGCGGCGGTGATTTCTTCGGCCGTGTGATCGGCGAACCAGGTGGCGAACAGACCGGACAGCACCTCGCGGTATCGGTAGCGGTCACCTTCGGAGCCGAAATCAACGCCCAGCGCTTCTGCGAGCGCCGACACCGGCGCGCCGGTGCCCGTCACGTCGACCAGGTCACGAAAGTGCCGTCCAGTCAAGGTGACAACCATGAACCTGGCCCCGTCTCGACTGGTGAAGTCCTGGCCGTACTGGCCGTAGATGGCGTTGCCCAGCCGCTGGCGTTGCGTCCCATTGACTTGAGGCTCGGTCAACAGCCCCAGATTTCCGGCCGTGGCCAGCGCGACATCCTCCAGGGCCAGGCTGATGCGCGCACCCAACCCGGACTGGTCACGGCGGCGGACAGCAGTGACAACGGCCAGCGCGGCGTACAAGCCGCAGCACACATCCCAGGCCGGTAACACGTGATTGATCGGACCGGCATGATTGGCCGGACCGGTGACGAGCGGGAATCCGATGCCCGCGTTGACGGTGTAGTCCACTCCGGTGGAACCGTCGCCACGTCCGAGCAACTGCACGTGGATGACGTCGGGGCGCTTGGTCGTCAGGAGATCGTGGCTCAGCCAGGACAGGCCGGCGGCGTTGGTCACCACGACGCCGTCACCCTCAACGATCAGCCGCTGGACCAGCTCTTGCCCCTCGGGTGACCGCAGATCAATGGTGGCCGAATGCTTTCCCTTGTTCAGACCGGTCCAATAGATCGATGTGCCGTCCGCCGCCAGCGGCCATCGCTGGACGTCGGAGGCACCGCCGATCGGATCGACCCGGATCACCTGTGCGCCAAGCTGACCCAGCGTCATGCCGCACAGCGGTGCGGCGACGAAACTGGACACCTCCACAACGGTGAGGCCGCTCAGGGGCAACCCGGGACTGTTCACCTCGACGCGACCCGTTCGAAGACCGCGGCAAGCCCCTGGCCGCCACCGATGCACATGGTCTCCAACCCGTAGCGCGCCTGGCGGCGATTGAGTTCGCGGGCCAAGGTGGCCAGCATCCTGCCGCCGGTCGCACCGACCGGATGGCCAAGCGAGATTCCCGAGCCGTGCACATTGGTTCGGTCATGATCGACCGCACCGAAATTCCATTCCCGCATCACCGCAAGCGCTTGCGCGGCAAAGGCTTCGTTGAGTTCGATAAGGTCGATGTCGGACAGCCGCAATCCAGCCTTGGCGAGTGCGACCTCGGTCGCGGGCACCGGACCAATACCCATAATCTTGGGTGCCACACCCGCCAGCCCCCACGACACCAGGCGGACCAACGGCGTCAGACCATATGCGGCTGCCTTCTCGGGTGTGGTCACCACGCACATCGATGCCGCGTCGTTTTGCCCGCTAGCGTTGCCGGCCGTAACCGTCGCTTCCGGATCTTCGTTCAGCAGAACGGGTTTAAGCTTGCTCAGCGACTCCACCGACGTATCGGCGCGGGGGTGCTCATCCGTGTCGATCAACTCTTCGCCGTGCCGGGTACGCACCGCCACCGGGATGATCTCCTCGGCCAGGATGCCGTCCTTTTGCGCGGCCACCGCGCGCTGGTGCGACCGCACCGCGAGCTCGTCTTGCTCCAAACGTGAAATGCCGTACTGGCGACGTAAGTTCTCGGCGGTCTCCAGCATTCCCCCCGGCACCGGGTAGTGGCGGCCACCGGCAGTGGTGCGGCCTCGGGCAAGCCCGTCGTGCACCTGGACACCACCGCGGGCACCACCCCAGCGCATGTCGGTGGAGTAGAAGGCGACGTTGCTCATGCTTTCGCAGCCGCCGACGATGACAAGATCGTGGTCGCCGCTGCCTACCTGCAGACACGCTTGGATCACTGCCTGCAGGCCCGACCCACAGCGTCGGTCGACCTGCATACCGGGAACCGTCACCGGCAGACCGGAATCCAACGCCACCACACGCCCGATCGCCGGCGCTTCACTGCTCGGATAGCAGTGCCCGAGGATGACGTCCTGCACTGCGTCAGGGGCGATTCCGGTTCGCTCGAGTAGCCCTTTTAGCGCGGCAACTCCTAAGTCGACCGCAGTCAGAGATTTGAACATCCCGCCGTAGCGGCCGATGGGCGTCCGTACCGGCTCACAAATAACCGCTTCACGCATTTTCACTGCTCCACTCAGATGTGGCGGCCACCGGTGACTTCCATCACGGTGCCGGTCATGTACGAGGACAGATCGGAGGCGAGGAACAAGGCGACACTGGCGACTTCGCTAGGTTCGCCGGCGCGGCCCATCGGGATCTCGGCGACCTTTTCGTCCCAGATACGTTGCGGCATGGCTTCCGTCATGGCCGAGCGAATCAAGCCGGGAGCGATCGCATTTACCCGGACTCCTAGGTATGCGAGCTCTTTGGCCGCAGCTTTGGTCATCCCGACGATCCCGGCCTTGGCCGCCGAATAGTTAGTCTGGCCGACCATACCGACCTTGCCCGATACGGACGACATGTTGACAATCGCGCCGCGCTTGTTTTCCCGCATGATCGCTGCCGCCAGCCGGGTGCCGTTCCAGGTTCCCTTCAGATGCACGTCGATGACCTGATCGAACTGCTCTTCGGTCATCTTGCGCATCGTCGCGTCGCGGGTGATTCCGGCGTTGTTGACCATGATGTCCAGGCCGCCGAAGTGGTCGACGGCGGTCGAGATGAGAGCCTCGACCTCGGCGGCTTGCGTCACATCGCACTGCACCGCCAGGGCGACATCACTGCCGCCCAATTGTTTGGCCGCGGCTTCGGTCGCCTCGAGGTTCAGGTCACCGAGCACAACCCTCGCGCCTTCGGCGACGAAACGCTGCGCAATGGCAAAACCCAGACCTTGTGCGCCGCCTGTGACCACCGCTGTCTGACCGCTCAGCAACGACACCGTGACCATGCCTCCCTTGGTTCTGATTCCGCGCGTGGTACCCACCGTTCCGAATATCGTATTTCATATAGGATCCTTCCCGAAGCCAGGGGTGCCCACCCGGAGTCGGTCGCGATGCCTCACCCTCGGGGTTGAGCGGCAACCGCCAAGAGGAGCGTCTGCCATGACCACCGCTGAAGTCGCCGAAGTCTCTGACGACGATTTTGAGGAGATCCTCGCCCAGACCCGTCACTTCGTTCGCACCGCGGTGGTACCGCGCGAGCAGGAGATCCTGACCGACGATCGGGTACCCGATGACCTGCGCGAGCAGGCCAAGAAGATGGGGCTGTTCGGATACGCAATTCCGCAGCAGTGGGGCGGCTTGGGTCTCAACCTTATGCAAGATGTCGAGTTGGCAATGGAATTGGGCTACACCTCGCTGGCGCTGCGATCAATGTTCGGCACCAACAACGGCATCGCCGGACAAGTTCTCGTCGGCTTCGGCACCGAAGAGCAGAAGGGCCGCTGGCTGGAGCGGATGGCATCCGGCGACGTGGTCGCGTCGTTCGCACTGACCGAGCCCGGCGCCGGCTCCAACCCGGCGGGCCTGAAGACCAAAGCCGTTCGCGATAAAGATGATTGGTTGATCTCCGGGCAGAAGCGCTTCATCACCAACGCGCCCGTCGCCAATCTGTTTGTGGTGTTCGCGCGCATCCGGCCGGCCGACGACCAGGGCCCCGGGATCGCTGTATTCCTGGTTCCCGCGGAGGCCGCGGGCGTTGAGGTGGGCGCCAAAGACGCCAAGATGGGCCAGGAAGGCGCATGGACCGCCGACGTCAGCTTCACCGACGTCCGAGTCAAAAGCGACGCGCTGATCGGTGGCAGCGAAGACATCGGTTATCGAGCGGCGATGACCTCGTTGGCCCGCGGCCGGGTCCACATCGCCGCCCTCGCGGTGGGCGCCGCCCAACGTGCACTCGACGAATCCGTGGCTCATGCCGCCACCGCGACGCAGGGCGGAACGCCGATCGGAAGCTTTCAGTTGGTGCAGGCGATGATCGCCGACCAGCAGACCGGGGTGCTGGCCGGCCGCGCGCTTGTCCGCGACGCCGCACGGATGTGGGTCACCAATCAAGACCGCAGGGTCGCGCCGTCGGCGGCCAAGCTGTTCTGCACCGAAATGGCCGGCAAGGTCGCCGATCTGGCGGTGCAGATTCACGGCGGCAGCGGCTACATGCGTGGCGTTCCAGTCGAACGCATCTACCGCGATGTGCGCCTACTGCGGCTGTACGAGGGCACCAGTGAAATTCAGCGTCTGATCATCGGATCGAACCTCGTCAAGGCGGCACAGCGATGAGCGGCAGCGCTAGGGCCGGCTTGGGGCAGAGTGGCATTCATCACCGGAGCGGCACGCGGCCAAGGCCGGGCGCATGCGGTTCGCATGGCCCACGAGGGCGCCGACATCATCGCCGTCGACATCGCCGGCAAGCTTCCGTACTGCGTTCCCTACGATTCGGCGACTCCAGAAGACCTCAGCGAAACCGTTCGTCTAGTTGAAGAAACGAACCGCCGGATCCTCGCCTCGGTTGTTGATACCCGCGACCTCGAGGGACTTCGTAAGGCCGTCGACGATGGTGTCGCCGCGCTGGGACGGCTTGACATCATCGTGGCCAACGCCGGGATTTCGGCTCCGCAGGCATGGAACGACATCACACCCGAAAGCTTCCGCGACGTCATGGACATCAACGTGACCGGCACCTGGAACACCGTGATGGCCGGCGCGGACAAGATCATCGAAGGGGGCCGCGGCGGCTCCATCATCCTGATCAGTTCTGCAGCTGGTATGAAGATGCAGCCGTTCATGGTTCACTACACCGCCAGCAAGCATGCCGTCACCGGGATGGCACGGGCCTTCGCTGCAGAACTGGGCAAGCATTCGATCCGGGTCAACAGTGTTCACCCTGGACCGGTGAACACCCCGATGGGATCCGGCGACATGGTCGCGGCGATCGGTAAGGCCATGGAAACCAACCGGCAGTTGTCCAACATGCTTACACCGTTTTTGCCCGACTGGGTTGCCGAGCCAGAAGAGATCGCCGACGCCGTCTGCTGGCTGGCCAGCGATGAATCGCGCAAAGTCACCGCCGCCCAAATCCCGATCGATCAGGGTTCGACGCAATACTGATTGGCCTAGACCGGGAATAGCCCTCCGGGCTCGGCGTTGCAGTCCGCATGAGAAGCCTCAGCGAAGCCGAACGTCAGGAGTTCCTCGCCGCCAAGCATGTCGCCGTGCTGTCCGTCGCAGCTACCGACGGCCGCCCGCCTGCCAGTGTCCCGATCTGGTACGACTACACGCCTGATGGGAACATCCGGATCAATACCGGGACGTCTAGTCGCAAGGCCCGGCTCATCGAGCGGGCCGGTGCAGTCACGCTAGTGGTCCAACGCGAGGAGCCACCGTACCAGTATGTGGTGGTCGAGGGCACCGTCGTCGGAACCACCAAGCCCGCGCCGGCGGACGTGCAGGAAGCCATCGCCATCCGTTACCTCGGCGAGGAAGGTGGACGCGCGTTCATCCGCAGCATGGAGGGTGTTGAGGAGGTATTGTTCACCATCCGCCCCGAACGGTGGCTCAGCGCCGACTTCACTGGCGACCTGTAAGGTTCTCAGCCGATCAGTTCCAACGTCCCCAGATCGCGGATCGCCTGACAGCCCCGTTGGAGCATGGTCACCATCATATCGTCACCGCGCTCGGTGGAGGTGGCGAAGGCGAACCCCAGCGCCGATATCAAAAGCGCCTGTGGTACCCCGAGACGGTAATCACGCCAACATGTTTCACGGTCGTAGCCGGTAACGCCGTAGCCCAGTAGCGCTCGGTGATAATCGTCAACAAGGCCTTCTTCGATGGTTGCTCGGAGTTGCGAATTCAGGCTGGTTGCCGTGAAGTAGGCGAGATCCCGTGCCGGAAGGCCCACGCCGAGCGTCTGCCAGTCAACCACGCTCACCCAGCTCTGACCTGGATCGAACAGTAAGTTGTCGAGCCGATAGTCGCCGTGCAGCAGGGCGAACCGGTCCTGCTCGGCAGAAAGCCAGGGCGTAACCAAACCCATTGTGTTAGCGAAGGTCTCGCGATCTTCGGTACTTAGTCGGTGACCAAGCTTCTCCAACGTGATATCAGCGCTCATCTTCGCCACGTCTCCAAGGCCCTTGGCGAAAGCCTCATCCGGACGGGGAAACGCAAGTCCGGGCAGATCCAGCCAGAACGGATCGCACCAACTAGGCCCATGTAATCCGGCCAGCGCCACCACCGCGAGCCGCGCCTCCTGCCCGCCGCAGCCGGCGATTTGATCCCCCTGGACGGCGGGCGCTTGATCGGCGAGCAACAGTGCGTAATCCAAGGATTCTTCGGTGATCTCGCAATAGAAGCATTGCGGCGTCGGCACTCGCACCCGATCAGCCACCGTGGCATAAAACGCGCACTCACTGCGATAGCCGATGGTGACCCGCTCACGCACGGTGTCGTCCTGGGCCGGCAGTTTGATCACAAACGTTTGCGGGAGACCGCCAGGGTCTGTCGCATATCTTGCCGCCACGCGAAAGGTCGCCCCGGTCTGTCCGGTGCCGATCGCCACCACGTCTACTTCGGCGACCTCGACAGGTGAACGGCCGTCGCTGAGCGCAGCCGACAACCATTCGGGGGTCACGTCGCCGGGATACCGCGGAATCGACACCACAGCGCTCATAAGCAAATGCCTCCAGTACTCAGACAGCTCTGTCCGACTGACAAACTGTAAGGCATACGGCAAGAGTTGCGGTCAACCGCGGTGACCTAACCGGTGAGAATCCGCCATTCGGCAGCCTCGTGCTGTTGCCGCCAGAATTCGTTGAAACGTCCACCCGCGGCGAGCAATTGGTCGACCGTTCCATCCTCGATGACTCGGCCGTCGTCGAGAAACAGGACGCGGTCGGCATGACTGATGCTGGCCAACCGATGCGCGACGATCACCTGGGTGCGCGATTGCGGGTCGGCGGTGAGTGCGTCGACCACCGCGGCCTCGTTCTCGGTGTCCAGAGCGCTGGTCGCCTCGTCGACCAGCAGTATCGGCGCGGGTTTCAGCAGCGCGCGGGCGATGCTGACCCGCTGGCGTTCGCCGCCTGACAGCGCCGAGCCGGCTTCGCCGACGATCGTGTCGGCACCGTCAGGCAACCTGCCAATGAGTTCGTCGACCCGCGCGAGCGCCACAGCCCGCGCGAACTGCTCATCGCCAGCGCCGGGATCTCCGGCGAACACGTTGTCGCGGATCGTCCCATGAAACAGGTAGGGATGTTGGAACACGACGCTGCTTGCCGCCCGCCGAGCTTCGGCGTCCAGCATTGCGGCGTCGACACCGTCGATCAGGACGCGGCCGCGAGTAGGCTCATGCAGCCCAGCGATCAACGCCAGGATGGTGCTCTTGCCTGAGCCGGACGGTCCGACGATCGCCGTCGTGCTTCCCGGCTCCAACGAGAAACTCACCCCGTCGAGCACTGGTCCACTTGCCCCGTCGTAGCCGAACACGACGTCGTCGAACTCGATACGGGGCGACGCGGCGGCGTCGGGCAACATGGCGGCTCCGGCATTCATGAGCGGCGCGGTGAGCACGGAACGGATGCGGTCGAGCGTGGCGCGGGTGCTCTCAAGGGCCGGTGCCAGCTCGCTGATGGTGGTGAACGGCTCCAGGTAGCGCACGATCACGACAATCAACGCGATGGCCTCAGCCACCGTGAGCGTTCCGTTCACCGTCAGCGCCGTGGTCGCCCCCGCCAGCAGGAGGAGGGACAGCTGGCTGGCGAGGCTGAACAGCAGCTGGCCCGGAACCTGCATGGACAACAGCCGCATCGTCGCGCCGTGTTGTGCGGCCAGCGCATCGCCGACAAGACTTCTCGCCGGCTCGACGCGCCGCGCGGCCCGCAACGCCTGCTGAGTTCGGGCGAACTCGATGATCCGCTCGGTGAGCGCGCTATTGGCTTCGGCGGCTACGGAATCGGCGCCACGCGCCAGGCGTGCCGAAGCCCACAACGCTCCCAGGAGCAAGGGCACGCCAGCCAGGGCGGCCACACCGAGCTGCCAGGAGACCGCCAATAAGGCCAGCGCAATGGCTGCGGGCAGGAGAACGGCGGAGATCAGCGGCGTCAGCAGGTTGACGACGAGGCCGACGAGTTCTGGCCCGGTAGCGGCGATTGCCTGCCGCGCCGTCGCGGTGTGCTCGGCGGTGAACCAATCCAGCCGCACAGCGGGCAACCGGTCCGCCACGTCATGCTGCGTGTGGTCGAGCACGGCGAAACCCAGATCGAAGCCGATGCGCGCGGTCGCGGTGTCGATCACCCACCCGATCACCGTCGCGGCGGTGAGCCAGCCCAGCCAGGCCAGGGCGCGGTGCGGGGCGTCGCTGAACAAAGCCCCCACCAGTGGGACAAGCAGAACGGTGGCCACTGCACGCACCACCACGGAGATCAACGCGAGCACGGTGTAGGCAATGACCTTGGCGCGGCGATCCCCCGGGACGAGGCTTAACCAGGTGCGGATCATCGCGCCGCCCCCTGAGCTGTTGTGGCCGCTACCGGGTCGCGACGGCCGCCCTCCCACAGCCGTCGGTACCGTCCGTCGGCGGCCAGCAATTCGTCGTGCGTTCCCTGTTCGGCTATCCGGCCGTGGTCGAGCACAACGATCTGGTGGGCTCGCGTGACGGTGTGCAATCGATGGGCAATCACCAGCACGGTGCGGTCCCGGGTCAGCCGGTTAAGAGCCTGCTGGACAAGGTATTCCGATTCCGGGTCGGCAAACGCGGTGGCCTCGTCGAGGATCAGAACTGGGGTGTCAGCCAGGATCGCGCGGGCGATGGTGAGCCGTTGACGCTCCCCACCCGACAGCCCCGTCCCCGCGCCCAGCATGGTGTCGTACCCGTCAGGTAGTCGCATTATGCGGTCGTGGATTTGCGCCTCGCGCGCGGCGCCCTGGACTTGTGCCGTGGTGGCATCGGGTACGGCCAGCGCGATGTTTTCGGCAACGGTGCCGTGCACGAGCTGCGTTTCCTGCAAGACGAAACCGACTTGGGCATAGAGCTCGTCGGCGGTAATCGACCGAATATCTTGTCCCCCAACATGTATGGCACCCTGCTCGACATCGTGGAACCGAGCCAGCAGGGCGGCCAGCGTCGACTTCCCGGATCCAGACGGGCCGACGAGCGCGGTGACAGTGCCGGGCCGCAACGTCAGCGACACGTCCTGGATCACCGGAACGCCGGGGCGATAGCCGAAACCGACTTGGTCGAACACCACCGTCGCCGACGAATCGCCGTTGGGCTCGTCTTGGTCTCGCACGGCGAGTTGGGGCTCGTCGAGAGTGTTTTGCAGTCGCCGGGCGGCCAACATGCCCGCGCGGATGCCGCCAAGCCCGTACGCGATACCGAGCAGTCGTGCGCCGAATGTGGTGCCCAACAACAAGAACGGCAACAGATTCACCGGATCCATTCGGCCCGTGACGGTTAGCAAAGTGCCGGTGAGCGCAATGAGCCACAGGAAAGTCGAGGGACGGGTGACCAGGTCCATGAGGGTCTTTTTGCCGGCCAGCGGCCGCTGCCAGGCGACAAGGAATCCGACGTACTCGTCCAGGCGGCGCCGGAAACTCGATGCGGCGGCACCACCGAAGACGCGAATCACCGGCTGGCCCTCCAGGTAGGCGCCGGCCTCGTTGCTCATCTTTTCGGCCCAGCGCTGCGATTGCGGGATGCGCGGGCCCGACTGAATCGTGAGCGACGACGTCAACACCAGATAGACCAGCACGGGCACGAACAACACCAGCGCCACCCGCCAGTCGACAATGAACAGATAGACCAGCACTGCCACCGGCGCGACGACCGCGGCGACCGCGTCCGGGATCGCATGGGTGACCAGATAGTGCAATGACAGCGTGTCGTCCTGCAGCAGCTGCTTGATCGAGCCCGACCCCCGCGCAGTGAACCAGCCCAGCGGCAACAGAGACAGCTTGCCTAACAGTCGCGAACGCAAGTCGCCGGCAAACCGCGCGTCGACGACGTGCAGCCATAGCGTGAGAGCAGCACCGAGCGCGGTACCCACTCCCAGCAGCGCAACGGCTGCGATTCCGAGACCCCAGAGTCGGGACGCGGGCGCCCCGGATACCAGTAGCCGGGCCAGCTCGACCAGCAGCACGAACGGTGCCAGCTGCACCAGCGTAATGACGGCCTGCAGCACACCGGAGAGAATCAGCGCCGACCGCAGCGGCGCGAGCAACCGGCCGGCAGCCTGGGCGCGCCAACTGCCGCGGGATGCCGGAGCGGGCGTCTCGTCGGATGCGTGCCGCGCCGAATCATGCTGCTTAGCAACGCCTTTTGGAGAAATACCACTGGGCGCGACACTGTCAGTTGCGTCCGGCTCATCGCCGCGGCGGGTACCCATCGCGCGTCCGGCACTCCAGTAGGCCTGGGCGTGTACCTCGGACTTGGGGAAACCGAATTCGTCGCGCAGCCGCGTTCGCACGTGCTTGAGCGTGGTGGCCTCAGGCGTCGCCCATGCGTACCAGTCGCACCAATCTCGGCTCTCGATCGCCGCGGCAAGCGATTTCTCGTCGCGGCGGGCAACCCAATGCACTCGCAGCCGAGGATGCTGCGCGAGCGGGATCAGGGTGTCGTTGTCGTCGTGTTGCTCGAGGTACATCTCGATCGGGACATCGTCAGGGACGACTCCGATGATCCCGTTCATTCCCGGGATCGACGCCGAGTCACCGATCAGCAGATAGCCGGCCGGCTGCTCGTCGGGTTCGTCGAAACGCGACGAGCCCATCAGCGACATGACCGCGATCGTGGCGCCAGGCTGCACGGTGCGCGCCCACGTCGACGCCGGGCCGGCCGGATCGTGGAGCACAACGTCGACCGCGAAATGGCCGGTGGGTACGTCTGCCTCGGAGATCGTGTAGGCGCGCTGGAACTCGGTATTCGATCCGTCCGGGTCCGGAAACCAAAACCGCAGCCATGCCGCGGGTTCGGCATCCACATCTTCGAACAAGGTCGGCGACGCCATGCGTACCCGCACGAAGTGCGGAGCGATCCGGATGGTTTCGATCACCGTTGCGGTGTGGTCGCGGGCGCCGAAACTTCGCAACATCGCACCCTGGAACCCGCGTGCCATCAGCGGTCCTTTCCCGCGGCGCTCAGCTCCGCGACGACCTCGTCCAGCACCACACTCCGACTTGGTAAGCTACCCCACAAACTAAGGGTTGCCTTACCATAGGTCAACCTCGGGTGGGGTCGGTCAGTAACCTGGGCAACGTGAACGGTGAGACGCAGAATCCTTCGGCGGCACCGGTGCTGCTGTACGACGGTGTCTGCGGGGTCTGCAACTGGGCAGTACGGACGGTACTTCGGTTCGATCCCAACGGCGCCCTGCGCTTTGCGGCTCTAGACAGCGGCTTCGCCCGAGCGATCATTGATCGGCACCCGGCTACTCAGAGCGTCGACTCTGTGGTGTTTGTGGATGAACCCGGCCAGCCCACGGAACGGGTGGCTGTCCGATCCGAGGCCGCGTTACGTGTAGCGGATTACCTTGGTGGCCCGTGGAAACTGTTCAAGGTTGCCCGGATCATCCCCGCTCCCCTTCGTGACTGGCTCTATGACCGATTCGCCGATATCCGCTACCGCATCTTCGGCAAGTACGACACCTGTCCGCTGCCGCCGCCGGAAGTCCGCGCCCGCTTTTTGGACAGCTAACCGAAATGGTGGCGCCGGTGCTAGTGGTCGGCGTCGAGAGACAGGTCGGCTTCGGACTCTTTGCGCTTTAGCTCCGCCAACTTTCGGTCGTCGGCTGCGGCCTCGCGATGGCGCATCGCAGACCTTCGGTGCACGTCTGCATGAGGTACGCCTTGTTCGACGGTCCAGTCTTGTACCTCCGCGACCCGTTCATGTTGAATCGCGGATTCCTCGAAGCTCCGGGCGGCGGAGAGTCCTGCGTGTGCGGCGCGCTCGCGAGCTTCTGCGGCTCGGCGTTCTGCGAGTTCCACATCGTCTGCGGTGATGGCTTGCTCGCCTCGTAGTGGGTCTTGTCCGGTGGCCATGGCTTCTCCCTTTTCCTGCAGTCTCATGTACCCGGCAGAAAGGGTTTGACGCCCGTAGCGCTCATCGTTTGGGGCTCGGACTTGTTCGACGCCTCCGTGAATGGCAATTGAAAACTGTGCGGGCGGAGGGACTCGAACCCTCACGCTCTTTCGAGCACCGGCACCTAAAGCCGGCGCGTATGCCGTTTCGCCACGCCCGCGGGCCTAGCGATCTTATCGCCTGTTGCGCCGCCAACTTGTCAGCGGTGCGGCCTAATTTGGCCCTCAACCGACGAAGGGCTTGCGTGTGCGGTCTGCTGAGGAGTTCGAGGCTGCGAGGAGACTCATCGCAGCTGGTGTAAACGACTGCGCGATTGCGCGTCAACTCGGTGTGCCGCGACCGACTGTGCAGGACTGGCGACGCCGACGACAGATTCGACCAAGGCGAGCGGGCGGATCAGGCTGCGGCGTCGTTCATGACTTTTCCGCACTTCCGGCAGCGTCGTACGGCTATCTCTTGGGCCTCTACCTCGGCGACGGCTGCATCTCACGGAACCGCCGAGTCTGGCGTCTCCGGATCACCCTCGACAAGAAGTACCCCGGCATCATCCAACGGTGTTGCGAGGCAATCGACACGTTGATGCCAGGGCAACGCGCATCTGTGGAGAAGCAACCGAAAGGGTGCGTAGTGGTATCGCTCTATTCGAAACATTGGCCGTGTCTGCTACCTCAGCACGGTCCCGGTAAGAAGCACATGAGGCCGATTCGACTGCAGCCCTGGCAGGACGTGTTGGTCAAGCAAGTCACGGAGGAATTCATTCGCGGCCTCATCGATAGCGACGGATGCCGTGTTGTGGCGAACGACCGCGGGGTCCGAAGCGTCCGCTACCACTTCTCGAACCGATCCGACGATATTCGAGGCCTCTTCTGCGCGGCGCTTGACGAGCTTGCAATTCCGTGGACTCGGCCGAGCCGACACGTCATCGCCATATACCGCAAGGCGGCGGTGGCGATTCTCGATGAATTCGTGGGGCCCAAGTCCTGAAACGCCGCTGCTCGCACGTGAGCGTCCTACCCACTGCCGCGCGGTACCTTCAAGGGGTGTCCACTACGCGTCGTCGCAGGCCCGCGCTGATCGCTTTGGTGATCATCGCGGCATGCGGTTGCCTAGCTTTGGGCTGGTGGCAGTGGACCAGGTTTCAGTCAGCCTCCGGTACCTTTCAGAACCTGGGCTACGCGCTGCAGTGGCCGCTATTCGCCTGGTTCTGCGTCTATGCGTATCGCAAATTCGTCCGTTACGAAGAGACGCCGCCGGAGCCTCGGAAGGACGGCGACGTCACCGAAATACCTGCCGGACTGCTGCCCGAGCGTCCCAAGCCAGTGCAGCAGCCGCCCGACGATCCCGCGCTGCAGGAGTACAACGCCTACCTCGCCGAGCTCGCTAAGAAAGATGCCGAAAAGCAGAACAGGACCACCGCATGACCACACCGGAGACACCCGGAACATCAGCGCCTGCAGTCCCCGTCGACAAGATCCGCACCGCGTTGCTCGGCTACCGGATCATGGCGTGGACGACAGGTCTCTGGCTCATCGCACTGTGCTACGAGATCGTCTCGCACCTTGCCTTCCACCACGAGATTCGATGGATCGAGGTGGTCCACGGCTGGGTGTATTTCGTCTACGTGTTGGCTGCCTTCAATCTGGCGGTCAAGGTCCGCTGGCCAATTCCCAAGACGGTCGGTGTGCTGCTTGCCGGGACCATCCCGCTGCTGGGCATCATCGTCGAGCACTTCCAGACCAGGGACGTCAAGGCACGCTTCGGGCTGTGAGCTCGAGCGTGAAGCTGGCGTAACGCTCGCGGCCGGAAGTGACGCTAACGTCACTCCCGGCGCGCTTCAGCCAAGCGCTTTCAGTGCCGGCAGCAGCAGCGCCAGCGCGCGACCACGATGCGAGATCGCGTCCTTCTCCTCGGGGCTGAGCTGCGCTGCAGTGCGGTGGTAGCCGTCAGGAATGAAGACCGGGTCATAGCCGAAGCCGCCGTCGCCGCGCGGTTCCCGGGCAATGCTGCCGGGCCACTCGCCACGGACGACGACCTCGCCGGACGCCGAGACCAGCGCGCAGGCGGATACGAACGCCGCACCGCGCCGTTCGTCGGGCACGTCACGCAACTGCGCCAGCAGCAGCGCGGTGTTGCCGGCGTCATCGCCGTGGTTACCCGACCAGCGCGCCGACAGCACGCCGGGCATCCCGTTGAGCGCGGCCACCTCCAAACCGGAGTCGTCGGCCACACTTGCCAGACCGGTCGCGGTGAACGCATCCCGCGCCTTGGCCAACGCGTTGTCCTCAAAAGTCGCGCCCGTTTCGAGCGCTTCCTCGAACGGCGCCACATCGTTCAGCGACACCAACGTCAACCCCGTCAAGCCGGCAGCGTCGAGCACCCGGCGCAATTCGGCCAGCTTCTTGGGGTTGCGGCTGGCGACCAGGAGCCGGGTCAGCTGCCGAACGCCTTCGGCGGCGGAGGCCCCTCGGGCAGCACACCCGGATACGGCAGCTCCAGTGCCTCGCGCTGTGCGGCGAACAACTTATCGCAAGCGCCCAGCGCCATGTCGAGCATTTTGTCCAGCGTCGAACGCGGGAAGGTCGCGCCCTCACCGGTCCCCTGAATCTCCACCAGGGTCCCGGTGTCGGTGGCGACGACGTTCATGTCGACCTCGGCGCGCGCGTCTTCCTCATAGGGCAGGTCCACCCGGATCCTGCCGTCAACCACACCGACACTGACCGCCGCGATGGCACACGACAACGGCCTGGGATCGGACAGTTTGCGCGCCGCCGCTAGATAGGTCACCGCGTCGGCCAACGCCACGTAGGCGCCCGTGATGGCAGCGGTGCGGGTGCCACCGTCGGCCTGCAGCACGTCGCAGTCGACGGCGATTGTGTTCTCCCCCAGCGCTGCCAGGTCGATGCAGGCCCGCAGCGACCGGCCGATCAGCCGGCTGATCTCCTGGGTGCGCCCGCTGAGCCGGCCCCTCACCGATTCGCGGTCAGAGCGAGTGTGGGTGGCCGACGGCAGCATTGCGTACTCCGCGGTCAGCCACCCCAGACCCGATCCCTTGCGCCAGCGCGGCACCCCCTCGGTGACGCTGGCGGTGCACATGACCTTGGTGTGGCCGAATTCGATCAGTACCGAACCCGCCGGGTGGTCAGTGAACCCACGGGTAATGACTACGGGGCGAAGCTCGTCGTCAAGGCGGCCGTCTTCTCGTCTGGTCACGACGCCAACCCTAGCCCGCCGACGATGCACGCCGGCACGGCGTGAGGTGGGGGCACCCCCAGCCGCGCTGCGGCGCGGGCGCGAGGCGGGCAATCAGACCTAGCCCGGCCGGCTCAGACCCTTTCAGAGCGCCGGATATCGAACGTCTCACCGCACACCACTGCGTGCACGGGACCATCGAACTCGGCCTTGGCCTCGCTGATCACGTCTTCCCGCGAGGTCCACGGCGGGATATGCGTCAGCAACAGCTCACGAACGCCGGCCTGTGCCGCAGTCCTCCCGGCCTCAGTGCCCGACAGATGCAGAGCGGGCGGACGCTCCGCCGAGTGCGTCCACGAAGCCTCGCAGAGGAAAACATCGGCGCCGCGAGCCAGCTCGACGAGCTGGTCGCAGACGCCGGTGTCACCGCTATAGACGAACGAGGCCCCGGTGGGATCTGTGATCCTGATGCCGTAGGACTCGGTTGGGTGGGCCACCACCCGCGGCTCCACCGTGAGCGCCCCAAACGTCACCGGCTCACCGTCAACCCAGTGACGAACATCGAAGATGTCCGAGCAGTCGTCGATCTCGCCGCCGTACGGTGACGAAGCCGCCCCCAATCGCGACCAGGTATCACCAGGGCCGTACAACAATGCCTTGCCGTCGGGGCGCGACGGGTGGTAGCGCCGCCACACGAACAGTCCGGGCAAATCTAGACAGTGGTCGGCGTGCAGATGAGTCAACAGCACGTGTACGGAGCCGGGATCCGCATAGCGCTGCAGTGCGCCCAGTACGCCCCCGCCGAAGTCGAGGACTAATGGCGGAGTGTCCGGTGCCCGGAGCAGATAACCCGACGCAGGCGAATCCGGGCCCACCACGCTGCCCGAGCAGCCCAGCACGGTTATTCGCACGGACACTACTGTGCCATGCCCGATACGACGATGACGAAAACATCGCCGCATTGGTGTGATGAGAATCTCGTCGCGTGCTAGTCGATGCGGAGGTGGTGAACGGGTTGCACACCGGTGACTGCGGGACCCAGGAATCGCGCCGCCAACTTGGTGAATGCCTCGGGGTCGCCGGTGGCTTCAAAGACCCGGGTCGCGGGCGGCGCGTCATGAGGACGCAGCAGGTCCTGCTCGGTGAGCACCCGCAGCACTTCCTTGGCGGTTTCCTCGGCGCTCGAAACCAGCGTCACGTTGTCGCCCATCGCGAGTTGGATCAGTCCCGACAGCAGTGGATAGTGCGTGCACCCCAGCACCAGCGTGTCGACCTGCGCGCGCTGCAGCGGCTCCAGATAACCCTCGGCCAGCCCGAGCACCTGACGACCGCTGGTCACGCCGCGCTCCACGAAGTCGACGAAGCGCGGACAGGCCACGGCGGTGATCTGGGTGTCGCGGGCGGCGGCAAATGCGTCCTGGTAGGCGTGCGAGTTGATGGTCGCCCGCGTTCCGATGACACCGATACGACCGTTGCGCGTAGTGGCGACCGCACGGCGCACCGCCGGCAGGATCACCTCGACGACGGGCACGTCGTAGCGCTCGCGCGCATCCCGCAAGCAAGCCGCGGACGCGGTGTTGCATGCGATCACCAACGCCTTGACGCCGCGGCCGACAAGGTCGTCCCCGATGGCCAAGGCGTGCGCACGGACTTCGGGGATGGTGAGCGGACCGTAGGGTCCATGGCCGGTGTCGCCGACGTAGATGATGTCCTCGTCGGGCAGTTGGTCGATGATTGCCCGCGCGACGGTCAGTCCCCCGACGCCGGAGTCGAAGACCCCGACGGGTGCCAGTGGCGAGGTCATGTCTTGGAGCGCGGCGAAGCGGTGCCGGCTTTTCTCACTGCGCGGGCCTTGCGTTCCGGCGCGGACAACATATATGCGGCGACGACACCGGCAATCGCTCCGCACAGGTGGCCCTGCCACGACACGCCGCCGCATCTGCCGAGCACCGGCATGGCGCCGAGCAGGACGCCGCCGTAGGCGAACAACACGACCAGCCCGATGATGATGTCCCACACCCGCCGCACGAAGAACCCGAACACAACCAGGAAGGCTAGCCAGCCGAAAATCAGGCCGGAGGCCCCGATGTGGTCGGTGGGGCCGCAGCTGCTGCCCATGTTGCCGATGAGCCAGGTGCCGAAGCCGCCCAGGATCCACACGATCGTGGTGGCCCAGACGAACCGGGACAATCCGGCCAGCGTCATCAGGAATCCCAGCACCAGAAGCGGCACGGTATTGGCCATCAGGTGTTGCCAGCTGGCGTGCAGGACCGGGGCGAAGATGATTCCCCACAGGCCGTCGGCCTCTAGCGGCCTGATGCCGTTGGCGTCCAGCCGGTTGCCCGTCAGCTGGTCAATCAGCTCGACGAGGTAGAGCAGTGCCACGAAAGTGAGGATCGTGGCCCCACCCACCATCCACGTGGGCCGCTTTTTCGTCTGGGTCGCCGGTGTGCCAGGGTGTCCCTTCGGCGTGGTCTTACCCATAGCTGCCCTTCCAGAGCGTCCTCGGCATCATCCAGGCTACCGGCGCAGGCGCCCCGGTGAACCTCCCATCAGGCAAACGCCCCGGGCAATATGTCGCGGTAGGTCGGTACTCCAGCTACCGATTCGGCGGCGAGCACGCCGACCAGCACCGCACGTGCCAGGCAGTCAGCCGCGGCGACACCTACCTCCGTGGCCAGCTGCGTCTCTGGAGAGAATGCGGCAGGCGCGTCGACTGCCGGTGCCACCTCTACCGCCCCGGTAGCCAGTGCGAACACTGTGTCGCCGTCCAACGGGGTATGCGCCGGCCGGATAGTGCGGGCCAGACCGTCGTGGGCGGAGATGGCGACCCGCCGACACCCGGCCGGACTCAGGGCGGCGTCGGTCGCCACCACCCCGATGACGGTGTTGAGCGGGTTCTCCAGCGGGCTCGACGCGGACGGCAACTGCGCGAAAGCATCGATTTGCTCGGCCGGCGGCGGCCGCAGTGCAAACTCCTGTATCAAGTCCGCCATCCATGGCAAACCGGTGGCCCGGTCGATGACCTCGCCCGCGGAGTTCACCACGGCCACCGCGCCGACGGTGACGCCGCATGGCAGTGTCGTCGATGCGGTCCCGACACCGCCCTTGAGTGCCCCGGCCCGCGCTCCTGCTCCAGCCCCGACGGTCCCGACGGCCAGCACCGCACCTTCGCCGCCGCCGGCCGCGCTGGCGGCGGCCTCACAGGCCAGATAGCCGAACTCAGCCGTTGGGCGGCAGTCCCAGCCACCGACCGGCAGATCGAAGATCACCGCACCGGGCACGATGGGTACCACCCCGCCACCCATCGCCACGCCGCGTTCGTGTTCTTCCAGCCAACGCATGACGCCGTCGGCGGCTGCCAGACCGTAGGCGCTACCGCCGGCGAGCAACACCGCGTCGACGAATCGCACAGTGCTGGCCGGGTCCAGCAGATCGGTTTCCCGGGTGCCGGGCGCGCCACCGCGGCAATCGACCGCACAGACGGTCCCAGGCGGGGTCAGCACGACGGTGACGCCGCAGGCCCAACCGGCGCCTAGGGACGCGTCGGGGTCCAGCCGTTGATAGTGGCCGACGCGGATGCCCCCGACGTCGGTGATGGCGTTCATCCTCCCGCCATCAAGATCATCGGGGCCCCATGAGCACCAGGACCAGGTACTCCTGCAAGACGGTCAGCCACTGGTAGACGTCGAAATGCACGGCCAGTGGGTGGTCAGCCGGCAGGCGCTCCGGCCCCTCCGGCCCGACATCGAGCATGACTCCCAGAGTCAGCCGAACGTCGTTAACCGCCGCGACCCAGGCGTTTGCGTCGTCCTCGGTCAGCTCGAACCGGCCGCCGTCGTCCGGAACGGTATCCAGCAACCGCTGTGCGGCAACGCGTTTGGCGTTGATGATCTCCGGCTCGTGCAAGCTGCGCAGTGCTGCGTTGAGGCTGTCAGAGACGTCGGGCGACGAGGGGTCGTTGTCATCGTGTTTGTAGAAATCGGGCAGCAGCCGACGCAGCGTCGGATCCTTCGGCGGATCGGCGTTTCCGGTCTTTATGCCGGTGATCTCCTCGAGTTCGTCTGCCGGCGAGGAAGATTCACGCTCATCGAGCAAGCCGATCATCGCGGTGGCGAGGTTCTTGAGCAGGGCAGCCTCATGGGAAGCCAAGGCGGACCGAAAACGGGGACCGTTAGCGGTCTCGACGCGCTTCCATTTGCGCACAGGGAATCGCCGACGCCCTCGAGTCTCACCGGTCCTGCTGCATCGTCGCCCACAAACCGGCGGCATGCAGCTTGGACACGTCGACTTCCATGGACTCCCGGCTGCCGGCCGACACCACTGCCTTTCCTTCGTTGTGCACCTGCAGCATCAGCTTGGTGGCGTGCGGCTCGGTGTAGCCAAACAACGTCTGGAACACATACGTCACGTAGGTCATCAGGTTGACAGGGTCATCCCACACGATCGTGACCCATGGACTGGCCGTGACGTCTACTGGAGCGGCCTCGCGTTGTCCGGTAGTGCCCGGCTTAGCGGGCGCTGACGTAACAACCATGGTCTACACGATACCGAGCGATAGGTGAGGTTACCGAGCCCCTGATAGCAGCCGATACCGTTATGGAATGAACGACCCGGTCGTAACTGGGCTGCTGACCGACAAGTACGAGTTGACGATGTTGGCGGCGGCGCTGCGAGACGGCACCGCCAATCGCCGGACCACCTTCGAACTGTTCGCCCGCCGACTCCCCGAAGGTCGCCGTTACGGCGTGGTCGCCGGAACCGGCCGGCTGCTCGAAGCATTGCCGCAGTTCAGCTTCGATGACGAGGCGTGCCAGCTGCTGGGGCAATTCCTCGACCCGGATACGTTGCGCTACTTACGCGATTTCCGGTTCGGCGGCGATATCGACGGCTACGCCGAAGGTGAGCTGTACTTCCCCGGATCCCCGGTGCTGTCGGTGACCGGCAGCTTCGCCGAATGCGTGGTATTCGAAACACTGGCACTGTCGATTTTCAATCACGACACCGCGGTCGCGTCCGCCGCGGCCCGAATGGTGAGTGTGGCCAGGGAACGTCCGCTGATCGAGATGGGATCACGCCGAACTCACGAACACGCCGCGGTCGCCGCAGCCCGCGCCGCCTATATCGCCGGCTTCGCCGCGTCCTCCAACCTGGAGGCCCAGCGCCAATACGGAATACCCGCGGAGGGCACCTCCGCGCACGCGTTCACCATGCTGCACGCCAGCAAGGGCGGCCCCCCTGAATTGACTGAGCTGGCCGCATTCCGGGCCCAGGTTGATGCGCTGGGCGTTGGCACCACGCTGCTGGTGGACACCTATGACGTGACGACTGGCGTGGCCAATGCCGTGGCCGCCGCCGGTGAGTCGCTCGGTGCGGTCCGCATCGACTCCGGCGAGCTAGTGAGTGCTGGCCCGCCAGGTCCGTGAGCAGCTCGACCAGCTGGGAGCCACCCAGACCCGCATCGTGGTGTCCGGTGACCTTGACGAGTTCTCCATCGCCGCATTGGCTGCCGAGCCGGTGGATAGTTACGGCGTCGGCACGTCGCTGGTGACGGGCTCGGGCGCCCCAACGGCGAATATGGTTTACAAACTGGTCGAAGTGGACGGCATGCCGGTAGAGAAGCGCAGCAGCCACAAGGAATCCCATGGCGGACGCAAAGAGGCGCTGCGCCTGTCGCGCAGGTCCGGCACCATCACCGAGGAGGTGGTGTATCCGGCGGGCCATCAGCCCGTCGTCCCCGGACCGTCTCGGGTGTTGACCATCCCGCTGGTCCGCGGTGGAGAGGTGGTATCCAAACCGAACGTGGCTGCGGCGCGCGAGCTGGTAGTTTCCGGGCTGCGCAGTCTGCCGTGGGAGGGTTTGAACTTATCGCACGGCGAGCCTGCGATCACGACGACGCAGATCCCGGCCAGCCGGAGTTAGCACCGCCACAAAGAGCCCGGCGGTAGCACCGCCCAAAGAGCAAAGAGGGTAACCACGTCCGACGTGTCCGTGTCCGTGCCCGAGTTGCTGGCCATCGCCGTGGCCGCGCTCGGCGGCAGTGAACGCAGCGGCCAACTGGAGATGGCCGCCGCGGTGGCGCGGGCTTACGCAACCGGTGAGCATCTCGTGGTACAGGCCGGTACCGGCACCGGCAAGTCGCTCGCGTACCTGGTCCCCGCGATTGTCCGCGCGGTCAGCGACGACTCGCCCGTCGTCGTATCGACGGCCACAATCGCACTGCAGCGTCAACTCGTCGATCGCGATCTGCCCCGGCTGATCGATTCGCTCGCTGATGCGCTCCCGCGCCGCCCGCAGTTCGCGCTGCTCAAAGGGCGACGTAACTATCTGTGTCTGAACAAGATTCACAACGGTGGTGCAGCCGCTGACGATGAAGAAGCCGGCGACAGGCCGCAGGAGGAACTCTTCGACTCCATGGCGGTCACCGCCTTGGGCCGCGACGTGCAACGGCTCACCGCCTGGGCGTCGACGACCGAATCCGGTGACCGCGACGACCTGAGGCCCGGTGTGGGAGAGCGATCCTGGTCCCAGGTCAGCGTTTCCGCGCGGGAATGCATCGGCGTGGCCCGCTGCCCGTTTGGCGCCGAGTGCTTCTCCGAACGGGCGCGTAGCCGGGCCGGCGAGGCCGACATCGTCGTCACCAATCACGCGCTGCTGGCCATCGATGCGGTTGCCGAATCGGCGGTGCTGCCCGAACATGCGCTGCTGGTGGTCGATGAAGCGCATGAGTTGGTTGATCGGGTGACGTCGGTGGCCACCGCGGAGCTGACGTCGGCGGCCCTCGGTGTCGCCTCGCGGCGGATCAGCAGATTGGTGAATCCAGAACTGACCCAGCGGCTGGAGGCAACGACAGCCAACTTCGCCGCAGCGATCCATGACGCCACACCGGGCCGCATCGATTACCTCGACGAGGAGATGGCGACATACCTGACAGCGCTGCGCGATGTGGCGACTGCCGCACGCTCGGCGATCGACACCACGAGCGACGCCAAGGCGGCGTCGGCACGTGCCGAAGCGGTTGCGGCGCTGAGCGAGATCTCTGATACCGCGTCGCGAGTCCTGACGTCGTTCAGCCCGGCTCTTCCCGATCGCACCGACGTGGTGTGGCTGGATCACGAGGACAACAGGGGTTCGCCGCGCCCTGTGTTACGGGTGGCGCCGCTGTCGGTCGCCGGCCTGCTGCGCGACCGGGTGTTCTCGCGTTCAACCACCGTGCTGACCTCGGCGACATTGACAATCGGCGGGTCCTTCGACGCCATGGCCACCGCGTGGGGGCTGGCCGGTCCGGATACCGGCCAGGATTCCAGGGATTCCAAGGACACACGATGGCGCGGCCTCGACGTCGGATCGCCGTTCCACCACGCCAAGGCGGGAATCCTCTACGTCGCCGCCCATCTACCACCGCCGGGCCGTGACGGCACCGGCTCGGCCGAGCAGCTAACCGAAATCGCCGAGCTCATTACCGCTGCCGGCGGGCGCACTCTGGGGCTGTTCTCGTCGATGCGGGCCGCCCGAGCCGCCGCCGACGCCATGCGAGAACGGCTGTCGACGCCGGTGTTGTGTCAGGGCGACGAGAGCACCTCCGCGCTGGTCGAGCAGTTCAGCGCTGAGGCCGAGACCTCGCTGTTCGGCACCCTGTCGCTGTGGCAGGGCGTCGATGTGCCGGGGCCGTCGCTGTCATTGGTGCTGATCGACCGCATCCCGTTCCCTCGGCCAGACGACCCACTGCTCGGTGCGCGGCAGCGTGCGGTGGCCGCGCGTGGCGGCAATGGCTTTATGGCCGTGGCCGCCAGCCATGCCGCCCTGCTATTGGCGCAGGGCTCGGGTCGGCTGTTGCGTCGCGTCACCGACCGCGGAGTGGTTGCAGTGCTGGACTCGCGGATGGTCACCGCCGGCTACGGCCGCTACCTGCGAGCCTCACTGCCGCCCTTCTGGCAGACCACCAACGCAGCGCAGGTCCGTGCGGCGCTGGAGCGGCTGCGCACCGCGTCAGAGGGCCTATCAGCCTGAGGTGACACAGCGATGTCCGGGCTACCTCGCGAGAACGACAAGACCGAGCTCGCTGCAGGAAGCAAGCATCGGATGGTAAGGCAGCACCCGCACCGTGTATCCGACCGCTCCGGCCAGCGGCAGCGGTGTTGTCGTCGAGAAGACCTGGTTGCCTCCCTCGGCGGTGCCGGTATACGACATGTCGACGGTGACCGGATCCAGCAGCACATCGCTGGAGTCAACTCTGCCCACCACCGCTTGCACTTTGACTTCGTCGGGCCCCAGCCCGGCCAGTTGCACGGTCGCGGTCAGGGTCAGCTTCGAGCCGAGCAGCGGAATATCGGGCAGGCCGGTGCTGTCGACGTCGGTGATCTCGATCTTCGGCCATGCTTCCTCGACCCGCCGACGATAGGCGGCCAGCTCGCGGGCAGCGTCGAACTCACCGCCACCATCAGCGCCCTCAGGGGCCGCGACGGTCCTGCGCAGCGACTGCGCCGCCGGCGCGTAGTACTGCTCGACGTAGTCCCGCACCATGCGGGAAGCCAACACCTTCGGCCCCAATGTCTGCAAGGTGTGACGCACCATTTCGATCCACCGCGGCGGCACCCCGTGATCGTCGCGCTCGTAGAACTTCGGCGCCACAGCTTGTTCCAGCAGGTTGTAGAGCCCGTTGGACTCTAGGTCGTCGCGACGGGACTCGTCGGCCACGCCGTCGGCCGACGGTATTTCCCAACCGTTTTCGCCGTCGTACCATTCGTCCCACCAGCCATCGCGGATGGACAGGTTCAGCCCGCCGTTGAGCGCGCTCTTCATTCCTGAGGTGCCGCATGCCTCCAGCGGCCGCAGCGGGTTGTTCAGCCAGACGTCGCAGCCCCAATACAGCAGCCGGGCCATTGACATGTCGTAGTCGGGTAGGAAGGCAATGCGGTGGCGCACCTGGGGCCGGTCGGCAAAGCGCACCACCTGCTGGATCAGTGCTTTGCCGCCGTCGTCGGCCGGGTGCGACTTCCCGGCAACGATCAGCTGGATCGGCCTTTCTTCATTGAGCAACAGCTGTTCCAGCCGATCCGGGTCACGCAGCATCAGCGTCAGCCGCTTGTACGTCGGCACCCGCCGAGCAAACCCGATAGTAAGTACGTCCGGATCGAATGCCGTTGATATCCAGCCTAATTCGGCGTCTGTCGCGCCGCGTTCCAGCCATGAGCGGCGCAACCGCCGCCGGACATCCTCGACCAGCAGTGACCGCAGTTGGGAGCGGATCCACCACAGATGGCCCTCATCGACCTGGTTGAGTCGCAGCCAGACGCCGGGGTCGCCGAATGAGTCCGACCCGGCCAGCTCACGCCCCAGCTGCAACCATTGCGGCGCCGCCCAGGTACGCGCATGAACTCCGTTGGTGATCGACCCGATCGGCACCTCGTCGCCGTCGAATCCGGGCCATAGCTCGTTGAACATGGCCCGGCTCACCCGGCCGTGCAGCAACGAGACACCGTTGGCTCGCTGCGCGAGCCGCAGACCCATATGAGCCATGTTGAATTTGGTCGGATCGTCCTCGGCGCCGAGCGCGAGGACCCGGGCGGTGGGTACGCCCGGCAGCAACACGGGCGAGGGCGCACTCTTGCCATCACCTTTCTTGCCTCTCGCACCGGGATCGTCATCAACATGATCGTCGAAGTAGAGCCGCACCATGTCGATTGGGAACCGGTCGATACCGGCGGCCACCGGGGTGTGGGTGGTGAACACGGTGCTGGATCGCACGACGGCCAGCGCGGTGTCGAAGTCCAATCCCGAAACGGTGATCAGCTCGCGAATGCGTTCCACTCCGAGGAACCCGGCGTGGCCCTCGTTCATGTGGAACACCTCGGGCGCGGGCAGCCCTTCAATGGCGGTGAACGCGCGGATTGCCCGCACCCCGCCAATGCCGGCCAGAAGCTCTTGCCTCATCCGATGTTCCTGATCGCCCCCGTAAAGCCGGTCGGTGACGCTGCGCAGCTCGTGCTCGTTCTCAGGGACGTCGGAATCCAGCAGGAGCAGCGGAACCCGGCCCACCTGTGCGACCCAGATCCGGGCGCGCAGCCGCGCCGAATCAGGAAGCACCAGCTCGACCAGGACGGGCTCGCGGGTGGCATCGGTAAGGAGCCGCAACGGCAGCCCTTGCGGGTCCAGCGACGGGTAGGTCTCGTTTTGCCAGCCGTCTGCGGTCAGCGACTGCCGAAAGTACCCGGACCGGTAGTAGAGGCCCACCGCCACCAGCGGCACTCCCAGATCGGACGCCGACTTCAGGTGGTCACCGGCGAGAATTCCCAAGCCGCCCGAGTAATTGGGCAGCACCTCGGCGATGCCGAACTCCATTGAGAAGTAGGCGATGGCGGTCGGCATCGCTCGCCCATTCTCCATGCCTTCGTCCTGCCGCTGCTGATACCACAGCGGACGGCTCAGGTAATCGTTCAAGTTGGCGGCCAGCTCATCGAGCCGGCCCAGGAACTTCTCGTCGAGCGCTAACTCATCGAGCCGTGCCGGATTTACTGCACCCAGCAATGCCACCGGATCACTGCCGCACCGCTCCCACAGGGGCGGATCGATGGCCGCAAACAAGTCCTGGGTCGGCTTGTCCCACGACCACCGCAAGTTAGTCGAAAGTTGGTCCAGCGCGGCCAGACGCTCGGGAAGGTGAGCACGGACAGTAAACCGACGGAGGGCTTTCACGCATCCTTACCTTACTGAGGATTTCGTCCCGCGCACGGCGACGGGAGAGACCGCTTTTCCCTCCGAGGGTGTGACCGGACACTAGGCTGGGTATCGGGTAGTTATTGGGGCCGCAACGATGCTTCCCCAGACAGGAAGTTCCCCACGACAGGAAGTTCCCCGACGAGAGGCAATCCGCGACGGAGCACAACCGCGGTTTGGCCGCACACAATCGGAACGGAGTGGTGGTGCCCGGTCGTGTCGAGATCGATAACGTCCAGCCCGTCGTTTCTTGCGGCGTGTACCCCGCCAAGGCCGTGGTCGGTGAAATCGTCCCGGTCAGTGCCGCAGTATGGCGAGAAGGCCACGAGGCTGTCGCAGCGACCCTGGTCGTGCGCTGCCTCGGGCCGCGCTATCCGCTGGTAGCGGAAACCCGCCGGATCAAGGCGGTTCAGGCGCCCGAAAGGCCGGCAGCCGAACTTGATGCCCTTGATCCCAGGACCGCCGAGCAGCAACGGATCAAGCCGCTGCAACTTCGGATGACGATGGGTCTGGAGCCCTACGTTTTCCACGGGCAGTTCACCCCCGACCGTGTCGGCCTATGGACTTTCAGGGTCGACGGGTGGGGTGACCCGATTCACTCCTGGCGGCATGGGGTGGTCGCCAAGCTGGACGCCGGCCAGGGCGAAACGGAACTGTCCAATGATCTCTTGGTCGGGGCTGCGCTGTTTGAGCGTGCCGCCGCCGGTGTGCCGCGCGCGCGGCGCGATCCGCTGCTGGCGGCCGCCGCCGCGTTGCGGACCCCCGGGGACCCGGTCACCCGCACCGTGCTGGCCCTGGCTCGCGAAATCGATGAAATCTTGGCGAACTATCCGTTGCGCGATCTGGTCACCCGGGGCGAACAGTACGGAGTCTGGGTGGATCGGCCACTAGCGCGCTTCGGCTCGTGGTATGAGATGTTTCCGCGCTCGACCGGTGGCTGGGACGCCGACGGCAAGCCGGTGCACGGCACCTTCGCCACGGCAGCCGCCCAGCTTCCGCGTATCGCAGCAATGGGATTCGACGTCGTCTACCTGCCGCCGATTCATCCGATCGGCAAGATACACCGCAAGGGGCGCAACAACTCTCCCACCGCCGCTCCGACAGATGTGGGTTCTCCGTGGGCAATTGGTAGCGACGAGGGGGGCCATGACGCCATCCACCCGAATCTGGGCACCATCGAGGACTTCGACGCCTTCGTCGCCGCAGCGCGCGAACTGGGTATGGAGGTGGCGCTGGACCTGGCGCTGCAATGCGCTCCGGACCATCCGTGGGCCCGCGAACACCGCAACTGGTTCACCGAATTGCCGGACGGCACCATCGCCTACGCGGAAAACCCGCCGAAGAAATACCAAGACATCTATCCGCTCAACTTCGACAACGACCCGGCGGGCCTCTACGACGAAGTGCTGCGCGTGGTCCGACACTGGATGGACCACGGCGTCAAGTTCTTTCGAGTCGACAACCCGCACACCAAGCCGCCGAATTTCTGGGTCTGGTTGATCGGTCAGGTGAAAAGCATCGATCCCGACGTGCTGTTTTTATCCGAGGCCTTCACGCCGCCCGCCCGCCAGTACGGCCTGGCCAAGCTCGGGTTCGCGCAGTCCTACAGCTACTTCACCTGGCGCACAGCGAAGTGGGAACTCACCGAATTCGGCAACGACATCGCCGCTCTCGCCGACTTCCGCCGACCAAACCTGTTCGTGAACACGCCCGACATTCTGCACGCCATCCTGCAGCACAACGGACCAGGAATGTTCGCCATCCGTGCGGTGCTGGCGGCGACCATGGGTCCGGCCTGGGGTGTGTACTCAGGCTACGAGCTGTTCGAGCACCGCGCGGTGCGCGAGGGTAGCGAGGAGTACCTAGACTCAGAGAAGTACGAATTGCGGCCTCGTGATTTCGCGGGCGCGCTCGCTGAAGGACGATCACTTGAACCGTTCATCACGCAGCTCAACGCAATTCGCCGACTACATCCCGCCCTGCAGCAGCTGCGCACCATTCATTTCCACAGCGTGGACAACGACGCATTGCTTGCCTACAGCAAGTTCGACCCCGCGACCGGCGACTGTGTGTTGGTGGTGGTATCGCTCAACGCATTTACCCCCGAGGAAGCGACGTTGTTTTTAGATATGGCGGCATTGGGTATGGAGCCTTACGAGCGCTTTTGGGTGCGCGATGAAATCACCGGACAGGAATTCCAATGGGGGCAAGCCAATTACGTTCGTATCGACCCTGTGCAGTCAGTCGCACACGTCATCAACATGCCACTCATACCGTATGAATCCCGAACGACGCTGCTACGCAGGCGATGAAACGGACCGGAGGTGAAAGGGATATGAGCCAAGCCGACCAACTCGCCGGGACGCACCTGGCGCCCGACCCTGCCGACCTGTCGCGCCTGGCAGCTGGCACACACCACAACCCGCACGGCATCCTGGGCGCCCACGAATACGGCGACCACACCGTCATCCGGGCGTTTCGGCCGCATGCCGTCGAAGTCGTCGCGCTCGTCGGTGACGACCGGTTCCCGATGCAGCACATCGAATCGGGGCTTTTCGCCGTGGCATTGCCGTTCGGCAACCTGATCGACTACCGGCTGCAGGTGAGCTATGAGGGTTCCGACCCCGTACACCGTTGCCGACGCATACCGGTTCTTGCCAACCCTGGGCGAAGTCGACCTTCATCTGTTCGGTGAAGGCCGCCACGAGCGACTTTGGGAAGTCCTTGGCGCGCATCCTCGCTCGTTCACCACGGCCGACGGTGTCGTAAACGGGGTGTCGTTCGCGGTGTGGGCGCCCAACGCCAAGGGCGTCAGTTTGATCGGCGAGTTCAACGGCTGGACCGGCAACGACGCCCCCATGCGGGTGATGGGCTCATCAGGGGTATGGGAGCTGTTCTGGCCCGGATTCCCCGCAGACGGTCTGTACAAGTTCCGCGTGCACGGCGCCGACGGCGTCGCGACCGAGAGGGCCGACCCGATGGCCTTCGCTACCGAAGTGCCACCGCACACCGCATCACGAGTGACCCGCAGTGAATACACCTGGGATGACGCCGAGTGGATGGCACGGCGTGCCCAGCGCAACCCGGTGTTCGAGCCGATGAGCACATACGAGGTTCACCTCGGCTCGTGGCGTCCCGGACTCAGCTACCGCCAGCTTGCCCATGAGCTGACGGAATATGTCGTGGAACACGGGTTTACCCACGTAGAGCTGCTTCCGGTGGCCGAGCACCCGTTCGCCGGATCGTGGGGATACCAGGTGACGTCGTACTACGCGCCGACATCGCGATTCGGCACACCTGACGATTTTCGGTCGCTGGTCGACGCCCTGCACCACGCCGGTATCGGTGTCATCGTGGACTGGGTACCGGCGCACTTTCCGAAGGACGCATGGGCGCTGGGACGGTTTGACGGCACCCCGCTCTACGAGCACTCTGATCCGAGCCGCGGAGAGCAACTCGACTGGGGCACTTACGTATTCGACTTCGGCCGGCGGGAAGTACGCAACTTCCTGGTGGCCAACGCTTTGTATTGGCTCGAAGAATTTCACATCGACGGCTTACGGGTGGACGCAGTCGCTTCCATGCTGTACCTGGACTACTCGCGCCCCGAGGGCGGCTGGACGCCGAACATGTACGGCGGGCGGGAGAACCTGGAGGCCGTGCAGTTCCTGCAGGAGATGAACGCCACGGCGCACAAAGCCGCACCGGGCATCGTCACCATCGCCGAGGAGTCGACATCGTGGCCGGGCGTGACGCGGCCGACAAACCTTGGCGGCCTGGGCTTTTCGATGAAGTGGAACATGGGCTGGATGCACGACACACTCGACTACATCAGTCGTGATCCGATTTACCGCAGCTACCACCATCACGAGATGACGTTCTCGATGCTGTACGCGTTCAGCGAGAATTACGTGCTGCCGCTCAGCCACGACGAAGTGGTGCACGGCAAGGGCACGCTGTGGGGGCGGATGCCGGGCAACAATCACGTCAAAGCCGCCGGGCTGCGCAGCCTGCTCGCCTACCAGTGGGCGCACCCGGGCAAGCAATTGTTGTTCATGGGCCAAGAATTCGGCCAGCGCGCCGAGTGGTCCGAGCAGGGTGGTTTGGATTGGTGGCAGCTCGACGAGCAGGGTTTCTCCAACGGGATCCTGCGTATGGTGCGCGACATCAACGACATCTACCGCAGCCACCCGGCGCTCTGGAGCCAAGACACCATCCCCGACGGCTATTCCTGGATCGACGCCAACGACTCCGCCAACAACGTCTTGAGTTTTCTGCGTTACGGCAATGACGGCTCGGTCATGGCCTGCGTGTTCAACTTCGCCGGTAGCGAGCACGGCGGCTACCGGCTCGGCCTACCTTTGGCCGGCCGCTGGCGCGAGGTGCTCAACACCGACGCGACGCTCTACAACGGCTCCGGAATCGGCAACCTCGGCGGCGTCGACGCGACCGACGACCCGTGGCATGGCCGCCCGGCATCGGCGGTGCTGGTGCTGCCACCGACGTCGGCCTTGTGGTTGGAGCCCGAGTAGCGGGAGCCCCGCGCACTTCCCCGCACGCGGGGGACGCTTTTAGTACAGCGCGTTGGCGAGATTGCGCCGTCCGATGACGACCTCAGGATCGGCGGGATCGAAGAGTTCGAACAACTCAATCAACCGGGTGCGTACCTGGGTGCGCTCATCCCCAGATGTGCTGCGCACCAACGCGATCAGGCGATCAAACGCGGCACTCACATCCTGGTTGAGGATTTGCACGTCGGCGGCCGCGAAGGCGGCATCAATGTCGCCCGGCGCGGCATCGGCGACGGCAACGGCGTCTGGGCGTTGCGCGGTTGCGCGCGTGAGGAAGTCGATTTGCCGAATCGCGCCCTTCGCTTCGACACTGCCCGGATTGGCATCCAGTACTGCCTGATACGCCATTTTGGCAGCCTCGAAGTCGCCGGCCTCGAGTTGTTGGCGGGCCGCGGCCAGCTCGGGATCAACTTCCGCAGACTCCGCGGAACCGTTTGGGCCCCTTAGCTTGCCGGCTGTCGCCGAAAGCAGTGAATCCACCCAGCGACGCAATTGGTCGGCCGGCTGCATGCCTTGGAAACTGGACAGCGGCTGCCCGGCGGCCAAAGCGACTACGGTCGGGACCGCATCAACACCGAATACCTGGGCCACCCTGGACGCCACATCAACGTTGACCGTCGCCAGCGACCACTTGCCATTGTCCTCGGCGGCCAGGCCGGACAGGGTTTCAACCAGCTGGACACACGCGTCACTGCGCGGTGACCACAACAGCACCACGACCGGTACTTCCTCAGACCGGACCAGGACTTCGTTTTCGAAATTGGCCTCGGTGATCGCGGTAACTCCAGGACCGCCCTCTGCAGCCGACGTTGCGCTGCCGCCAGCGTCACTTGCCGACGCCATCTGCTGGGCGCGCTGCTTGAGACCGGACAAATCGACCGCACCAGCCATCGCAGGCCCGATTGAGGATCGCGGACGCGTCACGCCGTCAAGTTTGTCATGCGCATCGGTTACCAATCCACCCGGTGGCGCCGACGCTCAGGCAAGGGCTGGCCGGCCCGAAAATCCAGCTGAAATGGGGCGTGATCGGCCCATATGACGAAAATCACAATCGGCCCCGCACACTCCGCACCAGCAACGCCGACGAAAACGTCAAAATCTGGCTAACTGGCCCGCAGAATCAAGGCGTCGCCCTGCCCGCCGGCCCCGCACAGGGCCGCAACGCCATAACCGGAGCCGCGGCGGGCCAATTCCAGGGCCGCATGCAGCGTGATTCTTGCTCCCGACATTCCGATTGGATGCCCGACAGCGATCGCACCACCGTTGACGTTGACGATCTCGGGATTCACGCCGAGTTCGCGGGTCGAGGCCAGCGCCACCGCCGCAAACGCCTCGTTGATCTCCACGACATCGAGCTGGTCAACGGAGATGCCCTCGCGGCTGAGCGCTTTTTTGATCGCGTTGGCCGGCTGCGACTGCAGGGTGGAATCTGGTCCGGCTACAACACCGTGCGCACCTATCTCGGCCAGCCAGGTCAGCCCCAGCTCCTGCGCTTTGGCCTTATTCATCACCACCACGGCTGCCGCACCATCGGAGATCTGTGACGCCGAGCCGGCGGTGATGGTGCCATCGCGGCGAAATGCCGGTTTCAGACCGGCCAAGGACTCGGCGGTGGTGTTGGCGCGGATTCCCTCGTCCTCGGTGAACTGCAGCGGATCACCCTTGCGCTGCGGGATGTCGACCGGCACCACTTCGTCGGTGAAGACGCCGTCCTTCCATCCCGCGGCCGCCTTTTGATGGGACCGGGCAGCGAACTCATCCTGTTCTTGGCGGGTGAATTTATCGACGTCGTTGCGCTGCTCGGTGAGCGCGCCCATCGGCTGGTCAGTGAACACGTCGTGCAGGCCGTCGTAGGCCATATGGTCCAAGACCGTGACATCGCCGTACTTGTAGCCTGAGCGGCTGTCCATCAGCAAGTGGGGCGCCTTCGTCATGGACTCCTGACCACCGGCCACCACCACATCGAACTCTCCGGCGCGAATAAGCTGGTCAGCAAGCGCGATGGCGTCAATACCGGACAGGCACATCTTGTTGATGGTCAGCGCCGGAACATCCCAGCCGATGCCGGCCGCCACGGCCGCCTGGCGTGCGGGCATCTGGCCGGCCCCGGCTGTCAACACCTGACCCATGATCACGTACTCGATCGCCGACGCCGATACGTTGGCCTTCTCCAGCGCGCCGGCGATCGCGATGGCACCCAGGTCGCTCGCTGAAAAATCCTTCAGCGAACCCATCAACTTGCCAATGGGCGTCCGTGCTCCAGCAACGATCACCGACGTCGTCATGACTACCTCCTGGGCATGGATGGACGGCCGATTCCGCCTCCCGGGGAAGCGCAATCTTTGCCGTCAGGTTACCGTTATGTGATGACGACCGATCAAGTTGACGCCCGTCAGGTCCTGGCCACCGCGCTGGTGACGGCGATCGATCACGTCGGCATCGCGGTCGCCGACCTGGACGCGGCAATCACCTGGTATCACGACCACCTCGGCATGATCCTGGTGCACGAGGAAGTCAACGAGGACCAGGGAATCCGCGAGGCAATGCTGGCAGTGCGCGGCGCCCCGGCCGGCACCGCACAAATCCAGTTGATGGCCCCGATCGACGACTCCTCGACCATCGCGAAGTTCCTGGACAAGCGCGGACCGGGTATCCAGCAGATGGCGGTTCGGGTCAGCGATCTCGACAGCCTTATCCAGCGACTCAGCGCCCAAGGCGTCCGGCTTATCTACGAGGCACCCCGGCGCGGCACCGCAAACTCGCGGATCAACTTCATCCATCCCAAGGATGCCGGTGGAGTCCTCATCGAGCTGGTCGAACCGGCTGCCTAAGACCGGCGGTCAAGACCACTTTCGGGTCGGACCGCGAGTAACACGGTGGGCCCAGCACGGGGTGTGCCAATGCCGGCGATCGTCGGCCCCCCCGAGCGTCGAATCGGTTGGCCACACCACCAAATGCGCGGTACCCGAACGTATTTCGTGATCACAACCGGGACAACGGTAGGTTTTGACCGCGCGGGCCGCGGCGACGGGACGGACTTCGTACTCGTGACCGTCGGGCCCGATTTCCACCCGGCGCAGCGCCGGTGGTGGCGATAACGGCCGCTGCCGACGTGGCGGTGTGCGACGCCGAGCCATGCGGCCAGTCTAGTCGGCAAACCTAGAACAGCCGGTACTCGTCGCTGTCCATCCCGCGCATCTTGTCGTAATCCAATGTCACGCAACGGATACCGCGATCGACGGCCAGAGTGCGTGCCTGCGGCTTGATCTGCTGAGCGGCGAACACTCCCGTCACCGGTGCGAGAACGCTGTCGCGATTGAGCAATTCGAGATAGCGGGTGAGCTGCTCAACGCCGTCGATCTCGCCGCGCCGCTTGATTTCCACTGCGACACAGCCACCTTGTTCATCACGGCACAGCAGATCGACCGGCCCAATGGCGGTCATGTACTCGCGTCGAACCAACGTGTACCCCTCGCCCAGCAGTTGGACGTGCTCAGCGAGCAACGCCTGCAGGTGGGCTTCGACGCCGTCCTTGACCAATCCTGGGTCAACGCCCAGATCGTGGCTGGAGTCGTGCTCGATCTCCTCAACGATGATGCGCAGCTGTTCGCCCGTTTTGTTCTGAACCACCCACACCGGCACCTGATCACCGAGTTCCTCGGTCAACCAGCACGGCGGACTCATCCAGTTCAGCGGCTTGTAGGCGCGGTCGTCGGCGTGCACGCTGACCGACCCGTCGGCCTTGAACAGCAGCAACCTGCGCGCCGACGGCAGATGCGCGGTGAGCCGGCCGACGTAATCGACGGTGCACTGGGCGATCACTAGACGCACCCGACTCACCTTAGAGCGTCACCGACAAATTAGGCTGACGCCACCATGTCGGCCAACAAGAGCATGGCACAGCGGCTAGGCCGGGTGCTCGAGACGGTGACCCGTCAGAGCGGTCGGCTGCCAGAGACGGCGGCGTATGGCTCCTGGCTACTCGGGCGGGTGTCGGAAAGCCAGAGCCGCCGGCGGGTACGCATCCAACTCATCCTGACCATCTTCATCCTCGCGACGAATCTGATCGGGATCGGCGTCGCGATGCTGCTGCTATTCGTCGCCTTTCCTTCGCCCAGCGTCTTCAGCGACGCGCCACTGTGGATCACCTTCGCCGTCTCGCCCGCATACATCGCCGTCGCGCTGGCCCTCGGCACCTATTGGATCACCCAGCGGACAGTGACCACCCTGCGGTGGGCGATCGAAGAGCGCGACCCCACCCCCGCCGACGAACGCAGCACCTTCCTGGCTCCGTTCCGGCTAGCGGTCGGAGTGCTCATTTTGTGGGGAGTCGGGGCGGCGTTGTTGACCACCCTCTACGGGCTGGTCGACGGCACCTTCATCCCGATAGTGGGTTTCTCGGTGAGCTTCTGCGGCATCTTGGTGGCCACCGCGTGCTACCTGTTCACCGAGTTTGCGCTACGCCCGGTTGCCGCACAAGCACTCGAGGCCGGAAGAGCCCCTCGACGGCTGGCACCGGGCATCATGGGCCGGACCCTGACGGTCTGGGCGCTGGGCTCCGGAGTGCCGGTTCTTGGCATCGCATTGACTGCATTCTTTGCTTTGACGCTGCGGAATCTGACAGAGACCCAGCTCGGTGTGGCAGTGCTGATCCTGGCGACCGCAACACTGATCTTTGGGTTCGTCTTGATGTGGATCCTGGCGTGGCTGACCGCCACACCGGTTCGAGTGGTGCGTGCCGCACTCAGGCGCGTCGAGCAGGGCGACTTGCGGGGCGACTTGGTGGTATTCGACGGCACAGAACTCGGTGAGCTGCAGCGTGGTTTCAACGCGATGGTCGACGGCCTGCGGGAGCGCGAACGCGTGCGCGATCTTTTCGGCCGGCACGTCGGACGCGAAGTCGCCCTGGCCGCGGAACGTGAGCGACCGAAACTGGGCGGCGAAGAACGCCATGTCGCCGTCGTATTCATCGACATCATCGGCTCCACGAAGCTGGTGACCAGCCGACCTGCCGCAGAGATCGTTCAGTTACTCAACCGATTCTTCGGGATAATCGTCGAAGAGGTGGACCGCCACTGCGGACTGGTCAATAAGTTCGAGGGTGATGCAACACTGGCCATCTTCGGCGCCCCGAATCACCTCGATAGTCCCGAAGACCAGGCACTGGCCGCCGCGCGGACCATCGCCGATCGACTGTCGCAGGAGATGCCCGAGTGCCAGGCCGGCATTGGCGTGGCGGCGGGTCAGGTCGTCGCCGGCAACGTCGGCGCCAAAGAACGGTTCGAGTACACCGTGATCGGGGAGCCGGTCAACGAGGCGGCCCGTTTGTGCGAGCTAGCCAAGTCACACTCGCAGCGATTGTTAGCGACAGCAGACACACTAAAGGGCGCGAGCGAAACTGAGCGTGCCCGTTGGACTTTGGGTGAGACCGTGACACTTCGCGGGCACGATCAACCCACCCGACTGGCCTCACCTGCTGGCGCCGATCAGCCTGGCCGGTAAGCCAGGCAGCCACCAGTCTCCTTCGGACCTGTGCTGCTGCCTTGCTGAGCGGCGAGTCGGTTTAGTTGGAAGGCCGCCAAAGCTCCAACGTGGTGTGCGCGCCTGCGGGCAGCTCAAGTATTTCGATGGGCGTGCCATCGGGGTCGTAGACGAAAAACATTCGCACACCACCAATGTCAACAGCTGGGTCGGTACGCACCTCAGGATGCTGATGCCGAAGGGTTTGGTATGTGTCGTCCAGGTCGGTGACGCGAAACGACACATTGGTGTAGCCCAGGTGCGGTCCGGTGGGGGCGGCGGGGATATCGCCGAGAAAGAGAAGTTCGACCATTGCGCCACCGATCAGTCCTCCGATCATGCGGCCTTGTTGTGCGGTGCCGGCGGTCACGGCATCGAGTCCGGCTCCCTCGAGTTCGACGTCGAATACGACGTCCATGCCCAGCACCGCGGTGTAGAACGCCAACGACTTGTCCATGTCGGAGACACCGATACAGACGTGGGAGAAGTTCTCAACGGCGACGGGTTGCGGGTCGGTCATGCGGAGCTCCTCTTGAACGCAATCGGCAGGCGGTTCAGGCGTGGCGGACGTGCTAATGCTTGATCGGTGATTGATGAGTACACGTTTGGTGCTACTACCGTGTCGTTTTTCCGCCAGTTTTGTCGGTAGGCGGGTGTAAGTCTTGAAGCGTGCACGACGATTTCGAACGCTGCTACCGCGCCGTCCAGTCCAAGGACGCCCGGTTCGACGGCTGGTTCGTCACCGCCGTGCTGACCACCCGGATCTACTGCCGGCCCAGCTGCCCCGTGCGGCCGCCGTTCGCTCGTAATGTGCGCTTCTATCCGACCGCCGCGGCCGCTCAACGGGCCGGGTTTCGGGCATGTAAGCGATGCCGTCCCGACGCATCCCCCGGGTCTCCGGAATGGAATGTGCGTGGTGACGTCGTTGCGCGGACGATGCGGCTGATCGCCGACGGCACGGTGGACCGCGAAGGCGTCGGCGGCCTGGCGGCCCACCTCGGTTACACCACCCGCCAGCTAGAGCGGCTTTTGCAGGCGGAGGTCGGTGCCGGCCCACTCGCGCTGGCCCGCGCGCAACGAGCGCAGACCGCCCGTCTCCTGATCGAGACGACGGACCTGCCGTTCGGTGATGTCGCATTCGCCGCCGGGTTTTCCAGCATCCGTCAGTTCAACGACACCGTGCGCTTGGTCTTCGAAAGCACACCGACAGCGCTACGGCGGCGCGCAGCGGTCCAATCCAGGTCCGACACCACGTCACCGGGGACGTTGTGCCTTCGGCTACCGGTACGCACACCATTCGGCTACGCAGGCGTCTTCGGTCATCTGGCCGCTGGCACCGTGCCCGGTTGCGAGGAGGTCCGCGACGGTGCGTACCGACGCAGCCTGCGCCTTCCCTTCGGCGGCGCCGTCGTCACCCTGGCACCTGCTGTCGATCATGTCCGCTGCCTGCTCATACTCGACGACTTTCGCGACCTGACCACCGCGATCGCCCGCTGCCGGCGGCTGCTGGACCTCGACGCCGACCCGGAAGCGGTGGACGACGCGCTGGCCGGTGACCCGGAACTGGGCCCCGTGGTAGCCAAGGCACCCGGACAACGTATTCCGCGCACGGTCGACGAGGCTGAACTCGCCGTGCGCGCGGTACTGGGTCAACAGGTATCCACCAAGGCCGCGAGAACCCATGCAGGCCGCCTGGTCGCGGCCTACGGGCAGCCGGTCCACGATCCTGAAGGGGCATTGACCCATACCTTCCCGTCAGTGGAACAGCTCGCTGAGATCGACCCCACCCATTTGGCGGTCCCCAAGGCCCGGCAACGGACACTGAGCGCACTGGTTGCCGGCCTGGCCGACGGAAGTATCGCCCTGGACATCGGGAGCGACTGGGAAAGCGCCCGCAGGCGATTGCTCGCATTGCCTGGAGTCGGCCCCTGGACCGCGGAGGTGATTGCGATGCGCGGCCTCGGAGACCCCGACGCTTTCCCCGCCAGTGATCTGGGCCTTCGCCTGGCCGCCAAGCAACTGGGCTTGCCCACTGACGAACGGACACTTGTTGCGCACAGCGTCCGGTGGCGTCCCTGGCGTTCCTACGCCACCCAATATCTATGGACCACCCTCGAGCATCCGGTAAACCATTGGCCACCACAGGAGGTTGCATGATCGAGTACCGCACCATTGACAGCCCGATCGGACCACTGACCCTGGCCGGGCACGACTCAGTCTTGACGACTCTGCGGATGGTCGACCAGACCTACGAACCGAGCCGCACCGGCTGGTCACCCAATCCGGGGGCATTTAATGAGGCCGTCGACCAACTTGCCGCCTATTTCGCCGGCGAGCTAACCGAGTTCGATATCGAGTTGGATCTGCGGGGTACCGAATTTCAGCAGCGAGTATGGAAGGCGTTGCTGACAATTCCGTATGGAGAAACCAGGTCCTACGGAAAAATCGCCGAACAGATCGGAGCTCCCGGTTCCGCACGCGCCGTGGGATTGGCCAACGGCCACAACCCCATCGCAATTGTTGTTCCTTGCCATCGTGTAATTGGCGCCAACGGAAGCCTCACCGGCTACGGCGGCGGACTCGATCGAAAGCGAACACTGCTTGAATTGGAGGAACGCCGCGCGTTGGTGAATGCGAATCTGACATTATTCGACTAGGCGCACATAAGTGCGCAAAAAATCAGCGCATGCAAAAACACCCCCGTTGCCGGGGGTGTTTTTGTGTATGTTCGGCGGTGTCCTACTTTTCCACCCGAAGGGGCAGTATCATCGGCGCTGACAGGCTTAGCTTCCGGGTTCGGGATGGGACCGGGCGTTTCCCTGTCGCTGTGGCCGCCGTAACTCTATTTAAATTTAGTTATGGTGGGGGGTGTGGTGCTCCACGACGATATTTCGTCGATTGGAAAGTGGTTGCGATTGTGTGTTGGTAAGTTTTCGGCCGGTTAGTGCCAGTTCCCTGCACCCATTACTGAGCTTCCAGGTCTGGCCTATCGATCCCGTGGTCTGCGGGGGGCCTTATCCCTCTAAAAGGGTGAGAAACCTGATCTTGGAGAAGGTTTCCCGCTTAGATGCTTTCAGCGGTTATCCTGTCCGAACGTGGCTATCCAGCGGTGCCCCTGGTGGGACAACTGGTGCACCAGAGGTTCGTCCGTCCCGGTCCTCTCGTACTAGGGACAGATTTCCTCAAGTTTCTGACGCGCGCGGCGGATAGAGACCGAACTGTCTCACGACGTTCTAAACCCAGCTCGCGTGCCGCTTTAATGGGCGAACAGCCCAACCCTTGGGACCTGCTCCAGCCCCAGGATGCGACGAGCCGACATCGAGGTGCCAAACCATCCCGTCGATATGGACTCTTGGGGAAGATCAGCCTGTTATCCCCGGGGTACCTTTTATCCGTTGAGCGACACCCCTTCCACTCAGAGGTGCCGGATCACTAGTCCCGACTTTCGTCCCTGCTTGACTTGTAGGTCTCGCAGTCAAGCTCCCTTGTGCACTTACACTCGCCACCTGATTGCCGTCCAGGTTGAGGGAACCTTTGGGCGCCTCCGTTACATTTTAGGAGGCAACCGCCCCAGTTAAACTACCCGCCAGGCACTGTCCCTGAACCCGATAAGGGTTCGAGGTTAGGTATCCAATACGATCAGAGTGGTATTTCAACAACGACTCCACCCCAACTGGCGTTGAGGTTTCACAGTCTCCCACCTATCCTACACAAACCGTACCGAACACCAATACCAAGTTGTAGTGAAGGTCCCGGGGTCTTTTCGTCCTGCCGCGCGTAACGAGCATCTTTACTCGTAGTGCAATTTCGCCGAGTCTATGGTTGAGACAGTTGGGAAGTCGTTACGCCATTCGTGCAGGTCGGAACTTACCCGACAAGGAATTTCGCTACCTTAGGATGGTTATAGTTACCACCGCCGTTTACTGGGGCTTAAATTCTCCGCTTCACCCTTACGGGTTAACGGGTCCTCTTAACCTTCCAGCACCGGGCAGGCGTCAGTCCGTATACATCGTCTTGCGACTTCGCACGGACCTGTGTTTTTAGTAAACAGTCGCTACCCACTGGTTTCTGCGGCCGAATCCCGCTCCCACCGCAAGGGTGTTCACGGTATTCCGGCCCCCCTTCTCCCGAAGTTACGGGGGCATTTTGCCGAGTTCCTTAACCATAGTTATCTCGTACGCCTTGGTATGCTCTACCTGACCACCTGTGTCGGTTTGGGGTACGGGCCGTGTGTGTGCTCGCTAGAGGCTTTTCTTGGCAGCAGAGGATCACCGAATTCACCTCAATCGGCTATGCATCACCTCTCAGGATTAATGAGCGACGGATTTGCCTATCGCTCTCCCTACAGGTTTGCCCCAGTATTACCACTGACTGGTACGGCTACCTTCCTGCGTCACCCCATCGCTTGACTACTACCAGCGAAGTTCCCACGCAGCCCCGAAACTCCATGCCCCCGAAGGGGAATGGTCGATCCGGTTTTGGGTGGTTAGTACCGCTGATTCGTCAGGGACGCCCACACACGGGTACGGGAATATCAACCCGTTGTCCATCGACTACGCCTGTCGGCCTCGCCTTAGGTCCCGACTCACCCTGGGCGGACTGGCCTGGCCCAGGAACCCTTGGTCTTACGGCGGGCAAGGTTCTCACTTGCCTTATCGCTACTCATGCCTGCATTCTCACTCCCCCACCCTCCACCACCGGTCACCCGATGGCTTCGCTGAATGAGGAACGCTCCCCTACCCACATCCACCTTACGGTGGATGTGCCGCGGCTTCGGCGGTGTGCTTGAGCCCCGCTACATTATCGGCGCACAATCACTTGACCAGTGAGCTATTACGCACTCTTTCAAGGGTGGCTGCTTCTAAGCCAACCTCCTGGTTGTCTTTGCGACTGCACATCCTTTTCCACTTAGCACACGCTTAGGGGCCTTAGCCGGCGATCTGGGCTGTTTCCCTTTCGACGTACGGAGCTTATCCCCCGCCGTCTCACTGCCACGCTATACACCACGGCATTCGGAGTTTGGCTGACGTCAGTAACCTAGTAGGGCCCATCGGCCATCCAGTAGCTCTACCTCCGTGGTGAACCACGCAACGCTGCACCTAAATGCATTTCGGGGAGAACCAGCTATCACGGAGTTTGATTGGCCTTTCACCCCTACCCACAACTCATCCCCTCAGTCTTCAACCTAAGTGGGTTCGGGCCTCCACGCGGTCTTACCCGCGCTTCACCCTGGCCATGGGTAGATCACTCCGCTTCGGGTCCAGAACACGCCACTACACCCGCTCAAGCGTGATACGCCCTATTCAGACTCGCTTTCGCTGCGGCTACCCCACACGGGTTAACCTCGCGACATGTCCCTGACTCGCAGGCTCATTCTTCAAAAGGCACGCCATCACCCCACGAGGAGGCTCTGACGGATTGTAGGCACACGGTTTCAGGTACTCTTTCACTCCCCTCCCGGGGTACTTTTCACCATTCCCTCACGGTACTAATCCGCTATCGGTCATCGAGAAGTATTTAGGCTTACCGGGTGGTCCCGGCAGATTCACAGCAGATTCCACGGGCCCGCTGCTACTCGGGAGTTGATACAAGGCAGGTGCCGGGTTTTCGCGTACCGGGCTCTCACCGTCTACGGCAGACCATCCCAGGCCATTTCCGCTAACTACGACACTTTCTGACTACCCCTCAGCCAGGTAGAGCTGAGACGTATCAATCCCACAACCCCGCACACACAACCCCTACCCGGTTACCCATGCGTGCGGTTTAGCCTGTTCCGCGTTCGCTCGCCACTACTAACGGAATCACAATTGTTTTCTTCTCCTACGGGTACTGAGATGTTTCACTTCCCCGCGTTCCCTCCCGCACCCTATATATTCAGATGCGGGTAACACGACATCACTCGTGCTGGGTTTCCCCATTCGGAAATCCTCGGATCAACGCTCGGTTGACAGCTCCCCGAGGCATATCGCAGCCTCCCACGTCCTTCATCGGCTCTCGATGCCAAGGCATCCACCATGCGCCCTTAAACACTTACTTACACACAAAAACCAAAGAAAAATTACACATTTTATGAACACGCCACCGCTAGGGACGGCGCATCCATTAGATGCTCGCAACCACTATCCAATACTCAAACACCACACCCCACCACCAAGATGGGGGGACACCACCCGAACTATCCGAGTGTTGTCTCAGGGCCCAATAGTGTGTCTGGCAATTGTTTGCTGTTGTGCACCCGGCCCTCGCCCACTACAGGCGAGAACCCCTCACGGCTCGCACCCCACCAATTGGGGTGCTTTTCGTGGTGCTCCTTAGAAAGGAGGTGATCCAGCCGCACCTTCCGGTACGGCTACCTTGTTACGACTTCGTCCCAATCGCCGATCCCACCTTCGACAGCTCCCTCCCAAAGGGTTAGGCCACTGGCTTCGGGTGTTACCGACTTTCATGACGTGACGGGCGGTGTGTACAAGGCCCGGGAACGTATTCACCGCAGCGTTGCTGATCTGCGATTACTAGCGACTCCGACTTCACGGGGTCGAGTTGCAGACCCCGATCCGAACTGAGACCGGCTTTAAAAGGATTCGCTTAACCTTGCGGCATCGCAGCCCTTTGTACCGGCCATTGTAGCATGTGTGAAGCCCTGGACATAAGGGGCATGATGACTTGACGTCATCCCCACCTTCCTCCGAGTTGACCCCGGCAGTCTCTCACGAGTCCCCGGCATTACCCGCTGGCAACATGAGACAAGGGTTGCGCTCGTTGCGGGACTTAACCCAACATCTCACGACACGAGCTGACGACAGCCATGCACCACCTGCACACAGGCCACAAGGGAACCGACATCTCTAGCCGGCGTCCTGTGCATGTCAAACCCAGGTAAGGTTCTTCGCGTTGCATCGAATTAATCCACATGCTCCGCCGCTTGTGCGGGCCCCCGTCAATTCCTTTGAGTTTTAGCCTTGCGGCCGTACTCCCCAGGCGGGGTACTTAATGCGTTAGCTACGGCACGGATCCCAAGGAAGGAAACCCACACCTAGTACCCACCGTTTACGGCGTGGACTACCAGGGTATCTAATCCTGTTCGCTCCCCACGCTTTCGCTCCTCAGCGTCAGTTACTGCCCAGAGACCCGCCTTCGCCACCGGTGTTCCTCCTGATATCTGCGCATTCCACCGCTACACCAGGAATTCCAGTCTCCCCTGCAGTACTCTAGTCTGCCCGTATCGCCCGCACGCTCACAGTTAAGCCGTGAGATTTCACGAACAACGCGACAAACCACCTACGAGCTCTTTACGCCCAGTAATTCCGGACAACGCTCGCACCCTACGTATTACCGCGGCTGCTGGCACGTAGTTGGCCGGTGCTTCTTCTCCACCTACCGTCAATCCGAGAAAACCCGAACCTTCGTCGATGGTGAAAGAGGTTTACAACCCGAAGGCCGTCATCCCCCACGCGGCGTCGCTGCATCAGGCTTGCGCCCATTGTGCAATATTCCCCACTGCTGCCTCCCGTAGGAGTCTGGGCCGTATCTCAGTCCCAGTGTGGCCGGACACCCTCTCAGGCCGGCTACCCGTCGTCGCCTTGGTAGGCCGTCACCCCACCAACAAGCTGATAGGCCGCGGGCCCATCCCACACCGCAAAAGCTTTCCACCACAAGGCATGCGCCTCGAGGTCCTATTCGGTATTAGACCCAGTTTCCCAGGCTTATCCCGAAGTGCAGGGCAGATTGCCCACGTGTTACTCACCCGTTCGCCACTCGAGTATCTCCGAAGAGACCTTTCCGTTCGACTTGCATGTGTTAAGCACGCCGCCAGCGTTCGTCCTGAGCCAGGATCAAACTCTCCAAACAAAAACTCCTCGCGAACGAGGCGAATTCACAATCAGAGAAAATCTGACCTAACAAAAAGACGCCAAAATCTGGCATCAAGATAATACGACCACACCCACACACGGGGAGTGCTTAGGCATGGTCAAAAAAACAACAACAAACAAAAACACCAAACACACTATTGAGTTCTCAAACAACACTTGTTCCGCCCGCTTCGGGGCAACCCTGCCAGCTTAATACTGGTCTGGCGGGGGCGTCAAGCCCCAATTTTGGCCATCTTGGAGTGGTGACCGCTGCGAGGCAGCCGTACCAGGCTAGTACCGGTCCGGCAAGGGAGTCAAGGCCCCGGTCCCGGCCTCCTCGGTGAGGTGACCGCGCTTGCGGGGCACTGACTTTGACTACTCTACCCGCTCGATCTCGGCTCCCAAAATCGCGAGGTTCTCCACGAACAACGGGTAGCCGCGATCGATGTGGAAAACGTCGTGGACCTCGGTGTCGCCGTCGGCGACCAGCCCCGCCAACACCAGGCCCGGCGCCGGCCCGGATGTCCGAGCACCACACCGGGGCGCTGGACAGTTGCGGCAGACCCCGCACCACGGCGTGATGCCCGTCGGTGCGGGCGTCGGCGCCCAGGCGGATCATCTCTTCGACGAATCGGAAGCGGGCCTCGAACACGTTCTCCGTGATCATCGACGTGCCGTCGGCGATTGACGCCAGCGCGATCGCCATCGGCTGCAGGTCGGTCGGGAACCCCGGGAACGGCAACGTCGCGACGTTGACGGCCTTGGGCCGCTCGTACTGGGTCACCCGGACGCTGTTGTCCGTCTGAGTGACGGTGGCCCCGGCGTCGTGCAGCTTGTGCAGCACCACCTGGAGGTGCGCCGGGTCGACGCCGGTCACGGAGATGTCTCCGCGGGTCATCGCGGCGGCGATGCCCCAGGTGGCGGCGACGATGCGGTCCCCGATCACCCGGTGCTCGGTCGGGTACAGCCGCGGGACGCCGGTGATGGTCATGGTGGGCTAACCCGCACCCTCGACCTGTGCGCCCATCTGGTTCAGCATCGTGCACAGGTCGACGACGTCGGGCTCGCGCGCCGCATTGTGGATCGTGGTGACGCCCTCGGCCAAAACCGCGGCCATCAGGATGTTCTCGGTGGCCCCGACCGAGGGGAATTCCAGCTGGATCTCGGCGCCCGCGCAACGTGTCGGCCTGGGCGACCACGCACCCGTGCTCGATATTGCATTGCGCGCCGAGCTGCCGCAGTCCCGCCTGATGCATGTCCAGCGGACGCGACCCGATCGCGTCACCACCGGGGAGCGCGACCCTGGCCCGCTTGCAGCGGCCGACCAGCGGCCCCAGCACGCAGACCGACGCCCGGAACTGCCGCACCGCCGCGAAGTCGGCGTCGTACTTCGGCTCGTCGGGCGAGGTGATCCGGGCCACGTCGCCGTCGAGTTCGACCGTGGCGCCCAGGCCGCGCAACACCTCCGCCATCAGCGGCACATCGAGGATGTCGGGGCAATTGGTGATCGTGCTGGTGCCCTCGGCCAACAGTGTCGCGGCCATGAGCTTGAGCACGCTGTTCTTGGCGCCCCCCACTGCGACTTCGCCGGACAACCGGTTACCGCCGGTCACCACGAATCGCTCAGCCACCCGGGTCAGTCTAGTGAAGCGGTATCGGCTTGTCAGTCAGCCAAGTCGGTCAGCCGAGTACGGTTTTCTCATGGCAATACACCTGACCCGCATCTATACGCGCACCGGCGACGACGGAACCACCGGTTTGAGCGACTTCTCGCGGGTCTCCAAGAACGACCCCCGCCTGGTGGCGTACGCGGACTGCGACGAGGCCAACTCGCGCCATCGGCGTCGCGATCGCCCTGGGCCAGCCCGACGAAGAACTCGCCGGCGTGCTGCGGCAGATCCAGAACGACCTGTTCGACGCGGGCGCGGATCTGTCCACCCCGGTGGTGGAAAACCCGGAATATCCCCCGCTACGGATCACCCAGCCCTACATCGATCGGCTCGAACGCTGGTGTGACCAATACAACGAGTCCTTGCCGGCGCTGAATTCCTTTGTGCTGCCGGGTGGTTCACCGTTGTCGGCGCTGCTGCACGTCGCCCGCACCGTGGTACGCCGGGCGGAGCGCTCGGCGTGGGCCGCGGTCGAGGCCGCACCCGAAGCGGTGAGCACGCTGCCGGCGAAATACCTGAACCGGTTGTCGGACCTGCTCTTCATCCTGGCGCGCACGGCCAACCCGGATGGCGATGTGCTCTGGAAACCGGGCGGCGGCGCGCCGAGCGCGGGTTAGCCGATCGTCGTGAGCATTCAGCGAAACACTGCGCGGCCGAAAGTCTATACGCTGCGACGGCGTGCACGCGGTGAAGGACGGGATTCCAGCCAGGACAAGAACGCGGTCAATGCGCCCCTGTCGAGCGCAATCTCGTAACCAGACCTGCGGTCCTGCGTCGTGTCGCGCAACTCCAGCACGACGATCTCGTCGGTCATGATGTCGAACTCGTCGCCGCGTGGCGCGCGCCGGGCCACGATCTCCACGCCTCTGCGGCTGAGCCGACGGTCTGGCCACAAACGCAGACTGGACAGCCGGTAGAACGCGGCTTCGCCGCCGCGGTAGCGGATCACGCCGTGACGCCACCCGTGACCTCCGACCGCAGGAATGTCTCGCATGATCCCTGCCGTTCCGCCCTGGCGCAGCTTCCACAACCGGTAGCTCAGGGCGACGACGGCCGCCCCTAACACGACGACGAGCACGACCATGCCGATCCATGGGCGCGCTCATCGGCGGTTAGTCGATCGCGCCGACGGCGCGCAATCTGGCGCGTCCCCTTGCGGCGATACGGGGATCGTCGGACTCGGAATCCTCCCTGGCGGCGCTCTCGTCGATCTCCGACTCGAATTCGGCGGACTCGGCGAGGATACTGACCGTCTCCTCAGTTACCGACAAGAAACCGCCATCCACCGCGATCCGCAGATCGTCTTCGCCTTCCCTTTCGACGCGGACCATGGCGTCGTCGACCAACTGGGCTACCAGCGGGATGTGGCGGGGCAGGATGCCGATCTCCCCGACGGTGGTGCGGGTGAACAGGAACGTCGCCTCACCCGACCAGATCTTTCGGTCGACGGCGACTATCTCAACGTTCAAATCCGCCATGCCACAACACCTTTCGATACCTTTCGGTCCAGCTGCAAGTTAGAGCTTGGCGCCAAGGCTCTCGGCCTTCTTGGCCAAGTCGTCGAGGCCACCGATCAAGAAGAAGGCCTGCTCGGGCACGTGGTCGAACTCGCCCTTGGTCAAGCGGTCGAACGCCTCGATGGTCTCCTTCAGCGGGACCGTCGAACCCGGCTGGCCGGTGAACTGTTCGGCCGCCATCATGTTCTGCGAGAGGAACCGCTCGATACGCCGGGCACGGTTGACCAACTGCTTGTCCTCTTCGGACAGCTCGTCGATGCCGAGGATCGCGATGATGTCCTGAAGGTCCTTGTAGCGCTGCAGGATCCGGATGACTTCCTGCGCCACGCGGTAGTGCTCGTCACCGACGACGCTCGGGTCGAGGATGGTCGAGCTCGACGCCAGCGGGTCTACCGCGGGGAAGATGCCCTTGGAGAACACCGAACGGGACAGCTCGGTGGTGGCGTCCAGATGCGCGAACGTCGTCGCCGGCGCCGGGTCGGTGTAGTCGTCGGCCGGCACGTAGACCGCTTGCATCGACGTGATCGACCGTCCCCGCGTCGAGGTGATGCGCTCCTGCAGCTGGCCCATCTCGTCGGCCAGCGTGGGCTGGTAACCCACGGCCGACGGCATACGGCCGAGCAGCGTCGACACCTCCGATCCGGCCTGGGTGAACCGGAAGATGTTGTCGATGAACAGCAGCACGTCCTGGCCCGCCTCGTCACGGAACCACTCCGCCATCGTCAGCGCGGACAGCCCCACCCGCATACGGGTGCCGGGCGGCTCATCCATCTGACCGAATACCAGCGCGGTGTCCTTGAGCACGTCGGCTTCTTTAAGCTCGACCCACAGGTCGTTGCCCTCACGGGTGCGCTCCCCCACGCCGGCGAACACCGAAGTGCCACCGAAGTTACGGGCAATGCGGTTGATCATCTCCTGGATGAGCACCGTCTTGCCCACCCCGGCGCCGCCGAACAGTGCGATCTTGCCGCCGCGCACGTACGGAGTCAGCAAGTCGACGACCTTCAGGCCGGTCTCGAGCATCTCGGTGCGCGGCTCCAGCTCTTCGAAGGGCGGCGGCTTGCGGTGAATCGACCAGTGCTCGAAGTCTTCTCCGTATCCCGGCTTGTCCAGGCAGTGCCCCAGCGCGTCGAAGACGTGGCCCTTGACCTCCTCGCCGACGGGCACCGAGATCGGGCCACCGGTGTCGGTGACCTCAACCCCGCGCACCAAGCCGTCGGTGGGCTGCATCGAGATCGTGCGCACCAAGTTGTCGCCGAGATGGTTCGCTACCTCCAACGTCAAGGTTTTCGCGAGCTCCTCGAACGTGATCTCGGCGTGCAGCGCGTTGAACAGCCCCGGGACGGAACCCCGCGGGAACTCGACGTCGACGACGGGCCCGGTGACCCGTACCACGCGGCCGCTGGTGTCGCTATTCGTCGACTTTTCGGTCTTTTCGGCAGTAGCACTCATATTTCTTCGCTTCCTCGTGGGGCTACTTGGCGGCATCGGCGAGCGCGTTTGCGCCACCGACGATTTCGCTGATTTCCTGGGTGATCTGGGCCTGCCGCTCGCGGTTTGCCATCAGCGTCAGGGCCTTGATGAGGTCGTCGGCGTTATCGGTGGCCGACTTCATCGCCCGTTGGCGTGATGCCAGCTCCGATGCCGCGGATTCGAGCATCGCCGCGTACACGCGGGTGGTCAGGTACCGCGGCAGCAGCGACTCGAAAAGCGTTGTCGCATCTGGTTCGAACGAGTACAGGGTACGCAGTTCGGGTTCTTCCTCGACGTACTCGACGACCATCGGGGCGATCCGGTGGGCCACCGCCGACTGCGACAGCATCGACTTGAACTCGGTGTAGACGATGTGCAGCTCGTCAACCCCCTCGGTGTCGGACTGACTCTCGCCGTCGTCGCCGGTGCCGAGCATGAACGCGTCGACCAAGGTCGAGGCGATCTCGGCGGCGTTCTCGTACTGCGGCTGTTCGGAGAAACCCGTCCAGGATCCGGCGATGTCCCAGTTCCGGAACGTGTAGTAATTCAGCGCTTTACGGCCCACGGCGTAGAGCACCGGTGTCTTGCCTTCCTCCCGCAGTAAGGAAAAGAGCTCCTCGGCGCGGCGGAAGATGCTCGCGTTGTACGCACCACACAGACCGCGGTCAGACGACACCACCAGCACGCCCGCCCGCTTCGGTTCGGGGCGCTCGACGAGCAACGGATGATCCAAAGCAGCCTCGGCGGCCAGCGTGGTGAGCATCGCTGTGATTTGGAAGGCATACGGCCTGGCGGACTGGAGCCGAGCCTGTGCCCGGCCGATACGCGATGTCGCGATCAGCTCCTGGGCCTTGGTGATCTTTTTGATCGACCCAGCCGAGCGGATCCGTCCGCGCAATTCACGAAGTGTGGCAGCCATCGGTTGCTACTTCTTCTCTTTCTTTGCCTTCTTTTCCGGCGCCGGCTTCTTGACCTTCACCGATTCCTTTTCCAGCTCCCCCTCGTCGAGCGCCTCGACGTGCTCGTCAGGCACCACCGATCCGCCACCCGTGGCCGCGAAGCCCTTCTTGAAGTTGTTGATGACCTCGGTGAGGGCGTCGGCGGTTTCGTCGGTGAGCTTCTGGCTATCCCGGATGGTGGCCAGGATCTTCTCTTCGGAGGCCCGCATGTGGTCCAGCAATTCGGTTTCGAACCGCCTGACGTCCTCCACCGGCACCGAGTCCAAATGACCACCGGTGCCCAGGAAGATCGAAACCACTTGCTCCTCGACGGGCATCGGCTGGTACTGCGGTTGCTTGAGCAACTCGACCAGCCGCGCACCGCGGTCCAATTGGGCCTTGGAGGTCGCGTCCAGATCAGAGGCGAAAGCGGCGAACGCTTCCAATTCCCGGTACTGCGACAGGTCCAGACGCAAGGAGCCGGCCACTTCCTTCATGGCCTTGATCTGTGCCGCGCCACCGACGCGGGACACCGAGACACCAACGTTGATGGCCGGCCGGACACCCTGGTTGAACAGGTCGGACTCCAGGAAGCACTGCCCGTCGGTGATCGAGATGACGTTGGTGGGAATGTAAGCCGAGATGTCGTTGGCTTTGGTCTCGATGATCGGCAGACCGGTCAGGGAGCCGCCACCGAGCTCGTCGGAAAGCTTCGCGCAACGCTCCAATAGCCGCGAGTGCAGGTAGAAGACGTCGCCCGGATAGGCCTCGCGGCCGGGCGGGCGGCGTAGCAGCAGCGAGATCGCGCGGTACGCCTCGGCCTGCTTGCTCAGATCGTCGAAGACGATCAGCACATGCTTGCCGTCGTACATCCAGTGCTGAGCGATCGCCGAACCGGTGTACGGCGCAAGCCATTTGAAGCCGGCAGAGTCTGATGCCGGCGCCGCGACGATGGTGGTGTAGTCCATCGCGCCGCCCTCGTCCAGCGCGCGGCGGACAGCGGCGATCGTGGTTCCCTTCTGCCCGATGGCCACGTACACGCAGCGCACCTGCTTCTTGGGATCGCCGCTCTCCCAGTTCTGTCGCTGGTTGAGGATGGTGTCCACGCAGACAGCCGTCTTGCCGGTCTTGCGGTCGCCGATGATCAGCTGGCGCTGGCCACGGCCGATCGGGGTCATCGCGTCGATGGCCTTGATCCCGGTCTGCAGCGGCTCTTTCACGCCTTGCCGCTGCACCACCGACGGCGCCTGGATTTCCAGTGCGCGCCGGGTGTCAGTCTCGATGTCTCCTTGTCCGTCGATCGGCTGAGCCCAGCGGGTTGACCACCCGCCCCAAGAACCCGTCGCCGACGGGCACCGACAAGACGTCGCTGGTGCGCTTGACCTGCTGGCCTTCTTCGATGTTCTCGAAGTCGCCCAGGATCACCGCGCCGATACTGTGTTCGTCGAGGTTGAGTGCGACGCCGAGGACTCCGCCGGGGAACTCGAGCAGCTCCTGGGTCATGACGGACGGCAAGCCTTCGACGTGGGCGATGCCGTCGCCGGCGTCGACGACGGTGCCGACTTCCTCGCGGGAGGTGTCGGAGGTGAAAGAGTCTACGTACTCCTCGATGGCGCTTTGAATGTCATCAGCGGAGATTGTCAACTCGGCCATGGCTTTTCGTCTTCCTACTTGATCTTGGTTCGCGTGTGGTTGTGGTGATTGGTTCGTGGTCAGTCGGGCAACTGAGCCTCAGCCGCGGTCAGGCGAGACGAGAGTGTCCCGTCGATCACTTCGTCAGCCACGGCGATGAGCAGCCCGCCCAGGAGTTCGGCATCGATCTGCAGTTGCACCGTCACCGGATGACCGTAGATGCGGCCGAGCACTTCAGTGAGACGAGTGCGCTGGGCATCGCTCAGTTCGGCTGCTGCACTGACTTGCGCGACGATTTCGCCGCGGCGCGCCACCGCAACTTCCGCCAAGAACTGTATGGCCTCCTCGGCCGGCTGACCTCTGAGCAGTTCGACAGTCTGGGTCAGCAGTGACACCACAATCGGGCTGACTCTGCCGGTTGCGCTGTCAAGTACCTTGCGCAGCAGCCCAACTCGGCCTTCCACCGGAACGGCGTAGTCGCCCAACAGGATGGCAAGTCGCGGCTGTGCGTCGAGAATGCGGGAGAACCGGAACAATTGTTCTTCGACCTCGTCGACCTTGTTCTCACGTTCGGCGACTTCGAGCAACGCTTGCCGCGACACGTGTTCGATCGCGTCGACCAGGTCGGAGTTCGCCGACCAACGCTCCGAGACAGCTAACCGCAGAACGTCGAGCGTGGCGTCGCCGACCTTGCCGGAGACCAGCCGCTCGATCAACCGCACCCTGGGCGCCGCGTCCTCGGCGGGGACGGTGAGATAACGGGTGACAACGATCTCGCGGTCCAGCATTTCGGCTACCGAAACCAACTCGCTGGAAAGGGCGGAAAGCCCTTTGTTGTCAAGGTTCTTGGCTATGGTGCTGAACCGATCCGACAGGTTGACCACCGCCTGACGGCTGGCCGAGCGCATCTTCGACAGTAGCGGATACGCGACCTCGGCGGATGCCGGCGCCATCGCGTCGAGATCGTCCAGGAACCGATCGACGGTGGCCGACTGCTGTGCCGGGTCAGCAACGTAGTTACGCACCAACTCGCCTGCCTGGCGTACAGCTTCGTGGCCGAGTTCCAGGCGAAGCTGACGGCTCAGCTGTGTTCGCAGCAGCTCAACCTGGCGGGAACCCTGTGCTTTGATGCGTTCCGCCTCGACGCCGGCCTGGGCCTGTAACTGCTCGGTAATGCGTCCTGCGTCTGTCTGCGCTTCTTCGACAACCCTTTTCGCCTCCGACTTGGCGGCTTCCACGGCCTTGCTGTGGGCGGTGGTCGACTCGGTCAACCGATCGGCCGCCTTGGCCGCATCTTCTAACTGTTGGCGCACCGCTTCTTGCCGAGCGGCCATCAAACGACGCACTGGCGGCACGACATAACGCACCACCAGAAACACGATGAGCGCGAATCCCACCAACTGCCCGATGAAAGTCGACATGCGTGATTACCGTCCGGACGTCTTGGTTGCGGAAGTGGCCGCGGCGACGGGGGCAACGTCGACGCCGAGGATTCGACTGGCCAACGTCGCCGACATGCTCGCCACATTGGCGCGCAGATCCAGTTCCACGGCGTCCCTTTCCCGCTTCAATTGCTCGGCGGCCAGCTGCAACGTCGACATCACCTGTTGCTCGGCACGGGCGCGCGCGTCTTCCACGACCTTACGGCCTTCTGCGCGGGCATTGTCGCGAGACGACGACGCCTGCACTCGGGCTTCCGTCATGGCTTCGTCGTAATCGGCCTGGGCGGCTTCGAACTGCTCGGCCGCCTTCTTGTTGTCGGCAGCGGTCTTGGCGACCTGGGCATCCCGTTCGCGCAACACCCTCAGGACCGGCGGCACGACGAAAGTGCCGATGACGGCCAGCACGATGAGGAAGATGGCCAGCACGAAGAAAAAGGTGCCGTTGGGAACGAGGAAGTTGCTGGTCTTGCCTCCCTCTGCTGCCTGGCCGGCGGCCAGAACAATAGGGTTCGCGTCACCCATCACAGCGAATTACGTGACGGGAGTGGCGAAGACGAACAACGCCATGAACGCCAGGTTGATGAAGTAGGCCGCCTCAACCAGACCGACGGTGATGAAGAACGGTGTGAACAAGCGGCCCTGCGCCTCGGGCTGCCGGGCGATACCAGAAACCAGCGCGTTACCCGCAATACCGTCACCGATACCGGCACCGATCGCGCCGCCGCCCATGATCAGTCCACCGCCGATGAGAGCACCGGCAGCGATAGTGGGGTCCATTCTTATCCTCCTTTATGTGGTGGCTATCTGGTAGCGGTCTACCAGGCTCCTGTATTGTTGTGTGGTTTGGACCATTTCGTGGCGGCTTCAGTCATGATGTTCCTCGACCTCCATCGCTTGGCTGAAATACAAGATGGTCAATATGGCGAAGATGAAGGCCTGGATCGCGCCGACGAATAGATCGAACGACTTCCAGATCGCGTTGGGCAACCACATGATGTACGGCGGAAAGAGCGCGATCAGCGCGACCAGGATGCCGCCCGCGAAGATATTGCCGAAAAGTCGGAGCGACAACGAGATCGGCTTGGCGAGTTCTTCGACGAGGTTGATCGGCGCCAAGAACGCCACGTGACCTTTGAGCACTGCGAGCGGGTGTCCGACGATGCCGCGGCGCCAGATCCCTGCCACGTGGTAGCAGACGAAGACGAAAAGAGCCAGCGCCAACACGTAATTGATGTCCGCTGCCGCCGACTTGAGTAACTCGGTGGTATGCCCAGATGCGTCGGTGTATTGCAGCGGGAGCACCGACAGCCAGTTGGAGATCAGGATGAACACGAAGATCGTGACGGCCAGTGGCAGCACGAACGGAGCGATCCGCATGCCGATGGCGCCTTCGATCTGGCCGCGCATCTGTTCGGTAATGGCCTCCCAGAACAACTGAACTCCGCTGGGCACACCCGTTGAGGTGATCTTCGCGCGCAGGAAGAAGGCCAGTCCGATCACGATCACCGCGGCGATCGCGGTCGACAGTATCGTGTCGGTGTTGACGGTCATCCCAAGCCAGGTCGCCGTGGTGTGTTCGCCGACCTCGATTTGGGACCCGGCCAGGAACATCTCAGTCATTCGCCGGTGCTCCTTTCTTCCGGCCCTTCGGAGCCCGTCAGTACGCCGCCGTCCGAGCCCGCCGGGTGGCCTGCGGAAGGAGCGGAAGCAGAAGATTCCGTCGGCTGCCCGGCACGTAGCTTTTTCCAAACCGGCAACGCAGTTGCTAACACCAAAAGCACCTGAAAGAGCGCCAGCCCGAATACCACGCCTAATCCGGCAGGCCGGAAAACGAAGGCAATGATCAGCGCGAGGACGGTGATGATCGCCAGCCGCGTCGCCGAGTTAAGAGCCATCGAGCTTTTCAGCGGATGCTCTTTCGCGGTGATCGATGCAACGGAACGCTGCACCAGAACGGCATTGAGCAAACCCAGTAGCAACCCGATACCGAAGAACACCCCGACCATGAGGTGGCCCGCCAAGCCGGCGGCGAGCATCGCCACCGCAGTAATCCCGACGCTGATCACGAAAAGGCGAATCGGGCGGAAAGCAACAGAGGGAAACACCAACGGCGCGTCCTGCGCTGGTGTCGTCACTGCAGCACCTCAATCCCGGGTTGATGGAACAGGAACCCCTCCGACCGACTGATCGGTGGCCCGCCGAGCGTATCGCATCGTCACGTTGGAATCACCTAAGGGGTATCTCCCGACGTGAGTCTTCAACCGGCGCCACCGGATAAGCGTCCGATGGACCGGTGCCAACCTGCGAGGCTTTTTGGGGTTCTACCTGCACCGTACCATATGACAACATCACTACTACTTCTTGTCGTAGCCCTCGTCTTCGTAGTCGTCGCGACGGCGCAGGAGCGGGATCGCCGTCGCGATGCCGGCGACCACAATGGCGCCCAGCATCACCGCGGCGGTATCGCGGGGATTGAAGAAAATTGTGCTCGCGGCGCCGAACGCGACAATGCCCACCCACAGATAAATCAGCAGTACCACCCGGCGATGCGAATGACCGATCTGCAGCAACCGGTGGTGCAGGTGCATCTTGTCGGGGCTGAACGCGCTGCGGCCCGCGCGGGTGCGGCGCACGATCGCCAGCAGAAGGTCGAGCATCGGCACGAACATGACCGCCACCACCAGCAGGAACGGTGACAGCAGAGCAAACACATCGCGAGCGCCATAGGCGTTCTGCGAGACTGGGCCGGCAGCAGTCGTGAGGGCGGCAGCGAGCATCAAGCCGATCAGCATCGAGCCGGAATCGCCCATGAAGATCCTGGCTCGGTGAAAGTTGTGCGGCAAAAAGCCCAGGCAGGCCCCCGCGAGCACCACCGAAATCACGGCAGGCGGATAAAACAGCACATCACCGCCGTGGTCGCGAAGCAGACCAACCGAGAACATGCAGATCGCCAGCGCGGTGATCAGTCCCAGGCCGGCAGCCAGTCCGTCGAGTCCGTCGACGAAGTTCATCGCGTTGACGAACGACACCGTCAGCGCCAGCGTGAGCAGGATCGACGAGGCTTGGTCCAGCACGATGGTGCCGACACCGCCAATCGGGATGTACAAGACGCTCCAGGCAACCCCCATGGTGACCAGCACGCTGGCCGCGGTGATCTGACCGGCGAACTTCGTCAGAGCATCCAGGCCCCAACGGTCGTCAATAAGGCCGATACCCATGATCACCGCGCCCGCCACCAGAACCGCTGGCATACCAGTGGAATAGACGAACCCCCGGGTGAGCGCCGGAAGCTGGGATGCGAGGAAGACCGCCGAGACAATGCCGAGAAACATCGCCAGCCCGCCCATCCGTGGGGTTGGCGTCACGTGTACGTCGCGTTCCCGCGGATAGGCGACCGCGCCCAATCGGGTGGCCAGCACCCGTACCGGTCCGGTTGCGAAGTAGGTGATGATCGCCGCGGTCAGGCCGACCAGCGCGAGCTCTCGCAGCGGGACACCGGCGCCGCGGTCGGACAGGGCGAGCAAACCACTGGCAAGGTTGGCTACGTCGCTGGACACCTCGAGACCGTACTGCACAAACCTGGGACCCGAATAACCGCTCGGATTACCCCTAGGCGATCAAACTTCCGGGGTCCACCCCGAGCACTTCCGCGATCCGCTCCACGCTCACCGGACCCGCTCGCAGAATGCGCGGGGTGGCACCGGTGAGGTCGACGATCGTGGAGGCGGCCTGCTGCTCGGACGGGCCCGCGTCGAGATAGATGTCGACGAGATCGCCGAGTTGACTGCGCGCCTCGGTGGCGTCCACTGCGGGCGAACCGCCGGAGACGTTCGCGCTGGATACCGCCATGGGCCCCACTTCACGCAGCAGCTCGATGGCCACCGGGTGCAGCGGCATCCGCAGCATCACGGTGCCGCGCGCATCGCCGAGATCCCATTGCAGCGACGGCGCCTGTGCCACCACAAGGCTCAGCGCGCCCGGCCAGAATGCACGGATCAGATCGCGCGCCCCGCCCGGCATTGTGTAGACCAAGCCCTCGATGGTGTGCCAGGAGCCGACTAGCACGCCAACCGGCATGTCTCGACCCCGTCCTTTGGCCGACAGCAGGGCGGCCACCGCGGCGCTATTGAAGGCGTCGGCGCCGATGCCGTAGACGGTGTCCGTCGGCATAACAACCAGTCGGCCGCCCTTGAGCGCTCCTACCGCCGAGGCAATTCCGCGTGAACGCTGGTCGAGATCGGCACAGTCGAACACCTCAGTCATAGGCGCCGCTCTCCCCCGCAAGCGGGAGGTGCCCCCACCTCATCGCTTCGCTCTGCATCGTCGCGGCGCAGCCATCGGCGCCGCTCCTCCTCATCGCTTCGCTCTGCATCGTCGCGGCGCGGGTCACGGCTCTACCCTCCTGCGGGCAGTCACGAATCTTGGCCGGCCGGCTAGATCTTGCCGGGCCTGGACGTCTTCGAAAAGTCCTGTGCTTTTGACCAATTCGACGGTCTCCAACGACATGGTGTCATCATGCTCGACGGCGAAGAGGCCACCCGGACACAGCCAGCGTCCGGCGAGGCGGACAACGGGGGCGACGACCGCCATCCCGTCCGGCCCGCCGAACACCGCGTGGTGTGGATCATGTTGGGCTACTTCAGGTTCCAGCAAGGTGTCGTCGGGAACGTAGGGCGGGTTGGCCACCACCAGGTCGACGCTTGCGTCTAGCTCGGGAAGCAGGCCCGGCGTGGTGACGTCGGCTCGCGTGAGTTCAACCGCAGTGCCCTCAGCGTTGCGGCGCGCGTACTCGAGCGCCGCATCGGAGTCATCGATGCCGATGATTCGGGCCGCCAGTCCAAGGTTGGCCCGGTGGTGGGCCAGCGCCACCGCCAACGCGCCGGACCCGGTGCATAAATCGACGATCACGGGCCGCGCCGCAATTCGCTGCGCGGTGGCCCACGCCAAGATGGCCTCAGTCTCCGGACGCGGTATGAAAACACCGGGGCCAACGTGCAGCATTACCGGTCCGAACGCTGCCGTCCCGGTGAGATGCTGCAGCGGCACTCGCTGCGAACGGGCAGTCACGACGTCGCGGTAACGCCCGAGAAAGTCTTCGCCGGGCGACTCGAGCAGGGTCAGCCGACCGCGGTCAGTGCCTGCCAGACGTGCGGCCAGCTGCTCGGCATCCCAACGCGCAGAGTCGATCCCCGCTTCGGCAAGTCGCGCCGCAGCAGAGTCGATCGCGCGCCGCAACACACTCATGCCTGTTGCAGCCGGGACTGCTTGTCGGCGGCGCTCAGTGCGTCGAACAACGCATCCAGGTCACCGTCGAGTACTTGATCGAGATTGTGTGCCTTGTAACCGATTCGGTGGTCAGTGATCCGGTTCTCCGGGAAGTTGTAGGTGCGAATCCGTTCGCTGCGGTCCACGGTGCGGATTTGGCTCGCCCGATCGGCCGACGCGTCGGCTAGCGCCTGTTCTTCGGCGATTACCTGCAGGCGAGCCGCCAGCACCTGCAACGCACGGGTCTTGTTCTGTAGCTGGGACCGCTCATTTTGACAGGTGACGACGATCCCGGTGGGCAGATGCGTGATACGCACCGCGGAGTCGGTCGTGTTGACGCCCTGCCCACCCTTGCCGGACGAGCGGTACACGTCGATGCGCAGATCTGACTCGTTGATCTGCACCTCACCGACTTGCTCGGGTTCGGGATAGACCAGCACGCCCGCCGCTGAAGTGTGGACGCGGCCTTGCGATTCCGTCACCGGGACGCGCTGCACCCGGTGTACCCCGCCCTCGAACTTCATTCGCGACCACACTCCGTCGGCTGTGTCGCCCTTACTGGCGATACTGAGCGTCACATCCTTATAGCCGCCCAAATCCGAGATGGTTTCGTCCAGTACCGTCACCGTCCAGCCATGCCGCTCGGCATAGCGGATGTACATCCTTGCCAAATCAGCAGCGAACAATGCCGATTCTTCGCCGCCCTCACCCGATTTGACTTCGAGCACGATGTCGTCGGCGTCGTGCGGGTCGCGCGGTGCCAGCATGTCGGTCAGCTGGGTGTCCAATTCGGCGACCCGTGATTCCAGTTGGGCCACCTCATCGGCGAACGACTCGTCGTCGGTGGCCAGTTCGCGTGCCGTCTCCAGGTCGTCGCGCGCCGACTCCAGCTTGCGGTACGTGGCAACGATCGGGGCCAATCGGGCGAACCGGCGGCCAGCCTTGCGCGCCTCGGCGGGATTGCTGTGCAATTCGGGATCTGCCAACTGATGCTCGAGCTCGGCGTGTTCGGCCAGCAGCACATCAATTGTCTGCACCGGCTGCGTCATGTCTCACCTCCTGCCCCGTTCTTTCACGTTCCGTGATCTCATTTGCCGCAAACGCGAACCGACGCCCGGCCTGTGCAAGTTCACGCACAGTTCGGGCGTCGGCAACCCAGCTATTTGTCGGTCTTGTCCGTCCCGGCAGCCGCGCCCTGGCGCTTGCCGTAACGCTTTTCGAAGCGGGCCACCCGGCCGCCGCTGTCGAGAATCTTCTGCTTGCCCGTGTAGAACGGGTGGCACTGCGAGCACACCTCCACGACGATGCGGCCTCCCGGCTTGGTGCTGCGCGTCTGGAAGGTGTTGCCGCATCCGCAGACCACCGTGGTCTCCGCGTAGGCGGGATGGATGTCAGATTTCATGCTGTCCTCTTCGATCGTTTGTCGCCCGTGCCCCGTGTTGGATCCGGCGTCGAGCGTGATTGCAGAACCTGAGGCGGTTCTGGCTAGTCGAGCGTCGATTATGCCAGGTCAACCGCTATCTCCCCAAACACCGAGATGCGCCCCGACATTCCCGGCGACCTGGCGAGGCCGAGCCTTCGCGGGTCACGCTGGTGATACACCGGCGTCGTCGTGGCGATCGACGCGGGTGTAAGCCCTGCTTTGTCCGCTGCGCGTCCAGAGCATGCCGCTGCTAGGCGCTGTGCCTTGAGCGGTCAGTTCCCGTTTGAGGATCTTGTTGGTGGCCGTGGTGGGCAGACGGTCGGTAAGCCAGACATACCGGGGCCAAGCCTTGGGCGATAAATCGGGCTGACGGGCCAGAAATCGGCCGAATTCTTCGGGCGTCAAGTCAGTGTTTTCGGCCAATACGACCGCTGCCATCACCTGGTCACCGACGTGTTCGTCGGGTACCGCATACACCGCCACGTGGCTGATGGGCGTCAACCGCTGCAGGATCCGTTCAATGGGCGCCGTGGTCATGTTCTCTCCGTCGACGCGCAACCAGTCACCGCTGCGACCGGCGAAGTAGATCCAGCCGTCGGCGTCCCGGTAGGCGAGGTCGCCCGACCAGAACAGGCCGTGGCGAAGGCGTGCATCGGTGGCCTGCGGGTCGTTGTAGTAGCCGGCAAACAGCCCTGCGCCGGTGGTGTTGACCAGCTCCCCTATCGCTTCCTCAGCGTTGGTCAAGGCGCCGTCGTTGTCAAAAATCGCTGCCGGGCATTCGGTCAGGGTGTCCGGGTTGTAGATACTGACGCCGGGAAAACCTCGGCCGAGCGACCCAGGCGGGCAGCCGTCTTCTCGGGTGATGATGATCGCGCCCTCGGTAGACCCGAAGCCGTCCCATACCGTGCAGTCGAAACGCCGACTGAACTCAGCGATACCGCGATCGCTCGCCTCGTTGCCGAACGCGACCCGCAGCGGGTTGTCGTGGTCATCGGACCGCTCGGGCGTGGCCAGCACGTAGGCCAGCGGTTTGCCGACGTAGTTCATGAACGTGGCCCCGTACCTGCGCAAGTCGGGAAGCAGACGAGATGCCGAGAACGCCGCGGGGACCATAGCCGCACCGGCGCCCACTGCCACGCTCCACCCGGCAAGCAGCGCGTTGGAGTGAAACAGCGGCATCGACAGATAACAGACGTCGGAGGAATCGACTTCGAACCGAGCGATCAGCGTGGTACCGGCAAACAGCACGGTCAGATGGGTTACCTGCACCGCCTTCGGCTCCCCGCTGGTTCCCGAGGTGAAGATCATCATGAAGGTGTCGGTCGGCGCGACCTCGCGATACGGGGTTAGCGTTCCGGCGCTGTCCAGCAGCGTCGACCACGACTCGCTGGACACGTCGAACACCCGCACACCGGGCAGCTCTAGACCGTCGAGTAACCCTTTATGCGCCGTATCGGTCAGCAGAATCTGGCAGTCGGCTTGCAAGATATCCCTGGCCAGCGCGGCACCGCGGCGGGTGTCGTTGACCCCGCACAGCACATATCCGCCAAGCGCAGCTGACGCCATGGCGGTGAGCATCTCGGGGGTATTGCCCAGCAATGCGCCGACGTGCAGAGGGCGATCTGGACCGGCGACGCCGATCAGAGCGGCAGCGGTGGCGGCGGCATCGGCCAGATGTTCACGCCAGGTCCAGACTCGTGCGCCGTACTTCAGCGCCGGCGTGTCGTGGTCCAAACGCTCACGGAGCAGCTGCTGAAGCGTCTCCGCCACGGCTGGTCCCGGGAGTTGTCAGCTAGTCGTTATCCATGGATCCGGGTGTCGTCTTGGACACCTGCACCAGGAACTCGTAGTTGGTCTTCGTCTTGCGCAGCTGCGACATCAGCAAGTCGATGGCCTGGTGAGAATCCAGACCGGACAGCACGCGGCGCAGCTTGTGCACAATGCCGAACTCGTCAGGCGACAGCAACAGCTCGTCCTTGCGGGTACCGGAAGGGTTCACGTCGACCGCGGGGAAAACCCGTCGTTCGGAGATCTTGCGGTCCAGCTTGAGCTCGGCGTTGCCGGTGCCCTTGAACTCCTCGAAGATGACCGTGTCACCGGTGGAACCGGTCTCGACCATCGCGGTGGCGATGATGGTCAGCGATCCACCTCCCTCGATGTTGCGCGCGGCGCCGAGAAAGCGCTTGGGCGGGTACAGGGCGGTCGAGTCGACACCACCGGACAGGATCCGGCCCGACGCCGGCGACGCGTTGTTGTAGGCGCGGCCCAGCCGGGTAATCGAGTCGAGCAGTACCACGACGTCTTTGCCCTGCTCCACGAGCCGCTTGGCGCGCTCGATCGCCAGCTCGGCGACCGACGTGTGGTCCGAGGGCGGCCGGTCGAACGTCGAGGCGATGACCTCGCCCTTGACCGAGCGCGTCATGTCGGTGACCTCCTCAGGGCGCTCGTCGACGAGCACGACCATGAGGTGGCATTCCGGGTTGTTCCTGGTGATCGCGTTGGCGATGTCCTGCAGGATCGTCGTCTTGCCCGCCTTGGGCGGCGACACGATCAGCGCGCGCTGGCCCTTGCCGATCGGCATGATGAGGTCGATGACCCGGGTGGTCAGCCGGTCGGGAGTGGTTTCCAGACGAAGCCGCTCGTTGGGGTACAACGGCGTCAGCTTGCCGAAATCAGGACGCTTCTTGGCGTCTTCGACCGGTCCGCCGTTGACGCTGTCCAGCCGGACCAGCGGGTTGAATTTCTGCCGCTGGTTGGGCTGTTCGCCCTCCTTGGGCACCCGGACCGCACCGGTCACCGCGTCACCGCGGCGCAAGCCGTTTTTGCGCACCATATTCATGGACACGTAGACGTCGTGTGGACCGGCCAGGTAACCGGAGGTGCGCACGAACGCGTAATTGTCGAGGACGTCAAGGATGCCGGCTACCGGCTGGACGACGTCGTCCTCACGCAGTTCGGCGTCGGCGCCCTCGCCCGACCGCTCACCACGGCGCCTGCGATCGCGATCGCGGAACCGGCGTCCTCGCCGGCCCTGACGCCCGTCACCCTCGTCGTCGCCGCCTCCGCCGCGAGACTGCTGGCCACCCGAGCCCTGTTCATCACCGCTCTGGTCGCTACCAGCGTCTTGTCCGCGCTCGTCGGACTTGGTGTCCCGTTGGCCGCCTTGGCGGTTGTTGGACTCAGCAGTGGCTGTGCCCTCCCGGTTACCTGAGCTCTCGCGATCCTCCTCGTTGGCCGTGCGGGCCTCTGATCCTGCTTCGCGGGAGGCGCTACGTCGTTCCCGGCGCGGTGCCTCGGTTGTTGAACCGTTCTGGTCCCCTTGCGCTGCCGGTGCTTCAGCACTGGCTGTGTCGGACTTGCCGCTGTCCTCAGCTGACGGGCCGCCACTGGCGGAAGCGCCGTTGGCCTGTCCCCTACTTTCCTGAATCGCGGCGATTAGTTCGTTCTTGCGCATACCCGACGTCCCCTTAACGCCAGCTTGGTTAGCCAGCGCGCGCAGCTCGGGCAGCACCATGGTGGACAGGGCGCCGACCGAGACGTTGGTTTTGACGTCTGGAGTGTCTGTGGTCACGGCATTCGACAACTGATCGCCGTCGGTGCTTTCGCCAGCCGTGAACAGGTCCGTATCAGTCACGGATTTCCTTTCTTTCCCCGCTGATCAGGTCATACGGGGATTCGTTGCATTCAGCCAAATTGCCGAGTGCGCCCAATCATCGACTCTGCAACGGTGATCGCCTGGATCGGCGGAGTAAACGGCGAACCTCGTCCACGAGAAGAATTGGTGTTGTCCTAGCGGCAAGGCAGTATGTTTGCAGATGCAGATGCTGCCATTGCTGGACGGCTCCGAGGATAGCCCGCATCCTTGTCGGAAGCAAGCAAACCCTCCGGCGACGCTGTGGATTAACCGGGGACTGTGACTCCCGGACTCCAGCGAACTCCTTCGCCGGCGGTCATCTCAGTGATGGTAAATCCGTTTGCGGCCCCGTACCCCACCACTTCCGAGGGCAACTCCGACTCTGTGCTCAATGCAATCAGTGAAGGACCGGCCCCCGAAAGCGTCGCTGCCACATTATAGCGCCGCAACAGCCGCAAATATTCCGCGGAGGCAGGCATCGCCGGGGCCCGCTGCGGTTGATGTAGCACGTCTTCGGTGGCCGCCATGAGCACGTCCGGGCGTTCGGTCAGCGCTACCACCAGCAACGCGGCGCGGCTGACGTTGAACCTTGCATCGTCGTGGCTGACCTGGGCGGGCAGCAGCACCCGGGTCTCCGCGGTCAACGAGCGCTCCTCGGGAATCGCGCAGAACAGATGGATATCGGGGTGAAGCCGCAGCGACACCGCCGAATACTGGGGCCGATCACCGGTGCGGTCAATCCACGAAACCACCGCAGCACCCAACACCGCAGCCGCGGCGTTGTCGGGATGACCCTCGAACTCCGAGGACAGCTGGATCAGCTGAGCATCGCTCAGCGTTTTCCAATCCGTCTGTGCCACAAGACCATTGACTGCTGCCAGGCCGCCCACCACCGCCGCCGCAGACGAGCCGAGACCCCGGGAATGCGGGATCGCGTTGCGGCAGCGCACCACCAGGCCTGCAGCGCTGACCCCCACAGCCTGCAGTCCGCATTCGACGGCGCGCACCACCAGATGTTCGGGGCCCAGCGGTACCTGGTCGGCACCCTCACCCTCGACCAGCACAACCAAGCCGGAATTGGTTGTCTCCACAACGATCTCGTCGCAAAGACTCAATGCCAGGCCGATGCTGTCAAAGCCGGGACCGAGGTTAGCGCTGGATGCCGACACCACGGCGCTCGCCACCAGCCCGGCAGGCAGCATCTGGGTCACCAACAGCCTTTCGCTAGGTGTGATGGGTGGCGACCCGCCGCGCCCGGCTCAGCCGCGCCCGGCTCCGCCGCGCTTGCGATCGCCACGGAGCCCAAAGAGTGCCGACCCGCCGCGCCCGGCTCCGCCGCGCTTGCGATCGCCACGGAGCCCAAAGAGTGCCGACCCGCCGCGCCCGGCTGCGCCGCGCTTGCGATCGCCACTAGGCCAGCCCCAACTTTTCGACGACGAGCACAGGATCGACAGGCAGCGGGGACACGCTTGGCATATCCCTTAGCGCCGTGTCGGGATCCTTAAGACCATTGCCGGTGACCGTACACACCACCGTCGACCCACGGGCCACCCAACCGTCGTCGACGGCCTTGAGTAGTCCCGCGATGCTGGCCGCGGACGCGGGCTCGACGAAGACGCCTTCGGAGCGGGCCACCAGGTGGTAGGCGGCCAGGATCTCCTCGTCGGTCGCGGCCAAGAACCGCCCCTTCGATTGCTGTTGCGCCTCGACAGCGGCCGTCCACGACGCTGGTGCGCCGATGCGGATTGCGGTCGCGATCGTCTCAGGGTGGCTGACCGGTTCGCCAAGTACGAGCGGTGCCGCGCCGGCCGCTTGGATGCCCAGCATTCGGGGCAGCTTATCGATCACGCCTTCGTGGTGATACTCGGTGTAACCCTTCCAGTACGCGGTGATGTTCCCCGCGTTGCCTACCGGAAGGGCATGCACGTCCGGCGCGGTGCCCAGCGCGTCCACGATCTCGAACGCTGCTGTCTTCTGGCCCTCGATGCGCACCGGGTTGACGGAGTTGACCAACGAGATCGTCGGGAAGTCAGCGGCCATCTTGCGGGCCAGTTCCAGGCAGTCATCGAAGTTGCCGTCGATCTGGATGATCTTGGCGCCGTGCATAACCGCCTGCGCCAGCTTGCCCATCGCGATCTTGCCCTGCGGTATCAGCACCGCACAGGTGATGCCGGCGCGGGCAGCATATGCCGCCGCCGACGCCGAGGTATTTCCGGTCGACGCGCACAACACGGCCTGCTGACCGCGTGCCAGTGCATCGGTCACCGCCATCGTCATACCCCGGTCTTTGAAGGAGCCGGTGGGGTTAAGGCCCTCGACCTTGAGATGGACCGTGCAACCGGTCCTTTCCGAGAGTCGAGTTGCGGCGATCAGCGGGGTACCACCCTCGAGCAGGGTGACCGGGGTCCAGTCGTCGCCCACCGGCAACCGGTCGCGGTACGCCGCGATCACCCCTGGCCAGGGTTGGTGGATGGCCGTGCGCGGGGCGCTCATAGGCTGTTCCCTTCCAGTCGCAGCACGCTTGTCACACCTTGCACGACGTCCAAATCGGCGAGCGCGTCCACGGTTTCGGAGAGCGCGGCGTCGGTGGCGCTGTGGGTGACCACCACGACACGGGCTCCCACCCGTCGTCCGCCTTCGTCCACCACGCCTTCCTGGCGGACCTCGGCGATGCTCACCTCCCGCTTGGCGAATTCCGCTGCCACTGAGGACAATACGCCAGGCTTGTCGGCGACGTTCATGCTGACGTAATAGCGGGTGGAAATGAAACCCATTGGGGCGACGGGAAGTTGGGCGTACTTGGATTCTTTCGGCCCGCGGCTGCCCAGTACCCGGTTTCGGGCGGCCATCACCAAGTCACCGGTCACCGCGGACGCGGTCGGCGCGCCGCCGGCCCCCTGGCCGTAGAACATCAGCCGCCCCGCGGCCTTGGCCTCCACCACGACCGCATTGAATGCTCCGTTGACCGTGGCTAGGGGATGCGACAAGGGCACAAGCGCCGGATAGACGCGGGCCGAGACCCGTTCCTGACCATCGTCAGTAGTGATGCGCTCGCAGATGGACAGCAGTTTGATGGTGCAGCCCAACGCGCGCGCAGATGCGAAGTCGGTCGGGGTGATTTTGGTGATGCCCTCGCGATAGACGTCGTCAGCGGTCACCCGGGTGTGAAAGGCGATGGATGCCAGAATCGCAGCCTTGGCCGCGGCGTCGTAGCCTTCGACGTCGGCGGTGGGATCGGCCTCGGCGTAGCCCAGCGCGCTCGCCTCGGCCAGAGCGGTGTCGTAGTCGGCGCCGGTGCTGTCCATCGCGGAAAGGATGTAGTTGGTGGTGCCGTTGACGATGCCGGCGACCCGCAACACCGTGTCGCCCGCCAGCGACTGAGTGAGCGGACGGATGACCGGGATAGCACCTGCGACTGCCGCCTCGAAATACAAGTCGACATGCGCGCTTTCAGCTGCCTGCGCCAATTCACCGGTGGAGGTGGACAATAGCGCTTTGTTCGCCGTGACGACGGACTTGCCGTGCTCGAGCGCGCACAGGATCGCCTTCCGAGACGGTTCTACCGGCCCCATCAATTCCACGACGATGTCGACGTCTTCGCGTGAGACGAGTTCTTCGATGTTGTCGGTGAGCAGCTCGATCGGAACACCGCGGTCGGCGGCGACGCGGCGCACTCCGATGCCGCGCAACACCAAAGGCGCGCCGACACGAGCCGCAAGGTCATCGGCGCTGTCCTCGATGATTCGGACAACTTCGCTTCCGACGTTGCCCAACCCGAGTACCGCTACGCCGACCGGCTTTTCGTCACGGGGCACAGTTCACCTCACTTCCAGACTCAATAGATCGTCGACCGTCTCACGGCGAAGGATCAGGTGCGCGCGCCCAGCACGCACCGCTACTACGGCGGGCCGGCCGATCATGTTGTAGCGGCTGGAGAGCGAATAGCAGTACGCGCCGGTCGCGGCTATCCCAAGCAGGTCGCCGGGCCGCAGATCGTCGGGCACCCACGCGTCGCGCACGACGATATCACCGCTTTCGCAGTGCTTTCCGACGATGCGGGCCAGCGTCGCCGGTGCGTCGCTGACTCTCGAGACGAGCCGGGCGTCGTACTGCGCGTCATAGAGCGCGGTGCGGATGTTGTCACTCATGCCGCCGTCGACGCTGACGTAACGTCGCTGGGCCGAAGTGCTCACGTCGACGTCCTTAACGGTGCCCACCTCATACAGCGTGATGGTGCCTGGTCCGGCGATGGCACGTCCGGGCTCCACCACCAGTCTCGGTGTTGGCAGCCCCACGGCCGCTGACTCGTTGCTGACGATCGCGCTCAGCTTGGCCGCCAGTTCGGCCACCGGCGGTGGGTCGTCGGTTGCCAGGTACGAAATACCCAGGCCACCGCCGAGATCCACGGTCGAGATCTGTGCGGTCTTGTCGACGCCGAATTGGCCGACAATCTCGTGGAGCAGCCCGATGACCCGGTGCGCGGCGAGTTCGAAGCCATCGACATCGAAGATCTGCGAGCCGATATGGCTGTGAAGCCCAACGAGTCGCAGGTGATCGGTGGCGAATACCCGGCGCACCGCTGCCATCGCCGCGCCGCTGGCCACCGACAGCCCAAATTTCTGATCTTCGTGTGCTGTGGAGATGAACTCGTGTGTGTGCGCCTCCACACCGACGGTGAGACGAACGAAGACATCCTGGACGACGCCCGCCTCTCCCGCGATGGCATCGAGACGCTCGATTTCGGTCATCGAGTCCAAGACGATGTGGCCCACGCCGACTTTGACCGCCGCGGTCAATTCCGCGACTGATTTGTTGTTGCCGTGGAAGGTAATCCGCTCCGGCGGAAAGTCGGCGTGCAGCGCAACGGCGAGCTCCCCGCCGGTGGACACGTCAAGCGAGAGGCCTTCCTCGTCGACCCAACGGGCGATCTCACTGCACAGGAAGGCTTTGGCGGCGTAGTACACGTTCTGGCCGCCGCCGAAGGCCGAGGCGATATCGCGGCACCGGGAACGGAAGTCGTCCTCGTCGATGACGAACAGCGGAGTCCCGTACTCCTGGGCAAGCTGGGTCAGCGAGACTCCGGCGATGGAGGCCACACCTGTTTTGTCGCGAACCATGTTGCGCGGCCATACATTCGGCGCCAACCGCAGCAGCTCTTCGGGAGATTGCGGTCGCGGCGGACTACCCGGGTGACGGGTCTCTTCGGCGTGCCGAGGTCCGGCGGGATGGACGTTCACATTCGCTCCGGAGCAGTGACTCCGAGTATCACCAGCCCGTTGGCGATGACCTGGCGGGCGGCCTGGCACAGCGCCAGGCGCGCAGTGTGCAGATCGGTGGGCTGCTCGTCACCCTGGGGCAACACCCGGCACGAGTCGTAGAACCGGTGGTAGTCACCGGCGAGATCTTCCAGGTAACGGCATACCCGGTGTGGTTCCCGCAGGGATGCCGCCGTTTCCAGCACCCGCGGGAATTCGCCGATGGTGCGCAGCAGCACCCCCTCTTTGTCGTGACTCAGCAGCTCGAGGTGGCCGGTGTCGGGGATCAGGCCCAGTTCGGCGGCGCTGCGGGCCAACGCCGACAGCCGGGCATGCGCGTATTGCACGTAATAGACGGGGTTTTCATTCGACGCCGAGGACCACAGCGCCAGGTCGATGTCGATCGGGGTGTCCACCGACGACCGGATCAGGCTGTAGCGCGCCGCGTCGACGCCGATCGCCTCGACCAGGTCGTCGAGTGTGATCACGGTTCCGGCCCGCTTGCTCATCCGGACCGGCTGGCCGTCGCGAACCAGGTTGACCATCTGCCCGATGAGCACCTCGACGGTGGCCGGATCATCACCGAACGCAGCCGCCACGGCCTTGAGCCGGGCGATATATCCATGGTGGTCGGCACCGAGCATATAGATGCACAAGTCGAAGCCGCGCTGCCTCTTGTCCAGGTAGTAGGCGATGTCACCGGCGATATAAGCCGGCTTGCCATCAGCTCTTGATCACGACGCGGTCCTTGTCGTCACCAAAAGCGCTGGTGCGCAACCAGGTTGCGCCGTCCTTCTCATAGATGTTGCCGGTCTCGCGAAGCCTGGCGATGGCCTGGTCGACGCGGCCACTGATGTGCATCGAGTCTTCGTGGGTGTAGACGTCGAAGTCGGTACCGAACTCGTGCAACGACTCTTTGATGTGGGTGAACATCAGGTCGACACCGATTTCGCGGAAGGTCTCCCGCATCTCGGGCTCGGGCAGGCTCAGCGCGTCGGGCGCCTTCTGCAACACCTGGGCGGCGATGTCGTTGATGTAACTGCCGGCATAGCCGTCGGCAGGGGTTGGTTCGCCTTTGGCCGCGGCGATTAGTGAGCTGGCGAATCGGTCGATCTGGGCGCCGTGGTCATTGAAATAGTATTCCCGCTCCACGTCCGCGCCTTGCGTGGAAAGCAACCGGCCCAAGGCGTCGCCGACCGCAGCCCAACGGGTACCGCCGATATGGATGGGTCCGGTCGGGTTGGCCGAGACGAATTCCAGGTTGATCTTGCGCCCAGCCAGTGCGTTGGAGTGACCGAAGCTGTCGCCGGCGTCGATTACGGCGTTAACGATCTTGGCCTGCGCCGACGCCTCGAGGCGCATGTTGATGAAGCCGGGTCCGGCTACCTCTGCTGAGGCGACACCGTCGGCCTGTGACAGCGCCTCGGCAAGCCATCCGGCCAATTCACGCGGGTTTGCGCCGACCTTTTTGCCCAGCTGCAGCGCCAGGTTGCTGGCGTAATCGCCGTGCTCGGGATTGCGGGGTCGCTCCACGGTGACCGCCTGCGGCAACGCGGCAGCGTCAAGCCCGTGCTCAGCCAGCACCGCGGCAGCGATGGTTTTGAGCAGCTCAGCCAGGTCGGCGGGGGTCACGAGCGTCCATCCTATTGGCTGAGGTGCTCCCGCCCCGAATCCATTGCGTGGCCGAGCAGTCACCTCGATGCGTTAGTCTGTCGGAGCCCAATGGCGCAACAACAAAGTCGGTGCGCCCCCGTAGCTCAGGGGATAGAGCGTCTGCCTCCGGAGCAGAAGGCCGCAGGTTCGAATCCTGCCGGGGGCACCAGTGTTCTTGCACGTCAAAGGCTATTTCTGCCTTTACTAATGTGCCGCGTGCCATCCGTGTGCCATCCAGCTCTCGCCTAATCGCACGGTTCGCCGCTCGACGGAACCGAGCTGAGCGGGAGACGCAGCAATGACTACGGCATCCCCCAGCCTCCACGAGACTGCGATCGTGTCGCTTACCCTCCCCGCCGTCATCGGTCCCGTGGACGAACTGCTCGGCGGCACGCCGGGTCTGGTGTGGCAGCGGGCGGCTAACGCTTCATGCTCGCTTTGGTTACAAACATTGGCCAGTAATGCTGGTCCGGCGAAGACGATGGTTGGATCGGGCAAGCGGCCTACGCAGACGACGGCCCGGAGGTTGCGATATGGGGTCGCTCGGACCGACACATCTGATTTCTCTGCTCCTCGCGGTAGCCATCATTGCGGCGACATGTGGATTCTTCGCATCAGCTGTTGTGCGGAGGAACAAGCGACGCGCACGCAGGTTCTTCCTTTTGGGTTTCTTCTGTGGATTGATGGCGGGCGCGATCCTGCCCGGAAGGCGTCGCGGCCTGAGCGCGCTCGGAGCCGTCGCCCGGTGCGCTGACGTCCGCCCACTGAGGGCCGGGATACGTCGTGGCACTGGTCGTTTCGCTGCTCGCGCGCTCACTTTTGGGGCATCACATGTTCGACTTGGATTGTCGCCGCCGCAATGGCACCGCCAACTTCGGGTGTAGCGCAGCAACGCCCGCGCCTGGAACCGCCGCCGACAGGTGCGGGACTTCGACACGAGCCTGATCTGCGGCCCTGCGGTGGAGCTGCCGGGAATCGAAACCGACGCTCTACCAGGCAATATGCCTGCTGAGCTGCCGGTTCGTTCCGTTTTGGTCCAATTCAGTACCTCTCGTTATCTGCGGTTTCGTTCTCGGGTCTTGACGGCGTCAAGAGTAGCCACCAACCTGTCCAGCTCCCGCCTATGGACTCCATGCCGGAAGTCCTCCGATCGTGCCGCTCAGTGACAGCCTCGGTGATGATGGTTGATTAGTCGGAGGTCGTATGGGCGGCCGCCGCGGCTTTTAACCCGCTCCCTCGCTTTGGGCTATGTCCTACGGCGAAGGTCGCCCACGATGAGTGTGGCGGATGCCGGGGATCCCTTGACGAAACCGAAAAAAGGCCCGAAGTCTCGCGTCGCCGAGAAGCCGGTGATGTAGAGCCCGTCGAGGGTGCACCCGAAGGCCTCGTCAAGGGTCGGAAAACCATCCCGGATTTCAACTCGATCGAGAACGGTCGCCAGGTACGGAACGCGGGATAGGTCTGCGCGGTAACCACATGCGAAGATCACCCGATCGACGTCGAGCTGCTGCGAGTCGGACAGTTCCACAACCAGACCCTCGCCCGAGGCGGCTGCACCACACCGGACGACCTCGACATTGGGCCAACGGTGGATTCCCGCCCAATCCAACCGGGGCGCCAGCCAGTGCTCGAGTGTCAAGCGCCCGACCTCCCAGAACCGTTGCGTGATTTCCTTCTGCTGACTTGTGGCGAGGTTGCGCCAATACCCCGGCACCGACAGCGTCCGCTGCACGTGCTCGTCGACGAAGCTCCAACTCACCCGCTCGAATCGTGGCACGTCGTGGCGGTGCACGATGTCGATTCGAGCGGCACCGTGCTCGCGGACGAGAGCAGCCCACTCGTATGCGCTTTGCCGGCCGCCGACAATTAGGACGCGTTGTCCGGCCACGTCATCGAATCTAACGAGATCGCATGTGTGAGCCGCCCGTCCAGGCGGCACATCGGATGCCCAATCGGGAACCGTCTTGTAGTGCCGGATCCCGGGCGCGCAGACAACGGCGTCCGCCACGATCTGCTCGCCGCTCTCTAGGGTGGCCGTGAAGCGGCCGTCGCGCTTGTCGAGATCTACGGTGAGCTTCTCGCAAACTTCGATCCCCTTCGCCGTCCGGAACCACTCCGCATAGTCGAGGAAGACGCCGATCGGTATGGGGTCGACATCCCCAACCGCGATACCCCGCTCCTCAAGATAGGCCTCGAGTGTATGAATCCCCGCTGCGTCAAGGTGCCAGTCAAGCCCGGACCGGAGGAACATTCCGGCGGGCATGTTGGCCTTCCAGAAGTCCATCGGCCGGCCAAGCACCAAAGTGTTGATGTCGTGCTCGAGCGCGAAGGCTGCCGTCGACAGTCCATACGGCCCGGCGCCTACGACTAGCAGCTGTGTGTCCACCGTCCGTCATCCCAAGCGGTGCCAGCGTGGAGCGTTCGGATAAGCCATGCATACCGCCTCGGTAGCGCTCCCTCCTTTGGTGAATCGTAATTTCTGGTGACAACCGTCGCTTGCCAGGGTGATGGGACCACTGGTCTGCGGGGGCCATGGGACCGGGCTTCGGACACGTGACATCGTCAGCCGACCACCACAAACTGCCGCTGCCGGTGCTCGGCGGCAGCCTCCACGATCCGCTGTGCAGTTCGGTAGTGGATCCCTGATGCTTTGGCGGCAGCGTTGATCGACCTGCCACCGCGGTGTGATGAGAGCACGGCGATCACGGTCTCTACCGGTTGTGTTGTCAGGCCAGCCTCGAGCAGGTCCGCTGCAAGCAATGCAAGATCTGCGTCATCGGCTTGCGCTGTTGTATGTGCTGATCCTTGCGCCGATGCAACGCGATAGGTACAGACGGTGCAGAGGTCCGTCCGGTGCTGCGGACTAGGGCACAGCAGCCCGATGCGTCCTCGATTTACATCGCGCACGAATCGACTCGAGGCAATGACGATTTCAGGCAACAACCCTCTCCTACACGTCCTGGCTGAACACCCCGGACGTATGCTCGCCTGCATGGGCAGGCTGGCGGCCGAGGCGCCCGTCCTGGTACGCGTGGACGGGCCGGTGGCTCGCCTCACCCTCAACCGGCCGGAGAAACGTAACGCCCTCAGCCTCGAGCTGATGGAGGAGTTGATCGCCAGGCTGCACCGGCTTAGTGAGGATCCTGACGTGCGTGTGATCGTCGTCGATGCGGTCGGCCCGGCGTTCTGCGGGGGTCATGACTTGAGGGAGATGATCGGCCGCGACGACGCGTTCTACCAGCGGCTGTTCGATGTTTGCACCGAGCTCATGGAAACTATCCACCGCCTCCCCCAACCGGTGATCGCAAAGGTCGAGGGAATGGCTACAGCGGCGGGCTGTCAGCTTGTCGCCGCCTGCGACCTCGCCGTGGCCGCCCACGGCGCCCGTTTCGCCACCCCAGGAGTCAAGATCGGCCTCTTCTGTTCGACTCCGATGGTGCCGCTGTCGCGCGCAATCGGCAGGAAGCGTGCACTGCAGATGTTGCTCACCGGCCAGCCGATCGCCGCTGAGACCGCACTCGACTGGGGCCTCGTGAACCGCGTCGTCCCGGCGGAAGCGCTCGAAGACGAGCTCGGCGCCATCATCGACGCCATCGTGGCCTCGAGCCCGCTGACCGTAGGGCTTGGCAAGGAAACGTTCTACGCTCAGGTTGAGCTCGATGAACACCGGGCCTACGACCTGACGAAGGCCGTCATGGCGATGAACGCCCGCGCCGACGATGCCCAAGAGGGCATGTGTGCGTTCCTTGAAAAGCGTCCAGCGACGTGGCGTCGGCGCTAGGTACCTTTATTGCGAAAAGTTGATGAAACCCGGTGAACGAGCGAAAAAGGGCCGCTGACCAGCGGCCTGGTGGAGCTGCCGGGAATCGAACCCGCGTATTCAGCTCGGGAAGCTGCTTCGGGTGTTGTAAGGCACTTCGCTGTGCTCATGAGTGCTCGTGAACGCATCAAGATATCAGCAGGTCAGCGCGATTATTTGGGGTTGGGTGCGCTCGTGAACACTCGACGAGCATTGCTGAATTGCTCTTCCAGCAACTGCGCGATGCCTCGGACGAAGACCTGATAAAGGCGCACGATGACATCGCCCATGCCCTCAATCCCAGCGTGAGCTACTACCTCGATGAGCTTGGCCGCCGACACAGAGCGCGCGATACGCGCGGATCAGAAACTAGCCAAATACATCCTGTACCTCACCGTCGCGAATGGGTTGCTCGCTGTGGTCTCGATCTGCGTTGCGCTCGCGGCCTTCTTGGCCAAGTGACGGGGCACACGCGAGGACGACGCTTGGTGTGAAACGACCCCGGGGCCCCTCGGCGCTGGTTACAAGAAGCTGCAACGCTTGTGGCGCGACGAAGACCTGCGGGTACCGGTGCGTCGGCGCCCTTGATCTGAACCAGCTCAGATTCTCCGAGAGTCGCAGCGCCATCAACAAGTCGCGCTGTCGACGCGCTGAGCAGTACCCCACCCAGCGGGGCCACCGATTCCATCCGCTGGGCCATACCGACTTGCTCACCGACGGCGGTGTAACCGAAGGGCCCCGAGCCGATTTCACCGGCGATCATGGCCCATCGGCTCCTATCCGACCTATGCCAAGGCTTAGCAGGCGGTCCAATATTTGTCTGCCGCAGAGTTCCCCGTTCAAGACGTGACGATAGTTCGGTGTCGATGTCGTTCAGGTCGACGGGGTCTTGGGCCGCTGAACTGGCAAGAGGTGATGCTCGGCGGTGTCGCGCCCGGAAGCGGGGCTCGCGCTTGGTGGTGGTGGAGTGGGTGTGCAGTCAATTGAACACCGAAAGGACATCTGTCATGCCACACAAGCTGAGCCCGTCGCCGTCGATCTCTCCCGCCTACACCGGGCGGCTGTCCACCGCGCCTGTGCCCGCGTTGAGGCTGCCCGACGAAGATATGGAGCCCGCCGCCGCGTACCGGTTCATCCACGACGAGTTGATGCTCGACGGCAGCTCACGGCTGAACCTGGCGACGTTCGTCACCACCTGGATGGATCCCGAGGCCGACAAGCTGATGGCCGAGACGTTCGACAAGAACATCGTCGACAGGGACGAGTACCCGGCCACCGCCGCGATCGAGTCGCGGTGTGTGTCGATGGTGGCCGACCTGTTCCATGCCGAGGGGCTGCGCGACGACGACCCGGCCACCGCCACCGGGGTGTCCACGATCGGGTCCAGCGAGGCAGTGATGCTGGGCGGGTTGGCGCTGAAGTGGCGGTGGCGCCAGCGTGTCGGTGACAACCCCAAGACCGGCTGGCGGACCCGCACCCCGAACCTGGTGATGGGCTCCAACGTGCAGGTGGTCTGGGAGAAGTTCTGCCGCTACTTCGACGTCGAGCCCAGGTATCTTCCGATGGAGAAGGGCCGCTACGTGATCACGCCCGAGCAAGTGGTCAACGCGGTCGACGAGGACACCATCGGCGTGGTCGCGATCCTGGGCACTACCTTCACCGGCGAACTGGAACCCGTCGCGCAAATCTGCGCCGCGCTGGACAAGCTCGCTGCCGATGGCGGCGTGGATGTCCCGGTGCATGTCGATGCGGCCATCGGCGGATTTGTGGTGCCTTTTTTGCAGCCGAATCTGGTGTGGGATTTCCGGCTGCCGCGGGTGGTGTCGATCAACGTCAGCGGCCACAAGTACGGGCTGACCTATCCGGGCATCGGCTTTGTGGTGTGGCGCAGTCACGATCACCTGCCCGAGGACTTGGTGTTCCGGGTGAACTACCTCGGCGGGGACATGCCGACGTTCACCCTGAACTTCTCCCGGCCGGGCAACCAGGTCATCGGCCAGTACTACAACTTCCTGCGGCTGGGTCGCGCGGGCTACACCCAGGTGATGCACTGCCTGTCGTCGACGGCATGCTGGCTGGCCGACGAGTTGCGCAAGGGCAAGCACTTCGAGGTGATCTCCGACGGCTCGGCGATCCCGGTGGTCTGCTTACGGCTGGCCGGCGATTTCGGCTACACCGAGTTCGACGTCTCCCATGCGCTTCGGTCCTACGGCTGGCAGGTACCGGCCTACACCATGCCCGACGACGCGACCGACGTTTCGGTGCTGCGCGTCGTGGTGCGCGAAGGCTTCTCCGCCGACCTGGCCCGGTCACTGCGCGACGACATGGTGCCGGCGCTCGCCAGCCTGGACGACCTCAAGCCCGGCGGCCACTTCAACAACCAGCGGCCCTTCGCCTACTAAGCCGCAAGCACGCATCCCCGGTGCGGGATCGTCATGCACTGGGCCGGTGCTAACTCACAAAAGAACCGATGCAAGGTAGTCCAGGGCCTTAAAGGATAGGCGGTTGGACACTTCCACGAGGGGGCCGTCGGCGTTCACGGTGATTCCGGCACAGAGTTTTGAGAGCCTCGTATCTCGTCGTTTTCGAGACAGGTGGATAGAGGGATTTCTACCCGCTGAGGGTGGCCCCATCAGCTTCCAGAGCTGGTTGCGACAGAGCTACGGCGAAGCGGTACACCTTCCGTCGACCAGCTGTACTGCTGCAAGCAGCCGCAGCTCGGCGTCGGACAGTCAACCGATCACAAGTTGGCGGCGGCGGTGGGCAGCGCCCCGTGGCGTCGTGTAATCGGTCTGATTAGCTTGAGGCTCTGTGTGTTTGACGCTGTGCCGTGAGGCCGGGTTCGACGACGTTTTACCCACCTCGACCGCGCGCCGCCGCTGCGGGAGATATTGTCAAAACCTGTGGATGGGGTATTTCAGGCGACCTCCGTTTCGTGTGATTCGTCGGGTTCTGCTGGTGTGATGTCGATGGGCCGTTCGAGGAGTTTCCCTTTGTGGAAGACGGCGCCGTTGCAGACGAGGGCGACCAGGTGTGGTGCGTTGACCGCGCGCCAGCGGGTCTGTGCAGCCTCGATCAGCTTGTAGGCCATCGCCAGGCCGGCTGCGCGGGATCCGGGTCCTTTGGTGACCTTCGTTCTCAAACGTACTGTGGCGAAAGTGCTTTCGATCGGGTTAGTCGTTCTCAGGTGGATCCAGTGCTCGGCGGGGTATCGATAGAATTCGAGTAGCACGTCGGTGTCGGCGACGATCTTGGCCACCGCCTTCGGGTACTTGGCGCCGTAGTCGATCTCGAACGCCTTGATCGCGACCTGGGCCTTGTCGATGTCTTCGGCGTTGTAGATCTCTTTGAGCGCCGCGAGCGCACCGGGATGCGCCGACTTCGGCAGCGCGGCAAGAACATTGGCCTGCTTGTGCCACCAGCAGCGCTGCTCGCGGGTGTCGGGGAACACCTCCTGCACGGCCTTCCAGAACCCCAACGCGCCGTCGCCGACCGCAAGCACCGGCGCCCGCATGCCGCGGCGGCGGCAATCACGCAGCAGATCGGTCCAGGATTCGGTGGATTCCCGGAAGCCATCGGTGAGCGCGACGAGCTCTTTGCGGCCGTCGGCACGGACCCCGATCATCACCAGCAAGCACAACTTCTCCTGGTCCAGACGCACCTTGAGGTGGATCCCGTCGACCCACAGATACACGTAGTCGACCTCGGACAGATCCCGCTCGGCGAACGCGCGGGCCTCGTCTTGCCACTGCACAGTCAGCCGGGTGATCGCCGACGCGGACAGCCCCGCGCCGGTGCCGAGGAACTGCTCGAGCGCCGGGGCGAAGTCACCCCAGGACAGCCCGTGCAGGTACAGCAGCGGCAACACCTCGGTCATCTGCGGTGACTTACGAGCCCACGCCGGCAAAATCGCGGAGGAAAATCGTTGCCGTTTACCGGTTTGCGGGTCGACGCGTTTGTCGTTGACCCGCGGAGCTTTCACCGCCACGGCGCCCGCCGCGGTCAGCACGGTCCGCTCGTCGTGGTAGCCGTTGCGGACCACCAGCCGATACCCGCTCTCGTCGACCTCACCGGCATGGGCATCGACGTAGGCGGCGACCTCGGCGGCCAACGCGGCCGTGAGCATCTGCCGGGCACCGTCGCGAACGATCTCATCGAGCAACGACCGACCGACACCGTCATTCTTCTCGTTGGATGATTCCTGGTCGTGAACTACCGTGAGCATGGGCGTACCTTCCCGAACCAGCGCGCCAACGCCGGCTCTTGATCAGACCTGCTTCGACATTCAGATCACCCTCGGGAAGGTGCGCCCGTTCGCGTCACCAGGCCGAGGGCCATCCACAGGTTCTGATCATTGCTCCCGTTGGTTTGCCGGAGCTTCTCCAGGCCGGTGAGGAGACCAAAGGCTGCGAGCCGGACATCCAAGCCATGACCAGTTGCCAGCCCGGCTCCGGACATGGTCTTCCGTGAGCACGCAGCCACGGACGAAGCCGACCTGTTGGCGATATCGCGCTAAGCGTCCCCGCTTTTTTCCGTGAGCGGGTGAAGTCGCCGCAGCGCCTCGCAAAAATCCTGGATCGGACGGGCCTCCGGCAACACGTCACTCAGATCAGCCATCACCTCGGCGATGGGGCTGCCTCGCAGGCGCGCCCCGTAGAGTGTGGCGATGGTCGGCGTGCGGCTTTGGGCCTGCACGCAGTGGATCAGCACGGTCCTGCCCTCCGTGCGCAGCCGCTCGACCAGCCGGACGGTGTCGAGCAGCACGAAGTCCCGGTTGCCATTGACGCCCGGTTGATCGATGAGGCGGACATCGAGCTGTTCGACGTGGGCTGGCAGGTCGGCGTCGCCGACCCGGCACAGCGACACCACCGCATCGATGCCTTCGGGCAACGGGCGCAGAGCGCCAATGTCGCCGAGCCAGACGCCCTCGTCATACGGATGCTGAATGATGACACCGGTTTGGTATCCGCTGTAGCTGAAGTCGAAGCGGTCGGGCTTGCCTCCACGGACGATCTGAGATCCGAGCGCGACGAGGTTGCGGGTGCGCATGCCTGGCCAGCCGTGGAGCAGGCGACGGAACTCCGCGGGGACCGCTGATGCCCCGTAGGCAGCGCCGAGCAGTCCGCCCGCGATGGCGGCCACGGTGTCGGTGTCGTTGCCGCCCCGCACTGCGGCGTCGAGCGCCAGACGCAAGTGGTCGACTCGGAACACACCTGTGGCCGGATCGTCCTCGGGGATGGGCGTAGTCGTGATAGCAGACCATGCGGCCTGCAGCGCCTCGACAACCCAGCCGTTGTTCGGGAAATCCGATGGCCGCGACTTCTCCGCGGCGTCGAGCCGCCCTGCCCACATGTCACGCCGCTCGGAGGGTATGTGTCGCAGGCCGACTCGAACGTCGACCTGGCCGGTGAGGATGGCGTGGCGGATCGCCAGGCTCCAGCAGCACGCTGGCGTCACCGGCCTCGGGGTCGTAGTGGGTCAGTTCGCTGGCTGCACGAGCTGCCTGCACGAGGGCTGCTTCGTCATGGAGGTAAGCCAGCGCCACAGGCGCAGTGCGCATCAGGGAGCCGTTGCCCGCGGTGCGGCCAGTAAGTTTGTGCAGCGTGGCAGATTCCGCGCGTGCCCTCTGCGCGGAAATGCCGTGTCGGCCCGCTCGGCTGAGGACCGACCGGGTTTGCACTCCGACATCTTTGGCGTGTTGGGACCACTCATACCATCGCCCCACGATGGCGTCGAGCGCCTCTTCCTGACGCAAGTCCGCCCCGGTGGCGGCCACCTCGGCTATTGCGATCGCCATGGAGGTGTCATCGGTCCACTCGCCGGGCTCCCAACCGAAGCTGCCGCCCCCAACCATGGCGACCTCTAGGTCGGGACCGCGTGGCGGGCCGAACTCGTATGCAGCTCCTAGGGCATCACCGGCTGCGGTGCCCAGCAGAACGCCGCAGGCCCGGTCAATCTGTGCCGTTGTTAACGTCATGGGCGGAATCTCCTTTCACCCACCGACAGGTGGGCTCGTGCTGATGCGGCTGATGGGATGCGATACGTATGGGCGTCGCACTCGGGTCGCTGACCGTTCGGGTTATCTACTGCCCCCGCCGGGGGTAAGCCGGCCCCATTGCTGCCCCCGCCGGGGGCAGCATCGTTGGCCCCCGCGGGGCCAGCAGCTTCGTTGTTGCCCCCGACGGGGGCCAAGCAGCTTCGTTGTTGCCCCCGCCGGGGGCCAAGCAGCTTCGTTGTTGCCCCCGACGGGGGCTAGGCAGCTTCGTCGGCCAGGTAGCGATACACGGTGGCGCGGGAGACTCCCAACATTTTCGCGATGTCAGTGACCGCGATGCCCTTCTCCCTGAGCTGACGGGCTTTGGCGGCATCGGCGTCGTCGACCTTGCGTGGGCGTCCACCTTTTCGACCATTCGCCGCGGCAGCGACCAGCCCGGCCCGGGTCCGCTCGATCATGGTGTCGCGTTCGAGTTGGGCGAATGCGGCCATGATGGTGAGCATCGCTGTGCCCATCGGACCCTCGGTGTGCAGACCTTCGGTGAGGCTTCGGAATCCGATCCCCCGCGAAGCCAACTGGTCCACGACCGCGAGAACATGTCGTGTGTTCCGCCCGAGCCGATCCAGCTTCCAGACCGTGAGCACATCGCCTTTGCGGAGATGGTCGAGACAAGCATCAAGCTCGGGTCGGCACGCCGTGGAGCCGCTCACACCGTGGTCGGTGAAGATGCGCGTCGCCCCGGCTTCGTGAAGCGCATCGAGCTGAAGCTGGGGATTCTGGTCGGTGGTGCTGACTCGCGCGTACCCGATCACAGCCATACCGCGTTCCTCTGTCTCATAATCCCGCCGAACTCTAGGTTTTGATACTACTGGTTATAAGACAGGTTTTCAAGACACGAGATTGAATCGTTGAGCCAGCAAGCACGCACGCTGACGACTGAGACGTCCAAGTCCCATCAACCCATCGTTTTCGAGACAGGCGTATCCGAATTGGAGCGACGGTGACTCAACGTAGTGCGTGACCGCCATGAGGCCGAAGGATGTCTCGTTATTGGTCTCTTTCGAGACAAAATCGGCCACGGTGGCCCGATCGGAGATAAATAAGGGGTGACCACGAGGCCGACGCAGCCCGTCGTCGGGTTCCACTGCTGCCCCTGGGACCGTGGAGATCCATTTCGTCGTGTCGAACGACAGCCAGGGAAAAGCGGATTACCGAACAGTAGGTCGTGATCGCTGGGTTGGTTCGACCCGGATGACGGTGTTCCTGTCGCCTAACTTGGCCTGGTACATCGCCGCGTCGGCCCGGGCCGTGATCGAGGAAACGGGCTCGCCGGGAACGGCGATAGTGGCACCGATGCTCAAGGTCGCGTGGATCGTGTTCCCGGATTCGTGGATCGGTTCGGCGGCGCGACAGCGAATCTTCTCGCCGATGTGGGCGACCTCGTCGATGCTGTGGAGGCCGGGCAACACGACGAGTATCTCATCACCTCCCGTCCGTCCAACCGTGTCTCCTTGACGGACAGATTCGCGGATTCGGGCCGCCAAAGTTGTGAGCACGGCGTCGCCGATGCCGTGTCCCCAGGTGTCGTTGATGTTCTTGAAGTGGTCGACGTCGCAGAACAGGATGCCGAGGTGCGTTCCAAAAGCTGGCGGGTGCTCCAACGCGGACTCAAGGCGGCTAATCGCCTCGGCACGATTCGCTAACCCGGTGAGAGTGTCGAACCGGGCCAACCGTTCGAGTTGCTGCTCTGCCTCGACCCGATCATCGACGATACGCAGGGCCGCGATCAGCCCATCGGTGTTGCCCTCAGCATCCACGTAGGGCTTTCCGTGGCCGTCGACCCAGTGGTCACCACCGTCGACGGAGCGGACCCGGAACCGTTGCTGGACCGATTCGCCGCTGGCGATCCTCTGCAGCGCGATTGCGAGTGTGTCGAGGTCGTCGGGGTGGATGCGGCGGCGGAAGCCTAAGCCGATCCACCGCTGAAGTGGCCCCCCCAATGCGGCCTCCACCGACGGCGAGACCCAGACGACCTGGCTGCCGCGAAGGTGAACGATGATGTCGACAGCGTTGTCGGCGAGGATGCGGTAGCGCATCTCAGCGTCAGCGCGTTCCCTGCTCAGTTGCTCCTTCTCTATCAGAAGACTCTGCTCTTGGTGGCGCAAGCGGAACCCGACCAACACGACTACGACCGTGCACACCATCACCGAGAGGGCAAAGGCCGCATTCTCGCTCCGGCCCAGGGCCAGGAACGTTACCCGCGACAACGCCACGAGGATCAGAAAGCCGACGGCGAGGCCGTACAATCGCACCAGTGCCCCCCGGTCGGGTCGGGCGAGCAGCCAGGCGAGCGGAGGCCGGTCAGGGCGCGCCACCGACGTCGCCACGACGAGCAGCAGCACAGCCAAGGCGGTCGAGATCGCTATGCCGGTTGACGGCTCACGTCCACCAGCGCCATAGCACCGAACAAGTAGGCCACGACTGAGACAAACGAGATGACCGCGCCACCCACGACGCACACCGGCCAGACCATGCCGGTCCAGCGGCGATCCACTCGGGTCAGCGCAACGGCGGCGGCCAGGAGCAGGACCGACGCCGCCGTCTGCGGGCTCGGACGCCCAGGCCAGGACGATTGCAGCGTGCGCACTGCCTCCCCGAACCAAACCTGGTCCAGGCCCAACGACCGAGCGGTCGCATACTCCGCGAAGACCACGACGGCAAAGGCACCCACCACCACGGCCACGCCACGCCCGACCCACACACGACCACGCGACGGCCGCCCCGATTGCGCCAGGATCGCCGCCGCCAGCGCGGCCAACCACAGAGCAGTCCACGGCACCATCTGCGGCCAGGTCCGATAGACCCGCGTCAACCCCTCGACACCAGTCGCCCAGCCCACCCAGTCCAAGGCAGCGACGACAAGCACGACCACAGCAGCGGCGCGGCCCCATCGAGCCAGCGCCGCTTCCAAGGCCACGCCAGTGCCGGGCCTGTCCATCGGCTGCCCCCTCCCCAGAGCGGTGCCTGAGAGCAATGTCGCGCCGCCCGCCGAGCAACTCGGCGGCATCGACATTCTGCGCAATCAACGCCAGCGATGTCACCAAACCAGCAAGATCGGTTCCGAACTGCCCCCACGGCGTCGACCCACTTACTGATCGACGTTGGCGTCCCAGATGACCTTGCCCCTGTATCGGGCCGGATATAGGCCCACGACCGCCTTCTTCCGCAGGTGCCACGGGGTTCCGCTCTTGCCGCTTGCCAGCCAGGACCGAACGGCGGTCGGCGAAGATTCGCCCGGCCCGGATCATGCCGACAGGAGGGTCCTGTATGGCCAGCAGGCGGGTGCAGCGGTCCAGAGCGGGGCAGGCCAAAACAAGCCAACACCGCCTGCTGGGCGTGCTGCTCTGCGTCCGGGTGGTCGCGGCCCAATAGTGTCCAGTTGCTGCTACGACCTGCACACGCTGCACCGGACAGGTTTGCACGGGCGAGATCAGGGGTGATGCGTGAGCGATGGCGATCCGCCACAGCCACAGTCTGCCCCCGGGCGGGGCTTTGTGGCCCCCGACAGGGGCAAGACAAGGCGAACCCCCGCCGGAGGGCAACGTGGACACTCACGCTTTCATCGCATTTCGCTAAAGGCTTTCTACAGGTCTTGGGGGGCGTAAGCCGTCAGACCTCGTATGTGCGAGCGTCGATCCGCATCAGCGTGCCGTGAAGGGAACTCGCGCAGTAGCTCCATGGACGACCGAAATTTCGTACTTACTGCGAGATATTGTCAAAACCTGTGGATGGGGGTATTTCAGGCGACCTCCGTTTCGTGTGATTCGTCGGGTTCTGCTGGTGTGATGTCGATGGGCCGTTCGAGGAGTTTCCCTTTGTGGAAGACGGCGCCGTTGCGGACGAGGGCGACCAGGTGTGGTGCGTTGACCGCGCGCCAGCGGGTCTGTGCAGCCTCGATCAGCTTGTAGGCCATCGCCAGGCCGGCTGCGCGGGATCCGGGTCCTTTGGTGACCTTCGTTCTCAAACGTACTGTGGCGAAAGTGCTTTCGATCGGGTTAGTCGTTCTCAGGTGGATCCAGTGCTCGGCGGGGTATCGATAGAATTCGAGTAGCACGTCGGTGTCGGCGACGATCTTGGCCACCGCCTTCGGGTACTTGGCGCCGTAGTCGATCTCGAACGCCTTGATCGCGACCTGGGCCTTGTCGATGTCTTCGGCGTTGTAGATCTCTTTGAGCGCCGCGAGCGCACCGGGATGCGCCGACTTCGGCAGCGCGGCAAGAACATTGGCCTGCTTGTGCCACCAGCAGCGCTGCTCGCGGGTGTCGGGGAACACCTCCCGCACGGCCTTCCAGAACCCCAACGCGCCGTCGCCGACCGCGAGCACCGGCGCCCGCATGCCGCGGCGGCGGCAATCACGCAGCAGATCGGTCCAGGATTCGGTGGATTCCCGGAAGCCATCGGTGAGCGCGACGAGCTCTTTGCGGCCGTCGGCACGGACCCCGATCATCACCAGCAAGCACAACTTCTCCTGGTCCAGACGCACCTTGAGGTGGATCCCGTCGACCCACAGATACACGTAGTCGACCTCGGACAGATCCCGCTCGGCGAACGCGCGGGCCTCGTCTTGCCACTGCACAGTCAGCCGGGTGATCGCCGACGCGGACAGCCCCGCGCCGGTGCCGAGGAACTGCTCGAGCGCCGGGGCGAAGTCACCCGAGGACAGCCCGTGCAGGTACAGCAGCGGCAACACCTCGGTCATCTGCGGTGACTTACGAGCCCACGCCGGCAAAATCGCGGAGGAAAATCGTTGCCGTTTACCGGTTTGCGGGTCGACGCGTTTGTCGTTGACCCGCGGAGCTTTCACCGCCACGGCGCCCGCCGCGGTCAGCACGGTCCGCTCGTCGTGGTAGCCGTTGCGGACCACCAGCCGATACCCGCTCTCGTCGACCTCACCGGCATGGGCATCGACGTAGGCGGCGACCTCGGCGGCCAACGCGGCCGTCAGCATCTGCCGGGCACCGTCGCGAACGATCTCATCGAGCAACGACCGACCGACACCGTCATTCTTCTCGTTGGATGATTCCTGGTCGTGAACTACCGTGAGCATGGGCGTACCTTCCCGAACCAGCGCGCCAACGCCGGCTCTTGATCAGACCTGCTTCGACATTCAGATCATCCTCGGGAAGGTGCGCCCGTTCGCGTCACCAGGCCGAGGGCCATCCACAGGTTCTGATCATTGCTCGCCCGCTGCGGACCGGTGGTATTCAGTTAGCGCCGGACTTGCGGACGCTTCTTGGCGTGTGGCGTCATCTCTGTGAGGACTGATGGGCTTACCCCGCGTGGAGATTTTTCGGCAGCCGCCAACAGAATGCCGACTGATTCGACGATGCCGGTAGCGATGTCGTTGACCGCGGGCACGTTGTCGGGGCAGACGCACACGCTGAGATCCATCACGTCGCCGTGGGAGATCAGCGTGATGTTCAACCCGGCGCCTTCTATCAGCGGCGCCGCGGTGTGCATGCCGACGACCTTGGCTCCAGCGCAATACACCGGCATCCGCGGCCCGGGAAGATTCGAGACGATGCCATGCGAGATCGGTGCGAGCCGTTGCGACAAGCCCAGCCCGGTATAGAGCTGCATGCCGGCGTGGACGACATTCGGCGGGATCAGCGAAGCGATGGTCGGCAAATCGGCCGTGGGACCAATCTTTTCAGCATTGCTCCTGCGGGCCGTCTTCAGCCTGTCAGCGGCTGCGTGTAGGTCGGTGAGGACCTGGACGGGATCGTCGAGCTGCACCGGGAAGCGGATACGCCCGAAAGTGAACTGGTTGTCGACGGTGGTCGAATCGGCGTCTCGCAGCGACAGCGGTATCTGCATCAACAGCGGATAGTCGGGCACGGCGCTATGGCGTTGCAGCCAGGCGCGCAGCGACACTGTGCAGGCGGCCAGGAAAACGTTATTGATAGTGCCCCCAAACGCGTGCCTGACCGTCTTCATCTGGGCAAGCGGGATCGAGGCGAAGGCCACCGCCCGCCGCTTAGTCAGCGGCGCGTTGAACACGGTGCGCGGCACCGGCCCACGCATCGACGACGCCGCGTGCGGCAGCTGGTCGGGCCCGCCCGTGCCGCGCAGCCGGTGGACCGCGGCCCGCAGCACACCAGGCATGGTCCCGGCGATCAGCCAAACGCCGGTGACTTGATTCTCCAGGAGCTCCTGCACCGTGTCGGTGACGAGCTCGCCGATGGAGGGCTGCTTGCCCAGGCCCGGCTCGGCCGGCAGATAGCTGGTCGAGTCGTCTCGCGGACCAATAGTCAGTAGCCGCGGCCAAACGGAGGCCACCCCGGCGACGCCACCGCTTATTGCAGGCGCCATCTTCACCGCCAACGCCCACCGGCCGCCCTCGAGACCGTCGATGCTCCACGCTTCCCACAGCGGTTTGTGGCGATCCAGCGGCCCGGCGGTCAGCCACGCGATCAGGTCGGCGAACTCCTGGCGGCCACCGGGAGCAGGAACCGTTGCGCTGTGCATCTGGGGAGTCGGGTCATAGTCGTCGATCTCGGCCCACACGGGCTGACCCAATCCCAGCGGCTTGCCCACAACCCGGCTGCGGAAGCGCGCCATCCGCGGCAGCGACAAGCCAACCAGCTCGTGTAGCCGCTGATGGCTGAGCTGATCGGACGCCTCGATGATGATCAGCGCGACGGCGTGGGCCGGCACCGTCGAACTCTCGATGTGCAGCGACACCGCATCCATCCCCGATAACCGGCTGACCATCACCGCGCCCCCGCGTCCGCCACTGAACTCTCTTGGGCCAGACTCTCTTGGGCCAGCGGATTGATGATCGTCAGCTTCGACGTATTCATTGGCCAGCTAACCGATTCCACGTCGAGAAATCCGGCGTCATAACCGCATCCGCAAGCGACGGTGCCGCGACCCAGCACCGTCACCGGCTCCTCGATGGCGGGCATGACCCACCCTAACCCTGCACTACGGCGGCCCTCAGCTCGCCACCAAGCCCGAGCTGGCCGACAGGTGGATTGTCGCTGATGTGCTCGGTGAGCACCGATCAGAGGAGCGACAACAATCCTGCGGACCAACGATCGGCATCGCCACCCGCTACGACAAGTACGCGCTGACCTACCTCGGCGGAGTCATCCTCGCAGCAGCAATCACCGCCGACCGCCTCCAATTAACAGACACGACCTAGTCGAGGGACTTGACGGCGCGGGCTGTGGCCTGACTGAGGCGAAGAATCCGCAGATCGCCGATCGGTGTGCCCTGCCCACGGTTGCACACCATCGCCAAGGCCAGGTCGTGCCCGGGATCGGCAAAAGCGCCGGAGCCACCGAACCCGAAATGGCCATAGCCGCGGGGGAACTGTTTGTTAATAATCGGCAGCCGATGGTAGCCAAGGCGCCACTGCATGGTCATCACGATGACCCGGTCTCGTTGGTCGTTCTGGATCTCGGAGGCCTTGCGGACCGTCTCCTCGGAAAGGATGCGCACACCGCCCAGCTGGCCGCCGCCGGCGAGCATCGCGTACATGGCGCCGAGCGACACGGCATCGAAATACCCATTCATCGCGGGCACGGCGGCATCTTGGAGTCGAGGGTCCACGATGACGTCCTCCATACCGCGGGAGAGGGCTGCGTTGATCATCCGATGCGGGTTGATCGGCGACCTCAGGACACGCAGACCCCGCGACACCTGGTTCAACGCGAAGCTGCCAAGGGGGCTAGACCAACGCGTCAAAGCGGGCGACATCGGTGCCAGTGGCGCTATCCGGTGCCGCTGCTCGGGCGGGCAGCCGATATGCAGGCCGTCGAGCCCGAGCGGTTCGGCGATTTCCTTCTGCAGGAACTCCTCGATCGGTGTGCCGGAGATCCGCCGCACCAGCTCGCCGACAAGCCAACCGAACGTCAGCGCGTGGTAGCCCACCGAGGTTCCCGGCTCATATGCCGGCTTCGCCCGAGCCAGCGCATCGGTCATGTGCTCCCAATCGAGCATCCTCGATCCGTGGTCGATGATGGTGCCGAGGCGGTGTAGGCCCGCGGAGTGGCTCAACACCTGCCGAACGGTGACGTCACCCTTACCGTTCTGGGCGAACTCCGGCCAGTACGTGGCGACCCGTTCGTCGTAGTCGAGCTCCCCGCGGTCGGCGAGCACATGGGCGCAGGTGGCCACGACGCCCTTGGTCGTGCTCCAGCACATGGCAAGCGTGTCGCGTGTCCAGGGAACCCTATCCAGGCCGCGAACCCCACCCCACAGATCGACGACAAGCCGGCCGCGGTGGTGGACGGCCACGGCGGCGCCGCCGTCGGTACCGGCGATCTGCTTCCTGAAGACGTCCGCCACCTCGCGGAATTCTTCGTCGCAACGACCTGCGATCAGATCTATTCCTGATGTCGGAGTGCTCAGTTTCGGAGCTCCTTTTTCTTCGGGGGCTGGGCCGCTTTGTTGGAAGCCTTTTTCGGCAAGTAGTCGGAAAACAGCGATTGCCTGATCATCAGGGGCTTCTTGGCGGTCGTCACTCCTCCTTGACCAAGCCGCCCGGCTTAGGGCTCTGAGCCATACAGATTTCGCCTCCCCTCATCCCCCCGATAGGGTCTTTTGACCCGGGTGCGCGCGCCTCAGTGCCCCATTCGGGGTACCGGAATTGGGAGGCGGTCGCCCAGCCGACAGAACAAGTACCGGCAGCGTACTTACGGCACTGACGGTCCAGGTTGGCTGATGCCCCCGAGGTACTGGGGGTACCGCGCGCGATGGGCAGCCAGAACGAATTGCTCGACATAAAAGAAATCTGCGTTCAGATTATTGGCTTGGATCCTTTCCGCGATATCCATGTCGCTGTACCCCGCCGCCCGCATTCCGCACACGGTCAGGCTGTCCCTGTAATGCGGGCCAGCCAGTAGTCCGGGTTCTTGGTGTGTCGCCGGTGCCGCTCGATGGCGGCCGCATCGGTGGTGGCTGGCATGAATCCCAACTCTGCCGTCGGCTCACGCAGCCTGTTCATATCGATCATCGTGGCAACCTGCTCATCGTGAACCCATCGTCCCCCAATACCGCGGAGCCACCTGAAGGGGCGGGATGTCCGTCAGCGACGGCGTACTGGGCACCAGGTGGTCAGGGTTGGTCGCTGATGAATGGTCCGTCGCTGCTCCAGGATCTGAACAGTGCTCAACGAAGAGGTTGCCACCCAGGACACGATCACCCCGCTCGCAGAGTGCTTACTTCGGCAAGCAGACCGCTACCGGCTCCGGGAGTTCGCCATACACAAGTCGGACGGCGCTCCTGACGAAAGGAACCCCGTCCGAAGCACCAACCACCTGGTTACCAAGCGTGCATGATGGCGGGGTGAAATGTGGCCTCGGCGTCAGGAGACATTTCCCGCCTGACGCAAGCCCACCGCGCTGTGCCCAGTTGATGGGCCTTGCTTCGCGTGGGTGCCTAGTGTTCGTGCTGGGCGCCACAGCCGAGAGGAGGAATCTTCTCTTCCGGTCCGACCTTGGTCTGCCGTGGGCCGCCAGCAAACACCCCTGCACCAGCAGATATCCGCGAAAAACCTCGCATATCAACCACTTTCCCGCCGCCAGCCCGCTCCGCGGCACCGTCCGCTTGTGCAACCACATCCAGCACCTTCACCAACTGGCCCGCAGGCCCGACCACACGTCAGCCTCTTCCCCCGAGGTCGTTTTCACATCAAGCGGAGCAGGGACCATCGGCCCTATAGAACGCCGCGGCCGGAGCGCATTCTGATGCCGAAGCTCGTTTCTGCATTCAACCCTAGGAGCGCGATCATGGCGGAGAGCACTGAGAAGCAGACTGTGGTGGAGCGAGCGGCAGACCTGTCCGGCGAAGTGCTCAAGTCGGTCGAATCCGGACAGCGGGCCGCGATCGATGCCGTGCGCAAGTTCGTTGGCACCGTCGACGAGGCGATCCCCGCGCGCGGCGACCGCCCGTCGGGACACAAGACCATCGTCGACGCCGCCCTGGAGATGGCGGACAAGCTCGTCACGACCCAGCACGAGTTCGTGCGCAGCATCATTAACAGCGCGAGCGAGACGTTAAAAAAGCAGGGCGACGCAAAGCCAGCTGCCGAGGCCCCCGCAAAGCCAGCGGCTAAGGCCGCCCCAAAGCCAGCTGCTCGTTAGTCGCTGCCGGCGGTTTTCATCAACCGCACCGCCGCCAGCCGGGACGTGGCACCGACCGCTGGCCAGCTTCTTGAGGATCTGGACTGGCCGCCCGATGGCGGCCCACTCCTCGGTAGTCGCGATGAGCGTCTTGGCCGGCTGTAGCACGGATAATCGCTTGATCTTGGCCGGGGGCAACCGTTCCGGGACGGTGCGGCTGGTCTTGTGCGGGTTGCCTGGCGTACCCAAGTCGCCCGGACGGGCAACGGTGGAGCGAGGAATCGAGGAATCGCGATGAGGACGACCGCCGGCACAGCAGATACCAGCAGCTACCCGACGCCGGCGGTGTCGGTGGCCCGGATGTTCTACGACCGGGTCGCGGCGACCCCCGAAGCCGAGGCGTTCCGTTTCCCGACGAACGGTGGCTGGGCGTCGGTCAGCTGGAGGCAGACTGCGGAGACGGTCAAGGCCACGGCCGCCGGTCTGCTCGCGCTGGGGATCCAGCCCGAGGAGCGGGTGGCGATCGCGAGCGCCACCCGCATCGAGTGGCTGTACGCGGATCTCGCGATCATGTGCGCGGGCGCTGCGACGACCGCCGTCTACCCCTCGACCGGCGGCGAGGACGCCGCCTTCATCCTGTCCGACAGCGGATCGCGGATCGTCTTCGCCGAGGACGACACTCAGATCGCTAAGCTGCGCGCCCAGCGGGACCACATACCCGACGTGCTCCGGGTGGTCACGTTCGACGGCGAGGCGGACGGCGAGTGGGTGCTGAGCCTGCAGGACCTGCAGGCCTTGGGTGCCAAGCACCTCGTCGAGAACCCGACCGCGGTCGACGAGGCGGTGGCCGCTGTGCAGCCCGAGCAGCTGGCCACGCTGATCTACACGTCGGGGACCACGGGGCGGCCCAAGGGCGTGGAGCTGCCTCACCGCTGCTGGACGTACATCGGCGCCGGGGCAGAGGCCATCGACATCGTGTCGCCTAGTGACCTGCATTATCTGTGGCTTCCGATGTCGCACTCGTTCGGCAAGATGCTGGAGGCGGTGCACTTGCAGATCGGCTTCCCCACGGCCGTCGACGGCCGCATGGACAAGATCGTGGAGAACCTCGCGGTGGTCGGGCCGACGTTCATGGCGGGGCCCCCGCGAATCTTCGAGAAGGTGCACTCGAAGGTCGTACAGACCATCCAGGAAGAGGGTGGGATCAGATACCGGTTGTTTACCTGGGCCTTCGGCGTGGGCAACAAGGTCTCCCAGGCCCGGCTCCGGGGCCACCAACCGAGCCGGGTGGTCCAGGCCCAGTACGCGCTGGCCGACCGGTTGGTGCTGTCGAAGATCCGCGCCCGGCTGGGCGGCCGGATCCGCTTCCTCGTCTCGGGCAGCGCCACCCTCTCGAAGGACGTCGCCGCCTGGTTCGCCGCCGCCGGGATGCCTGTGCTCGAGGGCTACGCACTGACCGAGACCAGCGCCGGGGCCTGCATCGTCCGCCCCGAGGACCCGACGTTAGGGCTCGTGGGCCCGCCGCTTGTCGGCACCGAGATCAAGATCGAGGACGACGGGGAGATCTTCGTACGGGGTCCCGGAGTGATGCGCGGCTACCATAACCTGCCCGAGGCCACAGCCGAGGCGCTGGGCGCCGACGGGTGGTTCGCCACCGGTGACGTCGGCGAGATCGACGAGGCGGGCCGGCTACGGATCACCGACCGGAAGAAGGACCTGATCAAGACCTCCGGCGGCAAGTACATCGCGCCGCAGGCCATCGAGGGCATGTTCCAGGCGATCTGTCCGCTGGCCAGCCAGATGCTGGTTCATGGCAACGGCCGCAACTACGCGACCGCGCTGATCACCCTGGATCCCGAAGCGCTGGCCCAGTGGGGCCGGGCGCAGGGCCTGAAGGCCACCGACTACCCCTTGCTAGCCGAGGACCCCGCAGTCCACAGGTACTTGCAGGCATGCGTCGAGGAGCTCAACGGCCGGCTCAACCGCTGGGAGACCATCAAGGACTTCCGGATTCTCGACCACGACCTGTCGGTCCAAGAGGGCGAGCTGACGCCCAGCATGAAGGTCAAGCGCAAGGTCGTCGAGGCGAAATACGAGTCGCTGCTCGACTCGATGTACGACGGACGGTCACGCGGTTGACCGCGGCGGGCGACGGCGCATCGCGCTGGGGCCGGACGTCGCTCAGCGCTACCTGATCAATGGGAGGAGGGGTTCCGCCGACTCTTGGAATACGTCGACCTAAACGGTGATGCTCGCGTGCCGCGGCACGACGAGGTCGATGGGTACCAGCTCGGCGACTGGGTCACTATGCAACGCCAACGCCAAAGATACACAAAAGGAACTAGCCCTCCACGTGACACTCACGCACCTCGGGACCCAGCATCCGGGGAGCGACCATGCCGACGTCGCAATTGGGGTCGATCCGGTCGAAGGCCACCGCGTAGCCCGAGGCCAGCACCCACAGCGCATCCGGCTTAGGCGTGATGGGCAGCTCAGGGATGACGTCGTCGGGGATGAGGGTGCAGATCACGTCGCACTCGCTCGCCGCCTCGATCTCGTGGGCCGTGAAACCCTCGGCCTCGGCCTGGTCCCGGGAGGCGTCGGCCCGGGTGAAGACCTCCACCGCGAGGCCCGAGTCACGCAGGTTGAGGGCCCACGAGCGGCCCTGGTTGCCGTACCCGACGACGGCAATCCACTGCCCGTCCAGCACCGACAGGTCAGCGTCGGACTCGTAGTAGATCTTCGTCATCGGAATCCCCTCTGCACCGGTGCCACCGGATGCACGTCCCGTGCTGCTCATCGACCGACTGGTACACACACGTTCAGGCGCGAAAGTTACCCCGCCGGTCCGTCTGGGTCATCTCCGTGGCCATGACGACCGCCCTACCGGCCATCCCACGATCACGGGCGGCCACAAATCCGTGGTCCTCGCCATTTTTAGCCGTCCGGGTTTTCGTCCGCGATCGGATGAAGTCGTCGCAACGCCTCGCGAAATTCCGGGACCGGAATCGTTTCACTGCTGGTCGACGATGTCCGTCATATCGCTGTGCCATCTCCGACACGAAGTTTTGAGACCCTCGTATGTCGTCTCTTTCGAGACACGGTCGGTTGGGGTCGGGAGGCGAGCGTCGCCTTCTTCTTGCCCGATCAAACGCCGAGACCCGACGAATTATGGCGGGTTGTCGGCCCAACGCCGGGTGGCCGCCACGGCGGCGGCTTCGGCTGGCCAAGGTCGTCTTGCAGCTGGGGCATCACCGCTTCAATCGCAGCCGCGTAGGTGCCGCCGTTTTCTGAGCAAGTTCACCGCTGGGCTTGCAGTAGGGTGCGGATTTCTCTGGGGAGCTGAGCCAGGGCCTTGTCCATCTGGGGAGGCGGGAGATGGTGCAATACGGCTGCGGTGGTCGCCGCAGCCGCCTTGCCGACGTCGTCGGGGGCGATGATCGCCTCACGGGCGAACCGCGCAGCGTAGGCCTGGGCGTCGTACATCTCGGGGACGGCGCTGGGATTCCAGCCGGCGTAGAAGATGCCCCTGATCAGGTCGGGCAGCTGAGCCGCAAAGTGGGCGCTCGCCTCCACGGTGAGCCGATCGCGCAGGGTGTGCAGCCACGCGCGCAGCACTCGGTAGGCGAACTCCCGATCCTCGGTGTCGAACTCCCTGGCCACGTCGTTGATCCACGTATGCGCGGTTTGCATCGCGTGGTCAAGCGCCGAGACCTTCGTTTTGGCGGACATAACTACCTCCTTGAGACCCCGGTCTTAGTTCTACAGCCAGTCGTCATGGACTAAGCCCCTCCTTCTCCCCTCGTGCCCGGCCGCCCGCATTCGGGCTTCGAGGTCTGGCCGTACGAATTTCAGGTTCTGCCTCCCCCGTCGTCCCGAAAAGGGTCCTTTGACCCGGATCCGCGCGCCTCACTGCACACATTCGAGGCACCGGAATGGGAAGCGGCCCGCCCAGCCGACAGGACAAGTACCAGTCAGCGCCCGTCAGTCGGAGTCGAGCAGGTGGGCCAGCAGCCCGAGCGTGTGAGCGGTCCCTACCGTCAGGCACCTCTCCGAAGGTCTCCGCCACCTTCCGCAGCTGCTTCGCCAGCTCACGCCGCCGCGCCGGTTCTAGCGCAGCCAGCTCGTCCAGCAGCGTCGCGGGGGTCTTCTCGGTGTCGGCCATGACTCCCCTTTGGTGTCGATGCGGTATGACCGCTGCGCACGGTTGCTTTCGCTATTTAACGGCCAAAGAGAGTCGGATAACACGTCGCGCGGTTCCGCGACGGCCTGGTGCAGGCAGTCGAAGGGCAGTGACGCCTGTCCAGCGACCTAACCGCCCACCGAGCTGAGAGACCGCTTTTCTACCTAGTCGCAAAAGATTCCCGGTGCCGTAGAACCCGACATCAGGGCAGACCGGTGATGTCGTTGACGATCGATTCCGCCGGATCACGAAATGAGCGGCTCAGCCGACACACCTATGATCCGCAGTAGTCAAGAACCGCCACGCGCGAGACTAGATTCGGCTGGCTCAGCGGTGCGGTCATGACCGGGCGTTTCGGCATCGCCGTGGGAGCGGGCAGAAACTGCTCAGCGCAGGGATGGCCGGCGAAGTCGCTGTTGTAGGGCACGCCATCAGCGAGGGAGGAAGAGTCGCGTTGACTGCTGCTGTCGACCCATCGGTGCCGCCCAGTGGTATCGGCTGTGCCGAGTGTGATGCCGACGGCGGTTGGTGGGTGCACCTGCGGCGGTGTGCGGCCTGCGGCCACATCGGTTGCTGCGACGATTCGCTGGCCCGGCACGCGACGGAGCACTGGCGAGAGACTGGGCACCCGATCATCCGATCGTTCGAGCCGGGCGAGGACTGGTTTTGGGACTACGAGACCAATGACTACTACGAAGGTCCCGAACTTGCCCCACCGAAATGCCGTCCCGAGGACCAGACGGTCCCGGGTCCCCGCGGTCGAGTGCCGCGCAACTGGGCCGACCTGCTCCGTCAGCAAGACGACTGAGGCCATGAGTCAGCGGCTGAACCACGGCGAAGTTCACCGGCCGTTTGTGCCTCGTTGGGAATTCCGCACAAGCGTACGGTTCTAGGATCCGCCATAAAGATGGGAAAATGGGTCCGCCATTCTGTTGGGAATTCCGCAGACCCGCAGCTAGAAGGGTCGGCGTCCCGTCTCGCAAAGAGATAACCGAGTCGAGCCCAATACCTCTTATGCGCACGGGAGTGTCAGTGCGCTCCAATACGGTTGGACACATGCGCCTCATAACCGTGGCCGCGCGGAAAGCGCTCACAGTGGTCGCCATGGCAACCGTCGCGCTGGCCGTGACATGCTGCGGCTGGGCTGCCTTGACTACTTCCGCGGTGCCGCGCGCACAGGCGGCTGATGCGAACTATCAATTGATTCAGGAGCCCGACGCAGGTTACTCCCGCATCATCGGTCTCATCAGCGGCGCGGCCCGCTCGGTACGCATCACCATGTACGAGCTCACCGATCCCGCCGCGGTCAACGGGCTCATTGACGCGCACCGCCGGGGCGTGGACACCAAGGTCATTCTCGACGCCGCATTCCACGGCCACGAGACCAACGCCGCGGCTTTCCAAGAACTCAGCGACGCCGGCGTCGAGGTGAAATGGGCCCCCAACGGCGTGATCTACCACCAGAAAACGATCATTGTCGACGACACCACCGCAGCAGTCGGCACCGGCAATCTGACGCCGCAGTACTACTCGACCAGCCGCGATGCCTGGGTACTGGACACCAACCCCACCGACGTGGCAGCCATCAATGCGACGTTCGACACCGACTACACCACGGCACCATCCGGACACCCGCCGGCGGCCACCCCCGCACCTAACCTCATCTGGTCGCCGACAGCGCGCGCCAGCTTCCTGCAGCGCATCGACCGGGCCGCCCACAGCGTCGATGTCACCAGCAACGAACTTAAAGACCGCGCCGTGCTGTCCGCCCTGGACAAGGCTGCACGCCGCGGTGTGAACTGCCGCATCGTTCTGACCGACAACCCGGCGTGGGCCAATGCCGTGGCCGAAGTGTCAGAAGCCGGCTGCTCGGTGCACCTGTTACCGGTCACCAAGACGGGGCTGTACATGCACGAAAAAATCCTGCTCACCGACAGCACTGCGCTCATCATCGGCAGCCAAAACCTCTCCACCGCAAGCCTTCTCGAAAACCGCGAACTGTCCCTTGCGCTGGACACCGCGACCGCGCCGGCCCTTATCTCCGCCGTCGGCTCCACCTTCGACGCTGACTACGCCGCGGCATCCGCGCAGTAGTCAACAGCCGGATCACCCCGCTGAGTCGGCGTGGAGGCCGGCTCGCCGGTGCTGGTTTATTGGCGCGGCTGGCGGTGAGCAGTGTCGATCGGTACCCGAGGCTACCGGTTCGCATGCCGGCGCCGCGCCCGCGATGGCCAAAGCCAAATCCACGACGAACGCGGAGCCCAAGGGCTTGACCAAACTTAGACAGTCATTTGAGACACCTTGGGTGAGAAGGATTTTCGAGACATCGCTAACTGGGAGAATACGGTGTCTCGTCATGCACCGATTGCTGTCCGGTTTGCGCTCTATTTCGAGACGCAGTGAGGACATGCTGTGGGGCTGCCCACGACTTCCTAGTACTGCAGCCGTAGATCGTGATCATTGGTGCTGGCGTCGTTTGTAGTGGGATTGTCGGGCTCGGTATTGGTGTCGTCGGCGCCATCGTGACCAGGCCAGCAGGGTCGTGACGGTGTGGTGGGTGACTAGGAGCAGGGCGTCGAAGAGACGTCGAAACTCGTTGACAGTCAACGCAATCAGTCCGGCTGGTGTGGGTTGGTGGTCGCGTTCGGTAGCCGCCGCTACGGCCAGGAAGGCATGGGCGAGCATGGCCAGGGTGGTCCAGCGGTGCCAGGAGGTCCAGCGGCGGACCTGGTGTTGGTCGAGGCCGGTGAGTCCTTTGGCGGTTTGGAAGGATTCCTCGATGCGCCAGCGTTGACCGGCCACGGCCACCAGGGTGCGCAACGGCGCCGGGTGTGGACTGTAGCAGCGCAGGTAGGCCAACTCGCCGGTGGCATCGTTGCGGCGGATCAGCAAATGATGGTGGCCGGTGTCGGTGTCGTCTTCAGGTTGCAGTGCGATCCAGGCCCAGGAGTAGTAGCGGTGTCCGTGGCTGCCGGTGCCGGCGGAGTGTTTCTGCCAGGCCCCTGTGGGCAACTGGGGCGGGAGTCGATCCACGCGGATCGGACCCGCTGCGGTGGGGACGCGCCGGTTGGCCGCCACGGCCAGTACGTAGCCCAGGCCGTGACCGCGGATGGCGGCGCGCAGCTTCGGGTCGGCTCCGTAGACCTCGTCGCCGGCCACCCAGGCTGCGGGAACCTTCGCCTCCACGGCGCGGGCTACCAAGGCTGCCGCCAGAGTGGGTTTGGTCGCGAAACCCCTTTTGTTGGTGGGGATTCCGGCATTGTCGCAGCGACCGGGATCTTCGGCCCATGATCGTGGTAGATACAGGGCGCGGTCGATGAGGGCATGTCCGCGTGGGGCGGCGTAGGTCAGATACACCCCAACTTGGGCGTTCTCGATGCGCCCGGCGGTGCCGGTGTACTGGCGTTGCACCCCGACCGAATGCACGCCCTTCTTCACGTCACCGGTTTCGTCGACGACCAGGATCGCGCCGGGGTCTCCGAAGGCGTCGACAACGTAGTCACGTAGGTCATCGCGGACCGCTTCGGCGTCCCATTTCGCCCGTGACAGTAGGTGCTGCAACCCGTCGGGAGTGGCATCGCCGCGGTGCTCGGCGATCGTCCAGCAATTCTTGCGGTCCAGCCCCGAGACCATACCCAGCACCAGTTCTGCGGCATGCCGCAGCGGTTCGTACCGGGCGAAACGCGGTGCGATCCGATCGATCACCGTCGAGAACTCAGTCCACCACCGATCAGGGTCTACGCTATGAACCGCGGCGACCGCGGCCAGTTCTAGAGTCTTCACAAACCCCGAACAATGCCGCGGTCACCGCCTCTACCAGCGCAGACACGCCACAACACACAAATCCCGAACTACGGCTGCAGTACTAGGCGAGACAGCGTTCACATGTCTGGCATGTTCAGGTCGGGGCACAGATCGACCCATGCGGCATTCACCAACAAGAGCGCCAAGGTTTGCCGAGCTGTCTGACGTGTTCCGCGCTATCTCTGTACAGATCGGGTTCGGTGAACTGCCGACCGGTTTTCTCCCGAATGATCCAAGCCGGATTCTCTGTAAGTCCTGGCAGGAAGCCGCAGAAGGCTGGCAAATGCCGCCCGGTTATAAACATCCTAAGAACCGCTAAGAATGGCTCACAGGCAAACCGGGAGGCGAAAATGACCTATACAGACTGGAGAGGCCGTTTCATTAAACACACGACGCTCCATGTCCGACTCTGGGGGTGGAGGTTATAGATGTTGGCGCCGCCCTGGTCGTAGCGTACGGCCGTGAAGTTAATCATCTCCCAACCCCGTTGCCCTGCCGCGTCTGCTTTCTGCTGCAGTTCAAGCAGGTCCAGGTTGTCGCCCGTACAGTTGTACGCGATGTAGTTGTACTCCCACCGCTGCGGATACCTATTGCCATCTGACGCCAGCCGCAGACCAGGCCCCGGCGAAGGGGTACTCATATCCCGGAATGCTACGGCCGCTGAGAGGAACCAGAGAGATCGCTTTGATGACATTTCGGCCACGAAAACCGCCCCTCCCCGCGTACTTATCCCGGAGAAAGATTCTGACCACCAGCACTATGAGTAACGACGATGACGTTGTGGCTTTTCTCGCTGCTGAAGACCTAGCGCTTAAGTGCTGGGACGCGATCAGCGGAGACTCAGTAGACAACACTGAACTAAGACGAGCCGCTGTTGACTGTCTGTTTTCTAGTAGAGCCCAGCGCACCCGCTCTCGCCTTATCGAGATATTGTCAAAACCTGTGGATGGGGTATTTCAGGCGACCTCCGTTTCGTGTGATTCGTCGGGTTCTGCTGGTGTGATGTCGATGGGCCGTTCGAGGAGTTTCCCTTTGTGGAAGACGGCGCCGTTGCGGACGAGGGCGACCAGGTGTGGTGCGTTGACCGCGCGCCAGCGGGTCTGTGCAGCCTCGATCAGCTTGTAGGCCATCGCCAGGCCGGCTGCGCGGGATCCGGGTCCTTTGGTGACCTTCGTTCTCAAACGTACTGTGGCGAAAGTGCTTTCGATCGGGTTAGTCGTTCTCAGGTGGATCCAGTGCTCGGCGGGGTATCGATAGAATTCGAGTAGCACGTCGGTGTCGGCGACGATCTTGGCCACCGCCTTCGGGTACTTGGCGCCGTAGTCGATCTCGAACGCCTTGATCGCGACCTGGGCCTTGTCGATGTCTTCGGCGTTGTAGATCTCTTTGAGCGCCGCGAGCGCACCGGGATGCGCCGACTTCGGCAGCGCGGCAAGAACATTGGCCTGCTTGTGCCACCAGCAGCGCTGCTCGCGGGTGTCGGGGAACACCTCCCGCACGGCCTTCCAGAACCCCAACGCGCCGTCGCCGACCGCGAGCACCGGCGCCCGCATGCCGCGGCGGCGGCAATCACGCAGCAGATCGGTCCAGGATTCGGTGGATTCCCGGAAGCCATCGGTGAGCGCGACGAGCTCTTTGCGGCCGTCGGCACGGACCCCGATCATCACCAGCAAGCACAACTTCTCCTGGTCCAGACGCACCTTGAGGTGGATCCCGTCGACCCACAGATACACGTAGTCGACCTCGGACAGATCCCGCTCGGCGAACGCGCGGGCCTCGTCTTGCCACTGCACAGTCAGCCGGGTGATCGCCGACGCGGACAGCCCCGCGCCGGTGCCGAGGAACTGCTCGAGCGCCGGGGCGAAGTCACCCGAGGACAGCCCGTGCAGGTACAGCAGCGGCAACACCTCGGTCATCTGCGGTGACTTACGAGCCCACGCCGGCAAAATCGCGGAGGAAAATCGTTGCCGTTTACCGGTTTGCGGGTCGACGCGTTTGTCGTTGACCCGCGGAGCTTTCACCGCCACGGCGCCCGCCGCGGTCAGCACGGTCCGCTCGTCGTGGTAGCCGTTGCGGACCACCAGCCGATACCCGCTCTCGTCGACCTCACCGGCATGGGCATCGACGTAGGCGGCGACCTCGGCGGCCAACGCGGCCGTGAGCATCTGCCGGGCACCGTCGCGAACGATCTCATCGAGCAACGACCGACCGACACCGTCGTTCTTCTCGTTGGATGATTCCTGGTCGTGAACTACCGTGAGCATGGGCGTACCTTCCCGAACCAGCGCGCCAACGCCGGCTCTTGATCAGACCTGCTTCGACATTCAGACCACCCTCGGGAAGGTGCGCCCGTTCGCGTCACCAGGCCGAGGGCCATCCACAGGTTCTGATCATTGCTCCGCCTTATCACCGCAGGCCGCAAATGGGCCTTAGCGGTCCTTGATTATGTCGATAGCGGCGATCAGGCCGCCTATCACGACTGAGGCTCCCCCCGATCGAGCGCTGCCAACAAATTGACCGGACCCCGTGAACTGGTCCACGGCCCGAGGCGTCGGTCGCGAGGCATCCGGCGGGTCGCAAACGCGCCAAGAAAAGCGCGGTCGCCTGAGCACAAACACATCACGAATTGGAGACACACATGGGAATGAACGGATGGTCCGAATCGGCGGCCTGACACTTTGTCGGTGGTGGACACGATGCATAGCAACACCTCGCGGTTTGACCGCGTCATGCTCAGCGCGATCATCGTGAACACCGCCATCCTGGGATGGAGCTGGGTCGACCACGCCCACGCGCTGACGCTTGAGCGCGTGGACACGTGTTTCGTGGTGTTCTTCCTCATCGAGCTTGTCACCAGGCTCAGACACGGCGGGCGGCGGTGGCTGAGGCAACCGTGGAACCTGTTCGACGCCACCGTCATCCTGCTCGCATTGCTGCCCGTGGTCGGTGACGGAATCACGATCCTGCGGGCGGCGCGCGTAGCGAAACTAGTACACCTCGGCCGACACATCAGCCACCTCAGGGCGGCCGCGTGGCTGGGCCGTCGGCTCAACAGGCCAAGGTCAACCGCATCAGGTTCAAATCGTCGCCGGTGGTGTTCAATCGCCCACCTGACGCAAAATCCTCATCAGGAAATTATCTCCCACAGCCGGCGGGGCGGGCAGAGCCAGCATCATGTCGGCACACGCGCCACGATCTCCGCCGGCTTCGGCTGGCGACGCATTGGCCAGTTGCAGCAGCTCGGAGACGGCACATGGCGGGCGTTTTTTCCCTGCGCTGTGTGGGGCAGTGTGACGGCGGCGACCAAGGAAGAGGCCGAAGCGCAGGGGCTTCAGGGCGGCACTCCCGACGAGCGTCTCGCGCGGCTAGAAAGCGAAGTCGTCGGGCTGGCCAACCACCTCAAGAACCTGACCTCAACGCTTCGCGACGAGATAGACGGGGCTATAGCCACCGAGCGCGAAGAGTCGAAGGCGGTTCGGTTGTGGGACATCCGCTGGGCACTGGGCGGAATTCTGGTCAGCATGGTCGGACTGGTGTGCCAACTGGTCGGGTAGCCCATGACCGTTAGCAAGCCCAGCGCGCAACTTGTCACCCCCGCGAGTGTTCATGCGACGGCACCATCGGATGTGTGTTCCTAAGTGTCCTCCCGTCACCACCACATCACTACAACACCGCGCGGGTGGGCTGGCACGACTTGGCCGACCAACTAACGGCCATGAACCGCATGTCGCGATTTCCGCGTCGTCCCAGTTCACGGGGAGTAATTTGCGATCTATGAAACGATTCATCGTGGGGCTGGCTACGGCGGTGCTGCTGTGGGGCGGCGTCGCGGGGGTGGCGGGAGCAGGTACCGCCCAGGCCAAGCCCGGTCCTGTGCCGCTAAATGCCTGGCCCGGCTGTCCAGAAGACCATCCAGCCGGACCATGTCACTGGTGTCCCGGGGACCCCCCGGTGCAGACCGGTAATCTTCGTGTGGACCCAGTACGTTGGGACGCGAGTATCTGCCACACCTACTACTACGTCAGTCCGGGGCAGGGCAACGTTTCTAGGGTGATTTGGGACGGAGATAATCCACCAGCGCCGCCGCCGTGGCCGCCTGGCCTTAATTTCTGCCCAATCCCCCCCTGGTGTCCGTGACCGAATAGACGTTGACGGCCAGATGCATTCGTCGGCCCGTTTCCCGGTCGCCAGCAATGTTGTTGTCACATCGGCGCATTGAGCCGCATGCGTGGCCGGGGTGAACCCCGGCCCTGGCTTCGGGGAGCCGGCGCGAGTGGGGCTAGGATCCTCTCGTGGTGGTCGCGCCCCGATAGTTCTTGGAGTTCACGCCGAGTTCACGCCGACCGGCTGTCGGCCGAAAACCGCCTCTGAACTGCGTGCCGGGGGCACTTTCGAAAATGCCTGCTCAAGGGCATATCCGGAAAACAGCCGATAGTGCAGTGCGCCTCAAATCCGACTGAGGACGAACGCCTCGATGTGGCGTCCGCCGGTCCGCGCTTCGTACTTTCGCCAGCCGGGATAGAGTTCGAGGCCTTTTGCCCAGATCGCGTCGCGCTCGCTGGGTGTAGCGGATCGTGCGACGGCATGCCAGGTATCGCCCTCGATGCATAAAGTGGCTTGGGGGTTGGCCTTGAGATTGTGGTACCAGGCCGGGTGCTTCTCACCGCCAAAGTTCGACGCGATGACAGCCAAACCGTCGGGATATGGGATTCCGAAAACCGCGACAGTGCGGGGTTTCCCCGACTTCGCCCCAATGGTGGTGAGCATGACGGCAGGAACGCCGGTCACAATCTCAGCGAAGCTGCGCTTGCCTCCGGTGAGCTTGCTGGCGAGTTGGTCGAGGTGGTGTGCCGTTTGGCGAAAGAGTGCCACCCCTACCCTCGTGGCCGCGAAGGTGCGCATCGCCCGATGGAATGTGTTGGCATCATCGAAGGACCGGCCTGGCATGGTGTCATTCTTGCGCAACTGCGCTTCATGAGATCCCGCGGACGGTTCCACGGCGAGAGTCCGACGAGGAGACCGGTTAGGCAGCACCGAAAAGCGTTGTCCTGCTCCGTATTCGCTGGCGACCGCCGCCGACCGTCCGGGCGGTGCTAGTCACAACGACTTCGTGCTGTCGACCTGATCCTGGTTGTACTCGATGACGGGCGGCGAGTCGCCGTAGACGTCGAGGGTGTGGATGAAGCGGTGCAATCCGATCGACGAAGCGCAGGCGAACCCGAGCTCGATGATCTGTGCGGCGGTGAAATGCTCCCCCAAGCGCTTGTAGAACGCGTCGTCCATGGCGTGGTGATCAGCGGAGAGCAGGTCGATGAACTCGACGGCCATCTGCTCCTGCGGGGTCAAGGTGCCGTGGCCCGGCGCGAGCAGGCATGCGACATCCTCGTCCGTGATCGAGTCGTGCTTGCGCGACTGGCTACAGGGTTCGCACTCGCCGAGTTGGGCACTGCGTATGCGCAGTAACTCCAGGGTCCGGCCGCCGAGCAGAGTGCCGGCACCGAGGTGGGTCCTGGCCATATTGACCTGGTCGAGCTGTGCGCTGCGATAGGCGAAGATCTGCAACGGCACCGGCGTCGCGTACAGCCCGGCGGCAACCCCGGCCTCCACGATTTCGCGGGAATGCGAGCTGAGCTCGTCCATAGGGATTGGTGCAATGCGCGGCATCGAATCACGCTACCTTTCTGTTCGGCCTTCAGGCGCGAGCTCAGACGCTCGTCGGTCCGAGCGCGTATGCGCCGGTCTCCGGGTGGTGGTACCAGCCGCCGGCGGCATGGGTGCCCCCGTCGACGTGGATCGTTTGACCCGTTATGTAACTGGACATTTCGGACGCGAGAAACACTGCGGCGCCCGCCATCTCGTCGACGTGACCCGCGCGGCCCATCGGGACCGTGAGGCCGAATCGCTGCTCAGATCCCGGCGGCGCTATTTGCATGATGCCTTCGGTCAGGGTGATATCGGGAGCCAGCGCGTTGACCCGAATGCCATGCGGAGCGAGCTCGAGTGCCGCGGTCTTGGTGTAGTTGATGACACCGGCCTTGGCCGCCGCGTAGGTCGCGTAACCGGGTGCGGCGCGGACGCCTTCAATCGAGGTGACGCTGATAATGCTGCCCGGCAGTTTCTGCTCGACGAGGTTGCGGGCCACTCGCTGCGTGCAAAGGTAAACATGGCGCAGGTTCGACTTGTACAGTGCGTCCCAACCGTTTTCGCTGGTGTCGAGGATCCCCGACCAGAAAACTCCGCCCGCATTGTTGACCAAGATCGTCACGGGCCCGAGTTCGGCGCAGGTCTGCGCCAGCGCGGCGTCCACCGCGGCACCGTCCCGGACGTCGACGGTAATACCCAGCGCACCGATGTCCGCGGCGGCCGACGCACACGAGTCGGGGTTGCGTTCCCAGATCGCGACCTGCGCGCCGAATGCCTTCAGCCCTGCCGCGATGCCGCGGCCGATGCCTGCGCCGCCGCCGGTGACGACTGCGACCCGGCCGGTCAGAAGAACGCTTGAGGGATCGAGTGCCATGAAGCTCAATATAGAACAATCCCACTTCAAGGTTTACAGTCTTCACTGAATATGTTTGATATGTAACAAGCCGGGAGGGCCGCCATGGCCAGCACGATCTTCGTCACCGGTGCGACCGGGCAGACCGGAGGCAACGTTTGCGAGCAGTTGATCGAGCGTGGCGACCACATTCGCGCCCTGGTTCGCAACCCGGACGAAGCCACGGCGCTGACCGCGATCGGTGTCGAACTGGTCAAGGGCGACATCCGCGACGCTGACGATGTGCTTCACGCGGCCAAGGGCGCCGAGGCGGCTATCCACTGTGCGGCATTGCTGGGCGGCGCGAGTCAGGACCTGGAAGACTTCAAGGCCGTCAACATGGTCGGCACCACGAACGTCCTGGCTGCGGCGAAAGCCCACGCCATGCGTCGGGTCGTTGCCCTGAGCACCGCCACATTCCTCGATCTAAGCACCGGTGTCGACTTCGAAGAGGCGCCCGTTCTCAAAAACCCGCCAGGCGATCCGTACACCGTCACCAAGCTCGCCGCTTTTCTGGAAGCACACCAGCGCGCTGCTGCGGGCGACGACGTGCTGACATGCCACCCTGGCGCGATCTTCGGTCCTGCCCTGGTCGTCGAACGCGCCTTGCACCGCACCAGCTTCAACCGGGTGCTGCTGGCAGGCATGCGCGGAAAGATCAAGCGCTATCTCGCTTTCCCGGTGACCTGGGTGGCGGGCAAGGACGTCGCGAAGGGCTCGATCGCCGCGCTGGACCGCGGGGTGGCCGGTGAGCGCTACCTGTTGGTCGGCCGGCCCGAAGACACCTTCAGTACCGCTGGCGGCATCAATCGCGCCTGCGAGATTGCCGGAATCGACCACCGCGTCGAGGATCTCGACCACCGCACGGATCCCGCGGCGCTGACTGCCGAATTCGGGCCTACCTTGATGGCCATCGCCGACGCCGCGGCCAAGAGCGAGCGCAAGCCCAGAACAAGCGACAACCTGACCACCCGGCGCCTCGGCTACCAGCCCATGTCCTTTGACGACGGGCTGCGACTGCTGATCTCGTGGCTGCGCGAACTCGGCAAACTGTAGGGGCTGCCATCGTGTCGATCGCCGAATCGCGCGGATCCGGCTCAGATCATGGCGATCTGGCCGATCGGATCCTCGACGCGGCTCAGCGCCTCCTGGTCCGGACGGGCGCCCGGAAGTTGTCGCTCTCGGACGTGGCCACCCTGGCCGGGGTATCACGACCCACCATCTACCGCTACTTCGTGTCAAAAGAAGAGCTCATCGATGCGCTGGGAAAGCGCGAACGCCGGCGCTTCAACACGGCGATGGACAAAGCGATGTCCGGAGTCGTCGGAGTCGCACGACTGGAAGCCGCGGTCGACGTCGTCGCGACTTTCGTCGAGGACCAGCCGCCCGGGCGGCTGCTCGACCTCGAGCCGGGGTTCGCGCACGAACAGATGGCGCAAGCGTTACCCATGATCACCGAAGGGTTGATGGTTGTCTTGCAGTGCTGTGCCCGCGAGGACGCCTTCGCCACAGCGGTGGACCCCCGCGACCTTGCCGGCGCGGTCGCGCGAACCGCATTGAGCCACTACATATTCCCCGACACTGACCGCACCGCAGCGCGTCGGCAGATCCGCGCCGCTGCCGGCCTTTCTGGCCGCGCGTGATCGCCGGCGCCTCCCCTATCGAGGCCCTGCAGGAAACGCCGCCACCGGCATTTCGACGCTTCCACGGCACGGGCCGCTGTTGATATCGGTGTGCCAGGCACCGCGCAACGATCCGTCCGCCTGTGGCGTGTAGAACGCCCACGACCTCGCGGGTGCCCACGCTTTCGGAATGCCTTCGCCCATGTAGCAATCCCATTGGAAGTCGAAGTGCTCAACCCACCTAGTTCCGTCCCAAGTGTAATGAGATGGCTGGGGCAGCGTCGGGTTCTTGGGAGTGGGGCCGTTGGTGGCAGTGGCCACGCATTGGCCTGACGAGCAAGCAGTGACGAACAGGTAGTCGGCGCTGAAGGTGGGTTCGGCTTGGCCGGCGGCCAGGCTGCTGCCGGATTTGCTAACGGCATACCTCACCAGCGAGTATTTGCCGTTCCACGACGGCGTCGCCGCGTGCACCGGAGCCGCGGGGGTCGCGAAGATTGCGATGGCACCGAGCACCGCAACCACATGAAACCTCGATCGCGGACACACCGCGTCAATAGTGCGGGCTCTATAACGCAACGCGATATCGGCACGGACACGATCGCGGTCTTGGGTGCCGGCGACCCGTTCCACCTCGACGGGCTCTGGCTGAGATTTCGTCAAGAATTTGTTGAGAAACCGTAAAGGCCCGGTGCTGATTCTGTTGTCAGCGCAAACAGCGCCCACCAGAAACTCACATCAGCACAAGGAGACCCCGATGTTCACTCGCCGTTTCACCGCCTCCGTCGCCGGCACCACCCTGACCGCCGCCGCCCTGGGCCTGACCGCGCTCGGCTTCGCCGGCACCGCCGGCGCAAGCTCCGTTGATGACGCGTTCCTCGCTCAGCTGGCGGCGGACGGGATCACGCCGCCGAGCGCGGCGGTCGCCATCAAGGATGCGCACGGCGTCTGCAACGCCCTCGACCAGGGCCACTCGAGCAAGGAGGTCATCAACGCGGTGGCCGAGTCGACCGGTCTCAGCGCCAAGGGGTCCAAGACGTTCGCTGTCGACGCCGCGTCGGCCTACTGCCCGCAGTACGTCACCTCGAGCTGACAGCGACCACCATGATGCGGGGACCCAGATGGGTCCCCGCAATAGTCGACGTCGGCGGAAGCGAACGCGCCGATCACGGTGTCGTCAGATCGGTGTTGGCCAACGCCGGCCTCCGATTCACCGGTGGCGCAGCAGGAACAAACCGTAGGCGGCGATTGACTGCGCGTCGGTGATCACTCCTGAACGGATCATCTGCTCGACGTCTTCGCGCGAGAACCACTCACTGCACATGTCCTGCTCCTCGTGCTCGCGGTCCGCTTCTCCCTCGGCGATTCCGGTGGCCAAGAACACCCAGCCTCGCTGACTGCTCATTCCGGGAGCGACGTCGAGCTGGCCGAGCACCTCAAACGACGTTGCGCGTAATCCGGTTTCCTCGCGCAACTCCCGCTCAGCAAGCTGGGACGGTTCGGCATCGACCAGATCCGGAGCGGTTCCCTGCGGAAACTCCCAACGCCGCGCGCCGACGGGATACCGGAACTGCTCGACCAACCGGAAACGGTGCCCGTCGTAGGGCATCACGAGCGCGTACGTCGGCTTGTCCACCACAGAGTAGATGCCGGGGCTGCCGTCCGCGCGGCGGATGTCGTCTTCTCGCAGTACCAGCCATGGGTTCCGATAGATCTCGCGGGACGCGACGCGTTCGATGAAAGGCACACCGCCAGTATCGCTGCGAATACCGCGCCGACGCGGCGGTCACGGCGAGGATGTAGCGTCCGAAGCCATGCCGCCCCAGGAAGCCATCACAGAAACCGTCAATCGCTATCTCGCGCTCGTCGCCACGGGCAGTGCTGAGGATGTCCTGACCCTTTACGCCACCGACGCCACCATCGAGGATCCGATCGGATCGGACCTCCGCCGCGGCCACGCCGCGATCTATGAGTTCTACGCAGGGTTCCAAGACGCCAAGAAAGAGACCGAACTCGCTGAACTGCGAGTCGCTGGCAACGAGGCGGCGTTCTTGTGGCACCTCAGGCTCGACGCCGGGGGCAGCCGCACCCAAATCTCGCCCATCTCGCTGATGGCGTTCGACGAGGACGCCAAGATCACGTCTATGCGCGCGTTCTGGTCACCTTCCGACGTTCAGCTCGTGTAAACGAACCGAGGATCAGGCCGGTGTTTCGGCGGCGTGCTGGATGCGCCGCAGCGTCTCCTCGATGCCTCGGTTGACTTGACGTCCCCGTGGGACAAAGACTTCCGCGAGCCTGCTGGGCACTGAGCACCAGAGGAACTGAAACGACTCGGTAAGTAACGTGCCGGACGGCGACGGCTCCATCGTGTAGCGCCAACGCGTTTCTTCACGTCCGGCACCGTCGTTGACGGTAGTGAAATTGAATTCGCGACCCCGGTCGGCAGTGCCGACCACGGCTGTTCTTTCCCAGTGCAGACGGCCGAGCCGGTTGTACCCGCGGAACCGCACGCCCGGGGCCGCAGCGGTTGCTCCGTCCAGCCATTCGCACCGGTAACACTCCGGGCTCCACTCGCCCATCCGGGTGACGTCAGTGATGAGGTCGTACACCAGGTCGGGCGGTGCTGCGATGTCGATGCTGCTCTGGCCGCGCCGGGCTGTGGGCATGCCCTAAGTATTTCATCTCGCGCGGCGAGTTCCAGCCGATGCCGCGATTGTGCTTGCGACACAATAGTGTTCAACTCCGGCATCAAAGTCGAACAGCGCCGATATCGTCGGGTATCAGGTGTTTCAGTAGCACAAATCGGCACGGTGCCCGATAGTCATAGCAACGAACGAACGCCAATGTCACCAAAGGTGGGGGTTTATGCCCGACGACTCAGCGCTACAGCGGAACGGCCGAGACCATGCTCTCGACAGCGTTGATCTTATTGCGGCGAAACGTGGGTGAGCATGCGCCGCCACATCATCGTCAGCGGTGACGACGCGCTGGCCACGACCATCGCCGATGAGCTGAACCGCGCGGGCGCCAACATCGTCAAGCTTGCCAGCGACGAGCTCGCCCGCGCCGACCTCGCCCGCGCGAGCGCTGTCGTCTGCGCTGGGCATGACGACGCCAAAAATCTCGAAATCGCCTTGCTGGCGAGGAAAACGAATCCGCATGTGCGCGTGGTTGCGCGCCTGGCCAACGATGTACTGCGTGGAGCGGTGGGCGCCGATAACGGTCCCGGCGCCATCCTCGACGTCGCGGACCTCGCGGCGCCGTCGGTCGTCGAGGCATGTCTGGCGCGCAACACACACCCGATCGAGGCGGCCGGCATCAAATTCGTTGTTTCAGGCGCCGAGGCACCACGTGACGCCACCCTCCGTGAGATCTACGGCGACCTGGCACCGGTAGCCGTGATTCACGGCAAGAACTCCGCTACCCCCGGCGAGGTGGTGGCATGTCCCGGTCGAGATCATCGGGTGTGCGCCGGTGATTGGACCGCGATGATCGGCACCGGAGATGAGCTCGCCGCCCGCGGCATCAAGGTACCCCGGTCGACCGCGACACGCTCTCGCCAATCCCCGCTGAGGCGTGTATCGGATGCTGCACGCGCTATCCGCGACGACGTCAACCCGATGCTTTTCCCCTCATTGGTGGTCGCGCTGATGCTGGTGCTCGGGTCGACGGTCATAGTGCGCTTCTCCTACACAAGGCCGCGCCTGTCCTGGCTCGACGCCTTGTACTTCACCTCCGAGACCATCACCACCGTGGGCTACGGCGAATTCAGTTTCGCGCAACAATCCGCATGGCTACGAGTATTCGCCGTCGCATTGATGTTCGCCGGCGTAACGGTTACGGCGCTCCTCGTCGCATTCCTGGCGGACCTGCTGCTGTCACGTCGCTTCCTCCAATCGGCCGGGGTTCGTCGGGCGCGCCACCTTCGCAACCACATCATTGTTGTCGGGTTGGGTTCATTCGGCAGCCGCGTCATCAGTGACCTGACCACTGCCGGATACGACGTCGCGGTTATCGAGCGCGACGAGAACAACCGGTTCCTGTCGACTGCGGCCGAACTCGACGTGCCGGTGATCTTCGGGGACGCGACGCTACGCCAGACGCTGGAGTCCGCCCGCGTCGACCGCGCCCGAGCGGTAGCGGTGTTGACCCAGGACGACATGGTCAATATCGAGGCCGGGATCGTGCTGCGCGAGATGTTGGGTCCCCGGGTGATGCCGGAAGTCAACCGGCCCGACGTTCCGCTTGTGCTGCGCATATATGACCGCACGCTCGGGGCAGCGGTGGCACAGCGGTTCGGTTTCGAAAACGTTCGGTCGACCGTCGACCTGGCCGCTCCCTGGTTCATCGGTGCCGCGATGGGCCTGCAGGTCCTGGGGACGTTCTCGGTCGGACAGCGCTCCTTCATGGTCGGCGCAATGCATGTGGCGGCCGGCAGCGAACTCGACGGGCTGCGAATGTTCGAACTGTCGACCGAGACCCGCGTCATCGCGATCACCCGGCGGGACGCCCCCGTCGAGCTACACCCACGCCGCGATGCCTGGCTGCGAGCCGGCGACACCGTCTACCTCGTCGGCCCGTACCGGGAACTGCTGGCGACGCTGCGCAAAGGACTGCCGCCTGCGCCCGCTACGGTCAACGAGCGCGCCTCCTGAACTAAAGCTGCTTGACGACGTCCGCTGCGCGCCGAAGCTGGCCGACGTCCGAACTTGTCGGGATGAGCTGAACCTCGTCAGTGCCGATCTCTTCGAACTTTCGCAGCACGGCCAGTAGCTCGTCTTCACTGCCGGCCCAGCCGGTCATCGGCGCCATGGCGTCGACGTATTCGACCGGTATCCAGTTCATATAGCGCCGCAGGTGGCTGTGCATCTGGGCGCGGGCGCGTTCGGGCGATCCGAACGCAAACCAGAACGAGGTCACCAGGTGGGGTTTCGGCTTGCCGGCCTGCGCCCACGCCTGCCGCGCGACGTCGAACAGCTCGTTCTGCTTGGCGACGTCGAGATCCAAGGTGGTGCCGGCCAGCCCGTCGGCCCAGGCCGCAGCGCTGCGGATGGTCTTCGGCCCGATACTGCCCACGAACAGCGGCGGTCCACCGGGCTGCACCGGCGACGGCCCGACCGGCAGCACCGAGTCGGTGATCTTTTCCCCGGCCCAGACGCGTTTCATCACCGCCACGCGTTCGGCCATATCGCGCATCGTCTGCGTCGCCGGGTCGGCGCCCACGGCGTGGTAGTCCTCGTGCCGGCCGCCCACGCCGATGCCCACGGTCAGTCGCCCGCCACACAGCATGTCTCCGGTTGCCAGCGCCTTGGCCAGCATGACCGGCTCGTGCAGCTGCGGCACGATCACGGTGGTCAGCAGCCGTACCCGATTGGTCCAGGCGGCCAGCGCACCAAGCAGCGTCAGGTTGTCCGGGTTTTCGAACGCGATGCGCTCGCCCCAGCACAGCGACGAAAATGGGCCCTCGTCGATCGCGCGCGCCCAGTTCTCCAAGACCGTCGCATCCAAATCCGGCTCCATCACCGGCATGGTCATCGCTATTCGCACAACCGCGATTCTGGCAGCATGGTTCAGGTGGGCTTGACCAGTACCTCGATCGCGCATGTCCGCCTGACCGTGACCGATATTGAGCGGTCCCGGCAGTTCTACGAGAGTGTGTTCGGTTGGCCGGTGCTGCTGGAGGTGCCCGAGAATGCCGACGAAGCAACCCGCAACCAGTTGAGCTTTTTGTTCGGCGGTGTCATCTACGACCTCGGCGGCACGCTACTCGGACTGCGGCCGGTCGCCACGGACCGCTTCGACGAGGATCGCGTCGGACTCGACCACATAGCGTTCCGGCTCACTAGCAAGGCCGAATTGGATGCCGCAGCAGCACATCTCGACGAACTCAGCGTGCCGCACGAGCCGGTCAAAGACATTGGGCCGTCATACATCTTGGAGTTCCGCGACCCCGACAACATCGCCTTGGAGCTCACGGCGCCGAAGTAGCCCGAGTACCACTTCGCGCGTTGTCGCGCTGCGTCGCGAGTGGTTGACTGGCAAGAACTATGACCATCAGTTTCAACCACACTATTGTCGCGTCCCGCGACAAACGCGAGTCCGCGGAATTTCTCGCCGAGCTGTTCGGCCTACCCAGCCCAAAGCCGTTTGGCCACTTCATGGTTGTCGGACTCGAGCACGGCGCCAATCTCGACTATGCGGACGTCCCCGAAGGCGCGGAGATCCCGCGGCAGCACTATGCCTTCTTGGTGTCCGAGCAGGAGTTCGACACGATCTACGGCAAGATCCAGTCACGCGGCCTGCAGCACTGGGCGGATCCGGGTGCCAAACGGCCCGGCGAGATCAACCACAATCACGGCGGGCGCGGAGTGTACTTCCTGGATCCCTCGGGACATGCCATGGAGATCCTCACTCGCCCCTACGGATCAGACGGCTGAGCTTTCGCCGAACTGTTTCCGCCTAGTCGCCGGTGCGCGGTGTGCCGTGCCGCAGGCTTTCCTGTTTCCGATAGTCATCGGCCATTTGCGCGACGTGCTTGGGCAGGGCGCCGGTCGCGACGTCAGCCAGCGTCGTTTCTTCCAGCACCGACCGCATGCTGGCACGCAGCGCGCGCCATACATCGGTCAGCGCCGCGGTCGGCCCGGAATAAGGCAGGTCCCCCAGCCCGATGTCGCGGACGCTGGCCAGCGGTCCGTCGATGCAGCGCAGCACGTCGGCGATGCTGATCTCGTTTCCGGGGCGGGCCAGTTCATAGCCACCTTCGCGACCGCGATGGCTTCGCACCAGGCGGTCGGTGCGCAGGTTGGTGAGGATGTCGACGAGAAATTGCGGCGGTATGCCCTGGGCGTGGGCTAAGTCTTCGGTCTTCACCAGCGTCCCACTGGGGACCGTGGCGAGCTCGATCATGGCCCGCACCGCGTACTCCGCCTTCGCTGACATGCGCACTCTGAGGATTGTGCCACCCAGTCCGGGCAATTAGACCCAGCCTGGCTGGCCTTTTGCGCTAAGCGCGCGATTCGAGCAGGTCGATGAGGCTCTGCGCCTGCTCGTCCAGGGCCCGGTCGGGAGTGAGCCGCAGGTCGGGGCTTGTCGGCGGCTGATACGGGCTGTCGATGCCGGTGAACTGCGTGATCTCGCCCGCGCGCGCTTTCGCATACAGCCCCTTGGGATCGCGCTTCTCGCATTCGTCGATCGGGGTGTCGCAGAAGACCTCGACGAAGTCCAAGCCGGCGGCGGCGTGCACGTTGCGCGCCAATTCACGCTGCTCGGCCAGCGGGCTGATCGCCGGCACCAGCACGACTTGGCCGGAATCGGCGAGTAGTGCCGCCACATGCGCCAGACGGCGCAGATTCTCCGCACGGTCAGCCATGCTGAAGCCCAAGTCGGCGTTCAGGCCGTGCCGGAGGTTGTCGCCGTCGAGAACATAAGCGGGAGTGCCGTTTTCAAGCAGCTTCTGCTCGACCAGCACGGCCACCGACGACTTTCCGGAACCCGACAGGCCGGTAAACCATACCGTCTTGCCCCGCGGCCGGGCTTCGGCGATCGCCGATGACTTGTGTCGCACGGTGTTGGGGCTTGCCGTCTGCGCCGAGACGTCACGCAATACCATGCCCGCCGCCACGGTGCCGTTGGTGTGCGGGTCGATGAGGATGAACGAGCCGGTGTTGGAGTTCCGGGTGTACTCGTCGAGCAGCAGAGGGATCTGGGTGCGCAGCGAGATGCGGCCAAGTTCGTTGAGTTTCAACGCCGTTGCGGTCTTGTCGCGATGCAGGGTGTTGACGTCGAGTCGGTAGTCCAGCGCGGTTATCCTCGCATGCGTGGTTCGGGTGGTGTGCTTGATAACGTAGTCGCGGCCGGGCTCTAGCGCCGCGTTGTCGGCCATCCAGCACACGGTCGCGTCGAATTCCCGCGCGATCCTGGGCTGGTTGTTGGTGCGGGCGATCAAATCGCCGCGCGAGATATCGATCTGGTCGGCAAGGCTCACCGACACGGCCATCGGTGGGAACGCTTCTTCCACTGGACCGTTCGGTCCGTCGATCGCGGTGATCCGGGTGATCTTGCCGACCGGCAGCACAACCACTTCATCTCCCGGACGCATCACTCCGCTGGCCACGGTGCCGGCATAGCTGCGGTGGTCTTGATGTTCGTGGGTGTGTGGCCGGATGACGTACTGGATCGGGAACCGCACGTCGACCAGGTTGCGGTCGCCGGCGATGTAGACCTCCTCAAGGTGCGATAGCAGCGCCGGGCCCTCGTACCAGGGCGTGTGGTCCGACTTGGTCACCACGTTGTCGCCGTGGAGTGCAGAAATCGGGATGGTGGCCACGTCGTGCACATCCAGGCGCGCGGCGAAGGCGTGGAATTCGTCCCGTATCGACTCGAATTTGTTTCTGTCCCAGCCGATCAGGTCCATCTTGTTGACCGCAAGCACAATGTGCTGGATGCCCAACAGCGACGCCAGGAAGGCATGCCGGCGCGACTGCTCCAGCAGGCCGTGCCGGGCATCGACCAGCACAATCACCAGTTGCGCGGTCGACGCGCCGGTCACCATGTTGCGGGTGTATTGGATGTGGCCCGGGGTGTCGGCGATGATGAATTTCCGCTTCGGAGTGGCGAAGTAGCGGTAGGCGACGTCGATCGTGATGCCCTGCTCGCGTTCGGCCCGCAAGCCGTCCGTCACCAGGGCCAGGTCGGTGTAGGCGTGGCCCCGCTCCTTGGACGTCTGCTCCACCGCCGCCCACTGGTCTTCCATCACGGCCTTGGAGTCGTAGAGCAGGCGCCCGATCAGTGTGGACTTGCCGTCGTCGACGGAACCTGCGGTTGCGAGCCTCAATAGCGTTGTCATCAGAAGTACCCCTGCCGCTTGCGGTCTTCCATCCCGGCCTCCGAGATTCGGTCATCAGCCCTGGTCGCCCCGCGTTCGGTCAGCCGGGACACCGCGGTCTCCGCGATGACCTCCTCCACAGTGGTGGCCTCCGATTCGACACATCCGGTGCAGGTGACGTCCCCGACGGTGCGGAAACGCACCGTTGCCTCGAACACCGGCTCGTCGGCGCGTGGCTGCATGTGCCGGTCGACCGCCAGCAACATTCCGTCGCGGCGAAATACCTTGCGCCGATGCGCGTAATAGATCGACGGCAACGCGATGTTCTCCGCGCCGATGTAGGACCAGATGTCGAACTCGGTCCAGTTGGACAGCGGGAACACCCGAATGTGCTCGCCCTTGTGGTGCCGGCCGTTGTAGAGGTTCCACAGCTCCGGCCGCTGCGCCTTCGGGTCCCATTGGCCGAACTCGTCACGGAAGCTGAACACCCGCTCCTTGGCGCGCGCCTTCTCCTCGTCGCGGCGCGCTCCGCCGAACGCCGCATCGAACTTGTTCTCCCGGATGGCACGGAGCAACGTCACGGTCTGGATCGAGTTGCGTCCCTGCCGCGGCTCGGTGACCCGGCCGGCGTCGATGTCGTCCTGGACCGAGGCGACCACCAAGCGCACCCCGTGTTGGGCCACCAACTCGTCGCGGGTCGCGATCACCTCGTCGAAGTTGTGGCCGGTGTCGACATGCATCACCGGGAACGGCAACCGCCCGGGCCTGAACGCCCTGAGCGCCAGGTGCAGCATGACGATGGAGTCCTTGCCACCCGAGAACAACAGCACCGGCCGCTCGAACTCAGCGGCCACCTCCCGAATGATGTGGATCGCTTCTGCCTCGAGCGAGCGCAGGTGGCTCAATTCGTACTGGCCGGCCGCGGGACCCGCCTTCAGATCGCTGGTCATAGCTTCCTCGCATAAACCTGGTAGAACTGACCATGTTTAGTATCTTTGCCATCTATAGCACCAGCTCGCGTCGGCGGTGTCAAATCGGGGTCCGATGGCGCGCCGATCGACATGGCGCGAACACCAGCCGTGGGACGTATCACGTCAGGAGCGGCGGCAACCCTTTTGCGGCTGGTGAGCGGTGCGAAAGCATGGAAGGATGACTTCCCCTTCTGGACCTTCTGGCCTACCCGGACCGCCCAGCGGCCGCGACGTCATTGCGCAGTTCCTCCCCCAATCACCGTTTGTCGCCAAGCTGGGAATCGTTGGCGACCAGCTCGACGAGGACGAAGTCAGGCTGCGGCTGCCGTGGGATCCTTCCACCGTGACCATCGGTGACATGGTCCATGGCGGCGCCATCGCCACACTCGCCGATCTCAGCGTCATGGCGGCGGCGTGGTGCGGCGCGGAGGCGCCCCCGGAATTGCGCGGCGTAACGGTGTCGATGGCGCTGGACTTCATGGCCCCGGCTCGGGCCACCGACGTGATCGGCGTCGGCCGGGTCCTGCGGCGCGGCCGGTCGCTGGTCAACTGCGAGGCCGAGATCATCGACCCGGAGGGCAGGCTGGTCGCCAAAGCCCTCGCCACCTACAAGGTCGGTTGACCGCTATATCAATTGCCCGGCTTTCCCCCGCAAGCGGGGGCGCCCCCTCCTCACCCCGCTGCGCGGGCTGCATCGTCGCCGCTAGAGCTTGACTTCCTCGAGCTCGCCGGTGGCGACATCGAAGACGAATCCGCGCACCGATACGTGCTTGGTCACGAACGGACTGGCCTCAATGCGGCGCAACGACTGCCGGAGATCCTCGGCAACGTCCGGGAAAGCCTCGGGCGCCCACGGCGGTTTGACCCCGGTCTCCTCCTGGATGGCGCGCTTGAAGTCATCATCGGTGAAAGTGAGCATCCCGCAGTCGGTGTGGTGAATCAGGATGATCTCCCGGGTTCCCAGCAACCGTTGGCTGATGGCCAGCGAGCGGATGACGTCGTCGGTGGCGACTCCGCCCGCGTTGCGGATGACGTGAGCTTCTCCCTCGTTGAGACCGAGGACGCGATAAACGTCGAGCCGGGCATCCATGCACGCAACGATCGCGACGTGTTTGCTCGGCGGCATCGGCAGTGGCCCATTGAAGGTGCTCGCATATTGGGCGTTGTTGGCCAGGTAATCATCGGTAACCGTCACGCAAGCCTCCTCGGGAGTATCGCGGCGTGGAATTTGCTACAGCTCGGTGCCGCGGTGGATCTTAACAACCGATCGCGCGCGTTTCACGCATGAAAATCAGCCGGATCAGAAGGGCACGCGTCATGAGCGCGACGCTATGCCCCTCGCTCGCTAACCTGTCCCAATGCGACACGGGCGCGGCGGTCGGGCATGATTCGCTTCCTGGCACGCCGGTTGCTCAACTACGTCGTGCTGCTGGCGCTGGCGTCGTTTTTGACGTACTGCCTGACTTCGGTGGCCTTCAGGCCACTGGACAGCCTGTTGCAGCGCAGTCCACGGCCACCACAAGCCGTTATTGACGCCAAGGCCCACGCACTCGGTTTGGACAAGCCGATACCGATCCGCTACGCGCACTGGGCCTCGCACGCCGTTCGTGGCGACTTCGGAACGACCATCACCGGGCAGCCCGTCGGCGTCACGCTCTGGCGCCGCGTCGGAGTCACCCTGCGGCTCCTGGTCATTGGTTCACTGGTGGGCACTGTACTGGGCATCGTGGCCGGGGCGTGGGGCGCTATCCGCCAGTACCGACTCAGTGACCGCGTCGTCACCATGCTGGCGCTGCTGGTCCTCAGCACCCCGACATTCGTCATCGCCAGCCTCTTGATCCTTGGTGCCCTCCGGGTGAACTGGGCCCTTGGCGTCCACCTTTTCGACTACACCGGAGAGACGTCGCCGGGTGTGGTCGGTGGGGCCGCCGAGCAGATACTCGACCGGTTGCGGCATTTGATCTTGCCTTCGCTGACCCTAGCGCTGGTCGCCGCCGCCGGATACAGCCGTTATCAACGCAACGCGATGCTCGACGTCCTCGGCCAGGATTTCATTCGCACCGCGCGCGCCAAAGGGCTCACCCGTCGGCGCGCATTGGTGAAGCACGGGCTGCGCACCGCACTGATACCGTTGGCCACCCTATTCGCCTACGGCGTGGCCGGGCTGGTCACTGGAGCAGTGTTCGTGGAGAAAATCTTCGGCTGGCATGGCATGGGCGAATGGCTGGTGCAGGGTATCGCGACTCAGGACACCAATATCATCGCGGCGATCACGCTGTTCTCGGGCACGGTGGTGCTGCTGGCCGGCCTGCTTTCCGATGTCTTCTACGCAGCTCTTGATCCGAGGGTCCGGGTGTCATGACCCGCGCCGGCGACGATGCAGAGCGAAGCGATGAGGAGAAGCGGCGCTCATGACCTCTGAGGCCCAAATCGATGGCGCCCATGGGCTCTCGCGTCCCGAGGTAGCGGACTTCACCTCGCGCCGCACCCTGGTGCTGCGCAAATTTGCGCGCAACCGGTTCGCGGTGGCGTCGCTGACGTTGCTGGTGCTGCTGTTCGTTGGCTGCTACACGCTGCCCGCGGTGCTGCCATATTCCTACGACGACCTTGATTTCAACGCGCTGCTGCAGCCGCCGAACACCGATCACTGGCTGGGCACCAACGCGCTGGGCCAAGACTTATTGGCGCAGATCCTGCGGGGAATGCAGAAGTCGATGCTGATAGGTGTCTGTGTCGCGGTTATCTCCACCGGCATTGCCGCCACTGTCGGGTCGATCTCGGGCTATTTCGGTGGTTGGCGGGACCGGGTGCTGATGTGGGTGGTCGACCTGCTGTTGGTGGTGCCCAGCTTCATCCTCATCGCCATCGTCACACCGCGAACCAAGAACTCGGCCAACATCCTGATGCTCGTTTTGCTGCTGGCCGGATTCGGTTGGATGGTCAGCTCGCGCATGGTGCGCGGCATGACCATGAGTTTGCGTGAACGCGAATTCATCCGGGCCGCAAGGTATATGGGTGTCTCCAGCCGTCGGATCATCGTCGGCCATGTGGTGCCCAACGTGGCTTCCATCTTGATCATCGACGCCGCACTCAACGTTGCCTCGGCCATCCTGGCCGAAACCGGCCTGAGCTTTCTCGGTTTCGGCATTCAGCCGCCGGATGTGTCGCTGGGCACGTTGATCGCCAATGGCACCCAGTCCGCAACCACATTTCCGTGGGTGTTCTTGTTTCCGGCCGGAGTCTTGGTGCTGATTCTGGTGTGCGCCAACCTGACCGGCGATGGCCTGCGCGACGCGCTCGACCCCGGCAGCAGGATGTTGCGCGGTGGCGCCCGATGACCCGGCTGCTGGAAGTGACCGACCTGGCCGTCACCTTCCCGACGGACGGCCAACCGGTGACCGCGGTGCGGGGCATCAGCTACAGCATCGACCCGGGGGAAGTCGTGGCCATGGTCGGCGAATCGGGGTCGGGCAAATCGGTTTCGGCGATGGCCGTGGTGGGCCTGCTGCCGGAGTACGCGCACGTGCGCGGCTCGGTCCGATTGCACGACACCGAGCTGCTGGGTCTTGGCGACGACGCGATGTCGCGGTTCCGCGGGAAGGCGGTCGGCATGGTGTTCCAGGATCCGATGTCGGCGCTGACGCCCGTCTACACGGTCGGCGACCAGATCGCCGAGGCGATCGAAGTTCACCAGCCGCGCGTAGGCAGGAAAGCCGCCCGCCGACGCGCGGTGGAACTGCTTGAGCTGGTCGGCATTGCGCAGCCGGGCGACGCGCCCGCGCGTTTCCACATGAACTGTCCGGCGGCGAACGCCAACGGGTGGTCATCGCGATCGCGATCGCAAATGATCCCGACTTGTTGATCTGCGATGAACCCACCACCGCACTGGATGTCACCGTGCAAGCGCAGATCCTCGAGGTACTCAAAACGGCGCGCGACATCACCGGCGCCGGGGTGCTCATCATCACCCACGACCTCGGTGTGGTCGCCGAGTTCGCCGACCGGGCGCTGGTGATGTACGCCGGCCGGGTCGTCGAGTCCGCCGGAGTGCACGACCTTTACCGCGATCGCCAGATGCCCTACACCGTTGGGCTATTGGGCTCAGTTCCGCGGCTGGACGCCACACAGGGCACCCGGCTGGTGCCCATACCCGGCGCGCCCCCGTCGTTGATCGGGCTCGAGCCAGGATGCCCGTTCGCGCCGCGCTGCCCTCTGGTCATCGATGAATGTCGGGTGCGCGAACCAGAATTGGTCTCGGTCGGGGCTGATCACCGGGCAGCCTGCATCCGCACCGACCAGGTCAACGGACGCAGCGCCGCGGACATTTACGGGGTCAACACCGATGCCCATCGAGCAGAATCCGGCGAGTCTTCGGTGGTCGTTCGGGTGCGCGATCTGGTCAAAACCTACCGACTGACGAAGGGCGTGGTGTTGCGCCGCACCGTCGGCGAGGTCCGCGCAGTCGACGGCGTCAGTTTCGAGTTGCGGCAGGGCCGCACCCTGGGCATCGTCGGCGAGTCCGGTTCGGGCAAGTCGACCATCTTGCACGAGATCCTGGAAATGGCTGCGCCACAATCGGGATCGATCGAAGTGCTCGGCAACGATGTTGCCACCCTGAGCCCGGCGAGCCGGCGATCGCTACGACGCGACATTCAGGTCGTGTTCCAAGACCCGGTCGCGGCCCTGGACCCGCGGCTGCCCGTCTTTGAGCTGCTCGCCGAACCCTTGCAGGCCAACGGGTTCAACAAGAGCGGTACCAATGCGCGCGTCGCCGAGCTGCTCGACATCGTGGGACTGCGCCGCGCCGACGCAACCCGCTACCCTGCCGAGTTCTCCGGCGGGCAGAAGCAGCGCATCGGTATCGCACGGGCGCTGGCATTGCAACCGAAGATCCTGGCACTCGATGAACCGGTCTCCGCCCTCGACGTCTCCATCCAGGCCGGGATCATCAACCTGCTGCTCGACCTGCAAGAGCGGTTCGGTCTGTCGTATCTTTTCGTGTCCCACGACCTCTCGGTGGTGAGACACCTCGCGCACCAGGTGGTCGTGATGTATGCCGGCACGATCGTGGAGCAGGGCGAAAGCCAGCATGTCTTCAACAATCCGCAACACGATTACACCCGGCGGCTGCTGAGCGCCGTGCCGCAACCGGATCCGAGCAAACGTGTCTAGCCGGGCCGACGGACTGGCCGCATCCTGTTCAGCGTCGCGAGCCCGCGGGCATGGCGCCGAGTCTGCGCTGAGGATGTCGTTTTGCGAAAAATCCGGACCGTGGACACAGACTCGAAAGCGGCGCTATACCAGCCGGTTCGCGATAGCGCTTCTTGTCGTGGCGCTTGTGCTGTCCGGATGCTCGCCAGCCATCAGCGTGATCCCAGAAACCGGCCATAACGCTGAGATCGGCACGACCAGCGATGTCAACCCGCGAGACCCTGCCACGCTGCAAGACGGCGGCAATCTGCGGCTAGCGCTCAGCGACTTTCCGCCGAATTTCAACATTCTGAACATCGACGGCAACTCGGCCGAGGTCGCGGCAATGATGAAGGCCACCTTGCCGCGGGCGTTCATTATCGGACCGGATGGCTCGACGACAGTCGACACCGACTACTTCACCAGCGTCGAACTCACCAGGACTGCCCCGCAGGTGGTTACCTACACGATCAACCCCAAGGCGGTGTGGTCCGACGGCACACCGATCACCTGGCAGGACATCGCCAGCCAAATACACGCCCTCAGCGGCGCCGACAAGACTTTTGAAATCGCCGGGCCCAGCGGCGCCGACCGCGTCGCGTCGGTGACCCGTGGTGTCGACGACCGACAGGCCATTATGACCTTCGCCAAGCCGTACGCCGAGTGGCGCGGCATGTTCGCCGGCAACGGGATGCTGCTGCCCCGGAGCATGACGGCCACGCCAGAGGCGTTCAACAAGGGTCAACTCGAGGGGCCCGGTCCGTCGGCCGGTCCGTTCATCGTTTCTTCGCTGGATCGGACCACACAGCGGATTGTGTTGGCCCGCAATCCGAAATGGTGGGGGGCGCGGCCGCGCCTGGACACCATCACTTACCTGGTACTCGATGACGCCGCGCGGCTACCGGCGCTGCAAAACAACACGATCGATGCGACCGGAGTCGGTACGGTAGACCAACTGACCATCGCGCAGCGCACCAAGGGAATCTCGATCCGGCGCGCTCCCGCCCCGGCCTGGTCTCACTTCACGTTCAACGGTGCGCCCGGGTCGATCCTGGCCGACAGGGCGCTACGTGTCGCAGTGTCCAAGGGCATCGACCGGCAGACCATCGCCAAGGTCGTCCAATACGGCCTCACCAGTGATCCGGTGGCATTGGGTAATCACGTCTATGTCGCCGGGCAGAAGGGCTACCAGGACAACAGCGCGGTCGTCCCCTACGACCCGGCCGGAGCCAAGCGAGAGCTCGACGCTTTGGGCTGGAAGCTCAACGGCCAGGTCCGGGAGAAGGACGGTCGCCAGCTGGTCGTCCGCGATTTGTTCTATGACGCCCAAGGCAGTCGGCAGTTCGCTCAGATCGCGCAGCACAGTCTCGCGCAAATTGGCGTCAAGCTTGAACTCGTAGCCAGAGCCGGCAGTGGCTTCTTCACCAACTACGTCAACGTCGGGGCTTTCGATATCGCCCAATTCGGCTGGCTCGGCGACGCGTTCCCCCTTTCGTCGCTGACCCAGATTTACAAGTCCGACGGGGAAAGCAATTTCGGCAAGATCGGTAGCCCGGAGATCGACGCCGCGATCGAGCGGACCCTCGAAGAACTCAATCCCGGCAAGGCTCGGGCATTGGCTAACGACCTCGACAAACTCATCTGGGCCGAAGGATTTAGCCTGCCGCTGACCCAATCCCCCGGCGACGTCGCGGTGCGCAGCACGCTCGCCAATTTCGGCGCGGCCGGTCTCGCCGATCTGGACTACACGGCCATCGGTTTCATGCGGAGCTGACCCGCCGCCGCAGCGGCGCCGGGACCGGCAGGGCACCCTCGACGGCGGCAGCCACCTCGATCGCTTTCCACAGCAAGCGCACCTCGGGGCGCGCCGGAAGCGCGTCCAGCGCCGATGCTTGCGCGGCAAGCCCGTCGACCTCACCGCGCCACACCGCTCGGGCGATGGCGAGCGCAGCGGGCTCGCGAAAGTCCAGCGCGCTGTGCGCCATGCTTGGCAGCTTCAAGAGCACCGCATTGGGGAGCAGCGAGGCGACGCGTTCAGCCACCGCCGGCGGAGTAATGAGATCACGGCCGCCCGACACCACCACGGTAGGCCAGCCGAAATTCGGCAGCTCGGCCACCAGGTCGTAGGGCTCATCCTCGAAAGTTGCTGTCTGAGTGCGTGCTTCACGTTCTGCCACGGCGGGGTCGAGCGGTAGGCCATCGGGTTCGGCGGCGTAGTTGAGTTCGCGGAACGCGATGCGGCTCACCAGATCTTCCTCGTAGCGGTATGGCAGGTTGCTCAGGGTGGCGAACCGGGATAGGGCCCACCACAGCAGTTTTCGACCATCCAGCAACAGGTCGAGTTGCCGCTCGAGCAAGGCAGCACCACCGTAGCCGTAAACTGTGGCGACGACCTGCGTTGCCGAGCCGGTCATGACTCCGGCATCGACGAGTTTGCGCATTTTGGGTGCCAGTGCGGCGGTTTCGGGGCTATCGCCCTTGAGCAACAGCCGACGAATCGCGCGGCGCACAATCACAATGTCATGCCACGACAGCAGCGGCGAATCGAGGACCATCGCCCGCACCCGGTTGGGATGGCGCACGCCCACTCCGGCCGCGATATAGGTTCCGTACGACGCGCCATAGATGACGGCCGAGTCCACATGGGCGTCGTCGAGCACGGCAGCGACATCGTCGACGACCTGGTTCACGGTGATCGCTTCTGGGGGCAGGTCGGCGCCAGAGTCGTCGTGGCGCGACATTCCCACCCCGCGGTGTTCGATCATGATGACGTCGAGGCCGGCTGCGGCGGCGCGCCGCCGCAGCCCTTTGTACATCTGCACCGACGCCACTCCCGGACCTCCCGGGGATGATCACCAGCGGGTGGGCGGACTTCCGGCCAGTGCGCACGTAGTACAGATCGAACTCTCCGGTGTCCCCCGCAAGCGGGCGGTGCCCCCAATCCGGCGAGATCGGCCGACGTACCGGCCGCACACCGGGCAATGCCGCCAGCTTTTCCTGCACCCGGCGCCGTTTCGCATTCATCGTCATCGGTGTCGGCCCGCCATGGTCTCATTCTGCCGAGACTGCTCGCAAGCAGCAGTGCATCGGCACAGCCCGAGTGTTGACGCTGGTCAGCGGCCGAGTACTAAACGTTGAGATCGATGCGGTGCGCGCCCTCGACGCCGTTGTACCGATCGGGACTACAGGTGAGCACAATCACCTGCCCGTGAGCGCCCACGGTGCCAAACACCTCCCCCATCTTGGCAAGCCGGTCCGGATCGGTGAAACCCAGCGCATCGTCGACCACCACCGGAACGGTGTCCTCCTTGGCGACCAGGGCGGCGCCGGCCAGCCGCGCCAGGATGCCGAGTTGCTCTTTGGCCCCTCCCGACAAGGATTCGTAAGGCACCGTGATGCCGTTTAGCGTTCGGCTGCGGATACACAGGTCGCTGTCGATGTCGACCTCGAAAGTCGGCCCGAAAACCGGGCGACCGAGCCGCTGCAGTTCCGCGCGGTAGGGCTCGACGTAGCGCAGCCGGGTGGTGTCGCGGTGGCGTGCCATCACCGAGCGCAGCAGTTGCGCGGCCCGGGCCCGGCCGCCGACCCGAGCGTGCTCGCTGTCGGCGTGCTCACGTTCTGTTTCCGCGGCGTCGAGCTTGCCCTGGCGCCCCTCGCTGCCGAATACCGAGAGTTCGATACTGATCTCGCGCAACGCGCGGGCAGCATCTTCGTAGCGCTCGCGCAGTGACTCGGCCGCCTTTCTGGCATCGGCCAATTCGGCGGCCACCGCGTCCGGTGCCGCGGTCGCCAGCTCGTCGGCCAGTTCGGTGACCCGCCGCTCAGCGGTTTGCGCCGCTCGCAGCGCCGTGTCCGCTGACGAGGCGAGATCCTCATCGCTGACCGACGCCCGCTCTCGGACCAGCCGGTCGGTGGCCGCGTCCAGCTCGGTGTGTTGAGTCTCCAGTTTGTTCTGGAGAACCGTTGCCCGCGTAGATAACTCGGTGAGCTTGGTGGCCGCGGCGGTGGCGATCCGACGGCGAGCCTCGCATTCGGCGATCGCCGCCTCCCGAGTCGTCTCGACCGCATCGAGTTCGGCGCGGGCGGCGGTGATGTCCGTCGCAAAGAGATCGGGCTCGGCCGGTTGCTCGGCACGCAACTGCGCCAGCCGCGAGCGCAGTTGGTCGATCTCTTCGTCGCCGCACAGACCGGCCAAAGTGGCGCTGAGCTGGTCGCGGCTGCCCTGCAGTTCGCGGCGACGCTGGTCGGCAGACCGTGCGGCAGCGAGGTCGGCCACATCACCGGCGGCTAATGCAGCAGCCATCTCTTGTTGTGCTGCAGCATATTTCGCCTGGACATCGAGCGCGGTCGCGCCTGGGGTGACCCGCGCAGTCAAGACACCGGGGACCTGCACCGAAGTAGGGCCGATGGCCGTGATCGACCAGCTTTGGCCTGCCGACAACGAGACTTGTTGGTCACCGACGGCGAGTTCGATGTCTGCGGCTGCGGTGAATTCGACCGCCGCAGACGTCAACGCCAACTGGTCGCCGATGCGATCGACCGCAGCCGCGGCGTTCTCGATTCGTCGCAGCAACTCCTCGGTGACGGCGATCGCGGTGAGCTCTGCGCAGATTCGGTCGCGGTCCCGCTCGATGGCGTCAATCTTGGCCAACCGGGCGCCCAACCGGTCGGCCTCCCCGCGGTCGGCGAGCTGATCGACGGTGCGCCGGGCGGATGCGGCGCGGCGTTGCAGGTCTATCAGGACCTCGGTGGCTTCCTGTACCGCGGCGTCGGAGGCCTCGGCGTCGACGCGCGCCGTCGACTGCGCGGCGGCGGCTTCTTGCGCTTCGGCCTTAGCGGCCGCGACAGTGGCGGTGCGAGTGTCGATTTCGGCGAGCAGCTGCAAGCGTCCGTTGTGGGCGGCGGCCGCTGCGGCGCTGGTCGCCGCTGCGGCGGCAGCGACCAACTTGGCTTCGTTAGCCTGGCTGGTCAGTTCGGCGATCTTGTCGGCGGCGTCCTGTGCTGCGGCGAGCCGAGGGCCGGCAGCGATCCGCTGCTGGGACAACTCGGCTACCTGCTCCGTCAGGACGGCGTGGCGACACACCCGGTCGTCGACCTCGGCGACCGCCGCCGCACACTCCGCGACCGCAGCCTCTGCGTCGGCCAGCCGGGAGATCGCGGCAGCCCACTCGCCCGTGGGACGTCCAGTCGGGGTGAAATAACGTCCACACTCGGCGTCGATTCGATCGATGAGCAACGGCTCGGCGCCGGACAACGCCCCGTTGTCGCCGGCCGCGACATCGAGCGCACGCGACAGCGCATCACAGCCAGACAGATCCACCGCGGCGGTCGACGCGGCCTGCAGCACCCGCTGGGCATGCCACAGATCGTTGTCCACCGTCTCGGCCAGCATCGCCCGCACCCGTTCGTGGGCTTCGTCGCCGGTCAGCTGTTCGCGGCGCGGCGTCAGTACCGTCAACTCCGTTTCGCATTTCTTGTGAAACCGCTTGCGGTAGACGAAACGATAAGGACCACAGCTAATTTCGGCGCTTACCTCAGAGCCGACGTCGCTGTTGGTGGGCTTGACTTGCTTGACTTCTTTCTTCGTCGAGCGGTCCCTGGATTCCAGTAGCAAGTCCAAGGCTTCGATCATCGATGACTTGCCGATCTCGTTGGCGCCGCACACCACCACGACACCGTGGTCGGGGAACTCGATATCCCGCTGATCGATGCCGCGGTAGTTCGTCAGGACCAACCGGTGCAGCTTCATGCGGCCCCCCGATCGGCGAGGCGCAGCAGTAGCGCCAGCGCCGCCTGCGCGTCGACGGCGGTCCCGGAGTCCCCCTCGCGCGCCGTTAGCACCAGCTCCTCGACGGCCGCAGCGGCGAATCCTCCGATACCGAGATCGTTGAATTCGCCGTCAGCCGGGATGACCGCCAGATCGGTGTGGCGTTCCCACAGGCCTAGCCAGGCGAACAACCGCGCGTATTTGTCCAGGCAGGCATCCAGCGCGGCGCGGTCGGTCACCGTCAACGAACCGGTTAGCGCCAACCGCACCACGGTCCGGTCCTTCTCGGTCATCAGGTCCAGGTTCATGTCAAGGTCGGCGATGTCGCGGCTGGTGTCGACCTGTCGGTGCATCGTGCCAAAGCGCCAGTGGCCGACACGGCGGGCCGTCACGGAGACCGTTCCCCGCGGGTCGCTTTCGTCGATCTCGACGACCAGGACATGACCTGGGTTGGATTCCACGTCGTCGAAGTTGGTGACTTCCGGTGAGCCCGAGTACCACACCCGGCCGCTGTTGCCGACCCGGGTGAGCGAATGCTTATCCCCCAGTGCCACATAGTGCACCGTGCCGCGGGCCAGCGCGTCGTCGAGTTCGGTGAGCCGGATCAGCGAGGGTTTGTCGCGATCGGGGTCCAGAACGTCGACCCCGCCGTGCGCGACGAGTATCCGGGTGACCGGAGCCGGGGACAGGTTTTCCAGCACGTCGGCGACCAGGTCGGTGGTCGGGGCCTTGGACCGCCACGGCGCAGCGACGATCTGCAGCCCGGGGCGAACCTGATGGACGCCGGCCTGATCAAGCACCACCACGTTGTCCGGACGTTCGGCGGTGAACAGTGCACCGGTGTACACCGATGAGGCGTCTAGCGGATCGTGGTTGCCTGGGAGTAGGTAGACCGGAATTCCGATGGCGCGCATGGCTTCCAAGGACTGCCCGATCACCTTCGGGGGGAGCTGATTGTGTTCGAAGACGTCACCGGCCACCACGACGAACTCGGCGCCCACCTCTGCCGCAAGCGCTCCCAGACCGGCCACCGCGTCGCGCCGGGCCGCCGAATACCGTGGCTGGGCGTCACCGGCGAGGAAGTGCCGGGTCATGCCGAGCTGCCAGTCGGCGGTGTGCAGGAATCGCATGCCGGCGACCCCCTTCCGAATTGCGTGACGATCAAGGCACCGCGAGTTTAGGTCTGCGCACCGACAAGACGGGGGACCTCGCTCGGCAGGTCTCGGGTGCGGCCGGAAACATGCCGTTTCTGAGGGGAAGTGCCGTGCGCAAGAGCGCCAGCCTGTCCAATGAAATGGCTTATTGCATCGCGTTTTCTGGCTCCGTTTTTTGTCGGTGCCTTGGTTTAGTTTGGCGGTGTGAGTTCTAGCGGGGTGGTCGATCTCGAGGCGATGTCGGCGGCCTTTGATGCGCTGGACGCCGCGTTCGACTCGGTGACTGGGTTTGACTTCGACGCGTTGGCCACCCCCGAGCAGCTGGCATTGTTGGAGCGCTGTGAGCGGCTGCGCCGGCGGATACCGGCCGTGGAACATCCGCTGATCAATTCCGTCGCCCGCCAGGCGACCCCAGAAGAGCTGGGCGGCAAGCTGTCCCATGCGATAGCCGAGTGGACGCTGATCAGCCGCGCTGAGGCGTCGCGGCGCATCCGGGAGGCCGCCGACCTGGGAGCACGCCGGGGACTGACCGGTGAACCTTTGCCACCGGTATTGGCGGCCACGGCCGCCGCCCAGCGCAAGGGCAAGCTCGGAGCCGGGCAAGTGGCGGTGATCCGGAAGTTCTACCACCAGCTGCCGGACTGGGTGGATATCGCTGCCCGCGAGGCCGCCACCGCCCAACTGGCGCAGTTCGGGTCGCAGTTTCGCCCCGAACAACTCGCCGAGCTGGCCCAGGGGCTGGCCGATCGGCTCAACCCCGACGGCACCTACAACGATGAGGACCGGGCGCGCCGGCGCGGCCTCACGTTGGGCAAGCAAGACGCCGATGGGATGTCGGAGTTGCGTGCCCGGCTGACTCCGGAGGCCCGCGCGACCCTGGAGGCCGTGCTGGCCAAGCTGGCCGCCCCCGGCATGTGCAACCCGCTCGATGACACCCCGTACATGGACGGCGCACCCACCCAAG
>CAVSSC010000005.1:0-300575 GCA_963730415.1 uncultured Actinomycetota bacterium | reverse complement strand
CACAGCGTCGAGGGTGTCGACCTCCACCATGAGGTGGACAAGGCCCGGGTCACGCAGATGCGCCGCCGGGCAGATCGCCAGGCTGTGGTGGCGTTGGTTGATACCCCAGGAAGCGGACTCGCACCGGGCCAAACTCTTTGGGCAACGGTACGCGGAATGCGCCGCGGGAACGAAAACCCAATACCTCAGTGTAGAACTCGCACAACCCGTTCGGATCGGTGGCGGGCACGACGACGTGGCCCAGGCCCTGATCGCCGGTCACGGACTGGGCGCCGAACGGGTTGATCACCGGACTGTGGTCAAGCACCGCACCGTGAAACACCTCGAGTGTGGTGCCGGCCGGGTCCTCCAAGGTGATCACCTCTTCCACCCTGCGGGCCTCGGCCTCTTCGAGGAGACAGTTGCTTGAATGCAACCCCGGCACCGTCAAGGGTTGCTTTGACCCGCTGCAGTGCCGGATGGTCGCGCGCCTCCCAGCCGACGGTGAGTACCCGGTCGGTCTCACCGGGCACCACGATGATCCGGCCGCGCGCTCGTCCATCCGCAGGTACAACGAGGACGGGTCAGGTCCCTTGCCTTCCGCGAAACCCAGGACTCTGAACGAGAAATGCCGCCAGCGGTCGATGTCGTTCGTCGAGCTCTAACGTAGCCAAGACCTTTCAGGTCGCTCACTGCTGCGTCCTCCAGATCGCTGCCTGAGATCATGGCCCGTAGCGGACCCTGCGGATCGACTCCCAGTGAACTCAGCGCCGACGCGTGGTAGACGGTGCCCGGCACATGGATGGCATGCATCTGGCCGACATGCACGTCGCGCCAGTACCGTTGCAGCGGTTTGTCCATCCGCGCCGCGTTGCCGCCCGACCGGGCCGAGTTTTCGTCGACGGCCGACACTGCGCGCCACACCGCACGAACCTGGGTGCGGCGACCGGCTGCGCGGTCGGCGAACGACACCTCCTTACCGGAGGCGACGATGTCGTAGATGCGGTCGGCGTTTTCGCCAGCAGCTCCTGGCGGGCGGCATTGATGTCGGCGGCGGCTTCACCGAGCACGGCGAGACCCTCGGCGTGAGGGTAGTCCTTGATGGCGGTTCCGGTGGCGCCGACGCGCTCCGCCTGGTAGTCCAGGTGCGCGGCCAGCGCTCCCTCGGCGATGCCGATGGTCGCCGCGGAGATGCCCAGCGGGAACATCGTCGACCACGGCATGAGATACAGCGGCTCGGTCATGCCGGCTTCCCGCTGCGCGGTACCGTCCATCACCTTGGTCGCGTCCATGGTCCGGTAGGCCGGCACGAACGCGTCCTTGACAATGACGTCCTTGGAGCCGGTTCCGCGTAGCCCGACGACGTTCCACGAGTCCTCGACGATCTCGTAGTCCTTGCGGGGCAGGATCATGTGCAGCATCTGGGGCGGCATGATGGGCTTGCCCTCGTCGTCGCCGAGCATCGCGCCCAGGATGATCCAGTCGCAATGGTGGGTGCCCGAGCTGAACTGCCAGCGGCCATTGAGGATGTAGCCACCAGCCCCCCTTTCAATGGGCTTGGCCACACCCTGGGGCGCGTACGGAGAGGCGACCCACGTGTCGACATCGTCGGCCCAGACCTCGTTGGGCACCTTCGGGTCGGCATCGCCAACTGGTAGGGATGTCCACGCCCACAACGCCGACGATCCAGCCGGCAGCCGAATCCACCAACACCGTCGCCATGACCGTCTCGGCGAACTCGCGAGGGTGGACCTCCAATCCGCCGTGACTCTTGGGCTGCAGCAGCCTGATCACACCGGCCGCTTTCATGAGTTTGACGCTGTCGTCGGTGAGCCGGCCGATCCTTTCGGCTTCTTCAGCCTGCCCACGCAGCTGGTCGGCCAACTCCATTACCTGGTCAAGCACCCGCTCGCTCATGCTGTCGTCCTTACGTGTGTGGGCCTACCTAATGGTGTACAGCAGTCCGTTCCCCGACTCGTCGATGATCCCGATCAGCGGACGAAATTCCGATGAGAACTCCGCGTGCCCATCGTCGCCAAACCGTATCAGCACCGGGACCGGAAGCGGCCGGACATGATGGGGGTCCTACCCGTAGATCTCCCAACATGCGTCCGCCCGTAACCCCACGGGATGCCTGCTCAGCGGTTGTCCGACGCCGGCGGGCTGCGTCAGCAGCTCGGCAGCCGGGAGGTGTCCAATGCCGCGGGAACAGAGTTTCCCGAGTGCCGCTCAGATCGCCAAATTGCCATGTGCCGTAACGCGGATCGTAGGCGCGAACTCATCGATGCCAACGGGCATATGAATGTGCTGCACTACCTCGAATTCGGGTCGTCGGCGGCGGATGCGCTAGTGCGGCAGGTCGGGATTGACGACGCATACCGAGCCGACCGCCGGCTGGGCTTTTTCACCGCGGAGCACCACCTCCGGTGCTACAGCGAGCTGTTCGAGCACGGCGCGGTCGATGTGCACGCGCGGGTCCTGGACCGCTCGGCCAAGGTCGTACACATGATGCCGTTGGTTCTGGACCGCCGCCGGCAACGGTTGTCGGGAACCCTAGAGCCAGGCCTCGTTCACGTCGACCTGACCCGCCGTCGACCAGTTGCGATGCCGGCTGACGTCGCCGCCGGTTTGGATGACTACGTCGCATGCTCGTCGCGGCTCGACTGGGCCGCGCCGTTGTGCGGCACCATGGGCGTGCGAGGCTCATTGCCGGTCATGGGCTGGCGCTAACGGCTTTGGAAGCGACCGACTCGGACCGTTATTGATTGGATTGCCGGCGGGAAAACGCCCTCATCCGCCACAGGTACTGGGGGAGGTGGGGGTAGTCGGCACCCGCCGCGGCTAGTCCTCGGCGCGGAAGTACGCATCAGAACCGCCGTCGACGAAGACCACGCTGCCGCAGAGAAAGTCAGCGGCGTCGGACAGCATGAACACCATCCGGTCTGCCAGCTGTGCGGGGTCACCGAACCCGCCGACTGGCACCGGGAATGAGTGGATGGCCTTGGCTTCACGCGGTGTCGCCAGCTGCCGCTCCAACAGCGGGGTCATGATCGCGCCAGGAGCGATCGCATTTAGCCGGATACCCGAGCCAGCCCATAACGGTGTCACCGCGGTGTGGCGCACCCACCGCGACACCGCAATCTTCGACGCGCCGTAGGCCATTGAGGGGGCCAGCGATCGGAACATCCGCAGCGCCCTTTCCGCCGCGACGACATCGCGGTCAAGCAGCGCTCGCACCGCGCGCTTCGGCACCAGCGGCATCGTCGTTGCCGAATTGCTGCCGACGACAACAACCTTCGCGTTGCCCGCCGCCGTGAACGCCGGTCGCCACGCCTCGGCCAACTCGACTACGCCGAGAAAATTGACCTTTAGGATTATCGGCACGCTAGCCGCGCCGGGGGTGGGCCCCAAGCCCGCGGCCAGCACGGCGCCGTCCAGCCGGGCGTCGCAGGCATCGGACACCGCCTTGGATGCCGCCGCGCGCCCCTTCGGGGTCGACAGATCAGCGACGACATCGGCGTCCTTGATATCGACACCGATCACCCGGTGGCCAGCGGCTCGGAGTTTCTCCGCGACAGCATGCCCCATGCCCGACGCTGAGCCTGTGACGGCATATCCGCCCATGTGTCCCCTCTACACTTTCGCCAGCAGACCGGCGTCGACCACGATCTGGGTGCCGGTAATGTAGCGCGCCTGGTCTGAGGCTAGGAACACAACGGCGTTGCTGACATCGACGGGTTCGACCCACGGCACCGGAAGCAGGTGACGGGCGGTGAGCACCCCAGCGGCGTCGGATGCCGTTGGGTTGTCGAGGTCGGGCCGCAGGCGTCGGAAAGTCGCCTCATTGAGCACCATCGTGGTCCCGACCGCCCCGGGGTGAACGGTGTTGACCCGAATGCGCCGCGGGCCGAGCTCGTTGGCGAGCGTGCGCGCCAGCCCCACCACGGCGTGCTTACTCGCGGTGTAGTGCGCGGTGTTGGCCGTACCACGAATACCGTTGGTGGAACTGATAATGACGACCGACCCGCCCTGCTGGCCAATGTGGGGCACGCCCGCCTTGATGGTGTGCCAGACGCCGGTGAGGTTGACGTCGAGAGTCCGTTGCCAGCTCTGGGCGGTGATCTTCCAGGCCGGGGCACCAGGCGTGTGGATACCCGCATTGGCGACAACGGCATCGAGCCGGCCGAGTTCGGCAACAGCGGCAGCCACCGCCGCCGTCAGTTCACTGAGGTCGCTGACATCGGCCAGACCCGTCACCGCGCGTCTACCGCGACCGCGACGGGCCACCGCGTCGGCAGTCTGCTCGAGGTCGGCCGTCGCCTCGGGCCAATCCAGCGCGATGACGTCGGCGCCTTCGTCGGCGAATCTTTCGCAGTGGCTGCGGCCGGCGCCTCGGGCGGCGCCGGTCACCAACACCACGCGACCGCGCAGACCTGCCATTACGACACCTTGATCAGCGAGAAGCCCTTGTACCCGGCGTCGGCGACTTCGTTGCAAATGTCGAGATAGACCCCGAACCCACCGATGAACAGCATGAAAACCCGGGGCTTTCCGGGCACATTCGCACCCAGGTACCACGAATTGGCTTTGGGGAACAGGGTCGCGTCGGCCCGACGCGCGCATTCGGCGACCCAGTCGTCGACGGCGTCGCAGTCGCCTCGATCGCGGTATAGCCGTGATCGTCGACATAGGCGATGCAGTCGGCGATCCAGTTCACGTGCGCCTCGGCGTGCAACACCATGTTCGCCAGCACCGCGGGAGCGCCCGGTCCGCAGACCAGGAACAGGTTGGGAAAACCATCGACGCTCAGGCCCAGGTAGGTGCGCGGGCCGTGCTCCAGTCGTCGCGCAGCAGCTTGCCGTCACGGCCGACGATGTCGATCTTGTTCAGCGCGCCGGTCATTGCATCGAAACCGGTCGCGAGCACGATCGCGTCGAGGTCGTAATGGCCCTCTGTGATGTTGATTCCCGTGGCATCGACGGAGACGATCGGGGTGTCTCGCACGCTGACCAATGTCACGTTGGGGCGGTTGAATGTCTGAAAATAGTTGCTGTCTGTACAGATTCGCTTGGTACCGATCGGATGGTCGGTGGGGATCAAGAGGTCGGCGATCGCCGGGTCATCGATGATGGCGCGGACCTTCTGCTCGTAGAACTTGCGGGCCTCCTCGTTGGCCGCCATGTCGATCATCTGGTCGGAGAAGGTCTTGGAGTACAACACTCCGCCCAGCTGCCAGCGCTTTTCGAACGCGTCGCGCCGTTCCTCGGGTGTGGACTCCATCGTCAACTTCGGATGGGCGACATGGGGTGAGCCGCCGGAACTGTGCCAGGACGCTCGCCGCCGTTCCGCGTAGTTGGCCTTTACCTCGGCGAGGTCCTCGTCGGAGAGTGGCCGGTTGCCAGCGGGCACGCTGAAATTCGGGGTGCGCTGGAACACGTACAGCTGCGCTGCGTCCTCGGCGATGATCGGAATCGATTGGATGCCCGACGAGCCGGTGCCGATGACCGCCACCCGCTTGCCGGTGAAGACCACCGGCTCGTGCGGCCACGCGCGGTGTGGTAGACGTCCCCGGCGAAGGTGTCCAGACCGGGGAAGGTCGGGGTCATCGCCGCCGACAGTGGGCCCGTGGCCATCAGGCAGAACCGCGCGCTGACGCTCTCTCCGTCTTCGGTGCTGACGGTCCACCGCAGACTCTGCTCGTCGAGTACCGCGGACGTGACTCGGGCGTTAAGAGTGATGTCGCGGCGCAGATCGAGCCTGTCGGCGACCCAGTTGATGTACTCCAGGATCTCGGCTTGGGTGGCGTACTTCTCTTTCCAGTCCCACTCCTGTTGCAGTTCATCGGAGAACGAATAGCAGTAGTCCACGCTCTCGACGTCGCACCGAGCGCCTGGGTACCGGTTGAAGTACCAGGTGCCGCCGACCTCGGGTCCGGCCTCGAACACCCGGACCGTAAGCCGTTGGATCGCAGTTTGTGCAGTGCGTAGAGGCCCGCGAAGCCGGCACCGACCACAACCACGTCCAAGTCCTCGCCGAACCGCGGATCACTACCACTCATCACGAACGCCTACGGTAGGGCGTCACCGGCGGCAGTCAGTCCGGACGTCCCGGTGACCGGACGCCGCGATGGTCGCCTCCCAGCCATCGGACACACACCGGCACGTCATCCACGACCAGGCCAGAATCGCCTTATGCCAGAAGTCGGAGGATGCGACGTCACCTTGCCCACCGGGGTCGAGGCGGCGACTGTCGAGGTCGACTTGGATGGTGAGCCTCATCATCTGCCGTGGCCGCCCGACCAGAGTCTCGTCGACACGATGCTCGACGCAGGAATCAACGTGCCGCACTCGTGCCGGGAGGGCCATTGCGGATCCTGTGTGGCGACCCTGGTCTCGGGCGAGGTGCAAATGGCCAGCTGCGACATCCTCGGGCCGGAAGATCGCGCCGACGGTTTGATCCTCGGTTGCCAGGCTCGCCCGGTTACCGATCATGTTCACATCGCCTTCTAGCGCCGGAGAGGCCGGGGCATGAGCGGGCGCCTGGCCGGCAAGGTCGCGCTGATCACCGGCGCAGCGCGGGGGGTTGGGCGCGCGCAGGCCGTTCGGTTTGCGCAGGAGGGCGCCGACATTGTGGCGCTTGACGTGTGCGGTCCGGTCGATACGGTAGTTGTTCCGCACAGCACACCCGCCGACCTGGACCGGACGGCCTCGTTGGTCACCGAGGCCGGTGGGCAGGTGCACACCGAAATCGTCGACGTGCGTGATCTCGCCGGTGTGCAGGCCGCGACCGATCGTGGCGTCGAACGTTTCGGGAGGCTGGACGCGGTATGCGCGACGGCCGGAATCACGTCGCGCGGAATGGCGGTCGATCTAGATGAAATTACTTGGCGCACCATGCTGGATGTCAACCTCACCGGGGTGTGGCACACCTGCCGGGCGGGTGCACCGTACCTGATTGCGCGTGGCGCCGGTACGATCGTCCTGACAAATTCGATCGCCGGCCTGCGCGGACTGGCAGGCGTCGCGCATTACACGGCGGCCAACATGGTGTGGTCGGCCTGATGCAGAGCCTGGCCAAAGAACTTGCCCCACATAACATCCGGGTCAACTGCGTGCACCCAACCAATGTCGATAGCCCGCTGATCCAGAACAACGCCGTGCGCAGCGCGTTCCGTCCGGACTTGGACCGGCCGCCAACGCGCGCCGAATTCGCCGAAGCGGCGCGTGGGATGAACATGCTCGCGGTTCCCTGGGCAGACCCGGTGGACGTGGCCAATGCCACACTGTTGTTGGCGTCGGACGAGGCACGCTACATCACCGCCGTGACCCTGCCGGTCGACGCGGGCGCCAACCAACGCTAAGGAGGACGGCCTTGCTCGATGTTGCCAAGTGCGGTCCGTGGGCGGTGATCGCCGGCGGCTCGGAGGGGTCGGCGCCGAGTTCGCGAAGCTTTTGGCGCGAGTCCGTGCTGGTCCTCGGTTATCACCATTCGCTCGCAATCGCCAGCCAGTACGGCACCTTGGACCGCATCAGCGGCGGCCGTCTGGTACTGGGTGGGTGTGGGTTCACTGGCGGCCGAATTCGAGCTGCTGGGCGCGTCGTTCAGCGATCGGGTGCGCGAGCTCACGACGCGCTGTGCGCCCTGCGCGCTTCGATGTCGACGCCCGAGCCCGCCTACACCGGCAGCTACTAGAAGTCGCGACCACTGATCGGGAGGCCCCGTTGTTAACCGCGCCCGTCTCGCCGAGGCTCGAAGAACCGATTGGAGGGACATGACCGCGCACAGGCCGGGTACGTTGGCGTCGCCAGAAATCACATTGATGCGCGCGGTGCGGGTCGCGCTACTGCTCTATCGCGGCGGATGTGGCGGATTCTGGATGGTGAGCGGTGGCTGACAACGGCGACCGGGCTGCAGCTGTGTATGAGCCGCTGGCCGGGTCCGTACGCCGACTCATCGATGTCACCATCCGCACCGAGGTAGATGCCGCCGTGGTCGCAACGGCCAAGGCGCATATCGATTGCGCGGTCGAGCAGTTGAGCAGCGTCCTTATGCCCGGCTCATTCGGGGTCCGCGGAGTCATCGACGGACAGCCCGCGGCATCCGGCAACGTTGCGATCGGGGTGCGCAATCCCGTCGCGCCGCCGTTGGTGATTCACCGCGATGGCGATGGTGTGGTGTGGACTGAGGTCACGCTCGGTGCTGCTTACGAGGGGCCGCCGGGTCACGTCCACGGCGGGATGTGCGCTTTGATTCTGGACCACGTGCTCGGCGCAACCGCGCACCAGCCGGGGCGACCGGCCTACACCGGCACGCTCACCCTGCGCTACCTGCGGGGAACGCCGTTGGGTTCGGTGCGCGCACGCGCGCACGTCGATCGCGTTGAGGGCGCAAAGACCTTCGCGGTCGGCCACATTGCCGACGGTGAGGGAATCACGGTAACCGCCGAAGGGGTGTTCATCATCCCGACCGGGGCACCGCGGTGACTGCATGGGACGAGGAGGTCGACGTCCTCGCCGCGGGATCCGGCGCCGGATTGGCTGGTGCGTACACCTCGGCGCAGGAAGGACTTTCGACCCTTGTGGTGGAGGCCAGCAACATGTTCGGTGGCACTACCGTTTACTTGGGCGGCGGTGGGAGGTGGTTCGCATGCAATCCTACCCTTCAGCGCGCCGGCACCGACGATACTCTCGACGCCGCCATGGCTTACGTCCATGCTGCCGTCGGTGACGGTACCCCGTTACCGCTACAGCACGCTTACGTTACGGAGGGGCCAGAATTATCGAGTATCTGGAACAAGACGACCACTTCGCTTTCAGCATCCTGCCTTGGCCGGACCACTTCGGTCGGCTGCCACACGCCGCGACCGACGGACAGCGCCATATCGTGCCCCAGAGTCAATGGCAAGTGGCTTATTTCGGCAGTCGATCCGATTTAACGTTGCGCCGACTCGCCGCTGCAAGTGTGCCGGCGATGGGCGGCCAGCTGCCATTTTCGCGTCGGGCAGCGCGCTATGGACGAGGCTATTGCAGTTAACTCACATCCAAGAGATTGGGCAGGCCGATGGAAACCTTGGAGCCTCTGGAAGCGGCGTTGATGACCGGGGAGCTGCTGTCCAGCCCACTGCACAGCGCCGCGCTGCTGATCTTTTCCCCTCCCGCGGAGGCGGGCCCGGGGTATGTCGACGAGATATTCCAAGATGCGCTGACAACCGTCGTCGATCTTGACCCGCGATTCCGCCGGCACCCGCATATCGGCGTCGACACCGCGGGCATTTGGATGTGGCGCGACGACGAGAACATCGACATGCGCGACCACGTCCAGCGGCGGACGCTGCCGCCGGGGGATCGTAATGCGCTGTGGAAGCTGATCAGCGAGTTGCACGGCGAGCCGCTCGACCGGTCGCGAGCGATGTGGATGTTCTATTTGATCGACGGTCTCGACGACGGTCGATTCGCCTTCTATATAAAGACACACCACACTGTGATGGACGGCATCGCCGGAATGCGCATGCTCGCCACTGCGCTGACCACTGACCCCGATCGCCGGTCGATGCGGCCGTTCTATGCCACCGAGCCACCGGAACCGGCCGAGCAGGCAGCTGCCTCGCGCGGACTGGTGCGCAACCCTGTCTCGCTGATGCGCTCAGTGCTGGATACCGCGGCGTCGGGTGTGGATCTGGTCCGCAAACTTACCCCCGGCAATTTGTCGACATTGGTCGGCAGCATTGCGGAGGCTGCAGCCGTGCTCCCCTTTGGCGCCCCCTATACACGGTTCAACGGCCGGCTCGCCCGCGAGCGGGTCGCCGCGGGGGGCAGCTGGCCCAGGTCCCGGATCCGGGCTGTGCAGAACCTGGCGGGGGTGACGGGCAATGACGTGGTGACCGCCGTTATTGCGGGCGTGTTGCGGGATTGGCTAATCGCACACGACGAGCTGCCCAAGAGGTCGCTGGTGGGCCTGTGCCCGATAACGGTGCGCAGCCGCGAGCAGGTGGCCGAGGAGGACGTGCACGCAAACTTGTTCGGCCTCGGATTATGCCCATTGGGCACCGACCTGAAAGACCCGGCGGAGCGGCTAGCCCACATCCACCAGACGATGGCCGTGGCGAAGGACCAGGTGAGAACCCGCGGGGCGAACGCGGCGAATCTGTTGCTGGCGCCGAGTATGGGGGTCACAGAGGTGTTGCTACCGATGGTGCCTTTGGCGCCGCGGGTGCGCACGGGATTCAACCTAGCGATCTCGAACGTTCCCGGACCGCAAACCCACATGTACTGGAATGGCGCCCGTCTGGAGGAGGTCTATCCGGTGTCGACCGTGTACGACGGTCTGGCACTGAATGCGACTGTGTTCTCGTACGCGGACTGCGCGACGTTCGGTTATGTTTCGGGCCAGAACGTGATACCGGACATCGAGTCATTCATACAGCTAACCGAGCGCGCTCTGGTCGAATTGGAGACGGCGGTCGGAGTGGCGCCCTGACACCTGGGATGCCGGCCGCTGGTGCCTACGGATGACAGCTTGGATTTCATCCGCTCCGCATCCGCCGCGCCGCTCGATTCGCGTGTTCTGAACCTCCAAGATTGGTCCAGTTCGTCCGGCTTGACCAGCATAAACGTCTGGCTTCTGACTTCGCCTCAGCTTCACACGCGGAAGGTCGCTGGTTCGATCCCAGCCGGGACCACCACCATCGGGGCAGCTCAACGGCCTGATTGAGGCCTAAGCAGTTGACGCGTAGAGCTTGCCAAACCGATGAGTAGCCACCAATACCGCCCGACGCAATTGAGCACTCCTGACATGGACCGGACACATTAATCTCGCGATCGGCCCAGCGCATTCGCGATAAGGTGACACGACCCAGTGGAGGCGCATCCCTTACGAGCAGGACAGTGACCATCGATGGCCGACGTGGATTCACAGGCGATCCAGCAGGATCTGATCGCAGGAGTCGCCGCCGAACTGGGCTTCGACGGCATCGAGGAGATCGGCCGCGGTGGGTTTGGAGTGGTCTACCGCTGCGCTCAGCCCCAGCTGGACCGTTCCGTGGCGGTCAAAGTGCTGACGAACGATCTTGATCCCGACAATCTCGACCGCTTCATGCGCGAGCAGCGCGCGATGGGCCGGCTTTCCGGGCACCCGCATATCGTCACCGTTTTACAGGTTGGCACCACCCTCAGCGGCCGGCCGTTCATCGTGATGCCCTACCACGGCAAGGGTTCACTGTGGTCGCGGGTCAGCGGCCGCGGGCCACAGGACTGGCGTGACGTCCTCAGTATCGGCGTGAAGCTCGCCGGAGCGCTGGAAGCTGCGCACCATGCCGGCATCCTGCACCGCGATGTGAAGCCGGGAAACGTCCTACTGACCGACTACGGGGAACCGCAGTTGACCGATTTCGGCCTCGCCAGGATTGCCGGCGGTTTCGAGACGCGCGCTGGGGTAGTCATCGGTTCGCCGGCCTTCATCGCGCCCGAACTCCTCGAAGGCGCCACTCCGACAACCGCATCCGATGTCTTCTCACTCGGTGCGACGCTGTTCTGCGCGCTGACCGGCCACCCACCCATGGGACGGCCGGTCCCCGAGCTCCTGCGCGAGCGGGGATTGCCCGACGACGTCATTGCCGTGATCGAACTCGCCATGACCCGCGATCCTTCAGGCCGTCCGACAAGCGCCGCCGGATACGGCGAGCAGCTTCGCGACCTGCAACGCAACCGCCGTATCCCGGTCGACGAGATGGCCCTGCCGGTCGACTTGAAGGCGGAACGCGGCAGCGCGGCCACCACCGGGTCATCGGATCGGCGAGACGGCACACTTACGCCGCCGGCACCAACGACGAAATACCGTCCACCCGCTGCGATCCAGTCGCTGGTCACGCGCGACCGGCTGATGGCGATTCTGCGCGCGGCCGGGCGTCGGCGGCTGATCCTCATCTACGCGCCCTCGGGGTACGGGAAGACCACCCTGGTGGCGCAGTGGCGAAGAGAGCTGACCAGTTCCGGTGTGGCGGTGGCCTGGTTGACGGTCGACGACGACGACAACAACGTGGTGTGGTTTCTCGCGCATCTGCTCGAGGCGATCCGGCGCGTCCATCCCGGCCTGGCCGCCCCGTTGGGGCAGATACTTGAACAACGTGGGGACGAGGCGGCCCGCTTCGTGTTGACGTCGCTGATCGACGAGATCGACGAAGACGGCGAACCGTTCACGCTGGTGATCGACGACTGGCAGCGGGTATCGGATACCCAAACCATCGATGCTCTGCGTTTTCTGATCGACCATGGTTGTGACCACCTGCAAATCATCGTGACGAGCTGGTCGCGGGCAGGGTTGCCCTTGAGTAAGTTACGAATTCGTGATGAGCTGGTCGAAATCGACTGTGAAAAGCTGCGTTTCGATGCTGACGAGGCGCAATCGCTGCTGAACGACATTGCCGGACTGCAGCTGGCGACCAGCGACGTAACGGCCCTGACCAGCTCGACGGACGGGTGGGTCGCTGCCCTGCAGCTGGCAACGCTTTCCCTGCGCGGCGGTGGCGATGCCGGCGGCCTGCTGAGCCAAATGTCAGGCGAAAACGACGAGGTCGGCGAATTTCTCGCCGAAAACGTGCTCGACAACCTGGAGCCCGAAGTAGTCAAGTTCATGCTGGCGACGTCGATCACCGAACGGACCTGCGGGGAGCTGGCATCGGTGTTGGCCGGGGTCAGCCGCGGGCAAGCCATGCTCGAGGACGTCGAGCGACGCGGCCTTTTCTTGCGGCGCATCTATGACGACCCGCAGTGGTTTCGCTACCACCAGATGTTCGCCGGGTTTCTGCGACGCCGACTTGAGCGCGACGACCCCGACCGCCTCAATCTCCTGCACCGCATCGCGTCGGCGTGGTTTAACGATCGCGGCTACTTCACCGAGGCCGTCGACCACGCGCTGGCCGCGGGGGAGGCCACCCGGGCGGTCGACCTCGTCGAGCAGGTGCAGACGAGAGCATTGATCAACCAATCGCGCATGACAACGTTTCTGGGCATCGTCGAGAAGCTGCCCCCGCAGTTGGTTGGCTCGCGGCCGCTGCTGCAACTTTCCATGGCGTGGGCCAACATTCTGCTGACGCGCCGCGAGGCCGCTGACGCCGCGCTCGATCGCTTTGCCGCCGCCATGTCCAGATCAGACCTACCCGAGGCGACGCGGGCAGATCTGACTGTGGAGGCCAACGTGGTGCGGGCGGTCGCCGAAACCTATGCCGACCGCCTTGAAGCCCTAGCCGATCTGTTGGCCGAGGCGATGTCGAAGGCAGACACCCTGCGTCCGGTGCTGCCCCAGGCGGCCGCAACCGTCTCGGCGTTTGCGGCGATCTACCGCTTCGACTTGGCGGCCGCGCACCGCCTGCTGGAATGGGCGGAGCCCTACCATGACCAGGTCGGCACGGTCGGCGCCGTCTACGCCCGCTGCTGGGCAGGCATCGCCGCTAGACACCAGCTCGACATCCCGCTGGCGCTGCGCAGGTTCCGGGAGGCCTTCGAGATTGGCAGCGCGGTGGGGCCACGCTCGTATGCGGCGCGACTTGCTGGCGCGCTTCTCGGCGAACTGCTCTACGAAACAGGCGAATTGGCGCAGGCCGCGGATCTCCTCGATGAGAGCTATCACCTCGGACCCGAAGGCGGCGGAGTCGATTACCTGGCGGCGCGATACGTTGCCGGTGCCAGAATCAAAGCCGCGCAGGGGGATCGCGATGCCGCGGTCAGCCGCCTTGACGACGGCTTCACCGTGGCCGAGAAGTTGCGGTTGCCGCGGCTCGCGGCCGCCATCAACTATGAGCGGATCAGGTTGCGTCTGCCGATCGATCCGTCGGAGGCCGCTCGGCTGCAAGCCGTCCGCAGCATTCCGCATGGCGACGATGGCATCGCCACCATCACAGCCGAGCTGGACGCGGCCTCTGGAATCCGGCTGCTCTCGCGCAGCCACGCCAGCGACGACCGAGAACAGGCCTGTCGGCATGCCGAGGCTCTGCTCGCCGGAATTGACCCGACCGCTCGGCCGCTGGCAGCCCTTCAGGCACGCCTGCTGCTCGTCGAAACACTCATCGCTGCCGGGCGGGCGGACGACGCGCGCAACGACATCGCGGTGATCCGCAGCCTGTGCGCCCAACACGGATTGCCGCGGCTGCTCATCGATGCCGGCCTCGGTTAACGTGCCGGACAAGACGCAAAAGGATGGGAACGATGGCAGGCAATCAAGAAGGCATCGGCACGTTGAAACTCGAATGCCCGCAAGGTCATCCCGTTGGCAGGATCCTCAAGGATGCCCCACATCAGGCACTCCAATACGACCCCGGGGCGCAGGTGGGGCCACGCCGATTCTGGCCGGATGAAGACGAGCAGCCACAATTCAAAACGCGCTGTAGGTTCTGCGACAAACCGGTGGGAGATGCCACGGCCACGCTGCAGACCAAACTAGCTGATTTGCTCGCCGACGCATCTGCGACCACGGGAACAGCCACGCTGGCATATCTGTAGATGGGTGAGGACGGGCTCCGTAGATACTGTAAACGCTACAGTAGCGAGCTTAAGGCGCGATGTTGCAGCGACACCGGCGCCGAAGTGAGAGGAGACCCGTGGCGCAGATACCCCCGACACCGCACAGCACCCCCCGCCCGCCCGAGGGCGATTGGCTGGGCACGCCGTACCTGACCTTCGAGCGCCAGGGACCGATCGCGGTTTGCACCATCGATCGTCCCGAGGCGCGTAACGCCATGACTCCCGCGATGTATTTCGGAATCCGTTGTGCCGTAGGACGTCTTAACGAGGATCCGGATCTGGCCGGGCTCTTGATCACCGGAACCGGAGACGTCTTCGCACCCGGTGGCGACATGGGCGGCGGGGGAGGCGCGGATGACTGGATCACCTTCGGTTCCGCGCTGGGCATGGACGTCACCCCGTTCGACGCGGTGCGGACCACGGCCAAGCCCATCGTCTCCGCGGTCAACGGACTCTGCCAAGGCGGCGGCATGCAGATCGCGTTGTGCAGCGACCTGTCAGTGGTGAGTGAGCGGGCGACCTTCCGCGTGCCCGAGTTGTTCCGCGGCTACGCCGACACCTACTACAGCCAGATGCTCACCCGTCTCATCGGGCCGGTGCGCACCCGCGACCTCATGTTCACCGGACGGGTGCTCACCGCGGCCGAGGCCCTCGACTGGGGTCTGGTCACCAGGGTGGTGCCGCACGAGAGCCTGCTCACCGCGGCGAAAGACCTGCTTGCGCAATGTTGTCGAACCGCACCACGTGCGCGTGGTGTCATCAAGTCCAGCATCGACAGCTATCTGGGCTTGTATGATCGCATCGGCATGACCAGCAGTCTGAGCGACGCCGAGGCACGCGAAGGCTTCCGCGCGTTCAAGGAGCGCCGCTCGCCCGATTGGGTGCATCCGCAATTGCGTGCGGAGGGACGCCTGTGATCTGGCCGGCCTACTAACTGCCGGTCAGGTCGATCCACTCCCCATGGGCGGCAACCCGCAATAGGCCGCTGATCCCGGCCTGATCGAACGCCGCGACGAACTCGTCGACGCCCTCGCTGAAGTGGGCCCAGCCGTCGACGTGGGCCGGTATCACCACCTTGGCGCCGAGGATTTCGGCGGCAGCGGCGGCGCGCGCCGCGGTCAATGTCAGCGGTCGCCCCCGCTCTTTGGTCGCCACGCGCGCCGCCCCCGCGAAGAGCACCGCGACGTCGATGTCGCCGATGCGATCGGCGACATCCTTGACCGCACCCATCGAGGCGTTGTCGCCGCTGAGGTAGACGGTGGGCAGGCCGGGCCCGGACAGCACGAAGCCGCTCACCTCACAGTTGATGTGGCCGCTTGCATCGCGCTGCCCGTCGGCCGGGCCGTGGACCGCCGGAACAGCTTGCACCGTAAGTGATCCGGAGACACCGGAAAGCTCATGTGACTGCCAGGCCGCCAATCCCAGGGACGGAGGCCCTAACCGGCCGGCAGCGCCGGGATGGGTGAGAACCAGCGGCGCGGCCAGCGCCATCCGACGGCCCTCGTCGTCCAGATTGTCGGGGTGCTGGTCGTGGCTGATTAATACCTCGTCCACCGGGCCGAGCGCGTCGGCGCTTACCGCGGGACCGGTGACCTTGGTCAGGTAAGCGTGAACCCCGGGCGGGTCGAACGTCGGGTCCATCACGATCCTGCGGCCGGCGATGTCGACGACCGTCGTCGGGCCGCCCAGCACACTGATCGCACAGTCACGTCGCTGTGCGTTCACTCCCGCGCTCATATTCCCCGCGCTCGATCTCGCCAATACGGTTTGCGCAGAGTGGTTTTGAGGATCTTCCCGCTTGCGTTGCGGGGCAGCGACGGCACGAAGTCCACGGTTCGCGGGCATTTGTAGCCGGCCAGATGCTGGCGGCAGAATTCGATGACGTCGCCGGGATCGATCTCGCTGGTGGCCACAACGATCGCCTTGACGGATTCCCCCCAAAAGTCGTCCGGCACCCCGATCACCGCGGCGTCGGCGATGGCGGGATGCTCGATGAGCACACTTTCCACCTCGGGCCCGTACACGTTCTCGCCGCCGGTGATGATCATGTCCTTCAGCCGGTCTTCGATGTAGACGTAGTCATCGGCGTCGAGACGCCCCACATCGCCGGTCCGCACCCAATCGTCGGCAGTAATCGTGTCGGCCGTTGCCTCCGGCCGATTCAGGTAGCCGCTCATGTTCTGGTTGCTGCGCACCCAGATCTCACCGGGCTCTCCGGTCGGCAGCGGGTCGCCCGTTTCGGGATCAACAATCCGGATTTCGATGTCCAGCACGGCCTTTCCAGCCGAGAGCCGCAAGTCGGGCCGAGCGGAATCGCGATGATCAGCGTCACTCAGCGCTGTGACCCCACCGCACAGTTCCGTCTGCCCGTACACCTGAACGAAATTCGTGTCAGGCCACGTCGCGAGCGCCCGCTGCAGCAAGGGCAACGGCATGGGTGCAGCTCCATACACGATGTAGCGCAAGCCCGAGATCGTGGCGCTCGCCGCCTCGCCCGTGTCAAGAAACCGGGCGATCACCGGTGGGACAAAGAACGCGTGGGTCGCACCGGCCTGCACCGCCCCGACCAGCGCTGCGGCGTCGGGCTCGCGGGTCATGATCGTCGGCACCCCCGCCCTGATGCCAAAAAGCGCGTAGCCGATGCCACCGACGTGAAACAGCGGCATCGCCACCAGGTTCGCGTCCCCCTCGGCAAACGGGAATGCCGGCGCCAGGTTCGCCGCGTGATTGACCAGCGCACGCTGGCTCAGCAACACACCTTTCGGCCGTCCGGTGGTGCCGGAGCTGTAAATCACCAACGCGGTCTCGCGCTCGTCGACTTGCGCGGCGGTCTCCGCAGGTGACGCTGCGGCGAGCAATGATTCGTACTCATCGACGTCGCCGCCTACCACGACGATGCGTTCCAGGCCCGGTACTTGCTCGGCGGCCGCCTCGGCCACCGGATGCAGCTCGGCGCCGGCGAAAAGCACACGTGCGCCGCTGTCGCCGAGTACGTGCACGAGTTCGTCGCCGATTACGCGCCAATTGACGACGGTGGTCACGGCTCCAATTGATGCTGCCGCAAAGAGCACTTCGAGGCAGGCGGGGTGATTCTTGTCCAAAAATGCCACGCACTGGCCACGCTCCACACCGGCGGCGCGCAGCGCTCCTGCCGCGCGACGAATCCGCGAGGCCCAGTCAGCCCAGGACCACTGGCGTTCGCCGTAGCGAATCGCGATGGCTTCGGGCCGCTGCCGTGCGTGTCGCTCGACGAATCCGGCGAGCGTCTCCGTCGTGCTGGCCGTGGTGTCGGCTGGTGGCATAAACCCCTCCGAGTTCAGTTTGTTCCACTCTGTGATACGCGGTCGCGTCGTGCGCACGCCACGGCGGCCCACAGTCTCTTCGGAGAGCTTGCGCCTACCTTGGCCGTGGGTGAGTCTGCAATTGACCCGTCAGAGCATGGAATTGATCATCATTCCGCCGTCGCTGGCAGCTTGAGGAGTCGCGTTGTTGTTTTGCCTGAAGTCGATGAAAGCCGACTTCTGGTTCGAGGTGTTCAGCAGCTCACTGAATGTACCGAGGACGGGAATTACGCCCTGCTGTGTTGGCACGTCGGCGGTGTAGTCGATGGAGGCTTCCTGCTGGAAGTTGGCGCCTGGCAGCGGTTTCGTATAGGGCGCGCTCAAGTTCCTGCAGGTTGCTCAAACCGGACGATGACGTGTACTGATTCATGTCGCCCTGCAATACGGCGACGATATCTGTCCCGCCAGCTGGTTTGACCGCGACTCGCATCTGCGCGCTGGTGTCGGCGTTGCCGAGCGCCACCCAGTCCGGGCCCCGGTTTCCAAGCGTCCAGCCCGGCGCGGGGGTGATCGAGATGCCCTGCGCGATGTCGATCGGGTCGGCCGAAGTGAGCGCCACCGCCGCGCGCGTCGGCGTGGGTCGGTTGGCGGTTCCGGTCAGGACGATCGCCGCGGTCACGGCGGCGATGAGAGTGGCCACTCCGACGATTCTTTGGGTAGGTGTCGCGGCCTCAGCCGGGCGTGTCGACAATGTGGTCATGGTCTGACTCCTGTTGCTGGGTTGGGCGGTTGGGGTGATTCGCCGTTGGTTCTACGGTCACCCAGCGGCGCCAAGATGTCTATCACCGGTTTGCTATGGGCCGATACATCCCGTTTATCAAACTGGGGGTTCGCATCCTGAACCCGCCGATGGTATGGCAACGGGCCCAAGATGATCGGTACGGATCTCTGCGCCAAAGTGATTAGCTATTCGCAAACCAACGACGACGCGGTGTGTCAACATGGCTGCGGCAAACCCGACCCGACCAGAGGGGACCAGACATGGTGAACGCTGACCGTGCCCGTTCGCGCACCTTCGTCGTGACGGGCGCCGCATCCGGAATCGGCCTGGCCACCGCACAACGCCTACTGGCCGAGGGCGGCACCGTCGTCGGCGCCGACCTGGCATCCCCGCCCGACCTCGGCCCGCAGTTCCGGTTCGTGACCGCCGACGTGACCGATGAAGCCGCGATCGCCGCGGTGCTGGCCGCCGTGCCCGACCGCCTCGACGGGGTCTTCCACGCTGCCGGGGTCGCCGGGGGCGGTCCGGTCCATCTGCTCGACCGGACCGAATGGGACCGGGTGATCGGGATCAACCTCACCGGCACGTTCCTGGTCGCCAAAGCGGCGCTGGCCAGGATGATCGAGCAACCCCGAGTCGACGGTGAGCGGGGCTCGATCGTGACCGTCGCCAGCATCGAAGGCCTGGAGGGCACGGCGGGCGGCAGCTCGTACAACGCGGCCAAAGGCGGCGTCGTGCTGCTCACCAAGAACATCGCGCTCGACTACGGACCGAGCGGCATCCGGGCCAACGCCATCTGCCCCGGCTTCATCGAAACGCCGATGGCCCAAAGCGTCTTCGGCCTGCCGGGCATGGAGGGCCCGCTGGCATCCATCACCAAGGAACACGCCCTGCAACGGCTCGGCCGACCGGAGGAGGTTGCCGCCGTGGCGGCGTTCCTGCTGTCCCCTGACGCCTCGTTCGTCAGCGGCCAGGCCATCGCCGTCGACGGCGGCTACACCGCCGGCCGCGATCACGGTGTGGTGCAACTTTTCGGCTTTCCCGACTGATGCCACTAAGATTCGCCCATGAGCGGTTCAGTCTCTCCTGACGACGCGATCGAGGCGATTCGAGGCGCTGGGGGAGCGCAGCCGGGCTATCGAGCGCTGCACGCGAAAGGCACGCTATATCGCGGCACGTTTACCGCGAGCCCTGATGCGGTCATGCTCTCGCGCGCAAAGCATCTCGACGGCTCGACGGTCCCCGTGCTGATCCGCTTCTCCAACGGATCGGGAAACCCGAAGCAGCGCGACAACCTGCCAGGGGTACGCGGGATGGGGGTGAAGTTCACGCTGCCCGACGGCTCCACCACCGACGTTTCGACGCAAACTGCCCGGCTGTTCGTCTCGAGCAAACCGGGCGGATTCATCGACCTGCTCAAAGCGATGCGGCCCGGCCTGACTACGCCGCTGCGCATGGCCAAATACTTTTTCACCCATCCCCGGGGACTCGGCGCGTTACCCGGACTGCGCGACGCCAACAAGGTCCCGGCAAGCTACGCCACCATCGAATACCACGGCTTGCACGCGTTCCGCTGGGTCGCCGCCGACGGCAGCGCCAGATTCGTTCGCTATCACCTGGTTCCGGCTGCGGCTGAGGCCTATCTTTCGGCATCAGCTGCCCGGAGCAAGGGCCCGGACTTTCTCACCGACGAGCTGAAGACGCGCCTGGACAGCGGGCCGGTGCGGTTTGACTTTCGCGCGCAAATTGCTGGGCCCACGGACTCGACGGTCGACCCGTCGGCGCCCTGGCACAGCACGCAGATCGTCACCGTCGGCACCCTCGAGATCACCGGCCTGGACACCGAGCGCGAGCACGGCGGCGACATTGTCGTGTTCGACCCGATGCGCGTAACCGATGGGATCGAGCCCTCCGACGATCCGGTCCTTCGGTTCCGAACGCTTGCGTATTCGGCATCGGTCAAGCTCCGTACCGGGGTGGATCGCGGCCCCGAAGCACCTCCCGTCTGAGCGGGGAACCGAAGCCGCTAGTCGCCTCCATATCGAAATCGGCGGCAGACTAAGGTTTTTCTTCGGTGTCGCCTTCCCATATGGTTTTGATCTGCTTGGCCGGGCTCGGTGCCGGCGCAATCAACGCGCTTGTCGGGTCCGGCACCCTGATCACGTTCCCGACGCTGGTCGCCCTCGGCTACCCGCCGGTCACGGCAACCATGTCGAACGCGATAGGCCTGGTCGCCGGCAGCGTGTCGGGCACCTGGGGCTATCGCGCCGAGCTGAGCGGTCAATGGAATCGGCTACGGTGGCAGATCCCGGCATCGCTGGCCGGTGCGGTGCTGGGCGCCTACCTGCTCCTGCACCTGCCCGAGAAGGTGTTCGCCGAGATCGTGCCGGTGCTGTTAGTCCTGGCATTGGTGCTGGTAGTGACTGGGCCGCGGATCCAGTCGTGGACGGCCCGGCGCGCCGAGGTGGGGGTACCACCCGCTTGCGGGGGAGCGGGTCGCTCACCCGAGCACATCACACCGGCACGCATGGCCGTGCTGGTGCTCGGTACATTCGCCGTCGGCGTCTACGGTGGCTACTTCACCGCCGCGCAGGGCATCCTGCTGGTCGGCGTGATGGGCGCATTGCTGCCGGAGTCGGTGCAGCGCATGAACGCGGCCAAGAACCTCATGGCACTAGTGGTGAATGTGGTTGCGGCGGTTGCCTATACGTTGGTGGCCTTCGATCGGATCAGCTGGCCGGCCGCCGGGCTGATCGCGGCGGGCTCGCTGGTCGGGGGGGTGATCGGGGCGCGATATGGGCGTCGGTTGTCGGGGAATGCTCTGCGCGCCACCATCGCGGTGGTCGGCCTGATCGGGCTGTATCGCCTGGTTACGGTGGCGTGACGAGAGGCCTTCTCGTACCGCAACATTCAGGGTGCCGGGGGCGGCGCGGTTCAACCCTCACCAGCGGGCGACCGGCGCGAGCGCGGAGTCGGCAGTCGGGTAAATGGGCAGGATGCGGCTGAGGCCGCACGCGTCGACAATTCGGGCGACGATCGGCTCGCGGCTCACAAGGCGCAAATCGATGCCGCGCTCCGTGCAGTGTCGCGCCTCGTCGGCCAGTACCGCGAACGCGCAGCAGCCCATGAACTCGAGTCCCGTGACGTCGACGACGAAGGGGCCGGGCGCAGTGACGACGCTGGCCACCTCGCTGACCAACTGGCGCCAGGTGTGCTCATTGCAAGCATCGACCTCGCCGCCCGCATAGATCAGCACCGCAGGGCCGCTGCGATCGGTGGTCGCCCTTAGCGTGCTGTTCGGGTCGCCCAGTTCGTAGACCAGCTTCGTGCTGAGCATCAGATGGGTGGTGGACATGGGTTCTGCAATCACCGGACTCATGATGGACTCCCTAATCTACCGGCGTCGGAGACGCCGTGATGGATGCCCGTCCTTCTGTCTGAAGACAGACTGCTCGCGGATTGCGAATCTCTTTTGTATAACGAGACAGGGCGGTCTGTCTACCTGTCATGACATAAGAGTATGGTAAGGCTCGCTATGACAACTCACGATGTCGGAACGCCCGCCGCATCGGCTCGTGAACGAATCCTGACTGCGGCATATGAGCTGTTCAGCCGGCGTGGAATCCGCGCGGTCGGCACTGACGAGGTGATCGAGCGGGCCTGCGTGGCCAAGGCCACGCTTTACCGCCACTTCGCGACGAAGAACGACCTCGTGCTGGCCGTGCTGCAGCGTCGCGAGCAGATCTGGACTCACGGTTTGATCGAGGAGCAGTCACGGCAGCGAGGCAACACACCCGAAGAGCAGTTGCTGGCGATCTTCGACGTCATGCATGACTGGTTCCAGCTCCGCGACGGGTATGAAGGCTGCTCGTTCATCAACGTGCTGCTCGAGCTCGGAGCGGATCATCCCGCAGGACAGGCCAGCATCGCTCACATCGACCACGTCCGCGATATCGTGCGTCGCCGCGCTCTTGCAGCGGGCTTGAGCGACGTCGAGGTATTCGCCTCGTCCTGGCACATCCTGATGAAAGGCGCCATCATTCTCGCCGCCGTGGGGGACCTGGACGCCGCGCTACGTGCCCAGAAGATGGCCGGCGCTCTTATCGAAGAGCACCGGCCCGCAGCGGCGGCGGACACCGGCGAGGCAGTCGGTTAGGCGCCCCGGCCGGGGATTTCAAACGGTGTCAGCTGCGGTAGTGCCGGTCTTGTGGTAATGCTCGGCCTCCAGTTCGGCGATCGCGCGTGATGTGCGTTCGCGCAGCAAGATTGCGGCGCTAAGGCCGGCCACGACCGCGATCACCAGCCCGATCCAGGAGAACCGCTGCAGCCAGCGCTCCGCGGCCATTCCGGCGAAATAAACCAGTGCGGTGGTACCGCCCGCCCAGCAGATAGCGCCCGAGACGTTGGCTCCCAGGAAACGCCGGTAATGCATTTTCAGGGCTCCGGCCAGCGGCCCGGCAAATATCCGCAGCAGCGCGATGAAGCGGCCCAGGAAGACCGCCCGAACTCCCCAGCGGTTGAACAACCTTTCGGCGAGCGCGACGTGTCCAGGACCGAAATGTTTCGGAAACCGCCGGCCAAGCCGGTCGAAGAGCGGCATACCGAACCGGCGCCCGATCGTGTAGCCGATCGAGTCTCCGACCACAGCGCCGATCACCGCGGCAATGCCGACCCCGACCGGATTGACGGCCAAGTTGTCATGCGACGACATCAGCGCCGCGGTGACCAGCACGATCTCGCCGGGAAGGGGAATGCCCAGGCTCTCGATCCCGACCACACCGCCGACCACAAGGTAGACCGCGAGTGGCGGAATTGAGTGCAGCAAAGCCTCCGCATCCATGCGTCAAGAATGCCTGACTGGCGGTCGATCTGCGCCCTAATGTCTCCGCTTTAAGTCGGCGCGGCATTGTCTGGTGCGCTCGCCGTGCTGAGGCCCGCCAACCGCGGACGTTTGGGTTCACGCCCGTCGGCCGACGACAGACCGCGCAGACGGCGCCAAACCCACGGGAAGAAACTGCTCTGTGCCCAGCGCAACTGTTCGTAAGCGCCGGCTGCAAATGACAGCTGCGTGGGATTGGGGCTCGCTTGCGCCCAATCATGGTTACTGTCAGGCAAACCGAGGGCTTCCGCAGCTGCGGCAGCGAACAAAATATGCCCTCTGGTGGAGGCGTGTACGCGGTCGACGGCCCATGTATCCCAATCGCGCATCGAGGGCGCGTTGTACAGGTCGACAAGCCTGAACCCGTAGCGATCGGCGGCCGCGGTGATCGCTTTGTTGATGCGGGCAAGCCGCGCCGACACCAGCCGTCCGACCGGGAGGAATTGCGCGACGTTCGGGAAGGTTGTCGTCAGCACCGTCGCCCCCGATTCGGCCAGCGCGGCGTAGACGTATTCAAGATCGATAAGGGCAGGACCGAACGATCGTCCTGGCTGGATGACGTCGTTCATCCCGGCGCACACGGTAACCAGATCCGGCTGCATTGCGAGGGCCTGCGGAACTTGCTCGTTGAGCACGTCGGCTATCCGCTTGCCGCGGATCGCGAGGTTGGCGTATTGCAAGCCCGGAGAGAGCGAATCGACCATTACGGCGAGTCGGTCAGCAAATCCGAGGAGGCCGGCAGTGTCGTCACCGTCCCACAAGCCCTCGGTCTGGCTGTCACCAATCGCGACGTAACGGCGATATCCAGTGTGAATAGCCCCGCACACGAAGCTGAGACTAATAGCAGTTGTGATCACTGCAACATGGCCGACCTCATCGTCTGGTCCGCAACTGGCTACCGTGAATTCATGCAGAAGAAGAGGCAGCAGGCCGCAGCAGGGCCGGCCGCCGATTCGCTTGCTCCGCAGTATCCGATCGAGTCGGTCGACAATGCACTCAAGCTGCTGCTGCTGTTGGGTGAACAGCCCCAGATCCGGTTGAGTGAGGCGACCCGTTATCTGGGTGTGGCGTCGTCCACCGCGCACCGGTTGCTGGCGATGCTGGCCTACCGTGGGTTCGTCCGACAAGACCCGGTGTCCAAGGCGTACCTGCCCGGTCCGTCGTTAACCGGTGTGGCGTTCGCGATTTTCAGCCGCATCGACATTCAGCGATCCGCCACGCCGATCATGCGCAGCCTCAGCGAACAGCTGCGCGAAACGATTCACGTCGGGATGCTGGACGGCGCCAGCGTCCGCTTTGTCGCCGCCGTCGAGGGGCCGGCCGCGGTTCGGGTGGCGTCTCGGTTGGGCCGCACCATGCCGGCGCATTGCACCTCGACGGGCAAGGTCATGCTGGCTCAGTTGTCGCAGCCGGAATTGCATCAGCTGCTGCCGCACGAGCAATTGGAACGGATAACCTCTCGCTCCATCGGCAGCCGCACCGAGTTGGAAGCTGAGCTCTCCGGCATCCGGGAGCGCGGCTACGCCATCAATCGCGAGGAAAGCGAGGAAGGCGTCGCTTCGGTTGCCGTGCCCATACCGACACGGGCACCGGGGCTGCGGCTCGCGCTCAACGCCGCCGCACCACAAAACCGGCTGGACAGCTCCCGGTACCCCGCGGTCGCCGCGGCACTTGTGGCGGCGGCCAAGGAGATTGGCGATCAACTCGGCTAAGCCTCCGGCGACGATGCGGGCCCCGTAGCGCCCGAGGAGGAGGCGGACAATCCAACTGTGCCCAACCGTGCCACTTCATGGCGCCAGGCCGCCTCGGCGGTGAACGCAGGCCCCAGGTCGGGCAGGTCGTCCCAGTCTGCGTCGTCGATATCACGCAGGGTGCCGCCCGCCGCGCGCACTTGCAACGACATTCGGGCAAGCGCATCGAGGCTGATCGCCTGCAGCACCGCCTGCGGCACGGTGGCGGCGGCGCTGGTGATTCCGTGTCCGCGGCAGATCACCACCGGACGACCACGCATTGCCGCCACCATTTCCTTGCCCAGTTGTGAGTTGCGGATCAGCACAGCGCGTTCGTAGACGGGTACGCCGTCACGTGCGAGCCATGCGCCGGGAATGTCATAGGCGCCGTAGATCGGCCGGATCGCGATGCCGGCGAGATCGGCGGCGACCACGGCGGGCGGGTGCAGATGCGCGACGGCCCGGTGCCGCGAATCGGCCAGCATGGTTTCGACGTGGATCGGCAGTTCGTTGGGAACGCGGTATCCGTCGAGTTCGCCTTCGGCGCCGGCGGTGCCATCGAATGTGATGAGCCGGATGTCGTCGGGCCGGGTGAATGCCACACCGGTGTCGGTGTCGCTTCGGCAGCGAATGAGCAGGCGCTCGTCGTCGACCCGCAGGCTCAGATGACCGAGGATGCCGTCAACCAGGCCGCGGGCCGCCGCCACCCGGCAACCCTGCGCCACCACAGCGCGCTGCTGGGCCAGCCGGTCCGTCATGACCGCGTCGATTTCGGTGTGCCGATGCCGAATCCGCCGTCTGGTCGGATGGTCTCGCCGGTGATCCCGCGGGATCGGTCGGAAGCCAGGAACACAAAACTCCACGCGTGGTCTTCCCCGGAGAGCGCGACGTTCAGCGGAGTGCGCGCGGCCACCTCGTGTGCCCGGTTAGGGGTGTCATCGAGACGGACGCTGTCGAGCCCTAGGCTGGCAAGACCGCGCAGGTCGGTGTTGAGCGTGCCGCCCGGCGCCACCCCGTTGACCCGAATCTGCGGCGCCAGCTCGTGGGCCAACGCGGCCACCAGACCCCGCACGGCGAACTTCGACGACACGTACAGCACGCCGCCGCGTCCGGGATAGAACGACGAAGCGGACTCGGTCAAGATGATCGAGGATCCCGTCCCGGCCCGCAGCCACGGGATCGCAGCTTTGACCGACTGCAGGTGGCTCAGCACGTTAGTACGAAACATTTCATCGAACGCGTCGGAAAGGTCATCAGCTTTGATGTCACTGATGCCCTTGTAGAAGTCGAAGACCCCGACGCAGTTGACCAGGGTGTCCAGACCGCCGTAGGTATCCACCGCGACGGTGACTGCGCGTTCGTTGGCCTCGCGGGTGATGGCGTCGCCTTCGATCACCGGAACCCCGGGCAACTGCTCGGCCAACTTGTCGCATTTTTCTCGATCACGTTCCAGCACAGTCACTCTCGCGCCTTCAGCGCGGAAGGTGTCGACGACGGCGCGGCCGATCCCGGATCCGGCACCCACGATCAAGGCGCGCTTGCCGTGCAACCAGTCGGTCATGGTTGGGGTTCTCTTCCATCGGGTTCATCGGGCAAAAGCGGTGCGTAGGAATTGCCGACCAGCGCCGCCAGCGTACGGGTGTTCTGCCAGGTCAGCGCCTCGACCTCGAGTGCGTCCAGGGTGATCCACTGCCCGGATCTGGGCGCGCTGATCAGCAGCCGCGATCCGTTGCGGGTGTCCACTCGGCGCACCACGACCTCGGTGAATTCGTTTGCGATGGTGAGGGGTTCACCGACCGCGCCGTCCAGTAGCTGCTGCAGCTCGCTATTCACAGGAACACCGCCAGGTTTTGCATCCGTAGCACCGACTCGTCCGCGATGATCTTGCGTCGGGCCAGTTTCCAGCAATCATCGCACCAGCGCAGCAGGTCCTCGCGGCCACAGGACATTAATGCGCTTTCGTTGACGTCGCCTCGGCTCCGGAACAGCAGTTCGGCCGATTCGACCAACAGATGCGCATCATCGTCGCACTCGAATGTGCGCACATTGGTGATGAAGTGACGCAGCCGCGACGGCGGATCCTCGGCCCACGCGTGCTCGGTGCCCATCCGCGCGACCCGCTGGCTCAGCGAGTATTTGTCCTCGTCGAAGTGGGCCATTCCCGGCGAGGTGTCAAACCCGGCGCCACGCGCGGTCGTGACTCGAACCGGCATCACGTAGCGAACGTCGTCGGTCAACGTCTCCAGCCACATCTCATACTGCTGAGCATCCAGCAGGTAAGCCTCGTCCACCAGGAATTGATGGGCCTGAAGGTGCCGAGTGTCGTTGAACGGCAATGCCTTTCTCATGCGCTGACCGCCTTGGGCATCTCAAGGTAGTCGGCCCACAACTTCAGCAACGCGCGCTGGTTGTACTCGTTGTAGCCGACCTGGGCGCGCCCGGGACCGTGGAAAGAGTCGGCGGTCAGCGCCTCGACGACCGGGCGGTCGTTCCAGAGCAGGCCCATCCGGCTGTTCAGCAGCATCCGTCGTGCCATCGAACCGCCGGCGGTGGTAGTCAGCGAAACCCAGTTCTCCACGTCGTCTTGTTCGAACATGCCGGTCGAACCGAAGCACATCAAATATGCCTTGTAGGAGTCTTGTTTGTACTGCGGGGGAGCAGCGGAGTCCACGGCAAACCACGAGCACACCTCGGTTTCGTTTTCACTGATCGGCTGCCACAGCCGGATTGAGATGAAGGGCAGCACCTCTGCCGTCTCGTCGCCGTCGCGACGGCCGTCATGCACCTTGGGCCAGTTGTGCACGAAACTGAGGTTCGGAAAACAGGTCGCGGCTGAAAACATGAAACCGTCCTCGCCGACTACTCGCTGCTGTTGCGGCGTCCATACGTCTTTGATCCGGGCGATCATGTCGTCGGGGTAGCCGACGTAGCGCATCCGCTCATCGAAGCTGCCCGGCGGGAGTTTGTAGGTGGTCCCGCCGCCTCGGTGTGCCCAGTAGGTAGCGCCGTCCTTGCGTTTCTGGGCTTTCGGCTCGCGGAAGAGGCCGATCTCGACGATCGATGCATGGGTGTGCGGCGTGTGGTACATGTCGCCGGCGAAGTTCTCGGCGCCAATCTTCCAGTTCGCCTTGATTCGCCAGCGCTGTGGCCCTCGCAGTTCCAGGCCGCTCGTGCTCTGTTTGGTGTAGAAGTCCAGGTAGAACCTGAAGTCACCGAGGAAATCTTCGAGCGGTTCGGCTTTCGCGTCCATGCTGATGAACAGCAGACCGTTGTAGCTCGCGAAGTTCGGTGCTGGCAGCAGGGTTTGGCCGCTCTTGGCGAACCCCTCGTCGCCTCCGTACGCCTCCCGGTGGAACGGCAGGCCGGTGAGCTGGCCGTCGTTGCGGTAAGTCCAGCCGTGGTACGGACAGCGGAAGTTGGAGGCGTTTCCTATCTCCGCGCGACACACTTGCATCCCGCGGTGCAGGCACATGTTGAACATCGCCCGGATGTCACCGGCGGAGTCTCGGGTGATGATGAATGAGTCGTCGAGAACCCGGCGCACCACATAGTCGCCGTCCTGCGGGATCTCAGACTCGTGTGCCACGAACGTCCACGCCCGGCTGAACAGCCGTTCCTTCTCGAGCGCGAACAGCTCCTTGTCGTTGTAGATGTGGGCGGGGATCATCCCTCGGCGGACATTCTCAAAAACGGGGCCGAAAAGACCGTCCCCAAAACGGGCGATGTCGTCGCGATGAGCTGTCACGGGAACCCACAATCTCAGACCGCAATGTCTGTTTTACAGAAATATCCTCTGCTCAGTAGAATCTCGTAATCCGCCGCCCTGGTCAATCGCCACGAAGCCCGCGCGGTCAGGTTTTTACAAGAATGCTTTGTGCTAATTCACAGGTGGCTGACAATTGAGTAGCCACGGGGCGGCGATACGGTGGTCACGTTAGGCCTGCCGCGCATGTGAGCGCGAGGTAACCAAGGGGTAATCGTTCAGTTTGTACGCGTTGCCATCGTCTGGCTTTCGGATTTGAGGAAGGACTGGTGCCATGGTTGCTCGGTCACGGGATGGTCGATTGCAAAAACTCGGAGCACAAGTGGTGTCCGCTATCGGGCGTCAAGAGTGGCTGGATCGGCCGAGCTATCGGTTCGAACACCTGCTGAGCTTCACCTACAACGGGCTGGGCAGTGCGCGCAACACTGTCACCAACGTGCTGCACGGCGCCTGGCTTGGGCACCCGGTGCACCCGCCGCTGGCGTCGCTGACCAGTGGCGCGCTCGGTACGACGGTGGCGCTGGATGCACTCAGCCTGCTGCCGGGCCAGCCCGCCACCGAGGTCCTCGACGCATCACGGTTTGCTTCCCGCGCTCTCGGGCTGGGCATCCTGGCCAGCATCGGCTCCGCTGTCACCGGCGTCACCGATTGGCAGCACACCCATGAGGAGGACCGCCGGGTGGGCCTGGTGCATGGCCTGGTGAACCTTGCCGCGACCGCGCTCTACGCGCAGTCCTGGTGGGACCGCCGCCAAGGCCGCCATCGCCGCGGGATCGCCCTCACTGCCCTGGGCTACGGCCTCACCGTGGCCGGCAGCTACCTCGGCGGGGCCTTGGTGTTCGAGTCTGGCATCGGAATCGACCAGTCGGGTACGCGGCTGCGCACCAAAGACTGGACGCCCGTGCTGCCCGCGACCTCGTTGAACGGAAAACCGGTGCGCGTTGAGGTCGACGGGGTCGGCCTGGTGGTGTGTCAGACCAAGCCCGGCGAGGTCTCGGCGTTCGGCGAATTGTGTCCACACCTGGCGGCTCCAATGGCCGACGGCTGGGTCGACCGTGGCCGGCTGGTATGCCCGTGGCACGGCTCGTGGTTCGCGACCGGGTCGGGAGAAGTCTTGCGTGGCCCGGCGGCAGCTCCGCTGCCGTGTTATGAGGCCAGGTTGGTCAACGGAATGGTTGAGGTTCGCGGTGACGGGCACCATGCTCCTCTCGCCGCGCGGAAGGGAATAGCTAAGTGAACGCCTACGACGTGTTGAAGGAACACCACATCGTGATCAAGGGTCTGGGCCGCAAGATCAGCGAGGCGCCGGTGAACTCCGAAGAGCGGCATGCTCTTTTCGACGACATGCTGATCGAACTCGACATTCATTTCCGCATCGAGGATGACCTGTACTACCCGGCCCTGAAGGATGCCAGCAAGCTGATCGCGGTGGCCCACGCCGAGCATCGCCAGGTGGTTGACCAACTCTCCGTGTTACTCAAGACTCCGCAGAGCTCGCCTGGCTATGAGGATGAGTGGAACTCCTTCAAGACCGTGCTGGAGGCGCACGCCGACGAAGAGGAACGCGACCTGATTCCCGCTCCTCCCGAGGTGAAGATCACCGACGCGGAGCTCGAGGAGCTCGGCAACAAGATGGCCGCCAAAATCGAGGAATACCGCGGCTCCGCTCTGCACAGAATGCGTACCAAGGGGCGGGCGGCGCTGGTGCGCGCTCTGTAGCCGGACGACACCACCCGCTTGCCGCGGGGTTCGGTGGGCCATCGAGAGTAGCGTCACGGCTCATGAACCCGGAGTGTGTCGCTTCCCAGGGTGACATCACGGCGGAGATCGCCAGCATCGCAGCCGAATACCACGGCGCGGGCGGGGGAGTTGGGCAAGAAGCGCAGCCGCGGCTCAACTACCCGCCGTACCGCAGCAGCATCCTGCGCCATCCAAAACAATCCCAGGTGGTCGTTGATCCCGAGGAGGTCGAACGTTGGGCACCGTGCTTCGGCCACCACGACGTCGACCCGCTCGACGCTGACCTGACGGCCGGCCATCCGGGCGAGCCCCTCGGGGAGCGCATCATCGTGTCCGGGCGGGTCCTCGACGAATCCGGCAGGCCGGTGGCCGGTCAGCTGATTGAGATCTGGCAAGCCAACGCCGGCGGTCGCTACCGCCACCGGCGTGACCAACACCCGGCTCCGCTCGACCCGAACTTCACCGGTGCCGGCCGGTGTCTGACTGGATCGGACGGCGGGTACCGCTTCCTGACCATCAAGCCCGGCCCCTATCCCTGGCGCAATCACCACAATGCGTGGCGCCCCGCGCACATCCACTTCTCAATCTTTGGAACCGCTTTCACGCAGCGCCTGGTCACCCAGATGTACTTTCCGGGTGACCCGCTGTTCGATCTGGATCCGATCTTCCAGTCGATCCTCGATCCCGCCGCGCGCCAACGGTTGATCGCCCGCTACGACCACGACCTCACCGAGCCGGAGTACGCGACCGGGTACCGATGGGACATCGTGCTGGCGGGCGGCGCTCGAACCTGGACCGAAGGCGATCATGACTGAATCAGCCTGCACGCCAGGGCAAACGGTCGGGCCGTTCCTCGACCTCGGAATGCCGTATCCCGGTGACAGCAACGTGGTTGGTGATGGCCATCCGCAGGCCGTCCGGTTACACGGCACGGTTTACGACGGCGCCGGCGGTGGTGTCCCGGACGCACTGGTCGAACTCTGGCAACCCGACAGCGCCGGCCGCATTTCGCAGCAAGCCGGTTCGCTGCGCCGCGACAATACGGTGTTCACCGGATGGGGCCGGTCTGCGACCGACGCTGCTGGGCATTACGGCTTCACCACGGTGGCGCCCGGTTCGGCGAGCGCCGGACGGCCGCCGTTCTTCGCCATCACCTTGTTCGCGCGGGGCCTGTTGAACCGGTTGTTCACCCGCGCCTACCTGCCCGACGGCGACCTGGACGCGGATCCACTGTTGGCGACCGTCGATGTCGCGCGACGGTCTACGTTGCTGTGTGTCGCCGAAAGCGGCTGCCCACGATACCGTTTCGACATCCGCCTGCAGGGCCCGCGCGAGACCGTGTTCCTGGCATACCGAGACGATGGGCGATGACCAACCTGCTGTGGCCCGGAGATCATCGGGCCGGCGAGCATATGACGGATCAGGCGCTGCTGCGGTCGATGGTTGCGATGGAATCCGCCTGGCTGGGCGCGCTGGCCGCCGCCGGTCTGGCGCCCGCCGATTGCGCCGGAGCCGACCTGTCAAACCTGTTGACTCACAACGACTGTGAGTCGCTTGCGGTTGCCGCCGAAGATGGCGGCAATCCGATTCTCGGCCTGGTTGAACTGCTGCGCCAACGGGCCGTGCCGGCTGTCGCGCCGTGGATCCATCGGGGACTCACCAGCCAGGACGTACTGGACACCAGCCTGATGCTCGGCGTACGCGCCGTCGTCGATCACCTGGTATCGCAGCTGAAGGAGCAGATCTCCACGCTAACCGAACTCGCGACACTGCACCGGGCAACGCCCATGGTGGCGCGCACCCTCACCCAGCACGCGGCGCCTACCACGTTCGGCGCAAAGGCGGCCGGCTGGTTGAACGGAGTCGTCGATGCCTTTGAGCGGTTGGCCGCGCTGATCGTTCCGATCCAGGTCGGTGGTGCTGCCGGGACATTGGCCGCCACAACGGAGTTGGCGACGCTGCTCAGCGACGCGGCCGACCCGGCCGCGGTCTCGGCTGATCTGGTGCGAAGCACGGCAACTACTTTGGGCTTGGATGTTCGATTGCCATGGCATACGACGCGAACACCGGTCACCGCGGCCGCCGACGCCTTCGTCGGCTGCACCGACTGCTGGGGCCGGATCGCTTCAGACATCGTCATCCTGGTTCGTCCGGAGATCGCCGAACTGAGTGAGCCCGCAGGCGAAAACCGCGGCGAGATCGTCGTCAATGCCGCACAAGCGAAACCCGGTGTTGTCCATCCTGATACGGCGGGCTGCCATGTCGGCACCGCAATTGGCGGCGACCCTGCACACCGCCGCCGCGCTGGCCAACGACGAACGGCCCGACGGCGCATGGCATGCCGAATGGGACACCCTGCGCACCTTGGGCCGGCGCACCGTCGTCGCGGGTTCCCAGTGCGGCGAGTTGCTGGCCGGGTTGGCCGTACATTCTGACCGGATGTCCGAAAACCTCAATGCAGCAGACGTTTTAGGTGAACAACGAGCGATTGCCGACCTGGCGGGCAAAGCGCCGTCGGCGACCTACTTCGGTGCCGTAGATCGTTTGATCGACGAGAGCCTGGACCGTGCTCAGCGGGTACTCAGTTGCCGTTAGCCAAGGCCTTACTATCACCGGTGGTAAATGCTGGCCAGCCAGACGTGCAGCAGCGTGTCTATCACCCGGTCTTCGGGAATCGCCTGGTCCTCGGCGGTGAACGTCGCAGTCATCACCCGCTCGCTCAACATGTTGAGTGCGATCGACAGATCCTCGGCCGGGACGGTGTCGGGGGCGGCGCCCCGCCCGCGCTCCGCCTTGATCGCCACGGTGGTAAAGGAGATCCACCGCTGCATGAGCGTGGACCACAACTGCCGGACTTCGGGGTTGGTCGCTTTCGCCGCGGCACCGGCCACGGCGACCGCTGGGTGAGAGCCGGACACCTCGAAGAACGCCTCGATGCGCGCCCGCCAGACCTTCGCGGGGTCGTCGCCGGACGATATGCCGCCGAGCGCCCGCAGCGCTGCGTGTGCCTTGCTGTTCATCTGGTCCAGCAGCGACAGCAACACCGCGTTCTTCGATTGGAAGTAGAAGTAGAAGGTGGGACGCGAGATTCCAGCGCCTTTTGCTAGGTCGTCCACAGAAAAGTCGGCCAGCGGCCGTTCCTGCAGCAGCCGTTCGGCTGTGGCCAGTATCGCCTTTTCGCGGTCGTCACCCGAGTGATGCGACGGGCGACGGCCCCGGGAGGCGTGCAGATATTTGGTTTGTGTCGGAAGGTCGGACACGTCCGTTACTTTATGGGCACGTCGATATACGTCAACGAAACTGTTGATTAAAACCAGCAATAATGTCGATTAAGATCGACGCCTTAGCGAAGAATTTCGATGATTTGTTCACTGAGCCGACGGTCTGTCGGAATTCGTTTCAACCCTCCGGTGTGCCCGCGCCGATGCAAGGCAGCGGTCGGCAGGGTGACAATGGTTGCATGCCGTACATCGATCGGCGCACCATGTTGTGCGCCGTGGCTGGGGGTGTGCTGGCGGCCATAGCCCGCGCTCCGGTGGTCGGCGCATCTCCACTCCGTTGGGAGATCCCGTTGGGTCCGGTCTCGCCCTCCATCGTCCTCACCCGACTGCCCGGAGAGGGCAACCGGATCGCGCTCACCGTTGACGACGGCGCGAGCACCGCGGTGGTGGGTGCGTTCGCGCAATTCGCCCAGGGCAGCGGCACCCGGCTCACCTTTTTCGTCAACGGCGCCAACCCCTCATGGTCGGTCAATGCGCCGGCGCTTCGGCCCTTGGTGGATTCCGGGCAGGTTCAAATGGCGAACCATACCTGGTCGCACCCCTACCTCAATCGGATCGGGCTCAGCGCGGTGGCCGATCAGATCCGACGCGACGCCGATTTCCTGAGGACCACCTACGGTACGGACGGCACCCCGTTTTTCCGCCCGCCCTTCGGGGTTCACAACGCCGATATCGACCGGGTGGCCGCCGACCAGGGCTACACCTTTATCACCATGTGGAGCGGGGACGTCGGTGATTCGGTACCCGAAAACGAATCCAGCCTCATGGCGCGCGCGACGAAGTCGTTTCAGCCGGGTCAGATCGTGCTCATGCACGCCAACCTGCCCACCATTACGCATTGTTACGGGCAACTGCTGGATCTGATCGGTAGCCGCAACCTGCAAACCGTCACCCTCAAAGAGGTCTTTACCTGACCAAGCCGCCCTGGCGGCACGGACGAACGACCTCGCGATTCGGGACTTCCGCCCCTACTCCGCCCCTGTCCGGGGATGGTCGCATCTATAGCGTCGGTGAATGAACTGGCATGGCAAGGAGACTGGCGATGACAGAAAACGATGAGGGCACCAAGACCTGCCACATCGACGTGCTGATCGAAGAGCATGATGAGCGGACTCGGGCAAAGGCGCGACTGGCCTGGGGAGACAAGAAGTTCGTCGGCATTGGTTTGGCGCGACTGGATCCGGCCGACCAGCCGGTGGCCAAGATCGGCGACGAACTCGCAATCGCCCGCGCGTTGTCCGATTTGGCGGACCAGCTGCTCGCTTTGACATCAACCGATATCCAAGCCAGTACGCACGAACCGGTCACGGGTCTGCATCACTGACGAATTAGGAGAGCGTAGCAACGAATCATGAGACAACGACCCGATTTACCAGCTGTTCTCGACGTCCAGGTAACGACGCATGGTCAGCTACCCGGTGCCGAGGATTACGCACGGACCAAGATCGGCGAGCTCGGTCGCCTCACCCACGAACCGGTGCTGCACGCCCATGTCAAGTTGAGTGAGCACGGCGATCCAGCGGTGGCCCGCCGGGTGGTCGCGCAGGCGAACCTCGACGTCAACGGCAGGCTTGTCCGCGCGCAGGTCGAAGGTGCCACCGTGCGGGAAGCAATCGATCGACTCGAGGCCCGATTGCGTCATCGACTGGAACGCGCCGCCGAACACTGGGAAGCCAAACGAGGCGGCACCCCTCGAGTTGGGCCGCACGAATGGCGGCACCAGTCCGAGCCCACCCACCGGCCGAATTACTTCCCCAGGCCCGAAAGCGAACGCCGAATCATGCGGCACAAGTCATACAGCCTGCCTACCTGTTCCGTCGAAGAGGCTGCGCTGGAGATGGCGCTACTCGACTACGACTTCCACCTTTTCACCGAGGAGGGCACGCAGCAGGACAGCGTGCTATATCGCGAAGGGCCCGCTGAATACCGCCTCGCACAGGTCAATCCGGAATCTGCGGACAAGCTGGCGCCGTTCGACATGCCGCTGACCATCAGTCCGCAGCCGGCTCCGCGGCTCACCGTCGAGCAGGCAATCGAACGGATCGGGTTGCTTGGCCTGCCGTTCCTGTTCTTCGTCGATACCGCGCGAGACCGTGGCAACGTGTTATATCACCGCTATGACGGACATTACGGACTCATCACACCGGCAAGCTGAGCGCGATATCAGCTGGTAGGCCACCTAAATGCCGCGGCGGTCCCGGCACCCCCCCGTCCGGGACCGCCGCCCCCAGCTTCAGCCTTTGACGCACCCCAACGGAACCAGGCGAGCGACTTTGCGCGCGAGGCCGCCATGATCGCTGGCTTCGATGACCGCGTCGATGTCCTTGTATGCCTCGGGTTTTTCCTCGGCGAGCCCCCTGCGGGAAGTGCCGCGCACGAGAATGCCGCCCTGTGCAAGGCGGGCACGTACTTCGTCGCCGCTGGTATCGCGGGCGGCCTGGTGGCGGCTCTGCACCCGCCCGGCACCATGCGCGGTGGAAAAGAACGCTGGGTTGTCGGCGACCCCGACAAGCACGTAAGACGCGGTGCCCATGGTGCCCGGTATCAGCACGGGTTGGCCGACCGTTGCCAGATCGGGCGGCAGTTCGCGATGATGCGGCGGCAGTGAGCGGGTCGCACCCTTGCGATGGACGCACAGAGAGCGCGACTGACCGTCGATGGCGTGCACCTCGATCTTCGCCAGGTTGTGCGACACGTCGTAGAGCACATCCAAAGCTGTACCGGTTTCGTCCTCAAAAACGCGGCGGGTTGCCTCGGTCAGCAGTTGCCGGTTGGCGCGTCCGTAATTGGCCGCCGCGGCCATTACCGCGAGATACGCCTGGCCATCGGGAGAGCGCACCGGCACACACGCCAATTGGCGATCGGGCACCGAAATGCCGTAGCGGCCCATGGCATGCTCCATGAGCCGGACGTGGTCGGTGCAGATCTGGTGCCCCAGGCCACGCGAGCCGGTGTGGATCATGACGCAGACCGTTCCTTCGGCCAGACCAAGCTGCGCGGCCGCGGCAGGATCGAAGACGCGGTCGACGGCCTGGACTTCCAGGAAGTGGTTGCCTGAGCCGAGGCTGCCGATCTGCTCGAGCCCGCGTTCGACCGCCCGGTCGCTGACCGCGGCCACGTCCGCTCCGGCCATTACGCCGCCGTCTTCGCACCGCTCGAGGTCCTGTGCGACGCCGTGTCCCTGTTCCACCGCGAACCGGGCACCACCGGTCAGCACTTGCTGCAACGCGTCGCGGTTGGGCAGCCGCCACACACCCTTGGTTCCCACACCGCGCGGTATCGCTCGGTCGAGCCGATCCATTACCGCGCGCAGCCCTGGCTGCAGTCGATTGCGGTCAAGCTCGCGGCAAACCAAAAGCCTTACCCCGCAGGAGATATCGAAGCCGACTCCGCCCGGGGAGACGACCCCGCCATCGTCGATGTCGGTCGCCGCCACGCCACCGATCGGGAATCCGTATCCCCAGTGCACATCGGGCATCGCAAACGACGCCCGGACAATCCCGGGCAGCGTAGCCACATTGACTACCTGCATCAGGGCCATGTCACCTTGGTCGCGGGGCAGCAGCGACCTGGACGCGAACACTATTCCGGGCACTCGCATCGCGCCCTCTTGTTCGATCCGGAACCGGTACGGGGTCTCCTCGATGATCTTCACGTGCTTACTTTCGCCTCATACATCGAGCGTCACCAGGCACCGCCAGCCTTGCTGGCCATGCGAAAACCGAAGGTCGTTGAGTGACACCGCCTTCGGCACCGCACCCACCTGAACCAGCGTACGCGCATCGGCCATCGCGAACGTCACCTCGACACCGTCGTCGACGTCTCGCAGGTCGAGATCGACCGGTGCTTCGCCGGACGTATCCAGCAAGTAAATGACCTCGTCGAGGACGGCGACCAGCAGATCGTCATCGCGATTTGCGATCAGCCGGCGCAGGCGAGTGTGGTCCGCATGCGCCGATGACAGGTCCAAGAAGCTTTCGACGGCGCCCAGCACCGCCTGCCGAATACAGCCGTCACGGGTCGGTGCCCAGGCCTCGATCCGCAGATCCGCCGTGTGCGGCACGGTCCGGTGGCCTGAACCGCTGTGCGCCATGGCTTTTCGAATGCTCTAGTGACCTGGGTGAGCTAGTACTGCAGCCGTAGTTCGGGATTTGTGTGTTGTGGCGTGTCTGCGCTGGTAGAGGCGGTGACCGCGGCATTGTTCGGGGTTTGTGAAGACTCTAGAACTGGCCGCGGTCGCCGCGGTTCATAGCGTAGACCCTGATCGGTGGTGGACTGAGTTCTCGACGGTGATCGATCGGATCGCACCGCGTTTCGCCCGGTACGAACCGCTGCGGCATGCCGCAGAACTGGTGCTGGGTATGGTCTCGGGGCTGGACCGCAAGAATTGCTGGACGATCGCCGAGCACCGCGGCGATGCCACTCCCGACGGGTTGCAGCACCTACTGTCACGGGCGAAATGGGACGCCGAAGCGGTCCGCGATGACCTACGTGACTACGTTGTCGACGCCTTCGGAGACCCCGGCGCGATCCTGGTCGTCGACGAAACCGGTGACGTGAAGAAGGGCGTGCATTCGGTCGGGGTGCAACGCCAGTACACCGGCACCGCCGGGCGCATCGAGAACGCCCAAGTTGGGGTGTATCTGACCTACGCCGCCCCACGCGGACATGCCCTCATCGACCGCGCCCTGTATCTACCACGATCATGGGCCGAAGATCCCGGTCGCTGCGACAATGCCGGAATCCCCACCAACAAAAGGGGTTTCGCGACCAAACCCACTCTGGCGGCAGCCTTGGTAGCCCGCGCCGTGGAGGCGAAGGTTCCCGCAGCCTGGGTGGCCGGCGACGAGGTCTACGGAGCCGACCCGAAGCTGCGCGCCGCCATCCGCGGTCACGGCCTGGGCTACGTACTGGCCGTGGCGGCCAACCGGCGCGTCCCCACCGCAGCGGGTCCGATCCGCGTGGATCGACTCCCGCCCCAGTTGCCCACAGGGGCCTGGCAGAAACACTCCGCCGGCACCGGCAGCCACGGACACCGCTACTACTCCTGGGCCTGGATCGCACTGCAACCTGAAGACGACACCGACACCGGCCACCATCATTTGCTGATCCGCCGCAACGATGCCACCGGCGAGTTGGCCTACCTGCGCTGCTACAGTCCACACCCGGCGCCGTTGCGCACCCTGGTGGCCGTGGCCGGTCAACGCTGGCGCATCGAGGAATCCTTCCAAACCGCCAAAGGACTCACCGGCCTCGACCAACACCAGGTCCGCCGCTGGACCTCCTGGCACCGCTGGACCACCCTGGCCATGCTCGCCCATGCCTTCCTGGCCGTAGCGGCGGCTACCGAACGCGACCACCAACCCACACCAGCCGGACTGATTGCGTTGACTGTCAACGAGTTTCGACGTCTCTTCGACGCCCTGCTCCTAGTCACCCACCACACCGTCACGACCCTGCTGGCCTGGTCACGATGGCGCCGACGACACCAATACCGAGCCCGACAATCCCACTACAAACGACGCCAGCACCAATGATCACGATCTACGGCTGCAGTACTAGGTGGTCGATGAACCCCTCGTCGTGCAGCGGCGGATCGCCGGCGCTGGCGACTGCGCCAAAACCGCTGCGCGCGCTGTTGAGTAAGGCGACCACCTCGTCGTCTGAGGTCTGCGCGAAGTTGCGGTATCCCTGGCCAACGGCGAAATACGGCACCGGTGTGTGCAGGCACACCACCTCGTCGGCGTACTGGGCGAATTGCTTGGCGGTGTCGGTTGCCCCAATAGGAATGGCCAACACCACCCTGCCGGCCCCCTCGGCACGGGCCACCTCGCAGGCGGCCTGCGCGGTGGCGCCAGTCGCGATGCCGTCGTCGACGATTACTGCGATTCGCCCCTTCAACGGAATCCGCTGCTGATCACCGCGGAAACGTTCGGACCGGCGTTGCAGCTCGGCCCACTCCTTGGTTTCGACCGCAGCCATTTCCTGGTCGCTGAGTCGGGCCTCGCGGACCACGTCGCCGCTGATAACCCGCACACCGCCTTCGCCGATGGCCCCAAAGGCCAGCTCCGGATGGAAGGGCACTCCGAGCTTACGTACCAGGAGCACATCGAGAGGGGCTAGTGGTGTGTCTCCAAAATAATAAGCTAGTTCTGCGGTAGACTTCGTGGGTGATGACACCAGCAGCCGCTTTGGTCATGTCGGCCGGTCAACGAGAAGCGTTGCAAGGCTTGTCGCGGTCGCAGACCGCGCCCCATCGGCAGGTTCAGCGGGCGAAGGCGCTGTTGCTGGCGGCTGATGGTGTGGCGAACACGAGGATCGCCGCGCAGGTAGGGGTTAAGCCGGCAACGGTTCGGGCGTGGCGGGCCCGGTTCGCCGAGGAGGGCTTGGCGAAGCTGGGAAAGGTCCGGGCTGGGCGTGGCCGCAAATCCACGATCCCGCAGGAGAAGATCGACGAGATCGTGTATCTGACAAGGCATTCCACGCCAGACGGCCAGACCCACTGGTCGTGCCGGACGATGGCCGCCAAGGCTGGGGTGTCCCCGGCGACCGTGCAGCGGGTGTGGGCCGCGCGCGGGCTCAAACCGCACCTGGTTGAGACGTTCAAACTGTCCAACGACCCGAAGTTCGAGGAGAAACTGATCGACGTGGTCGGTCTGTACCTCAATCCTCCGGAGAAAGCGATCGTGCTGTGCATGGACGAGAAGTCCTCGGTGCAGGCACTGGACCGCACCCAACCATCGCTGCCCATGAAGAAGGGGCGGGCGCAGACAATGACCCACGACTACAAGCGCCACGGCACCGCCACGTTGTTCGCGGCCCTGGACGTCCTGACCGGCAAAGTCATCGGGCAATGCCTGCCCCGGCACCGCCATACCGAGTTCCTGAAGTTCCTGCGCACCATCGACCAGGAAGTCCCCGACGAACTTGCGGTGCACCTGATCTGCGACAACTACGCCACCCACAAGCACGACAGCGTGCGGGCCTGGCTCGACAAACACCCCCGGTTCCGGCTGCACTTCACCCCGACCTCTTCGTCGTGGCTCAACCTGGTCGAACGCTGGTTTCGGGAACTGACCGACAAGGCGTTGCGCCGCGGCGTGTTCCACTCCGTACCCGACCTCATCGCCAAGATCGAGGACTACCTCGCCGCGCACAACAACGACCCCAAACCATTCATATGGACCGCCACCGCCAACGACATCCTCGCCAAGGTCGCCCGCGGACGCATCGCGCTCCAAGCAGTCAACCAATGACGAGACACACCACTAGCAGCGCCCTGGCGACCTCGAAGGCCACCGGAACTCCACCTCGTGGCAGGCCGAGCACCACCACATCTTGACCGCGCAAAAAGCCTATCCGCGAAGCCAATTGCCGTCCGGCATCGGCACGATCAGTGAACTGCCTCATGAGTCGAGCGCCTACGCACCGCGACGATTGACCCTGTCGCTCGCGACGTATCGCAGCAACGCGCCAACCCCGTCCGCGGGTGCGATCCGGTGGTCGGCCCCGACCAATGACGCGCCGACCGCGATTGCGGTGAACGGCAACGCCTCATCGGCCCTTGCCACACGTTCCACCGGTTCGCCGAGTTCGGACAGCGCATCGGCATCGGGCGCGATCGTCGTTAGCGCTTTGCCGGTGACCACAGTGGCATCGTGCAACTCACCGACGATCAGCGTGTCGACGTTGCCGTCACGCAGCGCCGCGCATACGGCGGCGAGCCCTTCGGCCGCCAGCCCCGAGCCGCGCCCGACTTCCGCCTCAAACCGATCAGCAATCTCGCTCATCTCGATGCCACGACGCTGAGCGAACTCCGCGCCCGTCAGTTCGCGGATCTCTTCCTCGTCGATACCGCTTTTACGGGCTCCGGCATGCAACTGCGACACCCGTTTGGCTACCCGCTCCGGTAATTCGCAGACCAGATCTGCAAGCGAACGAACCTCCCCGCACAGGAACACCACCTCGGGATCCGCTTCGTCCACCAATCGCGCGAGTTCGTCGGCGACTGCGCGGCAGTTCATCCGGACGGCTTCCTCGGCCGTGTGCTGGAAGTCGCCGTAACCATTCCAGCCGGCAGTGACGGGCTTATGCACCGGGTACCCGCCGCCGTCGATGCTTTTGGAGCTGACGGCACCCCCTTGGTACAGGGTGACGTCCGCACCAGCGCGATCAACCGCGGCAAACAGATAAGTCGGTCGCTGGATCTCGTGGTCAATCAACGGCACGACGTACGGGTAATCCGATAGGCGAATCACCATGGCCGGTGGTGGGCTGATCAGATGCTCGTTGACCAGCACCTGATCGCCGGTCGCGATCACCGCGCGGCCGCGCCGGCCAACGGCCGGTCGATAGTGCAGCACGGCTTCCTCGAGCATGCCGAGGATTTCCACACCCGCGCCCAGGTCCACGAGTTGCTTGCGGATATCGCTCCATTTCGTTTCGAGCTGCTCGACCGCGTCGAGGGTGTCGTGCGAGTCGTCGAAATACACCGAGGCAAACGGGCCTTCTGCCTTTTCCAGCCACCTGAGGCGATCTGATTGCATGCCATCCCTCTTCACTGTTGCCTTGACTTTGCCTGCTGTTGGCCAACCGTATGAAGGACGAACGTGGCTCCGCGAGAGTCGTTAGCCCCCAGATGCGGGTCTTAGGTCACGGGTGCACCTGCGGGCTTCGGCCCGGGGGACCAATGCCGGTCATCTAGAGGACTTTCTTCCCTACGTCCGTTGCAGCCAGAGCACGAACGATGAGAGACGTGAAACCGCGAACCGAGGGATCCGCTATCGCGAAGATCACACTCGGTGACCAGGTGAACGATCTTGTGACCAACCCAAGCAACTCTGTTGCCTATGCGGCGCTGCGCGACTCGATCGCGGTCATCAACAGCCTTCATGAGGTCTCGTGCGTTATCCCGCTCGGCGGGCATCCGAGGGCTCTGACAATTGGTGCCGACGGCAGCCGGCTGTATGCCATCAACCACGGCGGCTCGGTTTCGGTGATCGACATTTCCGACCACCGCGTCGGTGTCATCCCGGGCGCGTGCTGTGTGCAGGAAGTCGATACTGCGGACGGGGCGTTCATCTACGCGGCAGGCAATGCTGCCGACGGTGGCCGGATCTCGGTGATAGGCGAGGGGGGCGACACGGTCGCCGCAATTGACGGGTTTGACGGCTATGCCATTACCGATCTCGCGGCCGACTCTGTAGGCCAACGTGTCTACGTCGGGTTGTCGCGACGCAGCGCCTACTACCAATACGACACCGGTTTGCTCGGCGTTATCGACACCACAACCAATGCAGTGATCCACACCATCGACCTGGTTGCCTCGCCCGACACGATCACCATCAGTCCGGACGGATCGATGATGTACACGACGCACTACGATCACCTGTGCGTGTCGGCGACCGACCTTGCCTGTTTCCGTGTCACACGGATTGACTTGGGCGACAATCCAATTGGAGTGCAAGTCACGCCGGACGGTTTGCAGGCGTATGTGACCAACCGCAGTTCACTGTCGGTGATCGACACGGTTGCCAACGAGGCGGCGCCAATCGCGGTCGGGGATCTGCCTCGCTGCGTGCGGATCAGTCCCGACGGGAAGTATGCCTACGTCAGCAACTTCGGTGATCGAAGTGTGTCGGTCATCGACACCATTACCCAGTGCGTGACCGATACCATCGACGTCGGCGGCCATCCCGAAGCGCTGGCAATAAGCGCCGATGGCCAGCGCCTCTACGTCGGCGACTATTGGTCCGGCACCGTCACCGTCTTCGCGGTCCAGCCGTGATCTGCGCCGAAACAGTCAACTCATCGATTGCTGGGCGCGACGTAGCTTTTCGAGTTCGCGTGCGATCTCCGGGCTGACGTCCACAGGGTAGGACCAGCCGCTATCTTCCAGCGAGCGAAGCTGTGGCGGAAGTCGATCGATCTGCTGGCGCGCCCAGTTTCGCGACGCGGGTAGGTCGGGATCGTGCTGCGGAAGGCGCCGGCCATTTTTCATGACAGGCACCAGCAGCGGCTCGCCGTCCAGCTGTTCGTCCGCGTTGCCGATCGTGTCGCCGGCGAAGACTCCCTGATCGACCCGGCGTACCACCTGCTTACGTCCCGGATAGATCACCTTGCCGCTGGAGAACTTCGTCCGGCCGGTGCCGTCGTACTCCACGAGCTTGTACGCCATGTCGAGCGCGGGCGCGTCCTGGGCGACGACGAGCTTGGTGCCGACGGCGAAAGCGTCGATCGGGCAACCGTCATTCATCAGCGCCGCAATGCGGTACTCGTCGAGACCCGACGAAGCGAAGATTTCGACATGGTTCAAACCCGCCGCGTCGAGCTTTGCGCGGGTCGCTTTCGACAGGGCACCGAGATCCCCGGAATCGAGCCGGACAGCTGCCACGTCCAGGTCCTCCCGCTGTTTGACGAGTTCGATGACGTGGTCGACACCGCGCAGCGTGTCGTAAGTATCGACGAGCAACGTTGTCCCGGGGTACAGCCGGGCGAATGCGTCAAACGCGTCGAGCTCATTGTCGAAGGCCTGAACGAAGCTGTGGGCCATGGTGCCGAACACCGGGATTCCGTACTCGCGGGCGGCAAGCAGGTTGGATGTGCCCGCTAGGCCGGCGAGGTAGCTGGCCCGCGCGGCCTTGAGCGCCGCATCGGTACCGTGCGCGCGCCGCGCTCCGAAATCCACGACCTTTCGTCCGCGAGCGGCTTCGACCACTCGGGCGGCCTTGCTCGCGATCACGCTCTGCAGGTGAATCTGGTTCACCACGAACGTCTCGGCGAGTTGGGCTTCCAGGATTGGCGCGATCACCTGCACGATCGGCTCGTTCGGAAAGACCACTGTCCCTTCCGGCACCGCCCACACATCTCCGGTGAAGCGAACCTCGGAGAGCGACTGCAGGAATTCCTCTGTGAACAGCCGCAATCCGCGCAAGTAGTCGATGTCGGCTTGCCGGAATTGAAACGTTTCCAGGAAGTCGAGCACGTCTGACAAGCCGGCAGCCATCACATAGGACCGGCCCCGGGGAAGCTTGCGAAAGAAGGTCTCGAACACCGCCGTTCCCGACATGCGTTCGGCCATATAGGCCTGCGCCATCGTGATCTCATAAAGGTCGGTGAACAGCGCAGAAGAGTATTGGGTCGTCATGGCGCCTGTCGTTAGTACAGGTCCGCGAGGCGGTCTGCGAACTTCGCAACGACGACCTTGCGCCGAAGTTTCATGCTCGGTGTCAGGTCGCCCGACTCGACGGTGAATTCGCGGTCGGCGATCATGAACTTCTTGATCTGCTCCCAGCGATTCAGTTCCAGGTTCAATGCGTCGATGTATCCGGCGATCAGCTGCTGGGTCTTTTCGTCGCGCGCTATTTCTTCGAAGGACTTACCCGCCAGACCAATCTTGTTGGCCCAGTCGGTGATCGCTTCGGTGTCGAGGCTGACCAGCGCCACGCAGTACGGCTTGCCCTCGCCATAGACCACAAGCTCGCTCACGTACGGGCAGATGCCCTTGAACTTGGCATCGATCGCCGATGGCGCCACGTACTTGCCTTGCGAGGTCTTGAACATGTCCTTCTTGCGGTCGGTGATCCGCAGGAATCCGTCAGGGTCGATCTCCCCGATGTCGCCGGTGTGGAACCAACCGTCCTCGTCGAGCGCCTCGGCGGTGGCGTCCGGCAAATCGTGGTAGGCGGTCATCACACCGGGACCTTTGACCAAGATCTCGCCGTCGTCGGCGATCTTTGCTTCGGTGGCCGGGAACGGCCAGCCGACCGTCCCGAACCGATAAGCGTTGGGACGGTTGATAAATGACGCGGCCGCGGTCTCGGTCAGCCCGTAGCCCTCGAGCACGACGATGCCAACGGCGTCGAACCACTGCGCGACGTCTCGGTCCAGGGCTGCGGCCGCGGAGACGAAGAACCGCAACCGCCCACCGAACCGCTCGCGGATGGTGGAGAACACCAGCCGGTCCGCCACCTTGTAGGCCAACGACGACGGCAACGAGGGCTTCTTTCCGGCTTGCCGGGTTTCCGATACTTTCCTGCCGACACCGACCGCCCAGTCGAACATCATCTTCGTGATCCGGCCCTGCTCGGCGGCCATCTCCTCGATGCGGGCATGTGCCTTCTCGAAGATGCGCGGGGCCGCCCCCATGATGGTGGGATGCAGCGTCGCGAGGTTATCGATGATCCTCTCAACGCGGCCGTCGATGGCGGTGGGGAAGCCGATCTGCAGCGGCAGCGCCAGCATCACCTTGCCGAACGAGTGTGCCAGCGGCAGCCACAGGAAGTTCAGGTCGTCGGGTCCGAGGATGCCCAGCGCGTCGATGGCCGCGGCGGTGTACGTCCATGCCCGGTGGGTCAGCCGCACGCCCTTGGGCCGCCCGGTGGTGCCGGACGTGTAGATGAGACTGGCCAGCTGGTCGGGACCGACGGCTGCGACCCGTTCTTTGATGGCGTCGGGGGAGTCGGCGAGCAGTTGCTTACCCATCTGCTCCAGTTCCGCCAGGGTGATCACCCAGTCGCCGTCCCCGTTGCCGTCGATGATCACGACCTTGCTCACATCGGGCAGTTCGGCGCGGTGCTCGAGCAGCTTGTCGAGCTGGCTCTGATTCTCGGCGACCACCACCCGGCTTCCCGAATTGGCGACGATGTACGCGACGTCTGTGGCGTTGGTCGTCGGATACACGGTGGTGGTCGCGGCACCCGCGCACATGATGGCGAAATCGGCGAGCACCCACTCGTAGCGCGTCGCGGAAGCGAGCGCGACCCGGTCCTCTTGGGCGATTCCCAGCGAGATCAGCCCCGCGGCGAGGTTGCAGACGCGTTCGCCGACCTGCTGCCAGGTCACGCTTTCCCAGGTGTGGTCTTGTGGGTACCGAAAGGCTTCCGCGTGCGGGGTGGCGGCGACGCGGTTGAGGAACATGTGTGCCACCGAGGGCGGGCGATTGTCGATCTTGCTGAAGTCGGGCCTCTCCAGTGAGGCCAGTGATGTGTTCATGGTGCTAATCCGTTGCTGCCGAAGCGGATACCGGTGACGTGGTTCGCCGGTACATCTCTCGATGCTTCCGGGGTGCAGTCGTCGCGCGATAGTGACGAAAGTCACGCGGCGATCGGCAAACGTCCCCGGTGCCCCGCGTTCTCAGTCGGCCAGGGCTATCTCAATAGATAAGCACTCACCGAGGGCGTGCGCTGCGGGCCAATCGCCGCCACGGACCGCGCGCTCAAGGTCGTCGACCAACGGGCTGTCGGCGCCCAGCTCCGCCAGCCAGGCGGACACCGTCGCGGGGATCTGATGAGCGGGCACTCGGGCAATATGTCCCTCGTGTAGACGATCGGTCAGCTGGTAGATCGTGGTTGCGGGCCTGCGGTGTGGCAAATGGTGTGGCAAATGATGCCGCCACTTCGATGAATTCATGGTCCCCCTCCCCCTTAGCCTTAACAATCCATCCGACCACTCCCGCAGGCCCAGCCGTAGAGGCAAAGAGCACGACTACCGGAAGGCTTTGGTCTCACCTCTCATCTGCCGAAGTCCCAGTCCGACAGGGTCTTTTGTCACTCCGGTTACCTACCTACTTCTCCGGCGATGGCGGCTCCGGTCGCGTACCGTACATCGAGGGATGGCGCATTGCCAGGGTACCTGTTTCGAGGCCGCTGGAATACGGAATTGGCGAGATGACCGCTTTAGCAATGGATTCGCAATCGGGGCGTGATTCGGGCCGGTGTCTCGCGCTCGCAAGCGGGCCGGCGTGAGCGCCGTCAGCATTGAGGAGCTGGCCGCGCTGCCGGTGTTCGCCGATATCCCGGAGCAAGACCTCACGGCATTGGCCGCCAGTCTGGAGCCCCTGCATGCGGCGGCCGGCGAGGTCCTGATGCGGCAGGGTGACCGAGCGGAGTCGTTTGCGATCGTCGCGTCCGGTCGAGTCGAGGTCAGGCATGTCGGCCCGAAGGGCAAGGTCACGGTCACCGAGCTGTCGCCAGGGACGATTATCGGCGAAATCGCTTTGCTGCGACACGCACCCCGAACGGCGACGGTGATCGCGAAAGAGGACGTGCGCGGCTACATCGGATACAACGGCGCTTTCGACTGCATGCTGGCCATGCCGGTCATCGCCGATCGGATGGTCCGTACCGCGCGGCAGCGGTTGGCCGCATACATCGCCCCGATCCCGGTATCGACCAAAGACGGTGCCGCGCTATTGCTGCGCCCCGTCCTGCCCGGTGATGCCGAGCGGTTCAAGAGCGACGGTTCCTTCTCCCGCGAGACTCTGTACCGCCGGTACCAGGGTGGCGCTCCGACCGAGGGGCGGCTGGCCTACCTGTTCGAGGTCGATTACGTTGACCACTTCGTCTGGGTCGTGATCGACGGCGTGGACGGGCCGGTCATCGCCGACGCCCGCTTCATCCGGGATGAAGACGACCCCGCCTCGGCAGAGGTTGCGCTCACCGTGGCGGACGCCTACCAGGGTCGCGGGATCGGGACACTGCTGCTCGGTGCGCTGGCGGTCGCGGCGCGCGTCGACGGCATCAAGCGGTTTCACGCCCGCGTGCTTTCCGACAATCCGCCCGCGCGCGCGTTGGGCGACAAGGTGAACGCCCGCTGGGAGCACGAGGAACCCGGGGTGGTCACAACGACGGGGGAGATCCCGCACTTCCGTGACCTGCCCCTCGATCACGGCACGCGCCAGCAGATCCGGCATGTGGCCCGCCAGGTCATCCATGCATTCGACTGAGCGGACCAACGCCCCCGGACTTTGGTGCCTTTGCGCCCTTACCGGATGACGAGGTGTCCACGCAGCATGGATTCGTCCGGGCGGTGTTTTCAAGGAGTTGCGCCATGAAGTCGCTTATCGTTTGCGTTTCGAAATCGCACGGCAATACCCGCCGGGTAGCCGACCGGATGGCTGAAGTGCTTGATGCCGAGGTCGTCGAACCCGAGTCGATCGACCCCGAAAAGCTGTGCGAATACGGCCTTGTCGGCTTCGGGTCCGGCATTTATTACATGGCGTTCGACTCGAGGTTGCGGAACTTGATCCGTCGCCTACCACACGTTGACGGCATCCGCGCGTTCACTTTCTTTACCAGTGGCGCCCGGGAGATTCCGCTGTTGGGCTACCACAAACCCATTCGTAACCAACTCGCCTCCAAGGGCTTTGAGGTGCTTGATTCGTTCTCCTGCCGCGGATTCGACACGGTGGGGCCGTTCGGGTTCATCGGCGGGATAAACCGGGGACGGCCAGACGACCATGACCTCGACCGGGCCGCGGCATTCGCCGAACGTCTTCGCAAGCGAGTCGCGGGCTCCCAGGCCATTTCATGACCAATGGCACACCAAGACTGCGCTCCTCCCGTCCTGGCGCTGGTGCGCGGCCTCGTCGCAGAGGTTCACCCGCATGCCGCGCCGCCCTCGGTGACGCTTGACAGCCCTTTCGACAACCTCGGCATCGGCAGCCTGGAGCTGGCGGAACTGTTGCTGCGCGTCCAGGACAAATTCGGAGTGGCACTGCCACCTCACATCCTGGCCAGTGCCGAGACGCCGCGCGACCTCGTAGCGGCCGTCGCTCGCGGTCATCCCGCGGTGCGGGAGGACCGTGGCATGGTTTCACTTCCGGCCACCGCGCCGGGCGCTCTGGCGCCAGACACCGCGTTTACCCTGAACGACGTCCTCAACTGGCACGTCAGCGCGACCCCGGACCGAACACACATCCGCATCCTCGACGATGCCGGCGGCCCCGTGGACATGACCTATGCCGCGCTGCACCGGGACGCGGCTGCGGTAGCGGCCGGGTTGATCGCGCATGACGTCATGCCGGGCGAGACGGTCGCCATCATGTTGCCCACCTGCCGCGCGTATTTCGTCACCTTCGCCGGTGTGGTCCTCGCCGGTGCCGTGCCTGTTCCCGTCTACCCGCCGGCACGGCCTTCCCAGCTGGCAGACCACCTGCGCCGCACCAGCGGCATCCTCGCCAACGCCCGGGCCACAATGCTGGTCACCGTGCCTGAGGCCATTACCCTCGGCCACCTGCTGCGCTCGAACGTCGAAAGCCTGCGTCACGTCGTCGTCCCCGAATCCCTCACTGGCGCAAGCGAAGACGTGCCTCCATCCCTTCCAAGACCGCGAGCAGACGACCTCGCGCTGGTGCAGTACACCTCAGGCAGCACCGGGCAGCCCAAAGGGGTCGCGCTCACGCACCGCAACCTGCTCGCCAACATCCGGGCGATGGGTCAGGCCGCGGCGGCGTCCGGGTCGGACACGTTCGTCAGTTGGCTGCCGCTGTATCACGACATGGGTTTGATCGGTGCGTGGTTCGGCTGCATGTATTTCGGTGTCCCGCTAGTGGTCATGAGCCCGCAGGCGTTCCTGATCCGCCCGTCACGATGGCTCTGGGCGATCCATGCCAACCGCGCCACCATGTCGGCCGGCCCGAACTTCGCCTATGAACTCTGCCTCTCGAAGATCCGCGACGACGAGATCGAGGGACTCGATCTCAGCTCGTGGCGGCTGGCCTATAACGGCGCCGAGCCGGTAAGCGCTGCGACCATCGAGCGGTTCGGCGATCGCTTCGCCCCGTATGGGTTTCGCCGGGAAGCGATGACCCCGGTGTATGGGCTGGCCGAGTCCTCGGTGGGTCTGGCGTTCCCGCCGCTGGGCCGCGGTCCGATCATCGACCGAATCCGCCGAGACGCATTCGTACGGTCCGGGCGCGCCGAGCCTGCGAAACCCGGGCCAGCCGGACCTTCGATTCGTCGCCTGCGGCCAACCCTTGCCAGGCCACGAAATCCGGATCCTCGATGCCGCCGGCAACGAGTTGGGCGATCGCCGTGAGGGTCGCATCGAGTTCCGCGGTCCGTCGGCAACCGCCGGCTATCTCAACAACGCGTCCGCTACGCAGTGCGCTGTTTCACGACGACTGGCTCGACACGGGCGACTTGGGGTACATGGCCGACGCCGACGTCTACGTCACCGGCCGGGTCAAGGACATGATCATCCGGGCCGGCCGTAACCTGCACCCGGCGGAACTGGAAGAGGCGGTGGGCGACCTCAAAGGTGTCCGCAAGGGCTGCGTGGCGGTTTTCGCCTCTCCCGACCCATCCGGGGGCCCCGAGCGACTCGTCGTCATGGTCGAGACCCGGGCGATCCGTGACGACGCCCGCGCAGCTTTGCGCTCCGAAATCGCCGCCACCGCAGTGGATCTACTCGGTGTGGCCCCCGACGACGTAGTGTTGGCGCCACCGCGCACGGTACTGAAGACCTCAAGCGGCAAGATCCGGCGGGCCGCTAGCCAGGCGATTTACCAGGCCGGGAAGATCGGTGTGCGACCGCGTGCGGTGTGGTGGGAATTGGCCCGGCTTCGCCTCCGCGGCGCGGTGCCGTCGCTGCGCCGCGCTCGTCGTGCGGCGGGGGATGTGGCGTTCGCCGTCTACGCGTGGGTGGCGTACATGATCCTGGGGTTGTCGGTTGCCATTTTGCTGCTGCTATTGCCGTGGCCGCAGTGGCGTTGGCGGGTGGCCCGGGGATCGGTCCGGCTGCTGGCTCGCCTTACCGGAACGGCGATCACCGTGCATGGCCTCGACCACCTCCCGGCAGGGACGTCCATCGCGGTTGCCAACCACCCCAGCTGGATCGACCCACTGGCGCTGGCCTCGATAATGCCGCAGTGGTTTCACTTCGTCGCCGCTGAAGTGCTTGAGCATCAAGGGATCAACGGATTCGTCGCTCAGGCGGCTGGGCCACCAGTTCGTCGAACGCCACGAGCGCGAACACGGCGTGGCCGACACCGACCGGCTGGCTACCCTGGTGCGAGACGGGCAGTCGCTGGTCATCTTCCCCGAAGGCCGCCTCGCCCGCGCCCCCGGGTTGCGGCCTTTCCATATGGGCGCATTCGTGGTGGCCGCCCAAACCGGCGTGCCCGTCGTCCCCATGGCCATTCGCGGGACGCGGACAATACTGCGGCCAGAGCACCATTTCCCACGACGCGGAGCCGTCGACATCACCGTTGGTGAGCCGATCAGGCCTTCGGGCACCGACTGGGCTGCGGCAGTCGAACTGCAGCGCGCCGTGCGGAACGCCGTCTTAGAGCCTTTCGGGGGAGCCAGACGTCGAATGACAAATGACCGATGGCCGGGCGGGTGCCCCGCGGGCAGCCGTTCGGCCATCGGCCTTGGATCAACGAGCCGTTACGACTGTTTGCCGCCTACCGCCTGGCCGGCGCTTCGCACCACGCTGCGGAAGAACTCGATCCGCCCGGTGACCAACTCCTCGGTTAAGTCCAGGGCGGCGTCGATGACGTTCTTGCGCCGCGACTCATCGGGGAGGTCTCCACTCACCTGATCGACGAACTTGCGGACGGCCGTCGATGGCCTGCTTACGGCTTGCCTCGACCGATTCGAGCACCTCGTCGGACAGTTCGGCCCAGCGTGACTCGGCCTTTTCCGGTGACTGTGTCATGGTCAATCTCCTCAAATTTCCTGGTCTGACGCCGCAAATCCGGTCGCAGCGAACGGCAACTATGCCGAACCAAACGCTATGATCTCCACGCCACCGGCACGAGTGACTAAAGTCCCTTCAACCCGGTCATATGTCCCGGATCGGTGTGGATGCTCTAGGCTTGCCAGTCAAGGACTTTCGCGGCTGTTCACCGGGACGTAAGTCCCTAACCACGCCGGGTGGGGTGCTGCTAGCTTTGCCACCATGGCAATATCCAGCAGCGGCGACGACCCCCCACACCCGGGGGCTTCGCACCACAGCCCGCCGGGTGTCGCCGGCTTGAGTAGTGCCGTCCAACCGTTCACGCACACCGGCCAGTACTTCGCCCAGTCGTGGCGCGAATACCTTGACCAAAAGCCAGACGAGCTCCCGATCGCACGGCCCACCCTCGCCTTGGCGGCGCAGGCTTTTCGCGACGAAGTCGTCCTGATGGGTCTGAAGGCGCGACGCCCGGTCAGCCGGCCTGACGTTTTCGAGCGCATCACACGCGAGGTGGTCGCTGGGCTGGAGTTCTACGGCGACAGGGGATGGCTCGATAACCCGAAGAGATTCTTCGGTGCACCGCCGCCGCTTTCGGACGTCACGGTCCGAAAGGTCAAGGGAAGCAGACGCTCCCTCGATCGCATGTTCTTCGACAGCGGGTACCTGCCGCGGCCGGGTGAACCGGGCGCGGAGCGGTGGATGGGCTACACGGCAAACAACCGCGAGTACGCCCTGCTGCTCCGCCATCCGCAACCGCGGCCCTGGCTGGTGTGTGTGCACGGGACGGAAATGGGCCGAGCCGCGGTGGATCTCGCCGTGTTTCGCGCCTGGAGTTTGCACGACGATCTCGGACTGAACGTCGTCATGCCGGTCCTCCCGATGCACGGCCCCCGGGCCCGCGGGCCTGCCGAAGGGCGCGGTGTTTCCGGGAGAGGACATCCTCGACGACGTGCATGCGACGGCTCAGGCGGTGTGGGACATCCGGCGGCTGTTGTCCTGGATTCGTCGCGAAGAGCCGGAGTCGCAGATCGGGTTGAACGGCCTGTCGCTGGGCGGCTACATCGCGGCGTTGGTCGCCAGCCTCGAGAACTGGCCTAACCTGCGCGATCCTCGGTGTCCCGGTCGCCGACCTGGTCGGGCTGCTGGGCCGGCATTCCGGGCTCCGCCGCCGATGACCCCCGCCGTCAGACGATGGAATTGGCCGAGCCCATCGGGCGGATGATATCGCCCCTGTCGCTTCCTCCGCTCGTGCCCATGCGGGGCCGCTTCATCTACGCCGGCGTAGCCGATCAGGTCGTGCATCCACGTGAGCAGGTGGTTCGCCTCTGGGAGCACTGGGGCAAACCCGAAATCGTTTGGTACCGCGGCGGTCATACCGGATTCTTCCGCGCGCGACCGGTGCAGCGGTTCGTCCAGGCCGCGCTGCAGCAGTCGGGGCTCCTGGATGGGGCACTGACGCAGCGGGACCGCCCTGCTTAGTCGCGGAGGTCGAAATGAATCCACTGGATCCGCTGGACGCGGCGATGATGACCGCGGAGTTGGTGTCCAACCCGATGCATGTCGGCGCTGTGCTGATCCTGTCGCCGCCCGACGACGCCGGCCCCGACTACGTCGACGAACTGCATCGTGAGGCGCTCGCCGGAAACGATTCGATCGATCCGCGGCTGCGTAGATATCCCCATCGCGGTGTAGACACCGGCGGCATGTGGGTCTGGCGTGACATGGACCCCGTTGACATGAGCCGACATTGCCAGCGCCGAACGGTGTCTGGGGGGGAGTTCTGGCGGCTGATTGGCGAGCTGGATGCAGAGCGCCTCGACCGGTCCGGGCCGATGTGGATGTCGTATCTGATCGACGGCCTCGAAGACGGCCGATTCGCCTTCTATATCAAGGTGCATCACACCGTCATCGACGGTGTGGCCGGTTTCCAGATGATCACCCACGCGCTGAGTAGCGATCCGCAACGTCGGTCGATGCCGCCCTTTTATGCTGACCGCCGCCATGAGTCCGCGCCGCCGCCGACATCGACCGGGCTGGTGTCTCGTCTGGTCGCACCGCTGCGGTCGCTGGCTGGCACGGCAGCGTCGAGTGTTGGGCTGATCGGGCGGGTGGTCACCGGCGAGGTCTCGACTGTGCTGGACACCCTGGTCGGGCACACGACCGTGCTGCCTTTCGGAGCGCCCTACACCCGGTTCAACGGTCGTCTGGGGCCCGAGCGTGCGGTCTCCGCGGGCAGCTGGGCCAAGGATCGCGTCCAAGCCGTGGCACAGGCGGCGAGTGTGACTGGCAACGATGTGGTAACTGCCATAGTGGCCGGCGTTGTGCGCCGCTGGTTGCGTGACCGCGGGGAACTGCCTAAGCAGTCACTGGTGGCCGCCTGCCCGATCACGGTGCGTGACCCCGAGCACGAAAATGACCAGCATGGCAACATGTTCGGTCTCTGGCTGTGCCCGCTGGGTACGAATTTAGATGACCCGGTTGCGCGAATGGATTTGATCCACCGGTCGATGTCCGAGGGAAAACACTGGGTGGCCAAACGCGGATCGGCGGCATCGCTGCTGACGACGGCGGGAAGTATCGCCGCGACAGTTATTTTCCCGCTGCTGCCGTTCACGCAGAAAATACGTACCGGATACAACCTGCCGATTTCGCACGTTCCCGGTCCTGCGGCCGAAATGTATTGGAACGGCGCGCATATCGAGGAGATGTATCCGGTGTCAACGGTCTACGATGGCCAGGCACTGAACATTACGACGTGCTCGTATGCCGACCGGGTCGGATTCGGTTACGCCGCAGGCCGCGAGGTGGTGCCCGATATCGACACCCTCATACCGCTGACCGAGCAGTGTCTGACCGAGCTCGAAGCTGCTCTGGGTGTTCGTACCTGAGCACCAATTACGATTCCGTGCCCGTCGAAACATGTTCTGCTGCTTGCTCTTTGGTGTCGTTGCCTGCTGAAGTTTCGGCAGCCGCCTCGGCAGCCGCCGACTCCGCAGGAGCAGCTGGCTCCGCCGCGGCCTCGAGGCGGTGGATGCCTTTGCGATCGTAGAACCAGGTGACCACGGCACCGAACAACAGGCCGATCCCGAGCCCTATCACGCCCACGATGATCGAGCGTGACAGCCCAGCATCGGCGCGGCCGTCGAAGTACAGCAACGCCCTTGATCCCAGGAAAGCTTGGCGCATGGGTTCAAATCCGGCGAGCCAGCTGAAGAACCTCGGCGAGGCCTCCAACGGAATGGTGGCGCCGGTATCTGGCAGGCCGAAGAAGAGGAAGACAAACAGGCTGATGAGCGTGCCCATGGATCCGAGGGCCGCAATCAGCGAGGCCGACGTGACACCCACCGCGGTGACGACGAAGGCGCCGAACAGCCACACTGACCACGGATGTGGCACCGGCATGCCCAGCGCGGATGCTATCCACAGGTACACCGCCGATGACGACAGACCCAGCAGTACCACCAACGCCCACTCGACCAGCAGCGTTTGCAGCCGAGAGACCTTGACTTTGCTGGCCAGGCGGTACCACGGCCCGAACTCTGCCGGCACGTAGCCCAGCAGCGCATCGGTGGTCATGCTCACCACGATTGCGGCGGTGACTCCACCGATCAGCAACATCAAGGAGAAATAGAAGGCTGAAAGCCCGAGACCGGTGCCGCTGGGCAGCGGATTGTCGGCAATGGCCTGGACGTCGATCGGGCTGGTCATCACCAGGGAGGCACCACCCGGCGGGGTTGCGCCACCGTTTAGCTGCGGCAGTAGCGGGCTGAGCTTGTCGCTGGCCTTGGCGTTGACCACCGCCATCGCCTTGTCCATGGCCTTCTCGGCAATGGCGGCGCCCATTGCGCTGGCTCGCGGGTTGGTCAAGATCGTGATGACGGGCTTGGCCGGTTGTCCGGGCTGCAACGTAGCCTGCGGCAACGCAAGCAGTCGCTGCGTCAGGTCCTGCGGCAACAAGACCTCTGCGTAGACCTTCGCGGTGTCGAGTTGATGACGTGCCTCATCGGCGGTCAGCACCCGGAGGTCGAACTGGTTCTTGTCCATATTCGCCACCAGGCCGTCGGTGATGGTTTTGCCCGTCGGCCCGGTGTCCTGGTTGACGACCGCGATGGGGAAATGTCGCAGGTTGGTGATCGGATTGAGAATGCCGCCGAAGTAGAGCATGGCGAACCCGGACAGCAAGCCCAGGGAGATGATGATCGGTGCCACCCAGAATCGCAGCTTGAGCAATGCGTTGCGGCCGGCGGGGCTGGGTGCCTCGTGTTGTGGCTGATGGTTGGGCATTGCAACTCCCTTGAACTTTCTGCGGCTATGTCTTTGTGACACAACCGAAAGAGGCTAGTTGGCGAGCCGGTAGGCCCGACGGCTTTGCTTACGGCTCGTCGGCTTCCGTGACAGGGCGCGGGTGACCAGGCGCGCAACTCCGAGTTCGATACCGCTGGCGAGCTCGTCGACGTCGGGCGTGGCGTCGTAGTCGGCGGTAATGCCAAACACCAGTTCGTCGACATAGCTGAGCATGCTGATCACGGTGCGTAGCTGCAGAGCGATCGGCGGTATCGGCAGCAGCTCTTCGACCGGATGGCCGAGTATTTGGAGCCGCTGCCGGGGACCCGGCACATTGGTCGCCAGCGTGACAACGCTGCGCTGCGGCAGCCGCGTCAGCAGCCGAATCGTCCACGCGCTCAATGCGAACGGCAGGTAATTGGTCAGTGTGACGAAGCGTATTCGCGGCTTGTCGCTCGCCGCTTCTTTTGAGCTTGTCGAGTCGTGCGTGGACAGACCTCAGCCGCTTGACCGGGTCATGCTCCTCAACCGGCAACGATGAAAGCATCGCCGAGACGCGAATATCGGTGTCCTCCATGGCATCCGGTGAGCGCACCGATACGGGGATCATCGTGCGTAGCGAATTGCGCCGGGGTTTCTCACCGCGATGCAGCAGCACGGTGCGAAAACTGTCGGTGATCGCCGCAAGTGCCACATCGTTGAGTGTCACGCCGAACGCCTCGCATACCGTCTCGACGTCTTTCAGCGACACCCGCGCCGCGCTGTAACGGCGCATGTTGGCCACCGAGCCGCGCAGCGACGATCCTCCTGCCGGAGTGAGCAGGCCGGTGACGAATTCGGCTGCCCCCATAGCGGTTTGCGCAGCCGTACTGGTGGTGGCTACCGATGCGCGCCACAGTCCGCCGGCCCAGGTCAGCGGGTTACGACTGAGTCCGGCCGACAGAACGATAGACGACGGCGGCAGCTCCTTCGCGGCGCGGATATCGCTGGCGAACGTCGCACCCGCGCCCCCATCAGCGAAACTCGCTAACATCCGCACGGCGGCGATCCCGTCGGCCAGGCAGTGATGAATCTTTATCAGCGCCCCCCACCGCCCGTCCGGCAGGCCTTCTATGACCCAGCACTCCCACAGCGGGTGGTCACGATCCAGTCTGCGCTCCATGAGATCGGCGATTAAACGGAACAACGCGGCGTCGTCGCCGGGCTGCGGCAAAGCCGCCCAACGCAAGTGATGGGTGATGTCGAAGTTGGTGTCGGCAACCCATTCCGGCGCCGCTAATTCGAAGGCGTGCTTATGCACCAGCTGGGTGAACCGCGGCACGCCGCGGATGCGTTCGGACAGCGTCGCCACGAGCCGCTGCTGTTCGGGTATCGGTCCATCGATGATGGCCAGCGTGGCGATCGCCAGGCTTAAGTGTCGGTCGGCGTCTTCGGCTTCCAGGAAACTGGCTTCCAGAGTTGTTAGCTGTGCCATTGCCGCTCATCTCCGATCGACGCTGATCGGCATCACTATCCGCTGTGCGGCGCAAGAGTCGATAGTGCCGTTAGTCCCGAAGCGGTGGGGCCGGTCTACCCACGGGTGGGGCGATTAACGTCGTGCCAGCTGCGAGGCACGGCCCACGTGGACCATGATGCGTTCCAGGACGATAGTGGAGAGGTCGCCGTTGTCGGCAACACGGGAGAGGCCGCGCCGCCGCAGGAACGTGTCGAGGCGTCGATCGGGTGACCAGTCGGCATAGATTGGGCCGAGGTAACGCGACTGCAGGAATTCCGAAGCCAGGGCATCGACGTCAGAATCTGTCAACAGCAACAGTGGGTTAGCACCCATAGCCGTCATACTCCTTTGTTCAGCCGCAACCGCCGCAGCCAAGTTACGTCAGACGGGGCCATTATTTCGTCACGCGCAGATTGCGGAAAGGGTCCAAAGTCATCAACAGTGCGAGGGCCGCGGAATAGCCATGCCGGTGACGGCACCGGCCGCGGGCATATTGGCATGGCCGCAAGGACCATTGACCCTGGCGTTCAGACACACCGCCCACCCAGACTGGCGCCATGGCCAACGTGACAAGACGGATCACCGAGACGGCGGCGTTGCTGGCGGTGCTGTACGGCGCGCGGCGGTACTACCGCAATTGGGGCGCAACCAAAGCGGAGTGTCGGATGCTGCTGCCCGGCGACACCTTGGTTGCCGATCCGGCTATTCAGACAACCGAGGCGGTGTACATCGATGCGCCCGTCTCTGCGGTCTGGCCCTGGCTGTTGCAGATGGGTCAGGATCGCGGTGGCTTCTACGGCTGTGACGGACTGAAAAACGTGGCTGGCCTTCGCCATCACGACGCCGACCGAATCCACCCGGAATGGCAACAACTTGCGGTAGGGGATCTGGTGCGCCTGGCTCCCGACGGCTGGATGGGGCTACCGGACGGGGTGACGTTGAGCGTCGCCGAGATGGTGCCCGAAAAGTACCTCGTGCTGGGTGCCACGCGACCGGGTCAGCGCTGGAACGCGGTGTGGTCGTTCCACGTCCAGCCGCACTGGGAAGACCGGGTCCGGGTTCTCACCCGCGCCAGAATCGCCTTGCGCCACCCGGGAGAAGTATTTGCTATGGAACCGCTCAGGCCGGTGATTGCACTGAGCACGCGGGGTTTGTTGCTGGGAATCAAGCACCGGGTCGAGCGGCCGTCTATGACAAAGCCGACACAGCCGGCTGTTGAAATCAATTGACCGCTCTTCGCCTGGACGTGGCGGGCCCGGGCAACGATGCCCGGGCCCGTAGTTCATTTGGCTAATTCGCGGCTACCTTAACGTGCTTCTCCGCACTTGCGGGTTCCGAAACCGGCACGGAGACAGTCAGGATGCCTTTGTCGTAGGTGGCCTTGATGTCGTCTTCGTTAGCGCCCGGCGGCAGTGACACGGTGCGGACAAACGAGCCGTAGGAGAATTCCGATCGGCCGTCGAACTCCTTTTTCTCACTGCGCTCGGCCTTGATGGTGAGCTGGCCATCGCGGACGGTGATATCGACGTCCTTGGCCGGGTCGATGCCGGGAATCTCGGCGCGCACTTCGTACCGACCATCAACAATTTCGTCTTCCAGCCGCATCAGCCTGGTGTCGAACATCGAGCGGATTCCGGCGAATGACGGGAACGCCGAGAAGAACTCCGAGAACTCGGGGAACAGCGAATGCGGCTTCTGGGTCGCGGGAAGGGCGGTGGTCATTGTCTTCTCCTGAGGTGTTTTGAATGCCTGAACGGACGCCTCTGATCCGACCACGTGAGGCGACGGCGCGGTAGGGGCCGAAGTCCTTATCGCGTTTTGGGCGACGACTTTTGGTAATGACGGGGATACTCGAACGATGGTCAGGCCAGCGCGGTCCGCTGAGTGGCCGGCGAGCGTCCGGCGCCGTGACGGACGCCTGGTGCCCTTCGACCTGGCCCGCATCGAGGTGGCGATCGCGCGGGCCGCGCGTGAGGCCGGGCACCGAGACCCGGACGCGCCTGGCGTGCTGGCCAGGTCGGTCGCCGACGCGCTGGTAGGTCGGCCCCGCGGCGGAATTCCGACGGTCGAGGAAATTCAGGATCTGGTCGAGGCGCAGCTCGTGGCTGCCGGCCTGGATGACGTTGCCCGCGCGTACATCATCTATCGCCAACACCGTGCCGAGTTGCGCGCGGCCAAAGAACTGATAGGTGTGCGCGATGAACTGAAGTTGAGCGTGGCCGCGGTGACAGTGCTGGGCGAGCGCTATCTGCTTCGGGACGACCATGGCAGGCCTACCGAATCAACCGGCGAGATGATGGACCGAGTCGCGAACTGTGTTGCGGTGGCCGAAGAGAGCTTTCGGCGCGGTTCCTCGGCGATGTGGGCCGAGCGGTTTTCGGCGGTGCTACGTGGCCTGGAGTTCCTACCGAACTCACCGACACTGATGAACGCCGGTACCGAAGTGGGGCTGCTCTCCGCGTGTTTCGTTCTGCCAGTGGACGATTCGTTGCGCTCAATCTTTACCGCGCTGGGGCAGAGCGCGGAAATTCACCAGGCTGGGGGAGGCACCGGCTACACGTTCACTCACTTGCGGCCCGCGGGCGATCGGGTGGCCCGCACCGGAGGTACGGCCAGTGGGCCGATGTCGTTTCTTCGGCTGTTCGATACCGCGGCCGCAGTCATCTCGATGGGTGGTCGCCGACGCGGTGCGTCGATGGCCGTACTAGACGTATCGCACCCCGACATTTACGACTTCGTCACCACCAAGGCCGACTCGCTGGGCGTGCTAAACCAGTTCAACTTGTCGGTAGGCGTGACGGACGAGTTCCTGCGCGCCGTCTGGCACGATGGCACCCACCGGCTGGTCAACCCGAGAACCGGCAAGACGGTCGCGGAGGTGCCGGCCGCCGATCTGTTCACCGCGATCTGCGAGGCCGCGCACCGATGCGGCGACCCGGGACTGGTGTTCCTCGACACCATCAACCGCGCCAACCCGACGCCCGCCCGGGGCCGGATCGAGGCCACCAACCCGTGCGGGGAAGTTCCCCTGCTGCCCTACGAATCGTGCAACCTGGGCTCCATCAACCTTGCTCGGATGGTCAACGGTGGTGGCGTCGATTGGGATCGGCTCGCAGGGGTCGCGGATCTGGCCGTGCGCTTTCTTGACGACGTCATCGACGTCAGCCGCTATCCCATCCCCGAACTCGAAGCGGCCGCCCGAGCCACCCGCAAGATCGGGCTGGGTGTCATGGGCTTGGCGGAGATGCTGGCCAGCTTGGGCATCCCGTATGACAGCGAGCAAGGGGTTCGTCTTGCCGGCCGGATCGCCCGCACCATCAACCAGGTTGCGCACGCCGCGTCGGCGCGGCTGGCCGAGGAGCGCGGACCATTTCCGGCGTTCGCCGACAGTCGGTTTGCGGGCTCGGCGCCGCGGCGCAACGCCCAACTCACCTCGATCGCCCCGACCGGCACCATCTCGTTGATCGCCGGGACCACCGCGGGGATCGAGCCGATGTTCGCGATCGCCTACACCCGCGCCGTGATCGGGCGACGCCTGCTGGAAGTCAACCCGTGCTTCGATCGGCTCGCCCGCGACCGGGGCTTCTATCACCACGACTTGATCGCCGAGATCGCACGGCGCGGCGGCGTCCGCGAGGACCCACACGTGCCCGCCGAGGTTCGGGCGGCGTTCCCTACCGCAGCGGAAATCACTCCGGAGTGGCACCTGCGGATGCAGGCCGCCGTGCAGCGCCACGTCGACGCCGCGGTGTCCAAAACCGTCAACCTGCCGGCCGAAGCGACCGCCGACGACGTCCGCGAGATCTATCTCGCCGCATGGAAGGCCAAGGTCAAAGGCATCACCGTCTACCGCTACGGCAGTCGGGAGGGGCAAGTGCTCAGTTATGTCGCTCCCGACCAAGCGCTGCTTTCAGCCGACGCCACGTTCAGCGGCGGCTGTGTGGGCCGTATGTGCGAGTTCTGACTTGAGCGGGCGCAGCGCCCGGACCCACCGCAGCACCGAGATTCATAGCAGCCCACATTTTCTGGTAGTCGCGTGCGTTGGTTTTCACTGGCTTCACGCAGGCCGATTGGCCGCCAGCAGAAGGTCCAACGACCCTAGTGGCGGCTGCGGCGTCGCCCTACTTTCGGGCAAGAGGTGGGAAATCGAACCGCCTCGCCTCAACAACTTTGGAGGTTCTCAAGGTGCGCGATGCGATCCCACTAGGGCGGATCGCCGGGTTTCCGGTGAACGTCCACTGGAGCGTGCTGGTCATCCTGTGGTTGTTCACGTGGAGCCTGGCGAGCACGCTGCCGGGCGCCGTCAAAGGGTATTCGCCCGGCGCCTATTGGCTGGCTGGAGTGTGTGGCGCGCTGGTGCTGTTGGCGTCGCTATTGGCCCACGAGCTCGCGCATGCCATCGTGGCCCGCCGCGCGGGGGTGGCCGTGGGGAGCGTGACGCTATGGCTGTTCGGCGGTGTGACCACTCTCGGTGGTGAGGCGAAGACACCCAAAGCGGCTTTCCGGATCGCAATCGCGGGTCCGGCCACCAGTCTTGCGTTGGCGGCCATCTTCGGTGGGCTGGTCGTCGCGCTGCACACCGTGCGGGCCGCTCCCATCGTGATCGGCGTTGCTTCGTGGTTGGCCGTCATCAACCTGCTGCTGGGCCTGTTCAATCTGTTGCCGGGTGCCCCGTTGGACGGTGGCCGGGTGCTGCGGGCCGTTCTGTGGCGCCGACACGGCGACAGCGTGCGCGCCGGCATCGGCGCGGCACATGCCGGACGAGTGGTCGCATTCATTCTGATCGGGTTGGGATTGGCCGAATTCGTGGCGGGCGGCCTGGTCGGTGGCGTCTGGTTGGCGTTCATCGGCTGGTTCATCTTCGCTGCCAGTCGCGAAGAAGAGACCCGGATAACGACCCAACAGATGTTCGTCGGGGTACGCGTCGCCGACGCGATGACTGCCCGGCCGCACACCGCTCCCGGATGGATCACCGTCGACGATTTCATCCAGCGCTATGTGCTCGGCGACCGTCACTCGGCGTACCCGGTCGCCGACCGAGGCGGATCGATCGTAGGCCTGGTCACGTTAAGACAGCTGCGCGATGTTGTGCCCGCCCGACGCGCCTTTACCAGCGTGGGTGAGATTGCGCTACCGCTGGACGCGGTGCCGACCGCTGCACCACAAGAGCCGCTGACCGCCCTGCTGGAGCGGATGACACCGGCCGGTCCCCACAGCCGTGCGCTGGTGCTCGAGGGCGGCCAGGTCGTCGGCATCGTCACGCCGACCGATATTGCGCGGCTGATCGACGTTTACCGGCTCGCCCAGCCCGGGCCGGACCTGGCCGCAGGTCACCACGATACGGACAGGTATTCCAGCGCTGGGTGATCGGATCGATACCGACGCGACGTTGGCTCGGAAAGATCCGGAGAGGAGTGCAGCGATGAAACCGATCATCGTTGGTATCGACGGTTCGCAGGCCGCGATCGCGGCCGCCCTCTGGGGTATTGACGAGGCCACCAGCCGCGCTGTGCCGCTGCGCTTGGTCTCGGTCATGAAGCTGACACATGAATCGCCGGACGACTACGACCGTGACCTCAAGCATGCCGAGACATCGCTGCGGGAAGCACAATCCGCGGTTGAGGCCAGCGGAAAGCCGGTCAAGGTGGAAACCGAGATATTGCGTGGGCCGGCCGGACTGGTGCTGGTGGAGGCATCCCGCGATGCCGAGATGCTTTGCGTCGGATCCGTCGGCATCGGCCGCTACGCCCGCTCGATCTTGGGTTCGGCGGCAACCGAACTCGCTGAGAAGGCGCATTGCCCGGTCGCGGTGATACGTACCGAACTCGACCAGCCACCGCCCGACATCAACTGGATCGTGGTCCGGATGACCGACGCGCCCGACAACGACGCCGTCGTCAAACATGCTGCCTGCGAAGCGGAGTTGCGCGGGGCCCCCATGCTCGTGCTCGGAGGCCGACCCGAGGAACTCACCGAGCATGGCGGACGGCGAGTTCGAGCGTCGGGTCCAGGATTGGGGGCAGCGTCATCCCGAGTTGCGCGTCTACCCGATCGCCACCAAGGCCGCCATCGCCAGCTTTCTCGGTGCCAACGACGAGCGCGTTCTGCTCGCCGTGATCAATGGCGCCGAGGCCGGTCAGCTTGCACGACTCGTCGGGCCGCACGGACATCCACTCTTCCGCCACCCCGAATGCTCGGTGCTGGTCGTCCGGCACTAGGTCCGGGTACGTGGTCAGCCGTGAACGGTAATCGGGCATCCCGGATCTGGACATCGATCGCGTCGTTCGCACAGCGTGAAGGGTTATCCATGTCGCCCAGGCACGCGTGTCTTGCATGCGTGGAGGCGGTCGGCGTCAGCGGTGCGGGCCTGATGCTGACGGGCAGCATGAACTCGTTGGAACCGGTGTATGTCACGGATTCGCGCGTCAGTGAGGTGGAGGTATTGCAAGCGACCCTGGGCCACGGCCCAGGAACCGCTGCGCTGGAGTCAGGCAGGCCAATTCTGGTCGGGGATTTGACCGCACCGATGAGCACGCGGCGATGGCCAGTGTTCGCGGCCGAAGTAGGTCGGCTTGGCGTATGCGGCATGTACAGCCTTCCGCTGGCGCTGGGCGCGATCCGGGTGGGTGTGCTCGACCTTTACAACGACACCCCTGGTTACCTCAGCCAGGACAAGCTGGTCGACGCCTTGATCTATGCCGACACTGCGTTACTTCTGGTGCTCGACGCACGGAGCGGCATCGCCACACCGGTGGATGGTCACCACCCCGACGACCCGGGTCCGGTGCTTTGGCACGCCCAGGTTCACCAGGCGGCCGGCATGATTTCGGCACAACTCGGCGTTTCGGCGCTGGAAGCGTTAGTGCGGCTGCGCGGGTACGCCTACGCCCACAACAAGCGGCTCACCGATGTCGCGCGCTCCGTGGTGGAACGACGGCTGCGATTCCAACCAGACGATGCGAAACCCGCGACAGACAACGGGGCAAGGGGAGAGTTCAGGTGGTAGCCAGCAGCTCAGCGGACCCGGTACTCGGCGCCGTCGCTGCCCCACGACCCAAAGGGTGGACGCTCGCCGCGATCGAGTGCCCGGATGCTCGGCCGACCGATGTGCGCAAAGACCAGTCGCCGCACGCCCGCCCGACGTGCCACCGCCGCGACGTCACGTACACACGCATGTCCGCCGGCACCAGCAGCGAACCGAATCGGCCTATCCCACCCGGCCGCGTCGGCGAACATCAAATCCACGCCAGCCGCCCACTCGGGAAACGTCCAGAATTCCGGCGCCCAAGCCGCTCGCTGCTGTGCGGTTTCGATGAGATAGCCGTAGCACGGATGAGACGTATGCCGTACCGGTAGCGGCCGCAGCAGTACGCCATCCGCTTCGAACGGTCCAACCGCGGCGCGCACGCCCAATTCGCCGGCGCGACGGCGGATTTGGGGCATCAGCTCGGCGCGCTCGTCGCTGACCAGCCAGGCATCCAATGACGGGCTGGGATCCGCGCAACCTCCGCCGTCGAGCATTACCCGATGGCCGGTCCAGCTCACCAATAACCCAGCCGGACGGTAGCGGGGCGAGTTCATCGCTCCGACACCAAGCAGCAGCAGCCGCGGCATTTACTCGCTTCGGAGTCGAAGCCGAGGATCTAGGCCATCGACTCGCGCGCCACGATCACCGGCACCCGCGCCATTTGAGCAACGGTTTCGCCGACCGAGCCCACCAGCATCCCGGCGAATCCGCCGCGACCCCGGCTGCCGACCACGACCAGTTGGGCCTCTTCGGACCGCTGCGACAAGCTGGCGTGCCGGCTGAGCCTGCACGACGCTACGGCTTACCTGCACGTCGGGATACTGTTCCTGCCAACCCGCCAAACGCTCGGCCAATACCTCTTCGGCCATCGATTGTGTTGCGGGCCAATCGATTCCGGGCCACTCCGATACATCGAGATCGCTCCATGCGTGCAGAGCGATCAAGCCCACTTGGCGGCGCGAGGCCTCATCGAAGGCGATCGCGGTCGCCAACTCAGATGCTGGCGAGCCGTCGATGCCGACTAACACCGGCGCCTGACTGGCATCCGGCATCGACGGGTCCTCTTCGTGGACGATCGCGACCGGGCAGTGCGCATGACGGAGCAGTGCCGAACTAACCGAACCCGAGAAGCCGGCCGGGCCACCGGCCACTGCCTTGTGCCCCCGTGACCACCATCTCCGCGTCTTTGGACAAGTCGATCAACGTGGGAACGGCTCCCGACGCCAAGATTTCGGTGTGGACCCCGGCGGGACCGCCGCGCGAGTAGCCTCTTCGACGACCTTGAGCGCGCCGTCGACCAGTCGGCGACCGTGATCCTGCTGCCAACGCATCACGCCCGCGGGCACCGGCGTCCTCAGCCATGTCGAAACTTCCGGCGAAACCGCATGCACGAGCGTCAGCGGGATATTCCGCAGCTCGGCGTCGCGTGCTGCCCACTGCACCGCTACCCTGGCGGCCGGCGAGTCGTCGATGCCTACGACAATTCCCATAGATGCGTTGCGCGATGACATGGTTTGTCCTCTGTTTCCTCAGCGTATTCGCGGCTTCGCCGAAGTCGCCGTTGCCGCTCATGCACGACCGTATTGATGTGGACGTGTTGGGGGTCAGAGGCGTTTGTCACCAGCAGCACAGGGCACAGGTCCTCCGAGGTCGACGTGTGGCTCCTGATCGGCACCTGAGGTCAGGGTTTGTGGGCGACGATGGCGACGGCGGCCAGTTGCTTACGATGCCTGCGGAACGTGCGGCGCATCGTCAGGACCCGCCTGCGGGCGTCACGGTGAACGAGCACGTTCCTGGCGAACCGCAGCGCTCCGAAAAGCCCTTCGTCGGCGACCAGTCGGCGCGGTTGTAACAGGGCCATCGGCGCGGTCGCGACGTGGTCGACCACCAGTCCGTGGTCTGCCAGCAGTCGCGACCATTCCGCGATCGTCAGCGGACGCGCGTTCACCTTGATCGCACGGGCAAGCGACTGCCGGATGTCGGTGCTCACTTCCTCCGACACCTCCGGTGTGAGAGCCAGTTCGTGGATCGCGTAGCGTCCGTGCGGCCGCAGCACTCGCGACGCCTCGGCGACTATGGCGTGCTTGGCCGCATCGCCCTGCATGGTCAGCATCGCCTCTCCGATGACGACATCGCTGCTGGCGTCCGGTAATCCGGTGGCCGCCGCGTCGGCGACCCGGACGACTCCATTTTCGGCCCCGAATTCCGTGAGCACGCCGCGAACCACGTTGACCGCGTCGGGGTCGCTTTCGGCGCCGACGTACGACCGTGGGCCTCGGGCCAGGATTTCGGTGGCGGTGCGGCCCAGACCCGGCGCCAGCTCGACCACGTCGGCGTCGGTCAGCTCGGCGCGGGCCAGCAATGCGCGGGTGAGCTCGACACCGCCGGGGCGAAGCACGCGTTTACCGAGCCGCGCCAGCAGCCAATGGCCCGCAACGGCGTCGTCGGTGCGACTCGATGAAGGCAGGGGAAGCCGCGAACCGGCCCGCTGTCTGAGCATCAGATCGCCTGTCGTCCAGAGCTTTTCAGGGTCTCCCGGGGCTCCAAGACCAGCGAGTGGCGCCGCTGGTGCTCGGTTCGGGGCAGTGGGGTAGCGGTGAGCTTGCCGATCCGGATCTGCCAGACATCGGGACCCTTGTCGAGGTACTCCCAGTCATAGCTGCCGGGGTAATCGGCGTCGAACTCCGCGCGCAGGTGCTTGGGGTCGTGGTTGTTCACCAAGACGAACGATTCACCGACCGACAGCGCGGCGTAGGTCGCGAAGATCGTCGGGTGCTTGTCCGGCTTGCGCAGCTGCCGGACATCAAGTTCATTGACGGCCATAGGTTCTCCCGACCTCAGTCTGGTTTATACAAATCATGTTGTGTAAACTCTAGCGCATGACATACGTGATCGGGAAGCCATGCATCGATGTGATGGACCGGGCTTGCGTCGACGAATGCCCCGTGGACTGCATCTACGAGGGCGGCCGGGCGCTCTACATCCATCCCGACGAATGCGTGGATTGCGGCGCGTGCGAGCCGGTTTGTCCGGTCGAAGCGATTTACTACGAAGACGACCTGCCCGAGGAGCTCAAACCCTACCTGGCCGACAATGAAGCGTTCTTTGCTGAAACGCTGCCGGGTCGCGACGCTCCCTTGGGGTCCCCGGGCGGGGCGGCCAAGATTGGTCCGCTCGGCGTCGACACACCTCTGGTGGCCGCTCAGCCGACGGCCGAGCATGCGGAAGGAGCGTGAGGGACCCTTGAAGTTCCAGGTCACGTCAAACGCGGAATCCGCCAGCCGCCGTCGCGAGGTGCTGCGGGTGTTGCGAACGTCGCCTGATCCGATGAGCATCGCCGCGATCGCCGAGGTGCTTGGCGTGCATCCCAACACCGTCCGCTTCCACCTCGACAACCTGGTCGGCGATGGGCAAGTGGAGCACGTTGAGCTGGACCGCAAGGGGCCGGGGCGCCCACCGCTGATGTTCCGTGCGGTCCGGCAGATGGATCGCGGCGGAACGCGGCATTACCGGCTGCTCGCCGAGATCCTGGCCATGGCGTTCGCCGGCGAAAGGGATGCCAGCGCCAAGGCGTTGGCCGCGGGCCGCCAGTGGGGACGAAAGCTGGATTCGGGACTTCCAGCGCTGCCGGCAGGTGCCACGAGTGCCGACGACGCGATCGACCACCTGGTCGATATGCTCGACGAGCTCGGCTTTGCCCCCGAGCGCCGGGTGGCCGAGGGGGAGCAACAGGTCGGCCTGCGGCACTGCCCGTTTCTGGAACTGGCCGAAAACCGAACCAGCGTCGTCTGTCCGGTGCACCTCGGGCTCATGCAAGGAGCCATGGAAACCTGGGGAGCGCCGGTCTCGGTCGACCGGCTCGAGGCGTTCGTCGAGCCGGATCTGTGCCTGGCCCACCTGGCGCTGCGAGAAACGGCCAAGTGAGTACCGGACCGGCGATTGCCGTCGCGGTCACTTTCGTCTGGCTCGGCATGGTGCTGGCCATCTCGTTTCTGGAAGCTCCGCTGAAGTTCCGCGCACCCAACGTGACGTTGCAGATCGGGCTTGGCATCGGGCGCCTGGTGTTTCGTGCGCTCAACACCGTGGAGGTCGGTTTCGCCCTTGTCCTCGTGGCGATCGTGGCGGCCGGCCCGACACCGGCGCGCGTCGCCGTGGCGTTTTCCGTCGCTATCGGTGCACTGGCCATCCAGCTGATAGGGGTGCGCCCCCGACTGACCCGCCGTTCCGACCAGGTGCTCGCCGGATTGGATGCACCGCGCTCCCGCGCTCACTACATGTATGTCGGTTTGGAGGCGGTCAAGGTGGTTGCGCTAGTCGTGGCGGGGATACTGCTATTGACCGGCTGATTACGGCTTTTCAACCGCAAAGGACTCACCTATGGAATCCATCTCGTTGACCAGCCTCGCCTCGGAAAAGCTGGCCGAGGCCAAACAATCGCACAGCGGGCGGGCCGCGCACACCATCCACGGTGGTCACACCCACGAACTTCGGCAGACCGTGCTGGCTCTGCTTGCCGGCCATGACCTTTCCGAACACGACAGCCCCGGTGAGGCGACGCTGCAGGTGCTGCAGGGTCACGTGCGCCTGACCACCGGTGGCGACGCTTGGGACGGCAAGACCGGCGACTATGTCGCAATTCCGGCGCAACGCCACGCTCTGCACGCGGTCGAGGATTCGGTGATCATGCTGACCGTGCTGAAGACCATTCCGTCGGCGGCTCAATAGCCACCGATGTTATCGACGCCCTGGTCGCGAAGTTTCGGCTTGCGGGTACCCATCGTCAACGCGCCGATGGGCGGGGTCGCCGGTGGTCGGCTCGCCGCTGCCGTCACCGCTGCCGGCGGTCTGGGCATGGTCGGGATGGGCAGTGTCGCGACGAGGGAACTGCTCCAAACCCAGTTACAGCACGTGCATGCAACGTTCGGCATCGGCCTGGTCGACTGGGTGATGCGCAACGAGACAGGGCTGCTAGAGGATGCTCTGGCCGCGCGGCCGGCGCTGTTGTCGGTCAGTTTCGGTACCGACTGGTCGTGGGTCGGCAAGGCGCACGACGCCGGGATCGCCACCGTCACACAGGTCTACGACAGTGTCGGGGCCCGTCAGGCGGTCGATGCCGGCGTCGACATTTTGGTGGCGCGGGGGTCCGAGGGTGGCGGGCATGGTGAGGCAAAGCTCGCGACGCTGCCATTGCTCGACACCGTGTTAGACGCCGTTTCGGTGCCAGTACTTGCAGGCGGCGGCGTCGCCTCAGCGCGGAGCCTGGCCGCGGTGCTGGCCGCAGGTGCGAGCGGAGCATGGGTGGGCACCCGCCTGGCCGCATGTCCGGAGGCGCTGTCCGGCGACGGCAGCCGCCGGGCGCTGATCGCGGCCCGCGCAACCGACACCGCGGTCACCCGGGTCTTCGACGTCGCCAAGGGCCTGCCGTGGCCGGCGCGGTTCCCGTCGCGGGTATTGGCCAATGACTTCGTCGCGAGGTGGACGGGCAAAGAGGATGCGCTCGCCGCCGATCGGCCGGCCCGCGAGGAGCTGGCCGCGTCGATCGCCGCCGACGATCGCCGGATCGCTCCCGTGGATGCCGGTCAGAGCGTCGGGATGATCCGCGACGACGCGTCGGTGGGCGAGGTGATCGACGAGATGTGCACGGGCGCCGAAAGATTGCTGTCCGGCTGGGGCTCATAGCGCCGTGATGCTCGGCGGTTCGATAGCCGTCACACCCCGCGCAGATAGCGTTTGGCGATGACGCGTTGGGCCACCGACACCAATGGCCCGCCGGCCTTGCTCCACCAGGTCGCGGGTCGGGAGAACGCCGATACCTCCGCGAATACCGCGGAGGTATCGGGGTCGCGGCGTACCACGAAGCGTTCCTCGCCGGACTCCGGATGGCCCGGCAGGGTCCCGTAGGCGAATCCGCGAATATCGGGTTCGTCGATGGTGTACACCACGCGGCACGGCGCAGGCAGAAAACCCATTCGCACCAACACCACCGCGTCGACGACGGCGACCTCGGAGCTGGCCTGCACCCGCAGGCCGGATCCGCGCTGCATGCCCCAGTGCATGACGGCGTCGGCGGCTTGCTCGAAGCGCTGCCGCCCCGTGCCGATCTGGGTCTCGACGGTGAAGATGGCCATACCCCGCAGGCAGCTGGCCGGATGCGGTCGCCGCCCACCTCCGGGTACGTCAGCGGCAGTTCCTCGAGCGCTCCCAGGTCCACCTGGTCAGCTTGCCACGCGAAGATGCGCGGCGAAGTTTCCGGCGTACGGTCGTAGAAGTGACCGCACAAAACTCGAAAACTGTTGCACCAAAAACACAAGCATCCGGAACGTTCACACTCGGCGGCGACCTGACCGTCAACCGACTCGGCTTCGGCGCGATGCGCATCACCGGTAAGGGCGTGTGGGGACCGCCCGCCGACCGCGACGAATGCGTCCGTGTGTTGCGGCGCGCCGTCGAACTCGGCGTGAACTTCATCGACACCGCCGACTCATACGGCCCCTACGTCTCCGAGGACATCATCCGCGAGGCGCTGCACCCCTACGACGGCCTGGTGATCGCAACCAAGGCGGGGCTGCTGCGCACCGGCCCGGACATCTGGATCCCGTTGGGCAATCCGAGTTACCTGCGCCAGGAATGCGAGATGAGCCTGCGCCGCCTGGACGTGGACACCATCGATCTGTTTCAGCTGCACCGCATCGACCCGAACTTCCCGCTGGCCGATCAGGTGGGCGAGCTGCTCACGTTGAAGAACGAAGGCAAGATCCGCCATATCGGCCTGTCCGAGATCAACGTCGATCAACTCACTGCGGCCCAGCAGATCACCGAGATCGTGTCGGTGCAGAACATGTACAACCTGGCGGCCCGTGGCGCCGAACAGCTGCTGGACGCCGCGACCAGCCAGGGGATCGGTTTCATCCCGTGGTTCCCGCTGGCCGCCGGACCGCTGGCCGCCCCGGACGGCCCGCTGCAGCGCATCGCGGCCAACCATGACGCGACGGCGTCACAACTGGCGCTGGCCTGGTTGCTGAAACGCTCACCGGTGATGCTGCCTATTCCGGGCACGTCTAGCGTGGCGCACCTGGAGGAGAACGTCGCCGCCGCGCAGATCACGCTGACCGACGACGAGTTCGAAACCCTATCGGCCGCCGGAGCTCAGCAGACGGTCTGACCGCCGCACGAACGCGCATTCGGGGGCAATACGGTGTTCTGGTGGCGGAAGATCAGCAACATCCCGGCGGTGGATTCAATCCGCCGGAACCGACGACCAAGGGTGGGCCCGACTACGGCAGGTTCATCGACGCCGTGCGCACATTGCAAGACCACGCCCGTGCCGTCGACGCGCCCGACGAGGTGATCACTGAGGCCGCAGACCTGCTGGAGAAAGTGTCGGCGGTACTGAGCCCGTTCGACAGCGACGAGTGGGAATCGCCGTCGGGGCGCCGGATGGACCTCCCGATGCGCGGCAACATCCTGACGGTTCCCATGTCGGCACGGAAAACCGACGACGGCCGCATCGGTGGCTGGGCCCGGTTCGCCCGGTTTCATCTCGGACGCAACGGCGCCGTGCACGGCGGCGCCCTGGGGATGCTGTTCGACACCGTGCTCGGGTTGACGTCCTCGGTGCTCACCGGGGGCCCCTACCAGCGCACCGCGTACCTCAAGATCAATTACCGCCACATCGTGCCGATCGAAAAGGAACTGCAGTTCGACGCGGGAGTCGACCGAGTGGACGGGCGCAAGATCTTCGTGTCGGGCCGGTTGACCGACGGCGACATGCTGCTGACCGAAGCGGACGCGCTGTTCGTGCGGCTCAAGCCTGGCCAGCCCTGAGGGCGGTCGGGTAAGCGCCCGGACCGTTAATGGCTTGGGCTCTTTGAGGTCGGCCCCGATAGCATGGCAACGATTATCACTGATTATCAGTTACCGACTAGGCTCTGGAGACCCCAACCCCAATGAGCGCCCCCCTAGACCACGCCCCAGCAGCCCCGATCCGGGTTCCTGCTGGCACTACCGCGGCCGCCGCGGTCGGCGAGGCGGGGTTGCCGCGCCGGGGCGCGCCCGACGCGATCGTGGTGGTGCGCGACGCCGAAGGCAAGCTGCGTGACTTGAGTTGGGTGCCCGAAGCCGACGCTGAGGCCATCCCGGTGGCGGCCAACACCGACGAGGGTCGCAGCGTCATCCGGCATTCGACCGCGCACGTGTTGGCCCAGGCTGTCCAAGAATTGTTCCCGCAAGCCAAATTGGGGATCGGGCCTCCCATCACCGACGGCTTCTACTACGACTTCGACGTGGCGGAGCCTTTCACGCCGGAGGATCTGGCGGCGCTGGAAAAGCGGATGCGTCAGATCGTCAAAGAGGGACAGCTGTTCGAGCGGCGCGTCTACGAGTCCAAAGACCAGGCGCGCGAGGAGCTGGCAAACGAGCCCTACAAGCTCGAACTCGTCGACGACAAGTCCGGCGACCCCGACATCATGGAGGTGGGCGGCGACGAGCTCACCGCGTACGACAACCTCAATCCCCGTACCCGGCAACGGGTTTGGGGCGACCTGTGCCGGGGACCGCACATCCCTACGACCAAGCACATCCCGGCGTTCAAGCTGACCAGGAGCTCCGCCGCCTACTGGCGGGGCGACCAGAAAAACGCCAGCCTGCAACGCATCTACGGCACCGCGTGGGAGTCACAGGAGGCGCTCGACCGCCACCTCGAGCTGATCGCGGAAGCCCAACGCCGCGACCACCGCAAGCTGGGTATTGAGCTGGACCTGTTCAGCTTTCCCGACGAAATCGGTTCCGGCCTAGCGGTTTTCCACCCCAAGGGCGGCGTCGTGCGCAGGGAGCTGGAGGAGTACTCGCGGCGCAAGCACATCGAGGCCGGGTACGAGTTCGTCAACACCCCGCACATCACCAAGGCGCAACTGTTCCACACCTCGGGCCACTTGGACTGGTACGCCGACGGGATGTTCCCGCCGATGCACCTCGACGCCGAGTACAACGACGACGGAACAGTGCGCAAGCCGGGCCAGGACTACTACCTCAAGCCGATGAACTGCCCGATGCACACGCTGATCTTCGCCTCGCGGGGGCGCTCGTATCGCGAACTCCCATTGCGGCTCTTCGAATTCGGCACCGTGTACCGCTACGAGAAGTCCGGGGTGGTGCACGGTCTGACCCGGGCGCGCGGGTTCACCATGGACGACTCGCACATCTTCTGCACCCGCGAGCAGTTGCACGACGAATTGGCGTCGCTGCTGAGGTTTGTGCTCGAGCTGCTTGGCGACTACGGGCTGGAAGACTTCTATCTGGAGTTGTCCACCAAGGACCCGGAGAAGTTCGTGGGCTCCGACGAAATGTGGGAGCAAGCCACCAATGCCTTGGCTGAAGTTGCGGCGGAGTCGGGTCTTGAGCTGGTTCCCGATCCCGGCGGTGCGGCGTTTTACGGCCCGAAGATCTCGGTGCAGGCCCGCGACGCGCTGGGCCGCAGCTGGCAGATGTCGACCATCCAGGTGGACTTCAACTTCCCGGAGCGCTTCGAGCTGGAGTACACCGCCCCAGACGGGACCCGCCAGCGCCCTGTGATGATCCACCGGGCGCTGTTCGGGTCGATCGAGCGGTTCTTCGGCATCCTCACCGAGCACTACGCAGGGGCATTTCCGGCGTGGCTGGCGCCCGTCCAGGTGGTCGGCATCCCAGTCGCCGATGAGCACGTGGCTTACCTGGAAAGTATTGCTGCGCAACTGAAGTCGCACGGAGTACGAGTCGAGGTGGACGCCAGCGACGACCGGATGGCCAAGAAGATCGTGCACCACACCGCCCAGTTCGTGCCGTTTATGTTGCTGGCCGGTGACCGCGACGTGCAAGCGGGCGCGGTGAGCTTCCGTTTCGGTGACCGCACGCAGATCAACGGCGTGGCTCGCGACAGCGCGGTCGACGCCATCGTGGGTTGGATCGCTGACCGCGAGAATGCGGCTCCCACAGCTGAACTCGTGAAGGTGACAAGCGGTGAGTGACCAGGAAAGGGCCGAGGAACGCGCCGATCGCGCCGACGACACCATCCTCGACAGCGGCGTCGGCGAACGTGACCACTTGCAGCGGTTGTGGACGCCGTACCGGATGACCTACTTGGCCGAAGCGCCGATGAAGCGCGACAACGGCAAAACCGAGCAGCCGTTCACCGACATTCCGCAACTGTCCGACGAGGAAGGCCTGGTGGTCGCCCGCGGCGAACTCGTCTACGCCGTGCTCAATCTCTACCCATACAACCCCGGGCACTTGATGGTGGTGCCCTACCGGCGGGTTTCCGAACTCGAGGACCTGACCGATGCGGAGAGCGCGGAGTTGATGGCGTTCACCCAGAAGGCGATTCGCGTCATCAAGAATGTGTCGCGACCGCACGGCTTCAACGTCGGCATGAACCTGGGGACCTCGGCGGGTGGGTCACTGGCCGAACACCTGCACGTGCACGTCGTGCCGCGCTGGGGCGGCGACGCGAACTTCATCACCATCATCGGCGGGTCGAAGGTGATCCCGCAGTTGCTGCGCGAGACTCGCCGGTTGTTGTCCACCGAGTGGACGAAGCAGCCATGAGCCGCGGCGGCGACGATGCAGAGCGAAGCGATGAGGAGGAGCGGCGCTCATGAGCAAGGTGCCGTTCCTGTCCCGGGCGGCATTCGCGCGGGTCACCACTCCGACCGCCAGGGCAGTGCTGCGGATGGGATTGACGCCGGATGCGGTCACCATTTTGGGCGCCATCGCGGCCGTGGCGGGGGCGCTGACACTCTTCCCGATGGGCAAGCTGTTCGCCGGCGCGTGTGTGGTCTGCTTCTTTGTGCTGTTCGACATGCTCGACGGGGCGATGGCCCGGGAACGCGGCGGTGGCACCCGGTTCGGCGCGGTGCTGGACGCCTCCTGTGACCGCATCAGCGACGGCGCGGTGTTCTGCGGGCTGCTGTGGTGGATAGCGTTCGGCCTGCACGACAAACTGCTGGTGGTGGCGACCTTGATCTGCCTCGTCACCTCGCAGGTGATCTCCTACATCAAGGCCCGGGCCGAAGCCAGCGGGCTGCGCGGCGACGGCGGCCTCATCGAACGACCGGAACGGTTGATCATCGTGTTGACCGGTGCGGGCGTGTCGGACTTTCCCGTTCGTAGCCTGGCCGCCGGCGTTGCCGGTGGCGATGTGGCTGCTGGCGGCGGCCAGCCTGGTCACCTGCGTGCAGCGGTTGCACACGGTGCGGACTTCCCCCGGCGCGACGGAGCCCATGCCGCCAAGCGGCGCAAGCGATCACGCCAAGCCCGGTCCGGGGAACCCGGGAACGAGCGAGCCGTGATCGCCACTCCGGCGGGCCCGAAAATGATCGAGGTCCCGCGCCGCCTAGTGAGACGCACCGCGACCGACTGGGCATACGCGGCCGGCTGGATGGCCGTGCGCGCGATGCCGGAATTCGCCGCGCGCACCGCGTTCGACGCCGGAGCGCGCTACGCGGCCCGCCATGGCGGGCCGGAGCAGCTGCGCAAGAACCTGGCCCGCGTCGTCGGTGTGCGGCCGGCCGATGTGCCGGATGCGTTGATGCGCGCCTCGCTGACCTCCTACGGCCGCTACTGGCGGGAGGCGTTCCGGCTGCCGACGATGAACCACCGCGCGCTGGCCCGCCAGCTCAACGACGTCGTTCCTCGGGCATCGACAATCTGGATGCGGCGCTGGCCGCCGGCCGCGGAGTTGTGCTGGCGTTGCCGCACAGCGGCAACTGGGACATGGCCGGGGTGTGGCTGGCGCAGACGCACGGCACCTTCACCACCGTCGCGGAGCGGCTCGAACCCGAGTCGCTGTACCGGCGTTTCATCGACTACCGCGAGAGCCTCGGCTTCGAAGTGCTGCCGCTGTCCGGCGGCGAACGACCACCCTTCGAGGTGTTGTGCGAGCGGCTGCGGGCCAACCGGGTGGTGTGCCTGATGGCCGAGCGCGACCTCACCCGAAGCGGGGTTCAGGTCGATTTCTTCGGCGAGCCCACCCGGATGCCGGCCGGGCCGGCGAAGCTCGCGATCGAGACCGGCGCGGCCCTGCTGCCCGCGCACTGCTGGTTCGAAGACGACGGCTGGGGATGCTTGATGCAACCGGCACTGGACTGCACCAGCGGTGACGTCGACGCCATCACCCAGGCGCTGGCCGATCAGTTCGCCAAGAACATCGCCGCCCACCCCGAGGACTGGCACATGCTGCAGCCGCAGTGGCTGGCCGACCTGTCCGATGCCAAACAGGCCCGGCTCAGGGAAACCTGATGCGGATCGGGATGGTCTGTCCGTACTCGTTCGACGTGCCGGGCGGGGTGCAGTCGCATGTCCTGCAACTGGCCGAGGTGATGCGCGCCCGCGGGCACGAGGTGAGTGTGCTCGCGCCGGTTTCACCGCACGCCGCGCTGCCCGACTACGTCGTCTCCGCCGGTAAGGCCGTCCCCATTCCCTACAACGGGTCGGTGGCCCGGCTGCGGTTCGGCCCGGCGACCCACCGCAAGGTCAAAAAGTGGCTTGCCGAAGGTGATTTCGACGTCCTGCACCTGCACGAGCCCAACGCGCCGAGCCTGTCGATGCTGGCCCTGAACATCGCCGAGGGGCCGATCGTGGCGACGTTTCACACGTCGACCACCAAATCGCTGACGCTGACGGTCTTCCAGGGCATCCTGCGGCCGATGCACGAGAAGATCGTCGGCCGGATTGCGGTGTCCGACCTGGCCCGGCGTTGGCAGATGGAGGCGCTGGGGACCGACGCGGTGGAAATCCCCAACGGGGTCGATGTCGAGTCGTTCGCGTCGGCGCCGCGGCTGGACGGATACCCGCGGCCGGGTAAGACGGTGCTGTTCCTGGGCCGCTACGACGAGCCCCGCAAGGGCATGTCGGTCCTGCTCGACGCGCTGCCACGGGTGGTCGAGCACTTCGCAGATGTTCAGCTGCTGATTGTCGGCCGCGGCGACGAGGACGAATTACGCGGCCAGGCAGGCCGATTGATGAAATACATACGCTTCCTGGGCCAGGTCGACGACGCCGGGAAGGCGTCGGCGATGCGCAGCGCCGACGTCTACTGCGCACCCAATATTGGCGGCGAGAGTTTCGGCATCGTCTTGGTCGAGGCGATGGCCGCCGGTACCCCGGTGGTGGCCAGCGACCTGGACGCCTTTCGGCGCGTGCTGCGCGACGGTGAGGTTGGGTGCCTGGTGCCGGTTGGCGACGGCGCCGCGCTGGCTGACGCCGTTGTCGCGGTGCTGCAGAATGAGGTGCTGCGGGAACGTTATGTGGCGGCCGGCTCGGAAGCGGTCCAAAGCTACGACTGGTCGGTGGTGGCCAGCCAGATCATGCGGGTTTACGAGACGGTCGCCGCGTCGGGCGCCAAGGTTGAGGTGGCCAGCTGATGACATGGCTGATCGTCGCCATCACGGTGCTGGTCGTGGTATTGGCGCTGTTGGGCGCCTGGGCTTATCAGACGGCCAACCGGCTGGACCGGCTTCACGTTCGCTATGACCTGTCTTGGCAGGCGCTCGACGGTGCCCTGGCGCGGCGCGCGGTGGTGGCGCGTGCGGTCGCGATCGATGCCTATGGCGGTGCGTCCGAAGGCAGGCGGCTGGCGGCGCTGGCCGACGCCGCGGAGGGCGCGCCGCGGCAGGCGCGTGAGTCGTGCGAAAACGAGCTCTCGGCCGCGCTGGCGATAGTCGATCCGGCGTCGCTGCCGGCGGGCCTGATTGCCGAGATGGCCGACGCCGAGGCCCGGGTGCTGCTGGCCCGCCGGTTCCACAACGATGCCGTCCGCGATACCCTGGCACTGCGCGAGCGATTCCTGGTGCGCACCTTTCGGCTCGGTGGAACCGCGGCGCTGCCAAGCTATTTCGAGATCGTCGAGCGGCCCCACGCGTTGGCGCACGGTGACCACGGTGTACTCAGCCACCGCACCTCGGCGCGCGTGGTGCTACTCGACGACACCGGCGCGGTGCTGCTGCTGTGCGGGTCGGATCCGGCCATCCCCAACGACGATGCGCCGAGGTGGTGGTTCACCGTGGGCGGCGAAGTGCGGCGAGGCGAGCGGTTGGCCGAGGCCGCCGCGCGGGAGTTGGCCGAAGAAACCGGTCTACGGGTCACGCCGGCCGACATGGTGGGACCGGTCTGGCGGCGCGACGAGGTCTTCGAGTTCAACGGCTCACTGATCGACAGCGAGGAGTTCTACTTCGTCTACCGCACCCGTCGGTTCGAGCCGTCCTGCGCGGGCCGAACCGAGCTGGAACGCCGCTACATCCACGGCCACCGCTGGTGTGATGCTGCCGACATCGCCCACCTCGTCGCCTCGGGCCAGACGGTGTATCCGATGCAGCTATCCGAACTGCTCACCGACGCGGCCGCGCTGGCCAGCGGCCGGGCGCCGGGCCCGCTGCGGTCCATCCGCTGACGCTGCCCTGACCGTCCAGGCCGTCACCGCCGAAGCATGGCGAGCTAGAACACATTCGAGAAAGCGGGGAAGCCCACGGGAGGCAATCCCGCAACCAGCGGGTCCGCGATTGCGTGCCCGGCGCCCTGGCCCAGGTAACCGGCAACACTGAGCGGGTTCAGCCCGGGAGCAGCCCGGGGATCGCGAACGTGTTGCCATAGCCCAAGTCGACGATCGGCTGAAGGAAGGGTTGGAGCAGGTTGGCCAGCGGGTTCCCCAGGACGGGGATCAGACGCAGTGGATCCAGCAGCGGCAAATCCGCGGTGGGAAGGAAGTAGTAGGTCGTGTTGCCGATCTGCTCTTGGATGGCGGTAGCAATTTGTGCAGTGGTGAGGAATGGATATGTGTGGTGCAGTTCAAGGAAGCCGAAAAGGGCGTTGAGGTCCGCCGGAAGATCGATCAAGTGCTGCGGGAAGTTGGCGATGCCGTCGTATTGGAGCGTGTAAATGGCGGTGGTGTAGGGGGTGTCTAGCGGAGTCAGGACGTGAAACGCACCGAAGCCCGGGATGAAGTGCGTCAGAATGCCGCCGGTCAAGGGATTGTTCGGATCACCGAGCAACACGAAGGACAGCAGGTTCGGACTCGGCCGTAGGACGGCGGGCAGGGCGTCGAGATAGCGCATTTCAAGGGTGGCTATCGTGGCGCTCTGCGAATAGCCGACGACGACGACGTGGTCGCCGACGGCGGTTTGCGTCATGATCGCGTTGTTCAGTATTGCGACGCCCTGCTGGACCGACTTACCGAAGGTTTCGCTGGTGAGGCCGGTAATCGGGCCAGAACTGCTCGGGCGTCTGCAGGCTCACCAGGGTGTAGCCGGGGTACTGCTGGGCGAGGTATGCCTGGTCAATGGCCGTCATGTAGGCGCTGTTGGGTGTCGGGTTGCCGGTGCCGCCCATGATCAGCGCTATGTTCGTCGGCGACGTTGGCGTTGTCGGCGACGTGGCCGACGTCAACTGCATGGCGGCCGTGTTGGAGGCCTCGGTTTCGGCATAGAAGTTCTTCGCGGCGATCAAGGTTTGCACGAACTGGTTCTGAAACGCTTCCGCCTGCGCGCTGAGCGCCTGATACTGCTGGGCGTGCGCGTCCAGCAGGGCCGCCGCGCGCGCCGATACCGAATCCGCAGCCGGCGGTAGCACTCCGGTCGTCGGGGCCGCCGCGGCCGTGTTCGTCGCGGCCAGCGCCGACCCGATCGCCTGCAACTCATCGGCGGCTGCCGCCATCATGTCCGGGTCGGTGATCAGGAACGACATCGCGTGCTCCGCCTGACTAGCCCAGCACCGGGCGCGGTACCGCACCGGCGCGGGGCTCGGCGACCGTTGGAGTGACAGCACTTATTCCGCGCCCGGGCATGCCCATCGAGGGCAGGTGTGGCATTCGGGGCGCGCTAGCCGCAACTTGGCTCACACCGGCACTCGGCACTCCGGCAACCGCATGAGTTGGGGTTGTCGCCGACACGGTATTGGCCCAGCTTGCCGGAACCGACAACGCCCCAATGGAGCCCGCCTGGCCCACACCCGCCGACACCGCGGGACCACCCAGTTGCGCCGAGCTAAGCGCTCCCATACCCGGACTATCCGCGGACATCAGGGCCGGACCCATCGCCGGCGCACCGCCGCTCAGCAACGGATTGGCGCCCGTCATGAATTGCCCCATGAGCATGTTCATGGGTTCCATCGCGAACTCGGCGGGCGTCGAGAGCATCTCCAGCCGCGACATCGTGGTCGACAGCGAGGAGAACAGCCGCGACTGGGTCAGCGACGACAGCAGCTGCGGACCGGTCGACACCACCGACTGCGCCGGGGTGGCCGCGCCGGCTAAGCCGGCGGGCGGCTCGCTGAACGGTGTCCACTGGGCCTCGGCCGCCGTGGTGCTGGCGTCGTAGCCCGTCATTGCCGTCACATCCTGGGCCCACATCTCGGCGTACTGGGCCTCGGTCGCCGCGATCGCCGCGGTGTTTTGACCCAAGATGTTGGTCGCGATCAGCGTCATCAGCTGAGCACGGTTGGCCGCAATCACCGGCGGGGGCACCGTCGCGGTAAACGCCGCCTCGAACGCTCCCGCCGATAACCGGGCCTGGTCCGCCACCTGCTCTGCCTGGGCAGACGCCGCGCTTAACCACTCCACATACGGGGCGGCCGCCACCGCCATCGACAGCGACGCCGGCCCCTGCCACGCGCCATTCAGTTCGGACACCGCCGACTGGAACGAGCTTGCCGCCGAGCCCAATTCGGCGGCCAACCCATCCCATGCCGCGGCCGCGGCCCACATCGACCCCGACCGGGGACCCGCATACATGCGCGCCGAGTTGGTCTCCGGCGGCAACAGCACGAAATCCGGCAACATCCGGAACCTCTTCTCAGCCGACCGCCCCGGCTGCGTGACCAGGGCGACCACCCGACAACCCGCACCAGCATCATCGGACTGCGCAAACAGCCGATGAAATATCTAACACAGGATCGGCATTTCCTCCACGCAATCGGACAAGACAGCTCCGGGCAACCTCAGTCATCCCGGACCAGCCGGGATGCCCCCTCGTCGCTCACCACTAGACTGGACCGGCATCGGTTGAAGGAGAATCAGCAGTGGATACCGCCGGCGCATCGAATAGCAGCGGGCGAACCGGAACGGCACGCGTCAAACGCGGCATGGCCGAAATGCTCAAGGGCGGCGTCATCATGGACGTCGTCACCCCCGAGCAGGCCCGGATCGCGGAGGGCGCCGGCGCCGTCGCCGTGATGGCGCTGGAACGGGTCCCCGCCGATATTCGCGCCCAGGGCGGGGTGTCGCGGATGAGCGACCCCGACATGATCGAGGGCATCATCGCCGCGGTGACCATCCCGGTGATGGCCAAAGCGCGCATCGGGCATTTCGTTGAGGCGCAGATCCTGCAGAGCCTCGGCGTGGATTACGTCGACGAATCCGAGGTGCTGACTCCCGCCGACTACACCCACCACATCGACAAGTGGAAGTTCACCGTGCCATTCGTGTGCGGGGCGACCAACCTCGGTGAGGCACTGCGGCGCATCAACGAGGGCGCGGCCATGATCCGGTCCAAAGGCGAAGCCGGCACCGGAGACGTCTCCAACGCGACCACGCACATGCGGGCGATCAGCGGCGAGATCCGCCGGCTGACCTCGTTGTCGGAAGACGAGTTATACGTCGGCGCAAAGGAATTGCAGGCGCCGTACGAACTCGTCGTCGAGGTGGCACGGGCGGGCAAGCTGCCCGTCACCCTGTTCACCGCGGGTGGTATCGCGACACCCGCCGATGCGGCGATGATGATGCAACTCGGCGCCGAGGGCGTCTTCGTCGGCTCGGGCATCTTCAAGTCCGGGGATCCCGCGCAGCGAGCCGCCGCGATCGTCAAGGCCACCACGTTCTACGACGACCCCGACGTGCTGGCCAAGGTGTCTCGTGGGCTGGGCGAGCCGATGGTGGGCATCAACGTGGCGCAGATCGCGCAGCCGGAACGACTTGCCCAGCGCGGCTGGTAAGAACAGTTCGTGTCGATCGAGAAGATCCTTGATCTCGAGCAACTCGAGGTCAACATCTACCGCGGGCGCGTGTTCAGCCCGGACTCGGGCTATTTTCAGCGCACCTTCGGCGGCCATGTCGCGGGCCAGTCGCTGGTGTCGGCGGTGCGCACCGTCGAGCCCGGCCACCTGGTGCACTCGCTGCACGGTTACTTCATCCGGCCCGGAGATGCCAAGGCGCCCACCGTTTTCATCGTCGAACGCGCTCCGCGACGGCGGCTCGTTTTGCACCAGGCGGGTCAACGCCATCCAGCATGGCGAGACCATCTTCTCCATGTCGGCGTCGTTCCAGACCGATCAGGAAGGCATCAATCACCAGGACGCCATGCCTTCGGCGCCGCCGCCGGACGGGCTGCCGGGATTGAACTCGATGAAGGTGTTCGACGACGCCGGATTTCGTCAGTTCGAGGAGTGGGACGTGCGTATCGTGCCGCAGGATCGCCTGGAGCGTCTGCCCGGCAAGGCCTCCCAGCAGCAAGTGTGGTTCCGCCACCGCGATCCGCTACCCGACGACCCGGTGCTGCACATCTGCGCCTTGGCCTACATGAGCGACCTCACGCTGCTGGGGTCGGCGCAGGTGACCCACCTCGACGAGCGCGAGCACCTGCAGGTGGCGTCGCTGGACCATGCGATGTGGTTCATGCGGGTGTTCCGGGCCGACGAATGGTTGCTCTACGATCAGTCCTCGCCGTCGGCATGCGGCGGCCGCTCGCTCTGCCAGGGCAAGATCTTCAACCAGTCCGGCGAAATGGTCGCGGCGGTCATGCAGGAGGGCCTGACCCGCTTTTCCCGCGGATACCTGCCGACACAACAGTGAGCGCCCCACGTATCGGGGTTTTGGCGCTGCAAGGCGATACCCGTGAGCACCTGGCAGCGCTGCGCGAAGCCGGAGCCGAGTCGATGCCCGTGCGCCGCCGCAGCGAGCTCGAGGCGGTAGACGGTCTGATCATTCCCGGCGGGGAGTCCACCACCATGAGCCATCTGCTGCTCGACCTCGAGTTGCTCGAGCCGTTGCGCGGGCTGTTGGCCGACGGGCTGCCCGCCTACGGCGCGTGTGCCGGCATGATCCTGCTGGCCAGTGAGATTCTCGACGCCGGCGCGGGCGGCCGCGAGGCGCTGCCTCTGCGTGCGATCGATATGACGGTGCGGCGCAACGCTTTTGGACGGCAGGTCGACTCCTTTGAAGGCGATATCGCGTTCGCGGGCTTGGATGATCCCGTGCGCGCGGTGTTCATCCGCGCGCCCTGGGTCGAGCGGGCCGGTGACGACGTGCAGGTACTGGCGAGCGCCGCGGGTCACGTCGTTGCGGTGCGGCAAGGCCCGAAGCTGGCGACGGCATTTCACCCCGAAATGACCGGCGACCGTCGCATCCACCAGTTGTTCGTCGACATGGTGACCGGCAGCCACTGAGGTCCCAATTTTCGGTGACGCCTGAGAAGCCTGAGTCGGATGGGCAGCGGTCGGGCAACCGAGGCAAGGCGCGCACGTAGACTCGTCTGGCCAACAAACAAGAGGAATGAGATAGGACGGCGATGAGCGGCCATTCCAAGTGGGCCACCACCAAGCACAAGAAGGCCGTCGTCGACGCCCGCCGCGGCAAGATGTTCGCCCGGCTGATCAAGAACATCGAGGTTGCGGCCCGCGTCGGTGGCGGTGACCCCGCGGGCAACCCCACGCTCTACGACGCCATCCAGAAGGCGAAAAAGAGCTCGGTGCCCAACGAGAACATCGAACGCGCCCGAAAGCGTGGAGCCGGCGAGGAGGCCGGCGGCGCCGACTGGCAAACCATCACCTACGAAGGCTATGCGCCCAACGGCGTAGCGGTGCTGATCGAGTGCCTCACCGACAACCGCAACCGGGCCGCCAGTGAGGTCCGGGTGGCGATGACGCGCAACGGCGGCACCATGGCCGATCCCGGGTCGGTGGCCTACCTGTTCACCCGCAAGGGCGTGGTCACGTGCGAGAAGAACGGCCTGACCGAAGACGACGTGCTGACGGCGGTGCTGGATGCTGGCGCCGAGGACGTCAACGATCTGGGTGACAGCTTCGAAATCATCTCCGAGCCAAGTGATCTGGTCGCGGTGCGCACCGCGTTGCAAGATGCCGGCATCGACTACGAGTCAGCCGAGGCCAGTTTTCAGCCCTCGGTCAGCGTGCCCGTCGACCTCGACGGCGCCCGCAAGGTGTTCAAGCTCGTCGACGCGCTGGAGGACAGCGACGACGTGCAGAATGTCTGGACCAACGTCGACGTGTCCGACGAGGTGCTGGCCACTCTCGACGAGGAGTAAGGCCGGTTCGCCGAACCGGCGATCAGGTGTGCTCGGCGGTCAGCTGGTCGATTGGTGTGCCATTGACGAGGCTGTCGAGTGCCGCGGTCATGGTGGGGCACTGGCGTGCGGGGTGGTCGGTAGGACAGTGCAGCGCGTGGGTCAAGAACATCTGGGCCAGCTGCGCTTGCGCGATTATCCGGTTCAACTCCGCGATCTGTTCATGAACGACTGGGCGCCAGGTCCGGCCCGGGGAATCGAGTACCGCGGCGGCGGTGTGCAGCGGTAGGCCGAGGTGTTGGGCGATCTTGATGAACGCCAGCCGGCGCAGCTCATCGGGCCCGTACATACGCTGCCCTCGCTGCCTTTCCGGTGACACCAACCCGCGGTCGTCGTAATACCGAAGCGCCGAGGTGCTCAGCCCGAGCTGAGCTGCGGCCTCGCCTATCGGGATCAGGGTCATGCGTCATTTGACTTCAACCCGACTTGAACCTGCAAGGTATAGACGAACCCAACCAGCGAGGCAGTTCTGAAAAGCAATAGGAGGCGACCGATGACCGATTCGCCGACACCCGCGGTCAACCATCACGCTGCCCAGGCCGGCTTTGCCGGGGTGAGCGGTCTGGTGGCTGGCCTGGGCATGCTCGTCGCGGGCCGCGGTTACGCACGCCTGGCCGTTGACCGGGCCGGGGTATCGGACGCCGACCGTGTCGTCGACATTGGCTGTGGCCCGGGCAGCGCTGTGCGGGCCGCTGCCCGGCGAGGTGCCAGGGTTGTCGGTGTGGATCCGGCCCCGGTGATGTTGCGTCTCGCCAGCGCGGCGACGCGCGATCAATTGAACATCACCTGGTCGCAGGGCAGTGCCGAAGAGCTGCCTCTCCCCAACGGTTGGGCGACCGTCGCGTGGTCGCTGAAGACGGTGCACCACTGGAAGGACGTCACGGCCGGACTCACCGAGGTACGACGGGTGCTGGCGTCATCGGGGCGGTTTTTGGTGATGGAGCGCCAAGTGCACCCCAAGGCCACGGGCTTGGCGAGCCACGGGTGGACCGAACAACAGGCCGAATCCTTCGCGGCGCAATGCCGCGCAACGGGCTTCGCCGGGGTGCGTATTGACCAGCATTCAGACGGCCGGCAGGCCGCGTGGATGGTGCAAGCGAAAGCGAGTTAGTCGTAACCGTGGCGCATGTCGTCGACGATGCGGGGGTTTTCCAGCGTCGAGGGATCCAGCGTCCGGGGCCCGATGTCGCCGGAGAACACCGTCGCGGCGGTCAGCACCTGCGGGTTGAGGAAGCGCAGCGACGGCACATTGGGCGGCACCTTGGGTGTCGGGGCCGAGCCCGCGCGCTGCGCCAGGGCGAATCCCCAGTCACCGAAGGTGGGCACATGCACGTGGTAGGGCGTCACGGCGTAGCCGGCGGCCTGAATCGTCGACACCGTGCGCCAGAAAGCGGTGGGGGTCGAATAGGGGCTGCCTGCCTGCACGACCATGAGCCCGTCGGGCGCGAGCACATGCGCGGCAAGCGCGTAGAACTCGGTTGAATACAGCCGGCCCAGGACGGGCGTGTCCGGGTCGGGAAGATCGACGATGATCGCGTCGAAGCCTGCGGGCGGGCGCAGCTCCGGGTGCGATGTCCGCAGCCAGCTCATCGCGTCGTCGATCACGACCGCCACGCGCGGGTTGTCCAGCGCACCGGCGTTGGCGTCCCGCAATGTGGTGCGCGCCAATTCGATCACCGCAGGGTCGAGCTCCACCTGCACGATCTTCTGCAGCCCGGGCTGGCGCAGCAGTTCGCGCGCCGCCAGGCCGTCGCCGCCGCCGAGGACGAGCACCGAGCGTGCGCCGTCGCCGAGCGCGGGGTAGACGAGGCTTTCGGTGTAGCGGTATTCGTCGCGGGTGGAGAACTGCAGACCTCCGTCGAGGTACAGGCGCGTGTCGCTGCCGCGGCGGGTCACCACGATCTCCTGATACGGCGTATGCCGGTAGGCGATGATCGGATCGGCGTAAAGCCGTTGCCTGCTCGTCGTCTCGATGTCGGCCGAATGCGCCAGCAACATGGCCAGCAGCCCGAGCGCCGCGGCCAGCGCGCACAGCGCCGTCACCAGCTGCCGGGTGGAAACGACGTGCCGCAGCAAGAACATCGACACGATGGCCGCCGCCGCCAGGTTGATGATGCCGGTGGCGGCCGCGCCGCGGATCATCCCCAGCTGCGGCAGCAGGAGGAACGGCCAGACGAGCCCGCCCAGCAAGGCGCCGAGGTAGTCGGCAGCGTTCAGGTTGGCCAGCGTGCGGCCGGTATCGGTGGCTATGTCCTTGGCGGGGGCCACCCGCCCCTGTTGCAGCAGCGTCATCAGCAGCGGCACCTCGGCGCCGACCAGGCCGCCGATCAGGGCCGTGCTCACCGCCAGTACCCACGTCGAGCCGTCGACGAACGCGAACACCACGTACAGCGCCGCCGCCGACAGGCCGCCGATGATGCCCAGCAGCGCCTCGACGGCGATGAAGGCGATCGCCGCATGCGCCAGCAGCGGCTTGACCAGCAGGGCACCCGCGCCCAGCGCGGCGATGTAGCCCGCGACGATCAGTGAGGTGGCGACGATCCCGCCGCCGTTCAGGCTCGCCGACAGCGTCAGCAGCGCGAGTTCGTAAATGATGCCGCACGCCGCACACGCCGCGACGGCGGCCAGCAGCAGCGCCCGCCAGCGGCCCGAAAACTCCGTGGATCGGACCGCCTCGGGCGTCGGCGCATCAACAGAGCTCATGAGACCGCGGCGGCGGTAACTCCTCCGACGGCCAGGAGTATCACGGCCACCGCGAACGACGCCGGATGCAGCTCCGGATCGTCGACGTGCTCGTGGAAGTTACCCGGTATCACCAGGTGCATCGTCAACATGGCAACCCCTAACAGCACCACACCCATCAACCCGTACACCGCAACCCCGACGAGTCCCTGACCCAGCTGGCTGTAGCTGTTGGCGATGGCGCTGATGATGACGGTGGTGAGCGCGATGTACATCGCGCAGGCAAGAATGACGGCGTTGGGGCGCCGATCGATGAACACCATCTGGCGCAGCTTCCCCGGGGTCAGCACGTCGACCATGAGGTAGCCGATGACCAGGACGGCCATGCCGACGACGAAGTACAGGATCGTCGCGACCAAGCCTTGCAGGACTGGGTTGAGGTCGATGTTTCCGATCTCGACGGCGAGGTACATGGTTTTCTCCTTTGCGTTTACCACCGGGTGGGCGTCACTTGACTTTGCCGCCTGGGCCGCCGGGGGTGCCGCCGGCGCCGCCCGCCGGGGCTCCTGGGGTGAATCCGGGGCCGAGGAAGATGAACGCGCCGTGGCTGTATCCGGCGCTCAGGCTCTCGACGCGGATGCTGCACGGGTAATTGCCGTCGGGGCCGACGATCACGATGTTGTTGCTGTAGCGCAGGTACTCGTTGTTGCCGTTGGCGGCACGCGCATCGGGTTCCTGATAGTCGGAGAGCGTGTCGGCAACCTGCTCGGGCGATCCGCTGCAGACGTAGCGCGTTCCGTTCACGTCACGGGAGTACTCGTGATAGTGGCTCGCGATGTAGGACGCGATGTTCTTTTGCAGCAACACAATTCCGAAAACCAGGCACGCAGTGGCGGCGACCGCCAACGCACCGGCAATGACGAACAGGCGGCTGCGGCTCATGGGCGCCACCGACTCACCGTGTGGACCACCATCCCGCCGGAGACCGCCGGGTACAGGTGCCAGGTCTGCCAACGCCAGCCGGTGCCGTCGGGTTCGGCGGCGAGCACGGTCAGCGCGGCATCATCGCCGGGGAACGCTCCGCCCAGCCAGTCCTTCCCCTGCGCACAACGTTCACGGAGTCGGTGCGCGATTCGGCGGAAGGTGGCCTCGTCGTACGTGTCGGTACGGGATTCCAGGGAGTAGCCGGGCGCGTCCGTATGCTCGGGCAGATCGACTCCGAGGGTGCGGGCGGTACAGGAGACCTGCTCGGAGAAGCGGCCTGTGGCGTGCTCGACGGTGACGACATGCGATGCGCCGAGGACTCCGAGCAGCAGCGCACCGCCGTTGGGGTGGTCCAGGAGACAGGTGGCCAGTGGCGGCGGTGCGGGCGCGTTGAGCGCGAGTCCGAGCTTCTGCCCGGACACGTCCGCCGGAGTAACGGCGAGCTGATGAAGCGGCACCGGCGCGGCCCTACGCAGAGGAGGGCGGGGGCGCTGGGTACACGGTGAGCTCGCCGGTCAGCACGGATTTGCCCGTCGATACCTCCCAGGGCATGCCCGGGGCCCAGCGCTCGAATGAGAGCAGCGCGGTCTCGTCGGAGTTGGTGCAGTCGATGAACTCCATCTCGCCGCCTGCCGGCAGGCCCGTTGTGCCTTCGGTGGTGTATGAGGCGCGACCGCGCTCTGACTCGTGAAACGTCACACCATCGACGACGTACTGGTCGCCGGGCTGCAACGCAAGGTCTTTGCGGCTGACCCACATCGCCAACTCAAGGCGCCCGTCGTCCTCTTCGACGCTGAACCAGATCGGCTGGTCGCCGCCTTCCAGCAGATGCTCCCACCACACGAACGGTCCCTCGCGGTAGGTCACCGATCCGCGGACCACGTAGTCGACGCCGCCGTAGCTGACGATGGCACCGGGGCCGAGTTGCCGGGGCCCGAACTGCGGCATCGCGTCGAACGTGAGTGGATCCTGGCGTCCGCTCGGCTGGGTCGGTTGCTTGGGGCGCCGCAAAGCCACGACGAGCACCACGATGGACGCAATGAACAGCACGACCGCGAGCATGACCAGCAGTGATCCCACGCAATCCCTTCCGTTAGCGCGGAGGCCGAGCGAAGGTGTGCGCTAAAGCTAACAGCTTTTGGCCGGGTCCGGCGCTGTAACGTCGCGAGCCAGGAATCGGCCGCACCGCCGCGTGTCCTACCCGGACCCGTCGGTCCCGGCCGCTAGGGTATCGAACAGCTGTTCGGTACTAGGTGGGAGCGGGTAATGCGTGTGATGGGCGTCGATCCCGGACTGAGCCGATGCGGGCTGTCGGTCGTCGAAAGCGGGCGCGGGCGAAATGTCGTCGCGCTGGACGTCGACGTGGTGCGTACCCCGTCGGATGCGCCAGTGCCCGCGAGACTGCTGGCGATCAGTGATGCCGTCGAGCATTGGCTGGCCACCCATCAACCGGACGTCGTGGCCATCGAGCGGGTGTTCTCCCAGCTGAATGTGACGACGGTGATGGGCACCGCACAAGCCGGTGGCGTTATCGCGTTGGCGGCGGCCAAACGTGGCATCGACGTGCACTTCCATACCCCCAGCGAGGTGAAGGCGGCGGTCACCGGCAACGGCGCCGCCGACAAGGCGCAGGTCACCGCGATGGTGACCAGAATCCTTGAGCTGCAGACCAAACCGACACCGGCTGACGCTGCCGACGCGCTGGCTTTGGCGATCTGTCATTGCTGGAGGGCACCGATGATCGCCCGGATGGCCGCGGCCGAAGCGCTGGCCGCCCAGCAGCGTCACGCATACCTGGCCAAGCTGAAGGCCGCGCGATGATCGCCTCGGTGCGCGGAGAGGTGCTCGAGGTGGCGCTCGATCACGTGGTGATCGAGGCCGCCGGCGTCGGCTACCGGGTGAACGCGACGCCCTCGACGCTGGCGACACTGCGGCCTGGGACCGAGGCCCGGCTGATCACCGCGATGATCGTCCGCGAGGATTCGATGACGCTGTACGGGTTTACCGACTCCGATACCCGCGACTTGTTCCTGACGCTGCTGTCGGTGTCGGGAGTCGGGCCCCGGCTGGCGATGGCGACACTGGCCGTACACGACGCCGCGGCGCTGCGACAGGCGCTGCGCGACAGCGATGTCGCCGCGCTGACCCGGGTGCCCGGGATCGGCAAACGCGGCGCCGAACGGATGGTGCTGGAGTTGCGCGACAAGGTCGGTGGCGGCGCAGCGGGCGCGGAAGCGTCCGCGGGCGCTGCTCTTAATGGCCACGCGGTGCGAGGTCCGGTGGTGGAGGCCCTGGTCGGTCTCGGCTTTGCCGCCAAGCAGGCCGAAGAAGCCACCGACAAGGTGCTGGCCGGCGAACAGGACGCGACGACGTCCGGCACTCTGCGGGCCGCCCTGTCGTTGCTGGGCAAGTCCCGATGACCGACTGCGATTATTCGGAGGACTTTTCCGATCGCGACGTTTCCCCGGTCCTGGCCGTCGGGGAGGGCGACATCGACGTCAGCCTGCGACCGCGCTCGTTGCGGGAGTTCATCGGCCAGCCGCGGGTGCGCGAACAGCTGCAGCTGGTCATCGAGGGGGCCAAAAACCGCGGCGGCACACCGGATCACATTCTGCTGTCCGGTCCGCCGGGGCTGGGCAAGACGTCGCTGGCCATGATCGTCGCGGCCGAGCTTGGTTCCTCGTTGCGGGTGACGTCCGGACCGGCGCTGGAACGCGCCGGCGACCTGGCCGCGATGCTGTCCAACCTGGTCGAGCACGACGTGCTCTTCATCGACGAGATCCACCGCATCGCCCGGCCCGCCGAGGAGATGCTCTACCTGGCGATGGAGGACTTCCGCGTCGACGTGGTGGTCGGCAAAGGCCCCGGGGCGACGTCGATTCCGCTCGAAGTGGCACCCTTCACCCTGGTCGGCGCGACCACCCGGTCCGGGGCGCTGACCGGCCCGCTGCGCGATCGGTTCGGTTTCACCGCGCACATGGATTTCTACGAGCCCGCCGAGCTGGAGCGGGTGCTGGCCCGTACCGCCGGGATTTTGGGTATCGAGCTCGGTGCCGAGGCGGCCGAGGAAATCGCCCGACGCTCGCGCGGGACGCCGCGGATCGCCAACCGGCTACTGCGCCGGGTCCGTGACTTCGCCGAGGTGCGCGCCGACGGCGTGATCACCCGCGATGTCGCCAAGTCCGCGCTGGAGGTCTACGACGTCGACGAATTGGGTTTGGACCGGCTGGACCGGGCCGTGTTGTCGGCGCTGACCCGTAGCTTCGGAGGCGGCCCGGTAGGGGTGTCGACGCTGGCTGTCGCGGTCGGGGAGGAGGCCGCCACCGTAGAAGAGGTGTGTGAGCCGTTCCTGGTCCGCGCCGGCATGGTCGCGCGTACTCCGCGAGGCCGGGTGGCCACCACGCAGGCGTGGACGCACCTGGGCATGACTCCGCCGGCGGGGGTCACCGGGCTGGGCCAACCCGGTTTGTTCGACTAGGAGGACGCGGGTGACCACGGCAGGGTTGGTATTCGCCGCACTGGCGGCGTTATTGCACGTCTACATCTTCACGATGGAATCGTTGACCTGGACCTCGGTGCGCACCCGCGCCGCGTTCGGCACGACGGCTGCAGGAAGCCGAGACCACCAAGTTGCTCGCCTTCAACCAGGGTTTCTACAACTTGTTTTTGGCGATTGTCAGCGGCGTAGGCATTGCCGCGGTTGGCATGGGGCACTACGCCGTTGGAGCGGCGCTCATATTCGCCGGCGTCGGATCCATGGCCGCGGCTGCGGTGGTGCTGCTGTTGTCCGCACCGGACAAGTCGCGGGCTGCGTTAACGCAGGGCATTTTTCCGGTAATCGCTATCGTGCTGCTGCTACTCGGTCTCAATTCATAACACCAGTCCCATCAGCCCCAGTAGTTAGGGCTGGCGGCTTCACACGCCACGTGGGTTACTTCTCGACACCGCCGGGTATCCAGCCGAAGCCGGAAAAGGGCCCGGCATTTATCGAGGAGATGTCATGAAATATGCAGAGGACGGCCACCCCCGCGGGCTGAGTATGCCGCGCTCGCGCGGCGCGGTCAGCGGGTTGCTGCTGGTCATCTTGGGTGCATGGGGTGCGTTGATACCGTTCGTCGGTCCGCACTTCAATTTCGCCTACACGCCTGATCGTGACTGGGCATGGAGCACGGCCCGGGGCTGGCTCGAGGTGCTACCAGGGGCTGCCACCGTGGTGGGCGGTCTGCTGCTGATCATTGCCGGAAACCGCGTCGCCGCGATGTTGGGTGGTTGGCTGGCGGTCCTGGCCGGCGCATGGTTCGTAGTCGGCGGAGAGATCGCTCCGCTGGTGGGAATCGGGTCCGCCGGCGATCCGGTCGCCGCAACCGACCGCAAGCGGGCGGTGCTCGAGGTTTCCTATTTCTCCGGTCTGGGTGCGCTGATCATCTTCGTGGCTGGGGTCGCGCTGGCGCGTACGGCCGTGCGGCTGGCGCGTGATGTGCAACCCCTGGCATACCCGGAACCCGGAGCGTCGGTGCCGGCCGCCGAGCCGTACCGGGAATCGGTGTACCACCCGTCGTCCGAGGTGTCGTCGGGTGCGCTGACCAAGCCGCGGGTAGATCAATTGACGTCTTCGGACGCTGAGCCGAAACGGGGATGGCGTCGCCATCGCGCAGATGCGGCGGCAGGGTCCAACGCCGCGTATTTGCGTTGGCCGCATCCTCAGCAGTAATTCGCGCATACAAAAGCAGATCGCCAGCCCGGTAACCGGGCTGGCGATCTGCTTTGCCGTCAAACCTCAGAGCAGGCCGAGCAGTCGCAGGTCGCTGACGTACTTGGCGATGATCTGCGGCGAGATGTGTGGAATGTCTTTGTCCGGGCCGATTTTCGCGTCCTGGACCGCCGCCCGGAACCGGTCGGTGGGTGCCATCGACCCGTTGATCGGCTCTTCCGGCTTCTGGTAGTTGTGCAGCAGCGGCAGCAGGGAACTGTTGCGCTGCTTTTCCGGCAGCCCACGCAGGCTGGTCTCGAACCGCTGCAGCCACTCGCCGTAGTCGCCGACGCGCTGGATCGAGCAGCCGTCGTCGATGAGCCAGTCGACGAACTCATCCATCCCGACGCCGTCGTCGTAGGGGTTCATCACGTGGTAAGTGCGGAACCCGTCGGCGCTTTGAGCACCCAGCGTGGAGACCGCCTCGGCGATGAATTCGACGGGCAGGCCGTCATAGTGGGCGCGCTGCCGGTTGCCGTTGGCCGGATTATTCGGGAGCGCATAGAACGAGCCGGGCGCGATGCCGGTGGCCACGAGGCTCAGCATCATCCGGGTGAACATGTCCGGGACGTTGAGCTGACCCGCGTAGGTGGTGTCCGCGAGGATCATGTCGCAGCGGAACACCGCGACCGGCAGGCCACACAGGTCGTGGGCCTCCCGCAGCAGCACCTCGCCGGCCCACTTGCTGTTGCCGTAGCCGTTGGCGTAGCTGTCGTTGATCCGGCGGGTCGGGCTGATCTCACGGATGTCGGCGTCCTCGGTGAACTTGTCCGGTGCGATCTGGTCGCCCACCCCGATTGTCGACACGTAGGTGTAGGGCTTTTGCTTGCCGGTCAGCGCGATGCGGATCAGCTCGGCGGTGCCCAGTGCGTTGGGGCCGAACAGCTCGCTGTAGGGCAGCACGTGGTTGACCAGCGCCGCGGGGTCGACGATCAGGTCGACGGTATCGGCCAGCCGCTGCCAGGTCTGCTGGTCCAGGCCGAGGTTGGCCTCGCCCTTGTCGCCGGCGACGACCTCCAGGTGGTCGGCGGCCAGCTCGCGGTAGTGCGCCAGCAGCTTCGGGTCGCCGCTATCGAAGGTCTTGTCGAGCCGGGCTCGCGCGTCGTCGTCGGTCTTGGCGCGCACCAGGGCGATCACCTTGCCGTCGACGAGGTCCATGCGCTCGAGCCAGTCCAGGGCCAGGTAACGGCCCAGGAAGCCGGTCGACCCCGTCAGCAACACGGTGCGCACCTCGGAGCTCGGCCTCGGCAGCGACGGCGCAGCAGCCAGCGTCGCGGCGTCGATGAACTTGTCCAGCGTGAGGTCACTGGCGTGCACCTCGGTCGCGTCACGACCGTGCACGGCCGCGAAAGTGGGCCGCTTGGTGCCCTGCCGCTCGCCTTCGATGTAGTTGGCGATGGCCGCGAGATCGTTGGCCGGGCTGACGATCACACCCACCGGCACGTCGATGTCGAAGATCTCGTGCAGCAGGTTGCCGAATGTCAACGCCGACAACGAGTCTCCGCCCAAGTCGGTGAAGTGCGCATCGGGTGACAGGTCGGTGGTCGCCGCACCCAGCAACGCGGCCGCGGCCCGGCTCACCGTTTGCAGCACCGGAGCGTCGGCCCCGCCGCGACGCAGCTCGCTGAGCTCGTTGGCCTGGCTCGTGGCCAGGTCGGCGTAAAGCTGTTCCAGCCGCTCGCCGTAGTGCTGCTTCAACTTCGGCCACGCCAGCTTGCGGATGCCGGTCAGCAGACCGTTCTCCAGCGCTGAACGGCGTGGTCTCGATGATGAAGTCGCGCGGCACCTCGTAGGACTGCAGGCCGGCCTCTTTGGCGACGTTCTGCAGCGAATCGGCGATCAGCGGCTTGAGCGCGTCAACGTCGTTGTCAGCCAACGCTTCCTCGGTCGGCACCACGACGGCCAACAGGTAGGGGTGGGCGCTGTTGCCGTAGACGTAGATCTGCCGGATCAGTGGGCTGTTGCCGAACACCGCCTCCAGCTTGGCGACGGTGACGAACTCGCCCTGCGCCAGCTTCAGCACGTTGTTGCGGCGGTCGACGTACACCAGCCGGTCGGGACCGACCTCGGCGACGACGTCTCCGGTCCGGTAGTACCCGTCGGCGTCGAACACGTCGGCGGTGATCTCGGGCCGCTTGTAGTAGCCGGGGAACATGTTCTCGGTCTTGAGCAGCAATTCGCCGCGCGGATACGGCCGGTCGGTGGCGAAATAGCCCAGGTCCGGAACGTCGACCAGCTTGTAGTCGATGACCGGCGGACGTTGCACTTCGCCGTCGAACAAGACCATCCCGGCCTCGGTGGAGCCGTAGCCGTCCAGCAGGTGCATCTCGAGCAGGGATTCGACCCAGATCTTCAGCTCGGGGGAGGTGGGCGCCGAGCCCGTCATCGCGAAGATGAACCGTCCGCCCAGCAGATACTGCCGCTGCTCGTCGATGACCTCGGCTTCGATGGTCTTGCGGTCGGCGGAGCCGCCGTCCGACAGTGGGGCCGAATTGCCAGGCTCCTCCTCGGACTCGTTCCTCGTCCCCATCGTCGCCAGGCGGCGGTCGACCTGGCGCTGGTATTCGCCGTAGAGGGTCTCCCAGATTCGCGGCACGAAGTTCAACTCGGTGGGCCGCACCAGCTCGAGGTCCTCCAGCAGCGTCGAGAGGTCGCTCTTGGCCGCGAAGTACGCGGTGCCGCCATTGCCGAGTGTGCCGTAGAGGATTCCGCGTCCCATGACGTGGCTCATCGGCATGAAGTTCAGCGTGATCGATGCGGCGCTCGGCCCGAACCAGTTTCTGGCCGACCTGCACCACATCTTGCCGACGTTGCTCTGCCGGATACATCGCACCCTTGGGTGCGCCGGTGCTCCCGGAGGTGTAGATCAGCAGAGCCAGGGGGTCCTCAGCATCCGGGTCCGGCTCTGAGACCGGCGTGGCCGGCAGCGCCTTTCCGCGCTCGAGGCCATCGGCCAGGGTCTCGACAGTCACCGCGGTGTCCGCCAGCCGCGTGCGGGCGGCTTCCACGGCCTCGCGCTGGTCGTCGACCTCGGGGTGGTAGTCGAACACGACGAGCTTGGCGGGCGCAGCCGGCCGCTGCTCAGGATCAGCTCGACGGCGTCGGGCAGCTGGTTCACGCTCGCCGCGATCACGCTGGGCTCCGTCTCGGCCACGATCGGCTGCAGCTGGGTGATCGCCGCGCTGGTCTGCAGCGGCACCGACACCGCGCCGATCGTGCCCAGCGCCATGTCGATGGTGGTGTAGTCGACGCTGTTGAAGCCCAGCACGCAGACGCGGTCGCCGGCCTGAACAGAGTCGTTGGTCAGCGCGCGCGCAAGTGCGGCGACTCGGTCGCCCAGCTCACGGTAGGTGATGGTCTCGAAGCGGGGGAGCAGCTCCGGGGATGTGCGTCCGGTCGCTGGGTTCTTGACGAACTCCACCGCGCGCTGCCCCAGTGCCGGTCGGTCCGCGTAACCGTCCAGCACGGTCTGAATGATCTGTGGCAGTCGCAGCCCCGGCTGCTCGAGGGCCGCGGCGACCGCCGGGTCCGGCCGGGCAGCGGCGAACTGTGGGTCGTTGGCGGTGAGTTCCTCGACGCGACGGGCCAGCCGCTCGTCATCAGTAGTAATCGACATAACAGTTCCCTTGCAAATGAAAGATAGTGAGGTCAATTTGCGCTATCGAACGCTGACAGATAAAACGTTAGCTAAAGTAACGGTATTCCACCATGATCGGGCCGCAGCCGAAGATGTGAGATTGCCCACGCAGGGGCGGACATCCGATTCAGCAGGTCTAGAGGTCGCTCAAAAGCTGGCTCAGAATGTCGAGTCCTTCGGTCAGCAGCTCGTCGCTGATGGTCAGCGGAGGGAGCAGCCGGATGATGTTGCCGAACATGCCACAGGTGAGGACGACGACTCCGGCCGCGTGCGCTGCGGTGGCCAGCTTCTCCGTCAGTTCCGCGTCGGGGTCGGCGGTTCCCGACTTCACCAACTCGACGGCGATCATGGCGCCGCGGCCGCGTACGTCGCCGATCCGGTCATCGCCGGCCTGCAGACGTAACAACGGTTCGGTCATCAGTCGTTCCATCCGCTGGGCTCGCTCGATCAAGCCGTCGCTCTCGATGGTCGCGATGGTGGCCAGCGCTGCCGCACAAGCGACCGGGTTGCCGCCGAATGTGCCGCCCAGGCCGCCGACATGTGGGGCGTCCATGATCTGCGCCCGGCCGGTGACTGCCGACAGCGGCAGTCCGTCGGCGATGCCTTTGGCGGTGCAGATCAGGTCGGGCTCAATACCCTCGTGCTCGCAGGCGAACATCGCGCCGGTGCGCGCAAACCCGGTTTGCACCTCGTCGGCGATGAACACCACGCCGTTCTTACGGCACCAGTCCAGCAGGGCGGGCAGGAATCCCTCAGCGGGAACGATGAATCCGCCTTCGCCTGCAATCGGCTCGATGATGATGGCGGCGAGGCTGTCGGCGCCGACTTGGCTGTCGATGACGTTGATGGCCTGCGCGGCGGCCTTTTCGCCGTCGGTGGCCAGCTCCTTGTCGAGCAGGCCGTCCCGATAGGGGTAGGACAGCGGCGCCCGGTAGATCTCCGGTGCGAACGGACCAAAGCCGCTCTTGTAGGGCATGGACTTGGCGGTCAGCGCCATCGCCAGGTTGGTGCGGCCATGGTAGGCGTGGTTGAACGCCACCACGGCGGGCTTACGGGTATACGAGCGCGCGACCTTGATGGCGTTCTCGACCGCCTCGGCGCCGGAATTGAACAACACCGAGCGCTTCTCGCCGGAACCCGGGGTAATCCGGTTGAGCTCCTCGGCGACGGCGATGTACTGCTCGTACGGCGTCACCATGAAGCAGGTGTGGGTGAAGTCGGCCACCTGCGCGCGCACCGCGTCCACCACCCGGGGCGAGGAATTGCCGATTGTGGTTACCGCGATGCCCGATCCCAGGTCGATAAGCCGATTGCCGTCGACGTCCTCGATGATGCCCCCGCCGGCGCGCGCCACGAACACCGGCAAGGAAACGTTGACTCCACGCGACACGGCCGCGGCCCGGCGTTTGGTCAGTTCTAGCGACGCGGGACCGGGGATCTCGGTGACCAGCTGGCGAGTCTGCTCGAGGCTGGCCACGACATCCTCCTCACCGCGGCGCGCCTGTCACGTCGCGGTTAAAGCCTATCTGGCCAAGCGCCAGCGGGCGGCCCGCACACCGCGGCGGTCGGTTGCGACCTGCGGTAATGGCAGACTGGACCGTTACGAGGTGCGCGACCTTCGGGTCGGCCTGGCACCGACCCCGGAATATCACTAGAAAGACAGGCGCGTCCATGGAGAGTTTGATCTTGTTCTTGCCATTCCTGCTCATCATGGGCGGGTTCATGTACTTCGCGTCGCGTCGCCAGCGGCGCGCGATGCAGGCCACCATCGACCTGCACGAGTCATTGCGGCCGGGCGATCGCGTGCACACCACCTCGGGCTTGCAGGCCACGGTCGTCGCCATCACGGAGGACACCGTCAACCTCGAGATCGCGCCCGGCGTGGTGACTACGTGGATGAAGCTGGCTATCCGCGACCGGATCCTGCCCGAAGACGCCGACGACCTTGCCGAAGGGGATGCCTCCGACGATTTGGAAGAATCCGACGAACTGGAGGATTCCGCTGGCTCGGCCGACGAGAGCCGGGTGACCAAGGATTCCTGACAGGAATTCCTGACCGAATGCCGAACCGACGGACCGCTTGCGCGAAGCGCATGTGAAGGGCACGTAGGCTCTGTCGGGGGTAAGAAACCGATTCTCAAGGAGATAGAAGGAACGTGGCATCGTCTTCGGCGCCGGTGCACCCTGCCCGCTACCTGTCGGTCTTCTTGTTAATGCTCGTCGGCGTCTATCTGCTGGTGTTTCTCACCGGGGACAAGCGAGCCGCCACCAAGCTCGGAATCGATCTTCAGGGCGGCACCCGCGTCACGTTGACCGCACGCACCCCGGACGGCTCAGCCCCGAGCCGGGAGGCGTTGGCGCAGGCGCAGCAGATCATCAGTGCGCGCGTCAACGGGCTTGGTGTCTCCGGTTCGGAGGTCGTTGTCGACGGCGACAACCTGGTCATCACCGTTCCCGGAAGCGACGGCAGCGAGGCCCGCAACCTGGGGCAGACCGCCCGGCTGTACATCCGGCCGGTGCTCAACTCGATGCCGGCGCAGAGCGCTCAACCCAAGCCTGCGGCTCAACAGCCTGCCGGGACGCCGCCCGGGGCTCCCCCTGGCCCGGGTGGGCCGGCGCCCGCTCAACCGCCGCCGCCGGGCCAGCCCGCGCCGGGCGGCCAACCGGGTGCCCAACCACGGCCCTACCCGCAGGAGCCGCCACCAACACCCAGCCCCGTACCTCCCGCTCCGGCACCCGCACCCGGCGCGCCGGCGGGGGAGGTGCCGCCGGCTGATCAGCCCGCGCCCGCCGATCCGCGCAAGGATCTGGCCGATCGCATCGCCGATGAGAAGAAGTGGCGGCAGAGCACCCGTCAGGGCATTCAGTTCCTCGCGCTGCAGTTCCAGGCGACCCGCTGCGACAAAGAGGACATCCTGGCCGGCAACGACGATCCGAATCTGCCCCTGGTGACCTGCTCGACCGACCACAAGGTGGCGTATCTACTGGCGCCGTCGATCATCAGCGGCGACCAGATCGAAAACGCCACGTCGGGCATGAACCAGCGCGGCGTCGGTTATGTCGTCGATCTGCAATTCAAGTCCGCGGCGGCAAACACCTGGGCTGACTTCACCGCTGCCCATATCGGTACCCAGACCGCCTTCACCCTGGACTCGCAAGTCGTCAGCGCGCCGCTGATCCAGGAAGCCATCCCCGGCGGCCGGACCCAGATCACCGGTGGAGATCCGCCGTTCACCGCCTCAACCGCGCGTCAGCTGGCCAACGTGCTCAAATATGGGTCGTTGCCGCTGTCCTTCCAATCCTCAGAAGCCCAAACCGTCTCGGCGACATTGGGATTGACGTCGCTGCGAGCGGGCCTGATCGCGGGTGCGATCGGCTTGGTCCTGGTGTTGCTGTATTCATTGCTGTATTACCGGGTGCTGGGCTTGCTCACGGCGTTGTCGTTAACTGCTTCCGGCGCAATGGTTTTCGCGATCCTGGTGCTGCTGGGCCGATATATCAACTACACCCTGGACCTGGCCGGTATCGCGGGTTTGATCATCGGTATCGGTACCACCGCCGACTCGTTTGTGGTGTTCTTCGAACGCATCAAAGACGAGATCCGGGAAGGCCGGTCGTTCCGGTCAGCGGTGCCGCGGGGCTGGGTTCGGGCGCGCAAGACGATCGTGTCGGGCAACGCCGTCACCTTCTTGGCCGCTGCCGTGCTGTACTTCCTGGCGATCGGCCAGGTGAAGGGATTCGCTTTCACGTTGGGCCTCACCACGATCCTTGACCTGGTGGTGGTGTTCTTGGTGACCTGGCCGCTGATATACCTGGCTTCCAAGTCCCCGACGCTGGCAAAACCGGCGTACAACGGCCTGGGAGCTGTTCAGCAGGTCGCCCGCGAACGCCGGGCTTCGTCGCATGTGAAGACGGGACGGGGATAGCGCATGAGTGTCTCCAAGGCCTCCAAAGACGCGACCGAAATCACCGAAGCCTCCGACGGTGCGGTGGAGCTGAGCGACAGCGGCACCCAGCTGCCGCGTCATAGCTTTATTTCGCGGCTCTACACCGGCACCGGTGGGTTCGAGGTGGTTGGACGGCGCCGGCTGTGGTTCGGCATCAGCGGTGCGATCGTCGCGGTCGCAATCCTCAGCATCGTCCTGCGGGGCTTCACTTTCGGGATCGATTTCAAGGGCGGCACCACGGTGTCAATGCCGCGCGGCAGCGCGCAGACCTCGCAGGTGGCCGAGGTTTTCAAAAAGACCATCGGCACTGACCCGGAATCGGTGGTCATCGTCGGCAACGGCGCTTCAGCGACGGTGCAGATTCGCTCCGAAACGCTGTCCAACGACCAGACGTCGAAGCTGCGCAACGCCTTGTTCGACGCGTTCCAACCCAAAGGCACCGACGGTAAACCCAGCAAGCAGGCCATCAGTGACTCGGCGGTATCCGAGACCTGGGGCGACCAGATCACCAAGAAGGCGCTGATCGCGCTGGTGGTGTTCCTGGCGCTGGTCAGCCTGTACATCACGGTGCGCTACGAGCGCTACATGACGCTCGCCGCGATCGCGGCGATGTTCTTCGACCTGACCGTCACCGCGGGCGTGTACTCGCTGGTGGGCTTTGAAGTCACCCCGGCCACGGTCATCGGCCTGCTGACGATCCTCGGTTTCTCCCTCTACGACACCGTCATCGTCTTCGACAAGGTCGAGGAGAACACCCACGGTTTCCAGCACACCACCCGGCGCACCTTCGCCGAGCAGGCCAACCTGGCGATCAACCAGACGTTCATGCGCTCGATCAACACCAGCCTGATCGGGATATTGCCGGTGCTGGCGCTGATGGTGGTGGCGGTATGGCTGCTGGGCGTCGGCACGCTGAAAGACCTGGCGCTGGTGCAGCTGATCGGCATCATGATCGGCACCTACTCTTCGATCTTCTTCGCCACTCCGCTGCTGGTCACCATGCGTGAGCGCACGGAACTGGTGCGCACCCACACTCGCCGGGTCATGAGGCGGCGCAGCCCCGGCTCGCGAGCGGGTGCTGAAAAGGCCTTGGACGAGAACGAAGCCGAGAACGAAGCCGAAGCTGCGGAGGAAGCGAAATCCTCCGATGACGAAGCGGCCCCGGAGACCACGCAGGCGACGACTGCGGCCACACCGTCCAGCAAGCCCGCACCGAACAAGCCGGCGCCGGGTGCACGTCCAGTGCGGCCGACCGGGACCCGGCGTCCAACCGGCAAGCGGAACGCCGGCCGGCGGTAGTCACCATGGCCACCAGGTGTCGGGAAACTGGGGGCGATCGTGGCTTGCGAACCGGCCGACGGGGCCTAACGGGGTGGACGAACCTAGGCTTCGCCGCGATGATTGCGACGGCCTTCACGCTGAATGCGTGTTCCGGGAGTGCCGCCTCGCAGATCGATTACGTGGTCGACGGCCCGCTGGTCACCTACAACACCAACACCGTCGTCGGCGCCGCATCGGCCGGAGCGCAGGCATTTGCCCGTACGCTCACCGGCTTCAGCTATCACGGCCCTGACGGCCAAATCGTCGCCGACCGCGACTTCGGCACCATTTCGGTGGTGGGCGGTGCGCCGTTGGTGCTGGACTACCAGATCGCTGACAACGCCGTCTATTCCGACGGCAAGCCGGTGACCTGCGACGACATGGTGCTCGCCTGGGCAGCCCAATCCGGTCGGTTTCCCGACTTCAACGCCGCCACCCAGGCCGGTTACATCGACATCGCCAACATCGAGTGCATGCCGGGGCAAAAGAAGGCCCGAGTGTCTTTCATCCCGGACCGCAGCGTCGTCGACTACAACCAGCTGTTCACCGCGACCTCGATGATGCCGTCGCACATCATCGCCGACCAGCTCAATGTCGATGTGACCGCGGCGCTGCTGAGCAACAACGCGCCGTTGGTGCAACAGATCGCAAAGCTGTGGAACACCATCTGGGACCTCAAGCCGGGCATCGACCTGAAGCGCTTCCCGTCGTCGGGACCGTACAAAATCGAATCCATCCTGGACGGTGGCGCGGTGGTACTCGTCGCCAACGACCGGTGGTGGGGTCCCAAAGCGATCACCAAGCGGATAACCGTGTGGCCGCAAGGACCCGACATTCAGGACCGGGTCAACAACCGCAGCGTCGACGTGGTTGACGTCGCGGCGGGGTCCTCGGGAGCGCTTGCCACCCCGGATAACTATGAGCGCGCCGATTCGCCGTCGGCCGGCATCGAGCAGCTGATCTTTGCGCCGCAGGGGCCGCTCGCGCAGCCCAAGGCCCGGCGGGCATTCGCGCTGTGTACGCCGCGCGACACGCTCGCCCACGACGGCGGGGTACCGATCGCCAATTCACGTCTGGACCCGGCCACCGACGATGCCGTTACTGCCGCTGACGGCGCCACCGAGGCCGGCCCGTTCAGCAAGGCCGATGCCGGTGCCGCCCGCGATGCGCTGGGTGGTGCGCCGATGACGGTGCGGATCGGCTATCAGGGGCCCAATGCGCGGCTTGCGGTCAACGTCGGGGTCATCACCAAATCGTGCGCCGCGGCCGGTATCACCGTCTCCAACGTCACCCTGGACACCTCGGGCCCACAAGCGCTCAAGGACGGAAAGATCGACGTGCTGCTGGCCAGCACCGGCGGAGCCACCGGCAGCGGATCGACGGGGTCGTCGGCGATGGATGCTTACGACCTGCACAGCGGCAACGGCAACAACCTGTCCGGGTACGCGAATCCCCAGATCGACGGCATCATCGGCGCGCTGGCGGTATCGGCCGACCCCGTTGAGCGGGTCAGGCTGCTGGCAGAAGGCGCGCCGGTACTCTGGGGCGATATGCCGACTTTGCCCCTCTACCGACAGCAGCGCACGCTGCTGATGTCGAAGAAGATGTATGCCGTGAGCAAGAACCCGACTCGTTGGGGCGCGGGCTGGAACATGGACCGATGGGCGTTGATCCAGTGACGAGTGTCAGCGGGACTGCCCCCGTGGCAGACCTCATCGCGTCACTGACCCGAGAGGTGGCCGATTTTCCAAAGCCGGGGGTCCAGTTCAAGGACCTCACCCCTTTGTTCGCCGACCGAGAGGCGATGACGGCGGTCATCGACGCGTTGCTTGACATCGCGTCCGGCGCCGACCTGGTGGCCGGCATCGACTCCCGCGGGTTTCTGGTGGCAGCGGCCGTCGCCGCCCGGTTGGGCACCGGCGTGCTGGCCATTCGTAAGGGCGGAAAGCTGCCGCCGCCGGTGCACGCCGAGCAGTATGACCTGGAGTACGGCAGCGCCACGCTGGAAATCCCCGCTGATGGCATCGACCTGCGGGGACGCAACGTCGTGATCATCGACGACGTGCTGGCCACCGGCGGCACCCTCGGCCGCGGCCATCCGGTTGCTCGAGCGCGCCGGCGGCCAACGTGACCGCGGCGGCGGTGGTCGTGGAACTCACCGCCCTGGGCGGTCGCGAGGCGATCGCGCCGTTGCCAGTGCACAGCTTGAGCCGCGCTTGACAACCCGATTTAGGCGATATCCTCGAGGTCGGAGGTGACCAACGTGGCGGACGATCAGAGCACGGCGCAGGCTCTTAAGACGCCTGCGGAGTCGCCGCCGGTTGTAGAGCCGGTTTCAGGGCCGGTTACTGAGACGCCGGAGCCGCCGGTCGAGACCCTGAAGACTCCCAGCAGCGCGTCGCGTCGGGTCCGGGCCAGGCTGGCCCGGCGGATGACCGCTCAGCGCAGCACCCTCAATCCGGTGCTGGAACCGCTGGTGGCGGTGCATCGGGAGATCTATCCCAAGGCGAACCTGTCGTTGCTGCAGCGAGCCTTCGAGGTCGCCGACCAGAGGCACGCCACTCAGTTGCGCCATTCCGGTGATCCATACATCACGCATCCGCTGGCCGTCGCCACCATTCTGGCCGAATTGGGCATGGACACCACCACTTTGGTGGCCGCGCTCTTGCACGACACCGTCGAGGACACCGGGTACACGCTCGAGGCACTGTCCGAGGAATTCGGCGAGGAGGTAGGCCATCTCGTCGACGGCGTGACCAAGCTGGATCGGGTGGTGCTGGGCAGCGCCGCCGAAGGCGAGACCATCCGCAAGATGATCACCGCGATGGCCCGCGATCCCCGGGTGCTGGTGATCAAGGTCGCCGACCGGCTGCACAATATGCGCACCATGCGCTTCCTGCCGCCGGAAAAACAGGCACGCAAGTCCCGTGAGACGTTGGAAGTCATTGCGCCCCTTGCGCATCGGCTGGGTATGGCCAGTGTCAAGTGGGAACTGGAGGACTTGTCCTTCGCGATCTTGCACCCCAAGAAGTACGAGGAGATCGTTCGGCTGGTCGCCGGCCGCGCGCCGTCCCGGGACACCTACCTGGCCAAGGTCCGTGCCGAGATCGTCAACACCCTGGGCGCGTCGAAGATCAAAGCGACGGTCGAGGGACGCCCCAAGCACTACTGGTCGATTTACCAGAAGATGATCGTCAAGGGGCGAGACTTCGACGACATCCACGACCTGGTCGGCATTCGCATCCTGTGCGACGAGATCCGGGATTGCTACGCCGCTGTCGGCGTGGTGCATTCGCTGTGGCAGCCGATGGCCGGACGGTTCAAGGATTACATCGCCCAGCCCAGATTCGGCGTGTACCAGTCGCTGCACACGACGGTGGTGGGGCCGGAGGGCAAGCCGCTGGAAATCCAGATCCGCACCCGCGACATGCACCGCACCGCCGAATACGGCATCGCCGCGCACTGGCGCTATAAGGAAGCCAAGGGACGCAACGGCGTTCCGCATCCGCATACCGCCGCCGAGATCGACGATATGGCCTGGATGCGTCAGCTGCTCGACTGGCAACGGGAGGCCGCCGACCCTGGCGAGTTCTTGGAGTCATTGCGCTACGACCTTGCGGTGCAAGAGCTTTTCGTCTTCACCCCCAAGGGCGACGTCATCACCCTGCCGACCGGTTCGACGCCGGTGGACTTCGCCTACGCGGTACACACCGAGGTCGGCCACCGCTGCATCGGGGCCAGAGTCAACGGGCGGCTGGTGGCGCTGGAACGCAAGCTGGAAAACGGGGAAGTAGTCGAGGTTTTCACGTCCAAGGCGCCCAATGCCGGGCCGTCGCGGGACTGGCAGCAGTTTGTGGTGTCGCCGCGCGCCAAGGCGAAGATCCGGCAGTGGTTCGCCAAGGAGCGGCGTGAAGAGGCGCTGGAGGCCGGCAAGGAGGCGATGGCCCGCGAGGTGCGTCGGGGCGGACTTCCGTTGCAGCGCTTGGTCAATGGCGAATCCATGGCGGCGGTGGCCCGGGAACTGCATTACGCGGACGTGTCCGCGCTCTACACCGCGATCGGTGAGGGGCACGTGTCGGCGCGGCATGCCGTGCAGCGGCTGCTGGCCGAGCTCGGCGGTATCGATCAGGCCGAAGAGGAGCTCGCCGAGCGGTCCACGCCGACGACCATGCTGCGGCGCCCGCGCAGCAGTGACGATGTCGGGGTCTCGGTCCCCGGCGCCCCGGGCGTGCTGACCAAGCTGGCCAAATGCTGCACACCGGTGCCGGGCGATGCGATCATGGGGTTCGTCACCCGCGGCGGCGGAGTAAGCGTGCATCGCACCGACTGCACCAACGCCGCCTCGCTGCAGCAGCAGGCCGAGCGCATCATCGAGGTGCATTGGGCGCCGTCGCCGTCGTCGGTGTTTCTGGTGGCCATTCAGGTCGAGGCGCTCGACCGGCACCGGTTGCTGTCGGACGTGACACGTGTGCTGGCCGACGAGAAGGTCAACATCCTGTCGGCGTCGGTCACCACTTCCGGTGACCGGGTGGCGATCAGCCGCTTCACCTTCGAGATGGGTGACCCTAAGCATCTCGGGCATCTGCTCAACGTCGTGCGCACCGTCGATGGCGTCTACGACGTCTACCGGGTGACGTCTGCGGCCTAGCCTCGGCGTGCGAACGGCTAGCCCAGTTGCACCGAGTTGATCGTGACAGTTTTGGCGGGAAGGCCGTCGTCGCCACCGCCCAAAACGCCCAGTTTGGCGATCTTGTCGAGCGTCGCCAGGCCCGCCTCATCGATTGTGCCGAACGCTGTGTATTGCGGGTTCAGTTCTGAGTCCTGGAACACCATGTTGAATTGGCTGCCGTTGGTATTGGGTGTTAAGGCGTTGGCCATGGCCAGGGTCCCGCGCGGATAGACCACGAAGTCCTTGAACGCTGGGTCGCCAGGACTGTATTGGTTGGTGGGGTATTCGTCGGCGAATTGATAACCGGGGCCACCGCCGCCTTCGTCGTCGGGGCCGCCGCACTGCAGCAGGCCCGTTATCGGCGGGAGCTCCAGCCGGCCGCATTTGGTGTTGTTGAAGAATTGTTGCCGCACCAGGCTGGTGAAGCTGTTCACCGTGCACGGGGACTTGGCGTTGTCGAGATGGATGCCGATGTCGCCGAAGTTGGTGGAGATGGTGGCGCTGATCTCGGCCGGACTGGTGGACACCCTGCCGGACGGAGGCGGGTTGACGGGCTTGCTGACCGGATCCTGCGAGGGTGGGTATTGGCAGTCGGCGCCCGGGTCGGCTGGAGGGGCAAACGCCGGCAACGGCGCCGCGCTCGGTGGGGCCGATACTGCCGTCCTGGGTATCTTGGCGTGGACCGGGGCCTTGGCCACCGTGCTCTGTGCGCTGTTGGCAGGGCCTTGGCTGCTGTGGCTCACGAGAGAAATGACCAGGGCTGTCACCGCGCCCAGTGCCACGACCGACCCGCCGACAATGCCCAGGATTAGGCGCTTATTCGATGGCGGTGCCTGGGGTTGTTGCGGGGGGGTGCCCTGCGGGAGTGAGTCGGCTACTGGCTGCTGGATGGCAGGTTCTGGTGGCGGCGGGCTCGGTGCCGCTGCATTGGTGGGGCTGGCCAGTGCTGCTCTGGCCGCCTCGGCGAGCTCCATTGCCGATTGGTAGCGGTATTCGACGTCCTTCGCCATCCCGCGAGCGACCACCGCGTCGAGGGCCGGGGGTACATCGGGTGCCAGTGTCGACGGTTGCGGCGGCGGCGTGTTCAGGTGCGCGTTGAGCTGTTGTTCGAGGCTGTCGCCGGCAAAAGGACCCTTTCCGGTCAAGCACTCGTGCAGTACGCAGGCCAACGAATAGACGTCGGCGCGGTGATCCGTTGTGCCCCTGAAGCGCTCGGGCGCCATATACGCCACGGTGCCCATCGTGTGCCCGGTTTGAGTGAGTGCGGTGTCGGCAAGGGTGCGGGCGATGCCGAAGTCGATCAGGTAGACGAAATCTCGTGCGTTGGTGACCAAGATGTTCTTCGGCTTGATGTCGCGGTGGATCAACCCCACCTGGTGGGCGCTATCCAGTGCCGCGGCAACCTGTTCGATCACCGCGACCGCACGCTCGGGGCTGAGCCGTCCACCGTTTTCTGCGATGTACTGCAGCAAATCGCGGCCCTCGATCAACCGCATGTCGACATACAGTCGACCATCGATCTCGCCGTAACTGTGGATGGGCACCACATGTGGGTCGTTGAGGCTTGCCGCTATGCGTGCCTCTCGGCGGAATCGTTGCTGAAACTCGTGGTCCTCCGCCAAGTTCGGGGGGAGCACCTTCAGCGCGACTACCCGGTCGGTGGTGGCGTCGTAGGCACGGTAGACCTGTCCCATGCCGCCGCGCCCCAAGACTTCCAGCAATTGGTATTGCCCGAATGACTCTGTCCCCACGCAACGACCATAAGCTGTCGACAGTGCAAGGCGCGCGATTCTCACCAATCAGTATTGGTGTTGCGCAGCTTGGGTTTAGTCGAGTAGCAGCGACGTGATGGTGACTTCGGTGGCGGGTGCCCCATCTTCACCGCCGCCGGCGACGCCGGCTTTGGCGATCTTGTCCAGTGTGGCCAGCCCGTCAGCCTGAATGGTGCCAAAGACGGTGTATTGGGGCGGCAGCTGAGAGTCCTTGTAGACCATGAAGAATTGGCTGCCGTTGGTGCCCGGCCCGGCGTTGGCCATTGCCAGGGTGCCGCGCGGATAGAGGACGGGCTCCTGCAGTTTGGGGTCGTTCGGCGGATACTGGTCGGTCGGGTACTCGTTGGCGAATTGGTAGCCGGGACCACCAGTGCCGTCGCCCTTGGGGTCGCCGCATTGCAAGACGCCCAGGTCCGGCGAAGTGGTCAGCCGGTGGCATTTGGTGTTGTCGAAGTATTTCTGGCCGATCAGGCTGGCGAAACTGTTGACCGTGCAAGGTGATTCGTTGTTGGCGAGCATCAGTCCGATACGGCCTTGGTTGGTCACCATGCTGGCGCTCACCTGGGCTGGATCGGTCGGCACTTTGCCGGTCCGCGGCGGCTTGACCGGCTTGGCGGCCGGGTCCGGCGACGCCGGGTACTGGCAGTTGGCGCCCAGGTTGGCCGATGGTTTGAACGGCGGCAACGGTGCGACCGGACCGGGCGGCGGAGTGGTAGCCGCCGTGGTCTCCGGGGAGCTGCTGGCGGTGGTGGTTGACGTTGCTGCGGTGTTGCTCTTGTGCTCGTGTTTGGTGTTGACGATTGCGATCACCGCCACGGCGATCACGGCCACTGCCACGATCGAGCCCGCAGCGATCAGCAGGATCCGCCGCGTCTTGGCTTGCTTTGCGCGGCGCTCCAGCTGCCGTTCGAGCTTGCGCTTGGCGGTGGCACGTCGCTGTTCATTGGTCGGCACGGCCGGTATGCCTCCATGGTTAGTAAGTCGGGGCCCGAGGTGGCCAGCTCAGGCTAATGTGGGCGCCGCGACCCGTGTCAAGTGGGCCCCGTGGGAAACTGGGAACCGTGTTGATCACCGGATTTCCCGCCGGGGTGTTGCAGTGCAACTGTTATGTGCTGGCCGAGCGGCCGGGAACAGACGCCCTCATCGTGGATCCGGGGCAGCGTGTGATGGGCCCGTTGCGGCGCATCCTCGACGAGAATCGGCTGACCCCGGCCGCGGTGTTGCTGACCCACGGGCACATCGACCACATCTGGTCTGCGCAGAAGGTTTCCGACACCTACGGTTGCCCGACCTACATCCATCCCGAGGACCGGTTCATGCTCAAAGACCCGATCTACGGCCTGGGCCCGCGCCTGGCGCAGGTGGTGGCGGGTGCCTTCTTTCGCGAGCCCAAGCAAGTCGTCGAGCTGGACCGCGACGGCGACAAGCTCGACCTGGGCAGTGTGACCGTCAACGTCGATCACACGCCCGGGCACACTCGCGGATCGGTGGTCTTCCGGGTCCTTCAGGCGAGTACGGACGGAAAAGATGTGGTCTTCACCGGCGACACCCTGTTCGAGCGCTCGGTGGGCCGCACCGACCTGTTCGGCGGCAGCGGTCGCGACTTGCTGACATCGATCGTCGACAAACTTCTGGTGCTCGACGACAAGACCGTGGTATTGCCAGGGCACGGTAACTCCACCACCATCGGCGCCGAGCGGCGTTTCAATCCGTTCCTCGAAGGCCTTAGCCCGTGACGGAGTTCTCGGCGTTCTCTGCGCCCAAGGGGGTGCCGGACTACGTTCCGCCGGATTCGGCGCAGTTCGTGGCTGTGCGTGACGGGTTGCTCAGCGCCGCCCGCCGGGCCGGTTACAGCGACGTCGAGTTGCCCATCTTCGAAGACACCGCCCTATTCGCCCGCGGCGTCGGTGAATCCACCGACGTGGTGTCCAAGGAGATGTACACGTTCGCCGACCGCGGTGACCGCTCGGTGACGCTGCGGCCAGAAGGCACCGCCGGGGTGGTGCGCGCGGTGATCGAACACGGCCTGGACCGCGGCGCGCTGCCGGTGAAACTTTGTTACGCGGGACCGTTTTTCCGCTATGAGCGTCCTCAAGCCGGCCGCTATCGCCAGCTGCAGCAGGTCGGTGTGGAGGCGATCGGCGTCGACGACCCGGCACTGGACGCCGAGGTGATCGCCGTCGCCGACGCCGGCTTCCGCTCGCTGGGCCTTGACGGGTTCCGGCTGGAAATCACTTCGCTGGGAGATGAGAGCTGCCGTCCCCAATACCGGGAATTGTTGCAGGAGTATCTTTTTCAGCTCGACCTTGACGAGGAAACCCGAAGGCGCGCCGAGATCAACCCGCTGCGAGTGCTCGACGACAAACGACCCGGGGTGCGAGCCATGACGGCCGACGCGCCGGTGCTGCTCGACCACCTGTCCGATGTCGCCAAGCAACACTTCGACACCGTGCTGGCTCACCTGGACGCGCTCGGGGTGCCGTACGTCATCAACCCGCGAATGGTGCGCGGGCTGGATTACTACACCAAGACCACTTTCGAGTTCGTGCACGACGGTCTGGGGGCGCAATCCGGCATTGGTGGCGGCGGCCGTTACGACGGCCTGATGCGCCAGCTCGGGGGACAAGACTTGTCCGGCATCGGATTTGGGCTTGGGGTGGACCGGACACTGCTGGCGCTGCGTGCCGAGGGCAAAAGCGTGGGGGAGACTACGCGCTGCGACGTATTCGGCGTGCCACTGAGCGAGCAGGCCAAGCTCGAGCTGGCGGTGCTGGCCGCGCAGCTGCGCGCCTCCGGTGTCCGCGCCGACATGGCCTACGGGGACCGCGGACTCAAGGGCGCGATGCGCGCGGCCGACCGTTCCGGTGCCCGTATCGCACTGGTGGTGGGCGACCGTGATATCGAGTCCGGGACGGTCGGGGTGAAAGATCTCGCGACGGGGGTGCAGGTCTCCGTGCCGGTGGGTTCGGTTGTCGCCGAGGTGCTTTCCCGGTTGGCGCGCTGAGCTCTGGGCGTACCTAACCACTGGCGTCAAACCGTGGCTTTGGGACTGGCTCGTGTCGGACCCCCGTGGCATAATCGAACCTATGTTCGAACACATGGGGTCGTCGCCGGAGGTGATCGCCCGGTTTGATGAGCTCTTCGAGCGGCGTTATCCGTCGGTGACAACGGAGTCGGCGGCGTTGGTGGAGCGGATCTGTGCGTTGTCGCGGGCGGAGAATCTGGCGGCGGCCGCGCAGTTGGACGCGATCGGGCAGTTGTTTTCTTATCGGTTGTCGCGCTGTTCGGAGAACGAAGAGTGGGCTATCGACACGGTGGAGGCGGTGACCGCGGAGCTGGCCGCGGCGTTGGGTATCAGTCAGGGGCTGGCCGGTAGCCGGGTGCGGCATGCGCGGGCGATGCGCGAGCGGCTGCCCAAGGTGGCCCAGGTGTTCAAAGCCGGGGATATCGACTATCGGGCGTTTGCCACGATGGTGTATCGCACGGATTTGATCACCGACCCTGAGGTGTTGGCGGCGGTGGATGCCGAGCTGGCGGTCAAGGTGGCGCGCTGGCCGTCGCTGACCCGGGCCCGGCTGGCCGGTGCGGTCGATGCGGTCGTGGCCAGGGTTGACGTGGATGCGGTGCGGCGACGCAAGGAGCGCGCGGCCGAGCGGGAGGTCTGGATCGGCGATGTCGAGGGCGGCCTGTCAGAGATTCACGGCAGTCTGTTCAGCCCCGACGCGCATGCGTTGGATAAGCGGTTGACGGCGTTGGCGGCCACGGTGTGTGAGCACGACCCGCGCCCTCGGGAGCAGCGTCGCGCCGATGCGCTGGGGGCGCTGGCAGCCGGGGCGGATCGGCTGGGGTGTCGCTGTGGGCGGGCTGATTGTGCCGCGGGCAGGCGGCCTGCCGCGGGGCCGGTGGTGATTCATGTGATCGCCGAGCCGGCCAGCATCGACGGCGCCGGCTCAGCACCCGCCTCGCAGGTGGGCGCTGACGGGCTCATCCCGGCCGACCTCCTTGCGGAACTGGCCACCTCGGCCAAGCGGGTGGCGCTAATCCACCCCGGCGACGCCCCACCCGAGCCGGGCTATGTGCCCTCGACGGCGCTGGCCGATTTCGTGCGGTGCCGGGATTTGACCTGCCGTTGGCCCGGCTGCGACCGCCCGGCCTTCGACTGCGATCTCGACCATACGATCCCCTATGCCGCCGGTGGGCCCACCCATGCGTCCAACCTCAAGTGTTATTGCCGTACCCATCATTTGGTCAAAACGTTCTGGGGGTGGCGCGATCAGCAATTGGCTGACGGGACGCTGATCCTGACCTCGCCCGCGGGGCGTACCTACGTCACCACCCCGGGCAGCGCCCTGCTGTTCCCCAGCCTGTGCCTGTCCACCGGCGCGATCCCGGCCCCCGAGGCCGACCCACCGCTGGACTACTGCGGCCAGCGCACCGCGATGATGCCCACCCGGCGGCGCACCCGCGCCCAAAACCGGGCCCACCGCATCGCCACCGAACGCCGACAGAATCGGATGGCGCGCGAAGCCCGCCGAAAAGATTGCAAGCCTTGCCATTTCGTGCCGCGCGATGCCACCGATGATGGGGAGCCGCCGCCCTTCTAGCCGATCACCGCAGTGTATGACTTGACTTCGTATCGAACTACTGTTCGAATAGCTGTTATGCGCTGGGCGAACCAGGCCGTCGCGGTTAACGGAAAGCCCGTCGAGGACGGAGCACTACCAGGACTACAGCGGATCGGCTTGGTCCGAAGCGTGCGTGCGCCGCAGTTCGAGGGCATCACCTTTCATGAGGTGCTGTGCAAGTCTGCGCTCAACAAGGTGCCAAACGCCGCCGCGCTGCCATTTCGATACACCGTCAACGGCTACCGTGGCTGCTCACACGCTTGTCGCTATTGCTTCGCTCGGCCCACCCATGAATACCTGGACCTCGACTGCGGCACCGACTTTGATACCCAAGTCGTGGTCAAGACCAACGTTGCCGAGGTGCTGCGTCATGAGTTGCACCGGCCGTCGTGGCAGCGCGAGACCGTCGCTCTGGGCACCAACACCGACCCCTATCAGCGGGCCGAGGGACGCTACGCACTGATGCCGGGCATCATCGGCGCCCTCGCCGAATCCGGCACGCCGCTGTCAATCCTGACCAAGGGCACGCTGCTGCGGCGCGACCTGCCGTTGATCGCCGCTGCGGCGCAACAGGTCCCGGTGTCGGTCGCGGTGTCGCTGGCCGTCGGCGATGCGGATCTGCACAGAGACGTCGAGCCCGGCACGCCCACACCGCAGGCGCGCCTGGGTCTGATCACCGCAATCCGCGACGCCGGTCTGGACTGTCACGTGATGGTCGCGCCGGTGCTGCCGCACCTCACCGATTCCGCCGAGCACCTCGACCGACTGCTTGGCCATATCGCAGCGGCCGGCGCCACCGGCGTCACGGTTTTCGGCCTGCATCTGCGCAGCTCGACCCGCGGCTGGTTCATGGCCTGGCTGGCGCACTCGCATCCTGAACTGGTCGGCCGCTATCGCGAGCTGTACCGGCGCGGCGCGTACCTGCCGCCGAGCTACCGCGAGATGTTGCGCCGACGGGCCGCGCCGCTGATCGCGAAATACCGGCTGGCCGGTGATCACCGCCCGTTCTCGCAGGCGACCACAGTGGCGGCGGTTTCAGAACCCGTTCAGCCGACACTGTTTTGAGCTAGGCAGGCTTATCGCCGCGCGGCTTGGTAAGGGTGAATTGGTCGACCACGGTAACCGCGCCGAACAGCCCGCTCAGTGCGTAATGCGTTGCCTTGATCGAGGTATTGCCGCCGGGCTGACCCGGGTCGACGTCGAAAGCCGCAAAGCCGTAAGGGTAGTCGCGGTCGCGAAACGCCGACCACGGCGCATCTTCTAAGACGTAGATCGGTGCCTTGCGTCCGATCCCGGGATCAAATGCGCCAACGCCGGTCAACACGCGGCACCGCGGTTGGGGAAAGAACATCGCGTTGGAGGGCAGGGATGTGCCGCCCCCGCCGATGACGAGATGCACCGTTCCCCGGGTCGAGTCGATGAGGTCGTTGCGGGTATCGACGGGTATCGGCGTTCGGGTATCGGTACCCATTGCTCCGCGCAGTGGATGTGACCGTTCGTAGTGGTGTTCGTGGCCGCACACCACCAGATCGACCCGGTACTGGTCGAACAACGGCAGCCATTCCTCGCGGATGCCGAGGTCGGCGCCGTTGGTGCGATCCGCGGTGGATATCGCGGTCTGATGCATGCAGACGACCAACCAGTCGACATCCGGGTCGCGTCGGGCGGCGGCGAGTTCGGCTGTAAGCCAGCGCTTTTGCTCTCCACCCGAGTAGCCGTGCACGTAGAAGTTGCCGCCGTCCTGGAACGCCACGTCGTCGTTGTTGAGGCTGATCACCCGCACCGAGCCGGCGGTGAACGAGTACCACAGGCCGCGGACCTCCGGACTGGACCCGGAATCGGGCAACGCGAAGTACGTCTGATAGGCGTCGTAACCGATTGGTCCATTGCCCAATTCATTTTCGTGATTGCCCGCCGCCGGCATCCACGGTCGGTAGCGCGCCGAACGGGTATTGTTCTCAAACCAGTTCGACCAGGTCCGGATCCGGTCTTGCGCGAGGTTGGCGTAGCACAGGTCGCCATTGACCAGGTTGAACAGCGGGCCGATGCGCTCGATCGCCATTGTGGTGTCGGCGGCCGCGGGCGAGCCGATGTTGTCGGTGGTGTAACTGCCATCGGGCAATTTGGCCAGCGCCGGAGTGGACTGATCGCCGAAACTGGTGAAACGCAGTGGCTTTCGGCCTGATGGTGCCGTTCGCATGGTTCCCTGCTCCGGCTCCGCGCCGTCGTGCACCGCGGCGTACACGTAGTCGGTGTCCGGGGTCAGACCCGTCAGGCGAGCGTGGTTGACGCGAACCTCTGTGTTGGACTTCGCGTCCCGGTAGGTACGGGTTTCGGCGGCAACGGTGCGCCCGAAGCCGGACGTCGGCGTGCCCAGCATGACTCGCGGGTTCTGGACGGCCTCGGTGGTGTGCCAGGACACCACCACCTCGGTGCCGGCGTCCTTGCCGAATTGCAGATGCAGACCGGCCACCGGCGGTGCCCCGTTGCGATCCGGCTGGTACCAGGCAGCGGGGCCGCGGAGGTGCGAGTGATGCGACCACACCAGCGCGGCCCCACCCCCAATGCCCGCCCCGAGAGCGGCCGAGGCCGCGCTCGTCGTCAGTAATCTGCGGCGGCTGATGCCCGACCTGATGTCCGGGGCTGGGTCGGCGCCGCCGGCCTGTTCCGGATCCTCGCTCATGCATGCTTCATACCTGAGCCGGGCAACCGGTGGCATATCTAGGAGGTAAACGGCCGTTTCGAACGCAGCCTGGGCGCTTAACCTAGTGGCGGTGTGGCTCAAGCAATTCTGCCTGGCCGGTGGACGGAGGGCACGCTGCCAGCCATTCCCGGGTAGTCGCATGCGACCGCTCGATAAGCGTTGCCGCGTGTGAGAAGTCCGCTCCTGACGTCGCGACCGGACACAGCGGTCGGATGACGTGCAGGTCGACCTCTTGCTCGAAGCGGGCTACATCGACGGCAAGCCGATGATTGACGGTCAAGGTCAGGGCGTGCAATGCCATCGTCAGCGCGGACTGTGGCGATGCGGGTAGGTCGCACGAGTAGCCAGTCGGCAACACCCAGACTCGGTCGGCGCCGAGCGCAACGGCGTGTGATAGCGGGGTGTTGTTCACGACACCGCCGTCCATCAGATCGCGCCCGTTGATGTTCACCGGCGGGAAGATGCCGGGGATGGCAGCGCTGGCCGCGATCGCGTCAACCGCATCTCCTGACGACAGCAGAACGTCGGTCCCCGAGATCACGTCGGTGGCCACCACATGGAAGGGGATCGGTGCATCCTCGAGCCGGGCGAACTCGAGTTGGTCGCTGAGGAGGCGCCGCAAACCACCGTTGGGTACCAGGTGCGAACTTCGGCCAAGGAAGCCCAGGAGCCCGGAAATCGGGTGGGTGGGGAATATGTCTTTTCGTGACAGCGACAGCCACAGGTCGGCTAGTGCGTCAATTCCGCTGGCATCGGGCCGCGACGCGATCCACCCGCCGTTGACCGCTCCGACGGACGTGCCGACGATCAGGTCTGGCGTAATCCCTTGTTCGGCCAGGCCGCGCAGCATCCCCACCTGGATCGCACCGAGGCTGGCGCCGCCGGACAACACGAAGGCCGTTGTCATGTGTTTACCTCACTGCGGCAGCGCGGCGGCCAGTGTGGGAAGTTGGCCCGCTTCGACCAGTGCGCCGGCGAAGTTGACCATGATCCTGATGGGCACACATGCATAGTAAGGACATTTGCCGCCAAGGCTGGCTTCGCTGTGCCAAGGCAGGAGCCCGTCGGTAACGAATTCGGTAGCGTTTTCGATATGACGAACGTGCGAAAAGTGACCAGCAGGGTCTTAAAACTGGCGTGGGTGGCGGCGTTTGCAGCAGCCGCAGCGGTGGCTGTCACACCCGCGACCTCATATGCGGACCCGGCCGGCCATCAGGTGACCTACACGATCACCGCCACCGGCAATCTGACCGGCAGCGTGCGGTACATAAACAGCGATCCGCCCAGCCAGGCCGCCTTCAACGCCAACTCGTCGCAGTACATGAACACCGTGCAGACGGCATTCACCGCCGGGCAGCCGCTGGTTTACACCACCACACTGGCAGACCCGAACCAGTGGGCGTTCGTGAACGCCAGCGGCGGGTGTCACTGGCCGGACTGCGACTCGTCGAACACCCCCCAAATTCAGTGCCAGATCGCCGTGGACGGCCAGGTGGTGGTGACGCAGAACGCCACCACCGGCGTCACGTGCTCGACGCGGCCCTGGTAATCACCCGGCGAATATGTAAACCCACGCGGTGGCGCCTGATCGCAGCGGCACCGAGATGCGGCGATAGGCGTCCACCTCGTAGTCGTCGGCGGCGACCAGTTCGGATTCGCTGATGGCGGACTGCTGGCCGGCTAGCCGAGGTTCGTCGCGGCGAAGGTGTCGCATTTATTCGGGTCACCGGTCTGGTAGCCGATGGTGAACCACTTCTGCCGTTCCGCGGCGGAGCCGTGTGTCCACGTCTCGGGGTTGACCCGCCCGGTCGAAGCCTTCTGAATGCGATCATCGCCCACCGACGCCGCGGCCGAAAGAGCGTCGGCAATGTCCTGGTCGCTCAACGGCTCTAGGTAGGGCACACCGGTGCTCTCCTGCTTGACGGTCGACGCGTAGTGCGCCCAGATACCGGCGTAGCAGTCAGCCTGCAACTCCGTGCGCACGCCGTTGCCCCCGGCGCCCTGCGCGCCTTGCTGGGACCGGCCGAGGATCCCCTGCAGTTGTTGCACGTGATGGCCGTATTCATGAGCCACCACGTACTCCTGTGCGAATGGTCCACCGCTGGAACCGAATTTATCGACCAGCTCCTGGAAGAAGCCGGTGTCGAAGTACGCCGTCTGATCCACCGGGCAATAGAACGGCCCGACCGCGGTGGTGGCCGGTCCGCAGCCCGTGTTCACCTGGCCGGTGAACAGCCGCAGATGCGGGCGGGTGTAGCTCGGCATCAGCTGATGCCAGACCGCGTCCACGGAATTGCCGGTGGCCACCACGCGGCACTGCACGTACTTGTTGGCATCGGCCCCGGTCCTGCACTGGCTCAGGTCGAAGCCGGGTGCTACGTCGCGGCTGTCCATCGGCTGCTGGCTCACAACGCCGCCGGGATCCACGCCAAGGAACATCGCGACCACGAGAATCAGCAGTCCGCCGATGCCGCCCCCGAGGGCCATCCGCATCCCGCCCCCGCCGGACGATGACGCGGTGCTGGTGTCGATCTGCATACCCTCGTTGAATGTCATCGCACGCTCCTAACGTTGCTGGGTCGCGGCGAACCGGGCATCGGTGTAGCTGCGCAGGTTGCGCAGAAACCGGCGCAGCCCCAGATTCAGCAGCGGCCCTACCACGAACATCGCCAGCCGCGCCGGGCCGGCGGGCTGCTGCGCCATCGTCCACGTCAGCCGGCAGCCACCCGGGATCACCTCGACCCGGTAATCCTCGGCGAAGGCGGCCACGGCCCGCGTCGAGCATTCGTTGAACCGAAATGCCATGTGGCTGAAGGGTTCCCACGCGAGAAATTCTTCGTTGCCGACGATGCCGCCGCGCATCTCGACGGTGCGGGTAGTCCCGACGCCGCGCGGCTCTGGACTGGTCCAGGTCACCTTGGTGATCACCGTGGCCCAGCGCGGCCAGGACTCGGCGTCGGCAAGCACTTCGAACAGCTGCTCGGGCGTGATGGCGAGGTCGACGCTATTGCGGAATCGGAATGGCGCGCTATCGATGAAGCTCAGCTCGACGCGCTCGCAAGGGAACATGGCAACAATCTAGCCGGGGCCGTCGCTGGCCGCGGCCAACAGCGGCACCACGACGTCGCTGATCGGCGTCGCCAGGTTGTGGGCGCGTGCTTTCCGGATGATCACTCCGTTGCGAATGTCCCATTCCAGGCGTCGATGGTTTTCCCGGTCGGCCAGCATCGAGGTGCCCATATCTTCTGGGGCGTTACGGAAGAGGTCGACCAGCCCGTCGACCACGTCGTCGGCCAGCCGGGCGCCCTCAGCCTGCGCGACGGCCAGGCACTCGGCGACATAGTGGCGCGACAGCTCAGCGACATCGTCGCGGCGGAACATCCCGGATCGCCGCCCGGACAGCGCCATGAATCCGGCCAGCGCATTGACCAGCAACTTGCGCCAGGCCGCGGTGATGAAGTCGGGGTCGCAGTCCACCCGGCAGCCGGCGCCGCGCAGCAGCTCGGCGATCGTCTCCGCCGAGGGCCCACTGGGCAGCACCAGCGCGGCTTCGGTGCGCAACCGCACCCACCCTTCTGGCTGGGTCTCGGCGCCGTACCACACGATCCCCGGGACCACCGGCGACGACGGACAGTGCGGCTGCACCTGCTCGACTTGCTCAACACCGTTCTGCAGCACGGCGACGATGGTGTGCTCGTCGCACAGTCGGGTCAGCCAGCCGCTTGCGGCGTCGTTCTGGGTGGCTTTGACCGCCAGCACCAGAACATCGATCGGGCCGGTCACCTCGCTGGGATCGGTGTGCACCGGACCGGGCACCACGATCGGATCGGCGCCGTCGGGCCGCAATTCGATGCTGTCGCGGGGAGTGTGACCGCACACCAGCACCGAATGCCCGGCCTGGTACAGCAGCGCGGCAACCGTCGTGCCGACGGCGCCGGGACCGACAAGAGCGATGTTTGTGGCGATGGAACCGAAGTTACCTCTTCGACGGCGCTGGATGCTGATGCGGCCCCGCCCTCTAGACTGGTCACTCGCTCGGTTTCAAATCGGAAAATTGGGGAGTATTTGTGCTGCGCAGCCACGCCGCCGGTTCGCTAAGGAGTAGCGACGCCGGGCAGCAGGTGACGCTAGCGGGCTGGGTGGCTCGCCGCCGCGACCACGGCGGCGTCATCTTCATCGATCTGCGCGACGCCTCCGGCATCGCACAGGTGGTGTTCCGCGACCCCGACGTGCTGGCCCAGGCGCACCGGCTGCGCGCCGAGTTCTGCGTCGCGGTCTCCGGTGTCGTCGAGATCCGCCCGGAGGGCAACGCCAACCCGGAGATCGCCACCGGCGAGATCGAGGTCAACGCCGCCTCGCTGACCGTGCTCGGCGAGAGCGCGCCACTGCCGTTTCAGCTCGACGAGCCCGCAGGCGAGGAGCTGCGATTGAAGTACCGTTACCTCGACCTGCGGCGCGACGGCCCGGCTGCGGCAATTCGCTTGCGCTCCAAGGTGAATGCTGCTGCGCGTTCGGTGCTGGCGCGGCACGACTTCGTCGAGATCGAGACGCCGACGATTACCCGCTCGACACCGGAAGGGGCGCGCGACTTCCTGGTGCCGGCCCGGCTGCACCCGGGTTCGTTCTACGCCCTGCCGCAGAGCCCGCAGCTGTTCAAGCAGCTTGCTGATGGTGGCCGGGATGGAGCGCTACTACCAAATCGCCCGCTGCTACCGCGACGAGGATTTCCGCGCCGATCGGCAGCCCGAATTCACCCAGCTCGACATGGAGATGAGCTTCATCGACGTCGAGGACATCATCGCGACCTCCGAGGAAATCCTGACCGCGCTGTGGGAGTTGATCGGCTACCAGATTCCGACGCCCATCCCGCGGATCAGCTATGCCGACGCGATGCGACGGTTCGGCTCCGACAAGCCCGATATGCGGTTCGGGCTGGAACTCGTCGAGTGCACAGAGTTCTTCAAAGACACCACATTTCGTGTCTTCCAGGCGCCGTATGTCGGTGCGGTGGTGATGCCAGGCGGGGCCTCGCAGCCGCGACGGACGCTGGACGGCTGGCAGGAGTGGGCCAAACAGCGCGGACATCGGGGACTGGCCTACGTGCTGGTCGGTGACGACGGCACGCTGGGCGGTCCGGTGGCCAAGAACTTAAGCGACGCCGAACGCGCTCGACTGGCCGCGCATGTCGGGGCCAAGCCCGGGGACTGCATCTTCTTCTCAGCGGGCCCGCCGAAGTCGTCGCGGGCCCTGCTGGGAGCGGCCCGCGGTGAGATCGCCAACCGGCTCGACCTGATTGATCCCGATGCATGGGCGTTCGTCTGGGTGGTGGACCCGCCGCTATTCGAGCCCGCCGACGAGGCGACCGCCGCCGGTGACGTGGCCGTCGGCTCGGGGGCGTGGACCGCGGTGCATCACGCGTTCACCTCGCCCAAGCCCGAGTACGAGGACGTGATCGAGACCGATCCCGGCAGCGTGCTGGCCGATGCGTACGACATCGTCTGTAACGGCCACGAGATCGGCGGCGGCTCGATTCGTATCCACCGCCGCGACATTCAGGAACGGGTGTTCGCGGTGATGGGTCTGGACAAGGCCGAAGCCGAAGAAAAGTTCGGATTCCTGTTGGAAGCGTTCACCTTTGGCGCTCCGCCGCACGGCGGAATCGCGTTCGGCTGGGATCGGACCGTCGCGCTGCTGGCCGGGATGGACTCGATCCGTGAGGTGATCGCGTTCCCGAAGACCGGCGGCGGCGTCGACCCGCTCACCGATGCGCCCGCGCCGATCACCGCCCAGCAGCGCAAGGAGTCCGGAATAGACGCTAAGCCCAAACAGGTTGACCAGGCATGACCCGCGTCGGCGACGATGCAGCGCGAAGCGATGAGGAGGAGCGGCGCCCATGACCGACATCCCTGATACCGAAACGATCAACGCGTTCAACCAAAGCATCATCGACGAGTTCCGGGCCAACAACGGCAAGGTCGCCGGTCAGTTCGCCGGTGCCGACCTGCTGTTGCTGACCACGACGGGCGCCAAATCCGGCCAACCCCGGGTGTCGCCGCTGGCCTATTTCCGCATCGACGGCAAGCTGATCATCATCGGGTCCTTTGCCGGCGCCCCGGTCAGTCCGGCGTGGGTGCACAACCTGCGGGCCAACCCGCGGGCACACGTCGAGGTCGGTACCGATGCGTTCGACGTGACGGCGCACGAACTGCCGTCCGCGGAGCGCGGCCAGCTGTTCGGGAAGGTCGCCGCCGCGGCGCCGGGCTTCGCCGAGTACCAGTCCAAGACCAGCCGGGTTATTCCGCTGTTCGAGTTGCAGCGGACTTAGCCGGTCGAGCAATGCTAAGTGCGCTGAGGTAAGCAAGCCTCATGAGCACTTCGCCGCTGACACTGCCATCCGCGGCGCACGCCGCAGCGCGTGCAGGCATCAAACGGCTACGCGGGGTCTGGTTCACACTCGTGCAGACATCGGTCGCCGCGGGTCTGTCCTGGTACCTCGCGCACGATGTGCTCGGTCATCCTCAGCCGTTTTTTGCGCCGATTGCCGCCGCGGTGTCCTTATCGATCAGCAACGTGTTACGCGCGCAACGCGCGCTCCAGATGATGATCGGTGTGACCCTGGGGATCGGGATTGGCACGTTGGTGCAGGGACTACTCGGGCCCGGGTCCATCGCCATCGCGGTCGCCGCGCTCATCGCGCTGTGCGTCGCGGTGTTCATCGGTCACGGCTACATCGGACAAGGGATGATGTTCGCCAACCAGACCGCAATTTCAGCGATCCTGGTGCTGGCCTTGTACCGCAGCGGCGTCGGTTTCGAACGCATCTTCGATGCGCTGATCGGCGGTGCCCTGGCCATCGTCTTCGCCGTCTTGCTGTTCCCCGCCGACCCGTTGACGGTGCTGCGCAGCGCGCGCATCGGCGTGCTGGGTGTCCTGCAAAGTGTCTTGTCGCGCACCGCGGATGTCATTGCCGGACGCAGAGAGGCCCCACCGGACTGGCCGCTGGCGGCCGTCGATCGGGTGCACAAACAGCTGGGTGGGCTCATCGAGGCGCGCACCACCGCCCGTCAAGTCGTACGCATCGCGCCGCGACGGTGGGGCCTGCGTGATTCCGTCCAGGCCGCCGACCACCAGGCCGTGCACGTGGCCCTGCTCGCCGGCTCGGTGCTGCAACTGGCTCGTATCGTCGCTCTCGCCGTCGACGACTGCCGCGATCGGCTTCCGCAGCCCGTGCACACGGTGCTGGTCGTGCTCGCGGCCGCAACGGCCCTCGCCGACTCGGATCCCGCCGGGGCGTGCGCATACACCGCCGCCGCGCGCCACCACGCTTTCGAGCTGCAGTCAGGCGCCCGGGAGAAAACCCAATTAGTGCTCGCCGACGTCGTCGCGGCCTGCGTCGACGACCTGCAACGGGTGATCGACCTCCGCCAGATGTGAATGGCTCACCGCGAGTCGGCCAAGAACTCCTGGACCAATTTCTTCGGCGCTTGCGTCAGCCACGCCTCGGTGATCAGCTCCTCGAGGTCGCCGACTGCAATCTCGGCCAGGTTGACCAGCACCGCCGGGTAGCCGTCGAAATGCGGGGTCGTGAAATAGACCCTCGGCTCGTCGGCGATCAACGCGAACTTGACGCCCTCGTCGGACACCCGAACACCGAGGATGTCGCCCTCCGGTGGTTCCGACCCGCTGCGTGCCAGCGCTTCGCGTTCAGACGGGCGCAAGGGCCGTTCCCACGCCAGCAATTTCTTGCCGACCCGCCAGTCATGCGGTGACGGCTCCGAGGTGAGTGCCAGCTCACCAACGATGCGGGCGACGTCGTCCCACATGGCCACATATTGATTGTGCTCCGGCTATGGCACGCTTGGCGCCGTATTGGCAAACGGTCTACCACCAGGGCATCCGGCGGACCGTACGGAACCGGCCCCACGAAACCGGTCTTGGTGTGATGTGATCAGCCGTGAGGAGGTACCCCTTTGCCAGAAGCCTTGCCAGAAGCCGAGGTCCCGGTCGCCAGCCGGCATCGAGTCACCCACCGCACCGAGTACTCGTATTCGGACATTGTGACCAGCTCCTACGGCCGCGGTTTTCTCACGCCGCGGGACTCGCTGCGGCAGCGTTGTATCGCGCACCAGCTGAACATCGAGCCAGCCCCTGCCGACATTTCCACCAGCCGCGACGCATACGACAACATCAGTTCCTTTTTCCACGTCACCGAGCCGCACCGCACCCTGATCGTCACCAGCGACTCCATCGTGGACGTGTATCCGCCGGCTCCGGGGCTCTACACCAGCGGACCGGCGCTGCAACCGTGGGAGGCTGCCCGTCCGACCGGGCGCACGGGAGCGCTGGCGACCGAATTCACCCTGGATTTGAATCCGCCCGAGATCACCGATGAAGTGCGCCAGTACGCGGCGCCCAGTTTCGCTCCGCAGCGCCCGTTGGTCGAGGTGTTGCGCGATCTCGCGTCGCGGATTTTCACCGACTTCACCTACCGCTCGGGGTCGACGACGATTTCCACCGGAGTCAATGAGGTTCTGGCGGCCCGGGAAGGGGTATGCCAGGACTTTGCAAGGTTGGCGATTGCCTGCCTGCGAGCCAACGGTCTCGCGGCCAGCTACGTGTCCGGTTATCTGGCCACCAACCCGCCACCCGGAAAGGATCGGATGATCGGCATCGACGCCACCCACGCCTGGGCCGCAGTGTGGACTGCGCAAGAACCCGGTCAGTTCGAGTGGCTGGGGCTTGATCCCACCAATGACCAGATGGTCGACGAGCGCTACATCATCGTGGGGCGCGGCCGCGACTACGCGGACGTGACCCCGCTGCGCGGCATCATCTACACCAACTCAGAACACAGCGTGATCGACGTCGCGGTCGACGTGGTGCCTTTCGAAGGTGATGTGCTTTATGCGTGATTTCCACTGTCCCAACTGCGGCCAGCGCCTGACGTTTGAGAACTCGGCGTGCCTGGCGTGCGGCAGCGCCCTGGGGTTTTCCCTCAACCAGATGGCCCTGCTGGTTATCGCCAAGGGCGACGAGGGCGAGCACGCCGGCGCCGTGGATGCCGACGCCTATCGGCTATGCGCCAATCTTTATCTGGCCGAATGCAATTGGCTGGTCCCCACGAATGATTCCGGTGGACTGTGCGAGTCGTGCTCGCTGACCACCGTACGGCCCAACGATGCCGACACCGCCGGCCTGGCGGAGTTCGCCCGGGCCGAGGCGGCCAAGCGGCGGCTGATCGCCGAGCTGCAGGAGCTGAAGTTGCCGATCGTCGGGCGCGACCAGGATCCTGACCACGGATTGGCCTTCCGCCTGCTGTCCAGTGCGCACGAGAACGTGATGACCGGACACGAGAACGGGGTCATCACACTGGATCTGGCCGAGGGCGACGACGTGCACCGGGAGCAGTTACGGGTCGAGATGGACGAGCCGTACCGGACGCTGCTCGGGCACTTCCGGCACGAGATCGGGCATTACTACTTCTACCGGCTGATCGCCCCGTCGAGCGAGTACCTGGCGCGGTTCAACGAGCTGTTCGGCGACCCCGATGCCGACTATCAGGAGGCGCTGGACCGCCACTACAGTGAGGGCACGCCGAAGGGTTGGCAGGAAAACTTCGTGTCGTCGTATGCCACCATGCATCCCGCCGAGGACTGGGCCGAGACGTTCGCCCACTACCTGCACATCCGGGACACCCTGGACACCTCGGCGTGGTGCGGTCTGGCGCCGGCGTCGGCGACCTACGACCGGCCGGCATTGGGGCCCAGCGCTTTTCAGACGATCATCGACATGTGGCTGCCGTTGTCGTGGTCACTGAACATGGTGAACCGGTCGATGGGCCACGACGATCTGTACCCGTTCGTGCTGCCGGTCGCGGTGCTGGAGAAGATGAAGTTCATCCACACCGTGATCGATGAGGTGACGTCGGAAGCAAGGGGACCTGTTGCAGTCGCGGGCTAGATCCGGATTGCCCCAGATCCGGATTGCCCTACTCTCCCCCGCAAGCGGGAGGTGCCCCCATCTCACCCCGCTACGCGGGGTGCATCGTCGTCGGGCTAGGCAGGCATCACCCGTCGTTCGTCGGGACCCCAGAGTGGTTGCATGCCACCCGGCAACGCCAACTGTGTGGTGGTGATGACCTCGGCGAGATCGCGCAACTCGGCATGCACCGAACCGAGCAGGTCGGCCAACTCCGCACGGCGCCCGTCGGCGCTGACCCTTTCCAACTCGGCGGGATGTGAGCGGCGCAGGAGGGTACTGATCTCGTCCACCAGCCGCTCCGGGCGCGACGACCCGGACGAACCGGGCAGGTCTTTGAGGTTGGCCCGCAGCCGCTCCACTTGATACAGCAACGACCGCGGGTTCTGCGCGTCGAACAGCATCAGCTCGGCTACGGCGGCAACACTGACCTTGCCCACGGTGCGGCGCCGGTAGATGACCGAGGACTCACACGCCACCAGTGTCGACTCGATGATCGTTTCTTCGGCGGCGGCGCCGCGGACAGCGGTCAGCGTGGCCTGCAGCAGCGCGGTCAGCCAGAGGCCGCGCTCGATACGTTTGCCGATGTCCATCATCGTCCAGCCCACGTCACGGACCATCGACTCGCCGGCCACCCCCGACAATGTCAGCATCCCGGCCAACGTCTGTGCTTGAGCCGATGCGAGCAAGGCGTCGGCCTCGGTGAGCGAGTCCGGTGGGTCGGACGGGTGTGCAAGCGCGCGGTCCACTCCGGCCAGCACCATCCATGTGTCGTTGGACAATTGGTCGCGCACCCCCCTGGCGGCCAGCGCCAAACCTTCTACCGACTGCACGAGGGACCCGGGCTGGTCCGGATCCACGGTCAGTGACCATAGCGTCGAGGGGGCGACGGCGATCATCTCGGCGTGGTCGCCGTCGGCTGCGGTGTCGGCTCCGGTGATTCGGCCCAGCGCGGCCATCAGCACCGGCACGCACTCGCTTTCTTCGGTGTCCTGGTGATGCCGGTAGACATGGAACCTGTCGCGGGCGACGATCAGCAATCGCGCCATGTTCTCCGAGCGCTCGCCGTAGCGGCCGATCCAGAAGAGGTCGGACAGCACACGCGGCGAGCTGACGCCCCAGGTGCCCGCGGCGGTCTTGGCCGGCGGCGCAGGCGATGGAAGACTCACCGTCTCGGTCCGCGCACGCTCCGTTGGACGTACCCAGACATCCTTTGCGGCAACGGTTTTCAGAGTATATGCGGCGGGTCCGGGTGCCAGAACGTAGCCGACGCCGCCGATCATCGGCGCGTATCCGCTGCGTTGGGCAACGCTGAACAACCGCATGCCGACGCCGGCCGAAGACAACGCACCGGCATGGTCGGTGGGCGCCGACGAGAACTGCGGCAGCTCCTGGCCGACCCACTGCCACGGCATCTTCTCGATACGGGTAGCCAATTGCGCCAGCTGACGCGACGTTAGGGTGGGTCCGACAAGGGTTGTCCCGTCGACAGTGGACTTCACCAGGAGCGACGAGAGATTCGCCAGCAGGTGTGAGCGTTCGCTGGCGATGCCGCCCCAGTAGACCGGAGCGGAATGCAGCAGCGGGGTTTCGGAGAGCAAGTGCTCGGCTAGCTTGGGTAGAAAACGCAATAGCCCAGGGTTTTCCAGAATGCCACTGCCCAGCGTGTTGACGACGGTCACCGCTCCGCGATGTTGCGCCTCCACCAAACCGGCCACACCGAGCTTGGAATCGGCGCGTAGATCCAGCGGGTCGGTGTATTCGGCGTCGACCCGGCGAAGAACGACGTGAACGCGTTTCAAGGTGCCCAGCGAGCGCATCCACAACTTGCCGTCGCGCACCACCAAATCCGCGCTTTCCACCAACGGGAAACCCAGCAGGGTAGCCAGATACGCCTGATCGAAAGCGGTCTCTGAGTAACTGCCCGGGCTGAGCACGACCACCACGGGGTCCTGAGCGACGTCGGGGGCCGCGTCGATCAGCGCCAGCCGCAGCGCTTGGGCGAACGGTGTCGTCGGTCGCGGCGCAATCCTCTCGTAGAGGTCGGGAATCGAGTGCGCGACAACGCGCCGGTCGGCCAGCGCATACCCGGCGCCCGACGGTGCCTGTGTCCAGTCGGCGTTGACCTGAAAAGTGCCGTCCGGTAGCCGGCTGACGTCACAGGCGTGCATGAAAAGCTGGTGGTGCCCGGGCACATCGATTCCATTGGCGGCACGCACGTAACCGGGATGGGCGAACAGCAGCTCCGGTGGAAGGACGCCTTCGATGAGCAAGCTACGGGGCCCGTACAGGTCGGCGAGCACGGCATCGAGCAGCCGCGACCGCTGCACCAGTCCGGCCTCCAGCACCTCCCAGTCTGCCGCGGACATCACGATCGGCAGTGTGTCCAGGCTCCAGGGCCTCGGCTCCACGCCCTGCAGCCGCGGCGCGCCGGGATCGACGTCGGTGTAGGTGATGCCGTCGCTGTCGATCAGGCTGTGTACCACCGAACGCAGCCGGTCCAGCCCGGCCCTGCCACGCTCCGCGATGACGTCGGCCAGCTCGGCCCACGCCGGCCGCACGTTCCCGTCTTGGTCGACGAATTCGTCGAAGCCGATTGCGGGGCCGTGCCGAAGATCGAAGAGTGCTTCCTGGGCGCGCGCGGCCCGGTACCCGGCCAGGAGGCGGTCGGCGTCGTAGCGGTCGGTAGCAGCCGCCGACCATCCACCGGTGCCGAATGTCATGTCCGCAAAAGCCATTACTGCTGCACGGTACGCACGCGGCGCAGGTCAAGGATGCCCGGCGCGCCGATGTCGGTGGATATCCGCGCCTGTTTCTCCCGGATGTCGGACAGGTCGAGCTTGCCGGGGGTGAAGCCGGTTGCCTCGAAGCGGCGAGCGCGGCGCGCCTCGGCCTCAACGGCATTGACGGGTGGCTCGTCGTAGGCCCGCCCGCCGGGATGGGCGACGTGATAGGTGCAGCCGCCGCGCGATGTTCCGGTGGCGAGGTCGATCAGCTCGAACTGCAACGGCCCGTCGGCCGAGATGGTCGGGTGCAGCGCACTTGGCGGCTGCCAGGCCTTGAACCGCACCCCGCCCACATGGATGTCGGGACTGTTGGTGGCCAACAACGGCACCGGGTAGCCGTTGCAGGTCACCACGTAGCGGTGCCGGTCAGCGCCGATGATGCGGATCTGGATGCGCTCGACCGACGAGTCGACGTAGCGGGCGGTGCCCGTCGCGGTGGCCTCCTCGCCGAGTGTGGTCCACGGCTCGATTGCCCCGCGCAGCTCGATCTCCACGCCGTCGAACACCGCGGTGCCGATGCGCGGGAAGCGGAATTCGGTGAACGGATCCAGCCAGCTGGTCTCGAACGCGATGCCGTGCGCGCGCAGATCGGCGGCCACGTCGGCAATGTCATGAATCAAGAAGTGCGGCAACAGGTATCGCCCGTGCAAGTTGGCGCCGTGGCGGATCAGCGGGGCGCGTAGCGGTTCGTCCCAAAACCACGCCACCAGTGAGCGCACCAACAGCGATTGCACCATCGCCATGCGCAGATGCGGGGGCATCTCGAACCCGCGCAGCTCCAACAGTCCGAGCCTGCCGCGGGGGCTGTCGGGGCTGTAGAGCTTGTCGATACAGAACTCGGCACGGTGGGTGTTGCCGGTGATGTCGGTGAGCAGGTGCCGCAGTGCGCGGTCGATCACCCACGGTTTGGCTCGGTTTTCTCCGGGGCGCACCGCCGGAGCCTAAACGGGCGATCTCAGCGAAACGCGATCTCGAGTTCGTAGAGAGCCTCGGCGCGACCCTCGTCGACCCGTGGCGCCTGTGACGTGGTGCCGACGAATCGGCCGGCGAACAGGTACGACAGCGACGGGTGCCGCTGCCAGTAAGTCAGCAGCGAGACCAACAGGTCCGGACGGCGCAGCAGCGGTGAGTCCGCGGGCGTAATGCCGCCGAGGGTGATGTGGTTGCCGCCGCCGGTGCCACCGTGCGTGCCGTCGACGTCGAAGGACTCCGTCGATAGCCGAGCCAGTCGCGCCTGTCCATACAGCGTTTCGAGCTGCTGACTTTGTTCGACGAAACTGGCGGTGGGCGCAACATTGACTTCGATGACACCGGGGTCCGGGGTGATCGTCGTCGACTTCAGCCGTGGGTCCGGCGGGGGATCGTAGCCTTCGATCACGACCGGGCAGTCGGCCTTCGTCGCCGCGGCCTCGACTCGGGCAATGAGATCGATGAAGTGTTCGAGCGCCTCGGTGGGCGGCATGAAGAGATACAGCAGCCCATCCCGAACCTCGGCGACCATCGCAGTGGGCGGCGCGGTCTCGGCGTCTTCCACCACGGCCTTTCTCGCGTCGGGCTTCGCCGCCAGCTCGCGGCCCACCGTCAGGGGGTCGACGTCGAACGACGGGCGTGGCGGTTGCCAGCTGATCGAATCCAGCGGCATCCGCAGACCCGCCGGAGAATCCCCCTGCAGCAACACGATGCGGCCGCGGCGCAGCTGCCAGTTGGCGCTGGCCCACCCGAGGTCGTCGTCGCGGCGGTGTAGCGGCAGCACGAATGCCGCTGGGGCCATGATGGATTCGTCGAGGCGGGCCAGCAGTGCGGCGCGGCCGGCGGGGGAGTCGGGGCTGGTTTCGGAGCCAGTTTCGGGGGCGAGGTCGTCGGCGGGGGCCACCGGGTCGCCCTCGGGCATGCGCACTTTGGCTGCCAGGCGGTGCAGCGGATCCTCGAAGACGGGCCGCACTTGCGAGAGCGGCAGTCCCAGGCCGTCGGCGATCCCGGCGAGCACCTGGTAAGCCGCCTCGTTATCCACCGGACTGCTCGGCTCGCTACCCCACGGGTCGGCCAGCAGTGCGTCGTCGGTCCACAGCGGTCGCCCGTCGGTGCGCCAATATAGCGCAATCTGCCAGCGCGGCAACGGTTCTCCCGGATACCAGCGGCCCTGCCCGCGCTGGATCAACCCGTTCGGCGCCCACACCGCCTTCAGGCGGGCGGCCAGATCGGATGCACGCTGCCGCTTGTGCGGGCCGTCGGCGGCTGTCGTCCACTCCTCGGCGACCTGATTGTCTACCGACACGAACGTCGGCTCACCACCGATGGTCAGCCGCGCGTCGGCCGCGGCCAGCCGCTCGTCGACGCGCTGGCCGACCTCGCAGATCGTCTGCCACGCCTCGTCGGTGTAGGGCAGCGTGACGCGGGGGTCTTCGTGGACGCGGGTGACGGTGTTGGAGAACTCCAGCACTGATGTGCAGGGTTCGGTGCCGCCGCTGATGGGTGCCGCCGACGCCGGGTGCGGCGTGGCCGCAAGCGGGATGTGGCCCTCGCCGGCGAACAGCCCCGACGTCGGGTCCAGTCCGATCCAGCCCGCACCGGGGATATACACCTCGGTCCACGCGTGCAGGTCGGTGAAGTCGGCGGCGGGCCCCGACGGCCCGTCGAGCGCCTCGACGTCGGATGCCAGCTGTACCAGATAGCCGGACACGAATCGGGCGGCCAGCCCCAACTGGCGCAGGATCGACACCAGCAGCCACGCCGAGTCCCGGCATGAGCCGACCCCGGTGCGCAGCGTGTGATCCGGTGTCTGGACGCCGGCTTCCATCCGCAAGCTGTAAGCGACGTCGGCGTTGATCGCGCGGTTGAGCCCGACCAGCACGTCGATGGTGCGCGTGCCATCCGGCACCGAGAAGTTACCTGCCCACGCCTGGACGAGCTCGCCGGGGCCCGATCCGTCGCCTTCTTCGTCGACGGGCCGCAAGTATGGCTCCAAGTCATCGGCCAGCGCCTTGGGATAGGTCAACCCAGCCGAAGGCCACGTCTCGGCCCAGTCCTCGATGAAGAAGTCGAACGGGTTGATCACCCTGAGGTCGGCAATGAGCCCGACGGTGATGGTCAGTCGCCGCGTGGGATTCGGAAACACCAGCCGGGCAAGGAAATTGCCCAGCGCGTCCTGTTGCCAGTTGATGAAGTGCTCGTCTGGCTCGATGCGCAACGAGTAGGCCTCGATGGGCGTGCGGCAATGGGGCGCCGGTCGCAGCCGCACGATGTGCGGATACACGCGGACCAGCCGGTCAAAGGTGTAGCTGGTGCGGTGCTCCAGCGCAACTTTGATGCTCATAACCGCTGATCTCATCACAAGCGGCACAAGGCCGCAGCGCACCGCAATTGCGCCTTGTGTTGGGCTGTTCCCTCGCGTGGCGCATTCCGCGGGAGGGTGATGCGCCCCGAGCGTCGTTTTGGCGTTGCGGGCCGCAGAGACTCAGGCCGGCGCTATGCGGGCTGGGGTCCCGTCGGTGGGCCGGGCGGCGGTCCCGGTTGGTAACCCGGCTGCGCCAGCGGGACGACCTGCCCGCCGGAGAGCTTCCGGTAGGCGTAGATCAGGATGAGCGCGGCGAACGGGACGGCTACCAGCAGGCCGATTCCGCACGCCAGCGCCCCGACGATCGTCGCCGCGACTCCCACCAGCCACGCCAGCAGAGCCGGGCCGATGTTCGACGCGACGGTCTGGAAGCTGGCCGTCAACGCTTTGATGGCCGAGAGGGATCGGTCGATGACGAACGGGACGGTGTACTGGGCGAAGATGCCGAAGATGAGGCCGGGGATGAAGCACAAGAAAGAGCCCAGCGCGGTGATCACGCCGACCAACAGCGCGGCGAGGATCGCCATGCCGAGGTTGCGCGGCTGGAAGAACGACCCGATGGTCACCGGCTTTCCGTCGGCGATGTCAAGGCACGCGGTCACGAATGCTGCTTCGGCGAAAATCACCAACGCGTACAGGGCAACGTGGCTAATGGCCAGGATCGCCCACGAAGCGGGACTCGGATTCGCGCCCGATACGTACCACATGTAGTTGCCATCGGAGCTGGTGCTCGTGCTGGGAGTGACGATGTAGATCAGGGCGTAGATGGCTGCGATCACCACTCCATAAACAAGACTGGCAACGAGGAACGGTACCGCGTGCTGCCTGAACTTGTTCCACGACCAGCTGATTGCGTCGCCTATGTTGAACACCGGCTTGGGCTGGCCACCGTAGCCGGGCTGCGGCGGGTAGCCGCCCGGGGGTGGGCCATAGCCACGCGGCGGGCCATAGCCAGGAGGCGGGCCGTAACCGGGCGGCGGATAGTTCCCAGGGGGCGGTCCGGGAGGGCCGGGAGGGTTATAGCCGCCGGGCGGTGGGCCATAACCCGGGGGAGGCGCAGGGGGTGGCGTGCCGTATCCGGCTGGTGGGGGTGGCGTGCCGTAACTGGGCGGCGGTGGTGGGTAGCCAGGAGGGTTCTGGTTGCCGCCGTGGGGGTCGGGAGGGGTGCCTGGATACTCGGGGGGCTGGCTCATGTCCGTCCTAGCTGTTGATTCAACTCTGTGGGCACACGCACGGAACTTGGCAAACCGGAACTTAGCAAATATGTCGCCGAGACGCGCGGATTGCCAGCCTCTGCCGCTGGGTGCGGGCACGTGTCGGCTCTCCGTGGTATGCCTAAATCCGTGTCCGACGGTCTGTTTGACCTGCCCGGCGCGCCGCAGACAACCAACCATGGCCTGGGCGTGTCGGGCGGTGCACCGCTGGCGGTCCGCATGCGTCCGGCATTGTTGGACGAAGTGGTCGGGCAGGACCACTTGCTGGCACCAGGATCGCCGCTGCGCCGCCTGGTCGAAGGCTCCGGCGTGGCGTCGGCCATTTTGTACGGCCCGCCCGGGAGCGGCAAGACAACGCTGGCTGCACTGATCTCACAAGCGACGGGCCGCCGGTTCGAGGCGCTGTCGGCGTTGTCGGCCGGTGTCAAAGACGTTCGAGCTGTCATAGATAGCGCCCGAACCGCGCTCCTCCGGGGCGAGCAGACGGTGCTGTTCATCGACGAAGTGCACCGGTTCTCCAAGACCCAGCAGGACGCCCTGCTATCCGCCGTGGAGAACCGGGTGGTGTTGCTGGTGGCGGCAACGACCGAGAACCCGTCGTTTTCGGTGGTGGCCCCGCTGCTTTCCCGGTCGCTGATCCTGCAGTTGCGGCCGCTGACCGCCGATGACATCCGTACCGTGGTGCAGCGCGCGATCGATAACCCCCGCGGACTGGGCGGGCAGGTCACGGTGGCGCCCGAGGCCGTTGACCTGCTGGTGCGATTGGCCGCCGGCGACGCCCGGCGCGCTCTGACCGCATTGGAGGTGGCCGCAGAAGCGGTGCGGGCCGGTGACGAACTGACGGTCACAGCCATCGAGCAGTCGCTGGACAAAGCCGCGGTGCGCTACGACCGGGACGGCGACCAGCACTACGACGTCATCAGTGCCTTCATCAAGTCGGTGCGCGGCTCCGACGTCGACGCCGCGCTGCACTATCTGGCCCGCATGCTCGTCGCCGGGGAGGATCCACGGTTTATCGCGCGCCGGCTGATGATCCTGGCCAGCGAGGACATCGGCATGGCCGATCCGACCGCACTGCAGGTCGCGGTTGCCGCCGCGCAGACAGTCGCGCTGATCGGCTTGCCCGAGGCCCAGCTGACGCTGGCGCAGGCCACCATCCATTTGGCGACCGCGCCGAAGTCGAACTCGGTCACCACCGCGCTGGCGGCGGCGATGGACGACATCAAGGCTGGGAAAGCCGGTCTGGTGCCGCCCCATCTGCGCGACGGGCACTATTCCGGTGCGTCGGCGCTGGGCAACGCGCAGGGCTACAGATACTCTCACGATGATCCGGACGGCGTTGTCGCCCAGCAATATCCGCCGGATGAGCTGGTGGGCGTGGACTACTACCGCCCAACCGGTCGCGGCGGTGAGCGGGAGATGGCCGGCCGGCTGGACCGGTTGCGGGCGATCATCCGCAAGAAACGGGGACGACCATGAAAACATTCACCGACGAAGAGATGGGCCAACTGCTGCCCACGGCCAAGCCGTATAGCGTCGTCATCCTCAGGCAAGGGCCACGGTTCGGCGACGAAACGGCACCGGCGATCATCTGGGAGCACGGCCGGCGCAACTTCGGGCTGCGCGACGACGGCGTGCTGGCGGTGGTCTTGCCGGTCACCGACGATTCCGATGTCTGCGGCATCGGGGTGTTCGCGGCGACGGTCGACGACACCATCGCCATCATGGCCGACGACCCCGGAGTGGCGGCGGGGGTCTTCAGCTACGAGGTGCACCCGTGCCGCGGATTCCCCGGGGATTCGCTGCCGTAAGGCTCAGACCAGCTCGGGCACCCTCAGGTGGGCGATCGCCAGCTCGAATTCGGCCACGTCGACGACCTCGGCGCCCAGCTCCCGAACGCGCCTGCTGCGCAGCTCGGTCGCCCGGTCGCGGTTGCGGGCCATCGCCTCCATGCTGTCGAACGTCGAGCAGGACACCGCCCGCCGGCATGCGGGGTGGTCGACCATCAGGCTGGCGCTGCAGAACCCGTCAAGATTCTCCATTTCGGGCAGGACCGACGTCCGGTAGAAGTCCAGGGATCGGCTGAGCTGATCCGGCACCACTTTGAGCCAGGTGGCCCGCACACACGCGCCCTGGCGTGAGTGATGGTCGCGGTGCAGCAAAGCGATGTCCCATTCCTCGACTCGCGCGCTGCCGTCGAACATCAGCGCGGCCTGGTCACGAATCGGGGCGACCCGCTCGGCGCTGGCGCGCATCGCCTCTATGGTCTGCCAGGAGCTGGTGGCGATACATGTGCCGGACTGCCGGTCGACCAACAGCGACAATCCGACACACCCGTCGATCTCCTGACACGCGGGCATGACGACGTCGCGAACGTGCGCAATTCCGATGTCGACCGACAAGGGTTGCGCCTGGATGGTGGTAGAGCGTGCGTACACGATCGACCCCTCCTATATCGGGGCAGCGCCCCGGTGGCGCCACCGGTCCCACCAAATACCTTCCTCCTGCCGGTTACCCGCCGCAATGGTGTGGCCGCGCTCACAAACGATTGGCTGGTCGCAGCGGCTCCGCCGTAGGCTTGGCGGGGTGCGTACCGATGTGCTGGATGTGGACACCGCCCGTCGCCGCATCGTGGATATCACTGATGCGGTGCGCGGGTTCTGCTGGGCCCACGGTGACGGCCTGTGCAACGTGTTCGTCCCGCACGCGACGGCCGGGGTTGCGATCATCGAGACCGGTGCCGGCTCCGACGACGACCTGGTCGACACGCTGGAACGGCTGTTGCCGCGCGATGACCGCTACCGGCATGCGCACGGCTCCTCGGGCCATGGTGCCGACCATGTGTTGCCGGCGATCGTGGCACCGTCGGTGACGGTGCCGGTCGCCGGTGGTGAGCCGCTGCTGGGCACCTGGCAAAGCATCGTTCTGGTCGACCTCAACCGGGACAATCCGCGACGGTCGGTGCGATTGAGTTTTCTGGACGGTTAGCGCCCCGGTGATGGATGGCACCAGACCAGTACTGTGTGCGGTCGAGATGCGTCGTTGGACAGCCTTCTAATAGTCCGGCGCATAGGCTGGGAATCGAGGCCAAAGCAAAAGGAAGAAGCGGAAAGAGTGCAGACACACGAGATCAGGAAGAGGTTCCTTGATCATTTCGTGAAGGCGGGCCACACCGAGGTGCCAAGCGCGTCGGTGATCCTCGACGATCCCAACCTGCTGTTCGTCAACGCCGGCATGGTCCAGTTCGTGCCGTTCTTCTTGGGCGCGCGCACACCGCCGTACGCGACGGCCACCAGCATCCAGAAGTGCATCCGCACGCCCGATATCGACGAGGTGGGCATCACCACCCGGCATAACACGTTCTTCCAGATGGCCGGCAATTTCTCGTTCGGCGACTATTTCAAGCGCGAGGCCATCGAACTGGCCTGGGAGTTGCTCACCAAGAGCGTCGCGGACGGCGGATACGGCCTAGACCCCGAAAGATTCTGGACGACGGTCTATTTCGACGACGACGAGGCCGTGCGGCTGTGGCAGGAGATCGCCGGGCTGCCGGCCGAGCGGATCCAGCGCCGCGGCATGGAAGACAACTACTGGTCGATGGGCATCCCCGGACCGTGCGGCCCGTCATCGGAGATCTACTACGACCGCGGACCGGAGTTCGGCGTCGCCGGCGGCCCAATAGCCAACGAAGACCGCTACGTCGAGCTTTGGAACCTGGTGTTCATGCAAAGCGAACGCGGCGAAGGAACCGGCAAAACCGACTTCGAGATCCTCGGGCCGTTGCCCCGCAAGAACATTGACACCGGCATGGGCGTGGAGCGGGTCGCGTTCGTGCTGCAGGGCGTGCACAACGTCTACGAGACAGACCTTTTGCGGCCGGTCATCGATGCGGTCGCCGCGCGCGCTCCGCGCGGGTATGACTTAGGAAATGGGCAAGGCAACCACGACGACGACGTGCGCTACCGGGTCATCGCCGACCACAGCCGCACCGCGGCGATCCTGATCGGCGACGGCGTCACTCCTGGCAACGACGGACGCGGGTACGTGCTGCGCCGGCTGCTGCGCCGGGTGATCCGCTCGGCCAAGCTGCTCGACGTCGAGGGCCCCATCGTCGGCGACCTGATGGCCACCGTGCGTGACGCGATGGGGCCGTCGTATCCCGAACTTGTCGCCGATTTCGACCGGATCAGGCGCATCGCCGTTGCCGAGGAGACCGCGTTCAATCGCACGCTGGCGTCGGGCTCGAAGTTGTTCGACGAGGTGGCCGGCGCCACCAAAGCAGCCGGTGCTAAAGCGATTTCCGGTTCGGACGCCTTCACCTTGCACGACACTTACGGCTTCCCGATCGAGCTCACGTTGGAGATGGCCGCCGAGGCCGGCCTGCAGGTCGACGAAATCGGCTTCCGGGAACTGATGGCCGAACAGCGCCGTCGCGCCAAGGCCGATGCCGCCGCGCGCAAACACGCGCACGCCGACCTGACCGCTTACCGGGAACTGGTCGACGCCGGCCCTACCGAGTTCACCGGTTTCGACGAGCTGACGTCCGAGGCCCGGATTCTGGGCATCTTCGTCGACGGCAAGCGGGTTCCGGTGGTCACACACGGGAGCGACGGGGCGCATCGGGTCGAACTCGTGCTGGACCGCACCCCGCTCTACGCCGAGTCCGGCGGGCAGATCGCCGATGTGGGCACCATCAGCGGAACGGGAGCCGGCGAAAGCGCCCGCGCGGCGGTCACCGACGTGCAGAAGATCGCCAAAACCCTTTGGGTTCACCGGGTTAACGTCGAGTCCGGAGAATTCGTGGAGGGCGACACCGTTGTCGCCGCGGTCGACCCGGAATGGCGCCGGGGCGCTACCCAAGGGCACTCGGGTACCCACATGGTGCACGCCGCGCTGCGACAAGTATTGGGGCCCAACGCGGTTCAGGCGGGGTCGCTGAACCGTCCGGGCTACTTGCGTTTCGACTTCAACTGGCAGGGCCCGCTGACCGAAGAGCAGCGCACCCAGATCGAAGAGGTGACCAATGCGGCCGTGCAGGCCGACTTCGAGGTGCACACGTTCACCGAGCAACTCGAAAAAGCCAAAGCGATGGGGGCGATTGCGCTCTTCGGTGAGAGTTATCCCGAGCAAGTGCGGGTCGTGGAGATCGGCGGGCCGTTCTCGCTGGAGTTGTGCGGTGGAACCCATGTGCACAACTCGGCTCAGATCGGGCCGGTGACGATCCTGGGCGAATCATCGATCGGTTCCGGGGTCCGCCGGGTGGAGGCCTACGTCGGGCTGGACTCGTTCCGCCACCTGGCCAAGGAGCGTGCACTGATGGCCGGGCTGGCGTCGTCGCTGAAGGTGCCCTCCGAAGAGGTGCCCGCCCGGGTGGCCGGCCTGGTGGACCGGCTGAAAGCCGCGGAGAAGGAACTCGAACGCGCCCGGCTGGCCAACGCGCGGGCCGCTGCGACCAATGCGGCAGCCGGCGCGCAGCGTATCGGTAACGTCCGTGTGGTGGCGCAACGGATGTCCGGCGGGATGACGGCAGCCGACCTGCGCTCCCTGGTCGGCGATATTCGCGGCAAACTGGGCAGCGACCCCGCGGTGGTGGCGCTGATTTCAGAGGGTGAGAGCGGGACCGTGCCGTATGTGGTCGCCGCCAATCCGGCCGCCCAAGACCTCGGGATCCGCGCCAACGACCTGGTCAAACAGCTGGCTGCGACCGTGGACGGCCGCGGCGGTGGTAAGGCGGACCTGGCGCAGGGCTCCGGAAAGGATCCGACCGGCATCGACGCAGCGCTCGACGCGGTACGCGCGAGAGATAGCGCGGGTCGGTTGAGTGGTCCCCGCACAGCATCGCTTACCCGACCGGCCCGGCGACCCTGATCAGGACCCTGGACGGGGACGACCGGCTCGGCATCGACGTCGGCAGCGTGCGCATCGGCGTGGCCTGCAGCGACCCCGACGGCATCCTGGCCACCCCGGTGGAAACGGTGCGCCGTGACCGTTCCGGCAAACACGTGCGGCGACTGGCTGAGCTGGCCGCCGAACTGCAGGCGGTCGAGGTCGTCGTCGGGTTGCCACGGACACTGGCCGACCGCACCGGCCCTTCGGCGATCGACGCGATTGAGCTGTCCGAGGCGCTGGCCCAGCGGATTGCCCCGACACCCGTGCGGCTGGCCGACGAGCGGCTGACCACCGTCAGCGCGCAGCGATCACTGCGCGCGGCCGGTGTCCGGGCGAAGGAGCAGCGAGCGGTGATCGACCAGGCGGCGGCGGTGGCCATCCTGCAGAGCTGGCTCGATCAACGCCGCGCTGCGGTGGCTGGAGAGCCCACCGATGGTTGACAGCGCACGGCGGGCTGAGCCTGAGGCGGTTGGGCCGCCCCGACACAGAATGAGCCGCGTCGCCCGGAATCGGGCCGAGCGGGGGCGTCGACGGCGGCACTTCGGCGGCAGAATCGCGGTCGCGCTGCTCGTTGTGCTCGTGCTGGCCGGTGTTCTCGTCGGCGCCAGGCTCTGGCACACGGTGTTCGGTTCCGGCGACGACTACACCGGCACCGGCAAACGTGACATCGTGATTCAGGTACAAGCCGGTGACTCGACCACGATGATCGGGGAGACGCTAAACAACCAGGGCGTGGTCGCCACCGTCCGGGCATTCGTCAACGCCGCACATGGCAACGGCGCGATCACCTCGATCCAGCCCGGCTTTTACCGAGTGCGCACCCAAATCCCGGCGGCTAACGCCGTCGCGCGGCTGGCCGACCCGAACAACCGGGTGGGGCGGCTGGTCATCCCGGAAGGCCGTCAGCTCGACGACACCACCGACATGAAAACCAACGTGGTGACCCCGGGAATCCTGACGTTGATCTCCCGCGCCACCTGTGTGACCCTCGACGGCACCCAGCACTGTGTCCCGGTGGAGGACCTGCGCTCGGTGGCGACCAACAGCAATCCCACGGCGTTGTCGGTGCCGCCGTGGGCCCTCGAGCCGGTCACCGAGCTCGGCAAGGACCATCGCCGGATCGAAGGGCTCGTCGCACCGGGGACCTTCAATGTCGATCCCTCCGCTTCAGCCGATGCCATCCTGGCGAGCCTGATCAGCGCCGGAGCCGTTGAGTACCTGAAGTCCGGGTTGGTGGACACCGCTGCGGCCATGAGCCTGTCGCCCTACGACATCCTGGTGGTGGCGTCGCTGGTGCAGCAAGAATCCAACTCGCAGGATTTCCCGAAGGTCGCGCAAGTCATCTACAACCGCCTGCACGCTCACCACACGCTGGAATTCGACTCGACGGTCAACTACCCACTGGACCGCCGGGAGGTGGCCACCACCGACGCCGACCGTGCCCAGCGCACACCGTGGAACACCTACGTCTCTCAAGGGCTGCCGGCCACGGCGATCTGTTCTCCCGGTGTCGACGCGCTGCATGCCGCCGAGCATCCCGAGCCCGGTGACTGGCTGTACTTCGTGACCATCGACGCCCAGGGAACGACGCTGTTCACCAAGGATTATCAACAGCATTTGGCCAATATCGAGCTCGCTAAGCGCAACGGTGTCCTCGACTCCGCGCGATGAGCGTAGCGGCGCAAAGCGCGGCGGCGAAGAGCGCAATCAGACTCCGCCCGCTAGCTCGGCGCCTCCTAGAAGGGCGGCTGTGCTCGGCAAGCCGATCGCTCATTCCCGGTCCCCGCAACTGCACCTGGCCGCCTACCGCGCGCTGGGCCTGCGTGACTGGACCTACGAGCGCATCGAGTGCGGCGCCGAGGAGCTGCCGGGCGTGGTCGGCGGGTTCGGGCCCGAGTGGGTCGGCGTGTCGGTGACCATGCCGGGCAAGTTCGCCGCCTTGCGGTTCGCCGACGAGCGCACCGTACGCGCCGACCTGGTTGGATCGGCCAACACCCTGGTGCGCACACCGGCGGGCTGGCGAGCCGACAACACCGACATCGACGGCGTGGCGGGGGCGCTGGGGTCCGCGTCCGGGCCGGCGCTGGTGTGCGGGTCGGGCGGCACCGCGCCGGCGGCCATCATGGGTTTGGCCCAGCTCGGCGTCACCGCCATCACCGTCGTGGCGCGCAACCCGCAGAAGACGGCCCGGTTGGTGGACCTTGGGACGCGAATCGGGGTGGCGACGCGGTTCTGCGGTCTGGACAGCGACGAGTTGACCGACCGGGTGGCGGCCGCGGAGGTGCTGGTCAGCACCATCCCCGCGGACGTGGCGTCGCGGTATACCGACACCTTCGCCGCGATCCCGGTGCTGCTTGATGCCGTCTACGATCCGTGGCCCACGTCGCTGGCCGCCGCGGTAGCCGCCGCCGGCGGCCGAGTGATCAGCGGGTTGCAGATGCTGCTGCATCAGGCGTTTGCACAGGTGGAGCAGTTCACCGGGCTGCCCGCGCCGCGCGAGGCGATGACTTGCGCGTTGGAGGCTTTGCAGTAACAGTGCCGCTGCATGCGGATAACCGCGGCAGGTGTCGTACTGGTCTGGCTGGCGGTGTTGAGCTGCTACGACATCCGCGAACGCCGGTTACCGAATCTCCTGACGCTGCCCGGGGCCGGTGTGATCCTGCTGGCCGCCACGGTGGCCGGGCGCGGGTCGCCCGCGCTCGTCGGGGCGACGGCCTTGACCGGGATATATCTGCTGGTGCACCTGGTGGCCCCGACGGGGATGGGGGCCGGCGATGTCAAGCTGGCCATCGGTCTGGGCGGGCTGGCCGGCTGTTTCGGCGTCGAGGTGTGGTTTCTGGCGGCGCTGGCCGCGCCGCTGCTGACCGGCATGTGGGGTGTGGTGGCCCGGCTTTTTGGCGGCGCTGGCGCCGCGACCGTGCCGCACGGTCCCTCGATGTGCGTGGCCACCGCCGCCGCGGCGGGGTTGGCCCTGCTGAGTTGAGCACATGGTCGGTTGAGCCCATGGGAAGATAGCCAGGTGCTGCGCTGGATCACCGCCGGAGAGTCGCACGGCCGCGCGTTGGTGGCCGTGCTCGAAGGCATGGTCGCCGGCGTGGAGGTCACGTCCAACGAGATCTCCGAACAGTTGGCTCGCCGCCGGCTCGGTTACGGCCGCGGCGCCCGGATGGCGTTCGAGCGCGACGCGGTGACCGTGCTTTCCGGGCTACGGCACGGCATCACCCTGGGTGGGCCCATCGCCATCGAGATCGGCAACACCGAATGGCCGAAGTGGGAAACCGTGATGGCCGCCGACCCGGTCGACCCCGCGGAGTTAGCCGATATCGCGCGCAATGCCCCGCTCACCCGGCCGCGGCCCGGCCACGCCGATTACGCGGGCATGCTCAAGTACGGTTTCGACGACGCCCGGCCGGTCCTGGAGCGGGCCAGCGCCCGCGAGACCGCCGCCCGCGTCGCGGCGGGAACGGTCGCGCGGTCGTTTCTGCGTCAGGCGCTGGGTGTCGAAGTGCTCTCCCACGTCATCGCGATCGGCCCGTCGGCGCCCTACGACGGTCCGCCGCCGCGCCCCGAAGACCTGCCCGCGATCGACGCCAGCCCGGTGCGCGCGTATGACGAGCAGGCGGAAAAATCCATGATCGCCGAGATCGAGGCGGCCAAAAAGGACGGCGACACGCTCGGCGGCGTGGTGGAGGTGGTGGCCCTGGGCCTGCCGGTCGGGCTGGGCTCGTTCACCAGTGGCGACAACCGGCTCGACAGCCAGCTCGCCGCCGCCGTCATGGGCATACAGGCCATCAAGGGCGTGGAGATCGGCGACGGCTTCGAAACGGCACGCCGCCGTGGCAGCCTCGCCCACGACGAGATGTACCCCGGACCCGACGGCGTGGTCCGCTCGACCAACCGCGCGGGCGGGCTCGAAGGTGGCATGACCAACGGTCAGCCGCTGCGGGTGCGCGCCGCGATGAAACCCATCTCCACTGTGCCGCGGGCGCTGGCCACCGTGGACATGGCGACCGGCGACGAGGCAGTCGCTATCCATCAGCGCTCAGACGTGTGCGCGGTGCCGGCGGCCGGAGTGGTGGTCGAGGCCATGGTGGCGCTGGTGCTGGCGCGCGCGGCGCTGGAGAAGTTCGGCGGCGATTCGCTGACCGAAACCCGTCGCAACGTCGAGGCGTACCAGCGTGCGGTGGCTGACCGGGAATCGCCGGCCGCGCGGACCCGGGTTATCGGGGGGTAGCGCGCTGATGGCACCCAAAGCGGTACTGGTGGGATTGCCCGGGTCGGGCAAGTCCACCATCGGTCGGCGGCTGTCCAAGGCGCTCGGGGTCGGCTTTCTCGACACTGATGTGGCGATCGAACAACAGACCGGCCGCCGCATCGCCGACATCTTCGCCACCGATGGGGAGAAGGAATTCCGCCGCATCGAGGAAGACGTGGTGCGCGCCGCATTGGTCGACCATGACGGTGTTGTGTCGCTCGGCGGTGGTGCTGTCACCAGCCCGGGGGTATGCGAGGCGCTCGCCGGCCACACCGTCATCTACTTGGAGATCAGCGCCAGCGAAGGTGTGCGGCGCACCGGCGGCAACACTGTGCGGCCGCTGCTCGCCGGGCCCGACCGCGTCGACAAATTCCGCGCGCTGATGGCGAAGCGGGTTCCGCTGTATCGGCGGGTGGCGACCATCCGGGTCGACACCAGCCGCCGCAATCCCGGGGCGGTGGTCCGCCACATCGTCTCGCGGCTGCAGGCGCCGCAGCACACCCAGCAGATCGCCGCCTCCGGCGCCCCCAATCCCAGCAAGGCCGCCACATGACCAATCGCACCGCACCGGTCACCGTGCAGGTGGCCGTCGACCCGCCGTACCCGGTGGTCATCGGTACCGGCCTGCTGAATGAGTTGGAGGAACTCCTTTCCAGTCGGCATCGGGTGGCGATCGTGCATCAACCGGTACTGGCGCAGACCGCCGAGGTGATCCGAAGCCACTTGGCCGGCAAGGGTGTTGACGCGCACCGCATCGAAATCCCGGACGCCGAAGCCGGCAAAGACCTGCCTGTCGTTGGATTCATCTGGGAAGTGTTGGGCCGCATCGGGATCGGCCGCAAAGACGCGTTGGTCAGCCTCGGCGGCGGCGCGGCCACCGATGTCGCCGGTTTCGCGGCAGCCACCTGGCTGCGCGGCGTCTCGATCGTGCATGTGCCCACCACGTTGCTCGGTATGGTCGACGCGGCCGTCGGCGGCAAGACCGGTATCAACACCGATGCGGGCAAGAACCTGGTCGGTGCGTTTCATCAGCCACTCGCGGTCCTGGTCGACCTGGCGACCCTGGAAACGTTGCCGCACAACGAGCTCGTCTCCGGGATGGCCGAAGTGGTCAAGGCCGGGTTCATCGCCGACCCGGTGATTCTCGACCTCATCGAGGCCGATCCGCAGGCCGCGCTGGACCCGGCTGGCGATGTGCTGCCGGAATTGATCCGGCGCTCTATCGCCGTCAAGGCGCAGGTTGTCGCCGCCGACGAGAAGGAATCGGAGCTGCGCGAAATCCTGAACTACGGGCACACTTTGGGCCATGCGATCGAGCGCCGGGAGCGCTATCAGTGGCGGCACGGCGCCGCGGTGTCGGTGGGCCTGGTGTTCGCCGCCGAGCTGGCCAGACTTGCCGGGCGGCTCGACGACGCCACCGCGCAGCGCCACCGCACCATCCTGTCGGCGCTTGGCCTGCCGGTCGGCTACGACGCCGACGCGTTGCCGCAGTTGTTGGAATACATGGCGGGGGACAAGAAATCCCGGGCCGGTGTCCTTAGGTTCGTGGTCCTCGACGGACTGGCCAAGCCGGGCCGGTTGGCCGGACCCGATCCGTCGCTGCTGGCGGCCGCCTACGCCGAACTCGGTGCTTCATGACGGTGACCGTGAACGTCATCAACGGCCCGAACCTGGGCCGGCTGGGCCGGCGTGAGCCCGACGTATATGGGGACACGACACATGACCAGCTGGCCGCGCTCATCGAGCGTGAGGCCGCGGCGCTCGGGCTCAAAGCTGTTATGCGGCAAAGTGATAACGAAGCTCGAACTGCTGGACTGGATCCATGCGGCCGCCGATGCGGGGGAGCCGGTGATCCTCAACGCCGGCGGCCTCACCCACACATCGGTGGCGCTGCGCGATGCGTGCGCTGAGTTGAGTGCACCTCTGATCGAGGTGCATATCTCCAATGTGCATGCTCGCGAGGAGTTTCGGCGTCACTCCTACATCAGTCCGGTCGCCACCGGAGTGATCGTCGGGTTAGGAGTCCAGGGCTATTTGCTCGCCCTGCGCTATCTGGCCGGAGCTCCCGACGCTAACGGTTAATCCTTCTCCGGCTCCGAGCCCGGCTTGGTGTGCTTCGGGTCGGTGTCCGTCCGGATCACCTCGGTTTTCGCGTCGTCGTCGGTGGTGGGGGTCGTTTCGGTAGCCCCTTCGCGTTCACCCGTCGCGATCGTTTCGGTGGGTGCTTCACGCTCGGCCGTAGCCACCGCCGCGGTCCGTTCCTCGGGCTGGGCCGCTGGGATCTCACCGGTCGGAGTGTCATCGCCGCGAACGGCGGTGAACACGTCGGTGTCACCGTCCCGCTCCTGCTTTTCGCCAAGGCCGTGGTGTTTCTCCGGCGTCTTCTCGAACTGCCGGTCCACCCGCCAGCGGCCGATAGTCACGCCGATAATCCCGGGCAGGAAAACGCATAGCGCAGTGAACGCCGCGAAGGTCGTCACCTCATTGATCAGGCCCCCGGTGTAAAGACCCTTGTACACCAGCGCGATGAGCCAGGAGACGGCGCCACTGAGGACACCCGCCACCAGGCCGGCCAGCAGCCAGGTCATCGCCAGATCGCGACGGCGATCCGGATCCCGGTTGGCCGTGGCGTCGGCGCGTCCGTCGATCATTCCCCACACGGCCACGCCGATGACGAAGAGAAGCAGCAGCGCCACGCTGAACAGCCCAGCCTGCGTCTGCCACGCGTTGATCAGCGCCCCTTGGAACAAGCGGACGACGACCATCGTCGCAGCGAACACCAGTCCGCGCAGCATCCAGTTAGTCATGGGCCCTCAGCGTAGCGAGTACCGTCAAGGGTCGTGACACATTCGCAGCGTCGAGACAATCTGAAAGCGCAAATCGGTGCCAGTGGGCTGGACGCGATGCTGGTCACCGACCTGATCAACGTGCGCTATCTGTCGGGTTTTACCGGGTCGAACGGCGCGTTGCTGGTGTTCGCCGATGATCGTGGCCCCGTGCTGGCCACCGACGGCCGGTACCGCACCCAAGGCCGCCGAGCAGGCGCCGGGGCTCGAGATCGCCATTGAACGTGCCCTGGGGCGCTACCTAGTCGGTCGGGCCGCCGAGGGCGGGGTGCGGGAAGCTGGGCTTCGAGAGCAATGTCGTCACCGTCGACGGCTTCGACGCGCTGACCAGCGAGCTCGACGAGCGTAAGGCGGCCACCGAGCTGGTGCGGGCCGCCGGAACCGTCGAGGCGTTGCGTGAGGTCAAAGACGCCGGCGAGGTGGCGCTGCTGCGGCTGGCCTGCGAGGCGGCCGACGCCGCACTAACCGATCTGGTGGCGCGAGGCGGCCTGCGGCCCGGGCGAACCGAACGTGAGGTGAGCCGGGAGCTGGAGGCCCTGATGCTCGACCACGGCGCCGATGCGATTTCGTTCGAGACGATCGTGGCCGCCGGGCCGAATTCGGCGATCCCGCACCACCGTCCGACCGACGCGGCGCTGGCGAAGGGCGATTTCGTCAAGATCGACTTCGGTGCGCTGGTCGCCGGCTACCACTCCGACATGACCCGCACGTTCGTGCTCGGCAAGGCCGCTGACTGGCAGCTGGAGATCTACCAGCTGGTCGCCGAGTCGCAGCGGGCCGGCCGGGAGGCGCTACGGCCGGGCGCCGGCCTGCGCGATGTGGACGCCGCAGCGCGCCAGCTGATCGTCGACGCGGGCTACGGCGAGCATTCAGCCACGGTCTGGGGCACGGTGTGGGCTTGCAGATCCACGAAGCGCCGGGAATTGGGGCCACATCCACCGGCACCTTGCTTGCGGGCTCCGTGGTGACCGTGGAGCCCGGCGTCTACTTACCCGGCCGCGGCGGTGTACGCATCGAGGACACGCTGGTCGTGCCTGACGAAACCCGCGGGCAGACCCCGGAATTACTGACCAAATTCCCCAAGGAACTGGCCGTTCTCACCTAAGCCAAACTCCGCGCCGATCAGGGGCGTACCGCCGAGGGTAGAGTCGAGTGCGTGAGCGGGGTGGAGCCGATCGAACGTGGCCTGGCGCGCCTACGGGATTTTCGTTGGGACATGTACGCGCAGCCGATGCGGGAGATTCGGCGATCGTGTATTTCTCGATTCACATGCCGATCGCCGGCGGCCTGACGCTGAACCTCCCAGTGTTGACGACGATTAGGCCGATATCGTCCACGCCGATCCATCGATCTGAGACCCGCTCGGAACAGGACGACGAGGAACGGGCTTCCGGCCCGTCATAGGTCCCCCAGCCGGCGTGCCTCGGTCGCGGCGCGCTTTAAACTGACTGACAAGTTACAGACAGTTCCGTAGCGGACTGTCCATCCTCTAGGAGATACACCGAATCGTGGCAAGCACTGCCGACTTCAAGAACGGACTGGTGCTGGTGATCGACGGCCAGCTGTGGCAGATCGTCGAGTTTCAGCACGTCAAGCCCGGCAAGGGCCCGGCCTTCGTGCGCACCAAGCTGAAGAACGTGCTCTCCGGCAAGGTCGTCGACAAGACGTACAACGCCGGGGTGAAGGTGGAGACCGCCACCGTCGACCGGCGCGACACCACCTACCTTTACCGCGACGGCTCGGACTTCGTGTTCATGGACAGCGAGGACTACGAGCAGCACGCACTGCCAGAGTCCCTGGTCGGCGACGCGGCACGGTTCCTGCTGGAGGGCATGCCGGTGCAGGTCGCGTTCCACAACGGGGCGCCGCTGTACATCGAGCTGCCGGTGACGGTCGAACTCGAGGTCACCCACACCGAGCCGGGCCTGCAGGGCGACCGGTCCAGCGCCGGCACCAAGCCCGCCACGCTTGAGACCGGTGCGCAGATTCAGGTGCCGCTGTTCATCAACACGGGCGACAAGCTGAAGGTGGACTCGCGCGACGGCAGCTACTTGGGACGTGTAAACGCGTGAGCGGACCGCATCCTGACCCTAAACCGGCCAGGACGCCCAGGGCTATCAAAGGACGGCATCATGCCCGCAAGCGTGCCGTCGACCTGTTGTTCGAAGCCGAGGCCCGCGGATTGAGCCCGGCGGAGGTCGTCGACGTTCGTACCGCGCTGGCCAAGGCGAACCCGGAGGTTGCGCCGCTGCACCCGTATACCGCCGCGGTGGCTCGCGGGGTCGGTGAGCACGCCGCACACATCGACGACCTGATCAGCTCTCACCTGCAGGGCTGGACGCTGGACCGGCTGCCTGCCGTGGACCGTGCCATTCTGCGGGTCGCGGTGTGGGAGCTGCTCTATGCCGACGACGTGCCGGAGCCGGTCGCTGTCGACGAGGCCGTACAGCTGGCTAAGGAGCTGTCCACCGACGAGTCGCCGGGCTTCGTCAACGGAGTGCTGGGCCACGTCATGCTGGTGACGCCGCAGATCCGGGCGGCCACCCAGGCGGTCCGAGGTGCGGTCGGTTCGGACGCCGCAGGCACACCGGAGGACCACGGACCGCAGTCATGACCCGGTTAGAGCTGCGCGCCGTCGTTGCGGCCTTCCTGGCTGCGACGGTGGTGTTGGGCGCCGTCGTATGCGCCGCCTACGGGCTGACCATCGTCGCGTCGGCGCTCTCGATTTACGCGCTGGGTGTGGGCGCCTGGCTGTATCACTGCGTCGAACGCCTGATCCTGGCCCGCCGCATCAGCACGGTTCGTTCGGCGGCCAAGCCGCTGCAACCGCTGCTGCCGGTGATGGCCGCGATCATGGCCCTGACGCAGGCCGTGGTGCGATCGCTGAGCGACGTCACCGAGTTGCCGGCCCGCCGCTGGGAGCTTCCGGTGCTGCGGTGGGTGGACACCACTCGCGGTAATCGGCGCGCTGTGGAGGGTGACGACGGTGAATACGAGCCGGATCGCTGACCTGACCTCGGTGAAATGATCCCGCGGTGGCCGCAGGCGGGCACAATAGCGGCTACCCGCACCCGAAGAACAGGTGATCGACATGAATCGAGACGGCGCCCGCCCGCGACGACTCCGGGTCTCCGCGCTGGCGGCAGTGGCCAACCCGTCGTACACGCGCCTGGACACCTGGAACCTGCTCGACGACGCATGCCGCCACCTCGCCGAGGTCAACCGCGCCGGGCTGGACATCACCCACGACGTGTGCCGGGTGAAGCGGCTGATGGATCGGCATCGGCGCCTACGAGCGGTACTGGCTGTACCCGGGTGCGGAGAATCTGGCGACCTTCCGCGCTCACCTCGACATGCTTTCGACGGTGCGGCTCGCCGAAGAGGTGTCGCTGGCCGTGCGCCTGCTGATCCGAATATGGCGACCGCGCAGGGCTTTTCGACACCTCCGCGCCGCTGGCCGACCAGGAGCTGGTGGCCCAGGCCAAACAGCAGCAGTTCTATACCGTGCTGCTCGCCGACGATGCCCCGACCACGGCTCCCGACTGCCTGGCCGAGTGCCTGCGGGCGCTGCGCAACCCGTCCGACGATGTGCAGTACGAGCTGCTCGTCGTGCCGAGTGTCGAGGACGCCATCACCGCGGTCGCGCTGAACGGCGAGATTCAGGCCGCAATCATCCGCCATGACCTGCCGCTGCGGTCCCGCGACCGGGTGCCGTTGATGAACACGCTGCTGGGTGCTGCCAGCGACGACGTGGTGGCGACCGATACCCAAGACTGGGTCGAATGCGCCGAATGGATCAGGGAGCTGCGGCCACATATCGACCTCTATCTGCTCACCGACGAGTCGATCGCGGCGGAGACCGAGGACGAACCCGACGTCTACGATCGGACGTTCTACCGGCTCAACGACGTCACCGACCTGAACAGCACGGTGCTCGCGGGCTTGCGGAACCGTTTCGCCACACCGTTTTTCGACGCCCTGCGTGCCTACGCGGCGGCTCCGGTCGGCCAGTTCCACGCGCTTCCCGTCGCGCGGGGCGCCAGCATCTTCAACTCCAAGTCCCTGCAAGACATGGGCGAGTTCTACGGCCGCAACATCTTCATGGCCGAGACGTCGACCACCTCCGGGGGGCTGGACTCGCTGCTGGACCCGCACGGCAACATCAAGGAGGCGATGGACAAGGCGGCGCGTGACCTGGAACGCCGATCACACCTACTTCGTCACCAACGGAACGTCGACCGCCAACAAAATCGTCGTACAGGCCCTGACCCGGCCGGGCGACATCGTTCTCATCGATCGCAACTGCCACAAGTCGCACCACTATGGCCTGGTACTGGCCGGTGCGTACCCGCTGTACCTGGACGCCTATCCGTTGCCGCAGTACGCGATCTACGGAGCGGTGTCGCTGCACACGATCAAGAAGGCGCTGCTGGACCTCGAGGCGGCCGGCCAGCTGCACCGGGTGCGCATGCTGCTGCTCACCAACTGCACCTTCGACGGCGTCGTCTACAACCCCCGGCGGGTGATGGAGGAGGTGCTGGCGATCAAGCCGGACATCTGCTTCCTGTGGGACGAGGCGTGGTACGCGTTCGCCACTGCCGTGCCGTGGGCCCGGCAGCGGACCGCAATGGTGTCGGCCGAGCGTCTCGAGCAGATGCTGGCGTCTCCGGAATACGCTGCGGAATACCGGAATTGGGCCGCGTCGATGGAGGGGATCGATCGGTCGGAGTGGGTTAATCACCGGCTGCTTCCCGACCCCGCTCGCGCGCGGGTCCGCGTGTACGCGACGCACTCCACCCACAAGTCGCTGTCGGCGTTTCGGCAGGCGTCGATGATCCACGTCCGCGACCAGGATTTCAAAGCGCTTACCCGCGACGCGTTCGCTGAGGCGTTCCTGACCCACACCTCGACATCGCCGAACCAGCAACTTCTCGCATCGCTGGACCTGGCGCGCCGGCAGGTCGACATCGAAGGGTTCGAGCTGGTCCGGCAACGTCTACAACATGGCGCTGGTCTTCCGGCACCGCGTCCGCAAAGACCGGCTGATCAGCAAGTGGTTCCGCATCCTCGACGAGTCCGACCTGGTGCCCGAGGAGTTCCGGGCCTCGTCGGTCAGCTCGTACCGTCAGGTCAGGCAGGGCGCGCTGGCCGAGTGGAACGAGGCGTGGCGGTCCGACCAGTTCGTGCTGGACGCGACGCGGGTCACCTTGTTCGTGGGCAAGACCGGAATGAACGGGTATGACTTCCGCGAGAAGATCCTGATGGAGCGATTCGGCATCCAGATCAACAAGACCTCGATCAACAGCGTGTTGTTGATCTTCACGATCGGCGTCACATGGTCGAGCGTGCATTATCTGCTCGACGTGCTGCGGCGGGTGGCAACCGATTTCGACCGCAGCGAGAATGGCGGCCGGCGCGGCCGACCGGGCACTGCATCAGCGCCGAGTCGAGGAGATCACTCGAGGATCTGCCGCACCTGCCCGACTTCAGCGAGTTCGACACTGCCTTCCGACCCGTTGACGCATGCAAGTTCGGCGACATGCGGGCGGCCTTCTACGCCGGATACGAAGAGTCCGACCGCGAGCATGTGCTGATCGGCATGGCCGGGCGACGGCTGGCCGAGGGCAAGACCCTGGTGTCCACCACGTTCGTGGTGCCCTACCCGCCCGGCTTCCCGGTACTGGTCCCGGGCCAGGTGGTCTCCAAGGAGATCATCTACTTCCTCGCCCAGCTCGACGTCAAAGAAATCCACGGATACAACCCCGACCTCGGGTTGTCGGTCTTCACCGAGACTGCGCTGGCGCGAATGGAAGCGCAACGGAACGCGGCGACGGCCGCGGTCGGTTCTGCCTATCCGCCCTTCGAGTTGCCATCGGACGCCTCGGCCCTCAATGGTGACCGCGCCGCGCAAGTTGTTGCCGAAGACGCCTGACGGTTCTGCTCACCGGGATCGCAAAGCTGACGTCTCCGCTGACGTCTCCGCCAAGGTGGCGCAATAGCGGGACACGCTCCGGGAGGTCCGCATCGCCGCGGCCGCCGGTCTGGCTGCCCTGCGCGGCGGCGCCGAGGCCGTGAGCGCGCTGGTCGCCGACCCCGACCCGTTGGTGCGTGCGGCCGCGCTCGCCGCATTGGCTGAATTAGGTTGCGGCCAAGATAATTGCGCTGCAATCGAACAAGCGCTACACGCACCGGCATGGCAGGTGCGCGAGGGTGCGGCCCGCGCGCTGTCGGGTGCGGCGGTTGAATTCGCGGTGCTAGCGATTTCGGGGCTGTCCGAGGCGCTCGGCGACGCACATCTCGACGTGCGCAAGGCGGCCGTGCTCAGCCTGACCCGATGGGCCGATGAACCCGCTGCCCGCGACGCACTCCGAGTCGCGCTCAAGGACAGCGATGCCGACGTGCGGGCCTACGCACGTCGGGCGCTGCAGGCAGCTGGTTGGCCAACGTATCACGCGCCCAGCGCGTGATAGTTTGCTGGTGCACTTGGGCGACACGTCACATATCGAGTGGCTCAAGAACCGGTCCGATTCAGGCGGCGTACCTTCGGCCCCGATCAACTCCAGGCGTCGGGAAGGTCACCCGGCCTTAGGCATCCGTGGCGAGTCTTGCCGGCCGGCGGCATCTCCGCGCGGCTTATCGCTGGTTGGTGGGCTTATCGCTGGTTGGTGAGTCCGGATCGATCTTGTCGGCGCGCTCGAATTCTCGGTTTACCTCGCTGCGGGAGGTAGCTGCGTCAGTGCGACGTGCTTGCGCTTGGTGTTGTAGGCCGGCCGAGTGCGCTGCCATGGCTTCTGCCTGGGCTTGCGCAGCGCGGGCCTTGGCTGCCGTCTCGTCGGCAAGCGCTTCGCGTTGCCCCACCTCGTGGGACTGTTCGACAGCTTTCTCGCGGATGTCGCCGGCTTGGACGCGGCGGTGTTCGGTGCGTTTCTTGCGTGCTACCCACGCGATTGCGGCGACGAGCAGAACTGCCGCGATAACGACGACGACGATCCAAACGATACTGCTGGTAGTCATGTCGGCTCCTTGGATTGGTTGAGCGGTTGATTGTTGAAATCGGTTGGAATTGAGCTGTGGGGGTTATGTACTGGGCTGGGGCACGTTGCAATCCGTCACCTTGGGATTGACCCCCGAAGTAATTGAGTGGCCCCGCGATCACGTCATGAATGACTCCTTGCATATTCGACGTACGGGCGGCGACTCGTGACTTGGGTCGGCGGGCCACCTGGTGATTCGGGACGCGTGTCCTCCATACCCGTCGCTGTTGGGCGTGGTGTTGATCTAGTCGTGTTCGGGGGGCGCTGAATCATGTACGCCGACTCGGGTAGCCGGTTGGTTACGTGTGGCCGGTTTAGTAGTAGTGGCGGCGGCCGCCGACAGCGTGTCCCATCCTTCCCGCGAGCATCAGCACCACGCCGATGATGAGCACGACGACCCCGATGGGCACCAGGGGCAGGTTGGTGTGGAACACGAATCCGGCGATGATAAGGATGATTCCGAGGATGATCATGGCGCTTACCTGGTTTCGATTGGAGCTGTGTAGGCGATGACGGGCTGTCGGGTCAGTGTTTGAAGGCGTCTTTGACCTTGGCCCCGGCTTGTTTGGTGTTGCCCTTGAACTGGTCGGCGCGTCCCTCGGTGCGTAGCCGGGTATTGCCGGTGGCGCGGCCGAAGAGCTTCTTGGTGACGCCCTTGGCGGCTTCGGCCTTGTGGGCGATCTTCTTACCGATGGTCATTGCGATTCCTTCGTTTTGGTGATCACAGGCCGCGACTGCGACCTGCCCCTATCGACCGGAGGTCGACGCCTAACGTTGTCCGCCGATGTGCGCGGTGGCCGACGGTCGGCGACCACGCGGCCAGCGACCGAACAGGGAACCTCTGTTCCGGCGGGCCACCGCCGGGTTCACCGTTGAGCCGGTGGCTGCGACGGGCTGGTGTTCGAACCCTGGATCGCGGTCTCGGTTCACAAACTCCGCTTCGCGCTGGGACCTTTGAAGTTCACGGCGCGCGTCGCGACCGCGGCCCGCGGTGCGCTGTGCACCGGCCAACAACACGCACAGACCTAGCATCGCCAGCGCGCCGATCACGATCCCGAAGAGGAACAGAGTGCCGGTCGACCCGGTGACGTGGTAGCCCAACACCGAGAAGTTCTCGCTCAACGGGTGAGCGGCCCCCGCATTATTCAGCACGCCGAGGAACCCGATGATCACGGCGACGAGTAGAACAACTAATCCAACGATGACAATCATGTCGAGGTCTCCAATCGCAGTGCTTGAAATCCATTACACGCCCGACGTAGGGTGATGTCAACAGTGTTGACTTACGATGTTGATAGATCCTAATGGCCACGGTGTTGAATTAGGTCCGGTAGCCGCTTCGATGACGAGGCAGAAGGGGAGTGCTGAGGCAATGACCAGACAGTCGACCGGGCCCGACGCGGGCGCCGACGACAAGGACCCGTCCGCCGCCGGCACAGACAACGGTCAGCTCAACCGGTCGACGATCCTGCAGGCCGCGCTGAGGATCGTGGACCGCGACGGTGTGGACGGATTGTCGATGCGCCGTCTCAGCGAAGCGGTGGGCCGAGATCCGGTGATGCTCTACCGGCACGTCCCCAACAAAGCCGCAGTGCTCGACGGTGTCGCCGAGATCGTGCTCGCACAGCTATCGGTGGACAGTACCGACCCGGACTGGGCCGGCCAACTGCGTACCGTCGCGCGCGACTTCCGCCAATTGGCCCTGACGCACCCGAACGTGGTGCCGCTGCTGGTCACTCGACCGTTGGCCACCCCGCTCGGACAGCGGCCGCCGGGAATGCTACGGCCACTAGAGGACGTCCTCGCACTGCTCACCTCCGCCGGCTTCACCGGCGAGGATGCCTTACACATCTACCGTGTGCTGTTCGGCTACCTGTACGGCCACATCCTCAATGAGTTGCAGGAGGTTATCGAGCGCCCCGAGGAAACCGACGATGTGCTCCGGCTCGGTCTTCACCGGCTCGCGATCACCGAATTCCCTCAACTGCGTGCGCTGGCACCCGCCCTGGCCTCCTACGACGGCGCCGCCGAACTGGACCGCTTCCTCGATCTGCTGCTCCCCGGCATGACCGCAACCCTCACCGGCCGGGACGGAGAATCCCCAACCGTCTGAGATGCATGCCGTTCGTCAGCTCACCGACTGAGTCCGACTCGCCACATACCGACCGGTGTCGCCAGGCTGGTGCCCATCTCGACTACCACGATGTGGTAGCCGGCCCGGGTGAGCCAACACGCGAGGGCAGGTCCGGTGATTCCCGCGTCGCCGCTGATCAGAACAGTCGGCGTAGACATGTGGCTCAGCCTAAAGGGCTACCGCAGGGCCTTGGCATACAGCAGGCTGTCTTGAGGTTCGGGGCCTAGGTTGGGGTAGACCGCCTGGCGGGCCAGCCGCCCCTCTAATGTGAACCCGGCTCGCTGCAGCACCCGGGCCGACCCCGTGTTGTCGACGCTGCACGTGGCCCAGACGCGATACACGTGGGGATCGGCACTGAGCGCGGTCAGTAGCATGTCGAGCGCCTCGGACACCAAACCCTTGCGCCACCAACGCCTCCCGATGCAGCTTCCGATTTCGACCGAGTGCGGTGCCCACCGTTTGCAGCTGAACATGCCGATGACCTCACCGCTGTGCCGCAGCTCGATGACCCAGGTACGCTCGTCGTCGCTGACGTTGAGCTTTTCGGTGATCACCCGCCGCGTCGCCGCCACGTCGGGGTGTGGTGTCCATTGCAGGTATTTGGTGACCTCGGGATCGCGGGCGACCCTTTGGAACAGCGTGCCGGCGTCGTCGAGTATCGGCGGGCGCAGCAGCAACCGTGGCCCCGCGATGCGGTCAGGCGGGTAATCGACCATGGCGATCTACCTTTAAAGGCCGAGGGCGCGATAGGTGTTGCGGACGAATTTCGGTTGCGCCGTGCGGAGTTTGGCCAGCGACGTGTTACCGGCGACGGCCGTGGCCGCGTCCACGCTCATATCCGGCAAATTCTGGATCAGATACAGCAGGATCAGGTCCGCACTGGGATCGGCCTGCCACCATGTTCCGTAGGCGCCGGGCCAGCTGAACGTCCCGAGTCCGCCCGGCCCGAACAGCGGCGTGCTCTTGGCCGGATCGGTCACCACCGACAAGTTCAACCCGAAGCCGCGGCCGACCCAATACGGCGCCCCCAGGAAGTTGTGCCGCTTGTGTTCGTCGGTGAGCCGGTCGGCCCGCATGAGACGGACGGACTCGGGGGACAGCACCCGCACGCCGTCGACCGTTCCGTCGCCGAGCAGCATCCGCACGAATCGCAGGTAGTCGTCGGCAGTCGACCACAACCCGCCGCCGGCGTTGCAGAAGGAGGGCGGCGTGATGTGCGGTGGGCCCATCACGCCGTGGTGCAGCCGGTTCTCCTCGTCGAGCCGATACATGGTCGCGGCGCGTCGCCGCGCTTCGGCAGACACGAAGAAGCCGGTGTCGGTCATGCCCGCCGGACCCAGGATCCGTTCGTCGAGAACCTGGTAGAACGGCTTGCCCTCGATGCGGGAAGCGATGACGCCCAGCAGATCTATCGAATGGCTGTAGGTGACGCGGTCGCCGGGTTGATGCACCAGCGGCAGCTTGGCCAACTCGGCCAGCCACGTGTCGGGGCCCTGATTGAACGGCAGCCGCACGTAGGCCTTCGAGATCGGCCCGGACACCGAGAATCCGTAGGCCAGGCCGCTGGTGTGGGTGAGCAGATCCTCGATCAGGATGGCTCGCCGCGCCGGATGTGTGCGGTCCAGCGGACCATGTGGGTCGTCCAGCACCCGCACGGCGGCCAACTCCGGCGCCCAGCGCGAGATCGGGTCCTTCAGCGTCAGCTTGCCCTCGTCGACCAGGCTCATCACCGCCGCGACCGTGACCGGCTTGGTCATCGACGCGATCCGAAACAGCGTGTCGTGTTGCATCGGCAGGCCCGCATCGACATCGCGGTAGCCGATTTCGTTGACTTGCAGCACTTCTCCGCGCTGCCAGACCACCGTCACCGCACCGGCGAGTAGGCCGGCGTCGCACACTTCGCGGATGGAGGCCTGATTGACGTCGAGATTCACCCGGTTCAGGTTAGTGCGCGCCGTTGCGCGCGGACGTACCAGAACGCCATTTCCACGTGCTTGCCGTCCTGTTCGCGGCGCACTGTGGCGGGCTCCAAGGATTCGATATCCCAGCCCGCCCCGCCGAGGACGTCGCGCAGCGTCTGCTCGGATACCGCGGGCCGGGGCCATTCGTCGTCGGGCGGGTTGGCGTCGGAGAAGCAGCTGATCAACAGCGTGGCGCCTGGCCTGGTCGCCCGGTGCACCGCGGCGGCGTAGCTGCGCTTGCCGTCGTCGTCCAGGCAATGGAACATGCCGCTGTCGATGACGGTGTCGAATGCGTCGGTGTGGCCCTCGAGCTTGGTGGAGTCGGCCACCGCGAACTTCACGTCGACGCCGGCGTCATAGGCCCGGCGCTCGGCGGTGATCAGCGCGGTTCCAGAGATGTCCAACCCGGTCACCTTGTACCCGTTCTTGGCCAGGTAGACGGCGTTGTCGCCGAGCCCGCAGCCGATGTCGAGAACGTCGCCGTGGACCCAGCCGCCGTCATGCCACGCGATGACATTCTCCTTGGGGGCCTTGGTATCCCACGGTGGTGTTCTCATCGGTGGGATACCGTCGCCGGGGCTCTCACCGCGGTAAAGCGCGTCGAAGTCCATGCGCTGCAATCCGGAGAAATCTGAAGAAGAAGTCGAGCCTGTCATTTTCTCCAGCGTAGACCTAAGTGCTACGCTGCCGGGCAGTCGACATCCTTTAACGATCCGTCCAGAGAGGCGGAGAAGGAGGTCAAGGTCTCGCATGGGTGCTACCGGTGACATCGGCACCGGCCGCGAATTGATGTCGGCGGCCGACGTGGGTCGCACCATTTCCCGTATTGCACATCAAATCATCGAAAAAACCGCGCTGGACGGTCCCGACGCACCACGGGTGGTGCTGCTGGGCATCCCGACCCGCGGCGTGATTCTGGCCAGGCGTCTGGCCGCCAACATCGCCGAATACAGCGGTGTGGAAGTCGGCCATGGCGCGCTTGATATCACCCTGTACCGCGACGACCTGATGCAAAAGCCGCCGCGGCCGCTGGAGGCCACCTCGATTCCGCCCGGCGGCATCGACGACGCGCTGGTGATCCTCGTCGACGACGTGCTGTATTCCGGGCGCTCGGTGCGCTCCGCCCTGGACGCGCTGCGCGACGTGGGCCGGCCGCGGGCGGTGCAACTGGCGGTGCTGGTCGACCGTGGCCATCGCGAGCTACCGCTGCGCGCCGATTACGTGGGCAAGAACGTGCCGACCTCGCGCATCGAGAGCGTGCACGTGCTCCTGAGCGAGCACGACGGTCGCGACGGGGTGGTGATTTCGCGATGACCCGCCATCTTCTGGCCGCCGGCGATTTGAGCCGCGACGAGGCCACCGCCATCCTCGACGACGCGGACCGGTTCGCCCAAGCTCTGGTGGGCCGTGAGATCAAAAAGCTGCCGACGTTGCGCGGCCGCACCGTGATCACGATGTTCTACGAAAACTCGACCCGCACCCGGGTGTCGTTCGAGGTGGCCGGCAAGTGGATGAGCGCCGACGTGATCAACGTCAGCGCGTCCGGATCGTCGGTGGGCAAGGGCGAGTCACTGCGCGACACCGCACTGACGCTGCGGGCGGCGGGTGCCGACGCGCTGATCATCCGGCATCCGGCATCCGGTGCCGCCCACCTGCTTGCCGACTGGACTGCCGCTAACAACGACGGCCCCTCGGTAATCAACGCCGGGGACGGCACCCATGAGCATCCTACGCAGGCGCTGCTGGATGCCCTGACCATCCGCCAGCGGCTGGGCGGCATCGAAGGCCGGCGCATCGTGATCGTCGGCGACATCCTGCACAGCCGGGTCGCCCGCTCCAACGTCATGCTGCTAAACACCCTGGGCGCCGAAGTGGTCCTGGTCGCACCGCCGACGCTGTTGCCGGTCGGGGTCGACGGCTGGCCGGTCACCGTGACAGGCGACTTCGACGCCGAGCTGCCCGCCGCCGACGCGGTGCTGATGCTGCGGGTGCAGGCCGAGCGGATGAACGGCGGCTTCTTCCCGTCGGTGCGCGAGTATTCATCCTTGTACGGGCTTTCCGATCGCCGTCAGGCGATGCTCCCCGGTCATGCCGTGGTGCTGCACCCGGGGCCGATGCTGCGCGGCATGGAGATCGCGTCCTCGGTAGCCGACTCATCGCAATCGGCTGTGCTGCAACAGGTTTCCAACGGTGTGCACGTGCGGATGGCGGTGCTGTTCCATCTGCTGGTCGGCACCGAATCGGCCGGAAACGAGGGAGCGGCATGAGTGTGTTGCTGCGCGGGGTCCGGTTGTACGGCGAAGGCGACCGTGTCGACGTACTGGTCGGCAGTCCCGGCTACGAGGGCCAGATCGCCGAAATCGGCGCGGCCCTTCGTATCCCCGATACCGCGGACGTGATCGATGCGACCGATCACGTGCTGCTGCCCGGACTGGTTGACTTGCACACCCACCTGCGTGAACCGGGCCGCGAATATGCCGAGGATATCGAAACTGGTTCGGCTGCAGCGGCTCTGGGTGGCTACACCGCGGTTTTCGCGATGGCCAATACCAATCCGGTCGCCGACAGCCCGGTGGTCACCGACCACGTTTGGCACCGTGGCCAGCAGGTCGGGCTGGTCGACGTACACCCCGTCGGCGCCGTCACCGTCGGGCTGGCCGGCACGGAGCTCACCGAGATGGGCATGATGGCGGCCGGGGCCGCGCAGGTGCGGATGTTCTCCGACGACGGCATCTGCGTGCACGATCCGCTGGTGATGCGCCGCGCCCTGGAATACGCCACCGGCCTGGGCGTGCTGATCGCCCAGCACGCCGAGGAGCCCAGGCTGACCGTGGGCGCCGTGGCCCACGAAGGACCCACCGCTGCCAGGCTGGGACTTTCGGGATGGCCCAGGGCCGCCGAGGAATCGATCGTCGCTCGTGACGCGCTGTTGGCACGCGACGCCGGCGCCCGGGTGCACATCTGCCACGCCTCCACCGCGGGCACCGTCGAGATTCTGAAATGGGCTAAAGGGCAAGGGATTTCGATCACCGCCGAGGTCACCCCGCATCACCTGATGCTCGATGACGGCAGACTGGTCAGCTACGACGGGGTGAATCGGGTCAACCCGCCGCTGCGTGAGGCCGCCGACGCGGTCGTGTTGCGCCAGGCGTTGGCTGACGGTGTCATCGACTGTGTGGCTACCGACCATGCCCCGCACGCCGAGCACGAGAAGTGCGTGGAGTTCTCCGCGGCGCGTCCCGGCATGCTGGGGTTGCAGACGGCGTTGTCGGTCGTAGTGCAGACGATGGTGACGCCCGGACTGTTGAGCTGGCGCGACGTCGCCCGGGTGATGAGTGAAAATCCGGCGCGCATCGCACGCTTGCCCGATCATGGTCGGCCGCTGGAGGTGGGGGAGCCGGCCAACCTGACGGTGGTGGACCCAGACGCCACCTGGACCGTCGCCGGGCCGGATCTGGCCAGCCGGTCAGCCAACACGCCATACGAGTCGATGACCCTGCCCGCCACCGTGACTGCGACCCTACTGCGCGGGAAGGTCACCGCTCGGGACGGGAAGTGCCCGGCATGAATTCAGGCACACTGGTGGGGTCGCTGATTTTCGCGGCCGTGTTGGTGGTGGTGATCGCGGTGGTGATCCAGCTGATGATGCTTGGCTGGCGGCGCCGCGCGGAGCGGCAGGCGGAGCTGATCGGCGACCTGCCCGACGTGCCCGGCGAGGTGGGCACCGCGACCACCACTATCCGTGGCGTCTACGTCGGCTGCACGTTGTCGCCGGTCTGGAACGACCGGATCACGGCTGGCGATCTTGGCTACCGCAGCAAGGCGGTGTTGACCCGCTATCCCGAGGGAATCTTGCTGGAACGCATTCGTGCCAAACCGATTTGGATTCCGCAGGAGTCGATTACCGCCGTCCGCACCGAGCGGGGTATGGCCGGCAAGGTCGGTGCCCGCAATTCGATTCTGGCGATCCGATGGCGGCTGCCGTCGGGCGTCGAGATCGACACCGGGTTTCGGACAAACGACCGCAGCGAGTACGACGGCTGGCTTCAGGAGGCGGCGTGAGCCGCGCCGACGACGATGCAGAGCGAAAGAGCGATGTGGGGGCACCTCCCGCTTGCGGGGGAGAGGAGCGGCGCTCGTGAGTAAAGCCCTACTGGTACTGGAAGACGGCCGCGTCTTCACCGGCACGCCGTTCGGCAAGGTCGGCCAAACGCTTGGCGAGGCAGTGTTTTCCACCGGTATGTCCGGCTATCAGGAGACGCTTACCGATCCCAGCTATCACCGGCAGATCGTGGTGGCCACCGCCCCGCAGATCGGCAACACCGGCTGGAACGCTGAGGACGCCGAGAGCCGCGGCGACAAGATCTGGGTCGCCGGCTACGCGGTGCGCGACCCGTCGCCGCGCGCTTCCAACTGGCGCGCCACCGGCACCCTGCAGGACGAGCTGGTCCGCCAGCACATCGTCGGGATCTCCGGCATCGACACCCGGGCAGTGGTGCGGCATCTACGCACCCGCGGCTCAATGAAGGCGGGGGTGTTCTCCGGTGATGCGCTCGCCGGACCCGCCGAGTTGCTGCAGCGGGTGCTGGGCCAGCAGTCCATGCTGGGTGCCGATCTGGCCGGCGAGGTCAGCACGCCGGAGACCTACATCGTGGAACCGGAAGGCCCGCAGCGGTTTACGGTGGCCGCGCTGGACCTGGGGATCAAGACCAACACCCCGCGCAATTTCGCCCGCCGCGGCATCCGCAGCCATGTGCTGCCGTCGTCGGCGACCTTCGAGCAGATCGCCGAAATCAAGCCGGACGGCGTGTTCTTGTCCAACGGCCCCGGCGACCCCGCTACCGCCGACCACGTCGTCGCGGTCACCAGTGAGGTGCTGGGCGCCGGAATCCCATTGTTCGGCATCTGTTTCGGCAATCAGATCCTGGGCCGGGCGCTGGGCGTGGCCACCTACAAGATGGTCTTCGGTCACCGCGGCATCAACATTCCGGTCATCGACCACGCCACCGGGCGGGTCGCGGTGACCGCACAAAACCACGGTTTCGCGCTGGAAGGGGAGGCGGGCCAGTCCTTCGACACGCCGTTCGGCACGGCGGTCGTCAGCCACACCTGCGCCAACGACGGAGTGGTCGAAGGCGTCAAACTCGTCGACGGGCGGGCGTTTTCGGTGCAATACCATCCCGAGGCCGCCGCCGGTCCACACGATGCGGAGTACCTGTTCGACCAATTCATCGAGCTCATGGCAGGGGAGGGGCGCTAGTGCCGCGTCGCACCGACTTGCGTCACGTGCTGGTGATCGGTTCGGGACCGATCGTGATCGGGCAGGCCTGTGAGTTCGATTATTCCGGCACCCAGGCCTGCCGGGTGCTGCGCGCCGAGGGACTGCAGGTCAGTCTGGTCAACTCCAACCCGGCCACCATCATGACCGACCCGGAGTACGCCGACTTCACCTACGTCGAGCCCATCACCCCGGCATTCGTCGAGCGGGTGATCGCCCAGCAGGCCGAGCGCGGCAACAAGATCGACGCGCTGCTGGCCACTCTGGGTGGGCAGACCGCGCTCAACACCGCGGTCGCGCTCTACGAGAGCGGGGCACTGGACCGCTACGGCGTCGAGCTCATCGGCGCCGATTTCGACGCCATCCAGCGCGGCGAGGACCGTCAGCGGTTCAAGGACATCGTCGCCAAGGTCGGCGGTGAATCCGCCCGCAGCCGAGTGTGTTTCACCATGGAAGAGGTCCACGAGACGGTCAAAGAGGTCGGCCTGCCGGTGGTTGTGCGGCCCAGCTTCACCATGGGTGGGCTCGGTTCGGGGATGGCGCATTCCGCCGAGGAGGTCGACCGGATGGCCGGCGCCGGGCTGGCCGCCTCGCCCAGCGCCAACGTGCTCATCGAGGAATCGATCTACGGCTGGAAGGAATTCGAACTCGAGCTGATGCGCGACGGCCACGACAACGTGGTAGTGGTGTGCTCCATCGAGAACGTCGACCCGATGGGTGTGCACACCGGTGACTCGGTCACCGTCGCGCCCGCTATGACGCTGACCGACCGGGAATACCAGCGGATGCGCGATCTGGGCATCGCGATCCTGCGTGAGGTCGGCGTGGACACCGGTGGCTGCAACATCCAGTTCGCGGTCAACCCCGCCGACGGCCGGCTGGTCGTCATCGAGATGAACCCACGGGTATCGCGGTCAAGTGCCTTGGCTTCCAAGGCCACTGGCTTTCCCATCGCAAAGATCGCCGCCAAGCTCGCCATCGGTTACACCCTCGACGAGATCGTCAACGACATCACCAAGGAAACACCGGCCTGCTTCGAGCCCACCCTGGACTATGTCGTGGTCAAAGCGCCGCGGTTCGCGTTCGAGAAATTCCCCGGCGCCGATCCCACCCTGACCACCACGATGAAATCCGTCGGGGAGGCAATGTCGTTGGGGCGCAACTTCATCGAGGCGCTCGGCAAGGTAATGCGGTCGCTGGAGACCGACCGCGCCGGCTTCTGGACCAAGCCGGACCCGCAAGGTGACGTCGAAGAGGTCCTGAACCGGCTGCAGACCCCGACCGAAGGCCGGCTCTACGACATCGAACTGGCGGTGCGGCTTGGCGCTTCGATCGAACAGGTCGCGCAGGCCTCTGGCGTGGACCCGTGGTTCGTCGCCCAGATAGGCGAGTTGGTCAAGCTGCGTGCCGAGCTGGTCGCCGCCCCGGTGCTCGAAGCGGACCTGCTGCGGCGTGGTAAGCACAATGGGCTGTCGGACCGCCAGATCGCCGCGCTGCGACCCGAATTAGCCGGGGAGAACGGGGTGCGGTGGTTGCGCGAGCGGCTGGGCATCCACCCGGTGTACAAGACGGTGGACACCTGCGCGGCGGAGTTCGAGGCCAAGACGCCCTACCACTACAGCAGCTATGAACTCGACCTGGCCGCCGAGACCGAGGTCGCCCCACAGACCGAGAAGCCCAAGGTGCTGATCCTTGGGTCGGGACCGAACCGCATCGGCCAGGGCATCGAGTTCGACTACAGCTGTGTGCATGCGGCAACCACGTTGTCGCAGGCTGGTTTTGAGACGGTGATGGTCAACTGCAACCCGGAGACCGTGTCCACCGACTACGACACCGCCGACCGGCTGTACTTCGAGCCGCTGACGTTCGAGGACGTCCTGGAGGTGTTCTACGCCGAACAACAGTCAGCGAGCGGCGGACCCGAGGGCACAGGAGTCGTCGGCGTCATCGTGCAACTCGGCGGCCAAACCCCGCTCGGGTTGGCGCAACGCCTCGCCGACGCGGGCGTTCCGATCGTGGGCACCCCGCCGGAAGCTATCGACCTGGCCGAGGACCGCGGCGCCTTTGGCGACCTGCTCAGCGCGGCGGGCTTGCCGGCTCCCCGGTACGGCATGGCGACGACTTTCGCGCAAGCCCGCCGGATCGCCGAAGAGATCGGCTATCCGGTGCTGGTGCGGCCGTCGTATGTGCTCGGCGGTCGCGGCATGGAGATCGTCTACGACGAAGAGACGCTCGAGGGCTACATCACCCGCGCCACCGAGCTCTCACCCGAGCACCCGGTGCTCGTCGACCGCTTCCTCGAAGACGCGGTTGAAATCGACGTCGATGCGCTGTGCGACGGCGCCGAGGTGTACATCGGCGGCATCATGGAGCACATCGAGGAGGCCGGGATCCACTCCGGTGATTCGGCCTGCGCGCTGCCGCCGGTGACGCTGGGCCGCAGCGACATCGAGAAGGTGCGCCGCGCGACGGAGGCCATCGCACACGGCATCGGCGTGGTGGGGCTGCTCAACGTGCAGTACGCCCTCAAAGACGATGTGCTCTACGTCCTGGAGGCCAACCCGCGCGCCAGCCGCACCGTGCCGTTCGTCTCCAAAGCCACCGCGATCCCGCTTGCCAAGGCGTGCGCCCGAATCATGCTGGGCACCAACATTTCCCAGCTGCGCCAGGAAGGAATGCTGGCGGCTTCCGGGGACGGCGCGCACGCGGCGCAGAACGCCCCGATCGCGGTCAAGGAGGCCGTATTGCCATTTCACCGCTTCCGCCGCGCCGACGGCGCCGCGATCGATTCACTGCTTGGCCCGGAGATGAAATCGACCGGCGAGGTGATGGGGATCGACCGCGACTTCGGCAGCGCCTTCGCCAAGAGCCAAACCGCTGCCTACGGGTCGTTGCCGGCCGAGGGCACCATATTCGTGTCGGTCGCCAACCGGGACAAGCGGTCACTGGTGTTCCCCGTCAAGCGCCTGGCCGACCTGGGATTCCGCGTCCTTGCCACCGAAGGCACCGCGGAGATGCTGCGCCGCAACGGGATTCCCTGTGACGAGGTGCGCAAGCACTTCGAGCCGCCGCAGCCGGGCCGCCCCGCGGCGTCCGCGGTCGACGCGATCAAGGCCGGTGAAGTCGACCTGGTGATCAACACGCCCTACGGCAACCCCGGTCCACGCATCGACGGCTACGAGATCCGTTCGGCTGCGGTGGCCGCCAACATCCCCTGCATCACAACGGTGCAGGGCGCCTCCGCCGCTGTCCAGGGCATCGAAGCGGGCATCCGCGGCGACATCGGTGTGCGGTGCCTGCAAGAACTGCACAGCCAGCTAGGCCAGGGCGGCGTGCCTGATAAAGGGGCCCAGTGACCGGGTTCGGCGTGCGGCTTGCCGAGGCGAAAGCACACCGCGGGCCGCTGTGTCTGGGCATCGACCCGCATCCGGAGCTGCTGCGGGCATGGGACTTGCCCACCACCGTCGACGGGCTGGCCGCGTTCTGCGACATCTGCGTCGAGGCGTTTGCCGGATTCGCCGTCGTCAAACCACAAGTGGCGTTCTTCGAGGCCTACGGCGCCGCCGGATTCGCGGTGCTGGAACGCACCATCGCCGCCTTGCGTTCAGCCGAAGTGCTGGTAGTGGCCGACGCCAAGCGGGGGGACATCGGGTCGACGATGGCGGCCTACGCCGCTGCCTGGGCGGGTGATTCGCCGCTGGCCGCCGACGCCGTGACGGCCTCGCCCTATCTGGGGTTCGGTTCGCTGCGGCCGCTGCTGGAAGCCGCTGCGGCACATGACCGGGGGGTGTTCGTGCTGGCCGCGACCTCCAACCCGGAGGGCGCGACCGTGCAGCGTGCCGTCTTCGACGGCCGTACGGTGGCCCAGCTGATCGTCGACCAGGCGGCGGTGGTGAATCGGTCCGCCACTGGGTACGGGCCGGGATATGTCGGTGTGGTGGTGGGTGCGACGGTTCTCGAGGCCCCCGATCTCAGCGCGCTGGGCGGCCCGGTGTTGGTGCCCGGGCTCGGTGTGCAGGGTGGGCGGCCCGAGGCGCTCGCCGGTCTGGGCGGAGCGGCACCCGGCCAGCTGCTTCCCGCGGTGGCCCGCGAGGTGCTGCGGGCCGGACCGGGCGTGTCAGAGCTGCGGGCGGCCGGTGAACGGATGCTGGACGCCGTCGCCTATCTGGGGGCCCGGTAGACCGCGTTTCAGTCTGAAGCTACTGCCGTACTAGGCCTGGCGGTTTCGACGATGACGGTGGTGGCCTTGACGACGGCCACGGCGACGCTGCCGGGCTGCAGATTCAACTCCTCCGCAGCCTCGGTGCTCATCAGCGAAACGACGGTGAAGGGACCGCACTGCATCTCCACCTGGGTCATCACCTTGTCGCTGATGACCTTGGTGACCAGCCCGACGAACCGGTTGCGGGCCGAGCTGCCGATGCTGAGTGGGTCCGGGGGCGGTGCGGGCGCGTTGGTGCGAGAGAACCGGGCCAGGTCCTCGCTGGCGATGACTTTGCGGCCGGTCGCGTCGTGACTGACCGCCAACGCGCCTTGGTTGATCCATCGTCGGACAGTGTCGTCGCTGACTCCTAGCAGCTGAGCCGCCTGACGAATCCGCAGGTTCGACACCGCTAGATGGTAACCGATGGGTGTTGGCTGAAACCGGTCCGAGCAATCGGCACTCAACCGCGCGCACGGCCGACATGGCGTCGGCGCGACACGCGCGACACGCCACGAGAAATGCGTGATCCCTCGCACGACACTTTGCGGCCATCCGCCGCCGCCATCCGCAGCGGGCCCGCCGCGGCGTCTAGCGCCCGCCTGGAAGGCTGAAACCCCTGGTAGACGGCTCGAACCAGGCCCGGGTGACGACGATGGCGCCGGCCAGACGGCGCCACGTGCGGCGGTCATCAGTGATGCCTGGCGGACCGCTTTGTCGGGCCACACGTCAGGCTCATGCTGGGAGTTTGTCCCCTTAACCAGGGGGTCGGGTTAGATTTCGTCAGAAGGCCTGAGTACGGTCGTCTCCGCTGGCTGATGTACCCGGCAGAGACAAGAAAAGATCGATTTAGATATTGATCAGATACGGAGGAATCGTGGCCCTTCCCCAGTTGACCGACGAGCAGCGCGCGGCCGCGTTGGAGAAGGCGGCTGCCGCACGTCGAGCGCGAGCAGAGCTCAAGGACCGGCTCAAGCGTGGCGGCACCAACCTCACCCAGGTGCTCAAGGACGCGGAAACCGACGAAGTCCTGGGCAAGATGAAGGTATCTGCGCTGCTTGAGGCGTTGCCCAAGGTGGGCAAGGTCAAGGCGCAGGAGATTATGACCGAGCTGGAGATCGCCCCCACCCGCCGCCTGCGCGGCTTGGGCGACCGGCAGCGCAAGGCCCTGCTGGAAAAGTTCGGCTCCGCCTAGCCCGCCGACGATGCAGGCCGGAAGGCCTGAGGAGAAGGCGGGCAATCCGGCCCAGCCGCCGACGATGCAGGCCGAAAGGCCTGACGAGGAGGCGGGCAATCGGCCCAACCCAGCCTGTGGGCATACCGGCCCAGGAGCGCCAGTGAGCACCGGCGGGGGACCGGACGTCGAGCACGAGACACGTCCCGAACCGACAGGTAAGGGGCGTGTGGTCGTGCTGTCCGGTCCCTCAGCGGTCGGCAAGTCAACAGTGGTCCGGTGTCTGCGCGAGCGGATTCCGAACCTGCATTTCAGCGTCTCGGCCACGACGCGGGCGCCGCGGCCGGGCGAGGTCGACGGCGTCGATTACCACTTCGTCAGCCCCGCCCGCTTCCAGCAACTGATCGGCGAGGGCGCGCTGCTGGAGTGGGCCGAGATCCACGGGGGACTGCACCGATCGGGCACTCTGGCCGAGCCGGTTCGGTCCGCCACCGCCTCCGGATTTCCGGTGCTCATCGAGGTTGACCTGGCCGGAGCCAGGGCGGTAAAGAGGGCGATGCCGGAGGTCATCACCGTGTTTCTGGCGCCCCCCAGCTGGGAGGACCTGGAGGCCAGACTCGTCGGCCGCGGCACCGAGACACCGGACGCGATACAGCGCCGCCTCGAGACCGCCCGCATCGAAATGGCAGCCCAAGATGACTTCGACGAGGTCGTGGTCAACAGCCGATTGGAGTCTGCATGCGCCGAATTGGTATCCTTGCTGGTGGGAACTGCGCCGGGCCGGGCATGACATGGCCAGACCAGGAGCCAGACCAGATCCAATCGAGATTGAGCATCGAATTTCAAGCGGTTGTAGCCGCTCTAATCCGCCAGGAGATTGACCTAAGTGAGTATTCCGCAGTCCGACGCGCCGCTGGCCGCCGTGGATCGGTTTGATCCATCGGCAGGGGGACAGGGCACCTACGACACCCCGCTGGGCATCACCAACCCGCCCATCGACGAGCTGCTGGACCGCGTCTCGAGCAAGTACGCCCTGGTGATTTACGCGGCCAAGCGGGCCCGCCAGATCAACGATTACTACAACCAGCTCGGCGAGGGCATCCTCGAATACGTCGGGCCGCTGGTCGAGCCTGGGCTTCAGGAGAAGCCGCTATCGATCGCGTTGCGCGAGATCCACGCCGACCTGCTCGAGCACACCGAGGGCGAGTAACAGGGCAGGGCCGGGCGCGCTGTGTACGACCGTAATCGGATTTCAAAACGGGTCATCGTCGGCGTCTCCGGGGGCATTGCCGCCTACAAGGCGTGCACGGTTGTTCGTCAGCTCTCCGAGGCCGGTCATCTGGTCCGGGTGATCCCCACCGAATCCGCGTTGCGCTTCGTCGGAGCCGCCACGTTTGAGGCGCTCTCTGGCCAGCCGGTGCACACCGGAGTCTTTGAGCACGTTCCGGAGGTCCCGCATGTCCAGCTCGGCCAGCAAGCCGACCTGGTCGTGGTGGCGCCGGCAACCGCAGATTTGCTGGCAAGGGCGGTAGCCGGTCGGGCTGATGATCTGCTGACCGCGACCCTGCTCACGGCCCGATGTCCGGTGATGTTCGCGCCGGCGATGCACACCGAGATGTGGTTGCACCCGGCCACCGTCGACAACGTGGCCACACTGCGCCGCCGGGGAGCGGTAGTGCTGGAACCTGCGTCCGGGCGGCTCACCGGAACCGACAGCGGGGCAGGCCGACTGCCCGAAGCGGAGGAGATCACCACCCTGGCTTACCTGCTGCTCGAGCGGCACGACGCGCTTCCCCACGATCTTGCGGGCTGCAAGATGCTGGTGACCGCCGGCGGCACCCGCGAACCGATCGACCCGGTGCGCTTCATCGGCAACCGCAGCTCCGGCAAGCAGGGCTATGCGGTGGCGCGGGTCGCCGCCCAGCGCGGCGCCGAGGTCACGCTGATCGCCGGGCACACCGCTGGACTGATCGACCCCGCCGGGGTCGAGGTGGTGCATGTCAGCTCGGCGGAGCAACTCGGCGACGCAGTGTCCAAGCACGCTCCCGCGGCGGACGTGCTGGTGATGGCGGCGGCAGTCGCTGACTTCCGACCCGCGCAGGTCGCTGCCGCCAAGATCAAAAAAGGCGTCGAAGGACCGCCACCGATCGAACTGGTGCGCAACGACGACGTGCTGGCCGGCGCGGTGCGGGCGCGCGCCCACGGCGAGCTGCCCAACATGCGTGCCATCGTGGGGTTCGCCGCCGAGACCGGCGACGCCAACGGCGATGTGCTGTTTCACGCCCGCGCGAAGCTACGCCGCAAGGGTTGTGATCTGTTGGTCGTCAATGCGGTGGGCGACGGCAGGGCATTTGAGGTGGACAACAACGACGGTTGGCTGCTGGCGTCCGACGGTACCGAGTCGGCGCTCCAGCATGGCTCTAAGACGCTGATGGCCAGTCGTATCGTTGATGCAATCGTCACGTTTCTGCACGGCGACGGCGGATAGAGGTCTGGTTCTCCTGCGGCTCCTGAACAGGTGCTGGATGATCCCTTGCTCAAGTGCGAGGACTGATGCCAGAGGATATAATTCGGCTAACTAACTATTGGAAGGATGACAGAGTGAGCGAAAAGGGTCGGCTGTTTACCAGTGAGTCGGTGACTGAGGGGCACCCCGACAAGATCTGTGACGCGATCAGCGACTCGGTCCTCGACGCCCTTCTGGCGCAGGACCCCCGCTCACGTGTCGCGGTCGAGACGCTGGTGACCACCGGGCAGGTGCATGTGGTGGGTGAAGTGACCACGACGGCGAAGGAAGCATTCGCCGATATCACCAACACGGTCCGCGCGCGCATCCTCGACATCGGCTACGACTCGTCGGACAAGGGCTTCGACGGCGCATCCTGCGGGGTGAACATCGGGATCGGCGCTCAGTCGCCCGACATCGCCCAGGGCGTCGACACCGCCCATGAGGCTCGGGTGGAGGGCGCGGCGGACCCGCTGGACGCTCAGGGCGCCGGTGACCAGGGCCTGATGTTCGGCTACGCGATCAACGACACCCCGGAATTGATGCCGCTGCCTATCGCGCTGGCCCACCGCCTGTCGCGGCGGCTGACCGAAGTTCGCAAGAATGGTGTGCTGCCGTATCTTCGTCCGGACGGCAAGACGCAGGTCACCATCGCCTACGAGGACAACGTTCCGGTCCGGCTGGACACCGTGGTCATCTCCACCCAGCACGCGGCCGATATCGACCTGGAGAACACTCTCACCCCCGACATCCGGGAAAAGGTGCTCAACACCGTGCTCGACGATCTGGCGCACGACACGCTGGACACGTCGTCGACGCGGTTGCTGGTCAACCCGACCGGTAAGTTCGTCCTCGGTGGGCCCATGGGCGACGCTGGGCTGACCGGCCGCAAGATCATCGTCGACACGTACGGCGGCTGGGCGCGGCACGGCGGCGGAGCCTTCTCCGGCAAAGATCCATCCAAGGTGGACCGGTCAGCGGCGTACGCGATGCGCTGGGTGGCAAAAAACATCGTTGCAGCCGGGCTGGCGGAGCGGGTGGAAGTGCAGGTGGCTTACGCCATCGGCAAAGCCGCCCCCGTTGGCTTGTTCATCGAGACCTTCGGTACCGAGGCGGTCGACCCCGTCAAGATCGAAAAGGTCATCCCCGAGGTGTTCGACCTGCGGCCCGGAGCCATCATCCGCGACCTGGACCTGCTGCGTCCGATTTACGCGCAGACCGCCGCCTACGGGCACTTCGGCCGCACCGACATTGAACTGCCGTGGGAGCAGCTCAACATGGTCGACGAGCTCAGGAGAGCCGTCTAGGCAGCGGATGGTCGGGATCTAGCGCGGGCAGCCCATCGATACTTCGCCGGTTGCGGTCGGCGAGACTAGCGAATTTGTCGTCCGACGCCTTGCCGTGATGGGCGTCGAGCACCGGCCGTTCGTCGACGAGCTCGTAGTAGGGCACCGCGAATCCGCAGGCGTCGGCGATCCGGTCGACATCAACGACGATGAGGGTACGGACGCCCGCATGCTGCCCCCCGAAATGCCTGATGAGATCGCCGAATTCGGCGTCGTCCGGTCGAATCACCCGTCCGCACCGCTGCCGAACAGATCCAAATAGGCGACGGTGTGGTCGTCGAGAACCGCAAATGTGTCGCGATATCCCTTGGGGGAGAGGTTGATTCGGCCTCCCTCGGAGGGGGCGGTGGCAACGAAGAAGACGGCCTGTTCACTGATGAAGTCGCGCAGCGACTCGTCGATGCGGGAAAACTCCTTTGCCACGTGCCGAGCGTAGCGCTAGCCGGTGAATCGATAGTCGTCCAGATCGAACCGCCGACTGCGCCAGTACGCCTCCAGCGTGGTGGCGGGACGTAGCGGCACGTCGCCGTTCTTGTCGAAGTAGTAGCTGTTGGCCAGCCGGCAACTGTCCTGCCAGAAGATCTGCCGGTGCCGTTTGCGCATCACCTCGGCGAAATACCTGGCGTTGGCTTCCTCGGTCACCTCGACGCGGTTCGCGCCGTCGCGCCGGGCCCGCTTCAGGCACCGCACGATGTGATGGGTCTGCGCCTCGATCAGCGCGAAATACGAAGAGCCGACGTAGCCGTACGGGCCGAACACGCTGAACAGGTTCGGAAAACCGGGAATGCTGACGCCCTCGTAGGCCTGCAACCGGTGCTCATCCCAGAACCGGCTCAAGGACTTGCCGCCGCTTCCGGTGACCGCAAACGTCGGAACGTTGTCGGTGTCCATTACCTTGAAGCCGGTCGCCAGCACCAGCACATCGACCTCGTGGCTGTCGCCGGCTGTGGTGGCCACTGCCGAGGGCGTGATCTTGTCGATCGGCTCGGTGACCAGCCGCACGTTGTCGCGGTTGAAGGTGGCCAGGTAGCCGTTATGGAAGCCGGGCCGTTTACAGCCGACGGCGTACCGCGGGGTGAGCTGCTCGCGCACAACCGGATCGTTGACCTGCTGACGCAGATAGCTGCGGCCCGCGGCTGCCATCCTCTTGGCCAGCGGAAACACCGTGAAGTACTGCGCCGAGATCGGGAAGGTGACCTCGACGAAGGCCTGGCTGAGCAGCCGCTGGACGACTTTGCCGCCGGGGAGCCGCATCGCCCAGCGTGCCGGCGCCGGCAGCGGGACGTCGAACTTGGGGAAGCACCAGATCGGGGTGCGCTGAAATACGGTGAGGTGAGAGACAATTGGCGCGATCTCGGGGATGACTTGCACGGCCGAGGCGCCGGTGCCGATGACAGCGACGCGCTTGCCGGTCAGGTCCTGGCTGTGATCCCAGCGCGCGGTGTGCATGGTGATGCCGGCAAAGGAATCCACGCCGTCGATGTCCGGCGAGTTAGGCACCGTGAGCACGCCGCTGGCGCTGATCAGGAATCTGGCGGTGATCTCGCCACCCGGGTCGGTCTGCACCCGCCACAGGGCGTGCTCGTCGTCGAACTCGGCGGCTTGCACCTTGGTGTTGAACCGGATCCGCGATCGGATGCCGTATTTGTCGACGCAGTGTTCGGCATACGCCTTGAGTTCACGGCCCGGCGCGTACGTTCGCGACCAGTGTGGGCTCTGCTCAAAGGAGAACTGGTAGGAAAACGACGGGATATCCACGGCGATACCGGGATAGGTGTTCCAGTGCCAGGTGCCGCCGACCCCGTCGCCGGCTTCGACCAGTAGGTAATTGGGCAGGCCGGCCTTGTCGAGCTTGATGGCGGCGCCGATCCCGGAGAATCCGGCGCCGACGATCAGTGTGTGGTAGTCGGGGGTGATGCTCATTGGTGCCAGCCTAAGAGTGCAGTGCCTTCCTCAGCACGGCCAGCCCGCGGTCGGTGGCCTCAGCGGCAGCGGGAATTACCAGGGCGAAGCTGACATAACCGTGCACCAGGGTGGGCTCGTTGCTCAATTCCACGGGCACACCCGCGGCGGTGAGCAGCTCGGCGTAGCGGGTCCCGTCATCGCGCAGCGGATCATGTTCCGCGGTCCCGATGTAGGCGGGCGGCAAGCCGGACAAATCGTCGGCGTTTGCCGGAGCCAGCGTGGTGGGCAAGGCTTTCGGGTCGGTGATATCGAGGTCGGGCAGGTACCAGGACAGGAAGGCGTCGATGACGTCACGGTCCAAAATCGGTGCGGAGGCGTTCTCGGTGTACGACGGCAGCGACAGATCCGCGGTGACCGTTGGGTACCACAGCAACTGGAAGGTGAGCGCGGGTCCACCGTTGTCGCGGGCCAGGTGCGCCATCACCGCAGCGAGATTTCCGCCCGCCGAGTCGCCGGCGACGGCGATCCGGTTCGGGTCACCGCCGAGCTCGGCGGCGTTCTCGGCGACCCATTGCAACGCGGCCCAGCAGTCGTTGACCCCAGCCGGGAACGGATGCTCGGGGGCCAGCCGGTAGTCGACAGACACCACGATGGCCTCGGCGCCGACGGCGTGCGCGCGGGCGACGGGGTCGTGGGTGTCCAGGTCGCCGAGGGAGAATCCGCCGCCGTGGTAGAAGACGACGACGGGCAGGGGCCGGTCGGCCCCAACATGGCCAGCCGGCCAGTAGATGCGAACGGGAATGTCGGTGAGCTCACCGTGACCGATCGTCCGGTCCTCGATCCGCAGGTCCGGAAGCATTTCGGGAGGCGCCTTGAGTAGCCGGAGCCTCGAGCGTGCGACCTCGACGCCGTCGGCTGCACTGAAGGTCATCGGAAACGCGTCGAGCAACGTCTTGAACGTCGAGTCGATGCCTGGTCGGACGATGGTCGGCTCCGTCATGGGTTCACCGTACGCTCCGGATTTACCTGCGCAGCCCAGTCCGCAATGCTGCCAGCCCGCGATCCAGCGCGGCAGTGGCCGCGGGCACCACACCGGCGTAGCCGAGATAGCCGTGCACCAGTGTCTCGGCGTTGTGCACCTGGGCGGCAACGCCGGCGGCGGCCAGCAGTTCGCCGTACCGGATGCCGTCGTCGCGTAGCGGGTCGTGACCGGCGACGGCGACGTAGGCCGGTGGCAGCTTGGTCAAGTCTTTCGCCCGTCCCGGCGCCATGGCCGGTGGCGGGTCGGACAAATCGACTTCGCCTGCGTACCAACGAGAGAACGCGGCGACGGCCTTGACGTCGAGGATCGGCGCGGCGGCGTTTTCGGTGAAGGACGGCAGCGACGCGTCCCACAGCGTGGAGGGATACCACAACAGCTGAAAGACCAAGGCCGGTCCGCCGTTATCGGCAGTGTCGCGTGTGCGCTGTGCCATCACGGCGGCGATGGTTCCGCCGGCCGAATCCCCGGCGACGGCGATCCGGTTCGGGTCACCGCCCAGTTCGGCGGCATTCTCGGCGACCCAAAGTGTTGCGGCCCAAGCGTCTTCGACGGCAGCGGGGTAAGGGTGCTCGGGCGCCAACCGGTAGTCAACGGATACCACGATCGCGTCAGCGCCGACCGCATGCTGGCGGGCCGAGCCGTCGTGGGTGTCGAGGTCGCCTACGACGAAGCCGCCGCCGTGGAAATACAGGACGACGGGTGCTGCGGCGCTCCTAGCGCTACCGTCGGAATGCCTTGGCGGCCAATAAATCCGGATCCCGATGGAACTCCGCCGGACCCGGGATGGCCCGGTCCTCGACCCGCAGCTCGGGATGCAGCGGCCTGCGCGGCAGGTCGCGGAACCGCTGCCGCGCCGCGTCGACGCCATCATCGGTGGATAGCCGGAACGGAACAGCATCCAGTACCTTCAGCAGGATGGGGTCGATCGCGGGTTTCTCGTCGGCTGTTTTGTCCAAGCTGGGCATGGAGGTACCGTACGCACCTCGTCTGGTGGCCGGCTGCTGGGTGGTGGCCGGCTGGGCGGCCCTCGGCTACGGCGTGTACTTGACTGTGCTGGCGTTGCACTCGCCGCCAGGGACGGAACTGACCGGGCACTGGGTTCTGCAGCCGCTGTTCAAGGCATCGATGGCGTTACTGCTGACCCTTGCCGCGGTTGGGCACCCGATCGTTCGCGAGCGGCGGTGGCTGATGCCGGCGTTGCTGCTATCGGCCACCGGCGACTGGGTGTTGGCAATCCCGTGGTGGACGCTGTCTTTCGTCGTCGGGCTGGCGGCATTTTTGTTGGCGCAGTTGTGTTTCGTGGCCGCACTGCTTCCTCTGGCGGCGACCGCGCGCGCGTCGAAGCCGCGCATGGCTGCCGTGGTCCTGATGTGTCTGGCGACTATCGCGTTGCTGGCATGGTTCTGGCCTCACCTGGGCCGTGACAAGCTGACGATTCCGGTGACGGCTTACATCGTCGTGCTGACCGCCATGGTGTGCACCGCCCTGTTGGCGCAACTGCCGACGATCTGGACGGCAGTGGGGGCAGTATGTTTCGCGGCGTCCGACTCGATGATCGCGATCGGCCGCTTCATCCTGGGCAACGAGGCATTAGCCGTGCCGATCTGGTGGTCGTACGCCGCGGCCGAGATCCTGATTACGGCCGGGTTCTTCTTCGGTCGAGGGGAACCTGCTGACGCCACAGGGGACGCCTCATAGCCTGCCGGAAGCTGATTGTCAGTGGTCGCCGTTACGGTATGGGCCGGGCGGTAGAGATTTTGGACAGCAACGCATTTCGGGGTCCGAGGACGACGTGACCGGGACCGCGCGCACGCCCGTCGAGGTGGAACCGGTCGCCCGGGTGCTGCCGATGCTGTCGGTGCCGCACCTGGACCGCGAGTTCGACTACTTGGTGTCGGCCGAGCAGTCCGACGATGCCCAGCCGGGGGTGCGAGTGCGGGTGCGGTTCCACGGCCGGCTAGTCGACGCATTTGTGCTGGAACGCCGCAACGACACCGACCACCCCGGCAAGCTGGGCTGGCTCGATCGCGTCGTGTCGCCCGAACCGGTACTCACCGCGGAAATCCGCCGATTGGTCGATGCGGTGGCGGCGCGCTACGCCGGCACCCGGCCGGACGTGCTGCGTCTGGCGGTGCCGCCCCGGCACGCCAGGGTGGAGCGGGAACCCGCGGTGATCCGCGCCTCATCGGGCCCGTTAATCCCGGCGCCCGTCGACCCGTCGGGCTGGGACGTTTACGGCCGAGGCGCCCAGTTCGTGGCCGCCCTTGCCGAGTCTCGGGCCGCCCGGGCCGTCTGGCAGGCGCTACCCGGCGAGCTGTGGGCGGACCGACTCGCCGAGGCGGCCGCGCAAACGATACGGGCCGGACGAGCGGTGCTGGCGATCGTGCCCGATCAGCGCGACCTGGACGCGCTATGGCAGGCGGCGACGACCCGGATCGACGCGGACAGCGTGGTGGCACTTTCGGCGGGTCTGGGGCCGGCCGCACGCTACCGGCGGTGGCTTGCGGCACTGCGGGGCACCGCACGGTTGGTGATAGGCACCCGCAGTGCGGTGTTCGCGCCGCTGAGTGACTTGGGTCTGGTCATGGTGTGGGCCGACGCCGACGACACCCTGGCCGAGCCGCGGGCACCGTATCCGCATGCCCGGGAGGTGGCGATGCTGCGCGCGCACCAGGCGCGGTGCGCGGCGCTGATCGGTGGCTACGCGCGGACCGCTGAAGCCCACGCATTGGTGCGCAGCGGATGGGCGCATGACATGGTCGCGGCCCGGCCGGTGGTGCGCGCCCGCACCCCGCGGGTGATCGCCCTCGACGACAGCGGCTACGCCGACGAACGCGACCCGGCGGCGCGCACCGCGCGCATTCCGTCCATCGCGCTGCGCGCCGCCCGCTCGTCGCTACAGGCCGAAGCGCCGGTGCTCGTGCAGGTGCCGCGGCGCGGGTACGTCCCGTCGCTGGCTTGCGCGCGCTGCCGCACCATCGCCCGTTGCCGGCACTGCACGGGTCCGCTGTCGTTGCACGAGCGCGAGCCGGCCCTGGTCTGCCGCTGGTGCGGCCGGCTCGACTCGACGCGACGGTGCGCGCGCTGCGGGTCGGATGCGGTGCGCGCCGTGGTCGTCGGGGCCCGCCGCACCGCCGAAGAGCTCGGGCGCGCATTTCCGGGCACGGCGGTGATCACCTCGTCGGGCGACGGCGTCGTGTCGGAGGTCGACGCCGGTCCGGCCCTGGTGGTCGCCACCCCGGGAGCAGAACCTCGCGCGTCAGGCGGTTATGGGACGGCGTTGCTGTTGGATACCTGGGCGCTGCTGGGCCGGCAAGATCTGCGCGCCACCGAGGACGCGCTATGGCGCTGGATGACCGCCGCCGCCCTGGTGCGTGCCCGCGGCGATGGCGGTGTGGTGATGGTGGTGGCCGAATCATCAATTCCCACAGTGCAATCGCTGATCCGCTGGGATCCGGTGGGCCACGCGGAGGCCGAATTGACGGCTCGAACCGAAGTCGGCCTGCCGCCCAGCGTGCACATGGCGGCGATCGACGGCGCCGCCGACGCGGTGGCCGCGCTGCTCGACGAGGCCCGGCTGCCCGACGGAACCGACCTGCTGGGCCCGGTGGATCTGCCGGCGGGCGTGCGCCGTCCGGCGGGAACCCCCGCCGGCGTACCGGTGACCAGAATGCTGGTGCGCGTCCGCCGGGAGGAGGGCCTGGCGCTGGCAGCGGCGCTGCGTCGCGCCGTGGGTGTCCTGTCCGCCCGGCAAACCCACGAGCCGGCCCGCGTGCAGATCGACCCGCTGCACATCGGATAGCATCACAGACCGTGACCTGAGGCGATAGTATTTGTAGGAGATTATTCCTGACTACGACATTAGAAGGTTGTTACACTTTCTATTCTTTAGCCGCCGATATGCCGGACAAGATCCGGAGAAGGGGCGAGATGGCAGCGGACAACACGACGACAGCTGACGAGTCGCTGGATGTGATCACCGATGCATTGCTGACGGCTTCCCGTTTGCTGGTGGCCATATCGGCTCGCTCAATCGGGCAAGTCGACGAGACCATTACGATTCCGCAGTTCCGGACCCTGGTGATTTTGTCCAACCGGGGTCCAGTCAACCTGGCCACGCTGGCTGGTCTGCTTGGTGTGCAACCGTCGGCCACCGGGCGGATGGTCGACCGACTGGTCGCGGCCGGGCTGATCGACCGCCTACCGCATCCGAGTTCTCGGCGGGAACTGCTCGCCGCGCTGACCAAGCGCGGGCGGGAGGTCGTCCGGAAGGTCACCGAGCACCGGCGTGCCGAAATCGCTGCCATCGTGGAGAAGATGCCGCCGCCGGAGCGGCACGGGCTGGTGCGGGCCCTGACGGCGTTCACCGCCGCCGGCGGAGAGCCCGACGTCCACCTGGACGCGGATATCGATTTGTAGTCGCCGTGGTCCCGTGCCGGGCTGGGGGGCGGCCCGGCACGGGCCTGAGTCATCGTTTGGCTTGTTTTTCAGTGGTGACCAGCAGGTACTCCCAGTGCATGGTGCCGTCGGCGAGGTGTTGCTGCGCGAGTTCAACGAGTTGGGCGTCGAGCTCGGCGGCCAACACTCGGTTGTGGCCGATGTTGGCGTAGGCCTCGATCGTCGGGCCATAGTGGTTCTTGAAGTAGGTGTGCACGGCTTCGGCGGTGTCGAAGCGGTTCACTTCCAATAGCCCCCGCACCGTTGTGACGCGGCCGACGAGGTCGCCGAGCAGCCCGGTGACATAGCCTTCACGTCCCCATAACGCCGCCGGTGGTACGGCCTGCGACAGGCTCGGCCGGTAGGGCCTGATGGTGGCAAGCATCCGGCCGAAAAACCCTTCTGGCGTCCAGCTGATCACGCCGATCGTCCCGCCCTGCCGGCAGACTCGGACCAGTTCGTCGGCGGCCCGCTGCTGGTCCGGCGCGAACTGCACCCCGATCGCGGAGATGACGACGTCGAACTCGCCGTCGCCAAAAGGCAGGCCATGCGCATTGGCTTCCCGGTAGTCGATTGTCAATCCGTGTGCTGCGGCCCTGGCTTGCGACCGCTGCAGCAGCTCGGGTGTGAGGTCACTGGAAACCACGGCGGCACCTGTCGCGGCCGCCGGAAGCGAGATATTGCCCGAGCCGGCGGCGACGTCGAGTACTCGCACGCCTGGTCCGATACCGGTGGCCTTGACCAGGACCGGGCCCAGCGGGGCCATCACTTCCTCGGCCATCAGTGCATAGTCACCCAGCGCCCACACCGTGCGATGCGTGGCGGCCACCGTGTGGTCGTCGCTGATGGTGGTGTCGCTGATGGTGGTGTCGAGAGTCATCAGACCTCCTTGAAGATGTAAGAAAGGGCTGCCTACTCGACGTCGTTGTCGCTAGCACGGCAGTGCGGTTCATGCCCTCGGACAATGACTGCCAGAAACAGTATGCATGCGAAATAGTGTACGCGCGCAAGTTGGAGCTTTTTTGGGCGTGTCCAGCCGGCATCGGATGCTTCTTAGACTGTGCCGGTGCGTCTCGTTTTCGCCGGCACCCCCGAACCCGCGCTGCCCGCGCTGCGTCGCCTCATCGACTCACCGCGTCACGAGGTGATCGCCGTGCTGACCCGACCCGACGCCGCCGTCGGCCGGCGCGGCAAGCCGGAGCCTTCGCCGGTGGCCCGCGAAGCACTCGACCGTGGTATTCCGCTGCTGCGGCCGTCGCGGCCGAACTCGGCAGAGTTCGTCGCCGAACTATCGGAGTTGGCACCGGACTGTTGCGCGGTCGTGGCCTATGGCGCGCTGCTGCGCGACGCCCTGCTCGCGGTGCCGCCGCACGGGTGGATCAACCTGCACTTCTCGCTGCTGCCCGCCTGGCGAGGTGCGGCGCCGGTGCAGGCCGCGATCGCCGCAGGGGACACCATCACCGGAGCGGCAACATTCCAGATCGAGCCGAGCCTGGACTCCGGCCCGATTTACGGGGTCGTCACCGAGACGATCCGGCCGACCGATACCGCGGGCGAACTGCTTGAGCGACTGGCCGTTTCGGGTGCGGCGCTGCTGTCGGCCACACTGGACGGCATCGCTGACGGGACGTTGACGCCTCGACCGCAACCGGCCGAGGGAGTCAGCATCGCGCCGAAAATCACCGTCGAGCAGGCCCGGGTGCGCTGGGATCTGCCGGCGCTCGTCGTGGAGCGTCGCATCCGCGCCGTCACGCCCAACCCGGGCGCCTGGACGCTCATCGGTGATTTGCGAATCAAACTCGGGCCGGTGCACATCGACGGCAGCCCTGAATTGCCCAGCCCGCCAAAGCCCTTGCCGCCCGGTGCGATTCACGTAGACCGTAAAAGCGTGTGGATCGGCACCGGTTCGCAAGCCGTGCGGCTTGGCCAAATTCAGCCGCCCGGAAAGAAATTCATGAACGCGATCGACTGGGCGCGGGGCGCCCGGCTCGACCCCGCGGCACGGGCAACATGAGCTCGCCCCGCCCGCCGGACCGAGGGCGCAGCAGGCGGCGCCGACCGCTAGACCCGGCGCGTGCCGCCGCGTTCCAGGTGCTTCGGGCGGTCAGCGAGCGCGATGCATACGCGAACCTGGCCCTGCCCGCGCTGCTGCGCGAACGCGGGATCAGCGGCCGCGACGCCGCGTTCGCCACGGAGCTGACCTACGGCACCTGCCGTACCCGGGGCCTGCTCGACGCGGTCATCGGCGCGGCCGCGGGACGCTCGCCGGAAGCCATCGACCCGGTGCTGCTCGACCTGCTGCGGCTCGGCACGTACCAGCTGCTGCGCACCCGGGTCGGCGCGCACGCCGCGGTATCCACCACAGTCGAACAGGCGGGAATCGAATTCGACTCGGCACGAGCGGGTTTCGTCAACGGTGTGCTGCGAACCATTGCCGCCCGAGACGAGAAGTCCTGGGTCGACGAGCTGGCTCCGGACCCGTCGCGAGATCCGATCGGGCATGCCGCGTTCGTGCACGCGCATCCACGCTGGATCGCGCAGGCCTTCGCCGATGCGCTGGGCGCGGCCGCGACCGAACTCGACGCGCTACTGGCCAGCGACGACGAACGGCCCCAGGTGCACCTGGCGGCCCGCCCAGGGGTGCTGACCGCCGCCGAACTGGCCGATGCGGTGGGCGGCACGGTCGGCCGGTATTCGCCGTATGCGGTGTACCTGCCGGGCGGGGATCCCGGGCAGCTGGCGCCGGTGCGCGACGGCGTCGCGCTGGTCCAGGACGAGGGCAGCCAGCTGGTGGCCCGGGCGCTGACGCTGGCGCCGGTCGACGGCGACACCGGACGGTGGCTCGACCTGTGCGCCGGACCGGGCGGTAAGACCGCGCTGCTGGCTGGGCTGGGCGCCCGGGTCTGGGGCTCGGGTCACGGCGGTAGAGCCCTCCGCGCATCGCGCCGACCTGGTGGCCGACAACACCCGCGGGCTGGGAGTTGACGTGCTGCGGGTCGACGGGCGGCATACCGATCTCGAGCCGAACTTCGACCGGGTGCTCGTCGACGCGCCCTGCACCGGACTGGGCGCGTTGCGCCGCCGGCCCGAGGCCCGGTGGCGGCGTCAACCGGCCGACGTGCCGGCGCTTACCAAGCTGCAACGCGAGCTGCTGGCCGCCGCGATCGCGCTGACCCGCCCGGGCGGTGTGGTGCTGTATGCGACCTGTTCGCCGCACCTCGCCGAAACCGTCGGGGTGGTCGCCGACGCGCTGCGCCGTCATCCGGTGTGCGCGCTGGACACCCGGCCGCTGTTCGAGCCCGTGGACAAGGGACCGGCCGGACTGGGGGACGGGCCCTACGTCCAGCTCTGGCCACATCGGCACGGCACTGACGCCATGTTCGCGGCCGCGCTGCGCCGCCTGGTGTGAACCGGGCCGTGGGGCTCAGTACTCTGGCGCATATGGCTGGCAACACCGGTAGGCCGCTGATCGCGCCGTCGATCCTGTCCGCTGATTTCGCGCGGCTGGCCGACGCGGCCGCCGCTGTGGACGGCGCCGATTGGCTGCACGTCGATGTGATGGACGCCCATTTCGTGCCCAACTTAACCATCGGCCTGCCAGTGGTGGAAAGCCTCAAGGCGCACACCACCATTCCGATGGATTGTCATCTGATGATCGAGAATCCGGACCGGTGGGCGCACCGATACGCCGAGGCCGGCGCCTACAACGTCACCTTCCATGCCGAGGCCACCGAAGATCCGGTGGGGGTGGCCCGCGATATCCGGGCCGCGGGCGCGCGGGCGGGACTCGGCGTCAAGCCCCAAACCCCGATAGAGCAGTATCTGGAAATCCTGCACGAGATCGACACCCTGCTGATCATGTCGGTGGACCCGGGATTCGGCGGTCAGTCGTTCATCCCCGCAGTGCTGTCCAAGGTGCGCACCGCCCGCCGGTTCATCGACGCCGGCGAGTTGACCATCCTGGTGGAGATCGACGGCGGCATCAACAAAAACACCGTGGAGCAGGCGGCTGAGGCTGGGGTCGACTGCTTCGTGGCGGGTACGGCCGTTTACCACACCGACAATCCGGCCGCCGCCGTGGAGAGTCTGCGCCAGCAAGCCGCTGCCGCGTCAGCGCGTCTGCGTAGATGACCGTTCCGTCGGTCGACGGCCTTGACGCCGCGATGCGCTTGGCGATCGAACAGTCCAACCAGGTCAAGGGCACTACTTATCCGAATCCACCGGTCGGAGCGGTCATCATGGACCCCGAGGGCCGGATTGTCGGCGTCGGCGGCACGGGGCCGGCCGGTAGCGACCACGCCGAGGTCCTGGCGCTGCGCAGGGCCGGCGGTCTGGCGTCCGGCGGGATCGCGGTGGTCACCCTCGAGCCGTGCAACCACCACGGCAAAACTCCGCCGTGCGTGGACGCCCTGCTCGAAGCGAAGGTGGGGACGGTGGTTTACGCCGTTACCGACCCGAACCCGATGGCCGCCGGTGGCGCGGCCCGGCTGACGGCAGCGGGCGTGCAGGTGGAGTCCGGCGTGCTGGCCGATGAAGTGGCCGGCGGACCGCTGCGGGAGTGGCTGCACAAGCAACGGACCGGGCTCCCGCACGTGACGTGGAAGTACGCCAGCAGCGTCGATGGCCGCAGCGCTGCCGCTGATGGCACCAGCCAGTGGATTTCCAGTGAGGCCTCACGGCTAGACCTACATCGTCGCCGCGCGATTGCCGACGCGATCCTGGTCGGCACCGGCACCGTGCTGGCCGACGATCCGGCGTTGACCGCCCGGCTGCCCGACGGCTCGCTGGCCGAGCGGCAACCGCTGCGAATAGTGGTGGGCATGCGCGAAATACCGCCAGAAGCAAGGGTTCTCAACGACGATTCGCGCACCATGGTGATTCGTACGCACGACCCCATGGAGGTGATCAAGGCGGTTTCAGACCGCACCGATGTACTGCTGGAGGGTGGTCCCACCCTCGCCGGTGCCTTCCTGCGGGCCGGGGCGGTCAACCGCATCCTGGCCTACGTCGCGCCGATCCTGCTGGGTGGCCCCGTCACCGCGGTCGACGATGTGGGGGTGCCGACCATTGCGCGGGCGTTGCGCTGGCAGTTCGACGGAATCGACCGGGCCGGCCCGGATCTGGTGCTCAGCCTGGTACCGCGCAGCGGCTAGCGCTCACCCAGCGCGACGGCCTGCTGTTCGGGGACTTCCGGTTCTTCGGCGTGTTCTTTGCGGGTGCTGAGCAGCAGACCCAGCAGCGCTCCGACCACGCAGACGACGGCGGTGACCTTGAATATGTCGCCGTACATCATTGCGAACGCTTTCAGGTACATCGTCGCCTGGGCGGCCAGTCGTTCCATCAGGGTGGCGTTCGGAGGGATCTTGGCCGACAGCCCCGCCACGATCTGGTTGAACCGGTACAGACCCCAGGCGCTGAGCGCGGCCACACCGATCAGCATGCCCGTCATCCGGGCCACCACGACGGCCGCCGAGGCGATGCCATGTTGCGCAGCCGGGACAACCCGCAGGGCGGCCGAGGTCAGCGGCCCGATCACCAGGCCAAGTCCGAGACCGGCCACCAGCAGGTCGGCGTGCATCACGGGCACGGTGAACACGCCGAAGATGTTGTGGCGCTGGCTCAACAGATCGATCTGCCAGTGCGACATCAGCCAATAACCGTAGGCGGCGATGAGCAGCCCGACGAAGGTCATCGCACGGTCGCCGACTCGGGTCGCGATCCACCCGCCCAGCACGGCCCCGATCGGCAGCGCGATGAGGAACCACAGCAGTAACCCGGCCGCCTGCGCCTGGTCCATTTCCAGTACGCCCTGGCCAAACAACTCCACGTTGACCAGGGTCACCATCAGGGCCGCGCCCGCGGCCACCGATGCGCCGAGCGCGGACAGGAAGGGCCGAAAGTGCACCCCCGCCGGATCAATCAGCCGGGTGCGCGAGTAGCGCTCCCAGACCACGAATGCCGCCGCGACAACAATCGCCGCGATCACCAGCGGCAACCCGTAGCTCGGCAACACATGTTTGCCGTCGGGCTGGGGGTTGTACAGCCCGATCACGGCAAGACCCAGCGCGATGGCGAGCAGCACACCACCGACCAGGTCGATCTTCTCGGGCGCGTCCGTGCGTTCGTGCGACGGCAGGCTGAACTGGATCATCGCCATCGCGATCAAGGTCAGTGGGACGTTGATCCAGAACACGTATCGCCAATCGTGGAACAAAAAGACGATGAAGATCCCGTACAGCGGGCCCAGCACGCTGCCGAGCTCCTGCGCGGCGCCGATGCCGCCGAGCACGCCGGCGCGGTTGCGTTGTGCCCACAAATCGGCGCCCAGGGCGAGCGTGACCGGCAACAGCGCGCCGCTGGCTACACCCTGGATGGTGCGGCCGGCGATCAGCAGGTGAAAATCGCCGAACTGTCCGGCCAGCGCGGTGACCACTGAGCCGACGATGAACAGCGCCAGGCTGACCTGCAGCAGCAGTTTGCGGCCGAACCGGTCGGAAGCCCGTCCCAGCAGCGGCATGGCAGCGATGTAACCCAGCAGGTACATCGTGACGATCCAGGTGATCCGCTGCAATTGGTTAATCGGAATATGAACGTCGTTCATGATGTCGCGCATGATCGTGACGACGACATAAGCGTCAAGGGCGCCCAGCAGTACCGCCAGGCTGCCCGCGCTGATAGCGACTCGGCGTCCCGTTTGCGTGCTCATGAGGTCACCGGAGGCTTGGTGACCTGGACCTGCTCGCCCCAATTAGACACGGTGATCTGGACGGAATTGCCCGAACTCTTTTGCACGTTGGCCTGAACCAGCTGATGATCACCCGTTTCCTGAATCCACACCGTGCTCGGCACCGGCTGCGTCGCGTTGAACGGCGGGGCGATCTTGTTCACCGCATCCGCTGAGGCCTTTCCGCTGATGCGGATCGTGTTCTGCCCGTTGATGGTGTCGCGGCCCTCGGCCTTGGCATTGCTGAAGTTCGCCAGCACGTTAGCCAGGCCGGTATCCGGGTTCAGGAGCACCGAGACGTCGTAGATGTCGGAAGCCTTACCGAAGTCGCTCCATTTGCTCGGCGTGAGGGTGGCGTAAAGGTTTCCGTCGACGACCACGAAGTTGGCGTCGATATCAGATCCGCCGAGTGTGATCGTGGCGTTGCCCGACGCGGCGGTGGCCGGTGTGGTGGTGATGTCGCCAGTCAGCGTTTTGATGGGTAGCCCGGGAATCTTGCCTTGAACCGTCAGTACGAGGTGCGCGCTCTTGACGTTCTTGGTGGCTTCGGCCGACTGCTTGACCAACGTCGTGGCGTCGGGTAGCGGCGCACCGCTCTGCTTCGAGCCCGACGAGCAGCCGGCGATCAAGGCGGTGGCGAGGGTCAGGGATGCGAGGACGGCCGATAGACGGCGGCGGGTCTGCATACCCAGCATCGTAGAGGGTGCGGGCGACCGGCCTGGAAAACATGGGGCCGGACGCGGGATCCCGGTGTGCGCCGGGCAACGGTGTTTTGGCCTGCTCACCAGCCGGGCAGTGGCCCACTAGCCTGGTGGAATGTTCACCGGAATTGTCGAGGAGCTTGGAGAGGTGACCGGCCGCGACGTCCTCGCCGACGCGGCACGGCTGACCATCCGCGGACCCGTCGTGACCGCCGACGCCGGCCACGGCGATTCGATTGCCGTCAACGGCGTATGTCTGACCGTCGTCGAGCTGCTGCCCGACGGCCAATTCACCGCCGACGTGATGGCCGAAACTCTCAACCGGTCCAACCTGGGCGAATTGCAGGTCGGCGGCCGGGTAAACCTGGAGCGCGCCGCGGCGGTCAACAGCCGGCTCGGGGGGCACATCGTGCAGGGGCACGTAGACGGGACCGGCCAGGTGGTGGCCCGGGCGCCTTCCGAGCACTGGGAGGTGGTGCGTATCGAGGTCCCTGCGGCGGTGGCCCGCTATGTCGTCGAGAAGGGGTCGATCACCGTCGACGGGATTTCCTTGACGGTCTCCGGGCTTGGCACCGGACCACGGGACTGGTTTGAGGTCTCGCTGATTCCCACGACACGGGAACTGACCACCTTGGGCCGTGCTCCGGTCGGAACGCAGGTGAACCTCGAAGTCGACGTCATCGCCAAGTATGTTGAGCGCTTGGTCACTACGTTTGCGGCGTCTAACAGAGAAAACACTCAAAAATAGATTGAGTCCCGACCCGTCTGGCTACACGACCGGACCCCGCTGACGGCGCGGGGGTTGGGGTTGCGGGAGTTTTGACGCCTGGGCTAGCGGCCCGCGGTAAATCGCGGGCAATCCGGCGAAATCCAGACGCGCTGAGCTGAGGGTTTCCGGCATGCGGTGCGGTGCGATTTCACGACCGTTGCGAGGGTATGAAGGCTCTTGAAATTTAAACGGGCAGTTGTGATTTCGCTCTCATGGGCGTGTCGTTGAAGTAGGAGGCCCTTGGCCTTCTGAAGTCTGAGTGTTGCGAAGCATTCAGGCGATGGAAGGAACCAAGGGCTGTGTCTGACGGTACGACATTGTTGTTTGGGCTGCCAGGAGTACGGGTCGAGCGTGTCGAGCGCTGTGCCGATGGAACGCGGGTGGTGCATGTGGTGACGGCCGAGGAGACGGCGGCGGCGTGCCCGTCGTGCGGGGTGCTGTCGACGTCGGTGAAGGCCCGGGTGATCACCTCGCCCAAGGACATCCCCTACGGGCTGGGCCGGATCCTGGTGCGCTGGCATAAGACCCGGTGGCGATGCCGGGAGGACTACTGCGACCGCGGTTCGTTTGCCGAGGCGATCGCGCAGGTCCCGGCCCGGTCGCGCACGACAGTGCGGTTGCGTACGGCTATTGGAGCCGCGATCGGGGATGCGGCCCGCTCGGTCAGTGAGGTCGCTGACAGCCACGGGGTGTCGTGGCCGACCGCGCACCGCGCCTTCGTCGCCCACGCCGAGGCGCTGTTGGCCGAGCCGCAACCCACCCCGCTGCTCGGCATCGATGAGACCCGTCGTGGAAAACCCCGGTGGCAGCGCTGCCCCGAAACCGGGCGGTGGGTGCGGGTCGACCCATGGGACACCGGGTTCGTCGACCTGGCCGGCGAGCAGGGGCTACTGGGGCAACGCGAGGGCCGCACCAGTGCCGCGGTGATCGACTGGCTGTCTAAGCGCAGCGACGAGTTCCGGGCCGGGGTGCAGTTCGTGGCGATCGACCCCGCCGCGGTCTACGCCTCGGCGATCCGCACCCCGGGGCTATTGCCCAACGCGACGATCGTGGTCGACCACTTCCACCTGGTGAAGTTAGCCAACGACGCGCTCACCAAGGTGCGCCGCCGCGTCACCTGGGACCTGCGGGATCGTCGCGGCCGGCGGATCGACCCGGAATGGGCCAACCGGCGCCGACTGCTGCGCGCGCGGGAACGCTTGTCGCCCAACACTTTCGTCAAGATGTGGAACCGAATCCAGGACGAGGACCCCAGCGCCCAGATCCTGTCGGCCTGGATCGCGAAAGAGGAACTGCGCACACTGCTATCCACCGTGCGGGTCGGCGGCGACGCGCACCTGACCCGCCATCGCCTGCACCAGTTCCTCACCTGGTGCATCGACTCACAGATCCCCGAACTGCTCACCCTCGCCGCTACCGTCGACCACTGGTGGCCCGAGATCAACGCCTTCGTGACCACCGGAATCACCAACGCCCGCACCGAGGGCTACAACCGGCTGCTCAAACAGGTCAAGCGGGTCGGATGCGGATTCCGGAATCGAGACAACTCGGCACGCCGGATACGATTCCACTGCACCCGCAAACAGCGGGCCGCAACCCAGACTTCAAGCTGATTGCCCGGTCAAAATCGAAGAGCCGGTATGAACCAAGACTCATTCCGTAGACTCGACCTGCCTCAAAAAGACATTTGCGCCAATCAGGCCCGCCTCTCGCCCGCGGGCGGTGCCACCTTTCGCTACCGGAGTTGCTGAGTGGCCACCCACGATTGGGCCCTGTCACCCTCCGCGCGGGTCCTCGTCGGAATAATTTTCCACCCAGATGCCGTCCAGCTGGCACAATTGCGCCCGCACCGACATAGCGCCGCCGCGCGCAAAATAGAACAAAGCCTCGTCTAAATGCTCGCCCTCTGTTCGTTCGGCACCGCTAATTCAGCGGTGTCGTCATCAGTCGCCAGGCGCATGATGATGGGCGCCACCGTCCAGTCGGTCGAGTGCGACCGCGTGAAGTTTCGTTCATGTCGTTCATATCGAGTTGTGCTCTGCTAATGATTGTTCGGTCCTGCCGGATTGTGTGAGATTTCGAATTAGTGACAGAAGAGAAACGATTCAGTCCAGGGGTCCATCGGTACCGTACTATATGCCTCGCGGGGGTAGCGAAAGGAAATTAATGAACGGCGCTATCTTCAAAAAAGCGGGAATGGCGCGTCGAGACTTCTTGGCAAATGCCGCTTTAGTCGGTAGCACCGCATTTCTCGCCCCATGGGCCTCCCCGGTGATCGCGAAGGCGCATGCGATCGGCCCGGTTGCGGAGTCTCCGCCAACCGCCTCTGTTGCTACTTCGCGCCTTATTGGGTTCAGCGTTGGTGAGGGCCCTGACACCCCGAACCAGATGACTCAGTCTGCGATTGATCGGTTCTTCGCGGCGATGGCTGCTCTTGGTGCTCAGGTTGTGCGGTTGCCTGCGGATACTGTGCCGTCGTATGCGGTGACCAGTGCGCTTAAGCATGGTTTGCAAGTGAACCTGTGTTTTGTCAGGGAGACAAGCCCTACTGCGATAAGTAACATGGTTTCGACTTGGTATCCGTATGGTGTTGTGCGGTATGAGGGGACTAACGAGCCCAACCTCAACGGTGTGCTTCCGGCCAATTTCCGGACTCAGAACAACGCTATGTACGCAGCCGCCAAGTCAGTTTCCCCTAATGTGATCTGGACCAGCGGCGGACTAGGTACTTGGGGTTATTACGGTTATAACACCAATCTGACCACTGGTGGCCCATGGGATCCCGTCTGGTATCTGGAGCAGGCCCTCACAGGGGGGCCGTTGAACTGTGACCGGCTTGGCTTCCATCCCTACAATTGGTACAACGTGACCACGGCTGCAGGCATGCTGTCTACGACAAGTCAATACAGCGGGTGGGCGCAGATGGCCTTTCTGCCACATAATGCCTTGGCGGCGTTCACCCGTGCCGGTTATAGCGCTCCGGTTATCAATGCCACTGAGTGGGGGTGCCCGACATGCAATATCCCATCCGAGGGTGCTCTGAACATAACCCAGCAGGTACAGGCGCAATTGATGGCTTCGGGGATTGCGCAGTGGAGGTCCTACAGCTGGGGCGGGGACCTTTACGTCTATACTTTCTGGGACATGCCTGATACGCCTGATCCTGTTCAGCAGCATTTTGGTGTGGTGACTCATAATCTCACTTATAAGTTGGCTGGGCGGGCGTTTCTTGCGGCGGTAGGGAGTACCAGTAGCAGAATCTTGCGATGACACCGCGTGCTGCCGATCGGCTCCGGATCGATGTTCGGCGCCCAGACTTTGCCGATGAGAGAAAGAGTCGCGCGCTCATGCGCTCGCGTTACGCTGCGCGCTTCGCGCGCAGGTGGCCTTAGGACGATTGTCGTCCATGGACGTTGCCTACGGACGTTGGGCCGTCAGCCATGTTGGCGGGTTCATGAGCGGGTATCTCATAGGTCGTCGCGTAGGTCCTGCCGTGCGTCCCCATCCCCTCTTGACGGCTTTCTGCGTCCTTCGGCGCAGACGGGGACACCCATCAAAAACTCCGTCCAAAGACTTGCTGCGCCTTTTCCCGTTGGCCGGAGGTCCCGGCGGTCGCGCCGGCTGGCGTGTGTACCGACGCGGCTACTCGCAGGGTGCCCTATCTCCACCCGTGTGCGGTAAGCCTCTTTACCCCGGTCAAACATTTCTGGACGGTTCTTGGGTCAGGGTTGACTCTAGAGCCACCCTCGTTTTCGCAGCCCAGCTAAACGGGACAGCTATGGCGTAGCCGCCAAGTATGTTGAACGGCTACTGCAAACCGCGTTCACCGGGGATCCGACGCGCGAGCTGGGTGAACTGTCTCACTGAATAAGCCGCGGCAATAACCGCAGCGGCGCGGTGGTTCATACTGGATGTCACACGTGGGCTTCTCATGTGAGCAGGTCTGACAGCGAGGTAGCGACGATGACGAGGTTGGACTCCGTCGAGAGGGCGGTTGCCGACATCGCGGCGGGTAAGGCCGTCGTCGTCATCGATGACGAGGAACGCGAGAACGAAGGCGACCTGATCTTCGCCGCCGAAAAGGCGACGCCGGAGATGGTGGCGTTCATGGTTCGCTACACCTCGGGATACCTGTGCGTACCGCTGGACGGCGCGATCTGCGACCGGCTGGGGCTACTGCCGATGTACGCGGTGAACCAAGACAAACACGGGACCGCCTACACCGTTACCGTTGATGCAAAACATGGTGTGGGCACCGGGATTTCGGCTTCCGATCGGGCTACCACGATGCGTTTACTGGCCGATCCCACTAGCGTCGCCGACGATTTCACCCGCCCCGGTCACGTTGTTCCGTTGCGCGCCAAGGACGGCGGTGTGTTGCGCCGCCCCGGCCACACCGAGGCCGCCGTCGACCTGGCCCGGCTGGCGGGTCTGCAACCTGCGGGCGCGATTTGTGAGATCGTCAGCCAAAAGGACGAAGGCTCGATGGCCCAGACCGATGAATTGCGGGTCTTCGCCGACGAGCACGATCTTGCACTGATCACCATCGCCGATCTGATCGAGTGGCGACGCAAACACGAGAAGCACATCGAGCGGATCGCCGAAGCCCGGATACCGACCCGTCACGGAGAGTTTCGCGCCATCGGCTACGCCAGCATCTATGAGGACGTCGAACACGTCGCGCTGGTTCGTGGCGAGATCGCCGGGCCGAACGCCGATGGTGACGACGTGTTGGTTCGGGTGCACTCCGAGTGCTTGACCGGTGACGTGTTCGGTTCCCGACGCTGTGACTGCGGGCCCCAGCTGGACGCGGCAATGGCGATGGTCGCGCGGGAGGGACGCGGCGTGGTGCTGTACATGCGCGGCCACGAGGGCCGCGGCATTGGGTTGATGCACAAACTGCAGGCCTACCAGCTGCAGGACGCAGGCGAAGATACCGTTGACGCCAACCTCAAACTCGGATTGCCAGCCGATGCAAGGGATTACGGAATCGGCGCCCAGATCCTGGTCGACCTCGGGGTCCGCTCGATGCGGCTGCTGACCAACAACCCGGCCAAGCGAGTCGGGCTGGACGGATACGGTCTGCACATCATCGAGCGGGTACCGCTTCCGGTGCGCGCCAACGCGGAGAACATCCGCTACCTGATGACCAAGCGTGACAAGATGGGCCACGACCTGGTCGGGCTGGACGACTTTCACGAATCCGTCCATTTGCCAGGTGAATTCGGTGGTGCCCTGTGAGCGGTGGCGCCGGTATTCCCGAGATACCGGCGCTTGACGCGTCCGGTCTGCGGCTCGGCATCGTGGCAAGCACCTGGCACAGCCAGATCTGCGATGCGCTACTGGCGGGGGCCCGCAAATTAGCTGCCGAGTCGGGCATCGACAGCCCGACGGTGGTCCGCGTGCTCGGCGCGATCGAGATCCCGGTGGTGGCACAGGAGCTTGCCCGCAACCATGATGCCGTCATCGCCCTGGGTGTCGTGATCCGCGGCGAGACACCACATTTCGAGTTATGTCTGCGATGCGGTGACCCAGGGCCTGACCCGGGTCGCGCTGGACGCGTCGACGCCGGTTGCCAACGGGGTGTTGACCACCAACACCGAGGAGCAGGCGCTGGACCGTGCCGGGCTTCCGACATCGGCCGAGGACAAAGGGGCCCAGGCGGCCGGGGCGGCCCTGACCGCCGCGCTGACCCTGCGTGAGCTGCGCGCTCGGTCGTGACTTCGCCGCCGAACCGCGAGGTCTGGGATGTCGAGCTGCGTCCCCACCGCACACCGTTATTCGTTTACGCCGCGGCGTTTATCATCGCTGCGGCACACATCGCGGTGGGCTTCCTGCTCAAGATCAGGGCCAGCGGGGTGATCTTCCAGACCTCCGACCAGGTGGCGATAGCCGTTCTGGGTTTAGTCATTGCCGGCGTCGTGCTGTTGTTCGCGCGGCCCAGACTTCGGGTAGGGCCGCCCGGGATGTCGGTGCGTAACCTGTTGGGCGACAGGTTAATCGGGTGGCAAGATATTGTCGGTGTCTCTTTTCCGGTGGGTAACCGTTGGGCGCGCATCGACCTGCCCGACGACGAGTACATCCCGGTGATGGCCATTCAGGCCGTCGATAAGGACCGCGCGGTCGACGCCATGGACACCGTGCGGTCGCTGCTGGCGCGGTATCGGCCGGACCTGCACACACCCTGAGCGCGCGGTGGCACGCCACCTACGGGCGATTACCGCGGCGGTCGGTTGTCGGTGGACTCTGCTACTATCGAACACATGGGCGCTCCACGGGTTTTCGTGGGCGCTTTTGCGCTGTTCAGGGGTGGTTTCTGGTGTGTCGCTTGAGGATCGGCGTTTCGCGGGTGAAATGAGGGACGCGCACGCGGTCTGCCTCTAGGTTTCGGGGTTACCACACCAACCTCAACCGCAAGGACGATCCGCGTGCGCGTCAGTACTGCATTTAACCGCCTGTTGCAGATTCCGGGGGCATCGGTGAGCGATGTCGTCATCGGTGAGCGTGATGTCGAAGTCGTCCTGCGGCCTCGGGCGCGGCTGCTGCGCTGCCCGTGTGGCAAACAGATCCGCGCCGTCTATGACCGGCGCTGGCGGCGCTGGCGACACCTCGATCTGGGCAGGTGCCGGCTGTGGCTGGTCTATGCAATCCGCCGCTTGGAATGCCCTCAGTGCGGGGTCCGTACCGAAGAAGTGCCCTGGGCCCGGCCCGGGGCACGGCACACCCGCGATTTCGAGGACATGGTGTTGTGGCTGACCCAACGCAGCGACCGCACCACGGTGGCCACCCTGATGCGCTGCTCCTGGGAAGCCGTCACCGCGATCATCAACCGCGGTGTCGCCGAGCTGCTTGACAACCGCCGACTCGGCACGCTCTATCGGATCGGGGTCGACGAGATCTGCTACCGCCACCCGCACCGCTACCTGACCATCGTCGGTGACCACGACACCGGCACCGTCATCGACATCCAGCCTGGACGCAGCGAAGAATCCTTGGACAACTTCTATGTAGGACAACCGGATTCGACGCTGGCCACCATCAAGGCGGTGAGCATGGACGTCGGCAAGGCCTACGCCGGGGCCACCCGCACCCATCTACCGCACGCCACCATCTGCTTTGACCCGTTCCACATCATGCAGTGGACCAACCGAGCCCTCGATCGGGTCTACGCCGAATCAGCCACTGGACCCGGCCGCGCATTAATGACCTCCGGACAATGGAGGGCCGCTCGCTGGGCACTGCGCACCGGGCAGGACAAACTCACCGACGACAAACGCGCCCTGGTCAACCAGATCGCCCGCACCAACCACCGCATCGGCCGCGCCTGGACCCTTAAAGAACAACTCCGCGACCTCTACCGCCTTGAACACCCACCCGACGGGGCACGCCAACACCTGCGGCGCTGGATCACCGCCGCCAAACGCAGTCGCATCCCTGCCTTCGTAGCCCTCGGCAAACGCCTTCAGGTCTACTTCGAGGCCGTCATCGCCGCCGTCGAACTCGGACTATCCAACGCCCTCATCGAAGGCATCAACGCCAAAATCCGCCTCATCAACGCCCGCGGCTACGGCCACCACTCCGCCCAAACACTGACTTCAATGATCTACCTAACCCTCGGCGGCCTACACCCACAGCTACCCACAAGAACCTGAGGAGCCGCACACATGTTCGAATGGTGGCATGCCTCCCGACCGACGCCGGAGTCGGCGGCGCTGCTGGGCCGGGTGCAGGACGCCGCGCGGGTGGAGTCCCGGGCCGCCGCCGAGCGGCTAGTGGCCATCGGTGAGTTGTTCGTGCTGCGCTGCCGGGATTCCGGGGAGCGGGAGGACTGGGCCGCAGACACCTGGGACGCGGTGGCCGCGCAGGTGGCGGCCGCTCTGCGGACCAGTGTGTCAATGGGGTCGAGCTACCTGCGCTACGCAATGGCCATGCGAGACCGGCTACCGGAGGTGGGAAAGGTGTTCCAGGCCGGCGACATCGACTACCGGGCGTTCCAAACCGTGGTATTTCGCACCGATTTGATCACCGATGCCGACGCGCTGGCGAAAGTCGACGCCCAGCTGGCGGTCCTGTTGTCGCGATGCCCGTCGATAACGCGAGGCAGGCTGGCGGCGGCGGTAGACCAAGTGGTGGCGAAGGTCGATCGCGACGCGGTCCGCCGGGCCGCCAAGGCGGCCAACGATCGATTTATTGATGTCGACGCCGACGAGTCGGGTATGGCCTGGGTGACTGGGGGCGTGTTCGCCACCACCGGGCGAGCCCTTGACCGCCGGCTCGACGAGCTCGCGTCCACCGTCTGCGATGCCGATCCGCGCACCCGCGCGCAGCGTCGTGCCGATGCGCTGGGTGCGCTGGCCGCGGGTACCGAGCGGCTGGTGTGCGGCTGCGGATCTACCGGCTGCGACGCGGCAACACCGGCTGCGAGCAACGTGGTGATCCATGTGGTGGCTGAGCAGAGCAGTGTCGATGGAACCGGGACCACGCCGGGTGTGTTGCCGGGCGTCGACGGGCTCATCTCGGCCGAGCTGGTCGCCGAGCTGGCGCAGTCCGCCAGGCTGCAGCCGCTGAGCTGGCCGGCAGCAGATCCTGAGCCGGGATACACCCCCTCCGCCAAACTCGCCGACTTCGTGCGGTGCCGGGATCTGACCTGCCGTGCCCCGGGTTGTGATCATCCAGCGATGGAATGCGACTTGGACCATACCGTCGCTTACAGCGACGGCGGCCGCACGCACCCGTCGAACCTGAAATGTTTATGTAGAAAACACCACCTGCTCAAGACTTTCTGGGGTTGGCGCGACAAACAGTTGCCGGACGGCACGGTGATCTGGGTCCTTCCCGATGGACAGACTTACGTGACCACTCCGGGCAGCGCGCTGCTGTTCCCGAGCCTGTGCGCGCCCACCGGCGAGCCGGCCTCGGTGCCGCGCACCCCCGATGTTCATTGCGGTAACCGCGATGCGATGATGCCTGCCCGTACTCGCACCCGCAGCCAAAACCGCGCGAATCGCATCACCGCAGAACTCAGACGCAACCGCCGAAGCCGCGAATTAGCCGAAGCCCAGGCTGCCGCAACCGCCGCGAAAGACACGCACGCCCCACCACCCGATCCCGACGAGCCTCCGCCCTTTTAGCGACTACTAGCCTGGATGCGTGCCAGATCCCGCGACGTATCGCCCCGCGCCCGGGTCCATCCCGGTAGAGCCGGGCGTCTACCGATTCCGGGACCAGCACGGGCGAGTCATTTACGTCGGTAAGGCCAAGAGCCTGCGTAGCCGGCTGACGTCATACTTCGCCGATGTCGCCAACCTGCATCCGCGAACCCGGCAGATGGTGACCACCGCGGCCAAGGTCGAGTGGACGGTGGTCAACACCGAAGTCGAGGCATTGCAGCTGGAATACAACTGGATCAAGGAGTTCGATCCGCGCTTCAATGTCCGCTACCGCGACGACAAGTCCTATCCGGTGCTGGCCGTCACCCTCAACGAAGAGTTCCCCCGGCTGATGGTCTACCGCGGCCCACGCCGCAAGGGTGTGCGCTATTTCGGGCCGTATTCGCACGCGTGGGCCATCCGGGAAACGCTGGATCTGCTCACCCGGGTGTTCCCGGCGCGCACCTGTTCGGCCGGAGTGTTCAAGCGGCACAGGCAGATCGACCGTCCATGTCTGCTCGGCTACATCGACAAATGCTCGGCGCCCTGTGTCGGCAGGGTCAGCGCCGAGCAGCATCGCCAAATCGTGGAAGACTTCTGCGACTTCCTGTCCGGCAAGACCGATCGGTTTGCCCGAGAGTTGGAGCAGCAGATGAACGCGGCGGCCGAACAACTCGATTTCGAGCGGGCCGCGCGGCTGCGTGACGACCTGTCCGCGCTGAAGCGAGCCATGGAGAAGCAGGCGGTGGTGCTCGGCGACGGCACCGACGCTGACGTGGTTGCCTTCGCCGACGACGAGCTCGAAGCGGCGGTGCAAGTCTTCCACGTTCGCGGCGGCCGAGTGCGCGGCCAGCGTGGCTGGATCGTCGAAAAGTCCGGAGATCCCGGTGATTCCGGCGAAGAACAATTGGTCGAGCAGTTCCTGACGCAGTTCTACGGCGAGCAGGCAGAACTGGACGGCGCCGCCGACGAATCCGCTAACCCGGTGCCCCGCGAGGTGCTGGTGCCCTGTCTGCCGTCCAATGCCGAAGAGCTGGCCAGCTGGCTGTCCGGTCTGCGCGGCTCACGGGTCGCACTGCGAGTGCCCCGGCGCGGCGACAAACGCGCCCTGGCCGAAACCGTTGCAGCGCAACGCGAAAGAAGCACTGCAGCAACACAAACTGAAGCGGGCCGGCGACTTCAACGCCAGATCGGCTGCGCTGCAGAATATTCAGGAAGCTCTTGGCTTGCCCGAAGCGCCGCTGCGCATCGAATGCGTCGATGTCAGCCACGTGCAGGGGACGGATGTAGTGGGCTCGCTGGTGGTGTTCGAGGACGGCCTGCCGCGCAAATCGGACTACCGCCACTTCGGGATCCGGGAAGCCGCCGGACAGGGACGCTCTGACGACGTCGCCTCCATCGCCGAGGTGACCCGCCGCCGGTTCCTGCGGCACCTGAGCGACCAGAACGACCCGAATATGCTTTCGCCGGAAGGAAAATCGCGCCGGTTCGCCTATCCGCCAAATCTGTATGTCGTCGACGGCGGTGCGCCGCAAGTCAACGCAGCCAGCGCGGTGCTCGACGAGCTCGGTATCACCGATGTCGCGGTGATCGGCTTGGCCAAGCGGCTGGAAGAGGTCTGGGTGCCGTCCGAGCCGGATCCCATCATCATGCCGCGCAACAGCGAGGGGCTTTATCTGCTGCAACGGGTCCGTGACGAGGCGCATCGGTTCGCCATCACCTACCATCGCAGCAAGCGATCCAAGCGAATGACGGCATCGGCGCTGGATTCGGTGCCAGGATTGGGAGAACATCGCCGCAAGGCGCTGGTAACCCATTTCGGATCGATAGCTCGCCTCAAGGAGGCCACCGTCGACCAGATCACCGCCGTTCCTGGCATCGGCGTGGCCACCGCCACCGCCGTCCTGGAGGCGCTGCGACCTGAGCAGCCCGGAGGCGGGCAATGACGGGCCAGGGTGAGTTGGCGGAGGGCCGCCCGGTGGACGCCGCAGCCGGTATCGACGTCGTTCTGGTGACCGGATTATCGGGGGCCGGGCGGGGTACTGCTGCCAAGGTGCTCGAGGACCTCGGCTGGTATGTGGCCGACAACCTGCCACCCCAGCTGATTACCCGGATGGTCGATTTCGGGCTGGCGGCCGGCTCGCGGATCACCCAGCTGGCGGTGGTGATGGACGTGCGGTCGCGCGGATTCACCGGCGATCTGGACTCGGTGCGCACCGAGCTGGCCACCCGCAACATCACCCCGCGCGTGGTGTTCATGGAAGCATCCGACGACATGTTGGTGCGCCGCTACGAACAGAATCGCCGCAGCCACCCACTGCAGGGCGGTCAGACCTTGGCCGAGGGCATTGCCGCCGAGCGCCGGATGCTGGCTCCGGTCCGCGCCACCGCCGACCTGATCATCGACACGTCGACACTGTCGGTGCGGGGCTTACGGGAGAGCATCGAGCGTGCCTTCGGCGGCGATGCCAGCGCGTCTACCAGCGTCACCGTCGAGTCGTTCGGCTTCAAGTACGGCCTGCCGATGGACGCCGACATGGTGATGGACGTGCGATTCCTGCCGAACCCGCACTGGGTCGACGAGTTGCGTCCCCTCACCGGACAAGCACCCGGCGGTACGTGATTATGTGTTGCGCCAGCCTGGCGCGGCGGAGTTCCTCGACGCTTACCATCGATTGCTATCTCTGGTTGTCGAGGGCTACCGCCGGGAGGGTAAGCGTTATATGACGGTCGCCATCGGCTGCACCGGCGGTAAGCATCGCAGCGTCGCGATCGCCGAGGCATTGATGCAGCTGCTGAAGGCCAATGCCCAACTGTCGGTGCGGGTGCTGCACCGGGATCTGGGTCGCGAATGAGCGAACGGGCATCGTTGCGCTGGGCGGTGGACACGGCTTGTACGCGACGCTGTCTGCAGCCCGCCGGCTGACTCCCCACGTCACCGCTGTGGTGACCGTGGCCGATGATGGTGGTTCTTCCGGCCGGCTGCGCAGCGAACTAGACGTGGTGCCGCCGGGCGATTTGCGAATGGCCTTGGCGGCGTTGGCATCTGACAGCCCGCATGGGCAACTGTGGGCGACCATCCTGCAGCACCGATTCGGCGGCAGTGGCGCCCTGGCCGGACATCCGATCGGCAACCTGATGCTTGCCGGCCTGTCCGAGGTGCTGGCCGATCCGGTCGCCGCCCTCGACGAGCTCGGACGCATCCTCGGCGTCAAAGGCAGGGTGCTGCCGATGTGCCCGATTGCGCTGCAGATCGAGGCCGACGTGTCCGGCCTGGAGGCCGATCCGCGGATATTCCGGCTGATCCGCGGTCAGGTGGCGATCGCGACCACACCGGGCAAGGTGCGGCGGGTGCGGCTGCTGCCCGCCGACCCGCCGGCGACACGGCAGGCCGTCGACGCCATCATGGCCGCCGACCTGGTGGTGCTGGGTCCCGGGTCGTGGTTCACCAGCGTGATCCCGCATGTGCTGGTGCCAGGGCTGGCGGCGGCGCTGCAGGCCACCACTGCCCGCCGTGCGCTGGTGCTCAACTTGGTGGCCGAGCCGGGGGAGACGGCCGGCTTCTCCGTGGAGCGCCATCTGCACGTGCTGGCCCAGCACGCACCGGGGTTCACCGTGCACGACATCATCATCGACGCCGAACGGGTGCCCAGTGAGCGGGAACGGGAGCAACTGCGCCGCACCGCAACACTGCTACAAGCCGAGGTCCACTTCGCCGACGTGGCCAGACCTGGTACACCTTTACATGACCCAGGCAAGCTCGCGGCGGCCCTGGACGGGGTCCGAGCGGGCCACAAGGGTCCGGCAGCGCCTCCGGTCACGGCCACCGCAGAGATTCGGGTCGACGGTGCAAGTCCACCGACCGGTGGGAACGGACCGGCTGGCAGCGGACCAAGGGGTGACGACGCGTGGCGATGACGACCGAAGTCAAGGACGAACTGAGCCGCCTGGTCGTGAAATCGGTCAGCGCGCGTCGCGCGGAAGTCACGTCTCTGCTGAGGTTCGCCGGCGGATTGCACATCGTCGGCGGTCGGGTGGTCGTCGAGGCCGAGGTAGACCTGGGCAACGTTGCGCGGCGACTGCGCAAAGACATCTTTGAGCTCTACGGATACAACGCGGTCGTGCATGTGTTGTCGGCCAGCGGGATTCGCAAGAGCACCCGATACGTGCTGCGGGTGGCCAACGACGGCGAGGCGCTGGCACGCCAGACCGGCCTGCTCGACAAGCGGGGGCGTCCGGTACGCGGTCTGCCGGCCCAGGTCGTCGGCGGCAGTATCGCCGACGCCGAAGCCGCATGGCGAGGAGCTTTTTTGGCGCACGGGTCGCTGACCGAGCCGGGACGGTCGTCGGCATTGGAGGTCAGCTGCCCCGGCCCGGAGGCCGCGCTGGCGTTGGTGGGCGCGGCACGCCGGCTCGGGGTCAGCGCGAAGGCCCGCGAGGTGCGTGGCGCCGATCGGGTGGTGGTGCGCGACGGCGAGGCGATCGGCGCATTGCTGACCCGGATGGGCGCCCAGGACACCCGGCTCGTCTGGGAGGAGCGCCGGATGCGTCGCGAGGTGCGGGCGACGGCCAACCGGCTCGCCAATTTCGACGACGCCAATCTGCGCCGCTCGGCGCGGGCCGCGGTTGCGGCGGCCGCCCGGGTGGAGCGGGCGCTGGAGATCCTCGGCGATACCGTCCCCGACCATCTCGCCTCGGCCGGCAAACTGCGCGTCGAGCACCGGCAGGCTTCGCTGGAGGAGCTGGGCCGGCTCGCTGACCCCCCGATGACGAAAGATGCTGTGGCAGGCCGTATTCGGCGGTTGTTGTCCATGGCCGATCGCAAGGCGAAGGTCGAGGGCATCCCCGACACCGAGTCGGCGGTGACGCCAGACCTGCTGGAGGATGCCTAGCCCGGCGACGATGCGCGCCGCGAAAGCGGCGTGAGGGGGACCGGCAATCAAGCCGAGCTAGCCGCGAGTTTGTTGACCATAGGCCCGCGCAGCGGGCAGGCGCGGGCTACGGTCGGGGCATGAAACGGCTTTCAAGTGTTGATGCGGCGTTTTGGTCTGCAGAGACTGCGGGCTGGCATATGCATGTGGGTGCGCTGGCGATCTGCGATCCCAGCGATGCGCCCGACTACAGCTTTCAGCGACTCCGACAACTGATCATCGAGCGACTGCCGGAGGTGCCGCAGTTGCGCTGGCGGGTCACCGGTGCCCCGCTCGGGCTGGACCGGCCGTGGTTCGTCGAGGACGAGGAGCTTGACGTCGACTTCCACGTCCGTCGCATCGGCGTTCCCGCTCCAGGCGGTCGCCGCGAGGTCGACGAGCTGGTGGGCCGGCTGATGTCCTACAAGCTGGACCGCTCCCGACCGCTGTGGGAACTGTGGGTGATCGAGGGCGTCGAGGGCGGCCGGATTCGCCACGCTGACCAAGATGCACCACGCCATCGTCGACGGCGTCTCTGGCGCCGGGCTGGGTGAAATCCTTCTTGGATGTCACGCCGGAACCTCGGCCGCCGCAACAGGAGACGGTCGGATCGCTGGTGGGATTCCAGCTTCCGAGTCTGGAACGACGCGCGGTGGGCGCGCTCGTCAACGTCGGAATCATGACGCCGTTCCGCATCGCCCGACTGCGTGGAGCAGACGTTGCGCCAGCAGGTCGCCGCATTGGGCGTCAGCAGCAGGCCACCGCGCTACTTCGAAGCGCCCAAGACCCGCTTCAACGCGGCGGTGTCGCCGCACCGCCGGATTACCGGCTGCCGCGTCGAGCTGGCGCGGGCCAAGGTCGTCAAGGACGCTTTCGGCGTCAAGCTCAACGACGTCGTGCTCGCGCTCGTGGCCGGCGCCGCCCGCGAATACTTGCAGAAACGTGGTGAGCTGCCGGCCAAACCGCTCATTGCGCAGATCCCCGTCTCAACCCGCACCGACCAGGACAAGAGTGAAGTCGGCAACAAGATCAGCTCGATGACCGCATCCCTTGCCACCGACATCGAAGATCCGGCCGAGCGGCTGCAGGCCATCCACGAAAGCACCCAGAGCGCCAAGTTAATGGCCAAGGCGCTCTCGGCGCATCAGATCATGGGGCTTACCGAAACCACGCCGCCCGGGCTGCTGCAGCTGGCCGCACGTGCGTACACGGCCAGTGGGCTGTCGCGAAACCTGGCCCCCATCAACCTGGTGGTGTCCAACGTCCCCGGTCCGTCCTGCCCGCTGTACATGGCGGGCGCCAAACTGGAGTCGCTGGTGCCGCTGGGGCCGCCGGTCATGGACGTCGCCCTGAACATCACCTGCTTCTCCTACCAGGACTACCTGGACTTCGGTTTTGTGACGACGCCCGAAGTGGCCAATGACATCGACGACATGGCCGATCGCATCGAACCGGCGCTGACCGAACTCGAGAAGGCCGCGGCGCTAAGCGGCTAGGCGCGGCCCAAATAGCTGGTCGCGTACACCCAGGACAAGAACCGGGCCACCGCCTCGGCGGATTGATGCGCCCGTGGGGAACCGAAGATGTCGAAAGCGTGTTGGGCACCGGGCAATTCGGCGTAGGCGACCGGGGACTTCGACACCGCCCGCAGTTCATCGACGAACTCTTGCGCTTCGCCGACCGGAATGAGGGAATCGTCGCGCCCGTGCAAGACGAAGAACGGTGGCGCGTCTGGCCGTACGTACCGGATCGGCGAGGCGTCGAGATAGATGTGCCGGTGCGTGCTGAGTTTCCGTTTGACCACTAACCTTTCGAGCACCTCGACGAACTCGGCGCGCCCGTCGGCCTCGGTGGAATACCAGTCGTAGCGCCCGTAGTACGGGACGGCGGCCACCACCGACGTGTCGGCCTCTTCGAAGCCCGGCTGGAACTTGGGGTCGTTGGGGGTCAGGGCAGCCAACGCGGACAGATGACCACCGGCGGACCCGCCGCTGATCGCGACGAAATTCGGGTCCCCGCCGTAGGCCGCGATGTTCTCCTTGACCCACGCCAGCGCACGTTTGACGTCGACGATGTGGTCGGGCCAGGTGTGCAGCGGAGAAACCCGGTAGTTCATCGACACGCACACCCAGCCGCGCGAAACCAGGTGGCTCATCAACGGATACGCCTGCGGACGGCGCCACCCGATCATCCACGCGCCGCCGGGTACCTGCAACAGGACCGGCGCCTTGCCGTCACGCGGCAGGTCGCGGCGGCGCCAGATGTCGGCCAGGTTGCTGCGGCCGTGCGGGCCGTAGGACACGATGTTCTGCTTGTCGACGAAGCGCCGCCGGGCCACGGTGGTGCGCAGAGGCAGGTTGCGCCGCCCACTACGGGTCGGCTCAGTGGGCAGCGCAGCCAGTTCCTCGGCGTAATCGGGTCCGAGTTGTTCGGTCAGCCCGGCTTCCAGTACCGGACCCGGGGTGGTGGCACCGCGGTAGCGGATCACTCCCAGGATCGGCCAGGACGCAACCGTCAGGGCCAGCGCCGACTTTCCCTTCGCGTCCGGCGAAATCGCCGCGGCGGCCGCGGCGCACGGCGTCCAGCAGGGAGGCGGTGGCGTAAAGGCCCGGCACCTCCGAGGTCGGCCAACCGAACCAGAACACCAGCACCGAGGCGTAGGAGTTCCGGGTGAGCGGGCGTAATCCGTTGGCGGCGTTGATGAATTCCACCGCAGCGCGCGTCAGCGGCCTCGGGCGTCGAACCCATTCGAGCCGCATCAGCCGGTGACCCGTGATTGCAGTTCGCTGCGCAGGACCTTGCCGGTGCTGCCGCGGGGAAGTTCGTCGACGACCGTTATTTCGCGGGGCACCTTGTAGTTGGCCAGGTTCTCCCGGACGTGTTGCTTGAGCGTGTCGGGGGTGGCCGGTGCGCCCGGGGCCAGCACCACGAACGCCGCCAGCCGCTGGCCATACTCCTCGTCGTCCACGCCGATCACCGCCGCCTCCGCCACCTCGGGGTGTGCCGCCAATGTCTTCTCCACCTCGATCGGGTAGATGTTCTCTCCGCCGGAGACGATCATCTCGTCGTCGCGACCGACGACGAACAACCGCCCGGCCTCGTCGAAATACCCGACGTCTCCCGATGACATGAACCCGGCGTGGAAGTCCTTTGTGGTGCCCGACGTGTAGCCGTCGAACTGGGTGTCGTTGCGGACGTAGATGCTGCCGACCTCGCCGGTGGGCACTTCGTTGAATTCCGGGTCCAGGATGCGGATTTCGGTCCCGTCCGCGGGCCGGCCAGCGGTGTCGGGTGCCGCGCGCAAGTCCTGCGGTGTGGCGGTGGCGATCATGCCGGCCTCGGTGGCGTTGTAGTTGTTGTAGATCACGTCCCCGAACCGGTCCATGAACGCGATGACAACATCGGGGCGCATCCGCGAACCCGATGCCGCGGCGAAGCGCAAGGACCGGCCGCTGTAGCGGTTTCGCACCTCGGCGGGCAGATCCATGATGCGGTCGAACATCACCGGCACCACCACAAGGCCCGTTGCCTGGTGGCGGTCGATGAGGTCCAGCGTGGCCTCCGGGTCGAATTTGCGCCGGGTGACCACCGTGCAGGCCATCGACGCGGCGAACACCAACTGCGAAAAGCCCCACGCATGGAACATCGGCGCCACGATCACGGTGGTCTCCTCGGCCCGCCACGGCGTACGATCCAGGATCGCCTTGAGCGTGCCTATTCCAGCGCTGCCGCCAGACTGGTTGGCGCCCTTGGGTGTTCCGGTGGTGCCGGAAGTCAGCAGGATCATCCTGCCCTTGTGACCGGTGCGTTTGGGCTGTTGCCCGGTGTGGGCGGTGACCAGTTTCTCGACGGTCAGCTCATGCGGCCCGTCGGCCCACGCCACGATGCGGGTTGCGTCCGGTTTGTCGGCCAGCGCGCGGTCCACCGTCGCGGTGAACTCTTCGTCGTAGATGACGGTGTCGACGCCTTCGCGGTTGACCACGTCGGCCAGCGCCGGCCCGGCGAACGACGTGTTGAGTAGCAGGATGTCCGAGCCGATCCGGTTGGCGGCCACCAACGCCTCGACGAAGCCGCGGTGATTGCGGCACATGATCCCGACGCACTGGCCCGAGGGCAACCCTTGCAGCGCCGCGGCCAACGCGTCAATCCGCTCGTCGAGCTGCCGCCAGGTCAAGGTGCCCAGTTCGTCGACCAGCCCAGGCCGGTCCGGGCAGCGCTGCGCCGCAGCCGCGAAGCCCGAGGTGATGCCCATGCCTTCGCGACGCATGGCGGCGGCCATCTTCAGGTAGCGGTCGGGGCGCATCGGCGCGATCATTCCGGCGCGCCTCAGGGTGGTGATGATGCCCAGGGCCTGGTTAATGCGAGTTGCCATGGCTCAGCCCAGAATCGGGAAACGGCGCTTGGCCGGCGAGGTCCTTGAGGGCCTGCTGCATCACCGACCGCACGTGCTCGTCGACCTCGTCGACGTCTGGGTCGTCGCCGAACTGCGCGGCGATGTCGATCGGTTCCAGCACCTGCGTGACGATCTTGGTGGGCAGCGGCAGATTGGGCGGGATCACGGCGCTGAACCCGAATGGGAAGCCGAACGAGACCGGCAGGATGGCGCTGCGCAGCAAGCGCTTTATGCCCAGCCGCTCGGCCAGCCACGTGCCGCGGGACAGGTAGAGCTGGGTCTCCTGTCCGCCGATGGACACCGCGGGCACGATGGGCACGCCCGCCTCGATTGCCGTGCTGACGTATCCCTTGCGGCCGTTGAAGTCGATGACGTTCTCCGAGAGGGTGGGCCGGTATGCGTCGTAGTCGCCGCCGGGGAAGACGATCACGACGCCGCCGGACCGTAGGGCGTTGGCTGCGTTCTCCCGGCTGGCCCGGATGTATCCGGTACGCCGGAACAATTGCCCGGTAGGGCCGGTCATGAGGATGTCGTGGCTCAGCGTGTAGACCGGCCGGTCGTAGCCGAATTTTTCGTAGAAGTCGACGCTGAAGATCGGGACGTCCATCGGGAACATTCCGCCGGAATGGTTACCGACGACCAGTGCTCCGCCGGGCGGGAAAGAATCCAGGCCGCGCACCTCCGACCGGAAATACGCCTTCAAGACCGGGCGCATCGCAGCCATCAGGCGCTGTGTCAGGACGGGGTCGAATTTGCCGATGTCCCCGATCTCTGGGCTATCGCTGTCGGTCACGTTCCTCCCTTGACGCTCCCGCGAGGCTGCATTGCCGCGTCGAGTCCCTCGATGGTAGCGACCGGGGCAGGGCCGCTGTCATGGTGTTTCTCTCTTTTCTCGTCCGCGCATATGGTGCCCGGTCGGATTCGGGCGCTATTGTTACGACGCTCTAAGCCGATCCTCGAGAAATGGGTAGCCGATGGACGTGGCCGGTTTGTCCCACGAGCGTGGCGCGCGTTCGGGCGCTGCACGCAGGTCGACTAGCGCTCGTGACCGGCGCGCGCTTCGGCCCCACACCAGCATGGTCCGGCCTGAACCGGCCCATGTCAGTCAAGGATCGTCGCCGTCCGCACTGCCCCTAGACCGGCGTGCCGGTGACGTCGATCCCGCCGCAACTGTGGCGGACACGGCGGATCATCTCCAGGCCGACTACTTCATGCGTCTGCTCATTCAAAGCCGCCGTCTCGTCGACCACCGGATCGATGAATATCAGAAGGCGATCGCCACTGCGGAAACCAACGGCGACGTCGATGCCGCCGACAGCTTTCGGCGCATGACGCGGATCGAAGAACAGGATCGGCAGATTCTCGACCACATGATCGAAAAGCTGCGCCGGCGATTTCCCCGTCGGGCCCAGGGTGAAGCTCCCACAATTTCTCCGCGGACGCGGTTCGTGGTCCGGTAGGTAACCCCAGCCCGGGTGAATCAACCGTTGCCGCAGCGGTTTTCGTCATTGCGTCACCGGCTGGGCATTAAGGCGTAGAAAATCGGCACGCCGGCATCGCGGTGCGGACTACATTGGATGCGCCAATACACCTGGAGCGAGGCCAACCATGGGATTCATGTCACCAGAGCTTCCGGACGTCGATCGCGATACCTGGCCGAGCCAACCACGGGCAATGCGACTGCAGATCGTGACCCGGCACTGGGCGGAACACGGCTTCGGTACCCCGTACGCGGTGTATCTGCTTTACCTGCTCAAGATCGCGGGGTACGTGGCGGGCGCCGCCGCGATCATCTCGCTGACCCCGGGCCTGGGCGGACTGGGTCGCATCGGCGACTGGTGGACACAACCGATCGTGTACCAGAAGGTCATCATCTTCACCCTGCTGTTCGAGGTCCTGGGTTTTGGCTGCGGATCAGGCCCGCTCACCGGGCGCTTCATGCCGCCCATCGGCGGGTTCCTCTATTGGTTGCGGCCCAAGACAATTCGGCTGCCTGCCTGGCCGGACAAGGTTCCGTTTACCCGCGGTGATACCCGCACCGTTGTCGACGTCGCCCTGTATGCCGTCGTGTTGATCGGCGGGGTGTGGGCGCTGCTGTCACCCGGCCACGGCGGGCCGGTCACCGCAACCGGGGATGTCGGTTTGATCAACCCCGTGCTGGTAATCCCGACGATCGTCGCCCTGGCGCTGTTGGGTCTGCGCGACAAGACCATCTTCCTGGCGGCGCGCGGTGAACACTATTGGTTGAAATTGATCGTGTTCTTCTTTCCCTTCACCGATCAGATCGCGGCTTTCAAGATCATCATGCTCTGCCTCTGGTGGGGGGCGGCGACGTCCAAGCTCAACCACCATTTCCCCTACGTCGTGGCGGTAATGACGAGCAACAACGCGCTGCTGCGCAGCAGGCTGTTCAACGGGTTCAAGCACATGCTCTACCTCGACCCGGTCAACGACCTACGACCTTCGTGGTTGCCCAAGGCCATGGCCCATGTCGGCGGTACCACGGCCGAATTCCTGGTCCCGGGGATTCTGGTGTTCATTGCCGACGGACAACCATGGCGGTGGTTCCTCATCGGATTCATGGTGCTCTTCCACCTCAACATCCTTTCCAACCTCCCGATGGGAGTCCCGTTGGAGTGGAACGTGTTCTTCATCTTCTCGTTGTTCTATCTGTTCGGGTACTACGGCACCATCCAGGCCACCGATCTTCGGTCACCTCTGCTGCTGCTCCTCGTGATCGTCGCGGTAGCCGTTGTGATCGCGGGAAACCTGTTCCCCGAAAAGGTTTCGTTCCTGCCCGCCATGCGCTACTACGCCGGCAACTGGGCGACCAGTGTGTGGTGCTTCCGTGCCGGTGCCGAGGACAAGATAGAGGCTAACGTCGTCAAAAGCTCTGCGCTCGTTGTCAATCAGCTGGCCAAGCTCTACGATGCGGACACTGCCGAAATCATGGCCGACAAGACGGCGGCGTTTCGGGCGATGCATACGCATGGCAGGGCGCTCAATGGCCTGTTGCCTCGCGCGATCGACAACGAAGCCGACTACAAGGTGCGTGAGGGCGAAATCGTTGCCGGGCCGCTCGTCGGGTGGAACTTCGGCGAGGGCCACCTGCACAACGAGCAGCTGCTGGAAGCTGTACAGCGGCGGTGCCACTTCGCCGACGGCGACGTCCGCGTCATCATCCTCGAGGGTCAACCGATCCACATTCAAAAGCAGTGGTACCGCATTGCCGACGCCAAGGCCGGGGTGATCGAGGCGGGCTACGTTGACGTCGCGGACATGCTGTCACGCCAGCCGTGGCCCGAACCCCATGACGAGTTTCCCGTTCACGTCACTACGCGACGCGCCACGAGATGACGAACGCGGTGGTGGTCGGTGCCGGTCCCAACGGTCTGGCCGCGGCGATCCACCTTGCCCGTCACGCTGTCGACGTGCAGGTGCTGGAGGCTCGCGACACGATCGGCGGGGGAGCGCGCTCAGGTGAACTGACGGTGCCCGGAGTCATCCACGACCACTGCTCGGCGGCTCATCCGATGGGCGTCGGCTCGCCGTTCTGGAAGCAGATCGACCTGCAGCGCTACGGGCTGGTGTGGAAGTGGCCGGAGATCGACTGTGCGCACCCGCTCGACGACGGGACCGCCGGTGTGCTGTATCAGTCGATCGATCAGACCACGGCCCGCATGGGACCCGACGCCACCCGGTGGCGGCGTGCGATAGGAGACCTCGCGGCGGGATTCGATTCTCTCGGCGAGGATTTGCTTCGCCCGGTACTCCACCTTCCCCGTCACCCGATTCGTCTGGCCGGCTTCGGGCCGCGCGCGCTGCTGCCGGCCACCACGATGGCCCGCTGGTTTCGCACCGAGCAGGCGCGCGCATTGTTCGGCGGCACAGCCGCGCACATGTTCACCAGGCTGGACCGGCCGCTGACCGCAGCGCTTGGCCTGATGATGCTGGCCAGCGGGCACCGCTACGGATGGCCCGTCGCCCAAGGGGGGTCTGGTTCAATCACCCAAGCCCTGGCCGCCGCCTTGAAAGAGCACGGCGGCGCTGTGACCACCGGAGTGACCGTCGCGAGTCGCAGAGACATCCCCGATGCCGACATCGTCTTGCTCGATCTCAGTCCGGCAGCGGCGCTGAAGATTTATGGCGATGTCATGCCCGGCCGGATCAAGCGGTCGTATCGGCGCTACCGCGAGGGTTCGTCGGCGTTCAAGGCCGACTTCGCCATCGAGGGTGACATCCCGTGGACGAACCCCGATTGTGCGCGGGCGGGCACCGTCCATCTCGGCGGCACCTTCGACGAGATCGCCGACACCGAACATCAACGCGCACAAGGCAAGATGGCTGGGCGGCCATTTGTGCTCGTCGGGCAGCAGTACCTGGCCGACCCATCCCGGTCTGCGGGCGATATCAACCCGATATGGGCGTACGCGCACGTGCCGTTCGGCTACACCGGCGACGCGACCGCCGCCATCATCGACCAGATAGAACGGTTCGCCCCGGGATTCCGTGACCGCGTTGTCGCGACCGTCAGCAAGGGAACCGCCGAACTGCAGGCCTACAACCCCAACTTCATCGGCGGCGACATCATTGGTGGCGCCAACGACGGGATCCAGGTCATCTTCCGCCCGCGGGTCGCCGTCAATCCCTATGCGACCGGCGTGCCAGGTGTCTACCTGTGTTCACAGTCCACGCCGCCGGGAGCCGGTATCCACGGGCTGTGCGGTTACCACGCCGCCCAGTCAGCGCTGAGGTGGCTCCGCAAGCAACGCCGCGGCTGACGTCGGACCCCTACCGTTGGCAGCCATCGGCGGGGTTAACAATCGCGGATTCGGCGCAGCGTTTAGCTCACGGCCAGGTAACTTAAATTCAAAATTCATTGCGTGGATGCGATCCTGCGCAATGCGGGATTCGTGCCGGAACTGCTCGACACAAGTCAACGCGATCCAGTCACCAGGTCTTAACTGCCCGGCCGTTTGCAGTCAACTTGGGCAGCTCTTGGGTAGCTGATGTGCGGCACAGGGAACGAGGTCCATCGATGGCTATCCGCAGGGTAACCGTCCGCACTCTTACCGGCGCGGCAACGGTGCGTGTTACTGATCTAGGCTGACGGCGAGCGCTCATCAGCGGACATAGGAAAGACAGGGAGAGACAAGTGACGGTCCGAGTAGGCATCAACGGCTTCGGTCGAATCGGACGCAACTTCTACCGGGCCTTATTGGCTCAACAGGAGCAGGGTCCTGGTAGTTCTGGGGCCGACATCGAGGTGGTCGCGGTCAACGACATCACCGACAACAACACACTGGCGCACCTGCTCAAATTCGACTCGATCCTGGGCCGGCTGCCCTACGACGTCAGCCTCGAAGGCCAGGACACCATCGTTGTGGGCAACCACAAGATCAAGGCGCTCGAGGTCAGGGAGGGGCCGGCGGCAATGCCGTGGAGCGACCTCGGCGTCGACGTCGTCGTCGAGTCCACCGGGCTTTTCACCAACGCGGCCAAGGCCAAAGGGCACTTGGAGGCCGGCGCCAAGAAGGTGATCATCTCCGCGCCCGCCACCGATCCCGACATCACCATCGTGCTTGGCGTCAACGACGACAAGTACGACGGCAGTCAGAACATCATCTCCAACGCCTCGTGCACGACGAACTGCCTTGCGCCAGTTACCAAGGTGCTCCAGGACGAGTTCGGCATCGTCAGGGGCCTGATGACCACCATCCACGCCTACACCCAGGATCAGAACCTGCAGGACGGACCGCACAAGGATCTGCGTCGCGCCCGCGCTGCCGCGCTGAACATCGTGCCGACCTCCACCGGTGCGGCCAAGGCGATCGGGCTGGTGATGCCCGAGTTGAAAGGCAAGCTCGACGGTTATGCGCTGCGGGTGCCGATTCCGACCGGTTCGGTCACCGACCTGACCGTCGACCTGTCCAAATCCGCCAGCGCTGAGGAGATCAACGCGGCATTCAAGGCCGCCGCCGAAGGCAGGCTCAAGGGCATTCTGAAGTACTACGACGCGCCGATCGTCTCCACCGACATCGTCACCGATCCGCACAGTTCGATCTTCGACTCCGGCCTGACCAAGGTGATCGACAACCAAGCCAAGGTGGTGTCCTGGTACGACAACGAATGGGGCTACTCCAACCGCCTCATTGATCTGGTCGCCCTGGTCGGCAAGTCGCTCTAACCGTGACGACGTCCTCCGTTCACACGCTTTCAGACCTTCTGGCCGAAGGGGTTTCGGGTCGCGGCGTGCTGGTGCGCTCCGATCTGAATGTGCCGCTCGACGACGACGGAGCCATCACCGATCCCGGCCGGATCACCGCGTCAGCACCGACGCTGAAGGCGCTTCTTCAGGCCGGTGCCAAGGTGGTGGTCGCAGCACACCTGGGCCGCCCCAAAAATGGGGCCGACCCGAAGTTGTCGCTGGCACCGGTCGCTGCGGCGCTCGGCGACCAGCTGGGCCAGCACGTGCAGCTGGCCGGCGGCCCCGATCGTTCCCCTGTCGGCACCGACGCACTGGCCCGTGCCGAGGGGCTCACAGACGGTGACATCCTGTTGCTGGAGAACATCCGCTTCGACCCGCGCGAGACCAGCAAGGACGACGGCGAGCGACTCGCGCTGGCCAGGGAACTGGCTGAATTAGTCGGGCCGGCAGGGGCTTTCGTCTCCGACGGCTTCGGGGTGGTGCACCGCAAGCAAGCCTCGGTGTATGACGTGGCCACGCTGCTGCCGCACTACGCCGGCACGCTGGTGGCCGAGGAGATACGGGTGCTCGAGCAGTTGACCAGCTCGACCCAGCGGCCGTATGCGGTGGTGCTCGGCGGGTCGAAAGTGTCTGACAAGCTCGGCGTCATCGAGTCGCTGGCGACCAAGGCCGACAGCATCGTGATCGGTGGCGGGATGTGTTTCACATTCCTTGCCGCACAGGGCTTTTCGGTAGGCAAGTCGCTGCTGGAAACCGACATGGTCGATACCTGCCGCAGGCTGCTGGACACCTACGTCGACGTGCTGCGACTGCCGGTGGACATCGTGGTGGCCGAGAAGTTCGCCGCCGACTCGCCGCCGCAGACGGTCGCGGCCGACGCTATCCCGGACGACTTGATCGGGCTGGATATCGGGCCGGGCTCGGTCAAACGGTTTACCACATTGCTGTCCAACGCCAGGACCGTCTTCTGGAACGGCCCGATGGGCGTGTTCGAGTTCCCGGCGTTCGCTGCGGGCACCAAGGGTGTCGCCGAGGCGATCGCCGCGGCGACCGGCAGGGGTGCGTTCAGCGTGGTGGGCGGTGGTGACTCCGCGGCCGCGGTGCGCGCCCTCGGTATCCCGGAGGGCGACTTCTCGCACATATCCACTGGCGGTGGAGCGTCGCTGGAATACCTTGAGGGCAAGACGCTCCCCGGCATCGAGGTACTGGGCCGGCCCCAGCCGAATCAAGCCGAGGGAGAAGGAGACGCGTGAGCCGCAAGCCACTGATCGCCGGCAACTGGAAGATGAACCTCAATCACTTCGAGGCGATCGCGCTAGTGCAAAAGATCGCGTTCGCGTTGCCGGACAAGTACTACGACAAGGTTGACGTTACGGTTCTGCCGCCATTCACCGACTTGCGCAGCGTGCAAACCCTGGTCGACGGCGACAAGCTGCGGTTGACCTATGGTGGCCAGGACCTGTCCCAGCATGACTCGGGTGCCTACACCGGTGACATCAGCGGAGCCTTTCTGGCCAAGCTGGGGTGCACCTTCGTCGTTGTCGGGCACTCCGAGCGGCGCAGCTACCACAACGAGGATGACGCGCTGGTGGCCGCCAAGGCCGCCGCTGCGCTCAAGCACGAATTGACCCCGATCGTCTGCATCGGCGAGCACCTCGACGTCCGTGAGGCGGGAAATCACGTGGTCCACAACGTCGAGCAGCTGCGTGGGTCGCTGGCCGGGCTCTCCGCCGAGCAGATCGGCGCCGTCGTCATCGCCTATGAGCCGGTGTGGGCGATCGGCACCGGACGGGTGGCCAGCGCCACCGATGCGCAGGAGGTGTGCGCGGCGATCCGCAAGGAACTGGGCACGCTGGCGTCGCCGCAGATCGCCGACACCGTGCGGGTGCTCTACGGCGGCTCGGTGAACGCCAAGAACATCGCCGACATCATCGCCCGCGACGACATCGACGGGGCTCTGGTCGGCGGGGCGTCACTGGACGGTGAGCAGTTCGCGACGCTGGCGGCGATCGCCGCCGGTGGGCCGCTGCCGTAACACCACGGCGCCACCGGTAGGCTGTAGCTCATGCAATTGGCCCTGCAGATCACCCTGGTGGTCACCAGCCTGCTGGTGGTGTTGCTGGTGCTGCTGCACCGTGCCAAGGGTGGCGGCCTGTCGACGCTGTTCGGCGGCGGTGTGCAGTCCAGCCTGTCCGGGTCGACCGTGGTGGAGAAGAACCTGGACCGGTTGACGCTGTTCATCACCGGCATCTGGCTGGTGTGCATCATCGGTGTGGAGTTGTTGATCAAGTACCGCTGACCTGTCGGCGGGCGGACGACGCGATCCGCACCGATACTGGGACGCATGGTTGAGGTTTCTGACACCGCGCTGGAACCGATCGGTGCCGTCCAGCGGACCCTGGTCGGTCGCGAGGCGACAGAGCCGATGCGCGCCGACATCAGGTTGCTGGGCACCATCCTGGGCGACACGGTGCGCGAGCAGAATGGGCACGAGGTATTCGACCTCGTGGAACGTGCCCGGGTGGAATCGTTTCGGGTGCGGCACTCGGAGATCGATCGAGCCGAGATGGCGCGGATGTTCTCTGGGCTCGACATCCACCGGGCGATCCCGGTTATCCGGGCGTTCAGCCACTTCGCGCTGTTGGCCAACGTGGCTGAAGATATCCACCGCGAGCGCCGACGCGGGATTCACGTCGCCGCCGGCGAGCCACCGCAGGACAGCAGCTTAGCCGCAACCTACGCGAAACTCGATCTGGCAGAGCTGGATTCGGCCACGGTCGCCGATGCGTTAAAGGGCGCTCTGGTCTCCCCGGTGATCACCGCCCATCCCACCGAGACCCGTCGGCGCACCGTCTTCGTCACCCAGCACCGGATCACCGAATTGATGCGGCTGCACGCGGAGGGGCACACCGAAACCGACGACGGCCGCAACATCGAACTCGAGTTGCGCCGCCAGGTTCTCACGCTGTGGCAGACCGCGCTGATCCGGTTGTCCCGGCTGCAGATCACCGACGAGATCGAGGTGGGGCTGCGGTATTACCCGGCCGCGTTCTTCAAGGTGATTCCGCAGGTCAACGCCGAGGTCCGGGACGCGTTGCGGGCTCGCTGGCCTGACACCGACCTGCTCCCCGGACCGATCCTGCAACCCGGCTCTTGGATCGGCGGTGACCGCGACGGCAATCCGAACGTGACCGCCGACGTGGTGCGGCTGGCCACCGGCAGCGCCGCGTATACCGCGCTGGCGCATTACCTGGCCGAACTCACCGCTCTTGAGCAGGAGCTGTCGATGTCGGCGCGACTCCTCTCGGTCACCCCTGAACTGGCCGAACTGGCCGAGGGCTGCCAGGACAAAGCCCGCGCCGACGAGCCCTACCGGCGAGCAGTACGGGTGATCCGCGGTCGGCTCACTGCGACCGCCGCCGAGATTTTGGACCGGCAACCGCAGCACGAGCTTGATCTGGGCTTGCCGCCGTACTCCGCGTCGGCCGAACTGCAGGCCGATCTCGACACGATCGATGAGTCACTGCGCACCCACGGCAGTGCGCTGTTGGCAGACGACCGACTGGCGCTGCTACGAGAAGGTGTGCGCGCCTTCGGGTTTCATCTATGCGGGCTGGATATGCGGCAAAACTCCGACGTGCACGAAGAAGTGGTCGGCGAGCTGCTGGCGTGGGCCGGGGTGCACCCGGACTACGGTTCGTTGCCCGAAGACGAGCGGGTCGCGTTGCTGGCGGGCGAATTGAGCACCCGCCGTCCGCTGGTCGGTGACCACGCGCAATTGTCCGATTTGGCCCGCAGCGAACTCGGCGTCGTCCGGGCCGCCGCCCACGCCGTCGAGCGCTACGGTCCCGCCGCGGTGCCCAACTACGTCATCTCCATGTGCCGCTCAGTCTCGGACGTCTTAGAGGCCGCGATCCTGCTCAAAGAGGCCGGCCTGCTGGACGCCTCCGGGCCGGAACCGCACTGTCCGGCGGCCATCTCACCGCTCTTCGAGACGATCGACGATCTGCACAACGGCGCAGCGATCCTGCATGCGATGCTGGACCTTCCGCTGTACCGAGCGCTGGTAGACGCCCAGGGCGGATGCCAGGAAGTGATGCTCGGCTACTCCGACTCCAACAAGGACGGCGGGTACCTGGCCGCCAACTGGGCGGTCTACCGCGCCGAGCTCACTCTGGTCGAGGTGGCCCGCAAAACCGGAATCCGGTTGCGGCTCTTCCACGGTCGCGGCGGCACCGTCGGCCGCGGTGGGGGGCCGAGCTACCAAGCCATCCTGGCGCAACCACCCGGAGCGGTGAACGGCTCGCTGCGGCTCACCGAGCAAGGTGAGGTGATCGCCGCCAAATACGCCGAGCCGCAGACAGCGCGGCGCAACCTGGAAAGCTTGCTGGCCGCCACGCTGGAGTCGACTTTGCTCGATGTCGAGGGCCTGGGTGACGCCGCGGAACCGGCCTACGCGGTGCTCGACGAAGTGGCCACCCTCGCGCAACGCGCTTACGCCGAATTAGTCCACGACACACCGGGTTTCGTCGAGTACTTCATGGCGTCCACACCGGTCAGTGAAATCGGCTCACTGAACATAGGGAGCCGGCCGACATCACGAAAACCCACCGCATCGATCGCAGACCTGCGCGCGATCCCGTGGGTGCTGGCATGGAGCCAGTCGCGGGTGATGCTGCCCGGTTGGTACGGCACCGGATCGGCGTTCGAGCAGTGGATCGCGGCGGGCCCCGAAAGCGAAGCCGAGCGGGTGGAAATACTGCACCAGCTGTACCGGCGGTGGCCGTTCTTTGCCAGCGTGCTGTCGAACATGGCGCAGGTGCTGGCCAAAAGCGACCTCGGCCTGGCGGCCCGCTACGCCGAGCTGGTGGCCGACGAAGAATTACGGCACCGGGTATTCGGCAAGATCGTCGACGAGCACCGGCGAACCATCGCCATGCACAAGCTCATCACCGGTCAAGACGACCTGCTTGCCGATAACCCCGCGCTGGCGCGTTCGGTGTTCAACCGTTTTCCCTACCTCGAGCCGCTGAACCACCTGCAGGTGGAGTTGCTCCGCCGCTACCGCTCCGGCGATGACGACGAACTGGTGCAGCGCGGCATTTTGCTGACGATGAACGGGCTGGCGAGCGCGCTGCGCAACAGCGGGTAACCGCTCGCGTAATCGGCCCCGGGTCCCCCTGGTTATGGTTGAGGGGTGGCTTGGCCGGACGGCACCGCGTGTTGGGGTCGCGGGACCAGCCGTGACCATGGCCGTACACGAAGTGGACGTCTATCCATAAGGGGGAGGTCGATATGAAAACGACCACATTCGGCAAGACGGGGCTTGAGGTTTCCCGGTTGGCCTTCGGCACCTGGGAGTTCTGCAGTGACTGGGGCCACGCCGATGAGGATGCCGCGATCGCAATGATCCATCGTGCCCGAGAACTCGGGATCAACTTCTTCGATACCGCCCAGCAATACGGGTTTGGGGCATCCGAACGCATCCTCGGCAAGGCCCTTCGCGGCGATCTGACGCGGGCCCGGGACGACGTGGTGATCGCCACGAAAGGTGGGTTGCGTGCCACCGACAACGGACTGGTCCGCGACGCCAGCCCGGAATGGCTCCGGAAAGGCGTGGAATCCAGCCTCAGCGCGCTCGGCATCGACCACATCGACGTGTATCTGGTGCACTGGCCTGACCCCAAGCTCCCGGCCTCCGAAACCGCCGGGGCTCTGGCAGATCTCGTGTCGGAGGGCAAGATCCGGCACGTGGGTGTGTCGAACTACGACACCGCACAAGTGGAAGAGTTTTCGGCCACGCTTCCGGTGGAGGCTGTGCAGCCGCCCTACCACCTATTTCGCCGTGACATCGAAGACAAGCTGTTGCCGTATTGCCGCGAACACGATATCGGCGTGATGGTGTATGGGCCGTTGGCTCACGGTCTGCTGACCGGAACAATCAAGCGCGACACCAGCTTCGCCGCCGAAGACTGGCGCAGCAAGAGCGACATTTTCACCGGCGACGGCTTCGTGCGCAACCTGGAAGTTGTTGCGCAGCTTGAGCGCTTGGCTGCCGATCTCGGCGTCACGATCAGCCAGTTGGCCATCGCATGGACCATTGCGCAACCGGGCGTGCACGTCGCCATCGTCGGTGCGCAACACCTCGGCTACCTGCAAGACAGTGCCGGCGCGGCTGACGTCACGCTGTCCGATGCGGACCTTGCCGCTATCGACGACATCTTGAAGGCAGCGACGTCGGTCGGCGGCCCCTACCCCGAAATGCATCAAAAAGCGAGTTAACTCGCGGTAGGGCTCAGCCTTTCAGCAGCTCACCGACATGAGCGGTGACCGAATCGGAAAGCCCTTGAAGGTCGTAACCACCTTCGAGCACCGCTACCAACCGGCCGCCGCAGAGCTTCTCGGCCGATTTCATCAATTCCCGAGTCACCCAAGCGAAGTCGTCGGCCGTCATGGTCAGTGAGCCGAGCGGATCGCGTTCGTGGGCGTCAAACCCGGCGGACACGATGATCAGCTCGGGCGAGAAAGCGTCAAGCGCAGGCAATATCCGATCCTGGAAGGCCGCGCGCAGTTCGGCGCCGCCAGCACCGGGCGCCAGGGGCGAGTTGAAGATATTGCCGACTCCGGTTTCCCGCACCGCACCGGTACCGGGAAACAGCGGCATCTGATGGGTGGACGCATAGAGCACGTCCGGATCGGAGTAGAAGATCTGCTGGGTGCCGTTGCCGTGGTGAACGTCGAAATCGACGATCGCGACCCGCGTCAGCCCATGCTTCTTTTGTGCGTGACGCGCACCGATGCTGATGTTGTTGAACAAGCAGAAGCCCATTGCCCGCTCGGTTTCGGCATGATGACCGGGCGGACGGCACGCGACGAACGCGTTCTGGACCGCCCCGGTGAGAACCTTGTCGACCGCCTGCAGCGTGCCGCCGACCCCGCGTAACGCCACCTCCCATGTCGAGGGCTCCATCATCGTGTCGCCACCGTCGAGGTAGACATAACCGTGCTCCGGCCGCGCCGCTTCAAGCCCGTCCACGTAGCGATTGGAGTGCACATAGCGCGTCGTCGCGAGGTCGGCCGGCTCAGCCTTACATCGCACGAGCGTGTCGAACTGCGGCCGACTGAGCGCCACTTCGACCGCACGGTAACGGTCCGGCCGCTCTGGATGGCCAGGAGCGGTCTGATGGGCGGCGAAGCTGGAATGGTGCAGCAGCAACGTGGCCATAAGCGCGTCCGGCCGCGGACTAGTGCGTAGTCCGGTTGCGCAGCCTGTCGATCACGCCGCGCACCGCGTGCTCGGTGGCCGACAGAGGAGAAATCATCGTCTCGCCCACCTTCACCATGTCGTCGATCCGATCAACGATCGCTTCCACCGGCTCGACCAGCACGATCAGCCGCTTTGCGAGATCGTCCAGGCTGGACAGGGTGCCGTCCAGGTGATCCATACCGCTTTCCAAACGTTCAACCGTGGCGTTCAAGGCTGAAAGGGAACTGCTCAGCTCTTTCATGGTTTTGCTCAGACCATCGAGGACGTCTTCGACCTGCTCCACCGTCTTGTCGGCGTTCAACGCAGCCTGGGTGAGGGTCTTGATCCGGCTTCGCTCTTGCCCGCTGCGCACGGTTCTGTCTGCCATGACCGCCATTATGACCCGGACGGAACCTTGCGGGGCTAGCTTGGCTGGCCGGGGCGGGAAGGCAGCTTGGCCGCGGCCTCCTCGTCGAGCAGCCAGAGCGTGGTTTCTAGCCCGACCGCCCCGGCGGCCGGTACCGAGACCGGTGGGGCACCACCGATGGCAGCGGCCACCGCGTCGGCCTTTGACGCCCCGGACACCATCAGCCAGACCTCGCGAGAACGCTGAACGGCCGGCAGGGTCAAGGTGATTCGTCGCGGCGGCGGTTTGGGAGAGTCTTCGACCGGCACCACCATACGGCTGGTTTCAAGCACGGCCGCGGTGTCTGGGAACAGCGAGTTGATGTGGCCCTCCGGGCCCATACCCAATAGGTGCACATCGAAATTCGGGACCCGTTGGCCGGGTTCGGCGTTGGCCGCCAGCAACTGTTCGTAGGCCAACGCTGCGGCGGCGAGATCATTGCCGAATTCACCGTCGCTGGCCGGCATCGCGTGCACATGGCTCGACGGAATGTCGATGTGATCGAGCAACGCCGCCCGCGCCTGTCTGTCGTTGCGCTCGTCGTCATCCTCGGGAACGTAGCGTTCGTCGCCCCAGAACAGATGCACCTTGGACCAGTCGATCTGCCGTCCCTGGGTGCCGAGAGACTGCAGCAACCCGTTGCCGTTGCCGCCGCCGGTCAGCACGACGAGCGCTTGACCCCGGGCCGCCACGGCGGTCGCAATGGTATCGGCCAGTCGTCTCGCGGCGGCCGCGACGAGGGTCTGGCTTTCCGGAAAAATCTCGAGAACGGTGCTCACACGTACTGCACCTTCTCAATGCCTTCGAGCGCTAGTTGGTAGATCTCGTCGGGATCCAGCCGCCGCAGGTCTTCGGCGAGGCACTCGCCGGTTACCCTGCGCGCCAAGGGAAGCAGGGCGTCCGGCCGGGCCGTTCGACTCAGCGTGGCCGTCCTGCCTTCTTGCGGCCGGCTCAAGACGATGGTCTCGCTGTTGCGTACCAGTTCGATCTTGAGCTCGCCGACGGCGCGGCGCACCGGGCCATCGATCCGGCTGGCCAGCCAGCCCGCGAGGACGTCAAGTGCGGGTTCGGTTTTCAAACCGGAAACCAGTGCCGACTCGATCGTTTCGTGGGGCGGCTGGTCGACGGCAGAGGTAAGCAGCGCTCGCCAGTAGGTGATGCGGGCCCAGGCCAGATCGGTGTCACCGGCGGTGTACCCGGGTAGCCGGCTTTTGATCGCCGACAGCGGATCGATGCCGTTGGTGGCGTCCGTGATGCGCCGAATTGCCAACTTGCCCAATGGATCTTGGGCGGGCACCGCCGGGGCGACGTCGGGCCACCACGCCACCACCGGGATGTCGGGGAGCAGGAAAGGGGTGACCACGCTGGCGGCATGGCCGGCCAGCGGCCCGGACAGTCGCAGCACCACGACCTCGCTGGCGCCGGCGTCACCGCCCGCGCGCAGTTGTGCATCCAAGCGTGGTTTGTCGGCGTACGCGTCGCCTCTCATCGTGACGATGATCCGGCTGGGATGTTCATGGCTGGCGTTGTTGGCCGCTTCGATGGATTCTTCCAGCACGGCGTCGCTCTCCGGCGCGATGATCAGCGTCAGCACCCGGCCCATCGTGACGGCACCGACTTTTTCGCGCAGTTCGTCGAGCTTCTTGTTGACCGCCGTGGTGCTGGTGTCCGGCATATCGACGATCATGGCCGCCGCTCCTCCTCATCGCTTCGCTCTGCATCGTCGCCGGCGCGGATCATGGCCGCCGCCATTCCCGGCCGCTGCGGCGCAGCATCTCGAAGGATGACTCCGGACCCCAGGTGCCGGCCTCATAGGGGTCCGGCTTACCGTCTGCTGCCCAGTTATCGAGGACGGGATCGAGGATTTCCCAAGCCAATTCGACCTCCTCATTAACCGGAAACAGGGACGGTTCACCCAGCAGCACGTCAAGGATCAACTGTTCGTAGGCCTCCGGCGATTCTTCGGCGAACGCCGAACCGTAGGAGAAGTCCATGTTGACATCGCGGACCTCCATTGCGGTGCCCGGCACCTTGGAGCCGAACCGCAGCGTGATGCCCTCGTCGGGCTGCACCCGGATGACCATGGCGTTGGTGCCCAGCTCGTCGGTCATCGTGGCGTCGAACGGCAAATGCGGCGCGCGTTTGAAGATCAGGGCGATTTCGGTCACCCTGCGGCCCAGGCGTTTACCCGTGCGCAGGTAGAACGGCACACCGGCCCAGCGGCGGGTGTCGACCTCGAGCGTGATGGCGGCGAACGTCTCCGTGGTGGAGTCCTTGGAGAAGCCTTCTTCGTCGAGCAGTCCGACGACTTTCTCCCCGCCCTGCCAACCAGCGGTGTATTGGCCGCGGCTGGTGGTCTCATCGAGTGGCTGGGCCAGTTGCGTTGCCGATAGCACCTTGATCTTCTCGGTCTGCAACGCCGTCGGGTTGAAGCTGACCGGCTCTTCCATTGCGGTCAGCGCCAGCAGCTGCATCAGATGATTCTGGATAACGTCGCGGGCGGCACCGATGCCGTCGTAGTAGCCGGCCCGGCCGCCCAGCCCGATGTCTTCGGCCATGGTGATCTGCACGTGGTCGACGTAGTGCGCATTCCAGATCGGGTCGAACAATTGATTGGCGAACCGCAACGCCAGGATGTTGCGCACCGTCTCTTTGCCCAGGTAGTGGTCGATCCGGAACACCGCCTCCTCCGGGAAGACGGCGTTGACCGCCCTGTTCAGGGCTTGCGCGCTTTCCAGATCATGGCCGAACGGTTTCTCGATGACCACTCGGCTCCATCTGTCGCCCTGCGGGCGGGCCAATCCGGACTTGTGTAGCTGTTCGCACACCACCGGGAAGGACTTGGGCGGGATGGCCAGGTAGAAGGCGTGGTTGCCGCCGGTGCCGCGCTCGGCATCGAGCTTTTCCAGGGTTTCGGCGAGCCGGGCAAATGACTCGTCGTCGTCGAAAGATCCTGGCACGAAACGGAATCCCTCGGCCAGCCGCTCCCAGTTCTCCTCCCGAAACGGCGTGCGGCAGTGGTCTTTGACTGCCTGGTAGACCACCTGGCTGAAATCCTCGGTGTCCCAGTCCCGGCGGGCGAAGCCCACCAGCGAGAAGGTGGGTGGCAGCAGCCCGCGATTGGCCAGGTCGTAGATGGCCGGCATCACTTTCTTGCGGGCCAGGTCGCCGGTGACGCCGAAAATCACCACGCCGCACGGGCCGGGAATCCTGGGCAGTCGCTTATCCCGCTTGTCCCGTAATGGGTTATGCCATTGTGTGGCAGTGCGAGCCGGACTCATTTGGCGGCGGAACCCAGCTGTTTCTGCGTCTCCTCCAGCAGCTCGGTCCAGGAGTCCACGAACTTCTCCACGCCTTCGTTCTCGAGAACCACGAACACGTCTGTCAAGTCGATCGCGACCGCCGCCAGTTTGTCGAATACCTCCTGGGCGGCAGAGGCGGTGCCGGTGACCGTGTCACCTTTGATGACACCGTGATCGGCGACGGCGTCGATTGTCTTCTCCGGCATGGTGTTTACCGTGTTCGGCGCGACCAGCTCGGTGACGTAGAGGGTGTCGGAGTAGTCGGGGTTCTTGACGCCGGTCGAAGCCCACAGCGGACGCTGCACGCGGGCTCCGTCGGCCTTGAGCGCCTGGTAGCGATCGCCGCCTTCAAAGACCTCCTCGTAGGCCGCGTAGGCCAGCCGGGCGTTGGCCACACCGGCCTGGCCGCGCAACGCGAGCGCCTCCTCGGTGCCGATCTTCTCCAAGCGCTTGTCGACTTCGGTGTCCACCCGGGAAACGAAAAACGATGCCACGGAATGGATCTTGGACAGGTCGTGTCCCGCTTCGCGGGCCTTTTCCAGGCCCGCCAGGTAGGCGTCCATCACTAGACGGTGCCGTTCGACGGAGAAGATCAGCGTGACGTTGACCGAAATCCCTTCCGCCAGAACGGCGGTGATGGCCGGAAGTCCCGCTTTGGTCGCCGGAATCTTGATGAACAGGTTCGGCCGGTCGACGATCTTCCATAGCTCGACGGCCTGCGCAATGGTCTTGTCGGTCTCGGCCGCCAGCCGCGGGTCGACCTCGATGGACACCCGGCCGTCGACGCCGTCGGAGGCTTCCCACTCACGCGCCAGCACATCGCACGCGGTCCGCACGTCGTCGGTGGTGACGGTGCGCACGGTGGCATCGACGTCAGCGCCACGCTCGGCCAGCTCGGCGATCTGGCGATCGTAGGCGTCGCCTTCTGCGAACGCCTTCTGGAAGATCGACGGGTTGGTGGTCACGCCGACGACACACTTGGTGTCGATCAGCTCCTGCAGATTGCCCGACTGCAGCCGGTCCCGCGACAAGTCGTCCAGCCAAACGGATACCCCTGCGGCGCTGAGCGCCGCGAGGTTAGGGTTCTGACTGGTCATGTGAATCACCCTTTCTCAGTTATCCACTACCTGCTCCGCGGCGGCAGCGACGGCTTCGGCAGTGAAGCCGAATTCACGGAACAATGTCTTGGCGTCGGCGGACTCGCCGTAGTGCTCGATCGAGACGATCTTCCCGGTGTCACCGACCAGCTTGTGCCAGCATTGCGCGATGCCGGCCTCGACGGCCACCCTGGCCGACACGGACGGGGGCAGCACGCTGTCGCGGTAGTCGTTGGGTTGGGACTCGAACCATTCCACACACGGCATCGACACCACTCGCGCGACGATGTCCTTGTCCGCCAACAACTTTTGGGCCTCGACCGCGAGCTGAACCTCGGAGCCGGTGGCGATCAGAACGACGTCGGGTTCTTGTGCTAAGCCGTCGTCATCGCCCAGTATGTAGCCGCCCCGGGCCACACCCTCGGCGTTGGTGCCCTCCAGCACCGGCAGACCTTGGCGGGTCAGGATCAGCCCGACGGGACCGCTGCCGTTGCCGCGAGCCAGAACCGTGCGCCAGGCGTAGGCGGTCTCGTTGGCATCGGCCGGGCGCACCACCGACAGCTTAGGGATGGCGCGCAGCGCCGAAAGGTGCTCGATCGGCTGATGGGTCGGGCCGTCCTCGCCGAGTCCGATCGAGTCGTGCGTCCAGACGTAGATGGTGTCGATATCCATCAGCGAGGCCAACCGCACCGCCGGACGCATGTAGTCGGAGAATTGCAAGAACGTGCCACCGTAAGCCCGGGTCGGGCCGTGCAGCACGATGCCGGACAGGATGGCCCCCATCGCGTGTTCGCGAACACCGAAATGCAGCGTGCGGCCGTACCAGTGTGCGGTGTAGTCCTTAGTCGAAATGGACGGCGGGCCAAAGGAGTCGACGCCCTTCATGGTGGTGTTGTTGCTGCCCGCCAGGTCGGCCGAACCGCCCCACAACTCCGGCAGTTTCGGCCCCACCGCCGACAGCACCTCGCCGGACGCCGCGCGAGTGGCCAATGCCTTGGACCCGGGCTCCCAGTACGGAATGTCTGCGTCCCAGCCGTCGGGCAACTTCTGGGCGGTCAACCGGTCCAGCAACGCCTTGCGTTCGGGTTCGCGCCCAGCCCAGGCGTCGAAATCCGGCTGCCATTTCTCATGCGCTTGCTTGCCCCGGTCCACCAGCTTGCGGGTGTGGGCGATGACGTCGTCGTGCACCTCGAACGTCTTGTCCGGATCGAAGCCCAGGATTTTCTTGACGGCGGCCACCTCGTCGTCGCCAAGAGCGGCGCCGTGCGCCTTCCCGGTGTTCATCAGGTGGGGTGCCGGATAGCCGATGATGGTGCGCAGCGAGATGAACGACGGCCGGTCGGTGGCGGCTTTGGCGTTAGCGATGGCCTCTTCGATCGCGACGACGTTCTCGCCGCCCTCCACCTCTTGCACGTGCCAGCCATAGGCGCGGTAGCGGGCGGCGGTGTCCTCGCACAGCGCGATGTTGGTGTCGTCCTCGATCGAAATCTGGTTGTGGTCGTAGAACACAATGAGGTTGCCCAGCTGCTGTACGGCCGCCAGCGACGATGCTTCCGAGGTGACGCCTTCTTCGATGTCGCCGTCGGAGGCGATCACATAGATGAAGTGATCGAACGGACTGGTGCCCGGGGCGGCGTCCGGATCGAACAGGCCGCGCTCGTAGCGCGATGCCATCGCCATGCCCACCGCTGAGGCAAGACCCTGGCCGAGCGGGCCGGTGGTGATCTCAACGCCTTTGGTGTGCCTGAACTCCGGGTGTCCGGGTGTCTTGGATCCCCACGTGCGCAGCGACTCGATGTCGGACAGCTCTAGACCGAACCCGCCGAGGTAAAGCTGGATGTACAGCGTCAGGCTGCTGTGCCCGGCCGACAGCACGAACCGGTCGCGGCCCAGCCAGTGGGTGTCGCTGGGATCGTGGTGCATCGTCCGCTGGAACAGCGAGTAAGCCAGGGGGGCCAGGCTCATCGCCGTTCCGGGGTGGCCGTTGCCAACTTTTTGGACCGCGTCGGCGGCCAGCACCCGGATGGTGTCGACAGCCGCCGAGTCGATCTCGGACCAGTCGTCGGGGAGGTGCGGTTGGGTCAGCGTAGAGATCTCTTCGAGTGTGGTCACAGACTCAGTCCTTGGGTCATCGAGCTGATCAATCCCACCCTAGTGCGGGAGTGCCGGCTCTTGCAGTGCAGGATTTCGGGTACCCACCGCCGGCTGGTGTGAAAATTACGCGTTGGATGTCCACCCTTAACCTTCAGTTCGGAAATCTGGGAAAAATCTGGGTGAATAGACCCTGCGGGCGGGCCATTGCCGGTACGCGGTCTACCATCGTGCGTAGTAGATGCTGCGCGCTGCTGCGACCCCAAGGAGTTATTGCGTGAGCGTTCGCGGGCGCGTCGCGCCGAGCCAAGTACCAAGCCGAGTACAAAGCACGGTGCTGGCTTACCTGGCGCTGACCAAGCCGCGGGTCATTGAACTGCTGCTGGTCACCGCGATACCCGCGATGCTGCTCGCCGACCGCGGCACCGTGAACCCGCTGCTGATCGTCAACACGTTGATCGGCGGGATGTTGGCCGCCGGAGGTGCCAACACGCTCAACTGTGTGGCCGACGCCGATATCGACAAGGTGATGAAGCGGACCGCGCGCCGGCCGCTGGCCCGAGCGGCGGTGTCGACGCGAAGCGCCTTGGTGCTCGGACTGGTGCTCACCGTGAGTTCGTTCTTCTGGCTCTGGTGGACGACGAACTTGCTGTCGGGGCTGCTGGCCCTCGCCACCATCGCGTTCTATGTGTTCGTCTACACGCTGTTGCTCAAGCGCCGCACGTCGCAAAACGTCGTGTGGGGCGGTGCGGCCGGCTGCATGCCGGTGATGATCGGCTGGTCGGCTGTCACCGGCACCATCGGCTGGCCGGCGCTGGTGATGTTCGCGATCATCTTCTTCTGGACGCCGCCGCACACCTGGGCATTGGCGATGCGCTACAAAGACGACTACAAGCTGGCCGGCGTCCCGATGCTGCCCGCCGTTGCGACCGAGCGTCAGGTCACCAAGCAGATCCTGATCTACACCTGGTTGACGGTGGCGGCGACGTTGGTGCTGACGCTCGCGACCGGCTGGTTATACGCGGCGGTCGCCGTGGTCGCCGGGGCGTGGTTCTTGGCGATGGCCCATCAGTTGTACGCCGGGGTCCGCGCCGGCGAGCCGGTCAAGCCGCTGCGGTTGTTCCTGCAATCGAACAACTATCTGGCGGTGGTGTTTTGCGCGTTGGCGGTCGACTCGGCCATCGCGCTGCCCACGTTGTTCGGATGACGCGTAGCCCGGTGACCTAAGTCACCAATCGGCTGCCGATGTGCCCGGATCGCCTGGCAGAGGTTCTCGCGCCTTCGCTCGCGCGCCACTATTAAGCGACGAGTAGATCCTGGGTGGTCCGCCGGTTTCCATGCCACCGCAACGAGTTCGGGCAGGGGGTTCCCACGATGAAGCCGGTCACGATCGACCCACGGTTGCACGATGCTGTGATCTTCGATCTCGACAGCATGGTCGGACGGCCAGGCACTGACGACTCGGCACTGGAGTCGACCGTCGCGCTGGCACGCAAGCTGCGGGCAGCCGGCGTTGCGACGGCCGTCTATTCGCCGGCCGGTCGGTGCGAACAGGTGCTAGGACCGGGTGGGATCGCCGAATCGTTCACCGTCCGGGTCGACGGCGCCGCCGCGCTGGCAGCCGTCGGCAAGCTGGGTGTGGCTGCCCAGCGGTCGGTCGTTGTCGAGGCCGGCGGAGCCGGGTTGGAGGCCGCCTCCAAGGGCGGCTTCGGCGTCGTCATCGGTGTCGGCCAAGACGAGGATGCCAGCGAGCTATTGCGATGTGGTGCCGACGTCGTCGTCCCCTATCTCACCGACATCGAGGTCCGCTCGGGTGACAAACGCATGTCGCAGCGTCCCAACGCGCTGGATTCGTACGGTCAGCTAGTCGGCATTGTCGCCGGCCGGCAGCCATTTATCTGTCTGGACTACGACGGCACGTTGTCGGAGATCGTGTCGGACCCCGATGCGGCCACGCTTGTCGACGGCGCGGCTGAGGCACTCGAGCATCTGGCGGCGCAGTGCCCGGTCGCGATACTTTCCGGGCGGGACCTGGCGGATATCCGCGGCCGGGTCGGGGTGCCGGGAATCTGGTACGCGGGTAGCCACGGCTTCGAACTGATCGGACCCGACGGCAGTCACACCAGCACGATGCGGCGGCCGCTGCGGCAGGTGTGCTTCAGAGCGCGGCCGCCGAGCTGCGCGACGAGCTGAGCCAGATTCCGGGAGCACTCGTCGAGCACAAGCGGTTCGCCGTCGCGGTGCACTACCGCAATGTCGCAGCCAAGCGCGTGGCCGAGGTGATCGCGGCCGCGCACCGGCACGGACGACGAGGCGGCCTTCGGGTGACCAGCGGCCGCAAGGTCGTTGAGCTGCGGCCGGACATCGACTGGGACAAGGGCACCGCGCTGGCCTGGATCCAGGATCGCATCCCGCAAACGGGGCGGGTGCTGCCGATCTACATTGGCGACGACCTCACCGACGAGGACGCCTTCGATGCGATTCGGTTCAGCGGCATCGGGATAGTCGTCCAACACGACGAAGATGGTGACCGCCCGACCGCAGCCAGCTTTGCCCTGAGAAGCCCCGCCGAAGTCCGTGACTTCGTCCGCCGCGGCGGCAACTGGCTGAAATACGAAAGCGAGACATACACCCGCGCTTGGACGTATAAGTTCGAGGGTTACGATCCGCCCAGCGAAAAGCTGCGCGAAGCGTTGTGCACCGTCGGCAACGGTTACTTCGCCACCCGCGGGGCCGCACCGGAATCGCAGGCCGGTCAGGTTCATTACCCGGGAACCTATGCCGCCGGCGTGTACAACCGGCTTGACGACCTGATCGGCGGCACCCGGACAGAGAACGAAAGCCTGGTGAACCTGCCCAACTGGCTTCCGTTGACGTTCCGCATCGACGGCGGTGACTGGTTCGACGTCGACGCCGTGACATTGCTGTCCTACCGACAAACTCTCCATCTTCGCAACGCGGTGCTGACGCGCGAACTGCGCTTCCGCGACGACGCCGGCCGCACCACCTCAGTGACACAGCACCGGTTTGTGGCGATGAACCAGGCGCACGTGGCTGCTCTGGAAACCACGATCGTCGCCGAGGACTGGTCGGGCGCGATCGAGATCCGCTCAACGCTGGACGGCAACATCCGCAATTCCGGGGTCGAGCGCTATCGAGACTTGGCCAGCAATCACCTGCAGGGACTGGAAAAGCGTGTGCTGTCGGAGAATTCGGTGCTGATGACGGTCGAGACCACGCAGTCGAAGATCCCGGTGGCAGTGGCGGCGCGGACCAGCCTGTGGCACGACGACACACCAGCTCCCGCGACGTACCGGCTACTCGACGAACAATTCGAGATCGGCCACCAGATCTTCACCGAGTTGCAAGAGGGCCAGACGCTGGCCGTGGAGAAGATCGTCACGCTGGTGACCGGGCGTGATGTCGCCACGTCCCATCCGGCCGCTGGCGCCGAGCGCAGGCTCGGTCGCCAGGGGCGATTCGCCGAGATACGTGACGCCCACAAGCTCGCGTGGGCACATCTGTGGGAACGGCTGTCCATCGAATTCGACAGCCACGCAGACGAATTGCGCGTCCTGCGCCTGCATCTGCTTCATCTGCTGCAGACGGTGTCGTACAACAGCGAGGAGCTCGATGTCGGGGTACCGGCCCGTGGGCTGCATGGTGAGGCATACCGCGGGCATATCTTCTGGGACGAGTTGTTCATCTTCCCGGTGCTGAACCTGCGACTTCCCACGGTCACCCGGTCGCTGCTTCGATACCGGCACCGCCGCCTGCTTGAGGCCCGGCGTGCCGCCAAGCTGGCCGGCTACCGCGGTGCGATGTACCCGTGGCAGTCCGGTAGCGACGGACGGGAGGAAAGCCCCGATCAGCACCTGAATCCGCGGTCCGGTCGGTGGCGGCCCGATCCCAGCCAGCGAGCACACCACATCGGCATCGCCGTCGCCTACAACGTGTGGCAGTTCTACCAGGTCACTGGCGATCTGGCATACCTGATCGACTACGGGGCCGAGATGCTTGCCGAGATAGCCAGATTCTGGGTGAGCAGGGCCACCTACAACCCGGACCGGGATCGGTACAGCATCAACGGTGTCATCGGGCCCGACGAATTCCACTCCGGTTATCCGGACCGGCCGTACGACGGGGTGAACAACAACGCGTATACGAACGTGATGGCGGTCTGGGTGATCCTGCGGGCGATCGAGGCGCTCGAGCTGATGCCGCTGCCCAACCGGTTGGATTTGCGCGAAAGGCTGGGACTGACCGACGAGGAGCTGGCGCAGTGGGAGCACGTCAGCCGCCGCATGTTCGTCCCGTTCCACGACGGCGTGATCAGCCAGTTCGAGGGATACGAGGAACTGGCGGAACTGGATTGGGATGCCTACCGGCAGCGCTACGGCAACATGCAGCGGCTCGACCGCATTCTTGAAGCCGAGAACGACGACGTCAACCGGTACAAGGCGTCCAAGCAGGCCGACGCGCTGATGCTGCTCTACCTGCTGTCGTCGGACGAACTGCGCGAGCTGCTGGACCGGCTCGATTACCACCTGGACCCCGGCCTGATCCCGGCGATGGTCGACTACTACATGGCCCGCACCTCACACGGGTCGACATTGAGTGGGGTGGTCCACGGATGGGTGCTGGCCCGGGCCAATCGCGATCGCGCGCTGGAGTTCTTCGAGCAAGCGCTCAAATCCGATGTCGCCGACATCCAGGGCGGCACCACTTCGGAAGGCATTCATCTGGCCGCGATGGCGGGCAGCGTCGACCTGGTGCAGCGGTGCTTCACCGGCTTGGAGATCCGGAGCGATCGCATCGTGCTGTCGCCGCACTGGCCGGAACACCTTGGCGTACTGGGCTTCCCGATTCATTACCGCGGCCAGCACCTGCACCTGTGGATCAGCGGGAAAGGCGCGGCAATCAGCGTCGCCCCACACGACGTTCCGCCGATCGAAGTCGAATGCCACGGGCGAGTGGAACGGTTGGCGCCGGGGAGTGCAGTGCGATTCACCTGAACGCGGCCTATGGCACCAGCACGATCGAGCCGACCGTCTTACGCCCTTGCAGGTCGCGGTGCGCTTGGGCGGCATCGGCCAACGGGTAGTGCCGGCTCACGGTGACGCTGATCAAGCCCGCGGCTATTGCGTCGAACAATTCCCCTGCGCGCCAAGCGAACTCCTGCTCGCTACGGGTGAAGTGGGCCAGCATCGGTCGGGTCAGGTACACCGAGCCGGCAGCGTTGAGCCGCTGTGGGTCCACCGGGGGCACCGGTCCGCTGGCAGCGCCGAACAACGCCAGCGTCCCCCGGATAGCGAGGCTGGCCAGGCTGGCCTCGAACGTGCTGGCCCCGACCCCGTCGTACACCGCTGCCACACCCGCACCGTCGGTCAGATCGCGGATGCGCCTGCCGAACTCGCTGGCGTCGTCGCCAGGGTAATCCAGCACATCGGTGGCGCCGGCCTGCCGGGACAGCTCGGCCTTGGCCGGCGTCGAGACCGTCGTGATCACCCGGACACCCAGGCTGGAGGCCCACTGTGTCAAGATCAGGCCCACCCCGCCGGCGCCCGCGTGCACCAGCACCGTGTCTCCCGGCTGCACCGGGTAGACCGACTTGATCAAGTAGTGCGCGGTTAGCCCCTTCAGCAGCGCAGAGGCCGCCACGTCGAAGTCGACGGTCGATGGCAGCCGAGCGACCAGAAAGGCCGGCGCGGTGCAGAACTCGGCATAAGCGCCGGACGCAGCCGCAGTAGCCACCCGATCGCCCACCTGCAGTGCCGTCACACCCTCGCCGACCTGGGCCACCGTGCCGGACGCCTCGCTCCCGAGCACGAAGGGCAGCTCCCGCGGGTACTGCCCGGACCGGAAGTAGGTGTCGATGAAGTTGACGCCGATGGCTTCGGCCTGGATCAACACCTCGCCGGAGCCGGGGGAGGGCCGCGGCTTGTCGACGTAGTGCAGGACTTCGGGTCCACCCGTTTCGGCGACTTCGATGGCGTGCATGCTGACTATCATCCGCAGACGTGAAGACCTCATGAAGTTGGCCCGGCCCGACATTCGTCACCCCAGGATTGTGCTGGCCGGCTGCCGGCGATCTATCGAGGGCTTAGTCGGCTCCGATGGCGACGACGCCGGCCTGGTTCCCGCGTTGCGCAAACGGGGATTGCATGCGCGGTGGATGTCCTGGGACGACCCCGATATCCTGCGCGCTGATCTGGTGATTCTGCGCGCCACCGCGGATTACCCCGACCGGGTGGACGAATTCCTGGTATGGACCAGACGCGTCTCCAACCTGCTCAACCCGCCCGATGTCGTCGCCTGGAACGTCGACAAAAGATACCTGCGCGACCTCGAGAGTGCCGGTGTGCCAACGCTGCTCAGCGGGGCGGCGGGGCAGTCGGCAGAGTCGCCCGTCGGCCAGACGGCGTTGGTCTTTCTCGGCGGCGAGCAGTCACACGCATTCACTACGGCCGTGGAGCAGTCGGTCGAGCCGGACTTCGAGCTCTGGGACCTGGGCCACGCCGCTATCGCGGCGGCCGCCGAACACGTCGGTATCGCTATAAGCGAATTGCTGTACGCCCGCGTCGACGTGACCGGCGCACCTGATGACGCCCGGCTGGTGAGACTTGACCTGACCGCGCCGTCGCTGGGCTGGTTGTACTTGGATGCCGGTACCCGCGAGCTTCAGCAGCGACGGTTCGCGCTGGCCGTGGAGTCAGCTCTAGAGCGGCTAGGGCTGGGTCCGTTCTCGCATCGACGCCCATAGCGCCGCGGTGGCCGCTGTGCACGCCGCGGCTCCCGCCACGTGGACCGCGACCAGGGCGGCAGGCACCCCGGTGAAGTACTGCGCGGTGCCAACGGCTGCTTGCGCGCACACCAGGGCGAGCAGCACGCCCAGCCGCAGCAGGATGGGCCGGGTGGCACGCACCGCCAGCAGCCCAAAGCCCAGCCCTACCAGCAGCGCCAGGTAGGCGACCAGCAGCGACGAGTGCATGTGCACCAGGGTGGCGACCTCGACTTTCAGTCGCGGCACCGTCCGGGTGGGGCTGCGGTCACCGGCGTGCGGGCCGGCGGCTGTCACCAGCGTGCCGGTGACCAGCACCGCAGCCAGATTCACCCCGGCCAGCGCGGTCAGTGCGCGCAGCGGCTTGGCTACTCGCTGGTGAATTACTCCATCGTCGGGCTCGCCGATCTTGACGTAAAGCAGCACCGACAGCCACACCATCGTCATCGAGGTCAGCAAATGGATGGCCACCGTCCACCACAGCAGCCCGGTGCGCACGGTGATACCGCCGATGACCGCCTGCACGCACCGTCGACACCGGCATCAGCCACGCATAGGCCAGGACCTCGGCACGCCGCCGTGCCCGGGTCACGGCCAGCACGGCCAGCGCAGCGGCGATGACCACCGCGAAGGTGATCATCCGGTTGCCGAATTCGACTGCCTGGTGGATGCGCGGCACCTCGGCGTGGGCTATCGGGGTGAAGCTGCCCGGAAAGCACTGCGGCCAGGTGGGGCAACCCAGTCCCGACGCGGTGACGCGGACGATCGCGCCGGTGACGGCGATACCGCCCTGGGTGAGAATGACGGCCGCGGCGATGACGCGCTGGACACGCAGGCTGGGGTTGGGGAGCAGGTCCACCAACCGCAACAGCATTCGTCCAAGCACCGCCCGATCGTAAGGCACCGAAAACTACGCCCCGTAGTACGGACCGTCAGGTGAACCGGAACCAGCGCCGCGCGGCCAGCGCCGCCAGCGCGCCCCACACCGCTAGGACGACGACCCCGAACCAGTCCACCGACAAGGTCATCGCCTGCGACAGCGCTTCGGTGAGCGCGCCCGACGGGGTGAGCCGGGCCGCCCACTTGACGGCCGTCGGGATCATCTTGGTTTCGAGGGTCAGCGCGCCGAGCCCGGCGAAGACGAACCACATCAGGTTGGCGACCGCGAGCACGATCTCGGCCCGCAGCGTGCCCCCGAGTAATAGGCCGAGAGCCGCGAAGCCCGCGGTGCCCAGCGCGATGATCGCCGCGCCCAGCGCCAGGGCCGCCAGAGCGGGTCGCCAGCCAAGCGCAAATCCGATGGCGCCCAAGAGGATTGCCTGCAAAAACACTACGGCGACCACTGCCAGCGATTTACCGGCGATGATTCCCCAAACGGGCAGTGGGGTGGCTCCGAGCCGTTTGAGTGCGCCATAGCGGCGATCGAACGCGACCGCGATCGCCTGGCCGGTGAACGCGGTGGAGATCACCGCCAGGGCCATGATGGCCGGAACGAATGTGGCGGCGCGGTTGCCGCCGAACGAGCCGAACGGCAGCAGGGTGAGCCCGACCAGCAGGGTGATCGGGATGAACATGGTCAACAGCAGTTGTTCGCCGTTGCGCAGCAGGAGCTTCAACTCCAGGCTGAACTGGGCGGCGAGCATCCGGGGCACGGCATTGGGGCGGGGGTCGGGGGTGAACGTTCCCACGGGAAACAGCGGGGCATTCTGTTCGTTCATTGCCGCAACTTCCTGCCGGTGAGATCCAGGAACACATCCTCGAGGCTGCGTTGCTCGACCCGCATATCGGTGGCCAGTACGTCGATCTGCGCGCACCACGCCGTGACGGTCGCCAGCACCTGCGGGTCGACCAGGCCCTCGACCAGGTACTCGCCCGGCGTCACCTCGGTGGCCTTGTAGTCCTCCGGCAGGGCGGCGGCCAACAGCGACAGATCGAGCCGCGGCGGAGCGGTGAATCGCAACTGGCCTTTAGCGCCGGTGCGCATCAGTTCGGTCGGTGTGCCCGCGGCCACCGTCACCCCGTGGTCGATGATGACCAGCCGATCGGCGAGCTCTTCGGCCTCCTTGAGTTGGTGGGTGGTCAGCACCACCGTCACGCCGTCGCGGCGCAGCGCGTCGATCAGTTCCCACACCAGCAGCCGGGCATGGGCGTCCATGCCCGCGGTGGGTTCGTCGAGGAACACCAGTTCGGGGCGGCCGACCAGCGCACAAGCCAGCGCGAGTCGCTGCTGCTGTCCGCCGGAAAGCCGTCGATAGGTGGTGCGGGCGGCATCGGTGAGGCCCAAGGTGTCCAGGAGCCACACCGGGTCCAACGGGTTGGCGGCGTAGGCGGCCACCAGGTTGAGCATTTCGCCGGCGCGCGCCGCCGGGTAGCCGCCCCCGCCTTGCAACATCACCCCGATGCGCGCACGCAGGCGGGCGTTGTCGCTGATCGGATCCAGTCCGAGCACCTCTATCGTGCCGGCGTCCGGGCGTACGAAGCCCTCGCACATCTCGACCGTCGTCGTCTTGCCGGCGCCGTTGGGGCCCAGCAAGGCCAGCACCTCTGCGGCATGCACATCCAGATCGAGGTTGGAGACGGCCGTGTTGGACCCGTATCGCTTGCTCACCCCGCGCAGCCGCACCACTGTTTCGGGTGTTTCGGGGACCGAGCTCACGTGGAATCAGCGTAGGCGTCACGTACCGCCGCCGGCTGCGGGGCCTGAGGAGTCGCAGGGGACGCCACCGTCTCGATGACCGGTTGGCCGTTCGGTTCCTGGCCCTCGCCGGGGAGTCGCCGCCACGGCAAGCGGGTGTACGTCAGCGCGATGAGCACCACCACGATGACGGTGCTGGCCAGCGTGGCGTCCACAATCTGAAAGAGCGCGAAGCGGTCTCCGTTGGCCGTCGGGCCGAAGATGCCGACGACGAGGGTGATGACGATCGCGGCCACCCGGAAGCCGGTGCGGGTCGCCCAGGCGGCCAGCGGAATGATGGCCCACAGCAGATACCAGGGCTGCACGACGGGAAACAGCAACACCGTGACGCCCAGCGCGACGCCCAGGCCGCCGATCGGATGCAACCGGCCGCGGAACACGGCCAGCAACAACCAGCCCACCATCACCATGATGATCAGCACACCGATGCCACGGGTCAGCCCCAACACCGCAGTGGTGTGATCGCCCAGGCCCAGCAGAATCCCCACCTGCCCAGTGCCGAGAGCCAGTAGCGTCGGTGGCGACATCCAGCTGCGCACGACGTTGGCGGTGCCCAGCGTGTAGATCCAGCCAAACCCGAGCCCGCTGGCCCAGCCGACGATGGCCATCACCGCCAGCGACAACGCCGCCATCCCGCCGCCCGCCAGCAGCAGTGCTCGCAGGTTGCCCCCGCAGCGGTAGGCCAGCGCCATCGTGACGAATCCGAGCGCCAGCAGCGAAGGCAGTTTCACCTGCGACGACAGCGTGATCAGGATGCAACCGGCCAGCAGCATGCCCAACGGTTCCCAGTCCGGGCCTAACCGCCACGATCGGGGCAGCAGTCGCCCCGCATCGATGCCCCGCAGCGCGAATTCGGCCCCGGCCAGCATCAGCCCCAGCATCAGCGCCTCGTTGTGGACGCCGGCGACCAGGTGCATGATCAGCAGCGGATTGGCCGCGCCCAGCCACAGCGCGCTGACCTCGGCGACGCCGCAGCGCCGGGCCAGCCGTGGCGTTGCCCACACGATCAGTCCCACGCCGATCAGCACCACCAGCCGGTGACACAGCACGGCGGCGACGATGTTTTCCCCGGTCAGGGCCGAGATTCCGCGCCCGATCCATAAGAACAACGGGCCGTAGGGCGCTGGCGTCTCTCGCCACAGGCTCGGAACGGACAGCGTGAAGACGTGGGACAGGCCGAGCCCCGACGCCGGACCCACCCGGTAGGGGTCGAGTCCCTCCAGGGAGATTTGGCTCTGGGCCAGGTAGGAATAGACATCTTTGCTGTACATCGGTGGCGCGATCAACAGCGGCAGCGTCCACAACAGCAGGGTGCGGTCCAGGTCGCCGCGCGACATCCGTCTGCTGCCCAACGCGAACCGGCCGAGCATCAACCAGGCCAGCGCCATCATGACCGCGCCGGTCGTCGTCATCGTCAACGACACGGTCTGGATCCGTGACGGCAGATTGAGCAACCGCACCCCGAACGTGGGGTCCTGCACGACGGGGCGGGCCCCGGCACCCAGGGCGCCGATCGCCATCAGCATGGTGCCGGTGGCGCCGAACAGCCGGGTGCGCCGAAGTGCGGTGAGCTCGGTATCGTTCAGCGGCGTGCCCACTGCTTGCTCGTCGCCATGCAAACTGGCGATCGACCAGCTCAGCGTATGGTGGCGGGCTGCCATCAGAGCAGCGTAGCGGCATGTCACGAATCGCCGGCGGTGTGACCAGCGCAACCCCTGCAGAGGGCACCCTTGCTAGACCGATCCCCGGAATTGCGTCACACTGGTGTTGTGAAAATCCCCGCGGTTTCTGCGCCGGCTGCTGCCTGCGCAGTGCCCGGCTCGGTGGCGGATGGGCACACCCGCCGCGCCATCGTGCGCTTGCTGCTGGAGTCCGGATCGATCACCGCCGGTGAGATCGGTGACCGGCTGGGCTTGTCGGCCGCCGGTGTGCGGCGTCATCTCGACGCGCTGATCGAGGCGGGCGATGCCGAGTCCACGGCCGCTGCGGCATGGCAGCAGGTGGGACGTGGGCGGCCCGCCAAGCGCTACCGGCTGACCGCGGCCGGCCGGGCCAAGCTCGACCACGCCTACGACGACTTGGCGGCGGCGGCCATGCGGCAACTGCGCGAAATCGGCGGTGAGGAGGCGGTTCAGACGTTCGCCCGGCAGCGGATCGACGCCATTCTGGCCGATGTCGCCGCAGCCGACAGCGCGGCGGACGCCGATGTCGAGGCGGCCGCCGAGCGGATCGCCGGCGCGCTGACCAAAGCCGGCTACGTGGCTACCACCACGCGGGTCGGCGGACCGATTCACGGTGTGCAGATCTGCCAGCACCACTGCCCGGTGTCCCATGTCGCCGAGGAATTCCCAGAGCTGTGCGACGCCGAACAGCAGGCCATGGCCGAGGTGCTCGGCACCCACGTACAGCGGTTGGCGACCATCGTCAACGGCGACTGCGCCTGCACCACGCACGTTCCCCTCACCCCGGCGCCCAGCCCGCGCCGCACCACCACGAGCATCAAAGGAGCGTCCGCATGACACTCACGCCAGAGGCCGAAAGGCCGCTGCCGAGCCGTTGACCCAGGCGCAGGCAATCGCCTCCCTGGGCCGCTACGGCTACGGCTGGGCGGACTCCGACGTCGCGGGCGCCAGCGCGCAGCGCGGGCTCTCCGAGGCGGTTGTCCGCGACATCTCCGCGAAGAAGAACGAGCCCGAGTGGATGCTGCAGACCCGGCTCAAGGCGCTGCGCATCTTCGACCGCAAGCCCATGCCGAACTGGGGCGCCAACCTCGACGGCATCGACTTCGACAACATCAAGTACTTCGTGCGGTCTACCGAGAAGCAGGCCGCGACCTGGGACGATCTGCCCGCAGACATCCGGAACACCTACGACCGGCTGGGCATCCCGGAGGCCGAGAAGCAACGGCTGGTCGCCGGCGTAGCCGCTCAGTACGAGAGCGAAGTTGTATATCACCAGATCAGAGAGGATCTGGAGAAGCAGGGTGTCATCTTCCTAGACACCGATACTGGTCTGCGGGAACACCCAGACATCTTCAAACAGTATTTCGGCACAGTAATTCCGGCTGGCGACAATAAGTTCTCTGCACTAAACACCGCGGTTTGGAGTGGCGGAAGTTTTATTTATGTCCCGCCAGGAGTGCAGGTCGATATTCCGCTGCAGGCCTATTTCCGAATTAATACCGAGAACATGGGTCAGTTCGAGCGGACGCTAATCATCGCCGATGAGGGAGCCTATGTTCACTACGTTGAGGGCTGCCTGCCGGCTGGTGAGCTAATCACGACCGCCGACGGCGATCTCCGGACGATCGAGTCCATCCGCGTCGGTGACTACGTCAGCGGCCACGACGGGCGGCCCCATCGCGTAACTGCCGTCCAGATGCGCGACCTCAATGGCGAGCTCTTGAGCTTCACGCCGATGTCACCGGCTAACCGGTTCTCCGTCACGGCGGAGCACCCCTTGCTTGTCATTCCACGTGACGAGGTCCGTGTCGCGCGCCAGGAACGCAATGGATGGAAGGCGGAAGTTGACAGCGGCAAGCTGCGTCGTACCGAGCCGCGCTGGATCGCGGCGAAGGATGTGGCCGAGGGTGACTTCCTCGTCTACCCCAAGCCAAAGCCGCTGCCGCCAAAGACGGTGTTGTCGCTGGAGTTCGCGCGGCTGGCCGGCTACTACCTGGCTGAGGGTCACGCTTGCCTTACCAATGGCTGTGAATCGCTGGTTTTCTCGTTCCACAGCAATGAATTCGACTATATGGAGGATGTCAGGCAGGCGTGTAAGTCGCTGTACGAGGCGGCTGGTTCGGTCCTCGTCGAGGAGCACAAGCACTCCGCTCGCGTCCTCGTCTACACCAAGGCCGGTTACGCGGCCATGCGCCAGCACGTCGGGTCGGGTTCGGCCAACAAGAAGTTGTCCGACACCCTGATGTGTCAAGACGAGACGTTCCTGCGGGAGCTGGTCGACGCCTATGTCAGCGGTGACGGCAATGTCACCCGGCGTGGCGGTGCCCTGTGGAAGCGTGTGCACACGACGTCGCGTGTTTGGGCTTTCCAGTTGCAGTCGATCTTGGCGCGGCTGGGTCACTACGCGACCGTCGAGTTGCGCCGGCCCGGTGGCCCCGGTGTAATCATGGGCCGCAACGTGGTTCGCAAAGACATCTACCAGGTGCAGTGGACCGAAGGTGGGCACGGCCCCAAGCAGGCTCGCGATTGCGGCGACTACTTCGCCGTCCCGATCAAGAAGCGCACCGTCCGGGATGCGCATGAGCCGGTCTACAACCTCGACGTCGAAGCGCCGGACAGCTACCTGGCATATGGCTTTGCGGTGCACAACTGTACCGCGCCGATCTACAAGTCGGATTCGCTGCACTCGGCGGTGGTCGAGATCATCGTGAAACCCCATGCGCGCGTTCGCTATACCACCATCCAGAACTGGTCGAACAACGTCTACAACCTGGTCACCAAGCGGGCCCGCGCCGAAGCCGGCGCCACCATGGAGTGGATCGACGGCAACATCGGGTCGAAGGTGACCATGAAGTACCCGGCGGTCTGGATGACCGGCGAGCACGCCAAAGGCGAGGTGTTGTCGGTGGCGTTCGCCGGCGAGGACCAGCACCAGGACACCGGCGCCAAGATGCTGCACCTGGCGCCGAACACGTCGAGCAACATCGTGTCCAAGTCGGTGGCCCGCGGCGGCGGCCGCACCTCCTACCGCGGCCTGGTGCAGGTGAACAAGGGCGCGCACGGGTCGCGCTCCAGCGTGAAATGCGATGCGCTGCTGGTGGATACGATCAGCCGCAGCGACACCTACCCCTACGTCGACATCCGCGAGGACGACGTCACGATGGGCCACGAGGCCACCGTGTCCAAGGTCAGCGAGAACCAGCTGTTCTACCTGATGAGCCGTGGGCTGACCGAGGACGAAGCGATGGCGATGGTGGTGCGTGGCTTCGTCGAGCCGATCGCCAAGGAACTGCCCATGGAGTACGCGCTGGAACTCAACCGGCTGATCGAGCTGCAGATGGAGGGCGCGGTCGGATGACCGCTGAGAATCTGACAGCAGCTGCCGAAGAATCGCCACTTACCGCACTCAACAAGGGAGAACTGTTCGCCTCCTTCGACGTCGACGCTTTCGAGGTTCCGCACGGCCGCGACGAAATCTGGCGGTTCACCCCGCTGCGGCGGCTGCGTGGTCTGCACGACGGCTCGGCGCGCGGCCACCGGTAGGGCGCAGATCAGTGTCAGCGAACAGCCGGGCGTGCAGACCGAGACCGTCCGCCGTGGCGACCAGCGGCTCGGACAGGGCGGTATTCCCGCCGACCGTGTTGCAGCCCAAGCATTTTCGTCGTTCAACTCCGCGACGCTGGTCACCGTCGGGCGGGACACGCAGATCGCCGAGCCGGTCAACATCACCGTCACCGGGCCCGGCGAAGGCGCGGTCGCCTACGGGCATCTGCAGATCAGGGTCTCCGAGCTCGGCGAGGCGGTCGTGGTCATCGACCACCGGGGGAGTGGAACCTACGCCGACAACGTCGAATTCATCGTCGACGACGCCGCCCGGCTCACCGTCGTGTGGATCGCCGACTGGGCCGACGACATGGTGCATCTCAGCGCGCACCACGCCCGGCTGGGCAAGGACGCGGTGCTGCGGCATGTCGCCGTCACGCTGGGCGGCGAGGTCGTGCGGATGTCGGCCAATGTGCGCTTCTCCGGCCCCGGTGGGGACGCCGAGCTGTTGGGTCTGTACTTCGCCGACGACGGCCAGCACCTCGAGTCGCGGCTGCTGATCGACCACGCGCACCCCAACTGCAAGTCCAACGTGCTGTACAAGGGTGCGCTGCAAGGAGATCCGGCGTCCGCATTGCCCGACGCGCACACCGTCTGGGTGGGTGACGTACTGATCCGCGCCGAAGCCACCGGCACCGACACCTTCGAGGTCGAACCGCAATCTGGTGCTCACCGACGGGGCGCGCGCCGACTCGGTACCCAACTTGGAGATCGAGACCGGCGAGATCGTCGGCGCCGGACACGCCAGTGCCACCGGACGTTTCGACGACGAGCAACTGTTCTACCTGCGCTCCCGCGGCATCCCCGAAGAGCAGGCCCGCCGGCTGGTGATTCGCGGCTTCTTCGGCGAGATCATCTCCAAAATCGCAGTGCCCGAAATACGGGAACGCCTGACCGCAGCCATCGAACACGAACTGGAAATCACGGAGAAGACAGCAGCCTCATGACGACTTTGGAAATCAAAGACCTGCACGTCAGCGTTGATAACCCCAACGCCGTCGAAGGGGACCGCGAGATCCCCATCCTCAACGGCGTCGACCTGACCGTGAAATCCGGTGAGACGCATGCGCTGATGGGCCCCAACGGCTCCGGCAAGTCCACGCTGTCCTATGCCATCGCGGGTCACCCGAAGTACCGGGTGACTTCGGGATCCATCACGCTGGACGGCGCGGACGTGCTGGAGATGAGCATCGACGAGCGCGCGCGGGCCGGACTGTTTCTGGCCATGCAATATCCCGTCGAGGTGCCCGGCGTCTCGGTGTCGAACTTCCTGCGCTCAGCGGCGACCGCGATCCGCGGCGAGGCGCCCAAGCTGCGGCTCTGGGTGAAAGAGGTCAAGGCCGCGATGGCTTCGCTCGAAATCGACCCGGCCTTCGCTGAGCGCAACGTCAACGAGGGTTTCTCCGGTGGCGAGAAGAAACGCCACGAGATCCTGCAGCTGGAACTGCTCAAGCCCAAGATCGCCATCCTGGACGAGACCGACTCCGGATTGGACGTCGACGCGTTGCGAGTGGTCAGCGAGGGCGTGAACCGTTACGCCGAATCCGAGCACGGCGGCATCCTGTTGATCACCCACTACACCCGAATCCTGCGCTACATCCATCCGGAATACGTGCACGTGTTCGTCGGCGGGCGGATCGCCGAATCCGGTGGGCCGGAACTGGCCGACGAACTCGAGCAGCACGGCTACGTACGCTTCTCCCCCGCAAGCGGGAGGGGCCCCCACCAAGCGGCGGCCGCAGGAGCCTGACCATGACGATTTCGGTCAGCCGCCCGACTAGGCCCGATTTCAAGCCGGACGTCGCCGCGATCCGCGCCGATTTCCCGATCCTGAGCCGCATTATGCGCGGCGGAAACCAATTGGCGTACCTGGATTCTGGCGCGACGTCACAGCGTCCGTTGCAGGTGCTCGACGCCGAGCGCGAGTTCTTGATCACGTCCAACGGCGGGGTGCATCGTGGTGCACACCAGCTGATGGAAGAGGCCACCGACGCCTACGAGCAGGGCCGTGCCGACATTGCGGCGTTCGTCGGTGCCGACGCCGACGAGCTGGTTTTCACCAAGAATGCCACCGAGTCGCTGAACTTGTTGTCATATGTGCTGGGCGACAACCGTTTCGAGCGTGTCGTCGGGCCCGGCGACGTCATTGTCACCACCGAGCTCGAGCACCACGCCAATCTGGTCCCGTGGCAAGAGCTCGCCCGTCGCACCGGCGCCACATTGCGCTGGTACGGCGTGACCGACGACGGACGCATCGACCTGGACTCGCTGCAGCTCGATGACCGTGTCAAGGTCGTTGCTTTCAGCCATCACTCCAATGTGACCGGCGCACTGGCGCCGGTGGGCGAGCTGGTCGCCCGGGCCAAGGCTGTAGGCGCGCTGACCGTGCTCGACGCGTGCCAGTCGGTGCCCCACCAGCCGGTCGACTTCCACGCACTCGACGTCGACTTCGCCGCCTTCTCCGGACATAAGATGATGGGCCCCAACGGGATCGGTGTGCTCTACGCTCGTGGCGAGCTGTTGTCGGCCATGCCGCCGTTCCTCACCGGCGGGTCGATGATCGAGACGGTGACCATGGAAGCCTCCACGTACGCCGCGGCGCCGCAACGGTTCGAGGCCGGCACGCCGATGACCTCCCAGGTGGTCGGATTGGGCGCGGCGGCACGCTATCTCGGAGCCATCGGCATGGACGCCGTCGAAGCCCACGAACGCGGCCTGGTTGCCGCGGCCATTGACGGCCTGTCCGGAATTGACGGCGTGCGCATCGTCGGACCGACCTCGATGGAAAACCGTGGCTCGCCCGTGTCATTCGTCGTCGACGGCGTGCACGCGCACGATGTTGGGCAGGTGCTCGACGACGACGGCGTCGCGGTGCGAGTCGGGCACCATTGCGCGTTGCCGCTGCACCGCCGGTTCGGCGTGGCCGCCACCGCCCGGGCGTCGTTCGCGGTGTACAACACCGGCGACGAGGTCGAGCGTTTGGTGGCCGGCGTGCGCCGGGCGCTGGATTTCTTTGGGAGAGAATGACATTGCGCCTGGAGCAGATGTATCAGGACGTGATCCTCGATCACTACAAGCATCCGCAGCACCGCGGGCTGCGGGAGCCGTTCGGCGCGCAGGTCTACCACGTCAACCCGGTCTGTGGTGACGAGGTGACATTGCGGGTCGCGTTGTCAGACGACGGTCAGCGCGTCGCGGACGTCTCCTATGACGGGCAAGGCTGTTCGATCAGCCAGGCGTCGACCTCGGTGCTCACCCAGCAGGTGATCGGTCAGAGCGTGCCAGAGGCGCTCAAGACCATCACCGCGTTCACCGAAATGGTGTCCTCACGCGGCACCGTCGAGGGTGACGAGGATGTCCTGGGCGATGGAGTCGCGTTCGCCGGAGTAGCCAAATACCCGGCCCGGGTAAAATGCGCACTGCTGGGATGGATGGCGTTTAAAGACGCACTGGCCCAGGCTGCCGCGGACTTCGAGGAGGACAAGGATGAGCGAGACCGCCGCACCGGATGACGAGTTGCTTGCCGACGTCGAGGAGGCGATGCGCGATGTCGTCGACCCCGAACTGGGCATCAACGTAGTCGATCTGGGATTGGTCTACGGCCTGAACATTGAAGAAGGCGACGAGGGAACCGTCGCCCTGATCGACATGACGTTGACATCGGCGGCCTGCCCGCTGACCGATGTCATCGAAGACCAGTCACGCAGCGCGCTCGTCGGCAGCGGTCTCGTTGACGACCTGCGGATCAACTGGGTGTGGAACCCGCCGTGGGGCCCGGACAAGATCACCGACGACGGGCGCGAACAACTGCGTGCCCTCGGCTTTACCGTCTGAATTCGGTTCGCGTTCAAGCGGATTACCAACCCCAGCCGCTACAAGTGGAAAGGCAGGTGGGGGAGGTGAAGATGGTGGTGGCCGTCGCCCATCGGCGGGCACGCTTGCAGGCTGATCATCGTCGCGTGCAACACGCCGTCGCTGTTGGTTCCCTGAGCCCCCATGCATCTACCGTGCGCGATCGCTTGCGTGTTAGTGGCCGTCTGCTTGTTGTAGGAGGTCGTGTTGGCGACGGTCACGCTGGTAGCAGGGGTTTGACCACCGGCACCGATGCCGTTGACGGAAATCGTGTTACCTGAGACCGAGGCGACGGTGCCGTAGAAGCCAGCGGGCGGCGGGCACTTGCCGTCAACGGCCGGAGCGATCGTCACGGATTGCGCCGCGATCGCAGCGCCGGTAGGAGCGCTCTGCGGGGTAGCACGAACGTTGACACAACTGCCGGGGGTGACGTCGCTCAGCTGCGCCGGGCTGACCTCAACGACCCGCGTCGACGGCGTGAAGTCCACCGTCGCGCTCCCGCTTCGTGTCCTGAGCTGGATCGTGTTACCCGATACCGACTCGACCAGTCCCTCGACGTAGTCCTTGCCCACCGGGGGTGGAGGCGCCGGTGGCGGTGCAGCGCTTGGTGCTGAGCTCGGCGGGGTTGCCGATACGGTGCGCTTTCCGGTGTTGCTGTTACTCGACGTGTCGTGCGAGGAGCCGCACATAGCGACGCACACAGCGATGACAGCGACGACGGCGACGAGCGCGAGTTGAGTCGGCCGAGGTTTCACCGAAATGGCAGGCACCGACACTTCTCCGATCGCGCGTTTCGCCTTTGCAAGCGAATACCCAGGATGGGCGCGGTTATCACACCGCGCCCGTCCTATGTGATGCCAATCTCAGGCGGCCTGAGCCGCGATCACCCATCTTGGCCGTGCGGCTTGGGCTGGCCCCCGCATTTGCCGTCGTTGGCCGGTCGCACGTTGATGCTCGTCGCCTGCAGCGCGCCCCCGTTGTCCATGGTTCCGCGCGCGGTAAGGCATTTGCCCTGCGTAATCGCGTCAGTGGTCGCGGAGGCCTTCTTGGTGTATGTGGTTTTGTCGTCGACCGTCACGGCCGTCTGCGTGGTGTTGCCGCTGGCGTCGCTGCCTGTGACGTTGATGGTGTTACCCGATACCGAACCTACCGAGCCCCGTACCGGCGCCGGCTTCGCGGGCGGCGTCGTCGGAGAGCCGGACGGTGCCGGGCTGGTGGAAGCCGGTCCCGAACCCGGCCCAGCCTCCTTGGCTTGCGGGCAGGTGCCGTTGACGGGAGGGCTGAGCTTCACCGACGCCGCGGTGACCGGCTGCCCGCCTTGGAGTTCCCTGGTGGGCCGCACGGTGACGCAGCTGCCCGTGGTGACGTCGGTCAGCGTGGCCGGAGTGACCTCAGTGACCTTGGTTGTCGAGGTGAAGTTCACGGCGGCGGTGGCATTGTCTTCCTTGGTGACCTGAACGGAATTGCCCGCCACCGAAGCGATGAGGCCACTGACCCGCGCTTCGCCGTTGGGGGTCGGCGACGTGGTCGTCGAGATCACGGTCGACGTGGAGGTGGATGTTGACGTAGGGCTCGATTTGTTGGAAGAGCTGCAGGCGGCGATGGACAGGGCGGTGGTTCCCGCGACGACGAGTACCGCGAACCGGGTGAGCCGAGGCGCATGACAGCTGGCAGACATCAACGTTTCTCCAATCGTGGTCGGGGCCAACGAAAGGGTTTACCCGTTGAAGCTGTACCTAAGCTGTGTAATGCGAGGCGGTCAGAATGCCTGTTCGGAAACGCGCATGATCTCGTCGTCGATGGACTCGATGACTTTGCGCAGCGACGTCAGCTTCGGAAGCATGTTCTTGGCGAAGAACGCTGCGGTCGCAATCTTGCCCCGATAGAACGCTGTGTCATTTTTGGCGTCGCTAGTTTCCGCCGCACTGTCCAGCGCTGCCCGCGCACTACCGGCTTGCACCAGCAATCTCCAGCCGATGAGCAGATCGCCGACCGCGAGCAGATACCGCACCGACCCGAGCCCCACCCGGTAAATGTCGGTGGGGTGCTGCGCGGCGGACATGAGGTATCCGGTCATCGCGCCCGTCATCGCCGTGACGTCGTCGAGCGCGGTTTGCAGCAGCAGGGCTTGCGGTTTGAGTCCTTCGTCGCAGGTATCGATGGTGTGACTGATCTGAGCCGTCAGAAACTGCAGAGCCTGGCCCCGGTCCCGGACGATCTTGCGGAAGAAGAAGTCCAGCGCCTGGATGGCGGTGGTGCCCTCGTAGAGCGAATCGATCTTGGAATCACGGATGTACTGCTCAAGCGGATAGTCGGCCAGGAAGCCAGAGCCCCCCAGCGTCTGCAGCGACTCGGTCAGCACTTCGTAGGCCCGTTCTGAGCTCACCCCTTTGACGATCGGCAGCAGTAGGTCGTCTATGCGGTGCGCCATTTCATGATCTGCGCCCGAAACTCGTTGCGCCACAGCGTCGTCCTGGTGTGCAGCGGCATACATATAGAGCGCCCGCAGGCCTTCGGCGTACGCCTTCTGGGTCATCAGGCTGCGACGCACATCGGGGTGGTGGATGATGGTGACTCGCGGCGCTGTCTTGTCGGCCATCTGCGTGAGGTCCGCACCTTGCACCCGCTCTTTGGCGAAAGCCAGCGCGTTCAGGTAGCCCGTGGATAGGGTGCCGGCAGCCTTCACGCCAATTGTCATGCGCGCGTGCTCGATCACGGTGAACATCTGCGCGATCCCGTTGTGCACGCCGCCGACCAAGTAGCCAACAGCGGGCACATCCGTTGCGCCGAAAGTCAATTCGCACGTCGGGGAGGACTTGATACCCATTTTGTGTTCCAGCCCGGTGGCGAAAACCCCATTGCGGGGGCCGAGTTCAAACGTGTCCGGGTCGAACAGGTATTCGGGCACGTAGAACAGGCTCAACCCTTTGGTACCCGGACCAGCGCCCTCGGGCCGGGCCAGCACCAGGTGGAAGATGTTCTCGGCGGTATTGCCGACGTCTCCACCGGAAATGAACCGCTTGACGCCCTCGATGTGCCAGGTGCCGTCGGGTTGTCCGATGGCCTTGGCGCGGCCCGCACCGACGTCGGAGCCTGCGTCGGGTTCGGTGAGCACCATGGTGGCCTGCCAGCCGCGTTCCACGCCCTCCGCCGCCCAGCGCCGCTGCTCTTCGTTGCCCTCGACGTACAGCGCCTGGGCCAGGAACGGGCCCAGATTGAAAAAGTTCGCGGAGGGATTGGCGCAAATGATCATTTCGTTGACCGCCCATGCGAGCGGCGGCGGTGCCGACATGCCACCGATCTCTTCGGCCAGCCCTAGCCGCCACCAGCCGGCCTCTTTGATCGCTTGCACCGTTTTGGCCAACTCGGGTGGCACGCTGATGGTGTGCTCAGCCGGGGCGAATACGGGCGGATTGCGGTCGGCAAAGGCGAAGGATTCGGCGACCGGGCCTTCCGCTAAGCGAGCGGCTTCGGCCAATATCGTTCGGACCGTCTCCTCGTCGAGGTCGCTGTAGCGTCCGGTGCCGAGGACAGCGCCCAGATCGAGCACCTCAAACAAGTTGAAGTCCAGATCACGGACGTTAGCGATGTAGTGGCCCAACGTGATTCCCTCCGCTGGCGGATCATCAGCCCTAAGTCTGTCGGACGTGGGAAAACGTACGCAACCGTAACCTGCGGTGGGCCGCACGCAGGTTACCCGTCGGTGTCGTGGGGGAGAACCCGATGCAAGTCCGGTTGCGTTGCGCCATATGCCAATTCAATGAATACCGCAATGTAATTGAGATGTTCGTCGTTGTTTTTAGCTCGATAAACTCGGCTAATCCCTGTCGAATCCCGCCCATCCCTGTGAGGCCGGCCGCATAACCCTGATCACCGTCGAGATGCCGGTTGAAACGGCCCTGTTGATCGTGATCTTCGTCACTTCCGGCGCACTCGACCACGCTGCAACCAAACCCTCATCGTGGCGCTCAACGGCATGCGCCTGCTGAGCAACCGGTCCTGGGAACATCACGCCAGCGTGGGGCGTTACGGCAAATGTGACAACACTCGATCTCACTGCTGAGAAGTTCAACGAAACCATCGAGGGCAACGACATCGTGCTCGTCGACTTCTGGGCGTCCTGGTGCGGACCATGCCGCCAGTTCGGGCCGACTTTCCAGGCGTCGTCGGAGAAACACCCCGATATCGTGCACGCCAAAGTCGACACCGAAGCCGAACAACAGCTGGCAGCGGCCGCCCAGATCCAGTCCATCCCCACGCTGATGGCTTTCAAGAAGGGCAAACTGCTGTTCAATCAGGCCGGGGCATTGCCGCCGGCGGCCCTGGAAGACTTGGTGCAGCAAATCAAGGCCTTCGACGTCGAGGCAGCCCAAGCCGGGCAAGCCGAATAGGCCTGACACCGCGCTGCGCGCAGGGCAGCAGGTAGCTACGCGCTACCTTGCATGGGTGAGTCTGGTACTGGTAGAGCACCCGCGGCCTGGCGTCGCGCTGATTACCCTCAATCGGCCCGAGCGGATGAACTCCATGGCATTCGATGTCATGGTTCCGCTCAGGGAGGCCCTCGAGAAGGTCAGGTACGACAATTCTGTGCGCGTGGTCGTGCTGACCGGGGCGGGTCGAGGGTTCTCGTCGGGCGCCGATCACAAGTCCGCGGGCACGGTGCCCAACGTCGACGGGCTGACCCGCCCGACCTATGCGCTGCGCTCCATGGAGCTCCTTGATGACGTCATCCTGATGCTGCGGCGGTTACACCAACCGGTGATCGCCGCGGTCAACGGCCCAGCCATCGGCGGTGGGCTGTGCCTGGCGCTGGCCGCCGACATCCGGGTGGCCTCGACCAGCGCTTACTTTCGCGCTGCGGGCATCAACAACGGGCTGACCGCCAGCGAACTGGGGCTCAGCTACCTCTTGCCCAGGGCCATCGGATCGTCGCGGGCGTTCGAGATCATGCTGACCGGTCGTGACGTCACCGCCGAGGAGGCCGAGCGCATCGGGCTGGTGTCATGTCAGGTGCCCGAAGAGCAGCTGCTGGACAGCTGCTACGCCATCGCCGCGCGCATAGCGGCCTTCTCGCGGCCGGGAATCGAATTGACCAAGCGCACACTGTGGAGTGGACTAGACGCCGGTAGCCTGGAAGGGCACATGCAAGCCGAAGGCTTGGGACAGCTTTTCGTCCGCCTGCTCACCGCGAACTTCGAAGAGGCGGTTGCCGCGCGCGCAGAGCGGCGCCCCCCGGTGTTCACCGACGACAAATGACCTGACCAGGAGGGCGATCGTGATCACGGCTACGGACCTCGAGGTCCGCGCTGGTGCGCGCATCTTGCTCTCACCCGACGGCCCCGACCTGCGCGTGCAGCCCGGCGACCGCATCGGGCTGGTCGGTCGCAACGGCGCGGGCAAGACCACCACCCTGCGCATCCTGGCGGGGGAAACCCAGCCGTATGCCGGATCGGTCACCCGCGCCGGTGAAATCGGTTATTTGCCACAGGATCCCAAAGAGGGCGACCTCGACATGCTGGCCCGCGACCGGGTCCTGTCGGCCCGCGGATTGGATGTCCTGCTCACTGACCTGGAAAAGCAGCAGGCGTTGATGGCCGAGGTCGCCGACGACGACGCCCGAGACCGCGCGATCCGTCGCTACGGGCAGCTGGAGGAGCGATTCGTCGCATTGGGCGGCTACGGCGCCGAAAGCGAAGCCAGCCGCATCTGCGCAAGTCTCGGTTTGCCGGAACGGGTGCTGACGCAGCAGCTGCGCACACTGTCCGGTGGCCAGCGCCGCCGGGTGGAGCTGGCGCGCATCCTGTTCGCCGCGTCCGAGAGCGGCGCGGGGTCGTCGACCACGCTGCTGCTCGACGAGCCGACCAATCACCTGGACGCGGATTCGATTGGCTGGCTGCGGGATTTCCTGCGGGCCCACACTGGCGGGCTGGTGGTCATCAGCCACAACGTCGAGCTGCTCGCCGATGTCGTCAACCGGGTGTGGTTTCTGGACGCCGTCCGCGGTGAGGTCGACGTCTACAACATGGGCTGGCAGAAGTACCTGGACGCCCGGGCCACCGACGAACAGCGCCGCCGCCGCGAACGCGCTAACGCCGAACGCAAGGCCGCCGCGTTGCGTACGCAGGCCGCCAAGCTGGGCGCAAAGGCCACCAAAGCCGTTGCGGCCCAAAACATGTTGCGCCGTGCCGACCGGATGATGGCCGCACTCGATGAGGAGCGGGTTGCCGACAAAGTGGCCCGGATCAAGTTCCCCACGCCGGCCCCGTGCGGGCGCACACCGTTGGTGGCGACGGGGCTGAGCAAGTCGTACGGGTCGCTGGAAGTGTTCAGCGGTGTCGATCTGGCTATCGACCGCGGCTCGCGGGTGGTGGTGCTGGGACTGAACGGCGCCGGCAAGACCACGCTGCTGCGATTGCTGGCCGGCACCGAGAATCCCGACACCGGAGGCCTCGAGCCCGGACACGGTTTGCGGATCGGCTATTTCGCGCAGGAGCACGACACCCTCGACAACGACGCGACCGTCTGGCAGAACATCCGGCACGCCGCGCCCGACTCCGGCGAGCAGGATCTTGCGCGGCCTGCTGGGTGCGTTCATGTTCAGCGGTCCGCAACTCGACCAACCGGCGGGCACACTGTCCGGTGGCGAGAAAACCCGGCTCGCTCTGGCCGGTTTGGTGGCGTCCACGGCGAACGTCCTGCTGCTCGACGAACCGACGAACAACCTCGATCCCGCGTCGCGCGAACAGGTGCTCGACGCGCTGCGAAGCTATCAAGGGGCGGTGGTGTTGGTGACGCACGACCCTGGGGCGGCCGAGGCCCTAGACCCACAACGCGTCGTGCTGTTGCCCGACGGCACCGAGGACTATTGGTCCGACGAGTACCGGGATCTCATCGAGCTGGCCTGACTTAGACAGGTGGCCGTGGGTGATTCGGCCAAATCGGCCCGCGGCCGACAGCGGGTTCTTACTCTAAGTGCTTGCGATCGAGTTCAAGCGCGGAGATGGCCCATGAAAAGAACAGTGCAAAAGTCGAAAAAGACGCGCGACCAGTTGGTGCATGAGCTGCGCAACGCCTATGAGAGCGGAGCCAGTATCCGCACTCTGGTTGCCACCACCGGCAGGTCGTACGGATCGATTCACAGCATGCTGCTGGAGTCGGGTACCACGATGCGCAGCCGTGGCGGCCCCAATCACACCTCCCGGTCCGCGCGAGCGTAGCGTCACCGCGAATCATGTCCCCTTGTTCGCAGTGGCGTTTCCCCCGCTAGCGGGTGGTGCCCCCAGCTCTCGGCCCAGAATCGTTGCGGCGCACCGAGTTCTCCACCAGGTCGAGGACCGCGGACAACCGCTGTGGATCTTCGCCGGATGCCAGCCGGGCCACCAAGCCGTCGAGAACCAATTCCAGATAGCACTGCAATACATCGTCGGGAACGTCGTCGCGCACCCGGTGTGCTTCCTTCTGCCGGCGCAGCCGATCGGTCGTCGCCGCCGCCAGCTCCGCGGAACGCTCCGCCCATCCGCGGCTGAACGCGGGATCGTTGCGCAGCTTGCGTGCGATCTCCAACCTGGTGGCCAGCCAGTCGAACTGGTCGGGCGCGGCGAGCATGTCGCGCATCACCTGAATGAGGCCCTCGCGCGACGCCACGTCCGCCATCCGCTCGGCGTCCTCGTGCGCCAGTGTGAAAAACAGCGCGTCTTTGTCGCGGAAGTGGTGGAAGATCGCACCGCGCGACATACCGATTGCCTTTTCCAGCCGCCGCACGGTGGCCTTGTCATAGCCGTATTCGGCAAAGCAACGGCGAGCACCGTCCAGGATCTGACGACGGCGAGCCGCCAGATGGTCCTGGCTGACCTTGGGCACGGGCGGGCCGGCTAGCCCGACTTCAGCATGTTGCGCAGCACGTACTGCAGGATGCCGCCGTTGCGGTAGTAGTCGGCTTCCCCGGGGGTGTCGATGCGCACTACCGCGTCGAACTCGATCGAGTCCTTCCCGTCCTTGCCGGCCCTGACATGCACCGTCTTTGGCGTCTTGCCGTCGTTGAGCGCGTCGATACCGGTGATATCGAAGACCTCGGTACCGTCCAGTCCCAGCGACTTGGCCGACTCCCCTTCGGGGAACTGCAGCGGGATGACGCCCATGCCGATCAGGTTGGAGCGGTGGATGCGCTCGAACGACTCGGTGATCACCGCCCGCACGCCCAGCAGGAACGTGCCTTTGGCCGCCCAGTCCCGCGACGAACCGGAGCCGTACTCCTTGCCGCCGAGCACCACCAGCGGAATGTTCTCTGCCGCATAGTTTTGCGCCGCGTCGTAGATGAACGCCTGCGGAGCGCCTTCCTGGGTGAAGTCGCGGGTGTATCCGCCGGAGACATCATCCAGCAGCTGGTTGCGCAGCCGGATGTTGGCGAACGTGCCGCGAATCATCACTTCGTGGTTGCCGCGCCGCGAACCGAAGGAGTTGTAGTCCTTGCGGTCGATGCCGTGGTCGTCGAGGTATTGGGCCGCCGGGGTGCCCGGTTTGATGCTGCCGGCGGGGGAGATGTGGTCGGTGGTCACCGAATCGCCGAGCAGTGCCAGCACCCGGGCGCCGCTGATATCGCCGACCGGCTCGGGCTCGGCGGACATTCCCTCGAAATAAGGGGGCTTGCGGACGTACGTCGAGTTCTCGTCCCACTCAAAGGTGTTGCCGCTCGGGGTCGGCAGGTTTCGCCAGCGCTCATCGCCTTTGAACACGTCGGCGTAGTTCTTGGTGAACATCTCCTGGTTGATCGCCGAGGCGATGGTGTCGGAGACGTCCTTTTGCGACGGCCAGATGTCCTTCAGGAATACGTCGTTGCCGTCCTTGTCCGTGCCGAGCGGCTGCGAATCGAAGTCGAAGTCCATGGTCCCGGCCAGGGCGTAGGCGATCACCAGCGGCGGCGACGCCAGATAGTTCATCTTCACGTCGGGGTTGATCCGGCCCTCGAAGTTCCGGTTGCCCGACAACACGGCGGCCACCGAAAGGTCGTTGTCGTTGACCGCTTTTGAGATCTCGTCGGGCAGCGGGCCGGAGTTACCGATGCAGGTGGTGCAGCCGTAACCGACCAGATAGAAGCCGAGCTTCTCCAGGTACGGCCACAGGCCGGACCTGTCGTAGTAGTCGCTGACCACCTGGGAGCCCGGGGCCATCGTGGTTTTCACCCAGGGCTTTCTGCCCAATCCCTTTTCGACGGCGTTGCGGGCGAGCAGCGCCGCGCCCAGCATCACCTCGGGGTTGGAGGTGTTGGTGCACGACGTGATCGCGGCGATCACCACCGCGCCGTGGTCGAGCACGAACTCGCCGAGTTCGGCACACTTCACCCGCACCGGGTTGCTCACCCGGCCTTTGGAATGCGCGGCTGCCGATTCCACCGCAGGGGCGTCGTCGGCGTGGCCGTTCGACACTTCACCCGGGTCGCTGGCCGGGAACGACTCGTCGACCACCTCGTCCAGCTTGGAGTACCCCTCCTTACCGGGATCGTCGCCGACGTAGTTGGGAATGGTCTTGCGGAACATGGACTTGGCGTCGGACAACGAGATCCGGTCCTGCGGACGCTTGGGTCCGGCGATCGACGGCACCACGTCGGACAGGTTGAGCTCCAGGTATTCCGAGAACGCCGGCTCGTGGGCGGGGTCGTGCCACATGCCTTGCTCTTTGGCGTAGGCCTCGACCAGCGCCAGCTGCTCGGGCTTACGGCCGGTGAACCGCAGGTACGAGATGGTCTCCTCGTCGATCGGGAAAATGGCTGCGGTGGAACCGAATTCGGGGCTCATGTTGCCCAGGGTGGCGCGGTTGGCCAATGGCACCTGGGCCACGCCGTCGCCGTAGAACTCAACGAACTTGCCGACCACGCCGTGCTTGCGCAGCATCTGCGTGACGGTCAGCACCACGTCGGTGGCCGTGACACCCGGCTGAATCTCACCGGTCAGCTTCAAGCCGACGACGCGGGGGATCAGCATCGACACCGGCTGACCGAGCATCGCGGCCTCGGCTTCGATGCCACCGACACCCCAGCCCAGAACGCCGAGACCGTTGACCATCGTGGTGTGCGAGTCGGTGCCTACACAGGTGTCGGGGTACGCCACCTCTGTTCCGCGCGCGTCCGCGCGGGTCATCACCACACTCGCCAGGTATTCGATGTTCACCTGGTGCACGATGCCGGTGCCCGGCGGCACCACCTTGAAGTCGCGGAAAGCGCCCTGGCCCCAGCGCAAGAACTGGTAGCGCTCCCCGTTGCGCTGGTACTCGATTTCGACGTTGCGCTCGAATGCGTCGGCCCGGCCGAACAGGTCGGCGATCACCGAGTGGTCGATCACCAGGTCGGCCGGCGCCAGGGGGTTGACCTTTTCCGGATTGCCGCCGAGGTCGCCGATGGCCTCACGCATGGTGGCTAAGTCGACGATGCACGGAACCCCGGTGAAGTCCTGCATCACGACGCGGGCGGGTGTGTACTGGATCTCAATGCTGGGCTCTGCCTTGGCGATCCCAGTTCGCGATCGCCTCGATGTGGTCTTTGGTGATGTTGCTGCCGTCCTCGTTGCGCAGCAGGTTCTCGGCGAGGACTTTGAGGCTGTAGGGGAGTTTCTCCGTATTGGGTACGGCGTCGAGACGATAGATCTGGTAACTCAAGGCGGCGACCTTGAGGGTGTCGCGTGCTCCGAACGAGTTCACAGAATCCTTGCTAGTCACATCAACTCCCGGGATTAAGTTCTCCCGCCGACGGGCCGTGTCGGCGGCGCGTGTCACTTTAACAGTACGCTTGTCCTGCATTGAGGCGGGCGCCCGTACGTTTCAGTCTTGTCGCGCCGGGCGCGGGTTTAAACCCCCTGCCTCCCCGATTGCCCGGCTCGCCCCCTCACCGCTTCGCGGCTGGGGGTGCCCCCACCTCGCGCGAAACGCCGCGCGCATCGTCGCCGGGCGGAAGTCGCGTACGGTGCCCTGTAGCACTACCGCAGGAGGGACACGATGACCGGGCAAAATTCCTTCGTCTTACCGCTACCCCAGACCACCTTTTTCTTGCACCCGGTCCTGCCCGTCTACATTCCGGAAGACGTCGACGTGACCGCGGTCAAAGCTCAGGTCGCCGCCACCGGTGTCAGCGCGCCGCCGGAGGCCATGCCGGGGCTGCTTGACGTGGTCAACCAGGCTCACGCCAATGGCATCAACCTCAAGATCGTGCTGCTCGACCACAACCCCCCAAACGACACTCCGTTACGCGACATCTCCACCGTGGTCGGCGCCGACTACCACGACGCCACGGTGCTGACGCTCAGCCCGAGCTACGTCGGCAGCTACAGCACGCAGTTCCCGCGCGTCACGCTGGAGGCCGGCGAGGACATAGCCAAGACGGGCAACCCGGTGGTCTCGGCGCAGCACTTTTTGAATGAGCTGAACGCCCCGGAGTTTCCTTGGACCGGCTTGACCATATTTTTGCTGATTGGCGTGCTCGCGGCGGCGGTCGGCACCCGGTTCTTGCAGTTGCGCAGCAGGCGTTCAGCAACGTCGGCTGGCGCGGCAGAAACGCAGCTGGAAGAGCCTGGTAACGGCGTCTAACCACGCGTATCCGGCTCGGCCGGTCCGATCGGCAACTCTGCGCGACTCGTTGTGGCAAACACCGTAGGTCACCGTTCGGTCACATTAAACACACGTAGAGAGTGCGATTTGTGCGGAGCATTTGCACGCCTTCGTATGTGACGTACGGTGCAAATGATGCTGGTGTTGTCTTTGGCGCTTTTAGAGAAATCTGTGGCTGGCGCCACCCGTCGCGTTGAGCCGTAGGAGACCTAGTCGAATGAGACGCACACGCTGGGGCTCACCTGCGCGAGCGGCCGCAAGGCTGGTCCGGCCGCTCATGCCGTCGGTTCTGAGCGTGGCCCTGCTGGTATGCACGCCAGGGCTGGCGCACAGCGACCCCGCCGCCGACAGCCTGGCCGGATTGATCGCGAACGTCGCCAAAGCCAATCAGCGCCTGGAAGATCTGAACGCCGAAATCCAGACGGAGCAGGAAAGCGTCAACAAGGCCTTGGTCGACGTGGAGACCGCCCGGGACAACGCCGCCGCGGCCCAACACGACCTCGAGGCCAGTCAGCAGGCGGTCAAAGACGCCAATGCGGCAATCGCTGCGGCTCAACACCGCTTCGACACGTTCGCGGCGGCGACCTATATGAACGGCCCGTCGGGCGCCTACCTGACCGCGAGCAGCCCCGACGACATCATCGCCACCGAAACCGCCGCCAGGACCCTGACTGCAAGTTCGCAGGCGGTGATGACCAAGCTGCAGCGGGCCCGGACCGAGCAGGTCAACAAGGAATCGGCGGCGCGGCTGGCCAAGCAGAAGGCCGACAAGGCCGCCGCCGACGCCAAGGCCAGCCAGGATGCTGCGGTGGCGGCGCTCACCAACTCCAAGCGCAAGTTCGACGAACAACGCGAAGAGGTCACTCGCCTGGCCGCCGAGCGCGACGACGCTCAGGCCAAACTCGAAGCAGCCCAACGTGAGGCCGCGCGGCAATGGTCAGCAGGCCAAGGCGGCCCTGGCGCCCCGGTGTCGGGCGACCGGTGGGAGACCGGATCGCCGGGCGCGCCAACGCATGCCGGGGGCCGCCAGTGGGATGGCGCCTGGGACCCCACGCTGCCGATGGTGCCCAGCGCCAACATCCCCGGTGACCCGATCGCGGTGATCAACCAGGTACTGGGCATCTCGGCCACGTCGACGCAGGTCACCGCCGGCATGGGGCGCAACTTCCTGCAGCAGCTGGGCATCCTCAAGCCCAACGACACCGGCATCACCAACGCAGCTCCCGGTTCGGCTCAAGGGCGGATTCCGCGGGTTTACGGGCGGCAGGCCTCTGAATACGTAATCCGTCGCGGTATGTCGCAGATCGGGGTGCCCTATTCCTGGGGTGGCGGCAACGCTGCCGGTCCGAGTAAAGGAATCGACTCCGGGGCCGGCATCACCGGCTTCGACTGTTCGGGTCTGGTCTTGTATTCGTTTGCCGGGGTGGGCATCAAGCTGCCGCACTACTCGGGTTCGCAGTACAACCTGGGCCGCAAGATCCCGTCCTCACAGATGCGCCGCGGCGACGTCATCTTCTACGGCCCGAACGGCAGCCAGCACGTGACGATCTACCTCGGCGACGGCCAGATGCTCGAGGCTCCTGACATCGGTTTGAAGGTCCGCGTTGCGCCGGTGCGCACCAGCGGTATGACGCCCTACGTGGTCCGCTACATCGAATATTAAACGCGGATGAATACAAGACGAGGAGCCATGCGCCGCAAGCGGTTTCGCCTGATCAACCTGACCTGGATCACCACAGTGGTGACCGGGCTGATGTTGGCTGTGGCCAGCCCGGCCACGGCCGACCCCGGCCAGTGGGACCCCACCCTGCCGGCGACGATCAGCGCAGGCGCTCCGGGAGACCCGCTCGCGGTCGCCAACGCTTCGCTGCAGGCCACCGCCCAGGCCACCCAAACCACGTTCGATTTGGGCAAGCAATTCCTCGGCGGGCTCGGGATCAACCTCGGCGGCAATGACGCCCCCGCCGCCGCCAACACCAACCCGGGCGGCAAGATCCCGCGGGTCTACGGCCGGCAGGCCATCGAGTACGTGATCAAGCGAGCCGGCTCACAGATGGGAGTGCCGTATTCCTGGGGTGGCGGCACACTGCAGGGTCCCAGCAAGGGCGTCGACTCCGGCGCCAACATCACCGGCTTCGACTGCTCGGGCCTGATGCGGTACGCCTTCGCCGGGGTCGGCGTGCTGATCCCGCGGTTCTCCGGTGACCAGTACAACGCCGGCCGCCACATTCCTCAGGATCAGGCCAGGCGCGGTGACCTGATCTTTTACGGCCCGGGCGGCAGCCAGCACGTCACCATGTATCTGGGCAACGGCCAGATGCTGGAGGCGTCGGGAAGCGCCGGCAAAGTTACGGTCAGCCCGGTTCGTAAGCCCGGTATGACGCCGTTCCTGACTAGGATCATCGAGTACTGACCCAGGGATGCTGGCCGCTGCAGGGCCCGGGCGGCCGGGCTGGGGCCGGTTGAGTGTTCGTCAGCGAACCGGCGACGTCGACGGAATCCCGGAGGCCTGGAATAGTTGGACGCGGGCACGTCGCTGCCCCACGACATTGGTCGTGCCAGCAGTCGTGTCTGATTGAGCTGTGGAGGGTTATTGATGACAGCAGCAGGTGGGCCGCCCCCGGGCGCCAGCGGTTACTCGGGCCCGGGTGGGCAGTCCGGCCCGCCCGCCCATGAAGCGCCGTCAGGTGGTGGCAACGGCCTGGCCGCCGAAGTCCACACCCTGGAGCGGGCCATCTTCGAGGTCAAACGGATCATCGTCGGCCAGGACCAGCTCGTCGAGCGGATGCTGGTCGGCCTGCTGTCCAAAGGCCATGTCCTGCTCGAGGGCGTTCCCGGCGTGGCCAAGACGCTGGCCGTGGAGACGTTCGCGAAGGTGGTCGGCGGCACGTTCGCGCGTATCCAGTTCACCCCCGACCTGGTACCCACCGACATCATCGGTACCCGCATTTACCGGCAAGGCAAGGAGGAGTTCGACACCGAGCTCGGCCCCGTGGTGGTCAACTTCCTGCTCGCCGACGAGATCAACCGCGCCCCCGCCAAGGTGCAGTCGGCGCTGCTGGAGGTCATGCAGGAACGCCACGTGTCGATCGGCGGCAAGACCTTCGATTTGCCCAACCCGTTCCTGGTGATGGCGACGCAGAACCCGATCGAGCACGAGGGTGTCTACCCGCTGCCCGAAGCCCAGCGGGACCGCTTCCTGTTCAAGATCAACGTCGGCTACCCGTCACCCGAAGAGGAACGGGAGATCATCTACCGGATGGGCGTGAGGCCACCACAGCCCAAGCAGATCCTGAACACCGGCGACCTGCTGCGGTTGCAGGACATCGCGGCGAACAACTTCGTCCACCATGCGCTGGTGGACTACGTGGTGCGCGTCGTCATGGCCACCCGCTATCCCGAGCAGCTGGGGATGAACGACGTCAGGACGTGGATCTCGTTCGGCGCGTCCCCGCGTGCCTCGCTGGGTATCATCGCCGCTTCCCGCTCACTGGCGCTGGTGCGCGGCCGCGACTATGTGATCCCGCAAGACGTTGTCGACGTCATTCCCGACGTCCTGCGGCACCGGTTGGTGCTCACCTATGACGCGCTCGCCGACGACATCTCGCCGGAGATCGTCATCAACCGAGTCATGCAGACGGTTGCCCTGCCTCAGGTGAATGCCGTTCCCCAGCAAGGCCATTCGGTACCCCCGGTGATGCAGGCCGCGGCTGCGGCCAGCGGTCGGTGACGGACGCTGGGTCCGCCGCGGCGAAGCCGGCGGTGGTTCATCCGCCGTCGATGCAGCGGGGGCAGATCGTCGACCCGAAGTTGTCGGCGGCGCTGCGCACGCTCGAGCTCACGGTCAAACGCAAGCTCGACGGTGTCCTGCATGGCGACCATCTCGGGCTGATCCCGGGTCCGGGCTCGGAGCCGGGGGAGTCGCGCGAGTATCAGCCCGGCGACGACGTCCGGCGGATGGACTGGGCCGTCACCGCGCGCACCACGCACCCCCATGTCCGGCAGATGATCGCCGACCGCGAACTGGAGACCTGGCTGGTGGTCGACATGTCGGCCAGCCTGGACTTCGGCACCACGGTGTGCGAGAAACGTGACCTGGCGGTGGCGGCCGCGGCCGCAATCACGTTCCTCAACAGCGGTGGCGGAAACCGGATCGGCGCGCTGATCGCCAACGGGGCGACGATGACCCGGGTGCCGGCGCGCTCCGGACGCCAGCATGAGCAGACGCTGTTGCGCACCGTCGCCACCACGCCCAGGGCGCCGATCGGGGTGCGCGGGGATTTGGCGATGGCCATCGACGCGCTGCGCCGGCCGGAACGCCGTCGCGGAATGGCGGTGATCATCAGCGACTTCCTCGGCCCGATCAACTGGATGCGTCCGCTGCGGGCGATCGCGGCCCGGCACGAGGTGCTGGCCGTCGAGGTGCTCGATCCCCGCGATGTCGAACTGCCCGACATCGGCGACGTCGTGCTGCAGGACGCCGAGTCTGGAGTGACCCGCGAGTTCACCATCGATGCCCAGCTGCGTGACGATTTCGCCAAGGCGGCTGCGGCGCACCGCGCCGACGTAGCGCGAACGGTCCGCAGCTGCGGGGCCCCACTACTGACACTTCGCACCGACCGCGATTGGATCGCCGACATCGTCCGTTTCGTCGAGTCCCGCCGGCGCGGGGCACTGGCGGGGCGGCAGTGACTGGCAGTTTTTCCGAGGCGGACACCGACACCAAGACCGTTTTGTTATGACACTGCCGTTGCTCGGCCCGATGTCGCTGTCCGGCTTCGCGCACTCGTGGTTCTTCCTCTTCCTTCTGGTCGTCTTCGGGTTAGCCGCGCTGTACGTCCTCATGCAGTTGGCGCGGCAACGGCGGATGCTGCGATTCGCCAACATGGAGCTGCTGGAAAGCGTTGCCCCCGAGCGGCCTTCGCGCTGGCGGCACGTGCCGGCGATCCTGCTGGTGTCGTCGTTGGTGCTGTTCACCATCGCGATGGCGGGACCGACTAACGACGTGCGGATTCCCCGCAACCGCGCGGTGGTGATGCTGGTGATCGACGTATCGCAGTCCATGCGTGCCACCGACGTCCCGCCGAACCGGATGGCCGCCGCCCAGGAGGCCGCCAAGCAGTTCGCCGACGAACTGACCCCGGGAATCAATCTGGGGCTGATCGAATACGCGGGGACCGCGACGGTGTTGGTGTCGCCGACGACCAACCGGGAGGCGACCAAGAACGCGCTGGACAAGCTGCAGTTCGCCGACCGCACCGCCACCGGCGAAGGCATCTTCACCGCACTGCAGGCCATCGCCACGGTCGGGGCGGTGATCGGTGGCGGCGATACACCGCCGCCTGCGCGCATCGTGTTGTTCTCTGACGGCAAGGAGACGATGCCGACCAACCCGGACAACCCCAAGGGCGCCTTCACCGCCGCGCGCACTGCCAAGGACCAGGGCGTGCCGATCTCGACGATCTCATTCGGCACCCCGTACGGCTTCGTCGAGATCAACGACCAGCGCCAGCCGGTGCCCGTCGACGACTCCACCATGAAGAAGGTTGCCGATCTCTCCGGTGGAAGTTGGTACAACGCCGCCAGCCTGGCGGAGCTGAAATCCGTCTACGCGACGTTGCAGCAGCAGATCGGCTACGAGACGATCAAAGGCGATGCGAGCGTGGGCTGGCTGCGGTTAGGTGCGCTGTTGTTGGCACTGGCGGCTCTGGCGGCGCTGCTGATCAATCGCAGGTTGCCGACCTGACGTCTTTTCGGCCGCGAGCGTAACGCTGCGGCGAAATCCGGCTCGAAATTTCGCCATGGCGTTACGATCGGCGCGCTCGCGCCTCGTATACGCGGCGGATGACGTCGTCGGGACGGTCCTCGGCTACGACCCGGACTAGGAGCCACCCGTAGCGTTGATCCAGCATCTCGAGTCGGCGGATGTCCCGCACGTACTGGGCACGACTGGACCGATGTTGATCGCCGTCATACTCGACTGCGACTTTGATGTCCTCCCAGCCCATGTCTAAATACGCCTCGGGCCAGCCCCATTCGTTGCGAACCACGATCTGTGTCTGCGGCCGGGGAAATCCGGCACGCACCAAGAGCAGGCGCAACCAGGTTTCCTTTGGCGACTGAGCCCCACCGTCGACCAGTGCCAGTGCGGCTCTCGCGGCCTTCACGCCCCGGCTGCCCCGATAGCGGTCGACCAATAGCTCGACATCGGCCAGCTTCAAATCGGTCGCCTGTGCGAGTGCGTCGACCGCGGCGACTGCGACGTCCAGCGGGCATCGCCGGGCCAAGTCAAGCGCCGTCCGGGCCGGTGTGGTGACCCGGATGCGGTCGGCGACTCCGATCTCGTCGTCGTCGATGCGCTCTTCCCAGATGTGCACTCCAGCAGCTGTGCGGCGATTTGTGTCGATGATCGCGGCGGGCAGGGCCGGATCGATCCACTTGGCGCCATGCATGGCAGAGGCGGAGAACCCGGCGAGGATGCCGCGGCGGCGCGACCGCAGCCAACACGCTTTTGCACGCAACACGGGCGTCAGCTCAGCGTCTCTCGGCACGTACACGTCCTGATGCAGCGCAACATAGCGACTCCGCAGCTCATAGCGAGATAACCGGTGTGCAGCTAAGGCTTCACTGCCCAGGAACGGGTCTGTCATAACGGAAGTGTGCTGAGCCACGCCGACAAAAGTTGGCCGGCGTAACGCCACGGCGAAATCCGGCTCTGATTTTCGCCGTGGCGTTACGGTCGCGACATGCGACGAGCCGGTTACGGCGTCACCGCGGTGAGGCGATAGGTTGACGGAGTGACTGACACAGCCACCGAGAAGGCCACCGATAGCGCCCCGGACTGGGGCAGACCCCCATTCGTATCCCGTTCAGTCCTGGTCACCGGAGGAAACCGGGGGATCGGGTTGGCGGTGGCGCGCCGGCTGGTCGCCGATGGCCACAAGGTGGCGGTGACCCACCGGTCGTCCGGCGCCCCAGAGGGGCTGTTCGGCGCCGAGTGCGACGTCACCGACTACGACGCCGTCGACGCTGCCTTCACAGCCGTCGAGGAGCATCAGGGTCCGGTGGAGGTGCTGGTGGCCAACGCCGGCGTCACCTCCGACATGCTGATCATGCGGATGAGCGAGGAACAGTTCCAAAAGGTCATCGACGCCAACCTCACCGGTGTATTCCGGGTCGCCAAGCGGGCGTCGCGCAACATGATCAAGAAGCGGTTCGGGCGCTACATCTTCATGGGATCCGTGGTCGGATTGACCGGCCTGCCGGGACAGGCGAACTACGCCGCGTCCAAGGCCGGGCTCGTCGGGATGGCCCGATCGCTGACCCGTGAGCTGGGGTCGCGCTCGATCACCGCCAACGTGGTGGCCCCCGGCTTCATCGACACCGAGATGACCCAGGCAATGGAACCCAAGTACGTGGAAATGGCGCAGCAGGCGATTCCGTTGGGCCGCATCGGCACGGTTAACGAGGTCGCCGGAGTCGTCAGCTTCCTGGCGTCCGAGGATGCCGCGTACATCTCTGGCGCGGTGATCCCGGTCGACGGCGGCGCCGGCATGGGTCACTGAGAGACTTCGACACACTTAAAGGACGGACATGGCAGGACTGCTCGAAGGTAAACGGATTCTGGTCACCGGGATCATCACCGACTCGTCGATCGCGTTTCATATCGCGCGGGTGGCCCAAGAGCAGGGGGCGCAACTGGTGTTGACCGGATTTGACCGGTTGCGGCTGATTGAGCGCATCGCCGACCGGTTACCGGAGAAGGCGCCGCTTCTCGAGCTCGATGTGCAAAACGACGAGCATCTGGCCACCCTCGCCGACCGGGTTACCGAAGTCATCGGGGAGGGCAACAAGCTTGACGGCGTGGTACATTCGATTGGATTCATGCCGCAGACCGGGATGGGCATCAACCCGTTCTTCGATGCGCCTTTCGAGGACGTCGCCAAGGGCATCCACATCTCGGCGTACTCGTATGCCTCGCTGGCAAAGGCGCTGCTGCTGATCATGAATCCAGGGGGCGGCATCGTCGGTATGGACTTCGACCCGAGCCGTGCCATGCCGGCCTACAACTGGATGACGGTGGCCAAGAGCGCGCTGGAGTCGGTGAACCGGTTCGTGGCCCGCGAGGCCGGCAAGTACGGCGTGCGCTCGAATCTCGTTGCCGCCGGGCCGATCCGGACGCTGGCGATGAGCGCGATCGTCGGCGGCGCGCTCGGCGACGAGGCCGGCGCCCAGATACAGCTGCTCGAGGAGGGCTGGGACCAGCGCGCACCGCTCGGCTGGAACATGAAGGACGCTACGCCGGTTGCCAAGACGGTGTGCGCGCTGCTGTCCGAGTGGCTGCCGGCCACCACGGGTACCGTCATCTTCGCCGACGGTGGCGCCAGTACCCAACTGCTGTAGAAGGCAATGGACTGCTGTGCTTTTTGATGCCGTCCTGCTGCTGTCCTTCGGCGGGCCGGAAGGGCCCGAACAGGTGCGGCCGTTTTTGGAGAACGTCACCCGGGGCCGCAATGTGCCGCCCGAACGCCTCGACGAAGTCGCCGAGCACTACCTGCATTTCGGCGGGGTGTCGCCGATCAACCGGATCAACCGCGCCCTGATCACCGAGCTACGCGCGGAACTGAACCTGCCGGTGTATTTCGGCAACCGCAACTGGGAACCCTACGTCGAAGACGCCGTTGCGACCATGCGAGACAATGGCATTCGTCGTGCTGCGGTATTCACCACGTCGGCGTGGAGCGGTTACTCCGGCTGCACGCAGTACGTCGAAGACATCGCCCGGGCGCGACGGGCGACCGGGCCGGACGCGCCCGAGCTAGTGAAACTGCGGCCCTACTTCGACCACCCGCTTTTTGTCGAGATGTTCGCCGGCGCCATCGCGGCGGCCGCCGGCACCTTGCCCGGCAACGCGCGACTGGTGTTCACCGCACATTCGGTCCCAGTGGTCGCCGACGAGCGCTTCGGTCCGAGGCTGTACAGCCGCCAAGTCGCTTATGCCACAAGGCTTGTCGCGGCCGCGGCCGGATACGCCGATTACGATCTGGCCTGGCAGTCGCGATCGGGCCCGCCGCAGGTTCCGTGGTTAGAGCCGGATGTCGCCGACCATCTCACGACGCTGGCCGCCTCCGGCACCGAAGCCGTCATCGTCTGCCCAGTCGGGTTCGTCGCCGACCACATCGAGGTGGTGTGGGATCTCGACCACGAGTTGCGATCACAAGCCGAGGCGGCGGGGATAGCATTCGCCCGGGCCGCTACGCCCAACGCCGATCGGCGATTCGCCCGGCTGGCCGCGGATTTGATCGACGAACTTCGCTACGGCAAATCGCCCGATCGGGTGACTGGTCCTGATCCGGCGCCCGGTTGCCTCGCCAGCGTCAACGGCGCGCCGTGTCGTCCGCCACACTGTGCAGCCCGGGAAAGCGGCTAGTCGGCCCAGGCCGAGCGCAGGATCGCGTTGACTGCGGCCATCCGCGCCGAACGCACCACTGCGGTTAGCGGTCGCAACGCATCGCTGGCGATGCGAGCCTCCGAGGATGATTGCGTTCCCAGCGGCGCCAGGCCGGCGACGATGGGCGCCGTGAAACGATCCGGAGAGTCGGACGATCGACTGAGCCCCGCGCTGACTGCGATGATCGCGTCGACGTGCGCAGCGTTCTCTAGCACCCGCAATGCACGCGACGGCGCATGATCGGGAATGCGATGTTGCCGTGCGGATTCCAGTAGCTGCTCGACGAGTCCCCGCGGATCGTCGATGTCGACTGCGGCGGATCCTACCCCGATGGCGCCGAGCGCATCGGCGGCTGAGCGCACGGCTGACCGCAGCGTGTATTCGGCATCGCCGAGCTCGTAGTGGTCGAACACCGGTGCGCCGGGCAGTGAGTACACCGTCCATGACAGCGCACACAGTTCCGGTAAGCCGGTCTCGTCGTCGGTCGACTCCTCGAGATCGTCGTAGAAGAATTCGGGGACCAGCCCGACGGCGGTGGCGGGATTGTGGGGGTTGGCGATGATGACCGCCTCAGCCGCGGCCAGGGCATCCCGCTCGAACTGCGTCCCCGGGGCCAGCCCGCGCACATCGCCTGGTACGGGCAAAACCACGTTGATTGCCCCGGGTAACCGACCGGGGCCATCGGGTGTCGACATCGGCCGGCCAACCGCCGCACGCAGTGTCTGTAACAGCGTCACCGTCCCGGCGTCGTGGACATCGGGCCAGGGCAGTCCGGTGTGGCCCGCGGCGACAGCATCATACGCGGTGACCGATTGTTTTGGTGCCCATACAGATAACGCGTCCAGGATGTCGTCGGGCGCGGCCTTTCCTGCGAGCCAGGCGTTGGCCCACAGGGACAGCGAGACACTGGGACACCACACGATCACGCAGTGTAGTTGTTTTGTCCGGCAAAGGCCGATCACGCGTATTCTGGCCGCATGCCCGACGCGGTGCTTTGGCTAATATTCGCGCTGGTGCTTGCCGGTGCGGAGGCGCTCACCGGCCATATGTTTTTAGTGATGCTCGGCGGGGGTGCGCTGGCCGCGGCGGTAACCAGCTGGCTGATGGATTGGCCCGTGTGGGCCAACGGGGCCGTGTTCCTGATCGTCTCGGTTCTGCTGTTGGTGCTGGTTCGACCCGCGCTGCGGCGGCGACTGACACCCGCGCACGTGCCCCAGATGGGAATCGAGGCGCTGGAGGGCAAAAATGCGCTGGTACTCGAGCGGGTTACCCACGACAACGGCCAGGTGAAGCTTGGCGGCGAGGTGTGGACGGCGCGCCCGCTCGACGACGGCGACGTCTACGAACCCGGCGAGTCGGTGACCGTCATGCACATCGACGGCGCCACGGCGGTGGTCTTCAAGAGTGGTCTCTAACGACTGTGAGAGACGCTGCGAGAGAAAGGAACTCCGATGCAAGGTGGAGCGGTTGCCGGTCTGGTGTTGCTGGCCGTCCTGGTGATATTCGCCATCGTCGTGGTGGCCAAGTCGGTCGCGCTGGTACCTCAGGCGGAGGCCGCGGTGATAGAGCGGTTAGGTCGGTACAGCCGCACGGTCAGCGGGCAGCTGACCTTGTTGGTGCCGTTCATCGACCGCATCCGCGCGCGGGTGGACCTGCGTGAGCGGGTGGTGTCGTTCCCGCCGCAGCCGGTTATCACCGAGGACAACCTGACCCTCAACATCGACACCGTGGTCTATTTTCAGGTCACCGTTCCGCAGGCGGCGGTCTACGAGATCAGCAACTACATCGTCGGGGTCGAGCAGCTCACCACGACCACGCTGCGCAATGTCGTCGGCGGCATGACGCTGGAGCAGACCCTGACCTCGCGCGAGGTGATCAACGCCCAGCTTCGCGGTGTGCTCGACGAGGCCACCAACCGCTGGGGCCTGCGGGTGGCCCGGGTTGAGTTGCGCAGCATCGACCCGCCGCCGTCGATCCAGGCCTCGATGGAAAAGCAGATGAAGGCCGACCGCGAGAAGCGGGCGATGATCCTGACCGCCGAAGGCACCCGGCAGGCGGCGATCACACAGGCCGAGGGCCAGAAGCAGGCACAGATCCTGGCCGCCGAGGGCGCCAAGCAGGCCGCGATCCTGGCCGCCGAGGCCGACCGGCAGTCCCGGATGTTGCGTGCCCAGGGTGAGCGCGCCGCCGCTTACCTGCGGGCGCAGGGGCAGGCCAAGGCCATCGAGAAGACGTTCGCCGCGATCAAGGCCGGCCGGCCCACCCCGGAAATGCTGGCCTACCAGTACCTGCAGACGCTGCCGGAGATGGCCCGGGGCGACGCCAACAAGGTGTGGGTGGTGCCCAGCGACTTCAGCGCGGCGCTGCAGGGGTTCACCAGGCTGCTGGGTGCCCCGGGCGAGGACGGGGTGTTCCGGTTCCAGCCATCGCCGGTCGATGACGCGCCCCAGCACGCGGCCGACACCGATGACGCCGAGGTCGCCGGCTGGTTCTCCACCGATACCGACCCCGCGATCGCCCAGGCGGTGGCCAAGGCCGAAGCGATCGCCCGCCAGCCCGTGGACGGCGCAGCCGGGGACACCGCCGGAATTGACTCAATAGGATTGGTGCATGAGCGTCTTGACTTCACCGAAAACCTATGCGGCGCTTGCCGCCTTCCATGCCGTCGACGCAGTGGGGTGCGCCGTCCAGGTGGCTCCCATCAAGAAGGTTCTGGATGACCTCGGAGTTCCGGAAACGGTTCGCCCGGTTCTGCCCGTGGTCAAGGCGGCCGCCGCGGTCGGCTTGCTGTCGGTCACCTGGTTTCCCGCCCTGGCGCGGCTAACGACGGCGATGCTGACGCTTTACTTCATCTTGGCCGTGGGCGCGCACGTCCGCGCACGGGACAAGATCGTCAATGCCGTTCCGGCCGCGTCGTTCCTCGTGCTGTTCGCCGCGATGACGGTGAAGGGCCCGGACCGGAGTTAGTCCAGGCGTAGCTCGACCATCGGCTAGAGCCAAACCGGCGCCCGCATGAGACGGCGCGACCGCCGCAGTCGTCCGCCGACCCGTTCGGCTCGGCCTCACCAGGGGAACTAGTGGTGTGTCTCGTCATTGGTTGACTGCTTGGAGCGCGATGCGTCCGCGGGCGACCTTGGCGAGGATGTCGTTGGCGGTGGCGGTCCATATGAATGGTTTGGGGTCGTTGTTGTGCGCGGCGAGGTAGTCCTCGATCTTGGCGATGAGGTCGGGTACGGAGTGGAACACGCCGCGGCGCAACGCCTTGTCGGTCAGTTCCCGAAACCAGCGTTCGACCAGGTTGAGCCACGACGAAGAGGTCGGGGTGAAGTGCAGCCGGAACCGGGGGTGTTTGTCGAGCCAGGCCCGCACGCTGTCGTGCTTGTGGGTGGCGTAGTTGTCGCAGATCAGGTGCACCGCAAGTTCGTCGGGGACTTCCTGGTCGATGGTGCGCAGGAACTTCAGGAACTCGGTATGGCGGTGCCGGGGCAGGCATTGCCCGATGACTTTGCCGGTCAGGACGTCCAGGGCCGCGAACAACGTGGCGGTGCCGTGGCGCTTGTAGTCGTGGGTCATTGTCTGCGCCCGCCCCTTCTTCATGGGCAGCGATGGTTGGGTGCGGTCCAGTGCCTGCACCGAGGACTTCTCGTCCATGCACAGCACGATCGCTTTCTCCGGAGGATTGAGGTACAGACCGACCACGTCGATCAGTTTCTCCTCGAACTTCGGGTCGTTGGACAGTTTGAACGTCTCAACCAGGTGCGGTTTGAGCCCGCGCGCGGCCCACACCCGCTGCACGGTCGCCGGGGACACCCCAGCCTTGGCGGCCATCGTCCGGCACGACCAGTGGGTCTGGCCGTCTGGCGTGGAATGCCTTGTCAGATACACGATCTCGTCGATCTTCTCCTGCGGGATCGTGGATTTGCGGCCACGCCCAGCCCGGACCTTTCCCAGCTTCGCCAAGCCCTCCTCGGCGAACCGGGCCCGCCACGCCCGAACCGTTGCCGGCTTAACCCCTACCTGCGCGGCGATCCTCGTGTTCGCCACACCATCAGCCGCCAGCAACAGCGCCTTCGCCCGCTGAACCTGCCGATGGGGCGCGGTCTGCGACCGCGACAAGCCTTGCAACGCTTCTCGTTGACCGGCCGACATGACCAAAGCGGCTGCTGGTGTCATCACCCACGAAGTCTACCGCAGAACTAGCTTATTATTTTGGAGACACACCACTAGCAGCTGGCAGCATAGATGCGAGCGCTCCGGGTAGCGCCACCAAACCGTGCTCAGACCTCAGGCGGCGCCGGCGCCGGCGGCGGTGGCGCGGCGGGCGGCCGAAGTGCGTGCGGTGCCGGCGGCAGCGGCGGCGCGGGTATTACGCCCGGCGCAGGTGCCGGCCCAGGCGATGGCGGTGGCGGTGGCGGCGAAACGTAACCAGGTGCTGTCGGAGACAGCGGTGGCGGATACGGCGGCGGGGGAAGCTCGACGCGGATTGTCCAGACGAAGCCGGTTACCGCGAAGGTGGCTATCGCGCCCAGCACCAAGCCCACCAGCGCGGCGCCGATCACCACGCCTGTGGAATGGCGTCGGCCGAGGGCGGCGACCGTGGCCGGTGGGGATAGCAGGGCTGCAGCGGGTGGCGGTGCGGGGTTATTTACTGAGGCCTGGTCTTCTGCACGGGCGCCGATGTTGCTGTCTTTGTCGTCGGTGCTCATACGGCTCCCCACGTCGTTGTTTGTCGGTATCGAGGAGGGTAATAGTCGAACTTGAACTAGACATACAGAACTGCCTTGGTCGAGGGCTTGCTCAGGCTGATCTCAGAACGGGCGCTAAACAATGGGGCCACGACGGATTGTCTGCGCGAGGCGTTGGCCGTCGCGATTGTCGTCAGTCGGCGGCCGGGACCGACATCGAATAGGTACTGCCCGGCGCTCGCAGGAACGGCTGATCCAGAGTCACGAATGAAGCAGCCAAGACTCAGCGAGCGCGACGCAGGCGGCGTCGTAGCTAGACAAATTGGCCCGTAGCTCCCAAGCGCGGGTTGCCAGCAGATCGTATGGCCAAAGGTCTACTGCTTCGTAGCTAGACAAATTGGCCCGTAGCTCCCAAGCGCGGGTTGCCAGCAGATCGTATGGCCAAAGGTCTACTGCTAGGTCGAGCAGATCGGCGTGGGCTTGAGCGGCCTGGTCGGCACCGATCGCTCCGCTGAGTACATGTCACTAATGTTGCGACCAGCACAGAATGGCCAATAACGTGAGATGTTGCTAATAGCCTCATGGCAAATGCGAAAGCTGCTAGCGATAGGTCTTAGCAAAAGCTTCGAAAATGCGATCCGCGGAGACCTCACGACTTTGTTCCAGGCTGATGAGTTCGATACGCAGAGGCCATTGATTCCCATGAGTCCTCTCCAACGTGCTCCTCCCCCCTCCAGTTACATTCAGTAGTACTGATGAATCAGGCGATACAGAACCATCATTTACCGCATTGCGCAGACATGCGACTGCCACGGCCGGCCCTGGTTCGATATCCACACCCTCAACGTCGGCAAACAGCCTCTTGGCTTCCTGAACTTGCTGAGCGGTCGCGGTTCTAACATTCCCCTTACTGTCAGCAAGAGCGTCCCGTACACCCCCCTTGATCCATACCAGTGGCTTCGGGTTAGTTAGCTCATCAGCGTAAGGAACCTGTCCATTGCAATTGGCATGAGCTTCGATCGTCCAATTCTCAGCCGAATGTGCAGTCAATTCTGAAACAATGGGAGCGAGCTCAGCGTTTTGACACAGCGTCAACCTTGGTATACGACAGCCTGTCGGCTGCAATCGTCTGCTCGCCTCCCAGGCTGCGATTGCTCCAGCGCCACTCCCGACGGCTTGAAAATAATGCTCGGGCAGACTTCCCATTTCCTCGAAGGCTGCCAACATCACAGTCGCCAGCCCATCGCGTGTGGCGATGTTCAGAGCCCCCCCGGGCCACACCCAGCCGAATCGTCGACACAGAAACTGCCCAAAGTCAATCGCGTCTCGGTAGGAACCCTTCTGGACACATACGACCCTGACACAGGAGCCGATCTCTCCCGCAAACCGGATCCTATTTAGGCCAGATTCCGGAACCACCACAATGCAAGATCTATCGGCCAGGGAAGATACCCGAGCCAATGCCGCGGCAGTATTCCCCACGGAGGCTATTACTATCGGAGGTGACGACCGTGGAAGCCGCGCTATCAAGACGTTTGCTTCAAGCTCCTTGAAGGTACCGGTTGCGAACCGGATCCCGCGTTCGGGCCAATATCCACTGAATGCGATCCAGAGATTCTCCATACCGATCTCTCTGGCAAGCGCCTGTGAGCGGAATACAGTACATCTTTCAGCGTTATCTGAAAGCTCGGAATTGATGGGAAGCCATGCAGCATATCGGGCCAACCCCGACACTTGACCATTTGGCACGAAGCGTCCCACGGGATATCGTGTTCTAAGAATTGCTTCTTCATGTTCCCCATCGCACCGTAGACGGTACCCATCGTCGTCGTAGGCCTTACCACATGCAGCGCATACGAGCTGGTAGGATCTGCTAGGGCTAGGCTGCGGTCGGCATTCCTCGACCATTCATCTTACCCATGCAATTTCCGCACCAGCACTCTGTAGTGCGTTATGAGAACTATGGTGATTGATAATTCGATTCACTCAGTCTCCTAACCTGGATTCTTCGCGCGATTGCGGGAGACGCAGGGTGCAGATAGGCGGCAGTGCCTGTCCTGCAAGGCATAATGAGACCTTTCGCGGTTCCTATGATCCTGGCGGGAAGGCACTTTCTGGGTGAAGCGTAGCGCAGCGCGGCCACGGGGGTGGCGGTGTCGGCGGATGTTCGAGGTGTGGTGTCACATGCCAGGGTGGGGTTGTTGAGTGAGGTGGCCGACCTGACTGGGACGGTGATGTTGTCGCGGTGTTGCTGCCCGCATTCCCGCATCCCGACAACCCCCGACGCACCAAGAGATTGTGATCCGCTCCGACTCTGCCGACGCCACCCACGCCTTCGCTGCGGCCCACCAACGAGCGTGCCCCCATCTCGACCGCTTGGTGCATCGGGACGTTGTCCGCCAGACCGCCGTCGTAGCTGGCGGCCGTCGAGGTCGACAGACGGGAAGATGCCCGGGATCGCGGCGCTGGCCAGCAGAGCAGGCAGCAGCGGGCCGTCACGCACAATGTGTGGCCGAGCGGTGGCGCCATCTGTCGTGACTGCGGCGAACGGCAGTGTCAGATCCACGAATATCATTGCCTGCCGCTAAACCCGTCGCTGCAGGTTACGGCGTGGGAAGTGGCCAGCGCCGGAGTTCTGAGCCGCGTATCAATTGCTGGGTTGTGTCAGTTGGTGATGGGTCATATCGGGAGCTTTGTCGAAACCCCAGACCGGCCCTGTTGGCTCCAGTATCGTTTGGAACGGTTCCACTAGTGGTCGACTGGACGGTCTGGAGAACTGGTGAGCATCGATCCGTGTGACGGCGGCGCTGGCGGTTTTTTCGTCTTGGTCACCGGCGAGGGGCTACCCAGCCTGTGGCCGGCCTTGGCTGATGTTGCTGCTGGCTGGCGGGTGGTTGAGGGTGAAGCCGATCAAACCCCAGACCGGCCCTGTTGGCTCCAGTATCGTTTGGAACGGTTCCACTCGTGGTCGACTAGACGGTCTGGAGAACTGGTGAGCATCAATCCGTTTGACGACGACGCTGGCGGCTTTTTCGTCTTGGTCACCGACGAGGAGCTACACAGCCTGTGGCCGGCCTTGGCTGATGTTGCTGCTGGCTGGCGGGTGGTTGACGGCGAAGCCGATCGTGCTGCGTGTCTGGATTACATCGAACAGAATTGGACCGATATAGGGCTGAAGAGTCTGGGTGAGAGGCTGGCAGCGGGCCGGGCTTTTGATGGGTAAACCGTTTGGGTTGGTGGAGTCGGATGGAAGTTGATGACCGGGCACTTCCGCTGACGCGCGGACAGCTAGATATATGGCTTGCGCAGGAAACGGGTCGCTTCGGTACGGAGTGGCAGCTTGGTCTTTTGGTGAGAATCGGGGGCCGGGTAGAGCGTGATGTCCTGGAGTGGGCGATCGGTCAAGCGGTGCGAGAGGCCGAACCGGTTCAGGGCCGCCTTCTTTGAGGTGGATGGCCAGGTTTTCCAACGGGCGATCGATGACCCGGATGTCGAGTTGGCTTTTTATGATCTGAGCTGCTCGCGTGATCCGGTGCGGGAAGTCCGTGAGATAGCATCGTCGATTCAACGTACGCCGATGCCGTTGAGTGGTCCGCTGTTCAAATTTGCGTTATTTCGGACGCGGCTTGATGAATTTTATTTGTTCGCGTGCTGCCCACCACATAGTCATTGATGGATTGGGCATGGCGCTGGTAAGCCGTCGGGTTGCGACTATCTATTCTGCAATTGTTTCTGGCGCACCCATCCCTGCTGCCTTCTTCGGCTCGATGCGGGATGTGGTTGGTTGCGAGTCCGCATACGAGGCGTCCACCGATTATCTGGAGGATCAGGCCTATTGGAGCTGGGAATCTTCCCTCGGAAAGCGGACCGGATTATCGGTTGCCCCAAGCCGCGGGCGAGCGGGATCCGTATTGGCCTTCTGCGCCGGTTGGATTCGACCCGTCGGTTGTCGGCCGAATCAAAGAGTTATCCAAAGTGTTGGGCGTCCGTCGATATTCGGTGATCACCGCGGCGTGCGCGCTGTTGGTGCGGGGGTGGTGCGCTGAGGGTTCGGAGGTGGTGCTCGATTTCCCGGTCAGCAGGCGAGTGCGTCCGGAGTCCAAGACGCTTCCCGGGATGCTTGCCGGGGTTGTGCCGCTGGTGTTGAGGGTTGTCGCCGGGGTCTACGGTTGCCGATTTTTGTCAGCATGTGGACACGCGGATACGGGAACTGCTGCAGCATCAGCGGTTTCCGGTGCACGTTCTTGAGGGCGAAGGTGGCCTTGGTGGCCCAAGGCAGGCGGCGAATCGGGTCGTTGTTAATTTCGTCCCGTCCAGACTTACCTTGAGCCTGGCTGGTGTTCCGGCGACGGCGACATATACCACTCATGGCCCGGTGGGTCACTTTGGGCTGAACTTCCTGGGAGCCGGTGACCAGCTTTCTCTCAGCACGGCGGGCGCTGGGCAGCCGTTTTCGAATTTTGACGTCTCGGATTTAGTGGGGCGGTTGGAGCGGGTGTTGGTGGCGATGACCGCCGATCCGGCGCGGCGGTTGTCGTCGATCGATGTGCTCGATGCCGGTGAGCATGCCCGGCTGGATGAGGTCGGGTAACCGGGCGGTGTTGACCCAGCCCGCACCGGCGCCGGTGTCGATTCCGGTGTTGTTCGCTGCGCAGGTGGCCCGTGCTCCGGAGGCGGTGGCGCTCAGTTTTGAGGGCCGCTCGATGACGTATCGGGAGGTGGAGGAGGCCGCGAACCGGTTGGCGCATGTGTTGGCCGGCCATGGGGTGGGTCCGGGTGGGTGTGTGGGGTTGCTGTTGCCCCGGTGCGCGGAGGCGATCGTGGCGATGGTGGCGGTGCTCAAGACCGGGGCGGCCTATCTGCCGATCGATCCGGGGCTGCCGGCGGCGCGGATCGGGTTCATGATCGCTGATGCCGCCCCGGTGGCGGTGCTCACCACCGCGGGGCTGGCCGACCGGCTGGACGGGTGTGACCTGCTGGTCATCGATGTCAACGACCCCGCTGTTGACAGCTATCCGGGCACGAGCTTGCCGGCGCCGGCGCCGGAGGATATCGCCTACCTGATTTACACCTCGGGCACCACCGGGGTGCCCAAGGGGGTGGCCATCACCCACCACAACGTCACCCAGCTGATCGAGGCACTGGACGACGCGGCCTGGAGCCGCGCCGGGCAGGTGTGGTCGCAGTGGCATTCGTATAGCTTCGACATCTCGGGCTGGGAGATCTTCGGTGCGCTGCTGGGTGGTGGGCGGCTGGTGGTGGTGCCCGAAGTCGGTGGCCGCGCTCACCGGAAGACTTCCACGCCGTGCTGGTCAGCGAACAGGTCAGCGTGTTAAGCCAGACCCCGTCTGCGGTGCGGGGCGTTGTCGCCGGAGGGTTTGGGGTCGGTGGCGCTTGCTGGTGGGCGGTGAGGCCTGCCCGGTCGAGGTGGTGGATCGGTGGGCGCCCGGGCGGGTGATGATCAATGAATACGGCCCGACCGAGACCACGATGTGGGTGGCCATGAGTGCGCCGTTGACGGCGGGGTCGGGGGTGGTGCCGATCGGTGCGCCGGTGTCGGGGGCGGCGTTGTTTGTGCTGGATGGGTGGTTGCGGCCGGTGCCGGCCGGGGTGGTCGGGGAGTTGTATGTGGCCGGTGCCGGGGTGGGGGTTGGGTATGTGGGGCGGGCCGGGTTGACCGGGTCGCGGTTTGTGGCGTGTCCGTTCGGCGGTGCCGGGGCGCCGGGAACACGGATGTATCGCACCGGGGATTTGGTGTGGTGGGGGCCTGATGGGCAGCTGCAGTATCTGGGGCGTGTCGATGAGCAGGTCAAGATCCGCGGGTATCGCATCGAGCTGGGTGAAGTCCAGGCGGCGCTGGCCGGCGCTGGATGGGGTGGAGCAGGCGGTGGTGATCGCCCGCGAGGACCGCCCCGGGGATAAGCGTCTGGTGGGGTATGTGACCGGGACCGCCGACCCGGCCGAGATGCGCGCCGCGCTGGGTGAGCGGTTGCCGGCCTATATGGTGCCGGCGGCGGTGGTGGTGCTCGACGCGTTGCCGTTGACGGTCAACGGCAAACTCGACACCCGCGCCCTGCCGGCACCGGAATACACCGATGGCGATCGGTACCGCGCCCCGGCCAACGCGGTCGAGGAGATCCTGGCCGGTATCTATGCCCAGGTGCTGGGGGTCGAGCGGGTGGGGGTGGAGGACTCGTTTTTCGAGTTGGGTGGGGATTCGTTGTCGGCGATGCGTCTGGTCGCCGCGGTCAACACCGGCTTGGATGCGGGTCTTTCGGTGCGCGCGGTGTTCGAGGCGCCCACGGTGGCCGGGTTGGCGCCCCGGATCGGTGGTGGGGGTGGGGGTGGGCTGGAGCCGTTGGTGGCGGGCCAGCGGCCGGCGGTGGTGCCGTTGTCGTTTGCCCAGTCCCGGTTGTGGTTTTTGGACCAGTTGTCTGGGCCTTCCCCGGTGTACAACATGGCGGTGGCGTTGCGGTTGGGTGGGCGCCTGGATGCCGAGGCGTTGGGGGCCGCGCTGGTTGATGTGGTGGGCCGCCATGAGAGCCTGCGCACGCTGTTTGTCGCGCCCGGGGGGATCCCCCAGCAGGTGGTGGTGCCGGTCGAGCGGGCCGATTTCGGGTGGCAGGTCGTGGATGCCACCGGCTGGCCGGCAGCCCGGCTGGGTGAGGCCATCGGCGCGGCGGTGCGTCACCGGTTTGATTTGGCGACCGAGATCCCGTTGCGGGCACGGCTTTTCCGTGTCGGCGAGGACGAGCATGTGCTGGTGGCGGTGGCCCACCATATCGCCGCCGACGGCTGGTCGATCACCCCGCTGGTGGCGTGATCTGGGGGTGGCCTATGCCAGCCGGTGTGCGGGGCGGGCGCCGGGTTGGGCGCCGTTGGCGGTGCAGTATGTCGATTACACGCTGTGGCAGCGCGACGCAGTTGGGTGATCTCGACGACAGCCACAGCCCCATCGCCGCGCAGCTGGCCTATTGGCAGCAGGCTCTGGCCGGGATGCCCGAGCGGCTGGCGCTGCCCACCGATCGGCCCTACCCGCCGGTGGCCGATTACCGCGGCGCCAGCGTAGCCGTGGACTGGCCGGTCGAGTTGCAGCAGCGGGTGCGCGCGGTGGCCCGTGAGCATCAACGCGACCAGCTTCATGGTGATCCAGGCCGCCCTGGCGGTGTTGCTGGCCAAGCTCAGTGCGCAGCAGTGAGGTGGCGGTGGGGTTCGCGATCGCCGGGCGGCGTGACCCCGCGCTCGATGAGGTGGTGGGGTTTTTCGTCAACACCTTGGTGCTGCGGGTCGATCTGGCCGGGGATCCCACGGTTGCCGAGCTGCTGGCCCAGGTGCGTCAGCGCAGCCTGGCCGCCTTTGAGCATCAAGATGTGCCTTTTGAGGTGCTGGTGGAGCGGCTCAACCCGACCCGATCCTTGGCCCATCACCCGCTGGTGCAGGTGATGTTGGCCTGGCAGAACTTGCCGAGCATGACCCCGCCGCCGGGCTGGTGTTGGGGGATCTGCAGGTCACGCCGCTGCCGGCGGACACCCACACCGCCCGCATGGACTTGACGTTTTCGTTGGCCGAACGCTGCACCGAGGCCGGTGAGCCCGCCGGGATCGGCGGGGCGGTGGAGTTTCGCACCGACGTGTTCGACCCGGCCAGCATCCAGGCGCTGATCGAGCGGTTGGCAGCGGGTGCTGGCGGCGATGACCGCTGATCCGGCCCGGCGGGTGTCGTCGATCGATGTGCTCGATGAGGCTGAGCATGCCCGTCTCGATGAGGTCGGGTAATCGGGCGGTGTTGACCCAGCCCGCCCCGCCGCCGGTGTCGATTCCGGTGTTGTTCGCTGCGCAGGTGGCGCGTGCCCCGGAGGCGGTGGCGCTGAGCTTTGAGGGCCGCTCGATGACGTATCGGGAGGTGGAGGAGGCCGCCAACCGGTTGGCGCACCTGTTGGCCGGCCACGGGGTGGGCCCGGGTGCAGTGTGTGGGGTTGCTGTTTCCGCGGTGCGCTGAGGCGATCGTGGCGATGGTGGCGGTGCTCAAGACCGGGGCGGCCTATCTGCCGATCGACCCGGGGCTGCCGGCGGCGCGGATCGGGTTCATGCTCGCTGATGCCGCCCCGATCGCGGTGATCACCACCGCCGGGCTGGCCGACCGGCTGGACGGGCACGACCTGCTGGTCATCGATGTCAACGACCCCGCTATTGACACCCACCCGGCACGCGCGTTGCCGGCGCCGGCCCCGGAGGATATCGCCTACCTGATCTACACCTCGGGCACCACCGGGGTGCCCAAGGGGGTGGCCGTCACCCACCACAACGTCACCCAGCTGCTGGACGTCACTGGACGCCGCCTGCCGCCGGCGGGGGTGTGGTCGCAGTGTCATTCGTATGCCTTCGACGTCTCGGTGTGGGAGATCTTCGGTGCGCTGCTGGGTGGTGGGCGGCTGGTGGTGGTGCCCGAATCGGTGGCGCGGCTCACCGGAAGACTTCCACGCCTTGCTGGTCGCGGAACAGGTCAGCGTGTTAAGCCAGACCCCGTCTGCGGTGGGGGTGCTGTCACCGGAGGGGTTGGGAGTCGGTGGCGTTGCTGATCGGCGGTGAGCCCTGCCCGGTCGAGGTGGTGGATCGGTGGGCGCCCGGGCGGGTGATGATCAACGCCTACGGCCCGACCGAGACCACGGTGTGTGCGGCGATGAGTGCGCCGCTGACAGCGGGGTCGGGGGTGGTGCCGATCGGTGCGCCGGTGTCGGGGGCGGCGTTGTTTGTGCTGGATGGGTGGTTGCGTCCGGTGCCGGCCGGGGTGGTCGGGGAGTTGTATGTGGCCGGTGCCGGGGTGGGGTGTGGGTATGTGGGCCGGGCCGGGTTGACCGGGTCGCGGTTTGTGGCGTGTCCGTTCGGCCGGGGCCCGGGAACGCGGATGTATCGCACCGGGGATTTGGTGTGGTGGGGGCCTGATGGGCAGCTGCAGTATCTGGGGCGTGCCGATGAGCAGGTCAAGATCCGCGGGTATCGCATCGAGCTGCGGTGAAGTCCAGGCGGCGCTGGCCGGGCTGGATGGGGTGGAGCAGGCGGTGGTGATCGCCCGCGAGGACCGCCCCGGCGATAAGCGTCTGGTGGGGTATGTGACCGGGACCGCCGACCCGGCCGAGCTGCGCACCGCGCTGGGCGAGCGGCTGCCGGCCTATATGGTGCCGGCCGCGGTGGTGGTGCTCGACGCGCTGCCGTTGACGGTCAACGGCAAACTCGACACCCGCGCCCTGCCGGCACCGGAATACACCGATGGTGATCGGTACCGCGCCCCGGCCAACGCCATCGAGGAGATCCTGGCCGGCATCTACGCCCAGGTGCTCGGGCTGCGAGCGGGTCGGGGTCGACGACTCGTTTTTCGAGTTGGGTGGGGATTCGCTGTCGGCGATGCGCCTGATCGCCGCGGTCAACACCGGCTTGGATGCCGGTCTTTCGGTGCGCGCGGTGTTCGAGGCGCCCACGGTGGCCCGGTTGGCGCCCCGGATCGGTGGTGGGGGTGGGGGTGGGCTGGAGCCGTTGGTGGCCGGCGAGCGGCCGGCGGTGGTGCCGTTGTCGTTTGCCCAGTCCCGGTTGTGGTTTTTGGACCAGTTGTAGGGGCCGTCCCCGGTGTACAACATGGCGGTGGCGTTGCGGTTGGGCGGGCGCCTGGATGCCGAGGCGTTGGGGGCCGCGCTGGCTGATGTGGTGGGCCGCCATGAGAGCCTGCGCACCCTGTTTGTCGCGCCCGGGGGGATCCCGCAGCAGCTGGTGGTGCCGGCCGAGCGGGCCGATTTCGGGTGGCAGGTCGTGGATGCCACCGGCTGGTCGGCAGACCGGCTGGGTGAGGCCATCGCCGCGGCGGCGCGTCACCGGTTTGATTTGGCGACCGAGATCCCGTTGCGGGCACGGCTTTTCCGCGTCGCCGACGACGAGCACGTGCTGGTGGCGGTGGCCCACCATATCGCCGCCGACGGCTGGTCGATCACCCCGCTGGTGCGCTGATCTGGGGGTGGCCTATGCCAGCCGGTGTGCGGGGCGGGCCCCGGGCTGGGCGCCGTTGGCGGTGCAGTATGTCGATTACACGCTGTGGCAGCGCGCGCAGTTTGGTGAGCTGGCCGATCGCGACAGCCCCATCGCCGCGCAGCTGGCCTACTGGCAGCAGGCTCTGGCCGGGATGCCCGAGCGCCTGGCGCTGCCCACCGATCGGCCCTACCCGCCGGTGGCCGATTACCGCGGCGCCAGCGTAACCGTGGAGTGGCCGGCCGAGCTGCAGCAGCGGGTGCGCGCGGTGGCCCGTGAGCATCACGCGACCAGCTTCATGGTGATCCAGGCCGCCCTGGCGGTGCTGCTGGCCAAGCTCAGCGCCAGCAGCGAGGTGGCGGTGGGGTTCGCGATCGCCGGGCGGCGTGACCCCGCGCTGGATGAGCTGGTGGGGTTTTTCGTCAACACCTTGGTGCTGCGGGTCGATCTGGCCGGGGATCCCACCGTTGCCGAGCTGCTGGCCCAGGTGCGTGCAGCGCAGCCTGGCCGCCTTTGAGCATCAAGATGTGCCCTTTGAGGTGCTGGTGGAGCGGCTCAACCCGACCCGATCCCTGGCCCATCACCCGCTGGTGCAGGTGATGTTGGCCTGGCAGAACTTCGCCGGGCACAATGACCCCGCGGCCGGGGTGGTGTTGGGGGATCTGCAGGTCACCCCGCTGCCGGCAGACACCCACACCGCCCGCATGGACCTGACGTTTTCGTTGGCTGAACGCTGGACCGAGGCCGGAGAGCCCGCCGGGATCGGCGGGGCGGTGGAGTTTCGCACCGACGTGTTCGACGCGGCCAGCATCGAAACGCTGATCGAGCGGTTGGAGCGGGTGTTGGTGGCGATGACCGCCGACCCGGCCCGGCGGGTGTCGTCGATCGATGTGCTCGATGAGGCTGAGCACGCCCGGCTGGATGAGGTCGGGTAACCGGGCGGTGTTGACCCAGCCCGCCCCGCGCGCCGGTGTCGATTCCGGTGTTGTTCGCTGCGCAGGTGGCGCGTACCCCGGAGGCGGTGGCGCTGAGCTTCGAGGGCCGCTCGATGACGTATCGGGAGGTGGAGGAGGCCGCCAACCGGTTGGCGCATCTGTTGGCCGGCCACGGGGTGGGCCCGGGTGGGTGTGTGGGGTTGCTGTTGCCCCGGTGCGCTGAGGCGATCGTGGCGATCGTGGCGGTGCTCAAGACCGGGGCGGCCTATCTGCCGATCGACCCGGGGCTGCCGGCGGCCCGGATCGGGTTCATGCTCGCCGATGCCGCCCCGATCGCCGCGATCACCACCGCCGGGCTGGCCGGGCGGCTGGACGGGTATGACCTGCTGGTCATCGATGTCAACGACCCCGCTGTCGACAGCTATCCGAGCACGGCTTGCCGGCGCCGGCGCCGGAGGACATCGCCTACCTGATCTACACCTCGGGCACCACCGGTGTGCCCAAGGGGGTGGCCATCACCCACCACAACGTCACCCAGCTGTTCGACTCACTGGATGCCGGCCTGGAGCTGGCGCCGGGCAGGTGTGGACGCAGTGTCACTCGTATGCCTTCGACTTCTCGGTGTGGGAGATCTTCGGTGCGCTGCTGGGTGGTGGGCGGCTGGTGGTGGTGCCCGAAGCGGTGGCCGGCTCACCGGAAGACTTCCACGCCTTGCTGGTTGCTGAACAGGTCAGTGTGCTAACCCAGACCCCGTCTGCGGTGGGGGTGCTGTCGCCGGAGGGGTTGGGAGTCGGCGGCGTTGGTGATCGGCGGTGAGCCCTGCCCGGCCGAGGTGGTGGATCGGTGGGCGCCTGGGCGGGTGATGCTCAACGGCTACGGCCCGACCGAGACCACGGTGTATGCGGCGATGAGTGCGCCGTTGGCACCGGGGTCGGGGGTGGTGCCGATCGGTGCGCCGGTGTCGGGGGCGGCGTTGTTTGTGCTGGATGGGTGGTTGCGGCCGGTGCCGGCCGGGGTGGTCGGGGAGTTGTATGTGGCCGGTGCCGGGGTGGGGTGTGGGTATTGGCGGCGGGCCGGGTTGACCGGGTCGCGGTTTGTGGCGTGCCCGTTCGCCGGGGCCCTGGGGTGCGGATGTATCGCACCGGGGATTTGGTGTGGTGGGGGCCCGATGGGCAGCTGCAGTATGTGGGGCGTGTGGATGAGCAGGTCAAGATCCGCGGGTATCGCATCGAGTGTGGTGAAGTCCAGGCCGCGCTGGCCGGGCTGGATGGGGTGGGGCAGGCGGTGGTGATCGCCCGCGAGGACCGTCCCGGGGATAAGCGTCTGGTGGGGTATGTGACCGGGACCGCCGATCCGGGCGGGCTGCGCGCCGCGCTGGGTGAGCGGTTGCCGGCCTATATGGTGCCGGCCGCGGTGGTGGTGCTCGACGCGCTGCCGTTGACGGTCAACGGCAAACTCGACACCCGCGCCCTGCCGGCACCCGAATACACCGATGGCGAGGGTTACCGCGCCCCGGCCAGCGCGGTTGAGGAGATCCTGGCCGGTATCTATGCCCAGGTGCTGGGTGTCGAGCGGGTCGGGGTGGACGACTCGTTTTTCGAGTTGGGTGGGGATTCGCTGTCGGCGATGCGCCTGGTCGCCGCGGTCAACACCGGCTTGGATGCCCATCTTTCGGTGCGCGCGGTGTTCGAGGCGCCCACGGTGGCCGGGTTGGCGCCCCGGATCGGTGGTGGGGGTGGGGGTGGGCTTACAGCCGTTGGTGGCCGGCCAGCGGCCGGCGGTGGTGCCGTTGTCGTTTGCCCAGTCCCGGTTGTGGTTTTTGGACCAGTTGTCTGGGCCTTCCCCGGTGTACAACATGGCGGTGGCGTTGCGGTTGGGTGGGCGCCTGGATGTTGAGGCGTTGGGGGCCGCGCTGGTTGATGTGGTGGGCCGTCATGAGAGCCTGCGTACGCTGTTTGTCGCGCCCGGGGGGATCCCCCAGCAGTTGGTGGTGCCGCCCGAGCGGGCCGACTTCGGGTGGCAGGTCGTGGATGCCACCGGCTGGCCGGAAGCCCGGCTGGGTGAGGCCATCGCCACCGCGGTGCGTCACCGGTTTGATTTGGCGACCGAGATCCCGTTGCGGGCACAGCTTTTCGGTGTCGGCGAGGATGAGCATGTGCTGGTGGCGGTGGCCCACCATATCGCCGCCGACGGCTGGTCGATCACCCCGCTGGTGGCTGATTTGGGGGTGGCCTATGCCAGCCGGTGTGCGGGGCGGGCGCCGGGTTGGGCGCCGTTGGCGGTGCAGTATGTCGATTACACGCTGTGGCAGCGCGCGCAGTTCGGTGATCTCGATGACAGTCACAGCCGCATCGCCGCGCAGCTGGCCTACTGGCAGCAGGCTTTGGCCGGGATGCCTGAGCGGCTGGTGTTGCCCACCGATCGGCCCTACCCGCCGGTGGCCGATTACCGCGGCGCCACCGTAACCGTGGACTGGCCGGTCGAGTTGCAGCAGCGGGTGCGCGCGGTGGCCGGGGAGCATCACGCGACCAGCTTCATGGTGATCCAGGCCGCCTTGGCGGTGTTGCTGGCCAAGATCAGTGCGAGCAGTGAGGTGGCGGTGGGGTTCGCGATCGCCGGGCGGCGTGACCCCGCGCTGGATGAGGTGGTGGGGTTTTTCGTCAACACCTTGGTGCTGCGGGTGGATCTGGCCGGCGATCCCACCGTTGCCGAGTTGCTGGCCCAGGTGCGACAGCGCAGCCTGGCCGCCTACGAGCATCAAGATGTGCCCTTTGAGGTGCTGGTGGAGCGGCTCAACCCGACCCGATCCCTGGCCCATCACCCGCTGGTGCAGGTGATGTTGGCCTGGCAGAACTTCGCCGGATGACCCCGCGGCCGGGGTGGCGTTGGGGGATCTGCAGGTCACCCCGTTGCCGGCGGATACCCACACCGCCCGCATGGACTTGACGTTTTCGTTGGCTGAACGCTGGACCGAGGCCGGTGAGCCCGCCGGGATCGGGGGGGCGGTGGAGTTTCGCACCGACGTGTTCGACCCGGCCAGCATCCACACGCTGATCGAGCGGTTGGAGCGGGTGCTGGTGGCTATGACCGCTGATCCGGCCCGGCGGGTGTCGTCGATCGATGTGCTCGATGAGGCTGAGCACGCCCGGCTGGAGGGGTGGGGTAACCGGGCGGTGTTGACCCAGCCCGCTCCGCCAGCCGGTGTCGATTCCGGTGTTGTTCGCTGCCCAGGTGGCGCGTGCGCCCGGAGGCGGTGGCGCTGACCTTTGAGGGCCGCTCGATGACTTACCGTGAGCTCGATGAGGCCGCCAACCGGTTGGCGCACCTGTTGGCCGGCCAGGGGGTGGGCCCGGGTGAGTGTGTGGGGTTGCTGTTTCCGCGGTGCGCTGAGGCGATCGTGGCGATGGTGGCGGTGCTCAAGACCGGGGCGGCCTATGTGCCGATCGACCCGGGGCTGCCGGCGGCCCGGATCGGGTTCATGATCGCTGATGCCGCCCCGATGGCGGTGATCACCACCGCGGGGCTGGCCGAGCGGCTGGACGGGTGTGATCTGCTGGTCATCGATGTCAACGACCCCCGCGTCGACACCCAGCCCGGCACGGCGCTTGCCGGCGCCGGCCGCCGGAGGATATCGCCTACCTGATCTACACCTCGGGCACCACCGGGGTGCCCAAGGGGGTGGCCGTCACCCACCACAACGTCACCCAGCTGATCGATGTCACTGGATGCGTCGGCCTGGAGCCGGCGCCGGGGCAGGTGTGGTCGCAGTGGCATTCCTATGGCTTCGACATCTCGGTGTGGGAGATCTTCGGTGCGCTGCTGGGTGGTGGGCGGCTGGTGGTGGTGCCCGACTCGGTGGCCGCGCTCACCGGAAGACTTCCACGCCTTGCTGGTCAGCGAACACGTCAGCGTGTTAAGCCAGACTCCGTCGGCGGTGGGGGTGCTGTCGCCGCAGGGTTTGGAGTCGGTGGCGTTGGTGGTGGGCGGTGAGGCCTGCCCGGTCGAGGTGGTGGATCGGTGGGCGCCTGGGCGGGTGATGATCAATGTATACGGCCCGACCGAGACGACGATGTGGGTGGCGATCAGTGCGCCGTTGGCAGCGGGGTCGGGGGTGGTGCCGATCGGTGTCGCCGGTGGCGGGGGCGGCGTTGTTTGTGCTGGATGGGTGGTTGCGTCCGGTGCCGGCCGGGGTGGTGGGCGAGTTGTATGTGGCCGGTGCCGGGGTGGGGTGTGGGTATTGGCGGCGGGCCGGGTTGACCGGGTCGCGGTTTGTGGCGTGTCCGTTCGCCGGTGCCGGGGTGCCGGGAACACGGATGTATCGCACCGGGGATTTGGTGTGTTGGGGTGCTGATGGGCAGCTGCGGTATGTGGGGCGTGTTGATGAGCAGGTCAAGATCCGCGGGTATCGCATCGAGTGCGGTGAAGTCCAGGCGGCGCTGGCCGGTGTGGATGGGGTGGGGCAGGCGGTGGTGATCGCCCGCGAGGACCGCCCCGGTGATAAGCGTCTGGTGGGGTATGTGACCGGGACCGCCGATCCGGTCGGGCTGCGTGCCGCGCTGGGCGAGCGGTTGCCGGCCTATATGGTGCCGGCGGCGGTGGTGGTGCTCGACGCGTTGCCGTTGACGGTCAACGGCAAACTCGACACCCGCGCCCTGCCGGCACCGGAATACACCGATGGCGATGGGTATCGCGCCCCGGCCAACGCGGTCGAGGAGATCCTGGCCGGTATCTATGCCCAGGTGCTGGGTGTCGAGCGGGTGGGGGTGGAGGACTCGTTTTTCGAGTTGGGTGGGGATTCGCTGTCGGCGATGCGCCTGGTCGCCGCGGTCAACACCGGCTTGGATGCTGGTCTTTCGGTGCGCGCGGTGTTCGAGGCGCCCACGGTGGCCGGGTTGGCGCCCCGGATCGGTGGTGGGGGTGGGGGTGGGCTGGAGCCGTTGGCGGCGCGGCCAGCGGCCGGCGGTGGTGCCGTTGTCGTTTGCCCAGTCCCGGTTGTGGTTTTTGGACCAGTTGTCTGGGCCTTCCCCGGTGTACAACATGGCGGTGGCGTTGCGGTTGGGTGGGCGCCTGGATGTTGAGGCGTTGGGGGCCGCGCTGGTTGATGTGGTGGGCCGCCATGAGAGCCTGCGCACCCTGTTTGTCGCGCCCGGGGGGATCCCCCAGCAGTTGGTGGTGCCGGCCGAGCGGGCCGACTTCGGGTGGCAGGTCGTGGATGCCACGCGGGTGGCCGGAAGCCCGGCTGGGTGAGGCCATCGGCGCGGCGGTGCGTCACCGGTTTGATTTGGCGACCGAGATCCCGTTGCGGGCACAGCTTTTCGGTGTCGGCGAGGACGAGCATGTGTTGGTGGCGGTGGCCCACCATATCGCCGCCGATGGCTGGTCGATCACCCCGCTGGTGGCTGATTTGGGGGTGGCGTATGCCAGCCGGTGTGCGGGGCGGGCGCCGGGTTGGGCGCCGTTGGCGGTGCAGTATGTCGATTACACGCTGTGGCAGCGCGCGCAGCTGGGGGATCTCGATGACAGTCACAGCCGCATCGCCGCGCAGCTGGCCTACTGGCAGCAGGCTTTGGCCGGGATGCCTGAGCGGCTGGTGTTGCCCACCGATCGGCCCTACCCGGCGGTGGCCGATTACCGCGGCGCCACCGTGGTCGTGGAGTGGCCGGTCGAGTTGCAGCAGCGGGTGCGCGCGGTGGCCGGGGAGCATCACGCGACCAGTTTCATGGTGATCCAGGCCGGCTTGGCGGTGTTGCTGGCCAAGCTCAGTGCGCCAGCAGTGAGGTGGCGGTGGGGTTCGCGATCGCCGGGCGGCGTGACCCCGCGCTGGATGAGCTGGTGGGGTTTTTCGTCAACACCTTGGTGCTGCGGGTGGATCTGGCCGGGGATCCCACCGTCGCCGAGTTGCTGGCCCGGGTGCGTCAGCGCAGCCTGGCCGCCTTTGAGCATCAAGATGTGCCCTTTGAGGTGCTGGTGGAGCGGCTCAACCCGACCCGATCCCTGACCCATCACCCGTTGGTGCAGGTGATGTTGGCCTGGCAGAACTGGCAAGACAATGACCCCGCGGCCGGGGTGGTGTTGGGGGATCTGCAGGTCACCCCGTTGCCGGCAGACACTCACACCGCCCGCATGGACTTGACGTTTTCGTTGGCTGAACGCTGGACCGAGGCCGGACAGCCCGCCGGGATCGCCGGCGCGGTGGAGTTTCGCACCGACGTGTTCGACCCGGCCAGCATCCAAACGCTGATCGAGCGGTTGGAGCGGGTGTTGGGGGCTTTGACCGTTGATCCGGGGCGGCGGGTGTCGTCGATCGATGTGCTCGATGGGGTTGAGCACGCCGGGCTGGATGGGTGGGGTAATCGGGCGGTGTTGACCCAGCCCGCCCCGGCGCCGGTGTCGATTCCGGTGTTGTGGGCTGCGCAGGTGGCGCGTGCCCCGGAGGCGGTGGCGATCAGTTTTGAGGGCCGCTCGATGACGTATCGGGAGGTGGAGGAGGCCGCGAACCGGTTGGCGCACCTGTTGGCCGGCCACGGGGTGGGTCCGGGTGGGTGTGTGGGGTTGCTGTTGCCTCGGTGCGCGGAGGCGATCGTGGCGATGGTGGCGGTGCTCAAGACCGGGGCGGCCTATCTGCCGATCGACCCGGGGCTGCCGGCGGCCCGGATCGGGTTCATGATCGCTGATGCCGCCCCGATCGCGGTGATCACCACCGCGGGGCTGGCCGGGCGGCTGGACGGGCACGACCTGCTGGTCATCGATGTCAACGACCCCGCTGTGGACAGCTATCCGGGCACGAGCTTGCCGGCGCCGGCCCCCGAGGACATCGCCTACCTGATTTACACCTCGGGCACCACCGGGGTGCCCAAGGGGGTGGCCGTCACCCACCACAACGTGACCCAGCTGTTCGACTCCCTGGATGTCGGCTTGGAGCTGGCGCCGGGACAGGTGTGGTCGCAGTGTCACTCGTATGCCTTCGACTTTTCGGTGTGGGAGATCTGGGGTGCGCTGTTGCACGGGGGGCGGCTGGTGGTGGTGCCCGACGCGGTGGCGCGCTCACCCGAAGACTTCCACGCCTTGCTGGTGGCTGAACACGTCAGTGTGCTAACCCAGACCCCGTCGGCGTTGGGGGGTGCCTGCTCGACCGCTGCAGCCGGGTTGGGGTCGGCTGGCGTTGGTGATCGGCGCTGAGCCCTGCCCGGCTGAGCTGGTGGATCGGCTGGGCGCCTGGGCGGGCGATGGTCAATGTCTACGGCCCGACCGAGACGACGGTGTAGGCGTCCAAGAGCGCGCCGCTGGCAGCGGGGTCGGGGGCGCCGCCGATTGGTGCGCCGGTGTCGGGGGCGGCGTTTTTTGTGCTGGATGGGTGGTTGCGGGCGGTGCCGGCCGGGGTGGTCGGCGAGTTGTATCTGGCGGGCCAGGGGGTGGGGGTTGGGTATTGGCGGCGGGCCGGGTTGACCGGGTCGCGGTTTGTGGCGTGTCCGTTCGCCGGCGCGGGAGTGCCCGGAACACGCATGTATCGCACCGGGGATTTGGTGCGCTGGGGTGCTGATGGCCAACTGCAGTATGTGGGGCGTGTGGATGAGCAGGTCAAGATCCGCGGGTATCGCATCGAGTTGGGTGAGGTCCAAGCGGCGTTAAGTGCGCTGGATGGGGTGGAGCAGGCGGTGGTGGTTGCCCGCGAGGATCGTCGCGGGGATAGGCGTCTGGTGGGGTATGTGACCGGGACCGCCGACCCGGCGGGGCTGCGTGCCGCGCTGGGCGAGCGGCTGCCGGCCTATATGGTGCCGGCCGCGGTGGTGGTGCTCGACGCGTTGCCGTTGACGGTCAACGGCAAACTCGACACCCGCGCCCTGCCGGCACCCGAGTACACCGGTGGTGGGTATCGGGCCCCGGCCAACGCGGTTGAGGAGATCCTGGCCGGTATCTATGCCCAGGTGTTGGGGCTGGAGCGGGTGGGGGTTGACGACTCGTTTTTCGAGCTGGGTGGGGACAGCATTTTGTCGATGCAGGTGGTGGCGCGGGCGCGTGCTGCCGGGGTGTTGTGTCGGCCGCGTGATGTGTTCGTGGAGCAGACGGTGGCCGGGTTGGCGCGGGTGGCCGGGGTGGCTGGGGTGGCCGACGGGGCGGCTGGGGTGGTCGATGAGGGTGTCGGGCCGGTGGTGGCCACCCCGATCATGTGTTGGCTGGCCGGCGTGGATGGCCGGTTGGAGCAGTTCAATCAGACGATGGTGGTGCAGGCTCCCGCGGGAGTGACCGAGGCCGATGTGGTGGTCATGGTGCAGGCGTTGCTGGATCGGCATGCCATGTTGCGGTTGCGGGTCGTCGACGATGGCGCGGGGGGGTGGTCGTTACGGGTGCCCGAGGCCGGATCGGTGGACGCGCGCGGGTGCCTGCACCCGGTGGAGGTGTTGTCTGATGCGGCGCTGGTGGGGGCGCGGTCGCGGTTGAACCCGGCCGCCGGGGTGATGCTGCGCGCGGTGTGGGCGGCCTCCACGGGCCAGTTGGTGTTGATCATTCACCATTTGGCCGTTGACGGGGTGTCGTGGCGGATTGTGTTGGAGGACCTCAACATCGCCTGGGCCCAGCATCACAGCGGGCAGCCGGTGGTGTTGGCGGCGGGCGGGACGTCGTTTGCCCGGTGGTCTTCGCTGCTGGCTGAGTATGCGCGCCGCCCGGACGTTGTCGACCTGGCCGGGGTGTGGCGGCAGGTGGCGGCGACGCCTGCCGTGTTGCCGGCGGTGGACCCTGCGGTGGATACGTTTGCCGCGGCCGGGCGCCTGTCGGTGGAGCTGGATGCCCCGACGACTCGCCTGCTTTTGGGTGAGGTGCCGGCGGCGTTTCATGCCGGGGTGGGCGACATTTTGTTGATCGCGTTCGGGTTGGCGTGGGCGGAATTTTTGGGTAGCGGGGCGCCGATCGGTATCGATGTCGAGGGCCATGGGCGCCACGAGGAGCTGGCCCCCGATGTGGACCTGTCCCGCACGGTGGGGTGGTTCACCACTAAGTATCCGGTGTCCTTGGCGGTGGGTGGGCTGTCCTGGGCCCAGGTGATCGCCGGGGAGGCCGCGTTGGGGGCGGTGATCAAAGACGCTAAAGAGCAGCTGCGCGCCCTGCCCGATCCCTTGACCTATGGTGTGCTGCGCTATTTGAACCCCGAGGTTGAGCTGTCCGGGTCTGACCCGGCGATCGGGTTTAACTATCTGGGGCGGCTGGGCGCCGCGGCGGCCGAGGTGTCCGGTGATCTGTGGCGGATCAGCCCGGAGGGCTTGTCGTTGACCGCCGCGGCCACGGCGGTGCCGATGCCGTTGATGCACACGGTGGATCTCAACGCCGGCACCGTGGACACCGACAGCGGTCCGTACCTGCACGCCGCCTGGTCGTGGGCGCCCTCGGCACTGGATCACGCGCAGATCAGCCAGTTGAGCCGGTTGTGGTTTGAGGCCCTGGCCGGGATCTGCGCGCATGTCCGGTGCGGTGGGGGCGGGTTGACGCCCTCGGATGTGGTGCCGGCCCGGCTGGGTCAGCAGCAGCTCGATGAGTTGCAGCGGCACTACCGGGTCGCTGATGTTTTGCCGTTGACCCCCTTGCAGCAGGGGCTGTTGTTTCACGCCAGTACCGCGCAGGGCCCCGGCGATGATGTGTATGCGGTGCAGCTGGATATCACCGTGAGCGGCCCGCTTGATCAGGACCGGCTGCGTGACGCGGTGCACACGGTGCTCACCCGGCATCCGCACCTGGCGGCCCGCTTCTGGACACAGTTCGACCAGCCGGTGCAGATCATGGTGGCCGATCCGGTGGCGCCGTGGCGGTATGTCGAGCTTGGCGGAGGCGCCGGCGTTGATGTCGATGAGCAGATCCAGGCGGTGTGTGCCGGTGAACGGGCCGCGGTCTGCGATCTGGCCGACCCGCCGGCGTTTCGGGTGGCGTTGATTCGGACCGCACCTGATCGGCATCGGTTTGTGCTGACTAATCACCACATCGTGCTTGATGGCTGGTCGCTGCCGATCCTGCTGCGGGAAATCTTCGCCAGCTATCACGGGCAGCCGCTGGCGGCGGCGGTCCCGTATCGCAGGTTTGTGACCTGGCTGGCCGATCGAGATCGCGAGGCCGCCCGTGCGGCCTGGCGTGAGGTGTTGGCCGGTTTTGACGCCCCCACCTTGGTGGGCCCGCCGGGCCGGGTGGGGCCCGGGCGGCGAGGCGTGGCATCGCATCGGGTGCCTGAGCAGACCACGCGGGCCTTGAACGAGTTGGCCCGCTCGCACCACACCACCGTCAACACCGTGCTGCAGGCCGGCTTTGCGCAGCTGCTGACCTCGCTGACCGGCCAGCATGATGTCGTCTTCGGCGCCACGGTCTCGGGTCGGCCCGCCGAGGTGGCCGGCGCGGACTCGATGGTGGGCCTGTTGATCAACACGGTGCCGGTGCGGGCCACCATCACGGCGGCAACCACCACCGCAGACCTGCTGGATCAGCTGCAAAGCGCTCACAACGACACACTCGAGTACCAGCACCTGGCGCTCAGCGACATCCATCGCGTCACTGGTCACGACCAACTGTTCGACACCCTTTTCGTGTTCGAAAACTACCCCGTCGATACCGCCGCGTTGTCGGATGCCGGGGAGTTGGCCATCACCGAGTTCACCGCCCGCGAATACAACCACTACCCGCTTGCTATGCAAGCCCTGCCGGGAAGCGAACTGGGCCTTCGCGTCGAATACGACACCGAGGTGTTCGACGCGGCCAGCATCCAAACGCTGATCGAGCGGTTGGAGCGGGTGTTGGTGGTGATGACCGCTGATCCGGGGCGGCGGGTGTCGTCGATCGATGTGCTCGATGAGGCTGAGCATGCCCGGCTGGATGGGTCGGTAACCGGGCGGTGTTGACCCAGCCCGCGACGCGCGCCGTGTCGATTCCGGTGTTGTTCGCTGCGCAGGTGGCCCGTGCCCCGGAGGCGGTGGCGCTGAGCTTTTGAGGGCCGCTCGATGACGTATCGCGAGCTGGATGAGGCCGCCAACCGGTTGGCGCATTTGTTGGCCGGCCAGGGGGTGGGCCCGGGTGAGTGTGTGGGGTTGCTGTTCCCCGGTGCGCTGAGGCGATCGTGGCGATTGTGGCGGTGCTCAAGACCGGGGCGGCGTATGTGCCGATCGACCCGGGGCTGCCGGCGGCGCGGATCGGGTTCATGCTCGCTGATGCCGCGCCGATCGCCGTGATCACCACCGCGGGGCTGGCTGAGCGGCTGGATGGGTGTGATCTGCTGGTCATCGATGTCAACGACCCCCGCATTGATACCCAACCGGGCACGGCACTGCCGGTGCCGGCGGCCGAGGATATCGCCTACCTGATTTACACCTCGGGCACCACCGGTGTGCCGAAGGGGGTGGCCATCACCCACCACAATGTCACCCGGCTGATGGAGGGTGCGGGCGACTCGGCCTCCGCGTGGCCGGGTCAGGTGTGGTCGCAGTGGCATTCCTTGGCCTTCGACGTCTCGGTGTTGGAGATCTGCGGTGCGCTGTTGCATGGTGGGCGGTTGGTGGTGGTGCCCGAGTCGGTGGCGCGCTCACCGGAAGACTTCCACGCCTTGCTGGTTGCTGAACAGGTCAGTGTGTTAAGCCAGACGCCGTCGGCGTTTTATGCGCTGCAAACCGCTGATGCGCTCTCACCTGAGTTGGGGCGACAGCTGAAGCTTGAGGCGGTGGTGTTCGCCGGGGAAGCGCTGGAACCGCAGCGTCTGGGGACGTGGCTGGACCAGTCACCCGGGGTTACCGCGCGCTGATCAATATGTATGGCACCACCGAGACGACGGTGCATGCCTGCGTTTCGGGAGATCGTCGAGGGCGACGTTGAGCGCAATGTCAGCCCGGTCGGGGTGCCGTTGGCGCATCTGGCGTTTTTTGTGCTGGATGGGTGGTTGCGGCCGGCGCCGGTCGGGGTGGTCGGGGAGTTGTATGTGGCCGGTTCGGGGTGGGGTATGGGTATGTGGCGCCGGGCGGGGTTGACGGGGTCGCGGTTTGTGGCGTGTCCGTTCGCCGGTGCCGGGGCGCCGGGAACACGGATGTATCGCACCGGGGATTTGGTGTGTTGGGGTGCTGATGGGCAGCTGCGGTATGTGGGGCGTGCTGATGAGCAGGTCAAGATCCGCGGGTTCCGCATCGAGCTGGGTGAAGTTCAGGCGGCGTTGGCCGGGCTGGATGGGGTGGGGCAGGCGGTGGTGATCGCCCGCGAGGATCGCCCCGGTGATAAGCGGCTGGTGGGGTATGTCACCGGGACCGCTGATCCGGCCGCGGCGCGCGCGAGGCTGGCCGAGCGGTTACCGCCGTATATGGTGCCGGCCGCGATGGTGGTGCTACCGGCGCTGCCGTTGACGGTCAACGGCAAGCTCGATAAACGGGCCTTGCCGGCTCCGGAGTATCAGGATGCCGGTGGTTTTCGCGCGCCGGCCACTCTTACCGAGGAGATCGTGGCCGGTATCTATGGCCAGGTGTTGGGGCTGGAGCGGGTCGGGGTCGATGAGTCGTTTTTTGATTTGGGTGGGGATTCGTTGTCGGCGATGCGGGTGATCGCGGCGGTCAATAAGTCGTTTGATGCGGGTGTTTCGGTGCGCGTCTTGTTCGAGGCGCCCACGGTGGCCCAGTTGGCGCCCCGGATTGGTGCCGGTGGGGGTGGGTTGGAGCCGTTGGTGGCCGGTGAGCGGCCGGCGGTGGTGCCGTTGTCGTTTGCCCAGTCCCGGTTGTGGTTTTTGGATCAGTTGCAGGGGCCCTCCCCGATTTACAACATGGCGGTGGCGTTGCGGCTGGGCGGGCGTCTTGATGCTGAGGCGTTGGGTGCGGCGCTGGCCGATGTGGTGGGCCGTCATGAGAGCCTGCGGACGCTGTTCCCGGTGGTTGAGGGGATCCCCCAGCAGTCGGTGGTGGTGCCGGTTGAGCGGGCTGATTTCGGTTGGCAGGTTGTGGATGCGACTGGCTGGCCGGCGGCACCGGCTGGAGGAGGCCATCGGCGAGACGGCCCGTTACAGTTTTGACCTGGCCACTGAGATCCCGTTGCGGGCACGGCTTTTCGGTGTCGGCGAGGACGAACATGTGTTGGTGGCGGTGGTGCACCATATCGCCGCTGATGGGTGGTCGGTTGGCCCGCTGGTGCGGGATTTGGGGGTGGCGTATGCCAGCCGGTGTGCGGGGCAGGCCCCGGGGTGGGCGCCGTTGGCGGTGCAGTATGTCGATTACACGCTGTGGCAGCGTACGCAGTTTGGGGATCTGGCTGACAGCCACAGCCGCATCGCCGCGCAGCTGGCCTATTGGGAAGAGGTGTTGGCTGGGCTGCCGGAGCGGCTGGTGCTGCCCACCGATCGGCCCTATCCGCCGGTGGCTGATTACCGCGGCGCCTGTGTGGTGGTGGACTGGCCGGTCGAGGTGCAGCAGCGGGTGCGCGCGGTGGCCCGCAAGCATGATGCGACCAGTTTTATGGTGGTGCAGGCCGCCTTGGCGGTGTTGTTGTCTGAGCTCAGTGCCAGCCCTGATGTGGCGGTGGGGTTCCCGATTGCCGGGCGGCGCGATCCCGCCCTGGATGAGTTGGTGGGGTCTTTCGTCAATACGTTGGTGTTGCGGGTGGATCTGGCCGGTGATCCCAGTGTTGGCGAGGTGTTGGCTCAGGTGCGTCAGCGCAGCCTGGCTGCCTTTGAGCATCAGGATGTGCCCTTTGAGGTGCTGGTGGAGCGGCTCAACCCGACCCGAAGCCGGGCCCATCACCCGCTGGTTCAGGTGTTGTTGGCCTGGCAGAACAATGAGCCCGCGACGCTGAGTTTGGGTGATCTGCAGGTCATGCCGTTGCCGGTGGATACCCGCACCGCCCGCATGGACGTGACGTTTTCGTTGGCCGAACGCTGGACCGAGGCCGGCCAGCCCGCCGGGATCGGCGGGGAGGTGGAGTTTCGCAGCGATGTGTTCGACGCGGCCAGCATCGAAACACTGATCGCACGGTTGGCGCGGGTGTTGGTGGCGGTGACCGTTGATCCGGGGCGGCGGCTGTCGTCGCTGGATCTGCTGGATGAGGCTGAGCGTGCCCGGCTGGAGGGGTGGGGCAATCGGGCGGTGTTGACCCGGCCGGCGCTCGCGTCGGTGTCGATTCCGGTGTTGTTTGCCGCGCAGGTGGCGCGTGCCCCGGAGGCGGTGGCGCTGACTTTTGAAGGCCGCTCGATGACCTATCGCGAGCTGGATGAGGCGTCTAATCGGTTGGCGCACTTGTTGGCTGGGCAGGGTGCGGGTCCGGGGCAGTGTGTGGCGCTGCTGTTTTCCCGGTCGGCTGAGGCGATCGTGGCGATCCTGGCGGTGCTCAAGACGGGGGCGGCCTACGTGCCGATTGATCCGGCGCTGCCGGCGGCGCGGATGGAGTTCATGGTGGCCGATGCCGCGCCGGTCGCCGCGCTCACCACCGCCGGGCTGGTCGAGCGGCTGGATGGGTGTGACGTGCCGGTTATCGATGTCGAGGACCCGCGCATCCACACCCAGCCCAGCACAGCACTGCCGGGGCCGGCGGCCGAGGATATCGCCTACCTGATTTACACCTCGGGCACGACCGGGGTGCCTAAGGGGGTGGCCGTCGCCCACCGCAATGCGACGCAGCTGCTGGAGTCCCTGCATGCCGGTCTGCCGCCGGGGCCGGGGCAGGTGTGGTCGCAGTGGCACTCCTATAGCTTCGATGTCTCGGTGTGGGAGATCTTCGGTGCGTTGTTGCATGGTGGGCGGCTGGTGGTGGTGCCCGAGTCGGTGGCGGCCTCCCCGGACGATTTTCATGCGTTGCTGGTCGCTGAACAGGTCACCGTTTTAGGCCAAACCCCGTCTGCGGTGGGGATGTTGTCACCGCAGGGTTTGGAGTCGACGGCGTTGCTGGTGGCCGGTGAGGCGTGCCCGGCCGAGGTGATGGATCGGTGGGCGCCCGGGCGGGTGATGATCAACGCCTACGGGCCGACCGAGGCCACGGTGTATGCGGCGATGAGTGCCCCGTTGAGGGCGGGGTCGGGTGTGGTGCCGATCGGTGTCGCCGGTGGCTGGGGCGGCGTTGTTCGTGCTGGACAAGTGGCTGCGCCCGGTGCCGGCCGGGGTGGTCGGTGAGTTGTATGTGGCCGGTCGGGGGGTGGCGTGCGGGTATGTGCGCCGGGCCGGGTTGACCGGGTCGCGGTTTGTGGCGTGTCCGTTCGCCGGCGCGGGAGCGCCCGGAACACGCATGTATCGCACCGGGGATCTGGTGTGTTGGGGTGCTGATGGGCAGCTGCGGTATTTGGGGCGCGCTGATGAGCAGGTCAAGATCCGCGGGTATCGCATCGAGCTGGGTGAAGTGCAGGCGGCCCTGGCCGGTGTGGATGGGGTGGGGCAGGCGGTGGTGATCGCCCGCGAGGATCGCCCCGGGGATAAGCGCCTGGTGGGTTATGTCACCGGCACGGCAGACCCGGCTACCGTGCGCAGCGTGCTGGCCGACCGGTTACCGACCTACATGATCCCGGCCGCGGTGGTGGTTCTTGCCGGCGCTGCCGTTGACGGTCAACGGCAAACTCGACAAGCGCGCCTTGCCGGCACCGGAATACCAGGACGGTGATCATTACCGGGCCCCGGCCAGCGCGGTCGAGGAGATCGTGGCCGGCATCTACGCCCAGGTCCTTGGTGTAGAGCGGGTCGGGGTCGACGACTCGTTTTTCGACCTGGGTGGGGATTCGTTGTCGGCGATGCGGGTGATCGCGGCGATCAACACCAGCTTGGATGCCGGCCTTTCAGTGCGTGCTTTGTTCGACGCGCCCACGGTTGCCCAGTTAGCGCCCCGCATCGGTGCCGATGAGGGTCGGCTGGAGCCGTTGGTGCCGGTTGTGCGGCCGGCGGTGGTGCCGTTGTCGTTTGCCCAGTCCCGGTTGTGGTTCCTGGATCAGTTGCAGGGGCGCTCACCGATCTACAACATGGCGGTGGCGTTGCGGCTAAGTGGTGGGCTTGATGCTGAGGTGTTGGGTGCCGCGCTGGCCGATGTGGTGGCCCGTCATGAGAGCCTGCGCACGCTGTTCCCGGCGCCCGAGGGGATCCCCCAGCAGGTGGTGGTGCCGGTCGAGCGGGCCGATTTCGGATGGCAGGTCGTTGATGCCAGCGGCTGGTCGGCGGACCGGCTTCATGAGGCCATTGGCGCCGCGGCGCGTCACCCGTTTGACTTGACGGCCGAGATCCCGTTGCGGGCACGGCTTTTCCGTATCGCCGGCGAGGAGCACGTGCTGGTGGCGGTGGTGCACCATATCGCCGCCGACGGGTTGTCGATCGCCCCGCTGGTGCGTGATTTGGGGGTGGCGTATGCCAGCCGGTGCGCCGGGCAAGCCCCGGGGTGGGTGCCGTTGGCGGTGCAGTATGTCGATTACACGCTGTGGCAGCGCGCGCAGTTCGGTGATCTCGACGATGGCCACAGCCGCATCGCCGCGCAGCTGGCCTACTGGCAGGACGCGTTGGCCGGGATGCCCGAGCGCCTGGCGCTGCCTACCGATCGGCCCTATCCACCGGTGGCCGATTACCGCGGGGCCAGTGTGGTGGTGGACTGGCCGGTCGAGTTGCAGCAGCGGGTTGCCCGGGTGGCCGGTCAGCACAGCGCGACCAGCTTTATGGTGATGCAGGCCGCCCTGGCGGTGCTGTTGGCCAAGCTGAGCGCCAGCAGTGATGTGGCGGTGGGGTTCCCGATCGCCGGGCGGCGCGACCCCGCCCTGGATGAGTTGGTGGGGTTTTTCGTCAACACCTTGGTGCTGCGGGTGGATCTAACCGGGGATCCCACCGTTGCCGAGGTGTTGGCCCAGGTGCGTCAGCGCAGCGTGGCCGCCTACGAGCATCAAGATGTGCCCTTTGAGGTGCTGGTGGAGCGGCTCAACCCGACCCGAAGCCTGACCCATCACCCGCTGGTCCAGGTGATGTTGGCCTGGCACAACAATGAGCCCGCGACGCTGAGTTTGGGTGATCTGCAGGTCACCCCGCTGCCGGCGGACACCCACACCGCCCGCATGGATCTGACGTTTTCGTTGGCCGAACGCTTCACCGAGGCCGGCCAGCCCGCCGGGATCGGCGGGGAGGTGGAGTTTCGCACCGATGTGTTTGATGCGGGCAGCATTGAAACGCTGATCGAGCGGTTGCAGAAGTTGTTGGTGGTGATGGCCGCTGATCCGGGGCGGCGGTTGTCGTCGATTGATGTGCTCGATGAGGCCGAGCGGGCTCGGCTGGATGGGTGGGGTAATCGGGCGGTGTTGACCGCGCCGGTGACGGCGTCGGTGTCGATTCCGGTGTTGTTTGCTGGGCAGGTGGCGCATGTCCCGGAGGCGGTGGCGCTTTCTTTTGAGGGCCGCTCGATGACGTATCGCGAGCTGGATGAGGCGTCGAACCGGTTGGCGCACTTGTTGTCTGGGCAGGGGGTGGGCCCGGGGGAGCGGGTGGCGTTGCTGTTGTCCCGGTCGGTTGAGGCGATCGTGGCGATTTTGGGGGTGCTCAAGACCGGGGCGGCGTATCTGCCGATCGATCCGGTGATGCCGGCGGCGCGGATGGAGTTCCTGCTTGGTGATGCCGCGCCGATCGCCGCGATCACCACCACCGAGTTGGCTGAGCGGCTGGATGGGTGTGATCTGCTGGTCGTCGATGTCGACGATCCCGGCATTGATACCCAACCGGGCACCGCACTGCCGGTGCCGGCGGCCGAGGAGATTGCTTACCTGATTTACACCTCGGGCACCACCGGTGTGCCCAAGGGGGTAGCCATCACCCACCGCAACGTCACCCGGCTGCTGGAGGCACTGGACGCTGGCCTGGAGCTGGCGGGACAGGTGTGGACGCAGTGTCATTCCTTGGCCTTTGACTTCTCGGTGTGGGAGATCTGGGGTGCGCTGTTGCATGGTGGGCGGCTGGTGGTGGTGGCCGAGTCGGTGACCCGCTCACCGGAAGACCTCCACGCCTTGCTGGTTACCGAACAGGTCAGTGTGTTGAGCCAGACCCCGTCGGCGTTTTATGCGCTGCAAACCGCCGATGCGCTCTCACCCGAGCGGGGAGATCAGCTGAAGCTTGAGACGGTGGTGTTCGGCGGGGAAGCGCTGGAACCGCAGCGTCTTGGGACGTGGCTGGACCATCACCCGGGATTACCGCGCCTGATCAACATGTATGGCATCACCGAGACGACGGTGCATGCCTCGTTTCGGGAGATCGTCGACAGCGACGTCGAGCACAATGTCAGCCCCGTCGGGGTGCCGTTGGCCCATCTGGCGTTTTTTGTGCTGGATGGGTGGTTGCGGCCGGTGCCGGCCGGGGTGGTCGGGGAGTTGTATGTGGCCGGTGCCGGGCTGGCGTATGGGTATGTGCGCCGGG
>CAVSSC010000004.1:0-1310769 GCA_963730415.1 uncultured Actinomycetota bacterium | reverse complement strand
GACCTATTGGAACAGCGCCAGCACGACAATGGCGCAGATCGGATCATCTTGCTGACGTTTGGCGGTGGCAATCAGCCGGCGTTCGAGCCAATTCGGTGCGATGCCGACCAGGGCAAGCTTGATCGGCCCCCAGACCCCGTCGCCGCCCAGACGATCGGCCAGTCGGTGCCGGGAGGCAGCGGGCGCATTGAGCAAGACCCAGGCGGTCGCCAACCGCACCAGCCGCAAGGTCGTGGGCTGGCCATGGTCGAGCGCACGGCGCAACAACGCGGCGAACATCGAACTCAAATCTCCTTGCGCAACGACAGAAAGGCCGTGATGTCGCGGCGCTGTTCGGGCGTGGCGAAGGCATGGTATCGGCGCAAGACGCTGTCCTTGGGCACGAAAGCCAGATCGAGCTGCATCAGCGCGCCGTCGAGCGGCCGGTAGAGAAAACCGGCAATATCATAGAGCACGAAGCCACGCGCGGCCATGAAGGCGATGACATCGCCGGCCAGCGGTCCGTCGGTAAAGGTACTGAATAAAGTCGTCTCGACCACCAGCAGGCCGGTGCGGCGCAGCGTTGCCTCGGCACCGGCCAGCACCTTCATCTCGGCGCCCTGCACATCGATCTTGAACCAGATATCCCCGGCGAAATCGAGCTTGGCGACTTCCTGATCGACCGTGGTGATCGGCACCTCACGCGGCGTGCCGTTGACATTGCCCGGCTCTTCCCACTCATACATCAGGCTGGAGCCGACCAGATCGTCATGCACGTTGATCACCATGCTGCCGGGCGATTCCGCGGCGGCGGCCATGACGATCTGCGTATTCGGGATCTCGGCCTGAAGCCGGCGCAGGCTCGCCTCATATTCGGTCAGCGGCTCGAACAGTAGGAACTGCGCCTGCGGGGCGATGCCGGCCGCCATGCGGGTAAAATCGCCATAGGCGGCGCCCAGATCGATCACGCAACCAGGAACCAGGCCCAAGCCATTGACATGCCGATAAAGCGCCTCGATCGACATCCGCGCCGGTGCCGACAGCAACTTCTCTCCAGTCTTGGATGTCATTCTGTTCGCCACCTTGATGAAACGCCGGATCGTGCGTTTGGCATGGCTTAGCAAGTTGTTCCTCCCGGTGCGACCGCAAAGATGGCAGGGACGCGTTGCTTGGGTTCGCCCGGCCCGTGGCGGGCAACGGTACCATCGGCCAAACGCTCCAGCGCCGCCGTCAAATTCCGGCCGAAGCGGGTCGGATCGAGAAACGGCGCGTCCTGCGCGGCTGTTCCCAGCCGCCGGGCCAGTGCCGCCCGCCGCTCCGGCGAGCGGGCGAGCGCTATGGCCTTGGCCTCGTAGTCGGCCGCATCCCGTGCTACCAGCTCGTCCAGGCCGAGCGCCCGCATCATGCCGGCGCCAAGCAGGCCGCGCTGCGTCCGGCCGCGCAAGGTCACGATCGGGGCCGTCTTCCATAAGGCAAGTACCGGCTCGACGTCGACATCTGAATTTGTTCTCCCGCGTCATTCATCCTGAAGACGAAAAGGACGATGTGGTTGACGCCGAGGCTACGCTCGACTTGCCTGCGGTCATCGAGTGCGAGGCATCGACCCCCTAGCGTCGGTGAGCGGAAGCGTTGACATAGGTTGCGGTCCTACAGTTGGAAGTGACCGCGCCCAGCATGTTCCATTGCAGGGCGACCTGATACATGTGCGTGATCGCTTGGCTCGAAAGGCAATTCGGGCTGCTCGCCGATCCATTCAAGTGCATGCAGACCGTCCTCGAGCGCCCACTTCGGACGCCAGCGGAGGGTGTCCTTCGCCGATGGTACAGCTCGCGGCGCGTACGATTCCCGTGTACGAATTGGTCAGCGACTGGCCCGGCCGTAGACATCCGGTTGACGCGCCCCTGAACGAATGTGGTGAGCTAACGGAAACTGACCACGCTTAGCAAGCCCGCGAGTCTTTGCAGACTGGCTACATTCTTCGATCACGGCGTGATCAAGCCCGCAGGCGGGATACGCCGCCATCGAGTCGGTCAACGCCATTCAACATGGGGCGCCCGACTCTGAGCTGAATCCATGAAGGTCATCGGGAACTCGCCGCTGCTGCCCTGTGGCTACCGCTCTGCTCGGCGACCGGCGCGCACGCCAATGCCGCGCAGGCCAAGTGCGTCAATCAGCTTCAGGCTCGCGGCATTCCGGGGATGAGCTACCAGATGCTCTCCAACGGCAGTTACGCGACCTGCGCTGAGGATGTGTCCTTCACCATGTCGGTGACCTTGCGCCGGCCGCTATCCTTTGCCCCGTGGAACGGGTGGAGGGTCGGCGGACGCAGACGGGATTTCGCCAGGACATCGAGGGTTTGCGTGCCGTCGCGGTGTTGGCCGTCGTGCTCTTTCATGCCGGTGTGCCTGGTGTGGGTGGCGGGTTCGTCGGCGTGGATGTGTTTTTTGTCATCTCAGGTTTCCTCATCACCGGGATGCTCTGGCGTGAGGTGAGCACCACGGGGACCGTCCGGCTGCGCCGGTTCTATGGGGCGCGGGCCCGCCGACTACTGCCGGCGTCGGCCACGGTAGGCGTCGTTACCGTGATTGGCTCGGCTGTACTGTTACCTCCGTTGCAGGCCCACACCATCATCGATGACGGCATCGCCAGTGCCCTGTATGTCAGCAACTACCGGTTCGCTCTAGGGGGCCTCGACTACTTCGAGGTCGGCGTGCCACCGTCGCCGTTCCAGCACTACTGGTCTCTGGGCGTCGAGGAGCAGTTCTACTTGGTGTGGCCGGCCATGATTATCGGTACGGCGTGGTTGATCCGGCGTGCGCGTCGGCGCAAGCGGGGCGACGCCACGTCGCCGGAGGGTGCGTATCTGTTGGTGCTTGTGCTGGTCGGGGCCGTATCGTTTGCGGTGTCGCTGGCGGCCACTCGCATGGTGCCTTCTCTGGCGTTCTTTTCGCTACCCACCCGGGCTTGGGAGTTGGCCGTCGGCGGCCTGGTGGCCCTTACGGCTGCCCAGTGGCGCCGACTACCTGCACTACCTGCAGCGATCGCGGGATGGGCAGGTCTAGCCTTGATTTTGCTGGCCTGCGCCCAATTGGGCGCGACCACGCCCTATCCGGGTACCGCCGCGCTGCTGCCCGTGCTCGGCACGGCGCTGGTGATCGGCGCCGGCTGTGCCGCACCTCCTCGGGGATGCGGGCCCGTCCTGGCATTGCCGCCGATGCGAGCGATCGGCCGGGTGTCGTACTCGTGGTATCTCTGGCACTGGCCGGTGCTGCTGGTGATGCTGCGTGCAGCGCCCTTGCCGGGCCGCCCGCCGTGGCTGGCGCTGGCAGCGGTCTTGATTTCCCTTGGGCTGGCCGTGCTCACACTGCGCCTCATCGAGAATCCCTTGCGATTTGCCACTCCTGTGCGCCGGTCGGCTGCCCGCAGTCTCGCGCTCGGCGGTGCCGCCACCGCGGTAGCGGTCGGCGTGGGCGTGGCGCTGCAGGTGCCCGACCCGGTCGGCCGCGGCCCGGCGGCTCCAGCGCTGACGGTCACCGCGCGGCCTCCCCCCACTGGCTCCAACATTGACGCGTACGACGCGGCGGTGCAGGACGCGTTCGCGCAGGTGCAGGCCGCGGTCGCGGCATCCGCTGAGCTGAAGGCGGTACCGTCGAACCTCGACCCACCTCTTGCCGACGCGGAGCCCAAAACCCCGCTCATCGCCTCCAATAGGTGCTTTCGCGATTTTTTCGAAGTCGACCAGCCTGAGTGCGCGACGGGCGACACCGCCTCGACGACCACAGTGGCCCTGGTCGGCGACTCGAATGCCGCGATGTGGTACCCGGCGTTCCAGCAGCTCGCCGCACAGCGGCGCTGGCGGCTGGAGACCCTGACCAAAGCTGACTGCCCATTGCTAGACCTGCCCAGCATCAACCCCCTCCGCGGCCGGGAGTACACCGAGTGCGAGCAGTGGCGCGGTCGGATCCTCGCCCGGTTACAGACCGAGCACCCGCGGCTGGTCGTGCTCAGCATGACGCGGCACTATGGCGCCCGCTACGGTTGGGCGGCAGGTTTCACGTCATACGAGCGGGCGTGGATCGACAGCCTGACCCGCCTAGTGCAGCAGCTGCGCGGCACTGGTGCGAAGGTGCTGGTGCTCGGGCCGATCCCGGATCCGCACTCAAGCGTGCCGGACTGCCTGTCCGGCCACCTCGATGACGCGACGGCCTGCTCGCCGACAAGGTCAAAGGCGGTAAACCAACCCGGCATCGCGGCTGAGTCCGCCGCCACCAAAGCCGGCGGCGGACAATACGCCGACATCACCGAGCTGTTCTGCACCGCCGACCGCTGCCCGGTCATCGTGGGCAACACCCTGGTCTACCGTGACCAGAACCACCTGACGAACGAATATTCCCGGTTGTTGGCACCTGTAATCGGTGTGCTCGCCGACCGCGCGCTCGCCTGCGGTTGACGTGCTGCGGGCTGTTGGCGGCGCCCAGCAGCGACGCCCAGCAGCAGAAGAGTGCGCCATGGCGGCACCAGCAATCATCGGGTTGAGAATAGCCCCGGTGCCGTCAACCGGATGGCCCTGATCGCGGCCGCGCACACCGGCGAGATCGAGGTGTGGACTCGCGCCGCTTGGGCGGGACGTAGGCACTGGGAGCAGCTCGACGTCGGCGCTGGGTCAGCGGATCGCCGCGCCCAACTCGATCGTGCGCATGATTGTATGGGCGACAACTGACGGCGGACAGGCAGTAGCCTCAGGCAAGGGTTACCTCGGTGGTGTCAGCGGTCGGGAGTAGGTGCCTGCATCGTCACCCACGGAGGCCCCGCCTCCTTGGGCCGGGGTCTGGTTCCTTTGGTGACGGGGAAGCCGGGCGTTTATACCCGCCTTCCTAGAGCAATCCGGGCGCTCGCCGGGGATCCACCCGGCTATCACCATGCCGCTGGGGGCCCCTCCTGAAGCCAGCTGGCGAGAGCATGCGTCCAGAGCTGCGCAGTGGTGCAGGCAAATGTCTTGCGTGGCGGGCGCGTGAATCGCGGTCTGGGTGAGCCCAGGGCAGAAGCTCAAATTGTCTGGCCTTGCCGCTGCATGCGGCGCCGGGCAGGCGCGGGAGGCCACGCAATATCTCGATCAGTAAGTCTTCGCAGCCGGTGCTCATATTGCCTTGACCGGATCGGTTGGGCAATCCGATAGTGAAGTGCATATTCTTGAGTCAAAACTTATCCTGATCCTTCCAATTGTGGATACCACATTCCATTCTTGCCCGAAAGGCTGCGGATTCGGAGCAGCGCAGACACCGAGCTGCATTTATCCGGTTTTATATAAAGTCGGCGGCAAATCGGTGGCCAGTTTAATTCACTACCTGGTGAGATAAGGGACGTAAAGGTACCGATAGACCTGGGGTATTTAGGCAGGCGCTCACTGGCCGTTGCCCGCAGCAGTGGTGGCCTTCTCCTTGGCGTCGAGTTCGGCCATTCACTGCTCAAAAGAGCTTCTCGGCATGGTGCGGACGTACTGATTGTCCACTACGTCGGTGACCTGGTTGGTTCTCCTAACTCGTTGGGGTCAAGGGGTGCGCCGGGCGCCGGAGCGGCGCGGGGCGGTCGTCGCCAAGGGAGTCTCCCTGCCGCCCTTCGGGCGGAGCCAGGGAAGTCAGGAGGATGCGGCTGCGATTCCGGTGGTTCCTCCAGAGAGTCAGGAACGGACCGGGTGGACCAGGTGGACCGAGTGGACCGAGTTATTGGGACACACATCTCAAGATCAAAGAAGAGTGAAGGGAGGGGCCTTCCGCTGACGCTCCGGCCCCCTCCCTATAGTTATATAGATAGTTATATAGATAGATAGATATTTGTGAACAGAGTGAAAGAAGTGAAAGAAGTGAAGGGTCGTCGAGGATGGCGGCCAACGCCAGCGCCGCCGCCGCCAGAAGTCGCGGCGGTCATCCCCAGGGCCCCGCAGGAGGAAGGTGGGGGCCACTGGGGACGCCGCTCCTCCCCCGCGGCACGTCGGGCCGGCTGGGTTTGGCCCCGCCGCACGGGAAAGCCTTATTGAGTTTTGATTTGGCGGGCGCGGGAGACGCGGCCTGGCACAACCGGCTACAACCGCGCCCGCCAAGCATCATCAGGAACCCTGGGTCGTTGGTGGATCGAACGGCCCAACCAAAACCACGCTGCACGAGTAACGAACTGCCAGAGCCGCATACGAGCGAGCGACTAAGACAACACTCATCTGGCCAGCCAGGGTTTCCTTATACGTCTCGAAAGTTGGGATCGATTCATACAGAAGCAGATCCGGCCCATCACGACAGCCCTGTTTGATGACGCACCACCACTGGCGTGCCAGCCTAGGCTCAGGAAGCCATTCCCATGCTCGACAGCAGCTCCGGTGAGCGCGCTGCGACAGGTACTTCGGGAAGGTGCAACATGGTCCCGAGCTGCCGCCACTCCCAGAGGCTGGACGAGTTTGGGATTCCGGCTCAGAGCTCCTCTTCGGCGCCCGTCCGCGTGTTGACCACCGGCAATCCTCTGAGGGAAGCCAGCCGCTGCTCACCGCGGAGATAGGTCAGTCGGCCCTTGCTATCCCTGGACTCCGCGAACTTGGAGATCACGTAGCCTTCCGTGGCTGTGAGGGGCTTGAGGCCGTGGTGCAGTTGGGATCGGACGAAGTAGGCGTTGTTGCCCCCGCTATTGCTGCCGACGAAATCGTATCCGTTGGAGTGGGCTAGCTCGCAGAGAGCGGGCAGGGAGGCGCCGAAGTACAGATTGCTGATGCGCCCTGTCTACTGAATTTCGGGTCGTAGGGGATCGTGATTGCGCGCTCCGCTCCGAATACGCTGTTGTACTCGATGATGGTGATCGCGGGACGTACCGCTGTTAGGCCAGGATAATTCGCGATCGAGCCCGGGCTGACAAGAGCCTTCCACTACATACGTTGCGTAAGCGAATCGAGGCCGCGTTGCAAGGAGGCCCCGAACCATGACCGAGCACCCCGCCGTGTCTACCCTGTTCCTCCCGGCCACCACTACCACTGATCACGAGACAGGCCACGCTGCTGCCGCCGTGCTGCCGGTCGGTGCCTTCGAGCAGCATGGCCCATACCTTCCGCTGGTCACCGACGCCTTGATCGCAACGGCTATTGCTACAGCAATCAGCCAGCACCACAAGATATTTCAACTTCCTGCGATAACGTTTGGATGCTCGCACGAACACTCAGCGTTTCTCGGAACGGTCAGCCTCAGCCCAGCCACCCTGGCCGCCGTTGGAACCGACATCAGTATATCCCTTGTGCAACAGGGAATTAACGCGCTCATGGTGGTGAATGGTCACGGTGGCAACTACGTGCTCGGCAATGTGGTGCAGCAGGCCAACGCGTCGGTGCGATGCGCGTTGGGCTGTATCCGAGCCGCGAAGACTGGGCGGAGACGCGCCGGGCCGCCGGCATCACGAGCAGCAGCCACGACGACATGCACGCCAAGACCACTACGAGGCCGACTACCACGCTTGGCTGCGCAGAGCCCTATTAACTCGAAGGGTATCTCCGCTGGCGACCGACGCCGCCGCGGCGACTCGAGACGGCGCCCGCCGTCAGCAGGATCTGCTGCTCACCCACCGCGAAAAGCCGGCAAAGCTAGTTATGGGTGATGGGCTCACTCATTGGCCTGTGGCGTCGTGGAAGACGCTCATCGTAATTGCCTGTTCCAGTGACCTTTCCCACTCGCCAACAATTTAGTTGCCGTCTCGGTAAATGGGTGAGTGATCACCGCAGGTCGCTGTGTATTCCATTTGACCTCTTGTTGCTCAAGCTCCATCAGGCGTTCGCGCGCCACCGCGGCACCGTGGCCGTCTCGTGTAAGCACCACCAGACTGCCGCGAAACCATGGAAAGGTCGAAAGGCACCGCAGCGCCAAGGAATCGAATAGGCAAGGGTACCAACCAACCGACGCAAATAAATCGAGCCAGTGTGAAATCGGCCGCCAATTGATATCACCTCCAGGCTGTGCAGGCCGTGCGCCGGAAAATACGATGCGCTCGCCCGCATGCCTAACGATATTGTTGATGAGTATGCTTTCGGATTGCGCGAGAATACGCCCGTTTACCTCCACGCAAATCACCAGATCGAAGTTCTCCGCCAACTCGAACGGTTCGCCGAGATCGACCCGCGCGTATTCGTCTTGTCGGAGGTACCTTGCTCTCCGTTCGAAGCTGTCGACGCCCCTTATCCGCTGCGCTCCCTGAGAAGCGAAATACTTTAAGTACGCTCCGGATCCGCAGCCAATTTCCAGTACGGATGCAGGGGGATGGCGCTGTGCGAGATGGCGAAAAGGCGGTAGATCGATGTATAACCCCTTCTCGGCACCGCTACCGGTCGTCAATGGCCATGCAAAGCCGCGCCATATCCTACGTTTTCGGCCCGGATTCTGCAGAAACTCGATGCCTGTCGCACGACCAGCGAAGTCCATCTCCGGGTTGAAGATCTTGTCTACTGATCTCATAACTTTTTGTAGCGGAGTGCAGGTGATCGTCGGTCGCGCTGTCAATCTCTCATAACCTGGTACCACAGGCTCGCGAACCACGTCTTGTGGCCACCTGAATTCGGCACCGGGCAATTGGCCATATTTGAGCGCTTCGCGCGTCAAGTCCTCAGTCATAAAACCTGTCCCGCGGATAATGCGTTCGTACAGTGCTTTCCACTGACGCGCGTATCTGCGATCCGGCTGATGTCGATTTCGCTCGAGATTGGCGATCCACCCTACCAGGGCCTTGCTAGTGATCTGATCGACGCTTCGCACGGGGAAGTGAGCTATTGCGACATCCCGTAACTTCACCCTGCGCAGCGGCATGCCTGCATACTTAACGTCGTGGTTACCTTGCTGGATCTTCAGTTTCATATCGATCTTCGGCTTGGTGACGATGATCGGCTTCCAGAAAGGGCGCTTAGGGCGCTCAACCACCTTCCGGTGAGTGATACTTCGTAATGGATCTGATGTATCGCCTTCCGGTCCCGTGGGAGCGGGTATGTAGGTGCGCCAGCGATATCGGGCCAGTGTACCAGGACGCATCGCGCGCAACTGGACGTACAACTCCTCTCGCGACGATGCCACGATAAACTCATCGGCATCTAACAAGAACACAAAGCGCGGCTTGAACGGAGGCACCACCTTGCGATACACCGCAGTCACTATTTCCGCCTGGAAGTGACCCACCACTGGATCGTCGAACAGAATTATGGGTAATCCCTCTTGCTGTAGCTGCACGAGGATTTCACGAGTACCATCAACCGAGTCGTTATCGACGATGGCGAACGCGTCCACGAAGCCCAAGTTATGTCGAACGAAAGCCTCAATGACATCGGCCTCGTTCTTAACCATCGCTATTCCGAGCGCTTCAATCATGCTTGTAACCTGCATATCGGCTCGTTAAGACAATCGCGGAGAATCTGACGCTCCGCGGGGCGTGGATAGCGCTGCCGAAACGCCTCTCACGCGCTGGACTCGGCGGCGAGCCGATAGCCGCGCACGGCCAGTGGAATGAACACCGCGAGCAGCACGATCGCCCAGATGAGAGTCATCGCCAGAGGCCACACGAGCGGGCCGTCGTGGGCCAGTGCTCGCATCACCTCGATGGGTGGCGACATCGGTTGCACGCGGACCAATGGCCGAAGCCAGTCCGGGAACAGCCCGATTGGAGTGGCACCGGAATTGACGAACGCCAGCGGGACTGTCCCGGCCGTCAGCCAGGTCATGCCAGTATGGCCATTGGTGCGGAGGGCCAGCGCCGTTACCGGCGCCGTGAACCCGACCACCACGATCGGCGGGATCAGAATGTACACCAGTGCCGTGGGCCAGCCGTGCGAAAAGCGTAGCCCCATTGTCACCCCGAGGGCGGTGATCAGGACCGTCCCGATGAGCGCGCGCACGGCCTCGGCGGTCAGCCGTCCGGCAAGCGCGCTTGCCCGGTGCACCGGCAGCACCCACATTCGACTGAGCAGCCCCCAGTCGCGCTCCATCGGGATGCTGACCGCGCTGCCCAGGGCGCCGAACAGCGCGGACAGCACCGCGCACATCGGGACCAGGCCGTAAACGCTGTCGACGCCGGTGATCTGACGCACCCGCTCGTCCAGCATCCACTCGTAGACGAGCAGGAGGGAGACAGGGAAGATCAGCGACCCGATCAGCAACGCTCGGTCCCGCCGCCACCGGGTGAGGAGTCGACCGGCTTGTACCCAGCTCTGGGTCAGCAGCGAGCCCTGAACCCCGGGCCAAGGTATCACTTGGTCCGCCTCTGCAATCGCAGCGTGATTGCGCCGAAGAACAGCACCATGCCCACACACCAGGCCAGGCTGGCCGCCAAGTTGCCGACCGCCACGTGCCCGGTGGCCAGGCTGCGCAGTGTTTCGGCGACCTGCGACACCGGCTGGTTGCGCACGTACGGGCGCAACCAGCCGGGAAAGGTTTTCTCGGGCCCGATTCCGGTGGACAGCATAAAAAACGGTAGCTGGACGACCACCAGTAGCTGGCTGACCGCCTGGACAGTGCTTATACCCGACCCCAGCGCGTCGGCGCCCAGCGCCACGGCCAGGCACAGTAGCAACGCGACGAGCACGAAGGCCAGCGCATAGCCCGGTCCGCAGGTCATCCGGAATCCGAACGCATAGCCGGCGACCATCGCCACCAAGAGGGCCAGCGCGCCCCGGATCAGGGTAGCTACGATGCGGGCGCTCACAGGCACTGCCGCGGCGATTGGCAGCACCGCCAACCGCTCGCCTAGCCCAAAAAGGCGATCTTGTGCCGCGCGGTCCGCGGTGAGCAGCGCGACGAAGATCACCGACTGGACGACCACCGCGGGCAGCAGATACTGCGAATAACTTACGCGGCCGGTGTCGATCAGGCCGTGCAGCGTCACGGTGAAGCCTGCTAAATACCCGACGGGTGACAGCATCTCGAAGATCATCCCGCCGTCGCGCACCGCGGACATCAGCGAACGTTCGGTGAGCGCGGCCAGGGCGCTCATCATTGGGCGACGGTCCGTTCGGTGAGGTGCAGGAACGCCTCGTCGAGCGAGGGTTTGCGCAGCGAGATATCGCCGAGTTCGATACCAAGCGCATCGACCCGGCGAAACACCTCACCCAGCGTGGCCAGCCCGTCGGGGGCGAACACCGACACCGAGTTCGTGTCGGCGTCGATCTCGATCCTCTCAAGCCCGCTCAGCGCCGACGCGACCTGAGGTAGGTCGGCCGGATTGGCCGGGGTCACGTGGCAGTAACTGGTACCCGCCCGGCGCTTGAGGTCCTCGGCGGTGCCGCTGGCGATCACCTGTCCGTGGTCGATGACGACGATCGAGTCGCTCAGCACATCGGCCTCGTCCAGGTACTGTGTGGTCAGCACCACGGTAGTGTCCTGCAGGGCCAACGAGCTCACCAGGGCCCACACGTCGCGGCGGCTGCGTGGGTCCAGCCCGATGGTCGGCTCGTCGAGGAAGAGCACCTTGGACGGCACCACCAGAGCGCTGGCGAGATGGACGCGCCGCCACATGCCTCCGGAATAGGTGTGTAATTGCCGGTCGGCGGCCGCGACGAGGTCGAACTGTTCGATCAGCTCGTCGGCTCGAGCCTTTGCCTGGTGCCGACGCAGGCCGCGCAGCCTGCCGAACAGCACCAGGTTCTCCCGGCCGGTGAGCAGGGGGTCCATCGCGCTTAACTGCCCGGCCATCCCGATGCTGGCACGTACCTGGGCGGGCTCGCGGATGATGTCGTATCCGTTGACGAGGGCACGGCCCGAACTGGGGCGAATCAGCGTGGACAGGATATTGATGGTGGTCGTCTTGCCGGCGCCATTGTGGCCGAGCAGGCCGCACACCGTCCCGGCCGGAACCGAGAAGCTCACGCCACACAACGCAGGCGTGTCTTCCCCGAATGTCTTCGTGAGGCCAACAACCTCGATCGCAAGTCGGCTCACGGTAGGCAGTATTCCATGGTTGGGCGCCCCGCACGTGACGATCACTTCACCGCCCCCTGCGGCGCCGGTAAACGGCGAGGGCCAACCTAGAGGGACGGGCTCGGGATCTCGGTTATGACCGCGTCGTTGTCGCCGTGCTCCTCCCTTAGCAGCAAGGACCGTACCAGCGGACGCGGTCCGGCGGCGCCCAACCGCTCGGCGATGTCCAGGGAGCCGGTGTAGGCGTCCAGCGCACCGGCGGGGTCCTCGCGCGCCACCCACACGTCCCCTACCTTGTTCAGGCTGACCGCCAGGTCGCGCTGGTAGTCCGTGTTGTCGGGTCGGCGCCGGCCAACCGCTCATAGCTGCGCAAGGCGGCGGTGGCCAGATCGTCGGTAGTGGCTGAGTCGAGGCGCTCTCGCACACGGTCGATGAGCCGAAGCGCGGAACTGGCCAGGCTATCGCTGCCCTCGGCGAGCCGCGTGGTCACCGTTGCGGCGGTCACCGCCAGCAGCGCCGTGTCGGGCGTCGCGGCATTCTGAAGACGTCGTGATACCTGTTGCAAGTGGGTGTCAAGCCGGTTTTCGGTCTCGGGCCCGACAAGTCCGCCTGCGGATCAGCATTGACGTCGTCCCTGATCGTGACCCTCCCCGGCGGCTAGGACCTTACGAAGCAGTTCATCGACGTGGTCGTCTGAAGCCTCGGACACCCGGGCAAGCAGGTCCATCCACCGTGAGCCGGCGACATCGGTCGCCCGTGCCGCCCCGTTAGGCTGAGTCGCGCGCGTGTCGGCTGCGGCGGTCGGATCAGGTTGCGCCGAACCCGCGCCGGAGAGCTGGTCGCCGAGCCAGTCGGCGAGACCGGCGACGCTTCGTCCATCCAGCAGCTGGACGACCGGCACAACGATGCCCAGGTCGCGTTCAATCTGGTTGCGCAGCTGCATGGCGGTGAGCGAGTCGAGCCCGAGGTGGTTGAGTGGCAACTGAGTGTCCAGGCGCGACGGTGTCATACCGAGTTTGCTGGCAGCTTGATCACGCAGGTATGACTCGAGCAGCCGTCGGCGCTCCTGCCGGCCCGCGCGGCGCACAGCGTCGTTGAGGCTCGCTCCCTCTGCACGCGCGTCGCCAGCGGCCGGCTTACCGCCCACGGGCGACCGGCGGAAAATGACGTCCGGGAGCAGGCGCCTTCCTGCGCTGAAGGCCCGTGCCGCCGCGGTCCGGACAAGGTTGCGCAGAGTCGTCGCCGGCAGCACCGCCGAACCACTCACCTGGTGCTGCGTCAGCTCGGTGCTGATGTCGATCTCGGGCGCGTTGCGCCCAGCGGTGGCGTCCAGCCAGAAACGATCGCGCTGCCACGGGTAGGTGGGCGCCGCCACGCATCGGCCACTCCGGAGATGCAGCCGCTCCCATGCCACCGGTTGCCCGTGGGTGTAGAGGGTGCCGAGCGACGCCAGCATGGTGGCGCGTTCCGGGTCGTCACGGCGCATTGACGGCAATAGCCTGCAGGTCCTGTCCAGGTCATCCGCGTCCTCGCTTACCGCGCTCAGCAGGATGGGATGCGGACTGATCTCCAGGAATGTGTCACGTCCGACGTCAAGCAGCCGCCGCATTGCGGGAGAGAAGCGCACCGGCGAGCAGAGGTTCTCCACCCAGTAGGCCGCGTTGAGCACACCGTCGACTAGCAGATCGCCGGTCACCGTGGAGTACATGGGTACCGTGACGGGCGCTGGCCGGATCCCGGCGAGTACGCTTTTCAGATCGTCGCGAAGCGCGTCCATCTCAGGGCAGTGGGAGACCACGTCGATCTTCACCCACTGGCAGAATCGGCCACGGTCCTGCAGCACGGTGACCAGATCGGTTAACACCGCTGGGTCGCCGGAGAGCACAGTCGATCGATGGCTGTTGCTCGCCGCGACCGCGACCCTGGACTCCTGGCCGGCGATGAGCTCCTGAGCCTCTGCAAGGGAGAGTCCTGCGGCTAACATGTCCCCGCTGCCACGCGCCCGCCGCAGCAGGCCGGCGCGAGCACAGATCACCTGTGCGGCATCGTCCAGGCTGAGGGCGCCCGCGACGTGTGCTGCCGCCACCTCACCGCTACTGTGCCCTACCACGGCTTCGGGCTCGACCCCCCACGACCGCCAGAGCGTAGCCAGCGCCACCTGGATCGTGAAGATCGCGGGCTGGACCACGCCAATGTCGCTCAGCCACGACTGCGACTCAGCACGCCCAGCGAGAAGTTGCGTCAGCAGGGATCCCTCCAGGTGCGGGCGCATGGCGACGTCGCATGCGGCCAGCGCCTCCCGGAACGCCGGCTCTTCGGCATACAACCGCTGGCACATGCCAAACCACTGCGAGCCCTCACCGGAGAATATGAAGACCACCCCGGATCGCTGGCCGGCGCGACAACGTCCGGCGGACAGTCCGGGGCGAGGCACCCCCTTCCGGTAGGCGGCAAGAGACTCAGACAGCTCCGCGCGCGAGTCGCCGACCACGGCCAACCGATAGTCGTAGTGGCCACGGCGCGCGCCGGCCGTATAGCAAAGGTCGGCAAGCGGTACCCCGACCGCTAGAGCCGTCTCATACCGGCCCGCCAGTTCGGCCAGGGCCTCGGCAGACCGCGCCGACAGCGGCAGGAGCTCAGCGCGACACTGCGCCGTGTCATCCCCCGGCTGGGAGGCTCTAACCTGCGGAGCCTCGGTCACGACGACGTGCGCGTTGGCGCCGCCGAAGCCGAACGAGCTGACTCCGGCGACCGCTCGGCCGCCGTTCTCGGGCCATGGAACGAGGGTCTGCGCGACGTGCAACGGCAGGGTGTCGAACGGGATGTGCGGGTTGGGCTCCGCGAAGTTCAAGCTCGGCGGGATCGCCCGATGGCGAAGCGCCAGAGCGACTTTGATGACCCCGGCCACCCCGGCCGCCGCCCCCAGATGGCCGATGTTGGTCTTGACCGAGCCGATCAGGCACCGGCTGTCTGGCGCGCGGCCCTCCGCCAGGATCGTGCCGAGGGCCGCCGCCTCGATGGGGTCGCCCAGAAACGTTGCCGCGCCGTGCGCCTCGACGTACCGCACCACACCGGGCGACAGATCCGCTCGGCGGTAGGCCTCAGCCAACACGGCTTCCTGCGACCCGCGGCTGGGTGCCGTCAACTCGTTCGTGCGCCCATCCTGGTTGATGGCGCTGCCACGGACGACCGCGTAGACCAGGTCACCATCGGCCAACGCTCGACTCAGCGGCTTGAGAACGACGATCCCGGCGCCTTCACCCCGTACGTATCCGTCTGCGCGGGCGTCGAAAGCCTTGCAGCGGCCATCCTCCGCCATCATCCCAGCCTGACTAAGATTGGCACCGATTGCGGGCGAGAGGATGACGTTCACGCCGCCGGCCAAGGCCAGCGTGGACTCACCCTCGCACAGGCTGCGGCACGCCTGATGCACGGCGACCAACGACGAGGAGCAGGCGGTGTCGATCGCCATGCTTGGTCCGCGGAAGTCGAAAATATAGGAGAGCCGGTTGGCGGCGATGCTCAACGCGTTTCCGGTGTAGGCGTCGATCAGCGCAGGCTGGCCGAGTTGGAGGTTGCCGTAGTCGTTGGTGGAGATGCCGATGAACACGCCGGTGCGGCTGCCGGCGAGTCGGTCCGGCACTTGCCCGGCGTCTTCCAACGCCTCCCACGCCACTTCGAGAAGCAGGCGTTGCTGGGGGTCCATGCGCGCCGCCTCCTGCGGCGAGATGCCGAAAAACTGGGGGTCGAACTGGTCGACCTGATCGAGGAACCCGCCCCAACGGGCGGTCGCGGTCCCCGAGGCGTCCGGGTCCCAGCGGTCCGGCGGTGTCTCGGTGATGGCGTCCACCCCATCGGAGAGCAGCTGCCAGAAGGCCGACGGCCCGTCGGCGCCCGGGAACCGGCAGCCGATACCGATAATCGCGATCGGTTCGACTGGACTTGCGGCGCCGCCGTCGGCGCTTGCGCCACCGTCGGTCCCGGCCACTGCGGCGGTGGGTATGTCGGCGGGTGCGTCCTCGGCCAAATGTTTGGAGAGCAGGTCGATCGTGGGGTACTCGTACGCGAGCGTGGGCGAGAGCTCGCGTTGAAGCCAGGCTTCCAACGCGGCGGTCAGCCGGATGGCATGGACCGAGTCAAGACCGTAGTGGGCGAACGGTAACGATGTGTCGATCTCCGTGGGTGATAGGCCGAGCTCTTGAGATAGCCGGGAGACGAACCAGGCCGCGATCTCTCCCGCGCCGCGCCCTTCGCCACCTGGTGCCGCCTCGGCCGGCAATGCGGCCGGGCGCGGATCGCGTGGAGTCGGTGCGTGCCACTCGGCGAACACCTCGAGCTCGCCGTCGAGGAACCGCTGCCGGCAGGCGCGCCGCCGGATTTTTCCGCTTGACGTTGTCGGGATCCGCAGCGGCTCCACCAGAACGATGGCGTGCGCCTGGATCTCATGGCGCTCGGTGATCGCGGTCCGGATCGCGGCGATGACCTCGCCGACTTCGGCCGCACGGATCCGTTCGCGGTCCACCTCCTGCACAACGATGAGCTGTTCGGCGTCATTCGATGGCGGCACGACGGCAAAGGCCGCCCCGCGGCCGGCCAGCAGCGCCGGATGGCTGGCCTGCGCCGTGGCCTCGATATCGTTGGGGTAATAGTTCGCCCCGCGGATAATGATGAGATCCTTGAGCCGTCCCGTGATGAACAGCTCGCCTTCCATTTGGAAGCCTAGGTCGCCGGTACGCAGGAACGGTCCGTGCCCCGTCTGTGAGAGGAACGCCGAGAATGTCTCCTCCGTCTCGGCCGGCTTACCCCAGTAGCCCTGCGCGACGCTCGCTCCGGCGACCCAGATCTCCCCGACCTCGTCGGCCGCACATGGCCGGCGGGTCTCCGGACCTACGATGACGACCTCTACACCGTGCTGTGCAGCACCACAGCCTACGAGCGTCACGGCAGCCGGGTGCTCCGGCGCGACTTTCACAACGTGGTGCTCGCGCAGCGCGACGCCGTCCACGGGTCGCAACGCCGGCTCGGTAGAAACCGTTCCAGCCGACACCAGCAGCGTCGCCTCCGCCAGCCCATACACCGGCCGAAACGCCGTGACCTGGAAACCAGCAGGAGCGAACGCGTTCGTGAACCGCTCCAGGGTGGCGGCACGGACCGGCTCCGCACCACACAAGGCTACCGACCAGTTGGACAGATCAAGCGCCGCGCGCTCCTCCACGCTGCTGCGTTCGACACACAGTTCGTAGGCGAAGTTCGGTCCGGCGGTGATCGTGGCGCCGTGTCGGGAAAGCGCTTCCAACCACCGCATTGGGCGCTCAATGAACGCCGCCGGCGGCATGAGGAAGGAAGTGCCCCCATAGTAAAGCGTTCCGAAGATCAAGCCGATAAGACCCATGTCGTGATGGAGCGGTAACCACGACACGCCGCTTTTGGAGTCGTCCTGGTCCGTCGCCGTACGGATCGTCTCCAGGTTGGAGAGCAGGTTGCGGTGTGTCAGCACAACACCTTTCGGCGAGCTCGTCGAGCCCGAGGTGTACTGCACGAGAGCGGGCGCGCTCGCGTCGACCTCTGGCGCGACCCACTCCGCGGCAGCGTCCAGGGTGACGGCGTCCACGGCACACCATTGCAGGGAACTCCCGTCGGCCAGGCCGTCCATCACGGCCTTGAGCTCCGCCTGCAACTCCGCGGTGGCGAGAACGAAACGCGCTTGTGCACCCGCGACAATCGATGCAACACGGCCGATTACCCGGCTGCGCACCGGCGGGTGCACCGGTACCGCGGCGGCCCCGGCGTAGATACACCCGAACAAACCGACGATAAAATCCAAGCCCGAGGGGCAGAGGACTAGTACACGTTCCCCCGCAGCGCCCCGTCGCTGCAAAGTGGACGCGATTGCCCGGGCCTTGATGTCCAGCTCGTGATAGGTAAGCCGGCTATGTTCTTCCCCACCGGGGGAATAGTGGCAATAGTCGAACGCAACCTTGTCTCGGTAGCGTTCGGCTCTGTGCCTCATAAGGTCTAGCAAAGTTGGCGGCGCCGTAAACCGGCTGTCCTTCGGCATCTAATCACCTTGCTCCAATCTCAATGCGATTGTCCCGGTCTTCGTGGAATTTGAGGTGGCGGTCCCCCTGAGCCCTGCCGCGTGATAGGCCTCGGGTGATCCGCCAAGAACACCTACTAAGGAAGGGGACCGCTGATGAAGACCGTACCGACTGTTCGCGTGGTCGACACCACCGCTGCCGTTGTGTTGCCTGGTCTGCCCGAGGAGACCGCCCTGGCGATGACCGATATCGCTGGAGTGGCCCGGGAGGGGTTGCGGTTGGTGCTCCGCGCTCGGTTTTCGAGGTGGCCACGAACCCATTGACTTTGAACCAGTCGAGTCCGCGTGTGGTCGCCGCCGCTTGTGCCAGACCGTTGCGGATCGCCGCGTCGATTCCGTCGGGTGAGGTTCCGATAATCTCGATCACGCGGTAGGTGTGGTTGCTGATTGCATCCCCTAGGGTTGAGTCGGCCTGGGGCTCTCCGCGACGGTCCGGTGTTGTCGGCCGCTTGCCCAAAACTTCTGGATTTCAGGTCGATAGCGCGGGGATCGGGTTATGCTGCTGGGCGGCTGAGCCGGGGGCGCGGGGCTGCCGCTTTCATTTCGCAGAACGCGCACGGGAAGTGAAAGGCTAGCATCCGCGATGAAATTTGTGCTGGTAAACTTGGGAAGTCGTGGCGATGTCGAGCCCTGCGCCGCCGTCGGTCGTGAGTTGCTGCGCAGGGGGCACGAAGTGCGCATGGCGGTCCCGCCCAACCTGGTTGGCTTCGTCGAGGCGGCTGGGCTTGCGGCGATCGCCTTCGGACCACCGTTGCAGGCGATTGCGGACGCGCACCGCAACTTCTGGACGCGTTTCTTCCGCAACCCCTGGAGGATCCACGAGCTGGTCAGGTTGGTGCGCGAAGTCTGGGAGCCCGTTCGCCAGTGCTGGGAGGAGATGAGCACGACGCTGACGTCGCTCGCGGACGGGGCCGACCTGCTATTGACCGGTCTGGTTTTCGAGGAGGCCGCTGCCAACGTCGCGGAGCATTACGACATTCCGTTGGCCACGCTGCATCACACCCCGGCGCGGGCCAACGGCCACCTCGTTCCGATCCTGCCGTCGTCGTTGGGCCGCTCCGCAATGACGGTGTTCTTCTGGCTGCATTGGCGCGTGACGACGAAGAAGGTCGAGGTCGCGCAGCGCCGTGAATTGGGCCTACCGAAGGCCACAGGCCCCACGCCGCGAAGGATCGCCGAGCGTGGATGGCTAGAAATTCAGGCCTACGACGAGGTTTGCTTTCCGGGGCTGGCAGCCGAGTGGGCGAAATGGGATGGTCGACGGCCCTTTGTTGGCACGCTGACGATGGAGTTGCCGACGGATGCCGATGAGGAGGTCGCGTCGTGGGTTGCCGCGGGAACACCGCCGATTTTCTTCGGCTTGGGCAGCATGCCGGTCGAATGTGCTGCCGACACGGTCGCCATGATCAGCGCGGCCTGCGCGCAGTTAGGCGAGCGGGCGTTGGTTTGCTCCGGCTGGACTGACTTCAGCCACGTCCCGCATTTCGAGCACGTCAAGGTTATGGGCACGATGAATTACGCGGCCATCTTTCCGGCCTGCCGCGCGATCGTGCACCACGGTGGCGCGGGCACCACGGCCGCAGGCCTGCGCGCCGGAGTTCCCACGTTGATCCTTTCGACGGACCTCGATCAGACGCTCTGGGGAGCACGGGTCAAACGGCTCAAAGTCGGTTCTGCCCGGCGCTTTTCGACCAGTACCCAGCAATCGCTGGTCGCCGACCTGCGCACCATCCTCGCCCCGCAATATGTCACCCGGGCCCGCGAGATCGCCACCCGGATGACCAAACCCGCCGAAAGCGTCGCGGCCGCCGCCGATCTTGTGGAAAATTTCGCCCGCTTGAGGCCGTGTCGGCTGATCGGCGAAGGCGGGCCGTCGCGATGATCAACGCCCGGCCGCATCTGTAAGATGCCGAGTTCTCGTCACAGCGCATCGGCGTCGATGCGTGACAGCACGATGTCGAGCCGTCCGCGCCGCTCCAGTACCGCGAAGTCGCGGAGCCGCTGCGGCGCGCCGACATCCCTGGGCCACAGGTAGCGCCACGGCAAGTAGTTGGCCGGCAGCAGATAGACGTGGAAGCCGCGGTCAAGGAAGGGTCGCAGCACGTCGATCGGTCGCAGCTGCGGGTCGCTCCACCATTTTGGCATCACTTCAACGACCAATTCCGCGTTGGCTGCGAGAGTACGCGAGCAGATTGGGCATGGGCCGCGGGCGCGAAATCAAGGGCGCCATGATCCCGATCCGCCCCGGGTCCTGTGCCGCGGCGAGCGCAAAAAACAGCACTGCACCCCACATCACCGACTATCTGGCGTCGCAGTGGACATCGTTGCGCGCCGGGAGGATTGACGCGCCCAATTCCGACTCACTGAATTAGCCGCGGTGATCATCAGCTATCCCACGTCGGTCGACGCCATGGGCCGCGGCCGTGAAACCAACTGAACGGCCATGCCGAGACGCACCGGGTCGGTCGCCGCGGCGAGTCCCAGCGAAGGCAGCGTGCTCGTCAGCCAAACCGCCTTAGGCGAGCGGTATTTTCAACAAGGTCGGCGGCGGTGGTGACGCTGTCGGCGGGTGTGGTCATCCGGGTGGCGATCTCGCGGGCCCGGGTGACATATTGCGGGGCGAGGATGGTGTGCAGGTCGGCGACCAGCGATTTCTGCGTGGTGGTCGAGAAACGCCGGGCAGAACCGACTTTGAGCCGCTTGACCGCAGCCGCCCAGATCGGCGCATCGGTGCCGAACGAGAGGATCAGCGTGGGCATTCCGGCTCGCAAGCCCGCGGCCGTGGTGCCTGCCCCACCGTGGTGGACGACCGCGCGGCAAGCGGGAAAAATGGCCGCATGGTTCACCGCGCCCACAACCTTGACGTGCTCGAAATGGGGGACGTCGCTGAAGTTACTCCAGCCGGAGCAAACCAACGCGCGCTCGCCTAACTGCGCGCAGGCCGCGCTAATCATGGCCACCGTTTCGGCGAGCGATTGAACTGGCGCGCTGCCGAAGCCGAAGTAGACCGGCGGCGTTCCGGCGGCAATCCACGACGCGACCTCCTCGTCGGCCTCCGTCGCCAACTCCATCGTCAGCGCGCCAACAAAGGGCCATCGCCCAGCCCATTCCGCTGCCAGCCCGGGAAAGAACAGCTCGTCGTAAGCTTGGATCTCGAGCGATCCGCGTTCGACATCCCGTTGCCGTAGAGAGCCTGTTGCCTCTGGCAGACCTAATTCACGGCGTTGCGCACCCTCGGCCTGCTTCGTCATACGCCAATGCATCCACCAGGCCGCCGAAACCGTGTAGCGGATCAACGGCGACGGCAGCATCGGAAGGAGGTGGCTATTGACTTGCATCGGAAAGTAATTCAGCACGGCCGACGGAATACCGTGGTACTCAGCGACATTGGCAGCGAGCCCCGGGTAACCCGGGCCCGACAATATTAGATCGGCCCCTCCCGCCAGAGGTGTCAGCGTTGTGCTCATCTCTGCCCAGCCCTGGCTCAGGTAGTCCATCCCTCTGCGCAGCAACGTGGTCGGAGTCTGGATCTTCCAGAGGTGACGCCAGAAATCGTCGTTTAGCTGCTCGTGTGAGTCCGGTCCGAAGGGGACCACCGCAAGCCCGGCCGACTCGGCGAAGCCAACCAGATTGGGCGGGACCGCCATACGCACCTCGTGCCCTCGCCTCAGCAGTTCCAGCCCGACCGCGGCGCACGGCTCGACATCGCCTCGAGTTCCGTGGGAGGCCAAAGCAAATTTCATGGCGGGTACTCGTTCACGTAGCGATCGCGGGCTCGATGTTTTGATTGAGGGCGAAGCGGTTGTCTGGGTCGAGGTGAGCCTTCAGCTTGGCGAGGCGCCGGTAGGTGACTTCACCGAAGCTGGCCCGGATGCGGTCCTGCCCTTCATCGCCGACGAAGTTGAGATACGCGCTTGCCGGACCGAGGGGACGCAAAGTTTCGTACGCCTCATGGGTCCATGACTTGCATCGTTCGGTGTCAGCGGGGTCGGTCCACGTGGTGATCAGATGGACGATGTAGGGATGGTCACGGCCCGAAAAGGCTGTCGCCTGGGGCGGAACACGGCTCGGAACGCCGCCGAGCCGGATCAGGTGCAGACGCGTTTGCGGCGTGGGGCGACTTCGTCCGAGCAGCGCGACGCGCCGGATGGCTTCGTCCGATAACTGCGCCAGGAAGATCGACTTCCAATAATTCAGCCGGCCGAATGGGGCCGTGTGGTCGAGGACCTGTTGCCAGATGGGATACGCGACTTCGCGCTGCAGCGATGTCACCGGTTCCGCTGTCACCCCGCGGACGTCCAGCAGCGCACCGATATCGGCCTGACCGACCTCATCGGGTCCCGTCGAGCACCCGAGGATAGTGACGAGGCGGCGCCCTGAGTTCTCGCCGGTTCCGAAGTCGACGATGGACGCGAGGTGGTCGCCGGCGTTATCCATCTGGGCTCGGAAGTGTTCGAGCACGGCGTCGGCGTCGGCGTCGGCGTAGGATCGCATGCCGCCGATGACGTGATCGACCGGATGCAGGTCGAGCACGAAGTGCGCGACCACCCCGAAGTTGCCGCCGCCGCCGCGTAGCCCCCAGAGGACCTCCGGGTTCTGCGACTCGCCGACGAATAGCACCTCCCCGCTGGGCAGTACCAGATCCGCGGCGGTCAGGTTATCGCAGGTCAACCCGTATGTCCGGGACAACCAGCCGATGCCGCCACCGAGCGTGAACCCGCCAACGCCCGTTGATGACACCACCCCGCCGGGGCACGCTAGGCCGTAGCGGGCGGTGACCTCGTCGATGTCGCGCCAGGTCGAGCCGGGCTTGATGACCGCGATTCGATGCTCAGGGTCAACAACTACGCCGCGCATGAGGGAGAGGTCGATGAGGATACCGCCGTTGGTCGAGGAGTGTCCTGCGACGCTGTGCCCGCTGCAACGCACCGCGATCTCAGCTCCGGAACCGGCGGCGTATCGGACGGCGGCGACGATGTCCGCCCGGGAGCGACAGCGCAGCGCAACGCTCGGCCGCTTGTCAATCAGGCCGTTGAAGGGCTTCCGCGCCGTGTCGTAGTCGGCGCTGTCGGGATGCACCACATCGCCCGTGAAGCCGGGCACCGTGTGGATCGTTCGTGTCATCGCTGTCTCCGTGGCTCAAGGATGGTGGCAAGGGTTGCCAGGGCCCGCCTGTCGAAAGTCAGCTCCGGCCTCGGCCCGATTGCCTCGGCGCTGCGCGTCGAGCACCGCTTGACGTATCCGAGGGAGGCCTGCCACTCGGGCGAGTCTGCCGACGAGGACCGGCGCGGCGCGACTGATCGCAGCGCCCAGCCGCTCGCCGCCGGTAGCCACGACCATCTCGGGCCGATCCCGCTCGACGGCCCGAACCACAGCCCGGGCGACATCCTGTGGGGAACTCGTCCGGACATACCACGGCAACGCGACTCCGGCGGGGGCGGACATGCCCGCATCGCGGACACCTCCGGGAAAAACCGTCGAGACACCGATGCCTGTTCCGTGCAGCTCCTGTCGCAGCACCAGCCCGAGCCCACGTAGTCCCCACTTCGTGGCCGTATAGACGCTGCTGTTGATGGGTGTCGCGACGAGTCCGGCCACCGAGGCAATCAAGACGATGTGACCCGCTCCACGCTGTTTCATCGGGGCCAAAGCGCCCCGCGCAAGTGCAGCGGGCGCAAGGAGATTGATCCGGATCGCTTCCTCTAGCGCCTCATCGCTCATGTCCGCCAAGTCCTCCCAGATAGGGAGGCCGGCGCAGGCCACGAGAATATCCACCGGGCCGGCGCGGTCCAGCAACTCGCGCACCTCTGCCAGGTTGGTCAAGTCGGCGGTAAAGCCTCGCGTCGGCGAACCCAACTCGGCGACCAGGCGCGCGAGATCCGCTTCACGCCGACCCGTGACCGTAAGAGCACAACCCTGCGCCGCCAACTCGCGAGCGATCGCGCCACCGATGCCCCCAGTGGCGCCGGTAAGCAGGACGCTTCGACCTTCGAGTCGCATGCCCAAACCCCTATCAGCTTGCGCCGACTGGCGATACACCTCGACACGAGAACCTCGTGAGCGGACCGCCATCGCGGTGGCGAGCGCCTTCGGTGACTGACGTCAGCATCGGCATCAGAAGCGGTAGGTGGCGCAGCCCACCTCGATGCCCGAGCCGACACTCATGATCAACCCGATGTCACCCGAACTCACCAACTGGTGCCGCCAAGCGTGCTGCAGTCCGTAGGGCAGACACGAGGAGAACGGGTCGGATTCGGTCGCGAGCTCGACGAATCGCGAAACCGGAATGTTGAGGCGTTCGGCGAGCTCAGTGCGATCCGCTGGGGGCAGGTGTGGAGGGAACACGGCAGCGATCTGGGAGCAGTCAAGCTCCTCGAGCTTCAAGAGTTCTTCGACAGCAGCGGGGATACAGTCCAGGTAGTGGGCCGCCAGGTTCGGATCGCGGTCGATCTGGAGCCAGGGCTTTCCATCTCGTTGCTGCACGTATGTTTCCAATGCGCCGCCGTACTCGGGATGGTGGTGAAAAACGAACCGGCCGAAGCCTGCCGTGCCGTCGGACCTGCCCACAATCACAGCCGAGCCGGTCTCACTGATGCCATACAACGGGTGGCCGCTGTCAACGTTGTTTTCGATTTCGGCTGCCACGACCATCGCGTGTTCGGCCTTTCCAGCAGCGATCATCAGGACGCCCACATGGCACGCGTCGAGGAATCCGACCGCGCCATTGAACACGTCGAAAGCGAAAGTCTTTGGTCCATCAGGGGATTCAATGTCGTCGTTCACCTCGAGTTCGCCGGCGACAAGCGCCGCGACGGCCGGTTCGCACATGAAGTCGTCCCGGTACACCCCGGCGTAGAGGATCAATCCGAGCTCTGCCGGGTCGAGTCCGGTTTGGTGCAGGCACGCTCTCGCGGCCTGCACCGCGAGGTCGACCGCACACCGGGGTGCGGACTGCTCGGCGGGGGCGGTGCCGACCCCTTCGATCCGCACCCGGGGCGTCGCTGGTGGCTCTGGGGGTCGTCGGCTGGCCGGGAAGCTGCGGTTGCGTTGGCCGTTGCGCGCGCTGCGCATCCGAGCCGGCAGGTCGTCGAAAGTGTACAGCGCGGCGCCGATCGTCTGACCCGAACCGCTGATGCCGAAGACGACGCTGTCTCCGGACTGGATCCGGTTAGCCCGGATCTGGTCGCTGAGGGCTACGAAGTGTGTTGTGCTGGCGGTGTTCCCCCTCTCCGCCAGGTTGTTGATGACGTTGCCCGGGTGGGCGCTGGCGTGTCCGAAAATCCGGTTCACCGCGACGACCGCGTCGTTGAGCGACGCTTCCGACGTCTGGTGCATAACAATGTGATCGCAGTGCTCGGGCCGCCACCCGTGCCGGTTCATCACGGCCGTGACGTATGGCACTGCGCGTTTGACCGTTGCGGCGGTTACCGCGATGGAGTCGACGGTCATGATCGCGCCGCCGTGCGGGCGATCGGTCACCTTGCCCACGCATAGGGTGCTGTACCGGCTCAGCGTGGCGATATCGATGTCGTGAAAGCCGACGCGGTCGTTGGGACCGCGCTCCAAAATCACCGCGGCGCCGGCGTCACCAACCGTCAAGCAAGCGAGTCGCGGATCCATCGACCCCTCGATTTCCTTCTGCGCGGTCTCAGTGATGTGGCTGATGTATTCGCCGCTGACCACCATCGCGCATTCGATCAGTCCGGCCTGCAGGAATGCGTCGGCCACGGCAACGCCGGTGAACATGCCGGCGCATGCGTTGGAGACGTCGAAGGCAATCGCATTGGCAAGGCCGGTTTGCTCCCGCAACCGCGCTGCGGTGCTGGGCTCGAACATGAGCTGCCCGGGTCCGTCGTAGCGGGAGATGTTGCAGCAGATGACCAGATCAATCTCGTCGGGCGCATAGCTCGACCGTGCCAGGCAGTCGGCCACCGCGTTTCGGGCCAGGTCGATCGCGAACTCGCCGTGCCCGACCACCCGCCTGCTCTTAATGCCGGTCAGACGTTCCAGCGGTACGCGGATCTCGTTGGCGCATCCCGCGAGGACGGTCTCCGTCGACAGCACGCCAGCCGGCAGATACATGCCGATGCTTTCGATCACCGTGTTTCGCGTCTGATGGCTGGTCGCGCGCACCGGTATCGCAGGACCCGATGCGGGGAGGTCCTCCTCGGCCCCGCCCGAGCTGACGACCTGACCGGCGTTCATGTGTTTCGCAGGCTCTTCGAGGTCTGGCGCGTCCTCCTCGCTGTATTCGGCGGCCAGCTCGGCGATCGTGCCGAATAAGAACACCGATTCCGGCCGCAGCGGTAGGTTCGCTGCATTCGCTTTCGCCGCGACCTCCAGGCTGTGGGTCGAGGAGCCGCCGAGAGCGAAGAAATCGTCGTGCACGCCAACCCGTTCCAGATCGAGCACCTCACGCCAGATCTCGGCGAGGATCTTCTCGGTGCGCGTCCGCGGAGCGACGAACTCCGGCCCCGTTACCGGCGCCGCTTCGCCCGCCGCCTTCAGGGCGCGGCGGTCGACCTTGCCGCTCGACGTGTGTGGCAGTGACTCCACCACCGAGAAGACAGCCGGCACCATAGCCGCGGGAAGCTGCTCGAGGAGAAAGCGGCGCAGCTCAGCAACGCTCGGCGCAGCCTCCCCCGCCGCCACGATGTGGGCGACCAGCCGGGTGTTCCCACGGCCGTCGTTGTCGGCCACGACCGCGTTCTCCCGGACCCCGGGTTGTTTCTGCAGTGCGGCCTCCACCTCGCCCGGCTCGATCCGGACGCCGCGGATCTTCACCTGGTCATCGAGGCGCCCCAAGTACTCGATGTTGCCGTCGGGCAAGTACCGCGCCAGGTCGCCGGTCCGATACAGCAGCTGGCTCGAATCCTCCGCGAACGGATCGGTAAGGAAGCTGGCCGCTGTCGCGTCGGGCTGGTTGAGGTAGCCGCGCGCCACCCCCACCCCGCCAATGCACAACTCGCCCGGCACGCCGACCGGCACCGGCTGCAGATGCGCGTCCAGGAGATGAATGCGGATGTTGGCGATCGGTTGCCCGATCGGCACCACCGAGCCAGGCTCACCGCGCTTGCAATGGAAGTGGGTGACGTCGATCGCTGCCTCGGTGGGACCGTAGAGGTTGTAAAGCTCGGCGTCCACCGTGGCCAGGAAGCGCTGCTGGAGGTCATAGGGCAGCACCTCGCCGCTGCAAAACACCCTGCGCAACCCGACGCAGTCGGTTACACCGGGCTCGGCGAGGAAGGAACGCAACATCGACGGTACGAAATGCGCCGTGGTAATGGTCTGCTCGACAACGGCGCGAACCAGGCCTGCGGGATCTTTATGGCTCTCGGGTGCGGCGATGACAAGCCGGGCGCCAACGATCAGCGGCCAGAAGATCTCCCATACCGAGGGGTCGAAGCTCACCGGGGTCTTGTGCAGGACCCGGTCATCGGCAGTGAGTTGGTAGGCCGCCTGCATCCAGAGCAGTCGGTTGCGGATCCCGCCGTGAGTGTTGAGCGCACCTTTCGGCACACCGGTGGAGCCGGAAGTGTGGATGACGTAGGCGAGGTTGGCCGACGTCGTACCGGCGGCCACGGCGACGCCGTCTTCTGCCACCGGCGTCGATGGCAGATCGAGGCAGAGGCGGTGACCGGTGAACCCCTGCAGGCTTTCCAGATGTCGCCGGTGCGTGACGCAGACGGGCGCGTCTGGTGCGTCGCTCATGATGGCGGCGATGCGGCTGATGGGCTGTGCCGGGTCCAGCGGCATGAACGCGCCACCCGCCTTGAGCACGCCCAGCAGGGCCACGACCAGGTCTTCCGAGCGGTCCAGGAGGACCGAAACGATGCTGTCCGGGCCCACTCCGAGGGGCTGCAGCCGACGGGCCAGGGCGTTCGCTTGGCCATCGAGCTCCGCGTATGTCATCTCGCGGCCATCAAACGACACGGCAACGGCGTGCGGACTGCGCCGGGCAGTTGCCGCCACCATCTCGTGTAGGCAGTCGGGGGCGTCGTAGCTGACCCGGGTGTCGTTCCACGCCGCCTGTTCGCGGCGCTCCGTTTCGGTTAGGAGCGGCAGCTCCGACAAGCGGCGGCCGGGATCGGTGACGATGCCGTCGAGCAGCGTCGTGAAGTGCCCGGCCATCCGCTTGATCGTCGCGTCATCAAAAAGGTCCGTGTTGTACTGCAGCACGCAGGTGAATTCGCCGTCCGCATCGGCCACCTGCATCATCAAGTCAAAAGGCGCACCGCCCTGGCCAAGGTGGATGGTCTCCAGCTCAAGCGCCGCGCGATCCGGGGCCCCGCCGGTGCCGCCCTGGAATCGGCGGGGCTGCTCCCAGGCAAAGGAGACCTGGAAGATCGGTGTATGGCTCAAGTCACGGGATGGACGGAGCCGCTCGACGAGCAGCGCAAAGGGGTAATCCTGGTGCGCGAGCGCACCCAGGACCGTCTGCTTGACACGTCCCAGCAACGACGAGAACGTTGGGTCACCATGCAAGTGGGCGCGTAGCGCTACCGGGTTGGTGACGTAACCGACCAAACCCTCCATCCCGACACGGTCGCGGCATGCGAATGGTGAGCCGATGAGGAGGTCGTCCTGGCCGGTATAACGCTGCAGCAGCGCGGCGTACGCGGCGAGAAACGTCATGTACGGTGTCGCGCCGGCGCCCCGCGCTACCTCCTTGAGCCCGGACGCCAGGCGGCCGTCGAGGCAGAAGCGTTGCGCGGCACCGTGGTAGGTCTGAGCTGCCGGTCGTGGCCGGTCCGTGGATAGGCCGAGGTACGGGAGGTCGCCGGCCAGCTGGTCACGCCAGTAATGCCAGAGACGTTCCCCCTCGACACCCGACAGCGTCTGCATCTGCCGATCCGCGTAGTCGACGTAGCGCTGCGGGCAGGGCGGAGGCACGTCTGCACCGTGCTCTACGGCATATAGCGTGCGGAGCTCGTCGAGAATGACGTCGATGGACCAGAAGTCGACGGCGATGTGGTGCACGGCTAAGACGAGGACATGCTCATCGGGTGATCGCCGTAGCAGAGCCAAGCGGAAAACCGGCCCGGTTTGCAGGTCGAACGGACGATTGGACTCGCGACGTATCCACTCGTGAAGCTCGTCGTCCGAGTCCACGTCTTGTTCGGCGACGCGCACCGGCCACCGTGGATGGACGAGTTGAACCGGCTGGTCGTCGCGAACGCCATACGTGGTGCGCAGGGTCGCATGCCGCTCGACGAGCCCTTGGGCGGCACGTTCCAGCGCCGGCACATCAAGGTCGCCACTGATCCGTCCGGCATAGGTGATGGTGTAGGCGGGGCTGCCGGGTGCGAGTTGATAAACAAACCACTGGGACCGCTGTCCGTATGACAACGGATGCGCCGACGCGGAGGCCTCCGCCTGCTCCATCAGCAGGCGGGACAGCAGCGCACGCTTCTCCTCGGCGGAGAGCCCGGCGATGTCAATGGACCTATCGCTCATCCCGACCCTCCTTCGCGGCTAGGACCTGACGAAGCAGTTCATCCACGTCGTCGTCTGAAACCTGCGGCACCTCGGCAAGTAGGTCCATCCACGGTGAGCCGGCGACATCGGTCTCCTCCGCCGCACTGTTGGGCTGCGTCGCGCGCGTGTCGGCTGCTGCGGTCGGATCGGGCTGCGCCGGACCCGCGCCGGAGAACTGTTCGCCGAGCCAGTCGGCCAGATCGGCGACGCTTGGGCCATCCAGCAGCCGGGGCACCGGCAGAACGATGCCCAGGTCGCGTCCAATCTGGGTGCGCAGCTCCAACGCGGTGAGCGAGTCGAGCCCGAGGCGGGTGAGGGGCAACTGAGTGTCCAGGCGCGACGGTGTCAGACCGAGTTTGCCGGCAGTTTGATTGCGCAGGTACGACTCGAGCAGCCGTTGGCGCTCCTGCCGGTCCGCGCGGCGCAGAGCGGTGTTGAGGCACGCTTCCCGGCCATTGGCGTCGCCAGCGGCCGGCTTGCCCATGGTGTCGGTGCTGTCGTCGTGGTCGGTGGGAAGGAGGTCGTCGACGATGTGGACTGGTGCTCGGGTGCGGTAGGCGGTGGCGAGTCGGGTCCAGTCGGCGGCGACGATGGTGGAGCGCACCGGGGCATGCGGGCCCGTCACTGCCCATAGTGCTTGGATGGCTACCTCGCTGGGCATCGGCTCGAGGCCTAATTCGAGCATGAGGCGCTGGTCGGTTTGGGTGTCAGCCACCGATTTCCAAAGGCCCCAGTCGATGGCGGTGGCCGGCAACCCGGCTGCGCAGCGCGCGTAGGCGAAGGTGTCGAGGAAGGTGGTGGTGGCCGCGTAGTGACTCAGCCACCATGCGCCCAGCACCCCGGAGATCGAGGAGAACATGACGAACTGGCGCACCGGCTGTTTGAGCGACAGGTGATGCAGCACCGACACCGCATCCAGCTTCGGGCCGAACATAGCGGTGACGTCGTGGTCGGTCATGTCGCGCAGCATCACCGCTCCACCGCCGTTGGCAGCCAGGTAGATACCGCCCAGCGGCGGAAGGTCGGTGCCGAAACGCTCGAACAGTGCGGTCATCGCGGTGACATCCGAAGCATCGGCGGCCACCGTGAGCAATGTCGTGGCTCCCGCGGACAGGGCTCGGGCCAACTCGTCAAGCCGCGAACCCGGATTTCGCGACACCGCAACGATGGTGCCGGCCCCCATATCGGCCAGCTGCTGGATCAATTGCGGCCCGATATTGCCGGTCGCCCCGATCACCAGGTGGGCGCGATCGTTTTCGAGTTCGGTGGCCGATGCCGAAGGTGGGATCCCTCGTTGCAGGCGCGGCACATGGCGCACCCCGGCCCGGTAGACGACTTGATCTTCCCCGCCACCGCTGTCCGCCTCGTCCAGCACATAGCGGGCGGCTAGCTCGGCGGGCACCGACTCATCGACATCGATGATCCGGCCCCAGATCTCGGGATGTTCCAGCGCCAGTGTGCGACCCAGGCCCCATAACACCGCATGAGCCGGATTGGCCCGATCAGCTTCTCCGATGGGCTGGGCATTGCGGGTCAACACCAACAACCGCGATGCCGGCGAGGCCTTGGACACTAACCCTGCGGTTAGCCCTCGGGCTGCGTTGAACAACTCATAGCCCGGCTGGGCGTCAAAGCAGCTCGACGACACCTCCGGCGCGTACACCACATGGCTGACCCCGTCGAGGGCATCCCCCAGCACCTTCGGATCACGATCTGCGGCCAGCGCCGCCGGCGCCAAGACTCTGACGTGAGAATCGGTGCCCAGCACCCGACCGATCTCGGCGCCCAAGGAGGCATCGCCGACCACCAGCCATGACCCGCCTACCGGGGTCTTGGTGGTGGGCAGCGGACGGACTGGCCACGTCAATTCGCAATACCACTCCGCCGGGATCACCTCACCGGCTCTCGCCCCCGCATCGAAACCCGGCTGAACAGCCGCACCCCGACCGCTCGGCTGCGCGACGCTGATCCAGTGTCGAGTGTGATGCCAGGGGGTGGTGGGCAGTACGGGATGGAGTCCGGCCGGGTGCGGGATGTGCGGCGGGTGGCTGATGTGCGGTGGCGTTGAGGTTGCTGTGGAAGCTGATTGTGTCGTCGCCGTCGCGCCACAGCGTGCCGATGCTGTGGTGGTGGATCGCCGGCTCCAGGGTTTGGGTGATGGCCTGCGTCAGCATCGGGTGCGGGCTGATTTCGATGAAGGTGGTGTGGTCGTGCCCGGCGGTGCTGATGGCCTGGTGTAGCCGCACCGGCTGGCGCACATTGGCCACCCAGTAGTCGGCATCCAACGGTGGTGCGCCGGCGTCGGTGACGGTGGATATCAATGGAATCGCGGGCGTCTTGGGCGCCAAATCCGCTAGCGCCGAATGCAACTCGGGCAGGATCGGATCCATCAACGCGGTATGCGAGGCAACCTCCACATTCACCCGACGGGCAAACCCGCCCTGCGCCGTCACCACGGCGATCACCGTATCGAGCTGCGTCGGCGGTCCGGCGATCACGGTCTGGTGCGGCGAGGCATACACCGCCACGGTCACCCCGGGATAATCAGCGATCAACCCTTGAGCGCTGTCCGGCATCCAACTCCAACAGCGCCATCGCGCCTTGCCCGGCCAGCCGCGACATCAACCGCGACCGAGTCGCGATCACCCGTAACCCGTCGGCAGGTGTCAGCGCCCCGGCCACCACCGCCGCAGACACCTCTCCCATCGAATGCCCAATCAGCGCGTCGGGCTCCACCCCATAGGAACGCCACAGCTCGGTCAACGCCAACTGCATTCCCACCAGAACCGGCTGGATACGCTGCGATTCCCGCCACCGACTGCCCCTCGGCCAGCACCTGCTGCAGCGAAAACCCAACCTGTTCAACGAATACCGGCTCCAGCTCGGCCACCGCCGCCGCGAACGCCGGCTCATCGGCCAACAACTGCCGACCCATCCCCGCCCACTGCGAGCCCTGACCCGAATACACAAACACCGTGCCCGCCCCGCACGGCCCCCTCATGCGGGCCCACCACCCCCATCGCTGCCTGTCCGGCCGCCAACGCCTGCAGCCCGGCCACCGCCTGGGCCCGATCACGCGCACACACCGTGGCGAACCGGGGATGACGCGCCCGGTGATGAGTTGAGCGTGTGGGCCACCTCGGCCAACCCCACCCCGGCGCCCGCACCGGCCATCCACTCCGCCAACACCGCCGCCGCCGACGCCACCCGCTCCGGCGTCTTACCCGAGACCACCAACGTGCTCACCACCGGATCCGGCTCCCGCACAACAGCAACCGGCTGCCGGAGCCTGCTCCAACACCACATGCGCATTCGTGCCACCGAAACCGAACGACGACACCCCCGCCCGCCGCGGCACGCCCCACCGGCGGCCACTCCTGATGATCCGCAACGACTTTCAACCGCAGCTGGTCAAACGGAATATGGGGATTGGGGGTCTCGAAGTGCAGGCTTCGCCGGAATGCTTCCCCGCTGCACCGCCAACACCGCCTTGATGAAACCCGCGATCCCGGCCGCCGCCTCCAAATGACCCAGATTCGTCTTGACGGCACCGATCAACAGCGGCGAGTTCTCTGGGCGTCCGCGACCCAACACCCGTGCCCAGCGCACGCGCCTCGATGGGATCACCCAACAACGTTCCGGTCCCATGGGCCTCCACATAGTCCACCTCGTGTGGCTGCACGCCGGCGTTGGCATAAGCCGCACGCAGCACCGCCATCTGAGCGGCCGGATTTGGCGCCATCAGCCCGTTAGACCGGCCATCCTGATTGACCGCCGAACCCCGCACCACCGCCAACAGCCGGTCCCCGTCGCGCAACGCGTCGCTGAGCCGCTTGAGCACCACCACCCCGCAGCCCTCACCGCGCACGAACCCGTCCGCGTCCGCGTCGAACGCATGGCACAGACCGGTTGGCGACAAGGCACCGGCCTGATCGAAGCCGTGGAAAGACCGTCGGCGACAACAGCAGATTGACCCCCGCCGCAATGGCCAAGTCGGAGTCGCGCATCCGCAGGCTCTGACACGCCAGATGTACCGCCACCAACGACGACGAACATGCCGTATCCACCGCAACCGAAGGGCCACGCAAATCAAGGAAATACGAAAGCCGATTGGCGATGATGCTCAGCGCGCCGCCAGTGTTACTCCACGCATCAACTGCAGGCAAATCGGTGGACGCCAGGTACCCATACTCGCTGAGGCAAGCCCCGGCGAACACTCCGGTCTGCGAGCGGCGCAAAGAAGTCGCGGGAATCCCAGCGTGCTCCAAGGCCTCCCAGGCGACTTCGAGCAGCAGGCGCTGCTGGGGGTCCATCTTGGCGGCTTCGCGCGGAGAGATCTCGAAGAACTCGGCATCGAACGCGTCGATTTCGCTCAGGAACGAGCCCCATCGAGTTGTATGGGCGAGGGTTGCCGCTACCTCGGGCGAGCCGTCATCGAACGGCAGCCAGCGATCAGTAGGGACCTCCCCTATCGAGCAGTGACCTTCCCAGAGAAACCGCCACAATGCTTCGGGCCCGGATATCCCGCCCGGGAACCGGCATCCCAGGCCGATAACGGCGATCGGTTCGTCTACCGAACCTCGATCGATCGAAGGCACCGCGTCCGCTCCGAATTCCGACTCCGGCGCGGTGAGAAAACCCACGAGAGCGTTGATCGTCGGGTGCTGCCAAAAGTCCACCGGCGAGACCGGTCGACCGAGCAGCTCAGCTAGTTCCCCCGACAACATCACGGCATCCCGGGATCCAACCCCCAGGTCCTTTAGCGGCAGGTCTGGGTCGATCTCATTGGGGTTGCATCCAATGTTCGTAACCAGGTAGTCGATCAACCACTTTCGAAGATCGACGTCGTCAGGAATGGTCGCGGTCATCGCGTAACGTCCAAGCGCTCGAATTCATCCCGCCGGTAACGCTCGGCACAGGCTGAACGTCGAATCTTGCCGCTGGTCGTGGTCGGAATCGAACCACGCGCCACAAAAACAAGATCCGCGACGCGGAGGCCGTGCGAGCTCGAGATCGCCGAGGTGACTTCACGCTTCATCGAGCGGAGTTTCTGCTTCTGCTCCTCATCTGACTCGCCCCACGTCTTGACCTCGGCAATGACGACCAGCTGCTCTGTCCGATCATTCGGAATAGACACAGCCGCAACCCGCCCCCCGGTTATCTCTTGAATGGTTGCCTCGATATCGTCCGGATAGTGATTGGACCCGTCCACGATCAGCAGATCCTTGATACGGCCGACTATGAACAATTCGCTATCGGAAATGACACCTAGATCCCCGGTTCTCAGCCACGGCCCTTCCGGCGTGCCGGGTGACGGATTAACGAGGCTTGCACGGAAGGTTTGCTCTGTCTGTTCAGGCTTACGCCAGTACCCCATGCCCACGTTCTCGCCATGCACCCAAATCTCGCCGGTCGTTCCCGCCGGACGCTCGGTCGGGGTCTCAGGATCGACGATCCGCACCATCGGTGGTTGCGGCACCCCGTAACTGACCAGCGCGGCACCGCCACTGCGGCACTGCTTCGCATGGCCGGCAGAGAGTTCCTCAGAGTCGAAATGAACGACTTGTGGTGGCTGAGCCGGTGTGCGGGTCGCCACATACAACATTGCCTCTGCGAGCCCATATGAGGGCCGTATCACGGTGTCGGGCAAATTGAAGCGCGCGAATCGCTCGTTGAAACGCCGCAGCGTCGCGGGGTGCACCCGTTCACCACCGCTGAGGATGATCAGCACGTCCCCGAGGTCGAGTCCGTCCATGTCCTCGTCTGATGTCTTTCGTGCCGCCAATTCGAAAGCGAAGTTCGGCGCTGCCGAATACGCGTGACTATTGCGTGCCAGCATTTGCATCCACCGGGCCGGTCGCTGCAGGAAGGACACCGGACTCGTCAGCACGGTGCGAAATCCACCTAGTATCGGCCCAACAATTCCCAAAAATAAACCCATGTCGTGATAGAACGGCAGCCACGACACCACAGTCATGTCCGGCGGGGCAACGCTTCCGGACTCCGCAAAATAGGCGGACATGATCTGTTCGAAATTGGCCAGCAGGTTCCGATGCGAGATCATGACCCCTGTGGGCCGACGGGTCGCCCCCGACGTGTACTGGAGATACGCGGGTTGGGAATGTGGGCAACGTACGGGTTCCAAGCGGCATAGAGCTTCCAGGTCCAGCGAATCGATCTCGATGACGGCGGCGGGAAAACCGCCGTCGCAACCGTCCGCGTACTTAGTGACTTCGGCAGCGGCGGAGAACGTCGTGAGAATCACCGAAGGAGCGCAATCTCGCAACGCTGAGTAAACCCGCTCGTCGTGAACACCGAACTGTGGGAGTGGCATCGGGACCGCGGTGAACCCGGCTTGCAGTGCGCCCAGGAAGGCGACGCTGTATTCGAGTCCTTGCGGCGCCAATATGGCGGCCCGATCACCGCTCGAGCCGCACACTAATAGCTCTTCGGCAACGACCTGCACTCGTTGATGAACTTGCCCCCAGGTGAGGGTTTCGGAAATGCCGTTCGGGTCGGCCTCGTAGTCGATGAAAGTGTATGCAGCGGCGTCGGGCTGCCGGTTCGCTCGCTCCTGCAGCAGTGCCGTCAGAGACGGTTCATCATCCATCGTGGAACCATCGCCTCCTCTACCTCGCGTCATGTTCCGCCGGTAAAGTCACGGTGAGCCCGAGTAGTGCACTGCCTGTTTGCTGCCCGGGCGCTCTGCAGCCACTCCGAAGTACGTTCCTGACTGCGCGTTCTGCGAGGGAGCCTGTAGATCCTCGCGCTGCTGTCAGCAGTTTGTCACAAGTAGGGCGGTGGCGCAGCGAATGTTGGTCGGACGCGTGTACAGATTTACTTCTATTTGACTTTTAGGCTGGGGCCTCGGCAGCCAGGCGGCCTCCACCTCCATGGACGGCTTTCAGGACATCGCCCTGGGCAAGATGCCCGACCTGATGAAGGTCTTCGACACGTTCGAAGAGGGCGTGATGAAGATGGTCGATGTCGCGGGCACACTCTCCGGCGTAGGTCTGCCCGGACGCGCTATTTGGAGTCGGCGCGGACGATGCGGCTGTAGCCGGACATCGCCGGGTTGAAGAGAAAGTTAAGCAATACTGCCGTCCACGAGCGGTAGGACTTGAGCGTACGGTATTCCTCGGGCGCCAATCGCGTTAGTTTCGGCAGGTTATTCCAGGGCACGTTTGGGAAATCATGGTGTTCGTTGTGGAACCCCATGTTGAAGCAAAGCCGGTTCAGGATGCCGTAGTAGGAATAGGTCTCCTGCTCGTTCTGCGTCACATAGTGCTCCTGCACCCAGCGTCCGCCCAGCGGGTGCAGGCCGAGTGCGAACAGCGTCGAGAAGGCGAGATAGGCCAGCGCTTTACCGCCGAAGGCATAGAGGATGGCCAGGTCGACGATAACCACGACGATCACATTGGTGACGATCCAGCGGTCCCACATCCGCACACTTCGCACCTTGTACGGACGCAGCGCCTGAGAGACCGATAGGCAAAACACCCAGACCGCCTTGCGCCAGGCAGACCGGCCGATCAGGTTGGCCTCCGCAGGGCTAATGATGTCCCCATCGAGCTCGTGGTGGCCGAGATACTTGTGATGCAGCATGTGGTATTTGCGGAAGGCAAGCGCGCCAGGGAAGAAAAGGCCGAAGTCGCAGGCAATGCCGAGCGCCTTGTTGACACGGGGCCGCTTGGTGACGAGGTTGTGGGCGCATTCGTGAATCAGCACATAGAGCGCGTGATTGAAGAAGGCCCCGACGGCGTAGGCGACCAGTAGGATCAGCAGCCAACTGGAATCCCGCAGCAAATAGCCGATCGCCCATTGCGCGGCCACCAAGCCGGCGATCCAAGCCGCAGAGAGCGGATTGCGGCCCATAAGCCTTCTGACGTCGCGGTGCTGGGCCAGGATCCGGCGCCGCCGACCCAGATGCGGCGCCGGCGCGCCGGAATAGATGAAGTCACCCTTGGGAGCAGTCGCCATCAGAGACTCCGACCTGCTATGAACCGGATGCCAATGCAATTACCCAGTTACCATACTTCACTTCTGCCGGCCCTCATCTCTTACAGTCTCATTGCGTCTGTCAGTCAGCTGTTGCCTCTAGGATGAGCGCGGCGACCGGACCGATACCCGGGATGTCATCGAGGCGGCGCGCCGCTGAGGCGAAAGGGGCCAACTGCGCCTCGATCTGGGCGTCGACTGCGGCGATGTCGGCGTCGATCGCGTCGATGCGGCCCAGCCTCGTGGTGAGCAAGAATGCGTGGTGGTTATCGAAGTGCCCGTTGAACGAGTCCTCCAGGAGGCCGATCTTGGCCCGCATCCTCGAGCGCGCCAACTGTGCGAGCGCCTCTAGTACGCAATCGATCCGGGTGTGCAAACTTAGCTGGCACACTCTTGGCACAACGGGGTTGAGCCGTCAAGCCGAATTTAGATCGCGGTATGACGCTGACCTGCAATAACTTTGGTGGGCGCGGACGGTATCGAACCGCCGACCGCTGGTGTGTAAATCCGAGCCCGACTGTCGACCGCGTTTCTCGAAGAACGTGACCAGGACCTTGCCGCCGCCCGGGCCGCCAACCGCGAACTGATGAGCAGTCTCAAAGCATCCCGGCCGACCGGATGACACACCGCGGGAAATGCTTGCACAGCACCTGTTGCGCACAATACCGTTCAACAAACAGCCGCACGACCTGCGCAACACTTTCAACCCACAAAACCGCTGCGCTACCCGCCACGTAGCAAGTGTCTCCCCTCGGAATCATAGACCTTAGAGAAGTCTCGTTATCCCTTGCAGGACAGGAACTTTCGCTAACTCAACACCGTGTCACAGCGAGTTTCGCGAAAAATCTCGGGTTAGGAGGTTCGGTCCCCGCGAAGAACTTGCCTGAGGTAATCATTGCGGTCCGACCGCCCGGAAATCGCTAGCACCCAGATAGAGACCGCTCGGGCGGCCCTGGCTAGGTATTCCCAAACGCGTATGTAAGCAAGCGACGTCCGCCGCCCTCCCAGTGGGTAGCAGCCATGTAAGTCCACCAGGCGCCGCAGGTCACGAAAGAGCTCACGTGTGGGCTGTGTCGATCCGACTCCGCTCATGTCGTAATGGCACACCACGCGCCGGATCGTGATTGGCTCCCGCAGCAACGCAGCTCGGAAAATGAATTCTTGGTCAGCGATGATCCCGAAATCAAGGTCATAGCCACCTAACTTGCTCACCAGCGATGACCCGAAGAACGCCGCTTGATGTGGAACCACCCGACCAGTGAGGAACTTATGGATTTTAAAGGGCATCGAGCCATGTGGGGGAAGGCCGAGGCTGCGGCCATCGGGTCCGAAAACCAAGTTATTCATGCCGTAGCCCCACACGTCGCGTGCCGGCCCATGGCCCGAGATCGCCTCCACAACCTGAGCCACCGCGTCTGGATCGGAAAAACAATCGCGGGAGTGCATGAACCACAACAGATCGCCCGACGCGTGGGCAATGCCCTGGTTCATCGCGTCATATCTTCCGCCGTCGGGCTCGGACTGCCAATACGTAAAGCCCGGCTCACACCCGGATAGATATTCTACGACGTCGTCGCCGGATCCACCGTCGATCACGATGTGCTCGATGCGTCCTTCGTAGCGCTGGGCTCGCACACTGTCCACCGTGCGCTTCAGCCCGTCGAGGTCGTGCAGGGAGATCGTTATCACCGAGACGGTCGGAGCTGATGTCACTGACTTCTCCCTCGCGCTGTTTTGGCCGCTCGAAGTGGTCGAACTGCGGAGCTCGTCGCCTCGGCGCTGCTCACATCGTAGGGCACTCGCATCGTGAACTGTGCACTTTGCAGTTTCTGAGACCGGTATCCGAACAGGTACACGCACTCGATCGCTGCACGCGCCGCCACTCCGGTCGGCTTGCCACGTAGTTGAATTCGCAGTTCGGCCCTAAGCGTGGTTTCGAGAGACCTATCCGCTTGGCGCAGATAGCCGCCAAAAACCAGCCCGCACACCGAGTGCGTCGAAGTGGTCCCGTGTCATTCCGTTATCGGCGGTGGCTAGGTAGAGCACCGCGAAATATCACCGTTTCGGTCGGTCCATGGCCAATTCCTTCGTTTTGAAATCTCTACTGGTAGCCCAGGTTTAGGGGCTCTTCGCAATAAATGGTGGTAACGGCTGGTCGACACGGTTGACTGGCTGAGTCTGGAAGCGGCCCTGGGGCCTCATGATTCGTGGGGTTAGTCTGGAAGCGGCCCTGGGCCCCATGATTCGTGGGGTTATGGACACGAACAGGAAGGCCCCAGGCGATCAATAACAGTAGTTCCACGGTTGCACATTCAGCTGCCGCGCGAGCTACACGATCACCGGCTTGGGATCCGACTCCCGATGCAGCCGCACCCGGACGCTCACGCAGCTCGACTGGATACTTCCTGTTCGCTGCCACTGCAAACTTCCTTCCTCCAGGCAAGACCAAACCTGGTCCAGAAGTCTCCAGAAAAGCGGGGGAAGAACAGCAGATCTAGATTTAGTGCGTCTGGAATTGGCCTGCCTTAGCGGTGCGGAAGGTGCCTTGGGTGTCGCGGCGGAGGCGGCGGTTAAAGATGATCTCCACTTGTGGCGGCGACCGAGATCGGGGTTGTCGGCGATCAATGCTTCGAAGAACCCGCGCGCGTGGCGGGGTGGGTCGAAGACGATGGTGCGGGCCAACTCGACCTGGCGCATGGAGGTCTCCCACGAGTCGCCGGCGGCGCGGTCGGCGTCGCTGAACGGCTGGGTAGCAGGGCCAGCCAGCGTTGTACGAAGACGTTGATCACGCCGTGCCCAAATCGATCACTGAACCATCCCGGGTTTCGTGCGCACTTCCTTCTGAGGGAAGGATGGCACGATGCCGAGCAAGTACGACGAGAACACCAAGGCCAGGGCGGTGCGGTTGGTCCGTGAGCACCGCGATGACTACGACTCGGAGTGGGCCGCGATGAAGGCGGTGTCGGGCCGGCTGGGGATGAATGCAGAGACGCTGCGCAAGTGGGTGCGCCAGGCCGAGATCGATGCCGGTGAGGCAGCAGGGCTGTCAACCCAGGAGAAGCGGGAGCTTCGTGAGCTACGCCGCAAGAACCGCGAGCTGGAACAAACCATCGAAATACTTAAAGCGGCAACAACTTTCTTCGCGCGGGAGTGCGACCCGCTACAGCGATGATTTGCGTGTTCATCGACGCGCACCGCGATGAGTTCGGGGTCGTACCGATCTGCCGGGCGCTGGCCGTGCACGGCGTGCAGATCGCCCCGCGCACCTACTGGGCGCACCGCGTGGCGGCGCCGTCGAAACGGGCACTGTGGGACACCACGATCACCGAAATCCTGGCCGGCTACTACGAGCCGGACGCCGACAGGAAACGCCCGCCCGAAAGTCTCTACGGCAGCCTGAAGATGTGGGCGCACCTGCAACGCCAAGGCATCCCGGTGGCGCGGTGCGCAGTGGAGCGGATCATGCGGCGCAACGGCTGGCGCGGCGTCATGCGGGCTCGGCGCCCGCCGCGCACGACCGAATCCGACCCGGCCGCAAACCGGGCGCCGGACCTGGTCGGCCGACGATGGCGAGTGGCAGCGCCGAACCTTCTGGTCGTGGCCGACTTCACCTACGTGCCGATGGTCGCGGGCTTCGGCTACACCGCGTTCGTCGTCGACGCCTACGCCGGGCTGATCCCCGGCTGGGAATGCTCGCTGACCAAGGACACCGGCTTCGTCGAGCGCGCGCTGCGCCACGCCGCGGCCTTCCGCGCCCGCCAAGGTCACCCGTTCGACGACGCGATCCACCACAGCGACGCCGGAAGTCAGTACACCGCAATACATTACAGCGAGACACTGATGCTCGAAGGACTGATCTCGTCGATCGGCACCGTCGGCGACGCCCTGGACAACGGACTCTGCGAAACCACGATCGGGCTGTACAAGACCGAGTGCGTACGCGAAGGTTCCCCGTTCCGTAATGGGCCGATTGACACCCTGGCCGACCTGGAGAACATCACCTCGGCGTGGGTGGCCTGGTACAACGAACGCAGGCTCATGCACCGGCTCGGGCGTCGTCCGCCCACGGAAGCCGAGGCCGAGTACTACGCGCGGTTGCAAGCCGGCAACCCCATCGGCCGTTCGTAGGCCCGCCGCCGCGGCGGGGTGCGCCACCGAATGCCGATGCGGCACGGCAGACTCAGGTCTTGTGGCGGAGTTGTTGATCGCGGTCAACCCGGACGAAGACTCCCGGCTGCCGTTGCTGCTGCGGGTTCCGCTCGCTGGCGGTGACCTGCTGTTCCGCACGGCGGGGACCTGGCCGCGGGAGAAGGCTTTGTTCGCCTACCCGGTACCGCTGGACGAGTGGCCCGACGATCCGGTGATCGTCGAACAAGTGCGGTTGCGGTCATGTCGTCGGCGCGGCGCGGCGATCGACGTGATCGCCGACCGGTCCCGGCACAACCGCTCCCAGCTCGTGTTCACCCAGGCTCGGGGCCGCGACGTGGTGTTTTGGCAGTCGCCGCGTACCCGCAAACAGGCGCGCCCGAACGTGCGCACCCCGACCGCCCGCGCGCATGGCATCGAGGAGTTGCAGATCGTGGTCGACAGCCACGAGCAGTACGCCTACCGGTTTGCAACCCAGCAGGTCACCACGGTGAAGCGGGCGCTGCCGTGCGGGGACTACGGGATCGTCATAGATGGCCGACTGATCGCCAGCGTGGAGCGCAAGTCGCTGGTCGATCTGGTCGCCAGCCTCACCGGCGGGAAGCTGCGTTACCAGGTCGGCGACTTGGCCGCGCTCGCGCGTGCGGCGGTGGTGATCGAGGACCGTTACTCGCAGCTGTTCAAGCTCGACCGCGTCCGGCCCGCGGTGGTCGCCGACGGGCTCGCCGAGCTGCAGATCCGTTGGCCGAACGTGCCCGTCGTGTTCTGCGAGACTCGCCAACTCGCCGAGGAATGGACCTACCGGTTTCTCGCCGCAGCCCACGCCTGGGCGATCACCGAACACACTGTTCTGCAACGTATCTCACCGATCACGGTCGACGTTACCGGACTCGATGAGGCACCCGCAACGCCGACACCGCCCACTGCGCAGGTTCGCGCCTGGGCCCGAGGCGCTGGGTTGCCGGTGCCTGATCGTGGGAGGCTACGCCCCGAGATCTGGGCCGCCTGGCACGACGCCAACCCACCCAACCGAACCTAAGCGCCACCGCCCCGTACTAGGCTCCACCACCAGATCGGGAAGCACACCGGTCACACGAAATGAGGTGTGCATCAAACCCGGGATGCTTCACACAGATCTGCTTCAGTGCTGCCGGGTCGGTGGTGGAGGCAAAGCCGTTGGATAGCTCGGTGAAATCGATGCCGGCGTGGTTGGCCTGGCATGTGGCCCACTCGCGGCCGTTGATCCAGATCTTTACCGGGTAGGGGAAGTAGGTGCAGATCTTGACAAACACGGCACCGAAGTCGAGGTCCCACAGGTAGAAGTAGTAGAGAACAACCCGCCTGCCACCTTGATGAACCACCACTGCGGTGTCGCGGTTGAGGTTTGGCGTTGGGAGGCGGTCGAGACCCGTCGGGGTGATCGCGGCCACCCCCGAGCGTCCGGTCATGGCCTGCCGATCCAGGTATGGGTGCATCACTTAAAGCTTGCTGCCGATGTCAGCCTTGCCGAATCGCACGACCGGGATGTGGTTGTCTCGGCGAAGCTGGTCACCGCCTTGCAAGAAGCCCTCACCCAGCTTTCGGAACAGCGCCGGTGATGGGAACGGATAGCCCAGGTGGTCGGAAAAAACGCCACCACCTGGGCGCCGGTTCGCGATTTCGGCACATCGCAATTGAGATAAATCCGCTTCGGGCACTAGATATCCCGGGCCACGTGCCCGTCCAGAACCTCGGTTACGGTAACGACCCGCTGCGACATGACGACCACCTCGGTACCGATCATGCAGCAGCCGCCGCACCACCGCACCCACTGGGCATTCGCGGCGCGGCCGCGACCCCCGAGGCCAGTGTCGGACCGTTCACAACCCACACTTGCACCGCACTTGACCACTTCAACCAGCCACCCACCTCGGCGGTCCGAGGCTGGCCTCACTACTGCTCCGTCTGCGGTTTGATTCGGTGAAGGGTCCACGCGCTTTCCGGTCAATCGTTCTCACGGAAGAAGATGCCGTCGGCCTGCAGCATTTGACCATTGCGCGGATCCGTGAAAACCGGCAGCAATCCCGTCAACATGAAGCCCAAAGAATATACGAGATCGAGCGCTTCACGAATGAGGATGCCGCCTTCGTACAAAGGCAGGAACGACAGTTCGAGTTGCATCACAACGCAGCGGTCGTTCAGCGTTGATTTACTACCAGCGAGCACCTGTTTTTCAAACCCTTGAACGTCGAACTTGAGAAAAGTCACGTCTGTTGGCCTTCGAATTTCTGGGGCCACGAAATCAGGTCGATGAATCGGTACATCTTCGGTGCCGATATAATTTGCTGCCGGACAGGCATCTTGATGGCTTTTCAGCATCGGCAAGACAGAACTGCTTTCACTGGCGTTGCCTGCGACATTTATCGAGGTCGTTCCATCAACATCGCCTAGTGCATACCGATGGCAATCCCAAAGCGGATCCGTCGAAGCCTTGCTTTCCAAAGCCGAAAATGGCCCCGAGAGAGGTTCGAACGAGATGATTCGGCCCTTGCAGGCCGCCCTGCGGAGGCCGGTGGCGTATTGTCCTGAGTTGGCGCCGATATCAAAAACGACATCTACCTGACGCGATTCGAGTTGCTACACAAAATTGCGCTCCCAGTCGCGCCAGGATAGTAGTACGACACCTCGAGGGCGGCGCTACGCGCGATCAAACGGGCTCTTCGATTTTGACCGGGCAATCAGCTTGAAGTCTGGGTTGCGGCCCGCTGTTTGCGGGTGCAGTGGAATCGTATCCGGCGTGCCGAGTTGTCTCGATTCCGGAATCCGCATCCGACCCGCTTGACCTGTTTGAGCAGCCGGTTGTAGCCCTCGGTGCGGGCGTTGGTGATTCCGGTGGTCACGAAGGCGTTGATCTCGGGCCACCAGTGGTCGACGGTAGCGGCGAGGGTGAGCAGTTCGGGGATCTGTGAGTCGATGCACCAGGTGAGGAACTGGTGCAGGCGATGGCGGGTCAGGTGCGCGTCGCCGCCGACCCGCACGGTGGATAGCAGTGTGCGCAGTTCCTCTTTCGCGATCCAGGCCGACAGGATCTGGGCGCTGGGGTCCTCGTCCTGGATTCGGTTCCACATCTTGACGAAAGTGTTGGGCGACAAGCGTTCCCGCGCGCGCAGCAGTCGGCGCCGGTTGGCCCATTCCGGGTCGATCCGCCGGCCGCGACGATCCCGCAGGTCCCAGGTGACGCGGCGGCGCACCTTGGTGAGCGCGTCGTTGGCTAACTTCACCAGGTGGAAGTGGTCGACCACGATCGTCGCGTTGGGCAATAGCCCCGGGGTGCGGATCGCCGAGGCGTAGACCGCGGCCGGGTCGATCGCCACGAACTGCACCCCGGCCCGGAACTCGTCGCTGCGCTTAGACAGCCAGTCGATCACCGCGGCACTGGTGCGGCCCTCGCGTTGCCCCAGTAGCCCCTGCTCGCCGGCCAGGTCGACGAACCCGGTGTCCCATGGGTCGACCCGCACCCACCGCCCGGTTTCGGGGCAGCGCTGCCACCGGGGTTTTCCACGACGGGTCTCATCGATGCCGAGCAGCGGGGTGGGTTGCGGCTCGGCCAACAGCGCCTCGGCGTGGGCGACGAAGGCGCGGTGCGCGGTCGGCCACGACACCCCGTGGCTGTCAGCGACCTCACTGACCGAGCGGGCCGCATCCCCGATCGCGGCTCCAATAGCCGTACGCAACCGCACTGTCGTGCGCGACCGGGCCGGGACCTGCGCGATCGCCTCGGCAAACGAACCGCGGTCGCAGTAGTCCTCCCGGCATCGCCACCGGGTCTTATGCCAGCGCACCAGGATCCGGCCCAGCCCGTAGGGGATGTCCTTGGGCGAGGTGATCACCCGGGCCTTCACCGACGTCGACAGCACCCCGCACGACGGGCACGCCGCCGCCGTCTCCTCGGCCGTCACCACATGCACCACCCGCGTTCCATCGGCACAGCGCTCGACACGCTCGACCCGTACTCCTGGCAGCCCAAACAACAATGTCGTACCGTCAGACACAGCCCTTGGTTCCTTCCATCGCCTGAATGCTTCGCAACACTCAGACTTCAGAAGGCCAAGGGCCTCCTACTTCAACGACACGCCCATGAGAGCGAAATCACAACTGCCCGTTTAAATTTCAAGAGCCATCAAACGAGCACGGTCCAACAAATGCACCGGGCAAGACCAACATGCGAATACCCGCCTGGGAGATGGTTTGGCTCCCGGGACGTTGCTGTGGGTCTGCTGGCTTGAGTTTCGGTCGTAACGCCATCTCCTGCTGACGTTTTTGATTCCCCGACCGCTATATCAGACAGTGTCTGTTGTAGATGTTCGCGCCCTGGTGCCTGACCAGCAAGGCCGTCTCTCAACTCTGGCTTGCGCTCGACATCTACGATGAAGCGGACGGCGACGGCTCGCCGTTGTGGCACAACACGAAGTGAGACAGCCACGATGGGATACCGGAAATGTGGTGACGAGCATTCACCTGCAGAAGTAGGAATCCAGTGAAGCGAGCGCTCATAACCGGGATCACCGGACAGGACGGCTCCTATCTCGCCGAGCTGCTGTTGAGCAAGGGATACGAAGTCCACGGGCTTATCCGTCGAGCTTCGACGTTCAACACGTCGCGGATCGACCATCTCTACGTTGACCCACACGAAGCGGGTGCACGACTGTTCTTGCACTACGGCGATCTCACCGACGGCACCCGTTTGGTGACCTTGCTCAGCACCATCGAGCCCGACGAGGTGTATAATCTCGCGGCGCAGTCGCATGTTCGCGTCAGCTTTGATGAGCCCGTGCAAACCGGCGACACCACGGGCATGGGATCCACGCGACTGCTAGAAGCCGTTCGGCTTTCCAGGGTGCATTGTCGCTTTTATCAGGCGTCCTCGTCGGAGATGTTCGGCGCGTCGCCGCCACCGCAGAACGAGCAGACGCCGTTCTATCCGCGGTCACCGTACGGCGCGGCAAAGGCCTACTCGCACTGGGTGACGCGCAATTATCGAGAAGCGTACGGATTGTTCACGGTGAACGGCATCTTGTTCAACCATGAGTCACCGCGGCGCGGTGAGACATTCGTGACCCGAAAGATCACCCGAGCAGTGGCACGTATCAAGGCCGGCATCGAGTCTCACGTCTACTTGGGCAACCTCGATGCCGTTCGCGACTGGGGGTATGCACCTGAGTACGTCGAAGGGATGTGGCGGATGCTGCAGGCTCCCGAGCCCGACGACTTTGTTCTCGCGACGGGGCGCGGTTACAGCGTGCGCGAGTTCGCCCAGACCGCATTCGACCATGCTGGACTCGACTGGCAGAAGCATGTGAAATTTGACGAACGCTATCTGCGACCCACCGAGGTGCATTCGCTGGTCGGTGATGCGACCAAGGCCGCCCAGTCGCTCGGATGGAAGGCTTCCGTACACACCGCCGAACTGGCGCGGCTCATGGTGGATGCGGACATCGCTGCATCGGAGTGCGATGGCAAGCCATGGATTGACAAGCCGATGCTCCCCGGTTGGGCTTGAGCAGGCGGATGGACACGTCAACCGGCGTCCTTGACCGCGCATCTCCGATGTATATCGCCGGGCACCGCGGGCTGGTCGGCTCCGCCCTGGTACGCGGGCTTCAGGCAGAGGGATTCACCAATCTTCTTGTGCAGTCACGTACCGAACTCGACCTGACCGACCGGGCCGCGACCTTTGACTATGTTCTGAAGTCAAGGCCTCAGGTCGTCATCGACGCTGCTGCCAGGGTCGGCGGCATCATGGCCAACAGCACCCGTCCGGTCGATTTCCTGTCCGAGAACCTCCAGATCCAGGTCAATCTGCTGGACGCTGCAGTGGCCGCGCGGGTGCCGCGGCTGTTGTTCCTTGGCTCCTCTTGCATATACCCGAAATACGCCCCGCAGCCGATCAAGGAGAGCGCGCTGCTCACCGGCCCCTGGAGCCGACAAACGACGCGTACGCGATCGCCAAGATCGCGGGCATCCTTCAGGTGCAGGCGGTCAGGCGTCAACATGGCCTGCCGTGGATTTCTGCGATGCCAACGAACCTGTATGGACCGGGTGACAACTTTTCCCCATCCGGCTCGCATTTGGTGCCGGCGCTCATCCGCCGGTATGAAGAGGCCAGAGCCAATGGCGCGCCGGAGGTGACAAACTGGGGTACTGGAACTCCACGGCGTGAGCTGCTGCATGTCGATGATCTGGCCAGTGCGTGTCTGTATCTTCTGGAACATTTCGACGGACCGAATCCCGTCAACGTGGGTACCGGGATCGACCACACCATTAAGGAGATCGCCGATATGGTGGCTAAAGCGGTCGGCTACGGCGGCGAAACCCGCTGGGATTCGACGAAACCGGACGGAACGCCACGCAAACTGTTGGACGTTTCGGTTTTGTGGGAAGCGGGATGGCTGCCCCGAATCCCGCTGCAGGCCGGCATCGAGGCAACGGTGGCGTGGTATCGCGCGAACGTCGGCGCGGCGAGGCAATGACTGTGCGCATCGAGAAGCGGGTGGGCCCACCTGGGTGTTTACAGAAGTTAGCTGTGTTGATCCTGTTGTGGAACTGCAGGTCACAGCGTTGGTTGTGTTGGCTAATGGAAACTGTTGTCGAAACTGCTGCGGACCCACTGCGGACTGGCCGCCAGGGTGAGTGTTCGGCAAGGCTTCCGGTCCGGTATGCCGCCGACGCAGATCGCCAGGCTGGCCGCAGCGGTGCCGCGCTACGATCCCGATCGATGACAGCGACGCCGCCCTACGGCCAGTCGGAGCCGATACAGCAGGTCGCGGACGAAAAGCTCGACTACATGGCGGACTGGTCCCAGTGGTTGGACTGCGACGACAGCATCATCGAATCCACATGGACCACAAGCGATCCCGGCCTAGTCGTGGATTCGAGCAGCTTCACGGCGACCAGCGCAACCGTCTGGCTGTCGGGCGGGCCGGCGTTTCCGCCCGATGCCCCTGTCGGCGCGAAAATTCGTTGCTACGCGGTCAACCACATCACAACGGACGGCGGGCGGCAGAATTCTTTCGTCCTGGTGCTCGATGTGAAGCAGTCGTGACGTGGCCGCGTACACGACCGCGGTCGTCTTCGTCGCGATGATCACCGTCGCGTTGGTGACGCTGATCGCCACCAACGGAATGCCGCCTAGCCGCCGCGCTGGCGCTGGGCGGCCAGCTGTGGGTCTCGTTCGACGAGCTGGCCGGGGTTTGCTACACGATCTGGCACATATCTGGCACGGACCTCAGAAAAACGTCTCTGACCTGCACTGATGGTGGTGGTCCCGGCTGGGATCGAACCAGCGACCTTCCGCGTGTGAAGCTGAGGCGAAGTCAGAAGCCAGACGTTCATGCTGGTCAAGCTGGACGAACTGGACCAATCTTCGGGGTTCAGAACACGCGATACGAGCGGCGCGGCGGATGCGGAGCGGATGAAATCCAAGCTGTGATCCGTGGGCCGCCAGCGGCCGGCATCCCAGGTGTCAGGGCGCCACTCCGACGGCCGTCTCCAATTCGACCAGAGCATGCTCCGTTAGCGGTATGAATGACTCGATGTCCGGTATCACGTTCTGGCCCGAAACATAACCGAACGTCGCGCAGTCCGCGTACGAGAACACAGTCGCATTCAGTGCCAGACCGTCGTACACGGTCGACACCGGATAGACCTCCTCCAGGCGGGCGCCATTCCAGTACATGTGGGTTTGCGGTCCGGGAACGTTCGAGATCGCCAGGTTGAATCCCGTGCGCACCCGCGGCGCCAAAGGCACCATCGGCAGCAACACCTCTGTGACCCCCATACTCGGCGCCAGCAACAGATTCGCCGCGTTCGCCCCGCGGGTTCTCACCTGGTCCTTCGCCACGGCCATCGTCTGGTGGATGTGGGCCAGCCGCTCCGCCGGGTCTTTCAGGTCGGTGCCCAATGGGCACAATCCGAGGCCGAACAAGTTTGCGTGCACGTCCTCCTCGGCCACCTGCTCGCGGCTGCGCACCGTTATCGGGCACAGGCCCACCAGCGACTTCTTGGGCAGCTCGTCGTGTGCGATTAGCCAATCCCGCAACACGCCCGCGATAACGGCGGTCACCACGTCATTGCCCGTCACCCCCGCCGCGTTCTGCACAGCCCGGATCCGGGACCTGGGCCAGCTGCCCCCCGCGGCGACCCGCTCGCGGGCGAGCCGGCCGTTGAACCGTGTATAGGGGGCGCCAAAGGGCAGCACGGCTGCAGCCTCCGCAATGCTGCCGACCAATGTCGACAAATTGCCGGGGGTAAGTTTGCGGACCAGATCCACGCCCGACGCCGCGGTATCCAGCACTGAGCGCATCAGCGAGACAGGGTTGCGCACCAGTCCGCGCGAGGCAGCTGCGTGCTCGGCCGGTTCCGGCGGCTCGGTGGCGTAGAACGGCCGCATCGACCGGCGATCGGGGTCGGTGGTCAGCGCAGCGGCGAGCATGCGCATTCCGGCGATGCCGTCCATCACCGTGTGGTGTGTCTTTATATAGAAGGCGAATCGACCGTCGTCGAGACCGTCGATCAAATAGAACATCCACATCGCTCGCGACCGGTCGAGCGGCTCGCCGTGCAACTCGCTGATCAGCTTCCACAGCGCATTACGATCCCCCGGCGGCAGCGTTCGCCGCTGGACGTGGTCGCGCATGTCGAGGTTGTCGTCGTCGCGCCACATCCAAATGCCCGCCGTGTCGACGCCGATATGCGGGTGCCGGCGGAATCGCGGGTCAAGATCGACGACGGTTGTCAGCGCATCTTGGAATATCTCGTCGACATACCCCGGGCCCGCCTCCGCGGGAGGGCAAAAAATCAGCAGCGCGGCGCTGTGCAGTGGGCTGGACAGCAGCTCCCCGGTCATCAACGCCGCTTCCAGAGGCTCCAAGGTGTCCATCGGCCTGCCCAATCTCTTGAATGTGAGTTCAACTACAATAGCCTCGTCCATAGCGTTGCCCGACGCGAAAACGGCAGCTGGCCGCCCATCGCCGGGCTACTTGCAGCGGCGAGTCGGCGCAACGCCAAATCCGGTCGACTGCCGAAATAAGCCACTTGCCATTCGGCAAGGCCGAGCCGGATCCGGCAGCCATCGAAATCGCCTGCAGTCCTTGGCGATGTGCAGGCAGATCACGACGCCTTCTACAAGGCGCCGGGTTCGACGAAGTCCAACAGCTGGCTGACGAGTGCGACATCACTTCATCGGCTGAATAGCCAAGGTGCACAGTAGTTTCAAACATGCTTCGATACACCCTCGCCGACGGCCATTAGCGACAATTAGCGCCGGGACACGGAAACCCCCGTCGTTAATCGAGCGGGCAGACATCGAGCTGAGCGTGCTACCAGTGCCCCGATGCCGGCCGCAGTTCTGCTCATCGACGACGATCAGCTGCATCGAGCACGTCGGACACCGCCGACCCGGACAAGGGCCATCGCTCGACCTCATCTTTCGGTGCGCGCTTAGCTGTGCACACCGAAGATGCCGCGGGCGACCACCCCTACGTCGTAGCCACTCAGCTCAGTCCCCACACCCCACCCATGCTCAGTGCCGCCCACAACCGACGTCGTTGCGGCCCGATCATCGCCTTGCGCCCGCGTGAGCTTCCGCTAACACCCGGCACGAAACGGCAGGTCCAGACCCATGGTCCGCCGGTCATCCGCCGCCAGATACCGAAAAAGTGCGGATTTTCGCCCTTTCGGATGCGATCTCGAGCCCACCAAGATCACACAAATGCGTACCTGACCTGCGCCGGCTCGCCAGCTGTCTGGCAGAGCAACACCTGGAGCGATTGACGGTGATCCATTGGCTGGAGTCCCTGCAGGTACTGCCGACTGCGGCGCAGCTGGCCAGGTTCGCTTCCGCCTTTAACGACTCCGAATCGTTTCTCTGCGGGCCTAAACCGTTCATGGACGCCGTCATCCGAGCCCTGTCTGCCGCTGGTGTCCCGAAGGGCAATACCCACGTGGAAATCTTCAAATCGCTTACCGGAGATCCTTTCGTCCAAGTTGCGGCCGCAGACCCCGCCGACGAACAGACCGACGCGCCCCGGGCCCAAGTCGAACTCGATGGCCAACGCCATGTCTTTCGGTGGCCGCGCAGCCAGACGCTCGTCGAGGTCATGCTCGGCCAAGGAATCGACGTGCCCTTTTCATGCCGGGAAGGTCGATGCGGCTCGTGCGGCTGCACATTGCTTGCGGGTGAAGTCGATAGAGGCGATGCGGCAATCCTTGAACAACAGGACATCGACGCAGGTTTGATCCTGGGATGTCAGGCTCGGCCAGTTAGCAACCAGCTCAAGATCGGATTCTGAGTTCGTCGGGCGCACGACCGCAGCTTCAGGCTCACGTCAGTGGCGACAAGACTTCGGCCAGCGCGTCGTAGATGTCGCGTCGCCGCTTCGGTTCCCTCATCGACCGGTCCGAAAAGATAACCTCGTCGACCCCCTCGTCACGCCAGGTTGCCGCGGCATCGGCCATGCGGGCGGGGGGGCCGTAGAGTACGGGTAGCCGCACCTTTTTCGCGGCTCGAGCGGCTCGTGCCTCCTCCTCGGCAGACTGTGTGACGATTGTAAGCGCCTGCGTCGACCGCCAGATGGTCGACGGGTCCCGGCCTACCGCTTCACACGCCGAATCGAGCCTGCGGGCGCTCTTGCGGAACTGCCCAGGCGCCGACCAGGAATTCCACTCATGTGCGTAACGCGCGACCAGCCGCAGCATCCGCGGGCCGCTGCCGGCGATCATCAACGGCAGCGGCGACTGCACCGGTTTCGGTTCGCACCCGGCGTCGGTGAGCTGGTAGTAGCGGCCGCTGTACGTGGTCGTCGGCTGGGTCAGCAGCGCGCTGATGACGGTCAGCGCCTCGGCGAATCTGTTCACCCGTTCGCCGCGCGGGCCCAATTCCAGGCCGTATTGTCGATGCTCGTTGCCCTGCCAACCGGTCCCCAGACCGAGAGTGAGCCGGCCCTGGCTGATGTGGTCGACCGTGGCAGCCCAGTTGGCCAGCACCGCAGGGTGGCGATAGGTGACGGCCAGCACCAGGTTGGCTAGTCGCACGCGAGTCGTTGCGCCGGCCAGCGCGGCGAGCACGCCCGTGCCCTCGAGGATTCCGTCCTCGGGACGGTCGGTACTGGGCAGAAAGTTATTGGCCATGAAGTGATCGGCCACATAGACGCAATGCCAAAACTTTTCGTCCGCTTGGCGCGCGAGGTCGAGCAGTCCAGACCAGGGTTGAGCAGCACCGGGCCATACCGAAAAACGCATGTCGGCCTCAGTTATGGAGCAGCGGTCGCATTGGGCTGGTCGGGAAAGGGCTCGGCCCGGACTGGTGAGCGCGCATATCCGGCACTGCCCTCCACCGGACCGTAGTGCTGGTCGGGATCGAGAACGCAATGGGTGCGGCGGAACACCGTGACTACGCACTTGTTGTTGTGGTTGCAGCGACTCCGTGCGCCGGCATCGGATTGGAGTCGATTGACCAGATCCGGTTCGCGCAGCAGGGATCGCGCCATCGCGACGAAGCCGAAGCCCTCCCGCATGGCGATGTGCATGTGATCGCGGTTGGTGACTCCACCAAGCAGAATCAGCTCGCTGTTCTTGATCACCGGGACGAACTGGCGCGCCGACTCCAGCATGTACAGATCGCGGTACGGGTAATCGCCCAGCAACTTATCGCCGAACAGCCGGAGGCCGGTGCTCAGCGGCTGGGGAAAGACTTTGGCGAATTCGTCGATCGGTGCGTCGCCGCGGAACAGATACATCGGCTTGTAGGCCGACGAACCCTGGGTCAGTTCGATGGCGTCGACGTTGGCGTCGGCGTCCAAGAGTTGCGCCGTGCGCAGTGACTCCTCCAGCCGGATGCCCCCTCGGATGCCGTCGGACATGTTGAGCTTCGCGGTGATCGCCATGCGGTCACCGACGACCTCACGCACTCGCTGGGCGATCTCCCGGGCGAATCGCGAACGATTCTCGATGCTCCCGCCATACTCGTCTCGACGGCGGTTGAGCAGCGGGCTCAGGAACGAACTCGGTAGGTACAGATGACCGAAATGCAACTCGATCGCATCGAATCCGGCCGACGCCGCCACGTCGGCGGCATCGCCGAACTGGTCGACGACGCGGGTGATCTCGTGGCGTTGTATCGAACGGCAATAGTCGAACGTGAGCGGGTTGAGGAATCTGCTCGGCCCCACCGGTGTGACCTTGGTCAGCTTGCGAGAGGCGACCACGCCCGCATGGCCGAGTTGGGCCGAAGCCGCCGCGCCGGCCGCATGAACAGCATCGGTCAATTTGCGCAGTCCCGGCTGCGCCGAGTGACTCATCACGATCTGCCCGGGAGCGCTGGCCCCTGCCGTTGACACGCAGCAGTACGCCACCGTCGTCATGCCGACTCCGCCACGTGCCACTTTGTTGTGGAAGTCGATCAGGTCTTCGGTGACCTCACCGCGCGGAGATCGACCCTCGGAAGTGGCGGCTTTGATGATCCTGTTGCGCAACCGCACCGGTCCCAGCGTCGTCGAGGAGAAAGGGTCCGGCACCGAGGCGACTCTTGGTGCAACGGACATGACAGTCCTTTCCGTCGGTGCGTGGGTCACTAGCGACCGTGCACGGTGCTGCGGCCGGGATCAAGCGCAGCGTCCGGTCAGTGGTAAGGCGGGTTGTGAAGGTGCTCACTTCTTGCTCCGGGCACGGGTCCACTGTTCCGGTGGGAGGAAATAGTGCCATCGGTGCCGTCCTGCGGCCTTAGCGTCACAGGTGGAGCGGGCATGAGCGGTGGCCGCCGCGTGAACCGAGAGACCGGAAGGTGAGAACTACTGGTGACGACTGTTCCGCCCGTAACGCTTGCACGAATCACCGTGGACCTGCTGGTGGTCGGGTCCGGGACCGGCATGGCGGCCGCGCTGGCGGCGAACGAATTTGGGATGTCTTGCCTTGTGTTGGAGAAGACTGAGTACGTCGGGGGCTCCACAGCCCGCTCTGGGGGCGCCTTCTGGTTACCGGCCAATCCGGTACTGCGCGCGGCCCGAAGCCGAGATTCGCTGGACGCCGCACGCGCCTATCTCCGGTCAGTCGTCGCCGACACCGCGGCACCTGAGCGACTTGACAGCTTTCTCGACCACTCGGCGGAAACCGTCGAGATGCTGCGGCACACCACTCCGCTGAAATTCATGTGGACCAAGGGATACCCGGACTATCACCCGGAGCACCCCGGTGGCTCGGTGCTGGGGCGCACCTGTGAAAGCCGTCCCTTCGACACCCGCCGGCTGGGCGCTCGTGAGTCCCAGCTTCGCCCGGGCGTGATGAAGTCGTCGTTTCCGATGCCGACGACCGGCGCCGACTACCGCTGGGTGAACCTCGTCGCGCGAGTGCCGCGCAAAGGGGTGCCGCGCATCGCGCGGCGGGCGGCACAGGGTCTGGGCGGACTGCTGTTGCGTCGCCACTACGTCGCCGGTGGCCAGGCCCTAGCTGCCGGACTGTTCGCCGGCATCCTGCGCGCTGGCATCCCGCTCTGGACCACGACATCGCTGTGCCGGCTCACCACGGACGGGCATCGCGTGACCGGCGCTATCGTCGACCGCGGCGGGCAGCCCGTTGAGATCCTGGCGCGTCGTGGCGTCGTGTTGGCAGCCGGCGGGTTCGATCACCACATGGGCTGGCGCTGGAAATTCCAATCGGAATCGCTTGTGGCGCAGGCGAGCCTGGGGGCAGAAGGCAATACCGGCGATGCAATCCGCATCGCACAGGACGTCGGCGCGGGGATCGAATTGATGGACCAGGCATGGTGGTTCCCCGCGTTCGCTGCACCGCCGGGCCGCAATCCGAAGATCATGCTAGCCGAGCGCTCGCTTCCAGGCTCACTGGTCGTCAATCAGAACGGCCGCCGATTCGTCAACGAGGCGACCGATTACATGTCCTTCGGCCACCGAGTACTCGAGCTTGAGCAAGCCGGAGAACCGGTCGAGGCGATGTGGATCGTGTTCGACCAGCGCTACCGCAACAGCTATCTCCTCGCGGGGGAACTGTTTCCCCGACAGTCGATCCCGAAGCGTTGGTACGATGCGGGGATCGCCCATCGCAGCGATAACCTTGAGGGGTTGGCGCACGCAATTGAGGTACCGGTCGACACATTCGCCTCGACGATGCAGCGATTCAACGCGATCGCCGCAGGCGGTGAGGATCACGATTTCGGGCGCGGCGACAGCGCGTATGACCGTTACTACGGCGACCCGACGATCTCTCCGAATCCAAACCTGTGGCCGCTCTCGCAGGGGCCCTTCTACGCCGTGAAGATGGTTCTCAGCGACCTCGGTACCTGCGGCGGGCTGCGGGCCGACGCGCGAGCCCGGGTGCTTCGAGAAGACGGGAGCGTCATCGACGGCCTCTATGCGATCGGCAACACAGCCGCGAACGTATTCGGCGTCAGCTATCCGGGCGCTGGCGCAACGATCGGTCAGGGTCTCGTCTTTGGCTACGTCGCCGCGCTCGACGCGGCGAAGGGTCCCGCGGGCCGGCAGTTGCGATAAGCGTCAAGAAAGGTAAGGAGACATGACGGCCACGGAAGTCACCAAAGCCGCGGTGCCACGGCGGCTCCCGTTCGACGATGCGTTGGTCCGCAAGGTGCTGGGCCATTTCTGCACCGGTGTCGCAGTCGTCACGGCCAACCATGCCGGGCAGCGCCCAGTCGGATTCACGTGTCAGTCAGTCGCTGGGCTGTTCCTCAACGAAATCCGGCTAAACCATCCATCGGCCGGGCGGCGGCAGCAGACCGTTTAGCTGACAGGATGAGGGCAGTGCGCTTTCCCGGTGGCGACGCCGTCGGAGCTGTTGTCCTGATAGATGACCGACCGGGTTTGGTGATGCGCTCGGCAACGCCGCAAGGGCGCAGCCCATACTCCGTGGAAGTGTTCATAGTCGCAATGCGGACCGGCACACGCGCTTCTTCCGACGAGTGAACGCCCACGTGGGTGGCCGTGATTCGTCCGTTTCAACCAGTGGAAATCGGCGTGTCCCGCGCGGCGCCGATTGGCGACAATCGGACCAAGATCCAATCGCTGTGCAACCGAGGGGCATCGACTGCCGACAGCCGCGACCGCACGGTGCCGGTTACCCAGCTACCACGTCGATGCGCGGCTGTCAGTGGTGTGCCGGCCACGACGGCAAGAACAGGAGAGCGAAGTGACCCGAGTCATCTATGCCCGCAGCGTGCACGACGAAGAAGAGATCAACGCGTGTCTGGAAGTGTTGCGCGGTGGGCCGTTTGCGCTGAAGATCGGCAAGAACGTGGCCGAGATGGAACGAAGGGTCGCGGATCTGTACGGCAAGAAGCTAGGCCTGATGTGCAATTCGGGATCATCGGCGCTGTACCTGGCGCTGGAGTTGCTCGATCTGCCGAAGGGCTCGGAAGTCATCACCTCCCCGTTGACCTTTTCCACCGACGTTTCGCCGATCGTGCGCGGCGGATGGGTGCCGGTTTTCGTCGATGTCGAACCGGACACTTACAACGTGGACGTGTCGAGGATCGAGGAGTTGATCACCGACAAGACCAAGGCGATCCTCTTCCCGAACCTGGCCGGAAACGCCCCGGATTGGGATGCGATCCGCGACATAGCCGACCGGCATGGCCTGAAGGTCATCGAGGACTCTTGCGACTGCATCGGAACATCGTTGCGTGGCACCAAGACCGGCAGCCGCACGGACATCACCGTCACGAGCTTTGCGATGTCGCACATCATCACCTGCGCCGGCAATGGCGGCATGGTGTGCCTTGACGACGAGAGGCTGCGGGACAAAGGACTGATGCTGCGACGTTGGGGCCGGCGCTCCGAGCCGCACTTGTTCGGTCCCGGCCGGCGGTGGCCGGGTGTTCCGCGAGGAACTCGACGGCATCGCTTACGACAACGACTTCATCTTCGACGTGCTGCCATGGAACTTCGAGCCGTCCGAGCTCGGAGCGGCGTTCGGACTGGTGCAGTTGTCGAAGCTGGACCGCAACTACCGTCGCCGGGCGGAGATCTTCGAGGCGTTCAACGGCGCGTTCGGCAGCTATCCGAGTTTGTTCCGGTTGCCCAGGCAAAACCCGGATTTCTACACCGCCTGGCTCTGCTACCCCGTAATCGTGCGGGTGGATGCGGGTTTCGACCGTTCCGATCTGCAAGAAGACCTCGAGTCGGTCGGCATCGACACGCGAACCGTCTGGAGCGGGAACGTGACCCGCCACCCGATGATGCGGGGCGTCTCCTACCGGGTGCCGGCAGATGGCCTGCCCAACGCCGACGAGGTGTTTGCCCGCGGCATGTCGCTGGGGATGAGCCACGGCATGAACGATGAGGAATTGAACCACGTGGTCAAGAGCGTCCACGAGTTCGCGGCCAGATACGCACCGGCGAGCTAGCCGTCCAGAATGGAAGCCTCGCAACGCTATACCGACCGCCGAGTGCTCATCACCGGCGCCGGATCCGGGATCGGGCAGGCCTCGGTGTTGCGGCTGTTGACCGAGGGCGCGACGGTCGTGGCCGCCGACATAAGCGAGGCGGGGTTGGCCGACACGCTCGCTAAGGCAGGTGATAAGGAGAGACGGCTCAGCATGGTCGCACTCGATATCGGCTCAGAATCATCCGTGATTTCCGGGGTGGCGGAGGCGGTTCGGGTACTTGGCGGCCTAGACACGCTGGTCAATGCGGCAGGAATTCTCCGATCGGGTCATTTCACGGAAACGACCCGCGCCGACTTTGAACATGTCATCAAAATCAACCTGGTCGGAACCTTCCTGGTGACCCGGGAAGCGATTCCGGCGCTGCTTGGTGGCAACGCGCCCGCCGTGGTGAATTTCAGCTCGACGTCGGCTAACTTCGCCCACCCGTACATGGCGGCATACGCAGCGTCCAAAGGCGGCATTCAAGCGATGACGCACGCGCTGGCCCTCGAGTTCAGCAAGCAGGGCGTCCGGTTCAACAGCGTTCAACCGGGATCCATTTCGTCGGGTATGACTGACGGTTCGGGCGAATCCCGGCAGAGCGTCGGCCCCGGCCTCCCGTCCGATTCGGACCTGTCGCTGTTCGGCAAGGTTCAGCCGATGCTGCCGTTGCCCGACGGCGCGATCTTCGCCAAACCCGACGTGGTGGCGGCCGTGGTCGCGATGCTCGGCTCGCCCGAGGCTTACTTCATCACCGGGACCGAGGTGCGGATCGACGGCGGCTCACATATGTAGCCGCGGTTGTCAATGCAATTCGGGCGCAGGGCCTTGCACCATGTCCAGCGCCGCGCGGTGACTGAACACCATCGATGCTCCGACCGGGTTGCCGCCACCGGGATAGGTCGTGCCGCTCACCGGTGCCATCGAGTTGCCCGCAGCGTACAGGCCGGGAATGACCTTTCTGCACACATCTATCACACGCGCACCGGGATCGGTCCGCAATCCACCCTTGGTGCCCAGGTCAGACAACCCGAACGCGGCCGCCCGGAAAGGCGGCTGGTCGATAGGTACCAGGGGGTTGGGGCTGCCCGGCACCGACCTGTCGAACGGCTCCGAGCCACGCCCGAAATCCTCGTCGACCCCGGTGGCGGCGAATTCGTTGAACCGCTTGACTGTCTCGGTCAACTCATCGGCCGGAAGCCCGATCTTTTCGGCGAGGCCGGTAAGCGTCTCAGCGGAATGCCACAGCCCGGCCTGAACGTACTGGTCGGGGGTGGCGATCGGGACACCGGTAAACATGACCGGCGGCCGCCGGCCGCCCCGGCCGTCGTAGATCAGCCAGTAGGGCAGGGAGATCCGGCCTGCCCGCATCTCTGCCAAGACATCGCGGGCTGCGCGGTCATAGGCCTTGGATTCGTTGGTGAACCGGCGCCCCGCGTCGTTGACGAAGATGCCGCCGGCAAACCACAGCGAGAACGTCGAACTGCCGTCGGGATGCGTCAGGCCCGGCGCCCACCACGCCTCTGCCATCATGTTCAGGTCTGCCCCGATCCGCACGGCGGCCTCCAGCGCGGCGCCGCAGTTTCCGGGTGGTCCCATGGAGTCGCGACTGGATCCGGGCACTCCGAAAGCCTTGCGTAAGGCTTCGTTTCGTTCGAAACCCCCAGCAGCGACAAGGACCCCGCGGTCGGCCCGTATACGCCGGTCACCTTCGGGCGTGCTGACCGTCGCACCGGTCACTCGGCCGTTGCGAAACAATTCACCGCAGCAGGCGTTCGTCCACAGCTGCGCGTTCGGCAGCTTTTCCAGCGCCAGCAGAAAGCGTCCGATCAACGCCTGTCCCCCGCTCAGCTGTTCGGGCGGATCCGCGGTGCCCCGATCCGTGGCCAGCGGAGGGCGCAGCACATTGCGAAGTGGCCCCAGTTGGTCTGCCGAAATAGAAGCCGGAATGATATGACGCCCATGGGGCCGTGCGTGCGGCGCGGCGCCGAAATAATCCGGCCACGGCAGCACGCAAAATTCGAACGCCGGGTCTTCTTCAAGGTATTCGACCAGCGGGGCGCCACCGGTCACGAACGCCTCCTGCAGGACGGCAGGTGTCTGGTCGCCCACCACGGCGTGGAAGTAGGCGAGCGCATCTTCGATGGTGTCGTCGTCGCCCATGCGGCGCAGCACGGGATTACACGGAAACCACATTCCCCCACCGGAATACGCCGTCATGCCACCGACCCGGTCGGTCGCCTCCACCACGATGACCCGCAGTCCCTCGCGGGCGGCGGTATACGCACCGGTCAGAGCGCCTCCCCCGGAACCGATGACCAGAACGTCACATTCAGCGTCCCACTGCACCACGATGTCCTTCCGCCTCCGGACCGGACGTCCGGCGCGCCGCCCGATCGTAGGGCCTGGACGATCCGCGGGCCGCGATGATTCCGGTGACCGAAACCCCCGTCCGATCGACCCGCCCCTTGGCAAGGTCCTTCCAGCCAGCGGTATTCGAACGCCGACGACGAGCGGCGCCGCCTACTGTGGGCGTATCCCAACAGGCGACCAGTCCTCATGCCTGATACCAGTACCGGAGGTGCGTCCATGTCGCACGAAGTAATTGGCCAAGTCGCAGAGATCGCCGACCAGCTTGCGTCGACGGCCGACCAAACCGAACGCCTGGGCAAGCTGTCCGACGAGAGCGTGAAGCTGATTCGTCAGGCCGGCGTGATGCGCATGCTGCAACCGACCGACTTCGGCGGATACGCCGCGCATCCGCGCGATTTCGCCGAAGCGGTGATGGCGGTGGCCAAGTCCTGCGGATCGACCGGCTGGGTGTGCGGCGTTGGCGGAGTGCACCCGTGGGAGATGGCATTGATGGATCGCAAACTGCAGGTCGAGGTCTGGGGGGAAAATCCCGATACCTGGATTGCGTCGCCCTATGCCGCCCAGGGCGTGGCGACGCCGACCGACGGCGGCTACATCCTCAAAGGTCGGTGGAACTTTTCGTCGGGCACCGATCATTGCGACTGGATCTTTTTGGGCGCCCTCGTCGGCGGCCCCGACGGCAAGCCCGTACAGCCGGTCCGGGTGCTGCACGTGGTGCTGCCCCGCAAGGACTACACCATCGTCGACGACTCGTGGGACGTCATCGGGCTGAGCGGAACCGGCAGCAAAGACATCATCGTCGACGGCGCATTCATCCCCGAATACCGGACCGCGGACTTCGCGCAGGTGGCCGAGGGACAGGCTGCCGCCGAACGGGCGGGTCGCACAGAGACCGTCTACAAGCTTCCGTTCTGGACGATGTTCCCGCTGGGTATCACCGCCGCGGTGATCGGAATTACCGAGGGTACCCTCGCGGCACACCTCAACTACCAGCGCGGCCGGGTGACCGCGATGGGCACCAAGATCAAGGACGATCCCTACGCGCTGTACGCGATCTCGGACGCGGCAGCCGATATCGCGGCGGCTCGCTTGCAGCTGCTCGACGGCATCAGCAGGCTCTACGACCTCGCCGAGACCGGGCTCCCGATCAGCTTCGAAGACCGGGCCATGGTGCGGCGCAACCAGATCCGATGCGCGTGGCGGGCAGTCCACGCTGCCGACGAGATCTTCGCGCGTTCCGGCGGCAACGCGGCACGCAAGAACAACCCGCTGCAGCGGTTCTGGCGCGACGCGCATGTCGGCCTTCAGCACGCGATCCACACGCCGGGCACGGTGTATCACGCCACCGCCCTGACAACGATGGGTATCGAACCGCCGGACAACCTGCGGGCGATGATCTGACGGCCGTCGCGAAGCATCGGGCAAATGGAAAGACGACAGCGGCGGTGAGCGATATCAGCTTGCTCGGTTACCTTCGAGTGCAGGTGGCCGACATCGACAGGTGGCGCCGGTTCGCTTTGGACACCATCGGATTCGCTGAGGGAACTGGGCCGGAGGCCGACGCGGTCTACCTCCGGATGGACGAGCGCGTCGGACGCCTGATCCTGTTGCCGGGAGACCTCGACAAGATCGACACGATCGGTTGGGAAGTGCGTGACCACTTGGCTTTACGTCGGGTGCAGTCCGCGGTCGAGGACGCGGGGATCGCAACCAAGCCGCTGTCGAACGAGGATGCCGAGGCCAGGCGGGTGGAAGCCGGCCTGTCGTTCGAGGCTCCCGGGTCGACTCCGCTCGAAGTGTTCTATGGCCCGGCACTTGACCACTCTCCCGTTGGCGCGCCTTACGGAAACCGTTTCAAGACCGGCACGTTGGGTGCCGGGCACGTCGTGGTGCCGGTCAGCGACCTGGATGCCGCCTATCGGTTCTATGTCGAGACGCTGGGATTCGCGCCCCGGGGGGCGTTGCGCCTGCCCACATCGCCGGGACTCGGGCCCGTGCGGTTGAGGTTCCTGGGTGTCAACCCCCGCCACCACAGCTTGGCCATCCTTCCGTCGTCCAAGCTCAAGCCACCGGCACTGGTACACGTCATGGTGGAATTCGAGACGCTCGACGAGGTGGGCCGTGCGCTGGACCGTGCGGTCGAAGATGGCTGCCACATCTCGTCCACCCTCGGACGGCACACCAACGACAAGATGATCTCGTTCTACGTCCGGACCCCGGGAGGCTGGGACCTCGAAGTCGGCTGCGACGGCATGCTCGTCGACGAAACGTACTACACGGCTGAGGAAATCACGGCGGACAGCTACTGGGGACATCGCTGGGATTTCGGCTGACGTAGTTCGATCGGTTGGAGCGGCCTGGGCAGGCTGGACGGCAAGGTAGCGATCGTCACGGGCGGTGCGTTGGGGATTGGAGCGGCGACGTCTCGCGCCCTGGTGGACCAGGGCGCCCGGGTTGTCGTTGCGGACGTGGCCGATCGGCAGGACACTGTCTTGGCCGCCGATGTCTGCGAATCTGCGGTGTCTCAGCATCTGGACGTCACCGACGAGGCGGGGTGGCGTCAAGTGGTTCGGTACACGGAAGAGACCTTCGGTGTACTCAACGTCCTCGTCAACGGCGCAGGCGTCACCGGGCCGCACTCTCTGGTGAATCATCCACGTCAGCTGTGGGAGACCGTACTTCAGGTCAACTTGACCGGCCCGTTTCTCGGGATGTCGACTGCTGTAGAAGCCCTGGCACGAAGCGCACCCGCGTCGGTGATCAATGTCTCGTCGTATGCCGGGCTCAATGGGGTAAGCCCGTCCCACGGTTACACGGCGTCGAAGCATGGCCTGACCGGTCTGACCAAGTCGGCCGCCCGGGAACTCGCGCCCTTGGGTATTCGGGTGATCTCCGTCCACCCGGGCGGCGTCGCCACGCCCTTCATCGGCGCCGCCGCCGAGCAGGCGCGGACGACCGGACTCAACACCATGCAACGCCTGGCCAGGCCCGAGGAGATTGCCGCGCTGATCGTCTTTCTCGCCAGCGACGAATCGAGCTACTGCACCGGGTCACAGTTCGTCGCCGACGGCGGCCTCAGCACCGGCATGTCGTTGTCATGATCGCGGCAGCCGAGGCGCTGCGGTGCCCATGCGGCGACTGCTCACGCACTGCGGCTAAGGAGAATTAGGGATGGAGTTGGGATGAAAAAGGTAGCTCTCGTCGTCGGCGGCACGGGAATGGCCGCAAATGCCATCGTTCCTTACCTTTTGAATGAACGCGGAGCCGAACACGACGCCGTCATTTGCCTGTCCCTCTCCGTGGACGAGGAGACATTCGCGTCGCGAACCACCCGGAAAGCCGTTCCGCTGAGGTGCAATCTCGACGACAAGCAGGCGGTGCTCAAGGGTCTGGTCGACGTGGGATCTCCAGCGGTCACCGACGTCTATTGGTTCACCGAAGCCAACCGGCCCCCGAAACTCGGGAATGTGCTGATGACGCGCCGACTCCTCGCGGTGACCGATCGACTGGCGCCCGTGATCCATCGTCTCGTGAAAGTGAGCCCGCAATTCGTTGGCCATCGGCTGTACGCCACCATGGCACGCCTGGCAGGAAGCGGCGTCAACGACCGAAACCAGTTGTGGATCGAGAACGTCTTAGACGCGCTCAAGGAGATCGACGCCCCCCTGCGGGTCTTCGTATTGGGAACGGGGGGCAAACATTACGGGATGCATCTGGGTCCGAGCCTGTGGCCGGGCTACTCCTCTCCCTTTCATGAAGACATCGCGAAGGCCCCGGGTCCGCTCAGCTATTTCGACATGCAGGACTTTGTGCGGCAACGCGCCGCAGAGGACGGTTTCAGTTGGAACGAAGTGCGTCCGACGTTCATCATCGGTTTGGCCCCCGAACTCCGCCCGTCGACGCAATCGTTCGGCATCGCACTCGCAACATACGCGTCGATCCTCAAAGCCCAAGGCAAGCAGCTGAGGTTTCCCGGCACAGAGGCGTGCTACGACGCGATGATCAATCTCAACACCTCGGAGAAAATTGCCGAAGTGGCGGCGTGGAGCACGGATTATCCGAACCAGGCTTTCAATTGCCCTTCCTGTCCGCCATTCACCTGGCGACAGGCCTGGGGCGATATCGCGGCATGGTTTGGAATGGAACCCGCGGACCCGGTGCGAAAACTTCTGGGAGAGTCTTCTGAGCTGGTGGCCGGGCCGGACGCGGCGACGATATGGAAGAGTCTCCAATCGGCACACTCCTTGGCCGGGAACGACCTGGCGTGCCTCCTGAACTACACCTTCCTCGACAAGAGCCTCATGGTGGGATATGACGCCGTTTCGGACACGGCAAAGCTGAGGGAATTCGGGTTCCCGGAGGACAGAATCTACGAATACCGGAGTGGTTCCGATTGCATGGCGGCGTTTTTCGAGCGTCTGATCAGTGAGAAAATCATTCCTAAGCCCGCCGGCATCGTGCCCGAATTCTATCGCACGTGAACGCTCTGGTTTTGGGCGGCCTTCGCTCGTAAGCTCTTGTCCTGCACCAGCAGCCAGCCGGTCAGTTTGCGGTCAACTCCTCGTATTGAGCGCTCATGCGCTGCAGCGTTTCCAAGTATTCCTCCACCATGTTCAGCACGATCTCGCTCGCCGGTTGCACTTTCGTCATGCGGCTCACGATCTGACCGATGGGGCCGCCAACGAGCTCGTAAACGCCGGCGCGCTTGGCGCGTGCCGTGGCGTCGGCGTAAAGCAGGTACTGCAGAGGCATGGGCAGCGGTCCAGGACTTCCCTGGCCGTCCCAAGCGGCCGTCCAAGGCGTGCGGATTTGGCGGTTCGGTTTCCCGGACTGGGACTTGGATCGGACGGTGTCCGTCGACGCCATCTTGAGCATCCGCTCGACTCGATATGCCTCGGTCGGCGCCTCGCGGCAGGTCATCCAGATCGATCCGGTCCAGACACCCTGGGCCCCGAGGCACATCGCGGCTGCCATTTGGCGGCCCGAGCCGATACCGCCGGCGGCGAGGACGGGCGTGTCACCCACAGCGTCGACAACGTCGGGAATCAGCACGATTGAACCGATCTCACCGGTGTGGGCTGCGGCCTCGTAGGACTGTGCGATGACGACGTCGACGCCAAGCTCGGCAATGCGCACTGCTTGGCTCGGCTTGCCGACAAGCGACCCGACCTTTACCCCCCGCTCGTGTGCGCGCTCGATTACCCACGCCGGTGGCGGCCCCAGCGCACTCACCAGTAAGCGGTGGTCATGGTTGAGGATGACTTCAATTTGCTCTTCCCCGCCGGATGCGGTGAACCCTTCGGTGGTCCAATCCTTGTGTTGACCATCCGATTCAGGCAGCGGTGGAACGTTGTAGCGCTGCAGAATTTCCTCGGCAAAGGCGCGGTGCTGCGCCGGAATCGACCGTTCCAATCGAGCGTGAATGTCTTCGGCGGATCCCGTCATTGCGGCGTCCCGATCTGCCGTCGTTACCGGCAAGGCAACGTCGACTCCGTACGGATGACCCGCGGAATGCTCTTCTAGCCAACGCAATTCAATGTCGATTTCCTCGGGCGACATGGCGACGACCCCGAGCACGCCCATCCCGCCCGAGCGGGACACCGCTGCGACGACGTCGCGGCAGTGGCTGAATGCAAAGATCGGGTATTCGATGCCGAGTTCGCGACACAGTTTGTTCATTCTCTATCCCCTTCAGTCCGAGGCGGGCAGCGGTTTAACCACCTTGATGGCGAGCGGCTCGTCACCGAGGCTGAGACCACCCGCTCCCGGCTTGGTGCAGAGCAGCTCCAGATCGCCGCTGCTGTCGGTGTAGCGCTTGCCGATGACCAGGGGCTCGGCATCGCCACGGGCGTCGCCCGAGACGGGCGCGTCACCATTCACCATCGGCAGGCCGCCGCAGCGAACATCCACATCCCCCTTCGGCGCCCGTACAACGATGACCTGTGCGTCGGATGCCGCGCTGTTGAGCCGCAGGCCTGGCCGCAGTTGCATGGTGGTCCCTTCTCCGATCAGTTGTACACGCCGGCGCCGCCCTCGGCGGTGGGTGCGAACAGCAGGCTTCGTGCTGGAATCGATCCGCGCGCAGGCAGTTTCACGGTCGCCAGCCCGCTCGCGGTGACCTCTTCGCTCTGGTTGACATTCTCCACTTCGACCTCTGCGCAGCAAGCGCCGCCGTCGTCGCGATAGGTTCGGGTGACGGTACCGCGCACGGCGTTGGTGTCGCCGACCAGATTTGGCCGCCGCAGTCGTGCCGTCATCTTCAGCAACGTGCCGTGGTCGCCCATCCAGTCGGTGACCGCCTGGCCGAGCCAGCAGATCCGTTGCGGGCCGAAGTCGAACGAGGCCGCCTGGGCCCTGGCTTGGCGTGCATACTCGGGATCGGCACGGCCGCCGGCACCCATGTCGATCGTCCCCTCGTCGACCTGCCGAGACCGCCGGGTGCTCAGCACGCCGTGGCTGAACAGGTAGAGCTCGGTTGTCGTGTACGTGCCCTTGGGCAACTCCGGGATGGCGTCGCCCACGGAAACCGCGTCCCAGTAGCGGGTTTCGCCGCCGCGGCGCACACGGTTCCACACGAGCGGATCCGGCGCTATGCGGGGGCCGTCCACCCCGACCGTCGACGACGCGACGCCCGCGCCGGGATTGCGGAAGCGCAACATCTGGTTGGTCACCCGCCCCACAAGCTCGGCTCGGGAGTTCCAGTACTCCGTGGTTCCGGTGCAGATGAGTGCCTCGCCGACCTGTTGAGTCGTCGTTCTGCGGATGTCGGTCGGTGTCTCGATGCTGCGTACTCGGTCCCCCAGCCAGATCGGCCGAAACCACTCGGCGGTCGCTCCGATGTACAGAATTGTCAGATCACGCATCGACACATCGGCCTCGGGGATATGGCCCCAGATGGAGGCATTCGCCCCGAAGTCGATCGAGAAGAGAAACCCCGGCGGGGCGATCAGGCTGTGGTACGGCCCGCGCTCGGCGTAGTCGCGGTCCTTGAACAGCGGGTTGTAGTCGCCGGCACCGTCGGCGTAGCGCGCGAGCCATTCCTCGGTCACGGTGCGCCATGGCCGCCGCGGCGGCAGGGGCTCACCCAGCCCGGCCTTATAGGCGGCCTCGAACTCGTCCAGGGTGGTGATCTTTGCCATCAGGCGACGTCCGTCTCCAGACGTTGGGAACCCGGTCGAGCCCAGGTGACCGCGATGCTGGCAGGCTGGTCGTTCACGACGTCACCACGTCACCGGCAGGACCGACATCCCCGCCGTGAGGTACTCCGTCGCGTACTGCGGTTCGCCGGCGAGCTGCAGTGTGGGAAAGCGCTTGAACAGCGAGCCCAAGGCGACTTGCATCTCCATGCGCGCCAGTGGGGCCCCGAGGCAATGGTGGATGCCATGGCTCAGCGTGAGATGGCGATTGGGCGTACGGGTCACGTCAAACGCACCCGGGTTCTCGAATGCCGTCGGGTCGTGATTGGCGGCGGCTGGGTCTATCAGCGCGGCTTCGCCCTTCCTGATCAGCATGCCGTCGATCTCGACGTCGTCAGCGGCCGCGAACGGGGGAAGCCCGCCCGAGCCGGTGACCTTCTCGCCGACGGCGAAATGTCCGTGCCGCAGAACCTCTTCGACGGCGGTAGGTACCACCCCGTCAACATCGGCTAGCAATAGATTCAGCTGGTCGGGATTGCGCAACAGCGCCACGACGCCGAGGTTGATGAAGTTGGCCGTGTTGTCGAAGCCGCCGACGATGATGACCATCGCCATGGTCAGGATCTCCTGATCGGTGAGCGAGTCATCCGCCTCGCGCGCCGCGGCCAGCGCACTGAGCAGATCGTCGCGCGGCTCGTCGCGCCGGGCGGCTATCAGCTCGGCCAGGTAGACATACAACTCAGCCCCGGCCTGAGCGATCTCCTGCTCCGTCATCCCGGACGTCGCGAGCGTGGACTTGCTCCAGTTGACGAATTTGTCGCGGTCGGAAAGCGGCACTCCGAGGAGCTCCGAGATCACCCGGATGGGTAGCGGCAGCGAGTATTCCGTGACGAGGTTGGCCGGCGCGCCCTGCGCTGCCATGCCGTCGAGAAGCTCATCTGCGATGCGCCGTGTGCCGTCACGCAACCGGTCTATCCGGCGGACGGTAAACGCCTTCGCGACGAGCTTGCGCAGCCGCGTGTGGTCGGGCGGGTCGGCGAACTGGATCGTGGTCTTGAGGAAGTCGGGGAAGTGCACGAAGTATGGGGTTGGCTGCTCCCCTCTGGCGAACGGTCCCCGCACGAATTTCGGGCTTTCCAGCATTTGCTTGCAGGCTTGATACCGATGGATGACCCACACGTCACCGCCGAATGGCATGGTCACCTTGGTCATCGGCCGGTCCTCGAGTAACCGGTGGTAGTGCTCGACCGCTTGTTCGAGGGGGGTCGGGGGGAACGGGTACTCGGGCACTGTCTTCGTCATTGCTTTCTCCGGTTTCAGGATTCGGGTTCGACTTCTTGGCCGTTGTCGTCACGTAGCACGATGGCCGACACCGGGCATGACTCGTACGCTTCGATGAGCTCCGGCGACGGGGATTGGCGGCTGCTGCGCACGGTCGCCTTGCCGTCGACGAAGTCGAACAGGTCGGGTGCGGCGGCGATGCACATCTTGTTGCCGACGCAAGCTTGAGGGTCGACCTCGACGGTCCATTCGCCGCTCACGATCCCACCGCCGGTGTCGGAAGCATGAGTGGCGCCGGCTCCACCGCTCCAATCGCCAGGATCTCGCCCAACCGGTCGGCGACCTTCTCCGGTGTCAACTCGGGGTCGGTGATCCCGGCCGTGTTGGCCACCACGAGCCGGTTCACGGCCCCGCCGGCCGCATTGAGGACTTCCCCCGTGAGGAAACAGCTTTCGTGTGCGAGGTACGTGACGACGGGTGCGACCATCCGCGGCGGCATCGCCTCCTTCATGTACTCGACGGTGCCGGGCGGCAGCGCTTCGGCAGCCTCGTCCAGCATCCTGGTACCGGCGCCGGGGGCAACGGCGTTGACCCGGATGCCATGCGCGGCACCCGCGACGGCCAGGTTTCGCGTGAGGCCGTACACCGCACCCTTCGCGGAGCCGTAGTGCACCATGTCCGGCACGCCGAGCATTGCGCTGGATACCGTGTTCACGATCCGGCCCGTGCCGGATTCGATCAGGTGCGGCCAGGCGGCCCGGCTGACCAGGACGCTGCCGAAGTAGTGCACGTCGAGGAAGCGCTGGTAGTCCGCCAGCGAGATGTCCATCCAGGGGCGCACGAAGTAGATTCCGGCATTGTTGATGACGGCGTCGATGCGCCCGAATGCCGCGACCGCGGCGTCGACGATGGCTTGTGCCCCTTCCTCGGTTGCCACCGTCGCGGTGCAGGCCACCGCGCGCCCGCCGGCGGCCTGGATTACGGCGACGACCTCGGCGGCCGGGTCTTCGCCGTGCTGCGTACCGTCGACCGCCCCGCCGGTGTCGTTGACGACCACCGCGGCGCCGCGGGCGCCCAGCAGTTCGGCGTAGGCGCGGCCCAGACCGCGACCGGCACCGGTGACGATCACCACGCGATCGGAAAAGTCGAGAAATTTCATGGGTTTTCCTCCGGCCTGGTTGCGATCAGGGACGGGTCGCGCCGCCCGAGACGGGCACCCGGGCCGTCCATATCGAGCCTTGGGCTTCGCGGCGCGACTTCTCGGAGTCGAAGACCTCGAAGCCGCAGCAGATGTACAGCGTGCGGCGGTCCTGGCCGCCGAGTCCGCACGCGGTGGAAACGCCGCACTCGGCTTGGGGTGGACTGACTTCGGCGACGACCTCCCCGCCTTCCACGACCCGCACCACGCGTCCGGCGGCGGTGAGCGCCGTCCAGACCGCGCCGTCCTCGTCGAGGCAGAGCCCGTCGGGAAAGCCGCCTTGCATCTCGGCGAAAGTGCGCTTTCCGCTGAGCTTGCCGTCCGGTTCGATATCGAAGGCGGTGATTCTGTCGGCGAATGTCTCCGCGGTCACCAGGGTGCGGCCGTCCGCCGAGATCGCGATGCCGTTGGCGCCCATCAAGGGGCCGGCCTCGTTGGCCGCGCGGGGGGTGCCGTCGGGTTCGACGATGAGGATCGCCGACTCCTTGGGCGGCTCCCCGGCGAACAGGTTGCAGCCCAATTGGGTGACGTAGACGCGACCGGCCGCGTCGACGACCATGTCGTTGATGGGGCCGATGGCCAGATCGCGGAAGTCGGCATAGACGCTGGTCGCTGATCCGTCATAGGCCAGGACGATTCGTTCGAACATGGAGTTGACCAGCAGCCTGCCGTCGGGCAGGGATCCGGTGCCGATGGCGACGATCGGCTGGCCGTCGAGGCCCTCCCGGCCGGACAGGTCGAGCAGCGTTTCGGCGCGCCCGGCGTCGTCGACGGCGACAATCCGGCCGTTGTACATGTCGGAGAAGTGAAACCGCCCTCCGGACGGGTCAGGCTGCCAGCGTGGACATTCCGTCCAGCTGAAGCCCGCGGCGAGCCTCTCGGGGGCGAGTGCGGTCGTCATCGTGGGTGATCTCCTTTGATCGAAATGGCGGCTACAGACCAGCCGGCCGACAACCGATCAGGCCGTCGTCCATCAGTCGTTGAATGTCCGTGCGGGACAAGCCCAAATCCTTCTCCAGCACCTCCTGGTTGTGCTGTCCCACCGTGGGCGGCGCCTGGTACGACCACCTGCTGACGCGCCGATATCGGAAGGGCAACACCGGGATGGGGATCATCCCGTGCACGGGATGGTCGATTTCCTCGAAGTAGCCCCGAGCGGCGATCTGCGGGTGTTCATGGACGAATCGCTGGTCGACGGCGCGCGCGGCGGGTATGCCGCGCCTCACCAGCCGCTCAGCGACGGCGACGACATCGCGGGTCGCCGCCCACGCGCTCAGGTCCTCGTCGAGCTGGTGTCGGTGCTCGTAACGACCGGGCGCGGCCGCCAGAACCGGGTCGTCCCAGCCGAGGAATCCCGGTGTAGTCTGCCAGCGCCCGCCACTGCTCGTCGGTGACCACCGATACCGCCAGCCACTGTTCGCTGTCGGCGCCCGCGTAAACCCCCTGGGGGGCATGGCCTCTGAGGTGGTTACCGTCGCGTCCGAGCACCTTCTGATGGGCGGTCCATTCGATCACCTGCTCGGCGGTCATCGTCAGAGCGGCTTCCACCAGTGGCGCCTCGACGAGCATTCCCCGCCCGGTTCGTTCCCGCTCGTGCAACGCGGCGAGCAGTGCGAATGCCGCGTTGGAGCCGCCCATCGGATCGGCGGGTCCGCTAGGGTTCGTCGGAGTCCCATCTGGATACCCTGTGCGCCAGCACATTCCGGAGTATTGCTCGACGGTCTGGGCGTAGCCCACCATGTCGCGGTTGGGTCCGGACAGCCCGAAGGCGGGCATGCGAAGCATCACGATCCCCGGGTTGAGCGCCCGCACGGCCGCCCAGTCGATTCCGGCATTCTCGAGGACGCGGGGGGCGTAGCTCTCCAGCAGCACGTCGGCGTCGGCGATCAGCCGTTTGATTAACTCCAAACCCTGAGGTGTGGACAAGTCGAGTGTCACATCGCGCTTGTTGTGGTTGGCGCCGAGATTGATCCAGCCGTACTCCCACCACAGGTCGTCGTCGGTGATCGTGCCGCCCAGCATCCGCGCGCCGTCGACCCGGCGGGTCGACTCGATCTTGATGACGTCCGCGCCGAGCGAACCCAGGATCGTCCCCACCAGCGACCCGACCCACCAGTTGCCCAAATCCACGACCCGCAACCCGGCAAGCGGCAGCGATCCCGCGGGCTGCTCGCCTTCGTCCCCGTGGTTGAGGCTGCGTTCGGTCGGCGGTGCGAATCCCGCGTTGGCCCGCGGTTGGGCCAAGGGCCGCGCCGAACGCGGCCGAACGCCGTCGAACAGGAACGGCACCGACGGTTGACGGAACCGCCCCGAGAAGTCCTCGACATAGAACCCGCGGGCGCGCACCTGCGGATCGTCGAGAAGCGTTGCGCCACTGTGTACGGGCGAGCACGGAATGCGAAATGCCGCCGCCGCGTCGACGATCTCGGCGACGGTTCGCTGGATGGTCCACGAGCGCACGGCCGCGGTGAACTCCGCCGAGCGGCGGTATCGCCCCGCGTATGACTTGATGTCCTCGTCGGCAAGCCACTCGGGCCGCTCGATCAGTACCAGGAAATCCTCGAGATTCTGGGCCGAGGCCAGGTTGAAACCTACCCAGCCGTCTGCAGCCGGCTCCACCGACGGGAGGAGACGACGGCGCTGAACGGTCGGCTCATGAGACGCTTTGCTCAGCGTGGCCGCGATGTCGGCGAACATCGTCGCTGCGTATGTGGTCACCTCCAACAGCGACACGTCGACGAGTTCGCCGGCTCCGTCGCGTTCCATTCCCGCGACGGCGCCCAGGCCGGCGGTGGCCGCGAACGACCCGGCCACCCAGAGCGTTTCGGCTCCACCGAGCGCCAGCGGATAGGACGCCGGATCGCCGCGGTTACTCAGCGAACCGGCCTCGGCCTGCAGGGTGAATTCCGTCCAGGGACGTGCGGACTCCGCGTATGGCCCGCTCAATCCCCAGGGGGTGATCGCGACCACGACGGACCGCTCCGCCAACCGTTCCAGCAGACGGAGGTCCGGCAGGCTCGCCGTTTCGGCAATCACGACATCGGCGTCGTCGGCGAGTTCGACCCAGTCCCGGGTGCTGACCGTCTTGCCGGCGGTAAGGAAAGCGAACAGTGGCTCGTCGGCGCACCGCGAGTCACTCCCGCGCAGCCGATGTCCACCGGCCGGCTCGGCGAGCACTACGTCGGCACCCACATCGGCGAAAAGTTTGCCCGCGTACGCGCCCGCAATGGTCTCGGAGACCTCGAGGACCCGCAGCCCGCCGAGCAGGCCGGAATCGTCGGAATGCGGTGTCATATTCGGCGTTTACCCTGCTTCCCCGATCGCGCGGCCATCTGATCGCGGCCGCTACTACACGCTATGTTTCATCTGCGGTCGTGTTGGCCTGAGCATCCACTGACTGGAACCGCCGTGCGCTTCGCCGGTATTCGATGCCCCGGCCGCATGTCACAGCTTCGCGGTGGGAGCTGCCGCGCGGGCGCCGGCCGAGTTCGACTGTAGGTTCTGCCGGGTGGCTTCGAGCGCCTTCAGCCGGCGCTCCAAGTGGGCGATGGCGTCTGCATCGGCCTCGTCGCGGGCCAGCAACGCTGTCAGTTCGGCCTTAGTCGCCGCTTCGTCTTCGGTCAACCGCTGAGTGGCGATTTCCCGCGTGAGCAGGTCGCGCTCCGTCCAATCCGAAGCGTTGATGTCTTGACCGGATCGCGGGGTCAATTCACCGGCTCCTCGTAGAAGTTGAACAGCTTGCGCGAGTTCAGCTCGACGATCTGATGAACCTCGTCGTCGGGAATGTCGGCGAACACCTTCTCGGCGTAGCGCCGGCTGTGCGGCCAGTAGGAGTCCGAATGCGGATAGTCGCATTCCCACATCATGTTGCCGATGCCGATGTCGTACCGCGCCTTCAGGCCCGCCACGTCGTCGATGAAGCAACCGTAGATGTGCTTGTGGAACAGATCCGACGGCCGGACGTCTTTGACCACGTTCTGATACCACCGGTGGCGTTCCCAGGTGCCGTCGATGCGTTCCAGCAGATACGGCACCCAGCCGACGCCCCCCTCCGAGAGGGCGACCTTAAGCTTCGGGTGCCGGTGGAAGACCGGTGAAAACAGCAGGTGCGCGGTGGCCGACATGGAGTTGGTTCCATATAGCGAGATCGTGACGGCGTACGGCGCCTCCGGCGCGGTGGTCGGGGGCAAGCCCGAGGACCCGAAATGCATGCACAGCGGCATATCCGTCTCTTCGGCGATGGAGAACACCTTCTCCCAGTGGTCGGTGTAGATCGACGGCAGGCCCAGCGGCACGGTGTTCTCCGGGAAGGTGATTCCCTTGGCGCCCTTGGCCGCACACCGTTCGATTTCGGCTACACAGCGGTCGGGATCCCACAACGGCAGGATGATCAGCGGGATGAACCGGTGTGGGGCAACAGCGCACCACTCGTCGATGACGTAGTCGTTGTAGGCCTTTACGCACGCGAAAGCGAGATCGAAATCCTCGCTCTCCTTGGTGAACAGGCCGCCCGCGAAGCGTGGGAAGGACGGGAAGTTCGCGGCCCCGTAGACGCCGTCGAGATCCATGTCGACGATCCGCGCCTTGGGGTCGTAGCAGCCGGGGATCATGTCGGCGTATCGAACCGGCTCGACGCCGAACTCCTCCGGCTTCTTCCCGGCGACGGCGTTGAGGCCGATCGCCGGAAACCGCTTGTCCTCGTAGTACCAGACCTGGATCGGCAGCCCGCCGGACGGCGAAGGTTCGTCGATGATGCGGGGACACCGCTCCAGGTATTTGTCTGGCAGCCGGTCGGTCCATACCTTCGGATGCTCGATCAGATGGTCGTCCACCGAGATCAGTTTCATTGCCGGTTGAAGAGGCATGATTTTCCTTTCATCGCAGTTTGTTTCGCGATCCGGTCTGCAGGTAGGACACCCGCCGCCGGCTGGCATCGATCTCGCCCGGCTGCCACCCCGGCAGCAGGGCCGTTCCGTCGAGGCTGCGCACCGGGCGCTCGAGCTCGACGAGCAGCGAGAGGTTGTAGGCGATCCGTCCCGTCAGTGTCTTCGGATTGCCGGTGCACAGCGCCAACGCGGCTTCGGCGAGGGTCTCCTCGGGCTCGGAATTGTCCACCCGGACACCGGAAACCGTGAGCGCGTTGTCCGTCGCCACCTGGTATTCGGGTGCCAGGGCATTGACGGCGATGTTGTCCCCGTAGAGGTCCATCGCCGCACCGGTGGTGATGCGGTCGATGAACGCCTTGCTCCCGCCGTACAGTGCGGCGCCGTTGGTCGGGTTGTCCGCGAAGGGTGGTCCGAGCCGGGGACCGGCCTGTGACGAGGATATGTTCAGGATCCAGCCGGCGCCGCGCTCGCGCATGCCGGGAACCGCCGCGGCTGCCAGTTCCCATGCGGCCCAGACGTTTGTCTCGACCGCTTCGAAGAACACTCGCCTCGTCATTTCGGCGAACAGCACGTCGAAGTGCCGCGCTGCGGCCGCGTTGTTCACCACGATGTCGACAGGAGCGCCGAGTTCGGCGCCTGCCGCATCGATGATTGTCCGCCGGTCGGCGGACGCATCGGCCAGATCGAAGGGGATGGCCACTGCCCGGCCGCCGTCGGCGGTGATTTGGGCGACCGTTTCCTGCAGCGATCCGGCGAACTCGCCGTCGCCGGCGCGCATCGACCGCGACACCGCAGCGACGGCGATGCCGTCGGCGGCCAGTCGTCGCGCGATCGCGCGGCCGATGCCGCGGCTGGCACCCGTCACCACCGCCACATGGGGCAACTCGCGGCTCATGACGCCATCCCCGTCAGGCGGCGAAAGTTGCGTGACGCCAGGTCTGCCCGCTCTTCGTCGGTCAGCGGCAGGCGCTTGAGCACCTCGAGCTCGCGGTCCAGCCGGCCGTGACTGGTGGCCGGAGTGACCCCGGCGTTGGCCCGCATCCACAGGTATTCGCTGATGACCCAGTTACTGCCGAACAGCACACGGTCGGTGCCGAGCGCGCGGAGATGTGCGACCAGGTCTTCCGCGCTCACGTGGCCGTCGACAACTTCGATCAGCCGCAGCGAGACATCGGCATGCACGCCCGGGTAGCTCTGCGCCAGTTCGACGACCTCCGCGTCGGCGCCCTGACCGAACTGCCGATCATGCCCGAGATGGGCGAAGATCAGCGTGAGCTTGGGAAAATCGTCGAGCGCTTTGGCGTAGAAGCGAGGCCGGCCCGGCATGAAGCCGGCCGCCTGCGTCAGGATCGGGATTCCCGCGCTCGCGCAATAGTCGTAGACCGGCCACATGCGGGGGTCATCGCCCTCAGTGCCGTGATTCATCGGTACATGCTTGACGCCGATCGCTCCCCGGCGAATCCCGTTGTCCACCTCGGCCAGCAGCGTCTGTTCGTCCATCAGCACGGGGTCGACACCCACGAAGCAGCTCAACCGGGGACTGGCCGCAACCTGCTCCAAGGCCCAGCTGTTGTTGTCCTGGACCCGCCGCACGATTCGCCGCCGCAGGTCTTCGGTTTCGCGCAACCGGTCGGCCGGCTCGTCCGGCAGGATGTTCTGCCCCTGTCGCCAATACACACCCGACCAGGTGAACATCAGGATGTTCATGTGGGCGATGCCGGTGGCGTCCATGACCTTTTCGGCTTCGTCGGGCGTGCCGAAGAAGGTCGGTTTGTCGGGCAGCCCCATCGCCGCGCTGAATCTCAGCAGATTGCTGTAGAGATCGCAGCTGTGCTCGGCAGTGCGCAGGATGTGGCAGTGACAGTCGAAGATTTCCAGATCACTCATCGTGATCTCCGAGGTCCCTGAGCGCCAGCGGCTTTAGCGCACCGACCGGTGGGCGTGCGGTGGTGTGGGTGATGCCCCCGTCGGAAATGACGGTGTGACCGGTCATGTAGGAGGAGAGATTGGAGGCCAGGAACAGCGCGACACCGGCGGTCTCCTCGGCCCGCCCCAAGCGTTTCTGTGGGGTGGCCTCGGCGGCCCGGCGCAGGAATTCGGCCTGTTCGGGCCGGCGTGACGTGGGTGTCTCCCGACCGGTGCGATCGATGTCGTGGGTGCCGGGCACCACGCAGTTGACCCGGATTCCGTACGGCGCAAGTTCGAGCGCGATGGATTTGGTCAGGTGGATCACTCCTGCATTTGCCGCACCGTAATGCGATACCGACGGTGCGGCGGTAACCCCGCTTGTCGAGCCGAAATTGACGATGCACCCCGCGATTCCGTCGCGGATCATGGCGGTCGCCTCGGCCTGCATGCACAGCATGGCGGAAGTCAGGTTGAGCTCGATAGGAGCGAGCCACTCGTCGATGGTGTAGTCCAGGAACGACTTCGGCGTGGCGGCGCCCAGGCTGCCGACGCCGTTGACCGCGACGGTGACCGGGCCCAGCTCGCTGCGCGTCGCTTCGACCATGGCGTGCACGTCGTCGACACGCCGGACGTCGGCGTGCAGCGCGATGGCCCGACGACCCAGCGCCTCGATTTCCTTGACGGTCCGGGCGGTGAACTCGTCGGCGATGTCGACGACCGCGACGTGGGCGCCGGCTTTGGCCAGGGCGATCGCCGTGGCCTTCGGGATGCCGCCGGCACCGCCGGTGACCAGCGCGACCGCATCGGTGAGGCCCAGCAGCTCCGCGGCGTGATCTGTGGTCATGTTTTTGTCCTTGTCTCTTCCACGCTGCCCAGGAGTTCTCGACGCACCACTTTGCCGGTTGCGGTGTAGGGGACTTCGGGCCGAAACACCACCTCGTCGGGTGTGCGCGAGGACCGCAATCGCGATCTCACGAACGCACGCAGGTCTTGCACGTCGGGGTCGGCACCGGCCACTGGGACGACCACAGCGACGATGCGTTCGCCCCATTCCTCGTCCGGCGCACCCACGACCACCACCTGGTCGACCGCAGGATGCTCGAGCAGGACGTCCTCGATCTCCGCCGGCGCGATGTTCTCGCCGCCGCGGATAATTGTGTCGTCGATGCGTCCATCGACGAACAAGTAGCCGTCGGCGTCGAGGCGTCCTTGGTCCCGAGTCCGGAACCAGCCGTCGTTGTCGAGTACCGAGCCCACGCCCTGGTACTCGCCGGACACCTGTGCGCCGCGGACCCAGATCTCGCCCGTGTCGCCCGGCTGGAGCGGTTGTCCCTGATCGCCCCGAATCTGACATTCCACGCCGGGGATCATCCGCCCCACGGAACCGAGCCGCCTGACCGCAACCGGATTGCCCGCCAACGCGGCCCGGTGATCCTCCGGACCCAAAACCGCTATGGTGGAACTGGTTTCGGTGAGCCCGTAGGCGTTGACGAAATCGGCGCTCGGAAAGGCAGCCAGCGCTGCGCGCAACACGTTCGACGGCATCCGGGCGCCGCCGTAGGCGATCGAGCGCAGCCGCGGGGCGTCCGCGGTCGCGCCGTCGAGTTCCGCGACGATGCGGGCCAGCATGGTCGGCACCACCATGGCATGCGTGACCCGCTCGTCTCGGACCAGGGAGAGCCACTCGCGGGCGCTGAAGTCCGGTAGGTGGATCATCCGCCGACCGGCGTACAGGTTGGTCAGCACCGAGCCGATGCCCGCGATGTGGTATGGCGGCACGCTGACCAGGATCGCGTCGTCCTCGGCGGCAGAGGCGAACTCGACGCTCTCCAGGACGTAGCTCAGCAGGTGGGAATGCCGGAGCAGCACCCCTTTTGGCTTCGAGGTGGTGCCACTGGTCAACAACATCACGGCCGGATCGTCGTCGTTCACCCCGGCGGGTGTCGCGGGTTCGGTGCCCAGCGCCAGCCCCAGCCAGTCCTCCGACAGCGCGGCTGCCGGAATCGCTTGGGCGAATGCGCGATCGGCCACCACGTACGGCCGGTCGAGTTCGGCGATGATCGCGTTCAGTTGACCGGCCGAGGCCCGATAATTCAGCGGTGTCAACGGGATTCCCGCCCGGGCCGCCGCGAACAGCAACGCGGGCAGGACCGGGCCGTTCAATCCGACATAGGCGACGCTGGCGGCTTGCGCCGCGCACAACGCCGCAGCGCCGCCCGCTGCGGCCCGGTCGAGGTCGGCCATGCTGAGTCCGTCGTCGCGCCGGCCGAGCACCACCCGGTCGGGCAGCGCACCGCAGGCCATGTCGAGGATGAGATCAGTTCCCATGTGGGCCTTCCGTTTCCGGTAGCACGTAGGGCAGCGTGATCGGACCCATGTTGCGGAAGGTGACTCGTACGCGAAGTCCCACTCGTACGTCGCCGACCTGACAGCCGATCAAGTTCGTCAGCAACGCGAAGCCCTCGTCGAATAGCACGATCACCACCGCGTAGGGCACGGCGAATTCCGTCGTCTGGGGCCGCCATACGACGGTGTGGCTGTACACCTCGCCGCGTCCGGCGCTGACCTGCCACATGAGGCTCTCGGCGCCACATGCCCGGCAGTCCCACACCGGGTCGAACTCGGCGTGCCCGCAGGATTGGCACCGCTGGTAACGCAGTTCTCCAGCGGCACACCCATCCCAGAACGGGGCGGACACCGTTGTCGGCTCGGGCAACGGGATACCGGGCCGCTGCGGCTCCAGGACTGTCATCATGGCCGCTCGCTTCCCAGCAGCACGAGATCGGTGAACAGCGCTCCTGCTCCTCCGTTGCTGCACAGGGCTACCTGGGCGTCGGGGACCTGCCGGCTGCGGCACTGCTTCTGCAGCTGGTGAACCCCGCGCGCGACACGCTGGGTCAGCTGTACGACGCCGCCGCCATGGCTGTACGACATCAGCCCGCCGTCCGTCGTGATCGGGAATTGGCCGCCGGGGCCGATGCGGCCATCCATCACGAAGTCGCCACCTTCGCCGTCTCCGCAGAACTCGAAAGCCTCGAATTGCCGGATGATCTCGAACGAGAAGGGGTCGTAGAGCTCGCAGACGTCGACGTCGGCCGGCCGCAGTCCCGCCATGTCGAAGGCGCTTCGCGCCGCGCGCCGCCCGACGTAACCGTTCGGGATGTCGCTGCCCCGCCCGATGAGGTCCCAACTCGGAGCGTGACGGTACGCGGGTCCGAGGCAGTCCAGGCCACCGCCCAGGATGTACACGGCGCCACCGGGGAGATCGGCGGCCCGTTCGGCGGTGGTCATCAGCAGGCCGCAGCCACCTTCGGAAGTCGTCGCACAGTCCAGCAGGTGGAACGGCTCGGTGACCATCCGCGACGACAACACATCGGATGCGGTGAACGGCCCACGGCCGTAGTAGACGGCCTCGGGGTTGACGTGCCCGTTGTTGCGAATGGTGGCGGCTACTTCGGCCATCTGCAGGGCCATCTGTTCCTCGGAGGTGCCGTACACGTGCATGTGGCGGCGAGCGATCAAAGCGAATTCCGCTGCGGTGTAAAGGCCGAACGGCACCACAAATTCGTTCGCCGGACGGGTCCACGGCGCGGTTGCGGCCCGCTCGGTGTAGACCCCCGCCTCGCCGTCGGCCAGCAACACGGTATGCGCAAGGCCCGTCGCGATCAGGCCGGCCGCCTGCAGCACACCGGCGATGCCTCCCTTGGAGTTGGAGTTCCACACCGGTCCGATGCCCAATGCGTAGATGAGTTCGGGTGCATGCTTGCTGAAAACGGCGTCGACTTCGGTGGCCACCACGTCGGCCTCGGCCAGCACGCCGCGGGCCGCGGCGAGCGTGATCGAGAAGGCGGTGTGGCCTTCGAGGGCCCGCGCCTGCGGGGTGTTGTATGCGGCGACGATGGCGACGTCACGAAAGGGATGCCGGCTCATAGGTTGTCCGGTCTTTCGCCGATGATTCCGCGCGCACGCAACTCGGCAACCCGCTCCACGGTCAATCCTGCGACACCGAGCAGTACCTCGTCGTTATGTTGCCCCAGCGTCGGCGCCGGCCGAGGGAACCACGGCCCACTCCGGCCGGTCAGCCGCATCGGCAGACCCGGAATCCGTTGCACACCGACGACGGGATGGTCGATGGTCTCGGCGAAGTGCGTTGCGTCGAATTGCGGATTATCCAACGCTTGCCACGGCGGCACCACCCGTGCGGCCGGGATGCCCAGCCTGGTAAGGGTTTCGGCGAGTTCGCGGGCATCCCGGGCGGCGCAGAAGGCCGAAAGGTGCTCGTCTACCTCGTCGTGGGCGTGCCGTCGGCCGGCTGCGTCGGCCAGCCCGGGCGCCCGCGCCCACTCGGGATCGGACAGCACCGCGCGCAGCGCCCGCCACTGCTCGTCGGAGGCGACGGCCAACGCGAGCCACGCATCGTCGCCCGGGCCGGCACAGCGATAGAGGTTCTGCGGCGCCGCGGCGGGTCCGCGGTTGCCCGCTCGCACCAGTTCGGCGCCGTACGCCTGGTATTCAATGACGACTTCGGCTGCAATGTTCAGCGCCGTTTCCACCATGGGCACCTCGACGAACACACCCCGGCCCCGTTCGTCGGCCTCTTCCAGCGCCGCGAGGGTTGCCACCACGGCGTGCAGTCCGGCCGTCGGATCGCACGGCCCTTTCAGCACCATCGGCGCCGTGTCCGGATAGCCCGTCATCCAGGCCAGCCCGGCGGCCTGTTCCATGGTTTGCGCGAACCCGGTGCGATCGCGCCAGGGGCCGTCGAGGCCGAAGGCGGGCATCCGCACCAGGGTGAGTCGGCGATTGACACCCTGCAGCAGTTCCCAGGTGATGCCGAAGTTGTCCAGCACCCGCGGCGAGTAGTTTTCGATCAGCACGTCGGCCCGCGCCACCAGCGCCAGCAAGGCCTCGCGCCCCTCCGGCCGACTCAAGTCGAGCGTGATGCCCCGCTTTCCGGCGTTGGCGCCCTGGAACACCGCACCCCATTCCCACCAGCCGTCCACGGAAGGCGGGCGGGCGGAGGTGAAGCGCATCCCGTCGGGACGCTGGATGGACTCCACCTTGATGACGTCGGCGCCAAAAGCGGCCAGGACGTGGGTCGCCGCCGGGCCGGCCCAGAAGCCGGTTAGGTCGATGACCCGCAGTCCCGCCAGCGGATCACCGTCGGGCCGCGCGCCGCCGGGCTGGCGGGGCGACCAATGCACACCTTCGGTGTCGGCCCCCAACCTCGGAGCGGGCCGCGGCGACGGGCCCGGCTCACCGTCGACGAGGTAAGGGCGTCGGGGCTGCAAGAATCCGGCGGGATGCTCGACGAACACGTTGCGCGCCACGAAATGCTCGTTGGCCGTGATGGTTTCGGGCATGCCCAGGGGTGACACCGGGATGCGCAGCGCGCTCGCGATGTCCTCGATCGCCGCGCTGGGCAGCGCCGTCGTCCATTCCTCGATGATCTTCTGGAAATCACCGAATCGGGCCTGGCGCAGCTTCGGGTCGATGATCGTATGCTCGTCGAGCAGATCGGCTCGGTCAATCATCAGCAGGAAGTCGCGAAACATCTGGCCGGTGATGGTGCAAAAACCGATCCAGCCGTCCGCACTGCGCTCGACGGAGGGGATCTCCACGGTCCGTCCCGACGGCGGTTTGCCAGACAGGCTTGCGGTCAACGGGGCGTACAGCGACATTGCCACACAGACGCATTCGAGCATGGAAACGTCGATGTGCTGACCACGCTGTGCGCGGCGCCGCGACGCGGTGCGCAGGACCAGCGCCGCCGCGCCCGCGTAGCTGCCGGCGATCCACTCCCCCAGCCGACCTCCGGCGTACACGGGCGGCCGGTCGGGAAACCCGCGGCCACCGGTGGATCCGCCCATCGCCTGCAGCGTGAACTCGGTCCAGGGCCGGTCCCGCCATGGCCCGGAACGGCCGTAAGGTGAGATCGAAACGACGTCCAGCGCAGGGAAATTCGAGCGTATGGACGCGAGTGCGACGTCGTCGAGGCAAGCCTCGACGAGCAGGTCGGCCCCGGCGAGCAGGCCGCGCACGTGAGGGTCCGAGATGCGGCCGACGACGGATCGTTTCCCCGCGTTGAGGTAAGAGAACATCGCGCCGTCAGCACCGCGCAGATCGGTCCCCGATGCCGTCCAATGCCGGTAGTCGTCACCGGACGGGGGCTCGACCTTCACCACGTCGGCGCCGGCGTCGGTCAGCAGCTTGGTGGCATACGGTCCGGCGACACCGGCGGTGAAGTCGAGCACCCGGAAATCACGTAGTAGAAAAGGCTCTGGCGGCGGCATGGTGACGTGGCTAGCTGGTCTCCGCACCGGCATTCGAGACGCGCCCGGGCGACTGCGCGACGGGACGGACGGGAGCCCCGCCCTGGCGCACGAGGTTTTCCCTGACTTCCCGCTTCCAGTACTCGGTGGGACGCTCAGTGTCGATTTCGAATTCGAAGCGCTCAGTCATCTCCGGCGACACGTTCTCCACGTCGACGTAGAACTGCTCGTACCAGCGCCGCAGTTGATAGACCGGACCGTCTTCTTCGGTCAGCAGCGGGTTGTCGATGCGCGCCTTGTGCTTCCAGATTTCGACGTCCTGTAAGAAGCCGATCTCCACGCCCTTCGCGGTGCCTGCGGCGATCTTCTCGGATCGCTCCGGGGAGTGACCCGGCTGCTTCTTCACGATCACGCCGAACTGCAAGACGAAACTGGTCGGCGTGACCGGATAGTGGCAATTGATCAGTATCGACTCACTGTCCGCCTTGCCGTGCGAGCCGTGCAGCCAGTTGATCATGTAGGCAGGGCCGAAATACGTGGCGTCCGAGCGGTTCATCGGATTCTCTTCACCGGCAGCCTTGGAGTTGTTTGATCCCAGCGCGATGTCATCCCGGCCCGTCGACCTCATGTACTGGCTTGCCGTATGGCCCTCGAAGATGTTCTTGAAGTACGTCGGGAACGAGTAGTGCACGTAGAAGAAGTGCGCCATGTCGACGATGTTGTCCACGATTTCGCGGCAATTGGCGCCCTCGATGAGGATCGAGTTCCACGTCCAGTCCGTCCATTCGTCAGAGAAGGCGGCGTCGATCCGCGGGATGGTGACCTCGGGCGGTGGGGGGTTGCCTTGCGGATCGTTGTAGATGAAGAGCTGCTTGTTCTCCTCGAGGACGGGCCAGGACCTGGTCCTCGCCAGCCGGGGCACCCGTCGCGCGTAGGGAATCTGCACGCAGCGCCCCGAGCCCGACCACCGCCAGTCGTGAAACGGGCAGGCCACTTCGTCGCCTTTGACAGCGCCCATCGACAGGTCACCGCCCATGTGCCGGCAATATCCGTCGAGTGCGTGCAGTGCACCCGAGCTGTCGGCGAACACCACCAGCTTCGTCCCGAAGACATGTACGGTGTGCGGCTTGCCGTCACGGTAGGAGTCGGCGAGCCCGAGGCAGTGCCATCCTCGGGCGTACCGTGCGGGCGGTGCTTCAGCCTCGATCGCGCGAACGGCCGTATCCACCGACTCCATCACGCCTCCAATGTTCGTCGTCGAGCAAGGTTGCCGGCGGCTCGCGCCGGCTCACACTCATCCTGGTAGCGCGACATGGGGGCTTCCGTTCAGCGGAAGCCCGCAGCGGCTGCGGGGCGCACCGGCCGGTTCCGCATGCGCGGCATGCCGGAAAACCCGTGCCAGATGTCGGCCACCCCCGTCCGTACGGCCGCGACCAAGGCATCGGTACGAACAGATTGCGTTGGGCCGCAGAGCGATAAGGCGACAGGGCCGCGGTCGTCGTGGACATCGACAGCCGCGGCAACCACTGTCACGCCGAGCGCGCAGCCCTGCGAGTCGACGGCGACGCCGCCACGGTCGCGGACCCGCTGAAGTTCACGCTCCAGCTGTAAACGCGAGCGCACGCTGTAGCAGGTAGGGGCGGTCGCGAAGGACAACTCCGGCCACTCATCGACGGGAATCGCTGCCAACAGGGCACGGCCCGGCGCGGTCAACTCGACGGGCTGTCGCGTCCCTATACCCCACAAGGGGCCGGCTTTCGGCCACAGGCCGGTGCGATCCAGATGCAGGATCTCCGAGCCAACTAACGTGCTGAGATAGGCCGTACACCCCGTCTGCCGATTCAGCCGCGTCATCACCGGAAGTGCGGCGTCATGCACGCCACGCTGCCGCACGACGTGTGCACCCAGTTCGAACATCCTTATGCCCAGCCCGTATTCAAAGCCAGATCGCTCGACCCAGCCGAGCTCCACCAGCCGCTGCAGGATGCGATGGGTCGACGACGGCGGCAGATTCGATCGTCGCGCCACCTCGACGAGGGTGAGGGGCCGTTGGCCGATGAAGGCGTCCAACACCGTAGAAACTCGATCGATCATCGCGGCGGGCGCCTCTTGAATCTGCATCGCGGCCATGTGTACCTCCGGGACTCAGGGGTTGTCAGATGTTGCCTTAGTGGCATAATCTGACATTCGAGTCTAAGCACACTGTTGCGGCCATGTAAAGCGCCGGGACACGGGTTCAGCACAGAAGCCCACACCGGAAGTCGGCCAGCCCAGAAGAAGGGTTGTCCGGTTAATGTTGAGTGCGGCTAAGGAAATGAGGGGCCCGTGACCAGATCGGCCAAGCCGTCGTTGACCGAGCGACGCGGCGAGGAACTGCGGCTCGAGATTGCACTGACGGCACGAGATCTTTTCGTCGCCAACGGGGACACATCGGCCACCGTGGAAAGGATCTGCGAGATCGTAGGCATTGCACCGCGGACCTTCCACCGGCACTTCCCGGTCAAAGAAGACGTCATCATGCCGCTGCTGCGCAGCTTTGGAGAAGTCAGCCTGCAGGTTTTAGAGCAGTCCGGCCCCAACGCGGACCCCGTCGACACGCTGGTCCATGCCTTCACCACCGAAGTGGCCGAACGCCACGTCGAGGAATTCGACCGCAAGTTCATGACACTCATCGTCAAAGACCCCCAGTACCGCCTGCGCTGGCTCGACTGGGGCGACGATCTCTGCGAGCCGATCACCGAGTTTCTCGCCCGTCATTTCGATCTCGGCGAAGATCCCTTTCTGCGCATGCTGCCGGCTCATCTGATCATCGAGACCGGCCGTCAGGTATACATCCAATGGATTGATTCGGGGGACTTCGCCCAACTGGAAGCGTCGCACCGGGCGGGGATGCAGATGATCCTGTCTACCTTGCGACGACGCGGATAGGCAGTCAACGCCACCCCGGGCTGAGTGGCGACTAACCACATCTCCGGCCGATATCCCAGTAGCTGAAACCCGACATTGTGCGACGCATGACGACGTCGTAGCGTCCCGACGTGTCCTCGAACGCCGAGTCCAGCACCCGTCCTTCCGACGTGCACCCCCAAAGAGCTGACGGCGTCACGCGCTGGGACGTCGTCGTCGCGGGCTACGGCATCGCCGGCGTCTGCGCCGCGATCGAAGCCGCCCGCGCCGGCGCCGAGGTGCTCATCCTTGAACGTACGGGTGGCTGGGGCGGTGCCGCATCGCTGTCCGGAGGATTCATCTACCTCGGCGGCGGGACGCCGCTGCAGAAGGCCCTAGGCTTCCACGACTCGGCGGAGAACATGGAGGCGTTTTTGCTGGCAGCGGTTGGACCGGGCGCGGACCGCGCGAAGATCGGCGACTACTGCCGCTACAGCGTGGAACATTTCAATTGGCTCGTCGACTGCGGCGTACCCTTCCGATCCGCGTTTTGGAGCGAGCCGGGCTGGGAGCCACCGCACGACGAGGGCCTGATGTACTCCGGCGGCGAAAACGCCGCGCCGTTCGACACGATCGCCACCCCGGCGCCTCGCGGGCACGTGCCGCAGATGGAACACAAGCGTACCGGCGAGAAGGGCGGCGGCTTCATGCTGATGAAGCCGCTGGCCGCCACCGCCGAAAAGCTCGGTTTTCGAGTCGAATATGACACCCGGCTACGGCGACTGATCATTGACGACGACGGACGAGTGGTCGGTGCAATCGCAACGCAATACGGCAAAGAGCTCGCCATACGCGCCATGCGGGGCGTGGTCTTGGCCACCGGAAGTTTCGCTTATAACGACAACATGGTTCTGACGCATGCCCCCCGATTGATCGGCCGGCCGGCGGCGGCCATCGAAGAACACGACGGCATCGGCATCCGGGCCGCCCAGGCCCTTGGCGCTGACACCGCCCACATGGACGCCACCGAAGTGGCGTTCTTGGCGGATCCGCAAATGGTGGTCCGCGGCATTCTGGTGAACGGCCGCGGGCAACGTTACATCACCGAGGACACCTATCCCGGCCGTATCGGTCAGGCCACACTCATTCAGGAGGACAACGAGGCCTACCTGATAATCGACGAGGAATCATTGGAACTGGCGATGGCCAGCGAGACCGCCGTGCCGATCCGTCCGACGCCGACATGGGCGGCCGAGTCCGTCGAGGAACTCGAGGCCGACATCGGACTGCCTTCAGGTGCGCTACAAGCGACAGTGGCCGTCTACAACCGGCATGCCTCGTATGGCTCGGACCCTCTGTTCGGCAAGAAATCCGAATGGGTGAAGCCGATCGGGACACCGCTTGCCGGCTACGACTTACGCGACTGCACAGCCGGTTTCACGCTCGGTGGGCTGAAAACAGATCTCGATTCCCGGGTGATGCATGTCTCGGGAAAGCCGATTCCCGGGCTGTACGCAGCGGGCCGCTGCACGTCGGGCATCTGTGCGGGCGGCTATGTCAGCGGAGCGTCGCTTGGTGACGGCAGCTTCTACGGCCGGCGCGCCGGTATTGCGGCCGCCAAAGACTGAACCGGTTGCACCGGCCGTCAATCAGGATCGCCGGCGATGGTGACGAAGAGCCCCTCGGCCTCTGCGACGAGATCGTCCTCAGCGTGAATCCGCCCTACTGCGCGGACCTTTCGGCCTTCAATCGCTTCGACCGTGCCCCGTAGGTGAAGTGGCGTGCCGGTCTCGACCGCCCGCAGGAACCGAACATCGAGTCTGACCGTGACTGCCCGGATTTCCTGCGCCTGAACGAGCGTGCTCAGCAGCGCATCCAGCATCGACGCGACAAATCCACCATGGACCACCCCCGGCGGACCCTCGAACAGCGCGGTAGTCGGCACGGTCGCCGTGGCCTCGGTTCCGAAGACACTGATCCGCAGGGGTACGCCCATCGGATTGTAGGTGAAGACTTCCCAGGGTTCACCGCCACGCAACCGTGCGATGGCGCTGCGATCCAGGTGTTCTCGCCGCCCCCGGGACAGTACCGGTGCGGCCAGCATTTCGTGGGCACAAGTGACCAGCTGAGTCGCTTTGTGCATCGTCGGAGCATCCACGTCGGTGATCGACGCGACCACCATGAGTCCTCTGACTGCCGTAACTAATTCTCTTGCGGCCAATAGCGTTTCACGCATTCCGGTACCAGCCATCCGTTAAGCCCTGAACTTTCTGAGGTATGAGAGCAATCGGTGGGCCGGCACGGCTTTCGGCCAGTCACGAGCTCTGAAATAGGCGTCCGATCCACCGTCGACGAAGACAACGCTCCCGCACAAAAAGTCCGCAGAATCAGAGAGCATGAAGATGGTCCAGTCGGCGAGCTGCCCGGCATCGCCGTAGCCGCCGATGGGAACAGGGAACGATCGAACTGCCTTCGCCTCGCTCGGGTTCGACAGCTGCTCCTCCAGTAGAGGCGTCAAGATCGCTCCCGGAGCCAGAGCGTTCAGGCGGATACCGGAACCCGCCCACTGGGGCGTCACCGCGTTCAGCCGGACCCAACGGCTCACGGCGATCTTGGACGCGGCATACATCAGCGCCGGAGCAATCCGGCCGAGAAAGCGTACGGAGCGCACCGCTTTTTCGGCATCGTGTGCCAGCAACGCACGAACGGTACGCCGCGGAACTGCCGGTGTGGTCGTCGTGGAATTGCTCGAGAAAACGACGACCTTAGCCTTGGGAGTTGCCGCCAAAGCCGGCTGCCATGCCTCGAGCAAATCTACGACACCGAAGTAGTTGACCTGGGCGATTCTCCGCGAACGATCGGGTTGCGCGGCTGGGCCGAGACCCGCCGCGAGCACGGCGCCGTCCAGTACCGCGTTCGCGGCATTCAGGACGAGGTCGGCGGCTTCTTTCCGCCCGTCGGGCGTCGACAAGTCGGCGACGACGTCAGCGGACTTGATGTCCACGCCGATCACCGTGTGTCCGGCGTCGCGTAACTTCTGCGCGGCCGCGTGTCCCATCCCCGAGGCTGCTCCGGTGACTGCGTAGGTGCCCACGGCGACCTCCTTGCGACGGGTTCTGTATAGGACGGCGGTCAAGTCGACGCCACGATCGTGCCACCATCGACCACTGCAGGGAGATCTGCGACCGATGGGTGGAACACGTAGTGGCGCCTGATGGCCATGCGAGGACTACGACGGGTCGCCGTGCGAGCCAGCCGAAGCGATAGGGTGGTGCGGCCACCAAAACGAAAAACGCCCATTCTGCGCCCTGCAACTGCACAGGGCATTTCTATGCCATCTTCAAATTCGGTGGCACAACACAATCGCAGGTATGGTACGCGCAGCCGGCGAATGCGCCTACGGAAAGTGGTGGCGCAGCCAGTAGGCGGCGGCCAACGCTTCGCCGTACCGAATTGGAGAACGCGCTCGCCGGCCCGTCGGCGGTTACGGTGCTCCCCGCAGGACGTAATGTTGCCGGGACGGTGGACGTCGGCTAGACCGAGGTGAGCGCCGTGACAGCTGAGCCAGACGTAGCCGAGCGCTCGTCGTCAGCCAGATCAGCGCGTCATCCCCTGCAGCAGGATCACATGGTCGACCCACAGCAAACGGAACCGCTTCCTCTTAAGGGCACCGTGTACACCAATTGACCGGTTAGTGTACGTCGCCAGGCACTCGCTACGTCGATAGCCGGTGCATAGCCCAAATACGTCCCGAGTTACACCGAAACTGGTATTGAACTAGGCGAACGTGCATCTCATCGGCTGGTACGGATACAGCCGGGGAACGAAGGCTTTCCGGCGACCCTCATGCATAACCGGTGATATCTTTGAGCTTTGCCGTCGTGAGATGTGTCGCTACATCCATTTCCGCCTGATGACGGCGCCCGTCCGGATTGGTGGTCATGGTTCCTTGTTGGCCGTCCGGCAACCGCCAATGCCCTTGGTGCAGAACGCACTTCGCGAGTCCAATAACTTAAGATCGATAGCGAGTGGTTACAGCCAAAGGGACGCTTAAACGCTTAGGTCCACTAATCAGATTCTCATCTTTGTGGCGTGTCCGCCATTTTGATGTAACAAAGATGAGGATTCCGCCATGCACCGGATGAGAACCTAAAGAACGGGCTTGGCCTTGGGGCCCAAGCCTTTTAAGTTTGCCTTCTGGCTTCCGATTATGGCCGGCGGTCCGCTGCGCGCAAGGCCACGGCCTTCGCTTCGCTGCGGGCACAAGGCTCGCGCAGTTGCCGCTTCGCTGGCAACTGCGCACCCGGACCTTGCACTTCGCGTCCCTACGCCGGCCTAACTCTCAATTGCCAGAAGGCAAACCGAACAGGCGGCCGCCTGGACGCCTGACTCACACAGAAAGGTTCATCATGACCGACACACCAAGCACCGAAGCGCCAAACGCCGGGATCGAGCATGGAACGCTCGAACACTTGGACCCCACCCTTCTTGACGTCGGTGACAATGTGCGCGACGACGCAGCCCTGAGCAAGGGCTTCATCGCCAGCATCGCCGAGCTCGGAGTGCTGGTGCCGATCACGGGTGTACGCGACCCCGAGCGTTCTGAAGTGGTCCGCGTACGCAACGGCCAGCGCCGCACACTTGCTGCCCGCGAAGCTGGATTGGCCAGCGTTCCCGTCTATGTGCTGCCATCAACTGCTGCCGATGCCAATCAAGAGACCATCGACCGCATCGTGCACCAAATCGTCACCAACGATCAAAAGGAGGACCTCACCGACGCGCAACGGGCGCGCGGCATTCAGCAGATGATCGACACCGGAATGTCAGTGACTAGGGTGGCCAAAAAGTTGTCCGTCGGCAAAGACGCCGTCAAAGCGGCACACACCGCCGCGCAGTCAACCACCGCCATGGACGCGTTGGCCAGCGGTCAGCTCAGTCTGGTGGAAGCGGCGGCGATCACCGAGTTTGAGGACATGCCCGGTGCTCTCGACCGACTGTTGAGCGCGGCTGGCACTCGCCGGTTCGAGCACACGGTTGCCCAACTGCGAGAAGAACGCGCCTCAGCGGAGGCCAAAGCCCAAGCGGCCCAAGTCTACACCGACAAGGGTTACACCGTCCTTGAGCAGCGGCCCGAATCCTGCGACCCGGCCTGCATCCCGCTGCACTACCTGGTGACCGCCGAGGGTGCCGAAGCTGACGAGCGCGCCGTCACCAATCCCGCCCACTGGGCTGTGCTGCTCTATGAGGACACCGCACTGTGCGATGTGGATACGCGCGAGATCGTTGACGAAGAAGCGGTTGACTGGGATACCGAAGACCAGCCAGACGCCGAACCCGCCGAGGGGCTGCGCCACGCTAAAACGGTCGCCGAGACCACAGTATTCGCCCCCGAGTACTACTGCCTCGACAACCGCGCCGCAGGGTTGGCGCCGGGGACCTGGTTCGCGCGGCGCGCGGGCCTGGTTGACCCCAGTACCGGCGAAGCGGTTGATCTGGACGACGAGGCACGCCAGCAGGCCGACGCCGAACGCGCCGAGGCGGACAAGCGTGAGCGCCGTAAAGTATTGGCGCTCAACAAGCTCGGTGACGCGGCGCTGGGTGTCCGCCGCGATTTCGTCAAGAAGCTGTTGGCGCGCAAGACGGCTCCCAAGGGCGCGGCCATGTTCATCGCTGACTGCTTAGCTCGTGACAGTTACTTGCTCACCAATAACAAGGCGCTGGACACGACCGCTGAGCTGCTCGGCGTAGACAGCGGCCAGGCCGTGGGCAAGCTGGTGGCCGATGTGCCCGCCAACGGCGACGGTCGCGCACAGGTGATCATACTGGCCCTGGTGCTGGGCGCGCTGGAATCGCGGACCCCCAAGGACGCCTGGCGCAACAGCGTCAGCGGATGGGGCCACCACGTCGGCAGCGGCGAGTACCTGCGCTGGCTAGTACTGCAGCCGTAGATCGTGATCATTGGTGCTGGCGTCGTTTGTAGTGGGATTGTCGGGCTCGGTATTGGTGTCGTCGGCGCCATCGTGACCAGGCCAGCAGGGTCGTGACGGTGTGGTGGGTGACTAGGAGCAGGGCGTCGAAGAGACGTCGAAACTCGTTGACAGTCAACGCAATCAGTCCGGCTGGTGTGGGTTGGTGGTCGCGTTCGGTAGCCGCCGCTACGGCCAGGAAGGCATGGGCGAGCATGGCCAGGGTGGTCCAGCGGTGCCAGGAGGTCCAGCGGCGGACCTGGTGTTGGTCGAGGCCGGTGAGTCCTTTGGCGGTTTGGAAGGATTCCTCGATGCGCCAGCGTTGACCGGCCACGGCCACCAGGGTGCGCAACGGCGCCGGGTGTGGACTGTAGCAGCGCAGGTAGGCCAACTCGCCGGTGGCATCGTTGCGGCGGATCAGCAAATGATGGTGGCCGGTGTCGGTGTCGTCTTCAGGTTGCAGTGCGATCCAGGCCCAGGAGTAGTAGCGGTGTCCGTGGCTGCCGGTGCCGGCGGAGTGTTTCTGCCAGGCCCCTGTGGGCAACTGGGGCGGGAGTCGATCCACGCGGATCGGACCCGCTGCGGTGGGGACGCGCCGGTTGGCCGCCACGGCCAGTACGTAGCCCAGGCCGTGACCGCGGATGGCGGCGCGCAGCTTCGGGTCGGCTCCGTAGACCTCGTCGCCGGCCACCCAGGCTGCGGGAACCTTCGCCTCCACGGCGCGGGCTACCAAGGCTGCCGCCAGAGTGGGTTTGGTCGCGAAACCCCTTTTGTTGGTGGGGATTCCGGCATTGTCGCAGCGACCGGGATCTTCGGCCCATGATCGTGGTAGATACAGGGCGCGGTCGATGAGGGCATGTCCGCGTGGGGCGGCGTAGGTCAGATACACCCCAACTTGGGCGTTCTCGATGCGCCCGGCGGTGCCGGTGTACTGGCGTTGCACCCCGACCGAATGCACGCCCTTCTTCACGTCACCGGTTTCGTCGACGACCAGGATCGCGCCGGGGTCTCCGAAGGCGTCGACAACGTAGTCACGTAGGTCATCGCGGACCGCTTCGGCGTCCCATTTCGCCCGTGACAGTAGGTGCTGCAACCCGTCGGGAGTGGCATCGCCGCGGTGCTCGGCGATCGTCCAGCAATTCTTGCGGTCCAGCCCCGAGACCATACCCAGCACCAGTTCTGCGGCATGCCGCAGCGGTTCGTACCGGGCGAAACGCGGTGCGATCCGATCGATCACCGTCGAGAACTCAGTCCACCACCGATCAGGGTCTACGCTATGAACCGCGGCGACCGCGGCCAGTTCTAGAGTCTTCACAAACCCCGAACAATGCCGCGGTCACCGCCTCTACCAGCGCAGACACGCCACAACACACAAATCCCGAACTACGGCTGCAGTACTAGCGGAAAACGATTATCCACTGGCTCCCGTCGAGGAAATCGTGACCAAGGCCAAGGACGCTGAGCAGGTCTACGAGCAGCATTTGGCCGATGCGGTAAAGGAGTAGCGCGACCGATAGGTGGGGTCAGGGCTGCGGTTCTGGCTCCACCTAGCGCGATTGCCCAACCGTTACTGCCCCGTTCGCCGTCGTCACGCCCCCGATTCTTCGGCTTGGGGCAAACATGTTGTGCCTTCTGGTCATTCGATTGTGACCGGCCAGACCGCTACCTGCAAGGCGCCGGCCTCCGCGCTGCTGCGCGCCGGTGGGCTTGTGAATTTTCCCCGAGCCGCTCGCTGACGCTCGCTGGGAAAACTCCACGCCCGGGCCTTGCATTCCGCGGCCTATTGGCCAGTCCACATCGTGCATGCCAAAAGGCAAAAATAATGGCGGCAATGACAGGAAAGAGAGGCTGATGGCTGGCCGGACGCAATGTATTACCCGAGGCCCGGTTGCGCATGGCGGATGCGTAGCAAGAGTGAATGTAAGAGCATGACCGTATTGCTCTTCGGCAACGATTACCGTGAGATCGCGTGGGGCGCGAATCACCATGAATCATCGAGCAGTGTCGGCTCACCGTCGACCGGTCGCATCCGACGCCCGCCACGTCATTGATGCTGGTAGCACGTCGGGGAAGGAGCAGGGAGACAACACGGGACAGGGGGACGGAGACGAGCGAATACCTCTGTGCAATCGCAGCCAAAGAACTGTCGAAAATTGTTCGCAATTCCTTCTTCCGACTATGGCATAAGGGTAATCACCGCAGTAATATTTAATTACCAGACACAGCAACCACCATTTGCGAAGGAGGCTACTAATGCACCTAATCACGGTTTATACAAAACCGGCCTGCGTGCAGTGCAACGCGACTGTCAAAGCACTCGATAAAGCGGGCATCTCCTACGAGAAAATTGATGTCAACGAGAATCCCGAAGCCCGCGACTATGTGCTCAGTTTGGGCTATCTGGCCCTCCCAGTGGTGCATGTCTCCCCCACCGTGCATTGGGCGGGTTTCCGTCCCGATCGCGTGGCCGACCTCGCCGCCTAAGCCCCAACCCGCGACCCGAAAGGACTCATCCCATGTACACCGACGCCGCGCTGGAGCATGCAGTTGAGCAGATCGCCGAACTGGACCGCATCGAGCGAATCGGTGAAACCCGAAGCCATTTGCTCGCCCACATCTCCGCCGCCGTCAAAGCCCTGCAGCACGCCACCCACACTCTTGAGCAGTTGCGCAGCAACAGCGCCTACGACGTCGAGTTTGCGGACGGCCGCGACGGACGCGATGTCGCCACCTTCCTTGACGACAGCATCCGCAACACCCGCGCGGCCTATGCCGTGGTGCACACATCACTGGGTCACGACTCTTGAATTGCGCGATTTGACCGGGCACCAAATGGCTCGGATCGGCAGGCGCGGTCACCGGTGTTCCCGGGGGCGGCAACTCCACGTGGGCCTGCTTCCACCCATCGCTGACCGTCGCCCCGTTGAGCACCGCCCGCACCGCGGCTGCGTGTTGGGCCGTGGTCGCTGTCACCGGAGAACCATCGGGCATCTGTACCACCCGGCTCGGGTCAGTGCTGCCCGCACTGGCCGGCACCGCAGTGGCCGGCGCCGGCTGTGTGGCCGTCTGCGGCGCAGTCGCACCCGCGGGCTGCGTCGGCCCGTTCTTATCACCGGTGTCGCCCTTGCCTGATGTCGCGTCGCCGTTCTTGCCGCCGTTAGTGTCGGCTTTGCCGTGCGGCCCGTCTTCGAAATCGTCGGATCTGCCGTGGTCGTGGCCGTCGGCGCTTCTAAACCCATCACCGCCTTGGCCGGCCAACCCGCTGGCGAGCGGGCCCAACGCACCCAGAGCGTCCATCGGCAGTGAGCCCGCAGCACCACCCAGGGCCCCAGGAATCGAGCCCAGGCCCGCCATCGCAGGACCCAACATCGACAGCGGATCACCCATACCCGCACCGCCCAACCCGGCCAGCGGATCAGTCAACCCGCCGCCCGTAGGGTTTCCGCCGCCCCCGCAACCGCTGGCGCCGTCACCACCGCCACCGCCGGCTCCACCGCCGTTGGTGTCCCCACTCGTGTCACCGTCGCCACCATCACCCCCGCCGCCGCCGTTATTGGCGCCTTTACCCTTCTTCTTGGGATCTCCGGCTGTGCCACGGTATTGATCACCGAGGGCGGCAAGCAGCTCAGCCTGCTTCTTACTCTCCACTTTGGAGCTGTCGAGCAGTTGTTGAATTTGGGCGAGCTGGCCGTCCAAGAACTGGTTAAACAGCGCCATCGCATGCGGGTCATTGGCCATTTGCGGGTCAGACGACAGCGCGCGCCGCGCCGTCTCGATGCTGCCGATGATCGCGCCGAGTTTGGAACGCGTGTCGTCGTTGGCAGCGAAAATTTGTTTGAGCAAGCCGGCCAGCTCGTCATCGGTCTGGGTGAGCACGCCGCCGGCCTGCTGATAGGTAGTTCCGGCGTGATCGACGCCCTGCTGTAATCCGCTGGGGCCGTTCGGCACTGGCAGAGCCGGCCCCCACGGCGGCGCCCCGGCCGGCGGCGCTGGCAGCGCCTGCTGGGGCAGCCCATCAAACTCATCGCCACCCTCACCATCGTCATCACCGCCGAAGATCCCCGTCAGGTCGTCGAACAGGTCATCCAAGACGTCGAATAAGCCCATGGCGCGCCCGAATCCCCTCTATACGCAGGTCGCTGCGCAAAACGCTACCGCCACCTGCTGGCGGTGTGCGACGGTCGCCCCCAACCGATTTCGACCCATGCTGCTCCTACGAAGTCCTCACCGCTCGTCAGGGACGGGCACACCCAGCACAATCGGCGCCGCGTCGCGGATTTTGCCCACATTGTCGTGGTGCAACTCGATCTCCGGCTGGGCACCGATGGCCCGAAGCGACATCGGCGGGCGGCATTCGTACAGATAACGCAAAGCGTGCGCGATCTTTGTCGTCGACACGTTCCGGCAATAGCCATCCTCGTGCATCTGGGCCGCCGCCGCGCGCCATTTGTCCATCCTGTCCACCGCCAGTTCGAGCGCACGGTCGCACATCTGCGAGGTGGCGTCGGGCGGCGGCGTGGGATTGAACCGCCACAAGATGGCGGCGATGTGGGTCGTCGCGAGTAAGGCCCCGGGTGGAACACAGGCAAGCCCCGCCGACCCCCACCTCATCCATAACACCGTGTGCCCGGTGGACAGCCACGCATGCAAAGCGTTACCGCCAACACTCACCAAAGCCGCGGAGCTTAGGACACCCCACAGGAAAACCCGGTTGCAGAACTGATCCCGATACGGCGCCAGTGACACAATTCCCAGCGTCGCCAGCACGATCGTCCCGTCGATAATCAACGGCCACAGCCACGACGGCCAGCCGGGCCACGCCGCCATCGCCGCCAACTCACGCAAGGACGTAAACGACAGCACAAAGCTGACCGTGGCGATCCCTATCGTCAAGCCCCCAGCAGCACGGCGACTTCGGCGAACAAGGTGTAACGTGCGGAGCGCGTCGTCGGTTTGGTCTGCTTCCCTCGAAAGCCGCAGCTTAATCGCCGGCCGCCCGCGGCGACGCGAGTTGGCCTGCATATGGCCGCTGGGCCCGGCCGCCGGTGCCAGGTCGTCCATCGGCTGAGGCTCAAGGCCGGTTTGTGCTGCTACCGCGGCACCGTTTCGACGGGTGTCAAGCGTGGTCACTGCGAGATTTCCTTCGCATAAGACGGACGGGCGGAACGGGCGGTCACCGTGGGAGAGGCCAGAAAAGCGGCGTTGACTCTTCCGTTGGGGCCTGCAGTGGTTGGGCTTACAGCTGAAACATACAGCCGGCGGCGGCGTTACGCGTCGCTCGGCGGCTGCGGATTTTCAATCCGACTCGCAATCCCTTGTGACACCGTGCCGCTGGGCGGCTTCGAGCTGCGCCTGCAACACCCATCGCCGCAGCGATTCCGTACCGACGCCGACCTTCGGTCCGATCGACTGGCAGGCGGCAGACACCGACCGATACTCCTGAAGGTGATCCAGCACCATCTTCACCGCGCGCTCACGCTGCTCGACCGGGTAATGCCTGGCCATAGTCGCCATCCTTCACACAGAAGGAAGCGGCACCAAACCCGGGGTGCTTCTCTCACCGTCTTCCGACGTTGACGACTCCGGCCATGGCCACGCGATGGTAGAGACGCGTCAGTTTGGGGCGCAATCGGCCTCGGGTAGGGATTTCTCTCAAAGTGACGCTGGATCAGGAATTAGCGGTAAATACTGCTTTGCAATAACTTTGGTTCGTGCTGCGCGCATCGATATGCGCGGCGAAGATCTTTCCGTTGACCGTCGCCTGAGCTCGTGACCCTTCGTACAGTGGGACAATGAGCAGCTCTAGTAGTAAGCATGACCCAGTTGGTTCGGTCATTCCGACCATGCGTACACAACTGCTGACTGTCAAGGACGTCATCGATGCGGTACGGCTCAGCCGAGCTTCGGTGTCGTCCCCGAAGGCACGAACTCGAAAACCGTTGCCGGCCAACGCGAGAGGGATCGGGTGCGCGTCCGACCGCGATCGCGATCGTATACTGCTCCACCGAGTCGATCCCGGGTGCCGCAACGCACCGTCTCGGGACGAGCTCATCATGCGTGCTGTCGCCCAACGCATCTCCCGGAAATCCGAATACTACGAGGTGCTATTGGCTGCCGCACCATCAGGCCGCCAACAGATTTCGGCAACCGGACAAGAAGGGCGTCAACCATGACGATGGCGATGGACGAGGTGTTAACTGCGGGAGAGGTGTCACGCATGACGGGCATCCCGGTCTCCACGCTGCATGACTGGGCGGCGAAACGAGAGCGAGGGATAGAGTCGCCCGGACCGCATCACTGCAAATTGTCATCCCGGCATCGGCGCTGGATGCGCGCTGACGTGGTGGAATGGCTTGCCGCATCGAGGTGTTAAACGGTGACTATTCGCAGGCGAGAAGCCAAGTCCGGCACGCGATGGGACGTTGAATGGTTGCTGCCGGACGGGGCCAAGCGGTCCAAGACATTTAAGACCCTGCGGGCTGCGAAGTTGTTCGACGGCGAACTGCGGTCAGCCCGTGAAGACGGCGAGACGGTCGACCCACGCGGCGGCAAGCTCGAGTTGCGTGTGGTGTACAAGAGCTGGCTTGCCTCCCGACCTGATCTATCGCCGAAGGTGCGTCGCGGCTACGAGGACAACTGGCGCTTGCGGATAGAGCCAAAGTTCGGCAAATGGCCAATCGGCCGAATCTTGCGAGAAGACGTGCAGGAATGGGTCAACGAAATGACCGCCGCAGGCCTAGGGCCCCGCACGGTGCGCTGGACGCACAGCGTGCTGCGGATGACGCTGGACCACGCCATCACAGACAAAAAGCTGCGCGGCAAGAATCCCGCATCCAACGTTCGGTTCCCGGCAATGGGCCAAACCAGCCATGTCTACCTGACCGCGGTGGAGGTCGCGAAGCTAGTCGAACTATGCGATACGGCCACGCCCGAAGACTCAAGAGCCGCAAAGCAAGGCGACGTGGTGTTAATACTCGCCTACACCGGATTGCGGTTCGGAGAATTGACCGGACTCAATGTCGAAGATGTCGACCTGCAGGCGCGGCGCATTCGCATTCGCCGATCGATCACGCAGTTGTCCGGTCGCCTCATCGAGGGACCGCCGAAGAGCCGCGCCGGCCGCCGCAGCGTGCCAATTCCGGAACGGCTGGTGCCGATCCTGAAACGCCGGATCGAGGGGCGTCCGACTGGGGAACCGGCGATCATGTCGCCGAAGGGCTCGCGGCTCGGACTCGAAAACTGGAAACGTGCCGTTGCCTGGCGGACAAGGATCGCCGAACTCGGGCATCCCACGATGCGCGTGCACGACCTCCGACACACCTACGCCTCTTTGTCGCGATCGGCCGGCGCCGATTTGAAACTCCTGCAGGTGACGATGGGCCACGCCTCGATCGTGGTCACCGCGCACACTTACGCCGATCTCTACGACTCCGACCTGGATCGTGTGGCGGATGCGCTCGACGGGCTCGGCGGCTAAAACCGTGGCGGCGGATAAACGGCGGATAATCCAGGCCGCTGTCGGTGTGGATCGAAATCCGGACAGCGGAAAAGCCCATGACCTGTACTGATGCGTGTGGTCCCGGCTGGGATCGAACCAGCGACCTTCCGCGTGTGAAGCGGACGCTCTTCCACTGAGCCACGGGACCGGCGCCGAGAGGCGAACGACGTCGAAGACTAGCACGAGCGCGACCAAGGCAGTATCGGCCACATGCGCCCGTAGGGGCGAGCGATAACCTGGAGCCGCAACGCACCAAGAGATTTGTATGTGCCCGCTCACGTGGACTATCGTCGTGCTTCGCACCGGGCGACGACCTCGTCCGTTGCGCGCGGATGTAGCGCAGTTGGTAGCGCATCACCTTGCCAAGGTGAGGGTCGCGGGTTCGAATCCCGTCATCCGCTCGAAGGTGCAAGTGGCATCAATCCCAGCGGTGGAGTGGCCGAGTGGTGAGGCAACGGCCTGCAAAGCCGTGCACACGGGTTCGATTCCCGTCTCCACCTCCAGTTTTGACCCCCGGCGCGATTAGCTCAGCGGGAGAGCGCTTCCCTGACACGGAAGAGGTCACTGGTTCAATCCCAGTATCGCGCACCAACGGCCCGCGCACGTCAAGGGCCATTTTCGAAGCGGCGCTGCGCCGGGCGTGTGCTCTACGTGTGCTCCCCGAATCAGCGGGCCTTTGACGTGTGCTCCCCGGCCCTTCGGCCCCCTCGACGGCGGCCTGGCGCTCGGCCACGCGTCGAACCTGAAATGCCTGTGTCGCCTCCACATGACGTCTGCGACTTTCTCCTTGAAACCCTACTATTCGGCTAGCGCAACCAGCGGCGGCGGAGTGCCGTCGTCTTCCAGAGAAAAGGAATCCCAACATGAAGACGAGAGTATTGATGGCCACGGTCGGTGGTGCAGCGGCAGCCTTGGCCGCTGGTGTTATGTGGACCGCACCATCGGCCTCGGCTGGTAACGACTTTTGCAATTCGCTTCCCACCCCCGCGCAAGTTCATGATTGCAGCTGCGGCTCTGACAACGTCCCAGGTACTCAGGAATATCAGCAGTGCCTGCATGGAAATGCGGCTGCGCCCGGACCGGCCAGCTCACCGCCACCCGCGCCACCCGCGCCACCCGCCTAATCCCTACCGCGCTTGGCTCGGGTCCCGGCCCTTGAATGTTCATTAGCTAGTCGCTGCCACCACCTATTGACTAAAGGACACTTGACTACCTGCTGAAACGCCGAGGGCCTGGTCGTCGCCGAGGGCCTCGACGGCGGCCCCGAGGGGTTAGCTCGACGGCGGCGCAGTCGGCCTCGAAAGCCCAGAATGGCCGCCCAGCTAGGGCTTCCGTTTGGGCCTGCGCTTGGCGATGCTCCCTTCCGTCGGCGTCTTGGTAGTGGGTGCGGGCAGCGCAATTAAGTCGTCGTAATCGCGCGTCAGCAGGTCGGCGCGGATAGATTCTTTCAGAGAAGGAGCGGCAACAGACATGGCAGACGACACCAGCTCGTTGAGCTTCCTCAGGCGACACCCTTTTTGGTGGTTCGTCATAGCTCCGGCTGGCCTTGCTGGCTCGGTGTGGGGGAAGCGCCTAGGCGAGGACCATCCACTTCTGGGTCATATCGTTTTCATTCTCGGCCTGGTGCTTATCGCCATCGGTCATGGCTGGGCCGCGCAACCCTCGCAATGGCGCCTTACGTTATACCGCCGCCTCGTGCCGTGTCTTGCTGCCATCATTGACCTTCAAAGTCGTTGCGTTTCAACGCAATTCGTGAATGAACCTCGAGCGAAAAGCGTTGTGGCAGTGTTACTTTCGTTGTGGTGCGTGAAAAACTGCCGCAGCCTCCGCCTCGTCCGAATGGTCGTTTGCAGGGGATTTGGATATCCCCTCGTCAGAGGAGTAAGGCTCAGTTGTCGGGATAGTGTAGAAACGCAGCATTAGCAAAGTAGGCAAGTCTAGTGCAGGATAGGCAGTGGCTATCGGTGCTACTGCAATTCCAGCCGCGAGCGCAAGAGCGCTGGTCATAGCCATTTTCTTGATGGTCATCGATTAACTGTAAGGACATCAATTGCCAGACTCATCGATTTTCTTTCCTTTGTAACTTATTTGGAATGCTTCTTTAATCACGCGGGTGGGTTGTCTTCCTTAGAAGAAAGGTCCCTCCCCGATTTTTTGCAACGCATCGACGCCGACCGCTGGGCGGTCGGATTTTCTGGCGTCCCGTGTTTGCCGTGGCTTAGCCACGAGCGGGGCTATGCAAGCGTGACTCGCACCGTGGTTCTTTGACGTTCGGTTCTGCAAATGTAGGTCTCGGCGTGCCCGGCGCTGGTCACGGCTCGGGTAGGTCAGTGACGATGTTGATTGCCGCAGGTCGGGGCCATGAATAGGTGTTGGTCGTCCATTCCGTATCGCCCAAGGATTGAACTCGACCATGAGGCCCATGCGTACCCATCCAACGGCTGCACCGGACTGAATGGACATGACGATCGCGGTGCCGTCGGGGCATTGGGTTGTCTGGACGGTTCGCACGCCCCACAGGGTTTCTTCTTCGGCACGCTGATCAAGTGAGCCCGGGCCGCGGACCACCTCAAGGATGTAGCGGTTTTGCAAGTCCTTCTGCCGGCGCAGCGCACCGAGGGTTGCAGGCGACGTGATGATTAAATCCCGCTCCGCGAATGCGCTGCCGGTTCTCAGGTCGACGAATGCGTTGGACAAGGTATCTAGGGGCGCTTCATTCTCGGCGACAGCGCGGGTGAGCGTGCCGCTAATGGCAAGCAACCCCGTGAACGCAGTGCTGGTCGGACCGCCGCTGTAATTCGCCTGCAGAAGGAATCGACTCTCTTGCTTGTACACCGACCGAGCCGACTCGGTTGGCGGGAACGCAGCGAACTCCTCGTGATCCTGCAAGATCTCGACCGATGCCGAAACCAAGCCAGCGATCTTCTACGGCTTGATGAAGTTCTCGGTCACCGTCGGACCCAAATCCGGCTTGGTGCCCAATTCCGCGACACCCGCTGCCTCGTTGGTGTTGCCGGTGTGCTGCAAATAGCGGCCGATGGCCCGGTCATAGCGACCCTGGGCAGCGCGCTCATCACGCGGAAGGGTTCGTAGGGCAAACCGTAGTTACCGCGCGGCCCGGGGATTTGGATTCCGGGAGCTGGTTGTTCAAGCCCGACTCGGCGACTGCGGCCTTACTGCGGACGTTGCCCATGAACCCTGAATGCGGCCTACGGAGTTGGTGGCGGACTCGGTGGTGCACCGGGACCTGACGGCGGGCCGCTCGACGAGGGCCGTGAAGGCGGCGACTGATGTGAGCAGTCGGGCAGGAAGATGACAGTATGCCCCACCATCGTCCAAGTAATCCCGCACGCCAGCGGGACCACGGCAGGTGTATCAGCTGTAGCAATCAGAGCCGCCATCATTCCGGTAACTATCGTTGGACAAATTAGACGGCAGACGAACTTCAACGCGACCCCGCCCGGCGATCGGCGGATCCTGGGTCGTGTCGCGATCGGGTCAGCGATGGCGTCGGCCATTTCGTTTTTCCGCTCTGCTGGGAAGCTGATTCCCCAAGTCTGAATTAGGCCGCGGCTAGGCGCAACGTGAAGGAACCCTGGGGCCTCCGACGCCACAGCGTGACCTGCCTCGTGGTAGGCCGTGACGCGCCGGGCGTTGACGCCAACCTCCGTACAACGTTTGTGCGAACACGGCCAGCATCTCGTGGTTGACGTGCGGCCGGCGGCCCTCACCGTGAATGCGCGTGGCCAGCCGGTCCCACGTCCGCCGCGCCGCGATGCTCAGGGGAATTAAGGGTCAAAATCCATTGATTCCTCCAAAATCTTTTGCGCATCAATGACTTTCGCTAAAGGGGTGAAGTCGAGTGCATGAATTTGGTTGAGTGGCTGAGAACCCCGCGCTACCTGCGGACGCGCTTGATGATGGAAACCCGGCCGTTAAACCGCCTAGAGATGGAGATCGTGTTCCTCGAAGTCTCTGGCGGCACCGCATTGCTGCGCTTCCCAGTGATGTTCATGGTTCTGCCGAAGCGCCCTCGCTCATGGCGCGATCACGTGCCCCGCTCAGAACAGGACAAGTGATCCGGCCACCGATTTGGTGAGCTTCGCTGCTGAGGAGATTTTGAATTCGACTTCCGCAGACAAGCGGATGGGCGCGGAACGGTCGCCGAAGGCGGCCCGCCCCAAAGGAGTCACCTATCCACGGAACGCTTTGCCGCTCAACCGGTCCCGGATTTATATCCGGGGCCCTCGAGAGCGTGATTCCGCGGTTAGCTCTGCGTGGCTTTGCTCATGTACTGCGGGCAGTACGACTGCGTCGCCGCACCGACGAAGAAGCCGGTATTGGTGTCGCTCAACTTGAGCGCGCCTTTCACATCGGACAAGGTTTGGATGAGCGTCGCGCCGTTGGACCAGTCCTGACAAACCCCGTGCCCCGCGCTGACGACGGTTTGGTCCGAGAGGTTTGAAAAGCTGATCCCCTGCTGTCCCAGCGCCTGCAGGAAAATGTCATCCGTTGCGTCCGCATTCGCGATCGGGGCGGCGATGACGGCGATACCGCCCAGAACAGCAGCAACCAGGCCGGTCAACCGTGCCGTGTTCTTCATTTATTGACTCCTCAGTGTGGATTACGTTCGTGCAGAACCGAATCGTAATTATGTGTCGACGTCCTAACGACTTAATGCCTCGTCCACTCGATACTTTCGCACACGCGGCGTGCCAGCGCATCACATCCGGGAAAGGCGGGCGCATGCCCAGACCCAATATCGCCATGGCATCGACAGCAGGCGTGAGGTCACCCATTAGGCACTTTCGGAAATGCCGAAACTTAACGCCGTGCGCGAAAGCGCAATAAGCCCGCAACATATAGCCAGAACGCCATCCATGCCGGACGCGTTGTTCGCTTGCGCTTTGTGCCCCGTCCATTGAGAGTGAACAACCAACCTGACGAACCCACCGGCGTCATTGCTCGGCAGCCGGGCCACGCGTCCGCCGTGGCAGGTCTACGAGCAATCCAACGCGCTTGGGCGACGCAACGTCACATTTATCGGGAAGATGGGCAACGAAAGGTCTTCGACGCAGACGACGTGGAATATGTCTGCCCTGGGTGCTGGGGGAGCCTCCGCTTGAGGGAGTACCGAAAGTGACCATCAACAATCCCTATTGGGAGGCTGTCAAGGATTGCGTTGAGACCGATGGTCTCGGGGGCAACCCGGTGGTCGGTTATTTCAGGACCGAACCGTAGAAGAGAACATGGCTCGCTCGCCGAACCGGCAAGGGCTCGTCAGGAAGTACTGCTGGACCATTCCCGACCCCGATACCGTGGCATTCGTGGCCCAGCACGCTGACGGCGGCCTGGTCGATCCAATCGCGGGCACCGGTTATTGGGCTTACCTGCTTGCCCAGGTGGGCGTCGATGTCGTCGTCTGCTACGACCCGAACCCGGGTACGGACCTGCTCACCAACGGTTGGCACGGCGACGACCTCTACGCCGAGATCTGCGGGAAAGACTGCGCCGAAGCGGTGGCACTGCACCCTGACAGGACACTATTGCTTTCCTGGCCGCCCATGGCCAGGATGTCGGCGCGCGCATATTGATGGCCTACGAGGGGAAACGCGTTATCTACATCGGCGACGCCCCGCGGCGGTGCCACTGGCGATGATCAGATGCACCAGATACTCGATGCAGATTGGGCCGAAGTCGATTCCCGCCAGCCGGTCTATGGTGGGGTCAACACGATCGCGTGACGGTGTATGAGCGTGGCTCCCGAAATACCGAATTGCCTAAGGAAAATGCACCCGGGTAATTGGGCCATAGTTGTTGGGATCGGTAGACCGTCGGCGCTTCTGGACTTGCGGCGACGACGCCATACGGTGTGGTGCCCGAAAAAGGAACCACGCGATGAAAGCCACCCACAGTCCGAAGCGCATCATTGCCGCGGCGCTGCTGTCGGGCGCCGTCGCGGTCGCCGGTTTGGGGCTGGGGGCAGGCACCGCCCAGGCAGATCCGGACCACTGTTCGACAAGGTCGGGGTGCTACAAAGGGCCGGGGATGCGCTGGTGTCCAGGCGACTATGTGTGGCCGGGTTTGGCGGCCACGGGTTGGGACTTGAGCGTCTGCCACGTCTACCACCTCGCCATCTTGGACAACCCGAACGCTGACCCGAACGCGGTTGCCGCGGGACCGGGTCCTCCTCCGATGCCTATTCCGACCACACCCTGGCAGTGCCCGCCCATTGCTTTTATGTGTCCGTAGTACCTGCGTCGCCGGCCGCTACAACCTCTTGGCCCGCGCTGCCGCTCGCTGGGGCATGCTTGCCGTATGCACTTGATTAGCGGAGTCCGTGACCCAGCGGCAAGTTTTCCTCTCGATACCGCCGTGGACGATGCGGGCGAGCGTCGGCAGGCCAACCGGGCTGTTGCCGTCAGTGCCGTCGGACTGGCGCTGACCGGGCTCATCGAATTGGCCATCGCGCTGTTGTCTGGCTCGGTAGCGCTGCTCGGCGATGCGCTGCACAACTTGTCGGACGTCTCCACCAGCGCCCTAGTGTTCATTGGGTTTCGGGCATCGCGCAAAGTCCCCACCGAGCGCTACCCCTACGGCTACGAACGCGCCGAAGACCTCGCCGGAATCGGTGTGGCCTTGGTGATTTGGGGCAGCGCTGTCGTCGCCGGTTTTGAAAGCATCACGAAGTTGCTCCGCCACGGCGGCACCGGTTACGTGGGCTGGGGCATCGGTGCGGCGGCCGTGGGCATCGCAGGCAATCAGCTGGTGGCCCGTTACAAGCTGGTGGTGGGCCGGCGGATCCGCTCGGCGACCATGGTGGCCGACGCCAAGCATTCCTGGCTGGACGCGTTGTCCTCGGCTGGGGCGATGCTGGGGCTGATCGGCGTGGCACTCGGCTGGGGTTGGGCCGACGCGATCGCCGGAATCGTCGTCACCGGATTCATCTGCCACGTCGGCTGGGAGGTGACCGCCGATATCGCTCACCGCCTGCTCGATGGCGTCGACCCCGAAATCATCACGACCGCCGAAGCCGTCGCCGCCACGGTTCCCGGTGTCACGCACGCCCATGCCCGAGCCCGATGGACCGGGCGGACCCTACGCGTCGAGGTGGAAGGCTTCCTCGATCCCGACACTCCACTGGCAGCGGCCGATCAAATCGGTCGCAGCGTCGCCGCTGCGCTGGCGCCACAAATTCCCGAGATGCACAACTTCACCTGGACGGCCCGAGCCGCCTGAACCGGCCCCGATCGAGTTGCTCAGGCAGGCATCCCGCTCTTGATGGCCGCGTCCTGCTTGCGCGCCACATCCATAGCGATGTCTGCTGGCACCTGATCGTTCGGCTCGCCCTCGAAGATTACTTGAGCGACGACCTTGCCTTCGCTGAAGATCACCTCCGTTTCAGCTTTGGAGCCGAAAACAGACTGCCCCACAATCAGCGCGCCACCGCTGCCCACGTCGGCCGGTGTGGGCGTTACCCTGACGACGCCCGTTTGAGGGTCGGTAACACTCTTGATGAGTAGGTCGCGCTGCCGTCCCGCCTCGCCGGGGTCCGCATAGATCGAGAGGTTGTCCTTGAGAGTGCGAGAGCCGCTCTGATTCGTGAACGTACCGGAAATACCCGCATCAAACGGGGGCTGCTGCGTTTGGGGACCGCTGAAGGAATCGCCCGGCACGACGATGTCGGTGGCTTTGATCAGCAGATTGCTGTAGTCCGAAGGCTGGGCACCAGCGCTGCTCGATGTCGGTGCCGCGGCGACGACGATGTGGAAGAAGTCGACGCGGACGATGACGTCGTCGATGATGCGCTCGGCGACTTGCTACTTCCGCATCCCGTGACCGCCACACCAACCACCACAGTGGCGGCCGCCAAACCGGCTGCCGTCGCCGATACCTTCATCACTATTGACTCCTTCGGGCGTGTGGTCACGTTTGCTGTGTCCGGCGCAACATAGCGGACCATTTGGTCAACGGGACGCGATATTACGTAAATTTCTTGTTTGCTAGACAGGCCGCAACCCGCTCGAACCTGAACAACGGACGAATCGAAGAATCACTGCGTCACTGATCGAGATTTTGAATCCCGTTGTGCTGGAAACGATTCGATGACCTTGGTCAGCTCGTCGGCTGCTTCCCAATTCAGCAAATGCCCGCCGTCGGGCACCTTGACCAGCCGCGCGCCGGGTATGCCTTCGGCGAGCCGGCGCGAATGACTTGGCGGCGTTGTGCGATCCGCGGTGCCGACCATCACCACAGTCGGCACCGCGATTTCGCCCAGGCGCGGGTATCGATCCTCGCGTGAGAACGCGCGCACAATCGGGAGCAGCGGTCCGTGTTCATCCATGTGTTGGTTAAATAACTCGACGAATACCGAGATCATCGCCGGTGACGGGCGCGCCCCGCATTGCGCGGCCCCGAACAGCGCCCCCACGGTGTTATTGCGCATCAGCCGCTGCAAAATGCCGCGCTGTAGCAGTGGGATCTGCAGTCGGTTCTGCGGCGCCCCATCCAGAATGCGGCCCGCCCAGGTGGCGAACAGCACCAGCCCGCGCAGCCGCTGCGCCAGGTCGGGGTGGTCGAGCACCGCACGGATGCTGACGAATCCACCCATCGAGTGTCCGACGAGCACGCCGTCGTGAACATCGAAGTGCTGCAGAACCGCGGCGATATCCGCCGCCATGGGCGCAGATCCGATCCCTTCGGAGCCGAGGGTGGAACGCCCGTGGCCGCGCTGATCGAAGGCGATGACACGAAATCCTCGAGCCTGCAACGCGTCCCACACGAAGTTCCACTCGAGGATCCTGGCGGTGTAGCCATGGACGAAAACCACCGCCGGTCCTTGGCCTGCGACCAACGCGTGCAGCACCGTCCCATCGGGGCGGGTGACCAACACCTGCTCGCCCACTGGTTCAGCGATAAGCTGTTCACGCGGAAACGGATCCGGGTTGCCCTGGATCCGCGCGACCATCGCCCGCGCGGCGCCCCAGCCCAACAAGCCAGTGGCACCGACCAGCGCCGCGCCCGCGGCCAGTCCTGTTCTCACCGCGCATCCTCTCGACACGAAGCGTCAACCGACGACACGTTACCGAGTGGGATTGACCCCTGATGGTGGACACCTGACTGGTAGGACCCCTGGTCCTGCGGGAAGGTTGTCTGTATGTCGGGCAAGCGTCGGAAGTACACCCCGGAGTTCCGGGAACAGGCTGCCCGCCTGGTGATCGAGACTGGCCGGCCGGTGGCCCATGTGGCGGCCGAGATCGGCATCGGCGAACAATTGTTGGGTCGTTGGGTGCGCCTGGCCCGCGCAGCCGATGATGCCGGGAATACTGGCGCGGTGCTCGATGCCGATGAACGCGCAGAGCTGGACCGTCTGCGCCGCGAGAATGCCGAATTGCGTTTAGATCGTGAGTTTTTGAAAAAAGCCGCGGCCTTCTTCGTCTCCGAACAGAACCGGTAGAGGCCTACCGGGTGATCGAGTCGGAGAAGGCCATCTACACCGTGTCACGGATGTGCAGGCTGCTGGAGGTGTCACGGTCGGGGTTCTACAAATGGCGCCGGTCCCGTGACAGCGGGCCTTCGCCGTCGCGGCAGCGGCGTGCCGAGCTGGACGCCCAGGTCGCCGACTTCCACAAGGCGTCCGACGGCGTCTACGGCGCCCCACGCATCCTGGCCGATCTGCGTGCCGCCGGCACGCGGGTATCGCGCAAGTCCGTCGCGGCCTCGCTGCGCCGCCAGGGCCTGGCTGGGATCAGCCCGCGGCGATTCGCGCCAGCCACCACGGTGGTTGATCTGGACGCGCCGGTGCCGAAGGACCTGGTGAGGCGGCGGTTCGACACCGGGGAGCTGGATCGGGTGTGGACCTCGGACATCACCTACTTGCGCACCGGGCAGGGTTGGCTGTACCTGTGCGCGGTGCGCGATGGCTGCTCACGGCGGGTGATCGGCTGGGCCCTCGATGAGCACCTGCGCACCGATCTCGTCGAGTCGGCGCTGTCCATGGCCCTCGCGATGCGCGGCGAGCTGGCCCAGGAAGTAATTCTGCACGCCGACCGCGGTTGTCAATACACTTCCGCACAGTTGGCACGGTTCGCCGATCGACACAATGTGGCTCGTTCGGTCGGCCGAACTGGAGTGTGTTGGGATAACGCAGCAGCCGAATCATTCTGGGCGACATTGAAAGTCGAATTCTATGATCGCTACCTATGGCCTACCCGCATGGCCGCCAAACTCGCGGTCGGCGACTGGATCGAACGTGTCTACAACCGGCGCCGACGCCACTCAGCCCTGGGTATGATCAGCCCGGTCGAATACGAAGACCGATTCACTCAGACGGCACAAGCCGCCTGACCCTGTGTCCACAGGACAGGGTCAAGCCCACCGAGCTTTACGGGCGATGCCCCGCGTTTGATCCACACGGTTTGGTAAGTCCTCAGCAATCCATGCAAGACTCCGTGGAGTTCAGCTGCCACCGACCTCAAGGGCGCACCGTGACAACTTCTGATATGCCTCCCCTCGACCGAAACACGGCTCCCCCGGCGGAGGCTGATGCAGGAGCTGATCCTCGCCGCGTGGATGTCGCAGGGCATCACCGCGGTTGCCGACTTGCGCGTCGCGGACGCGCTCTCCGGGCGGCCCGCTATCGATCGACGAACTGGCCGGCAAGGTCGGGGCCAACCCCGACGCGCTGCACCGGCTGCTGCGGGCCTTGATCGGCAGGGGCATTTTCGCGCAGCGCGATGACGCCCGCTACGAGCTGAATCCGATGGCCGAGCTGCTGCGCTCCGATGCCCCGGTCTCGATGGCTGCGATGGCGCGATTCGTCGGCTCGCGACATCACCGCGAGCATTGGAGCCTGCTGACCGACGCGATCAAAACGGGCAACGCGGTCGTTCCGGCACTGCGCGGCAAGGGCTTTTTCGACTACTTGGGCCACGAGCCTGAGTTCGGGCAGATTTTCAATGACGCGATGACGGGCTTGTCGGGTTCCGCAATCGGGCCCGTCGTCGACGCCTACGACTTCACGCAATTCGGCACGATCGTCGACGTCGCCGGCGGTCATGGCCGGCTGCTCGCCGCGATCCTGGCATCGGCGCCCAATGCGCAAGGCGTGCTGTACGACCTACCCGAGGTGATCGCGGGAGCGATGCCGTTGCTGCGGGAATTGCATGTCGCAGAACGAGTTCGACTTGCCGAGGGCTCATTCTTCGACAGCGTTCCAGTCGGTGGCGACGCCTACGTCCTCAAGCACATCATCCACGACTGGGACGACGACCCGTCGGTGCAGATTCTGCGGAATGTGCGGTCGGCCGCTGCCGCCGGCGCCACGTTACTGCTCGTCGAGGGGGTCATCACCGAAGACGATGGTGGATCCATCGCCAAGTGGACGGACATGGAAATGCTGATCATCAACAACGGCCGGGAACGCACCGCCGGCGAGTACCGCCGCCTACTCGACGAAGCCGGTTTCCAGATGACCCGCGTGGTAGACACCGCGTCGCGTTTCAGCATCGTCGAAGCCCGCGCGGTTTAGGGACGTCAGCCTCGACGGAATCGCTCGCGCAGTTGTGGGTCGTTCTCCCACCACAATCCCGACGGCGCGGCACGTTCACTCGTCGGCGCCTTCCGCCATGTCCAACTCGGCATCGACCTGGACCGCGTGCGCCTTCTCGTCGCGGGACAGCGCGCGCATCAGCAGCAGCACAAACGGCCACCCGACCAGGTCCCCGAGGATCCATAAGACGCCGGCACCGATCGTCTGATCGAGCCGCTGATCAGGTCCCCAGGATCGGTGCAACCCCGCGTAATACGCCGCGCCGATCAATGAGCCCTGCCAGATGACCAACCCCAGGACGCCGTCGCCGAGGGCCTCTGCGACGGTGATCAGCAGCGAGATCAGCTGGGGGTACCTGCGGGGCACGGGGTCCGCTTGCAGCCGGGCGTAGAAATACCCGAAGCCAAACGCTACCAACAAGATTCGAGTCGGCGCGCCGACCCATTCGTTCTCGAGGGCCGCGGTGTACCAGGGCGTCAGGTAGAGCAGCCACGGTGTGGCGAGCATCGCCAGTGACGTGGTCGCCGGGTGTGCGAGCACCCGGGCGAACCGGGTCGCCAACAACCGATCGATGCGCTCGCGCCCGGCCGGACCCAGGGCATCGCGTACGACGGTGACCGGTTTGCCCTGCGCGATGAAGAACGGCACGACGTAAAGCAGCAGCACCACCTGCAGCGCTCGCACCCAAAACAGGACGTACGCGTAGGCGCCGATCGCGCTCGTCGTGGCCAGCGCCCACACCACCATGCCCACCCCGAAGCACCCGGCGTGCGCGGCTCCGACCGGTTGCCCGGCGTTTCGGGTGCGTCGGTAGCACCACGCATATCCGCCGGCGAGCACCACGATTACCGTCGCGGAGACGAGGTCCAGATGCCATGTCGCAACCACAGCGTCCCATGTCAGCGGTCCGGGATCGACGCGCATAACCACTAGCGTATTGCGACGCGCTACGCCATCGATCGGCGTGGGCGACTAGTCAGCGCTCAGTTGCCTCGCGGCTTTGGGTCGCGGTCCTCGCCGGTGATGTATTTGGGGCAGTAATGGGCGGCCGAGAGATACGTGAACTTGGCCGCGCTGGCCCCCTGGAAGGCCGGATTTTGGTTGCGGAGGTCCGTCACGATCTTCGCGTCCGACTGTCCGTCGTCGAGCAAGTCACACACCGATTTGCCGATGGTGATCGCGTTGCCGGAATCCTGGTAGGTGATGCCGGCATCTCGAAGGTCTTTCAGGAAATCCTGATCGTTGTCGATGTCGGCGTACGCCGGAGCGGCCAGGCCGACCGCGGCGGCGACGCTTGTCAGCACGAGTAGAAGTCGCATAGCGCAGCTGATTGTCCCAAATGTCCCGGTGATTCGCATCTCGTCGGGCGAACGGGGCGTGAACTTTACCGGCCCTGGGCCCGCTACGCGGCCGGCGCCCGGGAAGGCCGCAGCGCCGGCCGGCGCATCCGTAACGACTCGGGCAGCGCACCGACTTGCCGACGCTCCGGAGTCTCCCAGATGTCACCGTCGAGAACACCGGGTAGGCCGGCCTCACTGGCAACGAAGACCGGCATCTGGCCGCGCACGAATTGATGGTGATAATCCGTGAGCGCCGCAAACGCCCACTTTCCCAGCAAGCAAATGGCGACCAGGTTGGCGATGGCCATCAGCGCCATCGTCAGATCGGCCAGCGCCCACACCAGCGTGAGCTTGGACATCGCGCCGAACACGATCGCCGCCAGCGTCACGACTTTCAGTCCGTTGATCGCCAGGTGTCGGCCACCCAGGAAGAACAGGTTGGCCTCAGCAACTACGTAGTTGCTAAGGACCGAGGCGAACGCAAAGACGAACACGACTGTGGTCATCACAACGGTGCTCCACGAACCGAGACCAGCCGCGATCGCCGACTCGGTCAGGCTGGCGCCGGCGATCGAACCGGTGTGAGCCGGATCGTAGACGTCGGGTCCCGACATCAGCACGATGAATGCCGTCGCCGTGCATATCACCATGGTGTCGACGAAAACCGCGAGCGACTGGATAAGGCCCTGCTCCACCGGATGTGCGACGGTCGCAGCGCCGGCAATGTTGGGCGAGCTGCCCATCCCCGCCTCGCAGGCGAACAGGCCCCGCTTCACCCCGGTCAGCATCGCCGTCGCGATACCGCCGGCGAAACCGCCTGCCATCTGCCTGATTCCGAAGGCCCCGCCAATGATCTCCTCGATCACCGCCGGCAGCTGGCTAATGTTGGCCGCCACAATCGCGAGCGCCAGCAACGTGTACACCAGCGCCACAACCGGAAGGACTGATCCGGCGAACTTGGCGACTCCGCGCACCCCACCGAATAGCACCGGTGCTGCCAGCACCGCCAAACCCGCTGTGGTCCAACCGATGTCGATGCCATGCGATGACTTCAAGACTCCGCTGATCGCGTTGGTCTCCACCATGTTGAATGCGGTCGAGAAGGTGAACACCAGCAGCAGGGCAAAGACGACGCCACCAGTCCGTGAGCGCAGCCCACGCTGGATGTAAAACGCGGGGCCACCCCGGAAGGCGCCGTCATCCGAGCGAACTTTGAAAATCTGGGCCAGGGTCGCCTCGATCACCGCGGTGGCCATGCCGACCGCGGCTACCACCCACATCCAAAAGATCGCACCGGGGCCACCGACGGTGAGCGCGATAGCGACGCCGGCGATGTTTCCGGTGCCCACGCGCGACGCCAGGCCAACGCAGAATGCCTGGAAAGAGGAGATCCCACCGTCTTGGCGGTGGGATCTGCGGATCTGGCGAAGCATCCGCCCGAAGTACCGGATCTGAATGAATCGGGTGCGCACCGTGAAATAGATGCCAACACCGATGAGCAAGTAGATGAGGATATGCGTGTTCAGGACATTGCTAAGCGGATCGACGAACTGCATTTGAAGGAAGTCCAAGCTGCTTCCTCTCGACTACCGGCCGCCGTCCGTCGCCGAAATGCTACGGGCGAAATGTTGAATACAGGTTTCGTTAACCCGGTGTTAGTGGACGGGATTGTAAAAACGGGATCACATTAACGCCCCGCCGCTACGCCGCTATGGAGCTAAGAGGCGGCAGGGGTCGCGCTGGGGGTCGAGCTAGTGCTCGAGATCGCGTCCGGGCAGTACGCGTTGGCAGCGATTGCCGTGAACTTGTTGGCTTTGTCCTCGCTCAGTGAGGAGTTCTTGGATTGGAGCGTCTTGACGACATCCGGCATCTGGGTTCCCCCATTGACCGGTCGCACACCCATTTGCCTGCCCCTACGGCCTTGTCCGGGTCGGAATAGGTGATGCCGGCCGCGTTCAGTGAGGCGAGGAATGCGTCGTCGGTGCTATCGGCGTGCGCCGGCACGGCCATGCCGATCATGGCGGCAAAACTTGACAGCGTCAGAAGGAACCTCATGCTCCGTGATCGTCCCAGAGGAGCGACGAGCCCGCATCTCGTGCAGCAAACTAATGCCCGTCAACCTGCGGTTGACAGCGATGCCGTCGTCAACCTATCGTTGACGCCATGTCAGACCCGACCCGCATCGCCTACCCGGTCCGCCTCGACGAGCTGATCAACGCCATCAAATCGGTGCACACCGACGTGCTGGATCAACTGGCCGATGCGGTTCTGGCCGGCGAGCACCTCGGCGAGGTCGCCGACCACTTGATCGGGCACTTCGTCGATCAGGCCCGCCGCTCCGGAGCGTCCTGGACCGACATCGGCAAAAGCATGGGCGTCACCAAACAGGCCGCCCAGAAGCGGTTCGTCCCGCGAGCCGAGCCCACCACCCTGGACCCCGAACAGGGTTTCGGGCGCTTCACCCCGCGGGCGCGCGGCGCGGTCGTGGCGGCCCAGAACGCCGCGCACGAAGCCGCCAACAGCGAAATCACCCCCGATCACCTGCTGCTCGGCCTGCTCAGCGATCCGGCCGCCCTGGCCACCGTGCTCCTGCATCGACAGAAGGTCGACGCCGAGGCCCTCCGCGCCGCCGTAGACCTGCCCCCAGCCGGCACCGAAACTCCCGAGCTCATCCCGTTCAGCGGACCGGCACGCAAAGCTCTGGAACTGACCTTCCGCGAAGCGCTTCGGCTCGGCCACAACTACATCGGCACCGAACACCTGCTGCTGGCGCTGCTCGAACTGGAAGACGGAGACGGACCGCTGCACCGATGCGGCGTCGACAAGGACCGCGTCGAAGCCGATCTGATCGACGCGCTGGAATTACTCAGCAGCGGCAAGAGCGTCAACCCGGACGCTGCCCAAGACGGCTGACCAGGTGTCGTCCAACCCTCCCCGTCGCAATACCGCGTGTGCAATCATGCGAAGGTCCCCTTATAAGGGTGCCTAGGAGGCAAAGACGTGGCGAAGATGCACCGCTGGCTGATCGTCCTGTCCACCTTCCTCGTCGCCGCTGCGAGTGTCACCGCTGTCGGTGTTGCCGCTCCCCGCGCTTGGGCCGGTGACGCGCCGATCGGCCACATCGGTGACACGCTGCGGGTGGACACCGGCACCTACATCGCAGACGTCACCGTCAGCAGCGTGGCGCCCTGCGACCCGCCGCCGGGATTCGGCTACACGCGCAGCGGCGTTCCGGTCAAAAGCTTTCCCGGCAGCACCGCCGAGCGCGCCGACGTGACCGTCCGCGCGATCAGGGTGCCCAATCCGTTCATCATGGCGACCAACTTCAGCTTCGACGGAGTGACCCCGTTCGCCGACGCCTACAAGCCGAAGCCATCCGATGCGCCCGACGCGCTGGACAACGTGCTCGTGAACGCCCCGAACGGAGCGATCGTGCGCGGCGAAGTGTATTGGGACGCCTACCGCGATCCCGTCTCCACCGTCGTCCTGCTGGACAAGAAGACGGGCTACCACCTCGCGCAATGGAATCTTTGATCCCCGCGGAACCTCTGACACGAGCCGTACACGTCGGCACGACGGACTCCGTTGATATCCAACAGCTTGCCGCTATCGCCGCACGCACATTTCCGTTGGCATGTCCGCCTTCGATGGCGCCCGAGAACATCGCGTCGTTCATCGATACCAACCTGTCGGCCGACCGCTTCGCAGAGTATCTGGCCGATCCGCAACGCGCGATTCTCACCGCACAGCAAGACGGCCGGATTATCGGTTACGCCATGCTTATTCGCGGCGTGGCCGAAGACGCCGACGTACAGCGAGCAGTTCACATCCGCCCGGCCGCTGAGCTGTCCAAGCTGTATGTGCTGCCCGACTACCACGGCGCCGGGGCCGCGACAGCACTGATGGACCTTGCGCTGGCAACGGCCGACGAGTGGGGCGTACGCTGCGTGTGGCTGGGCGTCAACCAGGCAAACCAACGCGCACAACGCTTTTACACCAAGAGCGGCTTTACGATCAGAGGTACCAGGACATTTCAAGTGGGCAGCCCGTCGCGAAAACGACTATGTCATGGTTTGCGGGCTTCATTAACCCCGGCGGTCAGCGCCAATAGCCGAGAAATGGCCCGTAGGTACTTCTTTCGGTACCCGCCTGCCAGCATCTCCTCGCTGAAGATGGTGTCCAACTTGGCCCCTGAGGCCACCACCGGGATGCCGGCGTCGTACAGCCGATCGGTCAGCGACACCAGCCTCAGCGCAACGTTCTGGTCGTCGATACCGTGCACGCCAGTCAAAAACACTGCGGTCACCCCCTCGATGAGCGTCAGATACCGCGACGGGTGCATGGTGGCCAAGTGCGCGCACAGCGCATCGAAATCGTCAAGCGTCGCAGCCGTCGACCCTCGCGGCGCGCGCAGCCACCTCCTCGTCCGACAGCGGCTGCGGCGCCGGTGGCAAGCCGCGATGCCGGTAATCGGGCCCGTCGATCCGCACTGTGGTGAAAATGCTTGCCAGCGTGTTGATCTCGCGGAGAAAGTCCTGGGCTGCGAAGCGGCCCTCGCCGAGCTGCTCGGGCAGCGTGTTGGAGGTGGCAGCCACCGACACCCCACGCTCGACCAGTGACGAAAGCATCCGCGAGATCAGCGTGGTGTTGCCCGGATCATCGAGTTCGAACTCGTCGATGCACACCGCCGTGTAGTTGGCCAGCAGATCGACGCATTCGACGAAACCGAACACCCCGGCGAGCTGGGTCAGCTCGCCAAATGTCGCGAATGCCTTGGGAGTTGGGGCAGCCGGCGCCCCATCCGGTCCCGGGCCGGGCAACTGGTAGTAGGCCGACGCCAGCAGGTGAGTCTTGCCCACACCGAACCCACCGTCCAGGTACAGCCCGACGCCGGGCAGCACTACCCGTCTGCCCAACGGGTTTCGCCGGCCCGCCCGGCGCTCCACGGCCTGCCGGCAGAAGTCTTGACACGCCATGACCGCGGCAGCTTGCGTCGGCTCCGCCGGATCGGGGCGATACGTCGCGAAGCTCACCTCGGCGAATGTTGGGGGCGGTCTTAATTGAGCGATCAGCCGCTCCGGCGACACCTTCGGATGCCGATCCACCAGGTGAGCCACCCGGCCGGAGGCTTCCGCATAGGTGGACCCGTGCATGCAGGAACTGTAGCGGCGTGCTGCAATCAGACTCATGTCCGACTCTGGCGCCACTGAAAGCTCAGAGACGCCGCTGTCGCTGCTCGGATCGGAACGCGAACTCGACGACGGTGAACTCCCCCAGCTCTACGACTATCCCGAACGCGACGCGACGTGGGTGCGGGCCAATTTCATCACCAGTGTCGACGGCGGGGCCACCGCCGGTGGCAGCAGCGGCACAATGGGAGGTCCCGGCGACCGGTTCATTTTCAACCTGCTTCGTGAGCTCGCTGACGTCATCGTGGTCGGCGCGGGCACCGTGCGGATCGAGGGTTATTCCGGCGCGCAGCTGAGCGTCGCCCAGCGCCAGCGGCGGCAAGCCCGCGGGCAAAGCGAAGTCCCGCAACTGGCGATCGTCACTAAGTCGGGTCGCCTGGACCGGGACATGGCGGTGTTCACCCGCACCGAGGTGCCACCACTGGTGCTCACCTGCACAGCGGCAGCCGATCAAGCGCGCCTGCTGCTCACCGACCTTTGCGAGGTGGTCGACTGCTCCGGCAGCGATCCCGGCAACGTCGACGAGGCCGCCATGCTGGCGGTCCTCAGCGGTCGCGGAATGCGGCGCATCCTCACCGAAGGCGGACCGACGCTGCTCGGCTCGTTGATCCAGCGCGACATGCTCGACGAACTGTGTCTGACGATCGCGCCCTATATCGTCGGCGGCCTGGCCCGGCGCATCGCGACGGGCCCGGGCCAGCTGCTGACCCGGATGCGCTGTGCCCACATCCTGACCGACGATGCCGGCTACCTGTACACCCGCTACGTCAAGGATTAGCCGGACACTGGCTACTGTGGTCGGCATGGGTCGGCAGAACACGTTCGCCACAATCCTGGTTGCGGCGACAACAGTGCTGGCCGGCTGCGTCCCGGGCCTGGCCGCGGACCCGCGGTTCGCCACCAATTCCGGTGCCCGACCGCAAGGAGCGGCCACCACGAAGCCGCCTCCCAGCGGCCCACCGCAAATCGCTGCACCCAAAAACGACTTGCCATGGCACGACTGCACGTCGCGGGTGTTCACCGACGCGGCGGTTCCCGCCGCCCCCGGCGTCCAGCTGGATTGCGCGAACTACGACGCCGACCTGGACCCGGTCAACGGTGGGACCGGCACCCTGAGCATCGGCGTGGTCCGCGCCCGCTCGAATCAGACCCCGCACGATGCGGGCCCCCTTGTCTTCACCACCGGATCCGACCTGCCGTCTTCGACGCAGTTGCCGGTCTGGCTTTCCCGGGCGGGCGCCGACGTGCTCCAAACCCACCCCATCGTCGCCGTCGACCGTCGCGGCATAGGCATGTCGAGCCCGATCGACTGCCGCGATAATTTCGACCGTCAAGAGATGCGTGACCAGGCGCAATTCCAAAGCGGCGACGATCCGGTTGCCAACCTTTCCGACGTCTCGAACACCGCCACCACAAACTGCACCGACGCCATCGCACCGGGCGCCTCCGCCTACGACAATGCGCACGCCGCCTCGGATATCGAGCGACTGCGCAGCCTGTGGGACGTACCCGCAGTCGCGCTGGTCGGGATCGGCAACGGCACCCAGGTGGCGCTGGCCTACGCCGCATCGCGGCCTGACAAGGTCGCCCGACTGATTCTCGACTCACCAGTTGCGTTGGGCGTCAACGACGAAGCCGCCGCCGAGCAACAGGTCAAGGGTCAGCAGGCCGCACTCGACGCGTTCGCCGCCCAGTGCATTGCCGTGAACTGCGCGCTGGGTCCCGACCCGAAAGGCGCCGTCAGCGCGCTGCTCGCCGACGCCCGCGCCGGCAAGGGGCCCGGTGGCGCGTCGGTGGCCCAGGTGGCGAACGCCATTACCGTCGCCTTGGGCTTCCCCTCCGGCGGCCGCGTCAACGCCACCACAAGTCTGGCCAATGCGCTGGCGGCCGCCCGCTCCGGCGACACCAATCAGCTGAACAACTTGATCAACCACGCCGACGCCACCGAGGACTCAGACGGCCAGTTCGTCAACTCCTGTAGCGACGCGATCAACCGCCCCACCCCGGACCGGGTGCGCGAACTCGTCGTGGCGTGGGGGAAGCTGTATCCCCAGTTCGGCACCGTCGCCGCGCTCAACTTGGTCAAATGCGTGCACTGGCCCACCGGCTCGCCGCCGGCGCCGCCGAAATCTTTGAAGGTCGACGTCCTGTTGTTGGGTGTGCAGAACGACCCGATCGTCGGGACCGAGGGCGTCGCGCAGACAGCGGCCACCGTCATCAACGCCAACGCGGCCAGCAAGCGGGTGATGTGGCAGGGCATCGGCCACGGCGCCAGCATCTATTCGAGCTGCGCGGTCCCACCGTTGATCGGCTATCTCAACAGCGGCAAGCTGCCCGGAACCGACACGTACTGTCCCGCCTGAGACTTCGGGATCAGCCGCGCGGTACGGTGCGCTGGTGGCGGCAGCTGAATCGACCCGAACCGGCTTGCGTGATCGGACGCTGGCGGCATTTCGTCCTCGCACCGGCGCACCCAGCGCGACGGCCATCTTGCGGCTGGCGTTGTGGCCGATAGCCATCATGTCGGTGCTGCACCGCAGCATTCCACTTTCCATCAACGGCAACATCACCGACGATTTCAAACCTGTCTACCGGGCGGTGCTGAACTTCCGGCACGGCTGGGACATCTACAACGAGCACTTCGACTACGTCGACCCGCACTACCTGTACCCGCCCGGCGGCACCTTGCTGATGGCGCCCTTTGGTTACCTGCCCTTCACGCCGTCGCGGTTTCTATTCATCCTGATCAACACCGTGGCCATCTTGATCGCCTGGTATTTGCTGCTGCGGATGTTCAAATTCACCCTCTCCTCGGTGGCCGCGCCCGCTCTGCTGCTGGCCATGTTCTGCACCGAGACGGTGACCAGCACGCTCGTCTTCACCAACATCAACGGCTGCGTCCTGCTGGCGGAGATACTGTTCCTGCGCTGGCTGCTGGACGGCCGAGCCGGTCGTCAATGGTGGGCCGGTGCCGCGATCGGTCTAACGCTGACGCTCAAACCCGTGCTCTTGCCGCTGCTGTTGTTGCCCCTGCTGAACCGGCAGTGGCGCGCGCTGGTGCCGGCCTTCGTGATTCCTGTGGCCATCAACCTGGCCGCGTGGCCGTTGGTGAGCGACCCGATGGACTTTGTCACCCGTACGGTGCCCTACTTCCTGGGCACCCGGGACTACTTCAACAGCTCGATCGAGGGCAACGGTGTGTACTTCGGCCTGCCCACCTGGCTGATCGTGTTCCTGCGAATCCTGTTCACCCTGCTCGCGATCGGTGCGCTGTGGCTGCTGTACCGCTACTACCGCACCCGCGACCCGCTGTTCTGGTTCACCAACTCCACGGGCGTGCTGATGCTGTGGTCGTTCCTCGTGTCGTCGCTGGCCCAGGGCTACTACTCGATGATGCTGTTCCCGTTTCTTATGACGGTGGTGCTGCCGAACTCGCTGATCCGCAACTGGCCGGCGTGGTTGGGGATCTATGGCTTCATGGCGCTGGACGACTGGCTGATTTACCGATGGATGAGGTATGGCCGCGCGCTGCAATACCTGAAGATCACCTACGGGTGGTCGCTGCTGCTGATCGTGGCGTTTACCGTGCTGTACTTCCGTTATCTGGACGCCAAAGCCCAGAACCGGCTGGACGACGGGATCGATCCGGCGTGGCTGACGGCCGAGCAGGACCGCGCTAGCGTGGACGCATGACCTTCTCTGACACCGGACATCCCAAGCTGCAACTGTCTGATGACGAGTGGCGTCAGAGACTCAACCCGCAGGAGTTCGACGTGCTGCGTCGTGCCGGCACCGAGCGGCCCTTCACCGGTGAGTACACCGACACCAAAACCGAGGGCGTCTACCAGTGCCGGGCCTGCGGTGCCGAATTGTTCCGCAGCACAGAGAAATTCGAGTCACATTGCGGCTGGCCCTCGTTTTTCGACCCGGCGAGCTCCGACGCGGTGATCCTGCGCCCCGATCATTCGATGGGAACGACGCGCACCGAGGTGCTGTGCGCGAACTGCCACAGCCACCTGGGCCATGTGTTCGCCGGTGAGGGATATCCGACGCCGACGGATCAGCGGTACTGCATCAACTCGATCTCGCTGCGCCTGGTGCCGGCTAAGGCTTAGCGGGGCTCAGCGCCGCGACACTTAACCAGTGGCGACGACACGCCGCTCGCCATCGCCGTGGTTTAAGTCTCGCGGATCTTGCCGGTTCGTCGTGACGTCCTTCGTTTGTGGACGACGTATTTAGAGGCAGCGAGGCCGTGCGGCTGGGAAGGCTGAGCCCGTATCGGCTGCGAACCGGGTTCCGCGCAATCTATCCCGACATTTATCTGCCGGATTACGCGACACCATCGCTGCGAACGCGTTCGATTGCGGCGTGGTTGTGGTCGGACCGACGCGGGGTGCTAGCCGGACTTGCCGCGGCGGCGCTCCATGGTTCGGATTGGATTGACGACGACGAGCCCATCGAGTTGATCTGGCGTAACCCGCATCCCCCGGTTGGCGTGATCACCCGCAATCAGCGAGTTGAGCCGGACGAGGTTACCCGTGTTGCCGGTCTGCCAGTGACCACTCCGGCAAGGACGGCGCTCGACTTAGCTACTAAGACCTGAAAAAGTCGGCGAGTTGATCAGCGGTTAGTTGGCGCTGAGCTGGGAAGATGGCCTCAATGCCCTTGTTGCGGAAGGGATTGAGGCCATCGTGTTTCGTACTGTAGGCGATCAGTGCTCGTTGTGGGAGTCGGTGCTGCCGGAAGAGCTGCAGCGGCTACCTGAGGAGTTGGCCCGGGTCGATGCGCTGCTCGACGACGCGGCGTTTTTCGCGCCGTTCGCGCCGTTCTTCGATCCGCAGATGGGGCGGCCCTCGATCCCCATGGAGTCGTACCTGCGGTTGATGTTTTTGAAGTTCCGCTACCGGTTGGGCTATGAGTCGCTGTGCCGAGAGGTGTCGGATTCGATTGCTTGGCGCCGGTTCTGCCGTATTCCGCTGGATGGGTCGGTGCCGCATCCGACCACGTTGATGAAGATCACCACCCGCTGCGGTGCGGATGCGGTGGCCGGTTTGAACGAGGCGCTGCTGGCCAAGGCGGCCGGGGCGAAGCTACTGCGCACCAACAAGGTGCGTGCCGACACCACCGTGGTGGAGGCTGATGTGGGCTACCCGACGGACTCGGGACTGTTGGCCAAGGCCATCGGCTCGATGGCGCGCGGTGTGGAGCAGATCAAAGCCGCCGGTGGCGCGGTGCGTACCCGAGCCCGCGACCGGCGGCGCTCGGCGGGTCGTCGAGCCCGCTCGATCGCCTCGAAGCTGCGGTTGCGCGACCAGCAGCAACGTGGTCAGGCCCAAGCCGCGGTGCGGCGTATCACCGGCGAGTTGGCCGGGATCGCCGAAGCGGCCATCTGTGATGGCGCCACGGTGCTGCGCAACGCCAAACGTGCGCTGCGCACTGTGAGCGGGCGGCGCAGAGCCCGGCTGCACCAGGCAATCAACCACTTGACCACAGTGGTGGCCCGCACCCAGCGTGTGGTGGCGCAGACCCGAAGCCGACTGGCCGGGGTGATGCCCGACTCGAGCAGCAGGCTGGTTAGCCTGCATGACCCCGATGCGCGTCCGATCCGCAAAGGACGCCTGGGCAAGCCGGTCGAGTTCGGCTACAAGGCCCAGATCGTCGACAACGCCGACGGCGTCATCCTCGACCACAACGTCGAGCTCGGAAACCCGCCTGATACAGCACAATTGGCACCGGCGATCGCACGGATCACCCGCCGCGCCGGACGCCCACCACGGGCGGTGACCGCCGATCGCGGCTACGGAGACGCATCGGTCGAACGTGACCTACAGGGCCTCGGCGTGCGCAACGTGGCCATCCCACGCCGGAGCAAACCCAGCGCCGCCCGTCGCGAATTCGAACACCGACGAGCCTTCCGAGACAAGATCAAATGGCGTACCGGATCCGAAGGCCGAATCAACCACCTCAAACGAAGCTACGGCTGGAACCGCACCGAATTCACCGGCATCGATGGCGCTCGAACCTGGTGCGGCCACGGCGTCCTCGCACACAACCTCGTCAAGATCAGCACCCTCGCAGCATGACATCGACACCACGGCCCAGCGGCCATGCCGACCCGGCACCACCCGGCAACGGCCATAATCACGACGCCGACTTTTTCAGGTCTTAGTAGCTAGGCAACTGCCCACTGGCGAGGCGGTGGCGCGGCTCGACGCGCTGATGCGGGCGACGCCGTTCTCAAGCGAGGAGGTGCTGCTGCTGGCCAAGCGGTACGCGGGGGCGCGGGGCATGCGGCGGCTACGCGCGGCGCTTCCGCTGGTCGATCCGGGCGCCGCGTCGCCGAAGGAAACCTGGCTGCGCTTACTGCTGATCGACGCAGGCCTGCCCGTTCCCACCACGCAAATACCGGTGCAAGAGAACTGGCGACTGGTTGGCGTGGTTGACATGGGCTGGCAGAAGTACATGGTGGCCGTCGAGTATGACGGCGACCACCATCGCGCCAACCGCCGCCAGTACGCCCGCGACCAGGACCGGCAACGCAAGCTCGAGGAACTGGGCTGGATCGTCGTCCGGGTAATCGCTGAGGACAAGCCCGAGGACGTGGTGCGACGCGTGCGCGGCGCGCTCATCCGTCGGGGATGCCGCGACACTTAACCAGTGGCGACGACACGCCGTTCATCATCGCCGTGGTTTAAGTTTCGCGGCCCTTAAACGCCGAGTGTGGCGTCCGTCAGTCCATCCGAGTGGCGTGCACTTCCCAGAACGGGGCGTGCACCCGGCCATTGACCAGCCATGGTTCCATCGCGCGGAACCGTTCCAGCAACGTCTGAACCTGATCGGCCATGTCGGGATTTCGCGCAGCCATCATCTCGATCGTCTGCACGCTCAGGTTGACCAGATAAGTGGTCGTTCCCAGGTAGGTGATCTCCCAGCCGCCGACCGGGAGCACCTGACGAAAGTCGTCCTCGGACAACGACCGCAGCATTGTGAAGCCGTTGACGTCGTGCTCACCGAACTCGAACATGTACAGCCGCGCTCCCGGCTTGGTAGCCCGGTGCAGCGCCTGCACATAGGACTTCTGTAGCTCAGGATCGGTGCTGAAGGTGTGGTAGAAGGCGCAGTCGACGACGGTGTCGAACCGGCCCTCCAGCCCCTCCAGCTTGGTGGCATCCGCCAGCTCGAAGTTGACCGACACCCCGGCCTTCCGCGCGTTTTCCCGGGCCCGCTCCAGCGCACCCGCTGACCCGTCAATACCGGTGGCCGAGTAGCCCGCCGACGCGTAGTAGATCGCGTGGTGACCCGGTCCGGTTCCCGGGTCGAGCACCTCACCTTTGATCGCGCCCAGTGCAACCAGCCGCTGAACCACCGGCTGCGGACCACCGATGTCCCACGGCGTGGCGGCAGGCAACCCATGCGACATCCGGTCGTCGCGATACATCTGCTCGAAGCGGGTGGGATCGGTCGGGTCGAATTGGGTCATGTACCCCCCTGTTCTGTTGGTTCAGGGCCTCGATTAGGGCAAAGCGTTCACCAACTGCTCGACAGGCACGCGTGGACCGGTGAAAAACGGTGTCTCCGCGCGGGTATGCCGACGGGCGTCGGTGGCCCGCAGCTCACGCATCAGGTCGACGATGCGGTGCAGTTCGGGGGCCTCGAAGGCCAGGATCCATTCGTAGTCGCCGAGCGCGAACGCCGGAACCGTGTTGGCGCGCACGTCCTTGTATTCGCGGGCGGCCATGCCGTGCTCGGCGAGCATGCGGCGGCGTTCCTCGTCGGGCAGCAGGTACCACTCGTAGGACCGCACAAACGGATACACGCAGATGTAGGCGCCGGGCTCTTCGCCGGCCAGGAACGCCGGGACATGGCTCTTGTTGAACTCGGCCGGCCGATGCAGCGCCACACTGCTCCATACCGGCGAGCAGGCCTGGCCCAGTGTGGTGGTGCGCCGGAAATCGGCGTAGGTGGCTTGCAGCGCTTCGACACGTTCGGCGTGGGTCCAGATCATGAAGTCGGCGTCGGCCCGCATGCCCGCCACGTCATAGAGGCCGCGCACCACGACGCCGCGCTCCTCCTGCAGCTTGAAAAAGGTCGACGCATCATCAATTACCCCGTCGCGCTGTTCGCCGAGCACGCCCGGCCGCACGGAGAACACCGAGAACATCAGGTAGCGGATCGTCGCGTTCAGGGCGTCGTAGTCGAGCTTGGCCATGAAACCTATCGTGCCACTTGTGCGTCTAAGTCCCCGACGGCCCTGATGACGCGCTCAGCCGCTCTGCCGGCCGCCCCGACACACGCCGGCACGCCGATGCCATCGAGGTAGCTGCCGGCCACGGCGAGCGTCGGCGGCAGGCCCGCGCGTATCTCGGCGACCAGATCCGCGTGCCCGGGGCCGTACTGCGGCATCGCGTCGATCCAGCGTTGCACGCGGGTATCGATCGGGTCGACGTCCAGCCCGAACACGGTGGCCAGGTCGCCCACCGCCCACCCCAGCAGCTCGTCATCCGAAGTGCTGGTGGCCACGTCATCACCGAACCGCCCGAACGACAGCCGCAGCAGCTGCGTGTCGCCCCGCGCACCCCATTTGCGAGACGACAGCGTAATCGCCTTGTCCCGCAACTGCTCGCCGCTGGCCACCAGCACACCGGAACACTCCGGAAACGGGGTATCGCCCGGCACCGCAAGTGCCACCACCACCGACGACGCGCTCGTGATCCGGCTGGCGGCGGCGAAGCTGCGCGGCGCTAGGCCATTTGAGGCCTCGAGTAGCGCTGCCACCCGCGGGGCCGGAACGGCCAGGATCACCGCATCGGCGTGCCAGCGAGCACCGGTGTCATCGAGCAGCGCCCAGCCCGGTTCGGCACGGTCGAGCCGTTGCACTGCGGCACGGACCCAGCGCAGCCGGCCGCGGTCGACGAGCTCGTCGATCAGCACCTGGTAGCCGCCGTCCAGCGCTCCGAACACGGGCGCGCCGGTGGCCGGAGGCAACGCCTGCCGGACGGCGTCGGTCAGGCTGGTGGCACCGCGGTCGAGGGCCGCCGCCACGCCGGGGGCAGCCGCACGCAGACCGATCGTGGCCGCCGAACCCGCATACACCCCGCTCAGCAGCGGGTCCACCGACCGGGCCACGACCTGCTCGCCGAACCGGTCGCCCACCAATTCGGCCACCGCGGGATCGCTGCCGGGTTGCCAGCCCAGCGGGCGGGTGGGTTCGGCTTCGATGCGCGCGACGGTCGCCTCGTCGACCAATCCCGCCACCGATGTCGCCGACGATGGGATCCCGACGACCGTGCCGGTGGGCAGCGGGTGCAACTCGTGCTGGCTGTAGATCAACGGCCGCGCGCCGGTGGAGACCAGTTGACGCCCTGACAGGTCCAGTTCGGCCAGCAGCGCCGGCATCTCGGGCCGGCGCAGCACGAACGCCTCGGCACCCAGGTCCATCGGCCGTCCGCCGACCAGCTCGGTGCGCAAGATGCCGCCGAGCTTCTCGCCCGGATCGAACAGCGTGATGGTCGCGTCGTCGCCGACGGCCATGCGGAGCCGGTATGCCGCCGTCAGCCCCGAAATCCCGCCCCCCACAACACAATACGAGTGGAGAGTCATAGGGAGTGGACCAGCGACACCAGGTCGGTCAGCACGCCGGGATCGGTCTCCGGCAGCACTCCGTGGCCGAGATTGAAGACGTGACCGGTCGCGCCCGCGTCGACGGCGCGGCGTCCGTCGTCGACCACCGCCCGCGCTGCACGTTCCACCACCGGCCAACCCGCCAGCAGGACCACCGGATCGAGGTTGCCCTGCAGCGCCGTTCCGGGTGCGACGCGGGCCGCCGCATCGGCGAGGGCGGTTCGCCAATCCACGCCCACCACGGTGGCACCGGCGGCCGACATCGCACCCAGCAGTTCGGCGGTGCCCGACCCCGAAGTGGGTCATCGGCACGCCGTACTCGGCCAGCGCGCCGAAAACCCGTGCGCTGTGCGGTTGCACGTAGGCGCGGTAATCGGACAGCGACAGGGCCCCCGCCCACGAGTCGAACAGCTGAATGGCGTCCACCCCGGCGTCGAGTTGCACCCGCAGGAAGCCGACGGTGATGTCGGTCAGCTTTTCCATCAACGCATGCCAGCTGTCCGGTTGGGCCAGCATCATCGCCTTGGTGCGGGCGTGGTGGCGGCTCGGACCGCCCTCGATCAGGTACGACGCCAGGGTGAACGGCGCACCCGCGAACCCGATCAGCGGGACGTCGCCGAGAGCGGCCACCAGCAACGTGACCGCGTCGGATACCGGCTGAACCCGTTGCCGATCAAGGGGTTTCAGCGCGTCGATATCGGCCGCGGTGCGCACCGGTGAGGCGATGACCGGCCCGACGTTAGGGACGATGTCCAGGTCGACGCCGGCGCCGAGCAGCGGCACCACGATGTCGGAGAACAATATCGCCGCGTCGACGTCGTGGCGGCGCACCGGCTGCAAGGTGATCTCACAGACCAACTCGGCGTCGAAGCACGCGGCCAGCATGTTGTGCTGGGCCCGCAGCGCCCGGTATTCGGGCAGCGAACGACCGGCCTGCCGCATGAACCACACCGGAATCCGGCTGGGTTTGCGACCGGTGACAGCGGCCAGATATGGCGACTCGGGAAGGTCGCGACGAGTACTCATTGGCCTCAATGCTGCCACGACGGCCAGAAGTGCCTCGATCCCGCGCGGCTGACCCCGCTGCGTACTATCAACGACCGCAACCGTTAGCGCGTCTGTCAGGAGCCGGGATGCCAGTTAGCCACCCCCCAGTGAGTTACGACGAGTTCCCCAGCCTTCGCTGCGAGCCCGGCGACGAAACCGGCCTTGAAGGCGTGCTGACGCTGGTTCTCGATGCCCCCGGCCTGAATTCGGTGGGGCCGCAAATGCACCGCGACCTGGCCGACATCTGGCCGGCGATCGCTCGCGATCCTGACGTGCGCGTCGTTCTGGTCCGCGGTGAAGGCAAAGCCTTCTCCTCCGGCGGCAGCTTCGACCTGATCGCCGAAACCATCGGCGACTACGAAGGCCGGATCCGGATCATGCGCGAGGCCCGCGATCTGGTGCTCAACATGGTCAATTTCGACAAGCCCGTCGTCTCGGCGATCCGGGGACCAGCCGTCGGAGCCGGTCTGGTGGTGGCCTTGCTTGCCGACATCTCGGTGGCGGGCCGGACCGCGAAACTCATCGATGGGCATACCAAACTCGGCGTGGCGGCAGGCGACCACGCCGCGATCTGCTGGCCGCTGCTGGTCGGCATGGCCAAGGCCAAGTACTACCTGCTCACCTGCGAGACCGTTGCTCGGCGAAGAAGCCGAGCGCATCGGTCTGGTGTCGACCTGCGTCGACGACGATGATGTACTCCCCACCGCAACGCGCCTTGCCGAGAATCTGGCGCACGGCGCACAAAATGCCATTCGCTGGACCAAGCACAGCCTGAACTACTGGTACCGCATGTTCGGGCCTACCTTCGAAACGTCGCTCGGCCTGGAATTCCTCAGTTTCAGCGGCCCCGACGTGCAGGAAGGCCTCGCCGCGCATCGTGAGAAACGCGCGGCGCGATTCACCGGCGGAATTGCCACCTGAGCAGGCCCAATACCCTCCGATGAGGCCTGGTAACGGCTTGGTCGCAGCGGGTGCGCGACTCGGCGCGCCTGTTACCGCGTGTCGGCCGATGGGTCTACCGTCGAACCCTGTGACCTCAGCTGAACCGGACCAATTCCGCGAGGCGGTAGCGGCGATGAACGCCGTCATCGTGCGGCCGGAGATCGAGCTGGGCCCCATCCGGCCACCGCAGCGCCTGGCGCCGTACAGCTACGCGCTGGGAGCCGAGGTCAAACACCCCGACCGCGAAATCGTCCCGGAGCGATCTGACGGCGACGCCTTTGGCCGGTTGATCCTGTTGTACGACCCGGAAGGCGCCGACGCGTGGGACGGCACCATCCGCCTGGTCGCGTACATCCAGGCCGACCTGGACCCCAGCGAGGCCGTCGACCCCCTGCTGCCGGAGGTGGCGTGGAGCTGGCTGGTCGAAGCGCTGGAGTCTCGCCTCGAGCATGTCACCGCCCTGGGCGGGACTGTCACCGCCACCACATCGGTGCGCTACGGCGACATCTCCGGACCGCCGCGCGCCCACCAGTTAGAGCTGCGGGCGTCGTGGACCGCGACCACCCCCGCAGTCGGCGTCCATGTCGAGGCGTTCTGCGAGGTGCTGGAACACGCCGCGGGCCTACCGCCGACCGGCGTCACCGATCTGAGCTCACGGTCACGCGCCTGACATGTGCGAACCGTCGGCCCACGGGCCCGGCAGCACCGCGCCCGACAGCACCGAACCCCAGCCCACCCCGCTGCTGCACCCGGCCGAAGGGATTCCCGATCTCTCAGTGACCGTCCGCGAGATCGCGGCGACGGCACAACTCCTGGACCGTGGTCGCGGACCGTTTGCGGTGGACGCCGAGCGCGCATCGGGTTTCCGCTACTCCAACCGGGCGTACCTGATTCAGATCCGGCGGGCCAGCGCCGGCACCGTGCTCATCGACCCGGTCAGCAGCGGCGCTGACCCGCTGGACGCGCTGCGGCCCGTCGCCGAGGTGCTGAGCAAAGACGAATGGATCCTGCACTCCGCCGATCAGGACCTGCCCTGCCTCGCGGAGGTCGGCATGCGGCCGCCGGCGCTGTACGACACCGAGCTCGCCGGGCGGCTGGCCGGGTTCGACCGGGTGAACCTGGCGACCATGGTCGAGCGGCTGCTGGGTTTCGGGTTGGCCAAGGGCCACGGGGCGGCCGACTGGTCCAAGCGTCCACTCCCCGCGGAGTGGCTCAACTACGCGGCCCTGGATGTGGAACTCCTCATCGAGCTGCGCGCGGCGATCGCGGACGTCCTGGCCCGGCAAGGCAAAACAGACTGGGCTGCACAGGAATTCGACTATCTGCGGACGGTGGGTTCTAGAGAGGCCGCCCCGGTTGCGCGACGGGACCGGTGGCGACGAACGTCCGGAATCCATCGGGTGCGGGACCAGCGCGGCTTGGCCGCGGTCCGCGAATTGTGGACGACGCGCGACCGGATCGCCCAGCGCCGCGACATCGCGCCCCGCCGCATTCTGCCGGATTCGGCCATCATCGAGGCCGCGATCGCCAACCCGAAGACGGTCGAGGACCTCATCGCGTTGCCGGTGTTCGGTGGGCGCAATCAACGTCGCAGCGCCGCGACGTGGCTGGCGGCGCTGGAAGCGGCCCGGCAAAACAAAAGTCCGACCGAGGATGCCGAGGCGCCGAACGGGCCGCCGCCGCCGGCGCGGTGGAGCAGGCGGAAACCGGAGGCCGCCGCACGGCTGGAGGCGGCGCGAGCAGCGCTGGCGCAAGTGTCGCAGCGGGTCGGCGTCCCCGCGGAGAACCTGGTCTCACCTGACTTGGTGCGACGGCTGTGCTGGGACTGGGAGAACGCACCCGAGCCTGTTGAGGCTGTCGAAGATTTTCTGCGTACCGGCCTGGCGCGGCCGTGGCAGCGCGAACTGGTGGTTCCCGTTCTGGCTCGGGCGCTGCAGCCGCCGGCGGCGCCCCGCGCCGAAATCGACGGCAGTTAGTCGAGATGCTCGCGGATCTCCGCTTCAGAAACACAGCTGCCCAGAGCGGCGACCCAACCGGTGATGCGGCGGGCAATGTCCTGATCGGTCAGCCCCAGGTCGCCCAGTAGCTCACTGCGCGAGGCTTGCCCATAGAACTCCTGCGGCAGTCCGACGTCGCGGCACGGAATGTCGATCTCCGCGCGTCGCAGGGCGGCGGACACCGCCGAACCCACACCGCCGTTGACTCCGTTGTCCTCCAATGTGACCAGCAGTTTGTGCTGCACCGCCAGTTCGAGAACGCCCTCCGAGACCGGCAGCACCCAACGCGGATCGATCACCGTCACACCGATCCCCTGGTTGTGTAGCCGCTTGGCCACCGCCAAGGCCATCGGCGCGAACGCGCCGACCCCCACCAGCAGCACGTCGTGGTTGCACCCACTGGCCGGTACCGCGAGCACATCCACGCCCGACCGCCGCTGTAGAGCCGGGATATCTTCGCCCACGTCACCTTTGGGGAACCGTATCGCGGTCGGACCGTCGTCGATGTCCAGCGCCTCACCGAGTTCCTCGCGCAACCGACTGGCGTCCCTGGGCGCGGCCACCCGAATGCCGGGCACGATGCCGAGCATCGACAAATCCCACATGCCGTTATGGCTGGCGCCGTCCGAACCGGTAATCCCAGCCCGGTCGAGCACCATGGTGACGGGCAGCTTGTGCAGCGCCACATCCATCATGATCTGGTCGAAAGCCCGGTTGAGGAACGTCGAATAGATGGCCACCACCGGGTGCATCCCGCCCATTGCCAGGCCCGCCGCCGACGTCATCGCGTGTTGCTCGGCGATGCCGACGTCAAACAACCGGTCCGGAAACTGTTGCCCGAACGCCGTCAGCCCGGTGGGGCCGGGCATCGCCGCGGTGATGGCCACGATGTCGCGGCGCTTCTTGGCGTAGCCGATGAGTGCATCGGAAAAAGTCGCCGTCCAGCCCGGGCCGGCGACCTTGGTGGCCTGGCCGGTGACGGGGTCGATCACGCCGCAGGAATGCATCTGTTCGGCTTCGTCGTCTTCGGCTGGGGCGTAGCCCATTCCCTTGCGGGTAACGACGTGCACGATCACCGGGCGGCCGAAGCCGCGGGCGTGGCGCAGCGCGGCCTCCACCGCACGTTCGTCGTGACCGTCAACGGGGCCCACGTATTTGAGCCCCAGATCGGTGAACAGCAGCTGCGGTGACAAAGAGTCCTTGATGCCGGCCTTGACGCTGTGCATGAAGCGGTAGGCGATCTTGCCGAATAGCGGCATCGCGCGCAACGCTTCGCGGCCCTTCTCCAAGGCCTGCTCGTAGGCCGGCTGCAGCCGCAGGGTGGCGAGATGATCGGCGACGCCGCCGATCGTCGGCGCATAGCTGCGGCCATTGTCGTTCACCACGATGATCACTGGACGGCGAGAAGCGGCGATGTTGTTCAGCGCCTCCCAGCACATACCGCCTGTGAGCGCGCCGTCCCCCACCACCGCCACCACGTGCCGGTTGCGGTGACCGGTCAGTTCGAAGGCTTTGGCCAGGCCGTCGGCGTACGACAACGCCGCGCTGGCGTGGCTGGACTCCACCCAGTCGTGTTCGCTCTCGGCACGCGACGGGTACCCCGACAGCCCTCCTTTTTTGCGCAGGCTCTCGAAGTCCTGGCAGCGTCCGGTCAACATCTTGTGGACGTAAGCCTGATGACCGGTGTCGAAGATGATCGGATCATGCGGTGAGTCGAACACCCGATGCAGCGCCAGCGTCAGTTCAACCACGCCGAGGTTGGGCCCCAGGTGTCCCCCCGTCGCAGCAACCTTGTGGATCAGGAACTCGCGAATCTCGGCGGCCAGTTCGCGTAGCTGCTGTTGGGAAAGGTGCTGCAGATCAGCGGGCCCGCGGATCTGTTCCAGCATCCCGATAGTCTACGCAGCGACCGCTGAGTGGTCCCGTTAGACAGTTTGCGATTTTCGCCATCCATCGCTCGAGCCGCGCCTTTGATAGCCTCAGTCCGCGGTGAGCCGGGAAGCCTGGTCGGCACGTTTTCCCGCGACCCCGGAGTACGCCGTGAGCATAGACGTCGACCGCACCGCACTCACCCTGCAGACGTATCGTCGCAGTATGCGCGCCGAGCAGATCGCCGAGGACTTTCCGGTCGTCAGCATTGATGCGGACGCTCTGGACGCTGCCCGTATGCTCGCCGAGCACCGCCTGCCCGGGCTGTTGGTCACCGACACCTCAGGATGTCCCTACGCGGTGTTGCCCGCCTCCCAGGTCGTCCGATTCATCGTGCCCCGTTATGTGCAGGACGATCCGTCGCTGGCCGGTGTGCTCAACGAATCGATGGCTGACCGCTGCGCGGAAAAGCTGAGCGGCAAGAAGGTGCGCGACGTGTTGCCGGACCATCTGGTGAACGTACCTCCGGCCAATGCTGACGACACCATCATCGAGGTGGCGGCGCTCATGGCGCGGCTGAGAAGCCCGCTGGTCGCGGTGGTCAAAGAGGGCAGGTTAATCGGGGTAATCACGGCATCGCGCGTCCTCGGGGCGGCGCTGAGGCATTGATTCCACCGGATTTGGCGATCAAGGGTCTGCGTCTACAACCACAGGAAAATAGATGAGCGTCATCGCGATCGTGGTGTTCGTGGTCGCCTATGCCCTGATCGCCAGCGATCGCGTCAACAAGACATTGGTGGCGCTGGCGGGCGCCGCGATCGTGGTCGCCTTGCCCATCATCGATTCCGATGACATCTTCTACTCGCACGACACCGGAATCGATTGGGATGTCATCTTTTTGCTTCTGGGCATGATGATCATCGTCAGCGTGCTGCGCCAGACCGGTGTGTTCGAATACGTCGCAATCTGGTCAGCCAAACGCGCCCGTGGCTCCCCGTTGCGGGTCATGATCCTGTTGGTACTGGTCACCGCGATCGCGTCGGCCCTGCTGGACAACGTCACCACGGTGTTGCTGATCGCCCCGGTAACCCTTTTGGTATGTGACCGTCTGGCGATCAATGCGGCGCCGTTTCTGATGGCCGAAGCGTTCGCATCGAATATCGGCGGCGCGGCGACATTAGTCGGCGACCCGCCCAACATCATCATCGCCAGCAAGGCCCGCCTGACATTCAACGACTTCCTGGTCCATCTGGCGCCGATCGTGATCATCGTGATGGCCGTCTTGATCGCGTTGCTGCCGCGCCTGTTTCCCGGTGCGTTCACCGTCGATCCCGAGCGGGTCACCGACGTCATGTCGCTGGAAGAGAAGGAGGCCATTCGCGATCCCGGGCTACTCATCAAGTGCGGCGTTGTCTTGGTGGCGGTGTTCGCGGCGTTCATCGCCCACTCGGCGCTGCATATGGAGCCATCGGTCGTGGCGCTCTTGGGCGCCGGCATCCTGGTCGTGCTGTCCAGGCTGGAGCATTCCGATTACTTGTCCAGTGTCGAGTGGGACACGCTGCTGTTCTTCGCCGGCCTGTTCATCATGGTCGGCGCCCTGGTGAAGACGGGCGTCGTCAAGCAGCTGGCACGCCTGGCGATTACCGCCACCGGCGGCAACACCTTGTTGGCTACGATGGTGATCCTGGCTGCGTCGCTGGTGATCAGCGGGATCGTCAACAACGTTCCGTATGCCGCGACAATGACGCCTGTCGTCGCCGGTTTGGCCCCAGCCCTGGCGGACCAGATCAACCCCGGCGTCTTGTGGTGGGCTCTTGCGCTGGGCACCGATTTCGGCGGCAACCTCACCGCCGTCGGCGCCAGCGCCAACGTCGTCGTCCTCGGAATCGCCCGTCGTGCCGACAATCCCATCTCCTTTTGGGAATTCACCCGCAAGGGCATGGTGGTTACGGCGGTCTCGCTGGTGCTCGCGGCCATCTACCTGTGGCTGCGCTACTTCGCGATGAGCTGACGGGGGCGCCGCAGCGATCAGCTGGTCAGCGGGTCAACAGCGCGACGCATTCGGTGTGATGGGTCAGCGGGAATGCATCGAACACTTTGATCTTCTCCACGGCATAGCCACGACCGAGGTAGAGCCCGATGTCGCGGGCGAAAGATGCTGCCTCGCAGCCGATATGCACCACGCGCGGGACCCCGGCGGCGGCCAACAGGTCGATAACCTCGCGCCCGGCACCCGCCCGCGGCGGATCCAGCACCGCCACATCGGCGGTCGCTCGTTGCACCGTCAGCGCCCGCCGCACCGAGTCGGTGATGATCTGCACCTGTGGCAGATCAGCCAGTGCAGCCCGAGCGGCCCGCGTCGAAGCGCGCGATGTGTCGACGGTCAACACCCGTCCGGACTCCCCGACCGCGTCGCCAAGCGCCGCGGCGAAAACGCCCGCACCGCCGTAGAGATCCCAAGCGGTCATGCCGGTGCTGGGCTGTGCCCAGTCGGCGACCAGACCGCTGTACACCGCAGCCGCGTCCCGGTGCGCCTGCCAGAAGGCTGTCACCGGCACCTGCCAGCTGCGCCCGTCCAAGCGCTGCACTGCCTCGTAGCTACCCTCCACCACCTTGGTCGCTGTCCGTCTGCCCTGCCGCAACGTGCGCACCACATGGCGCGCGCCGTCGTCGTCGACGGCCACGTGCAGTTGGGCGGTCGGCGGCCAATCGGCCTCGGCGAGCCCGTCGAGCATGCCGGCCGGCAACTGCGCGCAACGCAAGTCGGTCACCAGCTCGTCGCTGTGATACCGGTGAAAGCCGGGGCGGCGGTCTGCCCCCACGTCGAGCCGGACCCGGGTGCGCCAACCCGTCGGTCCGGAATCCGACAGCGGCTCGGCCTCGCCACTCCAGCGATATCCACCCAGTCGCTCCAGCTGATTGGCCACGACTTGCGCCTTGAGCGTCCGGGCCGCCTCCGGGACAGCAAACGCCATGTCGCAACACCCGGCACCGTCCACCCCGGCGATCGGGCACAGGGACGCGGTCCGGTCGGCCGCCGGCTCGATCACCTCGACGACCTCTGCGTGCCAATAAGACCCGCGGTCCGCGGTAACCCGGACCCGCACTCGCTCACCGGGCAACGCGTAGCGGACGAACACCACGCGGCCTTCGTGGTGCGCCACACAGCTGCCCCCGTTGGCGGGGGCACCGGCGACCAACGTCAGCTCGTCGAGCGAGGATATCACCTCGTTGGGTGTGCGGGTCAATCGAAGATTCCCCGACGAGCGTCACCCGGAGCCGCATGCGGCTGAAACGTCTTGCGTCGTTCCGACGAAGTCAATTGCCACGGAACCGAAGTCACCATGACGCCCGGCATGAAAAGCAGCCGGCCCTTGAGTCGAAGCGCGCTCTGGTTGTGCAGCACCTGCTCCCACCAGTGACCCACCACATACTCGGGAATGAACACCGTGACCACGGTGCGTGGTGACTCATCGCGCGCGCGTTTGACGTAATCCAGTACCGGACGGGTGATTTCGCGATATGGCGAGGCAATGACCTTGAGCGGCACGCTGATATCGCTTTCCTCCCACTTGTGCACCAGCCCGCGGGTTTCCGCATCGTCGACGCTGACCGTCACGGCCTCCAACACGTCGGGACGGGTCGCTCGCGCGTAAGCCAGTGCGCGCAGCGTCGGCAGATGCAACTTCGACACCAGCACCACGGCGTGATTACGGCTGGGCAAAACCATTTTGTTTTCCTGTGCTGAGGCCTGTTCCGCCAATTCCTGATTAACGGAGTCATAGTGCTTGCGGATCATCTTCATCACGATGAACAGCGCACCCATGGCGACAATCGCGATCCACGCCCCAGCAAGGAATTTCGTGATCAGCACGATGAATAGGACGGTGCCGGTGGATAACAAGCCGACCGTGTTCACCACGCGGGAGCGCATCATCCTACCGCGCGCCGAAGGATCGGTCTCGGTGCGCAGCAACCGCGTCCAGTGCCGGACCATGCCGATCTGGCTCAGCGTGAACGATATGAACACGCCGACGATGTACAGCTGGATGAGCGCGGTGAGTTCGGCGCGGAATGCCACCACTGCCCCGATGGCCGCCGCCGACAGGAACAGGATTCCGTTGGAGAAAGCCAGCCGGTCGCCGCGGGTGTGGAGCTGGCGCGGCAGGTAGCTGTGCTGCGCCAGGACCGAGCCGAGCACCGGGAAGCCGTTGAACGCCGTGTTGGCGGCCAACACCAGGATCAGCGCGGTGACCGCGTCAATCAGCAAGAACCCGAGGTGAAAGCCGCCAAACACGCTCTGTGCCAGTTGGGCGACCAGAGTCTTCTGTTCGTAGCCGGGCGGGGTGCCGGTCAGCTGCGTGTCGGGATCGTCGACGAGCTTGGACCCCGGTCTGCACGGCCAGCGCGACCATACCCATCATCAGGGTCACCGCGATGGCGCCCAGCATGAGCAGCGTTGTTGCGGCGTTGCGGGACTTCGGCTTTTCGAACGCCGGCACCCCGTTGCTGATCGCCTCGACACCGGTCAGTGCCGCGCACCCCGAGGAGAACGACCGGGCCACCAGGAATGCCAGCGCGAAACCGACGACCTGGCCGTGCGCGGCGTGCAGCTCGAAACCGGCGGATTCGGCCCGCAACGGATTGCCCAGCACGTAGATCCGGAACAACCCCCAGCCCAGCATGGCAACGACGCCGACGATGAATGCGTAGGTCGGGATGGCGAAGGCCAGACCGGATTCGCGGACTCCGCGCAGGTTCATCGACATCACCAGCAGGATGGCGCTCACCGCAAAGAACACTTTGTGCTCGTACACGAACGGGATCGCGGAGCCGATATTCGACATCGCCGACGCTATCGAAACCGCCACGGTGAGAACGTAATCCACCATCAGGGCACTGGCCACCACCAGGCCGGCGGTGGCGCCCAGATTGGTAGTCACGACTTCGTAATCGCCGCCGCCGGACGGGTAGGCGTGCACATTCTGCCGGTAGCTGGATACCACGACGAGCAACACCGCGGCCACGGCCAGCGCTATCCATGGGGCCATGGAATAGGCCGCCAGACCGGCCACCGAGAGCATGAGGAAGATTTCCTCGGGGGCATAGGCCACCGACGACATCGCGTCGGAGGCGAACACCGGCAGGGCGATCCGCTTAGGCAGCAGCGTGTGACCCAGCCGGTCGCTACGAAACGGCTGACCTATCAGCAACCGACGCGTGGCGGTTGAAAGTTTGGACACGAGAGCCAAGAGTAAGCCCACACGGGTTTCGCGGTAGCGTTCGTAGGCGAGAATGTTCGCCGACCGAAATCGGCTGGCCGACGTGGGTTGCCGATGGAGGGCGCAGGACGCAGCCGAGAGGACCTCAATTGCGAGTAGTAGTGATGGGCTGCGGCCGAGTGGGTTCTTCGGTGGCCGACGGGCTATCGCGAATCGGCCACGATGTCGCGGTCATAGACCGCGACAGCACCGCCTTCAACCGGCTCAGCCCGGAGTTCGCCGGCGAGCGGGTGTTGGGTCAGGGGTTCGACCGAGATGTACTGCTAAGGGCCGGCATCGAGGAGGCGGACGCGTTCGCCGCGGTGTCATCTGGAGACAACTCCAACATCATCTCGGCGCGACTGGCCCGGGAGACCTTTGGTGTCAAGCGCGTCGTCGCCCGGATCTACGACGCCAAGCGCGCCGAGGTCTACGAACGCCTCGGCATTCCCACGATTGCCACCGTGCCCTGGACCACCGATCGCCTGCTCAACGCGCTGCTCCGGGATTCTGAGACCGCCAAGTGGCGAGATCCGACCGGTACCGTCGCCGTCGCCGAGGTGGTCTTGCACGAGGACTGGATCGGGCACCGGGTCTCCGATCTCGAGCAGGCCACTGGCGCCCGGGTTGCGTTTCTGGTCCGGTTCGGAGCCGGCGTATTGCCGGAACCGAAATCGGTCATCCAGGCCGGCGATCAGGTCTATGTCGCCGCGATATCCGGCCGCGCCGCCGAGGCGGTAGCCATCGCGGCGTTGCCACCCAGTGAAGACCTTCAATGAACCCGAGCGACTGGTTTGAGGAGCGGCGCAAATGAAGACCGCCGACGACGAAGAAGCCGGCGCAGCCGGGTTTAAGGAGCCGGGCAAATGAAGACCGCCGACGACGAAGAAGCCGGCGCAGCCGGGTTTGAGGAGCGGCGCAAATGAAAGTAGCTGTCGCCGGGGCCGGCGCGGTCGGCCGCTCGGTCGCTCGCGAACTCCTCGGCAACGGCCACGACGTGACGCTGCTCGAGCGCAACCCCGATCACGTCGACGTCGACGCCATCCCCGCCGCGCACTGGCGTCTGGGCGATGCCTGCGAACTGAGCCTGCTGGAGTCGGTGCACCTGCAGGATTTCGACGTGGTGGTGGCCGCAACCGGCGATGACAAAGCCAACGTCGTGCTAAGCCTGTTGGCCAAGACCGAATTCGCGGTACCCCGGGTGGTGGCCCGGGTCAACGATCCCCGCAACGAATGGCTGTTCACTGACGCCTGGGGCGTGGATGTGGCGGTGTCCACGCCGCGCATGCTGGCTTCGCTCATCGAGGAGGCCGTCGCCGTCGGCGATCTGGTGCGACTCATGGAATTCCGCAGGGGGCAAGCCAACCTCGTCGAGATCACCCTGCCCGACGACACGCCGTGGGGCGGCAAGCCGGTGCGCAGACTGCAGCTGCCCCGGGATGCCGCGCTGGTCACGATCCTGCGCGGGCCGCGGGTCATCGTGCCGGAGGGCAGACGAGCCGCTGGAAGGTGGCGACGAGCTGCTCTTCGTCGCGGTCGCCGAAGTGGAAGAGGATCTGCGCAAGCTGCTGCTGCCAGACGGCCCGCCGCCGGCCGACTAGTCGCGGATGGGATCCACCTCGAGCTGGACGCCGGCGTTACCGGCAGCGGATATGGCACGCTGAGCCAACTTGATCGCCGCGTACGTCGCCAGTGCAGCCATCGCGGTCAGCGGCCAGCCCATCCCGATCCGCGCCACCGCCAGCCAACCGGTCTGATCGGCGTCGTACAGCAGCCGCTGAACCACGAACCGGGCGCCGAACACCAGCACCCAGCCGAGCGAGGCGACGTCGAACGCATAGACGGCCCGGGGCACGTCGCGCCAGCCACGATCACGCCCGCTGGCCCAGCTCCAGGCGTACCCGACCAGGGGCCGGCGGATCAGGACCGACGCCCCGACGACCACCGCCCACAGCAACGACATCCAGATGCCCAGCAGGAAGTAGCCCTTGGACTGTCCCACGACGTAGGCAATCAGCGCGCAGACGGCGACGCCCAGGAACCCGGAGAATGCCGGCTGCACGGATTCCCGCCGAATCAGCCGCCATACCAAGACCAGCGCGGCCACCCCCAGCGCGGACCCGATTGCAGGAAGCAAACCTGACAGGCTCGAAACGGCCACAAAAGTCACCACCGGCAGCGATGAGTAGATGACTCCACTCACCCCGCCTACTTGTGCCAGCAGGCGTTCCGGCCTGATGCGACTAGTGGTCACGCGTTCCGGTGAGTCCGACTCCCGGGGGGGTCGCGGGCTTGCCCCCAAATGGCCGGGGATGGTCACCGCTGAATTTCGTAGTGCGGGTTGTAAATGGCCTTGGTTCCGTTCTCCAGCTTGCCCAGCCGACCCCGCACCCGCAGCGTACGGCCCGAGTCGATGCCCGGTATGCGGCGTTGGCCTAACCACACCAGAGTGACGGTGTCGCTACCGTCGAACAACTCGGCGCGGACTCCGCCCGCGCAGGCCTTACCGTTGCATTCCACGCTGCGCAACGTGCCCACCATCGTGACCTCCTGGCCACGCTCGCAATCGACCGCACGTTGCGCCCCGGTATTTGCGACCTCGTCGGACAACTCCTCGGAGTCGCGTTGCTGCGGATCCTCCGTCAACCGACGGGTGAGCCGCCGCAGATATCCTTGGGCCCCCATGGCCACTCCTGACAATGCTGATAAGCCTCGGCGCTTCCATCTATGCCAACGGACACCGTAGACCTCTTGGTTCCCCAGCGCCAACCTAACCAAACCTGATGTTGGAGCGCTTGTGAATGGCCGGGCACTATCAAGGGGTGGTTGTCGATCTGCGCGGTGTCACGACCGTGTTGTTGCCTGGGACCGGGTCCGACGACGACTACGTTTACCGGGCGTTTTCCGGTCCCTTGCAGGAGGTCGGCGCGTTGCTGGTGACCCCGCCGCCCCAGCCGGATCGGTTGATCGACGGCTATCTGGCTGCTTTGGATGCCGCCGCACGCGAGGGTCCGATCGCCGTCGGCGGCGTCTCGATCGGCGCGGCGGTAGCGGCCGCATGGGCTCTGGCCCATCCCGATCACGCGATCGCCGTCCTGGCCGCCTTGCCGGCCTGGGCCGGGGCCCCTGGAGCAGCACCCGCGGCTCTCGCGGCGCGGCATTCGGCGTCCCAGCTGCGTGCTGACGGATTGGCGGCAACAACCATCCAGATGCGGGCCTCCAGCCCGCCGTGGTTAGCCGACGAACTGGCCCGGTCGTGGCGTGCCCAGTGGCCACAGCTGCCCGACGCCATGGAGGAAGCGGCCGCCTACATCGCGCCGAGCTGCGCCGAGTTGGCCCGGCTCGCCGCGCCACTGGGGGTGGCGGCCGCGGTCGACGATCCCATTCACCCGTTGCAGGTCGGTGTGGACTGGGTCACCGCCGCGCCGCGCGCAGCCCTGCGGACGGTGACGCTGGATCAGATCGGCACGGACCCCGCCGCACTGGGTGCGGCCTGCCTGGCCGCTCTCGCCGACCTCTAGTTGGTCTCTAGGTCAGCCGCCGGTTGTGGTGCGCAGCTGCTGCATGGCCGATCCCTCGGCGCTGCGGCGTGCGGCCGGCTCGTTGGGCTGCTGTTGCGCGTCGGCTTGTTCTGAGGCCTGCTGCGCGGCCGCGGCTTCCCGCAGCTGCTGCGCCATCGGCTCTGGCAGCTGCACGGTCAACGGCGTCCGTACCGGAAGCGGTGTATCACCGCGACGAACCACGGTGTCCGCCAACGCTGCTCGCGCCTCCTGCTCCAGTGCTTCCATGGTCTCGTGCGGGCCGTTGATGACGCAGCGGATCATCCAGCGGTAGCCGTCGACCCCGATGAAGCGCACCGCGCCGGAGGCGGTGCCGACCACTTCCCGACCCCACGGGCCATCCTTGATGCTGACTTTGGCCGAGTCCTTGCGTAGCGAGTCGGCGAGCTCACTGGCCACTTCACGCCACAGGCCGCCCGTCTTCGGTGCCGCGTAGGCGGCGATGGTGAAACGACCATTGGGTGTGACGACCCACACCGCGCTCGGGACACCGGTCTCGGTCAGCTCGACCTGCAGCTGGCCGGCCTCCGGCATGGGAATGAGTACCGAGCCCAGGTCCAGTCGGGCCAGCTCCGCGACCGCGGGGTCGTCGAAGTCGTCGATATCGAATGGGCCCTCGAGGTCTTCCAGCTCTTCGGAGGCCTGCTCGTCGGAGGCCTGCGCCGCGGTGTCGTCCGCCGATTGCGCGTCCTCGCCGGCTGGCCCGACGGGAATGTGTTCGCTGTCGTCTTTGCGGGAGCGTCTACCGAATGCCATCACAAACTCGCATGTCCGCCGGAGGAACCGTGACCACCGTCGCCACGGGATGTTTCGGCCAGCCCGGCCTCGTCGAACGACGACACCTCGACCAGCTCGACTAACTCGACCCGCTGCACGAGCAACTGGGCGATGCGGTCGCCACGGTGCACCACGATGGGCTCGACGGGGTCGAGATTGATCAGCGCAACCTTGACCTCGCCGCGATAGCCCGCGTCGATGGTGCCCGGACTGTTGACGATCGAAAGCCCAACCCGCGCGGCCAATCCCGAACGCGGGTGAACCAAGCCGACCATTCCGAACGGAATGGCGACCGCCACGCCGGTTCGCACCAGGGCACGTCGCCCAGGGTCCAGCTTGACATCTTCCGCGCTGTACAGATCGACCCCGGCGTCGCCCTCATGGGCGCGGCTGGGCAGTGGAAGTTCAGGGTCAAGGCGGACAATGGCCAGACTGGTCGACACGGGGCCACAGACTACCCTTGACTGCGTGTCTGGTACGCGCGTTGCGCCGCACAGCGTGCGATATCGCGAACGACTATGGGTGCCATGGTGGTGGTGGCCACTGGCCTTCGCGCTGGCGGCGCTGGTCGCTTTCGAAGTCAACCTCGGTGTCGCCCCCCGACTTTCCTGGCTACCGTTCGCAACACTATTCGCGGTGGCGGCCGGAACGCTGTTGTGGCTGGGCCGCGTCGAGATCCGGGTCACCGTCGGTGACGGCGGAGTGGAACTGTGGGCCGGGGACGCGCATCTGCCGGTCACTGTGATCGCCCGGTCCGCCGAAATAGCGCCCTCCGCCAAGTCCGCAGCCTTAGGCCGCCAGCTCGACCCGGCAGCCTACGTGCTGCACCGGGCGTGGGTTCGACCGATGATTCTGGTGGTCCTCGATGACCCAGACGACCCGACACCGTACTGGCTGGTGAGCTGCCGCCACCCGGAGCGGGTGCTGTCGGCATTGCGCAGCTGACCGATCAGGCTGCGCAGTCGGTACAGATCATCACGCCGTTCTTCTCGCTGGCAAGACGGCTGCGATGTTGCACCAGGAAGCAGCTCGAGCAGGTGAACTCGTCAGCCTGCTTCGGAATGACGCGAACCGATAGCTCTTCACCGGACAGGTCGGCGCCAGGCAGCTCAAAAGACTCAGCGGATTCAGATTCGTCGACGTCGACCACGGCCGAAGCCGCTTCGTTCCGTCGTGCTTTGAGCTCCTCCAGCGAGTCCTCCGAGACATCGTCGGTCTCGGTACGCCGCGGAGCGTCATAGTCGGTAGGCATCGCCCTATCCCCTCACATGCCCTGTGTAACCCAAGCAACGCTTTGTACCAGCGTCGAACGCATCCACCAAATGATTCGTGCCCATATCACGGCCCATTAAGGTGTGATTTACGTCACACTCCTATATTTGCCCTTGAGTTCGCCTTTGAACAGTGCGTTTAGCGTGCGACTAGAGTGCAGCTGTGGTCGCACAAATCACCGAGGGTACCGCTTTTGACAAGCACGGTCGGCCCTTTCGGCGACGTAATCCCCGGCCCGCCATTGTGGTGGTGGTTTTCCTCGTGGTGGTGACGGGCGTGGTGTGGACTGTTGCGCTGACTCGACCGGCGAAGGTGCACGAGGCCGCAGTGTGCAACCCACCGCCACAACCGGCCGGGTCGGCACCGGCTCAGCTCGGTGAGCAAGTGTCGCGCAGCGCGATGATGGACGTCACACCCGCCAAACTCACAGACACCAAGGTCCGCGTCCTCAACGCCAGCGGCCGTGGCGGACAAGCCGCCGACGTCGCCGGCGCAATGAAAGATCTGGGCTTCGCTCAGCCGACCGCCGCCAATGACCCCGTCTATGCCGGCGCCAGGCTTAACTGCCAAGGCCAAATCCGCTTCGGTACGGCCGGGCAAGCCACCGCGGCCGCGGTTTGGCTGGTGGCGCCGTGCAGCGAACTGTTCAACGACAACCGCGCCGACGACTCCGTCGACCTAGCTTTGGGGACGGACTTCACCGCGCTGGCCCACAACGACGACATCGATGCCGTGCTCGCCACCCTGCGCCCCGGTGCCACCGAGGCGTCAGACCCCGCGCTGCTCGCAAAGATTCACTCCAGCAGCTGCTGAGCAGAGTCAATCCAGGATCGGGTCTAGGCCGTTGAACCGCTCCAGGACGGCCAACAGCTCGTCGGCGATCCCAGGCGCGGCGGCCAGCACCAATCCGGCGCCGTTTACGTCTTGGGCCGGCAACAACACCCGGGCCCCCGCCTCGGCCGCAATCAGCGCACCCGCGGCACGATCCCACACCCGCAGACCGTGCTCGTAGAAGGCATCCAGACGGCCCGCTGCGACCATGCACAAATCCAGCGCCGCGGAACCGATGCGACGAACATCGCGGACCACCGGCAGCATTCGCGCCAACAACGCCGCCTGCGTCGCGCGGCGCTGTCGTGAGTAACCGAAACCGGTGCCCAGCAACGCCATCGACAAATCGTCGACGGCCGCGCACCGCAACGCGCGTGCCCCTTGCTCGTCGATGACATGCGCGCCAAGGCCGGTCGCCGCCGAGTACACCCGGTGACCGACGACGTCGGCGACCGCCCCGGCCACCGACACGCCGTTAACCTGCGCGGCGACCGACACCGCGTATGCGGGGATGCCGTATACGAAATTCACTGTGCCGTCGATGGGATCAAGCACCCAGGTGACCGCGCCGGCGGGGGTGGCCGCCGGATCGGCGGGCCCGCCGCCCTCCTCCCCGAGAATTGGGTCGCCAGGCCGCAATTGCGCCAACCGATCTCGCAACAGCCGCTCTGTTTCCGTGTCGACCACGGTCACGGGATCGGTGGGGGTGCTCTTCGACCGCACCGCGCCACTGGCTGGGGCATTCGGGGCACCCGCTTCGGCGCCGAATACCTCGGCACGTCGACGCCTCACAAATTCGGCGGCGTCGGCGGCCAAGGTTTCGGCCACTGAGCGCAGCCGCGCGGGCTCGTCATCAGGTCGGGTCACCGGTCTATCGCATCACAGTCGCCATGGCTCCGCAGACACCCCAACCCGCATCCCCGCCGGGCTAAGGTGAGCGGACAGCCTAGTCACGCTGAGGAGATTCGATGACCAGCACCGACTCGACCACGGATACGCCCGGCACCGGTACAGCCGCTGGCATACCACAGCGGCGTGGATTCGGCGTCGATGTCGGCGGCAGTGGCATCAAGGGCGGCATCGTCGACTTGGACACCGGGCTGTTGATCGGCGAGCGGATCAAGCTGTTGACCCCGCAACCGGCAACGCCATCGGCGGTCGCCAAGACCATCGCCGAGGTCGTCAACGCATTCGGATGGACCGGTCCGCTTGGGGTGACCTATCCCGGGGTCGTCGCCCACGGCGTCGTTCAGACGGCGGCCAACGTGGACAAGTCTTGGATCGGCACCAACGCACGCGACATCATCAGCGCTGAGCTGGACGGCCAGGAAGTCACGGTTCTCAACGATGCCGACGCGGCCGGGCTGGCTGAGCAGCACTACGGGGCAGGCAAAAACCGGTCTGGCCTCATTGTGTTGCTGACGTTCGGCACAGGAATCGGCTCGGCGGTCATCCACAACGGGACGTTGATACCCAACACCGAGTTCGGGCATCTCGAAGTCGGCGGCAAGGAGGCCGAGCAACGAGCGGCGTCATCGGTCAAAGAAAAGAACAACTGGAGCTACGAAAAGTGGGCCAAGGAGGTGACCAACGTGCTGGTGGCCATCGAGAACGCGATGTGGCCGGATTTGTTCATCGCGGGGGGTGGTATCAGCCGCAAGGCCGACAAGTGGCTGCCGCTGCTTGAGAACCGCACCCCGGTGGTGGCTGCGGCCCTGCTCAACACCGCCGGGATCGTCGGCGCGGCCATGGCCGCCACCTCCGACGTGACCCACTGAATTTTGCCCGGCAAGGCGGTACGACCGCGCACTGTCGTTACAATGGTCCTCGGCGACCGCCCGACCGATAGCGTGCGACTACTCACGCTGATACCAACGCCGACATCGACATAGCAGACACTTTCGGTTGACCATGCCCATACCCACCGAAGGTGAGCCCAAACGAAGGGGTGTAAGTGGCAGCGACCAAGGCAAGCCCGGCAACCGATGGGCCGGTGAAACGCACCGCCACGAAGTCTCCGTCGTCCCCCGCTAAGCGATCGGCGGCAAAGGCCGCCCATGGCTCCGCCCCCGCGAAACGGGCCACCAAGACGGCATCGCGGGCCACCAAGTCCACCACGGGACCCGAGGCCAGCGCGGAAAGCGATACCACGAAGAAAACCCGCTCCTCGGCCAAGAGCGCCGATGCCAAGGGACCGTCCGCCCGCGGAACAAAAGCGGCAGCGAAAGGCGCTCCGGCGGATCCCGACGCCGACCCGGGCGCCCTCGAGTCCGACGGCGCTGTCGAGGATCTCGACGCCGAACCGGATCTCGACGTTGAGCCCGGCGAAGATCTCGAGATCGAGGCCGCCGACCTCAGTCTCGACGACCTGGAGGAAGTCGTGGCGCCCGACGGCGCGGACGCCGGCCTCGAACCAGGTGACGCCGACGATGGCGAGGATGCCGGAGTCGCCCCGACCGCCGTGGCCGGCGAGGCTCCCGCCGATGAGGACGATGAGATCGCTGAACCGACCGAAAAGGACAAGGCCTCCGGCGATTTCGTCTGGGACGAAGATGAATCCGAGGCGTTGCGTCAGGCCCGCAAGGACGCCGAACTCACCGCCTCCGCGGACTCGGTTCGCGCTTACCTCAAACAGATCGGCAAGGTCGCGCTGCTTAACGCGGAAGAAGAGGTTGAGCTGGCCAAGCGGATTGAAGCCGGCCTCTATGCCACGCAGCTGATGACCGAAATCACCGAGCGCGGCGACAAACTGCCCGCCGCTCAGCGCCGCGACATGATGTGGATCTGCCGCGACGGCGACCGCGCGAAGAACCATCTGTTAGAAGCCAACCTACGGCTGGTGGTTTCGCTGGCCAAGCGGTACACCGGCCGCGGAATGGCGTTCCTCGACCTCATTCAGGAAGGGAACCTGGGCCTGATCCGTGCCGTCGAGAAATTCGACTACACAAAGGGCTACAAGTTCTCCACTTATGCGACGTGGTGGATCCGCCAGGCCATCACCCGCGCCATGGCCGACCAGGCCCGCACCATCCGTATCCCGGTGCACATGGTCGAGGTGATCAACAAGCTGGGCCGCATCCAGCGCGAGCTGCTGCAGGATCTGGGCCGCGAGCCCACGCCTGAGGAGTTGGCCAAAGAAATGGACATCACGCCCGAAAAGGTGCTCGAGATCCAGCAGTACGCCCGCGAGCCGATCTCGTTGGACCAGACCATCGGCGACGAGGGTGACAGCCAGCTGGGCGATTTCATCGAAGACAGTGAAGCCGTGGTGGCCGTCGACGCGGTGTCGTTCACCTTGCTGCAAGACCAGCTGCAGTCGGTGCTTGAGACCCTCTCCGAGCGCGAGGCCGGCGTAGTGCGGCTGCGCTTCGGCCTCACCGACGGCCAGCCTCGCACCCTTGACGAGATCGGGCAGGTCTACGGCGTGACCCGCGAGCGCATCCGCCAGATCGAGTCCAAGACGATGTCAAAGCTGCGCCACCCCAGCCGCTCCCAGGTTTTGCGGGACTACCTCGACTAACGAGCCGGCCGAACCACCCCTGCCAGACTTGTTGCCGCGCAAGGAAAGTCAACTTCGGCCCCACACCGGCGGCAGCTGAAGGGGCAAAGCTCCCTGCGGCACGGGAAATGCACTGCACCGACTGTGTCGCCGTCGTACGGTGAGCGCATGTCAGCCAACCGCAAAGTGGTCCTGTCCGAATCCGACTTCGAATCGGCGGTCGGTTACTCGCGCGCGGTCCGGGTCGGCCCGCATGTGTCCGTGGCAGGAACAACAGGTGCCGGGCCTGCCGATGATATCGCGGCCCAGACCCGAGACGCTTTGCGCCGCATCGAGATTGCACTTCAGCAGGCGGGCGCGGCGCTCACCGACGTGGTCCGCACCCGCATTTACGTAACGGACATCTCCCGCTGGCGCGAGGTCGGAGCGGTGCACGCGGAAGTTTTCGGTGCAATACGTCCCGCCGCCACCATGGTCGAAGTTTCTGCACTGATCGCACCCGAGCTGCTGGTGGAGGTCGAAGCTGACGCCTACGTCGACTCCCCGGCCGCATCCGCAGATGCCTCCAGCGTTTCCATGACCGGCGTAAAAGTGCCGTCCGGCGCCGGCGGGTAAGCGGTGACTCGGATCACAGCGCGCACCGGCAGCGGACCGTACAGGTGGGGGAACAGCATCGACTCCGGATCCGTTGCCACCCCAGGCTCCCAACGCACAGGTGAGTCCAGCAGCGCCGGGTCGATGTGCAACAGAACCAGGTCACCGCGACCCCGGTAGAGCCGGTTAGCCGGCAGATGTACCTGCTCCGGCGTCGATAGATGGATGAACTGGCCGCCACCGGCCGCTTCGGGGCGAATCTCGCCGCATGCGCGGGCACGAGACCACTCGCCGAGCCCACACAGGTGCACCAGTACGTCAGCAGCGAAGGTCACAGTCGGTCACCTTAAAAAGGCCCCGGGAAAGGCGTGAGCAAGCCGTGAGAAACGACACACCCTATAACGATCGGGGAACAACGCGAAAACCCCATACGTCTGAGAGAGTGAATAAAAGCAAGAACGGAGAAGCCATGAATGCAACTCTGACCATTTCCGAGCTCACCAGAGCAGACCGCTGCGACCGCTGCGGTGCTGCAGCTCGTGTCCGTGCCAAGCTGCCTTCCGGAGCTGAGCTTCTCTTTTGCCAGCATCACGCCAACGAGCATGAGGCGAAACTGACCGAGCTAGCCGCAGTGCTGGAGGTCAGCGGAAGCTAGGTCCGCCGAACTCACCCGTCGGCAATGTGGGGTGTGCGAGCAGTCATCGGTAATGCTGGACTGGTATGAGCGATCAAGTCGCAAAGCCGTCCCGTCACCACGTCTGGCGAATCAGTCTGAGGACTCTGTCGAAGAGCTGGGATGACTCCATCTTCTCTGAGTCGGCACAGGCGGGCTTTTGGTCGGCGCTGTCGCTACCGCCGCTGCTGCTAGGGGTGCTGGGCAGCTTGGCCTACGTGGCGCCGCTATTCGGCCCGGACACCTTGTCTGCGATTGAAAAAAGCATAATTTCTGCGATTCGCAGCTTTTTCTCCCCCAGCGTCGTCAACGAGATCATCGAGCCCACCATCCGCGACGTCACCGCCAACGCCCGTGGTGAGGTGGTGTCTGTGGGCTTTCTGATCTCGCTGTGGGCGGGATCGTCGGCAATCTCGGCCTACGTCGATGCCGTGGTGGAGGCACATGACCAGACCCCCCTGCGGCATCCCGTGCGGCAGCGACTCTTCGCGCTATTCCTCTACGTGGTGATGCTGGTGTTCGTGGTAGCGATGGCGCCGATGATGGTGGTGGGTCCACGCAAGGTGAGCGAGCACATCCCGTACAGCTTGGCTAACGTGCTGCGCTACGGCTACTACCCGGCGCTGATTCTCGGCTTGCTGCTCGGGGTGGTCATCCTGTACCGGGTGTCACTGCCGGAACCCATACCGACGCACCGGCTGATCTTCGGCGCCGTGCTCGCGACAGCGGTCTTCCTGATTGCCACGCTGGGCCTGCGGATCTACTTGAGGTGGATAACCAGCACCGGGTACACCTACGGTGCGCTGTCCACGCCAATAGCGTTCCTGTTGTTTGCGTTCTTCGGCGGTTTTGCGATCATGCTGGGCGCCGAACTCAATGCCGCAATCCAGGAGGAATTCCCTGCGCCGAAGACGCATGCCCACCGGCTGCGCAAGTGGCTGGAGTCACGCGCGCCAGCTCTCAAGCGGACGGCGGACACGCCATCGAATCCCGCAACCCGGCAATGCGACGTTGCGACGGCTGAGCCGCCCAACTGATCAGCCCTTCTTGAGCATCTCGTAGATCTGCTTGCACTCCGGGCAGACAGGCGAGCCCGGCTTAGCCGCCCGGGTGACGGGAAATACCTCACCGCACAACGCCACCACGTGGTTGCCCATGACGGCGCTCTCGGCGATTTTGTCCTTCTTGACGTAATGGAAGTATTTAGGGGTGTCGCTGCCGGTCCCGTCATCGACGCGTTCGTCGGTCTCGGTGCGTTCGATCGTCTGGGTCTGCATACCTCACATTGTGCCCTGTAACTCGCTTCTGCCGGAATCGATCGGATGTGGGACAGTGGAGAAATGAAGCGCGGCTCCGATTTGGGGTTCGACGATGATGGCAGGCCAGTGCTCATCACCGCCGCCGCACAATCTTATGAGGAGCAGCATCGCGCGCGGGTCCGTAAATACCTGACTCTGATGGCGTTCCGGATTCCGGCGCTCATCCTGGCCGCCGTCGCGTATGGCGCCTGGCACAACGGTCTGATTTCACTGCTGATCGTGGCGGCGTCGGTGCCATTGCCGTGGATGGCCGTGCTGATCGCCAACGACCGACCGCCGCGCCGCTCCGACGAGCCTCGGCGGTTCGACGATGCCCGGCGGCGCACTCCGCTGTTCCCGAGCGCCGAGCGCCCGGCACTCGAGCCTCCGCGACACCCGCAATCGGGATGGCCTCCTGGCCCGCAGGACGGGATTAGTCACGGCTAGTCAAGCCTTCGGCTGACCGGCCACTGGTCGCACTTCTCAGGACATTCTCAGGTCTAGGGCACATTTCTGCACGTCAAGACGTGTGAGAAAGCGAATGGCTGGGAACTCAAAGGCCTGATCTGTCGTTGAACTCCATGACAGTACAAAGCCGATCGGGAGGTCGCTATGGCGAACGCCAGCACGAGCAGATTTGACGGCGATCTGGATGCTCAAAGCCCCGCAGCGGACCTAGTGCGCGTATATCTGAACGGTATCGGTAAGACGGCGTTGCTCAATGCGGCAGGCGAAGTTGAACTGGCAAAGCGCATCGAAGCTGGGCTCTACGCCGAGCATCTGCTCGAAACTCGTAAGCGGCTCGGCGAGAACCGCAGACGCGATTTAGCGGCCGTTGTGCGCGATGGCCAGGCAGCACGCCGTCACCTGCTGGAAGCGAACCTGCGCCTGGTGGTATCGCTGGCCAAGCGCTACACGGGTCGCGGAATGCCATTGCTGGACCTGATCCAGGAGGGCAACCTCGGACTGATCCGCGCGATGGAAAAGTTCGACTACACAAAGGGATTCAAGTTCTCGACCTATGCCACATGGTGGATTCGTCAGGCCATCACCCGCGGCATGGCCGACCAGAGCCGCACCATCCGGCTGCCAGTGCACCTGGTTGAGCAGGTCAACAAGCTGGCGCGGATCAAGCGGGAGATGCACCAGAACCTGGGACGCGAAGCCACCGACGAGGAACTCGCCGCCGAATCCGGCATACCGATCGACAAGATCAACGACTTGCTCGAGCACAGCCGCGACCCGGTAAGCCTGGACATGCCGGTCGGCTCCGAGGAAGAAGCCCCGTTGGGCGATTTCATCGAGGATGCCGAAGCGATGTCCGCGGAGAACGCGGTGATCGCCGAGCTGCTGCACACTGACATCCGCAGCGTGCTCGCCACTCTCGACGAGCGGGAGCACCAGGTGATCCGGTTGCGTTTCGGCCTGGACGACGGCCAGCCGCGCACCCTGGATCAGATCGGCAAGCTGTTCGGCCTGTCGCGCGAGCGGGTACGTCAGATTGAGCGGGACGTAATGTGCAAACTGCGCAACGGCGAGCGCGCCGACCGGCTACGGTCGTATGCGAGCTAAGGCCTCCAACTAGAGCCAGGTAGCAGACAGTATGCCCGCCGCGTCAGCGGCGGGCATACTGTCTGCCTAGGACGCGTTCCACCCATTCGCGCAGCTGGCCAAGTAGACTCAGCGTCAACGGAAGGTGCTGAATGAACGACCTGGTTGACACCACCGAGATGTACCTGCGGACCATCTACGACCTCGAGGAAGAGGGCGTAACGCCGTTGCGCGCCCGAATCGCCGAACGCCTCGACCAGAGCGGGCCAACTGTCAGCCAAACCGTGTCCCGCATGGAGCGGGACGGGTTACTCCACGTGGCCGGCGACCGCCACCTAGAGCTCACCGACAAGGGCCGTGCGCTGGCCATCGCCGTGATGCGCAAGCACCGCCTCGCCGAACGATTGCTCGTCGACGTCATTGGGGTGCCTTGGGAAGAAGTGCACGCCGAGGCATGCCGGTGGGAGCACGTGATGAGCGAGGACGTCGAGCGGCGGCTGGTGAAGGTGCTCAACAACCCGACCACCTCCCCGTTCGGCAACCCGATTCCGGGCCTTTTGGACCTGGGTGTAGGCCCCGAGTCCGGCGCCGATGGGGCCAATCTCGTCCGGTTGACCGAGTTGCCTTCCGGCGCGCCGGTGGCCGTGGTCGTCCGGCAGCTGACCGAACATGTCCAGGGTGACATCGACCTGATCGCACGGCTGAAAGACGCCGGTGTCGTTCCCAACGCACGAGTGACCGTCGAGACCAGCCCCGCCGGGGTGACCATCGTCATACCGGGCCACGAGAACGTCACTCTGCCGCACGAGATGGCACACGCGGTCAAGGTCGACAAAGTCTGACCCGCCCACTCCTAGCCCGCCCGGCGGCCGAACGGCCGTCGCGGCGGTAGCCGCACACCGAGCCGTTTGGCCAGTCGGTAGCCGGTAAGCGCCAATTCCCGGATGTCCTCAGGACGTAGACCCGACTGCAAAGCCGTGTCCAGCATGCCCGCCATTCGATGGTCGGGCTCGCAACGCAGCGCGGCCTCCAGCGATACCCCGGCGAGCGGCCCGTCGCCGCGGGCGTAAGCGCTGAACGCGAGCAATACCAGCGCCTCGACCCGCCAGGGTGGGGGCAGGGTGCGCGCCAGTAGCGCCCACAACGACTCGACTTCGCCGGCATTCTCGCCGACCGCCAGGGCGTACAGGATGTCGCGCACCTGCACGTCGCTCAGCGCGCAGCCCAGCTTCGCCAGCTCTGCCTCGGACAGCGATTGACCGGAGGCGACACGGGAGGCGGCGGCCATCGCGTTTTCCACGTCGCCGCGGGTGCAGCGGCCCGGATTCGCGCGGTATGCCGCCCGGCGCCTGGCCGCCTGTTGGCGGGCCGCGTCGGTCAACTCGGCGGTGCGCGCCCGGTCGTCGACCGCGATGACAGCCTGCAGGTCGGCGCGCCGCGGGTAGAGCCGCCTGCCGTCCAGCACCGCCGCGGCGGCCAGCGGCGAAGCGGATGGATCGTCGACAGGGCCGCTCGAACCGCAGCCGTCCACACAATGCCAGCGCCCGCCAAGGGCTACCCGATCCACCACATGAGCGGCCCACAGCTCAATGTCGTACTGCGACAACGCATCTGTGAGCACGTCGCACAGCTGCCGGTATTCCTCGTTGCAGCTCGGACAGTGCGCGCCGTCCGCGGCCACGATCACCGCTATCGCGGCCTCGGGCTGAGCCGCGGCAGCGACTTCCGCCAGGTGCCCAACCCGGTTGACGAGTTCCTCGGAGAGGTCGACCCGCATCACCGATCCGAGTTCGCCACCACCCAAAGACACCAATATCAATGAATTTTCGGGAACGAAGCCGAGAACGGCCGGCAGCGCGGCGATCAATGCTCCGGGGCGGTTCAGTTCAAAGTCAGGTCGATGCGTCGTCATGAGCACCAACGCTGACGGTCACCACCGTCGGCCGGTGCTCACGTGAGCTGGTGGAGTCGCGCACCTGTGGATGAACTCGGCACTGTGAGTTCTGCTGCTCTACTGTTTAACCCATGGGTGCGACGCAAGAGTACGACATGGTGGTTATCGGTTCGGGGCCCGGCGGACAGAAGGCCGCCATCGCCTCGGCCAAGCTTGGCAAGTCCGTCGCGATCATCGAACGCGGCCAAATGCTCGGCGGCGTTTGCGTCAACACCGGCACCATCCCATCAAAGACGTTGCGCGAGGCGGTGCTCTACCTCACCGGGATGAATCAGCGCGAACTGTATGGCGCGAGCTACCGCGTCAAAGAAAAGATCACCCCGGCCGATCTGTTGGCCCGAACCCAGCACGTGATCGGCAAGGAAGTCGACGTGGTGCGAAACCAGCTGATGCGAAACCGCATCGATCTGCTGGTGGGCCACGGGCGGTTCGCCGACCCGCACACCATCACCATCGAAGACCCCACCCGCCGCGAAAAGTTGACCATCAGCGGCAAATACATCGTCATCGCCACCGGCACCAGGCCGGCCCGTCCGTCCGGGGTCGAGTTCGACGAGGACCGGGTGCTCGACTCCGACGGGATCCTCGACCTCAAGACGCTCCCGGCATCGATGGTCGTGGTGGGTGCCGGTGTGATCGGCATCGAGTACGCCTCGATGTTCGCCGCATTGGGAACCAAGGTAACCGTCGTGGAAAAGCGCAGCGACATGTTGGATTTCTGCGATCCCGAAGTCGTCGAGGCCCTGAAATTCCACCTGCGCGATCTGGCGGTGACTTTCCGGTTCGGCGAGGAAGTGACCGCGGTCGACGTCGGTGCGGCCGGCACCGTCACCACTTTGGCCAGCGGTAAGCAGATTCCCGCCGAGACGGTGATGTACTCCGCGGGACGCCAGGGTCAGACCGATCACCTCGACCTGCACAATGCCGGCCTCGAGGTTGAGGGCCGCGGGCGGATCTTCGTCGACGACAAGTTCCAGACCAAGGTCGAACACATCTACGCCGTCGGCGATGTCATCGGCTTCCCGGCGCTGGCCGCGACCTCAATGGAGCAGGGGCGGCTGGCCGCCTACCACGCATTCGGCGAAGCGTGCGACGGCATCACCGAACTTCAGCCGATCGGCATTTATTCGATCCCGGAAGTCTCCTACGTGGGCGCCACCGAGGTGGAACTGACGAAGAACTCGATCCCCTACGAGGTGGGGGTGGCCCGGTACCGGGAGCTGGCCCGCGGCCAGATCGCCGGCGACTCCTACGGCATGCTCAAGCTGCTGGTGTCCACCGACGATCTCAGGATCCTCGGAGTGCACATCTTCGGCACCAGCGCTACCGAGATGGTGCACATCGGACAGGCCGTGATGGGATGCGGCGGGACCGTCGAGTACCTGGTCGACGCGGTGTTCAATTACCCGACGTTCTCCGAGGCCTACAAGGTGGCCGCGCTCGACGTGATGAACAAGGTGCGCGCGCTCAACCAGTTCCGCCGCTAACAGGTGTCTTCGAGGTCGTTCGGCACCGTATCGCCGGGACCGCCGGATTCGGCGCGGGCCAGTAACTGCGCGATGTGTTCGTCGAACGGAGCCGAGTACGACACGTTTTCGGCGCACCCGCCGCCTTCGAGACCACCGATCAGTCCGGTGACCGTGGTACCGCTGACCCACGGTGCGCCGCTGGTGCCGCCAACCAGCCCTTCGCATGCCAAGGAGGGAAAACCACTCTCGGTGACGGCGGTGCTGGCCTGACAACCAATCGGCGAGCCGCCCACGCCGGACGGATACCCCATCACGGTGACGCGGCTGCCCGGTGGGGGCGCTGTGCCGAGGGTCAGCGCCAGGCCGACGCGCGACTCAACCGAGCCACCGGCTTGGCTGCTGACCCGCGCAATCGCGTAATCGGCGTGCGGGTCCTTGCTGGCGGTCCAACGGGGATCGAGATAGATGGCGTCAGCCGTCCACAGATCGGTGGGCGCGCCATCACCGGCGAAACCGGGAACGAAGGTTATCTGGGAGGCTCCAGCCAGGCAGTGCGCCGCAGTCATCACCAGGTTCCCCCCGGCCGAATGCACCACAGCACCCGTGCAAACGTGCTGCGTGGCACCGTTGAGGAAGATCGGGCCGACCCGCAGGTCCGGGTCCACCGGGCCCGCGACCGCCCCGTGCTGGGGTTGGCTGAGCCGCTGGACCGATGCGCTGGTCCGCGGCGAGGACATGCTGGGAATCGACGCATGACCGGCGGGCCGGCCGCACGACGTCAGCAACGTCGCCAGGCCGACCACTGGGCAGAGCATTACCATCGGTATGCGCATCGTTTTCATCATGCCTGACCGTGGGGCGGCAAGCAGAGTTCAACGCCTCGCGGTCTGCGAGTTGGTTTTGCCGGCAAAACCACGTGGGCGTCGCCGAAAATGTTCCATCCGGATTACGTTCGAGCGTTATCGCGTTTCAAGATAAAAGGCGGACTTCAGTTCGCTGTTTCATATTGGTGCCCGTTGATTCGGTGGACACTTGTTAGGGCACCCTGGAGAGACCCCCGAGAGGAGGCAATCCCAATGGCTCATAGTCAAGACCCAGAGGAGCAGCACTACCAGCCAGGGCAGGCTGGAATGTACGAGCTTGAGCTGCCGGCGCCCCAGTTGTCGACGTCAGACGGCCGCGGCCCGGTGTTGGTGCACGCTTTGGAGGGCTTTTCCGATGCCGGTCACGCGATACGGCTGGCCGCTTCTCATCTGAAGGCGGGCCTGGACACCGAGCTAGTCGCGTCCTTCGCGATCGACGAATTGCTGGATTACCGCTCGCGGCGGCCACTGATGACCTTCAAGACCGATCACTTCACCCACTATGACGATCCAGAGCTGAGCTTGTACGCGTTGCGCGACAGCATCGGCACCCCGTTTCTGTTGCTGGCCGGCATGGAACCCGATCTGAAGTGGGAGCGCTTCATTACCGCGGTACGCCTACTGGCCGAGCGCCTGGGTGTGCGTCAGACCATCGGCCTGGGCACCGTCCCGATGGCGGTTCCGCACACGCGGCCGATCACGATGACCGCGCACTCCAACAACCCGGATTTGATCGCGGATTTCCAGCCGTGGATCTCCGAGATCCAGGTGCCTGGCAGCGCGTCCAACTTGCTGGAATACCGCATGGCCCAGCACGGTCATGAGGTTGTCGGGTACACCGTGCACGTCCCGCACTACCTGACGCAGACCGACTACCCGGGCGCCGCCCAGGCGTTGCTCGAGCAAGTGGCCAAGACCGCGTCGCTGGAGCTACCGCTGTCGGCGTTGTCCGAAGCGGCAGCGGTGATCCGGGCCAAGATCGACGAGCAGGTCGAGGCGAGCGCAGAGGTGGCTCAAGTGGTGGCCGCGCTCGAGCGCCAGTACGATGCGTTCATCGACGCTCAGGAGAACAGGTCGTTACTAACTCGCGACGAGGATCTGCCAAGCGGCGACGAGCTTGGCGCAGAGTTTGAGCGATTCCTGGCCCAGCAGGCGGAGAAGAAGTTCGACGACGACGACCAGGCCTGACTTAGCCAAACCGCCCTTAGCCCGGCCCGACACCAAGGTTGGCGACATGACCGAGCGGAAGCGCAAGAGCACTCTCCGCCCGGTGCGCGAAGTGACCGCACCCAGGCTGGAGTTCCGCACCATCCATGGTTACAAGCGGGCGTACCGGATCGCCGGTTCTGGGCCGGCGATTTTGCTGATCCACGGCATCGGTGACAACTCCACCACCTGGAACACCGTGCAGGCCAAGCTCGCCCAACGGTTCACGGTCATCGCCCCGGATCTACTGGGCCACGGGCAATCCGACAAACCGCGCGCCGACTACTCGGTCGCCGCATACGCAAACGGGATGCGTGACCTGCTCAGCGTGCTCGACATCGAACGGGTGACGATAATCGGTCATTCGCTGGGCGGCGGCGTGGCCATGCAATTCGCCTACCAGTTCCCGCATTTGGTCGAGCGGCTGATCCTGGTCGGCGCCGGTGGCGTCACCAAAGATGTCAACTTCGTCTTGAGGTGGGCTTCGCTGCCGATGGGCAGCGAAGCCCTCGCCTTGCTGCGACTGCCCCTGGTGCTGCCGGCAGTTCAGATCGCGGGGCGCGTTGTGGGCATGGCCCTGGGAAGCACCGGCCTGGGCCGCGATCTGCCAAACGTGCTGCGCATCCTCGATGACCTGCCAGAACCGACGGCCTCAGCGGCATTCAGCCGGACCCTGCGGGCGGTGGTGGACTGGCGCGGGCAGATCGTCACCATGCTCGATCGATGTTATTTGACCGAGGCCATCCCGGTGCAGATCGTCTGGGGCACGAAGGATGTGGTCGTCCCGGTCCGTCACGCGTGGATGGCGCACGCAGCGATGCCCGGCTCCCGCCTCGAGATCTTCGAAGGTTCCGGCCACTTTCCGTTTCACGACGACCCGGCCCGCTTCATCGACGTCGTCGAACGCTTCATAGACACCACCGAGCCGGCCGAATACGATCAGGCCGGCCTTCGCGAGTTGCTCCGCACCGGCGGCGGCGAGAAGACCGTCACGGGCCCGGCCCCCACCCGCGTCGCCGTTCTGAACGCCATGGGCTCCGACGAACGCAGCGCTACCTGAACCACCTTGATCGGTGCGGCCGCGTCCAGCGTCGTACAGTCGGGCCATGGGTATCGACGTAGCGGTGTTGCGCGTGTTCACCGATCCAGACGGCAATTTCGGTAATCCGCTCGGCGTGGTGGACGCCAGCCAGGTCAAACTCGCCGACCGGCAGCGGCTGGCAGCTCAATTGGGCTACAGCGAAACGATTTTCGTCGATCTTCCGGCCCCCGGCGGGGCCACCGCGCACGCCACCATTTACACCCCACGGACCGAACTTCCGTTCGCCGGGCACCCCACCGTCGGCGCGTCGTGGTGGCTGCGGGAGAACGGTTCACCGATCAACACGCTGCAGGTGCCGGCCGGCATCGTGCAGGTGAGCTACGGTGTCGGTTCAAAAGGCGACGGCACGGGCATCAGCGCCCGCTCGGAATGGGCACCTGAAGTTGCCCTCCACGAATTCGATTCAGCCGACGAGCTTCTCGCCGCCGACCCGGCAGATTTTCCCGACGACACGGCGCACTACCTGTGGGCCTGGACCGACCGGGCTACCGGATCGCTGCGTGCCCGAGTGCTTGCCGCCAACCTCGGTGTGCCGGAAGACGAAGCGACCGGCTCGGCGGCGATGCGGATCACCGACTACCTCAGCTGCGACCTACGCATCACCCAGGGCAAGGGATCCATCATCGAGACCACGTGGAATGCCGAAGGCTGGGTGGGAGTGGCCGGGCGCGTCGTCAATGACGGTGTGACACATCTGGACTGACCACGGGCCGAAGCCACGGCGGCGTTCAGCGCTGCCGGTGCAACACCGCGGCGAGGTGGTCCTGCAAGGGTTGCCCGACCGCGCCCATCTGCACCAAGTACGAAAGCTCATCGCCGTCGATGCGGAAGGAACGGCCAAGCGCGGTCACCTCTTTCGCGGTCGGGGTCAAACCGATCGCTGTCGTGGACATCTCGATTTCGATGAGGTCGCCGGTGACGGAATACGTGCCTACTTCGATTTCGGTGATGCCGCTCGGGTGAGCCAGAACCAGTTCGACGTGACCCGGTTGCGGCACGCGAAGATATCCCGTCTCGGCGTGCAACGGTTTGCCGTCGGCTACCGCTTTGGTCTTCTGTGCGTAGGCCAGAAACGGTTTGCCGACATGGGAAAAAACGGCTTCTTCGAGGTAGTCGAAGGGCTGGATCGTCGGGTACTTGCCCGCACCCTGGCCAGCCCAGGTTCCAAGGAGTGGTGCCAGCGCCTCGAGATCGGGATGCAAGTCAGTGGGCATGAAAACGAGCCTAGCCCGGGAGGAGCCGGGCGATTCAGACCCAGCCCGGCGACGATGCAGGCCGGGACGGCCTGAGGAGGAGCCGGGCAATTCAGACCCAGCCCGGCGACGATGCAGGGCGGGACGGCCTGAGGAGGAGCCGGGCAATTCAGACCCAGCCCGGCGACGATGCAGGCCGGGACGGCCTGGATCCGTCAGGTCGGAGTTGCTATTTCGCGGTGCGCGCGCAACGCCTGGATCTCGCGCTCGAAATCTTCCGCGGACGAAAAGGAGCGATATACGGAGGCGAACCGCAAGTAAGCCACCTCGTCAAGGTCGCGCAACGGCCCCAGGATGGCCAGGCCGACCTCGTGACTCGGGACCTCTGGCGAGCCCGCAGCACGCACGGTGTCTTCCACCTGCTGGGCCAGCAGATTCAGCGCATCGTCATCTACCTGGCGGCCCTGGCATGCCCGGCGGACTCCGCTGATGACCTTCTCCCTGCTGAAGGGCTCGGTGACACCACTGCGCTTGACCACGGCCAGGACTGCGGTTTCCACGGTGGTGAAACGTCTGCCGCACTCGGGGCACGATCGACGGCGCCGGATGGCCTGCCCTTCATCGGTTTCCCGCGAGTCGATCACCCGGGAATCGGGGTGACGGCAGAACGGACAGTGCATGACCGCTCCTTCGCCGTGCTGACAACCAGGTATCGCAGAACTCTGAGCGTACCTGGGCGTTGACCTGCACGGCTAATGCAGCCGGGAACCGTACGCGCCCGCCGCCGTGAGACCGAGGAGTCTTAGCGCAGAGCGGTTTTCGCGATACAGTCGTCAGCCGACCGGAGCGATCAGGGTTTGGCCCGCAACCAGGGCCGGCGAGTTCAGGTCGTTGAGTTCGCGAATGCGCTCGGCAACCTGGCGAGTCGGCGCGTCGGGTGCCACGCGGTGAGCGACGTCCTGAAGAGACTCCCCTGCCTCAACTCGCACGACGGCGAGCCGGTCAGGAACGCTAACAGCCGAACCCGCGGAGTCGCCGTTGAGCACCTGCCCGACATTCGCGACGAGACCCAACCACAGGGTGATCATCCCGGCGGCCAAGGCCAGCCCGACTGTCGTCGCCAACGCAACGGGACGCCTGCGATGAGGCGTGACGGACATCGCGACGCCGGTGCCGCAGTAGCGCGTTGGCGCTCCAGCCGGTCTCGACGGGCCGGGCCGGCGAGACCGGGCCAGCCCATCCCGGCCGTAACGCAGGCCCTGGACCGGCCCGTTGATCGGGCGCCTAACGCTGCTGGTACGCGGCGCGAGCGTGTGGATGATTGTCATCTGCGTTCCTCCGGTCAACTAAATCTCGCTCGTGTGTTCGACTATAGTCGCTCGTGTGTTCGATGACCGAACATTTGAGCGAAGCGTGTCGTACGAGCAAACGCTAGATCACACCACTGACAAGTTCGTTGGTCGCTACCACTGACAAGGAGCACAGATACCCGTTCTTGCCGAGAGTTACACGTTTGTGATTTCCCGGCTTGGTGGGCTGTTTTGCGGACGATGGACGTAGTGCGACACGCCAGTCGAACACATGTTTGATTCTTGGTCGCGATGCGGCTACATTCAGTGCCATGAGCGACAGCAACGACACCTCATCGGCCGGCGCAGACCGCCGGCTGCACTCCGTGGATTCATCGCTGACCGAACGGCAGCGCACCATTTTGAAGGTCATCCGCGCGTCGGTCACCAGCCGCGGTTACCCGCCGAGCATCAGGGAAATCGGCGACGCCGTCGGTCTGACATCGACATCCTCGGTGGCTCACCAGCTGCGCACCTTGGAGCGCAAGGGGTATCTGCGCCGCGACCCTAACCGCCCTCGGGCGGTCGATGTCCGCGGTGCCGACGACGGGGTGGTGGCGCCAGCCACCGAAGTCGCCGGCTCAGACGCCTTGCCGGAACCCGCTTTCGTCCCCGTGCTCGGGCGCATCGCGGCCGGTGGACCCATCCTTGCCGAAGAAGCTGTCGAAGACGTCTTCCCGCTGCCGCGTGAGCTGGTCGGCGAGGGCACGCTTTTCCTGCTCAAGGTGGTCGGTGACTCGATGGTCGAGGCCGCGATCTGCGACGGCGACTGGGTGGTAGTGCGGCAGCAGAACGTTGCCGACAACGGCGACATCGTCGCGGCCATGCTTGACGGTGAAGCCACTGTCAAGACGTTCAAGCGCGCGGGCGGTCAGGTATGGCTAATGCCGCACAACCCGGCGTTCGATCCCATACCGGGCAATGACGCAACCGTGCTTGGCAAGGTCGTCACGGTGATCCGCAAGATATAGCGTCGCCGCGGAGTCCCGCGGATTCGCCGGGTCAGTCGGCCTTGATGAAGCCGTTGGCCTGAGCGACCTCTTCGCTAGACAGCCAGATTTCGGCGAGCGTGTCGTGGTAGAGCTCGCTTCCCGGCGTGTAGTACAGACCGAAGCGAGCACTTGCCTTGATCGGGTATCCGTCGGGCACCTGGTACGGGTCGTCAAGCGGCAGGTGGATTGTCGGGCGCGCAGCCGGGCCGCCTGCTGCTTGAGCCTGTTCCGCGACGTCCTCGGTATCCACGGCTGCGTGCCGCCCCGTCCTGTGCTCGGCGCCGGATGCGACGGCACTCGGAACGACTGCGTCAGACACGTGGGTATCCGCAGCAGCGGCCTCCGCAGAGACAACATCCGCAGCGGCGTGCGGTACTGCAACATCCGGATATCCGGCCTCGGGAGCGGCGGCAGCTGGGGTGCCGGCCGCAAGATTGGTGTCTGGAGGGGTATGCGGCACTGCAACATCCGGATACCCGGCCTCCGCATAGCCAACGTCCGCATGGCCGGCATCCGTGTACGCGGCCTCATGGGCGGCATCGGGCTGGGCGGCCTCCGGAGCGGCTTCGCTGTAGTCGGCTTCGGCGTAGTCGGCTTCGCGTATCGGCTTCGGCGTAGTCGGCTTCCGCGTAGTCGGCTTCGGCATCGGGATAGCCGGCCTCCAACAGAACGGCCTCCGAGACGATGGGGATGGAGTCGGTGTCCACCGCGTCGGGATTTTCCTCTTCGATCCCGAATTGACCCTCGGCCGCGCCTCGACCCCGCCAGCCGACTCGCGTGACGGCCCTGGCATCCGACGGCGACTGACTTTCCGATTGGTGTACGTCACCAAGTGGGAAATGCTCGGTGGCGATGTCAGCGTCATCGTGTCCCCAGTGCCCGTCAACTGCGGCGTCGTAGCCAACATCCACGTCGCGGTTGGGCTCGTAGGCAGCGCTCTCATGACCGGGGCGACGCCGAAGCCATCCGAACGCCACCAACACCAACAAGACGATCAGTGCCAGCACTGGAATGGCAGCTAATAGCCACCACCAATGCCAGGTGAACTTCTTGGCGTGCGGGGGCATCGCCGAACCACTTGGCTGGTTCTGCCCCGATACTTGCAGGCCGGACAACAGCGGCGCCAGGTTGGGAGGATCGGTGCTGAACATGTTTTTCGCCCGGTTCCATGAGACCTTGCCGCCGGTGAACTGCTGCGAGATCACGTCGCCGTCCACGGCCTGATCGCCGACCGGCGCGCCCAGCTTGCCGGTCGGACCGCGGAGCTTGTCCCACGCGGCCTTCATAGCTCCGCGCACAACGAACGCGCCGTGGTCGGGGGTCCAGAAGATCACCGGCTTGTCAGCCGCAGAGAAGGTACAGATCCGACTGGAAGGTGCGATGCCGCCGTCGGATTCGTTGGCGGTGGGGAAACCCAGGTCGCTGCCGACCGGTCCGCCCAGCGACTCGTATTTGGCCAGGATGTCGCTCTCGACGGCGTTCGCGCCGGTGGCCGGGCTGAAAAACACCTTGCCGCCGGCGAAGTTCTGGACGATTCCGTCCCCACCGATGGGATACTGGCCGCCCTGCTTGGCGCCCAAGGGGCCATTGGAGCCCCCGGCCGCGCGCCAGGCCATGTTGATGGCTGCGGTCGGATCGATCGCTACCTGTAAGCCTTTCAATTGGTCGGCCAGTGTCGGTGGGTCAGTGGTGAACTGCTTCGTTTGCCTGTTCCACGAGACCTGGCCGCCGCTGAACTTCTGTGCGGAAACCTCGCCGTTGTAGGTTTCGTCGCCGGTAGGGACACCGAGAACGCCGCCCGAACTGCCGAGCTTGTCCCACGCAGCGTTGATCGCGCCGCGCACCACGAATGCGCCGTGGTCGGGCGTCCAGAAGATCACCGGCTTGTCGCTGGCGGAGAAGGTACTCACTCGGCTGTCGGGCCCGGCGAGCCCAGGCACTTCGTTGATGGCCGGGAAGCCCAGATCGCTGCCGCCCGGCCCGCCCAGCGACTCATATTTGTCCAGGATCGGCCCGTAGACATATTTGGCACCGGTAGCTGGGGTAAAGAACATCTTGCCGCCGTCGAAGTCGAGGGCGAAACCGTCGCCGACGGGGTAGACGTCACCCTTCCGGGCGCCGAGTGGTGAGCTGTCGCCACCGGCCTTCTCCCACGCGGCCATGATGGCTGCCTCGGCGTCGCCTATCGGACTCGCCGCCGCCGCAGGCGCCAGCAAGACGGCGGCTATTGCTGTGGTCGTCAAGCTGACCAACGCGCTCCCGATCAGCTTGCGCATGTGACCTCTCTGCCCGTTCAACAAGCCTCCCAGCCGACGGATATGCCCCTATCTGCGGCTATGCCCGTACCTGCACAGCCGGCGAGCGGGCCGTAGTCCCTCCGCGGGGAAGCAACCCCGTTACGATCCGCATTATCGCCGGGCTCGCATAACTTTGCTCCAGCCAACAAGAAATGCGCAGTCAAATTACGAATTTTGCAAAAACGGATACCGCGCCGATGTCGAAATGATGCCGAGCCACGCCCGAATCGCGACCAACCGCGGCGCCGCTCGCGCGGTGTTTGGGTCATCGTGCCCAAACCTAGGGGCAACGCCCGCTTGGGCAACACTGCCCGGCTGCTGCCGCGCGTAACGGCACCGCGCCAGTACAAGTCGCTGAACCTGCCCTGGCCCTCACCGGCGTCGCGATCGTCGGCTTGACGATGCGCGATCACGCAGGCGACATACCCCAAACACATGTGCCGACCGTACGTGAGGCCAACAACTCTTCAACGATCTACCCGACAAAACGGGCTAATCGATGCCTCGCAGCGCCTGCTTCGTCGAAAGACCGATGCCGTTGTCCGGCACGGTGTTCGCGGTCGTCGATCATCATCGTCGTTGCACGGCAGCCAATCATTCAGCAAGGAAGCCGATGCAACCGCCACTAGGCACCCTAGACCCCGAGGCTGCGGCCGATGATCTCCTTCATGATCTCGGTCGTGCCGCCGTAGATGGTCTGCACCCGGGCATCGAGATAGGCACGGGCAACAGGGTATTCGCGCATGTAGCCATAGCCGCCGTGCAATTGCAGACAGCGGTCGATCAGGTGCACCTGCTTCTCGGTGGAGTACCACTTGGCCATTGCGGCTTGTTCAGCCGTCAGCTTCTTATCCAGGTGCAAGCGGACGAACTCGTCGACCATCATGCGTACCACGGTCGCCTCTGTCGCTAGCTCGGCGAGTACGAAGCGACTGTTCTGGAAGCTGCCGATCGGCTTGCCAAATACCTTGCGCTCCTTGGTGTATTGCAGTGTGTGGTCCAACACCTGCTCCATCGCCGCGGCCGCCATGATGGCGATCGAAATCCGTTCCTGCGGCAAGTTCTGCATGAGGTAGATGAACCCCATACCCTCCTGACCCAGAAGGTTTTCGGCCGGAACCTTGACATCAGTGAACGACAACTCGGCCGTGTCCTGCGCGTCCAGCCCGATCTTGTCCAAGTGGCGGCCGCGTTCAAAGCCCTCCATGCCGCGCTCGACAACGAGCAGCGAAAAGCCCTGGGCACCCTTGTCTGGATCGGTCTGCGCTACCACGATCACCAGGTCCGAGTTGATTCCGTTGGTGATGAACGTCTTTGATCCATTGAGCACATAGTGGTCGCCCTGCTTGACCGCGCGGGTCTTGATGCCTTGCAGATCGCTGCCGGTTCCCGGCTCAGTCATCGCGATCGCTGTGATCAGCTCTCCGGCGCAGAATTTCGGTAACCAGCGCTGCTTCTGCTCTTCGGTGGCCAGGGCCAGCAGGTATGGCGCCACGATGTCGTTGTGCAAGCCGAAGCCGATCCCGCTGTAGCGACCGGCGGTGGTTTCCTCGGTGATGATCATGTTGTACCGGAAGTCAGGGTCACCCCCGCCGCCGTACTCTTCGGGCACTGCCATGCCAAGGAAGCCCTGCTTGCCGGCCTCGAGCCACACACCGCGGTCGACGATCTTCGCCTTCTCCCATTCGTCGTGATAAGGCGCGACGTGGCGATCGAGGAAGGCCCGGTAGGACTCACGGAACAGTTCATGCTCCGGCTCGAACAGTGTGCGCTGGTATTTGATGGCACTGCTCATGGATGACCTCCGGCGACTGGGGACTCTGCCGCCCAACATATACCAACCGGACGGTTGGTCGGCAGCTGGCGCGGTCGGCTCAGGGTCGCGCCGACGGCGTCGGAGGCTCTAGGCTGCGCGGCTTGTCAGTGGGCGGAGAACTCCCGCAGGCGGCCGGCCAACGCCACCGGAACCCGGGCCTTGATCCGGGTGCCATTTACGTTGTGCTCCTCCTGCTGAACGCGCCCGTCTGCGTGCAGGCGGGCCACCAAGTCACCGCGGTGGTACGGGATCATCACGTCCACGGCGGTATCAGCGGGAACAGCAATCTCGGAAATCCGCCGCCGCAAGGCGTCGATGCCTTCGCCGGTATGGGCCGAGACGAACACTGCGCCGGGCAGTACATGACGAAGCTTGGCCAGCGCCAGATCGCTCGCGGCGTCGACCTTGTTCACCACCAGCAGCTCAGGTGGCGGATCACCGTTGTGGTCGGCGATAACGTCGGAGATCACCTCACGGACCGCATTGATCTGGGCCAGTGGGTTCACGTCGGAGCCATCGACCACATGCACCAACAAATCGGCGTCGACGACTTCCTCCAGTGTGGAGCGGAACGCCTCGACCAACTGGGTGGGCAGGTGCCGGACAAACCCGACGGTGTCGGTGAGCACGAACGGCCGACCGTCATCGAACTCCGCGCGCCGGGTGGTGGGCTCCAAAGTGGCGAACAACGCGTCCTGCACCAGCACCCCCGCTCCCGTCAGCGCGTTGAGCAGGCTCGACTTGCCGGCGTTGGTGTAGCCGACGATGGCGATCGAGGGCACGTCGCTGTGCAGCCGGCGGCTGCGCTGAGTGTCGCGGACCTGCTTCATGTCCTTGATGTCGCGGCGCAGCTTGGCCATCCGTTCGCGGATGCGGCGTCGGTCGGTCTCGATCTTGGTTTCACCGGGACCGCGCAGGCCCACTCCACCCCCGCTGCCGCCGGCGCGGCCGCCGGCCTGCCGTGACATCGACTCACCCCAGCCGCGCAGCCGCGGCAGCATGTATTCCATCTGAGCCAGCGCGACCTGCGCTTTGCCCTCCCTGCTGGTGGCATGTTGGGCGAAGATGTCCAGGATCAGCGCGGTGCGGTCGATGACTTTGACCTTCACGGCCTTTTCCAGCGCGGTCAGCTGCGCCGGGGAAAGTTCACCGTCGCAGATGACGGTGTCAGCGCCGGTTGCCAGAACAACTTCACGTAGCTCCTGGGCCTTACCCGAGCCGATGTAGGTCGACGGGTCGGGCTTGTCGCGGCGCTGGATGAGCCCTTCGAGCACCTGGGAGCCGGCGGTCTCGGCCAGGGCTGCCAGCTCGGCCATGCTGGCCTCGCTGTCAGCGGCGCTGCCGTCGGTCCACACACCCACCAAGACGACCCGCTCGAGTCGAAGCTGGCGGTACTCGACTTCGGATACGTCGGCGAGTTCGGTCGACAGACCGGCGACGCGGCGCAGCGCCGACCGTTCTTCGAGAGCGAGTTCGCCCGCGCTTGGCTCCCCAACTGCTGGAGCGTAATTGGAAGATTCAGAATGTGTCATAGGCAATAAAAGATGATGCACGGCGAATCGGTGTCGTGCACCTGAATTAACGCTCCTGTCCGCGCCACCATTCCCCGCTGACTTCTCCATGAGCTACCAGTACCGACGGCCCCCTCAAGTAGCTGGTGGCATCGGTGATGGTGACGACGACTTCGCCGCCCGGCACCCGCACGGTGAGGGTGCCGGTCTCCGCGCCGGCGCTGGCCAGCGCGGCCACCGCGGCCGCGACTGTTCCGGTGCCGCACGAGCGGGTCTCGCCAACGCCCCGCTCGTGGACTCGCATCCTCACCGCCCCGCCGGCTGGTGCCGTGATGACTTCGACGTTGACCCCGTCCGGGAACTGGACATGGTCGAAGCTCACCGGCGCCGCCACGTCCAGCGCTGCCAGCACTTCGGCGGTCAGGTCGGGATCCACACACGCCAAGTGGGGATTGCCCACGTCGACCGCCAAGCCGGAAAACCGCCGGCCACCGACTGTCACCTCAAAGGCTTTTCCCCCGCTGCCGAGCGTGTTGGCCTTGCCCATGTCGACGGTGATATCGGCGTTGGTCGCATTGACGCGGTGCACGGTGATCGGCCGGGGACCGGCCAGCGACCCGATGACGAATTCATCCCGGGCTTCCATACCGCTGGCGCGCAAATAGTGCGCGAAGACTCGGGCTCCGTTGCCGCACATCTGGGCGATGGAACCGTCAGCGTTGCGGTAGTCCATATACCAGTCGTCTGCGCTCACACCGTCAGGCAGACGGTCGAGCACACCGGCAGACAAGGCAGCACCGCCGGTGGTGACCCGCAGCACCCCGTCGGCACCCAATCCGCGCCGCCGGTCGCACAACGCGGCCACCCGGGCTGCGGTGAGGCTGAGCTTGGCCTCCGCGTCAGGCAGCACCACGAAGTCGTTCTCGGTGCCGTGGCCCTTGGCGAAGATCACCTGTTCAGGATACGTGGCGCCAGGCTCGCAGGGCCTCGTCGACGGCGGCGGCACGGTCAATTGCGGTGGCCTCGCCGACGTCTAGCCAGTGCACCCGGTGGTCGCGATGAAACCATGACCGCTGCCGTCGCACATACCGACGCGTTCCCATGTATGTCTGTTGACGTGCCTCATCGAGGGCTTGCTGCCTTGGGGGGGCTCCCGCGCTGGCATCGAGAGCCGCGATCACCTGGGCATAGCCCAGCGCCCGTGATGCCGTGATCCCTTCGCGCAGGCCTTGGTCGAGCAGCCCGGTCACCTCGTCGACAAGACCGTGGTCAAACATGGCGTCGGTGCGCCGGGCCAGCCGTTCATCGAGAATCGCTGTGTCACAGTCCAATCCGATGATGGCGGTGCCCCACCGCGGCGTGCCGATGCGTGGCGCGGACGCGGCGAACGGCTGGCCGGTCAGCTCGACCACTTCGAGTGCCCGCACCGTGCGCCGTGCGTCGGTGGGCAGGATGGCCGCGGCCGCGACAGGGTCCCGACGGGCCAGCTCCGCGTGCAGCCTGCCCACCCCGACCTCGGCAAGCCGCTGCTCCCAGCGCGCCCGCACTGCAGGATCGGTCGCGGGAAACGACCAGTCGTCGAGCAGCGATTGGGTGTAGAGCATGGAGCCGCCCACGACGATCGGCACCGCGCCACGGGCCGCGATGGCTTCGATGTCCGCGGCGGCGCCACGCTGATAGCGGGCGACAGTCGCGGTCTCGGTGACGCCCAGGACGTCGAGCTGATGATGCGGGACGCCGCGGCGCTGTTCGGCGGGCAGCTTGGCGGTGCCGATGTCCATTCCGCGATAGAGCTGCATCGCGTCGGCGTTCACAATTTCCGCGCTGACCTTGCCGCTGAGCCGCTCGGCGACGTCGAGCGCCAGCTGCGACTTGCCGGTACCGGTGGGTCCGATGATCGCGAGTGGTCTCATGGCTGCCAGGCGCCGGCGAAGTACCCCACACCGTAGGGCGCGCCGCGGTAGAGCTCCTTGGCCGATCGCGGCCCAGGCTCGGCCAGGCCGGCCAGCACCTGAAACGCAACCCGCCCCAGGATTTGCTGCGGCAGCCTGGTCAAGACGGCGATGTCGCCGTTTGCCAGCGCGTCGTCCAAGGCCAGTTGCGCGTCGGCGTTGTCCGGGTCATATCCGCCGGGGGCGGCCGGTGTCAGGGTGTTCGCGCCGTCGGCCACGACCAGCACACCGATCGGATCTGGCAGCTGGTCGATCTCGGCGCGCAGTCGCCTTCCGCAGCTCAGCGCGGTATCGGTGTCATGGTCGATGCAGTAGAGGTGGACCTGCGCGGTGGCTTCGGGCCGGACTTGGCCCCGCACCCAGGCGGCCAGCAACGCGCACACGGGGAGTTCGACCGGCGTTTCAACGCCGTCGTCGGCCCGCGGGGAGAGCTGAACCCGTACGTCCACGCCGAAACCCGCGAAAGTGCCCATGGAGTTTGGGCCATCGGGACCCAGCACGTCGTCGTGTCGGGCCGTCCCGATGACCATCCAGCGCGCAGGCAACAAGGCGGCCGCTGCCAGCACCGCCGCGGCCAGGTCGGCCACCTCTGCGGCGGCCGCTCCGGCGAGCTCGGGTACAAGCACCGGCGCCGACGGGACGATCGCAATGGCGCTCAGCACGCCACCAAACTAACGTTTTGGCGGCGCGACCGGTCGAGGGCGGGGGCCGGGAACCGCGCGTCGAACTACTTGGCCTTGCCTTACCCACACGCGTGGGACGTACCCAAGCCCGGGTTGTCCGCCGCAATAACAGGATCCCTAAAAGGGCCGGCCTCACCATCGCCGGAGGGCTCGCACGACCGCGCTTGCCGCCCGGCACTTTCCCCGTCTCGTTCGGTCTGAGCAACCATAGTGGCGGCCTCGCCGCGGGCCAGCGCGATCGTCGCAACGATCACCACCGACACCGCCGCTATCAGCACGAACGCCTTCGGCCCATGGTCATCCAGAGTCTCGCCCAGCACGAGAACCCCGAGCAAACCAGCCACCACAGGCTTCGCCACGGTCATCGTCGGCAAGGAGGCGGTCAGCGCACCAGCGCGGAAGGCCGACTGCTGGAAGATCATCCCGGTCAGCGCCAAAAGTATCCAGGGAATGAACTCCGGAGAACGCAGCACAGCCAACGGGCCGCCCTCACTTACCTCGACGATTCCCTTGGTCAGCACCGCGAACAGCGCCAACGACGAACCTGCCACCACCGCAAGCAGCACGGCCGCGAACGGGCTACCCGCCCAGATCCGCGCCGCCAGCACACACGACACCAACAGCGGGACCATCACCAGACCCACGATGACCCACATTTCAACCGAAGCCCGCTGCTGGCCCGCAGCCGGGTCGCCGACGATGATCACCACCGCCAGGGCGCCGGCCAGTACCACCGCCCATATCCACTCCCAGCGAGTCACCCGATGGTGGGCAAGCCGCGCGTAGATCGGCAAGGCGAACAGCAGCGCCGTGACTTGCAGCGCCGTCACCAACACCACCGATCCCCAGGCCAGGGCCCCGGCCTGCAGACTGTAATTGGTGATCGCCGCCAGGCCGCCCAACCACCAGCGGGTGTCCCGCAACGACATGCGGAAAAGTTCGAGGTGTCCGACTTGCTTGTCCGTGATCTCCTGCGCGGAGCGCTGCCGGATCACATCGCCGACCGCAGATGCCATCGCCGCAAACAAAGCAATCAATGCCGCGACATCAACCTTCGACATGAGCGACCCCTCACCTCACGGATGTTCCCACCGGGCGTTTCCCCCGGGGAGCGGTGTATACACGTACTGTTTGCGGCCAGTTCAACTACAACTTTATGACGCTGCAGACTGTGTTGACCGCCCGGCAAGGTAACCGTTTAATTGTTACTTCACATACCTATGTAACAGCTGTGGCAATTCTGTGAAATCCGGCCAGCGGCCAGCGGGCTAGGCCTAGCACGACGGTACCTGCCCGCGCAGACACTGCCGCCCCAACGCGCTGAAGCCGCGCGGCAACTACGCCGCTTGACCGACGGCGCCCTGAAGCCTCGCTTCGACCCCATTGCGCGTCACGATGGCATCGACGCGCGCGAGCTCGACGGTAGCGGCCGTCAGCACCAGTGCTGCCGCTGCCAGCACCATCATCCCGGCGCGACCGGTGTTGAGTGTCTCGCCGAGGACGATGACACCCAGCAAAGCCGCCACGACCGGCTGGGACACCTCTAGAGTCGGCATCGACGCGGTCAGGGCGCCGGCGCGAAACGCTGACTGCTCCCACGCGAAACCCCCCAGCGCGACCAGCAACCAGGCATATAGCTCGGGTGTCCGGGCCACCGCCCATCCGCCATCGCCGATCCGATGGACGACTCCTTTGGTGAGCACCGCAAAGACCCCCAAAGCGAACCCGACACGAAGGCGAACAGGGCCGCGGCCACGGCACCACCCCAGATGCGGGCAGCCACGACGCATCCGACCAGCAGCGGCCCGAACACCACCGCCACAGCGGCCCAGGTCTGTAGCGATGCGGTCGAATGACCGGCCTGCGGGTTACCGACAGTGACGATCACGGTCACCGCGGCAGTCAGCGGGACGGCCCAGATCCACTCCCGGCCGGTCACGGTGCGGTGGGACAACCTCGCGCTGATCGGCAGCGCGAACAGCAGCGAAAGGACAAGCAACGCTTGCACCAGCAGCACCGAACCGTGGTCGAGCGCGGCGGCCTGCAGCGCAATGCTCACTACGAGCATCAGGGCGCCCCACCGCCACCGTCGATTGCCTAGCAGCTTCGCGAACAGTTCGATCTGGCCGACCGATGTGTCGGTGATCCGGTGCGTTGCGCGTTGCTGGAGTACATCGCCAATGGCGACGCACAGCGCGGAACTTAACGCGAGCAGAGCGTCGGTATCCACCTGTGGTTTCTCCATCGACGGCGGGAGGGATGAGGAAGCAAATACCTTCTGTCGTCCCCACTGTTGCACAGCCGCACCCGCCCGGGCGGGAACACCAGGGTGGCAGCGTGCGGCCCGCCAGGCTGCTTGAATACTGTTAAGCACCTGTTGGGAGAACCTCGTTGGCCATCCCCCAGGTGCAGCAGATGGTGCCGCTACGCGCGGCAGGTGCGCGGAATCCCGACCGCGCGAAGGGTAGGTGACGAGCGCATGACGGCTGACGAGCCCCGCAGCAACGATTCAGCTAGGCCGGTTTCGGGGCCGGCACCACGTCCGGGACCACGTCCCGGTCCCCGGCCGACGCCGCGGCCCACCGCCCATCCGGTGGCAGCGCCCCCGCCCAGCAATCCGCACCAGTTCGGACGCGTGGACGACGACGGCACTGTATGGCTGATCACCGCAGCCGGCGAGCGCATCATCGGCTCCTGGCAGGCCGGCGACCGTGAAGCCGCATTTACCCACTTCGGCCGGCGATTCGACGACCTGAGCACCGAGGTCACGCTCATGGAAGAGCGGCTGGCGTCGGGGACCGGTGACGCCCGCAAGATCAAAGCCCATGCATCCGCGCTGGCCGAAACGTTGCCGACGGCAGCCGTGCTGGGCGATATCGAAGCGCTCGCGCGCCGGTTGACCAGCCTTATCGACCAAGCCGAGGCCACCGTCGCCGCGGAGCGTTCCCGGCGCGAGGAGCATCGATCCACCCAGACCGCCCGCAAGGAGGCACTGGCCGCCGAGGCCGAGGACTTGGCCACCAACTCAACGCAATGGAAAGCCGCCGGCGATCGGCTGCGCGCAATCCTCGACGAGTGGAAAACCATCAGCGGTCTGGACCGAAAAGTCGATGACGCGCTGTGGAAGCGTTATTCCGCGGCCCGGGAGACCTTCAATCGGCGGCGGGGATCCCATTTCGCCGATCTGGACCGGGAACGATCGGGCGTCCGCGAAGCGAAGGAACGACTCTGCGAACTGGCCGAAGAGTTGTCCGGTTCGACAGACTGGACGGCCACCAGCGCGGAGTTTCGCAAGCTGCTCACCGAATGGAAAGCGGCAGGACGAGCAGCCAGAGATGTCGACGATGCCCTGTGGCGCCGCTTCAAGGCTGCCCAGGACTCGTTCTTCACAGCTCGTAACGCCGCGACAGCGGAAAAGGACGTTGAGCTGCGGGCCAATGCCACCGCCAAAGAGGCGCTGCTGGCCGAAGCGGAAAGGCTTGACACAAGCGACCACGACGCCGCCAGGGCGGCGCTGCGCTCGATCGCTGAAAAGTGGGACGCGATCGGCAAAGTGCCGCGGGAACGGTCCGCCGAGTTGGAGCGGCGGTTGCGCGCAGTCGAGAAGAAGGTGCGCGATGCCGGCGGCGCCGATTGGGCGGATCCACAGGCGCAGGCTCGAGCCGAGCAGTTCCGGACCCGTGCCGAGCAGTACGAACAGCAGGCCCAGAAGGCAGCGGCGGCGGGCCGGAGCAAAGAAGCGGAAGAGGCCAAAGCCAACGCCGAACAGTGGCGGCAATGGGCGCAAGCAGCCGCCGAGGCGCTGACCCGCAGGCCCTAACGGCCGTCTTCGGAATCCGGAGGCGTCCGGCTATCCGAATCGCCGGGCGGGTCTGGGGTGCCGGGCCTGGCCACGTCGTCCAGGCTGTCCAGCAGCGTCATCGACTGCCGCTGTCCGGCAACTCGGCGCCGCTGCTCCTCGGCTGCAAGTTGCACGACGGTGCGCGCCCACACCACGCGGGCCCATTGATACGTCAACGCCAGGACGGTGATCCACGCCACGATCAGCCCGAAGCCGGGACCCGGATGCCCTGCGGGCACGGTCTGGCGCGACCAGATAGCCAACAGCCCTGCCGCACCGGCGATCGCCGAACCCGCCAGCGCAACCCAGGCCAGCGCCCAGCGCCGCGTCATCAACGCCAGCATCGAGAATCCGACACCGAACACCAGCGTCAACCAGGCGAACACCCGCGACGGCAAAGCCACTGCGGCCGCGCCGGCGCCGTGGCTACTGAACAGCACGTCCCATCCCCGCACATCGCCGGTGTGCGGCAGGATGAACGATCCCAGCAGCACGAACACCAGGATCGACACGACGAAAGCCCTTGGGCCAGGATCGATCCCACGTGCCACCCGGCGTTCTGCGGCCTCAATTTCGGTCCGGAGGGCGTCGAAGTCCGTGTGTTGTTTCTTCATCTGCTTTTTCACGGGGCACATCCAAGGGGTTCGACGGGGCCGACGGGCGGCCCCACAGCGGGCATGCCGAGACCGGTATTGCCCAGGCGCTGCCCGGTGCCGCACGCGTCAGCTGCCCGGGTACGGCGGTGGGTGAGCATGCCGGCGTCTGCAATGAGGTGGTGCGGCGCGGCCTGGGTGACCACCGCGGTGATGACGTCGCCGGGTCGTACCTGTTTGTCCCAGGGCTCGTTCAATGCGAAGTGCACCAGCCGACCGTCGCGTGCCCGTCCGGTCATGCGCGCCGTGCGCGTGTCCTTGCGTCCTTCACCCGTGGCGACCAGCAATTCCACGGTCTGCCCGATCAGCGCGCGATTGCCCTCCAATGAGATCTGCTCCTGCAGCTCGACTAGCCGCTCATAGCGTTCCTGCACAACGGCTTTCGGCAACTGCCCGTCGAGTTTGGCGGCTGGGGTGCCGGGCCGCTTGGAGTACTGGAAGGTGAACGCGGCCGCGAACCGGGCCTGCCGCACCACCTCCAGCGTGGCCGCGAAGTCCTCCTCGGTCTCACCGGGAAACCCGACGATGAGATCGGTGGTGATAGCAGCGTGTGGCATGGCCGCCCGAACGCGGTCGATGATGCCGAGATAGCGCTCGGCACGGTAAGAGCGCCGCATGGCGCGCAGCACCCGGTCGGATCCCGACTGCAGCGGCATATGCAAGGCGGGGCAGACATTCGGCGTCTGCGCCATGGCCTCGATGACATCGTCGGTGAATTCCGCCGGATGCGGCGAGGTGAACCGCACCCGTTCCAGCCCGTCGATATCCCCGCAGGCTCGCAGTAGGCGGGCAAAGGCGCCACGATCGCGAGGTAACGCCGGGTCGGCGAAGGAGACTCCGTAGGCGTTGACGTTCTGGCCTAGCAGCGTGACTTCGAGCACGCCGTCGTCCACCAGTGACCTCACCTCAGCCAGGATGTCGGCCGGACTGCGGTCAACCTCCTTGCCCCGCAGCGACGGAACGATGCAGAAGGTGCAGCTGTTGTTGCATCCGACCGAGATGGAAACCCAAGCGGCATAAGCCGATTCGCGTGCGCTCGGCAGCGACGACGGAAACTGCTGCAGCGACTCGGCGATTTCCACCTGGGCGACTTTGTTGTGCCGGGCCCGCTCGAGCAGCGTGGGCAGCGATCCGATGTTGTGCGTGCCGAAGACGACATCGACCCATGGCGCCTTGCGCAGCAATGCGTCCCGGTCTTTTTGGGCCAGGCAGCCACCGACGGCGATTTGCATCTCGGGATTGCCGCGCTTGCGTGGAGCCAGGTGGCTGAGGTTGCCGTACAGCTTGTTGTCGGCGTTCTCGCGGACAGCGCAGGTGTTGAAGACCACCACATCGGCGTCGGCGCCTTCAGCCGCCCGCTGATAGCCGGCGGCTTCCAGCAAGCCCGCCAACCGCTCAGAATCGTGGACGTTCATCTGACAGCCGTAGGTGCGGACCTGGTAGGTGCGCGCAGACACCGCCGCCGGGGCCACTGCGTCTCGCGTCACCATCGAAGTCACGGGGCCATGCTACGGCGACCGGGGCCTACCGGATTAACCCGCAGCTAGACCCGCCGGCGCTCCCGTTCCGCGGCCAGCTCGGCGAGGACAACCTCACCCGCCAGGTTATGGCTGTATCCACGGCGCGCGAGCATCGCCACCAGCCTGCGACTCACTCGCGCATCGTCCTCGCTCAGCGTCTCCCGACGCAGCTTGGCCCGCACCAGCTGCTGCGCCCGGTCCCGTTCGGCACCGCCGTCGATCCCGGCCAGCACCGTGGTGATCACGTCGTTGTCGACACCCTTGGTGTGCAATTCAGCGGCCAAGGCGCGCCTGCTTTTCCCGGCGTTTGCCCGGCGTGACTGCACCCACTGTTCGGCGAAGTCGGTGTCATCCACCAAGCCGACGGCCGCCAGCCGGTCGAGCACCCGATCGCTGACGTCGTCGGGGTAGCCGCGTCTCGCCAGCTGGCCGTACAACTCGGCCCGGGTGCGCGATCTCGCGGTGAGCAGGCGCAGGCACAGTGCCCGCGCCTGCTCTTCACGGGAGGGCTCAGAAATCAACGGGGGCGGGCAGGATGTCGTCATCGGTCACGACCGCGCCAATGCCAAGCTTTTCCTTGATCTTCTTCTCGATCTCGTTGGCTATGTCGGCGTTCTCCATCAGGAAGGTGCGGACATTCTCCTTACCCTGGCCGAGCTGCTCGCCCTCGTAGGTGAACCAGGAACCGGACTTGCGGATGAAGCCCTGCTCCACACCCATATCGATCAGCGAACCCTCCCTGCTGATGCCTTTGCCGTAGAGGATGTCGAATTCAGCCTGCTTGAAAGGCGGCGACACCTTGTTTTTGACGACCTTGACCCGGGTGCGGTTGCCGACCGCATTGGTGCCGTCCTTGAGTGTCTCGATCCGGCGCACGTCCAAGCGCACCGACGCGTAGAACTTCAAAGCCTTTCCACCCGTCGTGGTTTCCGGGCTGCCGAACATCACCCCGATCTTTTCGCGGAGCTGGTTGATGAAGATCGCTGTGGTTCCCGAATTGCTCAGCGCGCCGGTCATTTTCCGCAGTGCCTGGCTCATCAGCCGGGCCTGCAGTCCGACGTGGCTGTCCCCCATCTCGCCTTCGAGTTCCGCGCGCGGCACCAGGGCCGCGACCGAGTCGATGACCAGGACGTCGAGCGCACCGGAGCGGATCAGCATGTCGGCGATCTCCAGGGCCTGTTCACCGGTGTCGGGTTGACTGACCAGCAGGGAATCGGTGTCCACGCCGAGCTTTTTGGCGTAATCCGGGTCCAGGGCGTGCTCGGCGTCGATGAACGCCGCGACCCCGCCGGCGGCCTGGGCGTTAGCCACCGCGTGCAGCGCGACGGTGGTCTTACCCGAGGATTCCGGACCGTAGATCTCCACGACCCGCCCGCGGGGCAGGCCGCCGATGCCCAAGGCCACGTCCAGTGCGATGGATCCGGTCGGGATGACCGAAATCGGCTGACGCATCTCGTCGCCGAGACGCATCACCGAGCCTTTGCCGTAGCTCTTTTCGATCTGAGCCATCGCCAGTTCGAGAGCCTTCTCACGGTCGGGGGCTTGCGTCATGGTGCCTCTCCTATAGTCGGTGTGTTCGGTGACCGGTGTCGGTCAGTTGGCCGTGACACTAGAGAAGGCCACCGACAAGTTGACTCTCCGAACTCTCACCACAGTAGCCGAACACGTGTTCGATTCAAGTGGACACGCCGGGTGTGGCGACTGCGTGTGGCAACATCGGCTTCCGAAAGGCGCCGACGGGGCCAACTCACTACTGGACACCGGCATGTTGGCCGGATCCGGCATGATCACCGGCTCGCATCTGGGCTTCAGGCGTCGCAGCTGCTGCCTGTTCTATCGCGTCCCAGGCAGGTCCGTTTGCGGCGATTGCGTGTTTCGCCGGACACCGCGGTTCACGCGGAGATGAGCCCAGAAATCAGCGGCCGGAGGCCGCCTCACCACTGGTCGCGCGGCACGTCGAAGTCGACACACAGTGCCCGCCAAACGTCGCGGGGCTCGACACCGTCCGCGATCGCCTGGGCGGCGGTCCGACCGCTGAAGCCGGTCAGCACGTGGTCTACCAGCACCGATGCGCCATACGCGGCGCCGAATCGCAGGACGACCCGGTCGTTGAACTCCGTCAGGCGCACGTCAGCCAACATACCCAGTCAAGTCACCCCGCCAGCGCCAGCGCTTCGTGGCACACCCGCACCGGATCGGCGACGCCGGCGTTGCTGGCGGCGGCCGTTTGCGCGGCCTCCCGGTAACGGGGCGACGACAGCACCTCGTTAACCGCGGCCACCAGCGCGTCGGCGGTCAGCGGCCGAATCAGCCGCGCACTCCCCTGCCGGACTACCCGGTTAGCCATCTCCCACTGATCCCCTCCGCCGGGCACCACAACCAGCGGAACCCCCGCCAGCAGCGTCTTGGCCACCATCCCGTGACCACCACCGCAGATCACCAGGTCGGCATGCGTCAACAACTCGGCCTGGTTTCCCAGCCCGACCACCGCCCACGGCCGCGCCGGCAGATCCGCTCCACCCAGACGCGAGACCACCAGCCGTGATCCCGCCGGCAGCGTGTCCCCCGGTGTCAGGCACGCCAGCGCGACTTCCGCCAACCCCTCGGTCCCGGTCAAAGCGGTCGACGGCGCGACCACCACCACCGGCCCGGAGCCGGCGGGGATTTCCAGCACCAGATCGGTGGGCTCGAAGTGCAGCGGGCCCACCACCACTGCCTCCGCCGGCCAGTCCGGCCGGGGAACCTCGCAGGCGGGCAGGGTGGCGATCAGCCGCCGCAGCGGCCCGGGGTCGCGGGCCGGCAATCCGATCTCGACCCGCACGGTCGCGCGCTCCTGCAGGCCAGCACGCCAGGACCGCGCAGTGAGCGCGCGCATCGTGGCATCCCGCAGCCGGCCGCGGATACCGGTGCCCGGTGCCAGCCCACTGCCTATCGGCGGCAACCCCTTGGATGGCAGGTACAGCGGATGCGGGTTGAGTTCGATCCACGGGATTCCCAACAGCTCGGCAGCCATGCCGCCACACGCGGTGATGACGTCGGACACCACCAGGTCGGGCGCCAGGTCGCGTAGCGCCGGCACGTTGAGCACGGCCATCCGCGCCGCACGCCGGTGGATCCTGGCCCCGGCGTCGAGGTCGTCGTCGGTGGCCGCGAGCCCGTCCAGCGGGGCGGCGTCAATGCCGGCGTCGCGGGCGGTGTCGATCCATTCGGCGCCGGTGAAAAGCGTGGGCTCATCGCCGGCTTCGCCGAAGCGTTGGCACAGCGCAATCGCGGGAAACGAATGTCCGGGATCCGGCCCGGCGACCACGGCGACACGCATCGGCCTTACCCTGCCACAGCGCGCGGCCGCCACGCTCGCCTACGCTGGCAACCATGACCGAGCTGACTGGCACAGCCGTTGCGAACACCCGCACGGTCGAGAGTTTCCTGAACGCCCTGCAGGCTGCGGATTACGAAGCCGCAGACGCCGCATTGGATGACAACCTCGTCTACGAGAACGTCGGACTGCCCACGATTCATGGCCGCGCCAGAGCCATGCAGCTGTTTCGCCGGATGGACGGCCGCGCCGCCTTCGAGGTGAAGATCCACCGCATCGCCGCCGACGGCGGCGCGGTGCTCACCGAACGCACCGACGCGCTGATCTTCGGTCCGCTACGGCTTCAGTTCTGGGTCTGCGGCGTATTCGAGGTCCACAACGGGCGAATCACGCTGTGGCGGGACTACTTCGACTTCTTCGACATGTTCAAGGCCACCGTACGTGGTCTGGCGGCGCTGGTGCTGCCCTCGCTGAAAGCGACGTTTTAGGCCGTACACAATCTGGACCCGGACCTGGTTGACGCGGGCGCAGCGCCCGGACGTAGGCGATTAGCTGGCGCCGCGCAATCCGCCGAGTTCGTCGAACGCCTGCGCCCAACCGACCAGGCGGTCAGTAGCCCCGGCCAACTCGGCGCGATAGCGCTGCGAAGCAGCTAACCCGCTGTCAGCACTGCCATTTGCCGAGGACACCAATTGTGCTGCAGCAGTGACCATTTCGTTGTACTGACGAACGCCGGCACTCAACTGCGCCGTGAACGCATTAATGGTGGGCACCAGATACGACCGCGATGATTCGCAAGATTGGGCCGCCCGCTCCATCGACACCACCTGCGCGGCGGTGGCCGCCATCGCCGCAGAAGTCTGATTGGCCGCCGCGGTCAAGTCGCGGATTTCAGCTGTCGGCAACATAGCGCCCCGCTCCATCACGCCCAACAACGAGAAGAATCCGCGTTCGGAGGCGCCCAGCGCGGACATCGCGGGGCGCGCTGCCGAGCCGGGGGGCGGAAGCCGACGCACGTTCGCGCGCCGAGGTGCCGGCAGCGGCTCCGCGCGCAGCCACCGGTAGCGAAGCAGCAACAATGTCGCCGGAATCGCCTGCACCACGGCGATCAACCCAGTGATCTCCAGCAGCAACGCGAACCAACCCCAGGCCGCCAGGAGCATCGTCACCACTGCCCAGAACAGGCACCCGGCGCTGAATATCAGACCCCACCGCAACGCGCGGCGACGGCGGCGCAGCAGCCGCGCCCGCGGATCGGCGGCAGCACTGACCTTCTGGGCCACCAGGTCGGAAAGCTCGGCGGCGGTGTGCAACCCACGCTGCAGTAACGCGCGCCAAGGGCCGCGCTCAGTCGCTTTCACCGCCATCTCACGACCCTCCGCCGGGTTACTGACCCAACGGCTTCTCGGTGACGGCGCCACCGGTGGTCTCGGCGGGCGCAGGGATGGCTCCGGGAGCAGCAGGTGTTCCGCCCGTCGGCAAAGCTTCGCCACGCATCGACGCGCGGATCTGCTCCAGTCGTGAATGACCGGCCATCTGCACGCCGGCCTGCTCGACCTCGAGCATGCGGCCCTGCACCGAACCCTGCGCAAGTTCGGCCGAACCCATCGCGTTGGCGTACCGGCGTTCGATCTTGTCGCGTACCTCATCGAGGCTCGGAACGTTGCCGGGAGCGGCGATCTCGCTCATCGACCGCAGCGATGCGCTGACCTGTTCCTGCATCTTGGCCTGCTCGAGCTGACTGAGCAGCTTGGTGCGCTCCGCGATCTTCTGCTGCAGCACCATCGAGTTCTGTTCGACCGCCTTTTTGGCCTGAGTCGCTGCGCTTAGCGCCTGGTCGTGCAGCGTCTTGAGGTCTTCGACGCTCTGCTCGGCGGTCACCAGCTGGGCCGCGAACGCCTCGGCGGCGTTGTTGTACTCGGTGGCCTTGGCGGCGTCACCGGCGGCAGTGGCCTGGTCAGCCAGCGTCAGGGCCTGACGCACGTTGACCTGGAGCTTTTCGATGTCCGCCAGCTGCCGGTTGAGCCGCATCTCCAGTTGCCGCTGGTTGCCGATCACTTGTGCGGCCTGCTGGGTCAGCGCCTGATGCGTGCGTTGCGCTTCCTCGATGGCCTGCTGAATCTGCACTTTGGGGTCTGCGTGCTCGTCGATTTTCGCGTTGAACAGCGCCATGAGGTACTTCCACGCTTTGACGAACGGATTGGCCATGAGTTAGCTCCAGCTTCGCTTCTTGTGGGGGCCGGACGGTCCCTGGATGGGCTTTGCGCTTGTCGCTCAATTTAATGGGTCGGCGCCGATCGCCCCACCCCTTGCGCTGGATCTGATCGCCCGGTGCCGCCCGGCACTCAGGCGACCGCCAGAGACGCCACCGGCGGTATGACGACCTTGGTGCAGGCGTCGATGCTGGTACCGCTTGCCCCGTCGGTGGGCGTGCTGTAAGCAGCGCGTTCCTTGCTGGCCATCCGCCCGCCGGCGTCGGTGAGAACCGACGACAGCGGGACTTCCAACGCATCGCAGATCGCGTTGAGCAGCTCGCTGGAAGGCTCCTTGCGCCCGCGCTCCACCTCAGACAGATACCCGAGGCTCACCCGCGCTGAATCGGACACCTCGCGCAGCGTCCGGCCCTGCGACATCCGGGCCTCGCGCAGCACGTCGCCGATGACCTCGCGCACCAATGGCGGCATCCTGCCCTCCTTCGTCCGTCGGCCCTGCTCAGCACGTAATCAGTCCGAATCCAGCAGGCGCTCACTAGGTGAACGCCAGCAGCGGTGGTCTTGGTTCCCGTTCGGTGACGAGAGAATCTCGGTCCGAATGCGTCTGACTAGTCCTGGTCAGCCCGCGATCAGCCGGTCGTTCGGCGAACTTCCCTGACGGTCGACACCACATAGTCGATACCGGTGACCACCGTCAGCACGATCGCAGCGCCCATCATCACCGCCGCCGCCACCCGAAACGGCCCTGCCAGTGGTAGGACGAACAATCCGATCGCTACCACCTGCACCACGGTCTTGAGTTTGCCGCCCCAACTGGCCGGAATGACCCCGCGGCGAATAACAGCCAACCGCAGCACGGTCACCCCGAGCTCGCGGGCCATAATCACCACCGTGACCCACCACGGCAAGTCACCGAGCATCGACAGTCCGATCAGCGCCGACCCGACCAGCGTCTTGTCCGCAATCGGATCGACGAACGCGCCGAATTCAGTTGCCATACCGTAGTTGCGGGCCAGCAGGCCGTCTAACCGATCGGTGATGCAAGCTAGTGCGAAAATCACGAAAGCCACGATGCGGAAGACGATTTCGTGGCCGTTTCCAGCGAACAGGGCGAGCAGGAAAATCGGGACCAGTATCAGCCGCAACAAGGTCAGAGTATTGGCGAGGTTGGCGATATGGGCGCGCCCTACCATCGGACCCGTTTGCGGCTGCCCCGACACGGCAACAGAATAGCGGTTGACCAGCGCACCCGTATGTGATGTCGATACTGTTACCCGTGACCGAAAGTTCGCAGGGCTACCGGCCGGTGGTCCGACGCGCGCGAACGTCTGATGTCCCCGCGATCAAGCAACTGGTCGACACGTACGCGGGAAGGATCCTGCTCGAAAAGAACCTCGTGACACTCTACGAGGCCGTACAGGAGTTCTGGGTGGCCGAATACCAGGGCAAAGTGGTCGGTTGCGGGGCGCTGCACGTGATGTGGTCTGATCTCGGCGAGATCCGAACCGTCGCGGTCGACCCGGCGATGACCGGCCACGGTATCGGCCACACAATCGTCGATCGGCTTCTGGAAGTCGCCCGCGAGCTGCAGCTGAAGCGGCTGTTCGTGTTGACGTTCGAGACCGAGTTCTTCGGAAAGCACGGGTTCACCGAGATCGAGGGCACGCCGGTCACCGCCGAGGTGTTCGAAGAGATGTGCCGTTCCTACGACATCGGTGTCGCCGAATTCCTGGATCTGAGCTACATCAAGCCGAATATTCTCGGCAACTCCCGCATGCTGCTGGTGCTTTAGCTCCTACTCGTCGGCCTCGCCGTCGGATCCACCCAGGCCCCGGATCGCGGCCAACGTCGCGGCCAGCTCGTCGGGCTTGACCAGCACCTCGCGCGCCTTGGACCCTTCGCTGGGCCCGACGATGCCGCGGGTCTCCATCAGATCCATCAACCGGCCGGCCTTGGCGAAGCCGACCCGCAGCTTGCGCTGCAGCATCGAGGTGGAGCCGAACTGGCTGGACACCACCAGCTCGACGGCTTGCAGGAACACATCCATGTCGTCGCCGATGTCCGGGTCGACGTCGGCGCGTTCGCCGGTGGGCTTGGCGGTGGTCACACCCTCGGTGTATTCGGGTTCGGCCTGGTCTTTGCAGGCGCTGACGACGGCGTGGATCTCCTCGTCGGTGATGTAAGCGCCCTGCAGCCGGACGGTCTTGCTCGCGCCCATCGGCAGGAACAGGGCGTCACCCATGCCGATGAGTTTTTCGGCGCCCGCCTGGTCCAGGATCACCCGGCTATCGGTCAGCGACGACGTGGCAAACGCCAACCGGGACGGCACGTTGGTCTTGATCAGGCCGGTGACCACGTCGACCGACGGGCGCTGGGTGGCCAGGACCAGGTGGATGCCCGCCGCGCGGGCCTTCTGCGTGATCCGCACGATGGCGTCCTCGACGTCGCGCGGCGCGGTCATCATCAGGTCGGCCAGCTCGTCGACGATCGCAACCACGTAGGGATAGGGCCGGTACTCACGCTGGCTGCCCAGCGGGGCCGTGATCGCGCCTGATCGCACCTTGTCGTTGAAGTCGTCGATGTGGCGCACCCGCGACGCCTGCATGTCCTGGTAGCGCTGCTCCATCTCCTCGACCAGCCATGCCAGCGCGGCGGCCGCCTTCTTGGGCTGGGTGATGATCGGAGTGATCAGATGCGGAATGCCTTCATAGGGCGTGAGTTCCACCATCTTCGGGTCGATCAGGATCATCCTGACCTCTTCGGGGGTGGCCCGGGTCAGCAGCGATATCAGCATGGAGTTGACGAAGCTGGACTTACCGGATCCGGTGGAACCGGCTACCAGTAGGTGCGGCATCTTGGCCAGGTTGGCCGAGATGAAGTCCCCTTCGATGTCCTTGCCGAGCGCGATCACCAGCGGATGGTGGTCGCGGCGGGTCTCTCGTGCGGTGAGCACGTCGGCCAGCCGCACCATTTCGCGGTCGGTGTTGGGCACCTCGATGCCGACGGCGGACTTGCCGGGGATCGGGGCCAGCATGCGGACGCTCTCGGTGGCCACCGCGTAGGCGATGTTGCGCTGCAGCGCGGTGATTTTCTCCACCTTCACACCTGGCCCCAGTTCGACCTCGTAACGGGTGACGGTGGGTCCGCGGGTGCAGCCGGTGACGGCCGCGTCGACCTTGAACTGGGTGAGCACCTCACCGATGGCGGTGGCCATGTGGTTGTTGGCGGCGCTGCGTTTCTTCGGTGGGTCCCCGGCCACCAGCAGGCTCAGCGACGGCAGATTGTAGGGACCCTCGACGACCCGATCCAGCGCTTGGGTCTGCTGTTTCCCGCGACGGCGGCCACGCGCGATGGCGGGCTCCGGAACGGTGGGAATGTCGTCTTGATTCTCAAGAGAAGCCGCTGCCGAGTCCGCCGTTGGCCAGGCCTGTGGCTCGTCGTCAGGGTTGAGCAAACTCTCGTCGTAATAACGGTCGGAGAAGTCCTCGGGCGTGCCGGAGTCCGCATCGTCGTCGTAGTCATAGTCGGCCTCGTCGGCGTCATCGCCGGGGAATAGCCGATTGCCGAACATGGCACGCACCACATCAGGCACCTCGCGGATGGTGGTCCCGGTCAGCAACAGCAGGCCGAACATTGCGCCGATGAACAACAGCGGCGCGGCGATCCAGGCCGTCAGCCCGTCGGACAGCGGGCCGCCGATGGCAAATCCGATGAATCCTGCCGCGCGACGCCGTGCTTCGGGGTCTTCGGGCGAGCCGGACCACAAATGGCGCAGGCCGAGCACCGAAAGGGCAATCAAGCAGGTGCCCAGGATCAGCCTGGGTCGCGCATCGGGATTGGGCTGGGTCCGCATCAGCGCCACCGCCACTGCGGCGGTGACGACCGGGAGCGCCAGGACACCCGAACCGATGAACGTCCGCAACAGCGTGTCGACCCACGCGCCGACCGGCCGGGCGGCATCGAACCACGAGCTCGCGGCGACCACGACGGAAAGACCCAGCAGCAGCAGCGCGATTCCGTCGCGGCGATGTCCCGGCTCGATGTCGCGGGCCCGCCCGATTGTCCGGGCCGCGCCGCCGGTACCCCGTGCCGCGATCAGCCAGGTGGCGCGCAGCGCCCGGCCGCAGGTCAGCCCGGCGGCGATCGGCAACGACCGGTTACGCCGTTTGGCGGTCCTGCCCACCCTGCTGCGGGGTGCTGCTGGCCGCGCACGTCGGGCCCCACTTCGCGAAGTGGCCTTTGACCTGCTCGTTCTGGTTCCGGAGCGGGCGACGGTCTTACTAGCCATGACGGCAAGGGTAGTCGTAAAGACATCATCTGCACCACCCGCCACACTGGTAACGGGCCCCGCTTGTGAGCCATGTGACGGACCGATCGCCCGAATGCGTGAGTAGGGTGACAACCGGTGATAAAAGTCATGCCCGTCACCCACCCCCGGAGTTCCCAGGAGGCCCAAGCATGCCCGTCGTCGTCGTCGCCACCATGACCGTCAAACCTGAATCGGTCGACAAAGTCCGCGACATCCTCGCGCGCGCGGTGGAGGAAGTGCACAACGAACCCGGCTGCCAGTTGTACTCATTGCACCAAACGGGCGAGACCTTCGTCTTCGTCGAGCAATGGGCCGATCCCGAAGCACTGAAGACCCACAGCACCGCGCCCGCGGTCACCAAGATGTTCACCGCGGCCGGCGAGCACCTGGCCGGAGCGCCGGACATCAAGATGCTGCAGCCGATTCCGGCGGGCGATCCGGACAAAGGACAGTTGCGCCCCTGATGGGCCGGCCACTAGAAGGCAAAATTGCCTTCATCACCGGCGCTGCGCGCGGCCAGGGACGCGCACACGCGGTACGACTGGCCGCCGACGGCGCGAGCATCATCGCCGTCGACCTGTGCGAGCAGATCGCCAGCGTCCCCTATCCACTGGCCACCCCGGAAGACCTGGCCGCCACCGTCAAACTCGTCGAGGACACTGGCTCGCGCATCGTGGCCAAACAGGGCGACGTACGCGACGCCGCATCGCTGTCGGCAGCGTTGCAGGCGGGCCTGGATGAGTTTGGCCGGCTCGACATCGTCGTGGCCAACGCCGGTATTGCTCCCATGCAATCCGGTGGCGACGGCTGGCGCGACGTCATCGACGTCAACCTCACCGGCGTCCACTACACCGTGGAAGCCGCCATACCGACCATGATCGGACAGGGCACCGGCGGATCGATCGTGCTGATCAGTTCGGCGGCCGGGCTGGCCGGCATCGGCAGTGCCGATGCCGGCTCCATCGGCTATGCTGCGGCCAAACACGGCGTGGTCGGGTTGATGCGGGTATACGCCAATCTGCTTGCAAAGCATAACATTCGGGTCAACTCGATACATCCGTCCGGCGTGGACACCCCGATGATCAACAACGAGTTCACCCGGCAGTGGCTTGCCCAACTGGTCACGCAGTCCGATTCGCCGCCGGACATGGGTAACGCCCTGCCGGTGCAAGTTCTGCAATCCGATGACATCGCCAACGCGGTGGCATGGCTGGTGTCCGACCAGGCTCGCTATATCACCGGCGTCACCTTGCCGGTCGACGCGGGCTTCCTGAACAAGTAGTAGCTCATGGCACGAAACCCCGTAGCCCAGACTGCTTTTGGCCCGATGGTGTTGGCGGCCATCGAACAAAACGAGCCGCCCGGCCGCCGCCTGGTCGATGACGACCTTGCGGATCTGTTTTTGCCGACCCCACTGCGATGGCTCGTCGCTGCCACCCGGTCGGCGCCGCTACGCCGCTTGATGATCCGCGGATCGGAGTGGTCCGGCCGTGGGCTGTGGGCGAATCTGGCCTGCCGCAAGCGTTTTATCGGCGACAAGCTCGACGAAGCGCTGCAGGACATCGACGCAGTTGTCATCCTCGGCGCCGGATTGGATACCCGCGCTTACCTGCTGACGCGGCGAGTCCGCATCCCCGTCTTCGAGGTAGACCTGCCGATCAACATCGCCAGGAAATTAGAGACAGTCCGACGGGTGCTGGGTGGGCCACCGCTATCGGTTCGGCTGGTGGCGTTGGACTTGGAGCGTGACGACCTGCTCACCTCATTGGCCGAACATGGCTATCACACCGATTACCGGGCATTTTTCATCTGCGAAGGCGTAACCCAATACCTCACCGAAAATACTGTCCGGCGGACGCTGGAGGGGCTACGCGTGGCTGCGCCCGGTAGCCGTTTGGTGTTCACGTACGTCCGCCGGGATTTCATCGACGGTACGAATCGGTATGGCACCCGGACGCTGTACCGCAGCGTCCGGCAGCGGCGGCAATTGTGGCGTTTCGGCTTACAGCCCGACGAGGTTGCGGCATTCATCGCCGATTACGGTTGGCGGCTGGTGGAGCAGGCCGGTCCTGATGAACTTGTCCAGCGTTATGTCGAACCCACCGGTCGCAAACTCAAAGCCTCGCAACTGGAATGGTCGGCCTACGCGGAGAAGATCTAGCAGCTGGTTTCACACCTCGATGACCGTCGGCACGATCATCGGCTGCCTGCGGTAGGTTTCGCCCACCCACTTGCCGATGGTGCGGCGCACACCCTGGGCGATGCGGCTCGGATCGGTGATGTTGGCGGCGACCAGCGATTCCAGCTCTGCCTCGACCTTGCGCACGGCGGGTTCGAGCGCTTTGGGATCTTCGGAGAATCCGCGTGAATGCAGGTGCGGCGCAGCCACCGGACGACCGGTGCCGCGCTTGACCACCACGGTCACCGCGACAAAACCCGACGACAAAATGAGCCGTTCACCCAGGGTGATATCACCGACATCGTCGGTGATCAGACCGTCGACGAACATCTTGCCGACCGGCACCGCTCCGGCGACCGACGCCTTGCCGCCAACCAGGTCGACGCTGACACCGTTCTCGGCCAACAGAATTGACTCCTCCGGCACTCCGGCACGGGCCGCCAGCTTGGCGTTGGCGCGCAGCATCCGCCAGGTGCCGTGTACCGGCATGACATGGCGCGGCCGCACCCCGTTGTACAGGAACAACAACTCTCCGGCGTACGCGTGGCCCGAAACATGCACCCGGGCTTGGGCATTGGTGACGACGCGAGCTCCGATCTTGGCCAGCTCATCGATAACGCCGTAGACCGCCTCCTCGTTGCCGGGGATCAGCGACGACGCCAACACGACGAGGTCACCCGCGGTCAGCGTGATGCTGCGATGCTCGCCGCGCGACATCCGTGACAACGCCGACATCGGCTCCCCCTGGGTGCCGGTGGTGATCAGCACCACCCGGTCGGGTGCCATCATCTCGGCGGCGCCGATGTCGATCACGTCCGAGTCCGCCACCCGCAAGAATCCGAGTTCCCGGGCGATGCCCATGTTGCGCACCATGGATCGCCCGACGAACGACACCCGCCGGCCCAATGCCACCGCGGCATCGCTGATCTGCTGCACCCGGTCCACATTGGAGGCGAAGCACGCCACGATGACGCGGCCGTCGGCGCCCCGGATCAGCCGGTGCAGCGTCGGGCCCACCTCGCTTTCCGAGGGCCCCACACCTGGGTATCTCGGAGTTGGTCGAGTCGCACAGGAACAGATCCACACCGGCGTCGCCGAGCCGGGACATGCCGGGCAAGTCGGTGGGCCGACCATCAAGGGGAAGCTGGTCGAGCTTGATGTCACCGGTGTGCAAAACGGTTCCCGCGCCGGTGTGGACCGCAATCGCCAGCGCGTCCGGAATGGAGTGGTTGACGGCGAAGTACTCGCACTCGAACACGCCGTGAGTGGTGCTTCTGCCCCTCTGCGACCTGAACGAACACCGGCTTGAGGCGGTGCTCGCGGCATTTCGCGGCGACTAGCGCCAGGGTGAACTTCGATCCGACGACCGGGATGTCCGGGCCGCAGCTTGAGCAGGAACGGGATCGCCGCCGATATGGTCCTCGTGCGCATGGGTCAGCACCAGTGCCTCGATGTCATCGAGCCGGTCCTCGATATGGCGCAGATCGGGCAGGATCAGATCGACACCGGGTTCGTCATGGGTGGGGAACATCACCCCGCAGTCGATGATCAACAGTCGGCCCAGGTGCTCGAAAACCGTCATATTGCGGCCGATTTCACTGATACCGCCCAGCGCGGTGACCCGCAACCCGCCTGTGGTCAAGGGACCTGGTGGGGCGAGGTCTACATCCACTTCTGTGCCACCCTCTGGGTCACCTAAGCACCGAGGCCGCACGCATATCGGCGGCCAACGCATCAATTTGCTCCGGTGTTGCCGCCATTTGCGGCAACCGGGGATCGCCCGCGTCAATACCCTGCAGGCGTAGACCTGCCTTGGACAGGGTCACCCCGCCCAGCCGGCCCATCGCATTGCACAGCGGGGCAAGGTTGACGTTGATCTTTCGGGCGGTGGCGATATCACCGGATCCGAAGGCGGACAACAACTCTCGGAGCTGACCTGCGGCCAGATGAGAAATCACACTGATGAAGCCGGTGGCGCCCATGGCCAGCCACGGCAGATTCAGCACATCGTCACCGGAGTAGTAGGCCAGTCCGGTCTCGGCAATGATCTGGCCGCCGCTGTGCAGATCGCCTTTGGCGTCCTTGATTCCGACGATGTTCGGGTGGGCCGCCAGCGCATGGATGGTCTCGGGCAGGATCGGTATCACCGAGCGCGGCGGGATGTCGTAGAGCAGCACCGGCAGCGCGGTCGCGTCGGCGACGGCGGTGAAATGTGCGATCAGCCCGGTCTGCGGCGGCTTCGAGTAGTACGGCGTGACCACCAGGAGTCCATGCGCGCCTTCGGCCGCGCAGGCCTTGGCCAACCGGACGCTGTGAGCGGTGTCATAGGTGCCCGCGCCGGCGATGACCCGGGCCCGGTCGCCCACCGCCTCCAGCACGACGCGTAACAGCTCCCGTTTCTCGTCGTCCGTGGTGGTCGGCGACTCGCCGGTGGTTCCGGAGACCACCAGGCCGTCGCATCCCGCGTCTACCAGGTGGTTGGCCAGCTGCGCCGCAACGGCGGTGTCAAGGGAGCCATCGGCGCTAAATGGTGTCACCATCGCGGTCAGCACGGTTCCCAACCGTGCCGGTGCGTCGAATCCGACGGTGCTCACGGTGTTCAGGTTACCTGGCGGCGGCAAGGTATTTAGCACCCTCGCGAGCGCGCGTGTTTGTTCCCCCGCGCAGCGGGCGGTACCCCCCGGCGACACGCCGTGGCTGCCGTGCGACTGCGCACGCTCGCGAGGACCTGGTGGCTCAGGCTTCGGTGGCTAACGGACTCGTGGCGACCTCGGTGCCGTCGGCCAGGGTAGAGATTTCGAAGTCGGCGAACACCGCGGATGCCACGCCGGCGAGCTGGCGCAGACACTCGATGGCCAGCCGCCGGATTTCCACGTCGGCGTGCTCGCTGGCGCGCATGGCGATGAAGTGCCGCCATGCCCGGTAGTTTCCTGTCACGACGATGCGGGTTTCGGTCGCATTCGGCAGCACAGCGCGAGCGGCTTGACGCGCCTGCTTGCGCCGCAGAGCGCCCATTTTTTCGGTGGGCTGGCCCGTCGCGAACTTGGCTTCCAGCTTGGCCAGCAGCTCCGTGTAGGTGGCACGGCTGGCATCGGTGGCCTCGGTCAGGATCTGCCGCAGTTCGGGATCGTCTTCCATGCCCGGTGGCACGACGACTTGCGAATCCCCCTCCGGCACGTAGCGCTGCGATAGCTGCGAGTAGGAAAAATGCCGATGCCGGATCAGCTCATGAGTGCACGATCGCGAGATGCCGGTGATGTAGAAGGACACATTCGCGTGCTCGAGCACCGAAAAGTGCCCTACGTCGATGATGTGCTTGATGTAGCTGGCGTTGGTCGCGGTTTTGGGATTGGGTTTTGACCAGCTTTGATAGCAGGCCCGGCCGGCGAACTCGACGAGCGCGGATCCCCCGTCGGCGTCGGTGGTCCACGGCACGTCCGGCGGCGCCAAGAACTCGGTCTTAGCGATCAGTTGCACGCGTAGCGGCGCGGTCTCGGCCACGGCGCTCACCTTAGCCCGGCGACGACGCGGGCCGGGACGGCCCGAGGTGGAGCAGGGCAATCAGGCCGAGCCGTGCCGAGCGCGTCGGCGTCCCGGACCCGCACCTTGCCGGACATCAGCAGCGGAAGCAGCGCGTCGCGGAAGGCGGACAAACGCATGCATTCGGCGCGACGCGCGTGACACAGCGCACCCAGGCTGGTGATTGTTCGCGAGGCCGCGGGGGTCAAACGGCGGACATCTCGGACCCGAACATCCAATAGGTCACGCGGTTGAATCCGTTGATGACTCCCGGAGGTCCCAGCGACCTGCTGCTGCAGCATTTCTAAGACATCACGTTGCCGTACCGCCGACCACAGGGCCGACGTATCAATACCGATCGGCCTCAGTACGACGAACTCCGTGCTGGCCAAGGCCATCTCTGACGGCAGACTCACCACATTCCAGATTCGCGGAATTCGGGGGTTGAGCTTTGCGAACAACACGCACGGCTCCGACAAGAGGAACTTGCCGCTTTTCACAAGTTCAGCGCTGACAACGCGGGGTTTCGCCCCGTCATCGAACGCCGGAAGGCTGAAGTGGGCGACCACGCCGTCGAATTCGCCCACGTTGAGAAATGCCGTCGACCGGCTCGCCAAGGTGGACAGTCGCACGTAATCGGAGACCGATTCCGCGATAGCAACCATCAAGCTTTCGGCAGCCTCGATCACGCGTTCGTTGGCGGCTATTTTGTCGTCGAGGGCGCCGAGCAGCTCAGCAATCCGCTGGCGCTGCGGCGCTGTGACAGTCCACACCGAAACGTCACGGAGAATTCTCTGATTGAGCAGAGGCTGTCCCGATCCGGATCGGTGATCGCCCAGCCGGCAGGTTTGCAGCGCGTAGTACCAATACCGCGTCTCTTGCGGGTCCTTGGCCCGGCACACCAGTGCGTTCTCGGTGACCCACACATCGGAATCGCAATACCGCAGACTGCCGCAATACGATCCAACGCGCCCGAGCACGATCAGCGGGCCGCTCGCATTGTGTTCTGCGGCATAACCGATCGCCCCGTTGGCGCCGTAGACGCGAAAGCGCCCGTCTGACGCTCGCCGCGGCACGCTGCTTCCGTTGCTGAAGTCGAGATGGTCGCCCAGCTTGGTCTTCACCGCAGGCGCTCCACCTGCTGGCGCACAACCTCTTCCAAACGCGCGGATTCATCGAGCGCCGACAGCAGGTCGTTGGTCAACCGCGTGATCTTCTCGTCGACCGGCTCGCCGTCGTCCTCGGCGGCAGGCGCACCGACATAGCGTCCCGGCGTAAGCGGGTAGCCCGCGGCCGCGATGTCGTTCAGCGACGCGGATTTGCAAAATCCCGGAACATCCTGGTAGATAAGGTCTTTTGCGGCAGCCGACTCCGACCCGCACCACGCGTGATAGGTGTCGCCAATACGGACGACCTCCTCGTGCGTCAGTGCCCGCTCGGCACGATCCACCAGGTAGCCGAGCCCACGGGCGTCGATGAACAGCACCTGCCCGGACCGGTCGACGCCCGCAATCTTATCCATGTCAAAGAACCACAGGCACACCGGAATTCCGGTGCTGCGGAACAGCTGTGCGGGCAGCGCGACCATGCACGACACCAGGTCCGCCTCGATGATCCGCGCGCGAATGTCGCCTTCCCCGCCTGCGTTCGACGACATCGAACCGTTCGCCATGACCACACCGGCTTTCCCACCCGGGGCCAGTTTGGACAAAATGTGCTGGATCCAGGCGTAGTTGGCGTTGCCGGCGGGCGGGACACCGAAGCGCCAGCGCGGGTCGTGTTCGTCGCGGGCCCAATCCTTGATATTGAAAGGCGGATTGGCCATCACGTAGTCCATCTGCACGCCGGCGTGCTGGTCGTTGACGAACGTGTCACCGCACCGCGTGCCCAGGCCCGTGTTGTCGATGCCGTGGACGGCGAGGTTCATTTTCGCCATTCGCCAGGTCTGCTCGACGCTTTCCTGACCGTAGATCGAGACGTCTTTGGGATCGCCATCGTGTTCGGCGATGAAGTTCTCGGTCTGCACGAACATCCCGCCGGAGCCGCAGCACGGGTCGTACACCCGCCCGCGTGCCGGTTCGAGGACCTCGACGATCACCCGCACGACGCTGGGCGGGGTGAAGAATTCGCCGCCCCGCCTTCCTTCCGCGCGAGCGAAATTGCCCAGGAAGTACTCGTACACCTCGCCCATCAGGTCCCGGGCGCGATGGCCGCCCTGCCGGCTGAATCGCGCGCTGTCGAGCAGGCGCACCAGCTCACCGAGCCGGCGCTGGTCAAGGTTTTCGTACAGCTGCGGCAGCGTTGCGGCCAGCGCGGGGTTCGCTGTCATCACGGCCTCCATCGCATCGTCGACGATCCGACCGATGTTGGCTTTTGCGTTGTCCGCCAACAACTCCCAGCGTGCGCCCGGAGGCACTACGAAGCTGCCCCGATCATCGCAGGCATCGGAGACGTATTTGAGGAACACCAGCCCGAGGATGACGTCCTTGTACTGGCTGGCCGAAAGTGAGCCGCGCAGCTTGCCGGCCGCCTTCCAGAGCGTGTCTTTGAGCTCTTTCGTGGTTGACGGCTGTGTCATCAGCTGACCCGCCCGGCAGCCGCGCGCAGGTCACCGGCCAGATCGCCTCGGCTAGAGACGCTGAACCCACCCAGGCCCAGCCATGACGCCATGGACCCCAGTTCCCCGGCCAGCGCCGCGACAACGCGCGCTCGTGGCATGTCGGGCTCACCGAACGCACCCACGACACGCAAGGTGTTGGAGACTCGATCGGCCTTGAGGTCGACTCGGGCGACCAGGTGTCCGTCCAGCAGCAGCGGCCACACGTAATAGCCGTATTGGCGCTGAGCCGCCGGAACGTAAATCTCGATGCGGTAGTGAAAGCCGAATAGCCGCTCTACCCGGGGCCGAAAGAAGATCAACGGGTCGAATGGACATAGCAGCGCGGTGCCGCGGTCCCGGCGTGGCACCGTTCGGCCGGCCCGCAGATACGCCGGCGCGGACCAACCTTCGACGTCGACCCGCTCAATCTCACCGGCTGCCACCAGGTCAGCGATCACCGGCTTGACCTGCTGGGCCGACAGCCGAAAGTAGTCGCGGATGTCGGCCTCGGTGCCCACACCCAGCGCGGTCGCGGCCCGCAGTGCGAGCTCGCGGATCGCCTCCTCGTCGTCGACCTCACGGGCGAGCACGCTCGCCGGCAGCACCTTCTCCACCAGGTCGTAGTGGCGAGCGAAGCCCACCCGGGTGGCCGTGGTGAGCACCCCGGAGGCGAACAGCGCCTCGGCGACCCACTTGGTATCGCTACGGGTCCACCAGGTGCCTTTTTGTCTGCGCGGCTCGGCGGCCAGATGCGCTTCGATCTGCCCGGCCGTGCTGGGCCCGAGTTCGGCGACGGCGGCGACGATGTCCTCGGCGAGTTGCGGATTGGCCTTGACGATATGGGTGCCCCAGCGGCCATGCCGGTACTGGCGCATCCGCCAGCGCAGCAGCGGCCAGTCGTCGACGGCCATCAGCGCGGCTTCGTGCGCCCAGTACTCGGCCAGCAGCCGCGACGAACGCGGGCCCCAGGCGGCGCGGTCCAGCACGTCGCGGTCATAGGGGCCGAGCCGGCTGAACACCGGCGCGTAGTGGGCGCGCACGGCCACCGACACCGAATCCAGTTGCAGCACTTGGATCCGGGACATCAGCCGCTTCAGATGCCCTCGGGTGATCGGGGCCGCTTGGCCGCGGCTCGCTAAATCCTTGGGCCGCAACGGCTATCCGCCGGGCTTGCGCGGCGGATAGCCTAGGGGTCCGGATCGACACGGCGCCGAGAATACCGGTCCTTTCGGCTGCGCTGCGCGGCGAGGCTAACGCGGGCTCACCCCGTGCTGATTTTCTGATCCAACGGCTCCACCGTGCTCGCCTCTAGGCTCGCCTCCGGCGGATTCTTTCGTTCTTGGTATGCCGACTCAAGAGCGGCCGGAACTTCTTCCAAGTCGCGGTATACGCCCATCAGTTGCTCCAGGATCTTGATCCGGTGCTGACTCGCCGCGTCCACCGCCCGCCGGGCTCTGCTCACGCTATGATCGCTCCCTGCTTTGCGTCGGCCAGACTCTCATCGCTCGCCGATTGGGTTTCTGCGCGCATGCCGGCCAGTTCGGCGTCGAGCTTTTTCTTGGTTTCCTCATACTCGGTTTCCAGGGCTTTTCGCTGCGCGGCCATGTCCGCCAACAGCTCTTTGTGCTTTTGCTGCTCGGCCTCGACCTCGGCCTCGGCCGCCGCGATCAGCGCCTCTGCCTCGGCCCGCGCCTCGGCCTGCATCTCGGAAACCTCGTCGACCGCACGCCGCAGCATCTTCGCCATCCGTTGTTGCATCGCGTGGGGCGAGGGTGAGGTGTCCGTGAGGACGGCGACCTCCTTGCGCAGCGCGGCTGCTTCATCGCCGGATTCCTGCAGCCGGACCCTTAGGCTCTCGACGTCGTCGAGCAGCAACTGCTGCTTGGTAGTCAACATCTCGATGTAGGCATCAACCGCAGCCGGATCGTAGCCCCTGAACATGCGAGTGAACGTCTTTGCGGGTTCGGTTATCACTGCCAATTCCCCTTCCGGAAACGCCTGGTAGACCCGGTGCGACCAACCCCCGAGTCGAGTATGTCAGGTCATGCCGTTGGCGCGGACAGGAGCGTTCAGGGCCGACGGTAGCTGTGAAACCGGTACCGCAGCCCAGTACGGCTGACCTGCCACTCCCCCGTCTCGGCCAGCCACGTCTCGTCGAGCACCGGGGCCAGTGCGTCGTCGTCATCGCGCCGTAGATCGACTTCGACCTCGGTGACCTCGCACCGGCTGGCGTGCGGCAGCGCGAGCAGATAGATCTGCTCGCCGCCGATGACCCACGTCTCGGGTTCGGTCAGGGCCGCCTCGAGTGAACCGACCACTTCAGCTCCGTGAGCCATGAAGTCAGTCTGGCGGGAGAGTACGACATTTCTGCGGCCCGGCAGCGGCCGAACCTTGGCCGGCAACGACTCCCACGTGCGCCGGCCCATGACCACCGTGTGCCCCATGGTCACCTGTTTGAAGCGGGCCAGGTCTTCGGGTACCCGCCACGGGATGTCGCCGCCGCGGCCGATGACACCGGACGTCGACTGAGCCCAAACCAGGCCCACGAGCGTCATACAGCGACTGGGGCTTTGATCGCCGGGTGCGGATCGTAATTCTTCACGACGACGTCGTCGTAGGTGTAGTCGAAGATCGAATCCCGGTGAGCCAGAAAGAGTTCCGGGTACGGCCGCGGCTCGCGACTCAGTTGCAGCCGCACCTGCTCGACGTGGTTGTCATAGATATGGCAGTCGCCGCCCGTCCACACGAACTCGCCGACCGATAGACCGGCCTGAGCGGCCATCAGGTGGGTGAGCAGCGCGTAGCTGGCGATGTTGAACGGCACACCGAGAAACAGGTCGGCGCTGCGCTGGTAGAGCTGGCAGCTCAGCCGCCCGTCGGCCACGTAGAACTGGAAGAACGCGTGACACGGTGGCAGCGCCATCTGCGGGATTTCGCCGACGTTCCACGCCGACACGATGATGCGCCGCGAGTCGGGTTCGGTGCGCAGCAAATCTAGCGCCGCGCTGATCTGATCGACGTGCTCACCCGTCGGTGTCGGCCAGGACCGCCACTGCACACCGTAGATTGGCCCGAGATCGCCTGTGCTGCTGGCCCATTCGTCCCAGATGGTGACTCCGTGCTCGTGCAGCCAGCCGACGTTTGAATCGCCACGCAGGAACCACAGCAACTCGTAGACCACTGACTTGAAATGCACCTTCTTGGTGGTGAGCAGCGGGAAGCCGACCGACAGGTCATAGCGCATCTGCTGACCGAACAGGCTGCGAGTCCCGGTGCCGGTGCGGTCGGCTTTGGCTGCGCCCCGCTCGAGCACCAGGCGCAGCAGGTCCTCGTAGGGTGTCGGGATCGGCACGCGGTCAGCTTAGCGGCGATCGCAAGCGCGGCGAAGCCCGGGCGCGGCGGGTCGGCGCCGATGAATTTACGTCGAGGCTCTAGGAGTACAACGGAGGCCATGCCGAAAATCACCGACAGCGTCGCCACTCCGGACGGCACCTGCACCGTCGCACTGTTCACCCCCGACGGACCCGGCCCCTGGCCCGGCGTAATCATGTACCCCGACGCCGGCGGGGTGCGCGATACCTTCGAGCAAATGGCCGCCAAACTGGCCGGTTTCGGCTACGCGGTGCTGCTTCCGGATGTGTACTACCGCAGCGGCGACTGGGCCCCGTTCGACATGGCGACCGTGTTCGGCGACGAGCACGAGCGCAAGCGGCTGTTTTCGATGATCGGCAGCATCACCCCGGACAAGATGACCAGCGACGCCGGCGCCTTCTTCGACTATCTGGCCGCTCGCCCCGAGGTGTCCGGCGAGCGATTCGGCGTGTGCGGTTACTGCATGGGTGGGCGGACCTCTTTGGTAGTGGCCGGCCGTCTGCCCGATCGCGTCGCCGCCGCAGCGTCCTTCCACGGCGGCGGGCTGGTGACCGACACCGCGGACAGCCCGCACCTGCTGGCCGACCGGATGAGCGCCACGGTGTATGTGGGCGGCGCCGAGCACGACGCGTCCTTCACGGCCGATCACGCTGAACAGCTCGACAAAGCGCTGACGGCGGCCGGCGTGCAGCACACCATCGAGTGGTATTCGGCGGCCCACGGGTTCGCGGTCCCGGACAATGCGCCCTACGACGCCGCCGCGGCCGAGCGGCATTGGGAAGCTATAACGGAGCGTCTTCGGTTCGGCGCTACCGCGCTAACCCATCCAGCAGCAGCGTCGCGGCTACCGTCGCGCCGTCGGTGCGGATCGTTGCGGCCACGGCGCTCGCCCGTGCGCGGGTCTCCGGGGTCAGGACCGTCTTGAGCGCGGCCGACAGGGACTCGGCGGTTGGGGCCGGACCGTCATGCGCAAAACCGATACCCAGGTCCGCCACCCGGGCAGCCCAGTACGGCTGGTCGGCCCCCTGGGGCACCACCACCTGAGGAGCGCCGGCCCGCGCGGCCGTCGTCGTCGTGCCCGCGCCGCCGTGGTGCACGACGGCGGCGACCCTGCGGAATAACGCCTGGTGGTTGACCTCACCGACGGCAAAGCACTCGTCCCGGTCGTCGATCGGGGTCAGGCCGGCCCAGCCGTGGGAGAGAACGGCCCGGTGGCCCTGAGCGCGGACCGCCTCGATGACCGACCGGGAGAGGTCATTCGAGGCGCGCATGGGCATGCTGCCAAAGCCCACGTACACCGGTGGTGCGCCCGCGTCGAGGAACGCCACCAGCTCGGCCGAGAGTGGACGTTCGTCGGGCAGCAGCCACGCACCGGTCTGGACCACGTCGAGGTCGCTCGGCTCCTGCCACGGGCCCAGGATCGGGTCCACCGCCAGCCACGGACGGTCGGTCAAGGCGTAGTCGCGGACGTTGTCCACCGGCGGCAAGCCCAACGACGCGCGGTGACCGTTGAGCGTCGCGCCGAACTGCGTGTTCATGTTCTGACCATCCACCTGCCAAAGCACCCGGTTGTCGATCACGCCCGACGGGAACTGGCCGGCATACGTCGGCGGCAAGTGGTGCGGTGAGGGCAAAATGGTCGGTTGATAGCTCGCGTATACGTAGCGTATGCCCAGGTGCTCGGCCACCGACCGCGCCCCCGCCGCGACCGGCGGAAAGCCGGCCGCCACCAGCAGATCACATCCTTCGGCCGCGGCGGCCACCGTATCGAATTGCGCGGCGATCAGCCCGTCCACGTGCCGCCGCAGGTCCGCCTCCGAGGGCGTCGCCCCGGCCGCCATCGCATGCCATGAATCGCCGAATGCCACCACCGGCAGGCCGACACCGGCCAGCAAGTCCGCGAATTCCTGGTCCGGCGGCGCGCATACCCGAACCTCCGCGCCGAGTGCCCGCAGCTGCACCGCGAGTCCCGCCAGCGGTTCGACCCCCCCGCGCGAGTCGTGGGTCGACAGCAACACACGCATTCCGATGCTCTTCACCTCCGGAAGGTGTGTCGGGAGACCCTTGTCGGCCGCCGCGGACCGACACTTTCCCACGAAACGCCGGTCCGTGCCGTGCGGCGGCACCGCCGGTCCCGGACGAGGTTCCCACGGCCCGACGAATGCTGCAGCGGAATAAGAAAGTCTTCTCGTCCTGGGCAGGCACCGGGCTAAAAATCAGTGCGAGCACAACTAGTTCGGGGGCAGGTCCACCAACGCGGCCAGTCGGGCCCGGTGACGATAGGCGGTGCCGAGCACCAACTGGTCGCTCTTAGCCCGCTTGAGGTACAAGTGCGCTGGATACTCCCAGGTCATGCCGATGCCGCCATGTAACTGTATGCACTCCTCGGCGGCATGCACGGCGATGCCGCTGCAGTAAGCCTGAGCGATGGCCGCCGCGATCCCCGCGTCTTTGTCGCCCCGGGCGCACGTGTCGGCGGCGTAGCGGGCCGCTGCCGTCGCCGCGCTGACCTCGAACCACAGATCCGCCAACCGGTGCTTGATCGCCTGGTACGAGCCGATCGCGCGGCCGAACTGCTTGCGCTGCTTGGCATAACCCAGCGTCGTGTCGAAACACCACTGGGCCACTCCGAGTTGCTCGGACGCCAGCAGAGCCACCCCCGTCAGCAGCGCCTCGGCGATCGGCCCATCCGCCGGACCGACGCGTGACGAGGATGCCGACGAGAACCGCACGTCGGCAAGGGGTCTCGTCATATCCAGTGCGAGCAGTGGTAACACCTCCACACCCGCCGCGGTACGGGAGACCGTATGCAGCTCGAGTCCGTCCGGGCCGGCAACCGGCACCACCAGCACGTCGGCTTCGCCGGCACCGGCGACACTGGTGACCGATCCGCTCAGTCCGTCGGCGCCGCCGGCCACCCCCGTGACCGGATCGCCCGGCGCGCTCGACAGCGGCACCGCTAACGCCGCAGTCAGCTCCCCTTGCGCCAGGGCAGACACGGTCTCGGTGTCGCCGGCACGCAACAGCGCGATAGTAGCCAGGACCGCGCTGGACAGGAACGGCACCGGCGCAACGGCTCGGCCAATCTCCTCCATGACGACCGCGGCCTCGCGGGCACCCGCGCCAGCGCCGCCGAGCGACTCGGGAACCAGCAGTCCGGCAACTCCCAGCTCGGCGGCAAGCGTCCGCCAGACACTCGAAAAGTCTTGCGGCGCTGGGTCATAGGCATGTGCCACCGATTCGGGTGGGCAGCGGTCGGCGAACAATTGGCGAACGCTGTCCCGCAGTGCCTCCTCGGTGTCGGAGTACAGCAAGTCGCCGGTGGTCATCGGGCCCCCTTGTTCAGGTCTGCCCACGGTCTGTCTTTGTCGACGCGGTGTTCACCTGGCAGGCCGAGGATCCGCTCGGAAATCGTGTTGCGCAGGATTTCCGACGTGCCGCCCTCGATCGAGTTGCCGCGTGCCCGCAGGTAGCGGTATCCGGGCTCGCGTCCGATCAGGTCGACGACTTCTGTTCTGCGCATGGTCCAGTCGTCGTAGTGCAGTCCGGACTCGGCATGCAGCTCGATGTCGAAGCCCGAGATCGCTTGTGCCAGCTTGGAAAAAGCCACCTTCATGCCGGCGCCTTCGGGTCCGGGCTGGCCGGCTGGTTCTTACCTGCTGTCGCTGCCGTTCGCCGGCCAGCCGAAGAACCTCCGCTTCCACCCACAGCCGCATCAGCTCGTCGTGCATCGCGGGGTTGCGCAGCCCTGGCTGGTCGCGCCAGGCTTCGGTGACCCTGCCGATGATCCCGCCCTCCCGCGGAACCCCGGGGCGAGAACCGATCGCGACCCGCTCGTTGTTCAGGGTGGTGGTCGCAACTCGCCAGCCGCCGCCCTCCGGGCCGAGCCGATTCGCATCGGGCACCCGGACGTCGGTGAGGAACACCTCGTTGAACTCCGCCTCGCCGGTGATCTGGCGCAGCGGCCGGACTTCGACACCCGGTTGCGTCATGTCGCAGAGAAAGTACGTCAGGCCGGCGTGTTTGGGCACTGTCGGGTCGGTGCGGGCAACCAGGATGGCCATCTGCGCGTGCTGGGCCATCGACGTCCACACCTTCTGCCCGTTGACAATCCACTCATCGCCGTCACGGACCGCGCGGGTGGCCACCCCGGCCAGGTCCGATCCCGCACCGGGCTCGCTGAACAATTGGCAGTAGACGTGCTCACCGGTGAATAACGGGCGCAGGAACTTTCGCTTCTGCTCGTCGCTCCCGAATGCTGCGATGGTCGGTGCCGCCATGCCCATCCCGATGAAGTTCTTCACGGTGCCGCCCACCGGCGCGCCCGCGGCGGCCAGCTGGGCGTCAACCCGCTCCTGGGCAGTGCGCGGCAGATCCAACCCACCGAAACCGTGCGGCAGGTGCACCCAGGCCAGGCCCGCGTCGTACTGCGCGCCGAGAAATTCCCGCTGATCGCTGGTCGCGGGATCGTGCTCGGCTAACAGTGCCTGCACCCGCGCGTCCAGGTCGGCTGTGTCCACGGCGTTCATTGCGTGCCGCCCGGTTGAGCCCGGAATCCCTGCGCAGCCCCGAGCAATAGGCCGCCGTCGATGACCATCGTCTCGCCGGTGATCCAGCTCGCCGCGTCGGAAACCAGGAAGGCGACCGCACCGGCCACATCCATTGGCTCACCGATGCGTCCGAGCGCTATCGATGACGCCAGCGGATCCTCGTGGTCCTTCCACAGCGCCTCGGCCAACCTGGTGCGAACCACACCCGGGGCAATGGCGTTGACCCGCACACGCGGGGAAAGTTCCAGCGCCAATTGCTTGGTGACGTGGATCAGCGCGGCCTTGGTGGCGTTGTACATACCCATGGCCGGCGATTGGTGCATGCCACCGATGGAGGAGGTGTTGACGATTGCACCGCCGTGCTCGCCCATCCATGACTTGACGACGAGCGAGGTCCACAGCAGCGGGGCCCACAGGTTGACGTCGAAGATCTTGGTGAACCGGGCATGATCCTGGTCGATCAGCGGACCGTATGCCGGATTGGTTCCCGCGTTGTTGATCAGGATGTCCACGCTGCCGAAACGCTCCAGCGTGAGGTCCACGCAGCCCCGGGCGGCGTCCTCGTCGACCGCGTGAGCGCCGACGCCCAGGGCCTTGTCACCCACCTGTGCCGCGGCCTCCTCGGCAGCCTCCTGCTTGCGGGCGGTGAGCACCACATTGGCCCCAGCGGCTGCCAGTTGTTGAGCGATCGCTAGCCCGATTCCGCGCGAGGCACCGGTGATTATCGCGGTACGGCCGGTCAGATCCAGTGAGGTCATTTTGTATGCCTTCTGTTGCGTTGTGGCCGGTCTCACCAGCGGAGAGCATCGGTTACACCCGATCTCAAATTCGATGTTTTGTCCGCGTGTGTAGGTGGTATGCGACAGGAATGTTAGCGAAATTAAACCTCATGAAACCACTGGTAGTGGCCGGGGCTATCGCTACGGCGATCGCCGTCGCACCAACGGCCGCAGCCAATCCTCTCGCGGCTGGCCCAGCGATGACCACGCCCGCGGCCACTCACGTTGTCTTCAAGGACGACCCAGGTGGCAGCGGGTGCGACGCCAACGGCAACTGCGGCTCCGGTGGACAAAATGGTGGCCCCGGCGGCGGTCCGGGCGGCCACGGCTGCGTCCCAGGCGTCGGTTGCGGCTCCGGAGGCCAGTTCGCGGGCCCGGGTGGCGTGCCGGGTGGTACCGGATGCCTGCCGGGCGTCGGCTGCGGATCCGGTCACGCATAAACGGCAGGTCGACCCTCAGCCTCCCGGGAGCCTGGAAATCCAGGCCCGGGAGTCTGCGGGGTCGATGACGTCGTCCAGCTCAAACGTGGTGGCCGACCGCAGCGCCTTCCCATGCCCATAGGCCGCGGCCACGAGGCGGTCGAACAGCTGCTGGCGTTCGACTGGGTCGGCTACGGCGGCCAGCTCCTTGCTGAACCCAAGGCGCACCGCGCCTTCCAGGCCCATGCCGCCGATCTCCCCGGTCGGCCAGGCGATGGTGAATTGCGGCGCACGGAAGGAACCCCCGGCCATCGCCATCGCGCCAAGCCCATAACCTTTACGCAAGATGATCATTCCGAGCGGCACCGTCAGCCGCGCGCCCAGGACAAACATCCGGCCGAACCGGCGGACCGCTGCCTCTTTTTCCGCGTCAGGCCCGACCATGAAGCCGGGGGTGTCGCACAGCGAAATCAACGGCAACCGAAAAGACTCGCACAAAGCGAGGAAGTCGCCAGCCTTGTCGGCCGCCTCGGCGTCGATGGCGCCGCCGAGGTGGTGACTGCTGTTGGCGATCAGCCCGTACGCCACCCCTTCGACGCGAACCAGCGCGGTGACGATCCCAACGCCGTAGTCGGGTCGCAGCTCCAGCATGGAGCCGACGTCGACGATCGCCTCGATTGCCCGGTGTACGTCGTAGGCGCGTAACCGGTTCTGCGGCACCACATGTCGGGCTAGCCGAGGATCTGGCGCCTGCCACTCATCCAGGCTGCCCTGGAAATATGACAGATATCGCTTGGCCAGCGACACCGCATGCGCCTCGTCGCGGGCGACCAGGCTGACCACGCCGTTGCGCCGCTGCACGGCGATCGGCCCGATCGCCTCCGGCGGGTACACCCCCAGCCCGCCGCCCTCGATCATTGCCGGTCCGCCCATCCCGATGTTGGCGTCCGGGGTCGCGATGATCACGTCACAGACCCCGGCCAGCGCGGCATTGCCGGCGAAGCAACGGCCCGAGACGATCGATACCAGCGGCACCCGGCCGCGCAGCCCTGCCAGCATGCGGAAGGTCGGCACGTCTAACCCGGCGGCGCCGCCAACATCGGTGTCCCCCGGCCGGCCACCGCCACCCTCGGCGAACAGCACCACCGGCAGCTGTTTTCGGGCGGCCAGATCGAAGACGCGGTCGGTTTTGGCATGGTTGCGCATGCCTTGCGTGCCGGCTAGCACGGTGTAGTCGTAGGACACCACGACGGCCTCGGCCGCGGCACACCCGAAACGGTCCGCGCCGATCGTGGCCAGGCCGGCGACCAAACCGTCGGCCGGCGTGTTGGCGATCAGGTCCTCTTCTGAGCGTCGGCTGCGCTGCGCCGCAATGGCCAACGCGCCATATTCGACGAAGCTACCGGCATCGACCAGGTCGGCGATATTCTCCCGGGCGGTGCGGCGACCTTGCTTGTGCCGCTTGGTAACAGCGGCCTGGCGTCCTTCGTCAAGGGTGAGTAAATGCCGCCCGCGCACTTCGTCGAGATCGGCGCGTGGCCGATCGAGATCGACTGCAGCCGTCGAGGACTCGCCGTCGGCGCTGACCCCCGTGCGGGTGAAAACCAGCAACGGGTCTCCGGTTCCGACGACCTGCCCGGGCGTCACCAAAATCCGGACGGTCCGCAGCGCGTCCGGCGCGACGAGCACATGCTGCATCTTCATCGCCTCGAGGACGACCAGCTGGCTGCCGGCACCGTAGTCGGCACCCTCGGGCACAACCTCGACCACGGTGCCGGCCAATTGCGCGCGCAGCACGTCCTCACCCGGATAGAGCTCAACCGCCTCGACACGGACGTCGTGCCGGTGAGATAGCGCTGCGGCCGCCAGCTCGGGAAGTTTCTCGTCGAGGAAACCAGTGCTTACCCAACCGGACTCGATCTGAGCCTCCGACAGCAGCTCGCGGAGAAACCCGATGTTTGTGCAAACGCCCTCGATACTGAACTCGGCCAGGGCGGTCCGGGCCTTGCGCACCGCCGCCTGCAACGACGATCCGTGCACATGGGCGATGACCTTGGCCAGCAGCGAGTCGTATTGCGGGCCCACGACCAGCCCTGGCCGGCCGTAGGTGTCGACGCGTACTCCCGGACCGCTCGGCGGTGAAAACACCGTGAGCGTGCCTGCCGCAGGCACAACGGAGAAGTCGGGCGCAAAAGTCTCCATGTTGACCCTGGCCTGAATCGCAACACCTCGATGCGCGGCCGGCTCGCCGATGACTTCGGTGCCATCAGAAGCGATTCCGGCCGGAAGCCTCAGCTCGTAATAGGACGCGCCACCGGCGATAGCCAGCTGGACGGCCACCAGGTCGAACCCGGTGGTCTCCTCGGAGACTGTGTGCTCCACTTGGATTCGCGGGTTGACTTCGAGGAAGACGAACTTCTCACCGGCGACCAGAAATTCGACAGTGGCCAGTCCACGCAGGGCGACCCTCGCGCACAACCGGGCCGCAGCCTGATGTAAGTCGCGGCGCAAGCTGTCGGAAAGCCCTTGGGCAGGGGCTATTTCGACGAGCTTCTGGTAGCGCCGCTGGATGCTGCAGTCTCGGTCGCCGAGAGCGAGCGCGTGCGTTTGGTGCCCGGCCGGCGCGGCGACAACCTGTACTTCGATGTGCCGCGCGTCGTCGAGCAGCACCTCGGCGAACAGCGCCGGATCGCCGAAGCCCAATTGTGCCTCCGCGGCACACTGTTGGTAGGCGTTGTCGATCTGATCGGCGCTGTGCACCTTACGCATTCCCCGGCCACCCCCGCCGGCGAGCGCCTTGATCATGATGGCGCCGTCCTGGGCTGCGAAGAATGCCTTGATTTCCGCGACACTGCTCGGCCCTTCGGTCGCGGGCAACACCGGCACCCCGGCGGCAATGGCGGCACCGCGGGCCGACGACTTGTTGCTCACCAACTCGAGCACGTCGGCGTCCGGCCCCACGAACGTGTATCCGACGGCGGTACAGGCGCGGGCGAATTCGGCGTTCTCGCTGAGGAACCCGTAACCCGGATGGATAAAGTCCGCGCCGGAGCTTTTGGCTGCCGCCAGCATGGCGGGCTGGTCCAGGTAGGCTTGCGGGCCGGTGCCCGGGAGGCCGATCGCTTCGTCAGCCGCGTGCACATGCGGGCTCTCGGCATCGTCTTCGGCGTAGACCGCGGTCGTTCGCATGCCCAGTTCGATTGCCGTGCGGATGATTCGAAGCGCGATCTCACCGCGGTTGGCAATCAGCACCGTCGCGCTCATCGCAGCGGGTCGCCCCACTGCACCTGCTCACGGAGTTTGCCCTTGAGCAGCTTGCCACCGGCGTTGCGCGGCAGCGCACTGTCCACCACAGTGACGTATTGCGGAACCTTGAAGTCGGCCAGCTGGCCGCGGCAGTGGTCGAGCACGGCCGGCACGTCGATCTTCTCTTCGCCGGCGAAAAGGACGGCGCCGACTTTTTCTCCCATGACGTCGTCGGGAACCGCCAGCACACAAGCGTCCGCGACATTGGGCGCCGCCAGCAGCACCGCTTCTACCTCGACGCTGGAGACGTTCTCACCACCGCGGTTGATGATGTCCTTGAGTCGATCGATGATGTGCACCCGGCCCTCGTCGTCGACCCGCACCACGTCGCCGGTATGCAGCCAACCGTCCACGAAGGTGTCCGACGTGGCCTCCGCCCGGTTCCAGTATTCGGCGGTCACATTGGCTCCGCGCGTGACCAACTCACCCACACCGGGTTCGTCGCCGTTAAACGGGATCACCCCAAGATCCACCGAGGGGACCGCATATCCGACCGAGTCGGCGTGCTCGACGGCGTCCTGATCGGGCAGCACGGTCATCAGGGAGGCGGTCTCCGTCATGCCGTACCCGTTGAACACCGTGGCTTGCGGAAACGACTTTTTCACCGACCGCACCAACGACGGGGCAATCGGAGCGCCGCCGTAGCCTACCCAGCGGACGCCGGAAACGTCGGCATCTGCAAAGGCCTTGTGCCGCAACATCAAGGCATAAATTGCCGGAACAGTTACCATAACCGAGATCCGCTCGGCGGTCAGCGTGGCGATCAACTCGTCAAGATTCAGTGCTGGCATGATCACCGAAGCTCCCCCCAGCCGAGCAGCCGCCAAAAGCTGTGAGTTGCAACCGGTCACGTGGAACAGCGGCACCGAGATGAGCGTGCGCATTCCCTCGCCGAGGTCTCTGGGCTGTTCGAGACACCGGAGCGCGTTCTCGGTATTGGTCAGAAATGCTTCGTGGGTGGTCGGCACCCCCTTGGGGTGGCCGGTGGTGCCCGAGGTGTAGAACAGCGCGGCTGTGTCTGTACGGCTGAGTTGCTCGGTCATGTACGGTTGGCCGTCGGGCAGCGGGGTGTCTGCTGCCAGGTCCACCTGCGCTCCGGAGTCGGACAGCACGAATTCGACCTCCGGTTGCGCAGACCGCGTATTAACAGCCACCGCAACGCCGCCGGCCATCACGGTGCCCCAGAATGCCAGCACCCAGTTGATTCCCGCGGGGTAACGGACGGCGACGCGGTCGCCGGGTCGCACACCGGCCGCGCGCAGCCCACCGGCGACCCGCGACGCGCGATCCCACAGCTGCCGATAGGTCAATCGGTTTGCGCCCAGCTCGACTAGGGCCTCGCTGTCCGGACGAAGGTCGACCTGCTCGGCGAGCATGTCCAACAGCGTGGCCGGCAACTCGTCGTAATGCGGGATGCCGTTAGCGTCGCGGGACACACCTGTCGTCGGGAACGGGTTGTGGCCGCTCGGGATTTCGATCACTGGAGGCATGCCCGGTCCTTACTATCCGGTGTCCTATCGTGATGGCGGTGACGATCGAGGACTCCGCCATCATGCCCGAGGCGTTCTTCACTGTCGACGGCGACTCCTATCTGCCAGGCGTGTTGACGCGCGGACCGTGGGGTGCCGCGATGGGTGGTCAGATCGTCGGCGGTCTGTTGGGTTGGGGGATAGAACGATCCGGTATCGAGCCGGACTTTCAGCCCGCCCGCCTCACGGTTGACCTGTTGCGTCCAGTTTTGCTCGAGGCGGTGCAGATTGAGACCACGGTGCAGCGGGAAGGTCGGCGCATCAAACTCGTCGACGGCACGCTGGTGCAGAACGGAACGACAGTCGCGCGGGCCAGTGCGCTGTTCCTGCGACGAAGCGATCATCCTGATGGGCAGGTATGGTCCGCGCCAGTAGAGATGCCGCCGCTTCCGACGGACTCCGAAGACTTCCCGGCGGATGTACCGTTTCTCATCTGGGGGTACGGGGCCACCCTCGGAGGCAGCCCTGGTATCGCCGCGGGCGAGTGGGAGCAGTCCCACTCCCAAAAGTTCGCGTGGGCGAAGCTGTTTCGTCCGATGGTGCAAGGCCACCCGCTCACGCCGTTCACTCGCCTGGCATTCGTCGGTGATATCACGAGTTCGCTCACCCACTGGGGCACCGGCGGGTTGCGCTACATCAACGCCGACTACACCGTCACCGCGAGCCGACTGCCGGACGGCGAATACCTCGGTCTGGCAGCTCAGAGCCACTACGCCACGGCCGGGGTCGCCACCGGCAGCGCGACCCTGTTCGACCGGCACGGGCCGATCGGCACCAGCTCGGCGCTGGCCCTAGCCCAGCCCGCGGAGGCGTTCAAGCCGTCTTATATGTAGCACCTAACCCATCAACTGAGCAGCAACCGTCGCACCGAGTTCCCAGCACGCCTCCAGGTCGCTCTTGCTTGGCTTACCCGAAACCACCACGGTCTCTGCGGCTTTGGTCCAGCCCAGCCCGGTTGTGATGGCCATGACGCCACGCTCGGCTCCCTCGGTACCCTCGTTGCCGTGGAGGTACAGGCCGAACGGGCGCCCACGTGTCGCATCCAGGCACGGGTAGTAGCAGACATCGAAAGCATGCTTGAGAGCGCCGCTCATATAACCCAGGTTGGCCGGGGTTCCCAGTAGATAACCGTCCGCCTCGAGCATGTCGGTCGGCGAGACGGACAGGGCGGGTCGCCGGATGACCTCGACGCCCTCGATCTCGGGGTCGGTGGCACCGGATAGGACCGCCTCGAACATCTCCTGCGTGTGCGGAGACGGCGTGTGGTGGACGATCAGCAGCGACTTAGCCATCCGCGCCCTTGCAGCGCCCGTGTAGTTCGAGGGCCGCCTTCATGGCTTCCCGCGCCCGCCGGCGATCCCCCGCGTAGTCGTAGGCGCGGGCCAGCCGGTACCAGCGTCGCCAGTCGTCGGGGTCGTCTTCCACTTCGGTGCGCACCGTAGCGAACAGCGCGTCGGCCGCGTCTCGCTCAATGCGGCCCGATGGCCGCCGCGGCAGCGCGCTGGTGTCGAGTTCCATTCCGTCTGCCGCGATCAGACGGGCCAGCTTCTGGTGCGCGAATCCAGACCGCAAAGTCGCGACCATCGCCCACAGCCCGATGACGGGCATGATCAACACCGCCAACCCCAGCCCCACGGCAGCGGCCCGGCCCGAGCCGATCATTGCAATAGCCATCCGCCCCAGCAGCACGAAGTACGCCAGCATCGCAACGCACATGAACGCGATGAACAACTGGACGCGCAGGACGCGCGCGTTATCGTTCATTGCAGGTTGAGCAGGGGCTCAAGGCCCACCGTGAGGCCAGGGCGTTCCTTGATGCGCCGCACCGCCAACAACACGCCCGGCACAAACGAGGTGCGGTCCAAGCTGTCGTGGCGGATGGTCAGAGTTTCCCCCGCGGTCCCGAACAGGATCTCCTGGTGGGCGACCAGTCCGGCCAGCCGCACCGAGTGCACCGGAATGCCCTCGACGTCGGCCCCGCGAGCACCGGGCAGGCTGGTGCTAGTGGCATCGGGGTTGGGCGGCAACCCTTTTCGAGCTTCAGCGATCAGCTTTGCGGTGCGAGCCGCGGTGCCCGACGGGGCATCAGCCTTGTGCGGGTGATGCAGCTCGATCACCTCTGCCGAGTCGAAGAAGGGCGCTGCCTGCTTGGCGAAATGCATCGACAGCACCGCCCCGATCGCGAAGTTCGGCGCGATCAGCACCCCGGTGTTCTTGCCGGCCAGCCACGCCTGGACCTGCTCAAGGCGCTCGGCGGTGAAGCCGGTGGTACCGACCACGGCATGAATTCCGTTGCCGATGAGGAACTCTAGATTGCCCATCACCACGTCGGGGTGGGTGAAGTCGATGACCACCTCGGAGTCACCCTCGGTCAGCAGGCTCAGCGAATCACCGGCGTCCACCTCCGCGGACAGGGTCAGATCGTCGGCGGCCTGCACGGCCGCCACCATCGTCGACCCGACTTTGCCTTTAGCTCCCAGCACGCCTACCCGCATGAGCTTCACCCTAGACCGGTGCGTTTTATGCACAGTTGAGTGTTTATCCACAGATGTCCCATGCTCCGTGGCTGTCGTCGTGCTGGACACATAGTATTCGAACATGTATTCGATTGAGGTCCCGGCAGAAGTGACGGCCGCCCTCGACGCGCTCGACGCAGCCGAAGCAGCGATCCGCCGGCTGAATTTCGACGTCCTGAGCCCCGCCGTCCGGCTGCGTGTGCTGGAGCGGATGGAGACCTCTCGTCGACGCCAGATTGCGGTGAGTCACGACCTGATCGCAGGCCTGGCCAAAGAGGATCCCGCCGACGTCGGCGGCCCGGTCCACAAAGTGGTCGCCGACTGGCTGCGGATCAGCTACGCCGAGGCCTGCGGTCGGCTTCGAGACGCCAAACACCTTTCTGCGCGCTTGACTCTCACCGGCCAGGAGTTGCCGCCCGAGCTGCCCGCTACTGCCGAGGTATGGCGGGATGGCTTGCTCGACGGGCAGCACTTGCGAGTCATCCAGACGTTCGTCCGCGAGCTTCCGGACGCCATACCCGTCGACACGGTGGAAAAAGCCGAGCGATTTCTGGCTCAGCAGGCGACGAAGTTGCGTCCCGATCAGCTGGAAAAAGCGGCGCACCGGTGCGCTCTGCGGCTGAACCCCGACGGGAAATTCTCCGACGTCGACCGTGCGCGTCAACGCGGCTTCACCTGGTGTGGCCAGCGGCCCGACGGGATGAGCATTGGAAAGCTGGTGGCATCCCCGGAGCTACGCGCCAATCTTGATGCGTGGCTGGCGCGGTTCGCAGCCCCTGGCATATGCAATCCGGACGATCAAACCCCTTGTGTCGACGGCGAACCCAGCGAGGAATCCGCAAGCAGAGACTTGCGCAGCCCCGCCCAGCGCCAGCATGACGCGCTCAACGCGTTGGTCCGCGGCCAGCTGGGTGATCCGAAACTGGGTCTGCACAATGGATTGCCGGTTACCGTGATCGTTTCGACCACGCTGCGGGAGCTGACTTCGGGCACTGGGCGAGCGGTGACTGGCGGCGGAACTCTGCTGCCGATGCGCGATGTGATCCGGATGGCCCGCCACGCCTACCACTACCTCGCCGTTTTCGACGAACACTCAAGTCGCCCACTGTATCTCGGCCGGTCGCGGCGAATTGCGTCACCGGATCAGCGGGTAGTCCTCTATGCGAAGGATCGCGGCTGTACGCATCCGGGCTGCGACGTGCCGGGCTATTGGTGTGAAGTCCATCATGTCGACGAGTGGGCCGCCGGCGGCTTGACCAATGCCGACAGGCTCACCTTCACCTGCACGCCCCACCACAAGCTAGCCGAAAAAGGCTGGCGAACAAGGAAACTCTCCGACGGCCGCACCGAGTGGATCCCGCCGCCGGAGTTGGACCGCGGCGCGCGCACCAACGATTATCACCACCCGGAACGTCTCTTCGACGACGGCGGAGTCCTTTGATGCCTCTTGACGCGGCTATGTTTTGAACCGCCCGGCGAACCCGCGCAGCGGCAGGTCGGCGCTGGTGATGAGTCCCGATGGCGCCGCCACCACCGACTTGATCGAGTTGAGGGCGGGCATGCCGGTCACGGTCATGCCGATGGAGGCAAAGTTATCCGGATTGGACAGGTCCACGCCGGGCTTGGGAAAGATCATGTGCTTGTTGTAGACGCACGGATCGCCTTTGATCTGGGTGATGTAGCAGCCCTTGATGTTCCAGCTCGGGTCGGTGTGCGGGGTCATCTGCCATTCCAGGTGCGTCTCGACCCGCGGAACCCCGTCGACCATGCCCTGATATTTGAGGTAGTTACCGCCCAGCGAGCCCTTGGGCAGCGTGTACCAGCCCAGGTCGACGTCCTTGGTGCAAGCGCCCAGCTCGTAGCTGAACTTGACCTCGTCGAGCGGCAGATCGAAGCAGTCGGCCATCATGAGCACGCTGTCGGCGAAGACGCGGGTGTACTTCTCCAGCTTCGACGGGATTTCCGGATCATCGACCGGCTGGCCGTAGCCCACCTCGATCCAGGTGTCCTTGGAGTGATGGCACGACACGTCGACGGACTCGATGGTGGTGATGTTCTCGATCTCGGCGACGTCGGCCGAGCACACCACGCCGAGGATCTGGTTCAGGCCCGGGTTCATTCCGGTGCCATAGAACGTCGCGCCGCCCTTCTCACAGGCCTCCTGCAAGAGCTGGGTCACCGGCTTGCCCGACGGGTGCGGGTGATTCTTGTCGCGGTGCCACCCGGTGATCCAGTCGGCGGTGGTGACGATATTGATCCCCGCCTCAAGCACTTTGACGTAGAGGTCCTCGTCGGGGAACACGCCATGGAAGGTGAGCACGTCCGGCCTGGCCGCGATGATCTCCTCGATGGTGCCGGTGGCCTTCACGCCGTTGGGAGCCTGACCGGCGAGTTCGCCCGCGTCCTTGCCGATCTTTTCCGGCGAGTAGCAGTGCACGCCGATGAGCTCCAGGTCGGGCTGCGTGGCGATCCGCTTGATCATCTCCGAACCGACGTTTCCGGTGGCCACTTGAAAGACGCGGACCGGTCGAGCGGGTGCATTCATTCGGTTCAGCCTTTCTGGGATGCTGCGTACACTTCGGCGGCACTGCCACCGACGCCATTGGGATAGAACTGCCTGGCCCACTCGCGAATTGCGGTGAAGCCCGCGTACTCGTCGGTGGCCAGCGCGGGTGGGTCCGAGTAGCGCTGGTGCTGCCAGATTTCGACGTCCTGCTTGAACTGCCGGATCACTTCCTGTCCGAATTCGGCCGCCTTGAGTTCGGCGCGGGCCGGGTCCTTGCCTGGCCCCCGGCCGATGTAAACCGTGAACCGGACGTCGGAGGTGGACTCGTCCACCGGGGTGACCGCAGAGATGGTGCGGTTGTCGACCATGCCCCAGCTCTTGGTCACCGCGATTCCCAGACCGCCGTTGATGGCCTGCACGCCGCTGTTGACGTCCTCGATCCTCTGGCCGTCGTCACCCTCGAACGTGATGGTGAAGTCGACGAAGGACACCGCGTCACCGAAGTCGTGGCGCGTGAAGACCGGCACGATCGGAGTGTTGTGCACGTACTTGAAGTGCGCGAAGTCCACCCCGTTTTCGAGGACGTACTGCGGGTGCAGTTCCAAACTCTCCCGGTACAACCTCTGCTGCGGGTAGTAGTCGTCCGCGCTGCTGCCGTCTTCGAATGCGCCGAACACGTCCGGCGCCTCGAAGTACGGCTCGCGACGCTGCACGTCGTGCCAGATGTAGACCGACTCGTTGCGTTCCACAACGGGATAGGTGCGGATCCGCCTACCGCGGTTGGGGCGATCCTGGTAGGGGATGCAGACGTTGCGACCCTGCTGACTCCACTGCCACCCGTGGAACGGGCACTGCAGTACCTCGGCGACCACTTTGCCGCCGTAACCCAGGTGCGCGCCAAGATGTTCGCAGTAGGCGTTCATCACGGTGAGCTGGCCGGACTCGGCCCGCCAGGCGACCATCTCCTGGTCGAAGTACTTCATCTTGTGGACGTCGCCGACGCCGATCTCGTCGGACCACGCGACCTGGAACCACCCGGTCGGTTTCATCGACAACGGCGGCTTAGCCATGTGAGATGCCCTCCTCGCGTAGGAATGATAGGCGGCGCAGCAGAAGATTCACAGTCCCCTCTATGAAAATGCCGATTACCCGATAGGCTCGGCAAGATGACCCGGCAGGTTAGCGGGGCCGGAATCGCGAACCGACGCCCCAACCGGCGTGGCCACGCCACGCGCGAGAGCATGCTCGAGGCCGCGCTGAAGTCGCTGGCCTCCGGCGAACCGGGCTCGGTGTCGGCCAATCGCATCGCCAAGGAGATCGGCGCCACCTGGGGTGCGGTGCAGTACCAATTCGGCGACACCGACGGTTTCTGGGCCGCGGTGCTGCACCGCACCGCCGAGCGGCGCGCCGCGACATTCTCGACACTGTCGACGCCGGTCCAACCCGACGCTCCCCTGCGTGAACGTGTCGGCGCCATCATCGACACCCTCTACCGCGGCTTGGCGTCACCAGATTCACGCGCGATCGAAAACCTGCGGGCGGCGCTGCCTCGAGACCCCCACGAGCTCGAACGCCTCTACCCGCGCACTGCCGCCGAGCTGTTCTCCTGGGGCAGAAGCTGGCTGGAAGACCTGCCAAAACGCCTTTGCCGGTTTAGACGTCGACCCGGATCGGGTGCGCGAAGTCGCCGCCCTCATCCCCGGCGCAATGCGCGGGCTGGTGTCGGAGCGCCAGCTCGGCTCGTACGCCGACCTCGATATGGCGCGGCAGGGGCTGACCAACGCTTTGGCCGCCTATCTGGAGCAATCCCGACCATCATGACCACCCGGACGTCTTTAGCCTTGACATGTGAAATCCAGCGATATCAGGATCCGGGAAGCTAAGCCGAGTGACTTCGGCAAGGTCGCCGAGATGCACTACGCGGTTTGGCGGCAATCCTGGACCGGAATGGTGGCGGACTTTCTGCTCGGCATAATCGGTACGCCGCGCCACTGGGCTACGGAGAGCTACCCGCAAACCCTGAGTCGGCGCGGATGGAGCATGTGGATTGCCGAGTCCGGCGGCAAGACACTCGGCATGACCATCTTCGGACCGGACGCCGCCAATCCCGATGATCTTCAAATCGAGGCCCTGTACACAGCGCAGGAAAGTCAGGGGCTTGGCATCGGTGGTCGCCTGCTCAATAAGGCTGTGCGCTCGAATCCGTCAGGTGACGTGATTTTGTGGTGTGCAGAAAAGAATGCCCAGGCGCGGCAATTCTACGAGAACAAAAATTTCGAAGTTGACGGCCGCACCTACATGTGGAAGCCATTGCCTGGCGTGAGTGTGCCGCACGTGGGCTACCGGCTTAGGCGTCGATGACCACCCGGCCGCCATTGGCCCGCGAGACACAGACCAGCATTTCGTCGTCGCCCACGGCTGTACGCCCACGGTGATCGACTTGGCCCGCAAGCACTTTGACCTTGCATGTCCCGCAGAAGCCTTGCCGGCACGAGTAGGGAGTCGTCGGATCCCGATCGAGCATGACGTCAAGCGCCGACCGATTCGCCGGAACGCTGAACACTTCCTGCGAGCGCGCGAGCTCCAACTCGAAGGGAACTCCGTCGACGACCGGCGGCGGGCTAAACCGCTCGTAATGCAGTGGGGCGCTGGCATGCTCGTCACGGGCTACGCGCACCGCTTCGAGCATGGCACTCGGCCCGCACACGTAAACGGCCGTCGCGGGACCGGCGTCGACCAGTAGGTCATCCACGGTGGCGAAGCGGCCGTGCTCGTCGTCGGCCCAGACGGTCACCCGATCCGGGGCCACCGACACCACTTCGTCAAGCAACGGCATGTACTCGCGGCTTCGGCCGGCATAGATTGCGCGCCAGTTGATTCCGCGCTGGGCAGCCACATGGATCATCGGCAGAATGGGCGTCACGCCGATGCCGCCGATCACGAACAGCACGTCTTGCTCGGCCGTGCCGAGATAAAACGCGTTACGCGGACCCTCGAACACGCACGTGTCGCCCACCTCGAAAGCCTCATGCATTTCAATCGAACCGCCGCCCCCGTCGGCGATCCGGCGGATGGCGATGCGATAGTCCGTGCGCCGCCCGGGCAGACCGCACAGCGAGTATTGGCGGCGTCGGCCCGAGGGTAATCGAACGTCGATGTGCCCGCCGGGCGTCCAGGCCGGAAGCAATCCGCCATCGGGGTCGGCCAACGTCAATGCGACCACGTCGGGCGCGACGAGCTCGCGCTTGGTAACCACCGCACTCTGCGTCCGCTGCACCGGCTTCACCCGCGACGGCTCCCACCGCGACGCCGAGGCGAATCCCTCGAACACTACGCGGATGCCCCACAACAACGCGCCGAAGCGATCGCGGTCGCGCCGACCATACAAGTCGGCGGGTCTGCTGGCCCAAATGCTCTCCGGCAACAGTGAGATCCCCCAAATGCCTACGTTTGCCGAATGTCGAAGCGCGCGAACAATCGAATCGTCGACGGGCTGATGCGCCGCATCGCGTAGCCGATCCAGGACTCGGCGGCAATCGGCAACACGGCCGGGCCGGTCTTGATGGCCGCCACGATCGCCTTGGCGGTCGCTTCGGGTGTGAAGTTTCGACGCCGGTAGGCCGCATCGGCCTTCTCCCGGGCCCGCTGCTGCTGTTCGGCGGTCATCCCCGCATAGATAGTGCTTTTGGCGATGTTGGTGTTGACGAATCCCGGGCACACGGCGGTGACGGTAATGCCCTCGTCGGCGAAGTCGGCCCGCAACGATTCGCTCAACGCCAGCACGGCCGCCTTGGTGGTGCTATAGGCGACCATGGATTTCGACGGTACGTACGCCGCCGCCGACGCCACATTGATGATCGTTCCGCCCTCGCCGCGCTCGACCATCTGCGCGCCGAACGCCCTGCTACCAGAGATGACGCCACGGACGTTGACCCCCAAGATGTCTTCCCAGTTTGCCGAGCTTGTCTCCAGGAACCGGCCCGCCATTCCGATACCGGCGTTGTTCACCAGGATGTCTACCACGCCGTGCTCGTTACGGACTTGGGCGCCAAGGTCATTCATCGCGGCTTCGTCGCTGACATCGACCTGGTACACCGCAGCCTCGGCGCACGCGGCGCGAACGGCATCAGCAGTTTCGTTGGCCGCGGCCAGATCACGATCAACGATCACCACCTTGCGGGCGCCCTGACGGGCCAGTTCCACCGCGGTGGCCCTGCCGATGCCCGCGCCCCCTCCGGTGACCAGGGCAAGTTTGCCTCGCACCTCGCGCGGTCCGCCGTGTACCTCAGACACGCTCGCGCCGACCCCTCCGCCGAGGTTTCGATCGACCCACTCGGCGGTCAGCCGGGCGATGACGTCCGGACGCGAGCTCACCACCCAATGCCCGCCTTCGATCGTGATCACCCTGCCGCCAGCGGGAATTGCACCGGTGAACCGTTGCAGCGCGGGGGTCACGAAGATATCCCTGCGCGGCACCAGCACCTGGACCGCGACGCCTGCCTCGGGCAGCTGCGGCCCGGGCGACACCAGCGGCGCGGGCATGTTCTCCCGATACAGGTTGAGCCCGTTGACATAGTCGGCGATGGACCGCAATGTCTCGTGGCGTTGACTACGAGTACTCGACCGGCCGATGCGTTCAAGAGCCTCAACAACTTTCACGCCGATCCTCGAGCGAAACGCCAGTTCCGGCACTCCCGGGCACAGAAAGAAGCCGATATAGCCCGACGCCATCAGTTGCCTGGCTACCTGGGCCATGGCCCGGGGAGTGCGCGCTGACCGCAAGAATGCCCCCGCGTACTGCAGGTGCGGACCCGAGATCGAGGTGAAAGTGCCGACTTTGCCCATCACCGACTCGTCGGTGACCGCCGCCCAGGCTTGAATCGAGCCCCAGTCATGGCCCAGCAAGTGGACCTGCTCGACACCCAGGCTGTCGATCACCGCACCGATATCGGAGACCAGCTGCGCGAATGCATATCCGGATCGCTTTGCGGGACGGGATGATTCACCGGCCCCGCGCACGTCGTAGGCCACAAAGTTGTAGCGCTCACCGAGTGCGGCCATTTCCTGGGCTACACCGTCCCAGACGTGGTGATTATCGGGCCAGCCGTGAATAGCCAAGATGGTTGGGCGCTGCGGATCGAGTTCGGTGTACCGGTGCACGGCCAACGTGACGCCGTCGGTGGCGGTGACGCTCGACGTGGTGGTCATAGGTCAGTGCGACGCGCGCGCGGCAGGTGAGACGGCCAGGTAGTCGACCGCCAGCCCTAGCCCGCCGAGTTGCGACGGGTGAAAACCCGGGCGGTAGTAGTTACCAACCGCCCGCACGAATCGCAGCGGCCCGGGCACCAAACCGCGGTGTGCCGCTTTGAAGTAGTCCCGCCAGCGCGGCTTGGCCCCCGGCGGCAGATACGGATCCAGCGAGTACATGAACCGCACTCCACGAATCCACAACAGCAGCATGGCGGGCGTAACGACCAGCTGGGCGCGCACTTGCCGCCAATACCCGGCCCGCAGATGCTTCATGGTGTCGAAGGCCACCGCCTTGTGCTCGACTTCTTCGGCGCCGTGCCACCGGAGCATGTCCAGCATCACCGGATCGGTACCGATCCCGTCGTGCGCCGGTGAGTTGAGAATCCACTCCCCCAAAATGGCGGTGTAGTGCTCGATCGCCGACACGAAAGAAACCTGCTCCAGCAGCCAGCTGTGCCGTCGCCGCGGGCTCGACCGGGGCCGGGGCCCCAGCAGCTTGTCGAACAGCCACCTGATCTGGTCGGTGTACGGGGTCAGGTCGACGCCCTGCGCGGCGAAGTGGGCCAGCACTTTCGCATGCGCTTGAGAATGCACGGCCTCCTGGCCGATGAACCCCTGCACATCCAGCCGCAGCTGATCATCTTTGATCAAGGGCAACGTCTTCTTGAACACCTCGACGAAAAACTCTTCGCCCGCGGGCAGCAGCAGGTGCAGGACGTTGAGGACATGGGTGGCAAACGGCTCGCCGGGCACATAGTGAAATGGCAACTTTGCCCAGTCGAATTCGACATCGCGCGCCTCGAGGACCAGACGCTCGTGGTCTAACGATGCGTCATGCGGACCCGCTGCCTGGTCGTCGACGGTAAGCATCGTGGCCCCCTACCTCGGCGTTTACACCGATCAATCGAATGTCGCCTCCGTGGACATCGAGCGCTGGCAAGTATAGTTACGCCGCCCGGGCGCGGGAAGAACCCGACCGTCAACTGGCGGTGGAATGCCGGCGCAAGTCGTACTGTGCGGGATCGGTGTTTGCCAGCATGGCGCGATGTTTGGCCGGTGTGAAAGGCCAAACCTCGGGCACGCCATCTTTACCGAGGTACCAGCTGTCACAGCCGGTGGTCCACACGGTGTCAGGCATCGCCGCACGCAGCTTGGCGTTGAAACTCTCGGTCGCCGACGACGTGGGCTCCACGGTGTCGAATTCGCCGCGGCGCCAACGCTGGATCCACCGCAGTATGTGATCGGCCTGCGATTCGGCAACGGATGTGAGCGCGAGGTTTCCGACCGGGCTGTGCGGCCCCAGCATCATGAAAAAGTTGGGGAAACCCGGCATCGCGACGGTCTGATGCGCCCGCGGTCCGTCGCGCCACACGTCGTCGGCAGCGATCCCCTCCCGACCGGTCAGCTGCATCGGCCGAAAGAACGCGTGGGTATCGAATCCGGTGGCCGCCACGATGACGTCCGCCTCGTGCAGGATGCCGTCGTCGGTCACGATGCCCCGCCGTTCCACGTGGTCGATACCGGCGGTGACCAGTTCAACGTCGTCGCGCTGGATCGCACGGTAAAAGCCGCCTGACACCACCAACCGCTTACACATCGGCTGATAATCCGGCGTCAATGCTCGGCGCAACTCGGGATCACGCACTTCACGCAGGCTGGCGCGGCACAATGCTCCCATCAGCTTTCGCCGCAAGCCCGGCTTGGTTAACGCGGCCGCGAAAGTGTCGAAAACCAGGCTGTATGCCCGGTAGGCCAATCGATCAAGCCACGGAACGGCCCGGTGCGTGATGCCGGCGAACCTGGAATACCGCGGGTTGGGCATCCGGACGACCCACTGTGCGGTGCGCTGGAACAGCGAGAGCTTGCCCGCCACGCCGGCGAGACCACAGACGAGTTGGACCCCCGTCGATCCGTTCCCGATCACCGCGATACGCCGGCCCGCTAGCGGGGCGGAATGATCCCAGCGCGCCGAGTGAAAAACGTGGCCACCGAAGTCGTCCAAGCCGGCGATCGACGGCATTCGGTGATGATGCAGCACGCCGGTGGCCGAGATCAGGAAGTCCACCGTCGACTCGGCTCCGGCGTCCGTGTGCAGCACCCAGCGGCCATCCTCGAATCGGGCGCTGACGATTTCGGTGCCGAACCGGATTCGGCCTCGGAGCGCGAATTGGTCGGCGATGTCCTGGAAGTAGGCATGGATTTCGCCGCCGGGAGAGAATACGTGCGTCCAGTTCGGGTTTCTGGCGAACGTGTATTGGTAGACCCGTGAGGGTACGTCGCAGGTCAGACCGGGGTAGGTGTTGTCCCGCCAGGTGCCGCCCACGTCATCGGCCTTTTCATAGATGGTCAGATCGGTAATACCACTGCGCAACAAGGCAATTGCGACACACAGCCCGGACATGCCAGCTCCGACGACGGCTACGGCGGGATCGCGTCGCGTCATCGGAAGGTCCGCCGGTCTGTTCGCTACTCGGCCTCAGCGCGCTGCTTGAGGCGCTGCAAGGTGAGCCGGATGTGCTCGGTGTTGGCGGCCGCCCGATCGGTGACGCCGGTGGCCTTGACGGTGAGCTTGCGGAACCAGCCGGGCCTGCGGTCCCAGGTGCTTTCGGTGACCCGGCAGCCGCCGTCGGCCGCGACGATGTCGTATTGCCAGCGCGCAATCGGAAGGACGGAGTGCCGCACATCGAACGCGAAGAGGCGACCCGGTTCTGCGTCGGTGACCGTGCACTTTGTGCTCCAGCGCCGGCGGCCGTTTTCGTTGTGGCCGGTGAACACCGCCCCCGGGCGGACCGCGTTACCCTTGCGCCACTCCATCGCCACCGCCTCCTCGGCCAGCGAAGCCAATGTGGGCAGGTCGGTGATGAGCCGATACACCACGTCGGGGCGGGCGTCGATCTGCACGGTGGCCGTCACGCACGGATCAGTCATCCGCCGATCATAGCCAGCCACCGCCTGCGCTCGGTCCATATCGGAATGAAGCTGTGAATCTTCCCGAGCGCGTTGGACTACAGGCTGATTGCGACCTATCCGAACTTTCTTCACACTTGAAGAGGAATTTGCAGAGCAAGGGGTGATCATGCGAGTCGGCGTACCGACCGAGACAAAGACAAACGAGTTCAGAGTGGCGATCACCCCGGCCGGCATCGCCGAACTGAGCCGCCGCGGCCACGAGGTGCTCGTCCAGACCGGCGCCGGAGAAGGGTCGTCCATCGCCGACGCGGAGTTCAAGGCGGCGGGCGCCCAACTGGCCAGCACTGCCGAACAGGTGTGGGCCGACGCCGACCTGCTGCTCAAGGTCAAGGAACCGATACCGGCCGAATACGGCCTTTTGCGACACCGCCAGGTACTGTTCACATATCTGCATTTGGCGGCTTCTCGTGCTTGCACCGAAGCGTTATTAGCCTCCGGGACAACGTCAATCGCCTATGAGACCGTCCAGACCGCTGACGGCGTACTTCCGTTGCTGGCCCCGATGAGCGAGGTCGCCGGTCGGCTTTCCGCGCAGGTCGGGGCCTACCATCTGATGCGGACTCACGGCGGGCGCGGTCTGCTGATGGGCGGCGTGCCGGGCGTCAAACCCGCTGATGTCGTGGTGATCGGCGCCGGTACGGCCGGATACAACGCTGCCCGGGTCGCCAACGGCATGGGCGCGAGTGTCACGGTTCTGGACGTCAACATCAATAAGCTTCGGCTCCTCGACGCGGAGTTCGGTGGCCACATCCGCACTCGCTACTCGTCGGCGTATGAGCTCGAAGGCACCGTCACGCGTGCCGACCTGCTGATCGGAGCCGTCCTGGTGCCCGGCCACAAAGCTCCCAAAATGATCTCGAATTCGCTTGTTGCGCAGATGAAGCCGGGTGCCGTGCTAGTGGACATCTCCATCGACCAGGGTGGCTGCTTCGAGGATTCCCGGCCGACCACGCACGATAACCCGACGTTCGCCGTGCACGATACGCAGTTCTACTGCGTGGCGAATATGCCCAGCGCAGTCCCGAAGACGTCGACCGTAGCGCTGACCAACGCGACCATGCCGTATGTGCTCGAACTGGCCGAACATGGCTGGCAAGCGGCGTGCCGGTCGAATTCCGCTCTGGCCAAAGGCCTTTCGACGCATGACGGCAAGCTGCTGTCCCAACAGGTGGCCACCGACCTGAGTCTGCCGTTCACCGATCCGGCGAGCGTATTGGCGTGACGCTCAGCCCTGTCCGGTCAGCCATCGCAGCACTGATCTGGCCACTGGGCGCTAATCGGTTGTCGCGAGACTGGCGATGATGTCGGCCACGGGCCCGGAGTGCGCCTCCTTAAACGACGTTCCGGCCCACAGCGGCATCCCGTTCGGGTCCTCTAAGGCGGCCGCCGCCTCCCGGATGGGCGATGTCATCTGGTTGACCTCCGGGTAGCCCAGCGGCGCCACGTTATCGAGCAAGCGGGTGAAGTTGTTCTCCAGACCGCGCGCGTACCGGCCCGAGAACGCCCGCGTGACAACGGTAGTGCCGAAAATGGGATTCTTCATGGCCGTGCGGTGTGCCGAGTTAGTGCCCGCTTCGTCGCTCAGCAGTAGCGCGGTGCCGACCTGTGCGGCCACCGCTCCCCTGTGCAGTACAGCCGCCACGTCCCGAGCGGTGCCCAGTCCGCCCGCCGCGATGATCGGGACGTCATGCGCGTGGCGGATGCGATCGATTAGCTGGTGCAGCGACTCGGTAGCGGGTTCCATGTCCGGCGCGAACGTGCCGCGGTGCCCGCCGGCATCGGGACCCTGGACCACCAGGCTGTCCGCGCCGGCGGCGACAGCCACTCCCGCCTCGTAGGCCGACGTCACCGTGACCATCACCAACAGGCCCAGCGCACCCAACCGCCGAATGACATCAGGCGGCGGCACGCCGAAGGTAAAAGACACCAGCTCGGGCCGTACATCGGCCACCACCTCGAGCTTGCGCTCCCACTCGTCGTCGTCACCGAAACGCGGATGACCGACCTCGACTTGGTAGTGGTCGGCGATCTCTTCGAGTTCTTCTGCGTAGTAGTCCAGTGCTACCCAGTCGGCGACACTGGGTTGGGGCACAAACAAGTTGACACCCAGCGGGCCGGTAGTGGCCGCGCGCGCCGCGGCGATGTCCTCGGCGAACCGCTCCGCACTGAGGTACCCGGCGGGGACGAAACCGAGCCCACCCGCATTGGACACCGCCGCGGCCAACGCGGGGGTGCCGGGGCCGCCAGCCATCGGCGCACCCACGATGGGCACCATGATGTCCCAAAAGCCGAGTACCATTCGGCTAATTTACCATCGCCCGAAGTTGTTGGGGCAGTGACCGTTTGGAGGCATACGGACCCACAACGGCAGCGCCGTAGTCTTGCCTCAGCAGCCGGTGGGCAACCGCGTTGACCTCCTCGACGGTCACCTGGTCGATTTGCTGCAAGGTGTGCTCGATGCTGCGGTGTTTGCCGTAGTTCAATTCGCTGCGGCCCAGACGGCTCATCCGGGAGCTGGAATCTTCCAAGCCGAGGACGAGCCCGCCGCGCAACGAGCCCTTGGCGATGCGGCATTCCGCCTCGGTGATGCCGTCGCGTGCCACCGATTCGAGTACCTCGCTGGTCACCTGCATGACCTCGACGAAACGCTCGGGCTGGCAAGCAGCATAAACCGACAGCGCGCCGCTGTCCGCGAAGATATCCACCGTCGAGTAGACCGAATAGGCCAGCCCGCGCAACTCTCGAACCTCTTGGAACAGCCGGGAGCTCAGGCCGCCGCCCAGCGCGGTGTGCAGCACCGACAGCGCCCAGCGATGCTGCCAGCTGCGCCCGGGAGTGCGTACGCCCAACGACACGTGGGTCTGCTCGGCGTCCCGCTTGCCCAGCATCAATCCGGGGCGGCCGGTCACTCGTCCGGCACCCTTGCGCGGAGCAATGGGTTGCCGTCCGCGGACCAGATGCGACCCGAAGTGCTCGCGCACCAGCGCGACCACCTCGTCGTGGTCGACGTTGCCGGCCACCGCGACCACCATCCGTTCAGGCGTGTAGCGCCGCACATGAAACGAGTGCAGTTGGGTCCGCGTCATCGACGACACCGACTGCGCGGTGCCGATCACCGGGCGGCCCACCGGGTGGTCACCGAACAGCGCCCCCAGGAACATGTCCCCCAGCGCGTCCTCGGGGTCGTCGTCGCGCATCGCGATCTCTTCCAGAACGACGTCGCGTTCCAGCTCGACATCCTCTGCGGCGCAGCGGCCGTTGAGCACCACATCGGCGACCAGGTCGACGGCCAGCTCGAGGTCGCTGTCGAGCACATGCGCGTAGTAGCAGGTCTGCTCCTTGGCGGTGAACGCGTTCAGCTCTCCGCCGACGGCGTCCATCGCCTGCGCGATGTCCACGGCGGTACGGCTGGGCGTCGACTTGAACAGCAGATGCTCGAGGAAGTGCGCCGCCCCGGCCACGGTGGCACCCTCGTCGCGCGATCCGACACCGACCCAGACCCCGATCGACGCCGAGCGCACCGACGGCAGGTACTCGGTGACCACCCGCAGGCCACCCGGCAGTGTGGTACGGCGCACTGCGGCTTGGTGTTCTGGTTCCGCCTCGGCGATCTGCTTGCCCCGGCGCAGGGCACCCGCACGACCGGGACGCGGCCCGGTCGATACGTCAGCTGCTGGCCGTCGCGGCATCGGCTGGTGCGGCCTCCGGAGAATCGGCAGGGGCCGAGCTGTCTTCGTCGGCCACCAGGACCAAAGAGATCTTGCCGCGCTTGTCGATATCGGCGATCTCGACCCGCAGCTTGTCGCCCACGTTCACGACGTCTTCGACCTTCGCGATGCGCTTGCCCCTGCCGAGCTTGGAGATGTGCACCAGACCGTCACGCCCGGGCAGTAGCGACACGAACGCGCCGAAATCGGTTGTCTTGACCACGGTTCCGAGGAACCGCTCACCCACCGTCGGCAGCTGCGGGTTCGCGATGGCGTTGATCTTGTCGATCGCGGCCTGCGCAGAGGGCCCGTCGGTGGCGCCGACGAACACGGTGCCGTCATCCTCGATGGAGATCTGCGCGCCGGTCTCCTCGGTGATGGCGTTGATGACCTTGCCCTTGGGGCCGATGACCTCACCGATCTTGTCCACCGGGACCTTGATGGTGGTCACCCGCGGCGCGTACGGGCTCATCTCGTCGGGTGAGTCGATCGCCTCGGCCATGACCTCCAAGATGGTCAGCCGGGCGTCTTTGGCCTGCTCGAGCGCACCCGCGAGCACCTGCGAGGGAATCCCGTCGAGCTTGGTGTCCAGCTGCAGCGCGGTGACGAAGTCCTTGGTGCCGGCGCACTTGAAGTCCATGTCGCCGAAGGCATCCTCGGCACCCAGGATGTCGGTCAGGGTGACGAACCGGCGCTCGGTGCCCCCGCCCTCGACCTCGATGTCGTCGGAGACCAGGCCCATCGCGATGCCGGCCACCGGCGCCTTCAGCGGCACTCCGGCGTTGAGCAGCGCCAGCGTGGACGCGCAGACCGACCCCATCGACGTCGAGCCGTTGGAGCCAAGAGCTTCAGACACCTGGCGGATGGCGTACGGGAACTCCTCGACGCCGGGCAGCACCGGCACCAGGGCCCGCTCGGCCAGCGCGCCGTGCCCGATCTCGCGCCGCTTGGGCGAGCCGACGCGGCCGGTCTCGCCGGTGGAGAACGGCGGGAAGTTGTAGTGATGCATGTACCGCTTGGACGTCTCGGGTCCGAGCGAGTCGATCTGCTGGGCCATTTTGACCATGTCGAGCGTGGTCACCCCGAGGATCTGGGTTTCGCCGCGCTCGAACAGCGCGCTGCCATGCGCCCGCGGAACCACCGCGACCTCGGCCGACAGCGCGCGGATGTCGGTGATGCCCCGGCCGTCGATGCGGAAGTGGTCGGTCAGGATGCGCTGGCGGACCAGCTTCTTGGTCAGCGAACGGAAGGCCGCGCCGACCTCCTTCTCGCGGCCCTCGTAGGTCTCGGCGAGCCGCGCCAGCACCTCGGCCTTGAGCTCGTCGGTGCGCTGGTCGCGCTCGGCCTTGCCGCCGATGCCCAGCGCGGCGGCCAGCTCGTCGGTGGCCACCGAGGCCACCGAGTAGTACACGTCGTCGCCGTAGTCGGGGAACACCGGGAAGTCACCGGTCGGCTTGGCCGCAGCGTCGGCCAGCTCCTGCTGCGCGGTGCACAGCGCGGCGATGAACGGCTTGACGGCCTCCAGGCCTTCCGCCACAACGCTTTCCGTCGGTGCCTGGGCCCCGCCCTCGACCAGTTCGATGACGTTCTCGGTGGCCTCGGCCTCGACCATCATGATGGCGACATCAGGCTGGCCGTCCCGGTCGCCGACGATGCGCCCGGCCACCACCATGTCGAAGACGGCCCGCTCGAGCTGCTCGACCGTGGGGAAGGCAACCCAGGTGCCGTCGATGAGCGCCACCCGGGCCCCGCCGATGGGGCCGGAGAACGGCAGCCCGCTCAGCTGGGTGGAGGCCGACGCGGCATTGATCGCCAGCACGTCGTACAGATCGTTGGGATCCAGGCTCAGGATCGTCACCACGACCTGGATCTCGTTGCGCAGCCCGGCGACGAACGACGGGCGCAGCGGGCGGTCGATCAGCCGGCAGGTCAGGATCGCGTCGGTGGACGGCCGGCCCTCGCGGCGGAAGAACGAACCAGGGATGCGACCGGCGGCATACATCCGCTCCTCGACATCGACGGTCAGCGGGAAGAAGTCGAAGTGCTCCTTGGGGCTCTTGCTGGCGGTGGTCGCCGACAGCAGCATGTTCTCGTCGTCCAGGTAGGCGACGACGGCACCGGCGGCCTGCTGGGCCAACCGACCGGTTTCAAAACGGATGGTGCGGGTGCCAAAGCTCCCGTTGTCGATAACGGCGGTCGCCTCGAACACGCCCTCTTCAATTTCAGCTACAGACATAACGTTGTCCGTACGGCCTCTCTGTATTCGGCTGTTTCGCGTCGCCACGCGCAACCTGGAGAGGATCCGCGGGATTACTCACCGGCCCCGTTGGGCCTGCGAGTCACCCCTGAGAGCTTCCTGAAGAGCAAAGTCTGAATGCGGCTACGGCCATCGATCGAAGCGGCCGACCTGCCCCAGATCCGGAGAGCCCGGCAGCCACTACCGAAGACCGCCCGATGCAGACCTGGGCTGCTCCCGTCGTGACACGCTGGAACGGCACACGCGGATCTGCGCAGCCGCACCGTTTGCTCGGGCCGAACCGGCCCAGAACGCCCTCACTCTACACGGGCGAACTCAGCCTGCTAACAAGAGTCGAGATTTGCGGCGGCTTGCCGCGTAGGTCAGCGACGCAGACCCAGCCGCTCCACCAGCGAGCGGTACCGCTCCACATCGATCTGGGCCACATATTTGAGCAGCCTGCGCCGCCGCCCGACCAGCAGCAACAACCCCCGCCGCGAGTGGTGGTCGTGCTTGTGCACCTTCAGGTGCTCGGTCAGGTCGGCGATCCGCTTGGTCAGCAGCGCGACCTGCGCCTCCGGGGACCCGGTGTCGGTGTCATGCAGGCCGTAGGTGCCCAGGATTTCCTTTTTCTGCTCGGCTGTCAGCGCCACGAAATATCTCCATCAATTGGTCCGCGATAATTGAATGTCAAGGCGCGGCCACCGCGAACCGCAGCACGCGCCGATGTCGTCCGGCAGTTTAGCAGCCAGGCGGTGTCCGCCTCGAATCGCGAGATGACCACTCAGTCTGTGAGCAGGACACGCGCCCGGTCGGTGTCCTTACCCATCGCGGCGACAAGATCTCGCACCGAGTCGAACTTGCGCTGTCCGCGGATGCGAGCGACGAAGTCCAACGCCACATGCTGTCCGTAGAGGTCGGCGGCGGTGTCCAGGACGAACGCCTCGACGGTGCGGGTGCGTCCGGAGAAGGTCGGGTTGGTGCCGACGGACACTGCCGCCTGGTAGCGCTCACCCGGGACGACGGTGCCGGTCACCGGTCCGTGCCCGAGCACGGTGAACCACGCGGCATACACACCGTCGGCCGGGATGGCCGAATACATCGGCGGCGCCACGTTCGCGGTGGGAAAGCCCAACTCGGCGCCTCGCCCGTGACCCCGGACCACAACACCCTCGACGCGGTGCGGGCGGCCCAGCGCCTCGGTGGCCGCCACCACGTCACCGGCGTCCACGCAGGACCGGATGTAGGTGGAGGAGAACGCCACGGTCTCGTTGCTGTGGTGCTCGGACAGCAGTGACATCGACTCCACCGCGAACCCGAATCTCTCGCCGGCACGTCGCAGGGTATCGACGTTGCCCGCGGCCTTCTTGCCGAAGGTGAAGTTTTCACCCACCACGACCTCGACCACGTGCAGGTGTTCCACCAGCAGCTCGTGGACGTAGCGGTCCGGCGTGAGCTTCATGAAATCGCTGGTGAACGGCATCACCAGGAAGACGTCGATACCCAACTCTTCGACGAGCTCGGCGCGCCGCGTCAGCGTCGTCAACTGCGCCGGGTGACTGCCGGGATAGACCACTTCCATCGGGTGCGGGTCGAACGTCATCAATACGGTCGGCACGTTGCGCGCGCGTGCGGCTTTCACCGCATGCGCGATTATTTCGGCGTGGCCGCGGTGCACGCCATCGAACACCCCGATGGTGAGCACGCATCTGCCCCAGTCCGTGGGGATCTCGTCTTGGCCGCGCCACCGCTGCACGACCGCAAGCCTACGGCGCCAAGTGGTTCGCCGGGAGATTCGGAGGCCGCAAGCCGCTCCGGGGTGTCGGGACCACACCAGATCAGGCTTGGGTTGCCTAAACTTTCTCGTTGTGAGGGCTGACGAAGAGCATGGCGGTCTCACCGCGGTCGGCCAGGACTATCTCAAGGTCATCTGGAAAGCCCAGGAGTGGTCGATGGAAAAGGTCAGCACCAAGATGCTGGCCGAAAAGATTGGGGTGTCGGCCAGCACGGCCTCGGAGTCGATCCGCAAACTCGCCGAGCAGGGCCTCGTCGATCACGAAAAGTATGGCGCGGTGACCTTGACCGAGGCGGGGCGGCGAGCGGCGCTGGAAATGGTGCGCCGGCATCGGCTCTTGGAAACCTTCCTGGTCAACGAGCTCGGCTACGCCTGGGACGAGGTTCACGACGAGGCTGAGGTGCTCGAGCACGCGGTATCGGACCGGCTGGTGGCCCGCATCGACGCCAAGCTGGGGTTCCCGCAACGCGACCCGCACGGTGACCCGATCCCGGCCTCGGACGGCCAAGTGCCTACCCCGCCGGCCCGTCAGCTGTGGGCGTGTGACGACGGAGACACCGGGACGGTGGCCCGCATCTCCGATGCCGACCCGGAGATGCTGCGCTATTTCGCCGGCGTCGGGATCAATCTCGACTCTCGGCTGCGGGTCCTGACCCGTCGGGAATTCGCCGGCATGATCTCGGTGGCGATCGAATCCGCCGACGGTGCCGAGACCACCGTCGATCTGGGCAGCCCGGCGGCCCGGGCGATCTGGGTGGTGGCCTAGTTTCGTCGGCGATCGCAAGCGCGGCGAAGCCGGGCGCGGCGGGTCGCCGCCCAGCGGCACAGTGGCGATCGCAAGCGCGGCGAAGCCGGGCGCGGCGGGTCGCCGCCTCTAGCTGAGCAGGCCCTTGGCGATGTGGGTGACCTGAACCTCGTTGCTGCCCGCGTAGATCATCAGTGACTTCGCGTCGCGGGCCAGCTGTTCCACCCGGTATTCAGCCATATAGCCGTTGCCGCCGAACAGCTGTACGGCCTCCATCGCCACATCGGTGGCCGCCTCCGACGAGTACAGCTTGATCGCCGATGCCTCGGCCAACGTCAGCGGTTTATCGGCCTTCTGCCGCTCGATGATGTGAAACACCATGTTCTGCACGTTCATCCGGGCGATTTCCATTTTGGCCAGCTTGAGCTGGATCAGCTGGAATTGTCCAATGTTCTTGCCCCACAGCGTTCGGCTCTTGGCGTAATCCACGCACAGCCGGTGGCATTCGTTGATAATGCCCAGTGCCATCATCGCGATCCCGATCCGCTCGGCGGCAAAGTTGGCGCGGGCGCTGTCGCGGCCGTCGCCGTCAGCGTCGCCGAGCAGCCGGTCCGGGCTCAGGCGCACGTTGTCGAAGAACAGCTCGCCAGTCGGCGAGGACATCATGCCCATCTTCTTAAACGGCTTGCCCTGCGTCAGGCCCGGCATGCCCGAGTCGAGCACGAAGACCAGCACCGGCCGGTTCCGCTTGTCCACGGATGGATCACCATTGTCGAGTTTGGCGTACACGACCAGAACGTCGGCGCAGGGCCCGTTGGTGATGAATGTCTTCTGCCCGTTGAGGATGTAGTCCTCACCGTCGCGTTTGACGTAGGTCTTCATGCCGCCGAACGCGTCGGAGCCGGAGTCCGGCTCGGTGATGGCCCACGCCGCGATCTTTTCCAGCGTCATCAGCTCGGGCAACCAGCGTTCCTTCTGAGCCAGCGTCCCGCGGCTCATGATGGTCGCCGCACCCAGACCGAGGCTGACCGACGCAGTGCTCAGCAATCCGATGCTGACTCGGGCGATTTCGGACACCAGCACCGCGACCATCGATCCCTGGGCGCCGTCGCCGAAACCGCCTGCACTGTCCGACTTTTCGTTCTGCTCGTCACCGGCCTGGGTCTCCTGGGCCCCGTCAAGCTTGGCCCGCTCTCGGTCCAACATCTTCTTGACCGACTCGGCGGCCATGACGTCGAGACCGAACTGGCTGAACAGCTTGCGCGCGATCGGATAGGGCGACATTGCGCCGGTCTCCAATTCGTCCAAATGCGGTCGGATCTCTTTGTCGACGAATTGCCGAACGGCATCCCGAACCATCAGGTCGGTGTCGGACCACTCGATCATGGCGCTTTTCCCCCGAGCCGCCCGCGGTTCAGCGTTCGGCCCGCTGGTAAGCCGTGACGACGGCGGCGCCGCCCAGCCCGATGTTGTGTTGCAATGCGGCGGTGACGTTGTCGACCTGACGCTTGTCCGCGGCGCCCCGCAGCTGCCAGGTCAGTTCGGCGCACTGCGCCAGCCCGGTCGCGCCGAGCGGGTGGCCCTTCGAGATCAGGCCACCAGACGGGTTGACCACCCAACGTCCGCCATAAGTCGTGTCACCGTTGTCGATCAGCTTGGGTGCCTCGCCGGGTCCGCACAGGCCAAGAGCCTCGTAGAGCAGCAGCTCGTTGGCCGAGAAGCAGTCGTGCAGTTCGATCACTTGGAAGTCTTCGGGACCCAGTCCGGACTGGTCGTAGACCCGTTGTGCCGCTTGCACGTTCATGTCGTAGCCGATGAGGTTCTTGGCGCTGCCGTCGAAGGTCGACGTGAAGTCGGTCGTCATGGCCTGACCGACGATCTCCACCGCTTGTTCGGCCAGCCCATGGCTGTCGACGAACCCCTCGGAGGCCACGATTGCCGCGCCCGAACCATCCGAGGTCGGCGAACACTGCAGCTTGGTCAGCGGGTCGGAGATCATCCGCGCTGCCAGGATGTCGTCGAGCGTGTAGGACTCCTGAAACTGCGCAAACGGGTTGTTGACGGAGTGCTTGTGATTCTTATAGCCGATCTTGGCGAAATGTTCTGCGGTGCTTCCGTATTGCCTCATGTGCTCGCGACCGGCGGCGCCGAACATCCATGGTGCGACGGGCATCGCGAACTCGTCGATCTCGGCCATCGCCTTGACGTGTCTGCCCATCGGCGATTCGCGGTCCTGGGCACCACCGCTCAATGAGCCGGGTTGCATCTTCTCAAAGCCGAGCGCGATGGTGCAGTCGGCGATCCCGCCACGGATGGCCTGGGCCGCCAGGAAAAGCGCCGTCGAGCCGGTTGAGCAGTTGTTGTTGACGTTGACGATCGGAATCCCGGTCATGCCCAGCTCGTAGAGCGCCCGCTGCCCGGACGTCGAATCGCCGGCGACATAGCCGACGTAGCCCTGCCGCACCTCGCGGTAGTCGATACCGGCATCCTGCAGCGCGTTGGTGCCCGACTCCCTTGCCATGTCCGGGTAGTCCCAGCCCTCGCGGCGGCCCGGCTTCTCGAATTTCGTCATGCCAACGCCGACGACGTAAACCTTGTTGGACATAGCGCGCCCCTTCCAAACGGCTTCAGAAGCGGCCGCACGGCGAATGCCGAGGCCGCAAATAGACCCGGCCCCAGTGTGCAACTTCACCGTGTGGGGATGTCGGCCGGGGCCCCTACAACGTCGCCGGGCGGGATCCGATTGCCCGGCTCCTCCTCAGGACGTCCCGCCCTGCATCGTCGCCGGACGGGATCCGATTGCCCGGCTCCTCCTCAGGACGTCCCGCCCTGCATCGTCGCCGGACGGGATCCGATTGCCCGGCTCCTCCTCAGGACGTCCCGTCCTGCATCGTCGCCGGACGGACTACCACCACTGACTTGGTCCTTGTCCCCTCGTCGCGCAGCAGCGCTATCACCCGGCCGTCGGGGTCGCAGGCGGCATAGACGCCGTCGATACCGGCCGGCGACAGGGGCCGGCCGTTGCTGGTTGCTTCGGCCTCGCCGGCGGTCAGGTCGCGGCGCGGAAACATCAGCAGGCACGCCTCGTCCAGAGTGCAGGTCAGGCGGGGTTGCCCGGCCAGGTCGTCGAGTGAGCGTGCCTGATCTAGCGCGAAGCGGCCGACCCGGGTGCGACGCAATGACGTCAGATGCCCGCCCACTCCAAGCGCGGCGCCCAGATCGCGGGCCAGCGCACGAATGTAGGTTCCCGACGAGCAGTCGACCTCGACATCGAGATCGATGACGCCGTCGACGTCGGATCCGGATCGAACGTCCAACACCTCGAACCGGTCAATGCGTACCGGCCGGGCCTCGAGCTCGACGGTATGGCCCTCGCGAACCAACCGATAAGCACGCCGCCCGTCCACCTTGATCGCGCTGACCGCCGACGGCACCTGTTCGATGTCGCCGCGCAGCCCGGCGACCGCGGCGGCGATCGCCTCGTCAGTCAGATGCTCAGCCGAGACGCTGCGGAGCAGTTCTCCGTCGGCGTCCTCGGTGGACGTGGTCTGGCCCAGACGGATGGTGGCGGCATACGACTTCGAGGCCGCCGTCAACAGGCCAAGGATCTTGGTGGCGCGGTCGACGCCGATCACCAGCACACCGGTGGCCATCGGGTCCAGCGTCCCCGCGTGACCCACCCGGCGGGTGGAAAAGATGCGGCGACAACGCGCCACTACGTCGTGACTGGTCATTCCGGCCGGCTTGTCGACGACGACCAATCCTGGACCAGGCCGTGGCCCGCTAGGGCTTTCGCTCATAGCACGATGGCGGTCAGCACCAGCCCGCGGTCCACCGACCACCGTCCCCTCAGCGCGGTCAACGGCGGACCGGACAGCGCCTTCGGATCGATCAGGATCCGGGAGACGAAACCGCCCACTGCCGACCCCGTGCCGTCGGCCTCGAAACTGATGTGGGCGTCCTCAAAACCCAGCCATCTTTTCGTCAGCGGAAACCAGGCTTTGTATGTTGCCTCCTTGGCGCAGAACAAAATTCGGTCCCAATGCAGGCCCGCCGGCAGCTTCTGAGGGATTTCGTGGCGCTCCTCCGGCAGGCTGATCGCGTCCAGTACGCCATGCGGCAAAACGTCGTGCGGTTCGGCGTCGATGCCCACCGAACGCACCGCGGCACTGCGCCCCACTACCGCGCCGCGGTAGCCCGTGCAGTGAGTGAGGCTGCCCACCACACCGTCGGGCCAGCAGGGTTCTCCCTTGTCGCCCTTGAGGATTGGCGCCGGTGGCACGCCCAGCTGGCCCAGCGCAATCCGGGCGCAGTGACGGACGGTGATGAACTCGCTGCGCCGCTTGGCAACCGACTTGGCGATCAACGGCTCTTCTTCGGGCAACGGGGCAAGGCCGGGCGGGTCGGAATACAACTCCGAATACGCCAGATCCTCGGAGACGGTCGCGGGCAGCACAGACGAGACCAGCAGGTGCCCCGTCATCGTGACTGCCGCTGCCGCAACCGCTCCCGGAACTGCGCAGCCTGTTGCCGCATCTCGGGAGTGATCACGAAGTGACCGCCGAAGTCGTTGAGGTAGCCCGGCGCGTACTGGGGATCCGGCAACACCTGACGCAGCCAGCCGAACGGCTTGCGGCGCCGCCACTCCCGCGGGTAACCCACCGACACTTCCTCGAAGCGCACGTCGTCATACCAGGTGGTTCGCGGAATGTGTAAATGACCGTAAACCGAACAGACAGCGTTGTAGCGGGTGTGCCAGTCGGCGGTCTTGGTGGTTCCACACCACAGCGAGAATTCCGGGTAGAACAACGCGTCGCAGGGCTCGCGGACCAGCGGGAAATGGTTCACCAGAACCGTCGGTGTCATCCAGTCAAGCTGTTCGAGACGGGCGCGGGTGCTGGCGAGCCGTTCGCGGCACCAGGCCTCACGAGTGGGGTACGGCTCCGACGAGAGCAGGAATTCGTCGGTGGCCACCACGTTGCGCTGCCGCGCGATGGTCAAGCCTTCGGCTTTGCTCGCGGCACCCTCGGGCAAGAAGGTGTAGTCGTAGAGCAGAAACATCGGCACGATCGTGGCCGGGCCACCGCGCTCGGTCCACACCGGGAAAGGATGCTCGGGCGTGACCACACCCATCTCGTCGCACATATTGACCAGGTACTCGTAGCGCGCCCTGCCGAAGATCTGCATGGGGTCCCGGTTGGTGGTCCACAGCTCGTGGTTGCCCGGCGCCCAAATCACCTTGGCGAACCGCCGCCGCAGCAGGTCAAGCGCCCAACGGATGTCGTCGGTGCGTTCGGCGACATCGCCGGCAACGATCAACCAATCATCCGGCGACGACGGGTGCAGCGATTCGGTGATCGGCTTATTACCGAGGTGACCGGTGTGCAGGTCGGAAACCGCCCACAGCGTCGGTTGCCCTCCATTGGCCGATTCCTGCCCCGGTTTTTGCCAAGCCACGAATAACCAGCCTAATGACTCGGAGCATTGAGCCGGTTTCGGCCAGTCCTTGCTCGCGGCATTAGAACGTGTTCTTGTTTCACTGTGACGGTGCTGACACGACTTGTACACTCCCGGCAAGGGGCCGCCGAGGCGTCAGGGGGTGTCGTGTTCGCCAATGTGCGTCTGATGGGTGCGCTTGGTGCGCTGGTCACAGCGGTCATCGGGGGCACAGTGGGCTGGCAAAGCGCCCCGCCCGCGCCGAGCGGAGGCGGCTCCGTCCAGCTGCGGTCGACTGCCGAGCCGATGGAAACCACCATGAAGAGCCCCATCGTGGCGACCACCGACCCGCGCCCGTTCGACGCGTGCGAGGACATCCCGTTCGACGTCATACAGCGGCTCGGATTGGCGTTCACACCGCCCGAGCACGAAGACGGCCTGCGCTGCCACTTCGACGCCGGTAACTATCAGCTGGCCGTTGAGCCCATCATCTGGCGCACCTACGAGCAGTCGCTGCCCCCGGACGCCGTCGAGACCACGATCCAAGGTCACCGCGCCGCGCAGTACTGGGTGCTTAAGCCGACGTATCACAACAGCTACTGGTATTACTCCTGCATGGTCGCGTTCAAGACCAGCTACGGGGTTCTGCAGCAGGCGCTGTACTTCTCGACCATCTACTCCAACCCCGAGGTCGACTGCATGTCGACCAACCTGCAGCGCGCCAACGACCTCGCGCCGTACTACAAGTTCTAGGTCACCTGCATTGAGCCGCGGCCACCTGAACGGGTCTTAACCTAGGGACTGTGAGCACAACCTCGACCCGACCCGCGCACCCCAGGCTGCACGCTCTGCGATACCTGGGCGGCAAAGCCGTTGGCCGGCTGCTGGGTCTGCCGCCAGCGACCACCGATTACACCGTGAATCGCGTCCGAGTGCCGATGCGCGACGGGATCCATCTGGTGGCCGATCACTACGCACCAACCACCTCGCCCGTCGGTACCTTGCTGGTCCGCGGGCCCTACGGACGTGCATTTCCGTTCTCGCTGCTATTCGGCGGGCTGTATGCGGCCCGCGGCTATCACGTCGTGCTGCAGAGCGTGCGCGGAACGTTCGGGTCGGGCGGGGTCTTCGAGCCGATGGTCAACGAGGCCGCCGATGGCGCCGACACGGTCGCGTGGCTGCGTGAGCAGCCCTGGTTCACCGGTCGATTCGCCACCATCGGACTGTCGTACCTCGGATTTACCCAGTGGGCCCTGTTGCAGGATCCCCCGCCGGAACTGGCCGCGGCCGTCATCACCGTGGGTCCGCACGATTTCAACGCCTCGGTGTGGGGTACCGGCTCGTTCGCGATCAACGACTTTCTGGGCTGGAGCGACATGGTCGCCCACCAGGAGGACCCGGTGCGCACCCGGGCCGCACTGCGCCAGCTGCAGACCCGGCGCAAGGTCGCACAGGCGGCCGGCGGGGTGCCGATGGGCGACGCAGCCCGGGCACTGCTCGGCACGGGCGCACCGTGGTTCGAATCGTGGATCGAACACACCGACCCGAACGATCCATTCTGGAATGCGCTGCGGTGCGGCGAGGCGCTGGACCGCGTGCAGGTGCCGGTGCTGCTGGTGGGCGGATGGCAAGACATCTTCCTGAGGCAGACGCTGCAGCAGCACAGGCATCTGCGCAGCCGGGGCGTCGACGTCGCGCTCACGATGGGCCCATGGACGCACACCCAGCTGCTCACCAGTGGGCTGGCCACCGGTGTCCGGGAGTCGCTGGATTGGCTGGACACCCATCTGGGTGGCGCGCCTGCCCTGCGCCGGCCCAGCAGGGTCCGTGTCTATGTCACCGGCCAGGGCTGGCGCAACCTGCCCGACTGGCCGCCCGCCACCACCGAACACGCACTGTATCTACGGCCCGGCGGCCACCTGGGCGAGACTGCGCCAACGGACCTGACGGGATTGGCACCGGCGACATTTCGCTACGACCCTGCTGACCCGACACCCACCACCGGCGGCCCACTGCTGTCCCCGAACGGCGGTTACCGCGACGACAGCCGGCTCGCATTACGCGACGACGTGCTCGCCTTCACCAGCACCACGCTCACCCACGATCTGTGCGTCTACGGAAGTCCGGTCGTCGAACTGACCCACGGCACGGACAATCCCCATGTCGACCTGTTCGTCCGGGTGAGCGAGGTCGACACCAAAGGTCGGTCGGAAAATGTCAGCGACGGCTACCGACGGTTGGGAGCCGCGACGGAAACTGTCCGCGTCGAACTCGACGGCATTGCCCACCGCTTCCGCGCCGGCTCACGCATCCGCGTCCTGATCGCCGGCAGCTGGTTCCCCCGCTACGCGCGCAATCTCGGCACCGACGAACCAGTGCTGACGGGCCGGGAATCCAAGCCGGCCACCCACGCCGTGCACTACGGACGCTCCCGGCTGCTGCTTCCTGTCGGCCTGCTCGACTTGTCAGCCAACGGCGTCGCGGACTCGGACAGCGACCTCGGTTAGCACCGCGTCGTCGTACACCGGCGGCGCTAATGGCGCCCGCACAGGGAGCTCCACCCAACTCTTGCAGCCCCCGTACTCAGGAGTTCGGGTGATTCGCACCGGCTCGGCCAAGGGGATCACCGATACCACCAGCACGGCCAGTTTGTGCTTGGGGCGAAAGTCGAGCCGGTCGGCGCGCACCGACGAGGGCGTCCAGATGTGCAGGTCCTCGATCGCTGAAAGACCGTCCGTCCGGTTAACCGGCACTGCCGCAACAACTTTCGCAGCAGCCCGCACCACTAAGTGGTCATCGGTGCTGTCGGCGGCAGCGGCTTCCAGCAAATCTTGATGCTCGGGTCGGACGCGCTCCGCATGACTGTGCGCGACCGTCGGGAACAGCAGGAACTCGCGGGCCGCCAACTCGAATCGCTTTTCACCGATGCCGCCCTTACGCAGCAGCACCCGTTGGCGACCGTCCAGCAGAGCGTGCACCACGGCGCTCCACTCCTTCAGCGCGGGCATCGTCGCCGTGCGTGTCATTTCGCGCCGGCCAGCCGGGCGACCACCTCGGGCCGACGCAATGGCGGGACGGTCTTAGGCGGCTGGCGCCGCGCAGGCAGCGCCCCCAGCAACCGCGTCGTCGTCTCCGTAACCTCGGCAACCGCTGCCTCAAACGCTTCGGCATTGGCCGCGGGAAGGCGCGTCGGGTGGGTGATGCCGCTGACCTTGCGCACATACTGGCGCGCCGCCGCCGCGATCTCCTCAGCTGTGGCCGCTGGCTGCAAACCGCGCAGTTCGGTGATATTCCGGCACATGCCCCCACGATAAGCGGCTTGGCGGCGCCGCTTCTTCTCACATCGGCCACAGCAAGGCGGCCCACTGGTCGGTTCGGCGACTGGCTACGGTGATGTCATGACCGACGACATCCTGCTGATCGACACCGACGAGCGGGTGCGCACCCTGACCCTCAACCGGCCCCAGTCCCGGAACGCGCTGTCTTCGGCGTTGCGAGATCGGTTTTTCGGGGCTCTGGCCGACGCCGAGACCGATGACGACGTCGACGTCGTCATCCTCACCGGCACCGATCCGGTGTTCTGCGCGGGCCTGGATCTCAAAGAGCTGGGTGGTCAGTCGGCACTTCCGGACATCTCGCCGCGGTGGCCGGCGATGAGCAAGCCGGTGATCGGCGCGATCAACGGCGCCGCGGTGACCGGTGGGCTCGAGTTGGTCCTGTATTGCGACATCGTGGTCGCTTCGGAGCAGGCACGCTTCGCCGACACTCACGCCCGCGTGGGCCTGTTGCCCACCTGGGGCCTGAGCGTGCGGCTGCCCCAAAAGGTGGGGATTGGCCTGGCCCGGCGCATGAGCCTGACCGGGGACTACCTGTCCGCCGCCGACGCGCTACGCGCCGGGCTGGTGACCGAGGTGGTGCCGCACGACCAGCTGTTGACCACCGCTCGCCGGGTGGCGACGTCGATCGTCGGCAACAATCAGAACGCGGTACGAGCACTGCTGGCGTCCTATCACCGGATCGACGAGTCACAGACCAGCGCGGGGCTATGGCTGGAAGCGATGGCGGCCAGACAATTCCGGACCAGCGGCGACGACATTGCCGCCAACCGCGAGGCGGTGCTACAACGCGGGCGGGCTCAGGTGCGTTAATTGCGGCGGTCAACCCGCGTCGCTTTCAGCCAACCAATACGATCCCACCAGCTACACGACAATATTCACCAGCGCAGGAGGAGCCGATGCGCGCGGTCGTCGCCCTCACCTTGCGGGCCTTCGCAGGCCTGACCCTGGCGGTGGCAGCTGCGATCGCGGGGCCGCCCGCACCGCAGGCAGCCGCGCAGCCGCCACCGGGATTTCCCAATCTCGACGGTTTCACGTCTGTCCCGGCGGATGGCTACGTCACGAGTTCTGGCCCGGGGACCCCGCCCCGGATAAGTTTTTCCGCCCCCTATGCCCTGGTGTGTGACTTCTATGGCGGGCCAGCGCCTGCGCCGCAACCGTCGCAGGACATTAAGTGCAACGGAGACATGCCCGGGATGAACGATTTTCCCTTTCCTGGCGGGGGCCACCCACGACCCGGCGATTGCGTAGTGGGGTCAGTGAATTTCAAGGGACCCGGCTACCAATTGAGCCGCATGTCCTACGGCGGATGCGACGGTAACGCCGCCACCTTGCCGTCGGGCGGCAAGTTACTGGGTGAGGGCCAGAAGTTGTCGTACCTGAACGTGACATGCGCCGTGGGGCCTGACAACTTCGTCGCCTGTCTGGACACCACCAGCGGAGACCACGGATTCGTTCTGCAACGCTCAGGAAGCTGGGCGTTCTGACGAAGCGCAGCGATCAGCCAAGGGCTGCGCGCAGCGACGCCACCGCATCGTCAATCGAGCCGGTGGTGGAGTAGCCGGCGGCCAGCCGGTGGCCACCACCGCCGAACGCGGATGCGACCGCCGCCAAATCCACGTCGGCTTTGGCCCGCATCGACACCGACCACTGCTGCGGGTCAACTTCCTTGAAGACCGCCGCCACCTCGGCCTGCTGCGTGGTACGCACGATATCGACGATGCTTTCGACTTCCTCTGGGCGTGAGCTGATCCAGTCCTGATTGTCGACGACCGCGTAGACCAGCCCGCGACCGCCGACCGCGTCGGGCAGCAATTGCGCCGAGCCCAGCACGCGCGACAGCAGCGGCAACCACACAAACGGATGGCTATCCATCAGCGTTCGGCTGATCGCGGCGTTGTCCACGCCGATGTCGACCAGCCGAGCCGCCAGCCGAAGAGCGCGGGCGCTGGCCCAGCGGAAGGATCCGGTATCGGTCGTCAGCCCGGCGTAGATGCAGTGCGCTACGTCTGGGTCGATTGGCTTGCCCCAGGTGTCAAGCAGTTCGGCAATCATCATCGTGGTGGAATTCGCTGACAGGTCGACGAAGTTGGCGGTGCCGAACATGTCGTTGGAAGCGTGGTGATCGATGACAAGCAGCTGCCGACCGGAATCCGCTAAATCACTCAATCCACCCAGCCGCTTGGCGCTCGGAACGTCAACGGTCACAACCAAATCGACATCGCGACGCATCGCGTCGGGGCTGACCAACAAGTGACAGCCCGGCAATGACGCCAACGACTCCGGCAGTGTCGCCGGCGCGGCGAAACTGACCTCGACGTGCTTGCCGCACTTGTCGAGCACCAAAGCCAGTGCCAGCCCGGCGCCGATAGTGTCGGCGTCAGGATGGACATGAGCGACCACCGCGATCGTCTCGGCGCCCGACAGTAATTCGACCGCACCGAGGGCGTCGACGCGCGCCCCGGCACCCGTGGCGCCGGCCAGCTCAGTCTTCGCGTCGATCGCCGTCACCGCTACCCTCGAGCGCGTCGCTAGTCCGAATGCCGGGCTCCTCGACCGATCCGCCGTCACGGTATGGATCGGCTTCCCCGGCCGGCTTGGCACCGGAGCGAACCTGCGCCAGGTCGGCGTCCGCGGCGCGAGCACGGGCCAGCAACTCATCCATCCGTTGCACGCTGTCGGACGTTGTGTCGCGGGTGAACGTCAGGGTGGGAGTAAAGCGCACACCGGTGCCCGCCCCGACCTTGGTGCGCAGCGCACCTTTGGCTCGTTCCAGCGCGGCCGCGGCGCCGGCGTAATCCGGCTCGTCGTCCAGCGTGCGTCCCATCACCGTGTAGAACACCGTCGCATCGTGCAGGTCGGCAGTCACCTTGGTGTCGACGATGGTCACTCCGTCCAGGCCCGGATCCTTGATCTCGAACTCGATCGCCGAGGCGACGATCGTGTTGATCCGTTTGGCCAGCCGGCGCGCCCGCCCAGCGTCAACCATCAGGTGCGCTCCTTCTCGACCAGCTCGTAGGACTCGATGATGTCGCCTTCCTTGATGTCGGAATACCCCAGAGTCATACCGCACTCGAAGCCCTCGCGGACCTCGGTGACGTCGTCCTTTTCCCGTCGCAACGACGTCACCGTGAGGTTCTCGGTGACCACGATGTTGTCTCGCAGCAGCCGCGCCTTCGCGTTGCGGCGCACCACACCCGAGGTGATCATGCAGCCCGCGATGATGCCGACCTTCGAGGAACGGAACAGCGCCCGGATCTCGGCACGACCCAGCTGAACCTCCTCATAGATCGGCTTGAGCATGCCGCGGAGGGCCTTCTCGATGTCGTCGATCGCCTGGTAGATGACCGAGTAGTAGCGGATTTCCACACCTTCGCGATTGGCCAGCTCCGTCGCTTTGCCTTCGGCGCGCACGTTGAAGCCGATGATCACCGCGTCCGAAGCCGACGCCAGGTTGACGTTGGTCTCGGTGATGCCACCGACGCCGCGGTCGATGACGCGCAGTTCCACCTCGTCGTCGACCTGGATCCCCATCAGGGCCTCCTCGAGCGCCTCGACGGTACCGGCGTTGTCGCCCTTGAGGATCAGGTTCAGCTGGCTGGTTTCCTTCAGCGCCGAGTCCAGGTCTTCCAGGCTGATCCGCTTGCGGGAACGTGCCGCCAACGCGTTGCGCTTGCGGGCGCTGCGCCGGTCCGCGATTTGGCGGGCAATGCGGTCCTCGTCGACGACCAGGAAGTTGTCACCGGCGCCGGGCACCGACGTGAAGCCGATCACCTGCACCGGCCGCGACGGCAGCGCCTCCTCGACGTCCTCGCCGTGCTCGTCGACCATGCGGCGGACCCGGCCGTAGGCGTCGCCGGCCACCACCGAGTCGCCGACGTGCAGCGTGCCGCGCTGCACCAGCACGGTGGCGACCGGTCCGCGACCGCGGTCCAGGTGTGCCTCGATCGCCACCCCCTGGGCCTCCATGTCGGGGTTGGCCCGCAGGTCCAGGGCGGCGTCCGCAGTCAGCAGCACCGCCTCCTCCAGCGCCTCGATGTTGGTGCCCACCTTCGCCGAGATGTCCACGAACATGGTGTCGCCGCCGAAATCTTCGGCCACGAGCCCATATTCGGTGAGCTGGGCACGAATCTTGGCCGGGTCGGCGCCCTCCTTGTCAATCTTGTTGACCGCCACCACGATCGGCACATCGGCAGCCTGCGCGTGGTTGATGGCCTCCACCGTCTGCGGCATCACGCCGTCGTCGGCGGCGACCACCAGGATCGCGATGTCGGTGGCCTTCGCGCCGCGGGCCCGCATGGCGGTGAACGCCTCGTGACCCGGGGTGTCGATGAAGGTGATCAGCCGCTCGGTGCCGTCGAGGTCAACCGACACCTGGTAGGCGCCGATGTGCTGGGTGATGCCGCCGGCTTCGGCCTCGCGGACGTTGGCCTTACGGATCGTGTCCAGCAGTCGGGTTTTACCGTGGTCGACGTGACCCATCACGGTCACAACCGGCGGACGGGTCTGTAGGTCTTCCTCGGTACCTTCGTCTTCGCCGTAGGTCAGGTCGAAGGATTCCAGCAGCTCGCGGTCTTCGTCCTCCGGGCTGACGACCTGGACGTTGTAGTTCATCTCGCTGCCCAGCAGCTCGAGCGTCTCGTCACCGACCGATTGGGTGGCCGTCACCATCTCGCCGAGGTTGAACAATGCCTGCACCAGCGCGGCCGGATTGGCATCGATCTTTTCTGCGAAGTCCGACAAGGAGGCGCCACGGGCCAATCGGATCGTCTCGCCGTTGCCGTGCGGTAACCGCACGCCCCCGACGACGGGCGCCTGCATCGAGTCGTATTCCTGGCGCTTCTGCCTCTTGGACTTGCGACCGCGCCGGGGTGCACCGCCGGGACGGCCGAACGCGCCGGCAGCACCGCCGCGCTGCCCGGGGCGGCCACCACCACCACCACCGCCGGGGGGGCCACCGCCACCGGGACGGCCGCGGAAGCCGCCTCCGGGTGCGGCACCTACGCCACCGCCGCCTCGGTAGTTACCACCGCCCCCATCGGAGCGACCGCCACCGGGTCCACCCGGCCGGCCGCCGCCGGGCCGTGGCGCACCCGAACGCGCCGGACGGGCCTGCCCACCGGCGCCACCAGGTCGCGGCGGCATGCTGCCGGGCGACGCGCCCGGCCGTGGTGCGCCTGGCCTGGGGGCTCCGGGACGGGGCGCCGGCGGACGCGGGATGGGCCGGTCGACGGGTTGCGCCGACGAGAACGGGTTGTTGCCGACGCGCGGGGTACGGACGCCCGGCTTCGGCATCGGACCGGGACGCGGGCCCGGCGTCATGCCGGGGTGGGGCGCCGGCTGGCCCGGTGGCTGTCCGGGAGCGGGCGCTTTTGGCTGCCCAGGGGACGGCGCCGACGGCCGTTCGGGTACCAGCCGCGCCGGTGCTTCCGCGGGCGCAGCCGGGGAAGCCTGGGCAGCAGCGGTTGTCGTTCCGCCGGCGGGCTTGGCGGGCGCGCTAGTCGCTTCGCCGTTCCCGACGGCCTTGCTGATCGCCTTGTCGAGGGCTCTGTCGAGTGATTTGTCGGGGCCCTTGGCGGGAGCCTTGGCAGAGGCCTTCTCCGGGGCCGGCTTGCCGCCTCCGAAGGACTCGCGCAGCCGGCGAGCGACCGGTGCTTCTACCGTCGACGATGCGGATTTGACGAATTCGCCCTGTTCATTCAGCCGGGCGAGGACTTCCTTGCTGGTGACACCGAGTTCCTTTGCCAACTCGTGTACGCGGGCCTTACCTGCCACTACATCTCCTGTCTATGAGGCGACAGTCGTGGGCCGCGCCTCGGGTTTAGCTATGACGCATTGTCATCGGGACTTCACGGTGTGCTCATGTTCTTTGCTACCTGTTCTGTTGCCGGGGCGATCGGGCGCACTTAAAAACTCTATGTGCTCGACCACCGCGGATGTGTCCGGTGAACCGGTGATGCGCAGCGCTTTTGTGAAAGCACGCCGCCGAATCGCCTGTTGCGTGCACTGCGGTACGGGATGCAGCCATGCACCCCGCCCCGGCAGGCTAGTCCCTGTGTCAACGATCACGGCATATTCGCCGTTCCCGGTAGGCACAGCCACCACTCGAAGCAGTTCGACGGCCAACTCTCGCTTTCGGCACCCCACACACGTCCGCACGGGTACACCCACATGTCTGTGCGCCAAGGCCGAAGGCTCACGCTGGATCACGGCTCAGTCTAGCGTCACTTAATCGATGGTCAGAACCACCCGAGGATGTCCCCCGAGCTGCTCTGCTGCCAGCGCGGGAAAGGCAGAACGATCTCCCGCCGTCAGCGGGCTGCCAACGTGAGTATCTGCCCGGCGAGCAGCCTTATTCCATCCGGGAATTCGATGCCTGCGCCGGTACACCGGGTGGGCACGGCCGTCTCGTCGACGGACGCGTCGTACTCGGCTGCGCCGCCGACGACGGTGAGCCGGCGCATGTCGAGCCGCCCGCCGGTGCAGGCCATGACGAGCTTGTCACCCTCCTGCGACCACAGGCCCCACCCCGAGCGGGCGAGGAATGGCAGGGTGGTGTCCGGGCGGCGGAAGGTGTACGCGCCGGCCGGGCCGTCGTGGGTGAACCCGGCCAGCGCCTCCAGCGCCGACCAGCCGGCCAGCGACCGCGCGTAGTGGTCGCCGCACTCGATCTCGTTGAACGGGTTGCGCCGTCGCCCGTCGTAGCGTGCCCACACGGCGTCCAGCACGGCGCGCCCCTCTTGGTGCAAGCCCTCGCGCCAGCAGTGTGCGGCCACCTGGTACTCCGAGCCGGTCCACACCTCGTCGGCGTAGCGGATCGGCATTGCGGGCCGGCCGCCGTGCGGCCAGGTACACACCAGCAGCCCGGCGTCGTCACCGTCGGCGAACACCCGGTATGGGTGGGTGAAGTCGCGGAATCCGCGACGCAGGTTGTGCCGCACCACCGCAACGAGGGCGGTGCGCACGTGCTCGGCGGGCAGCAGGTAGCCGAGGTCGAGCTGGTGCGCCCACCATTGCCCGATTAGCTGGTCGGCCAGGCACCCGTCACCCCACTGGTAGTCGGGGTTGTCGCCGGGCAGCAGCCGCTGCACGTAGTACTCGCCGGTGAACAGCGCCGCGTCATAGGACTCGCTGGCCTGGGAGAAGGTGGCCCGGTACGCCGCCGCTGCACCGCTGTCATCGAGGAGCAGGGCCATCTGCTCGGCGGCACGCAGCGCCGCCAGCCACAGGGTGCCCATGAATGAATTGCGCCCGGTGAGATCGATGTCGTGGGTGCTGGGCTGGACGCCACTGAGCATCCCGGTGCCGTCGACGTTCCAGGTGCGGTCGACGTGGCGCAGCAAGCGGGTGAGGTTGGGCCAGTACCGGCGCAGCCAGTCGACGCCCGCGCCGGACCGGTACTCGCGGTAGGTCTTGAGGACGGTGCCGAGCATGCCGTCCAGTGCCGGCTGGTCGGGGCCGCCGATCGGCTCACCCCACAGCTGCGATAGGTAGATCGGCGCAATCACCCTGTGCGGTATGTACCCCGCCGGCGCCTGCATGATCTCGAGCTCGGTCTCGCGCATGCTGCGTTCCAGCTCGGGAAACGCCGCCGCGAGCGCTTGCGCGTAGTTCCAGACGTGCGTGCAGTTGAGCGGACAGGAACCGCCGTACTGCCCTGACCACATCACCGTGGAGGCGCCCAGCACCCCCTCGAAGGCGAAGAACCGCCCGTCCGCGGCGCGAAAGCAGGTGGGGCTGCGCACGGTCGCGAGCTGCGCCGCGAGGTGGGTGACGGCGGCGTCGTCCAGGCCGGAGCCGGCCAGCGTGCCGGTCCACGCGCCGGTCGCCTCGCGCAGCGCGAACCAATCTCGGCGCACCCGCTCGAACACGTCCTGCGCGTCGGTGTAGCGGGTGGCGTAGTGGTTGCCCAGCCAGAACCGAGACCGCCCCCACTCCGGCCGGTCCGGCCCGAACTGTTCGAAGTTGACGTACCGATTGGGGAAATACCAGGTCAGTGCGACCCGGATCAGCCGCTCCTGGCCGGGCTGCAGCAGGAACGGAACGCCGAGGCCGGCGTTCCAGGTGCTGCCCTCCGGACTGGCACCCCGCGCCCACTGCGGGGCATGCCGCTGCGGGTCAGCGATACCGGCCGCCAGAGCCAACCGCGGCGCGCCGCTGGCCAGCGCCCGCGAGCGCAGAAAGGTGACGAACTCACCCGCGTGCCGCCACCGGGTCAGGGCGGCGGCCCGCGGGTCGTCGGCGGCCAGCACCATCTGCCCGGCGCCCGGAGCGTCGTCGGGGAGCGCGCCGTTCTCCAGCACCACGCTCGTCCAGCCGTCGCAGCGCAGCAGCCGATTGGTGTTGCCGCCGTACCCAGCCGCATGAACGCAGTCGATCGGCGTGATGCCATCCCACCCGACGGCGTTCTGCACGGTGGCGCCCAGAGTTCCGTGCAGCGGGTGTTCGCCGTCGTTGACCAGCCGGAAGGTAAACAGCGCCGCCGGAATGGAGCTGGCGTCGACATCCAGTGGCACCAGTGGGTTGAACGCCTCCAGCGTGATGTCCAGGGGAAGCGCCGGGTCGAGGTAGCGCACCCGGGCGATCGGGTAGGTGCTGGAGAAGGTGGTGCGGGCCACCGCGGGATACCGGCTCAGCAAGCCACGTTGCCACTCCGGCACGACGTCGTCAGTGACTAGCGGGGTGCGCGTCGAGACCCGCGGTGGCGCCTGCAGGATGCGCACCTCGTCCAGCGGTGGCTCCCACCGGCTGACCCGCAGCGCGAAGAACGACCCGGGTAGCGCGCCGGCATGGTTGCCGATGTTGTGCAGCTGCCACTGCCGCAGGCCGCCGTCGGCGCAGATGGCCAGGTTCCCGGTGCCGATGCCGCCGAGCGGCATGGCCAGGTGAGCGAACTCGGCGCCTTCGCACTTGGCCCCGCGCAGGTCGTCGGGCTGACTCCGATTGCCCGCCTCGCCCCCACGCCGCTGCGCGGCTGGGGGTGCCCCCACCTCACCCCGCTCCGCGGGCTGCATCGTCGTCGGGCGGGTCACGTCAGCGGCTCGGTGGGCTCGCCGCCCACCTCCAGGTCGTCGGCGCTGGGCAGTGGCGGGCCCGGCACGGATGGGCGGTCCAGGTAGAAGAACGCGGTGGAGGCGATGTCGTCGTGCAAAGGCTGGTAGCGGTGTCGCGACGTCCATCCGAGAGCCTGGATGTCCACGCGGAGGTCGGCGTGGAAGTGGATGGGGTCGAGGAGATGCCAGCGGTACATGCCGAACCGTTGCTGGCTGCGGTACAGCCCGTCTGGGCGGATGACCTGGTGGAGCCCGAGGAACGGTGTCGTGTAGACGGTGTACCCCTGCCCGGGCACGTCGAAGTTCCAGGCGCCGCCGAAGTAGTCCTCGGTGCCGGTGCCGCAGATCGTGGGGAACTCCTCGTCGCCGTCGAGGTAGAACTTGACCTCGCCCTCGCCCCACCAGCCGGGGCGGTTGACGCCCCAGGCGAGGTAGGTGCCGACGTACTTCCCGGCGCCGTGCACGAGGTCGAGGATTGGGTGCACAGTTCCGGAGGCTAGGGGGTTGCTGCGGTGGAATTGGCTGTGCAGGTAGCCATCGCCGGCGACGTCGACGTCGATCTCGTAGCTGATCTGGTAGTACACGGTGGCGGTCTGTGGCGCGCGGTTCTCCAGCGTGAGTCGGGCGTGCCGTGGCACCGGCATCGGCCAGTAGCTGTTGAAGCCGCCGTGCGGGTTGGCCGCGACCGGCAGGGACGAGAGCTGGGCGAACTCACACCAGCCCTGGCCGAAGAAGTCGCCGACCGGTATCTCGATTGCGGGCTCGTCCGCACCGTCCCAGTAGGCGCGCAAGATTAGGCGGCGCCAGTTACTGGGGTGCGTGGTGAGCCAGATGTGAGTGATGAGCGCCGGTCCGTCGATGGCGGCCAGCTCGAACGTGCTGTGCCCGTCGATGTGGACGCTGGGCGAGATCTTCCAGCCCGGGCCGAGGTGCGCCGCGCTGGCTGCGCCGGTGCCCTCGGCGGCGCGCGCACCCCCGCCCTTGGCCCCGTCGAAGTTCTCCGGGCTGATCGACCGCGATTGCGCACCGCTCAGCCGGGCCACGGATCGGAGGTCGATCATGCCGCGACCGCCGGGCTAGCGGTCGTGCGCCATTCCGTGGGTGGCACCGTGTTCAGGCTGGCTCTCCGAATGCGCCGGTGAATCCCCGCGGATGTCAATGCGCCACCCAGTGAGTCGGGCGGCCAACCGCGCGTTCTGGCCCTCCTTGCCGATGGCCAGCGACAACTGGAAGTCAGGCACCACCACGCGGGCGGCCCGGGCGGCCTGGTCGATGATCGACACCGACACCACCTTCGCAGGCGACAACGCGTTGGCGACGAAGCGGGCCGGGTCTTCGTCGTAATCGATGATGTCGATCTTCTCCCCGGATAGCTCGCTCATCACGTTGCGGACCCGCTGCCCCATCGGACCGATGCAGGCACCTTTCGCGTTCAGGCCCGGAACGTTCGACTTCACCGCAATCTTGGAGCGATGGCCGGCCTCCCGGGCCACCGCCACGATCTCGACCGACCCGTCAGCGATTTCGGGGACTTCCAAGGAGAACAACTTGCGCACCAGGTTGGGGTGGGTCCGGGACAGCGTGATCAGCGGCTCCCGGGACCCGCGGGTCACACCGATCACATAGCACCGCACCCGGTTACCGTGCTCGTAGCTTTCGCCGGGAACCTGTTCGGCCGCCGGGATCACGCCCTCGGAGGCCTTGGTCTCAGTGCCCATCCGGACGATCGCCAGACCACGCGCGTTAGCCCGGCTGTCACGCTGAATCACGCCCGCGACGATCTCACCCTCGCGGGTGGAGAACTCGCCGTAGGTGCGCTCATTTTCTGCGTCCCGAAATCGCTGCAGCATCACCTGACGCGCGGTCGTAGCGGCGATACGCCCGAAACCCTCGGGAGTGTCATCCCATTCACTGATCACGTTGCCGTCGTCATCGGTCTCGCGGGCCATCACCCGAACGACACCGGTCTTGCGGTCGATCTCGATACACGCGTCGTTCTGGTGACCTTGGGTGTGCCGGTAGGCGGTAAGCAGCGCGGACTTGATCGTCTCGAGCAGCTCATTGACCGAGATGCCCCGATCCACCTCGATCGCGTGCAGCGCGGCCATGTCGATGTTCATGCTCCGGCCTCCGTCCTCCGGGCCTGACCCATAGTCGCTAGTTCCAACTCCGCTTGGGCTGGAGGCGAAAATTCCACCTGGACAACAGCTTTGACAATGTCAGCGAGCGGAATCTCGCGTAACGTCCAGTCGCGGCCTTCGCGGACCACCAGCGCGACCGTGTGATCGTGCGTCTCGCCGACGCGGCCGGCCAGCCGCGATCCGCCCGACAGAACAATTTCGACCTTGCGGCCACGAGCGCGGCGAAAGTGCTTCTCACTGGTCAGCGGGCGGTCCACACCGGGGGAACTGACCTCGAGCACGTAACGGTCATGGATGCTGTCCAGGCCGTCCAGCAAAGCCGACGCCGAGCGCGACAGAGTGGCTATCGTGTCCATGTCGAGGGCTTTGTCACCGTCGGCGATCACCGTGATCCGCGGCGGGCGCGTCCGGGTATCGATGACCACGTCTTCGATCTCATACCCCGCGTGCGCGAACTCTCCACCGAGTAGCTCGATCACCTGCGTCTGCGAAGGTAGCCCGGTGGTCACGGCGAGCTCCTCATCTTGAGTTGTCCGGTCAGCTAGAGGATGTCGCCGCCCCTTTAGTTTGGGGGGCGGCTCCAATGTCCTGGCGGAAAGCAACAGGTGCTGTTCCGCGAGAGCCAGCTATCAACGATACGCCAGGAATCGCGGATGACGACGTGATCGCGTCCTGGCATCGTGCCCACCTTCGCACCGATGGCAGGATGTGCTTGTGTCTAGCGCAGTACCGGTCATCAACAGGCGGGGTGTGCTCGCCGGTGGCGCGGCTCTCGCTGCGCTCGGGGTGGTGGTGTCCGGCTGTGGCGAGTCCCGGCCCAAGCCCCCACCCGTCGAACAACTGCTGGGGCCGTTAGACCAGGCCAGACACGACAGTGCGCTCGCGGGCGCCGCCGCTGCGGCCGTCGGTAATCCGCCGCAGATCGCTGCCGCGCTGACGGTGGTCGCGAGTCAACGCGCCGCGCATGCCCGTGCCCTGTCCACGGAAATCTCCCGGGCCGCCGGCAAGTTCGCCTCCTCATCGAGCGAAACGACCAGCCCCAGCCCGGCCGAACCGGCGGGGCCACCACCCCCTCCGCCGCCGGTGTCCGACGTGATCAACGCGCTGCGCGCATCGGCCGACAGCGCCAGTCGCCTGGTGGCCACCGAATCGGGCTACCGGGCGGGGCTGCTCGGCTCCATCGCCGCGTCGTGCACGGCGTCGTACATGGTTGCGCTGGTGCCTGGGGGTCCGTCGATATGACCTCTGGCAAAGACGCCGACAACGCGGCGCTGTGCGACGCGCTGGCCATCGAACACTCGACGATCTACGGCTACGGCATCGTCTCCGCGCTGTCGCCCCTCAGCGTGAACAACTTGGTGGTGGAAGCCCTCGATCAGCACCGCCAACGCCGCGACGACGTCATCGCGATGCTGACCGCCCGCAAGGTCAACGCACCTGTCGCCGCCGCGGGCTACCAGTTGCCCATGCTGGTGGGCAGCGCGGCGGATGCTGCGCGCCTGGCCGCACGGATGGAGAGCGATGGCGCGGCGGCTTGGCGCGTCGTCATCGAGCACGCCGAGACGGCGGACGACCGTGCGTTCGCCTCGACGGCCCTGACGCAAAGCGCGGTGATGGCCGCCAGATGGAACCGAGTGCTGGGGGCCTGGCCGATCACTACGAGTTTCCCGGGCGGGAACGACTAACGCGGCCCGGCTACTCGGCGATGGCCGCCGCAATGTCGGTGGCTAGCGACGGTCCGATGGCCGGCTCGCGAGTTTGCCCGCCAAAGCGGTCCCGCAGCTCTACCACGCCGTCCGCCCAGCCCCGCCCCACCACGACGATCCAGGGCACGCCCAGCAGTTCGGCGTCCTTGAACTTCACGCCCGGCGATGCCTGACGGTCGTCGAGCAGCACTTCGACGCCCAACCGGTCCAGGTCGGCGGCCAGTGTGGTGGCTCCGGTGCGGGCCTCCGCGTCTTTGTTGGCGATCACCAGATGAACGTCGAACGGCGCGACCGCCGATGGCCAGCGTAGGCCCAGCTCGTCATGGTGCTGCTCGGCGATCACGGCCACCATCCGCGAGACCCCGAGGCCGTAGGAGCCCATGGTCAGGCGCACCGGCTTGCCGTCCTCGCCGAGCACGTCGGCGGCGAAGGCATTCGTGTATTTGCGGCCCAATTGAAAGATGTGGCCGACCTCGATACCGCGCGCAGATACCAGGGGGCCGGCGCCGTCGGGAGAGGGATCACCGTCACGCACCTCTGCGGCCTCGATGGTGCCGTCGGCGATGAAATCCCGGCCGGCCACTAGGCCGACAACATGCCGGCCGGGCTGGTCGGCTCCGGTGATCCAGCTGGTGCCGTCGACCACGCGGGGATCGACAAGGTAGCGAACACCGTTGTCCCGCAATGCTTTCGGTCCGATATAACCCTTCACCAGAAACGGATACTTGGCGAAATCGTCATCGTCGAGCAACGCGTAGTCGGCCGGTTCCAGCGCCGCACCCAGCCTCTTGTCGTCGACCTCGCGGTCGCCAGGTAGCCCGATGGCCAGCAACTCCCAGTCCCCGCCGGGCGGGCGAACCTTGAGTAAAACGTTCTTCAACGTATCGGCCGCGGTAACGGTGCGGCCCAGGTCCGCAGTATTGGCCCAGTCCACCAGGGTGACGATCGTCGGGGTGTCGCCGGTGTCGTAGACCATCGCCTCGGGCAGCCCGTCGATGGGCTGCGCCTCCGGGCGGGCGGTGACGACGGCCTCGACGTTGGCTGCGTAGCCCGACTCCAGGCACCGCACGAAAGTGTCCTCTCCGACCGGGCTCTCGGCCAAAAACTCCTCGGAGGCACTGCCGCCCATCGCCCCCGATACCGCGGACACGATGACGTAGCGCACCTTGAGCCGGGAGAAGATGCGCTGATAGGCCTCCCGATGCGCGTGGTAGGCGGCCTTGAGTCCGGCTTCGTCGATGTCGAATGAGTAGGAGTCCTTCATCAGGAACTCCCGGACGCGCAGGATCCCGGCACGGGGCCGAGCCTCGTCACGGTATTTGTTCTGGATTTGGAACAGCAGCAACGGAAAGTCTTTGTAGGAACTGTATTCGCCCTTGACGGTCAGGGTGAACACCTCTTCGTGGGTGGGGCCCAGCAGGTAGTCGTTGCCGCGGCGGTCCTTAAGCCGAAAGACCCCGTCGCCGTATTCGGTCCACCGGTTCGTCGTCTCATACGGTGCGCGTGGCAGCAGGGCAGGGAACAGGATCTCCTGCCCGCCGATCGCGTTCATCTCGTCGCGGACGACGCGTTCGATCTTGCGCAGCACCCGCAGTCCAAGGGGCAACCAGGTGTACAGGCCGGGCGCGACGGGCCGAATGTAGCCGGCCCGGATCAGGAGTTTGTGGCTGGGCACTTCGGCGTCAGCGGGATCATCACGCAACGTGCGCAAGAACAGCTCGGACATCCGGGTGATCACAGCGGGCCAGCCTAGCGGCCGCGCGCAGCGCGGCAGTCTAGTGTCCGTGCCGGGCGCAGCGGGTCGCCACCAGAGATGCCCCGTGGCGGCGCAGATCGTGTCGGCAAACGGTCAGCTGAAGTCGTCTTTTCGCTGCTCATGAATTCAGGTGTTCCTCAGCCACGGGCGCTAAGTTGACGCCCATGCGCACACCATGCGCCAAGCCCGGAATCGGGCACGACGACGACTAGAACTGGCTCCGGGTATCGGGGCGATGCCGTCGTGGCGGCTTTGATCCTTCTGTATTCGATCGAACTCGTTGCGCTCCTGGGTGCCGCGATGTCTGTCGCGAGTCTGGGGCGTATACATCTCGGTCGCGGCGCGGGATTGCTGGCGTTGTCCTTGCTCGCCGCGGCGGCACTGGTTGGTTGGCACGTTATGCGCCTGATGCTAGGTCATCGGAAGTTGAGCGTGACGGGGCTGGCCGTCCAGTCGACGATTCTGATCGGTGCGATTGCGGTGGCCACTCAACGACCGACCATCGGCGTGGCAGGAGTCATGGTGGCCGCCGGCGTGCTGGCGGCGTGGGGTCGGCTGGGTAGGCCGGCGAGATGGGCGACGGCTCCGATGGCGGTCTCGGCCGGGCCCCCGTCAGGTGCTGCGGCCGGGATGGCGCACCGACGTGGTCCACTACTTGATCAATGGGGCCGCACTTAAGGTCGGACTCGTCGGTGCGGTTGCGGTAGTCGGAACCCTTTTGCGGGCCTTCGTTCCCGTACCCTTTCGCGCCGCGATTGCCGCGAGTCCGGGTTGGGTACAAATCGTTGCGGTGTTGGCGATCGCCACAGTGGGCGGCTATGCGGGACACCGTGCCGCGCACGAGGTTCCGCTGTTATGGCGGTTCCACCGCGTCCACCACAGCGTCCGTGAGATGGACTGGCTGGCGGCCAACCACCTGCACCCGCTCGACCAAATCTTCATCCGGTCGGCCGCGGTACTACCGCTGTATGCAATGGGCTTTGGTCGAGTCAGCCTGGGTGCCTTCGTCGTGCTGACCACGCTGCAGGCGATTTTCATCCACGCCAATGTGCGACTGACGTTCGGGCCCCTGAGCTGGGTGATCGCCACCCCGCAGTTCCACCACTGGCATCACGCCCGCGAACCCCAGGCCTACAACTCCAACTACGCCGGGGAGTTCCCCGCCGTCGACGCGCTATTCGGAACCCTTTATCTACCCGCGCACCGATGGCCCGCGCAGTACGGCATCGACGACAGCGAACCGGCGGGCTACTTGCGGCAACTCGTTTGGCCGCTGCGCACGCCCGCGGCTCAGATTCCGCAGACTCCTGCAGCTTGAGCGGCAGGAGCTACAGCTCCCCGGCGTCGATCGCTTCCTTGACCTCTTGCGCGTGAGCAACCTGCTCGGGGGTGTAGCCGATGAACAGCGCCGCACCGCCGACGATGACGGCCACTCCGGCCACCCACAGCAGGCCGTAGGTGTAGCCGTGGTCGAGCGCGTGCAACTGTAAGTCGTTCATGAACTTCACCGGGCCGGTGGTGCCGCCCAGGTACAGCGTGCGCGAGGTGATCACGGCCTGGATGACGGCCAGCACCAGCGGGCCACCGAGGCTTTGCAGCATCAGCGTGATCGCCGATACCGGACCGATCCGGTCGAAGCCGACGCCGGCGATCGCCGACAGCGTCAGCGGGACGACGGCCATGCCGATGCCGATACCGCCGACGACGATGGGCAGCACCAGGTTGGGGAAGTAGGGAACGCCGCGGTTCATGAACGCCGAGCCGTAGATCATCGCCCAGAAAAGCAGGATTCCGCCGCCGATCGTCAACACCCGTGGTGAAAACCGTGACACCAGCTGCGAAGACACGCCGAGGCCGATACCCATCGCGATGACGAACGGAATGAAGCCAACGCCCGCACGCAGCGCGCTGTAGCCCAAGATGTCCTGCACGTACAGGCCGATGGACACGGTCAGACTGAACATGAGTCCGCCGGCCAGGAAGATCGCAGCGAAGGTGACCAGCCGGTTGCGATCGCGGAACAGGTCGAACGGTACGACGGGGTTTTCGGCGGTACGTTCCACTACGGCGAAAGCAATAGCAGCTGCCAGCGCCACCAAGCCCGAACCAATGGTGGTGACTGAAATCCAGCCCTTTTCCGGTCCCATCGAGAAGGCGAAAACGGCGGCGGTGCAAGCCAACGTGGCCAGCATGGCCCCGGTAGCGTCGAGCTTCATCCGCTCCCTGTTGGTCTCGCGCAGCGCGGTACGGGCCAGGTAGATCATCACCAGCCCGATCGGCACGTTGACCATGAACGCCAGCCGCCACGACACCTCGGTCAGCGCCCCGCCGACCACTAGGCCCATCACCGAGCCGATTGCGGTCATCGCGGCGAACACCGCCGTCGCGGCGTTACGCGCCGGGCCCTTGGGGAAGGTGGTCGCTACCAGTGCCAGACCCGTCGGCGAAGCAATGGCAGACCCGACGCCCTGCGATAGCCGGGCGATGACCATGGTCACCTCGTCCCAGGCGACCGCGCACAGCACAGAGGAGATGGTGAACAGCGCGACGCCGACGATGAAGGTGCGCTTGCGCCCGATGGTGTCGCCGAGACGGCCGCCCAGCAGCATCAACCCGCCGAATGTGAGCACATACGCGGTGATCACCCAGCTACGGCCGGCGTCGGACAGACTTAGCTCGTTTTGAATCCTGGGAAGCGCGACGATGGCGACGGTGCTGTCCATGGTCGCGAGCAGCTGCATACCACCGATGGCGATGACGGCCGCGATGAAGCGACGAGAAGGCAGCCAGGCGGGGTAGTACTTACTGATACGTGTTGAGGCGGTCTCCGCCGGGTGCGTTGAGCGCACCGGGGCCGGACGATCGGGGCGTGCAGACGTCCAGTTGTGGACCGCGCGCTCTGAGTCGTTGAGAGCCGTCATAAAGGGTTACCTTACAGTAATCTTAAGATCCGTTTAAACCCCGAACGCCGCCACTGCCCCGATGACGATGATCGCGGGAGGTCGGATAGCTTCGGCGCGGATCTTTTCGGGCGTGTCGGCAAGAGTGGCCCGCAAAGTCTGTTGAGCTGCCGTCGTTCCGTGTTGAACCACCAGCACCGGCGTATCCGCAGGTCGGCCGCCTTTTACGAGGACATCGACGAAAAGTTCGATGCGTTCGACGGCCATCAGCAAAACAATGGTGCCTGACAATGCAGCCAGTGCATCCCAATTCACTAACGATTCGGGATGACCGGGCGGAAGATGGCCGCTGACCACCACAAACTCGTGATTTATCGCCCGATGGGTGACTGGAACGCCCGCCAAAGCGGGCACACCTATGGCACTTGTCACACCCGGCACCACGGTGACCGGAATTCCGGCGTCGACGCAGGCTAGAACTTCCTCGTAACCGCGGGCGAATACGAAGGGGTCCCCGCCTTTGAGGCGCACCACAAAACTCCCGGACCGGGCCCGTTCGATCATGACGTTGTTGATCGCGTCCTGAGCCATAGCCCGCCCGTACGGGATCTTGGCAGCGTCGATGACTTCCACGTGCGGCGGCAGCTCGGCAAGCAATTCGGGTGGCGCGAGCCGGTCGGCGACCACTACGTCGGCCTGGGCGAGCAGACGACGGCCGCGCACGGTGATCAGTTCAGGGTCGCCAGGGCCGCCGCCGACCAGCGCTACCCCACCGCGCACGACGTCGGAGCTCACCGAGCTTTCCAGGGTGATGACCCCCGTCTGCAACGCCTCGCGGATGGCCGACCGGATCGCCGCCGACCGGCGGTGCTCGCCGCCGGCCAGCACCCCGACTGATAACCCCTCGTAGCTGAAGGACGCCGGCGTTACCGCGGTCCCCTCCACGGCAATGTCGGCGCGGACACAAAAGATTTGGCGGCGTTCGGCTTCGGCGACCACGGCTGCGTTCACCTGCGGGTCGTCGGTGGCCGCGATCGCGTACCAGGCTCCGTCGAGGTCGCCGTCGCGGTATTCACGCAGTGACAAAGTGATTCCGCTCATCGCCTCGACTGCCCTGGTGGCGGTACGGGAAATGACGTGTACGTCTGCGCCACTGGCGATGAGCAAGGGCAACCGGCGCTGGGCAACGGTGCCCCCGCCGACTACGACGACCTTCTTGCCGGCCAGCCGCAGTCCAACGAGGTAGGCGGTCTCGGTCACCCGCCAAGCTTATTGGTGACCGCTAGCCCGGCGAAGCCGGGCGCAGCGGGTCGCCATCATCGACCCAGCGGTGACCGCTAGCCCGGCGACGCCGGGCGCAGCGGGTCGCCATCATCGACCCAGTGGTGACCACTAGCCCGGCGCAAGCGGGCGCAGCGGGCGGTACCCCCAGCTCGCCGACTAATACGTTTGCCGGGCGGCGGCGTGTGCGACGAAACGCCCCACCGCGTCCGGCGCTGCGGCCGGATGGGTGTGCAGATACGACGCGTGTACGCCGGCATGCACGACGCCGTCGCGCACAGAATCGCTCTCATGGTCCGCTCTGTGGACCTGGTACATCCACGCGGGCTGGTAGCTGTCGGTGAATGTGACTGAGGTTCGGTGAAATTCATGCCCAACCACCCGCTGGCCGACGGAATACAGCGGCGAATCGGCCACGGCGACGGCGTCGCGATATGCCAACGTGAGGTGCGGAGTGAACCGTGCCGACCCGGCCAGCACTCCGCACATCGGGTAGCCGTCGAGTTCGGAGGCCAGATAGATCAGCCCAGCGCATTCGGCGTGTATCGGCGCGCCGGCGGCGGCCAGCTCATTGATCTGTCGGCGGACGCCCTCGTTAGCCGAGAGCTCCGCGGTGAACTGTTCGGGAAAGCCGCCGGGCAACAGCACCGCATCCGTGCCGTCTGGCAACGAGTCGATGAGCGGGTCGAATTCGACCACGTCAGCACCGGCGGCCCGGAGCAGCTCGGCATGTTCGGCATAGCCGAAGCTAAATGCTTTCCCGGCCGCCATTGCGACAGTGGCGTGGGCGGTGCACCGACCGACGGTCTCCCCCACGGCCGCCGCAGGATCCCAAGGCGGGTCTGCGATCTGGCTTCCGCCGGCCGCAAACACAGCCGCCAAGTCGACGTGGCGAGCGACCAAGGCAGTCATCGCCTCGACCGCGAGCCGCGCCCGTCGCCCATACTCTACAGCTGTGACGAGACCCAAATACCTTGTCGGCAACTCCAATTCACCCACGCGCGGAATGGCACCCAGTACCGGGACACCGGCCTGCTCGCATGCCTGCCGCAGCACTTGCTCATGTCTGGCCGAACCGACCCTGTTCAGGATCACACCGGCTACTCGGGTTGCGGTATCGAACGTTGAAAACCCGTGCAACAGTGCGGCGATGCTGTGGCTTTGACCGCGTGCATCGACCACCAGGATTACGGGCGCACCCAGCAGGCCGGCGACGTGGGCGGTACAGCCCGCTGCGGGGGTGGTTGCGGCGGGTCCGATCCGCCCGTCGAACAGTCCCATCACCCCTTCGATCACCGCGATGTCCGCGCCACCGGCGCCATACGCGTACAGCGGGCCAATAAGGCTCTCTCCGACCAATACTGGGTCGAGGTTTCGGCCGGGCCGCCCGGCCGCCAGGCCGTGGTAGCCGGGATCAATGAAGTCCGGGCCGACCTTGAACGGCGCTACAGTATGGCCTGCCCGCCGTAAGGCACCGATCAAACCCGTTGCCACCGTGGTCTTTCCGCTGCCGGACGCGGGTGCGGCGACGACGACCGCGGGGACACTCACCATTCGATGCCCTTCTGCCCCTTGCGCCCTACGTCCATCGGGTGTTTGACCTTGGCCATCTCGGTCACCAGGTCGGCGGCGTCGACCAACCGCTGCGGAGCATCGCGTCCGGTGATGACCACATGCTGGTGACCGGGCCGCGCTAACAGCACGTCCACCACCTCGTCGACGTCCACCCAGCCCCATTTCAGCGGATAAGTGAACTCGTCCAACACATAGAAGTCGTGACGCTGCGCGGCCAGCCGGCGCGAAATCTCTGCCCAGCCGTCCGCCGCTGCCGCTGCGTGATCGAGTTCGCTGCCCGCCTTACGCGACCATGACCAGCCCGCACCCATTTTGTGCCATTCAACGGATCCACCGATCCTGTGCTGTTGGTGCAATTGGCCGAGTTGAGCGAAAGCAGCCTCCTCGCCCACTTTCCACTTGGCACTCTTGACAAACTGAAACACCGCGACGGCGAGTCCGACATTCCAGGCCCGCAACGCCATTCCGAATGCTGCCGTCGACTTCCCCTTACCGGCACCGGTGTGTACCGCCAGCACGGGCGTGTTACGCCGATCCCGAGTGGTAAGGCCATCATCAGGAACTTGAAGTGGAATTCCCTGTGGCATAAGCGCTTACCCTTTCTGTTCGGTCGGTCGGCTCAGGCCACGTTGCGCACGGCACGCGTCAGAGAATCCGCGTGCAACTGGTCCAGCCGCACGGCCTGCGCACCGAGGTGGCGGGCCAGTTGCTCGGCCAACCCCAACCGCACATAAGACGTTTCGCAGTCCACAACCACCGTAGCGGCACCTTCGGCGGCCAACCGGGCCGCCGCGGCTCGACTGCGGCCCAACGGGTCCGGCCCAGCAGTGGCCCGGCCGTCGGTGAGCACCACCACTAGGGAACGTCGGGCCCGGTCTCGCGCCTTCTCCCGGATGATCAGCTCACGCGCGGCCAGCAGGCCTTCGGCCAGCGGAGTCTTGCCGCCGGTGTCGAATCGAGCCAGTCGCCGGCCGGCGATGTGCGCCGACGATGTCGGCGGCAGCAACAGCCGTGCCTCGTGCTGGCGGAACGTGATCACGGCGACCTTGTCACGGCGCTGGTAGGCGTCGCGCAGCAGCGACAAGGTGGCCCCGCTGACCGCGGCCATGCGATCCCGCGCGGCCATAGAGCCCGACGCGTCCACGACGAAGATCACCAGGTTGCCTTCGCGTCCCTCGCGGATGGCCCGTCGCACGTCGTCCGGCCGGGGCCGCAACGGCCCGGCCTCGGCGTGCGCGGCGGCCGACAGCAGGGTGGCGAACAGGTGCAGTCCATGCGCGCCCGAACTGGTGTCGTTGCCGTCGGTAGCCGCGATTACGCTGCCGGTGGCGTTGCGGGCCCGCGACCGTCGCCCCGGGGTACCTTCGCCGATGCCGGGCACCGTGAGCGCCCGGGTACGAAAGGTCTTCGACGGCGGCGCGCTCGGTTTCGTCGACGATCGCGAGCGCGGCGAAGCCGGGCGCGGCGGGTCGTCGCCCGTCGAGTTGGGCTGCGGTGGACGCGCGGAGCTCGAAGTAGAATGCGAATTATGTTGCGGCAGATCATGTTCGCTGTCACCTGACTTGCCGCCGTCCGGTGGGTCAGGATCAGGTTCCGGATCACTCCCGGCTTGCGCCAACGCCTCATCCAGCTGATCGCGGTCGATGCCCGGGTCATCAAACGGGTCTCGGCGGCGCCGATGCGGCAACGCCAATTCGGCAGCCACGCGGACGTCTTGCTCCTCAACGGATTTCGACCCGCGCCAGGCGGCGTGCGCGGCGGCTGTGCGGGCCACCACCAGATCGGCCCGCATCCCATCCACATCAAACGCCGCGCACACCGCCGCGATGCGTCGTAATTCATTGTCCGGCAAGACCACATCGCCGACGAGTGCACGCGCAACGGCGATTCGTCTGGCCAGCTCGGCCTCGGCGTCGGCGTAACGCTCGGCGAACGCATCGGGATCAGCCTCATAGGCCATGCGCTGCCGGATGACCTGCACCCGCACGTCGACATCACGCGATGCGTGCACGTCGACGGTGAGACCGAACCGGTCCAGCAGTTGCGGACGCAGTTCACCTTCCTCCGGATTCATGGTGCCGATCAACACGAACCGGGCCTCGTGCGAATGCGAGATGCCGTCGCGTTCGATGTGCACCCGTCCCATCGCCGCGGCGTCAAGCAGCACGTCGACGAGATGATCGTGCAGCAGGTTGACCTCGTCGACGTAGAGCACGCCGCCGTGCGCGCGGGCCAACAGTCCTGGCGAGAACGCGTGCTCACCGTCGCGCAGCACTCGCTGCAGGTCCAGTGAACCGATCACCCGGTCTTCGGTTGCGCCGAGCGGCATTTCGACCAGGCCGGCGCCCGAATCAGTGCCGGCACTCCCGGTCGCGGCGGACAGCAACGCCGCGAGACCACGCACGGCCGTCGACTTGGCGGTACCTTTCTCGCCGCGGATGAGCGCACCGCCGATCTCCGGGCGCACGGCACACAACAGCAGCGCAAGGCGCAGTTGATCGTGTCCGACGATCGCGCTGAACGGATACGGCTTCACGGCAGCTCCGTCAGACCGGAGCCGGGCCGCAGCATCGGCACATGCGGAACACCGTCGTCGACGAAGTCGTCACCGGCACGCACGAACCCGTGCTGGGCATACATGTCGGCCAGATAGGTTTGCGCGTCGATCCGGCACGGGTAGTCGCCGACTTCGGCAAGCGCAGCGCGCAGCAGCCGAGTGGTGTGGCCCCGGCCGCGTGCGCTGCGTTTGGTGCACAACCGGCCGATCCGGAACGCCTTCTCGCCTCCGGCATGCTCCTCCATCAACCGCAAGGTGCAGATCACCTCGCCCTCCGGCGTTTCCAGCCAGAAATGCCGCGTCTCGGCGAGCAGATCGCGTCCATCCAGCTCCGGGTACGGGCAGGCCTGCTCAACGACGAACACTTCTACCCGCAACTTGAGCAGCTCGTAAAGGGTCTGGGCGTCAAGGTCTTTGGCCCAGGCGCGACGCAACGCTTCGGTCATGATGGGATCACCGCCGTCGGCGACGATGCAGGCCGCGTAGCGGCGTGAGGTGGGGGCACGCCCCCAGAGGGAGGTACCCCCTCCCGCTTGCGGGGGCGAGGCGGCGAATCTGACCCCGGCGACTCCAGCTGCAGAACCTTGGTGCCCCATGACCACACCTCGTCGTACAACGCGGGCTCACGAGACAGCTCGACCCCCAGCGACGGCACCACCTCTTTGAGCGTGGGCAGCCAGGAGCGATAGCGGCTGGCAAAGCAGCGCTCCAACACGTCGAGCATCGCCGCCACCGCTGTCGATGCTCCCGGGGAGCCGCCCAGCAGTCCGGCTATGCTGCCGTCAGCAGAACCCAGCACGGTGGTGCTGAAGTCGAGCACTCCGCCTTTGCGTTTGTCCCGCCGGATCACCTGCACGCGCTGACCGGCCACTATCAGTTTCCAGTCGGAATCCACTGCACTCGGCGCGAATTCGCGTAGCGCATGCAGCCGGTCCGGTTCGGAGAGCCGCAGCTGGCTGATCAGGTAACTGACCAGCGGCACCTGGGTGACGCCGACACCGAGCATCGACAGCACATTGTTCGGCTTCACCGAGCGGGGCAGATCGGTGCAGTTGCCGTGTTTCAAGAACTTCGGTGACCACCCGGCATACGGCCCGAACACCAGCCATGACTTGCCGTTGACGAACCGAAGGTCTAGATGCAGCGCGCCGAGCGGTGGGGCTCCCGGTGCTGGAACTCCGTACACCTTGGCCCGGTGCGCGGCGGTGAGCGCTGGGCTGTCGGCACGCAGGAACCGGCCGCCAATGGGGAACCCGGCGAAGCCTTTGACCTCTTTGATGCCGGACTTCTGCAGCAGCGGCAGCGCGTCACCGCCGGCCCCGATAAAGACGAATTTGGCGTTCAGCTGGCGCTTTTCGCCGGTGCGGCGATTGCGGATCAGCAGCGTCCAGCTGCCGTCAGATTGGCGGGTCAGATTGCGGACCTCGTGACCGAACAGCGCGGTGGCGCCATTGCGCACGCAAAAGCCGATGAGCTGTCGAGACAGTGCACCGAAGTCGACGTCGGTGCCATGGGAGGCCCAGTTGAGCGCGGTCGGCTCGGAGAAGTCACGTTTAGCGGCCATCAGCGGCAGCCGTCGGGCGACCTCGTCGGGGTCGTCGATCAATTCAGCGCCGGCGAACAGTGGGTTGGGAGCCAGTGCCTGTTGCCGTCGCCGCAGATACTCGACGCGCTGCGCCCCGCGCACGAAGCTCACGTGCGGGATCGGGTTGAGGAAGCTGCGATCAGTCAGGATGCCGTTCGCGACGGCGTAGGCCCAGAATTGGCGAGTCACCTGGAATTGCTCGTTGATGCGCACCGCTTTGGTGATGTCGATCGAGCCGTCGGAGTTTTGCGGGGTGTAGTTCAGCTCGCACAGCGCGGAGTGCCCGGTGCCGGCATTGTTCCAGGGATTGCTACTTTCGGCGGCGACGGCATCCAGCCGCTCGACAACTGCCATCGACCAATCCGGCTGCAGCCGGCGCAGCAACGCACCCAGCGTGGCGCTCATGATGCCCGCGCCCACCAACACGACGTCCGTCCGTGCCGTTCTGGCTATCGATGACACCGGCTCGTTGGTCCTTCCCTCGACTGTGCCGGTCCCCAGGTTATCCCGACGCAAAGTGGGCACAAACGCCATGCGCCTCCCGGTGACCAGCAAAAGCTCTAAGCTGGCCACGTGACTGGCTGGGTGCCCGATGTCCTGCCCGGTTATTGGCAGTGCACCATCCCGCTCGGGTCCGACCCGGCCGGTGAGGGCGACATCGACGCAACCCTGATACGACGCGGTGAGGCCACCGACGCCGATCACGCGGTCCTGGCAGTGCATGGCTACACCGACTACTTCTTCCACACCGAACTGGCCGATCACTTCGCCGACCGCGGCTTTACCTTCTATGCGCTGGACCTACACAAGTGCGGCCGGTCCTGGCACGACGGCCAGACACCCCACTTCGTCAGCGACCTTGCCAACTACGACAGCGAACTCAAACACGCCCTATCGGCGATCGGTGCGCAGGCCCGTCCCGGCCGTCCCGTCAAGGTCCTGGTGTACGGGCATTCCGCCGGCGGGCTCATCGTGTCGTTATGGCTGGACCGGTTGCGTCGGCGCGACGCGACAGCCCACGCCAGCGTTGGCGGCTTGGTGCTCAACAGCCCGTTTCTGGATCTGCACGGCCCGGGCGTTCTGCGACATTCGGCGACCACGGCGCTGATCGGCGGTCTGTCTCGAGTGCGGTCCAAAGGCGTGGTCCGGGCGCCGGTTGAGGGCGGTTACGGGACCACCTTGCACCGCGACTACCACGGTGAATTCGACTACAACCTGCAGTGGAAACCCGTGGGCGGCTTCCCGATCACCTTCGGCTGGCTGCACGCCATCCGCCGCGGCCAGGCTCGGCTGCATCGCGGGCTCGACGTCGGTGTGCCGAATCTGATCTTGCGGTCGGATCACAGCGTGCGAGAAACCCCCGACCCAACATCCATGCACTGCGGCGACGCGGTTCTCGACGTCACCCTGATCGCCAGGTGGGCCGGCTGTATCGGGAGTCACACCACCATCGTGCCGGTCACCGACGCTAAACACGACGTGTTCTTGTCGTTGCCGCAGCCGCGCCAGATGGCCTATCGCCAACTGGACCTCTGGCTGGATGGCTACCTCAGCACCGATAGCACCGACGCCTCGGCATCTTCGGACAAGGGGTAACAAGGTGGAAACGTACGACATCGCGATCATCGGAACCGGCTCGGGCAACAGCATTCTCGATGATCGCTATGCCAACAAGCGGGCAGCGCTGTGCGAGCAGGGCACGTTCGGTGGTACCTGCCTCAACGTCGGGTGCATCCCGACGAAGATGTTCGTCTATGCCGCCGAAGTCGCCACGACAATCCGGGGTGCGGCGCGGTACGGCGTGGACGCGCACATTGACCGGGTGCGCTGGGACGACATCGTCTCCCGCGTCTTCGGACGGATCGATCCGATCGCGCTCAGCGGCGAAGAGCATCGGCGCTCGTCACCCAATATCGACGTGTACCGCCAGCACACCCGGTTCGGACCGGTTCAACTCGACGGGCGCTACCTGTTGCGCACCGACGCTGGTGACGAATTCACCGCCGATCAGGTGGTGATCGCGGCGGGATCGCGACCGGTGATCCCTCCCGCAATCCTCGCGTCCGGCGTCGACTATCACACCAGCGATACCATCATGCGGGTCCCCGAGTTGCCCGAGCATATCGTGATCATTGGAAGTGGCTTTGTGGCAGCCGAATTCGCACACGTCTTCTCCGCGCTCGGCGTACGGGTGACGCTGGTCATCCGGGGCGGTGGCCTGCTGCGGCATTGCGACGACACCATCTGCGAACGGTTCACCCGCATCGCCGCGACCAAATGGGAACTGCGCACCCACCGCAACGTCGTGGGCGGCGCCAACCGCGGCTCCGGCGTCGCGCTGCGGCTCGACGACGGGAGCACGCTCAACGCCGACTTGCTACTGGTCGCGACCGGGCGAGTGTCCAATGCCGATCTGCTGGACGCCGAACAGGCCGGTGTCGATGTCGAGGATGGTCGTGTGGTAGTCGACGAGTACCAACGGACTTCTGCCCGTGACGTTTTCGCCCTCGGCGATGTTTCGTCGCCGTACATGCTCAAGCATGTCGCCAACCACGAGGCCCGCGTCGTGCAGCACAACCTGCGGCGCGACTGGGACGATACCGAGTCGATGGCCATGACTGACCACCGCTACGTACCGTCGGCAGTATTCACCGATCCCCAGCTGGCAGCTGTCGGACTCACCGAAAATGAAGCTATTGCACGAGGATTCGATATCTCGGTCGCGATACAAAACTACGGCGACGTCGCCTACGGATGGGCGATGGAAGACACCACCGGGATAGTCAAGCTCATCGCCGAGCGCCACAGCGGATGCCTGCTGGGCGCGCACATCATGGGCCACCAGGCATCGTCGATCATCCAGCCGCTGATCCAGGCGATGAGCTTCGGACTAACCGCCGCAGAAATGGCCCGCGGCCAGTACTGGATTCATCCGGCGCTGCCGGAGGTGGTCGAGAACGCGCTACTGAGCCTGTACTGACGTCAGCGTCGGCGCGGCCGCGGATCGCGCTTATCGTCCTGGCACTGCGGGCACAAGCCGTGCAGCGTCAGGCCGGCTTCCTCCGACAGCGCGAAGGAACTGCCCGCGATCGCGTGTTCGAGCGCCGAACTCAGCTGCCGGGCGGGTACCTCAATGATCGAGCCGCATTTCGTACACACGGCGTGGTGGTGCGGCGCGGTGGCCATCCCGTAGGTCGTGACACCGCCGTCCAGGGCCAACGCGTGCAGCACCCCCTGATCGACCAGGGTGGTCACCGTGCGATAGATGGTCGCCACGTCAGGCGCCTGGGTGCCAGGCGGCAGAGAGGCCCGCACCCGCTTGTCGATCTCCGCCACCGGCAGGTGCCCATTGACCGGCTCGAGCACCGCCAGCACCTGGATACGCGACGCCATCCGCCGCAGCCCGCGGGCGCGGAGAAAGTCACCGATCCGCTCGGCGACGGCGGGGTCCAGGGCCGACGGCTTAGGCGTCACTTGTTCAGTGTCGCGCCGGAGAACTGGGATTGCCAGTACTCGCCTGGTGGCCGTGCCAGACTATTGCAAGTCACTTGCATCCAGCTCTTGAACGAACCTACAGTCGTGCCTGTTGCGTTCTGCCCCGTCGAAGGACCGAGATGGCCATTGGTGAGCTCGACCAGCAGTCGTCACGGTGGTCCAGGCTGCGCGGCGTCCTCTCGCCCGCGGAGTGGTCGCGCCTGGGCTTGATGCTGGCGGTGATAGTCGCTCTGCATCTGGTGGGCTGGATCACTCTGGTGTACTTCGTGGACCCAGCACACCTCAGCGTGGGCGGCAAGGCATTTGGCATCGGTGTGGGGCTGACGGCCTACACCCTGGGCCTGCGGCACGCGTTCGACGCGGACCACATCGCCGCCATCGACAATACGACCCGCAAGCTGATGAGCGACGGCCAGCGTCCGCTGGCCGTCGGGTTCTTCTTTTCGCTGGGCCACTCCACCGTGGTGTTCGGGCTGGCACTACTGCTGGTGACCGGGATCAGGGCCATCGTCGGACCGGTCCAAGATGATTCCTCGACGCTGCACCACTACACCGGCGTGATCGGCACCAGCATCTCGGGCGCATTCCTGTACCTGATTGCCATCCTCAACGTCATGGTCCTGGTCGGCATCCTGCGGGTCTTCATACGGTTGCGCCGAGGCGACTTCGACGAGGCCGAGCTTGAACAGCAGCTCGACAACCGCGGACTGATCAACCGAATTCTGGGCCGCTTCACCAAGTCGATTACCCAGTCCTGGCACATGTACCCGATCGGGTTCCTGTTCGGACTGGGTTTCGACACCGCCACCGAAATAGCGCTGCTGGTCCTGGCGGGCACGAGTGCGGCGGCAGGCGTGCCCTGGTACGCCATTCTGTCCCTACCGGTGCTGTTCACCGCCGGCATGTGCCTGCTGGACACTTTCGACGGCTCGTTCATGAACTTCGCCTACGGCTGGGCCTTCTCCAACCCGGTGCGCAAGATCTACTACAACATCACCATCACCGGACTGTCGGTGGCCGTCGCGCTGCTAATCGGCAGCGTCGAACTGCTCGGCCTGTTCGCGGGCCAATTCGGCTGGCGGGGCCCGCTCTGGGACTACATCGGCGGCCTCGACCTCAACACGGTCGGCTTCATCGTCGTCGGCATGTTCGTCGTCACCTGGGCAATCGCCGTGCTCGTGTGGCGTTACGGCCGGATTGAGGAGAAGTGGACCTCGGCTGCCGAGAACGCGACTTAACCGCTCGGGTGCCCCGCGTGAGGTTCACCGATGACCGCCATTCGGGTGTAGAAAAGTGCTCATGGGCTCCCCAGCGCTTAGGCCCAGCCGTCGGACTGCCAGCGGACACCGGTGATCAGCAGTGCATGAGCTGTCGCTGTGCGAAGCGATCGCCGGTGTGGTCAAGACGCATGCCGAGGGTCGGCACGTCGACGTGGTGCGCGTGCGGATCGGCGCTCTTCGCCAGGTGGTACCGGAATCGCTGTCATTCTGCTGGACACTCGTCCGGGACGCCGAGAACATGCCGGAGGCCGAGCTAGAACTCGAGTGCGTCAGTGCCGAGGTGAAGTGCCGTGAGTGCGGCCGGCAATCGGAGATCACGTCGGCCTGGTCGATCTGGTGTCCGCAGTGCGACAGTTCCGACGTCGAGGTGCTACGCGGCAACGAATTCTTGGTGATGTCGTTGGACGTCTCGTGAAAAGGGGTCCCGTGTGAATAGATTTGACCATGGGTAGATTTCATCGGCACGACGACGGAACCGTGCACACGCATGAGCACGGCGACCATCCCCACCAGCATGACCATGGGGATCACAGCGGCTACGACACCGGCGGACAGCGCATCGACGTGCTAGAGGCGATCTTCGCCGAGAACGACGTCCGCGCCGATTTCAATCGGGCAGCTTTCGAGAGCAACGGTATCCGTGCGCTAAACCTGATGAGCTCCCCCGGCTCGGGGAAAACGACCGTGCTGCAAGCGACGCTCGACAGGCTGGCCGGAGAGTTCGCGATCGGCGTGATCGAAGGCGACATCGCCACCGACCTGGATGCGGCCAAGCTCAGCGGCCGCGGCGCCCAGGTGTCACTGCTCAACACCAGCAATGGGTTTGGTGGCGAATGCCATCTCGACGCGCCCATGGTCAACCGTGCCTTGGCGGGTCTCGACCTTCCCGGACTGGACCTGGTGATCATCGAAAACGTCGGCAACCTGGTCTGTCCGGCCGAGTTCGACGTCGGTGAACACGCCAAAGTCATGGTCTACTCGGTCACCGAGGGCGAGGACAAGCCGTTGAAGTATCCGGTGATGTTTCGATCGGTGGATGTCGTGCTACTCAACAAAATTGATTTGGTGCCGTATCTGGACGTCGACGTTGACAGCTACATCGCGCATGTTCGCGAAGTGAATGCCGAAGCGACGATCTTGCCGATCAGTGCGCGCACCGGAGCGGGCATGGGCGCCTGGTTCGGCTGGCTACGACGATTCGCCGGAGACTTCCCGACGCCTGAAGTGCACTGCAATATGCAAACGATTTGCATCACGATTTCTTGCAAATGACTTTGCATGACAGCAAGATCGATTCGATAGCTATATTAGCCGGGCTCACCGGTTCACCACGGTCACCGCTGAACGCTGAAATCCCTTGTCGCGACAGCGAAAGCGGCCTGAATGCGAGCGCTATGCAACATTTGTTTAACTGCCGAAAAATGGCAGAACCGTTGACAACACTCCATGGCGGGAGTAGACCCAAAAACAGCGCTGCGCAAGTGGGCCGACGGTCGACTCCGGCAGCGTAGGAGCCCCAGCCCGGTTCCGGAAAGCTGCAGCATGCCAACAGAAGCGGCAGTCAAAGCAGAAGAAACATTGATCCACGTTCTATGGATTAATGCGGGTCTTAGTTGTGACGGCGATTCGGTGGCGCTGACTGCCGCCACCCAACCCAGCGTCGAGGAGATCGCACTCGGAGCCCTGCCCGGACTCCCGAAAGTCGCCGTGCACTGGCCGTTGATCGACTTCGAATGCGGACCCACTGGAGGGGCGGACGACTTCCTCGAGTGGTTCTTCAAAGCCGATCGCGGCGAGTTGGAACCCTTCGTGCTCGTCGTCGAGGGATCCATTCCCAACGAGAAGATCAAGGAGGAGGGCTATTGGTGCGGGTTCGGCAATAACCCGGCCACCGGCCAGCCGATGACCACCAGCGAATGGCTGGACCGACTGACGCCCAAGGCCACCGCGGTCGTCGCCGTCGGGACCTGCGCCACCTACGGCGGCATCCACGCCATGGCCGGCAATCCCACCGGCGCGATGGGGGTGCCCGACTACCTCGGCTGGGAGTGGAAGAGCAAGGCCGGCATCCCGATCGTCTGCGTTCCCGGCTGCCCGATCCATCCGGACAACCTGTCGGAGACGCTGACCTACCTGCTCTACATGGCGACCGGCCAGGCGCCGATGATCCCGCTCGACGACGCGCTGCGGCCCAAGTGGTTGTTCGGCAACACCGTGCACGAAGGTTGTGACCGGGCCGGCTACTACGAGCAGGGCGACTTCGCCACCGAGTACGGGTCACCGAAATGCATTGTCAAACTGGGCTGTTGGGGCCCGGTCGTGAAGTGCAACGTGCCCAAGCGCGGGTGGATCAACGGTGTCGGCGGTTGCCCAAACGTCGGCGGCATTTGCATCGGATGCACGATGCCGGGCTTCCCGGACAAGTTCATGCCTTTCATGGACGAGCCGCCGGGCGGCAAGCTCTCCAGCACCGCAGTGGGTCTGTACGGGACCGTGATCCGCAGTTTGAGGGGTATCACGGAGCGCACCGTCGACAAGGAGCCGCGGTGGCGCCACACGGGCACCCAACTCACCACCGGAGCCCGCCGCACCTGGTAGGTCGCGGCTGGGTTCATTTCCTTAGAGCCATCCAGGCGGAGAGCAGCATTTGCTATGACAACAATCATTCCCGAGCCGTCAACTTCCAAGCGGGAACCCGGCCAGCTCGTCGAAATGGCCTGGGACCCCATCACCAGGATCGTCGGCAGCCTCGGCATCTACACCAAGATCGATTTTGAGAACAGAGAAGTCGTCGAGTGCCACAGCACCTCGTCGATCTTCCGCGGCTACTCGATTTTCATGAAGGGCAAGGATCCTCGCGACGCCCACTTCATCACCAGCCGCATCTGCGGTATCTGCGGCGACAACCACGCCACGTGTTCGTGCTACGCGCAGAACATGGCCTATGGGGTCAAGCCGCCGCACCTGGGCGAGTGGATCGTCAACCTCGGCGAGGCCGCGGAATACATGTTCGACCACAACATCTTCCAGGAGAACCTGGTCGGCGTCGACTTCTGCGAGAAGATGGTCGCCGAGACCAACCCGAGTGTGCTTTCACTGGCGGAGAAAACCCCGGCACCCCACGCTGATGCGCACGGGTACAAGACGATCGCCGACATCATGCGCTCGCTCAACCCGTTCAGCGGCGAGTTCTACCGGGAGGCCCTACAGGTCAGCCGGTGGACGCGAGAGATGTTCTGCCTCATGGAGGGCCGCCACGTGCACCCGTCCACCCTGTACCCCGGCGGGGTCGGCACGGTAGCGACCATCCAGCTGATGACCGACTACATGACGCGGCTGATGCGCTATGTCGAGTTCATGAAGAAGGTCGTCCCGATGCACGACGACCTGTTCGACTTCTTCTACGACGCCCTGCCCGGTTACGAAAAGGTCGGCCTGCGCCGCACGCTGCTCGGCTGCTGGGGCTCCTTCCAGGACCCCGATGTGTGCAACTTCGAATACAAGGACATGGAGCGTTGGGGTAACGCGATGTTCGTCACCCCGGGTGTCGTGGTCGACGGCAAGCTGGTCACCCACTCGCTGGTCGACATCAACCTCGGCATCCGGATCCTTTTGGGCAGTTCGTATTACGACGACTGGACCGATCAGGAGATGTTCGTCAAGACCGATCCGCTGGGCAACAAGGTGGACCGGCGCCATCCCTGGAACCAGCACACCAACCCGCATCCGCAGAAGCGCGAGATGGAAGGCGGCAAGTACAGCTGGGTGATGTCACCACGCTGGTTTGACGGTAAGGATCACCTGGCGCTGGACACCGGCGGCGGTCCGCTGGCCCGGCTGTGGGCGACCGCACTGGCCGGCCTGGTCGACATCGGCTATGTCAAGGCGACCGGCAACAGCGTCAAGATCAACCTGCCCAAGACCGTCTCTGAAGGGTCCGGTGGAGTTCGAGTGGAAGATCCCCAAGTACGGCAGCAACACGATCGAACGCGATCGGGCGCGCACCTACTTCCAGGCCTACGCGGCGGCCTGCGCGCTGCACTTCGCCGAGAAGGCATTAGCGGAGATCCGTGCCGGACGCACCAAGACCTGGGAGAAGTTCAAGGTGCCCGACGAAGGCATCGGTTGCGGCTTCACCGAGGCGGTGCGCGGTGTGCTGAGCCACCACCTGGTGATCCGAGACGGCAAGATCGCCAACTATCACCCGTACCCACCCACGCCGTGGAACGCCAACCCGCGCGACAGCTACGGCACGCCGGGCCCCTACGAGGATGCGGTGCAGGGTCAACCGATCTTCGAGGAGAACGGTCGGGAGAACTTCAAGGGCATCGACGTCATGCGCACGGTGCGCAGCTTCGATCCGTGTCTGCCTTGCGGTGTGCACATGTACCTGGGGAAGGGCAAGACCCTGGACAGACTGCACACGCCAACGCAGTCGCCCGCCGGGGAGTGACGCATGGCGGATCGCCCGACTATCCCCTCGGACCCCTCGGAGAACCCCGAGAACGACGCGCAGTGGCGTACAGCGGGCGATCGGATCCAGACACTTCTGGATTCCTGCGCGGCAACTGGGTCCGCCGCGTATGAACGCGCCCAACAGCTGGTCCGCGAGGTAGTCGGGCTTTACGGAGCCGGGCTGGAACGGATCATGCAGTTAGCCGGGGATCCCGGCTTGGCCGAGCGGCTGGCCGCCGACGACCTGGTGGCCAGCCTGCTCCTGGTTCACGGCCTGCATCCGCACGACGTGCACCGCCGGGTATCCGACGCACTGGACCGGGTGCGGCCTTACCTGGGTTCGCATGGCGGGGACGTGGATCTGATGGGAATCACTGATGGCGATACCGTGCGGCTGGCGTTCACAGGTAGCTGCAAGAGCTGCCCGTCGTCGGCGGTGACGCTGGAGCTGGCGGTCGAGGACGCGGTGCGCGCGGCCGCGCCGGAGATCTCCTCGATTGAGGTGGTGCAAGCCCAACCCACAGCAGGCACCGGTGTGATTCCCGCTGAATCGCTTTTGGCGCATGTGCATTCGAATGGCCCTCTCAACGGCCACAGTCCGACCTGCTGGCACCCGATGCCCGAGCTGGCCGAGTTGCAGCCCGGCGAGGTCGCGGGTTTCGTGATCGACGGGGTCGCCGGGGTCACTGTGCTGGCATGCCGGGTCGACGAGCAGACGTTCGCGTATCGGGATCATTGCCCGGTTTGTGACGACACGCTGGCCGGTGCGGAATTGCAGGGCGCGCGGCTGGGCTGCCCGCGCTGTCAATCGCATTTCGACGTCGTGCACGCGGGCGCTGGCCTGAATGTTCCAGTCGGGGCTCACCTTGACCCGCTCCCGCTGCTGAGCCGTGATGGCGTGCTGTCGGTGGCACTGCGGACCGAAGTGATGGGCGCGCCGGTATGACGAGTCCTTACGAGGTGCTAACGCGCATCAGAAGCAACCGGCAGGCCCCCGAGCCGGCCGGCGAGCGGTGCGAAATGTGCGCGGAGTTGATCGCCGACGACCACCAGCATGTGGTCAATGTGGCTGGCCGCCAGCTCATGTGCGTCTGCCGTGCCTGCTATCTGCTGTTCACCGATAGCAACGCCGAGCTGCGCTACCGCGCGGTGCCGGACCGGTATCTGTCGTTCCCCGACTTCGCGCTGGACCGCCGCGCGTGGGAGGCACTGCAGATCCCGGTCGGTGTCGCCTTCTTCTTCACCAACTCTGCTCTCGGGCGCACCGTCGCCTTCTATCCGGGCCCGGCCGGAGCAACCGAATCCGAGCTGGATCTAGACGTTTGGGACGCCATCAGCGGCGCCGACCCCCGGGTGAGCCTGCTGGCCGACGACGTGGAGGCGCTGCTGGTCCGGGTCCCCGAGACCGACAGCTCCCAAGATGGCGAATTCGCGCAGCCGCAAAGCTATCTGGTTCCGATCGACGCCTGCTACGAGTTCGTCGGGCGGTTGCGCATGCTGTGGCGAGGGTTCGACGGCGGCCAGCAGGCCCGGGAGTTCATCGACAGCTTCTTTTCACAAATCGCTGCCCGCGCAGTGGAGACGCCGCGATGACCGGCCAGCCCATGGATGTGAACTTTGCGGTTCTCGACGTGGCGCCCGAACCGTACACCGTCAGCCCGGTGCTTACCGCCCGCGTCGGTGTTGCCACCAGTGGCGACGACCCGGTGCACGCGATCGCCCTGCGCTGCCAGGTCCGGATCGAGCCGCTGCGACGGTCCTACTCCGATGACGAAGCAGCCGGGCTGATGGACTTGTTCGGACCACGCGAACGCTGGGCGAGAACCCAACGCACCTTCCTGTGGCAGCATTGCACCGCCATGGTGCCGGGATTCACCGGCAACACGACGGTGGCGCTTTCGCTGGATTGCACCTACGACTTCGAGGTCGCCGCCGCCAAATACCTGCACGCGTTGCGCCACGGCGCGCTGCCTCTCCAGTTCCTTTTCAGCGGAACCATGTTTAAGTCTGAACGCGGGTTCTCGGTCCAGCAGGTGCCGTGGGACTGCGAATACCGCTACGACATGCCGGTCGCGGTCTGGCGGGACCTGATCGCCCAGCACTACCCGAACAGCGGCTGGGTACGGCTGAGTCACGAAACCATCGCGGCGCTGGCCGGCTACAAATCGGCGCACGGGCTACTCGACCTCGACCACGCGGTCACCTCGCTGTTAGACGCCACGGCCGATCGTGAGGTGGCGCAGTGACTTTATCCAGGACCTCGAGCTGGGACCGGGCCCGCACCGTCGCCGACGCGGTGCTGTACGAGGGTTATCTGCTCTACCCGTACCGGGGGACGTCGAGCAAGAATCAATCGCGTTGGCAGTTCGGCGTTTTGGGCCCGCCCGGTGCCGCGGACGCTGGCCTGGGCGAAGACGACACCCTCGCGGCGGAGTTTCTGGTCGACGGGGCCCGGGCGATAACCCTGGTGGTGCGGTTCCTGCAGTTGCAGCGGCGCCGGGCTGAGCGCGAGCTCGCTTACGGCGAATTCGAACCCGTCGACGAGCTCACCACCCCGGCCGGGTCGTGGCTCACCTGGGACGAGGCGGTCGAATGTGAAATCTCTTTCGGCCCGCTCGCCTTCGATGATCAACCGTGGACGCTGCCGGTGACGGCCGACGCGGCAACAGACATTGAACTGCTCCACGGTGGTCGCCTGGTCCGCGAACGGCAGGAGGTGCGTGGCGTACTGACAGTCGCCAGCGAGCCGGACGGCGACCTGCGCCGGGTCTCGGTGCGGGTCAGCAACGTCGGTGCAGCCGTCAACGGACAGGACGATGAAAAAGATTCAGTAATTGCACGGTCCATGATCGGGACGCACATTATTGCTGAAGTTGTTGGTGGACAGTTTGTTTCGCTGCTTGAGCCACCGCCGGCCGCGACCGATGCGGTGTCCCGGTGCTGCCAGCACCGCTGCTTCCCGGTGCTGGCCGGTCCGCCTGGCACCCACGACATGCTGCTGATCTCGCCGATCATTCTCTACGACCACCCCGAGGTTGCCGAACAGAGCAACACCGCCCTGTATGACTGCACGGAGATCGACGAGATCCTCACCCTGCGTGTGATGACAATGACGGACGAGGAGAAGGCTCAGGCCCGGGCCACCGATCCGCGGGCCGCGCAGATCATCGACCAGTGTGACGCCATGTCGCCCGCGGCCATGGCTCGCCTGCACGGTGTGCTGCGTGATCCGCACGCAGTCGCGGGCCTGATACCCGAGATTCCTGAGGGAGTTGACTGGTGGGATCCGCTGGCTGACAACGCTGTCCGTCCCGAAATCGACGCAGTACTGATAAACGGGATCCGGGTAGCGCGCGGCAGCCAGGTCCGATTGCGACCGAGGCGCAACGCCGACGCACAGGACATCTTCGTCGCCGGCAAGACCGCCCACGTCACGTCGGTGCACGAGGACGTCGAGGGCAATAAGCACATCGGGGTCGTCGTCGACGACGACCCGGCCGCCGAGCTGCACGACTGGTACGGCCGCTATCTGTACTTCTCCCCCGACGAAGTGGAGCCACTGGAAGCTGAACAACCCGTAAACCCGTGAAAGGAGTTCGAAATGGAAGTCTTGGGTTGGATATTTCTCGCCATCATCGGATTGGTAGTCGCAGTCGCAGTTGGGCTGGGCGTGGTATCGCTACCGGATGCCCGCCGCTACCTGAAGCTGAGGCGGATGTAGGCCACCGGACAGCGGAGATGACAGCGCGCATCCTGGTTGCGGGGATCGGCAACATCTTCCTGGGTGACGACGGATTCGGTTCGGAAGTGGTCCGCAACGCCGAGATCGGCCAGGACGATCCGAGCGTGCGCGTGACCGACTACGGCATCCGAGGAATGCACCTGGCCTACGACCTGCTCGAGGAATGGGACGCGCTGGTGCTCGTCGACGCGGTACCCGCCCGCGGCAACCCGGGCGCGTTGCACGTCTTCCAGGCCGACCACGATTCACCTCCCGAAACGAGCGGTCTGGACGGTCACAGCATGGACCCGGCCGCTGTCTTCGCGAGCCTGCGGGCGCTGGGCGGCAGTCCGCCCTACACAGTGGTTGTCGGGTGCGAGGCGGGAAGTGTCGAGGAGGGAATCGGGCTCACCGAACCGGTCGCCAAGGCGGTTCCCCGGGCGGTGCGGGCGGTCGAGGATATCGTCGCGGCGTTGCAGAGTCCGGCACCTTCGGCTGCAACGGCAAAGGAGTGCTGAACCATGTGTCTGGGGATACCTGGCCAAGTCATCAGGATGCTGGACGGCTACGAGGGACAGCTGGCACTGGTCGACGTCACCGGCGAGCAGCGCAAGGTCAACGTGGGCATGTTGCCGGAGGAGACGTTCGCGCCGGGTGACTGGATAATCATTCACATGGGCTTCGCCGTCGAGAAGACAGACCGGGCCGGGGCCGAGCAGGCGATGGCGGGCCTCGAGTTGATGGGCCGGGGCCGCACCGATCCGGCGGTCGGCCCGGGAGGCGGTTGAGATGACCGAGTCCCCCCTGATGCTGCGGTCCGACGACGTCCGCCAGCACTTCACCGTGACCGGTGTCGTCCAGGGGGTCGGCTTTCGTCCGTTCGTCCACCGCATCGCCAGCGAGCTAGGCCTGGCCGGATTCGTCGGTAACGATTCGGGTGCGGTCTTTCTGGAGGTGCAGGGCGAACGCGCATGCGTGGACGAGTTCGGTCGCCGGCTGCGCGCGCGAGGCCCCTCCGCTGGCGCGGATCACCGCCGTCTCCGTTAGGGACCTCGCGGCCGAGCCCGCATGCGTACCCGAGTTCCGGATCGTGGCGAGCCAGACCATCGCCGGTGCTAGCACACCTAAAACACCGATTCCGCCTGACATCGCGGTCTGTGACGAGTGTGTCGCCGAGCTGTTCGACCCGCGCGACCGGCGTTACCGCCACCCATTCGTGACCTGTACCAACTGCGGGCCACGGTTCACCATCATCCGGGAGTTGCCGTACGACCGTCCGGCAACCACCATGTCGGTATTCGCGATGTGTGAGCAATGCGCCGCCGAATACCACAACCCGGCGGATCGCCGCTTTCACGCGCAGCCGATCGCCTGTCCCAATTGCGGACCGTCGCTGTGGTTCTGCTCGCACGCCGGGCGGGTAAGCGGATCGGATGCCGCGCTCGCGGCTACCCAACGGGCGCTGGCAGCGGGCGCGGTGGTATCGATCAAGGGTATCGGAGGTTACCACCTGGCCTGCACCGTCGATGACGGTACGGTGGTCGGTGCGCTGCGGGCACGAAAAGCTCGCGGCGCCAAGCCCTTCGCCATGCTGGTCCGTGATCTGGATGTCGCGCGCCGCTACGCGTACATCGATGACGCCGAGGCTGCGGTGCTGTCGAGTCCGGCCCGCCCGATCGTGTTGCTGCGCCGCCGCCCCGGCGCGCCGATCGCCGACGCCGTCGCGCCCGGCAGCCCGCTGCTCGGGCTGATGCTGCCGTACTCCCCCATCCACCACCTGCTGCTGGCACCCGTGCCCGGCACCACCGAGCAGGTGCCCGAGGCGCTGGTGCTGACCAGCGCCAACCGCTCCGACGAACCCATCTGCTTCACCGAAGACGATGCCGCGCTCAGGCTTTCGGTGCTGTGTGACGCACGGCTCGACCACGACCGGCCGATCCACGTGCCGTGTGACGACTCGGTGGTGCGCGTAATCGACGGGCGGGAACTGCCGATTCGCCGTTCCCGCGGCTACGCGCCGCTACCGGTCGACATCGGTCGGGAGGGCCCAGCCGTGCTGGCCGTAGGGGGCGAACTGAAGAACACCTTCTGTCTCACCGACGGCTCGCGCGCATATATGTCCGGGCACATCGGCGACATGGCCACCTGGGAGACGCTGCGCGCATTCGAGCGCGCGGTGGGCCAGCTCAGCGAAATACGGGGAAAGCCGCTGCGATTGGCCGCCGACCTGCATCCGGGGTACCACACCCGAAGCTGGGCGGAGCGCCATGCGGACGATCGACCGCTGGATCTGGTCCAGCACCACCACGCGCACGTGGTGTCGCTGCTGGCCGAGCACGGACGCATCGGCGAACCCGTCGTCGGAGTCTCCTTCGACGGCACCGGTTATGGATGCGATCAGACGATCTGGGGCGGCGAGATTCTCACGCTCGGAACCGACAGCCACCGTTTCGTCCGGGCCGGCCACCTGTTGCCGGTACCGCTGCCCGGCGGTGATGCGGCGGTACGTAATCCATGGCGGATGGCACTGTCCCAGTTGTGGATGGCCGACATTGGATGGACCCCCGACCTGGCGCCGGTCGCCGCGGCAACTCCGGATGAATTGCGGCTCACCCGTTCACAATTAGAGAGCGGGACGGGATGTGTGCCCTGTTCGAGCATGGGCCGGCTGTTCGACGCGGTCGCCTCCTTGCTCGGGGTGCGGCACCGGATCGACTACGAAGGACAAGCCGCCATCGAGCTTGAGGCGCTGGCGGAGTCGGCGGGCCAAGATCCCGAGGGGATCGGGCCATCTTTGCCCCTGGCCGTGCGGGCCGACGGGGTGATCGATCCCGCCCCCATGGTGCAAACGATGGTGTCGGCCCTGTACGCCGGCACGCAACCCGCGCTGCTGGCCGCTGCGTTCCACCAGGCGATCGCAGACGCCGTCGCCAAGGTGGTCGGTCAGGTGGCCGGCGCGATCAGGCTGGTAGGCCTCACCGGCGGGGTGTTCCAGAACGTGCTATTGCTACGAGCATGTCGTAAGCGATTGCAGCTGGCCGGATTTGAGGTGCTGACCCACCACACGGTACCGCCTAACGACGGTGGACTCGCACTGGGTCAGGCCGCGATCTCCATGCTGACCGCGCTAGAGGAGGGCTGACTTATGACCACCACCGCGATCGATCGCGGGCTCGGTGCCGAATTGGCCGAGGACTTGGCCGCAGCCGCTTTCACGCTGGCCAAGCGGTTCGCCGCGGGTGCCACCATGTGGTCCATCGCTCCGTCGTGGGAACCGCATGCGCTACATATCGCGGTCGAGTTCGTCCATCCGGTGATCATGGGGAAACGGGCACTGCCGGCAGTGGCGTTGACCGGACCCGACCTGGTGGATCTGGTGCGGGTGTCGGTGCGGCCGGGTGACATCCTGGTCGCGGTCTCCGGTGCGGACAACGCACAAGTGCGCTCGGTGATGCGCCGCAGTCCCGCGTGGGGCGCAACCACGATTTGGATCGGCAGCGGCGAACGACCCAAGGCCGGTATGGCCGATCACGTGCTGTGGCTCGACGACCCCGATCCCCGAGTGCCCGCGACGGGTGGCTTCGTGCTGTTCTATCACCTGTTGTGGGAGCTGACCCACGTGTGTTTCGAGCACTCCGGGTTGCTCAAGCCAGACCCCGAGTGCGACGAAACGGTCTGTGTCACTTGCAGTGACGAGGGGCGGCTGGGCGAGGTGGTGACGGCCTCGGCCGACGGGATGGCCGCGGTGCGCACGGCCCGGGGTATCGAGAATGTGGTGACCACGCTTGTCGACCCGGTCGCCGCCGGCGAGCTGGTCCTGGTGCATGCCGGCACGGCGATCAGCCGCGTCGGCGACGAAGATGCCGGCATGGCCGGGATCGAGGAGCGGCGCAAATGAAGCGAGTGGACGAGGAGAACTGATGAGCCAAGACGAGCCCACCAACTTCCTGTATCCGTTTATCGACGCCGAGGAAGACGACCCTAAATCGCTGCTCGCCGACCTGGCCGCGTCGGCACAGGCAAAAGCGGCCGAAAGCCTGGCGCTGCGGCACTCCACCCTGGAAGCCAACGCTGACCTGCTGAACCAGGCCGCCACCGAATTGGCGCGCCGTTTCGCGGCGGGGGGACGGATGTTCACCTTCGGAAACGGTGGCAGCTGCACCGATTCCACCACCTTGGCGGCGTTGTTCGCCCGGCCGCCGATCGGCAAGCCGTTGCCGGCCTGGTCGTTGACCGCCGATCAAGCGATCCTGACCGCACTGGGCAACGACGTCGGGTTCGAGCTGGTGTTCGCCCGGCAGCTGATCGCCCGCGCGAAGGCCGGTGACATTGCCATCGCCATGTCGACCAGCGGCAATTCGCCCAACCTGCTCACCGCGCTGGCCGAGGCGCGTCGACGCGGCCTGTACACCATCGGTTTCGCCGGCTACGACGGTGGCGCGTTCGTGAACAACCCAAATGTCGACGCCTGCTTCGTCGTTCGTTCGCAAAGTGTGCACCGCATTCAGGAATCGCAAGCGCTGCTGGGCTATCAGCTGTGGTGGGCAGTCCACGAGCGTTCCGGCAATCAAGGTTTGGGGGCCGCATGAGCAAGTCAGCAGGCGAATACCTGTCGTCGGGGCCGCGATTCGCCGAGGGTGAGGTGATCGAGCGGATCGAGTCGTTCCGCAGGCGTCGTCCCCGGTTGCTCGACGACCATGTGACGCTGGCGCACGGGGCGGGCGGGAAGGCCTCGGCGGCGCTGGTGGACGCGGTGTTCATGGAGGCGTTTCGCAACCCGATGCTGGAGTCGCTGGGCGACGGCGCGGTCCTCACATTACCCAGCGGCGAGCGGATCGCGATGTCCACCGACTCATTTGTGGTGCAACCCAGGCGTTTTCCCGGCGGCTCCATCGGCGAGCTCGCCGTCCATGGCACCTGCAACGACCTGGCGATGGCAGGCGCCGTGCCGTCCTGGATCTCGGCGGCGTTCGTGCTCGAAGAGGGCTTTTCGATAGCCGAATTGAAAGAGATCGTCGCCGACATGGCGGCTGCGGCCGCGAAAGCGGGTGTGCAGATCGTCACCGGCGACACCAAGGTGGTGCCCAAGGGCGCGGCCGACGGCCTGTTCGTCACCACCACCGGAGCCGGTGTCATTCCCGCGGGCCGCACGCTGTCGGCGCAATCGGTGCGTACCGGGGACAAGGTGCTGTTGTCGGGGTCGATGGGCGATCACGGCATGGCGGTCATGCTCGCCCGGGGCGACTTGGCCATCGAGGCCGACATTGCTTCCGACACCGCCTCGCTCAGCCCGCTGGTGGAACTGCTGATGGCGGCTGCCCCGTCCACCCGCTGGCTACGTGATGCGACGCGAGGCGGGGTGGGCACCGTGTGCAACGAACTGGCCCAGGCCTGCGGCCTTGGGGTCGTGCTCGAAGAGGAGCGATTACCCGTGGCGCCCATGGTCAATGGCGCTTGCGAGTTGCTCGGCATCGATCCCCTTTACGTCGCCAACGAGGGCAAGTTCGTCGCCGTCGTCGCCCCGGAGGAGGCGCAGGCCGGGCTGGACGCGTTGCGGTCGCATCCGCTGGGCGCTGATGCGTCCGAGGTCGGGGAAATCGTCACCGAACCGGCCGAAAGCGTAGTGCTGCGCACCGGGTTCGGCGGTACCCGGATCGTCGACATGCTTGTCGGGGATCCGTTGCCGCGAATCTGCTGAGAGAGGAGACCACACATGTGTCTTGGGATTCCGGGTCGGATCGTTGAGATCACCGACCCTGCCAACTATTTGGCGAAGATCGACGTCAGCGGCGTACAGCGCACGATCAGCGTGCGGCTGCTGGAAGACGACATGCCCGAACCCGACGACTGGGTACTAGTTCACGTCGGGTTCGCGATGGCCAAGATCGACGAGACTGAGGCGTTGCTCACTTTGGCCGCCATCAAAAAACTCGGCGACGCCTACACCACCGAAATAGCAGCCTTCGACTCGTCAGCCATTGTCTGACCGAGAAAGGGACAGAGATGAAATTCGTTGACGAGTTCCGTGATCCGGCCGCGGCCCGCAAACTGCTGGTTGCCATCGAGCACCTGGCCGGGAGCGGCCCGGAACACTTCAAGTTCATGGAAGTGTGCGGCGGGCACACGCACACCATTTACCGGCACGGCATCGAACACCTGCTGCCCGACAACGTCGAACTGGTGCACGGCCCCGGCTGCCCGGTTTGTGTGATCCCGATGGGCCGCATCGACGACGCGATGTGGCTGGCCAGCCAACCCGACGTGATCTTTACCTGCTTCGGCGACATGATGCGGGTGCCTGGGTCGGCTGGCAGCTTGCTGGACGCCAAGGCGCGAGGTGCCGACGTGCGATTCGTCTATTCCCCGCTGGACGCGCTGAAGATCGCGACCGACAACCCCGACAAGCAAGTGGTGTTCTTCGCCATCGGTTTCGAGACCACCGCACCGTCGACCGCGGTGACGCTGGTGCGGGCACGCGACCTTGGCCTGACCAATTTCAGCGTCTTCTGCAACCACGTCACGATCGTGCCGCCGATCAAGGCCATCCTGGAGTCGCCGGATCTGCGGCTGTCGGGTTTCATCGGTCCCGGGCACGTGTCCACAGTGGTGGGCAACCGTCCGTACCGGTTCGTACCGGAGGTGTACCGAAAGCCATTGGTGGTGGCCGGATTCGAGCCGCTGGATATTCTGGCATCCGTCGCGATGCTGCTGCGTCAGATCCGCGAGGGCAGATGCGAGGTGGAGAACCAGTACAAGCGCGTAGTGCCCGAACATGGCAACCCGGCCGCATTGGCGCTGATGGGCAAGGTGTTTGCGTTACGCCCGCACTTCGAATGGCGTGGGCTGGGATTCATCTCGCAAAGTGCGCTGCGGCTGCACGACGACTTCGCGGAGTTTGACGCCGAGCTGCGGTTCGCGATGCCTGGCGTACGGGTCGCCGACCCGAAGGCCTGCCAGTGTGGCGAGGTGCTCAAGGGTGTGCTCAAACCTTGGGAATGCAAGGTTTTCGGCACCGCGTGCACCCCGGAGACCCCGATCGGGACGTGCATGGTGTCCCCCGAGGGGGCCTGTGCGGCCTACTACAACTTCGGCCGCATGCACCGCGACGCCGTCAAGCTCGTGGGACAATCCGGGCGGGTGTGACGGTTGGCCGACCCGGATACCCGCGGCGCCGAGATGTTCGCGCGCTACGCCTACGCGCCCAACGCGCTGGGCTATTGCGGTCCCCCACTCGGAGCCACCTTGCGTGACGGTTCGGTCGACGAGGTGCGCAGTGCGGCGACGAGGTTTTCCGGGGCCTGGCCATACTTGCGGGTGCTGTCGGCGCTGACCGGGATCGCTGACCCGCTGGATTATCGTCTGGTCGAGTCGTATTGGCTCGGCGGCGGCGTCGGTGCCGACCTGGATCCGCAAGACTTCTTCGACGCGTTGCTGGCAATCATCGGCCCGCAGGCAGGCCGTTACTGGTCGCATCTCAAAGCGGACCTGGCATGCGAGGCCGCCGGCAATCACTGTTTCCATGTCTTCGGCGTGTATCCGTGGACCCGGTTTCTGGGCTGCGGTATGGATGATCACCCGTTGAGCGTGCTGGACAACTGCCGAATCACTTCCGGGACAGTACTTTCCCGCGCCGGTGACCGAGTCGAGGTTTTGTGTCAAACGCTGGTCTGGGATGGTCGGGCGCTTACGCTGTCGCAACCGTCGGCGCGCGTGCTTGAGGTCTGGGCTGATGGGTACAGCGCGGTACCCGATGTGGCCGTCGGTGACCAGGTCGCGGTGCACTGGGGCCGGCTGTGCGGCCGGCTGTCGCCGCAGCAGGTCCGCGCGCTCGCCGACAGTACGGCCCGTCAGCTGCGGATAACCAGTCAACGGCTGGCCCACGTCTAGTGGCATGCGAGACTGACCGTCGTGCCCGGTTCTATCTGCGACGTGCTGCCCGCCGCGGCCGCACTGCTCGGGGCGCCGGGTGCCGTCGACAAGCTGGCGATGGCGGACTGGGTTGGGGTTGATCAGGTCGATCGCGTCGCGGTCGTGCTGGTGGACGGACTGGGCTGGCACCTGCTTCCGGAGTTAGCCGGCAGTGCGCCGCTGCTCACCTCCGTGCTGGCCGGCGCCACTGGGCGGCTAACCCAACTCGTCTGCACCTTCCCGTCGACCACGCCGACCAGCCTGGTGTCCCTGGGCACCGGTGCGCGGCCCGGCGAGCACGGGATCCTGGGCTTCACGCTCAGGGTTCCCGGCACCGATCGGGTGATCAATCACATCCGCTGGCGTGACGATCCACCGCATGCGACATGGCAGCCATTACCAACGTGGTTCGAGCGGCTCAATCAAGCCGGCATCGGTGCCCGCGCTGTGCTGCCGGCGCCGTTTATGGGCAGTGGACTGACCGATGCGGCGTATCGCGGCGCCGAATTTCGCCCGACCTACCCAACCGACGATTACACCCAAGCGGTGGCCGACGAGCTGCGCGCGGCGCCGGGACTGGTCTACGGCTACACCGCTGAACTGGACATCACGGCCCATGTTTTCGGTATCGGTTCGCCCAAGTGGCACACGGCGGCGGCCGACGTCGATGCGCTGCTCACCCGCCTGGTCGAGACCCTGCCCCCGAACGCGGCACTACTGGTGACCGCCGACCACGGCGGCCTCAACGTCCCAGCGGACGCGCGCGTCGACCTCGATACCGACCCCCGGCTGGGCGAGGGAGTACGCGTGGTCGCCGGCGAGCCGCGGGTGCGTTACCTGCACACCGAGCCGGGCGCCGCAGCGGATGTGCAGGCCGCCTGGAGCGAAGTGCTGGACGGCCGGGCCGAGGTCTATAGCCGCGAGCAGGCCGTGGCCACGGGAATATTCGGGCCGGTCAGCCCGCGAACACCTGGCGCGGATCGGCGATGTCGTGGTCATCTGTACCGGCGATGCGGCGGTGCTGGCAACCGCACATGAGCCGCCGGAAACGGCTCGCCTCATCGGCTTTCACGGCGCGGCCACCGCGGCCGAAATGGCGATTCCGCTGATCTCGTGGCACGGCTGAGTTCGCTGAGACTCGGATTCGACCGCAGCACTGCGCCGCAAATACACAACGGACTTTGATCGTTTTCACAGCTCGCTGCAGTTGCTGACCAAGGGTCGTGTTGTACAGTCGGGGCACTGTGGATCTTCGGGGCGCTGGTCAGATTCGACGATGGCAGTCGGCCATCGCAATCGTCGCCGCGCTTAGCCTCTTCGTTGCCCTCATCGCAGGTTCGGCGTTGCGGCCCCAGTTCGCCGCGGCTGCACTGCCGGAGCCGGCGGCGTGGTCACAGGGAACCCTAGACGTCGCCACGCATGCCGACGATGCGCAACTTCATGGTCGCTCCCAACCCACCAGCCATGTTGTTGATGGCTCTTCGTGCGGCGCTGCGCCGATAAACAAGAAGCCGTTCCACAGCATGTGGATGACGCGCGATCGGCCTCCGACGTGGACCCGCTTGTCGCCACAATCGGTCCGGTCGCCGTTGCCGGCTTCGGTTGCTGCGTCAGAGTTTCAGCCGGGCAGCACCCACGATGGTTCACGCGCGGATTCCCCCGCCGCCCAAGATATCGTGACCCAGCTCTGCGTCGCGCGTTGCTGATAGGTCAGCGGCAGGCTGTCGTGCCGACGCGAAACGACGAGTTCCCGCAACCGTAGCGGGGGCATAGCAGTTCGACACACTCCGACAACACGACAACCATCAGCGTCGGTCTGTCTTAAGTACGTCTATGTCTTAAAGGAAGAGTCCATGTTTGTCAGCACACCTCACGCCGCCCTACCCGTGGCAGCTCAAGTGAGATAGCAATGCATTTCGCGACGCTACCGCCGGAAACCAACTCCGAGCGAATGTATTCAGGCCCCGGACCGGAATCGATGATCTGCGCCGCCACAGCCTGGGACGGGCTGGCCGCACAGCTGTCCGACATGGCGGCGAACTACAGTTCGGTGACCTCGAAGCTGGCGCAGCGAATGCAGGGCCCAGCTTCGATGACGATGACTCAAGCCGCGGCACCCCATATCGAATGGCTCAAAGCGGCTGCCGCACAAGCCGAGCAGGCGGCCACCCAGGCCAGGGCGGCCGCGAGCGCCTATGAGTCGGCGCTGGCGGCGATGGTGCCCCCGGCGGCGATCGACGCCAACCGCGCGCAGTGGATGTCGCTGGTCTCGACGAACTGCCTGGGCCAAACCGGTCCGGCAATCGCGGACACCGAAGCCGAATACGAACAGATGTGGGCCGAGGACGCCGACGCCTTGTACGCCTATGCCGGCGCATCGGCCGACGCCTCGATGGTGACACCGTTCATCTCGCCGCCTGATACCGCGGCGCCGGCTCCCCAAGATGCGCCCGTCACCCAAGCGTCCGGTGGCTGGGCGTTGACAGCGGCGCCGGATGTTATATCGGCTGGCTGCCAAGTGATCTCAGCCATCCACGAAGCACTGGAGGAACTGGCGTTATCACCGCTGACAACGTTCGATGCGTCCCTGTCGCCGGTCACATCGTCTCTGTCGAAGCTGAGTTCACTGTCCGCGCCGTCGGGCTTCGCGATTAGCCACCTGAACTCCCTGAATAAGGCAGCGGCGTTGCAATCACTCTTCCCGAAGCCGGGTGGTGTCAGCGGCGCGGCGGTTACTGCGGGTTTCGGTCGCGGCACGTCGATCGGGATGTTGTCGGTACCGCGAGCCTGGACGACAGCCACGGCGCCCAGCCCCGTTACTGTGGAGCCGTTGCGGAGGGGCTGGGTATGCGAGCCAATCCGTTTGGTCGCAGTCAGCGAGCCACCATTGTGGCCGTCATGCCGTTAGCGAGTACGACGGTTAGAGAGGGGTGACATAGGCCGAGCTGATGCCGCCGTCCACCAAGAACGTCGAGGCGGTGATGAAAGACGCGTCGTCGCTCGCCAAAAACGCTACTGCCGAAGCGATTTCGTCGGGTTCGGCGAAGCGGCCCACCGGCACGTGCATCAAGCGGCGGGCGGCCCGTTCGGGATCTTTGGCGAAAAGTTCTTGCAGCAGCGGGGTGTTGACCGGCCCCGGGCACAGCGCGTTCACGCGGATACCCTGCCGGGCGAATTGCACCCCCAGCTCCCGTGACATGGCCAGGACCCCGCCCTTGGAGGCGGTGTAGGAGATTTGCGACGTCGCCGATCCCAGCACCGCGACGAACGACGCCGTGTTGATGATTGAACCCTTTTGCGCGGGGACCATGTGCCGCAACGCCGCCCGGCAGCAGAGGTACACCGATTTGAGGTTGACGTCTTGGACTCGTTGCCACGCCTGCAGTCCGGTGTTTTCGATCAGGTCGTCTTCGGGCGGTGAGATGCCGGCGTTGTTGAACGCAATATCGATCGAGCCGTAGGCTTCGGCCGCGGTATCGAACAGCGCGTTGACCGCGTCCTCGTCGGAAACATCGGTTGGCACAAACAAACCGGACAGCTCGTGGGCCGCCGCGGCACCGGCGTCGCCGTCGATGTCACCCACGATGATGGTCGCGCCCTCGGCATGCATCCGCCGGCCCGCGGCCAATCCAATGCCGCTGCCGCCGCCGGTAATGACTGCCACGCGGCCCGCCAGCCGTCGGGTGAGATCGACCGCCACCACCTAGTCCTCTCTGATCGCGATGAAAACGTTCTTGGTCTCGGTGAATTGCAGTGGCGCGTCTGGGCCGAGCTCACGGCCCAGCCCCGACTGCTTGAAACCACCGAACGGCGTGTTGTAACGGACCGACGAGTGGGAATTCACCGACAGGTTGCCGGATTCGACCGCCCGCGACACCCGCAGCGCGCGGGACAAGTCGTCGGTCCAGATCGACCCCGACAGGCCGTAGGCGGTGTCGTTGGCCAGCGTGATCGCGTCGTGCTCGTCGTCGAACGCCAGCACGGTGACGACTGGGCCGAAGATCTCGTCGGTGACGGTACGGTCGGTACGCTGCGGAGTCAGAACCGTTGGCGGAAACCAGAATCCGCGGCCGGACGGCGCCGTGCCGCGAAACGCGACAGGGGCGCCGTCGGGCACATAGGAAGCCACCTTGTCGCGGTGCGCGGCCGACACCAGCGGACCCATCTCGGTGTCACGGGCTCGGGGGTCCCCGACCACGACGCTGCGCACCGCCGGCTCCAGCAGCTCCATGAAACGGTCATAAACGTTGCGCTGCACCAGGATCCGGCTGCGGGCGCAGCAATCCTGCCCGGCGTTGTCGAACACGCCGGCCGGCGCGGTCGCCGCGGCGCGCTCCAGGTCACAGTCGGAGAAGATGACGTTGGCGCTCTTGCCGCCCAGTTCCAGTGTCACCCGCTTGACCTGAGCGGCCGCGCCGATCATCACCGTTTTGCCGACTTCGGTGGACCCGGTGAACACGATCTTGCGGATCTCAGGATGGGTGACGAACCGCTCCCCGACCACCGCGCCCTGTCCCGGCAGTACCTGCAGCAGATCTTCGTCCAGTCCGGCTTCTACCGCCAACTCCCCGAGCCGGATCGTGGTCAGTGGCGTCCACTCGGCGGGTTTAACCAGCACCGCGTTGCCCGCGGCCAGGGCCGGCGCGATGCCCCAGGACGCAATCATCATCGGGAAGTTCCACGGCGTGATCACGCCGACCACGCCCAGCGGTTCGTTGAAGGTGACGTCGAGCCCCCCGGCTACCGGAATTTGCTTGCCCGACAAGCGTTCCGGGCTAGCGGCATAGAACGTCAACACGTCACGCACGTGGCCGGCTTCCCACTCGGCCGACGCGATGGGGTGCCCCGAATTGGCGACCTCGAGCGCTGCCAGCTCGTCGATATGCGCATCGACTACGGCGGCGAATGCCCGCAGACCGGCGGCCCGTTCGGACGGAGACAACCGCGCCCAGCGCCGTTGAGCCGTCCGCGCCCGCCCTACCGCGTCGTCGACCGCGGCGGCATCGAGGTGGTCGACGGAGGCCAGCACTTCCTCGGTGGCGGGGTTGATCAGTTGCACCGTGCCCATCTCAGCTCATCTGCTCCGCATACGACCGCGCAGCATCCACGATCGCGTTGAATAGCCGCAGGTCGTCCAGGGACTGCTCCGGGTGCCATTGCACCGCAAGCACGAAACTATCCCCGGGCAGCTCCAGCGCCTCGACCACGCCGTCGGGGTCCCACGCGCTGACCACGAGACCCTCACCGACTTTGTCGATGGCCTGATGGTGGTAGCACGGCGCATCAGCGGACTCCCCTACCAGCGCGGCTAGCCGGGTGCCCGCCACGGTGCGCACCGGCAACCTGGTGAACACTCCGTTGCCCGCCCGATGCCCGTTGTGCCCGAGAACGTCGGGCAGGTGCTGGTGCAGCGTGCCGCCGAGCGCGACGTTGAGCACCTGCGCGCCGCGACAGATCCCCAGCACCGGCAGCCCCCGGGCCAGCGCGCCCTGTAACAGCGCCAACTCCCAAGCGTCGCGGGCAGTGCGAGGCTGTTCGGTAGTCGGATGCGGTTGCTGGCCATATGCGGCGGGGTCGAGGTCATAACCCCCGGTGATTACCAGCGCATGCAAGCTGTCGAGCACAGAGCTGACGACCTCGGGGTCCACCGGCTGCGGCGGTAGCAACACCGCGATCCCACCGGCCATGATGACGCCCTCGAAGTAGTCGGCAGGCAGATAACCCGCGGGGACGTCCCAGATCCCGGCCCGCACCTGCTCCAGATAAGTCGTCAGACCCACCACCGGGCGTCTAGAGGCGTTCAAAACCACGCATCCTCTCCCAATCGGTGACCGCCGCGTTGAACGCCGCTACTTCCACGCGAGCGTTGTTCAGGTAGTGCGCGACAACATCGTCGCCAAACGCCTCCCGCGCGAGCACCGACCCGCCGAACAACGCGGCCGCATCGGCCAGCGTGGCGGGCAGCCGCTCGACGCCGGGGGCTTCATAGGCGTTCCCCGCGCAAGGCTCCGGTAGCTCCAGGCCCTGTTCGACACCGTACAACCCTCCGGCGAGCAGCGCCGCCACCGCCAAGTAGGGGTTGACGTCGCCGCCGGGAACCCGGCACTCGACCCGGGTGCTGCGCCCGTGGCCGACGACCCGCAGAGCGCAGGTGCGATTGTCCAGTCCCCAGGCCACCGCCGTGGGCGCAAAGCTACCGTCGGCAAATCGCTTATAGGAGTTGATGTTCGGCGCATAGAACAACGTGAGCTCGCGCAAGGTGTCCAGCAGGCCGGCGACGAAACTGCAAAACGTCGTCGACATGCCATACGGGCGGCTGCCGTCGGCGAACACCGCGGAGCCGTCCATATCGCGCAGCGAGAGGTGGATGTGGCAGCTGTTGCCTTCCCGCTCATCGTATTTCGCCATGAACGTCAGGCTTTTGCCGTGCTGGTCGGCGATCTCTTTGGCACCGTTTTTGTAGATGACGTGGTTGTCGCAGGTGACCAACGCCTCGTTGTAACGGAAACCGATCTCTTGCTGACCCCTGTTGCATTCGCCTTTGACGGCCTCGAATTGCAGGCCTGCACCCTGCATACCCTGCCGGATGTCGCGCAGCAGCGGCTCCATCCGCGACGACGCCGAGATCGCATAGTCGATGTTGTAGTCGCTGGCCGGTGTCAGGCCGCGGTAGCCGCTGGCCCACGCCTGGCGATAAGGCTGGTCGAACACGATGAATTCCAGCTCGGTAGCGACATCGGCCAGCAGTCCGCGCTCGCCCAGTCGGTCGAGCTGGCGGCGCAAAATGGCGCGGGGTGACACGGTAACCGGGTTGCCGTCCACCCGACCCAGGTCCGCTATCACCAGGGCCGTGTTGGGCAGCCACGGAATGAGCCGAAGGGTGGACAGATCCGGCCTCATCACCATGTCGCCGTACCCGGTGTCCCAGCTAGACATCGCATAGCCGCTCACCGTGTTCATGTCGACGTCGACGGCCAGCAAGTAGCTGCAGCACTCAGCGCCGTGGGCGACCACTTCGTCGACAAAGAACCGCGCGGCCACCCGCTTTCCGACGAGCCGGCCCTGCATGTCGGCGAACGCCACGATGACGGTGTCCACCGCGCCGATGCCCACCAGTTGTTCCAACGCGGCCACCGACAACATCGGAGAATTCGGATCGGTCACAGCACCTTCCTCTGCAGCCATGACCGCTAGTCAACCAGGCACTACCAGGTGCTGGTGCGCAATACGATCTCGGCGGCCAACTGTGCCGTCGACTCCTGCACTGTGCGCCGTCCAAGCTGCACCACCCGGTATTCGGCGTAAACGTACTGCTGGCTGGCGCGGGCCACCGCGCGAGCGGCCGGCGAGCTGACCAACACGGTCGTGCCGATCTCCACCGGCGGGCAGTGTTCGCCGCGAACCACGCCGTCACGATCGGCCACCCGGGGATGTCCACGGTCGATTACCACCAGACCGACGAAGCGGCCCAGCCTGGTTGCCGCCAGTTCCCAGGCGAGTTCGCCACCGGCGCGGTCGCCGACCACCACGGCCCACCCGATTCCCAGCGCGTCGAGGATGCCGACCACCGACTTGGGAGTCAGCCGCGGATCAAGGCCGATAACGACCGTCCGAAGCGATGCGGTGTGTAGGCGCTCGCAAACCGCGTCATACGTAGTGGGGGCACGCTCTTCATCACCCACTATGACGACGACGACGCCCTTCTCGGGACCGGCGACACCCACCGGGACGGGAAACCCGTCGAGCGTGGTCATCATCGAGGACACCTTCGCACGCTACAGCCAACCGGCCTGCGTGCGCGGCGATTCCTCCACATCTTTGCGCCCACCGCCGATCCCGTCGGCGTCGCTTAAGGGTCTTTGCGTCGCCGTTAACAGGACCTTCACGCTGTCGTATCTCGGCGAATGCCTTACGGCCGCAACTGACTTGCGACGTGCGGTCGTCGCGGCGGTGGACCGTCGAGCAGGCCGAGGACGGCGTCGACGTCGAGATGGGACGCCAGCAGATCGGCAATCAGGTCCAGTTGGGCATCGCGTCGCGCGACGACGTTGGTGTCGGCGACGACGAAGCCGCTTCGGCCGGCCGCATCGGCGACACGGGTGAGCCACGCACGACGGAAGTCGTCGTTGTCGAGCAGGCCGTGCCAATGAGTGCCGAACACCGCGCCGCGCATGACGCCATGCGGTTCGCAGTCTTGCTCGGAATCCAGGCCGAACCAGCTTTCCTCGGCACACCGCGACAGCCGCCCATGATGGATTTCGTATCCGGTGAGCGGCTGATGCCAGCGACGCAAGGTCTTAGCCTCGCTAAAGGCGATGTCGGCGTCCAACAGCCCCAGCCCAGCCACTTCCCCGATCCCGGATTCCACCGGGTCATCGATGCGCCGGCACAACATCTGAAACCCCCCGCAGATACCCAGCACCGGCTTGCCGGCCCGGGCGTGCTCCGTGATGGCGTCGGCCAGGCCATGATCGCGCAGCCAGGACAGATCGGCGATGGTGGCTTTGCTGCCGGGAATCACGATCAGGTCGGTGTCGGCCAGGTCGGCGGAGTCGGTAACCCAGCGCACCAACAAGCCCGGTTCGCATGCCAGCGCCTCGACGTCGGTGGAGTTGGAAATCCGGGGCAGCCGGATCGCGGCCACCCGCAGCCACTCGCGTCCGCGCGGTGGTGCGGGCGTGCCGACAACCCGGTGCGCGACCACCGACAGCGAGTCCTCGGCGTCCAGCCAGAGCTCGTCGGCGTAGGGCAGCACTCCATAGGTTGGACGGCCGGTCATAGCACGCAGCTGCTGCAGCCCGGGTTCCAGCAGCGCAGGGTCACCGCGGAATTTGTTGACGACGAAGCCGGCGATGAGCGCTTGGTCGTCGGGCTCGAGCACCGCGACCGTCCCGAACAGATGAGCGAGCAGACCGCCACGGTCGATGTCACCCACCACGACCACCGGCAAATTCGCGGCCCTGGCCAATCCCATGTTGGCTAAATCTGTGGCACGCAAGTTGATTTCGGCCGGCGAGCCGGCCCCCTCACAGATCACTGCGTCGAACTCGTCACGCAAGCACGACAATTCGTCGAGGACGATAGCGGCGAGCCGGTCGCGATGCTGCACATAGCCAGTCGCCGTGACCGAGTCGGCGACCTGGCCTCGGATGACCAGCTGTGACGTCCGGTCACTGCCGGGTTTGAGCAGGATGGGGTTGAATCGCACGCTGGGGTCCAACCCCGCCGCCCGTGCCTGGATCGCCTGGGCCCGGCCGATCTCGCCGCCTTCGACGGTGACCACAGAGTTGTTGGACATGTTTTGGGCCTTGAACGGCGCCACCCGAACCCCGCCGCGCGCCAGCAACCGGCACAGACCCGCTACCACCACCGATTTCCCGGCGTCGGAGCTGGTGCCGGCGACCAGCAGAGCCCCGCTCACCGGCTCAGGCCGCGGGTAGGACGGTCACGGCAGCGTGAGGATTTCAACGCCGGTGTCGGTGACCAGCAGGGTGTGCTCGAACTGCGCAGTCCACTTGCGGTCCGTGGTGACCACGGTCCAGCCGTCGTCCCAGATCTCGTAGTCCAGGCCACCAAGGTTGATCATCGGTTCGATGGTGAACGTCATTCCCGGCTGCATGATTGTCGCCACAGAGGGCTGATCGTAGTGCAGCACGACCAAGCCGTTGTGAAACGTGGTACCGATACCGTGACCGGTGAAGTCACGAACCACGTTGTACCCGAACCGATTCGCATACGACTCGATGACGCGACCGATGACCGACAGTGCACGACCCGGCTTGACGGCATTGATCGCTCGCATCGTCGCCTCTCGGGTTCGCTCCACGAGCAGCCGGTGCTCCTCTGAGACATCGCCGGCCAGAAAAGTCGCGTTGGTGTCGCCGTGCACGCCTTCGATATAGGCCGTGACGTCGATGTTGACGATGTCACCGTCGGCGATCACCGTCGAGTCAGGGATTCCATGGCAGATGACTTCATTGAGCGACGTGCAGCACGACTTCGGGAATCCCTTGTAGCCGAGAGTTGACGGGTAGGCACCGTGGTCGATCATGTACTCGTGGGCGATCCGGTCCAGTTCGTCGGTCGTGACCCCGGGCGCAACCGCTTTGCCCGCCTCAGCCAGCGCGCCGGCCGCGATCCGGCCGGCGACGCGCATCTTCTCGATTACCTCCGGCGTCTGCACCCACGGCTCGCTGCCCTCCTGGGCGGTGGGCTTACCGACATATTCCGGACGCGGGATGCGGCTGGGCACCGGCAGAGTCGGGGACAACTCTCCGGGAGAAAGCGCGGTGCGAGCAGGCATGCCGCCAGCTTAATCGCGCCTGCCGGGTGCTCAGACCCGCCCGGCGACGATGCGGGCGGTGCAACGGCCCGAGAAGGAGCCGGGCAATCAGACCCGCGCGGCGACGATGCGGGCCGTGCAACGGCCCGAGAAGGAGCCGGGCAATCAGACCCGCGCGGCGACGATGCGGGCCGTGCAACGGCCCGAGAAGGAGCCGGGCAATCAGACCCGCGCGGCGACGATGCGGGCCGTGCAACGGCCCGAGAAGGAGCCGGGCAATCAGACCCTGCGGCGGCGGAGAAACGAGCGGCGCGGCCCCCGGATGACCACCGAGCCGCACACCACCCGACCGGTCAACACAACGTGCGGCCTTCCCTCGCCCGGTGCGCCTTTGCGGCGGTCGCTGGCGCTGCCCACGTACACCTCGACGTCGTCGATCGACGCGCTGGCGCCATCCGGCAAACGGATCTCCACCGAGCCGAGTCTCATGTCGAGTTCGATGACCACCACCGGCCCCGCGAACCGGGCCTTGGTGAGGTCGAGTTCGACCGAGCCCATTCGGCGTACCAGCGCCAGTCGGGAGGGCACCGTCCATTCGCCGTGGCGCTTCAGCGAGCCGGCCCAGCCACGCAGTTCCACCCGGTCAGCCGCGGATGTGACGATGGCGCCTGGTCCGGGCAGATCACCGACCAGCCCGTCCAACTCACCGCGGGTACGCGCGTAGGACACTTGTGACGAGCGCTGCTCGAACTCGTCGATATCGATCAGCCCGAGCGCCACGGCGTTGTGCAATCGCCGCATCGTGCCGTTTCGGTCGGCGTCCGAGACCCGTAACGCCACCATCTCTCCACCGGTCTCAGTCATGGCCTTTCCTGACGTTTAAAACAACCGGCCCTAAACCGGGTGGGCTTCGCCTACCCTCGCAACTTACCGCTGCAAGGAACCGGGGGCCGCGGCTGTAGCACCGGCCCTAGGCCAGGAAGTCCGGCGGCAGCGATTCGAACAACACTTTGGTCATCCGGACGGCGTATTCCGAGCTGCCACCCCCGACGATCAGCGAGGCGAACGCCAGATCGCCGCGGTACCCGGCGAACCAGGAATGCGATCCGCCCGGGAACTCGGCCTCACCGGTCTTCCCGTACACCGCCCCGCAGCCGGCGATCTCCTTGGCGGTCCCATTGGTCACCACCAGCCGCATCATGGGCCGCAGCGCGTCAATCATCTTCGGGCTGATCGGCGTGGTATCGCCTTGGACCGTCGTCGGCCGACCGGCGATCAGCTGCGGTACTGGGGTCTTGCCGGCGGCGACCGTCGCCGCCACCAGGGCCATGCCGAATGGGCTGGCCAGCACCTTGCCCTGGCCAAAGCCGTCTTCAGTGCGCTCGGCAAGGTCCACCGTCGGCGGCACCGAGCCGGTCACCGTGGTGATGCCATCGACCTGATAGTCCAGCCCGATTCCGTACTGGGTGGCCGCCTGCGTCAGACCACGGGGCGGCATTTTGCTACCCAACTCGGCGAAGGTGGTGTTGCAGGAACTAGCGAACGCACGTGACATCGGTACCACACCGAGATCGAAGCCACCGTAATTGGGGATGGTGCGGTGACCGATGTCGATATGGCCCGGGCAGCCCAGCATCGTGTTAGGCGTGGCCATATCGCGGTCGACGGCGGCACCGGCGGTGACCATCTTGAAGGTCGACCCGGGCGGGAACAGGCCGGTGGTGGCCACCAGGCCGTCAGCATCGGCGCCCCCGTTCTGCGCGATCGCGAGAATTTCCCCGGTCGACGGCTTGATCACGACCATCATGGCTTTGCCGCCCCGGGTATCCACCGCGTGCTGAGCGGCGTTCTGCACCGCCCGGTCCAGCGTGATCGAGATCGACGGCGCTGGCGACCCCTGGACCTCGTGCAGCACTTCAACCTCGACACCGTTCTGGTTGACACTGACCACCCGCCAGCCCGCCTCGCCGTCGAGTTGGTCAACCACCGCCTTCTTCACTTCGGAGATAACCGCCGGCGCGAAATGGGGATCGGTCGGCAGCATTTCGGGCTGGGGTGTGATCACGATGCCGGGCAGCCTGCCAATCGCCGGGAAGACCTTGTCGTTGTCGTCAGGATGCAGTGTCACCAGGTCCACCGGCTGGGTCGCCGAGCTGGCTTGTTCGGCGAGCAACTGCGGGTCATTCAGCGTGCCATTGAAAGGATGGAGGACATCCACCACCGCGTGCGCCGTCTCGATCAGGGCGGGCCCAGCTTGAGTGGCGTCCAGCGTGTAGTGATACAGGTAGCCCGGCGCCAGCACATCGCTGCCTCCGAGTTCGTTCACCGAGGCGCGCCGCGGTGGATCGGCCCGCAATGCGAACGTCTGATGCTCGCCCAGTTTGGGGTGCAGCCCGGTGGTGGCCCAGCGAACCTCCCAGCGCCCCTCGTCGCGCGCCATTTTCAGCTGGCCGTCGTAGCTCCAGGTTCGGTTTTTGGGCAGATGCCAAGTGAAGCGATAGCCGACCGTGCCGGTGTCCTCGGCGTACTTGGAGTTGAGAATCTGCGCGTCGAGGTGAGTCGCCTGCAGTCCGGCCCAGGCCGCGTTGAGTGCTTCGCGGGCCTCGTTGGGGTTGTCGCTGAGTTGGGCGGCCGTCGCGGTGTCTCCGACAGCCAAGGCGCCGAAGAACTTTTCGGCAGCCGGGGCCGGGCCGTCCGGCCGCGGAGTGCATCCGGACAGGGCGATGACCGCGACGAGCATCAGAGCTGAGGCGGATGAGGCCAGTGTTGTTCTAGTTACCATCGTTGCTGATGTTAAGAACTGCGGCCCAGACACCGGCGCAGACACACCGAGACCGAACCGTTATGCACACGCAGCCCACCGACGATGCGCGCTGTGGAACGGCGCGAGAAGGAGGCGGGCAATCCAGCGCATGTAACGCCACTGCCCAAAATGCGGCTGGCCCGAATTCGCAGCCGCGTTACGTTCGCGCAGCCGCCGCCCGCACCGGCTAGTCCAGCAGCACCGTCGCGAACGTGCCGACTTCGGCGAAGCCGACTCGGGCGTACGCGGCACGTGCCACCGTGTTGAAGTTGTTCACGTACAGGCTGGCGGTCCGTCCGGTACCGACGATTACGGCGGCCACCGTCGCGGTGCCGGCAGTTCCGACGCCCAGGCCCCGCCACTCCGGGTGCACCCAGACCCCTTGGATTTGACCGACCCCCGGAGACTGCGAACCCACTTCGGCTTTGAACACGACTTGACCGTGCTCGAAGCGGGCCCAGGCGCGACCGGCCGAAATCAGGCTGGCCACCCGCCGTCGGTAGCCGCGGCCACCGTCGCCGAGCCGGGGGTCGACGCCCACTTCGCCGATGAACATGTCGACGGCGGCCACCAGGTAGGCGTCCAGCTCTTCCGGTCGGACCTGGCGCACCCCGGGGTCGATTTCGCAGTTCGGGTGGGTGGACAACGCCAGCAGCGGCTGGCGATCGCGCACATCACGGGCCGGACCCCAAGCCGACTCAAGCCGCTCCCACATCGGCATCACCAGGTCGGCCCTGCCGACCAGCGACGAACACCGGCGCGTCCCGCTCATCGCCTCGTCGGCGAACGCATTCAGGTCAGCCGGTGCGCCGCGCAGCGGGATCAGGTTGGCGCCGGCGAAGCACAGCGACTCCTCCACACCCCGGAGAGTCCACAATTCCCCGCCGATCGAATTGGCGTCGATGCCGTGGTCTGCCACGCGCGCCGCGACCATGCACGACCCGACGGGATCGTCGTCGAACACCCGCCAGACAGCGGCGGCGTCGCGCACCACAGACACCCGTCGCTCCCCGACAAGGCGGAAGATGGGCGGAGCCGACATCTGGCGAACTTCCTGTGGTGCGAACTCAGGGCCAGTTAAAGGGCACTGGCCCCTATCAGCTTACGGTCACAACAGGCGAACCGCTCGGAGTTGTGCCCGGACCGTGATCGGTGCTTCTTGTACCGTTCGCTTCGGAGCCCATTTCTGAGGCAAGCCGCATGGCCTCTTCGATCAGCGTCTCGACGATCTGAGATTCGGGCACGGTCTTGATCACTTCGCCGCGAACAAAGATCTGGCCCTTGCCATTTCCCGACGCAACGCCCAGGTCGGCCTCACGGGCCTCGCCCGGACCGTTCACGACGCACCCCATCACGGCAACCCGCAGCGGCACATCGAGACCCTCCAGACCGGCGGTAACCTCGTTGGCCAAGGTGTAGACGTCGACCTGGGCGCGACCACACGACGGGCAGGACACGATCTCGAGCGAGCGCGGCCGCAGGTTCAGCGACTCGAGAATCTGATTGCCAACCTTGACTTCTTCGACCGGCGGCGCGGATAGCGATACCCGGATGGTGTCGCCGATGCCCCGCGACAGCAGTGCGCCGAAGGCGACCGCGGACTTGATGGTGCCCTGGAAGGCAGGACCGGCCTCGGTGACACCGAGGTGCAGCGGGTAATCGCATTGGGCGGCCAGCAACTCGTAAGCGGCGACCATCACCACCGGATCGTTGTGCTTGACGCTGATCTTGATGTCGCCAAAACCGTGCTCCTCGAACAGCGAGGCCTCCCACAGCGCAGACTCCACCAGCGCCTCGGGCGTGGCCTTGCCGTACTTCTCCATGAATCGCTTGTCCAGCGAGCCGGCGTTGACGCCGATGCGGATCGGGATACCGGCCTCGCCGGCGGCCTTGGCGACCTCGGCGACCCGGCCGTCGAATTCCTTGATATTGCCCGGGTTTACCCGCACGGCGGCACACCCGGCGTCGATGGCGGCGAAGATGTACTTCGGCTGAAAGTGAATGTCGGCGATCACCGGAATCTGGCTGTGTCGGGCGATCTCGGCAAGCGCGTCGGCATCCTCTTGACGCGGGCAGGCCACCCGGACGATGTTGCAGCCGGCAGCGGTCAACTCGGCGATCTGCTGCAAGGTCGAGTTGACGTCATGGGTTTTGGTGGTGCACATCGACTGCACCGAGATCGGATAGTCGCTGCCGACCCCGACGTCGCGGACCATCAGTTGGCGCGTGCTGCGTCGGGGGGCAAGCGTGGGCGCCGGAGCGTCCGGCATACCCAGGCCAATGGTCACTGTTGTTGATTCCTTTGGTTCGTTATTGGAAGAGCCTGATCGGATTGACCAGATCAGCGGTCACGGTCAGCAACATGTAGCCGACCACAAACACCAACACGACATACGTCGCGGGCATGAGTTTGAGATAGTTCACCGGCGCGGCCGCGACCATGCCACGCGCGGACCGGATGAGGTTACGGACCTTTTCGAACATCGCGATCGCGATGTGACCGCCATCGAAGGGCAACAGCGGCACCAGGTTGATGGCACCCAAAATGAGATTCAGCTGGGCCAAGAAGAACCAGAACGCCACCCACAGCCCGTGGTCGACGGTGTCGCCACCGATGATGCTGGCTCCGACCACGCTCATCGGCGTTTGCGGGTCACGCTGTCCACCGCCGATGGCATGCACCAGCGCACCCACCTTTGTCGGGATCGTGACCAGCGCCTTGCCCACCTCGACGGTCAGCTCTCCGGCGAAGGCAAAGGTGGCCGGTATCGCGGAGAGCACACCGTAGTGTGCGGGTGCGACTCTGACCGCGCCGACGCCGATGGCACCCACCGTCGATGGTTCCGGCTGACTGCCCTGCCCATTGGCGATGAAGCGTTGGGTGGGTGTGACGTCGACGTAGGTGGTGATCGCGGTGCCGTCACGCTCGACGACGACCGGAACGGTGCCGTGCAGCTTGCGGACCGCGGCGGCCATGTCCTCGAAAGTGGACACCGGGGTGTCACCGACCTTGACTACCACGTCGCCCTGGCGAATTCCGGCAAGCGCCGCCGGACCGGGACCAGTGCAATCCCCGACCTTGCCAGGAGCCACTTCCGGTGCGACACAAGCGGTTTCGCCGACCACGGCCCGGGTCGGCGGGTGCAGGTTCGGCAGTCCCCAGGCCAGTGCGATGCCATAGATCAGCACCAGGCAGATGACGAAGTTCATGCCAGGACCCGCGAACAACACCGCGACTCGCTTCCAGGTCGCCTGCTTGAACATCGCGCGGTCGGTTTCGTCGGCACCCAGCTCCTCGACCGAGGTCATACCGGCGATATCGCAGAAGCCGCCCAGTGGAATGGCTTTGACGCCGTACTCGGTTTCACCGCGCCGGGTCGACCACAGCGTGGGACCAAAGCCGACGAAATAGCGACGCACCTTCATGCCGGTAGCGCGTGCGACCCACATGTGCCCACACTCGTGCAGGGCCACCGAGATCAGGATGGCAAGGGCGAACAGCACAATGCCGATAACGAACATCATCAGGCTGCGAGGACCTTTCTCAAACCGATCCGGAGACCTTCGTGGGGCTGGCAGTTGCGACGCTGCGCTGCGCCCGCTCACGTGCCCAGCGCTGCGCGTCTAGTACCTCATCCACGTTAGCGGGTGAAACCGCCCATTGGTCGGCGGCGTGCAGCACGTCGGCGATGGTTTTGACGATGGCGGGGAACCCGACCCGGCCGGCAAGAAAAGCTGCCGCCGCCTCCTCATTAGCCGCGTTGTAGACGGCGGTCATGCAGCCGCCGGTCTGCCCGGCATACCGGGCCAGCTCGACGGCGGGGAAAACGTCGTTGTCCAGTGGCTCGAATTCCCAGCTAGAGGCTGTGCTGAAGTCGCAGCACGCGGCCACCCCGGGTACCCGCTGTGGCCAGCCCAGGGCTAAGGAAATCGGCAGCTTCATATCCGGGGGGCTGGCCTGGGCGATGGTCGAGCCGTCAACGAAGGTGACCATTGAATGAACAATTGACTGAGGGTGTACGACGACCTCGATGCGGTCGTAAGGGATGCCGAACAGCAGGTGGGTTTCGATGAGCTCAAGCCCCTTGTTGACCAGCGACGCCGAGTTCAGCGTGTTCATCGGGCCCATTGACCAGGTGGGGTGGGCGCCCGCTTGCTCGGGGGTGACGCCCTCGAGCTCGGCGGCGGTCCAGCCGCGAAACGGCCCTCCTGAGGCGGTCAGCACCATCTTGGCGACTTCGTCGGGTGTACCGCCGCGCAGGCACTGGGCCAGCGCGGAGTGTTCGGAGTCGACGGGCACGATCTGACCCGGCCGCGCCGCCCGCAACACCAGCGGACCACCGGCGACCAACGATTCCTTGTTGGCCAGCGCCAGCCGGGCCCCTGAGGCAAGCGCAGCCAACGTGGGTCGCAGGCCCAACGCTCCCACCAGCGCATTGAGGACGACGTCGGCTTCGGTCTCCTGGACCAGTCGGGTAACCGCTTCGGGTCCGCGGAAGGGGACCCCCCCGAATTCTTGGCCGACCATCTCTGCCACACGCTCGTCCGCGATGGCGACATTGGTGACTCCGGTCTCGGCGCGCTGCCGCAGCAGCGTGTCCAGATGCGCGCCCCCCGCAGCCAGGCCGACCACCTCGAAGCGGTCCGGATTGGCCGCTATGACCTCCAGCGCCTGGGTACCGATCGAGCCGGTACTGCCCAGCACCAGCACGCGCAGGCGGCCCTCGGTTTGCCCGTCGGTCGTTGGGTTGGTCACTCACTCATTGTGCCGTCCGCCGACGACGCGGGCCACGCTGTGCTGTGCGGGTCCCTCTTGAAGCCGGGCCGGTCGGCGCGACCAACCCGGTGGGCCCTGCCGGCATGTGTGCCAGAATCTCCACTTGAGAAGCCAATCCGATCCGAAAGGGATTTCGCCGTGGCCAGTACCGAGGTGGAACACTTCACCGGCGTCGACACCGTTGAGGTGCCGTCTGCGGCGTGGGGTTGGAGCAGAATCAATCACCGCATCTGGCACGTTGTCGGCCTGATCATCTTCGGATTCCTGCTGGCGATGCTGCGCGGCAACCACGTCGGCCATATCGAGGACTGGTTCCTGATCGGGTTTGCCGCAGTGGTGCTCTTCGCCCTGGTCCGCGACTTGTGGGGCCGCCGGCGCGGCTGGATCAGGTAGCCGTCACCCGCCCACCGTTTCATGTGCCGGATGCGCCCGGTGGACGTCGACATCACCGGAATCGCTGCGCGCTTGCAGGACGAAGGTTTCATCACCTGGCTCGGGACCGTCCGACGGTTCCAACTTGTTGGTGACGACACCGGATCCGGTGATGATGTCCAGCCGCACTGCGGTGGGGTGCCCCTAACGTTGCGCCCGTCGGTACCAGGCGCTGCCGACTACCCCGACCGCCAGCACGAACAATGCCCCAACCCACGGCCATACACCGTGTTGGTGCACCCAGCCGGCCAGCATGCCTTGCAGGCGACCGGCCGCGGTAATGACGGCATCCTGCGGATTCGCCCCGGTATTGAACAGACGCAGCTCGTAGCGGCCGTAATAGGCCACGTACAGCCCGACCAGCACCAGTAGCGCGCCACTGATCCGGTTGACGAACGGCAAGATTCGCCGCACGCGGTCGGCCATGGCCGAGCTCGTCGTCGCCGCGGCGATGGCAAGAACGCCGACGACCAAGGTCAGACCCGCGACATAGGCGAGGTAGATCGACACGCCCGTGACAACCGATCCACCCCGCACGCCAGCCGCGGTGACCGCCAGGAACGGCCCGATGGTGCACGACAGCGAGGCAATCGCATAGCTGACGCCGTAGCCATACATCGAGCCCAGCCGCACACTGGGAGCCCATCGCAGGCCGAGTGGCCGAGGCGTCAATGCCGACAGCTTCCGACCCGACAGCAACCAAACTCCAAGCGCGACAAGCACAAGTCCGATTACCACCGTTCCGTACGGCAGATATCGCTGCACGGTCGAGGCCGCCGATACGGTCAGCGCGCCGAACACTCCGAACACCGTCAAAAAGCCGAGCCCCATCCCGACAGTGGCTGCCAGTGCCCGGCCGACCGACGCTAAACCCACCGGCGCCCCCGACCGTTCGCCGGACTGCTGCCCGCGCACCACCAGAAGTAGGTACGCGGGCAGCATGGCAAAGCCACAAGGGTTCAGCGCCGCCACCAATCCAGCGGCGAAGGCCAGACCGACGAGACCCTGATCCATGAGGTTAGGACCTCAGGGCGGCGACCCGGTCGGACAGCTCCTGCTGGGACATTGCCGAGGTGGGGTTGTTGACGAACGTCGAGCTGCCGTCCGCCCGATAGAACACGTAAGCCGGCTGCCAGGGGACGTTGTAGCGCGCCCAGATCGAGCCGTCGGCGTCGTTGAGGTTGGTGAAGTTCAGGTTGTACTTGGAGACAAAGTTCTGCATCGCACCAACATCCGAGTGGGCCGCGACGCCGACGAAGGTGACGCCCGGATTGGCGGCCGCCACCTGGCTAACGGCCGGAGCTTCGGCGTTGCAGAACGGACACCACGGAGTCCAGAACCACAGCACCGCGGGCTTGCCCTGCAGGCTGGCGCCGTTGAACGGCGCGCCGCTAAGGGTCGTTCCGGTGAACTGCAGACGACCGTCGGCGGCCAGCGCACGTGGTGCATTGCCCACGCCGAATATCAGAGCGACCGCGACCAGACCCGCGGCAAACGCTCTGCGCTGGGCTGACAAGCGAATAGCCATGGCATACCTCATTTGCTGGAGTTACGCCTTACACGACGTGATAACCACCCGTATGGTTCATCATGCCGATTCGCCCGCGCTCCAGCTACCCGCCTTCGGCGGCCAGCTGTCCGCAGGCCCCTGTCGATTCGCCCGCGCTCCAGCTACCCGCCTTCGGCGGCCAGCTGTCCGCAGGCGGCGCTGATCTCCCGGCCGCGGGTGTCACGTACCGTGCATGAAACCCCTTTCGACCGGACCCGCCGGACGAACTCCCGCTCCACGACCTTGGGGCTGGCATCCCAGTCACTGCCCGGGGTCGGGTTGAGCGGGATCAAGTTCACGTGCACTAACGGCCCGAGCGCACGATGCAGGCGCTGACCCAGTAGATCGGCCCGCCACGGTTGGTCATTGACGTCGCGGATCAATGCGTACTCGACCGATACCCGCCGACCAGTCACATCGGCGTAATACCGGGCGGCATCGAGAGCTTCGGCGATCTTCCACCGGTTGTTGACCGGCACCAGCGTGTCCCGCAGTTCGTCGTCGGGCGCATGCAACGACAGCGCCAGAGTCACCCCGAGCCGTTCGTCGGCGAGTTTGCGGATCGCCGGGACCAGACCCACCGTCGACACCGTCACCGAGCGGGCCGAAATACCGAAACCGTTTGGCGGCGGGGCGATGATGCGGCGCACCGCGGCCAACACCCTGGCGTAATTGGCCAGCGGCTCCCCCATCCCCATGAAGACCACGTTGGACAGCCGATCGCCGAAGTCGTCGCGCAGCGCCGCGGCGCCGGCACGCACCTGTTCGAGGATCTCGGCGGTCGACAGGTTGCGGCTCAATCCGCCCTGACCGGTCGCGCAGAACGGACAAGCCATGCCGCAGCCGGCCTGCGACGAAATGCACACCGTATTGCGTTGCGGGTAGCGCATCAGCACTGACTCAACGGTGGTGCCATCGAGGGCCCGCCACAATGTCTTTCGAGTCTGGCCGGCATCACAGGTGACTTCGGCGGCCGCGGTGAGCAGGTTCGGGAACATCGTTTCGGCGATCACGTCCCGCACCCCCGCCGGAAGGTCGGTCATCTGTCGCGGATCGGCGATCAGCCGGCCGTAGTACTGGTGCGCCAGCTGCTTGGCGCGAAACGCCGGCAAGCCCAGTTCCGCGACGGCCGACGCGCGGCCTTCCGCGTCGAGGTCGGCCAGGTGCCGCGGCGGCCTGCTCGGGCGCGGCTCATCGAATATCAACTGTTGGACCATGATCAGTCCAGTATCGGTCCTGTCACGGCACCAGTGTGAGCACTATCCAGGCCGCCACCGCCGACGGGAGCACGCCGTCCAGCCGATCCATCAGGCCGCCGTGGCCGGGCAGCAGGCGGCCCATGTCTTTGATACCGAGGTCCCGCTTGACCTGGGACTCCACCAGATCGCCGAGCGTGCAGGTGAGCACTAGGACGACTCCCAGCAGTGCACCGATCCATGGCGGTTTGCCAGCCAGGAAGGTCGCGGTCAGGATCGCTGCGGTGATCCCGAAGACCAGCGAACCGACTAACCCCTCCCAGGACTTCTTCGGGCTGATCGCCGGGACCATCGGATGCTTGCCGAACAGCACCCCCACGGCGTAGCCGCCCACGTCGGAGGCGACGACCGTGACCATCAGACAAAAAACCCGCCCCGCGCCGTCCTTCGGGTAGACCAGCAATGCGGCGAAGGAGGCGAACAGCGGGACCCACGCGGCCAGGAAAACAGTGGCGGATGCGTCCCGCAGATAGTTCGCCGACGGTGAATCGGCGAAAGGTTCCGGCCGCTTGCTGTTGTCCTGCATGAACAACCGCCAGATCATGCAGACCACCACGGTGGCACCGAAGCCGGCCAACGCGCCGGCGGCATGGAACGGCCAGGTCAGCCAGACGGTGACCTGTCCACCGACCAGTAGCGGGATGACCGGAATCAGATATCTGGCTTCGCGCAGCCGCCGGATCACCTCGTGGGTGGCAACAAAAATGGCCGCGGCGACGAGGACCACCCAGTAGCGCGGAGCGAACACCAGCGTTGCGATGAGTACGCCGCCAATGCTGGCGCCGACCACGATCGCGGCGGGCAGATCGCGTCCCGCCCGGGACGTCTTCTTCGCCGGCTGCTGCATAGTCGCCTCATGCGCCGGCTCGTCGCGCGGGTTGCCTGCGCCGGTAGTTGCCACGGACATGGTTGCTGAGCGGCCGCTAGACCTCCAGCAGCTCGCCTTCTTTGTGCTTGACCAGCTCATCGATCTGGGTGATGTACTGATGGGTGGTCTTGTCCAGATCCTTCTCCGCGCGGCCGACGTCATCCTCGCCAGCCTCGCCGTCCTTACGGATTCGGTGCAGCTCTTCCATCGCCTTGCGGCGGATATTGCGCACCGAGACCTTCGCGTCCTCCCCCTTGCCCTTGGCCTGTTTGACCAACTCCCGGCGACGCTCCTCGGTGAGCTGGGGTACCGCCACCCGGATGAGGGTGCCGTCGTTGGTGGGATTCACTCCCAGGTCGGAGTTGCGAATCGCCGTTTCGATCGCGCCGAGCTGACTGGCTTCGTAGGGCTTGATGACGACAAGTCGCGCCTCGGGCACGTTGATGCTGGCCAGCTGCGTGATGGGGGTGTTGGTGCCGTAATAGTCGATCACGATCCGGGAGAACATGCCCGGGTTGGCGCGGCCGGTTCGAATGGTTGACAAGTCGTCACGGGCCACCGCTACGGCCTTCTCCATTTTCTCCTCGGCATCGAAGAGAGCCTCGTCGATCATCGCGTCTTCCCCTCAGGTGGTGACCAGTGTCCCGATCTTCTCACCGGCGACCGCACGGGCGATATTGCCATTGGTCAGCAGGTTGAACACCAGGATCGGCATGCCGTTGTCCATACACAGGCTGAATGCGGTCGCATCGGCCACTCGTAGCCCACGGTCGATGACCTCCCGATGACTGATCGCGGTAATCAGCTCGGCCTGGGGATTCTGCCGCGGATCCTCAGAAAACACACCATCGACCGCTTTGGCCATCAGAACCACTTCCGCGCCGATCTCTAATGCCCGCTGCGCGGCCGTGGTGTCGGTAGAGAAGTACGGCAGTCCCATGCCGGCCCCGAAGATCACCACCCGGCCCTTCTCCAGGTGGCGCACGGCTCGCAACGGCAGGTAGGGCTCGGCCACCTGGCCCATGGTGATCGCGGTCTGGACTCGGGTGACGATGCCTTCCTTCTCCAGGAAGTCCTGCAGCGCGAGGCTGTTCATGACGGTACCCAGCATGCCCATGTAGTCCGAACGGGTGCGTTCCATACCGCGCTGCTGAAGCTGTGCGCCGCGGAAGAAGTTGCCGCCACCGATCACGACAGCGACCTGAACACCGCCGCGGACCACCTCGGCAATCTGTCGGGCCACCTGCGCGACGACATCAGGATCCAACCCGACTTGGCCGCCGCCGAACATTTCGCCACCAAGCTTGAGCAGCACTCTCGAATACTTGGCTCGACTCGCCGGCTGCCCGGAAGCTAGTCCATTCTCCGGTGCAGATGTCGGTACGCCGTAGCTGGTGTTCGTCGGCTCCGGCTTCGGAGCCGCCGCGCCGGCGACATTAGACTCCCTCATCAGACTCCTCGCATGAGAGTGCCATCCCGGGCGACCTCATCCGGAACGGCGTTTCACATCCTGCCTCATCGCAGCACAACGCGGCGTCGGCGGGGTGCATTATGCGCACAGTTGGCGACAGAGAGGGATTTTCAAGCCTATCGGCCCGGGTAATGCCGACACCGGCGCCGGCTCTGATTACCTTCCGACATCAAATGTTTGAGCGATGGGCGACATGGGGAATCCGCACCAACGCGGGGGAACCACGGTCTTGAGAATAAGGGCCATGCCTCGCGTATGACCGGACCGATCGCTCCGACGATCGGCATATTGAGCGGGGATCGCTCAACGTACGCCAACGAGGAGGAACTAAATCCATGGCGGACCACAACTCGGGACCTGCTGAAGCTGTCAAGGGCGTCGTCGAGGACGTCAAGGGCAAGGCCAAGGAAGCCGTTGGGGCGGTGACTGGTCGCGACGACCTTACTCGCGAGGGCCAGGCCCAGCAGGACAAGGCGGAAGCACAGCGCGATGCGGCGAAGAAGGAAGCCGAAGCCGAGGCGGCGCGTGGCGGCGCCGAAGCAGCTGAGCAGCGCCAGAAGTCCAACCAATAGCTCTTGCTACAAGGATGGGTCCGGTCTGTGAAAACGGGCCGGACCCATCGATTTTCTCGGGCCATAGCACCCATCTGATCAGCTCGGCCCGTATCAACCTTCAAACGCGGCAACAAAAGTTTGAATAATTTTGCTCTGAGCGGGTAATCAGCGTTGCGCTGGCAGACATCTCCCCGCGAGGTGCCTACGGGCCCGGGGGGCGATAGCAGAATCTCACGCGGTTTGGAGATGTCGTTGAACGTTCTAATGCTTACCGACGCGGACGATTTCGAATCGGCTTTACCGGCGCTGACGTCATTTGCGCGTACTGTGCGGCACACGCCCCTTGCCGGCCACGACTACGGGCAGCATGACACTGCCGAGGTCGCGATCATCGATGCGCGCACCGACCTCGCGGCAGCCCGGACAATCTGCCGCGGCTTGACGACCAACACTCCCGCTACCGCTGTGGTGGCCCTAGTCGCACCGGCTGACTGTGTGGCGGTCGACGTCGACTGGCAGTTTGACGATGTTATGCTGCCCGGCACCGGCGCGGATGAGCTGCAGGCACGGCTGCGGCTGGCGATCGCTCGCCGGCGCAGCGCGATCAACGGCACATTGAAATTCGGTGACCTCCTACTGCACCCGGCCAGTTTCACCGGATCGCTGGACGGTAAAGATCTGGGCCTGACGCGGACCGAGTTCAAATTGTTGAATTTCCTTGTGCAGCATGCTGGTCGGGCGTTCACCCGTACCCGCCTGATGCACGAGGTATGGGGCTATGACTGCAATGGTCGTGTCCGTACAGTCGACGTTCACGTCCGACGACTGCGTGCCAAACTTGGATCCCAACACCAATCAATGGTCGACACGGTCCGGGGTGTGGGCTACGTGGCGGCGACGCCACCACAACCGGAATGGATCGTCGGTGAGTCAACGCTGACTCCGATCTGGGCATCGACGGCAGCGCCCGCCCAGGACTCCCTCGCGCGTTGACAGGGTCATACTGAGCCTGAATTAGCTTATTCTGCAGCGGTTTCGCGGTCTAGTCAGGCGAAGAGGGGCAATACGCGCTTGCGCGCCAGCGCGTCCATGCCTTCCTGGATCGCATCTTGAACCTCGTGATACTTGCGGTCGACGTATGTTTCGTCGTCTGCCCGTGCGGGATCGTGGTCGAGCGCTACGGCCGGCATGAAACGGGTCCTGATCTTGGCCGGCAGCGGCAACTGCGGAAGCGCCGCCGGTGCGATAACCCACGGCAGTGAGATCGCCAGCGGAAACACTTTGAGCCGTAGCATGCGGTCCAGTTGTAAGACTTTCGACAGCCTGTCGCCGCGGATCAGCACCGGCATGGCGTCGGCGCCGCCGACCGTTGCGATCGGCACTATTGGCACGCCGGCACGAATCGCCATCTTCACAAAGCCGTTGCGCCCCGCGAGATTGGCACGATCACGCTCGGTCCACGGACGCAGCGAATCCACTTCCCCACCGGGCCACAGCGCTACGTCACGCCCCTCAGCCAACGCCGTGGCAATCGCGTCCGGGGCGGCCGGAAGTACACCCATAGACCGGAAGTACCGACCGATAACCGGAATCGCCATCAACGCGTCGTGGGCTGTGCCGTGCAGCGGGCGGTCCTGCCCGAAGCGTCGCCACCATTGCAGACCGACGGTCCACGCGTCCCAAACAAAGGGAGCGCCGGAGTGAATCCCCACCAACAGCACCGGTGGCCCCGGGATGTTTTCCCAGCCGTCGATCTCCATGCGAAACCAAAAGTCCACCAGCGCATTCCAAAAATACTTCTGACGCTGCAGAGTGGTCTCGTCCTGGCCGCTGAGGTCCCATCTGCCGGCGCGCTCGGCGACCCAGCCGCTCAATCCGCCGCCCTGGTCGCTGCGCCGCTCCTCCATCGTCGTCCGCGCTTGCTTGGCATATCGCTGCGCTTGTGCACGCACGTCTGCTGGCCTGTGATCTGTGGCACCCATTTCTCACGAGTACCCGATTCGGCCGCAGAAGATGCAGCAAGTCGGGTGCAGTGGCGCCGGCTAAAAAGACGGACCTCCCCGCGCCGGAACGACGCGGGGAGGCCGGTGGCGGATCAGGCGACTAGAGGTCAGCTCGTCCAGATGAGAACGTCTTGCACTCCATCGTTGTAGACGACGCCGTTCGGCGGTTGGCCGGTCACGTCGAAGTACAGGGTGCCGCTCGCCTGCTGCCCCTGATTGATCGGTGCCGGGCTCAGGCCATTGGGAGTGGGATGCTTGTCGATAACCCGATAGCTTTGGCCGTTGGCCGCGCGAGCATTGAAGTCGGCGACTAAGGGAGTAACGATCCCACCGTCCGACCTGGCGGTGACATCCGCCTGATAGAGCTTCCCTTTCGGCGTGTATCCCGGAATCACCGCGTTGCTGGGTTGCAGGTTACTCACGGTGTAATTGGTAATCAGCGGTCCGTCGATGAGTGGTTCGCTGGTGCCGAACGGCTGGATGGCGGGCGGCGCAGCGGAAGCAGTGGCTGCCGCGAAAACACTTGCCGCCGCTATCCCCCCAGCGGCAATAGCGGTCTTTACAGCGGTCTTGGTGACCTTCATGCTCATTTCCTTTCGTGTCGAAAAATCGCCCCCCGGAGGGGCAATAAACACACACCGCCCTGATAGCCATTCGACCGCGGCCTTAAACATGCACGCCTGCTGATTGCCAATGCTGGCCGGGTTTAAGCTGGTCGAACGATGTTGTTTTGTGCGACAGCATCTTTGGCATCAGTCTTTACATCTGCACCACTACTAACGCTACGTCACTGACACCACGACCATCACGAACGGCCAAGACGAGCGATTAGGACTTGCCCTGGCAGATCGGGTCAGCCAGCTGTGGACGAGCGCCAAAGCGACAAAGGACGAAGGGGCCGTCGGTAGAACGTGCAGGCGCGAATCTCAAAAGTCGTGCATGTCCCCATACGAGCGGTCGGACGTTTGCTCGGCCTAATGCTTCGCACATTTTGAATCACGAGGGAGGAAATCACATGGGCTTTGCGGCGCAGCAACGAACGAACCGTTGCGGGCGTGCAGGCTCGGATGAACCCGGTTCCCGACTTTGGTTGCCGAGCAATCACGATCTTGGTGAACTTCCAGCACCGAGGTTCGTCGCCACCATCGGGCAAATATTTGTGGCCTGAGTCGATATGCGGTCACCAACCGTCGAATGTGCACATCGAGCGGCCTGAAATATGTCAATATCGTTGACATGGTTCAGGCCGAAGATGCTCCGCTTGGTTTCCTGCTCTACCGAGTGGGAGCCGTTCTGCGACCGGAAGTTTCCGCCGTGTTGGGTCCGCTCGGCCTGACACTCCCCGAATTCGTTTGCCTGCGCATTCTTTCGATGTTTCCGGGAATGTCCAGCGCCGAATTGTCCCGGCACACCAACGTCACACCGCAGGCGATGAACACGGTGCTGCGCAAGCTGGAAGACATTGGGGCAGTGGCACGGCCAACATCGGTGTCCAGTGGGCGCGCGCTACCGGCCACCCTGACCGGGCACGGCCGTGCGTTGCTGAAGCGCGCGGAAGGCGCGGTGCGGACCGCTGATGCCCGCATCCTGGCCAAGCTGACCGAAACTCAGCAGCGCGAGTTCAAACGGATGCTCGACAAGCTCGGATCCGACTGCTAATCGCGCGGATCACCCGGGGGCTTGGATCCGGGCCCATGGCCGGGCCTCTTCGAGTTCGTAGGCCAGCTCCAGCAGCAGCGCTTCCTGCCCGAGATCGGCCGAAAGCATCATGCCCGCGGGCATGCCCTCAGCGGATTGGGCCAACGGCAGCGAAATCGCCGGCTCGCCGGTGACATTCTGCAGCGGGGTGAACGAGACCCAGTCGATCAGCCGGTCTATGACCTGGTGATAGTCGGTGGGAGCCAGGTACCCAATGCGGGGCGTCTCGTCGGCGAGGGTCGGCGTGAGCACAGCGTCGTAGGTGCCAAAGAACCGCGCGGTGCGCCTCCGTACCCTGCGCAGGCGCATGATCGCCAGCGGGAGCCGGTGGATGTTGCGCCCGGTGTGTCGCTCCAGACCAAGCGTCAGGCTGTCCAGCCGGGTGCGGTCGAACGACTTGCCGAATATGCGTCGCCCGGTGCGCACCTGAGCCAGCGCCAGGAATCCCCAGTAGAGCACGAAATCGTCGACGAAACTCGCCGGCACTGGGGGCTCAGCGACGTGTTCGATGCGGTGGCCCAGTTCCTCGAGGAGCCCCGCCGACTTCAGCGTCAGCTCGCGCACTTGGGGACTGCACTCCCGCTGGACCGAACGGGTCACCACGGCAATCCGCAGCCGCTGCCTGCTCGGCCCGGTGACGTCGCCGATCGGCGCCAGCTTGGGGTTACGCCAGATACGCTCGGCCTCCCGATAGAACGCCGCGGTATCGCGCACCGAACGGGTCACCACCCCGTTGGCGACAATGCACACCGGCATCCGGCGCAGTGTCGGGTCCAGCGGCAACCGTCCGCGCGACGGCTTGAGCCCGACAAGCCCGTTGCAGGAGGCCGGGATACGGATCGAGCCGCCGCCGTCGTTGGCGTGCGCGATGGGCACCACACCGGCGGCGACGAACGCACCCGACCCCGACGACGATGCGCCGGCGCTGTAGTCGGTGTTCCACGGGTTGCGGACCGGCCCGATTCGGGGATGTTCGGCGGACGCGCTGAATCCGAACTCCGACAACTGCGTCTTGCCCACGGACGTCAGCCCGGTGGCCAGGAACAGCCGGGTGAACTCGCTGTCGGAGGTGGCATTCCACGGCGTCCACGCGTCGGTGCCATGCATCGTGGGCTGGCCGGCGATGTCGACGTTGTCCTTGACAAACGTCGGGACGCCGCTGAAAAAGCCCTTCGCGGGGGTTGCCGACGCGGCGGCTCGAGCCTGCTGAAAGGACGCGTACGCCAAGCCGTTGAGGGCCGGGTCGACGGCCTCGGTGCGGGCGATGGCGGCCTCAATTACCTCAGCCCTGCTGACTCGACCGGCTCGTATCGAGTCGGCGAGGCCGACCGCGTCCAGATCACCAAGAGCATCGTCGCCAAAAGCATGCACGTGTCGCATAGCACCGACGCTAGCCCGCCAGCGCGCGCTGCTCAGGCCTGGCCCACCTCGAAGCGAACGAACCGCGTCACCGTCACGCCGGCCTCGTAGAGCAGGGCCTGGACCGTCTTCTTGTTGTCGGACACCGACGGCTGCTCCAGCAGCACCGCATCCTTGAAGAAGCCGTTCAGCCGGCCTTCGATGATCTTGGGGAGGGCCTGCTCCGGCTTGCCCTCCGCCTTGGCGGTTTCCTCGGCGATGCGGCGCTCACTGGCCACGACGTCTTCGGGCACCTCGTCGCGGGACAGGTAGCGCGCCTTGAGCGCGGCAATCTGCAGCGCGACCGCATGTGCGGCTTCGGCGTTTGAGCCCTCGTACTGCACCAGCACACCCACCGCGGGCGGCAGGTCGGCAGCGCGCTTGTGCAGGTACGTCTCGACGGTGCCGTCGAAGAATGCGACCCGGCGCAGTTCGAGTTTCTCGCCGATCTTGGCCGACAGGTCGGCGATGGCCTGTTCGACTGTGTTGTCACCGGTGCTGGCCGCTTTCAGGGCGTCGACGTCGGTGGCCTTGGACTTGGCCGCCGCGGCCACGATCTCGTCGGCGAGCTTTTGGAACTCGGCGTTCTTGGCGACGAAGTCGGTCTCGCTGTTCAGCTCGATGAGCGCACCGTCCTTGGCGGCGACCAGACCCTCGGCCGTGGCGCGCTCAGCGCGCTTGCCGACGTCCTTGGCGCCCTTGATCCGGAGTGCCTCGACGGCCTTGTCGAAATCGCCGTCGGTTTCGGCCAGCGCGTTCTTGCAGTCGAGCATGCCGGCACCGGTGAGTTCCCGAAGCCGCTTGACGTCGGCAGCGGTGAAGTTCGCCATATCAGCCTTCCGTGGGAGTTGATTCGGTTGCGCCCGCAGCGGCGTCGGTGGGGGCGGTGGCGGTAGCCGAGGCCAGCAGCTCCTGCTCCCATTCGGCGAGCGGCTCCGCGGTCTCCGCCTCGGGCTTGCCGTCACCGCGGCCGAGCCCGGCGCGGGCTTGCAAGCCCTCGGCAACCGCGGAGGCGATCACCTTGGTCAGCAGCGCGGCCGAACGGATCGCGTCGTCGTTGCCGGGGATCGGGTAGTCGACCTCGTCGGGGTCGCAATTGGTGTCCAGGATCGCGATGACCGGGATACCGAGTTTGCGGGCCTCACCGACGGCGATGTGCTCTTTGTTTGTGTCGACAACCCAGATCGCCGAAGGCACCTTGGCCATGTCGCGGATACCGCCGAGGCTGCGCTCCAGCTTGTTCTTCTCGCGGGTCAGGCCGAGGATTTCTTTCTTGGTGCGACCTTCGAAGCCACCGGTCTGCTCCATCGCCTCGAGTTCCTTGAGGCGCTGCAGCCGCTTGTGCACGGTGGAGAAGTTGGTCAGCATGCCACCCAGCCAGCGCTGGTTTACATACGGCATCCCGACGCGGGTCGCTTCGGCCGCGACGGATTCCTGCGCCTGCTTCTTGGTGCCGACGAACAGCACCGTGCCTCCGTGGGCGACGGTCTCCTTGACGAACTCGTACGCCTTGTCGATGAAGGTCAGCGTCTGCTGCAGGTCGATGATGTAGATGCCGTTGCGGTCGGTGAAAATGAACCGCTTCATCTTGGGATTCCAACGACGGGTCTGGTGCCCGAAGTGAGTGCCGCTGTCAAGCAGCTGCTTCATGGTTACAACAGCCATTGCCGGCCATTCCTTTGTTGTCGGTTGTCGCCCGGCATCGGGTGAAGCCGGGCCCTGGCGTCTGCTGCGATGCCGGACCCATTACGGGACCGCCCGGCATGCGTTGCGAACTCCTAAAAGAACGGGAGCCGCTTGATGCAGACGCGCGAAGTCAGCCCGCTAACGAGCTGCGACCAGCAGTTTACACCGACACAGCCGGTGGTTTTTGCCAGCGGGTGTGCACACCGGAGTTTTCGTCCACAGAACCGGCGGACGTGGGTGGCCTCGCCGCCGGCGCCGCGCTGAACTGCATGGGTGCGGTGGGTAGCGCTGATGCTGAGCGTGGGCCTCGTCAGCGCAACACCGGCGGTTGCGGACGACGCTCGACTGGATTGGCCGTTGCGCCCGCCGCCGGCTGTCGTCCGGGGTTTCGACGCCCCGTCGCCCGACTGGAATCCCGGGCACCGGGGTGTGGACCTGCCCGGCACCCCTGGTCAGCCGGTGTACGCCGCGGGCACCGCCACCGTGGTGTTCGCCGGGCTGCTGGCCGGACGGCCGGTGGTGTCGTTGGCCCATCCCGGCGGATTGCGCACCAGCTATGAGCCGGTCCGGACGGCCGTGCGGGTCGGCCAGCCGGTGACGGCCAAGACGGTGATCGGTGAGTTGGTGGCCGGGCATATCGGCTGCCGGGCCGCGGCGTGTTTGCACTGGGGCGCGATGTGGGGTCCGGCGTCGGGCGCCCACTATGTCGATCCGCTGGGCCTGCTGAAATCCACTCCGATCCGGCTCAAACCGCTGAACGGCTGAATTCGCCCTTAGGCCCGGGGGTGGGCCTGATCGTGCACCGCCCGTAACCGAGAGACCGCGACATGGGTGTAGAGCTGGGTGGTCGCCAGACTCGAATGGCCCAGCAACTCCTGGACGACCCGCAGGTCAGCCCCTCCTTCGAGCAAGTGCGTGGCCGCGCTATGCCGCAGCCCGTGCGGCCCCATGTCGGGCGCGCCGTTCACCGCGGCGACGGTCTGATGCACAACAGTGCGCGCCTGACGCACGTCGAGCCGCCGGCCCCGCGCACCCAGCAGCAACGCCGGCCCCGACTCCGCGGTCACCAGAGCGGGACGTCCGTCGGTCAGCCAGGCGCGGAGCGCCTCGGCGGCCGGCACCCCGAACGGCGCGGTGCGCTGCTTGTTGCCCTTACCGAGAACACGGACCAGCCGATACCGAGTGTCCACATCGTCGATATCCAGGCCGCACAGCTCGCTCACCCGGATTCCGGTGGCATACAACATCTCGACGATCAGCAGGTCCCGTAACGCCAACGGATCACCTTGTTGGGCACCGGATTTCGCGGCGGCCATGGCATCGAGGGCCTGATCCTGGCGCAGCACTGCCGGTAGGGTGCGGTGCGCCTTGGGCACCTGCAGCCGAGCGGCCGGATCCCCGGTCAGCAGGCCCCGTCGCGCGGCCCAGGCGGTGAATGCCTTGACCGCCGAGGTGCGACGGGCCAGCGTCGTGCGGGCCGCACCGGCACCGGCCGACGCGGCCAGCCACGACCGCAACACCGGCAGGCTCAATCCGTCCAGCCCGACGCCGCGTTGGTCGAGGAAAGCCAACAGCGAGCGCAGGTCGCCAAGATAGGCCCGACGGGTGTGCGCTGATCGACCGCATTGCAGCGCCAGGTACTCGTCGAACTCCTCGAAGATCGGTTCGCTGTCCGCCACTCCCCCACGCTCGCAGACACAACGCGGCGTTTATCAGTCGACGCGCCGAAGTGTGTCCGGGGTGAGATCTTTGAGCGCGGGATATCCGTCGACGGCCATGATCAGGTCCGCTTCGGCAAGCATCGCGCGCAGTACGTGCACGATGCCGTCGACGCCGCCGAGCGCCAAGCCGTACGCGTACGGGCGGCCGATACCGACTGCGGTCGCGCCCAGCGCGAGCGCCTTAATGACATCGGCGCCGCTGCGGATCCCCGAGTCGAATAACACCGGCAGCCCGTCGGCCGCCTCGACCACCTCCGGTAGGCAGTCGAGCGCGGGCAGGCCGCCGTTGGCTTGTCGGCCGCCGTGGTTGGAGCAGTAGATGCCGTCGGCGCCGCCGTCCTTGGCACGGCGGGCGTCGTCGGGGTGGCAGATGCCTTTCACGAGTAGCGGCAGGTCGGTCAAAGAGCGCAGCCAACCGAGGTCGTCCCAGGTCAGCGCCGATCCGAAGACCTGTACCCAGCGCAACACCGCGGCTTGCGGGTCCTCCTCCGGCGAGCGTTGCAGGCTGGCGCGGAAGACCGGGTCGCTGGTGTAGTTGCTCAGGCAGTGCCCGCGCAGCTGGGGAAAGTTCGACGTGCTCAAGTCGCGGGGGCGCCAGCCCGTCACCCAGGTGTCGAGGGTGACGACGATGCCCTTGAAGCCGGCGGCTTCAGCGCGATGCACGAAGCTGGCGGCCAGCTCGCGGTCATTGGGCGTGTACAGCTGGAAGAACCCTGGTGTATCACCCAAGGCGGCGCCGACGTCTTCCATCGGGTCGACTGACAATGTGGAGGCAACCATCGGGACGCCGGTGCGGGCGGCTGCGCGGGCGGTGGCCAGGTCGCCGTGGCCGTCTTGGGCGCAAATGCCGATGACACCGATCGGCGCCATGAAGAGGGGCGACGGCACGGTCGTTCCGAATAGGTCGACGGACAGGTCGCGTTCGGCGGCGCCGACGAACATGCGTGGGATGAGGCCCCACCGCTCGAAGACCTCGCAGTTGGCCCGCTGGGTGCGCTCGTCGCCGGCTCCCCCTGCGACGTATGACCAGACCGAGGGCGGCAGTGCCGTCGCCGCCTTGGCCTCCAATTGCGCGAAGACCATCGGCAGGGATGGCACCACTCCGGCCAGGCCCTGCAGGTAGATCTCGTTCTGGTAGTCCCCGAAATGGGGTGAGAATGCCATGCGGTAGAGAATGCCAGCCGGCCGTCAGACTGACGAGCCCTTTACGAAGCCCCAGCCTCTGCCGCAGCCAGTTCTTTCTTCCATTGCCGGAACGTCTCTTCGGTGCGGCCGCGCCGCCAGTAACCAGAGATCGACGACGCCCATTTCGCATCCACGCCGCGCTCTTGTCGGATGTAGGGCCGCAGATTATGCATGACGGTTTGCGCCTCACCGTGGATGAAGACATGCACCTGCCCCGGTAGCCACGGGGTGGTGGTGACTGCCTCGATCAGCGGCGCGTGATCGCCGGCGCGGTCCTCGGGAACCAAATCGGCCCGGCCACCGCGATAGACCCAATGCACCGTAACGCCTTCCGGCGCGGTCAACGGGATCTCATCCTCTTGGCCCGCTACCTCGATGAATGCCTTGCCGATCGCGCTGGGGGGCAACGCTTGCAACGCGGCGGCGATGGCCGGGAGCGCCGATTCGTCGCCGGCCAGCAGATGCCAGTCGGCGGCCGGATCGGGCGTGTACGCGCCGCCGGGACCCATCAGATAGATCGGCTGGCCGGGCCGGGCCGCAGCCGCCCATATACCTGCAACGCCGTGCTCGCCATGTACCACGATGTCCACCGTGATTTCGCGGGCCGCAACGTCGACATGACGCACCGTCATGGTCCGTACCGACGGTCTTTTCTCGGGGGGCAGGTCGGCAAAGCTGTCCAGGGTCAACGGCTGAGGCAAGCCGGCCACGTCGACATCGTCTGCGACGAATGCCAGCTTGACGTAGGAGTCGGTGAATTTGCTGGGCACGAAGGCGTCAAAATCCTTGCTCCCGAGCACTACCCGGACCATGTGTGGTGTGAGTTGTTGGGTACCGACAACTTCAAAGCGTTGCAGAGGTCGACCTGGCACTTATCCTCCTGTTCAGACCCGACCTCCGTCGACTATACGAGCCGCGTCATTGATGCAGCTTGGCCGGCAGCGGCCCGGACAATTCGCCATCGCCCGTCGTGACGCTGCACCAACCCGGCTAGCTCAAGGATCGCCAGCGGCCCGAGCACCTGCTCGGGGACCAGCCCCGATGCGACCGCGATCTCGTCGACCGTGGCCGCGCCGCGGCCCGGCAACGCCTCATACACCTGACGCTCGGCGTCACTCAGCTCGTCGAACGCCGTTGTCGGGCGCGGTTCGTCGGGTGCCAGCTCACCGATGCGACCGATGAGCTCGACAATATGGTCGGCCCGGGTGACCAGCTCGGCGCCGTTGCGCAGCAGCGCATGGCACCCCGCCGACGCCGACGACGTCACGGGTCCGGGCACCGCGGCCACCACCCGTCCCAACGCCCGCGCCCAGGCAGCAGTATTCGCAGCGCCGCTGCGCAGACCTGCTTCCACTACCACCGCGGCCCCCGCGATGGCGGCGACCAGGCGATTGCGGGTCAGGAACCGGTGGCGGGCCGGGCGGACACCGGGCGGGTATTCGGTGAAGAGCAACCCGTGTTGGCCGATGCGATGCAGCAGTGCCGTATGGCCGCTCGGATAGGGGATGTCGAGTCCGCCGGCCAGAACGGCCACGGTGATTCCGTCACAGGCCAGCGCAGCGCGGTGTGCCGCGCCGTCAATGCCGTAGGCGCCACCCGAGACGACCGCGACCTCGCGTTCAGCCAACCCGGCGGCCAAATCGGTGGCCACCTGCTCGCCATATGCCGTCGAAGCGCGGGTTCCGACCACAGCGGCCGCTCGGTGCGCCACCTCATCGAGTCGGGTGGGACCCTGCGCCCACAGCACCATCGGCGGGCCGCCGCGAGGTCTTGTCCCGCAACTACCGAATGCGGCGAAGGCCAGCAGCGGCCACTCGTCGTCGTCAGGTGTGATCAATCGTCCTCCACGACGAGCGAGCAGCTCGAGATCTGCTGCTGCACGGTCTATTTCGCGTCTCGCCTCGGTATGCCGTGCCAGGCCGTGATTGACCAATCCGCGCCGGACCCGGTCGGCCGCCTCCACCGGGCCAACACGTTGTATCAGGGCGGCAAGTTCCGCACAGGGCGGTTCGGCCACCCGGGACAGGTAAGCCCATGCCCGTAGTGCGGCGTTGTCGACCGTCGTCGTCATCGCTGTGCTCCCGGCTCCAAGAATTCGCCAAGGATCCATCCAGCCGCGTGCACGAGTGTCTTGTTGTCAACCCCTAGTCGCCGCAGCACAACAGCCGGCAACGAACGGAGCGAAGGATGACGACCAACCAGACGATCGAGCTCGCCATGCCCGCACGCCCCGTAAACCCTTGGGCAATCTCGGCGTTTGTTCTGAGCCTGGTCAGCTGGCGCGGCTTGCCCATCCCAATCATGAGCGGCATTCTGGCGTTCATCGCGTTGCGTGAGATAGAACCGCGTGGCGAAAGCGGTCGTGCGATGGCGCAGTTTGCCAGGGCATTCGCCATCCTTGTGACCACCGCTATATTGCTCCGGGGCGGACACCCCGACTGGCTGACAAAGGCCTGCTGGTGACCCGAGCAGCCGGTTGGGCCCGGCGCTCATCGCTGTGCTCCCGGTTGCCGGAAGCTGAGCGCGACCGCAACTTCGTCGGGCCCGGGCGATACCCGCCCGGCCAAGTCAGCCAAGCTCCACGCGACCCGCAATGTGCGATCCAGGCCGCGGATGCTGAGCAGCCCACGGTCCAGCGCTCTTTGCAGCGGAGCCATCGCGGCGTTGCTGGGACGGAACTTTCGGCGCAACAGCGCCCCGCTGACTTCGGCATTGGTGCGAAATCCGTGCGGTAGCCAACGCTGGGCCGCGGCCTCACGGGCCAGCGCTACCCGGTGGCGAACCTGTGCCGTCGATTCACCGTCGGTGCCCGAGAACGCGCCTGCGCGCACCGGATGCATCTGCACCCGCAGGTCCACCCGGTCCAGCAAAGGCCCGGACAGCTTGCCCAGGTAGCGCCGTTTGGCCGCCGCCGCACAGATGCAGTCCTGCGGATCGGCGGGCGCGCACGGGCAGAGGTTGGCGGCCAACACCAGCTGGAATCGGGCGGGGTAACAGGCCACTCCATCGCGCCGGGCAAGACGAATTTCCCCGTCCTCCAACGGCGTTCGTAATGCTTCCAGCGCACTGACGCGGATCTCGGCGCATTCGTCGAGGAAGAGCACGCCGCGATGCGCTCGGCTGACAGCGCCCGGGCGTGCCATCCCCGAACCCCCGCCGACGAGCGCTGCCACGCTGGAACTGTGATGTGGCGCCACGAACGGCGGGCTGGTGATCAGCGGCATGTCCCCCGACAGCAGTCCGGCCACCGAGTGAATCGCGGTGACCTCCAGTGACTCACTGTCCGACAACGGCGGTAGCAAGCCCGGAAGCCGTTGGGCGAGCATCGTTTTGCCTACCCCTGGTGGGCCGGTAAGCATGAGGTGATGCGCCCCGGCGGCAGCCACCTCCACCGCGAACCGCGCTTGCGTCTGACCGACCACATCGGCCAGATCAGCCGAAGGCTCCGGGGCGGTGGCCTTCGCATTGATCCTGTTGTCCAAGGAGGCGCACCCGCTGAGCCAATTCTGCAATTGCCCCAGGGTGCGCACGCCCCATACGTCAATGCCGTCGACCAGGCTGGCCTCGGCCAGGTTGTCCGCCGGGACAACGACGGCCGGCCAGCCGTCGCGTTTGGCCGCCAGCACGGCGGGCAGCACTCCGCGCACCGGCCGGACCCGTCCGTCCAGCGACAGCTCGCCCAGTAGCACCGTTTTCTCCAGACGGTCCCACGGGTTCTTTCGCTGCGCCGAAAGCACGGCGGCGGCCAAAGCTGTGTCGTAGACCGATCCCATTTTCGGCAGCGTTGCCGGCGACAGCGCGAGCGTGAGCCGCGCCATCGGCCAGCTGTTACCGCAATTGGCGACCGCCGCTCGGACCCGGTCGCGGGACTCCTGCAGGGCGGCGTCGGGCAGGCCCACCAAGTGCACGCCCGGCAGCCCAGAGGTGATGTCGGCTTCGATTTCCACGATTTCTCCGTCCACCCCGCGCACCGCGACGGAGTACGCGCGACCCAGCGCCATCAGCCGATCCCTTGCAGGTGGGTGATTTCGGGGGTGCGCCGGCGCCCGATCCGCACCCGGATCACGTCGATGCGGATTGCCGCCCAGCGCTCGTCTTGGCCGGCCAGCCACAGCCCGGCCAGCCGGCGCAGCCGTCGAACTTTACGCTCGGTGACGGCATACGCCAGCCCTCCATAACCGTCGCCGGTGCGGGTTTTCACCTCAACAAACACCACCGTGCGGGTGGCCTCGTCGCAGGCGATGACGTCGAGTTCGCCATAGCGGCAGCGCCAGTTGCGGTGCAGGATCCGCAACCCCATCCTCGTCAGGTGATCCACGGCGAGCGCTTCACCCATCGCTCCCAGCTGGACCCGGGTCATAGTCGTTTCGGTCGTCATGCTGGCCAAGTTGCACGGTGGCCCCGACAAGGCAGGCCAGCATCGACGCGTGCAGCCTCCGCAACGGCCGGTTATCCCCAGTCGAGTGCCTATCCACAGCCAGGGCGCGCAGGGCCCAGAAAAACTACGTGATCCGGTCCGCTCTGGTGTAGATGTTCATCGAGTCCTCCCGCAGGAATGCCACAAGAGTTATCCCGGACTCCTCGGCCAAAGAGACCGCCAGCGACGACGGCGCGGACACGGCGGCCAGCACCGGAATCCCGGCCATCACGGCTTTCTGCGTCAACTCGAATGATGCCCGCCCGCTGACCAGCAGCACCGAGGCATCCAGCGGTACCCGCTGATGTTCCAGCGCCCAGCCGATGACCTTGTCGACCGCGTTGTGTCTGCCGACGTCCTCGCGTACCACCCGCATCGTGCCGTCCACTCCGAACAGCGCCGCGGCGTGCAGCCCACCGGTGCTGTCGAAAACCTTTTGCGCGGCGCGAAGTTGGTCGGGCATTGCCTTGAGCGTGGCCGCCGCGACGGTGGCGGGATCCGCGCCGGGTGAGAAGCGGCCGATCAGCCGCACCGCTTCCAGCGACGCCTTGCCGCAGACCCCGCACGACGAGGTGGTGTAGAAGTTACGGGTGACATCGAGAGTGGGCGCCGTGACGCCGGCAGCCAATGTCACGTCGAGAACGTTGTAAGTGTTCGCGCCCCCAACGCCACCGTCGCCGCGCCCGCCGCAGTAGCGGATGGTCAGCACGTCCCCGCGGCCGGCGATAACTCCTTCAGTGAACAGAAAGCCTTGGGCGAGTTCGATGTCCGATCCGGGCGTGCGCATCGTCACGGTAACCGCAGCGCCGTTGACCCGGATCTCCAATGGCTCCTCGACGACCAGACTTTCCGGCCGAGTGATCGATTTCTCGGCGGTGAGATGCTTAACCCGCCGACGTGCCGTCACGTGCCCCACTAGGCGATTACACCGTCGGCCAGGATGTCGCGCGATGCGGCGGAACGCTGGAACCTCACGCAGTCAAACTACCTTGGTTGGCCGCCGACCGCCGAAAAGCGGATTTGCCGTCGCGAATTGCAGTGTCACACCGCCGAAGCCAGCGCCGCCAAGGTCTCCGCCGAGGAGTGGACTGGTCGCCAGAAGGGATGAGCGGCACCCGTAGTGCCGCGGGTGCAGCGGTCGACGCGGTGGTCTGGCGGCTGGTAAAAATCATCATTCCAACGTGACGCCGATTCGTGAGCGCTGGTAAGTGCGGGTACCCGTATCGTCAGCAGGTGTTTTTCGCTCGCCCGCGATTGGCAGTCCAGGCCCGCCGATCAGCCGCAACCAGCCGGACAGCGTGTGATGCTCGTGTCGGTGACCGATAATCTACGGCGATCGAACGCGGGTCACACTGCCGACACCGCAGGAAATGAGGCACAGCATGGCGGACGAATCGAAGGCCGGCGCAGGCGGACCATCACCTGGCGGGGAGACAGCCGACCCGGCGACGGTTTTCGCGGCCCTGGCCGAGATCATTTATCAAGGCTCAGGCGCCAACGAGATGTATGCGGCTATCTGCATCGCTGCCACCCTGACGGTCCGCGGCTGCGACCATGCCAGCCTGTTGGTGCGCGACAATGACCGTTACGTCACTCTCGGCGCCAGCGACCGGCTTGCGCAGCGAATTGACGAGCTCGAACGGCGTGCCGGCGACGGTCCATGCATCGACGCAATCGAGGAAGAAACCCCCCAGATCGACCCGGACCTAACCACGCCATCCCTTTGGCCCAAGCTGGCGTCCGTCCTTGTCGCCGAGACACCGGTGCGCGGAGCCATGGGGTTTCGGCTTCTGGTCGATAAACGCAAAGGGGCTGCGCTCAACCTGTTCAGCGACACTGCCAATATGTTCGACGCCGAGTCCGCCGGACGAGCGGCGGTGCTGGCCGCGTTCGCCAGCGTGGCGATCAATGCGGTCGCCAAGGGGGAAGATGCCGCAAGCCTTCGACGAGGGCTGCTCAGTAACCGCGAAATCGGTAAGGCGGTCGGCATGTTGATGATGCTGCACGAAATGACCGAAGAGCAGGCGTTCGAGCTGCTGCGGCGCCACTCCCAGGCACTGAACATCAAGCTGGCGGACGTGGCGCGGGAGGTCATCCAAAGGCGCGGTCAACTGCCTTCCTCCGGAGAGAGGCAGCTTCCGCCGAACACATAGCTTTCAGCTATTCGGGCAGCCGCAGCTCAGGCTTCTCGACCTCTTCGATGTTGACGTCCTTGAAGGTGATCACCCGCACCTGTTTGACGAACCGCGCCGGCCGGTACATGTCCCACACCCAGGCGTCGGACAGTCGCAGCTCGAAGTAAACCTCGCCGTCGGCGTTGCGTGGCGTCATCTCCACGCTGTTAGCCAGATAGAAGCGCCGCTCGGTTTCCACGACATAGCTGAACTGGCCGACGATGTCCTTGTATTCGCGGTACAGCGAGAGCTCCATCTCGGTTTCGTACTTTTCGAGATCCTCGGCACTCATCTGCTCAGACGTCCTTCTCCCTGACAATTGCCCCGGCATCCCGCCCAGGGCCCTTTTGGGTCCCTGCATTGCGGGCCACTAGCCGCCCGCATCGTCGCCGGGTGGGAATCCTTTTCCCATCTTTCCTCACCGATATCCGTCACGCTCGGGCGGATGGTCGGAGTTTGCATTCGGCCACCACACGGGCATCCGATCCCGTCGCCACGCGCCGGACGTTGATGAACGAATACCGGTGCTCAGGGCAGGGGCCGCGCTGCGTCAGCGCCATACTGTGCGCTGGTGTGCTGTAGCCCTTGTGCTCGGCGAAGCCGTAACCGGGGTGGTCGGCATCCATGGCGACCATCAACCGGTCCCGACTGACCTTCGCCAGCACACTGGCCGCAGCGATACAGGCCGCCACCGCATCGCCACCGATGACCGGGAGCGACGGCACCGAAAGTCCAGGCACCCGGAAGCCGTCGCTCAGCACATAACCGGGCCGTACGGACAGGCCTGCCACGGCACGGCGCATGCCTTCGATATTGGCGACATGCACGCCGCGCCGGTCCACCTCAGCCGGCGGTATGAACACCACGTGGTAGGCCAGCGCGTAACGGCGGATCAGGGGGAACAACTTCTCCCGCGTGTTCTCGGTGAGTCTTTTCGAGTCATCAAGCGCAGCAAGGCTTTCGAGTCGCCCCGGTCCGAGCACACAGGCCGCCACCACCAGCGGGCCCGCGCAGGCACCGCGGCCGACCTCGTCCACCCCGGCCACCGGCCCCAAACCGCTGCGGTACAGCGCTGACTCCAGGGTGCGCAACCCTGACGACTTGCGGATCACCGTCCGCGGCGGCCAGGTCGTGGCCATGACTACTGATTCTGCTGGGGGTTCACCGAATCCACGCCGCCCCATCGCGACGGCGGCCACACGATGAACCTGGCCTTGCCGATGACATTGGACACCGGCACGGTCCCCGACATGGGATCGCCAGTGCACAACACGCCCTTGAGCGCCTCGGCCGGGACGCTGGTGCAGTGGGCACGCGAGTCTGCCGAGTGCGTCCGGTTGTCACCCATCACCCACAGGCGTCCCGGCGGGACGGTGACCGGCCCGAACTCACTGCCCAGGCAGGGGTACATCGACGGGTCGGCCATCATGGTGGCCGTATTCAAGTAGGGCTCCTTGAGCGGCTTGCCGTTGACCGTCAGACCGGTATCGGCCCGGCACTGCACCGTCTGCCCTCCGACCGCGATGACCCTCTTGACCAGGTCGTTCTCATCGGGAGGCACGAAACCGATGAACGACAGCGCGTCTTGTACCCAGCGCAGCGCGGTGTTGTTCGAACGGATCGACTTGTATCCGAGGTTCCACGACGGCGGTCCCTTGAAGACAATGACATCACCGGGACCCGGTGAGCCGAAGCGGTAGCTGAGCTTGTCCACCATGATTCGGTCGCCGACGCAGCCCGTGCATCCGTGCAGCGTGGGCTCCATGGATTCCGACGGGATCAGGTAAGGCCGCGCCACGAACGTCAACATGACGTAGTAGAGCACCACGGCGATCACTGCCAGAGTCGCGAATTCCCGCAGCGCCGATCGCTTCGTGCGCTCCGAGCCGCCCGCTTCGGACGCTTTACCGGGTTCAGGGCCCGGTTCGGCCACCTTCGGGGCCTCGTCGGGGGGTGTGTCTGGGTTGCGGGTAGAGACCTTCGGCTCTGACTGACCAGCGTCGGACTGGGGCTCAGGTGCGTCCGTGGTATCGGTCACGAGATCAGCGTAGCCAGCACAGTTTGTGGCCCCTTAAACCGGCAAGTGAACCGCCCCTAAAACGATTGGGCAAACCGGAAGTGCCGCCAAGGCGTCCCAGCTCAGCGCTTCTCCTTGATCTTGGCCTTCTTGCCGCGAAGTTCACGCAGGTAGTACAGCTTGGCGCGGCGGACATCGCCACGGGTCACCACCTCGATATGGTCGATGTTCGGCGAATGCACCGGAAAGGTCCGCTCGACGCCGACGCCATAGCTCTCCTTGCGCACGGTGAACGTCTCGCGGATGCCTCCGCCCTGCCGGCGGATCACCACGCCCTTGAACACCTGGATACGCTCCTTGGCGCCCTCGATGACCTTGACGTGCACGTTGATGGTGTCGCCCGGGCCGAAAACCGGGATGTCGTCGCGCAGCGACGCTTGGTCGACGAAGTCCAGCCGGTTCATGTGAGAAGACACTTCCTTGAGGTCGCGGCTTGCGGCAGCTGCCCACACGCAGGTGTGAGGCGGTCGCCGAGCCGATGGTTTCGGGCATCCTGGCGCATCTCGCAGCAGGCGAGAAGCGGCCCGGCCGGCCTGCAACCGCTGGAGACAACTGGTCAATTGTGCCAGATGGTCCGCGTGCCGCGAAAATCACAGGAAGTGGGCGCGGTTCGTGACGAGCCGAAGGCGCTGGTGAATGGTACATATGACTGGGGTCAGAACGCGCTACCCGGACCTTAGCGTGATGGCCGGGGGCAGGTGGCGCGATGGGGCCCGCGTTTGTGCACATTCTCACGTCAGAGGAGAGGAATGCGAGTACGGCCGCTGACGCTGCTCACCGCTACGGCGGCGGTGGCGTTGGTGGTCGCTGCCGGGTGCGAGGCGCAGGTACAGGCAAAGGTATACAACCTCCCGGTATACGTCGTACCCGATCGGGTTGTCTCCCAGCCGCCACCGCATTTGGCTGAACTGATGCTAGAGGCGGTCACGCCGCCGCAGCCGCCTCAGACGCTGCTGCGCGCAGGCGTCGCGGAGCTGCAGGCACGCGTCCAGCAGGCAACCGACCAGTCCGCCGCCAACGGAGCCACCCTGTCGGTAGCCATTCTCGATCGCCGCACCCACCAGCTGGTCTCCACCGGCAACGGCCAGATCGTCGGCACCGCATCAGTGGCGAAGCTTTTCATCGCCGACGACCTGCTGCTGCACGAATCCGAGGGGAAGAGCGCGCTGACCGCGGACGACCGCCAGGCGTTGGACATCATGTTGCAGTCATCCGACGACGGCGCAGCCGAGAAGTTCTGGGGCCAAGGCGGCGGAGCTGCCATCATCACCGAGGTCGCGACCCGATACGGACTCACCTCAACCACCCCGCCCAGCGACGGGCGCTGGTGGAACACCATGAGCTCGGTGACTGACCTGATCCGCTACTACGAGATGCTGCTCGACGGATCGGGAGGACTGCCAGCCGAGCAGGCCAAGATCATCGTCAACGACCTGGCCCGGTCGACGCCGAACGGACTCGACGGCTACCCGCAGCGATTCGGCATCCCGGAGGGGCTGTACGCCGAACCGGTGGCGGTCAAGCAGGGCTGGATGTGCTGTATCGGCAGCGACTGGATGCACCTGTCGACCGGGGTGATAGGCGCGGACCGTCGCTACATCATGGTGGTCCAGTCCCTGCAGCCCTCCGATGACGCCACCGCCCGAGAAACCATCACTCGGGCTGTCAAGGCGATATTTCCCGAGGGCCGGATCGGCCCGCTGTGGCGCGGGCTCTAGTCCAAAAGCTCCGGGCGGCGTTCGCGAGTGCGCCGCAGCGAAACCTCGCGACGCCATGCGGCGATTCGCGCATGGTCACCGGATAACAGCACCTCGGGAACATCCAGCCCACGCCAGCTCGGCGGCCGGGTATAGCTGGGCCCCTCCAGGAGCCGGTCCAGGGCCGGCGAGTGCGAATCTTCGCGGTGTGACGCAGGATTGCCGAGCACTCCGTCGAGCAGGCGCAGCACGGCTTCGATCATCACCACTGCCGCCGACTCTCCACCCGGTAAGACATAGTCGCCGATCGACACTTCTTCGACCCGCATCCGTCGGGCGGCATCCTCGATGACCCGCTGGTCGATGCCCTCGTAACGACCGCACCCGAACACCAGGTGCGTCTCGGTACTCCAGCGCTGAGCGGTGGCCTGCGTGAACAGCGCACCGGCGGGGGTGGGAACAACCAAAACTGTTTCGCCGGAGCAGATTTCATCCAGCGCTTCTCCCCACACCGGCGCCTTCATCACCATCCCCGGACCACCGCCATAAGGCGCATCGTCGACCGAGCGATGCATGTCATGCGTCCACCGCCGCAGGTCGTGCACCTGCAGGTCGACCAGACCTGACTGGATCGCCTTGCCCGGCAACGATTGTCGCAGCGGGTCCAGGTAGGCCGGGAAGATCGTGACGACGTCAATTCTCATATCGATGAGCTTTCGCTACCCCAGATCCAGCAGGCCTTCGGGCGGATCGATCTCGACGATGCGGTCGTCCAGCGACACCGATGTGACGATCGCACTGACGAACGGCACCAATACCTCGCGTTCCTCGCCGCCGGCAGCGTCGGTGGCACGCCGCACCGCCAACAGTTCACCGGCCGCGGTGTGCAACACCTCGGCAACGACACCGACTTCCTGGCCTGTCGTCGTACGGACGTGAAGGCCCTCGAGCTGGTGGTCGTAGTAGGTGTCCGGCTCATCGATCGGCGGCAAGTCATCGGAATCGACGACGAACAAAGTGCCGCGCAGCGCGTCGGCGGTGTCACGGTCCGTTACCCCGGCCAATCGCACCAGCAGCCGCCCACCGTGTTCGCGCGCGTCAGCGACGACATAGTTGCGTTCCCCGCCACCGCGGGATTCCTTGGCGCGCAACGTAGTACCCGACGCGAACCGGGCAGCGGGATCGTCGGTGCGGATTTCCACGACGACCTCGCCGTTGATCCCGTGCGCTTTCATTACGCGCCCGACGGTCAACTCCAAGGGAGTTCCATGAGCAGCGCTCCGCTACTGGTCGGTGTCCACCACGTCGACGCGGATACCGCGGCCACCGATACCGGCGACCAGTGTGCGCAACGCGGTCGCAGTGCGTCCTCCGCGACCGATCACCTTGCCCAAGTCGTCGGGATGGACGTGAACTTCGACAGTTCGCCCGCGACGGCTGGTCACCATGTCCACTCGGACATCATCGGGGTTGTCGACAATCCCGCGAACCAGATGCTCAACAGCGTCAACGACGACCGTACTCATCGCTCCAGTCAGCTTTCGGTGCTCGGCTCGGCCTGCTCGCCGCCCTCGGCCGGCGCCTCTGCCGGCTCGGCCTCAGCGGCGGTCTCGTTAGCGGCAGCCGCGTCGGCCTCTGGGCCAGCTCCTGCAGCCTTCGCGGTCTTCTTGGCCGGGGACTTCTTCTTCGGTTTCGCGGCCTCCGTGGTGGGACCGCCCTCAGCGGCAGCCAACGCGGCGTTGAACAACTCCAGCTTGCTGGGTTTGGCTGGGGCGACTTTCAAGCGGCCCTCGGCGCCGGGGAGACCTTTGAACTTCTGCCAGTCTCCGGTGATTTTCAGCAGCTTGAGGACGGGTTCGGTGGGCTGAGCACCCACCGAAAGCCAGTACTGGGCGCGCTCGGAGTTGATCTCGATAAGGCTCGGGTCTTCCTTCGGGTGGTACCGGCCGATGACCTCGATTGAGCGGCCGTCGCGCCGCGTCCGTGCGTCGGCGACGGCGATGCGGTACTGGGGATTGCGGATTTTGCCAAGCCGAGTGAGCTTGATCTTCACAGCCATGGTTACGCGATTTCTCCTGTGTGTGTCACGCTGCAATTCAGCGACCAGGGCGGGATGCCCGGATCCGGTTTTGCCTCGCGTGTATGCCTCACCGAGCTGCACCTGAAGACGTCAGTCGCGCGGCAGACAGCCGCCCATTGTGCCAGAACGAGGGCCCGCGAAAGAAATGCGCCAGAAATTCGCCAATTCGCCTAGCCGGCTCACATAACTTTCTGGAAGACCTTCGTTTCGACCCGGCGGGTCATCCGCCAGCCCTCGGGCGTGCGCACGAACTCGTCGTCGTACCACAGCCCGCAAAACAGCACCTGGTCCTGGTCGCCGCCGAGCACCATGGGGTTGAAGCAGATCACCCGCGACGACGCGGTGTCCCCGTCGATACGCACCGAGAAGTTGCCGAGCATGTGCGTATACGCCGGGAAGTTCGGCAGCACCTGGGCCAGCCACTCCTTCACCTCGGGGTACCGTCCGTCGATGCCGCCCAGCGCCCGGTAGTCGATGTACGCATCGGGTGTGAACACCTTGTCCAGGTCGTCGAAGCGGCGCTGGTCAATGGCGGTGGAATAGTCCACCAGCAGTTGCTGGATCTCTAAACGGTCGGAAATTTCGGCCAGGCTCAACATGTGTCGATTCAACACCGCGGCGCGATAAAGCAATACGCCAGGGACGATCCAGGCCAGCACGCACGCCAAACGGTCCCGGATGGTGGTGGCCAGCAACGGCGGAGGCCGCCATGGACGCCAGCAGGCGATTTTCGCGTCTTCCCAGGACATACCGGGTGGTTGAGGAGAATAATCCCGGTGTTATGGGAGCAAGAACCGTGGGGCTAGCAACCACCCTGTTGCTGTGGGGCGGTTTGGGTCTGGCCGGCGATATCGCCCAGGCCGATCCCGGGGGTTGCCCGCGCGGAAGCTCCTGCCAGCGGTGGTGTCCGGGCGATCCCGATCCAGCGGGTAGGCCCATTCGTTGGGATTCGAGTGTCTGCCACGACTCCTACCGGGACTACACCGGCGTCCACGACATCGGCACCGGTACCTTCTACGCTTGGTCTTCGCTTCCGTTCAAGAAGCCGCCTCCGCCTGGGCCTGTGCCTACGCAAACGTCCTATCTTCCTATCTACCGCTGCCTACCCTCCCGTTCTGCCCAGTCCCCCTTGGTGCCCATGACGTAAGCGGGCGTTGACCGCGAAATAGGCGCCACGCAAGGCCGGAAGTTAGACTTTGCGCCCATGCGGAAGCTCATGGCCGTGGCCGCCGCTCTGCTCACGATCGGTGCCTGCGGTGCCAGCGTCAGCGTGGCCACCGCGTCGGCCGACAGCATGCAGCCGGTCGGCTCGGTGCCGATCCCAGACGGCCCCGCCCAGACCTGGATCGTGGCCGATCTCGACAGTGGCCAGGTCCTGGCCGGCCGCGACCAGAATGTGACCCACCCGCCCGCGAGCACCATCAAGGTGCTGCTGGCGTTGGTGGCCCTGGACCAGGTGAGCCTGGACTCCACCGTCGTCGCCGACGCGGCAGACACCCAGGTCGAGTGCAACTGTGTCGGCATCAAGCCGGGCCGCACCTACACCGCGCGCCAGCTCCTCGATGCCCTGCTGCTGGTTTCGGGTAATGACGCCGCCGACACGCTGGCACACATGCTGGGCGGCGCTGACGTCACGGTAGCCAAGATGAACGCCAAAGCGGCCTCACTGGGGGCCACCGACACGCACGCGGCGACGCCGTCCGGACTGGATGGGCCGGGCGGCTCGGGCTGGTCGACGGCACACGACCTGGCCGTCATCTTCCGGACTGCGATGGCCAATCCGGTGTTCGCGCAGATCACCGCTGAGCCTTCGGCGATGTTCCCCGGCGATAACGGCGATCACCCGATCACCAACCAGGACGAGCTGTTACAGCGTTATCCCGGCGCGATCGGCGGCAAGACCGGGTTCACCGACGCCGCCCGCAAGACCTTCGTCGGCGCGGCTGCTCGCGGTGGCCGGCGGCTGGTGATCGCCATGATGTACGGGCTGGTGAAGGCGGGCGGACCGTCGTATTGGGACCAGGCCGCAACGTTGTTCGACTGGGGGTTTGCACTCAACCCACAGTCCAGCATCGGCTCGCTGTAACTGCTCGTTATAAGCGCGGCATTCGGCAGCGCTGCGGTCAGGAGCGCCGTCAGCACCGAAATCCGTTGCTCTGCTATGTCCGGCTGTGGCAGCACCCCCTCCACCACGGCGGCTCCGTCGAACACGTTGGTCAGCAGTGCCACTAGGACCGGGAATGATTCCTCCGGGAAGCTCTCGGCGCCAGGCAGCGCTCGGGCGGCGTCGTAAATCTTCGCCGAGTACTGCCCGAGCTCGTGTCGCAGAGTGTCTCTGAGCTTCTCGTCGGTGCGGGCAGCGATCATCAGTTCGTACAGCACGGCGTTCGTGGGGCCGCTGGTGATGTCGCGCAGAATCGTCAGCGCCGCTTCCAGCGCCGGCCGGTCGGGCGGTATCTCGGCGACTTGCTTGGTGAATGACTCCAGCTGGCGGCGCAGCACTTCGGATGCCGTGGCCGCCATGAAATCACCCATAGTCTCGAAGTGACGGAACAGGGCGCCCACGGACACCCCTGCGCGCTTGGTGATCACGGCAGCGGATGCCCGGGCGTATCCCACCTCGATGATGGTGGCGATGCAAGCCTCGAGAAGCCGTCCCACGGTTTCTTCACGACGTTGCTGCTGCGTTCTGGCCATCTCAGGCTCCGACTTTTAGGGCGCTCAGGCCCCGGTGCCGCACGCCCGCGCGCAGGTACCGGCCCGACTTCACGGTCTGGCCGTAGCCATTGCGGAATCGGCCATTGCGGAAGACCACGGCGCCGCCCACACCGGTCGCGACCACAGCCTCGTCATTGCGATTGACCATGCGGCGCAAGCCGCCGTAGAACGGCACCTCTTCCTCGTAGTAGCCGTCGACCGCTTCGTTGAGGCCGGCCGGGTCGATGACCACGAAGTCCGCACGGTCGCCCTCCCGCAGCGTGCCGGCGTCGACGCCGAACCACTCCGCCAATTCGCCGGTGAGGCGATGCACCGCCCGCTGCGTGGACAGGAACGGCGTGCCGGCACGGTAAGCGTCCCGGGTGCGCTTGAGCATCCGCAACGGGAAGTTGTAGAAGGCCATGTTGCGTAAGTGTGCGCCGGCATCGGAGAAGCCCATGTGGATGCTCGGCTCGGCGGCGAGTTTGTTGAGCTGCTTGGGCCGGTGGTTGGCCACGATGGTTGTCCACCGGACGTTACGCTCACCGTTTTCGACGAGCACATCAAGGAACGCGTCGAGCGGGTGCAGTCCGCGCTCGTCGGCGATCACGCCGAAGCTCTTGCCGATCAACGACTTGTCGGGGCACTCGACGATGACCGCGTCGTGGAAGTCGCGGTGCCACAACGACGGTCCGAGTTTGATGCGGTCGAACTCCCGCCGGAACTTGCGGCGGTAGGACTCGTCGGCCAGTAACTTGTTGCGCTGCAACTGGTCACGCAGATGTAGGGCCGCCGTTCCGGCGCCAAACTCTTCGAAGACCGGCAGGTCGATTCCGTCGGAGTACAACTCGAACGGCACCGGCAGGTGCTGGAATCGCACACTGGAACCCAGCACGGCGTTGAGCACCCGGGTGCCGAGCCCGAAGACGTACACGGCAAGCGGCATCGACTTGGCGTCGGCCGACACCAGCATGCTCATCCGGACTCCCTTGCCGCGGCCGAAGATCCGGCTGCTGGTCAGGAAGAACATCAGTGCCGACGACGGGTTCTCGACGTCAGGGGCGCTCTGCAGCATCCGGGCGCGCTTGCGTAAGACTTTGATCAGCTTGCGCCGCTCCCGCCAGGTCGCGAAGGTGGACGGCAGCGCACGCGAGCGAAAGCGGTCGCCGTCGAGCTTGTCGATGGCCGCGTCCATCCCGGACATGCCCAGCATCCCGGCATCGAGCGCCTCGTCCAGCAATGCCGCCATTTTCTCCAGTTCGGCATCCGTGGGCCGGACCTTGGCGTCGGTGGCGCGATCAAGTCCCAGCACCGCGGTCCGCAGGTCCGAATGACCAAGCAGCGAGCCGACATTCGGCCCGAGCGGCAGGGCGTCGATTGCCTCGATGTATTCCGCGGCCGTCGACCACGTTTTGTTGGAGTTCAAAGCGCCGTAGACGTATTCGCGCGGCACCGCCTCGACCCGGCTGAACAGATCGGCGGCGTCCTCGGAGTTGGCGTAAACCGTCGACAACGAGCAGTTACCCAGCAACACCGTGGTGACACCGTGGCGCACCGACTCCCGCAGACCCGGGTCCAGCAGCACCTCGGCGTCGTAGTGGGTGTGCACGTCGATGAAGCCCGGCACGATCCACTTGCCGGCCGCATCGATCACATCGGGGCAGCCGGTCTCATCCAGCGGCCCGGCGGACACCGTTGCCACCACGCCGTCGCGAATGCCTAGCGTGCGGGTCTGCGGTGCACTGCCGGTGCCGTCGAACCACAGTCCTTCGCGAATGATCACGTCGTAAGCCACTTTTTCCTCCAGGTCGTTGTGATGCCACGAACACGTAACATAGATAGCAAGTACTCGCAATCTTTTCCTGAGAGACGCACGAACCCACCAAAGCTGCTGGTAAGCCGGTGTCGCCGGTCAGCGAGGGGGCCGGAAGGGCGCTAGCGTCGGCGCGGTGGTCGGCGACGCGGCGTTCTGGGGGCCGGTCGCAGGATCCGGCACGAGCACGGCCGGCGGCACCTCGCCCCCGCGGCTGGCCACCGTGGGAATCCGGATGACGGCTGATCGTTGGCCGCATTCGTTTGTTTGCACGGTGACGGTCTCTTCACCGACGTAGCTGCCATGCGGCTGCGGTCGCAGCGACAGCGCCAACGTCGTGGTCTGACTCGCTTCCGATCCATCTGGTCCGACGCACGGAAACTCGATGTCTACCGGCTGGGACTGCCATTGGCCGTCCGTGAACTTCATGAAGAGGGATCCGCCGCCCGGTGACATCGCCTGCATGTGGTCGTTGTCGTCGAGCTGTGTGGCGGCAGCGGTGCATGCCTCCGGTGTGCACGACGAGCGGAACGCCCACCAGGTTCCGACGTCCGGCGGCTCCGGATCGGCAATGTAGTTGTACGTCTGCTTTGTGCGTTCCACCTCGATGCGGTAACTGCCGTCGAGTTGGATAGGTGCGGGCGCCGAGGCAGTTGTCGTCGGTGCGCCTGCCGCCGCCGATGAGGACGGTGCGGGGCGGGCGGCCTGGCTAGGCGCCGAGTCAGTTTTGCGCCCGATCACGATGCCGAGCCCAAGCGCCCCAACCATGAGCACCACCGCTGCGGTCGATAGCACGATCTTTCGCGGCCTGCGTCTCAGCGGCACAGTCGCCGGGGCTCGTCCGGCCGGTGGTGTGGGCGCCGTGGTCGCAGTGGAGAAGTCGTCCGAACGCCGCGCCAGCGTCCCTGCCGCCGACGGCAGCCCCTTTCCGCTCGGTTGGGGCTTCCCAGCGTCGGGTCTGGGCCGAACTGGCGACTCGGTTCTGTACGCGTCATCGATCTCGGGCCAGGTGTAGGCCGAGTGGTCGACGACAAGCACCACTTCGGGGCGGTGATCACCGATCGAGACGCCCGCCTGTTCGTTCGCCGCCTCAGCGAAGTCGCGACAGGTTTCGAAGCGGTCGGCAGGACTTTGGGCAAGTGCTTTGGAGAACAGACCGTCAAGGCATGCCAGCTCCGGGCGCTGGTCGCTGAGTCTTGGCGGCGCACCGTTGAGAAGTTGACGCAACGCGGCAACCGGGTCTGAACGCTCTACCGGCGGCGCACCGGTCAACAGGTGAAATGCGGTGGCCGCCAACGCGTACTGGTCGGCACGTCCGTCGATGTCGGCGCCACTCAACTGTTCGGGCGCGGCGTAGGTAACCGTGCCGACCGGGACATGAGCCGCGTTGGCCCTGGTCTCGCCGAGTTCCCGGGCTATGCCGAAGTCAGTTAAGAGAATTCGTTGTTCGCCTTCTCCCCGACCCGTCAGCAAGATATTGGCGGGTTTGACATCGCGATGTGTCAGTCCGCGCCGGTGGGCGTAGTCAAGAGCTCCGGCGATGGCGGTCACGATGGCAAGCACCTCGCCAGCCGGTGAAACCGCCGGGAATCGATCCGCAATGAGCTGCGCGGCGTTGATGCCTTCGACGTATTCCATCGCGACGTACAGCTGGCCGTCGAACTGGCCGCGCTCACGCACCTCGACGATGTGCGGGTGATGGAGATTCGCCGCGATCGGGGTTTCTTCCCGAAATCGCCGGCGGAATTCGCTGTTGGCCGACATCGTGTGCGAAAGAATCTTCAATGCCTGCCAGCGCGACGATCGGGGATCTTGGACGAGGTATACCTCACCCGTCACTCCTGAACCCAGCCTTCGCGCGACGATGTAATCGGCAAACGTCGCGCCGCTAGGCAACGCCATTCCCTGATCCTATCGGCCCGCGCGACGCGGCGCCCGGCTAGTGCATTGAGCGAAACGTCTTGCCCCGCAGGATCACCAAATCGGGGCGGTTCAGCACACCGGGACCCGACCGCGGGTCCCGCGAGTAGCACAACAGGTCAGCCGAGGCGCCATGCTCAAGCACGGGCCGGCCCAGCCAGCGACGCGCATCCCAGCACGCCGCGCCCAACGCCTCGGTTGGGCTCATCCCGATGCCCTTGAGGGCCTCGACCTCGTCGGCGATCCGGCCGTGCGCGACCATGCTGCCGGCATCGCTGCCGGCGTACACCGGCACCCCCGCATCGCGCGCCGCGGCCATCCGCCCATAGCAGCGGGCGTGCAGGTCGCGCATGTGGGAAGCGTAGGTCGGGTAGCGCCCCGCGGCCTCGGCGATCCCCGGGAAGTTCTCGGTGATGTTGATCAAGGTGGGCACCAATGCGGTGCCGTGGTCGAGCATCAGGGCGATGGTGTCGTCGGTGAGCCCGGTGCCGTGCTCGATGCAGTCGATGCCGGAGTTGATCAGGCCGGGCAGGGCGTCCTCGCTGAAGACGTGCGCGGTGACGCGGGCGCCGTGGGCGTGTGCGGTATCGATGGCGGCCTTGAGCACGTCGTCGGACCATAGCGGTGCGAGATCGCCGACGCTGCGGTCGATCCAGTCGCCGACCAGCTTGATCCAGCCGTCGCCGCGCTTCGCCTCCTCGGCCACCGCTGCTGGTAGCTGGGATTCGTCTTCGAGCTCGACGGAGAAGCCGGCCTGATAGCGCTTGGGTCTGGCCAGATGTTTTCCGGCCCGGATGATGCGGGGCAGATCGTCGTGGTCGTCGAGGCTGCGGGTGTCGGTCGGTGCGCCGCAGTCACGCAACAGCAGCGCGCCGGCGTCGCGTTCGGTCTCGGCCTGCGCGATTGCCTCGTCGAGTGGGATCTCGCCCTGGTGGCCAAGCCCGACGTGACAGTGCGCATCCACCAGCCCGGGCAGGATCCAGCCGCCGTCAAAAACGGTGTCGGCCCCGGCGACCGGTTCTATGCTGATGCGGCCGTCGACGATCCACAGCTGGATCTCGGTCTCGTCGGGCAGTCCCAGACCTCGCACGTGCATGCGCAACGTGCGGCTACTTCGTGCCCGGGAACTTCAGCTTGGACAGGTCGAAGTCGGCCAGCGCGGGCGGCACCTCGTTGAGGCCTTCGGGCATTTGCGACAGATCGGGGAACCCCGCCGGCATGCCCGGCATGCCCGGCCCAAACGGGCTCCTGACCTTCGGTGGCGTCGGGCCGCGTGCCCCCTTCTTGCCTTTCTTGCCCTTTCCTCCCTTGGCTTTCCGGGTCGCGGACCTGCGGCCCATACCGGGTATGCCCATGCCGCCAAGCATCGAAGACATCATCTTGCGGGCTTCGAAGAAACGGTCGACCAGCTGGTTGACCTCGGACACCGTGACGCCCGAGCCGTTGGCGATACGCAGCCGCCGCGACGCGTTGATGATCTTCGGGTCGGCCCGCTCTTGCGGCGTCATCCCGCGGATGATGGCCTGCAACCGGTCGAGGTGTCTGTCGTCGACCTCGGCCAGTGCCTCCTTCATCTGACCCGCGCCGGGAAGCATGCCCAACAGGTTGCCGATCGGACCCATCTTGCGGATGGCGAGCATCTGCTCGAGGAAATCCTCCAGCGTCAGCTCGCCGGCGCCGAGCTTGGCGGCGGCGGCCTCGGCCTGCTCGGCGTCGAAGACCTGCTCGGCCTGTTCGATCAGGCTCAGCACGTCGCCCATGCCCAGAATGCGGCTGGCCATCCGGTCGGGGTGGAAGACGTCGAAGTCCTCCAGCTTCTCGCCGGTGGAGGCGAAAAGGATTGGGACACCGGTCACCTCGCGGACCGACAACGCGGCCCCACCGCGGGCGTCACCGTCGAGCTTGGTCAACACCACACCGGTGAAGCCGACACCCGCGCCGAACGCCTCGGCGGTGGTGACGGCGTCCTGGCCGATCATCGCGTCCAGGACGAACAGCACCTCATCGGGGTTAACGGCGTCCCGGATGGCCGCGGCCTGAGCCATCAGCTCGTCGTCGATGCCCAGGCGCCCGGCGGTGTCGACGATGACGACGTCGAAGTGTTTGGCGCGGGCCTCGGCAAGCCCCGCGGTCGCGACGGCGACCGGGTCACCGGGGCCGGACTCGGGCCCCCCAGGTAAAGGGGCCCCGGGATGCGGCGCGAACACCGGAACCCCGGCACGCTGACCGACGACTTGCAGCTGGTTCACCGCGGCCGGTCGCTGCAGGTCGCAGGCCACCAGAAGCGGCGTGTGTCCCTGGCCGCGAAGCCACACCGCCAGCTTGCCGGCCAGCGTGGTTTTACCGGAACCCTGCAGGCCGGCGAGCATTACCACGGTCGGCGGCGTTTTCGCGAACGCCAGCTGACGGGTCTCACCGCCCAGGATGCCGATGAGTTCTTCGTTGACGATCTTGACGACCTGTTGCGCCGGGTTGAGGGCACCGGAGACCTCGGCGCCCCTGGCGCGGTCTTTAATCCGGCCGACGAAGGCCCGCACCACGGGCAACGAAACGTCAGCTTCCAGCAGCGCCAGCCGGATTTCGCGGGTGGTGGCCTCGATATCGGCGTCGGTCAGCCGACCCTTGCCGCGCAGTCCCTGTAGGGCACCGGTCAACCGGTCAGACAGCGATTCAAACACCCCGCCAGCCTAGTGGTGATCGCTAGCGCGGCGGAGCCGGGCGCAGCGGGGCGCTGGCTCCGCGACACATAAATCATGCACACGACACGCCGATGAGCGTCGCCGTGGCTTATGTTTCGGCGAGGCCGATAGCTAAGGGGTAAGGCTCATGCTCGAGGTGATCGACAAAGGGTCCTGCAGTGATGTGCATCCGGTGCCGCTGCTTTTCGTGCACGGCGGTTGGCATGCCGCGTGGTGTTGGGAACACTTCCTGGACTTCTTCGCAGATGCGGGCTATCGCGCGGTCGCACTGAGCCTGCGCGGACACGGCGCCAGCCTGACTACGAAGCCCTTGCGTTCATGCTCCATCACCGAATATGTCGACGATGTCCGTGCCACGGCTGACAACCTTGGTGGCCAGCCTGTTCTCATCGGCCATTCGCTGGGCGGCTTCGTCGTGCAGAGGTACCTCGAAAACCACAGTGCCCCGGCCGCAGTGCTGGTGGGGTCGGTGCCGCCGCAGGGGGTGCTGGGACTGGCATTGCGAGTCTGGCATCACCACCCGTGGGTGTCCATCCGTGCGTTCGCCGGCGGCACGTTGGTCGAGTTCATCAACACCGCGGCTCTTGCCCGCGAGTTCCTCTTCTGCGGAGTCACACCGGAGACCATCGTCGAATCCTGTATGTCGCGAGCTCAGCCCGAAAGCATTCGCGCGTCCGCGGTAGACCCGATGTTCCGCCGCGTCAAAACCAAACGGGTTAGGACCCCGATGCTGGTTTTGGGCGCCGAGCACGACGGCTTTGTCAGCAACGCCGACGTGCGCGCCACGGCGCGCGCCTACCGGACCGAACCGGAATTCTTTCCAGGCATGGGGCACAACATGATGCTCGAGCCCGGATGGGCTGACGTCGCCCAACGCATCCGCGCGTGGCTGGAAGCCCGCGACCTGGCGAGCCAAACGCGATAGCTAGGCTTGAGTCGCTACTGCGTCGAAAAGCGTTGGCGTGCTAGATTTCACAGCCGCCGCTTAACCGAGCTGGCCGCGTCGAAGAGCAACTACCGGGGGGAGCTGTGTCGATGCAACCGGTCAGCCGCACCGAGTCGCGCGTCGGGAGCGGCCACAGCGGCTACAGTGGCAGCCAGCCGTTGCGGGGGTGGCAGCGCAGAGCGCTGGTGAAGTATCTCGCCGGCCAGCCGCGCGATTTCCTGGCCGTGGCAACCCCGGGATCCGGGAAAACAACGTTCGCGTTGCGGGTGGCGGCCGAACTGCTCAGCCTGCGCGCCGTCGAGCAGATCACTGTCGTGGTGCCCACCGAGCACCTCAAGGTTCAGTGGGCGCAGGCCGCAGGGCGCCACGGTCTTGCGCTGGACCCGAGATTTTCCAACACCAGCCCCCAGACCTCGCCGGAGTATCACGGCGTGATGGTCACCTACGCTCAGGTCGCCTCGCATCCGACGCTGCACCGGGTGCGCACCGAACAGCGCAAGACCTTGGTCATCTTCGACGAGATACATCACGGCGGTGACGCCAAAACCTGGGGCGACGCCATCCGCGAAGCCTTCAGCGATGCCACACGCCGGCTCGCCTTGACGGGCACGCCATTTCGCAGCGACGACAGCCCCATCCCGTTCGTCATCTACGAGTCTTGCGCCGACGGGGTGCTGCGTTCGCAAGCCGACCACACCTACGGCTATGCCGAAGCTCTTGCCGACGGAGTGGTCCGGCCGGTGGTATTCCTCGCCTACTCCGGGCAGGCGCGCTGGCGGGACAGCGCCGGCGAAGAGCACACCGCACGATTGGGCGAGCCGCTGTCTGCCGAGCAGACGGCACGGGCGTGGCGGACAGCGCTGGACCCCGCCGGCGAATGGATGCCCGCGGTGATCGCGGCTGCCGACCAGCGGCTACGCCAGCTGCGCATGCACGTACCCGATGCCGGCGGCATGATCATTGCCTCCGACCGCACCGCGGCCCGCGCGTACGCCGCCCTGCTGACGAAGCTGACCTCGGAGGCGCCGACGGTGGTGCTCTCCGACGACCCCGGATCGTCAGCGCGCATCAGCGAGTTCGCCGAGAGCACCAGCCGCTGGCTGGTCGCGGTGCGCATGGTCTCCGAAGGGGTCGACGTGCCTCGGCTGTCGGTCGGAATCTACGCCACCAGCGCCTCGACGCCCCTGTTCTTCGCACAGGCCATCGGCCGGTTCGTGCGGTCGCGCCGGCCGGGTGAAACCGCAAGCATCTTCGTGCCGTCGGTGCCTAACCTGCTGCAGCTCGCGAGCGAGTTGGAGGCCCAGCGCAACCATGTGCTGGGCCAACCGCATCGCGAAGCCGACGATCCGCTCGACGGTGATCCCGCCGTCAGGACGCAAACCGAAAGGACCGAAGCCGACAACGGCTTCACCTCGTTGGGTGCCGACGCCGAACTGGATCAGGTCATTTTCGATGGATCCTCGTTCGGCACCGCCACCCCGGCCGGGAGCGACGAGGAGGCCGACTACCTAGGCATCCCCGGGTTGCTCGATGCCGACCAGATGCGCGCCTTGCTGCACCGCCGCCAGGACGAGCAGCTGCAGAAACGGGCTGCTGCCGCGCACCCGGCGCCGGTGCGGCCATCGTCGATGCACGGCGAGCTCCGCGCATTGCGCCGCGAACTCAACACCCTGGTGTCGGCGACCCACCACCGCACCGGCAAGCCACACGGCTGGATCCACAGCGAACTCCGCCGCCGCTGCGGAGGGCCGCCGATAGCCGCGGCCACCCGCGACCAGCTCGCGGCGCGCATAGTTGCTCTGCGGCAAATGAATTCGGAGCGGTCGTGACGCCGGCAAGGCCCTAGTCGCCGACGGGTTCGTCGAGCACTTCGACCGCGGGGCCGCCCAACACCGCCAATAGGTGCTTCTCGACCGCGGCTCGCGCACCCTGCTCGCCGTCCCCGGCCTGCACCGTCACACAGAACACGTCGGCCGCCGTCGACCCGAACGTGTTGACCTTCGCCCAGACGATGTCTGCTCCCGCACGCTCCAGCGCCCGGGCCAGGAGTGCGAGCAAGCCCAGCCGATCCATGGCGCGGACTTCGACGACAAGCTGGCCTGGTGCGGCGGTGTCGAGCCACAGGATGCGGGGCGGGGCGGTCGACCGCGTCAGGGGCGCCCCCGCCTGAATCTCCCCGGCCCGCGCGGTCGCCGCGCTGATTGCGTCACTGTAGCGCTTCTCCAGCGCGCCGAGGACGTCGACGTCGCCATGGAGGGCACCGGTGAACTGCTGGCGCAGCAGGCCTGCTTCGGGCGGTGAACCAAACAGCGGCGACACCACGAATTCGGTGATCGCGACGCCGTCATCAGTGTTGGCCGTCGCCGAATGGATTCGTAGCGAATTCAGCGCAAGCACTGCGGCGGCGTTCGACACAAATCCCAACTCGTTCGGCGCGACCATTACCACGTGTATACGCTCGCTGGCGCCGGGCTTGATCTCCACATGCACCCCGCGGTCGGCTGCCAGCGAAAGATATTGCGGCGCAGCCGGTTCTGCTTGCGGAAGCGGCTCGCCTGCCATCACCAGCCGGCAGCGACGAACCAGGTCCTCGATCAACGACGCTTTCCAGTCGCTCCACACCCCTGGTCCAGTGGCATTAGAGTCCGCCTCGACTAGCGCGTGCAGCAGTTCAAGCAGTTGCGGATCTCCGCCCAGAGCCTCGGACACGGCCTCGATGGTTTTGGGGTCGTTGAGGTCGCTTCGGGTTGCCGTAATGGGCAGCAGGAGGTGGTGGCGGACCATGTTGGACAGCACGCCGATGTCCTGGGGCGAAAGCCCCAGCCTCTCGCCGATCGGGATCGCCAATTCGGCCCCGAGCACACTGTGGTCTACGCCCCGACCCTTGCCGATGTCGTGCAGCAGGGCGCCGAGCGCAAGCAAGTCCGATCGCGCAACGCGGGTGGTCAGCGGCGCCGCATTAACTGCGGTTTCGACGATATGACGGTCGACGGTCCATTTGTGGGAGACATCGCGCGGCGGAAGGTCGCGGACCGCGTCCCATTCCGGCAATAACCGGCCCCACAGCCCGGTGCGGTCAAGTGCTTCGATGGTGTTCACCGCCGTGGGACCAGCCAAGAGCACGACCAGTAGGTCGTCCAATGCCTCACGCGGCCAAGGAGTTGGCAAGTCCGGGACGCTAGCGGCCAGCCGACTCAGCGTGGCGGCACCGATAGGCAAGCCGGTGTCAGCCGACGCGGCAGCCACTCGCAGCACCAGGCCGGGATCGCTTTGAGGTTGGGCTTCGCGAGCAAGCACGATTTCGCCGTCATACTCGACCACACCCTCGTCCAGTGGTCGCCGCTTCGGGCGCCGCACCAAAGCAGAGATGCCGCGTCGGGGCAATGCGTTTTGCGCGGTCCGCAGTCCAGTCTCCGCGTGGTAGGCAATGGTGCGGCTAGCGTCTGACAGCATGCGCGCCAAGGCGAATCGGTCACCGACGCCCAAGGCGGCGCTGACTTCGTCGGCGAATTGAGCCAACAGCTGATCGCGTCCGCGGCCAGACACCCGGTGCAGTTCGGTGCGCACATTGAGCAGCGTCAGATACGCGGCGTCCAGGGAACCCCCCGGCATGTCCGGGTGGCCCATACCGTGACGGTCGATGAGCTGGGCGACCCCCAGCGCGTCAAGCAATTGGACGTCGCGCAGGCCGCCGCGACCCGATTTCAGCTCGGGCTCGGCGCGCTGTGCGATCCGGCCACAACGCTGCCAGCGGGCATAAGTCATTTCGACCAGCTCGTCCATTCTGGAACGAATTCCGCTGCGCCACTGCCGCCGCACCCCGTCGATCAGCTCGCTCGACAGCCGCTCGTCCCCGGCGATGTGGCGCGCGTCCAACAGGCCCAGGGCGGCCGTCATGTCGGAATTGGCGACTCCTAATGCCCCGGAGACGGTTCGCACGCTGTGATCAATCCGGATGTTGGCGTCCCACAGCGGGTACCACAGCCGATCGGCGACCGTCCCCAGCACGTCGCCGGACTTGTTGTCGTGCAACAGCACTAGGTCCAGGTCAGAGTACGGCAGCAGCTCGCGGCGGCCCAGCCCGCCGATTCCGACGATCGCGAAGCCACTGCTATCGGTGATTCCGATTTCGGCTGCCTTGGCGTTCAGCCACGACTCATGCAGATCCAGCCACGCTTGCCGCAGCTCGGCTGCACCCAGTTCAAGACCGTCCGACAGCAATTGGCGCCGCGCGGAAGCTAAATCGCTTGCCCCGCAGGCGCCTCCTGCTTCGGGTCCAGATACCCCGGACGGGTCGGGCGGGTCCGCTTTCATACCCTCCCGGCCCGTCCGGGCTGGATCAACAATGTGTGGCTAAGGTCAGAGGGCATCGGTTCCGCGTTCACCGGTGCGCACTCGCACGATGGTTTCCACGGGGCTCACCCAGACTTTGCCGTCACCGATCTTGCCGGTGCGCGCCGACCGGACGATGCTGTCCACGACTTTGTCCACAATCGAATCGTCGACGACGACCTCGATCCGAACCTTGGGCACGAAATCGACCGAGTATTCAGCACCCCGGTAAACCTCGGTGTGACCCTTTTGCCGTCCATAGCCCTGGATTTCGCTGACCGTCATCCCCAGGACGCCCGCCTCCTCGAGGCTGGTCTTGACGTCATCGAGCGTGAATGGTTTTACGATCGCGGTGATCAGCTTCATTTCTGCTCCGCCTCCACTTTCTCGTCTGCGTGCTCGTCCAGGCCGTTAGAGCTGTCCGGCAAACTGGCGTGAGGAAGAACCGAGCCGGTGACCACTGCGAAATCGTAACCGCTCTCCGCGTGCTCAGACTCATCGATACCTGCCGCTTCTGCCTCAGGACTGAGACGCAGCCCGATGGTGTACTTCAGGATCAAAGCCAGGATAAGCGTGACGACGCCAGAATAGGTGAGAACGCTGAACGCGCCGACCGTTTGCCGTTCCAGTTGATCCCAGCCGCCGCCGTAGAACAATCCCTTGGACACGCCCGCGACGCCGTTGATGGCCACGCTCTCCGGGGCGGCCAGCAGACCCACCAGCAGGGTGCCGGCCAGGCCTCCGACCAGGTGGACCCCGACCACGTCGAGCGAGTCATCGAAGCCGAGCTTGAATTTCAGCCCGACCGCCAACGCGCACACCACACCGGCGACCAAGCCGATCACCAGAGCGCCCAGGGCGTTGACCGACGAACAGGACGGTGTGATGGCGACCAGCCCGGCGACGATGCCCGATGCCGCTCCCAGCGTTGTCGCCTTCCCGTCGCGGATGCGCTCGGTGAGCAGCCAGGCGAGCATGGCCGTGGCCGTCGCGATCGTGGTGGCCATGAATGTCGCCCCCGCGGCGCCATTGGAGCTGGTAGCCGAGCCGGCGTTGAAGCCGTACCAGCCGAACCACAGCAACCCCGCACCGAGCATCACGAACGGCACATTGTGGGGACGGAACAGCGTGGTGGGCCAGCCTTTGCGCCTGCCCAGCACGATCGCCAGCATCAGACCGGCCATACCGGAGTTGATATGGACCGCCGTGCCTCCGGCGAAGTCGATCGCGTGCAGCTTGTTGGCGATCCAGCCGCCGTGCTCGGAAGCGAATCCGTCAAACGCGAAGACCCAGTGCGCGACCGGGAAGTAGACCAACGTGGCCCACAGCCCGGCGAACACCAGCCAGGCGCTGAACTTCAACCGGTCGGACACGGCCCCCGAGATCAGCGCGACCGTGATGATCGCGAACATCAGCTGGAAGGCCACGAATACGGTGGCGGGCAACGTGCCTGCCAGCGGGATATCTGTCGCCGCGACGCCCTTGCTCGGATCGGCGGCCACAGCATTGCCACCGATGAGACCCTTCAGGCCCCAGTATTCGGTCGGGCTGCCGATAACGTTGCCGGTGTCGTTGCCGAACGCCATCGAGTAGCCGTATAGCACCCACAGCACCGTCACCACGCCCATCGCGCTGATGCTCATCATGAGCATGTTCAGCACGCTTCTGGCGCGCACCATACCGCCGTAGAAGAACGCCAGACCCGGCGTCATCAACAGCACCAGCGCGGAGCTCGCCAGCATCCAGGCGGTATCGCCGGTATTGGGCTGGCCCAGTATCGGGTATGTCACTCGCTATCTCCTCCGGTCGGCCCACAAGTGGCCGCCAGACATGCGCCTGACGACCTGATCCAGAACCTTGCGCAATGGTTGTTTCGGCAATGGGGCCAACGTGTTTCGGCGGGATTAACGTCCCGCTCGCCGTGTAAGGGGTTCAGCCGAGCAGGGCGTCGACGAACGCGGCCGGCTCGAACGGCGCCAGATCGTCGGGACCTTCACCGAGTCCGACCAGCTTCACCGGCACCCCGAGTTCTTGTTGGACCCGGAAGACGATGCCGCCCTTGGCCGTTCCGTCCAGCTTGGTTAGCACCGCGCCGGTGATGTCGACCACGTCCGCGAACACACGGGCCTGGGCCAGCCCGTTTTGCCCGATAGTGGCGTCGAGCACCAGTAGCACCTCGTCGACCGCGGCGCGCCGGGTTACCACGCGCTTGACCTTGTCGAGTTCGTCCATCAGCCCGACCTTGGTGTGCAGCCGGCCGGCGGTGTCGATGAGCACCACATCGGCACCCGAGGCGATGCCCTTGTCGACGGCATCGAACGCCACCGATGCCGGATCAGCGCCTTCGGCTCCGCGCACCACTTCTGCGCCCACCCGGGCCGCCCAGGTCTGCAGCTGATCGGCCGCCGCGGCCCGGAAGGTGTCGGCGGCACCCAGCACGACGCGCCGTCCGTCGGCGACCAACACCCGCGCCAACTTGCCGACGGTGGTGGTTTTTCCGGTGCCGTTCACGCCGACGATCAGCAGCACCGCGGGATGGTCGGCGTGCGGCAGGGCGCGGATCGACCGGTCCATGCCGGGATGCAGCTCGTTGATCAGCACGTCGCGCAGTACGGCCTTCGCGTCGGCCTCGTTGCGCACATCGCTGCTGGCCAGCCGGCTCCGCAGCTGCGAGATCACCGATTCGGTGACCACCGGGCCCAGGTCGGCGACCAGCAGGGTGTCCTCGACGTCCTGCCAGGCGTCTTCGTCGAGATCGCCGCCGCCGATCAAGCCCAGCACGCCGCGCCCCAGCGCGTTCTGCGACCTGGCCAGCCGGCCGCGGAGTCGCTCCAGTCGGCCTTCGGGTGGTGCGATGGCCTCGATCTCCGAGGGCTCTGGCGCCGGCGGGGCCCCGGGGGGTGCCGGGGCCTCAGGCGCTCGGGGCGCCTGCAGGGCTTCCGGGGCCGGCGGGGCCGCAGGTGGCGGCGTGATGGTCTCGGGTTCGGGAAGCTCAACCTCTGAGATGGTGCGCCGCGGTGCGTCGCGAGGAACAGTCGCGTCGTCGCCTACCGCGGGCAGCCCGGTGGTGTCGAGCCGATCGGCCGGTGCGGTCTGGCTGAAGCTGATGCCGGACGACGCGGTGTAACCGCCCGAACGGTCGATTGCGCCGGGTTGGGGCGGGGCCGAGAAGCTGATCCGTCGCCGGCGGTAACGCAGCAGGCCCAGGACCAGCGCGGCGATGACAACCAGGACGGCGACGACCGCGACGGCGATCCAAAGACCTTGTGACACGCTGACATCCTTCCAGGGGCACGATCCGGGTCAGACAGCGAGGGCGTGCCCTGCCCCGCGCTCAAGGCGGAACCCATCCAGGACGCTGTCCGCTGCCGGCGCGGACCTTAAGGCGGACCTTAAGAGGGCGTTGTCCGCGCTCGGCACGGACCCTCAAGAAGATTGAGAGACCAGTTGCTCCACCTGCTGACCGCGCATCCGCTGCGAGATCACCGCGGTGATGCCGTCGCCCTGCATGGTCACGCCATAGAGCGCGTCAGCGACCTCCATCGTCGGCTTCTGGTGCGTGATGATGATGATCTGCGACTTGGCCCGCAGTAGCTCGAACAGACCGATCAGTCGCCGCAGATTGGTGTCGTCGAGGGCAGCCTCCACCTCGTCCATGATGTAGAACGGCGAGGGACGGGCCCGGAATATCGCCACCAGCATCGCCACCGCCGTCAGCGCCTTCTCACCGCCGGAGAGCAACGACAGCCGGGTGATCTTCTTGCCCGGCGGACGTGCCTCCACCTCAATGCCGGTAGCGAGCATGTCATCCGGATCGGTCAGCCGCAGCCGGCCCTCCCCACCGGGAAACAGCGAGGCGAACACGGTCCGGAATTCGCGTTCCACGTCGGTGAAGGCCTCGCTGAACACCTGCAGGATGCGGGCATCAACGTCGGCGACGACGTCGAGCAGATCCTTGCGGGCCGCCTTGACGTCCTCGAGCTGGGTGGACAGGAAGTTATAGCGCTCCTCCAGCGCTGCGAACTCCTCCAATGCCAACGGATTGACCCTGCCCAGCTCGGCCAGCTCACGCTCGGCCCGTTTGGCCCGGCGCTCCTGGGTAGCCCGGTCATAAGGCATCGGGGCAGGTGCGATCACCTGCTCGCCACGCCCCCGGGCCTGCTCGAATTCGGCCATCTCAAGCTCGGTGGGCGGCAGCGCGACCTGCGGACCGTACTCGGCGATCAAATCGGCCGGCGCCATGCCGAACTGCTCCAGCACCATCTGTTCGAGCTGCTCGATACGCATGGCCGCCTGGGCGTTGGCCACCTCGTCGCGGTGCAGCGAGTCGGTGAGGGTGGCCACCCGGGCGCCCAGCGCGTTCACCTCGTCGCGCACCGCCGCCATCGCCGCCGATCGCTCCCGACGGTCGGCGACCAGCGCGTCGCGGATCTTGGATGCCGCGTCGACCACCCGGTCCAACCGCTGCGCCAGTAGCCGCCCGGCGTCGGCCACCGCCGCTGCCACGGCGGCCGCGCGCAGTCGCGCCTCGCGCGCCTGCTGGGCGCGCAGCCGTGCTTCGCGTTCGGCGGCAGCCGCACGGCGCAGAGAATCCGCTCGCCCGCGCACCGCGTTGGCACGCTCCTCAGCGGTCCGCACCGACAGCCGGGCCTCCACTTCGACGCTCCGGGCGCTTTCGGCGGCAGCGGCGATCTGCTGGCGGACCTCTGCATGACTGGGTACTTCCGCCTGTACATGCTGGGTCTCTTGGGCGTTGCGCAGCCGGTTTTCGAGTTCGGTGACTTCTTCGACCGTCTGAGCACGCCCCGCTTCGAGCTCCTCGCGCTGCCGCAGCAACCCGCTCCACTCGTCTTTGGCCGTCCGGGCTTCCTGCCCGAGCCGACCCAGCTGCTCGTACATCGCCGAGATTGCGGTGTCGGATTCGTTGAGCGCGGCCAACGCCTGCTCCGCAGAATCCTGACGGGCGGCCTGCTCGGTCAGCGCGCCGGACAACGCCGCGCTCAGTTGAGCCACCTGCGCCTCCGCGGCGGCCAGCTCGCTGCTCGCCTTATCGATTTCCGAGGTCACCTCCAGCGTGGACAGCTTGCGGTCGGAACCGCCGCTCACCCAGCCGGCGCCCACGAGATCACCATCGAGCGTGACCGCGCGCAACTGCGGACGCGCTGCCACCAGCTCCAGCGCCTGGTCCAGGTCGTTGACCACCGCGACACCCGAAAGCATCGCCGTTACGGCGCCGCGCAGCCGCGCGGGCGCGTCGATCAAATCGAGCGCCCACAGTGCGCCGCCGGGCAGGGTGTCATGCGGCGACGGATGGTCGGCGGGCCAGTCGCCCAACACCAGCGCCGCGCGGCCTCCGTCGGCTTGCTTGAGCGCGGCGACCGCGGAACGGGCCGCGCCGAAGCTTTCGGCGGCCAGCGCGTCGGCCGCTGAGCCCAGCACCGCGGCCAGCGCCGTTTCGTAGCCGGAGCGAACCTTGACCAACTTGGCGATCGGCCCGAAAAGCCCTGTGCCAATGTGGTTTTGCGTAAGCCAGGCCACGCCGTCCTTACGCTCCAACCCCACCGAGAGCGCGTCGATGCGGGCTCGCAACGAGGCCACCTGGCGTTCGGCGTCCCGCTCGGCGGACTGCAGTTCGGCTACGCGTTCGTCGGCCAACCGCAACGCGGCCACGGTCCGCTCGTGGTGCTCGTCCAGACCCACCTCGCCCTGATCCAGTTCACCGACACGTCCCTGCACGGTTTCGAATTCCGCGCGGGTCTGCTGCGCGCGAGCAGCGGCCTGTTCGATGCGTTCGGACAGGCGCGCAACGCTGTCATCGATCGATTCGACGCGCGCCCGCATGGTCTCCACCTGACCGGCCAGCCGCGCCAGACCCTCACGCCGGTCCGCCTCCGCTCGGACCGCCGCAAGATGGGCTCGATCGGCCTCAGCGGCTTGGCGCTCGCGCTCGGCCAATTCGGCGCGGGCGGCATCCAGCCGGGTGCGCGCACCGGCCAGTTCCGCCAACAATTGCTGCTCGCCGACCGCCACCCGCTCGGCCTCGGCTTCCAGCGCGTCGGGGTCGGTATCGCTGGTTGCCACCGGCTCCACATCGAGATGGTGAGCGCGTTCGCTGGCGATGCGCACCGTCGCGGCCACACGTTCGGCCAGTGCGGACAGCGCGAACCAGGTGTGCTGCACCGACTCGGCCCGAACCGAGAGTTCGGCCAGCGCCGTCTCGTGCGCGATCAGCTCCTCGGATGCCACGGCCAGGCGGGAGGCGGCCTCATCGTGCTCGCGGCGCATGGCAGCCTCGGCCTCGAAGATGGCGTCGCGCTCCACCTGCCGGTTGACCAGGTCGTCGGCGGCCAGCCGCAACCGGGCGTCGCGCAGATCGGCCTGGATGGTCTGGGCGCGACGGGCCACCTCGGCCTGGCGGCCCAACGGTTTGAGCTGGCGTCGCAGTTCGGTGGTCAGATCGGTGAGCCGGGCCAGGTTCGCCTGCATCGCGTCGAGTTTGCGGAGGGCTTTTTCCTTGCGCTTGCGATGCTTGAGCACGCCGGCGGCTTCTTCGATGAACGCGCGGCGATCTTCGGGTCGCGACTGCAAGATCTCGTCGAGCTTGCCCTGCCCCACGATGACGTGCATCTCACGGCCGATTCCGGAGTCGCTCAGCAGCTCCTGAACATCCATCAAACGGCAACTGCTGCCGTTGATTTCGTATTCGCTGGCGCCGTCGCGGAACATCCTGCGGGTGATCGACACCTCGGAGTATTCGATCGGCAGCGCGTTGTCGGAATTGTCGATGGTGACGGTGACTTCGGCGCGGCCCAGCGGGGCTCGCGACGAGGTGCCGGCGAAGATGACATCTTCCATCTTTCCGCCGCGCAGCGTCTTTGCTCCCTGCTCCCCCATGACCCAGGCCAAGGCATCGACGACATTGGATTTGCCGGAGCCGTTAGGGCCGACGACGGCGGTGATGCCGGGCTCGAAACGCAGAGTCGTCGGCGATGCGAAGGACTTGAAGCCCTTCAGCGTCAGACTCTTGAGGTACACGGGGTGCCAGACTACCGCTCGATTTGTCTGCTACCGCTCAATTGCCCGGCTTCTCCTCGCGCCGCGCTGCGGCGCGCATCGTCGCCGGGCTACCGCTCAATTGCCCGGCTTCTCCTCGCGCCGCGCTGCGGCGCGCATCGTCGCCGGGCTACCGCTCAACAAACCCGTTGAACTGCTCTTGGGGCTGCGACCAATCGGCGACAACGTTGTCGACGCGACCTGGCGTGGCGCCGCCTTCCAGCAGCTGCAGCAATTTCTCGCCGGCCTCGCGTGGTCCCTGGGCGACCACCAGAACGCGGCCGTCGGCCTGGTTGGCCGCGTAACCGGTAAGGCCCAGCTCCAGCGCCCGGCAGCGCGTCCACCAACGAAAACCGACCCCCTGGACCCTCCCGTGCACCCAGGCGGTGAGCCGGACGTCAGGATCCGACATCGGCGACCTCGAAGTTGACGGTGGTACCGGACTTGAGCGTGCGCCCGACGGTGCAAACCTGATCGATCGCCCGGTTGACCACAACCAGCAGGCGTTCCTTCTCGTCCCGGGGCAATGCGGACAGGTCCAGCTCAAGCGTCTCCTCGAGCAGCGGATAGCGTTCCTGCTCACGATCGGCAGCGCCGGACACCTTGATCACCGCTTTATAGTCGTCGCCGAGCCGGCGGGCCAGCGGCTGGTCGCTGGACATCCCGCTGCATGCGGCGAGTGCGATCTTGAGCAGCTCGCCGGGGGTGAATACGCCGTCGACGTCCTCCGATCCGATGAGTACCTGGGCTCCACGTGCGCTGTATCCCGCGTAGCGGCGGGTTCCGGTGCGTTCCACCCACAGTTCGGTCATGGCTTATTTTTACCGGGCGGTCCTTGCGCCGAAATCGACGGCGGCGCGGAAAAGTCTGAGAGCGCACCGCGCCAACGTCGATCTCGACGCGTCGACGGGGCAGGCATACTGCGTTCCATGGCCACCGTCGTCGCGTTCCACGCCCATCCGGACGACGAGGTGGTCCTCACCGGTGGCACGCTCGCGCGGGCGGCGGCGACCGGTCATCGCGTGGTCGTCGTCACGGCGACTGACGGGCGTATGTGGGACAAGGACGATAGTTGCCGACTGGACGAATTACGTTCGAGCGCAGGCATTCTCGGAGTGCACCGGTCCGAATGCCTCGGCTACGCCGATAGCGGCTACGGCCCCGAGTTCTACCCAGATCCGCCCGGACGGGTCAGGTTCGGGCGAGTCGATCGCGAGGAGGCGGCGCAGCGGCTCGCGACGATACTTCGCGATGAAGACGCGGACCTGCTGCTCAGCTATCAGCGCAACGGCGGCTACGGGCACCGGGATCATGTACAGGTGCATCATGTCGGCAAGCGGGCCGCCGAACTTGCAGCGACTCCGCGAGTGCTCGAGGTGACGATGCCGCGCGAATTGCTACGTCGAACCAGCGATCTCGCCCATCTGCTGCGGCTACCGGCACCGTACGACCCGGACATCGTCCGCACCGCGTACGCACCACGAGCGACCATCACGCATCGGATTAACGTCTTCGGCTTTGCGCGCCAGAAGCGAGATGCGTTCGCCGCCCACCGCTCTCAAATCGGCAACACCGGCCCGGCCGCGCGCATGTTCGAGGTCCTGCTCCGACTACCCCCTCAAGCGTTCGGCCTACTGTTCAGCCGAGAGTGGTTCGTCGATCCGGCATTGCCTGCGGGAACCGTGCGCCGCGACATCTTTGGCTGACTCACACTCGGCAGCACGAGTTAGCGTCGCGGCCGCGGCTGACATTTCGGGCAGTAGAACGACGAACGGTTCATAAACTTCTCCCGGCGCATCACCGCGCCGCAGCGGCGGCAGCTTTCGCCTTCGCGGCCATAGGCGTCCAGCGATCGGTCGAAGTAGCCGGATTCGCCGTTGACGTTGACATACAGGGAATCGAACGACGTCCCGCCCTTCGCCAGCGCATCGCGCATCACGTCGCCGGCCGCGTCCAGGACTGCGGCCAGTTGCCCGCGGCTCAGGGTGGCGGCGATGCGTGCGCCGTGCACCTTGGCCCGCCACAGCGCCTCGTCGGCGTAGATGTTGCCGATCCCGGACACCACCTGCTGATCGAGAAGCTGCCGCTTGAGTTCGGAATGCTTGCGCCGCAGCACTTTCACCACCGCGTCGGCATCGAAGCGGGGGTCCAGCGGGTCGCGCGCGAGGTGGGCGACGGGCACTGGCACGACGCTGCCGTCCACGCTCACCAGGTCGGCAAGCATCCACCCGCCGAAGGTGCGTTGGTCGGCGAAGCTCAGCACGGTCCCGTCATCGAGCAGCGCGGAGATCCGCACGTGGTCGGCCCGCGGCACCGTCCCCAGCAGCATCTGCCCGCTCATGCCGAGGTGAACCACCAACGCCGTGTCTGATCCTGACCCCGGGGACTCAGTGTCGAGCAGCAGCCACAGATACTTGCCGCGCCGATCGGTGCCGGTGATCCGCGCGCCGAGCAGCTGGGCGGTAAGGTCGGCCGGCCCAGCTTCGTGGCGGCGCACCGCGCGGGGGTGATGCACCCGAACCGCCGTGATCGTCTTGCCCACCACGTGGGCCTGCAAGCCGCGGCGCACCACCTCGACTTCGGGCAGTTCGGGCATCTAGACGGACGTTTTCCCCGCGGTGTCCAGCACTTCCAGTGCTTTCCAGGTCGCCGCCGCGGCCTTTTGCTCGGCCTCCTTCTTGGAGCGGCCCACACCCGACCCGTATTCGGTGTCCATCACGACGACGACCGCGGTGAATTCCTTGTCGTGGTCAGGCCCGGTGGAGGTCACCAGATAGGACGGCGCGCCCATTCCGCGAGCCGCGGTCAGCTCCTGCAAACTGGTCTTCCAGTCCAGCCCGGCTCCCAGCGTCGGCGCGGCGTCCAGCAGCGCGCCGAACAACCGCAGGATCACGTCACGCGCCGTCTCGATCCCATGCTCGAGGTAAATCGCGCCGAGCAGCGATTCCATGCCGTCGGCCAGGATGCTCGATTTGTCGGGGCCACCGGTGTTCGCTTCCCCGCGTCCCAGGAACAGGTGAACGCCAAGACCCTCTTCAGACAGGTTTCGCGCGACGTCGGCTAACGCCTGGGTGTTGACGACGCTGGCCCGCAGTTTGGCCAGGTCCCCTTCCGAACGGTCGGGATGACGATGGTAGAGCTCGTCGGTGATGGTCAGGCCCAGGACGGCGTCGCCGAGAAATTCCAGACGCTCGTTGGTCGGTAGCCCGCCGTGCTCGTAGGCGTAGCTGCGATGTGTCAACGCCAGCGTGAGCAGCTCATGGGGCAGCTCGACCCCGAGCGCATCGAGCAGATCGTGCCGCGCGGTCACCGCTCACCCCGCGACGTATCCGGCTCAGCAGAGAACATGCCGGCCAACTTGGCCCACCGCGGGTCGATGCGGTCATGATGATGGCCGGGCTCAGCTGCGAGGGAAACACCGCATTCGGGGCACAATCCCGGGCAATCCGGCGTGCACACGGGCGAGAACGGCAGGTCCAGTCCTACGGCGTCGATGATGGACTGCTCGAGGTCGATGGTGTCGTCAACAATGCGACCGACCTCGTCTTCCTCGGTGGTCGCCTCGGTCGTGCTGTCCGGGTACGCGAACAGCTCGGTCAACCCAACTCGCACTCGCCCGTTGACCGCGGTCAGGCACCGGGCACATTCGCCGACGGTGGGCGCCGCCACCGTCCCGGTCACCAACACGCCTTCCGACACCGACTCGATCCGCAAGTCCAGTTCCAACGGAGCACCCGGTTCGATCGCGATCATGTCCAATCCGATGCGCGACGGGCTGGGCAAGGTGTCACGCAGGGTAACCATCGAACCGGGGCGTCGCCCGAGCCGTGTGATGTCAACCGTCATCGGCGAGGTCGGACGGCGCTGCGCCGTGGTGCTGTGCTGCCGCGTCATAAAAGAAATCCTACGGCGCCGACCGCATAATGCCAGGGCACAGCCGCCATTCACCCCGGTAAAGGCGCTTCGAAAGTGAAGGTACTAAACGCCTAGCGCGTCGCGTAGTCGTGGGTACCGGCCGCGGTCCGGAGCTGGTGGCGACCGCGCCCCACGGACCGAAGCGTGCCGTTGAGGAATTCCTCGAACTCGGCGAGCTTGTTGTCGACGTAGATATCGCACTCACCCCGCAGCCGGTCGGCCTCGGCGTGCGCAGTGTCGATGAGACGAGTGGCTTCGGCGTTGGCCGCCTGCACCACCTCGTTCTGCGACACCAGGCGCTGCTGTTCTTTGATGCCCTCTTGCACGGCCTTCTCATAGGAGATGTTGCCGTTTTCAATCAGCCGATCGGCTTCGGCTTGGGCGCGGCTGACGCTGGCTTCGTACTCGCGCTTCGCCGCCGTGGCGATGCGAATCGACTCCTCGCGCGCCTCACCGACCATTCGCTCGCTGTGCTGGCGCGCCTCGCTCACCATCCGGTCGGCCTGCGCTTTCGCGTCGGATAGCAGCCGGTCAGCCTCGGCGCGGGCGTGGTTGAGCATCGACTCTGACTCGGTGGTCGCCGAGGAAACCATGGATTCGGCGTGCGCCTTGGCGTCCTGCAGCATCGAATCACGCGCGTCGAGCACGTCCTGGGCGTCATCCAGCTCGCCAGGGATCGCATCTTTGATGTCGTCGACCAGCTCCAGCACGTCACCGCGAGGCACCACGCAGCCGGCTGTCATCGGAACGCCACGGGCTTCTTCAACGATGGCGCTCAATTCGTCCAGCGCTTCAAAGACTCGGTACACGGCCATACCCTCCTGGCGTCGTTGTTGTTACCAGTGTGCCTGGTGTTGCCTCTGTGACAGTGGTGGCGAGACCGGTGTGTCGGGCATTGCCTCGACGAACCGTGCGGGCACAGGCACTCCAGCACCGACCCACCCGTCACAGCTAAATCCTAGAAGGGGCCCCGCATGCGAACCGGCCAGCGCACCGTCGACGGCGACGGGCGTCGCCGCACGCGCGACTGACCCAAGCCCATGTTGCCCCTGTCCTGGTCTCGGCCCGATTGACCAAAGCTCGAATACCTGCTGCGGAAGCTTACGCCAAGCGGATTCGTGAAGCCCGGGTCACGGCGACCCCGGCGCCCCGGGTTTGCCGAACAGCAGCCCACGGATACCGGCGTTGCCGCCGCTGTTGCCAGTGAATCTGATGCCGACCAAACGCATAAACGCCAACCCACATGGGCGCCGGGCACTGTCGACAATCCGAATGAACCGGGGACAGCCGAACCGTAGGCATTGGGCGGTCGGGTTTGGCCACGCCGGGCCGCTGTCGACGACACGCTTGCCGGCTCGGCGAGGGGAAAGTGTGTTGCCGTTTAACGATGACGGACGGCTCGCTGCACCCGCGGTGTTGGTGGGTGCACTCTCGCCGCCGATGCCAGAATCGGCACGCGACGGTCGTTTATGGCACCGAGGTAGGGTGGCTCCGTGAACGGGCGCACGGACGACAGTCGACAGGACGCGATGCCGACCGCGCCAACGCTATACATTTTCCCGCATGCCGGCGGCTCCGCGACCTTTTATGTTCCGTTCTCAAAGGAATTTTCCACCGACATAAAACGAATCGCTGTCCAGTATCCCGGACAGCGCGATCGGTCCGGCCTGCCGCCGCTTACGAGCGTTCCCGCCCTGGCCGACGATGTCTTTACGATGATGAAGCCCTCGACTCGGCCCGACGAACCGGTCGCCTTCTTCGGTCACAGTATGGGCGGGATGTTGGCGTTCGAAGTTGCGTTGAGATTCCAATCGGCAGGACACCCGGTCGTCGCCCTCTTTCTGTCGTCCTGTGCAGCTCCAGGCCATATCAAATACAAGCAACTCCAGGGTTTTTCCGATCATGACATATTGGACTTGGTTGCCCGGATTCCCGGCATGAATGCGGATATGCTTGCCGACGAAGAATTCGTCGTGGGAGTGCTGCCCACATTGCGCGCCGCCCGTGCCATTGCCGGGTATACCTGCCCGCCAGGGACGACGGTGTCGTGCCCGATTTACACGTTCATCGGGGATAAGGATTGGATTGTCACCTCGGAAGACATGGCACCGTGGCGCGACCGCACGACAAGCGAGTTCGCGAACCGAGTGTTCCCCGGGGATCATTTCTACCTCAACAGCAATTTGCCAGAGCTGGTGAAAGACATCGAGGACCGAACCCTTCATTGCTGCAGCAGAGGTTAGCTGTGCCGGCGATGCGGTGGCTGGCAGATCGGCGGTCGCCATTCCGGGCGGTCGCGGCTGTAACTTCGCTGCGAACGCCGCTGCAAGACCCGACCACCAAGGCCCCCCGCCTGGGCATCTCGGGTGTGGCCGCCAAGCGCACCGGCCCGCGAAGGGCCGTTCAACAACCATCAGCATTGACATGGTGAGAACGATTGCACGCGGGCAAAAACGGTGCGCTGGTCCCAAAACGGACCGGCCCCAACGCCCGCTGGGAATGCGGCAAGCCTGATCCCACTCTACTGGCCATCCGTCACCCCGGCACCACGAGCAACACAAACCACTCTGATCCAACACATATGACTCGTAGAACGCCAAGTGCATGTGAAAACCGTTGCCATACGACTCAATCACACCACGCGGGCCACCGTATCCAATCTGTGTGGATTTGGTAAATCGCATCCCTTCCCGGTTAAACCATGCTTACGCTGTCCACCGGACTGGTTGTCGAGGCGGAAAATCATCACCCCCCGATCATCAAACTCCAACTCGGTAGCGCACGACACTCAGACCAGCAGGTGGCGTGCGCGACGCAACCTCGCTAGGGCCTCATCAGCTCAGACCGGCAGGGGCTCCAAGAGGGTCCGCAAGCCACTCAACAGGCGGCACACGGGCTGCGTTCCCATAATGAACGCAGAAACGGGAAGGTGGGGCAATGCTGGTGACCGACTCTTCCATACCTGCTTTGCTGCAGGAGCGGTCTGACCGCCAGCCCGATGCGGCGGCGTCCACGTACGTCGACCATGGGCAGGACCCGGCAGGGCTTGCTCAGAGCCCGACGTGGTCGCAAGTCTCCCGAAGCGCACGCATTCTTGCTGAAGATCTCGCACGGTGCGGCTCCCGCGGCGACCGGGTGGCGATTTTGGCACCGCAGGGACTGGAATACGTCGTGGCCTTCCTCGGGGCGCTCCGGGCTGGATTTATGGCGGCTCCGCTCTCAATGCCGCAATATGGTATTCATGACAACCGCATTTCCGCGGTGTTGCGGGATTCCAAGCCGGTCGCCATTCTCACGACTTCCGCTGTGGTTAGCGACGCGAACAAATACGCATGCGCACAGGACTCCGCGCGGGATGCAATGCTCAAACTTCGCTCGGTGAAGTGCGAAGTCTCATCGGCGACATCGAAGTCACACAGTCCGCGCGTCGCTGATCTTGTTCTGGTGTCACCCGGTTCGATTCCGATCACCGCCAGCGGCAAGATCCGTCGTCCAGCCTGTGTCGAACGCCATCCAAGTGACGGTTTCAAACGGTCGGACGTATTGGTATGACATCGAGCATTCATAACGAAGCCGACTTGCGACACTGGCTAGTCGACTACTTGGTGACGAATATCGGCTGTACACCGGACGAGGTCGACCTCAATCTGTCGCTGGCCGACCTCGGCGTGAGCTCCCGTGACGCGGTCGTGCTGTCCGGGGAATTGTCGGAGTTGTTGGGCAAGACCGTATCCCCGATCGACTTCTGGGAGCACCCGACGATAAGTGCCCTGGCCGCATACCTCACCGCGCCCGAGCCCGACCCCGAATCAGAAACGGCGCTCAAGCGCCCGGTTCGAAGTTCGCTCGAGGAGCCGATCGCCGTCATCGGAATGGGGTGTCGCTTCCCAGCGGGGATATCCGGTCCAGAAGCGTTGTGGCAGTTCCTCTGTGACCGCCGTTCCTCGATCGAGCAGGTCCCCAACGAACGGTGGGAGCGCTTCGACGACGGCTCGCCCGAAGTAAAGGCACTGCTCGCCCGCACCACGCGTTGGGGCTCATTCCTGTCCGACATCGACGCCTTCGACGCGGATTTCTTCGAGATCTCCCCCAGCGAAGCGGAGAAGATGGACCCGCAGCAGCGCCTGCTGCTGGAAGTGGCCTGGGAAGCGTTGGAGTACGCGGGAATTCCCCCCAACTCGCTGCGCCGCTCGCAGACGGGAGTATTCGCCGGGTCATGCCTGAGCGAATACGGCGCCATGGCTTCCACCGATCTCTCGCAGGTCGACGGTTGGAGCAATAGTGGTGGCGCGATGAGCATCATCGCGAACCGCCTGTCGTATTTCCTCGACCTGCGCGGCCCCTCCGTAGCGGTTGACACCGCATGCTCGTCGTCGTTGGTGGCGATCCACCTGGCATGCCAGAGCCTTCGGACCCTGGACTCCCACTTGGCAATCGCAGCCGGTGTGAATTTGTTGTTGTCCCCGGCCGTATTTCGCGGTTTCGACCAAGTGGGCGCCTTGTCGCCGACCGGTAAGTGCCGCGCATTCGATGCGGCGGCCGACGGGTTTGTGCGCGGTGAGGGCGCCGGGGTGGTGGTGCTCAAGCGGTTGACCGATGCGCAGCGCGACGGGGATCGGGTGCTGGCGGTTATCTGCGGCTCAGCGGTCAACCAGGACGGCCGCTCCAACGGGCTGATGGCCCCCAACCCGGCGGCCCAAATGGCGGTGCTGCGCGCCGCGTACTCCAACGCCGGGATGCAGCCGAGCCAGGTCGACTACGTCGAAGCTCACGGGACCGGAACACTGTTGGGCGATCCAATCGAAGCGCGCGCCCTGGGCACGGTGCTGGGTCGCGGACGTCCCGAGGATTCTCCCCTGCTCATCGGCGCCATCAAGACCAACCTCGGTCACACCGAGGCGGCGGCTGGGATCGCTGGCTTCATCAAGGCGGTGCTGGCGGTGCAGCGTGGGCAGATTCCGCCGAATCAGCGGTTCGAAAGCCCGAACCCGCACATTCCGTTTGCCGACTTGCGGATGAAAGTCGTTGATACCCAGACTGAATGGCCAGACACGGGGCATCCGCGGCGGGCCGGTGTGTCGTCATTCGGATTCGGCGGGACGAACGCACACGTCGTGATCGAGCAGGGCCAGGATGTGTCGCCGAGGCCTGAGCGGGACGTGGATCGGGCAGTGTCGACGCTCGTGGTGGCGGGTAAGACGCCGCAGCGGGTGGCCGCGACAGCGGGCGTGCTGGCCGATTGGATGGAGGGACCCGGCGCCGAGGTGGCCCTAGCTGATGTGGCCCACACCGTGAACCACCACCGGTCGCGGCAAGCCAAGTTCGGCACCGTAGTCGCCCGTGACCGCGTCCAGGCGGTAGCCGGATTGCGGGCAATCGCCGCCAGCCAGCACGCGCCCGGTGTGGTAGGCCCGCAGGACGGCTCGCCTGGGCCGGGCACTGTGTTCGTCTACTCCGGGCGCGGTTCCCAGTGGGCCGGCATGGGCCGCCAATTGCTGATCGACGAACCGGCTTTCGCGGCTGCAGTCGCCGAGCTGGAACCGGTGTTCGTCGAGCAGGCCGGATTCTCGCTGCATGACGTGATCGCCAATGGCAAGGAACTGGTCGATATCGAGCAGATCCAGCTGGGCTTGATCGGCGTGCAGCTGGCGCTGACCGGATTATGGCGTTCCTACGGGGTGCAACCCGACCTGGTGATCGGCCACTCGATGGGTGAGGTGGCCGCCGCCGTCGTTGCCGGGGCGCTCACCCCCGCCGAGGGGCTGCGGGTGACCGCCACCCGGTCTCGGCTGATGGCACCGTTGTCCGGACAGGGCGGCATGGCCCTGCTCGAGCTCGACGCGGCCGCGACCGAGGCGTTGATCGCCGACTACCCGCAGGTGACGTTGGGGATTTACAACTCGCCGCGCCAGACCGTGATCGCCGGACCCACCAAGCAGATCGATGAGTTGATCACCCGCGTCCGCGCAAAGGACCGTTTCGCCAGCAGGGTCAATATCGAAGTGGCCCCGCACAATCCGGCCATGGATGCGCTGCAGCCCCAGATGCGTTCGGAGTTGGCCGATCTGGCTCCACGGACCCCGACCGTCCCGATCATCTCCACCACTTACGAAGACCTTCGCACCGACCCCGTCTTCGATGCCGAACACTGGGCCATCAACATGCGCAACCCAGTACATTTCCAGCAGGCCATCACAACCGCCGGAACCGACCACCACACCTTCATCGAGATAAGCGCACACCCGCTGCTAACCCAGGCCATCACCGACACCCTGCACAGCGCCCAGCACGGAACCCGATACACAAGCATCGGGACCCTGCAACGCGACACCGACGACACCATCACCTTCCACGCCAACCTCAACAACGCCCACACCACCCACCCACCACAGACCCCCCATCCCGCCGAACCGCACCCACTCATCCCCACCACCCCGTGGCAACACACCCACCACTGGATCACCAACAAACGCGCGGCCAACTCTGTTGGATCGGCACCCAAGGCGGGCACACTGCTCGGCCAACACACCACGGTCACCGCGGTCTCAGCGAGTTCGCCCTTCCACCTCTGGCAAGCCAGGCTGGCGCCGGATGCCAAGCCGTACCAGGGCCGGCATCGATTCCACGGCGTCGAGATGGTCCCAGCGTCCGTCGTGCTGCACACAATCCTTTCCGCTGCAGCAGAATTGGGCTATTCCGCGCTATCCGGGATCCGATTTGAGCAACCCATTTTCGCCGACCAGCCGCGCCTGATCCAGGTTGTCGCCGATAACCAATCGATTAGCCTGGCCTCAAGTCCGGCTACCGCAACGCCCTCAGACCGGTGGACGCGGCATGCGAGCGCGCAGCTTTCGTCGTCACCGGCGGGTTCCGCCATCGGATCGAGCGACCCCAATCAGGCCAACGGTCACACACCCGAGAATGGTCGCCGTGACCGGACTCCAGACCCGGTTCCAGACATAGCCGCGCTGCTCACGCTCCGTGGGGTCGACGGCCTGCCCTTCAAGTGGTCCGTGGATTCATGGACACAGAAGTCAACCGGCCTCACCGTTGCGATCGAACTCCCCGAGGCTCTGCCCGAAGGGTCGACCGCGCCGCTGCTCGACGCAGCAGTTCACGTTGCCGCGCTGGCCGACGTCACCGATTCGCGGCTCTACGTGCCGGCCAGCATCGAGCAGGTGTGGCTCAGCGGCGCTGTCACCGCACCGCGTGGCTCGGTGACACTAAAGCGCACCGCTCGCGACGGCGACGGGATCACCGTCGATGTCACCGTCGCAGCCCGCGGCGGAGTGCCGTGGGCGTCGATGCGGTCACTTCGGTATCGGGCGCTGGACTTTGGCGACACGCAACCGGCCGGGCCGGACAGTCCCGTCGAATCCCATCCGGATGTCTTGAAAGATGCCAGGAAGTTCGTGCACACGATCGACTGGCAACCGCGGACCGATCGCGATGATGTGGAGGCCCATCCGATGGCCGGGCGAGTGACCGGTTCGGGGCCCGTCGCGGTAATCGGCGATGATGGTGCCCCGCTCAGGCTGCACCTCGAGGAAGCGGGCTACGCGCCGGCCGCGGTGTCCGATGCCCGTTACGTGCTTTACGTCGCGGGTTCCCACCCGGCGAGCGCAGGCGAGACCGACGTCGACTTCGCCGTGCGGATCTCCGCCGAGATCAGCGGTCTGGTGCGGACTTTGGCGGAGCGGGAGCCGGATAAGCCCGCCGCGCTTTGGATCATCACCCGCGGAGTGCACGAATCGGCGGCCCCGTCCGCGCTGCGCCAGAGCTTCCTGTGGGGCTTTGCGGGCGTCATCGCCGCGGAGCATCCCGAGCTGTGGGGCGGACTGGTCGATCTCGCGGTCGGCGGCGACATCGACGACGCTCTCGACGAATCCGGGCCGGCACTTGCGGATCTGCTTCAAGCACCGAGCAAGTCGATCTTGGTACTACGTGACGGCGTAGTGCTCGCCCCGACATTGACACCGGTCCACGGCGAGCCGGTGCGCCAGTCCTTGCAATGCAGGCCCGATGCGGCCTACCTCATCACCGGCGGAATGGGCGCACTTGGTCTGCTGATGGCCGATTGGCTCGCCGACCGCGGCGCTCGTCGATTGGTACTGACAGGGCGTACGCCGCTGCCGCCAAGGCGGGACTGGGAGCTCAACACCCTCGACGCCGGGCTGCGTCAGAAGATCGACGCAATTCGGGCCCTGGAAATGCGGGGTGTGACAGTCGAAGCCGTCGCCGCCGACGTCGGACACCGCGACGATGTGCGGGCCCTGTTGGCCAAGCGCGATCACGACGGCGCTGCACCGATCCGCGGGATCATCCATGCGGCAGGCGTCACGAACGATCAACTGGTGACGAACATGACCGACGATCCGGTGCGGCAGGTTATGTGGCCCAAGATCGGCGGTAGCCAGGTGCTGCACGAGGCATTTCCACCCGGCAGCCTGGACTTCTTCTTCTTGACCGCGTCGGCCGCAGGGATATTCGGTATCCCGGGGCAAGGTTCCTATGCTGCCGCCAATTCCTACCTCGACGCGTTGGCGCGGACGCGCCGCCAACAGGGCTGCCACACCATGAGCCTCGACTGGGTGGCCTGGCGGGGGCTCGGATTCGCCGCTGACGCGCAGATCGTCAGCGAAGAGCTGCAGCGAATGGGTTCGCGCGACATCACGCCGTCGGAGGCGTTCACCGCTTGGGAGTACGTCGATGCCTACGACGTCGCGCAGGCGGTTGTGGTGCCGGTGCCCTCGTCTATTGGTGCGGACGGCTCGACCGCTGGGGACACCTACCTGGTCCCGGCACGAAATTGGTCGCAGATGTCGGCCACGGATGTACGCACTGAACTTGAAAGTGGTTTACGGACCATCATCGCCACAGAGCTCCGGTTGGCGGAAGCGGAACTGGACACCGACCGACCGTTCGCCGAACTAGGGCTCAACTCCCTTATGGCAATGGCGATTCGGCGTGAAGCCGAGCAGTTCGTGGGGATAGAGCTGTCGGCCATCATGCTGTTCAATCACCCGACCGTTGCATTACTCGCCGACTATCTGGCAAAACTTGTTGCACCCCAGCATGATTCACGAGAAGATGAGATGCTCGCGCTATCTGCCTCGGCAGGAAGCGTATTGGACAGCCTGTTCGACCGCATCGAATCGACATCGACTGAGGCCGAAGGGCCGGCGTAATGCGCACCGCCTTCAGCCGGATTTCCGGTATGACCGCACAGCAGCGCGCAGCCCTCGCCGAGGAGTTCACCAAGATCTCTCGCATCGCGGTGGCGGAGCCCGTGGCGGTGGTGGGGATCGGTTGCCGGTTTCCGGGGGACGTCGCAGGGCCGGATAGCTTCTGGGACTTGCTGGTCGAAGGCCGCAACGCGATCTCGAGAGTGCCGGCTGATCGTTGGGACGCGGACGCGTTTTACCACCCCGACCCGTTGACGCCGGGGCGGATGACGACGAAGTGGGGCGGTTTCGTCTCCGACATCGCGGGCTTCGACGCCGAGTTTTTCGGCATCACACCGCGCGAAGCCGCGGCGATGGACCCACAGCAGCGGATGCTGCTCGAGGTTGCCTGGGAAGCCCTCGAAAACGCCGGCATCCCACCGGATTCCCTCAGCGGCAGCCGAACCGGGGTGATGATGGGGGTCTACTTCAACGAATATCAGTCCATGCTGGCCATCAGCCCGGAGAATGTGGACGCCTACAGCGGAACCGGAAACGCCCACAGCATCACCGTTGGCCGAATTTCGTACCTGTTGGGACTGCGCGGTCCATCGGTGGCGGTGGACACCGCATGTTCGTCGTCGCTGGTGGCAGTGCACCTGGCCTGCCAAAGTTTGCGGCTACGCGAAACTGATCTGGCTTTGGCCGGCGGAGTGAGCATCACCCTTCGCCCGGAGACCCAAATCGCGATCTCTGCATGGGGATTGCTGTCCCCGCAGGGCCGGTGCGCCACATTCGATGCTGCGGCAGACGGGTTCGTGCGCGGTGAGGGCGCCGGGGTGGTGGTGCTCAAGCGGTTGACCGACGCGGTCCGTGACGGCGACCCCGTGCTAGCTGTGGTGCGCGGTTCGGCGGTCAATCAGGACGGCCGCTCCAACGGTGTCACCGCGCCGAATACGGCCGCGCAGTGCGATGTGATCGCCGATGCCTTGCGATCCGGTGACGTGGCGCCCGAGAGTGTGAACTACGTCGAAGCCCACGGAACCGGCACGGTGTTGGGTGACCCGATCGAATTCGAGGCGCTCGCGTCCACGTACGGCCGCGGCGAGGGCGCATGTGCGCTGGGGGCCGTCAAGACCAATCTGGGTCACCTGGAGGCGGCGGCCGGAATCGCGGGATTCATCAAAGCGGCGCTGGCGGTGCGGCATGGCCGTATTCCACCGAATTTGCATTTCTCGCAGTGGAATCCAGCGATCAACGCGTCGGCGACCCGGTTTTTCGTTCCCACTGAAAACTCTCAATGGCCAACCACAGAGGGGCCGCGACGGGCGGCGGTGTCGTCGTTCGGATTGGGCGGGACGAATGCACACGTCGTGGTCGAGCAGGGCCCCGAGCTGGCGCCAGTAACCGAACACGCCTCCGACACCGGGGTGTCGACACTAGTGGTGACAGGCAAGACGCCGCAGCGGGTGGCCGCGACGGCGGCGGTGCTGGCCGATTGGATGGACGGCGCCGGCGCCGAGGTCGCCCTGGCCGATGTGGCCCACGCCGTCAACCATCACCGCGCCCGGCAGACCAAGTTCGCCACGGTGGTGGCGCGGGAAAGCACCCAGGCGGTAACTGGTTTACGCGCCCTGGCCGCCGGCCAGCACGCCCCTGGCGTGGTGGGCTGCCAGGACGGCTCGCCCGGGCCGGGCACGGTGTTCGTTTACTCCGGGCGCGGTTCGCAGTGGGCCGGAATGGGTCGCCAACTGCTGGCCGACGAACCGGCATTCGCTGCCGCTGTGGCCGAACTGGAACCGGTGTTCGTCGAGCAGGCCGGATTCTCGCTGCATGACGTGATCGCCGGCGGCAAAGAACTGGTCGGCATCGAACAGATCCAGCTGGGCCTGATCGGTATGCAGCTGACGCTGACCGCGCTGTGGCGTTCTTACGGGGTGCAACCCGACCTGGTGATCGGCCACTCGATGGGCGAGGTAGCCGCCGCCGTCGTTGCCGGAGCGCTCACCCCCGCCGAGGGACTGCGGGTGACCGCCGCCCGCTCGCGGCTGATGGCTCCGCTGTCCGGACAGGGCGGCATGGCACTGCTAGGACTCGACGCCGCGGCCACCGAGGCGTTGATCGCCGGCTACCCACAGGTGACGTTGGGCATCTACAACTCGCCGCGCCAAACCGTGATCGCCGGACCGAGCCAGCAGATCAACGCCCTCATTGACGCAGTGCGCGCGCAAAACCGTTTTGCCAGTCTGGTCAATATCGAAGTGGCCCCGCACAATCCGGCCATGGATGCGCTGCAGCCCCAGATGCGCTCGGAGCTGGCCGATCTGACCCCCCGGCCACCGACGATTCCGATCATCTCCACCACCTACGAAGACCTCGACACCCGGCCGGTCTTCGATGCCGACCACTGGGCGACCAACATGCGCAACCCGGTGCGCTTCCAGCAGGCCATCACCGCCGCCGGCACGGACCACCACACCTTCATCGAAATCAGCCCACACCCGCTGCTGACCCAGGCCATCACCGACACCCTGGAAAACACCCACCACGAAAGCATGTACCGGAGTGTCGGGACCCTGCAACGCGATACCGACGACGCCATCACCTTCCGGACCAACCTCTACACCGCCGACACCACATACCCACCACAGACGTCGCACCCGCCCGAGCCGCACCCCCCCATCCCCACCACCCCCTGGCAACACACCCACCACTGGATCACCACCGCGCACGCCAGCACGGCAGCGCTGGAACATCCGGGCCGCAACGGGGTTGCGGTGAACGGACAATGGAACGCCGAACACCGCGGCGACGCACTCGAAGACTGGTGCTACCGGCTGGCCTGGCCGGTCCGCCCAGCACCCAGCGCCGACACACCACGCACCGCTACCTGGCTCGTGGTGGCAGACACCGGACTCTTTGCCGAAATGGTCCGTGTCGTCGGTGCGGAATCTCGGGTAGATCTCCTCGCACCGGCGGCGCTCGCGGAGCAAAGCGATCCGGCTGCACTGCTCGACGCGCTACGCGGAGTGGACAACGTGCTCTACGCGCCGCCCGTCTCCGGCGAACTCCTCGACGTTGGGGCGGCCTATCAGGTATTCCACACAACACGAAGGCTTGCCGCTGCGATGGTCGCCAGCAGCTCGCCGGCGAAGTTGTTCATCGTGACCCGCAACGCCCAACCCGTTTCCGAAGGCGATCGAGCCAACCCCGGCCACGCGGTGCTGTGGGGTCTGGGTCGCTCGCTGGCACTAGAACATCCTGAAATCTGGGGCGGGGTAATCGATCTCGACGATTCGATGCCTGCAGAGCTGGCCGTGCGGCAGGTACTGGCCGCGGCTGGGGGTGCCGACGAGGAGGATCAGGTCGTGTACCGGTCGGGTGCACGCCATGTGCCCCGGCTACAGCGGCGAACTCCGCCTGCGGGCTCCCCGGTAAAGTTGGGCTCGGACAATGGGGAAGCCACCAGCCAGCTTGTCATCGGGGCTACCGGCAACATCGGACCACATCTGATCCGACAGCTCGCGCGGATGGGGGCCAAAACGGTCGTCGCGGTGGCTCGGAAACCCGGCTCGCTTCAGGAGTTGGCCCAAAGCCTCGCATCGACCGGGACGAACCTCATCGAAGTGGCCGCGGACGCGACCGACGCCGCCGCGATGAGCGCACTGTTCGACCGTTTTGGGACGGACTTGCCGCCACTTGAGGGAATCTACCTGGCGGCCTTCGCGGGTGGACCGGTGCTGCTGCGCGAGATGACCGACGACGACGTGGCCGCGATGTTTAATCCCAAGCTGAACGCCGCAACGCTGCTGCACCAGTTATCGCTGACAAAGCCTGTGCGGCAGTTCGTTTTGTTCTCCTCCGTCTCCGGTCTACTCGGTTCCCGATGGCTCGCCCACTACACCGCGACCAGCGCCTTCCTGGATACCTTCGCTTACGCGCGCCGCGTTATGGGGCTGCCGGCCACCGTCGTCGACTGGGGATTGTGGAAATCCTTGGCCGACACGCAAAAAGACGCGAGCCAGGTCAGCGCGGAATCCGGACTGCAACCCATGGCTGACGAGGTCGCCATCGGCGCGCTGCCGCTGGTGGTGAGCCCGGATGCCGAAGTGCGGACTGTTGTGGTTGCCGCGGATTGGCCCCTTTTGGCAGCTGCATATCGGACGAGAGGATCGCTTCGCGTCGTTGATGACCTGTTGCCGGCGCCAGAAGACGTCAAGATGGAAGAAAGTGAGTTCCGCAAAGCCCTGCGGAACTGCCACGCGGAACGACGCCACGACATGCTGTTCGACCACGTCGGTGCCTTGGCCGCCAAGGTGATGGGAATGCCTGCCACCGAAATTCTCGATCCGTCGGCCGGCTTCTTCCAACTCGGCATGGACTCGCTGATGAGCGTGACGCTTCAGCGGGCGTTGTCAGACAGCCTCGGCGAGTTTCTTCCGGCGTCTGTCGTCTTTGACTACCCGACTGTTTACAGCCTTACCGACTATCTGGCCACCTTCCTGCCCGAGCTTTTGGAAGCGGGAGAGGCAACAGCGGACGCAACGCACGTCGCCGATGCCTATGACGAATTCACCGAAGCCCAGTTGTTGGAACAGCTTTCGGAAAGACTAAGAGGAACGCAATGACCGCAGCGACCCCGGATCGCCGGGCGATCATCACCGAGGCGCTGCACAAGATCGATGACCTCACGGCCCGCCTGGAAATCGCCGAAAAGTCCAGCACCGAACCGATCGCGGTGGTCGGCATGGGGTGCCGGTTCCCGGGCGGGGTAAACAACCCGGAACAGTTCTGGGATTTGTTGTGCGCCGGGGAAAGCGGCATCGTCCGGGTTCCCGCCGACCGGTGGGATGCCGACGCCTACTTCACGGACGATCACACCGTGCCAGGCACGATTTGCAGCCGGGAAGGCGGCTTTCTCACCAGCTGGCAGCCCGATGAGTTCGATGCGGAGTTCTTCTCGATCTCCCCACGTGAAGCAGCGGCAATGGACCCGCAGCAGCGGTTGCTGATTGAAGTTGCCTGGGAAGCGTTGGAGGACGCGGGCCTGCCACCGCACACCATTCGCGGGACTCAAACGTCGGTATTCGTCGGCGTCACCGCCTACGACTACATGCTCACGCTGGCAGGCCGGTTGCGACCCGAAGACCTCGACGCCTACATCCCAACCGGAAACTCGGCGAACTTCGCCGCCGGACGGCTGGCCTATATCCTCGGGGCGCGTGGCCCCGCGGTGGTCATCGACACGGCGTGCTCGTCGTCGTTGGTGGCGGTGCACCTGGCGTGTCAGAGCCTGCGCTGGCGGGAAAGCGACATGGCGTTGGTGGGTGGAACCAACCTGCTGCTCAGCCCGGGACCGAGCATCGCGTGCTCGCGATGGGGGATGCTGTCGCCGGAGGGGCAGTGCAAGACCTTCGATGTGTCCGCCGATGGGTATGTGCGCGGCGAGGGCGCTGGGGTGGTGGTGCTCAAGCGGTTGGATGACGCGGTGCGCGAGGGCAACCGCATCCTTGCCGTGGTGCGCGGTTCGGCGGTCAACCAGGACGGTGCCAGCAGCGGAGTGACCGTTCCCAACGGGCCGGCGCAACAGGCGTTGCTACGCAACGCATTGACGTCGTCCAGGTTGAAGGCTGGCGACATCGACTACGTCGAGGCCCATGGAACGGGTACTCCGTTGGGCGATCCGATCGAACTCGATTCGCTGAGCAAGGTTTTCAGCGATCGGGAGAGCTCCGGTCCGTTGGTGATCGGGTCGGTGAAGACCAATCTCGGTCATCTGGAAGCGGCGGCGGGTGTCGCCGGGCTCATGAAGGCCGTGCTCGCCATACGCAACGGTTACATTCCGCGGCACCTCAACTTCCACCAGTTGACAACGCATGCCAGTGAGGCCGCATCTCGGCTGACCATAGCTGCCGAGGGCACGCAATGGCCGACCACCGGTCGGCCTCGCCGGGCGGGGGTGTCGTCGTTCGGCGTCAGTGGGACGAATGCGCATGTGGTGATCGAGCAGGCGCCCGATCCGGTAACCCTCCCCCAGCAGGGCCCGGATCCGGCGGTGTCGACGCTGGTGGTGTCGGGAAAGACTCCGCAGCGGGTGGCCGCGACCGCATCGGTGCTGGCGGATTGGATGGAAGGTCCCGGCGCCCGGGTGGCACTGGCCGATGTCGCGCACACCCTCAACCATCACCGGGCCCGGCAACCCAAGTTCGGCACGGTGGCGGCCGTTGATCGGGGCCAAGCAGTGGCGGGGTTGCGCGCGCTGGCGTCGGGCGAGCCCGCCCCCGGCGTGGTGGCCCCCCACGAAGGCCCCATCGGGGCGGGCATAGTGTTCGTCTACTCGGGACGAGGATCGCAATGGGCCGGAATGGGCCGCCAACTACTAGCTGACGAGGCGGCATTCGCTGAAGCCATCGCCGAACTGGAGCCGGAATTTGTGGCCCAGGCCGGGTTTTCGCTGCACGACGTGATCGCCGGCGGCAAAGAGCTGGTCGGCATCGAACAGATCCAGCCGGGACTGATCGCGATGCAGCTGGCGCTGACCGCGCTATGGCGCTCCTACGGGGTGCAACCCGACGCGGTGATAGGACACTCGATGGGCGAAGTGGCCGCCGCCGTGGTCGCCGGAGCGCTCACGCCAGCAGAGGGTCTGCGGGTCACCGCGACCCGGGCGCGGCTGATGGCGCCGTTGTCCGGGCAAGGCGCGATGGCGTTGCTCGAACTCGACGCCGCCGCCACCGAGGCGTTGATTGCCGACTACCCGCAGGTGAGCTTGGGGATCTACGCCTCCCCGCGCCAAACCGTGATTTCCGGGCCGCCGCAGCTGATCGATGCTTTCGTCGACAAGGTGCGCCAACAAAACTGCTTCGCCAGCCGGGTCAGCATCGAGGTGGCCCCGCACAACCCGGCCATGGATGCACTGCAACCCCAGATGCGTTCGGAATTGGCCGATCTCACCCCGCTGCCACCGACCATCCCGATCATCTCCACCACCTATGCCGACCTCGGCGCTTCCCTGGTTTCAGGCCCGACGTTTGACGCCGAGCACTGGGCGACCAACATGCGCAACCCGGTGCGCTTCCAACAGGCGATCGCCGCCGCCGGAGCCGATCACCACACCTTTGTCGAAATCAGCGCGCACCCACTGCTGACCCACTCCATCAGCGACACCCTGCGCAGCACTTACGACACCGCCAACTACCTGAGCGTCGGCACTCTGCAACGCGACGCTCACGACACCCTGGTCTTCCACACCAACCTCAACACCGCCCACACCGCCCACCCACCCCAAACCCCCCACCCCCCCGAACCGCACCCCGTGCTGCCCACCACCCCGTGGCAGCACACCCACCACTGGATCAGCTCCACATCGGCCGCCTACCACAGGGCAGACACCCACCCGCTGCTTGGCATCGGTGTCACCGACCCCACCAATGGCACCCGGGTATGGGAAAGCGAACTCGGCCCCGATCTACTGTGGCTCGGAGATCACGTCATCGACGATCTCTGCGTTCTTCCTGGGGCGGCCTACGCCGAGATCGCGCTGGCGGCGGCGGCCGACACGTTCGAGGTCGAGCACGATCAGCCGTGGATGATCAGTGAGCTTGACCTTCATCAGATGTTGCACGTGACCGAAGGCACCGTTCTGGTCACCACGCTAACCGGCGACGAGCAGCGGTGCCGGGTCGAAATACGCACCCGCAGTGGCTCTTCGGGATGGATCAAACATGCCACCGCCACCGTTGCGCGCACGACGCCGCCGCATCACGTCCGGCCGCGACCCGAGGTGACTGCCGATCTCGCGGACGAACTGGACCCCGACGACCTGTATCAGCGGCTGCGCGGCGCCGGCCAACAGCACGGACCGGCGTTTCGCGGCATCGTCGGGCTCGCCGTAACACAATCTGGTGCGGCCCGCGCCGACGTGCGGCTGCCGTCTTCGGCCAGAACGGGTTCCCGCGACTTCTTGCTGCACCCGGTAATGATGGACATCGCGTTGCAGACACTGGGCGCCACCCGTATGGCGACCGACCTGGCCGACGGGCAGACCGCCCGGGAAACCCTCGTGGTGCCGGTACGTTTCGCGGGCGTGCACGTCTACGGCGATATAACCCGCGGTGTCTGCGCGGTCGGCTCTCTCGCCGCAACCGATGGCTCGGATCGGCTCGTCGGCGAAGTCGTCCTGAGTGACCCGAATGGCCAACCGCTACTCGTCATCGATGAAGTCGAGATGGCGGTGCTTGGGTCCGGGAGCGGCGCAACGGAACTCACCAATCGCCTATTCACGCTGGAGTGGGAGCCCGCGCCGCTGGTCAAAGCGGCCGACGCTCCGGCCGGCCTGCTGTTGATCGGTGACCTCGACGCGGGCGACCCGCTGCTGCCCGCACTGCAGTCAACGCTGGGTGACCGGATCGCCGAAGTCGAGCTGGTCTCCCCGAACGACGAAGCGAAGCTGCGCGCGGCGATCACCCGAACCGGCATCGGCTGGGACGGCATCGTCGTGGTCTGTCCGCCCCGATCCGCCGACGAATCGTTGCCGAATGAGGCTCAACTGGAGCTGGCGCAGGCGCGCACGCTTCTGATCGCCAGGGTGGTCGAGACCGTGACGCGAATGGGTGCCCGGAAGAGCCCGCGGCTGTGGATCGTCACCCGCGGCGCTGCGCAGCTCGATCCCACTGCGTCAGTCACGTTGGCGCAGACCCAGCTTCGTGGCATCGCACGGGTGCTGACATTCGAGCATTCGGAACTGAAGCCCACGCTGCTCGACATCGAAGCCGACGGCGCCGGCTCGCTCGCTGACCTGACCGAGGAGTTGCTCGCCGGTTCGGACCAGGACGAGGTCGCCTACCGCGACGGACAACGCTATGTCAACCGACTGGTGCCCGCGCCCACCACGGCGAAGGGTGAGCTGGCCCCCGAATCTCGCCGCACGGTCGTGAACCTGGATGGCACCCGAGCAGTCCGGCTGCAGATCGATCAAACCGGTCGGCTGGACGCACTGAACGTCCACGCGGTGAAACGGATCAGGCCGCAAGGCGACCAGGTCGAGGTTCGCGTCGTCGCCGCGGGGCTCAACTTCAGCGACGTGCTCAAGGCGATGGGGGTGTATCCGGGACTTGACGGTGCCGCGCCGGTGATCGGTGGCGAGTGTGTCGGCTACGTCACGGCCATCGGCGACGATGTCGACTCCGTCGAGATCGGGCAGCGCGTTATCGCCTTCGGTCCAGGCACATTCGGATCACACCTGGGGACGATTGCCGACCTCGTCGTCCCGATCCCCGACGCGCTGCCCGATAACGAGGCGGCCACGTTCGGCGTCGCGTATCTCACCGCCTGGCATTCACTGTGCGAGGTCGGGCGCCTGTCCCCCGGCGAACGCGTGCTCATCCATTCCGCCACGGGCGGTGTCGGAATGGCGGCGGTTTCGATCGCAAAGATGATCGGCGCCCGCATCTACACAACAGCCGGCTCGGATGCCAAACGCGAAATGCTCTCCGAGCTCGGTGTCGAGTACGTCGGCGACTCGAGAACCGTGGACTTCGCCGACGAAATACTCGAGCTCACAGACGGCTACGGTGTTGATGTCATCCTCAATTCGCTGGCAGGCGAAGCGATTCAGCGCGGCGTACAGATACTTGCCCCCGGCGGCCGGTTCATCGAACTGGGCAAGAAAGACGTCTACGCAGATGCCAACCTGGGATTGGCGGCACTGGCAAAAAGCGCGTCCTTCGCCGTCGTAGACCTTGACCTGAATCTGAAGCTGCAGCCGGCACGGTACCGCCAACTTCTGCAAGACATCCTGCAGCACGTGTCGGATGGCGGACTGCAGGCGCTTCCCGTCACCGGATTCAGCCTGCACGACGCGGCCGACGCGTTTCGGCTCATGGCGTCCGGTAAGCACACCGGCAAGATCGTCATCTCGATACCGGGCCCCGGCGACATCGGAGGCAGCATCGAAGCGATCGCGTCCCCGCCGCCGCAACCACTGGTAAGCCACGACGGCGGCTACCTCATCGTCGGCGGCATGGGTGGTCTCGGTTTCGTCGTCGCGCGCTGGCTGACCGAGCAAGGCGCGGGATTGATTGTCCTGAACGGACGTTCGGCCCCCAGCGATGATGTTCGCGCGGCCATTGCGGACCTGAACGCCGCGGGTCACCGGATCGAGGTCGTCACCGGCGACATCGCCGAGCCCGGCACGGCCGAGCGGTTGGTGGAAGCGGTCGAAAACGCCGGTTTCCGGCTGGCCGGAGTCCTGCACAGCGCAATGGTCCTCGCCGACGAGATCGTGACTGAACATGACGGATTCCGCCGCCAGGCGGGTGTTCGCTCCGAAGGTCACCGGCAGCTGGCGGCTTCATCAGGCCACCGCTGACGCGCGACGTCGACTGGTGGCTGACCTTCTCCTCGGCCGCATCGCTTCTCGGCACGCCCGGGCAGGGTGCGTACGCCGCCGCGAACTCGTGGGTCGATGGCCTTGTTGCCCATCGGCGCTCCCTTGGACTTCCCGCCGTCGGGATCGACTGGGGCCCATGGGCCGAGGTCGGGCGTGCCCAGTTCTTCGCCGATCTCGGCGTCTCGCTGATCAGCGCCGAGCAGGGGCTGGCCGCAATGCAGACGGTGCTCGCCGCCGATCGTGCGCGCACCGGTGTATTCAGCCTCGATGCGCGGCAGTGGTTCCAATCCTTCCCCGCAGTGGCGGGGTCGTCTTTGTTCGCGAAGTTGCACGACACCGCAGCCGTCGAGCGGCGCGGCGGGGGCGCGATTCGGGCGCAAATGGACTCCGCCGACCCGGCCGAACGCCCGGGGCTTCTCGCAGCCGCAATCGCCGACGAGATCCGAGGGGTGTTGCGCTCGAGCGATCCCATCGACCACAACCGGCCGCTGGAAACGCTGGGCCTCGACTCGCTGATGGGCCTCGAACTGCGAAATCGGCTGGAAGCAAGTCTGGGCATCACACTGCCGGTCGCGTTGGTATGGGCATACCCGACGATCAGCGATCTCGCGACCGCCCTGTGCGAACGGATGGACTACGCGACACCGGCCACTGCGCAAGAGATTTCCGACGCGGAGCCCGAACTGTCTGACGAGGAGATGGACTTGCTCTCCGATCTGGCCGACGCCAGCGAGCTGGAAGTCGCGACGAGAGGCGAGTCATGACGAGTCTGGCGGAGCGCGCTGCGCAACTGTCGCCGAACGCGCGAGCGGCCCTGGCACGCGAACTTGTTCGGGCGGGGACGGCCTTCCCGACCGACATCGCGGAGCCGGTCGCGGTGGTGGGCATCGGTTGCCGTTTCCCGGGGAATGTGACTGGGCCGGAAAGCTTTTGGCAGCTGCTGGTCGACGGTGTGGACACGATCGGCGAGGTGCCGCCGGATCGGTGGGACGCGGACGCATTCTACGATCCGGATCCATCGGCGTCCGGGCGGATGACGACGAAATGGGGCGGTTTCGTTCCCGACGTGGACGCATTCGACGCCGACTTCTTCGGAATCACGCCCCGCGAAGCCGTGGCGATGGATCCGCAGCATCGGATGCTGCTCGAGGTTGCCTGGGAAGCGCTCGAGCACGCCGGCATTCCACCGGATTCCCTGAGCGGCACCCGAACCGGCGTGATGATGGGGCTGTCGTCGTGGGACTACACGATCGTCAACATCGAGCGCAGAGCCGACATCGACGCGTACCTGAGCACCGGAACCCCGCACTGCGCGGCGGTAGGGCGGATCTCGTACCTGTTGGGATTGCGTGGTCCGGCCGTCGCCGTGGACACCGCGTGTTCGTCGTCGTTGGTGGCAATTCACTTGGCGTGTCAGAGCTTACGGCTGCGCGAGACCGACGTGGCATTGGCCGGCGGGGTGCAGCTTACCTTGTCACCATTCACCGCCATCGCGCTGTCCAAGTGGTCGGCGCTGTCGCCGACCGGGCGATGCAACAGCTTCGACGCCCACGCCGATGGTTTCGTCCGGGGCGAGGGCTGCGGAGTGGTGGTGCTCAAACGGCTCGCAGACGCGCTCCGCGACCAGGATCGGGTGCTGGCGGTGGTCCGTGGTTCGGCAACCAACCAGGACGGCCGGTCCAACGGCATGACCGCACCGAACGCGCTGGCGCAGCGCGACGTGATCACCGCCGCACTGCGGCTCGCGGACGTCACCGCCGACAGCGTGAACTATGTCGAAACACATGGCACCGGAACGGTATTGGGCGACCCCATCGAGTTCGAATCGCTGGCGGCCACATACGGTCGCGGCGACGGCTCGTGCGCTTTGGGGTCGGTCAAGACGAACATCGGCCACCTCGAGGCGGCTGCCGGTGTGGCTGGATTCATCAAGACGGTGCTCGCGGTGGAGCGCGGCCACATCCCACGCAATTTGCACTTCACCCGGTGGAACCCCGCCATCGACCCGTCGGCGACGCGGCTGTTCGTCCCTACCGAGACCGCCCCGTGGCCGGCGGCCGCGGGTCCACGCCGGGGTGCGGTGTCGTCGTTCGGCCTCAGTGGGACCAATGCGCATATGGTGATCGAGCAGGCGCCGGACACGCCCGATACGGAGGTGCCGGCCGCCGTTGCGACGCCGCACGTTTCGGCCCTGACGGTGTCGGGCAAGACGGCTGCGCGGGTGGCCTCCATGGCCGCGGTGCTGGCCGACTGGATGTCGGGGCCGGGCGCGCGGGCACCGCTCGCCGAGGTGGCGCACACACTGAACCGGCACCGGCCCCGGCATCCCAAGTTCGCCACCGTCGTCGCGCGTGACCGCGCGGAGGCGGTCGCGGGGTTGCGGGCGCTGGCGGCGGGGCAGCCATGCGTGGGGGTGGTGGGTTGCGATCAGCATGCCAGTGCACCAGGCCGGGTATTCGTGTATTCCGGTCAGGGTTCGCAGTGGGCCGGGATGGGCCGGCAGTTGCTGGCCGACGAGCCGGCGTTCGCCAAGGCGGTAGCCGAGCTGGAGCCGGTATTCGTTGCACAGACCGGCTTTTCACTACAACAGACACTTCTCGACGGCGAAGAAATGGTGGGCATCGACCGCATCCAGCCGGTGCTGGTCGGGATGCAGTTGGCGCTCACCGAGTTGTGGCGGTCCTACGGCGTGACGCCCGATGCGGTGATCGGACACTCGATGGGTGAGGTGGCTGCCGCGGTGGTGGCCGGCGCGCTGACACCCGAGCAGGGCTTGCGGGTGATCGCCACCCGGTCACGGTTGATGGCGCGGCTGTCGGGGCAGGGCGCGATGGCGCTGCTAGAACTGGACGCCGATGCCGCCGAGGCGCTGATCGCCGACTACCCGCAGGTGACGCTGGCGGTGCATGCATCGCCGCGCCAGTCGGTGATCTCCGGGCCGCCGGAGACGGTGGACGCGGTGATCGCGGCGGTTGCGGCGCAGAACCGGTTGGCGCGGCGCATCGAAGTCGATGTGGCCTCGCATCACCCGATCATCGATCCGATACTGCCCGAGTTGCGAAGCGCGCTAGCGGATTTGGCTTCGCAGCCGCCGAGCATCCCGATCATCACGACAACTCTCCCCGAAGCGGGGACGCTCCCCCACGCAGAAAAGCACCCGCGACCGGTGATGGACGCCGACTACTGGGCGGCCAACCTGCGCAACCCGGTGCGATTCCATCAGGCCGTCGCCGCCGCCGGCGCCGAAATCACGCCTTCATCGAGATCAGCCCCCACCCTGTGCTCACGCACGCCATCACCGACACCCTGGATGCGACCGGCAGCCATCTCGTCACGTCGGCGATGAACCGCGACCAAGACCAGACCCTGTTCTTTCACACCCAGCTCGCGGCGGTCGGTGTGACCGCATCGGACGACACCAGCGGTCGCCTCGTCGACCTCCCACCGACACCGTGGCACCACTCCCGATTCTGGGTCGCGGATCGCTCGGCTATGTCGGATCTGGCCGCTACCCACCCGCTGCTCGGGGCGCACATCGAGATGCCTTGCAACGGAGACCATGTCTGGCAGGCCGATGTCGGAACCGACGTATGTCCCTGGTTGGGCGACCACAAAGTGTTCGGGCAACCCATCATGCCGGCCGCGGGGTTTGCCGAGATCGCTTTGGCGGCGGCCAGCGAAGCGCTCGGCGTAACCGCTGACGCCGTAGTGCTCAACCAGTTCGAGGTGGAGCAGATGCTTCCCCTCGGCGACCACACCCAGCTAACCACGCAGTTGATTCACAACGGGGACAGCAAGATTCGGGTCGAGGTCTATTCCCGCGCGCCCAACGGTGAGTTCCGTCGGCACGCCACAGTCAAGGTTGAACAATCACCGCACGGCCTTGCGCGCACCTACCAGGAAGCGCCTCCTGCCTCGAGCGGAACAACCGTGTCGCCGGCCGATTTCTATGCCCTGCTACGCCAGACCGGTCAACACCATGGTCCGGCGTTCGCGGCGTTGAGCCGGATAACGCGGCTGCCCAACGGTTCCGCGGAAACCGAGATCACCGTTCCCGACGAGGCTCCCCGGCATCCCGGATATCGACTTCACCCCGTCGTGCTGGACGCGGCATTGCAAAGCGTTGGTGCCGCGGTACCCGACAGCGAGATCGCGGGGTCGGCGGAAGCCAGCTACCTGCCGGTGTCGTTCGAGACGATCCGGGTGTACCGCGACATCGGTCGGCACGCCAGGTGTCGTGCGCACCTGACCAACCTCGACGGCGGCGCCGGCAAGTTGGGCAGGATCGTCTTGATCGACGATTCCGGCTCCGTAGCGGCCGAGGTGGACGGCATCTACCTGCGCCGCGTCGAACGCCGCGCGGTACCACTGCCGCTGGCGCAGAAGATCTTCGATGCCGAATGGATCGAAAGCCCGATCACGGCCGAGCCGGTTTCCGAGGCGGCGCGCGGAAGTTGGCTGGTACTCACAGACGCGACCCTGGATGGGCCGGCCAAATCCATGGCGGACGAATTCGTCGAGCGGTGGCGCTCACCGATGCGGCGGGTGCACACCTCCAACCTCGACGACGAATCGGCAATGCTCGCCGCGTTCGCGGAAACGGCGGGCGATCCCGACCACCCGCCCCTTGGCCTGGTCGTCTTCGTCGGCGGTACCTCGACCGGACTGGACGACGGGCTGGTGGCAGCGCGGGAGGCGGTATGGTCGATCTCGACCGTCGTTCGTGCGGTTGTCGGCACGTGGCACGGCCGATTGCCACGGCTGTGGTTGGTCACCCGAGGCGGTCTTTCCGTTCGCGACGACGAGCCGGGCGCCCCCGCGACGGCCGCCTTGAAGGGCCTCGTGCGAGTCCTCACCTACGAGCATCCAGACCTGCGTACCACCCTGTTGGATCTGGGTTCGACGCTCGATCTGGATGTCACCCAAGATCGGATCGCCGCGCTGGGTGCGGAACTGGATAAGTCCGGTGGTGATGATGTGATCGCGTGGCGGGGTGAACGCAGATTCGTCGAACAGCTATGCCGGGCCACGCTCGATGTGCACAAAGGCCATCCGGTTGTCCGCGCGGGAGCGTCATACGTGGTCACCGGTGGTCTCGGCGGTCTCGGCCTGGTCGTCGCCCGATGGTTGGTGGACCGCGGAGCCGGCCGGGTGGTCCTGGGCGGCCGCAGCGAGCCCACCGACGAGCAGCGCAAGGTCCTGGCTGAACTGGAGGCCCGCGCCGAAATCGTGGTTGTGCGAGGCGATGTGGCATCGCCCGGCGTGGCCGAAAGCCTCATCGAGGCGGCGGGGCAAGCTGGATGTGAGTTGCGCGGCGTCGTGCACGCCGCGGCAGTCATCGAGGACAGCATTCTGTTCTCCATGAGCAGAGACAGCCTGGAGCGGGTGTGGGCCCCCAAGGCCACCGGCGCGCTGCGGATGCACCAGGCGAGCGCGAACTGCGAGCTCGACTGGTGGCTCGGATTCTCCTCCGCCGCTTCATTATTGGGCTCTCCCGGGCAGGCGGCGTACGCGTGTGCGAGTGCGTGGCTCGACGCGCTGGTCACGTGGCGCCGGGCATCCGGCCTGCCTGCATCGGTGATCAACTGGGGGCCGTGGTCGGAGGTGGGTGTCGCCCAAGCCCTGGTAGGCAATGCTCTCGATACGATCACTCCGGCAGAGGGCCTCGAGGCACTCGACTCATTGCTGGCCGCCGACCGGCCCCGCACCGGCGTCGCCCGGCTGCGTACCGACAGAGCGCTGGGCGCATTCCCGGAGATTCGCAGCATCGGCTATTTCACCCAGGTGGTCGAGGAGCTGGACACGGCGGGCGACCTCGGCGACTGGGCCGGGCCCGAGGCGCTTGCCGGTCTCGACCCCGCAGCGGCCCGGCGCACGGTGACCGACCGGATGTGCGCGCGCATCGCGGCGGTGATGGGCTACGCCGACCGATCGACCGTCGACGCCAGCATGCCGTTGACCGAGCTGGGGTTGGATTCCCTGATGGCGGTGCGGATCCGCAACACCGCGCGCGCCGACTTCGGCGTGGAGCCGCCGGTGGCACTGATACTGCAGGGCGCGTCCCTGCAAGATCTGGCGGCCGACCTGATGCGCCAACTCGGGCTCTGCGACTCCGACCAGGCGCAGGAAACCGCTGACATTGTTCGCGACCGGGCGCAGCAGCGCGCGGCGGCGCGACACGGAGCCGCGATGCGGCGGAAACGAGGACAAAACCTGTGAGCATCCCCGACAACGCGATCGCGGTGGTCGGCATGGCCGGCAAGTTTCCGGGCGCCAACGATCTTTCCGCCTTCTGGGACAATCTTCGACGCGGCAAAGAGTCGATCGTCACCCTGTCCGAACAGGAGCTGCGCGACGCCGGGGTCAGCGAGAAGACGCTGGCCGATCCGGCGTATGTGCGTCGCGCACCGCTACTTGACGGAATCGACGAGTTCGACGCCGACTTCTTCGGGTTCCCGCCGCAGGCCGCGCGGGTGCTGGATCCACAGCACCGGTTGTTCCTTCAATGCGCCTGGCATGCGCTGGAGGACGCGGGCTGTGACCCCGCGAAGTTCGACGGCTCGATCGGCGTGTACGGAACCAGCTCTCCCAGCGGCTATCTCCTGTACAACCTGCTGTCGCACCGCGACCCGAACGCCGTCTTGGCTGAGGGCCTCAACTTCGACCAGTTCAGCCTGTTCCTGCAGAACGACAAGGACTTTCTGGCAACGCGGGTATCCCATCAGTTCAACCTCCGGGGCCCGAGCATCGCGGTCCAAACCGCGTGCTCGTCGTCGCTGGTTGCGGTCCACCTGGCCTGCCTGAGCCTGCTCAGCGGCGAATGCGACGTGGCGCTGGCCGGCGGATCCTCGCTGTGCATCCCCCACCGTGTCGGCTACTGGAACTCGCCGGGATCGATGGTGTCGGCGGTCGGCCACTGTCGGCCCTTCGACGTGCGAGCCGACGGCACGGTCTTCGGCAGCGGTGTAGCGATGGTTGCCCTCAAACCGATGCAGGCCGCCGTCGACGCCGGGGACCGCATTCACGCCGTCATCCGCGGATCGGCGATCAACAACGACGGATCGGCGAAAATGGGTTATGCGGCGCCCAATCCGGCCGCTCAGGCCGATGTCATCGCGGAAGCCCACGCGGTGTCCGGCATCGATTCGTCGACCGTGAGCTATGTCGAGTGCCACGGAACCGGCACCCCGCTCGGCGACCCCATCGAAATCCAAGGGCTCCGAACGGCGTTCGAGGTGTCTCACATGACCCGTGCGGCTCCTTGTGTCCTAGGGTCGGTCAAGTCGAACATCGGCCACCTGGAGGTCGCCGCTGGAATCGCGGGTCTGATCAAGACGATTCTGTGCCTGAAGAACAAAGCGATACCCGGCACGCTGCACTACACCAGCCCCAACCCGGAACTGCGCCTGGACCAAAGCCCGTTCGTCGTGCAAAGCAAGTACGGCCCATGGGAATCCGACGGGGTGCGTCGGGCCGGGGTGAGCTCGTTCGGGGTGGGCGGCACCAACGCGCACGTCGTCCTGGAAGAAGCGCCGACGGTTCCGGCTCACACCGAGCCGGCCGGCCCCCAGGTGCTCCTGCTGTCGGCGAAAACTGCTGCGGCGCTTGGCGAATCGCGAGCCGCCCTGGCCAACGCACTGGAACGCTCAGACGGACCGGACCTGTCCGACGTTGCCTACACGCTCACCCGGCGCCGCAAGCACAACACCACGATGGCCGCCGTCGTTCACGACCGGGAGCATGCGGTCACGGTCCTGCGCGCGACCGAGCACGACAACGTATTCGTTGGCGAAGCCAGCGCGGATGGTGAACGCGCTGAAGCCACCGCGATCGACCTCAAACCGCGCCGTTTTCCTGTTTCCCGGTCAGGGCGCTCAGCACGTCGGAATGGCCCAAGGGCTCTACGACAACGAGCCCGTCTTCGCCGAACACTTCGACACCTGCGCCGCGGGATTCCGCGCTGAGATGGGTATCGACCTGCACGCCGAGGTGTTTGGCGGAACCGCGACGGACCTGGAGCGCATTGACCGTTCGCAACCGGCACTGTTCACGGTGGAATACGCGCTGGCGAGGTTGGTCGACACTTACGGTGTGCGCGCCGGGGCGTATATCGGATACAGCACCGGCGAATACATCGCGGCCACCCTGGCCGGGGTGTTCGACCTCGAAACTGCGATCAAAACGGTGTCGTTGCGTGCTCGCCTGATGCATGAGGCGCCGCCAGGCGCCATGGTCGCGGTGGCGGTGGGTCCCGATGATATTGCGGAGTACCTCGCGGAGCACCTCTCCAAGGGGGTGGAGCTGTCCGCGGTGAACGATCCCGGTAACTGCGTAGTCGCCGGGCCGAAGGACCAGATTCGCGCGTTCAGCCAACGCCTTGACGAGAGTGGGATTCCCGTTCGGCGGGTCCGCGCCACGCACGCGTTTCATTCCAGCTCGATGGATCCCATGTTGGGAGAATTCCAGGAATTCCTGTCCCACCAACAGCTCCGCGCTCCGCGCACGCCGTTGCTGAGCAACCTCACCGGAACTTGGATGTCGGAGCAGCAGGCAACCGACCCGGCCACCTGGACGCGCCAAATCAGTTCCACGATCAGGTTCGCCGACGAACTAGACGTGGTGCTGACCGATCCGGGTCGAATCCTGGTCGAGGTCGGTCCCGGCGGCAGCCTGACCGGTTCGGCGATACGGCACCCCAAGTGGTCTGGCGGACACCGCGCCGTTCGGCTCATGCGCCACCCCATTCAGAACGCCGACGACCGCGACACGTTCCTGCGCGCTCTGGGTGAACTCTGGTCGGCCGGAGTCGAGGTCGACTGGGCACCGCTGCGCCCGGCTCAGCCGCACCTCGTTTCCTTGCCCGGTTACCCGTTTGCCCGCCAACGGCATTGGGTCGAACCTAAGCACACCGTCTGGGCGTCGCAGGTTCCCGCCGAGAGCAACGGCTCACCGGTCGGCTCCTCGACTGATTCCTCCACCGTCGATGTGGCGCGCCACCGGGCAGTCGCAGACCGAGGCCACATTGCAGCGCATCTGGTCACAGTGCTTGGGCGTCAACTCGGTCGATCGAGACGCCAATTTCTTTGACATGGGCGGCGATTCCCTGATGGCGATCAGCATCGCGATGGCCGCTTCCAACGAAGGTTTGACCATCACGCCGCAGGATATGTACGAGCACCCAACCCTGGCCTCGCTGACTGCCGCCGTCGATGCCTCGTTCGCGTCGAGCGGGTTGGCGAAACCCCCCGAGGCCGAGGCGCATCCGGCGGTTCCGCCGAACATCGCATATTTCCTCGACCGGGGGTTGCGCGACACTGGCCGCTGGCGCGTCCCGCTGATCCTGCGCCTGGACCCCAAGGTAGGTCCAGAAGACATTCGGGTGGTGCTGACCGCGGTGACCAACCACCACGACGCGCTGCGCCTGCATCTCGTCGACAACGCCGGAATGTGGGAGCAGCACATCGCACCACCGGGAGAATTCACCCTGCTCTCGACGCGGACACTTCCCGATGATGTGGCCGCCGGAAGCCCGGAGGAGCGGGCAGAGGTGTCCAACATTCTGGCCGAACTCATTGCCCAGCAAAGTGATTCAAACGCGCCGCTGGCCGCCGTGCACATCACCGGCGCTCACGGCGGTCCGCACTACCTCGGTCTCGGCGTACACGAGATGGTCACCGACGACGCATCGCGCCAAATCCTGGGGACCGACATCATCACCGCGTTTGGGCAGCGGCTGGCAGGCCAGGAGATAACGCTAGAGCCCGTCACCACCGGGTGGCGGGATTGGTCAGTGCGCTGCACGGCCCTCGCGACGCATCCAGCGGCCCTCGACACCCGCACCTTCTGGATCGAGAATTCAAGCAAGCTGACTTTGTGGCTGGCCGATGCCCTCCCCAATGCAGATGTCACGCACCCGCCCGGTGCCGACGATCTGACCCGGTTGCCATGCACGCTAAGCGTCGAGCAAACATCTGAGGTAGACGACGCTCGGCGCAGGTTCCGACGGTCGATTCAGCAGATCCTGCTGGCCGCGCTGGGCCGAACAATAGCCCAGACGGTCGGTGACGGAGTGGTCGCCATAGAGCTCGAGGGCGACGGGCGCTCGGTGCTGCGACCGGATGTCGACGTGCGCAGAACCGTGGGCTGGTTCACCACGTACTACCCGGTTCCGCTGGCATGCGCGAACGGGGGCGCGGCGATTCAGCAACTGGACGCCATCCACAACACCCTTAAAGCCGTTCCGCACTACGGAATTGGATACGGGCTGCTGCGGTATGTCTACGCAGCGACCGGACGCGTCCTCGGTGCGCAGCGCACACCCGACATCCACTTCCGGTATGCGGGCGTGATCCCCGAGCTGCCATCCGTCGACGCGCCGGTGCAGTTCGCCTCCGATATGACGATGCCGGTGCGCGAGACGATCCCCGGGCTGGGCCACGCCGTCGAACTTCGGGCGTGTCGGTCCGGCGGCTCACTGCATCTCGATTGGTGGTACGACACCCGCCGGATCCCACAGGCAACGGCAGAAGCCCTGGCGCGGACCTTCCCGCTCGCACTCAGCGAGCTGATCCAGGAGGGCATCGCGGCGGAGGACGCCGAGAGCGAAATGGTCGGGGCCGCCGAACCCGGCGCCCTGGTGGACCTGTCGAGCCTTGATGCTGGCTGAGGAGAATCGGATGCGCAATAGCGACATGGCTGTGGTGGTTCGAGGGATTCGCAAGACCTACGGCGAGGTTGTGGCCCTGGCAGACATCAGTTTCGATGTGGGCCGCGGTGAAGTGATCGGTCTGCTTGGCCCAAATGCGGCGGGCAAGACGACCATGGTGGACATCTTGTCGACGCTGACCCGGCCGGATCGAGGCTCGGCGACCGTCGCGGGCTACGACGTCGCTTCCGAGCCGGCCGGTGTGCGCCGCGCGATCATGGTCACCGGACAGCAGGTGGCTGTCGATGACATGCTGTCCGGGGAGCAGAACCTGATGATGTTCGGTCGTCTGTACGGGCTGAGCAAGTCCACGGCGCGCAAACGGGCGGCCGAACTGCTCGAGCAATTCGACCTTGTGCATGCCGGTAAGCGGCGGGTGAGCACCTACTCGGGCGGGATGCGTCGACGGATAGACATCGCGTGCGGATTGGTGGTCCAACCCCAAGTGGCGTTCTTAGACGAGCCCACCACAGGGCTGGATCCTAGGAGTCGGCAAGCCATTTGGGATCTGGTGGGCAGCTTCAAGAAGCTCGGCATCGCCACGCTGTTGACCACGCAGTATCTCGAGGAGGCGGATGCGCTGAGTGACCGGATCATCTTGATCGATCACGGCAAGATCATCGCGGAGGGCACCGCGAATGAGCTCAAGCACCGCGCTGGCGACACATTCTGCGAGATAGTGCCGCGGGATCTGAAGGACCTCGACGCCATCGTCGTAGCGCTCGGTTCGCTGTTGCCCGATCAAACCAGGGCGATGCTGACACCCGAATCAGACCGGATTGCGATGCCGGCGCCGCACGGGACGAGAACGCTCATCGAGGCCGCGCGCCGGATCGACGAGGCGAATATCGAGCTGGCCGACATTGCGCTGCGCCGGCCGTCGCTTGACGACGTATTCCTGTCCCTGACAGCGGATCCCAGCGAGGCGCACACCCTGAGTCTCGTGGCGTCGGAGGCCATACGGTGAGCGCCCGGACCGTAAACCCGAACTTCGAGAAGCCACGCCCGAGCATGGAGAAGCCACGCCCGTCGACGCGCACGCAGTGGTGGGTGCTCACCATGCGCTTCATCGCACCCGCGCTGAGCAACGGAGAGCTGATCACCGTCATCGGCGCATCGGTGGGTTTCACGGCGGGCTTTTACATACCGTTCTCCATACCGTGGAACCATTTTGTGGGTGGTTCAGGCGTCGCCAGCAACTTAGGGCAATACATCACGCCCATGGTCACACTGCAGGCCGTTGCGTTCGCCGCCATTTCATCTGCCTTCCGGGCCGCAACCGATTCGCTGCAGGGCGTCAATCGACGGTTCAGGTCCATGCCGATCGCCCCATTGACGCCGGTGCTTGCCCGCGTGTCAGCCAGCGTGTACCGATGCTGCGTTGGTTTGACGGTAGCGCTGATCTGCGGCCACGCGATCGGATTCCGGTTCCATCACGGAGCCCCCTACATTGCCGGTTTTTGCGTATTGGTGATCGTGATCGGGGCCTTGCTGTCATTCGGCGCGGACCTGATCGGCACCGCTACCCGCAACCCCGACGCGATGCTGCCGTTGCTGACCTTGCCTATTTTGATCTTCGGACTGCTGTCCGTCGGTCTCCAACCGATAAAGCTGTTTCCTCATTGGATCCAGCCCGTTGTCCGCAACCAACCGATCTCCCAGTTCGTGGTGGCGCTGCGCGCACTGGCCGGGGACACCACCAAGACCGTCATCCCGGTGACGTGGCCTGTCATGGCGCCGACGCTGGCGTGGCTGTTCGGTCTCCTGGTGGTCCTGGTGCCCTCATCCATCATCGTTTTGTCCAGACGGCCATGATCCCTATGACAAGTCAGGAAGTCGGGTTTCGCCCGGTGCGCTCGCAGTACCCGGACAACTCCGTTCGGCTGCTGGTTTCGCATACTCTGCTGCTGGCCAAGCGGATACTCACTCGGTGGGCGCGTGACCTCGTCACCGTCATCGAAGCGCTCGTGTTTCCGATTCTGTTCCTGTTGGTGTTGAAGATCGTGCTCGGCAATCTGATTTACGCCGTGACCCACGACAACCCGCTGTACAGCATCGTGCCGCTAATCGCGCTCGGCGCTGCGATCACTGGCTCCACCTTCGTCGCGATCGACCTGATGCGCGAGCGCTCCAGCGGTCTGCTTTCCCGATTATGGGTGCTGCCTGTGCACCGGGCATCGGGCTTGCTCTCTCGAATCCTCGCAGACGCGGTTCGGATTCTGTTCACCAGCGTCGTGATGCTGAGTGTGGGGATAACATTGGGCTTCCGGTTTCGGCAGGGTGTGATCGCGAGCCTCACGTGGCTTAGTGTTCCGGTGATACTGGGCATCGCATTCGCCGTCACCGTCACCACCGTGGCGCTTTACGCTGCGGAAGTACTCGTAGTAGAGGCGGTTGAGGTGGCACAAGCAATGGCGATCTTCTTCTCCACCGGTCTGTTACCGCTGGACCAATATCCACGCTGGATTCAGCCGGTGGTCGCGCACCAGCCAGTGAGCTACGCCGTCGCGGCCATGCGCGGATTATCCGCGGGCGGTCCGATCCTATCACCGATGGTCGCGACGCTGCTGTGGAGCGCGGGCATTTGCGCCGCATGCGCCGTACCCCTGGCAATCGGCTATCGACGGGCCAGCACGCATTGACTCAGCATGCGGCGACCCCACAGGGAATGAAAAGGCGGGAGTCTTAACGTGTTTCCCGGATCCGTGATCCGAAAGCTGTCACACAGCGAGGAAGTTTTCGCGCAATACGAGGTTTTCACTTCGATGACAGTGCAGCTGCGCGGTCATGTCGATGTCGATGCGCTGTCGGAAGCCTTCGACGCCCTCGTAGAGGCCCACCCGATCTTGGCCAGTCACCTTGAGCAAAGCTCTGATGGCAGTTGGCAATTCGTTGTCGACGACCTGCTACACCCTGGGATATGGGTCGTCGACGGTAACAACGCGACGCAGCCGGGAAATGGTGGAATCAGGCTCGATCAGAGCGTATCCCTGTGGAATCTGCGGTTGACGCTCGGCGAGGGCGCGTCCGAGCTGACGCTGTATGGCCATCACAGCGTCGCCGACGGTCACCACGGGGCCGCCCTTTTCGATGAGCTGTTCTCGCGTTACACCGATCTGGTAGCTACCGGTAACCCCGGTCCGATAATCCCTGCGCCCGCGCCTCTGTCAATGGAGGCCATGCTGAAACAGCGGGGCGTTAAAAAGCTAGGGTTGTCGGGAGTCGAGCGTTTCATACCGGTGATGTTCGCCTATGAGCTCCCTGCCTCCGTGAAGCCGACCCTCGTCGCAACTCCAGGATCGCCCCAAGCTGTTCCGGTCACCAGAATCCGGCTCACCGAGCAGGAGACAGCGGACCTCGTGGAATTCAGCCGGGAAAATCGGGTCAGCGTCAACACCGTGGTAGCAGCGGCTATCCTGCTGACTGAGTGGCGGCTCCGCAAAACCCCGCACGTCCCGATTCCCTACTGTTATCCCGTCGATTTGCGGTATTTTCTCAACCCGCCGGTGAACCCGACCGACAGTACCAACCTAGTGGGGATGGCATCTTACCTCGCTGAGATCGGGCCGGACACCGATATCGTTGATCTGGCAAGCGATATCGGTGCCACATTTCGGGCTGACTTGGCCGATGGCCTGATTCAGCAGTCGTCACTTAACTTCGGCGTGGCATTCGAAGGAACTCCTCCCGGGCTGCCGTCACTTGTCTTCTGCACCGATGTCAGTGCGCTCCCCACCGTGCGAACACCCCCGGGCATTGAGCTGGAAAACTTTCGGGGACAATTCTATTGTTCGATTACCGTCCCCCTCGACTTCTACGGCTGTGGGTTCTCGGGAAAGCATCTGGTGATTGAGAATCACGGACACTCACCGGCGCCGAAAGAGCCGCTCGAGGCGATACGTTCGCTGCTGTGCTCTATTCCCTCGGAGTATGGCTGGGTCATGGAGTGACCCGAAGGGTCAACCGCAGCTGACCTCGTGAGCCACGAAAAGCCCTGCAGTGCAGTATAATCCGGTTCTCATAACGCCGCCGGTGCGGCCTCCTCCTCGGCCAGCGTGTCCGACAGGTGCTGGGCCAAGGCGCGCGGTGTGTTGTGGGTGGCGATGACCTTGGGGGACAGGCGTATCCCGGTCTCGGTTTCAATGTAGGTACGCATCTCGAGCATGCCCAGCGAGTCCAGGCCGTACTCGACGAATGGGCGGTCGGCGTCGACTGTGCGGCGCAGGATCAGACTAGTCTGCTCGGCTATCAGCCGCCGAAGCCGCGCCGGCCATTCGTCTGGCGGCAGTGAATTTAGCTCGGTGCGGAACCTGCTTGGGCCCGTTGGGCTTTGCCCGATGGATTGGAACATTTCACCCCACGGGCTACGTCGGACGAGGTCGGGCAGCCATGGCGCTCCGATGATCGGAACATAACCGGTGTAGGTGCGGTCATGGCGCAGCAGTGTCTCGAAGGCATACGCACCTTCCTCGGAGGTGATCATGATTTCGCCGCCTTCGGCCAAAAACGTGGCGCGGCCGACCTCTGCCCACGCACCCCACGCGATCGCGCTGGCCGGCAGGCCCTGAGCGCGGCGCCAGCGGGCGAAGGCGTCGATCCAACTGTTGGCCGCGGCATAGGCGCCCTGACCGGGCGAGCCCAGCAGGGCCGCTCCCGAGGAGAACAAGCAGAACCAGTCCAGCGGCTGTCCGCTCGTGGCGCGGTGTAGGTGCCAGGATCCGTAAACTTTGGGCGCCCAGTCGCGGTCGATGAGCTCGTCGGTGATGTTGGTCAGCGTGGCGTCCTCGACCACCGCCGCCGCGTGCAGCACGCCGAGCACCGGAAGCCCGGTGGCGGTTGCCGCGCTCACCAAGCGGTCAGCGGTTTCGGGTTCGGCGATGTTGCCGCACTCCACCACGATGTCGGCCCCGGTCTTGCGGAGGCGCTCGATGGCCTGCCGGGCTTTGGGGTTGGGCTGAGAGCGGGCGGTCAGCACGATCCGACCGCAGCCCGCTTCGGCCATCTTCGAGGCGAAGAAAAGGCCAAGACCACCCAACCCACCGGTGATGATGTAGGCGCCGTCGCGGCGGAAGACCTGAGCCTGCTCCGGCGGCACCACCACGCTGCTGCGCCCGCTGCGCGGCATGTCGAGCAGGAGCTTGCCGGTGTGCTCGGCGTTGCTCATTGCCCGGATCGCGTTGGCCGCGTCGGACAACGGGTAGTGAGTGCTCTGCGGTGCGGCCAAGACCCCGTCCGCGGTGAGCTTGAACACCGTGGCGAGCAACTCGCGGACCCGGTCGGGCTGGATGACGCACATCAGCGCGAGGTCCACGTAGAAGAACGTAAGGCCGCGGCGGAACGGGTACAGCCCCAGCCGGGTGTTGCCGTACACGTCGGCTTTGCCGATCTCGACGAACCGCCCACCGAAGGCCAACAGCTCCAGCCCCGCGCGCTGTGCCGCGCCGGTCAGGGAGTTCAGCACGATATCCACGCCGTACCCGTCGGTGTCGCGCCGGATCTGCTCGGCGAACTCGACGCTGCGCGAGTCGTACACATGCTCGATGCCCATGTCGTGCAGCAGTGCTCGCTTCTTCGGGCTGCCGGCGGTCGCGAAAATCTCCGCTCCCGCGGCGCGCGCAATTGAAATGGCCGCCTGCCCCACGCCACCGGTTGCGGAGTGAACCAACACCTTGTCACCGGTCTTGATCCCGGCCAGGTCGTTCAGCCCATACCAAGCGGTGGCGTTTGCGGTGGCAGCCGCGATCGCCTGCTCATCGGCCAGGCCGGGCGGAAGCGTGACGGCGAGGTTGGCGTTGCACGTGAGGAAGTTGCGCCAGCAGCCGCCCTCGGAAAAGCCGCCTACCCGGTCACCGACCTGGTGATCGGCAACGCCTTCCCCGACCGCGGTCACCACACCCACGAAATCCATGCCCAACTGCGGTTTGCGGTCGTCGATGATGGGGAATCGGCCGAACGCGATGAGAACATCGGCGAAGTTGATGGTGGACATAGCGACCGCGACCTCGATCTGCCCGGGCCCGGGCGGAACGCGGTCACACGCGGCAAGTTCCATCGTTTGCAGGTCACCCGGCGTGCGGATCTGCAGCCGCATGTTGTCGCGTTCGTGGTCGACGATGGCGGTTCGCCGTTCGTCATGGCTCAGCGGGCTGGGGCACAAGCGCGCCACGTACCACTCGCCATCCCGCCAGGCGGTCTCGTCCTCCTCGGATCCGCCCAGCAGTTGCTGGGCCAGCTGTTCGACTTCCGTGCGCTCGTCCACGTCGACCTGGGTGGTGCGCAACAGCGGGTGTTCACTGCCGATCACCCGCAGCAGGCCACGCAGCCCGGCCTGCTCCAGGTTGACGCCTTCTTCCGAGGCGTGTGACCTCACTAGCTGGGCTTGCCTGGTCACGACGTACAGACGAGGTAGCTCCCCCTCCAATTCGGCCAGCTCCCGGGTGATCCGAACCAGTTGACGCACCTGCTCACGGCCCTGCAGCAGACTTTGCTCATCCGGGTCGCCGGCGCGTGCGCCACAGACGATCACCACACCATCTACCGGGCGGGCACGCAGCCGACTGCCAAGCTTTTCCAGGCTGGCTGCGGGATCGGCCTCCCCCGACCAGTGCAGGTTGGCGCATTCCGCGCCTTGGGATTTCAGCGCATCGGTCAACATGGTCGCCAACATGTCCGCGGCGTCGGAGGTGTCGATCAGCAGCCATGATCCCGCCTCGCCGTGGGTGACCTCGGGCGGCGTTCGCTGTTGCCACTCGAGGGTCAGCAGCCTCTCGCTGAGCAGTCGGTCGCGCTCGCCGCTTTCGGAGGTCCCAGTTCCCATGTGTAGCCCACGCACGGTCAACAGGACGGTCCCGTGCTCGTCCAGCACGTCGAGGTCGGCCTCGCCCCCTGTCGCGTCGGCTTTGGTCACCCGCGTGTAGCAGTAACGGGCGTTGCGGATAGGACCATAGGCACGCAAGCGGCGCACGCCCAACGGCAACAGCAGGCCGCCACTGCCGGTGGCCTGGACGCCTGGGTGAGCGGCGACGGACTGGAAACAGGCATCCAGCAGCGCGGGGTGCACGTGGTAGGCGCCCTGCTGGAAGCGGATCGAACCAGGCAGCCCGACCTCGGCCAGCACGGTGCTGACTCCCGTCTCCGCAGTGCGCGCGGCGGCCAGACCGGCGAAAGCAGGACCTAACGCAACACCACGCTCGACGAGCGACTCCCGCAACTCGGTCCCGTTCACCAGGCACGGATGCGCCGCGAGCAGGGCGGTGATGTCGTACGCAGGTGGCGGGGGATCGTCCTCGGTGGCGTGCAGTGCCGCGGTGGCGTGCCGCGTGTTCTCCCCGTCAAGGTGGGTCTCCACCACGAAGTCGACGACACCTGGAGCCTCCACCGACGCGACGGCGTCGATCGGGGTCTGGTCGTCCAGCAGCAGCATCTGCTCGAACGCGATGTCGCGGACCTCGGACGCCTCGCCGAAGACCGCCTCGGCCGCGGCCAACGCCATCTCACAGTAGGCGGCCCCCGGAAGAGCGGCCACGCCATGCACCTGGTGATCGTCCAACCAGGGCAGTGCCGCGGTACCGACGTCGGCATGCCAAACGTGGCGCTCCGGCTCCTCGATCAGCCGCACATGCGAGCCCAGCAGCGGATGCACAGCAATGGTGCAAGCACCTTGCGTCTGCTGTTCTTGGCCGTCGAGGTCGAGGAACAAGGGACGGTGGGTCCACGCCGGCAGCGGCGCATCCACCAGCCGCCCAGCGGGATACAGCACCGAAAAGTCCACCGCGGCGCCCGCGCTGTGCAGATCCGTCAGTAAGGCGCGCAGCCCGTGCGGCAGCGGCTGCTCACGCCGCATCGCGGCCAGAGCGGCCGCCGACATGTCCAGACTCCGGGAGGTCTGCTCGACGGAGTGGGTCAGCAGCGGGTGTGGCGCCAGCTCCCCGAAGACTCGGTACCCGTCCTCCAACGCGGCCTGCACTGCCGCGGCGAACTGCACGGTGTGCCGCAGATTGTCCACCCAATAACCGGCATCGCACACCGGCCGCTCACGCGGGTCGAACAGGGTCGCCGAGTAGTACGGAACCTCGGGTGACATCGGGGTGAGATCGGCCAGCACCGCGGCCAACTCGTCGAGGATCGGGTCGACTTGGGGCGAGTGCGATGCCACGTCGACGGCCACCTCGCGCGCCATCACGTCACGCTTCTCCCACGCCGCGACGAGTTCGCGCACCGTCTGCGTTGCCCCGCCGATCACCGTCGATTGCGGCGAGGCCACCACCGAGACCGCGACATCGTCGAAACCGCGGGCCATGAGTTCCGAATTCACTTGTTGGGCGGGCAGTTCCACCGACGCCATCGCGCCGGCACCGGCGATGCGGGACATTAGCCGGGAGCGGCGGCAGATGACGCGCGCCCCGTCTTGAAGCGACAGTGCCCCGGCGACAACGGCCGCGGCCGCTTCGCCCAGCGAGTGCCCGATGACCGCGCCCGGCCGCACCCCGTAGGTCTTCTCCATGGTGGCGGCCAGCGCGACCTGCATGGCGAACAGGGTCGGCTGCACCTTGTCGATCCCGGTCACGGTCTGCGGCGCGGTCATCGCCTCGGTCACCGAGAATCCCGATTCCCGAGCGATCAGCGGCTCCACGGCGGCGACGGTCGCGGCGAACACCGGTTCGCTCGCGAGCAGGTCAGCGCCCATCGCGGCCCACTGCGACCCTTGCCCGGAGAATACCCACACCGGTCCCCGATCGCCCTGTCCCACCGCAGCCTGATACGGGATGTCGCCGTCGGCCACCTCCCGCAAACCCTCGACCAGTTCCGGCAGCGCTGGCGGCCACCACCGCGGTGCGCACCGACCGGTGCGCGCGCCGCCGCGCCAGCGTGTAGGCCAGATCCGAGAGCACCACGGAGTCCTGGTGTTCTTCCACCCACTCGGCGAGCCGGCGTGCGGTCTGCCGCAGCCCGTCGGCGGACGTGGATGACAACGCGAAAAACAGCGGGCCCGCCGTTGCGGATCCAGCTGAAGTGTCGCCGTGCGCGGCATTCTCGGGCGCTTGTGCCGGCGCCTGTTCGAGGATGGCGTGCACGTTCGTTCCCGACATCCCGAACGAGGACACCGCGACCCGCTTCGGCGCGTGGTCGTCGCTGCTGGACCATGGCGTAATCGCCTGCGGCACAAAAAGTCCCGTCTCGATCTCGGCAAGTTCATCGGGCAGCCCGGTGAAGTGCAGCATCGGCGGCACCACCCCGTGCCGCAGCGACAGAATCGCCTTGATCAGCCCCACTGCCCCCGCCGCGGACTCGCTATGGCCCATGTTGCTCTTGGCAGATCCGAGCAGACAGCGGTTGCCGGCGGCGCCATACACCTGCGCCAGGCTCCCGTACTCAATCGGGTCACCGACCGGGGTACCGGTGCCATGCGCCTCCACCACGCCGACCGTGTCGGGGTCCACCCCCGCGTCCGCCAACGCCGCACGGTACACCGCGACCTGCGCGTCCAACGACGGCATCGTCAGCGTCTCCGAGCGACCGTCCTGATTGGCGGCCGTGCCGCGCACCACGGCGAGGATCCGGTTACCGTCGCGCAGCGCATCTGGCAGTCGCTTGAGCAACACCACCGCGCAACCCTCGGAACGCACAAACCCGTCCGCCCCGACGTCGAACGAATGGCAGCGACCGGTCGGAGAAAGCATGCCCTGTGCGGACGCCGACACACTCCCTGTCGGCTCAAGGAGCACTTGGCAGCCGCCGGCTAAGGCGAGGTCGCTTTCGCCGTCGCGCAGGCTGCGGCAGGCCAGGTGCACCGCCATCAGACCCGAAGAACACGCGGTGTCAAACGTCATCGCCGGCCCGTGCAGGCCCAGTGCGTAGGCGATCCGCCCGGACGCCACGCTGTTGCTAACACCGGTAACCGCGTATGGGCCCGCCAAAGCGCCCGCGCCGCTGGTGAGCACCAGGTAGTCCTCGTTACTCAGCCCAACGAACACAGCTGTCGACGACCCGGCCAACGACGCTGGATCCAGACCGGCATGCTCCACCGCCTCCCACGAGGTCTCCAGCAACAATCGGTGCTGCGGATCGATCGCGATCGCCTCCCGCTCGGTGATCCCGAAGAACTCAGGGTCGAAGCCCGCGACGTCGTCGAGGAACCCTCCCCACCGCGACACCGTTCGACCGGGCACCCCGGGCTCAGGGTCGTAGAACTCGTCGGCGTCCCAGCGGTCAGGCGGAATCTCGGTGACCAGGTCGTCGCCGCGCAGCAACGCTTCCCACAGCAGGTCGGGCGAGTCGATCCCCCCGGGAAGCCGACATCCCATTCCGATGACCGCGATCGGAGTGACACGTGTTTCCATCGCTCGTCAACCTCGTCTCCGCTTCGCCGGTGTCACTTCCAGGACATTCACCGGATTTCGGTACGCGCAACGGAACCCGTAGCGTCGCTCGCACAACCACCGATCCGGGTAGCTACACGGAACGCATTGCACGAAGCGCCAAGCTTAACGCTCCACTTGGAACTGCGGAGGGCAAATAGCGTGAAATTCCCCTGCTCGTTGCCGGGCAGGTAGCCGGCTGGCTGCGGGGACGCTGGGCGATCGAGAACTGGCTACACCGGGTCCGCGACGTCACTCGGGAGAAGACCACTAAGAGGTCAGAACCGGCGGCGCCCCCCACGTCATGGCCACGCTCCACGGCACGCCGTCAGCCTGCTCCCGCTCGACGGCCACGACAAGAGCGCACAAGCCCCGCGACACGAAACCCACCTTCAAACTACTGCTGAACTGGTGAAATGCCACTTTGCCGAGACTCTGCAAGGCCGTGACTCAGATTCCATTAACAGCGGGACAACCTCCGAACGAGGCCGTAACGTAACGCCCATGAATGCGCGTTTCCTTCCCGCTGTGCTGCGCACGTGCGCCCGTCTGCAGCCCAACAACACGGCGTTCACGTTTATCGACTACGAGACAGGACTGGGCCGGCGTTGCCGAAAGCCTGACGTGGTCGCAGCTGTATCGGCGAGCGCTCAACGTTGCACAGGAGCTCAGACTTCACGGGTCAACTGGTGACCGCGCTGTGATATCGGCGCCGCAGGGACTCGATTACGTCACCGCTTTTCTCGGCGCAATGCAGGCCGGACTTATCGCCGTTCCGCTGTCGGTCCCGCTGGGTGGCGCCAGCGATGAACGTGTTAGTTCGGTGCTGCGTGACGCATCGCCCTCTGTCGTCCTCACGACATCCTCTGTCGCAGGCAATATCGCCGAGTATGTCAAGTCGAAGCCCGGTGAATCCGCTCCATCGGTCATCGAGGTTGATTTGCTTGACCTGGACTCAAAGAAAGGACCCGCTGCAGAGGACGCTAGTTCAGCAAACACTGCGTATTTGCAATACACTTCCGGATCGACCCGCCAGCCCGCCGGGGTCATGATCTCGCACAAAAACATTCTGGCTAATTTCGGGCAGATCATGTCCGACTACTATCGGGACCACGGACAGGTTCTCCCGCCGGACACCACTGTGGTGTCCTGGCTGCCGTTCTATCACGACATGGGTTTGTATATGGGAATTATCCTTCCGGTTCTGACGGGATTTCGCGCTGTGCTCACCAGCCCCGTGTCGTTCCTGCAGCGGCCGGCCCGGTGGATGCAATTGCTGGCAAGCAACAGTCACGCATTTTCGGCAGCGCCGAACTTCGCTTTCGAATTGGCGGCACGAAAAATATCAGATGACGACATGGCCGGGCTTGATCTCGGGGACGTGCTCTTCATCCTCAACGGTAGCGAGCGGGTACAACCCGCGACACTGCAGCGCTTCACCGAGCGGTTCGCCCGCTTCAACTTTCAGGACAGGGTGATCCGGCCCGGATATGGAATGGCAGAAGCAACGGTGTATATCGCGACCCGCGAAGGGAATCAACCACCAGAAATCGTTCATTTCGAATCCGAGAAACTGACCGACGGCCATGCGGAACGGTGCGCAAGCGGAAACGGCACACCGCTGGTCAGTTACGGCGCGCCGCAGTCACCGACGGTACGCATCGTCGATCCCGAAACCCGTACCGAGTGCCCGGCGGGAACGGTCGGTGAGATTTGGGTGCACGGCGGCAATGTCGCTACCGGCTACTGGCGGAGACCTGAAGAGAGTGAGCGCACGTTCGGCGCAACGCTTGTCGCTGCGTCGTCGGCCGGCACACCCGAAGAGCCTTGGCTGCGAACCGGAGATTTGGGCTTCTTCTCCGACGGCGAGCTGTTCATCATCGGCCGCATCAAGGATCTCTTGATCGTGTATGGGCGCAACCACTCTCCCGACGATATCGAGGCAACGATCCAGGAGGTCACCGAAGGCCGCTGCGCGGCGATCGCGGTTCCGAATGGGGGCGTTGAGAAGCTGGTTGCCATCATCGAACTCAAAAAGCGGGGCGACTCCGACGAGGATGCGATGAATAGGCTCGGCATCGTCAAACGTGAAGTCACCTCGGCGATATCGAAGTCGCACGGCCTGAGCGTGGCGGATCTCGTTCTGGTACCGCTTGGCTCGATTCCCATCACCACAAGCGGCAAGGTCAGACGAGGGGCGTGTGTCGAGCAGTATCGACACGATCAGTTCGCCCGCTTAGACGTTTAGTATCACCACGCCTACTGACGATGCCGCTCGGCGGCCAGCAACACCATCCGCCCCCGGGCCGCCACCCCGCGCGCTCGATGATCGCGTCGACGCTTTCAGACCAACGGGAGTGGGCAGGCGGCAGCACCCGGCGGAGCTTACGGAGCCGGGGTTAGCCGGCGGGACGCGGCGGAGGAGTTTCCGGTGAGCGATCCGGCCAGCCGTACCGCGCAGAATTTGTCACGTCCATTTGAAAGCGTCCTCGACGGGCGCCTGTGTCAGTACCATCACGAGCGTGTCGGCCGACGATAACCATAGGTCATCCTGGCTCGCCAAGCTCCTTGTCGTCGCTGCCTGGATTGCGGTGGCGGTGATCGCGAACTTGATTCTCGCCTTCACACCAGCGAAAGCGAGGGATGCCGGCTCGGCGCTGCTGCCACAGGACGCCAAGACGGCCGCCGCCACCAGCCGGATTGCGCAGGCGTTCCCGGGCACCGGCACTAACGCCATCGCCTACCTGGTGCTGGAAGGCCGCGACCAGCTGGGGCCGGCGGACCAGCAATACTTTGACGCTGCCGTCAGCGCCTTGCGCGCCGACACCGCCCACGTGGGATCCGTCCTCGACTGGCGGTCAGATCCCCTCACCGCCCCGCTGGGAACCAGCCCCGACGGCCGGTCCGGTATCGCCATGGTGTGGCTGCGGGGCGAGGCGGGGACCGCCCAAGCGCGGGAATCGCTCGATGCTGCCCGATCGGTGGTGCGGAAGCTACCGCCGAGTGCGGGGCTTCGCGCCCGCATCACGGTCCCCGCGACCACCAACGGCATGCCCCTGCACATGACCGCGTGGCAGGGCGCGGCGATCGTGACCGCCGCGGCGGTGATCGCCGTCCTACTACTTCTGCGAGCGCGGCAGTCCACGATTGCCGTGGGGATCGCGCTGCTGACCGCCGGGCTGTCGCTCGCGGTGGCGTGGCCGCTCGCCGAGGTGCTGCGGGGAGACCATGGGGGGAACGTGTCGGTGTTCACGGTGTTCTCCATCACCCTGGCCGCAGTCCTGACGATCGGCACGATCACCGCATCCACCATGCTGGTTGCGCGGCGCAAGCCCGACGCAAGCGCTTCGGCCACAGACCGGCGCGCATACCGCGACACCCTGCCCGCGTTAGCCCTGCCCGGGGCGTGCATCGCGATGCTCACCGGCCCGCTGCTGCTTGCCCGAACCCCGGCACTGCACAGCGTCGGCACCACAGCACAGGGTGTCGTTGTGGCACTTGCGGCTTCGTTGACGCTATTGCCTGCCCTGATCGGGCTGACAGATCCACGCGCCGGGCCTCAAGGGCGGTCATCGCCGCGAACCGGTGGTGCCGCCCCGCTGTCGATACCGCGTCCGGCTGTCATCACCGCCCTGGTGCTGGTGATCTGCGCGTTGCCCGTCATCGCGATGCAGTGGGGTCTCCCCGAAAACCCGGCCGGGACAAACAACGCACAATTCCTCCCGGGGAATCGGCTGCCCGACGTGGTGGTGGTCAAATCCGCCCGGGACCTTCGGGACCCGGCCGGGCTCATCGCCATCGACCAGGTCAGCCACCATCTGATGGAGATTCCCGGTGTCCGCAAGGTGCAGTCGGCGGCATGGCCAGGCGGTGTCCCGTGGACCGATGCCTCGCTGACCTCCGAAGCGGGAAGGCTCGCCGATCAGCTGGATCGCCAGGGCGCGACGTTTGTACCGCAGGTGAATGCCATCAAGTCACTCGCGTCCGTACTCGATCAGGTGACCGGAACGCTCAACGAGCTGGAAGCGAGCGTGACCACCGGTCTCGCCGGGGCGACCCAAATCCAGCAGCAAATCGACCTCATGATCTCCGGTACGCGCAACATCAAGGACACCACCGCGCAGTTGTCGGGATACCTGGACCCGGTGCGCGGCTGGATGGGCGGCATCGCGAACTGTCCCGGCGACATACTGTGCTCGGCCGCGCACAAGGTCGTTGATCCCTTCGACAGCATGGTCGCCGACGTGGCCCTGCTGTCAAATGGCGCGGACCGCATCGCCGCGGTATCGGGCAAAACTATGGGCGCCTTCGCCTCCACACCGCGCGTGGTGGCGCAATTGCGGTCGGCGCTGGGGCAGCTGCGCTCCTTCGTACCCACCCTGGAAACGACCATCGAGAACACCATCCCGCAAGTCGTGCAGTTGTCGACATTCTTGAAGAACCTCAGCACCGACTTCGCCGACACCGGCGAAGGCGGCTTCTACCTACCCAGGAAGGCGCTGGCGGATCCGTCGTACCAGCACGTGCGGCAATCGATGTTCTCGTCAGACGGTACGGCGACCCGGCTGTTCGTCTATTCCGACGCGGACAAAGTGGACTCGGATGCGGCGGCACGCGCGCAGCAGCTCGAAATCGCCGCGGGCAAGGCGACGAAGTACGGAAGCCTTGTCGACAGCCAGATCACGGTGAGCGGGCCCGCGCCAGTAGCCGCGGGCGCCCGCGGTGCCCTAACCCACGATGCCGTGCTACTGGCCGTCACGATGCTCGCGGTAGTCACCCTGGTCAGCCTGTGGCGCGGCGCCGCCAGTGGTCTGGTGATCGGCCTCGGGGTGCTGGCCTCTTACCTTGCCGCGCTGGGGATCTCGGTTGCGCTCTGGCAACATCTGCTGGGTCGCGAGCTGCACGCTTCGGTGCCGCTGGTGTCGTTCGCCGTCCTCGCGGCGTGCGGCGTCCCGTATCTCGTCGCCGCTCTCATCGACTCCCAGGCACAGTCTGCGGGCACCGTGTCGGTTCGGGGCGCCGTTGCGCCACTCATGGCGCTCGGTGCCGCATTCGGCAGCGGACTGGTTCTGGTGTCGGGAGGTTCCTTCAGCGCTCTGGGTCAGATCGGCACCGTTCTGCTGATCGGGCTGGGCGCGCTGACCGCGGTGGCGCACGTGTGCGTTCCGGCCGCGATCCCAGACCGGACTACGCGACGCACCGTCGCGGCGTCGCCCGCGACGGACAGTTGATACGCCAAGTCGCTGTTCGAGATCGCCTGGCGCATTGAGGGATTCGCCGCTAGTCGACGTTCACAGGTTCGTTCCATTTGGATAGCGTGATCTGGACAGACCCGGACCCGAGGTCCACACTTGCCCGGACGAGGCGGTGCGAACCGTCCGCGGCAATCCACCCGGTCGCCGGCCTCGACTGTCTGGCGCCAGGATCCAGGATCTTGACGGTCTCCGTCGGGAGGGTTCCGGTGATCTTGGTGGTGGGAACTCCGTCGATCACCTCCGTGCCTTGCGATTGCAGATTGGTGAGACTCGACAGCATCTTTGCCACACCGTTGGTGGGGTCGACCAGGCGTGAGGCTGCCAGGTCGGAGACGGAGCCGAGTTTGGTCCAGTCGTCGAACAGTTTCACCGAGATGACGTCGTCCTTTACCCGGAACGGGACGTCCGCCTGGCCCTGGTAGGTGCACACGCCCTTCGCGGCGAGCGGATTGGCCCGGACATCGACATCGGCACTGGTGATGCCGAGCATGCTGTCGATTTGCCCGGTTGTCCGGACCGCCAGGTGCACGCTGGTCAAAGCCTTCGTCGCGTCCGCCGCCTGCCGAATCTCGGCTACGAGCGCGGGGTCGGCCGTCGTGCTGACCGCACTACTATGCCCCTCGGAATCAGGTGTGGCAGAGGAGCATCCGGATAGCCACAGCACCAGACAGGCACCCAGCGTCACCAGAACGGCGGACGTGACCGCCGGTTTCCGATCGTTCATCGCTCACCACCTCGATGATGTTTTCGCCCATGCCGCTCGCACCGCAGGCAGCACCGAACCCAGCACACAGGCCACGATCGCGCCCTGGTCACAGCTTTTTGAGTCCGCGAAGGACCTTAGCGTGTGGCAGGCTTGCCGCCACAGTCTTGCGCAATTTCGGGTTAACCAGGCTGCCGTTGATGACGATTAGGTATCGAAGGCCGTGATCGCGCCATTCCGCTACTTGATCGATGACTTCGTCGGGTGTCCCATTCAAAACCATTTCTTTTATAAGTGCAGCAGGAACTTTCGCCGTGTGCGACAAGACCGTCTGCTTGTCCATGGTTTGTGGAATCAGGTCCTGTACGCCGGCGAAGTCAGCTCCCATTGGATGCTCAACGCCGTGGCGTGCCCAGGCTTCTGCAGGTACACCGAGCGCGGTCATTTTGACGATGACAGAGTCCAGCGCCTCATCCACGTCGTCGCGATTCCGGCCGGTGACCACGCCGAGCACTGCCGCAGGGGTAATCGACATTGGGTCACGACCCGCGTCGGACGCCGCGGCGCGTACGGCTTCGAGTGCGCGGCTGTAGTCGGTGGGACGAACCAGAACAATGGGAACCCAAGCGTCGGCATAGCGTCCAGTGGCCCGCAGCATCCGCGGCCCGTGGGCCGCGACCCAGATCTCGGGCCATTTCCCACGGTATGGCGGAAGGTCGAAAACGGCGTTACGTAACGGAAAGTATGGCGATTCACGTGAGACAAACCCCCCGTTCGCAGCCCACAACGTGCGAATTGTGGCGAGGGCTTCTTCGAAGCGTGCCACCGGTTTGGACCACTCCACGCCGTAGGGCTCGTTGCCCTCACGTTCCCCGACACCGATACCGAGGATGGCTCGGCCTCGGGTAAGCAGATGCAGAGTCGCGGCGGCTTGCGCCGTGACCGCTGGATTGCGGCGACCGGCGTCGGTCACGCATATACCGAGTCGCAGGCGGCCGACCCGGTTGTGGGCGGCGAGGTTGCCAAGCATCGTCCACGGTTCGAAGTTGGCGTCAATCTTGGGCACCAGTTTCGCCGCAACTCCGAGATATTCGGGCGTCGCGATCGAGCGTGGCACCAGCGCGTTCAGATGGTCGCCGACCCAATACGAGTCGGCGCCCATCGCGGCGGCGGCCAGGGAACTCACCCGCGGCAGCATGCTCGGCGGAAAGCGCGTGTTCACGAGCGCATCGACAACACCGAAACGAAATCCACCCATACTCACCGCACCCAAACTGCGCTGGTGATCAACGTCATGCGAGGGACGCTACCTCAGGCAGCCGCTTCCTACGGTCGGGCATCCGGCAACGCCAGGGCGGCATCGCCGAGCTCACGCAGCATGTCATAGCAGCGACTCAGGGCTATGCGCTGCGCCGTCTTTCTTTTTCCCGCAATGGGATCATTCCTGTTTCGTGTTCTGCCATACTCCTTGCCCATGGCCTTCAGTCCCGCACACCGTCTCCTCGCCCGCGTGGGAACTACCCCGACCTACAAGCAAATTTGGAAGTACTGGTACCCGCTGATGACACGCAGGCTCGGTGACGACGAAGTTGTGTTCATCAACTGGGCCTATGAGGAGGATCCGCCGATGGCCCTGCCGCTGGAGGCGTCCGACGAGCCCAACCGAGCCCACATCAACCTGTACCACCGCACGGCGACCCAGGCGGATCTCAGCGGCAAACGGGTGCTGGAGGTCAGTTGCGGCCACGGCGGCGGAGCCTCGTACCTCACGCGCACCTTGCAGCCGGCCTCCTATACGGCGCTGGACTTGAACGGGGCCGGCATCGCACTCTGCCGAAAGAGACACAATCTGCCCGGTTTGGATTTCGTACAGGGCGACGCCGAGAACCTGCCCTTCGACGACGAATCCTTCGACGTGGTACTCAATGTCGAAGCCTCGCACTGCTACCCTCGGTTTCCGCGTTTCCTCTCCGAGGTGGTGCGCGTGCTACGCCCAGGAGGGTACTTCCCATACGCCGATCTGCGCCCCTCCAATCGCGTCGCCGAGTGGGAGGCGGACCTGACCGCCACCCCGATGCGGCTGCTTTCGCAGAAGGTCATCAATGAGGAGGTTCTGCGCGGCATCGACAAAAATTCGCAGAAGTCACAGGATCTGGTCAAACGCCATATGCCGGCGTTGCTGCGCTTCGCGGGCCGCGAATACATCGGCGTACAAGGCACGCAGCTGTACCGCTACCTGCAAAGCGGGGACATCTCATACCGGATGTACTGCTTCATCAAGGATTGAGGCGGCGTCCCGCCCCGCGTCGATCACCTCACCGCGCGGGACACCCGGCGCCCTTCCTTCGCGTCGCCTTTTCCGACGCTGTGGCGCAACACGAGGCTGCTCCGGGGCGGTCGGTTCTCACGAAGCCGTTGCCCCCTCTCTTCGGCCAGCTCAGCGAGTCAGACGGACGCCGGGCAAGGCACGCGTTTGTTGTAGATGGCGATGGCCTTGCGGATGACCCGTACCCGGTCTCGGCATCGATACGGGCCCGCAGTTCGACATCGTGCGCCCGAGACGCAGAACCCCGAAATTGCTCGGGTAGTGTCGCCCAAATGAGCCCAGTTGAGCGCGAGTTCGACATCGTCTTGTATGGCGCCAGCGGGTTCTCCGGCAAGCTGACCGCCGAATACCTCGCACACAGCGGGTCAAGAGCACGGATCGCACTGGCCGGCCGCTCAAGCGAACGACTGCGGGCCGTGCGGGAGATGTTAGGCCCGACCGCACAGGACTGGCCGGTGATCGTCGCCGACGCGTCACAACCGTCGACGCTCGAGGCGATGGCCATCCGGGCCCAGGTCGTGCTGACGACTGTTGGCCCCTATACACGCTACGGCCTGCCGATGGTGGCAGCCTGCGCCACGGCTGGAACGGACTATGCCGACCTCACCGGCGAGTTGATGTTCGGCCGAAACACTATCGACCTGTACCACAAACAAGCCGCCGATACCGGCGCCCGGATAGTGCTTTCGTGCGGATTCGATTCGGTCCCTTCGGATCTGAGCGTCTATCTGCTGTACCGCCGCGCGATCGAGGACGGCACCGGTGAACTCTGTGACACCAATCTGGTGCTGCGCAGGTTCTCCCAGCGCCGGGCCTCCGGCGGTTCGGTTGCAACGTATTCCGAAGCGATGCGCACTGCATCCAGCGACCCTGCGGCCCGTCGGCTCGTCAAAGACCCGTATACGCTCACCACGGACCGAGGCGCCGAACCCGAACTCGGTGCGCAGCCGGATTTTCCCTGGCGCCGAGGACGCAACCTGGCGCCCGAGCTTGCCGGTTTCTGGACCGGCGGATTTGTGCAGGGCCCGTATAACACTCGAGTTGTCCGGCGTAGCAATGCATTACAGGACTGGTCCTACGGCCGACGATTCCGCTACTCGGAGACGATGAGCCTGGGAAGGTCGTTGGCGGCACCAGTCGCCTCTGCGGCCGTCACCGGCGCTATGGCGGGTGCCATTGGTTTGGGCAACAGATACTTCAGTCGATTACCCCGACTACTAGTGGAGCGCATCGCGCCGAAACCGGGCACCGGTCCCAGCCGGAAAACCCGGGAACGCGGCCATTACACGTTCGAGACCTACACCACTACGACAACCGGTGCCCGCTACATGGCGACTTTCGCGCAGAAAGGCGACGCTTACAACGCGACGGCGGTGCTGCTCGGTGAGAGTGGCCTGGCGCTGGCGCTCGATCGCGATCGGCTCTCCGAGTTGCGGGGCGTGCTCACTCCCGCCGCGGCGATGGGCGATGCACTGCTGGCGCGTCTCCCGGCGGCCGGGGTGTCCATGGGGACGACCCGGCTGAACTGAAAGCCGTCGGGTGCATTATCAGCACCCCGTTGGCATGATGCGCACCCCTTGCACACCGCGTTCTTCGCCGCATACCCCCCGCGGGTATACTATCCTCTGGGGCCTGATCGGGGGTTGGATCCATACGCAGGACGGATGATGACCGCTGAAAGTACATACCGGATGCGGAGGACCGAGTGACAGGCAGAGTGCTAGCAGTGATTGGCCATGCTTTGGCGTTGGCGGGGTCAATGACGTGGGAAATTTTGTGGGCATTGATCTTGGGCTTCGCCCTGTCCGCAGTGGTGCAGGCCGTCGTACGTCGCTCGACGATCGTGGCCCTGATGGGCGACGCCCGGCCCCGCACCCTTGCCGTCGCCGCCGGGCTGGGCGCGGCATCGTCGTCATGCTCGTACGCCGCGGTAGCGTTGGCCCGATCGCTGTTCCGCAAAGGTGCCAACTTCATCGCCGCCATGGCGTTCGAGATCGGATCCACCAACCTCGTAGTGGAGTTGGGCATCATCTTGGCCCTGCTGATGGGCTGGCAATTCACCGCCGCGGAGTTCGTCGGCGGCCCCCTGATGATCGTGGTGCTGGCCGTGCTATTCCGGTTGTTCGTGCGCTCCCGGCTCATCGACGCCGCCCGAGAGCAGGCTGAGCGGGGAATCGCCGGCTCGATGGAAGGCCATGCCGCCATGGACATGTCCATCAAACGGGAAGGCTCGTTTTGGCGGCGGCTCTTCTCCCCGCAGGGCTTTACCTCGGTCTCACATGTGTTCGTCATGGAGTGGATGGCAATCCTGCGCGACCTCGTTTTGGGCCTGTTGATTGCGGGTGCCATCGCGGCGTGGGTACCCGAAAGCTTTTGGCAGAGCTTCTTCTTGGCTAATCATCCGGGCTGGGCGGCGCTGTGGGGACCCATCGTGGGCCCCGTCGTGGCGATCGTGTCCTTCGTCTGTTCAATCGGCAATGTGCCACTGGCCGCGGTGCTGTGGAACGGAGGCATCAGCTTCGGCGGTGTCATCGCGTTCATCTACGCGGACCTGTTGATCCTGCCGATCTTGAATATCTACCGCAAGTACTATGGCACTAGGATGATGCTGACGCTGCTTGGCACCTTTTACGTCGCGATGGTCGCCGCCGGCTACCTGACCGAATTGATTTTTGGCACAGCCAATCTCATCCCCAGCTCCCGTAACGCCACGGTCATGCAAGCGGGGGTTTCGTGGAACTACACCACCTGGCTCAACATCGCCTTCCTCGTCCTCGCGGCAATCCTGATCGTGCGGTTCATCACGTCGGGAGGACTTCCGATGCTGCGCATGATGGGCGGCTCTCCCGAGGCGCAGCCCGATCAAAGCGATCACAGCCATCACTGACACTAATGCTTTCTACCGCCACACCTTCGCCACCCGGTGGAAGGCGGCGCTGGGGAGTGACTACGGGCTGATGGCGGTCGCCGGCTGGAGCAGCCGCATCATGATCGACCGCTACGCGGGTGCCGCCGCCACCAGCAGGGCGGCCGAGGAGGCAAGGATGCTGGCGCTGGGAGACTTGTGATTGCCGTGGCGGCGGGGTGGAACCGTACGGGTAATAGGAAGTGATTGCGATTTTCGAAACTCTCCCGGCCGGTAGAGTTTTTCGCCGACCTGTGATTGGCCGGAATCGTGGCCACCATGCTCCACTGAAGGCGTGCTACCGCCCGGCCCCCGCCGAGCGTTCGCGTCCCCCGTCTCGCTTGCGTGCAGCCAGTGCCGCGGGCGAGTGGGCCAGGTAGTCCGTCGCCGTCTGTGTGGACATCTCGGTGCTGGGATGATAGCTGGGCCTCAGATAGCGGATCGGCACGGTCACGATGAGCTTCGACGGTCCTGGCACCCGGTACTGGCGGGCGGCTCGCAACCAGTCTCTCCAGCGCGGCTTGGCGCTGATGGTCGGGTCGTGAGCCATCAAGAACCGCACTCCCGCGAGCCACGCCAACACGAAAATCGGCGCGGTTTGAAGCATAGTCAAGGCTCTCAGGGCGTAGTTGCCGCACACGTTCTGGTAGACGTCGAACACGAGCGAGCGGTGCTCGATCTCCTCGGCCCCATGCCAGCGCAGCAGGTCGAGCATGATCGGGTCGGCTCCGGCGTAATCGAGGCCGCGGTTCTGGATCACCCAATGACCCAACGCAGCCTTGAGGTGTTCTAACGCCGCGATAACCGCGAGGTTCTGGTAGAGCCACCAACGCTGCAGCAACCGTGGCCATCCGCGGCCCTGGCCCTGGTTACCGACCATCGACAGCCATTTTTCAAGCTTGTCGGTGTAGGGCGTGGTATCGATGCCCTGCTCCGCCAGGTGGCCTAGCACCATCTGGTGCGCCCAGGCATGCCAGGACTCCTGCTGAATGAACGGCTTTATCGCCGCCTTCAGCTCAGGGTCGTCCACCATGGGCGCCGCCTCGTTGACGACTTGGATGAAAAACCGTTCGCCCGCCGGCAGCAGCAAATGCAGCACATTCATCATGTGGGTGGAGAACGGATCGTGGGGAACCCAGTGCAGCGGCGTGTTCGACCAATCGAAGCGAACCTTGCGGCGATACGCCGGATACCCGTCGTGATGAACTTCAACATCACTCATCGGCGATTCACCCTCCCATAGCCCCGACCTCCTGTCAGCTTAGTACCCGACCTCCTGCTGCCGTTGGGCTTCAGCCGCGTGAACTACCTGCCGGTCCCGTCTGTCTATTCTCCGTGGCGCGCCGGCTCGGTGGGTGATGTCGACAGCACTATCGTGGTTCTTTATGGATCTCAAGCGACGCATACCCCTGCTGCGGTGGTCGTTCTGGCGGATGGCGGCCGGGGTTCGCAACATCACCACCACGGGCCAGATCGGTGATGGACGCGAAGCGGCTGCGGTCGACTACGTCCTCCGGCACGCCAGGGCGGGCGACATCGACGACGTGCTGGCCACGATCGACAAGTTCGCCTACGAAAAGTCGATGCTGATCAACGTCGGCGACGAGAAAGGCCTACTCCTCGACGCCGCAGTGCGGCGGGCCAATCCCGCACTGGCGCTGGAGCTGGGCACCTATTGCGGTTATGGCGCACTACGGATCGCCCGGGCCGCTCCGAATGCCAAGGTGTACTCCGTCGAACTCGCCGAAGCCAACGCCGCCAATGCCCGCCAGATCTGGGCTCATGCGGGGGTTGCTGACCGCGTGACTTGCGTCGTCGGCACCATCGGCGACAGCGGACGCACCCTGGACGTGTTGGCGAATAAGCACGGATTTGCTTCTGGCTCACTTGATTTCGTGTTCCTTGACCATGACAAGGATGCCTACCTGGACGACCTGCAGAGCATCCTCGACCGGGGTTGGCTGCATCCAGGATCGATCGCGGTCGCCGACAACGTCAGGGTGCCGGGCGCACCGAAGTACCGTGAGTACATGCGCCAACAGCAAGGCAAGCTGTGGAACACCGTCGAGCACAAGACGCACCTCGAATACCAGTCGCTGGTCTCCGACCTGGTGCTGGAGTCCGACTACCTGGGCTAGCCGCGGGCTAGCCGCGTTATGTCGCCCGTGGGTGGGCTCCGGCCCACACTTCGCGCAGCGCGTGGACGGTGACCAGCGTGTAGATCTGTGTCGTCGTCACCGAGGCATGACCGACGCAGCCTGGCAGATGTCGCCCTGGCGCTGGTACTCGCGTACCGGCTGGTCTGGCCTGTCGTCGCCGGTCGAAACTATTCTCGCCCAATGAGTGTTGCAGTGGCCGTAATGCGTTGCCCGCCGTGAGCACCCAGCAGTGCGGCACCGCCTCGGGCTTGTACGTATCTTCCTGTAGCGCTTAGGTTTTGGTGGCATCCCTGTGCCCATTCCGTTCTGGTTCTGTTGCGATCCGCTACAGCGCACTCGTCGCAGCGTACTGATCCGCGTAGGCGTGAGCGCTTTAAACACATGGCGCACAACGGTTGTCGGTCATCGGCGTCGGTCATGCTCATGCGATACCTTTCTCGTTCACTAAGCGGTCCAACACTTCCCGCTCGCGGGCTTCTGCAATCTTGGTGAGGCGCAACGCTTCCGTATCAATAAGCGTTTCGATGGATTCACGCACCAAGTTGCGCAACATATCTGATGGTATGGCATCGACCTCGACTGATTCGCCGTCGAATCCTTTTGCACGGGTGTCGGATTGCTTGGTCGGTCTGGTGGGCAGGCTCATGCTGGTGATCTGCTCGGGTGTGACCGCGATGCGCTCGAAGGTCAGGGCAATATCGTCGTCTACGAATCTGCGTAGCCTGCAACGGATGTCCCGCCAAGCATCGACTCCGCTGGGGTCGTGGTCGCCTAGCCGGTAGATGATGGCGGGCTTGGCCTCGTCGTTTATTTCCTGAGCGGTCTCGTGTAGGAATGTCTCGGACCCGTAGCCGCGTGAATCATCAGCGGCACATCGTATTCAGAAGTTACCGGGTAGATTACGCCTCGGATGGCGCCTTTCTCGGTCCACACTTCGACATGCACACCCTGGTCGTTCCACGGGTCGCGGCGGTACGTTCTGGCTGTGTTCTCAAGTGCGGCCTGGGCGTTGGTGAATGTGCGCGGCTTCAACCGCAGACGGCTGCAACCTCGCCTTCGCCTGCGGATCCCACCACCGGGTGCTCAAACCCGGCGCCTGGACCACCCGAAAGCGCAACAATGGCGACACCGAATGGAGGCGCGAGCGGTGAATGTCAGCCGGTAGCGCAGAGCAATGGTGTCACCGTCAAGGAGATGCTGTACCGCGGGTCCGGCGTGAGCTCCAACTCCTCGTTCATCTCGCTGAAAAGCTCGAAAAAGCTTTGCGGGCTGCGGTATTCGCCGCTGTAGGGCACACCGCCCGCTTCGTAGACGACGAATTCGTCATGCAGCAGGATGCGGGCGTCATCGAATCTTTCCTCGACCATCGCCTGCATGAACTTGCCGACCGTGGCTTGGGCGTCGTCAGCCCCGGCCATCGGATAACTTTTCGCGGAGTCGCCGATTCACCGGTTCAGGCAGCAGCTCCGACACATCACCGCCCAGCATCGCGACCTCTTTGGCCAGCGACGACGACACGAACGAATACCGTGGGGCGGTCGCCACGAAGAAGGTGTCGACGCCGGCGATGTGCTTGTTCATCTGCGCCATCTGCAGCTCGTATTCGAAGTCGGTGCCGGTGCGCAAACCCTTCACGATGGCCGTCATCCCGCGCGCCCTGACGAAGTCGACCACCAGACCTTGTCCGACCTCCACCCGCAAGTTCGGCAGGTGGGTGGTGGATTCCTCGATCATCGCGATCCGCTCATCGATGTCGAACATGCCCTTCTTAGCGGGGTTGGCCAGGATCGCGACCACCACCTCGTCGAATTGAGCCGAGGCGCGTTCGAATACATCGATGTGGCCCAACGTCACCGGGTCAAATGACCCCGGGCATACCGCGCCGCTCATATGCGCCGCTCCTCCTCATCGCTCCGCTCTGCATCGTCGCCGGCGGTCATGACCGATGACGGTACACGGTGGCTACAGCCGTTCGGCCAGCTCCAAACGGGTGTCGCCGTAAACACGCTGCGGCCACACGGACCAACCGGCCGGCCAGGTCAGCGGCGCACCGGTGGCCGCACGCTCCACCACCGCAACGGTTCCCTCGCGCACCCAGCCATGGGTGGTCAAAGCGGCCAGCACAGCCTCAACCTCGGCGGCCTCAATGTCGTAGGGCGGGTCCGCCAGGACAAGGTCCACCGCAGACGCGGTCCCGGCTGCCAAGACGGCTGCTACCGCGCCCCGGCGCACCGTCGCACCGCTCAGACCCAGGGCTTCGATGTTGCGTGCGATGACGGCCGCGGTGCGTTGGTCCGACTCCACGAATAGCGCAACGGCAGCCCCGCGTGACAGCGCCTCCAATCCCAGTGCGCCCGAACCGGCGTAGAGGTCCAGCACCGCAAGGCCGGTCAGATCCCGCCGCGAGGTCACGATGTTGAAAAGCGACTCGCGTACTCGGTCGGTGGTCGGCCTGGTCCCTCGCGGCGGGACGGCGAGGCGCCGGCCTCCGGCGACACCACCGATGATCCGGGTCAGCTCACCACCACCACCGTCTTCGGGTCAGCGCTCACAAGAGCGTGGACCAATAGCTCCAAAACCGCACAATGATCAGCAAAAACACCGCGGTGAACCACAGTGCGGCGATCGACCACCGCCATTGGTAAAGCACCCGCGCTATCGCAGTTTCCAAGCCGGCGTCCCGGCGTTCGAGCACGGGGCGAAACACGATGGACCCGACCACGACCAGCAGCGAGATGGTGACCGCCCAGACCACCATGCAATACGGGCACAACGCCCCGATGCGATACAGGCTCTGAAAGATCAGCCAGTGAACGAACACCGCACCGATCAGGAGACCGACTCCCAATCCAACCCAATACCATTGGGGCAAAGCCACATTCGCTACGGCCAGCACACCGGTGACGAGCACCACGGTAAAGCCCATGATGCCGAGCAACGGGTTGGGAAAGCCAAGTAGCGACGCCTGCGGGGTGACCATCACCGAGCCGCAGGCGACGATTGGGTTGATATTGCACGACGGCACGTATGACGGGTTGAGCAGAATCTGGATCTTTTCCAGCGTCAGCGTCATCGCGGCGGCCAAGCCGATTACACCGGCGATCAGCACCCACCATGCGCTGGGCGCGGCCACGCGCACTGGGGAATCCGAATCCGGTGTCAGGTCGCCGGCGTGCTGGGTAGGTTGTGCTGACACCGGGGTTGTCACGTCGACGCGGGGGTGACAGCGGTGTCTATGCCCGGCAGCGCGCCCACGATGTCTTTGATCTTGGCGACCAGCGCGTCAGGTGTCGACCATTCGTAGTCGGCGCCGTTGATTTTGATGGTCGGAGTCGCGTTGATATGTGCAGCCGCCGCCTCGCCGGTGATCTTGGAAAGGTACTTGCCGCTGTTGATGCAGTCCGGCACCTTGCCCACGACGCCGGCCTCGCGGGCGAGTTCGATCAATTTGGCGTTGTCCGGGAAGCTGCTGCCGCCCTCTTTGGGCTGGATGTCGGCGCTGTAGAGCGCGGTGTGGAACCGGCGGAAAGCGTCGAGGGACTCATCGGCGACGCATAAGGCCGCGGCACCCGCCCGCGACGAATAGTTCTGGTTCTTCGGGCTGTCGAGAATCGACACCATGGAGTAATCGGCCGCAATGGCGCCGATGTCGATGAGCTTGGACACCGTCGGCCCGAACGTTCGCTCGAAGTTACCGCAGGCCGGGCACAGAAAATCCTCGTAGAAGGACACCACAGCCTTGGGGTTGCTCGTGCCGGGCTGGGTAACCAGCTTGCTCGACGTCACCCGCACCGTATCGCCCGCGCCGGTGGTGCCGGCTTTCTTGTGGTGCGACGTCACGATGTAGAAGACGAGCGCGACCGCGAAGATCACGACGAACGCGGTACCGCCGATCTGGACGAGTCGGCCCGATTTGCCGTCGGCCGACTTCAAATCGAATCGCGGGGGACGTTTGGGTTTGTCGGCCACAGGTTCGCTGATCCTTCGGTGCTCGAGTTGTCGGCTTGCCCGTTGGTGGACAACGGCGCCTCTAGATTACCGGCGACGCCCGTTCAACAAATCAGACCCGGCTCAGGTGCGCACGCAAGGCAGAGATCAGCTCGCTGGTCGCGTTGAGGCTGTCGCCTCCTAACTGAAACAGATTGACGAAGCCGTGCGTCAGCGAACCCATGTAACGCAGGTCTACCGCAGTCCCGGCAGCCCGTAGCGCCGCCGCGTAGCTCTCGCCTTCGTCGCGCAATGGATCGAAACCCGCGACCGCGATCAGCGCCGGCGCCAGCCCGGACAGCGACTCGGCCAGCAGCGGCGACACCCGCAGATCTGCCCGGTCGATACCGGAACCCCTCAGGTATTGGGACTCGAACCAGTCGATATCCCGTTTGGTCAGCAAAAAGCCACGGGCGAACAGACTCAGCGACAGGGTCTGCCCGGTTAAGTCGGTCCGCGGGTAGATCAGCCACTGCAGCACAGGGGCAGGGCCGCCCGAGTCGCGCGCCAGTTGGCACACGACGGCCGCCAGGTTGCCGCCCGCACTGTCCCCGCCGACCGCGACCCGCCCGGGGGTCGCGCCGAGTTCACCGGCGTGCTCGTACGCCCACTGGAAGGCCGCGTAGGCATCGTCGACCGCGGCCGGGGCCGGATGCTCGGGAGCCAGCCGGTAGTCGATCGACAACACGTGGATGCCGGCGTCGCGGCACGTCAACCGGCACAGCGCGTCATGGGTGTCCAGGTCCCCGATCGTCCAGGCACCGCCGTGGTAGAAGACCAGCAACGGCGCGGCCACGTCATCGGCTGGGCGGTAGTGCCGCGCCGCGATCTCACCGGCCGGTCCGGGTAGCGATATGTCGTCCACCGTGACGTGAATCTGCGGACCGGGGAGTCCCAGCAACATCTCGCGCAGCTGGGCGCGGGAGGCGGCTGGGTCGTCGTCGACAACCAGTCCGTCGATGCCGACGGCGTGCAGACCCGACAACATCAGCTGGAGCGTGGGATCAAGCGTATTGCCGTCGATGATTACCGCACGACCGCCGGTCAGCACCCGCCTGGCGGCGGTCGGGATCCACGGAATGACCTTGACGCCAACGGTGGCGACCCTTCCCTGGATACGACTTGTCCACCGCATTGGTGCGCGTTTCGCTCCAAGATGGAGGTCCGACGCGCCTGGCAGACTCTTGGTCATGGGCAGCTCCCTCGAAAAAAGCGTGGTCACGCTCAATGACGGTAATTCGATCCCCGCCGTCGGGCTCGGAGTCTTCCAGGTCCCGCCGGCGGACACCGAGCAGGCGGTAGGTGCCGCGCTGCGCGCCGGTTACCGGCATATCGACACCGCGGCGGACTACCGCAACGAGCGGGAGACCGGGCGAGCGGTTGCCAATTCCGGTGTGCCGCGCGACCAACTGTACGTGGTGACCAAATTGTGGAATGCAGACCAGGGCCCGGATAAGGGCGAGCCAGCACGCTGACGGCACGCCCCTGTGCTTCAGGCCAGCATGGAGCGGCTCGGGCTCGACTACCTCGACCTCTACCTCATCCACTGGCCGCAGCCTGCGCTTAACAAGTTCGTCGATACCTTCAAGGCGTTCGCCCACCTGCCCGATCAGGGCCGGATCCGGTCCATCGGAGTCAGCAATTCCGAGCCCGAGCACCTCACCGTCCTGATCGATGCCACCGGCATCGTTCCCGCGGTCAACCAGATCGAGCTGCATCCGCGATTCCCGCAGCAGGACCTGCGGGAGGTGCACGCCCAGCGCGGCATCGCCACCGAGGCATGGGCACCCCTGGGCCAGGGAGCGCTGCTGACTCATCCGACGGTCACCGCGGTCGCCGAAGGACGCGGGCGGACACCCGCCCAGGTGTTGATTAGGTGGCACATCCAGCTCGGTAATATCGTGATCCCCAAGTCGGTGAACCCCTCACGGATTGCGAGCAACTTCGACGTGTTCGATTTCGAACTGAGCGACGATGAAATCGCGTCGATCTCCTCGCTGGATGATGGAACCCGGCTTGGTCCGGATCCACGAACCTTCAGTTTCACAGGCAGGTGAATGACGTTGACTAGAGAGTCGGCCGCTGCCGTGCCCTCGATAGCTCTCAATGACGAAAACACGATGCCCGTGCTTGGCCTGGGAGTCGCGGGATTGTCGGACGACGAGACTGAACGCGCGGTGTCGGCAGCGCTGGAAATCGGTTGCCGCCTTATCGACACCGCCGCGGCCTACGGCAACGAAGCCGCCGTCGGCCGCGCGATTGCGGCCTCGGGGATTCCCCGCGCGGAGCTGTTCGTCACCACCAAGCTGGCCACCGAGGACCACGGTTTCAGCAAGGCCCCGGCAGCCTGCAGCGCCAGCCTGGAGCGACTCGGCCTCGACTACGTCGACCTCTACCTCGTTCACTGGCCGGCCCCTTCGGTCGGCAAGTATGTCGACGCCTTCGGCGGGCTGATCCAGTCCCGCGGAGACGGACACGCCCGCTCGATCGGCGTCTCCAACTTCACCGAAGAATATCTGTCGATGGTCATCGACCTCACCTTCGTCACCCCGGCGGTCAACCAGATCGAGCTGCACCCGCTGCTCAACCAGGCCGAGCTACGCAAGGTGAATGCGCAGCACAATGTCGTGACGCAGTCCCACACACCGCTGGTTCTGGGCAAGTTGATGGACAACCCGACTGTGACGTCGATCGCAGGGGAATACGGCAAGACCCCAGCACAGGTCTTGCTGCGGTGGAACCTGCAACTGGGTAACGCGGTCATCTTCCGATCCGCCAAGGCCGAGCACATTGCCAGCAACTTGGACGTCTTCGACTTCGAACTGGCCGCCGAGCACATGGCTGCGATCAACGCGCTCAACGACGGCACACGGTTGCGTCCGGACCCGACCACCTACGACGGCTCCTAGCGGGCGGCCGCCGGCCTATCCCGTTGGGCAGGTGGCGGCGGCCTGACGCAGTACGCCCGTCGACGCCTGGTCCACCGGCAACGAATAACCGCGCAGCACGGCGATGAACTGCATGGCGTATTGACATGCGAACGCGGTGTTGGGCGGCATCCACTGCGCCGGCGGCGCATCGCCCTTGTCCTGATTGGCCTGCCCGTCGACGGCCAGCAAGTTTGCCGGATCGTTGGCGAAACGCAGCCGCTCGGGGCCCGGCCAGTCGTAGGCGCCCATATCCCAGGCGTAGGCCAGCGGGACGATGTGGTCGATCTGGACCGATTCGCCGACCTTGGCGCCGCGCTGAAAGGCGATGGTTTTGTTGGTGTACGGGTCGTGCAGGGTGCCGGTGGCCACGGCGTCCGGACACCGCTTGATCGACACATAGGTCTTGTCGACGAGGTCGCGGTTGAGGATGTCGTCGCGAGTGTCGCACCCGTTGTGCCCGAGCGGGGCATCGTTGTTGTCGTCCCACGGGTCGCCGAACGCCGCCCTGCGGTAGTCGTAGCGGTGCAGCCGCAGCGGTAGCACGGCAATACCCGCCAGCACATCGGTACCGGGTTGCACCGTCGGGACATCAGCGCGCGCGGCGTATTGGTCGGCGTGCCTGGCCACCGATGACCCCACCGTTTGGTAGGCCACCACCAGCGCGAGCGCCGCGGCCACCGACAACCACAGCAGCACTTTGCGATTCACAAGCGCCGCTCTCCCCCGCACGCAGGTGGTACCCCCACCGCATCGTCGCTGGCGGTCATGACTTGTCCAGGTATTCGATGCGGTCGGTGTCGGTGAATCGCGCTGCCAGGACAACCAATCCGGGGTGCGGGCGGTCCTCGGCAGAGTCTTCATAGGCCCGGATGCAGAAGTCGCGGGCAGCCTCGATGAACTCCTGGTGGTCTGCCAACGACAACAGTCGTAGGGTAATCGGCTTGCCGGACTGGTTGCGGCCCAACACATCTCCTTCTCGACGCTCCTTGAGGTCGAGGTCGGCAAGGGCAAAACCGTCCATAGTCTCGGCGACGGCACACACCCGCCGACCGGCCGGCGATCCAGGTGACACCCAGGTGGCGAGTAGACATAGGCTCGGATGCTGGCCGCGGCCGATGCGGCCGCGCAGCTGATGCAACTGACTGATTCCGAACCGGTCGGCGTCCATCACCAGCATGACCGTGGCGTTGGGAACGTCAACGCCTACCTCAATGACGGTGGTGCACACCAGCACATCGATTTCACCAGAACGGAATGCCGCCATCGCGGCGTCCTTCTCGTCGGCGGACAATCGCCCGTGCATCAGCCCCAGTCGCAGGTTTGCCAGCTCATCGGAACGCAGTCGGGCGTAAAGACCCTCGGCGGTTTCCGACGGTCTGGCGTTCTGCTCCCCCTTCTGCGGGTCGTCGGTCTCGTCGATGCGGGGCGCCACCACATAGGCCTGGCGGCCGGCGGCGACCTCTTCGGTGATGCGCCGCCAGGCACGGTCGAGCCACGCGGGCTTGTCCTTGACGAAGATGACGTTGCTGGTGATCGGCTGGCGGCCGCGCGGAAGTTCGCGCAGCGTCAAGGTTTCCAAGTCTCCGTACACGGTGAGCGCGACGGTGCGCGGTATCGGTGTCGCCGTCATCACCAGCAGGTGCGGCGTGATGCCAGCACGAGCTTTGGCGCGCAACTGGTCTCGCTGCTCGACGCCGAACCGGTGTTGTTCGTCGACCACCACCATGCCCAGGTTGTGGAATTCCACCGCGTCCTGCAGCAGCGCGTGGGTGCCGATGACGATTCCGACTTCACCGCTGGCGATCTCGGCTCGGATCTGCTTCTTCTGCGCCGCGGTCATCGAGCCGGTGAGCAGTGTCACCCGGGTGGCGTTGTCGGCACCACCCAGCTGGCCCGCCATCGCCAACGGGCCGAGCACGTCGTTGATCGATTGCAGGTGTTGTGCGGCAAGGACTTCCGTCGGCGCCAGCAGCGCGCACTGATATCCGGCATCAACCATCTGCAGCATTGCCAGCACCGCGACGATCGTTTTGCCGGAGCCGACTTCACCTTGCAGCAGGCGATTCATCGGGCGGGTCGCCGTGAGCCCGTCGGACAGCACGTCGAGCACTTCGCGCTGTCCTGCGGTCAGCTCGAACGGCAACCGCCGCAACAGTTCTGCAGCCAAACCGTCCGAGCGCGGCGGCGCCGGGGGCCCCGATTCCGAAAGCTCACCGTGGCGGCGGGCGACCAGAGCCCACTGCAGCCCGACGGCTTCGTCGAAGGTCAAACGCGCACGCGCACGCTGGCGTTCAGCCTCACTCTCAGCCAGATGGATGGCGCGCAGCGCCTGGTCTTCGGAGATCAGGCCGAACTTGGCGCGCAGGTCCGCGGGCAGTGGATCGTCCACCGGATCGAGGACATCGAGCACTTGGCGCACACAGGCGAAGATGTCCCAGCTCTGCAGTTTCGTGCTGGCCGGATAGATCGGGAAGAAGCGGCGTTCGAACTCCGACATCGCTAATTCGCCGCTGACGGCCTGCGAGGCGTCGGCGATGCTTTTCAGCGACCTGGTGCCTCTGTTCTTTCCGTCCGGCGAGTCGAGGATGAGAAACGCGGGATGGGTGAGCTGCATGACCCCCTTGAAGAACCCGACTTCCCCGGAGAGCATCACCTTCGTGTCTTTGGTGAGGCCCTTGCTGATGAAGCCCGCGTTGAAAAACGTGGCGGTCACCTTGTTGCGTCCAGAGCCAACGGTGAGACGGAGATATTTCTTCTTTCGGGTCCTTCTTCATCGGTAACGTCACCGCATCTGTGATGACGTCGACGATGGTGATGTGCTCACCCGCTTCTGGCCGCTCGTCGCCGGCGCCTCGCACGGTCGCACCCTCTGTGTAGCTGCGCGGGTAGTGGCGCAGCAGGTCATTGACGGTGCGGATGCCGAACACCTCGTCGAGCGAATCGGCGGCCTTGGCGCCCACGATGTAGTCCAACCGGTCGCTGAGCGACACCACGGCTACTCGACCCCGATCAGCAGCGCGTCACCGCGATGGCCGGTGCGGTAGGTCACCAGCTCGGTCCCCGGGTGATTGTCGTGCACGTGTTCTTCCAGGATGTCGCCGACGGCGACGACGTCGGCTTCCTCCTCGATACCGGCGCCGACCAGCACCGTCACCAGGTCGCCGCCGGAGGCCAGCAGCAGATCGAGCAGGCCGATCGCCGCCCCGACCGCATCGGCGGCCACGATCAGCACCTCGTCGCCCGCGATGCCCAGTCCGTCACCCGGCTGACAGCGACCCGCCCAGGTCAACGCGCTCTCGGTCGCGATGCGCACCGATCCGTGCCGGGCCGCGCCGGCGGCGCGGGCCATGGTGTAGCCATCGTCGACCACTTGCCTGCCCGGTTCGTGCACGGCCAGCGCGGCCAGCCCCTGCACCATCGACCCCGTCGGTATCGGGACCACGTCGATACCCCAGCCGATCGCCGCGGTGCACCCGGCCACCAGCTCCTCGGCGGCGCACATAGCCGTTGGGCAACACCATCACCTGCGCGGCGCCGGTGTCCACCACGGCCCGCACCAGCTGGTGGGCACTGATATCCGTGGCTGGATAGCCCGTGTCCGGACCCGGTTGCAGCACGCAGGCGCCTTCACCGGCGAACAGCTCGGCGGCACCGTCGCCGTCCACGACTGCCAGCACCGCCCGTTCCCGCGTCCAGCCGCCCGCCGGCAGCCCGGTGGCGCCGGAGCTCAGGGCCGAGACCACGATCCGGCTCAGCCGCCCGGCCACCAGTCCCGCTTCGACCGCGGCGCCGGCGTCATCGGTGTGCACGTGCACCGAATACGTGCCCTGAGCCGACGAGGGCGCAGCCGCGATGCCCACGGAATCACCCAATTCTCCGAGCCGGTTCCGCAGCGCGTCCGCCGCCGTGGGATCGCAACCGTCCAGCCGATACATCACCTCGAATTGCGGTGCTGGGCGTTCGGCGGCGGACTTCTGGCTGCAGCGCTCGCGGCGACAGCTCGTACACCGTTCGGGCGGGCGCCTGGCCCGGCGATGGTGGAACGCAAGGCGTCCAGCAGGACCAGCAGGCCCCGCCCGCCGGCGTCGACGGCACCGGCGTCGGCGAGCACGTCGAGCTGCTCGGGAGTCTTCTCCAGCGCGACCACCGCCGCATCACCGGCAGCGATGATCGCCGGGGCAAGCCCTTCCCCGCCCTGGGCGCACTCCTGGACGGCATTGGCGGCGGCCCGCAGCACCGAGACGATGGTCCCCGGAATTTCCTCACCACCCATCGACGTGATGACCAGGTCCACGCCGCGCCGCAACGCGGCCCCGAGGACGACGGCGTTGATGTGGGGCAATTCACCGCCGGAGTCGGCGGCCGCGGTCGCGGTAACGTCGGCGATGCCGCGCAAGATCTGGGACAAGATCACGCCGGAATTGCCCCGGGCGCCGTTCAGCGCACCGGCCGACAGGGCTGCCGCGGCCCGTGCGACGCACGCTGAGCCGCCGTCGGAGTTGGCGCCCGCGTTAGCCTCAGCCAGTGCGGAACGCATGGTGAACAGCATGTTGGCGCCGGTATCGGAATCGGCAACCGGGAAGACGTTGAGCCGGTTGATCTCGTCGATGTGCGTGATCAGGTCGCTGACGGCGGTGTGCGCCCAGTCGCGCAGGGTCATCGCGTCCAGCAGACGATCCTGCGACGTTGAGGTGCCCAGTGTGACCCACCTCCTCCGCGCCAGCACCCGGTGGGCGCCAGCGTAGCTCGGCGACACGCGCGACGGCTGCCTGTGACCACCACCCGCCGGCGGGCGAACCGGCCCATTGAGCCTAGCCAGACGGGGCGACAGCGGCAGTGATCGTTTTGGTGGTTGCCGCGACAGTCGGTATTCTGGATGGGCCCGGGTCAACCCGGGCTGTCCCGGCCAGATTGCCGGACCCCCGAGATTTGAGGAGCTTGAACAATGGCCGCTGTGTGCGACATCTGCGGGAAAGGCCCCGGCTTCGGCAAGTCGGTGTCGCACTCCCACCGCCGCACCAGCCGCCGGTGGGACCCCAACGTCCAGACTGTGCACGCCGCAACCCGTCCGGGCGGCAACAAGCAGCGCCTCAACGTCTGCACGTCCTGCATCAAGGCCGGCAAGGTCGTCCGCGGCTGACGGGCCCGTATAGCCGCCGCGAATAGTCACCGCTCGTCGTCAACCACCCCTCGTCCACAACCGGGGGTCCGTCACGCCGATCCTGACGCGCATGCCCGTTGCCGGACCGAAAGACAAGGTGTGGTCAGTCGCGCACGACGATGACCGTCTTGCCCGCACGCCGGCCCGGTCGGCGGCCGCTTTCGAACGCTTCCCGGCCCTTGTCGAGCGGAAACGTCTCGGCGATTTCCACGCGCAGCCGGCCGCTATCGACCAGCGCACCGAGTTCGGCAAGCTGGTCACGGTTGGGCGTGACAATGAAGAACGTTGCCGTGACACCGTAATCGTCAGCCTTGTCGGGCGGCGGGGGTGCAGACAAGGTGATCAACCGCCCGCCTCGGTGCAGCACGCCGAAAGATCGATCCAACGTCTCACCGCTGACCGTATCGATGACGACGTCGTAGGCGGGGCCGTCTTGGTCGAATGCTTCGGTCCGAACGTCGATTACCCGCCCAGCGCCGAAGTCGCGGACGAGCTCGCCGGCATCGCTGCGAACGGTCGCGGTGACACGCGCGCCGAGCATCGCGGCGAGTTGAACCGTCAAAGCACCCACACCGCCCGCGCCGCCGTGCACCAGCACGGTCTCTCCGGGTTGCACGGCGGCGTGGTCGACCACGGCCTGCAGCGCGGTCAGGCCGGCCAGCGGCAAAGCAGCGGCGACAGCGTGCGACACCGCCGACGGCTTGTTGGCCAGGTCGGCTGCAGGGACGGCGACGAAATCGGCTGCCGCGCCGTCGCGGTCGAACCTGATCAGTCCGTATACCTCATCGCCGGGCGCGAACTCCGTTACTTCTGAGGCGACCTCACAGACGACGCCCGATACTTCATGTGACGGGATTACCGGAGTCCGGCTGACACCGTTTCTGGTCCACGTCTCATCCCACGTCAACTCATCGAACGTGATGGCAGCGGCGTGTACCGCCACCAAAACTTCCCCTGCGGCAGGGATCGGTACGGGCGCATGCTCGACGACCAGCTCCTCCGGGCCACCGCGACGGTGTGCCCGCAGCGCCGTCATCTCGGTCAGGGCAGCCGCCAATCGACGGGGTCGGCGCCCATTCCCGCCAGTAGCTCGTTGGCGCGGCTAAACGGACGCGACCCGAAGAAGCCCCGGGATGCTGACAATGGCGAAGGATGCGGCGACTCGATCGCGACGCACTCGCCGGCCGCCAGCATCGGCTTGAGTGTCGACGCGTCGCGCCCCCATAAGATGGCCACCAGCGGCTGCTCGCGAGCCACCAAGGCACGGATGGCGCATTCGGTAACCGCCTCCCAGCCTTTACCGCGATGCGACGCCGGACTGCCCGGCTGGACTGTCAGCACCCTGTTGAGCAGCATCACCCCACGCTGAGCCCATGGTGTGAGATCCCCGCACGACGGCAGCGGATAGCCAAGGTCGCGCGCGTATTCGGCGAAGATGTTCTCTAGGCTCCGCGGTAGCGGGCGCACCCGAGGCGCCACCGAGAAGCTGAGGCCCACAGCATGTCCGGGCGTCGGGTAGGGGTCCTGGCCGACGATCAGGACTCGGACTTCATCGAACGGGAACGTGAAGGCGCGCAACACGTTTGGCCCCGCGGGTAGGTACCCGCGGCCGGCCGCGATCTCGGCCCGCAGGAATTGCCCCATCTGGGTGACTTGGTCAGCCACCGGATCCAGCGCGGCCGCCCACCCCTGATCGACGAGCTCACTTAAGGGCCGAGCGCTCATTGGAGCCCTTTCACCAGCAGCACCACTGTGTCGGCGCCGGCACGGCGGTCCTTGGAAATATTTTGGTACTCAGGCGATTCCGCCCAACTGCGGAATGCCGCCTCGTCGGGAAAAGACATCAGCACCAACTTCTCCCGGTCCCAATCACCCTCCACCACCTGGGGCGACTCGTCGGCCGCCAGTAGCTTCCCTGGGTGACGACGGAAGACCTCCATGAACCTCGCCTGGTACCGGTCGTAAGCCGCCCGGTCGGTAAATCTCAGTTGGGCGATCGCGTAGACGGTCACCGCGCCACCCTAGCGCTCAAGCATCCGAACCAAACGACTGCCAGCCCGCGTATCCCCGCCACTCCTCCCCGTCGACAAGCACTCGGACCGGCCCGTCGACAACCCGGCCGATGATGCGCCATCCGGCCGGCGCAGGACCGGCGAAACAGGCCACCAGGGCGTGGTCTTCGCCGCCGCCCAGGATCCACGGCCAAGGGTCGGCGCCCACAGCGGCGGCGGCAGCGGTAAGTGCGTCGTGGTCTCCGGCCAGCGCCGCCGTAGCCAGATCCATACCCACCCCGGATGTCTCGGCGACATGCCGTAGGTCGGCGATCAGACCGTCGGAGACGTCGATCATGGCCTGCGCTTCCCCGACCGCCGCCACCGCTCCCTGACCATAGGGTGGCTCGGGAACCAGATGCCGGCGCCGCAACTCATCGAAGCCCTGAATCCCCTTGCGCCACAACGAAAGCCCTGCCGCTGAGCGGCCCAGCTCACCCGCGACGGCGATCACCGAGCCAACTTTCGCCCCGGACCGCAGCACCGGCGCACGGCCGTCCAGCTCGCCCAGCACCGTCACCGAGACCACCCACTGCGGGCAGCTGACGAGATCACCGCCGGCGATGCCGGCACCGATGCGCTGCGCCTCGTCCCACATTCCGTCGACCAGCGCGTCGACGTCCGCCGCCGACGTATCACCGGGCGCGCCAAAGGCGACCACAAATGCCGTGGGCCGCGCGCCCATCGCCTCGATATCTGCGGCGTTCTGGGCGATCGCCTTGCGGCCGACGTCGTGGGGTGTCGACCAGTCCAGCCGGAAGTGCCGATCCTGCACGAGCATGTCGGTCGATACCACGGCGCGACCATCCCCGGCAGACACCACGGCCGCGTCGTCGCCCGGCCCGAGCACCACCGCGGCCGGCTGTCGGCGGCCCCGCACCAAGCGATCGATGGCGGCGAACTCACCGAGCTGCTGCAATGTCGGGGACTCACCCGATGTTTCGTCGCGCACGCCACCTCCTCCGGCGCGTCCCGGCCATGTCGAGGGCCACAGCACGGCCGCCCGACCTGGGAGTAAGTTGGGTCCCTGCTCGCACGAGCGGCCCGCGCCAGTGTAGAGCCCTGCCACGATGCGGGCCGTTTGCGGCCCGAGCTGGCGCAGGGCCGGTCGTGCAACTGACAGGAGGTGCGCGGGCGGTGACGACCGACCCCGATATCGGCTCCGCTGCCGACACAGGACCGCCGCGCGCGGTGATCATCGCCGCGGTCGCACTGGCCGTCGTGGCGATCGGCGTCATCCTGGTCATCGCGGCGAATCGTGAGGCGCCGCCGCAACCGGTTGCCATTCCCGCCGTCCCGGCGCCGCAGGCCGGCAGCGGCGCATGCCGGGCGCTGGCCGAGGCGCTGCCGCAGCGGCTCGGGGACTATCAACGCGCGCCCGTCGCGCAACCGGCGCCGCAAGGCGCGACCGCCTGGCGGGCCGGGCCGGACAGCGAGCCGGTGGTGCTGCGCTGCGGACTCGACCGCCCCGCCGAGTTTGTGGTGGGATCTCCGATCCAGATCGTCGATCGGGTGCAGTGGTTTGAGGTTCGCTCCGAACAGCAATCCGCCGGTGACGCAGGCAGATCCACCTGGTACACGGTGGATCGGCCGGTGTATGTGGCGCTCACGCTGCCATCGGGATCGGGCCCGACGCCGATCCAGCAGCTCTCTGAGGTGATCGACCACACCATCGCGGCGGTGCCGATCAACCCGGCGCCAGCTCGCTAGCAGCCCTAGCGCAGACCCACGCCGCGGCCCAATGCCGTCTCGACCATGGTCGCCAGCAGGGTGGGATAGTCCACGCCGCTGGCCGCCCACATCCTCGGGTACATCGAGATTTTGGTGAACCCCGGCATTGTATTGATTTCGTTGAGCACCGGCCCGTCGTCGGTGAGAAAGAAATCGACCCGGGCCAGACCCTGGCAGTCAATGGCATTGAACGCGCGGATCGCCAATTGGCGCACGCGGTCGGCGATGTCGTCGTCGATCTTTGCGGGCACGTCCAATTCGGCTGCGTCGTCGAGGTATTTGGTCGCGAAATCGTAGAACGAGTCCTCGCGGCCCCGCACCCCGGCCACCCGAATCTCTCCCACCGTGCTGGCTTCCACTGTCCCGTCGGGCATTTCGAGCACGCCGCACTCCAGCTCGCGGCCGTTGATCGCCGCCTCGACAATCACTTTCGGATCGTGCCGGCGCGCATTCGCAACAGCGGCGGTCAGCTGGTCCCAACTCGACACCCGGCTGACGCCGATCGAAGAGCCGCCCCGAGCGGGTTTGACGAACACCGGCAAACCCAGCCGCTCGCACTCCTCGGGTTGCAGGATCGACCGCGACGGGCGCAGCACCGCGTACGCGCCGACCGGCAGTCCTTCGGCGGCGAACAGTTTCTTGGTGAACTCCTTGTCCATGCCGGCGGCACTAGCCAACACACCAGCCCCGACGTAGGGCACACCGGCGAGTTCCAGCAGGCCCTGGATCGTGCCGTCCTCTCCGTATGGACCATGCAGAACCGGAAACACCACGTCGACGGACGCCAAGACCTCACCGGCACCGGGCGGAAGGGAGACCAATTGGCCACTGCGCCGCGGATCCGCCGGCAGAGCCAGTTCGGTGCCCGATTGGGCGGTCACCTCAGGCAGCTGCCGGTCGGCGATCGCCAGCGCATCCGGATCGCCGTCGGTGAGCACCCACGAACCTTCCGGAGTGATGCCGATCGCGATCACGTCGAAACGCTGGGGGTCGAGGTTGCGCAGAATGCTGCCCGCGGACACGCACGAGATAGCGTGCTCGTTGCTGCGCCCGCCGAAGACGACGCCGACGCGCACCCGGTCACCCCGTGACCTCAGGTGCGGCGTCGACCGGTCGCTGGCATCCACAACCTAAAGAGGCTACCGGGTGGTAAGCCCCTGGGTCGGGCGTCGGGCCCTACCTGGGGTTTCTCGTTAGTGGCTGGCCAGCCAAAGGTCATTTATTCGGGCTTGGTGCGGCGGCCGAGCAGCAGCGCCATCGCCTCGTCCACCGAGAGTCCCTTATGACAGACCCGGTGCACGGCGTCGGTAAGTGGCATTTCGACGTCGTAACTGGACGCCAGCGCCAGCACCGACTCGCACGACGTCACCCCCTCGACCACGTGCCCGTCGCCGCCGTCGGGGGTGCCGCGCAGCGCCGACTGGATGTTCGCGCCCCGGCCCAGGCGTTCGCCCAACGAGCGGTTGCGCGAGTACGGCGACGTACACGTGGCAACCAGGTCACCCACACCGGCCAGCCCGGCCAGCGTCGCGCCTTTGGCGCCGAGCGCTATCCCCAGCCGCATGATCTCCGCCAGGCCCCGGGTGATAATCGCCGCCGCGGTGTTTTCGCCAAGCCCGACGCCGGCCGCCATCCCGCACGCCAGTGCAATGACGTTCTTGCACGCCCCGCCGATCTCGGTGCCGACCACATCGCTATTTGTGTAAGGGCGAAAGTACCCGCTGTTCAGCATGCGCTGCAGGGCAACAGCGCGGCCCGAGTCGCTGCACGCGACGACCGTGGCGGCGGGCTGACATTGGGCAATCTCACTGGCCAAATTCGGCCCCGAAATCACCGCGACCTGATCCGGGTCTACGCCGGTCACTGAAACGATGACCTGACTCATCCGCATGAGGGTGCCCAGCTCGATACCCTTGGCCAAACTGACCAGAGTCGCGCCGTCGACCAAAAATGGCGCCCACTGCTCGAGGTTGGTCCGCATCGTCTGCGCCGGCACTCCCAGCAGGACCGTCGACGCGCCGCTGAGCGCCTGTGCTGCGTCGGCGGTGGAGCGGATGCCCGATGGCAGCAACGTGCCGGGCAGATAGTCCGGGTTGTATCGGGTGGCATTGATCCGCTCGGCGACGTCAGATCGCCGGGCCCACAGCGTGACCTCTGCTCCTGGTCCCCCGGCGTCGATGAGCACCTTGGCCAGCGCCGTGCCCCACGAACCGGCACCCATGACCGCGATGGCGCCCGATGTGCTGGCCATTTACCACCCCCCAGTCTGTCGTCTCGGTATGTCGTCGTATTCGGTATGTCGTCGTATTTGGTATGTCATCGCGGCACTTGCAGCCGCTACACCCTAGATCAGCGACAGACCAGGCGTCACGCGAGCTAGCGCGTCCCCCGCAAGCGGGCGGTACCCCCAGCTCGCGAGCAACGCGCAAAGGGTCGCTGGCAGGATGACACCTCATGAGCGGCAGACGAGCCGACGGTGCGGGCGGCGGTGCAGGTGACGTGGCCTTGATCATCGCCGTCAAGCGGTTGGCCGCGGCCAAGACCAGGCTGGCCCCGGTCTTCTCGGCGCGGACCCGGGAGAACGTGGTGCTGGCCATGTTGATAGACACCCTGACCGCCGCGGGACGTGTTGGATCACTGGGCTCGATCACCGTCATCACGCCCGACGAAGCCGCGGCCGCCGCGGCGGCCGAGCTGGGAGCTAATGTGGTGGCCGACCCAACGCCTGAGGGCCATCGTGACCCACTGAACAACGCAATCGCCTCCGCGGAGCGAGCGGTGGCCGGTTCATTCTCCAATATCATTGCGCTGCAAGGTGATTTGCCGGCGCTGCAGACCCAGGAGCTGGCCGAGGCGATCGCCGCCGCACGCCACCACCGGCGTAGCTTCGTCGCTGACCGGCTGGCAACGGGAACCGCGGCACTCTTCGCGTTCGGAACCCCGCTCGACCCGCAGTTCGGGTCCGATTCGTCGGCGCGGCACCGCCGTTCAGGCGCGATCGAGCTGACGGGTGCGTGGCCCGGCCTGCGATGCGATGTCGACACTCCCGCCGACCTCGCTGCCGCGCGTCGCCTCGGGGTCGGGGCAGCGACGGTCCGGGCCATCGCGGCGCAGTAACTTCAGCCACGCCGCAGCAAACCTGTCCTAAGGGTGAACGTCAGCCCAACGGCGAATGGATGTCCGTCGAGCGCTAGCAGCACAAGCGCCTGATGAGCGATGATCGCATGGTGACTGAAATCGAAGCTGAGGCGCGACCCGACGAGAGCTTATGGCATCCAGGTGACTCGGCCGTGGCAGCACCACCCGCTGCGACCCCGGCCGCGATCACCGACCTGCCCGAGGACCGTTACCTCAATCGGGAACTGAGCTGGCTGGACTTCAACGCCCGCGTGTTGGCGCTGGCAGCCGATAACTCGTTGCCATTGTTGGAGCGAGCCAAATTTCTGGCGATCTTTGCCTCCAACCTCGACGAGTTCTACATGGTGCGGGTCGCTGGCCTCAAGCGCCGTGACGAGATGGGGCTGTCGGTTCGCTCTGCCGACGGTCTGACGCCGCGTGAGCAACTGGCCCGCATTGGCGAGCAGACTCAGCGGATCGCGACCCGGCACGCGCGGGTGTTCCTCGATTCGGTGCGACCAGCGCTCGCCGAGGAAGGCATCTATATCGTCACGTGGGCCGATCTGGATCCCGCTGAGCGCGACCAACTATCGACGTATTTCACCGAGCAGGTCTTCCCCGTCTTGACACCGCTGGCCGTCGATCCCGCTCACCCGTTCCCGTTCGTCAGCGGGTTGAGCCTGAACCTGGCGGTCACGGTGCGCCAACCCGAGGACGGCGGCCAGCACTTCGCCCGAGTCAAGGTGCCCAACAACGTCGATCGCTTTGTCGAACTCGAAGGCCCCGGTGGTGCGGACGGCGCTGAAGGGCAGACCATAGTCCGATACCTGCCGATGGAGGAACTGATCGCGGCCTTTCTTCCGGTGCTTTTTCCCGGTATGGAAATCGTCGAACATCACGCCTTCCGCATTACCCGCAACGCCGACTACGAGGTTGAAGAGGACCGCGACGAAGACCTGCTGCAAGCACTGGAACGGGAGTTGGCGCGCAGGCGGTTCGGTTCGCCGGTGCGACTCGAGATCGCCGACGACATGACCGAGAGCATGCTGGAGCTGCTGCTGCGCGAACTCGACGTGCATCCCGGTGACGTCATCGAAGTGCCCGGTCTTCTCGACCTATCGTCGTTGTGGCAGGTCTACGGATTGGACCGTCCCGCGCTCAAAGACCCGGCGTTCGTTCCGGCCACCAGTCCCGCCTTCGCCGACCGCGAAACGCCCAGGAGCATCTTCGCGACGCTGCGCGAAGGCGATGTGCTGCTTCATCATCCGTATGAGTCGTTCTCCACCAGCGTGCAGCGATTCATCGAGCAGGCCGCGGCCGACCCCAACGTGCTGGCGATCAAACAGACGCTATATCGCACATCCGGTGATTCGCCGATCGTTCGGGCACTCATCGCCGCCGCCGAGGCCGGGAAACAAGTGGTGGCAATGGTGGAGATCAAGGCGCGCTTCGACGAGCAGGCCAACATCCGCTGGGCGCGCACGCTAGAGCAGGCGGGCGTGCATGTGGTTTACGGGTACGTCGGACTCAAGACGCACTGCAAGACCTGCCTGGTGGTGCGCCGCGAAGGTTCAACCATCCGGCGGTACTGCCACATCGGCACTGGCAATTACAACGGGAAGACGGCGCGACTGTACGAGGACGTCGGTCTGCTGACGGCGTCCCCCGATATCGGCGCCGACCTGACCGACTTATTCAATTCGCTGACCGGTTACTCGCGTAAGTTGTCCTACCGCAACCTCTTGGTGGCCCCGCACGGAATTCGCACGGGCATCATCGAACGCGTCGAGCGCGAGATTGCCGCGCACCGCGAACGCGGCGACGGACGGATCCGCCTCAAGATGAACGCCCTTGTCGACGAGCAGGTTATCGATGCGCTGTATCGCGCGTCACAGGCTGGTGTGCGGGTCGAGGTGGTGGTGCGCGGCATCTGCGCGCTGCGCCCGGGCGCGGAAGGCTTCTCGGAGAACATTTCGGTCCGTTCGATCCTCGGCCGATTCCTGGAGCACTCACGGATCATGCATTTCAATCGCATCAACGAGTTCTGGATCGGCAGCGCCGACATGATGCACCGCAATCTCGATCGGCGCGTCGAGGCGCTAGTCCAGGTCAAGGATCCGAGGCTAACCGCATATCTGGACGACTTGTTCGAATCCGCACTGGATCCGTCCACCCGGTGCTGGGAGCTCGGGCCGGACGGGCAGTGGACCGCGTCGCCACAGGAAGGCCATACCGTGCGCGACCACCAAGTATCGTTGATGGAGCGGCACCGCAGTCCCTGACAGCGTGTGGTAGCTTTCCAGGTCACACCCCGACCGATAACGAGCCTGGCCGAATTGACCTGCAGGAGTTGAGGTGCCGACCCAGAACTCGTCCACCGCGACGGCGCTCGGGAAGCCGGATCGTTTATGCCGCCGGAGCGGTCTTGTGGCGACCAACTGATTCGGCCAACCCGGGCCTTGAGGTCGCGGTGATTCACCGCCCCCGTTACGACGACTGGTCGCTACCCAAAGGCAAAGTAGACCCGGGCGAGACGGCGCCCGTAGCCGCAGTGCGCGAAGTGTTCGAGGAGACTGGTCACCACGGCATCCTGGGCAGGCGGCTCGACATGGTGAGTTACCCGATCGACCAGGGCGTCAAGAAGGTCTACTACTGGTCGGCGCGCAGTAGCGGCGGGGAATTCACACCGGGCAACGAGGTTGATGAGCTGGTCTGGCTGCCGGTCGCCGACGCGATGCAGAGACTCAACTACGCGCAAGATCGAAAGATGTTGCGCCACTTTGCCAAACACCCTGCGGATACGCATACCGTCCTGGTGGTCCGGCACGGCACCGCCGGCCGGAAATCACGTTTCTCCGGAGATGACGCCAAACGGCCGCTGGACAAACGGGGACGTGCGCAGGCGGAGGCGCTGGTGCCGCAGCTGCTGGCCTTCGGCGCCTCCGATGTGTATGCGGCCGACCGGCTCCGCTGCCACCAGACGGTAGAACCGCTCGCTGCGGAATTGGATGTGCCTATCCACAACGAGCCCACCCTGACCGAGGAGTCCTACGCCAAGAGCCCCAAACGCGGCCGTAACCGAATGCTGCGTATCGCCGGGCAGGACGGCACTCCGGTGATCTGCACGCAGGGCAAGGTGATTCCGGACTTGATCACCTGGTGGTGCGAACGCGACGGAATACGCGCCGACAAATCCCGCAACCACAAGGGCAGCACGTGGGTGCTGTCGCTGGCGGCGGGCCGGCTGGTGGGGGCCGACCACATCGGCGGCCCGCTGGCCGCCAACGTGCGGGCCTAACACGCGAATACCCTTCGGGGGCACCGCTGCCACCCGAAGGGTATCTGCGTGTAGAACTTGACTTACTGCCCTACCTGCGGCCGCGACGCGCGGTCGCCTTCTTGGCAGGAGCCTTGCTGGCCGGCCTCTTTGCCGCAGCCTTCTTGGCCGGAGCCTTGGTTGCCGCCTTCTTGGTCACGGCCTTCTTGGCCGGGGCCTTGGTCACGGCCTTCTTGGCCGGCGCCTTGGTCACGGCCTTCTTGGCCGGCGCCTTGGTCACGGCCTTCTTGGCCGGCGCCTTGGTCACGGCCTTCTTGGCCGGCGCCTTGGTCACGGCCTTCTTGGCCGGCGCCTTGGTCGCGGCCTTCTTGGCGGGAGCCTTCTTCGCCGCAGTCTTCTTGGCTGCGCCCGCTACAACACCACGCTTCACTGCAGGTCCTTCCGACGGGAGACGCTGTGCGCCAGCAACAACCGCTTTGAATTGGGCACCGGGACGGAACGCCGGTACGGACGTCGGCTTCACCTTCACCGTCTCGCCGGTACGCGGATTACGGGCCACCCGCGCTGCGCGGCGCCGCTGCTCGAACACACCGAACCCGGTAATGGTGACGCTGTCGCCCTTGTGCACCGCACGGACAATGGTGTCGACGACATTCTCGACGGCGGCGGTCGCCTGCCGACGGTCCGTGTTCAATTTCTGTGTGAGCACATCAATGAGCTCTGCCTTGTTCATCCAATCCCTCCGACGCTAGTGGTCCTCGATTTGAACCGACTAGTGGACACGGTAAACCCTCACCCAGCAAATTTCCAAGAGCCACGCGCAATTTCAGGGTCCGGCAATCGGCGTTTTCGCAATCTGGTTGCCGCCCTTGACCGGTGGCGGGACTTGAAAAGCGGCCCGGTTTAGTTAGGTGACCGAGAAGAAATTCCGCCCCTGTCGACCGTTCAGGAGGCGGGCAGGGTGCGCGGTTTCCACTCCGGGTACGCCGCCTCAAATGACTCGATTTTGTCGAGTTTCCGCAGCGTAAGGGCTATATCGTCGAGTCCTTCGAGCAGTCGCCAGGCGGTATAGTCGTCAATCTTGAACGGCAGCACCGCCGTTCCCGCGGTGATATTTCGATCTTGAAGATTGGCAGTGATTTCCAAGCCCGGACTCTGCTCGATGAGCTTCCAAAGAAGTTCCACGCCGTCTTGGGAAACTTCGGCCGCCAGGAGCCCCGCCTTGCCGGCGTTGCCCCGGAAAATGTCACCGAATCGAGACGAGATGACCACCCGGAACCCGTAGTCCATGAGCGCCCACACCGCATGCTCACGCGACGAGCCGGTCCCGAAATCGGGTCCCGCGACGAGGACTGAGCCCCGGTCAAAGGGGCTGAGGTTTAGCACGAATGAAGGATCCGACCGCCAGCTGGCGAACAAGCCGTCCTCGAAACCGGTTCGGGTGACCCGCTTCAAATACACCGCCGGAATGATCTGATCGGTGTCGACATTGGAGCGCCGCAGTGGCACACCGATACCGGTGTGGGTGTGAAATGCTTCCATGCTCATCCCTTCAGTCGAAATAGGTCAGCTCAAATCGGCCGGGGCGGAAAGTGTGCCGCGAACTGCTGTTGCGGCGGCAACGGCCGGAGAAACCAAATGTGTGCGGCCGCCTTTACCCTGGCGCCCTTCAAAGTTGCGATTAGACGTCGCCGCGCACCGCTCCCCTGGCGCAAGCTGGTCGGGATTCATCCCCAGGCACATCGAGCAGCCCGCCTGCCGCCATTCGGCGCCCGCGGCGGTGAAAATCTCGCCCAGCCCTTCAGCTTCGGCCTGCGCGCGTACCCGCATGGAGCCCGGCACGACGAGCATCCGCACCCCCGGGGCCACCTTGCGGCCACGCAACACGTCGGCGACCACCCGCAGATCTTCAATACGACCATTGGTACAAGAGCCCACGAACACGGCGTCGACCGCGATTTCACGCATCGGGATTCCCGGTCGAAGGCCCATGTATGCCAACGCTTTCTCGGCGGCCTGCCGCTCGGCGTCGTCGGTCATCAGCTCGGGATCTGGTACGGCCGCGGCCAACGGCACACCCTGGCCGGGATTTGTTCCCCATGTCACGAACGGGCTCAACGATGTTGCATCGAGATAGACCTCGGTGTCGAAGACGGCGCCAGAGTCGGTGCGCAGCTGCTGCCAATACTGCATTGCCGCGTCCCATTGCGCCCCCTTCGGCGCGTGCGGACGGTCGCGCAGGAATTCGTAGGTGGTTTCGTCCGGAGCCACCATGCCCGCCCGGGCACCGGCTTCGATGCTCATGTTGCAAATCGTCATCCGGCCTTCCATGGACAGCGATTCGATGGCGCTGCCGCGGTATTCGATGACATGTCCCTGCCCGCCGCCGGTACCGATCTTGGCGATCAACGCAAGGATGGCGTCCTTGGCCGTCACGCCGGCGGGCAACTGCCCGTCGACATTGACCGCCATCGTCTTGAATGGCCGCAGCGGCAACGTCTGGGTGGCCAGTACATGCTCGACCTCCGAGGTGCCAATGCCCATGGCCAGCGCACCAAATGCGCCATGCGTCGAGGTGTGGCTATCACCACAGACGATCGTCATTCCCGGTTGGGTTAGACCCAATTGCGGCCCGACGACATGCACGATGCCCTGCTCGATATCACCCATCGGATATAGGCGGACACCGAATTCGGCGCAGTTTCGCCGCAACGTCTCGACCTGGGTGCGCGACACCGGGTCGGCGATCGGCTTGTCGATGTCGATGGTGGGCACGTTGTGATCCTCGGTGGCCAGCGTCAAATCGGGCCGCCGCAATGGCCGGCCGGCTAGGCGTAGGCCGTCGAAAGCCTGCGGGCTGGTGACCTCGTGCACCAAGTGCAGATCGATGTAGATCAAGTCGGGCGCCCCTCCTTGTTCTGGACCGCCCCCGGCAACCACAACGTGGTCGTCCCACACCTTTTCGGCCAGGGTGCGCGGTTTGTCAGCCCCGGCAGCCTTCATGTCGAATCCCATATCGAACTCGCCTCGATTCGCCTCATTTGCGGCTCGCCGATCAACTACGGGCTATGATCTCAGAATGCGAGACGCTAGTATCTCTTTGTGAGACAGCATAGCGGTATCGGCGTCCTGGACAAAGCCATGGGTGTCCTGCACACGATCGCCGAATCTCCATGCGGATTGGCCGAACTGTGTGAGCGAACCGCATTGCCCAGAGCCACCGCGTACCGGCTGGCGGCCGCCCTCGAAGTCCATCGCCTGCTGGCGCGCGACGACGAAGGGCGTTGGCGTCTTGGTCCCGCGGTCACCGAACTCGCGGCCCATGTCAACGATCCGCTGCTGGCCGCCAGCGCGGCGGTGCTCCCCCTGTTGCGCGAGACCACCGGTGAAAGCGTGCAGCTGTACCGCCGCGAGGGCACCACACGGGTCTGCGTGGCCGCCTTGGAACCCGCTGTGGGCCTTCGCGATACGGTTCCGGTCGGGGCGCGATTGCCGATGACGGCAGGTTCGGGGGCCAAAGTGCTACTGGCCCACAGCGACGCGGCCACCCAAAAAGCAGTGCTACCGACGGCGAAGTTCACCGAGCGAACACTGGCTGAAGTACGGCGGCGCGGCTGGGCACAAAGCGTGGCCGAGCGCGAGCCGGGGGTAGCGAGCGTGTCGGCGCCGGTGCGCGATGGCCGCGGCGCCGTCATCGCCGCCATATCGGTGTCCGGACCGATCGACCGGATCGGCCGGCGTCCGGGGGCGCGCTGGGCCGCCGATCTCCTGTCTGCGGCCGAAGCACTCACCCGTCGGCTCTAGATCCGCATCGACCGGCATCGAGTGTGCGTCCTTGGCGTCGAGTGTGCGCTCCAGGGCGCCAGAATCGCGAAATGCCCGCCGCCAACGCACGCCCAAAGCCACTAGTGCACAGTCACTGCAGGCGACCTGACAGACTGACGCCATGGGAACCAATCAGCGCACGACCATCGTCATGTCCGAGGACGAGATCGGCGATTTCGTCGTCAAGAGCCGTACCGGGACGCTGGCCACCGTTGGTCCCGACGGCCAGCCGCATTTGACCGCCATGTGGTACGCCGTGGTCGACGGCGAAATATGGCTGGAGACCAAGGCCAAGTCGCAGAAGGCGGTCAACCTCAAAAGGGATCCGCGGGTGAGCTTCCTGATCGAGGACGGCGACACCTATGACACGCTGCGCGGAGTGTCCTTCGAAGGTGTCGCAGAGATCGTCGACGATCCCGATGTCTCGCACCGGGTTGGGGTCAGCGTGTTCGAGCGCTACACCGGTCCCTACAGCGACGAAATGAAGCCCTTCGTCGAGCAGATGATGAACAAGCGGGTCTGCGTGCGCATCGTGGCGCGTCGCGCCCGCTCGTGGGATCACCGCAAGTTGGGCTTGCCGCCCATGCCGGTGGGCGGGTCGACCGCGCCGGCCGCACTGGGAACCGGTCAATAACCACCACGCCGGGCAGTCCTCTAACTGATCTTGTAGCCCCGATGGGATTCGAACCCACGCTACCGCCGTGAGAGGGCGGCGTCCTAGGCCGCTAGACGACGGGGCCAGAAACGATCCGAGCAGTCAGCATAGCTCACCCCGGTAAGCCCACCTAATCGCTTGCAGGGGAGAGATTTTGCTGGGGTACCAGGACTCGAACCTAGAATGGCTGAACCAGAATCAGCTGTGTTGCCAATTACACCATACCCCATTGGCTGCCTAAAACTGCTGGTCAGACACGCATTTGCGGAATGTAACAAGCTTCTTCGAGACCGCTGCTGCCAGCCGTTGTCGGCCGACGTGCAGACTACCAAAGACTCGCCCCACAATCCGCACGCGTGGTCTTCGTCTCTCAAGCGACCGTTTCGCGCGCAGCGCGCAGCCGCGCCACGCTGCGGTCACGGCCGAGTAGCTCCAGCGATTCGAACAACGGCGGGCTGACCGTCGTCCCGGTGGCGGCAACCCTGATCGGACCAAACGCCTTACGCGGTTTGAGGCCCAGGTGCTCGATGAGCGCGGCCTTGAGAGCGCCCTCGATCTGGGCCACGGTCCAGTCGGCCACGTCGTCCAGCGCGGCCAGCGCCGCATCGAGGACCGCTCCCCCGTCTGGACCGAACTCTTTGGCGGCGGCCTTGGGGTCGATCGCGTACTCATCGTCGTTGAGAAACTTCAGCAGGTCCCATGCGTCACCGAGAACCACGATGCGGGTCTGCACCAGCCGCGCAGCATCGGCGAATCCGGCGTCATCCAGCTCGAGGTGATGGCCGTGGGCGCTGAAGTAGTCGCGCAGTCTGGCGGTGAAGTCGTCCGCGTCGAGCATCCGGATGTGCTCGGCATTGAGCGCGTCAGCCTTCTTCTGGTCGAACCGGGCCGGGTTCGAGTTGACGTCGACGACGTCGAACGCGGCCACCATGTCATCGAGACTGAACAAGTCATGATCGTCAGCGATTGCCCAGCCGAGCAACGCAAGATAATTGAGCAGCCCTTCGGGGATGAAGCCCCGGTCGCGATGAGCGAATAGATTCGACTGCGGGTCGCGCTTGGAGAGTTTCTTGGTTCCCTCCCCCAATACCGTTGGCAGGTGAGCGAACTCCGGAATACGCTCGGCGACGCCGATCCGGATCAGCGCCTGATACAGCGCAAGCTGGCGCGGAGTCGACGGCAGCAGGTCCTCGCCACGCAACACATGGGTGATCTTCATCAGCGCGTCGTCACACGGATTGACCAAGGTGTACAACGGATCTCCACTGGCACGGGTCAACGCGAAATCGGGCACGGTACCGGCGGCAAAGGTGGTGGTCCCACGCACCAGGTCATCCCAACCAAGATCTTGGTCGGGCATCCGCAGCCGTACCACCGGCTTGCGGCCTTCCGCGAGAAATGCTGAGCGCTGGGCATCGGTCAGCTCCCGGTCGAAGTTGTCATAGCCCAGCTTGGGGTTGCGGCCCGCGGCGATATGACGCGCCTCGACCTCCTCCGGCGTCGAAAAGGCATGGTAGGCCTCGCCCGCTTCGAGCAGCTTGGCCACCACCTCGCGGTAGATCTCTTTGCGCTGCGACTGCCGGTAGGGCCCATAGGGTCCGCCAACCTCGGGCCCCTCGTCCCAGTTCAGGTGAAGCCAGCGCAGTGCGTCGAGCAGCGCCAGATAGCTTTCCTCGCTGTCGCGTTCGGCGTCGGTGTCCTCGATGCGAAAGACGAAGGTGCCGCCGGTATGTCGGGCATAGGCCCAGTTGAACAGCGCGGTGCGGACCATCCCGACGTGCGGCGTGCCGGTGGGCGAGGGGCAGAATCGCACCCGGACAGTGCCCGTTTGAGGGGTTGCTTCGGATGCTGCTGCAGTCACGACTTTCCCCTACGGACCACGGGATTGGTGAGGGTGCCGATACCCTCGATGGTGATGGAGACGGTGTCACCATCCTCCAGGGGACCGACACCTGCCGGTGTTCCGGTGAGGATGAGATCGCCGGGCAGCAAGGTCATCACGGCCGAGATCCACTCCACGATGGCGCCGACGTCGTGGATCATCAGCGAGGTACGGCTGCGTTGCTTTACTTCGCCATTGACCTCGGTTCGCAATTCGAGATCTGCCGGGTCGATGTCGGTCACGATCCACGGCCCAACCGGGCAGAACGTGTCATGCCCTTTCGCCCGGGTCCACTGGCCATCGGCCTTTTGTTGATCGCGTGCCGACACGTCATTTCCGATGGTGTAGCCGAGGATGTTGTCGGCGGCCTGGGCGGCCGAAACGTCCTTGCACGGCCGGCTGATGACTGCCGCCAACTCGCCCTCGAAGTGCACAGGTGATGCATTGGCGGGCAACCGGATCGGCACATTCGGCCCGATGATCGCCGTATTGGGCTTGAGGAATATCACCGGATCCGCCGGCGCTGGGCCCGTGAGACCGCTCATTTCGGCGATGTGATCCGCGTAGTTCTTACCGACGCAAACCACCTTGCCGGCCAGCATCGGAGCCAACAGCCGGACATCGGCCAGCGGCCATGACCGGCCAGTGAAGTTCGGTGTGCCGAACGGGTGCTCGGCGATCTCGCGGGCGATCAGTCCGGCGGGATCGTCGAGCTCTCCCTCGACACTGACGAAGGCGACCCCGTCCGGGCTGGCGATTCGACCAAGGCGCATTCAGTTGAGCCTACTGATGGGCAGTGGTGACCGGCGTAGCCGGGCTTCGCATCACACGCGGCCGCACAAGTCTCACCAGCGGTATCCGGGCGTGTGCAAGCATGGGCGAATGTCGACGGACCCGACCCCGACGGGCCAACTCAGCGCAGGTGCGCGCTGGTCCATCATGGGCGTCTCGCTGGTCGCAACGGCAAGTTCCTTCCTCTTCATCAATGGCATTGCGTTTCTGATTCCCTCGCTGCAAGCCTCGCGTGGAATACCGCTCGACGAAGCCAGTCTGTTGTCCTCGATGCCCAGCTGGGGCATGGTCGCCACGCTCGTCCTTTGGGGCTATGTGCTGGATCGCGTCGGCGAACGGACCGTGCTGACCGTGGGGTCGGCACTTACTGCCGCGGCGGCCTATGCCGCGGCGTCGGCCCATTCGATCGTGTTGACCGGTGTCTATCTGTTCCTCGGCGGCATGGCTGCCGCCAGTTGCAACACTGCCGGCGGCCGGCTGGTGTCCGCCTGGTTCCCGCCGCATCAGCGCGGCCTGGCGATGGGCATTCGCCAGACCGCGCAACCCCTCGGAATCGCCTTGGGCGCGCTGATAATTCCTGAGCTGGCCGAACACGGGCCGCGCGCGGGGCTCATGTTTACGGCGCTGGCCTGCACGGTGGCGGCAGTGGCCAGCGCGATCGGGATCGTCGACCCGCCGCGGAAATCCCGCGAGACAGCCACTGAGCAGGAACTGGCCAACCCGTACCGGGGATCGTTGGTGCTGTGGCGAATCCACGCGGTAGCGGGTCTGCTGATGATGCCACAAACGGTGACCGTGACGTTCATGCTGGTTTGGCTGATCAAAAACCTCAACTGGTCGGTCGCGGCGGCCGGCGGTTTGGTCACCCTTTCGCAGCTGCTCGGCGCGCTCGGCCGCATCGTGGTCGGCCGCTGGTCTGACCGGATCGGCTCACGAATGCGACCGGTCCGCATCATCGCCGGCTCCGCCGCTTTGACCCTCTTCCTGCTGGCCTGGGCCGATCAGGTGAATTCGCGATATCAGGCCTTACTCATGGTCGTGATCTCGGTGATCGCAGTACTCGACAACGGTTTGGAGGCAACAGCCATCACCGAGTTCGCCGGGCCGTTTTGGAGCGGACGCGCGTTAGGCATCCAGAACACCACCCAGCGGGTGATGGCCGCCGTCGGACCGCCGTTGTTCGGTGTCTTGATCACCGCCGCGAAGTATCCGCCGGCGTGGACGCTGTGCGGGTTGTTCCCGCTGGCAGCGGTCCCCTTGGTGCCGGCCCGCTTGCTCCCACCCGGCTTGGAGACTAGAGCGCGGCGACAATCCTTTCGCCGACTTCGCTGGTGGCGAGCCGTTCGTTCCCACGCGTTGCCAGATAAGTCTCGACAGCCCGGTCCACCCGGGTAGCGGCATCGTCCTCGCCGAGATGGGCAAGCAGCAGCGCCACCGACATGATCGCCGCGGTCGGATCGGCAATGCCCTGACCGGCAATGTCCGGCGCGCTGCCGTGCACCGGCTCGAACATCGACGGATTGGTCCGGGTGGCGTCGATATTTCCACTGGCGGCCAAGCCAATTCCGCCACACACCGCCGCGGCCAAGTCGGTGATGATGTCACCGAATAGGTTGTCGGTGACGATCACGTCGAAGCGTCCGGGGTCGGTGACCAAGAAGATGGTGGCGGCGTCGACGTGTTGATACGCCACCTCGACGTCGGGATATTCCTCGCCGACCTCCGCCACGATCCGCGACCACAGCTTCCCGGCGAATGTCAGCACGTTGGTCTTGTGCACCAGCGTTAGGTGCTTGCGACGCACACCGCGCCCGCTCGAACGCGTACTGCACCACTCGACGCACACCGAACGCGGTGTTCAGGCTTACCTCGGTGGCAACTTCGTTGGGCGTTCCGACGCGAATCGCGCCGCCGGTACCGGTGTAGGGACCTTCGGTCCCCTCGCGCACCACCACGAAGTCGATGTCGGGGTTTCCGCCGAGTGGACTGCGCACCCCTGGATACAGCCGGGCAGGTCGCAGGTTGATGTGATGATCCAGCTCGAAACGCAGGCGCAGCAACAGGCCTCGCTCCAGCACACCACTGGGCACCGACGGATCACCCACCGCCCCGAGCAAGATGGCGTCATGCTCCCGCAGCTCGGCGAGCACCGAGTCCGGCAATAGCTCACCGGTGGCATGGAAACGCCGGGCGCCCAAGTCGTAGCTGGTCTTCTGCACACCGGGCAGCACCGCATCAAGGACTTTGACCGCCTCGGCCACCACCTCTGGGCCGATCCCGTCGCCGCCGACGATGGCCAGCTTCACGACAGATCAACCACCTCAAGTTTCTTGGCGCTTACCGCCGCCGCGATGGCCGACCGCACATCCTCGGGTACGTCTTGGTCCAGCCGCAGCAGAATCGTCGCGAACGGGCCCTCGGCATCTTCGGACAGCTGCGCCGCGTGGATGTTCACCCCGGCGCCGCCCAGCAGGGTACCGATCTTGCCCAACGCTCCCGGCTGGTCAACGTAATGGATGATCAGGTTGGTGCCTTCGGCGCGCAGGTCAAAGTGGCGCCCGTTGATCTGCACGATCTTCTGCACCTGCTGCGGCCCGGCCAGCGTGCCGGCGACGTTGACGGCCGAGCCGTCGGGGGCGACGGCCCGCACATCGACGACACTGCGAAAGTTGGGGCTTTCCGAGGCCGTGCTGATGTCGGCGGTGACGCCGCGTTCGGCGGCCAGCGCCGGTGCGTTGACGAAAGTCACCGGACCCTCAATGACTGCCGAGAACAGCCCTCGCAGAGCCGAAAGCTTCAGCACCTCAACATCTTCGGAGGCCAGCTCACCGCGCACTTGCACCGACACCGACACCGGCGGCCCGTCGGATAGCGTGGCGACCAGCACCCCGAGCTTGCGCACCACGTCCAGCCAGGGCGCCACCTCTTCGTTGACCACGCCGCCGCCGATGTTGACGGCATCGGGAACAAATTCCCCGGCCAGAGCGAGCTTCACGCTTTCCGCGACGTCGGTACCGGCCCGGTCCTGCGCCTCGATGGTGGATGCGCCCAGATGCGGTGTGGCCACCACCTGCGGCAGCTCGAACAGCGGGCTGTCGGTGCACGGCTCTTTAGCGAAAACGTCGATACCGGCGGCACGCACGTGGCCGCTGCTCACCGCTTCGGCCAGCGCCGCCTCGTCCACCAGGCCGCCGCGGGCGGCGTTGACGATAATGACGCCCGGCTTGGTCTTCGACAACGCTTCTTTGTCGATCAGGCCTGCCGTCTCGGGTGTCTTCGGCAGATGCACCGAGATGAAGTCGGCACGGGCGAGCAGGTCGTCGAGGGGCAACAGTTCGATGCCCAGCTGTGCGGCGCGGGCCGGCGATACATAAGGGTCGTAGGCGATGAGATGGGTGCCGAAAGCCGTCAGCCGTTGGGCGACCAATTGCCCGATCCTGCCCAGCCCCACTACGCCGACCGTCTTGCCGAAAATCTCGGTGCCCGAGAAGGACGACCGTTTCCAGGTGTGCGCGCGCAGCGAGGCATCGGCCGCCGGGATCTGGCGGGAGGCGGCCAGCAGCAGCGCCAATGCGTGCTCGGCGGCGCTGTGGATATTCGACGTCGGGGCGTTGACCACCAGCACACCGCGCTCGGTGGCGGCGTCCACATCGACGTTGTCCAGGCCGACTCCGGCACGGGCGACGATCTTCAGCTTGGGGCCCGCTGCCAGCACCTCGGCATCGACAGTGGTGGCCGAGCGCACCAGCAGCGCGTCGGCCTCCGGCACCGCAGCCAGCAGCTTCTCCCGGTCCGGCCCGTCGACCCAGCGCACCTCGACCTGGTCTCCCAGGGCGGCGACGGTTGATTGGGCGAGTTTGTCGGCGATCAATACAACAGGCAGATTCACCCGGACAGCCTATCGGCTGTAATTAACGGGTGGACGCCGCCGTCGTCGGCTGCGGGCCGAACGGGCTGACCAGTGCCATAAACTGCGCCGAAGCGGGGTTGGGTGCAGGTGATCGCGGCCCTACGATGAGGCCGTGACCAAACTTGCGATCGTCTACTATTCGGCCACCGGTCACGGCACCGCGATGGCGCAGCGCGTCGCTGCGGCGGCCGAGTCCGCGGGCGCCGAAGTCCGCCTGAGGCACGTCGCCGAAACCCACGACCCGGAATCTTTCGCCCACAACCCGGCCTGGACCGCGAACTACGAAGCAACCAAAGATCTTCCGGCGGCGACCGGTGACGACATCGTCTGGGCCGACGCGGTGATCTTCGGTTCACCGACTCGCTTCGGCTCTCCCGCAGCGCAATTGCGCACCTTCCTCGATTCGCTGGGCGGGCTGTGGGCCGAAGGCAAGCTCGCGGACAAGGTTTATGCGGCCTTCACGTCCTCGAACACCCTGCACGGCGGTCAGGAAACCACCCTGCTCTCGCTGTACATCACGCTGATGCATTTCGGCGGCATCATCGTGCCGCCGGGATACACCGACCCGTGCAAGTTCGTCGACGGCAATCCGTATGGGGTGAGCCTGGTCTCCACCCACAACAACATCAACGAATTCGACGACGCCACCAACAATGCCCTCGCCCACCTGGCCCGCCGGGTGGTGTCGGTCGGCGAGCAGCTCACCTCGTGAACCGCCGCGACACTTAACCTACGTACACCGACGCGCCGAGAACCATCGCCGTAGTTGAAGTTTCGCGACGGCCGCGAACCCGCGTCAGGCCGTCTCGGTGATCGGCCGGTCGACCCAGCTCATCAGGTCGCGCAGCTTCTTGCCGGTCACCTCGATGGGATGCTCGGCGTTTTGCTTACGGAGCTCCTCGAGTTGCTTGTTGCCGCCCTCGATGTTGGCGACCAGCTTCTTGACGAAGGTGCCGTCCTGGATCTCGCGCAGGATCTCACGCATCCGCTCTTTGGTGCCGGCGTCGATGACTCGCGGACCCGACAGATATCCACCGAACTCCGCGGTGTCGGACACCGAGTAGTTCATCCGGGCAATACCGCCCTCGTACATCAGGTCGACGATCAGCTTGAGCTCGTGCAGCACCTCGAAGTACGCCATCTCCGGCGGATAGCCCGCCTCGACCATCACCTCGAAACCGGCTTTCACCAATTCCTCTGTGCCACCGCACAGTACGGCCTGCTCACCAAACAGGTCGGTTTCCGTCTCGTCTTTGAACGTCGTTTTGATGACGCCGGCCCGGGTGCCGCCGATGGCCTTGGCGTAGGACAGCGCCAGCGCCTCGCCCTGTCCGGTCGGGTCTTGGTCGACGGCAATCAGGCAGGGCACACCCTTGCCGTCGACGAACTGACGGCGCACCAGGTGGCCCGGACCCTTCGGGGCGACCATCGCGACGGTGACATCGGACGGCGGCTTGATCAGCCCGAAGTGAATGTTGAGTCCGTGACCGAAAAACAACGCATCACCAGGCCGCAAATTGGGTTCGATGTCGTTTGTGAAGATCTCCGCCTGGGCGGTGTCGGGCGCCAGCAGCATGATCACGTCGGCCCACTTGGCGACCTCGGCGGGGGTGTCGACATCCAGGCCCTGCTCCTCGACCTTGGCCCGAGACTTCGAACCCTCCTTCAGTCCGACCCGCACCTGCACGCCAGAGTCGCGCAGGCTCAGCGAATGCGCGTGCCCTTGGCTGCCGTATCCGATCACGCCGACTTTGCGGCCCTGGATGATCGACAGGTCTGCATCGTCGTCGTAGTACATCGGCAATGCCTCCCCAGACGGGTTTGCCACTTCACTATCTCCTTCTTGTTGCAGCTGAAAATTTACTTGGCGGTGCCGATACCGCGCGGACCGCGGGACAACGACACCACTCCCGATTGAACGATTTCACGGACACCGAAAGGCTCCAGCACCCGCAGCAGCGCGTCGATCTTGCCGCGGTTACCGGTTGCCTCAATCGTCAGCGCCTCCGGTGATACGTCAATTACCTTGGCGCGGAACAGGTTCACCGCTTCGATCACCTGGCTGCGGCTACCGGCGTCGGCGCGCACCTTGATCAGCGCCAACTCCCGGGACACCGAGTTGTCCTCGTCCAGCTCGACGATCTTGATGACATTGATCAGCTTGTTGAGCTGCTTGGTGATCTGCTCGAGCGGAGTCTCCTCGGCAGAGACCACGATGGTCATCCGCGACATGTCCTTCTGCTCGGTGGCACCGACTGCCAGCGACTCGATGTTGAAACCGCGCCGGGAGAAAAGCGCCGCCACCCGCGCGAGCACGCCGGGTTTGTCTTCGACCAACACCGACAACGTGTGCGTTTTCGGGTTCATCAGGCGTGACCTTCGCTCTCGTCGTCGAACAGGGGGCGAATGCCGCGGGCGGCCTGGATCTCGTCATTGCCGGTGCCGGCGGCCACCATCGGCCACACTTGCGCGTCCGCGCCGACGATGAAGTCGATCACTACCGGACGGTCGTTGATCGCACGTGCCTGGTTGATCACGTCGACGACGTCTTCTTCACGCTCGCAACGCAATCCGACGCAACCCAATGCCTCCGCCAGCTTCACGAAGTCCGGGATGCGATGCGAATGCGTTGCCAGGTCCGTCTGCGAGTACCGCTCTGCATAGAAGAGGGCCTGCCACTGCCGCACCATGCCCAGGTTGCCGTTGTTGATCAGCGCCACTTTGATCGGCACGCCTTCGATCGCGCAGGTGGCCAGCTCCTGGTTGGTCATCTGGAAGCAGCCATCGCCGTCGATCGCCCAGACCTCCGAGTCTGGGCGAGCGATCTTGGCCCCCATGGCAGCCGGAATGGCGAACCCCATGGTGCCCAGCCCGCCGGAGTTGAGCCAGGTGCGCGGCTTCTCGTAGGAGACGAACTGCGCCGCCCACATCTGGTGTTGGCCGACGCCGGCGACGTATATGGCGTCCGGACCGGCGATGTTGCCCAGTGTGGAGATCACGTATTCCGGGCTCAGGCTGCCGTCGCTCTGCGGACCGTAGCTCAGCGGGTAGGTGGACTGAACGTTGTCCAGATAGGCCCACCAGTCGGTCATGTCGATGTTGCCGGGAACCTCGTCGTGGCGCAGCATCTCGAGCAGCTCGGTGATGACGGCTTTCACGTCGCCGACGATCGGCACGTCGGCATGGCGGTTCTTACCGATCTCGGCCGGGTCGATGTCGGCGTGGATGACTTTGGCTTCCGGCGCGAAGGTGTCGAGTTTTCCGGTCACCCGGTCGTCGAAGCGGGTTCCCAGGGCGATCAGCAAGTCGCTGCGCTGCAGCGCTGCCACCGCGGCGACCGTGCCGTGCATGCCGGGCATGCCCAGGTGCTGTCGATGGCTGTCCGGAAACGCACCGCGCGCCATCAGCGTGGTGACCACCGGGATGCCGGTCAGCTCGGCCAAATCGCGCAGCTGCTCGGTCGCCTCGCCGCGGATGACACCGCCGCCCACGTAGAGCACCGGTTTGCGGGCGGCCGCGATCAGCTTTGCGGCCTCACGGATCTGCCGGTTGTGCGGTTTGGTGTTCGGCTTGTAGCCGGGCAGGTCCATGCGCGGCGGCCAGCTGAACGTGCACTGGCCCTGCAGCACGTCTTTGGGGATATCGACGAGCACCGCACCCGGGCGGCCCGAGGAAGCGATGTGGAACGCCTCGGCGAGCACCTGCGGGATTTCGTCACCCGAGCGGACCAGGAAGTTGTGCTTGGTAATCGGCATCGTGATGCCCGAGATGTCGGCCTCCTGGAAGGCGTCGGTACCGATCAGCGTGCGACCGACCTGGCCGGTGACGGCGACCACGGGTATCGAGTCCATCTGGGCATCGGCCAGCGGGGTCACCAGATTCGTGGCGCCGGGGCCAGAAGTCGCCATGCACACACCGACCTTGCCGGTGGCATGCGCGTAGCCACTGGCGGCGTGACCGGCGCCCTGCTCGTGGCGGACCAGCACGTGACGTAGCTTTTTCGAGTCGAACAGCGGGTCATAAACCGGCAGCACAGCGCCGCCTGGAATCCCGAAGATGACTTCGACGTCGAGTTCCTCCAGCGACCGGATCACCGACTGGGCACCGGTAAGTTGCTCAGGCCCAATACGTTTCGGCTTGACCGCCGGAGGCTTTGCGGCGGGCTTCACCGCGTCTGAGGCGATGTCGGCAGCACGCTGTGTCTGCGGGGCGTGCGGCCTGGTGGGAGCGCTCACTGTCGTTTAGTCCTTATTCGCTCTGGGAGTCTCGCTATGGGCAACAAAAAACCCCCGACAGCTCATCGGCTGCACGAGGGTTGCGCGTTGGTGCTGGATCGCTTCAAATGCTGAAGGGCTAGTCAGCCACCAACGCGCCGACTAATTACTACGAGCATCCCGGGCTTTCCGGCGGTATCCATAGCGTCCGACGGTAGCCTTCGCACAGCTCAGCCGTCAAATCCGGTACCGTCGGCCGCCCAGCCGCCACCGCGGGTACGCGCAACCTCGGCGCGCAAGAGCTCGGAAACTTGGTCCCGCGTGATGGGTGAAATGATGGGCAGGTGGCTACCGGCTCGTCTTCCCACACACCCGTCGTCATCAAGGTGTCACCGATGGCGCACCTAGCGGTTGGATTTTTGACCCTGGGGTTGCTGATACCGGTGACGCTCTGGCCGCCATCGGCGCCGCTGCTTGTCATCCCGGCGGTGTTGTCGGCAATGATCATTCGGTTACGCACCGTCGCCGATGATCGGGGCGTGACCGTTCGAACGCTGCTGGGAAGCCAGACAGTGCGCTGGGATGACATTGACGGGCTGCGCTTCCACCGCGGTTCCTGGGCGCGCGCCCGCCTCAAGAGCGGCGCAGAATTGCGATTGCCTGCGGTGACGTTCGCGACGCTGCCGCTGCTGACCGAAGCCAGCTCGGGGCGTGTTCCCAACCCCTACCGATGAGGGGCTAGGTGCCGGTTCAGGCGATCGGATTCACGCCGTTGAGCAGCACCCACACCGCAATACCGGCCGCGATGCCAGCCAGCATGGCGACAAACGACCCGATGAAGGGTCGGTGGGCCCAACCCCGGCCTGCGTCGAGACCGTAGCGGCCAGGCCCGCACAAGATGACCGCGACGGCCAGGACGATCAGGGTGATCTGGTATTCGTGCCCGTCCGGCAGGAAGAACGCGAAGGAATGCGAATGTGGCCGCGCCGAGATGGTGGCCAGCAGACCGTTGATCAGGAACGCCAGCGCACCCGCTGCCGCCACCGGGGTGAACAATCCCAGCACCAGCAGCACACCCGCGACGACCTCGCCGCCGGCGCTCACATAGGCGAGGATGTCGGCGTGCTGGTAGCCGACGTCGGACAGTGAGTTCTTGAATCCGGTCACCCCCGTGCCGCCCCACCAGCCAAACAGCTTCTGTAACCCATGGGCGCCCAGCACGACTCCCAGCCCGACCCGCAAAACCAGCAAACCCAGATGCTGGGTTCCGCGCCGGCCGACGTCGTGCAGCCGGCCGTGGTGTTCGTCCGCATCAATCTCGGCAGGCTCGGCGGCTGCATGCCGGGCCGCCTGCTGCGGCTGGACATAGGGCAAGGGCTCCGGCTGCTCGAGCAGGTTGTAGCCCGCGGCCCCGGCGCCGCCCACGGCAGCGGGGTCTCTGTAGGGGATGACGGTGGTGGTTCCGGTGTTGGGGTTGAAGTCGCCCGGGTAACCGACTGGCGTCAAATCATCTTCGGGGTCGACCAAGCGCGCCGAGGCGGGGCGTCCCGGGATTTGCTCCGGGGATTCCCCGGACCGTTGCCAATGTGCGTCATTCGATTGACTGGTCACGGGTGTCAGGGTAAGGGCATTTGGTCCCGAATTGGGGATTTGAGCGGCGCTTTCGCCAGGCAATCGGCGGTTTGTCCGCCAAACGGGCCCAGATTGGCCCCAAATCACCTCACTCGCGCGTCCAGAAGGCCCGAAGTGGGAGAACTCAAACCCGCGCCGGTGGGGCCTGTTGGCCGCATGCGGAAGGTGGTCCGATCGAGTTTCCTTCAGGCGGACAGGGGCACGCATGTGGCGGCGGTGCCCGCACTGTCCGTAGCCTGTCGGTCATGCGACTACGGCGCTCAGTTCGGTGCGGGCTCGCTGCGCTCGGTGCGGTAGTGCTGGTATTGAGCGGGTGCGCACGGTTCAACGACGCCCAATCTCAACCGTTCACCACCGACCCGGAACTTCGGCCCCAGCCCAGCTCGACGCCTCCCCCACCTCCGCCGCTGCCGCCTACACCTTTCCCCAAGGCCTGCCCGGCCCCAGGGGTGATGCAGGGCTGCCTGGAGAGCACTAGCGGCCTGATCATGGGCACTGACAGCAAAACCGCGCTGGTTGCCGAACGCACCACCGGCGCCGTCAAGGAGATCTCCGTCAGCGCCGAGCCGAAGGTGAAGATGGTCATCCCGGTCGACCCGTCCGGTGATGGTGGCCTGATGGATATCGTGCTGTCGCCCACGTATTCGCAAGACCGCCTGATGTACGCCTACATCAGCACGCCCACTGACAATCGGGTCATCCGGGTGGCCGACGGCGACATCCCGAAGGACATCCTGACCGGGATCCCGAAGGGTGCCACGGGGAACACCGGAGCGTTGATCTTCACCAGCCCCACCACGCTGGTCGTGATGACCGGCGATGCCGGTAACCCGGCGCTGGCCGCCGATCCCAAATCGCTGGCCGGCAAGGTCCTGCGCATCGAGCAGCCGACCACCATCGGCCAGGCGCCGCCGACGACGGCGCTGTCCGGCGTCGGCTCCGGCGGCGGCTTGTGCATCGATCCTGTCGACGGCTCACTGTATGTCGCCGACCGCACCCCGACGGCGGACCGGTTGCAGCGCATCACCAAGACCTCGGAGGTCTCCACGGTGTGGACCTGGCCGGACAAGCCCGGTGTGGCCGGGTGTGCGGCAATGGACGGGACCGTGCTGGTCAATCTGATCAACACCAAGCTGACGGTGGCAGTGCGGCTGGCGCCGTCGACGGGTGCGGTCACCGGTGAACCCGACGTCGTCCGCAAGGACACCCACGCCCACGCGTGGGCGCTGCGGATGTCGCCGGACGGCAACGTATGGGCCGCAACCGTCAACAAGACTGCCGGGGACGCCGAGAAGCTCGATGACGTGGTGTTCCCGCTGTTCCCGCAGGGCGGCGGCTTCCCGCGCAACAACGACGACAAGACCTAGCCGCCGCGGCGCCGTCACCGGCATAGGCGGTGGGCGACTAAACCTCGTTAACCCTGCCCGCAGGCGGCCAGGACGAGTTCGCGCACCCGGGCCGCATCAGCTTGCCCGCGGGTGGCCTTCATCACCGCACCGACGATCGCGCCCGCCGCGGCCACTTTGCCGCCGCGGATCTTTTCCGCCACATCGGGATTGGCTGCCAGCGCTTCGTCGACAGCGGCCTGTGTCACCGAGTCGTCGCGCACCAGCGCCAGACCGCGGGCGGTCATCACCTGCTCGGGTTCACCCTCCCCGGCCAGCACGCCCTCCACGACTTGGCGAGCCAACTTGTTGGAGAGCTTGCCTTCTTCGACCAGCGCCACCACCGCGGCAACCTGGGCCGGAGTGATGGCCAGCTCATCTAGTCCGACATTCGCCTCGTTGGCCTTCTGCACCAGGAAGTTTCCCCACCAGGCGCGTGCCTGCTCGCTGGGCGCGCCGTGCTTGACGGTGGCGGCGACCAATTCGACGGCGCCGGCGTTGACGAGATCCCGCATCACCTCGTCGGAAACACCCCACTCCTGCTGAAATCGCTTGCGGCCCAACCACGGTAGCTCGGGGATCGTCTGGCGCAATTGCTCGACCAATTCGCGGCTGGGCGCGACGGGTTCCAGGTCGGGCTCGGGGAAATAGCGGTAATCCTGGGCGGTCTCTTTGGCGCGGCCCGGGCTGGTATAGCCGGCCTCGTGAAAGTGCCTGGTCTCCTGCGTGATCCGGCCGCCCGACGCCAAGACGGCTCCCTGGCGCTGCATTTCGTAACGCACGGCCACCTCAACACTTTTCAGCGAGTTGACGTTTTTGGTCTCGGTCCGGGTACCGAACTCGGCCGTCCCGATCGGCTTCAGCGATACGTTGGCGTCACAACGCATCGAGCCCTGGTCCATCCGGACATCGGATACCTCCAAGGCGCGCAACAGGTCTCGCAAAGCCGTCACATAGGCCCGGGCGATCTGCGGCGCCCGAGCTCCGGCTCCCACGATGGGCTTGGTGACGATTTCAATCAGTGGTACGCCGGCACGGTTGTAGTCGAGCAGCGATGTCGTCGCGCCGTGGATGCGGCCGGTCTCGCTGCCCAGGTGGGTCAGCTTGCCGGTGTCTTCCTCCATGTGCGCCCGCTCGATCTCCACCCGCCAGGTGGTGCCATCTTCTAGCGGCGCATCGAGGTAGCCGTTGATGGCGATCGGCTCGTCGTACTGCGAAATCTGGTAGTTCTTCGGCATGTCCGGGTAGAAGTAGTTCTTCCGGGCGAAGCGGCACCAGGGCACAATCTCGCAGTTCAGCGCCAGCCCGATTCGAATGGCCGAATCCACTGCGGCGCGGTTGAGCACCGGCAGCGAACCGGGCAGCCCCAGGCACACCGGACACACCTGCGTGTTGGGTTCGGCACCGAATGCGGTGCTGCAGCCGCAGAACATTTTGGTGACGGTGGACAGCTCAACGTGCACCTCAAGGCCGAGTACCGGATCAAAACGCGCGATCACGTCGTCGTAGTCCATGAGATCGGCGGCGGCAGCAACACTCATGTGGTCGATCCTAGTGGCGATCGCGAGCGCGGCGGAGCCGGGCGAAGCGGGTCGCCACCCACGTGCCCAGTGGCGATCGCGAGCGCGGCGGAGCCGGGCGAAGCGGGTCGCCACCCACGTGCCCAGTGGCGATCGCGAGCGCGGCGGAGCCGGGCGAAGCGGGTCGCCACCCACGTGCCCAGTGGCGGTCGCGAGCGCGGCGGAGCCGGGCCAAGCGGGTCGCCACCCACGTGCCCAGTGGCGGTCGCGAGCGCGGCGGAGCGACCGCTATCAGGGCCAGTGTGGTGACCGCGACGCCGGCAATCGGTCGCGCTGCCTGCCCCTGCCCGGGAACATGTCGGCCAGCACGGCCGCCATCTCCAGGTAGCTGCGCCGGCTTTCCTTGCTCAGTCGATCCAGCTCGATCTGTTTCCCCTCGTGTACGTGCCGATCGAACGGCAGCACCACCGTGGCGGCGACGCGAGCGGACAATCGCTCGAGTTCCTTGGCGGCCACACTATCTACCTTGGCCGGCTCGACATGGTTAATCGCAATGATCGTCGACTTCATTAACTGCCGATATCCTTTGTGGCACAACCAATCCAGCGTTGTCGTAGTCTTTCGTATCGCATCGATGGAGGTGCTGGTCACCACTACGAGAGCGCGCGCCTCCGGCAGAACCGCCTCCATCACACCCGAATTGAGTGCCTTGACGCAGTCCACCAGCACCACTGAATAGTGGTTCCTCAATATCGAAAACGCTTTGACCACGTCGTGACGCTCGAGCCGCCAGTCGGTGTGCGCATAGTCCGGCAAACCGAGCACTTCCAGGCCGAAGCTGTTCATGTAGGTGTGTGCCCGTACATCCGTATATTGCGTGACCGCATTGTCGGTGAGGAGGTCGGCCACGCTCAGCGGGTTGCGGCGACCATGCCGCTCTGCCAGGTCCCCGGCGTCGATGTCGACGGCGATTGTCCGGTCGTGGCGCACGTCGGCGAAGGTCGAGCCGAGTGCCTCCACCACTGCGCTCTTGCCGACACCGCCTTTGAGGTTGAGAACAGCGATGGGAAAAGCGCCGCCCACGACCGTGCGGATGCGTTCCCGAAGGTCCTGTTCGTATCGCGAGTCTTTGCCTGGGCCGAGATCGATCCCGGTAAGGCGATGGATCAGATCTCGCCAGCTAAACCTCGAAGAGCCCTCGTTGTCCTGCTGGTCGAGTCCGTCAAGTGCCGTCCCACCGGGCAGCCGTGCGCGCCGCAACGGCGAAGCGACCCTCGACGCTGGGGCCGCCGCAGTGGGCGCCGGAGGTTGAGCCGATCTGGCCGGCGGCCGGTACGTGGACGCATCCGGACGGTAGGGCTGCCGCGCCGTGGCGGCTGCCGGGTCGGCATCAACGCGCCAACCGGGCGATCGCGGCTGACGGTCCGGCGGGCCCGACGGTCCCGCCGACGCCGCGGGCTGCTGAACGTCTCCGCGAATTGAACCGCGGTTGCTCATACCTCCGGTATAACCGCCATGAACGGGTCCGGAAACCACAAATTTGCGCCGACCGCGCGGGAGCTGGTCAATTCTTCGGCAAGTTCAGGCCGTCGTTAGGTCGGAGCTACCTGCTGTTTGCCGAACCCGTCGGCCTTAACCGAAGAAGGCCGCGGCGTCGTCGTAGCGGCTTTCGGGCACCAGCTTGAGTTGGCGCACGGCATCCGCCAGCGGCACCCGGCCGATATCCTGCCCCCGCAGCGACACCATCTGGCCGTACTCGCCCGCATGCGCGGCGTCGGCGGCGTTGACCCCGAACCGGGTGGCCAGCACCCGGTCGTAGGCCGTCGGCGTGCCGCCGCGCTGCACGTGACCAAGCACGGTCACCCGGACCTCTTTGTTGATCCGCTTTTCCACTTCGAAGCCGAGCTGCGCAGCCACACCGGTAAAACGCTCATGGCCGAATTCGTCAATACCGCCCTCGCGCAACGCAATCGAACCAGGGATTGGTTTGGCGCCTTCGGCCACCACGCAGATAAAGTGCGAATCCCCGCGCTGGAAGCGCCGTTTGACGAGCCGACACACCTCTTCGATATCGAAGGGCTGCTCGGGGATCAGCGTCATGTGCGCGCCCGAAGCCAACCCGGCATTCAGCGCGATCCAGCCCGCGTGCCTGCCCATCACCTCCACCAGCATCACCCGCTGGTGGGATTCGGCGGTGCTGTGCAGCCGGTCGATGGCGTCGGTGGCCACGGTCAACGCGGTGTCGTGGCCGAAAGTCACGTCGGTGCAGTCGATGTCGTTGTCGATGGTCTTCGGCACACCGACCACGGGTACGTTCTCCTCCGACAGCCAGTGTGCGGCCGTCAAGGTGCCCTCACCGCCAATGGGGATCAGCACGTCGATCCCGTTGTCATCGAGGGTCTGCTTGATCTGGTTCAGCCCCGCCCGCAGTTTGTCAGGGTGAACACGAGCGGTGCCCAGCATCGTTCCACCCTTGGCCAGCAAGCGGTCATTGCGGTCGTCGTTCTTCAGCTGCATACGCCGGTTCTCCAACAACCCGCGCCATCCGTCCTGGAATCCGACCACCGAGGAGCCGTACCGGGAGTCGCAGGTGCGCACCACTGCCCGGATGACGGCGTTGAGCCCAGGGCAATCGCCGCCTCCGGTGAGAACTCCGATCCGCATGCCCTTCATCTTGCCCTGTGGCCGGGCAGCGCCGCCGAGCAGACGCAGAATCGCATCAAAAGCCGCTATTTGCGCGATCTGCGTCTTCTCGCGCCTAGATCGCGCTCGGCAACGGCCCGCGGGCAGCCTCGTAGGCGGCGCCCACCCGGTAAAGGCGGTCGTCGGCCAATGCGGGCGCCATGATCTGCAGCCCGACCGGCAGATCGTCATCCGGCGACAGCCCCGATGGCACCGACATGCCGCAGTGGCCCGCCAGGTTGAGCGGCAGCGTGCACAGGTCGAACAGGTACATCGCCAGCGGATCGTCGACCTTCTCGCCGAGCGGGAACGCGGTGGTCGGAGTCGCGGGCGACACCACCACGTCGACGGATCGGTAGGCCTCGTCCAGGTCACGCGCGATCAGCGTGCGCACCTTCTGCGCCTGGTTGTAGTAGGCGTCGTAGTAACCGGCCGAGAGTGCGTAGGTGCCGATCATGATGCGGCGCTTGACCTCTGGCCCGAACCCGGCGGCCCGGGTCAGCGCCATCACTTCCTCGGCGCTGTGGGTGCCGTCATCGCCGACTCGCAGCCCGTAGCGCATCGCGTCGAAGCGTGCCAGGTTGCTCGACACCTCCGACGGCAAGATCAGGTAGTAGGCGGCCAGCGCGTATTCGAAGTGCGGGCAGTCGACTTCGCTCACCTCGGCGCCCAGGGCGGTCAGCTGCTCGACTGCGGCCTCAAACGAGGCGAGCACTCCGGGCTGATAGCCCTCACCGCGCAGCTGCTTGACCACTCCTACCCGCACGCCGCGCAGGTCACCGGCGGCACCGGCTTTGGCGGCGCCGACGACATCGGGCACTGCCGCGTCGACGGACGTGGAGTCGCGGGTGTCGTGCCCGGCGATCACCTGATGCAGCAGCGCGGTGTCCAGCACGGTGCGCGCACACGGACCACCCTGATCCAACGACGACGCGCAAGCCACCAGCCCGTAGCGGGACACCGTGCCGTAGGTCGGTTTGACACCGACCGTCGCGGTCAGCGCCGCCGGCTGCCGGATGGAGCCTCCGGTGTCGGATCCGATCGCCAGCGGCGCCTGGAACGCGGCCAACGCCGCCGCGCTGCCGCCGCCGGAGCCGCCGGGCACCCGGTCGACGTTCCACGGGTTACGGGTGGGGCCGTAGGCGGAGTTCTCCGTCGACGAGCCCATCGCGAACTCGTCCATGTTGGTCTTGCCCAGAATCGGGATGCCCGCGGCACGCAACCGCGTGGTGACGGTGGCGTCATAGGGCGAACGCCAGCCCTTGAGGATCTTGGACCCGCAGGTGGTGGGCATGTCGACCGTGGTGAAGACGTCCTTGAGCGCCAGCGGCACTCCGGCCAGCGCTGACGGCAGGCGCTCGCCTGCGGCCACCGCCTCGTCCACGACGGCCGCCGCTCCCAGTGCCTCGTCGGCCGCCACGTGCAGGAAGGCGTGGTACCGGTCGTCGGTTGCCTCGATCTGGTCCAGGCATGCCTGGGTGACCTCGACCGACGACAGCTCCTTGGCGGCGATCTGGGCGGCCAGGGTCGCGGCGTCGGATCGGATGATCTCGTTCACTCGCTGTCCCCCAGGATCTGCGGTACCGCGAAGCGGCCATCAGCGGCTTCGGGCGCCTCGGCCAGCGCTTCCTGCTGCGTCAGGCATGGCGTCGGCTCGTCCGGGCGCGTGACGTTCACGTCCTTGAGTGGGTTGTCGGTCGGTTCGACACCGGTGACATCGACCGCCTGCACCTGGCTGACGTGGGTCAGGATGGCGTCGAGTTGGCCGGCGAAGCTGTCTAGCTCGCTATCGGTCAACGCCAGCCGGGACAGCCGGGCCAGATGCGCCACCTCGTCGCGGGAGATCTGGGACACGAGCGAAAAGCCTAACGCGCGGCGACGATGCAGGCCGGAACGGCCCGAGATGGGACGGGGCGCTCGGACTCGGCAGCGGGCCCGCCGGATCCGGCCGAAATGCCGCACGCGCATCCCTGTGCAACAGTGTTGGCCGTGCCGTCGTATCTGTTGCGCATCGAGCTAGTCGACCGCCCGGGCAGCCTGGGCTCGCTGGCTGTGGCGCTCGGTTCGGTGGGAGCCGACATCTTGTCGCTCGATGTGGTGGAGCGCAGCTCGGGTTATGCGATCGACGACCTGGTCATCGAACTGCCGCTGGGAGCGATGCCGGACACGCTGATCACCGCCGCAGAGTCACTTTCCGGTGTCCGGGTGGACAGCGTGCGTCCGCATACCGGTCGGCTGGAAGCCCATCGTGAGCTGGAGCTTCTCGACCAGGTCGCCGCGGCCGAGGACAACGCGTCCAGGCTGCAAGTTCTGGTCGACGAGGCACCCAGGGTGCTGCGCGTCAGCTGGTGCACGGTGTTGCGCAGTTCAGGCGGGGAGCTACGCCGCCTCGCCGGCAGCCCAGGCTCTCCGGAAACCAAGGCGGATTCGGCCCCGTGGCTGCCGATCGAGCGGGCCGTAACGCTGGACAACACCGCCGAGTGGGTACCGCAGGCGTGGCGCGATATGGACACCACGATGGTCGCGGCCCCGTTGGGTGACCCGCACACGGCGGTGGTGCTGGGCCGCCCGGGCCCGGAATTCCGGCCTTCAGAAGTGGCTCGCCTGGGCTATCTGGCCGGAATCGTGGCCACCATGCTGCGCTGATCCGCGTCACATGCCATGCGTGGCCTCAGCGAGGCTCAGCGTGCGATCCGGGCATCACCGTCGTGTCGTCGTCTTCCCACAGGAGCAGTTGACGGACCGCCGCGCGGGTCCCGTACGGGCGCAGCATCGTGCTGGCCGGACGCGGGCGCACCCGCTGCGGCCACCAGAACCAGCGCCCGAGAAGCGTTGCGACGGAAGGTGTCATGAACGAGCGCACGATCAGCGTGTCGAACAGCAATCCCAGGCCGATGGTGGTCCCGATCTGACCGAGGACTTGGAAGCCGCTGAAAATGAACGCGCACATGGTGACCGCGAACACCAGCCCGGCGGAGGTGACCACCGAGCCCGAGCCTGCCATCGCGCGGATGACGCCGGTCTTGAGTCCGGCGCCGATCTCCTCCTTGAAGCGCGAGATCAGCAGCAGGTTGTAGTCGGACCCCACCGCCAGCAGCAGGATGATGGCCAGCGCGAGAACGACCCAATACAGCTGGATGCCGAACATGTACTGCCACACCAGCACGGACAACCCGAAAGAGGCGCCCAGCGAAAGGGCCACCGTACCGACAATGACCAGCGCGGCGATCAGGCTCCTCGTGATGGTCATCATGATCAGCAGGATGAGGCTCAAGGCGGCGAGTCCCACGATCAAGAGGTCGTAGAAGGCGCCGTCCTGGATGTCCTTGTAGGTCGCCGCCGTGCCGCCAATGTCGATGCGGGCGTCCGCGTCCGGCGTGCCCTTCAGGGCTTCGTGCGCGGCCCTGGCGATCGGCCCGATGTGTGAGATGCCCTGGGGGGTCGCGGGATCGCCCTCATGGGTGACGATCATGCGCGCCGCTTTGCCGTCGGGCGAGAGGAACAGTTTCAGCCCGCGCTGGAAATCGGGATTGCTGAACACCTCGGGAGGCAGGTAGAAGCTGTCATCGTTCTTCGCGGCGTCGAAGGCTCGCCCCAGCGCGGCCGCGTTGTCGATCGCGGCCGCCGTCTGGGCAAAAATACCGGACTGGGTGGCGTAGTTCGCCAACGCCAGTTGGCGATTGATCTCCTGGCTCTGGATCTGGGCAGGTATGAGCGCCAGCAGCTTCGGCTGCAGCGCGTCGAGTCTGTCCAGGGTGGCCGTGAGATCCTCGAACTTCTCGGTGAGCAGGTCTATGCCGTCAAGCGCATCGAGGACGGAGCGGATCGCCCAGCAGGCGGGAATGTCGTAGCAATGCGCTTCCCAGTAGAAGTAGCTGCGAATCGGCCGGAAGAAGTCGTCGAAATTCGCGATCCTGTCCCGGAGGTCCTTGATCGTGGTGATCGTGTCGTGGAAGTTCTGGGCCTCGCTGTGGGTGGTGGCGGCGAGCTGCTGCTGTAGCGCATACTGCTGCTTCAAAATGTCGATGGTCTTGGCCAGTTCGCCGGCCTGCTTCAGCAGGTCGTTGGCGCGATCCCGCTGGTAGGTCAGGTTTTCCTGCTGGTTGGCGCTTTGCGCGCTGATCGTAAAGGCGAGCGAGCTGTGGTCGAGCGGGGTTCCCAGGGGCCTGGTGATCGCCTGCACCTGGGCGATGCCGGGCACGTGGAACACCGCCTTGGCGACCCGGTCGAGGATGAGCATGTCGGCCTGGTTGCGCATGTCATGATCCGTTTCGACCATGAGCAATTCGGGCTCCAGCCGGGCGCGGGAAAAGTGCCGTTCGGCCGCCGCGTAACCGACATTGGCGGGTGCGCTGGCGGGCATGTAGGGGCGCGAGTCGTAACTCGTCTTATATCCTGGCAACGCGAGCAGGCCGACCAAAGCCACCGCGCACGCCGCCAAGAGAACGGGTCCGGGCCAGCGGACGATGGCCGTGCCGATCCGCCGCCATCCGCGGGTTCTCATGGCGCGCTTGGGCTCGAAGATGCCTATCGCGGAGCCCAGGGTCAGCACGGCCGGGCCCAGGGTAAGCGAGGCGAGCAGCGCGACGAGGATGCCGAGAGCGGCGGGAATACCCAGGCTGTGGAAATACGGCAGCCGGGTGAAGCTCAGACAAAAGACCGCACCGGCAACGGTCAGGCCGGAACCCAAGACGATGTGGGCCGTTCCGCGAAACATGGTGTAAAAGGCGCCTTCTCGGTCCTCGCCGACCCCGCGCGCCTCTTGGTAGCGGCCGACGAAGAAGATCGCATAGTCGGTGCCGGCGGCGATCACCAGCAACGTGAGCAGATTCGTCGCGTATGTGGACAGCCCGATGATTCCGGCGTTGCTGAGGAACGCGACGATCCCGCGGGCGGAGGCCATCTCGATGAGCACCGTGATCAGCACGAAAAACATGGTGAGAAAAGACCGATAGACAAAAAGCAACATCAGCGCGACCACCCCGACGGTTATCGCGGTGACCTTGAGGGTTCCTTTGCTGCCGACGTCGAACTGATCGGAGATCAGCGGCGCCGCGCCGGTGACATAGGCCTTGACGCCCGGCGGCGGTGGCGTGTGCTCGACGATGTCGCGGACGGCGCGGACGGATTCGTTCGCCTGCGCCGAGCCCTGGTTGCCGACGAGGAACACCTGGACGTACGCGGCCTTGCCGTCGGTGCTCTGCGAACCGGCGGCGGTCAGGGTGTCTCCCCAGAAGTCCTGAACGTGCTCGACGTGCTTCTTGTCCTGCTCGAGCTTGTGGATCATCGTGTCGTAGAACCGGTGGGCGTCCGCGCCGAGCGGCTTGTCACCTTCGAGGACGATCATGGCCGAGCTGTCGGTGTCGAATTCTCTGAACACCTGACCGATGCGCTTGATGGCTTTCAGCGACGGCGCATCGGGCGAGTTCAGCGCCACATTGTGGGCTTTCCCAACATCTTCCAGCTTCGGGACCGCGATGTTCGTCACGGCGGCCAGCGCCACCCAGAACAGCAGAATCGGCAGTGACAGCGCGCGTATGGTGCGCGGCACCCGGGGCCGCGACGGCTGATGGTTACTCATCCGGATTTGTCCAGGCAGAAGGTGTAGGCGTCGACTTTGTTGACGGTACGTTCGTCTTTGACTTCGCCGTTGACGGTGATGCGGCAGCCGAGCGTGTCTCCGTTGCCCTGCGCCACGACGTTGCCGACGACCGCGGGCTCCGTCGTGGTGATCGTAAACGACCAGGGCAGCGGGGCGTTTTTGACTTGCTGCGGCTGGGCGTTGACATCCAGGTAGTTGATGGTTGCCACTGCGCCCGGTGCGCCAAAGACTTCGAGAACCACTTGCTTGGGGTTGAACGGAACGATCTCATTGGAGATGCCGCCGGCAGCCGACGTGGTGCTATGCGAGCCGAAGATTCCGTGCAGGCGATAGATGCCAAATCCCGCGATCCCGACGACGACCACCGCGACTAGAGCCATCCACCCCCGTCTGACGAGGGTCGAAATTGAAATCGCCTTCACCCGTCGGCCTTTCGATGGTCGGGCGTCACGACCACTGTAGGGCTACGACAGCTGTCTGGCGCAAGCCCAATCGACAGCTGTCACAGTACGGTACGGAACCGTACTGTACAAGAGACGCGAGCGTACACATTTCTCGGCGCGCAGCCCTTCCGGAGCTGCCCGGTCAGCAATCGCCGGTCGGCGGCGTCTTACCCGCGGGACCGGGTGAGGCTTGGGATAATGACGTCGTCGACGAGGACTTCCACTGTGCGGGGGGTCGGCGGCCGGCTGGGGATGATGGACCGGAAGATGAGATACCCGGGCAACAGATCCCAGAGTTCATCGGTGATGGCGGCTTCGGCGATCTCACCCCTGTCGGCGGCCCGTTGCAGGATGTGCTGAATCAAGGCTTTGCGCTGATCGATGAATTGATGCTGCATGGCGTCGTTGAGCGCAGGGTGGCGGGACACTTCGACGAGTACCGCGCGGATCGTGCTGGCATGCTGGCGTCCCTGCTGGCAGATCGTCTCCCCCACGAACAGCAAATCGTCCCGCAACGTGCCGGTATCTGGCGCGACCGCAACCTGGCGGATGCCCTCGATGAAGGCGGCCAACACTAATTCGGCTTTCGAGGGCCAGCGGCGGTACACCGTGGCCTTGCTGGCGCGGGCGGCGTTAGCGACCGCGTCCACCGTCAATCGGTCATAGCCGTGTTCCTGCAGCAGCCGCAATGTCACCGCAAGCAATTCGGCCTCTCGGGGCGACCACGGCGATGACTCCGCGGACCGGTCGACAGTCTGGGTCATAGCGCCCACGATAGAACCGCTGCGGTCACTCGGGGGCTGGCTCCCCAGACGGCCCCTCCTCAAGCAACCGGCGAAACCCGCTTTCGTCGAGAATCGGCACCCCGAGCTCCACCGCCTTGTCGTACTTGGAGCCCGGCGAATCGCCCGCGACGACGTAGTCGGTCTTCTTCGACACCGAACTAGCGGCCTTTCCGCCGCGCGCAAGGATCGCTTCCTTGGCGTCGTCGCGGGAAAAGCCGGTCAGCGAACCGGTGACCACGATCGTCAGCCCCTCCAACGTGCGCGGCACGCTGGTGTCGCGCTCGTCAGCCATCCGCACCCCGGCGGCTCGCCACTTGTCGACGATCGCGCGATGCCAGTCGACGGTGAACCACTCGGTGAGCGCGGCGGCGATCGTCGGTCCTACCCCCTCGACCGCGGCCAGCTGCTCGGTCGACGCCGACATGATCGCGTCCAGGCTGCCGAACTCGGTCGCCAGGGCACGGGCAGCCGTCGGCCCGACGTGCCGGATCGACAGCGCCACCAGTACCCGCCATAGCGGCACTTTCTTCGCCTTATCCAGATTGTCGAGCAGCCGTCTGCCGTTGGCGGATAACGCGCCGGCCTTCGTTCGGAAGAGCTCGGTGCGCAACAGGTCATCCTCGGTGAGTGTGAACAGATCGCCCTCGTCGGCGATCACCCCGGCCTTCAGCAGCGCGATGGCCGCCTCGTAACCGAGCCCCTCGATATCGAGCGCACCCCGACCGGCGACGTGAAACACCCGCTCCCGCAACTGCGCCGGGCAAGACCGGGCATTGGGACAGCGGATGTCGGCATCGCCTTCCTTCGCCGGGGCCAACGTGGTACCGCACTCGGGACACGTGGTGGGCATGACGAATTCGCGTTCGGACCCGTCCCGCAAGTCGACGACGGGACCCAGCACTTCCGGGATCACGTCGCCGGCTTTGCGGATCATCACGGTGTCGCCGATCAGCACCCCCTTGCGCTTGACCTCGCCGGCGTTATGCAGCGTGGCCAGCCCCACTGTCGACCCGGCCACCTTCACCGGTGTCATGAACGCGAACGGTGTGACGCGTCCGGTGCGCCCGACATTCACGCGGATGTCGAGCAGCTTGGTCTGCGCTTCCTGGGGCGGGTACTTGTAGGCAACGGCCCACCGCGGCGCCCGAGACGTTGTCCCCAGCCGGCGTTGCAACGCGAAGTCATCGACTTTGACCACCACGCCGTCGATCTCGTGGTCGATGTCATAGCGGTGCTCGCCCCAGTACCTGATCCGATCCTCCACGGCGGCAAGGCCATGCACGCGTGCCGTCTGTTCGGCCACCGGCAGCCCCCAGGCATGCAGCGCGGTGTAGGCCTCGTGCAGAGTCTTAGGCGCGAACCCTTCGGTGCGGCCGATACCGTGGCAGATCATCCGCAGCTTGCGCCGGGCGGTGACAGCCGGGTTTTTCTGGCGCAGCGACCCGGCTGCGCTGTTACGGGGATTGGCGAACGGCGCCTTGCCCTCCTCAACCAGGCTGGCGTTGAGCGCCTCGAAATCGGCGAGCAGGAAAAACACCTCGCCGCGCACCTCGAGCAGGGCAGGGATCGGGAAATGGTCACTGGCACTGAGCCGTTCGGGCACATCGTCGATGGTGCGCGCATTGAGCGTGACGTCCTCGCCGACCCGACCGTCGCCGCGTGTGGCGGCGCGTTCCAGCCGGCCGTCGCGGTACACCAGCGACAACGCCACTCCGTCGATCTTGAGTTCGCACAAATAAAAGGGATCGCGGCCGATCTCGTTCTCGACGCGATTGGTCCAGGCGACCAGCTCGTCGCGGTCGAACACGTCGTCGAGGCTCAGCATCCGCTCGAGGTGCTCGGCCTCGGTGAAGTCGGTGGCAAACCCCGCCCCACCGACCAGCTGCGTCGGGGAATCCGGGACCCGCAGCTCCGGGTAGCGATCCTCTAGCGCGACAAGCTCGTTGAACATCTTGTCGAATTCGGCATCCGAGATGATCGGAGCGTCCTTGATGTAGTAGCGGAACTGGTGTTCACGGACTTCAACGGCCAGTTCCTGCCACTGCCGCCGAATCTCGGGCGCCACCGGATCAGCTTCTGCTGAGCTCACCCTGGCAGGCTATCCGAGGACGCCGACACCGATTCCCCGGGCGGGATTGGCTTATTCCTCCACGTACGCCCGCAGCCGATCCAGCGCCGCATCCCACCGGCGCGACAACTGGGTGAGGTAGTCACTGGCCCGGGCCAGCGGTTCGGTCTGCACCTCCCAGACGCGCTCGCGACCCCGCCGGCTGCTGGTGACCAGTCCGGCAGACTCCAGCAGCTGCAGGTGCTTGCTGGCCGCCTGCCGGGTGACCGGAATGACGCTGGTGACCTGCGATGTCGAACTCGGACCCAGGTCGCACAGCCGCACGATGATGCGCAGCCGGTTCGGATCACCGAGCGCGTCGAAGAGCGGCGCACCCACGGCGAGACGTCCGCTCATACCCGGGCGTCCTCGGTGTACCTGCGCACCAGACCGGCCTGGATCGCCCAGCCTTCGGCATTTGCCTCGAATGACGAGGAGCGGCGTGCCTCGGGAATGGCCTCGAATCCGGATTCGGTGATGGTGAGCAGCACGCCGTCAGGTGTCTCCGACAGGGTGAACTCGACCAGCGTGGTCGGCTCCTGGTCGTAGTCGGGGTCCGGGTCGACGGCGAACGGGTGCCAGCGATAGGCGAACCAGCGGCCGAACTCCTCCGCGTCGCTAATGGCCCGCCATACCCGCTCCAGCGGCGCACGCAGCAATACCCGCTTCTCAATCTTCATATGCAACCTCTTGGTTGCATATCAGTCCACCACTGTCGGTCGAAAAATGCAACCATTCAGTTGCTTATTGGATGGCGTCGGGGTCCTCCGCAAACGCCTCGGCCGCCTTGCGGGCGAGCTCGATCGCGATGCGAGCCCACTGGGGCGTGGCGCCGGCCAGACCACACGCCGGGGTGACGCCGATGCGATCGCGCAGCGCCGAGCGGCCGAAACCAAGGCGATCGGTCACCGCGACCAGTGCGGCAGCCACCTCTTCTGCCGAAGGCCGCCGCTGCGGGACGCTGGCGGCTACCACCCCCAGCATGACGCTGCGACCCGATTCGACGAATGCGGCAATACCGTCTAGATCCGCCGCGCTCAGCGTCCCCGCATCCACCGACACCGCACTAATCATGCTGCGCTGCAACAAATTCCACGGCATCCCTGGGGCGCAGCTGTGCAGCAGCACCTCACCGCCCACGCCTGCCGCGCAGGTGTCGAGCAGGGCGCCGGCCACCGCCTCGTCGAGCGGCGCCACCGGACTCAGCGCGGTCACCCCGATCAGCTGTCCGCCCAATGCTTTCGGCAGCGACGGCTCGTCGAACTGCACCACCACCGGTGTCTCGAGTCGCCGGGCCAGCCTCGCGCGGTGCGCGGCAACACCTTCGGCCAGCGACGCTGCCAAGTCGCGCACAGCACCGGAGTCGGTGATCGCCCGGTGGCCGTTGGCCAGCTCGAGCTCGGCGGCCAGCGTGATCGGCCCGGGAGCCTGCACCTTGACCACGCGGCCGCAACCACGCAGGCCGGCCGCCTCCCAGGCCTCTTCCAGTGCGTCCATGTCCTCGTCGAGCAGACTCACCGCGCGGCGTGTGACCGCGCCGGGCCGAGCGGCAATGCGGTAGCCGCGAGGCACCGTGTCGATGGCCACGTCGATCAACAGTGCGCCGGCTCGACCGAGCATGTCAGCGCCTATTCCCCGGGCGGGCAGCTCGACGATGTGGGCCAGCGCGCCCCCCAATTCACCGACGACAACCTCGGCGGCCTCCCGCGGGGCGATGCCGGGCCACGAGCCGACGCCGCTGGCCGTCGCGAAAACACTCACCCGGCAACCGTATTCGACGTCACATCGCATGCCGGTCGGCAGGGGTGTTTGCCGCGGGTCTGCACGGGTAGGTTCGACGCAAGAAGGGTGCGAAATGGTGTCGCAGATGGCGAGATTGACCCGGCCGCTGCTGTTGTGCGGGGCAGTGGTGCTGACGGCGGCGTGCACCCGGGTGGTGGACGGCGCAGCCGTGGCGGGATTCGGTGCCACCCGCAGGGAGGGCGGCCATGGTTTCAGTGTCGACACGATCCTGTTGGACCAGTCGCGGATGCGCGCCATCACCGGCGCCGGCGAGCACCTGACGATCATTCCCTCCATGGACGGCACTAACCCGGTGGATATCAACGCCCTCGCCGATACCACGCCGCGGGAATGCCGGTTCATCTATGCCGAGACGGCGACGTTTGGGCCCGATATCGAAGAGTTCCACAAGACGACCTTTCAAGACCCGCCCGACGGCGCGCTGATCTCCGAGGGCGCCGCAGCCTATCGAGATGTCGACACCGCCCGGCGCGCCTTCGGCGCCCTGGTGACCACCGTCGGGGACTGCGCGAGCGGCTCGGCCGGCCAGCAGTACGTCGGTGACTGGAATGCCGACGCCACCTCGCTGCACCTGCGGCCCGGCGGCTGCGGCCGCGACTATCGGATCTTGTCGGTGGCCATGCTGGAAGTCACCTTCTGCGGCTTTGCGCAATCGGTGTCCGACATCGTGATGACCAACATCGCCGCGAACGTACCGGGCTAGCGCCGAGCGCCGGCGATGGTGGCGCTGCCGAGCACCTCGTCGCCGTCGGGGTCGGGTCGGTACAGCACCAGCGTCTGGCCACACGCGACGCCGCGCAGTGGAGCGCGCAACCGCACAATAAGCTCGCTGCTGATCAATTCGGCTACCGCACTGGCCATTTCACCGTGTGCCCGCACCTGAACCGCGCACTTCACGGGACCTGACGGCGCGATTCCCGCGGTGAAGACCGGCGCCCGTCCGACCAACTCATGCACGTCAAGGTCGGCCGCCTCTCCCACCTGCACGGTCGCGGTGTCGGCATCGATTGCCGTCACGTAGCGCGGGCGGCCGTCGGGTCCTGGCCCGGCGATGCCCAGGCCTTTGCGCTGGCCAACGGTGAAACCGTGCACCCCGTCGTGCTCGGCAAGCACCGCGCCGTCCGCATTGACCACGGTGCCGCGGCGAACCCCGATGCGCTCGCCCAGAAAGGCTCGGGTATTCCCGGACGGGATGAAGCAGATGTCATGGCTGTCCGGCTTTTCGGCGACCGCCAGGCCGCGGCGGGCAGCTTCGGCACGGATCTGGGGCTTGGGAGTGTCCCCGATCGGGAACGCGGCGTGTCGCAACTGCTCGTCGGTCAGCACCGCCAGCACGTAGGACTGATCCTTGTCCCGATCGACGGCGCGGCGCAGCCGCCCACCGGACAACCGGGCATAGTGGCCGGTGACCACCGTGTCGAAGCCCAGCGCAAGGGCTTTCGCCGATAACGCCGAGAACTTGATTCGCTGATTACACCGCACGCAGGGGTTGGGTGTTTCGCCGCGGGCATACGACGATACGAAATCGTCGATCACGTCTGCTTTGAACTTCTCCGCGAAATCCCACACATAGAACGGGATTCCGAGCACATCAGCGACGCGGCGCGCGTCTGAGGCGTCTTCTTTCGAGCAGCAGCCCCGCGAGCCGGTGCGCAACGTGCCGGGTGCGGTTGACAGCGCCAGGTGCACACCGACCACGTCGTGTCCGGCATCGACCATACGGGCGGCGGCGACTGACGAGTCGACGCCACCACTCATGGCAGCGAGAACTTTCACCTAGGAAGCCCCCGCAGCGGCCAGTGCAGCCCGGCGGGCGCGGTCCACTGCGCCGGGCAGCACCTGCAACACCGCATCGACGTCGGCGTCAACACTGGTGTGTCCCAACGAGAGCCGCAAAGATCCGCGAGCGCTGGTCGGGTCGGCACCCATCGCGATCAGCACATGCGACGGTTGCGCCACACCGGCGGTGCACGCCGATCCGGTCGAGCACTCGATTCCGTTGGCGTCCAACAGCATCAACAGCGCATCGCCTTCGCAACCGCGGAACGTGAAGTGCGCGTTGCCGGGAAGTCGCAGCGGGTCGCGGGCACCGTTGAGGCTGACGTCCTCGATGTCGGCCAATACCCGTTCGACCAGGCGATCCCGCAACACCCGCAGCCGCGCGCTGTTGGCCTCAAGTCCGTCCACCGAGATTTGGGCCGCCGCCGCCATTCCGACCGCACCGGCGACATCGGCAGTGCCCGAACGAATATCACGCTCCTGCCCCCCGCCGTGCGACAGTGGTACACAAGTGACGTCGCGACGTAGCAGCAATGCGCCCACAGCCGGAGGACCGCCGAACTTGTGCGCAGCCACGCTCATCGCTGACAGCCCACTGGCGGCGAAGTCGACGGGCAACTGCCCCACCGCCTGAACGGCGTCGCTGTGCATTGGAACTCCGAATTCGGCCGCGACCGCGGCGAGTTCGGCGGTCGGCATGACGGTGCCGACCTCGTTGTTGGCCCACATCACCGAGACCAGCGCGACGTCGTCGTGGCTCTGCAGCGCCTCGCGTAGCGCCGCCGCCGACACCGAGCCGTCGGCAGCGGTCGGCAGCCAGGTCACCTCGGCGCCTTCGTGCTCAACGAGCCAGTTCACCGAGTCCAGCACGGCGTGGTGTTCCACCTCACTGGCGACGATGCGCCGGTGGCGCGGCTCGGCATCGCGCCGGGCCCAATAGATGCCCTTGACGGCCAGGTTGTCGCTTTCGGTGCCGCCGGCGGTAAAGATCACCTCTGACGGACGCGCGCCCAGCTTGTCCGCGATCAGCTCGCGTGATTCCTCGATCCGCCGCCGTGCCGTGCGGCCGCTGGTATGCAGCGAGGAGGCATTGCCGACGATTCCGAGCACGGCCGTCATCGCCTCGATGGCGGCGGAGTGCATCGGGGTGGTGGCGGCGTGATCGAGGTAGACCATGACGCGCCCAAGGATACCGGCAGGCCGGTTTGCTCAGGCCACCAGCATGTGCCCGTGACCTGGGTGCCGGGACGCTCCCACGCCCACCGCCGACTGGCAGCGGCTGGCTAAGGCGCGCCGATCGGTCCCCGGCAGCTGCAGAGATTCGACATGCACCCGCGCCAGCGTGCGCCGCACGGTGAGCAGCCGGCGGATCGACCGCAACAGCGTCTCGTCGCCGACAAAGGCCGGGACGGTCGATACGCTGCCGTCGACGTGGTGGTAGGTCAGCCGAAGTGGCTGCACCGGGCGGCCGGCATCGATAGCGGCCTGGAACATGGCCGGATAGAACGCCCCGCAGTCCAGGCCGCACCAGGTGGTGCCCTCGGGGAAGGCCACCACGGTGTGGCCCGCGCGCAGCCGGCCAGCGACGGCGTCCACGACCGCGGGCAGGCGCCGCAAACTGGACCGCTCGATCGGGATGATCTTCAGGATGCGGGCCACCATCCCGATTGCGGGCCCGGTGAACATATCGGCACGGGCGACGAACGACCCGGGCATCACCGAACCGATCGCGAAGACGTCCAACCACGACATGTGCGGGCTAACCACCAAAACCCCGCGCAGGTTGCGAATCGGATTACCCGAGACCGCTATCCGGATACCGAAACAGCGCAGCACCAACCGGCAATAGATACGTTGAACTCGCGTTCGGCCCGGCACTGGCACCGCCACCAGCGGGACCCCCGGTGCCAATAGCAGCGCCAGCATGACGCGAAGCGTTACCCGCAGCGCCACCAACAGCGGCCGCGACGCAGCTGCGTCGCCCCCGCCCACACAGCCGGCATCGCACGATGCGCGCGGTTGCCAGGAGTGCTCGGTGACTGCGGGAGCGTTCATCGGTCGCCGCCCGCCATTGCCCCGCCCATTTCGGAGGCCGCCGACACCGACCGCAGTCGTCTCAGATATCGGGTATCAGCGCGCCGCTTGTCCAGCAGTACGCAGAAATCGCCTACACCGAAATCCGGGTCGTGCGCCGGCTCACCGCAAACCTGGGCGCCTAGCCGAAGATAACCGCGCATCAGCGCCGGAACCGACGGCCGTGAAGGCGCGGGAATGTCGTCCATGGCCTTCCCGTCGACGATCACCGGCCGGTGCGGCTGCACCCGGTACTGCGGCGGTGCGGCATGACGGCTCAAGATGAAGTCGCGGACCCCGCGAAGCTGGCTACCCGGAGCTTCGTCGTCGGACTCACCGCCGATGGGTACCGACACGCACCCGGTCACATAGTCGTAGCCGTAACGGTCCAGGTAGGCCAGGATGCCCGCCCACATCAACAGCACTACGCCACCGTTGCGATGACCCTCGCGCACGACGGCGCGTCCCATCTCCACCAACGACGGCCTGAGCGGATCGAACGCGCGAATGTCAAATTCTGTCGCGGTATAGAGCCCTCCGGCCGCGATGGCACCCGCCGGTGCCAGCATCCGATAACACCCCACCAGCTCGCCGGTGCCGTCATCGCGGACCAGCAGGTGGTCGCAGTACTCGTCGAACCTGTCGACGTCTCGTTGGTCCTCGTCGACCGCCGGCAGTGCGAAGCCGGGTGTACTGCTGAACACGTGGTACCGGAGTCGCTGCGCCGCCTCGATCATGCTGGGGTCGGTGGATAGCAACAACGAGTAGCGCGGTCCGGCAGAAGAGCTGGTCGCCGCGCCGTCCGGTTTGTCGCTGGGTATCAGGACAGAAGCAATGCTCATAGAACACAACGTGGCGCAGCCGATGAGCTAGTCGGCATCGTCGCTATGACGTGTCCGTGCACGTCAGGTGACGAAATGTCATAGCGAAGAAAGCGGGGCGCTCAGATAGCCCAGCTGGGAGTACCACCCACTTGTGCGGAAACGCAAAAGCCCCCGACACGCCGCGGCGTGGGGGGCTTTGCGCCTGGCCGAGACTAGCCCTTGCGAGCTTTGATCGCGTCGGTCAGCTGCGGAGCGACCTTGAACAGATCGCCCACCACGCCGTAGTCGGCGATCTCGAAGATGGGCGCCTCTTCGTCCTTATTGACCGCGACGATGGTCTTGGACGTCTGCATGCCCGCGCGGTGTTGGATAGCGCCGGAGATGCCCAGCGCGATGTAGAGCTGCGGCGATACCGTCTTGCCGGTCTGGCCGACCTGGAACTGGCCGGGGTAGTAGCCGGAGTCGACCGCGGCGCGCGACGCCCCGACGGCGGCACCCAGCGAGTCGGCCAGCGCCTCGACCACGCTGAAGTTCTCCGCGCTGCCCACCCCGCGGCCACCGGACACCACGATGGTGGCCTCGGTCAGCTCCGGGCGGTCACCGGCAACAGCCGGCTCGCGGGCCGTGATCTTGGTGGCGTTCTCGGCGGGAGCCGGCACCTCCACGGTGACCTGCTCACCCGCGCCAGCGGCCGGCTCCGCGTCGATGGCGCCAGCCCGCACCGTGATGATCGGGGTGTCGCCGTTAGCCTGCGACTCGATGGTGAACGCGCCACCGAAGATGGAGTGGGTTCCCTTGTTGCCCTCTTTCACCTCGACCACGTCCACCAGCAGACCGGATCCGATTCGGGCCGCGAGCCGGCCCGCGATCTCCTTGCCATCGGCGGTGGCGGCCAGCAGCACGGCGGCGGGCGCGTTCGACTCGGCCAGCGCGGCCAGCACGTCGACCACCGGGGTGATCAGGTATTTCTCGACGTCGTCGGACTCGGCGACATAGATCTTGGCGGCACCTGCCTGCTTCAGCCCGTCGATCAGCGGTGCGGCCGTCCCAGGCGCACCCACCACGACGGCAGCCGGCTCACCCAGGGCGCGGGCGGCGGTGACCAATTCGGCGCTGACCTTCTTCAGCGCACCTTCAGCGTGCTCAACGAGCACCAGTACTTCAGCCATGGTTCTATCGCTCTTCTCGTCTGTGGATGTGTGCTCGTTTAGATGATTTTCTGGGCGACCAGGTACTGCGCGACCTGGTTGCCGCCCTCACCCTCGTCGGTGACCTTCTCACCCGCGGTCTTCGGCGGCTTCGGCGTCGACGACAGCACGGTGGACCCGGCATTGGCCAGCCCGACCTCGTCGCTTTCGACCCCGATTTCGGCCAGGGTCAGCACCGTTACCTCTTTCTTCTTGGCGGCCATGATGCCTTTGAAGGACGGGAAGCGCGGCTCGTTGATCTTCTCGGTGACGCTGACCACCGCGGGCAATGTGGCTTCGAGGGTGAATAAGCCCTCATCAGTCTCGCGCTCGCCGGTGACCTTGCCGCCCTCGAGGGACAGTTTGCGCAGGTGGGTCAGCTGCGGGAGGCCCAGGTACTCGGCGATGATGGCCGGCACTGCGCCGCCGGAGCCGTCGGTGGATTCGTTACCGGCAATGACGAGCTCGGTGCCCTCGATGGTGCCCAGCGCGCGCGCCAGCGCCCAGGCAGTTTGCACGACGCAGGAGCCATGTATGCCGTCGTCCTTGAGGTGGACGGCCTTGTCGGCACCCATCGACAGGGCCTTGCGGATCGCCTCGGAGGCGCGTTCGGGGCCCGCGGTCAGCACGGTCACCGACCCCTCGACGCCGTCGGCGGCTTCTTTCTCCCGGATCTGCAGCGCCTCTTCTACAGCGCGCTCGTTGATCTCATCCAGCACCGCGTCGGCGGCCTCGCGGTCCAGCGTGAAATCGCCGTCAGTCAGCTTGCGCTCCGACCAGGTGTCTGGGACCTGCTTTATCAGGACCACGATGTTCGTCATGAGTGTGGTTTGTCCTCCTCGAAGGGGTCCCGCAGCGGTCGACTGCGGGACCTCGGTACGCGATTCGCAACGCACAACCGTGTTACTACCCGGTAACTTTGTGCGGTCTGCCTTCACACCATAGCGGGTCGTAGTGCAGGTTCTTGCGGCCCGTCTGCCCTCTCCAAGAGAGGGTGGCCACTTCCCAGGTTCGCGAAACCGACACTTCGCGTTAGCCTGCCTATGCAATGAGCGCACTCGTCCCCGACGTTCCCCAGCACATCGCCGGCGATACCTCGCCGGCGACTGACGCGGTGTTGACGCTGACGGGCGAGCGCACCATCCCGGATCTGGACATCGAAAACTACTGGTTTCGCCGCCACCAGGTGGTCTACCAGCGACTGGCTGCGCGCTGCGCGGGCGCCGACGTGCTCGAGGCCGGTTGTGGCGAAGGTTACGGCGCCGATCTGATCGCCGGCGTCGCCCGCCGGGTCGTCGCTGTGGACTACGACGAGGCCGCGGTGGCCCACGTCCGTAGCCGCTACCCCAGGGTGGACGTCATGCAGGCAAACCTGGCCAAGCTGCCGCTGCCCGACGCGTCGGTGGATGCCGTGGTGAACTTCCAGGTCATCGAGCACCTGTGGGACCAGACGCAGTTCGTGGCCGAGTGCGCCCGGGTGCTGCGCCCCGAAGGGTTGCTGATGGTGTCCACGCCCAACCGGATCACCTTCTCACCGGGCCGCGACACCCCGATCAACCCGTTCCACACCCGGGAACTCAACGCCGACGAGCTGACCGCGCTGCTGCTCGACGCGGGTTTCTGCAACGTGTCGATCAGCGGGTTATTCCACGGTCCGCGGCTGCGGGACATGGATGCCCGCCACGGCGGCTCCATCATCGACGCGCAGATCGCGCGCGCGGTGGCCGATGCGCCCTGGTCGCCCGAGCTGGCGGCAGACGTCGCGGCGGTCAGTACCGACGACTTCGACATAGTCGGGAGCGGTCAGGACGGCCATGACATAGATGACAGTCTCGATCTGATCGCAATCGCGGTAGCGCCGTGAGCACAGTGAGTTCAAGGCAAGACCGGGTTCCCGGCCTATTCACCCTGGTTCTACACACCCACCTGCCATGGCTGGCCCACCATGGCCGCTGGCCGGTCGGCGAGGAATGGCTTTACCAATCCTGGGCGGCGGCCTATCTGCCGCTGATGCGGGTGCTGAACACTTTGGCCGACGAGGATCGCCAGGGGCTGGTCACGCTCGGCGTCACTCCGGTGGTGAACGCCCAGCTCGACGACCCGTATTGCCTTGACGGCTTGCATCATTGGCTGGCCAACTGGCGGCTGCGGGCAGCGGAGGCCGCCAGTGTGGGGTCTGCTCCCCGATCGAAGTCGGCCAGCTACCAGTCATGCACACCGGAAGCGTTGCGGGCCTTGGGACTTCGCGAATGCGCTGAGGCGGAGCGGGCCCTCGACGACTTCGCCACCCTATGGCGGCACGGCGGCAGCCCGCTGTTGCGCAGACTGATCGACGCCGGCGCGGTGGAGTTGCTCGGCGGCCCGCTGGCCCACCCGTTTCAGCCGCTGCTGGCGCCGCGGCTGCGCGAGTTCGCGCTGCGCGAGGGCCTGGCCGACGCGCAGCAGCGGCTGGCGCAGCGCCCGAGCGGGATCTGGGCGCCCGAATGCGCCTACGCCCCCGGCCTGGAACACGACTACGCCGCTGCGGGAGTCACGCACTTCATGGTCGACGGCCCGTCCCTGCACGGCGATACCGCTCTGGGCCGGCCCGTCGGCGACACCGATGTGGTCGCGTTCGGGCGCGACCTGCAGGTCAGCTATCGGGTGTGGTCACCGAAATCTGGTTACCCCGGGCATGCCACCTACCGTGATTTCCACACCTATGACCACCTCACCGGGCTCAAGCCGGCGAGGGTGACCGGCCGCAATGTGCCCTCAGAGGCCAAGGCGCCTTACGATCCCGAGCGCGCCGACCAGACGGTCGACATCCATGTCGCCGACTTTGTCGACGTGGTCCGTAGCCGGCTGCTGTCCGAGTCTGAGCGCATCGGGCGGCCCGCTCACGTGGTCGCCGCCTTCGATACCGAGCTGTTCGGCCACTGGTGGTACGAGGGACCGACGTGGCTACAGCGGGTGCTGCGGGCCTTGCCCGAGGCCGGCGTGCGGGTGGGCACCCTGCGCGACGCCATCGCCGACGGATTCGTCGGGAACGCGGTCGCATTGCCGCCCAGCTCGTGGGGGTCGGGCAAGGACTGGCAGGTGTGGGCCGGCGACAAGGTGGCCGATCTGGTCCAGCTCAACACCGAAGTGGTCGACACAGCGCTGAGCACCGTCGACAAGGCGCTGTCGCAGACGGCTTCGCTGGACGGGCCGCTCCCCCGCGACCACGTCGCCGACCAGATCCTGCGCGAGACCCTGCTCACCGTCTCCAGCGACTGGCCGTTCATGGTGAGTAAGGACTCGGCCACCGACTACGCCCGGTACCGCGCCCACCTGCACGCCCACGCCACCCGCGAGATCGCCGGGGCGCTGGCGTCGGGTCGGCGCGACACCGCGCAACGGCTAGCTGACGGTTGGAACCGCGCCGACGGCTTGTTCGGCGCCCTGGACGCGCGCAGGCTGCCCCGATGACGACCCGGCTCTCCCGCTCGCGCAAGAGGTGGGCCGTCGCGTGAAAATCCTGATGGTCTCCTGGGAGTACCCGCCGGTGGTGATCGGCGGACTCGGCCGGCACGTGCATCACCTGTCGACCGCGCTGGCGGCGGCCGGTCACGAGGTCGTCGTGCTGTCCCGCCGTCCCTCGGGCACCGATCCCAGCACGCACCCCTCGTCCGACGCGGTCGTCGAAGGGGTCCGGGTGATCGCGGCCGCGCACGACCCGCACGAATTCACGTTCGGCAGCGACATGATGGCGTGGACCCTGGCGATGGGCCATTCCATGATCCGCACCGGGTTGTCGCTGAAGAAACAGGGCACGAATCGGTCGTGGCGTCCCGACGTCGTGCACGCACACGACTGGCTGGTGGGCCACCCTGCGATCGCACTCGCCCAGTTCTACGACGTACCAATGGTTTCCACGATTCACGCAACCGAAGCCGGCCGGCATTCCGGCTGGGTCACGGGTGCACTCAGCCGTCAGGTGCACGCGGTCGAGTCGTGGCTGGTGCGTGAATCCGATTCGCTGATCACGTGTTCGGCGTCGATGGCTGACGAGATCACCGAACTGTTCGGTCCCGGGCTGGCCGAGATCACCGTGATCCGCAACGGTATTGACGCGGCGCGCTGGCCGTTCGCGGCGCGCCGGCCGCGCACCGGGCCGGCCGAACTGCTCTTCCTGGGGCGGCTGGAGTACGAGAAAGGTGTACATGACGCCATCGCCGCGCTGCCGCGGATCAGGCGCACACACCCGGGTACCACCCTGACCATCGCCGGGGAAGGCACCCAGCAGGAGTGGCTCATCGACCAAGCCCGTAAACACCGGGTACTCAAGGCAACTCGGTTTGTCGGGCACCTTGATCATGCCGAGCTGCTGGAGGTACTGCATCGGGCCGATGCCGCGGTGTTACCCAGTCACTACGAGCCGTTCGGGATCGTCGCTTTGGAGGCCGCCGCGGCCGGTACTCCGCTCGTGACGTCGAACATCGGCGGTCTGGGCGAGGCGGTGATCAACGGCCAGACCGGAGTGTCGTGTCCGCCCCGCGACGTGGCTCAGCTGGCCTCGGCGGTACGAACCGTGCTCGACGATCCGGACGCCGCGCAGCGGCGCGCCCGCGCCGCCCGCGAACGGCTCACGTCAGACTTCGACTGGAAGACCGTGGCCAAGGAGACCGCACAGGTGTATCTGGCGGCCAAGCGCGCCGAGCGCCAGCCGCAGCAACGGCTGCCCATCATCGAGCACGCCTTGCCGAACCGTTAGCTGCTAAGGGTTTCCGATACCGATCGCGTCTGCGCAGTAGCGCCACACCCGCTGCCGGTCGCGATCGCCGTACCTGGTCAACGGCAGATAGTGCTCGGGTCTGGGCCGCCGATCGTGCCAGAAACGCCCGGTTGGCGGCGCGGGTTTGGTCGCGGCAAGCCACAGGGCGGTGTCGGCTCCCTCTTCCGCTGTGCGCAGTATGGGCCCGGTGAGCGCCCGAAAAGCCGGAAGTGACGCGGCCACGCCAGGAGTGTCGGCCCATCCGGGGTGCGTGCAGTAGACGCTGACGTGCTGTGGCGCCCAGCGGCGCGCGAGGATTGGCGTGAGCGCGACTTGCATTCGTTTCGTTCGCGCGTAAGCGGTAGCACCGCGGTATCGCCCCTCGCGGTATTCGGGGTCGTTGGCTGGCAGCGATTGGGTATACATCCCGCCCGAGGACATCAGGATCACCCGTGGATCGCCGGAGGTGGCCAGGATCGGCAGCAGCAACTCGGTCAACAACACCGGACCCAGCACGTGGGTGGCCAAGGTGACCTCGTGCCCGTCGCGGGTCTCGGTGCGGGCGGCGGGCAACACGCCGGCGTTGTGGATCAACACGTCCAGCGTCGAGATTCGGCTGGTCAGGTCGGCGGCGAAGGCACGGACGGCGGCGAGGTCCGACACGTCGCACACCTCTACCCGCACGTCGGCTCCCGAGTCGGCCGCGACGATCTCCTTGCGGGCCTGCTCACCGCTTCCTCGGTCGCGAACGGTCAGCAAGACGGTCGCGCCAAGCCCGGCCAGGCCCGCGGCAATCGCCTTGCCGATGCCGCGATTTGCGCCGGTGACCAGCGCGGTGCGGCCGTTCAGCGCTCCCGGCTCTGGGTCGTCCGCCCACCCCAAGCGGCGCAGCCGATAGCCGATGCGGCTGTAGCCGGGGACGATTGTCCGATCGAGCGCGGTGTCGAGCAGGGACCGGATTCCGGTTTGAACACTCATGAAAACACTTTTACCCGTGACGGCTCGAGACACCTCGTGCTTTCGCCGTTAACGTCGAGTGATGGGATTGGAATATTCGAGCGTGGTCGACGCGCCGATCGCCGACGTCTTCGCCTGGTATGCCAGACCGGGTGCTTTCAACCGACTCTCACCGCCGTGGCAGCCCATGCGGCTGGTCACCGAGGCTGCCTCGCTCAAGGACGGGCGCGCCACGCTCGCGCTCCCTGGGGGCCTGCGCTGGGTCGCCGTTCACCAGCCCGACTGCTACGACCCGCCGCGGCGTTTCGTCGACACCATCGGTAGCGACGGGCTGGCCACGCTGCCGGCACGGATCGCCGTGCGCTGGCGGCACACCCATGAGTTTGAAGACGTCGGCGACAACCGCACCAAAGTCATTGACCGGGTCGACACACCGGTACCCGGGTCGTTGTTGCGCGAGATGTTCGCCTACCGGCACCGTCAACTGGCCGACGATTTAGCTGCCCACCGGCTGGCGGCCGAGAACGGACTGGCGCCAGCGACGGTCGCCGTCACAGGATCGTCGGGACTGGTCGGTTCGGCGTTGACCGCATTTCTACGCACCGGCGGCCATCGCGTCATTGAGCTGGTCCGCCGAACCGCACGAGCAGACGATGAGCGAGAGTGGAACCCCGACGATCCCGATCCGGAGCTGTTCACCGGAGTTGACGTGGTTATCCATTTGGCTGGCGCCTCGATCGCCGGCCGGTTTACCGAAAATCATCGCCATGCCATCCGCGACAGCAGGATTGGCCCGACCCGCCGACTGGCCGAACTGCTGGGCCGCACCGAGGCCGGGCCCGCCGTGCTGATTGCGGCTTCGGCGATCGGGTACTACGGGTACGACCGTGGCGACGAAATCCTCACTGAGGACAGCGATCGCGGCGACGGGTTTCTGGCAGATGTCGTGGCCGAGTGGGAGGACGCGACGGCGCCCGCGGAGCAGGCCGGCGTGCGGGTGGTGCGGGTGCGCACCGGCATCGTGCAATCCCCGCGCGGCGGCACGTTAAAGCTGATGCGTCCGCTGTTCAGTGCCGGGTTGGGCGGCCGACTCGGCGACGGCCGACAATGGCTGTCCTGGATCGGGATTGACGATCTGGTCGACGTGTATCACCGCGGGCTGTGGGATACCGCGCTGTCGGGTCCGGTGAATGCTGTTGCCCCACAACCAATCCGCAACAGCGAGTACACCCACACCCTGGCCCAGGTCTTGCACCGGCCCGCGGTGTTGCCGGTGCCGTCGCTGGGACCCCGGCTATTGCTCGGCGCGCAGGGCGCCCGCGAACTGGCGTGCGCCAGCCAACGAGTGATTCCCCAGAAGCTCACTGCGGCCGGACACCGATTTCGCCAACCTGACCTCGACCAGGCCTTGCGTCACCTGCTCGGGCACAGCCATTGAGCCAAGGCGCTACGCAGCCAAGGTGTCGCGAGCCCAACGAACACACACCGCCCACGCGACACACCTGCATTTGGGCGCAATAAAGGCGATTTCGCCTGCGGCGTTGGTTGAATTTTTCCGTGGCCGTGTATGCAACCGTCCGGGCTGCCCGTCGCGTAATCGCGGTGATAATGGGCATCGTCACGGTTGCCCAGATAGTGCTCGTCCCGCACCAAGCCCGGGCCGAGTACTTGGTGGCAAACACCACGACCGCCATCGGCTGCGCAAACCTGCCCTATGCGGTAGCGACGGCCTGGTATTTTCCCAGCGCAGCGCCATTGGGATTGGTCTGGCTGCAACACGGCTTCGTCGAAGACAAGCAAGTATGGTCTGCATTTGCCCCCATGCTCGCCAACCGTGGTTATCTCGTTATGGCGACCACGCTGGCCACTGTAAACCTCTTCGGCTGCACTGTGGAGAACCTCGGTAACAACACCGGCTTCCTCGATAACATCGCCGATGTCTTTGCCCACAAAGATGATCCGAATGGCGCCTTGGCGACCTCCTTCAGCAAGGCTGCGGCCAAGGTAGGACTGCCGGTGACGCCGTTACCCAACAGGCTCGTGTTCGTAGGACATTCGGCCGGCGCGGAGGCTGTCGAATACGTCGCCAATCGTCTGCGTAGTACCTACCCGGCTACGTTCGCACAGATGCGCGGTATCGTCAGCGAAGACGGCGTGAAGTCGTTTATCGGTTCCAACACCGAAGACGCGCTGACGGGTCTGGCCGGCACCGCTCTGCCGATCTACGCAACGGCGTCGCCAAGAATTCTTTGTAACGACTTCCAAAGCGGCACAAAGGCAATCGAACGGTACCTGTCGAACCGGCCATTTCTCGGGGTGAAGATCACAACCGGCGCTCACGGCGACGTGCTCGGTCCGTCGTCGCCGTTCTACGAGAACCTGGTCTGCACGTGTCCGCGACAGGGGAACGTCGCGGCGGTGTGGGGTCTGACGCAGGGCTGGATCACCGATATGGTCGCGGGAACGATCACACCCGATTTTTACCCCGGCGGGAGCTATTACACCGCACTGCTGACGGCCGGCACGATCACTACGCTGCCGTGACCGACGGGCAGGTACGGAATCAGCTTGCGGCTCTGCCAGCACGGCGCATGGATCATGGCCAGGGGCTGGCCAATTCGCCCTGAAACCGGCGCATCGCGTCGATCAGCGCGGCGAGGACACGATGCGCCGCCACCAAGTCGGCGTCGGATAGGTCTTCGAGCGCGACCCGCGTGTGCGCACCCAGCGGGCCGAAGAACGATTGGGCGGTGGCCAGACCGGATTGGCCATGACGCAGGATGACTTTTCGGCGGTCGGCGGGGTGGGAGTCGCGGCGAATGTGACCGGCACCGGTCAGCCGATCCACCAGGTAGGTGATAGCCGAACCGGACAGGCCCATCCGGTGGCTGAGGTCACCCGAGGTCATCGGCTGTCCCGCGGTTTCGGCCACCATGATGTGCAGCAGGGCACGAAAATCGTTGGACCGCAGGTCATGCGACACCGCGAACAGCCGGCCGATCTGGTCGGACTCGGTCGCTATCTCCCGCAGATCGGCCGAGATCAGCGACTCCAGGGTGTCCCGACCGGAGACCTGCTCATCAGCGTCCATAACAGTGTGCAGCATATCGCCCAATGACGGATCATTTCAGTTCGTTAATGTTTAATTCGTTGAAATTCGCGATCACGGGGTGGCGGCAGCCTTGCCGCTGCGGCGCGGTTCGCGCGCAGGGCGCCGCCCCGACCACCCCAGCCGCATTCGGCTGGCGCGCTCCCATGACTTTCATTAAATTAATGTTTAAGTAACTGAACCTAGGTGACGGCTATGTCGTTACCCGGTGATGAGGGGCCGGTCAAAGCGGGCGTTCCCGCCGGTGTTGGGCTTTTTGTGCGCTCCACCGGCGGGCATGACCACGCCAGTCTGAGCCGCTCAAGTCTGAGATGCCAACCCATCAGAGAGGAAGCGCATGGGCAACATTCCCGCTTTGTCGTTAGCGCCCGCCACGGCAGCGCCGCCGATGGATTCGGCCCGGCCGGCCGCTGATGAGTTCGGCGTCTGGCGGTCGCAGGTACGACGGACCGTACTCGCCGAGGTTGCCGAGTTCGTCGCCGCGCGCCGCGCCGCTGAGCTCGAAGGGACAGGCATCGACGCGGTCGGCGACATCTTGGCGGAATTCGTCTCCGGCGGCAAATGCCTGCGGTCGACGTTCGTGTACCTGGGGTGGCTATGCGGTGCGGCGCCGAGCACGGCTGCGTTGCGGGCCGCGGCCAGTTTCGAGTTGATGCACGCCTTCGCGCTCCTGCAAGACGATGTCATGGACGGTTCCGCGCAACGACGGGGCCGGCCGGCGGCACACCTCCAATTCGCCCGTTGGCACCGCGAACGCGGGTTATCGGGCTCGGCGCGCCGGTTCGGCGAGTCGGCCGCCATCCTGCTGGGCGACCTGTGCCTGATCTGGGCCGGGCAGATGCTGCGCGAAAGCGGTGTCGGACCCGAGCGGCTGCAGCGGGCATGGCCGCGCTATGACGCGATGCGCACCGAGCTGGCGGTGGGTCAGTTCGCCGACTTGACCAACGACGTCCGCCACCTGCCGTCGTTGGAGGCCGTGCTGGAGGTGGCGCGGCGCAAGTCGGGCAATTACACCGTGCGCCGGCCCCTGGAAATCGGTGCGGCGATGGCCGGCTGCGACGATCGGACCTTGTCAAAGCTTGGCCGCTACGGCACCGCGGTCGGCGAAGCGTTTCAGCTGCGCGACGACGTGCTGGGAGTGTTCGGCTCGCCGGCGGCAACGGGCAAACCCAGTGGTGGGGATTTGCTCGAACACAAGGCGACTAGCGTCGTGGTTGCCGCCTACCAGCTGGCCGACCCGCAGGCCCGCCGGGAACTCAAAGAATTGATGAACGGCGAAGTCCTCGACGACGGCGCGCTCGACCGGTGGACGGCGTTGATCGTCGCGACAGGGGCGGTGCAGTTGATCGAAGAGATGATCAGCGACCGCGTCGCATCCGCGTGCAACGTCGTGAGCGACATGGGGATCGACCAGGCCGTTCGCGCCGCGCTGGCCGAAATGGCGGCAGCATGCACGGATCGCGCCGAATGACCAGTACGAGCCTGGGAGACTGTTGACCATGAAGACCGTCGCGGGGAACACCGATCACGTGGTGGTGATCGGCGCCGGCCTGGCGGGCCTTTCCGCGGCGCTGCACCTGGCCGGTCGGGGGCGTGCGGTCACGGTGGTAGAGCGGCACGCGTGGCCGGGAGGACGGGCCGGCCGGCTCGACATCGACGGTTACCGGGTCGACACCGGGCCGACGGTGCTCACCATGCCGGACATCATCGACGAGACGTTGGCGGCCGTAGGCCAAACCCGGTCTGGCCGTCTGGAGCTGCTGCCGCTCGACCCGGCCTACCGCGCCGTGTTCGCCGACGGCAGCGCGCTGGACGTGCACAGTGATCCGGATCGGATGGCCGCCGCCGTTGAAGAGTTCGCGGGCTCCGGGCAGGCAGCGGGCTACCGGCGGCTGCGCGAGTGGCTGACGCGCTTGTACCGCACCGAGTTCGACGGGTTCATCGGGGCCAACTTCGATTCCCCGCTGTCACTGCTCACCCCGCAATTGGCGCAGCTGGCCGCGATCGGGGGATTCCGCAAGTGGGATCGCATGATCAACCGCTATATCAGCGACCCACGGCTGCAGCGGGTCTTCACCTTCCAATCGCTGTATGCGGGCGTGGCCCCGCGCGACGCTCTCGCCGTGTACGCGGTTATCGCCTACATGGACACGATTTCGGGAGTGGTGTTCCCCCGCGGCGGTGTACGCGCGCTGCCCGACGCACTGGCCACCGCGGCCGTCGAGGCAGGTGTTCAATTCCGCTACAACGCGACGGTTACCGGGCTCGAAAGCAGCGGCGGGCGGATCAACGCCGTGCGAACAGACGACTCCGCACGCATTGCCTGCGACGCCGTGGTGCTGACCACGGAACTGCCGCAAACCTATGCACTGCTGGGCCGCAAACCGCGTCGCGCCTTGCCGCTGCGGCCGTCACCGTCGGCGGTCGTGGCCCACATAGGTTGTCGCAACGTTGCGTCCCAGACGGCGCATCACACGATACTGTTCGGTGAGGCATGGGATCAGACCTTCACCGACATCATCCGCGACGGGCAACTCATGCAGGATCCGTCATTACTGGTCACCCGCCCCACCGCCAGTGATCCGGCGCTGGCTCCTGCCGGGCACGATCTGCTTTACGTACTTGCCCCGGCACCCAACCTCGATCGCGGCACTATCGACTGGGCCCGCGTCGGCGATGCGTACGCAGCCAAGGTCATTGACACCGTGCAAGACCGGCTGCTGCCTGGGTTGCGTGACGACGCGACGGTGCTGGACGTGGTCACACCCGCTGACTGGGCGCGTCAGGGCATGGCGGCCGGCAGCCCATTCGCGCTGGCTCACACCTTCGGCCAGACGGGTCCGTTCCGGCCGGCCAATATGGTGCGCGGCATCGACAACGCGGTGCTGGCCGGGTCGTCCACAGTGCCCGGTGTCGGTGTGCCGACCACGCTGATCTCCGGGCGGCTGGCCGCAGACCGCATCACCGGCATCGCCCACCGGAGGGCGACCCATATCGACACGAAAGCCAGGTTGTCATGATCCGCAGCGAGCTGGACGCAGCCGGAATCGATGATCCGCGTCTGCGCGACGCGTACCGCCGCTGCCGCGAACTCAACGCCGCGCACGGCCGTACCTTCTTTCTGGCCACCCGGCTGCTGGCGCCGGACCAACGTCCACCCGTGCACGCGCTGTACGGCTTTGCCCGCTACGCCGACGACATCCTTGATGATCTTGATCCGCGGGTGGGCACCGAGATCCGGGCCGAACGTCTGCAGCAACTGGCTGACCGGTTTTTCGCCGGCGGTGATCACCGCGACGAGCCCGTGCTCGCGGCGGTTACCCACACCGTCCGCCGGTATGAGATCAGCACCGAGCTGTTCGATGACTTTCTGGCGTCGATGCGGATGGATCTCACGATCACCGACTATCCGAACCGCGACGCGCTCAACCTCTACATGCGCGGCTCCGCCGAAGCGATCGGGCTGCAAGTGCTTCCGATACTGGGCACCGTGGCCCCTGTCGAGGAGGCTGCACCGTACGCCGCAGCACTCGGCAGGGCGTTTCAGCTCACGAATTTCTTGCGCGACGTCGACGAAGATCTGCAGCGACAACGCATCTACCTGCCGGCCGACGAGCTCGCCGCTCACGGAGTCGATCGGGATCTGTTGATGTGGTGTCATCTGAACCGCCGTACCGATCCGCGGGTACGGGAGGCGCTGGCGGCGCAGCACGAAATCACCCGGCAGACTTATCGGTTCGCCGCGGCCGGAATCGCCTTGCTTGCGCCCCGCTCGCGGCCCTGCGTGGCCACCGCGGCGACGCTGTATTCGGAAATCCTGGACCGCATCGAGGCAAGCGACTTCGCGGTGTTCACCCACCGGGCCACCGTCGGTAAGGCTCGACGACTGCAGGTCGCCGGTGCCGGACTGATACGGTCGTGGCGGGCCCGCAACAGCGCGCGGAGTGTTACTGATCCTCGAAAATCGGGGGCGGCATGACCGATCGGTGGCAATACCTGTTGGTCCTGGCTGCATGCCTGGCGATCACCGCGCCCCTGGAGTTGTTCGGTCCCGGTGTCTACCGTCAGTGGCGGCGGCTCATCAGGGCGGTCCTCCCGGTGGCCGCAGCATTTTTGATCTGGGATGAGATAGCGATCGCCGCGCACGTGTGGACTTACAACGGCGCCTACATCGCCGGCCTGAGCATCCCGTTTCGGGTGCCGATCGAAGAAGTCTTGTTCTTCGTGGTCATTCCGGTGTGCGCACTGCTGACCTACAACGCCGTGAGCACCATCCTGGAAAGGGTCAGCCGCCGATGACCGGTCTGGGCTACACGGTGCCGGCCGCCGCCGCGGTTGTGACCGTGTGCGTATTGGAATTGGCGGTACTGCGTACCGGACTGTTCCGGCGACCGGCCTACTGGCTGTCGATGCTGATCGTGCTCGGCTTCCAGATTCCGGTGGACGGGTGGCTGACCAAACGCAGCTCGCCCGTCGTCATCTATGACGAGCGTCAGACCACCGGCCTGCGGTTCCCCTTCGACATCCCGATCGAGGACTTCTTATTCGGCTTCGCTCTGGCCACCGCGGTGCTGCTGCTGTGGGAACGGCAACGTGCGCGTCGGTGAAATCGGCTTGCACCCCGGCAACCTGGCGGCCGCGTTCGACGCCGGTGCCGCGGCATACGATCGGCTGGTCGACGCCAACCCCGGTTACCATGAGCATCTTGTTCTTTCGGCCCGCCGCATGCGAATCCAATCCCGTGGCAAGGGCTTACGGCTGCTCGACGCCGGATGCGGCACCGGCGCGTCGACAGCCGCATTACTGGCCGTCGCACCAGAAGCCGACATCGTTGCTGTCGACGCGTCGCGGGGAATGCTCGACGCGGCGCTCGCGAAGGACTGGCCCCCATCGGTGCGGTTCGTGCACACTCCCGTCGAGCAGCTGGCCGAGCACGGCATCACCGGACCGTTCGACGGCATCCTGGCCGCGTACCTGATACGCAACCTCGCCGACCGGGACAACCAATTGCGGAAATTTCGCATGCTGCTGCGGCCCGGCGGCACCCTGGCAGTGCACGAATATTCGGTGCGCGACTCGCGTGCTGCTACCCGCGTCTGGCACGCCGTGTGCTGGGGCATCATCATCCCCGCCGGGTGGTGGCGCACCCGTGACACCGCGCTGTATCGCTACTTGTGGCGCAGCGTGCTGGCGTTCGACGGCGCAGCGCAGTTCCGGGCGCGCCTTGCCGACGCCGGCTTCACCGCAGTGCACAGCGAAACGATGCCCGGCTGGGAAGCCAACATCGTGCACACCTTCTTAGCAGATGCGCCGTAATGACCGATCGCCGTCGCCAAACACTGCCCGCACCAACGGGATTGCCGGATGCCAATGCGCTGCCGTCGCGGCCGCGGGCGGTCGTCGTGGGCGGTGGCATCGCGGGGCTGACCGCCGCCACTGGACTGGCTGAACGCGGCGTCGCCGTCGAGGTCATTGAACGCGAGCACTACCTCGGCGGTCGGGTGGGCGGCTGGACCGAACACCATGACGGGGTTGACCTCGCGATGAATCGCGGCTTCCACGCGTTCTTCCGGCAGTACTACAACCTGCGGGCCCTGCTGAAGCGAATCGATCCGCAACTGCGCATGCTCACGCCCATCGACGACTATCCGCTCATCGACGGCGCGGGCCGGCGCGACAGCTTCCGCGGGCTGCCGCGCACCCCGCCCTGGAACGCGCTGGTCTTCGCGGCGCGCAGTCCGACATTTCGGCTGCGCGACTTCATCCAGATCGACGCTCGCGCAGCCGCGCCACTGGCCGCGGTGTCGGTGCCCGAGATATATCAGCGGCTTGACGACGTCGACGCCGCGACGTTTTTGAAAAGCATTCGATTTCCCGACGCCGCAAGGCATCTGGCATTCGAGGTGTTTTCCCGCAGCTTCTTCGCCGACCCATCGAAGCTGTCTGCCGCCGAGTTGGCGACCATGTTCCATATTTATTTTCTGGGATCGGCCGAAGGGCTCATCTTCGATGTTCCCTCCGCGAACTACGACAGCGCGCTCTGGCAGCCGCTAAGGCGCTACCTCGAAGGGCAGGATGTGCGGTTTCGGCTCGGCACCAGTGCGCTGCGCATCGACACGAGTTCGGCGAAACCGTTCCGGGTGCAGATCGATTCCGACGAACACCTGGACGCAGACGCCGTGGTGCTGGCCACCGACGTCGCCGGCTTACAGCGGATCGTTTCGGCGTCGACCAGCCTGGGCACGGGCATCTGGCGTGCACAGATCGCCCAGCTGCGCACCGCGCCACCGTTTGCCGTACATCGGTTATGGCTCGACCGCCCGGTCGCACCGCAGCGGCCGGCGTTTCTGGGCACCGCCGGTCATGAGCCACTTGACAACATCAGCGTGTTGGAGCGCTATGAACGCGAAGCCGGCGAGTGGGCCCGAGCGCACGGTGGTTCCGTTGTTGAATTGCACTCCTATGCCCTTGATTCCGCGCCGTCCCATGCGGCTGTGCTACGCCAACTACACGAGTTATATCCGGAAACCGCAGCGGCGCAGGTCGTTTGCGAGCGGTTGCTGCATCGCAGCGATTGCCCGCTTTTTGCGCCCGGGTCCTACTCCGGCCGGCCCGCAGTGGTTACGCCCCAGCCCGGTCTGCTGTTGGCCGGCGACGCTATCCGCATCGACCTGCCGGTGGCACTCATGGAGCGCGCCGCCACCACCGGCTGGTGCGCCGCCAATCAATTGTTGAGACGATGGGGACTGGCCGGGCACCCGTTGACCACGGTACCCACCCAAGGCCGGTCACCACTGCTGCGATGGCTTGCCGCCCGCGAAAGATCCAGTCGACGATGAATATCCGCGAACGGCTGCAACAACTGTGGCCTTTAGGGGGGCCTAAAGACTGGCCACTGCAAGTGATCCCGCGTACGTCATGGGCCGGTCAGCGCCCGACATATCGCGACGCGCAACCTGCCATCATTGAAGCCGCGCTGGAACGATCCCAGCACAAACCCACCGGCAATTGGTACGCGTTCGCCGCCAGCCGTGAAGTGCGTTCCGGGCAGCCGTTCGGCGCGCGTGTTGCCGGTGTCAATGTCGTCGCCTGGCGCGACGAGCAGCGCCGACTTTGCGTCGGTCCACGTAGTTGCCCCCACCTGGGGGCCGACCTCGCCACCGGGACCGTGCAGCGCGGCACGTTGATTTGCCGATGGCACGGGCTGGCCCTAGACGGCCATGCGCGCGAATTCGGCTGGAGCCCGTTGCCCAGCCACGACGACGGCACCCTGGTATGGGTGCGGCTCGACAAGCTGGGGGGTGAGGCCCCCTTGGAGGAGCCGGTGATTCCGGCCAGACCGACCGGCGACACCTTGGCTGCCGTCACCCGCATGGCCGGTGTGTGCGAGCCGACCGACATCATCGCCAACCGACTTGATCCCTGGCACGGCGCATGGTTTCACCCATACTCGTTCACCCAGCTCGAAGTGCTCACTGCGCCCACCGAACATGTCGATCACTTCTTGGTGGCGGTGACCTTCCGGATGGGCCGCCTAGGCGTTCCCGTCGTCGCGGAGTTCAGTTGCCCGGAGGCACGCACCGTCGTGATGCGCATCGTGGACGGCGAGGGAACCGGCAGCACCGTCGAAACCCACGCCACACCAATAGGTTTAGGCTCCGATGGTCATCCCCGCACCGCCGTGCTGGAAGCCACCATCGCGCATTCGGACCGCCCCGGGTTTAAGCGGGCATCTCGGGCGGCGCCACTGATCGCACCGTTCATGCGCTATGCGGCCACCAGACTCTGGCGCGACGACCTTGCCTACGCCGAGCGCCGCTACCAGGTACGTGCCGGTCTCGGGTGACTCGGCCGGGGCCATCCAACAGCGAGCGTGGAAGAATCGTCAGGTCGCGTCCGCACCCGAGTATGGCTCAGCCGTGAAGAAAACGTATTTCGCTGCCGTCGTAGTGACCGTTGGTGCGCACTTGGCGTACCTCGTCTACGTGCCGAGCGGCGGCTTTCTTGCGCTGCGCTGGCCACGGACCATTGTGCTGCACGTACCGGCCGTTGCCTGGGGCGTCGCTGTCATCGCACTGAGGCTCCCGTGCCCATTGACATCGCTGGAATCGTGGGCACGCCGTCACGCAAATATGGACCCACTACCTACGACGGGATTCATCGACCGCTATGTTGCGGGCCTTCTCGTCCCGTCTGGCCGCGTCGGTGTCGCACAGGCACTCGCGTTCCTCGCGGCCGCCATCTCATGGGGCGTATTCGCGACACGGCGTATCCGCCACGGAGGCCGACCTACGCCTGCGGCCCGCTGACCATGTGGAGCGGGTCCGACGAATCTTCAAAAGCCGGCACGGTGTCAGATTGACGCCCGCGAGACCTGCGTTGCCACAACGCCCAAGCGGCAGCCGAAGTCAGGGTGGCCAGCAGGACCGCGGTCGGCCAGAGGGCCAACTGCGCGAACCACAAACGGCGTTGGAGGCGCAGTACTTTCCGCCGACCGCGTCGAACGCGCTGCGACGTCTCTTTCACACTCATCGCAAAGCACATACCCCGGGCCCAGCGGTTCAAACGGTGGCGCCGCGTACCGCATCGACTGCACGGGCGCACGGATGATCCAGCCGCGCCGGGCAGCCGAAAAGCCGCTGGCCTGCCATTGGCGCCAGGACGGGCCACCACACGACTGTGGCTGCCATCGGCTACAAATGAGAAACGCTTATCGGGGTTCGCCGACCTCAGGTAGCGGTCACCGATACGCTGGTCGGCGTATCTTCCAAGAAGGACGCGGGTAAGTGACCAAGCGCGGCGCTGCTGATCGGCGACCAGACCGAGCCGAACTCGAGAAGTTGATGTCGGCCGACATGCGGGCGGTCACAGCGCAATCTGACCGCATAGGCCGACACTTTGCTCGCCAACACGACGTCAGCGGTACCGATTTCCACGCCTTGCTGCACATCATGGTCGCCGAAACGGCCGGAACACCGTTGACGCCGGCTCAGTTGCGACAGCGCATGGATGTGTCGCCGGCTGCGATCACCTACCTCGTGGACCGCATGATCGACGCCGGCCACGTCCGGCGCGAACCTGATCCCGCAGACCGACGCAAGACGCTGATTCGCTACGAAAAGCCCGGTATGGCGTTGGCCCGCTCCTTTTTCAATCCCCTTGGTGCTGAACTCCGGTCAGCCCTCGCTGATCTGCCCGATCGCGATTTAGCTGCGGCACACCGAGTTTTCACGGCGATGATGTCAGCGATGTCGACATTCGAATCCCAACTCGCCGTACAAAGCTCCAAACCGTTAGCGACCGACGGGAAGGGTGCCACGGCCAAGGGCCGACGCCGCGCGGTGCGGTAAACCGGCGAGCACCAGGCCTATCGAACCCGCCGCTCGGCTGCCGAGCCAAGCACGCGCTGCTCGATCAAGTCAGCTCCACGGGCCACACCTCCGGTCGCGGCGAATCCAGCGGCCACTCGACGTGCGCCGTCGACCATCGTCATTGCCTTGCGTACCTTCGCCCTCAGCCGTGCCGGGGTGAGCTTTTTCGCCGCCAGGCGAGTACCGCAGTGGGCGACCTCTGCGCGCCGGGCGACTTCGGCCTGGTCCCGCGCGAAGGGCACGACGCAGACGGGTACGCCGCGGTCGAGGGCTTTCAGCGTCGTTCCCATCCCTCCGTGCGTGATGGCGCAGCTGGCCCGATCGAGTATGGCCGTGTGGGGGACGAATCGGCACACGGTTGCGTTAGATGGTCGCGGCAGATCCGGAGGTACACCCGCCGGAAATGTCGCCACGACATGAACCGCCTCATCGGCGAGTGCATGCAGTGCGATCCGCCCCAGAGCGGCGTCGGGCTGTCTGATCGAGGAAGTGTTCACCAGGACCACTGGCCGGTCGATGGCAGCGATCCAGTCTGGCGTGGTTGTCGGCGTGGGTTCGAATACGCATGCGCCGATGTGGTGAACCAAATCGCCCCATCCGGGATGGCGATACTCGAAAGGCTCGCCGCCGACGGCTAACAGCAGCGGCGCGCGCCGCAAGAAGTCGTCCACAGATGTGACCGGCGAGACTCCCAGCTCAGCGCGAATGGCGTTGACCCGTGGCAGCATTGGCCGGTCGAAAAGATGCCTCACAATCGGACGCACCGAAGCGTCACGGATATCGCCGACAATGCCCGGCAGGGGTCGCAGTCCTGGACCGAAAGGCGGCACTCCGCGGGACCGCAGGTACGGGGTGAACGGCGAAAATAGCAGCCAAGGAACATCTCCGGCTTCTGCTGCCGACATGGCGCCCCAGCAGTTCGCGTCCACGATGACCGCATCCGGCCGAACCGCATCCACCGCTTGCCGTAAGTCGTGGACTTCGAGCACCGCCCGCCGACACAGCACGTCGATCGATATCTTCAACACTTCCAGCGCGTTTCGGGCCCGCCAATCCTGCCCGACAATCGCCTCTATTTCCGGGTCGACGGGCTCGGCGTGCACGCCGACCGCGCGCATCGTCGCGACGCCAGCCGACATTGTGCGAATGTGAACGTCATGGCCCCGCTGGGCGAGTTCCCGCAGCAACGCGCCGACCGGCAGCAGATGGCCCAGAGCCGGCGACCCGTACGCCAATATCACAGCCACGTCGCGAAAATCTACGGGATGGGCATGACGTCGACATCGCGCAGGTCGGTAAGGTTTGCCGCACCACAGCCGTGCAGGCAGACCCGAAGCTCGTCGATGAACGGCTGCAGCCAATCGACAACGGCGGCGGCGGATTCGATCGCGGCCGGCAGTAGCGGTCGGGCCATCGCCACGACATCGGCACCCAACGCGATCGCCTTTGCCGCGTCCATGCCGGTGCGAATACCACCGGATGCCACCAACGGGAGCTCCGGCAGCACCTCACGCACCTCCACGATCGCCCGCGCGGTCGGGATACCCCAATCAGCCAAGTGCGGGTAGCGCAGTTCACCGTAGCGGACGAACTGCTCGACCCGCGACCACGAGGTGCCGCCGGCGCCCGCAACGTCGATTCCCGCCACCGGCAATTCACCTTCGGCCCCAACCAGTTCTGCGGCGGCCGCGCCGCCGATGCCGTGGCCAACCTCCTTCAGTAGCACCGGACAGTCTATTGCGTCAGCTGCCTCTCGCAGCCTGCCCAGCGAGCCGGAAAAGTCGGTGTCGCCGTTGTGCTGGATGGCTTCCTGCAACGGATTGGTATGCACCGCGAGCGCGTCGGCGCCCACCCGATCGAGGGCCTTCGCGAGATCCGGCAAAGTCGCCTTAGTCAACTGCGACAAACCGATGTTGCCGAATAGCAAGACATCTGGGGCCACATCACGAACGGTGAAGCTGGCCGCGGCCCGGTCTCCCAGCACACTGTCCAGCATGATCCGCTGTGAGCCGAGCATCATACCGATGCCCAGTTGTTGAGCGGCTGCGGCCAAATTCCGGTTGATCGTCCCCGACAACTCGGCACCTCCGGTCATCGCACCGATGAGTATCGGCGACCGCAGGTTTGCACCGAAAAACTTAGTGGACAAGTCGATGTCGCTCAGGCTGGTCTGGGTCAGGGCGTTGTACGGCAATAGATAGCGGTCCAGCCCGGTAGTGACACCGTCGTAGCTAACCTGCTCACCGAGGCACACATCGATGTGCCGCCGCTTGCGGGTTGTCATCGGGCCCCGCTCAGTGGTCATAGCAGGTACCCCGCCCCGACGAATTTGGACCCGTACCCAGCCGCCACCACGCCCGCGCCGTGTTGCGCAAGCTTGGCGGCCGCCTCACATCCATAATGTCCATACTGCCTCCTCTTGCGTACCGCCGCGCACGCGCGTCCCACTGCGAACAGCAGGCCGGATTGCGCAGCGGCGGGTCATTTCAGTTGATTAATGTTTAACAAACTGAAATAATTGCGCTCGTGGTGTGGGATGGCGTGGCCGCTGCTGTGACGGGCCGACGTTCGTGGCTGCTCACGTTGGGCACAGTTCTGCTGGGCATCGGCTTCATGGTGCTCATCGGTGGCAACGCAGCGGCAGGCCAGGCGCCGCTGTCGGTGCCCGTCGACTCGGATTCCGCCAAGGTCGACGCCCTGGCCCGTCAGTTCCCCGGGGGCGACCGGGTTCCGCTGATTGTGGTGGTCAGCCGCACCGATGGCGCGGTGCTGGGCCCTGCCGATGTCACCGCCGCCCAAGCAGCCCGCGACCGGATGCAGGCCGTCGCACAGCCCGGCGCGACCGTCGGCGCGGCGCCGGCGCTGGTGTCGACCGACGGCAAGGCGGCCATCGGCGTAGTGCCCGTCAGTGCCAACCTGTCGGGGCTGGCCCTGGGCGACGCGGTCGCCGCGCTGCGCAAGGCCGCTGACACCGGCCTGTCGGCGGATCTGCAGGCCCACATCACCGGGGGGCCGGCGTTCGGCGCCGACATCGCCAACGCGTTCACCAATGCCAACGTCACCTTGCTAGCGGTGACGGCGTCGGTGGTGGCACTGCTGCTGATCGCTACCTACCGCTCCCCGGTGCTGTGGCTGGTGCCGCTGCTGGTAGTCGGATTCGCCGATCGGGTCGCGGCGGCGGTGGGCATCGCGGTGGCGTCGCTGACCGGGCTGAGCTTCGACGGCGCCACTTCCGGGATCACCAGCGTGCTGGTTTTCGGTGCGGGCACCAATTACGCGCTCCTGCTGATTTCTCGGTATCGGCAAGAGCTTCGGCGCCATACCGAGCATCGCGACGCCCTGCGCCGGGCGGTGCGGATGGCGGGGCCAGCCATCGTCGCCAGCAACGCCACTGTGGTGCTGGCGTTGCTCACTTTGCTGTTCGCCTCGACCCCGAGCACGCGCAGTCTGGGCGCTCTGGCGGCGTGTGGACTGGTGGTCGCTGCGGTGTCGGTTCTGGTGGTGCTGCCGCCGCTGCTGGCAGTGTGCGGCCGGCGATTGTTTTGGCCCTTTATCCCCCACCCTGAGGACGGCGCAACCGTGGATGCCGCTGGCTGGCAACGCGTTGCGGAGTGGGTGGGCCGGCGTCCCACGCTGGTCGCGGCGGTCGCGATCGCGGTTCTGGCGGCCCTTGCCACCGGCCTGCTGGGTACTCGAATCGGTTTGTCGCAGACCGAGCAGTTCCGGGTTCGCGCAGATTCGGTATCTGGTTACGAGATTGTGGCCACGCATTTTCCGGCCGGTTTGGCCAACCCCACGCTGGTCATCGCCTCCACCGCCCAGGCTTCGCACGTGCAGCAGGCAATCAGAGCGACCCCCGGTGTTGTCTCGGCGACCGAGTCTGGCCGGTCGGCGTCCGGGTTGACGAAGTGGTCGGTAGTGATCGACGCACCGCCGTCATCCGATCAGGCATTCAACGTCGTTGCGGCGCTGCGGAGTTCGACCAAGTCGGCCGGCTCCGGCGCGCTGGTGGGCGGGGCCGACGCACAGGCGCTTGACATCCGCGACGCCGCCACGCATGACCGGCTGGTGCTGATCCTGGCGATCCTGGCCGTAATCCTGGTCGTCCTCTATGTGCTGCTGCGATCGGCCTCTGCGCCACCGACCCTGCTGGCTGCAACGATTCTCGGCGCCCTGGCCGCGCTGGGTATGGGCGGCTGGGCCAGCATGCACGTCTTCGGGTTCCCGGCGCTGGACAACAGCACTCCGTTGTTCGCCTTCCTGTTTTTGGCCGCCCTCGGAGTGGACTACACCATCTTTCTGGTCACCCGAGCTCGCGAGGAGGCAGCGCAGCACGGCGCACGCGATGGCATGGTGCGCGCGGTATCGGCCACGGGCGGCGTAATCACGAGTGCCGGAATAGTTTTGGCCGCCGTTTTCTGCGTACTCGGGGTGTTACCGTTGATCGTGCTGACCCAGCTGGGGATCATCGTCGGCCTGGGAATCCTGCTCGACACCTTCGTGGTGCGCACCCTGGTCATCCCCGCGCTGTTCGCCCTCATCGGTGACCGCATCTGGTGGCCCACCGACCCCGTCCACGCCAAAGTTGTTGAGGAACAAATCGATTTGGCCCAACAAGAACGGAGCACGCCGTGAACAGGTCAATATTGGCTGCGACGACGGTCGCCGTCGCCGCAGCCGCCGGCACCGGAAGCATCGCCAGCGCAAGAGGTGTCCCTGTGTGGTATTCGCGGCTTCGCAAGCCGCCGTACCAGCCGCCCACCGCTGCCTTCCCCGTGGCGTGGACCACGCTGTACGGCGACATCGCAGCCACGTCCGCGGTGGCCATCGATCGGTTTCGCACAACAGGACAGCCCGACAAGGCACGGCGCTACGCCGCGGCGCTGGGCGTGAACCTGCTTCTCAACGCCGGATGGAGTTGGCTCTTCTTCCGGTACCACAAACTCGGTGCGTCCGCGGTCGGCGCCGCGGTGCTGACGGCCAGCAGCGCCGACCTTGCACGTCGGGCCGCGCAAGCCGACCGGCGAGCCGGACTGGCCCTGTCGCCGTACCCGCTGTGGTGCACCTTCGCGACCGTTTTGGCCACCCATGTTTGGCGGCTCAACCGCTGAGGCATCACATGAATGTGGCGTTGTTGTGGTTTCGTCGCGACCTGCGGCTGCGCGATCACCCGGCCCTTGCCGCTGCAGCCGAGAACGAAGAGGTGCTCGCCTGCTTTGTGCTCGATCCGCGTCTGGAGGCGTCATCGGGCCGACGCCGCCTGCAGTACCTGGGTGACTCGTTGCGGCAACTGCGCGGCGACTTGGGCGGTCGGCTACTGGTGACCCGCGGGCTGCCCGAAGAGCAGATCCCCTGCATTGCCAAGGAAATCAGCGCATCGTCGGTGCACATATCAGACGATTTCACGCCGTTCGGGCGGCGCCGTGACGAAAGGGTTTGTGCGGCACTGGGTTCGGTTCCGCTGGTGGCGACTGGCTCGCCGTATCTGGTTTCGCCCGGCCGTGTTCACCAAACAGAACGGCACCCCGTACCAGGTGTTCACACCCTTTCTCCGCAAGTGGCGTGAAGTCGGTTGGCGGTCACCGGCGCGATCGGGTGCCCAGTCCGCGCGCTGGATTGATCCGGCGCAGGTCGATATCGAACACAGCGAGATTCCCGACCCCGGCGCCACACTTGACCTCGCTGCCGGTGAACGGGCGGCGCTGCTGGGATGGGAGGCTTTCGTCGACGACGGGTTAGAGCGGTACGCCCGGGACCGCAACCGGCCCGACCTCGAGGGCACCAGCCGGATGTCGGCGCACCTGAAGTTCGGCGCCATCCATCCCCGCACCATGGTCGCCGACCTCGACCTACGACGCGGTGGAGCGCAGGCGTACCTGCGCGAGTTGGCATTTCGTGACTTTTACGCCGATGTGCTGTATCACTGGCCGGCCAGTGCGTGGCGCAACTGGAACAACCAGTTCGACGCCATCCAGACCGACACCGGCGCCGAAGCGAAACGCCGCTTCGAGTCCTGGAAAGCCGGCGAAACGGGTTTTCCGCTGGTGGACGCCGGGATGCGTCAACTGCGCGAGACCGGCTTCATGCACAACCGGGTGCGGATGATCGTCGCGTCGTTTCTGGTCAAAGACCTTCATCTGCCGTGGCAGTGGGGCGCCGAATGGTTTCTGGATCAACTCGTAGACGGCGACATGGCAAACAACCAGCACGGGTGGCAGTGGTGCGCGGGGTGCGGCACCGATGCCGCGCCGTACTTCCGGGTGTTCAACCCGAACAAACAGGGCGAGAAGTTCGATCCTTCCGGGGACTACATCCGGCGTTGGGTTCCCGAGCTGCGTTCCGTCGACGACGTGCAGCTGCAAAAAGGTGAACGGCCGGCCGGCTACCCGGCACCGATCGTCGACCACGGCGCCGAGCGCGCTGAAGCGCTGCGGCGCTATCGGAGCATCTGACCTCTAGACAGACCAGCCTTTGCCCGGCAATGGATCGTCATTTCCGTGAATGTTTGCTGAATCGCCACCCGAAGCTGTTTGGCATGCAATTATCAGCCGATTCACAGATGTCAAGCCGCTCGGGAGGCGATATTGGCACACTCGCTCGTTCGGACGTTGCTGGTTTCAGGCGCTGCTGCGGGACTGATGGCCGGCGTTGGCGCCTGTTCGTGTTCGATCGGATCGTCGCACGCGGTGAGCAAGAGCGATGTCGCCGGCCAGATCACCTCCAAGATGACCGACGCCGCTGGCAACAAGCCCGATTCGGTGAACTGCCCGAATGACCTGCCCGCCAAGGTCGGGGCGCAACTGAACTGCGAGATGAAGGTCAAAAACCAGACCTTCAACGTCAATGTGACCGTGACCAGCGTCAACGGTAACGACGTCAAGTTCGACATGGTGGAAACGGTCGACAAGAACCAGGTCGCCAGCATAATCAGCGACAAGCTGACCCAACAGGTGGGCAAACGACCGGATTCGGTGACCTGCCCCGACAACTTGAAGGGCGTCCAGGGCGCGACGCTACGGTGTCAACTCACCGACGGCACCGACAAATACGGCGTATCGGTGACCGTCACCAACGTCGACGCGGGCGACGTCAACTTCGATTACAAGGTCGATGACCACCCGGAACCAACCGGCTAGCGGGCGGCCTTTTTCCGCTCGATATCGGCCAAAGCGGCGGCCAGTTCTGCGCGCTGCGCGGCCGAGCTCTCCCAGGAGAGCTGGCGGTTCTTGACCACCTTGGCCGGTGCGCCGACCGCGATCGAGTAGTCAGGGATAACGCCGCGGACTACCGCGTGCGACCCCAGCACGCAGCCGCGTCCGATGGACGTGCCCCGCAGCACCGTCGCCTTCACCCCCACCCAGGTGTCCGGCCCGATCCGGACCGGGGACTTGATGATGCCCTGATCCTTGATCGGGAGGTTGATGTCGTCCATCCGGTGGTCGAAATCGCAGACATAGCACCAGTCGGCCATCAACACCGAATCGCCAATCTCAATGTCGAGGTAGGTATTGATCACGTTGTCGCGGCCCAGCACCACCTTGTCGCCGAACCGCAGCGAGCCCTCGTGCGCACGGATGGTGTTCTTGTCCCCGATGTGCACCCAGCGGCCGATCTCCAGCTGCGCCAGTTCGGGTGTCGCGTGGACCTCCACACCCTTACCGAGAAACACCATGCCGCGGGTGATGATGTGCGGGTTGGCCAGCTTGAACTTCAGCAGCCGCCAATAGCGCACCAAGTACCAAGGGGTGTAGGCGCGGTTGGCCAGCACCCATTTCAGCGAGGCCAACGTAAGGAATCTGGCCTGGCGTGGGTCCCGCAGCATCGATCCTCGCCAGCGGCGATGGAGCGGAGCATTCCACATGCTCGTCATGGCCGGAAAGCCTAGTCGAGCCGCCACGAGTTACCCTCACCTGTACTCGATCGCCGCTCATGCCGAACGCCCTGCGAAAGGATTTGGGAAACCGAGGTGCTTGCCCGACATCTCCTGCGTGGGCTTCGGCGCTGGTCAGCTGCGGTGCTGGCGGCCGGGATCACGGTCGGGCTCGGCGGGTGCAGCAACACCGACTCGTGGGTGGACGCGTCACCCGCTCAAGGCTGGCCCGCGCAATACGGCGACGCCGCCAACAGCAGCTACACCGCCACCGGCGGTGCCACCAAGCTGTCGCTGCAGTGGACGCGCTCGGTCAAAGGAAGCTTGGCGGCCGGACCCGCGCTGGGTGCCCGTGGCTATCTGGCGCTGAACGCGCAAACCCCGGCCGGATGTTCGCTGATGGAATGGGAGAACGACGACAACGGCCGGCAACGCTGGTGTGTCCGACTGGCCCAGGGGGGCGGCTTCGCCGGCCCGTTGCTCGACGGTTTCGACAACCTCTACGTCGGCCAGCCGGGGGCCTTCCTCTCTTTTCCGGTGACCCAGTGGACGCGCTGGCGACAGCCGGTCATCGGGATGCCTTCCACCCCGCGGTTTTTAGGACATGGCCAACTGCTGGTCGCCACGCACCTGGGACAGGTGCTGGTTCTCGACGCCCACCGCGGCGAGGTGGTCGGCAGCCCGCTGGATCTGGTGGAGGGCATCGATCCCACCGATGCGATGCGCGGGTTGGCCGATTGTGCGCCGGCCCGGCAAGGCTGCCCGATTGCGGCAGCCCCCGCCTTCTCGACGGCCAGCCAAACGGTGGTGCTGGCCGTCTGGCAGCCGGGCGCCGCGGCCGCGGCGCTGGTCGGGCTGAAGTATCACCCCGGGCAGACCCCGCTGGTTGGCCGGGAGTGGACCAGCGACGCTGTAAGCGCTGGTGTCATTGCCAGCCCGGTGCTGTCCGCCGACGGAACAACCGTCTACGTCAACGGCCGCGACCAACGACTGTGGGCACTGCACGCCGCCGACGGGAAAGTGAAATGGTCGGCGCCGCTGGGATTCCTGGCGCAGACGCCGCCGGCCGTCACCCCGCAGGGCCTGATCGTGTCGGGCGGCGGCCCCGACACCCGGTTGGCGGCGTTCAAGGATGCAGGTGATCACGCCGATCAGGTTTGGCGCCGCGATGACGTCGTCCCTTTGTCGTCATCGAGCCTGGCCGGTGCCGGCGTCGGCTACACGGTTATCAGCGGGCCACCCGCGAACGGCGCACCCGGTATGTCGGTGCTGGTCTTCGATCCGGGCAATGGCCACACGCTCAACAGTTATCCACTTCCGGCGGCCACCGGGTATCCCGTCGGGGTGTCGGTGGGCAACGATCGCCGAGTGGTGGCCGCTACCAGCGACGGTCAGGTTTACGGCTTCGCGGCGGCCTAGACCGGGCGTTAGATAGCCAGCGGCGGGATGGTGTTGCGGGGCGCCTGGGCTTGTGCTGGGCCGGCAAACGCCGGCAGCATCTCACCCGGGGCGAAGTAGAAAATCAGCTGATCGTCGGTGATGGCAAAGTTCTGATAGTGCGACGGGTCAAGCCCGGTCGAGGGCAAAATCGCTGCACCCAACGGGCTTTGCCGTTCCAAGTCGCGCTGGACTATCGGGAAGATACTGTCCAGCGGCGTAGTGCCGGGCGCAAACAGATTGTCGAAGGTGATGGGCTGCTTTGTCCCGAGGTTGTAGTTGAACGCCTTGTACCAGATCGACGGGTGTGCCCCGCCGAGGTCCTGGAAGAACTTGAGCACAACGCTGCGGGTGTTGTGTGGCGGCTGACCGGAGCTGTGTTGCTCGGTGGTGGCCTCCAATTGGTAGGGCTGGTCGCGCGGCCCGGAACTCTGTGCGACGTTGACGAAACCGTCGCGGTTTTGGGTGATGTAGTCGGTCAGCGCTTGTTCGTCGGGATAGTCGGCGGGAAACGTCATGTTGAGCGTGTACGTGGGGCCGGTGGCGTGCACATGACACAGCTGCCCGGCCTCGACGGTGCCGCCCAAGCTGGCACAAGACGGTGGCGCGGCGGCCGCCGGCCAGCCCAACAGCACCGCCGGTGCCAGCACCGCGGCCGCTATCAGATAACGCATCGTCGAATTGTCCTCGCAGACTCGCGGGGGCTGGGCGCCTGGAAGAGTGACCGCCGCCAGCGTACCGGGCACTATCGCGAAGCCCGGCAAACGTACACCGTCGCATGACCGGCGGCCCCCGAGCCGATGCGGGTGATGACCACCGACAGGGGTCGGCTACCGCGCAGCCGCATCCGTCGCCGCAGCGCGTCGGGGTCAACCCGCACACCGCGGACCAAGACCTCCAGCGCCCCGCAGTCCAGCGCCGACAACGCCTGACGGAGCCGTCGCTCATCGAACACCAACTGCTCGAGCACCTCGAAGCCCCGGACCGCTGCCGGCAGCCGATCCCCCGACAAGTAGGCGATGTCGGGGTCGAGTTGCCACAGCCCGTGCCGCGCGCCGTAGTGGCGCACCAGCCCGGCCCGGACCACGGCGCCGTCGGGGTCGACGATCCATCGCCCGGCCGGCCGCACCGGGCAGTCGTCCGGGTCCGTGTCGGTGATCTGTTCGCCGCGATCGAGGACGCTCGCCCGTCGGCGGACACCCGGCTGCGCCAATCCGGCCGACCACAGGCATGCTTCCCGGACCGAACCGTGATATGAAGTCACCTCAATCTCGCCGTCGAAACCGAGGCGTCGTACGTGATCGAAATCTATTCCAGGAGCACACTTTACGACGAGACCCCGGTCACGGTAGGTGTCGATCAACTGGCCCAGGCCGGGCTGGTAGTCATCGATGCTGAAGCGTCGCCGCCCGGCTTGCCGGCGCGCCGGGTCCACGACGACCACCGCGTCGCGGGTCACCGGATGCAGCGCGTCGGCGCGGCAGAGGTCGGCTGCCGCCCCCAGGTTGTGGCGCGCCATCGCCAGCCGCACCGGGTCGATATCGCTGCCCACCGCTCGGACCCCCGAGCCGCGCAGCGCGGCCAACTCGGTGCCGATCGAACAGGTCGCGTCGTGCACTACAACCCCAGCCCCGGCCAGCCGCTTGGCCCGGTGCAGAGCCACCGGCCCCGCGGTGGCTTGCTGCAGCGCCTCGTCGGTGAACAGCCAGTTCGATACGTCTCCCAGCGCGCCCAGTTTGTCGGCAGCGCGCCGGCGCAGCAGCGTCGTCTCCACCAGCACCGCTGCCCGGTCGCCGAATCGGGCACGCACCGCGGCGATATCGGCAATCCGGGTGGCGTCTGTCAGCTCGAGTTCAGCGACCGCTGCCAGCGCCGCAGCACCCGATTCCGACCGCAGGTAACTGACGTCGTCCGTGCTGAAGGTGAGCCCAACGCTCAGGAGGGTTTGACCCCGGTGACCATCACGTTGTAGAACCAGCCCTTCGGGACCACGTGCCGCCACACGTTGGCGTCCACCCAGCTCAGCGTTTTCCAACCGTTGAATGCGAATTTCGCCCAGGCCCAGCCCAGGCGCCCCGGCGGTACCGCGCATTCAAACGTGCGAAGCGGCCAGCCCAACATCGCGGCAGTGAACTCCACCGTGGCGGTCTGCACCTCAACCGCTCCGGCGTTGGTAGACATCCGCTCCAAATCCTGCGGCGCAAAGGTGTGCAGGTCGACGAGGGCCTCCAGCGCCGCGGCACGCGAGGACTCATCGAGCTCGGCCTGCGGACGCCGCCAGCCGCTGAGACCGGGCAGCCTGGTGGCATTGGTCACGATTCGCCAGGTCAGCGTGGACAGCGTGCGGGCATAGACGTCGCCGACGGTGGTCGGCTCGCCGGCGAAGACAAACCGCCCGCCCGGACGCAGCACCCGGACCGCCTCACGCAGCGACAGCTCGACGTCGGGAATGTGATGCAGCACGGCATGCCCGACCACCAAATCGAAGGTGTTGTCGTCATACGGGATGCCCTCGGCGTCCGCGACCCGGCCGTCGATGTCCAGGCCCAGCGACTGCCCGTTGCGGGTGGCGACCTTGACCATGCCCGGTGACAGGTCGGTCACCGACCCGCGCCGGGCGACTCCCGACTGGATCAGGTTGAGCAGGAAAAAGCCTGTCCCGCAACCTAATTCCAGGGCGCGGTCGTAGGGCAACTCGGCGATGACGTCGTCGGGCACGATAGCGTCAAAGCAATCGCGGGCGTAGTCGATGCAGCGCTGGTCGTAGGAGATCGACCACTTCTCGTCGTAGGTTTCGGCTTCCCAGTCGTGATAGAGCACCTGGGCCAGCTTGCTGTCATGCCGGGCGGCTTCGACCTGCTCGGCTGTGGCGCGCGGGTTGGGAACGGCGTCGGTCGAACTCGTCGTCATTGGTAGTCAGGGGCGCGGTGTCCGCAAGGCAGACCCGTTTCCCCATCCCCCTTTCAATCCGTGCGTGCGGTTTTCCCGCACACGGCTTACCGATGATCTTCTGGGCATGGTTACGCGGCCTTCGGATAGCGGATGGTGCCGCGCAGGCGATGCAGGCCGTGCCCGTTGAACCACTCTTCAGTCCACTGATCGGCTTGACCAGCACGTAGATTGCGGCCCCGCTTCTTGACCATCAAGCGGAACAGCCGCCACACCACGTAACTGTCGACCTGGCGGAACTTGTCGGCGGCATTGCCGGTACGAAAGTAGTTACCCCACCCGCGCAGGATCGGATTGAGCTCCGCGATCACCTCACGGATGTCGGTCCCGACCCGGTGACGGCCGGTGCGGTCACGAACCTTCTCGCGCAACCGAACCAGTGCCGTTTGGGAGGGCCAACGGTGCAGGTAGTAGCGCACGATCCGCCGCTGTTCCCATAACCGCCCCGACATGCGAGCCCGGAAATGACAACCCAGAAAATCCAGGCCCTCACAACCGTCCCGCAAGTCGACCACCTTCGTCTTACCCGGATGCAGCCGCAACCCCAATGACGACAGGATGTCTCCCACCGCCTCCAAGGCGTGCTCGGCCTGTGCCACCGATCGGCACAGCACCACACCGTCATCGGCGTAACGCACCAACTCACCCACATCCCGTCGAGTCAGTTCGGTGTCAAGCACGTGCAAATAGATGTTGGCCAGAAGCGGGGAAATGACCCCACCCTGCGGAGTGCCCGCGACCGTCCGCGCCACCACCCCGTCGACCATCACTCCTGCTTGCAGCCACAACCGCAGCAGTTTGAGTATCCGCCGATCCGAGACCCGACGACTCACTTGCGTGAGCAGCCGCTCATGGTCGATCTCGCCGAAGAAATTAGCGATATCAAACTCCACCACAAATGTGTGACCCTCGATGAACCCGGTACGCAACCGCTCCATCGCCTGTGTAGCCGACCGCTTCGGCCGAAACCCATACGAGCACGACACAAAGTCCGCCTCGAAGATCGGTTCCAGCACGATCTTGGCCGCCGTCTGGGCCACCCTGTCCCGCACCGTGGGAATCCCCAACGGCCGCTTACCGCCTCGTGGTTTCGGGATCTCCACCCGACGCGCCGGCGCCGGACGGTACACACCCTCGCGGAGGTCATGGCGTAACTCGCGCAACATGCGGTCCACGCCGTAGTCCTCCACCGCGACCAAGGTGACACGATCCACCCCGGCCGCACCCCTGTTCTGACGCACCCGCTCCCACGCCTCCCACAAGACGTCACCCCTGTGCACACGGTCATACAGGGCGTGGAAACGCCGACCCGAAGACTGCTTGGCCGCAGCCCATAGCGTGCGTTGCAGTTCTCGCACTTTCACCGGCGACGCCGCAAGAGGCTCGTCGTCGGCTACGGCAAGCCGTGGCCCGCCGGGGTGGTTGGACCGAGACATACCGGTCATGCCCTCGCGCTTACCCGCTTCGCCCGCGTGATCAAAGTCAGGGCCCTTCCCTCCCGGCGCGTTATGTTGCACGCCGATCAGCGGTACTACGACCCCATCGGACTCCCGCTGCCCTCCAAGAGCTTTCACCATCGGCTCATACCCCTGGTCTTTGCCCGACGAAGGCCAGGCAGACGGGTCTCTCCTGTTCCGAACCAGACTGTGTGTACGTGCCGCCTCCCATACCCCGGAAGAACCCGACGAACTAACCCCGGACCAGGGCTCGCCGGACATGGCCTTCGCCGTGACATGAGCGGCTCGGCTCCTCCGTTGTGACTGTGACGAGGCTGCAGAGTTCGCTTGACGCTACGGCCCGCACACTTGCTCCCTCCGAAGAGGCTCTTGACACCCCGCTCAGCCCGCCGCGTCTCCACGACGAACCGGGGCCTGCTACCCGGCGCTCCGGTACCTACCGGGACGGGACTCTCACCCGCTAGTCCAGTCCAGCTTTCAGGACGCAACATGCAGGGCAGCCTAACGGCCCTCGGATTCGGAGTCCTCTGCACCGCGGTGACCAGCGGCGAACACTTCGCCGTAACGGCGCCGTTCCGCCGCGAGTCGCTGGGCCGATTCCAGTTCGAAGACGTCGTTGATGCCGGCCTTGGCGGCGGCGAGCGCATGTCGCGGGCCGTCGAGAAACCGGCGTGCCCACCCCGCGGCAGCGTCATACACGTCGTCAGGGGCCACCATCTCGTCGATCAGGCCCAGCGCCAGCGCCTCCTCGGCGTCGAAGAACCGCCCGCTGAACACCAGTTCCTTGGCCTTGCTCGCTCCGGTCGCGCGGGTCAGGCGGGCCATTCCACCGCCGCCGGGGACCAGACCGGCGAGAATCTCGGTCGCGCCGAACTTCACGTTGTCGCCGCTGACGCGCCAATCGGCGGCCAGGGCGAGCGTGAGCCCGGCACCCAATGCGTATCCGGTGATCGCGGCCACGGTCGGCTTGGGGATCTCCGCTACGGCATCGATGGCTTCCTGCCGCACTCGGGCCGCGATCTCGGCTTCCGGGGCCGTCAGCGTCCGCAGCTCGGGCATGTCGTCGCCGGCGGAGAAGATCTCGTGGCCACCGAACAGGATCACCGCGGCCACGTCGTCGCGCCGCCCCAGCTCGGCGGCCGCGGCCACGATCTCCCGGTAGACCTGGCGGGTCATCGCGTTCGTCGGCGGTCGCGACAGAAGCAACATGGCCAGGCCGGCGTCCTGCGAGCCGTCGCTGACCACGACGCTGACGAACTCGCTCAATGCGGCCACCCCATCCCGCCCGATTTCCGTGCCTGGTGGTAGCGGTCGGAATCGAAGAACTCGAACACCCAGTTGTCGCCCTGGATCTCCAGGTGCGGCTGCACCGGCACGATCTGACGGTCGACGGCCAGCACTTCCGCGACGGTCCGTCCGGCCAGCGAGTCCAGCTGCGTCCACGTCGGCGGCAGCAGGAAGCTACGGCCGGCCGCGAAGTCGTCGATGGCGGCCTGCGGCGTCGTCCAGCCGGCCCGGTCGGATTCGGTGTTCTCACCGTCGGCGCGCTGCCCCTCCGGCAGGGCTCCCACAAAGAAATAGGTGTCATAGCGGCGGGTGCGCTCGGCTTCCGGGGTGACCCAGTTTGCCCACGGTCGGAGCAGGTCTGCTCGCAGCTCCAGGTTCTCCCGGCGCAAGAAGTCCGCGAATGACAATGTCCCGTCGGCCAGCGCGCGGCGGGCATCGCGGTACACCGAGGCGTCGCCGACGATGCCGTCCGGGTCGCCGGCCGGCCCGGCGAACAGTACCCCCGATTCCTCGAAAGTCTCGCGGGCCGCGGCGCAGACCAGCGCCTCGGCCAGGTCGGGTTCGATGCCGAACCGCTGCGCCCACCACTGCGGCGGCGGGCCGGCCCAGGCGATGTCGGCGTTGCGGTCCCGGTCGTCGACGCCGCCCCCGGGAAACACCATCACCCCGGCGGCGAACTCCATCTCGGAGTGCCGGCGCATCAAGAACACGGCCAAGCCGGCCTCTGACCGGCCTCCGCGTCGCGGACCAGCATCACGGTCGCGGCCGGCCTGGGGACTAGCGGGGGCTGCTCGCTTGGTGAAGTCATAGGTGCCTCCGGTGGGCTGCGCGGGTGCGGACTCGCCGGGCGAAATAGCGCCCGTCGATGACGTCCAGGGCGATCGCTTGACCGAACGCGGTGGACAGGTTCTCGGCGGTCAGCACGTCGGGCAGCAACCCCGCGGCGACCACCTGGCCCTTCCGACAGCAGCATGCAGTGGCTGAAGCCGGGCGGGATCTCCTCGACGTGGTGGGTGACCAGCACCAGCGCGGGCGCGTCGGGGTCGGCGGCCAGATCGGTCAGCCGGGCCACCAGTTCCTCGCGCCCACCCAGGTCCAGGCCGGCGGCGGGTTCGTCGAGCAGCAGCAGTTCCGGGTCGGTCATCAGCGCGCGAGCGATCAGCACGCGCTTGCGCTCACCTTCCGACAGCGTCCCGTAGGTACGGTCCGCGAGGTGCTCGGCGCCCAGGCTCTCCAGCATGTCGATCGCCCGTCGGTAGTCGACCTCCTCGTAGCGCTCCCGCCACCGGCCCAGCACCGCGTAGCCGGCCGAGACAACAAGGTCGCGCACCAGTTCATCGCCTGGCACGCGCTGCGCCAGAGCCGAGGAACTCAGCCCGACCCGCGACCGCAGCTCCGAAACGTCGACCCGGCCCAGCCGCTCACCGAGCACGAAGGCGACGCCCGACGAGGGGTGCTCGGCCGCCGCGGCGATACGCAGCAGCGATGTCTTGCCGGCTCCGTTCGGGCCGACGATCACCCAACGTTCGTCGAGTTCGACCGCCCAATCCAGCGGCCCGACCAGGACATGACCGCCGCGGCGCAGCGACACGTCCCTGAAGTCGATCAGCAGATCGGGGTCGGCCGCGGCGTCACCGGTTTCGGAGCCAGTCTGGAAGCCGGTTTCGGGCACCCGATCATCGTGCCGTACCGCGACATTCGAATACCTGCCGGGTCGCCGCACCTATTCGGATGCGTAGCGACCCGCTGCGCCCGGCTTCGCCGCGCTTGCGATCGCTACGGGTCGGATGCGTAGCGACCCGCTGCGCCCGGCTTCGCCGCGCTTGCGATCGCTACGGGTCGGAAGGTATTTCCACGCGGCGCACCTCGCCGTCGACCGCGTCGGCCGCCTCGATCTCGCCGCGTGTCACACCGAGGAGAAACAGCACCGTGTCCAGATAGGGGTGGCTCAACGACGCGTCGGCGACCTCACGCAACGCCGGCTTGGCGTTGAACGCCACGCCCAGCCCGGCCGCGGCCAACATGTCGATGTCGTTGGCGCCGTCACCGACGGCGACCGTCTGCTCCATCGGCACCCCGACCTGCTGCGCGAAGTCCCGCAGCGCCTTGGCCTTCCCGGCCCGGTCGATGATCGGGCCGACGACGCGGCCGGTGAGTGTGCCGTCGACGATCTCGAGCTCGTTGGCGGCGACGAAGTCCAGCATCAGCTCCTCTGCCAACGGTTCGATGATCCGCCGGAACCCTCCGGAGACCACGCCGCAGCGAAAACCCAGCCGCCGCAGCGTGCGCAGCGTCGTCCGGGCGCCGGGCATCAGTTCCAGCTGGTCGGCGACCTCGTCGATCACCGTGGCGGGCAGGCCCGCCAAGGTCGCCACCCGCTGCTGAAGCGACTCCGCGAAATCCAGCTCACCGCGCATCGCGGCCTCGGTGATCGCGGCGACCGTTCCTTCCGCGCCCGCTCGGGCTGCCAGCATCTCGATGACCTCGCCCTGAACCAGCGTCGAGTCGACGTCGAACACGATGAGCCGTTTGGCCCGCCGTTCCAAGCTGTAGCCCTCGACTGCCACGTCGACATGCTCGTCACTGGACACCCGGTTCAGGGCGGTCCGCAGCGGGCCTTCGGCTCCCGGCGGCACCGAGACCCGCAACTCCAGGCCGGTCACCGGATAGTCGGAGACGCCGCGGATGAGGTCGATATTGACGCCCAGTGCGGCCGCCTCGCGGGCCACCGCACTGAATGCGGCGGCGGTAATCGGCCGGCCCAACACGAACATGGTGTGGGTCGACGGTTCCCGGATGATCGGCACGTCGTCGCTGCGCTCGATGCTGACGTCGAGGCCCACCCTACGGATGGCGGATTCGACGTCGTCGCGCAGCGCGGCACTGTCGGCGACTTCCGGCGGACAACACACCAGCACACCCAGCGTCAGCCGGCGCCGGATCACCACCTGCTCGACATTGAGCAGCTCGACTCCGTGCCGTGACAGCACCTCGAAGAGCGCCGACGTCACGCCCGGCTGATCCACGCCGGTGACGGTGATCAGCACCGACACCATAGATGGTGTGCTCACCCGCGACTCAGCCTCGTTTGGGGCCGCTACCGCCCATTAGCTGCGAACGCTGACGTCGTCGGCCCGGGTGACGTCACCGCTCGCAGGGCCGTGGCTCGGCCCACGTGCGCCTCGGCGCGAAGCCGTTCCACCATGTGCGGGTAGTGCAACTCGAACGCCGGTCGCTCCGAACGGATCCGGGGCAGCTCGGTGAAGTTGTGCCGCGGCGGCGGGCAGCTGGTCGCCCACTCCAGCGAATTGCCGTAGCCCCACGGGTCGTCGACGGTCACGACCTCGCCGTAGCGCCAGCTCTTGAAGACGTTCCAGACGAACGGGAACATCGACGCACCCAGGATGAATGCCCCGATCGTCGAGACGACATTCAGGCGCCGTAAAGCCGTCGGTGGGCAGGTAGTCGGCATAGCGGCGCGGCATGCCCATGTTGCCCAGCCAGTGCTGCACCAAGAACGTGGTGTGAAAGCCGATGAACGTCAACCAGAAGTGCAGCTTGCCCAGCCGCTCGTCGAGCAGCCGGCCGGTCATCTTCGGGAACCAGAAGTAGATCCCGGCGAACGTGGAGAACACGATGGTGCCGAACAGCACGTAGTGGAAGTGCGCGACGACGAAATAGCTGTCGGTCACATGGAAGTCCAGCGGCGGGCTGGCCAGCAGCACACCGGTCAGACCACCCAGCAGGAAGGTCACCAGGAAGCCGATTGAGAACAGCATCGGCGTCTCGAAGGTCAACTGGCCCTTCCACATCGTGCCGATCCAGTTGAAGAACTTGATCCCGGTCGGCACCGCGATCAGATACGTCATGAACGAAAAGAACGGCAGCAGAACGGCTCCGGTGGCGAACATGTGGTGCGCCCACACCGCGACCGACAACGCGGCGATCGACAGCGTCGCGTAGACCAGCGTGGTGTAGCCGAAGATCGGCTTGCGGGAAAACACCGGGAAGATCTCCGAGACGATCCCGAAGAACGGCAGCGCGATGATGTAGACCTCGGGGTGGCCGAAGAACCAGAACAGGTGCTGCCACAACAGGACGCCGCCGTTGGCCGGGTCGTAGACGTGGGCGCCCAGATGCCGGTCGGCGGCCAGCCCGAACAGCGCGGCGGTCAGCAGCGGGAACGCGATCAGCACCAGGATGGACGTCACCAGGATGTTCCAGGTGAAGATCGGCATCCGGAACATCGTCATCCCGGGCGCGCGCATGCACACCACGGTGGTGATCATGTTGACCGCGCCCAGGATGGTGCCCAGACCGGCGACGGCCAGGCCCATGATCCACAGGTCGCCGCCGGCGCCGGGCGAGTGGACGGCGTCGCTCAGCGGGGTGTAGGCGGTCCAGCCGAAGTCCGCCGCCCCGCCCGGGACGATGAAGCCGGACATCGCGATCGTCGCGCCGAACAAGAACAGCCAAAACGAGAAGGCGTTCAGCCGCGGGAACGCCACGTCGGGCGCGCCGATCTGCAGCGGCAGCACCAAGTTGGCGAACCCGAACACGATCGGAGTGGCATAGAACAGCAGCATGATCGTGCCGTGCATGGTGAACAGCTGGTTGTACTGCTCATTCGACAGGAACTGCAGGCCGGGCGCGGCCAGCTCGGTACGCATCAACAGCGCCAGCAAGCCACCGATGAAGAAGAAGACGAAGCAGGCGACGCAGTACATGATGCCGATCAGCTTGTGATCGGTGGTGGTGATCAGTTTGTAGACGAGGTTCCCTTTGGGACCGGTCCGGGCCGGGTACGGACGAACGGCCTCGAGTTCTCCCAACGGGGGCGCTTCGGCTGTCAACAGCTTCTCCAAACATCCGGATCGGACAAGGGCCCAGAATCAGTAATGAGACGAATCTTAGCCGCCGATCATGCCGACGTCAGGGCTGGTCCTACAAACTGTCGTAAATGCCTCAGTGGTGCGGCGTGTCGCTTTCGGCGGGCCGCTGCCGAGCTGACCGGATGTTAGCGTCGGACGCGTGCTATTCGGCGTGATCCGACCCGCGCGGCTGCTCACGGCCACCGCGTTTGCGGCAGCGATCGCCGTGGCGTGCAGCGGCTGCGGATCCGGGCAACCCGGCACCAAAGCGCCGACCCGATCCCTGGTCACCCCCACCACTCAAATCGCGGGGGCCGGCGTGCTGGGAAACGACCGCCAGTCAGACCAGTCATGCGCGCGGGATGCCGCCGCGGCCGATCCAGGTCCACCGACACGACAGGCCCACAACGCGGCGGGAGTCAATCCGGACGTGGTGCAGGTACCCGCGGAGCCGCAGCGCATCGTGGTGCTCTCCGGTGACCAGCTCGACGCCCTGTGCGCGCTTGGCCTGCAATCGCGGGTGGTCGCCGCGGCATTGCCGGACGGCTCCTCGGGCCAGCCCTCCTATTTGGGCAGCGCGGTGCACGGCGTGCCCGGCGTCGGTACCCGCACCAACCCGGACCTGGGCGGCATCGCGGCTGCCCACCCCGATCTCATCCTGGGATCGCAAGGGTTGACGCCCAAGTTGTATCCGCAGCTGGCCGCGATCGCCCCGACGGTGTTCACCGCGGCACCCGGCGCGGCCTGGGAAGACAACCTGCGTGGCGTCGGCGCCGCCACCGCACGCAGCGCCGCCGTGGACGCACTGGTCAACGGCTTCTCGCAACGGGCCACCGACATCGGCGCCAAGCATGACGCAGCTCACTACCAGGCGTCGATTGTTCAGCTGACCACCAACACCATTCGGGTGTACGGGTCGAACAACTTCCCGGCCAGCGTGCTCACCGCGGTCGGGGTGGACCGGCCGGCGTCACAACGGTTCACCGATAAGACGTACATCGAGATCGGCGCCACCGACGCCGACCTTGCCAAGACGCCGGATCTCTCCGCGGCCGACGCCGACATCATCTATGTGTCATGCGCGTCACCGGCGGCCGCCCAGCGCGCCGCCACCGTTTTAGACAGCGACCCGTGGCGCAAGCTGTCGGCAAATCGCGACAACCGGGTCTTCGTGGTCAACGACGAGGTATGGCAGACCGGCGAGGGACTGGTCGCGGCCCGCGGCATCGTCGATGACCTGCGTTGGGTCAACGCCCCGATCAACTAGCGCCGGGCGGCCGATACATACCCATCGTCATAAGCTGATGCTCGGGCGCCTAGCAATTGGCTGGAGAACTTTTACCTTAGCTAAGCTTTCTAGGAAGCGACTAAATCGAAGAGGGATTTCTATGAGCACTGTTTCGGCGTATGCCGCCACGTCGGCTACCGAACCGCTGACCAAGACCACCATCACCCGCCGCGACCCGGGTCCGCACGACGTGGCGATCGATATCAAGTTCGCCGGGATCTGCCACTCAGACATCCACACCGTCAAAGCCGAGTGGGGCCAACCGAATTACCCCGTGGTCCCCGGCCATGAGATCGCCGGCGTGGTGAGCGCGGTGGGCTCCGAGGTCGCCAAGTACAAGGTGGGCGACCACGTCGGAGTGGGTTGCATGGTGGATTCCTGCCGTGAATGCAGTAGTTGTCGGGCCGGGCTCGAGCAGTACTGCAAGCCGGGAGCGACCTTCACCTACAACTCGATCGGCAAAGACGGGCAGTCGACGCAGGGCGGTTATTGCCAAGCCATCGTCGTCGACGAAAACTACGTCGTGCGCATTCCCGACTCACTGCCGCTGGACAAAGCGGCGCCGCTGCTGTGCGCCGGCATCACGCTGTACTCGCCGCTGCGGCACTGGAAAGCCGGCGAGAACACCCGCCTGGCGATCATCGGCCTGGGCGGGCTGGGCCACATGGGCGTCAAACTGGGCGCCGCGATGGGCGCAGACGTGACCGTGCTGTCGCAGTCGCTGAAGAAGATGGAAGACGGGCTGCGACTGGGCGCCAGAAATTACTACGCAACCTCCGACCCCGACACCTTCCGTAAGTTGCGCGCCAGCTTCGATCTGATTCTCAACACCGTCTCGGCCAACCTGGACCTCGGCGACTACCTGAACCTGCTCGATGTCGACGGCACCCTCGTCGAATTGGGCATCCCCGAGCATCCCATGGAGGTGCCGGCTTTCCCGCTGGCTTTGATGCGACGCAGCCTATCCGGGTCCAACATCGGTGGGATCGCCGAAACCCAGGAGATGCTGAACTTCTGCGCCGAGCACGGCGTGACGCCCGAAATCGAGGTCATCGAACCGGATTACGTCAACGAAGCCTACGAGCGCGTACTGGCCAGCGACGTGCGCTACCGCTTCGTCATCGACATCTCGAAGCTATGAGGCAACCTCTGAGGCTTCTTCGGACGCGGAACCTCGTCCCGCAATTTCGGCTGCCTCCGCGAACTCATCATCGGGAACAACCTCGCTGACGTCGATGCCGGCCAGCGGCCATCCGGCGGAGGCCAACGTGGCGGCCACCCGGATGACGTTCTCGGGCCCGGCGTCGTAGTGGGTCATATCGGAGATGAATTCGGCGATCTCGTCGCGATCGATCGCATGATCAACGGTTGTCGGAGATCCTTCGGCCGCGGTGATGTGGTGCACCACCTCCCGGATCTGGTCTTCGGTCAGCGGTGTGCTGCGCAGCAAGGCCATCAACGGCACTCGGTCTGGGCCGGGGACGCCGTTCGGGTAGCCGACCTGCAGCCAGCGAATCACTGAACGGCAGAAGTGGTGGTGGTGATCCTCGTGAGAGGAGGGGGTTTGCGTCACCCCAACAGTCTCACGGCAGTGGCATCACGGGCGCCACCGCGGCGTCGCACCATCTCCACAATTCATATCCCGTTCACTACCTGAACATGTCCTGCTTGAGGAGTCGCAGTCCTCGTCCTCGGTGACGATCGAGCTTGTCGTTGTCTGTCCATACGATCAAGGCGTGCACAGGGCGTCCTCGGCAATCCCCAGCGTCAACAGCAGCTCCCCGCGCTCACGAGACCTGCCCGCCGCATGAGCAAGACCCTCTTCGTCATCCCACTCGCCTTCGGGCTGTTCGTCGGCTTCATTTACCAAAGCCCCGGGACGGGCTTTGTGGCGTTTTACTTGATTTTGTTATTCGAGGTGCTTGTGGGGTGGTCAACCAAACGTCAGTGGCCGCGCCGGGGGCGGGCCAATGCCACAATGAGGGCAATTGACGCCATGGACGGGGTCGAGTTTGAGGGCTATGTCGCCGCACGCCTGGGCCGGGCGGGCTGGCGGGTTACGTTCACCCCACCGGTCGGGGACTACGGCGTCGACCTGATCGCCGAAAAGGACGGCCAGTGTATGGCGGTCCAGTGCAAGCGCTACGGCAAATCGGTAGGCGTCGCGGCCGTCCAGCAGGTGGTCTCAGGCGCACGCCACCATGGATGCACGAGGAGCGTTGTGGTGAGCAACCAGGAATTCACGGCTGCCGCAAAGCAATTGGCGCACACCCACGGCTGCCAATTGATCGGCCGCAAGATTTTGCAAGCCTGGGTACCACCGCCTACACGAAGTGCGGTTTAGCCGGCCTGAGGTTCTAGAAGTCCCAGTCCTCGTCTTCGGTGACGACGGCTTTGCCGATCACGTATGACGACCCGGAGCCGGAGAAGAAGTCGTGATTCTGTTCGCCTTCGTTGCCATGACCACGGTTGCGACTGCCGTCATTGTTATCGTGGTGATCTTCACTGGTGCTCTCCCTAACTCGTGGGATGCCTGAAGCCGTTAGGCGAAGACGTCGTTGAGGGTCACGGTTTGCAGGTTGCGGCTGTGGATGATGTCGAGCAGCTGGGGGAAGCAGTGGGTGATGGTGGGCTTGTTGGCGTGGCCCAGCACAATCTGTTGCGGCTGAAACGATTTTTGCGCCGCGGCGATCAGGCCGGCTTCGCTGATGGGCACGTCGTCGCGGATGTCGCCGCTCCACAGCGTGATCGTGGTGTAGCCCTGATCGGCGGCTATCTGGTCGGTGGTGGGCGTGTGCCGCCCATAGGGCGGCCGGAAATAGGGGGTGCCGTCAACCCCGTAGGTGTTGCGCAGGAAATCGGCGTTGCGACGAATCTGGTCGGCGACCGAGGCCGAACCGATGCGGGTGATGTCGGGATGCGACCAGGTGTGGTTTCCCATCTGGATTTGACCAGAATCGACCATCGGCCGCAGTGCGGGTGCGTTGGCTGACCAGGAACTGTTGGCGCCGTTGACGAAGAACGTCAACCGGGTCCCGCTGTCGCGGCAAAAGTCGGCGAACGCGCCCACTACGGCGACACTGGCGCCGTCGTCGATGGTCAGCGCCAACTGGTTATCGTCCCCGGGTAGCCGGGTGAGCACACCGGCAGGTGGGGCCACTTTCTGGGTCGGGAATGCCCGCGCGGACGAGGACCCACTGGCCGCCGCCACCACGACGATTGCGATGCCGCACAACACTGTACGGCGATCCATGTTCTTCATGTGTCAACGCTACTGCCCCGCCACGAGCCCGGGGAAGATGCTGTCTTTCGTTGTGTGCCTTGCCTTTCGGCTCCGTGGTACGATGATCCACCCAGCCGAAAGCGCCTTCTGGCCCACGACATCAGGAATGCATGCCGCCGCCCCGCTAGATCGGGGTCACTCTGACCGCCTGAGGACCTTTGGGTCCCTGTTCGACCTCGAATCGGACTCGCTGATTTTCCTCCAGCGAACGAAATCCGCCCCCCTGAATCGCGGAGTGGTGGACGAACACATCGGCTCCGCCGCCGTCGGGCGCGATAAAGCCAAAGCCCTTCTCGCTGTTGAACCATTTGACGATTCCCTCTGCCATATTTCTCGCTTTCTGATTGTGCCGAGCTTGCGGGAGCCCCTGCCGACCTCGCGGGAGCCCCTGGCTGGAAGCGGTCTCTCCGAGTGCCGAACTTGTGTGCCACGAAATTGTCCGTCGGCTTCAGATCGCTCAGCGCGCCGGCAACCGAAAGGGGTTACAGCTGCGGCCGTTTACTCCTTGGTGGCGCCCGGCTTGCTGCTTACCGTCGCGCTCGCGCTGCGCACGACGCTGCGCAGAAACTCCACCCGCGTCGTGACCAGCGAGTCGGCCAAATCCAGGGCGGCGTCGACGATCGTCTTGCGCCGCGACGCGTCGACCAGCGCGGGAGTCACCTCATCAACAGTGTCAACGAACTTGCGCACCGCATCGATCGCGGCCCGCCGTCCGGCTTCAACCGATTCGAGCACCTCGTCGGACAGACCCGCCGCTCGTTCCACCACGGTCTTTTTCTCAGTGCTTGTCATGATCGCACTCCTAGGAGTAAGTGCACACACGAGTTGTGAATGCCCGCGGCTGAGCATGCGCTCCGAACCCGGCGTTTCATAGAGCCGATGGTCACCGCTCCCCGCGTGGCTACTGCTTGGCGGCGGCCACACCGGGGTCTTTTGGTGCGACGCCGGGAATGCTCCGGCCACTAGAGGACGTCCTCGCACTGCTCACATCCGCCGGCTTCACCGGCGAGGATGCGCTACACATCTACCGGGTGCTGTTCGGCTATCTGTACGGCCACATCCTCAATGAGTTGCAGGAGGTAATCGAGCGACCCGAGGAAACCGACAATGTGCTCCGGCTCGGTCTTCACCGGCTCGAGCAGCGCCGGATCGAGGTCATGGCGCGCAACCGCGAGCAGATCGCGGCGCGCGGCCGATCCTCCGCAGGAAGCGCCTGATCTCAGAACCTGGTCCGCAGGCCCTCGGCCACTTCCTCGGGGCTCATGTCGATCAGCGCCTCCGCCCAGAGCCGCTCGAAATACGTAGCATCGCTGCGGTAGAACGGCTCCGGGTTGGAGCGGCTGACCAGCTTGAGCACGACCTGGTACCCGTTCTCGCGTGAAAGCGGGCCGCCGCCGATCAGGCCGAAGTTGAACGAGGTCAGGTTCCAGTCCTTGTACGCGGCCAGGCACCGGGACAGCCCCTGCCCCAGCGCCCGGCTGTCGTCCTCGGTCAGGTCGGTGATGTCGGCGGCCCCGATGACCACGGCCCACACCTCGTGGAACCCGGCCGGCGCGAACGGCGTGAGCCAGGCAACCCGGCCGGTCTGCCCGACCCACCGGGGGCCGCCGGCCTCCTGGTCGATCAGGGCCGCCCAGTAGTTCCCGTTCCGCTCCTGCCAGGCCGCTGACCGCTCGGCGAGCTGGCGCTGGCCGGTAAGGCCGTGGGCGTCGTGCGCCGACTGCAGGTGCGGATGCACCAGCGAGGCGCCCGCGGGCGGCAGGTAGTTGGCGTTGACCGAGCTCCACGCGGCCGTCGGGTCGAAGCGCCGCACCGCGTGAGCGTGCCGGACCATGGCGGCCAGGGCGTCCCCGACCAGGGCGGGCGTGAGCTCGTCGAGGTCGAGGAAGTGCGACCCGGGGTCGTAGATGCCGACCGCGCTGTGGGTCGCGTAGGCCATGATGTTCGGCACGACCACCGCCCGGCCGCAGCGGATCCGGCCCTCGGCGGTGAGCTCGGGCGGGAACGAGAACGTGGCCGTCTCGAGGCGGTCGCTGTCGAAGGGGCAGAACGCGGGCGGGGCCGTGAGCTCGGTCAGGTCCGGCCGGTCCGGGGGCTGCAGCTTCACCCCGGTGAGGATCCGGGCGCTCGCCCCGGTCAGCGGGTCCTGCCGCCAGCGCAGCCGCACCCGGGTCCAGGCGCCCCCCGCGGCCAGGTCGGGCACTCGTGCTTCCAGGTCCCGTTCGTCGAACTCGATCACAGCCACAATGATGACCGTAACGACCCCCGGGAGCGGGCGGCACGGAAACGAGCGGTGCGGTCGCAAGATCTAGTCGTGCAGGTTTCAGCGCCGGGTTGCTTGGCCCAGCGGGTGTGGCCCAAGCCGGTGCTGCCGGCCAGCGATGCCGGCGCCATTTCAGCCGCCGCCGCCTCCAGATTGGCCAGCCGGCCGGCGCGACGACGCACGGTGAGTTTGCCGTCACCGTCGACCAGTGCGATTCCCGACGAGTCGTAGCCGCGCAAGTGTTCGGCGCGACGTCACCCTCAAGCCGGTTACGATCTCCCTTGGTGGCAGATGCGGGCGGCGCAAGACATTGCCAACAAGACTCTGACGCGAGCTTGGTGCGGCTCGATCCGTCGATAGTTATGTTCAGTCCTTCGCGGCTCAGTGCCGCTCGGCGGGCTTCGACGCGGTCCGCGTCGACGAACATGGCGGCGGTCGACGCGGCCTGTGGGTGGTCCGGGGGGTCCGGCCGTAACCGGTGACATCAGCGGATGATGCGGCGTTGGCGTACCCGGTCGAGTTTCTCGTTAAGCGCCGTCTGCTGATCTTCGATGGCGCGACCGGCGCTGTCGACGGCGTTGTAAACGGCATCGTCGAGTTTGCACAAATCCTCTACGGACACTTCGGGCGAGACGAAAACACAGAAGCGAATACAGTCGTCAACCACCGAAATGTCGACTTTCGGTGCCGGATCGAGTTGACGGTGGAAGTACTTGGCTAATGCCTGTATCCAATATTTCGGCCAATGCGGCAGCGGCCTGAGCTCGTAGACGATGATCGCTTGCTCGCCGTTGTAGACGCCGATGGGCGCCTCGGTGCGGCTGAAGAACGGTCGCGCCGACGCCGGCTTATCGTGCTGTTCGTCCGCCACCTCACCCACCGTTACCCTCCGGCCTCCGGTCTACCACGGTGTGGAGCACTCTGTTGCGAAGCGTGGCGGCGAGCCGCAGCACAGCCCTAGCCACGGCCGCGTTGATCGCGGCACATGGCCGGGCCGCAACACCAAACGCGGCGGCGTTTGATCAACTCAGCGCCGTCAGCGGCACCAAGATCTAACGCCGAACAACACCAGAAAACGATCACCGTCGACGACACCACCGCGGCAGTCGGCACCGGCAACCAAGACGGCGCTGCCTGCCGCTGCCACCTGCCACTGCACGTCACAACCGGTGTCCAGCCGGTCGCGGCAGCCTGCGCGATGATCGCGGCGTGAATTCGCGCCGTTGGGCATGTGACCGCGGTGCCGATCGGCAGCGTTGTCACTTGTGACAGCACACCGACGACTCCCCAGAAGAACGGGCTCTGACCCTACTCGTCGTTCCACGGATGGAAGTGGTCGCAGATCCGTAGCGCTTCGAAACCGGCCGCCTCCGCTCGTTTGGCCTGGTCAATCAGCTCCGCAGACCGAATTGTTCACAGGGCCAGAAGCATCCGATCTTCGCCGTACGGCGCCGTTACCCGCTCGGTGCCCAACTATGCACACAACGCGGTTTTTATTCGTGTGGCGCCGAGCACCGTTCGTGTTCAGCACACCCCGGAACCGGGCACAATGATCTCGGTCCCCGCGTTGAGGGTCTTGCCGCGGAAGAAGTCCCGGCTACCGAGTGCGCTCAGTGCCGCGACTGGGATGCCAAGCAGCAGCAGGCCCATCCCAAGGACGAATACACCACCGACCGGGCCAAAGTGGGTCTTGCCGTAGTCCGGCGCGTACATGTCGGTGGCGCTCTGCACGAACGCCCACGTCATCGCGACCGCGCCGATGAACGGAAGGGCGCCCCGCAGGCAGAAGTCGCGTGCCGATCGCCGCAGCGTGCGCCGGTAGGTCCACACGCACGCATACGCGGTGGTGGCGTAGTAGAAGGTGGTGGCCAGCCCCAGCGACGCCACCATGTCCGCCAACGAGTTCTGGCTGACCAGCGTCATAACAAGATAGATCGTGAACCCGCCGACACCGATCACGAGGACAGCGAACCACGGTGTCCGGTACCGGGGGTGCACCCGCGCGAAGCGCTGCGGCAGGGCCCGGTAGACCGCCATGGCCAGCATGCCCCGCGCGGTTTTGACCAGACTCGTCATCACCGACGCCAATGAGGACGAACTGATCGCGAGTAGCAGCACAACGGCCAGGCCCCTACCGACCACCGGGTCTCCCAGAATGCTGAGGGCGTCGTTGGCGTTCCGGGGATTGTTCAGGCCTATGCCCGTTGTGCCGAACCCGGCGAAGGCTTGAATCGCAAAGCTCACCAGCACATAGGTGCCGAGCACCAGGATCGTTGCGAGCACGGCGGCCTTGCCCGGGTTCTTGTGCGGCTGCTTGGTCTCCTCAGATATCGACAGGCAGGCGTCCCACCCCCAGTACGCGAAGACGCACAGGATGGCCCCGTGGGCAACGGCCGCGGCGGATAGTCCCGCCGGAAACAGCCAACTCCACTGCGGCATCACCGCCTGCGGACCCGCGTGATGGCCGAACACCTTCACCAACGCGACAACGCTGACCAGCGCCAGCATCGCGAACTGCACCGCCACCAGCACAGCCTGTGTGCGCTCGGTGACCTCGATTCCCCGCAGACACAGCAGCAGCAAGCCGACGATGGCCAACCCGCCCACCGCGACCTGAGCCGCCATCGAATTTGCCAATGCGTTCAGGCGCAGCGCCTTCAGCAAGTAGATCGCCGCGATCTGTGCGCCATTGCCGACGGCGACGGTCGCGGCGATCACCGAGGCCCAGCCGGCCAGCCAGCCGACCCACGGACCGAACGCGCGTGTGGCCCATGTGAAGGCCGATCCGCAGTCCGGCGTCTCGCTGGCAAGTTCGCGAAACGCGAAGGCGGTGAGCATCATCGGCAGAAACCCGATGACGAATAGCGCGGGCGTCTTGGCGCCCACCACCGCCACCATGCCGCCGAGCACTGCCGCCAAACTGTAGGCGGGCGCGACCGACGAGACGGCGATGACCACGCTCCCGGTCAGGCCGACGATTCCTGGCCTCAGCCCCTTTCCGGCGGCCATCACACCGGTTGCCGGCGCCGAGGAGGCCTTACTCCTCATCGCCCCTCGGAGAGATCGTTTGCGCCGGTGCCAACGTACTTGTACTTCCCAATGCGAAACATCACCACCCAAGCAGGGCCGCTGACTTTTGCCCCGGTATACACGATCAGCCTGTCGAGAAGCTGACACGGCTCGCACGATCGCGGACCTCGCTAGGGTCACGACCGTAGTATCGCTGGGCACCTTCCGCGAGGCCGGGTCGTTGCAGTCGATCCATCCGGCCGCTTACTCGGGGACCATTTTGGGGACCACACGTTATGAGCGGTGGTGAACGATCTGCGCGTTTGTGAACGTCTTGCACACTCACATCGCGCCACACACTCACGGTGACCTGCGGAAACGCGGTACCACACTTTTCTGGGGCTCAAGTGGTCGCAGGTTCAACTCCTGTCAGCAGGACCGTCAGCGCGGAACTCAGTTAGTCCGGCGCGGGCACTGCATGTCGGATCCGTTCGCAGCCAACGTTTGTGGGGCTCGCCAGCGGGTACTGTTGCTGACCGTGGCAGGCGGCGAACCGGGGAGTCAACCGATGCGGGAAGCGCGGACCCAGGAGCTCGGGGGCATGACTGCTCCGCTGGTGGACCTCATTCGTCTCACGAGCACCGCGATGAGCCACGCGACGGCCGCCCTGTTCAGCACTGATCCTCCCGCGGCCGAGAGCATCGCTGCCGCCTATGAGACGGTGTCCGCGCTGCGTCATGAGCTCGAGGACCATGCAGCGGTGCTCTTGGCACTTCGTGCCCAGTCGAGGGTGCCGGAGCTGCCGATAACCATCGCGGCTGTCCACGTCAACGCCGAAGCCGAGCGCATGGGGCAACTGGCGCGCGAGGTCGCCGATATCGCCCGGACCCGGCGTGCCTGGGCGTCGATACCGGCTCCACTTCTGGGCGTGCTTCGTGAGCTGAGCGAGGGTTGCCTCGACACAGCTGCAAAGGCAGCCGATGTCGTGGAGTCGCACACGACGATCGGTGTGGCGGAGCTGACCCGGGGTGACGACAACATGAATCGGTTGCGGCACCTGCTGTATCAGCAGCTGTTGTCCAACTCCGGCGTGATCGACGTCGACGCGGCGATCGACCTCACGTTGGCCGCGCGCTGCTACGAACGTTTCGCGGAGCATGCAAAAGCGGTCGCGCATCGTGGTGCGTTGCTCGCCGTGGGGGCGCCAAGGGGCTGAGGGCAGTACGGCGACCGCGGTCTCGGCGAGGATCGAGTTACCCAACGGCGCCGTTCGGGCACGTGGCGGGTCGTGATGAACGCATCGGCGGCCGGGCGGTTCACCTGCTCGCCGATAGAGTTGGTGCGCGACGAAAGGGAGTCCTGGTGGCTGGTGCGGGGTGGCAGTTTTGGGTTGACCGGGGCGGTACGTTCACCGACATCGTGGCACGCCGGCCGGACGGGCGCCTGCTGACGCACAAGCTGCTGTCGGAGAACCCCGCGCGGTACCGCGACGCGGCGGTTGCCGGGATCGGTGCGCTGCTCGGGACCGCCGAAGGTGTGCCCGTGCCGGTCGCGCAAGTGGAGGCGGTGCGGATGGGCACCACCGTGGCGACAAATGCGCTGCTGGAGCGCAAGGGAGAGCGCACGCTGCTGGTGATCACCCGCGGTTTCGGCGACGCGCTGCGCATTGCCTACCAGAATCGCCCCCGCATTTTCGACCGGCACATTGTGCTGCCGGAGATGCTGTACGAGCGGGTCGTCGAGGTCGACGAGCGGATCGCGGCCAAGGGCACGGTGCTGCGCGCGCCGGATCTCGAGCTGCTGGGCGAGCAGCTGCGGCAGGCCTACGCCGACGGGATCCGCTCGGTCGCGGTGGTGTGCCTGCACAGTTACCTGTACCCGGTGCACGAGCGGGAGATCGGCAAGCTGGCCGAGCAGGTCGGCTTCGTTCAGATCTCGCTGTCATCCGAAGTCAGCCCGCTGATGAAACTGGTCCCGCGGGGGGACACCACCGTGGTCGACGCCTACTTGTCCCCGGTGCTGCGCCGCTATGTGAACCAGGTGTCAGACCAGATGCGTGGCGTGCGGTTGATGTTCATGCAGTCCAATGGTGGGCTGGCCGAGGCAGGGCATTTCCGCGGCAAGGACGCGATCTTGTCGGGTCCCGCTGGGGGCATCGTCGGCATGGTGCGGATGTCGGCACTGGCCGGTTTTGACCATGTCATCGGCTTCGACATGGGCGGCACCTCCACTGACGTATCGCACTATGCCGGTGAGTACGAGCGTGTGTTCAACACCCAGGTGGCCGGGGTCCGGCTGCGCGCTCCGATGCTGGACATCCATACGGTGGCCGCGGGCGGTGGGTCGATCCTGCATTTCGACGGCACCCGCTATCGGGTCGGCCCGGACTCGGCCGGCGCCGACCCGGGCCCGGCCTGCTACCGCGGCGACGGTCCGCTCACCGTCACCGATGCAAACGTCATGCTCGGCTGCATCCAGCCCGCGCACTTCCCGGCCGTGTTCGGTCCCGGCGGCGAGCAGCCGCTGGATGACGAGATCGTGCGGCGCCGCTTCACCGAGCTGGCCGCCGCCATCCGGACGGCCACCGGTGTTGAGCGGTCGCCCGAGCAGGTCGCCGAGGGGTTCCTGCGGATCGCGGTGGCGAACATGGCCAACGCGGTCAAGAAGATCTCCGTCCAAAAGGGACACGACGTGACCCGGTACGTGCTGACCACGTTCGGCGGCGCCGGCGGGCAGCACGCGTGTGCGGTCGCGGATGCGCTCGGTATCCGCACTGTGCTCGTCCCGCCGATGGCTGGCGTGCTCTCCGCGCTTGGGATCGGCCTGGCCGACACCATCGCGATGCGGGAGCAGTCGGTGGAGATCCGGCTTGAGACCGCCGCCCTGGAGAGGTTGGCCACGCTCGCGGACTCCCTCGAGCAGTCCGCGCGTACCGAGCTGCTTGACGAGGGCATCCCGGCCGAGCGGATCCGGGTGGTTCGCCGGGTGCATCTGCGCTACGACGGAACCGATACCGCGGTCCCGGTTGAACTCGGTGGGCTTGAGGCCATGACCACGGCGTTCGAAGCCACCCACCGTGCGATGTACTCATTTTTGATGGACCGTCCGCTGATCGCCGGAGCGATCTCGGTGGAGGCGACCGGGCTCACCGAGCAACCCGATCTGTCCTACCTGGGTGATCAGGTCGCCGACAGCGCCGGCTCGCTCGAAACCGTCCGCGTCTACTCGGGCGGATTGTGGCGCGAAGCCCCCCTGCGTCACCGGGAGCGGATGCGGCCAGGGGAGACTATGACCGGCCCGGCGATCATCGCCGAGGCCAACGCCACCACCGTTGTCGACAATGGCTGGCAGGCGACGATGACCCGGTCCGGGCATCTGCTCGCCGAGCGGGTGGTAGCCCCCGTGCAGCCCGATGCGGGCACCGAGGCCGATCCGGTGCTCCTGGAGATCTTCAACAACCTGTTCATGTCGATCGCCGAGCAGATGGGCTTCCGGCTGGAGGCGACTGCCCAGTCGGTGAATATCCATGAGCGGCTGGACTTCTCGTGCGCGCTGTTCGATCCACACGGCGACCTGGTCGCCAATGCACCGCACATTCCGGTACATCTCGGCTCGATGGGCGCCACCGTCAGGGAAGTCATCCGCCGCCGGGTCGGCGTAATGAGGCCCGGTGACGTGTACGCGGTCAACGACCCTTACCACGGCGGTACCCACCTGCCGGATATCACCGTGGTGACCCCGGTCTTCGACGCTGCGGGCGAGCACGTCCTGTTCTTTGTCGCTTCACGCGGGCACCATGCCGAAATCGGCGGGATCACCCCCGGCTCCATGCCCGCGAACAGCCACGAAATTCACCAAGAAGGCGTGCTGTTCGACAACTGGCTGCTGGCAGAAAACGGACAGTTCCGCGAAAAGGCGACCCGGCGCCTACTCACCGAAGCGCCCTTCCCATCCCGCAATCCCGATACCAACCTCGCCGATCTCTGCGCCCAGATCGCCGCCAACCAGAAGGGCGTCGACGAGGTCCGCAAGATGATCGACCACTTCGGTCTCGATGTCGTCCAGGCCTACATGCGCCACGTCCAGGACAACGCCGAGGAAGCGGTCCGCCGCGTCATCGACAGGCTCGACGACGGCGAATACCGCTACACCATGGATTCCGGCGCGACGATCGCCGTGCGCGTCATCGTCCACCGCGCCAGTCGCAGCGCGACCATCGACTTCACCGGAACCTCTCCCCAGCTGGACACGAACTTCAACGCGCCATCGTCGGTGGCGACCGCCGCAGTGCTCTACGTGTTCCGGACCCTGGTCGCCGAGGAGATCCCCCTCAACGACGGCTGCCTGCGCCCGCTGCACATCGTCATCCCGGAAGGGACGATGCTTGCACCGACCTACCCGGCTGCGGTTGTCGCCGGCAACGTCGAAACCTCACAGGCCATCACCGGCGCACTGTTCGCCGCGCTGCGTGTGCAGGCCGAGGGAGCCGGGACGATGAACAACGTCACCTTCGGCAACGAGCGGCACCAGTATTACGAAACCCTCGGATCCGGTTCTGGGGCCGGCGACGGGTTCGACGGGGCGTCCGTGGTGCAGACGCACATGACAAACTCGCGGCTCACTGATCCGGAAGTGCTCGAATGGCGTTTTCCCGTGCTGCTGCGGCAGTTCGGCATCCGTCGCGGCAGCGGTGGTGCCGGACGATGGCGCGGCGGTGACGGCGCCGTCCGTCGGATCCAGTTCACCGAGCCGATGGTTGTGAGCACGTTGTCCGGGCATCGGCGAGTAGCGCCCTACGGTATGGCTGGCGGCTCACCCGGGGCGCTGGGACGCAACCGCGTAGAACGCGCCGACGGCAACACCGTCGAGCTGGCCGGGTGCGACTCGACCGAAGTCCAGCCCGGCGACACACTGGTCATCGAAACCCCCGGCGGCGGCGGATACGGCACACCCTGATCGCATAGATCGCGTAGGTATCGATGAGCACGTCGACGCGACGCTTAAGGTTCCTGATCCGGGTGAGCCCTAGAGGCGCTATGGGACACCCCGAGTTGGACGTCGATGATCTCGTTGCATTGGCGCTGGCCCTGGGTGTATCTCCCACGACGTTGCTTCTTCCACATTCCGACGCGTCGACTGTGGCGGCGGGTGGGAAAGCTCCCGCCACCGACGGCGGGGAACAGTACCCGCGTCAACAGATATGGAGCTGGCTGATCGCGGAAGCGCCAATCGATGCGCCGACTTCACTAGGTCTGCCGTCGAGGTCTGCAGGCCAACCGCCGTGCAGCAATGGATTTCAGACTTGGGTCGCGGCACGGACGATGCCAAGCCGGTCGGGGCTAGCGTGGTGAAGCGGACGCACTACGTCTTGTCGGGGATTCTGGCCGACGCCGTACGTGACAATTTCATCGCGAGGAATCCAGCAGCGGGCGTCAAGCTACCCCGCACGACCCGCAAGCGGCCCGTCTACCTGACCCACCAACAGTGGCCGCGCTGGCAGCGGTGTCAGGCGATTACGAGGGCCTGGTGCTAACGCTGTCGTACTGCGGCTTGCGCTGGGGCGAGGTCGTCGGTATGCGAGTCCGCGATCTGGACATGCTGCGTCGCCGGGCCACCATCCCCGAGAACGCCGTCCAGTCTGGGAAGCAGATATACGTCGGCACCCCCAAGGCCCATAGGCAGCGCACGGTGCCGCTGCCGGCGTTCCTACTGCCCTATCTGGCCCGCCAGTGCGAGGGAAAGAGCCGAGACGACCTACTGTGGTCCGGTGACGACGGCGAGCACCTGAAGCGACCCCACCCCGCGTCGGGTTGGTTCGCCAAAGCCGTCGCCGAATCCGGCGTACCCCGAACCACGCCGCACGATCTCCGCCACACCGCAGCCAGCCTTGCCGTCAGCGCCGGGGCCAACGTCAAGGCGGTGCAGAAGATGCTTGGTCATGCCTCGGCGGCGATGACGCCCGACATCTACGCCGATCTTTTCGACGACGATTTAGACGCCGTTGCGACCGCGTTGGATCAGGCTCGCTCTCGCGAAAGTGTGGGCAAAATGTGGGCACGGGGTGGGCGCACGGTGGACCAGCCGACTGACCGATAGGCCGCTGCCCAACCTCCCTGACCGACCGATAGGCCCGGTGACCTGCGCGTTTAGAAGTCCCAGTCCTCGTCTTCGGTGACGACGGCCTTGCCGATCACGTACGACGACCCGGAGCCGGAGAAGAAGTCGTGATTCTCGTCGGCGTTGGGGGACAACGCCGACAGGATGGCCGGGTTCACATCGGTCTCATCGCGGGGGAACAGCGCCTCGTAGCCAAGGTTCATCAGCGCCTTATTGGCGTTGTAGCGCAAGAACTTCTTGACGTCCTCGGTCAGCCCGACTTCGTCGTAGAGATCCTGGGTGTATTCCACCTCGTTGTCGTAGAGCTCGAAGAGCAGTTCGTAGGTGTAGTCCTTCAGTTCGGCACGCTTGGCGTCATCAACCAGCGCCAGGCCGCGCTGGAACTTGTAGCCGATGTAGTAACCATGCACGGCCTCGTCACGGATGATCAGCCGGATCATGTCAGCGGTGTTGGTCAGCTTGGCCCGGCTCGACCAGTACATCGGCAGGTAGAAGCCGGAGTAAAAGAGGAAGCTTTCCAGCAGCGTGGAGGCCACCTTGCGCTTGAGCGGTTCGTCGCCCCGGTAGTACTGCATCACGATCTCGGCTTTGCGCTGCAGGTTGGGGTTCTCCTCCGACCAGCGGAAGGCGTCGTCGATCTCGGCAGTCGAGCACAACGTCGAGAAGATCGAGCTGTAGCTCTTGGCGTGCACCGACTCCATGAACGCGATGTTGGTGTAGACGGCTTCCTCGTGCGGCGTCAGCGCATCGGGAATCAGGCTGACCGCCCCGACCGTGCCCTGGATGGTGTCCAGGAGCGTCAGTCCGGTGAACACCCGCATCGTCAGCTGCTTCTCGCTGGCGGTCAGAGTGCCCCAGGACGGGAGGTCGTTGGACACCGGGACCTTCTCGGGCAGCCAGAAGTTTCCGGTCAGCCGGTCCCAGACCTCGGCGTCCTTGTCGTCTTGCAGCCGGTTCCAGTTGATCGCCGAAACGCGGTCAATCAGCTTCATATTTTCGGTCACCAGAACCCCACTTCACCAGACGGTTTGCCTGCGGTACTTAGAGCTCAAACACTACCCCTGGGGTACGACAAGCCGCCGCAACACAACAAGTTGTGTTCGCGTGTCGTGCAGTCCCGGTCGGCATCGCTGCGGCTTGCGCTAGTCCAGTCCGGCCTGGCGCAGAGTATGAGTGAGGCCGTCTTCGAGGGCGCTCAACGCGATGTCGGTCAGGCGACCCAGTTCGTCAATGTCGTGTTCGTCTTTGCTCATCCACGCTTCCAACGCTACGAACACCGCGGTAGCCAGGCTGTGTGCCGCGATGTCGGCGATCATGGCCCCATCGGCAGTGATTGTGGATCGTTGATGGATAAAACGCTGGATCTCGTCGGCGAGCTGATCCCGAAGCCGCCGGATGTGGCTGGTGATGATGTCCCCATCGAGGTCGCGCGACCTTATGGTGGCGGCTTCACGGACCATCCGGAAATCAAATGGGAAGGCGTCCACGGCCTTTCGCACCGACGCGGTGATGGGTTCCCCGTGCGGGCGCATCGCCAACGCGCGAGCGAACCACTCAAAGCCGATGTCGTAGTCGGCGAAGATCACCGCGTGTTTAGACGGGAAGTGGCGGTAAAAGGTTCGCTCGGTGACCCCGACGTCGGCGGCGATATCGGCGACGCTGGTTTGGTGCACGCCGTCGGCGACAAATCGCCGCATCGCCGCCTGTTGCAGCGCCTGACGCGTGCGTGCGCTACGGCTCAGGGCGAGCATGCGCTCACGCTAGTCGGTGATCCAGATTCCACGGCGGCAGCACACTCCAAATGTCACTATTGACGCAAATATGTCAGCTATGACATTGTGCGGTCAAGCGCACGGATCACCACCGAATTCGGGAGGACGATCAGCATGGCCGACTACGACGCGATCATCATCGGGGCAGGCCACAACGGTCTGGTCGCTGCGAATGTGCTGGCCAAGGGCGGCGCGAAAGTGCTTGTCCTGGAACGGGCGCACTTCCTCGGGGGGATGGCCGCGACCCGCGAACTCTTTGACGGATACAAGCACAGCGTCGGTGCCTGGGCGGTGCTGATCTGGCGGCAGGAGATGACCGATCGCCTGGAGCTGACCAAGTGGGGCTTCGAACTGATGAATCAGTGGACATCGACGTGCACGTTCGGCGACGCCCAGGACACCCCGTTCGTGATGTACAACGACCTCGAACGCATGGGGCGTCACCTGCTCGAGGATCACGGACGCCGACGTCGCGGCCGCCCTGGGCGGCTTGTTCGCCCACATCGGCCGGTTCGCGCCCTATTTCGTCGACTCGGCGTTCGGCCCGCCGCTGGACATCATCGAGGTCATCGCCTCGCAGCCCACGCCCGAGGACCGTCACGACTTCGCTCAGATGTGGTACGGCAGCACGATGGACACGGTCCGCCGTTTCCTGGCGCCGGACCAAGGCCGCTGCATCCAGGGCTCGCTGGCAGCGATGTCCATCGACGCTTTCGACGGCGGCCCCTGGACCCCGGGCTCGAACGCGTCGACGCTCTACCACTACCTGATTGGCGGCGGCAACGTCGAATACATCATGCCGCGCGGTGGCATCGGCTCGCTGAGCACAGCGCTGTGCCGTCGCGCCGAATCGCTTGGGCGCCGAGGTGCAGCTCAAGCAGCACGTCAAGGAGATCCTGGTCGACAACGGGCGCGCCACCGGAGTCCAATTACGCGACGGCACAACGATTTCGGCCGACGCTGTGCTGTCGTCGCTCGACCCGTACACCACGTTCGTGAATCTGGCCGGCGCGCAGATACTTTCCGCCCGACTACATTCGCAAAATCAAGGAGATCAACTTCAACCTGGGCTACATCCAGGCTCATCTGACCATCGACCAAGCCCCGCAATGGATCGAGCGGCTGCAGCCGTACATGCATGACAACGGGCAATGGTGTCCCACCGTCGCCTATGCGCCGTCACCGGAATACATCAGCGACGCGTGGGAGCAATACCGCAAGGGGCAGCTTCCCGACGCCCCGCCCACCTATCTGTACATACCCAGCATGGTCGACTCGTCGTTGGCGCCCGAAGGTAAGCACAGCGCAACCATTTTCACTCCATACTTCCCGACCGGCCTGGACGCGGACGAAAACCGAAGCTGGAAAGAGCAATACGCCGACACCTGCGTGCGCATCTTCGATAAGTTTGCGCCCGGGTTCGCGGACTCGGTCACCAACCGCGTGGTGTTCTCCAACCGCTACTTTGGCAGCACCTTCAGCGCGCACGCCGGCGACTACTCGCACGGCCTGCTGCAACCCAACCAGCTCTGGACCGGCCGTGTCGTCGAGGGCGAGCGACAAGTTCGCCACGCCGGTCGACGGGCTCTACCTGTGCGGCCAATGCACCCACCCTGGTCCGGGGGTGACCGGCATTCCCGGCTGGAACGGCGCCGAAGCGGCCCTCAAGCACCTCAACGCGCGGGTGTCATAGACTCCCTAGTTCAGAACCCAGACAGCTTCATGTACCATTTGGTACATGATTAACGAAGACAGTATCGAGATCGATGCGCCGCCGCAGCTCGTATGGGATGTCTTCAGCGATGTCGAGCGCTGGCCCGAGTGGACCGCCTCGGTGACTTCCCTGGTCGGGCAGGACGGACCCGCCCTCGCCGTCGGCAGACGGTTCGCGATCAAGCAGCCCGGCATGCAGAAGCTGGTCTGGAAGGTCACCGAGATCGACCCCGGCTCGTCCTGGACGTGGGTGCAACGCTCCCCCGGCGTGCTGGTGAGCGCTCGCCACTGATGTCACCGCCCAACCCGGCGGCCGCACCCTGGTGCGCCAGCAACTCGATCAGCGCGGTGTCCTCGGCGCCGCTTGTCGGGCGGCTGATGGTCAAGAAGACCAAGCGCTTCCTCAAACTGGAGGCCCAAGGCCTCAAGGCCCGGTCTGAGCAGCTCAGCCGCGCCGATGGTCCGCACGCCTGACCTGGAACGGCGCCGGCAGCTGCTCGACGCACTCTTTGACGAGTTCGCCGCGGGCGGCGTCGGCGACCGCTCACTGCGCGACGTGGCCGCTGCCGTCGGCACCAGCCATCGGATGCTGTTGCACCACTTCGGTTCTCGAGAAGGTCTCCTGATTGCGATCGTCGAGGAGGCCGAGCGCCGCCAGATGGCTCTCGTCCCCGATTTGCCGATGAATCCGGCCGAAGGCTTCGCCGCTATGTGGGCCGACCTTCGTCGTCCCGAACTGCGGCAGTTCGAACGCCTCTTCTTCGAGTGCTACTCGCGCGCCGCCCAAGGCGAAAAGCCTTTCACGCGCATGATTCCCGGCGCCGTCGACGGCTGGCTGCGAGAGGTCGAGGCCAACGCCGACGTTCCATACGATGGCGCGATGGCAAGGCTCGGGCTGGCCGTCATCCGTGGCCTGCTGCTGGATCTCGTGGCCACCAACGACGATGCCGGCGTGGACGCTGCCGCGAAGGCCTTCATCGAACTCCTCAAGCGCTGGCCCTAGCGCACGACCTCAGTGGGAGGCGGTCACCGCCACCCGGTTATTGCGCGAGCCCGTGCCGACCCCGAAGAACTGGTACTCGGCGGGTTTCACCGAGCGGGTCGCCCGCCAGTACTGCCAGGTGTAGCCGCCCCAAAGCACCGTGTTCTTGCCGTGCTCGTCGAGGTACCAGCTACTGCAGCCGCCGGTGTTCCACACCGAGCCCTTCAGCTTCTCCTGCAGCTCATCGTTGAAACGGTCCTGCGCCGCACGCGTCGGCGCCAGCGCTTGGGCTCCCAACTTGTCGCACTTTTTGATCGCGTCGGCCACGTAGTGAATCTGGGATTCGATCATGAACACCACGGAGTTGTGCCCCAGTCCGGTGTTGGGGCCCAGCAGGAAGAACAGGTTGGGCACGTCGGCGACGGTGATCCCGCGATGCGCGCCGATGCCCTCGCGATTCCAGCGGTCGACCAGGTCCTCGCCCTGCTGCCCCTTGATCTGGACATAGGTGTAGGAGTCGGTGACGTGGAAGCCGGTGGCATACACGATCACGTCGGCCTGGCGTTCGGTCCCGTCGGCGGTGACGATCCCGTCGCGCGTGATTCGGGTGATGTGGTCGGTGATCAGTTCGGTCTTGGGGTCCGCGACGGCCGGGTAATAGGTGGTGGAGTTCAGGATTCGTTTGCAACCGATCCGATAATGCGGGGTCAGCTTGCGGCGCAGTTCGCGATCCTTCACCGAGCGGCGAATGTTGTATTTGGCGTACGCCTCGATGAACCTCAGCGCGTTCGGCCGCTTGGTCATGCCGTAGCCCAGCGCCTCCTGTGCCCAGTAGATACCGAGGCGCGTCAGCGCACGTAGCCCTGGGACGTTCTCCATAGCCCGACGCAACGCCGGCGGGAGGTCGGGGTTGCTGCGCGGCACCACCCACGGCGGGGTGCGTTGGTAGAGCTGAAGTTCGGCGACCTGCCCGACGATCTCGGGCACGATCTGGATCGCACTGGCGCCAGTTCCGATGATCGCCACCCGCTTGCCGGTCAGATCGACGCTGTGGTCCCACTGCGCGGAATGGAAAGCGGGACCACGGAATTCGTCACGACCGTCGATGTCGGGGAAGGACGGGATGTGCAACGCGCCCGCGCCCGAGATCAGGAATTGGGCGACGTACTCGCGCCCGTCGGTGGTGAACACATGCCAGCGGTACTCGTCATCGTCCCAATAGCCGCGATCGACCAGGGAATTGAACTCGATGTAGCGGCGCAGCCCGTATTTCTCGGTGACCCCTTTGAGGTAGTCCCAGATCTCGGGCTGGTAGGAGAACGGGTTCTTCCAGTCCGGCTTGGGCTCGAAGGAATACGAGTACAGGTGCGACGGGATGTCGCAGGCGCAGCCCGGGTAGCTGTTGTCCCGCCAGGTGCCGCCGATGTCGTCGGCCTTCTCCAGGATGACGAAGTCCACACCCTGCTTCTGCAGCGCGATGGCCATGCCAAGACCGGAGAACCCGGTCCCGATGATGACGGCGCGGGTATGCACCGGTTCCGGGGCCTCAGGCCCCGGGATTGGGTCAGTCTCGGCTGCTGTCATGGCGTCGGTCACGGCGGCTCTTCCTATCAAGGCCTGTATCAGGTCGGCGTTAGCTGGCATGTTCGGCCGTAGGCACCCAGCTGGCGCAAATACCCAGTACCCAGGGTATCGGATAGCACGAGTGTTATCGATGGCCGCAGCGATGTCAACGTCGCGGTTGCTCAGCTCACAGCGGGCTTGCTCGGCACCGCGTCGTGGATCGGCCGGTCAGGATCCATCGCGATGCCGAGCGTCTCCGCGGTGCCGACGATAACCGCCATCATGATGGTCGTCAGATGCGCGACGAACTGCTCGCGCGGCATTCGCCGCGGGCTGTCAGGGTTCGGGACCCAACCACCACTCGGTGGCCGACGCCGCCGACCCGAAGGCCGCGTGCGCGGCGAGTTCCACTGCCGCGTGGTCCAGCTCCATCTCGCGCAGCTCGTTGTCGAACAGGTCGGCCATGGCCAAGGTGATCTCGCGGCCTTCGTTGAGGATCCGGACGGTCGACTGCGGGGTAGCCGCGGAGCGCCCTTGAATGAAGACCCGCAGTACATTGGGGTGCTTGTCGACGAGGGTGACGTACTCCTCGACACTGCGCCGGATCACCTCGCGGGCGGAGTCGGTTTTCAGATCGATCGACGGGAAGATCGCCGCCCACAACATGTCGCGCAAACGTTCCCCGATTGCCTGGAACAGATCGGACTTGTCGTGGAAGTGCCGGTAGATCTTCGGCTTGGCGGTGCCGGCCTCTTCGGCGATTTCCCGCACACTCAACTCGGGCCCCAGGCGATCGATAGCACGGAAAGCCGCCTCGACTATTTCGCCGCGCACCTTCTTGCGGTGTTCGCGCCAACGTTCGCTGCGCGCGTCGACCTTCGCCCCGGGTTTCACGCTGGGGTGGGGTCGGACAATTCTCACCACGTCAAGCACCATACCCCGTTGCAGCCGCTGACCTGGGCAGACTGGCTATTTGCTGGGCTCGCGATCCCGGTGCGGCCTCACAGCATGCAGGACACGCAGCCCTCGACCTCGGTTCCCTCCAGCGCCATCTGCCGCAGCCGGATGTAGTACAGCGTCTTGATCCCCTTGCGCCAGGCGTAGATCTGCGCCTTGTTCACGTCGCGGGTGGTGGCGGTGTCCTTGAAGAACAACGTCAGCGAAAGCCCTTGGTCCACGTGCTGGGTGGCCGCGGCGTAGGTGTCGATGATCTTCTCGTACCCGATCTCGTAGGCGTCCTGGTAGTACTCCAGGTTGTCGTTGGTCATGTAGGGCGCCGGGTAGTAGACCCGGCCGATCTTGCCTTCCTTGCGGATCTCGACCTTGGACACGATCGGGTGGATCGACGACGTCGAATGGTTGATGTAGGAGATCGACCCGGTCGGCGGCACCGCCTGCAGATTCTGGTTGTAGATGCCGTGTGTTTGCACCGACTCCTTCAGCCGGCGCCAATCGTCCTGGGTCGGAATGCGGATCTCTGCATCGGCGAAGAGCTGACGCACCTTGTCGGTCTTCGGCTCCCACACCTGATCGGTGTATTTGTCGAAGAACTCCCCCGACGCGTACTTGGACCGCTCGAAACCCTTGAAATGCGTACCGCGTTCGATCGCGATGCGGTTCGACGCCCGCAGCGCGTGGAAGAGCACCGTGTAGAAGTAGATGTTGGTGAAGTCGATACCTTCGTCGGAACCGTAGAAGATGCCCTCGCGGGCCAGGTAGCCGTGCAGGTTCATCTGCCCGAGCCCGATCGCGTGGGAGTCGTTGTTGCCCTGCTCAATCGAAGGCACCGACGTGATGTGGGTCTGGTCGCTCACCGCGGTCAGCGCCGCGGATCGCCACCTCGATCGTCTGGGCGAAGTCCGGCGAGTCCATCGTCTTGGCGATGTTGAGCGATCCCAGGTTGCACGAAATGTCTTTGCCCACTTTGGCATACGATAAGTCGTCGTTGAACAGCGACGGTGTGGACACCTGCAGGATCTCCGAGCACAGGTTCGAGTGGGTGATCTTGCCTTCGATGGGATTGGCCCGGTTCACCGTGTCCTCGAACATGATGTAGGGGTAGCCCGACTCGAACTGCAGCTCGGCCAGCGTCTGGAAGAACTCGCGCGCCTTGATCTTGGTCTTGCGGATGCGCGCGTCGTCGACCATCTCGTAGTACTTCTCGGTCACCGAGATGTCGGCGAACGGCACGCCGTAGACGCGTTCCACGTCATACGGCGAGAACAGGTACATGTCCTCGTTCTTCTTGGCCAGCTCGAAGGTGATGTCGGGGATCACCACCCCCAGGCTCAGCGTCTTGATCCGGATCTTCTCATCAGCGTTCTCCCGCTTGGTGTCCAGGAAGCGGTAGATGTCGGGGTGATGAGCGTTCAGATACACCGCACCGGCGCCTTGGCGCGCCCCCAGCTGATTGGCATAGGAGAACGAATCTTCGAGCAGCTTCATGATCGGGATGACACCCGAAGACTGGTTCTCGATGTTCTTGATCGGTGCACCGTGCTCGCGAATGTTGCTCAGCAGCAACGCAACTCCCCCACCGCGCTTGGACAGCTGCAGTGCGGAGTTGATCGATCGCCCGATGGACTCCATGTTGTCCTCGATGCGCAGCAAAAAGCAGCTCACCGGTTCGCCGCGCTGCTGCTTGCCCGAGTTCAAAAAGGTCGGGGTGGCCGGCTGGAACCGTCCGTCGATGATCTCGTCGACCAGCTTCTCGGCCAGTCCGGTGTCACCGGCCGCCAAAGTGAGCGCGACCATGCAGACCCGGTCCTCGAAGCGCTCCAGATAGCGCTTCCCGTCAAACGTCTTCAGCGTGTAGGAGGTGTAGTACTTGAATGCGCCGAGAAACGTCGGGAACCGGAACTTCTTGGCGTAGGCACGGTCCAGCAGCTCTTTGACGAAGTTGCGCGAGTACTGGTCGAGAACCTCACGCTCGTAGTAGTTCTCGCGGATCAGGTAGTCGAGTTTCTCGTCCTGATTGTGGAAGAAGACGGTGTTCTGGTTGACATGCTGAAGGAAGTACTCGCGCGCCGCGAGCACGTCCTTGTCGAACTGGATTTTGCCGTCTGCGTCATACAGATTCAGCATGGCGTTCAGCGCGTGGTAATCCATTTCGGCCGGGCCCCCGGAATAATGAGGGTGCGCGCCGGAGGTTACCGGCTCTGCAGTGACGGTTGGTGGCACGTCTGTTCCTTCCAGAAGTCAGCCCAGAAATTAGCTAAGCCCGCGCGGACGGCATCCACGTCGTCCGGGGTTCCCATCAGTTCGAAGCGGTAAAGATATGGAACGCCGCATTTGCGCGAGACCACGTTGCCCGCGTAGGCGAATTCGGCGCCGAAGTTGTTGTTGCCCGCGGCGATGACGCCGCGGATCAACGACCGGTTGTGCTCGTTGTTCAAAAAGCCGATGACCTGCTTGGGGACGTAGCCACCGGCATCGAGGTCCGGGGTGGCCCGGCCGCCGCCGTAGGTGGGTAACACCAGCACGTACGGCTGGTCAACCTCGATCCGGCCATGCAGCGGTATCCGCGTGGCGGGAATACCCAGCTTCTGCACGAAGCGATGGGTGTTCTCCGACACGCTGGAGAAATAGACCAGGTTGCGCGACTGCACCGCAACCTCCTTACCTATCGTCTGCCGCTATGCGCTCAGCGCGGAACCGGCGAGCGCCTTGATCCGATCGGGCCGAAAACCCGACCAGTGGTCGTTTTCTGCCACCACCACGGGGGCCTGTAGATAGCCCAGCGCCATCACGTAGTCGCGGGCATCGGAGTCCAGCGTGATGTCGACCTTCTCGTAGGCGATGCCCTGCTTGTCCAAAGCCTTGTAGGTGGCGCTGCACTGCACGCATGCCGGCTTGGTGTACACGGTGATGCTCATGAATGCCGCTCCTTTGCGGAAGGTGGGAAACCAACAGACTGGCAACTATGTGGGTACTGCGTCTTTGCTACGTTCAGCGGTCCGTCAAGCCCCCGGATTCCCGTCGTGCGGCTGTCGGAGTCGAAGCCTTGGCTTCGACATGTTCACGCCGATTCCGGGAGGTTCACCAGGCCCGGCTGGCTTGGTGATCCTGGGATCTGCCGGTCCTCGAAACACTACACCTAGTGGCTGACAAGATCTCGAGATACAAGATGTTCTGAATAACAATTCTGAAATTCCCTGGTCGTAAGCTCTGTCTTCGACACCCACCCGGCGTGTCGCAGGTCACACACCACGCCGGAGGCGCCTATGTGCACCGGTATATCACCGACCACCGACATCGCGGCCCCATCCGCGGCCCCGGCCACAGCCAGCAAAGCCGCCAGCAGCGGCTGGCGGCTTTGGCTATGCACTTCTAAAGAAGTGGCTGGTCGTCGGCGAGCGGCTTGTTGGCTTCCGCCAAATTCAGCTGACCTCGGCGGCGAGCTTGCCAACGATGTCACGCACCGTTTCGGAGAGCTCGGCGTGCTCCGCGGGCGTCTTGCCCTGCAAGCTTTGGAACGGAACCGAGAGTTTGATCGACTCGACCACCCGGGCACCGGCGATTCCGAATGACTTGCGGGTCTCGTCGTGCGCCCATACCCCGCCATATCGGCCAAAGGACCCACCGACGACCGCCAACGGCTTGTCCTTCAACGCGCCATCGCCGAACGGGCGCGACAGCCAGTCGATCGCGTTCTTGATGACCGCCGGAATGCTGCCGTTGTATTCCGGGGTGACCACCAGCGCGGCATCCGCGTCCTGGGCCGCGGCGCGTAACGCGGCTACCGGGGCAGGCGCATGCTGCACCTCACCGTCGACCGCAGGGTCGATTTCCTCGTTGTAGAACGGCAGCTCTCCCAGCCCCTCGAACACCGTGACCGTGACGCCGTCTGGAGCGACGACCGCCGCCAGTTCGGCGATCTTGTGGTTGATGGACGCCGCCCGCAGGCTCCCCACTAACGCCAAAACTTTGATGTTGTCTGCCACCGTTCCGTTCCCTTCGTTTATTGGTCTCTATCCTTGCACGACACAACCGGACTGCAGTCCGATTTTATTCCAGCCGCGTTAAAGTACAGGCATGAGCGGTGTCGAGCGGTTCGGCGAGCTGCCCGTGTGCGCTCCGCAGGCGACTCAACGCGAGCGGGGTGACGCGGCACGAAATCGCGCACTCCTGCTGGACGCAGCCCGCCGCTTGGTCGCCGAGCGCGGTGCCGACGCGGTGACCACGGACGACATCGTCGCGGCCGCCGGAGTCGGCAAAGGCACGTTGTTCCGCCGGTTCGGCAACCGGGCCGGCCTGATGACGGTGTTGCTCGACGAGGACGAACGAGCCAGCCAGCAAGCATTTCTATTCGGCCCGCCGCCGCTGGGCCCCGATGCGCCGCCGCTCGATCGACTGGTGGCGTTCGGCCGCGAACGGATCCGCTTCGTCCATGCCCACCACCAGCTGCTGTCGGCGGTCGACCGCGATCCGCAGAGCCGTTACAACGCGCCGGCCATGGTGCAACGCACACACGTGCGGGTGCTGCTGCAGGCGGCTCGCACCACCGGTGACATCGATGCCCAGACCGACGCGTTGCTGGCACTGCTCGACGTGCATTACGTCGAGCATCAACTCAACGAAGGCGGTCACACCCTGCTGACATTGGGCGATGCCTGGGAAAGTTTGGCGCGCAAGCTGTGCGGAAGGTGATGAACCTCGCCTATGCCCGAGCCCGCGCCGACACCTAGCTGGGTCTTGCATGTCGACCTCGACCAATTTTTGGCCTCGGTGGAGTTGCGCCGCCACCCCGAACTGCTCGGGCTGCCGGTAATCGTCGGCGGCAGCGGTGATCCGACCGAACCGCGCAAGGTCGTCACCTGCGCCTCGTATGAGGCCCGTGAATTCGGTGTGCACGCCGGCATGCCGTTGCGGACCGCCTCCCGCCGTTGCCCCGGTGCGACATTTTTGCCGTCGGATCCGGCCGCCTATGACGCGGCGTCCGAACAGGTGATGGGATTGTTGCGCGACCTGGGACACCCGGTTGAAGTATGGGGCTGGGACGAAGCCTATGTCGCAGTGACAGCAGAAGATCCCATCGGAGTCGCAGAACAGGTCCGCACCGTCATTTCGTCGGAAACCGGGCTGTCCTGCTCGGTCGGCATCAGCGACAACAAGCAGCGCGCCAAGGTCGCCACTGGCTTTGCGAAACCAGGCGGCATCTTTGTGTTCACCGATGCGAACTGGATGACGCTGATGGCTGACCGTCCGGTCGACGCACTCTGGGGCGTGGGTCCCAAGACGGCCAAAAAGCTTGCGGCCCTGGGGATTACCACAGTATGGGAGCTTGCCCACAGCGACGCGGAGCTGCTGACGTCCACGTTCGGCGCGCGCACCGGTCTGTGGCTGCTGCTGCTCGCCAAGGGCGGCGGTGACACCCACGTCAGCGCCGAGCCATGGATTCCGCGCTCCCGCAGCCACGTCGTCACCTTTCCGCGCGATCTCACCGACCGAGCCGAAATGAATTCGGCCGTAACGGAATTGGCCGGGCAAGCCCTAGCGGACGTGTTGGCGGCGGGGCGGATCGTGACCCGGGTGGCGGTTACCGTGCGAACGGCAACGTTTTACACCCGCACCAAGATTCGCAAGCTGGATGCGCCCACCACCGATTGCGACGCCATCGTCGCTGCCGCCCTGCGCGTCCTGGACCTATTCGAGCTCGACCGGCCGGTCCGGTTGCTCGGGGTGCGTCTCGAACTGGCCATGCCGGACTAGCGGCACCGGGCTGGGCCGAAGTGCGCGCGTGAACACCACGTTGACCTGACGCATCGCCACACTGTAGGGCCACCACGCCAGCCTTTTGAACGCATACAGCGCCCAGATGTCCGGCGACGTGTAGATCAGGTATCGGTTCTTTGCGACTCCGGCCAAGATCTTCTCGGCCGCCTTCTCCGGCGACACGGCATGACCAGCTGAAGCGATTCACCCAGCGGGCAACCCTGGGGTCCTCACGGTCAACGCCGGCGATCTCGACGGTGTTGACCAGCGGGGTGTTCACCGCGCCCGGCACCACAACCGACACCCCGATGCGGTGTCGGGCCAGGTCGAAGCGCAGCACCTCCGACAGGCCGCGCAACCCAAACTTGCTGGCGCTGTAGGCGGCATGCCAAGGCAGCGCGACCAACCCGGCCGCCGACGACACATTGACCAAATGCCCACCCCGGCCGGCCGCCACCATCGGCGGGACGAACGTTTCGATGACGTGGATCGGACCCATCAGGTTGATGGCGATCATCTTGCTCCACTGCTCGTGGGTCAGCCGGTCGACGGTGCCCCAGGCCGACACTCCGGCGATGTTCAGCACGACGTCCATGCTGGGATGTTTGTCATGAATATCGGCGGCGAACGCCGCCACGTCGTGGTAGTCGGCGATGTCCAAAGCCCGATGCTCGGGTACCTGTGCGCCCAGTGCGCGGGCGTCGGCCACGGTTAGTTCGAGACCGTCCCGGTCGCGGTCAGTCAGATAGAGCTCGGCGCCCTGCGCGGCCAGCCGCAACGCGGTGGCGCGGCCAATGCCGCTGGCTGCACCGGTGATAAAGCATCGTTTCCCTGCGAAATACCGCCCGGATGCCCTCTGCGCCATGGCCGTGACGATACCGGCGGTTACGACCTGCCTACGGACGGCCGCCCCAGAGCGCGTGCAACCACAACTGCTCGAGCAGGCGCACCCGGCGCTCCCGATCGCTGTCGCCGCCGACCAGGACAGGATCGCCGGTCAGCATCAGCGCGGTGGTGCCTGCCAGGGTGCGAATCAGAGTCGGGAGGTCGTCGCTGATCGGACTGGCGGTCCCGGCATTCATCTCGGCCTCGACGATGGCGACGATCTGGCGCAGCACCACCTCGAACTGCTGATCGAGGAGGTTGCGGATCTCGATGTCGGTGTGGCGGGCCTCGTTGCAGGCGGTCATCACCGGGTCGTTGTGCGCGTAGACAGCCGCGGCGCTGCCGACCATCCGCTTAGCGAACTGCTCTGGCGACTCGCCCGGCTGGCGGGGGGCGAAATACTGCGTGAGTTCTTCGAGTTCTTCAGCGGCCTCGGCCAGGAGCTGTGCGAGTACCGCGTACTTGGAGTCGAAGTAGAAGTAGAAACCGGATCGGGCCACCCCGGCTCGAAGGCTGATGGTGCTGACTGACAGCTCCGCAAATGGCTTTTCCTGCAGCAGTTCACGCACCGCCTGCAGGATCGCTTGGCGCTGTTTGTCGCCACGCCGTTGTATGCCCGGCTCCGGATTGGCGGCGTGGCTGCTCATCCCCTGACCTTGCACCACGCCGCACAAAAAGCAAACTTGACAGCCGTCAAGTTTTTCCCGAAGGTTATTGATCAGTGACCGCTGTCACCCGTCTGAGGGCACGCAAAGGAGCGTCTATGGCCGCCACCATCAGCACCCCGCACTATCTGCTGGACCAGGCGCGGCGCCGGTTCACCCCAACGCTCAACACCATCCCGGGCATGGGCGCGGTCGAGAAGCGCCTGCTCGCCCACGATTGGGACACGAAAGTACTGGCCGAACCGCCCGCCGGCAGCGGCCTCAAGCCCGTGCTGGGCGATGCCGGGCTTCCGATTCTCGGCCACATCATCGAGATGTTCCGCGGCGGGCCGGACTACGCGCTGTTTCTGTATCAATCCCGGGGCCCGCTGGTCTACCTCGACTCACCAATCATGCCTGCGGTCACCGCGCTGGGCCCGGACGCCACCCAAGCTGTGTTCTCCAACAAGAACAAGGACTTCTCGCAGAAGGGCTGGCACCCGGTGATCGGGCCGTTCTTCAACCGGGGCCTGATGATGCTGGACTTCGAAGAGCACATGTACCACCGGCGCATCATGCAGGAGGCTTTCACCCGCACCCGGCTGAGCGGCTACGTCGAGCACATCGATCGGGTGGCCAGCGACATCGTCGCCAACTGGCCGACCAACGATGCGCGGTTCCTGTTCCACCCGGCGATGAAGGAACTCACCCTGGATGTCGCGTCCTTGGTGTTCATGGGACACGAGCCGGGCACCGACCACGACCTGGTCACCAAGGTCAACCAGGCGTTCACGATCACGACGCGCGCGGGCGGCGCGATCATCCGGCACCCGATTCCGCCGTTCAAGTGGTGGCGCGGACTGCGGGCCCGGAAGCTGCTCGAGGACTACTTCGCCGAGCGCGTCCGGGAGCGCCGCAACGCCACCGGCAATGACATGCTCACGGTGCTCTGCCACACCGAAGACGACGACGGCAACAGCTTCACCGACGAGGACATCGTCAACCACATGATCTTTTTGATGATGGCCGCCCACGACACGTCCACGTCGACGACCACCACGATGGTCTACAACATGGCCGCGCACCCGGAGTGGCAAGAGCGGGCGCGCGAAGAGTCAGCCCGCCTCGGCGATGGTCCGTTGGACATCGAGGCGCTGGAGAAGCTCGAAACACTCGAACTGATCATGAACGAGTCGCTGCGAATGGTGACCCCGTTGCCGTTCAACATGCGGCAGGCCGTTCGTGACACCGAACTGCTGGGCTACTACATACCGGCCGGGACCAACATCACCATCTGGCCCGGCATGAACCACCGGCTGCCCGAGTTGTGGACGGAGCCCGACAAGTTCGACCCGGAGCGGTTCGCCGAGCCGCGTTCGGAGCACAAGAAGCACCGGTACGCCTTCGCACCGTTCGGCGGCGGCGCACACAAGTGCATCGGCATGGTGTTCGGGCAGCTGGAGGTCAAGACCGTCGTGCACCGGCTGCTGCGCCGCTACCGGCTGGAGCTGGCGCGGCCGGACTACCAGCCGCGCTGGGATTACGGCGGCATGCCGATACCGATGGACGGCATGCCGATCGTGCTGCGCCCGCTCTGACGCTCCCCCGCCCGCGGCCACATTCGCCGAAATCGACGCTACCGACATCGGTACTCGAACTTTCGCACGCTGCCGTCGATTTCGATGGGTCAAGCGACTAAGAACAGCCGGTTGGCGCAGGCGATCACCGCGCGCAGCGCCGACTGCGTCGGATCCTCCGACCAGCCCATTGCCCACTCGGAACTGGTTCCGTTGCTGCCGCAGATGAACGTGGCAATGCCTTCGTCCGATCGCATCTGATGGAACTTCAGCGTCTCGATGGTGACCCCGCGCTCGTGCAGCATCGCGGTAAGAGCGGCGATTGGGCCGCTGGCGGAAGCTGTCGAGGTGCTGATGCGGTCACCGACGGCGATCATCGCCCGGAAGTTACGTGCTTGCGGACCGAGCCGCCCGGCGGGTCGCTCGGCATCCGTGCACGCCCAGTGCCCTAGCCGGAGCGGGCCGGCCGTGTGACTGTAGGCCGCGACAAAGTTCTCCCACGACATCGCCTCGGCCTGCTCCCGCAGACCGCGCGGCAACGCCGCGCCGAAGTGATGACCGAACCATGCGCCGGCGCCGCACTGCCGCGCCGAGACACCCGTGGGGTCCTGCTTCGAAAAGGAAAGAGACATTGTGCCGGTCTTCTCTGGCCAGTAGGAGCGACCGACGGTAGTAGCTTCCGACCCACAGCGGGGGGTCGGTCTGGATCAGACCCCGCTGCGGGTGCTGGCTACTACAGCACGCTCAAGAAGACGCACGAGCGCCGACATTAGACGCCGCACCCGGGCAATGCAAATTCCTTTGACCTTTAACGATTGCCGTGACCGTATTCGCCGAGCGAGCGGAGCGCGCTCGGCTGTTCAGTTGGCGTTTGCCATCGAATCCATACCCACAAGCCTCGCCCACCGGCGACCCTGACGCGGCGAAGACGTGATCTAGGCGCTACCGCAATTTCAGGACAAAGGCAGCCAGTGAGACCACCGTCAGCGTCGCTGAAAACGCCAGATTCATGCGTGTCGGCAGCGCGGTGATCGCGGCGTCTGCGCGCAGCAGCTCTAGTCCGAGCCGGCCAATTCCATAAGCTGCGGCCGAGCCGAGAAACAACAAACCCGGCGGACCGGATGGCTCGTATAACCACACTCCGATGCCCAAAATTATTGCTGACCAACCCGCTTCGAAGAGTTGCGTCGGATAGCGGCGCTTCCATTGGCCGTGGTAATCGGGCAGCCACATTCCCAAGGGCCCCTGCGTTTCTCGTCCGGAGCAGCACCCGTTGATCAGGCAACCGATACGCGTGACAGCCATACCGACCAGCAGAATTATGGCCGCACCGTCCCAGAATCGCCAGAACTCTAAACCCGTGAGGCGAAGCACCGGCCAAGAGACCGCAAAGCTGAGCACCAAGCCGCCATAGAGTCCGGCACCGCCCTTTTTCGCGCGCTCAGTACCGGTACGGTCGGCAATTTCGGCAAGAATTTCCGGATGACCGAAGAAGAACCACATGCGGGAACCGACCAGCGCAGCTACTAGGAGGATCAGAGCCGATACCGTGAAGCGCGGGTAGTCCAGACCGGTTTCGTACCCGCCCAGCACCACCCCGACCGCAAAGCCCAAATACAGCAGTGCAGCGAAGGTCGGAATACGAAGTCGCCCAACGCGAAACAGATACCGTCGTCCAAAAAACCGCGAAGACCGCGTCGGCTCTGGCGTCATCACGTCAACCCGATCACTGCTAGTCGCAAACCGGCACAACGGGCGACGTCGGCAACGTTGAACGCCGGACGTCGTCCGATGCTGACAACGTCGACTACTGCTCCGCGTGTAATCAGATCAACCATGTGCTCAGGCCGCCGATCGCGATGCCCAATCCCACCGCGCAGACGGCGGGAAGGGACTGTCTTCTGCCGGACGGATCTCACGGTAACGCACAGTCTTGAATCAAGTTCCACATTGCGCGGCGTCCGCCGACTGAGCACGAGTCGGGCGGGTGATAAGCGCAGGCGCCCATCCGCAGCGGCCGGGCCGCAACCGGGCCGCGACTAATTACTGCTCAATAATCAGAAACGGCTCGCCGTGCCGAATGATGGCGATAGAATCCGGCGGTGGTGACAGTTGCAAACCACGACTTTGTACCCACAGGCGAAAGGCACGACCGTGAAAGCTAAGTTCAACAAGTGGGTCGCGACGAGCAACAAGTGGATGCTGAGAGCTGGCGCAATGACCGTGGCGGTGATCGTGGCGCTTAGCGACCGGCGGGCACGACGTTACCGGTGTCATGTACTTTTTGACCTGACATCGGAGTAACGGGACTAAGGCACCACGACGGCGGCTCCGGGATCGCTGGTGCGGTCGTGGCGCCGCTGCACGTCATCGTCTAACCGATTACGATGGGCGACCCGCTGGGGATTGCTGCGCGGGCGGTCGGTTCCCCGCGGGTTTCGCACGTCGTGCAGGAATGCGTTGGCGGTGCGCAGGACAACCGCGCGGGCACCAGTGCGTGCGTACTGATCGAGGGTCCTTGCTTGCGCTTCATCCGGTTGGCCGCGCGACGGATCAAGCCGTAAATATGCCCGGATCGTCGTTCCGGTTGTCGTGATGCGTGTACGCACCAAGTCCAATACGTCGTTGACCAGAACAGTCCGCGGCTGGCGTTGCCGCTAGTTACCGCAATTTCAGTGCAAAGGCGGCCAGTGAGACCACCGCCAGCATCGCTGAAAACGCCACATTGATGCGTGTCGGCAGCGAGGTGATCGCGGCGTCTGCGCGCAGCAGCTCCAGACCGAGCCGGCCGATTCCATACGCTGCGGCCGAGCCGAGGAACAACAGCCCCGGACGATCGGATGGCTCGTATAACAGCAGTCCGACGATCAGAATCGTGGCCGACCAACCCGCTTCGAAAAGTTGTGTCGGATAGCGGCGCCGCCATTCGCCGCGGTCATCAGGCAGCCACAACCCGAATGGACCATGGGTTTCTCGTCCGGAGCAGCAACCGTTCATCAGGCAACCAATACGCGTGACGGCCATCCCGACCAGCAAAACTATGGCCGCACCGTCCCAGAATCGCCAGAACTCTAAACCCATGAGGCGAAGCACCGGCCAAGAGACCGCAAAGCTGAGCACCAAGCCGCCGTAGAGTCCGGCACCTGCGTCTTGTACGCGCACGGCACCGGTACGGCCGGCCAAAAATTTCGGATGGCCGACGACGTACCAGAGTCGGGAACCGATCAGCGCAGCTATCAGGAGGATGAGAGCCGATGCCGTGAAACGCGGTTATCCAAGGCCGGTTTCGTACCCGCCTAACACCACCCCGACCGCAAAGCCCAGGTACAGCAGTGCCGCGAAGGTCGGAATACGAAGTCGCCCAACGCGAAACAGATACCGTCGTCCTAAAAAGCGCGATGACCGCGTTGACTCCGGCGTGATCACGTCAACCCGATCACTGACAAGTCGATTACCGCACCGCGTGTAATCAGATCAACCATGTGGCTCAGGCCGCCGATCGCGATGCCCAATCCCACCGCGGAGACGGCGGGACGGGACTGTCTTTTGCCGGACGGATCTCACGGTAGCGCACAATCTTCAATCAAAGTTCGGAGATTGCGCCTCGCCCGTGTGTTCAATCGTTTTCGTCACGTTGCGGGAAGAGTCGTCTCCTAGCCTTGAGGGTCGGGCGGGCGATACGCACCCGCGGGCCGACGCTGACGATGAGCTCGACGAGGCCCGCGAACCGCTCCCCGTCGATGATCGGCGACAACGGCTCGTCTCCATTTTCGACCGCGATCGTCATTTTCTGGCCGATGGTGTCGCGCAGCTGGTCACCTCGGACGGCCCGACCGAAGACCAGTGCGGGCAGCTGCGCAATGATCGTCGCGGGCGACATCTCACCGGCTTGGAATTGCCAGCACGCCCGGCTCGCGCGCCTGCGGGAAGACCCGCAGCACCCCGCCCAGGTTCACGTCGAATGCGCCGGCGTGCAACGCGTTGTGCAGGCGCGTCGGTACTTCCTCGCCGTCGATCACAACCTTGGCGCGTGTCGGCCGGAACAAGTCTGGCCGGCTCGCGCGTCCTGGACGCATTGCATAGACGGCCATGTCAGCGATCGTGCGTGCGATGACTTTGATGATCGTGGCCCGGCCAGGATTCGGAGCTTGGTAGTACTGATCGAAAAAGCGGCAACCGACGCCGCCGGCTGCCAGCGTGAAACCGACGCGTTCAAACGGCGCTCCGTCGACGGATCGGCCGTCGATATTCAGCGTGTCGAGCTGTAATTCGGGCGGCGGTTGATCCGACTTCGCGGCATCGGCGAGGGCGCTCACAATCGAATCGGCTCGTCCACGCACTCGCGCCTTACGCGCCACAAAATCGATAGTGCCTGCGCGAGAAGGCACGAACGCTGGCCAGTGTTCTGGATCGGCGACCTGGCTGCGAACCTCATTGATCAACCAGTTCAGTGTGCCGTCACCGCCGTCGCTGACCAGATGGCTGGCCCGGGGCAGCAGCCCGGCGACGATCTCGCCGAGATCGTCGAGGGACCGTGACTCATGCACCTCACCCCAGGGGCCGACGATGCGGCGGAATCGAGCGCAACGATCATCGGTGCTGGCGCGGTTCTTACCCGCCAGCGGGTTCAAAACGACGCCCAGATACATGACGGTAACCGTAGCCGCGTCAGCAAGGCGCGGAACAACGCCGTTGCTACGTCACGAAAGCGATTAATCGACTGCTCGCGTCAGGCGACGCCAGAAGATGCGGAATTCATCCGCGCTTAAACACCCATTCGATTCAGATTCGAGAACAGTTCTACCGCTGGTGTAGCGCACCGCTGACTCATATGAATTCAAAAAGAGACGCGAGTCATAACCACCCCGGGCTCTGCGTCCTGCGGTGCTCGGGCTCGGTGGCCGCGCAGCCGGCTCGGATGTGAATGGTGCTGGCAAGCAGTCGTTTTGCACGTGGCTGTCGTGGCGCCGGTTCCGGGTGGCGGTGCCGCTGCTAAACAAAATGGCGCCGTTGGTAATGGCCGCGATCGATCAGACGCTGCGCGCGTGCGGTGGGTGCCCACCCACGCGCTGACAAATAACGAAAACGGGCGCAATCGGACTGGGAAAAATTACTGCTCAATAATCGCAAAACCGGCTCGCCGTACCGGGCGATGGCGATAACATCCCCGTGGGGGGCGGGTAGCTGTAAACCGCAGCTACACACCCAGTAGAAAGGCACCATCGATGAACGCGAAGGGCAAGAAGACTCTGAAAGCTGCCGCACTGGCCGCGGGGCTGATCGCGGTGTTGCTACCGACGGGATGTTCGACAATGTCGTCAGCCCCGACGCAGCCAGCAAGGCCAGCCGGCTCCCGGATCGCCTCACACGGTCGTGGCGCCGCCCACCGTCGACTAACCGATTACCACAGGCCGACCCGCTCGGGGACCGCTGCGTGGTGGTTCCCCAAGGGCATTTGCCTGCGCTTCATCCGGTCGGCCCCGGCGACGGATCAAACCGTAAATATGCCTGGATCGTCGTTCCGGATGTCGTGGTGTAGGTACGTACCAAGCCCGATACGGCGTTGACCAGAAACAGTCCGCGACTGGCCGGGCCGCTGGGGCCCGGGTCCAGGCGTCCTACCAACGGGTCCACGAGCCGTCCACTGTCGCGCGCCTCGCAAATCAGATACTCATAGTGCCGCCAGAATCGAATCGGCTCGTCCGCGCACTCGCGCCTTACGCGCCACGTAATCGATAGTGCCTGCGCGAGAAGGCACGAACGCTGGCCAGCGTTCTGGATCGGCGACCTGGCTGCGAACCTCATTGATCAACCAGTTCAGGGTGCCGTCACCGCCGTCGCTGACCAGATGGCTGGCCCGGGGCAGGAGCCCGGCGACGATCTCGCCGAGATCGTCGAGGGACCGTGACTCATGCACCTCACCCCAGGGGCCGACGATGCGGCGGAATCGAGCGCAACGATCATCGGTGCTGGCACGGTTCTTACCCGCCAGCGGGTTCAAAACGACGCCCAGGTACATGACGGTAACCGTAGCCGCATCAGCAGGGCGCGGAACAACGCCGTTGCCACGTCACGAAAGCGATTAATCGACTGCTCGGGTCAGGCGACGCCTGAAGATGCGGAATTCATCCGCGCTTAAACACCCATTCGATTCAGATTCGAGAACAGTTCTACCGCTGGAGTAGCGCACCGCTGACTCATATGAATTCAAAAAGGGACGCGAGTCATAACCACCCCGGGCTCTGCGTCCTGCGGTGCTCGGCGCTCGGTGGCCGCGCAGCCGGCTCGGATGTGAATGATACTGGCAAGCAGTCGTTTTCCAGGTGGCTATCGTGGCGCAGGTTCCGGGTGGCGGTGCCGCTGTTAACAAAATGGCGCCGTTGGTAATGGCCGCGTTCGATCAGACGCTGCGCGCGTGCGGTGGGTGCCCACCCACGCGCTGACAAATAACGAAAACGGGCGCAATCGGACTGGGAAAAATTACTGCTCAATAATCGCAAAACCGGCTCGCCGTGCCGGGCGATGGCGATAATATCCGCGTGGGGGGCGGGTAGCTGTAAACCGCAGCTACACACCCAGAGGAAGGCACCATCGATGAACGCGAAGCGGAAGAATGCTCTGAAAGCTGCCGCAGTGGCCGCGGGGCTGATTGCGGTGTTGCTACCGACGGGATGTTCGGCAATGACGGCGGCCCCGTCCCCGGTGGAAGCGGCCCAGCCGGCTCCGGGATCGACTGTCGTGGCGCCGCCCACCGTCGACTAACCGATTACGACAGCAGACTTGCTCGGGGACCGCTGCGCGGCCCCGCCAGGCGACTCGTCTGCCCATTCTCGCCTCACGCACGATAGTGCCGGAGCGAGCGGACACGAACGCCGCCAGCGTTCGGGATCGGCGACCGTGTTGCAGACTCGTTCGTTGATCAACCGTGCGGTGTGCCGTCGCCGCGTCGGCGCAGCGCGTAGCCCGGCATTGTCGCGTTCTGAGAGAATTTATTTGTCATTGGTCTAAAAGCGGCTCGCGGTGCCCTGTGACGGAGATAACATCCGCTGGTGGCAGCTGGGAAACCCCGGCTGCTTCACCCGCCAAGAAAGGCACGACCGATGAACGCGAAGCGGAAGAATGCTCTGAAAGCAGCCGCAGTGGCCGCGGGGCTAGTCGCGGTGTTGCTACCGACGGGATGTTCGTCAGAAACCTCGGTTCCGGTGTTGGGCGGCGCTTTTGCTCAGGGATCGCCTGACACGGTCGTGGTGGCGCCCACCGTCGACTGATTGATTACGACAGGCGACCCGCTGGGGACCGCTGCGCTGCGGATAGTTCCCCGGGGGTTGCCTGCGCTTCATCCGGTCGGCGCCGGCGACGGATCGAACCGAAGATATCTATGGTTACCGTTGCGCTCGATTCCGCCGCATCGTCGGCCCATGGGGTGAGGTGCATCTGCGTCGGCAAGGCGGGGAATAACGCCGTTGCTGCATCCCGAAAGGCGATTAATCGACTGCTCGCGTCAGGTGTCGCCATAAGACGCGGAGTTCGGCCGCGCTTCAACAGCCATTCAATTTGGGTTCGGGAGCCGTTCTAGCGCTGGAGTAGAGCACCGCTGACTCATATGAATTCAAAGGGAGGCGCGAGTCATAACGGTCTCAGGCTCTGCGCTGGGCGCTGCTCGATGCTCAGTGTCCGCGCAGCCGGTCTGGGTGTGAATAGTGCTGGCACGCAGTCGTTTTGGCGCGTGGCTGGCGTGGCGCCGGTTCCCGGTGGCGGTTGCCTGCTAAACAAAACGGCGCCGTTGATGCCGCGCGTGTGCGGTGGGGTGGCCACCCCGCGCTGACGAATAGCGAAACGCGCTGACAAATAACGAAAACGGGCGCAATCGGACTGGGAAAAATTACCGCTCAATAATCGCAAAACCGGCTCGCCATGCCGGGCGATGGCGATAACATCCCCGCTGGGGGCGGTAGCTGTAAACCACGGCTACACACCCGGAGAAAGGCGCCATCGATGAACGCGAAGAGCAAGAAGACGCTGAAAGCTGCCGCACTGGCCGCAGGGCTGATCGCGGTGTTGCTACCGACGGGATGTGCGTCAACTCAACCGGAACTCGGCGTCACGAATCCGGCCGCGGCCCAGCCGGCTCCGGGATCGGCTGTCGTGGCGCCGCCCACCGTCGACTAACCGATTACCACAGGCGACCCGCTGGGGACCGCTGCGCTGGGGCTGGTTCCCCAGGGGTCGCCTGCGCTTCATCCGGTCGGCCCCGGCGAGGGATCAAACCGAAGATAGGCCTGAATCGTCGTACCCGTGGTCGTGGTGTGGGTCCGCACCAAGTCCGATATGGCGTTGACCAAAAACAGGCCGCGGCTGGCCGGGCCGCTGGGACCCGGGTCCAGGCGTCCAACCAGCGGATCATCGAGCGAGCCGGTGTCGCGCGCCTCGCACACCAGATGCTCGTCGTCCCGCCAGAAGGCCAGCCGGCACGCTCCGCCGGTGTACATCAAGCTGTTGGTGGCCAGCTCGGTGGCGACCAATTGCAGATCCTCGATGCCGTCCTGGGATAGTCCAACCCAACCGGCGTAGTTGACGGCAAAAGACCGGGCGGGGCGAAGGTCTGCCGACTTCCTGACCATGTACGTGACGGCCCCCGGATTCCCGGGTAGCGGTTGGTTGCAGCGCTCCAGGACGTCATCCGGTGCATAGTCAACGCTGCGGTGCAGCGAACCGCGTCTCCACAGCAGGGGGTGAGTCGCGCGGGCGTCCGCCAGAACATCGTCGCCCAGCCGGCTCGCGTCGTAGAGGCACAGCCCGGTCACCTGGTAGCCCTCCATGGCTCCGTTGATCAGCGCCTCATGCTCGATGCAGGCGACGAGCTCTTCCTCGGTGCGGCCCGGCCAAGCGAGTTGGCTGACGATCCGCACCCGTCGATCGGAATGTTCGTCGACGAAGGACCCCTCCATCGCCATGAACCGGCTCGGGTTGCGGCCGACCTCGGTGATATCGGCCATGTGCAATGCGGCCGGTAATTCGCCGCCTGCGTACAACGCGTCATGCAGCAACGCCAGCTTGTCGGAAGGCACCGCGACCAGCACCGCCTCGTCCATCGCCAAACCGTCGCCGACGAAGCGGGCCACGAAGTCCAGATACTCCTGCTCGGAGTGGTAAATAAGTGCGGAATGAAGGAATCCGGGCTCCTCGGTTTCGGTGCCCGCGGTCACTTCAGCGCTCTCGCTTTCGATCACAACGCCAACCCCCTGCTGGACCGGCCGTCTCGCTTTCCCATCCCCCATATCCCCATACCCGCGAAGGGCCTTCGCTATACGCGCGACAGATCACACTTCGCTAAACCGGACGCAGGCGTTACTTGGGCTGCTGCTAGAGCCACCAAGAGGCGGCAGCGTCCAGATGACGACGAATGCGATAGCGGGCCAAGCTCTCGTCGCCGGCCTCGATCGCGTCCAGAATCCGCAGATGAGCGTGGTCGACTGCCACGACGTCCGCCCAGGTCGGCGGCGCCTGCCCGGTGCTGGACCAGTGCCGGCGGAACAACTCGACGATGATCCGCAAGAACAGGTCCAGCAGCGTGTTGCCGGCCAGCTGCGCCAGTCCGACGTGGAACCGAAACTCCTCGACAGCGGCCTTGCGCACATCGCCGGACGTTTCTTGAGGATTTTCCTCGAACACGGACCGATGGGTGGCGAAGAAAGCCGCCAGCTCGGGTTCGCTGCGCCGCTTGACGACTTTGGCGACGTTGTCGATCTCGATAGCGTCTCGGACGCAGCGTAGGTCTTCGCGACTCGGGTTGCGGTACTGCAGGTATAAAGCGATGGTGTCAATGCTGGCCTGCGCCTGAGGTTTGGCGATGACGAGCCCGCCGCCGGGTCCGCGGCGCATGTGCGCAATCGAGTGATATTCGAGCAGCCGCACCGCTTCGCGAAACACCGCGCGGCTCACCCGGTAACGCTCCAGCAACGCCGTCTCCGTCCCGAAGACCGAGCCGACCTGCCAGCCGCTGACGGCGATATCGTCGCCGATGGTGGCCGCCAGCATCTCCGCGAGTTTGCCCCGGGGTGCCTCAACGTTGAGCCGCCGCAGCCGGCGTGGCTCCCGTGCCGCACTCCCCCGGCTTTTCATTGGACCGGGCCGGCCGGCACCGTTGCCGGGGTGATGCTGCTGCAGCCAGGCGGTCACCGCCTCCACGTGCCGTTCGCTGAGCGTCTTGGCCCGCGCTGAATCGCCGGCAGTGACCGCTGCGACGATTTCGGAGTGGTCGATGTGCATTTGGTCGACCGCCTCGATGGCCTCACTAGCCGAATCTGCCCGCGACTGTAAGGCGTATCGCGTGGTGAGCCTCATCAAGATGTCGATAAATAGTTGCAGGACCGGATTTTTGGATTGCTCCGCCAACGCAATGTGGAACTCGTCCCGCGGCGCCGGCAAACCCGGCTTCCACTGCTGTTCGCCACGCAACACCGCCCGCAGCCGAGCGATACCGGCTTCGTCGATCCGTTCCGCGGCAAGAGAGGCCGCCAAGGGTTCGAGCACCAGGCGCGCGTTGAGCAAGTCGCCCAGCGTGGTGCCCAGGTACTCGAGATAGATGACCACGGCGCGGGTGGCGGGGCCCGCATCGGGCTCGCAGATAATCAGCCCGCCGCCCGGTCCGCGGCGCATCCGGGCGACCTGATGGTGCTCGACGAGGCGAATCGGCCTCCCGCAGCACCGACCGACTCACCCGAAAGCGCTGTTGCAGAGCGTGTTCGGAACCCAGCGATTCGCCGGTGGCCCAGCCGCGCCGAACGATGTCCGCCTCGAGGTCGCGCGCGATCTTCGAAGCCAGTTTGTTCGCTCGGCCGGTCTCCGGCTCAGTGCTCATTTGAGGCTCAATGACGTCTTCCCACAAGCATTTTCAACATGTGAGCAACATGCACCCGGCGACGGGCCCACCGCCCACCGAAACGACGCCGACCTCGGGGCGATGCGACACCTGCCGCTCCCCCGCCTCGCCGCGTAACTGCAAGCACCCTTCGTGCAACGCCCAGTAGCCGTGCATGCGCCCAGCCGAGAGTTGGCCGCCGTAGGTGTTCAGCGGCAGTTCGCCGTCGCGGGCGATCCGCACGCCGCCCTCGACGTAAGGTCCGGCCTCGCCGTCGCCGCAGATCCCAAGGGCTTCCAGCCACGCGATGGTGAGAAACGTGAATCCGTCATACAACTCGGCGACATCGAGGTCGGCGGGCTTCAAGTCCGTCCGCGACCACATCTGTGCCGCCGCATCTGACATCGCCATCTTCGGGTAGTCCTCGCGGTGAAACCAGCCACCGGCGCCGTCGGACCCGCCGATCGCCTCCACTGCCACCGCGCGGTGCGGGCAGTCGCCGGCGTATTCCGCGCTCGACACCACCACCGCGATCGAGCCGTCGATCGGTACATCGCAGTCCAGCAGCCCGAACGGTGTGGACACCAGCCGCGCGCCCAGGTAGTCGGCCATCGTCATCGGGTCGCGGTAAACCGCAAGGGGATTCAATCCGGCGTTACGCCTGCCGTTGAGGGCCACCCAGCCCAGCTGTTCTTTGGTGGTTCCGTACAGCTCCATGTGGCGACGGCAGTTGAGCGCCAGCCAGTTCGCGGCGGAGTAAGCGTGAGCCGCGACCAGATCGTTGACATCGTCCATCGCGCCGACAGCGGGCCGGGTTGCGCCCGCCGGTGTCTCAAACATCCGCGCAAGCGGCGGGGCGGGCGCATTCTCTTGCGGCTTTACCGGGACCGTGCCACCGAGCATTTGTATGGTCCGGTACACCACCACGTGGCGGGCGCGACGCTCGGCGACCGCACGACATGCCGACATCACCGGACTGAGCAAGCCACCGGTGCCGAACCCGGATCCGCAATCCGCCGCGTCGATCCGCAGTTCGGCGTTGACTTCTTCGGCCGGAGTATCGCCCAGCGTGGCGATGCCGTCGATGTCGGCTGCAACCAAGCCGGCGTCCTCGATGGCAGCCCGCACCGCCTCCATGGTCAGCTGCAGCCCCGGAATGCCGGTGCGACGGCCGATTCGCGAGATGCCGATGCCGGACAAGATCGCGTCTTTCTCGAAATGCGTCATGTACACCGCCCGTCAGACCGAACCCAGCCGCCGCATCGAACCAATAGAGTGTACTGTATTCGTCGTGCCGGACGAGCCGACCTCCCCGCTGCTCATCGAGTATTGCGACGATTGCGCACACTGGGTGCATCCGGCGACTGGCGAGTGCCGCGATTGTGGCGGCCCGATGGTCGCGCGGCCGGTTTCCGGGCGTGGCACGGTGTTCACCTATACGGTCAACTATCACCCGTACAACCCGGAGATCCCCGTCCCGTACGTGATCGCCATCGTCGAACTCGCCGAACAGAAGGGCCTGCGGGTGGCCGCCAATATCGTTGGCTGCGAGCCGGATTCAGTGACGTGCGGGATGTCCGTCGGATGTCCAACCCGAGAGGGGCAGCGGCGGCGCTCCGTTGTTCGCGCCGGCTAGTTGATCAGCGGGTCGCGCGGCATGCCGAGAATCCGCTCGGCGATCTGATTGCGGGTGACCTCCGAGGTGCCGCCGGCGATCGCCATGCCGCGGGCCCCCATCATCAGCCGGCCGACCACCGCGCCGGGCCCGTCGGTCAGCGCGAGCTCGGGTCCCGACCAGCGCCGCCCAGATCGCGGCGCCCTCAACCATATGTTCGGCCAGCTTCAGTTTGGTGATGTTGCCTTCCGGACCCGGACCCGCTCCTTCGACGCTGCGGGCAGCGCGGCGCAGGTTCAGCAGCCGCAGCGCGTGATCGTCGGCGAGGAAGGATCCGATCCGAATTGGGGCTCCCGCCAACCGATCTCCTTGCTGCTGAGCCAGCTGCACCAGTGTGGACGCCAACCCGGCGTAGAACGATCCGCTGCCCCCGATGCTGACTCGTTCGTTGCCCAGCGTCGCGCGTGCGACCGTCCACCCGGAGTTGGGCGCCCCGACGACGTCCTCGTCAGGAACGAATACGTCGCTGAAGAACACCTCATTGAATTCCGAGCCGCCAGTGATTTGCCGCAACGGCCGCACCTCGACTCCGGGCGCCTTCATGTCGATGATCACAGTGGTGATGCCGGCGTGCTTGGGGGCATCCGGGTCGGTGCGCACGGTGGCCAGTCCGCGGCTGCAGTACTGGGCCCCGCTGGTCCACACCTTCTGCCCGTTAATCTTCCAGCCGCCGTCTACCCGGGTGGCGCGGGTCTTGACCGATGCCGCATCCGAGCCGGCGTCGGGTTCGGAGAACAGCTGGCACCAGATCTCGTCTTGGCGGAGCGCCTTTTCCACGAACCTTTCGATTTGCCAAGGGGTTCCGTGCTGGATGAGGGTCAGGATCACCCATCCGGTGATCGAGTAGTCGGGGCGTTTGATGCCTGCGGCGCGGAACTCTTCCTCGATCACCAACTGCTCTACCGCGTCGGCGGCGCGCCCCCAGGGCTTGGGCCAGTGCGGCATCACGTAGCCGGTCTCGATCAGTTTGTCGCGCTGGGCCTGTTTGTCCAGGGCGGCGATTTCGGCGGCGTCGGCGTGGATCTGGGTGCGCAGTTCTTCGGCTTCGGCCGGCAGGTCCAGGCTGTTTTCCCGGGTGGCGCCGGCCGCGCTGCGCTCGAAGACATCCCGGGCCGGTACGTCGCCGCCGAACAGCGCCGCAATCACCAGCGCCCGGCGCAGATGCAGATGCGCGTCGTGCTCCCAGGTGAAGCCGATGCCGCCGTGTACCTGAATGTTGAGTTCGGCATTGCGCGCATAGGCCGGAAATGCCAGTGCCGCCGCCACCGCGGCGGCCAGCCGGAACTGCCTTCCTCCGATGTCCTCGGCATGCCGCACGCGAGGCGTCCCATACCGCAGCGACCGCCGCCTCGGCGGCCACCAGCATGTTCGCGCAATGATGCTTCACCGCTTGGAAAGTGGCGATGGTGCGGCCGAATTGCTGCCGCACCTTGGCATAGTCGACGGCCGCGTCGACGCAGTCAGACGCCCCGCCCACCGCCTCAGCGGCCAGCAACGTCCGCGCCCGAGCCAGCGCCGATTCCCGCGCCCCGTGCAGGACATCGTCGGCAGTGACGCTCACGTTCTGCAGGCGGACACGTCCGGAGCGCCGAGTTGGGTCGAAGTTGTCCGGCACGTCAACCGACACACCGGCGCGGCCGCGTTCCAGCAGCAGAACATCGTCACCCGCGGCGATCAGCAGCAGCTCGGCGAGCCCGGCGCCCAACACGATTCCGGCGTCACCGTCGGCTATGCCGTCCTTGACCTGCACCTGGCTGTCCAAGCCGATGCCCGCGGTGACGGTTCCGTCGATCAGCCCCGGCAGCAGCCGCGACTTCTGCTCAGCGGTACCGTCTTTGGCGATCACCGCCGACGCGATCACGGTCGGTACGAACGGTCCCGGCGCCACCGCGCGACCGAGTTCTTCGACCACCACCACGAGTTCGGGCAACCCAAAGCCTGAGCCGCCGTGCTCTTCGCTCGACGTGCAGGCCGAGCCAGCCGAGCTCGACCAAGTTCTGCCAGAATCCAGGACGGGCCTCGTCTGGCGCATCGAGCAGCGATCGCGCCGCCCAGCGCGCCTTTTGCGAGGTCAGGAACGCGCGGGCTACCTCGGCGAGTTCGCGATGGTCGTCGGTCAGTGCGATACCCATGGGGGCCCTCCTCGCGCCGCTACCCGGCCCGCATCGTCGCGACCGGGCTGGTCGCCTGCCCCGCTCCGAGGGGAAGCGGGGCGGCTGCCTAAAGAGTGTACTTAATGCAGGGAGGGCGCCCGCAGGGGTGTCTACTTGGGCGCGAACCGCTGTCCGGCGTCCAGCCGCATGCATTGGCCGTTGAGCATCGGGTTGTCCACGATGGCCGCCGCCAGCTTGGCGTACTCCATCGGGCCGGCCCATCCGCTTGGGGAAGGCGGCGTCTTTGGTCAGCGTGGCCGCCATCTCGTCGGGAACCATGGCGGTCAGCCCGGTCAGGAACAGGCTCGGCGCAATGGCCAGCACCCGGATCCCCATCGACCCCAGGTCGCGGGCCATGGTCAGGCACATGCCGGCGATCCCGGCCTTGGCGGCGGTGTAGGCGACCTGCCCGATCTGGCCCTCGAAGGCCGCAATGGAAGCGGTGTTGATGATGACGCCGCGCTCTTCGTCCTCCGGCTCGTTCTTGGCCATGTGCGCGGCCGCCAGCCGGCTGATGTTGAAGGTGGCGATGAGGTTGAGATCGATCACGGATTGGAAGGATTCGAGGTCATGGGGACCGGACTTGGTCAGGGTCCGCTTGGCGATGCCGCCGCCGGCGGTGGTCACCACTACATGCAGGCCGCCCAGCTTGTCGACCGCGGTCTGCAGCGTCTCCTCGGTGCCGGTGAAGTCGGTGACGTCGACCGGATAGAACGCGCCGCCCAGGCCCTCGGCAACGCTTTTGCCGTCGGAACCCTCGCGATCGAGCACGGCGACGTCGCGCGCCACGTTCGGCCAGCAGTTCGGCGGTGGCACGACCCATCCCTGACGCGCCGCCGATGACGACGACCTTCTTCCCGTTGATCTCCATCCGGACCTCCTTGTCAGAATCCTTGCAATCTGTAACGTTACGTAGGCACGCTAGCGTGTCCGCTCTGAGGAGTTGTCGGCGAGCCATGCCAAGCTGACAGTCGTGCTCCTTCTCGACGTGGCAAGCACATCGCTTAACGTGAGCGGCACGTCGTCGCGCCTGAGCAAGGTCGCGCACATCGCCGACCTGCTGCGCCGCGCCGCGCCCGATCCCGAACTGGTCGCGATCATCGTGTCATGGCTCTCCGGTGAGCTGCGGCAACGCCAGATCGGCGTCGGCTGGGCCTCGTTGCGGTCGCGACCGCCGGCGGCGCCGCAGCCGACGCTGACCGTCACCGGCGTCGACGCCACCTTCTCCGAGATCGGCGCCGTATCGGGCAAAGGGTCGCAGGCGCGGCGCGCCGAACTCGTCGCGGGGCTGTTCGCCGCCGCGACCGAAACCGAGCAGACCTTTCTGCTGCGGCTGCTGAGCGGCGAGCTGCGCCAGGGCGCGCTGGCCGGGATCATGGCCGACGCGGTCGCCAAGGCCGCCGGACATCCCTGCCGCCGCGGTACAGCGCGCCGCGATGCTGGGCGGGGATCTGCCGGCGGTGGCGGCAGCCGCCCTGTCCAGCGGAGCCGCGGCGCTGGACGCGTTCACCCTGCGGGTCGGCCGGCCGGTCGGCCCGATGCTGGCGCAGACCGCGACCAGCGTAGCCGACGCGCTCGAACGTCACGGCGGCACAACAATTTTCGAGGCAAAGCTGGACGGCGCCCGGGTGCAGATCCACCGGTCAGGTGACGAGGTCACCGTCTACACCCGAAGCCTCGACGACGTCACCGCCCGGCTGCCCGAGGTGGTCGAGGCGACGCTGGCGCTGCCGGTGCGCGACCTCATCGCCGACGGTGAGGCGATCGCGCTGCGGCCGGACAACCGCCCACACCGCTTCCAGGTCACCGCGTCCCGGTTCGGCCGATCGGTCGACGTGGCTGCGGCCCTTGCAACGCAGCCACTTTCGGTGTTTTTCTTCGACATCTTGCACTGCGACGGCGTCGACCTGCTCGACGCGCCGACGGCCGACCGGCTGGCCGCGCTGGACGCGTTGGTGCCGCCTACGCACCGGGTCGATCGGCTGGTCACCTCCGACCCGGTCGAAGCGGCCGGCTTCCTGGACGCGACGCTGGCCGCCGGCCACGAAGGCGTGATGGCCAAGTCACCGGCCGCGCCGTACCAGGCGGGCCGTCGCGGAGCGGGCTGGCTGAAGGTCAAGCCGGTGCACACACTGGACCTGGTGGTGCTCGCCGTGGAATGGGGATCGGGCCGCCGCCGCGGAAAACTCTCCAATATCCACCTGGGCGCGCGTGACCCGGCCACCGGCGGATTCGTGATGCTCGGGAAAACTTTCAAGGGGATGACCGACGCCATGCTGGACTGGCAAACCGCCCGATTCAGTGAACTCGCGGTCGGCGGCACCGACGGGCACGTCGTCGTCGTAAGACCCGAGCAGGTGGTCGAGGTGGCGTTCGACGGGGTGCAAGCGTCGTCGCGCTACCCGGGCGGGCTGGCGCTGCGATTCGCCCGCGTAGTGCGCTACCGCGATGACAAAAGCCCGGCCGAAGCCGACACCATCGATACCGTGCGCGCGCTGTACTGAAGAGTCTCGGGCAGCGGTTTCCGGGTCGTCGTAGGGTTTGAGCGTGACCGAGCGCATCGCGAACAAAAGGGCGATGTCAGCTATATCCGCACCGACGAAGAACTGCCGCCCGTCGCGATCGTCGACCGCTCCCCTATCACCATCCGACACAAGATCTTGTTCGCGGTGATCGCCGTGATCGGTGCCGTCGCCTGGGCGATCATCGCGTTCGCACGCGGCGAGACGGTGAACGCGGTCTGGTTTGTGGTCGCGGCGATCTGCACGTACATCATCGGATTCCGGTTCTATGCCCGGTTGATCGAAATGAAGATCGTTCGTCCGCGCGACGACCACGCCACGCCGGCTGAAATTCTCGACGACGGCACCGACTACGTGCCGACCGACCGGCGGGTGCTGTTCGGCCATCATTTCGCCGCGATCGCGGGAGCCGGACCACTCGTCGGCCCGGTGCTGGCCACCCAGATGGGCTATTTGCCCTGCAGCATCTGGATCGTCATCGGCGCGGTGTTCGCCGGCGCCGTGCAGGACTACTTGGTGTTGTGGATCTCCACCCGGCGGCGGGGACGTTCCCTGGGCCAGATGGCCCGCGATGAACTCGGCGCCACCGGCGGCGCCGCCGCCCTCGTCGGGGCCTTCGTCATCATGGTCATCATCATCGCGGTGCTGGCACTGGTGGTGGTGCGGGGACTGGCCCAGAGCCCCTGGGGTGTGTTCTCCATCGCCATGACCATCCCGATCGCCCTCTTCATGGGCTGCTACTTGCGATTCCTGCGGCCCGGGCGGGTAGCAGAAGTATCGCTCATCGGCGTCGCGCTACTGCTGCTCGCCGTAGCCTGCGGCAATTGGGTCGGCCAAACATCTTGGGGCACATCCTGGTTGAACCTTTCGCCGGTAACGGTGTCCTGGTTGATCATCATCTATGGTTTCGTGGCGTCGGTGCTGCCGGTGTGGTTGCTGCTTGCGCCGCGCGATTACCTGTCCACGTTCATGAAGGTCGGCGCCATCGCCCTGCTCGCGGTCGGCATCTGCGTGGCCCAGCCGGTCATGCAGGCGCCCGCGATCTCGCGGTTCGCCACCACCGGTCGACGGACCGGTGTTCGCCGGCTCGCTGTTCCCGTTCCTGTTCATCACCATCGCGTGCGGCGCGCTATCCGGATTTCATGCGCTGATCTCATCGGGGACGACGCCGAAGCTGCTGGAGAAGGAAAGCCAGATGCGGTTGATCGGCTACGGCGGCATGCTCACCGAGTCGTTCGTCGCTGTCATGGCGCTGATCACCGCGGCGATCCTCGACCAGCACCTGTACTTCACCCTCAACGCCCCGGCCGCGCAGACCGGCGGCACCGCGGCCACCGCCGCGGACTACGTCAACGGACTCGGGCTTGTCGGGGACTCCGGCCACCGCGGACCAGCTCAGTCAAGCCGCCGCCAGCGTGGGCGAAAAGTCGATCGTGTCGCGCACCGGCGGAGCACCGACGCTGGCGGTCGGCATGTCCGAGGTGCTGCAACCGGGTGTTCGGCGGCGCGGGTCTCAGGGCGTTCTGGTACCACTTCGCGATCATGTTCGAGGCGCTCTTCATCCTGACCGCCGTCGATGCGGGCACCCGGGTCGCGCGTTTCATGCTCTCCGACACGCTGGGCAACTTGGGTGGTCCGCTGGCTAAGCTGCGAAACCCGAGCTGGCGCCCGGGCGTATGGGTCTGCAGCCTGGCCGTGGCCGCGGCGTGGGGCAGCATCTTGCTGATGGGCGTGACCGATCCGCTGGGCGGCATCAACACGCTGTTCCCGCTGTTCGGTATCGCCAACCAGCTGCTCGCGGCTGTTGCGCTGACCGTCATCACCGTGGTCGTCATCAAGAAGGGCCTACTCAAGTGGGCGTGGATTCCCGGGATTCCGCTGCTGTGGGACCTGACGGTCACGCTGACGGCGTCGTGGCAAAAGATCTTCTCCGCGGATCCGGCTGTCGGCTACTGGACACAGCACTTCCAATACTTGGCGGCAAGAAACGCCGGCAAGACGTCATTCGGTTCAGCCAAGAACCCCCATCAGCTCGATGACGTCATCAGGAACACCTTCATCCAGGGCACCCTGTCTATTCTCTTCGCGATGGTCGTCGTCATCGTGTTGATCGCCGGGATTGTGGTCGCGCTGAGGGTAATTCGCGGCGGCGGTAGGCCGTTGACCGAGGACCACCCGGTGCCGTCGAAATTGTTCGCGCCGTCGGGGTCTGATCCCCACCGCCGCAGAGCGAGAGTTGCAAAGACAATGGGACGCGTCGCCGGCGTCGAGCACTCGATAGGTGGCGCGGGAGCTTGAACACTAGACACTGGTACTGCGACTTCAGCATCCCATTGGGTGTTTCGTCGACCTCAGCCATCCACGAATGCGGCGGTACTCCCCTGGCCACGGCCGATAGCGCAGGAAGAACTCGAAATGTTCGTTTCATCACGTGCCTCGCCCATTCCGAGCCGTCACTGAGCCACGCGCGCAGCGATCCCAGTCGAACCTCACAGTTGATCCGCATAACCGAGCTTCGTGATCACTCACGCAAACCGCTGCTTTCAGCACGGTCGAGTCTGGTGAAGTCAGGCGCTATCTCGAAGTAAATCCGCACCTTCTTGTGCCGTGTGAGCCGATGTCTGCAAAGTCAGGTATCAGCACTTCGTCGTAGTCGGCCTTCGTCACGTGCCCATGGAAAGCGAACGCGACAACCTCGTCGGGAAAGTCCTTCATGCAACTCGATCATCTACGCCTCCCTAAACATCGGCACGGTGATCTTCTCGTTCTGAATAGTCGTCGCGTAGAGACTCAAAGTCACACCGACTACACACGACCTTTCGAAGGCACCTTGACGCGCGCCCTGCGGCGCCACCACACGCGGCGCGCCGGACAAATAGCTTGTTCCAAGTCCCCGGCGCGGTCCTAAGATTGCGCGATGAGAGTCGGCATCGACTTTGGCACCACCCACACCGTCGTTGCGGCCGTCGACCGAGGCAACTACCCCGTCGTCTCCTTCGACGGAGTGGATGCCTGGCCTTCGATCGTCGCCGCCAATGCCGCCGGGGAGTTGCGGTTCGGCGCGGACGCTGCCGCCGTCCGCCACGAGCCGGGGTGGTCGGTGCTGCGATCGTTCAAACGTCTTCTCAACGAGGCCGGCCCCCAGACCGAAGTGAACCTGGCCGGCCGTAACCATCGGCTGACCGACCTTCTCACCGGCTTCCTGGCACAGCTGAAAAGCGACCTTGCACCGTCGCTCGAACGCCGGTCTTGCGCCGGGTGAAACTATCGAGGCGGCGATCAGCGTGCCGGCCAATGCCTCCAGCGCCCAGCGCCTCCTGACCCTGGATGCCTTCGTGGCGGCGGGTTTCCACGTCGTCGCGCTGCTCAACGAGCCGTCTGCCGCGAGCCTCGAATACGCCCATCGGTACCGCTCCACCATCACCGCCAAACGCGAGTACGTCCTCATCTACGACCTCGGCGGCGGCACGTTCGACGCCTCGCTGCTGAAGATGACCGGCCACGCGCACGAAGTCGTCATCAGCGAGGGCATCCAACGCCTCGGCGGTGACGACTTCGACGAGGCGATTCTGAACCTCGTCCTGGCCCGCTCGAACCTGCAAGGGGTCGATGCCGCCATGCGCGACCTGCTGAGAGAGGAGTGCGCTGCTGGTAAAGAGGCCGTCGGGCCGCAGACGCGCCGCTTTCTGGTGGACCTCACGGGGGTTGACGGGGTTGACCGACCCCCGTTCTCCTGCGCTATCGACGACGTCTACTCGGCATGTGCGCCGCTCGTCGACAAGACGATGGCGTTGCTCGACCGCGTCCTGCACAACCCGGCTCCAGGCGGCAGGGACGTGACGTGGTCGGAGGTGGCGGGCATCTACGTAGTCGGCGGGGCCGGGAGCTTCCCGCTGGTTTCCCGGATGCTGCGCACAACCTTCGGCGAGAAGCGGGTGAAACGCTCGCCGCACCCCTTCGCCGCCACAGCTATCGGTCTGGCCGTCTTCCTCGACAAGGAGGCCGGTTTCGCTTTGTCCGAACGCTTCTCGCGTAATTTCGGGGTCTTCCGCGAGGCGGAAGCGGGCGCCGACGTCGTCTTCGACCCGATCGTGTGCAAGGACGTCTCGCTCCCGGCCGATGGGCAAACCCCGCTGGTGGTCAGGCGGACCTACCGAGCGGCGCACAACATCGGACACTTCCGGTTCGTGGAGTGCAGCCGCCTCGTCAACGGCCGGCCCGACGGCGACGTGACGCCGTATGATCCGGTCGTCTTTCCTTTCGACCCGGCCCTCTACGACCGGGAGGACCTCGGGCGTCAGCCGGTCGGCCGGTGGAAGGACGGGCCGGATGTCGAGGAGCGCTACGTCATCGCCCCCAGTGGTGCGGTGGAAGTGACCTTGACAACGCAGCCGGCCGGATTCAAGCGCACCTTCCGTCTGGAGCGGTGCGCCTCCGCAAGTTTGTGAGCCCGCCTGCCATGGAGCTCTATGACGTCATGCGGACCACTTTTGCAGCGCGCGAATTCACCGACGACCCCGTGCCCGACGACGTGTTGTGGCGTATTTTCGACAACGCCCGATTCGCTCCCAGCGGGGGCAACCGGCAAGGCGCCCACATCACCGTGGTGCGTGATCGAGAGATCCATCGCCGGCTGGCCGAGCTTGGCACGGCCGCCGCTCGCCGCTACTTCGCCCAGCTGCAGGCGGGTGAAAACCCTTGGAATTCGGTTTATTCCAGCGGTGTGCCACAGGATGTCATCGACGCAACGGAAATCCCCGACGCGTTTGTTACTCCGTTTATGAAAGCGCCAGTCGTCCTGGTTGTTTCGGTGGACCTGACCGTTGTCGCCTCGATCGATCAGGATTTGGACCGCGTAGGTCTCGCCAGTGGAGCATCGGTATATCCACTGATATGGAACATCCTGCTGGCCGCCCGCAACGAGGGCTACGGCGGCACCATCACGACCATGGCCATCGCGGCCGAAGAGCAAGTCCGCCAACTGCTAGGAATCCCTGATCTGCACGCGGTCGCCGCGATTGTGCCGCTCGGCAAACCGGTGCGACAGCTGACCAAGCTGCGCCGCCGGTCAGTCCCAGAGTTCGTCACCCAAGGGCGTTTCGACGGCCCGGCATTCGAAGGCTGAGGCGGTCTAGGACTGCGGGCGAGATTTCCTAGGGCCGCGGCTTTCGTTCAAAGGATCCGACTCTCCCGGTACCAGTTCGATTCTCGCGCAGGAAGGTTGGGGGCCGGCCTCCTCCTTATTCGATGGCATCAGCGTAGATGTCTAAGAGCCGGAACCTTGTCGCATCGAGATACTCTCCGAGAACCGCGATAACACGCTTCTGCAGCTCGTACCCAAGTTCGTGATCCTCTTCGCACTTCTCGCGCAGGCACTTGCCGTCGAAGACGATGGCGCGCGTCATCTCAGTGGCGCGCGCGTCGAACCGCGAGTTGTACGGCGGCACCAACCACGACCATCCGAGGATTTCTCCGTCTCCGAGTGTCTGCACCGTCAAGCTGCCACGGCCCAGAACGGAGGTTTCGAGAGCGATCCTGCCGGCGCGAATGAGGTAGAAGTGATCAGCCGGGTGACCCTCGCGGAAGATCAACTCACCTGCGGTGAAGCGCACGTTTGCTGCACACCCGACCGCCAACTGCAAGTAGCGCGGATCCATCCCGCCGAAGAACGGGTGCCTGGCCAGAACGCCTTCTAGCGTCCTCACTGCCTGTTCCCTTCGCCTGTGCCTAATCAATGCTTGAGACAGACGATAGTTGACTATGAAGGCGTTCGTCTGCGATCGAAGAAAAGCGGTTGTCGCTAGCGGCGCGCGGTTCTCGTTTGGCTGTCGGGCCCCGCTCGTACGATGCTGTCGTGATCCCCAGTGACTTCCCGACGAGGGATGTAGTGGACGCGATCGAGTTAGACGACGATCCGAATCCACTTCGGGTACCCGACGTGGCGGGCCTGTCGCCGGTTGAAGCGGCGTTGGCGTATGCCCGGGCGGGCTGGTACGTCTTGCCGACCGACCCCGCCGACATCAAGAACCCCGGCAGCGTTGTGCATGGTCACTGGCAGGACCAGTCGACCCGCGAGCCCGAGCAGATACGCGCGTGGTGGCGCGAGAACCCCGGCAACGGCATAGCCCTCCATATCGGCAAGTCAGGGGCGGTCGCTTTCGACCTCGACATTGACGACCTCGACGTGATCGCGCGCGCCGGTCGACCCGACATCGCCGAGGCGCTGCGGTCAGCCGCGGCGATACAGGCCACGCGATGTCAGGGCGACCGCGGCCACTACCTCTATGCGACGGCACCGGGCGAATCATTTGGTAACGGCCCGGGTGCGTTCCGGCGCTGGGGGCAGGTGCGAGGGCGCAACGGCGTCATTATCGCCGCCCCAACTCCGCACCCCGACGCCAAGACCAAAGGCGGCCACTACCAGTGGAAGCGTGTGGGCGCGTTGCGTCGACTCCCTGAACCGCTGCGAGTATCTCTGTTGGCAGCCGCCAACGAAACCGACCCGCTCACTAGAGCGCAGCTAGACGAGTTCCTGGACACTTACATAGGCGGCGGCTGCGGGCGACAGGACTGCCGCAACTCGCCGAAGGGTCCGGTCACCAGGTTCAATCACCAAATAGCCGAGGGATGTTCGCGGCACGACACGATGGCTAGCGTGCTGCCGTGGGCACTGTCCGAGGCGATGGGCGGGTGCTACTCAGCACGCGAAGCCTGCAAGCAGCTCCACAAAGCATTCGCGGCAGCATTCACCGAAGATGACGATCCTGCGCGGCGCAGCCAGCTGGACAATGAGTTCGTCAGGCTTGCGCAGTGGGCAGCGGCGCACGCCGACCCGAACCGCGCACACCACGACGACCAACCCGAGCGGCCGAGTCGGTTCGCATATCCCCCACAGCTGGCGCGGTTTGCCCGCCTGAACTGGCGCCCCTATCGGCGTTAGCACCAACGACGTTGGCTATGCCCAAGGGCTGCATTCTGTTCACGCCACGAGGCCGGCAGCTTCTTCCAATCGCGTCAGGGCGGGCTCAATAGCGTCGGCGAGTTCGTCGATATCGTCGGCGACCTCCGGGGTGGTGACGAAGCCGAAATCGATGGATCCGTGGTAGCTGAAGCAGGTGATGTTCAACCCCACCTCCATGGTCAGGGGTCCGATGGGCACCAAGCTCTCGACGACAGCGCCAGCCAGGTAGATGGGGTGGTCGGGCCCAGGGACGTTGGAGATGACCATATTTATCGGTGCGACGTGCCCGCCGAGGTGGCTGGCGGTGTATGCCCGGACGGCCAGGGCCAGCAAGCCCGGCGGCGTCGTGTCGGTCAGGCCCATGATCTGATGGGCGGTGAGCGCCTTGGCCATCTCCTTAGCACCTTGGGAATTGCGGTAGATGGTTTTCAGCCGCTCCGCGACATCGGCCACATTGGTTGCCAGGCCCATCGTCATGGAGGCGATCTGGTTGCCGGCCTTCGAGTTGTCGCGGTGGGTCGACACCGGAATCTGGGCGATCAGTGGCCGATCCGGAAGTTCGCCCCGCTCCTCGAGGTAGCCGCGGATCGCACCCGAAACCATTGCCATGACAACGTCATTCAGCTTCACACCGAAGGCCTGTTTGACGGCCCTCACCCGCTCCAACGGCACCCGGGCACACGCGATCCGGCGCTCAGGCGTGAGGTCGGCGTTGAACCGTGTGGTGGGCGCCTCGAAGAAATGGGGCGGTTTATCGGCCAGTCCACGCACCGCCAGCTGCTGAACAAGCGTCTGCTGCACGATTCGCGCCAAACGGTATGGGGTCGCGACCGCGACGTTGAACATGGCGCCGAGCGCGCGCCGCTCGAAACGTGGCATGCCGGCCGCCGACGACTCGCTGACGCGGGCGGCTAGTGGCCGCGGTTTCGGCGTGTCGTCCAGCATGATCTCAGTCAGCCCGGCGCCCGACACTCCGTCGATGAGGGCGTGATGGATCTTGGTCAGCGTCGCGACACGACCGCGCTCGAGACCTTCTATGAACCACATCTCCCACAAGGGTCTGCTGCGTTCCAGCGGATAGGACATGAGACGACCGACAAGCTCCTCCAGCTCCCGGCGTCCGCCCGGCGAGGGCACCGCGATGCGTCGCACGTGGTAGTCGATGTCGAGCTTTTTGTCCTCGACCCACCATGGCCTGTCCAGACCAAAGGGCGCGCCGGCCACCCGGCACCGCAGCAATGGCAGCTCCGAAAGGCGATCAGACAAGCCGTCCTTGACCCCATCGAAACTGAAATTGGGCGCCCCGGAGGGATCACAGATCGCCAGACCGCCGATGTGCATCGGGCAGGTATGGGTCTCGGCGAACCAAAACGCCGCGTCCAAGGCCGACAACCGCCTCATGGGGACAGCGTAGAGCGCGCAGAACCAAGCAACTTCAAAACGCGCCCATCCGCCCAGATTGGCATCACCTGCACATGCAGGCCGCCCAACTCGGGCAACGGCGGGGCAATCGTCGCTGCCAACGGCCGTGAGCCAGCGTGTTTCCGCGCAGCACCAAGGGTGGTGGGCTCATGGTGGGGCGATCGAAGTTCCTTGGGGGTCGATCGTGGTGTCGTGATCGTCATCGGCACGGGGCGCCTGCGGCTCGCGCTTGTCGAGGCCCAGGAGTTCGAGGGCCAATGACTTCAAGGCGCGGTAGTCAACCTTGCCGAGCACAGTACGAGGCACATGGTCGACCATGAGCACCACTTTGGGCGCCTTGAAGCCGGCGATGAGATTGCGGCAGTGGTCTTGGAGCTGCTCCAGGTTCAACGTCGCGCCCGCACGCAACTGCACCAGCGCAGTCACCTGTTCACCCCACCGTTCATGCGGCGTCCCCACCACGCCGGCGTCGAAGACGTCGGAGTGTTGCAGCAGCACCCCTTCGACCTCCTCAGGGTGGATCTTCTCGCCGCCGGAGTTGATCGTCACCGCGCCGCGCCCCAGCAGCGAGATGGTGCCGTCCTGCTCGCGGCGGGCGAGGTCACCGGGGAGGACCCAGCGTTTGCCGTTGATTTGCTTGAAGGCGGCCGCCGTCTTGTCCGGGTCGTTGAAGTAGCCCAGCGGGATCGCGCCGCTGCGCGCCAGTAGGCCGACTTGGCCGACCGGGCAGGGCCGCAGCTGCTCATCGACCACCATGACGTCAGGGTCCGCATCGAATATCGGCGTGGTCCTGGGCTTACCGTCATCGAACCGGTTAAGCGTGACGCCGGACTCTGAAGCACCAAGGGTGTCTCTGATGACGCAGTTGGGCAGAGCCTCGCGCAGCTGCGCGCGTACGCCTGCCGACAGCGGCGCTGCACCGTTAGCCACCGCCAGCACACTGCCCAGATCCCAACGGCCCGGTTCGGCCAGCAGCGCTTCGGCAAGCGGCCGGGCGGTGGCGTCTCCGAGGACGGCGATCGCGGTGACTTTGGCCCTGGACGCCAACTCGAGCGCCTTCGCCGGGTCGAAACTGCGCTGGGTGGACACTACGAAAGTGCCGCCGGCGACGTGGCAGTTGCCCATGATCCACTGAGTGCCGCCGTGCATCAGGGGTCCGACGGTGAGCACCCGCACCGGGAACTCATTGGCGGCCGCTTCCGCACCCAGCTGCTCGACGCTGTGCAGCGGGGCGTCGAAGCGTTGGGCGTTCAGCGCGCCGCGGATCAGGTCTTGCTGCCGCCACACCACACCTTTGGGCAGACCCGTCGTGCCGCCGGTGTACAAGATGTACGGGTCATCGCCGCTGCGGCCGGTGATGCGGCGCTGCGGTGATGCGCCGGCCAACGCCGTGTCGTAGTCCTCGCCCAGCACCAGCAACTGCCCCAGGTGAGGCAGTGCGGGCCGGATCTCATTGACCAAATCGACATACTCCGGGGCGATGATGGTCATCACGGATTCGGAATTCCCGTAGACGTGCATCAGCTCGCTGTGCCGGTAGCGGTAGTTGACGTTGATCGGGACCGCCCGAGCCTTGAAGGCCCCGTAAAACGCGTCCACCCACTCAATGCAGTTCATCGCATGCACTGCCACGCGGTCACCGGGACGGATATCCGTGGACACCAGGTGGTTTGCCAACCGGGTTGTCCGCTCATCGATTTCGCCGTAGGAGTACTCGCGGTCCTCCGTTATGACAGCGGGCCGATCCGCGACCGAGTCGGCCATCTGCTCGATGATGTCGGCAAGGTTGAAGGGCCGCGAACTCATGGCCAAGACTAACGCTGGGCAACGCGACACCGAACCGGATTTCCCTGAAACTTCAGTGGCATAGCGGATTCGGCGCAGAGCCGGACGAACTCGTCGGTTTCGGGAACAAGTAGTCCGCCTCAAGGTCATTCCGTGGACGATCAACGACGCACACCCGGGAACGCGGGCGCATGCTCGCCACGGAGGCTGAAAACTACTGCAATTGTGTTGGATACTGTGTCGCATCGCAGGTTGGAGATTTCTTAGCGCTGCTGACCTGCAGTTTTAGTGGAACTAACAGGACTCAAACCCGTGACCTTGACCTGCAGAAATGCAGTTTGCCCCGCATAGCTTTCCGCGAAATCACGGCTGGCTACGCGAAATCACCTGGGATTCCGTGTGAGTTGTTGGCACCGCCAACAGTCGGACCAGGCGGATCACGCGGGTCGGTCCCGGTTGCTGGCGACAAGGATCCCTTCCCCGATCCGTTGCGGGATCAGACCCATTCATGTCGGTTCGCAGATTCGCCGTGTCCTCCTAATATGCCGGTGTGTGTTACGGCTCGACAGGAAGGAGACATCCCCGATGTCCACCTGGCTCATTACCGGCTGTTCGACCGGACTCGGCCGCGCGCTCGCCGAAGCTGTCATCGGCGGCGGCCACAATGCTGTCGTCACCGCGCGCGACGTCACGAGGGTCGCCGACCTGGCCGACACCGCGCCCGAGCGTGTGCTCGCCGTCGCCCTTGACGTCACCAGGCCCGAGCAGGTTGCCTCCGCCGTGCGGCAGGCCGACGAGCGGTTCGGCAGCGTCGACGTCCTCGTCAACAACGCCGGCTACGGTTACCGCGCCGCCATCGAAGAAGGCGACGACGCCGACGTCCGCACCCTGTTCGAGACGCACTTCTTCGGCACCGTCGCGATGATCAAGGCCGTCCTACCTGGCATGCGGGCACGCCGCAGCGGCGCCATTGTGAACATCTCGTCGATCGGCGTTCAGCTGACTCCGGTGGGATCCGGCTATTACTCCGCAGCCAAAGCCGCCATCGAAGGCATGAGCGGAGCCCTTCGCGGTGAGCTCGCGCCTCTCGGCATCTCGGTGACAGTCGTTGAGCCCGGTGCATTCCGCACCGACTTCGCCGGACGCTCACTGACCCAGTCGGCCACGGTCATCGACGACTACGCCGGCACCGCCGGGCAGCGTCGCATTGAGAACGACACCGTGCACGGCAACCAACAAGGCGACCCCGCCAAGGCCGGCGCCGCAATCATCGCGGCCGTCGAATCAAGCGAGCCGCCCCCATTCCTGCTCCTCGGAGCCGACGCCCTCGCCGCCTATCGCTACATCGCGGACGGGCGCGCCAGGGAGGTCGCGAACTGGGAACAACTCACCACCAGCACCAGCTTCGACTCCTAACACCGCCCGCAGGATTCGCCGTCGATCCAGTGAGACATCGCACGGTTGATTACACGCGAACACCTTGGATTGCGCCAAAGAGGTTGCGGCGCCGACACTGTTGTGTTGTTGCCAGAGACAAAAGTTTTCCGCAAGCATCCCGGCGAGCTTCGGCACCTCCATCGAACAGCTGCGTCAGCGCGCTGCGAGATCGGGGATACGGTCACCGTATAAATGTCGCAATGCCGTCCGGTGCCCGAACCTACCGGCGCGGGCAGATCGAGGCTTGCGGCCAGATGAGAACCAATGCGGGCCGGTTCCGGTTATTGTCCGTGCATGGCCACCACCGGGTCCAGCGAAGTCGTCATCGAAGCTACCCCGAAGGAGATCCTCGACGTCATCATGGACGTCGAGTCGATGCCGGAGTGGTCCGACGCCACCCAAACGTCGGAGGTGCTCGAACGCGACGAGCGGGGTCGTCCGCTGCGCGTCAAGTCCAAGGTGAAGAACGTTGGCATCACCGACGAGCAGGTTGTCGAATACACCTGGCATGACAACGGTGTCAGCTGGACGCTGGTCAGCGCCAAACAGCAACGCTCGCAAGACGCTCGCTACACGCTGATTCCGGAAGGCGACAAGACGCGGGTGAGGTTCGATCTCACTGTCGAGCCGCTGGTGCCGCTGCCCGGCTTCCTGCTGAAGAGGGTGATGAAGGGCGGATTGAGCACCATGACCGAGGGCCTGCGCAAGCGGGTCATGAGCGTCAAGAAGCGGATCTAATAGTGACGCTAGTCGGTTAAGTCTGCGAGGGTGGACGTGATGCTGGCGTCGCAACAAATGATTACTGCAGCGGTTTGTGGCGACGGTCGCTGCGGGACTCTGTCACGGCGCGGCTTCGGAAAGGACACCAATGGCGGGCCGGACGGTCATCATTACCGGCGCCAGCGATGGCATCGGCGCCGCTGCGGCGGCCAGGCTGAGCCGAAGCGGCGAGAACGTGGTCGTGGTCGGCCGATCCGAATCGAAAACAACCGCCGTCGCCGCGCGTCTGGGCAGCGATTACTTCGTGGCCGATTACACGGACCTTTCACAGGTGCGGAGGTTGGCCGAGCAACTGCTGCAGTCCTACCCCCGCATCGATGTGCTGGCCAACAATGCCGGCCGCTACATGGCTCGGCGCGAAGTCACTGTCGACGGCCATGAGACGACTTTCCAGGTCGATTATCTGGCCCCGTTTTTGCTCACGACGCTGCTGATCGATCGGCTCGTCGAATCCAGCGCCAGGGTGCTGAACACCTCGAGCGTGGTCAATAGGTTCTTCGGCCGCGTAAACATCGATGACCTCGACGCCGCACGCGGCTACCGGGCCATGAGGGCCTACGCCACCGCGAAGCTGGAACTCATCCTGTTCACCAAGGAGCTGCACCGCCGCTACCACGCTGCCGGGATCTCCACTGCGGCTTATCATCCCGGCAACGTGGCGACCAACTTCGGAAACGAGTCGCAGACGCGGTGGATGCGGACAGCGTTTCGTGGCCCGATCAAGCATCTGGCGCTGATTGAACCTGAGCGGGGATCCGACGAGCTGGTGTGGCTGGCCTCATCCACACCGGGAACCGACTGGAAATCGGGCGAGTACCACGCTAACCACAGAATCGCTCGGGCCAACCCTCGGGCCTACGACCCGGTCCTGGCCCGTGAACTCTGGGAGCGCAGCCTCGCCATGGTCGCCATCTAGAAAAGTCGGGAGCAGCCACGATGATCGTCACCACTGTGGACGCCGGTCGCAATCAGGTCAGCCGCTCGGTCGAGGTCCGTGCCCCGGCAGCTGACCTGTTCGCGATCGTCGCGGACCCGCGTCGACACCACGAACTCGACGGTTCCGGCACCGTCGGGAAAAACATCCGCGCCCCGCGGCCGCTGGTCCCGGGCGCGCGGTTTACCACGTAGATGAGCATGCTCGGGGTAACCTATCGCATCACCAGCACCATCACCAGCACCATCACCAGCACCATCACCACTACCATCACCACGATGAAACCCGACGAACTCATCGAATGGCGCCACCCCGTCGGACACCACTGGCGTTGAGAGTTCGCCGCAATCACGCCGACGATCACATGCGTCACCGAGACGTTCGACTGCCGCGACACCGGACCGCTGAAGGACCGGCTGAAGTATTACGAGCGAACGGGTTTGACCGAACTCCGCAACCGCTATGGCGGCTGGTTACCCGCCATCCGTCAGCATTCAGGGTGCCGAATTGCCCTGCCGGGTGCGGACGACGATCACCGGAACTTTTGCCGATTGCACCACCGCGGCGCCGACCGAGCCCAGCAGCATGCCAGCGAATCCGCCGCGACCGTGACTGCCGACCACCACCAGCTGAGCGTGCTCGGATTCCTCGAGGAGCCAGCGGGCGGGCTGATCACATTCGAGCCGCCGCCGCACGTGCATGTCGGGATACTGTTCCTGCCAACCAGCCAGGCGTTCGGCTAGGACTTCCTCTCCTTGGCTTTCGTACTTCTTCCAGTCCATGCCGAGACTCGGGAAGACCCCGACGTCGCTCCACACATGCAACGCGACAAGGGGCACCCCCAAGCGGGATGCTTCGTCGAAGGCCCACGCGGTGGCCGTCTCTGAGGCGGGCGAACCGTCGATGCCAAGCAGGACCGGTGCATTCTGGTTGGTCGCCGATGCCTCCTCGGCGCGAATGACAGCGACCGGACAGTGTGCATGATGAACAAGACCGGTACTGACCGAGCCCAGAAGACGCCCCAGCGGGCCCGTGCCGCGGCTGCCAGCCACGACCATCTGCGCCTGCTTGGATGCGTCGATCAGCGTCGGCACAACGTGCGAATACCGCAACTCGATGCGCAGTTCGGGTGGCGATTCGCCCACCTCGGCGAAGAGGGTCTTGCGCGCCTGCTCGATGACATCCCCAGCGTTTTGCCGTTGCCACTCGGTGATGTTCGCTTGCATCGGGCCCATCGGCCAGTTGGCATCCACTGGGGCGACGACATGCAGCAGGGTGATCGGCGCGTCGCGCAATATGGCTTCGCGGGTGGCCCAGCGTACCGCGGCATCCGATTCTGCCGAGCCGTCAACCGCGACCAGAATTCCGTATCCCTCAGGCATTCCGCCCTCCTTGAATTGTGACCGTGAGCCGGCTCATCTCTTGCCTCCATTTACCACTGAGGCTAGCGATATAAGCTCCCGGTCGGGGGAGCTTTACTTTGAGAAATTGCCGATCCCGAAGCGCTGGAAGGCGCGTCGGCGTCTGGGTGACAGCTGTGGCGCGGCGGCTGCCGCGTCGATGATCGCCTCACGGTGTCGCTTGCCGGTGTGATGGAGGACCGCTGGCTTGCCATTAGCATCGCACCGGACTTGCCGCGCTCTGATCTGATGCCGCAGGTTGGAGTTGGGGCTGTTTGCGCCGCCGGAAGTCGAACCGATGCCTCGGCTCATATCTTCAACAAATTCCCGGCACGGAAATTAGCCGAAGATTTACAGTTATGGTTGTCGAAACCGACCTTAGCTCAGTCGAATACGAGAACCTGGCCCTCCTCGACCCGATGAAAGTGGCCGGCGTCGTGCACACTCAGTCGCGGCCCGTCCCGAGGAGCTGGAGACCCTTCGTCGGCGTCGTAATTGCAAACCTCGCAATCGACGACAAGACCGCCACGGAGATGTTGCCACGCACCGCGAGCGGCTCTGCGAACTGATCGTCGCCGCGGCGCGGCCTGTCCGAGCATCCGTGCCGAAGACCAATTCGCACCGCCGAATCTCTCAAGAGTTTGCCGCGGGACAGTGGTGCGACGCACACTCGTAAGTACTCAGGTCACACCGGCCGGCATACCCGATCCACCGTGGGCGCACCCGACGAAACCGGCCCGCAGAAACCACGAACGACAACCGAGGAACGATGGCAACCATCGACAATCACGCTCCGCACAAGGCCCATCACACGGGCGATCTGGACGCCATGATATGGGGGATCGAAAAGGATCCGTTGTTTCGGCAGACGATCACGGGGGTGTTCATCCTTGACCGGGCGCCCGACCGCGAGGTCCTCCTGGAGCGCCTCGAACGTGGCAGCCGTACCCTGCCGTCATTTCGGCACCGGCTGGTGGAGGTACCGTTGCGCCTGTCGACTCCCCGTTGGATCGTCGACCCGAACTTCGATCTCTCCTATCACGTCCGCTGGATCGGCGCGCCGGGTGATGGATCGTTGGACGGCGTGCTGGAGTTCGCGCGCCAGTCGGCGATGTCCGGCCTCGACCGGGAGCGCCCGCTGTGGACCATCACCGTGGTCGAAGGCCTCAAGGGCGGGCAGGCGGCGTTAATCCTCAAGATGAATCATGTGATGAGCGACGGTACCGGCCTTATCGCGATCTTCGGGTCGCTCGGCGACCTCACCCGAAAGCCTCGTGATCTTGGCCCGATGCCGGCCATCCCCGAGCCCGAGGATCAATCCCGGCTGGCGCTGGCTGCCGAAGCCGCCAGCTATACGGGACACCGGATCCTCGGGTTCCTGGGCCGGTCCGCGGGCTCGACGGCGCGTAATCTGCCGACCGCGGTGCGGCGCCCGCGCGATACCGCGACCACCGTCGCAAAGAATGTGTGGGGGGCGGCCCGGATCGTGACGCCGAACTTCAAGACCCTCTCGCCCCTGATGACCGAGCGCCGAGGGTGGCTGCGCTTCGCCGCACTCGAAGCCAGCCTCGACGGATTGCGGAAAGCGGCCAAAACACGGGGCTGCACCGTCAACGACGCGTTCGTCACCGCCGTCGCCCACGGATTCGCTTTGTACCATCAACGGCTCGGTAAACCTGTCGACCGACTGCGGACCACCATCCCCGTTGAGATCCGCAAGCCTGGCGACTCGCCGTTCGGGAACCGCGAAAGCGGTTGCCGAACGGCGATCCCGATCGGCGCCGATGACCCGGGCGCCGCGATGGCGACCTATCACGGTCTGATCAAAGGCTTGAAGGAGGATGCGAAACTCCCGGTGTCCAGGGGGCTTGGCACGGTCATCAACGCCTTCGGTCCAGCAGTGAATCTCGTCTTCGGGTTGATCATGAAACATGACGACTTCGTGGCCAGCAATGTCAACGCCGGCGATTTGGCGTTCTACCTCGCCGGCGCGAAGGTGGTCAGCGTCTTTCCCTTCGGGCCCCCGGTCGGCACCGCCGCCAACATCACGCTGCTGGGTTATAACCACAAGGCATTCATCGGGATCGCCGCCGATGCGGCAGCGGTCCCGGACCTGGACGCGTTGGTGGCGTGCATCCGTGAAGGCCTTGACGCCGTCATCGCCCTCGGCGACGGAGGCCAGCTGTGATCGACGGCTGTTGCGACGCTGCCCGGCACCGGCTGAAGCGAGTGTGGACTCGTAACCCGCTTTCGGGCCTTAGATTCGTGCCACATTTCCACACTCGCGGCGATCAAAACCGGATCAGCCCACGCAGATTCACCCCGGCGTGCATGTCGGCGTAACCCTCGTTGATCTCCTCGAGGGTGTACTCGCGGGTGACGAGCTCGTCGAGCTTCAGCTGCCCGGCGCGATACAAGTCGAGCATGCGGGGGATGTCGTGCCGGGGGTTCGATGATCCGAAAAGCGATCCGCGAACCTGCTTTTCGTACAAGGTCAAATCGAACAGCGACATGTCGACGGAGGTGTCGGTGGGGTGCGGGATCGCGGTCATCACCACCCTGCCGCGCTTGCCAACCAGGCTCAGGGCCTGTGCCACATACGCGCCCTCGGCCGAGTCGGTGCTGACGACGCAGACGTCGGCCATCTGGCCGCGCGTGAGGTCGGTGATCAGGGCTTGGGCCTCGTCGACCGTTGCCGCGGTGTGGGTGGCGCCGAACTCGAAGGAACGGCGGCGTTTGTACTCGACGGGATCGAGCGCCACGATGACGCGCGCGCCCGCGATCCGTGCGCCCTGCACCGCATTCATGCCGATTCCGCCCACACCCATGATCACCACGGTGTCGCCGTCCCGCGCTTCGCCGGTGCGCACCATGCTGCCGTAGCCCGTTGTGACTCCGCATCCGACCAGGGCGGCGGTGTCCAGTGCGGTGGACGGATCGACCTTGATCACCGAGGACAGCGGCACCACGGTGTACTCGGAAAATGTTCCCAGCACACACATTTGGCCCAGGCCCTGGCCTTTGGCATGGAATCGGAAGGTGCCATCCAGTTGCGGTCCGGCGATGATGGCTGCGCCCAGCACGCACAGGTTGCTCATGCCCCGCGCGCACGGTTCGCAGCGGCCGCAGGCCGGAATGAAACTCAGCACCACCGAGTCGCCCTCGGCGACTTCGCTGACACCCGGGCCGACGTCGACGACGACCCCGGCGCCCTCGTGCCCGCCTACCACCGGTAACTGCATCGGCATGTCGCCGGTGATCAGGTGGTCGTCGGAGTGGCACAGCCCGGCTGCCGTCAGCTTCACCAGGACTTCGTTCTCCTTGGGGCCGTCGAGGTCGACCTCTTCGACCTCCCACTTCTGGTGCAGGCCCCACAGCACCGCGGCTTTGGTTTTCATCGAATGTTCCTTACGGTCAGCGCTTCTCGGGCGTCCAGGTCGCGGGCAGGCTGTTGACGCCATTGATGAAGTTGGCGAGGGCGTAGTTGGGCTCTGGCGCCGAGATGTTGGGAATGCGCGTGTACACCTCGGTCAGCAAGGCCTTGAGCATCGTGCGGGCCAGCGCCGCGCCGAGGCAGAAGTGCGGACCGCCGCCACCGAAGGCGATGTGCGGGTTGGGGTTTCGCAGGATGTTGAAGGTATGCGGATCTTCGAAGACATCTTCGTCACGGTTGCCCGAGTAGTACCACAGCACGACCTTGTCGCCGGCCTTGATGTGCGAGCCGCGCACGGTGATGTCCTGGGTGGCGGTGCGGCGCATGTGCAGCAACGGCGATCCCCAGCGCAGCACCTCCTCGACGGCAGTGCCGACCCGGCCCTCGACGTCCTCGACGAGCAGCGCGCGCTGGTCGGGGAACTTCGAGAGGGCGGCGATGGCGTGCGCCGAGGCGTGGCGCGTGGTGTCGTTGGACGCGACGCCCATCAACACGAAGAAGGCCCGCAACTCGTCGTCGGTCATCTTCTTGCCGTCGAACTCGGCCTGCACCATCCAGGTAAGCAGGTCGTCACCGGGGTTGGCCCGCCGCTCGGGGATCAACGCCGTTGCCACCTCGTGAAGGTCCACCACGGCACCCATGAACAGTTCCAGTTCGGTCTTATCGCCGCGCACCTCCGGGTCCGTCCAACCCACCAGGCGCTGCGCGGCCCTGACGGCCTTGTCGCGCAGTTCGCCTTCCGGCAACCCGAAGAAGCTGCCGAAGATGCGGCCGGGCAGTTTCACCGATACGAGCTGGACGAAGTCCCCTTCACCCAGATGGGCCATCTCACTGACCAGGTCGTGGGCGTGGCCGCGGATCCAGCCCTCCAGCCGGCGCACGTTCTTGGGCTTGAAGGCCTCCGTCGTGATCCCGCGCAGCTGGGTGTGCCGCGGCGCGTCCATTGCGATGAACGACTGAGCCACCTCAATCATCTCGGGGGCGAAGTCCTCCATCGTGATGCCCTCGGCCGACGAGAAGATCTCCGGATGGCGGCTGGCCATCCGGATGTCCTCTTGCTTGGTCAGCGACCAGAAGCCCCTGGTGTTGAGCTCGGGGGGCAGCAGATCCGACTCCGCCGGGCGGCTCCACGGCACCGGGTTTTCCGCGCGCAGGACGGCGAAGGCGGCGTCGCGCTCTTCCGGGGGTTTCGCCCAGAACGCGCGGGCGCTCAGATCGATGTCCTTGTGGGTCGGGGTGGTCGTGGGTGCGGTCATCAGGGGTCCTTTTCTCGCGCGGCGGGGTGATGCTGTGGTGCACGTCACCTCGGCGGTTAGAACCCATGCTGGCCATCACACAACCGGCGCGGCACTGACGCGAGTGCCAATCACTGGCCTGTAGGGGCCAACGCATGCGACCGGCGATCAGCCCACCGGTGCGCGGAAGGTGGCGAGCAGCCCGCCGCCGTCGCGCGCGCTGAAGTCGACCCGGCCGCCCATTGCTTCGACGATCTGCTGCACGATCCACAGGCCCAGCCCGGCGGTGCCGCGTTGCCCGCCGACGCTGACGTATTTGGTAGTCAGCTCGCCGAGATTGTCGGCCGGGATACCCGGACCGCGATCGGCCACCGTGAAGACCAACTCGTCGCCTTGCCGGGAGCACGTGACATCGACCGGTTCACCTCGGCCATGCCGGGAGGCATTCTCCAGCAGGTTGGTCAGCACCCGGCGCAGCCCCTGGGCGTTCACCGCCACGGCGTCGACGTCGCCGCTGACGCTCAGCCGCAACCGTGGCGCCGCCAGGCCGACCGCATCGGCGGCGCCAACAATGAGGTCGGCCACGTCGACGCGGCGAATCCGGCCCGCCGAGAATGTCGGGCGGCGACTCAGCGCGACGTCGGACAAGGCGTCGAGCATGTCGGCCAGGTGGTGCACGTGCCGGGCCACCAGCTGCAGACTGGTCTCCCGGTCGGCCTGCGACATTGGATGCGTCGAAGTCAGCGCCTCCGTCAGCGCCTCCAAAGACGTGACGGGGGTGCGGAATTCGTGCACCAGCACCTGCAGTCCATCCTGTTGCGACTGATAGGACCGCAGCAGGCGTGCCCGCAGGTCGCGTTCCTCTTCGGCGGCGGCGTGTTCGGCCTCGGCTTCCACCAGCGCCCTGAGCCGGGAGCGGTGTTCGCGTTCGGCGAGCGCGGACAGCCCGGCGGTAATGATCGCGACGAAAATCAGGTACAGCGCCGACCAACCGGCCTGTAGCGCCGGAGCCGCGGTGACCGGAAGCCGCGGCGACGACGTCAGCGCGACGGGAATGTAGGCGGCGCCCAAAAGGACCGCGACCAGCAAGGTTTCGCTGAACGACAGCCGCGCCGCCGAGGCGATGACCGCCAACGCCAACACCGCGACCACGGGGCTGTAGACCCCTCCGCTCAGCGCGATGAGCGCCAGCGTGAACGCCGAGTCGAAGCCGGTGACCAGCCACGAGAACCGAGTGCGCCGGACCTCCAGCTGCGGATAAGCCATCAGGACGGCCGCGTAGACCATCGCGGCGCCCAGCACCGCAACGGCGGCCGCCGCGTGCTGACGGACCCAGTGTGGTCCGATCGCCAGCAGCACACCGATCGAGATGACCACGGCGACCCGTACCGCGACGACGGTGCGGGCCAGGCCGTAGTCCTCGCCGTCGAAGTCCACTGTGGTTCTGAGCTGATCGAGCGGTCTCACCCGGCTGACCATAGGGTTGCGGCTAGCATCTCGGCAATGACCCGCTCGCCATACGTCGTGGTGATCGTGGACGACCACGAGCTGTTCGCACAGGGCCTGGCCCTGCTGCTCACCCGCGAATGGGGCGAGTTGTTCACCGTCGGTGGCCAGACGACATACGTCGAGGAGGCCGCCGACCTGGTGGCTCGCTGCGATGCCGATGTCGCGATCATCGACCTGTCGATGCCACCGCTGGGCGGGGTGGCCGCGATCCGGCACATCAAGGCACGCCACCCGAAAACCCGGATCTTGGCGCTGTCGGGGACCGACGACCTGGCGCTGGCCGAAGAGGCGTTGCGGGCCGGTGCGGACGGTTTCCTGCCCAAGACCGCCCGGCCCGAGGCGCTTGCGGGGCCGCTGTGGACGATCGCCGAGGGGTTGCGAGTCATCGACGGTGCGCTGCTCGATGCGCTGCTGAGCAACACTCGCAAGCCACCGTCGGCGTTGCTGGACAGTCTCAGCGCCCAGGACCTTCGGCTGTGGACCCTGCTGGCGACCGGCATGGAAACCGGCGACATCGCCCACCGGCTGCTGGTGTCGGAGCGCACCGCCAAACGCATGGTGGCCGCACTATTGCACAAACTCGGGGTCAGCAACCGCATTGCCGCTGCAGCATTAGCCGGCCGCTACCGGTTGCTTGATGATGTTGCCGAAACCGAGCGGCTCAGTTGAGGACTCGGATCGCTTGCGCGGGGCACATCGCGGCGGCCCGAATCACGCGATCACGGTCGGCTTCGGGCGGATCGGGGTTGAGCACCACCACCTGTTCCGCGCCGTCGGGAATGTCGAACACGTCTGGAGCGGCCAGCAGGCACTGCCCGTGTCCCTCACACAAGTCGTAGTCGACGGCGATGCGCATATGGCCAGTATCGACGCCGGCCACGCAACGCGGCGGTCCGTACGCGCCAGATGTGGCCCCTCCGGGCCAGCCCACCAAGTGAGGGAGGTTAGGGCATGGCCGGAATCCGTCGGACCGCGTGCAGCCGAACCCCACCCGTGACCCCCCTGAGATGACGTGCGCCGGCGAATGACCACTCGATGCCGGCTGCATCGCCAATTGCCTGGCGCGCTGACTCGGTCAGCCACACGACGCCCGGAGGCGCCGCGTGGGTGACCCGACTGGCCAGATTGACAGGGCTGCCATACCAGTCTCCGGAACGGCTGATGGCAGGGCCGAATGCGAATCCCACTCGCAGTCTGGGAATTTCGGCTGCGGCCGCGGCCTCAACAAGGTCAAGAACGGTCATCAGCAGTTGCAACGGCTCCGCGCACACCAGCATCACAGCATCGCCGATCGTTTTGACGAACTGCACGGGACTCGTCACGACATCGTGAGCCACATCGCTGAGCCGCCCGGCGATCAGTCCCAGATCCTCCGGCGGAACCTGCTCTCCCAGCCGCGTGAATCCGACGAGATCGGCGAAAGCAACCGCCACTTCCCGCGCACCCGGCAAGGTGCCTGCGGCACGCTCCGCCACGTTGATCGCCTCAGTCTCAAACGAATGTCGCAATACCAGCCGCAACAAATCGTCGACCATCGGGCCAAGCAGCGGATCAGCCTGTTCCGCAAGGCGTTCGAAGGCCTTGGCGAGCTCGAGCTCCGTGGCGCCCGGACGTAGCGATGCCTGCAAGGCCGCCCGACGCATAGCCACTGCCGCGCCGGTGAGACCCTCTACCAAAAGTCTCACGACCAGTACGACCCGCGCCGGGTCCAAGCCCAGATCGACCAGTCGCGCGGCGCTCAGCACAGCTTCAGCGTCGGCGCGTGACCGTAGCGGCGAATCAGGGTTCTCGACGCGAACCAGCCCCGCCCCGCGGTGGAGCCGTTGAAGCAGTTCGAGGCTGACACCGCTGGACTCCGAAACCTCCCGCGCTGACACCGGGGTGCCGTCATCGCCGATAGCGCGATTGGCGGGCAAGAGCATCGGAATGAACGCGCCACGGATCTGATCGACGTCAAACCCACGCTCGAGCAGCCAGGCAATGAGCTCGGCACGCTCCTGACGCGCCGTGCCTTCGAGGTTGTCGAGCAGCCCTGACGACTCGACGTCCATGTTGTCCTGCCCTGCCGACACGGCGTCAAAGTACAACAGCACGGGCCTTTCAGCCCTACTTTGCGTCGAGGCAGGCGGCGTAGCATCTGCTCATTCTGGAGACCCCAGTGTCCCTCCCTGAGTCGAGGACGCGATCATGACCACTACGCAAACCGAATCCGCCTCCTCCGTCGAAGCACCCGCCGTTGTCGACCAGCGCAAACACGAAGTCGACGCCATCGTCGACACGGCGGCCGAGGCGGCCCGAGAATTCCGCAAGCTTGACCAGCAGCAGGTCGACGCGATCGTCGAGGCGATGGTGCGCGCCGGGGTCCGCGCGGCGGCGGAACTGGCGACTGTGGCGATCGAGGAGACCGGCTTCGGCGTTTTCGAGGACAAGGTCGTCAAGAACTATGTGGCCACCGAGTTCCTCCACGACTATCTGCGTGGCAAGAAATCGGTGGGAGTCATCGACGAGGACGTCGAGAACAACATCGTCCACGTGGCCGAACCGATCGGGGTCGTGCTGGCCATCACCCCGGTGACCAACCCCACCTCCACGGTGCTATTCAAGGCGATCGTGGCCGCCAAAACCCGCAACGCTATTCTTTTCCGGCCGTCACCGCATGCGGTGCGCTCCTGCGAACGCAGCCTCGAGATTCTCCGCACGGCGGCCGAAGCAGCCGGGATGCCACCGGGAGCGCTACAGGTCATCCCCGATGCCGCCCACGAGGTGACCCACTATCTGTTCAAACAGCCAAAAATTGACTTCATCTGGGTGACCGGCGGGCCGAAGATCGTCAGGCTGGCGAATTCGGCCGGAAAGCCGGGGCTTAGTGTCGGTCCCGGCAACGCGCCGATCTACATTCACAAGACGGCCGACCTCAAGGGCGCGGTCGTCGACATCCTGATCTCGAAAACTTTTGACTCGTCAGTCATCTGCCCGGCCGAGCAAACCTGCGTCATCGACGACGAGGTGTACGACGAGGTGATGGCCGAGTTCGAGCGGATGGGTGCCCAGCTGCTCACCCCCGATGAGGCCAAGGCGGTGGCGGAGTTCGCGTTTGGCTGCGGCGACAAGATCTCGCTCGAGGCGGTCGGACAGAAGGCGTCGGAACTGGCCGCCCGAGCCGGCTTCAGCGTGTCACCGACGGTGAAGGTGCTGCTGGCGCAGCTGCCGGTCGACCTGGACGAACTCGCCTCACACCCGTTGGTGCAGGAGAAGCTGATGCCCGTGCTCGGGGTCGTGCGCGCGCGCAGCGTCCAGCACGCCATCGACGTCGCCGTCCTGGTCACCGAGCACGGCGGATTAGGCCACACCTCGGCGATCTACGCCAACGACGAGGACGTCATCGAGGCATACGGTCTGGCGGTTCGCACCGGCCGCATCCTGGTCAACGCGCCCACTTCGGTCGGAGCTCTCGGCGGGGTCTACAACAACCTGACCCCCACGTTCTCGCTAGGTTGCGGCACTTGGGGCGGGTCGAGCACGACAGAGAACGTCAACTACCGACAGCTGCTGAATATCAAGACCGTCTCGCGGCGCCGTACCCCGCCGCAATGGTTCCGCGTCCCGTCGAACACCTACTTCAACGAAGGTGCACTCGACAACTTGCGCGAGCTCGACTGCGAAACCGTCGTGGTGATCACCGATGCTCTGACCGAAGAGCGGGGCGTGGTCGACGCGCTGCGCGGCAAGTTGCGCACCAAGCACGTGCAGGTGTTCAGCGAGGTGACACCCGAGCCCGACGAGACGACCATCCGCCGCGGTGTCGCGCTGCTGCAGCGGGTGCAACCCGATCTGTTGATCGCAGTTGGCGGCGGCTCGGTGCTTGACGCCGGCAAGGCGATCCGGCTGTTCTACGAACACCCGGAGAAAAGCCTCGACGAGTTGACGATGCCGTTCCTGGACCCCCGCAAGCGCGTGGCCGACTATCCGACCGATCGTCATCGCGTCCAATTGGTCGCTGTCCCAACAACATCGGGCACCGGGTCTGAAGTGTCTCCGGCAGCGGTGTTGACGGTGCGCGGGAAGAAGGAAACCCTCGTCGACTACAGCCTGGTGCCTGACCTCGCAATCGTCGACCCGGTCCTGACCTCGTCGATGCCGCAGAAACTGACCGCAGACACCGGCATCGACGCGCTGACCCACGCGCTGGAGGCGATCGTCTCGATCTTCGCCTCGCCTTACACAGATGCGTTGTGCGCCCAGGCGGTACGGCTGATCTTCGACACTCTGCCCCGAGCGTACGAAGATCCCGACGATCTATCCGCGCGCACGGGCATGTCCAATGCGGCAACCCTTGCCGGGCTGGCATTCTCGAATGCATTCGTCGGGACGAATCATGCGCTCGCACATGCCGTCGGCGCGAAATTCGGAATCCCGCATGGCCGGGCGAACGGAATTTTCCTGCCGCATGTGCTGCGCTACAACGCGAGTCTGCCAAGCAAGTTCATGCCCGCGCCCGGATATTCGGCCTACATCGCCCCGGCGAAATACGCGCAGCTCGGCCAGCTGGTCTTCGGTGGCCATTTCCCCGACGAAGGCCGCCGCCGGTTGTTCCAAGGGGTTGAGGATCTGCTGGACCGACTGAACATGCCGCGTTCGCTCAAGGAGTTCGGCGTCGAGGAGGAGGATTTCCTGGCGGCCCTGCCGGCGTTGGCGATGACGGCATTCGAGGATCTCAGCAACCGCACCAACCCGCGGATGCCCTTGGTCAGCGAGATCACCGCGCTGCTTCGGGTGGGCTACTACGGCGATGCGGGTCTGGGGCCATCACCCGACCGTTACGCCCCCAACGGTAACGGCGGCTCCCACTAGCGCACAGTCGTGGCGGAACACGACCGCGACATATGTGCTGTCGGCCGTCTATTGGCGACCCCGCTCGACCTGAAGTCGTGAAACGGTCCCCCCAGACTGAGTCACACCCGCCACACGGGCCTCTCGAAGAGGAGACACACTTTGTGGCCGACCGGGCCCGGCGCCGGGCGCATGGGACAAATGCGACCGTCTCGCGAGGCGCCGAAATATTCGCAACTTACGAGAAGCTTATTCTCCCCATTAGAGAGACACATTACGATCGGTGATGATCGAAGGAGATCGCCATTAGCATCGAGTTCGCCTGAGCATGCCGAGCACGCTGCAGATCGAGCGGCCGCGCGATGGCGTCGTCGTTGTCCGTCTGAATCGCCCGGAGCGGCTCAACGCCATCAACGAGACAATGCAAACCGAGTTGCTCCAAACACTGGGCGACTTGGCCGCCGACCGCTCGGTACATGCCCTCGTGCTCACCGGCGCAGGCCGCGGCTTTTGCGCAGGGATCGACATGCGTGACTTCGGGCCCTCGATGGTGGAGGCGACCGCACCCGCGCTGGACCGTATGCGTTTCCAGGAGAAGATGGCCGCCCTCGCACAAGCCGTCCGTGCGTTGCCGCAGCCCGTCATAGCCGCGGTCAACGGCCCCTGTGTCGGAGCCGGACTCGCGTTGTGTCTGGCAGCCGATATCCGGATCTGTTCGACGGCCGCGTCATTCGGCAATGCCGCCATCCTGCTTGGGCTCTCAGGCGCCGAGATGGGCATGAGCTACCACCTGCCGCGCATCGTCGGCACCAGCGTGGCCGCCGACTGGATGCTCACCGGCCGCACGGTGTCGGCCACCGAAGCCGATCGGCGCGGTCTGGTCAGCGAGGTCGTCGAGCCAGATCGGTTGGCCGAACGCGCCGTGGAGTTGGCTGCACTGATAGCAAGCCATTCTCCGCTGGGCGCACAACTGACCAAGCGTGCCCTACAGGTCAACACCGACGCTGCCAGTCTCTCGTCGGCACTGGAATTGGAGAATCGGAATCAGGTGATCTCGCACGCAACCGACGAGGCGGCCGAACGCCGCAAGAAGTGGTCTTCATGACGGGCCCCTTGCATGGCGTACGCATAATCATGATGGGCGGATTGGGGCCCGCCCCGTTTTGCGGAATGCTGTTGGGAGACTTAGGCGCAGACGTCATACGCATCGATGGCCTCGCGGGTGTGGACGGCCCGCTGCCCATCGACTACACGGTCCGCCGCAGCCAACGGTCACTTGCCGCCAACGTGAAGGATCCCCGCGGCAGGGACTTGGTCCATCGTCTGGTCGCCGACGCTGATGCCTTCATCGACGTGTACCGGCCCGGCGTGGCCGAACGACTGGGTATCGGCCCAGACGCGCTGCGGGAGCGCCATCCTCGTCTGGTGTATGCCCGCATGACGGGGTATGGACAGGACGGACCCCTGGCCGGCCACGCGGGTCACGACATCAACTACATTGCGCTGACCGGTGCCTTACACGGCATTGGCACCGCCGAATCACCAGTACCGCCACTGAATCTGGTCGGAGACTACGGCGGCGGCGGAATGCTTTTGGCGGTCGGCCTACTGAGCGCGATTCTCGAGGCCCGCGAATCCGGTGACGGGCAGGTCCTCGACGTCGCGATGGTCGACGGCGTCGCGACGCTGTTGACACCGTATTTCGGGATGGTTCCCGCTGGTACGTGGCGCGACCAACGCCACGATAATCTGCTCGACGGCGCCGCCCACTTCTACGGCGTGTACGCCACGGCCGACGGCGGCCACATCGCCGTCGGCGCGATGGAGCCGAAGTTCTACGCGGAACTCTGTGATCGCCTCGGTGTCAACGTTCCCCACGATGATGACGAGCCGGCGGCGTGGGCCACACACCGCGCCACGCTGGCCGCCCGATTCGCTGAAAAGTCCCGCGACGAATGGGAGCGGCTCCTCGGTACGCCGGGATGCTGTGCGACGCCGGTCCTTTCCTTGGCCGAGGCACCGCGACATCCGCATCTTGTCGCGCGGCAAACATTTATCGATGTCGACGGCATTACTCAACCCGCGCCGGCGCCACGATTTTCCCGAACCCGACCGACCACACCCTCATCCCCATCGCTGCCCGGCGATCACACGCACACGCTGCTGCGCGAAATGGGATTGGACGCCGATGCCATCACCGCGCTCGAGGATGCCGGCGTGGTGACCCAAAGCAGCTCCCAATGACCAACACCTAGAGAGGACGACACATGTCGTGGGACTTCTCCACTGACGCAGATTGGGCGCACCAACTGGAGTGGGTCGAGGACTTCGTGCGCGAGGAGTGCGAACCGATCGATTTGATCGTCAAGGAGTCCCACGATCTCAACGATCCGGTGCGTCAAGCGCTGATCCCGCCGCTGCAGGAGATCGTGAAGAAGCGCGGGCTGTGGGCCACCCACCTCGGTCCGCACCTGGGCGGTCCAGGCTATGGTCAGGTGAAACTCGCGCTGCTCAACGAGATTCTGGGCCGGTCGGAGTGCGCGCCGATTGTCTTCGGCTCCCAAGCTCCCGATTCCGGCAACAGCGAAATCCTTGCCCACTATGGCACACCGGAGCTCAAAGCCCGCTACTTTGAGCCGCTGCTGGACAACCGCATCGTTTCGTGTTTTTCGATGACCGAGCCGCAGGGCGGCGCCGACCCGAAGGTGTTTCGCACCACCGCGGTGGCCGATGGTGATCACTGGATCATCAATGGTGAGAAGTGGTTCTCGTCGTTTGCGTCTATGGCGTCGTTCATCATCGTGATGGCGATGACCGACCCTGAGGCGCCGCCCTATGAGCGTTACTCGATGTTCGTCGTTCCCGGCGACACGCCCGGCATCAACGTGCTACGCGACGTCGGACTGGGATACCAGCCGCTGGGCGGCGGTGGGCGTGAGGGTTATGTCCGATACGAAAACGTTCGCGTGCCGGCTGATCATATGTTGGGTCCGCGAGGCGGGGCCTTTGTCGTCGCGCAGACCCGCTTGGGCGGCGGGCGGATTCACCACGCGATGCGCACCGTCGGCCTGGTCCGTCGGATCTTCGACATGATCTGCGAGCGGGCGGTGTCGCGTTACACCCAGGGCGAGGTGCTGGCCAACAAGCAACTCGTTCAGGAGATGGTCGCCGACTCGTGGATGGAGATCGAGGCCTTCCGCCTGCTGACCCTTCAAACAGCCTGGAAAATAGACCAATTCAACGACTACAAAGCCGTGCGGGCCGACATCTCGGCGGTGAAGGCGATGATGCAGAAGGTGCTGCATGATGTGTCGTCGCGGGCGCTTCAGCTGCACGGATCGTTGGGCACCACTCATGAGATGCCGTTCGTGCAGTACTTAGTGGAGTCCTTCGTGCTCGGGCTTGCCGACGGTCCGACCGAAGTGCACAAGGTGACGCTGGCGCGCCTGTTGCTGAAAGACCGCGCGCCCGCGCCAGACCTGTTTCCCTCCGAACACCTGTTGCGGTTACGCGCAGCCGCGGAGGCGAAGTTCGCGGATAAGCTGGCAGGCATCCCCCGCGGCTAGCCGACCAGTTCCGTATACCGGCCGAGACCGCGATCAGACGGCTTTGGTGACGCCGACGTAGGACAGCACCACGTCGGATTGATCGGTCTGTCGGGTCAGCACCGCATAGGAGCGGATGAACGACTGGCCCACACATCCGTCGATCTTGACGTGGAAGTTGCTGATCATGACCCAGGGATTTGGACCCTTGAACTCCTTTTTGTCCACCGGCACCACGATTACGAGGCCGGGCTTGAGCCCCACGGTGAGCACGCCGTTGACCGGCGTGGTAACCAACGGCACAACACCCGGCACACCGGTCAACAGGCCCGTCAGGCCGAGGCCCGGGCTGACGCCCGCGCTACCCGCCATCGTGACGCCGTTGGATGTGCTCATATCGATTCCGCAGCCGATCTCGTAACCCACCTCCAGGACTCCGCGAGGCTGTTCAGGTCCTTTCAGCGCACCGACGAATGTCCCGCTGGAGAGGTATTCGCGAGACGAGACGGCGGTGGTCAGCGGCGCAACGGGAACTTGCATCTCGTCCTTCGCGCCGAGGCCCAGGATCCAGCCGTCAGGAGCGTTGAGGATTACCGGGTCGGCCGAGGGCACCCGCCCGTCGGCCGGTGGCGCCGTAACAGCAGCGGCAGGCTCAGCGTCAGGATCAGCAGCCGTTGAAGGCGCCATGGTCACTGATACGACGAAGCAGACCGCGAGAACCGCAGCGCGACGAAGTACCACGGCTAGCGGCATCACGCCCGACACCGTAAGCCCTGTCCGATTCGCGTTGCGGCGTTCGCTGGTCGACCAACCAAAGTTGTTGTGCGTTCGTAACTGGTATGCGATATCGGTGCGGAATGCTGGGGGGACCGGTGGCGCTCGTCGGCGTGGCCAGAAATCCTGCACCCGCTTCGTTTGCCAGACCGTTACAATTGTCGCTGGCGGCTAGCCTGGGGATAGCCAGTGGTTCGGGGCAGACGACAGAGAGGGCGGCGATGACACTTCGCACGTGCGCTTGCGGACTACTGGCCGGTGCAATCAGCGTCGTGGCTCTCGCAGGCGGCACCGGCGTGGCGCACGCGGATTCAGACCCTTTTCTGCCGCCAGGGCCCGGGATAATCGATCAATTACTGACGGAGACTCCAGCACTGTTTGTGGATCCGGCCGATGAAGGCGGTCCATCAACCAACTGGGGTGGTGTCGGAATGTATTGTGAAAATCAATTTGTCCGATGCCGGTAAACAGAGGGTATCCCCGCGGCTAGTGCAGCATTGACCGGGCACGCGCCAGCAATCTCGGGAGAGCGGCTGCCATGGCCTCCAACTCGGCTCGCGGAGAACGCCTTCGGCGGTTGTGCTTGACGATCAGCGACCACGTCGCCACAGACTTGAAGCACGCCAGCGCGCGGAACCATGCCAACTCGCCGACCTCGCAACCCAGCTCGCGTTGGTAGATCTCGGCAAGTTCGGCGATCGGCGGTGTCATACCGGCCGAAGCGGGAACACGCTGGTAGGTGTCCGGGTCGCAGTTGATCAAAAACCAGCCCGCATCGAAACGCGGGTCACCCAGTGACCAGATTTCCCAATCGATTACCGCGTTGATGCGGGATCCGGCGGCCATCAGGTTGCCCAGCCGGAAGTCACCGTGCACCACACTGGGGCCCATCGCGGTTGGCGCGCAACTCAACAATGCGTCGCGTACGGCTGGCCAGTCGGGTACCAGCGCCGCATCGACGGTCTGCAGCGTCTCACACCACCGCAGGACTTCTGCGACAGGATGGATGACCGGCTCACCCCGCAGCCCAAGGTCCATCGGCGACAGACTGTGCAGCGCGGCCATGGCCCGACATGCGTTGCGGTAGCGCTCGATCAGATCTGCAGTCGGTGGGCAACTGTCGAACAGGGGCTCCACACAGTCGCCTTCGATGTGGGACATCGCGAACAAAGGCGGCGTGTGCGGCGGATTTCCCGGGTCCTCCCAGAGCACCTCGGGAACCGGAACCCGTGTCCCGGCAAGCGCTTTGATGATGCGGGCCTGACGCAGTACGTCGCGATGCGCGACCGGTTCGACACCCGGCGTAGCAACTTTGATCACCACCGGTAGGCCATCCAGGGCACCGGCAAAGGTGAGGCTGGAGGCACCCCCGGAAAGTGGAGTGACGTCGGTAACGCCGGCGCCACCGAGTCGCCGTCGCAGCTCGTTCGGATCGAGCTCGACCATTCAGTCGGCGGCCTTGGACCAGCCGACTTCGGCGAGGAAGGGCTGGGTGTGCGCAATGCGCCCGGTCAGGGTCTTCGGATCCCCGGTGCACAACCGGAAGGCGGTCTCGGTGATCAATTCGATGTCCTCTGTGCCGGTTTTGGCCAGGTCTAGGGCGCCGGCTCCCGGTGTCGCCACGGGATTGGTCGGGGCGGCGGCGTTGACGGCGATGCCGTCGTCGTACAGTTCGGCCGCAAGGCTTTTCGTCAGCCGATTGAGCGCGGCTTTGACCGTCCCGTAGATGCCGAAACCTGCGGTCCGGTCGAACTCCGAGAATGGTGGCCCCGGCGGCAGGTCGCCGCCCACCGAGGTCAGGTTCAGGATCCAGCCCCGTCCGCGCTCGCGCATCGCGGGAATCGCCAACTGACTCAGATGCAGCGGCCCGAGGACGTGCATCTCCATCATCAGCCGGGCCCGCCGCTCGGGAAACTCATCAAGGGGCCGCAGAAAGGTCACCGCAGCGTTGTTGACCAGGATGTCCGGGGCGCCGACGGCGCTGACCACCTCGGCGAAAAGCCTTTCACGTTCTTCGGATTGGGACAGATCCGCTTGGACCGCAACGGCCTTCCCGCCAGCGGCCATGATTTCGTCGCGGGTCCGGCTCAGCGACCCCTGGTACTTGGGGTCGGGGTCCATGGTGCGGGCGGTCAGCGCCACCGTGGCACCGTGCGCGGCAAGCCGTGCGGCGATTGCCCTGCCCAGACCTCGGCTGCTTCCAGTGACCAGAGCCACCATCCCGTCACACCGTTGGTCAGCGGTCATCGTCGACCTCCTCCGGACTGCCCGCCGCGCGAAAACGGCCTCTCCAAACTAGAGAATGCCATTATCGTCGATCGAGGGGAAGTATAGGCACGGCCGCCCACCAAGCAACGTTGTCATGGCCTAAATGGTGGGGACCGCGGCGTTGCGGCCACTCCCGGCATCGGTGCGGCGAGCCCTAACGTAATTGCCATGCAGTCAGTACCAGATCTCGTCGACACCAGCGTCGCGCGGGCCGCAATCCGGTTATCCGAGTCCACCGAGTCGCCGTCGGTGTTCAACCACAGTGTGCGCAGCTACCTGTTCGGTGAGCTGCTGGCGGCACACGACGGGATGCGCCCGGGCGCCGATTACGACAGCGAGAGTTTGTTTTTGGCATGCGTATTGCACGATCTGGGCATCGGCACCGCGGCCCCCGCCAAGGAGCGGTTTGAAGTCGAGGGGGCGGATCTGGCGGCAGCCCTGCTGACCGAACACGACTGCGAGCGCGCGATGGTGGATGCCGTGTGGGAGGCCATTGCCTTGCACAGCTCGCCTGGCATTGCCGAGCGACGCGGACCGCTGTGTTATCTGGTCCGCAATGGTGTGGGGGTGGATTTCGGCCGCCACGCCGAGTTCGTCGACGAGCAGATCACCGCGGCGATCCACACCCGCTATCCGCGGCTATCGATGGCGAGCGTGCTGATGGACGCGATCGTGGCGCATGCCCAGCGCAGCCCCGAGGCCGCACCGCCTTATTCGTTGCCTGGAGACGTGCTGCGCGAACGGCAGACCAATGGCTTCACCCTCCTGGAACTCGCGGCGTCGCGCGGCCGGTGGGGCAGCTGATGGGCACCTAACATGCGAGCAAGACGCCGAAGTTTTAACGGCCAATGACCCCAACGCTTTTCGTTATTCCGCAGCAACCATGGCTGTCCAGGCGAGCAGGCGCCGCCATAGCCGGTGTCGACTCGACGCCATGTTGTGGCAGTGCGCGCTGTCGGGCAGGACGACGGTGGTGATGTCGGGGCTACTGCGATACAGGCCTGCCTCAGCGCGTGGATCCGGTGAGACGTCGACGACGCCATAGCCGATGAGCACCGGAACGTCGATCCGTGCCGCGTGCTCGGCGACGACGCCGGGGATCATGGCGGTGCCGAACACGCGCGGTACCAACGACTTTGCGGCGACTGAGTCAGCCGCGACGACATCCGCGGGGACGTCGGCAAGGTGAAACCAGCTCTGCAAGTACTCGCGGGGGCCCTCGAAATACGGCTGCGGAAGGGCCGAGAGGATCTCCCGGGCAAGCTCGGCGCGACCTTGCGGGGTGGCGGAGCGGGCGATGAAAGCAGGATCCAGGTTCAGCGGTGTGACGTGCTGATTGGTACAGCCGAGAACCGCCATCCCGGCATAGCTGGAAAACAGCGATTGTTGAGTGATGGCCAGGTATCCGCCCAGCGAATGCGCTACAGCCACTGGCCGTCCGTGGTTGCCGGTTAAGTCCGGCAGCGCGGACACGGCACACGCGAGTGTGGCGGCGATATCAGTGAAAGCGAAATCGCGTACCGGTTTGGAGCTTTCACCGGTGCCCAACGGATCGATCGTTACGACGGCATACCCATTGCCGGTAGCGAAGTCAGCGAAGCTATACCCGCGATGTCCGGGAATGGTGAGGTCCCAGTACTCGCGACTGTAGGTGCCGCCCGGCAAGCAGACGAGTACAGCACCAGCCGCAGCGGCCGTGCGCGCCGGGTAATAGGTCGCTGCCAACGATGCCTGCTCCCCGATCACGTCGCCGACATCAATCCGCAGCGGTTGCGCGGGAAACGTCATACGGCGCAATTCCTTCCAAGTGACCGGGAAACGATCGTGTGACACTACGTTTCCACATCGACTCAAATGTCATGTACATACGTATCTGTACACGTGTCCACAAGGAGGCGTCTTGACTTACCTGTTGCTCCTCTGCGCGATCTTTGCGGAGGTGGCCGCCACCAGCCTGCTCAAGAGCACGGAAGGTTTCACCCGACTGTGGCCGACCATAATCTGTCTGGCCGGTTACGCCGTCTCTTTCGCGCTTCTGGCGTTATCGATCTCGCGCGGTATGCAGACGGACGTCGCCTACGCATTGTGGTCGGCAATCGGGACGGCCGCAATCGTGCTGATCGCAGTGCTGTTCCTCGGCTCCTCGATATCCGTGGCCAAGGTCGTCGGTGTCGGCCTGATCATCGCTGGCGTGGTCACGTTGAACCTGGCCGGCGCCCATTGACCGCGGCGCGCGATAACTCGCTTGCCAGACCGACGGCCTGCCACCGCCGGGCACATCGGTGCGTTGCGTCGACGCTAATGAAGAGCTGAGCACAGTACTCGATCTGATTGCCGGCGGGACGTTCTCGCACGGCGACACTGAGGTCTTCCAGCCGCTGGTGGACAACCTCCGTTATGACGACCCCTTCCTGGTGTGCGCCGACTATGCGTCCTACGTGAACTGCCAGGAGCAAGTGAGCGCCGCCTAGCAGGACAAGGATTCCTGGACGAAGATGTCCATCTTGAACACCGCCCGCAGCGGCAAGTTCTCGTCGGATCGCGCCATCGCCGAATACTGCGACGACATCTGGAACGTGTGGCCGCTGACGGTCAAGATCTAGTGGTAGCCCGGCAAATCCGGCACTCCACTGGCGATCAACCAACCACCACCGTCGACAACCAGCGTTGCTCCGGTGACGTAGGACGCTGCATCACTGGCAAGGAAGAGCACCGTTTCGGCAACCTCGGTGGTCGAGCCGGGACGCCTCAAGGGGTTCTGGGTGGTGCGATGTTGGTCATCGCCGGCGATTCTCCTCACTCCTTCGGTTCCTGACATCGCCCCGGGCGCAACGACATTGACCCGGACCCCGTCGGGCCCCCATTCGATCGCACAGGAACGGCTGAACGCATCAATGCCCGCCTTGGCCGACACGACGTGGGCCTGCAGGGCCATACCGCGGTACTGGGTCGCCGCGCTGATGTTCACCACGGCTCCGCCGTGATCATGCAGCCATAGCTCGTATGCCGCCTTCGAAACGTTGAATGTCCCCAGGAGGTCGATGTCGACCACGGCTTTGAATCCGTTGGGGCTCAGGCCGCTGATCGGGACGGGGAAGTTCCCGGCGGCATTGTTGACGACAACGTCGAGTTGGCCGAACGTTCGCAACACGTCGTCGACGACGGCCGTCACCTCATCGTGACGCCGGACGTCGCAGATACCGTAGGTGGCCTCCATCCCCTCGTGTCGCAATGCCGCAACGGCCGCTTGGAGATTGGCTTCCTTGCGGCTACAGATGGCGACGCGAGCGCCGTGCCTGCCCAGTACCCGAGCGATCTCGAGGCCAAGGCCGGTAGCGCCGCCGGTGACTAATGCCACCTTCCCCTGCAGCAGATCGGCCCGGAACGGACTCAGGTGGTTGCTCACGATAGGCGCCCGCGCAACGCGCCGACGCCCGGCTTGCCGGGGTCGACCGCCATCCGCATCCAACGTCTGATGTGTTCCTCGCTGTAAATCGCTATCCCGTGATCGTCCCAGCTATTCCAGACAACGTTCAAAGGTTACGTCGTGGTCGTCTAGTCCTACCCGGGTTTCACTGGCTGTGCCCTAAACAGAGTCTCCTTTCATCACGAGGCGCCCGTCGGCTATGCCGGAGGAATGCTCCCGCAGCGGCTGGATAGTAGCCCGCAGTGGACGTTCCGACGGTCCACCGCAAGGATCGACATAACCACTCTTGGCAGGAGAAAAGTGACACTGCGATTTTGGAAGCTTGTTCTGGTCCCGTTGACGCTGACGCTGGCAATGCTGCTGGCGCCGTCTGCCGCGGCCGACACCTACACCGACCAGGTGGTAGGTAGGTTCAACGCCCAGACGCATGTGGTGGCTGACCCGGCGGCAAGACCGCCGTTGCAGAACCCCGAAAGGCTGAACCAGCAGATCCTCACGAGTCGGTGGACGTGGAGCCCTGCACCGCCAATCTGGGTAGCGGCGGTGGCGCCCAGTCAGACCGGTGTCAGCACGGCGGATGCCATCCACAACATCATCCTGGGCCACAATCCGGAATTCAGCGGAGTGATCCTGGTTATCGACTCCAGGGGCTACCACGTGCGCGCCTACAACGTGCCGAAGGTGATTGCAGACAGCGTGGACCCATTCATGCGTCAGTCGGCCAGGGATCACCGCAACGACCCGTACGGCGCGACGAGTGAATTCGTCAGCAAGCTGACCGATGTGAATGTGGCCTCCGGTGGACCAGTGACGACCTCTCCCGTTGTGCACGAGAAGCACACCAGCTGGACCTGGCTGTGGGCGACGCTGGTCATTATCGGCATTGCCCTGGCAGTGGCTGGTCTGATCTGGTTCGCCGTGAATCGAAATCGTAAGCGCCGCAAAGACACAGAGGCGCGAGAGCAGGTCAAGCAGGAGTTGATCGCCGCCACGTCTGATGTCAGCGATCTCGATAACGCGGTGATCACCAATAGCAGCGCAGACGTCAGCGCTGAGTCGTTGAAGGCCAACTCCAGCATGTACGACGCCCGAAAGGCCTACGAGACGGGTGACTACAACGCGGCACGGGCGCACCTCAGGGTCGTTGAATCCGCCGTGGCCAAGGCCAACCAGAAGCTCAATCCGGGGCAGCCTGGGCCCAACGTTGGCGCCGTGACCTCGGTGCCGGAGGAGGACCGCAAGCAGGCCACGGTGCGGACAAGAAACCCAAACACCGGTGAGTCCGTGACGATCAACAACAACAACTACAGCACCACCCAGCAGCCGGGCTACATGAACTACTACGGAGGCGGCTATTACAACGGGATCTTCTTCTACCCCGGCTACTACCCGTTCGCGTTCTGGGGTCCGGGCTGGGGTTGGTCCCTCACCGATGTCCTGCTGATGGATGCGCTGCTGGACGACCATTGGGGCGGTAGCTACGACCGCGGCTTCGAGGCTGGCCGAGACTCAGCGTTGGCCGATGTTAGCTACGACAGCGGCCAAAGCGCCGGCTACGACAGCCAGCAGGCAGACGTTGGGTTCGATGGTGGCTACTCGGGTGGTGGCGACGCCGGGTTCGGAGGTAACGACTCATACTCCGGCGGCGGCGACGTTGGCTTCGGCGGCAACGACTCCGGCGGCGGTTATGACTCCGGTGGTGGCGGATCCGATTTCGGCGGATTCGACTTCGGCGGCGGTGGGTCCGACTCCGGCGGCGGAGACTTTGGCTTCTGAAGGTTTGGGAATGAGGACGGACTGGATTAATCGCGGCATCCTGCTCGCCATGGTGGTCATCGGAGCGATCGCTTACGTCGCGCTGTACCATCACGCGTCAACCATCTTCAGGTTGTGCGTGCCGTTCGGCCTGGCCTTCCTGGTAGGACTGGTCATCTACGACGTGGTTAGGGACCGAAAGCCTCGGAAGCGCTGAGCCCACTTGCAATTGCACCCTCGGGGGTCACCAGCGCAACAAAATCCATGGCCGTCTCGACTGCCCTCAGCCCGCCGAGCGCTTCGAAGTTCCGGTTGAACAGGCGCATTTTCCGTGGGTCCGTGCGCCGACGACTGGCATAATCGTGACGTGGTGGTGCCCGGCGCGGCGATCCCGCCGGGACGGGGTCGATCGCTACGACCCAGCGAACTGGCGCAGGCATCGGTGATGGGCGCTCTGTGTGCGGCGATCGCGATCATTGCGGTCGTCCTCCCGCACGCAGGGGGATTGGGACTGCTGGGCACCGTGCCGATGGGGCTGCTGGCGTATCGCTACCGGGTCCGCGTTCTGATCACCGCGACGGTCGCCGCTGGTGTGATCGGCTTCCTGGTGGTCGGCTTGAGCGGCTTCGGGGCGGTCGCGCTCTGCGCGTATGTTGGCGGGCTGGCTGGAATCATGAAGCGCCGCCGTCGCGGCACGCCGACCGTGATCGCGGCGTCCTTTGGCGCCGGTGTTGTCGTCGGCGCCGCGGCGGTCATCGCGCTGACTGTCTTGGCGCGGCTTCGGCAGCTGGTGTTCCACACGATCACCGCCGCCGTGGACGGAGTCGCGACGGTCATGGCGCGGGTGCCGCACCTGCAGGGGGCCGCGCAGGAGCTCAAGCGGTTCTTCGCCGAAGCACTGAATTACTGGCAGTGGCTCGTCCTCGGATACGCCGTCGTCGCGATCATGAGCGCCTCAGTGATTGGCTGGTGGGCGCTGTCCCGGGTGCTGGGGCGGCTGCGCGGCGTTCCCGATGTGCACAAACTGGACGCGCCGGCCAGCACTGGGCCGATCCAGCCGGTCCCGGTGCGGCTGGACGAGGTGCGCCTGCGCTACCCGCACACCGACCACGACGCGCTGCGTGCGGTCAGCCTGGACGTGCGGCCAAGCGAACACGTCGCGGTCACCGGTGCCAACGGCTCGGGGAAAACCACGCTGATGTTGATCTTGTCCGGCCGCGAACCGACATCGGGCACTGTCGAACGCCCCGGCGCGGTGGGTCTCGGTCAACTCGGTGGCACCGCCGTCATCATGCAGCACCCGGAAAGCCAGGTGCTGGGCACGCGGGTCGCCGACGACGTGGTCTGGGGACTGCCTCCCGGCAAGTCCACTGATGTCGACCGGCTACTGAGTGAAGTCGGGCTGGTCGGCCTCGCCGAACGCGATACCGGCGGCCTGTCCGGCGGTGAATTGCAGCGCCTGGCCGTGGCCGCGGCGCTGGCGCGGGAGCCGGCGCTGCTCATCGCCGACGAGGTCACCAGCATGGTCGATCAGCAGGGCCGGGACGCACTGCTGGCCGTGCTGTCCGGTCTGACCGACCGCCACCAAACCGCCCTGGTGCACATCACCCATTACGACAGCGAGGCTAATTGCGCCGACCGCACGATCAACCTCAGCGATGCGTTGGATAACACCCCTTTGGTCGAGACCGCGCCCGCGCCCGCGCCGACGGTCACGGCGGGCCACCAGTCCCACGCGCCGGTGCTTCGACTCGCTGGCGTCGGCCACGAATACGGCAGTGGCACCCCTTGGGCGCAGACCGCGCTTCGCGATATCAGTTTCGTGGTGTATGAGGGCGACGGGCTTTTGATCCACGGCGGCAACGGCTCCGGTAAGTCGACGCTGGCGTGGATCATGGCCGGATTGACGATACCGACCACCGGCACCTGTCTGCTTGACGAGCGCCTGGCCTCTGAGCAGGTCGGCGCGGTCGCGCTCCAGTTCCAGGCGGCCCGGCTGCAATTGATGCGCAGCCGTGTCGACCTGGAAGTGGCCTCGGCGGCCGGCTTTTCGCCTGACGATCACGCCCGGGTGACCGCGGCGCTGGCCGCCGTCGGCCTGGATGCCGTACTGGCGAAGCGGCCTATCGACCAGCTCAGCGGCGGCCAGATGCGCCGCGTGGTCCTGGCCGGATTGCTCGCGCGGTCGCCGCGCGTATTGATCCTCGACGAGCCACTGGCGGGGCTGGACGCCGCCAGCCAGCGCGGTCTTGTGCGGCTGCTCGCGGATCGGCGCCGTGACACCGGTCTGACCGTAGTGGTTATTTCGCACGACTTCGCCGGGCTAGAGGAGCTGTGCCCGCGCACCCTGCACCTGCGCGACGGTCTGCTGGAACCGGCGTCGGCCGCGGCCCGGGGGAATGACGTGGCTGCGATCTCGCCGGCCAAGCACCCGACCCGCCGCCCACCTCGCCCCGTTGTGCTGCTGCGCCCGGTGCCGGGGCGCTCCGCCGTCCACGAGCTGTGGGCCGGCACCAAACTGATTGTTGGTTTTGGTATTTCGGTGTTGCTGACGTTCTACCCGGGATGGGTGGCGATCGGGCTGATGGCCGCGCTGGTGCTGGCGGGAGTGTGGGTCGCAAATATTCCCCGAGGCGTGCTGCCGTCGGTGCCGCGCTGGCTGTGGATCCTGCTGGCCATCGTCGGTATCACTGCGGCATTGGCCGGCGGCAGTCCGGAGATCCAGGTGGGCGCGGTCTCGCTCGGGCTCGGCGGCCTGTTGGACTTTCTGCGCATCACCGCGCTGTCGGTCGTGTTGCTCGGCCTGGGCGCGCTGGTGTCGTGGACGACCAATGTCGCCGAAATCGCGCCAGCGGTGGCCACTCTGGGTCGCCGACTGCGACCACTGCGGATCCCGGTCGACGACTGGTCGGTCGCATTGGCGCTCGCACTGCGCACCTTCCCGATGCTCATCGACGAATTCCGGGTGCTGTACGCCGCTCACCGGTTGCGGCCCAAACAGACAGCGCGGACCCGCTGGGCCCGCCTCAGGCGCCTGGCGGCAGACGTAATCGACTTGATCGTCGCGGTCATCACCGTGACACTGCGGCGAGCGGACGAGATGGGCGATGCGATCACCGCCCGCGGCGGCACCGGCCAGATTTCGGCGGCCCCGTCGCAGCCGAAACTGGCTGACTGGATAACACTTTCGATCGCGTTGGCGGTGTGCGGCGCCGCTTTGGCAGCAGAGCTGGCGTTGGGCGGTTAGCGGCTGACCGCGCCGGTTCTCACGGATGTCGATGCAACCGCGAACTGATAGCCGGCCTTCAGCCTAATCGACAACGTCGCCGACAAGCGCGGCTCATCCGCGACGAACAGGACTCTCATGTCGGAACGCTACTTCGTGCGCCATGTGCGCGAACAATCACCGCCCGGCTGACCCGGGCACGACCTGCTCAAATTTGTGGAGCTAAGGGGACCCGAACCCCTGACTGACCAGGCGAAATGCCCATTTGCCAGCGGGCTCGCTCCGTCTTGTTCCGGTTGGATGCCCTCGTTAAGTGCGGTTTCGTTTTCGGGTCTTGACCGCTGCGTGCCACGCCCAGCGCAGCCCGACCCGTTGCAGCCGCAAACCCCGTCTCCGGGCGCGACTGCAAAGTGTCGTGATGGTGATTGGTCGTTTAGTCGGCACCGGCCAGGAACGTGTTCAGGGCATGGGGGCGTCACTAAATGGCTCTGAGGAATTCGGCTGCACTTGGAACTCTCGCGTCGCGGCGCATTGTGGCGGCAATCGTCATCGCGACTATAGGAGCAGGGTTATGTCCCGCCCAAAGAGCAAGGTCACTGTCGCGTTGATCTTGGCCGTTACCGCTTTGGCGGCGGCAGGATTCTGAATGGGATATCCGTCCGGGCCATTAGTGCCACTCGGGTAGCGCCAAACGACAAAGAGCAGCTAGCCGGCGCCCTTGCCGTTGTCGACTCGATAGACGGCGCCATGGATGGCGGCTGCGGCATCGCTCGCAAGGAACGCGATCACATTCGCAACGTCAAGGGGCGGCATCATGCCGCGCGGCGAGGCCGTGCGCATGATCAGGTCGTAGTTCGGGTTGTCCGGCGCACTGAACTGTTCGAGTTGCGGCGTAAGCATGCCGCCCGGACATACTGCATTGATGCGCAAGCGATCCGCGGTGTACTCCACCGCCAAAGCACGCGTGAGCCCAATCAACCCATGCTTGGCAGCGCAGTAGCCGGCCGAGTAGGCCTGCCCTTCGACGCCGGCAATGGAGCCGACGTTGACGATGTTGCCGCCTCGTTCCAGCAGATGGGGCAGTGCAGCCCTGCATAGGTAGAACGGTCCGTTCAGGTTGACCGCCAGGTCTTGTGCCCAATCGTCGTCGGTCATCGACTCCGTTCGGCGCATCTGGTGCCTCCCGGCGATATTGACGAGGACGTCCAGTCCGCCGAACTCGCGGACGCACTGCTCGACACCATCCTTGCAGGCCTGCGCCGAAGAAACGTCCACCGATGCGTATGAACCACTTTCCACGTCGGCGAATACCTCGGCCAAGCGCCCGGTATCCCGGCCTATGCCGAAAACCGTTGCTCCTTGCCGAGAAAACAGTTGGGCTGTTTCAGCACCCAGGCCCGACGACGCACCGGTCACGAACGCGACCTTGCCCTGTAGTGCTGACATACCGGTTCTCGTCTTCCCTAGTCGCAGCCGCTGGATGCGTTGGCAAGAGCGGGATTTCGCTGATGAGCGCCGAGCTGGCTCTCAATAGGACCGCATCCGCGTAACGCTACCCCGCAGCAGCTCAAGTGGCGCAATAACTCTCAGTCCCCAGAGGTGCACCGCGTCGGGGAGCATGTGCTCGGCCCGGAAGCTCTGCCGGATGCGGCGTGCGGTCAGCAAGACGAGCAGACTGATCGCCAGCCTCCCCAGCGCGATCCGACTCGTTCGCTTCTTCCAGCTTGACGCCGTCGAGCCCACGCGCCGACCGAAGTAGTAGCCGACACATGTTGCCATCGCGAGAGCGGCGATTCCCGCAAGCACCGTCATGATGATGAGCGTTCTTCGTCACCGTCGCGGCGAGGTCACATCCGAGATACACCTCGGCCAACAAGTGAGGCCAACAAGTGAGAGTAGTGGGGCGACGCCTAGGCCATGCGGCCTGTGACCTGCAGTTATATCGGTGGAGCTAAGGGGACTCGAACCCCTGTCTCTACCTGCGGAATGCCGTTTGAACTGCAGGTTCGCCCCGTCTGGTTCCGATTCAGTTCTGCTCGTTACCTGTGGTTTTTGTTTTCAGGTCTTGACGGCGTCAAGAGCAGCCACCAACACGGCCGGCTCATGCCTATCGACTCCATGCCGGAAGTCCTCCGATGGTACGACTTCGGACTGGTCGCCATTCTGTTGGAGGTCGGCGAGCCGCGGTGCTGCTTGCCCGTTCGACGCTGCCTGGCGAGCTTGACGCCGAACACGACCTCGCGATCCTGCTCGCATTCGGACTGGAACGCAAACAGGTCGATGAGGTCGCGCGGTTGGTGAGTCGCCGGTTGCCATCAGGTACGCGGTGACCGCTTCTCGAAGTCCTGCCAGAGCTTCGTCCACGTCAAGGCGCGAGCCGAAGACATACTCGCTGTGCATGCCGCGTAACGCCGTGGGCAGGAAGGCGCAGACTCTGCGGATGTTGGCGGAGCCGACGGGAAGGTCTTCGAGAAACGCTTCGAACTGAACTGCCCAAGTTTCATCTGGGCGGCGTGTTTGCGAAGGCCGTGGAGTGGATTAGTTTGACTGCATGCCAGACGAACGCGTCGCTTCACCGTTGATGCTCGAACTCGAACCGGTCGTCATCGATACCTACTCACGCCACATCGACACGGCCACACCGTGGTATGCGCATGACTACGTGCCGTTTGATCGAGGTCAGAATTTCAAGTCCCTTGGTGGCCATGACTGGGATCCGTCGCAGGTAACGCTGCCTGACCACGTCACCGACGCACTGGAGATCGTGCTGATCACCAAGGACAACCTGGCGGGCTACCACCACCGGCTAGCCGAGCACTTCATCCTGGCGGGCTGGTGGGGCAAGTGGATCGGCCGGTGGACGGCTGAGGAGAATCTGCACGCGTTCGCGCTGCGCCAAAACCTCGTGCTGACCCGCCAGATCGACCCGATCGCCAACGAGATGGTCCGTGTCGAGCATGTGATGAATGGCCGCCGCGCCGACGACCACACCCAGGTCGAGGCCATGGTGTTCATGACGTTGTGGGAACGCGCTCACGCGGTGTTCCTGCGGCGGCTGGCCACGCAGATCGAAGAACCCGTCCTGCGCCGCCTTGTCGAGGTTATCGCCGCCGACGAGGAGCGCCATGAGACGTTCTTCGCGGAGATTGTCCGGGCCTGCCTGCGGATTGTGCCCGCCGCGACTATCGCGGCGATCGTCGCCGGCGCGCTTGAGCTGCAGGTGGTCGGCGCAGATATCGACGCGTATAAGGACAAGGTCCGCAATGTCGCCAATGCCGGCATTTTCGACCAGGACACCCTGCGTGACGTGATTTCCGACCGCATCAAGACGTGGAATCTGGCGGAGCTTCCCGAGCTGAGCAATTTCGTCGCCACGTGAGCCTGTCGGTCGCTGATATCAAAGCAGGTAATTCAGCGTCCGCCGGTCGCGATTCATGACGAATTATCGCGAGCGGCACTTCCGATGGCCCCGCCCGGTAAAGCAAGGCGCCCTCAGACTGATCAGCCAACGCGATCAGAGGACCCGGCCGACCAGACCACGCTGAGCGGCGGGCCCCGCTACAGCCCATGTGTTGGCGCCCGACCGCGCCAGCGTCAGGTCATGGGCGGGCGGTGTTCACCCACCAGGCACTGCCGGCGATCCGCTTGGTCAACCACCTCGTCGACGAGGGTCGGGTGATCGTGCGCACCCGCGTGACTGCCACAGTGTCCACCGTCGTGCGATTGAGCGGCGATGCAGGTGTGGTGGTGGCCTACGAAGCCGACGACCTCGACCCCCAACGGCGGGCGGGCTGGAGCGTGGTGGTCACCGGGTGGGCGACCACGATCACCGACCCTGAGCAAGTCGCCCGCTACGAACAACTGTTACACCCGTGGGTGAACATGGCCATGGACACCATGATCGCGATCCAACCCGAGATCGTCACGGGCATCCGCATCATCGACGACATCCCCATGCAGTACGCCAGCGAACTTGTCGGCAGCGCCGGGCCAGCCACCGCAAAACCTCACGGGCGATTCATGCATTCAGTCGAGCGGCCGATTTCTCGACTTGATTGGTGCGCAGCAGACAAATGAGGGCCCAGATCTCGGTGGCGAGCAAGCGCCTCAACCAGCGGATAGTTTCGGACTTGGATTTGTTTTCGCCAGGTTACAGTCTGCTGTGAACGCAGCGATGAGGCTCGCTTCACGCGCCAAGGTTCGGGATAATCGGCCCCGGACGGTGCTAATGGCTTGTAACCCCTGGGTTGGCCACGCGCCAACAGGTGGGAGCTACGCATGGCCGCTGGTGTATCCCTTGTGGGCATCGAGAGCCTGGTCGTGACCGTGGCGGCTGCGCTGTATTCCGGGGCGTCGGCTGGGGCCAAGGCAGGCCATTGCACGGGGTCGACGATCTCTAGTTGTGCAGACCACCGGGGCGGCAAGGGCCATCGTGACAGGCGCGATGAGTATCGCGCTAGTGCCGTCCCGGGCCGGGTTGGGGTTGGGGTTAATCGTTGTGGCGGCCCGCTAACCCGGCGTCCACATTTACAGCGCGGATTCCACGGTGATCGCGGGGAAGCGGAGCACACCGCAGTGACGACTGTCACGCGATAGTCCTTGCCGCACCCGGTATTTCCCTCATCCCGTCGTGGAGTTGATCCATGCTGCACGAATTCTGGGAGAACTTCACCCACAACCTGTTCAAGCCGCTGTTGAGAGGGGCTCACCCATGCAACAGGATCTAACCGTTCCGACCGAAAAGCCCCGCAATGGCCTGGCCGGTCTCAAACACTGGCGCTATGACCTTCGCTCGGGTTTCACGGTGGCCATGATCTCGCTGCCGTTCTCGATGGGAATCGCGATCACCTCGGGCGCGCCGCCGATCTGCGGGATCATGTCGGCGATCATCGCCGGTTTCGTCCTGCCGTTCCTGGGCGGCTCGTATGTGACTATCAGCGGCCCGGCCGCGGGACTGGCGCCGGCTCTGTTCGCTGGCATGATCCTGCTGGGACACACCCGCCTGGGCCACGCCGCCTCGCAATCCGAGTTGCTCGCGGTGGGATACCCTCTGGTCCTGGTCGCCATCGCCATCGCGGGCGTGTTGCAAGTGATCCTTGCCAAGTTGAAGGTGGCCCGCCTCAGCGCCATCTTCCCGGCCGCGGCCATCCAGGGCATGCTGGCGGCGATTGGCCTGATGATCATCGTCAAGCAGATCCCTCTCTTCATGGGAGTGAAATTCGAGGCCCACGAATTCTGGGCGGTCCTCGGCGAAGTGCCCCGCCATGTCCAGTCGATGAGCCACCAAATCTTCGCCCTGGGGGTCGGTTGCCTGGCGGCGCTCTTCGTGCTGTCGGCCCTCCCCGGGCGGCTGCTGAAGGTCATGCCGCCTCCGGTCTGGGTGTTCTTCGCCGGCACGGTCGTCAGCACATTCATCCTGAAGTTGGACAAACCCCACCTGATCAACGTGCCCGATTCGCTCAAGCGCGGGATCGTCTTCCCCCAGTTCGGTGATGCGTTCGCCCATGCCGCGCTGTGGTTCCCCCTGGCTTACCTGGTCGTCACCCTGCTTTTGATCGACGGGACCGAGTCCCTGGCGACGATCGCGGCCGTGGACAAGCTCGACGTCTATCGCCGCCGGTCCGACCCGGACCAGACCTTGCTGGCCATGGGCGTTTCTAATGGCGCCTCGAGCCTGCTCGGTGGCTTGACGATCATCCCCGGCATAGTCAAATGCACGGCGAATATCATGGGGGGCGGCCGGACCCAGTGGGCCAACTTCTACAACGCCTGCTTCCTGCTGACGTTCCTGCTGCTCGCCCGCGACCTGATCAACATGGTCCCGCTGGCGGTCCTGGCCGCCATCCTCGTCTTCATCGGCTACAAGCTGTGTAAGCCCGCGGTTTGGCTCCACGTCGCACGGGTCGGCACGGAGCAGTTCGTCGTCTTCTCCACCACAGTGCTCGTGACCGTGACGACGGACCTGCTCATCGGCATCGGCGCTGGCATCGTCCTGGAGTTGCTACTGAACCTGTGGTACGTGGGCCTCTGGCACACCCTGAGGAACGGCTCGGAATCCGCCAAGCCGAGTTTTGCCGCCCGCTTCCTCAGCCTCTTCCGCAATCCGGTGTCGCAACGGGAATCGGATGAGGGCACTTACCACCTGTACTTGGATGGTCCCCTGGTGTGTTTCAACCTGTTCCACGTGATTCGCGAGCTGGGCCAGCTTCCCCACGGTACACAGGCGGTGTATCTCCACTTCAGCTCGCATGTGCCTCTCGTCGATCACACCACAGGTGAGTCCCTCCATCATTTCCTGGAGGAGTTCAGCGGCCAAGACCAGAGTCCGAGGCTGGTGATCGAGGGATGGGACCACATGCAGCCCCTGTCCAACCACGAGACGAGCACACGGATCGCCTTGGCCACCGCCGAGAAGCTGATCTCCACGGATCGAGCCGAGCAGGAGTTGAGGGCCGCTCAAACAACGGATTGACGGCCGACAGACTCTTCTCTCCCCGGCCGTGAGGTCCCGCCTCGTATGCTCGCGTCATGCTCCCAGGGGTAACGCGATGCGCTGGATGCGATGAGCAGCTTGTTCGGCGCCGAGCCCGGCGGGAGCGGGTCGCACTAATGAGCGACTCGTACTGTCGTCAAAACTGGCGTCAAACGCCCCAGAACGAGTGACCAAGAACCCGCATATGGCCTGGTGGAGCTAGGTAGTAACTGTCGTCACGGTTGTCGTCAAAATTGCCGTCAGAGCGGCAACGGCACGCAATCGGGCAAACAACGCGCACACCCCGGGGGCCCTACTCCGCATGCTGCAGCGGATCATTCCACGACAGCCGGCTACGGCCCGAGTGCCGAGATCGGCACGACATGAACCCCGTCGGCTCGTTTCCCGCCACCGCCGGTCGCGGTCACGACGACGAGAGCGGACGGGCTGCCGTGCTTCGAGGTATCCACGTCGGCCGCGAAGTCGAGGAGGCCCTTCGCCGCCCTGTCGATGACGTCTTGATCACCCGTCAGCTTCACCTCGAATGCGGCCCAGCCGTCCGGTGTGTCGACGATCGCATCGACTTCCTTACGACCGTGAGACTCGCGCCAGGAGTACACCGCGCCGCCGAGCGGTTGCGCATAGGTGCGAACGTCGCGGACTGCCATCGCCTCGAAGTGGAATCCGGCGGCCTCGAGGTCGGCGAGCAGATCCCGCGATCCAACCTTGAGCGCGGCAGTGCCCAGCGACGGGTCGACGAAGTAACGGACCGGTGCCTCGCGTAGTTCGGTGCGCGAACGCATGTGCGGCTTCCATGCCGGCGAGTTCTCGGTCAGCTTGAGACGGTCAAGCGCGTCGAGGTAGGAGTTCACCGTCTCCTTCGCCGGAGCCCGGTGATCGTCACCGGCGATGTCTGCGCCGAGTGCAGTGACTTTGATCGCTGTCCCGACGGATCGCCCGAGCGATGCGAGTGCACGGCGTAGTCGGTCCGGAGTGCGCTTGCCGGTGCCGAGCTCAGGAATGTCGATGTCGACGATCTGGGCAAGGTAGTCGGCAAGCCACCCCCGGGCACTGCGCTCGGACTGATCGAGCAACGCCGGCCAGCCGCCGATGACGATCCGCTCCATGAGGCCCGGGACCGTCATCGCGGTTCGCTTCGCCTTCTGGTCTTCGCCGCGCAGCAGAGCAGCCAGCGAAACCTCACCCGTCGAATGGCCGGATTCGAATAGGCTCATCGGCCGCATCCGGAGCGTGCCGATCCGACCCGCGCCGGAGTGCAATTCGCGCTCATATCTCGGAGTCGCCGATCCGGTCAGGATGTACAGGCCACGACGGCGCAGATCATCGACATGCCGCCGTACCTGGTCCCATATCTCCGGCGCGCGCTGCCATTCATCGAAAAGGATCGGCGTCTCTTGGTCGAACAGCTCGTCCGGATTGAGTCCCAGGAGCGCCCGCGCGTTCGGGTCGGTGTCGAAGCGGACTGAACTCTTCGCCTGTTGGAGGGCGGTTTCCGTCTTCCCGCAGCCCTTCGGCCCATCGATGAGGACAGCACCGATCGAGGTCAGCCGCTCGGACAGCTCGGCGTCGATGACGCGTGCGCGATAGTCGAACATGACACCAGTCTACTTTTCCGACAACTCATACTCGCCGTTTTCGACACGCCATACTCACCGTTTTCGACAGACTGGATTCGCCCGTCCCGGCAACCGCGGGCAATACATCAATATCCAGGAAGTGATCCCGCCAGGAAGCCGGACCATGTCCCCATACCTGAATGTGGCGACACCCGAACCGCTCGTTGTCGTCAAAAAATCGACCCAGACGACGCGGACAGCTAACGCCGGAACCAAGAATAAGGCGCGGTCACGATGGATTATCCACTGGTGGAGCTAAGGGGACTCGAACCCCTGACCCCCACACTGCCAGTGTGGTGCGCTACCAGCTGCGCCATAGCCCCAAGAACTGATGCCCATCGAAGCTACACCACTGTCAACAAGCGTTCAAAGTCGCTGGTCACGGCTTCTAGCCAATGACTTGATTAACCACCTCACGGGCGGTCTTTTGCACCTCGGCCAGATGCTCGGGTCCGTTGAAGGATTCCGCGTAGATCTTGTAGACGTCCTCGGTGCCTGACGGTCGTGCGGCAAACCACGCGTTGGCGGTCGTCACCTTCAGTCCGCCCAGTGGTGCGCCGTTGCCGGGCGCGGCGGTGAGTTTTGCGGTGATCGGCTCCCCGGCCACCTCAGTCGCCGTCACCTGATCGGGCGAGAGCTTGGCCAGCCGAGCTTTTTGGTCACGGTCGGCGGGTGCGTCAACCCGCGCGTAGAACGGCGTGCCGTACTCGGCGGTCAACTCCTGATAGCGCTGCGAGGGACTCAAACCGGTGACGGCCAGGATCTCGGAGGCCAGCAACGCCAGGATGATGCCATCCTTGTCGGTGGTCCACACCGAGCCGTCGCGCCGCAAAAACGACGCCCCTGCCGACTCCTCGCCACCGAAGCCGATGGTGCCGCCGATCAGGCCGTCGACGAACCACTTGAAGCCGACGGGCACCTCGACGAGCTTGCGGCCGATGCCGGCGACCACCCGGTCGATGATCGACGAACTGACCGCGGTCTTCCCGACGGCGATGCCCTCCGGCCAGGACGGACGATGGGTGTAGAGATAGTCGATGGCCACCGCCAGATAGTGGTTCGGGTTGAGCAGCCCCTCATCGGGGGTGACGATGCCGTGGCGGTCGGCGTCGGCGTCGTTGCCGGTGGCGATCTGGTAGCGGTCGCGGTTGGCGATCAGCGAAGCCATCGCGTCTGGCGAGCTGCAGTCCATCCGGATCTTGCCGTCGTGGTCGAGCGTCATGAACCGCCACGTCGCGTCGACCAGTGGATTGACCACGGTCAACTCGAGGTTGTGCCGCTGGGCGATCTCGCCCCAATAGTCGACACTGGCCCCGCCGAGCGGGTCGGCGCCGATCCGCACCCCGGCCGCGCGGATCGCGGCGACGTCGACGACATTGGACAGGTCGTCGACGTAGTTGCCCAGGTAGTCGTGGCGTTGGACGGTCGGCAGTGCGCGGGCCAGCGGAATGCGCTTCACCCCCGACCCGTTGCGCAGAATCTCGTTGGCACGCTTGGCAATTGCGTTAGTCGCGTCGGTGTCCGCCGGGCCGCCGTTGGGCGGGTTGTACTTGAAGCCGCCGTCCGGCGGCGGGTTGTGCGACGGCGTCACGACGATTCCGTCGGCCAGCGCGTCGGTGCGGCCGCGGTTGTACGTGAGGATGGCGTGGCTGATCGCCGGTGTCGGCGTGTACCGCTCCCTCGAGTCAATCATGGTGACAACGTCATTGGCGGCCAGCACTTCCAGCGCCGAGACCCAAGCCGGCTCCGAAAGGCCATGCGTATCACGGCCAATGAACAACGGCCCGGTGGTGCCGTGAGCGGCACGGTACTCAACGATGGCCTGGGTGATCGCCAGGATATGGGCCTCGTTGAACGCTCCATTGAGTGCCGACCCTCGGTGACCCGATGTACCGAACACCACCTGCTGAGCGACGTCGTCAGGATCAGGCTGAATCGAATAATAGGACGTCACCAGATGGGGCAGATCGACAAGGTCTTCGGGCTGGGCCGGCTGACCGGCACGGGGGTTGTCCACCATGGCTACCAATTCTGCCCGTAGTCAACTGCTCTGACTCCCTAGGTACGTTCCTGTCTTCTCAGGTACTTCCGGGGTTCACCCACTGGTCAGTCTCCCCCTAGGCTGCTAGGGGCCGGTCGCACACCGAAGGGAATCACGCGTGGCACACGATTATCGGGAGTTGGCGGCGATTTTCGCCGGTGGGGGGCTCGGCACTCTGAGCCGCGTGGCGCTGGACACCGTTATCGTCCGCGACCCGCATCACTGGCCCTGGCCGACGTTCACCGTCAATATCGTCGGCGCCTTGCTGGTGGGCTATTTCACCACCCGATTGCTGGAGCGGTTGCCGTTGTCGAGTTATCGGCGCCCCCTGCTCGGCACCGGATTCTGCGGCGGGTTAACCACTTTCTCGTCGGCGCAGGTCGAGACCGTGAAGATGGTCGAACATGGCCATTGGGGCCTGGCCGCGGCCTACACCGTCACCAGCATCACGTTGGGACTGTTGGCGGTGCACCTGGCCACCAAATTGGTGCGCCGGGTACGGGTACGCGGATGACGGCCGCCGCAGTGACGACGGCTCTGGTCTGGGCTGGCGTCGCGCTGCTCGGCGGCACCGGCGCGGTGCTGCGCTTCTTGGTGGATCGTGCGGTGGCCCGCCGGGTGGCGCGGCCGTTTCCGTTCGGCACGCTGACCGTGAACATCAGCGGCGCCGCGCTACTGGGTTTCCTCGGGGGCCTGGCGCTGAGCAAGGAGGCGGCCCTGCTGGCCGGCACTGCGTTCGTCGGCGCCTACACCACGTTTTCCACCTGGATGCTGGAAACGCAGCGGCTCGGCGAGGAGCGCCAGGTGCGCGCGGCGGTCACCAACATCATTGTCAGCGTCATGCTGGGTGAAGCAGCGGCGATACTCGGGCAGCGGATTGCCGAACAGATATGAGTTAGGTGCACGGGTGGCTGCCCCAGGCAATCAGGTCTCACGGTCGCGGGGGACGTCGTCGGGAGTGCGGGGCAGCACATACAGCGCCATCCGCCGATTCGACATGTCGTGCTCGCCGAGAAATACGCAGCCGCCACGCTCACAGAACTTGCGCGCCAAGACGTTGCGGTGGTCGGGATCGAACATGATTCGGCGACATCGTGGATCAAGGTTGAAGATGCTGACCAACAAATGTGGCAGCAAGTACCTGACGTGTCCCCGTTCTATGTAGTCCAAATCGGCGACCGCGACGTGCAGACCTAAATCGTAGGGGTCATGCTCATATCGGGGAGCGATGGAATCCTTTGCCGCCCGGTACAATTCAATGTATCCGCGGTCTACTCCGTCTAGGCTTGCTATAAACGGGCGGGAAAAGCTGCTTTCGAGTTGCGCACGCAGGTATCGATGCCACCGCGCCGCCGGCCAGGCGTACTCCCACGATTCGGCCAAGTGCGGCCGGTTCATCCACTCGGCGATCATCTCGGCATCGGCGGCCCGGTCGGCGAGACGCAAACCGTACGGCTCGGGCAATTCTGGTATTGGTGGCGGCGGGACGTCACGGACCTCGGCAGGAATGTCGGCCAGTTCCCGCCGCAGTATGGGTTCGGCGTCAGTCATATCAACGGGCGAGCCTACCCAAGCCGTCGCTGCTCTAGCGCGGTCATCCACTGGTCGGCCAGTGCCGAAACCCACTCGGCTGCGGCCTCAGGCCGGTCAGGGGGTGCCTCGACCAGAACCAATTCGTCAACACCTATATCGACGAGCTCCGCGATATCGCCAACGCTTGGATCGCGCAGCGCCACCGACAACCGTAATTGCGCACGGTCACGCCCCGATTCGGCACATAGCTCCGCTAGCTTTGCGGCCCGATCGCGTACTGCCGCCACGCCGTCGAGGTTGAACCCGTACCAGCCGTCGCCCCATTGCGCCACCCGACGCAGTGCCGGATCACTATTGCCCCCAACCACAATCGGGATACGACGATCGCGCACCGGCTTGGGGTTCACCCTTATGGAATCGAAGCCGACGAATTTTCCGTCGAACGAGGCGACGTCATCACGCCACAACGTGCACATCGCGGCAACGTATTCGGCAGTGCGGGCCCCGCGACGCTCGAACGGCACTCCGAGCGAGGCGAATTCCTCCCTGGACCACCCGACACCAACTCCGAGTGTCAGCCGCCCACCGCTCAACCGATCCAGGCTCGCGGCCTGCTTGGCCACCACCACCGGATTGTGTTCGGGCAGCAGGATCACGCCCGTTGCTAATTCGATGCGCGACGACGCGGCGGCGGCGAAACTCAGCGCGATCATCGGGTCAAGCCAATCCGCCTGTGCCGGAACGGCGATAACGCCATCGTCGGAATAGGGATAGCGCGAACTCGATCGATCCACCATGACGACGTGTTCCGCCCGCCCACAGGGTAGCGAAGCCGCAGCTGTCCGCAGCTGACGCGACGGCGTCGATCACCGCCCGGTCGGCGCCGGCACCGATTCCCAGCGCGTGCAATCCCAGCCGCATCGCACGATCGTCTCACGGCAACAGGAGGGGTTTAGCGACTTTGCAGAAGCTTCGCGAGGACGGCCGCTTGGCTGATGTCCACTTCGCGAGTCGCAGTGACCAGTGTTACGACACCGCGGTTGGCCAGCTTGCGCAGCTCCTCCAGCGCGGGGCTGTCGCGCAGTTCCGCCTTGTAGCGCGAAGCGAATTCGTCGAACCGTTCGGACTGGTGGTGATACCACTCGCGTAGTTCCTTCGACGGCGCGACGTCCTTACACCAGATGCCCACCCGCGGGTCGTCCTTGCGCACTCCTCGCGGCCAGACGCGATCTACCAGCACGCGCTGTCCGTCGTCGGGGCTGACATCGTCGTAGACCCGCGCCACCCGGATCCGGTTCATGGCGCCCACACGCCCAGGGTAGCGGCGGTGCGTGTCAATGAAGCGATTTGTACTCGAACATCTATTCGGCGACTTAGGCCCCGGTCGACCCGGTGGCTGCCGCGTACGTCGGAGAAAACGGGTTTGCCCCGTCATCTTTGGCCGGTGAGGTGCTCCACATCGATGACCTCACCGCGATTGATGCTGACCCAATCGCGCCCGTCGAGGTAGGGACGCAGACTTCGGCCGATGAGCTCAACATCGGCGGGTGCCTTGGGCCGCTGAAGCTCGTACACGTGCGGCAGCTCAGCCATGCCGGTAACGACACTCCACAGCGTCAGGGCGTCCGGGCCATTCGGCGGGTCCACCAATACCGGCCCAAACAGGCACTGCCCCAATAGAAAGAGTGTCGGCACCCCGAAGCCGCCCGCGTCGATGACCCGTTGATGGTCAGCGCGAATGTCGTCGTGGGTGGTCGGGTCGCCTAGCGCTGCATCGAAAACCGCCGCCTCGACGCCGATGTCGCTCAGCAGGCGTCGGGCAACCGCAGGATCGTGCGGCTTGCCGCCCAGGGTGTGCAGCTCATGTCCGATCGCGGCATACCACCGATCCAATAACGACATGTCCGTTCGACGCAGTAGTGCCCCGATCCGCATCAATGACCACCCGTAAGACCACTCCCGCTCCCACGGGTGCTTCTTGCCCTCTGACCGGTTGATCTCTTCGAGGCTGAAAAATCGCCAATTGACGGTTATGCCGAGCTGCTCACGAACGTCGCGGATCCACAACGAGGTCTGGTAAGCGAACGGGCACATCGGGTCGAAATGAAAATCCATGGCAATACCCATCAGACCTGATCCTCGACTCAGTAGTGGTACGTGTCCGACGGCGCGGGCGAATGAACCCGTTCGTCATCGAAGTCCGACACTTCAATGCCGTAAGCGCGAGCCAGCTCGAGGATCTTGGTCGCCCGGGCGATGCGCGGCAGGTCAGAGCCGTTGCGGATCTCTCCCCCGTCACGTTCGAACTCGGCGAAAAACTCTTTCGCCCAGGAGATTTCGTCCTGTGAAGGAGATAGTCCCTCATTCACCACGGAGCATTGGTCCGGCGTGAGGCAGATCTTGCCCGTCATCCCGAATTCGACGGAGACCGCCGTGGCCTCGCTCAGCTTCAATGCGTTGGAGCCAATCGTCGGCCCGTCGATCGCACTGGGCAGGTTGGCCGCCTTGGCGGCGATGGTGAAACGTGACCGCGCGTAAGCCAGGGTGGTCGGGTCTTCTCCGAAACCGGTGTCACGGCGGAAATCGCCGATGCCGAAGGCGAGCCGGAAGGTGCCCTTGGCCGCGGCGATCTCGGTGATCCGCTCCAGGCCCCGGGCAGTTTCGACCAGCGCAACGATTGGCACGTTGGGCAGTCGTTGTGCGGTCTCGGTGACATGGTCCACCGATTCGACCATCGCCAGCATCACCCCGCCGACCGGTGTACCGGCCAGTACAGCCAAGTCGTCCGCCCACCAAGGGGTGCCGAAGCCGTTGATGCGGACCCAGTCGGTGTTTCCAGCGCGCAGCCAACGCACCACGTTGTCGCGGGCGGCGTGCTTGTCCTTGGGCGCGACCGCATCCTCGATGTCGAAAACGACGATGTCAGCGCGAGAGTGCACCGCGGACTGGAACCGGTCGGCATGCGCACCATTGACCAATAACCAACTCCGGGCGAGAACCGGGTCGATGCGAGAGCCGATGCCATCCAGCTCCGTCGCGCTGCTGTTGACCTGTTCGTACATTTCAGCTGATCTGTCGTCTCTTCATGGTGTCAGTGTCGGGCTTGTCGTCCCTAACCGTAGCGATATCCCAGAACGGGCGGTTGGGATGCCCCATGCAAGCAGAGCCGACCGGCGTGCAGTAGCGCGCTTATGACGGCCCACCCAGCACTTAGCCGCACGATAAGCTGGTCGAAACTGACTGCTCCACAGCGCAATTCGTTCTAGTCACTGGCGATCCGACGGCTGCCTCGCACCGACAAGCTCGGCCGAACGCAACACGCGGCCGGCCGCCCACGCGATCATCCCCACTGTGACGCCAGTCGGCTCATCACGCTGCGGCGTTTAAGCGCCTCTGCACCGGGTATGTCTCGGCAAGCCGCACACAGCCCACAGTGCGCACTCCTAACTCCTACCACTGGAGGTATCGGCGATGGCCGAGATGATTGTCGAATCGCCCGACGAAGTCGTCGCATTCCTGAAAGCGCAGCACAACCTCATCGAGGACATGTTCGACCAAGTGCTGCTCGCTTCAGATCCCCAAGCACGTGAGAAGCCGTTCGTAGCGCTGCGCCAATTGCTGGCCGTCCACGAGACCGCCGAGGAAATGCTGGTGCATCCGCGGGTACGCCGGGAGGCCGATGCCGGCGACGCAATCGTTGACGCCCGACTCAAAGAAGAGCACGAGGCCAAGGAGCTGCTATCGCAGATCGAGAAACTCGATATCACCTCACAGCAGTTCCTCGATGAGGTCACCAAGCTACGGGAAGCCGTGCTCGACCACGCCCAACATGAGGAGAGCGAGGAATTCCCGGTGCTGCAGCAGGAACTCGACGCCGACGACCTCAAGCGGATGGCAACGGCGGTGCGAGCGGCCGAAGCCATCGCGCCAACCCGCCCACATCCCGGCGTGGAATCGGCAAAGCTGAATTTTGCCGTCGGACCGTTCGCGTCAATGCTCGACCGCGCCCGCGACCTCATCGGACAAGTCCTCGGCTAGCAATTGCACACCTCCGAGGACGGTTAAGACCGCTGGACTTTCCGTAGCCTCGGTGAAGTGAGCGTTGCCCCGGATATGACCGTTGCTTTACAAGACCGGTTCTTCCGCGAGTTGCCGGAGATGGCTGTCCGCTGGCAAGCCGAGACACCTCCGCACTTGCGGCTGCTCGTGCTCAACGAGCAACTTGCCACGAAGCTTGGCCTCGACGCCGCGTGGCTGCGGAGCTCCGACGGGCTGCGTTTCTTGGTAGGCAACTTGGTCCCCAGCAATGCCGCTCCGGTAGCCCAGGCGTACGCCGGGCATCAGTTCGGGGGTTTTGTGCCGCGGTTAGGCGACGGGCGCGCACTGCTGCTTGGCGAGCTCGTCGACAACGACGGGCGCCTGCGCGACGTCCACCTCAAAGGTTCCGGTCCCACACCGTTCGCACGCGGTGGCGACGGCCTGGCAGCGGTGGGACCGATGCTGCGCGAATACATCGTCAGCGAGGCGATGCATGCCCTGGGTGTGCCGACGACACGATCCCTGGCCGTCGTGGGTACCGGGCGCCCGGTACAGCGCGAGACGGCACTGCCGGGCGCCGTGCTCGCCCGCGTCGCCAGCAGTCACCTGCGGGTAGGCAGCTTCCAATACGCCGCGTCCACCGGCGACAGGGACCAACGAGGGGGCCTGCTGCGACGCCTCGCCGACCATGCGATCGCCCGCCACCATCCCAGCGCTGCGCAGGCCGAACGCCCCTACCTCGCGTTGTTCGAAGCGGTGGTTGCTGTGCAGGCATCGCTGATTGCCCAGTGGATGCTGATCGGGTTCGTCCATGGGGTGATGAATACCGACAACATGACAATCTCCGGCGAAACGATCGACTATGGACCGTGCGCCTTCATGGAGGCCTACGACCCCGACACGGTCTTCAGTTCGATCGATTCCTGGGGGCGCTATGCCTACGGCAACCAGCCGGTCATCGCCGGGTGGAACCTCGCCCGCTTCGCTGAGACACTTCTTCCGTTGCTCTCCGACAACATTGAGGAGGCGATCGCGCTCGCAGAGGAGTCGTTCGGGGTATTCCAATCCCAGTACGACGCCGTGTGGTCGTCCGGTATGCGCACCAAACTGGGTTTGTCTGCGGATGTCGAAGCCGAAATCTCCGCACCGCTGGTCGACGAGTTGCTCCTCCTCCTGAAGGAGAGCCACGTCGATTACACCTCGTTTTTCCGCCACCTCAGCCGAGCTGCGCGAGGCGACGCCGAATCCGCGCGCGGGTTGCTCATCGACCTCGCCGGCTTAGACGAGTGGGTGTCGCGCTGGCGGGCACTGGGTCCCGACGCCGAATCGATGGACCGCGCCAACCCGATCTACATTCCGCGCAACCATCTGGTCGAAGAGGCTCTGACCGCGGCAACGGCAGGCGATCTCGGCCCACTTGAGCAGCTACTTGCCGCGGTGACCGCACCTTATGACGAACGACCGGGACTCGAGCGCTACGCCAGTCCTGCCCCGGAGGATTTCGGCGCCTACCAGACCTTCTGCGGCACCTGAGCTTTACGCCAGCTTCGCAAACTCGGCCTGCAACTCATCCAGACGGCGAAGCGTCGGGTCGCGAGGCTCAGTCGGCAGCTCCACCAAAACTTGCTCGAGTCCCAGGTGCAGGTAGCCCTCAAGACTTTGCGCCGTCGGTTCCCCGGCATGGATGTTGATCACCGGCACGTCGTGGCTCGGCGATAGCACGCAGTTCGTCGAGCTGACCCGACAGCACATCCGCTGATGGGCTCATCGATAGCCAGCCCGCGTTCAGCCTGGCGATGCGCCGAAAACTTGCCGGCCCGCCACCCAGATAGAGCGGCGGATACGGTTGCGTCACCGGCTTCGGCCAACTGTAGATCGGGTCGAAATCTACGAATTCCCCGTGGAATTCCGCTGTTTCGTGCGTCCAGATTTCGATCATCGCACGCAGCCGCTCTTCAACCACGCGTCCGCGCACGGCGGGATCGACACCATGGTTGGCGATTTCTTCGCGCAACCAGCCCACGCCCACGCCGAAGCGAAACCGTCCCTCCGACACCCAATCCAGCGACGCGACCTCCTTGGCCGTCAGGATCGGATCGCGCTGCGGGACCAGCGCAATACCGGTGCCCAGGACAAGGTTCTGGGTCGCGACGGCCGCCGCCGTCAGCGCCACAAATGGATCCAACGTGCGGTAGTACTTCGGTGGAATCGGGCCACCGCCTGGGTAGGGAGTTTTCGTGTTGACTGGGATGTGGGAGTGTTCGGCCAGGAACAGCGACTCGAACCCACGCTGCTCGAGTCCCGCGCCCAGCTCGACTGGGCCAATTCCCTCGTCGGTAACGAAAGTCAGGACTCCGAAACCCATGGCCCCAGTCAACCGCATGACGGCTCGCCTGTCAGCGTTCTGGCATCTCTCCTGCACCTGGCATCCGACGCGCCGCGCCCCACAGCCCAACGCCGACGCCGATGACAGCGCCGCCCAGGCCGATAAGCCGTTGCGAGGGCTTCAACTCGTCATGGACACTGATCCCGCCGAGCAAGTCGGCCGCGTCGGCGCCGGCGGAGGCAAGGAACCAGCCGCGGGTGTTCTTGCCACGCAGCGCTGCGGTCGCGAGCAGCCCACCGATCAACGCATCGCGATAGCCCATTGACCGCAACAGCAGTCGCGCCGTCGGCGTCGGCTCGTCCGGATCGCCCCAGAGCCGGTTGGCACGCAGAGGGTCGACGAGGAACGAGATGCCAGAGGTAAGTCGGATGCTGCCCGCAATGAGTGCGGCCCGGTCGATTGACATGGTCGGCAGCCTAAGAGCAAACCGCGCCATTGGGCGCGGGTTCGACAGAAGAGCCGATTATGTGGGTGGGCATGCTTCGGCGATTTGTATCGAGGCCGGCCACAACGCCGTGGTTAACCCGAAGGCCGCGACGTCAGCACCTGCGGGCAAGACGCGTTCTAGTCGCGTCTGAATCCGCTGAGTCTGCTCAGTGTGAAGGAGCGTCCACACGAACCCGATAGAAAGGTATGGAATCGCCAACCACAGCGCCACTTCGATCAGCGCGGCGATGCTGACCTGGTATTGCAGGATGCGCCGCAGCAGACCCATCGCGCGCTCGATTCGGCCCGAAGAATCGTCCTCGACATTCATGTCGGCGTCGTGGTCGCGTGACACGGGCCTAACCGCACCCCCTGCACCGCAGAGCTGCTGGCGACCCCGAGACATTCGGCACCGCGCCATGTGAGGTTCTCACATGGTCATCGTCAAACGCAAAGGTGCCGCGAACTGCGGTTAACATGTCGAGACCACGCGTGAATGCGCTTGCTTCCATGAAGGGCCACCGATGCTCACCAAGCTCCGTCAGGTGCTCAGCTATCGGTTGACCATCGCCGAATTGCTTGGCATCGCAGTCATACTCGGCACCCCGTATCTGCTTGTCGGGGTTATATGGTCGTGCACCCACACCGAGCACCTGCGCCAGATGCAGGGCGCCGACCTGGTCGTGTCCTTCCTCGGCTCAATCGTGTCCTGGCCAGTCCTGCTGTTTTCCAATGTCTGCATGACCTGAGGCCAGCGCACGGGCTGCCAGCTCTGCCTACACAGCTGGTAGCGTCGGCCAGGGAAACTCGGGCCAGATCCCCGTTGGCGGCAAAGTTGGCCCTGGCTGCGTAGTCGGTTCCCCTAGGTGTTGTGGGCAGTAAGTAGTCACCGCGATCGTCGTCAACGTGGTTGCGTTGGACATTCCGAATCCTGGATTGCTCGCCGACATACTCTGGATGACGTCGAACTCGGGGTGACCCTGGTCCATCAGTTCGCACGCCTTTTTGCCGACCGCAACGGCGACAGCTCCGCTCTTGTAGGGGACACCCGCCTTGTCGAGCTCTGCCAGAAAGCTCGCATCAGGTCCCGACTCGTTGCTGGCCGGATCGGCCTGTGCCGGCGTGGCCGCGCCGATTAAGGCGGCGAAGCTCGCAAACACTACAAGCATTCGCATTGCTTCATCCTCGTACAGATTGGCATCTTGTCCCGTCAACCCTATTCCTCGGGCCGCACGGCTACTAGATGTTTTCGGTGGAGCTGCCGGGAATCGAAACCGACGCTCTACCAGGCAATATGCCGTCTGAGCTGCCGGTTCGTTCCATCTCGTCCGCTTCAGTCCCGCTCGTTACCTGCGGTTTCGTTCTCGGGTCTTGATGGCGTCAAGAGCCGTATCACCCAATTTCTCTCTATCAGGAGCTAGCCAGTACAGGCGCAAGGCGTCACCTAGTTGCCGCCGTGTCCGACGCGATTCGGGTGTGGGTTGAGTCGCACTCAGCTTAGTGTGGGCAGGGGAAGACGATCCCACGAGCCGTCGCTAAGTTGGGCTGGCTGCTGGAAGCCGTCGGTGTGCCAGCGGGATAAGGACGAGTACCAATGAACATCGACGACGAGGAGTCCGTCACAACGCTGGAGGACCTCAGGGGCGATCTGGCGCATCGGTACAAGCGGACACCAAGCCGCGGAAGCTCGGTTGAAAGCGCGATCGTCGAGGCCGACTTGGCGGCTCTCGACCGCGACGGCTACGTCATTTGGGAGAACCTGCTCAGTACGGAGCAGTGCCGGCAAATCCGTGAGGTCGTGCGCCCTTGGCTGGGACATACCGGACGCAACTCTTTCGAGGGCCGGCGCACCCAGCGCATCTACAGCGTGCTGAGCAGGACTCGCGTGTGCGACCGGCTTGTCGATGATCAACGGGTGCTGGCGGTGCTCGATCGGTTACTGATGCCCAACTACCTGCTTTCGGCATTGCAGGCCATCAGCATTCAGCCCGGCGAGACCGCACAGCTGGCTCACCATGACGACGGCTTCTACCCGATTCCGCGCCCACGGGCACCGTTGGCGGCGGCGACGATCTGGGCGATCGACGACTTCACCGCCGACAATGGCGCCACGGTGGTCATACCCGGCAGCCATCGCTGGGGGAAGCGTCGGCCGAACCCAGACGATCACGCGCTACCTGTCGTTATGCCCGCCGGCTCGTGCGTCTTCTTCGTGGGCACCCTTTGGCATGGCGGAGGCGCTAACAACACCACCCGCGAGCGTCTTGCCGTCACCGCCCAATACTGCCAACCGTGGCTGCGACCGATGGAAGCGTTCACCTTGTCGGTATCGCGCGAAATCGCTCGAACGGTCTCCGATGACATTCGCCGCATGCTCGGCTACAGCATCCACCCGCCGTTCATCGGCGCGGTCGACGGTCTCCACCCGCTACGGCTGTTAGAAACTGGTCAGGACTTGTAGGTCCTGACCAGTTGTTCTCAGTGGAGCTGCCGGGAATCGAACCCGAAACTTAAAGTCCGTCGACCTGCGGAAATGCTGAAATTAACTACGCGAAATGACGCGAAACGACGTGAAATGAACTGCGGATACACCGAGAGGTGTTGATCGCATCAACACGCCGCAGCCCGGCTACAACCACGTGAGAACTCGCCCGCATGGCAAGAGGCTGCTTGAGATAGAGCTTGAGCGAGGCCCGGCGGCTCGCACGGTCGAACGCTGAAGTGTCGCTCAACCCGTATCATGCGCCTACTTTGCGAGGTGGGCCCCTGCTGCAGTGGGTCGACGTCCAGCAGTGCCGCGAGGGAGGTGCGCCGTGGGTGACCGCATCGATCCTTCCGCCCTGGTTGTTGGCCATGCCGACGAGGTGCGGCGCAGGCTCGAGCTGTGCGTTGCCGCGATGCAGCGCATGGTCGACGGCGGCTGGTTCGACGGCCATGAGGACACCATCGGTATGGAGGTCGAGCTCGATCTCGTAGATCCGTTAGGCCGGCCACGGCTGATCAATGACGCCGTCCTCGCACGGCTGGGTCGGGCGGACATGCAACACGAGCTCGGCCAGTTCAACGTCGAGCTGAACCTCGCTCCACGTCGGCTGCAAGGCCGGGTGCTGCATGACAGCGAGCGCGACCTCGCCGACGTGCTCGAGGCGTGCCGGGCACGGATCGAGCGGCTCGGCGTTCGACTGGTCGCCGTCGGCATGCTGCCCACCCTCAGCGCCGAGGAGCTGACCGTCGAGCGGATCTCCCACAACTCGCGCTACGCGCTGCTGTCCAGCCGCATGCGCGCCGCTCGCCGGAGGCCGTTTCTGGTGCGCATCATCGACGGGTGTGAGCCGGTGGAGTTCACCACCGACTCGGTCGCTCCCGACGCGGCCACGACGAGCCTGCAGCTGCACCTTCGGGTGCCACCGGACCGGTTCGCCGCGTACTACAACGCCGCCCAAATGATCGCCGGGGTTCAGGTCGCGGTGGCCGCGAACTCGCCGTACCTGCTCGCCCGCCAGGTATGGCAAGAAACCCGCATCACGTTGTTAGAGCAGCTGCTCGACACCCGCCGCCGCAGGGAGGTCCGAGCCGGCGCACCGCCGCGCGTCCGGCTCGGCGACCGGTGGGTCAACGGCCCCGTGGAGCTCTTCGACGACCTCGTGCGGCTGTTTCGGCCGCTGTTTCCGATGCTGGAGGCCGAGGATCCCGATGCCGCCCTCGCGGCCGGGTGCGCTCCGGCCCTGCGTGAGCTCCGGCTACATAACGGAACGGTGTGGCGCTGGAACCGTCCGGTCTATGACGTCCAGGCGGGGCGCCCGCAGCTGCGCATCGAGAACCGGGTATTGCCCAGCGGACCGACTCCCGTCGACATGATCGCCAACGCCGCGTTCTACTACGGCCTGGTCCGCGCGTTCGCCGACAGCGACCCACCCCCATGGAAGCAGATGCCCTTCGCGGCGGCCGAGCAGAACCTGCACCGCGCGGCACGAGACGGGCTGGCAGCGCGGCTGTGCTGGCAGGGCGTCGACCGCCCCGTCGACCAGCTCACCCGTGAGGTCCTGCTGCCGGCCGCGGCGGCCGGGCTCGACGCTTGGGGCGTGGACGCGGGCGACCGTGACCGGTACCTCGGTGTCGTCGAAGCGCGGGTTCGATGCGGCCGCACCGGCGCTGTCTGGCAGACCGAGACGTTGCGCTACCTCGAGGAGCACGGGCTGCAACGCATCCTGGCGCTGCGTGAGATGACCCGGCGGTATGCGGAGCACGCGCGCACCGGTGCCCCAGTCCACGAATGGCCAGTGCCATGACCGCCGCGCGTGGTCGTGGGAGCAGGGCTTGGGGGGTTGGCGGCAGCAGTGACGCTGGCGGGCGGGGGGCATGAAAACTATGCTTTTGCAACAACATTCGGCTCCGGGCGGCTACGCGTCCTCCAGCACCCGTCTCGGGACATGCTTATCGGAGATCAGCAGCCTTTCGACGCCCAACCGGTGGGCGCTATGTCGCCCTGCTGCAGCAGTTTGCCCATTTCGGGGATGACAGTCTGCAGGGCCTTGATCGGTCGCAGCATCACCTTGACCGAGGTGATCTTGCCGTCATCGTTCCAATGGATCATGTCGATGCCATTGACGTGGATGCCGTTGATGTCGGCGACGAACTCGAGCACCGCGGAGTGGTCGGCGTACCACTTCTCGACGTACTGGAAGCCGGTTTCGGCGAACAGCTTCGCCGCGGCGGCCAGGTAGGCGGCGGCCTTGGCCCGGCCTTCCTGTGGCGTGAAGACCGCCGGTGAGTAGAAGACGGCATCCTCGGCCAGCAGGTCGTGCAGTTCGTCGGTACGGCCGGTGTCGATGATCTCGATCCAGCGTTGAATCACCGGTGGTGTCACACCGCAAAGCTAGCGTCCGGGCTCAGTCCCCGGTACCCGAATCGGCATAAAGGGCTTGCGACGGCTCGCCCGCCTCCACGATGTGCATGTTGTTTCCGTTGCTGGGCGACGGGCGAGGCAGAGCCTCATTGCCTACCGCAAGACCCTTACAGCGCGCCGCACTCGATCAAGATGCTGGATCGGCGAGCTCCCCTCGCTGTCTACTTGTGATGCTGGTATTGAGAATCCGAACGGCGGGTTCGCGTCTCATTAGAGATAGCCGAACATGATTTCGTTGGCCGGGCCTGCACCCTCCCCAGCGGGTCTTAGGGTCCCAGTCGCTGAACGATCGGCCAACCTCGGTGCGCCCGCACAATCCGCGAAAAGCTCTCGAGCGTGCGGCGTGGCGGGCGCTGGTGGGGTCGTCGCTCTCACTACTCTGAGGGCGACAAACTGCTGGGGGGCACCGCGACCGCAGAAAGGACGCGCAACGTGAACCTCTGCAGCCCGACGAACAAACGGGTCCTCTCGGCGCTGGGCGTGGCCGCGTCCGCCGTCTTGTGCTTCGGTGCAGGAACCGCCCGGGCCGACACCGCCAGTGTCCAGTTCCAACCGGCAACGCTGAACAACATTCCAAGTCTGAAAGTCACTGTCACAGACACCAGCGGAAACGGGAACCCCGGCACATACGGCTCCTGCACTTTCAACGCCACCCCGACGATGGGGACCATGGACGTACTCCAGGGCATCGGCACTCCAATGGCCCCGCTCAACCAGACATTTCAGCTGAACCAGGGGGGCCAGCAACAGTTGAACTTCGCGCCCGAGCTCCCGACGGGCACGCTTTGGAACGTCACCATAACCTGCACTGACCCCGTCCAAAACCAAACCGGGACTATCTACAACCAACCGATGCCGTTCTGACCACTTCACCACGAATGACCGGAATCGGCGAGAATCGTCCGGCTGTCGCCGGATTTTCGATCGTGCCAATCTACTTGTCCCACAAGCTCGTTAGGCAAAGATCAACGTTGTGAGGTCATGGAGTCTGGTAATTTCTGGTCGCGGGTTCGATTCCCGCCCGCCGCCCGCGGGCCGAAACCCACTCGCAATCCTGGCCATTCAAGGTCCTACGTGCAGGTGTTCTACCGGTTCGACGGCAAGCAGTCCCCGAAGTCCTTCCAGGACCTTTGTTTCCGTCCTTGGGGGTGCCATTAGGGAGCGATGCGACGGGAGAAGCTAAAGCAGGACTGGTCGTCGCAACGATGAAATTCGTCCCCAAGTCTGCCGGTGAATACATCGCCCGCAAGCTCGGTATGGACCACGTATTCGTCGACGACGTCGACAACGCCGCACGCAAAGCCCACGAGGACCGCGCCCGTGGGATCGAATCCTGAACGGTCTTCTGCCGGAACTTGGTGATCCCGACCGCGGGAGTACCCACAGCCGGATCCGGTGCGGCCGGGGCGAGGTTCGCACGGTCAGCGCCGGCGCGGGGTCAGTCCTACTTAACATCTGAGATAGTCAGAGCCGCAACGTTATTGCTTAACCATCGCGACTGTGAGCCTGTCCCCCGGTTCGATCATGTGGTCCTGGCCGTCGCCGCCGAGGTCGATGCCACCACTCGATCTGACCGGAGAACTTGTTACCCGCGGGGCCGATGTCCGGTGAGGCGGGCCGCTGAGCTGCGGCCCTCTCGTGGAGCTGCCGGGAATCGAACCCGCTGCAGAAGAGCCTGTGAATCGCGGAAAGACCTGAATCGACTACGCGAAACAACGCGAAGCGACCTGCGGATACACCGGATGGTGTTGATGGCATCAACACCATCAACGGGGTCTACTTGTTGGACGAGGAGCCCTTGCTCCTAGACGTTGCCTCGCCTATCCCGCTGCTGGTGCCCGTGATCGCCACTACCTTGCCTTCGATTCCGGACATTTGCGGTCTCCTCTTGCGGCGCTAGGGAGGGCCGTCGAGCGCGAGAATCAGTTTGCCGGTGTTATGACCGCGAAACAACGCCAACAGGACCTCGGGAAAGTCGCCGACGTCGCCGTGGATGACCTGCTCATGCGAACGCAACTCACCGTTGCGCAGCCAATTCGCCAGCTGTGCAACGGCTTCGCCATATCGGTCGGCGTAGTCGAAGATCACGAAGCCTGTCATCGATGCCCGTGCGACCAACAGCTGCATGTAGTTGGCCGGCCCGCGGACCTCGCCAGTGGCGTTGTACTGCGAGACGGCCCCGCAGAGTACGACGCGTGCGCCACGAGCCAGCCGCGCCAATGCGGCCTCCAAAGCCTCTCCCCCGACGTTGTCAAAGAAGACGTCAATGCCGTTGGGGGCGTGCGTCTTTAGCTGCGCACGTAGTTCGCCCGCTTTGTAGTCGATGGCGGCGTCGAATCCGAGCTCTTCTACCAGCCAGCGACACTTGTCCGCGCTGCCGGCGATGCCGATCGCCCGGCAACCGTTGATCCGGGCAATCTGCCCGGCGATGCTGCCCACCGAACCGGCGGCTCCGGAGACGACGACGGTCTGGCCCTGCTGCGGCCGACCAACGTCGAGTAGCCCGAAGTAGGCCGTCAGCCCGCTGATGCCGAGGGCGCCGAGATGTACCGGAGCAGGCGCGAGGGTGGTGTCCACCGGAGTCACGCCGCGCCCGTCGGCAAGCGCGTAACGCTGCACCCCGAACACGCCATACACCTCGTCGCCGGCCGCGAAATCCGGGTGACGCGAATCGATGACTCGCCCGATGCCGCCCGCGCGCATCACCTCGCCGATCTCGACCGGCGGCACGTACGACCGACCCGCGTTCATCCAAGTCCGCATCGCCGGATCGACCGACAGGTACTCGACCCGCACGAGGAACTCGCCGTCCGCGGGACTCCTGGCGGGCTCGTCGATGACCTCCCAATCCGAGGGCTTAGGCAGGCCGATCGGACGGGCGGCCAGACGGCACAGGGTGTTGACAAGCGTCACGATTCACATCTCCCGATTTGTGCTCACCGCGCTTGTCGCCGCGCGGAGGGTCGCCCGGCCTCCCGGGTCTTCGGCTGTGGAGGGCACGACCGCGACGCAGTCGGCGCCGGCTTCGCGGTAGGCGCGCAGCCGTGCCGCGACTCGGTCGGCGGTGCCCAACGCACACACACGGTCGAGCAGCTCGACGGGGACGGCAGCCGCCAGTTCGCGGCGAGTTGCGCCTGCACGGGCCCTCCGGACGAGGTCGTCGAAACCCAGCGCGCTGAACATTTCACCGTAGCCGGGCGGGCCGAGATACACCGCCAGCTGAGCAGCCAGTTGGGCGTGCGCGGCATCACCGGGGTCCAGCGCGACCGGCACCCACACCGTGAGGCGCGGCGCGTTGCGGCCGGCCACCGCGGCCACGGCGTCGATTGCCGCACGCACCTCCGCGACGCGGGCGGGCCGAGCAAGGTTGAGCACGACCTCATCGGCGTGCTGCGCCGCCACCCGAATCATGCCAGGGCCGAACGCCCCCACCGCAATTCGCGTATCGGGCCGCGCGCCGCGCAGTCGAAAACCATGGCTGCTGACGTGTTGGCCGACGTACTCGACCCGTGCGCCGGTCAATATCGACCGCAGGCACTCGATGGTTTCGAGCATGTACGACACGTGGTGCGCCCACCGACGGTCATGCCAGCCGGTCACGATCGCCGGACTGGAGGCTCCCAATGCGATGTCAACCCGGCTGCCGGTGAGGGAGGCGACCGTAGTCACACCCAGCGCCAGTGCCACCGGGCTGCGGACGCCGACGGCCAGCGGTCCGATCTTCAGGGTCATTTCGGGCGCGCGGAGCCCGATCGCGGTCGCGAGCGCGAACGCGTCGTAGGTGGCCATTTCGCCAATCCAGACCGCGTCGAAGCCCATGTCGGACGCCGTCAGGGCGAGATCCATGGCCTCGTCGTCGGGCCGGTCAAGCCAGAACGGTAGGGCGACTTCGAGACCCCTCACAGCATCGACACGTCGGCGGGCTGGTCGAGCAGGATGCGGCCGGGCAGCTCGCGTGACGCCTCGTTGACCTGGAAGTGGGCGGTGGCTGTGTATGCGTCGCGGAACCGACGCTGCAGAGGTGCACCGTCGTAGATGGCGCTGCCGCCCGCCAGGTCATACATGTTGCGCACAACGTCGGCCGAGGTCCGTACTGCGTGCGTGGCCGCCAGACGTAGCCGGTTGCGCATCGCCAGCGGCACTGCGTCAGCATCGTGGCTGGCCTGCCAGGCCTTCTCGATCGCCTCGTAGTACAGCGCGCGAGCGGCGCCCAGCGCCGCCTCAGCCGTTGCCACCGCCGCTTGGGTCGCCGGACGTTCAGCCAAGGTGCGCGTCGACCCCAGCCCTTTCTTGCCGCCGGCCAGCTCGACGAGGTCGTCGATCGCGGCGCGCGCATTACCTAACGCGGCTGCGCCGATCGACAACGCGAAGAATCCGAACGCCGGAAAGCGATACAGCGGCCGGTCCAAGGCTGGTCCGTCAAACAGCGAGAACACGCGATCGGCGGCCACGAAGACGTCATCGGCAACGGTGTCGTGGCTGCCTGTGCCGCGCAGGCCCAGCGTGTGCCAGGTGTCGAGGACCTGCAGGTCGTCTTTGTGCAGTGCAACGACGGATGGCACGCGCCGCTCGTCGACGAAGCAGCCGGCGAACAACATGTCGGCGTGGCTAATCCCGCTGCAGAATGGCCAGCGCCCGGACACTACAACACCGCCGTCGACTGATCTCGCCATACCGCGCGGCGCCCACACCCCGGCCGCGACACCCCGCCCGTCGCCGAACATTTCGTCGCGGCTGGACGCCGGCAGGTAAGCGACCAGCAGGCTACTGGTAATCGCGATCGAAACGCACCATCCCGCCGATGCGTCGCCGCGCGCCACCGCTTCGGCGCACCGCAGTGCCAGTCCGGGCGCCAGCTCCAGTGCCTGAAGCTCCCGCGGCATGCCGGCGCGTAGTAGCCCGGCCTCGCGCAGAAGGGCCACCAGCTCGTCTGGGAGTCGGCGGTTGCGGTCGATATCCGCCGACATCTCCCGGGCCGAAAATGCGATCTTCTCGGCGAGGATCTCGATCTCGATGTCGCTCTCGGCTCTGCTACGCGGCGTGGCGGTCAGGTCCGGCTGATTCATCGGGGCTCCTGGTAACGGTGACGGTTCAATTAAGTTACCACCTATGGTTCAGCAATTGAACCGGGTACAGTTGGTGAACTATGGCCGCTCCCGATCTGTCCCACCGCTTCGAAGCGGAGTCGGTCGGCCGGGCACTCGAGCTGGTCGGTGAGCGCTGGACGCTCCTTATCCTGCGCGAGGCGTTCTTCGGGGTGCAGCGCTTCGGTGAACTCGCGCGTAACCTCAACATTCCGCGGCCCACGCTCTCGTCGCGGCTGCGGATGCTTGTCAATGTGGGCCTGCTTGAGCGGGTGCCATATTCCCGGGATCCCGAGCGCCACGAGTACCGGCTCACCGACGCAGGCCGCGATCTCTTCGGAGCGATCGTCGTCCTCATGCGGTGGGGGGACGAACACTTGCCGCACCCAGATGGGCCACCGATTGTGCTGCGCCACAACACCTGCGGCGAGTTCGCCGATCCACGCCTGATCTGCGCCCACTGCGGCGAAGAGATCACCGCGCGAAATGTGACACCCGAAGCCGGACCGGGCTTCCGCGCCAAGCTGACATCGCGCACTTGACCTTGCGGCGGGCAGCTGGAAGGCCATTGCCCAGACTGCCGTGACCGGCTCAGCCGACGAGATCGGCCGGCGCGTCAGCGAACTCGCCGCCCACAGCATCACCGAAATCATCTAGCAGCCCACCGAGTCCGACATTACTGGTGAACTCGAGGCCTTCCACACCACGTCGCACACCGCCGTAAGCGCTGTGGCACAAGATAATCCAGGATCTGGGCGACAGATATTGATGAGAAGGAAAACTGGCCAGAGCTTGTGGCTCTGACCAGTGTGTTCTCTGTGGAGCTGCCGGGAATCGAACCCGCCACAAAAATGGTCGTGAGCTGCGGAAACGTGGAATTTGACTACGCGAAACGACGCCAAATGACGCGAAATGACCTGCGGATACGCCGAAGGTGTTGATGGCATCAACACTGCTCGGCCCCCTGAGTAGGACCGCAGCCGCGCTACGCTACCCCGCAGGAGCCCTAGCGGTTCAATGACTCTCAATCCCCAGATGCCTCCCGCGTCGGAGAACACGCTCCCGGCCTGCAAACGCTGCCGGAGCTAAGGGGATTCGAACCCCTGCCTAGACCAGGCAAAATACCGGTTTACCTGCGGTTTCGCTCCATCTTGGTCCGGTTCAGTCCCGCTCGTTACGTGCGGTTTCGTTTTCGGGTCTTGACGGCGTCAAGAGTTGATTCAATCGACACATCATGAGTTCGACGCAACCAATCCCGCGAAACATGTCGGCGGCGTTGTAGTCGGGGTACAGGCACCGTCGACGGTGATCGTCTCCGGATGCCCGAGCACCTTCGCTATTGAGGACGAAGCACTGCAGTCAGTCGGTCGAACAACTCATTCATGAGTTTGTTGGTGCGGGCACTTTGCTGGATTTGGCCGCCCACCTTGCCAGATCCCTGGACCCGGACGACCGCTCCGTCTTGGGAGGGGACGACTTGTGCCGCGCATGCACCTAACCGTCCAGCCGTGGGGGTTGGGCAAGAACGTAATGCCGAACCCTCGTGCTCGCCGAGCGCGATCAGCTCGCCGATCGCTCGCGCAGTAGCCGCCTCCGTAGCCAGTACAAGAAATTCTGTCTGCGGTAGCGTTGGCACCGGACTTGTCTAGCGAACCCGCTTATTGCAGCGGTCTTGTAGGGATGGAAGCAAGCGGTGAGGACTCATCTCAATTGACGTCCTTCAAGCGGCGGGGTGAGGTGCTGGCGGAAATGCTCGCAGCGGGTGTCGTGCTGGTGCAGTGCACCTCCGCGCTGCCACCTCCTGCGGCCACACCATCACCGGCTGTTACACCGTCACCGTCGGCCGCGTCGTCGTCGGCCAGCGCGCCGCCAGCACCTGCCGGTGGGACCGTGGAGCCGGTCACCGCCGCCGAACTCGGCGCGAGCTGGCGGCCGGGTTGCCCCGTCGAGCCGGGGCGGCTGCGACGGGTCAACGTCGACCACATCGGTTTCGATGGCCAGACCCACCGCGGCGAGCTGATCGTGCATGAAGACCTGGTGCCGGAGGTCATCGCGATCTTCGAGCAGCTTTACCGACTGGGTTATCCCGTCGAGAAGATCCGCACGGTCGACCACTACTCGGACGCTGATGATGAGTTATCCATGGAGGACAACAACACTTCGGCGTTCAACTGCCGAAGCATCCCAGGAACCAACGAATGGTCTCCACACGCTTACGGTCAGGCTATCGATCTCAATCCGCTTCTCAACCCGTGCCTCTACGCCAGCGGGTATTTCGAACCGCAGAACGCGGCGGCCTACCTGGACCGCAGCCGCACCGACCCGGGACTCTTACACAACGGCGACCCAGCCGTGCACATCTTCACAGATCGTGGCTGGCGGTGGGGTGGCTACTGGACGACTCCCGACTACCAACACTTCGAGCGGCCCTGAGCCTCTCCACCTGCTGAGACGTTAGCTCCTGTCGACGGTGCCCGACCCTTCTATGAGCGCACATCCCGCGAGAGGGGTTGAGCCTCCTGTCACGATTGAACTGTTGCGACGACCTAGAGGGGAGACGCCGAAAACCCTTCTTGGCAAGCCGAACTGAATTTATAAGTTCGACCGGTTCGCGTTCTTCGGACCAAGTTTGAATCACGGTCCTAGCCCCCCTTACTGCAGCTCTTGTCCGTGGTGGCGATCCCTGTCGTGGGTTCGGCAAAGGACGTTTATATAGATGCCCTGGCTACGGAGACAGCGAATGACGGGTTTTTTACTATCACCGAGGTCTGCCGGGCAGTGTCGAAGTCGTGGCCGAAGGCGCACTGCTGTAAAGGCGCAAGGCCTGGGCCGTCGCCGTCGCAACTTCACCTCGCAGATTCGAGAGGGGTGGACTGCCTCGCGTATGGATTGAGTTTGCGAGCAGAACTACGTCGGTATCTGAGCCCGGGTCTATCCAAAGCGAGGTTCCGGTAAAGCCTGTGTGGCCGAAGCTACCGATCGAAAAGACCATGCCTCGCGGCGTGGACTGGGCCGTATCGATATCCCAGCCGAAGCCACGCAGGTTTTGTCCCCTGATCGCCGGATACTTTGGAGCGAGCAGCGGATCTGTTGTGTTCGGTCTCTTTGCGACGGCTTCTCGGGCGGCATCGTTCGCCGCTTCGAGTTGTTCAGCTGTATGTCCGGGCTGCTGGGGAGTCGTCATCAATTCCACAGTCGCTTGCTTCAGCGGAAAACTGCTTGGACGGCCCGCAAGCCGATCTAGCAGGGCCTGCGCGAAGATGCTGACGTCGTGCGCCGTCGAGAACACGCCGGCATGCCCGGCCACTCCGCCCATGCGCCGCGTCGTCGTGTCATGCACCGTGCCCCGAAGCAGGTAATCAAGATCGGGATTCTTGCTCGGGTCGGCTCTGTTCTCGTCGTCATGTGCTGTCGGTGCGATGCGCGACAAAAGACTGGTGTCCCACGTACCTGCGGGACAACCGACCAGCACGCGGCCTTCTGGCGCGGGAGCCCAGGCAATCGCGGCTCCCCTCATCGTGTGTGGACCACATGCTTTGGCCGGCGGAAGATAGCGGGTGTCTTCCATGCCAAGCGGCGCAAATACGTTTTGGTGAACGTAAACGTCTTCGGCCTCGCCTGTGACTCTCTCGATCAGCGCGCCAAGCAGAATGAAGTTGATGTCGGAGTAGCGGAAAACCTCACCGGGACCTGACTCCAGCGGCGTGGTGAGCGCGCGATGGATGCCCTCTGTTTTGTCGGCTCGGTCCAGTCCCCACGGATCTTTGAGGTCGACGTCCCCCGTTTCGCCCGAAGTGTGCGTAAGCAACATGCGAACGGTCACCTTTGCACGCCGTGGATCGTTCGCCGTGTTGAAGTCAGGCAAATACGTCTGCACGGGATCGTCGAACTGAACCTTGCCCTGTTCGTAAAGCTGCATGACGGCAGTCGCCGTTGCGAGAGACTTCGTCAACGACGCCAGGTCGAAGATCGTGTCCTCGGTCATCGGCTCTGGAGGCGCAGGCGATCCATCTAGCCCAGGTTCGCCCGCAAGCTTGCGCGAGCCATACGCCTGGTGGAAGACGACCTTGCCGCCGTGCCCGATCACAACCACAGCACCCGGCAGCCTATGTGCCGCAATCGCATCGTTCACGAGCTTTGACACTGCTGCGAAATCAGGTGCGGTAGCCGCATCGCGCAGCTCGGAGAATGTTGGCAAGTCAGGTGTGGGAGCCACATCGGGCAGCTTGGAGAATGTTGGCAAGTCAGATGTGGGAGCCGCAGCTGGCGCCTCCGTTGCATGCGCGCTGTCGCTTACCGCTGTGTGTGCTGCATAGCCACGCGAGCAAACCGCAACGAGTGCAAGCAAAACAGTTCCAACAGCAATTGCCTTTCGCATTGGCTTACCGAAGCCAATGCTGCTAGGGGAGCTGTCAACGTTCACGCAATTCCCGGCCGCCGCGTTCACGGAATTCCACAGGTGGTGGTCCCGCCATGATGCTGGATCCGGCGGAGTGGCTTGTCAAGCATTCGTCTACGGCAGGCCTGGACGAAGGGCGCATGGTCTCGGTGTACACGGGTGCACCCGGCAGCCGGCGAGTTTCTCGCCGCAGATGCCGTTCGTGTCGCCGCCGCGCAGATCGCGGTTAGCTCACGGTGAGGCCGTTGCCCAACCCGCACCATCCTGGTGGCTCTTGGCCCTGGGCTACGGGGTGTTGGGGATAGCAGTGGGCCTTGTCGCCTGAATGATCAATCGTCGGAGACGGAGCGCGGATCTGACCTCTAGCCCCTAGCGGTCGGCACGGCGCCGAACGCAGTAAGAACATGCGGCATGGCCAGCTGCCTGGGCAGTCGCTAAAGGGGAGCACCGTCGGCTCCACATAGAGCGGATTAGACGGTAGCTGGAAATCGAGTACCGAACTACTCGTGTGCCTGAGGGCGGTCCGCCAGAAAATTTGCATAGGGGGCTGAGGAGAGAGGAAGTCGATGTAATGAAGTACGTGTTGTAGTGGCGCGTTCGTCCGGGTATCGGCGGCCAGCAGGCCGAGGCCGACACGCGGCGCGCGGTCGAGCTGTGCTCGAAGTGGCAGCCCAAGGTGACGATCCTGCAGTTCGTGGGCCGCGTCGATGCCGAGGGTGGGTTCATGGTTTGCGAGGCAGACAACCCGGCCGACATCCTCGAAGGCACGGCCAAGCTGGTGAACTACGTCCAGAACAAGTGCCACCCCGTGGTCGATGTGGCCGAATGGGTGCAGGCCGGTCAGGAGGCCATCGAGTTCCGTAGCGGCATTAGCTGATCCTTCGTCAAAAACGCCGCCCAACCCGCTGGGCGGCGTTTTTGCATTTGCGCTGGTAGGGCTGTAATTCATGACGGGTCAGCCCGACGACTGGCTGGCCGCCGAGCGCGAGCGCAACGGCTGCGCGACGGTCCTGGGGACCCGAGCTGCCTTATCAATCCCTAAATGTAAAGACCCATCGCCACCATGCGACCGGCGCAGGAACGCCTGGTTCAGGCGCTCGCGCTCGATGCCGGGTTTGTCGAGCAGTTCGTGCAGCCGCTGCTCACGCTCGTGCGACGAGCCGCGAGACGATCGGCGGCGAGGGATAACCTTCGGGGCCCTGCGGCTCAGGCCGGGATGCTGGCTGGGGCCGGCGCGCTTAGCGGGTGCAGTGGCCGAGGCCGACGGATTTGCCAGGGGTTAGGCGTGTCGGGAGTGGTCATCGACAGCACCCCCGGCAGCCGTGTTGAACCGCAGTGGGATGCCACGATCGGTACTGCCCCGGGGGAGTGGGCGGTTGTTCGGCACGCTTAAGTTGTGGGCGTGGCAGCTCGCGCCGTCCTGGTTACCTCACTGTCGGGGCCGCTGGCTAGATTCGGGAAAGCAGGGGCAAGCGCCCTCGCTCTCTGGGCCGAGCGTTCCGGAGTAAGTCTGGAGGTGATCGACGCTTACCCCTCCGCGGCGTCCGCGATACGGGCCGCCGAGGCTAGCCGGCCCGACGTGGTGTTCGGGCCCTACGGTTCGGGGCCGGCGCTGGCGGCCGCGGCCGCCAGCAAAGGGGTCATCTGGAACCACGGTGGCGCCACCGCCCGGCTGGCGCGGCCGGCGTATCCGGGTGTCGTTAACGTGGAGTCTCCCGCTTACCGCTATCTCGCCGCGGTGCTCGAAACCCTTGCCGCCGAAGGTCTTGGTGAGGGGTCGGAGGTGGTAATAGTCCACGTCGACACCGGGTTCGGCCGCGAGGTGGCCGAAGGGGCGGCGGTGGCGGCCCGGCGACTCGGTCTCCTGCGGCGGTCGGTCAGTTTTCGGCCAGGCGGGGCGAGAGACGTGCTGGCGCAGGTCCCGGCGGGCGATGTGCTGTTATCGGCCGGTTCCTTCGACGATGACGTCGCCATCGCGCAGTGGGCCAGCGAACGCCGTTGGCGCGCAGTTGGATTGGTCGCCGCCGGAGTCGATGAGCTCCGGCACGCCATCGGTGATCGCGTTGAGGGGCTTTGCGGACCGTGCCAGTGGTTCGACGACGGGACAGATGATCCCGCGGACGGACCCAACAGCGAGTGGTTCAGCCACTGTTACCGGGACGCGAACGGTACTGAGCCGCCCTATCCGGCTGCTGCGGCCTTCGCCGCGGGTGTCGTTTGGCAGCGCTGCGTGAAGGAGGCTGGAACTGTTGAATCGTTGCCGGTGCGGGCCGCGTCACAACGACTCGACACCACCACCTTGTTCGGTCGGTTTCGTGTCGACCCGGTCACCGGCGTGCAAACCGGCCATCAGATTCGCGTCGTTCAGTGGCGAGGCAGACAGCGGGTGCTGGTTGATCGGCCGCTTCGTCGGGCGTGAGCGTATCGAGCGACGGTGACATCCACGCACGCCATGATGGGCCGAGCAGAAAGATCACTGGCACATGACTGCGACACCGCGGCGAAGAAATAGGTACGCGGCCAGATCCACCCGCAGCGCCAGGTGCTCATCGAGTATCCGGCGCAGCGCGGCGTCCATCGGATGCGCGGATGCGAGGTCGCGGCCGAACCGGCTGTCCACCACGACTACCGCGCCCTCACGCAGTTCGGCGGTGTCGACCTGATCGACGAACGGATCGAACAATGCGGGCGGCGTGGCCAGGTAATACAGCGCACGGCGCGACTCATTCAACCCGGCGGCATACATCAGCCCGTGTTGGGTGATCACGAAGAGTTCCGAGGTGATCCTGGCGTTCGGGGTCTCGGCTTTGGCCCATGCCATTGCGGCGCACCGGGTCTGCGCCAATCTATCGGGGACGTCGTCAGTCAGCGTGAGTAACCTTTCGACGAGTGCTCCACCCATTCGCGGATATGTTCCTCGAGTGGGAGGTCGACCTCGGCAATGCTCACCTGTCGCCGACCTCGGCGGTGCGGGCTGGGAGGCAATGCCGGGCGTTCGTGTCATGAATCTGGTTGTATGAAGAGAGGATTGAGGTAATTATGACCGGGCGAGTCGAAGGCAAGGTCGCGTTCATCACCGGCGCGGCGCGCGGTCAGGGCCGCGCGCATGCGGTGCGATTGGCGCAAGAGGGTGCGGACATCATTGCCATCGACATCTGCAAGCCGATCGCAGGTTTCTTGATGCCGCCGTCTACGCCGGAGGATCTGGCCAAGACCGCGGATCTGGTCAAGGGCCACAACCGCCGCATTGTCACCGCCGAAATCGACGTGCGTGACTACCAGGCCCTGAAAGCCGCAGTGGACAGCGCGGTGCAGCAGCTGGGCCGGCTGGACGTCATCGTGGCCAATGCAGGCATCAGCCACGCCGGCGACACGCTGGATAAAACCAGCGAACCAGACTGGCAGGCCATGATCGATGTGAACCTGTCGGGCGTGTGGAAGACCGTGAAGGCCGGTGTGCCCCATATGTTGGCGGGCGGCCGCGGGGGTTCGATCGTGCTGACGAGCTCGGTCAGCGGGTTGAAAGCCAATATCTTTCCCCATCTCGGTCATTACGTGGCCGCCAAACACGGTGTCGTGGGTCTCATGCGGACGTTCGCGGTCGAACTGGGTCAGCACATGATCCGTGTCAACTCGGTGCACCCCACGCACGTGAACACTCCGATGGTGATGAACGAGGGAGCCTACAAGATGGTCCGGCCCGACCTGGAGAATCCCGGCCCCGACGACGTCGCCCCGTTTTTCCAGATGTCCCACACGCTGCCGATTCCGTGGGTGGAGCCCGAAGACATCAGCAATGCGGTGCTGTTCTTCGCGTCCGACGAATCCCGCTACATCACTGGTGTCACACTGCCGATCGACGCGGGCAGCTGCCTCAAGTAAGTTCGTTTCGGCTAGCCCAGGGAGGCGCGAATGCCATTGCGCCGCGACATGATTCGCACCCCACTTGCCGACGCAGAATACGTTGGCACGCAACGGTTTACAGCTCAGCCGCGAGCTGACCGAGTGGGCGACAACCGCCGGACGGGAATTTTCAGATTTGTGAGTAACCCCGCAGGCCCATACACTCCGATTCGGCCTATCGGGCCGGTCTTTCGCGTACCGGCGAAGCCAGATCCTTAGGCCGGCATCAGGATCGGCAGGGGTCGCTGCGGCCGGCTGATGGCGCTGGGTGGTTCGGTTCTGCCCGGTCACCCGGCAGGCGAACCGCTGCGAATGCACACCGACGTTGTAACCCTGTGGTCTGGTCGCCGGTGTAGGGGTTGGGCTCGTCGGGAAACGCTGTGCGTCCCGCCCAGTAGGCGGTAACAAGCCGGTGTGTCATCGACGTGAGTATGGGTTGTGGAATGCCATCCAAAGCAACACGTCGAGCACGCGGAGCGCCGTCACCTTCGGTGGAATAGCTGATTGCTGGCGGAGTTCGACAAGTTCCTCATGTAGCCCGGCACGAAGCTTCTCGCGTAGGGGTTCTGTGAACCTCTTCGGTTCACCAAGAGCCGCCATCGTAACGGTGTCTTGCACTGGCACCAATCTCGGTCGCTTCCGTGCAACAAGCTTCGAAGTCGTCGTCCGTCCCACATCTTGCAGAGAACGAACCTCATACCATAGCTGGTCGGCAGCGACGAGGTGGTTGTCCTCCGCGTCAACAAGGTCGATATCGGTCGGGATGGCGCGTAGGGCGGTGCCAAGGCTTCCCGTCGAGTCATCTAGCAGGTAAAGCGCCGCCCTCGCAGGGACATTCACCGACAGAAGCGATACGGCGACAAGATCATCTGCGACGAACTTGTCTGCCACCTCGGGTCGGTCTCCACCTCCCGACAGCAGCTCAAAACGGCTGCCCGTGTAACCCTCCCGTCCGGTTAAGTCGAAAGGGGAGAAGTAATTCCTTAGCAGCGCCAAGCATCGCGAGCGGTCGGCCAAGAGCCTGTCGAGCGGTTGCCAGTCCGGGTCTTTTTCCCTAGCCACAGCCGCGACCGTAGCAGCGTATGGCTAACATTTGCCGCCGTTTTAGAACGTTTATGGGTGCCAGCACTACGGATCGGCACGCTCAGTGGAAGTGACCGCTAGGAAACCAGAACCCAGGGTTGGCAGAACGCCGTTTCGAAGGTCCCGTCGGTTGGTGCGATCCGGACGTACTGTGGTCCCCGTCGACGAATTGCTATCAAGAATGTCATTAGAACCGCCGACAGTCGCGTGCCTGTACCAATAGCACGAGCCGCTCGGGCTAGTCCCGCCCGATGACTTGTATGTTCCAGGCGCGACATCTATGCCGACGCGGAACGTTCCGTCACCGGGGATGGTGTTGGCTGGGGTCACGGACGGTGTTCCAGTCGGACAAGAGTGTTGGGCTGGGAAGCGTATGCACAGCGGCGGCGCTAGCTGATTCGGGCCGTAGCCGTCGGCGCTGTCTGGATCAAAGGTCGGCTCACCCGCTGTAACTCCTGCCACGAAAGGGCCACCGATGAGTGACCGCTTTTATTGCCTTCACTGCCGCGGGTGGATCGGGCCGAGGCGCCGCGCTGGAATGTCACCAACCGCGTGATCTGCAAGAACTCGTCATACCGCGTGATGAGCCTGCAGAACCAACAGCTGGCAACGGGCCGGCCGAGGAGGAGAGATGAAGAAGATGTTAGTAGCGGCGACAGCTGTGATCGCTGTGCCCGGATTAGGTCCTGGGGTGGCTCACGCCAGCGCTGACACCTACCTGCAACGGGTGCAGGAGGAAATCCCGTATGTCTTATCCGAATACGGTTCCACCGCTCTTCTGAACGAGGGGTACAAGGTCTGCAGTTATGAGGCCCAGGGCATGTCTCGGGCCGAAGCCGCCGGACACGTGGAGGTGGATCTGCCCATGTCGTTCTTCGCGGCAGATTGGGTGGCGATCCTTGCTGAGAACGAGCTGGGTTGCTGAGAAGGAGGTGATGGGCACAGGGCCCTTGATGCGCGGAACCGGGCGGCGTCCAGGCGGATCAACTTGGGGCCGATTCGGTAGGCGGTCAGTGAGCCATCGGCAATACGGCGGTGAACCGTGCGCACGGAGACGTTGTAGGACTCGGCGACCTGGCGGGCGCTGACGTATTTCTTGGCGGAAAAAAGGCGATCCCCCATGCCAGCCACTCCCCCCGCCACCCGCGGCGCACGTGGGTGCTAGACCAGCTACGCGACGAGCAGCACAGCAACCGTCAGCGATTGCGGCCGCCCCGCTGGACGAGCCAGATGGTTACCACGACGGAGGCGACCACGGCGATACCGAGCAGGATCTGGGTTGTCATCGCACTAATCTATCGGTGAGCAAGCTTGTCGTAGGCCGGGGTCGGTTCAGCGTGGTAATCGGCCCATCAGGCGCCGCCGCCTTTCACCGAACCGCGCGCAAATCACCCCGACGACCCTGCCCCGACCCCTTACGCAACCTGTCGAGAATGTCGGACAACTTGCCGGCGGCCGCCGCATGTTGATTCACCGCTTTCGAGTCCAGCAGCCGGCCCAACGCCAACGCGACCGCAACCAAACCAGGCCGCACCGCGGCCTCCTTGGCTTCGCGCAGCAGTCGATACCAACCCAGCCGCTGAGCCCGCTTCTGGCCGCGTAGGTCGGCTCCCATCAGCCCTAACACCGGGCTGTTCTCCGCTGGGCCGGACCACACCAACAACTCGTACCCGCCCGGGTTCGTGCGTGATATGTCCAGTGCGGGGTTATTCTTAACGATCCCGGGATTGAAGATGCGGTAGGTGGTGCCGTTGCCGAAGATGTCGCTGTCGCCGGCCCGCCGCCAGACACCTTCTTTGTGCCATTTCAGCGCCATAAGTGCCCTCCTCTCCAGGTTGTTGGGCTGGGCCAGGATCTCCTCATTGGTCATCGCCGATGAACTCAGCCCTCATCTTCCTGGGGGTTGGCGGGTGGGACCGTCACCGAACTCCTCCGCGAGTTTCCGCAGCAGCGCCCTTTCCTGAGTGGTCGGGGTGTCGGTCCCGACCAAGTACCCCCACTGCGGTTCTCCGGTGTCGCCGTCGGGTATGGCATCTAGGTCGGCGAGCCAACGCTCTGGAACCGTGTACCCGTGGTTCTCCCGCATCGCCCGCTCGATGAACTGCCTGGTGGTCTCGGTCGGTCGCCGACGTATTGGCGGTACGCAGGGCTCGACCCTGTCCAGCGCGGCGAGGTTGAACGAGCCGCTCGAGCTTACGTCCAGCACGTGAAACCGGGGCTTCCATTCGGCGTAGCCACCAAAGCGCAGCGCCGAACGCAGGTAGTCAGGGTCGTGATACCACAGCGTCAGTTTCAGGTCGTGGCCTTCGATCTCGACCTATCCGTCGTCATGAACGGCAACGATCCTCACCTTGTGGATCGGCTGTCCGTCCTCATGCGACTTCTTTGCCTGGATCCAGTGCATAAGATGACCGGGGCCATACGACCCGCATGAACGATTCCGAGGCATTGCAGTAACTCCCGAAAGGTCAGGCCTCCACTGCGGGAGGCGCTCTTGCCGTCACCGGTTGGTGTCGGCCGCTTCGAAATGGGCACGAGATTGAATCATTTCGGCAACGGCGCGGCGAATCTTTGTTCGACCGGACGCGGGTTACCGTGTCGCCGTGCAACATCGCTGCAGCTGCGGATCGCCACCGCGGGCGACGGCTCGCAACTGCGCTTCGCCGTGAGAGTGGAGGTCAAAATCCCTTTGGTGGGCGGCAAACTCGAGAAATCCATCGGAGCCAATTTGGCTGAGAACATCCCTGCGGTGCTGCGCTTCACCACGACGTGGATCGCCGAACACGCATGACATTGGGCCTGCGAGCGCGACACCTGGTACGAACGTGTCGAAATCCTCCCGACTGCGACGGTCATCGTGGCCGCCGTTCGTCGGTGTTCTGAATTGTGTTGCGATCCAGCCACTCCAAGACACCCGACCAGCGGCGATCTTGACGTGAATTTCGAGCCGACTGATTTTATGGCCCTGACCTGCTGTTTCTCAGTGGAGCTGCCGGGAATCGAACCAGACACATAAAGCGGCATGACCTGCGGAAATACTGGATTTGACTACGCGAAACGACGCGAAACGACGTCACGCGACCTGCGGATAAAGCGAGTCGTGTTGACGACGTCAACACAGCGCAACCGCCCGCCGTCTGTAATCGGTACCCACACGGCTCAGGTGTGCGCGAGCCACTCGATGCTTCAGGAGACGCCAGCCACAACGCCGGGTCACGCACCATCGGCTACGCCGCGGTGAGCAATCGGTGACGACCGACTTCGAGATCACCGAGGCGCTTACGGCGGGTGCCGCTCCTAGTTGTGTGACAGCCCGTCCCCGCCATACCGTGTGAACCGATCTATTGACGTCACCGAAGGGGTCCGCGTGGCAAATGTGAAAGAGTGGGTAATTATCGCTGCTGTCTTCGGTCTGGCTGCGTGTTCGTCGTCCTCACCATCGCGGCCGCAAGCCGCCACAGCAAGCTCAACAACCCCACAGCCAGCCGTTACTACGACTCGTGCCGCCCCCGCCCCCAACGCCACAGCAGCGCCCACCGCGACTGCCGCTCCCAGCACGACCGCATCCTGCGTCGGGTTGCCGATCTGCACCCCGCCGCCCCCGGACGCTGAGGGCAACCCAGCCTGCTACTACCGTGATGGTTGGGCTGTCGACACGTCAGGCTCTGGGATTAATGTCTTCTACTTCCGCGAATCGTCCAATGCAGCTAACGGCGAGCAGGTGACCGCCGACGTTCGCCTGAAGGACGGCACCACGGCCTCCCAGATCGCCGCAATCGATCCGGGTCAATTGAATGATCAGATTCAGTTCCCCGGCATCGACAAATCAGCAGTGCAGGAGGTCTTGCTGACGACTAGCGCTGGGCGGTGCTTCGTCATTGGCCCGAACAGTTAGCCTTCCGGATCGATCCATGGACCATCGGACATCGTCTTCAATTACTCCACCGTTGACATCGCAAAGCTACGCGGGGTGCATCTTTTAGGTGGAGCTGCCGGGAATCGAACCCGCTGCAAAAACCCGTCTGAACTGCGGAAACGCTGGATTCGACGACGCCAAACGACGCGAAAGTACGTGAAACGACCTGCAGATACGCGAAAAGTGTTGATGGCATCAACACGCCCGCAGGTGCCTCCTGGAGGGGGAGCGCCCCGGCCCGTTATGGGACCAATGGTTCCGCCGGTCAGGACAACTGGCCCTACGATGAGCAAACCACCGCTTCATCCAATGAAAACAATGCCCACCACCCCAGATGCGTCTCACCCAGTCGTGTCGATCTTCTTCAGAGCCTCCCGAAGGATCCGTCCGGTCGTTTCGAGGTTCGGGTCTCGGCGCAGCATCATGCCCTTCACGAACGACAGCTTGTCGCCGTTTCGGCGCGGCACTACGTGCAGGTGGATGTGCATCACCGACTGGAAAGCAGCCCGGCCATCGCTGATGACGACGTTGTTGCCGTCCGCGTTCAGGCTCGGCGCGCGAGCGGCCCGCGCGATCCGCTGCCCGATGCCGAGCATCCCTGTGCACGTGTCCGGCGGGGTGTCGGTCAGGTCGACAGTGTGCCGTTTCGGGAACACGAGCGTGTGGCCACGGGTAAACGGGCGGATGTCGAGGATCGCCAAGTAGTCCTCGTCCTCGTAGATGCGGATGGCCGACGCCTTACCGGCGACGATTTCACAGAACAGGCATGACATGCCCGCCAAGCTAGACCGCGCCATGGCTGGCGAGGTCCGCTGGGTATTTCGCGGGGGCAGCCCCCTGGTGTCAGCCTGGCGCGGGCGCGACCATCGAGTCGCCGCGCGGGCGCGGCCATGCCACCGCAAGTCTTGTCGGCCACCTTGGGTGCGATGGGATACCGAACCAGAAATCGAGAACGTGATTCGGCTAAGCCCTGGGCGTTGACGGCTTCGCGCGGCAGTTCCCAGCGGCCAACCAACTCAACGCCCGCCTGAACTTCGGTGCCCGGTCCGTCGTCTTCTTAGACACGAAGGGGGTGCAGAGAGCGAATGCGTAACTCCGACCGAGCCTGGCTGGCACTGGCCGCTGGGGTGGCAGCCTACGACGTGGTTGCCACCGATGAGGAGCAGCTGACCGACGCGGCGCGCCGGTACTTCAAGTCTCAGCCGGTCGCCACCGCGTCGATGATCTTGATTACCAGTCTGCATCTGATCGGCGGCATACCTCGGTGGTGCGACCCGTTCACGCTGTCATTCGCCGGATATCGGCAGCTACGGGCTGCCGCAGCTGTGAATGCACGATGGATTACATCCGTCTTTCCCCACGGAGGCTCACGGTGATATTCGGTCGCACCGGGCATATTCGCCGCATCGACGGATCCGTGATCCGGCTTGATTTCGAGTGTCATCACTACGTAGGAACCTTCTACGCGCCCGATATGCGTATCAAAGCGCAGGCTATGGGTTCGCTCGCCGAAGTTCACTCAGTCATGTTGAGCTGGAGATGACCATCGCGCTAGCCGGTTCTGTTGCAACGCAAAGACTTACATGCGCCCGAGCGGAATCGCCTCATCTCTTATAGGGTTCGCGCCCCAGGAGCAGCGCAGCGATCATCCCGGCCGAATTACACGAACACAACCCGGCCGCGAGGGCATTCAAGCCAGGCTGCGGTTGGGCTAGATATATCTAGCCCGAAATGGATCACCACCCAGAAAGTCGAGGCGATCCTCACTGCCCACGACAATGGCGAGCCAACGCGTTACCCACCGAAGGGGCGGCGTGACTACGTCATGATGGACAGCTCGGCTGCTTACCCGTAGGAAGGTGATACCTAGGCGGTAATCACCATCGAGGTAAATGCATCCGGGGTAAATGCGGTAATCACCATTGAGGTAAACGTCCGCGATGCCGCCTAAGCAGAGCAATGCTGCGCGCAGGAGTTGAAGACGGGTTTCAACGGCGTAGTCAGCACGGCACCTTGATGAGCCACTTTCGGCCGATCATGACCGTGCGGCCATCGTCGCGGGTGATCATATTGTCGCCATGCCAGCCCTCGGGTTGGGCAGTGATGGTGCCGTAGGCGGGCACGTGACCGCGCTCGCTGAAATTCCCCACTGACGCTCATCGAAATTCCCCACCCGTGTGGCTCCGCCGAGAAGGGCGGGCCTCCTTCGAAGCTGCTGGTGTCTGACGCCAGTAACTCCGTTGAAGGAGGCCCGCTTCTCATGCTCACATGGGAGGACGATGTGGAAGTACATGCTCTACGCAAACGTGGTTGGTCGATCTCGGCGATCGCCCGCCACACCGGATTCGACCGCAAGACAGTCCGCAAATACCTCAACGGTGAGGGCAAGCCCGGGGAACGTGCCCGGCCGTCACCGGATCCCTTCGACCCGTTCGTCGACTACGTCACCGCACGACTGGTCGAAGACCCGCATCTGTGGGCGCGCACCCTGTTCGACGAACTCGAAGACCTCGGGTTCGGCCTGTCCTATCAGAGCCTGACCCGCAACATCCGCATCCGCAACCTGCGACCGGTCTGCGAGGCGTGTCGCACGGCCACCGAGCGGCCCAACGCGGTGATCCCGCATCCGCCGGGAGATGAAACCCAGTGGGACTGGCTGGAATTGCCCGACCCACCCGCCTCGTGGGGCTGGGGTAAGAAGGCCTACCTGTTGGTGGGTTCGCTGGCTCATTCCGGCAAGTGGCGGGCCGCCCTTTCTCCCTCGACCGATCAACCCCATCTGGTTGCCGCCATCGACCGTGTGGTGCGGGCATTGGGCGGTTTGAGCCGGGTGTGGCGGTTCGACCGGATGGCCACTGTCTGCGATCCCGGCAGCGGGCGGGTGACCGCCTCGTTCGCCGGGGTGGCCAAACACTACGGCGTGGCGGTGGCGATCTGTCCACCGCGGCGCGGCAACCGCAAGGGCGTGGTGGAAAAGATCAACCACACTGCTGCGCAACGCTGGTGGCGCACCCTGGCTGATGACGCCACCGTCGAACAAGCCCAAGCCAGTGTGGACCGCTTCGCCCGGGTGCGTGGTGACACCCGTATCCGCGCCACCGCCGACGGTCGCTCATCGGTGGCCACCGTCGCCAAGACCGAGCCACTGGCGCCGTTGCCAGCCACGCCGTATCCGGTGATCGTCTCCGAACAACGCGCGGCCTCACGCCAAGCGTTGGTGTCCTACCGCGGTAACCGCTACTCGGTGCCCCCGGAGCTGGCCGCGGCCGCGGTGGTGGTCAGCCATCCAGTTGGGGGCGAGTTCCTCGATATCGCGACCACGAGCGGGATTGTGATCGCCCGACACCGTATGACCACCGATGGCCTCGGGGTGATGGTGCGTGACAGCGGACATGTCATCGCCCTGGACGCTGCCGCACTGGCCACCGCCAGCACAGGGCGACCGCACCGCCGCAAGGAACGCATCCCACCCGGACCGGCAGCCAAAGCCGCTGCCGCACAACTCATTCAACTCCGAGACGGTGGTTCCGTTGCTGCCGAACCCTGCACGCCGCCAACTGATTCCACTGTCATCGACCTGTCCGCTTATGAGCGGGCCGCCCAGAAAAGGACGCTGCAATGACCCCCACAGCACGCAATCCCAAAACCACCCAGGCCGTCGATGAGTCACCGTCGGCCGCGGCCAGCCGCTATCAACAGCTGCGCTCACATCTGGCCGAACTCAAACTGCACGCCGCCGCCGAAGCCCTGCCCGCCGTTCTCGACCACGCCAGCGCTGAGGGACTCTCACTCACGGTCGCCCTGGAACGGCTACTCGCCGTCGAGGTCGACGCCACCGCCGCCCGCAGGTTGGCGGGGCGCCTGCGGTTCGCCTGTCTACCGACCCCGGCCACCCTGGCTGACTTCGACGTCGATGCCGCCGCCGGAATCGATCGAGCGCTGATCAATGAACTGGGCACCTGCCGCTACCTGGAATCGGCGACCAACATTTTGTTGATCGGCCCGCCGGGCACCGGCAAGACCCACCTGTCGGTCGGTTTAGCCCGAGCCGCCGCGCACGCCGGCTACCGCACCTACTTCACCACCGCCGCCGATTTAGCCGCCCGCTGCCACCGCGCCGCCATCGAAGGACGCTGGGCCACCACCATGCGGTTCTTTAACGGACCGACCCTCTTAGTGATCGACGAACTGGGCTATCTACCGCTGCCAGCCGAGGCAGCCTCGGCATTGTTTCAGGTTGTCTCCCAACGCTATTTGAAGACCTCGATCGTCATCACCACCAACCGTGGCGTCGGCGCCTGGGGCGAGATCCTCGGCGACACCACCGTCGCCGCCGCCATGCTCGACCGCCTCCTGCACCGCTCGGTAGTCATCAACCTCGACGGCGAGTCCTACCGACTACGCGACCACCACGCCGCCGCCGAAACTCTCCGCCGAGCCACCACAGCAACCCGCCAACCAGTACACTGACCAACGCTCACAGGTGAGGAATTTCGGCGAGCACACCTGAGGACTTTCGACGAGCGCGATCACACGATCATGTCATCGCGGCCATCCAGAGTCTGGTGCAGGAACTCGCCGTTGTGGTCGCGCTTTGCCCACATCACCCGGTCTCCGACCTGGATGTCGAGTTCAAGGAAGGTGAACAGGGCGGCGTCGGTGTCGGCGAGCAGCAGTCCGGCCTGCACCTCAGCGGGGGTGGGGTCGCGTCCTACGTCCTCGCGAAAGACTTTGGCCGCGTTGGCGATGGCCTCGATAATCTCCGGCGCGGTGGTGGGTCCGTAGATGTGCTCGTCGATTTCGGCCACGGTCGGGTAACGGCGCAACTCGCCGTACAGCCGGGCGATGAGGCGCTGTATTCCCTCGTCGATCTTGTCGGCGGGGGGATAGCCCCAGAGGATCTCGGCGTCGTCGTGGCCCTCGGTGAACGCGATGCCACTGTGGCTCCAATGGGTCATCTGTTGTCTCCTCTCGTCACGCAGGGCCGGGTGGCCGCTGCTGGGGTGGATCGAGGACGCCGGTTGGCGGCAGGGTCGGGAGGAGAGGACCAGACGCTTGTGGTGTTAGGCGGCGAGGTAGCGGTAGAGCGTGGCGCGGCTGACCCCAAGGTATTTGGCGATGTCCTTGGCGGTGTGGCCGTCAGTCTTCATCCGCTTCGCGGTGGTGATGTGCTCGGCATCGGAGACCTTGCGGGGCCGCCCGAATGTGGTGCCGTTCGCCCGCGAGGCCGCCCGTTTCAGAGCGGTCCGTTCTTTGGTCAGCTCGCGTTCGTACTCGGCCAGGGAGCCCAGGACGCCGATCATCATCCGGCCCGCAGCGGTCGAGGAGTCGATGCCGTCGGTGGTCGACACCAGGGTGATGCCATGGTCGGTCAGTTCCTTGACGGTCTGCAGGATGTGAATCATGTTGCGTCCGAGCCGGTCTAGCTTCCAGACCACCACGGTGTCGCCGGGGCGGACGTAGTCCAGCAGGGCGGCCAGGCCGGGACGGTCATCGCGAGCGCCGGACATGGTGTCGGAGAACATCTTGGTGACCCCGGCCGCCTCCAGTGCGGCGTTCTGCTGATCCAAAGTCTGGGCGACGGAACTTACCCTGGTGTAGCCCACGCGCGCGCCACCAACCCGCAGATCCATTTCCAGTGAATTTCCCCGTCCCACAATTACTTCAACGCTTTTTACGAGACATCTATTTCTGAGACGAACAATTGAGACAGCCCCACCATGGGAAATGCCGACGGCGGACCCGCCTCAATAGATGTCGCATATGAGGTCTTGAGCTCAACCGGTCAGTGCATCGGTTGGATCAGGTTAGCCCGTCGTTAGCCCCAGAAGATGGGGTCAGCTCGGTCATCGAGGTAGTCAAGCAAGTCTTGGACTTGTGGGCTGGGGTCCAGAGGAGCGTAGCGGTGGTATTTATCGTTGCTGTCGCGCCAGTACAGCGTCCATAGTCCGGTGCCCTTGGTGTAGCGCAGCCGGGCGATCGGGAATCGGGTCCAGTCGGGGCCAAAGTCCTCGCGCCAGGGCGGTCGGCACTCACAAATGGTCAGATGTCTTGGTGCGACGTCGCATTCGACGCGGACCTCGTCGCGAACGTGCTCGGGAACCTGGCCCGCGCACCAGCGTTGCACGCGGGCGACATCGATCTCGGGAAGTCCGCCAACGGCCACTGAGCCATGATCGCAGCCGAAAAACCGCACCGGCTAGGCAGGCGTAAGCAGCATCGGAACCGGCTCGGTAGCGCCGAACGCCTCGGCCGGAGTGGACCAGCCCAGTACTCGACGCGGGCGGTGGTTAAGTTTCGCGGCGACAGCGTTGAGCTCGTCTTGAGTGAACGTGGCCAGATCGGCGTTCCTGTGCAGGTACTGGCGCAGCAGTCGGTTCGTGTTCTCGTTGGTGCCGCGCTGCCATGGGTGGTGCGGATCGCAGAAGAACACCGGAAGTGCCAGCGCCGCGGTGATAGCCGAATGCTGAGCCATCTCGCTGCCGCGGTCCCAGGTCAACGACCGACGCAGGTGTGCTGGCAGCCGGCCCATGTGGTCGATCAACGCGGCAGCCACCGCGTCGGCCTTGTTGCCATCGGGCAGCGCCACGACCATCGCGTAACGGGTGGCGCGGTCAACGAGGGTGGCCACCGCCGATGGGCGCGCTCCGAACACGAGATCGCCCTCCCAGTGACCGGCGACCTGCCGGGTGTCCGCCTCGGTCGGTCGCTCCCGGATGGAGACCATGTTCCGGATCTGGCCGCGACCGTGCGAACGCTTCTTTCCGCGCGGCCGTCGGATCGAACGCTTGCTTCGCAGGCAGTGGAACATGGTGGCGTCAAATACTTTTCGCGACGGCATATACAAGTCACGATAGATCGATTCGTGGGATATCCGCATCGCCGCGTCACCACCAAACTCCCGCCGCAGCCACTGGGCGATCTGCTGCGGCGACCAGTCGTCATCGAGCTTGTCGGCGACCACATCCCGTAGTTCCGGGTTGGCGGCGAGCTTGCTCGGTTTCGGTCGCCGCGCCCGCTGGAACGCCGCTGCGTCAGCGACCAATGCCCGGTACGCATCGCGGCCACCATTGCGGGCAATCTCCCGCGACACCGTCGACGACGGCCGGTCGATACGTCCGGCGATCACCCTTGCCGACAAGCCGGCCGCGATCCCGCGTGAGATCTCTTCACGTTCCTCCAGGGTCAGATGACCGACTCTGCGCCGCCGCGGGATCGGCGGCATCCCGCCCGATTCACGCAAGTAGCGTCGGATCCTCGGCAACGTCTCACCCAGCGCGCGCTCCATCTCGCGGATCGCATCACCACGACGCCACATCGCCCAAATAAGCGCTTGCTGTTCGACGTCAAACCCAACCGGACCCACACCAACCTCCATCGGCACATCATCGGGCTGCAGTGATGCGCTGACTGGTTGAGCTCAAGGTCTGTTTCGAGACATCCCGGCGAAGCGGGCCGCGCCCGCGAACCACGCAGTGCCCTGGCGTCGGCGGGTCGTACTCTATTCGGCTGACCGACTATGGTCCCGACGACTTACGCTCTCCGCAAGGATCCGCCGACTATGGTCAAGGAGACACCGACAATGGGAAAGCCCACCCCCTACAGCGCGTCCGTCCTCGTGCCGCTTCCGAATGACAGTGACGTCGCACGGATTATCGGGGACGCTTACGACCCCGATACAGCACTTAACGTCCTCAAGATGATGAGCGGTACCGGAGATCTGTTCCCTGCGCTTATTGGCATGGTTCAAGCTATCTTCGGCGAACCCGATATCGACGCGAAGCATCGCGAGGTCATTATTTTGCGTGCCGCATCTGTACTCGATTGCCCCTACGAATGGCAGGCCAACGAGCAGATGGCCAGAAACGCAGGGCTGACGACCGCTGAAATCGAAGCGGTCGCCGCCGATCGCCCGGTCCATGGCCTCAACGACGACTACCTGCTATTGATTGCCGCTACTGACGCGCTCCTCACTTCTGGCACCCTCACCGATGGCACCTTGCAGTCTCTGCTCGATACGTTCGGTGCGACGATCACACGCAAATACATCGCGACCATCGCATGGTTCAGCCTGCTCAGCTTGTTTCTCAACGGCACTCGGGTGCCCTTGGAAACATCCGACAAGATCGGCGACCGGACCTCTCCGCTGCCGTGATCGCCTCCGAATTGGGCGGCCCGCGAAGCAACCCCCGAAACGGGCCGAGAAGGCAGCGCAGTCAGCGGAAACGACCGTGATCACCACCTCGCCGAAGAGCAACGCGACCACGTGAACTCGTCCGAGCCGAAGCCGCGTAGCTGCGAGTGACTTTTTGAGACTCTCGAAAACTCGTCTATTTCGAGACGGCGTTCAGTTCTATTCGGGCATGGTCGATTTGGTCGTAGGCGTAGGTGACTATCTCGGCGGTGGTCTTCGCTTCACCCTTGTGGGCCAGCGATTCGTAGGTCGTGTCGCCGAGGACATCGCGTAGGTGGGTAGTCGCTGTGCCGAGTTCGGGGAAGGCCGCTGCGGTGAGGGGAGTGAGTGCTGCGATGGCGGTGGTGATCCGAAACAGCTTGGCCCGGCGTGGGTTTACGGAGCCGCGAAGTCACCGACGGCGGCCATTTTGTTGCCGTCCCAGGCGGTGGCGAAGCCGCCTGCGGTGAATGCGCAGTTCAGGATGATCGCTCGGTGTGCAGGACTTTCCATCCACAAGTCGAGGGCTACGCTGGGAGTCGCAGCGGATCCGGTGCCCCAGTAAACGATCTCACCCGTGTAGCCGGTCCTGGTGTAGCCCGCATCCGCGATACGTGCCTGCGGTGAAGAGCCGTCCGAACCGATGTGGCCGTCCACACCGTTCTTCAGCATGTCGTTGGCGTGCCGCTGCGCTGCTACTGTCAAACGCGGGTCGTCGCCGATCACCCCGCACGTCTGGCGAAGCCGGTTGACGCCGCTGTACACCGCGGTCCTCAAATCGTCTGCGCGCGCAGCAAAACCAGCAACTGTGTCGAGAGCCGTTATGAAGACAGTACAGATCGAGAAGACGGCGACGATCTTGACTTTCCTCGTCATGTTGCCTCTTGCCACGCACTCGCTTTGCTGTTTTAGCAAACAAATGCTACCCACTTTCGATCATGAAAGGTCGAGAATCGCCAATCCGTTCGCCACGCCGACACGTGCACCTCGCGGTACACCTTGGCAGTGCCACTAAATGCGTCATCGGTTCAGTCGGCGTTCGGTGTTGTGCAGGCTGGCGAGTTGTTCGGTGAGCGGGTTACAACGTGCGATTACTACTACTCGTACTGCAAAGAGGGGTAGGCAGCTGATTCTCCGCGACCATTCGGTGTCAAGTCCAGAACGCCCCAGATCGGCCAGATCGGGTCGAGGGAGCTATTGTCGCCGCGCACGAACGTCAGCTCGCTCGCCCATCGGGATTCCGGCACGGAGTTTTGAGACTCTCGAATGTCGTCTGTTTCGAGACGAGGCGGGACAGGGACTCCCGACCGACCGCCTTTATGGCATCGCCTTGGCCCAGGCGATATGGCCCTCGAACTCAAGCGGTCGCGAACGGGTTCCTGAATGATTTCCCCGTCATCGACAGGTCTAGGCCGGTTCGCGTACGCGAGGGGGCCGAGTAAGCGGGCGTGATAGGTTTCGCTTCGATCCACCCGTCCCGCGCGCCATCATCACGAAATGGATCGGGGGTAATCGCATGATCCGCGTCCTCGACCACCCGTACATCGTGTTCGCGCTTTCTCTTGCCGTGCAGTGGGGCGCGGCCTACCTCGGCGATCTGCTGCGCCGCAAGGTCAGACCCGTTGCGAGAGAAGGGCAGGCCGATTTCGACATCGTTCTGTCCGCCACGCTCACGCTCCTCGCGCTCATCATCGGATTCAGCTTCTCGATGGCGGTGAGCCGCTACGACCAGCGCAAGAACCTCGAAGCACAGGAGGCGAACGCGATCGGCACCGAATATGTGCGCACGGACTTGCTGCCTGCCCAAGATCAGACGAAGGTGCGTGATTTGCTTCGTCGCTATGTCGATCAACGCATCCAGAACTACCGTGGGGTCGAGACCACCGCTACCAGCAGCGACTCACTCAAGCTGCAAGCCCAGCTCTGGTCGTCGGTGGTGGCTGTCGGAATCGCGCAGCCGACCCCGGTGGTCGCGCTCGTGATTTCCGGAATGAATGATGTGCTTAATTCTCAAGGCTATTCGCAGGCCGCCCAGTTGAACCGCATCCCGACTGCAGCATGGGCGCTGCTGGCATCGATCGCGATTTTTGCCAATATGCTGCTCGGCTATCGCGAACGGCGCACCGATTTGCTTGTTCTAGTGGTCTTGCCACTGACCGTATCGATCGCGCTATTTCTGATCTCCGATATCGACACCCCGCACGGCGGCGTCATCCGCGTGGTTCCGAGTAACTTGGTGTCGTTATCTCAAGTCATTCACGCGCGGTGAGCCCAATTCTGCGCGCCGAGGTTGTTGGTGATCGACATCCTCCGCCGATCCCGGGCCCCAGCGTTTGGGTGCTCTAAGGATAGGCGGTTGGACACTCCACAAGGGGCCGTCGGCGTTCACCGTGATTCCGGTACAGAATTTTGAGAGCCTCGTATGTCGTCTATTTCGAGACTGCGTTCAGTTCCGTTCGGGCCTGGTCGATTTGGTCGTAGGCATACGTCACCATGGCGGCGGTGGTCATCGTCTCGCCCTTGCGGGCGAGCGATTCGTAGGTCGCCTCACCGAGCACATTGCGAAGGTGGGCGATCGCCGTCGTGATTTCCGGGATCGTCGCTGCGGTGAGGGGACTGAGCGCGAAAGCGGCGATGGTGGCCGCCGGTTCGTAGCGTCCGAGCCGGTCCAGAACTGCCGCGAGGGTGGCCAGAGATACGGGGATGAGCGTGGTGTTGCCCGCGTCATCGCAGTAGCGGACCGCATCGGTGGTTCGTCCGGGCACCCAGCACTGGGAAGCCATCACCAGCAGGGCGGCTCGCGAGTCGGGTCTGCACGCCGACGGTAACAACGTCGTTCCCAACTACGGGCGCGCCGCATTCCAATCGGTGTTCCACTTCGACCTGCATGTGGTACAGCGGGAAAACGACGACAAGCTGTCGTTCGCGAAGGGCATGCTGCTGCGGCATGACCCGGACCGTGAGAAAACCGGACGCACTTTGCGGGAGGCACTGGAGAAGATCGACGCTACTGAGTGAGACTGGCAGCTATGAGTTTCGTGGAGGAAAAGGTGCTCCCGCAGGTGCTGCGGGTGCACGACATGGTGTATCGGAAGACGAACGGCTGGATCGGTCACCGCACGCTGTGGATACCGAGCCTGCTATTGCATACCGTCGGCGCGAAGACCGGCAAACAACGCACGACGTCGCTGACCTACGCCCGCGATGGTGACAACTATCTGGTCGTCGCCTCTAAGGGCGGCGCGCCCGAGGCCCCTGGCTGGTACCACAACCTGAAGGCCAAGCCCGACGTCGAGATCAACGTCGGCCCAAGGCGTTTCGCTGTCACCGCACGACCGGTGCTGCCCGACGATCCCGACTACCCGCGACTATGGCAGATCGTCAACAAGAACAACCAAAACCGCTACATCGAATACCAGAAGCGGACGTCGCGACCCATACCCGTCGTCGTCCTGACCCCGAAAGGCTAGAACAGCGAACAACCGCCCTCGTCGGGGCTAATTATCGCCGCTGTACTGAGACTGACTTTCAAGACTCTCATAACTCGTCTATTTCGAGGCACCCTTCAGTTCTGTTCGGGCCTGGTCGATTTGGTCATAGGCGTAGGTCGCGATGGCGGCGGTGGTCATCGTCTCACCCTTGCGGGCGAGCGATTCGTAGGTCGCCTCACCGAGGACATCGCGGAGGTGGGTGATCACGGTGGTGATTTCGGGGACCGCCGCTGCGGCGATGGGGCTGAGGGCGAAGCCGACGATAGTGGCCGCCGGTTCGTAGCGTCCGAGCCGTTCGAAAAGAGCGGCGAGGATGGCCAGCGGGGCGCGGATCGTGGTGGTGTCGCCCGCATTGTGGAAGCTGCGGATTGCCAGAGTGAGGTGATCGAATGCGGCCACCGGGTCGCCGTGCTCGACCTCAAGTTGTGCCAGAAACGGCGCCAGGACTGACGCGAGGGTGCGGTTGCCGCAGTCTTGCGCGATCACCACACCCCGGCCCAGGGCGTTCAGCGCCCCGACGGGATCGGCGTCACGGAAAGCCCAACCGTAGGCACCGAGCGCCGTCGCGAGCAAGGTCGGGTTGCCTGTTGCCTCCGCAGCCTCGGTGAGGCCATCCGCGGAATCCATCGCCTCCCCACCAGAACCGGCCAATGAAAGGGTGGAAACCAGCCATGACCGGATCTGGACGTGGGTGTCGCCGCGGCGTGCGAGCTGGGCGCGGCACAGCTCGGCCCACCGCTCGGGCTGCCCGATGGCTAGGTATACAGCTCCAAGCCAGGCTTCGATGCCGTACGGCAGCGCCTCGCGGCTCCTGCCGAGAACGATCTGCCCGGCGTCGCTGTAGCCGACAGCCGCTTCGATCCGTCCGGTCAGGTAGCACAGCGATGCCATCACGTACAGGAACGCCAGCCGCGGGTGGTCGGCGACGCGGGCGGGCTCGATCAGCTCTTCAGCCCAGGCGACCGGCTCATAGGTTTGGACCATGAAGCCGAGGAATCCCGCATAGCTGGCGATGGCGGCAGCGGCGTCGAGATCGCCCTGGTCGGCGGCCCAGCGAAACGCGGTGCGCAGATTGGCCAGCTCGATAGTGAACCAGTCGTATGCCTCCCGTTGTCGGGGGCTGTCCCACAGGGCCAGGATGTCGGCTTCGCGTCCGGCGAAGTACCGCGAGTGGGCGGCCCGAATCTTGGATGCTTCGCCGCGGGCGACGAGTTGTTCCTCGGCGAATTGGCGGATCGTTTCCAGCATCGAAAACCGGGTCCGCCCCGAAGACCTGTCAGCGACCAGCAGCGACTTGCGTACCAGCGCATCGAGCAGATCCAGGGTGGCGAAGTCATCATCGGAACCCATGACGGCGCAGGCACTTTGCAGGTCGAATCCTCCGGCGAACACCGAGCACCGCTTCAGCAGCACCTTCTCCGCGTCATCGAGCAGGTCGTAGGACCACGCCACCGCGTGGCGCAGGGTTTGGTGGCGTTCCAGTCCGCGCCGCGAGCCGACCAGCAGCCGCAACCGCTGATCCAGACGATCACGCACCTCGCTTACCGTCATCGACGCCATCCGCGAGGCCGCCAACTCGATGGCTAACGGGATGCCGTCGAGGCGGCGGCAGATTTCCACCACAGCGTCCGCCTCGCCGGGCTGGGCCAGCGAGAAGTCCGACACGACACTATGGGCACGGTCGACGAAAAGGTTCACGGCGGCGGATTCGGTTCCGGAGTTGACGTCCAGCGACGGGACACGCCATAACTGTTCTTCGCTGACCCCCAATCCTTCCCGGCTGGTCGCAAGAATCGTTACGGTCGCCGAGGCGGCGAGGATCGCCTCGGCCAGATCCGCGACACTGTCGACAACGTGCTCGCAGTTGTCGAACACGAGCAGCCGGACTCTGCCCTCCAAGGCGGAGGCCACCGACTCGGTCACTGTCTTGCCCGGTTGTTGGGTGATGCCCAACACCGCCGCGACGGCGTCGGGTACCGCCGCGGGGTCGGTGACTGCGGCCAGCTCGAAAAACCAAACCCCGTCGGGAAACTCATCGACCAGCCGTCCCGCCACTTCCAGCGCCAGGCGGGTCTTGCCGACCCCACCCACCCCGGTCAACGTCACCAACCGATGACCCTTCACAGCGGCTTGCACCTCAACGAGTTCGGACTCGCGCCCGACGAAGCTCGTGGACTGGGGCCGCAAGTTCCCCGGCGTCGGATCAAACGTCTTCAAAGGCGGAAACTCGCTACGCAGCCCAGGGGCCCGGACCTGAAACATCTCCACGGCTTTAGCGATGTCGCGCAACCGCCGTGGCCCCAAATCCACCAGCTCGACGTCGCTGAGTAAACCCGCGGTGAGCCCGTCGAGCAGGATCTGACCGCCGTGCCCGGCGGCCATCACCCGCGCCGCGCGGTTCAGCACCGCACCGAAGTAATCACCCTCGCGCAACTCGGCCTCACCGGTCGCCAGCCCCATCCGCACCGGCAACTCCAGCTGCAGCTGCGCGGCCACCGCAGCATCCACCGCAGACCTCGGCGACGCGAACGCGGCGCACACCCCATCACCGGTGTGCTTGAACAACCAACCGCCGTGCCCCTCGATCGCCGAGCGCAACACCTCGTCATGTGCGGCGAGGGCCTTCCGCATCAACTCCGCGTCCTTCTCCCACCGACGGGTCGAACCCTCAATATCGGTGAACAGAAACGTCACCACCCCTGAAGGCGGGCCCCCTGCGGACACCCGCACAGGATGTCACACCAGGCCCACCACCACCCGGCAAACCGCGACTGACTTTCGAGACTCTCGTAAGTCGTCTGTTTTGGGACAAGGTGGGCATGCTTCCCGACCGATCGCCGTCATGGCATAGCCTCAGCCCGGTCTCCGGGTCGATAGAATTTCGCCGATGATTTTGTCCGATGAAGGCGCGTTCACCGCCGCCTACCCCCTCCCGCACTCCGTCGACGAGTTGACGGCGGCCTGGCTGACATACGCGCTGCGCGAACGATTTCCGGCGGTGACAGTCGAGGCTGTCGAGATCGTCCAAGTGATCCGGGGCACGGCGACGAAGGTTCGGATTCGTGCGCACTACGCCGGTGGCGCGGTCACGGGTGGGCCCCCCGAGACGCTGTGCGTCAAGGGCGGTCTCGACGACCGCTGGCGAGTCAAGGCACTCACGCGCGTGGTGAAGCTTCTCGATCTCTTTGACCCGGCCAAGGCCTACGAGGTTGAGGTTCGCTTCTACAACCATCTCGCGCCGACCATCCACGTGGCCTTGCCCGATTGTTGGTTCGCCGGTGTCGACGCGCAGACTGGCCAGGGCATCCTGGTGCTCGAGGATCTCGTCACCGCAGGAGTCTCCTTCGGCGATCCGACCGTCGCGTGGCGACCGGACCGCGTAGCGACCGCACTGGAGGTCCAGGCGGCGTGGCATGCCGCGACGTGGCACGCGACACACGAGACGCATCCCTGGGTTCCACAGGCCTCAGTCGTCCGCGCGCTCACGCCCGTGCTGCTCAGCAGATTCAACAGGGCCACCTTCTTGCGCTCGCCGAAAGCGCCCACGCTTGTGGCGCCGCTCAACGACCGCAGGCGCGTCGCGGCGGCGTTTTCACGGATGTGGGAGCAACATTCGGCAGAGGCAACCTGCATCACCCACGGTGACGCGCACGTTGGCAACGCCTACGTGGACGCAGGCGGACAGCCGACGTTCTTCGACTGGCAGGCAATGTGCTTCGGGCCGCCACTGCACGATGTGGCCTACTTCATGACCGGGGCGCTCGCGACCGACGATCGGCGCAAGCACGAGAAAGGACTGCTCGACCATTACCTGGCCGCGCTCTCCGCGCACGGGGCGCCCGCACCTACCCATGAGCGGGCATGGGATGCGTACCGCCGCTACAGCCTCCACGGGTTCCTCTGGGCGGTCACACCGCCCATCCTGCAACCGTGGGAGAACATCCGGGCGATGGCGCAGCGCCACATGGCCGCCATCATCGACCTCGACACGTTCGGCGCGCTCGGTGTCTGAAGGCCTGGCGTCGCGAAACCCGCAATTGCCGCTGAGTCGGCGCCTATTCCGGCGAACGCCGTTTCCAGCATCCAGCAAGACGTTTCGAGACCCTCATATGTCGTCTATTTCGAGACAAGCTGCGCATGCCTCCCGACCGATCAGCGTCATGGCATGGCCTGGGCCCATGCGATATGCCCCTCAAACTCAAGCCTTTTCGCCATCGTGCGGCAGCGATCCCGGTATTCGCGATAGCGGGCATCGTCACCGTGAGCCCGCGCCAGCAGAGCCCGCAGCCGCAGCAGCCAGATCTCGCGTATCACCAGGCCCTCATCGGCGGGCGCGGCCGCTAACCGCTCGATCGCGGCCTCGGCTTCGGCCACGTCAGCCTCGGTCCCGCGATCGAGCAGCGTCTCCACCAGGACACCGGTGGCAGGAACGCCCCACGCCAGCAGCTGTCCCTGGCGGAACAGATGGTCGACGGTGGCGCGCATGAGCGGTATCACCTCGTCGCGATCTCCACGGCGAGCCCTCTCACGTGCCAAGTAGACGTTGACGAAGGGTAATTCGCGCAGGTTCTGTTCCCGGCCTAGGAACAAGTCCTTTGCCTCGGCCAGAATCTCGTGTCCACGGTCGCGCTCCGCAGCGGTGTGGCGGTGCACCAGCGCAAGGCCCAGCGTCAGCCGGGCGTTCGACAGTGCGAGGTCATCACCGGATCGTTCGGCTTTCCGTAGGGCATCCTCGATCTCGCGCACCGCGCGATCGTCGGGCCTCAGCACGCCCATCGGTATTCCCATGCCGTAGACGTAGGTGACGGCCCTGGCGTAGGACGGAGGGTCGACGCTGCGGGCCATGGCCAGGCCGTCGCGCAGGTCCTCTCGCCATCCGGGATGACCCAGCCAATAACGGGCAATACCCTGCGATATAGAGGCGCTCGCTAACGGAGACCCGATTAGGAAGTTGCCTTTTGAGGGGTCACCGTCGGCCAGGTCGATAACCCGCTGTGACCACCGCAGCACGTCAGACCACTCGGCGTTCTCAGCCTTGGCGTAGACGAACGGCAAGGACAGCCCCACCGTCAAGGTCGGATCGGCGAGTGACTCGGTGAGGGCCATGGCTTCCGATGCCAGCTGTGACGCCTCGCGCGTCCGGGCCTGAAGCGCGTGATCAGCCACCAGCCCTGCCATGGCGATGGCCAGTGAGGCCTTGTCTCCGGCGGCCGCGCACAACTGCCGCAACTCATTGAAGCGGTCACCCGCCACGTTGACATGGACTCGCCAGGCGGTCCCGCACAACATGGTGCGAGGGGCAATGCGCATGGCGGCCCGGTTGGGGTCGTCGGCGGGTAGGGCGTCGGCGATCTTTCGGGCGCGCTCCCAACTCAATCGCGCTGCGGCGATGTCGCGGTTTGTGGCCCACGTTGCGGCGCGCATATGCCAGCCGTAGGCGGCGTGCAGATCACCGGCGGCCTCCAGATGTTCGGCGATCAGCGCCGCGTTCTCCTCGGCCGCTGCCGGGTCACCTGATTCGATTGCGGCCGCGACGCGCCGGTGCAGCTCGGCGCGATCCGATTTGAGCTGTGATTCGTAGGCCACGGTGCGGATCAGCGGGTGGTGGAACACATACTCGGGTTGTCCGGTGAACCTGATCTGATCGATCAGCTCGCTTGCCACCAGGTCCTCAACGACAGGATCAATCCCCAGCGTTTCCAGCAAATTGAAGCTGAACCTTGAGCCGATGACCGCCGCCGCGCTCAGCGTGCGCTTGGCTTTCGGGTCGAGGCGGTCGATGCGAGCCGCGATGGTCGCCTGCAAGGTGGCAGGCACCTTGACCTCACCGACATCTGCGGTTGACACGTATGCGCCGGTCTGCCCCTGCAGCACGCCGCGCTCGGCCAGGTCGCGCACGATCTCCTCGGCGAAAAACGGGTTACCGGCGGCCCGCTCGGCGATCTTCTGGCCCAGCGCACCCACCGAGGGGTCTGGCCCGATCAGCTCTGAGACCAGTGCCGTGGTCTCCGAATCACTCAGCGGCGCAAGGGCGATGGTTTGAGCACCGTGCACCCGAGCCAACGCCCCCTCGTACTCCGGTCGGTAGGTGACCAGCACCAGCGAGGGCGTCTGCGGGATCACGGTGAGAAACTCGGCCAGCATGCGACTCGCTGACCTCGTCGATCCAGTGCGCGTCCTCGATGACGTAGAGCGCCGAGGTTTCGCGGGCCAGCGAGGCGGCGTTCACCAGCGCGGTCAGCCGCCGCCGACGGGCATCCGGGTCGATCTTCGGCAGCGGCGCATCGGGATCGGCGATGCCCAGCAGGTCATCGAAGAGCACCAAGTCCTCAGGGTCTGCGTCGGGAACGCGGTCGCGCACTCGATCCCGAGCGGTCTGCCCGTCAAGCCCCTCGACGCCGATGGCTGCGCGCAGCAGCCGTGCGACGGCATGGAAGGGGACTTGGCTGGTGTGCGACTCGCAGAAGGTCGTGAACACCTCCACGCCACGCCGACGCGCCATCGCCGCCACCTCGCGCACCAGACGGCTCTTACCGATGCCAGGTGACCCGACCACGCCGACCACCGCGCCGTGGCCGTCGATTGCGCGGTCCAGCAGGCCTTCGACGGCGGACATCTCCCAGCGCCGACCGACCAGATTCGACTCAGCACGCCCGACAGCGCGATGCCGGTCGCCCATGCCCAACAGCCGACGGGCGGGCACCGGCTCGTCGGCACCCTTGATCTGAACCAGCTCCGAGCTCGCCGAGAGTCCGCTGCGCCATCAACCAGTCGCGCGGTGGACGCGCTGAGCATCACCCCACCCGGCGGTGCCACCGATTCCATCCGCTGCGCCATGCCGACCTGCTCTCCGATCGCGGTGTAACCCAAAGCACCCGAACCGATCTCACCGGCGATCACCTGGCCGGAGTTCAGCCCCACCCGCAACTGCAGATCGACACCGTCGCGGTCGTTGACCTCAGCGGCCAGCCGGGCCGTCTCCTCCTGGATGCCCAATGCCGCAAGACACGCCCGCACGGCGTGGTCCTCCAACGCCACCGGCGCGCCGAACACCGCCATGATGCCGTCGCCGGTGAACTTGTCCACCGTGCCGCCGTAACGCTGCACCACCGCCGCAGCGCGGTCGACCAGTTCGGCCATGATCTCGCGCAACCGCTCCGCCCCGACGGCCGCAGCGATGTCCATCGAATGGACGACGTCGGCGAACAGCACCGTGACCTGCTTGTACTCCGCGCGGGTATCTGCTTCGTCGAGTGGTGAGCCACAGCCGTGGCAAAATCGGGCCTTCTCCAGCGGCTCGGTGCCACACGTCCGGCACGCTGCTATGGCCGTCATCCGACCCTCCGCCGATCCGGGCCCCACCGTTTCCAGGGTCCTCTAAAGGATAGGCCGTGAGGGAGGGAGCTCGGGGGTCAGCGGGCGGGGGGCTTGGCCCGCTCGCCGAGGCGGGCGCGCAGGTCCTCCTCGAAGGCGACGACCTCGGGGCTGAGGTTCTCGGCCCGCAGGCGCTGCAGGTTCGGGTAGCCCGCGTCGCGCTCGGCGTCCCACTCGTCGGCGAACTTGCCCGACTCGATCTCGCTCAGCACCTCGCGCATCACCCCGGGGACGTCGAGGCCGTCGTACCGATCCGCCCGCGACATCTGGCCGTACTGGCTGGTCGGCGAGTGGTAGCGCATCTGGCCGGCGTAGCCCTCCAGCCGCAGCAGCCGGTAGCTCCGCTCGATCTCGCCCGAGAGCATGAGCTCGGCCATGATCGCCTCGAGGGGGATGCCGGCCCCCGACATCACCTCGACGAAGCTCACGGAGACCCGGGCCATGGCCGGGGCGAGCACCTGCTCCACCGCGAGGTCGAGGACGGCCTCCTGACGCGGCGTCATCTCGATGGCACCTTGGCGCAAGCCCCCGACCGCCCGTCCGACGGCCAGCGTGCGGGCCAGCGCGGTCCCGGAGTTGTCCTTCTGGACACCGAGCGCGGTGATGAACCCCACGCCTTCCACATAGCACCCACGCACCTCGGGACCGAGCATCCGAGGGGCGACCATGCCGACGTCGCAATTGGGGTCGATCCGGTCGAAGGCCACCGCGTAGCCAGAGGCCAGCACCCACAGCGCATCGGGCTTGGGCGTGATGGGCAGCTCAGGGATGACGTCGTCGGGGATGAGGGTGCAGATCACGTCGCACTCGCTCGCCGCCTCGATCTCGTGGGCCGTGAAACCCTCGGCCTCGGCCTGGTCCCGGGAGGCGTCGGCCCGGGTGAAGACCTCCACCGCCAGGCCCGAGTCACGCAGGTTGAGGGCCCACGAGCGGCCCTGGTTGCCGTACCCGACGACGGCAACCCTCTGCCCGTCCAGCACCGACAGGTCAGCGTCGGACTCGTAGTAGATCTTCGTCATCGGAATCCCCTCTGCACCGGTGCCACCGGATGCACGTCCCGTGCTGCTCATCGACCGACTGGTACACACACGTTCAGGCGCGAAAGTTACCCTGCCGGTCCGTCTGGGTCATCTCCGTGGCCATGACGACCGCCCTACCGGCCATCCCACGATCACGGGCGGCCACAAATCCGTGGTCCTCGCCATTTTTAGCCGTCCGGGTTTTCGTCCGCGATCGGATGAAGTCGTCGCAACGCCTCGCGAAATTCCGGGACCGGAATCGTTTCACTGCTGGTCGACGATGTCCGTCATATCGCTGTGCCATCTCCGACACGAAGTTTTGAGACCCTCGTATGTCGTCTCTTTCGAGACACGGTCGGTTGGGGTCGGGAGGCGAGCGTCGCCTTCTTCTCGCCCGATCAAACGCCGAGACCCGACGAATTATGGCGGGTTGTCGGCCCAACGCCGGGTAGCCGCCACGGCGGCGGCTTCGGCTGGCCAAGGTCATCTTGCAGCTGGCGCATCACCGCTTCAATCGCAGCCGCGTAGGTGCCGCCGTTTTCTGAGCAAGTTCACCGCTGGGCTTGCAGTAGGGTGCGGATTTCTCTGGGGAGCTGAGCCAGGGCCTTGTCCATCTGGGGAGGCGGGAGATGATGCAATACGGCTGCGGTGGTCGCCGCAGCCGCCTTGCCGACGTCGTCGGGGGCGATGATCGCCTCACGGGCGAACCGCGCAGCGTAGGCCTCGGCGTCGTACATCTCGGGGACGGCGCTGGGATTCCAGCCCGCGTAGAAGATGCCCCTGATCAGGTCGGGCAGCTGAGCCGCAAAGTGGGCGCTCGCCTCCACGGTGAGCCGATCGCGCAGGGTGTGCAGCCACGCGCGCAGCACTCGGTAGGCGAACTCCCGATCCTCGGTGTCGAACTCCCTGGCCACGTCGTTGATCCACGTGTGCGCGGTTTGCATCGCGTGGTCAAGCGCCGAGACCTTCGTTTTGGCGGACATGACTATCTCCTTGAGACCCCGGTCTTAGTTCTACAGCCAGTCGTCATGGACTGAGCCCCTTCTTCTCCCCTCGTGCCCGGCCGCCCGCATTCCGGCTTCGAGGCCTGGCCGTACGCATTTCAGGTTCTGCCTCCCCCGTCGTCCCGAAAAGGGTCCTTTGACCCGGATCCGCGCGCCTCAGTGCACACATTCGAGGCACCGGAATGGGAAGCGGCCCGCCCAGCCGACAGGACAAGTACCCAGTCAGCGCCCGTCAGTCGGAGTCGAGCAGGTGGGCCAACAGCCCGAGCGTGTGGGCGGCGTGCCGAGCGTCGGGCACCTCTCCGAAGGTCTCCGCCACCTTCCGCAGCTGCTTCGCCAGCTCACGCCGCCGCGCCGGTTCTAGCGCAGCCAGCTCGTCCAGCAGCGTCGCGGGGGTCTTCTCGGTGTCGGCCATGACTCCCCTTAGTGTCGATGCGGTCTGACCGCTGCGCACGTCTGCTTTCGCTATTTAACGGCCAAAGAGAGTCGGTAACACGTCGCGTTCCGCGACGGCCTGGTGCAGACCGCCCCAGGTCCGCCCCTGCGCAACCGCCAGTGCGGGGGACGAGGCTCATAGACTTTATACCGCTACGGGGTAGGGGCAGACCTCTGCCGGGCAGGGCATGGCGCGCGGGTTGCCAGAGAACAACATTCAGCTCAAGACACGCGAAGGCGTGGTTGCGCTGATAGCCGGGTTATCAAGGGAGAGAACAACATTCGGCTCGCGGGATGTGAACTCTAGCAACGTGTTTGGTGCGGGCAGGCGTGTCGGTGCACATCACCGGCCAAGATGTCGCCCATGACTCCGAAGCCTTCACCAGCTGCTGGCTGGTCAAGGTGGTGATAGCGCGAGCGGGGTGGGCGTTGCATGGCTACTGCGTGGCCACAAACGAGAAGTTCCCAGTAGGGGAGATTAGACCCGGATCGCCGACGCAACGAGCGACGTCCACGTTTGCCCCCGCTACCCCTACCTTGGCCACCGCTGCGGCACCGGCAGCACTGCGGGTGGCACCCCAGCCCCCGACGAAGCTCTGACCATTATCGGAGAGGGCCACACAGCCACGCTGACCCTCGGCAAGAACGCGGCAGTCGGTTGCGCCATGCCTCTCGGCACAATGGCTCACCGCATACGCCTCAACATCACTCAGACTGGCAAGGCTGCCGCCCATTGTGGTTTCGACAGCATGGGTGGAGTCCGACCCCGCGATCACGATGTAGCCGCCGCCGTCGGCCTGCGCCGGTGCTGCCAGTCCGACAGCACAGACAGCAGGAATCACTGCGAACGCAAGAGGCTTGAACACACGCTTCCTTTCACAGAGTGTTCGGGCACAAATGGACCTGAGCAAGGTAAATCTGCTGATCGGCATCGGCGGTGCCCAGTTGGTCATGCTGACCATCGGACTGGCGGCACCGGCTCACGCCGACCCAGACTCGGACATCACCGCCCACGCCAACCTCAGGGACGCCACGTTCGGAGCGACATACTCCCACGGTGCTGGTTTGACGCGGAATGGGCCACGTTCTTAACGAAGCCTTCACACCCGCGTCGCAAATCTTCACAGTTTCGGGTCGTCAGAGGGGTTGAAGCGGATCTCGTTCCGGCTCGGTCAGGCAGGGGCGGGTGAGTGGTCTTGGGGACCTTGGACTCTTCTTCGGCGCCTGGGCCGAAGACCAAGCCGAGAGTGCCAGATCGCAGTGCAGCTTCGGCGTCTTTCCCCAAGCCGATAACCAGCCTTGGCTGCACTATGTCAAGCTCATGGCGCAGATAAGGCGTAACAGTTTTTTATCCATTCGGGGAGCGACTTGCGGTTCTTGGGCGGGTGACAGTGCACCACGTTGGTAATGAAGATCTCTTCTTTCGCGATTTCCGCCCTGTCGAAGCATTCGTCGATTAATTTTCCGCTGCCTCCGGTGAAGGGAATTTGCGTCGCCATGCACGGTCTGCAAAGGCTTTGTCCGACTATCACCACCGGCGATCGCGCCGAGCCATAGCCTGGCGCTGCCTGGGTTTCGCCGGGGATGTTCATTCCGTAACAGCGTGTGCACGCCCTAATTTGTGCGGCGAGTGCCGTCATGTGCTGGTGCCGAGGATCTCTCACGCTGAGATTCACCTTTACCAATCAGGTGCAGGGTCCAGCATCGCGACATGGTCGCCCTGCCACTGATACCTGACGGTGGTGATCGGTCCAGGGCATGCGGTGCAGACGTTTCTGCCGTCTTTGTAGTTGAGTGCGACGGTGTCATCAGTTGTCTGAGCCGCATTCAGAGAGGTGAAGGCGTATGCGTTTGATGTGCCTGTGCCGACGTACTTGCCGTTGTGGAATAGCAACGCCTGATCAGGCGAACTGCCGGTTGCGCCTTCAATGGTGATGATGACCGCCGACAGTGTTGCGCACGGGTTGTAATTGCTGCTCGGGTCAAAGCTTCGCGGATCGTGATTCCATCGCCAACCTTGCGGCACTGTCGGCACGGAGTTGATGGCAGCCTGAATTTCAGGGGCACTCAGGTTCACCCCACAGCCTTGCGCGGGCGCCGCCTGGACTTGCTGGGGAGTGCTCAAGGCGATCCACACGAGGACGACCAACGTGGACAAAACGACTGATCGCACAGCGCCTACCTCCCGTTGAGGTGTGAGGACTCGAGGCTTCCATCGAGCCTATGGGCAGTCTGGTAGACGCATGAGAGTCCAAAGGCCCTTTGCTAGGCGCCAGGCAAGGTGGAGCCTTTTGGCTTATAGCAAGAACTTGAAGTAGTTGATTTGGACGGCTGGCAGCGAAACACGGACGGATCATGGCGGTTTTCGAAAAACCCAAGGTAACCGGCGGTTGAAGATGATTCGAGCGTTGCGTACAGCCACCATCACCGTCGTTGCCATCGTTGCGGCTCTAGCATCGGTCGGGGACCCGACGAACCCCTTTCAAAGGGCATCGTGGCAGCAGCCAGATCACCCGGTTGACTACCCGCCGCCCCCGCAGCGTCTGAGCGCCACGCCGTACTATCTGCCGAATTTGATCGCTGCGATCGTGGCGAGCATCGGAATCATTGTCGGCAGCATCGGACCATGGCTGCACTTCCTGACTATTAGCAGCGTCAACGGCCTTGGCGCAAACAGTTGGGCAGTCCTCACCCTCATACTCGGCGCTATGTCGGGCATCGCGCTCTTCACCCAGCTGAACTGGGGCAGAACGACATTCAGTCTCCGGTGGGCTGTCCCGCTCACCTGGGTGGTTATCGTCGCAGGCGTTGGATGTCTCGCTATCGCGCTGGTCTTCATAGTCAGGACCATTGGGGTTTCAAACGACTTGTTCGGAACGACCATCGCAGTACAGGTCGACTGGGGCCTATGGATGGTTGCCATCTCCTCGGTGGTGTTGTGCGTGACGGCAACGGTCGTGGCTGTGCAGGTCGGGAAGGTCAATGAGGACTACGGCGGGCCACCGCAAGCGGCGTGGGCGGGCGGCTGGAGGTGGGCGGCTATCGTCGCGTCGGCTCTGATCCTGCTGTTCGCCATCGCCAAAGCTTCCTTCAGCCCGATAACGTTGAACAACAATGCGGCGAGCACCGCTACACAGACAGTAACGCCTCCACCGAAGACTGAAACAAGGACCCAGACCGTCTTGCCGCCGACCCCTGCACGTGGCCCCACGGTGGTTCCCGCCGATGCCACTCCCTGTCCCACCAACTTTGTCGACACTGAGTTCGGTAAGTCGGCTGTTGGCAGCAACATCACCAGCTGTCAGTTCGCCGAGGCGGTTCGCTATCAGTACGTGAACCAATCTTTCCGAGGCCAGACGGTCGCCCTGAACGTCTACAGCCCCGTCACCGGGCAGACCTACCTGATGTCGTGCGTCGGCAGTCATGTCGTGACATGTACTGGCGGAACTGATGCCGTGGTTTACCTCTACTAGTCGACGGCGAGCGGGGCGGGCCATGTTCGTCAGCATCGAGAACGTCTGCTCGTTCCAACCGCACAACCTGCGTCGTGCCGCTGGCAGTTCAGCGTCGACTCAGTTGCCCCCTACAGATCGGCGCTGTGGTCCCAAATGATCTTGCCCCGGTACCGTGCCGGATAAAGACCTACGACGGCCTTCTGGCGGAGATGCCATGGGATTCGATTATTGCTGGTAATAAGCCACTTGCGCACAGCCTCCACCGGATTGGCGTCCGGCTTCACCGGCAGCGCCCGTCCCATCAGGTCGACATGTCGCCCAACGAACCCCGCCCGCCTGATCGGGTGGTACCCGAACACCGATGGCCCGAAGTCCTTTACGCCGTGCCGTCGGTATGGCCAGGCAACCTTAGGATGCTTGGCATAGAAGCTCTAGACGTCGAGGTCCTTCACGCCATTCGTATGCTTCAAGCCTTTCTTGCAGTCCACAAAATGTTGCGCCCCGCCCTGGCAGAGAGCGATGAGAAGTAAGCGGTTGCGGTAAGCCTTGTCTAGGTGCGGATTGCGCTCGAAGAGGCCTTCCTGGTCCTCAAGAGCGATCTCCACCAACCGTTTCAGATGCCATCGGTGAACGGCGCATGGCTCCGTTTACTGCATCGGCCCTGTCCCGCCACATCGTCAGCGTAAGAGGTGGGACGGTTGGACAATCTGGAATCCGACGACAGCTTCGTACTCTGTGGACATGATTCCGAGGAGGTCACCGTGGAGATCCGGCCAAGGCCTGTCACACCTGCCGCCGGGCAGGAATCCGTGTGGGAATACCCCCGCCCGCCGCGACTAGAGCCCTTCGTGGGCTCGATCACCGTGGAGCTGGGCGGCAAGACCATCGCGTCGACCAACCATGCATGGCGGGTGCTGGAGACCAGCCACCCGCCGACGTATTACCTGCCCCGCGAGGCCTTCGCGGACCGGGTGCTTCGTGAGACCTCGGGCTCATCGTGGTGTGAATGGAAGGGTCAGGCGACCTACTACGATCTGGTGACCACCACACGAGTCGCGCCGAAGGCCGCGTGGAGCTACCTCCACCGCTCCCCTGGTTTCGAGCCGATCGCCGACGCGGTCGCGGTGATGGCCGCGCTGGTTGACCGCTGCACCGTCAACGGCGAGCAAGTTGTCCCGCAGCCCGGCGGCTTCTACGGCGGCTGGATCACCAGCTCGGTGGTCGGTCCCTTCAAGGGAATCCCAGGGTCCAGCGGGTGGTAGCCGGTGTCGGCCAAAGTTGCCCGAGCCCGACATCAACCCTCCGCGAGGCACGGGTTGTGTCAGACTGACCTGATGATTCAGGGCTTCTCGCACATCGGCATCGTGGTGAGCGACCTGGACCGCTCGATTCGTTTCTACTCTGAGGTGTTCGGGTTCGCCCAGCTCTACCAGCTCGACTTCAGGAACAACGAGGTCGCGACGACGATGGAGCAGGAAGGTGCCTTCCGCTCGGCAATGCTCATCCGCGACGACATCCGGATCGAGCTGCTGCAGTGGGTCGACGTCAAGGTGAGCGGGTCGGGCGAGCGTAAACCTATGACGGAGCTCGGCTTCACGCACCTGTCGTTTCGGGTTGAGGACATCGACGGGCTGACCGAGGCCATCGTCGCCGCCGGGGGCGCATTGGTGGAGCAGACTCGCACTGTGCTCGGTGAGACCGCCGACCCGGCCTCACCGCGACTGATCTATCTCACCGACCCAGACGGGACCCGGATCGAGCTGATGCAGAATGTGCCTGACCTTTCCGGTTTCAGCGCAGCGGACATCACCGCGGCAATAAACGCCGCCGCCCCCTAGTGCGGCTTCTAGCGCGCCCACGGCCAGCGCCCATCGACACCGGGCTGGCGTCCGGTCCTACCGACAGCGCCCGTCCGGACGAGCTTGACTGCGACACAGAGACTCTCATATCCGTCTCTTTCGAGACAAAATCGGCCACGGTGGCGCGATCGGAGATAAATAAGGGGTGACCACGAGGCCGACGCAGCCCGTCGTCGGGTTCCACTGCTGCCCCTGGGACCGTGGAGATCCATTTCGTCGTGTCGAACGACAGCCAGGGAAAAGCGGATTACCGAACAGTAGGTCGTGATCGCTGGGTTGGTTCGATCAGGATGACGGTGTTCCTGTCGCCTAACTTGGCCTGGTACATCGCCGCGTCGGCCCGGGCCGTGATCGAGGAAACGGGCTCGCCGGGAACGGCGATAGTGGCACCGATGCTCAAGGTCGCGTGGATCGTGTTCCCGGATTCGTGGATCGGTTCGGCGGCGCGACAACGAATCTTCTCGCCGATGCGGGCGACCTCGTCGATGCTGTGGAGGCCGGGCAACACGACGAGTATCTCGTCACCTCCCGTCCGTCCAACCGTGTCTCCTTGACGGACAGATCCGCGGATTCGGGCCGCCAAAGTTGTGAGCACGGCGTCGCCAATGCCGTGTCCCCAGGTGTCGTTGATGTCCTTGAAGTGGTCGACGTCGCAGAACAGGATGCCGAGGTGCGTTCCAAAAGCTGGCGGGTGCTCCAACGCGGACTCAAGGCGGCCAATCGCCTCGGCACGATTCGCCAACCCGGTGAGAGTGTCGAACCGGGCCAACCATTCGAGTTGCTGCTCTGCCTCGACCCGATCATCGACGATACGCAGCGCCGCGATCAGCCCATCGGTGTTGCCCTCAGCATCCACGTAGGGCTTTCCGTGGCCATCGACCCAGTGGTCACCACCGTCGACAGAGCGGACCCGGAACCGTTGCTGGACCGATTCGCCGCTGGCGATCCTCTGCAGCGCGATTGCGAGTGTGTCGAGGTCGTCGGGGTGGATGCGGCGGCTGAAGCCTGAGCCGATCCACCGCTGAGGTGGCCCCCCCAACGCGGCCTCCACCGACGGCGAGACCCAGGCGACCTGGCTGCCGCGAAGGTGAACGATGATGTCGACAGCGTTGTCGGCGAGGATCCGGTAGCGCATCTCAGCGTCAGCGCGTTCCCTGCTCAGTTGCTCCTTCTCTATCAGAAGACTCTGCTCTTGGTGGCGCAAGCGGAACCCGACCAACACGACTACGACCGTGCACACCATCACCGAGAGGGCAAAGGCCGCATTCTCGCTCCGGCCCAGGGCCAGGAACGTCAGCCGCGACAACGCCACGAGGAGCAGAAAGCCGACGGCGAGGCCGTACAAACGCACCAGTGCCCCCCGGTCGGGTCGGGCGAGCAGCCAGGCGAGCGGAGGCCGGTCAGGGCGCGCCACCGACGTCGCCACGACGAGCAGCAGCACAGCCAAGGCAGTCGAGATCGCCATGCCGGTTGACGGCGTCACGTCCACCAGCGTCATAGCACCGAACAAGTAGGCCACGACTGAGACAAACGAGATGACCGCGCCACCCACGACGCACACCGGCCAGACCACGCCGGTCCACGGGCGATCCAATCGGGTCAGCGCAACGGCGGCAGACAGCAGCAGGACCGACGGCGTCGTCTGCGGGCTCGGACGCCCCGGCCAGGACGATTGCAGCGTGCGCACTGCCTCCCCGAACCACACCTGGTCCAAACCGAACGGCCGAGCGGTCACGTACTCGGCGAGGACCACGACGGCTAAGGCACCCACTATCACGGCCACGCCACGCCCGACCCACACCCGACCACGCGACGGCTGCCCCGATTGCGCCAGGATCGCAGCCGCCAGCGCGGCCAACCACAGAGCAGTCCACGGCACCATCTGCGGCCAGGTCCGATAGACCCGCGTCAACCCCTCGACACCAGTCGCCCAGCCCACCCAGTCCAAGGCAGCGACGACAAGCACGACCACAGCAGCGGCGCGGCCCCATCGAGCCAGCGCCGCTTCCAAGGCCACGCCAGTGCCGGGCCTGTCCATCGGCTGCCCCCTCCCTCGAGCGGTGCCTGAGAGCAATGTCGCGCCGCACGCCGAGCAACTCGGCGGCATCGACATTCTGCGCAATCAACGCCAGCGATGTCACCAAACCAGCAAGATCGGTTCCGAACTGCCCCCACGGCGTCGACCCACTTACTGATCGACGTTGGCGTCCCAGATGACCTTGCCGCGATACCGCGCCGGATACAGGCCCACGACGGCCTTCTGCCGGAGGTACGCCAGCCCTGGCTCGCTGAAGTTCCGATTGCTATGTCGCCGGGATGGCCAGCGGAAAGTGGGCGGTTCTGATTCCCGGCACGTCGCGGGCGCGGGGGTTTTGCACTGCGGCTGAGCGGCGCCGGGTCAACGTGCAGGCCCTCTGGCCACCACATTCAGGAACTTGGGCTCCCTGACGACGGGTCCAAGTGCTCTGTAGGTCGATCGCGCACCAGAGAAACGTAGAGGACTGGCGGCGTCCGTAACCGCCCAAGGAGTGAGGCGCGATGACCTACTACCCGTACTACCCACCTCAGCGCCCGATGTACCCGCCGGTTTATCGGCCGCCAATTTCCCCGCCACCTCGTTCGGGTGATAGCGATGTCCGGAAAACGATCACGGTAATCTCGATCGCGGTAGGGGTCGTGTTGCTGGTGATCATCGTGCTGTTCTTTGTTGCAATGATCTTGATGCCGTCGACGACGTCGAATCCAGTTAACCGTAACAGCGTGTCGTACTTCGATGGATATCGAAGTGGTACGTCGCTTGTCACGGGCGTGCAGGGGATGTCCGGGAACAGTGGCCCACGTTATCTTCTGACGCCGGAGGGCAAGAGCCAGGTTGATCAGTACTGCAGCACGGTGACGGTTGGGGATAACCGTCAAGACTTCACGGCAGGTTGCCATGATGGTGTTAACGATGCCTTGCAGCAGTGGAAGTACGGAGGCTAAGGAGATGACACAAGCACAGACACTCGGTCACATTCACCGGCTAGCCGTCGAGCATGGCGTCTGACGCGCGAGTCGGAGTCTCAAAACGGCTCTGGCCGCTTGACCGGCCTTCCCAGGCAACCTTTCCCTGTCGCCGAACTAAGGCGGAGCCTTCTAGCGACGCACCAGGCGCCGAAAACGGCCATCCTGGCGTTGACGCTGCTGGCAATAACCCGACCACCCATCGGATGTGCGTTATCCAAGGCTTGCCCGGCGCCGGGATCACGCACCTCCCCATCGCCAGAGAAGGTCGGCAGCCTACGCACGGGCCTGCCCCCGGGAACCGCGTGTCACGACGGGCAGGTAACCCACCAGGCAACCGATCACCACGAGACTGGCCAGCATCATCGCGGGATTCCTTTGGCCTGGCACCGGCCACGGCATGTTCGTCAGCATCGAGAACGTCTATTCGTTCTGAGCCGGGCGGCAGGCACACGAAGGCGTGCCGCCTGCACATGCAGCTCTGACTCTCCTTTGGCCGCCATATCGGGGCACTTAGGCTGGGTGCCCGGTCCCTGACCTACGTGAAATAAGGGATCAATTCTTCGTACTTAATGCGGTTTTTTGTGGCAACTTTGTAGGTGTCCTAGACCCCTTATCCCCCAGGGCCTTCGTCACCTCCTTGATGATTCGGCCTCCTCCCCAGTAGGCCGCTATCCCGGCGAGGTCGTAGTGCCTCTTGGCGTGGATCCATAAGGAGTCGTAGCTGATCCGGTCTCTCTTGTCACGCCCCTCGTTGAGGGGCTCCCAGCTCACGCAGGATGTCTGCGTAGGTAACCACGTGAGTCTTGCCGGGCAGGATGATTGGGACACCTCGCCAGTCCAGGAGATCATTAACTAGAAGTCGCACACTTTCGTCACGACAAATTCGACAGCGTGGTTCCCTGCGCTCGAAGTCGAGCCTCATGGGTTCAGCCGTTCTGGTCAAGTTGTATGAACGCATTTACGTTGTCCTTCCGGTTTCTTGGAGCAGTACGGAGTGGAGATGGTGGCGACTTCACGAAGAGTCGCTTGAGTTGTCCCAGATTTGTCAGTAGGTGGGCGTAGTTGAGCATCGGAATCGACCCGACTCTTATCCAGGGCTAGGGGCCTACTGACATTTCTGGGACGACAAGGGTGGCGGGGTCGATGTCATCGCTGAGGGAGTAACGCCAAATCGTTTTGTCTTTGAGCACCCCCACTTCCTCCTCCACACACACCACCGCGCCGAGCATGTGCAGCGCCTGCAGCTGTCTGTCGACGGTGGTGCGCGGCTTTCCGATGCCCTTCCGCACTTCGGTCGTGGGGCTACCGGCATGGACGGCTAGGTAATCGATAATCGCCAGCCGTAGCGGCGGCATCGAGTCTCGTGCGCAACGGATCGCTAACCGCATAGCAACGTCGCGACTCATACCCACCGCTACACCGCCGCGCACCACCTGTGCGAGCTGCTTCGCGAACCTTGTCGGCATCTCCGGTGCATGTGCGTCGATCACGTCACCCCTGTAATCGAACTCCACGCCAGTTCGTGCCCGCGTGACCAGATCGGCTGCTGCCAAGAGTTTGTCGGTCTCTGTTTGGCTCAGTTCGATACCGCTTGAGCTGGCTCCAGCCAGGACGTCGGCCACCGCCGTTGACAACTCGGCGCGCATCTTGTCCTCGCTGCCGGTATTGGCAATTGCCCGCCGCCCTGCGCACGTGCGTTGTTTGGTGGAATCCATGCGGAGCAACACGAAGCGGTCGCCCATCGTGGCGATGACGGCGTGGGCGGCGTCCCAGGCAGTCGTGACTGCGCCAACCACCGCGATCCGACCGTTCCACTCCAGCGTCCGGCCCCCGTCGGTTCCGACAGTGCGGACCCAACGACCGTCATATATCTCGCGCAGTGCCGCCATCACTTCCGCGCGCAGTTCACGCCCCATCGACAGGATCGACGTGACGTCCTTGATGACCACCACGCCCATATCGCCGATCTGCCGGAGCAACCCACCAGTGGCGTCAGCGCTGCGCTCACGTTTCGATGTGGCCGATAGCAGCGCCCCCTGCGACGCGATCGTCGACACGACGTGAGCATCAGCCCCCTGCAGGGCTTGCGCCGTCTCCGTCTTCGCGTTACCCGATCCGGATACCAACAACAGCCAAAGCGGGTCACCGTCGAGATCCGCGACCGCTGCGGCAGCCATGACGGCGTCCAGGGCGTCTAAGTCATAGCTCTCGCCGAGCCAGTGTCGAAAGACACTATGCGCCTTCTCAAGGGCGGAGGCGCGCTCAGCATCGGTCCGCTCCACGCGGACCCGTGTTGCCCCAGCGATGGGTGCACCGGGCATCTTCTCCGCGACCCGACGATGTACTTCATCGAGGTCGGCCACCCGGGCCTCCCCTACTGCCCACGCGACAATTTCATTCCATTCGTCGAGAGCCTGCCCCTGGCTGCGTTGGCGTTCTTCACCCTTCGGTGGTTGGGTCGCCGCGTCCAAGAACAGCGGCCTCAGCGTGTCGAGCGCTGCCGTCGCCGAAAAGTACCCCGCCCGAGCCTCCTTCAGCGCACCGGTTACCACGGACACCGTGCTGTCGTGCCGAGATCTCTTTCCTTTGAAGCCCGTGGTCAGTGCCTTCACGCAGCCATGCAGGATTTCTGGCCGTTCGGCACGCTGGTATTCAGCGATGAACGCCGCGACTTCCGCGTCCGAGGAGGCAGTCTTCGAAGAAACGTCGGTGCCGCGGGAGCGCGGCGTCTTTCGTCTGGCGTCGACCAGTTCAGCTAACGTCTCGCCGCTGCGGTCTTCTGGGCCGTCCGCGGTCAGGGCGGCCAGATCCGGACGTTCAACCCACCGGTACTGGGCGACGGTGCCGTGCAGCTTGGAGCGCTTCTTAGTGGGAGCAATGAACAGGAATCCTCGCCCGGCACCGTCTGGCGCGCCCGCCTTCACATCGATTCCGGGACAGACGTTGTCACGCGAACGAACGCCCATAGCGGCCACCAGTTCGTGGGTGCCACCAGACGGCGTGGCCGCCTTGCCGTAAATGCGGGGCACGGCTCCCTTGGCTTCAAGCGCTACCCGGGACTCGGTCCCTCCATTGCGGGGGTCTACATCTAACCCGTCGAGCTTGTGGCCACAAACCATTCCTAATGCACAACCAGGCTTGTAGTCGTCGAGCACACCAACATCGGGTTCGGTTCGCTGCCACCCCGTCGGCAACCAGTAGCCGCAACCGTTGTGGCCACCGCCGGGATTCCAACTGCCGTCGGCAAAGGTGGCCGGTTTAGCAACGAAGACGGGGATGCCCGCTTCAATCAGATTTCGAGCCACCGACAACGATTCGGCGTACTCCGCTGGGCTGGCATATTTCCCATGGTCTGGGTTGCCCTCGATTCGAGGATCGGGACCGGGGGCCTCGTTCGTCATCACCCTCGATCACCACTTCCGTCGATCATGGCCCGGGTGGGGTCGAGGTGCTCGCGGCACCGCAGGAGCCCGCTCCGCGCGGACGACGCGAAGCTGCTCACTGAGATGCGGCAAATAGCTCTCCAGCTCAGCCACGGTGATCACCGCCCCGCTGCTCCTGGTCGGCAATCCACGCCTCAAGCACGGTTCTGCGGTAGTACACACGGCGACCGACCCTGAAGTACGGGGCGAAGGAGCCCTTTGCCCTTCCTTTCTTCTGACTGCTTCGCGGGATACGAAAGATGTTCTCAATGTCGAGGGGGGTGAGGATCTCCTCGATGGTCTCGGACATGTTGTCCTTTCGCCGGTCTCAGGCAGCGGTCTGCGACCGTTGCCGAGCGGAGCGGATGCTCCCTCACCCTCTCTTGCGCGGCAAATGCCAAAACACAGTGCGGTGCACCGAAGAGCCCTTCATCGCCCGATCCACACCTGTAACTGTCCGAGGAATCGGTTGTGCTCCTAATCGACAACCGAGACTTCCCAGGGCTCGATTCGGATTTTGTGATGACTGTTCGTCCGGCGCTGTAGGTGTTGTCGGCCTCTCCCCAGGGTGAGTCGTCGCTGCTCTCATCACGCACAGCGCGAAGGGTCCCGAAATACAGGTCTCCGAGACCTTGAACAGGTTGTCCTGCAAGCTCATGACTCTTCTGGGTCGAGCGGTCCGAGTCCGGCAAGTTCAGCCAACCGTTACTGGGTCTTCGCCAGAATCTGCGCTGCAAAGGCCAACTCGTGTTTAGCTTGGTCAGCGATGGTGTGAACGTCCGGATTAACCGGGGTTGGTGTTCGCAGCATCTCGGTCTACGGTCAACTACTTTGACTCATCTGGCAATAGAGGCGTTGGCGTCGGGACATCACGGGAATCAGTTTCAGTCGGATCGAGAACTTGACCAATCCCCCTTGTCAGCCATCAGCCCTCCTCGGAGGTGTTGAGCCCAGGTGGGTTAGCGACTGGCGCAACATCGCCTTCAATCCCTAGGGGGGACCCGGATCCAGATCCGGGGTAGTAACCCTCCTCATTCCAGGCGAACTCGATCAATCCATCGTCCACCTGGTCGATGTGCGGGTCGTCCCATAGCGCCCAAATCAGCCAAAGCACCATGTCGACGTCAGGTGACAAGGAAAACCGGTCGCCGAACTTCTCGCCCAGGTCATGGAGCAGCTGAGAAATGCTGACGACGCAGTCATCGCTGCGGATAATCTCGCGCGCGGCGGCGACAAGATCATCCAATGAAATGGTTTCGTCGGTTGTCATAAACTCTCTTCTCTCTCTTTGCTCGTTGCTATTCCGCTCCGTTGTCGGTGTCCAAGTCCGCCCGCTGATGGGTGACAGGAGACCAATAAGATAAGGCGTTGGTGACGGGCTCGAATAGGTCCTCGGTCGCCTTTTCGACTAGTGGGCCACGACTGCTCAGCAAGTCCATCTCCCTTGCCGCCCCAGGTCCCGTTCAGCGCTCATTGCGCGCCGACTGCCGGAGGAGCTCAGTCATGCGCCCGCCTGGCCTCGACAGGGCTAGCAGCTTCTTGCGACTGGAAGGGGTGAGCCCTGAGACCGGTGCCACAGCGTTCCAGGCAACCCGACGGGCGTCATTCGCACAGATGCCAAGAGCATCCCTGACGTCTTCGTCGGTCATCCGCCATTGACGCCCGACTTTGCGACCTGGGAAACGACCGGACCGCAGCTGCTCGGTCAACCATCGCTCGGAGCAACCAATCACGTCGGCTGCGTCAGCGATGGCGTGCGCGCGGATAGTCATGCGACCACCTGCCGATGAGCCAGCAGCACGTCGATGCGAGCACGCAACTCGGTGGTAAGCGGCGGTGAATTTTTCAGCGCGCGTTCGATTGCGTTGACCAGCGCCTCTTGACGCATGAGGCGACGGGCTTCGAGCAGGTCGGGATCATCAGCGGCACGACTGCGCAGCAGCGCGGCGTATCGGCCTCGCTCACGGCGAGCCGTAGTGGGTACCGGGGGAGACATGGCAGAACCTTCTTGCAGAACAGACAGAGGTATGCGAGTGCGTACGCAAGAGTTGTGTGCCAGTGCCTGTCACCCCAGGTCGCAAAATCCGACCCGTTGACCATCGCCCCTCAAAAGAAGGGGCGATCCGCTGAAGCCCTGCTGCACTTCTCAGCATTCAGCGGCGCTGCCTCAACCGTAGCAGCTCGGCAAATAATTGCAAGTCTTGCGCAAGCCTTGTTTACCTCTTCTACCTGGGCTTAAGCCGTGACCAGCAGATTGAATCAAAATTAGAGCAAACCTGTGCGAAATCCGCCCGGGCTATCCGCCAAGCGCCTGACCGATCACATCGGCGGCAGTCTGCATCGAGCGTCGGTCGATATGCGAGTAGAGACTGATCGTCGTGTTGATGCTTTCGTGGCCGAGGTGGGCCTGAACCACCGGCAGAGGCACACCGGCGACGACCATCCAGGAGGCGCAGGTGTGCCGGAGGTCATGGACGCGGGGGCGTGGCGGCAGCTTCGCCTTGTCGATGAGCTTCCCGTCGGCGTCCACCGAAGGCCAAACCCGCTTGACCGCCGGTTGCCAGACGCGGTCGTGGAAGCCGTTGTGACGAATCGGGCGTCCTGCACGGTTGGTGAACAAGTACTCGCCGGAGTAGTCGAGCTTCTCCAACACTGCCTTGGGCATGTTGACTGTGCGTACAGACTTCTTCGTCTTTGGCGGACCGATCTCGTAGCCGCCCCGGTCGTAGGTCCGTTTCCATGCACGGGTGATCCGGACGGTGCCCGCCGCACGATCGACATCGGACGGGCGCAGCGCGGTGACCTCGCCCCAACGGCGCCCGGAGGCGACGAGGAACTCGACGAGCGGTCGCCATGGCTCGGTGACCGATGTCAGGAGGCGTGAGAACTCCTCCTTGCTCAGGCACACCATGTCCTGGCGCTCGGAGGTCGGCAGGCGCTGCCCGGTGGCTGGGTTGCTCGGGATGCGCCCCGCCCGCACGGCGGCGTTGAGTGCCGACGACAGGAAGCCGTGCTTGTTGGCGACCGTCTTGCCCGACGCGCCCTTCGTCGATCATCGCCTGCATCCATTGCGCGATGTCGTCTCGCGTCAGCCCCGCCAGCGGCAGCTCGCCAAGGACCGGACCGATGTCGTTCTTCAGGTACGAGCGGTAGTCGTAGAGTGTCGACTTCCGCAGTCCGGTCAGGTGCGAGATGTGATGCTCCAGCCACTCCCCGACCGTCATGGCCGACAGGCCGGTGTCGGCACCGACGATCTCCAGCGCCTTGGCAGGGCCGAATTTGTCGGCGAGGTTCTTGAACTTGGTGGCAGTCGGGAGGTCCTCGAAGCTCGTCGAGGTCTGCTTGCCGTCCAGCCGGTAGAGCACCGCGTGATAGGTCGAACCGTCGTTGCGGCTGCGGGTGCGTAGAGACGCCACGGGGTCATCGTAACGCCCGGATGTTGACGGGGGCGTTGACGGGAAAGAAAACAGGCCAGGAATGAGCGTCTCTGACCTGCATGTTTCTCTGTGGAGCTGCCGGGAATCGAACCCGGGTCCTACGGCATTCCCTCAAGGCTTCTCCGTGCGCAGTTCGCTATGCCTCTACTCGGATCTCCTGGTCACGCGAACTAGCCAGGATGACGATCCCAGTCGCTGTTGGTGTCCCGATGAGTCCCGCGACCGGACTCATCGGTGGATCCCTCTAGCTGACGCCAGGGTCCGGGTCGAGGGCGTTCCCGGTCTGACGGACTAGCTGTCGCTTAGGCAGCGAGAGCGTAGTCGCGCTGATGTGAATCGGCGCTTATCTGGTTACAACGACGCTTACGGTGGTCTGTTGCCTGCACCGGCACGCTTCCCTTGATTCGATGCGCGAAGTCGAAACCTTTCAGCCCCATGTCTAGTGTTCTTCGCTCATCCCCGCCGACTTTCGGCAGGACTACCAATGGTACGCCGCTACCAACCAGCGGCAACGCAATTATGTTCCCGCCAGGCTGCGGTCAGATCACAAAGTTCAGATGCTCGACGACCTGGGCGGCCACGTCTTTGTCCCCGTCGAGCTCGATGGCTTGGCTGCGGGACGGACACATCGGCCGCCCGCCGGCGAGCCTGGTGAACTGCAGCCCGTCAAGCCGGATCGTCGCCGTCGGTTCCTCGCCGCCGAAGTCGTCGACGACCTGAGCCCGACCATCGACGCTGACGCGGATGCTGCGGGCCAACGGGCCGGTCAGATCGAACAAGATGCGCGAACCGTCCGGCGCCTTGGCCAGCTTGCCCACGACGAAACCCATGGTGGCCGAGATCTCATCGAGGGACAGTTGCGATGCGGGCCCGCCGAGTTCCTCATCGGACGACGGCCGCCGCAACGCCTCGCGGATGTCTTGCTCGTGCATCCAGCAGTCGAACACACGTATCCGCATGAAGCGGCCGTAGGTGTCCGGACCCGCCGGAGTCACCGTCACTGCGTTCCAGTCATCGTCAGACAGGCTTGCCAGAGCCTTGCACCGATCATTGGTGATCGCCCTGAACCGCTCAAGCACGTCCGTGCCGGGTTCCGCACTGAGATGGCGAACCCAGCACTCGTTCATCACTCCGATGTCGTTGCGCACATGCTCAAGCACCGAGACGTCCATATCGGGCCGGGGCGCGGCAATGCCGGACAGGAATGACTCGGTACCGATCATGTGCGATACCAAGGCCTTGACGTCCCAGCCGGGCAGCGGACTCGTCGCCTGCCATTCCGTCTCCGGCAGCCCGCCCAGGAGTGCATCGATGTCGTCCCACACCGCAAAGAGACCAGAGAGCACCTCAGACTTGTCGAGCTTGGTGACGGGACGATCGGCCATGGACGGATAGTAGGCCGCTCACTTCCGGATCGACAGGCCGACCCGCACGTTGCCACTACCAGGATAAAGGCAAATCAGAACGGTCAGGCTGAGGCGATCATCGCCACGGACCCCATGGCCAGCGCCATGCCGATCCCCTGCCAGCGGGTCACCCGCTCGCGCAACACGACCATAGCCAGCACGACCGTCGCGGCCGGATACAGCGAGATCAAGATGCTGGCCAACGACAGAAGCCACGTGTGCAGCGCTGCCAGCATGGTGATGTTGGCGAAGATGTCCAGCACGGCTACGGCCAGAGCCAGCCGCAACGGCTTCCCACGCGGCAGCCGCAGGTTCTGGCTCGTTCCAGCCATGGCGAATATCACCGCGCTGGCCGCCACCCGGGCGAAGACCAGGGGCCAGAGTTTGCACACGTGCGGCGCCTGGTGGAGGAAGACCAGGTTCAACCCCATCGCTGAGCCCGCCACGACTGTGAGCCAGGCCACTTTTGGGGTGAACCGATACGGGGAGCCCTCGACAGGGGCCTCGCGGCTGACAAGCATCACCGCGCCCAAAGCCAGGACAACGCCCACCACCGCCGCTTGCCCCGGCCGCTCCCCCAGGGCCACACCGACCGCCACGGGCACCGCGGCATTGAGCACGGCGGCCAATGGTGAAACCACCGAGATCGGCCCGGCGCCCAGCGCCGCGAAGAATGCCCACATACCGAACGCCATGCCGATGCCGTACAGGCAACCCCAAAAAACCGCACCGGCATTGATCGGCCCGCCGACGCAGATGGCCAGCGCACCCAGCAAAATTGTCTCGATCGGGTATGCGACGAGCATTACGCGCAGCGCGGCTACCCGCCGCGCTGCTACGCCGCCCACGAAATCGCTGACGCCGTAGGTAACGGCCGACAGCTGGGCGTAAGCGGCCCCGATCAGGTCATGCCCTTAGCTCGGCGCCCCAGCTCACGGACCACTTCACGCTGGGCGTCGCGGTGGGCCATGTCCTGGCGTTTGTCGTACGCTCGCTTGCCGCGCGCCAAAGCGAGCTCGACCTTGACCTTCCCCCCGGAGAAATACAGTGACAATGGCATTAGGGTGAGGTTACCATCTCGTATCTTGCCGACCAGTCTGTCGATTTGTTGCCTATGTAACAACAACTTTCGATTGCGGCGCGGGTCATGGTTGGTCCAGCTGCCGTGCTGGTACTCCGGAATGTACAAGTTGCGCAACCACACTTCACCGTCGTCAATTGTTGCGAACGCATCGGCCAAGGACGCGTGGCCCTCGCGCAAGCTCTTTACCTCTGTGCCCTGTAAAGCCACTCCGGCCTCGAACAACTCGATGATCGAATAGTTGTGCCGCGCTTTGCGGTTGGTGGCGATGATCTGTTTGCTACCACGCTTGCTGCCCGCCGCCTTGGCCCGGTCGGAGTTGTTGGCCATAGCTACCGCCGCACGTATAGGCGCAACGTCGCGTAGGAAGTTAACCCAGCCATCGACACGCCGAGCAGAAACAGCCATGGGGAGATGTAAAGGATGTCGGCATAATCGACCCGCGCGATCAGATTGGCTTGGTAGAACTGGTTTAGCGCGTTGTCCAGGAACAACGCCCGCACCAAAATCAAGCCGACGATCGCGATGCCCACACCGACAGTCGCGGCCAACATTGCCTCCACCAGGAAGGGCAGCTGGGTATACCAGCGGCTGGCCCCGACCAGCCGCATGATCCCGATTTCCTCGCGCCGCGTATATGCCGCGACTTGGACCATGTTGGCAATCAACAGGATCGCCCCGATGGCCTGCACCAGCGCGACGGCGAATGCGACATCACTCAAACCGTCCAAGACCGCGAACAGCCGGTCGATCAAATCTTTTTGGTTGAGCACGGAAAGCACCCCGGGCTGGCCCTGCATCGCAGAGTCAAAGTCCTTGTGCTGCTCAGGATTATTTAGCTTGACAATGAAAGACGCAGGGAAGGAATCTTTTCCGGCAACGTCCTTGTATTGCGGGAACTTCCGGATCGCGTCGTCGTAGGCGTCCTGGCGGTTGAGGAACCGCACGGATTTGACGTCTTCGCGTTTTTCGATCCTTTCCCGCAGCGCCTTGCACGGGTTGGCGGTGCAGGTCGGGTCGTTGGCGGAGACGTCCTCGGTGAGGAAGACCTGCGTCTCGACGCGGTCGAGGTAGATGCTGCGGGAGGCGTCAGCCAGCCGAATCACCAGCAAACCGCCGCCGAACAGGCCGATGGAGATCGCGGTCGTCAGGATCATCGCGACCGTCATGGTGATGTTGCGACGAAGTCCGGTCAGGACCTCGTTGAGCAGGAAGCCGAAGCGCACTTAGCGGTCCATCCCATAGATGCCACGCTGTTCGTCGCGAACGAGCCTGCCCAAAGACAGCTCTACGACCCGCTGGCGCATCGAGTCGACGATGTGGTGGTCGTGCGTTGCCATCAGCACCGTCGTCCCAGTGCGGTTGATCCGCTCCAACAAATCCATGATGTCCTTACTGGTGTCTGGGTCGAGGTTGCCAGTCGGCTCGTCCGCCAGCAGTACCAGGGGCCGGTTGACAAATGCGCGGGCGATCGCCACCCGCTGCTGCTCGCCACCCGACAGCTCGTGTGGCAGCCGGTTGGCTTTGCCGGACAGCCCGACCATCTCCAGCACCTCGGGCACCACCCGGTTGATCGCGTCGGTCCGTTTGCCGATAACTTCCAGCGCGAAAGCGACGTTTTCGTACACCGTCTTTTGCTGCAGCAGGCGAAAATCCTGGAATACGCAGCCGATCACCTGGCGCAGCCGCGGCACTTGGCGACCGGCCAGTTTGTTGACGTGGAACTTCGAGACCCGGACGTCACCGGTTGTCGGCGTTTCCGCGCCCAGCAGCAGCCGCATGAACGTCGACTTGCCCGAACCCGAGGGGCCGATCAGGAAGACGAATTCACCCTTGTCGATTTTGACGTTGACGTCGTCCAGCGCCGGACGCGCCGACGCTTTGTACTTCTTGCTGACATGGTCCAGGGTGATCATCACGGCACGCCAGTGTAGCGGTGAATTTCGCTGGCAAGCCAAGTCAACTGGCCGGTGGCGGCGAAGTCGGCACCGGACCGGGTCCCGGTTGCGGTAGCTGCGGCGGTGGTGTGGTCGGGCTCGTGCTGGGAGGGCAGAAGGGTGGCGGCAGCAGGCATGGCAGCGTCGGCAGGACGAACGGCGGCGGTGCGGTGGTCGTGGTTACGGGCGGCGGCACGGTGGTGGTCGGAGTCGGCGTAAACGTGACGGCGGGTGGTGGCTGCTGCACTCTGCTGCGCGGCACCCAGGTGTAATTCGGGTCGGGCACGAAGCCCGGCGGCACCACCTGGGTGGCCGGCGGGCCACCGTGAGCCGGCTCTTGCGGGCGGTAGGCGCTGTAGGTCCACCACACCGCCAGGAACGCGACGATCAACACCAGGGTGGAAGTGCGGACATGGCCGCCGAAGAGGTACTCCGGCCAGACTCGTTCCTCGTCGCGGTGCCTCTTGAGGATGTTCACCGTGAACTTCACCGGTGCTGCACCGGACCGTGGGTTTGCTCGTAGGCTTTTGCTTCGGCCTGAGCCGCAGGGACGGCCGGGTCGTCGACAAGGCCCACCGTCGCGTCGGCCGCAGGCACGATGCCGGCGCGGGCTAGTGCCCGGATGACCAGCACGCGCAACTGCCGGCCCGCCTCGAACTGCTTGCCGGGCAGCGTGCGGGCCACCATGCGCAGGGTGACGGTGTCGACTTCGATGCTTTCCACCCCCATCACGGTGGGCGCATCCAACAGCAACTCACCCAGCAACGGGTTGTCGAGAGCGCGCTCGCACTCCTGGTGCAAGACCTCGTTGACCCGGTTGAGGTCGACGCTGGTCGATACCGGAATGTCCACCACCGCGCGCGCCCAGTCCTTGGAAAGGTTCACCGTTTTGACGATCTGGCCGTTGGGAATGGTGAACAACTCCCCATCCGTGGAGCGCAGCCGGGTCACCCGCAACGTCACATCCTCGACGGTGCCGCGCGCCTCGGCGGCGATGCCCCCCACCGTCAACGAGACCAGGTCACCGAAGCCGTACTGCTTCTCGACGATAATGAAAAACCCCGAGAGTAGGTCCTTTACCAGCTGCTGAGCCCCGAAACCCAGCGCCGCACCCAACACGGCGGCAGGCGCGATCAGGCCACCTACGGAAAACTGCAGAACGTCGCCGATCTGAATGATGACCCAGATGCCGATGATGACGATCGACACCCAGGAGATCACCGACGCCACGGCCTGGCGGTGCTTAGTCGCCTCCGAGCGAACCAAGGCGTCGCTTTCGGCAAAGCCGACGTCGAGCTGCCGGGTCACCCGTTGTGCCACCCAGCTGACGAAGCGGACCGCCAGCACCGCCGCGATCAGCAGCATGACGATCCGCAGACCCCGGCTGACGATCCATTCACCGATCTCGCCGCGCCAGAAGTCGTGCCAGCGCTGCGTCATTGCCGTAGCAAGAATAGTTTTGTTAGTCGTCATCTTTTCGGTTGCGCCACCGGATCCCTGCTTCCAGAAACCCGTCGATGTCTCCGTCCAGAACGGCCGCCGGATTGCCCACCTCGTACTCGGTGCGCAGGTCCTTGACCATCTGATACGGGTGCAGTACATAGGAGCGCATCTGGTTGCCCCAGGAGCTGCCGCCCTCACCCTTCAACGCGTCCAGCTCAGCGCGCTCTTCTAATCGCTTACGCTCCAATAACTTTGCTTGCAGCACTCGCATTGCCGATACTTTGTTCTGCAGTTGCGATTTCTCGTTCTGGCAAGTCACGACGATACCGGTTGGGATGTGGGTAAGCCGAACCGCGGAGTCGGTGGTGTTCACCGATTGGCCGCCCGGCCCGCTGGAACGGTAGACGTCGACACGCACATCGCCTTCCGGGATGTCGATGTGATCGGTGGTCTCCACCACCGGAAGCACCTCGACTTCGGCGAACGACGTCTGACGCCGGCTTTGGTTGTCGAACGGGCTGATCCGGACCAGCCGGTGGGTGCCCTGTTCGACGGACAACGTGCCGTAAGCGAACGGCGCGTGCACGGCGAACGTTGCGCTTTTGATTCCGGCTTCTTCGGCATAGGAGGTGTCAAACACCTCGACGTTGTATTTGTGTTGCTCGGCCCACCGGATGTACATCCGCATCAGCATTTCGGCCCAGTCGGCGGCGTCCACCCCGCCGGCACCGGAACGAATGGTGACCAGCGCCTCGCGCTCGTCGTACTCGCCCGAGAGCAGGGTGCGCACCTCGGCGGCTTCGATGTCGGCGCGCAGCGTCTTCCGCTCGGTGTCCGCCTCGGCGAGCGCGTCGGCGGCACCTTCGCCTTCCTCGGCCGCGAGCTCGTAGAGCACCGGCAGGTCGTCTAGGCGCTGACGCAGTTCCTCAACGCGGCGCAGCTCGCCCTGAGCGTGGGATAGCTCACTGGTTACCCGCTGCGCGTTGGCCTGGTCGTCCCACAGTTTGGGATCGGACGCCTCGTGCTCGAGCTTCTCGATGCGGCTACGCAGACCAGCCACATCGAGCACCCGCTCCACCGTGGTCAGGGTGGAGTCGAGGGCGGCGATGTCGGCTTGACGGTCAGGTTCCACAGCCGACCACGTTACCGGCGCTCGTGCCTGCGGTGAGTGCTCAGGTCACGACCGGCGGCCCAGCGTTTAGCATCGAGTCACAATCATGTGCGCCCCGCGCTGCGCGCCGGCCGACTTTTGGAGCCGCTGCGCGCAAACCGGGCACGAATGCAAAGGCTCGAGTATGCGCCCCTACCACGTCGCCATCGTCGGCTCCGGGCCGTCAGGCTTCTTCGCCGCGGCATCATTGCTGAAGGCGGCCGACGCGTCCGAGGAAATCGACGTGGCCGTCGACATGCTGGAGATGCTGCCGACACCGTGGGGTCTGGTGCGCTCGGGCGTCGCGCCCGATCACCCGAAGATCAAGTCGATCAGCAAGCAATTCGAAAAGACCTCCGAAGATCCCCGCTTCCGTTTCTTCGGCAACGTGGTGGTTGGTGAACATGTGCATTCCAGCGAGCTCGCCGAGCGCTACGACGCCGTCATCTATGCCGTCGGGGCGCAGTCCGACCGTGCGCTGAACATTCCCGGTGAGGATCTGCCGGGCAGCATCGCCGCCGTCGATTTCGTGGGCTGGTACAACGCGCATCCGAACTTCGAGCAGATGTCACCCAGCCTGCCGAGCGGCCGGGCCGTCGTCGTCGGCAATGGCAATGTGGCACTCGACGTCGCGCGCATTCTGGTCACCGATCCCGAGGTGCTGGGACTCACCGATATCGCCGATCACGCGCTCGAGTCACTGCGCCCATGCGGTATCGAGGAAGTGGTCATCATCGGCCGGCGCGGCCCCTTGCAGACCGCCTTCACCACGCTCGAGCTGCGTGAGCTGGGAGACCTCGAAGGGGTCGACGTGATCGTCGATCCTGCCCAGCTGGAGGGCATCACCGACGAGGACGCGGCCGCGGCCGGTAAAACGACTAAGCAGAACATCAACGTGCTGCGTGGCTACGCGAACCGCGCCCCTCGTCCCGGGCACCGTCGAATCGTGCTGCGATTCATGACCTCCCCGATCGAGATCAAAGGCAACGGCAAGGTGGAGCAGATCGTGCTGGGCCGCAATGAACTGGTCACCGATGAGAACGGACGGGTGGCGGCCAACGACACCGGCGAGCGCGAGGAGCTACAAGTTCAGTTGGTGGTGCGGTCGGTCGGTTACCGCGGTTTGCCCACCCCGGGGCTGCCGTTCGACGACAAAAGCGCGACGATCCCGAACACCACCGGCCGGGTAGAGGGCAGCCGCAACGAATACGTCGTCGGTTGGATCAAGCGCGGACCGACCGGTGTCATCGGTACCAATAAGAAGGACTCCCAGGACACCGTCGATACCCTGATCGCCGATCTGGCCCGCGCTGAAGAAGGCGGACTGGCGGATTTCCCTGAAGACCATGCCGACAAGCTGGCCGACTGGCTGGCCTCGCGCCAGCCCAGGCTGGTTACCTCCGCTCACTGGGAGATCATCGATCGCCATGAGCGAGCCGCCGGCGAGCCGCACGGGCGTCCCCGCGTCAAGCTGCCGAGCTTGGCAGAGCTGCTGCGGGTCAGCCACGGCTGATCACGGATCGCTGAACTGGCAGGCCACTAGAGCAGCGGCGCTGACCAGCGCAGCAGTGTTCCGCCCGTGTCGGACGGGCGTTCGATCGTGAATTGACCGCCAGCCTGCGCGGCCCGCTGCCGCAGGTCCGCCAAACCACTGCCGGTGAACTCTTTGGGCATCCCGTGACCGTTGTCGCTCACCTCGATACACAAGTCGTCGCCGACCCTGACCCGAACCGTTACCGAGGTGGCCTCCGCGTGCCGGACGGCGTTGCTGAGCGCTTCCCGGACCACGGCCTCGGCGTGATCAGCCAGCGTGTCATCGACGACTGACAGCGGGCCGACGAATTGGACGACAGTGCGCAATTGCGCGCCGGCGATTTGGGCGATCGCCTCGTCGATCCGTTGCCGGAGTCGAGAGGTTCCCTGCGGCGCTGCATGCAGTTCGAAGATCGTCGTCTGGATTTCCTGGATGACGCCCTGCAAATCGTCGACGGCTTCGGTGAGTCGTCGGCCCACTTCCGAATCGCGCACCCGCGGAACGGCGCCCTGCAGCGCCAGGCCGACTGCAAAAAGCCGCTGTATCACGTGGTCGTGGAGCTCACGCGCAATACGGTCCCGCTCGGTGACCACATCGAGTTCGCGCATCCGACGCTGCGAGGTGGCCAACTGCAAAGCCAGCGCCGCCTGGTCGGCGAACGCGGCCATCATCTCGAGCTGTTCGTCGGTGAATGAGCCCGCGCCGCCTTCATGCACCACGACAACGACACCCGCGACCGTCCCAGTGGCCCGCAACGGCAATACCAGCGCGGGTCCCACCTCCACACCGTCCAAATCGATCCGATCGACCCGTTGCGGAGTGCTCTTGGCGAACACCTCGCCTAGTGACGTGCCCGCCACCGGAATGGTTCGCCCAATGGCGGAAGCCAAAGTGCTGCCTACGGTTTCAATCACCAGCAGCTCCAGCACGTCGGCTTCCGGTATTTCCTCGTCAACGGGAATGGCCACCAGGGCGTTGTCGGCCGCGGTCAACTTGAGCGCATCCTCGGCGATAAGCCGGAACACGGTCGCGGGTTCAGTGCCGGACAACAATTCGGTGGCGATGTCGCGGGTGGCCTCTATCCACGACTGGCGCGCCTTGGCCTGCTCGTAGAGCCGGGCGTTCGTGATGGCAATACCTGCGGCGGCTGCGAGCGCCTGAACCAATACCTCGTCGTCGTCGCTGAACGGCTGCCCATTGGTCTTGTCGGCCAGGTAAAGAGTGCCGAACGATTCGTCGCGCACACGAACCGGCACCCCCAAGAAAGTCCGCATCGGTGGGTGGTGCGGCGGAAAGCCAAATGACGCTGGGTGATCCGAAATATCTTCCAGGCGTATGGGTTTAGGATCGTGGATAAGCAGGCCGATGATACCCTGTCCGCTGGGTATGTGGCCGATGCGCCGGACGGTTTCGTCGTCGATGCCCTCGTGGACGAATTGCAATACACGGTGGTCTGGGTCGTGCACTTCCAGGGCCCCGTAGCGGGCGTCGACCAGATTGGTCGCTGAGTGCACGATCGAGCGCAGGGTGGCGTCCAGCTCCAGCCCGGACGTGACCACCAACATCGCCTCTACCAGCCCATCGAGGCGGTCGCGGCCCTCAACGATGAGCTCAACACGGTCCTGCACCTCGGCTAGCAGCTCGCGCAGACGTAATTGAGACAGCGTGTCGCGCAGCGGACGCGTAGCGGTGTCGGCCGCGTCGCCAATCGGGGCGCGCGCAGTGTCGGTCAGCCGATCCGCGTCATCCATATCGGGTGGTCGGGCGCTTCAATTGCGTTGTGGATGAAGCGGGTTGGGTTGGGCGCGCCACACCCAATTTAGCCAGCAAACGCGATACGTAATTCCTGACAGCTTCTTCGGTCAGGAACATCCGGTCGGCGATTTGCTTGTTGGTCAGGCCCTCGCTGAGTAAGCCCAACAGCGTTCGCTCCCGGTCGTGAAGGCCCGAAAACCCGTCGCCATTCTCAATGACCTGCTGCAGTTTCGTTATCAGTGCTGCCACGGCCCGATTGTCGAGTAGCGACCGCCCGGCGCCGACGTCTTTGATGGCAGACGCTAACTGCATTCCCCTGATGTCTTTGACGACATATCCGCTGCCGCCGGCCAGAATTGCTTCCAGCATCGCGTCGCCGGAGGTGTGCGACGTCAGGATCACGCAACGCAGGTCTGGCATGCACGACAGGAGGTCCCGGCACAGTTCGATGCCGTTGCCATCGGGCAACCAATCGTCGAGCACCGCAACGTCCGGGCGCGCCGCGGGGATCTTTGCCATCGCTTCGGCGACCGATCCAGCCTCACCGACAATGTCGAGTTCGGGATCCACACAAAGCAAATCGATGAGGCCGCGCCGCACCACCTCGTGATCGTCGACCAAGAAGACCTTTACCAATGTGCCCTCCCGCGATCAGACAAGTCCCCGGAAACGCGTCACAAGTTCTTAGAGCGCACGGCGAGAACAGAACGTCCCGCGTTGTGCGCGCCGCAGAGCTCGAAACTTGCCTGCGAGTCGGTGACGAACAACTGATCCGGCTCGGGGTTGGCGGCCAGATACCGGTCGACACTCCCGCTCACGATGGCGGACTCGACCTGCACATCGGGGTACAAGCGCGTCCACCGCGCGATCTGCCGGCTCAGTTGCACTTGCGCCAAACGCTTTTCGTCAGCATCGTCCGGCCCGCCCGCCGCGGATATCGATATTGCCCGCAGTGGCGCTTGTCGCAGCCGCGCCTCCTGGAAGGCGTAATGCAGCGCTGCATCGTTCTCGGCTTGCACAACGACGCCGCCGATATTGGGGGTTGCCGGCTGGCCCACCGGCCGCCGGATCACAGCCACCGGGCAGAGGGCCGACACTGCCAAGGCGGCCGAGGTGGAACCAACGCCACGGTGGGCATGGTTAAGCCCGATCGACCCGACACAGATCATCGCCGCCGACCTCGACTCTTCAATCAGCTTGGTAAGTGGCTTACCCCTTAGGATCTCGGTTTCGATCTTCACCGGTATCCCGGTCGTTTCGACGGTTCGACGTGCGTTGTACAACGCCGAACGGGCAGCGGCGAGCTGGGCTTCGTGAACCCCTGCCCGGGGAAATCGCGACGGCTCGACCACGTAGACCAGTCGCAGCGGAACGTCACGGCTAAGCGCCTCGTCGAGTGCCCAGCACGCCGCATTGGTGGCCGCTCTTGACCCGTCGACACCGACGACGACCGTCGGAGCTGAATGAAGCATCGCGGTCTCCTGCGTTGGCCGGAAGGGGCAGATCATCGCTTCTACCAACCCATAACGTTATTGACGAGAACCACCGCCGACCCAGGGGCATTGGGTCCCCAATTGGGTGCCATTGGTCCCTATCAACCGGTACGGGCAAAAGCAACTGCTATCCTCGCGGCCAAGCCCGGATTGAACTTTTAGCCGGTATCGCCGTGGCTGAATCAGGCGTCTGCATCGGGCCTTGGCGGCCCTAGCCCGCGGGCGGCGCCGGCGGGGCGAACTTCCAGTTGTCCGGATTCTTCGGCGAATACACCACCGGAAACAGCTGGCCCGTGGTCGGCCATTGGTCGACGTCGACTGCCATGCGCTGATACACCGCGTGCTCGCTGACGGTGGGTCCGTTGATAACGCCGGCGATGGTGACGAATTGTTCACCGCTGGCGTCCGGTCGGGGGCTGACCCCGGTCACCAGCAGCGTGCCGCTCAGCAGCTCACCGCGGGGACCGCGAGGGATGAACCGCTGAGCAAGGAATACTGCCAAGACAGCCACCAGCAGGAGCAGCACACCGAATTCCCACACGCTGCCATGGTAGGACTGCTGACATGAGTCAGGACGATCTGACGCTGGCGCTGATGCTGGCCGACCGCGCAGACGCGCTGACTTCCGCCCGGTTCGGCGCGCTCGACCTACGCATCGACACCAAACCGGACCTGACGCCAGTAACCGACGCCGATCGCGCGGTCGAAACCGACCTGCGGGAGGTACTCGGGCGTGAACGGCCGAACGACAGCATCGTCGGCGAGGAGTTCGGCGGAACCACCACTTTCACCGGGCGGCAGTGGATTATCGACCCGATCGACGGCACCAAGAACTTCGTGCGCGGGGTGCCGGTCTGGGCCAGTTTGATCGCATTGCTGGAAGACGGTGTCCCTGCGGTCGGTGTCGTGAGCTCCCCCGCGCTGCAGCGTCGGTGGTGGGCAGCGCGCGGCCAGGGCGCCTTGGTCGCTGTCGACGGCGCCCCGCCCCGCCGGTTGTCGGTTTCCTCGGTGGCACAGCTGAGTTCGGCAAGCCTGTCGTTCTCCAGCCTGTCCGGCTGGGCCCAGCGTGGTTTGCGGGAGCGCTTCATCGCGCTGACCGATGCCGTCTGGCGGGTGCGCGCCTTCGGCGACTTTCTCTCTTATTGCCTAGTTGCCGAAGGGGCCGTCGATATCGCCACCGAACCGGAGGTGTCGGTGTGGGACCTGGCGGCGCTCGACATCCTGGTGCGCGAAGCGGGCGGGACACTGACCGGCTTGGACGGCACCCCGGGACCGCACCGAGGCAGCGCAGTAGCAACCAACGGCCTGCTGCAAGAACAGGTGCTCAGCAGCCTCGATACCGCAGCGCTGTGAATTAGTTAACACGTCGGCCTCTATCTATCTTACTCCGGAGTAAGATAGGCTTATCCGCATTGCCCCAACGAACGAGGCTGCCGAAATGACCGAAGCTCTTTCCGGTTCAAAACAGACTTCAAAGCCCTCCCGCTCACGCGTTAAGCGGCGTGATCGCAGGACCGGGGTCGGGCTGAAAACGCACAAACGGACGGGCATCGATGTCGCCCTGGCGCTGCTCACCCCGCTCGTCGGGCAGGAGTTCCTGGACAAATATCACCTGCGCGATCCGCTCAACCGGACCTTGCGGTACGGCACTAAGACCATATTCTCGACCGCCAGCGCCACTTCACGGCAGTTCAAGCGGGTCCAGAATCTCCGCGGTGGACCGACGCGCCTCAAGTCGAGCGGCAAGGACTACTTCGACCTGACGCCCGACGACGACCAGAAGATGATCATCGAGACCCTCGATGAATTCGCCGAGGAAGTCCTGCGGCCCGCGGCCCACGACGCCGACGACGCGGCGACCTACCCGCCCGACCTGATCGCCAAGGCGGCCGAGTTGGGCATCACCGCCGTCAACATCCCGGAGGACTTCGACGGCATCGCCGCCCACCGCTCCAGCGTGACCAACGTGCTGGTCGCCGAGGCGCTGGCCTACGGCGATATGGGTCTGGCGCTGCCGATTCTGGCCCCTGGGGGCGTGGCGTCCGCACTGACACACTGGGGCAGCGCCGACCAGCAGGCCACCTATCTGCACGAGTTCGCCGGCGAAAATGTTCCCCAGGCCTGCGTAGCCATCGCCGAACCGCAACCGCTGTTTGACCCCACCCGGCTGAAGACCACCGCAGTGCGCACGCCGAGCGGATACCGCCTCGACGGGGTCAAGTCATTGGTCCCGGCGGCGGCCGACGCCGAGCTGTTCATCGTCGGCGCGCAGCTGAACGGCAAGCCGGCTCTATTCATCGTCGAGTCGTCCACCAAAGGCCTTACCGTCAGGGCAGACCCGAGCATGGGAATTCGCGCGGCGGCCTTGGGTCAAGTCGAGCTCTCCGGGGTGTCGGTGCCACTGAATGCCCGGCTGGGCGAGGACGAAGCCACCGACATCGACTACTCCGAGGCGATCGCGCTGTCCCGGCTGGGTTGGGCGGCGCTGGCCGTCGGCACCTCGCATGCGGTACTCGACTACGTCGTCCCGTACGTGAAAGAACGTGAAGCATTCGGCGAGCCGATCGCCCGTCGTCAAGCCGTGGCGTTCATGTGCGCCAACATCGCAATCGAATTGGACGGGCTGCGACTGATCACCTGGCGCGGCGCCGCTCGTGCCGAACAGGGCCTCCCGTTCACCCGCGAGGCGGCATTGGCCAAGCGCCTCGGTGCCGACAAGGGCATGCAGATCGGCCTGGACGGCGTGCAACTGCTCGGCGGCCACGGCTATACCAAAGAACACCCGGTCGAACGTTGGTACCGCGACTTGCGGGCCATCGGTGTCGCCGAGGGCGTTGTCGTCATCTAACACGAGCCGAAGGTTGAATCATGCCAATCAATTTGGAGTTGCCGCGCAAGCTGCAAGCGGTGCTCGTCAAGACCCATCAGGGCGCCGCCGAGATGATGCGGCCGATCGCCCGCAAGTACGACCTCAAAGAACACGCCTACCCGGTCGAGCTTGACACGCTGATCAATCTGTTCGAGGGAGCCTCAGAATCAATCGAATTCGCCGGAGCGGACGCACTTCGCGGCGAAGACGAAGGCAGAGACCAAAACCACAACGGCGCCAACATGGCGGCGCTGCTGCAGACGCTGGAAGCCAGCTGGGGCGACGTCGCGATGATGCTGTCCGTCCCGTATCAGGGTCTGGGTAACGCGGCCATCTCCGCAGTCGCCACCGACGAGCAGCTGGAACGCTTGGGCAAGGTGTGGGCGGCGATGGCCATCACGGAGCCAGGTTTCGGATCGGACTCGGCCGCGGTCTCCACTACCGCCAAGCTGGACGGCAACGAGTATGTGATCAATGGCGAAAAGATCTTTGTGACCGCGGGTTCGCGGGCCACTCACATCGTGGTGTGGGCCACGCTGGACAAATCGCTGGGCCGCGCGGCGATCAAGTCGTTCATCGTACCGCGTGAGCATCCCGGTGTCACGGTCGAACGGCTCGAGCACAAGCTCGGCATCAAAGGTTCTGATACCGCGGCAATCCGGTTCGACAATGTGCGCGTTCCCAAGGAAAATCTGCTGGGCAACCCGGAAATCGAGGTCGGCAAGGGCTTTTCGGGAGTGATGGAGACGTTCGACAACACCCGGCCGATCGTTGCGGCCATGGCCGTGGGAATCGGCCGCGCCGCGCTGGAGGAAATCCGCAAGATCCTCGCCGAAGCCGGGGTGGAGATCAGCTACGACAAACCGTCACACGTCCAGAGCGCTGCGGCGGCTGAGTTCTTGCGGATGGAGGCCGACTGGGAGGCCAGCTACCTGCTGTCGCTGCGTGCGGCTTGGCAGGCCGACAATAAGATCCCCAATTCCAAAGAAGCGTCGATGAGCAAGGCCAAGGCCGGCCGGACGGCCAGCGACATCACCCTCAAGACGGTCGAACTAGCTGGTACCGCAGGCTATTCCGAACAATCACTGCTGGAAAAGTGGGCACGCGACTCCAAGATATTGGACATCTTCGAGGGCACCCAGCAGATCCAGCAGCTAGTGGTCGCCCGCCGATTGCTGGGCCTCTCGTCGTCCGAACTCAAGTAGCGACGGCGGTCAACCGCGCGCGGGTGTCCTCGTCGAGCTCAATGGAGGCGACCTCCAGGTTCTCCTCCAGGTGCCGCACCGACGAGGTACCCGGGATCAGCAGTACGTTGGGCGCCACGCTCAGCGTCCACGCCAAGGCCACCTGCGCCGGCGTGTGCCCGAGTCGCGCCGCGGCCTGCTGCACCACTTCGTGTCCGAGTACCTGATCCGGCGGCGCAAACGGCGATCTCAGGCTGAAGAACGGGACGAACGCGATACCGCGCGTCGCACACTCCCGCAGCACCGGATCAGACGAGCGGTCGACGAGACTGAAAGCGTTCTGCACACAGGCGATCTCGGTGCGCTCTAGCGCATGCAGTAAGTGCTCACGGGTAATGTTGCTCAGCCCAATTCCGCCGATCAACCCCTCGTCACGGGCAGCGATCATGACCGAAAGCAGTTCGTCGAAATATTCGTCTGGGAGCTCGCTGTCGATGAGTCTCAAATTCACCACTGCCAGCTCCTCGACGCCGAGCGTTTGCAGATTGGCCTCGATATCCGAGCGGAAGTCGGCGGGGTCGACCAGCGGCACCCAGCCGCCGGCATCGTCGCGGCGGGCTCCGACCTTGCTGACCAACGCCAGGTTGGACGGATAGGGATGAAGGGCTTCGCGGATGAGCTCGTTGGAGACATTCGGGCCGTAGAACTGCGCGGTGTCGATGTGGTTGACGCCAAGCTCAACGGCGCGCCGCAGCACTGCCAGCGCCTCATCGCGGTCCCGCGGTGGCCCGAAGGCCCCGCGGCCGGGAAGCTGGATGGCGCCGAAGCCGATGCGGGCAACCGAAAAGCGACCAAGTGGAAAGGAATCCATACGGTGAGGTTAGCGTCGAGGCATGGACACTTTTCAAGCGCTTGTCGCGCGCCAAGACGGTGACCGGATAACCGCGTCGGTCGAGACACTGAGCCGCTCCGACCTGCCGCCCGGTGAAGTGACGATCCGGGTGCTGTATTCGAGTGTCAACTTCAAGGACGCGCTGGCATTGACACCGGGTGGCGGCGTGGTGCGCAACTATCCGATCGTGCCGGGCATCGACCTGACAGGCGAGGTGGTCGAGTCGCAGTCACCCGACTTCGCTGTGGGTGACAAGGTGCTGGCCCACGGATACCAGATCGGCACCGGCCATCACGGCGGCTATGCCGAATACGCACGGCTGCCGGCTGACCAGGTGGTGGCGCTCGGCGCATTGAGTCCACACGAGGGCGCCGCGATCGGAACCGCCGGCTTCACCGCCGCGATGAGCGTGCAGGCGCTGATCAACTGGGGCATCGAACCCGGCGCCGGGTCGGTCGTCGTCACCGGCGCCTCCGGCGGTGTCGGCTCGGTCAGCGTGGACCTGTTGGCAGCCGCGGGCTATCGGGTGGTGGCCTCGACCGGCAAGGAAAAGGCGACCGAACTGCTGAAAGAGCTTGGCGCCGCGGAGGTTATCGGTCGGCTGCCCGATCCCGACGCCAAACCGCGACCGCTGGCCAAGGCGCGGTGGGCGGCAGCGGTGGACTGTGTGGGCGGCGCGACGCTGGCCGATGTACTCAGCGCCGTCGACTACGGCGGAGCGGTGGCCGCCAGCGGGCTGACCGGTGGTGCGGCCCTGCACACCACGGTGATGCCGTTCATCCTGCGCGCTGTGGCGCTACTGGGGATCGACTCGGTTCAGTTGCCGATCGGTCCGCGACGGGAACTGTGGCAACGTCTGGGCGATTCAATGCGCCCACGTCATCTCGCCGCGATCACCAGCGAGGTCGCATATCAAAGACGTCGTCGGAGTGCTCGATCAGGTGCGTGCCGGCGAATTCTCCGGCCGGGCAGTGGTACGGGTCGCCGACGGCTTCTGAGCTGGCAGTAGGCTGTTCGAGCGCTATTCGGGCGTTTTTCGGGTGGCACCTGACGACGGAGGTGGCATGCGCGCGGCACGGGTGATTGGGCTAGACGGTCCAGACACGATCGAGTTGGCCGACATCGACGAACCCGCGGGCGACGGCGTGGTCGTCGACGTGCATGCCGCCGGGGTGGCATTCCCGGACGCATTGCTCACCCGCGGCCTGTACCAATACCGTCCCGAGCCACCGTTCGTGCTCGGCGCCGAGATCGCCGGGGTGGTCCGATCGGCACCGGACGACGCTCATGTGCGTTCCGGCGACCGGATTGTGGGCCTGACGATGCTCACCGGCGGCATGGCCGAGGTCGCGGTGCTGTCACCGGACCGGGTGTTCAAGCTGCCGGACAACGTGAGCTTCGAGGCGGGCGCCGGCGTGCTGTTCAACGACCTGACGGTGTACTTCGCGCTGACCGTCCGTGGCCGGCTGCAGCAGGGTGAGACGGTGCTGGTGCACGGAGCGGCCGGAGGCATCGGCACGTCGGCGCTGCGGCTGGCGCCGGCGCTGGGGGCATCGCGCACCATCGCCGTGGTCAGCACGCAGGAGAAGGCCGAGATCGCCACGGCGGCCGGCGCGACAGATGTGGTGCTGGCCGAGGGGTTCAAGGACGCGGTGAAGGAGTTGACCAACGGCCGCGGCGTCGACATCGTGGTCGACCCGGTCGGCGGCGACCGGTTCACCGATTCCCTGCGCTCGCTTGCTCCCGGCGGACGGCTGCTGGTCATCGGCTTCACTGGTGGGGAGATTCCCACCGTGAAGGTAAACCGACTGCTGCTCAACAACATTGACGTCGTCGGTGTGGGTTGGGGCGCTTGGACGGCGACGCACCCGGGCGCGCTGGCCGAGCAATGGGCCGGACTTGAGCGATTGCTCACCTCCGGTGAGCTGGCGCCTCCCGACCCGGTGATCTACCCGCTGGAAGAAGCCGCGGCCGCGGTCGCATCCTTGGAGAATCGCACCGCCAAAGGAAAGGTCGTTCTGCGGGTCCGCAATTAACGGACGCCGCTGACCCCCGCCCTTGCGCATCGGCAAAAGAAAAAGTAATATTACTTTCAGTTTTGTACTTGGGCTGCCACTGAGCTTGTTCTCCACCCGGGAGTCATCCATGGAATCTTTTGTCCACTTGCGAAAAGGCAAGACACCGCGACGCCTGCATGCCGATCTCGACGGACTCAAGGACGACGAGCTGGGCCGGGGCGGATTCACCGGCCGGACCGCAAACCTCTACCGCCGCCATGACCCCACCGCCTACCGGTCGGTCGGCCCGTTGCGGCCCGTCGACGTGCTGTCCAGCGAGCTCAAGCCCAGTGACGCCACCGACGCCAACGGCGGGCCCCTGCTGATGTTCAGCAACGCGGACTGCCGGATTCTGTTGAGCCGTCGTCATGAGCCGATGCCGTTCTACACCCGTCATGTCGATGGGGACCTGCTGTGCTTCGTACACCGAGGCGCTGGTCTGGCCGAAACCGAGTTCGGACCGCTGCGCTACCGGGAAGGCGACTGGGTTTACATCCCGAAGGCGTGCACCTGGCGCCAGGTGCCCGATAGCGAGACGACATGGGTGATGATCGAGGCCAGCGACGAGTTCCGGGTACCGCCGCCCGGCCCGCTGGGCCGCCACTTCCCCTTCGACCCGTCGCAGGCCACCATCCCCGAGCCGACCCCGATTGACGATGACGACCGCGACGAGTACGAGGTCCGACTTATCCACGAAGGCGGTCCGACAACGCTGTTTTACCAACACAATCCGATCGACGTCGAAGGCTGGCGCGGTGACAATTTCGCATTCACATTCAACATCGCCGATTACAACGTCATCACCTCCGACAGTGTCCACCTGCCTCCGACGGTGCATCTGTTTATGCAGGCCACCGGTGTGTACGTGATGAACTTCCTGCCCAAGCCCGCCGAAGGTGTTCCCGGCACCGAGCGCACACCCTGGTATCACCGCAACGTCGACTATGACGAGATCGCCTTCTTCCACGGTGGCTCGCTCTACGGAATCCCGATGCCGCCTGGACTGATTTCCCATGCGCCGCAAGGCGTTCACCACGGCGCACCGGAGAAGGCGCGGGAACGGGCCCGCCGCAAGTTCGACGAGCACTCACGCGTCGACTGGCAGGTCATCGCCGTCGACACGCGCCGGCGATTGACACCGTCAGCCGAAGTGCTGGCACACGACCTGGGACAGCACTGACATGGGGAGCCCGCAAGCTGTGAAAGAAGCCGTGAAATACGAATACGACCGGATCCCGTATCTGGTTGCCTTCCAAAACAATTCCGGCGTACGGGATGTCTACGGCGGACTTGCCGAGATCACCGTGCTGGAGAGCTATCTACTCAAGCCGAAAGACAGGCCGTCGGACACCGTGCTGGTGTTCATGCACCCGATCGGCGGCGGCGCGTACCTGCCGATGATCAACGCGCTGGCCCGGGCCGGTCATCACGTCATTTACTGCAACAGCCGGTTCCGCGGCACGGATTCGGCGCTGCTGATGGAGAAGGTGGTGGAGGATCTCGGCGAATGCATCAAAGACGCCAAAAAGCGCCTCGGCTACCAGAAGGTGGTGCTGGCCGGGTGGAGTGGCGGCGGCTCACTTTCGGTGTTCTACCAGCAGCAAGCCCAGCACGCGACCATCACGTCCAGCCCGTCCGGCGACGGCCCCGACCTGACCGCACTCGACCTGCCCGCCGCCGATGGCATCATGCTGCTCGCCGCGCACATCAGCCGGCACGGCACGCTGACCGAATGGCTGGATGCGTCGATCCTCGACGAATCCGACCCCACCAAGCGCGATCCCGAACTGGACCTGTACAACCCGAACAACCCCAACCAGCCGCCCTACAGCCAGGAATTCCTGGCCCGGTACCGGCAGGCTCAGATCGACCGCAACCGCCGGATCACCGCGTGGGTCAAGGACAAACTCGCCGAATTGAAAGCCGCCGGCCGCCCCGACGACGAGTTCGGGTTCGTCGTGCACGGCACCATGGCCGACCCGCGCTGGCTGGATCCCACCGTCGATCCCAACGAACGCACCCCGGGAACGTGCTACCTGGGGGATCCTCGAGTGGTGAACATGAGCCCGGTCGGGTTGGCTCGCTTCAGCACGTTGCGCGGCTGGCTCTCCCAATGGAGTTACGACGAGGCCCGCGGTGACGGTGTCGACTGCGGGCGCGATCTGAGGATCCCGGCGCTGGTGATCGGCAACCTGGCCGACGACGCCTGCACGCCCAGCCACACCCGGCGGCTCTTCGAGGCGATCGGGCACCCCGACAAGGAGATGCACGAAATCCCCGGCGCCACGCACTATTACGCGGGCCCAGACCAGCGCGATAAGCTACGCGCGGCCGTCGACATCGTCACCGATTGGCTGGTCCGCCACGACTTCGCGGAGCCGCAGTGACCCCCACCGGTCCGCTGGACGGCATCCGAGTGCTGGAACTCGGCACCTTGATCGCCGGACCCTTCGCCGGCCGGCTGCTCGGCGACATGGGCGCCGACGTCATCAAGGTCGAACCTCCCGGCGCCCCGGACCCGTTGCGCACCTGGGGCCAAGCCGAGCTCAATGGGCACCACGTCTTCTGGACGGTGCATGCGCGCAACAAAAGGGCGATCACCCTCGATCTGCGCCGCCCACGCGGCCGCGAGCTGTTCTGTGACCTGGTCGAGAAATCCGACATCGTGGTGGAGAACTTCCGTCCAGGCACCCTGGAGAAATGGAACCTGGGTTACGACGTGCTCAGTGAACGCAACCCGGGCATCATCCTGGTTCGGGTATCCGGTTATGGGCAGACCGGACCCGATGCACACAAGGCCGGTTATGCCTCGGTGGCCGAGGCGGCCAGCGGACTGCGACACCTCAACGGTTTCCCCGGCGGACCGCCGCCCCGGCTGGCGCTCTCGCTCGGTGACACGTTGGCCGGCATGTTCGGCGCCCAGGGCGCGTTGGCCGCGCTGTACCGCCGTAGTGTCACCGGGCGCGGCCAGGTGGTGGACGTCGCGCTGACCGAATCCTGTTTGGCTGTCCAGGAATCCACGATCCCCGATTACGACGTTGGCGGCGTCGTGCGCGGACCGTCGGGCACCCGGCTGGAGGGCATCGCGCCGTCCAACATCTACCGCAGCGCCGACGGCTCGTGGGTGGTGATTGCCGCCAATCAGGACACCGTTTTCGCCCGCCTGTGCAAGGCGATGGGCCACCCGGAGCTGGCCACCGACGACCGGTTCGCCACGCACGGCGCGCGCGGCCGCAACCAGGACGAACTCGACAAGATCATCGGCGACTGGGCCGCAGAACGCCAACCTGGCGAGATCATCGAAAACCTCAGCGCCGCAGGCGTGATCGCGGGCCCGATCAACACGGTCGCAGAGGTGGTCAACGACCCCCAGCTGCGGGCCCGCGGCATGCTGGTCGAGCATTACGACGAGCGGGTGCAGCGCAACGTGCTGGGGCCGGGCATCGTACCGGTGCTCTCGGAATCTCCGGGCCGCCTGCGCAACGCCGGGCCCGCACGTCCGGGCCAGCACAACGACGATGTCTACATCGGGCTGCTGGGCAAGACCGCCGAGGAGCTCGAGGAGCTGCGCGCCGAGGAGGTGCTATGACACGCGTGGCCATCCGCGAGGTGGCGCTGCGGGACGGCCTGCAGATCGAATCACCGATCCCGTTGTCGGCCAAGCTCGAACTGCTGGCCGCGGTGGCCGCCACCGGGGTACGCGAGGTGGAGGCCACGGCGTTCGTCTCCCCGTCGAAGGTGCCATCGATGGCCGATGCCGCCGAACTTGCCGCCCACCTGCACGATTACCCCGACATCGAGTTTTCCGCTTTGGTAGCCAGTCCTAACGGAGCCAAGCGGGCCGTCGCCGCGGGGCTGCGCTCGATCGAGTACGTGGTAGCGGCCAGCGACGCATTCAGCAAGGCCAACGTCGGGCGCAGCAGCGCAGAGGCCACCCACCAGATCGACGAGATCGTCGCCATCGCGCACGACAGCGACGTGACCGTGGAGGTCATCGTCGCCACCGCGTGGGATTGCCCATTCGAGGGTCCCACCCCGCCCCAGCGCGTACTCGACATCGCCGCGGCCGCCCGCGATCGGGGCGCCGACCGGTTCTGCATCGCCGACACGATCGGTACCACCACGCCGGGACGGGTGAGTTCGCTGATCGCGCAACTGCGTCCGATGATCGGCGACATGCCGCTGGGCGGGCATTTCCACAACACCCGCGGCGCCGGACTGGCCAGCGCGTATGCGGCGGTCAGCTCCGGAGTCACCCGGCTGGACGCCTCGGTCGGCGGGCTGGGCGGCTGCCCGTTCGCGCCGGGCGCCACCGGCAACATCGCCACCGAAGACCTGGTGTACCTGCTGCGCGACAGCGATATCGACGTCGACGTCGACCTGCAGGCCGCCATCACCGCGGCTGACGTCGCGAAATCGGTTGTCGGCCATGATCTGCCGAGCGCTCTGTTACGCGCCGGCGACCGGATCCGGAACTGATGCCCGCTTCGGAAACAGCGCGGGCGCTGACCGCCAAAGGCCGCCAGACCAGGCAGGCCATCGAGCAGGCCGCCCGCAAACTGTTCGCCGAAAGAGGCTTTCACGGCACCACGCTGGCCGATATTACGTCGGCCGCGGGAAAATCGCCTGCGGTGTTTTACCGGTATTTCGCCGACAAAGAAGACCTGCTGGCCGCGCTCGCGGAGTCGTTTCTGCACGACGTCGTGACACCGTCCGGGTTGAGCCTTCACCTGCCCGACTCCCCGGATGACGACGCGTTCTTCACCTCGGTGGTCACCGGGTACTGGAACATCTTCAAGCAGAACATCGGCATCATGATCGCCGTGGCCCAGCTGGCCGCCACCCAACAGCGCTTCGCGGCCGTCCAGAACGAATTTCGTCGTTTCGGCATGGACATCGTGGCCGCCTCGGTCCGCCGCGCCCAGGAGCAGGGTTACGGGACTGAGCTCAACCCCCAACACACCGCGGCGGCCATCGCGTTGCTGTTCGAGAACTTCACCACCGTCTTCGTCGGCGCTTCAGGGTCTGGGGGGCCTAAAGGGCTGGGCCTGGAAATCAGCGACGAGGATGCCATCGCGACCTTGTCGACGGTGTGGAAGAAAACCCTGTACGGCGGCGTAACGAGGTCTTAGGAGATTATTGTGGATTTCACTCTCCCAGAACACCTTCCGAGCCTACTCGCCGAGATGGATGAGTTCATCGAGGCCGAGATCAAACCGCTGGAACGCGAACATATCCAGTATTTCGACCGGCGCCGAGAACATGCCCGCACCGATTGGGACAACGACGGCATCCCGTCGCGCGAGTGGGAGGACCTGCTCGCCGAGATGCGCAGGCGAGCCGACAAGGCGGGCTGGCTGCGCTACGGACTGCCAGCCTCGCTGGGCGGCCGTGACGGTACCAACGTCGACATGGCCGTTATCCGGGAGCACTTGGCGCACAAAGGCCTTGGCCTGCACAACGACTTGCAGAACGAGTCCTCGATCGTCGGGAATTTCCCGCAGGTGATCATGATGGAACGCTTCGGCACCGAGGAACAACGCCGCCTTTGGTCGGAGGCGCTGATTACCGGGGAACGCTCCATGGCGTTCGGTCTGACCGAGCCGCAGCACGGCTCGGACGCGACGTGGCTGGAAACACAAGCCGAACCCGACGGGGACGGCTGGGTGATCAACGGCTCCAAGCGATTCAACACCGGCGTCCACCGCGCAACCCACGACCTGATCTTCGCCCGCACCTCCGGTGAACCGGGGCAAGCCCGGGGCATCACCGCGTTTCTGGTCCCGACGGATGCGCCCGGGTTCACCGTCCCGTACTACTGGTGGACATTCAACATGCCGACTGATCACGGCGAAGTCCAGTTGACCGATGTGCGAGTACCTGCCGATGCGGTACTCGGTGAGGTGGACCGCGGTCTCGAGGTCGCGCAAACGTTTCTGCACGAGAACCGAATTCGGCAAGCGGCAAGTAGTCTGGGTGCGGCGCAATACTGCATCGACCGCGCCGCCGACTACGCAGGCAAACGGACGGTGTTCGGCAAACCGCTGTCGGTCAACCAGGCCGTGCAATGGCCGCTGGCCGAATTGCAGACCGAAGCTCAGATGGTGCGGCTGCTGGTGCAGTACGCGGCCTGGCATTTGGACCGTGACCACCACATGGAGGTCTCAGACAAGGTGTCGATGGCGAATTACCGAGCCAACCGCCTGGTCTGCGATGCCGCCGACCGGGCCATGCAAATCTTCGGCGGCCTCGGCTACAGCCGTCACGAGCCTTTCGAGCACATCTACCGCCACCACCGTCGCTACCGGATCACCGAAGGCGCCGAGGAGATCCAGATCCGCCGGGTGGCGCAGCGGCTCTTCAAGTTTGGCCGGACTCCTTAGATGATGGAGCAATGACCACGCGCGACGATCTGGCCAGAAAGCTGCCGGAGGTGCTGGCGCCGGCGCTCGGCACGGACGCTGCGGACGTGACGATCGTCAACCTGCGCGCATTGACCGGTGGCGCCAGCCGCAGCACGTGGGCGTTCGACGCCGATACGGGCGACCAACGCCAATCGCTGATCTTGCGCATCGGCCCACCCGATGACTTGCATGCCGGCATGGAGCTAGAGGCCCGCGCCCAGGCGGCCGCCGCCGCTGCCGGCGCACCGGTCCCCCACATCTTGGTCGCCGACGATTCGCGTGCGGCACTGGGCAATCCGTTTCTGATCTGCGACGAGATCAAAGGTGAGACCATCGTCCGGCGCATCCAGCGTCAGCTCGACGCTGCTGGCGGGCAGGCGGCCCGTGCCGAGCTGCTCCGGCAGTGCGCGCAGGCGCTGGCCGCCATCCACCGGGCCGACCCGCACCTTCCCGGCCTGGCCCACCAGGACCAACTCGCGCAGTGGCGCGAGCGGCTCGATGCCATGGGTGACACCACCGCTACCTTCGAATGGGCCTTTCGCTGGCTGGCCGCCCACCGGCCGCAGCCGTCGGCGGAGGTTCTGGTGCACGGGGACTACCGGATGGGAAACCTCATCGTCGACGGATCCGACCTTGCCGCCGTCCTCGACTGGGAGCTGGTACACCTCGGCGAGGCATACGACGACCTGGCCTGGTTCTGCATCCGGGCCTGGCGGTTCGGCGCTCCGGCCAGCCTCGGCGCCGGCGGCCTCGGCAGCATCGAGAGCTTCCTGCGGGCCTACGAGCGGGCCAGCGCGACTACCGTCGACCGAGTGGCGTTTCACTGGTGGCTGGTGCTGGCCACGTTGCGCTGGGGTGTCATCTGCCGCTACCAGGCGGAGCGGCATTTGAGCGGTCAATTCCGCTCGGTGGAGTTAGCCGCAATCGGCCGCCGCGTCTGCGAGACCGAGTGGGACCTACTCGACCTGCTCGAGGAGGCTCGACCGTGATCGGCGCTTACGGCCGCCCGCTCGCAGCTGAACTCGTGGCTGCGGTGGCCGAATTCTTAGAAACCGCCGTCCGAGCGGCGACCAGTGGTCAGGTCAACTTCCACGCCAGGGTGGCCGCCAACGCATTGCGCATCGTCGAGCGTGAACTGCTCGACGAAAGTGAGGCAGAATCCCGTTCCGCGCTGGCCGGCTTGGGTTTCGCCGATGAGGAAGAACTTGCCGCCGCAATCCGGGCCGGCGAGATGGACGGGCGAGCCGATGACGTCACCGCCTGCTTGCGCACGCTGGTGCGACGTCGGTTGGCTGTTGCCCACCCTGGATACGACATCGAATAGGAGCCAGTGCCATGCCCGCTTCCGGTGCGGAGACCATTGTCGACGTGGCTGACCGCCTGTTCACGGCGATCGAGAACAGCGATATCGCAGCAGTTGATCGAATGTGGAGCGACGATGTCGCGGTATGGCGCGTCGGCGCTCGCCGCGACAACGACAAGGCTCGCGCGCTGCGGGTTATCGATTGGTTCATCACCGCAACCACTGAGCGTCACTATGAGATTCTCGACCGTCAACTATTCGACGGTGAATCCGACGGATCCGGCGGATCCATCAGCGGCTTCGTCCAGCAACACATCTTGCACGCCACCGGCCATGCCGGCCAGTCGATCTCAATGCGGGTCTGCATCGTGATCAGGGTAGGCACAAACGGCCTGATCGACCGGATCGACGAGTACTTCGATCCCGCTGAGATCGCGCCGTTGATCGATTAGGGAGCAATCAGACACCGCGGGTTCAGCGACCGAACAGATGAGGTGACGATGACGACTCTGGAAACACTGCTGAACGATCCCGACATGGCCGGCGTGTGGAACCTTGTTCCGGATCGCTCGGCCATCACCTTCAAGGTCAAGAACATGTGGGGCCTGCTGAACGTCAAAGGCCGCTTCACCGACTTCAGCGGCGACGGTCAACTGACCGGCAAGGGAGCGGTTTTCGGCCGCCTCGACATCCGCGCCGCCTCGCTGCACACCGGCATCGGCCGCCGCGATAAGCACCTGCGCTCAGCCGACTTCTTCGACATCGAGCGCTTCGGTGAGATCAGCGTCGTCGTCACCGCGGTGCAGCCGACGAGAGCCAAGGCCGCTGACCTTCGGGCCAACTTCACCATCAAGGGCATCACCGCGCCGCTACCGCTACCCGTCACGATCACCGAGCTCGATGACGGCTCGATCCGAATCGCCGGCGAAACCAAGGTCGATCGATCCCAGTTCGGCCTGGGCTGGAACAGGCTGGGCATGATGGGCGCGACGGCGACGGCGGCAGCTGAAGCCGTCTTCGTGCGGGCACCCCAGTAAAGCCGGCGCGACACCAGTACCATCTGCAGCGTGTCCGACGCCACCATCGCCCTGCGGATCCTGGTCTACAGCGATAACGCCGAAACCCGCGAACAAGTGATAAGGGCACTGGGCAAGCATCTGCATCCGGATCTGCCCGAGTTGACCTACGTCGAGGTGGCGACCGGCCCGATGGTGATACGGCAGATGGACGAGGGTGGTATCGACTTGGCCATTCTCGACGGGGAGGCCACGCCCACCGGCGGCATGGGGATCGCCAAACAACTCAAAGACGAACTTGCGACGTGCCCACCGATCGTGGTGCTCACCGGCCGCCCGGACGACGCCTGGCTGGCCAACTGGTCGCGCGCCGAAGCCGCGGTGCCGCATCCCATCGATCCCATCGTGCTGGGCCGCACGGTGCTCGGATTGCTCCGCACTCCCACTCGCTAGTCCTCGCCACGCGGCCGTACCCGCGGCGATTGCCACCTTCACCTGCGCTGATACGGGAAAGTTCGCCCTAAAGTCACGCCTGTTGTGCGCTCTTCTGTGCCGTGATGCCGTCGGCACCGGCACGCACGCGGTTGCGAGGACACCAAAACGTGGCGAATAGCACCACCCCGGACATGTGCTTCGGCCACCGCGACGCTATGTTGAAGGTCACTGTGACGGGCTACCGAGCAAGTCCGTCACAGCAGCCCGGCCACCGCCCGGCCGCTGTACTGGCGGCCCGTACGACGGATCATGGAGCGAGTTGAACGTCTACATACCCATCCTGGTACTGGGAGCGATAGCCACGGCCTTTGCTGTGGGATCGGTTGCGATCGCGAGCCTCGTCGGACCCTCGCGTTACAACCGCTCAAAGCTGGCCGCTTACGAGTGTGGGATCGAGCCCACCGACAGTCCGGTCAGCGGCCCGCACGCGAGGAGCGGCCAGCGGTTCCCGGTGAAGTATTACCTGACCGCAATGTTGTTTATCGTCTTCGACATCGAAATCGTGTTCTTGTATCCCTGGGCGGTCAGCTATGACGCGCTCGGGACATTCGCTTTGGTCGAGATGGTGGTGTTCATGCTCACGGTTTTCGTGGCCTACGCCTACGTGTGGCGCCGCGGCGGCCTGACGTGGGATTGAGGTAGGACGTGGGTCTCGAGGAACAGCTACCCGGTGGGATCCTGCTGTCAACAGTTGAGAAGGTGGCGGGCTACGTCCGCAAGAACTCGCTGTGGCCGGCGACGTTCGGGTTAGCCTGCTGCGCTATCGAGATGATGGCAACCGCCGGGCCGAGATTCGACATCGCACGGTTCGGCATGGAGCGGTTCTCGGCGACGCCTCGGCAGGCCGATCTGATGATCGTGGCGGGGCGGGTCAGCCAGAAGATGGCTCCGGTGCTGCGTCAGATCTACGACCAGATGGGCGAGCCGAAGTGGGTGCTAGCCATGGGCGTGTGCGCATCGTCTGGCGGGATGTTCAACAACTACGCGATCGTGCAAGGCGTGGACCACGTGGTCCCGGTGGATATCTACCTGCCCGGCTGCCCGCCGCGACCGGAGATGCTGCTGCACGCAATCCTCAAGCTGCACGAGAAGATTCAGGAGATGCCGCTGGGCGTCAACCGGGAACACGCCATCGCCGAAGCCGAGCAGGCAGCGCTGGCGGCCAGGCCCACGATCGAGATGCGCGGACTGTTGCGATGAGCTCGCCGGACCAGGACCCGAAGCAAGCAGCCAGCGAGGCGCCCCCACCCCTTGCCGCGGACGAAGAAGTGATCAACGTGCGCCGCGGCATGTTCGGGATTTCGGGGTCAGGTGACACATCCGGATACGGACGCCTGGTGCGCGAGGTCACGCTCCCGGGCAGCAGCCCCCGGCCCTACGGCGGTTACTTCGACGACGTCGTCGACCGGCTAGCCGACGCACTCAAGGCCAGCGATATCGAATTCGAGGACGCCATAGAAAAAGTAGTGGTCGACCGCGACGAACTGACCCTGCACGTACGCCGTGACAAGCTGCCGCAAGTCGCCCAGCGTCTGCGCGACGAACCGGAACTGCGCTTTGAAATGTGCCTGGGCGTCAGCGGAGTGCACTACCCGCACGAGACCGACCGCGAACTGCACGCCGTCTATCCGCTGCAGTCGATCACGCACAATCGCCGCGTCCGCCTGGAAGTCTCTGCGCCGGATAATGATCCGCACATCCCCTCGCTGTTTGGGATCTATCCGACCAACGACTGGCACGAGCGCGAAACCTACGACTTCTTCGGCATCATCTTCGACGGACACCCGTCGCTGACCCGCATCGAGATGCCTGACGACTGGCATGGACATCCGCAACGCAAGGACTACCCCCTCGGCGGCATCCCAGTCGAGTACAAGGGCGCGCAGATACCCCCGCCCGACGAGCGGAGAGCCTACAACTGATGAGCACAACCACTGACTCGACGCACGATGGTGGCGCCGCCGAGACCGTCGTGGTCGCCGGCGGCCAGGACTGGGGGCAGGTCATCGACGCCGCCCGCAACGCTGACCCCGGTGAACGCATCGTCGTCAACATGGGACCCCAGCACCCGTCCACGCACGGGGTGCTGCGGCTGATCCTGGAAATCGAGGGCGAAACGGTCACCGAGGTCCGCTGCGGAATCGGCTACCTGCACACCGGAATCGAGAAGAACCTCGAATACCGCTACTGGACCCAGGGCGTCACCTTCGTGACCCGGATGGATTACCTGGCACCGTTTTTCAACGAAACCGCCTACTGCCTGGGCGTGGAGAAACTGCTCGGCATCACCGATCAGATACCGGAACGGGTCAACGTCATCCGGGTGATGATGATGGAGCTCAACCGGATCTCATCGCATCTGGTCGCACTGGCGACCGGCGGCATGGAACTGGGCGCTATGACCCCGATGTTCGTCGGCTTCCGGGGGCGCGAGATCATCCTGAACTTGTTCGAATCGATCACCGGTTTGCGGATGAACAGCGCCTACATCCGACCCGGCGGCGTGGCACAGGATCTGCCGCCCAACGCGGCCACCGAGATCGCGGAGGCCCTCAAGCAGTTGCGGCAACCGCTACGCGAAATGGGCGATCTGCTCAACGAAAACGCCATTTGGAAAGCCCGCACCCAGGACGTCGGCTACCTGGACCTGACCGGATGCATGGCGCTGGGCATCACCGGCCCGATACTGCGTTCCACCGGATTGCCCCACGACCTGCGCAAGAGCGAGCCCTACTGCGGGTACGAGAACTACGAATTCGACGTGATCACCGCTGACACTTGTGATGCCTACGGGCGCTACATGATTCGCGTCAAAGAGATGTGGGAGTCGATCAAGATCGTGGAACAGTGTCTGGACAAGTTGCGGCCGGGCCCGACCATGATCGAGGACCGCAAGATCGCCTGGCCGGCCGACTTGAAGGTAGGGCCCGACGGCATGGGCAACTCGCCGGAGCACATCGCCAAGATCATGGGCGGCTCGATGGAGGCATTGATTCACCACTTCAAGCTGGTCACCGAGGGCATCAGGGTTCCTCCGGGCCAGGTCTACACCGCGGTCGAATCGCCGCGCGGAGAGCTTGGCGTGCACATGGTCAGCGACGGCGGTACCCGCCCCTACCGAGTGCACTACCGGGACCCGTCGTTCACCAACCTGCAGTCGGTCGCTGCGATGGGCGAGGGCGGAATGGTCGCCGATCTGATCACCGCGGTCGCCAGCATCGACCCGGTCATGGGCGGGGTGGACCGGTGACCGGCCCGCAAGGCCAGCCGGTGTTCATCCGGCTCGGTCCGCCGCCCGAAGAGCCCAACCAGTTCGTCGTTGACGGTGCGCCGCAGTCGTATTCACCAGAGGTACAGGCACGACTGGAGGTCGACGCCAAAGAGATCATCGGCCGCTACCCCAACAAGCGCTCAGCGCTGTTGCCGTTGCTGCACCTGGTGCAATCCGAGGACTCCTATCTGACACCGGCGGGTTTGGAGTTCTGCGGTGAGCAGCTGGAACTGACCGGGGCCGAGGTGTCGGCGGTGGCGAGCTTCTACACGATGTATCGCCGCGGACCCACCGGCGACTATCTGGTCGGAGTCTGCACCAACACGTTGTGCGCCATCATGGGCGGCGATGCCGTATTCGACGCCCTGAAAGAGCATCTGGGCATTGGCAACGACGAGACCACCTCCGACGGCTCCGTCACCCTGCAACACATCGAATGCAACGCCGCCTGCGATTACGCACCGGTGGTAATGGTCAACTGGGAGTTCTTCGACAACCAGACACCGGAGTCGGCGCGCGACCTCGTCGACTCACTGCGCTCCGGCAAGCCAGCGTCGCCCACTCGCGGCGCTCCCCTGTGTGCCTTCCGCGAGACGTCGCGCATTCTGGCCGGCCTGCCCGACCAGCGCCCGGACCAAGGTCAGGGTGGCGCCGGTGCGGCCACATTGGCCGGTCTGCGGGTGGCGCAGGAAAACGGCATGCAGGCGCCGCCCCCGCCGGGAGGTCAGTCATGACGACTTCTTCCAGCTCGCAGGCAACGCCGCTGACTCCGGTGATCAGCCGCTTCTGGGATGACCCCGAGTCGTGGACCTTGGAGACCTATCGCCGCCACGACGGCTACCAGGCGATGCAGAAGGCCCTGGCCATGGAGCCCGACGACGTGATCGCCACCGTCAAGGACTCCGGGCTGCGCGGGCGCGGCGGCGCAGGCTTTTCGGCCGGGACGAAGTGGTCGTTCATCCCGCAAGGCGACACCGGCGCGGCCGCCAAGCCGCACTACCTGGTGGTCAATGCCGACGAATCGGAACCCGGTACGTGCAAAGACATCCCGCTGATGCTGGCGACACCGCATGTGCTCATCGAAGGCGTCATCATCGCCGCTTACGCGATTCGGGCCAGCCATGCGTTCATCTACGTGCGCGGAGAAGTGCTGCCGGTATTACGCCGGGTGCAAAACGCGGTGGCCGAGGCCTACACCGCCGGTTACCTGGGCCGCGACATCAACGGTTCGGGCTTCGACCTGGAGCTGGTGGTACACGCCGGCGCAGGCGCCTACATCTGCGGCGAGGAAACCGCGCTACTCGATTCGCTGGAAGGCCGGCGCGGCCAGCCGCGGCTCCGGCCGCCGTTCCCCGCGGTAGCCGGGCTTTACGGGTGCCCCACGGTGATCAACAATGTCGAAACAATCGCCAGTGTGCCGTCGATCATTCTCAACGGCGTCGAGTGGTTCCGGTCGATGGGCAGCGAGAAATCCCCTGGCTTCACGCTGTATTCGCTGTCCGGACATGTCACCCGCCCCGGCCAGTACGAGGCCCCGCTGGGTATCACGCTGCGTGAGTTGCTCGGCTACGCGGGCGGGGTGCGGGCCGGGCACCGACTCAAGTTCTGGACACCCGGCGGGTCGTCCACCCCGCTGCTGACCGACGAGCACCTCGACGTGCCGCTGGACTACGAGGGTGTGGGCGAGGCTGGCTCGATGCTGGGCACCAAGGCGTTGGAGATCTTCGATGAGACCACCTGCGTGGTGCGTGCGGTGCAGCGTTGGACCGAGTTCTACAAGCACGAATCGTGCGGGAAATGCACCCCATGCCGAGAGGGCACCTTCTGGCTGGACCAGATCTACGAGCGGCTGGAAACTGGCAAGGGCACGAACGAGGATATCGACAAACTGTTGGACATTTCCGACACCATCTTGGGAAAGTCGTTCTGCGCGTTGGGCGATGGTGCCGCCAGCCCGGTGATGTCGTCGATCAAGTACTTCCGCGACGAGTACGTCGCTCACGTCGAAGGAGGCGGATGCCCGTTCGACCCCCGAGACTCCATGCTCACGCCCAACGGAAAGGTATGACCCCCCAGATGACGAGCCTTTCTGGTGCGGCCAAACCTCAAACCGGCGGCGAGGTGAGCCAGCCGGAGATGGTGACGCTGTCGATCGACGGTATCGAGATCAGCGTTCCGAAGGGCACATTGGTGATCCGCGCGGCCGAGTTGATGGGCATCCAGATCCCGAGGTTCTGCGACCACCCGCTGCTCGAGCCGGTCGGCGCGTGCCGGCAGTGTCTCGTTGAGGTTGAGGGACAACGCAAACCGATGGCGTCGTGTACCACCGTCGCCACCGACGACATGGTCGTGCGCACGCAGCTCACGTCGGCAGCCGCCGACAAAGCCCAGCACGGTGTGATGGAGCTGCTGCTGATCAATCATCCGCTGGATTGCCCGATGTGCGACAAGGGCGGCGAATGCCCGCTGCAGAACCAGGCAATGTCCAACGGCCGGGCCGATTCTCGCTTCACCGACGTCAAGCGCACCTTCGCCAAGCCGATCAACATCTCCTCGCAGGTGCTGCTGGATCGTGAGCGCTGCATCCTGTGTGCTCGTTGTACGCGGTTCTCCGAACAGATCGCCGGAGACCCCTTCATCGACATGCAGGAGCGAGGTGCCCTGCAGCAGGTCGGCATTTACGCCAACGAACCGTTCGACTCCTACTTTTCGGGCAACACGGTGCAAATCTGCCCGGTGGGCGCACTGACCGGAACCGCGTACCGCTTCCGGGCCCGTCCGTTTGACCTGGTCTCCAGCCCCAGCGTGTGCGAGCACTGCGCCTCGGGGTGCGCCCAGCGTACCGACCACCGCCGCGGCAAGGTGCTGCGCCGGCTCGCCGGCGACGACCCAGAAGTCAACGAGGAGTGGAACTGCGACAAGGGCCGGTGGGCCTTCAGCTACGCCACCCAGTCGGACGTGATCACGACTCCCCTGATCCGGGACGCCGACGGCACGCTACAACCGGCATCGTGGTCGCATGCGATAGTGGCCGCGGTCCAGGGGCTCGAGGCGGCCCGCGGACGTACCGGTGTGCTGGTCGGCGGCAGGGCGACCTGGGAAGACGCCTACGCCTACTCCAAGTTCGCGCGAATTGTGTTGGACAGCAACGACATCGACTTCCGTGCTCGCCCGAACTCGGCCGAGGAGGCCGACTTCCTGGCCGCGCGCGTCGCCGGCCGGCTGGTCACCGTCAGCTATTCCGACCTGGAATCGGCGCCGGTGGTGCTACTGGTCGGGTTCGAGCCCGAAGACGAGTCACCGATCGTGTTCCTGCGGCTGCGCAAGGCGGCCCGCAAACACGGTGTTCCGGTCTACGCGATCGCCCCCTTCGCCACCCGCGCGCTGGAGAAGATGTCCGGGCGGCTGCTCAAAACCGTTCCAGGAGCCGAACCCTCGACGCTGGATGAGCTGGCCACCGGTGAAGTGGGAGATCGGCTGTCGACGCCGGGCGCGGTGATCATGGTCGGGGAACGCTTGGCCACGGTGCCGGGCGGACTGTCGGCCGTCGCGCGGCTCGCCGATGCCACCGGGGCCCGGCTGGCTTGGGTTCCGCGTCGGGCCGGCGAACGTGGCGCGCTGGAAGCAGGCGCGCTGCCCGCGCTGCTGCCCGGCGGCCGCCCGGTTGCCGACGGCGACGCCCGCGCGCAGGTGGCTGCGGCGTGGAACGTTGATGAATTGCCGTCTGCCATTGGGCGTGATGCCGACGGCATCCTGGCCGCGGCCACCGACGGGACACTCGGAGCACTGTTGGTCGGCGGCATCGAGCCCGACGACTTCGCCGATCCCGACGCGGTGCTGGCCGCGCTGGACGCCGCGGGGTTCGTGGTCAGCTTGGAGCTGCGGCACAGCGCCGTCACCGAACGCGCCGATGTGGTGTTCCCGGTCGCACCGACGACGCAGAAGTCCGGCGCCTTCGTCAACTGGGAGGGCCGCTACCGCGGGTTCGCGCCCGCGCTGCACGGCAGCACCCAGCAATCCGGCCAATCCGACCACAAGGTGCTCGACGCGCTGGCCGACGAGATGGGTGTCTTCCTGGGAATGACCACCGTCGAGACGGCCCGCGAAGAACTGGCCGCACTGGGTACCTGGGACGGCAAACGTGCGGCGGGGCCCGACATCGCGACCCCGGAACCGGCCAAGCCCGGCGCGGGCGAGGCCGTGTTGACCGGCTGGCGGATGTTGCTGGACAACGGCCTACTGCAAGACGGTGAACCGCATCTCGCTGGGACCGCCCGCAAACCCGTGTTGCGGCTGTCGGCCGACACCGCCGCCGAAATCGGCGCCGCCGATGGCGACGAGGTCACCGTCAGCACGCCGCGTGGATCGATCAGCCTGCCACTGGTCATCACCGACATGCCTGACCGGGTGGTGTGGCTTCCGTTGAACTCGCCCGGTTCGGCGGTACACCGGCAACTCGGCGTAACCCTGGGCAGCATCGTGGGAATCGGAGTGGGCTCATGACCACGTTGACCGCCTTCGGACACGACACCTGGTGGCTGGTGCTGGGCAAGGCGCTCGCCATCTTCGTGTTCCTCATGTTGACGGTGCTGGTGGCGATCCTGGCCGAACGCAAGCTGCTGGGCCGGATGCAGCTGCGACCCGGCCCTAACCGGGCAGGTCCGAAAGGCGCCCTGCAGAGCCTGGCCGACGGAATCAAGTTGGCCCTCAAGGAAAGCATCACCCCCGGTGGCGTCGATAAGTTCGTGTACTTTGCGGCGCCGGTCATTTCGGTGATCCCCGCATTCACCGCCTTCGCGTTCATCCCGTTCGGTCCGGAGGTGTCGGTGTTCGGCCACCGCACACCTTTGCAGCTCACCGACCTTCCGGTCGCCGTGTTGTTCATCCTGGGCCTGTCGGCGATCGGGGTGTACGGCATCGTGCTGGGCGGCTGGGCATCGGGGTCCACCTACCCGCTGCTGGGTGGGGTGCGCTCCACCGCCCAGGTCATCTCCTACGAGGTCGCGATGGGGCTGTCATTCGCGGCGGTGTTCCTTTACGCCGGCACCATGTCGACGTCGGAGATCGTGGCCGCACAAGACCGGGTCTGGTATGTGTTCCTGCTGCTGCCGTCGTTCGTGATCTACCTCATCTCGATGGTCGGTGAAACCAACCGGGCGCCCTTCGACTTGCCCGAGGCCGAGGGCGAGCTGGTCGCTGGATTCCACACCGAGTACTCGTCGCTGAAGTTCGCCATGTTCATGATGGCCGAATACGTCAACATGACAACGGTTTCGGCGCTGGCCGCGACGATGTTCTTCGGCGGCTGGCATGCCCCATGGCCACTAAACATGTGGGCAGGGGCCAACACCGGCTGGTGGCCGGTCATCTGGTTCACGGCCAAGGTATGGACCTTCCTGTTCATCTATTTCTGGCTGCGGGCCAGCCTGCCCCGGTTGCGCTACGACCAGTTCATGGCACTGGGCTGGAAGTTGTTGATCCCCGTCTCACTCGTGTGGGTGATGATCGCGGCGGTGATTCGCACGCTGCAGAACCAGGGTTACCCGCATTGGACCCCGATACTGGTAGTCAGCAGCATCGTCGTCGCCTCGGCGCTGATGCTACTGCTGCGAAAGCCGTTCAGCACGCCCGCTAATCGCGCAATGGAGCGACAGCTCCGCCGCCAGGCAAAACAAATCCCGGGCCCCGAAAGCACCGCACCGGTATTCCCGACACCGCCGCTGCCGATGAAGCCCCTGGCGGCTGCGAGCAAGGAGAAAGCACGTGGCTAAATTCTTAGACGCCGTGGCCGGATTCGGCGTGACGTTCGGGTCGATGTTCAAAAAGACCGTCACCGAGGAGTATCCGGAAAAACCGGGCCCGGTCGCTCCGCGCTATCACGGCCGTCATCAACTCAACCGCTACCCGGACGGCCTGGAGAAATGCATCGGCTGCGAGTTGTGCGCGTGGGCCTGCCCGGCCGACGCGATCTACGTCGAGGGCGCGGACAACACTGAAGAGCAAAGGTTTTCGCCGGGAGAACGCTACGGCCGGGTGTACCAGATCAACTATCTGCGTTGCATCGGCTGCGGTCTGTGCATCGAGGCCTGCCCGACCCGGGCGCTGACGATGACAAACAACTACGAGATGGCCGACGACAACCGCGCCGACCTGATTTACGAAAAGGACCGGCTGCTCGCGCCGCTGCTGCCCGAGATGACCGCGCTGCCGCATCCCAGGGCGCCCGGCGCTACCGATAAGGATTACTACCAGGGCAATGTGACCGCGCAGGGCTTGCGCGAGACCCAGCAGGCCGGAGACGGCCGGTGACTCACTTAACGGGCCACGTTCTTGCCACAACTTTGGCCTCTGACACCATCGCTGCGACCTCCACCGGTGAAGCGGTGACGTTCTGGGTGCTGGGTGCGCTGGCGCTGATCGGCGCGATCGGGGTGGTGCTGGCCGCCAACGCGGTGTACTCGGCGATGTTCCTGGCGATGACGATGATCATCCTCGCGGTGTTCTACATGGTCCAGGACGCGCTGTTCTTGGGTGTCGTCCAAGTCGTGGTCTACACCGGCGCGGTGATGATGCTGTTCTTGTTCGTGCTGATGCTGATCGGTGTGGACTCCGCGGAATCTTTGAAGGAGACATTGCGCGGACAGCGCGTCGCCGCAGTGGTGGCCGGTCTCGGATTCGGCATTCTGCTGATCGCCGCCATCGGCAACGCGGCAAGCGGAGCTTTCGCCGGACTGACCACCGCCAACGCCAACGGCAACGTGGAAGGGCTGGCAGCGCTGATCTTCTCCCGATATCTCTGGGCGTTCGAGCTGACCAGCGCGCTGCTGATCACCGCCGCCGTCGGGGCGATGGTGCTGGCCCACCGGGAGCGCTTCGAGCGCCGCAAGACGCAGCGGGAGCTCTCGCAGGAGCGATTCCAATCTGGCGGGCATCCCACCCCGCTGCCCAACCCGGGTGTCTACGCACGCCATAACGCCGTCGACGTGGCCGCGATGCTGCCCGACGGCTCCTACTCGGAGCTGTCGGTGTCACGGATGCTGCGCGGCCGCGGCGCCGACGGCAAAGAGACTCCCTCCCCCGAAGCCATTAAAGGCGGCGCGTCATGAATCCGGCTAATTACCTGTACCTTTCGGCGCTGCTGTTCACCATCGGGGCCGCGGGTGTGCTGTTGCGCCGCAACGCCATCGTGATGTTCATGTGCATCGAGCTGATGCTCAACGCGGTCAACCTCGCGTTCGTCACGTTCGCGCGGATGCACGGCCACCTGGACGGGCAGATGATCGCGTTTTTCACGATGGTGGTGGCCGCCTGCGAAGTCGTCCTCGGCCTGGCCATCATCATGACGATTTTCCGTGCCCGTAAATCGGCGTCGGTCGACGACGCGAATCTACTCAAAGGCTGAAGACCGCCACGATGACACACTTCACCTGGCTGCTCGTGGCACTGCCATTGGCGGGTGCCGCAATCCTGCTGTTCGGCGGGCGACGCACTGACCCGTGGGGGCACTGGCTCGGCTGCGCCACCGCCCTCGCGGCGTTCGGGGTGGGCGCGACGCTGCTCGCCGACATGCTCAACCGAACTGGCGACGGCCGCGCCATCCACCAGACAGTGTTCACCTGGATCCCCGTCGGCCAGCTCCGGGTCGACCTCGGGCTCCAGATCGACCAGCTGTCCATGTGCTTCGTGTTGCTGATCACCGGGGTCGGGTCGCTGATCCACATCTATTCCGTCGGCTACATGGCCGACGACCCGGACCGCCGCCGATTCTTCGGCTATCTGAACTTGTTCTTGGCCTCGATGCTGCTGCTGGTGGTCGCCGACAACTACCTGGTGCTCTACGTCGGCTGGGAAGGCGTCGGCCTGGCGTCCTACCTGCTGATCGGTTTCTGGTACCACAAGCCGTCAGCAGCCACCGCGGCCAAGAAGGCCTTCGTGATGAACCGCGTCGGCGACGCCGGGCTTGCCGTGGGAATGTTCCTGATGTTCAGCACGTTCGGCACGCTTTCCTACGCCGGAGTGTTCGCCGGCGCACCGGCCGCAAGTCGCGGCGCGTTGACCGCGATGGGGTTGCTGCTGCTGTTGGGCGCCTGCGCCAAGTCCGCGCAAGTTCCGCTGCAGGCCTGGTTGGGTGACGCGATGGAGGGCCCCACCCCGGTGTCCGCGCTGATCCACGCGGCCACCATGGTGACCGCCGGCGTGTATCTGATCGTGCGGTCCAACCCGCTCTACAACCTGTCGCCCGACGCGCAACTGGCCGTGGTCATCGTGGGTGCCGTCACGTTGCTGCTCGGGGCGTTCATCGGCTGCGCCAAGGACGACATCAAGCGTGCGTTGGCAGCATCGACGATGAGCCAGATCGGGTACATGGTGCTCGCCGCCGGCCTGGGCCCGGCCGGTTACGCCTTCGCGATCATGCATTTGCTCACCCACGGTTTCTTCAAGGCCGGGTTGTTCCTCGGCTCCGGCGCGGTGATTCACGCGATGCACGAAGAGCAGGACATGCGCCGTTACGGTGGTCTTCGCAAGGCGCTGCCAATCACGTTCGCCACGTTCGGGCTGGGATATCTGGCGATCATTGGCGTGCCGCCGTTCGCGGGCTTCTTCTCCAAGGACGCCATCATCGAAGCTGCGCTGGGCACTGGCGGTGTCCGCGGGTACCTGCTGGGCGGTGCCGCGCTGCTGGGTGCCGGCATCACCGCGTTCTACATGACGCGAGTGATGCTGATGACCTTCTTCGGCGAAAAGCGTTGGGCCCCAGGAAGCCATCCGCACGAGGCGCCGGCTCTGATGACGTGGCCGATGATCCTGCTTGCCTTCGGCTCGGTGCTCTCCGGCGGCCTGTTCGCCATCGGGGGCACCCTGCAGCACTGGCTCGAGCCCGTCGTCGGAGTTCATGAGGAATCCGCCCAGGCCCTTCCGGCCTGGGTCAGCACCACCCTGGCGTTGTCAGTCGTCGCCATCGGTATCGCGGTGGCCTACCGGATGTACGCCACCGCACCCATCCCCAGGGTGGCTCCGCTCTCGGTCTCGCCGCTGACGACGGCCGCACGCAAGGACCTTTACGGCGATGCCTTCAACGAGGAGGTGTTCATGCGCCCTGGCGCGGAACTGACTCAAACGCTGGTCGAAGTCGACAACGCGGGTGTGGACGGCTCGGTCAACGCGCTGGCGGCGCTGGTGAGCTTGACTTCGAATCGCCTGCGGCGACTCCAAACTGGCTTCGCCCGCAACTACGCATTGTCGATGCTGACGGGCGCGGTGCTGCTGGTCGCTCTGATCCTGGCGGTGAAACTGTGGTGAACGGGGCTTTCCCAAACGACGTGCCGTGGCTGAGCGTGCTGTGGTTGGTGCCGCTGGCAGGTGCCGTGCTGATCATGCTGATGCCCCCTGGGCTGCGACAGCTCGCCAAGTGGACCGGCCTGGTCGTCAGCGTACTGACGCTGGCGGTAGCGATCGTCATCACTGTCGGTTTCAAGACCGGCTTACAAACTGGCACGGCCCCTTACCAATTCGTCGAAAGCCATCCGTGGATACCTTCGTTCGGTGCCGGCTACTCCCTCGGCGTGGACGGCATCGCGGTGGTGCTGGTGCTGCTGACCGCGGTGCTGATTCCGGTGCTGCAGGTGGCCGGCTGGAACGACGGCGGCGAGCGCAGCCGCGGCGTGCACGCCTACCTCGCCTTGACGCTGGCCATCGAGTCCATGGTGCTGGTCTCGGTGATCGCGCTGGACGTGTTGCTGTTCTACGTGTTCTTCGAGGCCATGCTCATCCCGATGTACTTCCTGATCGGGGGCTTCGGTCAAGGTCGGAGTAGGTCGCGCGCAGCGGTGAAGTTCTTGTTGTACAACCTGTTCGGCGGGCTGATCATGCTGGCTGCGGTGATCGGACTGTATGTGGTGACCGCGCAGCACGGTTCGGGCACGTTCGACTTCCGTGACATCGTGGCCGGCGTCGCCTCCGGCCGCTACGGCGCGGACTCCGCGGTGTTCAAGGCGCTGTTCTTGGGCTTCATGTTCGCATTCGCGATCAAAGCCCCGCTGTGGCCGTTCCACCGCTGGCTGCCCGACGCCGCGGTCGAGGCCACACCGGCGACCGCGGTGCTGATGATGGCGGTGATGGACAAGGTCGGCACCTTCGGCATGTTGCGCTACTGCCTGCAGCTGTTTCCCAGCGCCTCGACGTATTTCCGCCCACTGATCATCGTGTTGGCCGTCATCGGGGTGATCTACGGCGCGATCGTGGCCATCGGCCAGACCGACATCATGCGATTGATTGCCTACACCTCGATCTCGCACTTCGGGTTCATCATCCTGGGCATCTTCGTGATGACCACCCAGGGGCAAAGCGGGTCGACGCTGTACATGCTCAACCACGGTCTGTCCACGGCGGCGGTGTTCCTGATCGCAGGGTTCCTGATATCCCGCCACGGCAGCCGGGCGATCGCCGACTACGGCGGCGTGCAGAAGGTGGCGCCCATCCTGGCGGGCACGTTCCTCGTCTCTGCCATGGCCACCCTGTCGCTGCCCGGCCTGGCGCCATTCATCAGCGAATTCCTGGTCCTGTTGGGCACTTTCAACCGGTACTGGCTGGCGGCCGCATTCGGCGTTACCGCGCTGGTCTTATCGGCTGTCTACATGTTGTGGCTCTACCAGCGCGTGATGACCGGACCGGTGGCCAGCGGCAACGAGAAGATCGGCGATCTGAGGGCGCGTGAATTGATCGTCGTCGCACCGTTGATCGCGCTGCTGATCGTGCTCGGGGTCTACCCGAAGCCGGTGCTGGACCTCATCAATCCCGCCGTCGAGAACACCATGACCACCATCGGCCAGCATGATCCCGCGCCGCGTGTGCCGGCAGGTACCCCGAGACCGGGTGGAGTACCCCGGACAGCTGAAGGACCGCGATAATGACCCTCCCCACCCCCAGCATCGAGTACTTCCTGCTGTGCCCGACGCTCATTGTGTTCGGGGTCGCCGTGGCGGGCGTCCTGGTAGAAGCGTTCCTGCCCAGGCGACTTCGCTACGGCGCCCAAGTGGCGCTTGCACTGGGCGGTTTGATCGCCGCGTTCATCGCGGTCATTGCGGTAAGCCGTTCGGTTCAAAGTTCCGGGCGCGCAGCGGTGCTGGGTGCGATGGCCGTTGACCGACCGGCGTTGTATCTGCAAGGTACCGTGCTGCTGGTCGCGGTGATGGCGGTCATCTTCATCGCTGAACGGACGCAAGCCAAGACGGAAAGCAGGGTGGCCTTGGGAGCAGGAGTAGCGGGCTCGCGAGGCTTGGACTCCTTTACCCCGCAGGCGTCTGCGGTTCCCGGCAGCGACACCGAGCGCGAGGCGGAGCGGGCCGGAGCCGCCCAGACGGAGCTGTTCCCGCTGGCGATGCTGTCCGTCGGCGGCATGATGGTCTTTCCCGCGTCCAACGACCTGTTGACGATGTTCGTCGCGCTGGAAGTTCTGTCGCTGCCGCTCTACCTGATATGCGGCTTGGCCCGTCATCGGCGCCTGCTGTCACAGGAAGCGGCGATGAAGTACTTCCTGCTGGGTGCGTTCTCGTCGGCGTTCTTCCTCTACGGTGTGGCACTGCTCTACGGCGCGACCGGCACGCTGCTGCTGACTGGGATCCGGGATGCGCTGGCAGCCCACGGCGATACCTCGATGGCGTTGGTCGGTGTAGCGCTGTTGTTGGTCGGCCTGCTGTTCAAAGTGGGCGCGGTTCCGTTCCACTCTTGGATTCCCGACGTCTACCAGGGCGCACCCACCCCTATCACCGGGTTCATGGCGGCGGCCACCAAGGTCGCGGCGTTCGGCGCGCTGCTTCGGGTGGTCTACGTCGCGCTGCCGCCACTCCACGATCAATGGCGTCCGGTGCTGTGGACCATTTCGATCCTGACCATGGCGGTGGGCACTATCACCGCAGTGAACCAGACCGATGTCAAACGGATGCTGGCCTATTCGTCGGTCGCCCACGTCGGATTCATCCTCACCGGCGTCATCGCCGACAACCAGGCGGGCCTTTCCGCCACGTTGTTTTACCTGCTCGCGTACAGCTTCAGTACGGTTGGCGCGTTCGCCGTCGTGGGCTTGATCCGCAACGCCGACGGTGTCGAAGACGCCACCCTGTCGCACTGGGCAGGGCTCGGGCAGCGCTCACCCATTGTGGGCGTGATGTTCGCGATGTTTTTGCTGGCTTTCGCCGGTATTCCGCTGACGAGTGGATTCGTCAGCAAGCTCGCCGTGTTCAAGGCCGCTGCCCAGGGCGGTGCGGTGCCGTTGGTGATCATCGGTGTGGTCGCCAGCGGGATCGCCGCCTACTTCTACGTGCGGGTGATCGTGTCGATGTTCTTCACCGAAGCGACCGACGACACCCCACAGGTGGTGGTGCCGGGCATTTTGAGCAAGGCTGCGATTGCGGTATGCGCCGCAGTCACCGTGGTGCTGGGCATCTTCCCGCAGCCACTGCTTGACCTGGCCGATCACGCCGCCCAGCTGCTGCACTGAACAGCAGCTTGCGGGAAACAGCCGATCAGCTCAAGAACGGGCGCGCGGCCAGCAGGTAGATCGCCAGCGCTCCCAGCGGCGCGGCCAGGGGCAACCATGGCAACTGCAGCGGGAACGACGTCGCAACTAGCCCAGCGAACGTAAAGCCAACGGCGGCAACAGCTGTCGGCCAGCTCCCCATAACGACGCGGGCGGATGTGCCGACCGCATGGCGGCATACCAGGTAGGCGGCAGCGCACAGTCCGGACAGTGCGACGAACACAAGCGGTGGATTGGACAGCATGATCGTGGCCACCGACAGCAACACGGCAAGCGTTGCGGCCGGACGAAATGCCGTTCCAATACCCACCGCTATCAGAGCTGCCGCCCATGCGGCAACGGCAAGTCCGTGAGAGCCATCGGCGGCCAATCCCACCATTAGCAGGCCGAACCCTGTCGAGAACGCAGGTACCCCCAGCCGCGCCAGTGTTGTCATGTCACTGTTATCCACGGAGCCGCCCCCGCACCCGACGGCGGCGATCCGGCAGCACACCCATCGACTGCTCCAAGCCGCTGTCTTCTCGCCACGACACTATGTCGACACCGATGGTGGCCATGTCGCGATACATGGCGGAGCGCTGCAGCGCCCACATCCGATGCACCAGGGGATCCTGCTGGCCTTCGAACGGAGAGCTATCGAGAATGTCGACGGCGAGCACGACATGGCCGCGCTTGCGGAGATCGATCAACGCGAGCGCGAATTCCGTATCGAGCAGCGTGGAGAACGCGATGACGATCGCCCCTGCGGGAACGGCCGCGCGCGGCGCCAATGTGCCCGTTGTGTTTTCGAATCGGTCGCCGGCACCGAGCACAGTGTCGAGCACCCGATAGAACTGGCGCTGTCCGATGTCAGCACCAAGCCACCGCGGGCGGTTGCCGCCAAGGGCGACGATCCCGGCGCGATCACCGTGCCGCAACGCGGTCTGCACCACTTGTGCCGCGCCGCGTACGACTCGTTCGGTGGCGACGGTCGCCGGACCTGCCGGTTGCCGATACGTGTCGATCAGCAGTACCACGTCGGCGGCGCGGTCGGTCAAGCGCTGCGTCACGTGTAACTTGCGGCGGCGCGCGCTCACCGGCCAGTTCACCGCGCGCAGTTGGTCGCCGGGCACGTAGGGGCGAATGTCGGCGTATTCGACACCCGGGCCGATATGCCGGGTCAGGTGGGCACCCAGGCGGTCGAGCAACTCGGTCTGCGGGATTGGCGTCGACTGCGGCGGCGTCAGCGGAAACACGATGACCTCGGCGGCGTCGACGGTGGCCGTTCCCGTCAACAGCCCACCGCGCGCGACCACATCGACTCGGGCGCGGATGAAATATCGGCCCCAGCGTTGTGCGGTTGCCACCACCGTTTTCGCTTGGCCGGAATCCGAGTCGACAACTTCGAGCTGCATCCCTTCGACGCCCGGAACCGCAATCTCGACCGCCGAAAACCCGGTTGCCCCGCCTTCTTCCGTTGCCCATACCGTTAGCCGTGCCTGCTCGTCTTCGAAGCATCGCTGCGAATCGGGCTCGCCGTGCACATGAATCGTCGGCACTGGCCGCTGCCAGCTGATGGAGCACAGCACACCGAGCAACGGCGCCGCGAAGGCGATCAGCTGCCACTGCGCGCCGATCACCGCGGCCGCCAGCGCAAACCCCGCGCAGGTCGCGAGTGCCCGCGTCAAGTGCGATGCGCGCCAGCGAAACTCGACTTCACGGCTCTGGGTCACGCCGAACTCATCCGGCCCCGCCATGGCCCCCGCTGGCTCGAGGCACCGGCAAGCGGCGCAACAATTCCCCGACGATATCAGCGCCCTGAATCTTTCGCACCCACATCTCCGGGCGCAAGGTGATTCGGTGCGCGACCGCGGCAATGGCGAGCGCCTTGACATCTTCGGGGATCACATAATCCCGACCGAGCAACAGCGCACGGGCGCGGGCGAGTTGAACCAGGTCGAGTTCGGCGCGCGGGCTGGCGCCAACCGCTACCTGCGGATGGTGCCGCGTAGCGTTGGCCAGCGACACCACGTAGTGCAAAACGTCTTCGTGTACGGTCACCTGCTCGACCGATTCGCGCATCGCGAGCAGGTCGTGCCCATCCACGACTTGATTGACCGTCGGCTCGGCCGAGCCGCGTTCGAGGCGCCGGCGCAACATCGAGGTCTCGTCCCGCTCCGAGAGGTATCGCAGTTCCAGCCGGATCGCGAACCGATCGAGCTGCGCCTCAGGCAACGGATAAGTGCCTTCGTACTCGATCGGGTTATCGGTCGCAAGAACGATGAAAGGCCTTGGCAGTTTATGTGTTTCGCCGTCGATGCTCACCTGGCCTTCAGCCATCGCCTCCAGCAGCGCTGCCTGGGTCTTAGGCGGCGTGCGGTTGATCTCATCGGCGAGCAACAGGTTGGTGAAGATGGGTCCGGCCCGAAACGCGAAGCGGCCCGATTGCATGTCGTAGATCGTCGAGCCCAGCAGGTCCGCAGGCAGCAGATCCGGCGTGAACTGCACGCGAGTGAATTGAAGCCCCAACGCAGCGGCGAAGGATCTCGCGATCAGCGTCTTGCCCAAGCCGGGCAGATCTTCGATGAGTACATGGCCGCGCGCGAGGACCGCGGTGAGAATGAGCGTGAGTGCAGAGCGTTTGCCCACCACCGCACGTTCTATTTCGTCGAGCACCGCCTCGCAGTGCGCGGTGGTGGTCGCGGCTGGCAGTGTCATATCCGGGTCGCGCCCCCTGTCATACTTGCTCCAACTTTCGCAGAATCTCTTCCAGCGCCGCACGGCCCGGACCGGGCTGGCGGTCGCCTTTGCGCGTGACGTTGTTTGGATTAACCCATTCCCACAGTTCGACACCGAAGAGCATTTGGCCGGTTGCGTGGAATGCCGCAGGGTCTTTGGACTGCCTTTGCCCAGTTGCGATTTCGTACCGTCGTGCGAGCATCGGACGCAGATGCCGGTCCCAGTCCGCTCGGGTGGACTCCGACCACCGGATGGTCGTCTCGGTGGTGGAAAGCCAGCGGCGCAACGAATCTCCGAGATCGTCGGCGTCGGGCTCGGCCGCGGGATCAAGGCCGTGCCCCAGGACGCGACGGACACCGAGCAGCACCAGAGCCAGGGCAACACCTGAGGCAGCCAACACGAACCGGCGATCATGCTGTATCAGCGCCAACAGCTCTATCCCGACGATGAGGCAAATGCCCAGGGCTATCGTCTTTCTCATGCGGGGCTCCTTGAACCCAGTTCGTCGAGGACCAACCGAAGAACGCGCACCGCCACGTCGCGGTGGCCCTCGTTCATCACGTGGGGGCTGAATCGTGCCTCGGCGAACAGGTTCACCAACTGCACGGCGTTATCGGCATGCAGCGCATGGTGTTCGACCGCCCGGGCCAACACCTCAGTGGGGGTGTCGAAGTCCTGGGGGACGGCGCCTGGAACATTCGCGAGCTCGCGTTCCATCGCGGCGTAGCAGGCAATGATCGCCTCTCGTGGTTCTCGGCTGAGATCCGTCATCTCGGCCAGTCCACGTTCGGCTGCCCGCACCAGTGGTTCCGAACGCGTCGCCGGTGCCGGGGCTTCGACGTGATCGTCGGCGATGGTGCCCAATGTCGCCGCGCGCCACCGCCGCCGTGACATGATGACCGTCCCCCCGACGATCATCAACAGCATCGGGACCGTGCTGGCAAGCAGGAGGCCGAACATGTCCCCGGTGTTGTCTTGCGGATGTTGCTGCTGCGGCGGCGGGGCGGTGGCGTGCGCCGGCAGCGGAGCGCTGGTCTCCTGTGGGGGCGGGGAGGAAGTGACACCGTGGGCTACCAACAGTCGGGCCAGCAGCATCACAACCACCAGCCAAGCCACGATCACCCCGACGCCGATCAGCAACACGCGCCAACTCGGTCGGCCCTTGCCTGTGCCAAGCATTTCGGACAGTTCACCAACACCTGGTGCCATCGCACGTGGATCTCGCAACCGCGCGATGACTGCGATCGCTACCAGCGCAAGCGTTACACCAAGGGTTGCGACCACGAATATCAGCGCTGCCCGGCTGCTGCCCGACTCGCCGCGCGCCGCGTGGTGTGGAGCCGGTAGGTATCCGCGCAGGGCGGCAGCGACAACGAGCAACAGCACGATCAGGGCAATGACACGCCCCGTCGGCTTGTCCATACCAGGCATTGGCACACCACTCGACCGGTTGCCTGCCGCCGTTGCGGCACTGGCTTGCCTCATAGTGGCACGTCAGGCAGCCATCCCGCCAGGACTGCCCGGCTGACTTATCCACAGTTGCGACTTCATCCACAGCCCAGGAACGACACCGTTTCGGCACGCGGAACCTGACAGAGGTGGTTCATAGCGTCGGGGCATGGGTTCCAGCGCCAATGCCGAGGAAGCACGGGAGCGGATCGATGCTGCTCTCGACGCTATCGATGCTGCGCACGCCGTGCTGCGCGACACCAGCTCCGACGTGGTCGGCAACAATTTCCGCGTTGAGGTCGCCGAGCGGCTGGAGACGCAGGACCGCACCAACCGCGGGCTCATGTATCGGTTCTTCGCCGAGATCGCCGAGCCACCCGACGGCAGCGACTGCATACCGGCCCAACGAGGGATGCTGTGGGCGCGGCTCCGCATCACGCCCAAAGAAATCACGCGCCGCTTCAAACTCGCGGCCCGGATTCGGCCGCGTCGCTCGCTGACCGGCCCGCCGGTGCAGCCGGAGCTACCGGCGTTGGCGGCAGCGGTAGCAGAAGGTGCGGTCGGCGAGGACCATATCCGGGCGGTATGTGCAGCGGTGGACATTTTGCCCTCCTGCGTTTCACCCGCAGATGCCGCAGAAGCCGAGCGCACACTGGTGGCGCATGCGACCAAACTCGACGCCGGCGTCGTCACCAAGCTAGGCCAACGGATCGCCGACCACCTCAATCCCGACGGCCTTTTCAACGACGACGACCGGGCCCGCCGCCGCGGACTGCACCTGGGCCCACAGGGACCTGACGGTATGTCCCGACTGTCCGGGTTGCTCGACCCCGAGGCCCGCGCGTACTTCGAAGCCATTGGAGCGGCGGTGCGGCCAGGCCGCCACCAACCCGATAGCGCCGAGCCCGAAGGGCGCGATCAGCGCACACCGGCCCAACGCTGCCACGACGCACTGAAAATCGGCCTGGAAGCCGCCATCGCCTCCGGCAAGCTCGGGGTGCACCGCGGCCATCCCGTCACAGTGATCGCCACCACCACATTGGCCGAACTCAACCAGGCCGCACATGCGGTCGTCGACCCGTCGGTCCCGATGCCCGCACCCGCGAGAACCGGCGGCGGTTCCAGACTGCCGATGCCAGATCTGATCCGCATGGCGGCCAAGGCAATCCACTACTTGGCTGTGTTCGAAGACCACACCAGCCGGCCGCTGTACCTGGGCCGCCAGAAACGCATCGCCACAGCCGACCAGAGACTCATTTGCTATGCGCGCGACCGCGGATGTACCCGCCCCAACTGCCTCGAACCCGGCTACCACTGCGAAGTTCACCATTCACCGGACTGGGCAGACGGCGGCCGGACCGATGCGGACAGGCTGTTTTTCACCTGCGGATGCGACCATGGCGCGGCGAGCCGGGGCGAATGGCACACCGTGGTCACCGACAGCGGGCGGCTTGGCTGGACTGACGGCAACGGCCCACCTGAAATCAACCACGCTCACCACCCCGACGAGCTTCTCCGCGGCGATCCCGACCCGCCTGAACGGAATGCAAGTTGAGTACGAGACGGTCAGGCCGCAAGCGTCTCGTCAAACGACCCCAGCCGGTGGGACACTCGGCGTATGCAGCCATATCGGGATGTCGCCGCGTTCAACGACCGTGCCATCGGCTACGACCGCGGCTGGCGGGGCCGGGTGCACCACGAGATCGCAGATCGCACCGCCAGTCTCGCGGTGGCCACCGTCGCCTCTCCCAGCCACGTGCTCGACGTGGGTTGCGGGACGGGTTATCTGCTGCGCACCCTGGCCAACCGTTACCCGGGCGCCCAGCAGCTTTGCGGAGTCGATGCCGCACCTCAAATGATCTCGACCGCAAGCACTTTCACTGAGGATGAGCGTTTGAACTTCACCGTCGGGGTTGCCGAAGAACTCGGCTACCCGGACGGCACTTTCGACCTCATCGTCAGCACGACATCATTCGATCACTGGACCGATCAGCAAGCGGGACTCGTCGAATGTGCCCGAGTATTGCGTCCGGGCGGTCACTTGGTGCTCGTCGACCAATTCTCGCGGTGGCTGGTGCCGACCTTGGCCATCAGCCGTCGGGGCAAAGCCCGCACCAAGAGCCGCGCCACCAGTCTCTTGCTCCGCGCCGGGTTCGGTTCCCCGCAATGGCATAGGTTGTACGCCTTGATCATCAACGGCGTGACCGCGACGAAGCCGGAATAGTGCTTTAGCCTAGCTCAAAGGGCCGGAAACTGCCGTCGAGAACCTGCAGATGACCAATCGTGCGTCCGGTGACCTTGCTGGGATCGACAAGAGCCAATTCCACTGCTGCTCGGGCGAATTCATCCGCTGGGGCGGTGTCAACGAAATCGCGGGCATAGTAGGCAAGCCCAGGTGTGAGGATCGGTTTCGACGGCGATAGCGCATTCACCGCGATGTTGTGGTCGGCAAGATCGAATGCTGCGCACTGGGTGAGATGCTCGAGCGCCGCCTTGGATCCGCCGTACCCGGGCAGGACTCCGCCGCTGCGGTCGGGGTAGGGCCCGTCGCCGGGCATCCTCGACGCGACCGAGGTGACGTTGATGATCGAGCCACCACCCGCGTCGATCATGTCGGGGCACACCATTTGCATCAGCTCGTAGGCGGCAAAGACCGCGATGTCGAAATGCCGGCGATATGCGGCCAGCGGAGTACCGAGGAACGGCGGCCAGCCGGGTTTGCCGGCGCCCGGTGTCGTCTTAGCCGCCGGCTTGGCGGGCTTGGCGCGCGGTTCCGTGCCGGGTACCGGTGGGCGGCCGGGCGCGGTGAAGGCTGCGTTGTTGACCAAGATTGTGATGGGGCCCAAGGTATCTCGCGCTGATCCCATCAATCGGGCGATGTCCTCGCGGTCGGTCAGATCGGCCCGGACCGCCACCGCACGTCCGCCCGCCGCCTCGATGTCGGCGACCGTCTCACCAATGGTTCCCGGCAACCGCTCGTCCCATACCTGTTCGGTGCGCCCGGCGACGGCTACCGCCGCACCCTCCGCCGCGAGGGCCAGCGCGATCGCCCGGCCCAGGCCGCGGCTGCCGCCGGTGACGATCGCGGCCCGGCCCGCAAGTCGCCCCGTCATCGCGTCACCCCATGCACGACGATGGCGGTGGTCTGATCCACCCACGCATCATCGAGTTCTTCTTCCGGGCGCAACAGCATCCGCAGCATCGTCGCTCCCCCAATCAACTCGATCAATCGGTCAGGATCCACATCGGGATGCGCTTCACCCCGGTCAACCGCCTCGCGCAGCCGCACCCGCACCGCGGTGAACAAGTCGACGAATCGCGACATCACCCGGGCGTTAAGAGCGGGATCGGCCGTCATGTCGGCCACCAAACCGGGCAAGGCGGCACGAACCACCGGGGTTGTGAACACATCACGGGTGGCCTCGATCATCATGCGGACATCGGCAGCGATATCCCCAGCCGGCGCCTCCAGCGCGGTTGGCGCCGTCGGGAAGGCCGTCTCGTGCACCAGTTCGGCCTTGCTCGACCACCGGCGGTACAGCGCCGATTTCGTGGTGCCGGCGCGCTCGGCGACCGCGGCCAGGCTGAGGTTCGAATAACCCATTTGTACAAGCAGTTCCGCGGTCGCCGATAGGATGGCCGAATCGATACGCGGATCCCGCGGGCGGCCGGCGCCAGGGGCCTTGTCAATGGCGGACGGGTCTGCTTTCATAACGCTACCTACCGTATCGTAATTGCCTCAGCGAAGGAGGCACCTATGGCCACCGAACCGGCAATCGGAGACATCGACCGACTACAGCGCTCCAGCCGCGACGTCAGCACCCTGCCGGAGGTGATGTCGCAATGGCTGTCGACCGTGCTACCGGGCGGGGCGAAACCCGAGGTGACGGTGGAAAGCGGCGTGGATTCGACGGGCATGTCGTCGGAAACCATCATCTTGACCAGCCGCTGGCAGCAAGACGGGCAGCCGATTGAGCAAAAACTGGTGGCTCGGGTGGCGCCCACCGCCGAGGACGTGCAGGTCTTCCCGACGTATCGGCTTGATCACCAATTCGACGTGATACGAAAGGTGGGCGAACTCACCGACGTGCCCGTCCCGCGCGTGCGCTGGCTTGAGGACACCGGCGACGTCCTGGGAACACCCTTTTTTGTGATGGATTACGTCGACGGCGTGGTACCGCCCGACGTCATGCCTTACACATTCGGCAATAACTGGTTCGCCGACGCGCCCGCTGAGCGGCAGCGCCAACTGCAGGACGCCACGGTCGCCGTGCTGGCCAAACTGCATTCAATCCCCAACGCCGAGAAGACGTTTGCCTTCCTGTCGGAGAACCAAAAAGACGGCACCGCACTGCGTCGGCACTTCAACTGGGTGCGTTCGTGGTACGACTTCGCGGTGCCCGACATTGGCCGATCACCGCTGCTGGAAAGGACTTTCGACTGGCTGGAAGCCCACTGGCCAGCCGAGACGGCCGCGGGTGAGCCGGTGCTGCTGTGGGGCGACGCCCGGGTCGGCAACGTTTTGTACCGCGACTTTCAGCCGGTGGCAGTGCTGGACTGGGAAATGGTGACCTTAGGGCCTCGCGAGCTCGACGTCGCCTGGATGATATTCGCGCACATGGTCTTTCAGGAACTTGCCGGTCTGGCGACGCTACCGGGGTTGCCCGAGGTGATGCGTGAACACGATGTTCGCGCTACCTATCAGCGGCTTACCGGCGTCGAAATCGGCGACTTACACTGGTTTTACGTGTATTCAGGCGTGATGTGGGCTTGTGTGTTCATGCGCACCGGTGCACGACGGGTGCACTTCGGCGAAACCGAAAAACCCGACGATGTCGAATCGCTGTTCTACCACGCCGGATTGATGAAGCGTCTTATCGGAGAGGACCAGTAATGCTCGGACCGCTCGACGAGTTCCCGGTACATCAGATTCCGCAGCCGATCGCATGGCCGGGCTCCTCGGACCGCAACTTTTACGATCGCTCCTACTTCAACGCCCACGACCGCACCGGAAACATCTTTTTGATCAGCGGCATCGGCTACTACCCCAACCTGGGCGTGAAGGACGCGTTCGTTCTCGTCAGGCGCGGGGATACCCAGACCGCGGTGCACCTTTCCGACGCAATCGACCAAGACCGGCTCAACCAGCACGTCAACGGTTACCGGATCGAGGTGATCGAGCCGCTGCGCAAACTGCGTCTGGTCCTCGACGAAACCGAGGGCATCGCGGCCGATCTCACCTGGGAGGGCTTGTTCGATGTCGTCCAGGAGCAGCCGCACATCCTGCGGTCGGGCAATCGGGTCACGCTGAACGCGCAGCGCTTCGCCCAGCTGGGCACCTGGAGCGGCCGCATCGCCGTCGACGGCGAAGTGATCGCTGTCGACCCCGCGACCTGGATCGGCAGCCGCGACCGGTCCTGGGGCATCCGGCCGATCGGCGAGCCCGAGCCGGCGGGCCGGCCCGCTGACCCACCATTCGAGGGCATGTGGTGGCTGTATGTGCCGATGGCTTTCGACGACTTCGCCGTCGTGCTGATCATCCAAGAGGAGCCAAACGGGTTCCGCTCGCTCAACGACTGCACCCGGGTCTGGCGCGACGGCCGCGTCGAGCAGCTGGGCTGGCCGCGGGTCAAAATCCACTACCGTTCCGGCACCCGCATCCCGACCGGCGCGACGATCGACGCGACCGCCCCCGACGGCACCCCGGTTCACTTCGATGTGGAGTCCAAACTGCCGGTCCCCATCCACGTCGGCGGCGGCTACGGCGGCGATTCGGACTGGCTGCACGGCATGTGGAAGGGCGAGAAATTCGTCGAACGGCTGACTTATGACATGACCGACCCCGCGATCATCGCGCGGTCGGGCTTCGGCGTGATTGACCATGTTGGCCGCGCGGTGTGCCGCGACGCTAACGGGGATCCGGTCGAGGGCTGGGGTCTCTACGAGCATGGCGCGCTGGGTCGCCATGACCCGTCAGGTTTTGCCGATTGGTTGACCGTCGCGCCCTAAACCCAACAGACGTTGGGCACTTTGCCCTACGAAACCGCAGAAATGCGGTTGACTAGAGCACGTGACAGACCCGCCGTGGATTGTCGACGTTGTCGTGGTCGGCGCAGGCTTTGCCGGGCTTGCTGCGGCGCGCGAGCTGACACGACAGGGCCATGACGTGGTGGTCTTCGAGGGCCGTAACCGGGTTGGCGGGCGGTCGTTTACCGGCAGCGTCGCCGGGTTGCCCGCTGATCTGGGAGGCACTTTCGTCGGCCCGACCCAAGACGCCGTTTTGGCGCTGGCGGCCGAACTCGATGTCCCGACCACTCCGACGCACCACGACGGCAAGAACGTGATCAACTGGCGCGGCTGGACGCGTTCGTACCGTGGCACCATCCCTAAGCTTTCGCTGACCGGACTACTTGACATCGGCCGCTTGCGTTGGCAATTCGAAAGAATTGCCCGCAGCATCCCGGTGGCAGCCCCCTGGGATGCGCGCCGTGCGCGCGAGCTCGATGGCCTGTCGCTCGGCGGGTGGTTGCGCTCGGTACGCGCTACCGCCTCGTCCCGCGACCTGCTGGCAATCGTGGCCCGGGTGACCTGGGGGTGCGAACCCGACGACGTGTCGATGCTGCATGCCGCCCGTTACGCGCACGCCGCTGGCGGCCTGGACCGGCTGCTCGACGTCGAGAACGGTGCCCAGCAGGACCGTTTCCCGGGTGGGACGCAGCAGATCGCCGAGGCCGCGGCCACCGAACTGGGCCCACGGGTCGTGCTCAACGCACCGGTCCGTCGCATCGACCGGCACGGCGCAGGCGTAACGGTCACAACCGACGTAGGCCAGGCCGAGGCTGGGTTCGTCATCGTCGCGATCCCGCCGGCCCATCGCGCATCGATCGAGTTCGCTCCCCCGCTGCCCGCCGAGTACGAGCAACTCACCAAGCATTGGCCGCAGGGCCGGCTCAGCAAGGCCTATGCGGCCTATTCCACGCCGTTCTGGCGGGCCAACGGGTTCTCCGGCCAAGCGCTGTCCGACAAAGGCCCCGTCTTCATCACCTTCGATGTCAGCCCGCACGCCGACGGGCCAGGCATCCTGATGGGTTTCGTCGACGCGCGCGCGTTCGACTCGCTACCCACTGATCAGCGCCGCCGCGATGCGTTGCGCTGCTTTGCAACGCTTTTCGGCGATGACGCACTCAAACCGCTTGACTATGTTGATCATTGTTGGGGCGCAGAAGAATTCGCGCCTGGCGGTCCTACCGCAGCGGTACCACCAGGGTCGTGGACACGATTCGGGCCGTTGTTACGCGAGCCGGTCGGGCCGATTCACTGGGCCGGCACCGAGACCGCAGACGAATGGACCGGGTTTCTCGATGGCGCCGTGCGGTCCGGCCAGCGGGCAGCCGCCGAGATCACCGCCTTGCTATGAACTGATCCGGCGGATCCGCACATCTTGGGTCACCGATTCGGCTAGTGCCCGCAGTTGGCGGTTCACCTCGCGGGGCTGTTCCAGCATCGAGCAGTGGCCGCCGGGCAGCTCGACCAGGCCGACGACGTTGGGCGCAGTGCGTGCGATCCTGCGGGACTGGCTGATCGGTGTCAGCCGGTCGCGTTCGCTGCCGATGACCAGGGTCGGCACCGTCAAACCGTCCAGGTCGAGATACCGAGAGCCCAGTGAAGCAACAAGCATCCTCGCGCAACCAGCGCGCCCGGCGGGTGAAGTCTGTTCGAAGAACTGGTAGACGAGCCTCGCGACGCTAGGGTCGGCTTCCTTTCCGACCGCCAGCATCGCGATCACATAGTGGCTCGGAATGCGGGCGGCACTCGGGACCGGGAACCCGCAGAACGCGTTGATCAGGCCGCGCGCGGCGAGGACTCGAGCCGGCGCCAACCCGTGCGGCACCGACAGCAGTTTCACCTTGCGCACCAGGTCCCCGGTGGTGGTGTTGATCAGCGCGACGGCGTCAGCGCGCCGGTGGACCTTGTGGCGGTAGCGCGCCGACCAAGCGGCGATGGTAATGCCGCCCATCGAGTGGCCGGCCAGCACGGCGCGCTCGTGCGGCGCCAACGTCGCATCCAGCACCGAATCCAGGTCGGAAGCAAGGTGTTTGAGGCTGTAATCCTTAAGCCGCGGTACGCCGCTCCGCCCATGGCCGCGATGATCGAATGCGATCACTCGGTAGTCGTTGGCCAGGTCGGCGATCTGGTATGCCCATGCCCGGATCGCGCAGGTGATGCCGTGCGTCAAGACGATCGGATAGCCGTCGGGTGGCCCGAATACCTCCGCATGCAGCCGGGTGCCGTCGGCTGCCTGGACGGTCACGGTTTGGCTTGGCGGTAACACGTCAGGGAACGGATCAACGGTGCGAGCCGATCGTCGAGCACTCATCGCCGCTCCCCCCTCGAACGCGGCCCCGTTGCCGCAGCTAAGGATGACGCGATTTTAGCCTAAAGTTCGGCTCGGATTTGGTAAATCCGGCAAACGGTTGTGGTGTGAGAAGCTGACACCCGTGTCCCCGATCTCCCGTCGGGAATTCTTCGCGGCAACGACGAGTGCGGTCGGCGGCGGGCTGGCGGGCGCTTGCGCGTCGCATCGCGCGCCGTCGGATCATCCGCCGCGACCGGACACCCAGTCGGTCCTTATCATCGGCGCCGGGATGGCGGGCTTGTCCGCCGCACGCAGCCTTGCCGACGCAGGATGGCCGGTACGCGTGATCGAAGCCCGCGACCGCATCGGCGGCAGGGTCCATACCGACCGCGACTGGGGCGTGCCGCTGGAGATGGGCGCGTCGTGGATCCACGGTACGACGGACAACCCGCTGATGGAGCTGGCCCAAAAGGCACAAGCGCAGCTGGTCGCGACCGATTATTACGGCTGGGCCAAGCTCGCGGTTGATCCCAAACTGCAGCCGCTGGACTACGACCCAACAACATGGCGCACGTTTGTCGAACGGGCTCGTTACAGGGTCGACGGCGGAAGTCTGGGCGCCGCCGTCAACGCCGCAGCTACCAGCGAAAAGCTTTCCGAATCCGACCGCGCCCAGTTGGCCTTCTACCTCACCACCGAGATCGAGGACGAATACGCCGCCGACGCAAATCAGCTCTCCGCGATGACGTTTGACGAGGGTGACTACACCGGCGGCGATCAGGACGTCGTCACGAACGGCTACGACGCGCTGCCGAGGCTACTTGCCAATGGGCTTCAGATCGTGCTGAATGCGCCGGTAACCGGGATCGTGCAACGCGACAACTCCGTCATTGTGCGGGCCGCAGACCGGTCGTTCCAGGGACCCGCCGCGATTATTACCGCTCCCCTCGGCGTGCTGAAATCCGGTGCAATCAACTTCGATCCACCTCTTCCTGACGGACACACCCACGCGGTGAACGCCCTGGGCTTCGGTGTGCTGTCCAAGAGTTTCTTCCGCTTCGATCGGCGAACCTGGAAGGTAGACAACGCTTTTTACCAATACATCGGACCCGACGGCGGCCTGTGGTCGCAGTGGTTCACCTTGCCGAGCGCCGCGGGGCCAATTGTGTTGGCTTTCAACGCCGGTGACCGCGGCCACTTTGTGGAGTCGTCCTCGCGGAAGGATCTGATGGCCCGTGCGCTGCCCATCGCTCGCCGGCTTTTCGGTGACGACATCTCGCTGATTGACGCCCGGACGTCGAGTTGGACCGTCGACCCGTATGCGCGCGGCGCCTACTCATTTCATGCGCCCGGTTCGGGCCTCGACGACCGCCGCCGGCTGCAGGAACCGATCAGCGACCGGCTTTACCTGGCGGGCGAGGCCGTCGGCGTCAACAATCCGGCCACCGTGACAGGCGCCGTGCTCAGTGGCCGATACGCCGCCGGCCAATTGATGCACCGATTAAGTGGTTGATGACCGGGTGTTGTTGTTGTGCTGCAGGCGTCGCCCACGCACATGCCAGACGCGACCGTGCCCGCCACAGCCAGCCAGCACGGAGGCCGCTTCTTTGGCACCCGTCAGGCAGGAAGGCCGCCAACTCGCATGGTTGCGTTGCGCTGCGGTTCTTGCTGTCGGGCCAGGCCCGAGACGAGCCGACGGCGTGCCCGGATGACGTCTTCGATGTGCTGAAGGGCTTGGGTTAGTGAGTCGACGGTAGGTAAGCCGTGATCGGGCACCACCTGCGTGAGTCGACGCAGCGCTACACCACTGACCACGGTGCAGTGCATCTGGTCTTGCTGATGTTCGTCGTTGAGGACCAGCAGCGCTTCAAGACCCGCGCTGCCCAGGAATTCCAGGCTACTGAGATCAAGGATCAACGGAGCTTTCAGCTGCGAAAAGCGGCGAATTGCCTGGGTTAGCACGTCGGCGTTGGATGCGTCGATTTCGCCATCGATGCGCAAGACGGTGGCTAAGCTGCGCGCGTGGACATGCAGTTGCGCACCGCCGTAATCGATTTGGTAGCGGCTGCGCGGTTGTCCGAGCAGCTCAGGTGTACGTAGGTCGGGTAAAGCAGTCATGTGATTTTCGCCCTTCAAGAGGGTGGTGCGCAGGGCGATCGACGACGGTGTCCCAGTGGCGCCCGCTAATACCGGCAGCTGTGGACTCAACCTCACACCAGCCTACCGCCTATGGCCGCCGGGCGAGCCGCACAAGCCGCGTGCGTCACCTGAAATAGCGAGCCAAGCAGGCGGTTTCCGGTCACAACACCGCGCGAAAGCAGCTGCGCTCGGCTGTTCCCAGGCCTCCGGGTCGCGGAAGAAGGCAGTGACGTCGATGAGGATGGTGTTGAACAACGCGAATGGTTTCTTCAGCGGCCAGGGCGGGCATCCTGGCAACGGTGTTTCCGCGTGGACAGGAGAGGAATCATGCCGAATTCGTCGATCAAAAACGAGAAGTTATATCAGGATCTGCGCAAGCAGGGCGACTCCAAGGAAAAGGCAGCGCGGATTTCCAACGCCGCCGCTGCGCGCGGTAAGTCCTCGGTCGCGCGCAAGGGCGGCATGTCCGGATCTTACCAGGACTGGACGGTTCCGCAGTTGAAGAAGCGCGCCAAAGAACTTGGCATGTCAGGGTATTCAAGCCTGACGAAAGACAAGTTGATAGCCAAACTGCGTAATCACTGACTTGCGCCGACCGTCGGAAACGTCAGCTGGTGAGACCGAGCCGGTCAGCTAACACCAGCACGGCGTTGGCAAGGGTGGCCACGGCATTCGCCACCTCGGACCCGGCTACCACCAGATCCACATCGTGACTGGCTTCGGTGCGCCATAGGCCCCATAACGCATAGCTATCGGCCAATGCAAAAGCCGGCCCGTTCTCCTTGAGCGCCGACGCCGCACCACGCAGCGCCTCCCACAACCGCGTGCAGCACGCAGGCGGATCTGTAGTGTCTCAGCGGGCGCCATGGTGCACATAGGTCATACCCCCTGGGGGATGGGCAACCTGGCCGTCCTGGGCCGCATCATTTATCGCCTGTTTAAGTGGCGGCCAGATGGGCAAATATTCAAGTTATGTCAGGCCCTGTGCCCCGCGCCTACGACGCGGCCGCTGTCGTGATCCCCGCCCACAACGAAGGAGCGAAGCTGCCGGCCTGCCTGCGCGCGGTGCTCACCGCCGCCCTGTGCGCGCCGATCCCGGTCACGATCGTGGTGGTACTTGACGACTGCGACGACGGCAGCACGGAGCTGGCGGGTCAGTACGGGCCCGATGTGCACTTCATCAGCGTCGACGTTCACAACGTCGGCGCCGCCCGGGCGGTCGGTTTCGGTTATGCACGCTCGCTGTTCGGGAACGACACCGAGTGCTGGTATGCCACCACCGACGCCGACAGTCGGGTAGACCCCGACTGGCTAGTACATCAGCTGGGGCTCGGCGCAGACATGGTGTTGGGTGTCGTGCGCGTTACCGACTGGCGCCACCATGGCCCCGACGTCGCCGACCGCTATATGCAGTCCTACCAAGCGGGCCCCCTATATCGGGAAGGCCATCACGAACACATTCACGGCGCCAATATGGGCTTCAGCGCCAGGGCTTACTGGCGTGTTGGCGGCTTTCGCACGCTGCCCTCCGGCGAGGATGTCGACCTGGTCGAGCGGTTCGAGGCCGCCGGCTACTGCATTCACCCAGACACCGAATTGTCGGTCATCACATCGGCGCGAACCCAGGCCCGGGCGCCACACGGATTCGCTCATCACCTCAGGCAATTGGGGAGATCGGCGGCGGGTGATTGCGTGTGACGGCGGGGTTGGTAAAGCACTGGCTGGAGTTGGGACGACTCGAGTTGCCGCTACCCGCGTCGGGGCGGACCGCCGAACGCTGGCAACGTCTGGCGCACCTGGCCGAGGACAATATCGTGGCGGCCAGGGTCGCCGAAGCCCATGTCGATGCCGTCGCGATACTTCACGAGTTAGGCGGCAAACCCCCCGAACCGAGCCAGCTGTGGGGCGTATGGGCGGCCGAATCCACGGACGCGGTGCTGACAGCCACCAACATCAACGGCGCGTTCACGCTTAGCGGCACGAAGGTGTGGTGCTCGGGTGCTGGGTTTTGCACCCACGCGCTAGTGACCGCGCGGCTCGAGGACGGAAGGCGGGGCCTATTCGCGGTGACGGTGACCGCCCCTGCGGTCAAACCGTTGCCCAGCACGTGGTGGAACGCCGGGATGGCCGGCAGCGACACCAGGCCGGTGCAGTTCACCAACGCCCAGGCTGTCGCCGTCGGCGACCCCGGCGACTATCTGAATCGGCCCGGGTTCTGGCACGGTGCGATCGGCGTAGCCGCCTGTTGGCTCAGCGGTGCACGTAGGGTTGCCGACCCGCTATATCGCTGCGCTCAAAGCCAATCCGCCGATGCATACTCGCTAGCGCACTTAGGCGCCGTGGACGCTGCGCTTGCCGCCAGCGACGCTATCCTGGCCGCAGCGGCAATACAGGTCGACTCTGATCCGTTCGACCGGGCCAGTACCGCGCAACTGCTCGCCCGCCGCGTCCGCACGGTCGTGGAACATGCGGTCGACGAAGCCATCACCCGCACCGGTCGCGCCCTGGGGCCCGGCCCGCTATGTCAGGATGGACGGCACGCTCAGCGGGTCGCCGACTTGAGCATCTATATCCGACAAAGCCACGCTGAGCGGGATCTCGCCGAGCTCGGGCGGCTCGCAGGCCGGCAGCGTTGAGGACGCCTTGAGGACCGCGCCGACAGGCAACTGCGCCAGGTTTGCGGCCAAGCCGCTAACCCACGGCGGAACCCCAGTGCCATTGTGGCTGGCAGCTTTCGAGCGCGGACCCCTGTCGCCACTGGATCTGACCGAGTGCCCACGCCTGATCGTCGTCGCCCCGCACCCCGACGACGAGACTCTCGGCTTGGGCGCCATGACCGCACAACTGGTCGCGTCGGGCGTCGACGTCCAGGTGGTGTCGGTCAGTGACGGCGGCGCCGCCCAACCCGCTGCGACGCTGTCCGGCCGGCTTCGTTTGGAAACCACGCGCAGGCACGAACTACGCAGGGCAACAAGTCTTTTGGGGGTACCTCCGCCCGTGTCACTGGGTTTGCCCGACGGTAAGCTGGCCGACCACGAGGATAAGCTCGCCGAGTTGCTCGTGGATATCCTCCAAGCCGCCGCTCCCCAGACCTGGTGTGCCGCCACCTGGCGGGGCGACGGGCATCCCGATCATGAAGCCGTGGGACGTGCAGCGGCTGCGGCGTGCGCGCGCACCGGCGTCGCGCTACTGGAATATCCGGTTTGGATGTGGCACTGGGCCAGCCCGGCCGACCCGATGGTGCCGTGGGACCGCGCCTATGCGGTGCCCGCGTCTGGTTGGGCGGTTGACCGCAAACGCCAAGCCGCGCAATGCTATCGAAGCCAGCTCCGGCCCAACCGCGGCGAATCAGCACCCGTGTTACCGACATTCGTCCTTCAACGACTGCTCGCGGTGGGAGAGGTGGTATTCCGGTGAGCACCCGGCTACCCGATGCCTACTTCGACCGGATGTACGTCGGCACCGACGACCCCTGGCAGCTGTCGACGCGGTGGTACGAGCAGCGCAAGTACGCCATCACTCTCGCGCTGCTGCCGGACCGCCGGTACCGGCACGCTTTCGAGCCGGGCTGCTCGATCGGCACGCTGACCACGCAGCTGGCTCGGCGCTGTGATCACGTGACTGCGGTGGATGTGGCCGATGCGGCGGTGCGCAGCGCGGATGCCCGGCTCCGGGAGGCCGGCTGCCGGGACCGGGTGACGCTGATCCGGTCGTCCATGGACGCGGGGTGGCCGCCCGGGCCTTTCGACCTGCTGGTGCTCAGCGAAGTCGCCTATTACCTGGACGCCGACGCACTGGCCGCGGTGTTGCGTCGCGAATGCCCGCGGCTGCACCAGGGCGCGACTGTCGTTGCCGCGCACTGGCGCCACGCCGTGAACGACTACCGGCTCAGCGGCGATGCGGCCAATGCCGTCATTGCGCGAACGCCGGGGCTGACGTCACTGGGCTGTTACCAAGACCGGGACGTCATCGTCGAGGTGTTCGACACCGGCGACGGACGGTCCGTGGCGGCTCGTGAAGGGGTGCCCGGAGCGCGCTGACCCGCAGGGGCCGTTGGTGGTCGACCTCGAACACGTGTGAGTCACTGTAGGTTTAGCCGTGGTGACCGCCGGCCCATCTCATCGCACCCAGCCGATGCTGAACACGCTCGATGTCATCCACTGAGGGCATCTCGTCAGTGATCATGGTGATTTCCATCCCGACATCGGCGTCGTCGATCGAACGACGCTGAGGCGCAATAAGTTTCCTCGTGATGGCCGTGATCCCGTCGTCGGACACTCGCCGCGGCAACAGCGCTAAGAGCGGCACGTACCCAAAAGCGGGCGCGCCGCTCGGGTAACCGGCACGCAGAAACGCAACAATGCTCGACACCCGATCGCCAAAGACCATCTTCCACCTCGCTAACCCACCGCACGCTACGCACCCGCGGGCGGTTCATGCCAGGAATAACCGGGCGTGGCGATTTAAAACCATCAGCGAGCGGTGAATGTCGGTGATTCGGCGCACCATCGAAGAGCCGCGTCCTGGTCACCTCGGCAGTCATGCCGTATTGCATTCGCAACAAACACCTTTGGCGCACGCGTGAAGGGGGTCCGGCCCGACAGTCGGACCGGACCCCTCAACATCGACTTATTGGTTTTTCTTCTGACGCTCTTCGGCGGCCTTGGCGCCGGCCCGCGCGGACTCAGCCTCGGCTTCCTTCTTGCCCGCGGCACGCTGAGCATCGGCTTTGTCTTGCTGCGCCTGGCCCTCTTCGAGCAGATCGTCGCGACCGGTGACGGCTCCGGCGACCTCTTTGACCTTGCCTTTAACGCCCTCGACGGCGCCCTCGACCGCTTCTTGTGGTCCGCTCTTCTGATCCCCCATGGGTCGACCTCCCTCTCGGTGGTTACTGAGCTTGCGCTCGTTCGCAACTAGGGCTTTCCCGCCGCGCGCCCTATCAAACGCCGTCAGCACGACCCGACCGGTTGCGCCTGGTCAGCGGCGAGACGTGTGTGCGCAATCACGTGAATGACTCGGGCCGCCACATGGGGTGGAACCGCGTTGGAAAGTCGAAGTATTTTCCCGCCGACAAATTTGTTTGAACGTCATTTTTCTGGGTAGCTCTAGCCGGCGATTAGGGAAAGCGGGTGAGTCCACTGGCGACTATCGGCGTGATTGGGGCGACCGGTACGGCCGGATCCCGCGTTGTCGCCAGGCTGAAGGCCCGCGGCGTCGCGGTAGTCGAGATTTCCCGCGCACACGGTGTTGACCTGCTCACTGGGCAAGGTCTAACCCGGGCACTCGAAGGAGTCGATGTCGCAATCGACGTATCCAACCCCATGCCGGCCGATGGGTGGTCCGACATCACCCAGATTCTGGCCACCGCCTCCCGTAACATCGTCGGTGCGTGCGCCGCGCAGGAAGTCCAGCGACTGGTGGTGTCGACGATTGCCGGGATTGAAGATCCCGTGTTCGACGGGTTTGCTTACTGCGAAGCCAAACGGGCCGCTAAGGAAATTCTGCTCGACGGTCCGGTACCGACCACGATCGTGAAGTCGACGCAGTGGTACGAATTCGCCACCAACCCCGCCGCGGTGAGCTGCAACGACGACGAGATGATCGTCGAGGACTGGCTGATTCAGCATTGCCGCCGACACCGTCGCTGATGTGCTGGTCGAGGCGGCCCTGGGACAGACGCACACGCCGCGCACCATCACTGGTCCGGACGCCATCCGCCTACCCGAACTGACGTCGAAATTGCTCGTTCGGCAAGGCGATGGCCGTCGCGTGCGCGCTGTGCAACCCGCGGTCAATGCACTCGCCGCAGGAGCGCTGTTGGCTTCCGATCACGCGGTCGTCGTCGGTCCCGATGTCGACACCTGGCTGCAAACCTTGGTGCCAGCTGGCATGGAAGGCAGCCAAGCAGAGGAAGGCAACTAAACGTCTACGAGGGTGAGCAGGCCGGATTATTCACATAGTTGAGTGGGCGCTGAGAACCACGATATTTGTGCAGGACGACCGCGACACAACGCGGGCGCCGTCGGCTGCTCTCAGGCCCCGGCCCAACGGTCACGATTCCGTCACGATCGACATTACGATTCCTAAGAAACGGACGGTTTTCTTAAGGATTCGTGGACCATTCGGTTGTTTGCTGAGCAAAGACCTTAATGAGTGGCCGTATCGGCGACTCGACGATGCGCACGTTCGTTGTGAGCGAACACCGCCAGTGTTCATTTCGGCTACTTTGGTTTTCGAGGATCGGGAGCCTCTCTAACGAACCAATTCGGATCAATTTCGAAGGAAAACACTGATCATGAAAATCAGCAGTATTGTCGCGCGTCGGCGAGTGGCCGGCATCAGCGCCGGCTGTCTGCTCGGGGGAATGACCATGGGCATCGTCGGTGCGCCGGCGGCAGCCGCGGCACCCGACTGCAGCCCCGGCGGTGTGAACGCCACCGTTTCCTCGGCGGAAGGCTCGGCGCAGCAGTACCTGGCCGCACACCCGGATGCCAACCAAGTGGTCACGGCCGCATATGGCCAGCCGCGTCCGCAGGCCGCGTCGAACCTGCGCGGCTATTTCACCGCTCATCCCCAGGAGTACTACGACCTGCGCGGCATCCTGGCACCGATCGGCGACACCGAACGGCAGTGCAATGTCACGGCCCTGCCGCCAAATTTGGAATCGGCCTACCAAGAGTTCATGGCCGGCTGATCCTGCCGGAGACGACCCGCCACAGCGCTGTGGCGGGTCGTTCTGCGTTTGGCAGTGAAAAGCAGCACTGAGGCCGCTGATGCCTGGGAACGTGTGAATGGCTGATTCGGCGGGTAATTGTTCAGTCAGCTAATGGGACTGGAGGGCAAAGATGCGACTGCGTCGCAGCGATCCCAGCAAGCCGGGGATCGCGCGCAAGCGTCGGGGTAAGGGTTTCACCTACTACCGGCCCGATGGAAACCTGTTGTCTGACGCGGAAGCCCTGCAGCGCATCAAGGAGCTGGTCATTCCGCCGGCATGGAAGAACGTGTGGATCTCGCCGTACCCCAACGGCCACATTCAGGCTGTCGGCGTCGACGCGGCTGGACGCCGCCAGTATCTCTACCATGCCGCTTGGCGGCAAGAGCGCGCCGAGGAGAAGTTCGACCGCGTGCTGGAACTGTCCACGAAATTACCGGCGTGGCGGGCTGTCATCGCTAAAGACCTGGCGCGCAGCGGTTTAACCCGTAAGCGGGTACTGGCGCTGGCGCTGCGGATGCTTGATCGCCGCTACTTTCGTGCCGGCGGCGAGCAGTACGCCGAGGAACATGAATCCTACGGACTGGCCACCCTGTTGTGTGAGCACCTGGTGGTCCGACACGACGCGGTCGAGTTCGACTTTCCTGCCAAGAGCGGGGTGCGGCGCACTGTGGAAATCCAGGACCCCGAAGTGGTCCGGGCGGTGCGTGCGCTGATGCGCCGCCCTAACCGCGCCGAACGATTGCTGATGTGCCGCACTGCATCCGGATGGGTCGACGTTCGATCCGATGACCTCAACACCCGATTCAAGGAGCTGGTCGGCGACGACTACACCGTCAAGGACCTACGGACCTGGCATGGGACGGTATTGGCGGCCGCGGCGTTCGCCGACGCGGACCCGGCCGTCTCGCAGCGGGTGGCCAAGCGCGTTGAGGCTGCCGTGATGAGAGAGGTCGCCGAGGAGCTGGGCAATACCCCAGCGGTAGCCCGCGGCTCTTATGTGGATCCACGTGTCGTCACCGGTTATGAGCAGGGGCTCACCATCGCCGCGGCGACGCGTCGCGCCGAAGGCGCCCGTGAACCTGATGTGGCTCAAGAAATCCTGGATAAGGCCACCCGCATGCTGATTCGTCGAGTGGCCAAGGGCCACAGCGCTTCTGGATCATCCACCCTGCCCAAGAGCGCGTGAACCAGCGAGGCAACCTCGGGTGCGCCGCACGGCCACCCGACGAACCGGGCCGCCAAACGGTGTGGTGCGCCCTACGTGGTCAGCATCGCCAAGCCGCACCTGTAACGGCCTCGCTTCTCGCATAAGCCTTCGTCAGCTACATTTCGGGCAGGGTCTCAGCTAAGGAGGCACTGGTGTGACCAACCCTCAGGATCCTTATGGGCACAACCCGTTTAGTTACGATCCGCTTGGCCGCGTGCCACCGGCCGGCCCGCCCTTGGGACCGCCGGTCGTGCCGCCACCACCCGCACCGCGACACCGCCCGCCCGTCAACACATTGGCGACGTTGTCGCTGGTGTTCGCGTTCGTGTTCCCGCCCGCCGGCGCGATTCTGGGGCACCTGGGGCTTGCGCAAATCCGCCGCACGGGCGAGGCCGGCCGAGACCGCGCCCTGGCCGGGGTGACGCTGTCGTACGTGTTCGTCACGCTCACGGTCGTCGCTCTGGTCGCATGGGCCGCGCTGGCTGTGTTCACTTCCCCTTCCGGCACTTCCCCTTCCAGCCCGACCGCGGCACCCACCACCACGGGGCCCCCGCCGCCCACGGTCGAGCCGGACGCGGTAGCGACGCTATTGCCCAGCCTCACTGACCTCAAAAACATCACCGGTGATCAGAATCTCGAGGTCGGCCGAACGTGGGACCATCCCGGCAGGTCCGACGAGGAAGGATCCATCGACCGTCCGGAGTGCTATGGAAGCTTCGCCCCCGGGATGCCGGAGGCCTACACCGTCGACCCCAACCTCAGATACCACGCGGCGGAATTTTCCGACGCGCGCACCTTCCTCGAGTCGATCCAGGTCATCCAGGCCGTCGCGGCGTTTCGCGATCCGCCCGCAGCACAGTCACAGCTGGCGAAGCTGCTGTCCGGATGGCGCCAATGCGGCGGCTCAACGGTAACCGCGACGATCCAGGACGTGGGGCCGATCCCCTATTCTCTGAGCGCTCCCGCCGATGCCGGCAACGGCATCACCACAATGGACCTGGCGCCCCAGGGACTCAAGGTTCACTGCGCCCGCGCGATCGCGACCAAGGCCAATGTCGTAATCGACCTTTCCGTGACCTACAGCGGCACGACCGATGCTGACCGCCCTCGGCAATCCGCGGTCAGCATCGCCAACTACATACTCAACAAGATCCCTGGCTAAGGGCCCCACTAGGGTGATCGGCCACCCCAGTAGGGTGGACGAATGAAGTATCTCGACGTCGACGGAGTTGGACGGGTCAGCCGGATCGGCCTGGGCACCTGGCAGTTCGGGTCACGTGAGTGGGGCTACGGGGAGGGTTACGCCTCCGGCGCCGCGCGCGACATCGTGCACCGCGCCCGTGCCCTCGGCGTGACGCTGTTCGATACCGCCGAGGTATACGGATTGGGCAAAAGCGAGCGGATCCTCGGCGAGGCACTCGGCGACGAGCGCGCCGAGGTTGCGGTCGCCAGCAAGATTTTCCCGGTCGCTCCCTTCCCAGCCGTGATCAAGCAGCGCGAGCGCGCCAGTGCGCGGCGGTTGGGGCTGGACCGCATCCCGCTTTACCAGGTCCACCAGCCCAATCCGGTGGTCCCCGACACGGTGATCATGCCGGGAATGCGTGACCTACTCGACAGCGGCAAAATCGGCGCGGCCGGCGTCTCCAACTACTCGCTCGCGCGGTGGCGAAAAGCCGATGCTGCGCTCGGGCGGCCGGTCATCAGCAACCAGGTACATTTTTCGCTCGCCCACGCCGGTGCGCTTGAGGACTTGGTGCCCTTCGCCGAGCGCGAGAAACGCATCGTGATCGCCTACAGCCCGCTCGCGCAAGGTCTGCTAGGCGGCAAATACGGACTCGACAACCGTCCCGGCGGCGTTCGCGCCTTGAACCCGCTGTTCGGCACCGAAAACCTGCGCCGCATCGAGCCGCTGTTGCAGACGCTGCGCGATGTCGCGACCGAAGTCGACGCCAAGCCGGCTCAGGTGGCGCTGGCCTGGCTGATCAGCTTGCCGGGCGTCGTCGCCATTCCCGGCGCGTCCAGTGTCGAGCAGCTCGAGTTCAACGTCGCCGCCGCCGATATCGAACTGCCCTCGGATTCCCGCGACGGGCTCACCGACGCAGCCCGCGCCTTCCAGCCGACCTCGAACCGGCGCTATTTGACCGACATGGTCCGCGAGAAGTTGGGCCGTCACTGATCTGGCAGGCGTTGCCCGCCGCTACGACTGTGCGGAGTCCGCAAACGCCGCAGGGCTGGCAGGTGCACCTCTGGCCACCACGACCGGCATCGACGTCGCTGCATTTGTCCGCAGGATCGTGTGCACCACGTCGATGAGGTCCTCGACCGGCATCAACTTGCCGGGCATGCAGCCGCGGGAAGCCCACAGTGGGACGGCCTTCATGGCGAGGTCCATATCCCAGCCGATGTTCATTCCGGTTTGGCCGTCGCCCTCGCCGCCGGCGCACTCCCCAACGATGAGACAGGTGAAGCCGATATCCGGGTGTTCGGCTCGCCACGCTTCTACGAGTCTCTCGAGAGCCGCCTTGCTCACGCCGTACGCTCCCAAACCTGGCCAGGGCGGCCCGAAGGTGCCCGCGTCGGATGAGAGGTAAACGGCCTTGCCCGCGGAAGCCGTCAAGTGCGGCACCGCGGCGGCCGTCACCAGCGCCGCGCCAATGACGTTGGTATCGAAGATGCGCCGCCACGTCTGGGCATCGGTGTCGACCATGCGGACGAGTGGCCCGACGGCGGGTGTGTAAACGAGGTTGTCGATGCCGCCGAGGGCGTCGGCAGCCGCGCTGATCGCCGATCGGCACGACGCCTCGTCGGTGACATCGCATTCGATGGCGATCGCGCCCGGGCCGGCGTCCTTCGCCGCGGCCTCGATGCGCTGACGACGCCGGGCGAGCAGCGCAACCTGATCGCCGCGCTGCGCAAGACCGACACCTATGCAGCGCCCGAGGCCACTTGAGGCGCCAACCACCACTGTCCTTGACATATCCGCCCTCTCCTGTAACGAGCCCGCTGCAGGCACAGCGTATCGGCTCGCAACCGGCTACGTAACGCTCGGGCGGATTTGTGTCAACCCGCTGGGGCTGCCCCTGGGCTTTCCTAGGCGGCTTGCAGCACCATGGCAGTGTGGGCATCCACGGTGAGCTTGGCTGCCGCGGGCAGCTCCTCGGCCGGTGTCGCCTCCTCGGCTCCGGTGCACACCGCGATGCGCCAAGCAGTGCCGAACTCCTTTGGCGGAAGGGTGAATTCGATTGGCTCGTAGTGGGCGTTGAAGCACAGTACGAACGAGTCATCGAGTACCCGCTGGCCCCGCGCATCGCGGTCGGGGATGCCGTGGCCGTTAAGGAAAACCGCGACGGATTTGGCGAAACTCGCGCCCCAGTCCTCGTCGGTCATCTCGGCGCCATCGGGGGTGAACCAGGCGATGTCGGGCAGGCCGTCCTGGCCTCGGCGGCCCACCGGCTTGCCGCTGAAGAACCGGCGCCTGCGGAACACCGGGTGGTTGGCGCGCAGTGCTGACACGGCACGGGTGAACTCGAGCACACCGGCATCGGCATTGGCCCAATTGATCCAAGTGAGCTCGTTGTCCTGGCAGTAGCCGTTGTTGTTGCCATTCTGCGTGCGGCCGAGTTCATCGCCGTGGCAGATCATCGGCACACCCTGGGACAGGAGCAAAGTGGTGAGGAAGTTGCGCTGCTGGCGGGCACGCAGCTCGTTGATGGCGGGGTCATCGGTCGGCCCCTCGGCGCCGCAGTTCCATGACCGGTTGTGACTCTCGCCGTCGTTATTGTCCTCGCCGTTGGCCTCGTTGCGTTTTTCGTTGTAGGACACCAGGTCGCGCAGCGTGAATCCATCGTGGGCGGTGACGAAGTTGATCGACGCTACCGGCCTGCGCGCGGTGTGTTCGTAGAGATCGGCCGATCCGGACAATCGGTAGGCAAACTCGTCGAGGGTGGCGGGCTCACCGCGCCAGAAGTCCCGGACGGTGTCGCGGTACTTTCCGTTCCACTCGGTCCACTGCGGCGGGAAATTGCCCACTTGGTAGCCGCCTGGCCCGACGTCCCAGGGTTCGGCGATGAGCTTGACCTGACTTACCGTTGGATCCTGTTGCACGAGTTCGAAAAACGTTGCCAGGCGGTCCACATCGTAGAACTCGCGAGCCAGTGTCGCGGCCAGGTCGAACCGGAAGCCGTCGACGTGCATTTCGGTCACCCAGTAGCGCAGCGAGTCCATGATCAGCTGCAGCGCGTGCGGATGCCCGACGTTGAGGCTGTTTCCCGTGCCGGTGTAGTCCATGTAGTAGCGCTTGTCATCATCGACCAGCCGGTAGTACGCGGCGTTGTCGATGCCGCGCATCGACAGCGTCGGGCCCATGTGGTTGCCCTCCGCCGTGTGGTTGTAGACCACATCGAGGATGACCTCGATACCGGCCTCATGCAGGGCACGCACCATCGCCTTGAACTCCTGCACCTGCCCCCCTGGCGAAGCGGAGCTGGAGTATTTCGGGTCGGGCGCAAAGAACGAGATCGTGTTGTAGCCCCAGTAATTCGAGAGCCCCTTTTCGATCAAGGTCGAGTCGTTGGCAAAGTGGTGCACCGGCATCAGCTCGATGGCGGTGATACCGATGTTCTTGAGGTGCTCGATGATCACCGGATGCGCCACGGCGCCGTAAGTGCCTCGCAGCTGTTCGGGGATGTCCGGATGGGTCTGAGTCAGGCCCCTGACGTGCGCCTCGTAGACGACCGTGTCGGCATACTGGTGGTCCGGTGGGCGGTCGTTGCCCCAGTCAAAGAACGGGTTTATCACCACCGACTTGGGCATGCAGGCTGCGGAGTCGTCGTCGTTGCGGCTGTCGGGGTCTCCGAAGTTGTAGCCGAATAGCGACTGGTTCCACTCGAAGGTGCCGTCCATGGCCTTCGAATACGGGTCCAGCAGCAGCTTGTTCGGATTGCACCGAAGCCCCGCCTGGGGATCGTAGGGACCGTGAACGCGGTAGCCATAGCGCTGCCCCGGTTCGATGCTCGGCACGTAAGCATGCCAGACGAACCCGTCAACCTCGGGCAGGGTGATGCGGCTCTCGGTGCCGTCGGCGTCGAACAGGCACAACTCCACACGCTCAGCTACCTCGCTGAACACGGCGAAGTTGGTGCCCGCACCGTCATACGTCGCGCCCAGGGGATAGGCCCTCCCCGGCCACACTTCTCCAGTGGGCGTCGGGGCAGGGGCTTCTGCGGTGGTCATGGCGCAATCAATACCCTACCGGCGCAGCCGCCAAACCGCGGCCGGCCCCGGCGCGCACCCGCTCCCCGCCCGATCGTTGGCGGACACCACTACCGATAGTATGCGGAATACCTTGTGCTACATAGCTTTTCTGGACATAGTCGGCTCACTGTTGCGCCATCGCGTAGGCAAGCACCCGATGTCGGCTGTCAGTGAGACCTCGTCCCCTTTGTGCGACCCAAGGAGGCCAAGGCTTTTTGCCCTCGGTCAAGCCTGTGTCGACGTTGCCTGACGCAACTCAGGGTCTATCCCCATCGCCAGTCTTGGTGGTCGCGTCGGTGGACTTCGCCGTTTTGACGGCTTTCCGCAAGGTGCGGTTGGTGTACAGCAGATCAGTGTTGGCCCCCGACAGTGTGGCGTTGTCATCTTCGAGGTCGAGGATGCGGGCGATGCCGGCCAGGTTGATCCCGGCGTTAACCAACTCGCTGATTCGCTTCAGCCGGGCCAAGTCGTCGGCGCTATAGCGCCGGGTTCCGCCCTCACTTCGGGCCGGCGTGAGCAGTCCGTACCGTTCGTAAAGGCGTAGCGACTGCACCGCGATGCCGGAAAGTTCGGCGGCCACCGAGATGCCGTACACGCCGTGATCGGACGCGGGAGCATCTTGCTCGCCGCGGTGATCGGTCATCGCGTATCTCCTCAGCTAAGTCACTCAGAAAACCTGTTTACCACACTTGCGTCATTGTGTCGATGGTGCTATACCAAATCTATGTCATTCGACATAGGAAATAGCCGATCCGCCGCGACAGATTGGAGTGAGAGGTGACCGCCATGCTGATGCGTACCGACCCGTTCCGTGAGCTCGACCGCTTCGCCCACCACGTACTCGGTACGGCCGCCCGGCCGGCAGTGATGCCGATGGACGCCTGGCGCGAAGGCGAGAAATTCGTCGTCGAGTTCGACCTGCCCGGCATCGACGTCGACTCGCTAGACATCGACATCGAGCGCAATGTGGTGACCGTGCGTGCCGAGCGACCGTCCGTCGACCCCAACCGCGAGATGCTGGCCACCGAGCGGCCGCGGGGAGTGTTCAGCCGCCAACTCGTCCTCGGCGAAAATCTCGATACCGACAAGATCGAGGCTTCCTACCGCGAAGGCGTTTTGAGTCTGCACATCCCGGTGGCCGAGAAGGCCAAGCCGCGCAAGATTGCTGTCGGCCGCGGCGACGGACACAAGGCCATCAACGAAACCGCCTCGCAGCGCGAGGTCATCAACGCCTGATCAACCGGCGGGCTGGGCGGCGACCGCGCTGGGATGGACTCCGCGCCAACGTCGTGGCCGCCGCCCTCCGCCCGCTCCAGGGCACCGATTGAACGTGTTGCCCGGCGAGCCCCAAGGAGACAAGGTGCAAGATGAACTGGCATCTTGACGGCCAAACGGCCAACGTCGAACAAGCCCTGGCCGGTGGCGCTGCGCAACCGGCGGGCTGGTTTCGGTTCTACTTCACTGATCAGCGGTGGGAATGGTCAGAACAGGTGCAGCGGATGCACGGGTATAAGCCCGGCAGCGTTACACCGACCACCGACCTGGTGCTCTCTCATAAGCACCCCGACGACCGCGGACAGGTCGCTGCCACCATCGATCAGATTTTGAATAAGCGCAAGGCGTTCAGCACTCGCCATCGGATCATCGACACCGGCGGAAACGTGCGCCACGTCGTCGTTGTCGGTGATCGTCTCTTCGGCGATCGAGGCGAAGTGATCGGCACGCACGGGTTTTACATCGACGTCTCCCCGCCGCCTGAACAGATACACGAGGACATCGTTACCGTGAAGCTGGCCGCGATCAGCGAAAACCGGGCCAGCATCGAGCAAACCAAAGGCATGCTGATGCTGATCTACGGCATCAGCGACAACGCGGCCTTTGACTTGCTCAAATGGCTTTCCCAGGAAGCGAATATCAAGCTGCGACCGCTCGCCGAGCAGATCTCCGAAGACTTCCGCAACGCCGGCTTGGCCCTCAACGCCCTATCGGAGTTCGACCATCTATTGCTGACCGCGCATCGGCGCGTCCGTCGGTCCGACGACCCATTAGTCGACCGTGAGGTCTAGTGACAACCCTTGGTAAGAGCCGCCTTCACCCGCCCGCGACGTTGCGTTTGGTTGGGCTTTGCTTGCGTCGACGTGTGCGGCTGGCCGCGACCAGCTGCGCCACCCCGTTCTCGATTCCCACGGCGAGCGCCTCGATGTCAGGTGCGGTGTCGTAGTCGGCGGTGATGCCGAAGACGAAAGTGTCGACGTAGCTGACCATCGCGATGCCGGTGCGCAGCTGAAGAGCGATCGGCGGTATCGGCAATATCTCCAGCACCCGGCGGCCCATCAGTCGCTGGTGACCTCGTGGACCGGGAACGTTGGTCGCCAAGGCGACAACTGCTTGTTGGGGTAACCGCGAAAGCAAGCGAATCGTCCACGCGGACAACGCGAATGGGATGCGTTTAGTCGCCAGAACCACCGCGCTGCCACCTTCGCTCTGACCGCTGGCTTTGGCCCGAGTGAGCCGGCTGTGCACCAGCTGCAGCTGCTGCACCGGGTCCGCCTCATCCACCGGCAGTAACGGCAGCATCGCCGAGACCTGGTTGTCGGCGATATTGAACTGGTTCACCGTGCGGACCGAAACGGGAACAAGTGTGCGCAGCGAGTTGCGGCCGGGATGTTCTCCCCGGTCCAGCAAGAGCCCGCGATAACTGTTGGTAATCGCCGCTAGCGCCACGTCGTTCAGCGTCACGCCGAAGGCCCGGGAAACCTTCTGCATGTCGGCCAACCGGACCCGGGCCGCGCTGTAGCGTCGCATCATCGTGACCGGCCCGTTCAGCGATGATTCCGGGGCGGGACTGAGCAGGCTGGCCGCTAGTTCGGCCACACCTACCGACGCATGTTCGGCTGCGCTCGCCGCAGCCAACGCACTTCGACCGATCCCGCTCATCCAGCTCAACGGGTTCAGGTTCAACTTGGGCAGACCCAACCCCTGCCGGACCGGCTTCTTGGCGGCGCCGATATCCGTGGCAAAGGTGTCGCCGACACCGTCGTCGCTGAACTTCGCCAAAATCTGCGTTGTCGCGATGCCGTCGGCGATGCAATGGTGAACTTTGGTCAGCACGGCCCACCGGTTGTCGCTGAGCCCCTCAATGATCCAGCAGTCCCATAACGGGCGCTCGCGGTCGAGCCGGCGCTCCATCAACGACGCGATCATCGCGAACAGTTCGGCATCGCCGCCGGGGTGCGGCAATGCGACGCGGTGCAGGTGGCGCGCAATGTCAAAGTGCGGGTCATCCACCCATTCGGGTGGCCGAAGATCGAGCTGATGGGTCCGCAGCACCTGCCTGCAGCGCGGGATCGTCGGCACCCGTTCGGAGAACGCGGAGACGAACTCGTCGTAAGCCGGAACCGGCCCCTCCACGATCGACACCCCGCCCACCGCCAGGCTCACATGCGGATCCGAGTCTTCGACCTCCAGAAAACCGGCGTCCAGCGCGGTCAATTGCTCCATGTGGTCACAACCCTTCTCCGCGGTGAGGGTGAGCAGTCCTGAAGTTGGGTGGCGGCTGGCGGTACAGAGCGGCACCCGCCGTGACGCCCGCTCCGGCGGCGACGAACAGAATCTGCGCGCCCGCTTGGAGCTGCTCAGCCTGCCGCCCAAATGCAGCAGCCAGCGCGGCGGTGTGCATGCGCTCGTCGTCGGCGACTCTGATCTGGTCCACCGGTATCCCGAGCCGCTCGCTCAGCGCGGCTCGAAAGCCGGGCCGGGCAGGAGCGGCGACGATCATGTCGATAGCCGAAAGCGCCACAGAATGCGCATCCAGGCATGCGCGAGCCGCCTGCGCGGCGGCCGCGGCGAATCGCTCATCCATATCGGCCGCCCCGGTGAACCGGAGGATATTACGCGCATCGGCGAAACCTACTGTCGCAGTGAACGCCTCGGAATCTGCTCCGTTTGCGTTCATCCACGACACGCGGCTGAGACCATAGTCGTCATCGGACCAGCCGCATAACAAGGCGGCTCCGGAAGCCGAAAACGGAAAGTGCGCGCTCATCCCATGACCCGGATCGGCATCACTGGCCACGATGAGCGCACGGTGGATGCTGTGTGTCCGCAGGAATCCGTCGACGATCTGCAGCGCGGTAAGCACTCCACAGGCGCCGTTGGCGATGTCGAAGGAAAAGGTGCCGTGAGCGCCGGCGTGGGGATCCTCGGTGTTGGCCCCGATGTCGTCCTGAATCAGCGCGGCCAACGCCGGCTCCCCCAGATTGCGGTCGCGGTAGATCCCCGCATTGACCACGAGATCCAACTCGTCCGGGTCGCATCCGGCCCGTTGCAGACAATCCTTGGCGGCGGTGACGGCCAGGTGTAGCGCGCTGTGCCGGTCACGCCATCGCGAGTGCGCGACGTCGACTCGATCAATGACTGTGCCCATAGCGGCTCACCAAATCCTCATCCAGGGTCACTAAGACCACGCCGATCTCGAGTCCCGAAGCCAACGCAAGCAGCGCGACCGTTTCTCCGGCCTTGATGCGTCCGGCCTCGAGTTCCTCGACGAGGGCCACCGTGTGGGTCGTCGATGCCGTGTTGCCGTACCGGTCGACGGTGATCACCGCGTCGTGCCGGGGGCTGTCGCCGAACGACTCTGACATCGCGGCCATCCCTTTGCGGATGGCGCGTGCCGAAGTCTGGTGGGTGATCACGTGGTCGATGTCGTGAATTGAAATGCCAACGGCCTCAAGGACTTCATGCAGCAACAGCGGGGTGTTGGCGATCGCGGCCTTCTGGATGGCACGGGAATTGGTGAACATCCGCGCGCCCGGATCGTCGCCCTGTGGATAGGCCAAGCAGAGCCGGCTGTAGTCGGCGACCGTGGTGAATCCGGCAAGGACGATTCCCGCAGAGCCGGCGGGAGCCCGCTCCAGCAGAAGTGCCGCGCCGGCATCACCGAGGGTCAGGCTTGCGAGTTCTTTGCTCATGATGTTGCGGATGTGGCGGGCCGCGTTCTGGCCGAGCTGCGAGATGTACTCACCGCTGACGACCAGTCCGCGCTCGACGATGCCCTGCAGGATCCAGTTGTTCAAAATGGTGACTCCGGTGAGCATCCCGGCGCACGCGTTGGACACGTCGAAGGTCATCGCTTTGTGTGCCCCGATCCCGCGGGCCACGGCGCCGCTCATCGTCGGCTCGAGCCACTGGGTGAGGCCGCCGCGGAATTTCGTGATGCTGCAGCTGATGACGACGTCGAGCGACGCCGGGTCCTGTTGCGCGGTGGCGAGACAGTTCAGCGCCGCAGAGGTGGCCAGACTGTAGGAATCCTCGTCGCCCACCGAAACGCGGCGCTCGCGGATCCCGGTCAGCCGTTCCAGATCGATGTGGGTGCGATGGCGCGTCGTCGCCATCAATTCGTCTGTCGTGAGGTGAGTCTCAGGCAGACACCGCCCTGCTCCTGCTACCCGAGTAATGAACGGCGAGCGGACCCCTTCTCCGGCGGTCTCCATCACCAGCCAATGCCGAGTCATCGGCGATACCTCCTTCCGGTCGCGATCAGTTGCGAAACTTGAGGACTTCGGTTACCAGACGCCGAGATGTGGGTTCGACGTGTTGGCCGTGCGTTACTGAGCTACCGACGCGGACCAGGAGCTGCGGCAGCCCCGCGGTACCGGTGATTCGAGTGATGATGTCGCGGCTCACTGCCATCTCGGTCATGTGGGTCAACGTGCAAGTGGCCATGCCGGCCATGGTGCACTCGAGTAACACAGCGGACAGCGCCTCACCGCAGCGCAATACGTCCAGTCGGGCATCGTCACGGTGAGTGGACAGCACCAGGATCTTGGAGCGGTCGTGGTCGATGGTGGTGCGGCGCTGGCCACCGCCCGCCGGGGGAAACGCACGCGCGATATCGACTCGAGCGGCTTCCGAGGAGGACACCAGAGCGCTCTCCGGGACATGGGTGGCATCCGACTCGAACGGCGAGGTCCACCATCGCAACTCGGACAGATAGGAGGTGTCGTAACGACGCAGCGTTTCGGTGAGCGCAGACGCCTCGGCCAATCTTGGACGCTCTTCGTCGGACACCACGTCCAGCAGCACGTCATACGGCATCACCGCGCGGCACAACGCCGAGTGCAACGCCGGCCAGCCAGCTGGCGCACCAAACGGTAGCCGATCGGTGCGGCGTCGAAGGATCGCGGCCGCGCGTTGCTGATGTGCCTCCGTCACCGCATCCATTGGTCGGAAGTGAAGTGTTGCCAGATGATCCGGCTCACCCGGATCGGGAAGGCGCTGCGTGGTGCAGTCCCATCCGGCGGCCGCCATGGCCACCCGGAGGTGATCAAGAACCGCACCGCAACTCAACGTCAGTTCCCGGCCCGTGTGATCGGTACCGGGCATCAGCCGGCAAGGATCTGCCCACAGCTGCAGGTTGGCGCCTTCGACAACCCACCGCCAGGGCTGGCTGTTATGCAGTGAAGGCGCCCGACTCGCCAACATCACCGCGTCCCGGATGACTTCGGAATCGGGCGCCTTCACTGGCATGTCAACCACCCCTTTTGGGTCTGTGAGGTTAACAGTAGGAATTCCGTGTCGTGTGCTGACAGAGCCGTTAGTCCCCAACGACCGGGGCATTCGGCTCCACCTGCAAACCAGCCGACGGCTAGCGCGGCGCACGAGGTCCAGCTGTTGCGGGTGGGTATCATGTCGGTCTCGGTGTATTCCAGCTGCGGTCGATGTCGCTCGGCATACGACCGCCATGGCGGAGTCGCCGAGACGGCCGGCTGGCCAGAGTCGCATCACAGGCTGGGAGATGGCGAAAGGCGAGGCCCGGTGCGCGTTCTCATCGTCGGTGCCGGGGTGATCGGCAGCGTGTACGCTGGGCGGCTGCTGGCTGCCGGGCATGCGGTGACACTGTGCGCGCGTGCCGACCGGCTCGCCGAGCTCGAAGAATCGGGCCTGGTACTCGAGGATGCGCACTCCGGGCAGCGGTTCTGTCACAAGGTTGCGGTTGTCGGGCCCACCGCCGCCGCCGGCTTGCGCTGCGACCTCGCTTTGGTCGCGGTGCGGCGCGATCAGATGGTCACCACCCTGCCCCTGCTGCAGACCCTGGGCGCCGACGTCATGTTCTTCGGTAACGCGGCAGGTCTGGTCACCGCGCTCACCGAGGCGATGGGCCCCCGTGCGCTATTTGGGTTCCCGGCCGCCGCCGGTGTCCGCGACGGCCCGACAGTGCGCTTCGTCCTGATCCGCCAACAGAAGACGATGCTCGCCGACCCGGCTTACCCGCATTCAGCGCGAATACTGGCGCTGGCCAAGATGTTTCGGTCCGGTGGATTCCCCACCACGATCGCCGCCGACGCCGATGATTGGCTGACCGCTCACGCCGCGTTCATCGTGCCGATCGCGTTGGCGCTATACCGCGTGGGTGTCCAGCCCCGCCGGCTCGCCGCCGACGAGCAGCTGCTGCGGATGATGGTGGCCGCCACCCGCCAAGCCTTCGGCGCACTAGCGGCCGCCGGCAACACCGAGATTCCCCGCAACCTGCGCTTGCTGTACCTGCGGTTGCCGCAGCGTTTCGCCATGAACTACTGGCGCCGCGTCCTTTCGGGACCGCGAGGCGAGCTGTGGTTCGCCGCGCACGCCCGTTCCGCCCCGGAGGAAATGGCCTCCCTGGCCCAGCCCCTTCGATCTGCGATCGATCGTGCCGGACACCGTGCGCCCGCACTGGACGCATTGCTGGCAGAACGGCAGCACTGACGGGCCGTCAAGGTCGGAGCTTATGTGCAACTACGCGCTGATTCCAGCAGCAGCCGGCGTTCGGCGGCGGCAACCGCTCGCCGGGCAGCTGCGGCCGCGTCCGGGTTGACCGACACCGAGGTGATCCCCATGCGGACCAGATGCTCGGCGAAGCTCGGGTTGGTCGAGGGGGCCTGACCACACAACGACGAGGTAATGCCATGTTTGCGCGCTATCGCCACGATGCGGCCGATGGCATCCAATACCGCGCCGTCGGATTCGTCGAACAATTCAGCACAGATGTCCGAATCGCGGTCGACTCCGAGGACCAGTTGGGTGAGGTCGTTGCTGCCAATCGAAACGCCGTCCACGCCCAAGCCGATGTATTCAGGAAGCCAATACGTTACCGATGGCACCTCGGCCATCACCCAGCGATGCAGACCGCGCTGGGAGCCCAGCGGACTCGCGTCGACCAAAGACAGGCAGGCTTCGAGTTCCCATCGTGTCCGCACGAAGGGAATCATCAGGTGCACGTTGGGGTTCCGCTCACGTACCCGAGCCAGTGCCTCGAGTTCCAGCGCGAACAAATGCGGGTCGCTGATGTATCGGTAGCACCCGCGGTAACCGATCATCGGGTTGTGCTCGACCGGCTCGTAGGCTTCACCGCCGCGTAGGCCGCGGAATTCATTACTGCGGAAATCGGTGGCCCGATAAATGACCGGCCGGGTCCCGAACGCCGACGCGATGCGGCCGATGGACGCCACCATAGCGTCGACCAGACTGGCCTGCTCGCCGTGCGCGATGAGGTCGCGCGGATGTCTTCCCGAAAGCGCTTGGGTCAGCAGAAATTCAGCACGTAGCAAACCGACACCGTCGACGTCCTGCGCGGCGACCGTTTCGGCCGTGTCGGGTATGGCCAGGTTGACATAGATCTTTGTGCCGGTTGTCTCCACGACGCTGGTCGAAGACGGGGGTTGCTCGACCGCAGAAAGCCCAGTCGCCCGCACCTGCGGGGCAAGGCTTCCGGCGCTGATGGTCCCGCGTCCGCCGTCGACGGTAACCGTCTGGCCGTCGTGCAGAATAGTCGTCGCGTCCCGGGCGCCAACCACACACGGAACCCTGAGCTCGCGCGCCACGATGGCAGCGTGACACGTCATACCACCGGACTCGGTCACCACCGCCGCCGCGCGGCGGATAGCCGGGAGCCAGTCCGGATTGGTCATCGGGGCGACCAGAATCTCGTTGTCGAGCATCCGGTTGCCCTCTTCTGGGTTCTGCAGGACTCGCACCCGCCCTGACGCCGAACCGGGCGCCGCGGGCAGCCCGCGAACCAGCACACCGGTTGCTGCAGCATCTTCGGATGTGACGGTGTGCAATGTCGTGATGGGCCTGGCTTGCACCAACCAGGTCTTGCCGGAGGCGATCGCCCATTCAACGTCTTGTGGGCAACCGTGGTGGGCTTCAACGGCAATCGCCAGTTCGGCGATCCGGCGCAACGACGCATCATCGAGAACGCGGGCTTCGGCCTGTGCGGGATCCAATTCCACGGTGACGTCGTGGCCCTCGGGCCCGCGCTCGATCTTGAACGCCTGGTAGCCGACCTTCACATCGACCACTTGCAGCGTCTTTTTGTCGACGACGTAGGTGTCCGGCTGGACTTTTCCTGACACCACGACCTCGCCCAGGCCGAGAGCGGCTTCGATGACGATATGCCCCTCCTCCCCCGTGCTGGGGTCGGTGGTGAACGCGACTCCGGACCGCTCAGAGGCGATCATCTGCTGGACAACGACCGCCATCGCGGGATCGGCCGTGAAGCCCCGGCTGGCTCGGTAGGTGACCACCCGGGGGCTAAAAAGCGAAGCCCAGCATGTCTTGACTGCATCGTCAAGTGCGCCCTCGCCGGTCACGTTCGTCACCGTCTGATTCATTCCGGCGAACGATGCGTCGCTGCCGTCCTCTCCGGTTGCCGAAGAGCGCACGGCCACATTGCAGTTCGATCCGAGTTTGCGGTAAGAAGCCAGCAGCTGATCGCGAACGTCCTCGCTGACACCGGTCTCGGCAACCAAGTGCTGCATGCGTTGGCAGAGCTCGGACAGCCGGGCACTGTTGTCGATCTGCGTCAATGCCTCACGGTGCAGGGCGGCGAGTTCGGTATCGACTCCGCCCGCGCGCATCGAAGCCAAGTAGCTACTCCGCATCAAGACGAACCCCGGCGGAACCGGAAGACCGGCGGCGACCAGCTCACCCATGTTGGCGCCCTTACCGCCGGCCTCCTCGGCATCGCTAAGACGCAACGTCGATATGTCGCAGACATACGCATTGACAAGGGTTTCCGTTGACATGTCCTACTCCTTCTCAGCGGGAGAATGAAACGTTGAGTGCTGCCAGATATCGTGGGCCTCTCGTAGCACATGTTCGGGTTTTCGAGAGGTCTCGATCACGTGCGCGGTGCCCCAGCCGGCGTGCTGGGCCGCTAACGCTGCGGCGATCTCCGGAGTCACATCCGAGTTACCCGACCGCCTCGTCTTGATTCGGTCGGCCGCCATGTCGACTGTCGCCAAGCACATGAGTTCGGCCACCGCCGAATGCGTTTCCGCGGCAAGTCGATGAGCTTGCGCGCGCATTTCCGGATCCCGCCAAGTGCCGTCCAGGATCACTGATTGCCCATCGCCTAACAACAAGCGTGCCCGGCGCAGGACGACCTCGTAGACCGTCGTGACGTTGTCCGGGCTGTAGAGTCCCGCATCCAGAACGCCGGCAGCCCCGCTGATGGCACCCGAGTCGCGGAGCTCACGGCGCACATCGTCGGTCGAGATCACCTGCGCCCCAAACTCTTCAGCAAGGCCACGCGCGAGGGTGGACTTGCCGGTACCCGGATTTCCACCGACGAGCGCCAGACGAACGGCACCGCTTTCCAGGTGCTGGGTCGCAATGGCGAGGTGTCGGGCAGCGTCTTGGGCCGCCTCAGGTTTGCCCTGCGACAGGCGAACGCAGTCGACTTTCGCCCTGACGGCGGCGCGATAGGCGATGTAGAAGTCCCGCAGCGCCGACGGCGCCGTATGCGCCGACTGCACGGCGTAGCGCTCGAGGAAGTAGTCGCCAAGATCTTTGCGACCCAGGAATTCGAGATCCATCGCGAGGAAGGCAGCGTCATCGACGCAGTCCACGTAGCGGAGCCCGTCGTCGAACTCCAGGCAGTCGAGCAGCGCCGGCTGCCCGTCTACCCAGAAAATGTCGTCGGCGAGCAGATCGCCGTGGCCGTCGACAATGCATCCTTCCTCGATGCGGCGCCTGAACAGGGCTGCACGGCCCGAAATGAATTCGGCGACCAGGCGCTGGATCCGCGATACAGATTCGACCGAGACTGCAGATGTCGATGTCTCCGCATAGCGGTTGAGTTCCGACAGGTTCTCGTGCCAGCGTTGCTCGATCGCGCCGACCTCGCCCTGGGCGCTGATCACCCGACTCCGTTCGGCGTGCTCATGGAACCGGGCCAGCACGCCAGCGATGGTGTCCAGTACGCCTTGAACAGAGTCGCCGCGGGTCACCATGGACGCCAACCGGTCGTCGTCGCGGTAGCGCCGCATGACGACGATCGGTTCGGCTGGTCCTCCGGTGGGGTCGCTGAGATGCGCGACCCCAAGATAACTATCGGGCGACAGGCGGCTGTTCAGTTCGACTTCCCTGTGGCATGCGCGCTCCCGCTGCTCCGTTGTGCGGAAGTCGAGAAAGTCCGTCAACACCGGCTTCTTCGCCTTGTATGCGCGGTCGCCGGCCAGTACGACTACACCCGTGTGAGTTTCGTGCACGTCCAGGAAGGGCACGGTAGTCTTCGTCGCTGACTCGGTGTCTATCGCTGCAGACATTTCGGAGCGCGGCTCTAGGATGGCCGCGCCACGATTACGGGCATACGAACCGAGTGAAGGACGGCGTTGCTGACCGAACCCAGCAGCATGCCGCTGAGCCCGCCTCGGCCGTGACTGCCCACGACGACGAGTTGGGCGGACTCGGACTTTTCGATCAGCTGCCGAGCCGGCCGGTCAGAAACGACGAGTCGGTGCACCGTGACATCGGGGTAGCGTTCCTGCCAGCCCGCCAGACTTTCGGCCAGACTCCGCTCTGCTTCCGACTTCACCGCCGACCAATTCATCCCGGGGAGTTCGAAAACATCAACGTCACTCCACGCGTGCAACGCCGTCAGCTCGACACCACGACGCGACGCTTCGTCGAACGCAATGGCCGTCGCAGCCTCTGAGGCAGGTGAGCCATCGATCCCCACGAGCACAGGAGCTTGCGAAGGGTGCGGCATCAGCGGATCTTCGTCTCGGATGACCGCGACCGGGCAGTGCGCGCTTCGCACCACGCTTGAGCTCACCGAACCCAGCAAAAGCCTCGCCAACCCTGCGCGCCCGTTGCTGCCTACCACAAGCATCTCGGCCTCTTCGGACATCTCGACCAGCGTCGGCACCGGGGGCGCACATCTCAGCTCGCTCTTGATTTCGATCTTGCGGTCTGTGTTGATTGCGTCTTCGGCGATCTTGACCGCCTGCTCGAGAACGTGCCGGCCTTGCTCTTCCTGCCATACCGCAACTCCAGTCGACAGCGGAATGGCCGGGTACATCGGCACGGCGGCGTTCACCATGTGGGCCACGGTCAGCGGGACATGTCGCATCGCCGCATCACGAGCTGCCCAACAGACAGCGGCGTTGGACGCCGCCGATCCATCAATTCCGACGACGATGCCGTGGCGGTTCACGGGTGCAGACATTGCGTTCTCCCTCCGTCATCGAAAACGCTATTGCCCGAACAGTCGTCGAGCATGAGGCTTTAGTCACCAACCACATGGACATGAGACCTCCCTGCGTCGGTTGGGGTTGATCGGCGCCTGCGCTGTGGCCTCGTCACAAAGGTGACCGAATGGCCCGCCACCATCGACAGGCGCTACCACGATGCGGTGATCCTGGGCCTCGACTGCATGGTCACCGAGACTGCTCCGGCTACCGTTGAGACCCGCGATTCGACCGTCCCATTGCTGCGGCGGCTGCGAGATGTCGGCATCGCTACAGCCATCTACTCATCCACCAGGGATTGCGCGCCGGTGCTGCACGCCGCGGGGATTGACGACCTCGTCAGCGTTATTGTCGACGAAGCCGTAACCGCCGGAAAGCGCGATGCGGCGGTCCTGACCGAAACGGCAACCCGCCTGGGAACCCGGCCCATTCGTTGCGCAGTTATCGAGTGCGACGAAGCGGTTGCAAGCGCCGGCAGGGACGCCGGCTTCAGCCTCGTCATTGGTCTCGAGCGCGACGGATACGCCGAGCAACTGCTGTCTTGCGGAGCCGACACCGTGGTCGCCGGCCTCGCTGAGATCTCCGTGCGAAACGGTGACAGCCCGATGTCGACCATCGCCGATGCCGTGGAGCTCTACAGCCAGCTGAAAGGACTGGTGGCAACCCGGCGACCGGCGGTGTTCCTCGACTTCGACGGCACGCTGTCCGACATCGTCGAACACCCGGAGTCGGCGACACTGGTCGACGGTGCCGCCGATGCGTTGCGCGCGCTGGCCGCACGGTGCCCCGTAGCGGTGATCAGCGGCCGCGATCTGGCCGATGTCCGCGAGCGGGTCAAAGTCGACGGAGTGTGGTACGCGGGCAGCCACGGCTTGGAACTGGTCGCACCTGACGACACCCACCACGAGAATACCGCCGCAGCCGGCGGCGTCATCGGCACCCTCGCGCATGCGGCCAGCCGATTAGCGGAGACGCTGAGTGGTGTCTCGGGAATACTAGTGGAGCACAAACGCTTTGCAGTCGCTATTCACTACCGCAATACAGATCCCGAAGACGTCAACCGGGTGATTGTGGCGGCCCGTAACATCGGGCGCTCCGAGGGCCTCCGGATCACCGCCGGTCGCAAAGTCATCGAATTGCGTCCAAACATAGACTGGGGCAAGGGCACTACCCTGAATTGGCTCCTCGAGCACATCGAGGGAAGCGACAGTGCCGACGACTCTGGTGCTGTCTTGCCGATCTACATCGGCGACGACATCACCGACGAAGATGCCTTCGACGCCGTGCAATTCGACGGCATGGGAATCGTGGTGCGTCACGAGGACGACGATGATCGCCCGTCTGCTGCGCTCTTCAGTCTGGAAAACCCTTCCGCGGTCTGCGAATTCGTTCGGCGGCTGGCGGGCGAACTGGAAGACGCGGCCGCGAAGCCGAGCGATCCGTGGGAGCTCGTTTATGAGGCCTACGACCCGAATAGTGAGCGGCTGCGCGAAGCGCTGTGCACCGTCGGCAACGGCTACGTCGCTACGCGCGGGTGCGCGCCGGAGGCTGCGGCATCCGAGTCGCATTACCCCGGGACCTATGCCGCGGGTGTCTACAACCAGCTGACCGACCGGGTCGCAGGCCGGACCATCGAGAACGAAAGCCTCGTCAACCTCCCCAACTGGCTGTCGCTAACCTTCCGGATCAACGGCGGTCCATGGTTTCACGTTGACGACGTCGAGTTGCTCTGCTATCGGCAGACATTCGACCTAAGGCATGCGACATTAACTCGCACACTCCGATTCCGCGACAGCGCGGACCAGATCACCATCCTGACCCAGCAACGGTTCGCGTCCATGCACCAGCCTCACGTACTTGCCATGCAAACCACGATTACTGCCGAGAATTGGTCAGGCACAGTTGAATTCAGATCACTACTGGACGGAACCGTGCGTAACACCATGGTCGAGCGCTATCGTTTGCTGGCGAGCACACACCTCACCGAATCGGTGATAGACGAAATAACACCCGACTCGGTGATATTGCAGACTCAAACGTCGCAATCACGTGTCGCGATCGCCGTGGCCGCGCGCAACACCGTTTGGTGCGACGATGTCCTGGCTGATGCGCAGTACGCGCTCGTGCGGGACGGTAACCGTGGCGGTCACGACATCCAAGTCGCACTGTCCGCGGGGCAGTCGATCACGTGCGAGAAAGTAGCGACCATTTCCACCGGCCGCGACGCTGCCATATCGGAACCGGCGAGCACCGCACAGCAACACCTCGACGCGGCCGGTCGATATGCCGATCTGCATCGTCAGCACGCCCGGGCGTGGGGCCTGCTGTGGGAACAATGCCACGTCGGCTTGGCCAGCGGCACAAGGGTTTTGCGGATCCTCCGCCTGCATTCGGTGCACCTGCTGCAGACCATTTCACCGCACACCGCCGAACTCGACGCGGGAGTCCCGGCTCGGGGTCTGCACGGTGAAGCCTACCGCGGGCACATCTTCTGGGACTCGCTGTTCGTCTCCCCCGTACTAAGCGTGCGCATGCCCAACGTGGCCCGGTCGCTGCTCCAATATCGGTATCGGCGGCTTCCCGAGGCCCGCCGCGCAGGGCGCAGGGCCGGCTATCTCGGCGCAATGTATCCCTGGCAATCGGGCAGCGACGGGCGTGAGGTCAGCCAGGAACTGCACCTCAATCCGCAGTCCGGCCGGTGGAACCCGGATCCCAGTGCGCGCGCACATCACGTCGGTCTTGCCATTGCCTACAACGCGTGGCAGCACTATCAGGCGACCGGTGACCGCCAGTGGCTTATCGACTACGGAGCCGAGATGCTGGTCGAGATCGCACGTTTCTGGTCAGGCCTGGCGAAATTCGATGACAGTCGCGGCCGCTACACGATCCGGGGCATCATCGGCCCCGACGAGTTCCATTCGGGCTGCCCGGGCAAAGAATACGACGGGATAGACAACAACGCATACACCAATGTGATGGCTGTCTGGGTGATCTTGCGGGCGATGGAGGCACTGGACTTGCTGCCGCTGCGGGACCGGCTCGATCTTGTCGCGAAGGTCGATCTGACAGCCCCCGAGCTCGATCGGTGGAATGACCTGACACGGCGTATGTTCATCCCCTTCCACGACGATGTGATCAGTCAATTCGAAGGCTATTCGGAACTTTCGGAACTGGATTGGGAGCGTTATCGGCAGCGGTACGGAAATATTCAGCACCTCGATCGAATTTTGGAAGCCGAAAATGACAGCATGAACAATTACAAGGCGTCCAAGCAAGCCGATGCGCTGATGCTGTTCTACTTGCTGTCGTCCGAAGAATTACTGGGCTTGTTCGGCCGGCTCGGTTACCGCTTCGCGCCCGAACAAATACCGAAGACAATTCAGTACTACGTGTCGCACACGTCCCATGGATCGACGTTGAGCGCCATCGTGCATGCATGGGTTCTTGCCCGCGCCAACCGGCACGCGGCCATGGAGTACTTCCAACAAGTACTGGATTCCGATATCGCCGATATCCAGGGCGACACCACATCGGAAGGAATACATCTGGCCGCGATAGCCGGCAGCATTGATCTGCTGCAACGGTGTTTCACCGGACTGGAAACACGTAACGACCGACTGATAGTCGGCCCGCAGTGGCCGGAGACATTGGGCGTGATCGAGTTTCCGTTGGTGTACCGCGGCCAACGTCTGCACCTTCGGATCAGCGGACGGGCGGGCGCACTGACCTCGGAGGCTGGAAACGCTGAACCGGTTATGGTGGAATGCCGCGGCCTCGTGCAGTATCTGCTGCCCGGGCACACCGTCGAAGTCGCATGAAGTCCGCCGGCAGGTGACCATCGCCCCGAAAAGGGGGACGAACGGCCCTGCTGACAAGCCGCCGACGCCCAATAATGTTTCGGATTGGCAGACCGCGGGTCTTGCGGTAGTAGTGGGGCCATCAGATCGGGAGGATGCGATGAACAGTCCGCAGTCATCAGAGCGGATCGTTGTGGGAATCGATGGCTCAGACGCGGCGATCAATGCGGCCAAATGGGCAGTCACCGAGGCCGTCAGCCGCAACATCCCGCTGCGGCTGATCCATACCATCCCCGAACGGCATCCAGATGCAGCCGCAGGTGACGAAAGCCTCGGTATCGAATACGCTCAAACGTCACTGCGCGCCGCTGATGCGGCGCTGCAAGCCATGGGTGAGCCGGTCAAAGTTGAATGCGACATCGTGCACGGATCGCCGGAAAGCGCGATGATCGACGAATCACGACGCGCGGCGATGATTTGCGTGGGGTCGGTGGGAATCGGGCGTGTCGCCAGCAAAGTCCTCGGCTCGACCGCCGATGCCGTGGCCCGGAAGTCACATTGCCCGGTGGCGATCATTCGTTGCAGCCGCGAAGCCGCGGAGTCAGATTCCGGACATATCGCTGTCGTCGTCGACGAATCACCCGGCAACGACGCGGTACTCGAGCACGGCTTCCGGGAAGCGCGACTTCGTCAGGCACCGATTTTGGCGATGGGAGTGTGGCGATGGGGTTTTGGTGAGATTCCCTACCGTCAGCTGAATCGCCGACTTGGTCCCTGGGTATCTCAGTATCCCGAGGTGCATGTCCAGCCCGCAGCCGCAAGACGTGGAGCCGCTGAGTTTCTCACCCACACCCAGGAATCCGTTCAACTCGCCGTAGTGGGTAGCGAGGACGCCGACAAGGTGGCGCGGATGGTCGGTCCAATCACTCCACGCTTGCCCGGCCACACCGTATGCTCGGTGCTCGTAGTGCGCGAGTAACTATGCCCTGCCGGGTGCCGGCATCGCAGCGACCAATGGCGTGTCAACGCCCAGTGGGCCTACTTCGGCAGCGCCACCCGGCGACCCCAGCGGGCCGTCGCGGCCCGGGAGCGGTTGGTTGAAGAAGGCGGCGTTGTCGTCCAGGTGCTCTAGCTGGTCATCCGGGAGATCGCCCTCCCAATAAATCGCCTCGACGCGGCAAATCGGTTTGCACGCGCCGCAGTCCACGCAATCGTTCGGATTGATGTACATCGTTCGCGCGCCCTCGTAGATGCAGTCGACGGGGCATTCCTCAACGCACGACTTTTCCTTTACATCTACGCACGCCGCACCGATCACGTAAGTCATAAACTATGAAGCTAGCCAGAAACGGGCGCGGGACGCGTCTGCCGAACGACCTTGATGCGAGGGACCAAAGGCCCTGGCGCGTAACAGATATGATCCCTAACCGCTACGAACGACAATCACTGGGACTCTTGCTGATTGCGCCACAGCAGAGCTGACCGAACCGAGTGACATGCCGGGAAACCCGCCGCGGCCGCGGCTACCGACCACCACCAGTTGAGCATGTTCGGATTCCTTCAGCAGCCACTGAGACGGCTTGTCGCCGAAGAGCTTCCGTTCGACATGCACATCCGGATACTGTTCTTGCCAGCCGGCCAGGCGTTCGGCGAGGATCTCCTGGCCTTCGTTCTCGCGGTCACGCCAGTCCATCCCGAGGATCGGAAACACCCCCACGTCGCTCCACACGTGCAGCGCCACCAGCTCAGCCCCTCGGCGTGAGGCTTCATCGAAGGCCAGGGCGGTCGCCACTTCCGACGCGGGCGATCCGTCGATGCCCAGGAGCACAGGCGCGCTGGAATCCGGAGTTGTGCCTTCATCGGAATGAATAACCGCGACCGGGCAGTGGGCATAGTGAACGAGTCCCGCAGTGACCGACCCCAGCAGCAGGCGGCCCAACGCACCTAGCCCCTGGCTACCGGCGACGATCATCCAGGCATCCTTGGAGGCATCGATCAACGCCGGCACAACGGCCGAATACACCACCTGCGTGTGTATCTCGGGCGGCTCGGAGTTCCCCAGGCTGGCGCTCAGCGTCTTGCGTGCCTGATCAATGACGTGTTGTGCATTGTCGTGCTGCCACTCGGGCATGTCCGCATACAGTTGACCTACCGGCCACCCGACAACCACAGGTGGTACGGCGTGCATCAGCGTGATAGGCAATTTGCGCATGATGGCCTCACGCGTGCCCCAGGCTACGGCAGCGTCGGATGCCGCCGACCCGTCGACGCACACCAACACTCCGTATTTCTTTGTGCTCTCTGCCATTTCGCACTCCTCGCTAGGAAATCTCAACCGCGGATGCTGGCGCCTCATCGAATTCGGGCAGCTCGATCTCCAGGTGACGAATCGATCCGTAATCCATTGGCTCACAATGCCAGCCAAGATCGAAGAAGACCGTGAGCATGAGATGATTCTCACCCAGGACGTCGGCTACAAAACGCCCGATTCCATGCGCTCGAGCGATCGGGGCCAGATGCTTGAGTAAGGCCGTGCCCACACCCAACGAATGATCTTCATGGGCAACCACGATCGCGATTTCAGCGACTCTCGGGTCCTCGACGACCGTGTAGTGCGCTACGCCGATCAGCCGGTCGGCGTCGAAGGCGCCGAGAGCATAGCGGCCACCCGCAGGCTCGGTCAGCTTGCCGACGACTTCGTGCAGCGGCGCCGGCTGCAGCGTGAAAAAGCGAAAGTATCGATCATGGTCGGAGAGGTGTTGATGGAGCGCCAAAACGGCCTCGCCGTCATCGACGCCCAGGCGACGCAACGACACGACGCGTCCGTCGAGCAGTCGAGCCGTAGCCGCGGCTTCCACCGATTGATCGCTCATGATCCTTCTCCACGCCGCAACCAAAGCCGTACGCCCGCACATGACGTTATTCCAGGTTAGCGCGGTTGGGCAGGGGCCGTTAGACCTCACGGGTGCGGCATTGGTCCTGAGTCCATGCAGGCCAGGGTCTTCGGCTTGCTAGTGATCGATCAGCGGAGCGACCCAGTGGACCCGGGTACCGTCCTCCGGTGGATTGGTGATCTCGCAGTTACCGCCGAGTTGTTGAGCGCGGTGCTTCATATTGGCCAAGCCGCTGTGACGCGAATTACCGGCGGGTATGCCACAGCCGTTGTCGATGATGTCGAGGATGAACATGTCGGCGACACTGATCTCGACGGTCAGCCGCGACGCACCCGAGTGGCGAAGGGCATTGCTGATGGCTTCAGCGGTGACCGCTTCGGCGTGGTCGGCAAGCTCACCCTCAACGGCGGTCATCGGTCCATGCATGCGCACTGTGGTCACAACGTCACGGTTGCCGGTCAGGTCGGCGACCACTCGTTGAATCCGGTGCCGAAAGTCGCCATTCTTACCCAACGGGGATTTGAGCTGGAAGATCGTCGTACGGATCTCCTCGATGATGGTTTGAAGATCATCAAGCGTGCGGTTGACCCGGTCGGCCACCTCCGGCGAACGCGCCCTGGCCAGCGTGCCCTGCAGATCCATGCCGGCGGCGAATAGCCTCTGAATGACATGGTCGTGCAAGTCATGCGCGATGCGCTCGCGCTCGGCCAGGATGGTCAGCTGGCGCGCGTCTTCACGAGCCGACGCCAGCACGAGTGCGATTGCAGCGTGAGTGGCGAAATCGCTCACCAGGTCGAGGTAACTCTCGTTGAACGGTGGCTGGTCGGCACCGCGGGCGATGGCAATTACCCCGACGACTTCGTCGCGGGCGCGCAGCGGCATCACGATCGCCGGGCGCTGCCCGACATCGGTGAATGCCTGAATCGGGTACCTCAACGACTCGCTGATCAGCGGTTCGCCGGAGCGGAAAACACCGCCACTGGTGGAACCCTCCACCGGGACTCGTTGGCCAATCACCTCAGAGGCATAAGCTCCCACCGCGGCGGACACCACCAGCGTGTCGACTTCGTCATCAGGCAGGTCGGGGTCGGCCGGAACGAGCACGATCGCCTGTTCGGCGTCGGTCAGGACACGCGCACTTTCAGCGATCAGCTGCAGCGGGCGCCGGTGCGGCTCGGTGCTGGACAGCAGGGCGGTCGTGATGTAGCGGCTAGCCTCCATCCACTTCACCGATGTCCGCTCGCGTTCGAACAGTTGCGCATTGTCGATGGCGACCGCGGCCGCGAACGCCAGCGCGCGAGCGGCAACCTCGTCGGACTGCGAGAACACTCGCGCCGGATCGACGTGGGTGAGATAGAGGTTGCCGAACACGGTGTCTCGGATGGTGATCGGCACCGCAAGAAAGGCCCGCATCGGAGGGTGGTGCTCGGGAAATCCGACGGCAGCGGGGTGCGCGGTCAGATCATCCATCCGCAGAGTCGGCGTATCGAGGAGCGACAAGCTCAAAAGGCCCTTGCCAACCGGCAGATGTCCGATGCGCCGGACCGTGTCGGCATCCATTCCCTCGTGGACAAATGACAACAGGTTGCCTTCAGGATCACGTACGGCCAGGGCGCCGTAGGGGGCCGAGGTCAATTCCCTGGCCGCGACGATGATCCGATGCAGCGTTGCGTCGACATCGAGACCTGCACCGATCTCGACGATCACCCGCAGCAATTGCTCCATTTGGTCGCGGCCCGCCAGCATCTCATCGAGCTGCTCATGCATCCTGCTAACCAGCCCACGCTGGCCGAGTCCGGCAAATGCCGAGCTGCGTTCGTCGCCGGCCATCCGACCCGATACCTCCAGCACTTAAGCCCCATGGCAGCTGCGTGTTGTACAAGGCAACATATACGAAGCGAGCAACGCGAAGGCGCCTTCTGCCAGCTTAGTCCTATTTTTGCCAAGCACCCAGCCGTGACGAATTACTCCTCGGCCATCCAGGGGCGGCGCTGACCAGCAAACCACCTTCGGGGGCCAGGGCCACAATCCTGTGGATATTGGCCCCCCATTGGTTTGCCATCGACGAGGCCGATGACAGCGTAAGTCAGGCTCTGTGTTGCGCTGCTTGGCTAGTCCAGCGGCCTTTCTGTCGGCACACTGGGCTGGCCGGACCGTTGATCCAATTTCGATGCGAACACCGCGGCCTGGGTCCGGCGCTCCATGCCGAGTTTGGCCAGCAACCGCGACACATAGTTCTTCACCGTCTTCTCGGCGAGGAACATCCGGGCGGCGATCTGCCTGTTGGTCAAACCTTCACTGAGCAGCCCGAGCAGCGTTCGCTCCTGTTCGGTCAATCCGGACAGTGGGTCTTCGTGCTCCGCTGCGCCACGGAGCTTTGCCATCAGCGCGGCAGCCGCCCGGTTATCCAGCAGGGATTTACCGGCACCGACCTCTTTGATCGCGTGGGCCAGCTCCATACCCTTGATGTCTTTGACGACGTAGCCGCTGGCGCCGGCCAGAATCGCTTCGAGCATCGCCTCGTCGGAGGTGAACGATGTCAGCATCAGGCATCGCAGGTCGGGATGATCGGACACCAGGTCGCGGCACAACTCGATTCCGTTCCCATCGGGAAGACGCACGTCAAGCACGGCGACGTCGGGCTGCAACGCCGGTATCCTCGCTTTCGCTTCGGATACGGACCCAGCCTCGCCGACAATTTCGAGCTCAGGATCCGATGCCAGGAGATCGGCAAGACCGCGCCGAACGACTTCATGGTCATCGACCAGGAAAACTTTAACCATTACGAACCCCTCCTGCTGGTCGCGCAAGCCAAGAGTCATGCCACGACCGACTCAATATCCCACATCTTCATAATCGTCCGATCTCACAAATGTTGCCGATTGACGATCAGCAGCGAACAGTCAGCGTCCTGCAATATGGAACTGCCGACCGGTCCGATGAGTTCAGCCACACGCTGATGGTTGTGGGCGCCAACAATCACCAGGTCCACCGACCGGCGGTTGTAAGCCAGGTACTCCAAAAGGCTGCCACGTACCGCCACCGATTCGACCTGCAGATGCGGATAGCGTCGCTTCCAGCGGGCCAGTCGGCGATCGAGGTCGGCAAGTGCCCGGCGATCGCCTTCGGTATCCGCCCCACCCTTGTCGGGCGGCACGGTCCTTCGGCAGATGACTGCCTGGAGTGCAGCGTTACGCAGCAGGGCCTCCTCGATGGCGGCGCCCAGCAATACACCGTTGTCGGGAGAGCCGTCTACCTCTACGGCGATCCCCCCCGCGGGCCGGCGTCGGCGGTCATCGCGGCCTCGAATGATCGCCACGGGGCAGCGCGCCGATGTGGCCAGAGCCGCAGCGGTGGAACCCACCCGACCCGGTTGGAAGTGACGTAATCCGACCGACCCCACGCAAACCATGACTGCGGATGCCGACGCGCGAATCAAAGACCCGACCGCGGGCCCGTGAATAACCTCGGTCTCTATTTTCACTGGCTTGCCCGCGGCTTCAATCGCCGTGAGTGCCTGGCGAACCGTTATTTCTGCGGTTTCCTTGGTGCCGCCCTGCTCAACTGTGTACAGGAGCCGAAGCGGGACGTCACGACTCACAGCCTCGTCGACGGCCCAGAGCGCTGCGCGTAACGCCGCCTTTGAACCATCGATACCGACGACGACCGACTTGGGTCTAGCTGACTCTGTCATCGAGGCGGCCTGCAGCACTAATGGCGGACCACAAACACCGAACAGTCGGGGTAGCCGACGATCGGATGGCAGTTCGGGGTAGACAGCCCGGCCATCTCGTCGGCGTCAGCACTACCCACCACAGCCAGTTCAATGGCGCTACTGTGCTTCTCGCTGGACTTCACCCCGGTGCCTGCGGCAACGGTCTGGACGTGAACATCCGGATAACGTCGGATCCAGCTGTTCAGTCGCCGATCGATCTGCCGCACGGTAGCGTGGCGGCGCCGTGCTTCGTCCATGGCTTGGTGCACAACCTCTTCGTTGCCGGGCTCATCATTGAGCACCACGGCGATCACACCGAGCTCCGTCGGCGATCCGTCGGGATTGGTGCGAATGATCGCGACCGGACAGTGCGCGTGCGCCACCAAGCCGGCAGCAGTCGGACCCAGCAGCCCGTCAGACGCCCATCCCCGCCGCGCGGTGCCCACGCAAACCAGAGCCGCATCCTGTGATTCGTTGATCAACACTTGTGCGGGATCCCCGGAGAGAATCGCCGTTTCGACCTCGACTGGTTTTCCTTCGCTCTGTACGGCGCACTCCGCTTGGGACAGAGCCATTTCGGCGCGTTCGAGCTCCCACTCAGAGGTCGGCGTTGACCCGGTTTGCGCGTCTCGGCGAGGGATGACATAGACAAGGCGAAGGGGCATCTGCCGGCCGATAGCCTCGTCGACCGACCACTTGGCAGCGTTAACCGCGGCTTGCGAGCCGTTGACGCCCACTACCACCGACTTCGCGTCCAGCTCATTCATGTCGGCTCCTGAATAGTTCCATTCGCTGTATATCAGGCTATTGCGCCGACCCTCGTTATGAAGGGGTCGTTAGGCCTCATCTGGGAAGCCGTTCGTCCCCACGCAGCGCGCACCGCGATTTCAGCAAGGTTCAGACGTCGGCGACGTCGCAGGGTTCCGCGCATCGCGCGAATAACTTCTCCACATCCGCCCGATCGCAGGCGGCCGTCCCAGGTGTCTTGAGCATCGCCGCACCCGCCGCTATACCCAACCGAACGCACTTGGAAAGCGGCCATCCGCGAGTGAGTCCTACCGTGATCGCGGCAACCATCGCGTCGCCGGCCCCCACCCCGCTCCCGCCCCGCATTGGAACGGCCGAAAATCGCTGGCTTGCATGGCGTGTCGCCAACAGCGCACCATACGATCCCAAGGACACCGCCACAACTTGTGCACGGCCGCTATTAATGAGTTCATGTGCGGCGGCCAATTGCTCGAACTCGGTGGCGAGTCGGCGGCCGACGCATTCCCTCAGTTCTCGCACGCTTGCTTTAAGGAGAAACACCCCGGAGGTGACGTGCTGCAAGCCGCCGCCGGAGGTATCCAGAATGAGCTTCGCGCCCAGCTGCCGGCAGATGTCGGCAACCTGTTGATAGAAGTCAGCCGGCACGCCCGGCGGCAGGCTGCCGCTTGCCACAACGAATTCAGCCGATTCGGCTGCCCTCCGCAGTTGGTCGAGGCATTGCTCCTGTTCTGGGAAGGTCAGCTGCGGCCCCGGAAGGACGAATCGGTACTGCTGGCCGGTACTGGTCTCGTTGACAGTGAAGCTCTCACGCGTTTGCGCCGCGATCGGAATCTGCCGAAACGGCACTTCCGCATCACTGAGCAGACTCGTGACAAGACCACCGTGCGACCCGCCCGCAGGAAACACTGCTAACACTGACGCGCCGAGGACCTGCGCCATCCGAGCGACGTTGATGCCGCCGCCGCCCGGGTCGTAACGAGTCGCGGTGCAGCGCAATTTGTCGGTCGGCCGCACGACGCCGACGCTTGTCGTGATGTCGAGCGCTGGATTCATGGTCAACGTCACGATCTGCGCTCGGCTAGAACCCGACTCCGCTGGCGTCTCCATAGTTCTCGCTGACTCCGTGTCGAAGGTTACAGGCCGCTCGGGTACGTTTCCGGCGTTTCGCCGGCGACCCACAGACTCGTGACCTCGAGAGGTTCCAGCGCTCGCGTCCTATCGATGTGAATCATCGCATCGAATTGGTCGGCCGGCCGGACGTGGAAGTAGTGGCTTTGTCGTTCGGTCTCGGGCCGGTAGATCACCCCGATGGCGCGCCCCAACCGAACCGTGCTCAGCGGCTCTGCGGCGTCCGGACTAATGTGTGCCGACACCAGGAACGTGCTCCTGCCGGTCTCGTGCAGCAGTTGTTCGATGCTGCCGTTGAGCGCCGGGCGAACGGCCTTACGTTCGGCAACACCGCCCCACTCGCTGGCAGCGGTAACGGTACCGGTGTACGTGCTGAAGCCGATGAGGCGGGACTGATCGCCATATCGCTGCCGGACAAGTTGACCGAGCGTGAGCTGGCCGTCGGCCCACACCTCGGTTGCCCGTGCGTCCCCGACGTGAGAGTTGTGGGCCCACACCACTATTCGGGCAGATGGTACGTCATGGTGGCGGTCCAGATGGTTCAGCAGCGCGTCAAGAGTCTGCGCCATGTGCTTGTCCCGCAAATTCCACGAGTTGACACGCCCGCTGAACATGGCCCGGTAGTACACCTCCGCGTTACGTACCGTCTGCGCATTTTGCTCGGCGTAGAACAGTTCGTCCTCGGCGAGCAGTCCGTCCCTGCGCGCATAGGCCAATGCATTGCGCTGGATCTCAACCAGCTGCTCGATCGCTTGACTTTCACACGATGGACCGGCGCCGAACGCCGCCGCAAAGCCATACGCCTGACCATCGTCGGCCGAAGCGTGGTCGAAGCATCCATAACGCTCCCGCGCCCGTGCCGCTGCCTTCGGGTCGACCTTGTCGAGGTAGGTGATCACTTCCTGCATCGACCGGTGCAGGCTGTAGAGATCCAGGCCATAGAAGCCGGCCTGCCGCTGACCATTCGCCTTGTGCAGTCGATTGCCAGTGCGCAGCCAGTCGACAAAGTCACGAACCACGGTGTTGCGCCACATCCAAGCGGGAAAGCGCTCAAAACCGCTCAACGCCTCATCGGCGCTCTTGTCGTCGCCGATACCGCGAACGTAGCGATTCACTCGGTAGGCGTCGGGCCAATCCGCCTCCGCAGCGACGGCACAGAAACCCTTCTCCTCGATCAGCCATTTCGTGATGGTGGCCCGAGCCTCATAGAACTCGTGCGTACCGTGCGAGCTTTCGCCGATCAGTACGATGCGCGCATCACCGATCAGCTCCTCCAACGTCTCGCGCGGCGGGACACCCTCTGGCGCATCGATGGCCACGCGGCTGATCACCTCGGCCGGCGTCCGCGCCGCAGGTCTGATCGAGGCCTCGGTCGTCGACGTGGCGAGCAGCCGACGGACCTCTTCATCGGTGACTTGGCGGAAATCCCAGAACGATTCTCCGACCGCGAGAAATGGGGTGGGCATGCTCGCGCATACGACGTCGTCGACAAGTCCGGCGAATTCCCGGCAAGTGGATTCCGGGGCAGCCGGCACCGCAATCACGATGTGTGCGGGCTCGGCTTCGCGGAGCGCCTGCACCGCCGCGAACATGCTTGCGCCGGTGGCCAAACCGTCATCGACAAGAATGACCGTCTTGCCGGTGACATCGACGGGTGGACGTCCGTCGCGATAGGTGGCCTCGCGCCGGACCAGCTCCCGGCCTTCCCGCTCGGCGATGGCGCGCAGTTCCTGCGAGCTGATACGCAAACCCCGCACCACATCGTCGTTGACGACGACGCGGCCCCCGCTGGCCAACGCTCCTACAGCGAACTCTTCATGGCCGGGGGCGCCGAGTTTGCGCACGACGAAGGCATCCAGCGGGGCGTGCAGCGCGGCTGCCACCTCCCACGCCACGGGTATTCCGCCCCGCGCCAAGCCCAGCACGATCACGTCGTGGCGGTCGCGGTAGGCACTGAGGAGGTTTGCCAGCACCCGGCCGGCCTCGCTGCGGTCGCGGAACACGCGCCGCGGCGAGTGCCGGGTGACATCAGCTGCTCTGGTCATTGCGCACCGCGGTCAGTGTCCGTTGGCGGACTGTACCTGAACGTGCCGCTCGGCCGGCTTCGCCTCCGAAACCGCCACCGAGACGGTGAGAATGCCTTTGTCGTAGGTGGCTTCGATGTTGTCCTCGTCAGCGCCCGTCGGCAGCGACACGGTCCGGACAAACGATCCGTATGAGAATTCCGAGCGACCGTCGAAGTCCTTCTGCTCGCTACGCTCGGCCGTGATGGTGAGTTGCCCCTTGCGCACCGTGATGTCGATGTCCTTTGCGGGGTCGACACCGGGAATTTCCGCGCGCACCACGTAGCGGCCGTCCTTCATCTCGTCCTCGAGCCGCATCACGCGAGCGTCGAAAACGGGACGGAGTCCGGTTAACGCAGGGAAGCCGGCGAACAGCTCTGAGAACTCAGGGAAGAGCGACCTCGGCCGACGCTGAACGGGAAGAGTAGTCATGGATGTCTCCTAGATTCTTATGTTGACCATTGATGAGTCCATCCGACCAGTCCGCCATAATCCGCGATAGGGACCGAAGTCCCAGGCTTGCGGGTCGTTCGTCGGCTCAGCTTCCTTGGTGCAGCTCGCCGATGTAGGCCATGACACGGTTGAGGATGAGGTCGTATGCGTCGCCGTCTTCGACAAGACGGACCAGTCCCCGGTGGCGGAGAAAGCCGTCAAGGCGTTGATCCAGGGGCCAATCGGCATAGGTGTCGTCGGCATAGGGTGAGTGCAGGAATTGGAACGCGAGCGCGTCGACGTCGGAGTCAGTCAACAACGGCGGACCACTTACGCTAGAAGCCATTCCACTTCCTCTCCGGTGGTGGATGGCCTCATCATTTCGGTGCTGAGCACGTCGCGCCTAGGGACTGAAGTCACCTCTTACGACGACCTACGTGCCGGGCGCGTGATCCCTTATGGCGGCTTGCACCGCCGCAAACCGTGACCGTGCTCGCTCGTCGGCGGCTTTCTGTTCGGCGGCCGTGACGACTATCGCGTCGGGGCCCGGGAACACGGTCGCCTCCTCACCGGTGGCAAGCCACCGAACCCGGTATGGCGGCTCACCGTCCGGCGAACGCACCGCGGTGATCAATCCGCGCAGATCCGGGTGCCCGATCGTGCCGCTCTTGATTACCAGCCAGTCCCCGACGGTGGCCTTCATTACCAACTCCCTTCGATTACCCTCGCGCATCCGACCCATGGAGATCCCTACATCATCGAAAGGCCTGGTCTCCAAACGCTATTCGCGATTTCCACCCAGTCGGCGTATGCGATCACACCGGCGACAGTGCGCTCTAGCTATGAATCTCCAACACGTCGGCCACGGGTCGCCGCGGCGTCGGCTCCGGAGCCCCCTTGCCCGCAAGTTCGGTGCCGACCCGGATCAAAACCTGGGGCATTGCCGCGGCATCCGGTATGAGCTCCCGAATAATGTCACGACTGGCTCGCAGCTCCGTTACGTGCGTCACGGTGCACGTCGCCAGGCCGGCCATGGCGCACTCCAGCAAGATCGCCGAAAGCGCCTGTCCGCAATTAAGGGCGTCCGCGCGTGTGTCCCCGGACGTGGACAACACAAGGATCTTCGCTTCATCATGGGTGCCCGCAGAACTCTTCCGGGTGTGCCCGTCGGCGGGAAACCGGCGATTCACGTCGACTGCGCTACGCTCCGCCTCGTTCGCCAGCGCGTCTTCGGGTATGCCTTCGGAGTCCCTGGACGGGGCCGTCCACCAACGGAGTTCATGGTGGTAGAGGTCGTCATAGCGGCGCAGGGCTTCATGCAGGCGAGACGCCTCCACCAGCCGAGGCCGCACGTCGTCGGCCAGTACGTCAAGGTTGGCCAGATCGCTGTCGAAGGCGCTGCGCAGCACCGGCTCGAACGATGCCCAGCCCTTCGGGGCGCGCAACGGGCGTCGGTCGGTCCTGCGACGCAGTATCGCCGCGGCGCGGTCGCGCCGGGCCGCGGCGACGTAGCCGGCCGAGGCGAAGTCGATCGAGGCCAGGTGGTCGAGGTTGTTGGGGTTGGGAAACTGGTCGACGTTGGTTTCCCACCCTACGGCGGCCATCGCGACCCGGAAGTGATCGAGCACCGCCCCACAGCTGATGATCGACTCGCGGCCTGAGCTGTCAGTCGAGGTCACTATCCGGTGCGGGTCAGCGAACAGATCGACAGTCGTGCTGCTGGCAACCCATCGCCAAGGCTGGCTGTTGTGCAGCGAGGGAGCACGGCACGCTAGCTCCACTGCCCTTTTGATCACCTTGGTGTCGACCACCGTTTGGGTCATCTTTGCCCACCTCTCCTGCCTTACTTCGACCCTCAGGCATGCGGACATCACACGCCAGGGTCCTTGGTCCCCAGCGTCACGTCATTGGACCCGCGCAAGACCAACGGCCATCGAAGTTGCCTGCGCCGAGGCGTTGACCCAAGGACCAAACCGCTCCGACTGATGACCTTTGTCCCTATTGCGGCACGGAGTGCACGGCAAACGATGAAGACGACCAAGCCACCCAAGGAACCCCTGATGGATGTCATTCGCAAAACACCTCACGACTACCGCGTTCAGCCCAACCTCACGGACTACGAGGGCGCGCGTGCGCAATTCCACTGGTCTGACGTGCCCGCGTTGTGCGACGGCATGGGGCCCGGCCGATGCAACATCGCCTACGCCGCCGTCGACAGGCACTCGGCAGGCGAGGCCGCGACACGCACCGCGCTACGGTTCGTCGCTGACAACCCCGGCGACGGCCCTGATGCCACTCACGACCTCAGCTACGCGGAGCTGGGCCGGCTTTCCAAACGATTCACCGGTGTGCTGCGTTCGCTCGGCATCTGCAAAGGCGACCGCGTGTTCACGATCATGGGGCGCGTCCCCGAGCTTTACATCACCGTGTTCGGCACCCTCCGCAACGGCAGCGTGGTATCCCCACTGTTTTCGGCCTTCGGACCCGAGCCGATCGCCACCAGGGTGGACATTGGTCAGGCCGATGTGATCGTGACCACCAGGGCGATCTACCAGCGCAAGATCGCCAAGATCCGGGACCGACTGACCTCGGTGCGGCACATCTTGGTCGTGGACGACGACAGAGCCAGCGACCAGGTTCAGGGGACGCTCAACTTCTGGCAACTCATGGATGCGGCCGACGAGAACGCGCCGATCGAGCCCACCACCGCTGATGACCCGGCGCTGCTGCACTTCACCAGCGGCACCACGGGTACGCCGAAAGGCGCTATCCACGTACATGGCGCGGTTGCGATGCACTACGTCACCGGCCTGTATGCGCTTGACCTGCATCCTGACGACATCTATTGGTGCACAGCAGATCCCGGCTGGGTGACCGGGATGTCCTACGGCATCATCAGTCCACTGCTGCATGGGGTGACCTGCATTGTCGACCAGGCGGAGTTCGATGCCGAGCGGTGGTACCGGATCCTGCAGGATCAGGAAGTGTCGGTGTGGTACACGGCACCGACCGGAATTCGGATGCTGATCAAAGCGGGGACCGAACTGCCGGCGCAGTACCACTTCCCTCAGCTGCGTTTCATCGCGAGTGTGGGCGAGCCGCTCAACCCGGAAGCGGTCTGGTGGGGGAAGCGGGTGCTGGGCTTACCAATTCATGACAATTGGTGGCAGACCGAGACGGGCGGCATCATGATCGCGAACACGCCCGCATTCGACATCAAGCCCGGCTCGATGGGTCGGCCGCTGCCCGGCGTGGATGCATATATCGTGCGCCACAACGACGATGGCACAGCCTCGGTAATCGAGGAACCCGGCGTCGAGGGTGAGCTCGCCCTCAAACCGGGCTGGCCGTCGATGTTCCGCGGTTATCTGCACGCCGAGGAGCGCTACCGCAGCTGCTTCACGGACGGGCTCTACCTGACCGGAGACCTCGCCAAAAAAGATGCCGACGGTTATTTTTGGTTTGTCGGACGCAAGGACGACGTGATCAAGTCGGCCGGGCATCTGATCGGTCCGTTCGAGGTGGAGAGTGCGCTGACCGATCACCCCGCGGTGGCCGAAGCGGCGGTCATCGGTATGCCTGACCCGACAGTCGGTGAAGTCGTCAAAGCATTTGTCACACTTAAAGACGGCTTTGTCGCCGACGAAGATCTGCGCCTGGAATTGCTGGGCCACGCACGCAAGCGGCTCGGGGCCGCCGTGGCACCGAAAGAGATCGAGTTCGCCGACTCGTTGCCACACACCAGCAGCGGCAAGATCATGCGGCGACTGTTAAAGGCTCGCGAACTCGGGCTGCCAGAAGGTGATACCTCCACCATCGAGCAACACCCGGTCCACCACGCTGAGGGGGTGCCGTCATGACCGATACGAAGCTGGCCCATGAACTCTTGTCGGACATGGTTCGCGTGCGTCGTATGGAGGAGAAATGCGCGGAACTCTACAGCGCAGCCAAAATTCGTGGATTCCTGCATCTCTACGTCGGGGAAGAGGCCGTCGCCGCCGGGTCACTGCGCGCATTGGCCGACGATGACGCGGTAGTCGCGACCTACCGCGAGCATGCGCACGCACTGTTGCGCGGAATCCCGATGACCTCGATCATGGCCGAGATGTTCGGCAAGCAGGAGGGCTGCTCACGCGGACGCGGCGGGTCGATGCACCTGTTCGATGCGTCCAAGCGCTTCTACGGGGGTAATGCGATCGTCGCCGGCGGCCTGCCGCTCGCGGTGGGCATCGCGCTCGCTGACGCCATGCTGCAGCAGAAGCGGGTGACCGCCTGCTACTTCGGCGACGGCGCGGTGGCCGAGGGCGCGTTTCACGAGTCGTTGAACATGGCCGCGCTGTGGAACTTGCCAGTGCTGTTCTGTTGCGAGAACAACCTTTACGCGATGGGCACCGCGTTGGATCGGGCGCAGTCGCAGACCGATCTCACCGTCAAGGCGGCGTCGTACCGCATTCCCACGCTGGCTGTCGACGGGATGGATGTCGAGGCATGCCACACCGCCGCACAGCAGGGAGTCGATCATGTCCGCGACACCGGCGGGCCCTTTTTTATCGAGTTCCGCACCTATCGGTTCCGTGCGCATTCGATGTTCGATCCGGAGCTGTATCGGGATAAGGCCGAGGTCGAACGCTGGCGCGAACGCGACCCGATCCGGTCATTTACCGAACAATGCCTGCGCGACGGCACGCTCTCCGACACCGACGTGCGTGAAATCGAAGCTGCGGCCACCGCCGAGATCGAGGCCGCGGTGGCATTCGCCGAGGCGGGAACGTGGGAGGACGTAGCGGATCTCGAGCGTGACGTCCTCACTCCGACACCGGAGGCGACACCATGAAGACCAGCTACCGAACCGCCGTTCACGATGCACATCCGCGACGCGTTACGGGATGACCCACGCGTTGTGCTGATGGGCGAAGACGTCGGGCGGTACGGCGGAACCTACGCGGCTTCCAAGGGCCTGCTGGAGGAATTCGGCCCTGACCGAGTGCGTGACACCCCGCTTTCGGAATTGGGCTTCGTCGGTATCGGAATCGGCGCGGCGCTGGGCGGGTTACGCCCGATTGTCGAAGTCATGACGGTGAACTTCAGCCTATTGGCACTCGATCAGATCGTCAATACCGCTGCGGCCCTTCGCCATATGTCCGGGGGACAGTTCTCGGTACCGCTCGTCGTCCGAATGGCGACCGGCGCTGGACGCCAGCTCGCCGCCCAGCACTCGCACAGCCTAGAGCCGTGGTATGCCCACATCCCAGGCATCAAGGTGGTCGCTCCGGCTACCGTCGAGGACGCGTACGGCATGCTCGGCCCGGCGCTGGCGGACCCTGATCCGGTGGTGATCTTCGAACACGTTCAGCTCTACAACACGTCAGCCGATATCGAGGTTCTCAATCCCACCGATATCTCACGGGCAGCGATCCGCCGCAGCGGCACTGACGTCACCGTGGTGGCCTACGGTGGCTCTCTTTGGAAGGCACTCGACGCCGCCAATGAGTTATCCCTGGCCGGAATCGACTGCGAAGTAGTCGATTTGCGGGTCTTGCGTCCGCTCGACGACGACACAATCCTCGAATCAGTCCGCAAGACGCATCGTGCCGTCGTGGTCGATGAGGCCTGGCGCACTGGCAGTCTGGCCGCAGAAGTCATGGCACGGGTGATGGAAGAGGCCTTCTACGACCTTGACGCCCCGGTTGCCCGGGTCTGCAGCACCGAAGTTCCCATGCCCTACGCCAAGCACCTGGAACAAGCGGCACTACCCCAAGCCGCCAAGATCGTCGCCGCCGTACAGAACCTATTCGGTGACCAATCATGATCGAATTCAAGATGCCCTCGTTGGGCTCCGATATGGACGAAGGCACCCTGAACGAGTGGCTGGTCAAACCCGGTGACAAGGTGACCCGCGGGCAGATTGTGGCGATCGTCGAGACCACCAAAGCCGCGGTCGAAATCGAATGCTGGCAGGAGGGCACGGTCGGCGAGCTCGTCGTCCCGGTCGGTGAGACCGTCCAAGTAGGAACAACATTGGCCACGCTGCTGGCACCCGGCGAACGCGCGGAAAAGCGGCCTGAGCCTCGGGTGTCTGCGAGGCCCCGGCCCGCGATTAAACCCGCCGCAAAGCCGGCGGCAGCACCGTCGAGGGCGCCGTCGGCGCCCGTCACAACCTTGGCGGCCCCTGGGCGACGTCGCTGGGTATCACCGGCCGCGCGCCGCCTGGCCCAAAGTCTCGGCGTCGATATCGACGCGGTGAGCGGCACCGGTCCGCAGGGCGCTGTCACCATCAGCGACGTCGAGCACACCGCCGCCGCGAAACCAGCCACCAAGCCGACGGCCAAGCCGACGGCGGCCGATCGTGCGGCACAGATGCGGAAGTCGATCGCGGCCGCGATGAGCCGGTCCAAGCGGGAGATCCCGCACTATTACCTCGCCGACGAAATCGTCTTGGAAAACTCGCTGTCCTGGCTGACCACGCGAAATGCGCAGCGATCCATCGACGAACGCGTCCTCCCGGCTGTCTTGCTATTGAAGGCCGTCGGCATCGCTGCGCAGCGGTTCGGTGAGTTCAACGGATTCTGGCGAGAAGACGGGTTCGAGCCCGCGACTGGAGTTCATGTTGGTGTCGGGATATCGCTGCGCGGTGGCGGCCTTGTCGCGCCGGCCATTCATGACGTTCCGGACAAGAAGCTGGACGAATTGATGGACAACCTCACCGATCTCGTGGCGCGGGCGCGTTCCTTCTCGCTGCGGAGTTCGGAAATGTCGGACCCGACCATCACGGTCACCAACCTTGGCGACCAAGGCGTCGATACGGTGTTCGGCATCATCTACCCACCGCAGGTGGCCCTCGTCGGTTTTGGCCAGCCGGCCCAGCGGGTCTGCGTCATTGACGGCGGGATCCGGGTCGTCACCACGGTGCAGGCCACGCTCGCCGCCGACCACCGGGCAAGCGACGGTCACCGGGGCGCGTTATTCCTGACCGCGATCAACGAGCTGCTCCAACAGCCCGACCTCCTAGAAAAGTGATGTGTAATGACTGAAGAAGATATTCGTGGTGTGGTCCTGTCTGTGCTGACAACCATTGCCCCCGAAGTCGATCCCGGTGACATTCGCGACGACGTGCTGCTGCGAGACCAGGTCGATCTTGATTCCATGGACTGGCTGAGCTTTCTGCGTGGTATCCACAAACGGCTGCACGTCGACATCCCGGAATCCGATTACGCGTCGCTGCGGACACTGGCCGATGTGGTCGGCTACGTGGAAAAGAACGCGTCCAAGCCGGTCGCGTAACGTCAAAGGCTGAGCTAAACGGATTGTGCGCCAGCGCAATCAAAGGGTGGCGAATGGCCCTGCCAACGGGACTTACGGCTCTTGTCGCAGGCGCTCCTTTCTCCCTAGCGTTGATGTTTAACTGAAACTCAACAGGGGGTTGACGTCATGCATACGACGCCGGACACCGAGGTTCTCAAGAAAGCGGTGCAACTGGCTTGCCGGGCTCCATCGGTGCACAACAGCCAGCCCTGGCGATGGGTGGCCGAGGACGGAGTCTTGCGCCTGTTCGTCGATCATCACCGGACGCTGCCGGCCACGGACTATTCGGGCCGAGAGTTGATCCTCAGCTGCGGCGCTGTCCTGAACCACCTTTGCGTCGCCATGACGGCTGCAGGTTGGGACCCAAAAATCGAACGGTTCCCCGACCCGAATGACCCCGACGATTTGGCCTCGGTCGAATTCGGTCCACTTGACCACGTCACCGACGCTGCGCACCGCCGTGCCGAGGCGATTCTGCAACGCCGAACCGATCGGCTTCCGCTGGGACGTCCCACGTACTGGGACCTGTTCGAACCGGTCTTGCGCAGCACATTCGATGACAGCCTGGTGACCCTCGATGTACTCCCCGATGAGGTGCGACCACGGCTGGTGGAGGCTTCGCAGCTGACCGAAGCACTTCGCCGCTACGACTCGTACTATCACGCCGAACTCGAGTGGTGGACCTCGTCGTTCGTTTTGACCGAGGGCATGCCGCCCAGCGCGCTCGCGTCGGACAAGGAACGTTGGCGGGTTGATGTGGCCCGCAGCTTTCCGGTCAGGAGCCATGCGGATCGGCGTGGCGAGATCAAGGTGGATTGGGCGAAAATCCTTGTGCTGTCTACCCCCGAGGACACCAGGGCAGATGTGTTGCGGTGTGGCGAAGTGTTGTCGACGGTGTTGCTCGAGTGCACCATGGCCGGCATGGCGACTTGTACGCTGACCCATCTGATTGAACTGGACGAGAGCCGTGACATCGTGCGCGGACTCATCGACCAGCACGGCGAACCGCAAGTGTTGATCCGCGCCGGGATCGCGCCGCCAATGGAACACCTTCCGGCGGCAACGCCGCGACGTCGGTTAGACGATGTGTTGCAGATCCGCTAGATATCTGTTGCACGACGGTTCGGCTAAGTGGTTGAACAACTTTGGTCCCTACGACGCAGGACCTTCGGCCGACGCTTTTGTTTGGCTTTCGCAGTAATATCGACTGTGCAGTCGCGTCGATGAAGGGGATGACTGATGTCAGCAGTCGATGATGGGGCCGCCATCCTGCCGGTGCACGAATGCTGGGATCTTCTGGCAGGTGTGACGCTAGGGCGGCTGGTCACCAGCGTTGACGGTCACCCCGAGATCTTCCCGGTCAATTACGTCGTCCAGCGCCGTACTGTGCTGTTTCGCACCGCAGAGGGCACCAAGTTGGTCAGCACCGCGATTAACAATCGCGTGCTGTTCGAGGTCGACGACCACAATGTCGCCGATGGCTGGAGCGTGATCGTCAAGGGCACCGCACGTTCGCTTCGCACCTACGAGGAAATCGAGGAAGCCGAGCGCGCCCAGGTATTGCCGTGGACGACATCTGAGAAGACGCACTATGTGCGGATCATTCCTGAGGTAGTCACGGGCCGCCGGTTCCGGTTCGGCGTGCCGGTGGAGAAGGCCGATCGCGCCTGACCGCTCTGGCTATGCCGCGCTGCGCCGATTCGGCCGCAAATGGCGCGGGTGCGGAATGAACTCCAGCGACAACAACACCATCAGCGCAGCCGGAATGTGGTGGACACATAAGACCACGTAGCGCCGCTCGGCCAGCGCGTGGAACTTGCGGAGGTAACGGTAAAGGGACTCCAGCCGGATCAATGGGTCCAACAAATGGATCAACCGATACGCGACCCGCTGCAGCGGGCCCGGGTGGGCGGCATCGAAGATCTCCGGAAACGCGGCAAACGCCAGCGAAAGCCGCCGGGCGTCATGGTTTTTCGCCTCGGCGATCATGTCGACGCTGAGCCGCTCGTCAACGCCATTCGGGGCGTCTGGGCGCCGGAACGGCACGTCGAGGCTGACTTCCGATCCTTCCCCAGCGGTTGCGTAGCGGTGAAACGCCGCCACCCGCCCGAACCGGTCACGTGCGATGGCCAGCTTGATGCCGGGGAAGCGGCCCTGCAGCGCCCCGTCGAGATTCATGCAAAACCCGCGTTCGGTGCGCGCGGCGCGGTGAGCGGCGTACAACACCTCGGTCAGCTCGGCCATCAGCGCGCCGCTGAGTTCCTGCTCGTCAACGATCTCGGTGGTGACCCCGCAGTTGCGGGTGCGCTGCACCGCTTGGCGCAGGTTGCGAAAATGGCGCCCCTGCAAGGTGAAGTGGCGAACATCGACGACGACGTCGCGGCCGATCGGCACCGCCAGCATCGGCTGCCCGACCTTTTCTTTGCGCCACAGCCTCAAGTGCCGTTCACCGCCGGCCAATACGATGATCTGCCAGCCGCGGCCGCGGCACATGCGGACGAAATCGGCTACCAGGTTGTCGAATTGGTTGACATCGCCGATCGGGTCGCCGCTGACTACGGCGAACCCAAGCCGGGTGCGGTAAGCGATCGCCGCGGTCTTGTCGGTGTTGAAGTGGTAGCTCTTGCTCGAGTGCATCGCAAAAGGCGCCAACGGATCCTCACGTGTCGCGTCGACCAGCGCCCAGACCTGCTCCAGCATCTCTGGTTGCGGTCGCGCCGTGGTAGGCCACATGAGTGCGAGCCCACTGCTGGCGACCAGAAAGTTGCCGAGCACGCCAAAAGACAGGAAGTGCGCGTACAGCCCCGCGCCCACCGCGGCAGCCGCGGCTATCGCATGCCCAGCGGTTACCGGCCGGCCCAGGAAAATGCCGCGCGCAATCAGGGCCACCGCGCCAAGTAACGCCACCGACCACCCGAACCGGCCCGGGGCCACCCGGTCATAGCCGAGGTAATCGCGTGCGGCCAGCACCGTCAACCAGCCCAGGACGCACAGCAGCATCAGCACGCTGACGTAGCGCGCCGCCGGGATATCCGCTCTGACCAAGACTCGTTCACGGCCACGCGCAGTAACAACGCCACCGTTACCCCGACTGCCCTTCATGCCGCGCCCGCCTCCTGTGTATCCGGGCGATCACGCGCAACCCTTTTCTCCGAGCGCACTTCAGGGCGGTTGCACGCCGTCATGTTGAGATTAATGAGCGCTGCCGGGCACCGCGAGAGCCGTTTGTCCTCGGGTTACGGTCCTAAGTCCCTTAGCGGTTCACCATCCTCTTACCCGGGTTCTCGCCCCGGACATTCGATATTCATTCCGCTGCAGTTAATTTCGGCTACAGCCAGGTGAACCACTTCCGGCACCGCACGTGCGACCTGCGGAGTCAAACCGACGCCATGGCCGGTGTCGGCCACTTCGACGGTGAAAACCACGAGCGCGTCGGGTACCCGTCCAAGTGCCTGACCCAGCGCGTGAGTACCGCCGATGTCAACACTGTGGGAACTCAACCCTTCATGTGCGGCAACTACGTCAGCGAGGGTGCAGCGACGAACGCGGCCCGGCGCCGACGGAGTCGCGACCGCGGCATCAATCACCATGGCCAGCGCGGCTCCTGACCACGCCTCCAACAGACCCATCGGTTCCACAATGCCGGTTACGACACGAACATTCGGCAATGCAAGATCGTCCAGCGCTGTGGCGACGGCCAGGCCTACACCGTCATCACGCCGGTAGCTGTTGCCGAGGCCTATCACGACAACGCCAGAAGTCATCCCCGCTGCACCGTCAGCGTCAAGAAGTGCGCCGAGCATGAGATGCAGGGATCGTAGCTGCGAATCACTCGCTCACACATGGCGGTCAGCGCAGCGTCATCGAGCGCGAGGTTGTCAGAGACCACACGCGCCAAGTCAGCTTCAATGGCGGCTTGGTTCTGCGACGTCGGCGGAATGATCGTCGCCGCGGACACCAGCCCACCGTCGTCGATGTGGTAGCGGTGATACAACAGCCCGCGGGGCGCCTCGCTGACGCCGTGCCCAATGCCCACACGGGCCGGAACGTCGACAAAGGGCCGCGCTGGGCGCTGGTAGTCGTCGATGATCCGGAGCGCCTCTTCAATCGCGTAGACCACTTCGACGGCCCGGACGATGATGCTGCGGAACGGATTTCGGCATTCGGCCGTGAGCCCGGCCTCGGCGGCAGCCTGGGCGGCGATCGGCGACAGCGCCGACGAGTTCAGGCAATAGCGCGCCAGGGGCCCGGTCAAGTACCGGCCGCCGTCGAGCGTCGCATGCAGGGCGGTGGAATACGGCACCTGCGACTCGCGCACGTGCTCGGTGAAGTGGGCTACCGGGAACGACGGGCCAGCGCTGCGGGCGATGGCGCCGTTCTCGATCGGATACTGGCCGGCCTGGCTCAACGCCAGCATTTCGTGGTCAAGCTCGAGGTCAGGGAAATCGAACCCGGACACCCACTCGACCGTCGCCAACGCATCATCCATCGCACGGCGCAACTGTTCGGCCAGCGGCGCGAACTGCGACCGGCTGGGTACCGAGTAGAACCCGCCCAGGCGCACATTGATCGGATGTATCGACCGCCCGCCGATGAACTCCATCAGCTGATTGCCCGCCTTCTTCAACCTCAGCCCACGCTCGACGACTTCCCGTTCGTCTCGGGCCAGGGCGATCGCATCGGGGTAGCCGAGGAAATCCGGTGCGTGCAGCAGATAAATGTGCAACATGTGGCTGTGGATCCATTCGCCGCAGTACAGCAGCCGACGCAGCGCGACCAGCTCCGGATCGACTTCGACGCCGCAGGCGTCTTCGATCGCGTTGCAGGCGCTGACCTGGTAGGCGACCGGGCAAATGCCGCAGATCCGCGCTGTCAGGTCCGGTGGCTCGGTGTGGGCGCGTCCGCGCAGGAACGCCTCGAAAAACCTGGGCGGCTCATAAATGTTGAGTTCGACGCTTTCCAGCGCACCGTCGGAGAGGGTGACATGCAGCGCTCCTTCCCCTTCGACGCGGGTCAGCGTGCCGACGCTGAGTGTGCGGGTCGTCGGATTCACTGCTTGCTCCGCTGGGCGGCGAACGTGGCGACGTTGAACGTCGAGAACACCCGATCGACGTCACCGTCGGACATCCCGTCGCGGCGGAGCAACGGGATCAGCGTCGCGGTTTGCGGCGCCGCAGACGGGCCGAAACAGCCGTAGCAGCCACGACGATGACTGGGGCACAACGCTCCGCAGCCGGCGTGCGTGACTGGGCCGAGGCACGGAATGCCGTCGGCGACGAGGACACACGTCACTCCGCGGAGTTTGCACTCCGTGCACACCGTCTTGGCCGGCAGCCGCGGCTTGCGTCCGATCAACAGGGCCGCGAGAGTGTCGAGCAGCTGGCCGCGGTCGATCGGGCAGCCCGGCACCTGGTAGTCGACTTTGACGTGCGCGGACGCCGGTGTGGAGGTCGCCAGCGTGTCGATGTACTCCGGTTTGGCATAGACGACGGAAATGAACTCGTCGATGTCGGCGAAGTTGCGCAATGCCTGCACTCCCCCGGCCGTCGCGCAAGCACCGATGGTGACCAGCACCTTGGACTGTTCACGGATTTCGCGGATGCGTTGCTCGTCGTGGCGGGTGGTGATGGAGCCCTCGACCAGCGACACATCGTAGGGCCCGCCGACCATCGAGCTGGAAGCCTCGGCGAAGGTGGCGATCTCGACTTGGTCGGCAAGGGTGAGCAGCTCGTCCTCGCAGTCGAGCAGGGTGAGCTGGCAACCGTCGCAGGAAGCGAACTTCCACACGGCCAGACTGGGGCTCATCTACAGCTCCTTGACTCGCAGTAGGGGACCGGCGACGTCGTAGCCGACGACGGGCCCGTCCCGGCATAGCAGCAACGGGCCCAATTGGCAATGGCCGCACAGTCCGACCCCGCACTGCATGTTCCGCTCCAGCGATACCCGAATGTCTTGGGCGGCTAGGCCTTTGGCTACCAGGGCCTCGGCGCCGAACCGCAGCATCGGCTCCGGGCCGCACAGGAATGCGGTGGTGCGGTCGGGGTCCAGCGCGAGACGACGCAGCGGCTCGGTCACCAGCCCCACTTCGCCGCGCCAGCCCTGGACCGGAACGTCCACTGTGACGTGGAGTTCGATCTGCGGGTCTTCGGCCCACTTCTCGAGCTGAGCGGCGAACACGAAGTCCGAGCGCGAGCGGGCACCCACGATCAGCGTCACCTTGCCGTAGCGCGATCGCTCGGCCAGCGCACCCAACACCGCCGGGCGCAGCGGGCACAACCCCACACCGCCGGCGACCATGACCAAATCCCTCCCGGCGGCTTCCTGTAGCCCCCAGGTGGTTCCGAACGGGCCCCGCACACCAATGATGGTGCCCGGCTCCGCGTCGTGCAGGGCACGGCTCACCGCCCCGACCGCGCGGATGGTGTGCGTGATCGAGCCATCCGTGACAGTGGGATCGCCGCTAATCGAAATCGCCGCTTCGCCCACGCCGAATGCGTAGAGCATCATGAACTCTCCGGGCTGCGGCGTGCGCAGTACTTCGCCGAGCGGTTCTAGGCACAAGGTCGCCGAGTCGGGGCTTTCCACGACGCGGCTGCGTACCCGGTACGGGTGCGGCGCCATCGCAGACGGTGGTGCGACGCTGTCCGCCACGTCAGTCATCGCGGGCCATCTTGTTCATTTCCTCGGTGATGTCGATGCCGGTGGGGCACCACGCGATGCACCGCCCGCAGCCGACACAGCCCGACATGTCGAACTGGTCGTGCCAGGTGCCCAGCTTGTGGGTCAACCAATGCCGGTAGCGCGATGCACCGGACTGGCGCACACTGCCGCCGCCTGGATGTAGGTGAAATCGAACTCGTAGCAGGACGCCCAGTGCTGCCAGCGCTCGGCGTGTTGACCGGTCAGATCGCTGACGTCTTCGGTGCTGGTGCAGTAGCAGGTCGGGCATACCATCGTGCAGTTGCCGCACGTCAGGCAGCGGCTGGCCACCTCCTCCCACTGCGGCGATTCGCGTGACCTGATCAGCAGGTCTCGTAGGTCCATTTCGGGCATCTGGCGGCCCATCCGGTGCGATGCCGCCTCCACATCGGCACGCGCTGAGCCGATTTCCGCGCTGCCGGCCGCCCGGTGCGGTATGGCCGCGAGCACGTCAGCGCCCTCTTGAGTGCCCACGTCGACCAGGTAGGTCACGCCATCACCGTCAAGGCGCTCGGTGAGGGACAGGTCGTAGCCTGGTCCGACCGCAGGGCCGGTGCCCATCGAGGCGCAAAAGCACAGGCCGCCCGGTTCGGTGCAATTCACCGCGATCACGAAGATCTGTCGATGTCGGCGGACGAAGGAGTTGTCGGGAAACTGGCCACGGCCGAGTACCCGGTCAAGTGTCGCGATCGCGGCCAGGTCACACCCACGCACCCCGAGGAATGCGTACCGCGGGACCTCCTCGTCGGATTCGGTATTGCCGAACCCGTCCCGGGTGCCGGACCACAACCGACGCCGTGGTGGGTGCAAGAACTGCTTCCACGACTGCGGTCCGGACGAGTGCCCGAACGCCGCATCGTCGTCGCGCCGCTGCACCCGATAATGCCCGGGAGCCACCTCAACGCCCCACCCGCGCGGTAGCTCGGCGGCCGACTCGAGTTCGTCGAGCACGATCGCGTTATCTCGCAACGTCGGACCGACGACGCGATATCCGCGCTCGATCAGCACCTCGACAAGGCGGTGAAGCGCGGGCGCATCAAACAATGCGACATCGGAATCTTCGCCGTATCCGCTCATCGACACATCATCCGCTAATTCGCTTGCGCTGTATAGGGTTTAGAGAGCCTGAACCGTTCCGCGTCATCCGAAATGGCGTGATGGGTCATTGTCGATTCTTTCGGCCACCGTCTACGAGGCTTCTGCGAGCCATCTGATGTCACGCTCCCACGCAGCGTAACGTGCCCGATCAAGCCGTGACCGGACGGCGGCTACAAATGCTGCCATCCCAACACCCACGGCCAGCAATGTCACCACCGCCGTACCAACCGCTTCGCCCACGGCGAGCCAAGTCGGCGTTGGCGCGATCACTGGGTTGCCGTCGTTGTCCACCCAAATTTCGACGCTCTCGCCCGGCTTGACCTGGTCGGTGAGTTGAAGCGTGCCGCTGCGCTCGCCAGCCGCAACCGGCCACTTCGCTTGCACAACGGCCATACCCAAATCCTCGACCCAAATGTCGGCGACTGTTGCCCTGACACGGTGTCGCTCGTGTGCCTCTTGTGTGTATAGGCGATCACGCGCGCCGTACGTTACAGCGCCCACCACACCGGCGACGGGTACCGCGATCAGCGACGCAACGAGCGCGACCAACATGACTAGGGCTTCGATGCGATCCGCCCGTCGAAGCAACGGGTTACGGCCAAAAATGCGAGCGATTCGCCAGCGGCGTGGGTCTATTGTGAACCTCTCCATCACAACTCCGTTGGGTCGCAGCGATTTCGGTCTATCCGTCAGCTAAGGCAATCGTCGATCCCGCACCTATTGGGCAATCTTGTGGTCGTGATCAAACATCCACTCGACGAAATCGGAGAGTTCGCGTCGCGGCGTTGCTGGCAATGGATCTGCGTTGATTGGCGCCCAACCCACCCGAAGCAGCATCTGCGGATAGTCGCTATCACCGAAGATGTCGGATCGGACCACCTCGCGCGTTTCGGCCGTCTCCAGTGGTTCGGTGACCGGGCAACTGGCCAACCCCATCGATGTCGCGGTGAGAAGCACGACGCTGGTGGCCTCACCGGCGCGTAGCTGTGCCAGCCGGTCGTCGTTGCGGGTTCCCAGCGCAAGCACGACGGCTTTGTCGTCGGCTGATGACGCGTCCGCTGGCATCGGCAGCGCCGGACCGGCAAAGAACCGACTCGGAATTTTCGCTTTCGGGTCGGGTACCGGCGTATTACGCGCCGGAACGCCCGCTACCGAGGCGTAGCGCCCACTCCATGCCGTGAGCTCCGCAAGATAATCCTGGTTTAAGTGATCCCGGACAGATTGAGCGACAATTTTGTGCAGGTTGTCGATGTCTTCGACTTGGCACAGCGTTACCCCGGTTCGAGCTGCCCGCGCAGCCATTAGGGCGATATCACCCACGGGTACCGGCCAGGAGCTGTAGTAGCGCCGATCGGTTCGCCGCCGCGGTATCGCCGCGGCAAGCGCAATATCGACGGAATCAGCGGGGTGCGGAGAAAGTTCGATCGCGGCAAGGTGGCTGGGGTCGGCCGGATTCGGCAGCCGAGTCACCTTGGATCGCCACCCCACTGCCGCGAACGCAACAACGCAGTGATGCAACGCCGCACCGCAACTCAAGATCAAGTCTCGGCCATCCGGGTCGGTGTTGGGCAGTTGCCGGCTCGCGTCGGAGTACAGATGCAGGCTCGCCGCATCTACCCGCCACCGCCACGGTTGGCGTGTTATGCACCGAAGGCGCTCGAGATGCCAAAGTCAGGGCCGTCCGGACAGTGCCGGCATCCGGAAACCGCGCGTTCATGGCTGTTGTTCCCTTCGGTAAAGCGTCGTCGTTTCTACGATTGCGCAATCGCACCGGCCGCACGAGAGCATGACGGCTCTAGCCCAAAGGACTTTGGGCCAATACCGATGTAAGCCAGACATGATGAATTCGCCGCGTAGTTATGCTGCGGCCGCAATGGTCACATCAACGGATAACTGGTCGCCGACGGCATGAGCTGCCGCCCAGTCGCCGATGCACGCCGCTCGCGCCAGATCGTCGACCAGAGGGCTGTGGGCGCCCAGCTCCGCCAGCCACGCCGACACTATGGGTGCGATCTCATGACCGGGCACCCGAACTGTGCGCCCGCCGTGCAGACGATCGGTAACGCGGTACATCGTCATTGTCGGCACGGCTCGCCGATGTTGCCGTCGCAACGTCAAGTGGTTGGCCGCCAGGGCTAGCCGATCGCTCCGCGACACATATGCTGCAAACCTCACCACGGCCTCCTCGATCAGCATTAGGGGTTCATCCGACCACTCCCGTGATCGGGCCCGTAGGGCCGAACGGAACTGGATGGCAGTGCTTCAGTCGTGCTTCGTTGTGTGCCGAGGTCCCGGCGCAGAAGGCCCTTGGTCACATGGGTCGGAAGGCCTAAGTCGTCTCGCGCCGCGTGGACTTGTCGGTGTCAGCGGGCTTATCAGCTTGGGTTGCGGTCTGGCTACGCGCCGCCAACGCGCCCGCGATCGACGTGGCCGCGATCGTCAGCAAGGCGCCGAACATCAACGCCGCCGATTCGCCCGCGGCGAGAAGGTGTTCCTCGGTGCCGATAGTGGCCGCGGCCACCGGCACGCCAAGCTGCGCGGCCGAGAGCATCGCAATTGTCAGCGGCTGTCCGAGCAGCCTGCCCGCGCAGTGCGCCAGCACAGCACCCAGCCCCAGTCCCACTCCCAGCAAAATGAGCTTCGGGTGCGAACCCAGCTCGCGTACCTGCAGTGAAGCGCCCAGCCAGACAAAGAACAGCGGGCTGAAAAACCCCTCGGTGATCCCGAAGAGCTGACGTGCCAGCCGTCGTGGTTCGCCGACCGCGGCGATCACCAAACCCACCGCGAAGCCCGCCAGCATGATCGACACGTGGGTGCTGACGGCCAGCGCCGCCAGCGCGAACAGCACGATCAGGCTGGTCCGCAATTCCAGCGCAACCGGTGCTTTTCGGAATAGGTGTGCAGGCGCTGACGCCAGCCCCTGCGGTCGACCGCTCGCAGCAGCACAAAAAGCACCACCGCGCAGCCCGCTACCGCGAGCGCACCCAGTGCTGCCGTGGGCGCCCGCCGGACGTCGATCACCAACGGCAGCAAGACGATACACGCAGCATCCGCAATAGCGATCTGGGCGGTCACGGAGAGCACCTGCGGTCCCCGCAACCGCAGCGAATCGATCACCGGCAATGCCAGCGCCGCCGACGACGAGGCCATCAGCACCGCGTAAAGCGCCGCGTGGCCGGTTCCAAACTCCGCCGCCAGCCCGACACCCAGCGCCACCGCGACACCGCCGGCCAGAACCGCCCGCGCCAGCGCCAGCGGTAGCGCCGAGCGCATCTCGCTGCCGCGGACCGGAACATGGGTGCCCACGACAAACATGACCAATGCGAAGCCGATGTTCGCGAGCAGCTGAAATGTTGGGTCGGTGACATCGACGACGCCGAACCCGGTCCCGCCGACGATGAGGCCCGCGATCAGCTCGCCGATGATCACCGGTATCCGAAAGCGCGGCAGTGAGGCCAACAGCGGACCGGCGAGACCTATAGCGGTCAGCAACGCCAGGGTGTGGAAGCCAAATCCCTGCACGTCAGCGGCCAGTCCGCGGCGGCGAGCCCACTAGACTTCCAGCCACTTGGCGGCTAATTTCCCGGCCAGCACGAAGTCATTTTGCATGCTTCAAGGTTGAAGTCGATGGTCCCAGCGCTGAGGTTTGCAAAATCCGTATCAAAGCGGCATGAAAATGGCCCCCGGAGACTTCTCCGGGGGCCATTTCCGCTGGTAGCGGGGACGGTGTATGATTTCACGACATAGTTGACGGATGTCTCGCGACATAGTTGACGGATGTCTCGCGACATAGTTGACACCCTCAACATGTGGGGGGTCGGCCATGTCGAAGGCACAGCTCGCCGGCATCCGCTGGCGACGCGAGCGGGTCCACCTTGAACCAGCCCGTAGCGTGGACGAGGTACCTGTCACTAACACACTCCTGGACTCATCAGAATCCCTCCTTCAACAGCCACAGCATCTGCGCCGTGTCGCCGCTGGAGTGATAAAGTGTGCATCGCAATACGCCCGGTATCGAGCGCGGCGCGCGTTGTCTACCGCTCGTATTGACTCGTCCGCCAGAGAACCCGAGACATTCATGCGCCTAAGGCGTCACACCCGGGAAAGGACGTGCGTCGCGTGACGGAGATGCGGGCGGTTGTCAAGCAGGGGCGTTCGGTGTGGGTGTGTCGGGTGCCGGTGCCTGAGCCGGGACCGGGAGAGGTCCTCATCCGGGTAGAGGCGGCGGGAGTGTGCCGCACCGACATCTACGTCGCTCAGGGAAAGCTCGCGTGCGCGGACCCCTTGATTCTCGGGCATGAGTTCGCCGGCGTTGTCGCCTCCCACGGGTCGGACGTCCACAGGTTTGCTCCTGGAGACCGGGTAGCGGTAATGCCTGTGATCCCGTGTGGAGCGTGCCTCCGATGCGCTGGCGGCATGCCGGAATGCTGTCCACACCACCAATTCCTCGGGGTCAGCCGGCACGGAGCGTTTGCCGAGTACATTGCCGTGCCCGCTCAGGTAGTGCATCACCTGCCGCAGTCGGTGTCTTTCAGGGAGGGCGCTTACACCGAACCGGTATGCGCCTCCCTTGCCGTGCTGAAAGCCAGCATCCAGCCGGGAGAGCGCGGCCTGATGCATGGCGACAACCGGATCGCGGAGCTGACCAAGCGTGTGCTGTCGACGGCCGGCTTCTCAGCCGTCGAGACGCTCCGGATGGACCTGTCATTGCCGCTGGAAACTGATGCGTACGACTTCGTCATCGAGACCCAACCCATCTCACGGGCCTTCGACGAGATGATCCGGGTCTTACGTCCCGGCGGCCGGATCATCCTCAAGAGCCGACCCGCGGCCCCGGTGGCAATCGACCTCGCGGCGGCCGTGCGTAAGGAGCTTGTTTTCGAGTCGGTGTCGTACGCGACGTTCCCCGAATCCCTCGAGTTCCTGACTCGCCATGACATAGCCGACCTGCTCGGCCAGACCCACCCGTTGGAGGACTTCGCCGATGTGTTCGCCGCCGATGGCGCCGGCGAGCACATCAAGAGCTTTCTGTCTCCCGGCTCAGGCCGCGCTGACGGCGGAATCTTGACGCCATCGTTATGCACCAATATCGGCTCGGCAAAGGCGAGTATGTGCTTGGGCGCGTCTTGCGGATAGGCGGCGATGTCGTTGGCGTTGATCGCCAGTACGGCCAGACCCTGGTCCATCCACTCGCGGGCCCGCTGCCCGAGTATCGGCCCAATGTGGATGACGAAAGGGCAGTGGTTGCAGACGCTCACCAGCAGGGCCGCGGCACCGGCCACGTCGGCCTGGCCGTGCAGCTTTCCATCAGAGTCGAGGAGCCGGAAGTCGGGCAGGCGGGTGCCGAGGGCCTCCCCATGTCCCAGCCCAACGAGTTGTACTCCGCCGACTCAGGTTTGATCCAGGCGCAACAAAGCGCTATTGGCGCCCTTTCCGCGGCGGTAAGCCGCGGAACATCGCCTGAGGCGGCCCGGTCAGGCACCCCAACGTTGGCCCTGATCAGCTGGGCATTCGTCCACGGTCTGGTCTTCCTCGCCCGCGACGGCGCCCTGCAAGCCGCCGTTGGAACTGACGATTGCGTCGCCAAGGCCTAACAAGTTTGAAAGCCCCGCCGAAAGGGTCAACGCAATTCCTCAGGTGGCCAAATGACGCTCTGCCAGCCGGAGTTATCCGCCGAGGTCGATACCACCGCTAATGCTAATCGGCCTGCAGTGGTGAACGATTAAGCAAGCGGCGATGTCAACCGGCCGAGGTCAGGCCTTGACTCTTGATGCGAGCAGAGGTCTGTGACGGTGCTCCCACGCTGATGGTGTTAGGAATGTTCGCTTTGCCAAGATGACTCCGGCACGATGACGATCATGTCATCCGAGTTCGCCGATGTGGACCGCAGCGCCGATCCTGACCGGCTCGTGTCCTTCTTGGACAGGATGGCCGTGGTCAGGGCGTCTACCAAGGCGACGCTGATTGAACTACTGGAAATTCGGGCGGGACAACGGATTCTCGACGTGGGCTGCGGCGCTGGCTACGACCTGGCAGCGATTGCCGAGGCCGGTGGCCGCCCGATCGGTGTGGACCCGAGCAGACGGATGCTCGAAGTCAGCGCCCTCCGCTGCCCGACCGCGTGGCTGGTGCAGGCCGACGGCACATCGCTACCGATCGCGGACGCCACGCTGGACGGATGCCGGATCGAGCGAGTGCTCGTACATCTCAGTGACCCGGCCTCACTGCTCGCCGAGGTAGGCCGAGTGTTGCGTCCCGACGCCCGCGTGGCGCTGTTCGAACCGAGCCCTGCGACGCTCACCGTCGAGGGCACCACCGCGCCCGCAGCGGCCGCACTGGCTCGTAGCATTCGAGATCTCTATCGACAACCGCTGGCTGGACAACGGCTGGGGAAATGGTTGCGCGACACTGGGTTCAGCTCCGTGAGCACCCGCCAGGAGACCCGCTCGTTCAACGACACAGAAGACCTGACCAAGAGCATGAACGTGGACGCGATCTGGCAACATGCGATCGATGCCAACCTGATCACGCCGGTTGAGGTGCGTAAATGGTATGGCGAGATGGCGCGCCGCTCCGCCGACGGCGTGTTCGTCGCCTCAATACCCGGAACGTTCGCTTGCGCCCGTTCCCGATGAACCCAACGATCGATAGCGGGCGAGAAAACCTGTCGCCCCCTCAGGTTCATCGCAAACCAGGTGGCCCAAGTAGCAGTGAGGCCCAAAGCCGCCCGGTCCGGTCGCGGGCGACCATCGGCGCGAGCCGGGCGGCCTGTGCTTCGACGCCGGCTTGTCGTTGAACTGCCAACTCGCCGCTGTGGAAGCCCGCAGCGGCAGGCCGGCTCTGAACCGTCATCTGCTCAGCCCTGTGCCGAGCTCTCCAGCTCGGTCAACGCCTGCAGCAGCGGCATGCTTGCCAATTCGTCATTAGTCTGCACCGCTACCTCCTTCTGCTTCGGTACGGCGATTCGGCTTCTGTCGTGCGTGCGGAACTTGGCGAGCCGAGGAGACTCGCCTGGTGTCAGCACCGATTGTCTCCCGATGCGGGAAAGCGGTACGGGGCCATGCTTATTACGCCACCTGACCGCTGACGTCGTCGCGACGGTCCTGGCAGCATAGCGGTCTGGCCTCAAACCTCTGCCCGGGGGACGAACCGGACGAAGGGCAAGTGCTGTCCGACGGCGCGGAAGTCTGCGTCTGATCCGTCGACGGACAATCCGAGTACGCGGGGAAGCACGTACTTGGCCGCGGTGCGATGCCGCGACCCGTACCGTACAAAGACTTGTGCTCCCTCCTCCTTGTCGAGCGGTATGGCCGTCACGGGTATCGTTCGCGTCCCCACCTGGATCGTGACGTCAGAGGTGTGCAGAATGTTGCGGTACCACGCGGCAGTAGGTCCCCACCCCGAGGCGACGACACAGCTGTCGCCGTCGCGCTCGGCAACCTCGAGGATGGTCTGTCGGGGCTTGCCGGAGACACGGCCGATGTGGTTGAGCAGTAGAAGGCGGCTCCCGAACAGCCACCCGAGCCTGAGTCGATAAACGTGGATAGGAATTCGAAACAGGAACCGGGTTAATCCGGCCGGGGGCTGAAGGTTCTTGACAATCTTCACGATTGGTTACCTCCTTTTCGCGGCCGGGCGGGCGGCCCGGTCAGCGACTGATCTGAAACGTCGACTGCCGGGTGCGTTGGTTATCGGGCAACGGCTGTCCTCCAGGGGTGTGCGCGGCCAGTGTTGCGGAGGCGGTCTGGGTCGGTGGAACCAGTTCCGGCCTGAGTCCGGGCAACGGAACCCGGGGTACGCCCGGGGTGCCGAGCCGTCCGGCCAGCCAGGGCAATGCGTCAGCGAACGCTTGGGCCGCAAACGGCCAGTCGTGCCTGCCTGGTTGAGTCACGACGGCGCATCGGATGCCGTGTGCGCTGCCGACCGTGCACAGCGAGTTGGCGGCGAAGTCTTGGCCTTCAGGATTGGCGACGGGGTCATGGGCGCCGACCGCAACCGCGCCGATACCGGCCGCCGTGATGTAGCGGTGCTGGGCGTGGGTAGCGCCGGGAATGTCGAACCAGCCGTATACCCCGCTGTAGCGCCGGTGTCTGATGATTACGGTGGTCGGGTCGTACGCGGCGTAGGCGTTGGCGTTGCCGCCGAACAGCGTGGCGATGGTTTGCGACCTGGTTCCCATGTTGGGGCCGGCGTCGCCGGCGATGTCGACAAAGGCGCTGAAGCTGTCCGGGTGCATCACCGTCAGGTCGACAGCGCAGGTGCCGCCCATCGAGAAGCCGACGATGCCCCAGTTGGCCCGGTCAGCGCTGACCCGGAAATTGGAGATCATGTATGGCACAACGTCTTTGGTCAGATGGTCGGCGGCGTTGCCGCGGGGGCCATTGACGCATTCAGTGTCGTTGTTAAATGCCCCGGTGGCGTCGACAAACACCAGCAGCGGCGCGTAGCCGTGGTGCGCGGAGGCGAACTCGTCGATGGTGTGTATTGCGTGGCCGGCGCGCAGCCAGTCGGCGGGGGTGTTGAAGTCAGCGCCGATCAGCATCACGGTCGGCAACCGGGGAGGGGGGCTGCTGGCGAACCAGGCCGGCGGCAGGTACACCAGTTCGCGGCGGTGGGCGAACTTCGACGCATCGGCTGGGATGCTCACCGGCAAGACAACCCCGTTGGCCAGCCGCACACCCGTCAGCTGCCGCCCGGTCACTCCGGCGAGATCGGTCTGGTCCGGCAGTGGGCCGGCGGTGAGCTGATTCCAGGCGGTGTACACGGTGGGGAGATAGCCAACCCACACGTTGACCGCGAGCAAAACGCAGAGCACACACAACGGCACTGCCGCCACCGCCGCGCCGCGCCGCCACCACCGCGCGCCGCGCCAGCCCAGCACCACGACCCCTGCCGCGAGCCCGACCGCGGCGATCCAGACCGATAACAGCGGCGGCGCCGGATCGCCGGCCACCCCCAAAGAGCCGAGGTACCAGTGCGCCCACACCGCCAGCACCACCCCGCTGGCCACCATCACCGGCAGCCACAGCAGCCGCCAGCGCGGTGATCGCCAGCCGATCGCGCACACCAGCACTACCGCGGTGATCGCCTGCACCGCCACCGGTAGCCACCCGTGGATCAACGACAGGTGCGAAATGTTGGCGTACACGAACGAACCTATAAGTCGATGTCGACGTGGACGGCGGGCCCACCTCCGGCGGTGGTGAACGCGGTCAGCGCACGTACCAGCCCGCGCCGTTCCCGCGACGGCATGTTCTCAACGATGCGGGCGATTTCGCGGCGCCGATGCGCGGTCACCTGCTGCACGATCTCACGCCCGTGTGCGGTCAGCTCGGCCACCAGCTCGCGGCGGGAGTCGGGGTGTGGTCGGCGGTCGATCAACCCAGCGCTCACTAGCCGGTCGGCCATCCGACCGATGGTCGACGGCCCCACATCCAGCAGACCGGCCAGCGTGGCCAGGTTGACCCGACCTCGGTTGGACAAGATCACCAAGGTCCGGAACTGCGGAATGGTGATCGTCCCATCGACCAAGGCGATCGAACGAGCCGAGACAGCGACCAGTAACCGCGACGCGGTCAACAACGCGTCGGTGATCACATCCACCGACTCCACTGCCGCGCAGTCAACGGTCATTGCGCCTCGCCTTCCCGCAAGCGGTCACCGCGGCCCGGCACACCGTATGTACCGACACCGGTACGGTAGGTGACTGCAATTATTGCATAATGCTACTGTAGCCAGTAGGTATACTAATTCTGGCGCAGCGCGCAGAATCCCGCTGCCGCGTAGCCGCCCCCGAAAATCCTTTCTGCGCTGGCTGGCCACGGGGGCACCGGGCTGCCGGTGGTCAACCGCGACAAGACAGCGCTAATCGGCTGGATCACCTACGAATCCGTTCTTGCCCGCATGCCCCCTGACGGTCACCGCCGCCCACAACACGGCCCCAACTAGAAACGCGCCCGGACACCTACCAACCGCGCCCAACATCGGGGAAGACTCGGCACATGAGATCGCTTAGCAAAGCTAATGCTCCCAAAGTGTTCTCAACCGGCATGAAAATGGCCCCCGGAGACTTCTCCGGGGGCCATTTCCGCTGGTAGCGGGGACAGGATTCGAACCTGCGACCTCTGGGTTATGAGCTAACCCGTCGCGGTCTTGCCCAATACGCTCGGTCTCATAGCTGCAGGTCAGCGACGTTCAGCCGTCCAACGTGTCTCGCCACGTCGCGCTTGTTCGCATCGATTCCACCGTGTTCTGTGTCCAAATCCGTGGCCACCACACTGAGCGGTAAGTCCAACCGCCTCGGCGTCTCACGGTGTAAACCAGGAGCCGCGTCGTCCGGATCGACGCGCGGGGTCAAGCTCACCAGGCGTTCATCGGGTGTTGTTTTGGGATTCTTTGGCTTAGGAAGTCTGTCGACGGAGGGCTGGCTTTAATGAGGTCCACTAGTGGCGGTGATTGTTGGGGTCGGTGTTGACGCCGGCGACGAGTGTGTGGCCGTCTCGGATGGCGGTGCGGGTAGTGGGCATCGGGTGACCCGCCGCGCAGAACTCGAGGATGTGGCCCGCCGCGTCTTCGGCTGGAAAGCGCTGCGCGCCGAGCAGCTCGACGCGATGGAGGCGCTCGTCGCGCGCCGCGACGTGCTCGCGCTGATGCCGACGGGGGCCGGCAAATCCGCGATCTATCAGGTGGCGGCGGTCCTGATCGACGGCGCAACGCTCGTGATCTCGCCGTTGATAGCTCTGCAGCGCGACCAGATCGATCACATCGTTGCTGCTCACGGCCCCGCCGCCGTCGCCATCAACTCCCGCCAACGCCAGGCACTAACGTCACGCAGTTGGGAGGCCGTGCGCCGCCACGAAGCCGAGTACATCTTTCTCTCCCCGGAACAGCTTTCGAAGGACGACGTCGTCTCGCGTCTTGCCGAATCGAACGTGTCGCTGATCGTGGTGGACGAAGCGCACTGTGTGTCGACGTGGGGGCACGATTTCCGGCCGGACTATCTGCGGCTCGCTGACGCGTTCGACCGGCTCGGCCGCCCACCCGTGGCGGCGTTGACGGCGACCGCGTCTCCGCTGGTGCGCCGCGAGATCATCGAGCGGCTCGGGTTGCGCGATCTCGTTGTGATCGCCAGGGGGTTCGACCGGCCGAACTTGCGCCTCGAGGTCGAGCATCACGTGTCAGACGCCGAAAAGCGCGACGCCGTGGTGTCGACGGTCGCCGAGATGGTGGGGCCGGTCCTGGTGTACACCGCGACCCGCAAAGACGCCGAGAGCTATGCCGACGCACTAGCCCGGCGGGGCAGGAGTGCCGCTGCGTACCACGGCGGCATGAGGGCGGCGCAGCGCGACGAGATTCATCGCAGGTTTCGCGACGACGAGTACGAGATGATCAGCGCCACATCGGCTTTCGGCATGGGTATCGACAAGCCCAACATTCGGGCCGTCGTGCACGCCTCGGTTCCCGACTCGCTGGACAGCTACTATCAGCAGGTCGGTCGCGCCGGTCGCGACGGGGAGGCAGCGCTGGCCCTGCTGTTCTATCGACCCGAAGACTTATCGCTGGCGCGGTTTTTCACCGCGCATCACCCCGACGAAGAGCTGCTGCATCGGGTCTACTCGGCGCTGTCGGCTGACAGACCCAAGCGGCTCAAAGACCTGCGGACCGAACTCGGTGTCCGGGGCCGCCGGCTCACCACCGCAGTGAACCTCCTCGACCAGGCCGGTGCCGTCATGTCGGGCCGTAAGGGATTCACCGCCTCCGGCGAGCCAGAGGCGACCGCGGTGGGCCGTGCGGTCGAAGTCGTCGAGACGAGCGAACGTGTCGATCGCACGCGAGTGGAAATGCTGCGGGGTTACGCCGAAACGCGAGAATGCCGTCGGCAGATTCTGCTCGCGTATTTCGGGGAGACGCTGCCCGAACCGTGCGGCAACTGCGATCGCTGCCGCGACAACCAGATTGGTGAAGCGTCCGCCCATGAACAACGGCCGGCAATACCCGTCAACACTACCGTCGAGCACCGCGAGTGGGGACCGGGAGTCGTTATCGGCGGCACTGCCGACACCGTCACGGTTCTTTTCGAGAAATACGGCTACCGGACGCTGTCGATGAAGGTGATCCGAGAAACCGGCGTCCTGCGGCAGACGCGCGGTGAGAACGTCAGCGATGTCTAGCAACGAGTGGCCCCGATTCAGACGAGATTGGCTCACGCGGAAGAAAACCCTTATCCCCGCACCTCGCAACGTTGTTGTCCAATCGCACCACATGGCGGCCGTGTATGTCGCTGGACCCCTTGACCTTGCCGAATTCGACGATGACCGTGCGGTTGGGGCTGCAGCCCATCGCCATTCCGGCCTCATAGACCGCCTCCAGCAGCGACTGCTTGGAACCGAAGTAGTGATAGAACGCCCCTCGCGAAGCGCCGACGTCGCGCAGCACGTCGTCGATGACTCATCTGTTCGTAGCCCCTGGCCTGCACCAAACGGTGTGCGGCATCGATGAATTGGTCACGGCGCGCGGGACTGTCCGGCAAACGGTGGACAGTCCCGGGTTCGGGATGGGTCCGGGCCGGTGCGAGGCGTTTACCCGATCAAGCTCCAGAGACGAACGCGCGGGCAGCGGCCATCACTTCCCGGTAGTGGCCCTCGGCCACTGCCTCGGCCCGAGAGACATCCTCCAGTTGCGGTTCATGCCCATGAGCCAGGCGCGCACGCTATGCGGCGCATCGACGGTCTGGATCAGGCTGGAATACCTGAGCGCGGCCCGCAGGTTCTTTTCGCCACAGCGCGGGCCGGGCTGCCATCAGCCCAGCGGGTGACGGTGGGCCGATCGATACCGGCGATATGAGCGGTAGGCGCCACGCCCAGGTGATTGACCAAAAACCGCGCAACGTCCTGCAGCGATTGGGTGACCGCGTGCGGTGGGCGGCGCTTGAGCGGGCATTGAGATCGGTCGCTATGCGCGTCCCTCTCTTGCCTTGGCAGCATGACTCGCGTGTGTAGTCCGGCGTCCGGGACCAGGGCGCAGCGCAATCCTGCTGGGCGACCGGCTTTCAGCTGTTTAGGAGTGGGCTTCTGAGTAAAATCGCGTTTTGGCAAACGATGACCGGACGCCGCGGAGTAGGGGACCGCCGATCATCATGGGGAAATGGTGGGATCCATCCGACGAAGACACCTGCCAGTTAACTAGTAAACCTAGCTAATGTGTCCAAATACGTGTCCATCGGGCATGAAAATGGCCCCCGGAGAAGTCCCTGAGGGCCATTTCCGCTGGTAGCGGGGACAGGATTCGAACCTGCGACCTCTGGGTTATGAGCTAACCGGTCGCGGTCTTCCCCAATACACTCGGTCTCATAGCTGCAGGTCAGCGACGTTCAGTCGTCCCGACCTGTCTCACCTCGTCCCGCTCGTTCGCATCGGTTCCATCGTGTTCCGTGTCCAAATCCGTGGCCAACCCATTGAGCGACAAGTACAGTCGCCTCGCCGTGTCACGGGCGTTCTTCATGGATAATCGGCTGACTCCCACCCCGGACATGCGAGGGACTAGCCAGCCTCGATGTGCTCGGCGCACTCTTTACCCGAAAAGCGTGGCTCTCGCTTGGCGGCGAAGGCGGCGAGGCCTTCTTTGGCGTCCTCGGAACGCATCACCTCGACCACGAAGCGCTGCTCGATTCTGCGGGCATCCTCTTCGTCGATCCAGCCGCTGTTAATCACCGAAGCTTTGGCGTTGCGCACCGCCAGCGGTCCGTTGGCGGCGATACGCTCGGCGATCTGCCGCGCTTTCTTCAACGACTGGCCGGTCGGCACAGCCGGTCGGCACGACATGACCCACTGAACCGAAGTGATACGCCTCGACAGCGGTGAGTGGCTCGCCGGTCAGAATCATTTCCATGGCTTTTGTGTAGGGATTCTGACGCTTGAGTCGGACTGTCGAACCGGCTCCTGCGATGAGGCCGAACTTTGTCTCGGGCAACCCGAACGTGGCATGTTCCTCGGCGATCCGAATATCGTTCTGCTGCAACATTTCGCAGCCCCCGCCAAGACACGGGCCGTTGACCGCGGCGATCAACGGCTTAGTCAGTGAACGGCTCAGGAGCAGACCCTCGCTGATGATGCTGCCCGCCGACTTCCCTTCCGGAACAGCGGCAGACCCGTTGCCGGCCTTGGAGCCGCGGACCATCCAACCGTCGGCAAGGTCACCCCCGACGCAGTAGGCGGATCCCTCTCCGGTGAGGATGGCCGCGCGAATGCCATCGTCGGCGTCGATCTCATCCCAGGCCTGCGCCATCAACGTGATCATCGCCGGGGTCAGCGCGTTCTTACGCTGTGGATTGTTCATCGTGAGCACGACGACGTTGCCGTCGCGATGTACCTTCAACTGCGGCTCTTCGGCTTGCGATTCGTCAGCCATTTCAGAACTTCGGTTTCCCAGCTTGCATTCCTCAGCTCTCCACCAGGTCGGGTAAAGACTCCGCACCCGTCAGCCAGTGGCGTCCGGCCCGGCGGGCCGCCTCCCACTTGGAGACGCTCACCGCATCGTCCTGGCCCAGGTCCTCAGGGGTTGGACCGATGCGCTCGGCCAGCGCAGCGAGCGCACCCAGATCGAAGTCGTACACCTCGGCTGCTGCCAGGCCCAGCATCTGCCGAGTCTCCTCGATGGGGATGTCCCAGAAGGAGCGACGCAGCCATTCGCGGGTGTGCGGCCAGGTCCCCTCCGGATGGGGGAAGTCGTTGCCCCACAGCATGTTTGATACGCCGATCTCGTAGCGCCGCGCCAGCTCCCTGCGCTCCGTGGTGGTGGCCCCGATAAAACAGTTCCGGTCGAAGTAGGCCGAGGGCGGCATCGTCAGATCGCCCTCCATCAGATGGCTCATCTTCTTGGCCGAGTGCTCGCGCAGGTACCGCGTGTCCATCAGCCAGAGAAGATCGTTGGCCCAAAAGGCACCGCACTCCGTGACCCCCCATCGCAATCGGGGGAAGCGCTCGAACACGCCCGACCACAACGCGAACCATAGCGGCCGGGCCCCCCACCAGCGCACCTCGGTTACATAGATCCCCAGGTGCCCGCCGTACTCCTCCTGCGGGGCGGGACCGGAGTGGGTGTGCACCGGCATCTGCAGGTCCTGGCAGGCGGCCCAGACCTTGTCGTAGCGACGGTCGTGATAGGGCGGGTAGCCGACCCAGCGCGCCGGGATCAGGATCCCGCCCCGGAGTCCGGACTCCGCGGCTCGAGTGATCTCGGCTACCGCCGCGTCGATGTCCGCCAGTATCGGCACGACCGCGACCCCGGCCCGCCGCTCGGGGCTGTGGCTGCACAGCTCGGCCAACCAGCGGTTGTGGGCCCGCGCTCCGGCCATGGCGCGCCCCGGGTCGAGCTCGCCCGACTGGCCCAGGCCGGCCCCAAACGGAGCCCCGGCAACGCCAGTCACGGCGTCGGCGTCCGGGAAGATGACCTCGCCGACCACCCCGTCGCCGTCGAGCTCTTTGTCCCGCAGAGCTACATCCCATCCGCCGGCGATGCCGTCTCCATGCTCGGAGAACCACTGCTCGGCGAACTGCTCGTCGATGAATCCGCCGACCTGCGATGCGGCAGCCTTCTCGGCCAGGTAGGCCTCGAAGTCCTCCCGGTATTCGGGGTCGACGTATTCGCGGTACTGCTCGGTCGGGAGCTCGGCGTGGCAGTCCGCGGAGATGATGACGTAGTTGTTCGGGGGGCTCACGGTCGTTCCTTTCGCTACCAGGTACGGATGGGATCGGGCTCGAAGACGGTGCTGCTCGCGTCGGCGGGCACGGCCGCCAGCGGCTCGCCGATCTCGGCGACGGACGGGCCGATTCGGTCGGTCAACGGTGCGAGAGTCTCGAGGTCGAAGCCGTAGACGGCCGCCGCATTCCCGCCGACCATGGCCGCCACCTCATCAGTCGGGACGCCGCTGAACGTGTGGCGCAACGCCTCCCGGGTGTAGGGAGCGGTGCCCTCCAAGTGCGGGTAGTCGCTTCCCCACATGATCCGGTCAACGCCGATCCGGTGGCGCTCGGCACACTCGATGGGTCGCATGAAGCTGGCGCCGACGTAACACTGGCGGGCCCAGTATTCGCTGGGCTTGAGTGTCAGCGAGCCGGCGGTGGGCCCGGCGAACCGGGCGATCGCCGAGCTCGCCCGCCCGTAACGGGCCGCCGCCACGTCGAGCGAGTCGAGGGTTGCCGGTATCCACCCGGCGCCCTGCTCGGTGAAGACCACGGTGAGGTCCGGATGGCGATCCAGTGCGCCACTGAAGATCAGGTGCCACAGCGCCCGGTGCGCCCACCAGTGTGTCTCGTACACCCACACCGCAAAGGAGCTGCCCCATCCGTCTGTCGGGCTCGGTCCGGCGTTGCCGCCGTGGTGGTTGACCACCAGGCCCGCCTCGTCGCACGCTGCCCAGAGCGGCTCCCAATGCTCGGCGTAGAGCGGGGCGATGCCGGTACCGGGGGCGACTCCGGGCAGGAGCACACCGCCGCGCAGCCCCAGCTTGGCAATCTCGGCTACCTCGGCGATGGCTTCGTCGAGCTCCCCGAGCAGGATCTGGCCCACCCCGGCGCGCCGCTCGGGCGACAAGGAGCAGAAGTCTGCCAGCCAGCGATTGTGCGCACGCAGGCCGGCCCAGCGCAGCTCGAGCTCTCGGGCGGTCTCCGGTGGAGAGGCGGCCAGGCTCGCCTGAGGAAAGAACGGTGGCACGGTATTGGGGAAAAGGACCTCCCCCGCGATGCCTTCCCGATCCAGGTCCGAGTTGCGTCGATCGCTGTTCCAGTTGCGCTCGGCGTCGGACTCGGTGAGGTCGCCGAACGGGTTGACGTATGTCTTTGCCCAGCCGTCGAATTCGTCCCTGTACTGCGGATCGAGGTACTCGCGGTAGTCGAGCAGGTCAGCGCCGGCGTGGCAGTCGGCCGAAATGACCGTATACCGATCCATGCGCTACACCCGCGCCGGCTCGGGCCCGGGGGCGGCGAGCAGTGCCACGTCGTCGTAGCGCTGGTGCACGTACGGCAGCAGCCATTCCTGCGGCACCCGCGCCGCGATCCGCCCCACCTGGATGGTGCGCCGGCGACACCACGTAATCGACCTGATTTGGCGGATCGCGATGTCGGCCACTGGGTCCAACGGCGACTCTCCCAACTCGAGGGTGCCGTCGATGTTCTCCAGTAGCTCGTAGTGCCGGTGGTACTCGCCGTAGACCAGGTGGGGGTCGGTGATGCCGCTGCCGTCGGGGGCACGCAGGAACTTGAAGTAGAACTCGGTGTTCACCTGGTCGGGCGGCAACTCTGCCGGGCCGGTGACCCGGCCGTTCACTCTTATGAGCTGATAGCCCATCCGATCAACGGTGGCGGTGACGCGATCGCCGTCGCGCTGCACCTCGATGTGGGCCAGTTTCTTTGGCTCGCCGAACGTTTCGCGCCCGCCCGTGACCGACTGTTCGGTGGACTGGGGCATGAAGAGGGGATAGTCACCCTGGAGTTCGCCGTGCCGGGCGGTCACGGAGAACACCGCCGACCCGAACGGCGGCCTGCCCGCTATCCGGACCCGCTGAAGCTGGATTCGCATCAGCGGTTCGTCCGCCGGCTCCAGCGGCTTGGGCAGCACGGCCGCGACAATCTCCGCATCGGTGAGGTACGTGATGGTCACCGCCTCGGTGGCGATGGGCGCCTTGGTGGCATCGATCTCGTGGTCGACCTGCGCCTCGGGTGGGCGAGGACCGTAGCGAACTGCGTTGGTGCTCAACGCTTTCCTCCTTCGGTTTCTGGCGCCCGGCCGGCACTTCCGCCGAGGACGTCGACCAGGTAGTCGGGAGCGCCGCGAGCGAGGATCGATGCCGCCTTGCTGCTCACAACCTGATCGGCCGGTGTGGGCGGACCCATCATCCAGAAGCGGTCCGCCCGAATTCCGTCCACCACTTGGTCAGCGACGGTCTCGAGCGGGGTGAACTCGACACGTGCGCCAGCGGCCTCGAAGCGGGCCACAACCTTTGCCAGTGTCTGGTCGGGTGTGCGGCGTTCTTGGGTCGCGGCGTAGCGCTCCGGGCGGTGCCGCCACGACTCCCAGATGCCGGTGTTCAAAAAGCCGCCGGGGAAAAGGACGTGCGCCCGCACCCGCGTTCCTGTCATCTCCAGGTGGGTGTAGAGGCTTTCGGTCAGGCAGAGCACTGCAGCCTTGGTCATCGGGTAGACAGCTGTGGCCGGCCCGCCCATGGCCCCCCGGGCAATGGGCGCGAACCCGCCGTTGCCCGAGCAGGTGTTGACCACGTGTCCCTCGCCTTGCTCGAGCAGGATGGGCACGAAAGCCTTGATGCCATGGATGACGCCAAGCACGTTGACGTCGATTCCCCAGCGCCAGTCGGCCAGGTCGTGTTCCCACATGTAACCCTCGGAGACCCCGCCGGTGCCGGCGTTGTTGCACACCACGTGCACCGCGCCGAAGCGATCGAGCGCCTCCTTGGCCAGCGACTCGACCGAGCAATAGTCGGTGACGTCGGTAACCACCCCGACCGCCTCGATGCCCTCGTCCGCGAGTGCCCGGGTCGCCTCGTCCAGCGGTTCGGCGAGGACATCGGCCAGCACCACCTTCATGCCCTCCCGGCCGAAACGCCTGCCCATGGCCTGGCCGATGCCTCCGGCTCCTCCGGTTACGACCGCCGCCTTGCCTCGAAGGTCTGTCATTGTGGCAATGGTCACATGGTCGCGCATGTCACCGCAAGCAGTCGCATTATGCGACTATTGAGGTCTATGGCTCCGCGCCCGTCCCCGCAGACCGAGCGGGTCGTGAACCTATTCGAGCATCTGGCAGGTGATGGGAGCCGAGGGATGACATTGGCCGAGGTGTCGCGCCACTTGAGCGTCCACAAGGCCAGCTGCCACTCGATGCTGTCAGAACTGCTCCGCTCCGGCTGGCTGCTGCGCGACCCGGTTCGCAAGACCTACCACCTCGGTCCCGCTCTGGTCCGGCTCGGCCGAGAGGCGGCGGGCTGCTATCCGGCCCTGGTGTTGGCCCGCTCCGCAATGGCCGAGCTGTCGGCCGCGACAGGCGCGCACTGCGTTGCCTTCTCGGTAAGCGATGACTACTCCACCGTCGTCGATCAGGTGCGAAGCCGTCACGGCGGCGGTCACCCAATGCCCGTCGGCACCCAGTTCCCCCACTGCCCGCCGTATGGGGCGTCGACCGTTGCCTGGGCCGGGCCAGAGGCTCGGGAGCGCTGGCTGGCCGCCCTGCCCGAGGACGTGCGCGATCGCTACCGCCAGGCCATCACCACCGCCAAGCAACGTGGCTACGCGGTCGGTCTGCACATCCTGCCCGATCTGCGCCTGCGGGAATTGGCGCAGATCGTGCGTAGTGCCGAGGTACGTTCCACCCGGCTGAGCCAGTTGGCGCAGGAGTTGACCGACGAACTAATCCATCAAGAGGAGTGGTTCCCGATCAGCCTGGCCCCGGACCGCACCTACGAGGTGAGCCACATAGACTCTCCGATCCTGGAGCCTGGGTCGTGCATCGCCCTGATGCTCAGCCTGGTCCCCAGCGCCGAGCCTATGAGCGGCGCGGCGGTCACCCGTCTGGGGGCGCAGCTCTCTTCTGCGACCCGCCGACTAAGCGCCGCCTTGACCAAAGAGTCCCACCTTCCGTTGGGCCAAATAGATTAGGTAGGCGACGCCTGTCTCGCCGCCGGGAATCGCCAAAGCGCAAGCGCGACAATGTGGTTCAACAAGCTAGCGTCGCGCCGGAGCCAGCCGCTTGAGGGCCAGCCCCCCTTCGAACGGTCGGTAGCCGAAAGCGGCTGGGGCGCGATAGCCCGTGTCCTCAACAGGAGTGTGCACCTCGGCGACAGTGGGCCCGACCTTGGCGGCGACGGGCATCAGCGCATCGAGGTCGAACCGATACAGGCGAGCGGCGTTGCCGCCCAAGATCTTTCGGCAGGCATCCTCCGACTTGTCGTGCAGTGCCCAGCGGATGGCCAGCTTGGAGTGTGGCGTGAAGCCTTCCTCGTGCGGATAGTCACTGCCCCACATGATGTGCTCCGGGCCCATGAAATCAATCATTCCCGAGTCGAACGGCGCCAGCTCGCTGGCCAAAAAGCAGTTCCGCTGGACGTATTCGCTCGGTGTCAGGGTCAGCTCGTCGACGGACGATCCGCCGAACATCCCGTAGGTGCGGTTACCGGCCTCGGACTTCATGGTGGGCACCATGGCGTCGAGTATGCCGAGTTGCCCCGGCACCCACAGTGTGCCCTGCTCGGTCGGCACGAACCGTAGCGTCGGGTAGCGCTCGAAAACCCCGGCCAGAATTAAGTGACCGAGTGTGCGCTGGGCCCGTCACGAGCCGGTTCTCCCCTGCCGGGTGACACTCGGAAAGACATTGTCCGGCAACGCGATCTACATATTTGATGGATAAGATTGATTGTCCATCCGGTGTCGCCCTACCCCTGACGCCAATTTGCGTCACACCCGTCCGGGCGTCGTCTCAGGTGTCCGTTCTCATCGAATCTGGGGCATTCTCATCGAATCTGGGGCAACGAGCTGGCGGTGCTTATCAGTAGTGGTATCGAGCTTTCAGGATCTTGACTTCATTATCGTCTGCTCGGTATACGAGCCGATGTTCGTCGTCGATCCGCCGGGACCAGTACCCGGACAGCTCCCCCTTGAGCGGCTCTGGCTTTCCAATCCCCGTGAACGGGTCGCGCTGGATTTCTGCCATGAGTCGAGTGATCCGGCGGGCCATCTTGCGGTCGGAGGCTAACCAATACAGGAAGTCCTCCCAGGCGTCAGGATCGAAGTTGATACTTCTCACTCCTGGCCGCCGGCCATCTCCTGGAGTTCGTCGATCGACTTGGTGTAGCTGGCCGGGGCGGGGTGGCTGGTCTTGTCCCGGGCGACGGCCTCCATGAGTCGGCGGGCATTCTCGGGTGAACGCAGTAGGTAGACCGTTTCTTGCCACGAGTCGTAGTCGGCGGCCGACATGAGTACCGCATCTCCGGCTCTGGACGTAATGCGCACGGGTTCATGGTCGGTGTTGACCTGTTCGAGGAGTGGGAAGAGGCGCTGTCGCGCTTCACTTGCACTGATGGTCATGAGCGCGACCGACCTCCCGCCGTCGTACAGAGATACCGTACCATCATTGTACGATAAAACCGTACCAGATAACATTGCCCCAGATTCGATGAGAATGCCTCAGATTTGATGAGAACGGGCATCAGGGCTAGGGCCGTAGCGCGAGCCTGCCGCGTGACCGGTTTTCACCTCTTTAGCAGTGAGGTTTCGAAAAAAATTACGTTTTAGCAAACGATGACTGAAATGTCGCGGAGCAAGGGGTCCCCGATTATCGTGGGCAAAAGAGCGGGATCCAGTTGACGAAAGCCGCGGATTAGTTAACTAGTAAACCTAGCTAATGTGCCAGATCCGTGGCCAAGTGGCATGAAAATGGCCCCCAGAGAAGTCTCCGAGGGCCATTTCCGCTGGTAGCGGGGACAGGATTCGAACCTGCGACCTCTGGGTTATGAGCCCAGCGAGCTACCGAGCTGCTCCACCCCGCGTTGGTAAATACCAGGTTACCGAACCGGTGTCAGAGCGACCAAATCGCGCGCTCAGCGGGGCCCACGTACCAGATCCGTGTCAGTGCGAAGGCGGGTTCAGCCCGTATCGCTGCACGATGTCGTCCATCCAGTCCGGCGACCCGTAGGTCAGCCCGTACTTGTCGGCGAGTTCGCCGAACTCGGGCAACTCGTGCAGGACCTTGCCGACCGGGTCGTTCGCATGCTCGAGAAGCAGCTCGCCGAGCTCGCGGAAGTAATTTTCGAATCCGCCTGGAGTGATGATCTCGATGATGCGGCCTGGCTCGCTGCCGGCGTTCCACATCGCATGCATTTGCCCGCGCGGCTTGGTGATGTAGCCACCCGGACCGAGCACTACTTCACTGTCGTCGGAGCGGAAGCCGATCTCGCCCGCCAGCACTATCGAATGCTCGTCCTCGCGGGTGTGCCGCTGCGCGGCGGTGAGCAAGCCGACCTCAAACGGATGCTCGACGATGGACACCTCGCCCCCGTTGGTCTTGCTGGATAGCTTGAACACCGCCCCAAAACCAGGGAGCGCTACGTAATCGCCGTCCCCGGGCTGCACAACCGTGACCCCGATTTGATTGCCATCGGCCATCTGACTCACCTCCCAATCTGGGTCGTACCAGCGTATTTCACGGCCAACAATGTCACTAGACCGTTTATGCTGTGTCGTTTTCGGACTTGAGTAGCCATGCCTCTTTTTTCAAGTCATCGATATCGCGTGCAGCAAGTCGGCGGTCGAGGGATCGGCTGCGTCGACGTCGTCGTGCACCGTGCGGCCGTAAACGGCTATTCCGGCCAGGTGTTATTGAGGATGTTGTGGACGAAGTCGTCGCGCACGAATGTGGGGTCGAAGCGTTGGAGTACGTCGGCGTTGCAGGTGCCGAAGGTGGTCTGCGGGCGGTGCTTCATCCCGTCGGTGAACGCCGCCAGGATGCGCTGCTTGAACTCCGGGCGCGGGTGGGCGGCGGTCACCGCGGCAACAGCTTCCGGAGCAAGGTCGTCGCGGCCGATGCCTAATACGTCGGTTTCGACACCAGCAGTGACCAAGGCGACTTCGGGTTCGAGGAACTCGGGCACGCCGGGAGTGGTGTGCAAGGCGATGCCGAGCCACACCTTGTCGGCGTCGGCTTTGTCGATGCCACGCTCCATCAAGAATTCTCGCGCCGCATTGGCGCCGTCGACCTCGAAGCGAACGGTGGACGTGCGGTAGCGCTCGGTGAGGCCGAGGTCGTGAAACATCGCCCCGACGTAGAGCAGCTCCAAGTCCGGTCGCAGTCCGCGGCGGAGGCCCTGCAGCGCGCCGAAGAGGAACACCCGCCGGGAATGGTTGAAGAGCAAGTCATCTTCGGCGTCCCGGATGAAGTCGGTGACCTCGCGTACAAGCGCGGTGTCAGGTATGCAGATGCCGGCAATGCTGTCAATCGACTCGGTGGCCATGATCCTGTCTCCTTTAAGCGATCTGGTAGTTAGTTTCCGGCTGCATCCGTTATCCGACCGTGGCGGTTCGAGCCGTCAATCTCACATAACCGACACGATCGCCTTGCAACTGGGGCGGCTGACGCGAAACGACGGGCAGGTGGCAGAGGCCAAAGCAACACCCCCAAAGCCTACCGGGATAGGTTCCCCACGGTCTGCGCTTCAAAAAGACAGTGCTGCACGATGATCGGTACTGTGCGGCGAGCTACTTGGTGTTGTTGTACTTGGTGATCGCGTCGTCCAACCGCTGCAGCGCCGCACCGTAGGCGGCGAAATCGCCCTTCTTCTGTGCGTCTTTCGCCGCACCTATCGCCGCTTGGATCTCCTGCAGGGCGACCGCCTTGGCCGGGGACAGCGTCACCGAACCGTCCGGAGCCGGCGGCACCGCGGACGGCGGCGGCGATCCCGGTGGCCCGGCCGGCGGCGGCGGGCTCGCAGGCGGGTTCGGAGGTGCGCCGGCTTCGGCGGGTTGAATGCCCGTCGCGGCCGCACCCGCACCAGGCCCAAATAACCCGGTGAGAGCATCACCCACGGTGGGGCCGTATCCGATCTTGTCGATGTACATCATCGCCACCCGGATCAACCGCGGGTACGACGAGGCGGCGTCGCTGGCTGCCGGGGAGGCATAGACGGGTTCGACGTACAGCAGCCCACCCTGAGCCACCGGCAGCGTTAGCAAGTTGCCCCACTTGATCCGGTTTTGGTTGTCGCGCCCGATCACACCGAGGTCCTGGGACACCGCCGGGTCGGTAGTGATCGCGTTATTGGCCAGCTTCGGCCCGTTGACCTGGCCCGGGATGGTCAGCACAGTGATCTTGCCGTACGTCGCGGGATCGGAACTGGCGCTGATGTAGGCGGCCAGATAGTCGCGCTTGAACCTGTTCATCGCGCTGGTCAACTGATACGACGACGAATTGTCGTTCTTGGCAATGTTTTTCGCGACGATGTAATACGGCGGCTGATAGCTGCTGGCGGTTGGATTCGGATCCAGCGGCACGTCCCAGAAATCCGAGGTGTTGAAGAACGTCACGGGATCATTGACGTGGTATTTGGCCAGCAGCATGCGCTGCACCTTGAACAGGTCTTCCGGATAACGCAGATGCTCGGCAAGCTCGGGCGTGATATCGCTTTTGGGCTTGACGGTGCCGGGGAAGACCTGCATCCAGGCTTTGAGCACCGGATCCTGTTCGTCTTGCTGGTACAGCGTGACGGTGCCGTCGTAGGCGTCCACCGTGGCCTTCACCGAGTTACGGATGTAGGAGACCTGCTTCTCGGGGGCGAGCCGGTTGAACGCCACCTCGGTGGAGTCGGCGGTCGCCGCCGACAGCGAGGTGAGTTCGGAGTACGGGTAGTTGTCCAGGGTGGTGTAGCCGTCGATGATCCACACCAGTCGCTTGTTGACGATCGCGGGATACACGGCGCTGTCGGTGGTCAGCCACGGCGCCACCGCCTCCACCCGCTGGGCCGGATCGCGGTTGAACAAGATTCTGCTGTTGGAGCCAATCACGTTGGAGAACAGAAAGTTTCGCTCGGCGAACTTAGCGGCGAACACGCTGCGGGATAACCAGTCACCGATCGGGACTCCGCCGCTGCCGGCGTATGTGTATTTCTTGGTTTCGGTGTTGGTCTCGTAGTCGTATTCCCGGTCATCACCGTTGCGTCCGACGATCGCGTAGTCGGCGGACGTGCTGGAGATGACCGGTCCGAAGTAGATGCGCGGCTGGTCGAGGGGCGCCGGCCCGTCGGACACCACGCTACCGTTGGCGCCGACCACGTTGACCAGAAACTCGGGGTAGCCACCATTCTGATTGGGGTCGTTGGCGATGCCGCGCACGGTGTTGGCCGGTGAGGCGATGAATCCGTTCCCGTGGGTGTAGACGGTGTGCCGGTTGATCCAGTCACGTTGGTTGTCGATCAGCCGGTCCGGGTTGAGTTCGCGGGCCGCCACGACATAGTCACGCAACGCGCCGTTGCGGTCGAGGTACCGGTCGATGGACAGCTGGTCGGGAAAGTAGTAGAAGTTCTTGCCCTGCTCGAACTGGGTGAACGCCGGGCTGATGATCGTCGGGTCGAGCAGCCGGATGTTCGACGTGGTCGCGCGGTCGGTCGCTACCTGCTGGGCGGTGGCCTGGCCGTCGCCGGTGTAATTGCGATAGGTCACCACGTCGGATGTGAGGCCATAAGCTTGCCGCGTCGCAGCGATGCTGCGGCTGATGTATTCGCTTTCCTTTTGCGCAGCATTGGGTTTAACGCTGATCTGCTCGACGATCAACGGCCACCCGGCACCCACAATCAACGACGACAGCAGCAACAAAACCAGCCCGATGGCGGGAATCCGCAAGTCCCGCAGGACGATCGCGGAGAACACCGCGGCGGCGCAAATCAGCGCGATCGCCATGAGGATCAGCTTCGCCGGCAGCACGGCGTTTATATCGGTGTACCCGGCACCGGTGAACGGCTTGCCGCCGCGGGTATGCGAGAGCAATTCATAGCGGTCCAGCCAATAGGCAACGGCCTTGAGCAATACCAACAACCCGACCAGGGTGACCAGCTGGATCCGCGTCGAACGGCTCAACGCGCCGGTACGGCCGGACAGCCGAATTCCGCCAAAGATGTAGTGCGCCAACACGTTGGCCACGAAAGCCAGGAACACTGCCACGAACATGTAGCTGAGCAGCAGCCGGTAGAACGGCAGGTCGAACGCGTAGAAGCCGAGGTCCTTGCCGAACTGCGGATCTTTGATGCCGAAGTCTCCGCCGTGCAAAAACAGTTGGATCCGCGCCCAATAGCTTTGCGCGATAATGCCGGCCAGCAGGCCGATCGCCACCGGGACTCCGATACCCACCAGTCGCAGCCGAGAAAGGACGAGGGCGCGGTACCGCGCCACCGGATCGTTGTCGTTGTTCGGCACGAATACCGGGCGGGTCCGGTAGGCCACCGCAAGCCCGGCGAACACGATGCCGCCCACCAGCAGACCGGCTACCAAAAAAATCACGAACCGGGTAACCAGCACGGTCGTGAACACCGACCGGTAGCCAAGCTCACCGAACCACAGCCAGTCTACGTACGCGTCGATCAGCCGCGGACCCGCGAGCAGCAAAGCGATCACACCCAGTGCGATCAGTATCAGAACCCGGCTACGCCGGGTTAGCTTCGGCATCCTTGCGGTGGGCCTCATCCCCACTGGCTACGCTCCCTGCTCGATTTCTAGACGGTGACAACTCTACGCATTTGCACGACCTGCGATCCCGGGCTCGTTTAGCAGCTTGGCGGCTGACCCCCCGACGTGACGGTGTGCAACGCATCTACCGCCTGGCTGAGGGTCTCGATCTTCACCAAGCGCAGGCCGGACGGATTGTCCGAGCTCGCCTCGTAGCAGTTCTTTGCAGGCACCAGAAACACCGAGGCGCCGGCCGCGTGGGCGGCGACCATCTTGTGCGTGATGCCGCCGATTTGGCCCACCTTGCCGTCGGCGGAGATGGTGCCGGTCCCCGCGATGAACTTCGACCCGGCTAAGTCACCTGTGGTCAGCTTGTCGACGACCGCCAGACTGAACATCAATCCGGCCGAGGGCCCGCCCACGTTGGCGAGGTTGAAGTCCACTACGAACGGCGCCCAGGGCGCATCAAGCACCGCGACACCCAAGAAGCCGTAGCCGCGATCTTTGTTTGCGCCCAGCGTGATTTGCGCCACGCCGGCCGGCTCGTTCTTACGGCGGAAGTCGATCGTCACCACCTGGCCCGGTTTGGTGCTCTTCAGCAATCCCGTGAACTGGTCGACATCGGCTACCGGGGTGCCGTTGACCGCGTCGATGGCATCACCGGACTTCAGCTTGCCCGCTGAGGGACCGGGATCGGTGACTTTGGCCACCGTGACCGCAGCCGGGTACTTCAGGTATCCCAGGGCCGCGTAGGCGGCGCTGTCCTCGGATTGTTTGAAATCCGCGTTGTTGGCCTTGTCAACGTCCTCCCGCGACTTGCCCGGCGGATAGACGAGGTCGCGCGGTACCAGCTGTTCCTGTCCCGAAAGCCACAGCGTCAGGGCTTCGCCCAAGGTCAACTCGTCACGCTGGGACACCGTCGTCATGTTGAGGTGGCCCGTTGTCGGGTGCGTCAGGGTGCCCTCGATCGCGACTACCTGCTTGCCGTCGACTTCACCGAGCGTGTCGAAGGTGGGGCCGGGGCCCAGCGACACAAACGGCACCGTCACCACCGCGAGCAACACGCCAAACACCACGATCGGCACCAGCGCGACCATCAGGGTCAGAATCCGCCTGTTCACGCCGATTACACTAGACGGAGCCCGCTGCGCCTCGTTCAGCTACAAGCTGACCCGAGATCGCCCGTTCCGCTCCAGCGGTGAGTACCGTTGACGGTATGGCTGACCTGCCTTTCGGCTTCTCCCCCGGAGAAGACCCCGACAAACACGGGAAGAAAGATCCCGATTCGGGCTCCGGCGCGTCCAACCCCTTCGGCGCGTTCGGCATGAGCGGCGATTTCGGCATGGGCGACCTGGGGCAGATCTTCACCCAACTGGGTCAGATGTTCAGCGGTGCGGGCACCGTCATGGCCGGGGGCAAAACCTCAGGGCCGGTTAACTACGAATTGGCGCGACGAGTCGCGTCGAACTCGATCGGGTTTGTCGCGCCGATCCCGGCCACGACAAACGCGGCGATCGCCGACGCGGTCCACCTCGCCGAAACCTGGCTAGACGGCGCCACGGCGCTGCCCGCGGGCACTACCAAAGCGGTCGGTTGGACCCCAACCGACTGGGTCGACAACACCTTGGAGACCTGGAAGCGGCTGTGTGATCCGATGGCACAGCAGATCTCGACTGTGTGGGCCTCGTCGCTGCCCGAGGAAGCCAAGAGCATGGCCGGCCCGCTGCTGGCGATGATGTCGCAGATGGGCGGTATGGCGTTCGGCTCACAGCTGGGACAGGCACTGGGCCGGTTGTCCGGCGAGGTGCTGACCTCGACCGACATCGGTCTGCCGCTGGGGCCCAAGGGTGTAGCCGCGATACTGCCGGATGCCGTCGAGTCGTTCACCGCCGGACTCGAGCAGCCCCGCAGCGAGATCCTGACGTTCCTGGCCGCCCGTGAGGCCGCGCACCACCGGCTGTTCAGTCACGTGCCGTGGCTGTCCAGTCAATTGCTGGGCGCCGTAGAGGCCTACGCGATGGGCATGCAGATCGACATGAGCGGAATCGAAGAGCTGGCACGCGACTTCAATCCGGCATCGCTGTCCGATCCAGCGGCCATCGAAAACCTGCTCGGGCAGGGAGTGTTCGAGCCCAAGGCGACGCCGGCGCAGACGCAGGCACTGGAACGCCTCGAGACACTGCTCGCACTGATCGAAGGCTGGGTCCAGGTGGTGGTGACCGCGGCCCTGGGCGATCGGATTCCGGGTGCGGCCGCGCTCAGCGAGACGCTGCGCCGGCGCCGGGCTAGCGGCGGCCCGGCCGAGCAGACCTTTGCGACGCTGGTTGGCCTGGAGCTGCGGCCACGCAAGATGCGCGAAGCCGCCGCGCTGTGGGAGCGCCTGACTCAGGCCGCCGGTGCGGACGCCCGCGACGCCATCTGGCAACACCCGGACCTGCTCCCCGACGCAGACGACCTCGATGAGCCGGCTGGCTTCATCGACCGGGTCATCGGCGGGGACACCAGCGGTATCGACGAGGCGATCGCCAAACTCGAGCAGGACCCCGGCTCAGACGGCGGTGCTGTGGATAACTGAGCGGGGCGGTCGCCTTCCGCGTGGCACGGTTCAACTCGTGTCGCCGGCCGTGCTTTCCCTGTATGCGCTGGACCCGGCAATGCCGGTACTGCTGCGACCCGACGGTGCTGTCCAGGTGGGCTGGGATCCACGCCGCGCCGTGCTGGTCCGTCCACCCTGTGGCCTGGCCGCGGCGGAGTTGGCCACATTACTGCGGTCCATGCGGTCACCGACGGCCACTATCGGAGTTGCAAGGGCGGGCGGCCGACCGCGGCTTGAAGGACGCTAACGGCCTGACAAACCTGGTCGCACAACTGGTAAGCGCAGGTGTCGCGACCGAATGCCGGCAGTCCCGCGGTCGGGCGGCGTCGATCCGGATTCACGGCCGCGGGCCGCTGTCGGAGCTGCTCGTGGAGGCGTTGCGTTGCTCAGGCGCCCGGGTTGCGCGCAGCAGCCAACCGCACGCCGCGGTGTCGGCCACCGCCGTTGATCTCGTGGTGTTGTCGGACTACCTGGTCGCCGACCCGCGCATGGTGCGCGATCTGCACAATCAGGGTGTCCCGCACCTGCCGGTACGGATTCGGGACGGCAGCGGGCTGGTAGGTCCGCTGGTCATTCCCGGCGTGACCAGCTGCCTAGGCAATCATTAACGGGAGCACCCAAGCGGTACCGGAACGACATACCACGCACCGCCCGCCAGGCTGCTGCTCCGGGTCCTTTGGCACTAGCCGTGCAGCAGCATTCGGGTCTTGGCTTGCCTTTGGCTGGCAAGACAGCCACAACGCAGTATGCAAAGGAGATGTCATGAAGTACGTGTTGGAGTGGCGCGTTCGTCCGGGTATCGGCGGCCAGCAGGCCGAGGCCGACACGCGGCGCGCGGTCGAGCTGTACTCGAAGTGGCAGCCCAAGGTGACGATCCTGCAGTTCGTGGGCCGCGTCGATGCCGAGGGTGGGTTCATGGTTTGCGAGGCAGACAACCCGGCCGACATCCTCGAAGGCACGGCCAAGCTGGTGAACTACGTCCAGTACAAGTGCCACCCCGTGGTGGATGTGGCCGAATGGGTGCAGGCCGGTCAGGAGGCCATCGAGTTCCGTAGCGGCATTAGCTGATCCTTCGTCAAAAACGCCGCCCAACCCGCTGGGCGGCGTTTTTTGCATTTGCGCTGGTAGAGCGGTAATTCATGACCGATCAGCCCGACGACTGGCTGGCCGCCGAGCGCGAGCGCAACGGCTGCGCGACGGTCCTGGGGACCCGAGCTGCCTGAGTGATCACTAGATGGGAATACCGGGCTTATGACGGGCTCGGCTCAACGTCGCCCGTCGGGGATCAGATAGACCCGCGGTACGGACAGGCCGGGCGAACATGTCAACCCCGTCTCGGCGATGAATGGCGTGAGCGTAACGCTGCTAGCTCGCGACGGTGATCCGGCGTGCCGTTAGGGGTTCGGCTTTGCCCTTGAGGTCGAGCGTGACGACCTCGCCGCCGTCGACGGCAGCGATGCGCGCGACAGTCTCGGGCATGACGATCTCGCCCCCCGCCGCGACGGCTTGGAGCCGCGACGCGGTGTTCACGACGTCGCCAATTGCGGTGAAGTCGCGGATCTCGCCCTCGCCGACGATCCCGACGTACGCCGGGCCGACGTCCAAGCCGATCCCCACCTCGAGCCGCGGGCCCTTGGGCGAGCTGCGACCTTGCGTACGCAGAATGGCGCGAGCGTCACTCACCATCGCGTCGACGTAGCGGCCGTCGCGTGTGAGGGGCGGAAGGTAGAGGCCCATCACTTCGTCACCGATGAGCTTGTCGACGATCCCGTGCTGGACGATCACCTGCGTGAGCTCGGAGTAGAAGCGATTGAGGCGTTCGGCCATCTCGTTCGGTGGGAGCGTCTCGGCGAGGGCGGTTGAGTTGCGGATATCGGCGAAGAGCACGCCGATGGTGAGGGTCATGCCACCCTGGGGCGCCGCCTCGAAGCACACCTTGCACCAGCGCGGATTCTTGCGCGACGGGCTCTTGTCCATCCGTCGCATCAGCCAGCCGCCGAGGCCCGCGAACGGGTTGCCACAGGCTTCGCACCGCGGGGCGGACGGCAGCTTCGACATGAGCCGAATCCCGCGCCGAATCTTGGCGTGGCCAAATAGTTCGAAGAATTGCGCCCACTCCTCCGCGTTGGTTTGCGCGCCCTGGGGGCGCGGCGGCGTGCGCTTATTCGGCATCCCTCATTTTCGCACCGCATGCCCATCGGCGACAGCTCTCATCAGATCTCTGTCGTGGTTCACCAGCACGCGCAGCTCGTCGTCTTCCCCGAGCTCGAACCGCTTGCCGAAGTTGTTCGCCGCCGAATCCGAACTGGCCGTGGGGCAGCCCGACGTGGCTCAGGGCACGCAATATGTCAGCGGCGCCCACAGGCACCGCCTCGCCACCGGATGCTAGCGACCCGCCCCCGCCCTGCGTTGGGGTTTGGCATCCTCTCGTGGCGGTGAGAGTTCAACCACCTTGGATGCCGCCCGGCTATGAGTAGGCCAGGGGCCGGGTTCGCCACCCGCGGCTACCGCGGAACGCGGAACGTGCGGGCCATGCTGGCGGACACATACTGAGCAGCTGAACGAGTCGTAGCCAAAGGTGAAGTGCTGTCAGCGGCGGGCGGCCCTACGCTCCGCGCATGCGCGACATCGGACGATCGACTCCGAGCTGCGGGTGCTGCTGGCGATTCGCAACATGGTCCGTGAGGAAGAAGGCCGCACGCCGTCCACGGCGTGGATAGACAAGCTGCTAGACGAGCGCGCCAAGCTGTAGCCCAGCCGAACGACCCCAGCCCCCGGGGCTGCCTCGTCAATCTCATGGAAACACCCAAAGCTAAGCTAGCTGCCGCGGCGGCCTGACTTGACGATCTCGAGGCGTTCCTTGAGCAGTTCCTCGAGTTCCTCGATCGAGCGGCGTTCCCGCAGCATGTCCCAGGGTGTGCGCGGCACCTTGACCTTCTTGGGTTCGGCCGGGTCACCACCCTCGATCAGGGTGCCCTCCATGCCGTTGCGGCACGGCCAGGAGCCGGGGATCTCAGCGTCGTCGGCGAAGGGGACCTCGAACTCCTCGCCGTTCTCGGTGCGGTACCGCGCGATCTGACGTGGCGCTAGGTCGTGGTTGCGGTCAGTCTCGTAACTCACGGATCCGAGGCGACTGCCTCTCATGACGCGATCAGCCATCATCAACAGTCCGCTGACGTTCCACTTGATCGGCAGTAACGCGCATCCGACCAGACAATCCAAGCAGGTCGTGCTCGCCCACACCTTCGGGCAAGGTGTAGGCAAGTTGCCGTAACTCGACGGCGTAGTTGCGCAAGTCCTGGCGGAGCTGCGCCTCAACGGTGGGCATGATTTCTTCCTGTGGCAGGGATTTACTGAGACGCTCGGACTTTTCGTATAGCCAGGCTTGAAATCTGATGCCGTCCAGCTGTCTATCCGCGATGCACCTCGGGGTGTTTTTAGCGTCTCCCAACCGCGCCCGCCACCCTACTCCGCTGGCGGGCTAACTACTACGCGCCGCCCTATTGGTAGGACGGCCGGTACAACATTCCGAAGGGCGACCCCGCCTACCTACCCAAGCTGGGCCGGGACAACGACGGCTTCGCCTGCGAGTCCTAGGCTCTCATTACCCCGCGTGAAGTGCTCCCAGCCGTGGTGCGGATCTAAGCTCCGCCCATGTGCGACATCGAGGCCATTGACGCCGACCTTCGCCTTGTGTCCCGCGTGTGGCGCGTGGCCCGCGAGTTGTTGCGACCGGATGCCTAGCACTGAGCTGCTCGATGAGCGAGCGGGGCGGCTCAACTCATCGTCAAGACAGTTAGTCTGGCGCTCCGGGCCCTACGAGCTGCCTGGGCTATCACAACATGGGATGACATGCCAGCGAGAAAGGACGAGCGGCACCATGACCTGACCACCACATCCAATCCCGTGGGACCCGTACCCTCACCTGCCGTTCCCGGCCGGCGCCGCTAAGGCCGAATGGCAAGCTGGCGCGTCCACGATCTGTGTTTGAGTTCGCGGCGGGCGCATCTCTCTACGAACAGGGGTACGAAATCGCGGATCCGACTGGTTTCGAACCGGGCGTGCTCTTTGCGGATGAGCGTGTCGACAACCGCGGGCGAAACGCAAGGAAACTCGTCAACCAGTCGTCGTTCGATTTCCGCTAAGAGCGTCTCCTCACTGACCTGGATGATGTGGCCCATAAAACGAGAGGATTCCTGGCGGTCTGTCGTTTCGTCAAACGGCTATGCGGTTTCGCTGCGGCTACGGGCGCCGAATGCGACGATCGTCCCATGGGCGATCACCAGGTTGCTCAGGCCTTGAAGTTGGTCCACGCGTTGCGGCATCAACTGCATGAGATGACCACCCAGTTAGTTTGGGTGCAACGCCAGGATGTCAAAGGCAGGAACGGCCGGGCATGCGCGATGCGGTTGGAAGCAGCCGCGCTGCGCCGAGACATACAAGAGGCACAGGTTCTCATCGATCGGCTACACCGCCGTTACCTGAGCGGCGACGCCGGTCCGCCGCCCGTAGCCGTCGGCCTTCCCGCGTCACCGCCGGCGCTGGGGCGCCAAAAGGCGGCCACACAAAAAAGGTTGAAGTGCTAACGCCGGTCCCCGCTCGACCAGGACGAGAGGGCCGGCTCTTCGCGACGGCGCCGGGAGTGGGCAGCGTTCTCCCTGCGCCGCCAAGCTGCCTGGGTAGTTACTACATGGGGTTACCAAGTCGGAAGGAGACCAACAATGACCACCACCAACACCCTTTGGTTCCTGATGTGTGGCGGGTGCTTCCGTAGCGGTGCAGCGCTGCGCCACTGGGATCGGCGACGAGTGTGACGCCTTAGCTGATGGCGTTGACGGCGCTGAGCACTTTCGACTGGAACTGGTTGGGCAGCGGGAAATATCCGTAGTCTTCCAGGTTGGCCTGGCCTGGCCCGACGGTGGCCTGCAGAAACGCCCGCACCGCCGTGGCGGTCTGTGCGTCAGCGTATTTCGAGCACACCAGTTCGTAGGTCGCCAGCACTATCGGGTAAGCGCCGGGCTGGGTGGGCCTGTAGAACGTCGAGATGTCTAACACCAGGTTGTTACCCTGGCCCGCGATGGTCGCGCCAGCGATGGCCTTACCGACCGTGTCAGTGTTGATGGCCACCGGATCCGGCCCGGCTGAGGTCACGATTCTGGCGGGGAACAGCCGCTGCGCCTGGGCGAACGACCATTCGTTGTAGGTGATCGCGCCCTCGGTGTCCCTGACTTTCGCTGAGGTGCCTTCGTTGCCTCGTGCGCCCTCGCCAACCCCGCCATTGAACACCTTGCCGGTTCCTTTGCCCCACGCGCCGTCGGAGGCGGCGTCGAGGTAGCGCTGAAAGTTATCGGTGGTGCCCGACGCGTCGCTGCGGAATACCACGTAGATAGGTTCCGGGGGCATCGACGCGTTGAGCGCCTTGATCGCCGGGTCGTCCCACCGGGTGATCTTGCCGTTGAAGATCTTCGCTATCGTCGGGGCGTCGAGCACCAGCCTGTCTACGGCGTTGAGGTTGTAGGTGATCGCCAAAGGACCGAACACCACCGGCAGATTCCAGGCATCCGAGCCACACCGCTGCTCGGCCATGCTGTACTCGTCTTCGGCTAGCGGCGAGTCTGAGCCACCGAAATCAGTTTGGCCTGCCAGGAATTCGTTCACCCCGGCGCCCGAGCCGTTCGAGGTGTAGGTGAGGGTTTGCCCGGGACAGGCCTTTTCGTAGGCTTTGACGAAGCGGGTCATCGCATTTGCCTGCGCGCTGGAGCCGCTGGCCTTCAACGTCTGTTTGCCGCCGCACTCCACTCTCGCCGCAGTGGCATATGGGGGCACTACCTTGTCTTTGGCGCATCCCGAAAGCACTAGCAGGATGACGGCAAGCAAGGTCAGCGCGACCGAAGATCGCTCCAGTGAAATGCGCATAGTGGTTACCTCCGGTCGTCAATGCAATGCGCTATTGCTGGGCATCGTTGGCGGGAGTGCTTGCGTGACGGTGCAGGTTGTCGAACGTCGCTGGCTCCATTGACTTAATTTCTACTGAGTTATCGATGAAAAATTAAGGCACTGGGAGGGATTCGTGGGCTCCTTATTTGTCGTTCATCTGCAGGGCGGTCGGAATTCACCAATGAGCCGCCAACACCGACCGGACCGCGGTCGGCCACATCGAACGCGCAATCCCGCACCACTCACCTCGGTTGTCGCGCGGCTACCGGAGAGGGACGAAATCAGCTACAGCAGCTTGGGTTAAGGACTGCACAGAGGGCGGCCATTGAATCCCGGTGGGGGCGGTGGTAGACGTTCATGCCGCGGCGGTCCGATTCGACCAGGCCTGCCTTGCGAAGTTGCCTGGATGATTACTAGAGGGAATTACTTTGCGACGAGCCTCGTCTTTGGCCGAAGCAGCGTGCGGCGTGAACTGGCGAAAGCTGACCCATCCATCACGACGTCAACAACGTGGCTGAACAGGCATTTCACGCCCGTACTCCCGAAAATTTTGGCCCCGTGTAAAAAACGAATGACTGGCTCAGATGCTGCTTGAGCACGTCACAGTTCTTGCCTCACGGTGCGAGCTGGACATGGCCCCGCGGCGGAGGCTGGGGAGGAGGCGCCTCGGGTTGTGGTGCGGGTGCCTCGGGTTGTGGTGCGGGTGCCTCGGGTTGTGGTGCGGGTGCCGCCGGCTGTCGCGGGGGGGACAGCGGCTGTTCTGCTCGAGCTGGCGGTGCCGCGACAGGCGGCGCGACCGGCTTTACCGTCGGTGCCGGGATCGGTGGCTCAGGCGTAATCTCCCCCACGGGGGCTGGCCTGATCAATGCGGTGAGCGCCGCGCCGTGTGCGCCAGATTCCGACCGGCCCTGCCCGTAGTGTTCCGCCGCGTAAGCCTCATCCTCCGCTGATCTCTGCCACGCCGCCGGTGTTGTGATCGCGTTGAATGTCGGTGGTAGCTTCCACAAATCGTTTGCGCAGTAGGCTCCCTTTTGCATGCCCGCAGTGACCTGGTGCATCGGTTCGTTCGCCGCGGCATGAGCCCACTCCGATCGGGGCCACGTCGTCACCGGCAACTGTGCCGCGACCACCACGCTCGAGGCGGTGCCTATCAAGGCGGTGATCACCACATACTCGGCATGTATTCGCCGTCTACGCATAGCCATCGTCTTCGACGGCGCCATGCTGTTATGTTCCCATGCGGTCATACGCCTGTATGGCCGTCGCGCCGTGCCCCTAATCTGCGGGTTTGCGCGAAAGTCCAGTGGTGATTCACGGCTACAACCAGTTACGATATCCATCATTGCAGGCGCCAGACGCCTCCACTGTTACCGCTTGGTGTCGATTAAATCAGATGTCGAGCAGGTGACACCGACGAAATGGAAATCCTGCCGTGCGCACCGGCATCACCAACCTCGCAGACGCTCTGGTTGGCGTCTCGGTGGTGCTGGCCGCCGCAATTATTTGCGCTGGCGCGGCAGGCGCCGACCCAAGCCAGCAGGATCAGTTTCTGGCGCTGCTCCAACAAGAGCAGATTCCCGCCATCGATAACGTGCCGGGGCTCGTCTACCATGCCCATGAAATCTGTGGCGAACTCGATGGCGGCGCCTCGGTTGAGACCGTAGTGACCGACGTGATGAACCGTGCGTATGGGGACAATCCGGCCTTACACTCTTTTGCCGCTCGCGTTAGAAAGACCGCGGTCAGATTCGTCACCGCATCAGTGGACGTCTACTGCCCCAGCCATCAAGGCGAGCTTCCCGTAGCGCCCTGAGGTGCGACTGCGTCGCAGAGGATTCCCAGGCGAATGTCTCGCCAAACAGCAAATTTTGGCACCGCATGCACCACGGGAACCATGGTCAACCACTTTATTGTCAATCGTTTGTCCAAGTCCTGCTTTGGGGCACCCCGCCCCAGGATGGGCAGGAAGAGAGGGACACGATGGCAGCCAAAGACTCAGATGCAAAACAAGAGCAGCGCATCCGCGGGCCTAAGCACCGCGGATGCGCGACACCGAGACCATCGACTCCGAGTTGCCCCGGAAGCCGTGGAGCCCACCGGAATCACCAATCAGCTGCACCTAGGATTCCACGTCACCTCGCCCGAGGGTGAACTCCTGGAGGTCGGCCTCTTCGTGACAACCATTGCTGAGCGCAACGCAGGAGAGTTTCGTCGTCAGCACGTGGATGCCCTTGCTCAGACAAGTTCGTCGGCGACCGAGCCCGAGATCACAGAAGCGCCAATCCCCTACAGCGGCGGTGGCGCAGGTGGTCAGATTGGTTACGACATTGCGATCGCCATCGTGGGCAACACTGCGTTCGAGCTATTGAAGGCGCAAGTGAGGCAGTCTCTGCCAGCTCGGAGGAGTGCCGGCGGTTCTGTGGATAACTGAGCGAGGCGGTTGCTTCCGGCGTGACACAGTTGCGACGTGTCATCGGCCGTGGTTTCTGCCTACGCACTGGACCCGGCGATGCCGGTACTCCTGCGGCCCGACGGTGCCGTTCAGGTGGGCTGGGATCCCCGCCGGGCCGTGCTGGTCCGCCCGCCGGGTGGCCTGGCCGCGGCGGAGTTAGCCACCCTGCTGCAATCGATGCGATCGCCCACACCGATATCGGAGTTGCAGTGCCGGGCCGGCTTACCGGACGCCGACGGCCTGACCGGCCTGGTCACGCAGCTGGTCAACGCGGGCGTGGCCACCGAATGCGGACAGTCCCGCGGCCGGGCGGCCGCGATCCGGATCCACGGTCGCGGGCCGCTGTCGGAGTTGCTGGCCGACGCGCTGCGCTGCTCGGGGGCCCGGGTTACGCACAGCAGCCAACCGCACGCCGCGGTGTCCCCCGCCGCCGTCGACCTGGTGGTGCTGTCGGACTACCTGGTCGCCGACCCGCGCATGGTCCGCGAGCTGCACGGCGCCGGCGTCGCGCACCTGCCCGTACGAGTGCGCGACGGCACCGGGCTGGTGGGTCCGCTCGTCATCCCCGGCGTGACCAGCTGCCTGGGCTGCGCGGACCTGCACCGCAGGGACCGCGACGCGGCGTGGCCGGCTATCTCCGCGCAGCTGCGGGAAACCGTCGGAGTCGCCGATCGGGCCACCCTGCTAGCGACCGCGGCGCTGGCGCTCAGTCAGGTAAACCGGGTGATCGCCGCCGTTCGCGGGCAAGAGGCGGCAGCCGATCCGGAGCCGCCCCAGACGCTGAACGCCACCCTGGAATTCGATCTCAACGCCGGCGCTATCGTCGCGCGGCAGTGGACCAGACATCCGTTGTGCTCATGCTGACGCAGGCGTGCCCCGAAGCATAACCCCGAGGCACATCTGTTGTGTCGCTTTGGAACTACCCCAGTCTTCCCTGTTCCGGGACATCGGTCGCCACCGATGCATACGCTCGGGCGAGTTCCTCCAGAACCTCCGCAGTCAGGGTGCCTTCGTCCCGGTTCTTGTCCAGCGTTTCGATGATCGCCCTAAACAGGGCGTCGGCCGCATCGTGCTGCGTTTGCTTTGCTGCCATGGCTCTTTCGGTACCACCCTTCGGATGCGTTCGGCGAGTCGCAGGACTGCGGCCTGCAACGGACAACCTATGCCGCCCCGGCCGGCGAGGCGACGGAAAGACTCACGCGGGTTGTGCTGTTCCGACCACGTTCACCAAGGCTCGTTAGGTGCGGACCGTCCGCCCTCGATCAGTTGTTGCGAGATCAACGTCCACGACTAGCTGACCGTCGTGGATGATGGATACGTGGCAGACATCAAACGCGGCCGTGCTGCGCGTAACGCGAAGCTGGCCAGCATTCCGGTCGGCTTTGCCGGTCGGGCAGCGCTCGGCTTCGGTAAACGGCTGACGGGCAAATCGAAAGACGACGTCCAGGCCGAGCTGATGGAGAAAGCCGCCCACCAGTTGTTCACCGTCCTGGGCGAGCTCAAGGGCGGAGCGATGAAGGTGGGCCAGGCCCTGTCGGTGATGGAAGCCGCCATTCCCGACGAGTACGGCGAGCCCTACCGCGAGGCGCTGACCAAGCTGCAAAAGGACGCCCCGCCGCTGCCCGCTCACAAGGTGCACCGGGTGCTCGACGCACAGCTGGGCACCAAGTGGCGGGACCGGTTCAGTTCGTTCGACGACACGCCGGTGGCCTCGGCCAGCATCGGCCAGGTGCACAAAGCGGTGTGGTCCGACGGCCGAGATGTGGCCGTCAAGATCCAGTACCCGGGCGCCGACGAGGCGCTGCGCGCCGACCTGAAAACCATGCAACGGATGATCGGAGTGCTCAAACAGCTCTCCCCGGGCGCCGACGTCCAAGGCATCGTTGATGAACTGGTCCAGCGCACCGAGATGGAACTTGACTACCGGCTGGAGGCCGACAACCAGCGCGCTTTCGCCAAGGCGTATGAGGGCCACCCGCACTTCGCGATACCACACGTTGTGGCCAGCGCGCCCAAGGTGGTGGTCCAGGAATGGATCGAGGGCTTGCCGATGGCGGAGATCATTCGCCACGGCACTCCTGAGCAGCGCGACCTGATCGGCACCCGCCTGCTCGAACTCACCTACGACGCACCGCGCCGGCTGGGAATGCTGCACGGCGACGCCCATCCGGGAAATTTCATGCTGCTGCCCGATGACCGGATGGGCGTCATCGACTTCGGTGCCGTCGCACCCCTGCCCGGCGGCTATCCCATTGAGCTCGGGATGGCGATTCGCCTGGCCCGCGACAAGAACTATGACTTGCTGTTGCCGACGATGGAGAAGGTCGGCTTCATCCAGAAAGGCCAGCAGGTATCGGTGCGCGACATCGATGAAATGCTGCGCCAATACGTCGAGCCCATTGAGGTCGATGTCTTCCACTACACCCGTAAGTGGCTGCAGCGAATGACCTACAGCCAGATGGACCGGTCGGTGTCCCAAATCAAGACAGCTCGGCAAATGGACCTGCCGCCCAAGCTGGCAATTCCGATGCGTGTCATCGCGTCGGTGGCCGCGATCCTGTGCCAGCTGGACGCGCATGTGCCGATCAAGGCGCTGTCGGAGGAACTGATCCCCGGTTTCACCGAACCCGATACCGCGGTCGTCTAAGTCCCCCGAAATGCAACTGCCGGCCTAAGCAGCGACTACGTCTTTACGGGGACGTCCGCGCGGACGTTTGTAACTCAGGATCGAGCCTCGGTCGAAGATTTCGCCGCCCCACACACCCCACGGTTCGGCCCGCTCCAGTGCCGACGCCAGGCACTGACGCCGGATCGGGCAGCCCGCGCAGAGCGTCTTGGCGCGCTCGAGGTCGGCTGGGGTCTCGGCGAACCAGAGGTCGGGATCGCCGACGTGACATGGCAGCGTCTGTCTAGGGACTGTCAGTGCCGACATTTCCTATTCACCTGCTTCCTGGTCTGCTTACTGTCCTTGGCAGTGATCCGGACCAGGTTGGGAAGTTGTCGACCCCATAACTATGGCCACGGATCCTCGTGACTTCGGGTCCGTGGCCATCTGGGCGAAAACCGGGCTGATTACGTAGCGCTTAGGTATGGCCCCGATCCACGGACGCCGCGGTCGCGGCGGCGACACGGTGCTTAACCGCTGCCGCCAGCGCGGCGGTGTGGGCGGCATGGGAGGTCCGCGCGGTCAGCGCCGCGCCGGCCACGCCCACACCGAACGCGTCGTTGATCATCGTGGCCGCCCTCCTCTCATAGCGCCCGCCCGTCTACCAGCCTTCAGCCAGCAGCAGAATGCGGTTTCGAGGGTAATTGGTCACCGCCGGAAACCACAACCGATTTTCTGACCTGCATGTTTACCGGTCAGCGAGCGCGCACCAACTCCAGCACGTCTGGCCCATACTGCTCCAGCTTGCGTGCGCCGATACCGGGGACCGCGATCAGTGCCTCTTCGTCCTGGGGCCGCAGCTCGGCGATCGCGATCAGCGTGTTGTCGGTGAAGACGACATAAGCGGGCACTTTCTGCTCCTTGGCGACCTCCAGCCGCCAAGCCCTGAGCCGCAATAACAACTCCTCGTCGACGTCGGCGGCACATGTTTCACAACGCCGCAGCATGACCGCTGCGGCAGTGGTCAGATCCCGGTTGCAGATCCGGCAACGCGCCGTAGCACCCCGGTCGCGCCGCGATCTGCTCGGCGCCGGGTCGGCGCGCGTCTGTGGCGCGATACCGTTGAGGAACCGCGACGGCTTGCGGCTCTGCCGTCCGCCCGAACTCCGGGCCAGCGCCCAGCTGAGCGCCAAATGTACTCTTGCCCTGGTGATTCCGACGTAGAGCAGCCGACGCTCTTCCTCGACAGCCTCGCTCTCGGCGCCGTGCGCCAACGCGTGCGAGATGGGCAGCGTGCCGTCGGCCAACCCGACCAGGAACACCGCATCCCACTCAAGTCCCTTGGCGGCGTGCAGTGAAGCCAGTGTGACGCCCTGCACCACCGGTGGGTGCCGCGCGTCGGCGCGCATCCGAAGTTCGGCCAGCAGCCCCGGAAATTCCAGCAGCGGACGCTGCGCCACTTCGTCATCCACCAACTCGGCCAGTGCGGTCAACGCTTCCCAGCGCTCCCGGGCGCGGGTGCCGACCGGTTGCTCGGCCGTCAGCCCCAGCGGTTCCAGGACCGCCCGTACGACGTCGGGCAACGGGCCTTCTGCAGCCGCGCCGCCGCCACGCTCGGCTGCACGCTGTAGCGCCAAGAGCGCCTGCTTGATCTCCTGACGGTTGAAAAACCCCTCGCCGCCGCGAACCTGATAGGGGATGCCCGACTCGGTCAAAGCCTCCTCGTAGACCTCGGATTGCGCATTGACCCGATACAGCACGGCGATCTCGGACGACGCAGTGCCGGATTCGATCAGCCGAGCGATCGAGGCCGCGACCGCGGCGGCCTCGGCAGGTTCGTCGGGATACTCATGGAACGACGGCGCCGGACCCGGCTCACGCTGGCCGGACAAGTGGAGCTTGCTGCCGGCGACCCGGCCACGGGCCGCGGCGATCACCTGGTTGGCCAATGACACCACCTGCGGGGTGGAGCGGTAATCGCGCTCCAGGCGCACCACGGTGGCGTCGGGAAACCGCCGCGAGAAGTCGAGCAGGAACCGCGGTGAGGCCCCGGTGAACGAGTAGATGGTCTGGTTGGCATCGCCGACGACAGTCAGGTCGTCTCGATCACCCAACCACGCCGAAAGCACCCGCTGCTGCAGGGGCGTGACGTCCTGGTACTCGTCGACGACAAAGCAGCGGTAGCGGTCCCGGAACTCTTCGGCCACGGCGACGTCGTTTTCGATCGCCGCCGCGGTGTGTAGTAGCAGGTCATCGAAATCGAGCAACGTGACTCCGTCGTCGCGGGCTTTGAGCGCCTCGTAGGCGGCGTAGACGCCTGCGATTTGAGCGGTGTCCAATGGGGTGTCTCGTCCGGCGGCGGCCACGGCAGCCGGGTACTCCTCGGGGCCGATCAGCGACGCTTTGGCCCACTCGATCTCGCCGGCCAGGTCGCGGACGTCATCGGTGCTGGCGTTGACCCTGGTGCGGCTTGCCGCCCGGGCCACGATGGCGAATTTGGTATCGAGCAGCTGCCAACCGGTGTCACCGATCACCCGTGGCCAGAAATACCGCAGCTGGCGGTGCGCGGCCGCGTGAAACGTCAGGGCCTGCACTGCGCCGACACCCTGATCTGTGCACGCGGCGGCGTCGAGCGCCCGCAACCTGGAGCGCATCTCCCCCGCCGCCCGCTGGGTGAACGTGACCGCCAGCACCTGTCCGGCGGCGACGTGACCACCCGCGACCAGCTGCGCGATCCGGTGAGTGATGGTGCGGGTCTTGCCCGTTCCGGCGCCCGCAAGCACACAGACCGGTCCGCGCGGAGCCAGCACGGCTTCGCGCTGCTCGTCGTCCAGCTCAGCGATCATTGGGTCAGCGACCATCGGCATGGCGTCCATCTTGGCAGCGGTGGCCGACAAACCGGATGTATCGCCACGCCCAATTGCCGTGCCCAGTGTGCGGCCTCGGCGAGTTGCCGCAGTTACAGAGTCGACCGGTTCGTATTTTCCCGCTCACTGATCCCCGGTCGACCCGGCGCTGCCCCCCGCAAGCGCGGTTTCTCATACCGCCCGCCGCACGGAATGCATCGTCGCCGGGCTACGTTAACGGGCTATGACCAATGCCCCGCTCACCGTTTATACGACCTCATGGTGTGGTTACTGCCATCGGCTCATGACGGTGCTGAAGTCCAACGGCATCCCCTACGACGCGGTCGACATCGAGCAGGATCCGGCGGCCGCGGAATTCGTCAGCTCGGTCAATGAGGGCAACCGGACGGTTCCGACGGTGAAGTTTACCGACGGATCGACGCTAACCAATCCGAGCGCAACCGAGGTCAAGGCAAAGCTGGCCGAAGTCGGCGGCTAAGGAAGACGGGGCCGCGCCGACACGCCGCCCGCAGCGATTTGGTGCTCAGCACGGCAGCGAAGCGCGACTTACGCTACCGACTGTGGCATCGAGTGAAGTCTTCGGTATTGGTGTCCGTGGGCGTGTTGGGCATTGAACCGGTAGAGCAGGTCGCGAATACCGTGCTGCAAACGATCACCGATCGAATTAAGTAGCGGCGCAACGTCAGTCGATTGCCGCCCAGGATTCGATGATCACGCGGGCGATCGAAATCGATCCGGGCAGCAGCAGCTTTGACTCCGACGAGCTGGACCAATCACCGGCTGCAAGCGCTGCGCGCACCTCATCGCGGGTGAACCACGCCGCCTCTGCGATCTCGCCGTCGTTGAACGAGAAGTTCTCATCCGGGTCGCCCACCGCATGGAAGCCGACCATGAGTGAGCGCGGGAACGGCCACGGCTGACTGCCCAGATAGCGCACGTCGCGCACGGTCAGCCCGATTTCCTCGCGGATCTCCCGAGCGACACAGACTTCGAAAGATTCACCGGCCTCGACGAATCCGGCCAGTAGCGAGAACATCCGCTCCGGCCACACCGCTTGGCGGGCCAGCACCGCGCGGTCGCCGCCGTCATGGACAAGACAGATCACTGCCGGGTCGATTCGCGGGAACTCTTCGTGACCGGTGACCGGGTTGACTCGTGACCAGCCCGCCCGGGCCGGTCGAGTCGGCGAGCCGTCCACTGAGCTGAATCGTGCGCGGTCATGCCAATTCAGCAGCGCGACGGCCGACGACACCAGCTGGCTGCTGGTGTCGTCGAAGATTGGGCCAAGACTACGGAGGTTGACCACCTCGGCTTGCACGTCGGGATCCTCGGGCGCCTGCAGAGCACCCCGGATAGCCCAGACATGGCGGCCATTCTCGATGCGGCCCAGAAATACCGCGTCCGGTGGGGGCTTGCCGGCCAGCGCGGCCGCGGGACCCAGCACCACCCGGCCGTTGGCAACCAGCACCTGATTGCGCGAATCCACCCGCAACAGCGCGGCATCCGCCCATCCCGCAGCGGCTGCTTCGACGTCGGTGCGTAGCTGATCGGCCCGGTCTGCACCGACGCGCGACAGCAACGGAACGCTCCGCAGCTGGAAGTCCGCGATCGCCACTAGTGCCCCAACCCGCGGCGACCCGCCGCGCCCGGCTCCGCCGCGCTCGCGATCGCCACCGACCCCAACCCGCGGCGACCCGCCGCGCCCGGCTCCGCCGCGCTCGCGATCGCCACCGACCCCAACCCGCGGCGACCCGCCGCGCCCGGCTCCGCCGCGCTCGCGATCGCCACCGACCCCAACCCGCGGCGACCCGCCGCGCCCGGCTCCGCCGCGCTCGCGATCGCCACTAGTGCCCCGCGTTTCGGATGTAGAGCAGCCGGTCGTTGGCCTCGACGGCGTCCACCTCGGGTGCGCCGAGGCGCAGTAGGTGGCCGTCGCGCACCACTCCGAGCACGATGTCGCGCAGATGCCGGGGGGAACCGCCGACTTCGGTCTGCTCCACTTCACGTTCGGCGATAGCCAGCCCGACGTCCGGAGTCAGCAGATCCTCGATCATCTCCACGACGCTGGGCGTGGTGGTGGCAAGGCCGAGCAGCCGACCGGCGGTCGCCGAGGAGACCACCACCGAATCCGCGCCCGACTGCTGCAACAGGTGCTGGTTTTCGGCCTCCCGGATTGACACCACGATCTTTGCCTTGGGCGCAATCTCGCGCGCCGTCAACGTCACCAGCACCGCGGTGTCGTCGCGGCTGGTGGCGACGATGATCGAGGCCGCATGTTGCGCCCCGGCCAGCCGCAGCACATCGGATTTGGTCGCGTCGCCGTGCACGGTGACCAGGCCCGCGGTGGCGGCGTGTTCGAGGGCGGTGCGATCGGTGTCGACGACGACGACCTCCCCCTGGGCGGCCTCATCACCGAGGATGGCGGCGACGGCCGTTTTGCCCTTGGTGCCATAGCCGATCACGATGGTGTGGTTGCGCACTCTGCTCCTCCAACGCTGAATCTTCCACCCTTGCCGGGACCGTTCGGAGAGCACTTCGAGCGTCGTGCCGACCAACACGGCCAGAAACGCGATCCGCAGCGGCGTGAAGACCACGGTATTGACCAAACGCGCGGCTTCGGTGTACGGGGTGATGTCGCCGTAACCCGTCGTCGACAGTGACACCGCAGAGAAGTACAGGCAGTCCAGGAAGGTCAGCCGCTCGCCCCGCACGTCGCGGTAACCATTGCGGTCTAAGTAGACAACGGCGGTGGCGGCAAACAGCACCACCAATGCGATGGCCACTCGGCGCGTGATCACGCGGACGGGGCTGGCGTGATATTCGGGGATGCGCAGGATGCCGACCAACTGGTGACCGGGCTGGGCGGTCAGCGTTTCATCCAAACCGCTCAGTTTTCGCGACCTACCGTTGCGCACGGCGGCCCGTCCTCGGCTTAACCCCAGCGCACGAGACACGCACGACTCAATGTAACCACGGTCGCAGCTCCCCCAATACTTGGGCAGCGCAGGTCACACGCCAACACAGCGACCGCCGGCAGAGTCGGCCAACAGCCCGGCCAGCTCAGCGGGATTGGGCAGTTCATCGGGGGCGAGCGTGGTGCGGGCGCGCACGTAATAGAAGGCGGTGCGCACCGATGATTCCGGGACTCCAGACAAAGCGGCCCACGCCAAGCGGTAGACAGCGAGCTGCACGGCGGCCTGCCGCATGGCTTCCGGCCCGTGCGGCGGTTCACCGGTCTTCCAGTCCACTACGGTGGCGCCGCCATCGGGGTCGGCGAACACCGCGTCGATGCGACCGCGCACCACGGTATCGCCGATCGGCATCTCGAACGGCACCTCGACGGCGACGGGAGTGCGTGCAGCCCAAGGTGATTCGACGAATGCCGCCTGCAACGCGGCCAATTCCTGGGTGTCGCCGACGTCGGAGTCCGCCGCGCCCGGCAAGTCGCCCAGATCGAACAGCCACTCGGTGCCGTAGAATTGCTGGACCCAGGCGTGAAAGGCGTTGCCCAGCAACGCATGCGGGTCTGGACGGCTCGGCAGTCGATGCGTCAATCGCTGCGCCGCACCCGCTGGGTCGCGTGCCAGGTCCACCAGATTGCTGACCGACAACTGGCTGGGCAGGGTGCGGGCCGGCGGTCGCCCCAACCGCGCACGCTCGGCCAGTAACGCATCGACATCGGCGACCCAGCCGTCGATGTCGGCGCTCGCCTCGGTCGTGTCGGCCGACATCGCCTGAGTCACCAGCGCTGCCCCGCGTTCGGCATCGCTGCGACGCGCAGCCAACGGATCGGCGGGCCAGATTGCTTCGACGATGTTGTCGCGCAGTGGGTTTCGTTCACCGTCGGCCGGTGTAGGTGCCCATTGCTCCACTACCCCGCAGGGATCGCCGGCCGCGGCCGAACGGTCGATGACGCCCTTGATTTCACACAGGAAATCCGACGGGCCCCGCGGTTTGATCCCGGTGGAACCCCAATGATGGCCGGACACCAGTAGGGTGTCCTCGGCCCGGGTGATGGCGACATACAGCAATCGGCGCTCCTCGTCGACGCGGCGCTGCTCGAGCTGACGGCGATGCTCGGAGATCTTGTCCGACAGCTGCTTTCGATTGGTGACGTCCGCGGTGTCGAGCACCGGGATGCCCAGTGCGCCCGCCGAGGCGCGGTCCCCGCGCAATAGTGGCGGCAGCTCGGCGGCGTCGGTGAGCCAGGTGCTCCTCGACGCAGTCGACGGAAAGATTCCGCCCGACAGGTGTGCGACCGCCACTACTTGCCACTCCAACCCCTTCGCGGAGTGCACCGTGAGCACTTGGACGCGGTCCCGCGCGACCGCCAACTGGGCGGGCGGCAAACCGTTCTCGACCGACTCGGCCACATCCAGGAAAGCCAGCAGGCCCGCCACCGATGCCGTCGCCGACAGGTCTGTCGCACTGGTGGCGGCACCCGTTCGTTGGGCGTAGCCGGCGACGGCGTCGGCGAACGCGTCGAGGTGTTCGGTGCCGGCCCAGGCTGCGTTGGCCCCTGCTGCGGCCCGGACTTCGCAGTCGACGCCCAGCACGCGGCGCACCTCGGCGACCAGGTCGGGCAGGGAATGGCCAAGGTGGGCGCGCAGGGCGCTCAGTTCGGCAGCCAGCGCGCTGATGCGCTGATATCCCGCAGCCGAGTACAAGCCGGCCGGGCCGGGATCGGCGACCGCGTCGGCCAGGCACGCGGTGTCGGCGTCGGGCCCGGCCGCCATCGCGATCGACTCGGGCGAGGATGCCTCATTTGCGCCCACGCCCCCGCGCAGTGCCAGCGCGCGCTGCCACAGCGCGGCGATATCCCGACCACCGAGGCGCCATCGTGGACCGGTGAGCACCCGCATCGCCGCCGCGCCCGCCGTCGGGTCAGCGACCAGCCGCAGCATGGCCACGACGTCGGCGACCTCGGGGATGGACAGCAGGCCGGCCAGCCCGACGACCTCGACAGGGATTCCGCGGGCACGAAGGGCATCGGCGATGGGTGCGGCATCGGCGTTGCGGCGCACCAAAACCGCGGCGGTCGGCGGACTGACGCCGTCAGCTCGGGCTCGCTGGTATTGCGCGTCGAGCTGGTCGGCGATCCACTCGCGTTCGGCCTGCACATCGGGAAGCAATGCACAGCAGACGGTGCCGGGCGGGGCGTCCGGACGCGGGCGCAGCGCATGCACCGCAACCGATCGCCGTCGCGCCTCCGCCGATATCGCGTTGGCAACATGCAAGGCCCGCGGCGGGTTGCGCCAGCTGGTCCGCAGCTCCAGGACCGGCGCGGGGGTGCCGTCGGATCGCGGGAAGTCAGTGGTGAACCGCGGCAAGTTGGTCGCCGAGGCGCCGCGCCAGCCGTAGATCGACTGGATCGGGTCGCCGACGGCTGTCAGCGCCAACCCGTCGTCGATGCCGCCTCCGAACAAAGCCGACAGGGCGATGCGCTGGGCATGCCCGGTGTCCTGGTACTCGTCGAGCAGCACCACCCGATAGCGGCTGCGCAGGTCCTGGCCGACCTGCGGGAAGGTCGCCGCCAGCCGTGCCGCCGAAGCCATCTGCACGCCGAAGTCCATCACCTTCGCGGCGCGCATGCGCTCGTCGAGCGCGTCGAGCAGCGGCACCAGCTCGGCGCGCTCGGTCTGGGTGGCCAGCAGCCGCAGCAGCCACTGGCTGGGGCCGCGGTCGCGCTGATAGGGACCCGCCGGCAGGGCGTGGACCAGCCGCTCCAGCTCCACGTGGGTATCGCCGAGCTGGCGGGTGTCCACCAAGTGTTCAGCCAGCTGGCCCCACAACCGCAGCACCATCGAGGTCACCGCAGCCGGGGTCTTGTCGGTACGCAGCTCCGCGCGGTACCCGCTCACCACGTCAAAAGCCAGCTGCCACAGCTCGGTCTCGCTGAGCAGCCGGGCGTCGGGCTCGATGGGCAACAACAGCCCGTACTCACGGAGTAACGAGCCCGCGAAGGCGTGGTAGGTGCTGACCACCGGAGTGCCCACCGGCTCGAGAGCTGCCCGGCTGCCGGCGCCCTGCGGGTACCACCCGCTTGCGGGGGAGCCGATACCGGCCAACCGGGCCAGCCGGGACCGGACTCGGCGCAGCAGCTGGCCGGCGGCCTTGCGGGTGAACGTCAGTCCCAGCACCTGGCCGGGTTCGGCGTAGCCGTTGGCAATGAGCCACACCACCCGCGCGGCCATCGTCTCGGTTTTGCCGGCGCCGGCCCCCGCGATGACGACCAGCGGTCCCGGCGGCGCTGCGATGACGGCGGCCTGCTCGGCAGTGGGCGGGAAAAGTCCCAGCGCGCAAGCTAATTCGGCTGGGCTGTAGCGCGCGTTCACAGCGCCGATCCATCGGCGTGGGCCGGGCAGCATGGCCGTATCGGGCAGTGCGAGCAACCGTCGTTGCGCCGGGCGATGAACTGGGGCCCGGCGGTCGCCTCGGCCGCCCGCCGGACGAGCTCGCGCCATTCGTCGCGGGCGGCCGGTGTCAGCGGATCCTGCTCGCGTTCGACGACACCCGCGGCCCCGGTCTTGCCGAGGTAGACCAGCCGCGCGCCGCCGGGCTCGTCGCCGGCGGCAACCATGCCTTCGGCCACCGCCAGCTGGTACATCGCCAGCTGGGCGTGTTGTTGAGCATCGTCCTTGCTGACCGGTGTTTTGCCGGTTTTGATGTCGACGATCACCAGCCGGCCGGCGGCATCGCGCTCTAGCCGGTCGACCCGGCCGCGCAGCCGAACTTCGCCGCCGTCATCGCGCGGTGTCCCCAGCGCCCCGTTGATCTCGACCTCGATGCCGACCTCGGTCAGTGCGCCTCGGGTCTGCGCTCGCCACTCGATGAATGCCTCAATCATTGCGCGGTGCCGGGCCAGTTCGTTGGCCGAATGCCACTGGGCATCGAAGGGCAGATGCTTCCAGGCGCGGTCCAGCTCGGCGAGTAATTCCGATTCACGTTGGTGCGGTTCGGCGACCAGCGCGTGCAGCACCGAACCGATGGCGGACCGCAGATCACGCGCGTTGGTTCCACCGTGCCGTTCGGCCAGCCAGCGCAGCGGGCAGTCGTTGAGTGTCTGCAGGGTCGACGGCGTCAACGTAACGACATCGTCGCCACCCCGCAGCGGTTCACTGGTGCTGACCGGGATCAGGCCGTGCCAGCCGGCCGGGTCAGCGCCCGGCACACCGGCCTTGGCTAACCGGGCCAGTTGCGTTGCCGCGCAATCGCGGGCGATGTCGTCCACAGTGCCGTCGGGCGCGCACACGACACCGCGCAGCCGGCCTACCAGCGCCGCCGCCGACAACACTCGCGGTGCTGAAACCGGCTGCACGGCAGCGAGATCACCGCCACCATCGGCCCACTGCGCGATCTCGAAGAAAAACGCCGACGGCAGCGCAGCCTCCTGGTCCGCTCCGCCGGTATCGCTGTCTACGGCCGTCACCAACAACCGGCGCCGGGCCCGGCCCATCGCCGCCACCAGCAGCCTGCGCTCCTCGGCGAGCAGCGGCGCACGCACCGAGGCGTCCGCGGTGACGCCGTCCAGCACATCCAGTAGCCGCTGGGTGCCCAGCACACCACCGCGCGGAACCGTGTTGGGCCACAACCCGTCCTGCAAGCCGGCGATGATCACGAGATCCCATTCGTGTCCCAGCGCGGCGTGCGCGCTGAGCAAGCTGACCTTTTCGGCAGTGCACACCGGCTCGGGGTTGACGCTCGGCAGCTGCAGTGCGGCGATGTGCTCGACGAGCCCGCGCAACGATGCGCCGGACGTGCGGGACACGTACTGGTCGGTGATGTCGAACAATGCGGTCACCGCCTCAAGGTCCCTGGTGGCCTGGGCACCGGCGGGGCCGCCGCGCTCACTGGCCGACAACCAGCGACGCTGCAGACCGGACCGGTGCCAGGCGGCCCACAGGGTGTAGCGCGGGTCTCCCCCGCAAGCGGGTGGTGCCCCCAGGCCTGCACGATGGCAGCGCGCGGCCGCGTCCAGCACCGCACGTACCCGCTGCAGCGGGCGAAACTGCGGACCCGATGGCGGCGCGTCGCCGGACAGCGCGTCGGCCAACAGATCGGCGAAATCTCCCGGCGGACGATCGGGGTTGGCGCGCTGCAGGGTTCGGCGCAGCTGCCGTAGCGAAACCGGGTCGACGCGACCGATAGGGCCGGTCAGCAATGCCAGCGCCTGTTCACCGTTGAGTCCGTCGGCGGTGGCCGCCAGCACTGTGAGCAACGCCCTCGCCGCCGGCTCCTCGGACAACGGTCCGCTTACTGCGGGTGCAGCTACCGGGACTCCGGCGGCAGCCAAAGCGCGCGGCAATCGCGCGCCGGCCCGGGGTATCGAGCGGACGATGACCGCCATCTGCGACCATGGCACGCCATCGATCAGATGCGCACGTCGCAGCGCGTCGGCGATCATCGCCGCCTCCGCGTGCGCCGACGCGGCCAGCCGCACCGTGACCGATCCGTCCTCGACCCCGGTGCCGTCAATCTGCCTGCCGCTGCTGCCGCCAGGCAATCGGTGCGCGATGCCGCTGACGGCGCGCGCCACCGCAGGAGCACAGCGATGCGACACCGTCAACGTCACCGACAGCGTCGGGGCGCCACCGGCTTGCGGCGAATCGGCTAACAACCCGGCGGGTTCGCCGCCCCGGAAGCCGAATACCGCTTGATTGGGGTCGCCGGCGACCAACGCCAGTTCGGCGCCCGCCGCAAGCACCCGCACCAGGCGGGCCGCCTGCGGGTCGAGTTGCTGGGCGTCATCGATCGACAAGACCCGGACCCGGCCGCGTTCGGCCGCCAGCAGCTCAGGATCGATTGCGAAGGCTTCCAAAGCGGCGCCCACCAGTTCCGCGGCACCCAACGCGGGAGTCGTCGCCTGCGGCGCTGCCGTCCCGACCGCCGCCCGCAGCAACATCACCTGCTCGTACTGTCGCGCGAATTGACCGGCGGCGGTCCATTCCGGACGCCGGCACCGACGGCCCAGTCGCTCCAGTTCCTTCGGGTCCACACCGCGTTCAGCGCAGCGGGCCAACAGGTTTCGCAGTTCGGTGGCGAAGCCGGCGGTGCTCAGGGCGGGCCGCAGATGCACCGGCCAGGCCGTCGCTGCGCGCGGTCCGTCCTCAACGTCACCGGCCAGCAGTTCCCGGATGATGGCGTCCTGTTCGGCGCTGGTGACCAGCCGTGGGGGCGCATCGCCGGCACGCTCGGCGGCCCGCCGCAAGACCGCGTAGGCATAGCTGTGCACGGTACGTACCAACGGCTCGCGGACGGCGGCCCGGCAGGGCCCGGTGGAGCGCGATCGGAGCAACGCCGTCGTCAAGGTAGCGCGCGCCCGCATCCCGATCCGACCGGAACCGGTAAGCAGCAGAACCGATTCCGGGTCGACACCGGCGTCGATCTGAGCGACCGCGGCGTCGACCAGCAGGCTGCTCTTACCGGTGCCGGGCCCGCCCAGGACACGCACCAGCCCGCGTAAGCCAGGCGCCAGAACAGCACGCGCCTCGGCGTCCCAGGTGTACATGGCTGCATGCAATCACCAGGGTCTGACAAGTCGGCCCGGCCGGCGCCGACACCGGCTCTTACCCTGGAGACAGCGAGCAGCCCGACGAACGGTTAGGAGGTGTTCGGATCGTGAAGGACGTCGAACGCGGCTTTCCCATCGACGAAGCGCCTGAAGGCGACGCCGCGGAACAACAGCAACCTGTCGATTTCGACGACGAGGCCCGCTTGGACACCGACTACCTGACCGCCGCGGATCGCGATGCCAATGAAGCCGATGTGATCGAGCAGGCTTTCATCGTCCCCGCCGAGGACGATTGGGATGACGATCGCTGAGGCGGGCAGCACACCGCACCGACCGACCGCCCACCAGCACCCGTGGTGGCAACTGGCACCATCGACGGGTGACCGCTGATCTATCACGTGCATCGCTACGGTCCGTCCGGTCCGGTGCGGATCGCTGGCGATCCACGGATTGACCGGCCACGGGCAGCGTTGGCAGCATTTGGCCGGCCACCTGCCCGAGATCACCATCGCCGCACCGGATCTGCTCGGCCACGGTAGGTCGTCGTGGGCGGCGCCGTGGACCATCGACGCCAACGTCTCAGCGCTGGCCGCGCTACTCGACGACGAGGCCGACACCCCGGTGCTGGTGGTTGGTCACTCCTTCGGCGGCGCGCTCGCAATGCATCTGGCCGCGGCTCGCCCGGACCAGGTGGCGGCGCTGCTGCTGCTCGACCCAGCGGTCGGATTGGACGGTATGTGGATGCGCGAGATCGCCGACGCGATGCTTTCCTCGCCCGACTACCCGCACGCCGAGGAAGCGCGCATGGAAAAGGCGGCGGGCTCTTGGGCTGACGTCGAGCCGGCGTTGCTCGACGCCGAGATCGACGAGCATCTGATCAAGCTGCCGAGCGGGCGGTACGGCTGGCGTGTCAGCCTGCCGGCGATGATGTCGTACTGGAGTGAGTTGGCCCGCGATGTCGTGCTACCGCCAGCTGCAACGGCGACGGTCCTGGTGCGAGCAAAGCGGACCTCGCCGCCATATGTCAGCGACCAACTCATCGCCGGACTTCAAGAACGATTGGGATCCGATTTTCGGCTGCTGGATTTCGACTGCAACCACATGGTGCCCTACGCCAGGCCCACCGAAGTCGCCGCGCTGGCGCGTGAGCTTTTGGAAGCGCGCTGATCGTGGCACCGGTGACCGACGAGCAGGTCGAGCGGGTGCGTGCGCTGGTCGCGGCAATTCCGTCCGGCAGTGTCGCCACCTACGGCGACATCGCCGCTGTCGCAGGACTTTCCAGCCCGCGCATCGTCGGTTGGGTTATGCGGACCGACTCCTCGGACTTGCCCTGGCACCGAGTGATCACCGCGTCCGGGCGCCCGGCGCGACATCTGAGGACCCGTCAGCTGGAGTTGCTGCGCGCCGAAGGGGTTCTGGCAACCGACGGCAAGATCGCATTGCGCGAGGTCCGTTACGAGTTCCCGCCCGGGGTTTAGAGCACCAACCGGACCAGCGCCGCGGTGCGGGCCAGGCCCGGGAACGCCTCGGCGGTCGACCGCGGGTGCAGCGCGTGGACCGCCAAACGAAACATCAAGGCCCGCAACAACATCTGCGGCCACTCCGGCAACGCATTCCAGCGTTCGATGAGTCCGTCATCGGCCTCGCCCCAGGACAACGCGTCGACAACGACTACACCCGCAGCCCACGATGCGGGCCGCCAGTAGGGGGTGATGTCGGTGATCCCCGGGGCTGCCGTGCCCACGAAAAGCACTGTCCCGTAGAGATCTCCGTGCACCACCTGGTTGGGGCTCTTGGTCGGTTTGCGCAAGCTGGCAAGCTGATCGATCAGCTCCACCGATCGCTGGGTGTCCGCTGTCGGAGGGGCTGTCCGCGCGCCCGGGGGCACCGAGGCCAACGGCCGTTCCTCCCACGCGGCGCGGTCGGCGGCGATGAAAATATCGACGTCCCCCCAGGGTGCGGTGGGCCCCTGGGTCAGAAATCGGGGACGCTCCAGTTTGCCGGTCGCCTCGTGCAGGCGCACCGCCGCCGAGACGACTTCGTCATGCCTTGGCTCCGGCGTGCCAGCGACGAACGTATCCGCCCGCCACCCGGAAACCACGTATCGCCCGTCCGTCGAGCGGACCGGCCGGGCCAGCCGAACGCCGTCAACGAACAACGTCTCCCGCACCCGGGCCGACCACGCCGCGCGGGCGTGGTCGGCCACCAACGACAAGACGACTTCGCCGCATCGCCAGCCACCTTCCCAGCTGGCACCCAAATAGACGGGCTTCACACCGGTCAAACCGAACGCCGACAGCACATGGTCCGGCGGTGGCTCGACATTCACACCGGTAGCCTAAACGAGGCCACCAGGCGTATCGGGTCAGTACATCACCATGTCGGGTTGCATCTGCTGCGCCCACGCCACGATCCCACCCTGCAAATGCACCGCATCGGAAAATCCGGCCTTCTTCACCGTCACCAGCGCCTCGGCCGAGCGCACGCCCGTCTTGCAATACAGCACCGCCATGCGGTCCTGCGGCAGCTTTGCCAGACCCTCACCGGAGTTGATCAGCGACTGCGGGATCAGCTGGGCCCCGTCGATGTGCACGATGTCCCACTCCGCGGGCTCACGAACGTCGATCAGAGCCAGCTTCTTGCCGGAGTCCAGCAACTCGCGCAACTCCCGCGGGGTGATCGTGCAGTCGGTGACGGCGTGGGCGGCATCTTCGGACACCACACCGCAGAACTGCTCGTAGTCGACCAATTCGGTGATCTTCGGCCTGAAGGCGTCTGATGGGTCCTTGCGGATCTTGATGGTGCGGTAGGTCATCTCCAGCGCGTCGTAGATCATCAATCGGCCCAGCAGGGATTCGCCGATCCCGGTGATGAGTTTGATCACCTCGGTACCCATCACCGACGCGATGGACGCGCAGACGATCCCCAGTACGCCGCCTTCGGCGCACGACGGCACCGTGCCGGCCGGCGGCGGCTCCGGGTAGAGGTCCCGGTAGTTGAGTCCCAGCCCGCCCGGAGCGTCCTCCCAGAACACCGAGACTTGGCCCTCGAATCGGTAAATCGACCCCCACACGTACGGCTTTCCGGCCAGCACCGCGGCGTCGTTGACCAGATACCGGGTGGCGAAGTTGTCGGTGCCGTCCACGATGAGGTCGTACCGTTCGAACAGGTCGACGGCGTTGCTGGAATCCAGCCGGAACTCGTGTAAGCGCACCTCGACCAGCGGGTTGATCGCGGCGATCGAGTCGCGCGCCGACTGGGCCTTGGACCGTCCGACGTCGGCTACACCATGGATGATCTGACGCTGCAGGTTCGACTCGTCGACGACGTCGAAATCGACGATGCCGATCGTGCCCACGCCGGCGGCGGCCAGGTACAGCAACGTCGGTGCTCCGAGCCCGCCGGCGCCGATCACCAGCACTCGGGCGTTTTTGAGCCGCTTCTGTCCGTCGACACCCAGGTCGGGAATGATCAGATGGCGGCTGTAGCGGGCCACCTCGTCGCGAGTCAGCTGGTGTGCCGGCTCCACAAGAGGCGGCAACGATGTCGACACCTCACATCTCCTCGGTCAGCTTCTCGGTTCAACTTCTTCACCGTCGTCCATACCCATCACAGCAGTCGTCCGAGCGGACGGCAATGAATTCAACACCCAGACCGCCGGCCGTGCTGCCCGGGCTTGACCTGATTGCCCAGCTCGGCCCCTCGCCGCTGCGCGGCTGGGGGTACCCCCACCTCACGCCGCTTCGCGGCGCGCATCGTCGCCGGGCCGTCAAGCGATCGGATACGGCCAGGGATTGAATCGGCAGGTCTTCCCGTCGGCTTTGACGAAATCGGGGTCGAACTTGGCGGCATCGTCATTCGACGTGGAGAACGTCTGCTGCATCATCACCGGCGCCAGACCACCCTGCTTTTCGCAGGGCTCATGGCGCACGTACCCAATGGCGTGACCGACCTCGTGGTTGATCACATACTGCCGGTAGGAACCGACGTCCCCCTCGAATGGGACGGCTCCGCGCACCCAGCGCGCTTCGTTGATGAAGACCCGCGCCTGTCGGTCCTTGCCCAAATGACGGGTTGTAGCAGGAAGTCTCCAACCGGAATTCGTAGCCACAGCCCTCACGGACCGTCACCGGAGACACCAGCGAGATGCGAAAGTCCGGATTTCCGTTGTCGATCCGGACGAACGCGAATTGCGGGTTGTGCGTCCAGCCCTTGGGATTGGCCATCGTCTGGTCCACCATCTCAGCAAATGCGTCGTCGCCGCCGAACATCGAAGGGTCGATGCCGTTCTCCACCTCGACGGTGTACCTGAACACCTTGGCGGTGCCCTGACCGACCTGCGGCGTCCTGCCCGGCACGACATGCCAAGTCTTGTCACCCGCTTCGGTGAACGGGCCACCATCCGGCAACGTCCCGGCCGGCAGATTGGCGTCGAACGCAGCGAGCCCGCGAGGTGGTGCGTCGATGATCGCAGTGCCCACCGCGCCGATCGCGGGCGGACCCTGGATGGGCTGACTCGCCGTCGGCTTCGGCGCACCGGTTCCGGTCACCGTCTGGTACATGACCACCGCGGTGAGCACCACCAGAACAGGCAACGCGTACGCACGCCAGCCGTACGTTGATACGAACCGTCCCAGCCAAGTCTGTTTGCGCCACTGGCGCGGCCGGTCCCGGTCGGCCCGGGCTCGTCCGGCGTCCCGGGCGATCGGGTCACGCAGGGCCCGAAGTGGTTCTCGCCACTCGTCACGCAGCACCGGGACTCGACCGGTGCCACGCAGAGGCCGCTGGGACGTCATTTCCCCAGGATTGCACAGCTGGCAACGCGGTCGCCCCTGGCGCGCCCGAATGCACCGCCCGACACCGCTTTCTGCCAGCAACGACGATGGCGATCGCGAAGACGTCACGGGTAGTAATGTCAGTGCAACGAGCCGCGCGCGGCTGGCACCGGCGGTGCCGATGGCCGGTTGCCGACAATCAGATGAGGACTCGATGAGCGAACTCGCCAAAGAGGCGGCACGGCGTGCCGTCAAATCGGCTGACCGCGGTCGGCCGGGAGATGGCATGGCGGCTTCGAACCGGCGCGGCAACCGGTTGCCCCGGGATGAGCGTCGTGGCCAATTGCTTGTCGTCGCCAGCGATGTCTTTGTCAACCGCGGCTACCACGCGGCCGGTATGGACGAGATCGCCGACCGGGCGGGGGTCAGCAAACCGGTTCTTTATCAACACTTTTCGAGCAAGCTTGAGCTGTACCTGGCCGTGCTTGCACGGCACGTCGAAAACCTGGTCTCGGGCGTGCAGCAGGCGTTGAGCACTACCACCGATAACCGGCAGCGGTTGCACGCGGCAGTGCAGGCGTTTTTCGACTTCATCGAGCACGACAGCCAGGGTTACCGGCTGATATTCGAGAACGACTACGTCACCGAACCCGAGGTCGCCGCGCAAGTGCGGGTCGCCACCGAATCGTGCATCGATGCAGTGTTCGCCTTGATCAGCGCGGATTCCGGGCTGGACCCCCACCGCGCCCGGATGATCGCGGTGGGACTGGTCGGTATCAGCGTCGATTGCGCCAGGTACTGGCTTGACTCCGACCGTCCGATTTCCAAGTCGGACGCCGTCGAGGGCACCGTTCAGTTCGCCTGGGGCGGGTTGTCACACGTGCCGCTTACTCGCCTTTAGCGGCCTTCCCGGTGAGTTTCGCAACTTCCGCGCCGATCCCGAAGCCGACTCGGCGCGCGTCGGCGACACCGATCTCGACGTAGGAGATCTTGGCGGTGTGGATCAGGAAGCGACGGCCCTTCTCGTCGCTCAGTCTCAGCAGACCCGAGCCTTCGCTCAGTGCGGCGCTGACGAGTTCTTCGACTTCAGCGGGTGTCTGCGCACTGGACAAGACGAGCTCGCGCGGACTGTCCGTGATACCGATCTTGACCTCCACGGTGCGCCCCTTCCGTTGGCATTGAAGTCGTAGACCTGTCAGCAGCAGGCTAGTGGACGCGGCTGGTGCGTATCCCCGACAGCCCCCCACCGCACAGTTCGCGGTAAGCGAAACGGAGTCGCGAGCAGATAACGATTAGCTTCCAGCTGGTCTGACACACGCCCTCGACGCCCGATCTCGTGTTTCCACATACGTAACGTCAGCACCATGGGTACCACACTGCCCCATCTCGACGACAAGGTTCGGGACTACCCCGACGACGACGCGTGGGAGACCGACGAAACCGACCCCAACCTCGACGGCGACTACGGCTGGACGGGCTGGCCACCCGATCCCCGCTGGCGCCCGGTCGCGGCGATTCTCGGCGCCGTGGTGGCCCTGGGCGCCATCGCGACCGCTGTCATCATCAACAGCGGCGACAGCGCTTCGACCAAGGCCACTGTGGGAGCGCCGGCTCCCCACCCGGTGACCTCGGCGCCCGCAACGACGAAAACAACCGTCCCGCCCAGCGCCCCTAACAATGCCCCGCCCAGCCCCTCCCGCATGCCCCAATTACCGCCCGAGACAGTCACTACGGTGACCACGCCCAGCGCCGCGCCCAGCACGGGGCCGACGGGAACGCCCACCGCCGCGCCGCCTCTCGCGCCAGCTGGCCCGCCGCCATCGGCAGCGCTGAATCCGCGCACCGTCGTCTACAGCGTGACCGGGACGAAGCAGCTGCTGGACCTGGTGAACGTCGTCTACACCGATGCGCGGGGCTACCCCCAGACCGAGTTCAACGTGTCGCTGCCGTGGTCGAAGATGATCGTCCTGAATCCTGGCGTCCAGACCGAATCGGTCGTCGCGACCAGCTTCTACGGCCGGCTCAATTGCTCGATCATCGATGCCGCCGGTCAAATGGTGGTCGCGTCGACCAACAACTCGAACCTGGCGACCTGCACACCCTGAGAGTCAGCTCAGACCGAGTTCGTGCATCCGTCGGTCGTGCGTCAGCTGCAGACGGTCGAAGAACGCACTGAGCTGGCCCAGACCACCGGCACCCGATACCACCAGGTCGACTAGCTCATCGTGGTCGGCCAGCAGGTACTGGGCCTGAGTGATCGCTTCGCCGAACAGACGACGCGACCACAGCGCCAGCCGGCTGCGCTGTTTGCTGCTGGCGGTCACGGCGGCGCGCACTTCGGCGACGACGAACTGCGAGTGCCCGGTCTCCGACAGTGCCGCCCGCACTACGTCGGCGATCTCGTCGGGCAGCCCATCGGCGATCTCGAGATACAAGTCGGAGGCCAGGGCGTCACCGACATAAGTCTTCACCAAAGCTTCCAGCCACGTACTCGGCATCGTCAGCCGGTGGTAGTTCTCGAGCGCCGACACGTACTTCGACATCGCCGACACCACGTCGACGCCCCGGCTTTCCAGGGCGTCGCGCAGCACCTCATAGTGCCCCATCTCGGCGGCGGCCATGCTTGCCATCGAGATCCGTCCCCGGAGGTCAGGGGCCATCCGAGCCTCGTCGGTGAGCCGGTAGAACGCGGCGATCTCGCCGTAAGCCAGGACCGCGAACAACTCGTTGACGCCCGGATGATCAGCCGACAGTCGTGGGGTAGGCGAATCGTCCACCTGGTCGGCGGAGGAGGGCGAAGTCATGGCAACACTCTAGTCGGCGGACTTAGCGGAAAATGGGAGCCAGCTGTCGACCAGCTATCATGTACGTAGATAGCGGCTGTATTTGTCGAATGAATGCTGCTATCGGCGAAATGTGCGTGCACAGCTGGCCCGCCAAGACTGAACAGGGGCCCGCGACTCGGCGACGTATTCGGAGTCGGAACTCGTGCGCGCGTGACCGCGACAGAGAAACACCGACACATGACCGATATCGTCACCGAAAGGCTCCCTACCCACGTATGAGCACACTGACAAGCACAACTGAACTGCACCTTTGCCACACTTGGTGTTCGCGACGAAATAGTCCGCGCACTAGCGGAAAAAGGCATTGAGCGCCCTTTTGCCATCCAAGAGCTGACCCTGCCGCTGGCGCTCGCCGGCGACGGACGTGATCGGCCAGGCCCGTACCGGCATGGGCAAAACCTTCGCGTTCGGCGTGCCGCTGCTGCAGCGCATCACCGGCGGCGCCGGATCGAGACCGCTGACCGGCGCACCACGGGCCCTGGTTGTGGTGCCCACCCGGGAGCTATGCCTGCAGGTCACCGAGGACCTGGCCACTGCGGCCAAGTACCTGACCACCGAGGACGGCCGCCGGCTGTCCGTGATCTCCATCTACGGCGGACGCGCCTACGAGCCACAGGTCGAGGCGCTGCGCGCCGGCGCCGACGTTGTGGTGGGCACCCCGGGCCGGCTGCTCGACCTGTGCCAGCAGGGCCACCTGCAGTTGGGCGGGCTGTCGATGCTGGTGCTCGACGAGGCCGACGAGATGCTCGACCTGGGCTTTTTGCCCGACATAGAGCGCATCCTGCGCCAGATCCCCGCTGATCGGCAATCGATGCTGTTCTCGGCGACCATGCCGGACCCGATCATCACGCTGGCCCGCACGTTCATGGACCAGCCCACTCATATCCGGGCCGAGGCACCGCATTCCTTGGCGGTCCATGACACCACCGAGCAGTTCGTCTACCGCGCCCACGCGCTGGACAAGGTGGAGCTGGTGAGCCGGATACTGCAGGCCCGCGACCGGGGCGCGACGATGGTCTTCACCCGCACCAAGCGCACCGCACAGAAAGTGGCCGACGACTTGGCCGAGCGCGGATTCGCGGTGGGCGCCGTGCACGGTGATCTCGGACAGATAGCGCGTGAGAAGGCGCTCAAAGCGTTTCGCTCCGGCGATATCGACGTGCTGGTCGCCACCGACGTCGCCGCTCGCGGCATCGACATCGACGACATCACCCATGTAATCAACTACCAGTGCCCCGAGGACGACAAGATGTACGTCCACCGCATCGGGCGCACCGGCCGCGCCGGCCGCACCGGCATCGCGGTCACCCTGGTGGACTGGGACGAACTGCCCCGCTGGACGATGATCGACAAGGCGCTGGGCCTGGGCTCCCCCGATCCGGCCGAGACCTACTCCAGTTCGCCGCACCTCTACGCCGAGTTGGGCATCCCCGCCGAGGCGGCGAGCACGGTGGGTACGGCACGAAAGTCGCAAGGACAACGCCGCAACGGCGACCGTGACACCCAGTCGGAGCGGTCCGGACGTACCCGGTCCGGCGCGCCGCGACGGCGCACCCGGGGCGGCCAGCCCGTCACCGGACACCCGTCGGGCAACGCGGCCGTCAGCGACGGCAACGGTGAAGCCGCCGCCGAGGCGCCGTCCAGCTCTCCCCCGGGTAACCCCGGGACCAGCCGGCGCCGCCGTCGGCGCCGTAAGCCCGCTGAAGCCACCGCCGCCACCGCGCACGCCAACTGAGCGCCGCTCGGCCGCATGGTCAGACCCGAGCGCCGGACCAAGGGCGATATCTTGGCCGCCATGGCGATCGCGGTCGTCGTCGCCGCAACCGCCTCGCTGATCTGGTGGACCAGCGACGCCCGGGCCACCATCAGCCGGCCGGCTGCCGTTCCGGCACCCAACCCGACTCCGGCCCGGCAAGTGCCGGCCAGCCTGAAGCAGCTATGGACTGCCACCAGTCCTGCCACCACCGCACCCGTGGCGGTCGGCGGGACGGTCATCACCGGCGACGGCCGCCAGGTCGACGGCCGCGACCCCGGCACGGGCCAGTCCCGCTGGAGCTACGCCCGTGACAGCGACCTGTGCGGAGTCTCCTGGGTCTACCACTTCGCCGTCGCGGTCTTTCACGACGACCGCGGATGCGGACAGGTGAGCACCCTGGATGGGTCCACGGGTCGCCGCGGGCCCGCCCGCAGCGGCTACGCCGATCCGCACGTGCGCCTCTCCTCCGACGGCACGACGGTGTTGTCCGTAGGCGACACCCGGCTGGAACTGTGGCGCTCGGATATGGTCCGGATGCTGGCCTACGGCGAGACCGACGCCCGAGTGAAACCGTCGGCGCGAGGACTGCACTCCGGATGCAAGCTGGTCTCGGCGGCGGCCAGCTCGTCGGCGGTCTCGGTGCTGGAAAGCTGCGTGAATCAGGCCGACCTGCGGCTTGTGCTGTTACGCCCCGGCAAGGACGACGACGAACCCCAGCAACACGTCGTGTCCGAACCCGGGATCGCACCGGATTCAGGTGCTCGCGTGCTGACCGTCTGGGAGAACACCACCGCGGTCTATCTGCCGTCTCCGCAACCCCGAGTTGACGTGATCGACGAAACCGGCACCACCGTGTCGAGCACCCTGCTGCCCAAACCGCCGTCGAGCTCGGCGGCGGTCTCACACGCGGGCAGCCTGGTGACCTGGTGGACCGGCGATTCCCTGATGGTTTTCGAGGCGAGCAATCTGACACTGCGCTACACCATTGCCGCGGGCGACACGACGGCGCCATTGGGACCGGGTGTGATGATGGCGGGTCGACTGCTGGTGCCGGTCACCGGCGCGATCGGTGTCTATGACCCAGTCAGCGGCGCCAACGAGCGCTACATTCCGGTGAACCGGGCACCGAGCAGCTCAGCGGTGATCCCGGTCGTTTCGGGATCTCAGGTGTTCGAGCAGCGGGGCGACACGGTGGTGGCCTTGGGCTGACCGCTTGCGGGCGCCCCGTCGCTAAACCTCGACGGTCAACGTCGGCAGCGGTTTGCCGGTCTTCCAATGCTTGAGCAACGCCTGCGCCAGGTCGGCGTAGGCCGCCGCGCCTTTGTTCTTGCGCCCAGCCATCACTGACGAGCCGGAGGCGCTGGCCTCGGCGAAACGCACGGTGCGTGGAATCGGCGGGGCCAGCACCGGCAAGTTGTAGCGGTCGGCGACGTCGACCAGCACGTCGCGGGTGTGAGTGGTACGCGAGTCGTACAGCGTCGGCAAAGCGCCAAGAAGCCGCAGATCCGGGTTGGTGATCTGCTGGACATCGGCGACCGTGCGCAGGAACTGGCCGACACCACGGTGCGCGAGTGTCTCGCACTGCAGCGGCACGATGACCTCGTCGGCGGCCGTCAGCCCGTTGAGGGTAAGCACACCCAGCGACGGCGGGCAGTCGATGACGACCACGTCGAACTGGTCGGAGAGTTTGGCCAGTGCGCGTTTGAGCGCATATTCGCGGCCGGCCCGCATCAGCAACATCGCCTCAGCGCCTGCCAGGTCGATGTTGGCCGGCAGCAGCGTCATTCCCTCCAGTGTCGAGACCAGCGCGGCGTTGGGCTCGACCTCACCGAGTAACACCTCGTGCACGGACACCGGTAGTTTGTCGGGATCCTGGCCGAGCGAGAAGGTCAAGCAGCCCTGCGGATCAAGGTCGACGAGCAGCACTCGTCGTCCCTCATCCGCCATCGCGGCACCCAGCGAGGCAACCGTCGTCGTCTTGGCGACGCCGCCCTTCTGGTTGGCCACCGCCAATACCCGGGTCTTAGTCACAGACGCTGTTCCTTCCCCCGCAAGCGGGTGGTACCCCCACATCGCCTTCGGCTCTGCATCGTCGCCGCGCGGTTACAGTGCCCATCCTGGCATGTTCGCCCGCCGGGTGCTTCGGCCGACATGCCGAGCATGCCGTCGGGCAGAATCTCTCAGCATGGGCTTGCACAACCACCGACTTGTACTGCTCCGCCACGGCGAGACCGAATGGTCGAAATCCGGCCAGCACACCGGCCGTACCGACATCGAACTGACCGATACCGGGCGGGTCCAGGCCGAACTTGCCGGACGCGTTCTGCGTGAACTGGAACTGGCTGACCCGCTGGTGATCAGCAGCCCGCGCATACGTGCCCTGACCACAGCCAAGCTGGCCGGGCTCGCCGTCGACGAGGTGTCTCCCCTGCTCGCCGAGTGGGATTACGGGTCCTACGAGGGGTTGACGACCCCGCAGATCCGGGAATCGGTTCCTGATTGGCTGGTTTGGACGCACGGATGCCCCGGCGGCGAGAGTGTGGCGCAAGTCAGAAACCGCGCTGATCGGGCCGTCGCATTGGCGTTAGAGCACATGAGCTCGCGCGACGTGGTGTTCGTGGGCCATAGCCACTTCTCCCGTTCGCTCATCACACGCTGGGTGGAGCTGCCGCTCGTCGAGGGCAGCCGCTTCTGGATGCTCGCCGGCTCCATCGCCGTGTGCGGTTTCGAGCATGGCGTGCGACAGCTCGCTGCGCTCGGATTGACCGGCCAGCTGCAGGCGATCGCACCCGGGTGAGCTTCCTGGAACCGCCGTTCGCGCTGTGCGGGCCGACACAAACCCTGGTCGCCGACGGGGTGCAGCGGCGCTACTGCGACGTGCGGGCAGCACAAGCGGCGCTGCGCTCAGGGTCAGCCCGAATAATCTTGGGCGCCTTGCCTTTCGACGTGGACAGACCCGCAGCGCTGCTGGTGCCGGGCACCGTACTATCCACCGATGAACCGCCCGACTGGCCGACGGGCCCGCTACCCTCCGTGCGCATCGCCGCCGCCGTGCCGCCGCCAGCCGACTACCGCGACCGGATCAGCCGCGCACGGGACGAGCTCGCCGCGCCGGACAACCCGCTGCGCAAGGTGGTGCTGGCACGCGCGTTGCAGCTGGTGGCGGATGCTCCATTGGATGCCCGCGTCATCCTGCGCCGGCTCATCGCCGCGGACCCGGCCGCATACGGCTATCTCGTCGACCTGACCGCCGCCGGCGACGACTACGCGGGCGTGGCACTGGTGGGCGCCAGCCCAGAACTTCTGGTGGCGCGCTCCGGCGACCGCGTCATGTGCCGGCCGTTTGCCGGTTCGGCCCCGCGCGCCGCCGACCCTGAGCTCGACGCCGAAAACGCTGCCGCCCTGGCCGGTTCGGCCAAGAACCGGCACGAGCATCAGCTTGTTATCGAGACCATTCGGGACGTCTTGGAGCCACTGTGCGAAGACCTGACGATCGCCCCGGAGCCCCAATTGAGCCGCACCGCCACAGTCTGGCATCTATGCACACCGATCAGCGGCCGGCTACGCGACAAATCAACTACCGCAATCGATTTAGCGTTGGCGCTGCATCCTACTCCGGCGGTCGGCGGGGTGCCGACGAAGGCCGCAACCCAGCTCATCGCCGAGTTGGAAGGTGACCGCGGTTTCTACGCGGGGGCCGTTGGTTGGTGCGACGCCCGGGGCGACGGCCGCTGGGTGGTGTCCATCCGCTGTGCGCAGCTGTCGGCAGATCGGCGCACCGCGCTCGCACGCGCCGGTGGCGGTATCGTCGCCGAATCCGACCCCGATGAGGAAGTTGCAGAAACCACAACGAAATTCGCCACGATACTCAATGCGCTAGAAGTTGAGCGTTGAACGAAAAAATCCGATGAGCGAAAACATCCGCCGCGCCACACCGGAAGACGCCATCGCAATTACCGAAATTATCCACGCGCTGGCCGAATTCGAACACGCCGCCGATCAATGCACTGTCACCGAGACACAAATTTCTACAGCGCTTTTCGGTAATCCTCCGACGGTGCACGGGCACGTCGCAGAAGTTGACGGCGAGATCGCTGCGATGGCGCTGTGGTTTGTCAACTTCTCCACTTGGGACGGTGTGGCGGGCATTTACCTCGAAGACCTGTTCGTGCGGCCGAGGTTTCGCCGCCGCGGCCTGGCCCGTGCGCTGCTGGCGGCACTGGCCGGTGAATGCCTCAACAAGGGCTACACGCGGTTGTCATGGGCGGTGCTGAACTGGAACGCCGCCGCCATCACGCTGTACGACGGGATCGGCGGGGAACCGCAGCGTGAGTGGACCACCTATCGGCTGTCTGGCCCGCGGTTGGCTGAGCTGGCAGAGTCGCCCTGATCGCCGCCGGCGGCCCAGCGTACGGCTGCGGGACTGAAGAGCAAGCCCAACACGGTCAGCGCCACGATGCCCGCGGGAATCCCGAAGCCCGGCTGATGCGACCCCACCGCGAGGTACCACGCCACGGGCAGTAGGAGCAGCTGGGTGATCACGGCCAGCCCGCGGCCCCAGCGCTTGCCGACCATCAGCGCGCGTCCGGCGGCGAGCACCACACCGCCGACCAGAACGAACCACACTGCCGTGCCCAGACCGTTGACCACATGCTGGTCGGCTCCCGCGATGCCCCGCACCACCAGCACCACCGCCACCATCAGCGCGGCCACCCCCTGCACCGCCACGAGGAGGCCCGCGCCACGCACGACGGCTGGGGCAGGCTGGGATACCGCCCGCTTGCCGCGGAAACCTGTCACCAGCGTCAGCGTAGTCACGCGTACCGGCTCTCCCCCGCAAGCGGGCGTTCCCTCACATCCGGGCCTTAACGACACCCCATAAGCTCATGCCTCATGCGTGCCGTGCTGATCGTCAACCCCACAGCCACCTCCACCACCCCGGCCGGTCGCGACCTGCTGGCGCACGCGCTCAAGAGCCGCCTGCAGCTCACCGTCGAGCACACCAACCACCGTGGTCACGGCACCGAACTCGCACAGAAGGCCGCTGCGGACGGCGTCGACCTGGTCGTCGTGCACGGCGGCGACGGCACGGTGAGCGGGGTGGTCAACGGTTTGCTCGGCCGTCCCGGTTCGACGCTGAAAGGGCCTGTACCGGCGGTTGCGGTGGTGCCTGGCGGTTCGGCGAATGTGCTGGCGCGATCGCTGGGAATCTCCCGGGACCCGGTCGCCGCCACCAACCAGCTCATCCAGCTGCTCGACGACTACCGCGGTCACCACACGTGGCGCCGTATCGGCCTGATCGACTGCGGTGAGCGGTGGGCCGTGTTCAACACCGGAATGGGCGTCGACGCGGAGGTGGTGGCCGCGGTCGAGGCCGAACGCGATAAGGGCGGCAAGGTCACGGCGTGGCGCTATATTCGCGCGGCGGTGCCCGCCGTGTGGGGCTACACGCGCCGCGAGCCGATGCTCACGCTCGAACTTCCCGGCCGCGAACCGATTACCGGGGTGAGCTTCGTGTTCGTGTCGAACTCCAGTCCGTGGACTTTCGCAAACGACCGGCCGGTATGGACCAATCCCGGCTGCACCTTCGAGTCGGGACTCGGAGTGTTCGCCCCCACCACCATGAAGCCGATCCCAACCCTGCGGATAGTCCGGCAGATGTTCGCGAAACGGCCCAAGTTCAACTTCCAGCACCTCATTACCGGGGACGACGTGTCCTGCCTGCGAGTCACCTCGACCGGAGTCCCGGTCGCGTGTCAGTTCGACGGGGATTACCTCGGCGTGCGCGAGACCATGACGTTCAAGGCGGTTCCGGACGCGCTGGCGGTGGTAGCCCCTCCCCGCAAAAACGCTCCTGAGCTGCGGTAACGAGGGGCTGAGCGGCCGGGCGGGAAAACTTATCGGCGGAAGTGACCCGTCAGTGTAGTACAACGGAGTGAGGGCTTGACTACGAGATCGTCAAAGTGAGATAGCCCACGAGCGAACTCACACTATTGACATCTGTTGAGCCTGTGAAACGATCGAAAGGTTGCATGCAGAAATTTATGTAGGGGTACGGACCCTTTTCTTGTGCACGCGTTAACAGCCGAAGAAAATGGCCGTGCGCCTTGCTGCGCACTCAGTGAGGAGTACAACGTATGGATTGGCGCCACAAAGCGGTCTGTCGTGACGAGGACCCGGAGCTGTTCTTCCCGGTAGGGAACAGTGGCCCGGCGCTCGCACAGATCGCTGACGCGAAACTGGTCTGCAATCGATGCCAGGTGACCACAGAGTGCCTCGCCTGGGCCTTGAATACCGGCCAGGACTCGGGCGTTTGGGGCGGCATGAGCGAAGACGAGCGGCGCGCACTCAAGCGTCGCAATGCCCGGACAAAGGCCCGTAGCGGAGTCTGACCCAGTTTGCGCTAACAGTGCGGCCCCGACAACCGTCGGGGCCGCACTGTTGCGTGCGGCATCACAGCACCAATCGGGCCCGTCGACCGATCGGTACTCGTAGCACCACATCGGTGCCTCGGGAGGGAGCTTGACGCATCCCCAAGGTGCCGTCGAGTTCAGCCGACACCAGGGTCCGCACGATCTGTAGACCGAGGCTGTCGGACGTCTCCAGACTGAAACCTTCCGGCAATCCGCGCCCGTCGTCGTGCACGACGACGTCGAGCCAGCGCGCTGAGCGCTCGGAGCGAATGGTCACCGAGCCTTCGTGAGCCGCCGGATCGAATGCGTGCTCGATCGCGTTCTGGACCAGTTCAGTGATCACCATGATCAGGGCCGTCGCCCGGTCGGAGTCCAGCACGCCCAGGTCACCGACCCGGTTGATCCGGATCGGCCGGTCCACCGACGCCACGTCGTTCATGATCGGCAGGATCCGGTCGATGACCTCGTCGAGATTCACCTGCTCGTCCACCGACATCGACAACGCGTCGTGGACCAACGCGATCGACGACACCCGACGCACCGACTCGATCAGCGCTTCCCGTCCTTCGGCGTTGACCGTCCGGCGGGCCTGCAGGCGCAGCAGCGCCGCCACAGTTTGCAGGTTGTTCTTCACCCGGTGGTGGATTTCGCGGATCGTGGCGTCCTTGGATATCAGGGCCCGGTCGCGGCGCTTCACCTCCGTGACGTCGCGGATCAGCACCGCAGCACCGGCGCTGACGCCATGAACCACCAATGGCAGCGTCCGCAACAGCACCGTGGCGCCCCCGGCGTCGACCTCCATCCGCATGCTCTTCCCGCCGGCCACCAAATCCTGCACATGCTCGGCCACTTCCTGCGCCTCGAACGGGTCCGAGATCAGCGGCCGCGTGACTTCGATGAGATTGTGGCCCTCTAATTCGGTCGTCAGGCCCATCCGGTGGTAGGCCGACAGCGCGTTGGGGCTGGCGTAGGCGACGACGCCGTTGACGTCGAGGCGGATGAAGCCATCGCCCGCTCGGGGGGTGGAGCGCGACATGACCACGTCCCCCACGTCGGGAAACGTGCCCTCCGCAAGCATGACGACAAGATCCCTGGCGCACTCCTTGTATGCGGTCTCCAGCTGGCCGGACGTGCGGCCGGCCGCTACGGCGGTTCGATGCTGGGTGAGCACCGCCACCACCTGGCCGCCATACCGCACCGGGGACGCCTCAACGTGCGGGCCGGGCAGCCACAAATGTTCTTGGCCCACATCGCAATCCCGCCTAGCGGCGCCCGAGTCGAACGTCTCGGCGACGAGCGGCAGCCGATCGGAGGCGACGACACTACCCACCGCATCGGTCTGCAGAACTGTGGGCGCAGTATTCGACCGGCACTGGGCCACACACACCAGCACGCCGTCGTCGCGGCGAACCCACATCAGATAATCGGCGAACGACAGGTCGGCCAGCAGCTGCCACTCCCCGACCACCGCGTGCAGGTGGTCCACCGCGTTACCCGGCAGCATGGTGTGTTCGGCAAGCAGATCACCCAGAGTTGACATCAATAGCTCCCCGGGTCATTCCCCGGCAGGAAGGGTCCAACGGCTAGCTGATCACAGCGATAAGGTCGCCCGCCTGAATGACGTCGCCCACCGACACACTCACCTTGCTGACGGTGCCGTCGACTTCAGCCAAAACGGGGATCTCCATCTTCATCGACTCCAGCAGCACCACGACGTCACCTTTGCCGATTTCGTCACCCTCGTTCACAACGACTTCGAGCACGCTGGCCACGATTTCGGCGCGCACATCCTCGGCCATCTTCACCCCACTCGTTTCGGCCATTTGCGCAGGCTGGCTGCTAGTCCATCAAGCTTCTGTCAGGCTTACGTATATCGAACCACAGGACCGGTCGAGACCGCGGCGCACGGGCCCCTGACAGGCCGACATCACCGCACAAGACTTCCCGTGAGAGACTATGAGACAAGCTAACGGGTGCCAGGCGCCCGGTTTGACGGGCAATCAACGGAGGTTTTCGACAGATGGCCAAACGGGGCCGCAAGAAGCGCGACCGCAAGCACAGCAAAGCCAACCACGGCAAGCGGCCCAATTCTTAGTGACCGCTACTGCGTACGCCGGATGATGGTGGTCCGCCGGATCTCCAGCCGTAGCCTCTCGCGTAAGCCCTCGGGCGCCATGTCGCCTTTGCACTTGGTCGCGATCAACACCTTGATCCGCTCCTCGAGCCCGTAATGCTTGAAGCACCCGGGGCATGCCTCGAGGTGCCGGCGCAGTTTCTCACGGGCCTCCGGTGTGCATTCACCATCAAGCAGGGTCCATACCTCGGCGATCACTTCGGCGCAGCCAAGGCCGCCGTGGGAATCGCTGTCGTCGGGGCGCGGGTCTGCCGGGCTGGAAAACTCGCTCATGACGGCACCTCCTCGTGCGCCTGCTGACCGCGGTTAAAGCCCCGTTCCTTGGCTACGTCGGCCAAAAGCCCACGCAGCTGACGTCTGCCCCGGTGCAGCCGCGACATTACCGTTCCAATCGGCGTATCCATGATCTCGGCGATTTCCTTATAAGGGAAACCCTCGACATCGGCGTAATAGACCGCCATCCGGAATTCTTCCGGCAACGCTTGCAGCGCTTCTTTGATCTCTAAGTCCGGCAGCGCCTCCAGCGCTTCGACCTCAGCCGAACGCAGCCCGGTGGACGAATGCTCAGCGTTCGACGCCAACTGCCAGTCGGTGATCTCTTCGGTCGGATACTCCGCCGGCTGGCGCTGCCTCTTGCGATAGCTGTTGATATAGGTGTTGGTCAGGATTCGGTACAGCCACGCCTTGAGGTTGGTGCCGGCCCGGAATGAGCGAAATCCCGCATAGGCTTTCACCATCGTCTCTTGCAGCAGGTCTTCTGCGTCGGCGGGGTTGCGCGTCATGCGTAGCGCACCGCCGTAGAGCTGGTCCAGCAAGGGAATCGCGTCGCGCTCGAAACGCGCCGTCAGTTCCTCGTCCGTCTCCTGATGGGGTGCGGGCTCGGGAATCTCTTGTTCTGTCACGCCGTCTATGTCGGCCATTTCGATTAACCCGGTCCCTTCTGCTGCGGTGTCACCGGACAGCACAGAAAGCGCCACCGGACTCGCAAGGAAGCAAGCCAACTGCTCCTCGCCCAACAGGCTCGTCGCCGTTGACACCAAACTGCTCCTCCCAATCTAAAGGCTGCTCCCGACAGTGTCTGCCCGGGTCTGCCCACGCAAACATCAGAGACCGATTCTTTTAACGCCGGTAGCCATCGTGCTATTTCCAGGCCGAATCCATCGCGGCCGGTCCCCCAATCCAGCCGGTTTCAGCAGGACGTTAGTGTGACGCCATGTCCCTCAATGGCAAGACCATGTTCATCTCTGGCGCCAGTCGCGGTATCGGCCTTGCGATCGCCAAACGGGCCGCCAGTGACGGCGCCAACATCGCCCTGATCGCCAAAACCGCCGAGCCGCACCCGAAGCTGCCGGGGACGGTGTTCACCGCCGCTAAGGAGCTCGAGGACGCGGGCGGACAGGCGCTGCCGATTGTCGGGGACGTCCGCGACCCGGAGTCGGTCGAATCCGCGGTGGCCAAGACCGTCGAGCAGTTCGGCGGCATCGACATCTGCGTCAACAACGCATCGGCGATCAACCTGGGGTCCATCACCGAGGTGCCGATGAAGCGCTTCGACCTGATGAACGGCATCCAAGTGCGCGGCACCTACGCGGTCTCCCAAGCGTGTATCCCGCATTTGAAGGGCCGGGAAAACCCGCACATCCTGACGCTGTCGCCGCCGGTGCTGCTCGGCAAGGAGTGGTTGAAGCCGACGGCGTACATGATGGCCAAGTTCGGCATGACGCTGTGCGCGCTGGGGATCGCCGAAGAGATGCGCGACGAGGGCATCGCGTCGAACACGTTGTGGCCGCGCACGCTGGTAGCCACCGCCGCGGTGCAAAACCTGCTCGGCGGTGACGAGGCGATGGGACGGGCCCGCAAGCCCGAGGTGTACTCCGACGCGGCCTACGTCATCCTTAACAAGCCCGCCCGGGAGTACACCGGCAACACGCTGCTGTGCGAGGACGTGCTGGTGGAATCCGGCGTCACCGACTTGTCCGTCTACAACTGCGTGCCGGGCGGACAACTCGGTGTCGACTTCTGGGTGGATGGCGTCAACCCGCCGGGGTACACCGGGCCCTGAATTTCCTCTACCCGAATCCCGCATCGTCGTCGACCGGCCGGTGACGCTACTTCAGCAGTGCGCGTGACATGACGACGCGTTGAATCTGGTTAGTGCCTTCATAGATTTGGGTGATCTTGGCGTCGCGCATCATCCGTTCGACTGGGAAATCGGTGGTATACCCGGCGCCGCCGAACAGCTGTACCGCGTCGGTGGCAACCTCCATGGCCACGTCGGAGGCAAAACACTTCGATGCCGACGAGATAAAGCTCAATGCGGGCTCGCCGCGCTCGGCGCGCGCAGCGGCGCTGTAGACCATCAGCCGGGCCGCCTCCACCTTCATCGCCATATCCGCCAGCATGAACTGCACGCCCTGAAAATTGCTGACCGACTGCCCAAACTGCTTGCGCCCCTTGGTATAGGCGATCGCCGCGTCCAGCGCCCCCTGCGCGATGCCGACGGCTTGCGCCCCAATGGTAGGGCGGGTGTGGTCCAGCGCTGCGAGCGCGGTCTTGAACCCGGTGCCCGGCTCGCCGATGATCCGATCACCGGGAATGCGGCAGTCCTCGAAATACAACTCGGTGGTCGGCGAGCCTTTGATGCCCAGCTTGCGTTCCTTCGGCCCGACGCTGAACCCGGGGTCGTCCTTGTGCACCACGAACGCCGAAATCCCGTTGGCGCCCTTATCCGGATCGGTCACCGCCATCACTGTGTACCAGGTCGACTTGCCGCCGTTGGTGATCCAACACTTGGCGCCGTTGAGCACCCACTCGTCGCCGTCGCGTCGCGCACGGGTGCGCATCGCGGCCGGGTCGCTGCCGGCCTCGCGCTCTGAGAGCGCATACGAGGCCATCGCCTCCCCAGACGCCAGCGTCGGCAGCACCTGCTTCTTCAGGTCGTCCGAACCCCGCAGAATCAGACCCATCGTGCCCAGCTTGTTCACCCCGGGGATCAACGATGCCGACGCATCAACGCGTGCCACCTCCTCCATCACAATGCACGTCGCCACTGAATCCGCACCCTGCCCGCCGTACTCCTCGGGCACGTGGATTGCGGAAAACCCCGACGCGCTCAGTGCTTTGAGCGCCTCCTCCGGGAAACGCGAACGTTCATCGACGTCGGCGGCGTGCGGCGCGATCTCCTGCTCGCACAGATCCCGCAACACCGCGCGCAACTCGTCGTGCTCATCGGGCAGCCTGAACAGATCGAACGACGGATTACCGGTCATCGGGATAGCCCTTCTAATGTTGCTTCTTCGCAATGCGGTTATCAACGCAATGGCGTGTTGGACAACCGCCTTTAGGTTCGGCAAGACCGTAGCGAGCGTGGCTGGTCTTTGCACAGTCGCCAACCAACCAATTCCCGAGATCGCTTTGTATTCCGGAGACAACGCACTCGTTTCGGGCCGCGGTACCCCACCAGCTGTCATGGTCGCGGCTCTCCCGCTCATCGGTCAGCGACAATGGTGAGGATGATCTTCGTTCCCTGAGGCCGATGTCGGCGGCCTGATCGAGATCTAACCTGCCAGGCATGGATTGCGACATGATGCAGGAAAAAGTCGCTGCCGTTAGCGCGGTCGCCAGTGAAACCGGCTTCGACCCGACCGCCTTTTCTCGGCTGAAAGTCGCAGGCGCGCGCGACGGAGTGCGGCAGTCGTCTGGACCACGCTATGCGCGTCCTTTGCATCAATAGATGGTTCCCAGCTACACATCGGGGGCCGACGTTGTCATCTGCGCCATTCGACAGGAGCTCGCCGTTGCGAAAAACTTGCGGTATGCAAAACATCGCCCCTCGGAAGTTGTTGGCACCCCCGGCGACGCCGGCCATGCTGTCTTCGCCACCTAGACCCGCACACGGCTGAGCGAATGCCATGAGCTCATCCGCTTACCGCGGTGCCGGGGTGGCCGACCACACCCGTACCCTCTTCGGTCAGGTCATGTGGTACGTGGCCGCGACAGCCGGCCTGTTCGCGCTGGGTAGCTATCTGGGCCGCAACCTCGGACACGGCTGGGCGTTCGTGTTCTTCATCCTCGCGTTTGTCTGCCTGATAGGGATGCGGTTCGCCGTTCGCAGCTCCGCTGGTCTCACCGTCGCACTCCTGTTCGGTGTGGGGCTGCTGCTGGGGCTGGCCATGTCACCCACGCTGGTGTACTACGCCAGCGCGGATCCGCAGGCGCTCTGGGAGGCCGGCGGAGCGACAGCCCTGTTCATCGCCGGCTGTGGCGCGTTCGGCTACGCCACCCGCACCGATCTGTCGGGCATCGCGCGGGTCAGCTTCTGGGCGCTGCTTGCGCTCATCGTGTTCGGCATCGTGTTGATCTTCGTGCACATACCCGGCGGTGCGGTCATCTACTCGATCCTAGGTCTGGTCATCTTCGCTGGCCTGACCATGGTGGACTTCCAGCGGCTGCGGCGATCAACGGACCGTGACTCGGCACCGCTCATCGCAGCATCGATATTTCTGGACGCGCTCAACGTGTTCCAGTTCTTCCTGCAGCTGTTCGGGGGCAGGAACCGGGACTGACCACCGACTTGTTGCCAGCTTGTGGTCGCCGCGGCTCGATCGGGCGCAAGCGGTACCGCACCGTGTTGAGGTAACAGACAGCACTTCGCCGCTGCGCCGCGACCCGGTACGCGTCCACCACCGACGACGGCCGCACACTACCATCGATGCGCCCGACTCCCCAGTAGGCTGCCTTGCGAGTCGAATTCGCTTGCGGCCGAGACTGATTCGCTGATAGCCCCGTTTTTTCGGCTGTGCGTCTTTTCTATGTGCCGCTGATGCCCGCATCTGCGGCCGCCAGCAGACCGAGTGCGGACCAGTCAAGCTCGCTCCAGCCGCGTGCCGCCATCTCGACAAGACGGTCATGGACGAGGCTCGCAGTCGGCATCGGCACGGCTTCGCGTTCGGCTTCCGCCAGGGCGAGACGCAAGTCTTTGGTCGCGAGCGGCACCGCCATCCCCGCGGGGCTGTATCGACCGTCGACGATCTTGCCGCCGTAGGCCTTGTGGACATGGGAATCGAACAGCGAGTTCGTCAGCACGTCAAATGCGAGGTGCCCGTCGATCCCACCCTTTTCCAACAGCGCCAAGACCTCGCCCATGCCTTCGAGCGTGGTCGCGATGAGCGTGTTAGCGCCGAGCTTCATCAGGTTCGCCAGTCCCGGGTCGTCGCCGATCACGAACAAACGCTGGCCGAGACGTTGCAGCAGCGGACGAACTTTCTCCATTGCGGCGCCCGGGCCTCCGGCCAGCACGAATAGCTTCCGCTCACGGGCAAAATCCGGGTTTCCTAGCACCGTTGCTGCGACGTAACCCTGTTGGCGGCGCGCGTGCTCCTCGGCAACACGCCGTGACATGCCGGGGCTGACAGTACTCGTGGAAATGTGGACGGCACCGGGGGCGAGAACATCCACCAACCCGCCGGCCGAAAGCGCCACGGCGGCAAGCGCGTCGTCGTCGGGAAGGGACGTGAGCACCACATCACAGGAAACGAGATCGGCCAACTTTGCAGCGGCTCGCGCGCCCGCCAATGCGGTGGCCCGGTTGGCGTCGCGATCATAAGCCAGCACCTGATAACCGTCTTGAATTATGTTGGCGGCAAAGGCATGTCCCATGTGGCCGAGACCGACCACGCCAACGCGTATGAGACCCGATCCGGTTGCTGCCTGGCTCTGCGGTTCATCAAGCATGCCCAGTCTCCTTCGGGTATCGCTCCGCGGCCGATGTCAATGACTCAACTTACGCCGGGCAGCTGGCTGTGGTTATTAAACGCATTCGGCCACGCGAATCCGCGCGATCGTCGACACCCCGTGGGTACAGTCGCCGTCCCGCTGCCTCAACTGGCGGCGGGGGGTGGCGCGCTGCCAGAGGGTGAGCCGTAGAGGCCTGGCCCGTCGACGTGCAGGGCCGCCAGGAACGTCTTTGCGGCTTCGTAGGCGTCGGCGACGAGCATGTCGGTGTGGTCGAAGTCGAGGGGCGACACATGACGCGGCTGCGGTCCGGGCAGGTAGACAAGGGGCACCTCGGCGGCGGCGAGCGGTGCTTCGAGCGCCGCCTGTAACCGCATGGTGATGATCGCGGTGAACAGCAGTGCCTCGGCCAACGTGTCCGGCGGCTTGGGGACGTGGCCGGGGAAGGTGCAGTCGAGGACGACCAGGGAACGGGCGCCCATGGCCAGCGCCTGGCGCAGGGGGACGTTGGCGACCACACCTCCGTCATAGAGGTGCCGGCCGTCGTGCTCGACGGGTGGGTAGATGCCGGGGATGGCGGCGCTGGCGAGCAGCGCGGGCAGCAGCGGGCCGGCGCGGATCATGTGGGGTGCCGCAGTGGCGACGTCCGTAGTGATCGCCGCGAACGGGAGGGTGAGGTCGGCGAAAGTGGTGGCCGGGTGGACGAAATCGGCGATCATGGTGGCGAGCCCGGTGTTGGGGAACAGGTGGGTTTTGCTCTCGCGCAGGGTGCGGGCCTGGGCGAGCAGGCCGCCGGGGAACACCTGCTTGCGGGTCGTGCGCGCCCAGGAGTGCGACAGCCGGTTGGCGGCGCTTTGCGGGTCGCTGGCGACGACGGCACCGTTGATCGACCCGACCGACGTGCCCACAGCCAGGTCGGGAGTGATGCCTTGCTCAGCGAGCGCCTGCAGCATCCCGACCTGGATGGCGCCAAGGCTCCCACCGCCACCGAGCACGAAACCGACCGGCCGGGGCAACGCCATGACATCCATCGTCGTCCTCGTAATCGGTGCGTCGGTGTCGTCAGATGATCAAGTCTGTCGCACGCAGCTGGCTATAGCCGGACGTTGCGACAATTGACCGGCCTTCGCACGGTTTCGGTCAGTCATTCTGTCGCCGCCGAGTTCAACAGCACGATGTCTGACTGTTGTGGCGGAGGATTCGTGTAGACGCTGTGGGGGGTAGCTGACGCCGAGGATTGAGCCCTCGAAACGGATCAATGTGAGCGGCGCTGGCCCCAGCGGGTGGGGTCGGCCTCCAGTGCGGCCCGGTTCCACGCGCCGCGCTCCGCGGAGTGTGCAGGCTGCCTTTCATGATGCTTTGCATCTTGCCTCCGCGTACCATGCCGACGGCGGCAGCAGCCTCTGCCTCGGTTGGGACATCGACATATCGTGCAGCCACCAAGGTCGAGGCCCGCCTTGTCGGCCACCGCGCGGGTGCGCGCCGCGCTACCGATGAGGACAGGTTTGATGATCTGCTCCCGTTCGACATCCATCGGCCCTTCGAGCGCATAGGCTTCATGGGGCCAGACCACGGCCGTGGGGATCGCGGGAATATCCCTGGTGCGGGCGATCAGGCCTTCGAATTTCCGGTGGCTGAACTCGCCGCGCGGAACGTGTGTTTCCGCTGGATCGTCAGTGTAGCTGGCCAGATCGGTACTCTTGCTTGCCGTTATCCACGTGGGCTGTATGTCGGGTGGAGGGTGTTTGAGTAACCCATTCGCTGGCTAGGTTAACGATCCTGCATAAGCCCGAGCGTCAATGGCTTCCAGTGTGGCGATCTCAGCATCATCAATTGCCATCCTGGCAAAGTAAATCAAAGCCGTGGCGTTGTCCTCCGCATCATCGGCTCGGTGCTCCGCGAGCTTCCGATTAACAGCGTCTTTCTTGGCTGCAATATTGTTCTTGATTTTCCCCACCCGCTGGTTGTGCTCGGCCTGGAGTTTTTTCCAGTCGGATGCAGCGGTTGCCTTCTTCTTTGCCACATTCGCCTTGAATTCATCCTGCCTGGCTTTTGCATCCGCTTTGGAGGTGTCGATAGCGGCATGCACTTTCTCGCCGGTTTCTTGCTCAGCCGCTGCTACCTTGTTCTCCGCGTTCTCTGCACGGTCTGCAAGTTCTCGCAGGAGTTCTGAAAGCTTTTTCATGATTCTGTCCTGTCATCTCCGAATATGGCCTTCAAATGATATTCACCTTCAAATTGATATTCAGAAGTCTAGTAACTGTTGCTTCACCGCTCTAGAGTAATTAGTCACCGCCTGTCACCGCCGAGCACCGGGCCGGATCCGGGGTGGCGCCGCCGACGGCATCGCCCCCGTGGTGCTCACCGCGCCGCGGCCCTGAGCGCGCCACAGGACGATGACCACATGACCGATGATGTGACCCTTCGCGGAGCCAGCTCGTCGCGATTCGCCATCGGTCCCACTTTCCCTCGCTATCGGCCGGCGGTCTCACTCCACTCTGGTCGGTGCTTGGTCGGCTTTTTCCAGTTGTTGGATGCAGGCATTGAGCCGGGCGGCGGCGCGCGTCAGTCACATTTTGCGCGCCCCGAAGACACCGTAGTTGTCCGCGTGGACTGAAGAGCCGCCATGGTTGCGCGGTGTGGCCGTTCTCTGTGCGGCATACGCCCGCCGTAGCGAGTTCTGAAATACATCTCAAACGCCGCCGTCCCGCCGATAAGCGGGCTAACCTCATCACACGGAGCCCGGAGCCGGAACCGGGCAGTCCCTCTCGTCACACCGGTTCCTGGACGCGAGCAACCGGGGGCGGCGGTGTCTTGAAGGCCCAACTTGGGCAACCGCAACATGCCGTCACCGCGGTTCCCGCCATCTCAATAACGAACCCCGTCTCAATAACGAACCTCATTACAAGGCCTGCAACAAGGATGGTGCCCTAGTGACCACCGACTCTAAGGATCGACCGACGACCTCGAAGTCGGGAATGCCGAGTTGGCTCAAGCGAGTGATCATGTTCGCGATCCTCGGCGCTGTCCTCGTCATCGTGTATTTCATTCTGGCGGCGTTCCTCCCGCGTTGGTGGGCGGAGCGGATAGGCGAGCTGTCCGACAGAGGTTTCGCCCGGGGTATTACGTGGGGTCTGCTCTTCGGCGGACTGTGCACGCTGGTGCCGTTGCTGCAGGTGCTACTGGCCGTCCTGTTTCGGCACAAGCGCGGCGGGCGGGTCATGGCCGGCATCGCGACCCTTCTGGCGCTCCTGTTCGCGTTGCCGAATCTGATGACGCTCAGCGTCGTGCTCGGGGGCAACAGCGCCGCGCACGCGGGCCAACGGATCATGGACGTGGAGGCACCCGGATTCCGCGGCGCGTCCCTGGTCGGGGCGATCATCGCGGTGCTGGTATTCGTTGGGGTGGTCGTGTTGACGATGCAGTACCGACGTCGCGGACGTCAGCTTGCGAAGGCACGCGCACAGTAGACTCCCACTGCTGCGGGGCCGACCGCACCATCCACGCTGCAGCCCTGTGCGTTTCGTCATCCCTTGGCCCCGACGGTCGTCATGATTTTGCCCCCGCTCGCGGGTAGCGCCTCGCTGGCTCAGCGCCGAAGTCGCCATGCGCAGTGGGCGCGCGGCGGCGGAGTAGTTCAGCTCCTCGGCGACCGCTACGAAGCAGCGCAAATGGAGCATCTCCATGCCGGTCTCAACTTAGCGGTCAATAACCTGCGGCCCGGGTGTTGTTACCCGCACAGCACCGCAGGGCGACAATTGAGCGCGGTCCGACCTCGAGTTGCGCGCCGGCAGTGCCGGTTCGTGTGGTGTCGAACGTGTCGCAGACGATGTCCCAACGGCGCGGGGAGAGCTCGGCGGGAATTGTGAAGGTCAGAGCTTCCCACCAGGCGTTGACGAAGAACAGGAAGTCGTCATCGAGCAGTGGCGTGCCGTCGGCGTCGACGTCAGGATCCGTTGAGCCGTCTATCCAAAGGGCGACGCTGCGCGCCATCGGATCAGCCCAGTTCTGATCGGTCATCTCCGTGCCCGACACGGTGAACCACCGTAGGTCCGCAGCGGCGCGGCCGGTGAGGAAACGCCGGCGCCGGAACACCGGGTGACGGCGCCTCAACCCGATGAGACCGGTTGTGAATGAAAGCAAGTCGTGGTCGACCGTCGACCAGTCGAACCAGGTGATGTCGTTGTCCTGGCAGTACGCGTTGTTGTTGCCGCGTTGCGTGCGGCCGACCTCGTCGCCGCCCAGCAACATCGGCACACCGGCCGACAGCAACAGCGTTGTCAGGAAGGCCCTCTGCTGCCGCGCCCGCAGCGCGAGCACGTCCGGATCCGTTGTCGGACCCTCGATCCCGCAGTTCCAGGAGCGGTTGTCGTCGGTGCCGTCGCGGTTACCCTCGCCGTTGGCCTCGTTGTGCTTGCCGTTGTAAGACACCAGATCGGCCAGGGTGAAGCCGTCATGCACGGTAACGAAGTTGACCGACGCGCTCGGGCGGCGCCCTTCGCCGCGGCCGCCATAGATGTCGGACGAACCACACAGCCGCGACGCGAAGTCTCCCAGCGTCTTGTCCCGGCTGCGCCACCAGTCACGGGTGGTGTCGCGGAAGCGTCCGTTCCACTCGCTCCACAGCGGCGGGAAGCGCCCAACGTCATAGCTGTCGAGGCGGCCGACATCCCACGGCTCGGCGATCAGCTTCGCCTGTGAGATGAGTGGATCTTGGCCCACCAAATCGAAAAATGCGGAGAACGGGTCGAAGTCGCCCTCCTGACGGCCCAGCGTGGCTGCCAAGTCGAAACGGAAACCGTCGACGCCCATCTCGCCGAACCAGTAGCGCAGCGAGTCCATGATCATCCGCAGTGCCACAGGGTTTCCGGTGTTCACCGAATTACCGCAGCCGGTGGTGTCCACATAGTTGCCCGGGTCGTTGGGGTCGAGACGGTAGTACGCGTTGCTCGTCGGAGCCGCACAGGTAGATCGACCCCATGGCCAGCCCGCCGTGGACCCCGTTGAACGTGGCGACCGAGCAGTCCGTGCGGGCGAGCTCCATCGCGATCATGCCGTCGAGCAGGCAACGGCGTCGCCGCAGCCGTAGCCGTGGTACGGCAAGCCCGCGAGGCCGAGCTCCTGCATCCCGGGCACGATCTCGAACGGAAGGGTCGCACGCGATCAGTGCTCGAGCAGCACAGGCGCGACGTCGGTGGTCATGAACTTCCGCTCAGCGTGTAGCAGGCCCCGCTCCTCGTCGGTCAGCAGCCGCTCATAGGAGTAGAAATCCGACGTGTCGATGTCGTTGTGGCTCACGCTCGTTCTCCGGGATCATCCAAGAACTTCTCGATGACGGGCGTCAGTTCGGCCGCGTTGTGCACGATGTCGATGTGTCCGCCCGAATGTAGGTGCCGCCGCGAGTGCGGCAGCAACGCGTGCAGGATGTGGGCGTTGACCACGGGGATGATCGGGTCGTCGGTGCCCGCCACGATCAAGGTCTCCTGCCGCACCACGGGCAGGGCGAACAGGCTGGTCCAGACCGAGCCCGCGAGCAGTTGGTGCAGGTAGCCGATCTTCGATCCGGCGTGCAACTGCCGCACGAACAGTCGCGCCACGTCTTCACCGTGCGCGCGGACGGTGCCGCCGTAGAGATCGCCGGCAATGGCCGCGGCGTAGTCGGGATCCGAGAACCTGCGCGGGGTGACCATTTTCGCCAGCACCCATGGGCGGGCGGGCACCATCAGCGACGCCGGTGCCCGTCGCCACCAGCACCATGCGCCGGCAGCGGCGCGGATTCTGGAACGCGAACTGCTGCGCAAGGGCGCCGCCCCAGGACAATCCGAGCACATCCACCACACCGATGTCCAACTTGGAGAGCACCTTGCCCAACACCCACGCCAGGTAGGGAAACCCGTAGGGCAGAACGGATGTGGGCGATCCTCCGGTCCCGGGAACGTCGAATCTGACGACGGTGGTCTGCAACTGCTCCACCAACGGATCGAGCACCTCCAGGCTGGCTCCGATGCCGTTGCACAGCACCAGCGGCACGCCGGTTCCGTGGCGCACGTTCACCCGGATTCGCTGGCCGCCCGCGCTGACGTAGCGCTCCTCGCCGATCAAGCTTCCCGGTACCACCCGGAGGCGCCTCTGGTGTGGGCTACGCTTCACTCACTTCTCCATCACGTAGCTGCCCGGGGCGGGGCCCAGCGGTGGGAAACCTTCCCCGCCAAGCATTTTGGGAGCATCGACCTCCGGGCCGCTGCGCTCGGCAAGCCATTGCACGTAGTCGGGCCACCAGGAGTCACTGGACTTCTGCGACGACTCCAGCCACTGTTGCGGATCTTCGGTGTCGACCGGACCGGTTCGGAACGACGCCTTCGGGTTCCCGGGCGGGTTGACCAGCGCCGCGATGTGACCGCTGGTGGACAGCACAAAGCGGTTGTCCTTGCTACCGAGCAGTCGCGCGCTGCGATAGGTGGCCTGCCACGGGGAGATGTGGTCGGCGACGCCGCCGACCACATACGCGTCGGAGGTGACCTTCGACAGATCGACCGGGGTGCCCAGCATGCTGACCGCGCCGGGGGTGACGAGCGCGTTCCGCAGCGCCATCAGCACCATGTCGCGGTGCAATGCGGCGGCCATCCGGGTGGTGTCGGCATTCCAGAACAATACGTCGAACGGCGCCGGCTTCCGGCCCTGCACGTAGTTGTTCACCCAGTACCGCCACACCAGGTCGGTGGGCCGCAACCACGCGAACATCTCCGCCATGTCGCGCCCGTCGAGGTAGCCCTTGCGGCCCGAGACTCGAATCGCCGCCTGCGCCGCCCGGTCGCTCATCGCCGCGGCTGCGAAACCGGCCCGGTTCTCGTCGAGCACGGTGACCGCCAGGTTGAGGCCGGCCACCCGGTCGCCCTCACCGATCTCGGCCAGGTGGGCCGCGGTCATCGCCGCCAGGATGCCTCCCGAGCATGTGGCCAGCAGGTGGGTGCTGTCGGTCCCGGTGATCTTCTGCACCGCGTCCATTGCCTCGACGATCGCGGAGCCGTACGAATCGAAGCCCCAATCACGATGGCGGGCTTGCGGATTCCGCCACGAAATGACGAACACCTGTTGCCCTTGCTGGACGAAGTACTCGATCATGCTGCGTCCCGGCGCGATGTCCATGATGTAGAACTTGTTGATCACCGGCGGCACCATGAGCAACGGGATAGTGCGCACTTTCGGTGTCTGCGGGGCGTACTGGATCAATTCGAACATCGAGGTCTGCAGCACCACCGCCCCCTTGGTGACGGCCGCGGTCTCGCCCACGACGAACGCGTCGGGCTCCACCATCGCGGGAACGCGGGGCTTCGAAAGCATGTCTCGGGCAAAGGCTTTGACGCCACGGACCGCGCTCAGCCCGCCGGTGTCGATCATCGCCTTCCAGCCCAGCGGGCTGATCAGCGGGTTATTGCTGGGTGCCAGACCCTCGACGAGGTTGTCGACGACGAACCGCATCCGCTCGTTGTCGCGCCAGTCCAGCTGGGCGTCGGCGAGCAGCCCCTGGGCGGTCTCCGCACCCGCGAGGTAGGCCTGCATGATCTTGTGCAGCAGTGGGTTCTGCTCCCACGCCGGGTCGGCGAATCGCTTGTCGGCGCGGGCCGGAGCGCGGTGCGATTTGCCCGCCGCGATGGCGCCGAGCTCACGCGTGAGCGCGCCGATCCGGTCGGCCACTGCGCCGGGTTGCTTGGCGAGGTTGACGCCGAAGTGGCTCCAGGTGGCGTCGGGCATCATCCGGCTGACGAACGGCTTGGTGGCGCTGTTCAGCAATAGGTCCAGCGGTGCGGCCAGCTCGTCCGGTCCGGTCGTTTGACCTGAAGATCTTGCCATGGTTATCGGCTGCTTTCGGTTGTCGGGACAGTGATTTCGCGCTTCAGGAGCTTGCCGGTGGGCCCCTTGGGCAGCGCGTCGACGATCCAGACCAGGCGCGGATACTTGTATGCGGCCACCCGCGCCTTGACGTAGTCGCGCAGCTCATCGGGGGTTACCGCGGCGTCTTTCTTGAGGGCGACGGCGGCGCCGACTTCCTCGCCGAGCGAGTCGTGCGGGATCCCGATGACTGCGGCATCGGTGACTGCGGGGTGCTCGTAGAGCACCTCCTCGATCTCGCGGGGATAGACGTTGTAGCCGCCGCGAATGATCATGTCTTTGGTCCGATCGACGATGTAGAAATAGCCCTCCTCGTCGACGCGTCCGATGTCGCCGGTATTGAGCCACCCGTCGGCGGTGATCGTGGACTTGGTGGCGTCCGGGAGGTTCCAGTAGCCCTTCATCACGTTGTGGCCGCGGATCTGGATTTCGCCGGTCTCGCCTTGCGGAACCTCGACCCCGTTCAGGTCGACCACCCGCATCTCGACGCCGTCGATGGGGGTGCCGATCGAGCCCGCCTTCCGGGGGCGGTTCGGGTGATTGAAGGCGGCCGCCGGAGAACTCTCGGATAGCCCGTAGCCCTCGAGAACGGTGCAGCCGAAAGCCTTTTCGAAGTCGGTGAGGACCTGGACGGGCAGCGCCGCGCCGCCGGAGACACACGTCCGCAGACTCCATGTCACCTGCGGTGCGGCCTCGTCTGCCACGGCGAGCAGCGCCGAATACATCGTCGGCACGCCCTCGAACACCGTGACCCCGTCGCGCTCGACTACCTCGAGAGCCTTGCGCGGGTCGAACCGCGGGAGCAGCGTCAACATCGCCCCGGCGAGGACCGAACTGTTGAGCGCACAGGTCAGACCGAAGACGTGAAACAAGGGCAGGCAGCCCATCACCACGTCGTCTGGACCGGTTTCGACCAGGGTGCGGACGCTGACCTCGGCGTTGCGGCCCAGATTGCCGTGGGTCAGCGTGGCCCCCTTGGGCTTACCCGTGGTCCCGGAGGTGTGCAGGATGACCGCGACGTCCTCGCCGTCGCGCTGCACCGGGGAGTCCTGCTCGGGCACGTCGACGATCAGGTCGGCCAGCCCGGCGTCGTCCACGAGCCAGCACTGTGCCGCGGCCCCGGCGGCGCCGGCGGTGGCCTCCTCGGCGAAGGCCGGTGTCGCGAACAACGCCTTGGCGCCGCTGTTGGACAGGTAGTAGGCGACCTCGCGGGCCTTGAGCAACGGGTTCATCGGCACCGCGACTGCGCCGCGATAGACGATGCCATAGAAGGCGACGGCGAACGCGGGCGTGTTGGGCAACATCACGCCAACCCGGTCGCCCGGCTCGACCCCGGCCCGCTCCAGTAGCGTCGCCACCCGGGCCGCCGCGGCGTCGAATTCGGCGTAGGTGAACTGCAAGTCGTCACAACGCAGCGCTATGCGTTCTGGGTGACGATCTTTCGACGTAACCAGATTGGCGCTCAATGCGGTCATCAGGTGCCTCCGGGACGTGCTTTCCGTGCGTATCTCAAGCGTGATCTCGGCGACCCCGGACCACAATGTTTGCGGAAACAACAACGAGGCCGCTTCGGTGTGACCGGTCACATTCGGCGGTGCCCGGGCTTAAGGTTTCGGGGTATGAGCGCGCCGCCTCGCCCCGCCGGCTCCCGGCGTGGCGCAATACCGGATCCGCACGTCATCGAGCTGGGGAAGCTTATGCTGGCCCGCGCACCGAAACTGGGACGGGCGATGGCAGATCTGCTCTGCCGCGATATCGACGCATACCGTGACGGCAGCGTCGTCACGAAGGATCAGGTCGCCGAGAGTTGTGCGGCGAACGTGGCGTTCATCTTCGACTCGCTCACCGGCGGCGCCGATGTCGATGTGTCGCCTGCCGAGCGCACCGGCATCGCACGCGCGCTCGCCGGTGTGCCGCTGCCGGCGGTGATGACCGCCTACCGGATCGGATTCCGATTCATGTGGGAAGAGACGCTCGCCGCCGCGCGCGCCGCGGCAATACCCACCGACGCGATCCTGGATGCCACGGCACGAATATTCTTCGCCCAGGAGACCTTCACCCAGGCGATGGCCAGCGCCTACCGCCAACAGCTGACGACGCAGATCTTGGAGCGGGAGGAAGAGCGATCGGCGTTGGTGGAAGCGCTGCTGTCCCGACGGATGACCGACACGCGGAGCCTCTGGGAGGCGGCCGATCTGCTGCGCCTACCCACCTCCGGCCCCTACGTCGTGGTGGCGGCGGAGCTGCCCGCGATCGGAAGGCTGGGGCTGCCGGCAATCGAAAACAAGCTGTCCGCCCGCGATGTCCGGTCGGCGTGGCGGCTATTGCCCGACTTGCAGGTGGGCATCGTTCATCTGAAGGGCCAAAAGACGACCGTCGCCCTGGACACCCTCGTCGAGGTGCTTCGCGAGGCCGCGACCGCGCGAGTCGGCATCAGTCCACCGTTTCACGAGCTGGCCGAAACCAGCGACGCGTTGCGATTCGCCCGGCTGGCGGTCACCGGCAAGCCCTCCGGCGAGTCGCTGGTCTCGGTCTTCGAAGACACCCCACTCGCCGTCGCGGCGGTCAGCGCGCCCGAGGTCATGGCAAAGATCAAGTCGGTGCTGCTGCGGCGGTTGGACGAACTGCCGGCCGAGGAGCGCACGATCTTGCTGGATACCTTCGGGGCTTGGCTGGACGCGGGCGGCTCGGCCAACGACACCGCGGCGAAGGTCTTCTGCCACCCCAACACGGTCCGGCACCGGCTGCGCCGCATCGAGGAGCTGACCGGCCGATCGCTCTCGCGGCCAATGGAACTTGCCGAGTTGTGTCTGGCGTTCGAGGTCGAACGGCGACTGCCTTAAACTCCCGTCACGTGTTTCGCCCGGCTGCGAACCTGAAACGCCGTGATGACGTCCACGATGCCGATGGCGATCAGCCAGCAGCCGGCGACCAGGGTCAGGATCGCGATCGAGTCGAGCGGGGCGACGATCAGCACGGCGCCGCCGATCACGATGATCAACCCGGACAGCACCTGCCAGCCGCGGCCGGGCAGGTGGTCAAAGGACAGCGCCGCGGCGAGCAGGGTCATCCCGCGAAACAGCCAGCTGACGCCGATCCATATGCCCAACAGCGTGACCGCCTCGAATTTGTCGCGGAAGCAGAAGAACCCCAGAACCACCGACACGATGCCGGTGATGAAAGTCAACACCCTCATCGCGGCGCCGGCGTGTGTGCCGAAAGCGGCAAACACGTACCCGATCCCGGAAACCACCAGGTAGATGCCGAACAGGACACCCGCCACGAATAGTGTCTTGCCTGGCCAGGCCAGCACGATGACACCGAGTGCCACCGCCAGGACACCGATGAACAGAAGCAACTGCCACGCGTTGCGGGCAAGCTGCTGCAGGGGACCTTCAAACACGGTCTGATCGGTATTTGTCATGCCAATATCATTGGCCATCGTGGCCGCAAAGAAAATGTCTTTGGCGACACAATTCGGTATCGCGCGCGGGTATCGCGAACAACGTTGAACCAAAATTCCTGTTGTATTGTGCGCGGCCGCGCGATAACGGATCATCCGCGCGACCGATTTGTCGCCGGAAGACAACAACGCGTCGCAAATTGGTCGTTCAGCGACAGCACCGCGGCGGGGTGGCGCCGTTAAGTTCAGCGACGAACCCGATCAATCAATCCTCACCGATTGAATCATCAAGTGCCACAACCAATTCGATTCCGCTCAGCGGGGAAACGCAGGCGCATCATGTTTGAATCCATGCTGGTGATCATGATCTACGTCATGGCAATTTTTACCCCCGTGCTGGTCCCGGCGACCGTCCACGCAGTCCACTTCGCCCGCGAATGGCGGCCGACCTACCGGCCCGTCCGGGCGGTCCTGAGGGTCCGCCTCCCGCGGCCCGTGGTATCCCGTCGTCTCGCCGTTCCCGCCGTGGGGTGACGCGCCCCCACACAACCAACGGGCCGGCACCACCGGGTGCCGGCCCACTCATTTTGGCTGCAACACCGCGCGCCCGTACCAGTGGCAGGCAAGCAACGCCAGCTCTACGTCGAGCCGGTCGTTGCCGATCTCCCGGCCGCGCCGGGCGACGGCGCGGCCCACGCGATACTTCACCGAGTTGAAGTGCAGATTGAGTCCCCCGGCGGCCAGCTTGTAGCTGGAGCCGCAGCCAAGGAACACCCGCAACGTCTCGCGCAGCCGCGCGTCGTTCTCGTTGTCGCTCGCGAGGTCACCGAGCACGGTGGCCACCCAGTCCCGGATTCCGCCCACGTCGCCCCCCAGACGCGCCACGACGGACAACCCCGGATCCTCGGCGGCGATCACCGTCGGCGCCGATGAATTGGTCCGCTGGCTGACGATCGCGACGCCGCGGGCGTCGGCCGCCTCGCGATGTGAGCGGCGAAAGCCGTCGACACCGGCCGCCATCCTCCCGATTGCCACGCTCGGCGAGTCGGGCCGTGCCTTCACGAACCGCCGGACTTTCGAAACAACGTCGGCCACCTCGGCGCGATACGGCAACCATCCCCATGCGCAGCTTTGGTCGGCGGCAACGAAGAGCGGGCTGGCGGCGGCAGCCGCGGGTTCGCCCAGGTCGCGCAGAAACCGTTGCAGTCGGGCAAGCTCGTCGCCTGCCGTGCCGAGTTCCGGGTACCACATGATCAGTGCCACGTGGTGCCAGCGCAGCGGATAACGGATCGCGGTGGTGGCGGCGTCGACATCGACGGCCTTGGTTGCGGCCAGGACCTCGCGCACCCGCAGGCCCCGAAGGCTGTTCTGGTTCTCCAGCCACCGTTCGCGTTCGTCCTCGTAGACGGTGACGACCTGCTGCGACATCCAGTCGATGTACGCGAACAGCGCGGCACTCATCGCCTCGATCACCGATACCCGCATCCCGTCCGGGATTTCGATCGCATGCAGTTCGGCGAAGATCAGCTCGTTCAGCCGGCGCTGCCCGAGCCGGTAGGCGCGCACCAGCGCGTTGACGGGCACCCCGTGCTGCGCCAATCGGCGGGCGTACTCCAGCGCCGCGGTGGGCGCCTCGACACGCTCGACCGCGATGTCGTAACGCAATGCGTGCAGCATCGTGTCCACGTTGCCCTCGACGCTGGCGCCGAGCAGCTCCATGATCCGCGCTTCGCGGGGCAGATCGGGGATCTGATCCTCGAGGGCGCGATGAATCTCCGACGTCACGTCGGCCAACCTGTTATGCAATCGGGCGGCGACCTCGGCGACGTAACGGCTCACCTCGACATCGCTGTTGAGGCGCGGTTTCTTCACCTGCATGACGTTAGACGCCGCGGTTGTCTTCCGGGGATAACTCCGGCCTGCGGCTTTGTCGATTCGCGACTGTGTCGCGTCGCACATCGCGCCTAGCGTTGTCGCCACGCTTACCCGCAACGCCCGAAGGAGCGAAGGAAATGGGATTCATACAACCGGATCTCGCCGCAGTCGATCCGGACATGTTCTTGCAGAAGCCACTGATGGAGCGGATGCGGATCCTCGCCATCGACTGGGGCGAAAAGGGCTTCGGCTCACCGAAGATGATCCACACCATCTACCTCGTGAAGCTGGTCGTGTTCTTCGCGATCGGCGGCATCACCGTGGCGACGGCGACATCGGGGCTGCCCGCCTTCTGGAATGTGACCGAATGGTGGAACCAGCCGATCGTCTACCAGAAGGTCATCCTTTGGACCGTGCTACTCGAGGCCATTGGTGTGGCCGGCTCCTGGGGGCCGTTGGCCGGCAAGGTCAAGCCGATGACCGGCGGCATCCTGTTCTGGGCCCGGCCGGGAACCATCCGGCTGCGCCCATGGAAGTGGGTGCCGTTCACCAACGGCGACCGGCGCACCTGGTTCGATATCGCGCTCTACCTGGCACTGCTGGTCAGCCTGGCCGTCCCGCTGCTGTCGCCGGGCGTGCACAGCGACTCGCTGTCGAAGGCGGTGCCCGACAACACATCCGGTCTGGTGAACTCGGCACTGCTGATCGCGCCGATCGCGCTGCTGGTGCTGATCGGTCTGCGGGACAAGACCATCTTCCTGGCCGCCCGTGGCGAGCAGTACCTGCCGGTCATGGTCATCTTCGCCGTGCTGCCGTTCGTCAACATGATCATCGCGCTGAAAATGGTCATTGTGGTGGTTTGGGTCGGTGCCGGCTTCTCGAAGTTCGGTAAGCACTTCTCCAACGTCATTCCGCCGATGGTGAGCAACACGATATTCGCGCCCAAATGGGTGCGGCGGCCCCACTACCGCAACTTCGGGCGCGACATGCGGCCGTCGCGGCTGGCGGACTTCATGGCGCACGTGAATGGCACCACCGTCGAGATCCTGGCCCCGCTGGTCCTGTTCTTCTCCACGAATAAGTGGGTGACGCTGGTTGCGGTGCTGTTGATGGTGGGGTTCCACCTGTTCATCATCTCGACCTTCCCGCTGGCGGTGCCGCTGGAATGGAACGTCGTCTTCGCCTACACCACAATCTTCCTGTTTCTCGGCTTCCCGAACCGCGACGGATACGCCCCATGGAACATGTCGCCGCCGTGGCTGGCTCTCGTCATCGCCGCGGGGCTGCTGTTCTACCCGATCTTGGGCAACCTGCGCCCGGACAAGGTGTCCTTCCTGCCCTCGATGCGGCAATACGCGGGCAACTGGGCCTCGGCAGTGTGGACCTTCGCGCCCGGTGCCGAGCAGAAGCTGAACCGGGTCACCCGCACGGCGTCCAACCAGATCGACCAGTTCATCACGGCCGGCTACGAGCCCAAGTGGGCAGAGATCACCCTGCAGAAAACGATTGCGTGGCGCACCATGCACAGCCAGGGTCGGGGCCTGTTCTCGCTGCTGCTGACGCACCTGCCCGACATCGACACCCGCACCGTGCGGGAGGGCGAGTTCGTGTGCAACTCCCTGATCGGATTCAACTTCGGCGACGGCCACCTGCACAACGAAGACTTGATCAGGGCCGTGCAGCGCGAAGCCGCGTTCGAGCCGGGCGAGTGTGTCATCGCCTGGGTGGAGTCGGAGGCAGTTGGCAGCGGCGTCCAGCACTACAAACTGATCGACGCCGCACTCGGCGTAATCGAGCGCGGCACCTGGAAGGTGGCCGATGCGGTCGCCGAACAGCCCTGGCTGCCCAACGGCCCCATCCCGACTCAGGTGAGCTGGTCGCTGCGCGGCACCAAGCCGGCTGCCGTCCGGGAGGATCAGGACCACGGTCACGGAGCGCTGGCATGAGTACCGCGCTGGTGGTGGGCGGTGGGCCCAATGGGCTCGCCGCCGCCATCTCCCTTGCCTCCCAAGGCGTGCAGGTCACCGTGCTCGAGGCCGCCGACGAAGTCGGCGGTGGCGCTCGCAGCAGCGAGGCGATCATCCCCGGCCTGCTGCACGACCACTGCTCGGCAATCCACCCGATGGCCGTCGGCTCGCAGTTCCTGAGCAGCTTCAACCTGGACCGGTACGGCCTGTCGTGGCGCTGGCCGGAGATCGATTGCGTGCATCCCCTCGACGGGGGCAGCGCCGGCGTGCTGCGCCGCTCGGTGGAGGCGACCGCGGCCGGTCTCGGTCGCGACGGACGGCGGTGGCGGTTGGCGTTCCGCTACCCGGCGGCCCGGTTCGACGCGCTCAGCGAGGACATCATGGGGCCGTTGTTACGGTTCCCGCATCATCCGCTGATGCTGGCCCGGTTCGGTGCGCCCACCGTGCTTCCGGGATCGACCTTTGCCCGGCTCTTCCGCACCGACGAGGGGCGGGCATTGTTCGGAGGCGTTGCGGCCCATGCCTTCCGGCCGCTGCACTACCCGATGACCTCCGCGATCGGGATGGGCATCATCGCCGCCGGCCACCGGCACGGCTGGGCGGTGGCCGAAGGCGGATCGCAGTCGATCACCAACGCCATGGTGGCGCTGCTGGGCGACTTGGGCGGGAAGATCGAGACCGGTGTCCGGGTCAAGGCGGCTTCGCAGCTGCCGCCGGCGGACGTCACGATGTTCGATCTGGCGCCTGGCGCGGTCGCCGGGATCCTGGGAGATCGTCTGCCGCGCCGGATTTCCCGCGCCTTCGAGAGGTTTCGCCGTGGCCCCGGCGCGTTCAAAGTCGACTTCGCCGTCGAGGGCGGCGTGCCCTGGACGAACCCGGACGCCCGTCGGGCCGGCACGGTGCACCTCGCCGGGGCCTACTCCGAACTGGCCGCGACCGAGCGGGAGATCCACGCCGGACGCATGCCCGAGCGGCCGTTCGTGCTGGTTGGTCAGCAGTATCTGGCCGATCCCCAACGCTCGGTGGGCAATACGCATCCGGTGTGGAGCTACGCGCACGTCCCCAACGGCTACGCCGGCGACGCGACCGAGGCAATCATCGCCCAAATCGAGCGGTTCGCCCCCGGTTTCCGGGAACGCGTTGTCGGCCAGACGGTTCGCTCGACGACCCAGATGGCCATCTACAACCCCAACTATGACGGCGGCGACATCATGACCGGCGCCAAGGACATCCGCCAGCTGACCTTCGGCCCGCGAATCACGCTGTCACCCTATGCCGTTGGAGTGCCAGGTATGTACATCTGCTCGGCGGCCACCCCGCCGGGGCCGGGCGCCCATGGCATGTGCGGCGCCAACGCCGCCCAGCTCGCGCTCGCGTATCTGGCGCGGCGGGCATAACGGCTTCGAAGCGGGCGCCTGGCAGCAAACGCGATTGACAGTGGCCTTGTGTGCAGTGTAGCCATTTGACTACACTTTGCGCTAACGCGGGTTCGTATCTCCTTCACGGACCGCCACATGGAGCACCACAGGAGGATTGGATCGAATCGAAGCGATCAATCAACGGGATACCGTCGGGTCTCTTGAAATCGGCCGGTAAAGCCCGCGCCGGGACGATTGTTGCTGCTGGTGTACTGGCTTTCGCAGGGTTGATGACCACCGGCGTGGGTGTCAGCCACGCCGATACGATTCAGACCGAGGGCAGCTACCCAAGTCGGGAAGCCTGTCAGGACGCCGGCTCGGGCGTGAAGGCTACGACGCCTGGGAATTGGAATAATTTCTGGTGCGTCCCGGGCCGTACGGCTGCCGGCGCGTGGCGATTGGTGCTAAGCAACTGAGGCCGTGAGTCCTAGTCAGGACTCGCTCGGCGAGCGTAACGCCACGGCGAGAAAACGGGGGGCCGATTTCCGCCGTGGCGTTACGCTCGCGCGCCGGACGGATAGGTGTAGAAGCCCTCGCCGGTCTTGACGCCGAGCTTGCCGGCATCGACATAGGACTGCAACAAGTCCCGCACTTGCTTCGGCAGGTGCGGGAACTCTTCGGCGTAGTGGTTCTCGATGTCGAGCACCACGTCGAGCCCGACCGCGTCCATCATCTGGAACGGCCCGGCCGGCACGCCCAGGTTGCTCTTGAACATTCCGTCGACATCCTCTGGGCGGGCCACGCCTTCGGCGACCACGGCCAGCGACTCGCGCTTGATGGCCGCCCAGATGCGATTGAAAATGAAGCCGGTGCACTCCCGGCGCGCCTCGAAGGGGTGGACGCCGAACTCGGGCAGCACGGTCAGCAGGGTGTCGAGCAGGCCGCGGTCGGTCTCACCGTCGGACATCAGGTCGACCGCGTTGGCCTCGGGCGGCATGTAAAAGTGCATGTTGCACAACCGGGATTTGTCCCGTACATACCCGGCCATCAGGCGCGACGGGTACGACGACGAGTTGGTCGCGAAGATGGTGTCCGGCCGCGCCGCTTGGTCGATCTGGTCCCAGGCTGCAATCTTGAGCTCGAGCTTCTCAGGGACGGATTCAACGACAAGCCAGGCGTCGTCCAACGCCTCTTCGAGCGACCCCGCGGCCGTCGCGCCACCCAGTTCACCAAAGCCTCGGTCAGCCACCAGCTTCGGTAAGGTCTCCGTCACGTAGTGGACCGCGGAGGCGCGCTGTTCAGCGCGTGGGGCGAAGATCCGCACGGTTCCGCCACGGCTGGCGAACATCAGCGCGATACGGCGACCCAGCGTTCCCGCTCCGATCACCGCGACCGGGCGGTTCTGGATGTCCTCGAAAGTGTATGTGTACGAGCCAGTCACATACGCATGCTAAGCCCCGGCTGCGTGCCCGGGTCCGTCGCTAAACGACAAAGATGGGCAGACTGTTGTCTCTGGTAGACAACACGGCTATGGCAGATCAACAGTGTGAGCTCGACGTCCAATCGGTCGTCTGTGACGACTGGCGCCGCCCACCACGGTCGCCGGTATCGTCTATAGGGTTGTGGCGAAACTGACCAGCCAGATCCCGGTCGGGCCGCGCCAGAAGGCCCGAAGAAGCCACGCGCGTCGTCCGCTTCCTGGCCGCCGCAGCTGGTGGCCGCCCCGGCGCGACGGGAGGCTTGGCCCGTCGTGTGCGATCGATTCGATTGAGTCGTCGGTCAATGGGATCGGCGATATTTTGTGGTTGGTAGCGGAGGTCAACGGCCTCCCGCGTGAGATAGTGACCGTTGATGGCCGACGTCGATCAACTTGCGTCGCAGCGGGATCTGGTCCCTGACATTTCCGCGGAACTGCGCGACGCGGGGTTCGAAGATGTAGCCGAAAGTGGAGCTACGCACACGTCCGCAACGGCTACGCCGGCGACGCGGCCGAAGCGATCATCGCCCAGATCGAGCGGTTCGCCCCCGGTTTCGCCGAACGCATCGTCGGCTACACAGTTCGTTCGAAAACGCAGATGGACACCTACAACCCCAACTACGTCGGCGGCGACATCATGACCGGCGCCAAGGACATTCGCCAGCTGACGTCCGGTCCCCGAATCACATTGTCGCCGTATAGCATTGGGGTGCCGGGCATGTACCTCTGCTCGGCTGCCACTCCGCCCTGGCCCGGCGCGCACGGCATGTGCGGCGCCAACGCCGCCCAAGCCGCGATCGGCTACCTCGCTCGGCGGGCGTAACGCCACTACACGTGATTGATGGTAAGCCTTGTGCAAACTGACTACAGTTTGCGTCAACGCTGGTTCGTATCTCGATGACGGACCGCCCCATGGAGCACTACAGGAGGATTGGATGGAAACGAAGCAATCGATCAACCCAAAGAAACGCCGCGGGACGATTGTCGTTGCTGGCGTGCTGGCTTTCGTGGGGTTACTGACCACCGGCGTAGGCATCAGCAACGCCGATACGATTCAGACCGAGGGCAACTACCCGACTCGGGAGGCCTGTCAGAACGCCGGTCCAACCGTGAAGGCTACAACGCCGGGGAACTGGAATAATTTCTGGTGTGTTCCGGATCGTATGGCCGCCGGCAACTGGCGCTTGGTTCTAAGCAACTGATCAGCTGGTCGAACACCAGTCACTGCGGATGCCCGGGCCGTTTGACCCCGTGACCTCAGCACAACACGACCCCCGGCTGGGCACTGAGGGCTCATTGTGTTGACCGCGCCCCCGGAGCAGGTAAGACCACTGTCGCCGCGATCCTCGCCCGGCGCTACAACCTCGCCGTACACCTAAACGCCGACGACTTTTGGCGCTTCATCCGCAGCGGCGCCATACCGCCCCAACTACCGCAGGCGCACCGGCAGAACACCGTTGTCATTGCCGCGCTCGCGGGCGCAGCCGCCACCTACTCCGCCAGCGGCTATCACGTGATCGACTCGACCACCCTCGACGCAGCCGCCACCGTCGAACGCATCCAGCAGTCAATCAGCACAGGACAATTCGTCCTCCGGCCCAACACGAAGTGATGGAGTTCAGGACTTCCGATACGTCTAGAAGCCTTCGCCAGTCTTGACGCCGAGCTTGCCCGCATCGACATAGTCCTGCAACAAGTCCCGCACGTTCTTGGACAGGTGCGGGAACTCTTGTGCGTAGTGGTTCTCGATGTCGAGCACAACGTCCCGGCCGACCCGATCCATCATCTGGAACGGCCCGACCGGCACGCGTCAGTTGACGTTGAACATCCCGTCGACATCCTCCGGACGGGCCACGCCCTCGGCGACCAAGGCCAGCGACTCACGTTTGATGGCTGCCCAGATGCGATTGAATATGAACCCGGTGCACTCCCCGCGCGCCTCGAAGGGATAGACGCCGAACTCGGGGAGGACGGCCAGCAGGGTGTCGAGTAGGCCGCGGTCAGTCTCACCGTCGGACATCAGGTCAACCGCGTTGGCCTCCGGTGGCATGTAAGAGTGTGTGTTGCACAAACGGCGTTTGTCCCCACATTTTCGGCCATCAGACGCGACGGATACAACGACGAGTTGGTCGCGAAGCTGGCGTCCGGCGGCGCCGCCTGGTCGATCTGGCGCCACAGCGGAATCTTGATCTCGAGCTTCTCCGGGACGGACTCGCCGGCAAGCCAAGCACGGTCCAACGCCTCGTCGAGGCACCCCGTGGCCGTCGCGACGCCCAGTTCGCCGGAGCCTCGGTCCTCCACCACCTTTGGCAAAGTCCTCCGTCACGTACTGCGTCGCGGAGGCGAGCTGTTCGGCACGCCGAGCGTAGATTCGCACGGTTCCCCCGCGGGTTGCTGTAGGTTCCCGAACCGCGTGGCGGACGCCGAACCTTCTGCCTGCGGGTTTGCAACATTCACATTCACATCAAAATGGCGGACCGGTTTTTCCCATCTTTATGGCAGATTCCTAGAACTGTTGGGTTGTGCCGGAAAGACAACGGACTTGTCCGACATTTCAGGTGAACTCACCGATCCCGCCGCGGGCAAAACACCCGAAGAACCCGGTAGCGGACGCTGAAACTCACGTGGTCGTGGTATCCGTCTACCTCGCCGTCCAGCGCAAGAGCGGTCGGTCCGTCAACAGAGGTGAAGCTGAACTCGGGGACATGATGCTCGTGATATAGCCGGCTCCGTTCCAGCCGCCCAAACATGAGCGCCGTCATGATGCGAAGCCTGCTCAACCGGCGGCCGATCTCTAGGATCCGCACATCGATCAGCCCGGTGTCCATCCGGTTTCGCTGCACGGGCGCGAAGCCCGACGGCACGTAGGTCGAGTTACCCAGGAAGAAAAGTGATGTCTTCATGGTCTTGTTGTCGTAGCCGATGCGCACCGCGTCCTCGTGGCGCAAGGTGTGAAACATTGCGTAGGCCGCTGCCGCCGGCTTGCCGATCTTGTGTTCAAACCGTTCGCGCGTCTGCACGAATCGCGGATAGCCACCAATGCTTGCGGTATTAATGACCATCTGGGCGCCGTTGAAGCACACCAGGTCGACGCACGAAACGGTGCCCTCCCGGATCGCCCGGATGGTCTTGGCTTCATGATCACAGCCGATGTCCTTGGCGAAGTGGTTGAACGTGCCGGCCGGGAAAACCGCGAGCGGGCGGCCGAGGTCCGCCGCTATGGTGGCAGCGCACGCCACGGTTCCGTCGCCACCACCGATTCCCAGCACCTCGGCACGCTCGGCCGCCGCGCGGAGCACCTGCTCCATGCTGTCGTTGCTCGTGAATTCGATGATTTCAGCTTTCGGCAGTTCCTTTCGTACTTCGTCGATGACGCGGCGCCCCGTCCCGCTACCCGACGCGGGGTTGACGACCAGAACCATGCCTGCGCCGTCGGGTCGGGGCGGCATATCGATGTAGAGCGGGTCGGCGGGTGGGAGGTTGTGCTCGACGATCGGGGGGATCAGCCGCGCGCCCAATACGGCGATTGACGCCCCGATGCCGAAGCCCGCCAAGACGTCGCTGGGATAGTGAGCGCCGGTTGCGACGCGCGATAAGCCGACAAGGCCAGCAAGTAGCGCCATCACTAGCCCTAATATTGGATTTTGCACTCCGACGCCGACCGCGAAGGCGGCAGCGCTGGCGGCGTGACCGGAGGGCAGCGAATGCGATTTCGGGTATTTTTGCAGGCGCCGCACGAGCGGAACGAGCCCGTAAGGGGGCCGCTGTCGCCGCCAGATGCGCTTAGCCAGTTGGTTGGTGACCAAGCTTGTCACCGCCAGGCTGGCTACGCCACGGCCGGCGCCGTGACGAGCCGACCGATTGCCCGACATTGTCATGGCTGCCGCGATCGCAAGCCACAGCTTGGCGTGATCGGCGGCGCGGGTCAGCGCCGGCATCGCCGTGTCTAGCAGCGGACTTGGCGTGTTCGCGACCGCCCCAAACACCTCAGCGTCGAGAATGCCGAGGCCCCGGGTAATTTCGCGTATCCCGCGCGATGTGCCCGCCCGCCACATGCTCATTCATCCAACGCCATCGGCGACACCCGTCAGCGCACGACCATCCTGTGTGGGCGGCGACCCTGAGGAGAAGAATGACGCCCGACGGCTGCGGAAACGAAGACTGCGTCGACGTCGTGGCCGGTCGAAAGCAGGTGGATCGTCGGCTATGGCCGTCATATCGGTCCTCCGACACTTTGCCGTTGGTCGGCTTCTTGCGTCATCGTCTCGGTGCTCATAGCCCGCTGCGTAGAGTCCAAAGTCATCGATGCGCGCTCGGACGTCACGTCATTCTGACGAGCCAGCGCCGGTTCGTCTGCCGCTAGTCGTCGGCGATCCCAGGTGTGCTCAGCGCCACAACGGTGTCTTCGCGATGAAGCAGGGAGCGCGCGGCGACCGCGAACTGATTGAGCTTGTCGATGACGGTTTGCCCTTCTGGCTTGTGTCCCCAGATGCTGATTCCCTGATGTGTGGTGGGTTTCCAGGTGGCTTCGTCAACGACGATCGGGTTCCATCCCATCTCCCATTCAAACCCGGACGGGCTTTGTGCGTAGTACGACAGTTCTTTGTCGTTGGTGTGCTGCCCGACCGACAGGGCCATGTCGAATCCCAGTTCTTTGACCCGCTGATACGAGGTGACCATGTCGTCGAGCGTGGCAGCCTGGATATTGACGTGCTGCACTCGGGTGCGAATCGGGTTGATCGGCAAGGCATTCACCGACGCGATCGCCACGGAATGGTGGCGTTCGTTGACCCGAAGAAATCGGATCTTGAGCTTCATGCTGTTGATGGTCTCGTCGATGTAATCGGACAGCCGCGCGTCAAAGACGTGGTTGTAGTAGCCACGGACCTGCTGTGGCTTCTTTGTGATGAGCGCGACGTGGCCGAGTCCGCCTGCGCCGGTGACAAATCCGCCGCCGGGTATGTCCAGGGGCAGCGGTGTGGTGCGGGCGGTGGTGTAGATCTCCTGGGTTAGCTCATTCGGGCCGGGAAATCGTAGGAAGCGCTCGACTCCTCGCAGCTTGGCTTCCTCCTCGGCGCCCTCAACGGTCGGGACCCCGTGGTCGACCACGCGGCGACTGATCTCGTCGAAGGTGGCGTCGTCGTCGAGGTGCCATCCCAGCGCGACGACGTCCTCGGCCGGTCCGCGCCGCAGCAGGAACCGACACTCGTTGGCGTCCAGGCGGAACCGCATTGTGTCGGGCGCCATCTCATCGAGGTGCATGCCGATGGCGTCGTGGCCGAAGCGTTTCCAGTCGCTGAACTTGTTGGTTTCGATGACGACATAACCTAGGTGCACGTTGCCGAACACCGAAGGTGTCAGGGAGGGAGACATCGCAGTCCTCGTAATCTGTTGTAGCGGTTAATTTTTCAGGAATGTGGTGGTGACCGCGTTGAACAGTTCGGCGCGTTCCCACTGGACCCAGTGTCCGGTGTTGGCGGTGATCAGGGTGTCGGCGTTGGGCATCCGCCCGGCTAGCATTGCTGCGCCGCTCGGTTTGTTGACCTTGTCGTCTCGTCCCCAGATCACCAACGTGGGCGCCGACAGGTCACTGAGTCTGCGGTCGCGGGTGAAGTCCATTCGCCATAGCGTGCGGAACCCCGACGGCCGTTGCAGGGGTGGATTGGCGACGACCTCGGGGTCGATCGACGCCTGGTAGCGGGACTCGATCAGGGATTCCGGCACGTCATTGCCGTCGAACACCAGATACGAGCGGATGAATGTGCGCAGTTTGTCCAGGCTCGGCCCGTCACCGCCGTAATAGGCGAGCAGGCTCTTGAGGCCTGCTGTCGGAAGTCCACGCGTGGTTCCGATGCCGCCGGGCCCCATCAGCACGAGCTTGTCGACTCGGTGCGGGGTGTCCAGGGCGAGCCGGAGTGCGCAGGAACCGCCGTAGGAGTTTCCGACGAGATGAGCCTGCTCGATGTCGAGTTCGTCGAGCAGTCCCCTGATGGAATCGGCGAGATACCCGAATGGATCACTGCGGTCGACACCCTTGGCAGAGCGGCCATAGCCCGGCATGTCCGGGACGATGACCCGAAAGTTGCGAGCAAGGGCGTCGATGTTGCGCGAGTAATTCGATACGCCGGAGGCACCGGGCCCGCCCCCGTGCAGCAGAACCGCCGGCGGACCAATGCCGGTGTCGGCGACGAAGATCTCTTTGCCGTTGACGCGTACCGTGCGTTCGGTCATGGTGGCGCTGGTCATTGCTCTTCCTCTACGCCTTGAATCCGGTTGGGGGCAGCGGCAGCGGCTGGCTGTCTGCGGCGCCGGCGTAGACGAACCCGTCCGGTCGCACGACCACTACCGAGGCGCCCTTCTTGTCGAGCCAGCTGGTCAGCGATTCGTCGCAGTCGACGATGCAGTCGGCACGCGGAACGCTTCCGGGCGGCGTGAGTCGCATGATGGGGACGCCAACTGCTCGCCAGTCCGGCCAGTCGGATGATGGGCCGGTGTGCAGAACCACCCAACGGCCGCCGATGATGTCGTCGAGGCGCACCGTCTCGCCCTTTTCGTCAACGACCGAGGGCTGTGGGATCTGCCAGCCGACTGCATGGTTTCCGTTGTGCGCCAATAGCCCTTCGCGATAGCGCGCATCGGGCAGCCAGCGGTGATCGCGCAGCCAGGTGGTGAAGTAGGGCACCTTGCTGGCGGTGCGGAAGACGTGATTGCGCACCGCGGCACGCCAGCGATTGCGTTGAATAATCAGTTTGCCCGTTTTGACCGCGCGGTTGGTCACCTCCTTCACGTGCGGTAGCCGCTCGGCCTGGTAGGTGTCGAGCACGGATTCGGGCAGCGACCCCGCCAGCACCGCGCCCAGCTTCCAGCACAGATTCGCCACGTCGCGCACGCCGGCGGCCATGCCCTGACCGATCCACGGCGGCATCGCGTGGGCGGCATCGCCGGCCAAGAAGATCCGGCCTACCCGCCACCGGTCAGCGAACCGCACATGGTGGCTGTAGCAGGCGAAGCCAAGGATATTCACGTTCTCCTGGGTGATCCCCTGCGCACGCAGCACCTTCCAGATCGCGTCCTCGGTGAGCAGATCGCGCTCGTGCTCCTCGTCGCGCACCGGGAACTCCCAGCGGTGATGACCCAGCGGAGTGGGGCAGTCGACGGTGGGCCGCTCGGGGTTGCAGTGAAACCGAAGCCGGTCATGACCCGGCCACTCTTTGAGCACCTTGGTGTCGATGACGATCCAGCGCTCCGCGTAGGTGCGGCCGCCGAAACCCACCCCCAATTGACCGCGGATCGCACTCGACCCGCCGTCGGCCGCGATCACGTAAGAGGCCCGGATCCGCCGGAATTCGTCAACGCTGAGATCGGCGAGCATCAACTCAACATGGTCACCGCGCTGAATAACCCGGAGGCATTCGTGTTCGATCAGAACGGACACGTTCGGGAAGCGGTCGACCCCAGCGCGTAGTACCTTTTCCAGCGCGGGCTGATAGATGAACTGCTGAGGCGGGTGTCCATTGCCCCTCGACGCGGGCATCAGCCGGACAAACGGCACACCCTTGGCGTCGACGAAATTCGCACCACAACCGGGATGCATGTCGGCGTTGAGCCGGTCGGCCAGCCCGACCTGCTGCCAGATGCGCACCACCTCCTCGTCGGTGGAGATGGCCCGGGCCCGCGCATAGATGTCGGGATCGCGTTCCACCACGACGACGTTCAGGCCCATCTGGCCCAGGAGGTTGGCCGCGGTGACGCCCACCGGTCCGTAGCCGACGATCGCCACGTCATAAGTCGTCTGGTCAGTCATTGCGGGCCCTTCATTGGGAGTTGTTAATGTAGCGATCCATATAGTATGCTACGAGCTACGTGATCGTCAACACCCGCAAGGAGGCAACGTGGCAGCAAACACTCCGGACGAACGTTCAGAGTCCACTTCCGGCAGCCGGCGGCGCACCCGCGCCAATGGCGAGCAGTCGCGTCAGCGAATCCTGGACGCGGCGACCGAGGTGGCCACCGAGCGTGGCTACGAGGGCACCACGATCTCGCTGGTCAGCAAGAAGAGCGGCCTGCCGCCGACGTCGATCTACTGGCATTTCGCCGACAAGGACGACCTGATCGCCGCGGTGATCGACCGCAGTTTCCAGAGGTGGCTGGCCGCACTGGAGCTGCCGAGCGGGCAGGGAACCCGCGAGCAGGCGATCGAGTTGGGGACGCAGGTCGCCAAGGCGTTGCTCGATGCCCCCGACTTCCTCCGTCTGGGTCTGATGCTGGCACTGGAGCATCGCCCGGTCGAACCGCGGGCCAGGGAGATGTACCTGCAGGTCCGCGACAACGCGTTTCACCGATTTGAGGGAATCGTGCGCGACATCGCGCCCGGGCTCGACGACCAAAGCGTGCGTCTGCTCACCACTTATGCCATCGCCGGCGCCGACGGCTTGTTCATCGCCAAGGAAGTCGGCGGCGACTCTGTGGACTTGATCGAGCTGTTGCGCCTACACGCCCGACTTGTCTTCGAATCGGCGGTCAAGCTGCTGCAGTCAGGAGAACTGTCGTGACGGCTCAATCCACCCAGCTGACCGATGCCGCTCAGCTGCTCTACGACGCCCAGAGCAGTGGCATCCCGATTCAGCCGCTGACGCAGATGTACCCGAATCTGGATGTGCCTCAAGCCTATTCGGTGCAGCGTCTCAACCTTGCCCGCCACATTGACCAGGGTGGTGTGCTGCGCGGTCACAAGATCGGGCTCACCTCCGCGCCGATGCAGGAACTCCTCGGGGTCAGTGAGCCCGACTTCGGCTACATCCTCGACAGCATGGTGCTGCCCAACGGTGCCGAGGTGCCGGTGACCGCCTTCTGCGCGCCTCGCGTCGAACCGGAGGTGGCGTTTCTGCTGCGGGCACCGCTGCGGGGCCCGGGAGTGACCGTCGACGACGTGATGGCGGCCACCGAGGCGGTGGCCCCGGCATTGGAGATCGTCGACAGCCGGATCGCTGATTGGCGCATCACGCTGGCGGACACGATCGCCGACAACGCCAGCTCTGGAGCGGTGGTGTTGGGCGAGTGGGTTCCGATCCGCGACCTGCCGCCGCTGCCCGAAACCACCGCCACACTCGTCGTGAACGACACGGTGGTCGGCACCGGCGAGGGGACTGCCGTGATGGGCGATCCGGCTGCGGCCGTTGCCTGGCTGGCCAACGCGCTGGCCCGCTACGGCACCGCCATCGAGCCCGGCCAGTTCGTGATGTCCGGCTCGTACACCACGGCGTCGTTCGTCGTGGCGGGCGACCATGCGTCGGCCGTCATCAGCGGGCTCGGCGCGGTCACCGTGAGTTTCGAGTAGGAGTAGCGGAGCAGTTTCATGAGTACCGAACGATTCCCGGTCGCGATCATCGGCTCGGGCAACATCGGCACCGACCTGATGATCAAGATCCTGCGCACCGCAGGACCATTGACCATGGCTGCGATGATCGGCATCGACCCCGAGTCCGACGGTCTGGCCCGGGCCAAACGGCTTGGCGTGCCCACCTCTTCGCAAGGCATCGACGGGTTGCTCGCCATGCCCGACTTCGACGACATCCGGCTGGTGTTCGATGCCACCTCCGCGGGCGCACACGCCAAGCACTGGGAGGTGCTGCGCCACACCGGTGTACGCGTTCTCGACCTCACCCCCGCAGCCATCGGACCGTTCTGCGTCCCGGTGGTCAACCTCGAGGACCACATCGACGCGCCGAACCTGAACATGGTCACCTGCGGCGGCCAGGCCACCGTGCCGATCGTCGCCGCTGTCAACCAATCGGCGTTCGTGTCCTACGCCGAGATCGTGTCGTCGATCTCGTCCAAGTCGGCCGGCCCGGGCACCCGGGCCAATATCGACGAGTTCATCGAAACGACCGCTACCGCGCTGAAAGTTGTCGGCGGGGCGCAGAGAAGCAAAACGGTGATGATCCTCAATCCGGCCGATCCGCCGATTCTCATGCGCAACACGGTGTATTGCCTCGTTGAGGGCGACTGCGATCACGCGGCCATCGACGCGTCCATCACCGCCATGGTGAACGAAGTGCAGCGCTACGTGCCCGGCTACCAGCTCAAGCAGCCCGTTCAGTTCGAGTCGTTCGACGCCGACAACCCGCTGCACATACCCGAGACCGGGAAATTCATCGGCACCAGGGTCACCGCGATGTTGCAGGTGACCGGCGCTGCGCATTACCTGCCCGCATATGCCGGCAACCTCGACATCATGACCTCCGCCGCGCTGGCCACCGCCGAACGCATCGCGGCCCATTCGATGAGAAGTGTTGGAGTATCGAAATGACCGAGCCGCTCTACATCAGTGACGTCACACTGCGCGACGGAATGCACGCGGTGCGACACCAATACAGCCTGGAACAGGTGACCCAGATCGCGGCAGCGCTGGACGCGGCCGGGGTGGACTCGATCGAGGTCGCGCACGGCGATGGGCTGTCGGGGTCAAGCTGCATCTACGGATTCGGCGCCCACACCGATCTCGAGTGGATCGAGGCGGTGGCCGGCGTCGTCAAGAACGCACGAGTGGCAACGCTTGTGCTGCCGGGCATCGGCACCGTGCGCGACCTCGCCGCCGCCCACCGGGCCGGCGCCAGCGTCGTGCGCGTCGCGACCCACTGCACCGAGGCCGACATCTCGGCACATCACATCGCCGCCGCTCGCGAGTTCGGCATGGACACAGTCGGATTCCTCATGATGAGCCACATGGCGACCCCGCAGCAGCTGGCCGAGCAGGCCCGGCTGATGGAGGGATACGGAGCGGGTTGCGTCTATGTCGTCGACTCCGGTGGCGCGATGACGATGCGCGACGTCGCAGAGCGGGTCGACGCGGTGCGCCAAAGCCTGGACAGCGCAACCGAAGTCGGCATCCACGCACACCACAACCTGTCGCTGGGCGTGGCCAACTCGATGGTCGCGGTCGAGCACGGATGCCACCGGGTCGACGCTTCGTTGGCCGGCATGGGGGCCGGTGCCGGTAACGCGCCCCTTGAGGTCTTCATCGCCGCCGCCACCCGCATGGGCTGGCAGCACGGCTGCGATCTCAACGCACTCGAAGACGCCGCCGACGACCTCGTCCGCCCGCTGCAAGAACGTCCGGTCCGCGTCGACCGCGAGACCCTCACCCTGGGCTACGCCGGCGTGTACTCAAGCTTCCTGCGCCACGCCGAGACGGTCGCCGACCGCTTCGATGTCGATGCGCGCACGCTCCTCGAAGAAGCCGGACGCCGGGGCCTGGTCGGCGGACAAGAAGACATGCTCGTCGACATCGCCCTCGACCTGATCGGCCAGCGGGCATCCGCCTAGGGCACCACCACGATCGACACCACGAAGCCCTCGGCTGCCGCGTCAGCCGTGACGCAATCCTCGCGTCATCCACTGCCGGCGCATCATGTTCATTGCGTCAGGCTATGCACCTGGTGGGCAGCCGGACCGAGGGCTGAAAGTCCCTTGATGTGGCGATCTCCTCCACCGTGGGGGCGATACGAACGAGTCGCCCACGAACGCCCGGCGAAGAGGCATTGGTCACCGGCCGCGGGGCCCATCGGCCCTTGATGTCACCACCGAGCCGATGAAAGCTTGGGACGACGCTCCCGGTCACGCGTCTCGGGGCCAAAGGGATGCGTTGCTGCGGCATTCGAAGCGGGAGCGACTGATGGCATCCAATGAGCCCACACGGCAGACGACCCGGAAGAAACCGACGCGCGGCCCGGCGCAGCGCACAACGCACAGAACGGCTGCGCAACGTGTTCGGGAGACCGAAAGCATGCCCGTCGATCTCCCAATCCTCGGGCACGTCGAGCTTCCCCGCCCGGAGGAACTCGCCTACTGCGTCGGCCTTGTGGTGCTGGCTGCCGCTGAGATCATTGACTGGCCAGTCGCATTGGTGCTCGCTGCCGGCCACGCGCTGAATTACACTCACCACAGCCGCGTCGCGAACGAACTCGGTGACGCGCTTGACGAGATCCACGCGGCGCGCGAACTCGGTGAAGCACTTGACGAGAGCGGCGTCGCGGAGAAAATCGGCGAGGCGCTTGCGAGTCCACCCGGCTGAGCCCCTTCCTTCGATTCGTCTTGGGCGGCCGCGGTTCTGAGCCAGGGCAACCAGTGATGCGCACCCCCGAACCTTCACGTCCAAACACACGCTTGACGATTCGTCAGCACCGAACGTGTCATCAGTGGCGCGGAGCGCCTCCACGACCGAGGTTGGGTGATCCCGGCGGGAAGGGCCGGGATTTCGCATTCGCGCCCGCAAGCGATATCTCGGCGTCACTGTAAATAGGAGTCGCGCAACGCGGCGCAGCTCGGTTGCAACTGAGGAATGAGGTCGGACATTGGATACCACCACAAACGCTGAGCCCGTCGATCACCGCCTCGCCGATCAGGGCCATCACCGCCGCGTGGCTCGACCACACGGCGATGATGAAGGGGCGATTGCCGCCGCCGAACACGCTGCGGCACAACTGAAATCAGAGCATCAGCCGTACGGGGCGCGGGGTAAGCGATTTGACCGCGGTTCCCCGTTTTATCTGGGGGTAATGCTCTCAGCAGGCGTCGCGGTGACCTACGGGGCGGTGCGCGTCCTTGGCTCGGCGTCCTCGGTGCTGATATTGGTCGGCGCGGCGATGTTCTTCGCCCTCGGGCTCGAGCCGGCGGTGTCGGAGCTTGTGAACCGCAGAGTTCCGCGATGGGCAGCGGTCACTCTGGTGATCGTGCTGGCGTTCGGTGTCCTCGCCGGGGCGGTGGCGGCCGCGATTCCCCCGCTGATGCACGAGGCACGTCAGTTCATCGAACAGGCGCCGCACTATCTGCAGGAGGCTCAGAACCACTCCACGGTGATCGGCAGGATCAACGAACGATTCCATGTGCAACAGCGAATCACCGACATGATTCACAGCTCGGGCACACCTGCGGTCGGCAACGTTGTCAAAGCCGGAGAGACGGTGTTCGGGGCGGTGTCGCGTGTCGGTGTCGTGGCCGTGCTCACCGTCTATTTCCTGGCCGACATGCGTCGGATCCGGGCGACGGTGTACCGGTTCGTGCCGAATTCACGCCGGCCGCGCGCGATCCTCATCGGTGACGAGGTGATGGCGAAGTTCGGTGACTATGTTTTCGGCAATATTCTGACCTCCCTGATCGCCGGGGCGGCCACGTTTGTGTGGTGCTTCCTGTGGGATGTGCCATACGCCGTGCTGCTCGGGGCTTTTGTCGCGATCGTGGACCTGTTCCCGTATGGCTCGTCCGTGGGTGGTTTTGTGGTCGCTTTGGTGGCGCTGACCGTCTCGATCCCGGTCAGCATTGCGACCGTGGCCTTCTACATCGCATTCCGATTGGCCGAAGACTACCTATTGACGCCGAAAATCATCGGGCGGACGGTCAAGGTGCCGGGAGGTGTCACCGTGGTGGCGGTGATGATCGGCGCGGCGCTGCTCGGCGTGGTCGGCGCGCTCGCCGCCATTCCGGTCGCCGCGGCACTGCAGTTGCTGGTCTCAGAACTGTTGTTCCCCAAACTCGATCAATCATGATCTGAGCTCGCGGCGGAGTGGCCCGCACGGACCGTGCTATCGGCCGCTGCCGATCGATGTTTCAAGAGTGCGACGAAGGCGGTCAGTACGCCGACCCAGATGATGCCGCGTCGTAGACGGTTCTCTGCGCGATCAGGAAGTGAGCGCCACTGCCCTGGCTCGTGCATCCACGGCGTCGAGTGCTGCGTACTCGGCTTCCTCGATCGCGGCCGCGGCGAAGTCGATGGCATCCAATGCGTACGACAAGGCGATATTGGCCTCCGCGTCGGCCTCCTTGGCGTCGAGTTCGGCCCCTTTCCTCCGGGCGTCTTCCCGCGCCTTGGCGACATGGGCCTGCCACTTGCCGCGGATCTCGTCCCACTGCGATGACGCTTTGTCGCCAGCGGCACGGGCCTTCTCTTTGAACTGCTCGGCGGATGCGGCGGCCTTGTCTCGCGCGATCGTGACATCAGATTCGAGCTGATCCCTGGTCTTCGCACCGGCGGCACTTAGCTCCTCGGCCACCTTTTTCGCCTTGTCGGAAAGTTTCTCGAACTGCGCGCTCAAATCGGTGTCTGCCATCGCAGGCCCCTTCTATGACTTCAGGCGGGCTCTCCGCCCACCTAGCTGATCCTCGGCTCCTACCGCGCGGCGGTCATTGGTTGGCCGGACAAAATATCCGGGTGGAAATTGGTGGGCGTTACAGTCGTGAGTCGCGAGCCCTGTGCCCGACGTCGCCTCCGGCCGCTTAATCACTCTCGGCACTGATTGGCCTAAGCCGATTCCGTTAAGAGAAGGCGTGTTTGACGATCAGTTCGGCTCTCGCGCTCCGGGCGCCGGTTGCTGTCGACGTTGCCAGCGACACCGTGGCTCTTTCGTGGTTGCTGGCGCAGATACGTCGCCGCCCGATCGATGACATACCACGATAAGTTCTGGAAGGCTCGGGGCATGACTACGACCATGCGGGCGCAGAGCGGCGCCGGGTCGCTAGTCGACTCGAGGACGGCGGCGTTCACCAGGCGCCTTGTGATGGATGAGAAGAACGGATGAGCCCCAAGATTCTTCCCGGCACACCCGCGCCTCTGGGCGCGACCAGCGGCCCGCACGGCACGAACTTCGCTGTGTCGTCGGGGGGCGAGCAGGTGACCCTCTGCCTGTTCGATGCCGACGGCGCCGAGGAACGGCTGGCTCTGCCGGACCGTGACGGCGACGTGTGGCACGGCTTTGTTCCGGGGGTAGAACCAGGGCAGCTCTACGGCTTTCGCGTAAGCGGGCCCTATGATCCGGCGCGCGGCCTGCGCTACAACCCCGCCAAGCTGCTGCTCGACCCGTACGCTCGCGCAATCGAGGGCCAGGTGCAGTTCGGGCCCGAACTGCTTGGCCACGCGACAGATAACCCCTCCGCGCCCAGCCCGCTGGACTCGGCCGATCACATGCCGCGCGGGGTGGTCCTCGCGAGCGCGCCCGCCCTGACAGCATCCCGGCCACAGCACGCGCTCGCCGACTCGATTGTTTACGAAGTGCACCTTCGCGGGTTCACCGCCGCCCATCCCGACGTGCCACCGCAGCTGCGCGGCACCTACGCCGGTCTGGCACACGAGGCGGCGCTGAACCACCTGGTTCGCCTCGGTGTCACCGCGTGTGGAGCTGCTGCCGGTCCACCACAACGTGCCCGAGGAATTCTTGATACGGCGTGGACTGACTAACTATTGGGGTTACAACACACTCGGCTTCTTCGCCCCGCACGCCGACTACTCTGCGGCAGCGCGCGCCGGCCGGCCGGGCGGCCAGGTCGAGGAATTCCGCGCCATGGTCGACGCCCTGCACGCTGCGGGGTTGGAGGTGGTGCTCGACGTGGTGTTCAACCACACCGCCGAAGGCGGACCTGGGGGTCCGACCCTCTGCTTCCGCGGCTTGGACAACGCCGCGTACTACCGCCTCGACCCCAACGACCCGGGCAAATATGTGGACACCACCGGCTGCGGTAATTCGGTGAACACCGGAAACCCGGTGGCGCTGCGGATGATCATGGACTCGCTGCGCTACTGGTTCGGCGAGATGGGTGTCGACGGTTTCCGTTTCGACTTGGCAGCCACGCTGGGCCGGCAGGAGGGTGACTTCGACCCCTTTTCGGCCTTTTTTGATTTGGTGGGCCAAGATCCGCTCATCTCACAGGCGAAGCTGATCGCCGAGCCGTGGGATGTCGGCCGCTTCGACAGCTATGACGTTGGGCGTTTCCCGCCGCTGTGGAGCGAGTGGAACGGACGCTTCCGCGACACCACCCGTGACTGGTGGCGCAGCCGGGACAAGACGCTGGGAGACTTCGCGTCGCGGCTGTGTGGTTCGTCCGACGTCTATGGCGGCCGCGGCGAAGGGCGCCGCCCGAGCGCGTCGGTCAACTTCGTTACCGTGCATGACGGCTTCACCCTGGCCGATCTGGTGTCTTACAACGGCAAGCACAACGAGGCCAACGGCGAGGGTAACCGCGACGGCACCGACGACAACCGCTCCTGGAACTGCGGGATCGAGGGTCCGACAACGGATCCGGACGTGCTGGCGCTGCGGGCGCGGCAGCAGAGGGCCTTCCTGACAACGCTGTTGCTGTCGGCCGGTGTGCCGATGTTGCTGGGCGGCGACGAGGTCGGCCGCACGCAACGCGGCAACAACAACGCGTACTGCCAGGACAACGACATCACCTGGTTCGACTGGTCGACGGTCGACCACGACTTGCTCTCATTCACAACCGGTCTCATCGGGTTGAGGCGCCGTCACCCGGTATTCCGGCGCCGGCGTTTCCTCACCGGCCGCGCCGCTGCGGACCTGCGGTGGTTCACCGTGTCGGGCACGGAGATGACCGATCAGAACTGGGCTGATCCCATGGCGCGCAGCGTCGCCCTTTGGATAGACGGCTCAACGGATCCCGACGTCGACGCCGACGGCACGCCACTGCTCGATGACGACTTCCTGTTCTTCGTCAACGCCTGGTGGGAACCTCTGACCTTCACAATTCCCGCCGATGTCTCCGCGGGCTGTTGGGACATCGTCTGCGACACGTTCGACACCGCACGAACCGGCACTGCCGGCGCGCAACTCGAAGTCGGACCGCGCTCAATTGTCGCCCTGCGGTGCTGCGGGTGACAAAGCCCGGGGATAGCAGGACGGTCACACTAGGCGCCGTCCGCGGAAAGGACGGCGTTGCCATACCACTCGCAGACGAGCAGCGCCAGTTCCACGTCTAACCGGTCGTCGGCTATCGGGCGGCCGCCGCCAGGTCTCCGAGCACCTCGACCACCCACATCCGGGCCGTGTCGACACCGCTGGTCAGCGGCGTGCGACGCACTATTCGACAAGGCGTGATGTTTCCGCGCCGGGACAGGATCCGCCAAATCGTCACTACCGCAGGCACTCCGGTAACGCCGGCGTCGCGGTCCAGGTGCTCGGCGATCGTTTGTGCGCTGGCATCCTAACCTTGTTTGGGCAGTGTCTTGCGCAGCTCGATGATGCGTTCATCGAGCTCGGCGCCCACCGCGCGGCGGTTGGTGTGCGGCCGGCGCGAGCGCGCTACATAGGCCGCCGCGCCTTCGGTCGTGTACCGGCGCATCAGGTCGTGCACCCATTGGCGGGACACCTCGTAGTCGCGGGCGACGTCGCTTTTGCTGCGGCCTTCCAGCACCACGGCGGTGATGACGAGCTACGCCTTAGACATGGCCGACCTCCCATGCTGGTGAGGGTGTCAACTATGTCGCCTTGCTCATTATCTAACGGTCGGGTTCTTTGGCCAGTTAGCCCGTCGACCGGTATGTTGCTTCGTCGTCGGGCGCCCAATTCTTGGCACGGGGTTGTCGTCTGGCGACAAGGCCGGAATCCGTTAGGGCCGAGCCACAACCATTATTGCGGTTTTCGAGTTGCGGGGGTCTGATCACCGCACAACGACTCTCCGGTCTCGCCAGCCGCGATGCCGCAACCGCCGCGAAGAACCCGGGGAGCGCGGTGCCCATGACATTCACCCCATCAGGCGTTTCGAACCCGTCGACTGGGAGTCGTTCGTGCAAGCCCAGCTGCGGGTCAAGTGACGCTGTGATGAGTGGAACCACAGAAAAGCCCTCCGATTACCGCTGGCGCCAAACGCCTTTGGGCGCTAGCGCTGACGACATTTGCGCTCGGGCAGCCGATGCTTTGACGGAGGGAACCGTCAGACCGCGGCGCTGCGCAAGCGCTGCTGACCGCAAGAAGGCGTGATTATGAGGAAGAGCTTAGCTGAGCTTTCTGTTGGCATTGGCGCGGCGCTGATGTCCGCGATGCTGAGCGCGCCGGCGGTATCTTTCGCCGACTCAGGCAGTGTCCACCTCGCGCGGGAGGGATCATGCGCTGACATCCAGGTTGTGTTTGCGCGCGGCACCGGCGAGCCACCGGGTCCTGGACGTGTCGGGCAGGCATTTGTCGACTCGTTGCGCTCCCTTGTCAACGGCAAGTCCGTGGCCGTCTACGCTGTCGACTACCCAGCGTCCTATGACTTTCTCCGCGCTGTCGATGGCGCAAATGACGCCAGGCAATTCGTTGAAAGCACGGCAACATCATGCCCACAGACCAAAGTGGTGCTCGGCGGGTATTCGCAGGGCGCAGCCGTCGTCGACCTCATCACCGTACCCGGGCAAGCGACGTTCGGATTCGGAGATCCGCTACCAGACAACGTTGCTGATCATGTCGCTGCGGTGGCCGTCTTCGGTAACCCCTCCAACCGCATCGGGGGCCCACTGACCGCGCTCAGCCCGCTGTTCGGCTTTAAGGCGATCGACCTGTGCAACGGTTCGGATCCGGTATGCTCCCATGGCAACGACGCAGCGGCACACCGCGTCTACGTTGAGTCTGGAATGGCAACGGAGGCAGCCCAATTCGTCGCGCACCGGCTAGCGGCTGAATAACCCGCCCAATTGGCAGGTGCGGAGTGATACACGCGGTTAGTGCGAAGCCGGCGTTTCCACCTGCCTGGTTTATCGCCCCCAACTTAAGACCGCCAGTTCGAACGTAAGCCCGTCAAGCGTCCGAGCCGACCTCGTCGCTGGCGTGTGAAGCGAACAAGACGCTCAAGGCCGGTTGAGCAGGGGTCGATGACTTCGTAGCCCTGAGCTGACATCGCGTTCGTTGTGTGCCGGGGATGTCGTTGTGCTGGGTCAATTCGCGACGCATGTACCGCGCGGATGTCGCAGGCGCTGAAAGCAACCCACCCTGTGAGTTCGGCAAGCTATAGCGCGCCCGCCGGATTCACCGGCGCTGGCGCAGTTACCGTAAGACCCCAGCCCTGCGGGGCCGAGAGCGGCAAGGCCAGAACCAAAACACCGCAAGGAGACGCGACATGAGCGCGTCACTCAAACACACGCAACGGCAACGGTGAACCGGGCGGATTCACGCCGCTTCCGCGTCGCGCACGACCGACGCGATCGAGATGGCGGTGAGGGTGCCGCCCCAATAGTCGGCGACGTACAGCAGCTCACCGTCACCGCTGAGCGCCACCGCTTCTGGATGGCCATCCAGTTGGACTGCGGTGATCACCGAGTTGGTGATGGTGTCGAGCACCACGACGGCGGAAGACGCCAGATCGGTGACGCATGCTAGCTTGCCGTCGCCACTGAACTTCATCCGGCGCGGCATCTCCCCGGCGGGGATGATCTCCGCGATTTTGGTCAGGAAGTCGACGGCGATAAGTGACTGCATGCCGATGACGTAGATCCCGGTGCCGTCGGGCGTGACCGCCGCAGACAGCGGCGCGTCAGGGAGGCGCATGGAGGTGACTTCGCGCCTTTCGACATCGATGGCCGAGATCGAGTTGGTGTCGTAGTGGGTCACCCAGACACGCGAACCGTCCGGGCTCACAGTCACGGTGTCCGGCGATAGCGGGACCGCGATGCTGTCGACAACGTCGTGTTGCGCCGTGTCGATCACTGTCACTGAGCCGGGAAAGTACTGCCTGTAAGAAGTGATCTGGGAAGTAGCGACGTACAGGTGACTGCCGTCGGGAGTCAGATCCATCCCGGTGGCGTAGTTCTTGATCACCACGCTGGTCATAGACGTACCGTCGGCAGCGGTCGCTGAAATCGAACTGTCGACGCTTTCGCGACTGGTCGCGATGTGGGCGGTGTAGAGGCTCCTCCCAGAGGGACTGACGACTTCAGCGGTGCTCGGGCTGCCGTAGATTGTTGTGACCGTGTGATCGGCGGTGCTGATGATCCGTACCGAACCGTCGTAGCCGGGAACGTAAAGAAAAGCCTCGTCGGCGCCGAGAATCAGGCGCTTGGTATCGGGGCCGACGGGTATGCGCGCCGCGATGTCGCTGCCGGCGATCACGGTCACACAGTCGTCTGTGGCGACATAGACCTGATCGGTGTCCCTGCCCGCGACGACGTCGAACACACGAGCGCCGATCGGGATCTTCCACTGCATGACCATGCACTCACCATGCCGTTTCTGATGCCGTTAGTCGTCGCTGCTGGCGCCTAACCGGTATGGACGATAGCTGGAAAACGGATACCGTGCGGTGCAAGATGGTTCCTCAAGCAGGGAAGCCGGGAGGACGAGGCGTTGACGACGGAAACAAGCACCGCCGAGGCGGGCACCGCGCCCGCCCCGCTGCGCGCAGTGATCGCCGACGACGAAACCCTGCTCCGCGAGGGGTTGGCCAGCCTGCTGGACCGCTCCGGGTTCACCGTCGTCGGCCAGGTCGGCAACGCCGTCGAGCTGCTTCCGCTGGTGCGCGAAACCAAACCCGACGTGGTGGTGGTGGATATCCGGATGCCGCCCACCCATACCACAGAGGGCCTGGAGGCCGCCCGGGTGATCCGCCAGGAACTGCCCGACACCGGGATTCTGGTGCTGTCTGCTTATGTCGACGTCGAGCATGCGATGGAGCTGTTGGCCAGCGGCCGCGGTATCGGGTATCTGCTCAAGAGTCGGGTCACCGACGTCGCCGATTTTGTCGACACCCTGCAACGGATCGCCAAAGGCGCTTCCGTGGTCGACCCGGCGGTGGTACAGGAGCTGGTGTCCGGACGGCGCCGTGACGATCCGCTGTCGGTACTGTCGCCGCGCGAACTCGAGGTGCTGGAGTTGATGGCCGAGGGCCGGTCCAATGCCGGCATTGGGCGGCGGTTGTGGGTGACCGAGGGGACGGTCGAAAAGCACGTCCGCAGCATCCTCACCAAACTCGGCCTACCGGAGACCAGCGACGACCATCGTCGCGTCCGCGCGGTGATCACGTTTCTCGACTCGCGGTGACGCGCAGGACCGCCGAGGGGGCGCAACTCTGACGCCGTCTACGCCGTTTGCGCCAGGTTGCCACAGCCCTCCCGGCCAACCTCGGTGAGCAGCCGGCGCAGTCGGCGCCGGCCCCGGTGTAGGCGGGACACTACGGTTCCGATCGGCGTGTTCATCACCGCGGCGATTTCCCTGCACTGGAGTCCGCGGACATCCGCGTAATAGACGGCGAGGCGGAACTGTTCGGGCAGGGCGCGCATCGCGGCGATGACGTCGTGGTCGCCAATCCTGTTGAGCGCCTGGTCTTCCGCCGAAGGCATTCCCGTGGCCGCATGCGCGGCGTTGGCCATCACGTGCAGATCGGCAATGCCGTCCGCCAAATGCTGCGTTGGGCGCCGCTTGGCTTTGCGGCAATTGCTGATGTGGGTGTTGACCAGGATTCGGTGCAGCCACGCGTGGATGTTGCCGTCCGGTTGGAAGGAGTCAAAGCCGGCGAAGGCCTTTGCCAGCGTGTCCTGCACCAGGTCTTCGGCATCGGCGTGATGACGGGTCATCCGGATTGCGTGCCGGTACAAGTCGCCGATCAGCGGGGCGACCCGGCGTTCGAAGCCGGCCGTGGGGTGCGAGTCGGCAGTCATATCCACTGGCAGGGTCATGATGAACCTCTCGTGTCGCGGCTGAACGGCGCCCGTCCGGCTCCTCGCTTTACGATTGCCTGTGCGCTGGCTCACGTCTGCACCGCTGGCAACCGTCGCGGGTTCCCGTCAGCCGCAGCCCGCGCTTTCCGGCTAGCGGGTATCGGGCGCTGACTGCTCCGAGCCGGCCGGCGGACAACCCACAATCCACCGGCGATCCGTGACGGCTGCGGCCCCCCGATCCTTCCCGACTCGGCGCGCAATTCCTGCTAGCTTCCATGCCATCGGTTCGCGGCTACCCCAAACTGAACGGGTGACAGTTGGTGAGCGGACGCGTTGCGTCATTGTCGACGACAACCGCGAGTTCCTCGATGCGGCGACAAGGTTGCTCGAGCATCAGGGGATCAGCGTGGTGGCGGTGGCGACGTCCTCTGCGGAAGGGCTGCAGTGTGTCGAGGACCTGCGGCCCGACGTGGCGCTCGTCGACATCGATCTCGGCGAGGAGAGCGGGTTTGATCTCGTCGAGCGGATTCATGGCAATGGATTCTGCGGCGCGGTGCCGACGATCCTAATCTCGACCCACGCCGAAGAGGACTTCGCCGAGTTGGTCGCCGCAAGCCCGGCTTTGGCTTTCATTCCCAAGGCCGCGCTGTCCGGAGCCACCATCCGCGACATCCTCGGACTGGCCAGATAGCGGCGCCACGCCGCAGAGCCCGTACCTTGAACCGCGGCCCGCGGATGGCCGTTCGTTTACACTGACGATCTTCCGCCGCCTCGAAGACCCTCGCACGATGCCTGCTAGCGGCCCGGACCAATTGACGTTGCCGGTAACGACACACGGACGTCAACCCGCCATCCTGAGTGTGAGCCGATTGATCGGCACGCGGAAGGCGAAGCCCCTCAAGGTCGAACGAAGTGAGGACAGGACATGCCAGCTGGCCACGGCCCATGCTGCGTACCGGCAATGGCTGACGCAGACGATCACGGATGGCGTCTCGCCGGTGCCTGGGCGGACATCTCGCCAGGAGACGCGCACGCGCCGCACGAAACGATTCCGCGGGCTGCGCACCGGCAAACGCCGGCGCCCACCATGTCCTTCATGGTTCGTTATCTGGGCGCGGCCGCCATCGTCGCGGTGCTCAGTATTGGCGCCGTCCTGTTTGTATTTCCCAGCGCCATCGCGAGACCGCCCTTCGCGTCTGGCTCGGCGCGTCCGCAGCCGCCGACATACGTCACCGCCTACTGGATTGAGCAAGTGGCGGCAAGGGTGTTGCCCAGTGTGGTAACTCTGCAAGTCAGCGAAGGCGACCAAGCACTTGTCGGCTCAGGCGTCATCATCACCGCCGACGGACTGATCATGACCAACAACCATGTCGTGGCGGGGCTGGCAACCGGGCCGCAGCCGCCGGCGGGCGCCCAGGTGACCTTCCACGACGGCCGTGTCGGCGCGTTCGAGGTCGTCGCCGCGGACCCGCAGAGCGATATCGCGATCGTTCGGGCGCAGAATTTTTCGGGACTCGCCCCGATCTCCATGGGATCCTCGGCCAACCTGCGCGTCGGTCAACTGGTAGCGGCGATGGGTTCTCCCCTGGGTCTGCAGGGTACCGTCACCTCCGGCATTGTCAGCGCCCTGCACCGCCTGGTTTGTCCGGCCGCCGACGGCGACCACCGTTTCGGCTTCTACGCCATACAAACCGACGCCGCGATCAACCCGGGCAACTCGGGCGGCGCACTCGTTGACATGAACGGCGACCTCATCGGCGTCAACGCGGCCGAGTCGGTGGTGGGCAGTGCCGACGACTCGAACAGCACCCAGCACGGATCGATCGGCTTGGGGTTCGCCATTCCCGTCGACCACGCCGCACGCATCGCCGCCGAACTCATCGCCACCGGCCGCGCCTCGCATGGCTGGCTGGGCGCACAGCTGAGTGGCGATGCGAATCCACACGGCGCCAAGGTCATTGGGACGGAGAGCGGTAGCCCTGCGGCGGTCGCCGGGCTCACCGCTGGTGTGGTAATCACCAGGATCGGCGAGCAACGGGTTGGAAGCAACGACGCTGTTCTCGCCGCGGTTCAATCCCTGGATCCCGGCGACGCGGTGACGCTGGTATTCACCGACGATGCAGGCGAATCCAAGAGCGTGCAAATCAAACTCGGCTCCGACCGCGGTCGGCAGTAACCTGCCCGATGATGCAGGAGTTCGTCACGCGCGGGCCAGAGGCGCCCCCATGTCATGGCTATCACACTGCACTGCAGGGCACTTCGGCCGTCAGCGCTGTACCTTCACCGTCCCTGCTAGCGATGTCAAGACGTCCGCCCAACGCCTCCACGCGGTCCTTCAGGCCGATGAGCCCCGATCCCCGGGGATCGGCACCGCCGATCCCATCGTCTGACACCCAGAGGCGCACCCGCACATCGTCGGCATCCACGGCGACGGTGACCGTTGACGCGTGCGCGTGCTTGGCGGCATTGGTCAGCGCTTCCGCGACAACGTAATACACGGCCACCTCGACCGATTTGGGCAATCGCCGCTCGACGTCGACGCGAAGCTCGACGGGCAGGGCCGCGCGGCGGCACAGGACACGCAACGCTGGGCCCAGGCCCGCACTGGACCGGGCAGCCGGGTGGATGCCGCGACAAAGCTGCCGCAGCTCCTCGCCGGCAGCCGCGAGTTCCTCGGCGAGGTCAGCGATCTCGTTTCTCAGATGACTCTCGGGCGGCAGGGACTCCTCCAGCGAGCGCATGCGCAGCCTCAGCGTGACAAGGCGCTGCTGCGCGCCGTCGTGTAGGTCGCGCTCGATGCGACGCCTGGCCTCGTCACCGGCAGTGACGATGCGTGCCCTGGATGCCATGAGTTCGTCACGCGCCTGCGCATTGGCGATGACGGTTGCGACCAGCTCGGCGAAATCCGCCAGCCGTGCTTCGGTGTGGCGCGGTTGCGGTTCCGGGCCGGAGGAGGCTATGCCGCGCCCCACAATCGCCCGTCAACCTCAATGGGAGCGCCCACAGCCGAGCGAATGCCTACGTCGCGCACCGCGATGGCGATCGGGCCGGCCGCGTCCTCGTGGTTGTCCATCCTGGCCGTCGCGCCGGTGCGGAACACCATCGCCGCCAGGTTGTCACCGTCCAGCGAAAACACCGCGCCGACCGGGATCCTCTCCAACTGAACCTTGTCGTGCGCCGCGACGATTTCACAACACGAGTCGTCCCCTAGGTAACGCACCAGCACGCAGTTCTGCACCCGCAGCGCGTTGGCCACCTCGTCGGCAACGGCGGTGAAGACCTCGGATGGCGAGACGCGCCGGGCGACCAGTGTCGCCACCCGCCGCAGCGCGGCCTGTCGCTGCGCCAACTCGCTGACCTGATCTGCCGCGAGTCTTGCTTGAGCCGCGCGCACTCGGGCGCGGCCCGCTAATGCATTCGTCAATAGGCCGATGGGCAAAAAGATCGCAAGCGGGACGAGTTCGGTGGGACTCGCCGGCAGCCAGCCACTGTCAGCGTCGAGGTGGCTTTCCAGGTACACCGCGGCGCTGACGAATGTCGTCACTACCGCTAGAAGAGTATCCCAACCAGCGGAGATCACAAGCACCCCAAGCAGATACACCATGCCAAAGGTGTTGTGCGGTTCAACAGACGCGAGCACCCGCACAAGTACGGTTTCCGAGACGATCAACACCGCGGCGACGACAATTCCCAGCCATAGCGGCCGGCCGCGGAGCATCGGCGGTGGCGCGGGGTGCCACCATGACGGGTGAGAGCAGGTCTGGGTTCGGATGACTGGCCACTCATTCGGTGTCATCGCAGGTCGACCTCGATCGCGGGCGCTTGGAACGTTCTGAACGGCTGTCACTGCTTGTCTGGCTTAAAACTGACCCGAAGACCATGACGGCTGGGGAGCCGCTGCCGCGTAAGCGGCGCGAAAACACCTATGGTGGTAAACCGGTGCCATTCCAGCGGCACTCCATCCCGTCGTAATCGCACTTCCGGCGTTTTGCGTCGTCGGCTAGTCGGCACTTGAGTCCAGTCTCGATGCGGTCGCAGCGGCTCACATCACCGGTGGCTTCAATAGTGGATTCCAGCCAGCAGGTAGTCGTGAGCGTCAACAGTCAGTCGGAAGGTTCCGTGTGCGTTGACTTTCGTGGACAATCTTGGCCCGAACGGGCAGATCCCGGTCAGGCAAACCGCGCCGTCACCCATCGACCACCTCACCCGGCCGAACCTGCCTCTTACCTAACACCCGTCCGTGCCGAATCGCGACAATTTTGAAAGCGCCACACGACGCGAACCGCAGGCCCGAGCCAGTGAACCCGCCGACCATGCAGATGACCGGGCAAGATTGCTGATGCCATTGGCCGTTTGCCGGCGCGTTGATGGACAACCCTGCTCGAGGTGTCCCTTTGGGCGCGGCCCCGGCAAAAGTGTCGCCTACCAGGCCTCACGCCTTTAGGAGGGCGCAGGTACCTCGAAGGCGTTGAGGATTGCGCAGACGGCGTGATAAATGCCGGTGAGTACGACGGCTTCCATGACACCGTCGGCACCGAGCATTGCTTCTGCCTCGCGGTAGAGCGCCTCGTTCAGACGATGCTCCACCGACAGTGCGCGGGCGACGCGGTGGGCAACCGCCTCGTCATCCGTGAGGTCCCGCGGCAACCCGCCGTCGACAAGTGTTCGCACCGCGTAGTCGGAGTGACCGACGTGCCGCGCCACGGCGCAATGAGCGTAGAGCTCGTAGGGCGCCTGCCAGACCGCGCCGACCGTCAAAATGATGACTTCCCTGCAGCGTTTGCTCAGCGTGGTGTGTTTTTGCTCGGCGACCGCAAGGTCGAGGAAGGCCGACGAGATGGCGGGCGTCAGCAAGGCGGGATTGAACGGTCCAATGAGGCGGCCGGCTTCGGTGCTGGCCTCGAAATCCGCACGCTTCGCCCACGGTACTGCCACGTTCATGAGCCAGTCATAGAGCTCTTGCTCTGCAGGCTCCAGCGCTTTGCGGCCATAGAGCGGAAGCCGTCCGCCGAGGGCCCTTTCGTCGGCCGAGATGAACAATGTCCTGACTTCCCTTCTTCTTTCGTGGGTTTCAATCCGTTGCGTTATGGGGCCTGTGAAAGGCCGAGGCCGCGAGTTATCTCGTTCGAACCTGTCCTGCCCCCAGAACATTTTGACTTATTGCACGCTGCCATATCCGTTCTCCCGTAGGATGCCGCGTTCACACACGTGTGTCGTTACCGCCAACCAGTATCGATATACCCGGCCAGCAGGTAGCGCGAGGGCGCGAACATCACTCGAAGGGGGGCAAAACCATTGAATGTGGGGCTGCGCCGGCCCAATGAAACATTCCATTCGAGGAAGCGCCGAGGTTGGCCATCGTCGTGCCATCGGGCATGATGCATGCCGAGCTCGTTACGTGTGAAATATATTGCACTGCAGCGAGTTTCGAACGAAGTGACTGTAGGAGGGCGCCGGCTCTATGGGGCGGCCTGCCGTGCTGCGCGACGTTGTTGACGACGATCGCTTGTTCGCCGGTTTCAGCCAAGGGATTACGGCTAGCAGGGGGCCTAATGGGCCGCTAGCCCCGACGACATCGGAGCAAGTCGTCACACATCCTACATGTTGAGTTCGGTCGTCGCGGATTTACTGGCACGAGACGCGTCAGTAAACCGACACGCAGTCCGAATGAGTCACTGGGAGAAAAGAATATGTCCTTCGTAACTACGCAACCTGAAGCACTCACAGCGGCGGCGGGTAGCTTGGCGGCTGTCGGCTCGGCGATGAGCGCACAGAACGCGGCTGTGGCCACCCCGACCATTGGGCTGTTGCCCGCCGCCGCAGACGAGGTGTCCGCGCTGACCGCGGCAGCGTTCGCCGTCCACGGTCAGTTGTACCAAGCGGTCGGCGCGCAAGCGGCTGCGATTCACCAAATGTTCGTGGCGACGTTGGAGACATCCGCCGGCTCGTATGCAGCCACCGAGGCCGCTAACGCGATCGCCGCCCGCTGAAAACCGGGAAAGAAAAATGGATTTCGGAGCGCTGCCACCGGAAATCAACAGCGGCCGAATGTATTCTGGCCCCGGCTCCGGACCGATGCTGGCCGCCGCGGCGGCCTGGGACCAGGCAGCGGTGGAAATGTACTCGGCGGCGGCCTCCTATTCTTCGGTGATATCCGGCCTGACCGGCGAGAGCTGGCGGGGCCCGGCGTCGGTATCCATGGCAGCCGCGGCCGCACCTTATGCCGCGTGGATGAACGCCGCCGCAACTCAGGCTGAGCAGACGGCCACGCAGGCAATGGCTGCGGCGTCGGCATACGCGGCAGCGTTCGCCGCCACGGTGCCACCGCCGGTTATCGCGGCCAACCGGGCGCAGTTGGCGATGTTGGTTGCGACCAATTTCTTGGGCATAAATACCCCGGCCATCATGGCGACTGAGGCCCAGTATGCCGAGATGTGGGCCCAAGACGCGGCCGCCATGTACGGTTATGCCGGTTCATCGGCCGCTGCGGCGACGCTGACGCCATTCACTCCGCCGCGACAGAACACCAACCCGGCCGGTTTGGGGGCCCAAAGTGCCGCGGTCGCCAATTCCGGTGGGACGCAGACCTCGACGTCAGTCGACACGATCATGCAGCAGATCCTCGCCGATATAAATAAGGCGCTGGAGCCGGACACCGTCAACTCGGGAATCAGCGCTTTCGCAACGATCCCGTCCATTATTTTGTCGGCAGTCTCCGCTCTTTCGACCGGGTCGAATTCCGCGGCAACCGCGGCCGATTCGACTGTGGCGGCATTGACCGACGTGAGCGCTGGACTCAGTAGATTGGCGGGCCCGCTTGGATCGGTTGGCTCAGCGATTAGCTCTGCCCCGGTCGGCGGCGCGGTGTCCGCCGGACTGGCCCGGGCGGCCAGTGTCGGTGCGCTGTCGGTACCGCCGGCTTGGGGCACGCTGGCCTCCGCAAATGCCGCCTCTGCCAACGCTTTACCGGTCGACCTCGTCAGCGAGACCCGGGGCGTAGCGGCGCTGCAGCCGCCCGTCGGCCTGGCAGGCGCGCCGCGGGCAATGGCAGGCGGGACGGCGGTGCGGGGTAACACGCCTGACGGAACGACTTTGCGCTCTCTGATGCGGCCCAACATGCTTCCGCGTCAGAAGTACATCGGATAGCTACTCGCCGGCCCGGGTCGGCCACGCGTCAGACGCCGGCGCTTCAACTCGCTTCACCTTCGCAAGGCGGCGCGCGCGAAGACCAAGACGTTGCTTGCCACTACGGCGAAGGCTGCAACGAACCAATCCCCGCGACGATGCCCGCCGAAACGTCGCCGGTGGTGCGGGCTTGCGTCTCCTTGGACAGATAGCCAGTACCAAGACCGTATACGGCCGTGCAGCGGCGAATGAAGCGAGCCACCAAGGGGTTGGAATACCAGTCATTCTAGTTCTTGAACTGACTGTATCGCTCGAGTGCCGCATTGCTGTCGTACAGTGCCCAAGCAACAGTGATCAACAGTAATAAGGCCAGAAGCGCAGTTAACATGACACCAGCATGGCGACCGACGGTCGAAATGTCGCCCATGCTGACGTCCCTTCATAGTTGCAGCTACCTTCAGTTGGCCGGTTGCCAGTCCAGCCGTCCGCGTCGCGAAAGTGATCCTGGCACATAAACTGTCGCAGGCCATCCTCAGGCCACCGTGTAGTGAGTGTTGGCATCTTTATCGGCTTGACATCTCTCTGGCCGGCTCGGCACTCTCGACAATCCTAAATGAAAGTGCTGGTCATAAACCGATTCACCACCGTCGACGCCGAGCGCGTGTTGCACGCGGTGAAAGTGGCTGCGGCGGACGCGCTGACACCATCTGGGACATCCGGGACGCGTGTTCCTACGGTGGGCGTGACAAGGACTTGCCGAGGCCCCCAGTTTGTCGTGCCGCTGCATCATTAGCTTCGCTCGGTCCGTCAGGCCCGTGCTCGAGTCAGATGTGCTGCGGCGCCCCGTCAGTTGAGGGGAAACTGCTGGGCTTTGATCGTATCTCGCAGCGCGCGCCGATACCGTGACCACACCGGCACGTACAAACACAGCTCCTTGCGTATGGCCTGCACCACATCTCGACGATTGATTGTGACGTTCTCGTAGTCTCGCAATGCGGCTCGTTGTTCGGTCGGCAGGTTGTCCAACCACATCTGAATGCGGTCCGTCGAGCCCTGGTCAGCTTCTACTTGTCTTACCCATTCGCCTAGCTGAACAGACTGCTGGTACGCGTAAGCAATAGCCAGGTCGGCGGTTTGGTAATTGCCGGTGAGCGCCAGCTCGCTGATCACCCTATCGATCGCTTCGGCTTTTTCCGTGAGGATTTCCCTTCGGGTATCTGGCGGAAGCGCCTTGAGGATTTCCAGGTCCCTGCCGATTCTCAATGCCTCGGCGTAGAGGGTCTTCATCTCCTGGTAGTGGAAGCGGTTGTGCTGTGACCGTCGGTCGAACGCACCCGTGCTGAACGCGATGATGCCCGCGAAGACCACGAACGCGCCGCCGAGGAGTGTGCCTTGCCCGGGAGTCAGGCCATGCCAGAAGTTGATCAAGCCGCTCATCTTCTCCTACCTAATGCATCGGCCATGGCCCATAGTGAAATTCGCGTGGTAATCGGCAAGCCGCATCCTGCGGTTAGCGGGGAGCACCCGAAAGCTACTGCGCTCAACGGCTTTCGGTCACTCACAGTTCGGCAAGCGCGATGCCGGTCAGCCCCATGCCGAGGTGCACCAGTTCCGTGTCGACGCCGGTGTCGAGGTTGACATAGCGGATGCTGCCGCCGAGATCGCCTACGTAGAACTCGGACTCGGAGACGGCGGCGACGCCGATCGCCTCATGGTATCCGCGAGAGAGGATCACGGGTGTGCCGACGCTGGGCTGCACCATCGCGCGGTTCAGCGTGTTGCCCTCGGGTTCGGCGCCCCGATCGGTCCACACCAGCGTCGTCCCACCGAACAGGTGGAGATCGATGGGCTCAGGCAGGTCCTTCCACAGCAGCTCGATGTCGTCGCGGTGGTGGGCGCTAGTGCCCGGCCGGAGATCGAGGGGGGCACGAAAGACCCTGCCCTCACCGGCTTTTGGTGCGCCCTTCTGCGTCCAGTACAGCAGGCGCCGATCCAGATCCACGGCGATGCCGACACAGTGGTTGCTGGGCGCCTGCGCGGCCTCGTCGCCGACCGCCGGCACGATCAGCGGACGCAGTTCACTGCCGTCCAGGTTGCACGACAGCACCTGCATGCCCTCGCGATCGCACCAGTACAGCACGCCCGCCTCGAAGTCGGCGGCGAGCTGTTTGCCGGTCGTGAAGGCCCCGCGCGGCACGATCGTGACGCGATCGCTCCCGTCGAGGTTGGCACGCTCCAATGACCCGTTACGGGCGTATGCCTCTTCCGAACGTGGGCCGCTCCCGGGGTCGGGAGCGCCCATGTTCGTCCAGTACACATGGCCGCGCAGCTGGTCGACGACGATGCCGTCGGCCCTCTCGTCGATTCCGGTGATCAGGGTCCGCACCCGAGTGCCGTCCAAGGACACCGCCTGCAGCTCCTGCTTGCCGTCGTTAAGCACCAGCAGCTCGCTCATCAGCGCTCGCTTTCAGGTCCGTCAACGTGACCCACGGAGAAGGCGGGCACGGCGTCACAGATCGCCGCCACGTTCCGGCCGGCCTGCATGACGGCGCCGTCGGGCCTGACAATGGCGGCGGCCGCCCAGCCTCGCTTCAGCCAGCTGCCGAGTTGGCTGTCCCGAGCGACGGAGACCACCACGGCTCCGCGGCTCTTGAGCTCCTTTTCTTGCGCAGCGCTCAGCGGGGACGAGGTGACCAGCGCGAACCGGTTCCCGACAATCTGGTCAAAGCGCAGGCCATCACGCAGAACCGGGTTGGGGCAAAGGGTTCCGGCGAGCTGCCCGGGAGTGCGGGATTTGACCACCAGCGCCGACTTGTGCAGCCCGGGGGCGACGCCGTCGGCTGCGCTGGTGCGCGTGCCCGGCAGGCGCAGGTGCGCCAGCCGCGGGAACACCACCTTGCGGACCACGTCGCCGACCCGGCCGCCGCCGGTCATCGCCGCTCCGACCGACACGGCCATCAAAATCATGGCCGCCGCATGGGCTTTGCGCTCCTGCTCGTAGGTGTCCAGCACGCTTTCGGGCAGGGTATTGCCCAACACTCCGGCCACTTTCCAGCTCAGGTTCAGCGCGTCGCGCAGGCCCGCTGCCATACCCTGGCCGACGAACGGCGGGGTGAGGTGGGCGGCGTCACCGAGGACGAACACATTGCGGTCGCGCCAACGACTGGCCACCTGGGCCCGGAACGTGTAGGCGGTGACGCGAACCAGGCGCAACTGTTCGGCGGGTGTGTCGCCCAGCCACGGCTTGATCAGCGGCTCGATGTGTTCGATGGTTTGGTAGTCCGCGGCCGTCTCGCCGTCGAGCAGCCGGAATTCCCACCGGTGGCGGGTCTGTCCCACTCGCATGTACGTGCCCGCGCGCTCGACGCTGCACAGTTGGTGGCAGCCTTCCCACTGGTCGAGCTCGGCGTCGGTGTCGACGTCAATGACCACCCAGTCCTGTTGGAACGGCAGCCCATACATGTGCGAACCGATCGACGCCCGCACCATGCTGTTGGCGCCGTCGGCGCCCAGCACGTAGCCGGCCTCCACGGACTGCTCGCCGCCGCGCACACGGTCAAGGAAGCTCACCCGCACCCGGCCGGGCCGGTTCTGGGTGACGCTGGTGACCTCGACATCGCCCCGCAAGACGACGTGCGGATACCTCTTGAGGTTCGCCCGCAGCATGCCTTCCAACTCGGGTTGGTCGAACATGTTCATCTGCGGGTAGCCGTTGGCGCTGGGCTCGGGGCTGCGCTCCAACTGCGCCAGCACCCGCATGTCGGTGTCCAGCATTCGAAGACCCAGCGCGCCCCGGCGGTGGGCGGCGAACTCGTCGCCGACGCCCAGGCGGGCCAGGATGCGGTAGATCTCGTCGTCGGCGTGCACCGCGCGCGGCAGCGGGTAGACGGTTTCATGGCGGTCCAGCACCAGACACGAAATGCCGTACTGGCCAAGCATGGTGGCCGCGGTGATGCCGGCCGGACCGGCACCGATGATGATCACCGGCACGAAGTCCGGCAGTGACGCCGGGGCGCCGTTGGATTGGGCGTTCATGCGTATACCACCTTGTTGCGTTGCGTTCCGAGGTTGATGGCGCCGTCGTCGGTGGCCACCGTGGCCTCCACGACGTCACCATGATGGAGGTAGTTGGGGTTCTTTGCCTGTCCGGCAAGGAATGTCATCAGATCCATTTGATGCGGATTCTCGACTCCACGCGCGGTGAGCGCGGTGCCGACCGGGGTACCGGTGAGAACGACATCGCCGGCGTCGAGCTTCTGGAACTTCGCCAGCGTCTGCAGGGCCTCGACCGGCGAGTAGAGCATGTCCCCCTCGACGATCATGTCCTGGCGCACCGCGCCGTTGACGCGCAACTGCAGCCGCAGGTTACCGAAGCGCTTCAGCTCATCGGCATCGACCAGCACCAACGCCGGCCCGATCGGGGTGAACGTCGGATACGACTTCGACTCGTAGAACTGGGCTTTCGTCAGCTGCACGTCGCGCGCCGACACGTCGTTGGTCACGAGCAGCCCGTAGACGAACTCGGCCAGGTTGGCCTCGGTGACCTCGGTGCCCACCGGCAGCTCGCGGCCGATCAGAAGACCGATCTCGAGCTCATAGTCCAGCAGCTGCACGTGCGGGGGCTTGACGATATCGTCGAACGGACCGACGACGGAACCGGAAGCCTTGCGGAAGAAGGTCAGCGGCGTCTTGGCGGGGTCGCGGCCAACGTCCCGCACGTGCGAGGCGTAGTTGGTGGCCTGGGCCACGAGGCGGCATGGCGTCGTGACCGGCGACAGCAGCGTCAGGTTTTCCACTGGCACTGTGTCGGTGGAGTGCGCGGCGGCGTCGATGGCCCCACGGTTGGCGAGTACCTCGGCGGTGCTGGCCGCGTCGGTACGGATGCGGGCGGCGCCGCTCGGTGTCTGTACCCACCACGCGTCGGCGGTGCGCAGGATCGAGACGGTCATAACGGGTCCTTACTTTCTTTGGGTTTAGTGGTTAGGAATTGGCTACGTTGAAAAGCCCGCGCAGGGCGGACAGGTCGAACTCGTTGTCGTGGCGCAGCGCATCGAGCATCACGGCGACCTCCTTCGCGGTTTCGGTCGGCGATCCAATGCCCAGGAAGTCCTTGCTGGGCGGGGGACCCCACTGGTACAGCCCGGAGGCCGTCAACGGGGCCCAGCCGGGCTCCAGGGTGTTGTCGAACATGTCGCCATCGGCGAAGTGCTCGACCAGGAAATCACCGTCCGGGTCGCGCCAGTAGTCGAAGATCTGGCTGCCCTGGATGTGACGGCCGATGCCCCAGGAGCGGAAATATCCTTGCTCGCGTAGGTATTCGCCGCCGGCGGCCAGCGCGTCGAGGTCGCAGACCTGATACGCCGAGTGCACGTAGCGGTTGGCCGGGCCCAGCGCCATCGCCAACGTGTGGTGGTCGGCGGGGGTGGACCCGCGGTCGCAGCGGATGAAGCTCATCACCGGTCCCCGCTCGCGCTGGCCGGGGTAGTGGCAGAAGTCGCTGACGATCAGCCCCAGGTGATCCAGGTACCAGTTCAGCGCTTCGATGTATTTGGTGGTCTGCAGCACGATGTGCCCCAGCCGCTGTACCCGGGTGGGCACTCGCGGAGGCCGCTGCGTGGCGTTGGCCCGGACCACGTCGTGGCTGGCGCCGAAGTTGAACACGTGCGGCTTCTGGGAGGGCAGCTTCTCGAGCTGATGAAGGCCCGAGACCACCCGCAGGCGAATCCCGCTGGGGTCGACCAGGTCTAGCGTCACCCCACCCAGGGTCTCCGGCAGCGGGCGCACGGTAGCGCCGGTCGCATCGGCCAACCGCAGCAGGTCGGAGTGATCGGCGGCGACGAAAGCCGGGCCGATGAACCGCGAACGAGCGCCACGGCGGATCAGCACACACGGCGCGCCGGCGTCGCTGCCGCGCAGGTGCAGCTCGTCGTCGGTGCGCAGCGCGACGCTGAACCCGAACGCCAGGGCAAACGCCTCCGCTTTCTTGAGGTCCGGCTTTTCGAACTCCAGCCATACGACGTCGTGAACCTTGATCACGGGGTTGGCGGAGCGGCCCGGGTGCTCACCCGCCCGGGCGCCCTGTTCGCTGTGCAGGCCGTTGTGGGAGCCGATCAGCTCAGTCATTGCTGGCCTCCGGAAACGTAATCGATGGACGGCATGATGCTCCTTCCTAAGGGCTTTATTGCCAAGGCTTTTGGCGAAACGCGCACTCGCATATCGCATTCGTGACTAAGCATGCAGCTACTGCGAACGTCTGTCGTTGCGGCTGACGGCAATCGGCATACCCTGCTAGCAGGTATTCGCGGTTCTGACGAATCGTCAGAATTGCATTGGATCACAGAGTATTTAGCGATCCACACAGTTTTACAGGACGCCGTAAGCGGATGCCACCCACGGAAGCGCGTCGGTGCACAGCGACCCAGCTGGCGTCGAGCGGCGAAATACCTTACAAATATGTGGTTTTCGAGCAAACCCGCGATATCGACGCCGGAATCATCTCCCGTTTCCGTTATGTGGGATTGTGATGGTAAGGGCTGTCCCGCCTCCGGGAGGACTGACGACCCGCAGGTTCCCGCCGAGTGCCTCAATACGGTCTTTGAGCCCGATCAGCCCCGAGCCCTTGCCCGAATCGGCCCCGCCGATCCCGTCGTCTGCGACCAACAATTCGAAGCTCTTGTCGGTTACCCGGGCCGCGACCTTCACCTCGGAGGCGCGAGCGTGCTTTGCGGCGTTGGTTAGCGCCTCGGCGACCACGTAGTAAGCGGCGACCTCGACCGATTCGGGCAACCGTTGCTCGATCATGACGTCGAGGTTGACGGGCACCGGTGAGCGGCGCGCCAGCGTCTTGAACGCCGCCCGCAGCCCACCTGTCGACAGGCTCGCCGGATGAATGCCCCGGGAAAGCTCCTGCAGCTCTTGAAACACGTCGGTCAAGCCCGAAACCGTGTCTGTCAACATGCTTTTCAAGTCGTCCCGCTCGGGTGGCACCGACTCCTCAGCCAGGCGAAGTTTCAGTCCCAGTGAGACAAGCCGTTGCTGGGCACCGTCGTGAATATCGCGTTCCAGGCGGCGTCGGGCGTCGTCGGCGGCGGCCACAATCCTTGCCCGCGAGGCGATCAGCTCCGCGCGGGTGGTCGCGGCGGCAATTGCGGTCGCGACCAGCTCGGCGAACTCGACGATGCGAGCTTCGGTATCCGGCGGCAGCGGCTCGGGTTCGGTGGTGGCTACGATGGCTATGCCCCATAGCCGCTCATCCACCACAATCGGGGCCCCGATGCGCGACCGGACGCCCAACTCGCGAACGCGTTGGGCAATCGGGCCGGCGGCGTCCTCCCAGCTGTCCATCCGCGCCGACTGCCGTGTGCGCGAGACCGTAGCGGCGACATTGTCACCTTCGGTCGATAGGCGTTCCCCCAGCGAAAGGTGCGGCACGCCGGGTTCCGCATGGGACGCCACGACGACGATCGCTGCGCCGTCGTCTTCGCAACGGAGCACCTCGGCGTTACCCACATTCAGGCAACCGGCCATCTCCTCGGCCACCGCCGAGAACACCTCCGACTGACTGACCCCGCGTGCAACCAAAGTTGCGACCCGGCGCAATGCGGCTTGCTGCCTGGCCAGCACGCTGAGGCTGTCGGCAAGCTCGCGCAGGCTATCGCGGCCGGCCTGCAGTTCGGCCCTGGCGGCAGCGTTGGCGATGGAAGTGGCCACCAGATCGGCGAAGTCAGCCATGCGCACCTCGGTGTCGGGCGGTAGGAGCCCGGTCCGCGACGCCACGGCGGCCGAGCCCCACAGCTGTCCCCCGACGACGATGGGAACACCCACCATGGATTGGATGCCAAGCGCGCGGATGAACGCGGCCGTCTCGCCGGCCGCGTCCTCGTGGCTGTCCATCCGGGCAGGCCTGCCGGTGCGCATAATCATCGGGGCGACGTGGTCGCCCTCCAGCGGGAACCGCTGGCCAACTACCGGAGGGCTTGGCAGGTCCTGGTTGAAGCTCGCAATGGCCTCAATGACGATAAAGTCCCCTTCGTGGCGGATCACCGTCGCGTTGAAGGCGTCCAGGCAACTGGCCATCTCCTCGGCCACCGCGTTGAACACCGCCGCCGGCTCCGCCTCGCGGGCAACCAGTTCCGCCACCCGCCGCAACGCCGTTTGCTGTCGAGCCAGCTGACGCAGGCTGTCCCGGCTGGCATTCAACTGTTCGCGCGCCGCCGCATTGGCGATCGCGGTCGCCACCAGATCGGCGAAGTCTGCGATGCCTACCTCCGTGTCGGCCGGCAGCGACTCGCCCCGCGAGGCCACGGCAGCCACGCCCCACAACTCTGCCCCGACCATGATCGGGACGCCGACCATGGATGCGATGCCCATCTTGCGGATGCGCGCGGCCGAAACACCCGCCGCATGCTCGTGGCTGTCCATCCGAGCGGGCCGTCCGGTGCGCCGAACCGTCACGGCGACGTGGTTGCCGTCCAGCGGGAACCGGTCACCGACGGCCGGCGGGTTTGGGAGGTCAACCTCGGGGCGCCCCAGCGCGGCAATGACGATTTCGTCGCCTTCATAGCGGCCCACCGTCGCGTTGTAGACGTCGAGAACGGTGGCCATCTCCTCGGCCACCGCGTGAAATACCTCAGCTGGCTCCGCCTCGCGGGCGACCAGTTCTGCCACCCGGCGCAAGGCCGTCTGATGCCGGGCGAGCTGACGCAGGCGATCGCGGCTGGCACGCAGGCGCTCCCGGCTGGTATCCAGTTGCTCGCGGGCAGCGGTATTGGCGATCGCGGTAGCCACCAGATCGGCGAAGTCTGCGATGCGCGCCTCGGAATCGGACGACAGCGGTTCCCGCTCCGCGGAGCCGGCCGAAAGCACCCCCCAGACCCGGCCATCGACGATGACCGGAACACCTAATGCGGTACGGATGGCGGCTCCCTGGCGGGCCGGCTGGCCAGTGCTCAACACCTTCGACAGGAGTTCGTCGTCCGCCAGTGTCAGGCGGGTGCCGCCCGAGAGGTTCTGCATCCCTGGCTCATGCCGGGCGGTGAGGATGGTGGCCGTCTTGTCGTCGTCGTAGCGGGACAGCCGAGCATCCGTCACGTGCATGCATCGCGCCATTTCGTCGTAGACGGCATCGAACACCTCCACCGGATTGGCCCCGCGTGCAACCAGGGTTGCCACCCGCCGCAACCCCGCCTGATGCTCGGCAAGCTCACGCAGCGTGTCGCGGCTGGCCTCGAGCATGGTCCGGGTTTCGCGGAGCTGCTCTTCTTCTTCGCGTTGCCCGGTGACATCGCGGCCGACGGCATAAAACAATCCTTGGTGCGGCGCGACGCTCCATTCGATCCATCGCGAAGAACCGTCGCAGGTGGTGGCCCGATTTTCGAAACGAACCGGTCCACGGCCATCGGTGAGATCTTTTATCGGCTCGCGGAGCCGATCCATGTCTTCCGGCGGCACTAATTCGAATGGGGCGGGCGCCAAATCGTCCACTGTGTAACCCAGGGTCTTTTCGAAGGCCGGATTGACCTTGAGCAATTTGCCCTGATCGGAAATGACCATGAGGTCGGAGGTCAGGTCGAAGAACTGTTCCAGTCTGTGACGGCTCTCGATCAATCTGTTGTTGACCTTCTCGCGGTCGCGGGCGGCGGCGAGCAAGGCTTCCAGGGTGGGCACCACCCGGAGCAGGCGTTCAAGCGTCGCGCGGGGCAGATCGTCGGGCACCTCGAGTACGCCGAACAGCACGTCGTCCTCGTACAACGGGATCGCCCCGGGCCGGTGATCGCCAGCCGCCTTTGTCAACTCCACGGACGCGAACCGCAAGTCGAAGGCAGCAGCAAGGTGCCGGCCCGCTTCGTTGGCGGCGGACTGCAGATCCCCTGTGCGCAACACCATGTGAGCCAGGTCGGACGACAATTCGGCCTCGCGGCGCCGATCGGCGCTGGCCGAGGCAGCGGCCACGACGCCGGCCACAAAGTTGCCCACCAGGGCCACGCCCATCAGAACCGCGTAGACGATGCCGACCGGGTCCTCCGGTTCCACCTGCTTGAGGAGAACGACCAGCACGGCTTCGACGATCAGAAATCCCAGCCGCGACGGTGACCGCAAACCCGGGCGCCGGAAGTGCCCGCGGCCAAACCAACGCGTTTGCACGCGCAACCGTTGACGTGCGGGCAGGGCGCCGACGTCCGGGCGACATCTGCTCAGTATGTATCGTTCGGACGTTCAGCAAAGCCCCTGCCGTTGCTTTTTTGAATTTCCGGATATCGCGCGGCGATATTTCCCCTCATACTGCAAACGTGACGGCGGGCCTCGCCTTCGACCTGATCACCAGCCTGACTGGTGACCTGCCCCGCCCGGCCGCAGTACGCTCATGCGGTGGCGGAAACGTCGTACGCATCCTGCGGCGATCTGAGCCTGGCGTATCAGGTGTTCGGCGACGGGCCCGTTGAGCTCGTCTTCGTCGGGCCGTTCGTCAGCCACGTCGAGCTGTTTTGGACGCTGCCCGAATTCAAGGCGTTCTTCGAGCGTCTCGGCACCTTCTGTCGCGTCGTGGTGTTCGATAAGGCCGGGGTCGGGTTGTCGGACCCGGTCCCGAAGGTTCGCTCGGTGGATGATCGAGCGGCCGAGATCGAGGCCGTCATGGACGCCGTTGGCTTCGGAAAGGCCGTCCTCTTCGCTTTGAGCGAGGGTGGCCCGGCCGCCATTGTCTTGGCGGCACGACGACCGGAGCGAACGCGGGCGTTGATCCTCCACGGCACGTACGCCTACTTAGGCGGTCTTGAATGGGACGACTTAGATCGCGGCACGGCCGAGGTCCGGGCGCGTATCCTTCGCGAACTGGGTGAGGACTACACGCCGTCGACGCAGCAGATCGCACGCTGGCAGGAATTCGGCGACGCTGTCCGCTCAGATTGGGGCGACGGTAGGGCACTCAAGTGTCTGGTGCCGTCGGTTCGGTCGATCCGCCAGCTCGGAATGTTGGAGCGGATGTGCGCGAGCCCCGGAATGGCACGGGCGACAGTCGAAGCGTCGTTCGGGATCGACGTGCGGCCGATCCTGCCGACGATCACCATCCCAACCCTCATCGTCCATGCCCGCGGAGACCCCGGGGTGCCGGTGCAGGATGGCCGATACCTCGCCGACCACATCTCTGGGGCGCAGATGCTTGAGGTCGAGGGCGTGGACCATGCGCCCTGGTTCACCGAATCCGACAGGACCACGACGCGGATCGAGGAGTTCATCACCGGCAGCCATGCAGCGCCGCCACGGTCACGTCGCGCCCTGCGCACCGTGTTGTTCACCGACATCGTCGCATCGACACAGCACGCCGCGGCGGCGGGCGACGAGCGGTGGCGTGCGGTACTGCAGCGCTTTGATGAAATCACGAGCGAGCTCACCCAACGGTTCGAAGGCACGGTGGTCAAGAGCACCGGCGACGGCCACCTCGCCACGTTCGACGGCCCGACGCAGGCCATCCGCTGCGCCGAGGCGTTGCGCGCTGACGCCGAGACACTGGGCATCCGGATCCGCTCCGGCATCCATACGGGCGAGTGCGAACTGCTCGACGCGGACATAGGCGGAATCGCCGTACACGTCGCCGCGCGGATACTCGGGCAGGCCGGCGCTGGCGAAATCCTCGTCTCCCGCACCGTGCGTGACCTCGTCGTCGGCTCGGGCACGGGCTTTGACGACCGCGGCAGCGTCGAGCTGCGAGGAGTGCCCGGCACTTGGCAACTGCTGGCGGTCGACCGGCGCGGTGCGCGGGCGGGAACGGCTGAGGCTGCACTGGCGTCAATGCCTACCCCCGGCCCTCGCACCGCGATGCGCCGGTCGGATCGCGCCGTGGAGGTCATTGCCAGGCGGACACCGTGGATCCTGCGCGGGGTGGCCCGCCTGGCCCAGGCCGCCGACCGCAGATGAGCAGAGATGCGTTGAGCCGCAACGCGGTTTACGCCCTCACACCGTGCGGAATAACGACCGTTACAACGTAAAGCCGGGTGCCGGACGGGCCTCGGTCTCGGAAGCTGAAATGTCCTTCGCGTAATCGGTGCCATTCCACGGTGCGTGCGCTCAGGAACAGTTCGGCGCCGATCTCGGGGTTGGTCCGCCGGGTCCGCGCGAGCTGGGCGATTTGATGCTCTTGAGGGGCCAATCCGGCGCCGGGGTCCTCGCGGTGGGCGCGTACCTTTTCGCCCGTGGCCTCGAGCTCGCAGCGGGTGCGTTGGGCAAAGGCGTTGGCGCCCATGGCCGCAAACTCATCGAAGGCGCGTCGCAACTGCGTGGCAGCGTCGGTACGACGATTGCTGCGCCGCAGCCATTCGCCGTAACACAGTCGTGCCCGCGCGAGGTGAGAAACCACGCGGGTGCGGGAAAACAATTCGATGGCGTCGCGGTAGAGCTCGTCGGCGACATCGCCGTCGGCCAGCTGTGCCCGCGCGAGCGCCGCCGCACCACGGGCCTCGCCCACCAGCAACCACCGTCCTTACCCGGCCGAGCGCCCAACACCGCGGATTTGATGCGGCAACACGACTCCGTCAGTGTGGCTCGCGGGTTCGGACAGCGTGCAGATGGCTACCGTCGGCCGTCGGCAGCTACCGTTCATTCGTAATCCCTTGCGCCGCAGCGTGACCTTCTCCACTTGGTCGTTTCGTGGCGGCGGCTCCGGGCTGGGCGGTGATGGTCCTACGCCGCGATGGTGAGCACCACCAAGGCGACGGCTGCCAGCCCAGTGATCGCCGCGGGAAGCAGAACGACGCCTTTGTCGCGCGCTTTGAGGTGGTAGCCAAGGGCGCCGGCCATAAGGATTACGACTGCGGCGGCAGTCACGATGGCAAGAGGCTTGACCGCGATTCCGGCGAGAAGGCCCACCACAGCGGCCAGTTCAGCGATGCCGATAAAGCGGCTGAGCCGCAAGCTAATCCCGAGATGTGCGGCATTGGTGCGCGCGGTGCCGGTGCCGACGATCTTGATGATTGCTGTGAATGCGAGCTCCACGGCCAACAGAACGGACAAGACGACAGCTGCGATGTGCATTACTCACTCCTCGTAGTGACTAGGTCCTAATTGACGCAGATCGTGCCGTTGAGATGCGTGCCGTCGCCGGTAAGGCATCCATTCGGGGGATCCTTTGGCAGGCCGGGCGGGAGGCAGTTTTGCCTCTCGTTGTCCCAGTACCAACCTCCTGGGCAGTCGGCTAGGTTTGCCGCCGCCGAACGGCGTCAGCAGTGAGGCCAAGCCGACACTCGCCACGGCTAACGCGGTCGCCGCCGATCGGGCGATTTTGACTCTGCATCGTTCTCCTTCATACGCGCTACACGAGTGTCCGCGACGACGGCGGTGAACAACTTCATGCCACCCGCAGTCGTGTATACCGGCTAGCAGCAATTCAGTTTGAATTCTGTGCGGATCTGCGCAGAGCTTGATGCGCATCGACCTGAATGCGAAATGCTCTGCGAGCCAGTGCATCCTGACGATTCGTCAGAAGCTCGCCACTTCGGGCACTTTACCTGCTGGCAGGTATGTCCCTTTGACGGTGGCGGTAACGACATGTCGCCACCGAACCCGGATGCTGAGAAGCAACACCGCGTCAGCACCCAGCTGCGCGGAATCGCTTGCCACGAGCGATGTTCAGAAACGAAGCACGACGTCCATAACAGCGGCTGAAGAGCCGCCCCGACACAGTTGGAGTAAACACCATGGCATACCGGACCGTTAACCCGTACAACAACGAAGTCGTGGCTACTTTCGACGACCTGACCGACGCAGAGGCGATGAACCTTCTCGAGCAGGCGCAGAAGACCTTCGAGTCATGGAGCCAGACCTCGTATGCCGAACGCGCCGAGGTGTGCAGGCGTGCCGCAGCCATCCTCACCGAACGGCCCGACGAGTTCGCCCGGCTGCTCACGCTGGAGATGGGCAAGCTCTACAACGAGAGTCTGGGCGAAGTGGCGCTGAGCGCGGACATCTTCACCTACTACGCGGACAACGCCGAGGCGTTCCTGGCGCCCGAGCGTCTTAACACGGTCAGCGTCAACGACAACGCGATGCTCGTCACCGCCCCGCTCGGGGTGATCCTGGGCATCCAGCCGTGGAACTTCCCCTTGTACCAGCTGGCGCGGGTGGCGGCCCCGAACCTGATGGCCGGCAACGTGGTCATGGTCAAGCACGCCTCCAACGTCCCGCAGGCGGCGGCCGCCTTCGAGCGGCTGCTGCTGGAGGCAGGTGCCCCCGAGGGCGCCTACACCAACCTCTTCGCGACCAAGGATCAGATCAACCTGCTGATCGACGACCCGCGGGTGCGCGGTGTGTCGCTGACCGGCAGCGAGGGCGCCGGCTCAGTGGTCGCGGCCCGGGCCGGCAAGAACCTCAAGAAGTCCACCATGGAGCTGGGCGGTTCGGACGCGCTGATCGCGTTGGCCGACGCCGACTTGGACAAGACCGTCCACTGGGCGATGTGGGGCCGGATGAACAACGGCGGGCAATGCTGCGTGGCCTCCAAGCGGTTCATCGTCGCGGAGGAGATCGCCGACGAGTTCTTGGAGAAGTTCAAGGCCGCAATGGCTGAGCTCAAAGCCGGTGACCCGTTCGACGAGGCGACCACGCTGCCGCCGATGTCCAGCCAGGGTGCCGCCGATGAGTTGCACGCAAAGATCAAGGCCGCGGTCGAAGCCGGCGCGACCGCCATCCCACTCGGTGAGCCGGTGCCCACCATGGGTGCGTTCGTGCAGCCGACCATCCTGACCGACCTGACCCCGGACAACCCCGCCTACTACCAGGAGTTCTTCGGGCCGGTAGCGCTCTTTTTCCGGGCGAGCAGCGAGGACGACGCCGTGCGGCTGGCCAACGACTCGAAATTCGGGCTCGGCGGTTCGGTGTTCACGCAGGACGTCGAGCGCGGGGTCGAGGTCGCCAAGCGGATGGAGACCGGCATGGTGTTCATCAACCACCCCACCTGGACCAAGCCGGACCTGCCCTTCGGCGGGATCAACCTGTCAGGCTACGGGCACGAACTGTCCAGCCTCGGCATCCAGGAATTCGTCAATAAGAAGCTCATCAACGTCGTCCCGATCGACGCACCCGAGTGATCATCGCCCAGGTCGACTGGATCAACGCAGAAGGAACACATAATTATGGCTGACTTCACCGTCGGGAAATACCTCGCGACCAGGTTCGAGCAGATCGGGCTGAAGCATTACTTCATGGTCCCCGGGGACTACAACCTCGTCCTGCTCGATGAGCTGCTGGAAAACAAGAACATCGAGCAGATCGGGTGTTGCAACGAGCTCAATGCCGCCTACGCGGCCGAGGGCTACGCCCGGGTGAACGGCGCCGGCGCCGTGCTCACCACCTTCAACGTGGGCGCGTATTCCGCGCTGAACGGCGTGGCCGGCGCCTACGCCGAGCGGCTGCCGGTCATCATCGTGTCATCCAGCCCCAACACCAACGACCCGGCGGAAAACCACATCCTGCACCACACGATGGGGACCCATGACTTCACCGCCCAGTACGAGGTGTTTCGGCAGGTGACGTGCGCGGCGGTCCGCATCCAGCACCCCGCCAACGCACCGGAGATGATCGATTACGCGATCAGCACGGCGTTGCGCGAACGCAAGCCCGCTTACATCGAGATTCCCTGCAACCTGTCGGCCGCACCGTGCCCTCCGCCGGCGCCGTTCTCGACGCTGTCGTCCGGGCAGCCGAGCAACGCGCTGATGCTGGCCGACGCGGTCGCCCGGGCCACCGACCTCCTCGCGGAAGCGAAGAAGCCGATTCTGTTGGCCGGGGCTCACCTTCGCCCCTACGGTGCGATCGAGGCCTTCCAGGAATTGGCCGAGGCATTGGGCTGCGCGGTAGCGGTCATGCCCAACGCCAAAGGCTTCTTCCCCGAAGACCACCCGCAATACGCCGGCATCTACTGGGGCGAGGTGAGCACCCCGCATTGCCAAGCCATCGTCGACTGGTCCGACCTCATCCTGGCCGCCGGACCGGTGTTCAGCGACTACACGACGGTGGGCTGGAGCGCACAGCCACCCCGGCAGCGAACGATCGCCGCCGAGTCCTACGCGGTACGGTTCGCCGACGTCGAATTCACCGGTGTGGCGCTGGCGGACTTCCTATCTGACCTTGCCAAGAAGGTCCAAGCCAACAACGCGACCCTGACGCAGTACAAGCGCCTCAGGGGAACGGCGTCGGTAGCGCGCCACACGGGTGAGGACCCCGCAGCGCCACTGGGCCGGGCCGAGCTGTGGCATCAGATCGAGCAAGACCTGGATTCCAAGTCCACGCTGTTGGTGGAAACCGGGGACTCCTGGCTCAACGGCATGTACACGGCGCTGCCCGGTGGCGCCAGGTTCGAAATCGAAATGCAGTGGGGCTCCATCGGTTGGTCCGTTCCCGCCAGCTTCGGCTATGCGATGGGCCTGGAGGCCGACCGGCGCCTGGTCGCGGTCATCGGCGACGGGTCCTTCCAGCTGACCGCCCAAGAGGTTTCGAACATGATCCGCCACCGCCAGGAGATCGTCATATTCCTGGTCAACAATCGCGGGTACGTGATCGAATCGGCGATCCATGACGGTCCCTACAACTACTACAAGAACTGGGACTACGCCGGGCTCATCGACGTGTTCAACGCGGAAGACGGCGGCGGCCTGGGGCTGACGGCAACCACCGCCGCGGAACTGGCCGATGCGATCGCCAAGGCACGTTCCCACAAGGGCGGGCCGGTCCTCATCGAATGCCAGATCCCCAACGACGACGCCAGCCCCGAGCTCATCTCCTGGGGATCGAAGGTCGCTCGGGTCAATTCCCGGCCGGACCCGCGGTTCTAAGGGACAGACTGCCGCTGACGCTTGCCCTTACATAGCCAGCCGGCCGGTAGTGCAGCTCTGGGATGCGCACTACCGGCCGGCTTACCACTGCGGTGATCTTGGCCGTCAACACGGCTCGGGTGTGCTATGTGTTGGTGATCCCTCAAAAAGGGCTCTTCAATTTAAAAGGGCTAGTGGCGATTTCGCTCTCATAGGCATCTGCTCGGTCAGCTGATGTGCAGCTTCTCGCGAAGATGGGTCTTGCGATCCTCGTACTTTTCGCGCATTTCCGCCTTCTTGCGTTCGCGCGCCTTCGAGCGGCGAACGTCAAGCTGGGTGATTCTTCACCCGCATCGTCGGTGAAGACGATGGCGTGCGCCGGCGTGCCTGCTCCCAGGGTGACCGGGACACCGTGTCGGTCGACGTCGAAGGGAAGGACGTAGGACTTCAAGTGATCGGTCATCGGCATTCACAACCGCATCAAGAGGGAGAACTATCGCAACCAGGAATTAGCCAAGGCCAGCATCGACAAGCAAACGCGGTAATCCGACTTCTTCACACCGTCGTGCGACCGCGGGGATCGTTGCATCAGCTGATCTGTCTGTGCGGGCCAGTGTTTCAGCTAGCAGCAGTTGAGCGCGCAGCGCCGCCAGCGGCCTTCGCGCGGCATCGATGCCGGCAAGCAGCTCGCTCGCCCGTCGGCAGGCCTGGTCCTGTTCCTCGGTGGAACCGTTTGTCAGCAGCAGGCGAACCGCGGAATCCTCGTCGAGTTCAGCGGTTATCGTGGCGATACCGTCGTAGCGCGGAATAGTCCGCACGGATCGTAGGCGGGCTGCCACCGCCGGCGCGACGCTCATTCCCAATCGGATCCGCTCGTTGTTGATCGCGGCCGCGAGTCGCGGTAGTCCCAAGTGCTCCGCAGCGCACCTACCGGCGTCGAGGCGCTCCGCCGCGGTGCTGAGATCACCTTGCGCCGCTCTGACTTTGGCGCTTCCCACGTACCGTGCGGCGAGGTAGTCCACGCCACCACCCTCCGGCCCAAGTTCATAGCTCATCTCCAGCAGGTGCGTCGCCTCATCTAATTCGCCGGCCTCATAGAGCAATTCGCCGAGTAGCGCACCTGCGAGACGCGCAGCGTGTGAGTGCGATCCCACCGTGACCCCGATCTCGAATGCTTCGCGGAACTCGCGTCGAGCGGTGGGGATGTCAAGCTCGTACTTGGCGGCGAGTCCGCCGAAGCTGTGTGCGTACACGCTCGCAAACGGCCCCATCAGGTCCTGGTAGGGCGCCGCCCACTGCAGGAACCTTCGTGCGTCGTCGAACTCGAAACGGTAGATGGCAGCGAAAGCTGCGACATTCCCGGCGACCCCGGGTACTCGAGGAGGGAAGGTGTCAGGTCTCGAGAACGCATCGGAGACAAGGGAATCGACACGATCAGTGCGGTCGGCGAACATGTCGGCCACCCCGCGCAGCATATCGGCTTCAACTCGAAGATCGGCTCGCGACGCATCCGTGAGTTCTGCGCTGCCCAGTGCCGCCTCGAAGCGATTCAGCGCGGCATTGGCGGGCGCCCTGCGCTGTAGCAGGATATTTGCCCACGCCATCACGAGGTGAAGTCGTGCCCTCGATACCAGTAGCTGCGGCGGCAGCTTCTTGGCAATCTCGAGCAACGTCGTCATTTTCGACTCCTCGAGCAGACGTGTCTCGTCTTGCTCGACAAGATCAACGGCCAGCGTCGGGTCACCCGCCGCGAGCGCATGGTTGACGGCTTCGTTGAGGTAGCCGTGTTCGGCGAACCATGCCGCCGCTGTGCGGTGGAGTTGCTGACTCCGCTCGGGATGGTCGCGCGCAAGTCGACGGCGCAAGAATTCGGCGAACACCTGGTGATAACGAAACCAGTCGGGGTCGTCGTCGATCCGCTGCAGGAATAGCCCGCGATGCGCGACCTCTTCGAGCATCGCCAGCCCGCGCGGCTGCTCTGATAGCGCGGATGCCAGTCCGCCGCAGGTTCTCTCGGTGATCGACGTTGCCAACATGAAGTCGGCCATCTCCGGTTCGAGTGTGTCGACGACGTTCTCGGTCAGGAACTCACCGATCACCTCATTCGCGCCCCAAAGCCGACTGAGGAGGCTTGAGGCGTCGGCGCCGCCGCGTAAGAACAACGTAGCGAGCCGCAGGCCGGCCACCCAGCCATCCGTTGAGGCGGTCAGCCCCTGTATGTCGGCACCCGACAACGCCAGGCCGCCGAGATCATTGAGCAACGACCGTGCCTCGTCGGCACCGAAACGCAAATCATCGCAATCGATCTCGACCAGCTCGTCACGGAGTCGCAATTTGCTTAACGGCAGATCCGCATGCGACCAGCTAGTCACGATAAGCTGCAGGTGGTGGCAGCCGTGTTCGAGCAAGAAACCGAGAGCGGCGATCGTCTGGTTGTCCGATACCCGATTCCAGTCATCAACGACGAGCGTGATTCGGTCGTCACTTTCGTGTATCTCGTCGATCAGCGACGTCAAAACGTAGCGGGCTGCGTCGTCGCCATGCTCTTCGAGCACCTGAGTCAATGACGCCGCCAGGGCGGGTCGGATCGTTCGGATCGATTCCAGCAAGTGCGCCAGGAACCACACTGCGTTGTTGTCGTCGTCATCCGCGGTTAGCCAAGCCACGGCTATGCCCTCGCGCATGAGTAGCTCGCGCCACTGTGCCGCCAGCGTGCTTTTGCCGTACCCTGACGGCGCGTTGATGAGAATCAGTCGCCGCCGCCCCGCCGCACGAAGAACATCGGCGAGCCGATCGCGAGCAACCAGTGACGTGAGCGCGATGGGAGGACGGTACTTCGTCACGGGGGTGGGCGGTGTCGGCGTCGCCGACGTGTGCGCACGACGGGCAGACGGCGCTGCCGGCGCCTTGCGGCTTTCCACGCCCAGCTCGACATGATGTGCCATCTCGTCGACGAAAACCCCGTGGCTGCGCTGAATGGAGCGAAGCTGCTCGCCAAACACCGCCGCCGAGGCGGGACGGTCCGAGGGATCACGAGCCATGGCGTGTTCGATGGCGGCCGCAACATCGGAGGGCAGTCCCTGCCGGCGTAGGTCCGGAATCGGCTGCGAGCTGATCCGCAGGAACTGGGCGACCACCTTTTCGCCGCTGCGGCGCTCGAACGCCGCGTGGCCGGTCATCGCGCAAAACAGCGTTGCGCCAAGCGAATACATATCCGATTGCGGCGTCGGAGTCTCACCCTCGAGCACTTCGGGGGCGGTGTACGCCGGTGACCCGGTGATCACACCCGTCGTCGTCTGAAAACCCCCCGCGATCCTCGCGATGCCGAAATCGGTGAGCTGCGGTTCGCCGTAATCGGAGAGCAGGATGTTTCCCGGCTTGACGTCACGATGCAAAATGCCGACGTTGTGTGCGGTTTCCAGCGCGCCGGCCAGCTTCACGCCGATGCTCACGGCCTCCGTCCAATCGAGCGGCCCGTGGCGGCGGATCAAGGCTTCCAGGGAGTCCTTTGCGTGATAGGGCATCACGATGAACGGCCGCCCCGTCGCAGTGGTGCCGACTTCGAGGATTGTCACGATGTGCGGATGGTCGGACAGCTTGCCCATGGCTCGTTGTTCACGCACAAAGCGCTCGACGTTGTCCGGGTCGAGATCAGACGTCAAGACTTTGACCGCGACAGTCCGATCCAACGACGGTTGCGTGCAGCGGTAGACGACGCCGAATCCACCATGTCCAACTTCGGTGACGTCATCGAATCCCGCATTGCGTAGTTCGTCCGCCATGCCGGAAACCAGATTCTGCTGTGTCGGGTGCGGATCGTCCTTCGCCATCGACGGTCACCATCCTCACTTGATGGCACACTACGCCGACGCCGGCGGGTGTCTGCTGCGGATACAGCACGCCCACCCAGTGGTCATACGACCATCCAGACGTGTCGATGCGGATCACGCCGCGGAGTCAGGCTCGGTCAGCTCGTCGAGGTCACGCAGCGGCCGACGGCAGATCTCCGCGGCCTCGTCGGCAGGCAAGCCGAACATGATCAGCACGTCGCGGGTCACCCGGTCGGCGGCCTCGGCGTCGTCACGCTCCGGCTGGTCGTGAAGCAACTGACCGAGCCCCAACAACGCGCCACTGGCGACCGCCAGCGCGAGCATGGGGTCGTCGACTGAGAATCGGCCTGCCCGGGTGGCGGCGTCAATGTCGCGCAGGGCCCGCGGAGCCAGGCCGCGGTCGGCGGAGATCAACGTCAACCCGGTGTTGAGAAGCACCCGGGACATCTCCGGGCGCCGCCTGAACAGCCGCCCGACTAGCCGGAAACTTCGGGCGAACGTCTCCGCCGGATCCTCGCCTTCGGCGGTGAGCTTGTCGAGTATCGCGCCGAGTTCGTCGAGCACCTCGTTGACCGCCGCCTGGTATAGCTCTTCCTTACTGTCGAAGTGGTTGTAGAACGAACCCATCCCGACGTCCGCGGCCTGGGTGATCTCGAGCACCGGCACGTTGAGTTTGCCGGCCGCGACAAAAGTCTGCGCGGCGCGGACGAGTGCCGCGCGGGTGCGCATCTTGCGCCGTTCCAGGCGGTTGTCGGCGACTGGTTGCGCCTCAGTCATGCGCCGATGTTAGCAGAAAACATCAATATTGAGCATTTCGTCAGAAAGTCTTGACGGCGGGGCGTCGGGTAAGTGACGATATCGTCAGTCGATTGAGGAGACGCCGTGACACCACATGTCGAAGCCCACAAAGACCTGCACAGCGAGCAGGGCGCCCTGCGCGGCGAGCACCCCGGGCGCTCGCGCAACCCCCTGATCAAGGTCCGCGATCTGGCCTGGTTGGAGTTTGAGAAACCAGACCTGACCCGCGCCGAGGCGTTCGCCAGAGCGTTCGGCTTCAGCACGGTGCTGCACACTGCGGACGAGCTTCAGCTTCGGGGAACGGATGCCGGCTCGGCGTGCGTGATCGTCCGGCGCGCGCCGCGGTCGCGGTTCGTCGGCCCTGCGTTCGGCGCCGACGACCGGGCCGATGTCGAGCGGCTAGCCAGCGCGACCGGCAGGAAGACCCACACGCTGCCAGAGGCCATCGGCGGCGTCGCGGTAGAACTGACCGATCCCAGCGGGATTCCGGTCCGCGTCGTCGCCGGGATGCACGAGTTGGACGAGTTGCCCGCGCAACCGCCGCACACCTTCAACTTCGGGCATGAGTTGCGGCGCACCAACGCCCCGCAGCGCCCCCCGCGCGAGCCGGCCCGCGTGCAGCGGTTGGGACATGTCGTGCTGCAGAGCACGAAGTACATCGAGACACTGAACTGGTACCTCGACCACATCGGGTTGATCGTCAGCGACTTCATGTACTACCCCGGCCAGCGCGACCGCGGCCCGGCGATGAGCTTCATCCGCTGCGACCGCGGCTCCACGCCCGCCGACCACCACACGCTGGCACTGGCGTTGGGCCCGTCGAACCGCTATGTGCACTCCGCGTATCAGGCATGCGATCTGGACGCGATCGCGGCGGGCGGTGAATACCTGCGCGAGTTGGGGTATCACCGGTCGTGGGGGATCGGCAGGCACATCCAGGGCAGCCAGATCTTCGACTACTGGCGCGATCCCGACGGATTCCTGGTCGAGCACTTCAGCGATGGCGACATGTTCGACAACACCCTCGAACCGGGATGGGCGCCATTCACCGCGTCCGGTCTGGCCCAGTGGGGACCACCGGCCACCAAAGATTTTCTCGGCATCACACCCAGCCGGGAAGCAGTTCACGAACTGCGGTCGATGCTGACCGCGATCCGTGACGACAACGAATTCGACTTCACCCGACTCCGGGGACTCCTGAAAGTGGCACGCTCATGACTATTTCCATCTATCGCACCGCCGACGGCTGGTGGGCGGGCAGCTCCGAGGCCGTGGCCAAGGTCGACACGGACGCGACAACGACGGCGCAGCTGTTGGCCGACCGGGCGGCGATCGATCGGGTCGCCGCGAGCACCGAGACGGTGCCGGTGAGCAGCCTCGAGCTGCTGTCACCGGTGACCAAGCCGTGCCGCGTCGTCGCGCAGATGACGAACTTCGCATCCCACGTCAAGGACACCGGAGGGGACCCGAAAAAGGTGCCGCTCACGTTCTTCCGCAAGGCATCTGGGTCGATCACTGGCCCCGTCGACGACATCGTCAAGCCGGAGCATGTGCGCCTGCTCGACTACGAGGTGGAGATCGGTTTGGTGATCGGTCGCGACATGCCTGTCGGCACCGCGATCACCGCCGACAACCTGGCCGGCTACATCTGCGGTCTCGTGGTGACCAACGACGTGTCGGCGCGCGATGTGCAGCTGACCAAAACCCAATTCTACGAATCGAAGTCGTACCCGACGTTCACGCCGGTCGGGCCGGCGCTGGTGCTTGTCGATGCCGACGAGCTGGGTCGCTTCGGCGAGCTGCGCCTGCAGCTGCGGGTCAACGGCGAACTGCGCCAAGACAGCACGGTCGACGGCGACATGATCTATCGGCCCGTCCAGGCCGTTGCGGCACTGGCGCGGTTCCAGCAGCTGTCCGCGGGCGACCTGGTGATGACCGGCACACCTGTCGGGACGGCCCTGTCTGCGCCGCCGAAGCCGGTGCAGAAGCTCGTGGGTCTATTGCCGGACGACGTCAAGTGGAAGATGTTCTTCGCCGGACAGGCCAAGAACACCAAGTACCTGCACGACGGCGACGTCGTCGAGGCGACCATCGGAACCGACGACGGCAAGATCGATCTCGGCACGCAACGCAACGTGGTCAGGTACTCATGACCGAGAACCCGAACTTCGTCCCGGTGGTTATCGTCGGCGCGGGGCCGACCGGGATCACCTCGGCAACGAAGCTTGCGCAGTACGGCGTCGAGTGCCTCGTCCTCGACCGCTGGGAGGACGTCTATCCGCAGCCGCGTGCCGTTCATCTCGACGACGAAATTTACCGGTTACTGGCCGGACTGGGCATTGCTGATGAGTTCGCGGCGATCTCCCGACCGGCGCGTGGTCTACAGTTGCGGGACCGAAACGCGCGGGTACTCGCGGAGTTTCGCCGGGAATGCGCCGAAAGCGCTAATGGCTTCCCGCAGGCAAACATGTTCGACCAGCCGGAGCTCGAAGCGCTGCTGCGGGCGAACCTGAAGCATTACCCGCACGCTGTCTTCCGGGGCAATGCTGAGGTGACCGAAGCCGTTCAAATCGGCGCCGACAGAGTGCAGGTCACGTTCACCGATCGGGTCAGCGGCGAGGAGCACCGCGTAGAGACGCGGTACCTGCTCGGCTGCGACGGTGCCAACAGCCTGGTCCGCACCGCGATCGGCGCCTGCATGGAGAACTTTAAATTCCAGCAGCGTTGGCTCGTGGTCGATGTGGCGACGACCGCAGAGCTGAATCAGTGGGAGGGGGCCCACCAGGTGTGCGATCCGCATCGAGCGGCCACGTACATGCGGATCGGCGATACCCGCTACCGGTGGGAGTTTCGTCTTCTGTCGGACGAGACGGCCGACGACTACGACACCATGGCGGCGCTTTACCCGCTGATCCGGCCGTGGGTAGAAGGCATTGCGCCAGGAGAGCTGGAGCTCGTGCGCGTCGGCGAGTACACATTCCGCGCGCAGGTGGCGAACCACTGGCGCCGTGACAACATCTTCATTCTTGGCGACGCTGCGCACCTGACACCGCCGTTCATCGGACAGGGCCTGTGCGCGGGGCTGCGCGACGCGATGAACCTCGCATGGAAGCTCGCCGGCGCGGTCAACGGTTGGTTGCCCGAGAGTGTGCTTGACACGTATGAGCAAGAGCGTATGCCGCACGCGCGGTACATGATCCGGTTCGCGCTCGCGATGGGCACGGCCATGACGGCGGGCGGAGAGGCAGGCAATCTGCTCAGGCGTCTGGTGATCCCGCGACTGCATCTGATCCCAGGGGTGAGGGAGAAGATCGTCGATAGCACGACGCCCGCGTTGCACAGCAGCGAGCTGGTAATGAAATCACCCGGACGACGGCAACTGGCGGGCCGGTTGTGCCCGAATCCTGTTCTGCTCGATGGCAAGCGTCTCGACGCGGGCGTCGGCGACAGGTTCGCCGTGATCACGTCGGCTCCGCTCAACCCCTCCCAGCAGGACGAGATGAAGCGCCGCGGTGCCGTCGTCGTGACGGCTCATCCCGGCACGGAACCGTCCCTCTGGCTGCAGGCCGGTCGGGCTAAGGCAGCAGTAGTGCGGCCAGATCGGACGGTCATGTGCGCCAGCCGCCATCTGGCCGAAGTCTGCAGCGCGGTACCGGTTTTCGCGCCACCCGCCGATACCGGCGCAGATGCGTAGGCCCGCCGACGTCCCGGCCTACGAACCAGACCTGTACTCGGCGCGGGCGATCCTCGACCCGCATCCGCACTATGCGCGGCTGCGGCGAGTCGGTCCGGTGGTATGGCTGACCAAGCAGCGCGTCTACGCCCTGCCGCGCTATGCCGAGTGCAAGGCGATGCTACGCGACGACACGACGTTCGTCTCCGGCGAAGGGGTCGGGCTGAACCGGATCTTCAACAGGCTGTCTCGCGGCACAACACTCAACAGCGACGGCGACGAACACGAGCAGCGACGCAAGCTCGTCGCGCACCGGCTGCAGCCGCGGGCGTTGCGGACGATGAGCGACGTCGTCACCCGCCAGGCCGAACAGCTGGTCGCCGCGGCCGTACAACGTCACCACATGGACGGCGTCAAGGATCTGGCCACCGCACTGCCGCTTTCGGTGGTGCCCGACCTCGTTGGCTGGCCGGAGGACCGACGCCGGTACCTGCTGCGTTGGGGGGGAGCCACATTCGATGTGCTTGGCCCGCTGAATCGCTATGCCCTCAAATCGGTGCCGGCCAGTCTGCAGATGCTGCGCTTCTCCAAGGACGTGGTACGCCACCGGTCGGTGATCCACGGCAGCATGGGTCATGACATCCTCGCCGCCGCCGACGCCGGGAAGCTTCGCCACAGCGAGTGCTCGGCGCTGATGATCGACTACCTGGTGCCGTCGCTTGACACCACTATCAGCGCGATCGCCAATGCGCTGGCATTGTTTGCGATGCACCCGGACCAGTGGGAGCTGCTGCGCGCCGACCCGTCCCTGCTGCCCAATGCGATCAACGAGGTGCTGCGATACGAATCGCCGTTGCGGGCGTTCACCCGAAAGTTGCTGCAGCCGACTGAAATCGCGGATATCGACATCCCGGCTGGATCGCGGGTGCTAGTGCTGTACGCGTCGGCGAACCGCGATGAGCAGGAGTGGACAGACCCCGATGTGTTCGACATCCGCCGTAACGCCACCCGCCATCTCGGCTTCGGGTACGGCACACATGCCTGCGCCGGGCAGGGGCTCGCCCGACTCGAGATGCAGGCGATGCTCACTGCGCTGACGCGGCAGGTGAGCCGAATCGAACTCGTCGGCGAGCCGACATGGGCGCTCAACAACATCATCCGCTGTTACGAGCGACTGCCGCTCAGGCTGATCTCGGCCTGAGCGGTCTCAACGGTTTCTGAGACAGCGCGAGAACTTCCTCCCTGCGGGCGCGCTCGGCCCTGGCCGTTGGTGAGCTTTCTTGGGTTCGGGACCACACGTTATGCACGATGCTGAACGACCCGCGCTCGTGACCGTCATGCGCAGGCGCTCAACCTCCCCCGCGCCTCCTGAAACAGCGACCGCCAGCCGCCGGACGAGCGCGCGCGGCGCAGATAGCTGGATCGACTAGGTGGCCGAGTGACCGCTGCCAATAGGTGGGCTTGCTGCTAGCGGTTGGCGCAAGGATGTCAACGGTCTTTGTTGGTGGCGGGCTGCCGTTCGTCAGCGCCGGTGTCAAGCAGGCTCTCGATCGCGACGGTGGTATCGAGGCTGGGATCGAATATCACGGCCGAGCGCAGGCCGGCGGCCAGGAGCTGGATCATGTACTCGACCATCGTTTCTGCAGAGAACTGTTGCTCGTTGTTGAGCCAATACACGGTGGCCTCGTCGATTGCGGCGACGGCCGCGCGCCCGGTAATGCGTAAGGCGTGGTTGTCGGGATCGAGCCCAAGCATCGCTACAGTGGCCCCAAGGGCGCGCCAGCGGGCCGCTTCGAAGACTTCCCATGCTTCCGGATCTGCGCCGCGTCCACCTAATACCAGGCGCAGCGCGAGTCCTCGGCGGCTGCTCAGGTAACGCAGATTCGAGGTCAGTGCGCGGCGCAGTTGGCTGTGACGGCGGTAGATCCGCCTGGAACCAGAAGGCCTCGTCCACCACACACCAGGCGAGATTGGGCACAGACAAATCCGGCCCCAACTCACTCGCCTGCCGGCGCCATTATCTTCTGACGCCTCCGGGACACACCGGTCTCCTCGGTGCCGGGATGAGACACCAGCACGTAGCCAGCGTAGCCCCACATCATCGGAAACACGGCCAGCACGCCATACATCGTTGTCATGACGTCACCTCCTGAAACATAAGGGCGTCAATACCTTGTCGATGTCTCAAGACTCGCGCTCTGGCGCGCAGATGTCACCGCGGCTGGCACCCATTAGGGGACCCCACCAGTCGGAATATCCGCCTAACCGCTAGCGGGCATAGGCTCAGGCTCGACAGCGTGATCTTCCGCATCCGAAAGCCCGGCGATGTCGCCGGTCGCAGACTCGATCCCTTCACCGCTCGCGCCGACCGCGGCAAAGCAGCGACTGAGCGCGCGGGCTCGCTCGCGTTTCCGTTGCCGGACCGAGTTGGCGGCCATAGCGGCGGCCATGCTGCAGACCAAGCCCAAGTTGGCGAGCAGGGCCATGCTCAGGAAGATGGCGATCGGCGCGGAGATCGGGCTCCGGGGGTCGATCTCTTTGAGAAGAATGACCGAAATGGTTTCGACCGCCAGCATGATTTCGACGATGATGAAGACCGCGGCCGGCACGATTGCGGCCCTGCTACTGTCGACCGTTTCGGCGGCAAGCGGTTCTGAGGCGATGATCGACACGTCCGTCTTCCCTTCAACGCGCTGCCGGCCCGTCGCACCGCCCGACTTCTTGTCGGGGTTGTCCACTGTCGATGGGCTTCTTGTCAGGAGATGCGTTGCCTGTGGCGCACATCCAGCGCGGCCGCGGTTTACGTGATGAGTCTGACTGAGCACGTCATCATGCGCATTGCCGCTAGCGGCAGAATCATCGTTCCAGCTGGCTGGGCGCGGCGATTCAGGACCGTGCTGGCACCCGCCTGCTCGGGACGCTGATGTCGAATGTTGTATCCGCTTGCGGCAAAAGAACTTAATTGTGGAGCTTCGGGTATGGAGTGACACGGGCTGGAATCCCAGACGACGCGTCGACGGCCTGCCTGATGCGCTTTAGGCGACCGGCGACCACGCTGACACCGCCCGCGAAGCTCCCGCGACGGTCAGCGTTAGGGCGGCAAACCTTACCGGACCGGCACGGTGGCCGCTTGTGGATCTCTGCCACAAAGCGCTCGCCACGATTATCGGCGATCACATACCGCCCGGGTGCGATCAATGTCGTAAGTCCGAGCGAATGCACGATGTGCCGAGCGTCGGATTCGTGCGGGATGTCGCGCACACGATGCCCGTGCGAGGTTACAACTTCCCACATTATGGCGCCGCGTTCCGGGAAGCGACGCGATTTTCGTGCGCATCGCGCATCGCTACCGCCCCTCTGTCTGTATTGGCCAAAGCCTCCCGGCGTAGCGCAACGGTGTCATTACGGTTGCCCCGCAACCCTCCCCCGGCTAGCCGGAAATTCCTGGTGCCGGTGAGCGCCCACCCCCAGCGGATGTTGTGTCGATTGCTGTCAGCGTTAGCGAGGACGACTGCGGCACAGCTTGATTCGACACCCCTTCCGGCTACCAAGTAGCGCGCATCCCCTGCGGACCCGTATACCAAACTGCGGCTGGCATTGACGACTCATGACCCACCGACCGCCATTGTCAATGTGATACGGGTTACACAAAGAAGGTGGGACATGTCGCAAGCGCAGCCGACAATAAGGCAACCGGCACGCGTCCGTAGTTCGCAGAGGCGGACGGACATGACGGCTCGACTCCGCGGGGGTGGCGCCGCCCGCGCGGCGGTTCAGATGGTGGCGCGTGCCGCGATGGTGCAGGCGCAGGAGGCGGCGATGTTGCTGTCGGCAGCCGCAACAGCGCCGCTACGCCTCGTCCGTAGTAACTATGAGTCTGCAGACAGTGTGTCGCCGGAGGCAAGCACGCAATCCGCACCCACGCATCCTGTGCTGCTCGTCCACGGATTCGGTGGGGCCAAGTCGAGCTGGTCCTTGGTTGCGCAAGCCCTCAGTGCCGAGGGCCTAATCGTCGACGCGATGACCTATGCGCCGCTCAGAAATTCGGTGGAGCAACTCGCTGACCGGCTAGTCGCCCAGGTAGAAAAGATATTGGCTCGAACCGGTGCCCCCAAGGTGCATCTGGTCGGCCACAGTCTAGGCGGTGTTATTGTCGCGCAAGCTATCTCGGACCCGCGTTTGCATGGGCGAGTCGGTACCGTGATCACCTTGGGGTCGCCGTTTGGCGGGTCGCCCTGGGCGGGTGTGCTGCCGGTTGTCGAAATGGTCCGGGCGCTGCGGCCGGGATCGCCGCTGTTGCGTCGGCTCGCATCCACGCCATTGCCTGACGGCGTGCGGTGGCTGTCAGTGACAGCCGCACTCGACATAATAGTGCCCGGCCTCCGGTCGGTGCCGTCCCACGCCCGGGTGGAGACCGTCACGGTCAACGGCGTCGGCCACCTCGGGATGCTCTTGAGTCGGCGGGTGATCGGGTGCATCGCCGCCGCATTGTGCGCAGACGGGACGGCTACCGCCGCTGAGCCGACGATGCGCCTGTTGCCAAGCGCCTCTTAATAATCCGCGACCGCGCCAAACCGGCGAGTGAGTGTGGGCACCCGCTGCCAGGCCTCCTGCGACCATCTATGAACTTCGCTTGACAAACTGAGATTGATAAATCTCGGCATGCACTATCGCAATGATGAGATCGCGACTGGGCACTCGGCATCATCTGGACCAGTGTTATCACTTTGCGCCGCACTGCGTGAACAGCGTCACCAGTACACGACTAGTCACCGCGGTCCTGCGCCCAACAACGAAGCCCGGCCCGCCGTTGATGGTCCGCTCATCCTTCGGCGTGCCCTCGAAATCAATACTCTGCGCCCTCCAGTTTGGTCAATTGCCAGTCGAACCAAGCCGTCGCATAACGGATCTGTTTCGTGACCTCGTCGATCTTTTCAGGCATGAGGCCCAACTGGTCGACGATCTGCTCGGCGACATGGCGCGGGTGATCACGTAGTCCCTCGGTTCCACAACCGCAGGACACTTCCGGGTCATCGAGCTGCCCGGTTGCGCGGTGGTTCTCGATGATTTGACGGATAGCCGCAACGAGATCAGGCATGGCAGATCCCCTACTCGTGTAGAGACGGTTAGTGGCCGAGGGGCCGCCCCGGGCGGTCCCGGATGTCCTCGAAGGTGTAGGTCTACGAGCCAGTCACACACGAATGCTAGGTCCCGCCTGCGAGCCCGGTTCCGTCCCGAAACGACAAAGATGGGCTGACTGTTGTCTTTGTGCAGACAATCCTCACAGCAGGGTCGCCTGTTCGGGCTGCGGGTCAACCGGCTCGAGCAGCTCGGGCCCGTTATTGCGAACACTGTTGACCAGCGTCGACACCTGGCGCAGCTCGATGCCTTTCACATCCGGCGGACGGGCCAGTAGCTCAGGATCCAGCGGGGCGTCGGGATTCAGCCAGGCATCCCAGTCGGCTGCGGCCAGCATCAGCGGCATCCGGTCGTGAATCTCGGCCAGCTCGCCCACGGCGTCGGTCGTGATAATCGTGCAAGTCAACAGCGGTGCGGCATCCTTGGCGGGCTTCCACACCGACCACAGGCCCGCCGCGAACAGCGGCTCACCGTCGCCGCGGAACATGTAGAACGGCGTCTTGCGGGACTTCTGACCGGCCTGAGTGTCGGGGTTGACGCGCCACTCGTAGTAGCCGTCCATCGGGACCAGGCAACGCTTGGACTTGGCGCTCGACCGAAAAGCCGGCGAGCTGGCGACCTTGTCCGCGCGGGCGTTGATCAACAGCGGCCCCTTGTTCTCGGGCGCCCCCTCGGGGCCGGGTTTGGCCCACGGTGGAACCAGTCCCCAGCGCATCAGCCGCACCCGGCGAGTCGGCTCGTCGTCGGGCTCATTGTGACGGGTGACGACAGTGGCGATCGTGGTTGTGGGCGCCACGTTGTAATTGGGCGCCCCGGCGCCGGGCGCGGCACCAGTCGTCTCGTCGATCGCCTTGATTTTCTCGGCCAGCAGGGCCGGATCGGTCGTGACCGCAAACCGTCCGCACATACGTCCCATGGTGGCAGAACCCGGTGACAGGCAATGATGGACGGGTGAGTATGTGGACGGCCCCATGCGCGCCGCAACCGGTGCACGCGACCGTGACCGTTCCGGGCTCGAAGTCACAGACCAACCGGGCGCTGGTGCTGGCCGCACTGGCGGCCGCGCAGGGCCAGGGCACCTCGACCATCAGCGGAGCGCTGCGCAGCCGGGACACCGACCTGATGATCGGAGCGCTGCGCACCCTGGGCTTGTGCGCCGACGGGACCGGGTCCGACCTGACGGTCAACGGTCGAATTGCCCCCGGGCCCAACGCCCGAGTGGATTGCGGCCTGGCGGGTACGGTTTTGCGTTTCGTTCCGCCGCTGGCGGCGCTGGCCGAGTCGGCGGTGGAGTTTGACGGCGACGAGCAAGCCCGGGCCCGGCCCATCGCGCCGCTGCTGGACGCGCTGCGCGGTCTCGGCGTGCGGATCGAGGGCACCGGTCTGCCCTTCCGGGTCGACGGCAGCGGATCGGTCGCCGGGGGCACCGTGGCCATCGACGCCTCGGCGTCGTCGCAGTTCGTGTCGGGACTTCTGTTGTGCGCAGCGTCGTTCACCGAGGGCCTGAGGGTGCAACACACCGGTTCGGCGCTGCCGTCGGCGCCGCACATCGCCATGACGGTGGTGATGCTGCGGCAGGCCGGAGTCGACGTCGACGACTCTGTCCCCAACCGCTGGCGAGTGCGCGCCGGCCCGGTTGCGGCCCGGCACTGGGAGGTCGAACCGGATCTGACGAACGCTGTTCCCTTCCTGGCAGCGGCGGTGGTCAGCGGCGGCACGGTGCGCATCACCGGCTGGCCGGCGACCAGTGTGCAACCCGCCGACAACATCCTGACCGTGTTGGGCAAACTGAATGCCGTTGTCATCCAAACTGATTCGTTCCTCGAAGTGCGGGGGTCAGGGGACTACGCCGGTTTCGACGTCGACCTGCGTGCCGTCGGCGAGCTGACACCGTCGGTGGCGGCACTGGCCGCGCTGGCGACCCCGGGATCGGTGTCACGCCTCTCCGGCATCGCCCATTTGCGGGGCCACGAGACCGATCGGCTCGCCGCGCTGAGCACCGAAATCAATCGCCTGGGCGGCAACTGCACCGAAACGCCCGACGGTCTGATGATCACCGCGACTCCGCTGCGGCCCGGCATTTGGCGCGCGTATGCCGACCATCGGATGGCGATGGCCGGCGCTATCGTCGGGCTGCGGGTCGCCGGAGTCCAGGTGGACGACATCGGCTCCACCAGCAAGACGCTGCCGGAGTTCCCGCGGCTGTGGGCGCGCATGCTGGGCGATCAGGGGTCCGGGGTTTGAGACCCGGCGATTACGACGAGTCCGACGTCAAGGTCCGTTCCGGAAGAGGGTCGCGACCGCGGACCAAGACCCGTCCCGAGCACGCCGACGCCGAGGCCGCCATGGTCATCAGCGTCGACCGCGGCCGCTGGGGGTGCGTGCTGGGCGGCCGTCCCGATCACCGGGTCACGGCCATGCGGGCCCGCGAGCTGGGCCGCACCCCAATCGTCGTCGGCGACGACGTCGACATCGTCGGTGATCTGTCCGGACGGACGGACACCCTGGCCCGCATCGTGCGGCGAGGACCGCGGCGAACGGTGTTGCGGCGCACCGCCGATGACACCGACCCCACCGAGCGAGTGGTGGTCGCCAACGCCGACCAACTGCTGATGGTGGTGGCGCTGGCCGACCCGCCGCCACGCACCGGACTGGTCGATCGCGCACTGATCGCGGCCTACGCCGGCGGGCTGACACCGATTCTTTGCCTGACCAAGACCGACCTCGCTCCGCCGGAACCCTTCGCCGAGCAGTTCGCCGACCTGGACCTGACAGTGGTCGCCGCCGGCGTCGACGATCCCCTGCTGGCGGTGGCAGAGTTGCTTCCCGGCAAGATCACCGTGTTGCTCGGACATTCCGGCGTCGGCAAGTCGACCTTGGTGAATCGTCTTGTGCCCGAGGCTGATCGGGCTGTCGGTGAGGTCACCGATATCGGCAGGGGGCGGCACACCTCGACACAGACGGTGGCACTGCCGTTGGGAGACTCGCTGCCGGGTTCCGGCTGGGTGATCGACACCCCGGGAATCCGCTCGTTCGGGTTGGCCCACATCCAGCCCGACGACGTGCTGTCGTCTTTCTCCGACCTCGCCGAGGCGATCCAGGACTGTCCGCGCGGCTGCGGGCACATGGGGCCGCCGGCCGACCCCGAATGTGCGCTGGACAGCCTGTCCGGCACTGCAGCCCGCCGCGTCGCCGCTGCCCGGCGGCTGCTGGCCGCGCTCAACCAGACCTGACCGCCCGCATACCGAGTTCGTCGGGTGGCACCAAATGCCCTTCGGTGCAACGCATTTGGACCTCCGCGTCGGCGCCACAGCCCAGATGCGTCAGCCGGAGCCGGTTGTGTCCCGGCAGGTGACGTCGGCCCCACTCGAACATCGCCCACACCACTGGCATGAACTCGATGCCGGCCTCGGTGAGCACATACTCAGCGCGACTGCGCTGCCCGGGCTCCCGGTAGGGCTGGCGCCTCAGTAGCCCCAGCTCGACCAGTTCGGCCAGCCTTGCCGCGGTGGCGGCCTTGGTGATGCCCACGCGGCGGGCGAAGTCATCGAATCGAGTGGTGCCGTAGTACGCCTCGCGCATGATGAGCATCGCGGATTTGGTCCCGACGACGGCCATGGTCTTCTCAATCGCGCACTCGCCGACCGCCGACCAAGCATCGCGGTCGGCCAGCGGCCCCTGCAGCAGTGTCATAAATCACCTCCCAGCTGGGTTGCTTTTAGCATACCTAGATGTTTGTCTCAGTATAGCGATATATACCCAGACTCGGACTCAAGGAGGAGCCATGACTCAGGGCCGCGACGCCGTCATCGTAGGTGCCGTCCGCACCCCCATCGGCAAGGGCAAACCCAGTGGCGCGCTGCACAATGTGCTGCCCGCCGACCTGCTGGCGCACAGCCTGCGCGAACTGGTGGCGCGCACCGGCGTGGACCCGGCACAGATCGACGATGTCATCGCCGGTGCCGTCACCCAGGTCGGCGACCAGGCGGTCAACATCGCGCGCAATGCGTTGTTGGGTGCCGGATTCCCGGAGTCGGTTCCCGGTGTCACGATCGACCGCCAGTGCGGCAGCAGCCAGCAGGCCATCAGCTTCGCCGCCCAAGGTGTGCTCGCGGGCGCCTACGATTTCGTCATCGCCGGTGGCGTGGAATCGATGGGTCGCGTCCCGATGGGCACCTCGGTGCTGTCGGGCAGTAACCCATTCGGCGAGGACATGACGCGGCGCTACCCCGACGGACTAGTGCCACAAGGCATCAGCGCCGAACTGATCGCCGCGAAGTGGGGCTTCTCGCGCACCCAGCTCGACGAGTTCTCCGCCGGCAGCCACGATAAGGCCGCCCGCGCCACCAAGGACGGGCTCTTCGACAACGAGCTCGCTCCGATCGCCGGGCTTTCCACTGACGAGATCATCCGGCCCGGCACGACGGTCGAAACGCTGGCCGCGTTGCAGCCGTCGTTCTACAGCGAGCCGATGAAAGCCCGCTTCCCGCAGATCAACTGGTCGATAACGGCGGGAAACTCGTCGCCGCTCTCGGACGGCAGCGCCGCGGTGTTGATCACCACCAGCGAGGTCGCCAAGAGACTGGGACTGCGTCCACTGGCGCGAATCCACACCACCACCGTGGTGGGCTCCGACCCGCTCTACATGTTGACCGGGGTCATCCCTGCCACCGAGAAGGTGTTGCGTCGGGCCGGGCTGACGCTGGGCGACATCGACCTGTTCGAGGTGAACGAGGCGTTCGCGCCCGTCGTGCTGGCGTGGGCCAGTGACGCGAATGGGGTGCCAGATCGCGGCCTGTTAGAGCGGACGAACGTCAACGGCGGTGCCATCGCGCATCGGCCACCCGCTGGGCGCTAGCGGTGCCCGAATCATGACGACACTCGTGAATGCACTCAAACAGCGCGGCGGACGGTATGGGCTGCAGACGATGTGTGAAGGCGGCGGAATGGCCAACGCCACCATCATCGAGCGGTTGGGCTAACGAGCCGTACGACCCGTCCTGTTGACCAGGTCGGGGTTCCGCTCACCCCCCGGATTGGCGTCCCAGACCGGCGAGCAGCGCGGTCAAGGTCTGCACCGCTTCATCACGGGCGGCGTATGGCTCTGTCGAGTTGGCGATCAGTAGTGCGGCTTCGTCGGCGGAAGCCAAAAGAACGTGGGCTAGGACTTCGACCGGCTGGCCCGGCGGGAGGTCGCCCTCTTCGACGGCACGTTGCAGCATCGCTTTGATAGCTCCTAATCCGTATTGGCTTTCTAGCTCTCGCCAACGTCGCCAGCCAAGGACGGCAGGTCCGTCGATCAGGAGGATCCTCTGAACATGCGCGGTAAGGGATGCGTCCAGAAAGCCGAGTAGTCCTCGCGTCAGCAATCTGAGCGCCCCCTCATTGGGGTCCCAGAGGTTCTCGGCGGCGGTGACGATCAGCTCTTCTTCAACGCTGATGAAGACGGCTTCGAACAGCGCCTTCTTGTCAGCGAAATGATGGTAGAGCGCACCCCTGGTGCCGACTCCCGCAGCGGCGACGATTTCCTCGGTACCGGTTTGGTGGTAGCCCTTCTCGATGAAAAGCGCACGGGCTGCACTCAGCAACGCGGCACGCGTTGCTGCTGCCTGCGAGGCGCGCCGCGCTTTGGTATCGAGGCGCTCGCCGTCGTCGGCCATTCCATCAGCGTATTGCATACAGGTTGCATGTCACCTACAGTCTGTATGCGAAGTCGCATCCTCTTCCCCATTCGACTCGTGGAGGCTGTCAATGTCCGATCCCATCGAGGTGGTTCGCCAGTTCTGCGCAGCGATGGAAAAGCGCGATCCCGAGGCGTTACGCCCATTCCTTGCTCCCAGCGTGGCCTATCAAAACGTCGGCATGCCAGCGTTTACCGGCGTCGATGCGGTTGTGGAGAACATGGGCGCTCAATTCTCGATGTTCCCGGACGCCTATGCATTCGAGATTGTGAACATCGCCAGCGACGGTCCCGTTGTATTGACCGAACGGCTTGACTACATCCAAGCGCCTGACGGCACGAAGCCAGCGATTCCCGTCATGGGCACTTTCGTACTCGACGCCAGCGGGAAGATTACTCGCTGGACCGACTACTTCGATATCTCTTTGACAGTCAAGCTTTTACAGGGCGAAGACATTAGCGCGTTGGTACCCGCGACCGCTTAACCGCGGCGGAGTCTTTCCGGTCGTGCTCGCCTGGGCGCATGACACCGGGGCGGATCTCGCCAAGACCAACGTCAACGGCGGTGTCATCGCGATCGGCCATCCGTTGGGCGCTAGCGGTGCCCGCATCATGACGACTCTGGTCAACGCGCTCGAACAGCGGGGGGTCGTTACGCGCTGCAGACGATGTGTGAGGGGGCGGAATGGCGAACGCCACCATCATCGAGCGACTCGGCTAACCCCTGCCAGCAACCGTTGTCTTGACAGCTATTCGGCGCCTTTCGGCGTTGGAAGACTTGGAGATCGTCTCTCGTCTCGTCAGGAGACTCTCACGTTTGGCAGGCTATCGGAAAGTAGATGGACGCAGCGGCGACAGTGATGGGTGGTGTTGCGGTGATCAGGGGAGCTAGCGGGGTGTTGGGCGGGCCAAGTGATTGAGGTCGTCATCGCCGGGGCCAGCCCAAATGGGTTGATGCTGGCCTGCGAACTAGGATTGGCCGGGATCCGGTCGGTGGTGTTGGATCCGCTTCCCGGCCCTAACCCGCAGGCGCGGGTCAACCGCATTGTGGGCCAGGCGGCCCGGATCCTTGATCACCGAGGTCTGTACAGTGCGCTCACCGGGACGGCGGACCCGCCAAAACCCGCTCCGCACTCGGTGTTCGCGGGCTTTCCATTAGACCTCACGGCGGTGCCGGACTCCCAACTGTTCGTAGTCCCGGTTCAACAGCGGGGGCTCGTTCAGGTGCTTGCCGAACGGGCCGGCGAATACGAGGCGGACATTCGTTGGGGTCACACCCTGATTGGTTTCGACCAGCACGACGACGGCGTCACGGTACATGTCGCCGGCCCGGACGGTGCCTACGATCTGACGGCCAAGTACTTCGTCGGCGCCGACGGTGGTCACAGCAAAACACGCCACCTCGCCGGCATCGACTTTCCCGGTATGTCGTCGTATGACCTGGTCGTCCGGATCGGGTTCAACGTGCTGCCGCCGGACGAATGGCTTGCCCCGGTCAGCGGGGCGCCCGACGCGCCCGGGTCCGGTCAACTCCCACCCCAGCGGTTCCATCGAACTGACCGAGGCGTTTTCGCCTTCGGTGCGATGGGGAACCGGGTGGCGGTGATGACGTACGAACTCGACAGTACGGCCCGGGAACAGCGCGGCGACGACACCGCCGACGAGCCGCCCATGAGTTTGGCCGAGTTGGAGGCCAGCGCCACGCGCGTGCTGGGTACGGATGTGCCACTGCGGCCAATATCGCCTGACGCACCAGTTGATTTGCGTCGCTTCTTCGGCATCAACTCGAGGATCGCCTCGCGCTACCAGGTCGGCAGGGTGATACTTCTCGGCGATGCCGCGCACGTCCACGCGCCGATAGGTGGACCAGGTCTCAATCTGAGCTTGCAGGACGCGGTGAACCTTGGCTGGAAGCTGGCGGCGGTTTCAAGTGGGCGCGTAGAGCCCGCGCTGCTCGCTACCTATGAGACCGAGCGCCGGCCTGCTGCCGAACGGCTCATCATGCAAAGCCGGGCCCAGTTGGCTCTCTTCCGACCGGGGCCTGAAGTCACAGCGCTGCGCGAGCTCTTCTCCGAACTGCTCACCGACCCCAATAATGTTCGTCGGATCAGTGACCTGCTCTCGGGCGCCGACAACCACTACCGCCTGGGCGAAAATGCGCATCCGCTCGTTGGACGCTGGGTGCCTGACTTCGGTGTGGGGAGCACCGGCGGAACCCAACGTATTGCGGAGCTCGCCCGCGATGGGCGGCCAGTACTTGTCGATCTCACCGAGAGCGGCGCGGTCGCAGCCGCGGTGACCGATATTGCAGACCAGCTCACCGTCGCCGCTGGACGGCCCGTCGGTGACGTGGCCGCGACGGCTGTGCTGGTACGTCCCGATGGTTATGTGGCCTGGGCGTCGTCGCAGGCCACACCCGACCCCAACGAATTGCGCGAACTGCGTGGCGTGCTTACGCATTGGTTCGGTATCTAGTCGCTTTTGTCGCTGGTCGGCGGAGGACGGCACAAACCACATAGCGGTCCAGTTCGGGATGTGTGAGGGCGGCGGAATGGCGAACGCCACCGTCATCGAGCGGCTCGATTAAGGAGGCACCGTGAGTCGGCCAGATGAGATCCGTTTCGAGGCAGTGCGTGTGCGCTATGACAGCGCCAAGAGCTATGACGAGCTGCTCGCCGCGCTGCTGGCTGATATCGGCGAAAAGCCCGTTCCAATCAACGATTTCGCGACGGCTACGGACAGCTGGCAGTCCTACCAGGAGAAGGTGACGCCCCACGTCGGGCCAAGCGGATTCATGTTGTTCAGCCTGCTCGATCATGGCGCGTGGATCACCAAGGCCGGCATAGACCGCAAGGTGATGCGCGTTATCCTCGGCAACCCGTTGATCGCGATCACGATGTTGCGCCACGACGTGACGGCGGGCCTGTTCGCCCCGGTCGAGTTGCTGCTGGTTGACGAGGGCGAGGCACGCAGCAGTCTGATTTACGTGAAGCCGTCGTCACTGATGGTCGTCGAGCGCAACCCGGAATTGCTCAGCGCCGCAGAGCAACTCGACGCCAAATTGGCAGCGCTCGCCGAAAAGGTGACCAGCAGTTAGGCGGCGAGCTCGTCGTCAGCGGCACGGACCGTCGCCGCGGCTGCCCGCTTTGCGCGCCGCCAACCCCGCACGGCGGCGATCGCGGACTTCAGCCCGCGCCGCCGGCCAGTCGCCGGATCGGTGCCCACGAAATCGGGCTCCAGTTGCGCGAACATCCGCTCGCTGCGGGTCTCCGGCGCATTGTCGGCGTCGTCGAGCAGGTACTTGTTCGGCAGCGACAACTTGGCCAGTGTGCGCCACGTCTTTGCGTACTGCACCAGGAATGAGCCTGTGGTGTAAGGCAAGTCGTACTTGTCGCAGATCTCGCGCACCCGCACCGAGATCTCGTGCAGCCGGTTGCTCGGCAGATCGGGGTAGAGGTGGTGTTCGATCTGGTGGCACAGGTTGCCGCTCATGAACCGCAGCGCGGGCCCGCCTTCAAAGTTGGCGCTGCCCAGCATCTGGCGCAGGTACCACTGGCCCTTCGTCTCGCCGATCATGTCGGTTTTGGTGAATTTCTCTGCGCCGTCGGGGAAATGCCCGCAGAAGATGACGGCGTTGGCCCACACGTTGCGGATCACGTTGGCCGTCGCGTTGGCTGTGAGGGTGGACCTGTACGTCGCGCCGGGTGACAGGGAGGTCAGCGCCGGGAACGCGACATAGTCCTTGAGCACCTGGCGACCCGCCTTGGCGAAGAACTCTTCTGTCCTCTGCCGGGCTTCATCCTGGTCCATCCGTTTCTTCATGATCTTGCCGATCTCCACGTGCTGCAAGCCGACGCCCCACTCGAAGAGGAGCGCGAGCAGGGTGTTGTAAAGCAGGTTGAAGATGTTGAAGCGCTTCCAGGGCTGATCGCGGGTGACGCGCAGCAAGCCGTAGCCGACATCGTCGTCCATCCCGAGAATGTTGGTGTATTTGTGGTGCACGAAGTTGTGGGTGTAGCGCCAGTGCTTGGACGACCCGCTCATGTCCCACTCCCACGTCGAGGAGTGAATCTCCGGGTCGTTCATCCAGTCCCACTGGCCGTGCATGACGTTGTGGCCGATCTCCATGTTCTCGACGATCTTGGCCACACCGAGCGTCAGGGTGCCTGCCCACCATGCCGAACGCCGCGAACTGGCGGCCAGCAGTACCCGGCCGGTTACCTCCAGCGCGCGCTGTGCCGCGATGGTGCGGCGGATGTAGCGCGAGTCGCGCTCGCCACGAGAGTCTTCAATGTCCTGGCGGATGGCATCCAACTCAACGGCCAGGCTTTCGATGTCGGCGTCCGTCAGATGTGCGAATACGTCGACGTCTGTGATAGCCATCGTCTTGCCTCCCTACGGTCATGCAATCGGTGACTGACCTACGCTATCGTAACCTACGACTCCGTAGGTTACCTGTGAGTAGCCTTTATATGTCGAGTGCGCAATCGCCTGATGCGGCCGATATACACGTCTGCACCCGGGTACCCGGGTCGTGTTCCTGACCGGTTCGCAGATCACGAACGTGGCCCTCCACCAGGCTGACCACGCACGACTGGCAGATACCCATTCGGCACCCGAAGGGCATCTGGATACCGGCGCCTTCGCCCGCGTCCATCAACGACGTCGCCGCATCAGCCGCAACGGCGCGCCCGCTTCGGACGAACGTCACCGTTCCGCCGGTCCCGACGGGCGCGGCCTTGGACACGGCGAATCGTTCCAAGTGCAGCCGGTCGCTGATACCCGCCGACGACCACACCTGCTCAGCCCGGGCGAGCATGCCCTCCGGCCCGCAGGCCCAGGTCTGACGTTCGCGCCAGTCCGGCACCTCTTGGCCGAGCAGGGCAAGGTCGAGCCGACCCTCGGTGCGGGTCTGGCGCAGCTGTAAGCGATAGCCCGGCTGGTCGGCTGCCAGTGCGGCCAACTCGGTGCGAAACATCACGTCAGAGTCGGTGGGCGCCGAATGCAGGTGCGTGATGTCGCCAACTTGGTTGCGGCGCACCAAAGTTCGAAGCATCGACATCACTGGCGTGATCCCAGATCCGGCGGTGAGGAACAGAATCGACGGCGGTGCAGGGTCGGGTAGTACGAAGTTGCCTTGCGGCGCGGCCAGCCGAATGATGGTCCCCGGCTCGACGCCCGCCACCAAGTGGGTCGAGAGGAACCCTTCGGGCATCGCTTTCACCGTGATGGTCACGTTGCGTGCTGACCCGGATCCAGACGTCGCAGCCGGACTCGACGTCAGCGAATACGACCGCCAACGCCAGCGCCCGTTCATCAGCAGCCCGATCCCGATGTACTGGCCCGGCTGGTAGTCGAAGTTGAAGCCCCAGCCCGGCTTGATAACCAGGGTCGCGGAATCTTCCGTCTCGCGACGGACCGCAACGATGCGGCCCCGCAATTCCCGCGCCGACCACAGCGGATTGGCCAAATGCAGGTAGTCGTCGGGCAACAGCGGAGTCGTGATGCGCGCAGCTATCTTGCGCAACGCGTGCCAGCCGGGATGCCTCTCCGCGCCCGCGACGACAGGTCGCGTGGTGCTGACGACATTGGCAGTAATTGGCGAAGATGTTTTGCTCATAGGAAGCTCCTGCTCACGATGCGGCGTTTCGCTTCCGCCCACGTTGGGGCGGTTTCACGCCCCTCGGATAAAGGCTACGCTACCGTAACCTACGGTAGCGTATCTAGGCCTGACGGCCCGAGGTGCGTCACATTCGGCACCCAGTCGCCCAGGCTCAGAGCAGCTCAAGCAAAAATGGCAGCTCCTGGTTGGCGTACCAAGCCAAATCATGGTCTTGAGCGTCACCAACAATCAGCTCGGCATCCTCGTCGCCCAGGTCAGCGGCGTCGATCACCTCAATAGCCTTTGTCACGGCCGCCTCGGCGCCCGCGTTGTCGACGTATGCGGCGATCACGTCCTCGATCGAGACGGGCGCACCGAGCCGCACGACGGCGTCGTCGAGATCGGGACGGTGCTTGACGTCGTCAACCTCGGCGGCCAGCACCGCCCGTCGGAGTGGCAGGGTGTGGGATGCGGCTCCGGCGTCAGCTGCCAGCAGGCGCAGCGACGCCAGCGCCGCCTCACGCAGTGCCACCTCGGCGAGCTCGTCATCATCGCCCTCGGCGTAGGCCTCGCGCAACGTCGGCGTCACCGCGAACGCGGTGCCGTTGACCGGCCACAACGAGCCGTCAGCGACGAGCTGCTGCAACATCGCCAGAGTGGCTGGGATGTAGACGAGCGTCATAGGCCTGCGATCGCCACAGCCCGATGGTGGCGACCCGCTGCACCCGGCTTCGCCGCGTTTGCGATCGCCACTTAATCCCCGATCAACGTGGCCACGTAGTCGTCGACGTACGTCGACAGCTCACGCGGCGGCCGTATGTAGTTATCGGTCACGATCGGATGCCTCGGCAGCTTGACCTTGGGCTGTTCCACGTCGTGGTACTCGATCGTGGACAGCAGGTGGGCCATCATATTCAACCGGGCGTGCTTCTTGATATCGGATTCCACGACATACCACGGGCTGGCCGGTATGTCCGTATGCACCATCATCTCGTCCTTGGCGCGCGAATAGTCCTCCCACCGAAACACCGATTCCAGTGTCCATCGTGGTGAGTTTCCATTGCCGGACGGGGTCGGTGCGCCGCGCCCTGAACCGGCGCAACTGCTCCTCCTCGGAGACCGAAAACCAATATTTGCGCAGCAGAATCCCGTCGTCGATGAGCATGTGTTCGAAGATCGGCGTCTGCCGCAAAAACAGCGTATATTCTTGCGGCGTACAGAATCCCATGACCTTCTCGACGCCGGCGCGGTTGTACCACGACCGATCGAAGAGCACGATCTCACCTTTGGCGGGTAAATGGGCGATGTAGCGCTGGTAATACCACTGGCCGCGTTCCCGATCGCTCGGCGCGGGCAAGGCCGCGATACGAGCGACCCGCGGGTTGAGGTATTCGGTGATCCGTTTGATGGCACCGCCCTTGCCCGCTCCGTCGCGGCCCTCGAAGATGACCACCAGACGCGCCCCGGAATGCCGCACCCACTCCTGCAGCTTCACGAATTCTGTTTGCAGCCGGAATAATTCGGCATCGTAGACAGCTTCGGAAATCTTACGCACAGCCGGCCTAGTCGATTTCTTTTTCTTCGCCTTTGCCGACGCGCCGTCGTTTGTCGCGGTGCTCACACCACCGAATGATAGATCCTCGCAGGACTTTCCCTCCGACTACTACCGGGAAGCTTCCAGCAGTTCCTCAAGCGATTGCCTCAACAGGCCCGGCAGCAGGTCGACATCGCTCATCGCTTCGCGGTCGGCATTGATTCCGAAATACACCATGCCGTTATAAGACGTCACACTGATGGCCAACGCTTGATTGTGCAGCAACGGTGGCACAGCGTAGGTCTCCAGCAACTTGGTACCGGCGACGTACATCTGCGACTGAGCTCCGGGCGCATTGGTGATCAACAGGTTGAATGTCCGCTTGGAAAAGCTTGGAAAACTAGTGGCGACCCGGATACCCATGGCGTGCAGGGTGGGTGGCGCAAAACCCGACAGCGTGACGATGGTCCTGGCGTCGACCAGGCGGGCGGCTGTCGGGTTCGACTCTGTGGCGTGAGCGATCTGAGACAGCCGCACCACCGCATTCGGCTCCCCCACCGGCAGGTCAACCAGGAACGGCATCACCTGGCTGATCGTCTGACCGGGGCCGGTCGCGTCGAGTTGACCATCGGCATAGACCGAGAGCGGCGCCATCGCCCGCACCGTCGCCGTCGGCGACACGGCTTCCCCGCGTGACATCAGCCAGTTGCCCAGTGCGCCGGTAATCACCGCGAGCACCACGTCGTTGACGTCGCAGTCATAGCGCGCACGTACGGTGCGGTAGTCCTCAAGGCTGCCACGAGCGACCGTGAACCGCCGATGGCGCGAAACGGTGGCATTGAGCGGGCTGCTGGGCGCGGTGCCACGCGCCACCGTGCGCGCGAAATCGAGGGCCCGGCGACCGGCGTCGACGAGTTCGCCATGGTTGGTCACCAATCCGGTGATTGCCGATCCGACGGCCTGCAGCTGTGTGCCAGGCCCCCCCAACCAGTCGCCGATTGCCCCCAGTACCAACCGAGTGTTGCCGGGGTCGCGTTCTGGTATCCAGATGTCTTCGGGAAACGGTGGCGGGCGTTTCGTCCGATCAGCGATGACGTGGTTGATTTCCAGCGCCGTCATGCCGTTGATCAGCGCTTGATGCGACTTGGTGTAGAGGGCGACCCGGTTTTTCGCCAGGCCTTCGACCAGATACATCTCCCACAGCGGCCGCGACTTGTCCAGCGGCCGCGCGGCCAGCCGTGCGATCAGCTCGTGCAGCTGCTCGTCACTGCCCGGAGAAGGCAGCGCCGACCGCCTCACGTGATAAGTGATGTCGAAGTCGCCGTCGTCGATCCACACCGGCCTGGCCATGCCGATGCGCACTTCCCGGACTTTCTGCCGGTAACGCGGTATCTGCGGCAGCCGCTGTTCGACGGTGGCCAGTAGCGTCTCGTAGCTCAATCCGGCGCGCGGACGGCTCAGGATAGACAGCGATCCGACGTACATCGGGGTGGCGGTGTTCTCCAGCCGAAAAAAGGACGCGTCCGATGGGGACAACCGAGTCACCATGCGGCGCTGTCCTCCTTGTCAATTCGTCGCCCATTTGTCCGGGGGACCGATATCTCGCCCACGGTAATCGTCTGGCCCGGGCACAGCTCAGCGCGGGTACGCGTGAGCTCGAGTTGTGCCATGATGACCACTGACTAACAATTGTCTGCCACTCTCCAGCAGGCTCCCGGTTCGACCGAAGAGTTGGAGAGTGCGCGTTGAACACTAGTCCTGTCGTAAGCCCATCTGACGCTTTCGCCGTCATACCCGTCGTCGACTACGAGCCTCCGGCCCAGGACGTGCCGCGAAACGCCCCCCAATGCCGGCAGGCATCCCGTACGCCGTTGCGCCGCCGCAGCACCCAGGCGCCGCGTCGGCCTTACACCGGGCAACCCAGCAGGCAACCGACGGCGGAGTCCAGCACCGTCATGTCCGCGCAGATGCGCCGGGCGGCGATCTTCGCCGACGCCGCACTGCGCCGAGTGCTGGAAGTCATCGACCGCCGCCGTCCCGCCGCCCAGCTGCGCCCCATGCTGGCCCCCAGCCTGGTGGACTCGGTGATCTCGATTGGCTGTTCGGCAGCCCGGCACGCACCCGCTTACCAGGGTGCCGCGGTGCTACGCCGGATGCGGCTGCAGCCGGCGGGTCACCGGGACCCGGAAACCGCAGCCGAGGTTTTCGGCTCCTACAGCCGCGGGAACCGCATCCACGCCATCGCCTGCCGCGTCGAGCAGGTGTCCGCGAGCGGCGGAACCCGCTGGCTGGTGGTAGCCCTCCACATCGGTTGACAAGACAACGACGTCGAAATCGCCGCTTCGCCGCGCGATGATGCCGATCCGGTCGCCCTTGTGATCGGTGAACTCGTAGCGAAGACCGACGCCCGGCAGCAACACCTCCTTGACATCCATACCGTCAATCCTTGCAGGCCGACCGGCGCTACTGTAAGCGGATGGACGGAAACACAGTCAGCGTCGAGCGAGTCATCAAGGCGCCGCCGGGCGAGATCTTCGCGCTGCTTGCCGACGCCGGCAAACACGCCAGCTTCGACGGTTCGGAGTCCGTGAATCACGCTTCGCAGAAATCGGTTCCCCTATCGATGGGTTCGAAATTCGGGATGGCGATGCGGGGGCGCAAGGAGACGCTGTTCATCCCCTACCGCACCACCAACACCGTCATAGAGTACGAACCCGACCGCCGCATCGCGTGGAAGACCACCGCGCTGGGCGGTCTGATCGGTGGCCGCACCTGGCGTTACGAACTTCAGGCCACCGATGGCGCTACGCTCGTGCGCGAAACCTGGGACGTGTCGCAGGACAAGCAGAAGGCGATGATCACCAGCGGTTCGATGCCCAAACAGGCCGAGAAAGGCATGAGCGCCACGTTGGAGCGGATCGCAAAGCTGCTCGAGAGTTAGTGCTGGCCAGCAGTTTTGGTGGTGTGCCGATGTGGCAGCGGTAGCAGCATCGGCACATCGCGGCGGTAGTCGCGGTATTGGTTGCCCATTGCCGCAACGAGGTCGTGCTCTTCGAACTGCAACGCGATCAGGATGTAGCCCGTCGTGGCGATCGCGAAGAGCAGGTGCCCGGCCGTCATCGTGGGCGCCGCCCAGAAGGCGATGAAGAAACCGAGCATGATGGGGTGGCGCACCAGCCGGTACAGCAATCGAGCTTGAAAACCTATGTGGGTGTAGGGCTTTCCGCGCCACGCCAAATACACTTGGCGAAGGCCGAACAAATCGAAGTGGTTGATCATGAACGTCGATGCCAGCACCATCGCCCACCCCAGCCAGAACAACGCCCACAGTGCTAGCCGGCCCGCCGGCGGCCCCACATCCCAGATGACGTCCGGGATTGTTCGCCATTGCCAGTAGAGCAGTATCAGCGCAGCGCTTGCCAGCACGACATAGGTGCTGCGCTCAATCGTCGGCGGCACGAATCGCGTCCACCACCTTTTGAACGCCGGCCGCGCCATGACGCTGTGCTGGACGGCGAACACACCAAGCAGCGCCACGTTGATCAGCACTGCCTGGCCTATGGGCGCGGGGAGCCCGTGATCGACGCTCCGTGGCACCCCGATGTTGCCCACGAAACCAATTGCATACAAGAAGGCGGCCAAGAACAGCACGTAAGCCGCGGCGCCGTAACCGATCGTCAAGAAACGCCTCATCAGATGATTGTGCGCCTTTTCGACGCGCCGGAACATGAGGCCGATGCCTCAATTTGGCCGCTAGCGCCTCTTCACCGATTTCGGCGGCTTGGCGCCGCGACCTTGCCGTCGTGCGGCTTCCCGCCGCTCGCGCCGACTGGCGCCGCCGGGCACCCCGGCTGGCGTCTTCTGCGCACCACCACCATGGCGCTGCATTTGCGCAGAGCCGTCCTCCGACGGGCCGGAGTACGTCAGGGCGGGCTCCTCGTTGTCAATTCCCTTGGCGCGCAATGTACTTGGAGCCTCTTCGTGCACGGCTGTGGTCGCGCCGCCTGCGCCACCTTGCTGTCCGGCGGCCGCGGCGGCTGTCGCGAATTCCGCCAGCCCTTCCGGTGCTTCCACCGGAGCGACTTGTGGGGCGGGCACCGCCTCGACGGTGACATTGAACAGAAATCCGACCGACTCCTCTTTCATGCCGTCGAGCATGGCCATGAACATGTCGTAGCCCTCGCGCTGGTACTCCACCAGCGGATCGCGCTGTGCCATCGCGCGCAGCCCGATGCCCTCCTTGAGGTAGTCCATCTCGTAGAGGTGCTCGCGCCACTTGCGGTCGATGACGTTGAGCAACACGTTGCGTTCCAGCTGACGCATCGCGCCCTCGCCCGCGATTTCCTCGAGCTCGGCTTCCCTTGCGGCGTAAGCACGTTCGGCGTCGGCGAGCAACGCATCGAGCAACTCCTCACGGGTGAGGTCGTCGCGCTCGGATTCCTCGTCCTGCCGCGTCAGCGCGTGCGGCTGGATCCCGACCGGGTAGAGCGTCTTGAGCGCCGTCCACAAGGCGTCCAGATCCCAATCCTCGGCGTAGCCTTCAGTGGTCGCGCCGTTGACGTAGGCGGTGATCACGTCGCGGAGCATCTCCAGCGCCTGCTCCTTGACGTTCTCGCCCTCCAGGATGCGGCGGCGCTCGGCGTAGATCACCTTGCGCTGCTGGTTCATCACCTCGTCGTACTTGAGGACGTTCTTGCGGACCTCGAAGTTCTGCTGTTCTACCTGGGTCTGGGCGCTCTTGATCGCCCGGGTGACCATCTTGGCTTCGATCGGCACGTCGTCGGGCAGGTTCAGCCGGTTAAGCATCGCCTCCAGCGCGGCCCCGTTGAACCGGCGCATGAGCTCGTCGCCCAGCGACAGGTAGAAGCGCGACTCGCCCGGGTCGCCCTGCCGGCCGGAGCGGCCGCGCAGCTGGTTGTCGATGCGCCGCGATTCGTGGCGTTCGGTGCCCAGCACATACAAACCGCCGGCCTCGGTCACTTCGGCGGCCTCTGCGGAGGCCTCCTCCTTGACGATGGGCAGCTCCTCGTGCCAGGCCGCCTCGTACTCGTCGGGCGTCTCCACCGGATCCAGGCCACGGGCGCGCAGCCGCAGGTCGGTGAGAAAGTCGACGTTGCCGCCCAGCACGATGTCGGTGCCACGGCCGGCCATGTTGGTGGCCACTGTGATGCCGCCGCGCCGCCCGGCCTCGGCGATGATGCCCGCCTCTTGCTCGTGGTACTTCGCGTTGAGCACGTTGTGCGGGATGCGCCGTTTGGCGAACTGCCGGGACAGATACTCCGAACGCTCGACGCTGGTAGTACCGATCAGGACCGGCTGGCCCTTCTCGTAGCGTTCGGCGACGTCGTCCACCACCGCGATGTACTTGGCTTCCTCGGTCTTGTAGATCAGGTCCGACTGGTCTTCGCGGATCATCGGCTTGTTGGTCGGGATGCTGACCACACCGAGCTTGTAGATCTCGTGCAGCTCGGCCGCCTCGGTCTGGGCGGTGCCCGTCATCCCGGCGAGCTTGTCGTAGAGCCGGAAGTAGTTCTGCAGCGTGATGGTGGCCAGCGTCTGGTTCTCGGCCTTGATCTCGACGTGCTCCTTGGCCTCGATGGCCTGGTGCATGCCTTCGTTGTAGCGGCGCCCGATCAGCACGCGACCGGTGAACTCGTCGACGATGAGCACCTCGCCGTCACGGACGATGTAGTCCTTATCGCGATTGAACAGCTCCTTGGCCTTCAACGCGTTGTTGAGGTAGCTGACCAGCGGCGAGTTGGCGGCCTCGTAGAGGTTGTCGATGCCCAACTGGTCTTCGACGAACGCCACGCCGAGCTCGTGCACGCCCACGGTGCGTTTGCGCAGGTCGACCTCGTAGTGAACGTCCTTCTCCATCAGCGGGGCCAACCGGGCGAACTCGCTGTACCAGCTGGAGGCGCCGTCGGCGGGACCCGAGATGATCAACGGGGTGCGGGCCTCGTCGATCAGGATGGAGTCCACCTCGTCGACGATGGCGAAGTTGTGCCCGCGCTGTACCAGGTCGTCGAGCGAATGCGCCATGTTGTCGCGCAGATAGTCGAAGCCGAACTCGTTGTTGGTGCCGTAGGTGATGTCGGCGTGGTAGGCCACGCGGCGCTCATCGGGTGTCATCTGCGCGAGAATCACGCCGACGTCCAGGCCGAGGAAACGGTGCACGCGGCCCATCCACTCGCTGTCGCGTTTGGCCAGGTAGTCGTTGACCGTGACGATGTGCACGCCCTTGCCGCCGATGCCGTTGAGGTAGGCCGGCAACACCGAGGTCAGGGTCTTGCCTTCACCGGTCTTCATCTCGGCGACATTGCCGAAGTGCAGCGCCGCCGCGCCCATCACCTGCACGTCGAACGGGCGCTGGTCAAGCACCCGCCACGCCGCTTCCCGGGCCACGGCGAAGGCTTCGGGCAGCAGGTCGTCGAGGCTCTCGCCGTCGGCGTGGCGCTTCTTGAACTCATCGGTCTTGGCTCGCAGCTCGGCGTCGGTGAGCTTTTCGACCTCGTCGGACAGGGTGTTGACGTAGTCAGCTACCCGCTTGAGACGCTTGAGCATGCGACCTTCGCCAAGGCGCAGCAACTTCGACAGCACAGCTATGTCCCCTGTTGGATGTCAGTCTTCTTTGACGTTCTTTGATTCGGCGCCATCCATCGTAGGTGACACGCTCGCAAAGGCGGCGAACGTCGCGTTCGGCGGATCAGGACCGGTATCAGGAGAGCCTGATCAGGCCGTAATCGTAGGCGTGCCGACGGTAGACGACGGACGGCCGTTCGGTCTGCTTGTCGTGGAACAAGAAGAAGTCGTGTCCGACGAGCTCCATCTCGTAGAGCGCGTCATCGACCGTCATCGGCGTAGCCGGGTGCTCCTTGGTCCGCACGATCCGTCCGGGCTGGTGGTCCGCCTCGGCGCCGTCCTGCTCGACCGGCGCCTCCGGCGTGCGGCGTTCCCGTTTGCGCGGCGGCGCAACCGCAGTGGCGGCGGCCAGCGAAACCGGCGTCTTGTCGCCGTAGTGGACTTTGCGGCGGTCTTTGACGCGGCGCAGCCGGTTCTCCAGCTTGTCGACCGCGGACTCGAACGCGGCATAGAAGCTATCGGCGCAGGCCTCCGCCCGGGTCACCGGCCCACGGCCGCGGGCGGTGATTTCCACGCGTTGACACGATTTGCGCTGACGCCGGTTGGGCGCGTGTTTGAGCTCAACGTCAAAAAGGTAGATGGAGCGATCGAGCCGCTCGAGGCGGGCGAGTTTCTGCGAGACGTAGACACGGTAATGATCGGGGATTTCTACGTTGCGGCCCTTGAACACTACTTCGGCGGTGGTTGTCGGTTGGACTTGCCCGTCGGTTTCCGCCGGCGGTTGGTCCAAAATCTGACCGGAATCCACGGATAGCCTTGACATACGTGACAACTCGTTTCTCTTTCACGTAGCACGCGCCCTGCGTGCCCGGCTTGCTTAAAAGACGCGCCGACGGGGTTAGAGCGGTTACGGCCGCAGGCTGCCCGCCGGTGCAAGGTGTCGAATACTCACCCCTTCCCGTGAGTGGGGTCTCAACCTGGGAGATATCGCGACCATTGAGTCAGACCAGAGAGTCGTTAAAGGTTGTCCTCGACGTTAGCTCGTGTTCGCCTTGCGATGCCACTAATTTCCCTGAGCTGTTGCGAGTTCTTCACATCCTCTTGGCAAGTTCATGGTTTTTGTGCGGGCTTGGCAGATTTACGCGACCGCGATCGCCAACACGGCGGTGACCCGGACCCCGGTGGCGTGCAGGATCCGCACCGCCTCGCGGGCCGTCGCCCCGGTGGTGACGATGTCGTCGACGATCATCACTTCGGTGCGCGGCCGCTGACCGCGCAGCAACACCCGGCCCGCGATGTTGCGCTCGCGGGCGCCCACGCCAAGGCCCACCGAGTCGCGAACCAGCGCCTTCATTCGCAATGCCGGGGCGACGGTGATGTCCGGGTGCCCAGCCACCGCGGCCCGCGCCAGCCGGGTGACCGGGTCACCTCCGCGCCGGCGCGCCGCCGAACGCCGTGTCGGTGCGGGCACGATGGTCAGCGGGGTCTCGACGATTCCCCAAGCCAGCAGCCGGTGCACACCGATGGCCAGTGCGCGCGCCAGCGGCCCGACGAGATCGCCGCGGCCATGCTCCTTGAGCGCCAGGATCGCTTGCCGACGGGCGCCGGCGTAGCGGCCAAGTGCGAACACCGGCACGTGCGGGTCGATGCGGGGGCTCACCACATGCGGCTGGTCGGCAGCCACCGACAGCTCGAGGGCGCACGCGTCGCACCAGCGGGTCGAGGGTGTCCCGCAGCCGCCGCATTCCAGCGGCAGGATGAGGTCGAGCACCGGCCCAGTGTGACGGGCCGGGCTGACATGCCTTACCCAGCGGCTAGCCCGGCAACACCGGTGCCGCTCCGGGCACCGTCAACCCGGATACCTCCGACCAGCCCTGCTGACCGTCGGCCGACGGCGAATACTGCAGCACCCCTTGCGGAGCGGCGACGTAGGCCGTTGACGGGTTCGCCGCAACCGTCGACACCGGGAGCTGCAAACCGTGGGCCGGCGCGTCGGAGTTCACCCCGTCGAGGTTCACGTAAGACACCGGATGGCTAGCGTCGGTGCGGGTCACCACGATGTCGTCGCCGGTTCGCCAGGACAACGACACCACCGAATTGCCCAGCCCGAAACCCAGCCGCCGCGGGTACGCCAGGGCGTATTGCCCGGCCTGGGTCTGCTCGACACTGGCGAGGATCACCTGGCCGCCGATCACCATCGCGGCACGGGTGCTGTCGCGGGACAGCTGCAGGTCGGTGATCGGCCCGGGGAATCGGCTGGCCACCGCGACGGAATCCACCGGAATGCGGGCGGGTTGCCCCGACGCCGGTTCCTGGATCGCCCGCAGCACGTTGTTGCCATCCACCACCACCCAGACGGCGTCGTCCAGGGACCAGGTGGGCCGCGACAGGTCGTGTCCGTCGGCGGACTGGACCGCCTCGCTACCAAGGTCACCGATCCATAGGGACGCGGCCATGTCGGGGGCGCCGCGGTGCAGCGTCACCACGGATGCCACCTGCCGCCCGTTGCGGGACAGCGCGGCACCGGTCTGGTCACCCATTCGCCCGAACGCCCCGGGCACCATGGTGAAGCGCTGCCCGTCCAGCGATACCAGTGAGCCGTTCACGAGCGCATGCAACCCGGCACCCGCGCCGTCGGCCACGCCCGGGTCGGTGGCGGCGACATCGGAGGTGGTCCACCCATCGCGGAACCGGTCGTCCAGCGGCGCGCCGTCGGCGTTGATCACATACGGGCCCCTGATGTCCGCTCTGGCCAGCGTCCAAATGATCTGTGCGGCAAGTAATTGCCTGCTGTGCGGGTCGGTGGTGGACAGCTTTTCCAGATCGATGCGCGCACCGCCGTAACCGCGCCCGATGCCGTTCTTACCGCCGTCGGCCCGGGTCACCGGCCCGTGCAGCCGCAGCGGTGGAGCGAGCAAATTGCGGACCGTGTGAGCCATCTCGGGCCGCGGACCGGCTATCAGCTTGGAGATCAGCTCGGTGGCCAACTGATCCTGGTCGGACACCGCGACGTAGCGGGGATCGGGAACCACCGTCTTGCCGGTCGGGTCGGCGAAGTACAGCGTGTTGCGCTTGTAGGTCGCCTGAAACTGCTGCCAGTCCAGGAACACCCCGTTGGGCAAGCGGTCGATACGCCAGCCGCCCGAGGTCTTGACCAATTCGATCGGCCCCGGGTCGGGTAGCACACCCTCGGCGGTTTCGAACACGCCCATATCGGACAGCGACCCCAGGATGTCTGCCCGCATGGTCGTCGAAACCCGTTCGGCGGCACGGGTTTCGACGAACACCACGTGGTCGATCAGCAGTGCGCTACCGGCGTCGTCCCATGCGTTGGATGCCGACTGGGTGAGGAACTGCCGCGCCGCCAGGTGCCGGTTCGCCGGATCGGCTGTGGCCTTGAGGAATTCGCGCAGCAGCACGTCGGGATCCATACCCGGGGTCGGCTTGGGCAGGTTCGACGGCGCCGGCCGCTCGACGGTGCCGATGGCTTGCGGGGCCGACGAGCTGGGCACCCCGGCACAGCCGGCAAGCAACACCGCCAGCGACAGCAGCCCCAGCAGTTTCCGCCCGGCGACGATGCGGGCCGCAACGGCCCGAGGTGGGGGCACCTCCCGCTTGCGGGGGCGAGCCGGGCAATCAAGCCGCCGCATCACCCACTCCTCTCGGCGTGCTCACGTTGCCGCGGAAGGTCGTTGCCCTGTTGTTGGCCGGCCGGGGTGGCCTGCGGAATCGGCTTCATGGGCAACGGGCTGGTGGTGACCTTGTGGCCGCGAACCAGCGGAAGCGTCAGCCTGAAGCACGAACCTTGGCCCGGCTCGCCCCACGCTTCCAGCCGGCCCTGGTGCAGTCGCGCGTCCTCGATGCTGATCGCCAAGCCGAGCCCGGTGCCGCCGGACCGGCGCACCCGCGAGGGATCCGCCCGCCAGAACCGGCTGAACACCAGCTTCTCCTCGCCGGGCCGCAGTCCCACCCCGTGGTCGCGGACGGTGACGGCGACGGTGTCCTCGTCGGCGGCCATCCGGATCTGGACGGGTTTGTGCTCGGCGTGGTCGATGGCGTTGGCGATCAGGTTGCGCAGGATCCGCTCCACCCGGCGGGTGTCGACCTCGGCGATCACCTCTTCTCCTGGCAGGTCCACGAGCAGCTCGATACCGGCGTCTTCGGCCAGGTGCCCCACATTGCTCAGCGCGTTTTGCACCGTGGTGCGCAGGTCCACCGCCTCGACGGACAACTCGGCCACACCGGCGTCGTGCCGGGAGATCTCCAGCAGGTCGTTGAGCAACGACTCGAACCGGTCCAGCTCGTTGACCATCAGCTCGGTGGATCGCGCCAGCGTGGGGTCGAGGTCGGCGCTGTGATCGTAGATCAAGTCGGCGGCCATCCGCACGGTGGTCAGCGGGGTGCGAAGTTCGTGGCTGACATCGGACGTGAAGCGGCGCTGCAGGTTGCCGAATTCCTCGAGCTGGGTGATTTGGCGCGACAGGCTCTCAGCCATGTCGTTGAACGACATCGCCAACCGGGCCATGTCGTCTTCGCCGCGCACCGGCATCCGTTCGGACAGATGCCCTTCGGCGAACCGTTCGGCGATGCGCGACGCCGATCGCACCGGCACCACCACTTGGCGAGACACCAGCAGCGCGATTCCGGCGAGCAGCACCAGCAGCACCGCGCCGCCGGTGATCATGGTGCCGCGCACCAGCTGGATCGTGGCCTGCTCGTTCTTCAGCGGGAAGATCAGGTACAGCTCCAGGTTGGCCACTTGCGACGACGCCGGCGTACCGATGATCAGCGCCGGCCCCGAGAAGCCGTCGGTGTGCACCGTGGCGTACTGGTAAGCCGCCTGCCCGGCCTTGACGAAGCCCCGCAACGAATTGGGCACCTGATCGACGGGTCCGGCCGTGGTCGCGGCGCGCGGCCCGTCGCCCGGCACCATCAGCACCGCCTCGAACGCACCGGCCAGCCCGGCGCCTGAGGCCGGATCGGTCTTCGATGTCAACGTGTTGCGGGCCAGCTGAAGACTGCTGTCCAGCGACCGCGTCTCCTCGCCGTTGACGATCCCACCGACGGTGGTACGCGCCCGCTCGATCTGTTCAATGGCGGCTTTGACCTTGACGTCGAGCACCCGATTGGTGACCTGGCTGGTCAACACGAAGCCGAGCGCCAGGATCACTGCCAATGACAGCCCAAGCGTCAGCGCCACGACCCGCAGCTGCAACGACCGGCGCCAAGCAATGCTCACGGCCCGGCTCAACGTACCCATGCCGCGAGTCATGGGGCCGGAGCGCCCCCAGCGGCTCCGAGTGCGTCGCCGGGAGCCCCAGATCACCAGCGCGGCTCCTCCTCTTCGCGACGCCCCGCGTCGTCGCCGGCGATCACGGAGGTCCGGCCTTGTAACCCACTCCTCGAACGGTCAACACTACGGTCGGGTTTTCAGGGTCTTTCTCAACCTTGGCACGCAGACGCTGGACGTGCACGTTCACCAAGCGGGTATCCGCTGGGTGACGATAGCCCCACACCTGTTCGAGCAGCACATCACGAGTAAACACCTGCCGCGGTTTGCGCGCCAACGCGACCAGCAAGTCGAATTCCAGCGGTGTCAGGAAGATCTGCTCGCCGTTTCGCGTCACCTTGTGTGCCGGTACGTCGATCTCGACGTCGGCGATGGACAGCATCTCGGCGGGCTCGTCGTCGTTGCGCCGCAGCCGCGCCCGCACCCGGGCCACCAGTTCCTTGGGTTTGAACGGCTTCATGATGTAATCGTCAGCACCCGACTCGAGGCCAAGCACCACGTCCACGGTGTCGGTCTTGGCGGTCAGCATCACGATCGGAACGCCGGAGTCGCCACGCAACACCCGACACACGTCGATGCCGTTCATGCCGGGCAGCATCAGGTCCAACAGCACCAAATCGGGGCGCAACTCGCGCACCGCAGTCAGGGCCTGGGTACCGTCACCGATGACCGCGGTGTCGAAACCCTCCCCACGCAGCACTATGGTGAGCATCTCGGCCAGCGAAGCGTCGTCATCGACGACCAAAATCCTTTGCCTCATGGAGTCCATGGTGTCACCAGATCGGGACAAAACTGGGGCGCCACACGGGCGTTTCTTGGGCCGAGCCGCAAATATGGATGCAAATTCCGCCAAATTCACTTACTGAGGGGCCCCGGCGCGCCTTTTCGGCCGGTTCCGGCGACGTCTTTAGCGCCGATCAGGGTGGCGGCCAGCCGGCCCGGATCGACGTCTGCATCGACGACCAGCCATGGTCCGCCCCAGCCCGCGGCGGCCAATTCGGCGTAGACCGCACCGGTGCGCTGCTGAAGTTCGTCGTCGCGTTCGTAGCTATCGCGCGCCCGGCCCGGCTCGGATTGGGCCCGGCCGCGGGCGCGCTGCCCGGCCAGCTCGGCCGACACCGCGAGCAGCACTTGCCAGTCGGGCGGGGGCAGCCGTAGCCGCTGGTATTCAAGCCCGTGTACCCAGGCCACTGCCGCTCCGGTCGCGTCCTGGTGCAGGCGGGCGGCGCTGTAGGCCGCGTTGGAAGCGACGTAGCGATCCAAGATCACCACGTCATGGTTGCGACGCAGCACCTCGATTTCTCCGACCGCCCCGGCGCGGTCGAGCGCGAAGAGCATCGCCATCGCATAGACCGATGACGCGAGGTCACCGTGCTCACCGTGCAGGGCCTCGGCCGCGATGTCGGCGGTCACCGATTGTCCGTAACGCGGGAAGGCCAACGTGGCCACCGACTTCCCGGCTGCTTGGAAAGCCTCGCGCAAGCCTTCCGACAGAGTCCGCTTGCCGGCGCCGTCGACGCCTTCGATCGCGATCAGCACGGCGCGAGCCTACCGAGCCCGCTCCCCGAATCAGTAGCGGTAGTGGTCCGGCTTGTAGGGACCTTCGACGTCGACGCCGAGGTATTCGGCCTGTTCCTTGGTCAGCTTGGTGAGCTGACCGCCCAGCGCCTCGACGTGGATACGGGCCACCTTCTCGTCGAGGTGCTTCGGCAGCCGGTACACCTCGTTGTCGTACTCGTCGTTCTTGGTCCACAGCTCGATCTGGGCGATGGTCTGGTTGGCGAAGCTGTTGCTCATCACGAACGACGGGTGGCCGGTGGCGTTGCCCAGGTTCAGCAGCCGGCCCTCGGAGAGCACGATGATCGACTTGCCGCTGTCGCCGAAGGTCCACAGGTCGACCTGTGGCTTGATGTTGAGCCGCGTCGCCCCGGACCGCTCCAGTGCGGCCATGTCGATCTCGTTGTCGAAGTGGCCGATATTGCCCAGGATGGCGTGATCCTTCATCGCCTTCATGTGCTCCAGCGAGATGATGTCCTTGTTACCGGTCGCGGTCACCACGATGTCCGCCTCGCCGATGGCCTCTTCGACCGTCTTGACGTCGAAGCCCTCCATCAGCGCCTGCAGCGCGTTGATCGGGTCGATCTCGGTGACGCTGACCCGCGCGCCCTGGCCCTTCGCCGCCTCCGCGCAGCCCTTACCGACATCGCCGTATCCGCAGATCAGGACGTTCTTGCCGCCGATGAGGGCGTCGGTACCGCGGTTGATGCCGTCGATGAGCGAGTGCCGGGTGCCGTACTTGTTGTCGAACTTGGACTTCGTCACCGAGTCGTTGACATTGATCGCCGGGAAGGCCAGGTCCCCGGCCGCGGCGAATTGGTAGAGCCGCAGCACGCCGGTGGTGGTCTCCTCGGTGACGCCCTTGACCGAGTCGGCGATCTTGGTCCACTTGGTCTTGTCGGATTCGAAGCGGTTCCGCAGCAGGTTCAGGAAGACCTTCCATTCCGCGGAGTCGTCTTCCTCCGCGGACGGCACCACACCGGCCTTCTCGTACTGCATACCGCGCAGCACCATCATGGTGGCGTCGCCGCCGTCGTCGAGGATCATGTTGGCCGGCTTGTCGGGGTCGGGCCAGGTCAGCATCTGCTCGGCGGCCCACCAGTACTCCTCGAGCGTCTCGCCCTTCCACGCGAACACCGGTACACCTTCGGGCTTTTCGGGCGTGCCGTGCTTGCCGACGACCACCGCCGCCGCCGCATGGTCCTGGGTCGAGAAGATGTTGCACGACGCCCAGCGGACTTCGGCGCCCAGCGAGGTCAGGGTTTCGATCAGCACCGCGGTCTGCACGGTCATGTGCAGCGAGCCCGAAATGCGGGCCCCTTTGAGCGGCTGCACTTCGGCGTACTCGCGACGCAGCGACATCAGGCCGGGCATCTCGTACTCGGCCAGGTCGAGTTCTTTGCGGCCGAATTCCGCCAGCGACAGGTCGGCGATCTTGAAATCGATGCCGTTACGAACGTCGGCGGTCACGCGAACTTTCGGTCGTCGTCATGGCGTGTCTCATCCTTCTGTGGCTCAGGGGGCTCAAAAAGTTTGAGCGGGCTACTCAGCATTAGTTAGCTTGGGTACGCTCTTCCGCCACTGTAGTCGGTGACATTTTGGGGCCCGGGGCCCCGGCAGGTCAGGGGACGTTGACGACGCCGTGACGCTCAGCGAACGGGGTCATCAGCCGGGCCAGGTCCGCCGCGACGTCGTGGTCGGCTTCCGGCGGCATGGATACGTAGCTCAACGCCAGCCGCACGATGGCACGCGCCAGCACGCCGGCGTCCTCGTCGCTGGTGGCTACCCAACTCTGGGTGAATGCCGAAGTCAGCCGGGCCGACGCGCGGGTGATGATGGGCGCGCTGTCGGTGGTGATGATCTGCAGCAGATCGGGCTTGGCGACACCGGACAGCAGCGAGATCACCAGTGGATCCGACGCCGACTCTGAGAAGAAGTTACGAAATCCCTGCAGAAACGCTTCGTAGATGTTGCCGACGTTGGCATCCAGGCCGGCATGGACGGTGTCGACCAGGCGATCGGCCAGGCGCAGGGCGTATCCCTGCGCCAGGCCTTGCCGTGAACCGAACTCGTTGTAAATGGTCTGCCGGCTGATCCCCGCGGCGCGGGCCACGTCCGACAATGTGATGGCCGACCAGTCCCGGGTCAGCAGCAAATCCCGCATCGCATCGAGCACCGAGTCACGCAGCAGGACGCGCGACGCCTCGGCGTAAGGCATCCGCTTCACAGGCGCGACAATAGCGCTCACGGCCGCGCGACCTCCACCATCTCGAAGTCGGATTTTGCCGCGCCGCAATCCGGGCAGCTCCAGTCCTCGGGGATATCGTCCCAGCGGGTCCCCGGCTCGATGCCGTCTTCCGGCCAGCCCAGCGCCTCGTCGTACTCGAAGCCGCATTGGATGCAGCGGAACAGCCTGTAGTCATTCATGTGTTTGCCCCCATCGGTTCGAAGTCGACCTTCTCGCGGACTGCGCAGTCTGGACAGCACCACTCGTCGGGAATCTGGTCCCACGGTGTGCCAGCCGGAAAGCCTTCTCGGGCATCGCCTTTGGCCTCGTCGTAGACGTAGTCGCAGACCGGGCACCGGTAGGCGGCCATCATGCTCGGGCCTCTTGGGGGGCTCCGTAACGGGCCAGCAGCTTCTCCCGCAACCGGGGCTGCAGGTTAACCCTGGTGATGTCGCCGTCGTAGTGCGCCAGCACCCGGTGGTCCATCACCTTGCGCCACAGCGGCGGGAAGTAGGTCAGCGAGATCATCGATGCATACCCACTCGGCAGGTTGGGCGCGCCCTCCATGCTGCGCAGCGTCTGGTACCGGCGGGTGGGGTTGGCGTGGTGATCGCTGTGCCGCTGCAGGTGGTACAGGAACAGGTTGGTCACGATGTGGTCGGAGTTCCAGCTGTGCACCGGCGCGCAGCGCTCGTAGCGACCGCCGGATTTCTCTTGCCGCAGCAGCCCGTAGTGCTCCAGGTAGTTGACCGTTTCCAGCAAGCTGAAACCGAAGACGGCCTGGATGATCACGAACGGGATCAGCGCCGGCCCGAACACCGCGATCAGTACACCCCACAACACCACCGACATCAGCCAGGCGTTGAGCACGTCGTTGGACAGATACGTCTTGGGGTTCCAGGGACTATTCCAGGGGCTCCGCCCCTGCCGGCGCAGCCGCTGCGCTTCCAGCCGCAATGACGAGCGCAGGCTGCCAAAAACGCTGCGCGGCAGGAACTCCCAGAAGGTCTCCCCGAAGCGGGCCGACGCCGGGTCCTCCGGTGTCGCCACCCGCACGTGGTGACCGCGGTTGTGCTCGATGTAGAAGTGGCCGTAGCAGGTCTGCGCGAGGGTGATCTTGGACAGCCACCGCTCCAGCGAATCCTTCTTGTGTCCCATTTCGTGAGCGGTGTTGATGCCGACGCCACCGAGGACGCCGACCGACAGCGCCACGCCCAGCTTTCCTGCCCAGCTCAGCCCGCCGTCAAAGCCGAGCCAACTGAGGTTGGAGGCGGTGAACAGGTACGCGCCGAACACCACGCTGAGGTACTGAAACGGGACGTAGATGTAGGTGCAGTAGCGGTAGTACTTGTCGTTCTCCAGTTGCTCCATCACCTCGTCGGGCGGGTTCTGCCCGTCGGGCCCGAAGCGTAGGTCGAGGATCGGCAACAGGATGTAGAGCAGGATGGGCCCGATCCACAGCGGCACCTGCGCGGCGGCGTGCCAGCCGAACTGGTTCAGCCCCCAGATGATCGGCAGCATCACGAACAGCGCCGTCGGAGCGATCAGTCCCATGAGCCACAGATGGCGTTTCTTATCCCGCCAGACGGGCGGCTCGGATACTTGTGATCCTTGGCTGAGTTGCGGTTCGAGTGTCGTCATATGCCAAACCTCCTTGTGAGTCACACCACGCTGAGGTTGGACAATACCCGCAGTTACGTCTTGTGTCTAGACACGAAGCATACTTTTGTAAAGCCGATCGCTTGTGTCTACGGGACGCGGCTGTTCGGATCGGCTTCAACAGGCTCACGGGGTTCGGCCTGCCCGGCGTCCCGACGGCCTTGCACCGAGTGCCGGTAGCCGTAGCCGACATAGATCGCGGTTCCCACCACCAGCCAGACGCCGAACCGGACCCAGGTCAGCGCGGTGAGGTTGAGCATCAGCCACCCACACGCGCATATCGAGGCGATTGGGAGCAACGGCACCCACGGCGCCCGGAATCCCCGCTCCAGGTCCGGGCGGGTCCGGCGCAGGACCATAACGCCGGCTGAGACCAGCATGAACGCGAACAGCGTTCCGACGTTGACCATCTCCTCGAGCTTGGTGATGGGAAACACCGACGCCGTCACGGCCACCACCACGGCGACCAGCACGGTGATCCGGACGGGAGTGCCATGCGGGCCGGTCTTGGCCAGCTGCCGCGGCAGCAGCCCGTCGCGCGCCATCGCGAACAAGACCCGGCACTGGCCGAGCATCAGCACCATCACCACGGTGGTCAATCCCGCCAGCGCCCCGATGGAAATGATTTTGCTCGCCCAGTGGATCCCGTTCGCGGTGAATGCGGTGGCCAGATTCGCCTGACCGCGTCCCGGGACGGTTTTGAGTTGGGTGTAGGAAACCATGCCGGACAGCACGATCGCGACCGCGACGTAGAGCAAGGTCACGATCCCCAGCGACGCCAGGATTCCCCTTGGGACGTCGCGCTGTGCATGCTTGGTCTCCTCGGCCATGGTGGCCACGATGTCGAAACCGATGAACGCGAAAAAGACGATCGATGCCCCCGCCAATACGCCGTACCAACCGTAGTGGCTGTTGTGCGCCCCGGTCAGCAGCGACAAGACCGACTGATCGATGCCTTTTGCCTCGTGTCCGGCTTCCGGCTTCGGAATGAACGGCGAATAGTTAGAGCGCTTGATGTAGAAAGCGCCGACCACCACGACAAACACCACCACCGACACCTTGATTGCGGTGACCACCGCGGAAAACCTCGACGACAACTTGGTGCCCAGGGCGATCAGGGTCGCCACCCCCGAGACGATCAGCAGTGCGCCCCAGTCGAGCTGGACCGGCCCGAATGTGGCTGTGCCGCCGCCGAATCCGAAGACCGTACCCAGGTAGCTCGACCAGCCTTTGGACACCACGGCGGCGCCGATCGCCAGTTCCAGCAGTAGGTTCCAGCCGATGATCCAGGCAAGGAACTCCCCGAAGGTGGCATAGGAGAAGGTGTAGGCGCTGCCCGCTACCGGCAGCGTCGAGGCGAATTCGGCATAGCACAACGCCGCCAGCGCGCACGTGCCTGCCGCGATCACGAACGACACCCAGATGGCCGGGCCGGTGATGTCGCCGGTTGTCGACGCGGTGACCGTGAAGATACCGGCGCCGATCACCACCGCGACCCCGAACACGACCAGGTCCCACCAGGTCAGTTCCTTACGTAGCCGGGTGTCTGGCTCGTCGGTATCGGCGATCGATTGTTCGACCGACTTTGTGCGCCATCGATTGGCCATCCACCCGCCCTTTCGTCACTCGTTGGACCGCACAGTACTGGGTACTCTGCCCAGATGCCGGATAGCAAAGAAAACGCGAAGGACCACGCGGTGGTCATCGGGGGCAGCATCGCCGGTCTGTGCGCCGCGCGGGTGCTATCGGATTCCTATTCCCGGGTGACCGTCTACGAGCGCGACGAATTGCCGAGCACACCGGCGAACCGGGCGACAGTCCCTCAGGACCAGCATTTGCACATGCTGATGGCCCGCGGCGCAATGGAGTTCGAGAGCCTGTTTCCCGGCCTGCTGAAGGACATGGTGGCCGCGGGCGTGCCCATGTTGGAGAACCGGCCGGACTGCATTTATCTGGGCGCCGCGGGCCATGTCCTCGGGACGGGGCATACCCTGCGCGACGAGTTCACCGCTTACGTGCCCAGCCGCCCGCATCTGGAGTGGCAGTTGCGCAAACGAGTCCAAGACATAGACAACGTCGAGATCGTGCGGCGCTCCGTGGCCGAGCCGCGGTTCGACCGCGCGCACCAGCGGGTGACCGGTGTGCTGTTGGATCCCGCCGACCCCGAAAGCGGCGACCCAGAGGTCCCAGAGTTCATAGCCGCCGGCCTCGTCGTCGACGCAGCGGGCCGGGGTACCCGGCTGCCGGTGTGGTTGACGCAATGGGGATATGAGCGCCCGGTCGAAGAAATCGTGGACATCGGCATCAACTACGCCACCCACCAGTTCCGCATCCCGGAAGGCCTGATCGCGGAGAAGGTGGTGGTCGCCGGGGCCTCCCACGACCAGTCGCTCGGGCTGGGCATGCTGTGTTACGAGGACGGGACCTGGGTCCTGACCACCTTCGGGGTGGCCAACGCCAAGCCGCCGAGGACATTCCCCGAGATGCTGGCGCTGGCCGAGCAGCTGCTTCCGACCTACTTCAACGCCGCGCTGGCGCAGGCCGAACCCTTTGGCGACCCGGCGTTCCACGCTTTTCCGGCCAGCAGATGGCGTCGTTACGACAAGCTGGACCGCTTCCCCGCCGGCATCGTCCCCTTCGGTGATGCCGTAGCCAGCTTCAACCCCACCTTCGGGCAAGGCATGACGATGACGTCCCTGCAGGCCGGTCATCTGCGGCGCGCGCTGCAGATCCCCCGACAGCCAACTGGCCGCAGTACTAAACCGGGCTACCGCCAAGACCACCTACCCGGTGTGGATGATGAACGCCATCGGCGACATCACCTTCCACCACGCCGCCACCTTGGGGCCCATCCCCTGGTGGTGGCGACCGTCCGGTGCGCTGTTCGACCAATTCCTCGGGGCCGCCGAGACCGAACCCGTTCTGGCGGAATGGTTTTTGCGCCGGTTCTCGCTGCTCGACAGCCTGTACATGGTCCCGCCGCCGCGGATAATCGGCCATGCCATCGCGCACAATATGCGGCTGTGGCTGGGCGAGCGCCGACAGGCCGTCAGAGACCGGCGGCGAGGCGTCACACCCCTACGGTCGCCCTGAACAGCTTGGTGGGCTCCCGCGCGACCAGCCGGATCGGGCGCGTCGTCAGCCGCCACCCAGGCAGCCATCCCGCGCTTCAGCGTGAGCGACCCGGACTTGCCATGCACCGTCGTGCAACCCTGCGTGCACAACAAGATCTGCGGACCCTCGTGGCTGCATGACGCGTCGACCTCGTGGCCGAGATACTCGCCTTCGAGCGCCAGCAGCGCGACCGCGAACTCGTCGGTCGGGGTCTCATAGATGAGGCCGAAGCCCTCGCGGCGGATGTGCGGCCGCAGCTGCGCCTCGGCGGTGGGGGCGAAGTCGAGCACCCGCAGCAGCTCGGGCACGTCGACGTGCTTGGGGGTCAGACCTCCCCGTAACACGTTGTCGGAGTTGGCCATTACCTCCACTGCGAAACCACGCAGATAGGTGTGCAAGTTGCCGGCCGATACGAAGATCGCCTCACCCGGGGCCAGGCTGATGCGGTTGAGCAACAGCGCCGCCAGCACCCCGGCATCGCCGGGATAGCGTTCGCCGAGTTCCAGCACCGTCTTGGCTTCGGCCGCGAATTCCGTTGCTCCGGAGCTGACGTACTGGATGGCACCGTCCAGCACGGCAGGCACCAGCACGTCGATATCGGGCTGCGGTGCGGTAATCCAGGTGGTGAACAGCGCGCGCAGACCGTCGGCGTCGGACTGGTCATCCAGCAAATCGATGAAGGGGTCGAGATCGGAAACGGCCAACGCCCGCAGCAGCTCGGTGGTACGGGACGCCTGACGGAATCCGGCGAGCGCCTCGAACGGCTGCAGCGCCACCAGCAACTCCGGTTTGTGAGAAGTGTCGCGGTAGTTGCGGACCGGTGAGGACAGCGGAATGCCCAGCCGCTCCTCACGCAGGTAACCCTCGACCGCCTGCTGGGCACTCGGGTGGGCCTGTAACGACAGCGGCTCGTCGGCCGCCAGCACCTTGACCAGGAACGGCAGCACGTCACCGAACCGGGCGCGCGACCCGGGGCCGAGCTGTCCCTCCGGGTCGACGACCAGCGCGTCCAGCAACGAGATTTCGCCGTCATCCGTTTCCAGCCAGGCCGGGTCACCGGGGTGTGCGCCGAACCAGAGCTCGGCCTCCGGATGAGCCGCCGGCACCGGACGCCCGGTGAATTCGGCGATCGCAGTACGCGATCCCCATGCGTACGTCCGTAAAGCCCCGCGAAGCAGTTCCACTGTTCTATCTATCCCCGCACCAGTCGCATGTAAACCGCGGCCATCTCCAATCGAACGGCCAATACTGCCAGCTGCTGCTCGGCGCGCCCAGCCGCCGGTCGACGCGCGCGAGCCACCGGACCCGGCGGAGCCGACGGACGCATCGGGCACGTCGGGCACATCTTCGGCCGCGACCACGTCGACGTCATCGAACCCGGCGACCCGGGCGGCCACCACCGTCCGCTCGGCGGCCAAGGTAAGCGCCAGCACCCGCAACCGCTGGGACAGCGGTCCATCGATCTCTTCGTCGTGAAACAGAGCATCAGCCGAATCCCGGAAACCAGCCGACATCCCGGCGCGCAGCGCAACAACCGCATCCGCCAACCCGGTGGCGGCGGTCAACTGGTGCGCGATCCGCAGCAGGACCGAACTGCCGTGCCGGGCCAGCGCCAGCGTCGCGGCACAGTCGCCGGCCAGCACCACCTGGCGATCGGCCATGCGCGCGGCAATTGTCTTGGCCGGATTGGTGAACAGCTCGCGGCCGGCGCTGTTGCGCAGCGCCTCGGCGTCCAGCTCGTCGGCGAGCAACCCCAGGTCGATGCTCGGTCTGGGGTCCACGGTTTGCACAGCGGCCAGGCCGGCGGCCAGGTAGCGACACAATCCGAACTCGTCGGGAACCCAGAGCCGCGGCGCCAGCACCGCCGCCCGGCCGGCGGTGGAATCCCGCAGCGGACCCTCATACGGTGCCACCACGACGACCCGCGCACCACGGCGCGCCCCGGTCGCGGCCGCGGCGACCAGCACGGGATCGCCGGGGTCGTCACCCGCGACGATCAGCACGTCAAGCGGACCGACCCACGGCGGTACCTCGCCGGCCAGCGCGATCGGCTCGGAAGCCGCACCACCCAACGTCGCGGCCAGGATGGTCCCCGCGGTCTCGGCGGTACCGCGACCGGCCACCCAGATCACGCTGCGCGGACGGTCGCCGCCCCGCAGCGAGTCCAGTGCGCCTTCCTCGGCCGCGGCGGCAATCGCGCGCACCTGCGCCCCGGCCGACGAAGCGGCCCGCAGCAGGCCCTCCCGGTCCGCGGCAAGCAGGCCCTCGGTGTCCTCGAGATCGGTCGCCCGGGTGGCGTTCACGGGGTCGGCCTCTGCGCGCGCCGTCTGGGCGGCGATTTCGGCGCTGACCTGGGCAACCACCGCGTCGACATCCTCGGTGCTGCGACCCTCCACATTGAGCCGCAGCAATGGCTCGGTATTGGAGCTGCGTAGGTTGAACCAGCTGCCGTCGCCCAAGTCGGCGGTCACCCCGTCCAGGTGATCGATGGAGTGAATCCGGCTGCCGAAAGACTTCAACACCGCGTCGACACATTGCGAGGCGTCCGCCACTTTGAAGTTGATCTCGCCGGAGGATTCATAGCGCTGGTAGTCGGCGGTCAACTCCGACAGCGGCCGCTCCTGCTCACCGAGGGCGGCCAGCACATGCAGTGCCGCCAGCATCCCGGAGTCAGCGCCCCAGAAGTCGCGGAAGTAGTAGTGCGCTGAATGTTCACCGCCGAAAATCGCGCCGGTGTCGGCCATCAGCGCCTTGATATAGGAGTGCCCCACCCGGGAGCGCAGCGGTGTGCCGCCGCGCTCGGTGACCAGTTCGGGCACCGCGCGGGAAGTGATCACGTTGTGGATGATGGTGGCGCCGATCTCCCGGCTGGAGCTCGCGAGCGGCCACCAGGCTGGTCACCGTCGACGGCGGCACGGGGCGGCCGCGTTCGTCGACCACGAAGCAGCGGTCGGCGTCCCCGTCGAAGGCCAGCCCGATATCAGCGCCGGTGTCGCGCACGTAGGCCTGCAGGTCCACCAGGTTGGCCGGGTCGAGCGGGTTGGCCTCGTGGTTGGGAAAAGCGCCGTCGAGCTCGAAGTACAACGGCAGCAAGGTGATCGAGTCGATCGGGCCGAGCACGGCGGGCGCGGTGTGACCGGCCATGCCGTTGCCGGCGTCGACGGCCACCCGCAATGGACGCAGCCCGGAGGTGTTCACCAGCGAACGCAAGAACTTCCCGTAATCGGCCAGCACGTCGCGATCGGTGACGGTTCCGGGTTGTCCGTTGTAGTGCTCGACCCCGGCGATCACCTCGTCGCTGATGACGCTCAACCCGGTGTCGGCGCCGACCGGTTTGGCGGCGGCCCGGCACAGCTTGATCCCGTTGTAGGCCGCCGGGTTGTGGCTCGCGGTGAACATCGCGCCGGGGCAGTCCAGCAGCCCCGAGGCGAAATAGAGCTGATCGGTGGACGCCAAACCGATTCGCACCACATCCAGGCCCTGGCTGGTTACCCCGGAGGCGAAAGCGGCGGCCAGCCTGGGCGAACTGTCCCGCATGTCGTGGCCGATCACCACCTGCCGAGCACCCTCGGCACGCATCAGCTTGGCGAAGGCTGCCCCCAGATCGGCGACCAGCGGCTCGTCGATCTCTTCGCCGACCAGCCCGCGCACGTCATAAGCCTTGACGACACGGTGGACAGTCGCGGCGGGCCGAGACATGCGGGGCCTCCTGACGCAATGGATTGCTTCGCCTCTTGGCCGTCAGCCTATCGGCCCGAAGGAAACACGGGCCGCAGCGGTGCGCGGGGACTCCGCGCCCCGCTAGTCGGCGGGATCGGGCAACACCCGTAGATGTCCGCGGCGCCGTCCGGAACGATGCTCGGGTGGCGCGAGCAGACCACTGCTGGGCGCGGTGGCCTGAGACCCGGCGTGATGGATGTGCGGATCGGAGAAGCCGTTCAGTGGCGAGCCGGTGCCGCCATAGGGAACGCCCCGGTCGCCCGGGCCGCCTTCGCGCACCGCGTCCGCCAGGGCGACCAGGTCGTCCTCGTCGGGATTGGCGGGAAGCGGACCGGCGTGGCGCACGAGGTCCCATCCGCGGGGTGCGGTGATCCGGCCGGCGTGTCCGACGCACAGATCCCACGAATGCGGTTCCCGCACGGTCGCGAGTGGACCCACCACTGCCGTGGAGTCCGAGTAGACGAACGTCAAGGTCGCCACGGCGTAGTGCGGACACCCGGGCCGGCAACAGCGACGGGGAACGTTCACGACCGAAAGGCTATCGTGCGGAAACGCCGCCGAAGCGCCGGACACGCGCAACCGTTCGACCCCCGATGTTCAACCGTTACCATCGGCGCGTGGGCGATTCGCGCAGCTCCCCGCGGAGAGATCGGTCTCAGGACGGATCGGCTTCGCGCCGATCGGCTTCCCACCGATGCTCCCGACGAGGCCGCGATATGCGCGGTCCGCTGCTGCCGCCGACGGTGCCGGGGTGGCGCAGCCGGGCCGAACGGTTCGACATGGCGGTGCTGGAGGCCTACGAGCCCATCGAGCGGCACTGGCAGGACCGACTGTCGGATCTCGACGTGGCGGTCGATGAAATTCCCCGCATCGCCGCCAAAGACCCAGACAGCGTGCAGTGGCCACCCGAAGTCATCGCCGATGGACCGATCCCGCTGGCCCGCTTGATCCCGGCCGGCGTCGACGTCCGCGGTAACGCCACGCGGGCGCGAATTGTCTTGTTCCGCAAGCCAATTGAGCGACGCGCCAAGGACACCGTCGAACTTGGCGAGTTGCTGCACGAGATCCTGGTGGCCCAGGTCGCCATCTACCTCGACGTCGAGCCCTCAGTCATCGACCCGACGATCGACGACGAATAACCAAGTGCTGTGGTCGCGCGTCAGATGACGCCGCGCTTGAGGCGTCGGCGCTCGCGTTCGGAAAGACCACCCCAAATGCCGAAGCGCTCGTCGTGCTCCAGGGCGTACTCCAGGCACTCATGACGTACCTCGCAACCCAGGCAGATTTTCTTGGCCTCGCGGGTGGAGCCGCCCTTTTCCGGGAAGAAAGCCTCGGGATCGGTTTGTGCACACAGCGCACGGTCCTGCCACTGGTCAGCCATCGGCTCCGGCAAGGGCTCGGGCTCGAATGCGACTGGCGCATCAGGAACCACGGTCAAGTGCGGCCGAGCGGGTCGGGCCGGTACGGCGCCGATAGCGGTGTGCGGCGTGCTCGCCATGACGCCTCGAAGATGTTCGTAAGACATACGGTCGTCCGCCTCCTCAGTTTGATTGAGAGAGTGAGTGGTTTCCACTTTTCTGATGTACAGCCAATTCGAACAAGTGATCGAATCTCGGCCTGCGACACCGGAATCGGCCGGCCAACCGGGAAATGACACTGTTGTGATTAGACACGGGTTAATCTGCCTGGTCAAGCATTACGGCGCATTTCCATACCATCTCGTGACCGAATTTCGGCGTTTCTGTTGCTTCCGGCCTTCGGCGTGTCGATCACACTGCCCACAACCTCGCTTTGAGATCGTCGTAACGGGCCCGCTACCGCACTGTCGTCGGGCAGTACTGTCGTGCAATGTGAAGGTCACCGTTCTGGTCGGTGGGGTTGGCGGCGCCCGCTTCCTGCTGGGGGCTCAACAGCTGCTCGGGCTGGGTCAGTTCCAAACACAACAGCGCCCAGATACGGAAGCCAGCAGCCACGAGCTAACTGCGATCGTCAACGTCGGCGACGACGCCTGGATCCACGGACTGCGTGTCTGCCCGGATTTGGACACCTGCATGTACACCTTAGGTGGAGGCGTCGACCCGGAGCGAGGGTGGGGTCACCGCGACGAAACCTGGCACGCCAAAGAGGAATTGGCGCGTTACGGCGTGCAGCCAGACTGGTTCGGACTCGGCGACCGCGATCTGGCCACCCACCTGGTGCGCACCCAGATGCTGCGGGCCGGCTACCCGCTGTCGCAGATCACCACGGCGCTGTGTGACCGCTGGCAACCCGGCGCACGCTTGCTGCCGGCCAGCGATGACCGCTGCGAGACGCACGTGGTGATCACCGATCCGGACGACGACAGCCGGCGGGCAATCCACTTTCAGGAATGGTGGGTGCGCTACCGAGCCCAGGTGCCCACGCACAGCTTCGCCTTTATCGGCGCCGAAAATGCCAGTGCCACAAGTGAAGCGGTAGCGGCCATCGCCGACGCCGACGTCATCTTGCTGGCGCCGTCCAACCCGGTGGTGAGCGTCGGCGCCATCCTGGCCGTCCCCGGCATTCGCGGCGCGTTGCGGGCGGCAACCGCCCCGATCGTCGGCTACTCACCGATCATCGGTGGAAAACCGTTGCGCGGCATGGCCGATGCATGCCTCACCGTGATCGGGGTCGAATCCACCGCGGAGGCCGTTGGCCGGCATTACGGGGCGCGCCGTAACACCGGGATACTGGATTGCTGGCTGGTGCATGAAGGCGACCGGGCCGAAATCGAGGGGGTGGCGGTGGGCTCGGTACCGCTGTTGATGACCGACCCGAAGGCGACCGCCGAGATGGTCAGCGCCGGGCTGGACCTTGCGGGTGTGGCGACGTGACCGGCCCAGGCTCGATGCGTTCCCGGGGGGAACATGGCACCGCCGCCACGATTGAGATCCTGCCCGTCGCCGGGCTCGGCGAATTCCGGCCCGGCGATGATCTGAGCGCGGCCGTCGCCGCGGCCGCACCCTGGCTGCGCGACGGCGACGTGGTGGTGGTGACCAGCAAGGTGGTGTCCAAATGCGAGGGCCGGCTGGTGCCGGCACCGCAGGATGCCGAGGAGCGGGATCAACTCCGGCGCAAGCTTGTCGACGACGAGGCGGTGCGCGTGTTGGCGCGCAAAGGCCGAACCTTGATCACCGAGAACCGGCTCGGTCTGGTCCAGGCCGCCGCGGGCGTCGACGGATCCAATGTCGGCCGCGACGAATTGGCGCTGCTGCCGGTCGACCCGGACGCCAGCGCCGCGGCGCTGCGCACCGGGCTGCGTGAGCGGCTCGGCGTCGACGTCGCCGTGGTCATCACCGACACAATGGGCCGGGCCTGGCGCAACGGGCAGATCGACGCGGCAGTGGGCGCGGCCGGTCTGGCTGTGCTGCACAGCTATTCGGGAGCCGTCGACCGATACGGCAACGAGTTGCTCGTCACCGAGATCGCGATCGCCGATGAAGTCGCCGCGGCCGCCGATCTGGTCAAGGGCAAATTGACCGCCATGCCGGTGGCGGTGGTGCGCGGGCTTACCGTTGCCGACGATGGCTCAACGGCCCGGCAACTGTTGCGACCGGGCGACGAAGACCTGTTCTGGCTCGGCACCGCCGAGGCCCTCGACATGGGTCGCCGGCAGGCACAACTGCTGCGCAGGTCGGTGCGCCGGTTCAGCGCCGAGCCGGTGTCGCCGGACCTCATCGAAGCTGCCGTCGCCGAGGCCCTTACCGCGCCGGCCCCCCACCACACCCGCCCGGTACGGTTCGCGTGGCTGCAGACTCCGGCCACCCGGACCCGGCTGCTGGACCGCATGAAAGACAAGTGGCGCTCCGACCTCGCCGGTGACGGCAGGCCCGCGGACTCCGTCGAGCGGCGGGTGGCGCGCGGCCAGATCCTCTACGACGCGCCCGAGGTCGTCATCCCGATGTTGGTCCCCGACGGCGCCCACGCCTATCCCGACGCCGCCCGCACCGACGCCGAGCACACCATGTTCACCGTCGCGGTCGGAGCGGCCGTGCAAGCCCTGTTGGTCGCGTTGGCGGTGCGGGGGCTGGGCAGCTGCTGGATCGGCTCGACGATCTTTGCCGCCGACCTGGTCCGCGCCGAGCTCGAGCTGCCCGCCGCCTGGGAGCCGTTGGGGGCCATCGCGATCGGCTATGCCGCGGAGCCGGCCGGGCTGCGCGACCCGGCCGACGTCGCGGGCTTGCTGATCCGCAAGTGAGGCCCGACTTGTGGGGATACTTGAGCCCATGAAGATGTTCGCGGGCAAGGCGGCAGCGTCGGCCGACAAGGTCCGCGGCGGCTACTACACGCCAGTGCCCGTGGCACGATTCCTGGCCAGATGGGTTCTTAAAGCGGGACCGAAGATCGTCGAACCCGCCTGCGGAGACGGCGCAATCCTCCGCGAGCTGGCCCAGCTCAGCAGCCGGGTCCACGGTGTGGAGCTCATCGCACACGAAGCGGTGAAGTCGCGACGGTTCGCTCCCGTCGACGCCGAAAACCTGTTTACCTGGCTGGCCACCACCGAGGCCGGCAGCTGGGACGGGGTCGCGGGCAACCCGCCCTACATCCGCTTCGGCAACTGGTCACCCGTACAGCGAGATCCGGCGCTGGAACTGCTGCGGCGCGAGGGTCTGCGCCCCACCAGATTGACCAATGCCTGGGTCCCGTTCGTCGTGGCGAGCACGGTATTGGTGCGCGACGGCGGACGCGTGGGACTGGTGCTTCCGGCCGAGTTGCTCCAAGTCACCTACGCCGCACAGTTGCGCGACTTTCTGCTGAGCCGGTTCTCTGAGATCACTCTGCTGACATTCGAGCGATTGGTGTTCGACGGCATCCTGCAAGAAGTCGTGTTGTTCTGCGGTGTCGTTGGGCAAGGCCCGGCTCAGATACGCACGGTTCACCTCACCGATGCCGATTCACTCGCCGAGGTCGATCTAGCCGTCGAGGCCGCTCCCGCGCTGCTGCACGAAAACGAGAAGTGGACCAAGTATTTCCTGGATCCGGCTGCGATCCAGCTGCTGCGAACGCTCAAGGGGTCAACGGCCATGACCCGGCTTGGTGCGATCGCCGACGTGGATGTGGGCATCGTGACGGGCCGCAACAGCTTCTTCACCTTCACCGATGCGCAAGCCCACGAACTAGGACTGATGCCACACTGCGTCCCGCTCGTCTCGCGCAGCGCCCAACTGTCCGGCCTGGTCTACGACACCGACTGCCGGGCAAGCGATGTCGCCGCCGGGCACCGGACCTGGCTGCTCAACGCGCCACGCGACCCGGCTGATCCCGCTCTGGTCGCACACATCAACGCCGGTGAAGCCGCCGGCGTCCATCGCGGCTACAAGTGCTCGATCCGCAAGCCCTGGTGGAGCACGCCGTCGCTGTGGATTCCCGACCTTTTCATGCTGCGCCAGATCCACCTGGCGCCGCGCCTGACCGTCAACGCCGCAGCGGCAACGAGCACGGACACGGTCCATCGGGTCCGGCTTGTCGCGCAGATAGACCCGACGGCACTGGCCGCGGTGTTTCACAACAGCGTGACGTTCGCCTTCGCCGAGATCATCGGCCGCAGTTATGGTGGAGGCATCTTGGAGCTGGAACCCGCGGAAGCCGAGCAGCTGCCCATTCCCGCACCGGCGCATGCCAGCGCCGAACTTGCCTGCGACGTCGATCTGCTGTTGAAGGCCAACGAAATCGAGAAGGCGCTCGACGTCGTCGACCGTCGTGTTCTGATCGACGGCCTGGGGTTCTCGGCCGAGGTGGTGGCGGAATGTCGCGCGGCCTGGATCTCGCTTCGGGATCGTAGGAAACGGCGGGGATCCCGGTGAGCATTCGGGACTCGGCGATCTCGATCCTCACCGAGTGGCAGGCCCCCGATCCGGCCCAGGATTCGTTGCGGCACGCCGTCCTGGCCTTCATGCACACCCGTCCCGACGCCTGCCGTCGCGAGTGCGTACCGGGCCACGTCACCGCTTCGGCCCTGGTGCTCGACCACACCGGCAGCCAGGTGCTGCTCACCCTGCACCCCCGCCTTGGCCGCTGGGTGCAATTGGGCGGTCACTGCGACGATGACGACGGCGACATCGTCACCGCGGCACTGCGCGAGGCCACCGAGGAATCCGGTGTCGACGGTCTACGCATTGGGCCCGAACTGGCCGCTGTGCATGTCCACCCGGTTGTCTGCTCGCTGGGCGTACCAACTCGCCACCTGGATTTGCAGTTTGTGGCCCATGCGCCGGCCGACGCGCGGATCGCGATCAGCGACGAGTCGGAGGACTTGCGGTGGTGGCCTGCCGACGCGTTACCGCCCGGTTCGGATCGCGCGTTGGCGTACCTGGTCGCCCGGGCCCGCACTCGTTAGCCGCCGAAATCGACAACAGCGCGGAAAAGTGCGAGTAATTCGGGCGCTAACGTCGATCTCGGCGATAGCCGCGGCGGATGAGAGCCTGATGCGTACGGCTGACGATGTCGTCAGGTCGATGCTCGGCGACGACTCGGATGACGATCCAGCCCTGGTCCTGAATCTTCGCCAGTCGGTTGATGTCCTTGACGAATTGCCTTCGGTCGGTGCGGTGTTGGTCGCCGTCGTATTCCACAGCGACCATGTAGTCCTCCCAGCCCAGATCCAGCACACCCACAAGTCGCCAGCCGTCGTGGACCGGTATCTGCGTTGTTGGTTTGGGCAGACCGGCGTCAATGAGAAGCAAACGCAACCCGCTTTCCTTAGGCGACGCTGCGCCACCGTCCACCAAAGGCAGCACGTCCCCTAGCCGCCGCAGACCACGAGCGCCGCGGTATCGCTTTGCCAATACAGAGATGTCTTCGAACGAGAACGGCGTGGCACGCATGAGCGCGTCGAGTCGCGCCAGCGCCTGACCGCGCGGTAGGCGGCGGCCGAGGTCAAAAGCGGTGCGCGCGACTGACGTCACCGGTAACCGCCTGATGGCGATCACTTCGTCGGGACCAAGTGTTTCGTTGCGGACGATCAGTCCGCGCTGAGGCCGGGAGCTTTTCGAGACGAGTTCAATGGCCGTGTCCGCGCCAACCCACTGCGCACCGTGCAGCGCCGACGCCGCAGCGCCTGCTATCACCGCCCGCCGGCGCGACCACAGCCAGGCACCAAGAATGCGATCGTCCAGCGACGGCTCATCCCCCCTCGGTATGTAGACGTCACGAAAGATCGTCCGATGCCACCGGCGTAGCTGGTAGTCGTTCAACGCGGCGGCAGCGACCGCTTCGCTGCCTATGAACACGTCCCCCATGAGGAGATGGTGGACTGGGCCACCGACATATGCACCGAGATCGACGCCAGCGCGGAAAAGTGCGAGTAGCCATCACGGCAGCGTCGATCTCGACGCCAGTCAAGCTCATACGTCGGATGAGTAGCGGATCCCGCCGTCGGGAATGGAGACGCCGGGCCACACCCGGGCGCCGCGGAGCAGCTCGCAGCGCGCACCGATGTCGGCGCCGTCGCCGATCACACCGTCGCGGATCAGCGCCCGCGGACCGATGCGCACACCGAAGCCGATGATCGAGCGCTCGATCACGCTGCCGGCCTCGACCTTGACGCCGTCGAAAATGACCGCGCCGTCCAGCCGGACACCGGGGCCGATCTCGGCGCCCCGCCCGACGACGGTGCCTCCGATCAGCACCGCGCCGGGGGACACCGCCGCGCTCTCGTGCACCAGCTGCTCGCCGCGGTGGCCGCCCAAGGCCGGCGATGGGGCGATGCCACGCACCAGATCCGCCGATCCGCGCACGAAGTCTTCCGGTGTGCCCATGTCCCGCCAATACGTGGCGTCGACGTAGCCGCAGACCTTGACGTCGGGATCGGCGAGCAGGGCCGGGAACACCTCGCGCTCGACCGACACCTCGCGGCCCCGCGGGATCCGGTCGATGATGTTGCGCTCGAAGACATAGGTGCCCGCGTTGATCTGATCGGTCGGCGGATCCTCCGTCTTCTCGAGAAAGGCGACGACGCGGTTCCCCCCGTCGGTGGTCACGCAGCCGTAAGCCCGTGGGTCACTTACCCGCACCAGGTGCAGTGTGACGTCGGCCTGGTTGGTTTCGTGGAATTCCAGCAGCTGGCCGAGGTCGGCGCCGGAGAGCACGTCGCCGTTGAACACCATCACCGTGTCGTGACGCAGGTAGCCGGCGACGTTGGCGATGCCGCCGCCCGTCCCCAGGGGACGCTCCTCGGTCACGTAGTCGATCTGCAGGCCCAGCTTGGACCCGTCGCCGAACTCCGCCTCGAACACCGCAGCCTGATACGACGTGCTCAGGATCACGTGCTCGATGCCGGCCGCGGCGATCCGCGACAGCAGATGGGTGAGAAACGGCAGCCCGGCGGTGGGCAGCATGGGCTTGGGCGCCGACAGTGTCAGCGGCCGCAATCGGGTGCCCTTGCCGCCGACCAGGACCACCGCATCGACTTGCCGGGTTGCCAACTCAGTGCCGCCCTTCTGCCGGTTTCCGTCTACGACTGCGCAGCGCACTGCGCACCATCAGGCGGGAACGTACCGCCAGTGAGACCCGCAGCGTCCAGCGCAGCGGAGCCCGCCGCCACCCAGCATGCCGGTCGGCCAGGAACATGTAGGTGCTCTTGTGATGTGCCGCCAGGTGGCTTGCCGGGTCGTGCCCGGTGGAGTGGCCCTTATGGTGCAGCACTTCGGCCGACGGCACGTAGACGCTCAGCCAGCCGGCTTTGCCGAGCCGGTCACCGAGGTCGACGTCTTCCATATACATGAAGTAGCGCTCGTCGAATCCGCCGACTTGGCCAAAGGCCGACCGGCGCACCAGCAGGCACGATCCCGACAGCCAGCCCACTGGCCGCTCGCTGGGCTCCAGCCGCTCCTGGCGGTATGCCGTCGTCCACGGATTGCGCGGCCAGAAGGGCCCGAGGACGGCGTGCATGCCGCCGCGGATCAGGCTGGGCAGGTGCCGTGCCGACGGATACACCGACCCGTCGGGGTCCCGGATCAGCGGGCCCAGCGCGCCCGCGCGCGGCCAGCGGGTGGCGGCGTCCAGCAGAGCGTCGATGCTGCCCGGGCCCCACTGCACATCCGGGTTGGCCACGATCACCCAGTCATCGTCGTCGTCAAGCTGCGCGACCGCGCGATTGATTGCGGTGCCATACCCGAGGTTGGCTCCGGTGTGGAACAGCCGCACGTTCGGGTAACGCTCGACCGCCGCCTGCGGGGTTCCGTCGGTGGAGCCGTTGTCGGCCATCAGCACGCATACCGGGCGCTCGGTGGCCATCGACAACGAGGCCAGGAAGCGCTCCAGGTGCGGGCCCGGCGAGTAGGTCACCGTCACGACCGGCAGGACGTCACTCACGCGTAGAGGGTAACGGTCGATCGGCCGCGACATTGCTGCCCGAGGCTGCCAGCGCCGCGACAAGCGCAGCGCGCCAGGGCCTTAGCGGCCTCAGGCCCGCCGCGGCGGATTGCCGGCTCGACAGCGCGGCGTAGCCGGGCCGCGGTGCCGGCCGGGGAAACTGCGCGGTGCTGACCGGCCGCACCCGCGCCGGGTCGGCACCGCATTCTTCGAACACGGCGCGGGCTTGCTCGAATCGGGATACCGCACCCTCGTTGGCGGCGTGCAGGACCGGACCGGCCACGCGATCATCAACTATCTGCAGCAGCGCGGTAGCCAAGTCGCCAACGTAGGTTGGTGACCCGGTCTGGTCGTCGACCACGTCCACCGGGCCGTCCCCGGCGGCCAGTCGGCGCATGACGGCGACGAAATCCTTGCCGGTACCGCCGGTGTAGACCCAGGCGGTACGGACCACGACGGCCTCGGGCAGCGCTGCCAGCACGGCCTGCTCACCGGCGAGCTTGCTGCGGCCATACACCCCCTGCGGCGCGGTTTGATCGCTGAGCTCGTAGGGACGGGGCGCCGCGTCGCCGAAATCACCGTTGAACACATAGTCGGTGGAGACGTGGATCAACTGGGCGCCGGCCCGCGCGCAGGCCCGAGCGATGTGTTCGGGGCCGACGGCATTGACCGCGTATGCGCCCGCCTCGTCGCTCTCGGCGCCATCGACGTTGGTGTATGCCGCGCAATTGATCACCACATCGCCGCGCTCGATGATCCGCTCGGCGGCGGCAGGGTCGGTGATGTCCCACTGAGACGACGTGAACGCCAGCACGTCGCGGCCCTGATTAGCTGCCAGCGAGCCCAAACAGCTGCCCAGCTGCCCACCGGCACCGGTGATCACGATCCTGCCCGACATGGTTCGAGTCTGGCATGCGCCGAGAAGCTCGGGCCACGCCGCCGTTCGCTACCCGCGAAGGGCGTGTGTCGCAAGTAACCTAGTGGGATGCCTGTGCAACGTGTGGTTCGTGTGATTGCCACTGCGCTGACCGTTGTCGTCGTTCTCGGCACCGGGATCGCGTGGAGCAATGTCCGGTCCTTCGAAGACGGCATCTTTCACATGTCCGCGCCCTCGCTGGGTAAGGGCGGCGACGACGGCGCGATCGACATCTTGCTGGTCGGCCTCGATAGCCGCACCGATGCGCACGGCAACCCCTTGTCCCCCGAGGAACTGGCGACACTGCGGGCCGGCGACGAGGAAGCGACCAACACCGACACGATCATCCTGATCCGGATCCCCAACAACGGGAAGTCGGCGACCGCGATCTCGATTCCGCGGGACTCCTATGTCGCGGCCCCCGGCATGGGCAAGACGAAGATCAATGGTGTCTACGGCCAAACCAGAGAAGCCAAGCGCGTCAGCCTCGTCCAAGCCGGTGATTCCGCCGCCGACGCCGCCACGCAGGGCACCGAGGCCGGTCGCGAGGCCCTGATCAAGACCGTCTCCGAGCTCACCGGTGTCACCGTTGATCACTACGCCGAAATCGGGCTGCTCGGATTCGCATTGATCACCGATGCGCTCGGCGGCGTGGACGTCTGCCTCAAAGAACCGGTGTTCGAACCACTGTCGGGTGCCGACTTTCCGGCCGGCCCGCAACGACTCAATGGGCCGGAGGCGCTCAGCTTCGTCCGTCAGCGCCATGAACTGCCACGCGGCGACCTGGACCGCGTGGTGCGCCAGCAGGTGGTGATGGCCTCGTTGGCCCATCGGGTCATCTCCGGCCAGACGCTGTCCAGTCCCACCACGCTCAGGCGGCTCGAGGCCGCCGTCCAGCGCTCGGTGGTGATCTCCTCCGGGTGGGACGTCATGGATTTCGTTCAGCAGATGCAAAAGCTGGCCGGCGGTAACGTCGCGTTCGCCACCATTCCGGTACTGGATGGGGCCGGCTGGAGCGACGACGGCATGCAAAGCGTGGTGCGGGTGGACCCGCACCAGGTCCAGGACTGGGTTGCCGGGCTGCTGCACGACCAGGATCAGGGCAAGACCGAGGAACTGGCCTACACACCGGCCAAGACCACAGCCAGCGTGGTCAACGACACCGACATCAACGGACTGGCAACAGCGGTGTCAGAGGTGTTGAGCTCCAAGGGATTTAGTACCGGCACGGTCGGCAACAACGAGGGCGGCCACGTCAAGGGCAGCCAGGTTCGCGCCGCCAAGACCGACGACCTGGGCGCACAGGAGGTCGCCAAAGACCTTGGCGGGCTGCCGGTCGTCGCGGATGCATCGATAGCACCGGGATCGGTCCGTGTGGTGCTGGCCAACGACTACAGCGGTCCGGGCTCCGGGCTTTCCGGCGGCGGGTCAGTAGTGCCCGCACGGGTGTCCAACGCTGGTTCGGCCACTGACCCGAACGTTCCGGCGCCGTCGCCGATCCTGACCGCCGGTTCCGACAAGCCCGAGTGCATAAACTGAGCACGCTGACCACCCTTTCCGGGGCGATCCTGGATCCGATGCTGCGGGCCGACCCGGTCGGCCCGCGCATCACTTATTACGACGATGCCACCGGCGAGCGCATCGAATTGTCTGCGGTGACGCTGGCCAACTGGGCCGCCAAGACCGGCAACCTGTTACGCGACGAGCTGGGCGCCGGGCCCACCAGCCGGGTCGCGATCTTGCTGCCGGCACATTGGCAGACGGCGGCGGTGTTGTTCGGGGTGTGGTGGATTGGCGCCGAGGCGGTGCTCGGGGCAGCGGGCCCGGCCGACGTAGCATTGTGCACCGTCGAGCGGCTGGACGAGGCCGACACCGCCGCCGGCGAGGTGGCGGTGCTTTCGCTGGATCCGTTCGGCCGCCCAGCGCCCGACCTGCCGGTCGGTGTCACCGACTACGCCACCGCGGTGCGGGTGCACGGCGACCAGATCGTTCCCGAACGCCATCCGGGTGCGGCGCTAGACGGCCGATCAGTCGACCAGATCCTGGCCGATTGCGAAAAGTCACCGACGGCAAGGGGTTTGACGTCGCGCGACCGGGTGCTTTCCAGCGCGTCGTGGGCCGGACCCGCCGAGCTGGTGGACGGCCTGCTGGCGATCATGGCCGTCGGCGCGTCGCTGGTGCAGGTGGCCAATCCCGATCCGTCGGTGCTGGCGCGCAGAATCGAGACCGAAAAAGTCACCCGGGTTCTGTGAACCCAGCGGCCCTCAGCAAGCGCGCATGACATTCATATTGATATCGCAATATTTCAATGTTAACGTCGGCAGGACTTGCCCTATTTGCGTCAGAGGAAGGTTCAGGTGATGGTGCACGCACTGTTCGCAAAGGCGGCCGCAACGGTGGTAACCGGGGTGGCCGGCGCGGCCGCTTACGACCTGCTGCGCAAGGCCGCGGCCAAGGCGCCGCTGCATGCGACCGCGGTGTCGGCAGCCGAGCTCGGATTGCGTGGGACCCGCAAGGCCGAGGAGGCCGCGGAGTCGGCGCGGCTCAAGCTCGCCGATGTGATGGCCGAAGCCCGCGAACGCATCGGCGAAGAAGCGCCCACGCCGTCGGTCGCCGACGTCCACCAGCACGAGCACTGATCGGGCGGACATGTCCGTCGATATGGCTGCGCTCCCCGACGTAGACACCGCAGGCGACCCAGCGCTACTGGTTGTTTCGGATGCGGCGGGACGCATGCGGGTTTCCGTCGCCTGGGTACGCGGCGACTCCCGGCGTGCGGTGGCGGTCGAGGAGGCCGTCGCCAAGTGCGACGGGGTGCGCGCCGTGCACGCTTACCCGCGCACCGGGTCCGTCGTCGTCTGGTATTCACCGCGGCGCGCTGACCGCTCCTCGGTGCTGTCGGCGATCGGTTCGGCCGCACATGTGGCCGCCGAGCTGATCGCGGCACGCGCGCCGCATTCGTCGGAGATCGCCAACACCGATGTGCTGCGGATGGTTATCGGCGGCGCGGCGCTGGCCTTACTGGGCGTGCGCCGCTACGTGTTGGCCCGACCCCCGCTGCTGGGCCCGAACGGCCGGCTGTTGGCCACCGGTGTCACCATCTTCACCGGCTACCCGTTCCTGCGCGGCGCGCTGCGCTCGTTGCGCTCCGGCCGGGCCGGCACCGATGCGCTGGTCTCGGCCGCGACCGTGGCGAGCCTGGTGTTGCGCGAGAACGTGGTGGCACTGACCGTGCTGTGGCTGCTCAATATCGGCGAGTACTTGCAAGATCTCACCCTGCGCAGGACCCGGCGGGCCATCTCGGAGCTGCTGCGCGGCAGCCAGGACACGGCATGGATTCGGCTGACCGACGGACCTCAAGCGGGCACCGAGATCCAGGTGCCGATCGACACGGTGCAGATCGGCGATGAGGTGGTGGTTCACGACCACGTCGCGATACCGGTGGACGGCGAGGTGGTCGACGGCGACGCGATTGTCAATCAGTCCGCGATCACCGGTGAGAACCTGCCGGTCAGCGTCGTGGTCGGGGCATCCGTACACGCGGGGTCGGTGGTGGTGCGCGGGCGTTTGGTGGTGCGCGCGCACGCCGTCGGCAACCAAACCGCCATCGGGCGCATCATCACCCGGGTCGAAGAGGCGCAGCTCGATCGGGCGCCCATCCAGACGGTCGGCGAGAACTTCTCCGGCCGTTTTGTTCCGACCTCGTTCATCGTGTCGGCCCTCACCCTGGCGATCACGAAAGATGTGCGCCGCGCGATGACCATGCTGTTGATCGCGTGCCCGTGTGCGGTGGGCCTGTCCACCCCGACCGCGATCAGCGCCGCCATCGGTAACGGTGCGCGCCGCGGCATCCTGATCAAGGGCGGTTCGCATCTCGAACAGGCCGGTCGGGTCGACGCGATCGTGTTCGACAAGACCGGAACGCTGACCGTCGGGCGTCCGGTTGTCACCAATATTGTTGCGATGCATAAGGACTGGGAGCCCGAGCAGGTGCTGGCGTATGCGGCCAGCTCGGAGATCCACTCTCGTCATCCGCTGGCCGAAGCGGTGATCCGCTCGACCGAGGAACGCCGCATCAGCATTCCGCCGCATGAGGAGTGCGAGGTGCTGGTCGGGTTGGGCATGCGGACCTGGGCCGACGGCCGGACCCTGCTGCTGGGTAGTCCGTCGCTGCTGCGCGCCGAGAAAGTGAAGGTGTCGAAGAAGGCCTCGGACTGGGTGGACAAGCTGAGACGCCAGGCCGAGACGCCGTTGCTGCTGGCGGTGGACGGCACGTTGGTGGGGCTGATCAGCTTGCGAGACGAAGTGCGGCCCGAAGCCGCCGACGTGCTGAAGGAGTTGCGGGCCAATGGGATTCGTCGGATCGTGATGCTCACCGGCGATCATCCGGAGATCGCCCAGGTCGTCGCCGGCGAGCTCGGGATCGACGAGTGGCGCGCCGAGGTGATGCCGGAGGACAAGCTCGAGGTGGTACGCGAGCTGCAGGACGAGGGCTTCGTCGTCGGCATGGTCGGCGACGGCATCAACGACGCCCCCGCGCTGGCGGCCGCCGATATCGGGATCGCCATGGGGCTGGCCGGCACCGATGTCGCCGTCGAGACCGCCGATGTGGCGCTGGCCAATGACGATCTGCATCGCCTGCTCGACGTGCGCGATCTGGGCGCCAGGGCGGTCGACGTCATCCGAGAGAACTACGGCATGTCCATCGCCGTCAACGCCGCCGGGCTGATCATCGGCGCGGGTGGCGCGTTGTCTCCAGTGCTGGCCGCGATCCTGCACAACGCATCCTCGGTGGCGGTGGTAGCCAACAGCTCCCGGCTGATCCGGTACCGGCTGGACTGAGGCGCGACGGGATGTCGCAAGTCAACGCGCAGTGTCGTGCGGGTGCACCGCCCCGGGATGCGAGCGGCCGACACCGGGTCCGATTGCCAATACCACATCCAAGATGCGCACCGGTTCGTTCTTCCCGGCGCTCTTGGAGCGCCGCCGCCGGGTTGATCGGTGCCTTTTCGCGGTGGTCATGGAGGCCTACCTGCATGGCACCTCCACCCGCAAGGTCGACGACCTGACCAAAGCACCGAGCGCCGACAGCGGCATTTCTAAAGCGAGGTGTCGCGGATTCGGACCGATCTGGCCCGTGTTGTGGGTTTGGTGAGCAATGCCGCAATGAGTAGTGCTGTGCACCCGGGGACTGTGGATCGTTTCCCCGTGTGATCTCACAATCGAGCCATAGGGTCTACCCACCTGTACCCAACAACGAAGCACAACGATGACTGATGAAAAACAACCAAACACTCAAGTGCCATCCGCTCAACGCAGCCGACGCGTGGCGGCGACCCCGGCGTATGCCGCACGATCGCCCCATCCCAAAGCTCTTGGCTTGGCTCATGTTGGCAGAAGGAGACCAGTCATGTTAACGATACGGGATCACGACGTTGAGGATTATGTTGCGTTGCGCGACATGGACGCCACCGACGTGGGTATGTTGAGCGAGGACGACCGCGCCTGTCTTGACGAGTTAGGCGACTATCTGGTCTCCACCGATGCATTTCGACGCTTCGCAATCTGGCTGCTGCACAAGCACTTCGAGCCGGCTGCAGGAGAGGTCTTTGCGGAAAGCGTGATCACCGCGCTGCGCGGGACCAAAACCACACCGGTAAAGCGGTGCTGCGCACAGGATTTGAACGCGACCTCGATGCGTTTTGACGCCGACGCCAGCTCGGGTGTCGGTGTGATCGGCATGGAGTTCGCCGACCCGCCCGACTTCGGCTCCACCTCCTCGGTGAGCCCCGATGACGAGGCCGTATTGGCCGGCATCGCCCAACGGCTGCGGGCCCACCGCAAAACCGAGCGATTCGGCGTGCGGCTGATCCGCAATCCGCTTGGCCTCAAAGAAAACGAAGTCCTCCTTGAAACCTGCGACCTCGCACACCGGACCCTGCACTGCAGCGTCGGCGAGCGTGACCGCGTCCGCCCCGGCACCACCGTCGAAACAAGTTGGCAATGGGAACCAAGCCTGAGCAAGACCGGACCCAAGGTGAAGCAGTACTGTGCGTCACAGTGCCAGATGGATAGCGGAAATAACCACTATTCCGTGGGCCACTGGTCAACAGACTAACTACTTCGGGCATCGTCAAGTTATCTGAGACTACGTCGAGTGCCTCGATTCCCAATGGTTGGGCACCAGGCTCGGGGGCCAGTCGTGACCGTGCCGCTGAAACGCCTTCTCCCGCAACGCGGACCGGCCACCGCGGTGATCATGCTGTCCATCGCCGGGATAGCCATCTCGGCGGTTGGCCCGCGAATCCTGGGCCATGCCACCGACCTGATCCTCAACGGCGTTATCGGCCGGGGGCTGCCAAGCCGTCGCGGCCGCCCGCGCCCGCGGCGATGATACCTTCGCCGACTTGCTGTCCGGAATGAACCTGCTACCCGGGAAGGGCGTGGCATTCAGCGCCGTCGGCCGCACACTGGCGCTGAGGTTGGGTCTGTATCGTTTGGCCGCACTTCTGATCTGGCTCCATGTCAGTCCCCGCGTGATCTCACAGTCGAGCGCTAGTTGCCACCCAGCTTTACCCAACAGCGAAGCACAACGATGACTGATAACAAACCGAACAACCCAAGTGCTCAACGCGGCCGACGCGTGGCGGAGATCGCGGCGTATGCTGCACGATCGCCCCATCCCAAAGCTCTTGGCTTGGGTCACGTTGGCAGAAGGAGAGCAGCCATGTTAACGATACGGGATCACGACGTCGAGGATTATGTCGCGTTGCGCGACATGGACGCCACCGACGTGGGTATGTTGAGCGAGGACGACCGGGCCTGTCTTGACGAGTTAGGCCAATATCTCGTCTCCACCGATGCATGGCAGCGATTCGCGATCTGGCTGCTGCACAAGCACTTCGAACCGGCTGCGGGAGAGGTCTTTGTGGAAAGCCTCATCACGGCGCCGCGCGGAACCCAAACCACGCTCGTCGAGCGGTGCTCCGCGCAGGGTTTGAATGCAACATCGATGCGTTTCGACCCCGACGTCAGCTCCGGTGTCGGCGTCATCGGCATGGAGTTCGCCGACCCGACCGACTTCGGCTCCACGTCGTCGGTGAGCCACGACGACGAGACGGCGTTGGCGGGCATCGCCGACCGGCTGCGGGCCCACGGCAAAACCGAACGATTCGGCGTGCGGCTGATCCGCAATCCGCTTGGCCTTGCAGAAAACGAAGTGCTCGTTGAAACCTGCGACATCACCCACCGAACCCTGCACTGCAGCGTCGGTGAGCGTGACGGCGTCGGGAACACTGTCGAGACAAGTTGGCAATGGAAACCAAGCCTGAGCAATACCGGGCCCAAGGTGACGAAGTACTGCATGGGTCAGTGTTCACAGGACCCGTACGGGAACCACTACACCTCGGGCCACACCACAATTCCGGACTAACTACTTCGGGCGTCGTCAATTTATCTGAAAACACCTCGAGTGCCTCGATTGCCAATCGCTGGGTGGCGGGGTCGGGGGCCAGCCGTGACCGGGCCGATCCGCGGGATGGTGCAGGACCCCCCGCAGCGGTCCCGCAACTTCACTGGCTCGGCGATACGCTTGATTGAAACCCGCCACGGCAGCCGTCGAGGATGGCGATCTTGAAGCTCTGAAACTGTGGGTGGGATCAGACTCCCGATACAGCCGCACCGCCCGCAGGCGCAATTCCAGCGGACACTTCCTTGTCGTTGCCACTGAACATTTTCTCGCCCCGGTGGCCCAGCAGTTCAGGTGCGGCGTGGAGTCGGTGCGGTCGTAGGTTCCGCAGGCTGACATCGATGACGGTCACGCGCCGGGGGTGATTACTGCGGAGGCGGCCAAGATTAAGCAGTTGGAACAAGAGGTTCGGGAGTTGCGCACCGACCAACCCCTGGTCGAAATCCAATAACCCGGGGCACATCAGAGTCTCCATCAGAACCAGTGCGATGCAAGTCCACTTTTGTGAGGATTTCCACTTAAGGAGGACCGAATATGTTGGCTGACCAGTTCTCGCCCGTGTTGGTGGCTGACGGTGAGATGCTGCGAAAAGTGGAGCAATCCACCCTCCCCCTCGTTAGCCTTGTCGAGGGCCAGGCTCGCGCCGAGCAAATCGAGCGTGCCTTTTCATCCGAAGGATGCGGTGCCGTCCTTATCAAATTGGATGGGCCCCACAGTGCCTTGTATGAACAGTTTTACCGTTTACAGTGGCAGCTCTGCACTCGTGCTTTTGATAATGATGTTGACAAAGAGACTGCGGCGGCAAAGTTCGCAGCCCTGGACTGGCCCGTCCAGCAGCTCTTGTGTCGATGCGGTATTGGCGTGGCGCGTACCCGGAAGGGGCTCACGAACCCCATGCCACGCTCACCGGTGGACGTGAAGAAGCTTCTCCGCAGTAATGCGGCCCCCCTGACTGGCGCTGTTGGCCGCCCACTGGCCCGCAACAGGCAAGAATTTCACCCAAGCGTCGAGTGGTTACTCGAACAAGAGAAGGCAGGGTGCCTCCGGTACGAAGACAATCCGTCGTACCGAATCGTTGGGCATTCCGTTGACCACGCCGGGTCGGGGATTATGGGGCGGTCACAGGCGGACGAGGTTCGACTATTGGCCCTGTATCGCGAGTGGAAGTCAGCAAGCCCTGAGGAGCAGCGTGGCCACGGCAACAAATATAACGGGGACGTGTACTACGGCGCGTTTCGAGGCCGCACTCATCTGGATCTCGGGGGTACGATGACGGTCCTCTTTGGGCCGGGCGATTTGCGTGATCGTCGTGGATTCCCGGTTGCCGCGACTACGCAGTCACGAGAGCTCGGCGGCACTTTGATGGTGGCGTCTCCAGGGAGGAAACTTTCACTTCGCTCCCGTACCGTCTGCCTTGCGGTTCTCCGTACGTGGTGGTTTTTTTCGAGCACTATCACGAGCTGTGGCTAACACCACCAACGCCGACGGGAGAGGAATTCGCAATCAACACAAACGCCCTGGGGTGGGCAGCCACCGTGCATGGCGTTCGCCGAATCGAGGATACAGGCTTCAGCCGTGGCCAAGCGGTCGTGCATGCACTCCTGACCGAGGGTGATTTGGTGTGACGACGATGGGCATTGTCAAGTTATTTTAATGTCATGGTTCGCATGCGGTTGGTGAACCAGATGAGATCGGATTCCAATGTCGCCGTGCATCATTTATGCCGCGGCGACGGTTGCGGTGATCTCCCGCTAGACCGCAAAGCGCTCGGCCACCATCTGTCGATACACGGGGCTCGACGTCGAAGGAGTACGTGTCGTAGAAATCCAGGGGGTGCGCGCACGATGACCGCCACATTCGCATAGACCGACGTCGGGCAATCTGAGATCACTTAAGGCGCAACGACTCTGAAGATCGTGGAGCGGGAGGTCGGGTGGAAATCGTTTCGTACGGTGCACCCGGGAACTGTGGTCGTTTCCGCGCGTGATCTCACAGTCGAGCGATAGCTGCCACCCAGCTGTACCTAACACCGAAACACAATGATGAGTGAGGACAACAACCGAACAACTCATGCGCCATCCGCTCAACGCAGCCGACGTGTGGCGGCGACCCGGCGTGTGCTGCACGGGCGCTCCATCCCAAAGCTCTTGGCTTGGCTCATGTTTAGCAGAAGGAGAGCAGTCATGTTAACGATACGGGATCACGACGTTGAGGATTATGTTGCGTTGCGCGACATGGACGCCACCGACGTGGGTATGTTGAGCGAGGACGATCGCGCCTGTCTTGACGAGTTGGGCCAGTATCTCGTTTCCACCGATGCGTTTCGGCGCTTCGCAATCTGGTTGCTGCACAAGCATTTCGAACCGGCCGCGGGAGAGGTCTTTGTGGAATGCGTCATCACGGCGCCACGCGGAACCCAAACCGCGCCTGTCAAGCGGTGCAGGGCGCAGGGTGTGACCGCGACCTCGATGCGTTTCGATCCCGACGTCAGCGTCGGTGTCGGCGTCATCGGCATGGAGTTCGCCGACCCGGCTGACTTCGGCTCCGCCTCGTCGGTGAGCCCCGATGACGAGCCGGTATTGGCCGGCCTCGCCGAAAGGTTGCGGGCCCACGGCAAGACGGAGCGATTCGGCGTGCGGCTGATCCGCAATCCGCTTGGCCTTGGTGAAAACGAAGTGCTCGTTGAAACCTGCGACATCGCACAGCGGACCCTGCACTGCAGCGTCGGTGAGCGTGACGGCGACCACGCCGGCACCACTATCGAAACAAGTTGGCTATGGGAACCAAGCCTGAGCAAGACCGGGCCCAAGGTGAATCACCGCTGCATGAGTTCCTGTTCACAGGACTCCGCCGGGAACCACTATGGCGGGGGCCACACCTACACAGGCTAGCTACTTCGGGCATCGTCAAGTTATCTGAGAATACGTCGAGTCCGTCGATTCCCTATTGTTGCGTGCCGGGGCCGGGGCCAGCCGGGACCGGGCCGATGAGCGGTCCGGTCCCCGGGATGGTGCAAGGCGCCCGCAGCGGTCCCGCGATTTCACTGGCTCGGTGATACGTCTGCTGAAACGCCTTACCCCGCAACGCGGGCCGGCCACCGCGGTGATCCTGCTGTCCATCGCGGCAAGAGCCATCTGAGCGGTTGGCCAGCAAATCCTGAGCCACGCCAACGATCAGGCCGTCGCGGGCGCCCGCGCCCGCGCCGAGGATACCTTCGCCGACTTGCCGTCCGGAATGAACCTGCTACCCGGGAAGGGCGTGGACTTCGGCGCGGTCGGCCGCACACCGGCGCTGGCGTTGGCCTGTATCTTTTGGTCGCGCTTCTGATTTGGCTGCAAGCCAGGCCGGCGGACTTGTTCGCGGGCGCGTCGGAGAAGCTGGTCGAAGCGTGGCGGGCCCGTGCCGCCCGCTCCTAGCCGGATCTGCGGGTCGTGCCGCGGCAGAGTTCATCACCGCAACTGGCACGGCTATTGCGGACGGCTTCCCCCGGCATAATCTCACAGTCGAGCGATAGCTGCTGCCCAGCCGTACCCCACAACGAAGCACAACGATGACTGAGGACCAACAACCGACAACTCACGTGCGATCCGCTCAACACGGCCGACGCGTGGCGGCGAGTCCTTCGTGTGATATACGAGTGTCCCACCCCAAAGCTCGTGGCTTGGGTCATGTTTGGCAGGAGGAGAGCAGCCATGTTAACGATGCGGGATCACGACGTTGAGGATTATGTCGCGTTGCGCGACATGGACGCGACCGACGTGGGTATCTTGAGCGAGGACGATCGCGCCTGTCTTGACGAGTTGGGCCAATATCTCGTCTCCACTGATGCATTTCAGCGCTTCGCAATCTGGTTGCTGCACAAGCATTTCGAACCGGCTGCCGGAGAGGTTTTTGTGGAAAGCGTCATCATGGCGCCGCGCGGAACCGAAACCACGCCTGTCAAGCGGTGCTGCGCGCAGGGTGTGAACGCGACCTCGATGCGTTTCGACCCCGACGTCAGCTCCGGTGTCGGCGTCATCGGAATGGAGTTCGCCGACCCGGCCGACTTCGGCTCCACCTCGTCGGTGAGCCCCGACGACGAGGCCGTGTTGGCCGGCATCGGCGAAAGGTTGCGGGCCCACGGCAAGACCGAGCGATTCGGCGTGCGGCTGATCCGCAATCCGCTTGGCCTTCTGGAAAGCGAAGTGCTCGTTGAAACCTGCGACATCGCACACCGGACCCTGCACTGCAGCGTCGGTGAGCGTGACGGCGACCACGCAGGCACCACTGTCGAAACCACTTGGCAATGGGAACCAAGCCTGAGCAAGACCGGGCCCACGGTCAAGCAGTTATGCATAACTCAGTGCGCAGACGTCGGCGACGGGGGCCACGATACCGCGGGTCACGAAAATTTGCCAAGCTAACTACTTGGGGCGTCGTCAAGTTATCTGGGAATGCGTCGAGTTCGTCGATCCCCTATCGTTGGGTGCCGGGGCCGGGGCCCCCGCAGCAGCCCCGCGATTTCACTGGCTCGGCGATACGTCTGCTGAAACGCCTCACCCCGCAACGCGGGTCGGTCACCGCGGCGAGGATACCTTCGCCGACTTGCCGTCCGGAATGAACCTGCTACCCGGTAAGGGCGTGGACTCCGGCGCGGTCGGCCGCACACTGGCGCTGGCGTTGGCCTGTATCTTTTGGCTGACTGCTGATTTGGCCGCAAGCCAGGCCGGCGGACTTGTTCGCGGGCGCGTCGGAGAAGCTGGTCGAAGCGTGGCGGGCCCGTGGCGCCCGCTCCTAGCCGGATCTGCGGGTCGTGCCGCGGCAGAGGTCATCACCGCAACTGGCACGGCTATTGCGGACGGTTTCCCCCCGGCATAATCTCACAGTCGAGCCATAGCTGCTGCCCAGCCGTACCCCACAACGAAGCACAACGATGACTGAGAACCACAACCGACAACTCAAGTGCCATCCGCTCAACACAGCCGACGCGTGGCGGCGAGCCGTTCGTGCGATGCACGAGCGCCCCACCCCAAAGCTCTTGGCTTGGGTCATGTTTGGCAGAAGGAGAGCAGCCATGTTAACGATACGGGATCACGACGTTGAGGATTATGTCGCGTTGCGCGACATGGACGCCACCGACGTGGGTATCTTGAGCGAGGACGATCGCGCCTGTCTTGACGAATTGGGCCAATACCTTGTCTCCACCGATGCATTTCAGCGCTTCGCAATCTGGCTGCTGCACAAGCACTTTGAACCGGCTGCCGGAGAAGTCTTTGTGGAAAGCGTCATCACGGCGCCACGCGGAACCCAAACCACGCCTGTCAAGCGGTGCAGCGCGCAGGGTTTGACCGCGACCTCGATGCGTTTCGACCCCGACGTCAGCGCCGGTGTCGGCGTCATCGGCATGGAGTTCGCCGACCCGACCGACTTCGGCTCCACCTCGTCGGTGAGCCCCGATGACGAGCCGGTATTGACCGGCCTCGCCCAACGGCTGCGGACCCACGGCAAGACCGAGCGATTCGGCGTGCGGCTGATCCGCAATCCGCTTGACCTTGCAGAAAACGAAGTGCTCCTCGAAACCTGCGACATCGCACACCGGACCCTGCACTGCAGCGTCGGTGAGCGTGACGGCGACCACGCCGGCACCACTATCGAAACCACTTGGCAATGGGAACTAAGCCTGAGCAAGACCGGACCCAAAGTGAAGCAGTTCTGCACGGCCCTGTGTCAATCAGACGGCTACGAGGGACACTATACCGCGGGTCACTCCTCGAGCTAACTATCTCGGCCACTGCCGATTTGGCTCCAAGCCAGGATACTGAACGTGACCGTGCAGCCGACCATGAGGGCGTCGCGCTCCGATTACGAGATGCTCCTGGGACTGCTGCGCCAGTATGTCCGGCCGTACCGTCGGCTGGTGACGGTGCTCATGGTGCTGCAGCTGATCAGCGCGCTGGCTTCGTTGTGCCTTCCGACGGTCAACGCCGCGATCATCGACGACGGCGTCAGCAAGGGTGACACGGAAACCATCGTCAAACTCGGCGGAGTGATGCTTGTGGTAACCGGCTTGCAGGTGCTGTGTTCAGTCGGGGCAGTCTACTTCGGCTCACGGACCGGGATGGGGTTCGGCCGCGACCTGCGCTCGGCGATGTTCCATCACATCACCACCTTCTCCGAGCACGAGACCGCCCGATTCGGCGCGCCGTCATTGCTAACCCGCACCACCAACGACGTCCGGCAGATCCAATTCCTGGTTCAGATGACGGCCACCATACTGGTCACCGCGCCGATTATGTGCGCCGGCGGAATCTTCATGGCCATCCACCAGGACGCCGGGCTGTCATGGCTGCTGCTGGTCAGTGTTCCCGTACTGGCCCTCGCCAATTATCGGATCATTTTGCGCACGCTGCCGCTCCTCCGCGGCATGCAGAAGCTGATCGACACAATTAATCGGGTAATGCGCGACCAACTGGCCGGTGTCCGGGTGGTCAGGGCGTTCGGGCGCGAACACTTCGAGCGCGAGAGGTTCGCCCAAGCGAATCTCGGGCTGTCGAAAACCGCACTGGCCGCAGGCAACTGGCAGGCGCTGACGCTGCCGGTGACCACCTTGACGATCAACGTGTCGAGCGTCGCACTGATCTGGTTCGGCGGCTTGCGCGTCGACAGCGGCCGAATGCAGGTCGGCTCGCTGATCGCCTTTCTGGCGTACTTCATGCAGATCCTGATGGCGGTGTCGTTGACGACAATACTCCTGGTCGCGTTGCCGCGGGCTTTGGTGTCCGCCGAACGGATCACCGAGGTGCTGTCCAGTCGTCCTGCCGTCGGCAACCCGCAAAACCCCATCTTTCCGCCGCGTGGGGTGGCGGGTGTGGTGCGGTTAGCCGGGGCCACATTCCGCTATCCGGGTGCCGACCGGTCTGTGCTGCAGGATGTTTCGCTGACCGCGGTGCCCGGTACCACCACTGCAGTCGTCGGCGCCACCGGTTCGGGCAAGTCGACGCTAGTGTCGCTGATTTGCCGGCTATACGACGTGACCGCTGGCGCTGTCCTCTTCGACGGTGTCGATGTCCGCGACTATGACACCGAGCGACTCTGGTCGGCGATCGGTCTGGTGCCCCAGCGCGGATACCTGTTCTCCGGCACCGTCGCGGACAACCTTCGCTACGGCAAGGTCGACGCCACCGAAGAGGAGATGTGGGAAGCGCTGCGGGTGGCGGCGGCCGACGGTTTCGTCTTCGCGCACGATGACGGGCTGCAGATGCGCGTAGCCCAGGGCGGCATTAACTTCTCCGGCGGACAACGGCAACGGCTGGCGATCGCCCGGGCGGTCATCCGGCGCCCGGCCGTCTACCTGTTCGACGACGCGTTCTCCGCACTCGATGTGCACACCGACGCCATGGTCCGCGAGTCGCTAAGGGAGATCACCGCGGATTCCACGGTCATCATTGTCGCACAACGGATCTCGACCGTCATCCAGGCCGACCAAGTGGTCGTCATGGGCGGCGGACGCGTAGTCGGCTCGGGTACCCATGAATCGCTGCTGGTCGACTGCCCGACATACGTCGAGTTCGTCGATTCCCAATCGTTGGGTGCCGGGGTGGGGGGCCAACCGTGACCAGACCGATGAATGGGCCGATCCGCGGGATGGCCCAAGAGCCCCCGCAGCGGTCCCGCGAGCTCACCGGCTCGGTGATACGTCTGGTGAAACGCCTTACCCCGCAACGCGGGCCGGCCACCGCAGTGATCATGCTGTCCATCGCCGGAGTAGCCATCTCGGCGGCTGGCCCGCGAATCCTGGGCCATGCCACCGACCTGATCTTCAACGGCGTAATCGGCCGGCAGCTGCCAGCCGGAATCACCAAGGAACAAGCCGTCGCGGCCGCGCGCGCCCGCGGCGAGAATACCTTCGCCGACTTGCTGTCCGGAATGAACCCGGTACCCGGAAAGGGCGTGGACTTCAGCGCGGTCGGCCGCACGCTGGCGCTGGCGTTGGGCCTATATCTTTTGGCTGCACTGCTGATTTGGCTCCAAGCAAGGACACTGAACGTGACCGTGCAGCGGACCATGAGGGCGCTGCGCTCCGATGTCGAGGACAAGGTGCACCGGCTGCCGCTGTCCTACTTCGACGGCCGGCAGCGCGGTGAACTGTTGAGCCGGGTTACCAACGACATCGACAACATGCAGACATCGATCTCCATGACAATCAGCCAGTTGGTGACCTTGGTGCTGACCGTGGCGACGGTGCTGGTGATGATGCTCTCGATCTCGCCACTGCTGACGATGATCACCTTGCTGGCGGTGCCGCTGTCGCTGCTGGTGATCCGTGCGATCGCACGACGGTCGCGGTGGCTGTTCGCCGCCCAGTGGGCCAACACCGGACGGCTCAACGCCCACATCGAGGAGACCTACAGCGGTTTCACGGTGCTGAAGACGTTCGGTCATCGAGCCCAGGCTCAACAACAATTCCGCGAGTTCAACGACGAGGTGTATGAGGCCAGTTTCGGCGCCCAGTTCTTCTCCGGTCTGATGTCGCCAGCGACCACGTTCATCGGCAACCTCGGCTACGTCGCAGTGGCCGTCCTCGGTGGCGTGCAGGTGGCGACCGGCCAGATCACGCTGGGCAGTATCCAAGCGTTCATTCAGTACGTGCGCCAGTTCAACCAGCCGATAAACCAAGTCGCCGGCATATACAACACGCTGCAGTCCGGAATGGCTAGCGCTGAGCGGGTGTTCGACCTGCTCGACGAGCCCGAGGAATCAACAGACAGCGAACTGATCCTGCCGCGGCGATCGAACCTGGGCGGACGCGTCGAGTTCGAGCACGTGAGTTTTGCCTACCGCCCCGGCACTCCCGTGATCAACGACCTGTCGCTGGTGGCCGAACCGGGCAGCACAGTGGCGATCGTCGGATCGACGGGGGCGGGCAAAACCACGCTGGTGAACCTGCTCATGCGGTTCTACGAAGTCGGCTCCGGTGCAATCCTGGTCGACGGCGTCGATATCGCATCGGTGAGCCGGCACTCGCTGCGATCGCGGATCGGTATGGTGCTGCAGGACACCTGGTTGTTCGACGGGACGATCGCGGAGAACATCTCCTACGGACGGCCCGGGGCGAGCGAAGACGAGGTGATTGAAGCCGCTAAGGCGGCCCACGTGGACCGGTTTGTGCGTGCACTCCCGGAGGGTTACCAGACGCAGGTCAGTAACAACGGTGGGAATCTGAGCGCCGGTGAGAAGCAGCTGATTACGATTGCGCGCGCGTTTCTTGCCCGCCCAGAGCTGTTGATCCTCGACGAAATGACCAGTTCGGTGGACAGCTGCACGGAGCTGCTAATTCAGCGTGCGATGTCCGCGCTTCGCCGGGACCGAACGAGTTTCATTATCGCGCACCGCCTTTCGACGATCCGCGATGCCGACCATATTCTGGTGGTGGAGGCTGGCAAGGTTGTAGAACAGGGCAACCACGCCGAATTGCTGGCCCGGCGAGGTGCCTACTATCGCATGACGCGAACCCAGGACGCTGCTGATGTAATGCCCCTGCCAACAATTAGCAGCCGCAGTCGTGGCCATGCCAAGACCGGATGCCCTGCCAGACCGCGACGCCGGCAATGGCGAGGCCGATCGCGGGGTCGACCCACCAACCGCCGGACCAAAGCGCCGTGATCGCAAGGCCGCTCAACACCCCGGCAGCCTGGGCAGCGCACAGGTAGTTCTGGGTACCTTCGTCCTCGGTAGCGTCTGAGCGGAGCCGCGCGCCCAGTTTGTGGTTGGCCCAGCCGAGAATCGGCATCAGCAACAACGCGATCGTCGTCAATCCGATGCCGATCACAGAGGTCTGGGCGTGGTGCTCGTCAGTCAGGTCCCTGAGGGATTCGGCAGCGATGTACGGGGCGGTCAGCCAAAACGACACCGCAACACCGCGCTGCGCGCGCGACTCGGCGGTCGCCGACAGACTACGAGTGCCGCTGAAGCGCCATGCCACCATCGCGCTGGCCAACGCCTCGGAACCGCCGCCGAGCGCCCATCCGGTCAGTGCGACGGATCCAACCGCAAGGCCCTGCCACAGTCCAACGGCGCCCTCGACGAGCAGCACGGCCAGGCTGACCCAGGCCAGCTGGCGCGCCCACCGGGCGCTGGCCTGCCACCCGGCGTCCCGCGTCGCAGCGATCCCGCATTCGTCGGCGATGGCAGGGAAAGTGGTCATTGCGCGAGGCTAGTGGCAACGGGGCAAGGCCGCAGGCTTCGACACCCGCCAGTAACACAACCGTGTCCAAGCTCGTAATCCGGCTCACACACCAGCCTGGTCTTGGGTTGCTTGGTTGTTCAGCACGCGTTTGAGCACCTTCCCGGCGGCGTTGCGGGGCAGTGCATCGACAAACACCACATCGCGCGGAATCTTGAAGCGGGCCAAACGATTTCGGACGTAATCTTTGATGTCGCGCTCGGTCAGTGATGCGCCCGGTCGCAGCACGATGTAGCTGCGCAGACGCTGCCCGAACTCCTCGTCGCTGACGCCGATGACCGCGACGTCGAGGATGTCGGGATGGTGCGCCAGCGCCTCTTCGACCTCACCCGGGTACACGTTCTCTCCGCCGGAAACGATCATCTCGTCATCGCGCCCGTCGATGAACAGCCGGCCGGCCCGGTCGAAATGACCGACGTCGCCGGTGGACATCAGGCCCTGGATCGACTCCTTGGTGCCGCCGCCGGTGTATCCCTCGAAGGCCAGCACGTTGCCGACGAAAATCCGCCCTGGCGTCCCCGCGGGAGCCTCGTGTCGGTCGTCGATGAAAACCTTGACCACCGATCCGGGCACCACGGCACCGACGCATCCCGGCTCGACGGCCAGATCGGCGGGCGTGGCGATGGTGGCGTAGGCGACCTCAGTGGACCCGTACATGTTGTAGACCACGGGTCCCAGCGCTTCGATCGCGCGGGTGGCCAACACGGCCCCGAGCTGGGATCCGCCGATGAACACAATGCGCAACGCCGACAAATCATGCTCGGCGAGGGCTGCCGGACCCAGATCGAGGATGCGCCGCAGCATGATCGGCACGACGATCATGGCGCTGGCCCGATGTGCGGCCACGCTGGTCAAGGTCTGCTGGGGATCGAACTCGCGGCGTAGTACCAGCGTCGAGCCCAGCACCATCGCGTACATCGCGTGGCTGAAGCCCAGCGAATGAAACAGCGGCACACAGCATTCGGTGACTTCTCTGGCGCGAAACGGCACCTTGCCGAGCAGGCCGCCGACCGGTATCAGCGAGTAGGGCTCCGAGCGCGCGGCACCCTTCGGGGTTCCCGTCGTCCCGCTGGTCGAAATGACGATCTTGGGCCGACCACCGGATCTGGGTGGCGGGCGCCTGTCGCCATGCTCGATCAGCGCATCGAGGGTGTCGGGAGCGGGCGTTTGCGTCCATGCCCGAATCCGACCCAGCCTCGGGTGGACGTCGGCGACGACGGCGTTGTATTCGTCGTCGTGCACAAGGAGGTCGACCCCTTCGCGGGCCACCATGTCGGCGAGTTGCGCGCTGCCGAAGCCGGTGTTGAGCAGCAGGACACCCGCGCCGCACTTACCGGCGGCGTAGACGGCTTCCAGGAAGCCTCGGTGGTTACCGGCCAAGATGGCCACACTGGCACCCGGGCCAAGCCCGCGCCGGCGCCACTCATTAGCCAACGCGTTGGTCCGGTCGTCCAGATCGCCGAAACTCAGCGCACCACGCTCGTCGATCAGCGCCACCCCGTCGCGGTCCCGAGCGGCGGTGATGACCGTCGCCGCCCCCAGCAGGCCATAGCGGTCAAGGGCACGTAGCAGCGGCAAGATCCCGCCGGGCGGAACCCACCGCAGTCCCCCGGACCGGGTAAACAGCAACAGCGACCAGGATTCCAAGCCGAGGCGCCTGACCAATTTCGCCGCAATCGTCTGCACTGTGCTCCTTACCCGTGATTAAATGTCGAGTCGCCAGTGACCCCGACACCTCGATGCTGCCGCCAGGTCCCGGCCATCGATAAGGGCGCAACGCCACTACCGGCAGGGGTCTTTGGTCACCGGGTGCGGTCGATACCCGGGCCGCGGGATGCGCCGGAGCGCTCGTAGTTACTCTGGCTAACCAGTAGATCGGAAGGGGCTTTCTCGATGGCGCGCACCAACAACGACACCTGGGACCTGGCGACCAGTGTGGGAGCGACCGCCACCATGGTGGCCGCGGGAAGAGCCCGGGCCACCCGGGATGCGCAGATCGACGATCGGTTCGCCGAGCCGCTGGTGCGCGCCGTCGGCGTTGACTTCTTCACCCGGTGGGCCAGCGGCGAACTCGACTCCGGTGACGTCGACGTCCCCGGCGCCCCGTGGGGCATGCAACGCATGACCGACATGCTGGCCGCCCGCACCCGCTACATCGACGCGTTCTTCTCCCAGGCGGCGGCCGCGGGGATCCGCCAGGTGGTCATCTTGGCCTCCGGTCTCGACGCGCGCGCATATCGGCTGCCCTGGGCGGCGGGCACCACGGTATTCGAGATCGACCAGCCGCAAGTCATCGAATTCAAGACCGCCACCATTGCCGAGCTCGGCGCCCAGCCCACGGCCGAGGTGCGGCCCGTCCCGATCGACCTGCGCCACGATTGGCCGTCGGCGCTGCAACAGGCCGGGTTCGACGCCAAGCAACCCGCCGCGTGGGCCGCTGAGGGCCTACTCGGGTTCCTGCCGGCCGAGGCCCAGGACCGGCTGCTGGACAACATCACCGCGCTCAGCGCCGACGGCAGCCAGCTGGTGGCCGAAATCTTCCTCAATTCGCAAGCCAATCAGCAGGCTTTGAACGCCGCCACCGGGAAGTGGCGAGAAAACGGTCTCGACGTCGAGCTCGAGAATCTGGGCTTCCCGGGCGAGCGCAACGACGTGGCGACCTACCTGGAGGAGCGTGGCTGGCATCCGGTTCGCACACCGCTGAATCAGATGTTGGCCGACAACGGGTTACCGCTGCAGCCCACCGACCCCGATGCGCCCTTTGCCAGGAACTACTACTGCACCGCGGTGCTGCACAAGGCAGGTTAGAGGGAGGCCCCACATGCCAAACACCAAGCCCGCCAGGCCACTTGACGGATACCGGGTACTCGATTTCACCCAGAACATAGCCGGACCGCTGGCCGGACAGGTGCTGGCTGACCTGGGTGCCGAGGTCATCAAGGTCGAGGCACCCGGTGGTGAGGCGGCCCGGCAGATCACCGCGGTCCTTCCCGGACGCCCGCCGCTGCCCACGCTATTTCCTGCCCAACAACCGGGGCAAGAAGTCGGTGGCGGTGGACCTGACCACCGACGAGGGCATGCAGCAGATATTGCGGCTCGCCGACACCGCCGAGGTTGTGCTGGAAGGGTTTCGCCCCGGAGTGATGGAGCGCCTGGGCCTGGGTCCCGACGCATTGCGGTCCCGCAACCCCAAGCTGATCTACGCGCGACTGTCGGCCTACGGCGGCAACGGCCCGCACGGAAGCAGGCCGGGCGTTGATCTGATGGTCGCCGCCGAGTCGGGCATGAGCACCGGGATGCCCACGCCGACCGGCAAACCACAGATCATCCCGTTCCAGCTCGTCGACAGCGCCAGCGGTCACGTACTGGCCCAGGCGGTGCTGGCCGCGCTGCTCAACCGCGAGCGCCACGGGGTGGCCGACGTCGTGCGGGTCGCGATGTACGACGTCGCGGTCGGGCTGCAGGCCAGCCAGCTCACGATTCACCTGAACAAGCCAAGCGATGGCCCCAAACCGGATTCCGCGCCAAAAGCTAAGCGGCGCAAGGGCGTTGGTTTCGCCACCCAACCATCGGACGCATTCCGGGCCGCCGACGGGTACCTGGTCATCAGCGCGTATGTGCCCAAGCACTGGGCGAAGCTGTGTCAGATCATCGGCCGGCCCGACCTCATCGACGACGAGCGGTTCATCGACCAACGCACGCGGGCGCTCAATTACCCCGAGTTGACCGAAGAGCTCGAGAAGGCGCTGGCCGCCAAGACCGCCGCCGAATGGGTTGAGCTGCTACAAGAAGGCGGTCTGATGGCCTGCCTTGCCTACACCTGGAAGCAGGTGGTCGACACCCCGCTGTTCGCCGAGAACGAGCTTGCCCTGCAAGTCGGCACCGGTGACGACGCGATCACGGTGATCCGCACCCCGGCGCGCTACTCGAGCTTCGAGGCCGTGGCCACCGATCCCCCACCTACCCCGGGACAGCACAACGACATGTTTCTCACCGCGCCGGAGGCGGCGTCGTAGGCGTCGTGCCCGCACGGGACATCAGCTGACCAGCTTGACCACTCTGTCGTTGCCGCGGTCGGCGACGTACACGTTGCCGGAGTTGTCGACCGTCACCGCTAAGGGGGTGTTGAGGCCGGTCAACGGCAGCACCGTCGGGGTGTTGGAGCCGGCCGGCAATTTCAACACCTGGTTGCCGTCGTGTTCGGTGACGAATACGTCGCCGGCGGTGTCCACCGCGATGCCCCAGGGCGCGCTGACGCCGGTGAACGGCAGCACGGTCTGGGCGGTCGACCCGGCCGCCAACTCCAGCACCCTGTTGTTGTCGGTGTCGGTGACGTAGACGTTGCCGGCGGGGTCCACCGCAACCCCGTCCGGGTTCTTCAGGCCGGTGAACGGCAGCGCGGTCTGGGTGTTCGACCCGGGCGCCAACTTCAAGACCCTGTTGTTGCCCCGGTCGGCGACATACGCGTTGCCCTGGCCATCGACCGCGACGCCTTCGGGGTAATTGAGGCCGGTGAACGGCAACACCGTCTGGTTGTTCGACCCGGCCGCCAACTTGACCACCCGGTTGTTGAAATCGGCGACGTATACGGCACCGGTGTTATCCACCGCCAGCCCCTGGGGCTGGTAGAGGCCGGTGAACGGCAACACCGTCGGGGTGCTCGAACCGGGTGCCAACTCCACCACCCGCCCGTACATGCCTTCACTGGTGACGTATGTGTTGCCGGCTTTGTCCAGCGGCCACCCCGCCCGGGGAGAGGCGGAAACCGATACCGTTGAACGGCAGCTCGGTTTGTCCGGTCGCCGGCTTCGCTGCCGATGAGGGGCGCGTTGCCAGATATCCGGTGACACTGATGGCGGCGATGAGCAGGACCGCGGCAGCGCCGATGATGGTCCACCGCTTGCGTTTTCGGCTGGGCTGGGCTGCACCACGCGTGAGGTCCGGCGGTGCAGTGACGGAGGACGGCGGCGGAGGTTGGAGCCAGCCGCCACCGCGCCCGCCGTCGGGACGCGCGACGGGACGCGCCATTGTCTCGTCGCTGGGCAACGACGGAGGAGCCATTGGCCTGGGTCCGGAGCCCGAACGGTAATTGGCCCAGTTGGCCGCCCACCCGGTATCGGGGGTGTTGGCCAGCAGCGTCGCGTTGTCGCCTTGTTGAAGAATGGCGGCTTCGATGTGTTGCTCGGGTCCGGTCAGCGCTTCGTGGGCGGCGGCGGCCAGATCACCAGCCGTGAAATAACGGTCCGTCGGGTTCTTGGCCATTCCCCTGGCGATCACTAGGTCGAGGGTCGGCGGAATCCGCCCGGGCCGTAGTTGGCTGGGCCGCGGGGCAGGGTCGAGCAGATGCGCGGCGATCAACCGTTCGACGGTGTCGGCCCGATATGGCGGCGCCCCGGTCAAGCACTCGCCCAACACACAGGCCAGCGCGTAGATATCGGAGCGATAGGTGACCTCATCGCCGGTGAACCGCTCCGGGGCCATGTAGTTGTAGGTCCCGACGGCGATCCCGCTCTGGGTCAGCCCTGGGTCGGCGGCGGCACGGGCGATACCGAAATCCACCAGATAGGCGAAGTCGTTGCCGGTGATCAAGATGTTCTCCGGTTTGACGTCGCGGTGCGTCACACGGTTGGCGTGCGCGGCGTCTAGCGCGGCGGCGATTTGGCGCACGATGGCCACCGCTCGTGCCGGAGTCAGCGGACCGTAATGCGTCAGCAGCGTGCGCAGCGACGCGCCCTCGATCATGCGCATCTCCACAAAGAATTGACCGTCGATGTCGCCGTAGTCATGGATGGGAACGATGTGCGGTTCGGTCAGCCGGCCCGCAGTGTCAGCCTCACGTTGCATCCGCGCGCGAAACACCGAGTCGCTGGAGAATTGCGGCGAGATCAGCTTCAACGCGACCACCCGGTGCTTACGGGTGTCCTCGGCCTGATAGACCTCGCCCATCCCACCGCGGCCCAGTAACCGCATCAGCTGGTAGGGCCCGAACTGCGACCCCACCCGCGAAGCCGACTCGGTGTCATTCATCATTGACGCTCCTTAAGGTCACCGATTGCGTGCGAGTTTGATTACGAGACAACGCTTTACGAGATAGCGTTCACGACTGCCGCCAGCCTTGATTGCAACGGGCCGGGCAGCGGGATGGATCCGTACTGGTCTAAGCCGACTTGGCCCGGCCCAATTGCGGCCTGCATAAACGCCTTTACCGCCGCGCCGGTCGCCGAATCCGGATATTTCGAGCAGACGATCTCATAAGTCGGCTCAACGATCGGGTACGCGCCAGGCTGCGTCGGCTTGTAGAACGACGACGTGTCCACCACCAGGTCATTGCCCTGACCTTTGAACGTGACCCCGGCGAGCGTCTTGCCGACTGAGTCGGTAGTGATCGACACCGGATCCGGACCCGCTGACGTGATGATCTGGGCCATGTTCAACTGTCTGCCCACCGCGAACGACCACTCGTTGTAGGTGATCGACCCGTCGTTGCTCTGCACTTCTGCCGATGTGCCGTTGTCGCCGACGCCGCCATCACCGACACCCCCGAGGAACGTCTGGCCGGCGCCTCTACCCCACGCACCGCCCGATGCGGCAACGAGGTATTGCTGGAAGTTGGATGTGTCACCTGATTGGTCGCTCCGGAAGAAGACGTGAATGGGAGCCGACGGCAAGTTGGTGCCTGGATTGAGCGCCTTGATCGCCGGGTCATCCCACCGGGTGATGCCGCCGTTGAAAATCTTTGCGAGCGTGGGCCCGTCCAGGTTCAGCGAGTTCACGCCGTTGATGTTGTAGTCGACCGCAATCGGTTCGAACACCGTCGGCAGATCCCACGCCGGCGAACCGCACCGCTGTGCCGCCCGATCGACTTGGCCCTTCGACGGGTCCAACGGATCGCCGGAACCCGCCAGATCGCTCACGTTGTTGACGAAATCCGTCACTCCGGCGCCGGAGCCGTTTGCGTTGTAGTCCAGCGTGTACCCCGGGCACGCATGGACGTAGGCGTAGACGAATTGTTCCATTGCGTTCTCTTGCGCGGTGGCGCCGCTGCCCTTGAGTTGCTTCTTACCGCCGCACTGCACCGGCGCCGGTGTGGGACTGGATCCAGACGACGAGGCGTGGGTAGTGCTACCGCATCCCGCCAACGCCAGTGCGCTGGCGGTCAGCAGACTCAAGGCGGCGCCGGCTCGGTTGATCTTCACGGAACTCCTCTGGAGCGTCAGGGCGGCGGACACACTCACTCCGCCGCCGGGGAGCCCCCCTTGAAAAAGGTGGAACACGTTCCGCCGCACTGGGGCTTGGCGACCAAACACGCGAACCTGTGAACATACAAACCAACCAAGATGGGTGCAGGATTAGCCGCGCCTTTGAAAACCAACAGAGAACTAAGCGCCGGACCAGCAATGTCTTCGAAAATAAGCGCCGGATTAGCAACAGCTTTGAAGATCAGCAGAGCATGACTGCAGGTGGTCCTTCGCGTGGCTTAGCGACGTAGCTTGATGGGGTGTTGATGAGTCCTGTCCAGCTAGGCGTCGAGACCGAAGCTAATGCTGATATCGCTGTTCCGGCCATACGTGCGGTGAACCTCACCCTGAGCTTCGGCGCCAAAACCGTGCTCGACCAAGTGAGCCTGGAATTTCCGGCGCGTGCGGTCACGTCCTTGCTGGGACCGACGGGCTCAGGCAAGACGACCTTCCTTCGCACCCTAAATCGGATGAACGACAAAGTCTCCGGATACCGCTACAGCGGCGATGTCCTGTTAGGTGGACAGAGCATCTTCAAGAACCGCGACCTGATGGACTTTCGCCGCAGAGTCGGGATGCTGTTTCAGCGTCCCAATCCGTTCCCCATGTCAATCGTGGACAACGTGGTTGCCGGCGTGCGCGCGCACAAGATGGTGCCGCGCAAGGAATTCAAGAGCGTTGCGCAGGCTCGACTCACCGAGGTCGGCCTCTGGGATGCGGTCAAGGATCGACTCGGGGATTCCCCGTTCCGGCTCTCCGGTGGTCAGCAGCAGTTGTTGTGTCTGGCCCGTGCGCTTGCGGTGAACCCGGAGGTGCTGCTGCTCGACGAGCCGACCTCCTCACTGGACCCAACCACGACCGAGAAGATCGAAGAGCTCATCCGATCACTCGCCAGTCAGCTCACCGTGATCATGGTGACGCATGATCTCGCCCAGGCCGCCCGGATAGGTGACCGGACCGCCTTGTTTTTCGACGGCCGCCTCATCGAGGAAGGGCCCACCGAACAGTTGTTCCTTTCGCCGAAACATGCGGAAACCGCCCGTTACGTCTCCGGACTGTTCGGCGACCGCAGGCTGCTCGGTCTTGTCGTGGGGGCAAACGAAAACGGGGGACAAGAAAGGTGAGGCCCGATGAAAAATCGTTTGCGTACCCTGTTGGTCGCTGTGCCGCTAATGCTGGTCGCGGCGGCCTGCGGTTCGAATTCGACAGGCGGTTCGTCGAGTCCGGGAGCCCCCGCCGGTAACCCTGCCACTACGCCCGCGGCGTCGAATGTGGCGTTATCGGAGACCGGTGCCACCGAGCTCTATCCGCTGATGAACGTGTGGGTTCCGGCCTATCACGCCAAGTACCCGAACGTCACGATCACGACCGGAAGCACCGGGTCCGGTGCCGGCATCTCGCAGGCCGCTGCCGGGGCGGTCAACATCGGCGCCTCCGGCGCCTACCTGTCCGACGGCGATATGTCCGCACACAAGGGACTGATGAACATCGCGTTGGCCGTTTCCGCTGAGCAGGTCAACTACAACCTGCCCGGCGTCACCGAGCACCTCAAGCTGAATGGCAAAGTGCTGGCGACCATGTACCAGGGCACGATCAAAACCTGGAACGACCCGCAGATCGCCGCCCTCAACCCCGGGGTGAACCTGCCGGCCACCCCGGTTGTTCCGCTACATCGTTCCGACGGGTCCGGCGACACCTTCGTTTTCACCCAATATCTGTCGAAGCAAGACCCCGACGGCTGGGGCAAGTCGCCCGGCTACAACACCACCGTCGACTTCCCCGCGGTGCCTGGCGCGCTGGGTGAGAACGGCGCCGGCGGCATGGTGACCGGCTGCGCCCAGACTCCTGGCTGCGTCGCCTACATCGGCCTCAGCTACCTCGACCAGGCCAGCCAGAAGGGACTGGGCGAGGCCCAATTGGGCAATGCCTCAGGCAATTTCCTGCTGCCCGACGCCCAAAGCGTTCAGGCCGAGGCCGCCGGCTTTGCCTCGCAGACCCCGGCGAACCAGGTGATCTCGCTGATCAACGGGCCCGCCACGGACGGGTACCCGATCGTCAACTACGAGTACGCCGTCGTCTACAGCACCCAGAAGGACGCCACTACCGCACAGACGATGCAGGCGTTCCTGCACTGGGCGGTGACCGACGGTAACAGCCCCTCGTTCTTAGACCAGTTCCACTTCCAGCCGCTGCCGGCCGCGGTGGCGAAGTTGTCTGACGCCCAGATCGCCAAGATCTCCAGCTAGAGAGTTTCCGTTGAGCCTCACTAGCCTTTCCAGGCTTTCTTGGCCAGAGCGTGCGCCGGGCGGCCTGACCGCCGCTCGGCGCATGCCGGGCCGCATCCGCGACGCGAGCCGCCAGGGCCTTGCGGTCCGGTGGGCCGGTGGGATGGGTGCAGTGATCCCGCTGCTGGCGCTCGTGTTCGTGCTGGCGACGCTGCTTATCGAGGCGGTGGGCGCGATTAGGGTCAATGGGCTGCATTTTTTCACCGCGACCGCATGGAACCCGGGCAACACCTACGGCGAAACCGTTGTCACCCACGGTGTCGCGCATCCGGCCGGTGCCGACTACGGGGCATTGCCGCTGATCGTCGGAACCGTGGCGAGCTCGGTGATTGCCCTGATCGTCGCGGTGCCGGTGTCCATCGGAGCGGCGTTGGTGATCGCCGAACGATTGCCGCGACGTCTCGCCTCGGCCGTCGGCACAGTACTCGAATTGCTCGCCGGCATTCCCAGTGTCGTCGTCGGCCTTTGGGGGGCAATGACATTCGGGCCATTCATCGCCCACCACATCGCTCCCGTGATCGCCCGCAACGCTCCGGATGTGCCGGTGCTGGATTACTTCCGCGGCAACACCGGCAATGGAGAGGGCATGCTGGTCTCCGGTCTCGTGCTGGCAGTCATGATCATTCCCATCATCGCCAGTACCACCCGTGACCTGATCCGGCAGGTGCCGCCACTGCCCCGCGAGGGCGCAACCGCGCTGGGGATGTCGGAGTGGGAGCGTGCGCGCAGGGTCACCCTGCCGTGGGTGTCCAGCGGCATCGTCGGCGCCGTGGTTCTGGGACTTGGACGTGCGCTCGGGGAGACGATGGCCGTCGCCATGGTGTCCGGGGCGGAGTTGGGTGCGATGCCCATCAATATCTACTCGACCATGACCACCATCGCTGCCACCGTTGTCTCGCAGCTGGATTCGGCGCTGACCGACTCCACCAACTTCGCGGTGAAAACGCTCGCCGAGGTGAGCCTGGTGCTGATGGTGATCACGTTGCTGACAAACATGGCCGCTCGAGCGTTGGTGCGCCGCGCGTCGAATACCGCGCTGCCGGTGGGACGAGGTGTTTGAGATGAGCGCACTGCGGTCGGTCGCCATTCGGCGCAAGGTCGTCAACGCGCTGTTCTGGACGGCCTGCTTCTGCTGTCTGGCGGCGGTGATCGCCCCGACGTTGTGGATGCTGATCGGAGTCGTCAGCCGTGCTTTGCCGGTGTTCCACTTCAGCGTGCTGACGCAGGACACGCAGGGCAACGGCGGCGGCCTACGCAACGCCATCATCGGGACCGCGGTGCTGGGTTTCGGAGTCATGCTGGTTGGCGGCACCGTGAGCGTGTTGTCCGGCATCTATTTGTCCGAGTTCTCCACGGGCAGAACGCAATCCGTGCTGCGCGGCGCCTATGAAGTGCTGTCCGGTATCCCGGCCATCGTGCTCGGCTACGTCGGCTATCTGGCACTCGTGGTGTACTTCGACTGGGGGTTTTCCCTGACGGCCGGAGTGTTGGTGCTGTCGGTGATGAGTATTCCGTACATCACCAAGGCCACCGAGTCCGCGCTTTCTCAAGTGCCGACGTCGTACCGCGAAGGGGCAGAAGCGCTCGGGCTGCCCGTCGGTTGGACCCTGCGCAAGATCGTGCTGAAGCAGGCAATGCCAGGGATCGTCACCGGCATGCTGGTGGCTCTGGCACTGGCGGTCAGCGAGACGGCGCCGATGCTCTACACCGCGGGTTGGTCGGATTCCCTGCCGACCGGACAACTCACCCACTCACCGGTCGGTTACCTGACTTATCCGATCTGGACGTTCTACAACCTGCCGTCGAAATCGGCCCAGGACCTGTCCTACGACGCGGCTTTCTTGCTGATCGTGTTCCTGCTGCTGCTGATCACCCTCGGCCGGCTGATCACCTGGCTATCCCGGCGGCATTCGGAATCCTAGGTAAACGCCCTCAGGCGCTCGGCAGACGCACGACCTGAACGAAGAACTCGTCGATCTGACGGACCGCCTTCATGAATTGGTCCAGGTCGACCGGCTTGGTGACATAGGCATTGGCATGCAGCTTGTAGCTGCGCAGGATGTCCTCCTCCGCCGAGGAGGTGGTGAGCACCACGACCGGTATGCGAGCCAGGTCGGGGTCGGACTTGATCTTCTCCAGTAGCTGGCGGCCGTCGTATTTCGGCAGGTTCAAATCCAGCAGGATGAGGTCGGGCCGCGGCGCGTCCTGGAATTCACCGCGCCGGTACAGGTAACCCAGACCTTCCTCTCCATCGTGCGCGACATGCAGCCTGTTCTTGAGCTTGTTGTGCTCGAACGCTTCTCGAGTGTTGAGCTCGTCTCCCGGGTCGTCTTCGACGAGCAGGATGTCGATTGCTCTACCGGCCAATGTCATCGTTGCGCTCCTTCCAAAGCGGCTGGGCGTGGCGCGTCCGCCCCCTTGTCGGGGTCGGGCGCGGGAATCGGTAGGGTGAACTCGAACCGCGTTCCATCGGTGTATGACGTATCGATCCAGACGGTGCCGCCATGGTGCTCGACGATCTTCTTAACCAGCGCAAGGCCGACACCCGTTCCGGTGTACACCTCCCGGCCGTGCAGACGTTGGAAGATGATGAAGACCTTGTCGGAGAACTCCTCCGGGATGCCGATGCCGTTGTCCGACACGCTCAACACCCATTCACCGTCGCGATTGCCGGTGCCCTGCGCGCACTGGATGACGACGCGGGGCCGACGATCTTTATGCCGGAACTTCACCGCATTGCCGATGAGGTTCTGCCACAGCATCGTCAGCAGCGTCGGATCTCCGATGATCTGCGGGAGAGGCTGCTCTGGGCGCACGATCTCGGCATCTGTTTCTTCGATCGCGATGGCCAGGTTGGCCAGGCCGGCATCCAACGTCTTATCGAGGTCTACCTGGGTTTGCATGGTGTTCAGCCGGCCGACCCGGGAGAAGGTGAGCAGGTCGTTGATGAGTGCCTGCATGCGTTTGGCTCCATCGACCGCGAAGCCGATGTATTCGACGCCGCGCTCGTCGAGCTTGTCGCCGTAGCGCCTCTCCAGTAACTGGCAGAACGAGGCGACCTTACGCAGTGGTTCCTGCAGGTCGTGCGACGCGACGTAAGCGAACTGCTCGAGTTCGGTGTTCGAACGGCGCAATTCGGCCGCCTGCTCGTCCAAAAGCGCTCGGGCCGAACGCGATACCTCGAGCTCTTCGACGATCCGATTCCGCATGTTCTCCACGTCGATGGCCATGTCCCGGACGTCTTTGGGCCGCTTCGGAGGCGAGATGGTTTCCTCGAAGTTGCCCTCGGTGATCCGCCGGCATGCCGCGGCCAACGCTGTCAGCGGACGGGCCACCGTGTCGCGTACCAGGAACCCCAGCAGGCCCGCCGTGCCGAAGAAGAGCAGCACCATTGCACCCAGCACCCTGTCGCGCCAGGCATCGGTGTGTTTGAGTTCCTCAGCAGAATGCGACCATGCCGCGGCCAGGTTCGCGTTTTGCTTATCGAAAAGCGCTCGTAAATGGTCGAATTCGGCCTTGCCGCGCTCCGCCGCTCTACTGTTCACCACGTTGGGAGCGTTAGGCGTTACGCCCGCGATGAGCGGCTCGGCATAGTTTGCCCGCCAACTGGCGGCGGCCCTCTCGATCGCGTCCAGATCGCCGATCAGGTCTGCGCGCTGACCAAGGCGGCGCCGGATGTCGTCGGCCGCCGCCTGTTCGGTGTGTTGCCCGTCGTAGTACGGCGTGAGGAACTGCCGATCAGCAGCGATCAGGTAACCCCGCATGCCCGTCTCCTGGTCGCGCAACGCCGCCTGCAACTGGCAGGCCGCCACGCGCGCGGGTTGGATGTCGTCGGTCAGCTCCCGCGACATATCGTCGGTGCGGTTCAGCAACAGTCCGCCGACCACCGCACCAGCGAGCACCATCGTGCCCATACTCAACAGGACCAGGGCCTGCCAGCCCCGCACGGTGAGCTGCGACAGACGCAGGCGGCGCGGCCATGGGGTCACGTCGTGGTCCTCTCGACGCGCAGCACGGCTATGTCATCGGTAAGCCCGCCGCGTGGCTGGGCGAGTTCCTGGGCACCGTCGATGAGCGCGTCGACGAACGCCGGACCGGGCCGACTCGCGTGCGACCGGGCCAGCGCAAGCAAACCGTCCTCGCCGAGACGTCGGGTGCCTTGTCCCGAATATCCCTCGAACAGTCCGTCGGTCAGCAGCAGCAGGCCGTGACCTGCAGGCAATTCCAGCTCGTGCTGCGGCCAGTTCATCGGCGCGCAGGCCCAGCGCGGGCCCGCCCGGCGGCTCGATCCATTCCACGGTGCCGCCGCCCTGCAGCAACATCCCGGGGTGACCGGCACGGATGACGGTGATGCGCGGGCTGTCGGCAGGGATCTCGAGACTGAGTACCGTCGCAAAAATTCCTGTGCCGGTTCGTTCGGAGTGCAGTACCCGCTCAAGCTGCCGCATCAGTTCAACACCGTGAACGCCGGCGAGTGTGAGTGCACGAAACGCGATCCGCAATGCCGCGCCCAGGGCCGCCTCGTGCGGGCCGTGCCCTGCGACGTCGCCGATCAGGACATGGACGACCCGGTCGGGCGTCTGTACGACGTCGTAGAAGTCTCCGCATAGCAATGCGTCCACGCGGCTCGGCCGGTATCGGGCGACAATGTCGACGCCCGGGTTGTCCAGCAGCAGCGGGGAGGGCAGCAGGCCGCGTTCGAGCAGCGCGTTCTCGCGGGCTCGAAGCTGGCTCGCATGCAGGTCGGCGGCAATCAGCTCGGCGCCTTTGCGCTCGATCGCGTACAGCAGCGCGCGCCGCAACATTTCCGGTTCGACACGGCCCTTGACGAGGTAGTCCTGGGCACCGGCCGCAACCGCGGAAGCCCCGAAGTACTCGTCGTTCAGCCCGGTCAGCACGACTATTGGAACGGTGGCATCGCGTTTGGCGATGCGGTCCAAAGCGTCCATTCCGCTGGCGTCGGGCAGGTGCAGGTCCAGCAGCACGCAATCGGGCCGGGCGGAGGCCAGCTCGCGCTCCGCGTGTGCCATCGATTGCGCCCACACCACCCGGATATCAGCGACAGCATCGGCGATCAGGTCTTCCACGAGCACCGCATCGGCACGGTCGTCCTCGACCAATAGCAACGACAATGACTGCCAATTCGCCGCCGGGGTGACTGGAGCACGCACGGGCATCAATTCCCGGTCATCCGTGGATGCGCACGGGAAGCCAGGTCCTTCACTTAGACCCCCTGGCGCGGTAAGACCCTTTGCCTTGTGACGACGTTCCGACGCGATAGCCGGTGTGCCAACGCTGACTCTACGTGTGGCCTTACCACCCCGAATGGTTGCCGTAAGAGATCCTATTCCGTGCGGCTGAGCTTTCCCAAAAGACCGCGCGAACGATCAGCGCAACAGCGCCCGCGACATGACCACGCGCTGAATCTGATTGGTGCCTTCGTAGATCTGGGTGATCTTGGCATCGCGCATCATCCGCTCGACCGGGAAATCGGTGGTGTAGCCGGCGCCGCCGAACAGTTGCACGGCGTCGGTGGTGACCTCCATCGCGACGTCGGAGGCGAAGCATTTCGAAGCCGCGGAGATGAAGCCCAGATTCGACTCGCCGCGTTCGGCCCGGGCGGCGGCGCTGTAGACCATCAGCCGCGCCGCCTCCACTTTCATCGCCATGTCGGCCAGCATGAACTGAACGCCCTGGAGGGTGCTGATCGACTGGCCGAACTGCTTGCGGTCCTTGGTGTAAGCAATCGCAGCGTCCACCGCGCCCTGGGCGATGCCCACGGCTTGGGCACCGATCGTGGGACGGGTGTGGTCCAACGTGGCCAGTGCGGTCTTGAAGCCGGTACCCGGCTCGCCGATGATCCGATCGCCCGGGATGCGGCAGTTCTCGAAGTACAGCTCGGTGGTCGGTGAGCCCTTGATCCCGAGCTTCTTCTCCTTGGGACCGACGGTGAATCCCTCGTCGTCCTTGTGCACCATGAACGACGAAATGCCGTTGGCGCCCTTTTCCGGATCGGAGACCGCCATCACCGTGTACCAGGTCGACTTACCGCCGTTGGTGATCCAGCATTTGGCGCCGTTGAGAATCCAGTCGTCCCCGTCGGCCTTGGCCCGGGTCCGCATCGCTGCCGCGTCACTGCCGGCTTCCCGCTCGCTCAGCGCATAGGACGCCATCGCGGTGCCTTCGGCGATCGACGGCAAAACCTGCTTCTTCAGTTCGTCGGAGCCCCGCAGGATCAGCCCCATGGTGCCCAGCTTGTTCACCGCGGGAATCAACGAGGCCGAAGCGTCGACCCGGGCGACTTCCTCGATCACGATGCACGCCGCCACGGAATCCGCGCCTTGGCCACCGTACTCCTCGGGCACGTGGACGGCGTTGAAGCCGGAGGCATTCAACGCGTCCAGCGCCTCCTGCGGAAACCGCGCATTCTCATCCACATCGGCGGCATGCGGAGCGATCTCTTTTTCCGCCAGCGCCCGGATCGCTGCCCGCAATTCGTTGTGTTCCTCCGGCAATTGGAACAGATCAAAGGTGGGGTTTCCGGCCCAACCAGCCATCTCGGCCTCCTTGCGCTCTGCCGGACTGCCCGGCTCCTCCTCGGGCCGCTACGCGGCCCGCATCGTCGCCAGGCTACTAGCCGGTAACTTTACCCTGAAGCTGCTGCAGCGCCTCATCCTTGGCCCGCACGCTTTCGGCCAGCTCGGCCTGGAACTCGACGATTCGGGCCCGCAGCGCCGGATCAGACGACGCGAGAATGCGCACGGCGAGCAAGCCGGCGTTGCGGGCGCCACCGATCGAGACCGTGGCCACCGGAACACCTGCCGGCATCTGCACGATCGACAGCAACGAGTCGAGGCCGTCCAGCCGCGCCAGCGGCACCGGCACGCCGATCACCGGCAGCGGCGTCGAGGACGCGACCATTCCGGGTAGGTGGGCGGCGCCGCCGGCACCGGCAATGATCACCTCGATGCCGCGGTCGGCCGCGCCGCGGGCATAGTCGAACATCACCGCCGGAGTGCGATGCGCCGAGACCACCCGTACCTCGGTCGGTATGTCGAACTCGGCCAGCGCCGCCGCGGCATCTTCCATTACCGACCAGTCGCTGTCGCTGCCCATGATCACCCCGACCCGAGGTCGATGCTGGGTCATCTCCGCCGCTCCTCTCCCCCGCAAGCGGGTGGGGGTACCTCCCACTTGTGGGGGCGTGCCCCCACATTGCTACGCGCTGCATCGTCGTCGGCGCGATGTGGATCCCATCCGTCCGTCCACTGCCCGCATGACAACCAGTGTGCCGCCAGCTCAGCGCGCTCACGCAGCACCGCTAGGTCGGCCATATCAGTACCAAGGAAATTGATATGGCCGACCTTGCGGCCGGGCTGTTCCTTCTTGCCATAGAGGTGAACCCGGGCCTCAGGCATCCGCGCAAACAAGTGGTGTAACCGCTCGTCGAGGGTCATCTCCGCCCGCTGCGGGGCGCCTAGCACGTTGGCCATCACCGTCACCGGTGCGGTGGCGTCGGTATCGCCGAGCGGATAGTCCAGCACCGCGCGCAAATGCTGTTCGAACTGGCTGGTGCGCGCCCCGTCCATGGTCCAATGCCCGGAGTTGTGCGGCCGCATCGCGAGCTCGTTGACGAGCAGAACTCCGTCGGTGGTCTCGAACAGCTCGACCGCGAACACACCGACGACGCCGAGTTCGGCGGCCAATCGCAAGGCCAGCTGCTGCGCGGCGGCGGCCAGCTCGTCGGGCAGCTCCGGCGCGGGCGCGATCACCTGAACGCAGATCCCGTCTCGTTGCACCGTCTGGACGACCGGCCACGCCGCGCCCTGGCCGAACGGTGAGCGCGCCACCAGCGCCGACAGTTCGCGGCGCAATTGGGCTTTCTCCTCGACCAGCACCGGCACCCCTTCAGCCAGGTACTGGCCGGCGATTTCGCGGGCGTGCGCGGAGTCGCGGGCCATCTGCACTCCCCGGCCGTCGTAGCCGCCACGGACCGCTTTGATCACGATCGGGGCGTCTTTCGAGATGTCCAAGCGTCGCGCGAAGGCATCTAGCTCGTCGACGCTTTGAATGCCGGCATAGCGAGGCACCGCAGCGCCCAGCGCCTCCAGCCGCCGCCGCATGACGAGCTTGTCCTGAGCATGCACCAAAGCCTGCGGCGGCGGCGCCACGTTGACGCCTTCGGCGACCAGCTTGTCCAGCAGCTCGGTCGGGACATGCTCGTGGTCGAAAGTCAGCACGTCGGCGCCGGCCGCGACCCGGCGCAGGTCTTCCAGATCGGTATGCGAGCCGATCACGACGTCAGGCGTGACCTGCGCGGCCGGTTCGTCGGCGGCGGTGGCCAGCACCCGCAGCGTCTGCCCCAGCGCGATCGCGGCCTGGTGGGTCATCCGGGCAAGTTGACCGCCTCCGACCATGGCGACGACGGGGGCGATCCCCGGTGGGCGTGTACTCGGCACGGCCATCATGGTGTCACGGCGCCTGACGGCGTGTTGACCGGCGGTGACACCGAATTGTTATGTACGATTTTGCGTCGATTTTGTGTCCATCCGTACACTGACGACTTGTGTCGTTCGCCGAAGCCGCAATCGCGCGTCTGCCTGGGTTCATTCAGCCCTATTTGCTGCGCCACCACGAACTGATCAAATTCGCCATCGTCGGCGGCACCACGTTCATTATCGACTCCGCGATTTTCTACACCCTGAAGCTGACAATTCTCGAGTCCAAGCCGGTCACCGCCAAGGTGATCGCCGGCATCGTCGCGGTCATCGCGTCCTACGTGCTGAACCGGGAATGGAGTTTCCGCGATCGCGGCGGCCGCGAGCGCCACCATGAGGCGCTGCTGTTTTTTGCGTTCAGCGGCGTGGGGGTGCTGCTGAGCATGGCGCCGCTGTGGTTCTCCAGCTACGTCCTGCAGCTGCGGGAGCCGATGGTGTCACTGACCGCGGAAAACGTCGCCGACTTCATCTCGGCCTACATCATCGGCAACCTGTTGCAGATGGCGTTCCGCTTCTGGGCCTTCCGGCGCTGGGTGTTTCCCGACGAGTTCGCTCGCAGCCCCGACAAGGCACTGGAGTCCGCCCTCACCGCCGGCGGTATCGCCGAAGTCTTCGAGGACGAGATCGAGGTCGGCAACGTCACCCTGCTGCGCGCCTGGCGTAACCGGGCCAGCCGGTCCGCTCAACTGGGCGACTCCTCCGAGCCGAGGGTGTCGAAAACCTCGTGATACAGCAGCGCGTGCACCTCGCGCAGGCGCGGAATGTCGTAGAACTCCAACGGGTCTTGTGACGCTGACTCGATAATCAGCGTCCCGGTGCGAAACATCCGCTCGAAAAGCCGGTCCCGGAATTCCACACTGTTGATCCGCGCCAGCGGGATGTCGATTCCGGTGCGAGTCAGCACCCCGTGCCGAAACATCACCCGCCGGTTCGTCACGACGAAATGTGTGGTCAGCCAGCTCAGGAACGGCCACAGAGTCAGCCAGCCGACGATCACCAACCAGATCCCCCAGATGACGCCGTAGATAATGTTTTTGGCGAGCTGCTCCCAATGCGTCGAGTTGAGGTACCCGGACCCGAACGCCGCCAGTCCGGTCGTCAGGATCAGAGCCACGACCGGCCAGATCAAACGCTTCCAGTGCGGATGGCGGTGCACGATAACCTGCTCGCCGGCGGCCAGGACATTATCCGGATAGCTCATGCTCGCCGACATTAGCTGCGATACGCCGCGGACCTGCGCATAACTAGCGCAAATGCACCACGTCACCCGCTGAAACCACGACGGTCTCTGCCCCAGTTGCCCCTTCTGTTTCCAGACACAGTCTTCCCTGGTCATCAATGCCGCTCGCGGTCCCGACCAGTTCCTTGCCGCCGGGCAGGTAAGCGCGCACGCGGGTGCCGATGGTCAGGCTGCGCGCCCGGTAGTCGGCCGCCAGCGCCCAGTCGGCTCCGCGAGCGGCCCGCCAGGCCACGATCCGGCGTCCCAGCTCTCGCAGCAGCCCGCAAAGCAGCTGGGTGCGATCGGGCGCCGCCACGCCCAAGTCCAGCAGCGAGGTCGCCCCGGGGCCGTCGATCTCCTCAGCGGCCTGAGTCACGTTGAGCCCCACGCCGATTACCACCACCGGACGCGCAACCTCGGCGAGGATGCCCGCCAACTTGCCTTTGAAATCGGGGGGGCCGGCCAACACGTCGTTCGGCCACTTGAGACCCGCTTGCAACCCGGTCCCTTCAATCAACGGGGCCACCGTGTCGACCACCGCCACCCCGGTGGCCAGCGGCAGCCAGCCCCACCCGGCGGTCGGGACGTCGACGATGCTGACACCGACCGACATCGTGATCTGGGCTCGCGGGGTCGCCGACCAGCTGCGACCGTGACGTCCGCGACCGGCGGTCTGGTGCTCGGCAATCAGCACGGCTCCGGCGACATCAGTCCCCGATGCTGCTCGCGCCAGCAGGTCGGCGTTCGTGGAGCCGGTCTGCTCGACGACGTCGAGTTGGCGCCAACCCAGCCCGGTGCCGATCAGCTCGGCGCGCAACGCGGCCTCGTCCAATGGTGGTCTGAGCAGATCGCGGTCCGTCACTCATTTCTCCTAAGTCAAGCCCAGCCTAAACAGCGGCGCGTGGGCAGCCGATAACATCGATTCCCATGACAAGCGTTACCGACCACACTGCCGAGCCGGCCGCCGAGCACACCATCGACATCCACACCACCGCGGGCAAGCTGGCCCAGCTGCACAAGCGGAGAGAAGAGTCGCTCCATCCGGTCGGTGAGGCCGCCGTCGACAAGGTGCACGCCAAGGGCAAGCTGACCGCCCGCGAGCGCATCTATGCCCTGTTGGACGAGGACTCGTTCGTCGAACTCGACGCGCTGGCCCGCCACCGCAGCAGCAACTTCGGCCTCGGCGAAAACCGCCCGCTCGGCGACGGCGTGGTCACCGGCTACGGCACCATCGACGGCCGCGACGTATGCATCTTCAGCCAGGACGCCACGGTGTTCGGCGGCAGCCTCGGCGAGGTGTACGGCGAGAAGATCGTCAAGGTCCAGGAACTGGCGATCAAGACCGGCCGCCCGCTCATCGGCATCAACGACGGTGCCGGCGCGCGTATCCAGGAGGGCGTCGTCTCGCTGGGCCTGTACAGCCGCATCTTCCGCAACAACATCCTGGCCTCCGGCGTCATCCCGCAGATCTCGCTGATCATGGGCGCCGCCGCCGGTGGACACGTCTACTCCCCCGCCTTGACCGACTTCGTGGTGATGGTCGACCAGACCAGCCAGATGTTCATCACCGGACCCGACGTCATCAAGACCGTCACGGGCGAGGACGTCACGATGGAAGAGCTCGGCGGCGCCCACACCCACATGGCCAAGTCCGGCACCGCGCACTACGTCGCATCGGGCGAGCAGGACGCCTTCGATTGGGTTCGCGAGCTGCTGAGCTACCTGCCGCCCAACAACTTCACCGACCCGCCCCGGTATGCCGAGCCCGCACCCGAAGGTGCCATCGAGGACAACCTCACCGCCGAGGACATCGAGTTGGACACGCTGATCCCGGACTCGGCCAACCAGCCCTACGACATGCACGAGGTGATCACCCGCATCCTCGACGAGGACGAGTTCCTGGAGATCCAGAACGGTTATGCCCAGAACATCGTCGTCGGGTTCGGCCGTATCGACGGCAGGCCGGTCGGGATCGTGGCCAACCAGCCGACCCACTTCGCCGGCTGCCTGGACATCGACGCCTCCGAGAAAGCGGCCCGCTTCGTGCGGACCTGCGACTGCTTCAACATCCCGATCGTCATGCTGGTGGACGTTCCGGGCTTCCTGCCGGGCACCGGCCAGGAGTACAACGGCATCATCCGGCGCGGCGCCAAGCTGCTGTTCGCCTACGGCGAGGCCACCGTCCCGAAGATCACCGTCATCACCCGCAAGGCCTACGGCGGCGCCTACTGCGTCATGGGCTCCAAAGACATGGGCTGTGACGTCAACCTGGCGTGGCCGACCGCGCAGATCGCGGTGATGGGCGCCTCCGGCGCCGTCGGGTTCGTCTACCGCCAGCAGCTGAAAGAGGCCGCCAAGGAGGGCAAGGACGTCGACGAGCTGCGGCTGCAGTTGCAGCAGGAGTACGAGGACACGTTGGTCAACCCCTACGTCGCCGCCGAGCGGGGATATGTCGACGCGGTGATCCCGCCGTCGCACACCCGCGGCTACATCGGCACGGCGCTGCGTCTGTTGGAACGAAAGATTTCACACTTGCCGCCCAAGAAGCACGGGAACATACCTCTGTGAGTCGAGTGAGCGGAACGAACGAAGTGAGTGACGGGAAAGAGACGAACAATTCAGTCCCAGTGACCGACGACGCCGCGACCGACGACGCGCCGCAGCCGCACGAGCCGCACATCCGGGTACTCAAGGGACAACCCACCGACAGGGAGCTGGCCGCCCTGATCACCGTGCTGGCCGGCGCCGGCCGTGCACCCGAACCGGAACAGCCCGAGCGGACCCGGTGGGGGCTCCCGGTCGACCGGCTGCGGTACGCGATCTCGAACTACCAGCGGATCACCCTGCAGGAGCGGATACACATGCAGCGATGACCCGCGCCGACGACGATGATGCCGGCTCGGACAGCTTTCAAGCCGGGATCGTGGGGGTGCTGCCCGCTTGCGGGGGCGAGTGGCGCATATGACCCGGGTGGTGCTGGGGTCGGCCTCTCCCGGTCGGCTCAAAGTGCTGCGCCAGGCCGGCATCGATCCGCTGGTCATGGTGTCCGCCGTCGACGAAGATGCGGTCGTCGCTCGGCTGGGGTCAGACGCTTCGCCCGGTGACGTGGTCCGCGTACTCGCCCGGGTCAAGGCCGAACAGGTGGCCGGCGAGCTGAACAGCACCGTCGCGGCCGATTGCGTTGTCATCGGCTGTGATTCGATGCTCTACATCGACAACCAGCTATGCGGCAAGCCGCAATCCGTCGCCGCCGCACGTCAACTTTGGCAGTCAATGGCAGGCCGCGCCGGCCAACTCTATACCGGCCACTGCGTTATCCGTTTGTTGGACAACAAGATTGCCTTTAACGATGCGCAAACATCAACCACCACAGTGCATTTCGGGAACCCACCGGCCGATGACCTCGAGGCGTACCTGGCTTCCGGGGAATCGTTGCGGGTCGCTGGAGGATTTACCCTCGACGGCCTCGGTGGATGGTTCATCGACGGTGTCGACGGCGACCCGTCGGCCGTGGTGGGGATCGGATTGCCGCTGACACGATCGCTGCTGGGCCGTGCCGGCCTATCCATCGCCGCACTGTGGGCGGACAATCCGCTCAGCTAAAGCCCGGACGTGTCAGGGTGGGTAGGCTTTGCGATGTGTCGCTACCCTCCGATCCAAGCCCAACTCTGACGGCCTACGCCCACCCTGAACGGCTGGTCACCGCCGACTGGCTGTCTGCCCACATGGGCGCCCCCGGTCTGGTGATCGTTGAATCCGACGAGGACGTCTTGCTCTACGACGTCGGTCATATTCCCGGCGCGGTCAAGGTCGACTGGCACACCGACCTCAACGACCCGAGGGTCCGCGACTACATCAACGGGGAGCAATTCGCCGATTTGATGAACCGCAAGGGCATTTCCCGCGATGACACCGTGGTGATCTACGGCGACAAGAGCAATTGGTGGGCGGCCTATGCGCTGTGGGTCTTTACGTTGTTCGGCCACCCCGATGTGCGCCTGCTCAACGGTGGGCGTGATCTATGGCTGGCCGAACGCCGGGAGACCACCCTGGAAGTCCCAACCAAGACGTCCACCGGCTATCCCGTCGTCGCGCGCAACGACGAGCCCATCCGGGCATTCAAAGACGACGTGCTGGCCATTCTCGGTCGCCAGCCGCTGATCGACGTGCGTTCGCCCGACGAGTACACCGGCAAGCGCACCCATATGCCCGACTACCCCGAGGAAGGCGTGCTGCGCGGCGGCCACATCCCCACCGCCCGGTCGATTCCGTGGAGCAAGGCGGTCGACGAGAGCGGGCGATTCCGCAGCCGCGAGGAACTCGAAGAGCTCTACGGCTTCCTCGACCCCGACGACAAAACCGTCGTCTATTGCCGCATCGGCGAGCGGTCCAGCCACACCTGGTTCGTGCTCACGCATCTGCTGGGCAAGCCCGGTGTGCGCAATTACGACGGATCGTGGACCGAGTGGGGCAACACCGTACGCGTGCCGATCGTTGCGGGCGAAAGCCCGGGAGATGCGCCCGTCTGATGACTTTGCCCGCGCCGCTGGCCGAGGTGGTGTCCGACTTCGCCGAAGTCCAGGGCCAAGACAAGCTGACGTTGCTACTGGAATTCGCCGACGAGCTGCCGGCGCTGCCGCCCGAGTTGGAAGAACAGGCCATGGAGCCGGTGCCCGAGTGCCAGACTCCGCTGTTCCTCCATGTCGACGCGCACGACCCAAACCGGGTGCGGTTGCACTTCAGCGCGCCCGCCGAAGCGCCGACCACCCGGGGGTTCGCGTCCATCCTGGCCGCCGGCCTTGACGAACAACCCGCCGCCGACATCCTGGCGGTGCCCGAGGATTTCTATACCGATCTGGGTCTGGCCGCTCTGATCAGCCCGCTGCGGTTGCGCGGCATGTCGGCGATGCTTGCCCGCATCAAGCGGCGGCTGCGCGAGGCCGGTCAGAATTCCGGCACCGCCTCATCCGCCTAACGGCGCGGCGCTTAGACTTCCCCAGACATCGTTGTAAGAAATTCTCTTAGAGAAGCCCGCAGAAATACGTCTGCAGATATGCGAAACAGGAGGCGCAGTGGCTAGTCACGCCAGCTCGAGGATCTCCAAGGTGCTCGTCGCCAACCGCGGCGAGATCGCTGTCCGGGTGATCCGCGCGGCCCGCGATGCGGGCCTGCCCAGCGTGGCGGTGTACGCCGAGCCCGACGCCGAGGCGCCGCACGTGCGTCTGGCCGACGAGGCATTCGCTCTGGGCGGTCAAACGTCCGCGGAGTCCTACCTGGACTTCGGCAAGCTCCTCGACGCGGCGGCCAAATCCGGCGCCAACGCCATCCATCCCGGCTACGGTTTCCTGGCGGAGAATGCCGACTTTGCCCAGGCGGTCATCGATGCCGGTCTGATCTGGATCGGTCCCAGCCCGCAGTCGATCCGCGACCTCGGCGACAAGGTCACCGCCCGTCATATCGCGGCGCGCGCGCAGGCTCCCCTGGTGCCGGGCACGCCCGACCCGGTCAAGGACGCCGACGAGGTGGTGGCTTTCGCCAAGGAATACGGCCTGCCGATCGCGATCAAGGCCGCCCATGGCGGCGGCGGCAAGGGCATGAAGGTGGCCCGCACGATTGAAGAAATTCCCGAGCTGTTCGAATCGGCTGTCCGCGAGGCGACGGCCGCGTTCGGCCGCGGCGAGTGTTACACCGAGCGCTACCTCGACAAGCCCCGCCACGTCGAGGCGCAGGTGATCGCCGACCAGCACGGCAACGTCGTCGTCGCCGGTACCCGCGACTGCTCGCTGCAGCGCCGTTACCAGAAGCTGGTCGAGGAGGCGCCCGCGCCGTTCCTGACCGACTTCCAGCGCAAGGAGATCCACGACTCGGCCAAGCGGATCTGCAAAGAGGCCCACTACCACGGCGCCGGAACCGTCGAATACCTGGTGGGCCAGGACGGCCTGATCTCGTTCCTGGAGGTCAACACCCGCCTTCAGGTCGAACACCCGGTCACCGAGGAAACCGCCGGCATCGACTTGGTGTTGCAGCAGTTCAAGATCGCCGACGGCGAGAAGCTCGATATCACCGAGGACCCCGAGCCTCGCGGGCACGCCATCGAATTCCGGATCAACGGCGAGGACGCCGGGCGCAACTTCTTGCCCGCCCCGGGGCCGGTCACCAAATTCCATCCGCCGACCGGCCCCGGTGTGCGGTTGGACTCCGGCGTGGAGACCGGCTCGGTGATCGGCGGCCAGTTCGACTCGATGCTGGCCAAGCTGATCGTGTACGGCGCCGATCGCTCCGAAGCGCTGGCACGGGCCAGGCGCGCGCTGGACGAGTTCGAGGTCGAAGGTCTTGCCACCGTCATCCCGTTCCACCGCGCGGTGGTGTCGGATCCGGCGTTCATCGGCGACGACAACGGCTTTTCGGTACACACCCGCTGGATCGAGACCGAGTGGGACAACACCATCGAGCCGTTCACAGGCTCCGAACCCCTTGACGAGGAGGACGCCCGTCCGCGTCAGAAAGTGGTCGTGGAGGTCGACGGCCGTCGGCTCGAGGTGTCGCTGCCCGGTGATTTGGCACTGTCCAACGGCGCCTCCGACCCGTCCGGCGTCATTCGCAAGAAGCCCAAGCCCCGCAAGCGCGGTTCGCATGCGGGCGCCGCTGCCTCCGGTGACGCGGTGACCGCGCCCATGCAGGGCACCGTGGTGAAAGTCGCCGTGGAGGAAGGACAGGAGGTCGCCGTCGGTGACCTCGTGGTGGTTCTCGAGGCGATGAAGATGGAGAACCCGGTCACCGCGCACAAAGAAGGCACCATCACCGGACTAGCGGTCGAGGCCGGCGCCGCCATCACGCAGGGCACGGTGCTCGCCGAAATCAAGTGACCCGTTCGGCGACGATGCGGGCCGTGTAACGGCCCGAGGAGAAGCCGAACAATTAGAGCCAGCTCCTGACCAGCGTTCCTGGGAATCGGTTAGGAGAACGTTGTCGGCCCGGCCTGCCGCGGGTAGGGTTCGGGTCAGGTTGAGTTCACAGCCGCCCGGATGACGCCAGTGATAACGGGGTGGGCGAACTCCCTGCCTGAACTTTTCCTACGTCCCTGACGTAATCCACAGCAGGATCCTCCTCAACTGATGGAGTCAGCTAATGTCTGTGGCCCAATCGTGGCAACAAAGCCGGACCGCCCAATTCACCGCTCGCTGGGGCCCGATGGGTACCGTGATCACCGCAGACGGTGAGCTCGACGCCGCCAACGCCGATCAGCTCGCCGCTTACGTACAGCGCAGCGTCAAACGATCCCGGCGGGTGATCCTGGACCTGCGCGGCTTGGAATTCATTGGTACTGCCGGTTTTTCGGCACTACATCGGATCAACGTCGTGTGCTCCGGGACTCAGGTGCACTGGGCGATGGTACCGAGCCAAGCGGTGTCCCGACTGTTGCGAGTCTGCGACCCCGACGGCACCCTGCCCACAACGACGCCGCGCAATGAGCCCATGCTGACGCCGGATAGGTGGGCCGAAAGCGACGAGCCACGCCCCCTACTGCAACTGGTCGCGCAGCCGCGTTAGCGACTTAGCCAGCAGCCGGGACACGTGCATCTGTGAGATGCCGACCCGCTCGGCAATCTGCGTTTGCGTCATCGACTCGAAAAACCTGAGAACCAACACCGTTCGTTCCCGCTCGGGCAGCGCCTCGAGCAATGGACGTAGCGACTCTTGATCCTCGATCCGGTCGAGACCGGTGTCCACGTCGCCCAAAGTGTCGGCGATTGCACGGGCTTCTTCCTCGTCGCTGCCGCCACCACTGTCGATGGACAAGGTGTTGTAAGAGCTGCCCGCCACCAGGCCCTCGACGACCTCATCGCGGTCCATACCGAGCTCTGAGGCGAGTTCGGTTGCGGTGGGCGCCCGGCCGAGCCGTTGCGACAGATCGGCGGTGGCGGTGCCAAGCCGCAAGTGCAGTTCCTTCAGGCGCCGTGGAACCTTGACCGACCAGCTGTTGTCGCGGAAGTGACGGCGGACCTCTCCCATGATCGTGGGCACTGCGAACGAAACGAAGTCCGACCCGGCCTCGACGTCGAAGCGGACCACCGCGTTGACCAAGCCGACCCGCGCCACCTGAACCAAGTCGTCACGCGGTTCCCCCCGGCCCTCGAACCGACGGGCGATGTGATCAGCCAACGGCAGGCAACGCTCGACGATCTTGTCCCGTTGACGCTGAAATTCCATTGATTCGGCGGTGACACTAGCCAACTCACGGAACATCTCCGGAACATCGGCGTATTCGTTCGGGCGCGACACCGAACCGCCGGCAGCTCGCGCTGTCACCTGCTGGAGGCCGCCCGTCGCGCCGTCAGCGTGATACCGAAGACACTGCCGGTTTCATCAGGTTCGCGGCCGTCATGAAAAGTCTGGACGTCGTCGGCCAATGACGTCAGGACATGCCAGCTGAAGCTGCCGGGCGCCACCACATCGTGGGTGTCGCACTCCGCGGAAGCCTCCACCACCAATCGGTCGTCTTGCGGGTCGACCACGACGATGAGCGTTGCGTCGGGAGTGGCCGAGCGGATCAACCGGGTGCACACTTCGTCGACCGCAAGCCGCAGGTCCGCCACAGCATCGAAGTCCAGGTCCTCAAAGGTGCCAATAGCACCGACCAGCGTCCGCAGCATCGCGAGATTCTCCAGGCGTGCTGCGACGTGTAGTTCGACGGCGCGGTGGCCGCGTTGACGCTGGTTGGCGCGCAATCCCGCATCGTTCATATGGTCTCCCGGCAATGTTTGACTGACACTACTATTGCTTCGCAGCCCGCCGTGGACCGTAGGGTCGAGCCGGTTAGTCATGATCGCCGCCGAGTATTCCGCCCGATATGGACGGGCCTGACGTCCGGACGCGCCGGCTTAAGCGCGTCGCGGTAATCGCCGGGATCACGCTGGTCGTGTTGATAGTTCTCGCACTAGGCATCTTTGTCGGTGTTTTCGTGATTCTGTCCCCCATGATGGGGTGACCACGCTAACGCAACCTTTCCAGCACTCATCATGGTGTAAAGCTGATACCCACTTGACGCGGCGAATAACCCAGGAGAATGGGGATGCACGGCCAGCGACTATCGGAACTAGCGGCAGGGCGGGGTTTGGGGGCGTGCGCGCACGACTGCGCGGGCATTTCGATGAGCCAACACGATTCTTAACAGTCCCAACCCAGGGACCTACACTTATTGCCATGAAGCAAACTCTGCTGCGGGCCGTTGTGCTTTTCGCCTCGTGGGCAATCGGATTGCTCGTGGCGGCCTGGGTTGTTCCCGGCGTTTCGGTGTCGGTGTCGGGGTTCATCGTCGCCGTGGTGTTGTTTTCGGTAGCGCAGGCGACCCTGTCGCTGTTGATCTTGAAGTTGCCCCGCGCATACGCATCGCTGCTCCTCGGGGGCACCGGCCTCGCATTGACCCTCGTCGCGCTGAGTCTCGCCTCGGCACTAACTCACGGGCTCACCATCCGCGGAGTTGCATCCTGGCTCGCCGCAACGATCGTTGTGTGGCTCGTGACAACGGTTGGGGCGATTTCGCTGCCCGAGGCGCTCGCTCGCGATGCGGCCGGCTCAACGCGGTTGTAGAGCGGCCAACAGTCTTCGCCCGAGGGCCGAGCCGCTGGTCAGCGGCGGAGTTGTGAGTTCCGCCAGGCCCGCCGAATGAGTAGCATTCTGTTATCCCGTCCGACGACGGAGGGAGAGGTGATGGGCGACAAGCATCACGATCCGACGGATCATTTCCGGACCACGCAACCGCACGCCGGTATCACGATGAAGGACAACCTCTACTGGCCCGGGTTCATCCTGCTGGCCGTCGCATTGTCCGGGATGATCAGCACCACGGCGGCCGCCGCCTACGGACACTACGAGTGGCTCGCCACGACGGGGCTCGTCGCTGTGCTCGGAACGGTCGCCGGGGCGCTATGGTTCGTCGTGGAGCGTCGCCGCGTGACCCGCATCGACGAGCAGTGGGACATCGTCGCAGACGCCGACAGTCCGCCGCGCCAGCGCGCTGCCAACAAAGAGCCAACCGGGTCTTAAGCGATTCGCGCGTGTAGCTGATGCCCGTCAGAGGGCCAGTACCGGGCCGGCGATCGGCGCGACCCCCAGGGAGACCATCAGCACCATCAGCGTGAACAAAAACCAGCCGGCGCCGTGCCATCCCCACCAGGTGCCCCGGGCCTTCCACACGCGGTAGGTGCGCAGGAATGCCCAGAGCCCGCCGGCGAACGCGATCAGCGGGCCCCCGAACGCCAGCAGCGTCCGCTGGGGTGTCCCGCAGGCCACCGTGTCGACACCCATTCCCGGACAGGTACTCACCCACAATGCGGCCATGACCACGAAGCCGACTGCCGCTGCCGCGGCCAGGACCGCGAACCGGATGGCGGCGTGCACCTCGCCGTCTTCCTGTCCCAAGCGGTCACCACCTGACCGCTCATCTGCTTTCTGCATCGTCGCCCCTCATATCCCCCGTCTGGCTGTCTAAGTTCATCGTTCGCCGCGTCGCATTAGTTACCGCGCTATGACACGTTGTCCCGTCTACGTTGTGGGGCTGTTGTCGCGCTGGCGCTAGCGGAAGGCGCATGGGATCAGATACCCACCGGCAAATCACGGTAAACCGCCTCAGGCCCAGGTCGCAGCCGTCAAAGCACGACGTACGGCGGCAATCGCCGCGTCGATTTCTGCGCGCGAAACGGTCAGCGCGGGACGGAACCGAATGCCGTCTTTACCGGCGGGCAGCACGATCACGGCATGTTGCCACAGCTGGCGGATCAACTCGTCGCGATCGGCGGTGGTCGGCAGGCTGAACGCACACATCAGGCCGCGACCGCGGGGGTCGAGAACGACACCGGGGAAGTCATGGGCAAGTTCGTCGAGACGGGCTCGCAGGTAGGCGCCCCGTTCGGCGGCACGGTCGAACAGGCCGTCGGCCTCGATCACCTCCAGGATGCGGCGGGCGCGCACCATGTCGGCCAGATTGCCGCCCCACGTCGAGTTCAGCCGCGAGGGGACCGCGAACACGTGGTCGGCGATCTCGTCGACCCGGCGCCCCGCCATCACTCCGCACACCTGCGTCTTCTTGCCGAACGCCACCGCGTCGGGTTGCGCGCCCAATTGCTGGTAAGCCCAAGGAGTTCCGGTCAACCCGCAGCCGGTCTGCACCTCGTCGAAGATCAGCAGGGCATCGTATTCGTCGCACAGCTCACGCATCGCCACGAAGAACTCGGGCCGAAAGTGGCGGTCGCCGCCCTCCCCTTGGATGGGTTCGGCCAAAAAGCACGCGATGTCGTGCGGGTGCGCGTCAAATGCCGCGCGTGCCTGCCGCAGCGACTCGGCCTCCAGGTCGTCCATGCAGGCTCCGGGGCGGATAAACGGTGCGTCGATACGCGGCCAGTCGAACGTCGGGAAGCGGGCCACGGTGACCGGCTTGGTGTTGGTCAGCGACAGGGTGTAGCCGCTGCGGCCGTGGAATGCGCCGCGCAAGTGCAGCACCCGGGTGCCGAGTGCCGGATCGATGCCGTGTGCCTGGTTATGCCGGCTCTTCCAGTCGAACGCCACCTTGAGCGCGTTCTCCACCGCCAATGCGCCGCCTTCGACGAAGAACAAATGCGGCAGCGCCGGGTCGCCGAGCACCCGAGCAAATGTCTCGACGAAGCCGGCCATCGCCACCGAGTACACATCGGAGTTGCTCGGCTTGTTCAGCGCGGCCTGCAGAAGTTCGGCGCGGAAATCCTCGTCCTCGGCCAGTGCCGGATGGTTCATGCCCAGCGCCGACGACGCGACGAAGCTGAACATGTCGAGATAACGGCGACCGTCTCGGGCGTCGACCAGATAGGACCCGGCCGAGGCCGTCAGATCCAGTACCAGGTCCAAACCGTCGACGAGAATGCTGCGCGACAGCACCTCATGGACGCGGTCGGGTTCTATCTGCAGACCGGCAAGCGCAACAGAGTTCACGGCGGCAGTCATACCGACAATGCTAGCGTTGCTTTTACGGAATCCTGACGTCTATAGCGGAAATCTTATGGTACATATTGCCTATTACTGTAAAAAGTATTGAGGATGATGGTGCTTCGAGTCTGGACGTTCGCCGTTGTCCGGATTCGTTGCAGCAGGTCCTCGAGTGTTCGCGCGGACTCCACTCGCACCAGCAAGATGTAACTTTCTTCGCCGGCCACCGAGTGACACGATTCGATCTCCTCGATGTGTTCCAGGCGGGCGGGCGCATCATCGGGTTGAGAAGGATCCAGAGGAGTGATGGCCACGAACGCCGACAGCAGGTGCCCGACCGCCTCCGGGTTGATCCGCGCGGAGTACCCCGATATCACGCCGCGAGACTCCAACCGACGCACCCGTGACTGGACCGCCGACACCGACAGTCCGGCGCTTGCGGCCAGCTCCGCCAACGTGGCGCGTCCGTCGGCGACCAGCTGGCGTACCAGGATCCGGTCGATGTCGTCGAGCGTCTCACTCATGGCCGGAGACTATCGCAGCGACGGCACGGCATGACCCGATTAAAAAGGCTGCCGACCTGGCAGCTGCGTGCGCAATTCGCTGCCGGGCTGTCGGCCATGTACGCCGGCGAGGTGCCCGCATACGCCACGTTGGTCGAGGTAAGCGAACGGGTCAACGCCGATTACGTAACACGCCATCACGATGCCGAACGGTTCGGCTCGCTGCAGCGGGTCACCGCTGAGCGGCACGGCGCCATCCGGGTGGGTGGCCCGGGCGAACTGGCCGCCGTGGCCGACCTGTTCGCCGCGTTCGGCATGCTGCCGGTGGGTTACTACGATCTGCGCTGCGCCCCGTCGCCCATCCCGGTGGTGTCGACCGCCTTTCGGCCCATCGATGTAAACGAGCTGGCGCTCAATCCGTTTCGCGTGTTCACCTCGATGCTTGCCACCCGAGACCCGCGCTACTTCGCTCCGAACCTGCGTACCCGCGCGGAGACCTTCCTCGCGCGCCGCCAACTGTTCGACCCCGCATTGCTCGCCAAGGCGCGGATCATCGCCGCCGACCGCGGCTGTGCTGCCGATGAGGCGCAGGCTTTCGTCGCAGCGGCGGTGGCAGCATTTGCGCTGTCGCGTGAACCGATCGACAAGTCGTGGTACGACGAGTTGTCGCGGGTGTCCGCAGTGGCCGCCGACATCGCCGGGGTCAGGTCTACCCACATCAACCACCTGACGCCGCGGGTCCTCGACATCGACGATCTGTACCGACGGATGACCGAGCGTGGCATCACCATGATCGATGCCATCCAGGGTCCGCCCCGCACCGACGGACCGGCGGTGCTGTTGCGCCAGACCTCTTTCCGCGCCTTCGCCGAACCACGCCTGTTTCGTGGCAGGGACGGCTCGCTGAGCCCGGGAAATCTGCGGGTGCGATTCGGTGAGGTCGAGGCGCGCGGCGTCGCGCTGACCCCGCGCGGGCGGGAGCGTTACGACGCCGCGATGGCGGCCGCTGACCCGGCCCAAGCGTGGAGCCACTATTTCCCGTCCACCGATAAGGAGATGGCCGCCGACGGACTGGCCTACTACCGCGGCGGCGACCCGTCGGCACCCGTCGTCTATGAAGACTTCTTGCCCGCTTCGGCGGCGGGCATTTTCCGCTCGAACCTGGACCGGGATACCCAAGCCGGTGATGTCGCCGACGATTCCGGTTACGACATCGGATGGCTGGCCGGGGCGATCGGCCGCGATATTTATGACCCGTACGCACTCTACGAAGCGCTATCCCAGGAGGCACCGTTGTGAACCTGCCGCGCGCCGGCGACGATGCAGAGCGAAGCGATGAGGAGGAGCGGCGCATGACCATGACCCAAGAGTTGCGCGCCCGGGCACGTCATGCCCTGCAGGCAACCGGAGCTGATGTGAGTCTTGGCGAACCGGACGGGCACGGGCTGCCCGCCAGCACACCGATCACCGGCGAGGTGCTGTTCACCGTCGCGCATACCACACCCGAGCAAGCCGATCGGACGATCGCCGATGCCGCCCAAGCGTTTTCAACCTGGCGAAGCACACCGGCCCCGGTGCGCGGCGCACTGGTGGCCCGCCTCGGCGAACTGCTCACCGAACACAAGAACGACCTGGCGACACTGGTGACCCTCGAGGTAGGCAAGATCACCTCCGAGGCGCTGGGCGAAGTGCAGGAAATGATCGACGTCTGCCAGTTCGCCGTCGGCCTGTCGCGTCAGCTCTACGGCCGCACCATCGCCTCGGAGCGCCCCGGGCATCGGCTGGCCGAGACCTGGCACCCGCTCGGTGTCGTTGGGGTGATCACCGCGTTCAACTTCCCGGTGGCGGTCTGGGCATGGAACGCCGCGGTGGCACTGGTGTGCGGGGACACGGTGGTGTGGAAGCCCTCGGAGCTGACGCCGTTGACGGGTCTGGCCTGCCAGGCGCTGATCGACCGGGCCGCCGCTGACGTCGGCGCTCCGCCCGCGGTGAACGGTCTGGTCACCGGCGCGCGTGACCTTGGTGAGCGGCTGGTGGACGACCCCCGGATCGCGTTGTTGTCTGCGACCGGTTCGGTGCGGATGGGCCAGGCGGTCGGCCCACGCGTCGCCGCGCGCTTCGGCCGGGTGCTGCTGGAATTGGGCGGCAACAACGCGGCCATCGTGACGCCGTCGGCCGACCTCGATCTGGCGGTGCGTGCCATTGCGTTCGCCGCCGCCGGCACCGCCGGTCAGCGCTGCACCAGCCTGCGCCGGCTCATCGTCCATCGCTCGGTGGCCGACGAGGTGGTGGCGCGCGTCGCCTCCGCCTTCCGGCAACTGCCTATCGGCGACCCGTCGGCCCCGGGCACGCTCGTCGGACCGCTCATCCACGAGACCGCCTACCGCGACATGGTGGGAGCTCTGGAACAGGCACGCGCCGACGGCGGCGAGGTCATCGACGGCGACCGCAGACATCCAGACATCCCGGAGCACCCAAGTGCCTACTACGTCGCGCCCGCCCTGGTCCGAATGCCCGCACAGACCGCCATCGTGGCGACCGAGACGTTCGCGCCCATCCTCTACGTGCTGACCTACGACGACCTCGACGCGGCGATCGCACTCAACAATGTTGTGCCGCAAGGGCTTTCGTCGGCTATTTTCACTACGGACCTGCGCGAGGCCGAGCGTTTCCTGGACGGATCCGACTGCGGTATCGCCAACGTCAATATCGGCACGTCCGGCGCTGAGATCGGCGGCGCGTTCGGCGGCGAGAAACAGACCGGCGGTGGGCGGGAGTCCGGCTCGGACGCGTGGAAGGCCTACATGCGGCGCGCCACGAACACCATCAACTACTCCAGCGAGTTACCCCTGGCCCAGGGCGTGGAGTTCGGATGAACGCAATGTCGCAGACGTCTCATACGCCATGAGTACTATCTGACACATGCCGACAGCCAGGAGGCGGTTATCCCCCGAGGATCGACGCGCCGAGCTGCTCGCTTTGGGGGCAGAGGTCTTTGGGAAGCGACCCTATGACGAGGTCCGCATCGACGAGATCGCCGAGCGCGCCGGGGTGTCCCGCGCCCTGATGTATCACTATTTTCCCGACAAACGGGCGTTCTTCGCCGCGGTGGTCAAAGACGAGGCCGACCGGCTATACGAGGCCACCAACGACCCGCCTTTCGTCGGCATGACGATGTTTGAAGAGATCCGGACCGGTGTGCTGGCCTATATGGCCTACCACCAACAGAATCCGGAGGCCGCGTGGGCCGCGTATGTCGGCCTCGGCCGCTCCGACCCGGTTCTGCTCGGCGTCGAAGACGATGCCATGAACCGCCAGATGGAACACATCATGACCCGCATCGCCGTGGTGGTGAGCGGGGTGCAGGAGGCAAAGCTGGCACCGGACGTCGAGCGAGACCTGCGGGTGATCATTCAAGGGTGGCTGGCGTTTACCTTCGAGATCTGCCGTCAGCGGATCATAGATCCCACCACCGACGCCGAGCGGCTTGCCGACGCCTGCGCGCACACACTGCTGGACTCGATCGCCCGGGTACCCGAGATCCCCGACGAACTGGCCCATGCAATGGCAACGGCGCGGCATGTACCGCAATAGTCAACGTTTTTGTCGGTACCTGTTGGCACCATGGCTAGGTGAGCACCGCGCAGGCTAAACCCCGCCCCACTGACCCATTAGGCCGATTCAGCGCGATCACCCGCGAGTGGTTCACGAGCACCTTCGCCGCGCCTACCACCGCACAGGCGGATGCCTGGGACGCCATCGCCGACGGCGACAACACCCTGGTGATCGCGCCGACCGGATCCGGCAAGACGCTCGCGGCGTTCCTGTGGGCCATCGACAGCCTGGCCGCTGCGCCCGATCGGGAAGCCGGCACACGCGTGCTCTACGTGTCCCCGCTCAAGGCGCTGGCGGTCGACGTCGAGCGCAACCTGCGCACTCCGCTGGCGGGCCTCACCCGGATCGCCGAGCGTCACGGTCTGCCCGCCCCCGAGATCAGCGTCGGGGTCCGCTCCGGGGACACTCCGCCCGCAGTGCGACGTCAGCTCGTCGTCCGTCCCCCAGACGTGCTGATCACGACGCCGGAGTCACTGTTTTTGATGCTGACGTCGGCTGCGCGCGAAACCCTGGCGGGTGTGCAGACGGTGATCGTCGACGAGATACATGCCATCGCCGGCGGCAAGCGGGGCGCACACCTGGCCCTGTCGCTAGAGCGGCTCGACGACCTCCGGCAGGGCCTGTCTCAAAGCCGGCCCGCACAGCGCATCGGGTTGTCGGCGACCGTACGTCCGCCCGAGGAGCTCGCGCGGTTTTTGTCCGGGCAGTCGCCGACGACCATCGTGGCTCCGCCAGCGGCCAAGACCGTCGAGCTCACCGTGCAGGTGCCGGTGCCCGACATGGCCAACTTGACCAACAACACCATCTGGCCTGACGTAGAGGCGCGTCTGGTCGACCTGATCGAATCGCACAATTCGACCATCGTGTTCGCCAATTCGCGGCGTCTGGCCGAACGACTCACCGCACGGCTCAACGAAATTCACGCCGAACGGTGCGGGTTGACGCCCACCCCGCAAACAGTGGAGGCCAATCCGCGGGTGCCGGGCGGGGCGCCGGCGCACATCATGGGCAGCGGCCAGACCTACGGTGCCGACGCGGTACTGGCCCGCGCCCATCACGGTTCGGTCAGCAAGGAACAGCGCGCCCTGGTCGAAGAGGACCTCAAACGCGGACTGCTCAAGGCGGTGGTGGCGACGTCGAGCCTGGAGCTGGGCATCGACATGGGCGCGGTCGACTTGGTGATCCAGGTGGAGGCACCGCCGTCGGTGGCCAGCGGCCTGCAACGCATCGGGCGGGCCGGACATCAGGTCGGCGAAGTGTCGCAGGGGGTGCTGTTCCCCAAGCATCGCACCGACCTGATCGGCTGCGCGGTGAGCGTGCAGCGGATGCTCGCAGGCCAGATCGAGACGATGCGGGTGCCCGCCAACCCGCTCGACATCCTGGCGCAACAGACCGTGGCGGCGGCCGCGCTGGAACCGCTGGACGCCGACCGGTGGTTCGACACGGTGCGCCGCGGCGCCCCGTTCGCGACGCTGCCGCGCAGCGTGTATGAGGCCACCCTGGACCTGCTGTCGGGCAAGTATCCGTCCACCGAGTTCGCCGAGCTGCGACCACGATTGGTCTACGATCGTGACACCGGCACGTTGACCGCGCGGCCCGGTGCGCAGCGGCTGGCTGTGACCTCCGGCGGCGCCATCCCCGATCGCGGGCTGTTCACCGTCTACCTGGCCACCGAGTCGGAAAAGCCGTCGCGAGTGGGCGAACTGGACGAGGAAATGGTCTACGAGTCGCGTCCCGGTGATGTCATCTCGTTGGGGGCCACCAGCTGGCGGATCACCGAGATCACCCACGACCGGGTCCTGGTGATTCCCGCGCCGGGCCAGCCGGCCCGCTTGCCGTTCTGGCGCGGCGACGACGTCGGCCGCCCCGCCGAGCTGGGCGCCGCCCTTGGCGCGTTCACCGGCGAGCTGGCCGGCCTGGACCGCGACGCATTCGGCAAACGATGTGCGGGGCTGGGTTTCAACGCCTACGCGACCGACAACCTGTGGGCGCTGCTGGACGAGCAACGAACCGCCGCCGGGGTGGTACCCACCGACACCACCCTGCTGGTCGAGCGGTTCCGCGACGAACTGGGCGATTGGCGGGTGATCCTGCACTCGGCGTACGGGCTGCGGGTGCACGGACCGCTCGCTTTGGCGGTGGGCCGGCGGCTGCGCGAACGCTACGGCATCGACGAGAAGCCGACCGCCTCCGACGACGGCATCGTGGTGCGATTGCCCGACACACTGGAAGACGCGCCGCCGACGGCGGAATTGTTCGTCTTCGACCCTGACGAGATCGATCCCATCGTCACTGCCGAAGTGGGCGGTTCAGCGCTGTTCGCGTCACGGTTCCGGGAGTGCGCGGGCCGCGCGCTGCTGCTGCCCCGCCGGCACCCCGGCCGTCGCTCACCGCTGTGGCACCAGCGCCAGCGCGCGGCCCAGTTGCTGGAAGTCGCCCGCAAATACCCCGACTTCCCGGTGGTGCTGGAGACCATCCGCGAATGCCTACAGGACGTCTACGATGTCCCGGCCCTGGTCGAGCTGATGGCCGGCATCGCCCAGCGACGGGTGCGGGTGCTCGAGGCCGAGACCGCACGGCCCTCGCCGTTCGCGGCGTCACTGTTGTTCGGTTATGTCGGCGCGTTCATGTACGAGGGCGACACCCCGCTGGCCGAACGCCGGGCCGCGGCGCTCTCGCTGGACAGCACGCTGCTGGCCGAGCTGCTCGGCCGGGTGGAGCTGCGCGAGCTGCTCGATCCGGAGGTCATCGCCGCGACCGGCCGACAGTTGCAGCACCTATCGGATGACCGGGCCGCGCGCGATGCCGAGGCCGTCGCGGATCTGCTGCGACTGCTGGGTCCGCTGACCGAAGCTGAGGTCACCGCCCGGACCAGTGCGGATGATGTCGGCGGCTGGCTGGAGGGTTTGCGCGCGGCCAGGCGCGCGCTGACGGTGTCGTTCGCCGGCCGCAGCTGGTGGGTGGCCGTCGAGGACATCGGCCGGCTGCGCGACGGAGTCGGCGCGGCGGTTCCGCTGGGCGTGCCGGCCGCCTTCACCGAGGAGGTGGCCGACCCGCTGGGCGAGCTGCTGGGCCGCTACGCGCGCACCCACACCCCGTTCACCACGGCGGAAGCCGCCGCCCGGTTTGGATTGGGGCTGCGGGTGACAGCTGACGTACTGGGCCGGCTGGCGGGTGACGGTCGGCTGGTGCGCGGCGACTTCGTCGCCGCCGCCGAAGCATCCGGAGGCGAGCAGTGGTGCGACGCCGACGTACTGCGCATTCTGCGGCGGCGCTCGCTGGCAGCGCTGCGAGCCCAGGTCGAGCCGGTGAGCACCGCCGCGTACGGGCGGTTCCTGCCGGCCTGGCACCGCGTGGGCGCGTCTACCTCCGCTACCTCCTCGCAGCATTCCGGCCTGGATGGGCTGGTGTCCGTGATCGATCAGCTGGCCGGTGTCCGGATGCCGGCCTCGGCGATCGAACCACTGGTGCTGGCCCCGCGGGTCCGGGACTACTCCCCCGCGATGCTCGACGAACTGCTCGCCACCGGGGAGGTCACCTGGTCGGGTGCCGGATCGATTTCGAGTAGCGACGGCTGGATCGCGCTGCACGCGAGCGATTCCGCGCCGTTGACGCTGGCCGGCCCCGTCGACATCGACTTCACCGACGCCCACCGCGCGATCCTGGACACGCTGGCCGGAGGAGGCGCGTACTTCTTCCGCCAACTCGCACAAAGCGCGCTCCCCGACGCGGACCTCAAGGCCGCGCTGTGGGAACTGATCTGGGCCGGCTGGGTCACCGGTGACACGTTCGCGCCGGTACGTGCCATCCTCGGCGCTGGCCGAACCCGCAAGCGCTCCGCGCCGGCGCACCGGTCAAATCGCCCGCCGCGCCTGAGCCGATACAGCGTCGCACACGCGCAGTCCCGTCCCGCCGACCCGACGGTGGCCGGCCGATGGTCGGCCTTACCGGCTCCCGAGCCGGATTCCACGTTGCGCGCCCACTACCAAGCGGAACTGCTGTTGAGCCGCCACGGTGTGCTGACCAGAGGCGCGGTGGCGGCCGAAGGTATCCCCGGCGGGTTCGCCACTCTCTACAAGGTGCTGAGCACCTTCGAGGACGCCGGCAGGTGCCAGCGTGGCTACTTCATCGAGTCGTTGGGCGGCGCGCAGTTCGCCGTCGCGTCAACCGTCGACCGGCTGCGCAGCTACACCGACGGGATCGACCCGGAACGGCCGGAATACCGGGCGGTCGTGCTGGCCGCCGCGGACCCGGCCAACCCCTACGGTGCCGCACTGCCCTGGCCCGCCTCCAGTGGGGAGGGCGCCGGACCTGGAGCACGACCGGGGCGCAAGGCCGGCGCGCTCGTCGTGCTGGTGGACGGCGACCTGGCCTGGTTCCTCGAGCGCGGCGGACGTTCACTGCTGACCTTCACCGACGACCCCGCTCCCCACCAGGTGGCGGCCATGGCACTGGCCGACTTGGTCGCCTCCCGGCGCGTCGCGTCGATCCTGGTCGAACGCATCGATGGGGTGCCGGCATTGCAGCCGCACGCAGGCGGGCGGGAGTCCACGGCGCTGACCGGGCTCATTGAAGCCGGATTCGCCCGCACACCGCGCGGGATGCGGCTGCGGTAACCATGCCCGAAGGAGACACCGTCTGGCATACCGCAGCCACGCTGCGGCAACACCTACTGGGGCGCACACTGACACGCTGCGATATCCGGGTACCGCGGTTCGCCACCGTCGACCTCACCGGGCAGGTGGTGGACGAGGTGCTGAGCCGGGGGAAGCATTTGTTCATCCGGCTGGGCCAAGCCAGCATTCACTCGCATCTGAAAATGGACGGCAGCTGGTGGGTCGGTGACCGCCCGGCGCGGGTGGATCACCGGGCACGAATCATCCTGGAAGCCGATACCGTCCGAGCCGTCGGTGTCGACCTGGGGGTGCTCGAGATCCTGGAGCGCGACTATGACGGGGACGTCGTCGCGCACCTGGGACCAGATCTGCTGGGCGAGGACTGGGACGCCGGGATTGCCGCCGCCAATCTGACGGCACGCCCGGACCGGCCGATCGCCGAGGCGCTGCTGGACCAGCGGGTGCTTGCCGGGATCGGCAATGTCTACTGCAACGAACTGTGTTTCATCAGCGGACACCTGCCTACCGCACCGGTAAGCGCCGTGGCCGACCCGCATCGGCTGGTCTCCCGCGCCCGAGACATGTTGTGGGTTAACCGCTTCCGTTGGAACCGCTGCACCACCGGCGACACCCGGGCAGGACGGCAGCTGTGGGTCTACGGGCGAGCCGGGCAGAATTGCCGTCGCTGCAGCACCCGCGTCAACTACGACGACTCCGGGGAACGGGTGACTTACTGGTGCCCGTCCTGCCAGCGCTGAAGCGGCCTAGTCCCGGGCGTGCGCCAGGAAAAACTCTGCAATGGCTTCCGACCCGTCGAGCGCGCGAGTGGTGGGCCCGATGACCACCTTGGGCAGATATTGCTTGCCACCCGGCCAGGTGTGCCCGCCGCTGTCGATCTGGTAGAAGATCACTTCGGTGGACGCCGCGCATGCCGTGGAATCGAAGCGGTGAACGACGGTGCCGTCCCCGACATTGGGCAACGCCTGCACCGACGGATCGCCTTGGCAACCATCGGCCGAACGCCACTTGTTCACCATGCTGTTAACCGAGATGGAGTGGCTGACCCCACCGCGACCGCGCACGTCTCCACCGTTGAATGGCACCAACGGATCGGCGGTTCCGTGGGCTTCCCAGGCCGACACCGGCCGCGACGGAGTGCAGGGCACGCCCATGCCCAGCGTGCCCGCCACTGGCGCGATCGCGGCGAAGACGTCGGCGCGTTCACACGCCAGCCTGTTGGTCATGAAGCCTCCGTTGGACATCCCGGTGACGAAGACATGCCCCGGGGCGATGTCGTAGTCGTTTTGCAGCTTGCCCGCCAGCCCAACCAGGAAACCGACATCGTCGACATGACGGCGATCCGCCGGCGACGCCCCTCGCCCGTCGGCCCAGCTCTTGTCGTAGCCGTCGGGGTAGGCCACCAATAGGTTATGGGCGTCGGCAACGGTGTCGAAGTCGGTCAGGCCCTGCTGCCCGATCCCGGTACCGCCGCCACCATGCAGGCTAAGTACCAAACCGACAGGGCTCCCGGGCGGCACGTGCAACAGGTAAGTTCGGTCCATGCCGCCGGAACGAAACGTGCCGGACGCATCTCGAGCGCTGGCCGCCGACACATGCCGCACGCCACAGCCGATTACACATACCGCCACAACAGCGAGCGACAACCATCGCGGGTACCGCATGTCGTCAGGTCACCGACGGCGGACCGACGAGGGCCCGCAGGTAAAGTGTGGCCGACGGTGGAGCAAACGTTGGTGTGGCACTGATCCCAATATCAGCGATCTTGGATCGTGCGACGCTGCGACGTGCGAGCATTCGGGCTGGCCCCGCCGTCAGCAAGCAACGGCACTTCTGTTCCACGGGAGTATCAGAAATGACGAGGACCCAGATACGCAAGCCCAGCCCGCTGCTATCGCTATTGGCTACCGGCATTGTCCCGGCGGTCGGGCTGCTTGGCGCGCTGGGAACAGCCCCGACCGCTCACGCTGACGCTAACGATGACGCTTTCCTGGCAGCGTTGAAGGCCAAGAACATCACCTACGAGTCAGCCCAAGCCGCAGTCAATTCCGGCCATACGGTGTGCCACGAACTCGATGCCGGCCAGACGCCGGAACAGGTCGCTAACGACGTGCTCACCAGCAGTCACCTGGACGGCTATCACGCCGGCTACTTCGTCGGCGTGAGCATACGGGCGTACTGCCCGAAGTATGCGTCTCAGTCCTGAATATTTACAGGCAGTTGACAGGCCTGTGATCCGGATGCGCGTAAAATTGACCCCGGAAACTATCTGGGAGAACCACCAAAATGATCGCGAAACTTTTGGTCGGCGCTGCAATCGTTTTTGGTGCTGCGGTTGGGGCCGCAGCATCGGCCAGCGCTGACCCTAGCCCGTTCAGTACCCTCGGCTGTAGCTGTCAGGACCCAGCTCCGGCCGGCAGCACAACTCTTACGGACAAGATAGATCGGGGAATTCAGCAGGGCCTCTCGGTTCTGCCAACCACCCAAGTCCAGCAATAATCTTCAGTTCGGCTTACAAGTAATATCCGGTTCAACCCGCCGCGCCCTGTCCGACGGCTTGCACCGATGCGTGCTCGTGCAATGCCTTTTCGGCTTCCTGATGAACGGGCTTTAAGTCGAAGACGACCTCGTTGACGGTCCCGGTGAACGCGTACGGCGCCCTGTCCTCATAGTCACGGTCGACGACCAGGCCGTTGTCCCGGCTGATGTCCATCCCGGCATAAGAGGTGAAGGCCAGCGGCACCGTATTCGCCATCGCACCCGCACCGATGCGCCGGTCGTCGGCCCACAGCGTCACTCGACCGCCGGAGCCCGGGACGGGCCGGTCGGATTCGAAGAGCATCCTGACCGTGACATCGCCCGTGGGGATCGGCTCGGTGGACACCTGCCGATAGGTCTCGACACCCAGGTACGAGTAGGTGTGGTGCAGTCGCTGCCCCTCATCGACCCACAAGGCGAAACCGCCAATGAAATCAGCGTTGGCCACGATCACGCCCTGCGCGCCGCTGTCGGGGATGTGCAGCCGTGCCTCGATCGCGTACGAGCGGCCGAAGATGCGTGGCACCATGCCGCGCTGAATGTTTTGCACGTCTCCTTTGAAGGTGAACCGGGTGATAGTGGGAAGTGGCGGCAAACTGCCGAACATCACCGCGAGACCGCCTAGCAGCGGCAGTACCCGGTTTCGTTCGGCTTCCTGCCACCACAGCTGCGTGAGCTCTGCGACCTTGTCAGGATGCTCGGCAGCCAGATTCCTAGCCTGCGAGAAGTCGTCGGGTAGGTAGTACAGCTCCCAGATGTCGTTGTCGGGGTCATACTTTCCGGGCGCGAATCGCTGCAATGTCTCCGGTGAGAAGTCCCACGGCGCCTTGTCCAGTCGAGTGCAGGCCCACCACCCGTCTTTATAGATGGCGCGGCTGCCGAACATTTCGAAGTACTGCACCGTGTGGCGTTCTTCGGCCCCCGGGTCATCGAAGGTGTGCAGGAAACTGGTTCCGTCCATCGGTTCCTGCTCGATGCCATCGACACTGGTCGGCTCCGGTAAACCGATGGCCTCCAACACGGTTGGCACGATGTCGATGCAGTGGGTGAACTGGCCACGAGCCTGGGCGTCGGGCCGGATCCTGCTTGGCCAGGCGACCACCATCGGATCGCGGGCACCGCCCAGATGGCTGGCCATCTGCTTGCCCCACTGAAACGGGGTGTTGTTGGCATGCGCCCACGCCGAGGCGAAATGCGGCGCGGTGTGGTCGTCGCCGAGCGCCTCGATCCCCCCGTACTGCTCGATGAGCTCCAGTTGATGATCGGCGTCGAGAACCACACCGTTCAGGAATGTCATCTCGTTGAACGAGCCGGTGATTGTGCCCTCCATGCTGGCGCCGTTGTCGCCCCAGATGTAGAAGACCAGCGTGTTGTCGGTCTCGCCGAGGCCCTCGATCGCGTCGAGCAGCCGGCCTACATTCCAGTCCGCGTTTTCCGAGAACCCGGCGAATACCTCCATCTGCCGGGCATACAGCTTCTTTTGGTTGTCCGACAGACTGTCCCACGCGGGGAACAGGTCGGGTCGCTCGGTCAGTTCGGTGTCAGGCGGTACGAGCCCGAGCTTCTTCTGCCGTTCAAGTGTCTTGCGCCGGTAGACGTCCCAGCCCTCGTCGAACTGGCCGCGGTACTTGTCGGCCCACTCCTTGAACACGTGGTGCGGCGCGTGGGTGGCGCCGGTCGAGTAGTACATCATCCACGGCTTCTCGGCGTCCTGGGCCCGCACGCTGTGCAGCCACTCGACGGCTTTATCGGTGAGGTCGTCGGGAAAGTAGTAGGGCTTGCCGTCGCTGCCCTGCGGTACCCCGATGACGGCGTTGTCCTGGGTGATGATGGGGTCGTACTGGCCCGCGGCCCCGGACAGAAACCCCCAGAAGTGGTCGAAGCCCCACCCCAGCGGCCAGTTGTCGAACGGCCCGGCCGCCCCCTGGACGTTGTCCGGGGTCAAATGCCACTTGCCGAATCCCCCAGTGACATAACCGTTGTCGCGCAGGATACGCGGCAGCGCGGCACAGCTCTGCGGCTTGACCGACGAATAGCCCGGGAACGGGCCGGGGAACTCGCACACCGACCCGAACCCCACCCGGTGGTGGTTGCGTCCCGTCAACAGTGCGGCGCGCGTCGGCGAGCACACCGCGGTGACGTGAAAGCGGTTGTAGGTCAACCCGTTCTGCGCCACCCGGGTCAGCGTCGGGGTGCGGATCGCGCCGCCGAAGGTGTCCGGCCCACCGAACCCGGCGTCGTCGATCAGCACGACCAGCACATTGGGCGCGCCGTCGGGCGCCTTGGGCCCCGGGACGATCGTCCAGTCACCGACCGACTCCGCCATGGTGCGACCGATCGTGCCGCCGAAGCTGCGTTGCGGCAGCGGCAGCCTGGTGCGGTCCGGGTTGAACTTGCCCATCGCCTCTTCTAGCGCTGCGCCCAAGCTGCTCAACGTCGTATGACTCAGCTCCGCAACCGATTTCATCGGGGAGCCGGCCAATGCCTGCTCCACGGCCAGCCGGCCCTGCGGCGACACGACGGCGATGATCACGCCGCTGCCCGCCGCCAGCGCCTGCCCGATCTTGTCGGCCAGTCCGCTTTTTATCCGATGGTCGGCGAAGGTGCCGGCCAACGCTCCGGCCGCGGCGCCGACCGCTGCCGAGGCCAGCAACGCCGGCGAGAACAGGCCGACCGCCAGGCCCGCCCCGGCGCCCCACGCGGCGCCCCGCCGGCCGAGGCGGTTACCGGTGTCGACCAAGACCGGATTGCCCTCGTCGTCCTTTCCGACCAGCACCGCACCCCGCAGCGAAATTTGCCTGTCTTTGGTTCGATCGGTGAGGGTTTCAAAGTCTCGGCGAGCCGAATCGAGATCCTGATAGCCGGCAACGATGACCAGCGCGTGTTCTTCGCTCATAACGAGACTCCCTGTTAGAAGGATGGCGTCACGGGTCAGAAATATAGACCTCGAAGATGGCCAACCACTCGTGCAGGTTATCGGGCGAGTTGGACAGCTTTGACGATCAGCAGAACAGCGCCGATGACGAGGTAGCCACGCAGCGCGATCATGCCCAGACGAGTTCCAGGTGACCAGGTGACCGGCTCTAACAGGGTCAGCGGTGGCATCCGCCAGGTGCTGCGGTCGACGGCGCGTGCCGGGGGTTTTGCGGCCGGTAGTGCGGGTTGGCGGCGGGCCAACCAGCGCAGCACTGGTACCGCGGCGGCGGCCAGTACGACCATGGCCAAGGCCAGGTAGCCGGCGACAGCGACGACGTTGAGGTTGCGGAACAAGGTGGTGGCCATCAGGATCCCCGACAGCAGCAGCAGGGTGCCGACGATCAGCCCGGCGACCCAGTTGAGCCAGGGCCGATTGACCCAGGGCCCCAACACTTCCCGGTCGTTGCACAACAGCAGCAGAAACACGCTGGCGCTGGGCAATAGCAGACCGGCAAGGGCCTGCACTGCGGTGGTGATCAACCCGAGCGGGGCGCCGGGGATCAGCACGATAGCCGCGGCCAACACCACCATTGCGGTGTAGGACAGGTAGAACTGTTTGGCGTCGGCGAACCCGCGGTGCAGCGAGTGCTTCAGGCCGAACACATCGCCGAAGGCGTAGCTGGTGGCCAGGGTCACCGCGGCTGCGCCGAGGATCGAGGCGTCGATCAGCACGATCGCAAATATCAAGCCGAGAGCCGCGCTGTGCTGGCCAAGCAGATGCGCGATGGCGCCGGCGTCGGAGAAACCACCCACGGTGTTGGTGGAGCTCGCCGCCCAATCGCCGGTCATCAGCAGCGCGGCGGCGCCGATTACCACGACGAAGGCCCCGAGTATGGTGTCGGCGCGTTCATAGCCCATGAACCTGGGGGTGATGCGTTTGTCAACGACGTTGGACTGCTGAAAAAACAGCTGCCAGGGTGCCACAGTGGTGCCGACGATGGCGATGATCAGCAGCACCGCATCCGAGCTCACGCCACCCGAGATGCTTGGCACCACAAACGACTTCGCCGCATGCCCCCACTGCGGGTGCGACATCAGCAGCATCGGGACCTGCACCAGGCTGACGGCGATGAAGACGAACATGGCCCGCTCCCACCGCCGGAAGCTGCCGCTTGCCATGATCGCGACCAGCGCCGCCGCCGAGACCGGCACCACAATGTATTTGGAGACGCCGATGTAATCGGCTGCCAGGGTGATGCCGATGAACTCGGTGACGATCGTCAGGAAGTTCAGCAGGAATAGGTCGCCGACGGAAAACCAGCCCCAGCCGCGGCCGAACCGTTCGTTGATCAACCTGGCATGCCCGACGCCGGTGACCGCGCCGAGCCGGACCACCATTTCCTGGTTGACGATGAGCACCGGGATCAACAGCAGCAGCACCCACAGCAGGGAGTAGCCGTAGTTCTGGCCGGCCTGGGCGTAGGTGGCCACCCCGCCGGCGTCGTTATCGCCGACCATCACGATGATCCCGGGACCGACGATGGCCAGCAGGGTCATCAACCGCGTCTTCAACGTGCGAGGATGCTCGGTCTCGCCGACGCTGATGCGTCCGAACGCGCCCTCGATATCACCCAGGTGCGCGGTGTCGAGCACGGCGCTGCGCCGCGGCACGGCCTGTTCGGCCGGCGCCTCGGGACGGGTGGCGTTGTCGGCGCCTGAGGTCACGGTGCCTCACCTCCCGGCACCGGCGCGTTGCGGTCATCATCGGGTTGGGCGATTTCGCGGACCGGACGGGGCGCGGGCTCGCGGCGGCGCCAGTCCTCGGGGATGGTGGCCTCGAGCACGTCGTCGACGGTGACCACCCCGAGCACGCGGTCCTGCTCGTCGACTACGGGGATGGAGTAGAGGTTGAAGTCGGCCATCAACAGTGCGATGTCGGTTAGGTCGGCGTCGGCGCTGACGCACACCGGGTCGGAATCCATAAGTGCCCCAACATTTTCGCCGCGTTCGGCCTGCAACAGGGTGATCACCGAAACCACACCGGCGAGGCGTTTGTCCTCGTCGAGAACATGCACCTTGACTAGTGCCTCCGGCTGTATGGTGCGGGCGGCCGCGATCAGAGCCAGCGCCGAGCCCGCGGTTGCGGTGGCGGCACAGGAGACGAAGTCGACATTCATCAGCCCGCCGGCGCTTTCGGGATTGAACCCCATCAAGGTGATCACCTTGGTGCGCTGCGGGGCGGGCATCAGGTCCAGCACGCGCCGGCGCCGCGATTGGCGCAGGTCGGTGATCGCGTCGGCGGCATCGTCGGCGCGCATCCGGCCCAGCAGGGCGGCGACCTCGTCGTCGGGCATGCCATCGAGTAGCCGGCTGGCCTTGTCGGGGTCGAGTTCTTCGAAGACGTCGGCTTCCAATTCCGGGTCGCTGCGAACCCGGTCGAGGATCTCGCCGCCCTCAGCTTTGTCTGCTTCCTCGAGAAGGTCGGCGATCTCGGCGGCTTTGAACTCGCCGAACCGGTCCGACAGACGCCGCACGGCATCGGAGCGAGCGTGACCGATCAGCGGTTCGAATGCCTTCCAATCGCGGTCCGCGTGCCCGCCGGATTGCTTGATCAGCCCGAACAACCGGGGCGGGCGGCGGGTGTCCAGCCCCGTGAGCACCCACCCGGCGCCGGTATCTTCGAGCTCGACGTCATAGGCGCGCACCAGCTCCACGGCGGCCACATCGATCAACCGGTGGCCCAACACATCGGCGCGCAAAAGCACCTCACCGTCGCGGCGCTCAAAACCGCGAAGGTCAACCTTGTTCTTGGCCAACACAACTCGGTTCGGGGCGTACTCGTGAATGGATTTGCTGCCGATGAACACCCGCCGTCCACCGACCCCGGCGACGATCCCGGTCACCAGCGGATACTCATCAGTCCCGCGCAGCCGCACGATCACGTCCTCGACCCGGCCCACAGCCTCGCCTGAACGGGCCAGCACCGGCGAACGCAGCAACTCTGACAGGTGAATTACCGGCTGCTCTGCGCCCGGCTCAGCTGCCGTCTCTGATGTGCTCACTCGTCCTCCTCACCATGCACACGCGAGCAGTCTGCACCAGACCCTGTGTCGCGATGCCGGGTGGTGCTCAGCCCAGGACCAGGTTCGGCGATGAATTAGCCCCGTGGCTCTACCGGCTCGGCCGCCAGATAGTACGCCGCGGCCGCTGCCGGTGGCCACAACCAGCAGGTAAACAACGGGCGGCCGGCCAGAAGGTCCGCGCCGCGCACGATCCCGGGCAACCGCCCGGGTGGTGCAAAGGCGTTGCTTGCGCCACCATTGGCCGTGGCTCTAGCGGGAGCCGTCAGCATGTCAACCTCAATAAGTATCGGGCGGTGCGCGAATGACCGTGGTTCACACATTTCCCGGCCGCGGTGTGGCGGTGGCGGCGCGCCCGGCACGCAACTGGGCCGCCGATGTCGCCGTGTTCGTCGGCGCCGCAGTGCTGCTGTGGTTGGTGGTGCGCGTCGGCCGCGGAGCGGCCGTGCCGTGGACGGTGCCGAACGCACCCTCTGCGGTATCCACCGACCCCAGCCACTTGCCGTATTACGCCGCCCGGTCGCTGCTGCGGATGTTCATCGCACTGGGCTTGTCGTTGGTGTTCACGTTTTTCTATGCCACCGCCGCGGCGCGCTCGCGCCGTGCCGAAAAGGTGCTCATTCCGTTGTTGGACTTCTTGCAATCCGTGCCCGTCCTGGGATTCCTCGCGATCACCATCACCGGGTTCATCGCCTTGTTTCCCGGCTCGTTGCTGGGCTTGGAATGCGCGTCGATCTTCGCGATCTTCACCTCGCAGGCGTGGAACATGACGTTCGCGTTCTACCAATCGCTGATCACCCAACCCCACGATTTAGACGAGGCATCCCGGCTGTTGCGGCTGTCACGATGGCAACGGTTCTGGCGGGTCGACCTGCCCAGCGGGGTGATTCCGCTGGTCTGGAACGGCATGATGAGTTTCGGCGGGGGCTGGTTTTTCCTCACCGCGTCGGAAGCCTTGAGCGTCAACAACCATAAGTTCGCCCTGCCCGGGATCGGCGCCTATGTCGCATGTGCCAGCGACCAGGGAAATCTGACGAGGGTGCTGCTGGCCATCGCGGTCATGATCGTGGTGATCATCGGGGTGAACGCGCTGTTTTGGCGGCCGCTGACAGCATGGGCCGAAAGGTTCCGCATCGAGGAATCCGAGGCCATCGAAGCGCCGCGCAGTGTGACGCTCGACGTCCTTCGGCGCTCGCGCGTCCCCGGCATCGTTGGCCGTCCGCTCGGAAAGTTGGTCTATCCGGTCGACCGGGTGACGGCGGTGTTCGGCATGACCGGGGGTCGGTTGAAAACGTCAACCGTGCGCCGCCGCACCGGCGACGCCGTGTTCGTTCTCGTGTTGTTGGTTGCGCTGGGCTATGGCGCGTTGCGGGTGATCGAATACATCGCCGGCAGCGTCGGCTTCACCGAAGTCGGCCATGCGGCGCTGCTCGGCTTGGCCACCTTTGCCCGTGTCGTGGTGGTGGTCGCGGTCTCGACGTTGATCTGGGTGCCGATCGGAGTATGGATTGGCATGAATCCCAAAGTAACTCGACTGGCTCAGCCAGTGGTGCAGGTGCTCGCGTCATTTCCGGCGAACTTTCTGTTCCCGTTGTTCACCGCCGTGCTGCTTGCCACCGGGATCAGCATCAACTGGGGCGGCATTTTGCTGATGGCGCTCGGCACGCAGTGGTACATCCTGTTCAACGTCATCGCCGGGGCCAGTGCGATCCCCACCGAGCTTCGTGACGCCGCCGCCAGCCTGAGGCTGCCCACGGTGCTGAGGTGGCGCACCCTGATACTGCCCGCAATCTTCGGCAGCTACGTCACCGGCGGCATTACCGCGGCCGGGGGCGCGTGGAACGCCTCCATCGTCGCTGAAGTCGTCCAATACCACGGCACCACGTTGTCCGCTGTCGGGCTGGGTGCCTACATCACGCACGCCACCGCGGTGGGCGACGCCCCGCGCCTCCTCATCGGCGTGATCGCGATGAGCTTCTATGTCGTGACGACGAACATCGTGCTGTGGCAGCGCCTCTACCGCCTGTCCGAGCGGCGCTTCTCCCTATCCTGATCCGCAAAGGCTTGACGGAGGTTCCCATGACTGAAGACGACGTGATCATCCACCTCGACCACGTCAGCAAGAGCTTCAGCAAGCCCGACGGTGGCACGTTGGTGGTCCTCGACGACATCAACCTCGACATCCGTGCGGGCGAAGTCGTCGCCGTGCTCGGTCGCTCCGGGTGCGGCAAGTCGACGCTGCTGCGCATCATCGCCGGACTGATCGCCCCCACCAGCGGTGTGGCGAGCAACCACGGCGCCGAACTCGACGCCGCCAACCCTGGTACCGCGATGGTGTTCCAAAACTTCGCCCTGATGCCCTGGCTGACCGTGCAAAAGAATGTGGAACTCGGGCTGGCAGCACGCAAAATCCAGCCAGCCGAGCAGCGTCAGCGCGCCCTTGAAGCCATTGATTTGATCGGCCTCGACGGTTTCGAGTCCGCCTACCCCAAAGAACTGTCCGGCGGAATGCGCCAGCGCGTCGGGTTCGCCCGGGCGCTGGTACTGCAACCCGATCTGCTGCTGATGGACGAACCCTTCTCCGCCCTCGACGTCCTCACCGCCGAAAACCTGCGTAGCGAGCTGATGAGCCTGTGGACCGGCCAGGAATTCCCGACCAAGGCCATCTGCGTGGTCACCCACAACATTGAAGAAGCGATCGTGCTGGCCGACCGCGTCATCGTGCTGAGCAGCAATCCCGGCCGCATCCTGGCCGAATTCCCCATCGACATCGAGCGTCCCCGCGATCGCCGTTCGCCATCGTTTGAAGCACTCGTCGACAAACTCTATGGACTGCTGACCGGCACCGGACCCGCCACCACGCTCGTCGAACCCGGCTCCGCCACACCCACCAGCCACCCCCTACCCAGAGCCACCGTCGGCGGGCTGGCCGGGCTGGTCGAAATCGTCTACGGCAAAGGTGGGCACGTCGACATCCCCGACGTCGCCGCCGACCTCGGCATCGCCGCCGAAGACCTGCTGCCGCTGGTGGACGCCGCCGCGCTGCTCGACTTCGTGCACGTCAGCGGCGCCGAGCTCGAACTCAACCCCATCGGCAAGGATTTCACCATCGCCGACATCCAGCTCAGCAAGCAAATCTTCGCCCGACAAGTGCGCACCCGCGCACCCCTGGTGCGCACCATCTGCCACGCCCTACATGACTGCCCCGACGGCAACATGCACACCGGATTCTTCCTCGACATCCTCGAACAGGGATTCAATCACCAGGACGCCCAGCAACAACTCGACATCGCCATCGGCTGGGGCCGCTACGCCGAGCTCTTCGACTACAACACCAACACCGACGAGATCACGGCCGACCCCAACGCCACGCTGGTCTGATACTCACGCGGTCAGAGCCAGTCTCGGCGTGAGCTGCTCGACGCCATCTTCTCAGCACACGTGAGGCGATGCCGCCCTCAGTAGGTGGATATCTGGTCCTCGGTAGGCAGATCGCCGGTGGCCATGAAGATGACGCGGCGGCCGACTTCCACGGCATGGTCGGCGAAGCGCTCGTAAAAACGCCCCAGCAACGCCGTTTCGACGCCAACGGAGATGCCGTGCTTCCAATTGTTATCTATCAGCACGCTGAACAAATGCCTATACAACTCGTCCATGGCGTCGTCTTCGTCGTGAAGTCGAGCGGCCTTCTGCGGGTCGCGGGATACCAGCACCTGTTTTGCACTGTCGCCCAAGGCAATTGCCACCTTTGCCATGTCAGCGAAGCACCCGCGGACTTCCTCGGGAAGTACCTGCTTCGGATGCTCCCGCCGGGCGATCTTGGCTACATGCACAGCCAACGCACCCATCCGTTCCGTATCGGCGATGATCTGTATGGCGCTGAAGACGGCCCGTAGCTCGCCGGCTACCGGTTGCTGTAGCGCCAGTAGCGCGAACGCTTCCTTTTCCGCTTGCGCTCGCATTGCCACCATCCGCTCATGGTCGCGGATCACCTGTTCGGCGGCGTCAAGGTCAGCCTCCAACAGAGCCTGGGTTGCGCGCTTCATTGCTTCCCCGGCCAGGCCGCACATCTCTCCTAGTTGCGTCATCAAATCGGCCAGCTGCTTGTGATAGACGGTTCGCATGGTGAAACCTCTCTGAGCCTGAGTTGTCGCGCGGAGCTGCCGCGGGTCCACATGGCAATCATCGGCCAGGCGATGCCCACGCGATATACCTTTGAGCATCAAAGCGCGCGTCGCACGCTAAAGCTGTTTTCGATAGGTTTCACAAGTGACGAAAGCCACCCGAAGAGGGGCCTAAACGGCTCCTCCGCTTGATGCTGATGCAAGTTAGGCTGCGGCGGTGCCCCTTCCGGCGATCCGCGAACCGCTGACCGCTCACACGGTGGCTGCCGCCCCGGTGGAGCAGGTTTTAGGCCAGCTGGATAGCTCGGCCGATGGACTGTCCAACGCCGAGGCCTGCAAACGCTTGGCAGAGCACGGCCCCAACGCAATCCGCACCCATCACGTCAGCGCCTGGGCGGTGCTGGCCCGCCAGCTGAACAACGCGGTATTGATACTGCTGGCCGTGACCGCCGTGCTGTCGTATTTCCTTGGCGACCATACCCAAGCACTGATCATAGGCGTGATCCTGGCCGCCAGCATCGGACTGGGGTTTTTTAACGAGTACCGCGCCGAGCAGGCCGCAGCTGCTATGCACTCCCGCATCCGCCACACCGCGATTGTGCGACGCGACGGGAGATTCGTCGATGTCGATGTCCGGGATCTGGTCCCCGGCGATGTGATCCAACTGTCCCTTGGACAGGCCGTGCCCGCGGATGTGCGATTGATCCAATCCGCGGCGTTGGAATGCGACGAAAGCATTCTGTCCGGGGAATCCACCGGCTCCGAGAAGTCACCACTGCCGGTGCCGGCCGACGCCGCGCTGACCGATATGACCGATCTGGCCTTCATGGGCACGATCGTGAGCGCGGGCGAGGGCCTGGCCGTTGTTTATGCCACCGGCAATCGCGCTGAGTTCGGCCGGATTGCGGCCGGTTTGAGTGAGCGGCAACCCGAGACCGAGTTTCAGGCCGGTCTTCGCCGGTTTTCCTATCTGCTGCTACGAGTCGCGATCGCCCTGACTGTGCTGATTTTGGTCACCAACTTGATGTTGCACCGGCCGCTGATCAATTCGGCGCTGTTTGCGCTGGCCATTGCGGTCAGCATCACGCCGCAGCTGCTCCCAGCGGTGGTCAGCACCAGCCTGGCGACCGGTTCCCGACAACTGGCCAAAGCCAAGGTGCTGGTCAAACGTTTGGTATGCATCGAAGACTTCGGCGACATCGACATTCTGATCACCGATAAGACCGGAACCCTGACCGAGGGGCACATCAGCTTGGTCGATACCGTCAACCCGGCCGGAGAGCATAACGACTCGGTGCTGCGTCTGGCACTGCTGGCCTCTGACCTCGATCCCGCCGCAGGCGGCGCCGTCACCAACGCGCTGGACAGCGCACTCTGGGCGCACCCAAGTGCACAGCAGCTCGTCAGCGATGACGTTGTCCGGGTGGCCTTTTTGCCATTCGACCACACCCGGCGAGCAACGTCGGCCTTGGTCGATGACCATGGGAAGCGGCTTCTGGTGGTAAAGGGCGCACCCGAGCAGATGCTGAGTCGCTGCCCGAGCACACCAGAAAATGCTCAACAGACTCTAGCCGCGTTGTTCGCCGCCGGGCGCCGAGTGGTTGCCGTGGCGGTCAAGCCGGCGCCACAGCTGACCACCATCACCGCCGACGACGAATCCGAGCTGATGTTGGTGGGGTTCTGCGTGTTTGCCGACGAACCCAAGTCCGCCGCGCGACAATCGCTTGCGCGGCTCGCAGAGCTGGGCATCGAGGTGAAAATCGCCACCGGCGACAACCCGCGGGTAGCCGAGAAGGTTTGCGCCGATTTGGGTTTGGTCTCAAAAGGGACGATCACCGGCGGGCAGATGGAACATTTCAGCGACGAGGAATTCGAGCACGCCGCACAGAACTACACCATCTTTGCCCGCATTTCGCCCGAGCAGAAAGCGCGCCTTATCACCGCCGCGCGGCGCACCGGACGATCAGTGGGCTTCCTCGGCGACGGAGTCAACGACGCGCTGGCCCTGCACGCCGCCGACGTCGGCATCTCCGTCGACACCGCAACCGATGTGGCCAAGGACGCAGCCGACGTGGTGCTGCTGGAGAAGGATCTGGGTGTGCTGGCCACCGGAGTGGCCACGGGCAGAAAGATTTTCGCCAACACCATCAAGTACGTGTTCATGGGCACATCGAGCAACTTCGGCAACACTTTCAGCGCCGCGGCGGCTTCGGCGTTTTTGCCGTTTCTGCCGATGTTGGCCAGCCAGATCTTGCTGGGGAACTTGCTCTACGACGCCTCCCAGCTGGCGATCCCCACCGACCGGGTCGATGAGGAGCAATGTGATGCGCCATCGCACTGGAACGTCGCATTCATCCGCAGGTTCATGCTCACGTTCGGCCCGATCAACTCGCTGTTCGATTTCTTGACCTTCGGATTCATGCTCGGCATCCTGCACGCTGGGGAGGTGGCATTTCACACCGGGTGGTTCCTGGAAAACCTTCTCACCCAAACGTTTATCGTTTTCGCGATCCGCACCCGCAGAGTGCCGTTCCTGCGCAGCCGGCCGGGCACGCTGCTGACGGTGACGCTGATGTCGGTGGACGTGATCGGCTTTGTGCTCACCGTTACGCCGCTGGGCCGCAAACTGGGTTTCACCCCGCTGCCGTGGCAGTTCTACGCCGCACTGGCCGTGTTCATCGTCACCTACCTGGTCCTTGTCGAAGCGGCCAAGAAAGTCTTCTACAGCGAGCCGGTGCGCGTGTTCGGCCAGCCGAATCGCACCCGCGGTCTCAACCACCGGATTCAGCGACGCGCCGCGCGCTTCATCCATTCCGGCGTCAATCCACGTGTGCCGCGAACGTCGAGATGAGGCGTGACAATTCGGCGTACGGCCGATTCATCAGCTGTAAAAGGTCTCAAGAACTTGCTACTAGGTAATGTGAACACGGTGATCACGCGACGTGGTCTTCCCGGTTTGGGCGTGCTGGCGCCGTTACGGGCCGCCGCAGCAGGCACCCGGATGGCGGTTACCGCGAGCGCTGTCGTCGCGGGCACGGCCGCAAGTACCGCCCTGATGGGCGGCAACGTCGCGGCGAGCATGGGCAGGTCACTGGCCCGTGCCACCCCAGACGTTTCGGCGTTGACGCGCGCGGCGGCAGGCGTGGTGATCGAGGCGATCGGCGGCCCACCGGCACGGCGCAACAGCAGCAACGGTCCGCGGCGCTGGATCGAGGTGCGCGGCCTCGGTGGTGAGCACGCCTCGGTGATCGCCGCCGACGTATTGGCGGCCGTCCGTGCAACACCCGGCGTACGCCAAGCGTTCCTGAACTTCACGCTGGCGCGGCTAGTGGTCACCGTGGAGGCCGATGGGCCGTCGGCGGCAGAGCTCTGCCGGATCGTCGCCGACGCTGAACGCGACCGACCGCGCGCCGCGCGACAGCACCCGGCCAGTCTGCCGGGCGACGACGCGGTGCTGATGGCGCGGATGGTGGCGGCCACGGCCGCCACTGTGGGCCTTGGCCTTTCACTGACCGGCAGCCTGATGCGGCTGCCCCGACTGCCCGACTTGGTGGCCGTGCCGCCGACGCTGGCGGATCACCTGCCGCGACTGCGCCGAGAGCTGGACCGGCGCCTCGGGCCGGAAGGCACCGATGTCTTGTTCGGTTTCGTCAACGCCGCGACGGCCGCGTTGACGCTGTCGCCGACGGCGGCGGCCGCGGAGGCCGCCACCCGCACGATGCTGGCGGCCGAGGCTTTGAACGGTCGGCTGTCTTGGTCTCGGCATGAACCCGGGCTGGGCAGTCAGCCCTTGCCGGACGATGTGGCCTTGACGCCGCCCAGAAGCCGCCCGGCTCCGCCCGACGGGCCCGCGGAACGCTACGCCAACGGCATCGGTATGGCCGGTATCGGTGCCGCCGCCGCGGTCGGTTTGCTGTCACGCAACCTCGACACGGCCGGTGCTGCCGCACTGGCTGCGGTCCCAAAGCCGTTGCGCACCGTCCGCGAAGCGTTCGGCTGCACGATGAGCCGCGGCCTTTCTACCCGTTACGACGCGCTCGTGCTGCGTCCCCGTGTGCTGCGGACACTCGACCGGATTGACGCGATCATGATCGACCCGCGAGCGCTGTACTCCGACGAATTGATGGTCAGTCGCGTTCTGGGGGTGGAGAATTCGGTACGCGCCCATGCCTGGGAAGCGGTTCGAGCCGCACTCGATCACGACGACCTGAAGCCAGGATGGCACAAGCTGGCAGATATCCCCGGAGCCGGCAGTACCGGCGAGGCACTGATCAGCCCGGTTCGCGATCCTTTTGCCGCGGCGGTGCTTACCGAGGCGCGACGCGCGCAGCCACGGGTCTATTCCCTCGATGACGACGGATTACGTTCTCTAGCACAAGGATTCGACCAACTGTATCCCTCGGATGGGCCGATCGACCATGCGGTGGCGGCAGCTGTCGCGGAACTCAAGGCCGGCGGCGCCACCGTGGCGTTGCTGACCACCTCGGAAATGCGCGCCGAGCATCGGTCCGACGTCACGATCGGCGTGCTCCGGGACCGGCATCCTCCGCCGTGGGATGCCGACGTGTTTGTGTCGGACCTGACCGGCGCTTGGCGTGTGCTGCACGCGCTGCCCGCCGCGCGAGCCGCTACCAACAATGCCGTCCGGCTGTCGGCCTCGGCTTCGGCGATCGGCGCATTGATGTTGGTTCCCGGTGTGCCCGGGCGTAGTTCGGCATCGGTCAATGTCGGCATGGTCGCCAGCCTGTGGCTCGGATACCGGGCGGCCGGAAAGGTCTTCCGCGACCCGCTACCCGAGCCCGAAACCAGCCACGACTGGCACGCCCTACCGGTTGCGGAGGTGCAGCGGCTGCTGCCCCGCCCGCCGGACGAAGACACGAAAGAACAATCCGCATGGTGGCAACAGCTGCCACCGGTTCGCGCGCTGCACGGCGCCACCGCGGCGTCGTGGGGAATTGTCCGCGATTTCGCCGACGAGATGCGCGGCGACCTGTCGGACCCGATCACCCCCCTGTTGGCCACCGGCGCGTTGGCCAGCGCGCTGCTCGGCTCGCCGCTGGATGCGGTCCTGGTGGGTAGCGTCCTTTTGGTCAACGCCGCCTTGTCGGCTGAGCAGCAGCTGCACGCCGAACGCACCCTGAATCGCCTGCTGGCTGTCCAGGACCCGCCGGCGCGACGGCGCGTGGGCCCGCTGGAAGCACAGCGCCGCGAAAAAGTGCCGACCAAGTGGCTGCGTCTGGGCGACATCATCGAAGTCCATGCCGACGAGGTGATCCCGGCGGACGCCCGGCTGCTGCACGCATTAAATGTCGAAGTCGACGAATCCACGCTGACCGGCGAATCGCTGCCGGTGGCCAAGCAGACCGACCCCACGCCGGGCGCCCCGCTGGCCGAACGCACCTGCATGCTCTATGCCGGCACCACGATGGTCGCCGGCACGGCGGTGGCCGTGGTGACCGCGGTCGGGTCGCGCTCGGAGATGCGCCGGGCGTTGGCGATGGCTCCGAGGAAGTTGCACGAGATCGGCCTGCAGCGACAGTTGAGGCACATCACCCGCCGGGCGTTGCCGTTCAGTGTGGTCAGCGGGGGCCTGGTGGGGTTGCTGAGCGTGTCGCGGGGCACGCCGGTGCGCGAGGCCGTGTCTAGCGCGGTCACGCTGGTCGTCGCTGCCATTCCGGAAGGCTTGCCGCTCGTGGCGACGCTGGCCCAGCTGTCCGCCGCGCGGCGGCTCACCGGCGAATCGGTGCTGATCCGCAACCCCCACTCGGTCGAAGCGCTGGCCCGGTTGAACGTGGTGTGCTTCGACAAGACCGGCACGCTGAGCGAAAACCGGCTGAAGGTCAAAGCGGTGCGCCCGATGACGGGCTTCACCTCCGGACAGGTGCTGGATGCGGCGCTGAGCACCAGCTATGCCAGGCACACCCACCGTGTCGACCACGCCACCGACGATGCGATACACCAGGCCGCCGGCGATCTCGCGGTTCGCGGCGACGGCTCCCAGCCGCAACCACGGCTGACGCGTGACGCATTCCTGCCGTTCCAGTCCGGTCGTCCGTTCGCAGCCGCGCTCGTCGGCACCCGGCTAACCATCAAGGGTTCACCCGAGGTGCTCGCGTCGGCGTTGCTCCATGACGATGAACCGTTGACGCAGCAGATCGACGAGATGGCGGCCAGCGGGTTGCGGGTGCTGGCGGTGGCCGAGCGCCATCTCAGCCCGGATCAAGCAGCGGCCGCCGCGACCGATCCCGATCTGCTGGAGACCCTGTGCACCTCTGATCTCACCCCGGTCGGTCTGCTCGGATTGGCCGACACGGTTCGACCCATGGCCCGGGCCGTGCTGAACGAACTCGCCAAGCGTGATATCGGCGTCCGGTTGATCACCGGCGATCACCCGGCTACCGCGGCCGTGATCGCCCAAGAGCTGGGCATCGACGTCGCTGCCGACCAGGTGATTACCGGCAGCGACTGGGAAGCGCTGTCCGCCGACGAGCGGGCCGCGGCCGTCACGTCGCGAGTGGTCTTCGCGCGGATGACGCCGGAACACAAGATCGACGTGGTCCAAACCCTTGAGCGGGCCGGGCTGGTCACAGCGATGGTCGGCGACGGTGTCAACGACGCCGCCGCGATCCGGGCAGCCAGCGTGGGCGTCGGGGTGGCCGCGCGCGGCAGTGATGCGGCCCGCACCGCGGCCGACGTGGTGCTGCTCGATGAGCGGATCGAGGCGCTACTCGACGCCCTCGACGAAGGCCAGCAGCTGTGGCGGCGGGTGCAGTCGGCGGTGTCGATGTTGTTGGGCGGCAACCTCGGCGAGGTGTGCTTTGCGCTGATCACCACCATCTTGACCGGGCGTTCCGTGCTCAACGCCCGCCAGATGCTGTTGGTCAACATGCTGACCGATGCGCTGCCCGCCGCCGCACTGGCCGTCAGCCCGCAGATGGGCACCGATGATGTCGACCGTGACGAGGCAGCGATGTGGCGGGCGATCGGGATTCGTGGTGCGGCCACCACGATCGGCGCCACGACGGGCTGGCTGATGGCCAGCGTGACCGGAACGCCGCGCCGCGCGGCGACGGTCGCACTGATCGCATTGGTCAGCACGCAACTCGCCCAGACTCTTGTCGACTCGCGCGCCCCGTTGGTGGTGTTGACGTCGGCCGGCTCGCTCGGCGCACTCATGGTGGTGGTCAGCGTCCCCGGGCTCAGCCAGGTGTTCGGCTGCACCCCGGTGGACCCGTTTGCCTGGGGTCAGGCCTTGCTGGCCGCTGCGGTGGCCAGTTCGCTGTCCGCGGTTGCTCCCGACCTGCTGCTGCGTGCGTCGCAGACCGTGCAGCGACGGATCATGGACGGCGAGTCGGCCGGCTGATCGCGCAGCCGAAACTCGTTGCTGATACTTGTTGTTCACGTTCGGTAAACCCTGCGGCCACCCACTGGGGTCGCGAGTTGGTCACGGTGGCCGTACCGTTTCCAGTGGGTCGGTGTACGCCGATCCGTAGAGTCAGCTTGAGCAGGATGGTTGAGATGGAGCGCGAAAATCGGTTGCAGCTCAAGCCCTATCGCTCTGCGTCGGAGCATATTGACGGGGCTTGGTGGCCGCAGTCGACAAACTTGGTCGACGAGCTACCGGACTTGGTGACGTCGTTATCCGAGCGGCTGGGGAACGTCGTGATGGTGGGCTACCGCCGCAATGGCTGGCACGACACACCGCCACTGGCGGAGGTCGCCGGCCACACGATCGAATTGCTGGGCTTCACCAGTGACGAGCCGGCCAGCGTCATCCTGATCGGGGAGGACGGTCGCCACATCACACTGAACGTCATCCGGCCGGACACCGGCGAAGACGTTGCCAGCCAAGCGCTGGAAAAGGCACGCGTACCCGCCGATGCCCAGGTTGCGCCGGCCGGCCCTGCAACCGTTGCGCGAAACGTGGCTGACGTCGCCGACAAGCTGGCCCGGCACGAGGGCATCGGCGACGAGCAGCGGACCGCCCAGATCAAGCTGTGGTGCGAAGAGGCCGCGAAACAATTCGTCGATGCACCGGTCCAGACCTTCGTTCCCATCCTCGTCGAACACATCGTTCGCAACCGCATGCTGGAATCCCGGCCGCATCATTATCGCCGGCCGCCGGCGAGTGAATCATTGACCGCTTAGCCCATAAGTGTCGTGATCGCGTCGATGTCGGCCGGGCCGGGCATGCCCCAGTCAGACTTGTACCCGAACAACTCGTTGACCTGCACGGTCTTCAGGTCGACGTCGAGCAGTTCGATAGCGTCGAGCGGCACGAGCGCGGGGTGGACGTAGCCACAGGCGCGGGCCAAGGTCAGCAGTTCGAAGCGCAGGGTGGCGAGATAGTTAGCACAGCGCACCGACTTCAGGTCCGGGTCGAGGCCATGCTGCAGCCACGGTGACTGGGTGGCGACGCCGGAGGGGCAGCGGCCGGTGTGGCAGCGCTGGGCCTGGATGCAACCGATGGAGAACATGGCGGTTCGGGCCACGTTGATCATGTCGCAGCCCATGGCCAGAGCCAGCAGGGCGTTCTCGGGGATGCCCAGCTTGCCGGAGCCGATGAACACCACGTCGTGGTGCAGTCCCTGTTCGGCGAAGGCCCGGTAGACGCGAGGGTGAGCCCACTTGAAGGGCAGCGCGACGTGGTCGCTGAAGACCAGCGGAGCCGCGCCGGTGCCGCCTTCGCCGCCGTCGACGGTCACGAAATCGACACCCGTGCCGGTGCGGGCCATGCGCGCGGCCAGGTCAAGCCAAAACCGGTCTTCCCCGACCGCCGACTTGATGCCTACCGGTAGGCCAGTCTCGGCGGCGATGGTCTCCACCAGCTCGAGCAGCCCGTCTACGTCGCGGAACGCGGAGTGGCCGGCCGGGCTCTTGCAGTCCACGCCGACCGGAACACCGCGGATGGCGGCGATTTCGGGGGTGACCTTGGCGCCGGGCAACATACCGCCCAGGCCGGGCTTGGCTCCCTGGCTGAGCTTGATCTCGATGGCGCGGATCGATGGGGTCGCCGCCACCCGGTCGATCAGACGGGGAAGGCTGAAGCTGCCGTCGTCATTGCGGCAACCGAAGTAGCCGGTGCCGATCTGCCAGACCAGATCGCCGCCATTGAGGTGGTAGGGCGATACCCCGCCCTCGCCCGTGGTGTGCAGCGCGCCGGCCAGCGCCACGCCCTTGTTGAGCGCGGTGATGGCCGCGCCGCCCAGCGCCCCGAAGCTCATCCCGGAGACGTTGATCAACGACGGTGGCCGGAAAGCCTTGGCCCGTCCCCGCGCTCCGCCGAGCACCTTCGCCGCCGGCAACGGTACGGCCGGGTCCGGATGCTCAGGTTCGCCGTCCGGGGCCGACACGGGGAACGCCGCATGCTTGATGATGGAATAGTTGTGGACCCGTTCCAGGTCGTTGTCGGTGCCGAAGCCGAAGTATCGGTTGGCCAACTTCGACGATGTGTACACCCAGCGGCGCTGGTCGCGGCTGAACGGCCGTTCCGCATCATTGTCGGTGACGATGTACTGGCGCAGCTCCGGGCCGACCGCTTCGAGGAGGAATCGCAGGTGCCCGATGATCGGGAAGTTGCGCAAGATGGTGTGACGGCGCTGCAAGAGGTCCCAACCCGTCAGCCCGGCCAGGCTTCCGCCGACCAAGGCGGCCACGGATCGCCGCTTCACGCCGAATCCGAATCCAGGTCTTCTTCGGCGTTGTAGGCGCTGTAAACGCCCAGCAGGTCGCGGGCCGAGACGATGCCGGCCAGCGCGCCATCGCGCTCCACCAGGACGTGGCGGATGTAGCGGTCCATCATCCGGGCCGCCACTTGGTTAACCGAGGCCTCGGCGTCACACCACACCAGCTTGGTGCTGGCTATGGCGGAGGCCGGGACGGAAGCTGGATCTTGTCCAGCGGCCACCAAGCGAACGATGTCGCGCTCGCTTACCAGTGCGGCGGGCAGCGCGTCGTCACCGACCACAAGGGCTCCGACGTCGCCAGCCACCATGGCCTTGGCGACGTCGGCAACCGTGGCGTCGGCGGGGACGCGCGCGACGGGGTCGCCGGTGATGGTGGACATCGGGATCAGACCCGGGGCGAACCCCGGAGAGGAGAAGTCAGTCACGCCCACCATGCTCGCCGGAACGTGCCGGCCCTTTCTAGTGACCTGAGTCCTCAATTCAGGTGGCACTGGTAACCGCAATGGGCCCTGGCTCCGCGATGCCAGATGCGACATCCGGCCCTAGTGAACGTGGAGAAGATGGGTCAAGCTGGAGCCACCAGGCGCTGGGTGACTCCTCTGTACACCACGATGCACAGGCGGTGATTTCAGGTGGAACCCGAGTCGATGCCCGGCCGAGGTGGTCATCACACCAATTCGTCTTCGGATGCAACCCATCGGCCACGTCCGTCGGAGTTGCGGCGCTGGCGCCAGCATCTGGCCAACGAACGCGCCGAGGCCGCCATTTATCGCCAGCTAGCCGAGCGCCGCACCGGCGAGGAACGTGCGATCCTGTTGGAGCTGGCTGACGCCGAGGCTCGCCACGAGCAACATTGGTTGAGGTTGCTCGGCGAGCAGGTCGGCGCGGCGGCCCGCGTCCCTCTGCGCACACGCCTGCTTGCCTTCTTGGCTCATCACTTCGGATTTGTGTTCGTGCTGGCGCTGATACAGCGATCCGAAACCCGGTCGTGCTATGACGAGGACCTCGACGCCACACTCAGGATGGCCGCCGATGAACACATCCACGCCGAGGTTGTCCGCGCGCTGGCGACCAGGGGACGCGACCGGTTGTCGGGTAGCTTCCGCGCCGCGGTGTTCGGCGCCAACGACGGACTCACCACCAACCTCGCCCTCGTTCTGGGCATCAGCGCCACCGGTGTATCCAGCCACACCGTGCTGGCCACCGGTCTGGCCGGGCTGCTGGCCGGAGCACTGTCGATGGGAGCCGGCGAATACGTGTCGGTTAACTCCCAACTGGAACTGCTCGAGGCCTCGACGCCCAGCCCCGAGGCCGGTAGTGCGCTGCCGCAGCTTGATCTGGACGCCAACGAGCTGGCGCTGGTCTACCGGGCGCGCGGTATGAGTGCCGATGAGGCTGACCGCCGAGCCGCCGGGGTCCTGCGCGACCTGGGTGCCGGGGGAGACAGACATCCTGGCATGGCGAGACCTGACCCTGACGGGCGCGAGACCGTGGGCACGGGTCTGCGCGCCGGTGTTTCGAGCTTCATCTGCTTCGGCTCCGGAGCGTTCATACCGGTGTTGCCCTACCTACTGGGACTTAGCGGTTTCACCGCGCTAGTGGTGGCCGCTGCACTGGTCGGGGCCGCTTTGTTGGCTACCGGAGTCATCGTCGGGCTCATCTCCGGGGGATCGCCACTGCGTCCGGCGCTGCGCCAGTTGCTCATTGGTTACGGTGCAGCGACCATCACGTACCTGCTGGGTTTGCTCTTCCACACCAGCGCCGGCTAGCGCGCTCGGACGACTGGGCGCATCACGTCACCGGGCGCGGACTTCTGTCGATATCAACGGATTGAGGCCGCGCCCCGGGATCAACGTTCATCCCGCTGATGGCGGTCTTTGCATCACCGTTCCCGGAAGCTCCGACCCAATTTCAATATCGTCGTATTTTTGCTGCTTCGTCTTGCGCGAGCCACTACCTGCCGAGACCGACCGCGGCATTATCGGGGGCATTATGGGCAACCCGGATTGCGACGGCGGAAGCGGCGATACCGCCGATGCGAGTTGCACCGGCGATTGCGACGCCGACAACAGCCCCACCATGGAAGGCGGCATGGTCAGCTTGCCCACCAAAACTCCAACACCCACCGCTGCTCTAGGCGCTAACCCCGATCCAGCCGCGCTGAGCGCGCTGATTAATCTTGCCTCCGCCGCTGACAAAGCGGCCCCACCCTCCGCCAAGCCCTGGCCAAGATTGGTGGCGATCGACTGAAACCCCTGGGCGGTCGACAATTGCGCCCACACACCGACAAGGTTGACCGGAAATCCGCTCGCGGCAAGGAATTGGTTCGCCCAGTTGTTGGCCAATTGAAACCAGCCATTGCTTACGAGGCCGCCAGCAGCGGGGTCCGCCAATGTCGAGGCCGTCGGAGCGGCAGCGTTCGTAGCAGGTACCACGCTGGTTTGGGCAGCCAGCGCCTCCGGATTGGCAACCGGAGGCGGCGACGAGAACTGAGGCAGCTTGATAGCGCTTGCCGAGGTTGCGGCATAGCGATACATCGCTGCCGAGTTGTTCACCCACATGGCTTGGTACTCGGCTTCGGTTTCGGCGATGGCGGGAAGGTTGATCCCGAAAAAGTTAGTGGCCAACAATTGCGCCAGCCGCGCCCGGTTGGCACTGACAACTGAGGGATGAACCACCGTCCAGTGAGTTAACTCGAACGCCGCTATGGCGGCCTGCGCCGAAGAGGCAATCTGCTCGCACTGCTGCGCGGTGGTGCGCAACCAGGCGAGGTAGGGTTCGACGGCCTGGGCCATCGCCATCGAGGACGGACCGCGCCAGGACCCGGTCAGTGACGACAACTCCGACGCGTAGCTGCCAAGAGTTGCCTCCAACTCGATGCTCAGTTCCTGCCACACGCCGGCGGCTTCGATCAGTGACCACGCACCGGGTCCGGAGTGGATCAGCGCCGAGGTGATCTCGGGCGGCAGTATCCCAAAATCGATCACGTTTCACCCTGCAAAAGAGCCGGGGTAGCGTGAATGGGGCATGCCGACCGCTACGACGATTTCCGAATGTGTTACGCGACTAGACATCTCGGTGTCCTGCTGCTTGCGCTGTTGACCTACCCGGTGGCGGCATTCGGCGTCCGCAGTCTTCGGGCACCATATTCGGCTCTCATCCCGCCGACGGCGGTCGGGGCATCACTTTTCCCTTGACCCCCAGCCCGATTTCGAGATCCTCCTGCTTTTGCTGCTTCCGCTTGCGCCAACCACTGCCTGGCGAGATCGGCGGCGGAATCAACGCGGGCATCATCGGCAATCCGGATCCCGCCGAAGAAAGCGGGGACACCGCCGACGCAAGTTGCACCGGCGATTGAGAAGCCGGCAGAAGCCCCACCACCGCAGGCGGCGCGGTCAGCTTACCCAGCGAAACTCCAACACCCACCGCTGCCGTAGGTGCTGGTGCCGATCCAATGGCCTTGATCGCATTGGCCAAACTGGCGGTTGAGGCTCCCAAACCCTCCGATAGGCCCTGGCCAATGTCGCCGCCCACAGACTGCACCCCCTGAGCGGTCGCCATTTGCGCCCACACACCGAGCATGTTGATGGGAAACCCGGACGAGATGAACTGGTTTCCCCAGGTGTTGGCCAGCTGAAACCAGCCATTGTTGACGAGGCCGCCGCTAGAGGGGTCCGCCAATGTCGACGCCAATGTCGAGGCGGTCGAAGAGGGAGTAATCGCGGGCAGCACGCTGGCTTGAGCAGCCGTCGCCGTCGGATTGGAAATCGCAAGCGGCGAAGAGAATTGAGGCAGCTGGGTCAATTGTGCCGAGGCGGCCTGATAACTACTCATCGCCGCCGAATTGTTCGCCCACATCTCCTGGTACTGGGCTTCGGTTTGGGCGATCGCCGCCGTGTTGGTCCCGAACCGGTTGGTGGCCAACAACTGCGCCAGTCGCGTCCTGTTAGCGGTGACCTGTGCGGGCGGAACCACCGCCGAGTGGACGGAGGTGAATGCCGCTGCGGCGGCCTCAGTTGAGGCGGCCATCTGCTGGGACTGCTGCGCGGTCGTGCGCAACCAGATGAGGTAGGGCTGGACGGCCTGGACCATGGTCATCGAGGACGGGCCGTCCCAGGACTCAATCAGTGAAGACAACGTCGAGGCATAAACGGCTACCGAGTTCTCCAACTCGACGCCCAGACGCTGCCAGCCACCGGAGGCCTCGAACAGTGAGCCCGCTCCCGGCCCGGAGTGGATGAGCGCCGAGGTGACCTCGGGGGGCGCTAATAGGTCCATGACACCTCACCCTGCCCACGCTGAGAACGCCTCAGCAAACTTGTGTTGACCAGGCCGCGAAAAACCCTGGAACTTTGCGCGTCGACGCCTCACGTGCGGCCTAGATCCTTCCTGGTTGGAACGATATACCCAAGACGCTAGCCATCATGCGACTTATTGGCCAGACGGCCGTTGCTCCCCGACTGGGATAGCCGTGGGCACTTCTCACAGCAGCGGGCGCAGGTCAGGTCCCTTCAGACGGTCACCGGGGCGCCGCGGTCCAACACGATGATCGATCGGTCACGCCGCGGTGCGGCATCTCAAGCGTGAAGTCGGCCAACGGCGACGCGAAGCGCCGTAGTTGTCGAAGTGGACCGGGAGCGTCTTCGCCAAGGCCACGCATGAACATCCCGGCATCGGGTAGCCCGCGGGTACGGATTGCTTCCGTTCGGGCTGACGGTAACCACCATTGATGGCTAGCGTTTGACTAGAGCCGGCGTTTGGTTAGATCGGAGTCCATACTCCGTTGTTCCAGAATCCCCAACCATTGACGGTAGGGTTCCACATCAGGTTGGCCCCGGGTGCCCACGGCGGTGGAGGTGGCTGCGGCGGCGCCCACGGCGGCGGGGGGCCCCAGGGTCCCCAGCCCGCCGGACCATACGGGCCTCCCGGACCTTGCCAGTCGTGGCAGTGATTCCAGTCCCAGTCCGAGATGTTGCCCCAGCCCGGGTTCCATTGATCACCTGGGCACCAGTGATAGCTCGGCGCAGGGGCCGGCGCCGCCTGGGCGATGCCGCCAGCCAGTCCGAAAGCGGACAAGGCCAGCCCGCCACCCGCCAGCACGCTGGTGCACAGCCGAACCCACGGCCCCGTTTGCTTCACAGTATTCATTTCCTAAGAATCTCCCTTAGGATCGGAATCCAAACCAGATGATCAGGATGAACCCAGTGCTCACGGGCCCGGTCGACGGCTGGCGAATTCACGACGCACCCCCGCCACCGGATCGGTGAACTCGATGCGCTGCGCCAGCAACCGCATCGGCGTGGTGAAATCGTCAGCGGGCACGTCAATCACGTTGGGATACAACGGGTCACCCTCGATCGGTATCCCTAGCGAGGCCATGTGCACCCGCAGCTGGTGGGTACGTCCCGTGCGCGGTGTCAGTCGGTACAGACCCTCCGGTGATTGGGGGCACGCCCCCAGAGGGAGGTACCCCCACCCGCTTGCGGGGGACAGTTCCACTCGAGTCTCCGCGTTGGGCACTCCTGGTTCGCAGACCGCCTGCAGGTGACCCCGGCGCTTGACGATCCGGCTGCGCACAACGCGCGGAAATACCAAGGCCGGATCAACGGCGGCCCGCGCCAGATAGGTCTTGCTCACCAAACCCCGGGAGAACAGCGTCTGGTACGCGCCGCGCACCTCCCGCCGGGTGGTGAACAGCAGCACCCCGGCGGTCAGCCGGTCGAGCCGATGCGCCGGGCTCAGCTCGGGCAATCCCAGTTCCCGGCGTAGCCGCACCAGCGCGGTCTGCGCGACGTGCCGTCCCCGTGGCATGGTGGCCAAAAAGTGCGGCTTGTCGACGACCACGATGTCCGCGTCGCGATAGAGCACCGGGATGTCGAAGGGCACGGGCACTTCATCAGGAAGCTCGCGATACAGGTAGACACTCGACCCGGCAGCCAGCACGGTGGCCTCGTCGACCACCGCGCCGTCGGCGTCGACCACCTCCCCGGCCAGGACCCTAGCGCGGGCCGGCTCGCCGAACCGGGAAGTCAGCTCGGCCAGCACCGGTCCGCCATGCAGCCGCACCCGCGCCGGACCGAGTCCGTCCCGCACGGGAAGGGGCGCGGGCCTCAACTGAGCGGTACCGGCTCGAGGAGCTCGGCACGCGCCTCGGGTGCGCTGGCCCGCAACTCGTCTGCTGACACGTCGTCGGGCTGGGCCTGCGACAGTATCTCGGCCTCCACCCGCGCGGTGTAGTTGGCGACCTCATGCTCGATATCCTCGGCCGTCCACCCCAGGACGGGAGCGACCACGTTGGCAACCTCCCGGGCGCAGTCGACGCCGCGGTGCGAGTATTCGATGGAGATGCGCATGCGGCGGGCCAAGATGTCCTCCAGATGCAGGGCCCCCTCGGCGGTGGCGGCGTAGGCGGCTTCCACCTTCAGATAGCCCGGCGCCTCGTTGATCGGGCTGAGCAGACCGGGAGTTTCGGCCGCCAACTGAAGCACGTCACCGATCAGCGAACCGTAGCGGTCCAGCAGATGACGCACGCGGTACGGGTGCAGACCTTGCAGCGCGGCAACGTGTTCGGCCTGATTGACCAGTGCGAAGTAACCATCGGCGCCCAGCAGGCTCACCTTCTCGGTGATCGACGGCGCCACCCGGGCCGGGACGAACTGGACCGCGGCGTCGATCGCGTCGGCGGCCATCACCCGGTAAGTGGTGTACTTACCGCCGGCGATCGCCACCAGGCCAGGCGCGGGCACCGCCACGGCGTGCTCCCGGGACAGCTTGGAGGTTTCCTCGCTTTCCCCGGCCAGCAGCGGCCGCAGCCCGGCATACACCCCATCAATATCGGCATGCGTGAGCGGGGTGGCCAGCACGGTGTTGACGGTGCCGAGGATGTAGTCGATGTCGGCCTTGGTGGCCGCGGGGTGGGCAAGGTCGAGGTCCCAGTCGGTATCGGTGGTTCCGATGATCCAGTGGCTGCCCCACGGGATGACGAACATCACCGACTTCTCGGTGCGCAGGATGATCGCGACGTCGCTGACGATCCGGTCCCGGGGCACCACCACGTGCACGCCCTTGGATGCGCGTACCTGGAATCGCCCGCGCTGTTTGGACAACGCCTGAATCTCATCGGTCCAAACCCCGGTGGCGTTGACCACGACGTGGCCGCGGACCTGGGTGATCGCGCCGTTCTCGGAGTCGCGGACCCGCACGCCAGTCACCCGATCGCCCTCGCGCAGCAACGCGACCACCTGCGTCGAGGATCGCACCACTGCGCCGTAGTGCGCGGCGGTGCGCGCGACGGTCATGGTGTGCCGGGCATCGTCGACAACGGTGTCGTAGTAGCGAATCCCACCGATCAACGAGCTGCGCTTCAGACCCGGACTCAATCGCAAAGCACCGGCGCGAGTCAAATGTTTTTGCGCCGGAACCGATTTCGCACCGCCGAGGCGGTCGTAAAGAAAGATGCCCGCGGCGATGTAAGGACGTTCCCACACCCGGTTGGTCAGCGGAAACAGAAACGGCATCGGCTTGACCAGATGTGGCGCCAACGTGTTCAGCGACAACTCACGCTCGTAGAGCGCCTCGCGCACCAGCCCGAATTCCAGTTGCTCGAGGTAGCGCAACCCGCCGTGAAACATCTTCGACGAGCGGCTCGACGTGCCCGAGGCAAAATCGCGCGCCTCGACCAGCGCCACCTTGAGCCCGCGGGTGGCAGCATCCAGCGCGCACCCCGAGCCCACCACGCCGCCGCCGATGACCACCACGTCGAACTGCTCGGTGCCGAGCCGCTCCCAGCCCACCTCGCGCTGCTGCGGTCCCAGCACGGACACCGGCGAGCTCTGCTCGCTGGGTGCGTGGATCGGATCACTCACGGCAGAGGACTCCTCACTGGGAAACTCCTGTCGGTTACTCGTCAGTAGGACGGTGCTTCACCAAGGCTAGCGTTTCCGGGGTGCTTCCGTTGCCCTGTGACGGGTGCTTCAGTCCAGATCGTCGTGGGCCATCAGCCGGCGAGCGGCCTCGGTGATCGAACCGGATAACGACGGGTAAACCGCAAGCGTCTGCGCCAACTCGTTGACGGTGATGCGGTTTGTTACCGCCACGGCGATCGGCAGGATCAGTTCGGAGGCAATCGGCGCCACCACCACGCCACCGATCACCACGCCGGTAGACCGCCGACAGAAAAGCTTGACGAAACCCTGCCGCAGCCCGGACATCTTGGCCCGCGCGTTGGTCCGCAGCGGCAGCATGATCGTCCGGGCAGTCACCGAACCGTCGTCGATCGCCGACTGCGGCACACCGACAGCAGCGATCTCAGGTCTGGTGAAAACCGTCGCCGCCACCGTGCGCAACCGAATTGGGCTGACCCCCTCACCCAGCGCGTGATACATGGCGATCCGGCCCTGCATGGCGGCGACCGATGCCAACGGCAGCAGACCGGTGCAGTCGCCCGCGGCATAGATACCGGTAACCGAGGTACGCGAGACCCGGTCCACGGTCAGGTAGTTACCGCGCCCCAGCTCGATGCCGACCCGTTCCAGGCCGAGGCCGCCGGTGTTGGGGACCGACCCGATGGTCATCAGGGCATGGCTGCCCTCGACGGTGCGGCCATCGGTCATGGTGACTAAGACCCCGGTGTCGGTGCGGGTGACCGATGCTGCGCGGGCGTTCTTGACCAGCTGAACACCGCGTTCGGAGAACGACTCTTCCAGGACCAGCGCGGCGTCGGCGTCTTCGTAGGGAAGCACCCGGTCCTGGCTGGCGACCACCGTGACCGGCACGCCCAATTCGGTGTAGGCGTTGACGAACTCGGCCCCGGTGACCCCCGAGCCGACCACGATGAGGTGGTCGGGCAGCGCCTCCAAGTCGTAGAGCTGCCGCCAGGTCAGGATGCGCTCGCCGTCCGGTTGGGCCGACGGGAGGATCCGCGGGCTGGCGCCGGTGGCGATCAGCACGACGTCGGCGTCGTGCTCACTGGTGGTGCCGTCGGCGGCGGTCGCTTTGATGCGGTGGCGGGCCAGCCCGGGGGTGGGGTCGACCAGTTCGCCCCGGCCGGCGATGACGTGAACACCCATGCTGAGCAGCTGGGCGGTGATGTCGGCGGACTGCGCTGCGGCGAGGTGTTTTACTCGAGCATGGATTTGCGGCAGCGAGATCTTGGCATCTTCGATGTCGATGTCGAACCCCAACCGAGGCGCTCGGCGAAGTTCGGTGCGCAACCCCGTCGAGGCGATGAACGTCTTGGACGGCACGCAGTCGTCCAGCACGGCCGCCCCGCCGACGCCGTCGGAGTCGATCACGGTGACGTGGGTCTCGGGGTGTGAGGTGGCGGCGACAAGCGCGGCTTCGTAGCCGGCCGGGCCTCCACCGAGGATTACGATGCGGGTCACCACAGCCCTAACCTAATCCCCCGCAAGCGGGAGGTGCCCCCAGGGGAATGGTGCACTCCGCACCGCAGCGAGAGCCTCGGATGGATACCGCTCAAGCGTGTGCCGTCTAAGATTTCTCCGTGCCGCTCTACGCCGCCTACGGGTCGAACATGCATCCCGAGCAGATGCTGAAGCGCGCACCCCACTCACCGATGGCCGGAACCGGCTGGTTGCACGGTTGGCGGTTGACGTTCGGCGGCGAGGACATCGGCTGGGAAGGCGCGCTGGCCACCATCGTGGAGGATCCGAATTCGAAGGTGTTCGTCGTCCTTTACGACATGACGCCAGCGGACGAAAATAACCTGGACCGGTGGGAGGGCTCGGAGTTCTGCGTCCACAAGAAGATCCGATGCCGGGTGGAGCGCTTATCCTCGGACACCAACACCGATCCCGTGCTGGCGTGGCTGTATGTGTTAGACGCCTGGGAGGGCGGCCTGCCGTCGGCGCAGTATTTGGGCGTGATGGCCGACGCCGCCGAAATCGCCGGAGCGCCAAGTGATTACGTACACGACCTGCGGACTCGCCCGGCCCGCAATATCGGTCCGGGGACTAGCGCCTAAGGCAACTCGAACGCGGCCGCCTGCTCGATGATGTTGACCATCACGCGCAGTCCGATCGCCAGGGCTCGTTCGTCGAGATCGAACGTTGGCTGGTGCAGGTCCAACTGTGGTCCGTGACCTGACCACACGCCCAATCGCGCCATCGCGCCGGGAATCTCCTCCAGATACCAGGAGAAATCCTCACCGCCGCCGGACTGCCTGGTGTCGGCCAGCACATCGGGGCCGACGGCTTCGATCGCATGGGTGAGGATGCGAGTCGAGACGTCCTCATTGACCACCGGCGGCACGCCCCGCCGGTATTGCAGCGTGTGTTCGATCGCCAGCGGCGACAGCAGGCCCGTTACGGCCTCGCGGATCATTTCCTCGAGGTCTACCCAGGTATGCCGGCTAGCAGTGCGAACGGTTCCGGCCAGCACGCCGGTTTGCGGAATGGCGTTGGGTGCCACACCCGCATTGACCGCGCCCCACACCAGCACCGTGCTGTTGCGCGGGTCGATGCGGCGCGACAGCACCCCGGGCAGCCCGGTGATCAGCGTGCCAAGTCCGTAGACCAGGTCGGCGGTCAAGTGTGGACGCGACGTGTGCCCGCCGGGCGAATACAGCGTGATCTCTATCTGGTCGGCAGCCGAGGTGATGGGGCCTTGTCTGACCGCGACCTTGCCGACCTCGAGCCGGGGGTCACAGTGCAGGGCGAAGATTCGCGATACCCCGGCCAGTGCACCGGCCGCGATCGCGTCGATCGCGCCGCCGGGCATCAACTCCTCGGCAGCCTGGAAGATCAACCGCACCCCGACCGGCAGCTCCGGCACCGACGCCAGTGCCAGCGCGGTGCCGAGCAGGATTGCGGTGTGCGCGTCATGCCCGCAGGCGTGCGCGACGTTGGGCATGGTGGAGGCATACGGCGCACCGGTCCGCTCGGCCATGGGCAGCGCGTCCATGTCGGCCCGCAGCGCGATCCTCGGCTCGTGTTCGGGGCCCATATCGCAGATCAGTCCCGTTCCACCGGGCAGCACCTTCGGGTTGAGGCCCGCTTCGGCCAACCGCTCGGCGACGAACTGGGTGGTGGCGTACTCCTGCCGGCCCAACTCCGGATAGCGGTGAATGTGCCGGCGCCACTCGACCAGGTCCTGGTGATGCGCGGCCAACCAGGATTCGGCAGTGTCAGCGAGGCTCATGCGTGTGCCCGACGTTCTTGCGCAGCCATTACCCGGTCGCGTTCGGCAGGCGTTTGGGCCAGGTGGACCACCGTGCGCGCCAGCATGATCGCGCCTTCGATGACCGCGCGGTCGGCGCTGGGACCGGCGGCGGCAGCGGCGAAGGCACGCTGGTGAACCGTCGCCCCGCCGGCGTCGACCCCGATCACTGGATGGATCCCCGGCAGCACTTGCGTCACGTTGCCCATATCGGTGCTGCCCATGGGGAGCCGTGCCTCGACCTCGGGTGCCACCGGCTCGCGTCCGAGTCGGCGCATCTCCTCGCGGCAGACGTCGGCCAGCCATTGGTCGGGATGGAGTTCGGCGTATGCGGGTGTCGGGTTGTCGATTTCGTATTCGCAGCCGGTAGCCAGTGCGCCCGCGGCAAAGCACGCGTACATCCTGCCCTCCAGCTCTCTCAGCGAATCCGATTCGATCGCCCGCATCGCATACTGCAACGTCGCGTGCCCGGGGATGACGTTGACCGCCTGCCCGCCGTTGGTGACGATCCCGTGCACCAGTTGCCCCGGTGCCAGTTGCTGCCGCAGCACCCCGATGGCCACCTGCGCGACGGTCACGGCGTCGGCGGCGTTGATCCCCAGATGCGGCGCGACGGCTGCATGCGATTCCTTGCCACGGTAGTGCACGATCGCTTCGGAAAGCGCCAGTGAGCGGGCCGCAGCGATGTCGGTCGGCCCGGGATGCAGCATCACCGCCGCCGCGACGTCGTCGAACACCCCGGCCCGCAACAGCAGTGCTTTGCCGCCGCCGGCCTCCTCGGCAGGAGTTCCCAGCAGCGCCACCCGCAGGCCCAGTTCGTCGGCTACCTCAGCCAACGCCAGCGCGGTGCCCACCGCCGACGCCGCGATGATGTTGTGGCCGCACGCGTGTCCAATCTCGGGCAGCGCGTCGTACTCGGCGCATACCCCGACGGTCAGCGGTCCGCTGCCGAAGTCGGCGCGAAAGGCGGTGTCCAAACCACCGGCAGGCGCGGTGATCTCGAAACCGCGTTCGGCGGCCAGCGCCTGTACCTTGGCGCAGCTGCGATACTCGGCGAACGCCAGCTCAGGCTCGGCATGGATGGCGTGGGACAACGCGACAAGATCGGCATCACGTCGCCGCACGACATCCTCGACGCTGTCCAATGCGGTGACTGTGGGCATTCTCGCAGTATCTCACCGCGGCCCAGCGGCTCCGTCCGATTGCCCGGCTCCTTACTCCCGCCGCTACACGGCGCTCGCCGTCGCCGGGCTCCGTCCGATTGCCCGGCTCCTTACTCCCGCCGCTACACGGCGCTCGCCGTCGCCGCTACACGGCGCTCGCCGTCGCCGGGCTAGGCTCGCCCAGTGTGAGCGACCCTGCGCCCGATCCTGGCGACCTCGCGCGGCGGGCGGCCCAGGTCATCGGCGAGCGCACCGGGGTCGGTGCGCATGACGTCGCCGTCGTCCTCGGGTCGGGATGGTCGCCGGCGGTTGCGGCGCTCGGCTCCCCGACCGCGGTGCTGCCCCAGGCCGAACTGCCCGGGTTCGCACCGCCAACCGCGGTCGGGCATAGCGGCGAGCTGTTGTCGATGCGCATCGGTGCACACCGGGTGCTGGTGCTGGTCGGTCGCGTGCACGCCTACGAGGGCCATGACCTGTCCCATGTCGTGCACCCGGTACGGGCGGCCTGCGCGGCGGGGGCGCGCATCGTCGTGCTCACCAATGCGGCCGGCGGACTGCGCCCGGACATGGCGATCGGCCAGCCGGTGCTGATCAGCGACCACCTGAACCTGACCGCACGTTCGCCGTTGGTCGGCGCGCAGTTCGTGGACTTGACCGACGCCTACGCGCCGCGGCTGCGGGAGCTCGCCCGCCAGGCCGACCCCGAGCTGACCGAAGGTGTCTACGCCGGCCTGCCCGGACCGCATTACGAGACGCCCGCCGAAGTGCGGATGCTACGGATGTTGGGCGCCGACATGGTGGGCATGTCGACGGTGCACGAGACCATCGCGGCCCGGGCGGCCGGCGCCGAGGTGTTGGGGGTGTCTCTGGTGACCAACCTGGCCGCCGGGATCAGCGGCGAGCCGCTGAGCCACGCCGAGGTGCTCGCCGCCGGGGCCGCGTCAGCAAGCCGGATGGGCGCTCTGCTGGCCGACGTCATAGCCCGGTTCTGACGACATGACGCCCGAGGAGTGGATCGCGCACGATCCCGACCCGAAGACGGCCGCCGAGCTCGCCGGGTGTAGCCACGAGGAACTCGCCGCGCGGTTCGCCCACCCACTCACGTTCGGCACCGCTGGCCTGCGCGGTCCGGTGCGTGGCGGGCCGGACGCGATGAACGTCGCGGTGGTGTTGCGCGCCACCTGGGCGGTGGCACAGGTGCTTAAGCGCCGTGGCCTGGCCGGTTCGTCAGTGATCGTCGGGCGCGACGCTCGGCACGGCTCGGCGGTGTTCGCCACCGTGACCGCTGAAGTGCTTGCTGCCGAAGGATTTTCGGTGCTGCAACTGCCCGGACCGGTGCCCACGCCGGTGGTCGCGTTCGCGGTGCGCCACACCGGCGCCGCCGCCGGGATACAGATCACGGCCTCACACAACCCGCCGACCGACAACGGCTACAAGGTGTACTTCGACGGCGGCATCCAGATCGTCTCCCCCACCGACCGCCACATCGAATCCGCGATGGCCGACGCTCCCCCGGCCAACCAGATCGCCCGCAAACCCGTCGAACCCGCTGCGACCGATCTGGTCGAGCGCTACATCGAGCGTGCCGCCGGGGTGCGCCGCGCTGCCGGTTCGGTGCGGGTGGCTCTGACACCGCTGCACGGGGTGGGCGGTGCGGTGGCCGTCGAGACATTGCGCCGTGCTGGCTTCGACCAGGTGCACACCGTCGGAGCCCAGTTCGCACCGGACCCCGGCTTTCCCACGGTCGCGTTCCCGAACCCCGAGGAGCCCGGCGCCACCGACGCGCTGCTCACGTTGGCCGCAGATGTCAGGGCCGACGTCGCGATCGCGCTCGATCCCGATGCCGACCGATGCGCGGTCGGCATACCCACCGCGTCGGGATGGCGAATGCTGTCCGGCGACGAAACCGGTTGGCTGCTAGGCGATTACATTTTGTCCCACCCGCAACCCGCCGAAACTCGAGTGGTGGCCAGCACCGTGGTGTCGTCGCGGATGCTGGCGGCCATCGCGCGGCACTACGGAGCAACCCACGTCGAAACCCTCACCGGCTTCAAATGGTTGGCGCGCGCCGATTCGAACGTGCCCGGCGGCACTCTGGTGTACGCCTACGAGGAAGCGATCGGGCACTGCGTCGACCCAGACGCCGTGCGCGACAAAGACGGCATCAGCGCCGCGGTACTGGTGTGCGATTTGGTGGCCACGCTCAAAGGGCGGGGTCGTTCGGTGCCTGACGCACTCGACGACCTCGCCCGACGGTACGGCGTGCACGACGTTGCGGCGGTGTCGCGTCGGGTCGCCGACGCCGCGGAGGCTGCCGAACTGATGCAGCGGCTGCGTGCGGCCCCGCCGAGTCGGCTGGCCGGGTTCACCGCGACCACCACCGATATCACCGACGCGTTGGTCTTCACCGGCGGTGACGATGAAGCGTCGGTGCGGGTGGTGGTGCGGCCCTCGGGAACCGAGCCGAAGTTGAAGTGCTACGTGGAAGTTCGCTGCGCGGTGGCCGGCGACCTGCGAGCTGCCCGGGCACGGGCCGACGCGCTGCGCGTCGAACTGGTCTTTGCGGTCCGGAGTTGGTGAGCTGGGCTAGCGGGGCCCGTATTGGCGGTCACCCGCATCGCCGAGACCCGGCACGATATAGGCGATCTCGTTGAGCCCGTCGTCGACGGCGACCGTGAAAAGCCGTGCGCTCGGTGCCGTTTTCTCAAGAGCGGCAATGCCTTCCGGTGCGGCCACGACGCACAACACCGTGATTTCTGTTGCGCCGCGGCGCAGCAGCAGACCGATCGTGTGCTTCAAGGATCCGCCGGTCGCCAGCATGGGATCGAGGACCATCACCGGCAGGTCAGTCAGGTCGTCGGGCAGCGACTCGAGATACCCGGTCGCCTGGTGGGTTTCCTCGTCACGGGCGACGCCGACGAATCCGACCCGGGCCTCCGGTAACAGCGCAAGCGCCTGATCGACCATGCCCAGGCCGGCGCGCAACACCGGCACCAGCAGGGGCGGGTTGGCCAGTCGCACTCCGAGCGTCTCGGCCAGCGGTGTACGGATCGGAAAAGTCTCTCGGGCCGCGTCCCGGGTGGCCTCGTAAACCAGCATTGCGGTGAGGTCGCGCAGCGCGGCCCGGAAGTCGGCGTTGTCGGTGCGTTCGTCGCGCAACGTCGTTAGCCGGGCGACCGCCAGCGGGTGGTCAACGACGCGCACGTCCATGGGATTTGAGCCTATATAACAATCGGGCTCCGTTTACTTAAAGCTCGGTTGACACGCTTGCGTGCGTCCCGTCAATGGCTCAAACCCGCTCATATACTCCCGGGGTGTTCCGCGAAATTCGAAGTCCGACAAGGCTGATCGCCGGGTCGTATCGCGCCCTTGGAATCGTCGGCGCGGTGGTGCTGACGGGGCTGGCGGCCACCCCATTGGCTCCTCGCGTGGACCTCGCCGCGGCCGCACTTCCCCGGCCCGCCCACGTGGTAATCGTGGTGGAAGAGAACCGTTCTGAGGGCAACATTATCGGCAGCAAGTCGACGCCCTTCATCAACGCGCTGGCCGCCCACGGCGCAAACATGGCCCAGTCGTTCGCCGAAACACATCCCAGCGAGCCGAACTACCTGGCGCTCTTTGCCGGCAGCACATTCGGCGTGACAAAGGATGTGTGCCCGGTCAACGGCGGCAACACTCCCAACCTGGCTTCTGAGCTACTCGCCGCCGGCTACACATTCATCGGCTATGCCGAGGACCTGCCCGCGGTCGGCTCGCCTGTCTGCAGCGCGGGCAAGTACGCACGCAAGCATGTGCCCTGGGCCAACTTCACCAATGTGCCGCCGGCGAACTCGTTGCCGTTCTCGGCATTTCCGATGGGAAACTACGCCAACCTGCCGACCGTTTCGTTCGTCATTCCCAACAATGACAACAACATGCACGACGGCTCGATCGCTGCGGGCGACGCCTGGCTGAACCGCCAGCTGTCGGGGTACGCCAACTGGGCGGTGGCCAACAACAGCCTGCTCATCGTGACCTGGGACGAGGACGACAACTCAAGTCACAACCAGATCCCGACGGTGATCTACGGTGCGCATGTGCAGCCGGGAAGCTACAACGAGCAGATCAGCCACTACAACGTGCTTTCCACCTTGGAGCAGATGTACGGGCTACCCAAGACGGGTAACGCGGTGAACGCTCCCCCGATCGCGACCATCTGGGGCCCATAGGTTCGATGGCCCGGCTCCTCACTCGCGCCGGCCATCGCTATTCTGTGCCGCATGGTTGCTGACCTCGTGCCCATCCGTCTGAGCCTGTCCGCTGGTGACCGCTACACCGTGTGGGCACCCCGCTGGCGCGACGCCGGCGACGAGTGGGAGGCGTTTCTGGGCAAGGACGAGGACCTGTACGCCTTCGAGTCCGTTGCTGACTTGGTCGCATTTGTGCGTTCCGACACCGACAACGATCTGGTCGACCACCCGGCGTGGAAGGACCTGACCTCGGCGCACGCGCACAAATTCGACCCGGCCGAAGACAAACAGTTCGATCTGGTCGTCGTCGAGGAGCTGGTGTCGGAGAAGCCGACCGAAGAGTCGGTGACCGCGCTGGCAGCCACGCTGGCAATCGTGTCGTCCATCGGATCGGTGTGCGAGCTGGCGGCGGTGTCGAAGTTCTTCAATGGCAACCCCAATCTGGGCACGGTATCGGGCGGGATCGACCACTTCACCGGTAAAGCCGGGCTAAAACGCTGGAATTCGATCGCCGAGGTCATCGGACGCAGCTGGGACGACGTGCTCAGCGCGGTCGACGAGATCGTCACCGCTCCCGAGGTCGATGCCGCGCTGTCGGCCAAGGCCGCCGACGAACTGGCCGAAGAGCCCCAAGAAGAAGATGCAGAAGACGAGCCGGACACCGAAGACGTCGGCGACGAGGCCGCCGAGGAGGCCGCCGAGGATGCCGACGCCGAGCCCGCGGAGGCAGACGAAGCCGACGGCGAGGACGACGCTGACGAAGAAAATGCCCGCGCGGCCGCCGGCGACATCGTTGTGCTGGGCAGTGACGAGGGTTTCTGGCTGCAGGTGGGCATCGACCCGATTCGGATCATGACGAGTTCCGGCACGTTCTACACGCTTCGGTGCTACCTGGACGATCGCCCTATCTTCTTGGGTCGCAACGGACGGATCAGCGTGTTCAGCTCTGAGCGGGCGCTGGCCCGCTATCTCGCCGATGAGCACGACCACGACTTAGCCGATTTGAGCACCTACGACGACATCCGCACCGCCGCAACCGACGGCTCGCTGGCGGTCGAGGTCACCGACGACAACATCTACGTGCTCAGCGGGCTGGCTGACGACATTGCCGACGGGCCGGACGCCGTGGATCGTGAGCAGCTGGAGCTGACCGTCGAGCTGCTCCGCGACATTGGCGACTACTCCGAGGAGAGCACGGTAGACAAGGCGCTCGAGACAAGCCGGCCCCTGGGCAAGCTGGTGGCCTACGTGCTGGAGCCCGGTTCGGTCGGCAAGCCCACACCCCCGTACGCGGCGGCGGTACGGGAGTGGGAGAAATTGGAGCAATTCGTCGACGGGCGGCTAAGGCGCGAATAGCGCCGCGAGCCGGCGACGACTCGCCCTTCCCCGGCTTCGTGGGGCCGCGGTCCTCTGTCGGTGTCGGTTAGGACTGGCAGAGTTGCCTTTCCAGCTGGGCTTTGTAGTCGGCGGCGTTGGCTTTGGTGACCATGGTGGAACCGGTATCGATGCGCTTGTCCACCACCTCGCCCTTGGTCGCTTTGATTGCGGCCTGCATGGCGGACTCACCCATGTTGTACGGGTTCTGGGCAACACTGCCGGCCATGCTGCCGGTTTGGATGGCGTCCACGGCGTCCTTGGTCCCGTCGAATCCGATGATCTGGACTTGGCCGGTCTTGCCGGCGGCAGCTACGGCTTGCACGGCGCCCAAAGCCATTTCGTCATTGGCGGCGAAAATCATCGTCAGGTCGGGATGGCGTTCGAGAATGTCGGCGGTGACCGATCGCCCCTGGGCGCGGTCGGAATCGGCGCTCAATTCAGATACAAGGATCAGTCCGCTGCCCGCGATGGCCTGCTTGAACCCGTCGATGCGGTCTTGGATGGCGGTGTTGCCTGGTGTGCCGGCGAGGATGGCCAGCTTACCGGTCTGCGCCAGAGTCAGCGCAAATTGGCCGCCCGCCTTGCCCGCGGTGAGGTTATCGGTGCCGACGAACGACGTTTTGCCGGTCCAGTCCGGAATGTCGGTGTCGACCAACAGGACTGGGGTACCCTGATCGACTGCTTGCTGCAAGACGGGTTGCAGTTGCTTGGGTTCGGTCGGAGCAACGACGAGCGCGTTGACGCCGCGCGAGATCATGGCGCGGATTTTGTCGACCTGCTCCTGCACGGCCGACTCGTCGGTGGCGCCGGTGACATCCGCCTGGGCGCCGCCGGCCCTGGCTGCTGACTCCGCGCCCGCTTTCAGGTAGAGGTAGAACGGCTGTGACAGCGTCTTGACCACAACGCCGACCTGTTTGCCCGAGCTGTTCTCCGAGGAGCAGCCTGTGCTGAGGGCAGTCAGCATGGCCGCCGCCAGCGCCGCCGCGAGTAGCTTGCGGTACCGAACCAACGTGATCGCCATGATGATCAGGCTCCCTCGGTGAGGGTGGTGGCGGTCGTCGAGGCGGAGGCGCCCATGATCATGGAGACGAGCAGCTGGTGATTCTCCGGCGTGGGCGCAGCGCGGCCGACCATCCTGCCCTGACGCATGACAAACGCGTCATCGCACAGTTCCATGACATGTTCCATGTTGTGCGAGATCAGAATGACCGAGATGCCGTGTTCTGCGGACAGGCGTTTGACCATGTTCACGACGTTGCGCGTCTCTCGGAGGCCCAATGCGGCGGTGGGTTCGTCGAGCACCAAGACGCGCCGGGCGAAGGCAACTGCGCGGGCCACGGCGACAGCCTGTCGCTGCCCGCCGCTCATCAGCCCGATCGGTTCTTTGAGTCCCGGCAGATTGATTTCCAATCTGGCCATGCGCGCCTGGGCGTCGGCCATCATGGCCTTGCGGTTGAGCAGGCCGAACCGGCGTCCACCGGGTTTGCGCACCAACTCATGGCCCAGATAAAGGTTGGTCACGATGTCGAGATTGTCGAACAGGGCGAGGTCCTGAAACACCGCTTCGATGCCTCGGTCGCGGGCCTCCTTCGGGCTGCGGATCACGACCGGTTCGCCATCGATGAACATTTCGCCCGAGTCGAGGGTGTGCACACCCATGATGGTCTTGACCAAGGTCGACTTGCCGGCACCGTTGTCGCCCAGCAGGCCCACGATCTCGCCTTCACGCAGTTCAAAGTCCACGCCATTGAGCGCTGTCACTGAGCCGAAATGTTTGTGGCCGTTGCGAATCTGTAAGACCGGGGTCGTCCGGTGAGTCGGCGCACTAGAACCGGTCTGTGCGGCGGCAGTCATCGTGTTGACCCTTCGAGCAGTTCAGCGCGCGTCGTGCGCAGCCGGTTTTCCAGCCAGCCACGGAGCACGTCCAGCTCGACCGCGACGGCGATGACGACGCCGATCGCAATCAGCTGCCAGTTGGTTGAGATGTCAAGCAGATTGAGGCCGTTGCGGATGGCACCCAAGATCAGGGCGCCCACCAGCGCACCCACCACGGTGCCCCGACCGCCGAAGAAACTGGCACCGCCGATGATTACCGCGGCGATGGCCGACAGTTCCATCAGATTTCCCGCGGTCGGGTAGGCGGCGTTGACCTGACCGGTCAGGATGATCGCTGCGACGCCGGCTGACAGACCACTGATCACATATACCGAAATGAGGACCTGGTCCACGGGAATGCCGACTCGCCGGGCGCCTTCCCTACTGGCGCCGGTTGCACAAATCCACTGGCCCCAGGGGGTACGCGCCAGCAGCGCCCACACTGCGATGGCCAGCACCACGACGACCAGGACACTGTAGGGAACACGTCCCAGCGCGCCCGCTCCGATTGCGCGGACCGACGCAGGCAGGCCAGGAATCGACTGACTGTCCGACAGCACCAGGGCTGTCCCCCGAGCCACCTCCAACATTGCGAGTGTCGGCAGAAAGGCGTGCGGCATATGGCCTTTGACGAACAGCAGTCCGTTGATCAGGCCGATCAGCCCGCCGGTGAGGACCATGGTGGGGATTACCAACCAGCCCGACGTCAGGCCCAGGTCCTTGATCCACAGCGCACCTGTCACGCCGGCCAGCGCCGCAACCGATCCCACCGACAAATCGATGCCGGCGGTGATGATGACCAACAACTGGCCTAGCGCCAGAACCGCCACTACCGATGCTTCCAGCCCGATGTTGGAAACGTTGCGGATGCTCAGGAAGTGCGGGCTGGCGATCGACATCGCCACCGCCAACAGCAGTAGCAACAACGCCGGGCCCAGACGAACAATCTGCAACCAGATAACGACCATCCCCACTGAACGGCGAGGGGCCGCCGGTCTAGGGTCCAGGCCTGTGGACAGACGCGAGGTAACCATCTCTCGATCCGCGCGGATTTTCGGTGACGATGCACGGTGAACTTTAGGCGGCGGCACCGGCAAGGTGGGTGTCTTTGGCGGTTTCGGGGTGGGCACGTCGGTGCAGAGCCGTGACGAGCTGCGGCATCTGCATGTGGCGGCCCGCGCGGCCCGCGACACTGTCGCAGCGCGAGGCTAATTCGCTGATACGTGCGGGCCGCACTGGTTGGTTGATCGACACGTGCGCTGCTGTGGAGGCTGCTATCGGAGCTGCTGGCGCGTTTGACGGACCACCAAGACTGCTCTTTACTGGCGGCAGCGTCCGCCAGCCTTCAAACGGGAGGCCAAACGGGAAGGTGAGCCAGTGTCGCTTCCCGGAATCGGCCCATTACCGCTGTATGGGTTCCAACGTCCGGGCATGCTGTTGTTCGGTCTGCTCCCGCTGGCTCTGCTCGCCATCTACCTCCTCGTTCAGATTCGGCGCCGGCGCCGGCTGCGCCGCTTCACTGAGGCCACTGTGCCGCAGTCGCCGTGGCGGCACCTTCCGATCGCTGTCTCGCTGCTCTGCCTGATCTTGTTGACCATCGCGCTGGCCACCCCCACTCATGACATGCGCATACCGCGCAACCGCGCCGTCATCATGCTGGTCATCGACATGTCGCAGTCCATGCGGGCAACCGACGTCGAACCCAACCGGCTCAAGGCGGCCGAGCAGGCGGCCACCCAGTTCGCCAGTCAACTGACGCCGGGCATCAACCTTGGACTGGTCGGTTTCGCGGGAACGCCCTATCTGCTGGTGCCGCCGACCCCGCAGCACCAGGCAACGATTGATGCGCTGAAAAAGCTTGACTTTGCCGACAGCACGGCCACCGGGGAAGCCATCTTCACCGCCCTGCACGCGATCGGAGCCACGGCGGTAACCGGTGGCGATAATCCGCCACCGGCCCGCATGGTGCTGCTCTCCGACGGCGGCGAGAACAAGCCGTCAGATCCCAGCGATCCGCATGATGGGGCCTACACCGCAGCGCGCCTGGCCAAGGATGAGGGAGTGCCCATCTCGACGATCTCGTTCGGAACCAAGAACGGCGAGATCGAGATGGACGGACAGCGGGTCGCTGTCCCGGTCTCGACAGACCAGATGAAGACGATCGCCAAGCTGTCCGGCGGGCAGTCCTACACCGCCACCAACATCGGCGAGCTCAACAAGAGTTACAACGCCATCGAGAACGAAATCGGCTATCGCACGGTGCCTGGGCCGGGCAGTTCCGGGTGGCTGCGCCTCGGTGTCATCACCGCCTTGATCGCGACGGCGTTGGCGCTGTTGATCAACCGGCGGCTTCCGACCTGATCGTTCAGGAAGGCAGCCTGCGGTTCAGCAAGAGACCGGCCAATACGGCGCCGGCCATGATGACGGCACCGAGCAGCATCCAGGCCAGGCTGGCGTCGCCCTTCACGGTTTCGTAGCCGATCTGGCGCTGCAGCGTCGTATAGACGCTCTTCAGCGATTCCAAGCTGTCGGCGTGGAACGCCTGGCCGTCGGTGATCTCGCAGATTTTTTGCAGCGTTTGATCGTCAACGGGAACCGGAATGGTGGCGCCCTCGTACTCAACGGTGCCGTAGGGCGTACCGAAGGAGATCGTCGATATCTGCACACCCTCGGCTTTGGCGGCCCTGGCCGCGGTGAACGCTCCCTGCGGGGCGTTAGGGTCCAGCGGCACGTTTTCGGCGCCGTCGGATTCCAGCACGATGCGCGCCGGTGGCGGACCGTCGCCGCCTCCCATCACCGAGCCGACCGTCGCGATCGCCTGCAGCGCGGTGAAAAGGCCTTCTCCGGTCGCGGTTTTGGGAGCCGGCTTCAGGCTGTCGATCGCCGCTTTCACCGCGCCGCGGTTCGTCGTCGGAGGGACCAGCAGCGTGGCGTTTGCCGCAAATTCCACCAGCCCCAGGTTGATCGCCGGGGTCAGCTCGTCGGAGAATTGCTTACCGGCCTCCTTCGCGGCGGTCAGCCGGTCCGGGGCGACATCGTTGGAGGCCATGGACTCCGAGACGTCGATGACCAACATCACGACCGCACGGTTGAGCGGGATCCGGACGTCGGAGGTTGGCCCGGCCATTGCGGTGGTCAGCAGCACCAACGACGTGGCGAGCAGGATCGTCGGTACGTGCCGCCACCGGCTGGGGTGTGCCGGCGCGACGCGCTCCAGCACCTCCATGTTGGCGAACCGCAGCACCCGCCGACGGCGGGCGAATTGCTGTATGACATAGATCCCTATCACCAACAGCACGGCCAGCAGGAACAGAAAGAACCAGGCGTGCTGGAAGCCCGTGAGCGACACCGGGCCCAGCAGAGGCAACTTCATGTCCAGCCACACTATTCGTCAAATGTTGACTCTGCATGGCCCGGCCATCGCCGCGGGTCAGCCGGCGACAAGATCGCGGCGCTGGGTGAACTTGATGTCGAGGCTGCGTAGGTGGGTCTGCAGCCCGGCGTCCTGGATGGGGATCAGGTGTGCGGGCTCATCGGTTTCGTTGTAGTGGGCGTGCCACATGCCCGGCGGAGTGGTGAATGCGCAGCCGGCCCGCCAGTCCACCCGGGTCGGGTTGACGATGTCGCCGCGCTCATCGAGGCGAGTGCCCAGCAAGCTGTAGCACCCGCTGGGCGGCGCATCGAGGATCAGATCCAGTGCGACCGACTGATGCCGGTGCGGGCGCTGCACCTGATTGGGGGGCAGCACACCGAACATGGCCCATAGCACGTGGGTGATGGTCAGTGTCTGCTCTTGGTTGGCGTTGGCCAGTAACACGCTGACCCGGCTCTTCTCGTTGGCGCCCGGGCGGGAGGCGATCTCCTCCAGCTTGGCCACCGCATCCGAACGGCAGAACTTGGTCGCGCGGAACCGCGGCCGGGTTGCTTCGGCGCCCAGGTAGCGCATCAGCGGCTCGTCGTGCACCCAGTACATGGCCGTCTCGGTGGCGGCGTAGAACACCGAATGGGCGCCCGCCGGCAGCGTCAAGAAGTCGCCTTTTTCCCACTTGACCAGCTGGCCGTTGACCGCCGCGAAGCCCCGCCCGAAGAGCACGTAGTACAGCTGCGAGGTGGCGTTCGGGCTGGTGTCGATCTGCTCACCGGGGCGGATGCGCAGGAAGTTGGCCAAGAGCGCGGGGCTGGTCGCCTCGCCGGTCTTGATACCCAGCTGTTCGGACAGATCCAGCGGGATCACGCCGGTCGGCTGATCCATGTAGATCTCGGGATCGAACCGGGTAATTGGGAGCTGCGGCGCGAATCCCGAGCCGATTGGGTTGGCGGCCTTGGAGTACTCGAAGTACTCGGCGTCGTCGGCCCAATCTTGGAAGCGGCCCTCAAACCCGTACTCGGCCACATTGATCATCGGCGCGGGAATCGTCGGATCCAAGTTCAGGGCCAGTGACTGTGCTGGATTCACGGTGGACACTTCAATGCCTCCTAGCTTAGGTGCGTCTTGTATTTATATCGTATCTATCTTGTATCTCAGTGTCAATCTCGTGGCATTCATCGCAGGTACGAGCCCTCGGTGTACGGTCATGGACACAGTTGGGATACGACTTAGCTACAAGAAGAGGGTGCTGTGGCGACGAAGGCGACTGACCCACGGACCGGAACGGCCAAGGACCGCGCACTGGCGTACGTCAAGACCCAGGTGCTCACCGGCGCGTTTCCCGGCGGGGAGCTGATCAGCGAGGGTGACGTCGCGACCGCGCTGGGGATGTCGCGCACCCCGGTGCGCGAAGCGTTCCTGCGGCTAGAGGCTGAAGGGCTGCTCCGGTTGTATCCGCAGCGCGGCGCCCTCGTCGTCCCGGTTTCGCCCAACGAGGTCCGCGCGGTCATCGAGGCCCGCCTGGTTTTGGAGCAGTTCGCGGCGACCAAAGTGGTGGGACGTGGCCCCGCCGCCTGCGCCACGGCGTTCGGGCGGCTATCGAGCGAGCTGAAACGGCAACGCGACGCCGCCGCGGCGACCGACTGGCGGGAATTCCTAGACGCCGACCGCGCCTTCCACGCCGTCACCCTGGAAGAGTCGGAAAACGGCATTCTGGCCGGTTTCTACTCATCACTACGGGACCGCCAGATGCGGATGATCGGCGAATCGGCGCTGCGCGACCCGAATCGGGTGACGACGATCATGGACGAGCATCGCGGTATCGCCGAAGCGCTGCGCGACGGCGATCTCCAACGAGCGCTGCAGGCCGTGCGGACCCACCTCGCCAGCACAGTGCGCGCCATTGGGCTTGCCGTCGACTTCTAGGCTCGGTCCCTGCGATGACAGCAATGGCGACGACCGAGGAGCCGCCGCCCTGCTAGCCGATCAGTACCGCATACCGCGGCTTGATCACTTCGTCGATGATCGCCAAGCGCTCGTCGAACGGAATGAACGCCGACTTCATCGCATTGATGGTGAACCGCTCCAGGTCACTCCACCCGTAGCCGAACGCCTCCACCAATCGGCACATCTCGAGGCTCATCGAGGTATCGCTCATCAGCCGGTTATCGGTGTTGACGGTCACCCGGAACCGCGTCCGGGCCAGCAGATCGAATGGGTGGTCGGCGATGCTTTTGACGGCGCCGGTCTGCACGTTCGAACTGGGACACAGCTCCAGCGGAATTCGCTTGTCCCGCAAGATCGATGCCAGCCTGCCCAACCGGACTTCGCCGTCGGCGAGGACGTCGATGTCGTCGACGATACGCACGCCATGGCCCAGTCGGTCAGCGCCGCAGAAGGCGATCGCCTCATGGATGGAAGGCAGCCCGAACGCCTCACCGGCATGAATAGTGAAGCGCGCGTTGTGGTCTCGCATGTACTCGAAAGCATCCAGGTGCCGCGTTGGCGGGTTGCCGGCCTCGGCGCCAGCGATGTCGAATCCGACAACTCCCTTGTCCCGGAATCGGATTGCCAGCTCGGCGATCTCCCGGGACACCGCGGCGTGGCGCATGGCGGTGACCAACAGCCGCACCACAATCGGACGGCCCGCGGCGGCACAGGCCTTCTCGCCGTCGGCGAAACCGGCCAGCACGGCATCGACGATCTCGTCGAAGGACAGCCCACGGTCGATGTGTAACTCGGGCGCAAACCGCACCTCGGCATAGATCACCGAATCGGCGGCCAGGTCTTCCACGCACTCGTAGGCAACGCGATGCAGCGCATCGGGTGTCTGCATCACCGCCACGGTGTGCGAGAACGGCTCCAGGTAGCGCTCCAGCGAGCCGCTATGCGACTGGGTCCGGAACCACCTCGCCAGCTCGTCGACGTCGGTGGTAGGTAGCCCGTCGTAGCCGGTGTGGCCGGCGATGTCCACCACGGTCGACGGACGCAGCCCGCCGTCGAGGTGATCGTGCAGCAGTGCCTTGGGCGCTTTCCTGATCTGCGTTAGATCCAGTGGTGTTGTCACTTGACGATCCGATCGATGATCAGCGGTCGTGGCACCGGTGGTGTGCCGCCGACGCTCCAGCCGCCGTCCAGCTCGGCCATCGCGGCGCCGAAGCGTTCCGGGGTGTCGGTGTACAGGGTGAACAACGGCTCACCGGGCGCGACTGGCTCCCCCGGGCGGCGGTGAATCCTGATGCCGGCGCCGAACTGCACCTGTTCGCCCGGACGGGATCTACCCGCACCGAGCCGCCAAGCTGCCACCCCTACTGCCATCGCGTCGATATCGCCCATTGTGCCGCCCCGGCTGGCGGTCACGGTCTCGGAATGCGTACCGATTGGCAACGGTACCGACAAATCACCGCCCTGGGCCGCGATGAGCTGACGAAATCGGTCCATCGCGGTGCCGTCGCGCAGCGTCTCGGCGGGATCGCGGTCGTCGATCCCGGCCAGCTCGAGCATCTCTTCGGCGAGCCGCAGCGTCAGCTCGACCACGTCGGGCGGGCCCCCGCCGGCCAGCACCTCGCACGACTCGGCAACCTCGAGGGCGTTGCCGACTGTCGCGCCCAGCGGGCAATTCATGTCCGTCAGCAGCGCGCGGGTGGACACTCCGTGCGCCGCGCCCAACTCGACCATGGTGTGGGCCAGCTCGCGGCACTGCGCCTCCGAGGTCATCAACGCCCCGGAGCCGACTTTCACGTCGAGCACCAGCGCGCCCGCCCCCTCGGCCAGCTTCTTGCTCATCACTGAGCTGGCGATCAGCGGCAGCGACTCGACGGTGGCGGTGACATCGCGCAGCGCGTACAGCTTGGCGTCGGCCGGCGCCAGCTGGCCGGCGGCGAAGATGGCCGCGCCGACATCGCGAAGTTGGTCGCGCACGCGCTGGTTGGACAGCTCGGCGGTAAATCCGGCAATGGACTCGAGCTTGTCCAGGGTGCCGCCGGTATGCCCGAGCCCGCGGCCCGATGCCTGCGGCACCGTTCCGCCGCAGGCAACGACGACGGGCACCAAGGGCAGGGTGATTTTGTCTCCGACCCCACCGGTGGAGTGCTTGTCCACGGTGACCAGCGGCTTGCCGTGGACAAGCAGATCGCTGAAATCCAGCCGTTCACCCGACGCCAGCATCGCCGCCGTCCACCTGGCGATCTCGCCGCGGTCCATGCCGCGCAAGAAGATGGCCATCAACAGTGCCGACATCTGTTCCTCGGCGACCCGGCCGTCGGTATAGGCGTCGATGACCCAGTCGATGGCGGCGTCGGACAACCGGCCGCCGTCCCGCTTGGTCCGGATCACTGTCGGCGCATCGAATGTGAAATTCGTCAAGAACGCCCCCGGGCTAGATCATCGGGACCGAAAGCCTCGGGCAGCAGGTCGTCGAGGCGGCGGGGCCCGGCCGGATGGTCGATCAGCAGCTCGGGGCCACCATGCTCCAGTAGCACTTGACGGCATCGCCCGCACGGCATCAGCAGCGACCCTTGCGCGTCCATGCACACCAGCGCAATCAGCTGACCGCCGCCGGTTGAATGTAGGGCGCACACCACACCACACTCGGCACAGAGACCAAGGCCATATGAGACGTTTTCCACATTGCATCCGGTGACCACACGGCCGTCGTCGACCAGCGCGGCCGCGCCAACCCGGAATTGCGAATACGGCGCATAGGCGTCCGCTGCTGCATGGATTGCCTTGTCCCGCAGCATATTCCAGTTGATATCAGGCATACCGCAACCCCGCTCACCCGTGGGCCGAATTTCCAGAGCCACCCTAACTCCGACGCGGCAGTTCGCTTGACGGACTGCTCGGCGCAAACCAATCCCTGGTCGAGCTAAGCTCAATTGCCCCGGCTTCTCAGCGGGCCGTTCCGGCCCGAATGGTCGCCGGGCGCGCTGAACTGCCCGGCTTCTGTGTCCAAAAAGGCGGTGACAACTGGGGTGAGTACGCAGGCGACAACCGCGGATCCGGCAAAAGTATCGGCGCCGTCGCGTAAGCGGCGGCCACCACGGACCCTGTACCGGGGAGACCCCGGCATGTGGTCGTGGGTGTTGCATCGCATCAGCGGTGCGACGATTTTCTTCTTCTTGTTCGTCCATGTCCTGGACGCCGCGATGCTGCGGGTAAGCCCACAGACTTACAACGCGGTGATCCATGACTACCAGACCCCGGTTGTCGGCCTGATGGAATTCGGCCTGGTCGCCGCCGTGCTCTTCCACGCGCTGAACGGGATCCGGGTGATCTTGATCGATTTCTGGTCGGAGGGCACCCGCTACCAGCGGTTGATGTTGTGGATCGTCGGTATCACCTACCTACTGTTGATGGTCCCGGTGGGCGTGGTGCTGGCCATCCATATGATGGGGCACTTCCGATGAGCAGCCCCGACCTTCAGCTCGGGCGCGGCCAAATAGCACCGGTCAAGCAGCGCAGCTACGACCGCCCCGCCAGCCTGGACAATCCACGGTCCCCGCGGCGCCGCGCCGGCATCCCCAACTTCGAGAAGTTCGCCTGGCTGTTCATGCGGTTTTCCGGAGTCGCGCTGGTGTTCTTGGCGATCGGGCACGTGTTCGTGATGCTGATGTGGGACGACGGTGTCTACCGCATCGACTTCAACTACGTGGCGCAGCGCTGGGCTTCGCCGTTCTGGCAGACCTGGGACCTGCTGCTGTTGTGGCTGGCCCAATTGCATGGCGGCAACGGCCTGCGCACCATCATCGACGACTACAGCCGCAAAGACAGCACCCGATTCTGGCTGAACTCACTGCTGGCGGTGTCGATGCTGTTCACGTTGATGCTGGGCACCTACGTAGTGATGACATTCGACCCGAACATCTCGTGAAAGGCGACCGGTGATCTCCCAACACCGATACGACGTGGTGATCGTCGGCGCGGGCGGTGCCGGGATGCGGGCGGCCGTCGAGGCCGGACCCCGGGTGCGCACCGCGGTGCTGACCAAGCTGTACCCCACCCGTAGCCACACCGGCGCCGCCCAGGGCGGCATGTGCGCCGCGCTGGCCAATGTCGAAGACGACAACTGGGAATGGCACACGTTCGACACCGTCAAGGGCGGCGACTACCTCGCGGACCAGGACGCCGTGGAGATCATGTGCAAGGAAGCCATCGACGCGGTGCTCGACCTCGAGAAGATGGGGATGCCGTTCAACCGCACCCCCGAGGGCCGCATCGACCAGCGCCGCTTCGGCGGACACACCCGCGAATACGGCAAGGCACCGGTGCGCCGGGCCTGTTACGCCGCCGACCGCACGGGCCACATGATCCTGCAGACCCTCTACCAGAACTGCGTCAAGCACGACGTGCAGTTCTTCAACGAGTTCTATGTGCTGGATCTGGTGCTGACCGAAACGCCGGGTGGCCCGGTGGCCACCGGCGTGGTTGCCTACGAGCTGGCCACCGGAGAAATCCATGTCTTCCACGCCAAGGCCATCGTGATCGCGACCGGTGGTTCAGGCCGGATGTACAAGACGACCTCCAACGCGCACACCCTCACCGGCGACGGCATCGGCATTGTGTTCCGCACGGGACTTCCGTTGGAAGACATGGAGTTTCACCAGTTCCATCCGACTGGCCTGGCCGGCCTGGGTATCTTGATCTCCGAAGCGGTGCGCGGTGAGGGCGGCCGGCTGCTCAACGGGGAGGGCGAGCGCTTCATGGAGCGCTACGCCCCGACGATCGTCGACCTGGCGCCGCGTGACATCGTCGCCCGCTCGATGGTGCTGGAGGTTCTGGAGGGCCGCGGCGCCGGCCCGCACAAGGACTACGTCTACATCGACGTCCGCCACCTCGGCGAGGATGTGCTGGAGGCCAAGCTGCCCGATATCACCGAGTTCGCCCGCACCTATCTGGGCGTGGACCCGGTGCACGAGCTCGTCCCTGTCTACCCGACGTGTCACTACGTGATGGGTGGCATCCCCACCACCGTCACCGGACAGGTGTTGCGGGACAACACTTCTACCGTGCCGGGCTTGTACGCGGCCGGCGAGTGCGCGTGCGTGTCGGTGCATGGCGCCAACCGGCTGGGCACCAACTCCCTGCTGGATATCAACGTCTTCGGCCGCCGGGCCGGTATCGCCGCCGCCAATTATGCGCGAGGGCACGACTTCGTCGACATGCCCCCTAACCCGGCGGCGATGGTCGTGGGCTGGGTCGGCGACATCCTGTCCGAGCAGGGTAACGAGCGCGTCGCCGACATCCGCAGCGCGCTGCAGCAGTCGATGGACAACAACGCCGCGGTGTTCCGCACCGAAGAGACGCTGAAGCAGGCGCTCACCGACATCCACGCTTTGAAGGAACGGTATTCCCAAATCACCGTGCACGACAAGGGAAAACGCTTCAACAGCGACCTGCTGGAGGCCATCGAGCTGGGCTTTTTGCTGGAGCTGGCCGAAGTCACGGTGGTCGGTGCGTTGAACCGCAAGGAGTCCCGCGGTGGCCACGCCCGCGAAGACTATCCGAACCGCGACGACGTCAATTACATGCGCCACACCATGGCCTACAAGCAGGGCGCCGATCTGCTGAGCGACATCGCGCTCGACTTCAAGCCCGTCGTGCAGACCCGCTACGAACCCAAAGAACGGAAGTACTGATGGCCGCAGGCGACAGTGCCGAGGCAGTGGTAGAAACAGCGCTCGATCCACCCTTGCCGCCGATCCCCGACGGCGCGGTGATGGTGACCGTGAAGATCGCCCGGTTCAACCCTGATGATCCCGACGCTTTCACGAACACCGCTGGCTGGCAAAGCTTTCGGGTGCCCTGCCTGCCCAGCGACCGGCTGCTCAACCTGCTGATCTACATCAAGAGCTACCTGGACGGGACGCTGACCTTCCGGCGATCCTGTGCCCACGGCGTGTGCGGCTCCGATGCCATGCGCATCAACGGCGTCAACCGCCTGGCCTGCAAAGTCCTGATGCGCGATCTGCTTCCCAAGAAGCCGGGCAAGCAGCTGACCATCACGGTAGAACCGATCCGCGGACTCCCGGTGGAAAAGGACCTGGTGGTCAACATGGAGCCGTTCTTCGACGCCTACCGCGCGGTGAAGCCGTACTTGATCACCAGCGGCAACCCGCCGACGCGAGAACGCATCCAGAGCCCGACCGACCGCGCCCGCTACGACGACACCACCAAATGCATCCTGTGCGCAGCCTGCACCACCAGCTGCCCGGTGTTTTGGAGCGAGGGCAGTTACTACGGTCCGGCGGCAATCGTCAACGCGCACCGCTTCATCTTCGACAGCCGCGACGAGGCGGCCGCCGAGCGCCTGGACATCCTCAACGAGGTCGACGGCGTGTGGCGGTGCCGCACCACGTTCAACTGCACCGAATCCTGCCCGCGTGGCATCGAGGTCACCAAGGCGATCCAAGAGGTCAAGCGCGCGCTGATGTTCTCGCGGTAAGCACGCCGTCACACTTTCGCGACTTGCCTCGTCCGACGGGTATGACACAGAAAACCCGCATCGAGCCCCTGTCACCGAAGCGCGCCGGACTGCTGACCCGCGCAATGTATCGGATCGCCAAGCGGCGCTACGGCCAAGTCCCCGAACCCTTCACCGTCGCCGCCCACCATCGCGGCCTGATGGTCGCCGGCGCCGTGCACGAAACCATGATCGAACGGGCGTCGCGGAGGCTGCCGGTCAGCGTTCGTGAGCTTGCGGTGTTCTGGACCGCGCGCACGATCGGCTGTTCGTGGTGCGTCGACTTCGGGTCCATGCTGCAGCGCCTGGACGGCCTCGACGTAGAGCGACTAAAAGACATCGATAATTACGCCACCTCAACGGCATTCACCGATGACGAGTGCGCCGCCATCGCCTATGCCGACGCGATGACCACCGATCCGCACACCGTCACCGACGAGCAAGTCGCCGACCTGCGCGCCCGCTTCGGCGATGCCGGCGTGATCGAGCTGACCTATCAGATCGGCGTTGAGAACATGCGGGCGCGAATGAACTCCGCGCTGGGCATCACCGAGCAAGGTTTCAATTCCGGTGACGCCTGCCGCATTCCGTGGGCTAGCGAGGCTACCGAGACCGCAGGACAGCGCTAAAGTGGCGGCATGCGGGTCTGGCACCTGGGGCCGGGTCGGCTCATGGTTGCCGGCGCGTTTGCTGATCTTGCCGTCCACCATCACCCGGCAGTTCAGATCACAGTCGGTGGGCGGGGTTCTTTAGCGCTTACCCGTGACGGCGATGCACACGACGTGTGCGGCTGGTTGTGATCGCCAGCGGAGCACGCCATGCCGTGCGATCAGATTCGAGTTCCGCGGCCCTCACGCTCTACTTCGGGCTACAGACACTTCAGGGCGTTGCGCTGAACACGTTGAGTCGCAACCGCGGTCAGCATCCAGGTATCTGGATCGTCGATGACGGACGGAATCTTGCCGAGGCGACAGTCGCCTCGCTGAACGCGAACGGCCCGCATGCCGCGGCTGATTTCCTCGTCGATGAGCTTTGCGCGATCCACGACCGATGCTCTCGCGAGCCACGAACCGTTCACCCGCAGCTACGGCAGGCGATTGAAGTCGTGTCGAGCCGGGTGCCCGACCACATCGACGTGGCTTCGGTCGCGGGTGCCGTAGCGCTGTCACCCGATTACCTCGGGCGGCTGTGCAAACAGCAGACCGGCGTCTCGTTCTCGGCCACGATCCGCTGGGAGCGGCTGCTGACCGCCGTGCGCCACCTCATCGATGGTCTCTCCGTCACCGATGCCGCCCACCTGGCCGGGTTTGCCGACGGATCGCATGCCAATAAGGTGTGCTGGGAAATGACCGGGGCGGCTCCGCGCGACTTCGCGCACGCGGTTCGAGAATCCCGGATCTGACGGATCCATACAAGCGCCCCCGTCGGGATTGACCCACGCTTGGGATATGCCGGTGATGTCACGCTCCGAACGTGCCTTCTGCTGCAGCGCCGTATGGCGTTCGGCCAGCGCGGTGGTCGCGCGTGAGCTTCGCGCCCAACCACTGGGCCGCGACATTCTGGAAATCGGCGCCGGCAGTGGATCCGTTGCGGCGCAGCTTCTCTCGAGAAATCCCGAACTTGCCTGGGTGGCAATAGATATCGACCCGCACATGACGCAGGCCGCAGCCGAGCGTCTGCATGGATTCCCCAACGCGACGGCGAGGACTGCCGACGCCACCTCTATGCCGTTCCCCGATGAATCCTTCGACTCCGTCGTCAGCTGCTTGATGCTCCATCACATCGGCGACTGGGAGCGCGCTGTCGCCGAGGTGGCACGCGTATTGCGACCGGGACGGAAATTCGTTGGCTATGACCTGGTCCGCACACCGCTGGCGAGTTTGTTTCACCGCTTGGACGGCTCACCGCATCGGCTGATCTCGCCTCGGGACTTCCGGCTCGAATGCGAGAAAAACGGGCTCACCATCACCCTGCCGTCACGGCTTCTCGGCCACGTAACGGGATTCGTCGCCAGCAAGGAGGAACTCTCATGTCAGCACCATTAGGTATTCGCGCTCGGGCCGCCGCGGTCCGCGGCATCTTTGCATTGCCCACGCCGGTCCGCCGGCTGCTGGCAGGACCGCCGTTGCGGATCGACGGGCAGGAAATGGCGCTCGACGCCCAGCTGATGATCCGCCTCAAAAACCTTTCTGGCTCAGACGTTTTCACCGATCCCGTCGAGAAATCCCGGACGCGATATGAGGACCTCGCGCTGGTCATCGGGTACGAATCGCCCCTACCTATCGCAGCGCGGGAGGTCGGCGTCCCCGCCGAGCACGGCGAAATCCCGGCCACGCTGTACACCCCCGCAGGCCTGCCCGAGCCGTCGGGGCTGCTGGTGTATTTCCACGGCGGAGGCTTCTCGGTCGGCTCACGAATAAGCCACGACCCGGTCGCCCGCTACCTGGCAAGCCACGCCGGCGCGCGCGTGCTGTCGGTCGAGTACCGACGCGCGCCCGAGCACCCGTTCCCCGCCGCCGTAGAGGATGCGATCGCCGCGTTCGAATACGCGCACCGCCACGCCGCCGATCTGGGTGCAGATCCCGACCGCATCGCGGTCGGGGGCGACAGCGCCGGCGGGAATCTGGCGGCCGTGGCCGCCCAACAGGCGGTGCGGCGCGGCGGCGCCGTCCCGGCGTTTCAGCTCCTGATGTATCCCCCGACCGACCTCGGCACGCGCCGGCCTTCGCACGACCTGTTCGCCCGGGGTTCCACCTTCACCGACCGGAACCTCGGGTGGGCGCTGGCCAACTACATACCCTCGGGCACCGATCGGAGCGATCCGCGACTGTCTCCGCTGCACGGCGACGTCACCGACCTGCCGCCGGCCTACGTCGCGAGCGCCGGTTTTGATCCGATTCGCGACGACGGCGAGGCATACGCCGACAAACTGCGGGCCGGTGGGGTCCCGGTAGCGCTGAGCCGCCAGTCCGACCTGCCCCATGCATATCTCAATTTTGTCGGCCTGGGCGGTCGGTTCGCCGAAGCCGCGGCCGAAGCCGCCGCCGCGCTGCGCCTCGGCCTCGCCGTTGCTTCAGGATCGACGGCCCAAGGGCGAGCCGGTGAACTTGTCCGGGTTGGCGATATCCCATAGGGCGCAGACCTTTCCGTCTCGCACCGTCATCGCCAGAATCCGCGGCAGCATTTCCCGGTGCCCGTCATCGCCGGGGCTGCCCGCCGTGTAGGCGCCCAGCTCGCCGTTGACCAGCCCCAGCTGATTCGCCGTGAAGAATGCTGGGCCGTAACGGCGGGCCAGACCGAAGATGAACCGGGCTACCTTGTCCGCCCCGTGGATGACGTGGACTGCCGTGGGCGCCTTGCCATTTGAATCGCCGGTGAAGATGACGTCCGGATGCAGCAGCGCCACCACGGCCTCCAGGTCGCCGGCGGCCATGGCGGCCATCAACCGGCCGACCACCTCGTTGTGCGCTGGGATCCGGCTCCGGCGGCGGCTGCGCGGCCACGGCCTTGCGGGCCCGCGATGCCAGCTGCCGGGCGGCGGCCTCGTTGATGCCCAGCACCTCGGCCACTTCGGCGAAGGGCACGGCGAACCCGTCGTGCAGCACGAAGGCGACCCGCTGATCGGGCGACAGGCGCTCCAGCACCACCATCGCCGCGAACCGGGCATCCTCGCTGGCCACCACGGCGGACAACGGATCGGCTTCGTCGAAACCGGTGACCACCGGCTCGGGCAGCCAATTGCCGGTGTAGGTCTCGCGACGATGCGCGGCGGACCGCAACCGGTCCAGGCCCAGCCGGCTCACCACCGTGGTCAGCCAGGCCCGCAAGTCAACAACGTCTTTGCGGCCTTGGGCCGCCCTGTGCCAGCGCAGCCAGGCGTCCTGGACGATGTCCTCGGCATCGGCCACGGTGCCGGTCAGCCGGTAGGCCACCGACATGAGATGCGGCCGCAGCGCCTCGAAATCGCTGACCTGCTGCGCTGAGGTCATATCGCGAGCCTAGCGCTACGCTCACGGGCAAGATGACTGACAATCTTTGGCTGCACTTCGCCCGGCATGGCCCGGGCATCACGCCGCCGATCATCACTCGCGGCGAGGGTGTCACCATTTTCGACGACCGCGGCAAGAGCTACCTCGACGCACTGTCCGGGCTGTTCGTGGTGCAGGTCGGTCACGGGCGTACCGAACTCGCCGAGACCGCCGCACGGCAAGCGGGCACGCTGGCGTACTTCCCGTTGTGGGGGTACGCGACCCCGACTGCGATCGAGCTCGCCGAGCGCCTCGCGCGCTATGCCCCGGGTGACCTGAATCGGGTGTTCTTCACCACCGGCGGCACCGAGGCCGTCGAGACCGCGTGGAAACTGGCCAAACAGTACTTCAAGCTCACCGGCAAACCCGGTAAGCACAAAGTGATTTCGCGGTCGATCGCCTATCACGGCACCACCCAGGGCGCGCTGGCGATCACCGGTCTTCCGTTGTACAAGGCGCCGTTCGAGCCGGTGACGCCCGGCGGCTTCCGGGTGCCCAACACGAACTTCTACCGTGCGCCCGAGCCGTTTGCCAACGACGCCAAGGCCTTCGGGCAATGGGCCGCCGACCGGATCGCCGAGGCGATCGAGTTCGAAGGTCCCGCGACCGTCGCCGCGGTCTTCCTGGAACCGGTGCAAAACGCGGGCGGCTGCATCCCCCCTCCCCCGGGCTATTTCGAACGGGTGCGCCAGATCTGCGACGAGTACGACGTGCTTCTGGTTTCTGACGAGGTGATCTGCGCGTTCGGCCGGATCGGGTCGATGTTCGCCTGCGACGACTTCGGCTACGTGCCCGACATGATCACCTGCGCCAAAGGGCTGACATCGGGCTACTCGCCTCTCGGCGCGATGATCGCCAGCGAGAAGTTGTTCGAGCCGTTCAACGACGGCAGCACGGTGTTCCCGCACGGCTACACGTTTGGCGGCCACCCGGTGTCGGCCGCCGTAGGACTGGCCAACCTGGACATCTTCGAGCGCGAGGGTCTCAACGATCGCGTCAAACACCACGCGTCCGGCTTCCGCGCCACCCTGGAGAAGTTGTACGACCTGCCCATCGTTGGCGATGTGCGCGGCGAGGGGTACTTCTACGGCATCGAACTGGTCAAGGACAAAGCGGCCAAGGAAACCTTCAGCGACTCCGAATGCGAACGGCTGCTGCACGGCTACGTGTCGCCCGCACTCTTTGAAGCCGGTCTGTATTGCCGCGCCGACGACCGGGGCGACCCCGTCATCCAGGTGGCGCCGCCGCTGATCAGCGGTCAGGCCGAGTTCGACACCATCGAATCCATCCTGCGCAGTGTGCTCACCGAGGCGTGGAAGCGGCTCTAGCGGCGGGGACCCGCTTGACCGCGTCGGCGGCCATCACAACCTCCCGAGCGTGCGGGGCGGTCGGGTTGTGTACGAACCGCGATACGGCGTTGCAAAGCCAGGCGAGCGCGGACCGCAGGTCGGGATCGGGTGTGGCGTCACGATGCAGCATCAGCTCTGCCAACACCTGGTCTAGCCCGGAACGCCGAACCTGGGTTCCTTTCTCCACCTGCTTGAGCAGATGTTGCAGCGATCGTGAAGCGGGACGAGACGCACCACTAACACCATCGCGCCGGCGCCGCCACTTGGACCACAATCGATTGTTTGGAATGGCAAACCCTTTGGGACATCGGTTGGGATTGGTTGTCATGCTGACCGCATGCCAGCGTAATGGTTCGGCTGTGTTCCTGCCGGGTCACGGTCGAGGCCGTAAGGCCAAAGCTCTTACCGATGAGCTTGTAACTTCCGTCCCACCAGTCACAGCGCGGCTCCCCGGAATCGGGCCCCCGATCGCCTAATCTGCACAGACGATGCCATCTTCAGGGTCTTTCTTACGCGCCGCATCATGCCTGGCAGCGGCGGTTTTTATGATCGCCGCTCCGGCGATGCTGGGTGCGCCGACGGCTGTGCCGGTTGGCAAGGCCGAGCCCGGTGCCGGACCCAATGCCGGGCCGGCGAACTGCCCGTACAAGGTGACCACCCCGACCGCGGTGGACTCGTCGGAGGTCCCCCAAGCCGGTGACCCGCCGATCCCGCTGGCGGTGCCCCCCAAGCCGGTCGGCGGTGAAGCACTGGGCAGTTGCGGCATCATTGCCGCACCCGATACGCCGCCGCTGCCGGGCGACGTCTCCGCCGAGGCATGGCTGGTCGCGGATCTGGACAGCGGTGCGGTCGTCGCAGCCAAAGATCCGCACGGGCGTCACCGACCGGCCAGCATCATCAAGGTGCTCGTCGCGATGGCATCCATCAACGCGTTCAACCTCAACAAGTCGGTCGTCGGAACCAAGGACGACGCGGCCGCCGAGGGCACCAAAGTCGGCGTCGATGACGGCGGTACATACACCGTCAACCAGCTACTGCACGGGCTGCTGATGCACTCCGGCAACGATGCCGCGCACGCACTGGCCATGCAGCTGGGCGGGATGCAGACCGCGCTGGAGAAAATTAACGTGCTGGCTGCCAAGCTCGGCGGGCGGGATACCCGGGTGGCGACGCCGTCCGGACTGGACGGGCCCGGCATGAGCACCTCGGCCTACGACATCGGCCTGTTCTATCGCTACGCCTGGCAGAACCCCACCTTCAGCGACATCGTCGCGACGCGGACGTTCGACTTCCCCGGCCACGGCGACCACCCCGGCTACGAGCTGGAAAATGACAACCAGCTGCTCTATAAGTATCCCGGCGCCCTGGGCGGCAAGACCGGTTACACCGACGATGCGGGCCAGACCTTCGTGGGCGCAGCCAACCACAATGGGCGACGGCTGATGGCGGTGCTGCTGCACGGGACGCGGCAGCCGATCGCCCCGTGGGAACAGGCGGCGCACCTGCTGGACTACGGGTTCAGCACCCCGCAGGGCACCCAAGTCGGCACGCTGACCGAACCTGACCCCTCGCTGATGCCCGGCAAGCGCGACAGCGCCGCTGACCGGCAAGGCAATGGCGCCCAGGCCGGCGGGATCATGCCGTCGGCGGATGCACTGCCGGTCCGGGTGGGCGTGGCCGTCATCGGCACGATTATCGTGTTTAGTTTGATCATGGTCGCACGCTCGATGAACCGCCGACCGCAGCACCGTTGACCGCCCGATCGCGGGGCGTGCTGGTTGCGCTCACCGCCGCGAGCGTCGGCCTCATCTACGGTTACGACCTGTCCATCATCGCCGGGGCGCAGCTGTTCGTCACCGAGGACTTCGGACTCACGACACGGCAACAAGAACTGCTGACGACGATGGTGGTGATCGGCCAGATCCCCGGAGCCTTCGGTGCGGGCGTACTCGCCAACGCGATCGGGCGAAAAAGGTCGGTGGTGCTGCTCCTCGTCGCTTACGCGATGTTCGCGCTGCTGGGTGCGCTCTCGGTCTCGCTGCCGATGCTGTTGATGGCACGATTTTTGCTCGGTCTGACCATCGGCGTGTCGGTGGTGGTCGTTCCCGTATACGTGGCGGAATCGGCTCCGGCAGCGGTGCGCGGCTCGCTGCTGACGGCCTATCAACTGGCAACCGTCAGCGGACTCATCATCGGCTACCTGACCGGATATCTGCTGGCCGGTTCACACAGCTGGCGGTGGATGCTGGCGCTGGCCGCGGTACCCGCAATGCTGCTGCTGCCCTTGTTGATTCGGATGCCCGATACCGCTCGGTGGTACCTGCTGAAGGGCCGGATCGACGACGCCCGCGTCGCACTGCTGCGGGTGGAGCCCACCGCGAACGTCGAAGAAGAGCTTGCCGAGATCGGCCGCGCGTTGGGCGAAGGTCGCGGCGGCACGTCCGAGATGCTGCGGCGACCGTATTTGCGGGCCACCATCTTCGTGATAACGCTCGGCTTTCTGATCCAGATCACCGGCATCAACGCGATCATCTACTACAGCCCCCGGATATTCGAAGCCATGGGCTTCACCGGCAATTTTGCGCTGTTGGCTCTGCCGGCATTGGTTCAGGTCGCCGGTTTGGCGGCCGTATGCACCTCGCTGCTCCTCGTCGACCGGCTGGGCCGACGCCCAATCCTGTTGTCCGGCATCGCCATGATGATCGCCGCTGACGTTGTGCTGCTGGCTGTGTTCGCCCAAGGTCTCGGGGGCTCGAATTTTGGGGGACTGATTCTCGGGTTCGCCGGCGTGCTGCTGTTCATCATCGGCTTCACCTTGGGTTTCGGCTCCCTTGGTTGGGTGTACGCAAGCGAAAGCTTCCCGTCCCGGCTGCGGTCTATCGGTTCGAGCGCGATGCTCACCTCTAACCTGGTGGCCAATGCGATTGTCGCCGCGGTCTTCCTGACCATGCTGCATTCGATCGGCGGCGCAGGGGCTTTCGCGGTGTTCGCGTCTCTCGCGGTGGTCGCTTTCGGCTTCGTTTACCGGTATGCGCCGGAGACCAAGGGGCGCCAACTCGAGGAGATACGGCACTTCTGGGAGAACGGCGGCCGATGGGACTGATCTGCGCGGGAACGATGGTTCTCGACGGCCAGATCGGCCGCCCGGGATGGCTGGAGACGTCCGGCGGGCAGATTCTGGCCTGTGGGGCCGGCCCACCGCCCCGGCCGGCAGACCGGGACTTCCCCGATTGCACTGTGGTGCCTGGCTTTATCGACATGCATGTGCACGGCGGCGGCGGAGCGTCATACACCGACAGCGATGGCATCATCGACGCCGCAGGCTTTCACCTGCGGCATGGCACCACCACGACGCTCGCCAGCCTGGTGACCACCTCGCCCGCGGAGCTGCTCACCGGGGTGCGCGCGCTCGCCGAAGCTACCCAACGGGGCACCGTCGCGGGCATCCACCTGGAGGGCCCGTGGTTGAGCCGGGCACGGTGCGGAGCACACGACCCCACCCAGATGCGTGATCCGGACCCCGCCGAGATCGACGCCGTGCTCGCCGCCGGCGGCGGCGCGATCCGGATGGTCACGCTGGCGCCCGAGCGGCCCGGAACCGACGAGGCAATCCGGCGCTTTCTCGACGCAGGAGTTGTTGTGGCGGTCGGACATACGGATGCGACTTACGGCCAGACCGAACACGCCATCGCCCTGGGGGCCACGGTCGGCACCCACCTGTTCAACGCGATGCCGCCGCTGCACCATCGCGAGCCCGGGCCGGTGCTCGCCTTGCTGCGGGACCCGCGGGTCACCGTCGAGCTCATCGCCGACGGTGTGCACGTGCACCCGGCCGTGCTACACGCGGTGATCGAGGCCGCTGGACCGGACCGAGTCGCCGTGATCACCGACGCCTTCGCCGCGGCCGGCTGTGACGACGGAGCGTTTCGGCTCGGCGCGGTGCCGATCGACGTCGTCTCCGGTGTGGCGCGGGTGCGCGGAACCTCGACGATCGCGGGCAGCACTGCCAGTACGGATCAGCTCTTTCGCAATCTGGCCGGGCTGGCATCAGACTCCCCGGATTCAGACGCGGCGCTGAGTGCCGCGGTGCAGATGACAGCCGCGACGCCGGCGCGGGCTCTCGGCCTTGAGCGGGTGGGTGGCCTGCGGGGCGGTTATGACGCCAATCTTGTTGTACTGGACCGGGATCTACGGGCCGCCGCAGTCATGGTGCGTGGCGACTGGCGGGCGGACGGCTAGCCGATCGACCTGCTCGTCACATGTAGCGCCGTTACCGCGTCATACATGTGAATCGCCATCAACGTAGGAGGTCATGATGAATCTGCTGCTGTGGACGTTGCAGGTATCGCTTGCCGCAATCTTCACCGCATCCGGTCTGGCGAAGATCAGCCAACCGAAGGACCGGCTCATCGCGAGTGGGCAAACCGGCGTCGCACCGTTTCCGCTGCCGGTAATCCGGGTCACAGCGTTCTGTGAATTGCTGGGCGCCATAGGCATTCTGCTGCCCCGGCTGGTAGGTATCGCCGCGTTTCTCACCCCGGTGGCCGCGGGCGGCTTCGCGATCGTCATGGTGGGCGCCATCGGCTCGCATGCCTGCCTTCGCGAACCCCGCAACGTCGCGCTGACCGTGGCGATCTTTATCGCCGCCGTCACGGTAGCCGCCGGCAGGGCACTGGGACTATGAGCGTCCATCCTTTCCGCGCCGCCGTCGAATCCGGCGAATTCCACTACATCGGAGGCCTGTTCGCGGAAGACGCAGTGCTCAACAGCCCGGTCGCGCACCAGCCCTACCAAGGCCGGGGCATGATCGCGGCGATCATCTCCGCCGTCGCCAGCGTGCTCGAGGATTTTCGTTTCGATAAAGAACTCGCGGGTGGTCAAATCGGTTCAGGCACCGGCGATCATGCGTTGATGTTCAACGCCACCGTGCAGGGCCTGCAGATTCAGGGCTGCGACTTCGTGCACACCCGGGAAGACGGCCTGATTGACGAGATCACGGTCATGCTTCGCCCACTCAAGGCAACGACCATCTTCGCCGAGCAGATGCGCGTGGCTTTTCGAAAAGCCAGCAGCCCTTAGCTGACCGACTAACGCAGCCAACGGGTGAACCGGGAGAATGCCAGCGCCCCAACGGCTCCCAAGGCCATAGCGGTCAGCGTCTGACGCGTACTGAGGCCCTCGTCCAGTTGCACGCGCGGGGCGATGATCGCGGGCGCGGGAGGGGCGACGTGTTGGGCACGCGGGTTATCTGATGCTGTCGCCGCCCACGCGGTGCAGAACAGAACAAGATACGCGGTGATGTAAGCGAATACCATCAAACCCAGCACCGGCCCGAAGGTGGCACCCGCCGGGCTGCGCAACACCACCCTCAGATAGATCGAACCCACCTGCTTGAACAGTTCGAAGCCGATCGCCGCCATCAGCCCGGCCCGCATCGAATCGACCAAGCTGACCTTCGCTCGTGGCAATCGGTCGATCATCCAGGTGAACAGCAGCCACGACACCAACGTCGAGATCACTATCGAGAAAAGCCAAAAGAGCCAGTCGAGTACCGAAAATTGCGGTATTCCAAGCCATCTCAGTAGCGCCGCCAGGGGTGCGGCGTGGCCAAGCGTGGTGAGAGCGACGGTGGCCATGGTCACTACGAACGTCCCCAGCATCGCCAAGAAATCGGAAAGTTTGTTGCGTACGAAGCCCGGTGAATCGATGCGCTGCTCCCACCACATCTCGGTCAAAGCTTGCCGGAGGTGCGACATCCAGCTCAGACCCGCCCAGGCCGCGGTGGCCAGGCCGATGACACCAACCGACGCCCGCGCGTCGATCGCCGTGTTGATCAAGTCGACCAGCTGTTGCCCCAGAGCGCCCGACACCGAGGACCGGATGTGGTCGTCGATCGTGCTCAGCAGCTGGGGCCGCCGGGACAGCACGAATCCGAACACCGCGAAACCGACCATCAATAAAGGAAATAACGCAAAGATCGTGTAATACGTGAGGCCGGCTGCGAAGAACCCGCCGTTGCGGTCGTCGAAGCGCTGGTAGGCACGCAGGACATGTTCGAACCATCCGAACCGGGCCCGCAGCCGATCAAGGATGCCTGCCTTGGCCGGCTCGCTCATGGTGAAACCTATCCCCGTTGCGGAAGGAACCCTAACCGATCGTAGACCCGCTGAACGGTTTTGCCGGCCACATCGTCGGCTCGCTCCGCTCCGGCCGCGAGCGCAGCCTCCAATTCGGCTAGATCAGCCATCAATTCGTCGACCCGGGCCTTGATGGGGCTGACGTACTCGACGACCGCCTCGGCGGTGTCTTTCTTCAGGTCGCCATAGCCGCGTCCGGCGTAGCCCTCGACAAGCTTGTTGATGCCGACCCCGGTGACCGCCGACTGAATGCTCAGCAGGTTGGACACGCCCGGCTTGGCATCGATGTCAAAGCGGATCTCGCGCTCGCTGTCGGTCACCGCCGAGCGAATCTTTTTGGCGGACAACGCGGGATCGTCGAGCAAGTTGATCAACCCGGCATCGGTGGCCGCCGATTTGCTCATCTTCGACGTCGGGTCGGCCAAGTCGTAGATCTTGGCGGTGACTTTGGGGATGAGCAAGTCGGGAACCACGAATGTGTCCGGAAAACGGCTGTTGAATCGCTGCGCGACGTCGCGCGCCAGCTCGAGATGCTGGCGCTGGTCCTCACCCACCGGGACCAGATCGCTGTCGTAGGCCAGCACGTCGGCGGCCTGCAACACCGGGTAGGTGAACAGGCCCACGGTGGTGGATTCGCCGCCCTGGCGCGTCGACTTGTCTTTGAATTGCGTCATCCGCGATGCCTGCCCGAAGCCGGTGAAGCAGCCGAGCACCCACGCCAACTGGGTGTGGGCAGGAACGTGGCTCTGCACGAAAACGGTGCTGCGGCCGGGGTCGATACCCAGCGCGAGGTATTGGGCGGCGGTGAGCAGCGTCCGGCGCCGCAGCGCCTCGGGATCCTGAGGAATGGTGATGGCGTGCAGGTCCACCACGCAGAAGAACGCGTCATGGTCGTCCTGCAGTGCGACCCACTGGGTGATGGCCCCCAATGCGTTACCAAGGTGAAGCGAATCAGAAGTGGGCTGCACGCCGGAGAAGATCCGACGGGTTCCGGTAGCGGTGCTCATGATGCCCCGATCTTTTCACGCGAGACCACGGGGCCTGCACAGACGGGGCTCGCCGGCCTCGGCGTGGTTGCGGTACCGCCGGTACCGCCTTTAGTGTCGGCAGTATGGGACGTCTTCTCGGCTCCTCGCTCGTGAGTTCCGCTCACTCGCCGTCGCCCCGAAGGGCGACTCGTCCACCGATCCACCTTGGTTCCGGAGAGCCGGTTCTGCTGCTGCACCCGTTCCTCATGTCGCAGACGGTCTGGGAGGTCGTCGCCCAGCGTTTGGCCGATACCGGCCGCTACGAGGTATTCGCCCCGACAATGGTCGGTCATAACGGTGGACCGCGCGCAGGTACCTGGCTCGTGTCGTCGACGGTGCTGGCCGATCACGTCGAGCGCCAGATGGACGCACTGGGCTGGACCACCGCGCACATCGTCGGCAACTCGCTGGGCGGCTGGGTCGCCTTCGAACTGGAGCGGCGCGGGCGGGCGCGTAGTGTCACCGGCATCGCACCGGCGGGCGGATGGACGCGGTGGAGCCCCGTCAAATTCGAGGTGATCGCCAAGTTCATTTCGGGGTTGCCGATCTGGTTGCTGACCTGCCTGCTCGGCCAACGGATATTTCGGCTGCCGTTCAGCCGTCAATTGGGCACCGTGCCGGTAAGCGCAAGGGCCGACGGGGTCAGCGAGCGCCAACTGAGCGCCATTGTCGACGACGTCACGCACTGCCCCGCCTACTACCAGCTGCTGATCAAGGCGCTGCTGCTGCCCGGGCTGGTGGAGTTGGAACACACCGCAGCGCCCTCTCATTTGGTGCTGTGTGGGAAGGATCGGGTGGTCCCGCCAAGCAGGTTCAGCCGGCATTTCACCGAATCTCTGCCGGAAGGCCACACGCTCACGGTGCTCGATGGCGTGGGGCACATTCCGATGTTCGAGGCGCCCGAGCGCGTCGCCCAACTGATCGCCGACTTCATCGAGCAGTGCAACCCGGCGCTTCGGGCCCCAATGCGGGCTGACAACCCGTCGGCTAGTTAGCCAGTTCCTTTTCCAGGTTCTCCGCGATCGAGTTGAGGAATTCCTCGCTGTTCTGCCACTCCTGGTCAGGACCGATGAGGATGGCGAGGTCCTTGGTCATCTTCCCGCTCTCGACCGTGGCGATGACGACGTCCTCCAGCGTCTGCGCGAATTCGACCACCTCGGGCGTGTGGTCCAGCTTGCCGCGGTGCTGCAGTCCGCGCGTCCAGGCGAAGATCGAGGCGATCGGGTTCGTCGAGGTCGGTTTGCCGGCCTGGTACTGCCGGAAGTGCCGGGTGACGGTGCCGTGCGCGGCTTCGGCCTCGACTGTCTTGCCGTCGGCCGTCATCAGCACCGACGTCATCAGTCCCAGTGAGCCGTAGCCCTGCGCGACGGTGTCCGACTGGACGTCACCGTCATAGTTCTTGCAGGCCCACACATAGCCGCCCTCCCATTTGAGGCAAGCCGCGACCATGTCGTCGATCAGCCGATGCTCGTAGGTCAGCCCTTCGGCTTCGAACCTGTCCTTGAATTCCTCGTCGTAAATGCGCTGAAACTCGTCTTTGAACATGCCGTCGTAGGCCTTGAGGATGGTGTTCTTGGTGGACAGATACACCGGCCATTTGGCGTTCAGGCCGTAAGCGAACGAAGCGCGGGCGAAATCCTGGATGGAGTCCTTGAAGTTGTACATCCCCATCACGACGCCACCGTGCTCGGGGATGGACACCACCTCGTGCACCATCGGCTCGCTGCCGTCGGCGGGCGTGAAAGTCAATGTGACGGTGCCGGGCTCGTCGACCTTGAAGTTCGTCGCCCGGTATTGGTCACCAAAAGCGTGGCGGCCGATGACAATTGGCTTGGTCCAGCCCGGAACCAACCGGGGAACATTCGAGATCACGATCGGCTCGCGGAAAATGGTGCCGCCCAAGATGTTCCGGATCGTCCCGTTGGGCGACAGCCACATCTTCTTCAGATTGAATTCCTGGACGCGGGCTTCGTCGGGCGTGATGGTTGCGCACTTGACGCCCACACCGTGCTTCTTGATCGCGTAGGCGGCGTCGATGGTCACCTGGTCGTCAGTGCGGTCGCGGTGCTCGATGCCCAGGTCGTAGTAGTCCAAATTGATGTCGAGGTACGGCAGGATCAGCATGTCCTTGATGAGCTTCCAGATGACGCGGGTCATCTCGTCACCGTCGAGCTCGACTACGGGGCCTTTGACTTTGATCTTGGCTTCGTTGGACATCTGCGTCCAAATCCTCCATCAAGTGGGGAGCATGGGTGAGCGGTTGCTCGTGAGGTCAGCCTACAAGGAGCCTTCATGGCCCATTGAGGGAAGGTGAAGCCCTCAAAGTTGGCATCGAGTCGGCACAATAAGATAGTCTTTGTATTGGTCATGAGCGCCAGCGCTAAGCCCCGGCTTGCTGGCCGGCAACCCTCCAACCGCGGTGGGGTGCCCCGGGTGATGACCAGGTCTAGTAGCCACAGGCTGCGCGGCAAGCGCGGGTCCGCCATGACGGACCCCTGACTAGAGGGGAAACGTGATGTGCTTCTGTCCAGCTCCTTCGGATCGGCCCATGTGTCGAATCGTGTGTCGTTGCTAGCCGGCCCCCGCCAGTTGACGTCATCAGTGGTGACGTCCCACGCGGCTGCGAGCACCCCCGATACCCGATTCGCCCATTTCCAGCAGAAAGCAAACTCACGTGAGCCCCGACAACGGCACTACCAGCAACAACGACACCGATCCGACCGCGCACTGGTCCTTTGAAACCAAGCAGGTGCACGCCGGCCAGCATCCGGACCCGGCCACCAACGCCCGCGCCCTGCCGATCTACCAGACCACGTCCTACACCTTCAACGACACCACACATGCCGCCGCCCTGTTCGGGCTTGAGGTTCCGGGCAACATCTACACCCGGATCGGCAACCCGACCACCGATGTCGTCGAACAGCGCATTGCCGCACTCGAAGGCGGGGTGGCCGCGCTCTTTTTGAGCTCGGGGCAGGCCGCTGAGACATTCGCCATACTGAACCTCGCATGTGCGGGAGATCACATCGTCTCCAGCCCGCGGCTCTACGGCGGGACTTATAACCTGTTCCACTATTCGCTGGCCAAGCTCGGCATCGAGGTCAGCTTCGTCGCAGATCCCGACGATCTGGATTCATGGCAGGCCGCGGTACGACCGAACACCAAAGCATTCTTCGGCGAGACCATCTCCAACCCGCAGATCGATCTGCTGGACATCCCGGGGGTCGCCGGGGTCGCCCATGCCAACGGTGTGCCGCTGATCGTCGACAACACCATCGCGACGCCATACCTGATCCAGCCGTTCACGCACGGCGCCGACATCGTGGTGCACTCGGCCACCAAGTACCTGGGCGGGCACGGCGCCGCGATCGCCGGCGTCATCGTCGACGGCGGCACTTTCGACTGGACGCGAGGCCGTTTCCCCGGATTCACCACGCCCGACCCGAGTTACCACGGCGTGGTATACGCAGAGCTCGGACCGCCGGCGTATGCGCTCAAGGCGCGCGTGCAACTGCTGCGCGACCTTGGGTCGGCCGCTTCGCCGTTCAACGCGTTCCTGGTAGCCCAAGGCATCGAAACGCTGAGTCTGCGAATCGAGCGCCACGTTGCCAACGCGCAACGCGTCGCCGAATTCCTGGCGGGCCACGATGGCGTCCTGTCGGTCAACTATGCGGGACTGCCCAGTTCGCCATGGCATGAGCGGGCAAAGAAGCTGGCGCCCAAGGGAACCGGAGCCGTGCTGGCGTTCGAGCTGGCCGGTGGCATCGAGGCGGGGAAGGCGTTCGTGAACGCGCTGAAACTGCACAGTCACGTCGCCAACATCGGCGACGTGCGCTCGCTGGTGATTCACCCGGCGTCGACCACCCACGCCCAGCTGAGCCCTGAGGAGCAGCTGAGCACCGGCGTCAGTCCGGGGCTGGTGCGGCTGGCCGTCGGCATCGAGGGCATCGACGACATCCTGGCCGACCTGGAACTCGGATTCGCCGCGGCACGCAAATATGGTGCGGCCGTTGAAGCGTCCGGCGCCGGCACTGACCCGCAAGCTGTGGCGGCGTTCTGAGGAGCTCAGCCATGACGATCTCCGATGTCCCCACCCAAACGCTGCCGGCCGAAGGCGAGATCGGCTTCGTTCACATCGGCTCGCTGACCACCGAAAGCGGTGCGGTGATCGACGATGTCTGTATCGCTGTCCAGCGTTGGGGTGAGTTGTCGCCGACGCGTGACAACGTGGTCGTGGTACTGCACGCGCTGACCGGTGACTCGCACATCACCGGGCCCGCCGGACCCGGACATCCCACGGGCGGCTGGTGGGACGGGGTGGCCGGGCCGGGTGCGCCGATCGACACCAACCGCTGGTGCGCCGTAGCCACCAACGTGCTGGGCGGTTGCCGCGGCTCTACCGGACCCAGCTCGCTGGCTCGGGACGGAAAGCCTTGGGGCTCAAGTTTTCCGACGATTTCGGTGCGCGACCAAGTGGAGGCCGATGTGGCCGCGCTGGCCGCACTGGGTATCAACGAGGTTGCCGCCGTGGTCGGCGGATCTATGGGCGGCGCAAGGGCTTTGGAATGGATGGTCGGTCACCCAGACCGGGTCCGGGCCGGGCTGTTGCTGGCGGTCGGTGCGCGTGCCACCGCCGACCAGATCGGCACACAGACGACGCAGATCGCGGCCATCAAGGCAGACCCGAACTGGCAGGGCGGCGACTACCACGGCACCGGGCGCAAACCGGATACCGGGCTGACGATCGCCCGCCGCTTCGCCCATCTGACCTACCGCGGCGAGGTGGAGCTCGATACCCGCTTTGCCAACGACGGCCAGGGTGACGAGGAACCGGCGACCGGCGGCCGCTACGCGGTGCAGAGCTACCTGGAGCACCAGGGCGACAAGCTGTTGGCCCGCTTTGACGCCGGCACCTATGTGGTCTTGACCGAGGCGCTGAACAGCCACGACGTCGGCCGTGGCCGCGGCGGGGTCGCCGCGGCGCTGCGCGGGTGCCCGGTACCGGTCGTGGTCGGTGGTATTACCTCCGACCGGCTTTATCCGCTGCGCTTGCAGGAGGAACTGGCCGAGCTGCTGCCGGGTTGCACCGGGCTGCAGGTTGTCGAGTCCATCTGCGGGCACGACGGCTTCCTCGTGGCAACCGAGGCGGTCGGCGACCTGATTCGCAAGACACTCGTCTTGGCCGACAACGAAGGCACGTGTCAACGGTGACCCGCTCTAGGCACGACCGCTCCCTGTCGTTCGGCTCGGCGGCCGCAGCCTACGAGCGTGGACGTCCGTCCTATCCACCGGAGGCAATCGACTGGCTGTTGCCGGTCGGTGCACGCAAGGTGCTCGACCTGGGTGCGGGCACCGGCAAGCTGACCACCCGGCTGGTGGAACGCGGTCTGGACGTGGTGGCCGTCGACCCGATTCCCGACATGCTGGAAGTGTTGCGTAGCTCCCTGCCGGAAACCCGTGCGCTGCTGGGCACCGCGGAAGAGATTCCGCTGCAGGACAACAGCGTTGACGCCGTGCTGGTCGCACAGGCATGGCACTGGATGGATCCCGAGCGTGCGATTCCCGAAGTGGCCCGCGTGCTGCGGCCCGGAGGACGGCTGGGCCTGGTGTGGAACACCCGCGACGAACGACTCGGCTGGGTTCGTGAACTGGGCGAGATCATTGGTTCCGATGGCGATCGCGGCCGCTTCAACGTAACGCTGTCCACATCCTTCAACGAGCCGGAGCGCCATCAAGTCGAGTGGACGAATTACCTTACGCCGCAAGCCTTAATCGACCTGGTGGCGTCCCGCAGTTACTGCATCACCTCGCCGACCGAGGTCCGCAGCAGAACACTCGACCAGGTACGTGAGTTGCTGGCCACCCATCCGGCGCTGGCGAATTCGAATGGCTTGGCGCTGCCCTATGTCACCGTGTGCATTCGGGCCACGCTGGCTGGCTGACGAAGGTTACGACTCGTCGTCGTCGTCCTCGTAGCGGAGGAGTCTTTCGGGGTGGTGGAAGGTGTTGGTTCGGGGTTGGCCGCGCTCCAAGTGTGGGGGTGGGATCCATTCGGTGTCGCCGCGGGCGTTTTTGCGGGTGCTCCAGCCGCCGGGTTGGAGGATGCGGTGGTGAGGTCCGCAGGTGAAGGTCAGTTGGTTGACGTCGGTGGTGCGGCACTTGGCGTAGTCGGTGGCATGATGCACTTCGCAGTAGTAGCCGGGCACCGTGCAGCCAGGCGCCGAACACCCACGGTCCCTGGCGTACAACACAATCCGCTGCCCGGGTGAGGCGAGGCGTTTGGTGTGATACAGCGCCAGGGCTTTGCCTTTGTCGAAGATGGCCAAGTAGTGGCGGGCATGGCGGGCCAGGCGGATGACGTCGCTCATGGGCAGGATGGTGCCGCCGCCGGTGAGGCCACGTCCGGCGGCGGCTTCCAGCTCTTTGAGCGTCGTGGTCACGATGATGGAGGCCGGCAGCCCGTTGTGTTGGCCCAGCTTGCCCGACGCCAGCAAGGCGCGCAGCGCGGCCAGCAGCGCGTCGTGGTTGCGTTGGGCGGGGCTGCGTGTGTCACGCTCGATAGCCTCCTGCGAGGGGGCGCCGTCCACACATGCAGTGTCGTCGGTGGGGTTGCACATGCCCGGCGCGGCCAACTTGGCCAGCACGGCCTCGACGGTCGCGTGGGCTTCGGGGGTCAGCCAGCCGCGCAACTCTGACATGCCGTCGGCTTGCTGTTTGCCCAACGTGAGCCCGCGGCGCCGGGCCCGGTCCTCATCGCGGTAGGTTCCGTCGGGGTTGAGCCGATCGGCGAGCCCATCGGCCAGCCCGGCCAGTTGTTCGGGCCGAAATTCCGAACCTAGCCGCGCCAGATGGGCTTCGGCGCGCTCGCGGGTCGCGACATCGACCCAGCCCGGCAGCTGGTGGTAGAACTTCCGGATCACCGCCACCTGACCGGCGCCGAGCTTCCCGTCCCGCTGCCCGGCGGCAGTTCCCGCCAAGATCGGCTGCAACGGCTCACCGGTCAGTGCTCGGCGTGGTCCCAAGTCGGCGGCTTCCCGGATGCGCCGTGCTGCCTCAGCGCGGCTGATCAGTGTCCACTCGGCCACCGCGTGGGAGAGTTTGCCGCCCAGCTCTTCGGGGGTGGCTTGGCGGGCAAGGGAATTGATCAGTGGATGCTCCACCGCCGGCAACCGGCGACGGACCCGCTCGCAGCGTTCCAACAACGCCAGCTGCTCCTGGGTGGCCAACGCCTCGCAGTCAAACCCGGCCACCCGCTCAAGTGCGGCTTCGAGCGCATCAAAAGCCGCCGACATCACCTCCCGATCGACCACCGCGCTGGAACTCACACCCCCAAACTAAACCAGCCCACCGACAAAAAACGTCGCCCAGAAACGGCTGAAGCCAGAGTGGCGCAAGTGGTTTCGCTAGAAGTTCAGCCCGGAGAACATGATCCGGTTCGGGTCGTACTTCTGCCGGACCGTCGTCAGCCGTGACAAGTTCGAGCCGAAGTAGCGCGCCGGTGCGGTGTTGGCCTCTAGGTAGTTGACGTATCCGCCGACCGAAAACTGTTGTACCGCTTGGTGCGCGGAGCTTACCCACGTGTTCGCGGCGGCGACCTGGTTACTGGCGGGCTCGACGTACCACTGCAATACGGCGGACTGATTGCGCCACGGAAACGCGGTGTCGCCCGGAGCGACGTCGGCGACTGCACCACCCAGCGGGTCGACCAGGACCGATGCCATTCCCCCTCCGGAGGCGGGCCACTTCCCGATCGCAGAGGCAATGGCATGGGCCGCAGCAGAAGTCATTGGCCCGATGACATCGGATCCGGCCACAAAGGCGCGGGGCGAACTTGTCGAGCTGCCACCGGCCAGATACGTCACCAGATCCATATGGCTCAGCGTCTTGTTCTGAACTGCGCTGGGCGCCAGACCGGTCGCAGATTTGAGTGCGTCAACCACGCCCGAGCCGGTGCCCGCAGGACATGTCGCCAGCAGATGGCAATTCGCCTGGGACGAACCAACCGAGAGGTCGACCATGCCCCAAGTGTTCCGGTCGGCCGCCGCCAGCCAGGACTGCCAGCCGGTGAGCACCTGCACCGCCGACGCCGGCGGGAAGTCGAGTCGGACAAGGTCGCTATCACCGGTCGCGAAGGTCGAGAAAGTCATCGAGGTCGTCACCCCGAAGTTGCCGCCGCCACCACCGCGAAGTGCCCAAAACAGATCCGGATTGTTGTTGGCAGACGCGGTGACCACGTCGCCGCTCGGCAACACCACCGTGGCCGACTGCAGCGCATCGCAGGTCAGGCCCGCATGCCGGGTATCGGCCCCCACCCCGCCGCCAAGCGCCAGCCCCGCGATACCAACGGTTGGGCATGTGCCGGTGGGTATCGCGCGCCCAGCACCGGCCAACGCCTGGTGGACCGCATACAGATTGGTCGCCGGGGTGACCGTGACATTGCCGCCGTCGAAGTTCGCGCCGCCAGGAAGCCCGCGCAGATCGAGCACCATGGTGCCGGTCGCGCTGGATGCGCCGACATACGAATGCCCACCGCCACGCGGGGCGACCTTGAGGTTGTTGGCCGTCGCGAAGGCGACCGCCTTCTGCACATCCGCCTGTGATGAAACCGTCACGACCGCAGCAGGATTCGAACCGTTATAGAAGGAATTGAAAACTTGCTTGCCGGTGGAGAACTGAGCGCCGTTGGCCGGCAGCAGAACGCTGCCGCCGATAGAGGAGGCCAGACCGCCCCAGCCGGTAGCGGAGTCCGCGGCTGCCCGCGCGGTGCCGAGCACCCCCCCGGTCGCCAACAATCCGACGGCACCGCGAAGAAACGTCTGGCGCGAGATCCCATGGTCCAGCGGACGGCTGCGATTCGTCGTCATGGGCCGGATTCTGGACCATTTCTCACCCAAAAATCCGGTGTTGTCGCCCGTGTCAGATCACAGTGTGGCTTCGATCTGTCAACCAGCTGGTCGGCACCCGTGTCTGGTTGAGCAGCCTAATAATCGACGTTCCAGCCGCAGCGCCCTCACGAAACGCTTATTGTGCAAACCTTAATCCCACCGTGTTGTAAACGTGACAGTTATAGATCAGAGTTCTTAATGTGATTCGAGTGCCCTCAGCGCACTCCAAGACAGAGGGGGACGCTGGCATGAAGGCACTGGCACGAACTCACCGCTGGATCTGGCTGTTTCGTCATCAGCCCCTGACCATTCGCCTGCTGGCGGCAGCCGCGGGCCTGCTCACTGCGGCTGCGGCATTCGCGGCGCCGGCCGAGGCAGACCCGATGGACGACAACTTCATCGACGCGCTCAACCACGCCGGGGTCGACTTCGGCGAACCGGGAAACGCGATGGCCGTGGGCCAGTCCATCTGCCCGATGCTCGCCCAGCCGGGCGGCAGCTTCGCCGCTGCCGCGTCGAGCGTCAGCCACAGGGGCATGTCGCCGGGAATGGCCCAGATGTTCACCACCATCGCGATTCAGATGTACTGCCCGTCCATGATGTCAAACATAGCCAGCGGCAACTTGTCCGGCGGCCTGCCGCAAATCCCGGGAATGCCAGGACAAATCCCGGGAATGCCAGGACAAATGCCGGGAATGCCAGGGCAAATCCCGGGAGTGCCGGCTATTTAACCGGTGCCCAGCGGGTCGATGGTGGACGCTATATAGACCATCGCCGCCCCGACCGTCGCGGTGGTCATGAAGTCGATTCCCTTGCTGCGCACCACCAAAAGGCCGGCCCGCTCCTCGGTTAACACCAATCGCAGCACCGCCGCCACGCCAACCCCGATACCGATCAGCAGCGAACCGCGACGCCAGAAGTTGGCCCCCACCAGCACCAGCGCCGTTACGAAGATCAGGCCAACCAACAGAATCGGCCATTGAGCCTGCAGCATGGTCCTGGCAGGGCCCCGATTAAGGCCCCGTGCACTGGCCCGCGCACTCATTCCCGCTCGGCCAGCTCGACGACGTTGGTCAGTAGGAACGCACGGGTCAACGGGCCGACACCGCCGGGATTCGGTGACACGTGGCCGGCCACCTCCCACACATCCGGGTGCACATCGCCGACCAGTCCGTTCTCGGTGCGGCTGACGCCCACGTCGACGACCGCGGCGCCGGGACGCACCATGTCGGCGGTCAGCATGTGCGGTACCCCGACGGCGGCCACGATGATGTCCGCCTGCCTGGTCAATGCGGGCAGATCGCGAGTTCCGGTGTGGCACAACGTCACCGTGGCGTTCTCGGTGCGGCGAGTCAGCAGCAGCCCCAACGGGCGACCAACGGTCACACCACGGCCGATGATGACCACGTGTGCCCCGGCGATCTCGACGTCGTAGCGGCGCAGCAGGTGCACGATGCCGCGCGCGGTACACGGCAGCGGAGCGGGAACGCTGAGCACCAGCCGGCCCAGGTTCGTCGGGTGCAGCCCGTCAGCGTCCTTATCCGGGTCGACACGCTCCAATGCCGCGTTCTCATCGAGGTGCTTAGGCAGTGGCAGCTGCACGATGTAACCGGTGCACTGGGGGTTGGCGTTGAGTTCATCGATGGTGTCTTGAAGCGTCGCGGTGCTGATGTCGGCGGGCAGGTCGCGACGGATCGACGTGATGCCAACCTTGGCGCAGTCCGCATGCTTACCCCGGACGTAGGCCTGCGACCCGGGGTCGTCCCCAACCAGGATGGTGCCCAATCCGGGGGTGCGACCCGACTCGGTCAATGCAGCCACCCGTTGCTTCAGGTCGACGAAGATCTCGTCTCGGGTGGCCTTGCCGTCCAGCGTGATTGCGCCCACGCCTGACAGTCTGGCACGCCCGCCGCGGTCCCAATGATGGCGACCCGCTGCGCCCGGCTTCGCCGCGCTTGCGATCACCAGGGAGCCAAACGATGGCGACCCGCTGCGCCCGGCTTCGCCGCGCTTGCGATCACCATTAGGCTCCTGACATGTCTACCCCTCCGGACGTGTTCGCGCCGGCCAAGCTCGGTCCGGTAACGCTGCGTAACCGCGTCATCAAGGCCGCCACATTCGAAGCGCGCACCCCTGACGCGCTGGTGACAGATGACCTGATCGAATACCACCGGCTGCCGGCCGCCGGTGGGGTCGGCATGACGACCGTCGCCTATTGCGCCGTCTCCCCCGGCGGCCGCACCGGAGGCAACCAGATCTGGATGCGACCGGAAGCGGTGCCCGGGTTGCGCCGGCTCACTGAGGCGATCCACGCCGAGGGCGCGGCGGTGAGCGCGCAGATCGGCCACGCCGGCCCGGTGGCCGATGCCCGCTCCAACAAAGCCACCGCCCTGGCCCCGGTGCGGTTTTTCAATCCGATCGCAATGCGGTTCGCCAAGAAGGCGACCCGCGATGACATTGACGACGTGACTGCGGCGCACGCCAACGCCGCCTTGCTCGCCATCGACGCCGGCTTTGATGCGGTCGAAATCCATTTGGGCCATAACTACTTGGCGAGCGCATTCCTGTCTCCGCTGATCAACCGTCGCAATGACGAGTTCGGCGGATCGCTGGAAAACCGGGCCAAGGTGGCGCGCGGGCTGGTGATGGCCGTTCGCCGCGCCGTCGACATGCAGGGAGCGGGACGGGTCGCGGTCACTGCCAAGCTCAACATGGCAGACGGTGTCCGTGCCGGCATCAACACCGAAGAGGCGCTGACCACCGCCAAATGGTTGCAGGACGACGGCGGGTTGGACGCGATCGAACTCACCGCGGGCAGCTCGCTGGTCAATCCGATGTACTTATTCCGGGGCGATGCACCGATCAAGGAGTTCGCCGGCGCTTTCAAACCGCCGCTGCGCTGGGGCATGCGCATGACGGGCAAGAAATTTCTCCGCGAGTACCCCTACCGCGACGCCTATCTATTGCGCGACGCCAAGCTGTTTCGCGCCGAGCTGACGATGCCGCTGATCCTGCTCGGCGGTATCACCAACCGGGAAACGATGGACCTGGCGATGGCGGAGGGATTCCAGTTCGTCGCGATGGCCCGGGCGCTGCTGGCCGAACCTGATCTGATCAATCGGATCGCTGCTGACGGCGCCCAGCACAGCGTGCGTTCGGCGTGTACGCACTGCAATCTGTGCATGCCCACGATCTACAGCCGTACCCGCTGCGTCGTCACCGGCGCCCCCGACGGCACCCGCTGACGATGCGCGGCGCGTAGCGGCGTGAGGAGGAAGCGGGCAATTAGGCCTCAGGGTAACAGCGAATCTAACAGCTACAGTTGTGGCAATGAGTGCACCAGCCCCGCCCGCGTTGACCGTTCGTTATGACGGGTCAGAACGCACCTTTGCCGCGGGTCATGACGTCGTGGTCGGGCGCGATCTCCGCGCCGACATGCGCGTCACGCACCCGCTGATCTCGCGGGCCCATCTGTTGCTGCGCTTCGACCAGGGCAGGTGGCTCGCGATCGACAACGGTTCGCTCAACGGGACTTTCGTCAACGGCCGGCGCGTGCCGGTGGTCGAGATCCACGACGGCCAGTGCGTCAACATCGGAAACCCGGACGGACCACAGCTGACGTTCGAGGTCGGGCGCCACCAAGGGATGGCCGGGCGCCCACCCCAAACCGAATCGATGGGCATTCCCGTGGCGGCTCAGCCGTCCGGAATGGCGTGGTCAGCCTCACCGGCATCCAGTCAACCGGGCCCTCCGGTCGCCGCTCCACCCGGCCCTCCGCCCGGGCCACCTGGACGCCCGCCCAATTGGGCGTCGCCACCGCGGCGACCGCATCCCGGCGCTCCCGGGCGGCGGCCCGGCCCGCCGGGGCAACCCATGTATGGGAGCGGTGGCGGACGACCACCTGCGCATCCGACCAGCGCGGCGCCACCGCCGCCCAATTTCCAGCCGCACCCGCAGATGTCGAGTGTGGGGTCCCCGCACGCGGTACCGGCGACCCAGATGTCGCCCAGCGCCGCCAAGCCGCCAGAGGTGGCGAACCTGGCGACGAAAATGTTCCAGGCGCTGTTGCCTTCTCGCTCCGGGGCGCTGCAGATGCCGGCTGGCGCGCTCACCATCGGCCGGGCCACCGACAACGACATCGTTATCCAGGATGTCCTGGCGTCACGCCATCATGCGTTTTTGATCCAGACACCGCTGGGCACCGAGATCCGCGACGCGCACAGCGTCAACGGAACATTCGTCAACGGTGTCCGGGTCGGGTCCGCGGTGCTGACCGAAGGCGACGTGGTCACGATCGGAAACGTCGACCTGGTGTTCACCCGCGACACCCTGGTCCGCCGCACCGAAGCCGCGACGCGCACCGGCGGCCTCGAGGTGAACTCGGTGTGCTTCACCGTCGACGGAAAGCAACTGCTCAACCACATTTCGTTGACCGCCCGTCCCGGGACGCTGACCGCCATCATTGGTGGATCCGGCGCCGGAAAGACCACGCTGTCGCGGCTGATCGCCGGATACACCAGCCCCAGCTCTGGGTCGGTGACCTTTGAGGGGCACAACATCCATACCGAGTACGCGTCGTTGCGCAGCAGGATCGGGATGGTCCCCCAGGATGACGTCGTGCACCGCCAGCTCACGGTCAATCAAGCCCTTGGCTACGCGGCCGAATTGCGGCTACCGCCCGACACCAGCAAGGCTGACCGAGAACAGGTCGTCGCCCAGGTCCTCGAGGAACTCGAGCTGACCAAACACGCCGACACCCGCGTCGACAAGCTCTCCGGCGGCCAGCGCAAACGCGCCTCGGTGGCACTCGAACTGCTCACCGGCCCGTCGCTGCTGATCCTCGACGAGCCGACCACCGGCCTCGACCCGGCGCTGGACCGCCAGGTGATGATGATGCTGCGCCAACTCGCCGACGCCGGTCGTGTGGTGCTGGTGGTCACCCACTCGGTGTCCTACCTCGACGTCTGCGATCAGTTGCTACTGGTTGCACCCGGCGGCAAGACGGCATTCCTGGGGCCGCCCAGCCAGATCGGTGCGGCCATGGGGACGTCCAACTGGGCCGACATTTTCGCGAAGGTGGGCGCCGACCCCGACGAGGCCAACCGTCGCTTCCTGGCCGAAAACAAGCAACCGCCGCCCACTCCGTCCGAGCACAGCCCGGCCGCCGATCTAGGTGAAGCGGTCCACACCGACGTGCGTCGCCAGTTCGGGACGATCGCCCGCCGTCAGGTTCGGCTGGTGGTTTCCGACCGTGGGTACACGGTGTTCCTGGCGCTCTTGCCGTTCCTCATCGGTGTCCTCAGCCTGACCGTTCGCGGCAAGACCGGTTTGGGCATCGCTGACCCGATGAGTAACAACCCCGACCAACCGGGTCAGATCCTGGTGATGCTCAATGTCGGCGCCATCTTCATGGGTACCGCGCTGACGATCCGCGACCTCATCGGCGAGCGTCCCATCTTCCGGCGCGAACAGGCGGTCGGCCTGTCGACGGGGGCCTATATGGGCGCCAAGATCGCTGTGTTCTGCGGGTTCGCGATCATCCAGGCAGCGATCGCGACGATCATCACGATCATCGGCTGGGGCTCACCCCCTACCGATGCCGTGCTCTTGGGCAATGTCGGCTTGGAGCTGTTCGTCACGGTCGCCGCGACCTGTGTGGCTGCCGCGATTCTCGGCATGGCCCTGTCCGCGCTCGCCCAATCGCAAGACCAGATCATGCCGATGCTGGTGGTGTCGATCATGTCGCAACTGGTCTTCTCCGGCGGCATGATCTGGGTGACCGACCGGCTCTTGCTCGACCAACTGTCGTGGGCAACGCCTGCGCGGTGGGGCTACGCGGCATCGGCGTCGACGATCAACATCGACAAGCTGGTAGCGGGCCCGACGAGCCCCAAGGACCAGCACTGGGCACACACTCCAAGCGCCTGGCTGTTCGACATGGCGATGCTCGGCGTGCTGTGCGTGGTCTATAGCGCCATCGTGTGGTGGAAGATCCGGCTCAAGCGGCATTGAGCAGATGATGACTGAACCTGCGCAGCCCGTGCTGACGGTTCGATCTGACCGATCGAAAGGTAGCTTCGCGGCCGGACGCGACGTGGTCGTCGGGAGCGACCTGCGCGCCGACCTTCGCGTGGCCCACCCGCTGATCGCCCGCGCGCACGTGCTGCTGCGCTTCGATCAAGGCAGGTGGATCGCGGTCGACAACAATTCGCTGAACGGGGTCTTCGTCGATGGCCAGCGGGTGCCGATGGTCGACATCCAGGACGGCCAGACCATCAATATCGGCAAGCCCGACGGTCCGCGGATCACCTTCGAAGTCGGCCACCACACCGGGACTGTCGGTCTGCTTCCGCCGACGACGGAGTCGATTCCGGTCATCGCGCCGCCCAGCGGCTCGCAGCCGATGCGTGCACAGCCCACCAACCAGCGACCGCAACCCGCCCCACCCCGCCAACCTCCACCGGCTGCCCAGGCTCCGCCGCGCCCGTACGACGCCCAACGCACCACCGCCGTTCCGATCATCCGGCCGGATGCTGCGACCCGGGCCGTACCGCAGTCAGAGCCTGGATCGGAGCTGAATCCACCCACCCAGATCGGCGTGAGCGGCGAGGTAGCGGAGTTCCCGACCACCCGAGTGAAAGCCCTGGGACCCGATGCGACGCCACGGGCGGGAAGCGCCGCCTGGATCGGTCGCTCGCTCGACAACGACATCGTCATCCACGACGTGTTGGCGTCGCGCCATCACGCGTTCTTGACCGCGACGCCGATGGGCACCGAGATCCGCGACGCGCACAGCATCAACGGGACCTTCGTCAACGGGGTCCGGGTCGGGTCCGCGGTGCTTTCCGAGGGCGACGTGGTCACCATCGGCAACGTCGACCTGGTGTTCGCCGGCGGCATGCTGGTTCGGCGCCAGGAAGTGGCCGCGCGCACCGGCGGCCTGGAGGTGCGCGAGGTCGACTTCAGCGTCAATGCGAAGAACCTGCTCGAACGGATCTCGCTGACCGCCCGTCCGGGTACGTTGACCGCACTTATCGGCGGGTCCGGCGCGGGCAAAACCACGCTGTCGCGGCTGATCGCCGGATACGCCACCCCGACCTCCGGCTCGGTCACGTTCGAGGGCCACAACATCCACACCGAGTACGCGTCGTTGCGCACCCGGATCGGGATGGTGCCCCAAGACGACGTCGTGCACCGCCAGCTCACGGTCAACCAGGCGCTCGGCTACGCGGCCGAGCTGCGCCTGCCCCCCGATACCAGCAAAGCCGATCGAGAACAGGTCGTCGCCCAAGTGCTCGACGAACTGGGGCTGACCCAGCACGCGGACACCCGGGTCGACAAGCTCTCCGGCGGCCAGCGCAAACGCGCCTCGGTGGCACTCGAATTGCTCACCGGGCCGTCGCTGCTGATCCTCGACGAGCCGACCTCGGGTCTGGACCCGGCGCTGGATCTGCAAGTCATGACGATGCTGCGCCAACTCGCCGACGCAGGCCGGGTGGTGCTGGTGGTCACCCACTCGCTGACCTACCTCGATGTCTGCGACCAGGTGCTGCTGATGGCGCCCGGCGGCAAGACGGCCTTCCTGGGCCCACCCGACCAGATCGGTGCGGCCATGGGAACCACCAACTGGGCCCAGATTTTCGCGAAGGTGGGCGCCGACCCCGACGAAGCCAATCGCCGCTTTCTGGCGCAGAACAAACCCCCGCCACCCACACAGACGGAGGCACCGGCCGATCTCGGCGTCCCGGCGCGCACCAGCATGCGCCACCAGTTCTCCACAATCGCCCGCCGCCAAGTTCGCTTGGTCGTCTCCGACCGCGCCTACTTCGTGTTTCTGGCGCTGTTGCCGTTCGTCATGGGTGCGCTGTCGCTGACTGTTCCCGGCAAAACCGGTTTCGGCTATGCCGATCCGACAAGTGACTCGGCCGGCGAAGCCGGGACGGTATTGACCCTGCTCACCATGGCCGCCGCCTTCATGGGTACCGCGCTGACGATCCGCGACCTCATCGGTGAGCGTCCAATCTTCCGACGAGAGCAGGCGGTCGGCCTGTCGACCACGGCTTATCTGCTGGCCAAGATCGCCGTGTTCTGCGTGTTCGCCATTGTGCAGGCGGCAATCGCCACTGCCATCGTGGTACTGGGCAAGGGCACGCCAACTCGGCCAGCGCTGCTGCTCGGTAATGCCACCATCGAGCTGTTCGTCGCTGTCGCGGCGACGTGTGTGGCCGCGGCGATGCTCGGCCTGCTGCTGTCGGCGCTGGCGCGCTCCAATGAGCAGATCATGCCGCTGCTGGTGGTGTCCCTGATGATGCAGATGGTGCTCTCCGGTGGAATGGTGCCGGTCACCAACCGGATCTTTCTCGACCAGCTGTCCTGGGTGGTGCCGTCGCGGTGGGGCTACGCGGCGCAGGCGTCGACGGTGGATTTGTGGACGGTGTCGCCCGGTCCGCAAAGTCCCAGGGACAGCCACTTCCAACACACGTCCGCAACCTGGCTGTTCGACATGGGCATGCTCGCGGTGTTGTCGGTCGTCTATGCCGCCCTGGTGCGGTGGCGCATCCGGCTCAAGCACTGAGCGATCAGCCGTCCAGGCGCAGCCCCTGAGCCAGCGCGAAAGCCACGGCTTGGCCGACGTCGACGCGGGCACCCGCCAGCGAGGCGGTTCTCCACAACGAGGGGTCCACGGTCGCACCACGCAGATCGGCGTCATCCAGCCGGGTGCCGGTGGTCCGCGCACCACTGAGGTCGGCGCCGCGCAACACGGCCTTGCGCAGATCGGCCTCCACCAGACTGGTCTCCCTGAGCCGGCAGCCACTCAAGTCGACGCCCCGAAGGTCGTTACCACCGAGCACCGCAAGCGTGAAATCCACCTCGTCGAAGATGATCGGCCGCAGCCGGCAGTGCACAAAAACCGAGCCCAGCATGCTGCACTGGGTAAACGAGCTGTGCCACAGCGATGTCCGTTGGAACGTGCAATTGCGGAACGCCGATCCGCGGTGTTGTGACTCGGCCAGGTTGACGCCGCTGAAATTGCATTCGCTGAACACGGCCCGTTCGGTGTGCAACCGACTGAGGTCTTCGTCGGCGAAATCGTGGCCGGCGAACTCGCAGTCGACCCACTGCGGCAAAGCGGTCAGCTCGCGGCCAGGCTTTCCAGCGCGTATTCGCTGACCGCGATCAGCGCGTCGGTGGCCGACCGGCGATCCCTGGCATCAACCGTGATCACCGGAATGTGCACGGGCAAGGTCAGCGCTTCGCGCACCGCGGCAACGGGGTAGCGCGGCGCACCGTCGAACTCATTGACCGCGATCAGAAACGGCAGGTTGCGGTGCTCGAAGAAGTCGACGGCGGCAAAGCTGTCCTGCAGGCGCCGGCAGTCAACCAGCACGATCGCGCCGATAGCGCCGCGTACCAGGTCGTCCCACATGAACCAGAACCGGCGCTGACCCGGGGTACCGAACAGGTAGAGCACCAGATCTTGGTCCAGGGTGATCCGGCCGAAGTCCATCGCGACGGTGGTGGTCCGCTTGTCCGGGGTGGCCTCGAGCATGTCGACGGCGGTCGAGGCGTCGGTGAGCATCGCCTCGGTGCGCAACGGCATGATTTCCGAAACCGCCCCGACGAACGTGGTCTTGCCGGCACCGAATCCGCCCGCGATGACGATCTTTGTCGAAGCGTGGGCGCCGGAGTCAGAGTGCACCTCAGAGTGCTTTAAGGCCACGCAGGGTCCTTCCTATGAGTTCGTGGCGCTCATCCCTGGTCGAACGCTCCGACAACGTTCTGTGCACCCGAAGGTAACCGGACAGCACCAGATCGCCGACCAGGACTCGCGTGACACCGAGCGGCAAATCCAGCCGGGCCGAGATTTCCGCGACCGACGGACTGTCGACGCACAGTTGGATGATCCTGCCTCTCATATCGTTGGGTGGCCACTGGTGAGCCAGGCCGGCCTGCAGCGTCTGAATCGGCGCTTCCAGGGGAAGGTCGACGTTGGTGTCGGTCCTTCCGGCCGTCAGGGTGTACGGGCGGACCAGGTTCGCCTTACGTGAGGTCGACCAGGGCTCGTGTGTGTCCATCGCGGCTCACGAATGCTGAGCAGCGGACCGGCGAGTGGACTGCACGACGCCGCCCACCCGTTCGACCAGGATGGCCATCTCGTAGCCGATCTGACCGATGTCGCACGACGTCACGGCCAGCGTAGCCAGGTGTGAGCCATCGCCGACGCGCATCAACAGCAGGTAGCCGTTCTGCATCTCGACCACCGACTGCAGCACCTGGCCACCCTCAAACAGCTGCGCGGCGCCGGTCGCGAGGCTGGCCAGCCCGGAGGCCACCGCGGCCAGCTGATCGGCGCGTTCACGCGGGAGATGCTCACTGGCGGCGATGGGCAGTCCGTCGACGGAGACCAGCAACGCATGCGCCACACCGGGGACCTCGCGGGCGAACCTTGTCACCAGCCAGTCCAGCGAGTTTCCAGGTGACGTCATTCCTGATCCGACCCTTGACTGGTTTCGCGGGCATGCGACCGTCCGGTGCGCACGCCGCCGAAATGGCTACTGAAGGAGGCCCGAACCGCGTCGGGATCACGCACCGCAGCCGTGTGCTGCGGTTCCCGACCGGAATGGAATCCGCCGTTCGACTCTTGGTCCTCCCCGGCAGGCTGGTCCTGCTCGGAGAAACCTATTCCGTTGGCCGTGCCGGGCACCAGTCGGGCGCCGGGTGTGCGGACCGGCAAGCCGTGCTCGGCGGTGTGCGACTCGACGGGCTTGTCCTCGGCTTCGGCGGCCAACGTCCAGCCACGGTCCCACACCGACTGCCAATCCAGGTCGGGGCTGTTAACCAGGTCGTGCGGATCGCCCAGCATCTCGGAGAGCAACCGCCGGTAGATCACGTCATCGTCGGCCGGGCCCGTTGGGTCTTTCGGAACGGTCGGAATCGACGACATTGATGCGCTTGGGGCAGGGCTCGCGGGCCTGTCGGCCGGGGTTCCCACCCGCTTGTCGGCCTCCCGCGACCGCGCGGCGAAGAACGCCGACGTGTCCGATACCGCTCGAGCCGACTGGGCCGGCGCTGGTTTTGACTCTGGCGCTGGTGTGGTCTGGGTCCCGTTCTCCCACCAGGGAGTGGGGAGCTCACGCCGGGGCCGCCGGGGCTGCTGTTCGGCGGGTTGGTCAGGAACTTCGGCGATGCCGCTGGAACCGGGATTGCGACGCGGCAACAACGTGATCGACGGTCCGGACCCATCGGAAGCGTTCCGGGTCGCCGGCTCGGGCTTGCCGACATGCTCTCCGGCAGCCTGCGGCGCAGAGATCGCAGTGGCGAGTTGGGCACTGGGCGACGAGACCGCCCGTATCCGCCCGCCTCGTGCCGCTGGCGGCTGAGCCGCGGCTGTGCCCTCGAGCACCGTCGGCGGCAGGTAGATCTCGGCAGTGGTACCGGAGCCCGCTTCATTGGCCGCCGGGCCGCGCAGCCCCACCCGGATGCCGTGCCGGGCCGCGATCCGGCCGACCACGAAAAGACCCATGTGGCGGGCGTTGTCGGGGCTGACCTCGCCACCGGCCTGCAGCCGCATGTTGGCGATGCGCCGATCGGCGTCGTTCATGCCCAAGCCGGAGTCGGCGATCCGCACCACAACTCCTCCGTCGCCGCCCGATGCCGCAGAGACCCGGACAGGCGTCGTTGGTGGCGAGTAGCGCAGGGCATTGTCGATCAGCTCGGCAAACAGATGAATAGCGCCGCCCGCGGCCGCGCCGATCACTGTGCAGTCAGGCAGCCCGGCGAATTCGACGCGGCGGTAGTCCTCAACCTCGGACACCGCGGCGTTGATCACCGTCGACAGCGGCACCGGGTCGCGCTGGTCACGCGCCAGCTGTGCGCCGGCCAATACCAGCAGGTTGGCGCTGTTGCGGCGCAGCCGGGCCGCGAGGTGGTCCAGCCGGAACAGGCTGTCAAGGCGTTCGGGATCCTCTTCGTTGCGCTCCAGCCGGTCGATGAGCGACAGCTGCTGGTCGACCAGCGAACGGCTGCGCCGCGACATCGTCTCGAACATGTCGTTGACCAGCAATCGCAACCGTGCCTCGTCGCCGGCGAGCAGCAGGGCTTGGGTGTGCAGTTCGTCGACCGCGTGGGCGACCTGGCCGATTTCCTCGGTGGTGTACACCGGCAGCGGCTCCGGGATCGGCTCGGACCCACCGGCTTTGACCCGGGCGATCTCCTCCTCGAGGTCGGTGTGGGCGACTTTGAGGGCGCCGTCGCGCAGGACGCGCAGCGGCCGAACCAGTGCCCGTGCCACCAGCAACACGATGACCAACGCGATCACGATGGCGGCCAGCACCAGGACGGTGTCGAGGATCGCGGCGTTGCGCCGATCAGCGGCCTGCGCATGCACCGAGTTCGTCACCGACGCGGTGGCGTCTGTGATGACCTGTTCGGCGATGTCGTCGGAGGTCTGTATCGAGTGCAGCAGTTCGGGGTTGTCGACGAGCACGCTGGCCGGATCGGACATGATCGCCATCCGGTTCACCATCTGCTGCTGCAGCGTCTTGGCTTCGGGCGAACCGGCGCCGAGCACTTCGCTCATCCCGAACAGCGTCGACGGTTCGGTGCCGGCCAGGGTGATCATCGAGGTCCGCAATTGCGGCTCGGGAAGGTCGGCTCCGCGAGTGACCATGATTTTCTGCATCGTCATCTGCCCGCGGGCCCCGACGGCCCGGCTCAAGCCCTGTGTCTGGGCGCGGATCTGCTCATTGTCGACGCGCACCGATGCGTTGATGACGTCCTCGGCCGTCAACAGGATCGGAGCGTAGGTAGTCACCCGGTCCCGCAAACCGATGGTGTTGTCTGCCACCTTGTCCACGAGCGCCTGACCGCCGCTCAGCAGCGTGCTCACTCCCGATCGGACATCAGAGGTCACGTCGGTGTCGCTTAACCGCGTCTGCAGCTCGTACTTACGCGCCTGGTAATTCTTCTTGGCCCCCTCGACGTCGCGTCCGGTGGAACTCGCCAGTAGTGCGACATCCAATGCCGACATATATTTGGTGATCACCGGAACCACGTCGGCGCGGGCAGCCGCCAGCCGTAGACCGCCAGAGTTGGCCATCGCGCCCTGGACACGCAAAACACCGAAAACCGTCGCCAGCAGCAGCGGGACCAGCACAATCGCCAAGACTTTCCACCGGACCGGCCAGTTACTCAGCGACCAGGCCGGCGGGCGTTTCGCCGGTGCCACTTCGACGGCGGGGACATCGGTGAATTCGTTTGGAACCGCCGCGACCGGTGGGGTCGGGCGGCTGAACATGGTCACGTCGTCGCGGCCGCGCGACCGGCCGCTGCGCTGACACTCAGCGCTGAAAGAAACGAGAGGCTCATGAAACTTCCTGCTTTATTCCACCCGCCCCGCGCAGATTGGGCGTGAGCGTGTAAACGTGGCAATCCGACGAGTATGACAGCCCGCGGCCCAGGCCACCAGAATCGTTACTGAGCAGATAGAGTCCAGCGCGGCGGCGCCGGACGCCGGCACGCAACGCTGGCAAACACGGGTGCATATCGACAGGGACGGCTTTGTCATGATCAGCAGATGTTCCGGCTGCTGTTCTACTCACCGCGCATCGCCCCCAACACGGGCAACGCCATCCGCACGGCGGCGGCCACGGGCTGCGAATTGCACCTGGTCGAGCCGCTGGGGTTCGACCTGTCCGAACCTAAGCTCCGGCGGGCCGGACTGGACTATCACGACCTCGCGTCGGTCACCGTCCATTCATCGCTGCGGGCCGCGTGGGATGCGCTCTCGCCGGCGCGGGTGATCGCGTTCACCTCGCACGCGACCACGTCGTTCGCCGACGTCGGCTACCGCGCCGGCGACGTGTTGATGTTCGGGCCGGAACCCGACGGGCTGGACGCGGCGACCCTGGCCGATGCCCACATCACCCAGCAGGTGCGCATTCCGATGCTGGCGGGCCGACGCTCGCTGAACCTGTCCAACGCCGCGGCGATCGCCGTCTACGAGGCCTGGCGTCAGCACGGCTACCCCGGGGCGGTCTGACTACCAGCTGTTCCAGTGCGTGAACTGCTCGGCGGGCAGCCGCTTGGCCGGGCGGAAGTCGGTGCCCTTGGTGTAGGCGATCGGAAACAGCCCGCCCTGGCTGTACTGGCCATAGGGAATGCCGAGCACCTCGGCCGCCTGCCGCTCGCCGTCGCGGAGTAGGTGCAACGTCGTCCAGCACGAGCCCAGCCCCCGGGAGCGCAGCGCCAGGCAGAAACTCCAGACCGCCGGAAACAGTGAGGCCCAGAACGACACGCCACCCAACGGCGTCTTGTCTTCGCGCCCTTCAATGCAAGGGATCAACAACACCGGCGCCTCGTGCATGTGCTCGGCAAGGTAGGTCGCCGAATCTCTGACCTTGCCCATCCGCTCACCACGGGTGTCGCCCTCGGGGTACTCGGGTGAGGGCCCGCTGAGGTAGCCCCGGGCATTGGCCAGGTAGATGTCACCGATCGCCTTCTTCTTGTCGGCGTCCTCGACGAACACCCATTGCCAGCCCTGCGAATTGGAACCGGTGGGTGCCTGCAGCGCCAGTTCGAGGCATTCCATGAGTACCTCGCGGCCTACCGGCTTGTCGAAGTCGAGTCGTTTGCGGACCGAGCGGGTGGTGGTGAGGACTTCGTCGACGGACAGGTTGAGGGTCATGTTGCGGAGACTACCGTTGTTCCATGGGCGTCGAACTGACACAAGAGGTTTCCAGCAGGCTTAAGTCCGATCACTATGGGTGGCTGACCACCGTCGCCAAGTCAGGACAACCGGTTCCGCGGCTGATCTGGTTCTACTTCGATGGCGCCAAGCTGACGGTGTATTCGATGCCGCAGGCGGCCAAGGTCGCTCACATCAAGGCGCATCCCGAGGTGAGCCTGAACCTGGATTCCGACGGCAATGGCGGCGGCATCATCGTCGTCGGCGGGATCGCGACGGTGGACGCCACCGGCGTCGACTGCCGGGCGGACGAGCCGTACTGGGCGAAGTACAGCGAAGACGCCAAGAAGTTCGGTTTGACGGACGCGATGGGCTCCTACAGCACCCGGCTGACGATCACCCCGACCAAGGTGTGGACCACGCCGACGGGCTAGCGGAAGTCCCGCGAGCGGGAGCCGACGGCCAGGGTGATGCGGCCCAACCGCTCGGCGACGACGGTGACCGCGCCACTGGCGTTTTGGATCTGGCCGCGGACCAGCAGTGCCGGCGCGGTGTTCGCCAGCTTGCGATGCCGCGCCCACACCCCCGGCGTGCAGAGCACGTTGACCATCCCGGTTTCGTCCTCGAGGTTGATGAACGTCACCCCCTGTGCCGTTGCGGGTCGCTGCCGATGAGTCACCGCACCGGCGATCAGCACTCGGTCGCCGTCGGGCACCGAGAGGAGCTTCTCGGCGGGCACCACCCCCATCGCGTCCAGATCTGCCCGCAGGAACTGCGTCGGATAACTGTCCGGGGAGATGCCGGTGGCCCACACGTCGGCGGCGGCCAGTTCCAATTCACTCATCCCGGGCAACGCCGGGATGTGCGACGACGAGCCCACGCCGGGCAATCGGCCCGGTCGTTGGGTGGCGGCCGCCCCGGCCGCCCACAACGCCTCCCGCCGGGACATGCCGAAGCAACCCAGCGCCCCTGCCGTCGCCAGCGCTTCGGTCTGCGGCACGGATAGCTGCAGTCGGGCAGTCAAGTCCAGCAGAGAAGTGAACGGGCCGTTAGCTTTTCGATCCTCGACCAGCCGCTCGGCAAGGTCGTCGCCGATATGGCGGACGGCGCCCAACCCCAGGCGGACCTGGGTTCCGGCATTCTCGAGAGTGGCGTGCGCCAGGCTGGCGTTGGCGTCCGGGCCGTGCACCGCCACGCCGTGCCTGCGCGCATCGGCCACCAGCGACTGTGGTGAATAGAAACCCATCGGCTGTGCGCGCAGCAGCGCCGCACAGAACGCCGCGGGATGGTGCAGCTTGAACCACGACGAGTAGAACACCAGCGACGCGAAGGACAGCGCGTGACTTTCCGGGAAGCCGAAATTGGCGAATGCCTCCAGCTTTTCGTAGGTCCGGTCGATCACCTCGTCGGCGGCGCCGTGCAGCTTGCGCATGCCGTCGTAGAACCGGCCGCGCAGCCGTCGCATGCGTTCGGTCGAGCGCTTGGAGCCCATGGCGCGCCGGAGCTGATCGGCCTCGGCAGCGGAGAATCCGGCGCAGTCGACCGCGAGCTGCATCAGCTGCTCTTGAAACAGCGGAACTCCCAGCGTCTTTCGCAGCGCCGGTTCCATGGATGGGTGGTCGTAGACGACTGGGTCGATACCGTTGCGCCGCCGGATGTAGGGGTGCACCGACCCGCCCTGGATGGGGCCGGGGCGGATCAGCGCGACCTCCACCACCAGGTCGTAGAACACCCGTGGCCGCAGTCTTGGCAACGTGGCCATCTGCGCCCGCGACTCCACCTGGAAAACGCCGACCGAATCGGCGCGGGCCAGCATCTCGTACACCGCCGGCTCGGAGAGGTCGAGCTTGGCCAGGTCCACCTCGACCCCCTTGTGCTCGGCCACTAGGTCTTTCGCATAGTGCAGCGCCGAGAGCATGCCCAGCCCCAGCAGGTCGAACTTCACCAAACCGATTGCCGCACAGTCATCTTTGTCCCATTGCAAGACGCTGCGGTTCTCCATGCGCGCCCACTCCACCGGGCACACGTCGGCAATCGGGCGGTCGCAGATCACCATGCCGCCGGAATGGATGCCCATATGCCGCGGCAGGTTACGGATCTGGTTCGCCAAATCGATCACCCGCTCGGGAATGCCCTCGATATCGGGTGCTGACCCTTTCGAGTCGGGGCCGAGCCCGTTCCAGTGGCTGATCTGCTTGCTCCATGCGTCCTGCTGCCCCTGCGAGAAGCCCAGGGCGCGGGCCATGTCGCGCACCGCGATCCGCCCCCGGTAGGTGATGACATTGGCGACCTGGGCGGCGTAGTCACGGCCGTATTTGTCGTAGACATACTGGATGACTTTTTCGCGCTGGTCGGACTCGATGTCCATGTCGATGTCGGGCGGTCCGTCGCGGGCGGGCGATAAGAAACGCTCGAACAACAGCTCGTTGGCCACCGGATCGACGGCGGTGACGCCGAGGGCATAACAAACCGCGGAATTGGCCGCCGATCCCCTGCCCTGACACAGGATGTTGTTTTCCCGACAGAACCGGGCGATATCATGCACCACCAGGAAGTAGCCCGGAAAACTCAGCTGTGCAATGACTTTCAGTTCATGCTCGATCTGGGAATACGCACGCGGCGCGCTTTCGGCCGATCCGTAGCGGTCGCGCGCTCCGGCCATCACCAACTGCCGCAACCAGCTGTCCTCGGTGTGCCCGTCGGGCACGTCAAACGGCGGCAGCTGCGGCGCGATCAACGCCAGTCCGAACGCGCACTGCTCGCCGAGCTCGGCGGCGGCGGTCACCCCCACGGGCAGATGCGCGAACAGCCGAGCCATCTCCTCACCGGACCGCAGGTGCGAACCACCCAGCGGAGCCAGCCACCCGGCGGCGGAATCCAGGGACTGCCGGGCCCGGATAGCACCCATCGCCATGGCCAGCCGGCGCCGCGACGGATGGGCGAAATGCGCCCCGGTGGTAGCGACGACGCCCACACCGAAGCGTGGCGCCAGTCCGGTCAGCACCGCGTTGCGTTCGTCGTCGAGCGGTTGACCATGATGGCTCAACTCGATGCTGACCCGGGCGGCGGTGAACCGGTCCACCAGATCGGCCAGCGCCCGTTCGGCCGCGGCCGGACCGCCGTTGGAAAGAGCTTGGCGCACAGTTCCTTTGCGGCATCCAGTCAGGATGTGCCAGTGCCCGCCGGCGGCCTCGGTCAGCGCGTCGAAGTCGTAGCGCGGCTTGCCCTTCTCGCCGCCGGCCAGATGCGCCGCGGCCAATTGCCGCGACAACCGTCGGTAACCTTCCGGACCCCGGGCCAGCACCAGCAAGTGCGGGCCGGGCGGATCGGGTTGCTCGGTGCGGGCACCCGATCCCAAAGACAGTTCGGCACCGAACACGGTACGCATGTCGAGTTCGGCGGCCGCTTCGGCGAACCGCACCGCCCCGTACAGGCCGTCGTGGTCGGTGAGCGCAAGGGCGCGCAGATCCAGCCGGGCAGCCTCCTCGACCAGCTCCTCCGGCGTGCTGGCCCCGTCCAGGAAGCTGAACGCCGAATGCGCATGCAACTCGGCATACGCGACAGAGGAACGGGACATCCGGCCGTCATCTGGCGGCTGGTACGTCGCACGCTTACGCGACAAGGGACCGTCCTCTGCGGGCCCCGCTGCAACAGACGCGCCGGCATGGCGCGGCTTGCTGTCGAGTACCCGCTCCATTTCCGCCCAGCTCGGCGGCCCGTTGAACCAGCCCACACTCGCAGTATATCGAATATATGTTCGATTCACGCCGGGTTGTTAAACGCATCTTCAACTTCCCAACACGTTCTTAACGTTGCGGGCCTTCCGCGCATGAGGCGCTACGCAGATACTGGTACAAGTGCAAAAAACCGACGGTGGGGACTGAGCATGGCGCAGACACTGGATACGGCTTTCCTCAAAGCCCAAGATCCGGATCAGCACGCGAGCCTGGCGATCGGCGCCGTTGCCATCGTCGATGGCGTCTTACCTGATTACGAACTGCTCAAAAGGTTGCTGGCAGAACGGATTCGGTCGATACCGCGATGCACGCAGTTGCTGCGGGCGCACCCGGTCAACCAGGAGTGGATCGACTATCCGCAATTCGATCTGGCCAATCATGTACGCCGGGTAGCGATTCCCCGCCCAGGTGATGAGACCGAGCTGTCCCGGGCCATCGCCCATGCGTGCGAGCGTCCCCTCGACCTGGAGCGTCCACCGTGGGAGTGCTGGGTCATCGAGGGCCTGAAAGGCAACCGGTGGGCGATCTTGATGAAAACCCATCACTGCCTGCTCGACGGCAACCCGGCTGCCCATCTGCTCACCAGGCTCTGCGACGACGCCGACAGTGACACATTCGCCAACCGCGCTGAGAAAAAGCAGGTTTCGCAGCCACCAGTGGAGAAGCAGGGCTGGATCGATGCGCTGTGGCGTGCTTCGTCCGTCGCCGGCACTGCCACCAGCACCCTCGTCGGGGCGATCTGGCCGGCGATGCGGACGTCGCCGATCGACCGGGTCACCACTCTGCGGCGCTACAGCACCGTGCGAGTCCCGATCGCCGACGTCGACAGCGTCTGCCGCAAATTCGGTGTGACCGCTAACGACGTTGCGCTGGCCGCCATCACCGAGGGCTTCCGGACGGTCTTGCTCGGCCGCGGCGAAGAGCCGCGGGCGGACTCACTGCGCACCCTGGTGCCGATGCCGGTCCGTTCGGCCATGTTGCCGTATCTGCCCGTCGAACATGACGACCCGGTCCAGCGATTGCGGACCGTGCACACCAGGTGGAAGGCCAAGCAAACCGACCAGCCTCAGTCCGGCGGCATCATCGAGTCGGCGATTAATTCCTTACCAACCATGTTGCGCAGCAGCGTCATACAACTGCTGTCCCGGCTTCCGCAGCGCGGCATCGTGACGTTGGCGACAAACGTGCCCGGGCCCCGCCATCGGCTGCGGCTGATGGGCCAGACGATGGAGCGCGTGCTGCCGATTCCCCCGACCGCCGTGCAGCTGAGTACCGGGGTCGCGGTACTGAGCTACGGCGACGAACTGGTATTCGGCATCACCGCCGAATACGACGCCGCGCTCGACGTCAAGCAGTTGGCCGCCGGCATCGAACTGGGCATGGCACGGCTGGTGGCGCTCAGCCAACAGGGCGTGCTGCTGTTCAGCAAGGATCACCGACGCAAGCGTTCGGCGCGTGCGTTTCCCAGCCGCGCACCAAGGGCCCATCCCTCCGCGCCGGGACAAGCGCCCCACTGACCCAGTCTCAGCCGAACTGACCACCGTGAGAAGGTTGGTCGTGCGCAAGTTGGAGTCGGTCATCATCGACCCGCGCCGCCATGACGCGGTGTTGTTCGACCTCGACACGGTGGTAAGTGGCGAGGGCAGCGCGTTCGACTCCACGCTGACGCTGGTCCGCCAACTTCAGGAGATCGGGGTCGGCACCGCCGTTTTTTCGTCAAACAACTGCGGGGACATATTGACCGCCGCGGGCATCGGCGACCTGTTCACCGTGCAGGTTGAGGGCCTGATTGAGGCGGCCAACCGCTTGGCAGTACGGCCGGGCCGATGCGTCATCGTCGCTAACGATGCCGCGGCCATCGAGGCGGGGCGCGCCGGCGGATACGCGCTGGTCATCGGCGTCGAGGCGACCGGGCACCGCGACGCACTGCGTGGCGCTGACACGGTAGTCGCCGACCTACACGAGGTCACCGTGCGGACCGGGGACCGACGGATGTCGCAGCTTCCCGATGCGTTGCAGGCGTTGGGCGGGGCGGACGGCCTCTCCGCCCGGAGACCGGCCGTGTTCTTCGACTTCGACGGCACGCTGTCGGACATCGTCAACGATCCGGACGCCGCCAGGCCCGTCGCCGGGGCGACCGAGGCGCTACTGAAGTTGGCCGCGCAATGTCCGGTCGCGGTGCTGTCTGGCCGCGACCTCGCTGACGTGACGAAGCGCGTTGGCGTGCCCGGTATCTGGTATGCCGGCAGTCACGGCTTCGAGCTGACCGCACCCGACGGAACACACCACCAAAACGACGCCGCAGCAGCGGCCATACCGGTGCTGGAGCAGGCGGCTGGCCAGCTCCGCGACCAACTCGGGTCCATTCCCGGTGTTATGGTGGAGCACAAGCGATTTGGGGTTGCCGTGCACTACCGCAACGCCGAACGCGACCGGGTCGGCGAAGTGGCAGCTGCGGTGCACGCAGCGGGCCGGCGCGACGGCCTTCGGGTGACCACCGGCCGCGAAGTCATCGAGCTGCGTCCGGATATGGACTGGGATAAGGGGAAAACGCTTCGCTGGGTGATCGATCACTTACCTGAGGCCGGGTCGGGTTCGCTGACGCCGGTCTATCTCGGCGATGACATCACCGATGAAGACGCGTTCGACGCGGTGCGCAACGATGGTGTGCCAATCCTGGTGCGGCACTACGACGACGGTGACCGTACTACCGCCGCGCTGTTCGCGTTGGACAGTCCCGCACAAGTCAGCGAGTTCACCGACCGGCTGGCACGCCGGCTCAATGACGCACGCGCGACATAAGCGCTAGGCCTCCGCGTATTCCACCGCGCCGTCGTCAAGCACCACCCGAGCCTCGGCACCGCCGGGCGCGGATGCCTCGGTGCGATAAACCGCCTTGCCCGGCTCGGTGCGCCAGATCAGCGTGGTCAACGTCTCGCCGGGAAACACCGGCGAGGTGAACCGTGCCGCGATCGAGGTGATGTTGGCCGCGACACCCTTGCCCAGTTCGGCGACCAGCGCGCGGCCCGCCACACCGTAGCTGCATAGCCCGTGCAGGATCGGCTTGGGAAACCCGGCCATCTCCCGGGCGAACCACGGATCGCTGTGCAGCGGGTTGCGGTCACCGGAGAGCCGGTAGATCAGCGCCTGATCCTCCCGGGTGGGCAGCGCGATCCGGGCGTCGGGCTCGCGGTCCGGAAACTCCGGTGCGACCGGCCGCTGACCCGGCACTCCCCCGAACCCGCCCTCACCTCGGATGACCAGGGTGGTGAGCGTCTCGGCGATCAGCTTCTCCGAGTCCGGGTCGGTGCCACGGCCACGCAGCACGAGGATCGCGTTCTTGCCTTCGCCCTTGTCCTGGATGTCGGCGACCTCGGAGACCACCGACAGCTTTCCCGCGGGCGGCAGCGGTGCATGTAGCCGGATGGCCTGCGATCCGTGTAACAGCATGGCCCAGTTGAACTTTCCGACCTTGCCCGCCGCCCCGAAGGCCGGACAGCAGATCACCGCATAAGTCGGCAGCACCTGCTGGGTAATGCCGTGGCTGTTTTCGGTGGTGAATGACAGATCGTCGATGCCGGCGCCGACACCGAGCGCGTAGAGCAGCGTGTCCCGGTCGGTCCATTCGAACAGCATGGGTTCGGTCACCGCGCCGACGGCACTCGGGTCAATCGCCATAGGAGTCTCCTCTCGAGGATTTTCTGCACTTAACCATCGCAAACCCTTCCCACCGAAGCCGTCGGCAGGGCAGGCTATCGACATGCCGAAGCGCAGCTTGATCCAGAAGGCCTCAAAGGTAGTCGCCGCGCTCGCCGCAACGGTAATCGTCGGTGCCTGCGGCGGGTCACCGCAGGCGCGCAGCATAACGGTGACGTTCGTCCGGCACGCACAGTCTGAAGCCAACGCCAGCGGGGTCATCGACACCGACGTGCCGGGCCCGGGCCTGAGCCCGGAGGGCAAAGCGCAGGCCGAACAGGTCGCCCACCAACTTGGCCATAAGGACTACGACAGCGTCTACGCCTCCACCATGGCGAGAGCGCAGCAAACCGCCGCGCCGTTGGCCGCCGAACTCGGCAAGCAAGTAGAGGTTCTGCCCGGTCTGCAGGAGATCAACGCCGGCTGGTACAACGGCAAACCCGAGACGATGGCCGGCTCGACGTACCTGGCGGCGCCGGCGGACTGGCTCAACGGCGACCTGCAGGACAGCATCCCCGGGTCGATCAGCGGCACCCAGTTCAACCAGCAGTTCACCACCGCCATTCAGAAGATCTACAACAGCGGCCACCACAGCCCGGTGGTGTTCTCGCACCTGTACGCGATCATGTACTGGACGCTGATGAACACCAAAAACGGCAAGGACAGCCTGGCGACCAGCCATCCGTTGCCCAACATCGGCCGCGTGGTGATCACCGGCAACCCGATGACCGGCTGGACGCTGGTGGACTGGGACGGAATCCGCGACTTCCGCAGCTGATCCCGGTTGACGTGTGCGGCTTCGAGCCGCCACGATGGCAGCATGCGGTATGTCGTTACCGGCGGTACCGGGTTTATTGGTCGCCGCGTCGTGTCTCGTCTGTTAGAAACCCGCCCCGATGCGCAGGTGTGGGTACTGGTCCGACGGCAGTCGCTGGGCCGCTTCGAACGGCTCGCCGCCGAGTGGGGTGAGCGGGCGAAACCGCTGGTTTCAGAGCTGCCGGAGCTCGCGCTGACCGAAGCCACCCTCGCCGAACTGGGCGATGGCGGCCATGTTGATCATGTCGTGCACTGCGCGGCGATCTACGACATCACCGCCGGCGAAGCCGAACAACGGGCCACCAACGTCGAGGGCACCCGCGCCGTCATCGAACTGGCGCAGCGGCTGGACGCCACATTTCACCACGTCTCGTCGATCGCCGTGGCGGGTGACTTCGCCGGCGAGTACACCGAGGACGACTTCGACGTCGGCCAGCAGCTGCCGACTCCGTATCACCAGACAAAGTTCGAAGCCGAGCTGCTGGTGCGGTCGGCGCCCGGACTGCGCTATCGCATCTACCGCCCGGCGGTGGTGGTGGGCGATTCGCGCACCGGCGAGATGGACAAGATCGACGGGCCGTACTACTTCTTCGGCGTGCTGGCCAAGTTGGCGGTGTTGCCGTCGTTGACCCCCATCCTGCTGCCCGACACCGGGCGCACCAACATCGTCCCGGTCGACTACGTCGTCGACGCGCTCGTCGCACTCATGCATGCCGACGGTAGGGACGGTCAGACGTTTCACCTCACCGCTGCCGAAACCATTGGTTTGCGTGGCATCTACCGCGGCGTCGCCAAGGCGGCCGGACTGCCGCCGCTGCGCGGGTCGCTGCCCCGCTCGGTGGCTACCCCGGTGCTGAAGGTACGCGGGCGGGCAAAGGTGCTGCGCAACATAGCGGCCGCCCAGCTGGGCATTCCCGCCGAAGTTTTCGACCTCGTCGACCTGAAGCCCACCTTTGTCAGCGACCGGACACGAAACGCGTTGCAGGACACAGGTATACACGTACCCGAGTTCTCCAGCTATGCGCCCAAGCTGTGGCGGTACTGGGCCGAGCACCTCGATCCGGATCGTGCCCGCCGGGACGATCCGAAAGAACCGCTGCATGGTCGCCACGTCATCATCACCGGCGCATCCAGCGGCATCGGTCGGGCGTCGGCAATCGCGGTCGCGGAGCGCGGCGCAACGGTGTTCGCCCTGGCCCGCAATGCCGACGCGCTGGACCAGCTGGTCGCCGAGATCCGCGCCAACGGCGGTGACGCACACGCCTTTAGCTGCGATGTCACCGATTCGGTGTCGGTGGAGCACACCATCAAAGACATCCTGGGCCGCTTCGACCACGTCGATTACCTGGTGAACAACGCCGGCCGGTCGATCCGCCGCTCGGTAGTCAACTCCACCGACCGGTTGCACGACTACGAGCGGGTGATGGCGGTCAACTACTTTGGCGCGGTGCGGATGGTGCTGGCGCTGCTGCCGCATTGGCGTGAGCGCCGGTTCGGTCACGTCGTCAACGTCTCCAGTGCCGGCGTGCAGGCCCGTAATCCCAAGTACAGCTCGTACCTACCCACCAAGGCGGCGCTGGACGCGTTCGCCGACGTTGTCTCGTCGGAGACGCTGTCTGACCACATCACGTTCACCAACATCCATATGCCGCTTGTCAGGACACCCATGATCGCGCCGTCACACCGGCTGAACCCGGTACCGGCGATCAGCCCCGAGCGCGCGGCGGCAATGGTGGTGCGCGGGCTGGTCGAGAAGCCGGTACGCATCGACACCCCGCTGGGCACGCTCGCCGAAGCCGGCAACTACTTCGCGCCCAGGACTTCCCGGCGAATTCTGCATCAGCTCTACCTGGGCTACCCCGACTCGGCCGCGGCGCGCGGACTGCCTCCCGAACCGGTTGCTGCTCCGCGGGCCTCACGACGTAAGCCGAGACGGCCGGTCCGCGCCGTCACCGGCGGTATCCGGACACCCCGACCGGTCAAGCGACTGGTGCGACTGGTGCCCGGCGTGCACTGGTAAACCGCAATCCGGTTGCCGGCGTATCGTTGCCGCGGTGAACCCCGTTTTCGTCGACGTCGATACCGGCGTGGACGATGCGTTGGCGCTGGTGTACCTGCTGGCCAGCTCGGACGCGGACGTGGTTGGCATCGCCTCCACCGGTGGAAACGTTGCGGTACAGCAGGTTTGCCAGAACAACTTGGGCCTGCTCGAGCTGTGCCGGGTCACCGGCATACCGGTCTCCAAGGGTTCCGACGAGACACTGACCGGACCGATGCGTGTCCCCTCAAAAGTCCACGGCCCCAGGGGATTGGGGTATGCCGACCTGCCGCCGACCGATCACCGGCTGACCAGCTATGACTCCGCGACCGCCTGGGTGCGCGCGGCACACGCCTTTCCCGGTGAGCTCATCGGCGTGGCGACCGGCCCGTTGACCAATCTGGCGCTGGCGCTGCGCGCCGAACCGGCGCTCCCGACGCTGCTGCACCGGCTGGTGATCATGGGCGGTTCCTACGACCACCGGGGCAACACCACTGCCGTGGCGGAATGGAACATCAGCGTGGACCCTGAGGCAGCGGCCGAGGTCTTGGCCGCCTGGCCTTTGAAAACCGCTGAAGCGGTTGGACCGCAGCGGCTTCCGATTCTGTGCGGCTTGGATCTGACCCGCAAAGTCGCGATGACACCGGACCACCTCGCGAGATTGGCGGCCGCCGCGGAGTCGACGACAACGGTGATGAACGCGCGCGACGAACGCGGCACCCGGTCGACGGCGGCCAATCCGTTGATTCGGGTGATCGAGGATGCGATGCGGTTCTACTTAGAGGCCTACCACGACATTGGGCATGGATATCAGGCGCATCTGCATGATCCGTTGGCCGCCGCCGTCGCACTGGATCCGGGACTCATCACGACCCGTCCCGCGACGGTGGACATCGAGCTGACGGGGACCCTGACCCGCGCCATGACGGTGACCGACTGGTCGGGGCGCCGAGAAGCCAACGCGCTGATCGGGATTGACGTTGACACTGCGGCATTCTTCGACCGGTTTATCGAACGGGTTGGGCCCTTTGCGCGCCGGCTCGGCTGTTACTCATAGCTTCCCTCCAGGTACCAGCGCCGCTGGCGATAGCACAGCAGCAACGCGCGCTCGCTCTCCAGCAATACCTGAACGCGGGCGGTGCGACCACCCCCTTGACCGGCCCCGGGCCGGTCATCCCACCACCGCTCGTCGACCGACCAAGGGCCGGCCCACCAGCACAGCCGCTCGTCTTGACCGTGGACGATCATTCGCGCAGGGTCCGCGGAGAACATCCCCCGACCGGTCACCCGTACCGGGTTTCCTTGGGCATCAAGCAATTCCACCGGGTCGTCAAGCAATACGGCCGGTGACGGCTCGGGCAGTTGGCCGGGCCACGGCAGACCCGGGTCGGCCTGCGGAACCGGCACGTCGCCCAGCGGAGTCAACGTGATGCGCTCGGCCGGGCCGCGACCGCCAGACAGCACCGGCACTTGCACCGCCTCCGGGCCGAGCAAGCCCTGCACCCGCACCAGCGCGCGGCGAGCCCGCAGCCTGTCCTCCTCACCGAGGCCGCCCCATAACGGCAACTGCAGCGCCTCGGCGGACACCACCTCCACCGCCTGCAGCCGCAACAGCGTCACCGCCGCGGTGGGACGGGGATCGCGCGCGGTCCGATTACTCAACCACCCGTCCAGTTGCCAGCGCACCCGGTCGGCGGTGGCGTCCTCGGTCAATGGCTCGGCGCACCGCCACACCCGGTCCAGTTCTTCGCCGTTGGCGGTGACGGCGTGAATGGCCAGCCGGGTGCATCCCACCCCGGCGGCCATCAGCGTCTGATGCAGTGCGCCGGCCAGCGAGCGCCCGGCGAATGCCGCGGCATCAACCCGGTCGATCGGCGGATCGCAGTCCAGCACGGCCTCGAGTTCCGGCGGCGGTTCCCGCCCGGAGGGTCCCCGTTCGGGTTCGCCGCGGGCCAACCGGTGTGCGGTCACCCCGTCGGCGCCGAACCTGGAAGCCACGTCGCTGCGAGACAGTGCGGCGAACTGCCCGATGGTGCGAATCCCCATCCGCCACAACAGGTCCGCCAGTTCTTCTCGCCCCGGACCGGATAGGCTCGGCTCGGTGGCAAGTTGGCGGATCGACAGCACCGACAGAAACCTCGCGTCGCCTCCTGGCTCCACGACGCGGCCCGCCCGCGCAGCGAAGACCGCGGTGGACAACTGGTCGGCGATCCCGACCTGACACTCGGCGCCGGCCGCGGCCACCGCGTCGATCAGCCGCTCGGCGGCGTGGGCCTCGGACCCGAAGTAGCGGGCCGCGCCGCGCACCGGCAACACCAAGAGCCCGGGCCGCAGCACCTCGGCGCGGGGCACCAGATCGTCCACCGCCGCGATAACCGCTTCGAAGAAACGGGCGTCGCGGTCCGCGTCGGCGGTCGCGACGTGCAGTTGCGGGCAACGAGCCGCCGCCTCACGGCGTCGCAGCCCCCGCCGCACTCCCGCCGCACGGGCGGCCGACGAACAGGCAATCACCCGGTTGGCCAAAGTGACCGCGACCGGGGCGGTCGCGGACAGACCCGCGGCCGCCGCCGCCGCGACCGCGGGCCAGTCCATGCACCAGATCGCCGACACCCGGGAGGCCCTGAAACTCACCTGTACTCACCCAGCTCGCACCCGGCTAATCGTCCGTCCCGCACATACCCCGCTGACCTGCAGCCGCACCCGACTAATCCGTCCGAATCCGGGGCGGCTACCCGCCGTGATCTCGTAGCCGCAGACCCGGGCCTGAAGCCGCGTCGGCGCGCCTTGCCAGTCGCCATCGGTGACCAGCAGGGTGCAACCCTTATGGCGAGCACGGGCCACCACTGCCCGCGCCCGGGTCTGCGGCACTTGACGCCCGCCCAGACCGAGGACCACCAGATCCATGCCGTCAACGAGCACCGCGGCCACCTCCACCGGATCGGTTCCGGGATCCGGTATCACCGCGAGCCGGCTCAGATCCGCCCCCATCTCCGCGGCGGCCAGCAGTCCGATATCCGGCTGGCCGACGATAGCCGCGTTGCCCCCCGCCGCCGTTACCGCGGCCACCATGCTCAACAGCAGTGACCGGGCTCCCGACAGCACCGCCACCGTTCCCCGCGGCAACGGCACCGGCAGCGAATCGGCAAGCCACCGTGGCAGCGCCAGCTGGGATTCCGATTCCGGCAGCAAGTCATCCGCGCGGGCGACGACTGCCCCGGACTTCCCGGATATGTCAGCCATTCGCCGGCGAAGCGATTCGAGCTGCTCAGCGCGGGTTTCCTGGCGGTAGTTGGAGGCGAAAGCCGCAGTCATGACTAGCCTCCTAAGCCACTCGTCTCCCGACTATTTTCGAAAGTATGTTCGATATATTTGGGAGTAAACACCCACCCTCCGACAACCGTCAAGCGACGCGAGAGGCTGCTTTATGCGGTCGGTGCTGGTGTGGCTGATGGTGCTTTCCGGCGGCCCTGACGGCACAGAATTCGCCCAGACTTAAACCAGTGCGACTCCCGTCGGCGTGTCGTCGCAACTGGTTAAGTGTCGCGAAAAGGCCGCGCAAACATCCCGCGCGAACCTATTCCCACTCGATGGTGCCGGGCGGTTTGCTGGTGATGTCCAGCACCACGCGGTTGACCTCGGCCACCTCGTTGGTGATGCGGGTCGAGATGCGCTCCAGCACGTCGTAGGGCACCCGGGTCCAGTCGGCGGTCATGGCGTCCTCACTGGACACTGGCCGCAGCACGATCGGGTGTCCGTAGGTGCGGTTGTCTCCCTGCACGCCGACCGAGCGGACGTCGGCCAACAGCACTACCGGGCACTGCCAGATCAGGTTGTCCAGGCCCGCCGCGGTCAGCTCCTCGCGTGCGATCGAGTCGGCGCGACGCAGGGTGTCCAGCCGCTGTGCGGTGACCTCGCCGACGATCCGGATACCCAGACCGGGTCCCGGAAAGGGTTGGCGCGCCACGATTTCCTCCGGCAGGCCCAGCTCCCGCCCCACTGCGCGCACCTCGTCTTTGAACAGCAGCCGCAGCGGCTCGACGAGTTTGAACTTCAGGTCGCCGGGCAGGCCGCCGACGTTGTGGTGGCTTTTGATGTTGGCGGTGCCGCTGCCGCCGCCGGACTCCACCACGTCCGGATACAGTGTGCCCTGGACCAGGAACTCAACTCCTTTTCCAGAGGATCCCTTGTCGCCCAACACATCCCGCACCGCGCCTTCGAACGCCCGGATGAACTGCCGGCCGATGATCTTGCGTTTGCCTTCGGGATTGGTCACGCCCGATAGCGCCTGAATGAATGTCTCCGCCGCGTCGACGGTGACCAGATTGGCGCCGGTGGCAGCCACGAAATCGCGCTGCACCTGCGCCCGTTCCCCGGCGCGCAGCAGTCCGTGGTCGACGAAGACACAGGTCAACCGATCGCCGATGGCACGCTGCACCAGTGCGGCGGCCACCGCGGAATCCACGCCGCCGGACAGTCCGCAGATCGCTTGGCCGTCGCCGATCTGCGCGCGCACCTGCTCGACCAGCGCACCGGCGATGTTGGCGGGCGTCCACTCCGCGCCCAGCCCGGCGAAGTCGTGCAGGAACCGGCTGAGCACCTGTTGTCCGTGCGGGGTGTGCATGACTTCGGGGTGGTACTGCACCCCGGCCAGGCGCCGCTCCCGGTTCTCGAAGGCGGCCACCGAAGCGCCCGGGCTGCTGGCCACCACCTCGAATCCGTCCGGTGCGGCCGTGACCGCGTCACCGTGGCTCATCCAGACCGGCTGAACACTCGGCAATCCGGAATGCAATTCTCCGCCAGTGACTTTCAGCTCAGTGCGGCCGTACTCGCTGGTGCCGGTGTGGGCGACGGTCCCGCCCAGCGCCTGCGCCATGGCCTGAAACCCGTAGCAGATGCCGAACACCGGCAGCCCGAGGTCGAACAGCGCCGGATCGAGTTGCGGAGCGCCTTCGGCGTAGACACTGGCCGGCCCGCCGGAAAGCACCAGCGCCAGCGGCTGACGGGCTTTGATCTCCTCGATCGAGGCGGTGTGCGGGATGACCTCGGAAAAAACCCGCGCCTCCCGAACCCGGCGAGCGATCAACTGCGCATACTGCGCACCGAAGTCGACCACCAACACCGGCCGGCTAGGCGGTGCGATCGCATCCGGTTCAACAGGTTGGGCCACGGCAGTGAGTGTAGTGGCCTTCCCAACCGCGTCGGATCGTACATTTCTTGGGAATGAATCCCGGGTCTTGACTGGATAGGGTGGATCCATGGGCAAGGACGTCGTCGTCGGCAGTGTTGTCGCGCCGCGTGAGTTGGTCAGTGTTTCCGGCGACGCAGTCTCGATTCCCGATCCCGATCGAGTCGTTCATCTGCAGTTTCGGCGTTTCGCCGGCTGCCCGATCTGCAACCTTCACCTGCAGTCGATCGTGCGCCGACACGACGAAATCGCCAACGCCGGTATCCGTGAGGTCGTCGTATTTCACTCGACCGATCAGGAGCTGCGTCGCTACGTTGACGATCTGCCGTTCGCGGTGGTTGGTGACCCGGCTAGGGCGCTCTATGCCGAGTTCGGTGTCGGAGCATCGCCGCGCGCGGTGCTCGACCCACGCGCGGTGGCACCGGTGCTGGTACCGATGGTTCGTCTGAATATTGGTCGTATCCGGGCTCACAAGCCGCCGGCCAATATGCACCCGAGCGGTGGCCGTCTAGGCTTGCCCGCCGACTTTCTGATCGGCTCAGACGGTCGGGTTATCGCCTGCAAGCACGGTACCCACGCCAACGACCAGTGGTCGGTGGACGAGGTGCTGGCACACGCCTCGTGACGTAACCCCGCGACGTCAACTCCACGGCGATGCTGACAGCGAAAACGCCGTACGCAGTGCATCGATAGCGTCCTGGTTGCCGTCGAAGTTAATCCGCCTCAGTGCTGCCTTGCGCCTGGCGTCGGTGGATCCGAGACGAGTGGCGACAAGATCTGCCGCACTGGCGGTGACCGTCACCGAAGGTTCGCCGTGAGCGGCCGCGAGACGGCCATGAGTCACCGCGAATTCGAAACGCCGGCCGTCGATCTCGACGCGGTATGTCCCTTCCAAGCCACCGGCGCTAGCCGGGTTGAAGCCCAGCAGGATTCCGGCAAGGAACCCGTTCAGCGGCGACGCCGGGCCATCCTCGATCGGGTCCAGCCGGTCCAGGCCAAACCACGCGATGCTTTGCAAGATGGGCAGTACTCGCTGCCAGCCCATGTCGCTGAGCGTGTAGACGGTACGCCCGATCGGAGCCGGCAAGTCGGCGCGTTCGACGAGCCCGGCGTCTTGTAGCTCTTTGAGCCGCTCAGCGAGCAAATTGGTTGCGATCCCAGGCAACTCAGCGCGCAGGTCACCATAGCGACGGGACCCTCCGACCAACTCGCGCAGGATCAGCAATGTCCACCGATCGCCCAGGATGTCGAGCCCGCGCGCGATCGGGCAGTTCTGGTTGTAGTTCCTGCTCGGCACGATGCCACCCTACCAGCGGAAGACATCTTTTTCAACTTACTACTTGATTTATTTGTCTATTAACTTTAGCATCTTGTTCATGCGCACCCACCCAGTGTTCCGCGATCACCCGATCCCCGCACTCGCCGTCATCTGCCTCGGCGTCTTCGTGATCAGCGTCGACGCCACCATCGTCAACGTCGCCTTACCCACACTGTCGCGCGAACTCGACGCCGACACCGCGCAGCTGCAGTGGATCGTCGACGCGTACACCCTGGTCATGTCCGGCCTGCTGCTGTCGGCCGGCAGCCTCAGCGACCGCTACGGCAGGCGGGGCTGGCTGAATTCCGGGCTCGCGCTGTTCGCGATTACCTCAGGCATTGCGGCACAAGCGAATTCCGCGGATCAGCTCATTGCGGCGCGCGCTGCCATGGGCGTGGGCGCGGCGGTGATCTTCCCGACCACCCTGGGACTGATCACCAACATCTTCACCGACCCGGTAGCGCGCGCCAAGGCGATCGGACTGTGGGCGGCCATGGTGGGCGTCGGGGTGGCCGTGGGACCGATCAGCGGTGGCTGGTTGCTCGAGCACTTCTGGTGGGGCTCGATTTTCATGGTGAACATTCCGATCGCTGCGCTGGCGATCATCGGCGGCATCCTGTTCGTTCCGAGCTCACGCGACCCGGCGGCACCACGCGTCGACGTCGGCGGCTTAATCCTGTCCGCGGCCGGAATCACGACACTTGTCTACACGGTCATCGAGGCGCCCACCTGGGGATGGACCAACACGCGGACCGCGACCGGCTTCACTTTGGCCGCAATCGTTCTCGTCGCGTTTGCGCTGTGGGAGCGGCGCAGCACCCATCCCATGCTGGACGTCTCGGTGTTTTTCAACCGGCGGTTCTCCGGCGGCAGCCTGGCAGTGACCGCCGGCTTTTTGACATTGTTCGGGTTCATCTTCGTCATCACCCAGTACTTCCAATTCATCAAGAACTACACCGCATTTCAAAGCGGCGTGCGACTGCTGCCGGTAGCCGTCTCGATCGCGCTGGCCAGCATCTTGGGGCCCCGGCTGGTCGAACGAGTCGGCACCACCGCCGTCGTCGCCGCCGGCCTCACCGTGTTCGCCGCCGGGCTGGCGTGGGCCTCCACGGCGGACGCGGCCACGCCCTATAGCCAGATCGCCATCCAGATGCTGTTGCTCGGTGGTGGCCTCGGCCTGACCACGGCGCCGGCCACCGAGGCGATCATGGGATCCCTGTCCGCCGACAAAGCCGGCGTCGGCTCGGCCGTCAACGACACCACGCGTGAACTTGGAGGCACGCTCGGAGTTGCCATCGCGGGCAGCATCTTTGCATCGGTGTACTCCGGGCATCTTGGCGCGGCATCCGCATTGACCGGACTGCCCGCCGAGGCGATGCGGAACTCAATGGCTCTGGCGCACCAGGTGATCGAGCAGCTACCCGCGCAACGGGCCGGCTATGTGCGCGATGCCGTCGATCACGCATTCCTTGACGGCCTGCAGGTAAGCACGCTGGTCTGCGCCGGCATCGCCCTCGGCGCCGCGATCGTCGTCGGCTGGCTTCTACCGTCCTGGGAGCCGGCACATCACACCGAAAGGGAAATCCAATGAGTAATCGCGTTTTGGTTACCGGCGCCACGGGCAGGATCGGCAGTGCTGTCGCGGCCCAGTTGCTCGAGAAGGGCGTGCCAACCAGGGCCATGGTGCATCGCGACGACGCGCGCAGCGCCCGGTTGCGGGACTTGGGCGCTGAGGTCGTCATCGCCGATATGTTTGACATCCAACAAGTTTCGGCCGCGATGGATGGGGTCGACCGGCTGTACTTCAACCCCCCGTATCATCCCCATGCGCTCGACAGCGCGGTTACCTTCGCCGTGGCCGCGCGACGCAGCGGCGTGGAAGCGGTGGTGGCGCTTGGGCAGTGGCTGGCCAGCCCTGAGCATCCATCGCTGATGACCCGGCATGCCTGGCTGACCGACAAGTTGTTCGAGCTGTTGCCGGACACCGCCCACGTGGCGGTTGATCCGGGATACTTTGCCGACAACTATCTGCAGCTGGTCGGAATGGCCGCCCAGCTGGGAGTGTTGCCGACGCCGACGGGAACTGGCCGAAATGCGCCTCCCTCCAACGAAGACATCGCCCGGGTTGCGGTGGGTGCGCTACTTGACCCGCAGCGTCACGACGGTCGCTCCTATCGCCCGACGGGACCAACGATGTTGTCCGCAGCGGAGATCGCCGACGCGGTCGGTGAGGCGTTGGGCCGGCGGGTGCGCCACATCGATATTCCGCCGTGGATGTTCATGCGGGCTGTGCGAGTCAACGCCAAACGGCTCGGCGCCGACTTGTTCTTCCAGTCCAGCCTGCGCCATTACCTGCCCGAGTACGAGCTGGGAACCTGGGAAGTGGGCGGCCCGACCACGCATGTACGTGATGTCGCCGGTGTCGAACCCGAAGACTTCCTGACGATCGCACGCCGCTACGTCACCGGTCCGGAATCCCGCCGTACCCCAGGCAATCTCATCCGCAGTATCTGGGATTTCATGTTGACCGGCTTTGTGCCGATGCACCGGCTGGACAAGTTCGACCGACTCCAACAGCATCCCCAGCCGGCACATCCCCGGCTTTCGGGCCAATCCGCGGTGTGGCGAAATGAGCACACCGCGGCCGCCGAGCCAGAAAGGACAGAAACGCGATGAATAGGACGGAATCTGGCGCGGCAAGCGGCAGCACCTATGTTCTAGGCCATGCCGACGTGGAGGTGCAGCGGCTGCTCCTGCAAGGGCAGCTGTACAACGACTACACCGAGCACGCGCTACGGCTCGCCGGGCTGCGTCCGGGCATGCGGGTGCTCGATGTCGGCTGCGGGCCCGGTGACGTCTCGTTCATCGCCGCTCGGCTGGTCGGTCCATCGGGAACCGTTCTCGGCATGGACGCCGCGCCCGAGATGATCGAGCTCGCCCGCGCCCGCGCGGCCGAACAAGGTTTGTCGGCAGTGCGTTTCACGCAAGCCGCAATTGACGCGATCACCCTGGATGAACCGGTCGACGCGGTAATCGGTCGGTTGATCCTGATGCACTTGCCCGACCCGGCCGCCACGCTGCGGCACCTCAGCTCCTTTGTGCGCCCCGGCGGCGTTGTCGCGTTCTCCGAGAATGACATCACGGGGGCACGCAGCATCCCGGACATCCCACTGTTCGGGCAGGTAACGGCGGGGATCGTCGCAGCCTTCGAGGCCATGGGGCTCAGTCCGCAGTTTGGCACCACGCTGCATACGATCTTTGCCGATGCCGGCCTGGGCGCGCCACAGCTGACCCTGGGCACGCCGATCGGTACGGCCGCCGAAACCAACATCTTGGCCTACGCCGCGGAAGTCTGGCGGTTGGTATCCCCTATCGCACAACAGATGGGCTTCGCCATCGACGAGCTCGCCGACATCGAGAACTTCGTGCCGCGATTCCGACAGGAGGCATTCGCGGTCAACGCCCTCATCACGATGCCCCCCATCATCACCGCATGGGCCCACGTCCGCTAACCGTCCGAGCCGAAAGGTCAGACATGAACGACATCATCCAGACCCAGTACTCGACCGGGCTGTCGCAACGCGACATCGAGCGGGCTCTGATCGCCGCCGGGAAAGACCTCGACCACCTTGCGCCCGCCGACCTTTGGCTGCTGGAGGACTTCCACACCATGGGTCGCGTAGCCACCAGCCAACTGGTGGACCTGGTCGGAATCACGAGTGCGACCAAGGTACTGGACGCTGGCAGTGGGATCGGCGGCACCGCCCGCTTTGTCGCCGACCGCTATGGCTGCGCGGTTAATGCCGTGGATCTCACCGACGAATACTGCCAAACGAGCCGTTGGCTCAATCGGCTCGTCGGGCTGGACGACCGGATATCCGTTCGTGCGGCAGACGTCACCGAACTTCCCTTTGCCGACGGCATTTTCGATGTCGCTATCAGCCAGCATGTCCAGATGAACGTGGCCGACAAGGCGCGCCTGTACTCCGAAGCACGGCGGGTACTGGCAGACGGGGGACGGCTTGCTATGTGGGACATCACGATTGAAAAAAGCGGGACGATTGGTGAAAACTGCGAACTCGACTACCCATTGCCGTGGGCCGACGAACCCGCACGCAGCCATCTGGTCACCTCCGATCAGTTGCGTGCCGTCGTCGAGTCCGCCGGGTTCGCGGTCGAGCAGTGGAACGACCTTACCGACCAGGCGGCCGCGCTGATGCAAGCCGTGCTGAACCAGCCACCCAACCCGCTCGGACTGCACGCCTTCGTCACCGACTTCGGACGGAAAGTCGAAAACCTCACCCGTGCTCTGGCGGACGGACGCCTGCGGGCCATCCAAGGCGTCGCACAAGCAATTACCACCTAAGTAGATCTGACTTTTGGCACTTGTGGAGGTTACATATCATGCAGCTCAACGAGATTCCAGATCAGGCTTACACGATGACGTGGAGCGGCGACCGCGGTGAGGTCAAGTTCTTCCGACGGTCCGACGGGTCCCGATTGCGCTACTTCACGACGGGAACTGGCCCACCGCTGGTTCTGGTACACACGGTGCGCACACAGCTGGACTACTTCCAGCGAATCATACCCGCGCTCTGGGATGAATTCACAATCTACGCAGTGGATTTGCCCGGTATGGGGTGGTCCGACATCGTCCCGGGTGCCCGATACGGCGAGCCGGAACTGCGCAGCGCTGTCGTCGAGTTCATCAGAATGCTCGACCTGCACGAGGTCACGCTGGCCGGCGAATCGATGGGTGCCGCGATCGCCTTGTTGGCAGCGACTGAACTGAAAGACAACGTCCGCAACGTGATCGCCTTCAACGCCTACGACTACCCAAGCGGGCTTGAACGGGGCAACTGGTTCGCCCGGCTGATCGGAACAGCCGTTCGCCTGCCCGTTTCCGGACCCATCTTCGCCCGGATGGAGAGCCGCCCCATCCTACGAGCCGTGCTGCGGGGCGGCTTCGCCGACCGCAACAACCTGCCGGAAGACTTGCTCGGCGAGCTACGCCGCAGCGGCCGCCGACGAGGCTACCCGACGGTGGCCCGGGCGATCATGCGCAACCTCAACGGGTTCGTCGATGCACGAGGTCGCTACCCGGAGGTGAACCTGCCCGTGACGTTGGTCTATACCGAGCACGATTGGTCCCGCCCCGGCGAGCGGGAGCACGTTGCTCGTCAGCTCTCGAATGTCCAAACGATCACGGTGCCTGGCGCGGGTCACTTCTCCGCCCTGGAACGCCCGACAGACATGGTTCGCATCATCCGACAAAGCGCCGGACGAAGTGCCGCGTCATGAAGCAAACTCAGCCGAGCCGTGCGGCGTCCTGGCTGCCTGTGATGATTCGACTGACCGCGGTCGGGTATCTGCTGTTCTTCGTGCCCAACCTGGTTCTGGCTGCTACGCATCACATCAACGGGTTGCCTCCCTTGCTGGCTCGACTCTTCGACTGGGGAGAGGGCGCCGACCCGGTCGCCGTCATGTTCTCCACCGTCTACATCGTCTGGGCGCTATTCCTGTTCGCATCAGCGCGCGCCCCGCTCGCGAACCGACTGTTCCTTGATTTCAATCTCACCGCGAATGGCGCGCACTTCGCTGCCATGCTCGTCATGGCGGTTGCCATGCACGACGAGCACCGGCACCTCGCGGGAGTGCTTGCGCTTGGATTGATCACCACGGTCCCATTGGCGGCATGCTGGCTGCCGGTCCGGCGTCGCAACAGCGGGTGAACGTTTGGCGACACACATGTCGGCATGGTGGAGTGGGTATCGCTGAACTAGTCCTCTTCAGACCAGAGAGCGAGGTCCGCCGTGCTGGGTCTGCCAGAGAAGGTGCGTGCTTGTCTGTTCGACCTCGACGGTGTGCTCACCGATACCGCCAGCGTGCATACCAAGGCCTGGAAGGCCATGTTCGACGCCTACCTGTCCGAACGGGCCAAGCGCACCGGAGAAAAGTTCGTCCCGTTCGATCCGGCTGCCGACTATCGGCAGTACGTGGACGGCAAAAAACGCGAGGACGGGATTCGGTCATTTCTGAGCAGCCGGGGAATCGAACTGCCCGACGGCAGTCCCGATGACCCCGACGACGCCGAGACGGTATACGGCCTGGGCAACCGCAAGAACGAGATGTTCCAAAAGGTCCTGCATGAGGACGGCGTCGAGGTGTTCGACGGGTCGCGGCGCTACCTGGAGGCGGTCTCGGCCGCGGGTCTGGGAATCGCGGTGGTGTCCTCGAGCGCCAACACCCGCGACGTACTCGAGATCACCGGTCTGGACCGGTTCGTCCAGCAGCGGGTGGACGGCATCACGCTGCGCGAAGAGCACATCGCCGGCAAGCCGGCCCCCGACTCCTACCTGCGCGGGGCACAGTTGCTCGACGTCGCCCCCGACGCGGCGGCCGTGTTCGAAGACGCCTTATCGGGCGTAGCGGCCGGCCGTGCCGGTAACTTCGGCTTCGTGGTAGGCGTCGACCGAGTGGGCCAGGCCGAAGATTTGCGCCGCAACGGCGCCGACGTGGTGGTAAGCGACCTCGCCGAGCTGCTGCAGTCATGATCACCGACGAAGCTTTCCCCGTCGATCCATGGCATGTGTGCGAAACCCGGCTCGATCTCAACCTGCTGGCCCAGTCGGAATCCCTGTTCACCTTGTCCAACGGGCACATCGGGCTGCGCGGCAACCTCGACGAGGGCGAGCCGTACGGCCTGCCGGGCACCTACCTGAACTCCTTCTACGAGATCCGGCCGCTGCCCTACGCCGAGGCCGGGTACGGCTATCCGGAGGCCGGCCAAACGCTCGTCGACGTCACCAACGGCAAGATCATCCGTCTGTTGGTTGAGGACGAGCCGTTCGACGTCCGCTACGGCGAATTGATGTCTCACGAGCGGGTTCTCGACCTGCGCGCGGGGACACTGACCCGCCGCGCGCACTGGCGCTCACCCGCGGGCAAGCAGATCAGATTGGTGTCCACCCGGCTGGTGACACTGGCCCAGCGCGGCGTTGCTGCTATCGAGTACGTCGTGGAAGCAGTCGGCGATTTCGTCCGCGTGACGGTGCAGTCCGAACTGGTCACCAACGAGGACCAACCACAGACCTCGGGTGATCCGCGGGTGTCGGCCATTCTGGAGAGCCCGCTGGTGGCCGTCGACCACGAAAGTACCGACAGTGGAGCGCTTCTCATGCACCGGACCCGGAGCAGCGCCCTGATGATGTCCGCCGCGATGGACCATGAGATCGACGTTCCCGGGCGCGTCGAGTTCAGCACCGACGCGCGTGACGATTTGGCCCGGACCACCGTGATCTGTGGGCTGCGCGCCGGGCAGAAGCTGCGCCTCGTCAAATACCTGGCGTATGGCTGGTCGAGTATGCGGTCTCGCCCGGCACTGCGCGACCAGGCTGCCGCCGCAATTCATAGTGCCCGCTACAGCGGGTGGCAGGGGTTGCTGGACTCGCAACGGGCCTATCTGGACGACTTCTGGGACAGTGCGGACGTCGAGGTCGAGGGCGACCCTGAAGCCCAGCAAGCGGTCCGATTCGGGCTTTTTCACCTGCTGCAGGCCAGCGCGCGCGCCGAACGCCGCGCGATTGCCGCCAAGGGGCTCACCGGAACCGGTTACGACGGTCACGCTTTTTGGGACACGGAGGGTTACGTGCTGCCGGTGCTCACCTACACCGCGCCGCATACGGTGGCCGACGCGCTCCGGTGGCGGGCGTCGACCCTGGACCTCGCCAAGGAGCGGGCGGGCGAACTCGGCCTCGGCGGTGCCAGCTTTCCCTGGCGAACCATCCGCGGGCAGGAGTGCTCGGCCTACTGGCCGGCCGGCACCGCGGCCTGGCACATCAATGCCGACATCGCCATGGCCTTCGAGCGATACCGCACCGTCACCGGGGACGACTCGCTGGAACAGGATTGTGGCCTTGCGGTGCTTATCGAGACCGCCCGGCTATGGCTCTCACTCGGACACCACGACCGGCACGGCGTCTGGCACCTCGACGGCGTCACCGGTCCCGACGAGTACACGGCGATCGTCCGCGACAACGTCTTCACGAATCTGATGGCCGCACAGAATCTGCGCACCGCCGCCGACGCCTGCAACCGCCACCCCGAGGCGGCAGAGGGGATGGGTGTCACCACCGAGGAGACGGCCGCCTGGCGCGATGCGGCCGACTCCGTCAACATCCCCTACGACGCCGGCCTGGGGGTCCATCAGCAGTGCGAGGGCTTCACCACCTTTGCGGAGTGGGATTTTGAAGCCAACACGACTTACCCGCTGCTCTTGCACGAGGCCTACGTGCGGCTCTACCCCGCGCAAGTGATCAAGCAGGCCGACCTCGTGCTGGCGATGCAGTGGCAGAGCCACGCATTTACGCCCGAACAGAAGGCGCGCAACGTCGAGTACTACGAGCGGCGCATGGTGCGCGACTCGTCGCTGTCTGCCTGCACTCAGGCGGTGATGTGCGCCGAGGTCGGGCACCTGGAACTGGCCCATGACTACGCCTATGAGGCCGCACTGATCGACCTGCGGGATCTGCACCACAACACTCGCGACGGCTTGCACATGGCCTCGCTCGCCGGTGCCTGGACGGCGCTGGTAGCAGGCTTTGGTGGCCTGCGCGACGACGAGGGCATCCTGTCGCTGGATCCTCAACTGCCCGATGGTATTGCGCGGCTGCGGTTCCGGCTTCGGTGGCGCGATTTCCGGCTGACCGTCGACGTCAACCACTCCGACGTCACCTACACGGTGCGCGACGGACCCGGTGGCGAGCTGACCATCCGGCACGCCGGTGACGAGGTCGCACTGAACACCGATTCGCCGACGACCATTGCGGTTCGCACCCGCAAACCACTGCTGCCGCCACCGCAGCAACCGCCGGGCCGCGAGCCGCTACACCGCCGGGCTCTATCGCGGAATCGGTGAGATTCAAAGATCCGCGCCACCTCGGCGCTGACCGCGTGCCGTAGTTCGGCGTCCGTCACTTCGTCGAGATCCGCCGCCGCCTGCTGCGGTCATTGTCGCGCGTCCAGTGAGCGACTTCCGGCTCACACTTGCCAAATGTGTAGTCATATGACTACACTACAATGGTGTAGTCAACTGGCTACATCAATTTGGACCCAAGGACGACGACAATGACAGACCAGGTGACCATCACCAAGCTGGGCAGCCGTATCGGTGCCCGGGTCGACGGGGTGCGCCTCGGAGGCGACCTCGACCCGGCCGCGGTCGACCAGATCCGCCAGGCGCTGTTGACCCACAAGGTGATCTTCTTCCGCCACCAGCACCACCTCGATGACGAGCAGCAGCTTGCGTTCGCCGGACTGCTGGGCACGCCGATAGGCCACCCGGCCGCAGCCGTGCTGGCCGCCAAAAACGCGCCGGTCATCACCCCGATCAACTCCGAATACGGCAAAGCCAACCGCTGGCACACCGACGTCACGTTCGCCGCGAACTACCCGGCGGCCTCGATCCTGCGCGCGGTCACCCTGCCGAGATACGGCGGGTCGACACTGTGGGCCAACGCCGCGGCGGCCTACGACGACCTGCCCGAGCCGCTCAAGTGCCTCGTCGAGAACCTGTGGGCGCTGCACACCAACCGCTACGACTACGTGACCACTGAATCGCCCACGTCAATGACCGACGCGCAGCGGGCCTTCCGCCAGGCCTTCGAGAAGCCGGACTTCCGCACCGAACACCCGGTGGTGCGGGTGCACCCGGAGACCGGTGAACGCACCCTGCTGGCCGGCGATTTCGTGCGCAGCTTCGTCGGCCTGGACAGCCACGAGTCAAGCGTGCTACTGGAATTGTTGCAACGGCGAATCACCATGCCCGAGAACACCGTTCGCTGGAACTGGGCGCCGGGCGATGTTGCCATGTGGGACAACCGGGCAACCCAGCACCGGGCAATCGACGACTACGACAACCAGCCTCGGCTCATGCACCGCGTCACCTTGCTGGGCGACGTGCCCGTCAACGTGCACGGGGAACGCAGCCGGGTGGTCAGCGGCGCACCGCTCGAGGCGATCGCCAGCTGACGCGTCAGCTGACCGAGCTGATCGGATCGATCGGCAGCCAATGCAGCGCGCCCGGCGCATCGGCCGGCACCACTGGCTGCTTCGGCGCGATCGGGGCCAGCCGGCGGTACGCCTCGCCCTGGCGCGGCCGCAGATCGTCCTGGTCCTTGTTCGGCCACAGCGAGGCAGCCCGCTCAGCTTGCGCGGCGATGGATAGCGCCGGGTTGACGCCCAGGTTCGCCGAAACCGCGGCGCCGTCCATCACCGACAACGTCGGGTAGCCGTAGACCCGCTGATACGGGTCGATGACCCCGTGCTCGGGAGTGTCGCCGATTACCGCGCCGCCCAGGAAGTGCGCGGTCAGCGGGATGTTGAACAGCTCGCCCCAGGTTCCGCCCGCCACGCCGTCGATCTTGGCGGCGATGCGGCGGGTGACCTCGTTGCCGACCGGGATCCACGTCGGGTTCGGCTCGCCATGCCCCTGCTTGCTGGTGTACCGGCGAATGCCCAGCTTCCCGCGCTTGGTGAGCGTGGTGATCGAGTTGTCCAGGTGTTGCATCACCAGCGCGATCACCGTCCGCTCGCTCCACTGTCGGACGTTGAGCATCCGCAGCAGGCCGCGCGGATCCTCGCGAGCGGAGCGAATGAACTGCCGCCAGCGCGGCACGTCGCTGCCCTCGGGTCCTCCCCCGTCGGTCATCAGCGTCTGCAGCATCCCCATCGCGTTGGAGCCCTTGCCGTAGCGGACAGGTTCGATATGCGTGTCCGACGTCGGATGAATCGACGACGTGATCGCCACCCCATGGGTCAAGTCCATGTCGGGTGAGACCTTCAACCGCCCGGCACCGACGATCGACTCGGAGTTGGTCCGCGTCAGCACACCCAGCTCTTCCGACAGCCCGGGCAGTTTTCCTTTGTCGCGCATCCTGAACAGCAGATGCTGAGTTCCCCAGGTACCGGCGGCCAGCACCACGTGCGTGGCGGTGAACGTGCGCCTGTCCCTGCGTAGCCAACTTCCGGTGCGAACGGTACGGACCTCCCACAAACCGTCGGACCGCTGCTTCAAGCCTTTCACCGTCGTCATCGGAATCACTTGTGCTCCTGCTGATTCCGCGAGACCGAGATAGTTCTTCAGCAGGGTGTTCTTGGCACCGTAGCGACAGCCCGTCATACAACAACCGCATTCCAGGCAGCCGGTGCGCGCCGGCCCGGCGCCACCGAAATACGGGTCGGGCACGGTCTTGCCCGGTGTCTTGGTGCCGTCGGGACCGAAGAACACGCCAACCGGGGCGGGCACCCACGTGTCGCCGAACCCCATCTCGTCGGCGACCTCCTTGACGATACGGTCGGCGTCGGTGAAGGTCGGGTTCTTCACCACGCCCAGCATCCGCTGCGCCTGCTCGTAGTGCGGCATCAGCTCGGCATGCCAGTCGGTGATGTGCGACCACTGCTGGTCGGCGAAGAACGGCGCCGGTGGCACGTACAGCGTGTTGGCGTAGTTCAGCGATCCGCCGCCCACTCCGGCGCCGGCCAAGATCATCACGTTGCGCAGCAAGTGGATGCGCTGGATGCCGTAGCAGCCCAGCTTCGGCGCCCACAGGAACTTGCGCAGGTCCCAGGACGTCTTCGCGAACTCCTCGTCGGAGAAGCGGCGGCCGGCCTCGAGCACACCGACGTGGTAGCCCTTTTCCGTCAGCCGCAGTGCGCTGACACTGCCCCCGAAACCCGAACCGATGATCAGGACGTCGTAATCCGGCTTCATCGCACCAGTATGGCCTTACCCACGGATAACAAGCCAGCGGCCAACCTGCCTTGCTCACCCGCCGACGGTCAGGCCGACCTTCTGGAACTCCTTGAGATCGCAATAACCGGCCTTAGCCATCGATCGGCGCAGACCACCGACCAAATTCAGGGATCCGAACGGATCGTCGGACGGCCCGTTGAGCACCTGCTGCAGCGCGGGCCGCTCACCGACCGCGATCTGCAGCAACGCCCCGCGCGGCAACGACGGGTGCGCCGCCGCGGCCGGCCAGAACCACCCTTCGCCGAGCGCCTCGGCGGATTCGGCGAGCGGCGTGCCCAGCACCACCGCGTCCGCCCCGCAGGCGATCGCCTTAGCCAGCTCGCCCGAGGTGTGGATGTCGCCGTCGGCCAGCACATGCACGTAACGGCCGCCGGTCTCGTCGAGGTATTCGCGCCGTGCGGCGGCGGCGTCGGCGATCGCGGTGGCCATCGGCACGCTGATGCCCAGCACATCGTCGGTAGTGGTCACCCCCCTGGTGGAGCCGTAGCCGACGATGACGCCGGCGGCGCCGGTGCGCATCAGATGCAGCGCGGTGCGGTGATCGAGCACACCACCGGCGACCACGGGAACGTCGAGCTCAGAGATAAAGGTCTTCAAATTCAGCGGCTCACCGTCACTGGCCACCCGCTCAGCGGAGATGATGGTGCCCTGGATGACGAGCAAATCGATACCGGCCGCAAGCAGCACCGGCGTCAGCGCCTGAGCGTTTTGCGGGCTGACCCGCACCGCGGTGGTCACTCCAGCCTCACGGATGCGGGCGACCGCGGAGCCCAGCAGGTCCGGGTTCAGCGGTGCGGCATGCAGCTCCTGTAGCAGCCGGATCGCCGCCGACGGTTCGGGCTCCTTGCTGGCGGCATCGACAAGTTGCGCGATCTTGGCCTCGACGTCGGCGTGCCGCCCGATCAGCCCCTCGCCATTGAGTACGCCCAGCCCACCGAGCCGGCCGAGTTCGATCGCGAACTCCGGTGACACCAAGGCATCGGTGGGGTGTGCCACCACCGGGATCTCGAACCGGTAGGCGTCCAGCTGCCAGGCGGTCGACACGTCTTGCGACGAGCGGGTGCGCCGCGACGGCACGATGCTGATTTCGCTGAGCTCGTAAGTGCGACGGGCAACGCGGCCCATCCCGATCTCGACCATGTCGCCTCAGCGCGCGTAGTAGTTGGGCGCTTCGACAGTCATGGCGACGTCGTGCGGGTGGCTCTCTCTGAGTCCGGCCGCCGTGATCCGGACGAACTGCGCCTGTTGCAGCGCCTCGATGGTGGGCGAGCCGGTGTAACCCATCGCGGCGCGCAGACCGCCGGTCAGCTGGTGGATCACCGAGGACAGCGGACCGCGGAACGGCACCCTGCCCTCGATCCCCTCGGGTACCAACTTGTCCTCCGAGAGCGCGTCGTCGGCGAAATAGCGGTCTTTGGAGTACGACTTTCCCCCGCCTCCAGAAGGACCCCTGCCCTGCATGGCGCCCAGCGATCCCATGCCGCGGTAGCTCTTGAACTGCTTGCCGTTGACGAAGATGAGCTCGCCGGGGGCCTCGGCGGTGCCGGCCAGCAACGAGCCCAGCATGGCCGTTGAGGCACCGGCGGCCAGCGCCTTGGCGATATCGCCGGAGTACTGCAGTCCCCCGTCGGCGATGACCGGGACGCCCGCCGGTCCGCACGCCGCGACGGCCTCCAGGATCGCGGTGATCTGCGGTGCGCCGACACCGGCCACAACCCGGGTCGTGCAGATCGACCCCGGTCCCACGCCGACCTTCACCGCGTCGGCACCGGCGTCGACCAAGGCTGCGGCCGCAGACCGGGTCGCGACATTGCCGCCGATCACCTCGACCCGCTCGCCGACCTCGGCCTTGAGTTTGCCCACCATGTCGAGCACCAGCCGGTTGTGCGCGTGCGCGGTGTCGACCACCAGCACGTCAGCCCCGGCGTCGACCAGCATCATCGCGCGGAACCACGCATCGCCGCCGACGCCGACGGCGGCACCCACCAGCAGCCGGCCGTCGCTGTCCTTGGTGGCCAGCGGGTGCTGTTCGGTCTTGACGAAGTCTTTGACGGTGATCAGCCCGGTGAGCCGGCCGTGGCCGTCGACGACGGGCAGTTTCTCGATCTTGTTGCGGCGCAACAGGCCCAGCGCCGCATCGGCGCTGACACCCTCCTGAGCGGTGATCAGTGGGGCTTTGGTCATCACCTCGGCGACCGTCTTGGACTGGTCGACCTCGAACCGCAGATCGCGGTTGGTGATGATGCCGACCAGCGCACCGGAGTCGTCGACCACCGGGAGACCGGAGATCCGGAACCGGGCGCACAGCGCTTCGACCTGGGCCAAGGTGTTGTCCGGCCGGCAGGTCACCGGATCAGTGACCATGCCGGCCTCGGACCGCTTCACCATCTCGACCTGGCCGGCTTGCTCGGCGACAGGCAGGTTGCGGTGCAGCACACCCATACCGCCCGCCCGGGCCATCGCGATGGCCATCCGCGACTCGGTAACCGTGTCCATCGCCGAGCTGACCAGCGGCACTTTGAGCCTGATCTTCTTGGTGAGCTGGCTGGACGTGTCCGCGGTCGCGGGAACCACATCGGAAGCCGCCGGCAGCAACAACACGTCGTCGAATGTGAGCCCCAGCATCGCTATCTTGTGCGGGTTGTCGCCCCCGGTAGGCACCGGGTCATCGACCAGGCCGCCGACGCGCACGTACGGGCTGACGACGAGGTCGGCGCTGTCTTCTAGGTGGGACATGCCACGGGTCATCGGTGGGGCCCTCCATACGATGCGGCGTGAGACTCCCATCCTATCGGCTCACTTGTCTCCTCGACTCGCTTGCCTGGGCGCGCCGCGAGCGCCAAACGGAACGGCAACGGCGGGTATCTCTCTGCTGGCGCTATCCGGGCCCGGCTGCGTAGGCTAGAGGCGTGCGCGACCACCTCCCACCGGGTTTGCCACCCGACCCTTTCGCCGACGACCCGTGCGACCCGTCGGCTGCGCTGGAAGCCGTCGAGCCAGGGCAACCCCTGGATCAGCAAGAGCGGATGGCGGTCGAGGCCGACCTGGCCGATCTGGCGGTTTACGAGGCGCTGTTGGCGCACAAGGGTATTCGCGGACTTGTGGTGTGCTGCGACGAGTGCCAGCAAGATCACTATCACGACTGGGACATGCTGCGGGCGAACCTGCTGCAGCTGCTGATCGACGGCACCGTTCGCCCGCACGAGCCTGCCTACGACCCCGAACCGGACGCCTACGTCACGTGGGATTACTGCCGGGGATACGCCGACGCCTCGCTCAACGAAGCGACATCAGACGCTGACGGGTATCACCGCCGTCACTGAGCGGACCGGGCCTAGCGGCCCCGGCTAGGGCGTGTTTGGCGCCACCGAAGACGGTGTCTGGCCGTGATGCCGGTGCTTGCTCCACGACTGAGTCGTCGTTGGGCTCGGCGATGAAGTAACCGATTCGCTCGGGGAAGGGCTCGGCGGCGGGGAAGTCGTCGTGGCTGCCTTCGGCGGCGTGGTGGTCGTCACAGTCGGTGACGACCACGGTGTGGTCGACGCGGCCGGCGCTGGCAGCGTTGCGTTCGGGTTGCGTGACTCGATCCTGGTATTCAGCAGATTCACCTGATCCATCAGGTCGTGTTTGCTGGCCCCGTCGTTAATCGACTGCACCATGCTGGTCACCTCGGCCAGCTGATTCTGGGCCTGGTCCCATTGGCCCCGGTCGATCAATTCCTGCACCTTCGCCAGATCGGCTTTGGCGGACAACATGATCTGCTTTTCATTGACCCGCGGCTGGTCGAAGAACATCGCGTGCAGCCCGTACAGCGTGCCCCCGGGACGGGCCTCGACCACCATGGCACCGAAGCCACTCAGGACCAACAGCGCCGCGGCGACCGATCCGATCGTCGCCAGGCCACGACGGCCGCGCTTGCGGTCGGCTAGTCCAGTACGCAGCGCTTCGACGGCCTCTTCCGGCGAAACCAGTGCGCTGGCCGGTGGCCACCTCAAGTTGTCGCGCCAGTCCTCCAGCAGGGTGGCCAGCGCGTCAACGTCGGGGTCGTCAATGTCCACCGGTCGACGCTCGGCGAGCGCGTCGAGGAGCAGATCGGTGCGGCCGAACTCATCGAGCGATTCAGGCATAGTCACCTGCCGCGACCATTTCGGACTTCAGCCGTGACAGTGCACGGTGCTGGGCCACTCGGACCGCACCCGTGGTACTGCCGACGGCGGTGGCGGTTTCCTCGGCGGACATGCCGACGACAATGCGCAGGATCAGAATCTCGCGCTGTTTGGCGGGCAAGATCTCGAGCAATTCGCTCATTCGGCTGACCGAATCGGCTTCGATGGCGATCTGCTCTGGGCCCGCGTCGGACGACCAACGCTCAGGAATCGATTCGGCGGGGTAGGCACGATCACGGCCGGCGGCCCGATGGGCATCGGCTACCTTGTGGGCCGCGATGCCGTACAGGAAGGCCAGGAACGGACGTCCCCGATCTCGGTAACGCGGCAGCGCCGTAATAGTCGCCAAGCACACCTCCTGTGCCACGTCATCCGCCGAAAACCCACCCCGCTCGACTGTGCCGACCCGCGCCCGGCAATATCGCACAACAATCGGACGGATGGTCTCCAGCACCTCCCGTAGTGCATTGCGGTCTCCCGCTACGGCCCTGGCAACCACAACGTCGAGACGTTCCCCTTGAATTGTCATCGACGGCGGTATCTCCAACGTTACGAACCGGACACATCGCGGGCTAACCGGGCTAACTAACGAAATGACAATAACGGGCAGGAGGCCGTTTCAAGCGGAACGCCACGTCCCACCGGCGCGCCGCACCTGGCCTGCACAGACATCCCGAATTTCGTCCATCTGTTGTGCTGAAAACGTGACACTTCCGATATCGATCAGCAAGCAAGCCAACGCCCAACGAAGGGGTATCAGCCCTAATCGGCCGGTGGCGTCCAGCGCCGCCTCCGCGACCGCACGGGCGCGCTCGGTGCTGCCCGCGCCGCACAGGGCCGCGGCCAGCACCACCTCGCTTTTGACCCGGTGTCGCACCGAAGTCACGACCATCGCCCGTGCCAGCTCCACCGCCTCGGTGGCATGGCGAACGCCGATTTCACCTTCGCCGCGAGCCATCGCCAGCTCGGCGGCCACCCACCCTCGGCGCACCGGGAGCCGGTCGGGCACCGCCAGCCCGGGTGCCAGCACCCGGTCCACGCGAGCCAACAACGTCGCCGCGGCTGCGAAGCGGCCGCCACCCAGCGCGTCGGCCGCCAGCCCGATCAGGGCATCGGCACGTGCCTCGGGGTCCACGCCGGCCAGCGCCAGGGCACGCCCGTCCCAGCCCCGCGCCAAGGTGTGCCAACCGAGCTGGCGCAGGAACGATCCCTGCGTGCTGTGGGCCAAAGAGACCAACCGTCCGGTCGGAGCACTACGCCGCAGCACCGCTAGATCGCGATAGGCACTGCCGTAGCGACCCTGCCCGCCGGACGCGACGGCGCGCAGCCACAATTCGTTGGGTGTAGTCGCCGTCGGCAGCGGCCAGCTGCCGGGCTGGTTTCCGAAGGCAGCCTCGGCCAACTTTCGCTCAATCACAAAAGTGTGACGTTTCGCTCACGGTGACAGCAGTAAACAGTTTGTGCTGTTCTTGTTACCGAACTGTTAATCACACTAGCCTCTGTACTAATTACGGCTGTCCCTCCCCTATGCGCTGAACTGGGAAATCTCGGTTTGGTCAAGTGCCTGGTAGCACGGTTCTAGTTCGGCAAATGCTTTCCAGATGAACGCAGAGTTAATTCTGCTCCTACGCTTACATATTTTGCGGGGCTAAGTGGCTATTGACGCAAATTCACCGTCCCCCCTAACGTCTACGGATGACGGGTAGTCATCGGTGACGCCACTCCAATTCAGTTGCACAATCGCTTCGCGAACCTGACCTCACTTGGGCGTGCCGTGTAGAGAGGGATACAAGCTATGCCACAGCCGGAGCAGCTACCTGGGCCCAACGCCGACATCTGGAACTGGCAACTGCAGGGCTTGTGCCGCGGCGTTGACTCGTCGATGTTTTTCCATCCCGACGGCGAGCGTGGCCGTGCCCGCATGCAGCGCGAGCAGCGCGCCAAGGAGATGTGCCGGCGGTGCCCGGTGATCGAAGCGTGCCGTTCCCATGCGCTCGAAGTCGGTGAACCCTACGGGGTTTGGGGCGGCCTCTCGGAATCCGAGCGTGACCTACTGCTGAAGGGCGACATCGGCCGCACGCGCGGCATCCGCCGGTCGGCCTGACTGGCCGCTCCTCAACGGCCGTTCCGGCCGCATTGTCGCTGGGCCGGCCTGACTGCCCTAACTGGTTAGCCCCCCGCCAGATTCGGCGGGGGCGACCACATCAGTGATGGTGGTGGTGGTCGTGCTCTTCGGCCTCGGCAGGCTTGTCGACCACCGCCGTTTCGGTCGTGTTCCGATTACGGCCCCTCCGCGCCTTCGGCCCGCGACACATAAATGTCTGCGACGACACGCCGAGGTACTTCCGCAGCGGTTTCAGTCTCGAGGCCGTCGGGGCTGGGGTGCTCCGCGCAGGCGCCTCTTAGTGATGTTGATGGTGGCGGTGACCGTGGCCGTCTGCCTGTTTTCGCCGGATGAGTGCGCGGTCAGCGCGGGGGGCCCAGAATGATCTGTCCGAACTTGTCGGCTCCCTCGGCCATACGTGCGGGCGAGATTTCGAAACCCTCCGGGCGTGGCGTTGCTTTGTCACGACCGGCGTAGCGGAACATACCTTCGATTCCGGCGGGGGTGTTGATCATGAGTAGATCCGCTTTTTTGGATGTGATGCGGTATGCGTGCGGAATGTTCTTGGGCAAGAAGACGATACCGCCCTCGGATAGCTCCATCTCCTGGTCGTCGTACCAGAGCAACGCGGTCCCTTTGATGAGCATGAAGACCTCATCTTCACGCGTGTGTTTGTGATACGGCGGTGCTTCGCCTTCGCTAACGTCGAAGCGTCCGATCATCAACTGGCCATCTGTGGCCTTGCCGTCGAGCAAGATTGCCAGTGTGCCGCCGTCGAGCCATTCCAGTTGTTGCTGCTGCTCCGGTTGCGCCAGGTATGCCATGCTCATGTGCCGTCCCTATTTGTAATCGGCGGGAGCACCAACTTGCTCCCGAGTGGGTCAGTTGGGCGACTTCAATGTCGGATGGTCGAGAATATCCATGCGCGCCATCGTGAATGCACCCACACCAGCGACACGCTGATACCCAGACAAGCAGATCTCATTCCGGCGAACCAATTGGTGTGATTGGCAATAGTTGAGCGCTTGCACGGGACAAGCCCGAGTCAGCGTCAATCGAGGAGCCGGTGAATCGGGACCCTACCGTCGACCCGCTTTAGTAGCCCTCCGGCTGCCTCTTGCCGGCCACGACCAACAAACGGAACACCCCCGGCGATAAGCCGGGGGTGTTCCGTGCAAGTGTTGCTAGTGCGCGTGACCGTGGTGGTGGTCGTGCTCTTCGGCATTGGCCGGCTTCTCGACGATCGCGGTTTCGGTGGTGAGCACCATCCGAGCTACCGACGCCGCATTGAGCACCGCGGATCGGGTCACCTTGACCGGGTCGACGATACCGTCGGCGACCAAGTCGCCATAGCTGAGCTTGTCCGCGTTTAGTCCGTGCCCGGCGGGCAGCTCACCGACCTTGTTGACCGCGACCGCGCCATCCAGCCCGGCGTTGGTGGCGATCCAGTACAGCGGTGCCCCCAATGCCTCGGAGAACACGTCGACGCCCACTGCCTGATCGCCGGTCAGCGACGCACGCAATTCCTTCAGCGCCTTGCGGGCCTGGATGAGCGCCGACCCGCCGCCCGCGACGATGCCTTCTTCGACGGCGGCCTTGGCGGCCGCGACGGCATCCTCGACGCTTTCTTTGCGTTCCTTGAGCGCGGTCTCGGTGGCAGCACCCACCTTGATGACGGCCACGCCGCCGGCCAGCTTGGCCAGCCGCTCCTGCAGCTTCTCGCGGTCCCATTCCGAGTCGCTGTTTTCGATCTCGGCCCGCAGCTGCTTGATGCGGTTGGCAACCGCGTCCTTGGAGCCGCCGCCGTCGACGACGATGGTGTCGTCCTTGCTGACCACCACGCGGCGAGCCGAGCCCAGCACATCCGTGCCGACCTCCCGCAGCAGCAGGCCGGCGTCGGGATTGATCACCTGGCCGCCCGTGACCACGGCCAGGTCCTCGAGGAATGCCTTACGCCGGTCACCGAAGAACGGCGCCTTGACCGCCACCGCTTTCAGCGTTTTGCGGATCGAGTTGACGACGAGTGTCGCCAGGGCCTCGCCCTCAACGTCCTCGGCGATGATCAACAGCGGTTTGCCCGATTCGGCGACCTTCTCGAGCATGGGCAGCAGGTCGGGCAGCGAGCTGATCTTCTCCTGGTGCAACAGGATCAGCGGGTCATCGAGCACGGCTTCCTGGGAGTCGAAGTCGGTCACGAAATAGGCCGACAAGAAGCCCTTGTCGAAACCGACGCCCTCGGTGAACTCCAGCTCGGTGCTCATCGTTGAGGATTCTTCGACGCTGACCACGCCGTCGGCGCCGACCTTGGTCATCGCCTCGCCGACCAGCTCGCCGATCTGCTGGTCGCGCGACGACACCGTCGCCACCTGAGCGATCGCGTCCTTGCCGGATACCGGGGTGGCCGACGCAAGCAGCGCCTCAGACACCGCGTCGGCTGCCTTGCTGATTCCGGCGCCAAGCTCGATCGGGTTGACCCCGGCCGCAACGAGGCGCAGGCCGCCCTTGATCAGCGCCTGCGCCAGCACGGTCGCAGTCGTGGTGCCATCGCCCGCGACGTCGTTGGTCTTGGTCGCCACCGACTTCACCAGCTGGGCGCCCAGGTTCTCGAACGGGTCTTCCAGGTCGATCTCACGCGCGACCGTGACACCGTCGTTGGTGACCGCGGGCCCGCCGAACGCCTTGGCCAGCACCACATGCCGGCCGCGCGGCCCCAGCGTCACCCGTACCGCATCCGCGAGTGCGTTCACGCCCGCCTCGATGGCGCGACGCGCGGTCTCGTCGTACTCAATAAGCTTGCTCATCAGGCTCCTTCACCCGCTACGAACGCATGCCGCCCCGGAAATCACCCGCGGCGTACGCGGGGATCGCCGGGGCGGAACACGGTTCTTACTTCGATACGACAGCCAGCACGTCGCGTGCCGACAGGATCAGGTATTCCTCGCCGTTGTACTTGATTTCGGTGCCGCCGTACTTGCTGTAGATGACGGTGTCACCCTCCGACACGTCCAGCGGGATCCGCTTCTCGCCATCCTCGTCCCACCGGCCGGGGCCGACTGCGACAACGGTGCCTTCCTGCGGCTTCTCCTTGGCGGTGTCAGGAATGACCAGACCGGATGCGGTCGTGGTCTCGGCCTCGTTGGCCTGCACGAGAATCTTGTCCTCGAGTGGCTTGATCTTCACCTTCGCCACGATTGGAGCCCTCCACTAGTTAGATCGGGTCCGGGGCCTGCGCCCCGGCCGGAGTTGGCGGTCGGTCCGGGGCTTACCCCGAACCGTCCGATTATCAGGGGATTCGGCATTCGTCCGTTCCCTCGCGCCGTCGTCGCGGGTGGCCGACGCAGGGGATCGTCCGATTGCCACCTAGCACTCTATACACGAGAGTGCTAGCACTCAAGGGCGCCCCGCTGCTTCCCCGTCGGCGGACAGCCGGCAGCCACGCGGCGACACGCCACCCGCACGAGACGCTGTAGCCTCCGGCCCGAGATCAGCCAAGTGCTAACAATGAGGTCATGTTCACCGGCATCCTCAACCGGACCCGCGCCGTCGGCGTGTTTACGCTGATCGTCGCGGTCGCCGTCGGATTGGCCGGGGTCGCGCACGGCGACCCGAACGGCCAAATGTACGGCAACCCCGCAGCCGCCGCGCCCTACTGGCGCTACCAGCACCAGCAAGACTGCGGCCTGATGGCCGTCGCCGACGTGGTCGGCCAGCTCACCGGTAGAGAACCCACCCAAATCGGCATTGAGCTACGCGGCGTGTTCACCAGAAGCGAAGCCCACCGCGGCGGCATCTACCGCTTTGACGGCACCTCCCCCGAAGACCTGGTCGTGCTGCTGGGCAAATACGGCATCCAATCCCAACTCACGACCGGCAACACCATGCAGACACTGGAGCAGGACCTGGCCGGCGGCCACAAAGTGATCGCCGCGGTCAACGCCGAAACGATCTGGAACTACCCGCCGGGCCAGGGGAACCGGACCGAGGCCGACCACGCCGTCGTCGTCACCGGAGTCGACACCCGCGCCGACATCGTCCACCTCAACGACAGTGGCACCCCCAACGGCCGCGACGAGCAGATCCCCATGGCAACCTTCACCCAAGCCTGGGCAACCGGCAACAACCTGCTCATCGTCACCCAAGAAACCGGCAACTAACGACGCACGCCATCGACGGTCAGGGCAACTGCCCGTGCACCACCGGCAGACCGGGGTCGCTGGGCACGTCCAGCGGTGACTGCGGTGCCCCCGCGGCCACCAGGTGCGCGGCGAACGAAGCGATCATCGCCCCGTTGTCGGTGCAGAGCCGGGGCTTGGGGATCCGCAGCGTCAGGCCCGCGGCCGCACAGCGCTGCGCCGCCAACTCCCGCAACCGCGAATTCGCGGCCACTCCCCCGGCGATCAGCAAAGTCGAGACGCCGAGCCCGGTTGCCGCACGCACCGCCTTCATGGTCAGCACGTCGGCGACGGCCTCCTGGAATCCGGCCGCGATATCGGCGTTCGACCGCGTCCGGGTGGCTTTCCAGGTACCGCGCCACGGCGGTTTTGAGCCCGGAGAAACTGAACGCATACGGGTCATCGGCCGGGCCTGTCATTCCGCGCGGGAACGCGATGGCGTTCCGATCACCGGTGCGGGCCAGGTCGTCGAGCACCTTGCCACCCGGGTAGCCCAGTCCCAGCAGCCGCGCCACCTTGTCGTATGCCTCGCCGGCGGCGTCGTCGACGGTGCTGCCCAGCTCGATGATCGGTTCGCCGAGGGAACGCACATGTAATAGGTGGGTATGTCCCCCGGACACCAGCAGCGCCACACACTCGGGCAGCGGTCCGTGTTCGTAGACGTCGGCGGCCAGGTGTCCGCCCAGGTGGTTCACGGCGTAGAACGGCACTCCCCAGGCAGCTGAATACGCCTTGGCCGCCGCCACTCCCACCAGCAAGGCGCCGGCCAGCCCGGGCCCGATAGTGGCGGCGACGATGTCGGGCCGCTGCAGCCCCGCAGTCGCCAGCGCGCGGCGCATGGTGGGGCCGAGCGCCTCCAGGTGCGCCCGTGAGGCGATCTCGGGGACCACGCCGCCGAAGCGGACGTGTTCGTCGACGCTGGACGCCACCTCGTCGGCCAACAGCGTCACGGTGCCGTCGGTGTCGAGCCGCGCGATGCCGACTCCGGTTTCGTCGCAAGAGGTTTCGATGGCCAAGATGATCGTCACGGGCAGTTACCGAGCCTCTCTGCGCATGGTGTAAGCGTCGGCGCCGCTGACCCGGTAATAGCGCCGGCGCAGGCCGATCTGCGCGAATCCCACGCTGCGGTACAGCGCGATGGCCGCCTCATTGTCGGTGCGGACCTCCAGGTAGACGACACCGCCGTCGGCGAAATCCAGCAGCTCGTCGAGCAGCCGGCGGCCGATGCCCTGTCCCTGGTATGCCCGGTCCACGCCGATGGTGTGCACCTCGTACTCGAACGGCGGGGTGCGGCCCAACCGCGAGATACCGGCGTAACCGACCAGCGTTCCGCCGACGCGCGCGCCCACGTAATGGTTGTGCGGGCTGGCCAGTTCCCGGTTGAACGCCGCCGCAGGCCACGGGTCGTCGCCGTCGAACAGCTGCATCTCGAGCTCAGCGCACCGCTCGGCGTCGGCGGGCGTCAACGCGCCGAGGGTCACCGGCTCGCTGCAGGCGGTCATTGGCGAGCCGCCAGGGGTTTGGCGTCGGGCCGGCGCAGATACAGCGCGACCAGCGGCGCCGGGTTATCCGACCAGTCGGACACGGCGGCTACCAATCCGGCCGGTGTTGGGTAGACCGGCTCGCATAGCGGCAGACCGAACATCCCCGCGTGCTCGGGCGAGCCGGCCACCGCCCGCGCTGAGCCCGGGTCGACGTCGGCCGGGGCGTTGACCGCCGGACCGTCGGTGCGGACGCCGTCGCGGTAGCGGGCCCAGTAGACCTCGCGCCGGCGGGCGTCGGTGACCACCAGCGTGTCGCCGGAGGTTCGCACCCCGATGGCGTCCAAGCTGCACACCCCGTGCACCGGGATGCCCAGCGCATGCCCATATGCGGCGGCGGTCGCCATCCCGGCCCGCAGGCCGGTGAACGGGCCGGGACCACAGCCCACCACGACGGCGTCGAGGTCGCTCATCGTCAGCGCGGCATCGGCGAGAGCGGCCAGCACGTTCGGAGTGAGCCGTTCGGCGTGCGCCCGGGCATCGACGGTGACCCGCTCGGCCAGCACGGTCAAATCGTCAAGCCGCACGATCCCGGCCGTCACGGCCGGGGTGGCGGTGTCGAGGGCGAGGACCACTGTTCCGGGGCTCATGAATCGCTCCCGGTAGCGGCCCACTGCCAGGTCGCGATCCGCACATCGGAGTGGCTGACGCGCTCAAGACGAATGTCGAGATGACGCTCGGCGAGGCGCTCGACCAGGCCCTCGCCCCACTCCACCACGACGACCGCGTCGTCGAGATCGCTGTCGAGGTCCAGCGAGTCGAGCTCACCCAGCAGGTCGGCGCCGCCTTGCTGACCCGACGGGTCGAGCAACCGGTACATGTCGACGTGAATCATCGCCGGCGCACCGGGCCGCCGCGCCGGATGCACCCGCGCCAACACGTACGACGGTGAGGTGACCGGGCCGTCGACATCCATCGCTGCGGCAATACCCTTGGCCAGCACGGTCTTTCCCGCACCGAGCGGACCGGAGAGCACCACCACGTCGCCCGCCCGCAGCTGCTCACCCAGCCGCGACCCCAGTGCAACGGTGTCCTCGACGCGCTCGCAGCGTGGCCGTGCCAGATCGCGGCGACCGCAAACGCGGCGAAGCCGGGTGCAGCGGGTCGCCGCCATCAAGCCGTGCTCAGCCACGGCGCCGCAACCGTTCTCGCATTCGATGCCGCGCTAGCGCCGTCCTGCCCGGGGTGGCCCGCTTGACCAACCGGACCAGCCCGTCGTTGATGGCGTCGGGCTTGTCCAGCAGCGCCAAATGACTGGCCCCACTAACGATGACCAGCTCGGATAACGGCAGGGAGGCCGCCATTTTCCGCGAATATTCGTCCGGGGTGAGCAGGTCATGGTCACCGCATGCGATCAGGGTCGGGATACGCAGCAACGTCCACAGCCCAGCGGTTTCATCATGGGTTTCCAGGGCATCCAAAAAGCCCACCATGGTGGGGATCGGGGTGCCGTTCATCATCCGCTGGGAGAACGCGTCCAGGCTCCGGCTCACGTGCAGGTCGCTGTAGGACGCGGCCCGCAAAACCGGGCCGATCAGTGAGCGCGACACGTTGCGGCCGCGGTGCATCAGCTTCGGCGCGGAGCGCGCGGTGAACCGGACCGCTTCCAGCGCCGGGTTTTTCAGGACCTCGCCCAGCGGTGATCTGGACACCCCTTCGGCCGCAGAGGAAATCAGCGCGGCGCCGACGATTCGGCGCCCGTACTGGTCGGGGAACTGGCGAGCATGCGACAACACGGCCATGCCGCCCATCGAGTGGCCGACCAGCACGATCAACCCCGCGCGGCGCGACCACCTTGAGCACACTTTCCAGGTCCTTGCCGAGTTGGGTCAGCGTGTAGGTCTCGGGCGCGCCTTCGCCGGACCGCCCGTGCCCGCGCTGGTCGTAGAAGACCATCCGGACCCGCGGACCCAATTGCTCGGGCAGCCGCATCCGCTGAAAATGGAAGGCGCCCATACGCAGACAGAATCCGTGGACGAAGACCATGGTCAGCGGCGCGTCCACCGGGCCGACTTCGCGGACCGCCAACGGCACCCCGTCGGGCGTGGTCACCACATAGCTGCGGTCGTCGTCGAGCCTCTCGAAATCCTCATCGGCGTAGGGGTCCTCGTGAGCGCTGGCCCGTTGGGCCATCGACCGGCGGGCCGAGGCTCCGACGATGGTGGCGACGGCGGTCAGCCCCGCGCCTCCCGCAAGCCAAGCCCTGCCCTTGTGGCGCTTGCGGGTTTTATCAGGGCTCAACGGTTTGCGCCTCGCGGTAGGTCCTGGTGATGCGCCCCCGGGGGCTGGTCACCACTTCGTAGTGGATGGTGCCGAGCAGATCGGCCCAGTCCTGTGCGGTGGGTTCACCGCTGCTGCCGGGCCCGAACAGGATCGCCTCGTCGCCTTCGGCCACGTCGATCTGACCGGGACCCAGGTCGACGACGAACTGGTCCATGCAGATCCGCCCGACGCCGGGCCGCCGCCTGCCGTTGATCAGCACGTCCAGGCGTCCGCCCAGCGACCGGAAGACGCCGTCCGCGTAGCCGATCGGCAGCAGTGCCAGGTTGGTGTCGCGTTGTGCGGTCCAGGTGTGTCCATACGACACGCTCTCGCCCGCACGAATCGACTTCACCAGCGCCACAGGGCATTTCACCGTCATCGCCGGCACCAGCCCCATGTCGCCGAGCTCAGGCACGGGGCTGAGGCCGTACACCGCGATGCCGGGCCGCACCAGATCGAAGGCCAGATCGGGACGCGACATCGTGGCCGATGAATTGGCCAGGTGCGCGACTTCGAACCGCAGGCCCTGGTCGCGCGCCTGCGCCAGCATTTCGCTGAACCGTTGGGCCTGAACGTCATTGAAGGAATTGTCCGGTTGATCGGCGTACACCATGTGTGACATCAAGCCGCGCAGCCGGATGGCGTCCTCGGCGACGGCCCGGCGCAGCGCGGTCAACATCGATGGGTACTGCGCCGGAAGGACACCGTTGCGGTTCAGCCCGGTGTCGACCTTGACGGTGACCGTCGCGGTCTGGCCGGTCCGGCGCACCGCGTCCAGCAGCTCGTCAAGATGGCGCTGGCAGGACACGGCGATCTCCACGTCGGCCAGCAGCGCGGGCCCGAAGTCGATGCCGGGCGGGTGCAGCCAGGCCAGTACCGGTGCGGTGATCCCGTCAGCGCGCAGGGCCAGCGCCTCGTCGACGGTGGCGACACCCAGCTCGGCCGCTCCGGCGGCCAATGCTGCGCGGGCGGCCTGGGTGGCCCCGTGGCCATAGCCGTCGGCCTTGACGACAGCCATCACCTGCGCGCGGCCGGCGTGCTCGCACAGCAGCCGCACGTTGTGCTCAATCGCACCCAGATCCACCAGGACCTCGGCGAGGACGCCCGGTGTCAGGGATATCGGCGTAACGGCCACGAAAGTCGTGCTCCCACCATCTGTCTATCGGTTCGCTGCCGACATTCTCCCAGAATCGTTCGGGCGCGCAGATCCCCGCCGAGGCTCAGTGCGCGAAGTGCTGAGCGTCGTAGTGCCCGCGGGGCTTGAGCTTGTCCAGCGAGGCCAGCGCGGTGCGGGCATCGTCATGCAGCGCCCGCGCCAGGTCGGCGGAGAGTCCTTCCCGCACCACGATGCGCAGCACGGAGATGTTGGTGGCGTTGTCGGGCATGGTGTAGGCCGGCACCTGCCACCCGTAACCCCTCAGCTCGTGGGAGACATCGAACTCGGTGTACCCGCGGTCCCGAGCGAGCCGGAAGCTGACCACCGGGATCGCCGAACCATCAGAGATCACCTCGCAGTGGTCCCCCACCCGCAGCTGCTCGCCCAGCCACCGCGCGGTCGACGACAGCGACTGCATAACCTGCGTGTAGCCCTCGCGGCCGAGCCGCAGGAAGTTGTAGTACTGGCCCACCACTTGGTTGCCCGCGCGGGAGAAGTTCAGGGTGAACGTCGGCATGTCGCCGCCCAGATAGTTGACCCGAAACACCAGATCCTCGGGCAGATATTCGGCGCTGCGCCACACCACGAACCCGATGCCGGGGTAGGTCAGCCCGTACTTGTGGCCGCTGACGTTGATCGACACCACCCGGGGCAGCCGGAAGTCCCATTTCAGCTCCGGGTGCAGGAAGGGCACCACGAAGCCCCCGCTGGCGGCGTCGACGTGCACCGGCACGTCCACACCCCCGCCGGCTGCCAGTTTGTCCAGCGCGGCGCAGATCTCGGCGACGGGTTCCAGCTCACCGGTGTAGGTGGTGCCCAGGATCGCCACCACGCCGATGGTGTCCTCGTCGACGGCCTCGAGGACCTGTTCGGGGGTGATGACGTAGCGCCCCTCCTCCATGGGCAGATAGCGGGGCTCGACATCGAAGTAGCGGCAGAACTTCTCCCAGACAACCTGGACGTTGGAGCCCATCACCATGTTCGGGGTGCGCTTCTCCCAGCCTTTACCGACCTTTTGCCGCCAGCGCCATTTCATCGCCAGGCCACCCAGCATGACCGCCTCGCTGGAGCCGATGGTGGACACCCCGCAGGCGCTGGATGGGTCGTCATCCCGCAGGTCGTCGGCATGAAACAGGTCGGCCACCATGCAGACGCAGCGCTGCTCGATGGCCGCGGTCGCCGGGTACTCGTCCTTGTCGATCATGTTCTTGTCGAACGTCTCGGCCATCAGCCTCCCGGCCTCGGGATCCATCCAGGTGGTGACGAAGGTGGCCAGGTTCAGCCGCGAACTGCCGTCGAGCATCAGCTCGTCGTGGATGAATCGGTAAGCGGCCTCCGGATCCATCGACTCCTCGGGCAGCCGCAATGCGGGTACCGGCGCGGTGAACATGCGGCCGGTGTAGGCGGGGGCGATCGCATTCGCGGGCACGGACGGGTGACTGCGGGACACGGCAGATCCTTTCGTTGTGGGCTTCGTTGCGATGACTCAGTGCTACAGGTCGGCCAGCGCGGCCCGGATGTGCGGGACGATCCGTGACGACGACGTCGGCGCGTCACCGGGTCCCGGGTCAGCGGCCGACAGCGCCGCCGCGCGCGCGTGCACGAAGGCCGCGGCCGCGGCCGCTTCGGCTGCCGGCAACCCGGACGCCAGCAGCGCGCCGATCATCCCGGACAGCACGTCGCCGGAGCCGGCGGTGGCCGCCCAGGACTGCCCGGCCGGATTGAGGTAGACCGGGCCGCCCGGGTCGGCGATGACGGTGACATTCCCCTTGAGCAGCACGGTCGCGCCGAACATGTCGGCCAGCTTGCGGCACGCACCGACCCGGTCGTCCCCGGGCGGGTTCCCGGCCAACCGGGCGAATTCACCGGCGTGCGGAGTCAGCACGGTCGGCGCATCGCGGTTGACCACGAGTTCGGGGTGGGCGGCCAGGATGGTCAGCCCGTCGGCGTCCACGATCACCGGCAGGTCGGTTTCCAGTGCGAACCACAACGCTGCGGCCCCGGTGCCATCGGTGCCCAATCCCGGCCCGACGACCCAGGCCTGCACCCGCCCGGCCGACGCGGGGGTGGGCGACGCGATCACCTCGGGCCAATGCGCGAGCACCTCGCTGTGCGCGCTGCCGGCGTAGCGGACCATGCCGGAGGTGGCCGCGACGGCGGCACCGGTGCACAGCACGGCCGCGCCCGGATACGTCGACGAGCCGGCCATCACGCCGGTCACGCCCTGGGTGTACTTGTCGTCGTGGGGTCCGGGTACCGGCCAGCGCGCGGCCGCGTCGGCGGCCTCGAAGCCCAGCATGTCCGTGTCGGGCAGGTCGAGCCCGATATCGATCAGCTCCACGCGGCCGCAGTCGGCGAGCGCATGCACGGGTTTGAGCCCGCCGAAGGTGACGGTCAGTGCGGCGTGCACGGCGGGGCCGGTGATCGCCCCGGTCGCCACGTCGATGCCGCTGGGGATGTCGACGGCGACCACCGGGATCCCTGCGTCATCGACGGCAGCGAACACTTCGGCCGCGGCCGGTCGCAGCGGCCCCGAGCCCGAGATCCCCACCACCCCGTCGATGACGAGATCGGTTGTCGGCGAGACGCTTTCCACAATGCGACCGCCGGCTTTTCGGAACGCCGCCAGCCCCTTGCGGTGGGTGTGCTCCGGACTGAGCAGCACCGCGTCGGCGGCCGCGCCGCGACGGCGCACGAAGGTCGCCGCCCACAGCGCGTCACCGCCGTTGTCCCCCGAGCCGACGACCGCGCACACCCGGCGGCCGGCTACCCCGCCGGTGCGGGCGGTCAGTTCCCCGATGATCTCGGTGGCCAGCCCGAAGGCCGCGCGTCTCATCAGGGCACCGTCGGGCAGGCTGGCCAGCAGCGGCGCCTCGGCCTGGCGGATCGCGTCTACGGAGTAGTAATGCCGCATCCACGCCAGCATTCCATGGTCGTGGGTGGTTCATTTCGCCGATACCGAAACTGCGCACAGCACACGCCCAGGAGCTCACCGTAGATTCGGTTTTAGCGACGATCGGAGGGCGACATGGCACGGACGGATGACGACACCTGGGACCTGAGTAACGGCGTGGGAGCCACCGCAACCGGCGTCGCGGTGGGACGCGCGCTGGCCAGCCAAGGCGACAACCCGCTTATCAATGACCCGTTCGCAGCGCCGCTGGTTCGCGCGGTGGGGGTGGACTTCTTCACCCGACTGGTCAGCGGCGAGTTGGATCCCACGCAGGTCGACGACAACCGCGGGTGGGGGATGGCGCGAATGCGCGACATGATGGCGATCCGCACCCGATTCTTCGATGACTTCTTCATGGCGGCTACCAACGATGGGATCCGCCAGGCGGTGATCTTGGCCTCCGGACTGGACGCGCGCGCCTACCGGTTGCCATGGCCGGCTGGAACCACCGTCTACGAGATCGACCAGCCGCAGGTCATCGAGTTCAAGACCAAAACATTGGCCGACCTGGGTGCCGCCCCCACAGCTGACCGGCGGGCGGTGGCCATCGATCTGCGCCACGACTGGCCGGCGGCGCTGAAGGGGGCCGGTTTTGATCCCACCCAGCCCGCTGCGTGGAGCGCGGAGGGGCTGATGCCGTTCTTGCCGCCCGAGGCGCAGGACAGGTTGCTTGACAACATCACCGCGCTGAGCGCAGCTGGAAGCCGGCTGGCCACCGAGAACCTGCCGAACGCGAGCCAGGAGGTGCCGATGATGGCGGCGCGCATGCGCGAGGTCACCGATCGTTGGCGCGAACACGGCTTCGACGTCGAGATGACGGACCTGTGGTATCCCGGCGATCGCACCGATGTGCTCGAATACCTGGGCGCCCGCGGATGGCAGACAGCCGCTACCCGCACGGCGGAACTGCTTGCCGCCCATGGTCTTTCACTGCAGACCGACGATGAAGACGAGGCGGCGATGCTGGCTTCGCGGGCTTACGTCACCGCCACCCGAACCTGACCCTGTCAGGCCGAAGCATGACGCCCGCCGCGTCTGCGCAGCAGGTTGGGGAGTCGCGCCGGATTAATTGGACGGCCCGCGTGATGTCGGGCCATCGGGTAGAAACAGAGGCCGATCAAGATCGAGGTGAAGTGCCCGATCGCGGTGAAGTTCAGCTCGATGCGGTCCATCGCGATGAGCGGAAAACCAAAGATGACGAGCAGTACCGCAAGGTAGCCCCAGCGCCAGGGCGGCTTGATGTGATAAGTCAGGACAGCCATCAAGCCGACCAGGAAGTAGCTGACCCCGATATCGCGAGCGTGCACCAGCCTATCGGGCGCATCGTGATAACGGATCGCCAGGTAGAGCAGGCCCTCGCTGATATACGTAGCGCCGACGTGGGCAGTCAATCCCACAGTGAGCCAACGCAAGTGGCCAAGCCAATGCTCGGCGGGCGCGAGAAACAGGGTGAACAGCAGAAGGTACGGCGCCCATAATCGACCGTCGATCCACAGCAAGCTGTAGATCAGCACTTCCAGCGGATCCTTTGCCAAGTGCACGATGTTCACGATGTTGGTTGAGCCGTAGTCGAGGACCAGGTCGTGGTACTCCCGCTTAGTGAGAAGATGGTGCTGAATGATCGTCGTGATCAGCAACAAGGTCAGCCAGCCGTAGGTCAACGGCGCGCCGATGACAAAATGCGACACCGCGAGCCCCATGCTGCGCAGTCGCGCCCGTACCGATGCATTCGCCACGTCATCAACCTTCGCATGCTGGGCCTCGCGCCGTGACAACTTAGGCGGCAAACACGCCCAGCCGCGCGTCAGCTACTCGATGGTGACGGAGCCGGATTCGCCGGCGCAGCGACCTCGGGTCTCAGATGCCGCCACCAGCAGGCGATGTAGAGCAGCATCGAGATCACCAACACGACGAGCACCCAGAGCACGATTGTGATATCGATCCAGCCTCCGAACGGTGGCGAACCGGGAAGTGCGTTTCGCAGCGGTACCACCGCGAAGAGCATCGCCGCGTACGCCGACGATGACGATGCCGAACGCCGCTGCGCTGAGCGACCGCTGCAGAGTCACTCGGTAGGGACCGAGCCCACCGCCGTTACTGGCGGCGACCTCCCAACCGGGAAGGTGGTCGACGAACGTGACGGGCAAGCGCTCGGCCGCACCCCCCTCGCCACCGTGCAGGAGTTCGACCTCGACCGGTCCCGAATGGTAGTGATCGAAGGGCCACCGTTCGATCTCGCCCGCGATGGTCAGCGGGACGGGAAAAACACCGGGAAGCATGCCCTTGGTCCATGTTCGGCGGGTAGGCGTTGCTGCGGATCTGACCCAAAGGCTGAGGTCCTCGTTGAGGTGCTGGGTTTGCGGATCCAACAGTGCCGATCCGGGTGAAATGGCCAGGTTGACAACGAGGACGCTGTAGTTCGACTGAATGTCTTCCACCGAAAGTGTCGCCGAACTCTTGTCGCCCGCAGCCGGGACTTCCGCCTGGTGATGCAACGTACGGCTTTGGGCATACAGCGCAACCGACGCGACGACGACCACGATGAGGGCCTATGACGCCGAACCTCATGAACGCCCCCAATTCGACGTGGCTACCGCAGCCACTACCGCTGAAAATGCTTGCCCACGGGGAATGTAGCCCAACGACTCCGATGGCCGCGACCATACGGCCAAAGCACCGCCTACCCCACGGTGACCGACTTGGCGAGGTTTCCTGGCTTGTCGACCGTGGGCTTGCGCTACCGACGCGGCGAACACCTGCAGCGGGATGGCCAACAGCAGTGGCCGCAAAAGTGTTGAAACGGAAGGAATTTCGATCAAGTGGTCGGCGTAGAATGTGGTCCGAACCGGTGCTGGCATACCGGGCAATCGTGCGCGAACCCTGGCTGGGCGTCAGCTCGATGGTGACGGGGCCGGATTCGCCGGCGTGACAACAACCTCGGGCCTCAGATGCCGCCACCAGCAGGCGATGTAGAGCAGCATCGAGATCACCAACGCGACAATCACCCAGAGCACGACTGTGACATCAATCCACGCTCCGAATGGGGGTGCGCCGGGAAGTGCGTTTCGCAGTGGTACCACCGCAAAGAGCATCGCCGCGTACCACGTCGTCATAGGCGGCTGGAATTGTCGCCGGTCACGCAGCGTCTGAACCGCAACGAATAGGCCTAGGGCGGCAATGGCGATGAGCACGCCGCAAATGACGGTGCCGAACACCGCGGTACTAAGCGACCGCCGCACATTCAGTCGGTACGCCTCGTGCCCATTGGCTTTGCTGGCGGCGACCGTGAAGCCCGAGAGATGGTCGATGAATGTCACAGGTGCGAGATCGGGTGGGTTCTGAGTATCGCTGCCACGGAAGAGTTGGACCTCGATCGGCCCCGAAAGGTAGTAATCGAAAGGCCAACGTTCGACGTGACCCGCGAGGGTCAGCGGGACCGGAAAAACACCGGGAAGCATGCCCTTCGTGTATTCGCGGCGGGTAGGCATTGCTGCGGATCTGACTCTGAGAACGAGATCTTCCTTGAGACGGTGGGTTTGCGGATCCAACAGTGCAGATCCGGGTGAAACAGCCAGGTTGGCAACGACCGCGCTGTTGTTCGACTGCATGTCTTCCACAGTCAACGTCGCCGTGCTCTGGGCGACCACATCCGGGTTATCAGTCAGGGTGTTGGCCGCAACTCCTTCAACGGTGTCCTCGTAGAGCTCAACCAACGCGACGTATGTCCCGACGACGACCACGATGAGACCTATGATGCCGAATCTCATGACCGCCGATCGCATGCTTTCTCCCCCATGGAAGTGGCCATCCCAACTACTTACTGCAGGAAATGCTTTCCCACGGGGGAATGTAGTTGAACGACTGCGTGCCCGCGGCCATACGGCCGAAGCGGCACCGCCTATTCGACGGTGACGGACTTGGCGAGGTTTCGCGGCTTGTCGACATCGTAACCGCGGGCCTGCGCTACCGACGCGGCGAACACCTGGAGCGGGATGGTCGACAGCAGAGGCTGTAAAAGCGTTGAGACGGAAGGGATTTCGATCAAGTGATCGGCGTAGGGACGCACGGTGTCGTCGCCTTCTTCGGCGATCACGATGGTTATCGCGCCGCGGGCCTGGATCTCCCGGATGTTGGACAGCAGTTTGGCGTGCAGCACGGCCGCCCCTTTGGGCGAGGGCATGATGACGATGACCGGTAGATCGTCTTCGATCAACGCGATTGGGCCGTGCTTGAGCTCGCCGGCGGCGAATCCCTCGGCGTGCATGTAGGCCAGTTCCTTGAGTTTCAGCGCTCCTTCCAGCGCCACCGGGTAGCCGACATGGCGACCGAGAAACAGCACGGTCGAGGACTGAGCAAATTGATATGCCAGGGCGGCCACCGGCTCCATGGTCGCGATCACCCGGGCGACCAGGTCCGGCATCGCTTCCAACTCCCGGTATTCACGCTCGACCTCGTCGGGGTACTTGGTGCCGCGGGCCTGCGCCAGCGCCAGACCGACCAAATAGTTGGCGGTGATCTGCGCCAGGAACGTCTTTGTTGAGGCCACGCCGATCTCCGGCCCGGCGCGGGTGTAGAGCACCGCGTCACACTCGCGCGGGATCTGCGAGCCGTTGGTGTTGCAGATGGCCAGGACCTTGGCCTTCTGCTCCTTGGCGTGCCGGACCGCTTCGAGGGTGTCCGCGGTCTCACCGGACTGCGAGATGGCGACCACCAGCGTGCTGCGGTCCAGCACCGGGTCTCGGTACCGGAATTCACTGGCCAGCTCCACTTCCACCGGCAGCCGAGTCCAGTGCTCGATCGCGTATTTCGCGAGCAGCCCGGAGTGATATGCGGTGCCGCAGGCCACCACGAATACCTTGTCGACCTCGCGAAGTTCTTGATCAGAGAGCCGCTGTTCGTCGAGGACGATCCGGCCGTCGACGAAATGTCCCAGCAGGGTGTCGGCCACCGCAGCGGGCTGCTCGGCGATCTCCTTGAGCATGAAGTACTCGTAGCCGCCCTTTTCGGCGGCGGCCAGATCCCAGTCGATGTGAAACTTGCGGTATTCGACGTCTTCATTGCCGTCGAAGTCGGTGATCCGGTAGCCGTCTGCGGTGATCACCACGGCTTGGTCCTGGCCGAGTTCGATGGCGTCGCGGGTGTGCGGGATGAACGCCGCCACGTCGGAGCCGACGAACATCTCGCCGTCGCCGATCCCGAGTACCAGCGGTGTCGAGCGGCGGGCGGCGACGATGGTGCCGGGTTCGTCGGCATTGGCGAACACCAGGGTGAAGTGGCCCTCTAGCCGGCGCAGCACTGCCAGCACCGACGCGGCGAAATCGCCGGCGGTCTCGCCGTGGCGGTATGCCTGCGCCACCAGGTGCACCGCGACCTCGGTGTCCGTGTCGCTGGCAAACTCCACGCCTTGGGTCTCCAGCTCATGGCGCAGGTTTACGTAGTTCTCGATGATGCCGTTGTGGACGACGGCGATCTTGCCGGCGGCGTCGCAGTGCGGGTGCGCATTGCGGTCGGTGGGACGTCCGTGGGTGGCCCACCGGGTGTGGCCCAGGCCGGTGGTGCCGCCCAGCGACGCCGGCGGCATGTCGGCTACCGCTTCCTCCAGGTTGGCCAGCCGGCCGGCACGACGGCGCACGGTAAGTGTGCCCGTGGCGTTGACCAACGCGATTCCCGACGAGTCATAGCCGCGGTACTCCATCCGGCGCAGCGCGTCCATGACGACCGTGCAGGCAGGCTGCTGCCCGACGTAGCCGACAATTCCGCACATTCTGACCAGGGTAGTGCAGCCATCCCGGCAGGGACTGCTGCCCGGGGCCGACCAGCGCCTCGAGAATCCACGGTACGCCCAGCTCCTGGCTGATCCACCCCGGATTCATTTCAATTCATGCCACCTTCATAAACGATAGAAACGTTTTTCACCTGATGTATTTGTGGCGTTTTCGTTTGCGTCATCGCACCAGCAACGCATCCGCTTAGACTCCGGAATATCGGCTGAGGCTGGCAACCACCGAAGCCAGCGGAAAGGACGACGTTCTTGACGCCCGCCTGACCACGACTGCGCAAGGCTTTGAAGCAACCGTTTACAGGCGAATACGCTGGGATCAGAGGTTTCGTCGTGACGTATGGCCGCCGCGCAACCGCAACTGTTCTTCTGCAATCAGCTTGTCATCAGACATCAATGCCGATAGTCCAGCTACCCGGTAACCCCATTTAGTGCTGTGTCATCAATTCGAGTGGCGCAATATTTACGAAATGCGTAAACGGCCGGATAGGTAAACGTCAATAGATGTTAATTGAGAATTTCGCAGCCGGTCGTATCGAAACGTATGACTTCTGGTCCGCCCGCCACGCACCAACTTCAAGGAGAGAATCATGACTGCTGTCCTGTATGACGATGTGGTCTTTACGACGCCCGCGCCAAGGCTGGCGTTAGAGCCGGCGCCCAAGCAGGTATCGAAGCGGCGTCAGCAACCGCCGATCGGCGGCGGCGACCCACTGGTGGACGCGGCCACCCGTTTGCTGAGCATTCCGCTGCGCCAGATGTACGCGGTGCTGTGGCGGGTGGGTCTAATAGAGGTCAGGGTTTAGGGAACGCCGACCAGCGTTCTGCTTTCCCGGCACACCACTGCGATGCGCTAACGTCGACGGGTGGCCCGCATCCGCAAGCTCGTCGCAGCCCTGAGTCGCCGTGGTCCGCATCGGGTTTTGCGTGGTGACCTGGCCTTTGCCGGTTTGCCGGGGGTGGTGTACACCCCGGAGTCTGGGCTGAATCTGCCCGGGGTGGCCTTCGGTCACGACTGGCTCACCGGTACCGCTCGCTATTCGGGTCTGCTCGAGCATCTGGCGTCGTGGGGCATCGTGGCCGGCGCTCCTGACACCCAGCGGGGCCTGGCTCCTTCGGTGCTGAACTTCGCCTTCGATCTCGGTACCGCCCTCGACATCGTGTCGGGTGTGCGCCTCGGGCCCGGCAAGATCAGCGTGCATCCCGCCAAGCTCGGCGTGGTAGGGCACGGTTTCGGTGGCTCGGCCGCCGTGTTCGCCGCGGCGGGAATGCCGGCCAAGCCCGCAGCGGTGGCGGCGTTGTTTCCGACCGTCACCAGTCCGCCGGCCGAGGACCCGGCCGCGACGCTGAAGGTCCCGGGGTTGATCTTGACCGCGCCGGGAGATCCGAAAACGCTGACTTCCAACGCGCTGGCGCTTTCCCGGGCGTGGGACACGGCCACACTACGCATCGTCAGCAAAGCCCACGCCGGGGGGCTGGTCGAGGGCCGGCGGCTGACGAAAGTATTCGGACTGGCCGGCCCGCACCGACGCACGCAGCGAGCGGTTCGGGTGCTGCTGACCGGTTACCTGCTCTACACACTCGGTGGCGATAAGGCGTATCGCGACTTCGCCGATCCGGATGTGCACCTGCCCAAGACGGACCCGGTGGACCCTGAGGCCTCACCGGTCCCCCTCGAAGAGAAGGTCGTCGCGCTGCTGAAGTAACGCGCCCGGCCGCGGCGCGCCGGTGTCGTCGTGGTATCTGTCGTTGGTGCAAATCGGGATCGCCCTGGATTATTCGGGCGGCTTTCACGAAGCCGTGGACCGTGTCGTTGAACTCGAAAAGGCCGGCATTGATGTCGCGGTCGTGGCCGAGGCGTATTCCTTCGACGCCGTCAGCCAGCTCGGGTATCTGGCAGCCAAGACCAACACCGTCGAATTGGCCTCGGGGGTGTTTCCCATTTACATCCGCACGCCGTCGCTGCTGGCGATGACGGCCGCCGGCCTGGATTTCGTGTCCGACGGACGTTTCCGTCTCGGGATCGGCACGTCCGGACCTCAGGTGATCGAGGGGTTTCACGGCGTCGAGTTCGACGCCCCGCTGGGCCGCACCCGCGAAATCGTCGAAATCTGCCGGAAAGTGTGGCGCCGGGAACGGCTGCAATACGCCGGTAAGCATTACCAGATTCCCTTGCCTGCGGATCGCGGAACAGGTTTGGGTAAGGCCCTGCAGCTCATCAATCACCCTGTGCGCGAGCGCATTCCGATAACGATCGCCGCGCTGGGCCCGAAGAATGTCGAGCTCACCGCCGAGATCGCCGAGGGCTGGCAGCCCGTCTTCTACCAGCCGGAAAAAGCCGCGTCGGTCTGGGGCGAGGCGCTGGCGGCCGGTGCCGCCAAACGGGATCCCGCACTGGGGCCGCTGGACGTCGTGGTGCACGCGTCGCTGGCCATTGGCGACAACGTCGATGAGCGGCTGGCCTGGGTCAAGCCGCAGCTGGGCCTTTACATCGGCGGGATGGGCGCCAAGGGCCGCAACTTCTATCACAATCTGGCGACGCGCTATGGGTTCGGCGAGGTCGCGGACCGGATCCAGGAGCTCTACCTGTCCGGCCGCAAGCAAGAGGCCATCGACGCCGTGCCCGACGAACTGGTGCGCGGCATCTCGTTGGTCGGCCCGCGCGGATACGTCGCCGAACGCCTGGCGGCCTTTGCCGAGGCCGGCGTGACAACGCTATTGGTAAGCCCGTTGGCCGCCGACCGCGACGAATCGGTGCGCTATGTCGAGGAAGTACTGCAGCTGCGACCGGCCTGAGCCATCACTGCCCTGCCTGCGGAAGCTGGTCTGCGGCGATTTCGCACGGCGTTGACCCCGCGCTCGCCGGAGGCACCGGTTCGCCCGCGGAAGGGGCGGCAACCGGCGCGGGCGCGGCAGCTGGCGCCGGCGCGTCAACCGGTGCGGACGCGTCAACCGGTGGTGGCGGCCCGTCCGCTGACGTCGGCGCGTCGACCTGTTGAGCTTCCTCGCTGGGTTTGGCCTCTTCGGTGTCGTCGACGTCTTTGGTTTCTTCAGGCGCCTCGGGCTTGTCGTCAGCGACATCGTGCTTGTCGTCAGCGTGAAAGGGATCCTCGTCGAAAGCATCCTCGTCGAAGGCATCCGTACCGCCCAGCTCGTCAGCCGCCGAACCGAGCAAACCACCCACCGCATCGACGATCCGGCTGGCCAGCCCGACAAGACCCCCGCCACCGCTCAGTCCACCGCCCAGATCGCCTGCGGGGACGCCCGATGCATCACCGAGCGCAGTTCCCCAGTCCGGAGCCGTCGCCGGGGTGGTAACGGCCGGAGCCGGCGCGGCCGTCGTCAAGGTCGGCGTCGGCGCCGGATCCACTGACAGGCTGGGCGCCGCAGCCGCGGGCGTGACCGCGGCGGCCGGTGTCGGTGTGCTTGGCGGGGCCGGCTGCAACGGTTGATAACCCGGGCCGAGATCACCGGGGAACTCGAAGCACGTCGCCGGTGCGGCGGCCATCCTGTCGGTGACCATGTCGTAGGACGTCGCCACCCCGTCCAGTGTCGAACGCATCGGAGTCAGCCAGTCGTTGCGAATATCGTTGTCCACGTAGGGCATTACCTGTTGGCGCACCACCTCCTCGGCGCTCTGCCGGTTCCCCGCCCCCGTCGTGACCACGGCGGCGGCGGCCAACCACGCCTGCCGCTGCGCCTGCGTGCGGTCGTCGACGGCGATGGCAGTCGCGACCTTTGAGTCGACCAGATACCACAGGTTGTCGCGCAGTGACTCGCACCGCTGCGCCGCCGCGCGGAGTTCGGTGGCCACCGTGTTTCCGGCGTCGCAGTGACGCTGCAAAAGCCGAACCGCGGCGTCCCCGCCCGGCCCTGTCCATGCCGCGGCCAGCTCGGCAACCTGGGCACGCTGCGTCCGCAACGCTTCCATCACCGCCACACCCGCGGCCCGCAGTTCCGCGCAGTCGCGGTCGAGCGTGCGAAGGTCCAGACCGTCTTCGCTGTAGTACCAGTCGCGGATTTGGGAGGGGTGCGACGTGAGGTCGGGATGTTGGTAGCCGAGCACATGGCAGGCCTGCACGTAGCTCTGGGTGTGCTCGACCGCAAGCCGGCCCTCGGCAATCCGCTCGGCGACGTCCAACCGGTCGGCCACGATCAGGCGATCCGCGCCGCGGCATACAGTTCGGCGTCGGCGTAGCGGTTGGCGCTGGCCCGTAGAGCAGCGGCGATCTCGACGGACGCTCGCGACCACTGCGACAGCCCGGCGGCCAGTCGCTCCAGCTCGACCCGCAGTGCATCGCCGCGCCCGGCGTGCGCGCGCCCGGCGCTGGCCCCGCTGAAAGCCAGCCTGGCCAGGTGATCGCTTACAGCGCGGTCGATGAGTTCGGCGGCAGCGCCGAACTGGCCGGCGATCCGGTGCGTCGCCGGGACGTCGATCTCGGCACGGGCAACGGTGGCCGGTCGTACTCCCCTATCGAATCTCATGCCTTATCCGACGCCCGGCGGCGCGTCGGGGTTCCGCCCCTGCCGGGTCAGCGCGCTGCGCTGACCGCTTCGGCGACTCGGGTAGCGACCCGCTGAGCGACGTCCTTTTCGGGCGCTTCCACCATGACCCGAATCATCGGTTCAGTTCCCGAGGGGCGCAACAGGATTCGACCGGTGTCGCCCAGTTCGGCCTCGGCCTGGCCGACCGCGGTCCGCACCGAGGGCGCGGTGGCGGCGGTGGCCTTGTCGGCGACCTCGACATTGATCAGCACCTGCGGCAACGTCTGCATCACGGAGGCGAGAGCGGCCAGTGACGAGCCGGTCTGCACCATGCGGGTCATCAATCGCAGCCCGGTGACAATGCCGTCTCCGGTGGAGCCCACCGCGGGCATCACGATATGCCCGGATTGCTCGCCACCGAGGCTGTAATCGCCGGCCCGCAGCTCCTCTAGGACGTAGCGGTCACCGACCCCGGTCGTGCGCACGGTGATACCGGCGGCGCGCATGGCCAGGTGTAGCCCGAGGTTGCTCATGACGGTGGTCACCAGTGTGTTGGAGACCAGTTCGCCGGCCTCTTGCATGGCCAGCGCGAGCACGACCATGATCGCGTCGCCGTCGACGACTTCGCCGTTGGCATCGATGGCCAGGCACCGGTCGGCATCCCCGTCGTACGCCAGGCCCAGATCGGCACGGTGCGCGATGACCGCTGACCGCAGCGAATCCAGGTGCGTCGAGCCGCAGTTGTCGTTGATGTTGAGCCCGTTAGGGTCGGCGTTGATCGCGATGACCTGCGCGCCGGCCGCGCGGTAGGCGCGCGGCGCCACCGACGACGCCGCGCCGTGGGCGCAGTCGACCACCACGGCCAGGCCGTCGAGCCGCAGTGTGCTGACCTTGCTCAGGTGGCGCAGGTAGCGGTCCGCCGCATCCTCGGCGTCGATGACACGGCCGATGCGGGCGCCGACCGGTCGCAACCCGGGTTCGGCCGCGACCAGTTCTTCGATCTGATCCTCGGTGTCGTCGTCCAGTTTGTGGCCGCCGGGGCCGAAGATCTTGATGCCGTTGTCGGGCATCGGGTTGTGCGACGCCGAGATCATCACCCCGAAGTGGGCGTCATAAGCGCCGGTCAAGTACGCCACCGCGGGCGTCGGAAGCACACCCACTCGCAGCGCGTCGACACCCTGACTGGTCAGCCCGGCGATCACCGCGGCCTCCAGCATTTCGCCGCTGGCCCGCGGATCGCGACCGATCACGGCGACTCGCCGGCCCGGCGCGCCCGCACTCGCCAGGCGCCGCGCCGCCGCGGCGCCCAGCGCCAGCGCCAGCTCAGCGGTCAACTCGCGATTGGCGACCCCACGAACACCGTCGGTGCCGAATAGTCGACCCATGCGGACAAACCTCTCACAGTTGACGGTCTGACACCTAACGTGCCCGTTCTTTTCTGACCGAAACAGGGCGCGTTTGTGCGCAGACACGCCGACAACTGCGCACAACGATGCGCCGTTGTGGCCGGAAAGCGATCGCTGATCAGCGCTTGCTGTACTGCGGCGCCTTGCGCGCTTTCTTCAGGCCGTACTTCTTGCGCTCGACGGCACGCGGATCACGGGTGAGGAAGCCGGCCTTCTTCAAAGCGGGCCGGTCCTCCGGCGACGCCAGAATCAACGCCCGCGCGATGCCCAGGCGCAGCGCACCGGCCTGACCCGACGGGCCGCCGCCGTGCAGCAGGGCAAAGATGTCGAAGCTTTCCACCCGGTCGACGGTGACCAGCGCAGCCTTGATGAGCTGCTGGTGCACCTTGTTGGGGAAGTAGTCCTCCAGGCTGCGGCCGTTGAGGTCGAACTTGCCGGTGCCGGGCACCAGGCGCACCCGCACCACGGCTTCCTTGCGGCGGCCGACGGTCTGGATGGGCCGCTCGAACACGAACGACTCGGCAGGCTTGGCCGCCGGAGTCTCGGCCTTGGCTTCCGGAGTCTCGGCCTTGGCCGCCGGAGTCTCGGCCGGTGCTGCGGGGGCTTCTGGGGTTTCCGGGGTTTCCGGGGTTTCTAAGGCCTCGGTTGTTTCGGTCACTGGGCCACCTGCTTGATCTCGAACGGAACCGGCTTCTGCGCGGCGTGGGGATGCTCCGGACCCGCGTAAACGTGGAGCTTGCGCTGGATCTGACGGCTGAGCTTGTTCTTCGGCAACATGCCGACGATCGCCTTCTCCACCACGCGGTCAGGATGCTTTTCCATCAGCTCGCCGGTCGTGCGCGTGTGCAGGCCGCCGGGGTACCCCGAGTGGCGGTAAGCGAGCTTGCTCTGCAGTTTGTCGCCGCTGAGGGCGACCTTGTCGGCGTTGATGACGATGACGAAGTCACCGCCATCGACATTGGGGGCGAACGTCGGCTTGTGCTTGCCGCGCAGCAGGGTGGCTGCCGCGACGGCAAGGCGGCCAAGCACTACGTCCGTGGCGTCGATGACGTACCACGACCTCGTGGTGTCACCCGCCTTGGGCGCGTATGTGGGCACAGCGCTTACCTCACTATCTCTGCGAGCCTCTTCGCGAGGCTGTGGATCCCGGTGTGACCCGGGTATCGGTCAGGCGTCCACGGTGGGGTTTGATCTCGGCGACCGACATTGACCCGAGGCCCCGGCGTACCGCACGCCAACCGAGCAGCTTACCGATGGGCATCCCTGCAGGTCAAAAATGACTGTGGGGTCCCGGCGGCTCTCCTCCGCCGGGACCCACAGCGTCCATTGGCGCGGCTACCGCCGCGCGGTGTCCATTAGGCGCGGCTACCGCCGCGCGGTGTCCATTAGGCGCGGCTACCGCCGCGCGGTGTCCATTTGGCGCTACCGTCCCCAGACACCAGCCGCCCGTCGGTCGGCGTTCGCCACCTCTTCCGCGCCGTCGCGTACCGCATTTCCGAGATCGACCAGTATCTCGTTCAGGGCGGTCGCCGCCTGGTGCCACTTCAGCTGCTCGACGTGGTATGCGGCGGCCGCTTCGCGGGTCCAGAGCTGCTGCAACGGGGCGATTTGCGATCTCAGCTCGTCCAGCGCGGCATTGAAACGGGCCGATGTGGTGTGGATCTCCTGGCGCACCGAGTATTCGATTTCGCCAAAGTTATAGGACAGCACCGGGTCCACGGGTGATCCTCTCAATCACAAGTTTCCGCCGGCGGCGGCGATGTGGTTTGCATGGTTCTGGCCGGCCTCCTGCAGAGTGGCCGCATTGTGCCGAATGGTCTCGGCGATCGTGTGCAGGACGTGGTAGAGCCTCAGCGACTCAGCGTTCCAGCGATCCACCACCTCCTTGAACCGCGCAGCCGCGAGCCCACCCCACACCGACGGAGGCACGCTGCTCATCCGGCCGATGAATGCCTGCAGCATCGCCCGGATTTCTTCGTTGCGGGCGTCCGTAGTACCCGCGACCGACCGCATCAGGTCAAAGTCGGTGCTCAGTGTGTTCGGTGCAGCCATATCAAGTACGACCCCCGCGACCCTCATTTGGTTCCACCCGATTTCTGGCTCATCCGATCGCGTGGGCGGACCGCACCGCCTGCTCGCACACAGTGCGGACGGCGTCTTCGTCGCCCGGCCGGCTTTGGCATCCGACGCTGATCCGGACCGGCCCGTCAAGCAACACCGTCCACCGCACGTGGTGGCTGGGGCGCACTTCGCGGTAGGTCACCGCTGGCCGGCCGACGCTGGTTCCGGACGGGTTGAAGTCGACAAACACCCCGGCGGGCTCCGCGGCGATGGCGCGTTTCAACCGCTCAGCGGTGCCACTCAGCGTCTCGTCGGCGACCGGCGACTGCGTGACGTGCAACGCCACTTCGGGGTCTGACGGCGACGTGACCTGTACTCGCGCCGAACCGGGCCCGGAGACCACCCGTTGCGTCGCCCAGTTCGCCGGCACCGTCAACGCCACCCGGCCTTCCACCAGAAATGTCGTCGGCACCGTCTCCACCTGCTTCGGGGCGCCGTGCCGGCCCACGGTGACCACAGCCGGCGCCGTCGCGGCCAGGACGATAGCCGCGGCCCCAAGCCCGCTCAGCGTCCGCGCGCGTGATCGAACACCACCGGCACATGCGGTGGAGCGCGGCTCGGACGGCTCGCCCAGGGCCGACAGGGCCGATTGGGCCGATTGGGCCAGCCGGGGCAGCCGAACGTCATTTATTTCCACGACCGTCTGCCCGCTCCTGCGCGCCGCACCTGCGATCAACGTCGCAAGCGTCGACGCCCCGGCAACCGTGCTCGGTGTGTCGATCAGCACGACCGCCGCGGCCATGCCTGCGATGACGCCCGCAACCTCTTTGGCAACGAGATGCGGTTCGGTCCTGCGGGGTATAGCGACGATCTCGGCACCGTTGACCGCCACCAGCCGCTCGGCGATCTCCACCGCCACCGTCGCTTCCGGTTCGGCGTCGGATGCCTGCGTCAGCAGCCACGACCGGGGGCGCGCCAGCACGCCATCGGTCACGGTGGCTGCGGCCGCGGTCACCACGCCGACACGCGACGACGACCACCACGACGGATGCACCACGACTACGCCGTTGCAGCGCGCACAACTCACTGACCGCAGCACATCGCTCCACAGCGAATCGACGGCTATTGGACGCTCGCCCACCAGCGCCACTTGATCGTCTATGGCGCTCAGCGCCGCCCTCATGATTTCAGGCATCTCGTTGTCAGCTACTGTGCTTGTGCCGCAACATAACCGGCGGATCGTGCCGGGGCCGACCTCGATGATTGCGCGGTGCCCGCTCACGGCGCGCTCCAGGCCACCTGGACAAGCTGTTCGTCGCCGGCACGAGCGATCAGGACGCCACGGCCCGGTGGCAATCGCGCCGGGCGGGCGGAACCGAACGGCGCACCCTCGTCCGGATGCCCGCTCATCATCAGTGCCATGCAGCCGAGGTCACGCAGGCCCGCGAGTAGGGGCTCGAACAGCGCGCGCTCGGCTCCGCCGCTGCGCCGCGCTACGATTAGGTGCAGTCCCAGATCCCTTGCGTACGGCAAGTATTCGAGGATCGCCGCCAGTGCGTTGCCTGCCGGAGTGGCAACCAGGTCGTAATCATCGACCACAACGTAGATGTCTGGCCCAGACCACCAGGACCTGGCGCGCAGCTGTGCCTGGCTCGCGTCGGGAGGGGGCATCCGCCGCTGCAAGAGATCGAGCAAACCCGGCAGCAATGCAGCCAGCGCGGCCGGTGACATGGCATAACCGCCAAGATGTTCCGACTCGACGACGCCGAGGAGCGAGCGCCGAAAGTCGACGATCATCAGGTGAGCTTGCGCGGCGGTCTTCGTCCGAACGATTTCGCGGCACAGGGTCCGTAGCGTGGCGGTTTTCCCGCACTCATTGTCTCCGAGCACCAGAAGATGCGAATGGCGTTCGAAATCGACTGCCACCGGCTGCAGTCGGCGCTCCTCCAGACCGAGGAGTATGCGCGCTCCCAGCTCGGCATCGGCTCGGCGCACGACGGTGTCGCGCTCTACGTGCGTGGGCAGCAGCGGTATTGATGGCGCGACTGATTCACCAGGAGGGATCTCGGCAATGGGCAAAGCGATCACCATGTGCAGCCCGTCGCGCGAAAGACCGCGGCCCGGTCTGTCGTGGGGCACGTGCTGCGCCACTTTGCGGTCCAGTTCCGAGTCGGTGGGATCACCCAGCCGCAACTCGATGCGTGTGCCGATCTGATCCCTTAGTGACGGTCGAATCTCGGCCCACCGCGATGCCGACAACACCACGTGTACGCCGAACGAAAGTCCTTGGGCCGCCATGGCAGTGATCGATGTCTCCAGCGCTTCGAACTCATGGCGCACGCTCGCCCAGCCGTCGACGACGAGGAATACCTCACCGAACGGGTCGTTGTCCGACCCTGCGCGCCGCTGACGGTACTCGGCGATCGAATCGATGCCGTACTCACTGAAGATGGCCTCCCGGGAATGCACGACCGACTCGCATTCGGCGACGATCCGCCCGACGAGTCGCGGTTCGGCCCTACCCGCGACCGCTCCCACATGTGGCAGCGCTTGTACGGACGCCAGCGCTCCGCCGCCGAAGTCCAGACAGTAGAACTGCACCTGCCCCGGATCGTGAGTGGCCGCCAACGCTGTGATCAGTGTGCGCAGCGCCGTCGACTTGCCCGATTGAGGTGCACCGACCACCGCCACATTGCCTGCGGCTCCGGACAAATCGACCATCAGCGGCGTCCAGCACTGCTCGAAGGGACGGTCGACTATGCCGATGGGGACTGTCAGGCGGGCGGGCGTGGATACGGCATCGCGTAGCAGGGTATGCAACGCCGGTGCCGGTCCGAGCGGTGGCAGCCAGACTTGGTGCGCTGGCGGTCCGTGTCCGGACAATCGGTCCAGGACCGCGCGCAAGACCGTCCGTGCGGGCGACCGGCTCGTCTCGACCGCGCGGGTGACTGGGCCAGCCGGGTGGGTGCTGAACACCCGCACCGAAGGCGCTGCCACAGTCGGCACAGACGGCCCCGCGTCGGACTGCAGCGGACCCGAAACGGATGCGGCCTGAAAGCGGATCAACTCGCCGCCGCTCATACGCAGAAAACCCGCACCGGGGGTATTCGGCAGTTGGTATGCGTCGAGTGTTCCCAAAACCGTTCGTGATTCGCTGGCAGACAAAGTTTTCAGGCACATCCGATAAGAAAGGTGGGCTTCCAGTCCCCGCAGTCGACCCTCGTCGAGCCGCTGGCTGGCCAGCAGCAGGTGCATACCCAGCGACCGGCCGAGCCGGCCGATCGCCACGAACATGTCAGCGAAATCGGGATGCTGGCTGAGCAATTCGGAAAACTCGTCGACGATGACGAACAACGTGGGCAGGGCCGTCAATGGGGCACCGGCCCGGCGCGCACGTTCGTATGCCGCGGCGCTGACACAGCCTGCCGTCCGCAGCAGCTGTTGCCGACGGTTCATCTCGCCGGCCAGAGCATCGCGCATCCGGGCCACCAGCGGCGCCTCGTCGGCGAGATTGGTGATGACCGCGGCCACGTGCGGAGCCCGCGCATAATCGAGAAACGTCGCGCCACCTTTGAAGTCGATGAGCAGCAAATTGAGCACTTCGGGAGAGTTGCGCGCCATCATGCCCAGCGCGATGGTGCGCAGTAGCTCTGACTTGCCCGACCCAGTGGCGCCGACGCAGAGCCCGTGTGGACCCATGCCGTTTTCGGCGGGCTCCTTGATGTCCAGCTCGAGCGGCACCCCGTCGACCGTGGTTCCGATCGGAACGCAGAGCCGATCGCGGTGTTCTTGGCTGCGCCACAGCGTGATCGGGTCGAAACGGTCCGACATCGCCGAGCCCGATCAGGCCTGGCCAACCCGGGTCGCCGTCCCGGGGAGAAGCCGCGCCGACACGGTACATCGCCAAACGGCGCGCACATACCAGCGCGTCTATGGGATCCATCTGGTCGGGGCACAGCAACGCCTGAATTTCGCCGGGCTGTCTGATCATCAACGGCGTGCCGTCGCGGCCGGTTCCGACTTCGAGGATGGTTGCGACCCGTGAACCCGTCGACGTACTCGTCCAGGTCGGCGACCACCACCACCTGCGTCAGTCGCACACCGGCGAGCGCGTTCTGTGCCTCCGCCGTACTCTGATACACCATGCGCACCGACCCCACCGCATCGGCCGCGGTCGGATGTTGGTTGTGCGGCAACCATTTCAGCCAATCCCAATGAGTGCGATTCCGGTCGCTGATCGCACCGACGATCAGCAACTGATCGGGCGGGTGCAGCACGGCCAGTTGGCAGATCATCGCGCGCAGTAGCCCGCGCACCACAGTCACATCACCGTCGATCGTCACGCTCAGAGTTCCACGCAAGCCGATGGTGATCGGCGCAACGATCGTCGAATGCGTGTGGATGAAGCGACGCAGGGCCGTGGCGGTGACCGGGTCGGAATGCTTCCCGGATGGGATCTGCGGGGCCACCAAAGCGGGTGGCAAGCGGCTGGGTTCCAATACCGACGCGAACAAGGCAGAACTCGGGGTCGGTGGCTCGCCGCTCCCACATTCGCGCACCGCCGATCAACGTCCACAGCGTATCGGGGTCGGGATGACTCCAATTCAGTGACCAGCGCTGTGCCACAGCGGTTTTGCGAACAGTTTCGCGCAGCCGACTCAGGTATCCGAGGTAGTCGATGCGATCGGCGTCGATACCGCAGCCCTGCCGGCGAGCGCGCCCGGTCACCACTGTCACCACCGTCGAAACCAGCATCATCATCGGGAATGCCAGGAACATGGGGTTGCGGGTAACGGCTGATCCCGAGGTGAACGCCGCCGCCATGACGCCCATACTCGCCACGGACAGCACAATCGGCAGCAGGCGTGGCAGCAGGCTGGCTGATGCCGGCGGCGGGTCGGGCGGCGCCTCAACAATGATGTCCGCAGTCGCCACCGCCGGCGGCAGCTGCCGCACCACGGGCACGAACCCCTGAGTCATCTCGTCCCCTCCCCGTTTGACGACGGTATGCAGGGCCGGAATCGGCGGCAAGTCACCTGTGGACAGCCGGATACCCGGAGGCCGAAAACTAGCTATCTTCCTGGTAATCCGACTGAAGGGGTCACTGTTGCCTGCATCCGATCCGGGGCTGCGCCGTGTGTCAATTCATTCCGGCACTGCCGTCGTCGACTTGGCCCTGCCCGCCGAGATTCCTGTCGCCATCCTGATCCCGTCGATCGTCGACATCCTGAAATTCCGCGACGCCGGCAACGATCTAGAGGCCAAACGTTACCAGTTGTCACTGCCCGGCGCGTCCGCTTTGGGTCCGTCGATGACGTTGGCGCAGAACGGTATCGGAGATGGTGCTGTTCTGATACTGAGCCGTGCCTCGCGCCCCGCTGCCCGCTCCCCGTTGCGACGACGTCGCGGAGGCCGTGTCGGCGACGCTAGACGCAGCGACCCAGATTTGCGGCCACCCCCAAGCGACCCGGCTCACCGGCGCGGTGGCGGCAAGCTGCCTGACCGGTATCGGAGGGCTGGTGCTGATTCGGGATGCCTTCAGCGCCAACGCTGCCCGGGACATCGGTACCACCGCTGGCGTTGCGGCACTCGCTGGCTTCGTCGCCCTAATGGCTGCGGTGATTGCACACCGCACCTATCGAAACCCGATCGCCGGGCTGACGCTGAGCGTGATCGCCACCGCATTCGCGGCTGCCGCTGGCTTTCTGACGGTGCCTGGCGCCCCCGGTATGTCCAATGTATTGCTGGCTGCGACGGCGGCGGCAGTCACCTCGGTATTAGCGATGCGGGCATCGGGCTGCGGTGTTGTCACATTGACCGCTGTGTCGTGCGGTGCGATGGTCATCGCCGTGGCCGCGTTGGTGGGCACGATCACCGCCGCCCCACTGCACGCCATCGGTTCGATATCGGCGCTGGTATCGCTCGGCCTGCTCGGGGTAGCGGCGCGGGTGTCGATCGTGCTGTCGGGGTTATCACCTCAGCTGCCGCCCACACCGGACTTGGACGACATCGAGCCAAGCGGGACTTGCGTGGCCGCTAAAGCGATCCGTGCTGACAACTGGTTGGCCAGCCTGCTTGCCGGGCTCTCGTCGTCAGCCGCCGTCGGCGCCGTCGTCACCGTGCTCGCCGGCGCACCACGGCTGTCTTGCATCGCGTTTGGCACCGTCACCGGCGCGCTGCTGCTGCTGCGTTCTCGTTCCAGTGACAGGAGAAGGATGCTGGTGTTCGTCATCAGCGGAATCGTTATCGCCGGAGCAACCTTCGGTGTCGCCGCCTTACGCGCGCCGGAGCACGGACCATGGGTCGCCGCGGCGACGGCAATGCTGGCGGCCGCAGCGATGTACCTGGGCTTCGTCGCTCCGGCAATATCGCTCTCACCCGTCGTACGCCGAAGCGTCGAGCTGCTGGAGTGTCTTGCGCTGATTGCGATGGTTCCGCTGACCTGCTGGATATGTGGGCTCTATAGCGCCGTTCGGGGATTGAATCTCAAGTGAACACGTCGCACGTCGCGCGTCTGCTGATGGTATCGGCGCTGACGACGCGTGTCTCAGCTTGGAACACCGTCGGCGCAAGCGGTTTCGCCGCCGGAGATCGACGACAGGTGGCTACCCAAGCCGGCCTTGGCGGCGCCACCGTGGCCGACCGTGCAACGCGAGGCTTGCGCGACGATGACGGCGGACTCGGGACCAGGCCGTAACCAGCTGGCAGACCCCATCGACCTGCCGCGGGTCTGGCAGCTCACCCGCGGTGCCGGACAACGCGTCGCGGTCATCGACACCGGCGTTTCGCGGCACCGCCGGCTGCCCGATGTGGTGCCCGGCGGCGACTATGTGTCCACCGGTGACGGTACCCAGGATTGCGACGCGCACGGCACTCTGGTCGCCGGAATCATCGCTGCGGCACCGGATTCCAAAGCCGACAGCTTCAGCGGGGTGGCGCCCGAGGCCACCTTGATCAGCATCCGCCAGTCCAGCGCGAAGTTCGCTCCCGCTAGCGACCGGTCCCGCGCCGGCGTCGGTGACGTCGACACCATGGCGAAAGCCGTCCGGACGGCCGCCGATCTCGGCGCATCGGTAATCAACATTTCGTCGGTTGCCTGCGTTCCGGTCGCGTCGGCGCTCGACGACCGCGCGCTGGGCGCCGCGCTCGCCTATGCGGTCGACGTCAAAAATGCCGTCGTCGTGGCCGCGGCGGGCAACACCGGCGGCTCCGCGCAGTGTCCGCCCCAACGACCGGATGCCACCTGGGAGACCGTCACGGTCGCGGTCAGTCCGGCCTGGTACGACGACTACGTGCTGACCGTGGGTTCGGTGAACACCGAAGGGTCGCCGTCGGCATTCACTCTTGCCGGTCCCTGGGTGGACGTCGCCGCCCCGGGCGAGGCGGTGACGTCGCTCGGTTCGGAACCAGTATCCGGCACCAGTTATGCCGCGCCGGTGGTCAGTGGGCTGGCCGCGCTGATCCGGGCCCGGTTCCCGGCGTTGACCGCACGGCAGGTGATGCAGCGCATCGAGTCGACGGCGCATCACCCGCCCGCCGGATGGGATCCGCTCGTCGGTAACGGCACCATCGATGCCCTGGCGGCGGTCAGTACTGACGCGGGTCCGCCCGGTAATACCGCAAAACCAGCACCCGCGCCCGTGCCGATCACCACACCGCCGCCGACCGAACCGCCGAATGCTCACGCCCGGGACACCGCCTTGCGCGGCGCCGCTATCTGCCTTATTGCGCTGGCGGTAGCCCTGGCCAGCGGCGCGGCCAGGGGTCGGTTACGGCGGTCCCGCAACAGTGTCCCGGGCGATTGACGCCTTCTCTCTGCTCAGTTCCGGTCCGGCCGGCAGGGCCGCCAAGACCGGCCACGGCGCCGGGTTCGCCGCCGGAAGACCGAGGTCATGTGCCGCGTTGTCGTCGTGGATTGCGAACCGCACTCCGGTGTCGGTGACCAGGTATCGCGTGCCGACTCCTCCATTTCCTCGCACGTAGGCGCTCCGGCCGGGCGGCAAATATACGGCGTCCAGCGCAGGACCGTGGCCGTCGGCTTGCGACAAGGTCACCGGCGTCTGACCGGCTGGCACCGGCAGCCGGCTCCCCGCCAGGAACGCGACGCCCGATTGGCCGGATTGCCCAGACGCCCACATGACGCACAACGTGCTGCCACCGTCCGACAGGGTCGGCGTCCGGTCGGGGAAGCCCGCCACCGGCAGTGCGTTGACGATCGGGGTGGCGCGGATCGCGTCGGGTGCCACCGTGACGGTGTTGGCGGTGCCCTGGGAGTAGCTGAAGCGCAGGAGATCAGCGGCCACCTGGCCGATGCGCTGGACTCCGGCGGCCAGTACCACGTAATACTCGTCACCATCGGCACGTGTGATGCGCAGCACACTGCCTATCGGAAATCCGGGCAGGCCCGGCGTCTTGGCGCCCGCGCCGTGAATCCGTGGAGCCGTGATCGGCGGCGCCTCGGGGATGGCGTTCAGCAACGATTGCGAGACGAGTTGCGGTGCGCGGCCCTCAAGCCTGAGCGCACGCGAAACCGCGGCATCGGCAAGATCCACCACAGCCCGCTGTCCGTTGTAGAGCAGGTAGGCCGGCGAACCCGAGGCGGGCGCGACCAAGATGGCCTGCCCGGAAGTCAGGCGACGGACCGACGAGCCCTCGGTGCGGCCCACGACGACCGTCGTGCCCGGTGCCGTCCGTGTCGCAGATCGTCCAGGCCGATTCGTCTGCTGACAGCGGCTTGCCGAGAAACTGCGGCGCACCCGGAATACCCAGCAGCGGACCGCGTTTGGTGCGACCTAAATCGGATTCGCGCACCGGCTGCGGGTTGGCAGCCGTCGCCGCGATCAACCGCGCCGAGGCCAAGTTCAGCACCGGATGCCAGGTATCGCCCACTCGCACATACAGCGCGCCGGATTCTTGACCCATCACGATCTGCGCGCGATCAAGCGCCACCTGTGGCCGCAGCAAAGCAACAAACGCACCTCCCGCGACGGCGATGGCCGCCAGGACGCACCCGATCGTCAACGCCGCCGTCTGCGCGCGCAAGCGTCCACTGGCTGCGTGAACATCCCCGCCCAGCAACGCGCACTCGATGCGACGCAGCAGAAATCGGTAACCGCTGACGTGCAGCCACGTTGTCGGCTGACGCGGCACTGATCCCCCAACTTCGCGAACTCGTTGCGCTCACGGTAGACCGCCCTTTGGCGGCGTCGCTGAATCCATCCACAGGTCTGCGAAGTTTCGGCCCCTGCTGGTTCTGGGTAAAGTTATGGCGTGATTCTTCACCGCACCCGAGGCCTGCTGGGCGCGGCTGCACTGGCCGCCACCGCCGGTTTGCTCGCAACTCCTAGCCGCGGCGCCGGTCGCCTCCGCCGATGACTGCCCGGACGTCGAGGTCATCTTCGCCCGGGGCACCAACGAGCCACCCGGCCTCGGCCGGGTCGGCGACGCCTTCGTCGACTCGCTGCGCCAGCAGACCGGCGGCCTGAACATCGACACCTACGGGGTGAACTACGCCGCCAGCAAGCTGCAGCTGCACGGCGGTGACGGCGCCAACGACACGATCAATCGCGTCAAACAGGCGGTGGCGAAGTGCCCGAACACCAAGATCGTGTTGGGCGGCTACTCGCAAGGCGCGTCCGTGATGGACATCGTGGCCGGCGTTCCCATCGGCGGCATCAACTGGGGCTCTTCGTTACCGCCGGAGTACGCCAACAACATCGCGGCGGTCGCCACCTTCGGCGACGTGGCCGACCGCGCCGGCGGATCGCTGCCGACCCAGAGTGCGATGTTGGGGTCCAAGGCGATCGACCTGTGCAACCCCAACGACCCGATCTGTCACGCGGGCCAGGGCAACGAGTGGAGCGGGCACACCGAGGGCTACGTCCCCGTGTACACCACCCAGGCGGCTGCTTTCGTTGCGTCCAAGCTTTTGGCCGGGTCCGGCCAGCAGGTTCCCGGGTTTGGGCCGCCGCAAGGCGCCGGCCCGCAGCAGCCCGGGTACGGCCAGCAGACACCGGTGTACGGGCCGCAGACGCCGCCCGGATCTAGCCCGTCGATACACGGATCCGTCCCAGCGCCGAACACGCCGTCCCCGCAAACCGGCCTGGTCTCGGCGGTTCACTGACGCACTGTCAATAAGCCCGTAACATCGGTTTTGTGAGGCTTATCCCTCGTTTCGCCTTCCTGGCCGCCGCATTCATCACGGCGACCGCGTTGTTGCTTGCACCCCCGCTGACACCCCGCGCCTGGGCGTCTTGCCCGGACGTTGAGGTGGTGTTCGCCCGGGGAACCGACGAGCCGCCCGGTGTCGGGCGTGTTGGCGGGGCCTTCATCAGCTCGCTGCGCCAGCAGACCAACAGAAACGTCGGGGCATACGGGGTGAACTACCCGGCCAGCAAGGACTTCCGGGCCGCCGCGGACGGCGCCAATGACGCCAGCAACCACGTCCAACAAATGGCCAACGACTGCCCCAACACCAAGCTGGTGCTCGGCGGGTACTCGCAGGGTGCCGCCGTCATCGACATCCTCACCGCCGCACCACTACCCGGCCTCGGCTTCACTCAGCCCTTACCGGCCGGTACGGCCGATCACGTCGCCGCGGTAGCCCTTTTCGGAAATCCGTCCGGCCGGGCGGGCGGGCTGATGGGCGCGCTAAGCCCGAACTTCGCCGGCAAGACCATCGACCTGTGCAACGAAGGCGACCCGATCTGCTCAGGCGGCAACCAGTGGAGCGCGCACACCGGCTACGTTCCCGGGTTGACCGACCAGGCCGCGAGTTTCGTTGCGGGAAAGATCTAGCGCGAGCGCAGTTCTCGGGTGATCAGGATCCGCGACGCCGAACCGCCCGCGGTGATCCGTTGAGGACGTCGGTTAGCCCGTTAATATCGGGTCATGAGGCTTCGCCTGGTTGACCCACCGCTACAGGCGAGTTTCGGACAGCAGCTCAAATGCCGCAAACCGCTTGGCCGGTTTCGCGGCCGCCGCGTTGCTCGCCGCGGCGTTGCTGATTGCCCCGGCAGCGGCACCTTTTCGGACAGCAGCGCTGATTCCGGCGGCATCGGCGGCGTGCCCGGGTGCCGAAGTGGTTTTCGCTCGGGGTCGAGAGGAACCACCCGGTGTCGGTTTCGTCGGCGACGCGTTCGTCAATTCGCTGCGCCCCAAGGTGCATATGCCGCTCGGGGCCTATGGGGTCAACTATCCCGCTGACGTGGACCCCGCCAAGGGCGCCAGCGATATGAGCGCCCACGTTCAATCCATGGCGAAAAGTTGCCCGAACACCCGCGAGGTACTCGGCGGTTATTCGCTGGGTGCCGTGGCGGCCGACCTCGTGATCGCGACGACCAAACCGCAATTCGGGTTCACCGACCCGCTGCCGCCGGGTATGGATCAGCACATCGCAGCGGTCGCGTTGTTCGGTAACGGCACCCAGCGAGTTCTCGGCCCGGTCCCCAGTTTCAGCCCCGCCTTCGCCGGTAAGACGATCGACGAGTGCGCGAACGGCGACCCGATCTGTTCGAATGGCACGACATGGTCCGCGCATCTGCAGCCCTCGTACATCAACTCCGGACTGGTGGATCAGGCCGCCAGCTTCGTCGCCGGCAAGCTCTAGCGCGAGCGTAGATCTCGGGTGATCAAGTTCCGCGCGGCCAGCTCGTCGTCGGGTGGGTAGTCCACCCCGATCAGCGTCAACCCGTGCGGCGGCGCCGCGGCGAAGTCACTGGACCGGTCTGTGGCGGTGAGTAACTCACGGCACCAGTTGACCGGGCGCCGATGCTCGCCGACCGCCAGCAGCGCTCCGACCAGTGAGCGCACCATCGACCAGCAGAACGCATCGGCGGAGACATGCGCGGTGATCAGATCACCGTCGCGCGACCAGTCCAACCGCTGCAGATCGCGGATGGTGGTGGCATTGTCGCGATGACGGCAGAACGCCGCAAAATCGTGCAATCCCAACAGATCTCGCGACGCGGCGGCCATCGCCTCCACGTCCAGGGCGCGCGGCCAGGCAGTGATGTGGCGGGCCTGCTGCGGCTGGACACCGTAGGGCGCCGTCGACAGCCTGTACACATAATGACGCCGCAGCGCCGAGAATCGGGCGTCGAAACCCGCTGGGGCGCGGGCGATCCCGATTACCCGGACATCGGTGGGCAAGAACCGGCCGAGGCGACGCAGCAGCGGCAGGAATTCCGCTTCACCGACGCGCGGTGAGCGCGGGTATGCATTCGGCAGCGCGGCGAGGGGCACATCGACGTGGGCCACCTGCCCGGTGGCATGGACTCCCGCGTCGGTGCGCCCGGCCGCGCGCAGCCGCACCGGCGTGCGGAAGACGGTCGTCAGCGCCTCGTCGAGAACGCCGGCGACGGTACGCTGCCCGGCCTGGGTTGCCCAGCCTGCGAAATCGGTTCCGTCGTAGGCGATGTCAAGCCGCAGACGGACGTCCTCACTAATTCTCGGGGGCCTCGTCAGCCTCGTCAGCGGCCTTCTCGGCTTCCTCGGCCTTGACCTCTTCGGGCTCAGCCTCAGCGACCTCTTCAGCCGTCGGACCAACCGCCTCTTCAGGCTCGACCGCCGCCTGAGGAGCCGCCGCTGCCGCCACGGGTGCAGCAGCCTTCTTGGAAGCCTTCACCCGACGTGCCCGATCGGCCTCCGACGTCACCGTCTTCTCCCGCACCAGTTCGATAACGGCCATCGGAGCGTTGTCGCCCTTACGCGGCTCGACCTTGATGATGCGGATGTATCCGCCGTTGCGGTCGGCGAAAAACGGCCCGATCTCGGCAAACAAGGCGTGCACCACGTCCTTGTCGCGGATCTTCTTCAGAACCTCTCGACGGTTGTGCAGCGTGCCCTTTTTCGCGTGCGTGATCAGCTTTTCCGCATACGGCCGCAGCGCACGCGCCTTCGGCTCGGTCGTCTTGATCCGGCCGTGCTCGAACAGCGACGTGGCCAGGTTGGCCAGAAGGGCCTTCTGGTGCGAAGACGACCCGCCGAGGCGAGGGCCCTTGGTGGGCTTGGGCATTGCTGACGCTCCTGTCTAGATGTTCAAAAGCCGCGATTTAGAGCTGTTCGGTTTCGGCGTAGTCCTGGTCGTCGTAGGCACCCTCGGTGGACCAAGTGCCGGTGGCGACGTCGTAGCCCGCAACCTGCGATGGGTCGAAGGTGGGCGGGCTGTCCTTGAGCGACAGTCCCAGCTGGTGCAGCTTGACCTTCACCTCGTCGATGGACTTCTGACCAAAGTTGCGGATGTCGAGCAGGTCGGACTCGGTGCGCGACACCAGCTCGCCGACGGTGTGCACACCCTCGCGCTTGAGGCAGTTGTAGGACCGCACGGTCAGATCCAGGTCGTCGATGGGCAGCGCGAACGACGCGATGTGGTCGGCCTCCGCCGGCGACGGCCCGATCTCGATGCCTTCGGCCTCGACGTTGAGTTCGCGTGCCAGCCCGAACAATTCGACCAGGGTCTTACCTGCCGATGCCAGCGCGTCGCGGGGGCCGATCGAGCTCTTGGTCTCCACGTCCAGGATCAGCTTGTCGAAGTCGGTGCGCTGCTCGACCCGGGTGGCGTCCACCTTGTAGGTCACCTTGAGCACCGGCGAGTAGATGGAATCGACTGGGATACGGCCGATTTCAGCGCCAGAAGCCCGGTTCTGCACCGCCGGGACGTAGCCGCGGCCACGCTCGACGACGAGCTCGACTTCGAGCTTGCCCTTGTCGTTCAGCGTCGCGATGTGCATCTCGGGGTTGTGCACCGTGACACCGGCGGGCGGCACGATGTCACCCGCGGTGACCTCACCCGGACCTTGCTTGCGCAGGTACATGGTGACCGGCTCGTCCTCCTCCGAGGACACGACCAGGCTCTTGAGGTTCAGGATGATCGCGGTGACGTCTTCTTTGACCCCGGGCACGGTGGTGAACTCGTGCAGCACGCCATCGATGCGAATGCTGGTGACGGCCGCGCCGGGAATCGACGACAGCAGCGTCCGACGCAGCGAATTGCCCAGGGTGTAACCGAATCCCGGCTCCAGCGGCTCGATGACGAACTGGGACCGGTTGTCGGTGAGGATTTCCTCAGACAGTGTGGGTCGCTGAGAGATCAGCATGGTGTTTCTTCTTCTCCTTCTCGGCACCCGCTATTTGATGCCACTCAGGTTGTCCGTCGCCGCCGGTGCGGCTCCGGGGTGTCCCGCCGCTGCGGCCGCAGTGGCGGAAGACTGTGCTACTTCGAGTAGTACTCGACGATCAGCTGCTCGGTGAGCGGCACGTCGATCTGCGCCCGCTCGGGCAACTGGTGGATCAGGATGCGCTGGCGCTCCCCCACGACCTGCAGCCAGCTCGGGATCGGGCGATCACCCGCCGTTTCCCGCGCGATCTGGAACGGCACCGTGTTGAGCGAGTTGTCCCGCACGTCGATGATGTCGTACTGCGACACCCGGTAGCTGGGGACGTTGACGTGCACGCCGTTGACGCTGAAGTGCCCGTGGCTGACCAGCTGGCGGGCCATCCGGCGGGTGCGAGCAATCCCGGCGCGGTAGATCACGTTGTCCAGCCGGCTCTCCAGGATTTGCAGCAGGTTCTCACCTGTCTTGCCGGAGTGGCGAACGGCCTCTTCGTAGTAGCGGCGGAACTGCTTTTCCATCACGCCGTAGGTGAAGCGGGCTTTCTGCTTCTCCTGCAGCTGCAGCAGGTACTCGCTTTCCTTGATCCGCGCGCGGCCGTGTTGGCCGGGCGGGTAGGGACGCTTCTCAAAGGCCTGGTCGCCACCGACGAGGTCGGTGCGCAGCCGTCGCGATTTGCGGGTGATGGGTCCGGTGTAACGAGCCATGGATTGTTCTCCTCCTAGACCCTGCGTCGCTTGGGCGGGCGGCAGCCGTTGTGCGGCTGGGGCGTGACATCAGAGATCGCGCCGACCTCGAGGCCGGCGGCCTGCAGCGACCGGATCGCGGTCTCCCGGCCCGAGCCCGGACCCTTCACGAACACGTCGACTTTGCGCACCCCGTGCTCCTGGGCCTTGCGTGCGGCGTTCTCGGCGGCAAGCTGAGCGGCGAAGGGCGTCGATTTCCGCGAGCCCTTGAAGCCGACATGGCCAGACGACGCCCAGGCGATGACGTTGCCCTGCGGGTCGGTGATCGTCACGATCGTGTTGTTGAAGGTGCTTTTGATGTGGGCGGCGCCGTGCGGGATGTTCTTCTTTTCCCGCTTACGGGTCTTGTGCTGCCCCTTCTTGGGGGCAGCGGCTGCCTTCTTGGCTGGTGGCATCGGTTACCTGGCCTTCTTCTTGCCTGCGATGGTGCGCTTGGGGCCCTTGCGGGTCCGAGCGTTGGTCTTTGTGCGCTGGCCGCGCACCGGCAGGCCGCGGCGGTGCCGCAGACCCTGGTAGCAGCCGATCTCGATCTTGCGGCGGATGTCTGCCTGCACCTCGCGGCGCAGGTCACCCTCCACCTTGAGGTTGGCTTCGATGTAGTCACGTAAGTGGGTGAGCTGATCGTCGGTGAGATCCCTGGTGCGCAGGTCCCGGTCGATGCCGGTGGCCGCCAGGATCTCGTTGGAGCGGGTGCGGCCGATGCCAAAGATGTAGGTCAGCGCGACCTCCATCCGCTTATCGCGCGGCAGGTCGACGCCTACTAGTCGTGCCATAGGTGGCGTTTCCTCTTATCTCAAGCGGAGGTCTGATCCCAGCCCGTTCCCGCTTTACGGGGCCCGGCCTCCGTCCGGGCGTGGATGAGCTGGCCCATCTCTATAGATGCCAGCCGCTCACTGGTGCTGGGAGGTCTGCATTCAGTTGTTTCAGCTGGCTAGGACTGATTGTCCGGGGACTAGGTCCATGGCGGCGACCCGCTGCGCCCGGCTACGCCGCGCTTGCGATCGCCGCTAGCCCTGCCGCTGCTTGTGGCGCGGATCTGAGCAGATCACCATGACCCGCCCATGCCGACGGATCACCCTGCACTTGTCACAGATTGGCTTGACGCTCGGGTTCACCTTCACGGCTGTTTCGATCCTGTTCTGTCTACTCGTCGGTGGTGTGGTTTGGGCTTCTCGTTACTTGTACCGGTACACGATGCGGCCCCGGGACAGGTCGTAGGGAGACAACTCCACCACCACCCGGTCCTCGGGCAGGATGCGGATGTAGTGCTGCCGCATCTTGCCGCTGATGTGGGCAAGCACCTTGTGGCCGTTCTCCAGCTCAATGCGGAACATCGCATTGGGCAGGGGCTCGACCACGCGGCCCTCGACCTCGATGGCGCCGTCCTTTTTGGCCATAACTGCGTAGAAATCCTCGTCTTTTAGTTTCGTTCTCGTCTGCGCCCGATCGGCGCAACATTTAACACCGACTTGAAACGTGAGCCGGTGACAGGAAATTCCTAGGGACTGGGCACGCAAAAAAGCCGGCGCGGATGTCGCACCGTTGGTCCACGATACCTGGTTATTCGGCCTGGCCAAAATCGCTATCCGAGGGATGAGGCCGCCTCCCTCACCTCCCGCATGGCCGCTGACGAGCGCATACTTAAGGCCGATGACGAACCCCGTTGCCCAGCCGCGCAAACCCGTGATGCTGACCGTCGACGACGATCCCGCCGTATCCCGCGCGGTGGCCCGGGACCTGCGCCGCCGTTACGGCGAAGACCATCGGATCGTGCGAGCGGAAACGGGTCCCGAGGCCCTGGAAACCCTCAAGCAGCTCAAACTGCGCGGCGAAACCGTCGCAACCCTGATCGCCGACTACCGGATGCCGCAGATGACGGGTATCGAGTTCCTCGAACAGGCGATGGACCTGTACCCGGCGGCGCGGCGGGTGCTGCTGACCGCATACGCCGACACCCATGCCGCCATCGACGCGATCAACGTCGTCGACCTCGACCATTACCTGCTCAAGCCGTGGGATCCTCCGGAGGAGAAGCTCTATCCGGTCATCGACGCGCTGTTGGACGCCTGGAAGCGGGCGCCCGAACACCCCATTCCGCACACCAAGGTGATCGGGCACCGCTGGTCGGCACGGTCCTGGCAGGTCCGCGACTTCCTGGCGCGCAACGGGCTCTACTACACCTGGTTCATGGCCGACGAGCCCGCCGGCCAGCAACTGTTGCAGGCCGCCGGCGAGGACGGCCTGCGGCTGCCGGTCGTCGTCACCGAACGCGGCGACACCCTTGTCGAGCCCAGCGATGCCGAACTGGCCGACGCTTTGGGTCTGACCACTACGCCGTCGCAGGAGTTCTACGACCTGATCGTCATCGGCGGCGGTCCCGCGGGCCTGGCCGCCGCCGTTTATGGCGCCTCCGAGGGGCTGCGCACGGTGCTCATCGAACGCACCGCAACCGGCGGTCAGGCCGGCCAGAGCTCACGGATCGAGAACTACCTCGGCTTCCCGGACGGGGTGTCGGGTGGCCAGCTGGCCGACCGCGCACGCAGGCAGGCGGACAAGTTTGGTGCCGAACTCATCACCGCCCGCACGGCCACCGCGCTGGAAGTGAACGGATCCAAGCGCACCGTCCGGTTCGCCGACGGCGGCTCCATCGATGCGCACGCGGTCATCCTGGCCACTGGCGTCGCGTACCGCCAGCTGACCGCAGAGGGGTGCACCGAGCTGACCGGCCGCGGCGTCTACTACGGGGCGGCCGTCTCCATCGCGTCGGAGTGCAAAGACGAAGAGGTGTACGTGATCGGCGGGGCCAATTCGGCCGGCCAGGCTGCGATGCACCTGTCCCGCGAGGCCAAATCCGTGACCATCGTGGTGCGGGCACCGTCGTTGGCGGCGTCCATGTCGCATTACCTCATCCAGCAGATCGAGCAGAGACCCAATATCACCGTCCGCACCTGCACCGAAGTGCAGCGGGCCACCGGAGACGACCACCTGGAGAAGCTGAACCTGATCGACAACCGGACCGGCGACATCGAGGAAGTCAGCTGCGGCCGGATGTTCATCTTCATCGGCGCCGCACCGCGCACCGAGTGGCTGGACGGAGTGCTCGCCCGCGACGACCACGGCTTCATCCTCACCGGCCCGGATCTGCGGAACGTCTGCGGCTGGACCTTGGACCGTCCACCCCACCACCTGGAAACCAGCGTGCCGGGCGTCTTCGTCGCCGGGGATGTGCGGTCGGCGTCCGCCAAACGGGTCGCGGCCGCGGTCGGCGAGGGATCGATGGCCGTGATGCTGGTCCACCGCTACCTATCGGAGACCTAGTGGGGTCGGAGGGCATGACCACCAAGTTGCCGTGTGAGCCCGACGAGCTGCGCACCCTGTTCCTGTTCGAAGCCCTCACCGACGAGCAGCTGGCGATGTTGTGCGCCAACGGGCACATCGAGACGTACCAACCGGGCCCGATCTGTGTCGAGGGCGAACCGGCGACCTGTTTCTACGTCCTCATCGAAGGTGAGCTGGTGATGTCGAAGCTCTCCGGCGGCCAGGACATCGAAACCAACCGGACCTCGCAGCGCGGCGTGTATTGCGGTGCCTGGCAGGCGTTCACGGGCGAGCAGCAGCAGGCCTACAGCACATCGGTGCACGTGACCAAGCCGTCGCGGTTCTTTGTGATGGACGCACCCGCGTTCGCCCGCTTCATGCAGGACCAGTTTCCGATGGCGGTGCACCTGCTCGACGGGATCGCAGTCGGCACCGAGCGCACTCGCCGGATCATCGACAACCGGGAGAAGCTGCTGGCTTTGGGCCAGTTGTCGGCCGGGTTGACCCACCAGCTGAACAATCCCGCGGCCGCCACCGCGCGAGCCGCCGCCGAACTGCGCGACCGGGTTGCCGGCATGCGGCAGAAACTTGCGATGCTCGCCGACGGCACCGTCACCCCCGAGGCGCTGCGTGCCCTGGTGCGGCTGCAGGAAGAGGTCGCCGAGCAAGTCGCCAAGTCGACATCGCAGCACCTGAGCGCGATCGAGACCGCCGACGCCGAGGACGCCGTCGGCGAGTGGCTACAGGATCACGGCATCGACGGCGGATGGGATATCGCGCCGACATTCGTCGAAGGCGGCATCGACACCGATTGGTTGGAGCGGATCTCCGCGGCTACCGACGAACTCGACGCGTCGACGTCGTTGGAGAAGGCGATCCGCTGGCTCAGCTACACCATCGAAAGCGAGCTGCTGCTGAACCAGATTTCAGAAGCGAGCAAACGGATTTCGGCGTTAGTGGCCGACGCCAAGCAGTACTCCCAGATGGACCGAGCCCCGTTCCAGGTGGCCGACGTGCATGATCTGCTGCGCAGCACGCTGGTGATGTTCGCCGATCGGTTGGGCAAAGACACCGGCAAGGACTCCAAAACCATCACGGTGGTCAAGGAATTCGACCAATCGCTTCCCGAAATCCCTTGCTATCCAGGCGATCTCAACCAGGTGTGGACCAACATCATCGACAACGCGATCGCCGCGATGCGCGATGAGGGCGGCACGCTGACCGTCCGCACCTGCAGGGAAGGCGAGAAGATGGCCCGGGTCGAGATCTGCGACACCGGACCCGGGATCCCAGAGGGCGTACGCGAGCATATCTTCGAGCCGTTCTTCACCACCAAACCGTTCGGCGAAGGCACTGGACTGGGGCTGGATCTGGCGTGGAACATCGTCGTCAAGAAGCATCGCGGGGATCTGCGAGTGGAATCCGTGCCCGGCGATACGCGGTTCATCGTGCTCCTGCCGCTGGAGATCCCGCCCGCCGTGGATGTAACTCTCGCCGGAATAGCAGCACCGCAGCGCCGGTTGGGAAGACCATGACCGATTCTGCTGCTAGCAAGCCCGATCTAGGCCGGTTCGGATCGTTCGGACGCGGCGTGACGCCTCAGCAAGCCAAAGAAATCGAGTCCCTGGGCTACGGGGCCGTCTGGGTGGGTGGTTCACCGCCCGCCGAGCTGGCCTGGGTGGAGCCCATCCTCGAAGCGACGACCACGCTGCAGGTGGCCACCGGCATCGTCAACATCTGGACAGCGCCCGCCAAGCCGGTGGCCGAATCATTCCACCGCATCGACAAGGCCTACCCGGGCCGCTTCTTATTGGGTATCGGCGTCGGCCATCCCGAGGCTCATCAGCGAGTACCGCAAGCCCTACGACGCGCTGGTGGAGTACCTGGACAGGCTCGACGACTTACGGCGTGCCGGCCAACCGCCGGGTGGTGGCGGCGCTGGGTCCGCGGGTCCTGAAGCTGTCCGCGCAACGCAGCGCCGGAGCGCATCCGTACCTCACCACCCCGGAGCACACCGCTCAGGCCCGTGAACTGATCGGCCCGTCAGCGTTCCTGGCGCCCGAACACAAGGTGGTATTGACCACCGACGCCGAGAAAGCTCGCGCGGTAGGTCGCAAGGCACTCGACATCTATTTCAACCTCGCCAATTACCGCAACAACTGGAAACGGCTGGGCTTTTCCGACGAGGAAGTAACCCGGCCCGGCAGCGACCGCCTGGTCGACTCACTAGTCGCTTACGGCACGCCCGACGCGATCGCGGCACGGCTTGAAGAGCACCTCGACGCCGGCGCCGACCACGTGCCTGTGCAGGTCCTCACCAAAAATGAAAACCTGGTCTCGGCGCTGGCCGAACTGGCGGGGCCGCTTGGACTGAATCAGTCGTGAGGAAACACGAGGGGGACCTAGATGACCGAGGCAGTTTCACTCAAACCCGACTTGGGCCGGTTCGGCGTCTGGCTGCCTACCCGCTCAATCACGCCCGAACTGGCCGCGCGGATCGAATCTCTCGGGTATGGCGCCGTCTGGATCGGCGGATCACCGGACGCCGAGCTGGCGTGGGTCGACCCAGCCCTGGCACAGACCACCTCGCTGCAACTGGCCACCGGGATCGTCAATATCTGGTCTGCGCCGGCACCGGCCGTCGCCGAGTCCTTTCAACGCATCGAAAGCGCCTATCCCGGGAAGGTTTTTGCTCGGCATCGGGGTGGGCCACCGCGAGCACACCGAGGAGTACGTCAAGCCGTACGACGCACTGGTCGGTTACCTCGACGAACTCGACGCCGCACTGGTGCCGACCAGCCGTCGGGTGCTCGCGGCGCTCGGGCCGCGGGTGTTGCGAGCTGTCGGCGCAACGCAGCGCCGGCGCGCACCCATATCTGACCACTCCGGAACACACGGCCAAGGCACGCGAACTGGTCGGGAGGACGGTGTTCCTGGCGCCGGAGCACAAGGTGGTGCTCACCACCGACGCCGACGAAGCCCGGGCGGTTGGCCGCGAGACCGTCGAACATTATCTGGGGCTGAGCAACTACGTGAACAACTGGCTACGGCTGGGGTTCACCGAAGCCGACGTACGCAAGCCCGGCAGCGACAGGCTGATCGACGCGGTGGTGGCCCACGGCACGCCGGAGGGCATCGCGCAACGGCTCAACGAACACTTGGAAGCCGGAGCCGACCACGTGGCGATCCAGGTGCTGGGCGGCTGGAACGAAGACACGCTACTCCCTGCGCTAAGCGAATTGGCCGGACCGCTGGGGCTGACTCCCGCAAGCTGACCAATCCGCTCGGTTAGGGTTTGACCATGCGGTTACTGGTCACCGGCGGCGCTGGCTTCATCGGCGCCAATTTCGTGCACAGCACCGTACGCGAGCACCCCGAAGACGTCGTGACGGTGCTCGATGCCATGACCTACGCCGGTCGGCGCGAGTCGCTGGCCGACGTCGAGGATGCCATCAGGCTGGTGGTGGGCGACATCTGCGACGCCGAGCTGGTCTCCCAGCTGGTCGCCGAGTCCGACGCGGTCGTGCATTTCGCCGCGGAAAGCCACGTGGACAACGCGCTGGACGACCCGGGGCCGTTTCTGCACACCAACGTGGTCGGGACGTTCACCATCCTGGAAGCGGTGCGACGCCATGGTGTGCGGCTGCACCACATCTCGACCGACGAGGTCTACGGCGACCTGGAGCTCGACGACCCCAACCGGTTTACCGAGTCGACGCCCTACAACCCGTCGAGCCCGTACTCGGCAACTAAAGCCGCCGCCGACATGCTGGTCCGGGCCTGGGTGCGGTCGTATGGGGTGCGCGCGACGATCTCGAACTGCTCCAACAATTACGGGCCGTATCAGCACATCGAGAAGTTCATCCCACGCCAGATCACCAATGTGCTCACCGGCCGGCGGCCCAAGTTGTACGGCAGCGGCGCCAACGTCCGCGACTGGATCCACGTCGACGACCACAACAGTGCGGTCCGGCGCATCCTCGAAAAAGGCCAGATCGGCCGGACCTACCTGATCAGCTCCGAAGGTGAGCGCGACAACCTGACCGTGCTGCGCACGCTGCTGCAAATGATGGGTCGGGAGCCTGACGACTTCGACCACGTGACCGACCGCGTCGGCCACGACCTGCGGTACGCCATCGACCCGTCGACGCTGTACGACGAATTGTGCTGGGCTCCAAAGCATACCGACTTCGAGGAGGGTTTGCGCGCCACCATTGACTGGTATCGTGCCAATGAATCGTGGTGGCGTCCGTTGAAGGACGCTGCGGAGGCCCGCTACGAGGAACGTGGTCAGTGAGATGAAAGTTCGCGAACTCGGCATCCCTGGCACCTGGGAGATCACCCCTACCCTTCGTGGCGACTCCCGCGGCCTGTTCTTCGAATGGCTTAAAGACAGCGAGTTCACCGCATTCGCCGGTCACCGCTTGGACGTCCGGCAAGCCAACTGCTCGGTGTCATCGGCCGGCGTGTTGCGTGGACTGCACTTCGCCCAGCTGCCACCGAGCCAGGCCAAGTATGTGACCTGCGTGTCCGGCTCGGTGTTCGACGTTGTCGTTGATATCCGGGTGGGCTCGCCTACATTCGGCCAGTGGGATTCAGTCCTGCTCGACGATTCCGACCACAGGACGATCTACATCTCCGAAGGTCTAGGGCACGGCTTCCTTGCCCTGCAAGACAATTCGACGGTGATGTATCTGTGCTCGGCGGAATACAACCCGCAGCGCGAACACACCATTTGTCCGACGGATCCGGCGCTGGCAATCGACTGGCCGCTGGTCAACGGCGCCGCCCCCAGCTTGTCCGACCGCGATGCCGCGGCCCCCAGTTTCGAAGAAGTGCGCGCCTCTGGCCTCCTGCCCACCTGGGAGGAGACGCGGACGTTCATTGACGGTATGCGCAGCAGGTAATCGCTCAGCCATACAGGGCGTTTGCGGGCTGCTCCGGCGGCAACAAAGCGCTGAGCTGGTTCCTGGTCGAGAAGCCCGCGATGTCTCTCAAATCTCGGCTCAAGCGGAAGTGGTCTGCCCCTGCCCTCCCTGAAGCCGACGGCGATCATGACGCCACCGCAGCCGGCCTCGTCGCCGATCGGCGGGCCCCGGAGGCCCCGGGTGCCGCCTAGTGGGCAGCCGCCACCCAACCAAAACACCCGCCCACAGCAGCACCGTCAGCGCTTCAGCGCCCACGCTGATTGCCGCGTGCGGCGACGGATCCCAACCCCGTTCAGAAAAGCTGAAAAGCCCGACCGTCCTCGACAGGGCAAATGCGACCAGCGAGCCGCCTGCTACGGCGGCACCGGCCCAGCGGAGCCATCCGGGACCGCCTACCAGGATCAGCAGAGCAATGGCGAACGAGACACTGGCCTGGATCAGGAAGGCGGTGCCGATGGCCGGGATGTGTTGGTAACCATGAACATAGAGGTATGCATGGCTGGCGGCGCTGACAACTAGCGACGCGGCGAAACCGATCCGGACCATAATACTTGTCAAAGTCATTGCAGGTTCTGTTCTTTCAATGCCAGGGCAGTCTCGCCCATCGTGTAACTGACCTCGCGGATGCCGAGCGCGTCGCGTAGCTTGCCGGCCGGCAGTGTGACCGGCTTGGGCGCCGGCCCGTCGCCGGGATGTGGCAGCGGGTAAGCGGTCGTTGTCCCGCTGTAGAACGTCACGTTGCCTTCCGTTTTGGAAAACAATTGGTGGACATGCCCGTTGAGGCAAGTGACCGAAGAAAACCGGCGCAAGTAGCTGAGCGCCTGGGTGGCATCGTCGGTGCCCCAGCCCCAGTCGGGGTACATGGCAAATAACGGGATGTGACTGAACACGATGATGGGGGTATCACTCGACAGCCGCGCGACGTCCTTCTGAACGAATTCCAACTGATCGACACCCAGATGCCCAAGCTTGCGCAGATTCAATGTGTTGACCAGTGCAATCACATGAACGCCGGCGATGTCAAAGCTGTACCACCCGTCACCAACGGATCCCGCGCCGAAGGCGTTTCGGTACTTCTGCCCCGCGTCGTCGACCGAGTCGTGCTCCCCTGGCACGGTGAACACACGTGGCGTCCGCAGGGCATTCATCATCTGCTTCACCTGGTCGAACTGGTCGGGGCTGGACAGGTGCGTGAGGTCGCCGGTGTGAATGACGAAATCCGGTGTGTAGCCGAGGTTGTTGATCTGATCGATGGCGTGGCTGAATGTGCCGGAGACGTCCGGGTTGGGCGCACCGGTGAAGCCGATGTGACTATCGCTGACTTGAGCGAATCGCAAGGTGGGCCGGGCGTGAGCGCGCTCGGCTGCCGCTGCGCCGGCCACATGTGAGATCACTTCGCCGCCAGCCACAGCGAACCCGACCGCCGCTCCAAACCAGGCCGTGTGGCGGATGAGCTGACGGCGACTCATCGTGTTCGGATCGCGATTCGTGTTCGTGTCTGAATTCATTGCGTCACCACCACGGTGCCGTGCATCATCGGGTGAATCGAACAGACGTAGTCGAACGTGCCTGCGGTGGAGAAGGTGTGCGAGAAGGTCGCCCCGGTCCCCATTCCGGGCGAGTGAAACGAACCGTCGCTCGCCGCCACCGTGTGCGGCTCCTCGTCGCGGTTGGTCCACGTGATCGTCGTGCCCGCGCTGACGGTCACCTTGGCAGGGACAAACGCGAAGCCGTCAATGTTGACCTGGTTGCCGCTCACTGGCGCCGCCGGTGCGGTTACCGACACGGAGGCCGTCGGCGTGCTAGTGCCGGCGGCAGGCCGCGAAGCCGAGCAGCCGGCCAGCAACAGCGCACCAACGGCCAACACCGCGACCAGATGTTTTCGAAACTTGGCGATATACATGCCAAGAGATAGGGCGATGGGTTACACGACCTTGAAGCGGCTAGGCAGGTTCGTCGGGGCGCGCCGGGGCGAACACCTCGATTACCCCGTTGACCTCGCGAACCATCAGCGCGGGCAACGGCTTTGGAGCGATCGGCAGTTGGTGGGTGAGCACCTGTCCGCCGGGCGAGAACGACGTCGAGTGGCAGGGGCAGCGCAGCCTGTCTTCGGGTGCGTCGAACCACAGGCGGCACCCTTGATGCGTGCACACCCCGGACACGGCTTGGGGTTTGCCGTCGACGCGGCGGACGAATCCAGTGACCGAACCAAGGTCAAAGGGATGCATCATCCCGTCAGGAACTTCCGAGCTGGCCGCCACTCGCTGCCAACTTCCGTTGTTCGGCTTGAGCTCCCCTGCGACGGCAGGGCCTTCGGTGGGGCTTCCGATCACGGCTCGATCGATGGAAACTGCGGCTACCGCCGCGGCCGCGGCGGCCGATGTGCCGACGATGACCTGGCGGCGTGTGCTGCTGTGCTTCGGCGCCGCTTGCGGTGGCGCGTCGGACATCTGCTCCGCGAGACGACGGTGTAGGTCGTTGAGGAATTCCCGGCGCGGAGCGTCATCGCCCTGCCGAGCCGATCGCAGCTCGATCGCCGTCCGGATCTGCGCCGCCTCGAAATCGTCGGGCTGGAATGGCTTAGGCCGCCGGCCTCGCAGCAGATCGTCGACGTAGCGGCGCAACCCTCGCGCGTTCATGACTGGCCCCCATCGTTGACCTGCGCTGCCAGCCGCAGAGCGCGGTGTTGGAGCACTTTGGCGTTGGCAACGCTAATCCCTAGTTCCGCGGCAGACTCCTTGATCGAACTACCTTGCAAGAAGCGCAGTTCCAGAATTTGGCGATAGTGGTCCGGCAGATTGTCGAGAACCTGGGCGACACGCTGCGGCGCTGTGCTGATCGATTCCTCGCTATCGGGTGGTTGTTCGATGTCCTCGATCGAGGTTATCTCTCGTCCCAAGGTCTCCCGCCAGTGCGCGGCCAGCACCGTTCGCGCCGTTGCCCGCAGGTATGCGCGCACCTCGCCGACACTGGCAGTAAGGCGCAGCGGCCGGAGTGCGGCAAGAAAGACTTCTGCGGTGAGGTCTTCGGCGTCGGCGCGGTTGCCGACGCGAGCGAACAGCGTGCGGTATACCCAGGCCACGTTGTCCTGGTACACGGCTTCCCAGTCGGTGTAGCCGTCGTCGGGCACCGCGCGCAGGGGTCGCGGGCTGACGGGTTCGTTTCGTGCCGCCACGTGCCTCCTTCACCCCATCAATATCGGCTCGGGTTACACCTGGTGTCATGGTGCTGCGGCAAGCGAGGCCTGGTCACTCAACAGCTCGTCGAGTTTCGTCGCGGTGGCCGAAAACACCGACTTGGCAATGCTCAGTATCCGGTCGCGCACTCGGGGCTTCGCCGACGCCGGCGGCAGCAGATGGCCTATCAGATGACCGAAAAGGTCCAGGCGCGCCGCGGACATCCAAGCGGTCAAGTCCGGGTCGTCGAGCCAGCACAGCTGATTGCCGTAGTCGGCCAACGCCAGCCGTAACCAGTCGAGGTCGGTGTCGGGATGCGGCAACGGCACGCACAGCTGGTTTTTCACCGTGTCATTGGGGTACGCGGCTTCGACGTGGGCGATCAGCGCGGCGCTGAATATTTGTTGGCATCCGCGTACGCTTTGCAGCGTGATGCGGCCGGTATCGAAAATGGGTGCTGCAGGCCGCTTTTCGGCGCCGTCAGCGGTGCAGTCGATGTATAGCGCGTGGCCGTCCATTGCGACGGTGCCACCGTCGTGGACCATCTGGTCTGCGTCGACGCGCAGTAGGTGGCCCATCCGCACCACGTCGCTGATGCGTCGTAGCTGCTCCAGTTCGAGCCGGGTGACGGTCGCGCAACGATACATGGTCGGGCGGATCGCCGGATTTATCCGCAGCACCACGCCGGCGTCCTCGAGCCGCGAGAACAGATCCTCGACCGACGCGGCATCCCTGATGGCACGCAACTGCGCGGTGAAGCTGGTTTTGATCCGGTCGGCGAACAACGATCCGGGCTGCATCGTGGCGCGATCCAACAGCCAGGAGTCGCGGGGCATGATCCAGGTCAGCCGATCCGGCGCGATGCCTTGGCCGAGCAGCCACAGGCAGGTGTCGATACCGGTCTTACCGGCCCCGACGATGACGTAGCGCTCGTGCGCGGCGAGTTTTGGCAGGTCGTTCGGTGGCACGCATGCGATGCCGGGAGCGACCCCATAGGGCGGTGGGCGCATAGCGGGCACCGTGACGTGCATGTAGGTGGCGTCGACGATGCGGCGCGCTACGTTGACGGTGTAGTCGGCGCCGGCGAGCGTGGTGAAGCAGCCATCGCCGTGGTATTCGCTCATCGGGAAGTAGCTGACCCGACCAGTCGGCAAGAGCTGCTGGCGCATGATGTGGTCGTAGTACGCGCAGACTTCGCCGGCGGTCGCCAATTCGTAAAGGCCTCGATTCCAACCAACTTGGTCGATGGTGTTGTTGCCGAGGTTTAGCGAGTTGACGCCGTAAAACGCTGAGGGCTGATGCAGCCGCACGAAAGGGTAGGCCATTGTCCAGTGCCCACCCGGCTGGTGGTAGCGGTCGACCAGCGCCACGCGTGCGTCTGTCTCAGACACCAGCGTGTCGATGAACGCCATGCCCATGGCGCCTGCGCCGACCACCAGGTAGTCGGCCTCGATGGTGTGCATACGGCTGTCAAGGCTAGCTTGAACGGGCGACAAGTCACCTATCTTGCCAATGCTCGAATCGAGTTACTAGGATATGCAAGTATCCGCTACGCGCCGTCAACAACACTCGAGGGCACCCATGACCACACAGATCCCGCACTTCATCGATGGACAGCGCACCGCCGGCCAGTCCACCCGCACCGCTGACGTCTTCAACCCCAACACCGGGCAGGTCCAGGCCAAAGTGCCGATGGCCGGCAAGGCCGACATCGACGCTGCGGTGGCATCGGCCGCCGAAGCCCAAAAGGGCTGGGCCGCATGGAATCCGCAGCGCCGCGCCCGCGTGATGATGCGATTCATCGAGCTGGTCAACGAGCACAACGACGAGCTCGCCGAGCTGCTGTCCCTCGAACACGGCAAGACGCTGGCCGACGCACGCGGCGACATCCAGCGCGGCATCGAGGTCGTCGAGTTCTGCCTGGGGATCCCCCACCTGCTCAAAGGCGAGTACAGCGAAGGCGCCGGTCCGGGCATCGACGTCTACTCGTTGCGCCAGCCCCTGGGCGTGGTCGCGGGCATCACTCCGTTCAACTTCCCGGCGATGATCCCGCTGTGGAAGGCCGGGCCGGCCCTTGCCTGTGGCAATGCGTTTGTGCTCAAGCCGAGCGAGCGCGACCCGTCGGTTCCGGTGCGACTGGCCGAGCTGTTTATCGAAGCCGGTCTGCCGCCGGGCGTGTTCCAGGTCGTACACGGCGACAAGGAAGCCGTCGACGCCATCCTTGACCACCCCGACATCAAGGCGGTGGGCTTCGTCGGCAGCTCCGACATCGCCCAGTACATCTATGCGGGGGCCGCCTCGCACGGCAAGCGGTCGCAATGTTTCGGCGGCGCCAAGAACCACATGATCGTGATGCCAGATGCCGACCTCGACCAGGCCGTCGATGCGCTGATCGGCGCCGGGTACGGCAGCGCCGGCGAACGTTGCATGGCGATCAGCGTCGCGGTGCCGGTCGGTGAGAAAACCGCGGAACGGCTGCGCGCCAGGCTCGTTGAGCGGATCAACAACCTGCGCGTGGGGCACAGTCTGGACCCCAAGGCAGACTACGGTCCGTTGGTCACCGAGGCCGCTCTGGCACGGGTACGCAATTACATCGATCAGGGTGTGGCCGCCGGTGCCGAGATAGTCGTCGACGGACGCGACCGGGCCAGTGACGACCTGGCGTACGGTGACGCCAACCTCGAAGGCGGATTCTTCATCGGTCCGACCCTGTTCGACCACGTCACCCCCGACATGTCCATCTACACCGACGAAATCTTCGGACCCGTGCTCTGCATGGTGCGCGCCCACGACTACGAGGAGGCGTTGCGGCTGCCCTCGGAGCACGAGTACGGCAACGGCGTGGCGGTCTTCACCCGCGACGGCGACGCCGCCCGCGATTTCGTCTCCCGGGTGCAGGTGGGCATGGTCGGCGTCAACGTGCCGATCCCGGTCCCGGTGGCCTACCACACGTTCGGCGGCTGGAAGCGCTCCGGCTTCGGCGACCTCAACCAGCACGGCCCGACCTCGATCCAGTTCTACACCAAGGTCAAGACCGTCACGTCACGGTGGCCGTCCGGCATCAAAGATGGCGCCGAATTCGTCATCCCCACAATGGATTAGGCCGGGCTTCATGCAGTTTCTTGCCCTGGACGACGACGAACGGGTGATCACCGAGACGGCGGCCGCGTTCGCCGCCAAACGCCTGGCGCCATACGTCCTGGAATGGGATGCCACCAAGCATTTTCCGACAGACGTGTTGCGCGAGGCCGCCGAACTCGGCATGGCGGCGATCTACTGTCGTGATGACGTCGGCGGCAGCGGGTTGCGCCGGCTCGACGGGGTCCGCATCTTCGAGCAGTTGGCCATCGCCGACCCGACGACCGCCGCATTTCTGTCCATCCACAACATGTGCGCGTGGATGATCGATAGCTTCGGCACCGCCGAACAACGCAAGGAATGGATTCCGCGGTTGGCGCCGATGGATGTTATCGCCAGCTACTGTCTGACCGAGCCCGGCGCCGGATCCGACGCCAGCGCGTTGAGCACGCGCGCCGTCAAGCAAGGCGGTGACTACGTGCTCGACGGCGTCAAGCAGTTCATTTCCGGCGCGGGCGCCTCGGACGTGTACGTGGTGATGGCACGAACCGGGGGCCGAAAACCGGGCCCGCGCGGTATATCCGCGTTCATCATTGAAAAGGGCACTCCGGGGCTGAGTTTCGGCGCGCTCGAAGAGAAGATGGGCTGGCATGCGCAGCCGACCGCGCAGGTGATCCTGGAGGGCGTGCGGGTACCCGCGGAGGCGATGCTCGGTGGCACCGACGGCGAGGGCTCCGGTTTCGGCATCGCGATGCAGGGACTCAACGGCGGTCGGCTCAACATCGCGGCGTGCTCGCTGGGCGGCGCGCAGGCCGCCTTCGACAAAGCGGGGGCCTATGTTCGCGAGCGCCACGCGTTCGGCTCTCCCCTGCTCGACGAGCCGACCATCCGGTTCACCCTGGCGGACATGGCTACCGGCCTAGAGACGTCGCGAATGATGTTGTGGCGGGCCGCCAGTGCGTTGGACGCCGACGACCCGGACAAAGTCGAGCTGTGCGCGATGGCCAAGCGCTATGTCACCGACGCGTGCTTCGAGGTCGCCGACAAAGCCCTACAGTTGCACGGCGGCTATGGCTACCTGCGTGAGTATGGTCTAGAAAAGATCGTTCGCGATTTGCGGGTGCATCGAATCCTGGAAGGGACCAACGAAATCATGCGGGTGGTCATCGGTCGGGCCGAGGCCGCGCGGTTGCGGGCCACCGTCTAGAAAGGCAACCATGACGACCATCGCCTTCTTGGGTCTGGGCAACATGGGCGCGCCCATGGCGGCGAATCTTGTTGCCGCCGGCCATGTCGTGCGCGGGTTCGACCCGGTGCCCGCTGCGGCGGCTGCCGCGGCCGCAGCGGGCGCTGCCGTTTTCGACAGCGCTGCCGACGCAGTGGCCGAGGCCGACGTGGTCATCACCATGCTGCCCAACGGCGACGTGGTCAAACGTTGCTACGCAGAGATTCTGCCCGCCGCGCGAGCGGGCACACTGTTCATCGACAGCTCCACGATTTCGGTCAACGATGCCCGCGAGGTGCACTCGCTGGCGGAATCGCACGGTGTTTCGCAGCTGGACGCACCCGTTTCCGGCGGGGTGAAGGGTGCTGTTGCCGGGACGCTGGCGTTCATGGTGGGCGGTGACGAGGCCGCCCTGCAGCAAGCACGACCGGTGCTGGAACCGATGGCGGGCAAGATCATTCACTGCGGGGCAGCCGGGGCGGGGCAGGCCGCCAAGGTGTGCAACAACATGGTGCTGGCGGTGCAGCAGATCGCGATCGGCGAGGCGTTCTTACTGGCCGAGAAGCTCGGACTGTCGGCGCAGTCCCTGTTCGACGTCATCACCGGCGCGACCGGCAACTGCTGGGCGGTGCACACCAACTGCCCGGTGCCGGGCCCAGTGCCGACATCGCCGGCCAACAACGACTTCAAGCCGGGTTTTGCGACCGCACTGATGAACAAGGACCTGGGTCTGGCAATGGATGCGGTGGCCTCAACCGGTTCGGCGGCACCACTGGGCAGTCACGCCGCCGAGATTTACGCGAAATTCGCTGCCGACCACGCCGCCTTGGACTTCAGCGCCGTGATCGAAATGCTGCGCAACAGCTGAGTCAGAAGTCGCCTGCGTCGCGTCGCAATGTCTCGATGGATGACACCAGCGCCTGCGATTCGGTGTCAGATATTCCGATGTCGGCGAACACCTGCTCATTGAGCGTGACGGTGGCATCCTCGACCGTGGAGCGCCCGAGATCGGTGATCTGCACCAGTGTCGTCCGCCCGTCGGTGGGGTGCGGCACCCGCTGAACCAGTCCGTCGGCCTCGAGCCGGCGGATGGCGTGGGTCACGCTGGTGACGTGAACCTGCAGCCGGTCGGACGCTTTGGTGATCGGCAGCGCTCCCGTCCGGCTGAAAGCCAAGAGCCGCAGCAACTCGAAGCGGGAGAAACTCAGGTCGTACGGACGCAGCGCATTCTCGACGCGAGCCAGCAGGATTTGATGCGCACGCATCACCGAGGTGACCGCGACCATGCCCTGCGACACATCGCCCCACCCCGCACGCTCCCAGTTGGCCCGTGCCGCAGCGATCGGGTCGCGTTTCTGAGATCGTGAGGCAGCCACGCCCTTTCTTACCGCACTTGCGGACGAAGCGTGGCCTTTCCTATTGCGGATAGCACCGCCATGGTCGACGCGCGGTTGCCGACGGTGATCCGCGCGCCGCCGTCGGCGTAACGGCGGACATGGAGTCCGCTGCCGGCGAAGACCTCATGCCACGGCCAACCCCTCGACGGCAAGTACAGGAAGTTCGCACGTGCGTCGGTGGTGTAAATCCCCAATGCACTCAGGCGCATCCGGAGATAGCGACGTTCGGCATTGATCAGCTGGATCCGTTGCAGCAGTTGGTCTTCGGCGTTGTACGAGGCCGCGACCGCAAGCAAACTAGTGATCGCGATGTTGCGAATTCGACTCGCGATCCGTGCCATTTCCACGCCCTCGGGCCCGGCCTTACAGCGAACGCTGCAGCAGAACCTGGCCGCTATCAGCGGCAACCACTTGCACGGCGGCAATCTGGTCGACCGGCGTCGAGATGCTGCCTGCGGGCGTCGCAGTGTGGCCGGGTTCGGCTACCCAGGTCGCCAGCCGGGTTTGGCTGCCGTCGCGACCCACCACGACCATCGCCAGCGTGTCATGGTGCGCGTTCAGCGGAGCCAGGCAGACGCACCTCAGGTTGATGGAGGTCCCCCAGTGCTGGCTGCTGAGCTGCACCGTCGAGGTCAGCAGTGTGGTACTCACCTGTGCCATCGGCGCCGACGATGCGGTCACCTGCTGCGGCGCGGTCGAGGAGTACCCCGCAACACCGACGAACACGCCGATTCCCAGCACCACGGCCGCGGCAGACGAGGCCACCCAGGTCACCACCCGCGTGCGGCGCCGGCGCCAGCGCACCATTGCCAACAGCGACGGCAATAACTCCGGCGACATCTCCGGTGCCGCTGATGGAGCGGGGCCAGACTCGTTGATCGCGGCCACTTCTTCGCGACCAAGCTGCGAAAGCAGGGCCGGCACGCCACTCAGATCGGCGACGGCCTCCCGACAGGCCGGGCAGTGGGCGATGTGCGCCTCGAATTCGCGGCGCTCGGCGGCAGACAACGATCCCAACACGTATGCGGCATCCCACATCGCGTAGCGGTCACCCGGAGGGCCAAGGTCCTGCAGCGGCGTCCTCATTTCATCCATCTCCTGTCACCCTTCAAGTATTCGGAGCCCCTCATCGGGTAACTCCAAGTTCCTGCAGAGTGAGCCGCAACGCCCGAACGGCATAGTGTAGTCGCGACTTCACCGTTCCCTCGGCAATGTCGAGGTCTGCAGCAATCTGCATGGTGGTCCAACCGCGGTAGTAGGACCGTTCGATCACAGCCCGGTGCTCGGCGGACAACTGGGTCATCGCGTCGGCTATCAGCAGGCGGTCCAGCGCCGCGTTCACCTCGTCCGGCGTGGACTGTTCAGGCGCGCCCGCTTCGTCTGTCGAACCGACGACATTGCGGTACCGTGCACTGCGTCGGTCGTCGATGATCATGTTGCGCGCGACCGTGAACAACCACGCGCGTGCTGAGCGCTCGGTGTCACCGATGACTTCTGGATGTTGCCATGCCCGCAACAACGTCTCTTGGACGACGTCCTCGGACTGGCTCGGGTCCCCCGTCAACCGGAGCGCGTAACGCCACAAAACTGCAGCGTGCTCATCGTAGAGCGCCTTCATCAGGGCGGCTTCGGCAGCCCCGGACGCCCTCCAAGTGCCGGCCACACGAGCCACTCGATCACCTCCGACTACTGACACGAGTCGAGTTGGTGTTTAGTTCAAGGCGCTAACCCCAGGGTCAGGATGCGCGGCCCGGCGTCAGTTACCGCAACGGTGTGTTCCCAGTGTGCCGCACGTGACCCGTCGGCGGTGGTGACCGTCCACTCGTCGTCGAGTACCACGGTTTTGCCTGTTCCGAGAGTCAGCATCGGTTCGATGGCCAGCACCGAGCCGGGGGCCAGCAGCGGGCCGCGCCCGGGAGAGCCCTCGTTGGGCAGAAACGGATCCATGTGCATGTGCCGGCCGATGCCGTGGCCCCCGTAGCCCTCCACGATCCCGAACGCGCGTCCGTAGCGTTGCTCGGCCGCGCGCGTACCCGTTTCAATGGCATGCGATACGTCGGTCAACCGGTTACCGGCGACCATCGCCGCAATTCCGGCTTCCAGCGATTCCCTGGTCGCGTCGCAGAGCGCGTCGTCGGCTGCATCGAGGGTCCCCACCCCGAAGGTGACCGCAGCATCACCGTGCCAGCCGTCCAGCACCGCGCCGCAGTCAATCGATACCAGGTCACCGGGTGCCAATATCTCCGCGGCGGACGGAATCCCGTGAACAACCCGCTCGTTGACCGACGCGCAGATCGACGCCGGGTAACCGTGATAGCCCAGAAACGACGGCATCGCGCCGGCTTCGCGGATCACCGACTCGGCGATTTGGTCGAGGCCCAGGGTCGACACCCCGGAGACCGCGGCCGCTCGGACCGCTCGCAGCGCGGCTGCGACCACCGCCCCGGCCGCGGCCATCGCGTCGAGTTCACCGGCACTGCGCTGCGGCACGACCCTGCGACTCCGCAGCCGTGCCAGCGGGCTCATGGTTACTTGCCCAGCGCTTGTAGCGCGCGGGCGAATACTTCATCCATCGTGCCGACGGCCTCGACAGTCTTCAATTCGCCGCGGTAGTACTCCAACAGCGGCGCGGTCTCGTCGCGGTAGACCTTCATCCGGTTGAGGATGACGTCGTCGGTGTCATCGGCGCGGCCACGCGATTTGAGCCGTTCCAACAACTCCTGCTGCGAGACGCGGAACTCCAACACCGCGTCGATGTCGGTGCCCCGGCGTTCGAGCATTTCGTGCAGCGCTTTGGCCTGCTCCAGCGACCGCGGATACCCGTCCAGGATGAAACCGTTGGCCGCGTCAGGATCGCTCAGACGGTCGTCGACGAGCTGATTGGTCAAGTCCGAGGGCACCAGGTCACCGGCGTCTAAGTAGCGCTTTGCCTCCAGGCCGAGTTTGGTCCCGTTGCCGATGTTGCTGCGGAACAGCTCGCCAGTGGAGATTTGCGGGATCCCGAGCTTTTCGGAGAGCTTCTGGGCCTGCGTCCCCTTGCCCGCCCCCGGCGGTCCCAGCAAAACGACTCTCACTTGAGGAACCCTTCATAGTTGCGCTGCATGAGCTGACTCTCGATCTGTTTGACGGTATCCAAGCCGACGCCAATCATGATCAGAACCGCTGTACCGCCGAACGGCAGGTTCTGCACCCCTCCGCCATTGCCGATCTGGAGGAACATATTGGGCAGCACAGCGATCGCGCCGAGGTAGATCGAGCCTGGCAGGGTAATCCGGCTCAGCACAAAACGCAGGTAGTCGGCGGTCGGCTTGCCCGGCCGGATGCCGGGAATGAAGCCGCCGAACTTCTTCATCTCGTCGGCACGCTCGTCGGGGTTGAACGTGATCGACACGTAGAAGTACGTGAAGAAGATGATCAGGCCGAAGTAGATGCCGATGTAGACCGGATCGCTGGGGTCGGACAGGTAAGTACCGACGAACTTGTCCCACCAGCTGTTGCCCACACCGCCGCTGCCGCTGCGGATCAGCTGGGTGATCAGATGCGGAATGTAGATGAGCGACGACGCGAAGATGACCGGAATAACGCCGGCCTGGTTGACCTTGAGCGGCAGATACGTCGAGGTTCCGCCGTACATGCGCCGACCCACCATGCGCTTGGCATATTGCACCGGGATGCGGCGCTGGCCCTGCTCGACGAACACCACGCCGACGATGATGATCAGCGCGGCCGCGCAGACGGCGGCAAAGATGACCCCGCCGCGGCTGTCCAGAATGCTCTTGCCTTCAGACGGAATGCGCGCGGCGATGCCGACGAAGATCAGCAAGGACATACCGTTGCCGATGCCGCGCTCGGTGATCAGCTCACCCATCCACATCACCAGCGCCGCTCCACCCGTCATCACCATCACGATGACGACCAGCGTGAAGATGCTCTGGTCGGCGATGATGTCCAGCGAGCAGCCCTGTAGCAGCCCGCCGTTGGCCGCCAGCGCCACGATGCTGGTGGCCTGCAGGATGGCCAGCGCGATAGCCAGATAGCGGGTGTACTGGGTCATCTTGGCCTGGCCGGACTGGCCTTCCTTACGCAGCTCCTCGAACCGCGGAATGACCACGGTCAGCAACTGCACGATGATGCTGGCGGTGATGTACGGCATCACGCCTACCGCGAACACCGTGAGCTTCAGCAGCGCTCCGCCGGAGAACAGGTTGATCAGCGAATAGATCTGCCCGGCCGCGCCGCCGCTGGCCTCCTTGATGCACTGCTGGACGTTCGGGTAGTTCACACCGGGCGACGGCAGCGCGGCGCCCAGCCGGTAGAGGACGACGATGCCAAGCGTGAAGAGGATCTTCCGTCTCAGGTCGACTGTTCGCAGCGATGAGATGAAAGCCGAAAGCACTCTATCCTCCTGCGCAGCGGGGGTCATCCTGCGTCACGCGCCCAACACCCGCAGGCCAGGACGTACGGCGTCGCGCGTCAAATCGTGTACGAGACTAACAGCTGATCTGGGCGGCTCCGTCCAGGGCCGCCGTGCAGCCGCCGTAAAGGCACCAAAAGACACAGGAAGCCATCAGCCGCGAGGCGTAAAGTTCTGTTGGCTCGTTGCATTTGCTAAGTAAATAAGGAGCACTATGACGCGCACTGACCAAGACAGCTGGGACTTAGCCTCCAGCGTCGGTGCCACGGCCACGATGGTCGCCGCGGCCCGCGCACTGGCCAGCGAGGGGACTAACCCGATCATCAACGACCCGTTCGCGGCGCCATTGGTACGAACGGTCGGCCTGGACTTCTTCCGCCGCCTGGTCGACGGTGACATCGACCCGTCCGAGGCCTACGAAGGCAGCGGGAAGGACATGGCCCTGGAGACCGATTCGATCGCGGTGCGCACCCGCTTCTTCGACGACTTTTTCCTCAACGCCGCGCGCGACGGAATTCGCCAATCGGTGATTCTGGCCGCCGGCCTCGACGCACGCGCCTACCGGCTGAGTTGGCCGCCCGGGAGTGTGGTCTACGAGGTCGATCAGCCGGAGGTCGTTGCGTTCAAGACCACCGCTATGTCAAACCTGGGCGCCACCCCGGCCGCGGACCGGCGGACCGTCAGCATCGATCTGCGGGACGACTGGCCGGCCGCGTTGCGCCGCAGTGGATTTGACACGACGCAGCCGACTTCGTGGAGCGCTGAAGGCTTGCTGATGTACCTTCCGCCCGACGCGCAGGACCGGCTCTTCGACAACATCATCGAGCTCAGCGCGCCCGGGAGCAAGCTGGCCACCGAATATCACCCCGACTCCGGACCGACGATGACGGAGCGCGCGCAGGAGTTCAACGACAAATGGGCCAAATTCGGCTGCGACATCAACCTCTCCGGACTCTTCTTTGACGGCGAGCGCAGCAATGTCGTTGATTACCTGACCAATCGGGGCTGGCAAGTGACCTCCCGGAAGCGGCGGGATCTGTTCGGCGATTACGGCCTGGAATTCCCCGACGACGATGAGATAGCTCAGTTCCGCAACATCGTCGCGGTCACCGCAACGCTGCGTTAGGAGTCTCCCCATGGGAAATGCCGACACCAAACGATCCGATGGCGACAGCTGGGATCTGGCGTCCAGTGTGGGGGCCACCGCCACAGCGGTGGCCGCCCGGCGGGCGCTGGCGTCCAGGGGCCCCAACCCTCTCATCGACGATCCCTTCGCCGAGCCACTGGTGAGGGCCGTCGGCGTCGAGGCCTTCATCCGGATGATGAACGGCGAGATCGAGGCCGCCGAGGACGATCCCGCATTCACTCCGCAGCGGCTCAGTGAAGGTATGGCGGTCCGCACCCGGTTTTTCGACTCGTTCTTCTCCGACGCCACCAAAGCCGGTGTCCGCCAGGCCGTCATCCTCGCCTCGGGCCTGGACACTCGCGCCTACCGGCTGCCCTGGCCGGCCGGAAGCGTGATCTACGAGATCGACCAGCCTGCGGTGATCGAGTTCAAGACCCGCACCCTGGCCGGCCTGGGCGCCGCCCCGACCGCCGACCGCAGGGCCGTGGGAGTCGACCTGCGCGACGACTGGCCGGCCGCACTGCGTACCAGCGGATTTGACACCACTGCCCCGACGGCGTGGATCGCCGAGGGGCTACTGGGGTACTTGCCGCCGGACGCACAGGACCGCTTGTTCGACAACATCACCACGCTCAGCGCCAGCGGCAGCAGGCTGGGGACCGGCTACGTGCCAAACATCCGCGACCGCATCGAGAAGCGGGGTCGTGAGGTCAGCGAGCGCTGGCGGCGCCTGGGGTTGAACCTCAACTGGGCCGACCTGGTCTACCCCGGCGAGCGCAACGATGTGGTGGTCTACCTGACCGACCGCGGCTGGCAGCCGACGGTGCGCAGCACACCGGAACTCTACGCCGACAACGGTTTTGAGTTCCCCGACCAACCGTCTATGGTCGCGTTCGGCGATATCAGATACGTATCGGCGGTCTTGCAGTAGCTCAGCGGGGTTCGGCGGCCGGTGCGCGGACGACCATCGGCACCGCGGGGAAGCACCACGCCATCTCCGAGCGTGACTTGCGCAGTACGGCGGTGCCGTAACCCCGCTTCCGGTACTCGGGGTGAATCCAGATCCGCACATCCACCTCGCCGCGGACCAGCTCGCCGAACACCATTCCGACCTTCTGCCCAGAGTCGACGGCGACGAACCAAGCGGCCTCTTCGTCGTCGACACGCCCCAGCGCCGCACCGATCTCGTCGTCGAGGTTGCCGGCCGGCCCGCCGGATCCATCGCCGGCGGCGCCCATGTCCTCGGTGCGGGTGGCGAAGATGTCCCGGTCCTCCTTGGCGGAAAAGGGCCGGAGCTCGAGGGTCTCCCCCGAGCTTGCCGGACGCTCCTTGAGGGTGAAGCTCAGCTGCTTGTTCAGGTCTTCGAGTTCGGCCAGGATCTGCCTACGCGAATCGATGGTGAGCTGATCGAACGACATGCCCATCACCGCTTCGGCGGCAGCGTGGGACGTGTCGAGCAAACGGACGATCGCCTCGACCGCGGCCGCCTTGTTCTCGGATTCCACCACGACGTCGGCTATTTCATGCCGATGTTCAAGAGCTTTCAACAGGGCGTCTGCGATCTCTCGACGGGCGGCTTTGCGGTCGTGGTCAGTCATTACACAAGCCTAGAACGCTCACCCGGATATCGCGCTAGATCTTCGATTCCCCAGCTCTAGGAACCGTTGATAGCGGTCCTCGATCGCTATCGCCCAGGCCGGATCGGGCTCGACGGTGCGCACGGTGGAGACCCAGCGGGCGGCGTCGGCGACCGTGGTTTCCAGACCGACTGCTATGCGACCGAGGAAAGCCGCTCCCAGGGCCGCGCCCTCGGCCACTCCTGACACTTGGACTGGCCGGCCGGTGGCGTCGGCGATCGCCTGCATCCACGGCCCGACCCGGGTGCCGCCGCCGGTGGCGACGATGCGCGATACCGATGCTCCGCTCAGCTCGATGAGCTGGCGGACGACGAAGCCCGACGCCTCGTAGGCGGCCCTCCGCAGTGCGGCGGCGTCGTGCGTCAAATCCAGGGCGTCGAGCACGGCCCGACGATCCGGGTCGTGGAATGGTGTGCGCTCCCCGCGAATGTAGGGCGACCACACCGGTACCCGGCCGGGATCGACCGCCGTCGGGTCGGCCGGTGCGACAACGCGATCCACCCAGCCGAGGAACAGCCCGCCGGCGTTGCTGGCGCCGCCGATCTGGCTCTTGCCCGCCACCGAGTGGGGAATGGTCCACAGGCCGGGCACCTGCCGGGCCTCCGGAATGGTTGTCCACACGATCAGCGTGGTGCCGCACAGCACCAGCACGTCGCCGTCGTGGTCGGCGCCGGCCACGAACTGTTCACACAGGGCGTCGATCGCGCCGATTGCCAGCACGGCCGCGGTCCCCTTTACCTGCCCGGCGGCGGTTCCGATCGTCTGCACCCGCGGCATCTGATCGGCGGAAGCACCGCGGTCGGCACACGCCGCCGGGTTCCACCCCGTCCCGTCGAATAGCGGAAACGCCGTGGCGGCAGTCGCGACGTCGATCACCGCCTCGCCGGCCAGGGCGTGGTTGGCAACCGCCGGCGCCGGCCAGTACCCGGCCGCGTCGGGCGCTTGGGCGGCCGTCCAGCGCAGAAATTCGGCGGCCTCGCCCAGCGCCGGAAGCGGCTGGGCCGTTCTCCCAGGGCACCCGGCACCCGGCCCCTGCCGTCGCCGTACAGCAGCCCCGGTGTGATCGGCCGGCCCGCGGAATCGACGGCGGTCAACGACGGCACCATCGCCGAAACGGCCACCGCGCTGGCGTCCGGACAGCCCAGCTGCTCCAGGGCTGTCAACGGACCGCGACGCCACGCCTCGTCGGCGTCGTGCTCGAGCAGGTCGGGGGCGGGCACCCGCAGTTGATGTGGAATGCGCACCCGCGCCGTCACGTGGCCGTCGGCGTCGGCAGCTACGGCTTTGACGGCGGTGCTGCCGATGTCGATGCCGATTGTGACGTCTTTACGTGACACGGGCGTCACCGTACGCCAGCATTGGGGTTCGTGACGTCAAGACCGCGTGTCCTGGTGACAGCGCCGCTGCGCGGGCCGGGGTTCGCCAAGCTCCGCGAACTGGCCGACGTGGTGTATGACCCCTGGATCGAACAGACCCCGCTGCGGATCTACGGCGCCGAGCAGCTGGCCGAGCGGATCAACGCCGAGGCCGCCGATGTCGTTGTGGTGGAAAACGACTCGGTGCGTGGTCCGGTGTTCGACCTGGGCTTGCGCGCGATCGCGTCCACCCGCGGGGACCCTAACAACGTCGACATCCCCGGCGCCACCGCGGCCCGTATTCCGGTGCTGAACACCCCGGGCCGCAACGCCGATGCGGTCGCCGAGATGACGGTGGCCCTGCTGTTGGCCGCTACTCGTCAGCTGCTGCCCGCAGACGCCGATGTCCGCAGCGGCAACATATTTCGCGACGGCAGCATTCCCTATCAGCGGTTCCGCGGCTGGGAGATCGCGGGACTCACCGCCGGGCTGGTGGGCCTCGGTGCCGTCGGTCGCGCTACGCAGTGGCGGCTGTCCGGGCTGGGCCTGCGGGTCATCGCGCACGACCCCTACAACGACGAAGCCCGGCATAGCCTCGACGAGCTGCTGGGCGAGGCTGACGTCGTCTCGCTGCACGCACCGGTCACCGACGACACCGTCGGCATGATCGGCGCAAGGGAGTTCGCGGCCATGCGCGACGGCGTGGTCTTCCTCAATACCGCCCGCGCCCAGCTGCACGACACTGATGCCCTCGTCGACGCGCTTGCGCAGCGGCAAGGTGGCCGCCGCCGGGCTGGACCACTTCGTCGGCGAATGGCTGCCGACCGATCACCCGCTGGTGGGTATGCCCAACGTCGTCCTGACTCCGCACATCGGGGGCGCCACGTGGAACACTGAGGCTCGGCAGGCGCAGATGGTGGCCGACGACCTGGAAGCGCTGCTGTCTGGCAACACGCCCGCCCATATCGTCAACCCGGAGGTGCTGGGCTCATGAAATTCGTTGACAACCCGGAAACCGCGGTGCTGGATGCGGCCAAGGACATGCTGCGCCGGGGCCTCGTCGAGGGGACCGCAGGCAACATCTCGGCGCGACGCTCCGACGGCAACATCGTCATCACGCCGTCGTCCGTCGACTATCGCGACATGGAGCTCGACGACCTCGCGGTGATCGACCCCGAAGGTACCGTGCTGCAAGCCGCGGACGGTCGATCGCCATCGTCGGAAATGAAGCTGCACCTCGCCTGTTACCAGGCCTTCGACGACATCGGCAGCGTCATTCATAGTCATCCGGTGTGGGCGACCATGTTCGCCATCGCCCACGAGCCGATCCCGGCCTGCATCGACGAGTTCTCCGTCTACTGCGGCGGCGACGTTCGGTGCACCGAGTACGCCGCGTCCGGCACTCCCGAGGTCGGCGCCAACGCGGTCAAGGCGCTCGAGGGCCGGGCCGCCGCCCTGATCGCCAACCATGGCCTGGTGGCCGTCGGGCCCCGCCCCGACAAGGTCCTGCATGTCACCGCCCTGGTGGAGCGCACAGCCCAAATCGTTTGGGGCGCACGTGCTCTGGGAGGCCCGGTCCACCTTCCCGAGGACGTGAACCGCAACTTCGGGATGGTCTACAGCTACCTGCGCGCCAACCCGATGTAGATGAGCCGGCTCCGGTTTGGTCACGCGGGTGTGGCGCGTGTGCTGGAACTTCAGTTCGACTTGGGAATACGTTTCTTCCCTGGAACGCCGCCGTCGGGGTGGCGCGACAACGCCGACCTGCTAGTGCCGGACTTCTTCGACCCCGACACCGATCAGTGGCATATCGCGGTCCAAAGCTGGGTCATCGAGGTCGACGGGCTGACCGTCATCGTGGACACCGGTGTCGGCAATGATCGCCAACGCCCGCATATGCCACCTCTGGATCACCTGAACACCGGGTTCCTGGCGGCGTGTGAGTCGGCGGGCATCGACCGCAACGCCGTGGACGTGGTGGTCAACACCCATATCCACTCCGACCACGTCGGGTGGAACACCATGCTGGCAGATGACACTTGGGTGCCGACGTTTCCCAACGCCCGATATGTGGTGCCCGCCGCCGACTACCACCACTTCCAACCCGACGGGCCCGCGGCAAGGCAATCGCCGCGCACCGAGGAAGAAGAGGCCCAGCAGCGCGGTAACCAGCTCGTGTTCGCAGACAGCGTGTTACCCATCGATGAGGCAGGACAGCTCGTCCAATGGTCGGATGACTACCAGATCAGTCAGTCGCTGCGACTGCGGCCCGCGCCCGGACACACACCGGGCTCCTCGGTGCTGTGGCTGGATGCGGGTCAGCCGGCGGTTTTCGTCGGCGATCTCACCCACAGCCCGCTGCAACTGCGTCGACCTGCCGACGCCTGCGCCTTTGACGTGGATGCCACGGCCGCTGCCGTTACCCGCCGCCGGATATTCACCGAGGCCGTCCAAGCGAAAGCCGCCGTGATTCCCGCGCACTATCCCGGTCGCGGCGGTGCAACGATCCGCGCCGTCGCGGACCAATTCGAAGTCGACCGCTGGTTGGACATCGAATCCCTCTGAGGGCTATCGCATTTCGGGTTCGGTGGCGCGAAGGCCGCGAAACAGTCTCATGCGATGGACGTTGATGCGATATAGCAGGCCCGGGAACCGGCGATACAAGTGCCAGATGACTTGAACCGCAGTCGGAAACACGATCAACGGCCGATTGCGGCCCACGCCGCGCAGGATCGCGCGGGCAGCCGCCTCGGCGCTCAGCTGGGGCATCAGATAGTGGGTGCGCCGGCTCAACGTCGCCACCTGCTCGCGCGGCATGTTGACCACGACCATGTTGTCGTAGATTTTCGTTTTCATGTCGCCGGGGCATGCCGCACTGACTTTGACGCCAAGGTCCGCGCCCTCAGCCCGCAGCGAAAGCGATAGACCCACGATCCCATGCTTGCTCGTGCAGTACGCGGCATTGCCTGGCTGGGGAATCAGCCCGCTCAGCGAGGAAATGTTGACGATGTGCCCGTGGCCCTGGCGCGCCATCACCCGATAGGCGTGCACTGTCCCGTACACGACGCCCAGTAAGTCAACATCGAGCACGCGACGCCACTGGTCCATCGAAAGGTCGCGGGAATCCCCGCCGATCGCGATGCCGGCGTTGTTGATCATGTAGTCGACGTGTCCGTACTCGGCCACGGTGCTCTCGATCAAGCGCGCGACCTCGGCTTCGTTGGCCACATCGACCCGCACGGCACGTGCCGGTGTGCCGCTTTGCTCCAGGCGCGCCGCTACCTGACGTGCGGCGTCGTTGTCGATATCGGCGATTACGACCGTGGCGCCTTGGCGCCCCAGCTCCTCACATAGCGCCTCGCCCAGACCCATTCCGCCGCCGGTGACGATCGCCACCGCGTTCTCTATCCGCTGCATGATCGGTCCTCTCGGCGAGCCACCTTGACCTACTTACATTCGCTGTAATATTACAACAGATATAACTTTCGGGAAGGGGCGGCAACGGCTGACGAAATGGGTCTACGAGAACGCAAGCGCCAGCAGACCAGGCGGGAGCTGATCGGCGCGGCTATGCGACTATTCGAGGAGAAGGGCTACGAGCAGACCACCGTAGCCGAAATCGCTTCCGCCGCAGGGGTTTCCACCAAAACGTTCTTCAACTACTTCGCGAGCAAGGATGAGGTCCTTTTCCCGCACTTGTCCCGCCGGATCGACGCCGCGGAGGCCCTCATCGAGCGCCGCGGGCCCGATGATCAGATGGCCGACATCCTGGTGGCGGCGATGCAGCACATGCTGGCCGACGCCCTCACCGAGGAAGTCGACGGTGGCCTGGCGGCGGTGCGGCTGCCCATGATCATGTCGGTGCCCGCCGTGCAAGCGGCCACCCTGCACCGCTACTTTCTTGCCGAAACTCAACTGGCCCGAGCGCTGCAGCGCGCCTACTCCGACGCGCTCGACCTGGCGGCCGCGGCCGCCGTCATCGGCTCGGTCATGGGCGCGGCGATTGCCGCCGCACTGGTCTGCCTGCAAGAAGGCGACACCACCGAACAGCTACGCGTCGCGGTCGAACGCGCCGTCGGCATCGCAATCCACGGAGTGCGCAACGTGCCGGCTAGCGCTGATCGATAGCGACCTTCACGGCGCCGCTGTCGCCCTGGTTGGCAATCGCGAGGAAGGCCTCGCGCCACTGCTCCAGCCGGAAGGTGTGAGTCAGCATGGGGCGCAAATCCACTCGGCCTGCACCCACCAGGTCGAGGTAGTGGGCGATGGCGTGCTTGCGCTGGCCCTCGACCTCCTCGATCCCGAAGGCATTGCTACCCACGAGGGCGATCTCCTTGAAATACAACGGACTCCACTCCCATCGGCCGGGTGCATGGACGCCGGCCTTCACCAGCGTCGCCCGGGCGACGAGGACGCGCACCCCGACTTCGAAGGTTTCCGGCTTGCCGATCGTGTCGTAGACGACGTCGACCGCCCCGGGGTAAGCCATTGGCAGACCCAGCAGGGGCTGCCGCAACCGGCCCCCGCCCCAGGCGACCAGCTCTTCGATGACGGCCAGGCGCGGTTCGTGCGCTAGCACCAAGGCGGCCCCGAAGCGGCGGGCCAGTTCGGCCTGGGCCGCGAAGCGAGCGACCACCGCGACGGCCACGTCGGGGTAGAGCGCGCGCAGGATCGTGACCGCGCACAACCCAAGCGAGCCGGCCCCGTACACCAGGGCCCGGCCCGAGCGGGGCGGCGGGTGGCGGGTGATCGCGTGCAGGGACACCGAGAACGGGTCGGCGAACACGGCCAGCTCGTCGGGAATCGACTCCGGAACGCCAAACAGCATGCTGTCGTGGGCGGGCATCAATTCGGCGTATCCGCCCGTCACGTCGGCTGACACTCCGGTGTGGATGCCGGGCTTGATGTCGCCGTCGGTGAAGCTCCAGCACAGGCTGTAGTCGCCGCTTTCGCAGGCGGGACAGGGCGGCTGGATGCCACGCGGCCCGCAGGACAACCACGGGTTGAGCACGACGCGCTGCCCGACCGCAAGCCCGCGGGCCTTGGGACCCACCGCCACCACGTCGGCGACCACCTCGTGGCCCATCACTTGCGGAAAAGAACAGAACGCGGCCATGGCGTTGTCGGCATCGCCCTCGCCGAAGTCCATCAGGATTTGCTTGGAGTCCGACCCGCAGATGCCGGTCAGCCGCGGCCGGGTGATTACCCAATCCTGATGCAGCAGTTGCGGATCCGGCAGCTGCCGCAGCGCGGTCGGGGTGCGGGCCAAGTTCATCATGAGCGTGTTGGCGTCGGCGGGGACCTCGAAAGGCTCCGGTGGCACGCCGTAAACCAACGCCCTCATCGCGGTGCCATCGCGGCCACGCCGGCGATGAACCCGTCGAGGTCGGCGTTTTTGGCGTCGACTATCTCTTTCAAGGCCATCTGTCCTGGGACGTAGTGCTCGAATTTGTCGCTGTCCAGGGCGGCGATGATTCCTTCGGCCACCACCTCAGCCGGCACCTTAGGCCCCTGGTAAAGGGGTTCCTCGCTGCCCGGCTGATCCCAGATCTCGGTGTCGACCGGGCCCGGCTCGATCAGCTTCACGGCGATCCCGGAGCCATGCAGATCGACGGCCATCGCCTCGCTCCAGCCGCACAGCGCGAACTTACTTGCGCAGTAGGCGGTTTCATGGATGATCCCAAGCCGGCCGCCGACGCTCGACACGTTGACGATCAAGCCCGTTCCGCGCGCCAGCATCCGCGGCAACAGGGCCAGCGTCAGCCGCATCGGAGCAAAGAAGTTGACCTGCATGACGTCCTCGACCTCGTCCGGATCCAATTCGGCGACGGGCCGCCGTTTCGGAATGGCGGCGTTGTTGACTAGGACGTCGATGCAACCGAGAACATCCCAAGCCCGTAGCGCCAGGGCGCGCAAGGCCGAGGCGTCGGCCAGGTCGGCCACCCACATCGCCGATCCCGGCGAGGTCCGCCGGCAATCGGCCAACACCTCGCCCAGCCGATCCCGCCGGCGGGCGATCAGCCCCACCACCGCGTTCTGCGCGGCCAGCTGTCTGGCGAGGGCTGCCCCCAAACCCGACGAAGCACCCGTGATGAGCACCCGTTTACCTGCCGCCGCGTACGCCATCAGTCAAGGTTGCCGCGAATCGGTGGAAGCGTACAGTGGTAGAAGCTTGTTATATTGGCTAAATATTAGACTAACTAGATCCGAACAGGGGCAAACATGACTTCCACCAGGTATGAGGGCGACACCTGGGACCTGGCATCCAGCGTCGGGGTGACCGCGACGATGGTCGCGGCCGCCCGCGCTGTGGCCAGCCGCGCCGATCGTCCGCTGATCAACGACCCGTTCGCCGAGCCGCTGGTCCGGGCCGTCGGAGTGGACCTCCTCACCCGGCTAGCGACCGGCGAAGTGAATCCGGACGACTTGAACGATGCGCACGACGGCGCAGCCGGGTCCGCCGGGGCGATGTCCCGCATGGCCGACAACATGGCGGTGCGCACCAAGTTCTTCGACGAATTCTTCTTGGCGGCGACGAGGGCGGGCATCAAGCAAGCCGTGATTCTGGCCTCGGGCCTGGATTCCCGCGTGTACCGGCTGGCCTGGCCCGCCGAGACCGTGGTCTACGAGGTCGACCAGCCTCAGGTCATTGCGTTCAAAACCGACACGCTGGCCGAGCTGGGCGCCGCGCCCACCGCCGACCGGCGGGTGGTGGCCGTCGATCTGCGCGACGATTGGCCAACCGCGCTGCGCACCGCTGGATTCGATCCGGCCCAGCCGACCGCATGGAGCGCCGAAGGCCTACTTGGCTACCTGCCTCCGGAGGCGCAGGACCGCCTGCTGGACACCATCACCGAACTCAGCGCACCGGGCAGCCGGTTCGCCACCGAAAGCGCGCCCAACCCGGAACCCGGTGACGAGGAGAAGCTCAAAGAGCGCATGCGAGGCATCTCCGAACGGTGGCGTGCGCACGGTTTCGATCTTGACATGGCGGGACTCGTCTACTTCGGCGACCGCAACGAGGCGGCTCCCTACCTGAAGAACGATGGCTGGCTGCTCAAGTGCATCAGCATCCGCGATCTCTTCGCCGCCAATGGACTTCCACCCCTCCAGGACGACGACGCCCGCATGGGCGACATGCTCTACGTCAGCGGCGTCCTCGACAAGAAATAGGAGCTGTTTCAATGACTTTGGACTCGGGACGCACGGACGGTGACAGCTGGGGACCGGCGTCCAGCGTGGGAGCGACGGCCACCATGGTCGCTGCATCCCGCGCCGTTGCGTCGCAGGGCCCCGATGCGCTACTCGACGATCCGCTGGCCGACCCGCTGGTCCGCGCCGTGGGGTTGGATCCCTTCGTCCGCATTATCGACGGCGAGATCGATTTCGAGGACGACCCGCTGTTCAACCGCAAAGCGAGGACCGAACAGATCGCGGTGCGAACCAGGTTTTTCGACGACTTCTTTACCAGCGCTACGAAAGACGGTGTGCGGCAGGCGGTGATCCTGGCCTCCGGCCTGGACACCAGGGCCTACCGATTGCGGTGGCCGGCGGGCACGGTGGTCTACGAGGTCGACCAGCCTCAGGTCATTGCGTTCAAAACCAACACGCTGGCCGACCTCGGCGCCGCCCCGACCGCCGATCGCCGCGCGATCGCCATCGACCTGCGAGACGACTGGCCTGCGGCGTTGCGAGAGGGCGGATTTGACGTCACGCAGCCGACCGCGTGGAGCGCCGAAGGCCTGCTGCCCTACCTGCCGCCCGAGGCTCAGGACCGACTGTTCGACCACATCACCGCGCTCAGCGCGGTGGGCAGCCGGCTGGCCACCGAGCACGTCCCCGACCCGAACGCGTTTTCCGACGAGCGCTTGCAGCGCATCTCCGAGCGGTGGCAGCGCTTCGGTTTCGATCTCAACGCGGCCGACCTGTTCTACCGCGGCGAGCGCAACGTCGTCGTCGACTACCTGACCACCCACGGTTGGGAGGTAACGCCTTATTCCGCCAGGGAATTGTATGCGCGCAACGGATTTGAGTTCCCGGAGGACGAAATGGCGGCCACTTTCGGCGACATGAGTTACGTCGCCGCAACCCTCCGATAGGGTTTCGCCTATGTCACGCACTCACGATGACGAGTGGGATCTGGCGTCCAGTGTCGGCGCGACCGCGACGATGGTCGCGGCCGGGCGCGCCATGGCGACGAAGGATCCCCGCGGTTTGATCAACGATCCGTTCGCCGAACCGCTGGTGCGCGCGGTAGGGGTGGATTTCTTCACCAAGATGATAGACGGTGAGCTCGATCTCGACGCGATCGAGAATGCTTCGTTGGTGCGTGTGCAGGCGATGGTCGACGGAATGGCGCTGCGCACCAAGTACTTCGACGATTACTTCATCAACGCCACCCGTGACGGGGTGCGTCAAGTGGTGATCCTCGCGTCCGGGTTGGACTCGCGCGCCTACCGGTTGCCGTGGCCGGCCGGCACGGTGGTCTATGAGATCGACCAGCCCCGGGTGATCGATTTCAAGACAAGCACTTTGGCCGGGATCGGTGCCGAACCCACCGCGACCCGGCGCACCGTCCCCATCGATCTGCGCGCAGACTGGCCCACCGCACTCAAGGCGGCCGGACTGGACACGACGGCGCCGACGGCCTGGCTGGCCGAGGGTCTGCTGATTTACCTGCCGCCGGAGGCCCAAGACCGGTTGTTCGACAACATCACCGCGCTCAGCGTGCCCGGGAGCACGATCGCCACCGAATTCGTGCCCGGCATCGTGGACTTCGACGCCGACCGGGTGCGTGAGATGTCCGGTTCCTTCCGGGAGCACGGCGTGGACATCGACATGGCTTCGCTGGTCTATTCCGGGGAACGCAACCACGTCGTCGACTACTTATCGACCAAGGGGTGGGACGTCGAGGGCATAACGCGCACGGAACTGTTCCAGCGCCACGGCATCGACGTGCCCGCCCCGGAAAACGACGACCCGCTCGGTGAAATCATCTTCATCAGCGGCAGCCTGCACGACTAGCGACCGCTCAGAAGCGCGACTTCCCCGACCACAGCACGCTGGCACCGCCGCTCATCGTCTGCTCGACGTTGTGCAGGATGCCGGCAACCGTGCGGCCAAGCAGCGCGCCCAGCGCATCCGGCAGCGACGCGGCGGCCGGTTGCGACGAGGCTCGGGGCCGCACCATGTCCAGCAGCGAGCCGCCCGGATAGCTGACGATGCGGACGTTGGTGTCCTCGTCCAGGTCGGCCAGGACTTTGGCTCGGCGCATCGCGGTTCGGAACCCGCCGAGCTCGTCGACCAGGCCACGCTCGAGAGCGTCGGCGCCGGTCCAGACTCGCCCTCGCGCAACGAGATACACGGCGTCGATACTCATGTTGCGGCCTTCGGCAACGCGCTGCACGAAGTCGGTGTAGACCAAATCCGCTTCGGCCTCCACCTGGGCGTGTTGCTCCGGGGTGAAGGGCGCGCTAATCGACCAGGCATCGGCATTCGCGTTGGTGCGCACGGTGTCTGACCCGACTCCCAGCCGGTCTTTCAGATCCCGGACCACCAGCTTTCCGGTGACCACACCAATCGAACCGGTGATCGTTCCCGGATTGGCCACGATCGCGTCAGCGCCCATCGAGACGTAGTAGCCGCCAGAGGCGGCAACCGCACCCATCGACGCCACCACCGGCTTGCCACGTTTGCGTACCCTTTTCACTTCGCGCCAGATGGTTTCCGACGCGGTGACCGTCCCTCCGGGACTGTCCACCCGCAGCACGATCGCGCACACCGAATCATCGGCGGCGGCCTCCCGTAGTGCCGCCGCAATGGTGTCAGCGCCGGCGGTAGAAGGGCCGAACGGCAGGAATTGAGGCCCACCACGTCCGTCGACAATCGTGCCGTCGACGGTGACTACGGCGAACGTCGGCTTGGACCGGCGGCCGGGAACCGACGGCACGGGCGGGGCCAGCCGGTACCGGGCCGCACCAGCGTAACGCGTCAAATAGAGTCGAGGCGGAGCCTTGTCATCGGAGTCGCTGGCCCCTGGCGAAACACCTTCCACACCAATCAGTTCCGCTATTCGGGCATAGGCTTCGTCGCGGAATCCGATACGGTCGACCAGACCGGAGGCCACGGCATCATCGCGCAATAGCGGTGCCCGGTCAGCCAACGCATCGAGCGCACCGGGATCGATCTTGCGTGATTCGGCGACCGCCTGCCACACCTGTCCTCGCAGACTTTCCAGCAACCGGGTGTCGGCCTCGCGCTGTGCGTCCGTGTAGTGGTTCTCGGTGAAAAGGTTCGCCCTCGACTTGTATTCGCCCCGCGCGACATACTGGGCTTCGATGCCGGCCTTGTCGAGCGCGTCACGCAGGAACAGGGCGTTAGTGGCGAAGCCGATCAGTCCGACGCTTCCGGAGGGCTGCATCCAGACCTCACCGAACGCCGAAGCCAAGTAGTAGGACAGCGTGCCCGGATAGGTCTCGGCCCAGGCCAGTGACGGTTTGACGGCGCTGAAGGCCGCGATGGCCTCGCGCAGCTCCTGAACCGCTGCCGGCGGCGACGCCGCGAGCTGCACACGGGCAATCAGCCCGGCGACCCGCGGGTCCTTGGCGGCACGGTAGATGGCGGCGACCATGTCGCGCAGCGCCATCGGTCGGCTTCCCCCGGTGATGATCGCCAGCGGGTCAAACCCCGTCGTCTCCGGCGGCACCGAGCGCAGGTCGAACTCGAGCACGCAGCCGTTGGGTACGCCGTGGTGGCGGACGGTGTCGATTCGCCCGGCCAGCGCACGGATATCGTCGAAGCCGGGCAGTGAGGGCAGGAAGGCGAACATATTCGACCAGCGTACCGACCTCCCGCCGTACGGTGGTCAGGTGAGGTTTTCGATCGCTATACCCCAATTCGACTATGACCGCTTCGACGCCGCCGGACTGCGCTCGTACCTTGCCCGCGCCGAAGAGCTCGGGTTCGAGGGCGGCTGGGTGCTCGAGCAGACCGTCGGCGCGGCGCCGCTGCTGGCGCCGCTGGAGCTGCTGGCGTATTGCGCGGCCTGCACCGAGCGGCTGCGCCTGGGGGTCGCCGTGTTGGTGACGTCATTGCATGAGCCGCTGCAGTTGGCCTCGGCAGTGACCGCCGTCGACCGACTCAGCCACGGTCGGTTGGACATTGGTGTCGCACCCGGTGGCGGCGCTCGCAACTTCGCCGCCTTCGGCGTGGAGAAGGACACCTTCATCTCGTATTTCACCGAGGGCCTGGAACTGATGAAGGCGGCCTGGTCGGACGAACCTAGGGTGACGTTCCACGGGCGGTTCCGTGACGTCGACGACCTTTCCGTCCAGCCGAAGCCGGTGCAGCGACCCCATCCGCCGATCTGGTTCGGGGGCCTTGCTCCCAAGGCCCTGACCAGGGCGGTGCGCCACGGGGACTCGTTCCTGGGCGCCGGCTCGTCGACCACCGAAGCGTTCGCGGGAGCCGTCACGATGGTGCGCCGCGAGCTGGCCGAGCAGCACAAAGACCCCGCCCACTTCACCATCGGCAAGAGGGTCTATTTGATGGTCGACGACGACGCGGAGCGGGCCCGCGACCGTGTGCTCGCCGGGCTGGGGCGCATCTACGGCCAGCTGCCCGGCGTCGAAGACGTGCCGGTATCGGGCACACCCGATGACGTCGCCCGAGGGCTGGCTGCGGTGGTGGACGCCGGGGCCCAGATGCTGCTGCTCAATCCCGTCGGCGTCGATGTCGCAGAAAACCGCGAGCAGATGGAACGCCTTGCCGCAGAAGTCATTCCGCAGCTGGCTTGAGCCCGAGCTTCGTCCTCAGCCAGGTGCCGATCTCGGTGATCGCTTCGTCCACTTCAGGCACTCGACCGGCACCCATGATGAAGGAATGCTGACCATCTGCAACGGCACGCACCAACACGTCGTTGCCGGCGGCTTGGGCGCGACGCCCCAATTCCGCCGCGTCGCCCGCGAGCAGTTCGTCTGTGCCGTAGAACACCGCGATCGGCGGCAGCCCGGATAGGTCGGCAGCGAGCAGGTTCACCCGCGGGTCTTGCCAGTCCACGCCGGTCCCGTCAAGCCAAGATGACCGGAAGAACTCGAGCAGCGGACGCGACAGCAGCCGATCCCGATCGGCGTTGCTGGTGATCGTCTCGTTGGACAGCGACACGTCCGCGAACGGGGAAATCGACACGATCGCCCCTGGCAGCGCCGCACCTTCATCTCGCAGCCGCAAGGGGAGGCTCACCGCGAAATTGCCGCCGGCCGAATTACCGACGGTGGCTACCTTTTCCGGCCGGTATCCGCTCTGTAGCAGCCAGTTATAGGCGTCGTACACGTCGTCGGTCTGGGCGGGGAATTTGTTTTCCGGCGAGCGGCGGTAATTCAGCACAAGGGATCGCGCACCCGCCGCCCGAGCGATGTGCGCCGCGGCCTTGCGCTCGGAGTACATCGACGTAACGACGGTGCCACCCATGTGGCTGTGCAACAGCACGGCCTCAGGGTCACTGTCGGCGGGGATGCACCACAGCGCCTCGACCCCGCCGGCGTCCACTTCGGCGTAGCTGACGCCTTCGGGTTCTTTCGTCGCCAGATGTATCGTCTCGATGACGTCGCGCACCGTCGCGAGATCGAGATTGGGGTTGGCGGACCGTGCGCTCAGCTCGCCGAAGAAATCCGCGAACTCCTTTGCCTGCGTGCTTGCCATCAAACTGCCCTTGGTCGAAGTTATTGGATCACGATCGTTATCATAACGAACGCTATCCTATGATGGAGGAAGCGTCAAGGAGGACCAGTGAGATATCCGCCGGATCAGAAGGCACGCGCGCGCGAAGCGCTGTTGCGCGCCGCTGCACGCACATTGAAGGCGAGTGGGTTCAACGGCGTTGGCGTCGACGGCCTGGCCGCTGCGGCCGGCGTCACGTCGGGGGCGTTCTATTCAAACTTCCCGAGCAAGCAGGCGATGCTCGAGGCCGTCATCGACGCGGAGCTGGGCGAACCGTTCCTGACGGAAACCGATTCAATGACACACGCGGAGGGCCGGGCCCGCTTGATCGGCTTTCTTCGGGAGTACATCACCGCAGACCACAGCCTGGACCCGGCCGAAGGGTGCGTGATGCCGGCGTTGAGCGCCGACGTGTCCCGCGCCGAAGCATTCGTCAAAGACGCTTACCAGCGCAAGATGACCGCGCTGGTAGACCGGATTGCCGAACTGCTTGACGGGGACGAGCCCGACCGCCGCCGACGAGCATGGAGCATTGTCGCCTTGATGGTGGGATCGATCGTGATCTCACGTGGCTTCCCCGAACAACGCGAATCCCGCACCGCGCCAACCGATTCCGCGCTCAGCACGGCAACCGCGCTGATCGAGGGCGAGGTTGGACGCTAGGACAGCTCGGTGGCCGAGCCGCCCGCGGCGGTGATTTTCTCGCGTGCGCTGCCGCTGAACTTGTGCGCGGACAGGTCGACCTTGACGGTCAGCTTGCCGTCGCCGAGGACCTTGACCAAAGAGTTCCTGCGAACCGCGCCCTTGGCCACCAAGTCGTCCACACCGATGGAACCGCCCTGGGGGAAGAGCCGGTTGATGTCGCCGACGTTGACGACCTCGTACTCGGTGCGGAAACGATTCCGGAATCCCTTGAGCTTGGGCAGCCGCATGTGAATCGGCATCTGCCCGCCCTCGAAAGTCACCGGGACCTGGTTGCGGGCCTTGGTGCCCTTGGTACCACGGCCGGCGGTCTTGCCCTTGGAGCCCTCACCGCGACCGACTCGGGTGCGAGCGGTTTTCGACCCGCGCGCGGGCCGTAGATCGTGCAGCTTGATCGTCATTGCTTCTTCCCCTTGGTACCTCCGGCTTGCGGCTCGGCCGGCTCCACCTCGACGAGGTGGCTGACCACCGCGATAAGGCCGCGGGTCTGTGGGTTGTCCTCGCGGATCACCGAATGGCGAATCCGTCGCAGGCCCAAGGTGCGCAGGCTCTCCCGCTGCTTCCAGCGGGCCCCGATGGTGCTGCGCACCTGGGTGATCTTCAGTGGGCTACTCATGGTTGTGCCGTTGCCTCTCGTGCCGCCGCCGCACTGGCCAGCGCGTCACTTTCCCGGCGCGCCCTCAGCATCCCGGCCGGGGCGACGTCTTCGATGGGCAGTCCGCGGCGAGCGGCCACCTCCTCGGGACGCTGCAGGAGCTTGAGCGCGGCGACGGTGGCGTGCACCACGTTGATTGCGTTGTCGCTGCCCAATGACTTGGCCAGGATGTCGCGCACCCCAGCGCATTCCAGCACCGCGCGTGCCGCACCACCGGCGATCACACCGGTACCCGGGCTAGCGGGGCGCAACAGCACCACACCGGCGGCTGCTTCACCCTGCACCGGGTGCGTGACGGTGCCGCCGATCAACGGGACTCGGAAGAAGCCTTTGCGCGCCTCCTCTACACCCTTGGCGATCGCGGCCGGTACTTCCTTGGCCTTGCCGTAGCCGACGCCGACCATCCCGTTGCCGTCGCCCACGATGACCAATGCGGTGAAGCTGAATCGCCTACCGCCCTTGACCACCTTGGAGACGCGGTTGATGGCGACGACCCGTTCCAGGTAATTGCTCTTGTCGCCGTCGCGGTCGCGGCCACGGCCACTGTCGCGCCGACCGCGGCTATCGCGGTCACCGCGGCTATCGCGGTCACCGCGCGCGTCACGGCTGTCTAAGGCGCCTTGCCCGCCGGCCGACTGCTCCGCCATTATGCGGTCCTTCCAGTCTTGTTCAAGATCTCAGTCATCAGAAACTCAATCCGTTCTCGCGTGCGGCATCGGCCAGCGCCGCGATCCGTCCGCCGTAGGTGTATCCGCCACGGTCGAAAACCACGCTGTCGATTCCGGCGGCTTTGGCGCGCTCAGCGATCAATTGGCCCACCCGCACGCTGTGGGCTTTCTTGTCTCCCCGCAGACTGCGCACGTCGGCCTCGATTGACGACGCAGCGGCCACCGTGGTGCCGTTCTCGTCGTTGACCAGTTGCACATGAATGTGTCGCGCGGACCGGTGCACCACCAACCGCGGGCGCTGCGGGGTGCCCGCGATTTTCTTGCGCAGCCGTGCGTGCCTCCGAATCCGGGAGACCCGCCGGGCTGCGGACACGTTCTGCCCCACTGGCTTTCGCGCGGCGGTGTCAGTTTGTGTTTGCGCCATGACTACTTACCTGTCTTTCCGACCTTGCGGCGGATCTGCTCACCCTCGTAGCGCACGCCCTTACCCTTGTACGGGTCTGGACGGCGCAGACGGCGGATATTCGCCGAGATCTGGCCGACCTTCTGCTTGTCGATCCCGGAAACCGTGAACTTCGTCGGTGACTGGACCTCGAACTTGATGCCGTCGGGGGCCTCGATCACCACGGGATGGCTGTACCCCAGCGCGAACTCAAGGTTGGAGCCTTTGAGCTGCACGCGGTAGCCAACGCCGAAGATCTCCATCTTGGTGGTGTAACCCTGCGTCACTCCGGTGACCAGGTTGGACACCAGGGTGCGCGACAGTCCGTGCAGTGAGCGGTTGCGCCGCTCGTCGTCGGGACGGGTGACCACGATCGCACCGTCCTCGTTGCGCGCCACCGTGATCGGCTCGGCGACCGTCAAATCCAAGGTGCCCTTGGGTCCCTTCACCGAGACGTTCTGACCCTCGATCGTTACGTCGACTCCGGCGGGAATCGGAATCGGCTGCTTACCAATGCGCGACATGGCTACCTCCCTCTCGCTACCACACGTACGCGAGGACTTCGCCGCCCACGCCCTGTCTGGCTGCCTGACGGTCGGTGAGCAGGCCCGAGGAGGTCGAGATGATCGCCACGCCCAGGCCGCCGAGCACCCGCGGCAGGTTGGTGGATTTCGCGTACACCCGCAAGCCCGGCTTGGACACCCGGCGCAAGCCGGCGATGCTGCGCTCCCGGCTGGGTCCGTACTTGAGCTGGACGACCAGCGACTTGCCGACCCGAGCGTCTTCGGTTCGGTAGTCGCTGATGTATCCCTCGCTCTTGAGGATCTGGGCGATGTTGGCCTTGAGCTTGGAATGCGGCAAACTCACCTCGTCGTGATACGCCGAGTTGGCGTTGCGCAGACGTGTCAAGAAGTCTGCGATCGGGTCCGTCATTGTCATGACAGCGTTGGTACCTTCCTCGCGGTGGTTCCCGGTTCGGGCCTGTCGCGCGCCTGTTATGGGTTGGTCTGTGGTCCTTGCTGTTACCAGCTGCTCTTCTGCACGCCGGGCAATTCACCCGCGTGCGCCATCTCGCGCAGGCAGATCCTGCACAGCCCGAATTTGCGGTAGACCGCACGCGGGCGGCCGCACTTGCTGCAGCGGGTGTAGCCGCGCACCGCGAAGCTTGGTTTGCGCGCTGCCTTGTTAACCAGTGCCTTCTTAGCCATCTACTCAGTTCTCCTTGAACGGAAAGCCGAGGGCCCGCAACAGCGCTCGTCCTTCGTCGTCGGTCGTCGCCGAGGTGACGACGTTGATGTCCATGCCGCGGACCCGGTCGATCTTGTCCACGTCGATCTCGTGGAACACCGACTGCTCGGCCAGCCCGAACGTGTAGTTGCCGACACCGTCGAACTGCTTGGGCGAAAGCCCGCGGAAGTCACGAATACGTGGCAGCGCGATCGAGGTGAGACGGTCGAGGAACTCCCACATCCGGTCTCCGCGCAAGGTGACCCGAGCGCCGATCGGCATGCCCTCGCGCAATTTGAACTGCGCTATGGATTTCCGTGCCCGACGAACTTCAGGCCGTTGCCCGGTGATCAGCGCCAAGTCGTTGACCGCGCCGTTGATCAGCTTGGCGTCCCGCGCCGCTTCGCCGACGCCCATGTTGACGACGACCTTCGTCACGGTCGGGATCTGCATGACGTTGCCGTAGCCGAACTGCTTGTTGCAACGAATCGCGGATCTCGTTGCGGTAGCGCTCTTTCAGGCGGGGCTGAACCTTCACAGTGCTTTCCGTGGTTGACATGCCTAGATGTCCTTGCCGTTGCGCTTGGAGATACGGACCCGCTTGCCGGTCTCCTCGTCTACCCGGTAGCCGATTCGGGTGGGCTTACCGTCCGAGTCGACCACCATCACGTTGGAGACGTGGATTGGGGCTTCCTGCGTGACAATTCCGCCCGACCGAGCTCCGCGCTGGTTGGTCGAAATCGCGGTGTGCTTCTTGATCCGGTTGACGCCCTCGACCAGCACCCGGTTACGGTCCGGGTAAGCCTGCAGCACCTTGCCTTTGGCGCCCTTGTCCTTGCCCGCGATTACCAGGACGGTGTCGCCTTTGTGGACCTTCATCTACAACACCTCCGGGGCCAGCGAGATGATCTTCATGAACCGCTTCTCGCGAAGTTCGCGGCCGACCGGCCCGAAAATACGCGTCCCGCGCGGGTCGTTGTCGGGCTTGATGATCACCGCGGCGTTCTCGTCGAACTTGATGTAACTACCGTCGGGACGCCTGCGCTCCTTGACCGTGCGTACCACGACGGCTTTGACGACATCCCCGCGCTTGACGTTGCCGCCCGGAATGGCGTCCTTGACGGTGGCGACGATGACATCACCGATGCCGGCGTAGCGTCGCGACGAACCGCCGAGCACCCGGATGCACAAGATCTCCTTGGCGCCGGTGTTGTCGGCGACCTTCAGCCGCGATTCCTGCTGAATCACTCGATCTCCTGACCTGGTTGCGTGTGCACGGCAGGAGAACTCACCTCGGTGAGCATTCGGCGAGCATGACCCACCAAAAACCTGACGTGCACGGTCTTTGTCGCCGAAGGGCACGCAGGGCCGATTACGCTTGCATGTACCGGCCGAGGTCTGCCCAAGGCAACCCCTAGAGTCTAGGCGACGACCTGCTCAGAGCCAAATTCGCGCTAGAACGGCGGTGGGTCGTCGTCGGTGTCGGGTGGGGCGGGTCCGATGGTGCTCACGCACTGGGCCTGCCGGGCCATGCGGGCGTCGCGGTTGTGTCGGCGTTCGGTGGCGATGCGGTGGGCCCGGTTTTGGGCGCGGGTGCGTCGCCGGGTGGGCATCATCGCGGTGCGCGGGCCGCAGTAGTCCAGCGGCGGGTCGGCCTCGGGGGCCGGTATCGCGCCGGTGGATGGGCACAAACTCGGAAACAGCAGCGCGCTGCCCGGGGTGGTGACATAGGTGCACCCCGCCGGCGAGGTCAAAATCAGCGTCCCATCGGGCAGCTGCTGATCGCGCCACCCCCAAAACGTTTTGACCAAATGATGGGTACGGCAATAACACTTGAGGTTGGCCGCATGGGTGGGCCCACCGTCGGCATACGGGATCGTATGGTCGAGATCGCAGTCGAAGGCCGGCCGGTCGCAGCCGGGCCAACGGCACGTCAAATCCCGGCACCGCACAAAATCGGCCAGCGCCGTCGAGGGCACATATCCCGGCTCCGGCGGGGCGTCGGCGGGGTGGATCAGCGGCACCCGCTTGGCCGCGCCGGCCAACTCGGCCACCTGCTCGGGCGCGATGAGCCCCTCGGCGCCCACCACCGACGCGGGTGCTGAGCCGCGGCCGTCCACGGTGGCATGCTCGGCGATCACATGAATCACCACCGGGCCCGCCGCGGGCCGCTTCCCGGCCGCGCAGTCGCGGCGCCCGCAGCGACACCCCAGCCGATCGACCCCGGCCGCCAACGCCCCCAACGCATCGGCGCGGCGCTGCTCACGGGTGCGCGGGTCGTGCTCACACACCGTGGCCGCCAACGCGTCCAACCGGCGCTCGAGCGCCTGGGCATCCGGGCTCAACAAACTGCCCTCGATGCGCGACAGACCATCGCCCACATCGCCGATCCAGACCTGCCGGCCCACCACCCGCTCCCGTCCCCGCCGCACCGCATCGACATCCGCGCGCGCCACGATCTTGTCCACCTGGGCGGCCAACCGGCCCCGGGTCATCGACGGCCAGCGGATCACGTTGACCGCCAACGCCGCATCCACGGCCGCCAACACCTTAGGATCAACAATCAAATCGGTGCGATACACCAGCGTGGCGAACATCCGAAAGTCGATCTCACCGGCCTTGAACACCTCACCCACCCGGGGCAGGCGCTCCCGCATCACCCGGGCATAGCGCACCTTGCTCGCGGCCAACCCTTGGCTGATCCGCAACTCCGCCGCCACCTCGGCGGCCACCGCCTCCATGGTGTCGACCGCCCACTGCTCGCTCTCCGCACAGCGCGAAAGCCGATAGGAAAACAACCGCCCGATCCCGTCCAACACCGCAGCGGCCGCCCGATTCTCCGCCCGCGCGGCCGCACCAATGACCCCCACCAGCGCCGCCGACTCCGGCGTCCGCGACGGACAACGCCGCTCGAAGAGCTCATCAAACCGGGCGATCACCTCCGGCGACGACCCACACTTCTCGAACATACATTCGATCATGCCACGGGCCTACGACAAAAAGCGCCCGCGATGCTCAATCCCCTTGTCGGACCCAGGAGAAGAAGTACAAGCTCATCGCCGTCACCAGTGCGAGCAGCACCCACTGCACGAGGGCTTGATCAACCCATGAACCAGGCGGTGGGCTTCCAGGAAGGATGTTGCGCAGCGGTACGACTGCGAACAGCATCGCGGCATACCACGTTCCGAACGGCGGCACGAACTTCCGCCTGCCCATTGCCATTGGAATAGCCACTAATAGCGCCAAGGTCGGCAGCGTCATGAGAACGAGGCAGATGACCAAGTCGAAAACAAGCGGGCCCTCGGCTCTCTCCAGGGTGATGATCACGTTGCCGGTGTCCATGGACCGCGAGGTCCGAAGGCCGCTCGGGTCGCGAACGCGGTCGACACTGATGTTCCAACCGTCCAACGATCCGGTTACTTCGACCAGGGCCGGTACCTTTATACGGTTGTCACCGGACCCGACGAACGCATCGGCCGCGATCGGCTCGGTCTTGTACGTGTCGAATGGCCAGTTACGGGGATTGCCGTGCGCCTCGATGGTGGTGGTGAGTTGCGCCGGTGCTTTCCCCTTCGGGTAATTCAGGTCCCCCAGGTCGCTCGTTGGATACAGTCGCACGGCGACGTCGTTGCCCAACACATCGAATCGTGGGTCGTATTGCGCAATCCCGGGGTAAACGAGCACGTTCACGGTAAGGCGATTCGCGACGGGTTTCAGCTCCTCGACGCGTAGCTGCACGATGGTTGCATCGCCCCCGCCCTGGCTCAAATCCAGAGCAGGCAGCGGACCCCCTTCTCTTTGCAGCAAATGGACGCCGAGCAGCGATAGGGCGTAGGTGATGACGACGGTGACCAGAATGGCCACACCGATCTCGATCTGAGATTTCTTTAACTTGGGCGGCTTAACCTTGCCAGGCGACTTCTTCTTTTTCTTTGGCGCCGGGGCCGGCTCGTCGAGCGTCGGCGGCGGAGACGGTGTCGGCTGAGCCTCTGTGGTCATTGGTCGCCGCCGCGACCAACCGCATGCCGCGAGCACTGCACTGCTTGCTGGGGCCGGTCTAGAACTGGCTGCCGAAATCCAGTTTGTCGGGGCACCACGTGGTCAGATGCTAGCGAACGACCATGCTGATCGCGCGCCGAATTCCCACACCTGCACGCACGTGGAGGCTTCCGTCACGCGCCGGACATGCAACGTTCACTTGCGGTAGGAGGAATGCGGGAGGACGCAGGTCACGACGCGCTGCAGCGTCGCCAGTTCGACCCCAAATCCGCCACGCAGCGAAACCCGATGTGGGTGGTCGCGGAGTCTTGCGACTGCGGTGACCGTGCTGCCGGACGGTAGCGGTGACAGTACTCCGGCGCGCATAGGTGCGAACCGCCCTTCAAAGTCTGGTTGACGGTCGGATCGGCGGGGCCCAAGGGTGTGCAACAGGCTTTCGGCGGCTGATCGAGCCGGTGGTGTGCGGAAAATTCGGTGGCGGTCCACTCCCAGACATTGCCGATCATGTCGAGCAGGCCGAACCCATTGGGTGGAAACGTGCCCACCGGCGAAGTCCCCGTCCAGCCGAGCGCCCCGTCATTGCGGTAGGGGAACCTGCCCTGCCAGGTGTTGGCCATCAGTCGCCCATCAAGTTTGGTCTTGTCACCCCACGAGTACGTCGTCATGCTTCCGGCCCGGGCCGCATACTCCCATTCGGCTTCGGTCGGCAGTCGCCGGCCGGCCCAGTGCGCATAGGCCGCGGCGTCCGGATAGGCCACCTGCACCACCGGATGATCACCCCGGTGTGCGATATCGCTGTCCGGCCCGAACGGATGACGCCAGCTTGCCCCCGGTACCCAGTCCCACCATTGACGCCAGTCACGCAGATCGACGGGCCCTGGTGTCGGGCGGAAAACCATAGCGCCCGGGCACAGATCGTTAGGATTTGCGCCAGGATAAAGCGCGGGGTCGATCGGTTGCTCAGCGACCGTCACATACCCTGTTGCGGCGACGAATTGCGCGAACTGCGCGTTGGTCACCGGGTGCCGCTCCACCGCGAAGGGACCCACGGTCACCGTATGGATCGGCGCCTCTTCCGGGTAAAAGCTCGTCGACCCCATGCGGAACGATCCGCCAGGCAACTCGACCAACTCGGTAAGCACTACTTCAGGGTATGACTACCGCAAACGGCTCCATGCGGCTCATACGCGCGGATCCAGAGAATGACCAATCCAGCCATTCATACAGTCGAGCCCACCCGTTCATCTAATCTTTGTTTACTTGCTCGTTTCGATAGCTGTATCTCTCGACATGTGCCGAAATCGGGATGACATTGCTGTTGCCCCTCGCGCTCGCCGTCGGCGCCGGGCGCCATCGTGGTCGACGAGGCCATGCGAGTCCACCCGCCGGATCCGTCGTCGCAAGGAAACAACCAACGTGAAGCGCAATCGATCAGCTACAACCATAAGCTTGCTCGCTACGGCTGCCCTATTTCTCTCGGCATGCAGCAACGCCCCTGCGACCCTGCCTTATACCGCCGGGGCAAAGGTTACCTGCGGCGGCGACCAGAACTTGGCCGCCAGCGGCTCGACCGCACAAGCCAATGCGATGACCCGGTTCATCACTGCGTATACGAAGGCCTGCTCCGGGCAAACTGTTAACTACACCGCAAATGGTTCAGGCGCCGGAGTCAGCGACTTTCTCGCCGGCAAAACCGATTTCGCCGGATCGGACATACCGCTGACCGTCGACCAATACCCCGCGGCCAAACAGCGATGCGGGGGTGCCGACGCCTGGAACCTGCCCGTGGTGTTCGGCCCGCTGGCCATCACGTACAACCTCAGCGCCGCCGACTCTTTGGTGCTTGACGGGCCCACGCTGGCCAAAATCTTCAACGGCACCATCAAGCGCTGGGACGACCCGGCCCTCACCGCGCTCAACGCATCCATGCCGGCGGAGGACATTCACGTCATCTACCGCAGCGACGCATCGGGCACCACAGACAACTTCCAGGCCTACCTAAAGGCGGCGTCCGGTGGAGCGTGGAACAGGCCCGTGAGCAAGACCTTCAACGGCGGCGTCGGCACCGGTGCCGCAGGCAACGCCGGCACCGCGGCTCTTGTGAGAACCACCGAGGGCGCGATCAGCTACAACGAACTGTCATTCGCGCTGAAGGAAGGGCTTTTCGCCGCAGAGATCAAGACGCCGGCCAGCCGCAGGTCGTTACGGCCAGTCCGGATTGGCACCGACGCGGTCGGCAAGACCATCACCGGCGCCAAAGTCATCGGCGGCGGCAACAACCTCGTGCTCGACCTTTCGTCGTTCTACAACCCAGCCCAACCCGACGTGTACCCGATCGTCATGGCCACCTATGAGATCGTCTGCTCCACATATCCCAGCGCCAACGTCGCCAAGGCGGTCAGAGCGTTTCTGCAGGCGGCGATTGGTCCCGGCCAGGTCGACCTCGCGAAAATCGGCTACATCCCGCTGTCGCCGGACTTCCGAGCAACCGTTTCGAGCGCCGTCGACGCGATCGGCCCTGTGGAATCATCGAATTCGGAGTAAAAGCCAGTCGCAGAACTAGGCCTTCTTCGGTGTCTTTCGGTCGCGGTGACGCCACCAGGCCAAGATGAACAGGGTCATGGCGGTAACCAGCCCTATCAACACCCATAGCACGATGGCTTGGTCGACCCACGAACCCGGCGGTGGAGAACCGGGGAGGAAGTTGCGCAGAGGGACGACGGCGAACAGCAGGGCCGCGAACCACGTTCCGAACGGCGGCAAGAACGAGGTCCTGCCCAACGCCATGGGAATGGCCACCCAGAATGCCAACGCGGGCAGGGCGATAAGGACCAGGCAGATTCCAAAGTCGAAGATCAGCGGACCCTTGGACCTCTGCAACGTGATGATCACATCGTCCTGGACATCCGGGTTGGATTCCTCGGGGTCATGGACTCGCGTGACAGTAGCGTCCCAGCCGTCCAACTTTCCGGTCGCTTCCAGGCGGGCGGGTACTTTTTCGCGGTTTTGGCCGGAACCGGTGAACACGTCGGCCGCGATGACTTCCGTCTTGTATGAGTCGAACGGCCAGTTACCGGGATCGCCTTGGGCCACGAGGGCGGTGCTGATTTGCGCCGGCGCTTTTCCTACCGGGTATTGCAAGTCTCCCAGGTCGTTCTCCGGATACAGCCGCACGGCCGCGTCGGTGGTCAGCACACCGAAGTTCTTGTCGTACAGCGAATCCTTCGGATACACAAGCACATTCACCGTCAACCGGTTTGCGACGGTATCCAGCTTCTCCAGGTGCACCTGCACAACGCTGTCGTCGGCCTCGAGCTTGCTGAAGTCGACTGCAGGCAGGGGCGGCGCTGATTTGGCCAACAAATGCACGGAAATCAGCGAAAGGACGTAGATAACGATGACGACCGCGACAACCCCGAAGGCGATCGCAATTTGCCGTCCTCGTGAACTGGACTGCGCCGGCGGCGCCGGGGGCGCCGGCGGCCCGGCGGTCATTTAGGCATCACGGGGCCAGATGCTAGCAGGGAATACAGGACTTTTCAGGGTATGACGACTGCGAATTGCTGCATCACCGTGGATTTGGCCGCGTCATAGCCCGGCGCACCGGCGGGCCCCTCTAAATGGATGACCACCACGTGCCAGGGGCCGAATTCCAGCCGTCCGGCAGCGGGACGGTGATTTTGGGCGCGACCGGATCGGATACCGAAGCCATGGTCAAGCGGCCATTGCCGGTGGGCGATGGGAAACACACCAGGGCATTGGGTGGAATATGGTCGGGCAGTGTGGTCTCGACGCCGGGCACCGGCTCGGCCGGGTCGGACAGGGGTGCGGCCGAGGTCGTCGACGAAGCCGTTCCACTGACCCCGATGGCGATGCCGCCTGTGGTTTTCTCGCAACCCACAGCCAGGCCTGCCGACAGGCAGAGTAGGCCCGCAGTGCCGAGTGCCACGGACTTGTAGCGCGCCGAGAGCTCAGTCGCGCGAAAAGGCAAGCGCAACTTCAGATTCCACGTCTTCATATGGTCGGCCGGACAGGTCGATGGTGACCTGGGCGATGGTGCCACCGGTGAACGCGAACGGCGCCTTATAGCGGCTGGATACTCCCGACCCACCGTTGTGTCCGACGGTAATGCCGGCACCCGCGAGCCCGAACGTTCCCGGGTGCGTGGTCACATCCGCTAGCGAGCCGACCGCCGTGTCGTCGATGAACAGCGTGACATCACCGAGCGGCGTGTGGCTGTTCGCCACGGTTCCGGTCCGCGAATAGCTAGCGCCGAACACATGTCTGCCCAGCGGCACCGCGCCGGACGAAGAGACCGTCTGCTGCCGCTCGCCGAGGAAGTTGTAGACGTAGTGCAGACGTCCGTCCTGGATGAACAGCACGTGCCCGCCATGGGCGCCGCCTTGCTTGAACAGCACACCTTCGGCGCCGGTGGTATCCACGGTCACCTCGGCCAGCACGGAGAACGACCGGCCGCGAATCTCGGCAGCGGCGCCGATGCCCACGTCAGCGCAGTTGGGATAGTAGATGTAACTGGACCGTTCGCTGACAAGGTAGGGCCGCCACCGCATCATCGTTTCGACGATGTTCAGATCCGACAGCGGCAGTCCGTTGTACTTAGCGGCCTCGGAGAACCACAGCGCCTTGAGTTTCTCGAGTTTGTCCGGGTTCTCGGCGGCCAAGTCGTGGCACTGGCTGCGATCGGCCTCGATGTGGAACAGTTCCCAGCGGTCGGCGTCGAAATGCGACCACCCCGCCGGCGTGGCCGCGTGAATGGTGTTGGCGAACCAGCCCTCATGCCAGATTCCGCGGGTACCGAGCATGGAGTAGAACTGGGTCTGCTTGCCGGTGTCGGCAGCCGGATCGGCAAGGGCCGCTTTGAAACTCACACCGTCCAGCGGTTTCTGCGCGATGCCTTTGACCGTCTCCGGCGGTGTCATGCCCAGCAGGTCGTAAACCGTCGGAGTGATATCGCAGACGTTGACGTAGTTGTCGCGGATCTCCCCACGTGCGGCAATCCCGTTGGGCCACGAAATGATTGCCGTGTCGGCTATACCGCCTTCATGCGAGGCGTACCGCTTGTACAGCTTGTACGGCGTGTTAAAGGCCATCGCCCACCCGATGGGGTAATGGTTGTAGGTCTTTGGGCCACCGAGGTGGTCGAACAACTTCATGCTCTCTTCGACGGTGTCGATGTAGCCGTTGAAGAACTTGCCCTCGTTCACCGATCCGTTTGGACCGCCCTCACCGCTGGCGCCGTTGTCGGAGATCACCACGATGATGGTGCTGTCCAGCTGGCCGGATTCCTCGAGATAGTCCAGGATCCGGCCGATCTGAGCGTCGGTGTAGCTCAGAAAACCGGCGAAGACCTCCGCCATCCGGCTGAACAGTTTCTTCGCGTCATCGCCCAGCGAGTCCCAGGGTCGGACCGTGTCCTGCAGCGGCCACGGCTCTCCGTTGGGCCCCTTGACATCGAGATACGGGTTGACCGGCGACAGTTCAGTTTCCGGCGGCACGATCCCCAACGACTTCTGCTTTTCCAGCACGATCTCGCGGTAGCGCTCGTAGCCCATGTCGAAGCGGCCGGCATACTTGTCCGCCCACTCTTTGAAGACGTGGTGCGGCGCATGCCCGGCACCCGGGCACACATAGCTGAACCACGGTTTGTCGGGCGCGATCACCTTGGCATCGCGGATGAATTCAATGGTCCTGTCGGCGATGTCTTTCGACAGGTGGTAGCCGTCCTCCGGTGTGCCCGGAGGGTTTACCGGATGGTTGTCGTACACCAGGTCGGGATACCACTGATCGGTCTCACCGCCCATGAACCCATAGAACCGTTCGAAGCCGCGCGAGGTCGGCCAGTGTCGTTTAGTCGACGCCAGATTGGACTCTTCAAGCGGCGTCAGGTGCCACTTGCCAATGCAGTAGGTGTTGTAGCCGCGTTCGGCGAGCACTTCAGGGAGCAGCGCGGTGTCGAACGGGATACGACCGTTGCAGTTGGGGAACCCGTCGGTGAACTCTTCGATGGTGGCCATGCCGACCGTCGTGGCGTTGCGACCGGTCAGCAGGGACGCCCTGGTCGGCGAGCACAGCGCGGTTGTGTGAAATTGCGACAGTCGTACACCGCGCTCGGCGATGCGCGTCATGGCGGGCATGTCGACCAGGCCGCCGAAGCAGTCCCAGGTCGCGATGCCGGTGTCATCCCAGACCAGATAAAGGACGTTCGGCGAGTTCTCCGGCGCGGTCGGTGCGGCGTACGGGCCCCAGTCCGGCTCGGAATCCCGAATATCGAGCTCAATCTTGCCGTTGAACTGCCCCGACTCGGACGACCCAGTCACCATCGCCAGCCTCACTCTCGTAGCGGACTTGCCAGCCGAACGTCGCGTGAAGACTACACCCGGGACCGGGCGTGTTACTGCTGCGGGCTACCAGGCCTTACTTCGCCTTTTCCAAAATTTCGACAAGACGCCAGCGTTTGGTCGCCGACGTCGGACGCGTCTCCATCAACGAAACGCGGTCGCCGATGCCGGCGGTGCTGTTCTCGTCGTGTGCCTTGACCTTCGTGGTGGTACGGATGATCTTGCCGTACAACGGGTGCCGCACGCGGTCTTCGAGCTCGACCACGATGGTTTTCTGCATCTTGTCACTCACCACGTAACCGATGCGCATCTTGCGCCGGCCACGCGTCTTCGGGGTGCGCGGAGTCTGCTTGGGGCCCTTCTCTTTCGACCCGGCATCCGCGGGAGCGGCCTGCTTGGTGGCCGCTTTTGGGGCCGCCTTGGAAGCCTTGGCGGGGGCCTTCGCTTCTGCCATCACGATTCCTTACCGTCGGGCCCGGAAGCCAGGCCCAGTTCTCGTTCGCGCAGCACCGTGTAGACGCGCGCGATTTCCTGACGCACCGTGCGGAGCCGGCGGTTGTTGCTGAGCTGTCCGGTCGCCATCTGGAAACGCAGGTTGAACAGCTCCTCCTTGGATTCGCGCAGGCGTTCGGCCAGCTCCTCGTCGGTGAGCTCACGCAGTTCGCCAGGCGAAATTCCCACTGCCATCAGAACTGATCCTCTCGGGTCACGATGCGTGCCTTGATCGGCAACTTGTGGATTGCTCGGGTGAGCGCTGCCCGGGCCACCGATTCATTGGGGTAGCTGAGTTCGAACAGCACCCGGCCCGGCTTGACGTTGACCACCCACCACTCCGGGGAGCCCTTACCCGAACCCATCCGGGTTTCTGCGGGCTTCTTGGTCAGTGGGCGGTCGGGGAAGACGTTGATCCACACCTTGCCGCCACGCTTGATGTGCCGGTTGATCGCGATACGCGCGGCCTCGATCTGCCGGTTGGTGACGTAGGCGTGCTCAAGGGCCTGGATGCCGTAGTCACCGAAGTTCACCTCCGTGCCGCCACTGGCGATGCCGCGCTGGCGGGGGTGATGCTGCTTACGGTGTTTAACTTTGCGGGGAATCAACATGATTCAGCTCTCCGTGCTTTGCGATTCTAAGGTGGGCGCAGCGTCAGCTGAAGATCCAGCGGCGGATTCCTCGCCGCTCGCGGCCCGTCCAGCCTCAGTGCTGGTTGGTGTGGTGCCCGATGCGCCACTGCGCCGTGGACGCGTACCCGACGGCCGCTCGCGGCGCGGACGCTCGGCGCCCGCCGGGGCGGCGGCGGCCAATTCGCGTTTTCCACCGACGATGTCGCCCTTGTAGATCCACACCTTCACACCGATCCGGCCGAAGGTGGTCTTGGCCTCGTACAAGCCGTAGTCGATGTCGGCGCGCAGCGTGTGCAACGGCACCCGGCCCTCGCGGTAGAACTCCGAGCGGCTCATTTCCGCGCCGCCGAGACGGCCGGAGCACTGCACCCGGATGCCTTTGACGTTGGGCTGACGCATCGCCGACTGGATGGCCTTGCGCATTGCGCGGCGGAACGCCACCCGGTTGCTCAACTGCTCGGCGACCCCCTGGGCCACCAATTGTGCTTGCGACTCCGGGTTTCTGACTTCGAGAATGTTGAGCTGGACCTGCTTGCCGGTCAGCTTTTCCAGGTCTGCACGGATCCGGTCAGCCTCGGTACCGCGGCGGCCAATGACGATGCCGGGACGCGCGGTGTGGATGTCTACCCGGACCCGGTCGCGGGTGCGCTCGATCTCCACGTCGGCGATTCCGGCGCGCTCCAGGCCGGTGGACAGCAGCCGCCGGATTGCGACATCTTCCTTGACGTACTCGGAGTACTGCTTGTCGGCGTACCAGCGAGACTTCCAGTCTGTGGTGATGCCCAGCCGAAAGCCGTGCGGGTTGATCTTCTGGCCCACTAGTCTGAGCCTCCCTTCGCTTCAGAAGTCTCAGAAGCTGTCGTGCCGGCTTCCGCGGATTTGGCCGCGGATTTGACCGGTGCCTTCTTGGCAGGCGCTTTCTTGGCGGGCGCTTTGCTCGCCGGTGCCTTCGCGGCGGAAGCTTTCTTGGCGGGCCCTTTCTTGGCTGGCGCCGTCGCGGCGGCCTTGCTGGCCTCGGCGCGCCGGGCCCTCGTCGACTTCACCGACCGCTGATCCTTGGCCGGCCGGCTTTCCAGCACGACCGTGATGTGGCTGGTGCGCCTGCGGATCCGGAACGCGCGCCCCTGGGCGCGCGGACGAATGCGCTTGGCGGTTGGTCCCTCGTCGGCGTAGACGGTGGCGACCACCAGAGTCGCGGGGTCCAGTCCGTTGTTGTTCTGCGCGTTCGCCGCGGCGCTCGCTATCACCTTGGCCACCGGCTCACTGGCGGCCTGCGGCGCCCAGCGCAGGATGTCGAGTGCGTCGGTCACCGACCTGCCACGCACCAGGTCGATGACCCGGCGCGCTTTTCTCGGCGACACCCGCACAAACCGTGCCTTGGCGACCGCCGACGGAAATTCGGTTGTGGTCATCGCCGTTTGGCCTTTCGGTCGTCCTTGATGTGTCCCTTGAAGGTGCGTGTCGGCGCGAACTCACCCAGCTTGTGACCCACCATCGCCTCGGTGACGAACACCGGGACATGCTTGCGTCCGTCGTGCACGGCGAAGGTGTGGCCGATGAAGTCCGGAATGATCGTCGACCGCCGCGACCAGGTCTTGATGACCTGCTTGGTGTTCTTCTCGTTCTGTACGTCGACCTTCTTGAGCAGGTGGTCGTCGACGAACGGTCCCTTTTTCAGGCTGCGTGGCATGTGCTACTCCTCGACTTCCTAGCGCGAGTGCTTCTTGCCGGTGCGCCGGCGTCGGACGATGAGTTTGTTACTGAGTTTCTTGCGGCTGCGGGTGCGGCCCTCGGGCTTGCCCCACGGGCTCACCGGGTGCCGGCCACCGGAGGTCTTACCCTCACCGCCACCGTGCGGGTGGTCCACCGGGTTCATGACCACACCGCGGACCGACGGGCGCTTGCCCTTCCACCGCATACGACCGGCCTTGCCCCAGTTGATGTTTGCCTGCTCGGCGTTGCCCACCTCACCGACCGTGGCGCGGCAGCGCACGTCGACCCGGCGAATCTCACCGCTGGGCATCCGCAACGACGCGTAGGTGCCCTCCTTGCCGAGCAACTGGATGCTCGACCCGGCCGACCGCGCCAGCTTGGCGCCACCGCCCGGCCGCAGCTCCACGGCGTGGATCAAGGTACCCGCCGGGATATTGCGCAACGGCAGGTTGTTGCCCGGCTTGATGTCGGCGTTGGCGCCCGATTCCACCACGTCGCCCTGCGACAGCCCAAGTGGGGCAATGATGTAGCGCTTCTCACCATCAAGGAAATGCAGCAAGGCGATGTTGGCGGTGCGGTTCGGGTCGTACTCGATATGCGCGACCTTGGCGTTGACACCGTCTTTGTCGTTGCGTCGGAAGTCGACCGCCCGGTAGGCGCGCTTGTGACCCCCACCCTTGTGGCGGGTGGTGATCCGGCCGTGTGCGTTGCGCCCACCATTACCGTGCAGCGGGCGCACCAACGACTTCTCCGGGGTCGACCGAGTGATCTCGGCGAAGTCGGACACGCTGGCACCGCGACGACCGGGGGTCGTCGGCTTGTACTTGCGAATTGCCATGTCTAATCAGGTCTTTCTCTCGCGGCTAGGCCGGTGCTCCGAACAGGTCGATCGGCTTGCTACCCGGCGCCAGCGTGACGATGGCCCGCTTGGTGCTCTTGCGCTTGCCGTATCCGGTCCTGGTGCGTTTGCGTTTGCCCTGCCTGTTCGCGGTGTTCACCGATAAGACCTTGACGGAGAAGATCTTCTCGATGGCGATCTTGATCTGCGTCTTGTTCGAATCGGGGTGCACCACGAAGGTGTACACATTGTCATCGAGCAGCCCATAGGACTTTTCCGAGATGACCGGAGCCAAGATGATGTCGCGGGGGTCAGTGATGGTCGCCATCAGGCCGAAACCTCCACATCATTGTCTTCGGCGGCACTGCGTGTTGCTGCGGCGATGTAGGCGTTAAGCGCCTCAACGCTGAACACCACGTCGTCGGAGCGCAGCACGTCATAGGTGTTGAGCTGGTCGGGCGCCAGGATGTGCACACCGGGCAGGTTGCGCACGCTCTTGGCGCCGGCCTCGTCGCTGCGTCCGATCACGACCAGCACCTGCTTGCGGTCGGTCAGCGTGCCCAGAAATGCCTTGGCGTTCTTGGTGGACGGCGTCTGACCCGACACCAGCTCGGTGATCGCATGGATGCGCCCGTTACGTGCACGGTCCGACAATGCGCCGCGCAACGCCGCGGCGATCATCTTCTTGGGTGTGCGCTGGCTGTAGTCGCGCGGCTTGGGGCCGTGCACGACGCCGCCACCGGTGAACTGCGGGGCCCGGATCGAACCCTGCCGGGCACGACCGGTTCCCTTCTGCCGGTAGGGCTTGCGGCCACCGCCGCTGACATCGCCGCGCGTCTTGGTCGAGTGCGTGCCCTGGCGAGCCGCCGCCCGCTGTGCGGTGACCACCTGGTGCATCAGCGCGATATTGGCCGGGGCATCGAACAATTCGGCCGGCAACTCGATCGAGCCCTCGACCTTGCCGTCCGGCGTCTTGACGTCAATCTTGAGTGTCTTCTGGCCTTGTGCTGCCATTACTTCTCACCTCGTTTGATCGCGTTGCGGACCATCACGAGTCCACCGGTGCGGCCGGGGACCGCACCTTTGATCAGCAGCACGCCGTTCTCGGTATCGACCTTGTGCACCAACAGGTTCTGGACGGTCACCCGATCGTTGCCCATCCGGCCCGCCATCCGGGTCCCCTTGAAGACCCGAGCGGGAGTGGCGCAGGCGCCGATGGAGCCCGGGCGGCGGTGTACCGCCTGGGCACCGTGACTGGCGCCCTGACCGCGGAAGCCGTGGCGCTTCATGGTGCCGGCGAAGCCTTTCCCCTTGGAGGTTCCGGTCACGTCGACATAGCTGCCGTCGGTGAAGATCTCCGCCGTCAACTCCTGGCCGACCTCGTACTCGGCCGCCGCGTCCGGGTTGTCCAGCCGCAGTTCGGCCAAGTACCGGCGTGGGTTGACGCCCGCGGCGGTGTACTGACCGGTCACCGGCTTGTTGACCTTGCGTGGACTGATCTCGCCGTACGCCAACTGAACGGCGCTGTAGCCGTCGCGCTCCGGCGTGCGGATGCGGGTCACCACGTTCGGCCCGGCCTTGACCACCGTTACCGGCACAATCCTGTTGTTCTCGTCGAATACCTGCGTCATGCCCAGCTTGGTACCGAGAATGCCCTTTCGCGCCATTGCTCTGAAGACTCCCCTACTGGATGTTGACGTCGACACTGGCCGGAAGATCGATGCGCATCAGCGCGTCAACGGTCTTCGGCGTCGGATCCAGGATGTCGATCAACCGCTTGTGGGTACGCATCTCGAAGTGCTCTCGCGAGTCCTTGTACTTATGCGGAGAGCGGATGACGCAATACACGTTCTTCTCAGTCGGCAGCGGCACCGGACCTACGACACTGGCACCCGTGCGGACGACGGTCTCGACGATTTTGCGCGCCGACGCGTCGATAGCCTCATGGTCGTAGGCCTTGAGCCTGATGCGGATCTTCTGTCCCGCCACGCTTCTCCTACCCTCACTCCACTTGAAATCCGTGTCCGGACCTGGTGCTCCCGGCGCGCCGATCGGGCCCGGCCAATCTTGGGCCGATCGAGCGTCGCGCCGGATACTGCGCCGCTGTTTACCTGTCGTGGTCCACCGGCCCCCGCGCTCGGGCGTGTCACCCTCACGCAGCCTCGTCCGCGGCCAAAATTAGTCGCGCTCCAAGGATGGGACCGGACGCGCCCGTTTGGGCGCTGGTCGTATACCCGGCCAGGCGCAAACCTGGCCCAAGGCAACCTGAACAGTATGCCCTAGATCATGGCTTTGGCCAAATCTCGGGCGAACGTCGGGGACATGGTTTCGCCGGCCGGTCAATGCACTGGTCAGAGACCCTCTTGAGGCACCGACCACCGAAGCTCAGACTGGCACACGTCGAGATAATTTGTGGCCGGCTGGGCCAGACCTGAAGAGGGCGAGCTAAGGATGAGCACACCGATAGTTGATGAGGCCGCGAAGGTGTTCGCCGACCCCACCGCCTACACGACGAACCCAGGCTGCACGCGGCACTGACCCAGCTGCGCGCCCATGCACCGGTGTCGTGGGTCGACTGTCCGCCCTACCGGCCGTTCTGAGCGATCACCAAGCACGCCGACATCATGGAGATCGAGCGCGCCAATGACTTGTTCATCAACGAACCGCGGCCGCTGCTTGGCACCGCTGAGGCCGACGATGTCGCGCGCCCAGCTGGACGCCGGGATGGGGCTGCGCACGCTGATCCATATGGATGACCCCCAGCACCGGGCGGTACGCGCGATTGGCGCCGACTGGTTTCGTCCAAAGGCGATGCGGGCGCTGAAAGTCCGGGTCACGAACTGGCCAAGATCCATGTGGACAAGATGCTGGCTGGGGGCAACGAATGCGACTTCGCGCAGGAGGTCGCGGTCAATTACCCGCTGTACGTGATTCTGTCGCTGCTGGGCCTGCCGGAATCGGACTTCGGACGCATGCTCAAGCTCACCCAGGAACTCTTCGGCGACGACGACGCCGAAGACCTGGCGTCGGCGATCGCCAACGCCCGCATCGACGGCGAGCCGTTGTCGGACGTCGACACCGCGTCTTACTACGTCATCATCGCCTCCGCGGGCCATGACACCACCAGCGCGACGATCGCCGGCGGCCTGCAGGCGCTGATCGAAAACCCCGACCAGCGAAAGCGTCTAACCGACAACCTCGACCTGATGCCGCTGGCCACCGAGGAGATGATCCGGTGGGTGACCCCGGTCAAGGAATTCATGCGCACCGCTACCCGGGACACCACTGTCCGCGGGGTGCCGATCGCCAAGGGCGAGGCGGTGTATCTCTGCTACGTCTCGGCCAACCGTGACGAGGAGGTGTTGGACGATCCGTTCCGCCTCGATGTCGGCCGAGACCCGAACAAGCACTTGGCATTTGGCTATGGCGTGCACTTCTGCCTGGGGGCGGCCCTGGCCCGTATGGAGGTGAGCAGCTTTTTCGCCGAACTGTTGCCGCGGCTGAAATCCATTGAGCCGGGTGGCGAACCCGAACTCATCTCCACCACATTCGTCGGCGGCCTCAAGCACCTGCCGATTCGATACTCGCTGCGCTAGCCCTATTCAGCGCACGCTGAACGTGTAAGAAACCGTCGACGGCCGCGAGCGCACACTCGCGGTAGTCGAAATCGGGGAGGGTGGACAGGCGTCCCAGCACCAGGGGGCCGATGAGCAGGGCGATGGCCCGGGATCGGTCCACCTCACCCAGCTCGGCAGCCTCCGGGCTATCGAATATGGCGTCGAACGGCGCCGCGTACTGCTGGGCGATGCGCTCCCGCAATGTGGTGATCGCCGTGCTGTCGGCGGTATGGCTGTCACGAGGTTCTGGCAACCCTTCTAGGTCGCGCCCCAGGGCCAGCCAGGACATCGCCGTCATCACGGCAGGCGCTTGGGCGACCGCTTCGGCCTGGGCCTGCACGACAGCGACAAGCCGATCCCGCAGCGAACCCTCGGCGGGCGGCGTCGGTGACGGCGGTATGAGGCTGTTGAAAGCCGCTGCCAGCAAATCATTTCCGCTTGGGAAGTGGCGGTACAGGGTGGCTCTCGCTACGTTGGCGGTACGGGTGACCGCATCGACGGTCACCGCACTGGGACCCCCGGAACGCAGCAACGCGGCGGCGGCCTCCAGCAAACGGGCCCGCGACCGCGCTGGACGGGGATCGGTAGTTCCGCCAGTAATTGTGATCCACCTCCCCGTTTAGGAACGAGACTATTGGTCTACCTACAAGACTATTAGTCTCGAAACTTCCAACGCCACCACGAGGAGGCGCGTCATATGGTCGAAACCCTGGTCCGGCCCGACCAGCGTACTGATGCGGTCAGCATCGGCGGTAGCCCCCGAGCGCGAACCTGGACGCTGACCGTTGCCTGCATGGGTGTCGCGCTGGTTGTCGCGTCGATGACCGCGTTGAACACCGCGCTGGGCGACCTTGCGGTGGCCACCTCGGCCACGCCAGTCACAGCTGAACTGGATCGTCGACGGCTACACCGTGGCGCTGGCGTGCCTGCTGCTACCCGCCGGAGCGATCGGCGACCGCTACGGCAGGCGCGGTGCCCTGCTGATCGGTTTGGTGGTTTTCTCGGTCGGCTCGATGGCACCGGCGATGTTGCACAGCCCGGCGCAAATCATCGCGGGCCGCGCGGTGGCCGGGATCGGGGCCGCATTTGTGATGCCCGCGACGCTGTCACTGCTGACCGTGGCTTATCGGAAAGACGATCGCACGAAGGCCGTTGGTATCTGGGCCGGCACGGCCGGTTCCGGCGGCGTCCTGGGCATGCTTGGTTCTGGCCTGCTGCTTCGCTTTTGGGATTGGCACGCGATCTTCTGGTCACTGGGCGTCGCCGGGCTGGCGATTTTCGCTCTGGCGTGCACCGTCGCATCGTCGCGCGACACCAACGCTCCGCGGATCGATTCGCTGGGCGCGGTCCTGATCGGCGCGGCGGTTGCGATCGCCGTAGCCGCAATCCTGGAAGCACCCAACCGCGGATGGAGTGACCCGCTGGTCTGGGGCGGCCTTGTCGCGGGAGCGGTCATCGCGGTGGTGTTCGGCTTTGTCGAGTTCCGGCGGCGGCGGCCACTTCTGGACGTTCGGCTGTTCGCCGACCCGAATTTCGCCACCGGTGTCGCCGCGATCGTCATTCTGTTCGGCGCAACGTTCGGGTTCTTCTACATTGGCATGCAATACGTGCAGCAGATCATGGGCTACTCGCCGCTGGCGACGGCAATCTCCTTCGGGCCCTTCATGGTGCCGCTGGGTATTTTCTCGGCACTGTCGTTCTGGTATGTACCCAAGCTGGGTCTGCGACTTGTGCTGATCATCGGCACACTGTTGATGGCGGTTGGATTTCGCGTGCATGTGCGGACTGAATCTGCACTCGACGTATTTCGAATTTGCCTGGCCGACGCTGATACTTGCCACCGGTATCGGAGTATGCACGGCACCAACGACTTCGGCGATCATGGGTGCGGTTCCCGACGAAAAGCAGGGCGTCGCTTCTGCGGTGAACGACACGTCACGAGAAATGGGTGGCGCGTTGGGTATCGCGGTGGCCGGCTCGATCCTGGCCGGTCGCTACTCGCACGACCTTGCACCGAGACTGGCAGACTTTCCCGCACCGGTCCGCGGTCCGGCCACCGATTCACTGGCAAAAGCCGTCGATGTGGCCGGCAAGCTTGGGCCCCAGGGTCGGCAGCTGGCCGACGTCAGTAAAGCCGCATTCCTGACGGCCTTACACGCTTCAACCATCACGATGGCCGTGATCGTTGCCGTCGCCGCAGTCCTGATCGGACTTTGGGCCCCGGGCCGTGACGGGCAACAGCTGCGCCCGGTACGTCGCGTGCTTGCCGGCCGGAGGCAGGGGCGTTCGGGCGAAATGGCGCCAAAATCAACTTAACCGAACGAATTCCGCGGCCCGGTGCCCGAGCATCACGATGGTTGCGTGCGGACCGCGGCTGGTGATCACGGGCAGGATAGAGCCGTCGATCACCCACAGGTTCTCCATGCCATAGACCCGACACCGATGATCAACGACGACCCGCGGGTCGCCTTCGTTGCCCATCGGGGCAGTACCACAAAGATGTTGCGATGTAGACCATACTGGCCCGCCGACATATGTTGTGGTGCCGGCTAATTCGCGGGCCAACTCGGCGCCCCGGTGCAGCACGGCGACGTCGTCGGGCTCGCTGTCGTAGCGGTGCTCAATTCGGGGCGCCACGCCGGGATCTCTGGAGGCCAGCGTGATGCGCCCGCGCGCCCGCGGCTGCATGAGCGCCACCCCGATATGCGGCCAGTCGGCATGCCCCGCGGTCGCCGTCACCGGTCATCGCAACGAATCCGCCTGTATACGGCCTGATCTCAAGATCGTCAGCGGTGCTGAGAACCACCTCGAGCACAGGCCGGCCGGGCGCCACTGTCCAATTGGTCGGCAACACCCATTCGGGGTGATCGCTGAAAGACGTCCCCACCGGTAGCGGCGCCACCACCGGGACGCCGACGGCTCGCAGCATTTCCTCTTCTCCGATGCCGGAAAGCATGAGCAGATGAGCCGTTTGAATCGCACCGGCGCACAACACGATTCGGTCAGCGGTCAAGGTGATGTGGCCTTGCGGGCCGATCACGTCGGCGCCCACTGCGACGGTGCCGGCGAAACGCAACCGCACTGCCCGCGTCTGTGCGAGCAACGTCAGATTTGATCGGCTCAACGCTGGGATCAAATATCCCGCGCCGGATCCGATGCGCACGCCGTCGACGATATTGAGCGGGACCGCACCTATTCCCGAAACCGGTGCCGGCCCACAATCATTGAGGTCCGCAACCCAATCGAAACCCGGCGCGCTCTGCGGCGGCGATGAAACGCTCGGTGGTTCCGGTCATTTCGTGGGTTCGACGAACCAGGATGGGGCCGCTGTCGCCGTGGGCGGGACCATCAAAATCCAGGTCCGTCTCGATGGCGCGAAAGTGGTCGAGGACATCAGACCATGCCCAGCCGGGTATCGCGGTGCGATCGAAATCGCGCGGCAATCCGCGGCAGAAGTAGCCGCCGTTGATTGCACCCGAACCGCCGACCGTCGCCCCGCGCACGATCGGCTGCTGGCGAGCGGGGCGATCGGTGAGCCGGGTCTGATAACGCCGGACCAGGGGGCTGCCGGCCCCTATCGGCAATTGCAACCCATTAGCGGTCTGAGCGAGCAATCCCGGATCGTCGAGTGCCGGCCCTGCCTCGAGGACGGTCACCGCACACCCGGGATCGGCGGAAAGACGTTCGGCAACAACCGATCCAGCACTGCCGGCGCCGACGATCAGCACATCGCTGTGCGGGACGGCCGTGGTCAAGGTGGTGGCTAGCTCCGAATCTGCGGTTTCAGCGCGCGAAGGTTGCGTTCCCGCGCCACGCCCCACCACAGCCCGAGGCCGTAGGCCAGGTCGTCGACACGCTTGAGCAACAGATAGGTCAGCAGCCCGATCGGTTCGGCATCGTCACCGATGGCGTCCCGGCGGCGAAGCCAGTCCACCACGCCGTCCATGACGGCCGCGACCAGCACGACCCGTCTGAAATGGCGCGACACCGTAGCGGCGAGCAATGCCAGCGGCCAATAGTGCCGGCACAGGGCCGACGCTAGCTGCAGCGCCGCTGACCACAGGCCGCGGGTCGCGACCACCACAACATCGGCCAGCGAAGTCTCGGCGCAGCGCATCGCCCTCGCGATCCGGCGACCCGTCAGGACGGCGACGACGATGCGACGCCAACTGACCGAGGCTAGTCCCGAATGCCATCAGGATCCAGGTCATCAGCGCCCAGCCGGAGATCACCACCGGTGCCGTCTTGTCCGGGTGACGTACAGACAGCGGAGCCGCCGAGCCGCCGTAAAACGCCTTGCGCGCAAGCCAATCCCGCAGTTCGGTGCGGTGGTCGTGGGCGACCTGCGCAATCGGCTCGTAGCGCAGCCGGGCGCCCGCTTCGATGAGCCGCCAACACAGGTCGACGTCCTCGCCGGATTGCAGGGTCTCGTCGAACCCGCCGACGTCACGGATGGCCGAGCAGCGACAGATGATCGCCGCGCTGGGAACGTAGGACACCGTGCTGTGGGGTAACACCGGCGCTTCACGTTCACCGAGGTCCAGCGACGAGTGCACCGCCTCATAACGCGCCACCACATTCTCACTGTGCGACAGACCGACGATGCGTGGGGCGACCAGGGCGACGGTGGGATCGCAGAAGTGACCGAGCAGCGCTTCCAGCCAGCCCCGGCGCGGCGCGACATCGGAGTCTAGAAATGCGACGAAGTCGGTCGTGCAGGCGGCCAGCCCCGTATTGCGTGCCGCCGCCGGGCCCTTGCTGCGAGGGTGGCGCAGCACTTCGATGTCGCAGTGTGCGCCGACGAAGTCTTCCGGCTCGATTGGGGGGAACGAACCGTCGTCCACCACGATGACGCGCAAGCCCGCGCAGTGAGCTCACCAAGCGCCGCACACCAGAAAGGTTGTCCCGCACCGGAATTACCACGGTTACGTCACGGTGCGACGGCCCACCCGCCGGCCGCGGATGTGCCACCGTGGCGTCCAGCAGGGTGCGGGCCAGTTGGGCACTGACATCGTCGCGAACCTTCAGTCGGCCATCGCACAGCATGTCCTGGGCGGCGGGAGCCAACTTCAGCAGCCGGGTCGGCGAGCCACCGAGCAGGGCCGAGCCGTCGCCGAGTACCCGCACGCGGCGGTCGACCTGGACGGCGAACCCGTCCGGTAGCCGGGGCTGGATCATGTCAGCATCCCGTCGGGCCCGGGCGACCACCGGGCGACTCGACGGACGCACCCGTCGACCATCTCGTCGAAGATGCGCCCGCCCTCGGCAGCGGTCGCGGTGGTCGGGTCTCCCAACACGCCCACCGGGCTGACCGCCGCGACTCCCCCGCGGCGCATCGACGGGAGCAACTCGGGCAATGGCGCTCGGTTACCGGCGAGCCACCGATCGGTCAGCACATCGTTCGGCGAGATATGCAGCATCACCGACGTTTCGGTATGACCGGCATGGGCATCGCCGCCGGCGGCTAGACACGGGCACCATCCGACATCTCGGCCCTCGGCGCGAAGTCTGGCCACCGCGCGGTTCAACGCGGCGACATTGCCGCCGTGGCCGTTGACGAAGACCAGGCGCTGAGCCCAGCAAGCGGCCGACCTGCCGTACTCCACCAGCAGCATCGTCAGGGCCTCGGTACCGATGGAGATCGTTCCGGCGAAACTTTGATGCTCCCCGCTGGCGCCGTAGGCGATGGCCGGTGCCACCAGCCATCCGTGCCCGAGGTGCTTCGCGGCCCCCCGGGCGACCTGCGGTCGCGATCCGGGTGTCAGTGTCCAACGGCAGGTGCGGACCGTGCTGTTCGGTCGACCCGAGCGGGATCATTATCGACGGCGAGGTGCTGGATAGCTGACTCGACGTCGCCATTCCCAATTCGCCGAGTACGGGCACTCGGTGATGGTAGGACGAATTCACCTGGCGTGCACCAATTGTTGTACCTTGAAAACAATTTTTTTTCTGGCTTGTTCATTGAGCGTTCGAAATTTGCGGCTCGTTCGTCACGGTTACCCCGCGCGTACCACGATTCCCGCAGCTGGCGGCTAATCCGGATAAACCTGCCCGGGATAGTCCAAATTCGCGCCTAGGCGTCCCCGGTGGACGGCACACCCATCGCCCGCACGAAACCGGGCGGCACCAGGATGTCGTCCCGGCTGAGGTCGTGAACCGAGGAGTGCCCCAGACCCATCAGCGCCGAGTCGATGCCGCCCCGCAAAATGTCGAGCACGTTCTCCACGCCCGACTGGCCGGCCGCGGCCAAGCCCCACAGGTACGCCCGGCCGATCATCACCGCGCGCGCCCCCAGCGCTACGGCCTTGACGACGTCGCTCCCGCGCCGGATGCCACCGTCCAGCAACACCTCGATCTGGTCGCCGACCGCTGCGGCTACCGCGGGCAGGGCGCGAATCGAGGCTGGCGTGCCGTCCAGATTGTTACCACCGTGGTTCGACACCGAAATCGCCGAAACTCCGGCGTCCAATGCTTTTTTGGCGTCATCGACGCGCATCACGCCCTTGAGCATGAACGGTCCGCCCCACAGTTCACGTAGCCAGGCGATGTCTTCCCACGTCGGCGGCGGCGTGCCCATCCATTCCCCGTAGGCCGCGAAGAAGGGCGGGCCGGGTTCGCCGCGGCGGCCCTGGTTGGGCACGCGCAGCTCCGGCGGACGCAGTGTCTTGCCGAACTTCCATAGCCACCTCGGACGCGTGATCGCCTCTGGAGACAATCGCAGGATGGTCCGCAGGTTCATCTCTTCAGGGATCGCGGGGCTGCCCCAGTCCCGGCCATGCGAGAAGGTCCAGTCGGTGGTGACGATCAAACCGACCGCGCCGGCCTGACGCGCCCGTTCCACCCGCTCGGCGATCGCGTCGCGCCCACCGAGCCAGTACACCTGGAAGAAGACCTTGGGGTTGGCGGCGACGACATCCTCGATCGGCTTGCTGGCGAACGAGGACAGGCCCATCGCCGTTCCGCGCGCTGCCGCAGCCCGCGCGACTGCCACTTCGCCGTCTGGATCGACCGCCTGGACGCCGGTAGGCGAAATGATTACCGGCAGCGAAATATCCTGCCCCATAACGGTAGTCGACAAGTCGCGCTTTTCCAGCGCACCGATGACGTGGGGCGCAAAACCGAGTTCGCTAAAAGCTTCAACATTGTCGGCGACCGTAATTCCTTTTTCGCTGGCTGAAATCAGCGAGTAATAAACGGATTTCGGTAACCGCCGTTTAGCACGTTGCTGGGCGATAGCGACCGTTTCAAACCACTCGGCCATGACTACAGCGGGCTTTCGTTGCACAGGCGTTCCGGCGGCACCGTCGCCGGCGGTCTTACAGTCAGCGTAAGGGGCACCGGTGCGCTGATTGGCCGGCCCCGAGAGTGGTCGGCGCGGGGCCGCGGTGTTTCGCGCTCACGGGTCAATGCCGACGCACTGTGCCCTTGGACGCATTCGGGATCCGGACCGTCGATCGGCAGGCCGGTGAAGAATTTGGCCGCCATGCACCCGCCCCGACAGCTGTCGTAGTGCCCGCAACTGCCACAGGCGCCCGCGGATTGCGGTTCACGTAGCTCGCGAAACAGCGGAGCGTTCTTCCAAACGCTGTCAAAGCCCCCGTCAGCCAGAATGTTTCCTGCCAGGAAGCGGTCGTGGATGGCGAACGGGCAGGCATACACGTCGCCGACGGGGTCGATCAGACACACCACCCGGCCGGCTCCGCACATGTTCAGGCCGGCCAAGGCACCGGCGGAGCCCAGCGGAGACAGATGAAAGAAGGAGTCGCCCGTGAGCACCCGCTCACCCTTGGCGACCAGCCAGTCGTAGAGCGCAACCTGCTGGGCGGCGGTGGGGTGCAAATCTTCCCAAACGTCCGCGCCCCGTCCCGACGGACGCAGCCGGGTGATCCGCAAGGTGGCGCCGTAACGGCTTGCCAATGCCGCGAATTCGTCGAGCTGGTCGACGTTGTGCCGAGTGACCACGACGGAGATCTTGGCGCCTGAAGTTTTAGCGAAGCCGGCCGCGGCCAGGTTCTCCAGCGCACGCACCGCCATCGCGAATGACCCAGGGCCGCGGACGGCGTCGTTGACCTCGGCGGTGGCGCCGTCGAGCGAAATCTGAACATCCACGTAGTCACTGGCCGCCAACCGGGCGGCGACCTCGCCAGTGATCCGGACTCCGTTGGTGGAGAACTTCACACCGACGTGGTGTGCGGTGGCGTAGTCAACCAGCTCCCAAAAGTCCGGGCGAACCGTGGGTTCCCCGCCGCCGATGTTGACGTAGAACACCTGCATCCGTTCCAGCTCGTCGATGATGTCCATGCATTGACGGGTGGACAGCTCTCGTGGATCGCGTTTGCCCGAGGACGAAAGGCAGTGCACGCAGGCCAGGTTGCACGCGTACGTCAGCTCCCACGTCAGGCAGATGGGCGCGTCCAGCCCGCGTTCGAACTGCTCGATGAGCCGGGGTACGGCCGCCTTGGTTGGCACAGTCATTGATGAGTCTCCTGAGGCACCAGCATGTTGGAATCGGCCAGCACACCGAGCGCATGCAAGTAGGGCCCCTGCCCGGAGTCGTCCACACCCGCCGCGCGGCAGGCGGACCGGACATCGGAATGGTCGGCCAGCGACCGCACCACCGTGAGAATGGTGCGGTTCTTCAGAAAGGACAGCTTGCGGGTGCCGAAGTGATAGAGCAGTGCGCCGAACGGCTCTGGCCGAACCGCCACCTGTGGGTGCAACCGCCAGCCGCGATCAGGGTCGAACAGGCTTGTTGCTGCAGGAACCTGCGCGGGCGCAGGCACGGTCAGTAGACCCCGCACATACCGTCGATGGACACCTCTTCGACCAGGGTCTCGGTGACGAGTTGGGTGTCAGTATCGGTCTCGTGGTCCACGGGGCTTTGCCTTTCGTCAGCTCTTGACAACGATGGGTCTGAGTCACAATCTTTGTCAGAATATGGCATCGAGTGCCGAAATGGAAGGGCGGGGTCTGATGATGCCGCAGCCGCGGGTGGGCCGTCGCCGCTCGACAACACCGCACCACATCACCGACGTTGCCATCGAGTTGTTCACCGCCCGCGGTTTCGCCGAAGTGAGCGTCGACGATGTCGCGCAGGCTGCCGGTATATCTCGCCGGACGCTCTTCCGTTATTACGCGTCCAAGAACGCCATCCCCTGGGGCGATTTCGATACCCACCTCGCGCACCTACGGGACCTGCTCGACAACGTCGATCCGCGGGTGCCGCTGGGCGAGGCGCTGCGCGCGGCGTTGTTGGCGTTCAACACCTTTGACGAGTCCGAGACCGCCCGGCACCGCCAGCGCATGCGGGTCATCCTGCAAACCGCCGAACTGCAGGCCTATTCGATGACGATGTACGCCGGCTGGCGCGAGGTAATCGCCGGGTTCGTGGCCCGCCGGTCGGACTGCAAGACGACCGACCTGCTGCCCCAGACGGTTGCCTGGACGATGCTCGGGGTGGCGCTATCGGCCTACGAGCACTGGCTGGGCGACGAATCCGTCCCATTGCCGGTGGCGCTCGGCAATGCGTTCGACGTTGTCGGCGCCGGGCTGGACAGGCTGAATCCATGAACGGCGAGCACTTGCTGCACACCCTGCGGTCGCAGGGGCGGTTCTGCGCCGCCTCGGGCTCTGAAATGTACGGCGAGCTTTTTGAGCTGGTAGCCAAAGACGTCGAAGCCGGCGGCGTCTTTGCAGCCATCTTGTCCGGCCACGAGGACGATCCGTCGCGCCACGCGGTGCCGCTTCGGCTGCTCGGCGGGCTGCACCGGTTGGTGCTCGACGGCCGGGCACCGGAATTGCGGCCGCTGGTATCCCAGCACCGGAGGCATTTGGGACGCCGAGTCCGCCTGGCCCGAAATCGTGGGCGTCGCGGCCAGCCACTTTGATGCGTTGCGTGCGGCTCTGGATCAACCACCACAGACCAACGAGGTGGGTCGGTCCGCCGCGCTGATCGGTGGATTGCTGCGCATCAATCGCGAATTCGATTTGCCGGTAAGGCTTTTCGAGATCGGATCGAGTGCAGGGCTGAACCTGCGCGCAGACCATTACCGTTACCGCTTTGCCGACAGTCAGTGGGGACCGGTTGACTCGCCGGTGACCATCGACGACGCGTGGCACGGCGTGCTCCCACCCGAAGGTGGGGTGCGGATCGTCGAGCGGCACGGGTACGACATCGCGCCCATCGACGTCACCGGTGCCGACGGGGAAATGACCGTGCTGAGCTACGTCTGGCCCGACCAGGACGCCCGGCTTGAGCGGCTGCGCGGCGCCATCGAGGTCGCCCGGAGCGTGCCGGCACGGCTGGAGCGCCAGACGGCGGCCGACGCGGTCGCCGGCCTGACACTGGCCGACGGCGCGTTGACCGTGCTGTGGCATTCGATCACCTGGCAGTATCTGTCTGCCGAAGAACGGGATGCGGTCCGCGCTCGCGTGGACGCACTGGCCGAACGGGCCGACAGACGGCTCGCCGTTCGCCCACCTCACGATGGAACCCGCGCGCGACGGGCCTGGCACACCGATCAGGTTTTTGGTGCGAGCTCGCAGCTGGCCGGGTGGCGAGCTCGAAGTTCTGGGCGAATGCCATCCGCACGGCCCTCCGGTGAACTGGCAGTAGCCACAATCGCGGAAAAATTTGTCGCGGCCACCCCGGGCATGTACTGGGCTGGACTTGCGATCCCGTGTCGCATCAGATCACCAACACCGAACTGCCAACCGGTATTTCGATGAACCATGCTGGCCGAGCCCGCCCGTCAGCCGTACCGCGTGAGGTCTAGGTCCCCATGAAGGTCAGCGGATCGTGCAGCACCCGGGTGCCGTCGTGCAGTGCTTCGATTCGCCCGCGCAGGTGCTGGTCCGTTGGAACCTGCAACTGGACTGATCGAAAGGCAGAAATACGCCCGAACGATCCTTCCGCCTTTACCTGCGTGTTCGAGTACTACTGGAAGCGAGGCAAGCCTGTCATATGAAAGCCATCCAGGAATTTTTCGAAATAGCTTGGCAAGCAACACAAATCGGTTCTTCCACGCTCAGGAAGTCGCAGCCAGGCTCTGTGCACCACAAAGGTGACCGAGATCTCGTAACCGACATCGATCTCGCGATTCAGCGCGACATCGCCGACCACCTCGCCCAGACCACGCCCGACATTGCATTGCTCGCCGAAGAATCCGCGCACCAACCCAATATCGATGCACAAGAGTGGCTCTGGGTTCTCGACCCTATCGACGGAACATCCAACTTCGTCCATGGATTACCTCTGTGTGCAGTATCCCTCGCACTGCTGCACCGCGGCCGCACTATCGTCGCCGTCACCCACGCGCCCCTACTCGGCCGCACATATCACGCCATCAAGGACAACGGCGCATTCCTCAACGGCCATCGGATAACCACCAGCGATACCGACAGTCTCAGTGCGGCCATCGTGTCCCTTGGCGACTACGCCGTCGGCCATGAGGCCGGCAAGCAAAATCAGCAGCGGCTCGCGCTCACCGCCGAGCTGGTACCCCGCGTCGAGCGCATCCGCATGATCGGGGCGGCAACGCTCGACCTCGCCTTCGTCGCCGAGGGAGCCCTGGACGCCTGCATCATGATGTCCAACAAACCCTGGGACACCGCCGCAGGAACACTCATCGCCCGCGAAGCAGGAGCGCACCTCAGCGACGCACAGGGCAACCCGTAAACCCACCGATCCGCCTCAACCGTCGCCGCCGCACCAGCCCTAGCCCACCAACTGGGCACCGTTCTCCAAAACACCCACATCCCCAGCACTCAGTTCGCACGCACCATGACCTAGCTGAGGATTTCGGACATCGGTGCGCCCGCGGCAATCTTGGCGCGGACCTTCATGACCTTGCCGGGCATTCCGCCGCCGACCACCCCGACCAGCACTCCGTCGCGCTCGTAATAAGCCAGGAACTTGCGGCCGTCGTCTTCGACGAGATGGACGATGTCGGTGGCTTCGGGCTCCCCCAGGCACTGGATTTTGACGTCGTATTGGTCGCTCCAGAAGTACGGGACGACCACGGCCGACGGCACGTCCTGCCCCAGCATCGCGGGCACCACAACACGGGCCTGATCGGCGACATTGCTCCAATGTTCCACGCGCGCTTGGTGTCCCGTCGCGTCGCACCAGGACGCGACGTCGCCGAGCGCCCACACGTTGGGCGCGCTGGTGCGTCCGGCCCCGTCGCAGATCACGCCGTTGTCGACCTCGATGCCGCTGCCCTCGAGCCAGTCCGTCGCCGGGTGCGACCCGATGCCGATGACCACCAGGTCGGCCGGCAGCTCAGTGCCGTCGCTCAGCACCACGGTGTCGACATGCCCCTGGCCGCGCACTTCTGCCACCCCGACACCGAGGCGGACGTCGACCCCTTCGTCGCGATGCAGTCGCGCTACCAGCTCGCCGATCTGCTCGCCGAGCACCGAAGCCAGCGGCGTCGGCTGCGGCTCAACCAGCACAACGTCCACTCCCAGGCTGCGCAGGCTGGCCGCCACCTCGCAGCCGATGAAGCCGGCGCCGATGACGACGGCGTGCTGCGCGGCGGACGCCTGCTCGCGTAACGCCATGCTCTCGTCGAACGAGCGCAGCACCCGAATGCCCACCAGATCCGGAAACGCCGGAATGCGCCGCGGCACCAACCCGGTTGCGATGACGAGTTCGTCGTAGCCGACCACAGTTCCGTCGGCCAGCGTGACCGTCTGCGCCGCGGTGTCGAGGCTGGTGGCGGCCAAACCCAGTCGCAGGCTGATGTCCTTCTCGTCGTACCACTCCCGTGGTTTGAGAGCCACGTCGTCGACCTCTTTGCGCAGCACCTCTTTGGATAGCGGCGGGCGATCGTAGGGCAGATGCACCTCGTCACTGACGATCGTGATGCGGCCGGAGTACTCCGATCGACGCAGTTGCTCGGCGGTCCGGGCAGCAGCAAGGCCGCCGCCGACTATCACAATTCCGTTGCCGCTTGGGTTGACACCTTCGCTACTGCTCACGTGGTGTTCATACACGATCGCCAATTAGTACTTCAAGGCGCCCTTATCGACCGGGATCTGCGTGCCCGTCAGTGTGCCCGAGCCGTCACCAGCGAGCCAGACCACAACGTCGGAGACCTCGTCGGACGTCATAAAGCCCTTGTACTGCAACGGCATTGGCGGAAAGCTATGTACGTAACGGGGATGCTTGGCAAAGATCTGCATCATCGCCTCCGGCTCGATCATCGGAGTGTCGACTGAGTAGGGATGGATGGAGTTGACCCGGATGCCGTATTCGCCGAGCTCGATCGCGAGCGTATTGGTCAGCGCGGTGAGTCCGTATTTGCTGGCCGAGTAATGGCCGTTGCCCGGTGTGGCCTTCAGTCCCGCCGACGAGCTGACGATCACGATGGAGCCTCCGTTGCCCGCCTCGATCATCGCGGGCACGGTAGCGCGCAGCGTGCGCCAGGTACCGGTCAGGTTGACTCCGATGACGGTGTCCCACTGCTCGTCGGTGAGCTCCCAAACCCGGCCCCAGCCCAGCACTCCGGCGTTGGCCACCACGATGTCGAGCCGGCCGAATTGTTCGACACCGTCGGCCACCAGTTGCCGCAGCGCAGCGTCGTCCCGGATGTCGACTTCGCGGGCCAACACCTTGCGGCCCTCGCCTTCCACCAAGCGGACGGTTTCGCCCAGATCCTCTCGCGTGGCCGGCGTGTACGTCAGGCTGGCCGACGCCGACGCGCAGATATCAAGCGCGATGATGTCGGCGCCTTCCCGGGCAAGCCGCACCGCATGCGACCGCCCCTGGCCACGGGCGGCGCCGGTAATAAATGCCACCCGTCCTTGCAGTGATCCAGCCTGTCCGGCCACACCTAGCCCCTTCCAACGCCCTTAGACGAAGCCAGGCTAGCAGCGAAACTGAAACGTGTTCTAACTCACCCGGGGGGCTGCCGTTGAACTCAGATTTCGGAGATGATCTGGGCCCGTCGGCTGTTGTATTCCTGGTCGGTCAGCGCACCGCTGGCACGCAATGTCTCCAGCTCTTGGAGTCGCTGGGCGACCGACGGTTTGGGCGGCGTGACGACCGATGCGGGCTGGGCGGCCGGGGTCGGCTGGGCGGCCGGTGCCTGTTGTTCGGCCGCCCGGCGCACCACCGCCTGAATCTGCTGACGCAGCACCGGGTTCGACCGGATGTCGACCATCCGGTTGAGCGGAACATTGTTGGCCTTGAGGATCTGGAGAATCTCCATCAACGGGCCGGCTTGCCCGCTTAAGTCGTAGGTCTTGTTGTCTTCGGCCAGAGTGAACTGCGCAGGCACCAGGCCGTTGACCAAAGCGCTTCGCTCCCAGTCGATTCGGTATTCGCCGGTGGTGGCGTTGACCAGGACCACCACCTTGCGAGCGTTGAGGTTGCCGAGCCGGGTGACGCTGGCGATTACCCGGTCTTCACTGTCAAACGGCAAAAACCCGGGCCCGGAGATGTGCAGGTGCACCTTCACCACCTGTTGATTGTTGACCCATGTCCCCGTCTCGGTGATCCCGGTGATCTGTGCGAGCGCCAGCACCCCGCTCTGCTCGAGCGCCGCCGTCTTCGCGGACGACTTCGCCCCGTAGTTAGCCAGCGCGAGCGCGATCAACACGTCAGCCACGGTGATGAGCAGACCGACATAGAACATCCACTGCAGTAGGCTGCCGAGCCCGAGGGTGAAGTAGACGACCAAGAAAATCGGCCCGACCAGGCCGCCACACAGCAAAACCACCAACTGTGCCTTCAGGTAGCGCGCCAACACGTGCCTCTCCTCACCTTGCTGGGAAGTTCGTGTCAGATTAACGCCCGCGATTCTGCCGCGAGTGTCATACGCGCAAACCGGTCTGGCGCTTACTCCGCCTCAGGTCGCACCGCTGGCGCCTGGCGTGCCGAAGACCCCGCTGGCGCTGCCGTTGCGGGAGTATGGGGCGGCGCTGCCGGGGAATAAGCCGCCGTTGCCGCTAGCGGCGTGCCGGTCGATATGGGCATCGCCGTGGCCGGAGAGGCTTCCGGCGTCTCGGCCTGCGCCGGTGCTGCCGGCGTGCTGGCCGGTGCCGGCGTGCTGGCCGGTGCCATCGACGCGGGCTCCGTGGTGGCCGGTGAATAAGCCGGTGTCGCCGTTTGCATCGGCGTGACCGGTGTACTGGCCGGAGCCAGCGCCGCCGTCCCCGTCGTAGCCGCCGCTACCGGCGCACTGGCCGGTGCCGCCGCGGGGGCAACCGCCGATGCCGGCGCAACCGCCGACACCAAGGGTGCCGCCGGTGCGGCCGGCGCCGAACTACCCGCAGCTCCGGCCGTTGCCGCCGGCACCTGCGCTGCCATCGACGCGGGCGCTGCCGCGGTCTGCAAAGGCGAGGCATTGGTGGCCTCGGTGAGGGCATACTGCACGGCGCCGCCATTCATCAGCTGCACAAACTGCGTGTGAAACGCTGCCGCCTGAGTGCTAAGCGCCTGATAGACCTGCGAGTGCGCACCAAACAGTGCCGCGATACTCGCCGACACCTCATCGGCACCCGGGGCCAGCACGCTCGACGTCGGGCCCAATGCTGCCGAGTTGGCCGAGCTGATCGTCAACCCGATCTTCGCTAAATCCGTCGCCGCGGCGGCGACATACTCGGGCGTCGCGGATACGAACGACATCCGAACCTCCCGGCCACACCTACCGCCCCCGACTCCCCATGACGAGATCGTAGCCGAGCCGGCGCCTCCGCCGCGCGGTTTCACCAGCTTCGACCGGACCGACAACGCATAAAGCCCGGACTGCCGAAATCGGCAACCCGGGCTTTATGGCTGTATCCGCCCAGACCTATTTGATGATTTTGACGACCCGGCCGGCGCCGACGGTGCGGCCACCTTCGCGGATCGCAAATCGCAGACCCTCGTCCATGGCGACAGGCTGGATCAACTTCACGTTGATGTTGGTGTTGTCACCGGGCATCACCATCTCGGTGCCCTCCGGCAACGTCACCACACCGGTCACATCGGTGGTGCGGAAGTAGAACTGCGGACGGTAGTTGTTGAAGAACGGCGTGTGCCGACCGCCCTCGTCCTTGGACAGGATGTAAACCTGGCCTTCGAACTCGGTGTGCGGCGTGGTGGTGCCGGGCTTGACCACGACCTGGCCGCGCTCGACGTCCTCCCGCTTGATACCACGCAGCAGCAGCCCGACGTTGTCGCCGGCCTGCCCCTGGTCGAGCAGCTTGCGGAACATCTCCACACCGGTGACGGTCGTCTTGGTGCTGGTCGGCTTGATGCCGACGATCTCGACTTCCTCGTTCACGTTGATGACACCGCGCTCGACACGGCCGGTGACCACCGTGCCACGACCGGTGATGGTGAAGACGTCCTCGACGGGCATCAGGAACGGCTTGTCGGTCTCGCGGACCGGGTCCGGGATCGACTCGTCGACGGCATTCATCAGCTCCTCGACGGACTCGACCCACTTCGCGTCGCCCTCGAGCGCCTTGAGCGCCGAGACCCGCACCACCGGGGCGTCCTCATCGAACTCCTGGGCGGCCAGCAGTTCGCGGACCTCCAGCTCGACGAGCTCGAGCAGCTCCTCGTCGTCGACCATGTCGGCTTTGTTCAGCGCGACCAGGATGTAGGGCACCCCGACCTGACGCGCCAGCAGCACGTGCTCACGGGTCTGCGGCATCGGGCCGTCGGTGGCGGCGACCACCAGGATCGCGCCGTCCATCTGGGCGGCGCCGGTGATCATGTTCTTGATGTAGTCGGCGTGGCCCGGGGCGTCGACGTGGGCGTAGTGCCGCTTTTCGGTCTGGTACTCCACGTGCGCGATGTTGATGGTGATACCGCGCTGACGCTCCTCGGGCGCATTGTCGATCTGGTCGAACGCCTTCGACTCGTTCAGCTGCGGGAACTTGTCGTGCAGAACCTTGGTGATAGCCGCGGTCAGCGTGGTCTTGCCGTGGTCAACGTGACCAATGGTCCCGATGTTGACGTGCGGCTTCGTCCGCTCGAACTTCGCCTTCGCCACTTCTTTGTCCTCCTGGACTTGTTGGTGCTTGTTAAAGCAGTGTTGGTGTTTTCAGTTGTGCCGCGGTTGTGACCCGGCAAGGTTACTCCGTTATTGGCCCGTCGCCTTCGCGATGATCTCCTTCGACACGTTCGCCGGCACTTCGGCGTACGAATCGAACACCATGGAGTAGTTCGCCCGGCCTTGAGTCTTGGACCGCAGGTCGCCGACGTAGCCGAACATCTCCGACAGCGGCACGTGCGCCCGAACGACGCGCGCACCAGCCCGCTCCTCCATGGCCTGGATCTGGCCACGGCGGGAGTTCAGGTCACCGATCACGTCACCCATGTAGTCCTCGGGTGTGGTCACTTCGACCGCCATGATCGGCTCGAGGATCACCGGCTGGGCTTGTCCCGCAGCCTTTTTCAGCACCTGTGAACCTGCGATCTTGAACGCCATTTCCGAGGAGTCAACCTCGTGGTAGGCGCCGTCGAGCAAGGTGACCTTCAGGTTCACCAGCGGATAGCCGGCCAGCACGCCGTACTGCATCGCGTCTTGCGCACCGGCATCCACCGAGGGGATGTACTCACGCGGGATGCGGCCACCGGTGACCTTGTTCTCGAACTCGTAGGTCGCACCGTCATCGCCGCGGAACGGCTCGATGGAAATAAGGACCTTCGCGAACTGGCCTGAGCCGCCGGTCTGCTTCTTGTGGGTGAACTCGACCTTGTCGACCTTGCGCTTGATCGTCTCCTTGTAGGCCACCTGCGGCTTGCCGACGTTGGCCTCGACCTTGAATTCGCGGCGCATGCGGTCCACCAGGATGTCCAGGTGCAGCTCGCCCATGCCGCCGATCACGGTCTGGCCGGTCTCGGCGTCTTGGTGCACCTTGAAGGTGGGATCCTCCTCGGCGAGCTTCTGAATCGACAGGCTCAGCTTCTCCTGGTCGCTCTTGGTCTTGGGCTCGATGGCCACCTCGATCACCGGGTCGGGGAAGGTCATCGACTCCAGCACGACCTGGTTGTTCGGGTCGCTCAAAGTGTCGCCCGTGGTGGTGTCCTTCAGCCCGATCACGGCGTAGATGTGACCGGCACTGGCCGTCTCCACTGGGTTCTCCTTGTTGGAGTGCATCTGGAACAGCTTGCCCAGCCGCTCCTTCTTGCCCTTGGTGGCGTTGATGACCTGGCTGCCGGAGTCGACCTTGCCCGAGTACACCCGCACGTAGGTCAGCTTGCCGAAGAACGGGTGCGTGGCGACCTTGAATGCCAGCGCGGAGAACGGCTCGTCGGTCGACGGCTTGCGCACGACCTCCACGTCCTCCTTGCCGGGCGCGTGGCCAATGGCCGGCGGCACGTCCAGCGGCGAGGGCAGGTAATCGATGACCGCGTCCAGCATCGGCTGCACGCCCTTGTTCTTGAATGCGCTGCCGCACAGCACCGGGTACGCCTCCGAGCTGATGGTCAGCTTGCGGATCGCGGCCTTGATCTCGTCGACGGTGAGTTCCTCACCACCGAAGTACTTCTCCAGCAGTGCCTCGTCGGTCTCGGCGACGGCCTCGAGCAGCTTGGTGCGGTACTCGGCGGCCTTGTCGGCCAGATCGGCGGGGATCTCGATGGTGTCGTAGGTCTCGCCCAGCTTGGTCTCGCCGCGCCACACCTTGGCGTTCATCTCGACCAGGTCGACGATGCCCTCGAACTCGCTCTCCGAGCCGATCGGCAACTGGATCGGGATCACCTTGGCGCCGAGGCGGTCTTCCATGGTCTTCACCGAGAAGTAGAAGTCCGCGCCGATCTTGTCCATCTTGTTGACGAAACAGATGCGCGGGACCTCGTACTTGTCGGCCTGGCGCCACACCTGCTCGGACTGCGGCTCGACGCCCTCTTTGCCGTCGAAGACGGCGACGGCGCCGTCGAGCACACGCAGGCTGCGTTCCACCTCGACGGTGAAGTCGACATGCCCGGGGGTGTCGATCAGGTTGATCTGATAGCCCTTCCAGAATGTCGTGGTGGCAGCCGAGGTGATGGTGATACCCCGCTCCTGCTCCTGCTCCATCCAGTCCATGGTGGCGGCGCCATCGTGCACCTCACCGATCTTGTAGCTGATGCCGGTGTAGTAGAGGATCCGCTCGGTGGTCGTGGTCTTGCCAGCATCGATGTGCGCCATGATGCCGATATTGCGGACCTTGCTCAGGTCGGTCAGCACGTCCTTCTGTGCCACAGAAGTCTTCCCACTCTTTCGATTGCTTAGTTAGTTCGCTGTCGGTTTGCGCCCGGCTTCTCCCTGATGTCGCCGCCTCCGCGGCTCCGGGACGCCGCGCACTGCTCTACCAGCGATAGTGCGCAAAGGCGCGGTTGGCCTCGGCCATCTTGTGGGTGTCCTCGCGTCGCTTGACGGAGGCCCCGAGGCCATTGCTGGCGTCCAGGATCTCGTTCGCCAGCCGCTCGATCATGGTCTTCTCCCGGCGCTGCCGCGAGAAGCTGACAAGCCAGCGCAGCGCCAGCGTGGTGGACCGGTCCGGACGCACCTCGACCGGCACCTGGTAGGTCGCACCGCCGACGCGGCGGCTGCGCACCTCTAGCGCGGGCTTGACGTTGTCGAGAGCACGCTTGAGCGTGATCACGGGGTCGGTACCCGTCTTTTCCCGGGCATTCTCAAGCGCACCATAAACAATGCGCTCGGCGAGCGATTTCTTCCCCTTCAGCAAAATTTTGTTGACCAGTTGGGTGACCAGCTGCGATCCGTAGACAGGGTCGTTGACCAACGGACGCTTGGGCGCGGGCCCCTTGCGCGGCATTAGCTCTTCTCCTTCTTGGCGCCGTAACGGCTGCGAGCCTGCTTGCGGTTCTTGACACCCTGGGTGTCGAGCGAGCCGCGAATGATCTTGTACCGCACACCGGGCAGGTCCTTGACCCGGCCGCCACGCACCAGGACCATCGAGTGCTCTTGCAGGTTGTGGCCCTCACCGGGGATGTACGCCGTGACCTCGACCTGACTCGTCAGCTTCACGCGCGCAACCTTCCGAAGCGCCGAGTTCGGCTTCTTCGGAGTGGTGGTGTACACGCGGGTGCACACGCCACGGCGCTGCGGGCTGCCCTTCAGGGCCGCCGTCTTGACCTTGGCGACCTTGTCACGGCGACCCTTGCGGACCAGCTGCTGAATGGTTGGCATCTACCGGCTTTCTGTGTTTGGTGTGCTGTGTCTTTTACTGTCTTTTAGGCGTTTTAAGTCTTCGTACTGCAGTTATGCCCAGCCGCACTACCCCGCGGTCGGGTGTGTCGCATGCGCTGCGCACCGGACTTGATCCGATGCATCATGGACATGCGAATTCGCCCGGCATCCACTTCCTTACGGTTAGGCGCCGCAAGCCGCCAGGCACGAGGAACCACGATACCCGCCGCCGGTCTTGCAGGTCAAAGCGCGGCCGGCCTAACCCCTGGCACCGTCGTGTGCGGTGCGCCTTTCCATACCCGCGGCCAGCCGCAGCACCATGTCAGAGAACAACACGTCCGTGTCGATGTCACCCATGACACCGGTCATCTCCAGCAACACGAAGCCGTGCAGTGCAGACCAGAACTCCAGCGCCGCGTAAAAGGCCTCGTCACCGTCAAGACCATAGGAGGACAGCACGGCGATCACCGGCGCGGCCGCACCTCTGGTCGCAGCTGTGTATTCGGGGTCATCACCGCCCAACGGCATCCGGGTGAACGCCGAGTACCGACCGCGGTGGTGATGGGCGTAGCTGCGGTAGGCACCCGCCATGACCAGCACCGCGTCGTCGCGGGCGCGACCCTCGCCGACCCTGTTCAGCATCGTGATGATGTCGTCGATGACGCGAATGCGCACCGCGCGGCGCAGATCCTCCAGGCTGTCCACGTGGTTGTACAACGACGGTCCCTTGGTCCCCAGCTGCGTCGCCAGCGCGTTGATGGTCAGTGCGTCCCAGCCCTCCCGATCTAGGAAAGTCAGTGCGCCGTCGATGATGCCGTCGCGGCTCAGCTTGGCCGGGCGGGAGGCGGCTCTCCCCGCCCGCTGACGCCCAGCCGCCGACGGCGGTTCCGGCTGAGCTGCCATGGCGATCGCCCTTCGATTGCAATGATCGGGTTCGGGTCACCGCCCCCGCGTGGTGACCATAACGCTTAACTAATGACTCTAGTTGACGCCGGCCGTGACACCACGTCGCCAGAGCGGGGCATGAGGGCCCGTAAATGCCAATAAGTCTGCCATCGAGCGGGCAGATGCACGTAGTCTCATTCAAGGCTCATTCGAGCAGATTCACCCGTATTCAAGGGGGCCCGCAGTGAACTGGACAACCGTCGCCGGGTCGCTGGCTACCTGTGTGATCACCATCGCTGCCACCCCCGCCGCCCCGCCGCCGACCGCGCACGCCAAGAACGGCGACACCCACGTCATTGGGCAGGGCATCGAGCAGACGCTGGACTGCAACGATGCCACGCTGTTGGTCAATGGCACGGGCAATAGTGTGACCGCGCTGGGGAACTGCTACGCGGTGACGGTGATGGGCTCGTCCAACACCGTCGTCGCCGATTCAATCTCGCACGACATCACCGTCTACGGCTGGGACGAGACAGTGTTCTACCACAGCGGTCAGCCGTTCATCTGGGACCGCGGCCGCGAACTGGGCATGACCAACCGGCTCCAGCAGGTACCCGGCTAAGGCCGGAAACCGCACCGCCATCCAACCGAGGGGAATCGAGGAACATTGCCAGCCCACATCATTGAGCACCCATCCAGGCTGACCGCGTTCGCCCTGGCACCGGCCGTCGCAGCTCTCCTGGTAGCCGGCTGCAGTTCGACAGCCAACCCGCCCGCAGGCTCTACGACGACAACAACGACGAGCAGCGGGGCGACGACGACGAGTGGCGGGGCGGCGCCGACGACTGGGACGAGCGGGGCGAGCACCACCGCGTCCGTCGAGATCGGTAACACGCTGAACTACGGGTCGATGGGCACCACAGCCACCCTTGACTGCGCTAACGGCAAATCACTGAACGTGGCCGGTTCGGACAACACGCTGACCGTCACCGGCACCTGCGCGACGGTAAGTATCGGCGGCACCAACAACAAGGTCACCTTCGACAAGGTCGACACGCGCATCACCGTGCTGGGGCTCAACAACACCATCACCTACAAAGACGGTGACCCCAAGGTCGACAACCTCGGCTCGGGCAACACAATCAACAAAGGCAGCTGACTGTCGGCACCCCGCGCGGCCGGCTAGTTGGTGGGTGCGCCGTGGCGCCCGGCGCCCGCAGCGAACCGTCCGGCCCCTTCCACGGCTTCCGCGGCAACCCGGGACATGCTGGCGAATTCGGCGTCGAGCGCGTCGGATTCTGTTGTCCCCCACTGATGTAGCGCCGAAAGCCGATCCGACCGCATGCACTGCTGCGGCAGCGCCGCCAGTTGAGCCGCCAGTTCCTCCGCCGCCTGTCGCGCTTGGCCTTTGGGCACCACCCGATTCGCCAACCCGATCGCCAGGGCTTCATCTGCTGCCACAGCGCGGCCGGTGAGAATCATGTCCATCGCGCGGCTGTGTCCGATCAGCCGGGGCAGCCGTACCGTGCCCCCGTCGATGAGCGGCACCCCCCATCGGCGGCAGAACACCCCGAACACGGCGTCCTCCTCGGCCACCCGCAGATCACACCAGATGGCCAACTCCAGACCCCCGGCTACGGCGTGGCCGCTGACCGCGGCGATCACGGGTTTGGACAACACCATCCGCGTCGGTCCCATCGGGCCAGGGCCCGTCCGGTGCACCGCGTTGGCTTCGGGTGTACCGAAGGCCTTCAAATCAGCTCCGGCACAAAAGGTTCCGCCGTCGCCCCACAACACGGCGACTGACGCGGTGTCGTCGCGGTCGAATTCCTCAAATGCCGCGTACAGCGCGGCGGCCGTCGGGCCGTTGACCGCGTTGCGCGCCGCTGGCCGGTTGAGGATCACCGTAGTCACCGGGCCATTGCGCTCTATACGCACCGGATCACTCATGTCGCCTCCACGAGTTGGGTTGGTTCACGTCGCTGCGCCAGCTCAGTGGCGAAGTCATGGTAAGCGGCGCGCAGCCGGGCGCCGGGCCAATCGGCGGGCAGGAGTTCGGCGGGCAGCATCGGGTCGGTGAGCAGGTGGCGCACCATCGCCGCAGCCACCACAAATCGGCCGGGAACGTCAGTCGCGGCGGCCATCTCATCAAGCAGGAGGTGGCCGGTTTCGGCCCATGCGGGCAGGTCCCATAGCTCGCCGGCCAGCTGGGCGGGCGCGTCGTCGCGTGCCTTCAATACCCGCACCCGGGCCGCGACATCGGGATCCAGGTCCAGGTCGAGGTTGTCGGGCCGCATCCACACCCCTTCGCGCAGTTCACCGAAGCGCTTGTCGTGCATGGTGGTTCGCAGTGCGGCCCGGGTGCGGGCGTCGGTGCCCACGGTGGTGACGATCAGCACGAGCCAGTCTCCGCCCCAGGCCCGGGTTCGTGGGCGCATCGCGTCGTCCTGTCGGCGCTGGCGGGCCAACAATCGATCCGAAAGCCGGTAGCCGTCGGCCGACCGGATCAGGTCGCCGGCACCGACCATGCGGGTCAGCGCGACCCGCAACGTCGTCTCCTTGATGCCGAAATCAGCGGTCAGCCTGATCAATTCGCTGGCGCTCGCCCACGCGGGATGGGCACCGAGCAGCACGCTGAGCACCACTGACCGGGCCGTCATGTTCGGCATCGCCTATACCCCGGATGCTTGACGGCCGTAATCGCCGAACGGCTCGTCGCGATGCCGTACCGCATCGCGGAAGCCGTGCTCGACCGCGTCGGCGACGAAGGCGTGCCCTTCCGGGGTGTGCCGGGCGACACCGTCGAACACGGTGCTGACCATCCTGCTGGTTGCCACACCCTGTTGCAGCAGAGCGGAATTCAGCGCGAGCTTGACCATGATCAGCTGGTTGACCGGCACCGCCGCGATCCGCTGTACGAGTCGCTCGGTCCGCTCGTCGAGGTCTTCAGGGTCCGGCGCCTCGACCGCCAGACCCCATTCGGCGGCTTGCGCGCCGGTGATGCAATCGCCGGTGAATAGCAGGCGTTTGGCGCGCTGGTCGCCGAGCCGGTGCGCCCACAGGCCTGCCGCCGGAACCCCCCACACCCGCGTCGGCGGGTAGCCGATCTTGGCATCGGCGGCAGCGATCACCTGGTCGGCGTGCAGCGCGATGTCGGTGCCGCCGGCCACGCAGTAGCCGTGGATCTTGACCACCGTCGGTTTGTCGGCGTGCATCAGGCTGGAGAAACCGCGCACGAAGCGACTCATCATCTGGTAGTCGATCATCGGGTCCCACGGCTGATTCGGTAGGTGGTTGACCGCCTGGGTCTTACCGTCGAGCACGGTGCCCTGGTATGCGCCTTTAAGACCCGCGTCGCCGGCTGAGCCGGTGCGATCGGCGTAGGCGCTTAGATCGAATCCCGCGCAGAAACCCTCGCCGCGGCCAGACACCAAAATGACGTGCACATTCGGGTCAAGATCGGCGCGCTCCACCAACGCCGAGAGCTCCAGCGGTGTGTCTGCGACGATCGCGTTGCCCTTTTCCGGCCGATTGAAGGTGATCCGCGCGACCCGGTCGGTGACCTCGTAGGTCATCGTTTTCAGGTTGTCGAAGTCGACCGGTCTGATCGCGTGAGTCATATTGGGGCTCAGCCCTTTACCAGGGCTCGTTCCAAAATCGGCGCAAGGTCAAGTCCGTCCGGCATGGTGCCGAACGCGCCGCCCCACTGGCCGTCGAGCCGGGTCGCCAGGAATGCCTCGGCGACGGCGGGATGCCCGTGACGCACCAGCAGCGAGCCCTGCAGCGCCAGACAGATGTCCTCGGCGACCTTGCGGGCGCGATACTGGATAGTGTCCAAGTCGATTAGGTCTTGCCGCAGCCGTTCGACGTGGCGGCCCAGTCGGGGATCCTGACTCGCACTTTCATCCAGTTCACCGAACAGCACCTCGACGGATTCGGGGCGAGTTGCCATGGCGCGCAGCGTATCCAGCGCGCTGACATTGCCCGATCCCTCCCAGATGCCCATCAGCGGCGCCTCCCGATACAGCCGCGGCATACCGGAATCCTCGACATAGCCGTTGCCGCCCAGGCATTCCAGCGCTTCGGCGGCGTGCGGGGTGGAGCGCTTGCACACCCAGTACTTGCTGGCCGCCAAGCCGATCCGGCGCAGCAGCGCTTCTTTCTCGTCTCCGCGCACCGCGTTGTCGGTGGCGCCGGCCATCCGCATCGCGACCATGGTGGCGGCCTCGGCCTCCACGGCCAGGTCGGCCAGCACGTTGCGCATCAGTGGCTGGTCGATCAGGTAGGCGCCGAAGGCTTTTCGGTGCTGGGCATGGTGGATGGCGCGGGTCAGGCCGGTACGCATGCTGGTGGCACTGCCCAGGGTGCAGTCCAGCCGGGTGAGGTTGACCATCTCGATGATGGTCGGGACGCCGCGGCCCTCCTCGCCGACCAGCCAGGCGATGGCGCCGTCATATTCGACCTCACTGGAGGCGTTGGCGTGGTTGCCCAGCTTGTCCTTGAGCCGCTGCAGGAACATCCGGTTGCGGGTGCCGTCGGGCAATACGCGCGGCAGCATGAAGCACGACAGCCCACCCGGTGCCTGCGCGAGCACCAGGAAGATGTCACACATCGGCGCCGAGGTGAACCACTTGTGACCGGTCAGGCGGTACGTGCCGTCCGAGTTGGGGGTCGCCTGGGTGGTGCCGGCGCGCACGTCGGAGCCGCCCTGCTTCTCGGTCATCGACATGCCCGCGGTGATGCCGGCCTTCGTGGTGGCCAGCTTCAGCTCCGGGTCGTACTCGCGACTGGTCAGCAATGGCTCGTACACCGCTGCCAGTTCGGGGTTGAAGCGCAGCGCCGGGACGACGGCGTACGTCATCGAGATCGGGCAGACATGGCCGGGCTCTACGGTCCACACCGAGGTTTTGGCGGCCCGCACCACATGCGCACCCGGCCGCTCATCGGCCCACGGCGCGGCATGCATGCCGTGGCCGATCGCCGCGCGCATCAGCTCGTGGTAGGCCGGGTCGTAGTCCACCTCGTCGACGCGGTGCCCGTACCGGTCGTGGGTATGCAGGATGGGCCGGTTGCGGTCGGCGAGCTCGCCCCACCGCTGCGCTTCGGAGCTGGCCGAAAGCGCCCCAACCTCGTTCACCTCTTCCAGACCCCATTGCCCGCCCTCGCGAATCAGGGCCTCGATAAGCACCGCGGACGACGCCGGGTTGTAGTTCTCCAGGGGCGGAACCTGGTTGGTGACGACATGGGTATCTGGCATGCCACTATGTTACATTTTTTCAACAACTGCACAAGAGGTGTAACGGCGGTTGGGCATGGCCCTAGCGCGGATGCGCGGCAAAGAATTGCCACAGCGTCTGGGTAGCGAACGGGGGCCACTGATGGCCGCCGCCGTCGACGGTCACCAGCACGACGCTGCCGTTGTCGGCACATCCGGCGGTCGACGTGGTCACCAGACCGCTGGTCGTAGCGGCCGGAGCACCGCACTGATCAACATTGCGCCAGAACGCATTCACATCCGGCACCGAAGGACCGTTGATGACGCTGAGGCCCTGCCCCCCTTTGTAAGGAACAAACGGATCCGCAGTGCCGTGAATCGCCATGACCGAAGTCGGGTGCGGTGAACCGCAGAGACTCAGCTGCGTCGCCGCATCCGGGCCGATCGCAGCGAAGATGCTGGTGTTGCACGCCAGTGTGTAGGACATGATGCCGCCGTTGCTCATGCCGGTGGCATAGACGCGGGAGGAGTTGATGCTGACGTTCTTGACGATGTCAGCGACGGCCGCGCTGATGAAGGCGACGTCGTCGACGCCTTCCCGGGCCGGCCGGCCGCAGCAGCCGCCACCATTGACGTTCCAGGCCCGGTTGAGGCCATCAGGATAGGCGACGACGAAACCCTCCGAATCGGCCAATTCATCCCAGCCATAGGACCTTTCAGCTTGCTCGGCGTCGCCAAACGCGCCGTGCAGCATGACGACCAACGGGGCCGAAGCAGGCAATCCCACGGGCTTGTAGAGCCGATAGGTGCGGTCGCGTCCGCCGACGTTGATGGTGTGGGCGCTGGCGCCATTCACGAAGCCTGTTGGTGGTGTCGCTCCCCCCGGCGAACAACCGGCGACCACAAGTATGACGGCAAGGAAGCTGACGACTCGGCGAAGCATGGCTTTAACGGTAAGCGCCGCAAGGTCGCCCGGGAGTCAGCCGCTTGTCTTTTCCCGCAGAAACGCGATGTCGTCCTTGCGGCCCTCGTCGGCGGTTTCGCAGATAACCGGCGCATCGGCGGCCTTGACCGCCGCTATCAGCAGCTCGGTATCGATCTGGCCGGAGCCCAAGTTGGCGTGGCGGTCACGGCCCGAGCCCGCGGTGTCCTTGGAATCGTTGCAGTGCACCAGGTCGATGCGGCCGGTGATGGCCTTGATGCGATCCACGGCATCCACCAGGGCCTCACCCGCCGCCCATGCGTGGCAGGTGTCCAGGCAGAAGCCAATCCCGCTGTCGCCGATCACATCCCAGAGCCGGGCGATGGTATCGAAGTGGCGGGCCATCGCGTGGTCGCCGCCGGCGGTGTTTTCCAGATACACCGGAACATCGGTGTGCAGCTGGTCGAGCGCCTTGCGCCAGCGCGTAAAACCCTCGTCGAGGTCGTTGTCGTCGGCGACATGGCCACCGTGGACGATCACCGCCGCGGCGCCGATGTCGGCCGCCGCGTCGCATGTCTCCTGCAGGATCTTGCGCGACGGGATCCGCACCCGGTTATTCGCCGACGCGACGTTGATCAGGTAGGGCGCGTGCACGTACACCGGCAGGGCCGCAGCTCTGAGCCGAGCAGCGTCCTCACGCGGCTTGGGCGCCTTCCAGCTCTGCGGGTTGCCGAGGAAGATCTGTACGACGTCCGCGCCCTCGGCCTCCGCTGCGGCCAGCGGGTCGGTCGGGCTGACATGCGAACCAATGAGCACGTGGCCCAGTCTAGTGACAGCCGACGAATCCAGCGTCACGCCAGCGTGCCGCTCGAACGGGCATTGTCACGCCGGCGTGACATTCTGCGCACGAAAAAGCCCCGGGCGGACCCGGGGCTTTTTCGTCGCTAACTACCGGTAGTCGCTGTAGCCGTAGTCGTCCAGCGGAACCGCAGCACCGGTGGCTTGGCCGAAGTCCGGGCTGTAGTACTGATCCTCGTAGGACGGGATCGTGTACGCCGCGGCGCGGGCCTCCTCGGTGGGCTGCACCTGGATGTTGCGGTAGCGGTTGATGCCGGTACCGGCCGGGATCAGCTTGCCGATGATCACGTTCTCCTTCAGACCATTGAGCTTGTCGCTGCGGCAGTTGATCGCCGCATCGGTCAGCACCCGGGTGGTCTCCTGGAAGGACGCCGCGGACAACCACGAGTCGGTGGCCAACGACGCCTTCGTGATACCCATCAGCACCGGACGGCCGGCGGCGGGCTCGCCGCCCTCGGCCACCACCCGGCGGTTCTCCGCCTCGAACTCCGCACGGTCGATCAGCGAGCCGGGCAGGAACTCCGTCGAGCCCGAGTCGATGATGGTGACCCGGCGCAGCATCTGGCGAACGATCACCTCGATGTGCTTGTCGTGGATCGACACACCCTGAGCGCGGTAGACCTCCTGGACCTCCCGGACCAGGTGGATCTGCACCTCGCGGGGACCCTGCACACGCAGCACCTCGTGCGGATCGGCGGAACCCTCCATCAGCTGCTGGCCCACCTCGACGTGGTCGCCGTCGGAGAGCACCCGCTCGGAACCGTCTTCGTGCTTGAACACCCGCAGCCGCTGCCGCTTGGAGAGCTTGTCGTACACGACCTCCTCGCTGCCGTCGTCGGGAACGATGGTGATCTTGTAGAAGCGCTCACCCTCCTCCAGACGGACCCGCCCGGTGACATCGGCGATCGGCGCCTTACCGCGCGGGATTCGGGCCTCGAACAGCTCCTGCACACGAGGCAGACCGCCGGTGATGTCCTCACCGACACCACCCTGGTGGAAGGTCCGCATGGTCAGCTGTGTGCCGGGCTCACCAATGGACTGGGCCGCGACGATACCGACGGCTTCGCCGATGTCGACCAGCTTGCCGGTGGCCATGGACCGCCCGTAGCAGGTCGCGCAGACACCCGTGCCGGTGGTGCACGTCAGCACCGAGCGCACCTTTACCTGCGTGATGCCGGCCGCCAGCAAGGCGTCGATCTCCGGGTCGCCCAAGTCCTCACCGCGCCGCACGACGACGTTGCCGGCCTCATCAACCGCGTCGGCACCCAGAGTCCGCGCGTACGCCGATGTCTCGATGTACGGGTCGCGGATCAGCATGCCGTCCGGCTGGCGCTCGGCCAGCTCGACGAAGATGCCACGCTCGGTCTGGCAGTCGTGCTCGCGGACGATGACGTCCTGGCTCACGTCCACCAGACGACGGGTCAGGTACCCGGAGTCGGCGGTACGCAACGCGGTGTCCGCCAAGCCCTTTCGAGCGCCGTGGGTGTTGATGAAGTACTCCAGCACGGTCAGGCCCTCACGGAAGGACGACTTGACCGGACGCGGGATGAACTCACCCTTCGGGTTGGTCACCAGACCCTTCATGCCGGCCAACGTTCGGGTCTGGGTGAAGTTACCCGTGGCACCCGAGTCGACGATCGTGATGATCGGGTTGTCGCTGGGGTAGTGCTCCCGCAGCGCCTGGCCGACCTCGTCGGTGGCTTCCTTCCAGATCTCCACCAGCGCCTCGTTGCGCTCGTCGTGGTTCAAAGCACCACGCTGGAACTGCTTTTCGACCTTTTCGGCCCGCTCCTCGTAGTGGTCGAGGATCTCCTGCTTGCGCGGCGGAACCAGCACGTCGGCCATCGACACGGTCACACCGCTGCGGGTGGCCCAGTAGAAGCCGGCGTCCTTGAGCTTGTCGACGGTCTGCGCGACCACGATCATCGGGTAACGCTCGGCCAGGTCGTTGATGATGGCAGCCTGCACCTTCTTGTGCATCTGCTTGTTCACGAACGCGTAGCCCAGCGGCAGCAGCTCGTTGAACATCACCCGGCCCAGCGTGGTCTCGGCCAACCACGCATCACCCGGCTGCCAGCCATTGGTGCCGAACAGCTCGGGCTCGAGCTCAGCGGGCGGACGCAGCTGGGTCAGCCGCACCTTGATCTTGGCCCGTACCGAGAGCACGCCGCGGTCGGCGGCCATGATGGCTTCGGCCGGCGACGAATACACACCCGTCTCCGGGCGATCCTCGGCGGCCGGCTGGTATTCGCCGGTGTCGCCGTCGACCTCGGTGGTCAGGTAGTACAACCCGGTCACCATGTCCAGTCGCGGCATGGCCAATGGGCGGCCAGACGCGGGCGACAGAATGTTGTTCGACGACAGCATCAGGATGCGCGCCTCGGCCTGCGCCTCCGCACTCAACGGCAGGTGCACCGCCATCTGGTCACCGTCGAAGTCGGCGTTGAACGCCTCACACACCAACGGGTGCAGCTGGATTGCCTTGCCTTCCACCAGCATTGGCTCGAAGGCCTGAATACCCAGCCGGTGCAGGGTCGGTGCGCGGTTCAGCAAAACCGGGTGCTCGGCGATGACCTCTTCGAGGACATCCCACACCTGCGGACGCTGACGCTCCACCATTCGCTTGGCGCTCTTGATGTTCTGCGCGTGGTTGAGGTCGACGAGCCGCTTCATCACGAACGGCTTGAACAACTCCAGCGCCATCAGCTTGGGCAGACCGCACTGGTGCAGCTTGAGCTGCGGACCGACCACGATGACCGAACGACCCGAGTAGTCGACGCGCTTACCGAGCAGGTTCTGGCGGAACCGGCCCTGCTTGCCCTTGAGCAGATCCGACAGCGACTTCAGCGGACGGTTACCCGGCCCGGTGACCGGCCGGCCGCGCCGGCCGTTGTCGAACAGCGCGTCCACGGACTCCTGCAGCATCCGCTTCTCGTTGTTGACGATGATCTCGGGAGCACCGAGGTCGATCAGCCTCTTGAGCCGGTTGTTGCGGTTGATCACCCGGCGGTACAGGTCGTTGAGGTCGCTGGTGGCGAACCGGCCACCGTCGAGCTGCACCATCGGGCGCAACTCCGGCGGGATGACCGGGACGGCGTCGAGCACCATGCCCATCGGCGAGTTGCCCGACTGCTGGAATGCAGCCACCACCTTCAGCCGCTTGAGCGCACGAAGCTTCTTCTGTCCCTTGCCGCTTCGGATGACCTCACGCAGCGAGTCGGCTTCGGCGTCGATGTCGAAGTTCTCGATCAGCTTCTGGATCGACTCCGCGCCCATGGCGCCGGTGAAGTACTCGCCGTAGCGGTCGATGAGTTCGCGGTAGAGGTTCTCGTCGACGATCAGCTGCTTGGGAGCCAGCTTGGTGAAGGTGCTCCAGATGTCCTCCAGCCGGTCCAGCTCACGCTGGGCGCGGTCGCGCATCTGGCGCATCTCCCGCTCGCCGCCGTCGCGGACCTTGCGCTTCGCATCGGCTTTGGCGCCTTCGGCCTCCAGCTCGGCCAGGTCGGCCTCCAACTTTTGCGCGCGGGCCTCCAGCTCGGCGTCGCGCTGGTCCTCAACGCCCTTGCGCTCCACCACCATTTCGGCCTCGAGCGTCGACAGCTCGTTGTGTCGCATCTCCTCGTCGACCGCGGTGATCACATACGCGGCAAAGTAGATGATCTTCTCGAGGTCCTTGGGGGCCAGGTCGAGCAGGTAGCCCAGCCGGCTCGGCACACCCTTGAAGTACCAGATGTGCGTGACGGGCGCGGCCAGCTCGATGTGGCCCATCCGCTCGCGGCGCACTTTGGCGCGGGTTACCTCGACGCCGCACCGCTCACAGATGATGCCCTTGAAGCGGACGCGCTTGTACTTGCCGCAGTAGCACTCCCAGTCCCGAGTCGGTCCGAAGATCTTCTCGCAGAACAGGCCGTCCTTCTCCGGCTTCAGCGTGCGGTAGTTGATCGTCTCCGGCTTCTTGACCTCGCCGTAAGACCATTGCCTGATGTCCTCCGCAGTAGCCAGGCCAATGCGGAGTTCATCGAAGAAGTTGACGTCGAGCACGTAACTCCCTTTCCCCTTGCGGGTTTAGTGACCAATAAGACTCTGGCTTTGCTTGCCGCTAAGCCAGGTCCTCAACAGACGCAGATTCGTTGCGGGACAGGTTGATTCCCAGGTTCGCCGCGGCCCGCTCCAGGTCCTCGTCCTCGCCTTCGCGCAACTCGATCGCCGCGCCATCGGACGACAGCACCTCGACGTTGAGGCACAGCGACTGCAGCTCCTTGAGCAACACCTTGAACGACTCGGGGATACCCGGCTCCGGGATGTTCTCGCCCTTGACGATCGCCTCGTAAACCTTGACCCGGCCGACAGTGTCGTCGGACTTGATGGTCAACAGCTCCTGCAGTGTGTACGCGGCACCGTAGGCCTGCATGGCCCAGCACTCCATCTCACCGAACCGCTGGCCACCGAACTGCGCCTTACCACCCAGCGGCTGCTGGGTGATCATCGAGTACGGGCCGGTGGAGCGGGCGTGGATCTTGTCGTCCACCAGGTGGTGCAGCTTCATGATGTACATGTAGCCAACCGTCACCGGGTACGGGAACGGCTCACCGCTGCGGCCATCGAACAGCACCGCCTTGCCGTCGCCGTCCACCATCACGTCGTTGTCCCGGTTGGGCAGCGTGCAGGACAACAGCCCCTGCAGCTCCGCCTCCCGGGCACCGTCGAACACCGGTGTCGACACGATGGCGTTCGGCTCCGCGTCCAGCAGGGCTTCGGGCAGGTTGGCGGCCCAGTCCGGGACTCCGTTGCCAGTGTCGACCTTCCACCCGGATTTGGCCACCCAACCGAGGTGGGTCTCCAGGATCTGGCCGATGTTCATCCGTCGCGGCACACCGTGGGTGTTCAGGATGATGTCCACCGGCGTGCCGTCCGGCAGGAACGGCATGTCCTCGACGGGCAGGATCTTGCCGATCACGCCCTTGTTGCCGTGCCGCCCGGCCAGCTTGTCGCCGTCGGAGATCTTCCGCTTCTGGGCCACGTAGACACGCACCAGCTCGTTGACCCCGGCCGGCAGCTCGTCATCGTCCTCGCGGGAGAACACCCGGATACCGATGACCTTGCCGGACTCGCCGTGCGGCACCTTCAGCGAGGTGTCGCGGACCTCGCGGGCCTTCTCACCGAAGATCGCCCGCAGCAGCCGCTCCTCCGGCGTCAGCTCGGTCTCCCCCTTCGGGGTCACCTTGCCGACCAGGATGTCGCCGTCACGAACCTCGGCACCGATCCGCACGATGCCGCGTTCGTCCAGGTCGGCGAGCACCTCGTCGGAGACGTTCGGGATGTCCCGGGTGATCTCCTCGGCGCCCAGCTTGGTGTCGCGGGCGTCGATCTCATGCTCCTCGATGTGGATCGAGGTAAGCACGTCCTCCTCGACGAGGCGGTTGGAGAGGATGATCGCATCCTCGTAGTTGTGGCCCTCCCACGGCATGATCGCCACCAGCAGGTTCTTGCCCAGCGCCATCTCGCCGTTTTCGGTACACGGACCGTCGGCAATCACCTGGCCGGCCTCGACCCGGTCTCCCGCGTCCACGATCGGCGACTGGTTGGCGCACGTGCCGTGGTTGGAGCGTTCGAACTTGCGCATCCGGTAGGTGTGCCGGGTGCCGTCGTCGGCCATCACGGTGATGTAGTCGGCGGAGGCCTCCTCGACCACCCCGGACTTCTCGACGACGACGACGTCGCCGGCATCGATCGCCGCGCGCAGCTCCATACCGGTGCCCACCAGCGGCGCCTCACTGCGCACCAGCGGAACCGCCTGGCGCTGCATGTTGGCGCCCATCAGGGCACGGTTGGCGTCGTCGTGCTCGAGGAACGGGATCATCGCGGTCGCCACCGACACCATCTGGCGTGGCGAGACGTCCATGTAGTCCACCTCGGACGACGGCACGTACTCGACCTCACCCGCCTTCCGGCGGACCAGGACACGCGCCTCGAGGAACCGCCCGTCGCCGTCGATCGGCGAGTTGGCCTGCGCCACGACGTGACGGTCCTCCTCGTCGGCGGTCAGGTAGTGGATCTCGTCGGTGACCACACCGTCGACCACCTTGCGGTACGGCGTCTCGATGAACCCGAACGGATTGACCCTCGCGTACACCGACAGCGAGCCGATCAGACCGATGTTGGGACCCTCCGGGGTCTCGATCGGGCACATGCGGCCGTAGTGCGACGGGTGTACGTCACGGACCTCCAGTCCGGCCCGCTCACGGGACAGGCCACCCGGCCCCAGCGCCGACAGCCGGCGCTTGTGGGTGAGGCCCGACAGCGGGTTGTTCTGGTCCATGAACTGCGACAGCTGGCTGGTGCCGAAGAACTCCTTGATCGCGGCGACCACCGGCCGGATGTTGATCAGCGTCTGCGGCGTGATCGCCTCGACGTCCTGAGTGGTCATCCGCTCCCGGACGACCCGCTCCATCCGGGACATGCCGACCCGGATCTGGTTCTGGATCAGCTCGCCGACGGTACGCAGCCGACGGTTGCCGAAGTGGTCGATGTCGTCGGTCTCCACCGGCACCTCGACGCCACCGGGAACGGTCATCGTGGGCTGGCCCTCGTGCAGGCGCACCAGGTATTCGATGGTGGCGACGACGTCTTCCTCGGTCAGCGTCGACGACGTGATCGGCTCTCCGGTGTGCAGGCCGAGCTTCTTGTTGACCTTGTAGCGGCCGACGCGGGCGAGGTCGTAGCGCTTCTCCTTGAAGAACAAGTTCTCCAGCAGGGTCTGCGCGGACTCCTTGGTCGGCGGCTCGCCCGGACGCAGCTTCCGGTAGATGTCCAGCAGCGCCTCGTCGGTGCCGGCGGTGTTGTCCTTCTCCAGCGTCGACATCATGATCTCGGAGAAACCGAACCGCTCGCTGATCTGCTCGCTGGTCCAGCCCAGCGCCTTGAGCAGCACGGTGACGGGCTGCCGGCGCTTGCGGTCGATGCGCACACCGACGGTGTCGCGCTTGTCGACGTCGAATTCCAGCCAGGCACCGCGGCTGGGAATCACCTTGACGCTGTGCAGCAACTTCTCGGTGGACTTGTCGATGCTCTCGTCGAAGTACACACCGGGTGAACGCACCAGCTGGCTGACGACCACGCGCTCGGTCCCGTTGATGATGAACGTGCCCTTCTCGGTCATCATCGGGAAGTCACCCATGAACACCGTCTGGCTCTTGATTTCGCCGGTGTTGTTGTTGATGAACTCGGCCGTGACGAACAACGGGGCCGCGTACGTCATGTCCTTGTCTTTGCACTCGTCTACCGGCGCCTTGACCTCGTCAAAACGGGGATCGGAGAACGACAGCGACATCGAGCCGGAGAAGTCCTCGATCGGCGAGAGCTCGTAAAGCACCTCTTCGAGGCCGCCCACCGGTTTGACGTCCCCGCGGCCGGCGGCGGCTTCACGCCAACGCGGCGAGCCGATCAACCACTCGAAGGAGTCGATCTGCACGTCAAGCAGCCCCGGAACCTCGAGCGGTTCGCGGAGCTTGGCGAAGGAAACTCGGTTAGGCGCTCCGGGCACGGAGCCATCAGAGGAACTTTGTGGGCGATCCGTCTTGCTCTGGCGGAAATCTGCCAAGATGCATCCTTCCAGCACCTCGTGCGACTCACGAAAACCGGGGCCACCGGTCTGTTCGCCGCGAATTGTGTCGGTTAGGCCGGCGAACGATCTGTCCAGGTCTCACGCGCACAAGTAAATAGCTAAGCCGCAGAGGGGGCTCAGGCTTAGACCACAGTGTCAAGTGGCGGGTGAGGTGGGCAGGAGGTAGCCAGCGCAACGTCCAACAATAGCGCAGGACGGCGCATTCCTCAACTGCCCATCCAGGGGACATCGGCGCTGGCTGGCATCTCGACTTTCCGCTGGATACATGCTGCCCAACAGACTGACCCGTTTACGGCCTGTCGTCAAGAGGGCGGGCCGCCAAGTTACGCCAAGTTATCGCGAAACCGTCGGGTCAGCCGCTCTAGTCGCCGAACTCGTGCGCCCGATACCTATGGGTGCCTTCGAGGTCGTCGAGGATCGCCGCCTGGGCCCCCTTCGGCAGGGTGT
>CAVSSC010000003.1:0-187552 GCA_963730415.1 uncultured Actinomycetota bacterium | reverse complement strand
ATGCGATCGACGGTGATACTCGCAGTGCCGCCCAGCGTAACCACGACGCGCTCAATACAGAGTGCTAAATATGGCATACTTGAGTGGTGCGCGGCACAGAACCCCTCAGCGCAGGCATCTACCTGCGCATATCCGAAGACCGCCGGGACGGCGCAGGCGTTGAACGCCAAGAAAAAGAGTGCCGGGAGCTGGCCGACCGGCTCGGCTGGCCGGTGGTCGAGGTCTTCAGAGACAACGACATCAGCGCGTCGGCATACTCGCGCAAGCGGCGGACCGACCACGAGCGCATGATCGAGGCGATCAAGGCGGGCCGCATCAACGCGGTCGTCGCCTGGGATTCCGATCGGATGTTCCGGCAGCCGTCCGAGCACGAGCCATACATGAAGCTGTGCCAGCACTTCGGTGTGCAGAACGCTGCGGTGCGGGTGGGTGATATCGACTACGACACGCCTATTGGCCGGTTCAACGCCAGGATGCACATCAACATGGCCGCATATGAATCCGAGCACAAGGCCGACCGCATCCGCTCGGCGCATCGCCAGATCGCGGAGAACGGCGGATGGCACGGAGGCATAAGGTGTTTCGGTTACGAACCTGACGGCCTGACCGTGCGCGAGAGTGAAGCTGATGAAATCCGGCGGATGGCCGACGCGGTGATTCGCGGGCAGTCGCTGCGGTCGTTGGCGCAGGAACTCAACGAACGCGGTGTGGCGACCGTGAAAGGAAAACGTTGGTCCTCAGCGCATTTGCGTTCGATGCTGGTGCGATCGCGGCTGGCTGGTCTACGGGAACATCGGGGCAAGATCATCGGACAGGCGGCATGGCCTGCGATCCTCGACCGCTCGACGTGGGAAGCGATGAAAGCCCGTACTGGAGGACCCGTCCCGCTGCACGGGCGGCGGTGGCCGCCGTGGCCGGGTGCCGACATCGCTCGGGACCGGCATCTACGTCTGCGGCGCGTGCAATGAGCCGCGCCTGCGCCTGGGCCGCTCCAACGGCCGCAGCCCCGTCTACCGCTGCGGCAACATGGACATGAACAACGATCTGGGACACGTGAGCCGCGTAGCCGACAAGCTGGACGCCTACGTCGAAGGTGCCCTGTTGGAGATCATTTCCCGCCCCGGTGTCGTGGAGGCGATGTGCAACGTCATCGACACCGACGACCACGACGTCGCCGCGCTGCAACACGAACAGCAGGAGATCCGCAAAGAACTGAAGAAGCTAGCAGCCAGTTGCGATGCCGGGGACATCGACGCCGAGCAGTTGGCCATAGCCTCACGGCGTAAACGTCAGCGCGACAAAGAGATCACCGCGACCCTGACCGCAGCGCAGCAGCGTTCACCGCTGAGCGTGCTGCTGGGCGCCGACAACATCGAAGCCATGTGGGACAACATCCTCACCATGGGCCAAAAACGGGCCATCCTCGCCGAAACATTGGTCGTGACCGTGTTGCCCACGAATAGCGGCGGTCGCGTACCCGGTGGCGGCTACTTCAACCGCGACGCGATCGACATTCAACTGACCGACCGAGCGCGCGGCGTCGGGCAGCTGCAGCAGGTTTCTGGATGATTCATCTGTTTCCAAGGTGGGGTGGGATTGCGTGGTTGTGGAACGAAACTCGTCCGCAACAAGCCCTTCCCGGCGCGTGCGGCCAGTCACACGGTATCGAGCTTGTCCGTTTAGGCCCATCTCGACACACCCCTTCCGCAGCGCCGCGGTCAAGGCCATCCTCTCCGTCGGAGAACCGATCACCAGGGCATCGAGCCTAGCGAGCAAAGCGGTTGCAGGACACCAGCTGCTGCACCACGCTGGTGGCCCCGTCGACGAAGTCGACGAGCACGACACCCAGGCTGCGGCCCGCCTCTGCGGCGCCTTGGCGGCGTGCTGCCTCCTGCTGCAATCGCGGATTCAAGATGTCGGTGAGCAACCGCGGCGGCACGACGGCGCCGTTGGCCGACACGAAGCTGATCGTGATCTTGTCGGTGGTTGTGGCGGCCGCGTCCAGCGACGTGACTACGGAGTGCCATTTGCGTTCGACTGCCTCCGCCGGCGTGAGGTACCCCATGTCCCAGTCGTCCTCGATGGACACCAGCGGACTGCTCCAGCCGATGCCACCCAGGCTGGGCAACTTGTTGGGCATCAGCACAATTCGGCCGCGAACCAGTCGCAGCTGCGGGATCGTCGGGTCGCGGTACAGCCGGTCGCCCGCATCGGCCTCACGCACATGCCGATCGAATGCCGCCACGAACTGCGGCTCGGGCATCGTGGACGCCTCCTGCTGCACACGCATCAGCAACACCTCGGTCGGGTTCGCAGCGAGGAACGCGACGCACTCGCACAGCACGTCGGTCAACGAGAGCTGCTCGTCGACGAACAGGTGATGGATGCGCAGCGTGCCGTCCGGTTCGGCGTGGCAGCGCACGTCCAGAAACCGGACCCCAGCGTTGAGCTGCTGCGTGACGGTCCAGTTCTGGCACTGCACCCACAGCGCGGTCACGAAGTCGACCACCGGCGCCACACCACCAAAGCGTGCTCCGGAGTCGTGCGTGCCGGGGATGGTGATGCCGCTCAACAGCGCGTCATCGGCCAGCCGTGCCATCCAGCGGGGCAGGTCGATCGGTGGTTCGTCGGCGACCGCCACGACCGGTCGAGCCAGCATCGCGGCCGGAGCCAGCGCTGCCGCGGCGAGGACAGTTCGCCGCCTGATGGAGCCCGTCACCTGTCAACTCCCTCAGTGGTCAGCGCGGCTGCGGGTGTAGTTCGTACTCGCGCACGATCACCGCACCCGCCGGCGCGTCGGGCTGCAGCGTGCTGGCCGGATCGATTCCGAACAACCGGTTCGCCACGACGACGGCCCCGTACACAGCAATGCGCGTCGGGTCGGCCAGCGCGGCGGGGACGTCCAGCATGATCTTGCTGTTGCCGCGGTTGGCGACATCGTGCCCGAACCACCTGCTCCGATCCTGCTGGTCGAGCGAGGGCTCACGGTACTCGTGCTCGGCGAGCACCGACACGTCGGCGAACAGCGTGATCCGCACCGGCGCCGCACTCGCGACGACGAGCGCGGCCGCCAACGGGTCGACGATCGCATGCACCGCGCGCAGGACGCGGCGGTAGTTGACCGGCGATGCCGGCGGCGGCAACGGGATGGACTGATGGCCGGCCAGCAACTCCATGGCGGGTGCACCCGATGTCACGCGCCGGATACTAGTCGAACAACCGCGACCCACGTTGCCATTCCACCGAGCGTGAACTCCCCCTTATCTCGTTGCACATTCCGGCGAGAGCATCGGGGCCAAAGTCGTATGCACCCAAGATGGCCAAGCCTTTAGTGGCGCGTGGTGTAGACGACTCCTTCGGTGACATCTCCCACCCGTCGGAGTGCATCGCCACCAGCGGCACGTTCGCCAGGCGCCGCTCGCGGCTTCGATAATGGCGCGGAGATCGGCAAAGCCTTCGGTCATCCAAGCACCAGAGGGCGCCGCAAGACATACAGGTCATCCCGGTGGAGCTAAGGGGACTCGAACCCCTGACCTCCACACTGCCAGGACCAGGCAGGAGCCGTGACCAGGCACGATACGCGCATTTTGGGGCTGTAGGGGACGTAGTTGAGGGGCCCACTGTCGTCACGGTTGTCGTCAGAACTGTCGTCATTTGGCAACTGTGACGGCCGCCGGCCAAACCGCACTCAGCAAGCGACCATATCCGTTTGAACCACTTGACCCCCAGTCAGACATCGGGTGAATTTCGTTGTCTTGCAATGACTCTCGAAGCGGTTTGACCAGCCCAAACCGTCTCATGCCGTCCCCTGTCAGATCCCCTAATTCGCGCCTAGTTGTGACAACGTCGTGACAACGTCCGCGCTCGCGGGCTCGGCTTTGAGAGATTCAACGGCGTTTGCTGCCCGCCGGAAATAGCTAGCATTCCACCTTCGGATCGTAGCGGTAAGTCCATGGTTTCCCCGTAACGGTCGTTCAAGCACCTCACCACTTCGCTCGCTGTATAGGCCGGTTCGCACGGTGGTGCGGCGGCTGTTAAGGCTCGGCCTGGAGCCGACTGTGTTACGGCGTGGCCTTGACAGCCGCCGCACCACCGTTGAGCACGATTCGAGGCCCGGCGAGGGACGTGTCGAATCCGGTGTAGCAGTTGATGCGCGCGTTGAAAGCCGCACCCACCCGAGGCTTGGGGTCATCCCGCCGTGCGGTTTCGCCAGTACGGTACTGGTCTGTACCGCGGCAATGGTTCTATGGTGACGTGGTGAGCCGGATCGACGAGTGCGTCGCAGAGTCCTCACCGTGGTCGCCACGGGAGACCGAGTTGCTTGCGGTGACGTTGCGGCTGCTGCAGCAGCACGGGTATGAGGGGTTGACGGTGGAGGCGGTCGCGGCCACCGCCCGAGCCAGCAAGGCCACGATTTACCGGCGTTGGCCGTCGAAAGCCGAATTGGTGTTGGCCGCGTTCATCGAGGGCGTCCGCCAGGTCGCGGTGCCACCCAATACCGGTACGCTGCGAGGCGATTTGCTACGACTGGGAGAGCTGGTGTGCCAGGAGGCCGGTGCGCACGCCAGCACCCTGCGCGCGGTGCTTGTCGAGGTGTCGCGCAACCCCGCGCTGAACGACGCGATGAAGCAGTTCCTCGAGCAGCGGAAAGCCCTGATCAACCGCGTCCTGCGGCAGGCCGTCGACCGAGGAGAGATCGACGACGCCGCGATCACCGACGAACTCTGGGACCTGATGCCTCGCTACCTGATATCCCGATGCCTCATGCCCGGTGACCCCCCCACCCGTCACACCGTGCAAGCCCTCGTCGACGAGGTCGTGATTCCCAGCCTCACCCGGCCAATTGGTTAAGGCGGTTCACGTTGTCTGCCCAGTGGGCACGCCGCCATGCCTTGCTCGACCCGGTCCCGTACCGTACTGTTTCTGCAGTCGAGCCCACCCAGGGCAGGACGGTTGATCTCACGCAGGCGATCCTGTCACCGTTTATCGAAAGGCTAACGGGTGAAACGGATCTCGGTTGGCCGCATAGTCAGACGACGGTGGGTGCTGCTGGTCGCTGTGGCGGTGGTCGCGGTCACCGGGTTCCTCGTGTATCGGCTGCACGGCATCTTCGCCTCGCACACCAACACCTCAACCGGTACCGGCGTATCTGACGACATCGTCCAGTTCAACCCCAAGCATGTGATCTACGAAGTCTTCGGTGACCCAGGGGCGGTGGCAACCGTCAACTATCAGGACGTCCATGCGGCTCCGCAGCGAGCTGACCACGTGGCGCTGCCGTGGAAGTACGAGATCATCACCACCGACCCCGCGGTCATCGCCAACCTGGTAGCGCAAGGCAACGGCAACACTCTGGGCTGCCGCATCACCATCAACGGCGTCGTCAAGGACGAGAGGATAGTCAACGAACTCAACGCCTACACCTTCTGCCTGGACAAGTCCGGATGAGCAGCGATCACCTCCCCCGGTTTTCGGTTGCGCAGACGATCCGGCGGCTTGCGGTGCCGATCGCGTTCTTCTGGCTGGCTCTGTCCGCGGTCACGAATGTTTTTGTGCCGCAATTAGAAAAGGTTGCCCAAGCCCATAACGTGTCGCTGAGCCCCCGCGATGCGCCGTCTCTGCAGGCCAGTAAACGCATCGGCAAGGTGTTTCACGAGTTCGATTCCGACAGCGCGGCCATGATCGTCCTGGAGGGCGATCAGCCGCTCGGCGCCGAGGCGCACCACTACTACGACGGCCTGATTCGGAAACTCTCCCAAGACAAGAAGCATGTGCAGCACATTCAGGATTTCTGGGGGGATACGCTGACGGCGGCGGCCTCGCAGAGCGCCGACGGCAAGGCGGCATTAGTGCAGGTCTACCTCGCCGGCAATCAGGGCGAGACGTTATCTTCTCAGTCCGTCGATTCCGTGCGCGACATCGTGGACCATACGCCGCCACCACCCGGGGTCAAGGCCTATGTCACCGGCGCCGCGCCGTTGATAACCGATCAGTTCCAGGTGGGCAGCAAAGGCACTCTGAAGGTCACCCTCATCACTATCGCGGTGATCGCAATAATGCTGTTTTTCGTCTACCGCTCAGTCACGGTGATTGTCGTGCTTCTGACGGTGATGATTGAGCTGACCGCGTCCCGCGGAGTCGTCGCCGTTCTGGCGAACTCCGGAATCATCAAGCTGTCGACGTATTCCACCAATCTGCTGACGTTACTGGTCATCGCTGCCGGAACAGACTACGCAATCTTCATCCTTGGCCGTTTTCACGAAGCGCGCAATGTCGGGGAGGATCGTAAAACAGCCTTTTATACGATGTACCGGGGTACCGCGCACATTATCCTGGGTTCCGGCCTGACCGTCGCCGGCGCAGTATTCTGTCTAAGCTTCACCCGGCTCCCGTATTTTCAGAGCCTCGGCATTCCCGCTGCAATCGGCGTCCTCGTCGCGCTGGCGGCCGCACTCACCCTGGCGCCGGCGGTGTTGACAATCGGCCCCCACTTCGGCCTGTTCGACCCCAAACGCGCGACGCGCACCCGGGGCTGGCGGCGCGTCGGCACGGCTGTCGTCCGCTGGCCCGGGCCCATCCTGGTGGTCACGATCGCGGTGGCGTTGGTGGGTCTGCTCGCCTTGCCGGGATATAAGACCAGCTACGACGCCCGTCCCTTCATGCCTGCTTGGGCCCCGGCCAACATCGGCTATGCGGCCGCAGAACGACATTTCCCGCAGGCCAGGCTGAATCCCGAGCTGGTGATGATCGAGGCGGATCATGACCTGCGCAATCCCGCCGACATGCTGATCTTGGAACGGGTCGCCAAAGCGATCTTCCACGTGCCCGGTATCGCCAAGGTGCAGTCGATCACCAGGCCGTTGGGGACGCCGCTTGACCACAGCTCGATACCGTTTCAGCTCAGCCAGCAAAGCGTCGGGCAGGTCATGAACTTGGGTTACCAACGGGACCGCGCGGCGGACCTGCTCAGGCAGGCCGGTGAACTACGGAAAACGATCAACCTCTTGCAGCAGCAGTACGCCCTGCAAACCGAGCTCGGCGACGCCACTCACCAGGAGACGCAAAGCTTTCACGACACGATCGCCGTGATCAACGACCTGCGCGACAAGATCGCGACTTTCGACGACTTCTTCCGCCCGATCCGCAGTTACTTCTACTGGGAACAGCATTGCTACGACATCCCCGCCTGCTGGGCGCTGAGATCGATTTTCGACGCGATTGACGGCATCGACAAGCTCAGCGAGCAATTCCAAAGCCTCACGGCTTCGTTGGACAAACTGGATTCGACCCAGTCGAAACTGCTGAAACTGCTACCTCCCCAGATTGCCAGCCAGGAAACAAATCTCGAACTGACACTGTCCAACTACGCCACCAACTCCGGAATCAACAACCAGTCGACCTTCGCCAACGATAACCCGGCCGCGCTGGGGCAAGCGTTCGACAAGTCCAAGAACGACGACTCCTTCTACTTGCCCCCAGAGGTATTCTCCAACGCCGATTTCCAGCGAGGCCTCAAGCTGTTCGTCTCGCCGGGCGGCACGGCCGCTCGCATGATCGTCACCCATAAAGGTGATCCCGCCACCCCCGAGGGCATCTCGCATATCGACCCGATCAGACAAGCGGCAGACGAGGCCGTGAAAGGCACCCCCCTGGAGGGCGCCAACTTGTACATCACCGGCACCGCGGCCACCTACAAAGACATCCAAGAGGGCGCCAAATACGATCTGCTGATTGTGGCACTGGCCGCGCTGAGCCTGATTCTGCTCATCATGCTGATCATCACCCGCAGCTTGGTCGCTGCGCTGGTGATCGTCGGCACAGTGGCACTGTCATTAGGCGCCTCTTTCGGGCTTTCCGTGCTGATTTGGGAGGACATCTTTGGTATCCAGTTGTACTGGATCGTGTTGGCGCTGGCCATCATCCTGCTGTTAGCGGTGGGGTCGGACTACAACCTGTTGTTGATCTCGCGGTTCAAGGAGGAGATCGGCGCCGGCTTGAAGACCGGCATCATCCGCTCGATGGCAGGCTCCGGTGCGGTGGTGACGGCGGCCGGTCTGGTATTTGCGGCCACCATGGCTTCCTTCGTGTTCGCCGATTTGCGGATTCTCGGTCAGATAGGGACCACCATCGCGCTGGGTCTGCTGTTCGACACGCTGATCGTGCGTTCTTTCATGACGCCGTCCATCGCAGCGCTCCTCGGGCGCTGGTTCTGGTGGCCGCTACGAGTGCGCCCCCGCCCGGCAAGCCGAATGCTTCGGCCCTATGGATCACGCCACGCGGTTCGGCAACTACTGCTGTGGGAGGACGGGGACTCAGCGGTAACCTCCGAACGACCGTCACGTACTCATCCATGACGTTGCGCATCAGCAACTAGCCGGCTGCAGTCGCGGCGGCGTGGCGCTGGCGCGCCTGCGCGCGCTATACCGATTTCGCCAAACAGCTCCACGTCTTGATGCCGGTGCTGGCTTGATAATCAGCCGCTTGCATTGTGGGTGAGCGCGGCAGACTCCTCAAGCTACGTCGAAGAAACTTCCTGGAGACGCCCTTTCAATCGTGCGACCCTGAGTAGCTGAACGGCTAGGTTTGTGGCCGCCAACATGGGGATCAGCCCGATAAATGGTCGCGCGGAGAGCCTGGCGCCGTGTAACTGTTCGAGACAACCAAACACATAAAAGCATCCGACTGTGAAGATGGTAGCGGGTATCGAGTAGGCAAGTGGAGATCGACTGTCAGAAATAAGTTGCGCTGCGTATTCGACCTCACGCTGCGACATTGATTCACGCTTGCGCAATTTTCTCAGAACCGCTTTGTGGGCCCCCACTTCTTCGCCTAGCGGATGATTTGTCCGAGCCTCTAACCGTTTTACGAATGCATATGCACAAGGGGCGAACACCAACGCCAGCACCGCGGCGAGTATCGTCACACAACCATACAGACTGAAATTCACCGTCCCCTCCTTTGCTTCGCCGTTGAAAGGCTGCATCAGGCCTGAAATGCTTGAGAGTCCTCGCGGTCGCTACCGAGAACGTCTAAAACACGCTACCTTGGCGACGAAACCGCAGGGCTGGTCGTCGTGATACGAGCCACAGTTGTCGTCAAACGCCCGAAAATCAGGCCCACGGAAGCCAGGGTGTCCGAGTGGAGCTAAGGGTGGAGCTAAGGGGACTCGAACCACTTGCGAAATAGCAGGAAATAGCCATCTAACTGCGGAAACATATTGATGTAAGCAGTGTTGGTGACAATCCGCGACAACTCGCGACCAGCGGAAACCCGCCCCGCCTTTGGCAATGACAAACTGTCAACCCGACCGCTTGTTGTCCCGTGCGGCGCGCTTGTCGGCGTAGAGGCAGTCCGTGCGCCGTCAGGGCATTGCCTCGGCCCACGCGATATGCCCCTCGAAGCCAAGCGTTTTCGCCATGTCGCGGTAGCGATCCCGGTATTCGCGATAGCGGGCCTCGTCACCGTGAGCCCGCGCCAGAAGAGCACGAAGTCGCAGCAGCCAGATGTCGCGTATCACCAGCCCCTCTTCGGCTGGCGCGGACGCTAACCGCTCGATTGCGGCCTCGGCTTCGGCCACGTCAGCGTCGCCCCCGCGTTCGAGCAGTGTCTCCACCAGAACACCCGTCGCTGGAATGCCCCACCACAGCAGTTGTCCCTCCCTGAACAGATGGTTGACGGCGGCGCGCATGAGCCGTATGGCTTGGTCGCGATCTCCACGCCGAGCCGTCTCACGGGCCAAGTAGACATTGATGATCGGTAAATGGCACAGCAAGGATTCCCTACGGACGAACTCTTCGCTGACCTCAGTCAGGAACTTGTGTCCGTGGTCACGCTCGGCATCCGTTGGGCGGTGCACCAGCGCCAGGCTCAACGTCATCCGGGTGAGGGTCACCGCGTGGTCATCACTGGATCGTTCGGCAACCTCTTGTGCGACCTCGATGTCGCGCATCGCGGAATCGTCGGGCCTCAGCGCACCAAACGGTATCGCGCCGCAGTAGACGATGGTGACGACCCCGGCGTGTGACATGGGGTCGGCGCTGCGGGCCATGGCCAGGCCCTGCCGCTGATCATCTCGCCATCCGGGACGACCCAGGCACCAACGGGCAACAGCCCGCGACGCGAAGGCGAACGCCAACGGAGACCCGATGATGAAGTTGCCTTTCGACGGGTCACCGTCGGCCAGGTCGATGACCCTTTGTGACCAGCGCAGCACGTCAGACAACTCGGCGCTGAAAGTCTTGGGGTAGGCCAGCGGCAAGGACAGCCCCACCGTGAGGGTCGGATCACGGAGCGACTCGATGAGGGCCATGGCTTCCGATGCCAGCCGCGACGCCTCACGTGTCCGGTCCTGATATGCGTGATCCATCACCAGCCCCGCCATGGCGATAGCGAGTGACGCCTTGTCCCCGGCGGCGGTGCACAACTCCCGCAATTCCTCAAAGCCCTCGCTGGCAATATTCACATCGACTCGCGGGGCGGTCCCGCACAACATGGTGCGCGGGGGGATGCGCATGGCTACCCGGTGCGGGTCATCGGCGGGTAAGGCGTCGGCGATCTTTTGGGCGCGTTCCCAACTCAGTCGCGCCGCGCCGATGTCACGGTTGGTGGCCCACGTCGCGGCGCGCATGTGCCAGCCGTAGGCGGCATGCCCATCACCGGCGGCCTCCAGATGTTCGGCGATCAGCGCCGCATTCTCCTCGACCGTTGCCGTGTCACGTGTTTCGATTGCGGCCGCGACGCGCCGGTGCAGCTCGGCGCGATCCGATTTGAGCTGTGATTCGTAGGCCACGGTGCGAATCAGCGGATGGTGAAACACATACTCGGGTTGTCCCGTGAATCTGATCTGATCGATCAGCTCGCCCCCCACCAGGTCATCAACGACAGGATCAATCCCCAGCGTTTCTAGTAGGCCCCGGCTAAACCGCGAGCCAATGACCGCCGCTGCGCTCAGCGTGCGCTTGGCCGCCGGGTCCAGGCGGTCGATGCGGGCGGCGATGGTGGCTTGCACGGTGGCGGGCATGCTGACCTCGGCCACATCGGCTGTAGAGGAGTACGCGCTGCGGTGCCCGCGCAGGACACCGCGCTCGCCCAGTTCGCGGACTATCTCCTCGGCGAAGAACGGGTTCCCGGCGGCCCGCTCGGCGATCCTCTGGCCCAGTGCACCAACCGAGGGGTCGGGGCCGAGTAGCTCTGAAACCAGTGCTGCGGTTTCTGAATCACTCAGCGGCGCAAGGGCGACGGTTTGGGCACCGTGCACCCGAGCCAACGCCCCTTCGTACTCCGCGCGGTAGCTGACCAGCACCAGCGAGGGCGTCTGCGGGATAACGGTGAGGAAGTCGGCGATCATCGACTCGCTGACTTCGTCGATCCAATGGGCGTCCTCAACGACGTAGACCGCGGGCGTTTTCCGGGCCAAGGAAGCGGCATTCACCAGTGCCGTCAACCGCCGCCGACGGGCATCCGGATCGATTGCCGGTAACGGGGCATTCGGGTCGGCGATGCCCAGTAGGTCATCGAGAAGCAGCAAGTCCTCGGGGTCTGCGTCGGGAACGCGGTCGCGCACTCGATCGCGAGCGGTCTGCCCGTCAAGCCCCTCGACGCCGGTGGCCGCGCGCAGCAGCCGTGTGACGGCATGGAAGGGAACCTGGCTGGTGTGCGACTCGCAGAAGGTTGCGAAAACCTCCACCCCACGCGCAGAGGCCATAGCGGAAAGCTCGCGCACTAGACGGCTTTTCCCGATACCAGGCGACCCGACGATGCCCGCCACAGCGCCGTGGCCGTCGATGGCACGGTCCAATAACCCCTCGATGGCGTTCATTTCCCAGCGCCGACCGACCAGGTTGGACTCAGCGCGCTTGACCGTCCGATCCTGGCGCATGGCCAGCAGGCGGCAGACCGGAACGCTTTCATCGGCACCCTTGATGCGAACCGACTCAGGCTCACTGAGAGCGGCTGCGCCATCAACGAGTCGCGCTGTCGACGCGCTAAGCATCACGCCGCCAGGTGGAGCGACCGACTCCATTCGTTGAGCCATCCCCACCTGCTTGCCGATAGTGGTGTAGCCCAAGGAAGCCGAACCGACTTCGCCAGCGATCACTTGTCCCGAATTGAGCCCTATGCGCAAGGCCAGTTCGACGCCGTCATGATCGCGAACCTGCGCGGCCAACCGTGCGAGTTCGTCCTGGATTGCCAATGCCGCAAGACACGCCCGCACGGCATGGTCCTCCAACGCTAGAGGCGCTCCGAAGACTGCCATGATGCCGTCGCCGGTGAACTTGTCCACCGTGCCGCCGTAGCGCTTCACGATCGCTGTCGTGATGTTGACGACTTCGGCCATGATCTCGCGCAACCGCTCCGCCCCGACGGCAGAGGCGATGTACATCGAGTGGACCACGTCGGCGAACAGAACCGTGACTTGCTTGTACTCGGCCGGTGTCGTGGCAGTCGCAACCGCCGCACCGCACTCGTTACAGAACTTCGAGTTCGGCGACAGCTCAGTACCGCACGACCCGCACACCAAGGCTGCCGCCGTCATGTCACGCGGCCAGCCCACTGTCGTTCCACGTCACTATCGTGTCACCGCTGGCCAGCCAGCATGTGCCATATCGCCGCTGCGATCCGGCCACCGGGTAGCGCGCCACGCCGCGCCTCGCGGCGGGGGCCTGGGCCGGATTCCGCCGATGTGCGAGGTGGGAGCGTGCCCGGTGTGAGATTCTGCAGGGGTGTCCGCTCCTGCGGCGGCTGCTCCTTCGGGGGTGGTGACGTTCCTGTTCACCGATGTGGAGGGTTCCACCGGTCGGTGGGAGGCCGACGCGCGAGCGATGCGGGCGGCGCTGGCCGCCCATGACAAGGTGTTGCGCACGGTGATCGAGGCGTATGACGGGTTCTTGTTCAGCCACACGGGCGACGGTTTCGTGGCGGCCTTCGCGTCGCCGATGTCCGCCGTGAACGCCGCGATCGACGCGCAACGGGACTTGCAGTTGCCGGTGCGAATGGGATTGGCAACCGGCGAGGCCGAGCTGCGAGACGGGGACTACTTCGGAACGGTGCTCAATCGAGCCGCACGAGTGATGGCCGCTGGACATGGTGGTCAGATCCTGCTGGCCGAGTCGACAGCGGGTCTGCTGAGCGGAATGGATCTGCTGGATCTGGGGCCGCGACGGTTGCGGGACGTGTCGACGCCGGTCGGGGTGTTCCAGGTCCAAGCTTCGGGACTGCGGACGGACTTTCCGCCATTGCGGGCAGTGGATGTGACGCCGGGGAATCTGCGGTCTGCGCTCACCAGCTTTATCGGGCGCGAGTCCGAGGTCGAGGAGGTGAAAGGGGCGCTCCATGAACATCGGTTGGTCACGCTGACCGGTGTGGGCGGGGTAGGCAAAACGCGGTTGGCTTCGGAAGTCGCCGCGCACCTGGTCGATGAGTTCCCTGACGGCGTCTGGTTTTTCGAGCTGGCCGCTGTGGCTGATCCGGGTGCGGTGCCTGATGCAGTGGCGGCGGTGCTGGGCATCACCCAGCAGCCGGGGAAGAGCGTGAGCGAGTCGGTGGCGGCCGCTTTGGAGGGCAGGGTCCGGCTGTTGGTGTTCGACAACTGCGAGCACGTGCGCGACGCGGCGGCCGATCTGGTCGAGGCGATCCTGGCGCAGTCGGCGACGGTCAAGGTCTTGGCCACCAGCCGCGAAGGTTTGGGCGTCGCCGACGAGCAGCTCTGGCTGGTGCCCTCGCTGGACATTGGTACAGGCATCGACTCGGCTGCGGCGGCCTTGTTTGTCGAACGCGCCCGAAGTGTGGCTTCGGGCTTTCTGGTGGCCACACCTGATGAGGCCACCACCGTGGTGGAGATCTGTCGTCGCCTCGACGGGATCCCGTTGGCCATCGAGTTGGCGGCCTCGCGGATGGCGTCGATGACCGCCAGCGACGTGCGTGACCGTCTGGATCATCGTTTCCGGCTGCTGGTCGGCTCGCGGCGCGGCCTGGCACGCCACCAGACGCTCCGTCATGCGGTGGCCTGGTCTTACGACCTGCTCGACGACGCGGAGAAGGTGCTGCTGGAGCGGTGTTCGGTGTTCGCCGGGGGATTCGACCTCGAAAGTGCCTGCGCGGTAGCAGGATTTGACGACCCCGACGACTATGCCATTCTCGATCTGCTCGATGCCTTGGTGCGCAAGTCGCTGCTTCTGGCAGATCGCTCCTCTGGGCATGCCCGCTTTTCGATGCTGGAGACGATCCGCCAGTTCGCCGAGGAGCAACTCGCCGCCAGCGGGGCGGCGACCGAAGCCCGGACAGCGCATGCCCGCTACTTCGCCGGGCGGGAAGCCGACATCCTGGCCGTGTGGGACAGCCCCCGCCAGCGGGCTGCCTACGACTGGTTCACGATCGAGCTGGCCAATCTGCGCACCGCGTTTCGGTGGGCCGCCGACCACGGCGACCTTGACGCCGCCGCCAGCGTCGCCACCTACGCGATTCTCGGCGCTCTGGTCGACAATTATGAGCCGATCGCTTGGGCCGAGGAGCTCATCGAGCCCGCCCGCGCCGTCGACCATCCCCGGCTCGCGACTCTGTACGTGCTGGCGGCGCAGTGCTGGAGGCCCGGACGGATCGAGGCGGCTGTCGGCTATGCCGACGCCGGCAAGACGGTGATCGGCAGTGGCGGCCAGGTGCCGTTCGGCCAGGAGGGCGTGCTCGGCGTTGTGTACCTGGTCATCGGCCAGCCCGAGCGGTTGGCCGAGTGGTGCCGCGCCCAGCTCGCACGCGGCCACGACACCCATACATTCACCAGGGCATACCTGGTCTTCGCACTGGCGGCCGCCGGGGCCGGTGAGGAGGCGAGAACTGCCACGAATGGCCTGGTCGACGCCGCCGAAGCCACCCACAACCCCTATGTACTCGCGTTCGCGCTTTGGACCTACGGCTACGCCTTCCGCGACGCCGATCCCGTCCCCGCGCTCGAGGCCCTGCGCCGGGGCCTGGTGATCGCCCAAGACAGCGGCAACCGCATGCTCGAATCCCATCTGGCGACCGCTTTGTCTCAGCTTGAGCCCGAACACGGCGACCCGCTGGCGGCGCTCGATCACATCACTCTGGCCACCCGCAACTGCTACGACTCTGGCAACGTCGGCGTTATCCGTTCCCCCCTGGCAACTCTCGCGGTATTCCTCGACCGCCTCGGACGCCTCGAACCGGCGGCCACCATCGCCGGATTCGCCATCGACCCATTCACCAGCGCGGCCTTGCCCGAGATCAACACCGCGATCGCGCACCTGCGCGATGTGCTCGGCGATCAGACCTACGAATCGCTCGCCCGCACGGGTGAGACGATGACCACCGCCGCGATGGCGACCTACGCCTACGACCAAATCGACCAGGCCCGAACAGAACTCGAACACCCCAGCTGAATGCCCCCTCAGGAGCGGAGGCGCTCGGCGAGGGGGTAGTGTGCAAAAGTCTGTCCGAGCGCCGCATCCACGCTCACGGTCGTCCCGCTGCTACCGACGATGCGGCGAGCGGGACGGACAGCCGACTTACAACGTGCTCAAGAACAGTAAGCGCGTGCACGTCGCGCTGACCCTGGCCGAGCTGACGCAGGCGATCGAGCCGAACGGGCCGGCGGGGAGGCCCGTGTCAAGGGTCGCCGCGCGGTGGATATGGCCGCCGAGGCGCAGTATGAGCCGCACAGTTTCGCACTGGCCACCGCGCTGCTCAACACGATCACGCTGATCGCGCGGCAGCCGCCATGAGTGGGGGGCGCGGGCGGCCGTGTCCGAGATCGCTACCTACGCGAAACTGGCCAGGAGTCGATCATCAAGATGATGCCGTGGCTTGACGACCAGGGCCGGGTGGAGGCGATCCGGATTCTCGCGGAGTTACGGCGGCCGATCGATGGGACGTAGCGGCAGAATTGGTGCGGCCCAACGGCATCGACGGGCGAGACCGCAGCCTCCAGGGGTCGCCAACGTAGTTCGCCACGCTCAGCCCGCCGCGGATCGAATACTTGCGAAGTAGCCGGACCCTAGTTGCCGCACTCCCGCAACAGCTTCCGTGTGCGGGCGCGGCCCTCCGCGGAGGCATCGAACGGGTAGCCGACGAACTCGTCGACACCGGCGTCGCGCAGCTCGTCGATCCGTTCGGTGACCAGGTTCTCCTCACCGATCAGTGCGGCGTCTTGCGGGTCGCGGTAGCCCTCGTGATCCAGCATCGCGCGGTATGACGGCAACTGCCCATACATGGCGAACTGCTCCGCGGCTTGTGCACGCACTCGCTCGACGTCATCTGTGACGCTGACCGGAACCGCGGCGACCACCCGCACAGCGCCGTCTGTGCGACCCGCCTCAGCGGCGGCCCCCCGGAGTGTGGGACCGATGTGTTGGGCAAGGGTCTTGGGTCCGGTCATCCACGTGAGCGTGCCCGCACACCGCCGGCCCGTCAGCCGCAGCATCTGCGGACCCAGCGCCGCGATGCAGACAGGTGGCGCAGGTGCATTTGGAATGCGCACCACCCCTCGGGTTGTCACAGTCTCTCCAGTCGCACTGGCTTCCTGTCCCGACAGCAACGGAAGCAGACCATCGAGGTATTCGCTGAGTCGGCGGACGGGCTTGTCCCACGGAATCCCCCACATGCCCTCAGTGACCACGCGGTGGGTCATGCCGAGCCCGAGCGTGAACCGACCGCCGGAAATCAAGCTGATCGTCAGGGCACGCTGCGCGAGTAGCATCGGGTGCTGGTTCTGGATGGGCAATACACCAGTCCCGACCTCGATCGTGTCGACCTCCCGGAACGCGACCGCCAATACAGTCAACAGATCGGCCTGGTAGGGCATTTGAGGTGCCCACACTCGCCGGAACCCTTCGTCTCGCAGCTGCGCGAGTTCATTTACGAACTCATCGACCGGCGAACGCGTGGGGTCGTCACTGAGATAGCAGTTCACGCTGACTTCCACAACAGCCTCCTTCATGGTCGGAGCCCCCGCTGACCATCCAACTCCCCTCGATCCGCCGCGACTATCCCCCCATCCCCACCGACAGTGAAACGGTGCCGCCACGCGTCCTAATCGTGCCAATGGCAACGAGGTCAGCCGCGGGGGCCGGCCCCCGTCCTACCAGCCGCGATGCGTTTCAGGGCTTTACTTATTCCCTGTTGCGTGATGTTGCCCAGCCTTTTGGCGATTTGGCTCTGCGACAGGCCACGGTTGTGCAACTTGACGATCAGCTCATCGCGCTCTACGGCGGACAGGCCATCGTAGTAGAAGCTGCGACGAATACCGCGATCAGCGTCGTACTGGTGCTTCATACTCAAACTATATGACCACAACCGTTCAACGGCACAACCGTTCGCGACCAAAACCGTTCACAATCGCAACGACTCTTGGCAATTGCACCCAGATGCAAAGCCGCCCCTTGAGCCTCTGACCAGCGCGGGGATGGCCCGGCGGGGGCGGAGGATTCTGGAACCCACAACTCAATGCGGGGGGAACCGGAGCAGCGGAAGTGTGAGGGAGGTTGCTGAGACTTTGTCGCTGCAGGTCAGCGCCATCCACGTGCTTGCTGGCCTCTGATGCTGAGCTAACCTTCTCGAAAGCTCTGGCCTGCGGCGATGGTTGGCGCAGCTAACTCATCAAGATCGGTTTCGGTGGGCCGGGCGGCTTGCCTGACTTGCCGGCTTGCCGGCTGGTGTGGCTAATTGTGTTGCACGCGTTGATGTTTAGCGAGACCGCGCGTCCGAAGATTGTCGAAAGTCGTTCTGCGGGAGCCGGTTTGGTGTTCTACCCGTTTGCCAGCAAACTATCTGCGGGGTAGAATTGGTGCTAGTTGAGTTGGCATCGGGCCAGCTCACAGCGTGGATTGGACAATATGATGGTTATAGTTCTAGCAATCGCTCTTGGCGGCGTCATGCTCGCTGTGTCGGCTGTGCTGTTCGGTGTGGTCCGGGTGATCGGCTCGGGCAAGTGAGCGGGTACAGGAACGACTACCGGCGCGGCGCCGGTGGCGGTTCGCGGTGGATGGATCTTCGTTACGCGTACAAGGTGTGCGGTGCCCGCATCGGCACGGGTGAGCGCGGCTATTGGGACGCCGGCGCTCGCACGGTGACGTGTTCGGCGCTGTCGTGCTGCGAAGCAGACGGGCTGACCACACAACAGTGGTCAGGTTCTCCGGTGAGAGGGCAGTTCGTAGCGGTGCGCTCGGAGCGGCGTATCGGTGCTGGCGCACCGGCGGTGATCGTTACCCGGTTCAATTCGGGGGCGACGGTGTCCCGCAATGCGCGTGGGCGCTGCGAGGATGCACCGTGCTGCGGATGCTGCGACAACTGAGCACACCAGCCATGAAAACCACCACCACCGCCACCATTGATTGGCGCGCGACGCTGGCCGAAGCGCTCAACGCGCCGGGTGCGCTGGGCGATACGTACACCCGGTTCTACGACTATTCGTTCCTCAACCAGATCCGGCTGATGATGCAGGGCGTCCGCGAACCTGTCGCGACGTATAACAGGTGGCTGGAGTTGGGCCGGCAAGTCTGCAAGGGCAGCAAGGCTAAGGTTGTGCTCGCACCGGTCCTGGTCGGCCGCGAGGCGAAGGACGCCAACGGCAACGTCGTTCTTGGCGACGACGGCAAACCGCGCAAGCGTCAAGTCCTGATCGGATTCCGTGACAGCCGAACCGTGTTCGGCTACTCCGACACCGACGGCGACGAGGTGCCGACGGTGGCGCTGCCAGGCTGGGACGTCGACACCGCGCTGGCGGCGCTAGGGATCGACCGCGTCACGTTCGACATGATCAACGGGAACGCTCAGGGATTCTCGTTCGAGGACGACAACGGCCGTCATGTGGCGCTCAACCCGACCGCGGCGTACCCGGCTAAGACACTGTTGCACGAGCTGGCGCATCTCACGCTGGGGCACTGCACAAGCGCCGACGAGACGCACCGCGGCGTCGCGGAGTTTGAGGCTGAGGCGACCGCGTACTTGGTCGCCAAGGAATTGGAGCTCATCGCCTGGGATCCGGCGGAATCCCGCGCCTACATCCAGACGTGGCTCGGCGGCACCGAGGTGACCGAGGACAACATCACCCGCGTGTTCGCCGCCGTCAACAAGATCCTGACGGCGGGCCGCGTCGTCGCCGACGTCGCCGAGGCGGTCGCGGCGTGAATGACCGCGCGCACGCCGGCACCATGCAGTTCGACCGCGTGGCGCTCGCCGCGATCCTCGCGAACACGGTAGTGCTGGCATGGGGCTGGCTCGATCAGGCTCACGGGCTCGCGGCCGAGAGGATGGACACATGCTTCCTGGTGTTCTTCCTCATCGAGCTTTTCACCACGCTCAGGCGTGCGGGCTGGCGATGGCTGACCCAGCCGTGGAACCTGTTCGATGCCAGCATCATCCTGCTCGCATTGCTGCCCGTGGTCGGTAACGGGATCACGATCCTGCGGATGGCGCGCGTGGCGAAACTAGTGCACCTCGGTCGACACATCAGCCACCTCTCAGGGCGGCCGCGTGGCTGATGGCCCAGCCGGTTGCTGGACATGAGTCAATTATCTGTAAATGCTGTGAATCGGCTGCTACCTTTCCTGCATTGCTGGTTCGGCTGACGAACCTGCGACGTCGAGTAAGGAGTCTCGTCATGCCGCTGCTAGGTGAGCGTGCGGTGGTTCTGGGGGCGAGCATGGGCGGGCTGCTCGCGGCAAGGGTGCTGGCCGATTTCTACCGGACTGTCACCGTGGTGGACCGTGATGTGTTGCCCGACGATCCCGCTAACCGGCGGGGGGTACCGCAGGGTCGGCATGTCCATGCCCTGCAGGCGCGTGGGGCTCAGATCTTGGGTGAGCTGTTTCCTGGGTTTCTCGATGAGCTGGCCGCTACCGGTGGCACCGTTCTCGACGACGGGGATTTCTCCAAGATCTGTGTGTCACTTGGCGGACATCAGTTTGTCCGATCAGGCAAGCTGCAAGACCCGGAAGCGTTGTCGCTATATTTGCAGAGCAGGCCGTTTCTGGAGTGGCATGTCCGGCGGCGGCTGCAGGCGATTCCGAACGTTACGGTCTTGGCCGGCCACGACGTGGTCGAGTTGACGTCGACGGCGGATCGGAGCCGAGTCACCGGGTTGCGGGTGGTCGACCGGGGCGGCGGCGACAAACAGGAGTTGACTGCGGACCTCGTCATCGATGCGATGGGCCGCGGGGCCCACACACCGGCGTTTCTGGAAAGGCTGGGTTACGGCCGTCCGGTCGAGGACCACGTCGTCATGCGTACCTCGTATGCCAGCCAGCTGCTGCGGATCCCGCCCGGCACCGTGGAGCAGGTGGTCGTCGTCAGCGCAGCGCCGGGCCGGCCGACCGGCATGTTTTTGGCGGCCTACGAGAATGACACCTGGATGTTCACGGTCTACGGGATGGTGGGGCACGAGCCTCCCAGCGACTTGGTCGGTATGTTGTCATTCGCCCAGGAGTTCGGCCCCGCCCACGTGCTGGCGGCCGTGCAGGCCGCCGAACCGCTCGGCGAGGTGGCTCGACACCGTATGCCGTCCAGCCAGTGGCGACGCTACGACAAGATGCGGCGATTCCCCGACGGCCTGCTGGTCACCGGCGATGCGATCTGCAGCTTCAACCCTGTCTACGGGCAGGGTATGACCGTGTCGGCGCTGGACGCCACGGCCCTGCGAGACTGTTTGCGCCGCGGCCGCGATGACCTGCCGCGGCGGTACTTCCGCGCCGCAGCGAAATCGATTGGTGTGGCCTGGCAGATGGCTGCCGGCAACGACTTGAGCTTCCCCGAGGTCGAAGGGCGACGATCACTGTCGACGCGCGTGACCAACCGGTGCGCCGACTGGGTGCTGACCGCCTGCGAGTCCGACGCTGTTACCGCCGAGCGGTTCTTCAGGGTCAACAACTTCATCGACACCCCGGCTCACTTCCTGCGCCCTTCTTTCATCTCGCGGGTCGCGACCGTCAATCTGCGCCGCCGGCAAGGTGATTCGCAGCCTCGCCAAGCTGAAGCGACTGGCCGATCTGACGGCCATACATCCTTACCCGAGACGTTGTCGGAGTAATCGGGAAGAGCCGCAGCGGTGAGTTCACCGCTCGCGTGGTGCCGATCACCCTATGGCCCGCCAAATGGCCCTGCCTCGCCGTTCTGCCGTGCCAGGATGTCGACTATGACGGTGGTTCTGGTGCACGGCAATCCGGAGACTGACGCGATCTGGGGCCCGTTGGTCGCTGCGCTCGGGCGCGACGTGGTAAGGCTGTCACCACCGGGATTCGGGGCCCCGCTGCCCGCCGACTTCCCGGCGACCTACCTGGCCTACCGTGACTGGCTCGAGGGCGAGCTGGAGGGCATCGACGAGCCGGTCGACCTCGTCGGGCATGACTGGGGCGGCGGCCATGTGGTGAACCTGGTGATGCATCGACCGGAGCTTGTGCGCAGCTGGGCCAGTGACGTCGTCGGCTTGTTCGACCCCGACTACGTTTGGCATGACCTGGCCCAGGTATGGCAGACCCCGAGCGACGGCGAGCAGCTGGTCGACACCATGCTCGGCGGCACGATCCAGGACCGGGCGCAACAGATGGCCGCATTGGGCATACCCGCGGACATCGCGACCTCGATCGCCGCAGCCCAAGGTCCGGAGATGGGTCGGGCGATCCTGCTGCTATACCGCTCGGCGCGCCAACCAGCGATGGCCGAGGCTGGCCGGGCACTGGAGAACGCCACCGCCCGGCCGGGACTTTCACTGCTCGCCACAGAGGACCCATACATCGGCTCCGACGAGATCCGGCGTCGGGCAGCCGACCGGGCCGGCGCCCGCACGGAGGTGCTCGACGGGCTGGGACACTGGTGGATGGTGCAAGATCCGGCTCGCGGCGCGGCGGCCCTCACCGGCTTCTGGGAGACACTCGGCTAGGGCTCGGGATGCTTCGTCAGTCGTGTCGCCGGGCGTGAATCGAACGGGTCGATTACGCATCGTCCACATGTGTAATGCGTGGCAGGAGATATAGTACCGGGCTGCCGGCCTCCATCATCGTCACGATCACGCTCAAGGAGCTGGAAGCCGCCGCCGGACGTGGCCTCACCGGCGGCGGCACCCTCTTGCCCATGAGTGATGTCATCCGCCTGGCCCGCCACGCCCGCCACTACCTGGCCATCTTCGACAAAGGCAAAGCCCTGGCGCTGTATCACACCAAACGACTCGCCTCACCCGCACAGCGAATCGTGTTGTACGCCAATGGATGTTGCAGTTGTGCACCCTAGGCAGAATGCCCGGTCGGCAGGTTCGAATCCTGCCGGGGGCACAGGTATTAGTGCAGTTCAGAGGCTATTTTTGAGGGACGCTCGAAGCCTCTGGCTATCTAGTGGCCATCCAATTACCCCAGGGCGGCGGTCGCTGTCGCCAGTCAGGACCAGGGTCACCGTCTGTTGCTGCCCGCTCGGGGCGTTTGCCACTCTCGGGTGCGCCTTATGATTCGACCGGCCTGGACTGGCTGCAGATGATGGGAGCGAGGAGGAATGGCGGAACACAGAGCGGGGGCGAACTTGAGCGTGAGCGTCGGCTTGACGGCGGCGGTTAAGTCTCGGCGCACCCTGGTGTTCCATCACCTGTGGAACGCACGACACGCGGCCCGTCTGTGCCGCGACCGGGAAGCCGACCTTTCCAGCCTGAAATGTCGCCTCCCCGAGGTCGAGCTGAACGGCACAGCGATGGTCGCGGTCATGTCGTCGGTGGCATTCCTTGAAGCGCTCGTGAACGAGGTCTACCTAGGCGCCGTCGATCCGCAGACATCGCCTGATCGGCTCAAAGGCATCACCGACGACGCCATAGCCGCGATGCGCGACCGCTGGAACGCAACGCCGTCAGTGGAGCGAGAGGGAGTCCCTGAGAAGTACAAGATCGCGTTGGAATGCGCCGGAAAGAAAATGGAACTTGGGCCGCGACCCCGCTCAGAGCGTGAAGATTCTTGTCGAACTGCGGGACGGCCTCACCCACTACAAACCGGAGTGGCAAGGCGACGACACCGAACTGTTCGCAGGGTTGCGGAAAAGGCTACCTGTCAATGAACTTATCGCCGAACTGAATCCGTGGTTCCTGCATCAGGCGTTGTCGGCGGACTGCGCTGAATGGTCCTGGAAAAGCAGTGTGGCGCTCGCCGAGGAATGGTGGCGCGCCCAGAATACCGACTGTCCTGGGCAACCCTCCATGACGGGTGATCTCAGGTCAGTGCGCACCCGCCCACGCCGAACACCACGGCATCGACGGCCCCGATGCCGATCACGGCCCAGAGCGGCACCCGGCCGGTGCCGCGGGCGGCAATCACCGCGAGCGGGACGGCGGCGCCCAGCCCGGCCAGCGCGACCCACTGGCGGCTTGAGGCCAGCAACAGCAGCACGGACGGCGACAGCACCAGCACAAGCATGACGCCGCGCACGGTCCCGACGCCCCAGCGTGCGGTTACCTGCTGCGCCAGGCCGTTGACGCCGGTGGCCCGGTCGGCGGCGAGATCGGGCAGCACGGTAGCGAAGTGGCCGCCCACGCCGAGCAGGGCCGCCCCTGCGGTCGCGTACCATGCCGGCACGGGGTGACCTGGCAGCGTGCTCGCCGCGTACGCGGGTAATAGGCCGAACGCGGGGACGAGGATGAGGCCATCCGCCAGCGTCGACTTCAGGCCGAGGTTGTAGGCCCAGTTCGCGCCGATGATCACCGCCAGGATGATCGCGGTTACCACGCCGATGGCCAGCGACATCGCCAGCGCGGCCAGCAGCGCCGCGAAGGCCGCGATCCACACCGCCCGCACGCTGATGGCCCCGGTGGCGACCGGCTTGTCCGTCCGGCCCGCCGCGGCGTCCCGGGGCGCGCCCGAGGCGTCGTTGGACCAGCCGACTGAGAGCTGGCCGGCCAGCATGGCAGGTGCGGTCAGTACGGGCCCTATGCCATGCGGTGCCGCCTGCGCCGCCAAGGCGGTGGTCAGGGCCGTGATGGCAAGCACCGGCACCGGATGACCGGTGATGATCAGTGCTCGCGCGCGGCTCAGGACAGGGGCCGCTGTCCAGGTGTGGACCATACTCGTCGGTCTCCTCTCATGTCTGCGCCCATGCGGCCACAGATGCTGTGAATCAGCGCGAGGTAGAACATTGGAATGGTAGTGAATTCCGTGACGGAACGTCGTAAATGTGAGGCTTTCTCTGCGAGGCGCCAACCCAGCCGAGTGGGTTGCCCCGCGGGCCGGCGTCGTTCCGACCGCCGAGGCCTGGGGCGGGATGGCCCTACGCGACGTCAGGCCCGTTCGTTCGTCCTGGGGCTACTGGGGGCCAGGACGGGCGTCTAGGATCTCAGCGCGGCGGGCAGCGGCGCGCACCGTGGTCGGATCCGGCCCGGACACCCGGTACTGCGGCGACGACGGCTCAGCATGCTGCGCTGGCGAAGCGCCCAGATGCTCACTCTCATCCAAAGCTCCGGGCCGTGACCTGACGTGGCTCCGGCTCGTCATGCGACCTGGCGAACATGGGCGCATGAGCCGGTCGGACTTCCCCGGTTTTTCGGAGAGGTATCTGGCCTGCGACATGTCGCGGGCCGTTCCTCCGGCGGACGCTTCCCCGGAATACAATTGCTAAGCTCCATCTGGCGTCACTTCCTCTCTCAACGGAAGCCATACGCCACCCGTCATGCCACCACGTGTCCTGCACGACACCCGTTTGGCCAGTGCCATTGACGATAACTTTCGCGCCTCTCATGCACTCACCGAAAGCCTTGCGCGCCGTCGTCTCTCATTCGCCGCCCTACGCTTCCGATCAGCCGCGATCTGCTGCTCAGTGCGAGGCGGGGGATTCGCCCTCCACACCTTGGCTTTCGCAGCCGCATAACCGGGATCCCGTTTGGCTCGCGCCGCGCCAGTCGACACATCCTGACAGGACCGCGAACAATACTTACGCCAGAACCGACCATCGACCGGCAGCAGCAGACCGCAGACCACGCAATGCGTAGCCCTCTCGACGGTGTCACTGCTGTCGGTGTCAGTCATTCAATAGCCCCCGTTTCTGCAGGTCAACAACGTTGTCTAGCATACATTTTCGCCCTGTCTCGGCCACTCGGCCCACCCCCGCAAAAAACCCCACGAGCCGTACGCGGCACAATCTGCTGTTTCGGCCATGGGGGCGCTGGCCCGGCGGACGGGGCTTGATGGCCCCCCCTACCCCAACTGGCAGTGTGATGGGGTGGTGCGAGCGAACACGTCGCCAGATCCCTAGTGGCAAAGCAAGACTCGTGGGCCTCCGTGGCGGATGGTGGATCAGTGGCTGGGTAGTCGGAGGGCGGGAATTGCCTTGCGTCACAGCGATGGTCGGAAGGTCAGGAGGCCCGAGGCAGTTCGGGACGGTCAGCATGCCGGAGATCCCGCCTGGCAGTGAGGGATTGGCTCGCGCTGCTGGACGGCCTGGATGGTGAACCGGCAGCGATGGTCACTGGGCCTGGCGATGGTGCGATGGCGCGATGGTCGCACTGAGACCGGGCGCACTGACGTGTAAGCAATCTCGGGCGCTCCTAAGCAATCTCCGGTTGGCAAGGCAACTCTGCGACGACGTCGAGGCAGCGTCGACATGTCGTCGGCAGCATCCGCCACCGATCATCGTCGTCGGTTTGATCACCGCGAAATCACGTTGCTTCACCACCACGTTTCGCGTGTCAGTGTCTCAGGTGGTTTCAAGGGACTGTCTAGGGCCTGCTCAGTAGTACCTTGACCGTGTGCCGTCTTTAGATGGGCGCGGCCAGACACAACGCGGCTCACCTTGATTCGCGTCAACATCGTCAACGTGGCGACGATGATGATCATCGTTGCAATGATGTGGATGATATTGGCACTCAACTGATTCACCATGTCACTTATGACGACGCCGAGGTGCAGGCGCAAGCGGATAAGTTGTCTACCGTTGGCGCGCCAGCCTTCTCGCGGATCTCGTCCATGATGCGCTCAGCACGGCTCAGTTCACCGACCTGGGCAGGACCACGAAAGTCTGCGGTGGCACGATTGTTATGTCTGGGCATCATCGCCGGCGGTCACCAGTGTGCGGTGCAGGAGCGCCGATCTGCTCTAACCGGCCTTCGCGGTAAACCTGATTGACCTGAGCAGGACTCAAATGCGATAGCGTCTCACGCGAAATCTGGCTCACGCCGTACGCCGGTACGGCGGCGGTTGCCGGTGGCTTCGGTGCTGAGTCAGCACGCCAGGCAATCGCCTGATCGGCCATAGCGCGCGCCTCGTCCTCGGTCATGGCGTTGCCCAACATGCTTTTCGGAGCGCCCCTGCGTGCTGCGGCCTGGCTGATAGTTAGGGCACAGGAGAGGTCGGGCGTCACGATGCTGAAACTCCTCTGGATACGAGAAAGCCGGGGCTTCCAAAAACCCGCATTGTCAATGTTTTTGGGGTTTTTTTGAAGTCCCGGCTTTTATCCAGTGGTTGCGCCGCTTGTATCCAGTGGTTTCCGCCGCGCGCAGCGTTTGGAGTCGTCCGGTGCTGGCCGTCGTATGGCTCAGCGTGGGCATTCAGTTGTGGTCAATCTAGGATACACGCAGCAGGCAGACGTGTCTAACCTAAATGCATTGTGCTAGTTGGTAATTGCATTGACAATGCTGATCGTGCTGCTGCTTGGGGCGCGAAAAAGGGCGGCCAGGGCATTGGCCCACCCGCCCCGAGGTTGACTTCGCGACTAACTATTCGCCGCGTCGCCAGGCGACATCCACGTAGTCGGAGTCGAACTTACGCAGGCCCGGAGGGCACGGCAGGACGGTGACGGTGCATACCTCGTCCACGGCCTGGGCACGCTGCGTCGGCGACATATCCTGCCAAAGCTGCCAGGCGCTGGCCCCGGCGGCGACCAGGGCGGCGGCGGGACTGACCCGAGTGGCGTCGGCAAGCTGCCGGTCGATCACAGCCAACTTGTTCCGGGTGCTGGTGGACAGCTTGGTGAACTGCGTGTGGTCGATGACATCGTTGTCGTAGTCGTCGGTAGCCTTGTCTAGTTTGCGTTGCAGGGCTTCGCGTGTCACCGACAGGCCGGTGATGTCGACGCCCTGGTTGGCGAGCAGGTCGACAGCATCGGGCTGCGTGATGCGTTCCAGCACAGTCGCCGTAACGTAGTCGTCCAGCGGCTCACCGGCCCGGACAATGTGCGCGTGGTCGCGGCATGTGTAGGCGCGCGACTTGCGGTTGTGGGCGCGGCCAGCGGCGTTGCCGGGCATCGCGGCCTTCATCTTGCCGCCACAGCGCCCGCAGATGTACAGGTTGCTGCCCAAGTACTTGCGCTCGAACGCCGTGTTTTTGATCCGCGATGGGTCGGACAGGTAGCCGACCAGGCCGCGATAGGTGTCGACGTCGATCAGCGGGGTCCAGTTGCCCTGGTATTCCTCGACCTTCGCCATGCCCGTCTTCTTGTCGACAGTCGTGTGGGTCTTGATCCCGGCATACTTCGCGTTCACCAACAGCCTGCGGACGCGCCGACCAGTCCACTGGCCGCTGACCACCACGTCCTGCTTGGTGTGCGGGTTCCGCTGGACACGCCCGGCGAGCGTGGTCTTCAAGCCTTGGGCATTCCAGCGGTGCGCAATCTCTTGGATGCTCGTCCCGGCGAGCACGTCCACAACGGCCTGGCGCACAGCGGTGGCTTCGGGTTCCAGCGGCTCACCCGTCATCGTGTAGCCGAAAGTCCTATTGGCCGTTTGCCATTGGCCGCGCTCCGCCTTCTGCTGGTTGAACCGGACACGGCGCTCGCTCATGTGCTCACTCTCCTGACGTGCAACGGAACCGAGGATACGGGCGACCATGCGGCCCGCGCTGGGTGGACAGGTCCAACTCACCGCCTTGGACGGTGCGGATGGAAGTGCTTGCGGCGTCGGCGATTTCGATCAGCCGCTCAAGGTCTTTCATTGAACGGTAAAGCCTGTCGGTGTGCCAGCAGATCACGGCGTCGATCTCGCCGCGCTTGATCTCATCCAGCAGTGCCTCGAAACCGGGCCTGGTCTTGCCGGAGTAGGCGCTGATGTCGTTACCTATGGTGGCGGGTCTGGACCTGGCTGCTGCACAAACATCCCCACACCGGCAAACGCGCCATTTGGGCGCAATACCACGTGCGGCGATGGCCGGAATACAAGGGGATGCGGCTCTACAACCCCACCGCGATGCGCATCCAGCGCTACCGCTACCGGGGTGCCCAGATCCCCACCCCCTGGAACACCATCAACGCCGTCCCAGCATGACCTATGGAGAGCCGGATGCGGTGAAAATCGCACGTCCGGTTCGGGGGCGCGGCGGCGGGAGATAGCCCGGTGAAAGCCCGGACACTACGCCCGCCGCCGACGCCTACTACGCCACGTGCCGCACCACCGACGTCAACCAACTGACATTCGGCTGCGGCCCACAACACCGCATCCTCCAACCCGGCGGCTGGAGCACCCGCAAAAACGCCCACGGCGACACCGAATGGATCCCACCCCCGCACTTGGAGCGCGGCCAACCCCGAATCAACACCTTCCACTTCCCCGAAAAGCTCCTACGCGACGCGGACGACGACGACGAGTGGTAGCAGCCTTAGCACCGTGTTGATTAGCCTGAATCCGATGAATGGTCAGTGCACGTTGCTGTTGATGCGTCACGCGAAGTCTGACTACCCTCCCGGCGTCGCCGACCATGATCGGCCGTTGGCGCCCCGCGGCATCAAGCAAGCCGGACTCGCCGGTGACTGGCTGCGGGCCAACGTGCCCGCCATCGACGGCGTGCTGTGCTCCACCGCGACGCGCGCTCGCCAGACCTTGGCGAAAACCCGTATCGATGCCCCGGTGCGATACGCCGAGCGGCTCTACGGCGCTGCCGCCGGCACCATGATCGAGGAGATCAACACGGTCAGCGACGGGATCAAGACCCTGCTCGTCGTCGGTCACGAGCCGACTATGTCTGCCGTGGCGCTCGGCCTGGCCGGCGGCGACGGTACCGACGCAGCAGCGGTGGAACGCATTTCGGAAAAATTCCCGACGTCGGCGATCGCGGTGCTGACCGTGCCGTGCGTGTGGAAAGGCCTAGAACTCGGTCGGGCCGCGCTGATCGGCTTCGAGGTTCCGCGCTGAGTCGAATTGCCCGGCTTCTCCTCGCCCCGCTGCGCGGGCCGCATCGTCGCCCGGCTTAACCGGTCTATGAGTTGGTGGCGAGTGTCAGCTCCATCAGCTTGATGGCCTGCCCGCAGGCGTCGATGCCGGGCGCCTGAGGGTTGATCCACCATCCGACCACTCCCGCAGCGTCGCTGGCCACTCCGCATGCGCCGTTTGCGTCGTCGGGGTGCATCACAATCGAATCTATCCCCGCGATCGAACGGCTCTCGACCTTGTACTTCAGGAACTCAGCGACCTTGCGCTCGTTGCCGAGGCTGCCCTGCTCGAACCAGAAGCGGGTGATGTCGATCAGACCGGCCGGATTGGCCGCCTGCCACCGGCAGATCGCGCCGACGAACGTGCTCTGAATGTCGAGCGGGTCGGCACCCACGGTCTTGGCCAGGATGTCGCTGGTCAACACCTCACATTCCTTGAGCAGGTTCGGGTACTGCTGCTGGGAATTGTTGTTGCGGGGGACGTTGCCGCCCGCCTTGACCGCGTTGCCGGCGATCGATCTCGAACAACCGGTCAACACCAGCAGCGCGGCGATCAATACCGTTGCAGCGGCACGGACAGTTCTTCTGCCGCGCAAATCGGAACGCATCGTGGGGGTCATTTCGAGTTCGCAATCGACTGACGAGCAAGTTCTCTGGCTATGTCGCATGGCGGCGGGAAAGGCTTTTGGCTGAAACTGATTGACCATTCGATGAAGTCGTCCTGGAACTGGATGCCCACTTCGCACAGCGAGTCACCCAGGTTGGGCTCGTTACCGATGGCGATGAAACCGCTGTGGCCGTTGATGTTGATGTCGTCGACGCTGGCACGCGACAGCTCCTCGGTCTTGCGTTCGCGTCCGATCGGGCTACCGCGATACCAGGAAAAGGAGAAGTGCGGGCCAAGGATACCGCCGCCCGCCAGCCACTGGCACCCCACGGAGTTCCGGGCGGTGTTGATCAGCCCAGTTGCATTGGTCAGCTCCGCCACCGTCTGATCGCTGATGCCGCCACATTGCGGGAACATCGGTCCGTGGTGGCCCCCCGCGTTGTCCGGCGCCGATGATGCCGTCGCTCCCGGTTTGTTGCTGCCGGAATCGGAGCACGCTGCAACCGCGGGGATCAGGATCGTCAAGGCTGACGCCGCAAGAGCCAGCGCCCTCGCGTTACGCCGCACTGGTGCCCCGCTTTTGCTCAGCCTGCTGCTGGTCCACACGATGCACTGTAGCGGCAGCCCAGCGGGTCAACCACCGACGCGCCTGAGCAGGCATTTCAATCCGCCGACGAGTGCGGTGCGTGTGTTTAACCATCCGGCGGTTGGTGCGGACTGCCGGGCGCGCCATATGCGACAGTTACCAAATGCTCCTGGCACTGCTGCGCCAGTACATCCAGCCGTACCGCCAGCTGGTCGCGGTGCTGATGGTGCTCCAGCTTGTCAGCACCCTCGCGTCGCTGTACCTGCCGACGGTCAACGCCGCGATCATCGATGAGGGCGTCGCCAGGGGCGACACCGCCATCATCGTCAGGCTCGGCATGGTAATGCTTTCAGTCACCGGGTTACAGGTGTTGTGCTCGGTCGGGGCGATCTACTTCGGCTCGCGGACCGGGATGGGTTTCGGGCGCGACCTGCGCTCGGCAATCTTCGAACACATCACCACCTTTTCCGAGCGCGAGACCGCCCGATTCGGCGCGCCGACACTGTTGACCCGCAGCACCAACGACGTCCGGCAGATCCAGTACCTGGTTCAGATAACGGGCACCGTGTTGGTTACCGCGCCGATCATGTGCGTCGGGGGAATCTTCATGGCCATTCACCAGGAAGCCGCGTTGACGTGGCTGCTGCTGGTCAGCGTTCCGATCATGTCCGTGGCCAATTACTGGGTCATGTCGCACATGCTGCCCCTCTTCCGCAGAATGCAGGGCCTGATCGACGGCATCAATCGGGTGATGCGCGACCAGCTGGCCGGTGTCCGGGTCGTCCGGGCGTTTGCGCGCGAGCGCTTCGAGCGTGACCGGTTCGCCCGCGCCAACGCCGCGCTGTCGAATACCGCGCTGACCGCCGGTAACTGGCAAGCGCTGATGCTGCCGGTGACCACGCTGACCGTCAACGTGTCCAGCGTCGCGCTGATCTGGTTCGGTGGGCTGCGCATCGATCGCGGCCAAATGCAGGTCGGCTCGCTGACCGCCTTCCTGGCGTATTTCACCCAGATCCTGATGGCGGTGTTGATGGCGACCATGACGCTGGTGGTGCTGCCGAGAGCGTCCGTGTGCGCCGAACGGATCACCGAGGTGCTCTCCACCCGCGCCGCGGTCAACAACCCACAGAGCCCCAAGTTCCCGCGAGGCGGGATCACCGGCGTGGTGCGCTTGGACACTGCGACATTCACCTACCCCGGCGCCGACCGCCCGGTACTGCAAGACATTTCATTGACCGCGCTGCCCGGCACCACCACCGCCATCGTCGGCAGCACCGGTTCGGGAAAGTCGACGCTGGTGTCGCTGATCTGCCGGCTCTACGACGTGACCGGCGGCGCGGTTCTAGTCGACGATGTCGACGTCCGCGATTACCACACCGAGCGGCTTTGGTCCGCGATCGGGCTGGTCCCCCAGCGCGGCTACCTCTTCTCCGGGACTGTCGCGGACAACCTGCGCTACGGCAAGGCCGACGCCACCGACGAGGAGATGTGGGACGCATTGCGAGTGGCCGACGCCGATGGATTCGTACGGGCACACGACGACGGACTGCACATGCGCGTCGCTCAGGGCGGAATCAACTTCTCAGGTGGGCAACGGCAGCGGCTGGCGATCGCCCGTGCAATCATCCGCCACCCGGCGATCTACTTATTCGATGATGCGTTCGCCGCGCTCGATGTGCACACCGATTCACGGGTGCGCGCGTCGCTGCGCCAAATATCCGGTGATGCGACGATAATCGTTGTCACACAACGAATTTCGGTTGCCGCCCAGGCCGACCAAGTGATCGTCATCGACGACGGAAGATTGGTGGGCTCAGGCACGCACGAATCGCTGCTGACCGACTGCACCACCTATGCGGAGTTCGCGGACTCGCAGTCGATGGGTGCCGGAGTCGGGGGCACCCAATGACCGCGGCGGTCAACAGCGCGACCCGTGGCCCCCAAGGTTCGCCAGCCCCGCCCCCTGCCGCGCGGTCCCGCGACTTCTGGGGTTCGGCCGCCCGGCTGGTGAAACGGCTTGCGCCACAGCGCAGGCTGAGCATCGCGGTGATCACGCTGGGCATCACCGGCACGGCGATCGGGGTCATCGTTCCGCGGATCCTTGGCCATGCCACCGATCTGCTGTTCAACGGCGTCATCGGGCGACAGATCCCTGCGGGAATCACCAAGGCACAGGCCGTCGCCGCAGCCCGGGCCCGAGGTGATAACACCTTCGCCGACTTGCTGTCGGGGATGAATGTGGTACCGGGCAAAGGTGTGGACTTCGGCGCAGTGGCACGAACACTGGCACTGGCACTGGCTTTCTATCTGGTTTCCGCGGTACTGATTTGGGCGCAAGCGCGGCTGCTCAACGTCACCGTGCAGCGCACCATGGTCGCGCTGCGTTCCGATGTCGAGGACAAGATCCACCGGCTGCCGTTGTCTTACTTCGATGGGCGCCAACGCGGTGAGCTGCTGAGCCGAGTCACCAACGATATCGACAACGTCCAGTCGTCACTGTCGATGACGATCAGCCAGCTGCTGACATCGATTCTGACCGTGGTGACGGTGCTGGCGATGATGGTGTCCATCTCGCCGCTGTTGGTCTTGATCACTTTGCTGACGGTGCCGCTGTCGCTGCTGGCGACGCGAGCGATCGCGCGACGTTCGCAGCGGCTGTTCGTGGCCCAGTGGACCAGCATCGGACGCCTCAACGCCCACATCGAGGAGACCTACAGCGGGTTCACGGTGGTCAAGACGTTCGGCCACCAGGCCGCAGCACGCAAGCAGTTCCGCGGCTTCAACGACGACGTCTACCAGGCTAGTTTTGGCGCCCAGTTCTTTTCTGGCCTGGTGGCACCGGCGACGACGTTCGTCGGGAACCTGGGCTACGTTGCCGTCGCGGTGGTGGGCGGCCTGCAGGTGGCCACCGGGCATATCACCCTCGGCAATATCCAGGCCTTCATTCAATATGTCCGGCAGTTCAACGCACCGCTGAGCCAAGTGGCCGGGATGTACAACACCCTGCAATCCGGGGTGGCCAGCGCCGAGCGGGTGTTCAACCTGCTCGACGAGCCCGAAGAATCGCCGGACCCCGAGCCTGCATTGCCGCGGCCCAACGGCCAGGGCCCGCGGACCAGTGGACGTGTCGAATTCCAGCACGTGAACTTTGCTTACCGCCCAGGCACCCCGGTGATCGAAGACCTGTCGATGGTGGCCGAACCAGGTAGCACGGTGGCGATCGTCGGGCCAACCGGAGCCGGCAAGACCACGTTGGTGAACCTGCTCATGCGGTTCTATGACGTTGATTCCGGCCGGATCCTCATCGACGGGGTTGATATCACCACGGTGAGCAGGCAGTCGCTGCGGTCGCGAATCGGCATGGTCCTGCAAGACACCTGGCTCTTCGACGGGACGATCGCGGAGAACATCGCCTACGGGCGGCCCGAGGCCAGTGAAGACGAGGTGGCAAAAGCCGCCGAGGCGGCCTACGTCGACCGGTTCGTGCACACACTGCCGGCCGGCTACCAGACCCGAGTAAGCGGCGACGGCGGCAACATCAGCGCCGGCGAGAAGCAACTCATCACCATCGCACGCGCATTTCTTACCCGCCCGCAGCTGTTGATCCTGGACGAGGCGACCAGCTCGGTCGACACCCGTACCGAGGCCCTCATTCAGCGCGCCATGTGCGAGCTCCGTCAGGATCGAACGAGTTTCATTATCGCGCACCGTCTTTCGACGATCCGGGATGCCGACCGCATTCTCGTGGTCGAGGCCGGCCGGATCATTGAACAAGGCAATCACGCCGAGCTATTGGCCCGGCGAGGGGCCTACTACGCGATGACTCAGGCGTAACCCCGGTCCCAGGCGAGGGCGTTACCAAAAAGGCGCCGAGTAGTCATCAAGAAGTTGTTGAGAATCCTTCAAGAAGCGGGCTGGACGCTGAGGTCATCCCACCCAACCGCCCACCGGAAAAGGATCGCAGCAATGTTTTCACACCGCATCACCACAATCGCCACCACCGCGATCGGCGCCGCCGCCATCGGTCTTGCTGCGGTTGCTGCCGCCGGCACTGCCGGGGCCAGCACCATCGACGAGGCTTTCATCGCCCAGATGAACGGCCTGGGCATCTCCTTCACCTCACCTCAAGAGGCTGTCAAGGAAGGCCACCAGGTGTGCACGGAGCTGGCCGCCGGCAAAACGGGAACCGACGTCGCCACCGAAGTTCTCAGCCAGACGGACCTGACCACCAAGCAAGCGGCCTACTTCGTTGTTGACGCGGCCAAGACCTACTGCCCGCAGCTCTCCGGTCAGCTCACCTAGTCAACCCACTCGATGGGGGGATTCCGATGACCGGGATCCCCCCATCAGTCGCTGGAGCGCCAACGCCCGCCCAGGCTGCTCTGGCCTTGCATCGCGTTCTGCGCTGCCCGCGGCCAGTAGCGAGCTGATGGGCGTCCCCACCTAAGGCGGCAACTGAATTTCAATCAAACGGCGGGTGCCCAACCCGTGCAATCGCACCGGGTTGGCTGCCCGCCGTTTGTGTTTTCCGCTGAACACCAGTCTAATTCGCACGCCGGATCAATGATCATCCTGGCAGGGAACGTATTTCAGCCTTCTGGGGAAGACGCCGTGCCACCACGGCAGCCGCTCACTATTCGCGACATGCCGTCGAAGTGCCAGGATCCTCCGGGTTATTACAGAATCCGCCAGGTTCGTATCACAATGACAAGTTATGACAATCCCATGGCACGCGACGGCGTGGGGGACCCGGAAGGGCTGGTAAGCGCGATGGTGGACAAACGTCTCGAATTCGGTCTGCTACGACCGTTGGAGATGAGCGTTGACGGCACCCTGGTGCCGTTAGGCACCCCCAAACAGCGGGCGGTGCTGGCCATACTGCTGATGAACCGCAACAGTCCGGTTGGCGTCGACAGGCTTATTACGGCCCTATGGGAAGGTCGGCCCCCGTCGGGGGCGCGGGCCAGCATTCATTCCTATGTGTCTAATCTCCGTAAGCTCCTCAGCGGTGTCGGCATCGACCCGCGCGTGGTGCTGGCCGCCGCGCCGCCGGGTTACCGGCTCAGCATCGCTGAAAACAGTTGCGATCTCGGCCGGTTCATCGTCGAAAAGACCGCGGGCGTGCACGCGGCCGCCTCCGGCGATTTCGAACAGGCCAGTCAGCACCTGGCGACCGCGTTGGCGGAATGGCGCGGACCGGTGCTCGAGGACCTGCGTGAGTTCCAGTTCGTCGACACCTTCGCCACTTCCCTCGTTGAGGAGAAAATTCTCGTCCACACCGCAAAAGCAGAGGCCGAAATCGCTTGCGGACGTGCGTCTGCCGTGATCACCGAACTCGAAGCTCTGACCGTAGAACACCCCTACCGCGAGCCGCTGTGGGCTCAGTTGATCACGGCCTACTACCTCACCGACCGTCAATCTGACGCGTTGGCCGCGTACCGCCGCGTGAAAACAACACTCGCTGATGACCTCGGGATCGACCCCGGCCCAACCCTACGATCCCTCAATGAGCGGATCCTGCGGCAGGAACCGCTGGACGTCAAGCGAAGCGCCAAGACCACCGCCGCCGACACGGTCACAGTGCTCGAACAGCGCACCATGGTATCCGGGCAGAAAGCTGTCGCGTATCTGCATGACGCATCGGGGCGCAGCTATCCGCTGCAAGCGGCGGCGACCCGGATTGGGCGTCTTAGCGATAACGACATCGTCCTCGACAGCCCCAACGTCAGCCGCCACCATGCCGTCCTCGTCGACACGGGCACCAGCTACATCATCAACGACCTCCGCTCATCAAACGGCGTGCATGTACAGCACCAGCGGATCCGCTCGGCCGCCACGCTGCACGATGGCGATCACATCCGCATCTGTGACCATGAATTCACGTTTCAGATCGCCGCGGGTGATAAAGGCGAGGGCTAAGCACGGAGCCTGGGATGCCCGCACCCGACCGAGCTTCATTGCGCTCGGCACGCTGAAAAGCTTGCTGTGCGGCGCTTTTGCAGCCGCATCGGGCCACGTCGAAGCGAGACCCGTTCCGCTCCAGGTCGATGGTTCACACCTATGTGCTCGCAGAGCCGACTAATCGCTGTCGGCACCGCACCGAAATCCAATGATTCTCGTGCGGCCGAGGGGGTGGGGGCTTACCGTCATGGTTGCTAGGTCAGGGGTTGCGGCCGACCGGTGTGCCTGGGAATTGTTGGATGGTCGGCGGCTCGGTGGCTGGTTGTGGAGGATCAGGGATGAGTGATGTGCAGGCCTCTCGGGTGGGGTCGATGTTTGGCCCCTACCACCTAAAACGGCTGCTGGGCCGCGGTGGGATGGGCGAGGTCTACGAGGCCGAGCACACCGTCAAAGAGTGGACGGTGGCGGTCAAACTGCTCTCAGAAACCTTCAGCAAGGACCCGGTGTTTCGCGAGCGGATGAAACGCGAGGCCCGCACCGCCGGCCGTTTGCAGGAGCCCCATGTGGTGCCCATCCACGACTACGGCGAAATCGACGGCCAAATGTTTTTGGAGATGCGCCTCATCGAGGGCACCGACTTAGACAGTGTGCTCAAACGCTTCGGCCCGCTGGCCCCGCCGCGTGCGGTGGCCATCATCAACCAGATCGCCTCCGCGCTCGATGCCGCCCACGCCGCCGGGGTGATGCACCGCGACGTCAAACCGCAAAACATTCTGGTCACCCGCGACGATTTCGCCTATTTGGTCGACTTCGGTATCGCCAGTGCGACCACCGACGAAAAACTCACCCAGCTAGGGACCGCGGTTGGCACCTGGAAATACATGGCCCCCGAACGGTTTTCCAACGCTGAAGTCACCTACCGCGCCGACATCTATGCACTGGCCTGCGTGCTGTATGAGTGCTTGACCGGATCCCCGCCGTATACATCCAGCAGCGCCGGCGCGCTGGTTACCGCCCACACGATGGATCCCATCCCGCAGCCCAGCGCGCTGCGCGCGGGCATCCCCAAACCCTTCGACGCGGTGATCGCGCGCGGCATGGCCAAAAAGCCCGAGGACCGCTACGCCAGCGCCGGCGACCTGGCCCTGGCCGCCCACGAAGCACTCAGCGACCCCGACCAAGACCACGCCGACGACATCTTGCGCCGCAGCCAAGAAGCCACCCTGCCGGGCACTGTCATGGCGCCTCCCCCGCCGCCTGCGCCGATGGCCAACACGCCGCCTCCGTCGCCAGGCCCGAGTTCACCGACGCCCTATCCCGCCGCGTCAGGGCCCAGTTCGGGTCCGATACCGTCACCGACCGCTCGCCCCTGGACCCCCGACAGCGGACCCATACCCGCGGCCAGCCAATCCACCCCCGCCCCGGCTTACTACCAACCCAGCAACGCCAACTGGGGTGGCCCACCACCCAGCCCGCCACAACAATTCACCGGCCCACCCCCCTGGAACCAGCCCCCACCCAAACCCAAACGCAACCCCTGGCCCATCGTCGCCGCCGTCGCCGCTTTGGTAGTCGTCGTCGTCCTTGCTGCCATAGGTATCTCAATGGCCATGGGAGGCGACGACAACAACCCGCAGGCGCACCGCACTTCAACCAGCACCACGACAACGACGACCACCACCAGGATCGCGACCACCACGACAACCGCCCCGGCCGGCGACCTGCAAAGCAAACTGCTCAGCCTGTTGCCTGCGGGCTACCCCAGTGGCACGTGCAGACCGACGACTCCAAAGTCGACCAGCATATGGGTGAATGCGGTGGCCATGGTCGACTGCGATCAAAACATCAACCAGGGGGGCCCATCCCGCGCGGTCTACGGACTGTTCGCTAATCCCGACTTGCTGAAAAAGGCATTCGACGACGACATCGCCGACGTGCAGCTGATCAACTGTCCCGGAGCAGGACCGTCACCGGATGGCTGGCATCACGACAGCACCCCGACGGTGACCGCCGGCATGATTGCGTGCGGCACCTATAAGAACCACCCCAACGTGATATGGAGCAACCAGGACAAACTGATGCTCTGTGATGTCTACGGGGACCCCCCCGCCATCGAGGATCTGCACACGTGGTGGACCAACTACGGCGGCTGAGCAGACGCCAACCGGTGAACGTTGCCAAATCTGTCAAACCACAATGCGGGGGTCCCTGCAACGCCCGCTTCGACGATCGCGGCTGTCGCGCTGCCAACCGAGGTACGCTGGGCGGTCCCGACAGTCGTTGGCAGACTTCGGGTCTGGGACGCGACATCGACCGTCGATCGCAGGCGATCTGCGCCGGACCGCGGGTGGGCATCAAATCCGCTGTGGGACTACAAGACCAGTAGCTGGCTGATGGCCGCAGGGCGTGGGGTGGCGCAGGCGCTCCTACTGGCGATCCTGCTCGCGCTAGGCGAATTTCACCACGAAGGGGACCCCGCTGACCGCCAGCGAGGCACACCACAATTGCACCGACAGCAACCGATACCCGACGTAGTACACCCCGTATGAACAGGCACGCTTGGCGCTGACACGCCACTGAACCGGCAACCTGGCCGCGACACCGGATAGAGCGGCGAAGATGATGTGGGCCTTGAAGTCGGCCCCGGTAGTGGTGAGCACCCGTGTCCCTTCGCTCTAGCTCGCGTCCTCGATCGGCTATGGGTAAAGGGTGTGCTCACCCGCTTGCCGCATTCTTGACAAATCCTTGGAACGGCTCGCGGGACAATGAGGCTTTCTCTAGGTGTCGCGTAAGTCATGTTGCGGTTCTCGTGCGGCCGAGGGGGTGGGGGCTTACCGTCATGGTTGCTAGGTCAGGGGTTGCGGCCGACCGGTGTGCCTGGGAATTGTTGGATGGTCGGCGGCTCGGTGGCTGGTTGTGGAGGATCAGGGATGAGTGATGTGCAGGCCTCTCGGGTGGGGTCGATGTTTGGCCCCTACCACCTAAAACGGCTGCTGGGCCGCGGTGGGATGGGCGAGGTCTACGAGGCCGAGCACACCGTCAAAGAGTGGACGGTGGCGGTCAAACTGCTCTCAGAAACCTTCAGCAAGGACCCGGTGTTTCGCGAGCGGATGAAACGCGAGGCCCGCACCGCCGGCCGTTTGCAGGAGCCCCATGTGGTGCCCATCCACGACTACGGCGAAATCGACGGCCAAATGTTTTTGGAGATGCGCCTCATCGAGGGCACCGACTTAGACAGTGTGCTCAAACGCTTCGGCCCGCTGGCCCCGCCGCGTGCGGTGGCCATCATCAACCAGATCGCCTCCGCGCTCGATGCCGCCCACGCCGCCGGGGTGATGCACCGCGACGTCAAACCGCAAAACATTCTGGTCACCCGCGACGATTTCGCCTATTTGGTCGACTTCGGTATCGCCAGTGCGACCACCGACGAAAAACTCACCCAGCTAGGGACCGCGGTTGGCACCTGGAAATACATGGCCCCCGAACGGTTTTCCAACGCTGAAGTCACCTACCGCGCCGACATCTATGCACTGGCCTGCGTGCTGTATGAGTGCTTGACCGGATCCCCGCCCTATCGGGCCGACAGCGCCAGCGTGCTAGTTACCGCCCACCTGATGGATCCCATCCCGCAGCCCAGCGCGCTGCGCGCGGGCATCCCCAAACCGTTCGACGCGGTGATCGCGCGCGGCATGGCCAAAAAGCCCGAGGACCGCTATGCCAGCGCCGGCGACCTGGCCCTGGCCGCCCACGAAGCACTCAGCGACCCCGACCAAGACCACGCCGACGACATCTTGCGCCGCAGCCAAGACGCCACCCTGCCCACCTCGGACACGCCCAACCCAGCAGCCACGATCGCCGACACCGCCATGGCGCCTCCCCCGCCGCCTGCGCCGATGGCCAACACGCCGCCACCGTCGCCAGGCCAGAGTTCACCGACGCCCTATCCCGCTGCGTCAGGGCCCAGTTCGGGTCCGATACCGTCACCGACCGCTCGCCCCTGGACCCCTGACAGCGGACCCATACCCGCGGCCAGCCAATCCACCCCCGCCCCGGCTTACTACCAACCCAGCAACGCCAACTGGGGCGGCCCACCACCCAGCCCGCCACAACAATTCACCGGCCCACCCCCCTGGAACCAGCCCCCACCCAAACCCAAACGCAACCCCTGGCCCATCATTGCTGCCGTCGCCGTTGTGCTCGTTGTCATCGTCAGCGGGTTGGGCATCTGGCTTATCGTTCGACCCAAGCCGGTACCGCCTCCCGATCCAATACCGGCGGACCGTCTCAGCGCGCTTCTGCTCAGCCCCTCAGATATCAACTCCATCATGGGCGCCTCGAACATCCAGCCCGGCAAGCCCATCCTCAATATGGACACCTCCTCGAGGACGCTGTCATTGCCGGAATGTCAAGGAGCGCTTTATACGACCCAAAATACGGTGTACGCCGGCAGCGGCTACACCGGAACGAGCGAACTCGTGTCCTCCGAGCCGGGGGACAACAACGACCATTGGGTCGACCAAGCCGCGGTGGCATTTCCGTCCGCCGACAAAGCCAAGGAGTTCCTGCAGAACTCGACGGACAAATGGAAACCCTGCGCCGGCCAGACAGTGACGGTTACCAATCAGGGCAAAACATACAGGTGGACGCTTGCGCAAATTTTGGGCAGCCCACCGAAGCTAACGGTGATGCAAACTCAGGAAGGCGCCGGCGGCTGGGAGTGTCAGCACGCGATGAGCGTGGCAAACAACGTGATCGCCGACGTCATCGCGTGCGGATACCACATCAGCGACCAGGCTGGCCAGATCGCTGACAAGATCGTCGCCAAAGTAAACAACCAATAGCGAGACGACTAATCAGCTGCGCATGCCAATACCGAAGTGGCACTGCGGCATTGGTTTAGGACTGAAGATCGGGGCCCTGTGCGCGCAAGTCATCGACCGCCGACATGGCGCCGCGCAGCTTGGCCAGCCATTCCTCGGCGTGTTCACCGACCAGCTTGACCGACCACGCGAGTGCGTCAGCGCGAGACCGGGCTACACCGGCGTCGACCAACGTGTCGAGCACCTGGCGTTCCGGTTGTTTCAACCGTGTCATCACAGGTACTGCAATGTGAGTGAACAGAATTCGCTCGCCGCCAACCTCGACGCCCCAGGAAACCTTGCGTCCGAAGCGATCCTGCGCTTCATCGGCGATGTGCATTCGCTCTGAACGGGTCTCTTCGCGAAATCGCGAAGCTCGCCCTGCTGCGCGGGCCTCGCTCTCTTCTTTTTCGGAGCTTTGGGGTTCAGCCAGGCTACCGATGACTGTGATCTCTTCGCGGTCGACGACGACCGTGGGGTCGCCGTCGAACCAGCTTTCGGGGAGGCGTCCGGCGAACCATTCCGCGGCGTCGCTGGCGTCGGGTTGCTGGGCTTGCTGCCAGCCCCCGGGGCGGCGGTGTGTGTGGTGGTGGGATCTCATGATTACATAATTACACCGTTACACCTATTATGGAACTATGTTCACCGGCAGCGAACATCACCTGGTTGCCCATACCCCCGCGGGCGTCGGGGCCGCCTAACTGGAACCGGTCAGCACGGTGCCGCCCGCTCGAGGAGCCACTCACGCGGCGGCTGGCCCGCTCGATGTTGACGAGTGCGCCCGGGCGGGGAAAACCCGTTGATATGGGTGGTTCGACGGCGTATTTTTAGAAACGAAGCAGGCCCGGAAGCGACCAATTCGAAGCGCCGGAAAACAGGGTAGAAAGCCGGCCGCGTAGGACCCGCGCAAGACGGAGTTCCACGCCCCCTAGAGTCGCCCGGGCCTGCCCTTGTTCGCACGGATTCCGCAGCCGAAGCCGTTAGCCGCGGCAACGCCGAGATGAGCGGTTAGTCGCCGCTCGGAAAGCCGTTCCCTCGGCGAATGCGAAAAAGTCTGACTTCGTTCTTGATGCCCTTGAGGCGACGTGCACCGGCGAAAGATCCATAGAATTCGCCGCTGTCGCCGACGGCGTCCCAGACCGAATCGGCGACCAGTACAGCACCCGGGCGCGCCACGCCGGTGACCCGGCTTGCCACGTTGACCGGACTGCCGAACCAGTCGCCGGCCCGGCTCACCGCCATGCCGGAGGCCACTCCTGCCCGCAACCGGGGAAAGTCGTTGTCGGTATCAACCGCATCGACAAGCTTGCACACGACATCCAGCAATGGCGGCGAGTCGGGACAGACGAACATCACCGCGTCGCCGATGGTCTTGATGAACCGCACCGGCGGGACGGTCACGTCACGGGCGAGGTCGGCCAGCCGGTTGGCAAGTTGCCCCAGCTCTTCAGCCGATACCACTTCACCTAGCCGGGTGAAGCCGACGAGGTCGGCGAAGCCAACGGTGACCTGGCGAGCTCCCGGCAGGGGCCTACCGGCGGCCCGCTCCCCGGCACTGACCGCTTCGGTCTCCATCATGTGGCGTAACTGCATGAACAGCATGTCCTGGATCATCGGGCCAAGCATCGGCGCGATTTGACTCGTCAGCGCCTTTGACGCCTTGGCGATTTCCAGCTCGGTGGCTCTCGGGCGCATGATCGCCGAGAGCGCGGTGTACCGCATGACTTCGGCAGCGCGTGACAGACCTTCGGCGAGCACCCGCACGACGAGAATCACCTGATCGGGATCCAACCCCAGCTCAACGAACCGCTTAGCGTGCGCGGCGGCTTCACCGTCGGCGCGCATGTGAATGACCGCATCGGGGTCGTCCACTCTGGCCAGACCGATGGCGCGCTGTACTCGCTGTAGCAATGTCAGGTCAATGCCATGCCTCTCACTGATCTCTCGGGTAGACACGTAGGTGCCGTCATCGCCGACCAGGTGGCGGGTGGCCAGCAACAGCGGCGGGTTGGTCGCCCGGATCTCGTCGGCGGTGATGCCCTGCTCAAGCAGCCACGCCACGAGCTCGGCCCGCTCGGTGCGCGCGGTGCCCTCGAGTCCGTCCAGCAGATCGTCGATGTGCTGGACGGACTCGTTATGACCGTGGTCCTCCACGACGCCAACGTACAACGTTGGCGGGGCACGATGTAGAGATGACCGCGCCGCTTATGCAGGGATTGCCGCCGGTCCTTGACGACCACGCCAGGGTGCTGATCCTCGGCTCGTTTCCGAGCGTCCAATCGCTGGCCGCAGGCCAGTACTACGCCAATCCGCGAAATGCGTTCTGGCTGATCACCGGTGAGCTTCTCAATTTCGACGCACATGCGCCATATGACACGCGGCTGGCGGCCCTGCGGTCCCACGGTGTCGCTCTCTGGGATGTGCTAGACAAGTGCCGGCGCATTGGCAGCGCAGACTCGGCGATCGAGCCAAAGAGTTTGGTGGTCAACAATTTTGGCCAATTATTCGCTAACTACCCCACCATCACGCAGGTGTACTTCAACGGCGCCAAGGCGGCCGAGTTATACCGCAGGCTGGCACAAACATCCGAACGAGTCCAGTACCGTCGACTGCCATCGACCAGCCCGGCTCACGTGATGGGTGCGGGCGCAAAGCTGGCGGCCTGGCGGGCGATCTCGGCGTCGATCGCGAGCGCGGCGCAGCCGGGCGAAGCGGGTCGGCGCCAGTGAGATCGGCGTCGATCGCGAGCGCGGCGCAGCCGGGCGAAGCGGGTCGGCGCCAGTGAGATCGGCGTCGATCGCGAGCGCGGCGCAGCCGGGCGAAGCGGGTCGGCGCCAGTGAGATCGGCGTCGATCGCGAGCGCGGCGCAGCCGGGCGAAGCGGGTCGCGCGCCAGTGAGTATCGGCGTCGATCGCGAGCGCGGCGCAGCCGGGCGAAGCGGGTCGCCGCCAGTGAGATCGGCGTCGATCGCGAGCGCGGCGCAGCCGGGCGAAGCGGGTCGCCGCCAGTGAGATCGGCGTCGATCGCGAGCGCGGCGCAGCCGGGCGAAGCGGGTCGCCGCCAGTGAGTTCGGCGTCGATCGCGAGCGCGGCGCAGCCGGGCGAAGCGGGTCGCCGCCAGTGAGTTCGGCGTCGATCGCGAGCGCGGCGCAGCCGGGCGAAGCGGGTCGCCGCCAGTGAGTTCGGCGTCGATCGCGAGCGCGGCGCAGCCGGGCGAAGCGGGTCGGCGCCAGTAGATCGGCGTCATGACACCGGCGGTCGCCGGTGAGCCCACGGTCTTGCGGCTTCTATCTGCGCAGACAGTGACAACAGCGTCGCCTCGTCGTACGGACGGCCGACGAGTTGGACCGACATCGGCAGGCCGTCTCCGTCGAAGTCCCATGGAACCACCGCGGCGGGCTGGCCGGTCAGATTCCAAATTTGTTGGTAGGGAACGCGCTGCGCGACCAGCAGCAGCGTCGACACGGCGCCACGGCGTTGGTAGGCACCGATACGGGATGGACCCGCCGCGGTGCCGGGCGTGACGACGACGTCGATATCGTTGAAGATCGCCTGAATCCGGGAGCTCACGGCCGCCTCGGCCGCGCGGATGGCATCCATCCGCCGGTCCGAGAAAAACGATCCCAAGCGCGCCAGGTTGCGGGTGCGCGCTTCCAGACGTTCCGGGTGGGCTTGCGCGTCAGCGTCGTCGCAGATACCGCGCAAATAGCGGGGCAGGTAGTTCGCGATGATCGCCGAGGCCGGATACTCGGGGTCGGCAGTGATGACCTCATGGCCGAGATCGCGAAGCAACGCACCAGCCTGATCGACCGCCGCCAGCTCTGCCTTCCCCACCCTGACGGGCAGCGGCGTTGGGGCCTTGGTGCTCAACGCAATCCGCAGTCGGCCGGGCTCCCGCGCCGCCGCGGTCACAAACTCCCCTTCGGGACCTGGCATCGTTGAGGTCGCATCCAAAAACAAGGCCGCGTCCATCACCGACCGGGCTATCGGGCCATTGACGCTCAATCCGTACCACGCGTCGTCATGCGGCTCCAAAGACACCCGATCGCGTTGCGGCTTCAGGCCGAACAGACCACACCAGGTCGCCGGGATGCGAATCGAGCCGCCCCCATCGGATCCCAGTGCCAGCGGAGCTAGCCCGGCAGCTACCGCGGCGGCACTACCGCCGCTACTGCCCCCCGGTGTGCGTCTGGGGTCCCACGGATTACGGGTAGCTCCGAAAGTCAGCGACTCGGTGTACGGCATCATCATCAGCTCGGGCACATTGGTTTTGCCGATGATGACGGCGCCCGCAGCGCGCAGCCGGCGGACCACCTCCGCGTCGGAGGCCACGGCGGGTCGGTGGCCGCCGCTGCCATATGTCGTCACCTCGCCGGCGACGTCGACATCGTCTTTGATCGCGATCGGCACGCCGAGCAACGGCAGCCGCTCTCCGGCGTCGAGGCGGTCCTGCGCCACGGCGGCCTCGTAACGCGCGCTATCGGAGAGCACTACGCGGTAGCAGCGCAGCTGGTTGTCCAGCCGCGCAATCCGTTCCAGGTAGACCTCAAGCAACTCCGGTGCGGTCAGTTCACCGTTAGCCAGCATGCGCGCCTGTGCCGCAGCGCCGGCGAAGGCGAGATCGTTCACTGCGGCAGCGTATCCCGCTGATCGTCGCAAGCCCCGGGCTGGTCCAGACATGACCCAACTGAGGCAACCAGTACCGTGGGCGACATGTCCTGCGTGTTCTGTGCGATCGTCGCCGGGGAAGCTCCGGCTATCCGGATCTACGAAGACGACGACTACCTGGCGATCCTCGACATCCGCCCGTTCACCCGTGGCCACACCCTGGTGCTGCCCAAACGGCACAGCGTAGATCTCACCGACACTCCGCCGGAGGCTCTGGCCGGTATGGTCACCATCGGCCAACGGATCGCCCGGGCTGCCCGCACGACGGAATTGGCCGACGCGACCAACATCGCCATCAACGACGGCAGCGCCGCCTTCCAGACGGTGTTCCACATCCACCTGCACGTGCTGCCGCGGCGCAACGGCGACAAGCTGTCGGTCGCTAAGGGGATGCTGCTGCGCCGCGATCCCAACCGGGAAGCCACCGGGCAGATCCTGCGGGAGGCGCTGGCCCGGATCGACGCAAGCCAGTCAGACTGAACCCATGAGCAATCTCACCTTGTTCGAGCAATTCGTGGGCGTACCGATTTTGCGTCTGCACGACAGGATCTACCAGAAGACCAATGGCCGGATCGGGCACCGGATGCCGGGTGTGCCACCCAGCCTGCTGCTACACACGGTTGGCGCCAAAACCGGGCAGCCCCGCACCACGTCGCTGACCTATGCGTGCGACGGCGACTCGTATCTGATCGTCGCCTCCAACGGCGGCGACGACCGCTATCCGGGCTGGTACCACAACCTGCGCAAGCGCCCCGACTGCGAAATCAACGTCGGCCCGAAGCGATTCGCGGTGACCGCGCGGAAGGTCACGCCTGGCGACTCCGATTACCCGCGGTTGTGGGAGCTCGTCAACAAGAACAACGCCAACCGTTACAACGGCTACCAGCACCGGACGTCGCGGCCTATCCCGATCTTCGTGTTGACCCCGCGTTAAATGTGAGCGCCCCGCAATAAAGCGCAGGGTAGTAGGGCCCAACAGCAGTGCAGCGGTTTATTCTGCACTAGCGCGCCGTGAAGCTCTCAATTGTTCACGGCAAAGCGCGGGATCGGGTGGAGCGGCTATGACACGCTGGACGGGAAATCCGTGGCGGCGGTTCGGGCTGTCCGCGCCCGTTGGCTGGCTCGTCGTCGGGGGATACGGCGTCGCGGCGGTGCTGGTCGCAGCCTCGTCGGTTTGGGGGTGGCGGGGCGCCTACGAAACTCGGCCGGTCGACGAGGTCGTGTCGGTGCTGTGTCTGGTGTTCGCGGCGGCATGCGCAGGCTATGCGGCTCGCTTCGCGGTCGGGCGCCGCAGCTTCGGATGGCTGGCGCTGATGACTGCCCTGTTGGGCTGGGCGGTGGGTGAGGTCATCTGGGCGGTCTACGACGTGCGCCCGGAACTGGAGCACGCCACTCACCCGGCTGCGGCCGAGGCTGTGTCGCTCTTATATCCAATCGGCGTCATGGTTGCCCTGACGCTGTTGTCCCATCTATCTCGCCGCAGTCCACGGCGACTGGTACTGGACGGTCTCATCGTGGCGACTTCGCTGTTCGTCATCGCGTGGGTGTTCGTCCTCGACAAACAGCTCCGCGAGGACAGCGGCTCGCGGCTCGCGACGCTCACGCAGGTTTTTGCCGATGTGGTACTCATCACGACGGCGATCATCATGTTCTCACGGCTTCGTCCCAGCGACCTGCCGAGCCGCAGCCTATTAGCCGGCGGGATCATGACGATCGCCGTTGCCGACATTGCGATGGTGTTCCAGACCGGGGTGGGCAGTTATCACGCCGGTGATCTGGCCGACCTGGGCCGCGTGGCCGGGTTGGGATTGTTGGCGCTGGCTGCCCTGTCCAGCGTCAACGAGACCCCCACGACGACGCCGCGCAATGAGGTCTTGTCCCGGGCCTTGCTGTGGTTGCCTTACCTGCCGCTTCTGCTGGCTGCCGCGGTCGGGTTGCGCTACGCGGTAGGCCTGATGGCGCACGGACCGATGCTCGCCGCGTTGGGAATCCTCGTCGCCGCGGTACTGGCCCGACAGTTCATTGTGCTCGTCGAAAACCAGGGCTTGCTGTCCGAAGTCACGCGGGAAGCGTTTCGTGACAGCCTGACCGGTCTGGCCAACCGCGCGCACTTCCTCCATCGACTGGAACAAGCCGTCGCCCGTCGACGCCACGACACCGCACCCATTGCGGTGTTGTGCCTCGACCTCGACAACTTCAAATCGGTCAACGACGCGCTGGGGCATCCGGCCGGCGACGAACTGCTTGTCCGGGTCGCCGGGCGGCTCACCGCCGCCCTGAGCGACAAGTGCACCATTGCTCGCCTCGGTGGTGACGAATTCGCCGTTCTCATCGAGGCGTCGGTCGAAGAATCGCAGGCGGCGGCGCATCGAGTTCTCGACGCGTTCAGCACCGCGATCGTGATCGACGGCGTTCCCATCGACGTCAGACCCAGCATCGGCTTCACGGTGGCCACCGCCGCGTCGACTTGCACCGTCGACCAGCTGCTCCGGCACGCCGACCTGGCCATGTATGCCGCCAAACGCGAAGGCGGCCAATGTGTTCGCAGCTTTGTACCCGATTTGCCTTTCTCGTACTCGTTCCCACAGTTCACCGACTCGGCGGTGTCGACGTTTGAACCGAGCTCGGCCGCCTCCGCCTTCGAAGCCGTTGCGGGCACCCGGGGCCCGGCAGGCGCCTTCGGCAATGAGACGACGATGGCACCGGCGCCCAAGCCGGTTGCCGACGTTGCGACGTCAAGACCGGAGCAACCGCACGATGGGTCCGACGGCATTCGATGGCCCCCGACGGCAATCCGGATTGCCATGGCGGTCTTGGTGATTGGCGTGATCGCTTTCACAGTGACCAGCGTCCTCTACCCGAATGCCAGTCACAGCGCCTTCTTCGCCAAATCCCTATACTCCGCGTTGAACCTGCTGGCGGCTGCGCTGATTGCCGTTCGCGCTTACCGCGTCACGGCCGACCGGTTTGCCTGGTCTCTGATCGCGGCCGGCATGGCATTTTCGGCGGTGGGTGACGTCGTCTACGCCCTATGGGTGCCGAACGGTCAGTCGCCGTCGGCCGCCGATCCCGAGTACCTGGCGTTTTATCCGTTCGTTTATGCCGGGCTTTTGCTGCTGATGCGTGCACGCCTGAAGTGGGTGCCGACTCCCGTCCGGCTTGATTCCCTGGTGTGCGGGTTGGCCATAGCCGCCGTGGCCGCAGCGCTGATGGCAGGGCCCATGCATGCGGCTGCGGCCCGCGCACCGGCAACCGTGCTGGTGGGCCTGGTGTATCCGTGGGGAGATTTGGTCCTGTTGGCTCTCGCCGCCGGGATGCTGCCAATCGTCGGTTGGCGCAATGGGTTTCGCTGGGCATTTCTCGTGGTGGGGTTCATCGGGTTCGCGGTCGCCGACACGGCGTATCTCTTCCGGACCTCGGCAGGCTCATACCGAATGGGCACGGCGCTCGATGCCCTCTGGCCCGCTTCGTCGCTACTGGTGGCGATGGCCAGCTGGGCACCCTGGTCTTCGGTGGCGCCGTTGTCCAGACGCGGACTCGGGTCCTACACCGTGCCGGTGGCGTGCACCGCCATAGCGCTTGGCGTTGCCGTGCTGGGTCACAACTCACGACTCGCGGTGACTCTCGCCGCGTTGAGCTTGATCGCGGTCGCTGCCCGATTTTCGGTGACCTTCCGGGATGTCAGCATGTTGGCCGAAAGCCATAAACAGGCCATGACCGACGAGTTGACCGCGCTGCCCAATCGGCGCTCACTGGCAACGGCGCTGACCGCGGCTTCCGGCTCAGCGTTGGCCGGACCATCGCCGTTGGCCACGGCATCCTCACGTCGAGCACTTCTCTTGCTGAATCTCTTTGGGTTCCAGGAGATCAACAATTCGGTCGGTCGCCACTTCGGCGATGAGCTGTTGTGCCACATCGCGAATCGACTCGCCAACAGCGTGCGTCGTGAGGATCTGCTCGCTCGCGTGAGCGACGACGAATTCGCAATCCTGCTGGCCGAAGGCTCCAACCTCGTCACCGCGCGCGCCCAGGCGGGTCGATTGCTTGAAGCCTTGGCGGAACCGTTCGCTCTGGATTCGATCACCGTGCAGGTCGATGCCTGCATCGGCATTGCGCTGTATCCGGACCACTGTGATCATCCCCGGGAGATGCTGAGTCGCGCCGAGACGGCGATTCCGCACGCGAAATCGGCCATCAGCAAGATCGCGCTGTATGACTCGGTGTTCGAGATGTATCGCGATAACGACCCCGCCCTGATCGAGGAACTCCGCGCCGCATTGTTCGATGGCGACGGACTCACGCTGCACTACCAGCCCAAGATCAACGCGGCCAACGGCAGCGTCCACAGCGTCGAGGCACTGCTGCGCTGGCACCATCCCAGCCGTGGGTTGCTGCTGCCGGAGGAATTTCTGCCCGCCGCCGAGCGTGCCGGTTTGAACCGCAGGATTGCCAACCGCACGATCAACCTCGCCCTCGAGCAGATCCGCTGCTGGCGCGACCAGGGCATCCCGCTGGCCGTTGCGGTGAATCTCTCGACGACCAATCTGCTCGACCTTGACCTGGCGGTCACCATCGAGCGACTGCTGCGAACCCACGGTTTACCCCCCAAAGCACTCATCATGGAGATCACCGAAAGCGCCCTCGTCGACTCGGAGCGGTCCCGCAGCACCGTCGCTGCCCTGCAACTCCTCGGCGTTCGCATCTCGCTGGACGACTACGGCACCGGATGGTCATCGCTGGCACGCCTGCAGGACGTCTCCGTCGACGAGCTCAAACTCGACAAAATATTCGTGGCACGACTGGCCCAAGACCCGCGGTCGGTTGCCATCGTGCAATCCACGGTGGCGTTGGCGCACAGCCTTGGCGCCGACCTGGTCGCCGAGGGAGTCGAAGACGAGGTCACCTTGAGTGCCCTGCGGCGATACGGCTGCACCATCACCCAGGGCTTCGTGCACAGTCCGCCGTTGCCACCGGATGACCTGAAGCGTTGGATCACCACGCACGTGCCCAATCCCAGTTCCAAGTCGGTCTGAGCAAGCGGGCGTGACGCAGCGGCTAAAACAGCTCTTTCGCCAGTAGCTCCAAGGTCGCCACCCGCGCCGGTGCGGTGCCGGGGTCGGTGCCGCGGCGCGCCGACGCGACCGGGTTCACCATCACCTCGTCGACGTCAAACCGTTGCGCAAGTGCCCGCAGCTGTTCGGCGGCCTCCGCGGGCGTACCGAGGACGGCGCGTTGCAGTCCGCTGTCCACGATGCGCTGCTGCTGTCCTGTCAGCTCCGCGACTTGCGCCTCTTCGACCAGAGGCACCGGCCCGAGTGGCTGCCCGGTCCGTAGCTTCGCCATCATCTGCAGGTTGGGCAGCATCAATGCCGTTGCCTCGTCCCGTGTTTCGGCCACCGCGGCGTTGACCGTCAAGAACGTCACGGGCTCTGCCGCCAGATCACTGGCCACAAACCGGGAGCGGTAAAGCGCGAGCGCCTCTTCGGTTCCGTTGCCGGAGAAGTGATGGGCGAACACGTACGGCAGCCCCTTGGCGGCAGCCAAATGCGCCGAGTACATCGACGAGCCCAGCAGCCACAGGCGCGGTTCGCTGGCGGCGGCCGGGGTGGCCTTGAGGACGTAGTCCCCGGACCGCAGCGGCACCCGCACGCCGCGCGCGCTCATCAGCGCCGCCACGTCGTCGAGGTATTGCGGGAAGTTCTCGATGTCACGATCGTCGTGACCGCCACGCAGCGCATACGAGGTCACCGGGTCGGAGCCGGGCGCCCGGCCGATGCCCAGGTCGATCCGGCCCGGGGCGGCGGCTTCCAGCAGCGCGAACTGCTCGGCCACCGCGAGCGGCGCGTGATTGGGCAGCATCACACCACCTGAGCCGAGTCGCAGCTGCGAGGTCTGCGCGGCCAGATAGGCGATCAAGACCGGCGGGCTGGTGGCACCCACGGACGGCATGTTGTGGTGTTCGGCGACCCAGTAGCGCGTGAAACCCAGCCGGTCCGCGATCTGCGCCAGCTGCACGGTGGCCGCTAGCGCGTCGCTGGTCGTCTGGTCTGTGCGCACCGGGACGAGATCTAGGACGGAAAGACGCACGATGGCGTCAACGCGTGCGGCCCCGCGAACGTTCCCGGCCGGTCAGTAGTCCTTGGGGGTGATCGAACTGACGATGCGGTCGAACACCTCCTGCGGTATCGGTGCACCACCCGGGATGTTGTCGACGACCAACCACTGGTTGCGCTTGACATAATCTTGGAACTCGGTCTGGTAATTGGCGAAGCCCCGCTCGTAGTCTTCGCCGGCCGCCGCGAGCTCGCCGGCCAAGATGTATGCGCCCAGCAACGCGACACTGGTCCCCTGGCCCGACAACGGCGAGCAGCAATACCCGGCGTCGCCGACCAGCGCCACCCTGCCCCGTGCCCAGCGATCCATCGTGATCTGCGACATTTCGTCGAAGTAGAAATCCGGTGCGGTGCGCATGTACTGCAACAGTTGCGGGCGAACCCACCCATCGTCGGCTGCCCGCCGTTCCAACTCGGCTAACTGGGCCTCGGTGTCGCGGTAATCGATGCGCAGGCCGGTTTCCATGAAGCCCAACATCGCCCGGGCCTCGGTATTGTTGCGCGCGCTGTAGACGCCGGCCATGGTCGAGTCCCCGTAATGCCAGATCTGCCAGTAGTCCAAGTCCAAGAAGTTGGGCACGGTGAAAATCGCCGCGTGAGTGCCCAACCTCTCGATGAATTGCTCCTCCGGGCCGAAAACCAGTCTGCGCACGTTGGAGTGCAATCCATCGGCGCCGATGACGAGGTCGAAGCTGCGCGGCGCGGCGCGCTCGAAGGTCACGCGCACCGCGGCGCCGTCGTCGTCCAAAGCGGTAATGCTGTCATCGAACAGGTATTCGGCCGTCCATTGGCTTGCCCCGTAGAGCAATTCGATCAAGTCGTCACGCAATAGCTCAATGTCGGGGCTACCGATCGGACCGGCGGTGGGCGTCGATTCGGTGTCCCGGGACAGCTCGTTGCCGTCGCGGTCGACCACGGACGCACCCCGAATCCGCGTCCTCCGATGGTCGGCGGCGGCCCGGAGCCCCATGCGTTCTAGCACCGTCAGCGCCGGACCGCGCACGTCGATCGCCTGACCGCCCGGCCGCAGCCCGGGGTAGCGCTCCACCACGGTGACCGAATAGCCATGCCGCCCAAGCCAATACGCCAACGCTGTACCGGCGACGCTGGCGCCGGAAACCAGAACGTCAGTCACTTAATCCCTGCCAGCTTCTTTGCGTTGCTGAAGATGTCGTCGAGCATCACCGGAGTCAACCTACCGGTGAACATATTTTGCTGGCTCGGGTGGTAGCAGCCGAGCAAGCGCACACCGGAGCCCAACTCGGCAACGACGCCGTGACCGAACCGCGGCTTGGGCATTCCGGATGCGCCCGGCAGGCGCAGCGCGATCTGCCATGCGAACCCGCCCAGGGCCACGATCGCACGGACATGATCAGACACCAGCCGCCATTCGGCGTCCAACCAGGGCCAACAGGTGTCCCGCTCCGCCGGGGTCGGCGCATTGGCCGGAGGCGCGCACCGCACCGGAGCGACGATCCGAATCTGGTTGGCCCGCAACCCGTCCGCGGCGTCCACGCTGATCGGTGAGTTCACCAGCCCGGCCCTATACAGTGCCGCGTACAACTGGTCGCCAGACCGGTCGCCGGTGAACATCCGTCCGGTCCGGTTGCCGCCGTGCGCGGCCGGCGCCAGCCCGACGATCAATAACCGGGGCCGTTCCGATCCCCAGCCCGGCACCGGCCGCCCCCAATACGGCTGGTCGGCGAAGGCTCGACGTTTGACGACGGCGACATCCTCGCGCCAGCTGACCAGGCGCGGGCAGGCCCGGCACACGCTGATCATGGCGTCCAGTTCCGGTATCGAACCGGCTTGGGCCGCCAGCGCGGCGACCTGCGCGGCATCAGCGGCCACCGAGGTCTGGGGTGTGGCCGGATCGCCGGGCCATCCGGTACCGGGACTAACGGGAGAACCGAACGCCTGGCCGGTATTTGGGTGGACGAGCACATGAACATCCTGCATTCAGCCGGCGGCGACCACGAAATTTGGTGGCCGCCGTGATCGGTGTGGGGTTAAATTCAGCCGCGACATCCATGAGAGATACGAGCCGCGGCCCGGCGTTCCTGATCCTTTTTGCCACGCTGGTGGCGACAGCGGGTACCGGCATCTCGATAGTCGCTTTCCCGTGGCTGGCGTTGCAGCACGACGACCGCGCGCGGGACGCGGCAATCGTGGCCGGTGCCACGACGGTGCCACTGGTGTTCTCCACGCTAGTCGCCGGTACCGCAGTCGACTTTTTCGGGCGTCGCCGGGTGTCGTTGGTCTCCGATTCGCTGTCCGGCACTGCGGTGGCCGCCGTCCCGCTGGTCGCCTGGTTGTTCGGTGAGAACGCGATCAGCGTCGCGGTCCTGGCCGTGTTGGCCTTCTTCGCGGCCGGTTTCGACCCGGCCGGGACAACTGCGCGCCAGTCGATGCTGCCCGAGGCCGCTGCGCGCGCGGGCTGGTCGCTGGACCGCACCAATAGCATCTACGAGGCAATTCTCAACCTGGCATTCATCGTCGGCCCGGGCATCGGCGGTTTGATGATCGCGACGGTTGGCGGCGTTAACACGATGTGGATCACCGCGGGGGCATTCGGGTTGTCGATCCTCGCGATGTCGGCCTTACGGCTCGAAGGCGCTGGCAAGCCGCACCACGCGACCCGACCCGACGGAATGGTGTCGGGTATCGCCGAAGGACTGCGATTTGTCTGGAATCTGCGGGTGCTGCGCACGCTCGGGCTGATCGACCTGGTCGTCACCGCGCTATACCTGCCGATGGAGAGCGTGCTGTTTCCCAAATACTTCGCCGACCGAAATCAGCCCGCGCAGTTGGGTTGGGCGTTGATGGCGCTCGCGGTCGGCGGCATCGCGGGCGCGCTCGGCTATGCCGTGCTGTCGAAATACATGCGGCGGCGTACGGCGGTGCTGACCGCGACCCTCACCTTCGGCGCGGCGACGGCTGGCATCGCGTTCCTGCCGCCGTTGCCGGTGATCCTAGTGCTTTGCGCGGTGACCGGCGTGGTCTACGGGCCGATCCAGCCGATCTACAACTACGTGATGCAGACCCGGACGCCGCACCATCTGCGTGGCCGGGTGGTCGGGGTGATGACATCACTGACCTACGCCGCGGGCCCGCTGGGCTTGCTGGTGGCCGGTCCGCTGGCCGATGCCGCCGGACTGAAGGTCACGTTCCTGGCGTTGGCGGTGCCGATCGTGTTGATCGGCCTGATCGCTACCAGGCTGCCGTCGCTGCGCGAACTGGACCACGCGCCCGAGTTTGCTGTCGATCCAGCGCCGTAGGATCGGCCCGTGAGCGCCTCGTGAACGTAGATGTGCTGACCAGCCTGATCGCCGGCCTGCCCGACGGGATGGTGGTAACCGACCCCACCGTGACTGAGGGTTACCGCCAGGACCGCGCTTTCGACCCGTCGGCCGGCAAACCGCTGGCCGTGGTCCGGCCGCGGTGCACTGAAGAGGTGCAGACCGTGCTGCGCTGGGCCACTGCCCACCGGGTGCCGGTGGTGACCCGAGGAGCCGGCAGCGGCCTGTCGGGCGGGGCGACCGCACTCGACAACGGAATCGTGCTGTCAACGGAAAAGATGCGTGACATCACCGTCGACCCCGTGACACGCACCGCGGTATGTCAGCCCGGGCTGTTCAACGCCGAGGTGAAGAAGGCTGCCGCCGAACACGGACTGTGGTATCCGCCCGATCCGTCCTCATTCGAAATTTGCAGCATCGGCGGCAACATCGCCACCAACGCCGGCGGGCTGTGCTGCGTGAAGTACGGCGTCACCACCGACTATGTGCTGGGCATGCAGGTGGTGCTGGCCGACGGCGCCGCGGCCCGGCTGGGCGGCCCCCGGCTCAAGGACGTCGCAGGGCTGAGCCTGACGAAACTCTTCGTCGGCAGCGAAGGCACACTGGGCGTCATCACGGAAGTGACGTTGAGGCTGGTGCCCAAGCAAAACGCGTCCAGCATCGTGGTGGCCAGCTTCTCCTCGGTCGAGGCGGCGGTCGAGGCGGTGCTCGGGGTTACCGCGCGGCTTCGCCCCTCAATGCTGGAGTTCATGGATTCGGTGGCGATCAACGCCGTCGAGGACACCTTGCGCATGGACCTGGACCGCGGGGCGGCTGCCATGCTGGTGGCCGGGTCCGACGAGCGCGGGCGGGCCGGTAGCGAGGACGCCGAAGTGATGGCCGCGGTGTTCGCTGAAAACGGTGCAACAGAAGTGTTTTCGACCGACGATCCCGCCGAGGGCGAAGCGTTCGTCGCAGCCCGCCGGTTCTGTATTCCGGCGGTCGAAGCCAAGGGATCGTTGCTGCTCGAGGACGTCGGGGTGCCGCTTCCGGCGCTGGGCAACCTGGTCACCGGCATTGCGCGCATCGCCGCCGAACGCGACCTGACGATCTCGGTGATCGCCCACGCCGGCGACGGCAACACCCACCCGTTGATCGTGTACGACCCCGCTGATATCGCGATGACCGAGCGCGCGCATCTCGCATTCGGCGAAATCATGGACCTCGCCGTCGGCCTCGGCGGCACGATCACCGGTGAGCACGGCGTCGGCCGGTTGAAGCGGCCCTGGCTGGCCGGCTATCTCGGGCCCGAGGTGATGGACCTGAACCGGCGCATCAAGCAGGCATTGGATCCGCTGGGCATCCTCAACCCGGGCGCTGCGATCTAGTGGTGTGTCCCGTCATTGATTGGCGATCTTCAGAACGCGAAGCGGTTGAGCACGTCGTAGTTGCGGGCCGGTGTGGCGTAGATCAGCCGCCACAGCAGCCGCACCGGCGCCGAGGGGATGCGTTCGTAGAGTGCCCCCACGCAGGACTGCTCGAGGAAGCGCAGCCGCGGGTTCCATTGCTGGATTTCGCGGGCATCACGGATGCCCCACTTGGTGATGCCCTTGGTGAGCACCTTGGACAGCCGCGGCCCCATCGGCGACACGGTGTCGAAGGCGAGCTCGCCGCTGCCGAACCGATCCGTGAGGCGCTGCAGCAGCGTGCGCACCTCGGGCTCGGTGAGATACATGACCAGTCCCTCTGCGACCATCAGCATCGGACGATCGGTGGGTATCTCGTCGAGCCACGCCTCATCGGTCACCGACGAGCCGATCATCCGGTAGCCGTCGCGGTCGTCGTAGAGCTTGCGCCGCAACGCGATCACATTCGGTTGATCGACGTCGAGCCACTGCACGGTGTCCGGTGGATGCAGCCGGAACACCCGGGTATCCATGCCGCACCCGAGGTGCAGCACGACGGCGTTTGAGTGACGGCGGAGGAAGTCGTCGCTCCAATCGTCGAACTGTTTGGCGCGCATGGTGACCATGTACTGATTGGACCCAGGCCGCATGGCGCGGCGCATGCGGGCCCAGTCGTATTCGATGCGGTCCACCGCCTCGGATGCCGCCGTGTCTCCGAGAATCGGTGCCGGCGAACGGCTTTCGTATGCCCGCAGGTACAGCGTGCACAGGTTCGTCCATTCCACCGAGCCCCACCGCACATCGGTGAAGTCGACCTTATCCGTCGAAGTCATGGCTGTCTCCTTCTCACCCGATACTCGGTCCACATCCGCATTAACTCGTCGCGGTAGGTATGGGTGCAGAACTCGCAGAAATCGCGGAAGTCCTCGACACGCTCCCGCTGTTCGGCGCGGTCCTCACCCAGCACAGACAGAGCGAACTCGGCGGGCTCGATGCCCAGACGCATCAGCGACAGCTGCGTTTCAAGAACGCTGGTGAACCCGCCCGACGTGACCCGGTAGAGGTGTTGACGGTTAGGGCTCGGCAACCGCTCTACCATGCCGCCTTCCTGCAGCTGCCGAGCAACGGTACTGATTGAGGCCTTGCTCACCGATAACGCATCGGCCAGCTGGGTCAACGACTGCTGCGGCGGATCACAGATCAGTAGCCACCCATATACCCGACCCATGGTGCGGGTGGCGCCGAGGAGCTCGAAGAACAGCCCGAGGCGGTCGACGAATTCGGCCTCTTCCGGTGACATAAGCCTCTCGTGAGTTTGTTCAGTACGAACTAAACGTAGTGTACAACGACAACCGGGCTTGAGGGACAGGCTCAAAAGCGCCCACAGTGACACCAGCTTTACGGCGGCCGGCTCGTATGGTTGACATCTTGCTGGCTCTGTCGTACGAATAAGACATGAGTGCGGTTATGTCTCACAACGCGCCGGTCACGTTCCGGCTGGCCACCGCCGACACGTGGCCGAATCCCTGGCCGATGTACCGGGCACTGCGCGACCACGATCCGGTGCACCACGTCGTTCCCCCGAAACGCCCAGAGCACGACTACTACGTGCTGTCCCGGCATGCCGACGTGTGGGCCGCGGCCCGCGACCACGAAACCTTTTCCTCCGCGCAAGGGCTGACGGTCAACTATGGCGACCTGGAACTAATTGGGCTGCAAGATAACCCGCCGTTTGTGATGCAGGATCCTCCGGTACACACCGAGTTTCGCAAATTGGTGTCGCGCGGTTTCACTCCGCGACAGGTCGAGGCGGTGGAACCCAAGGTGCGCGACTTCGTCATCGAACGCATCGAGAAGCTGCGCGCCAACGGTGGCGGCGACATTGTCACCGAGCTGTTCAAACCGCTGCCGTCAATGGTGGTCGCCCACTATCTCGGTGTTCCCGAGGAAGATCGGGCGCAATTCGACGGCTGGACGGATGCGATCGTCGCTGCCAACACCGCCGAGGGCGGCGTCGCCGGGGCACTGGAAACCGTCGGTGATGCGGTTGGGTCGATGATGGCCTATTTCACCGGGCTGATCGAGCGGCGCCGAACCGAACCCGAGGACGACACTATCTCCCATCTGGTGGCCGCCGGGGTCGGCGCCGACGGCGACATCGCCGGCACGCTGTCCGTGCTGGCGTTCACGTTCACGATGGTCACCGGCGGCAACGACACCACCACCGGAATGCTCGGCGGGTCAATGCCTTTGCTGCACCAGCGTCCAGACCAGCGGCGGCTCTTGGTTGACGAACCGGGGTTGATCCCGGACGCGGTTGAGGAACTGCTGCGGCTGACCTCGCCGGTGCAAGGACTGGCCCGCACGGCCACTCGCGACGTGACGATTGGCGACACCACCATCCCGGCCGGTCGCAAGGTATTGCTTTTGTATGGATCAGCCAACCGAGACGAACGCCAATACGGGCCGGACGCGGGCGAACTCGACGTGACCCGATGCCCGCGCAACATCCTGACTTTCAGCCACGGCGCACACCACTGCCTGGGCGCGGCCGCGGCACGGATGCAGTCCCGGGTTGCGCTGACCGAACTGTTAACCCGCTGCCCGGATTTCGAGGTCGATGAGTCCGCCATCGTCTGGTCGGGGGGCAGTTATGTGCGGCGCCCGCTATCGGTACCGACTCGAGTGAAATCCTGATGGCGTCCCGCGAAACCAAGGAGGACTGGCTGGCATCGCGCCGCACCGAAGTGGCTGTAGATCGCATACTCGACGCGGCCGAGCAGCTCTACACTCAGCGTGATCAGGCTTCGATCGGCATGAACGAAATCGCCAAGGCCGCAGGCTGTTCCCGCGCGACGCTGTACCGGTACTTCGAGAACCGTGAGACACTGCGAACTGCTTACGTGCACCGCGAGACTCGCCGGCTCAGCCGCGCGATCAAAGAGCAGATCGGCGGTATCGACGATCCGCGCGAACGGCTGATCGCGAGCATCACCACCACGTTGCGGATGGTTCGCGGCAGCCCCGCATTGGCGTCGTGGTTCGCCATCACCCGCCCACCGATTGGGGGGGAGCTGGCCGGACAGTCCGAGGTGATCACGGCCTTGGCCGCCGCATTCGTCAGCTCGCTCGGTCCCGACGACCCCGCCATCGTGGAGCGCCGGGCGCGCTGGGTGGTGCGAGTGATCACATCGCTGCTGCTGTTCCCTGGCCAAGACGAAGCCGACGAGCGGGCGATGATCGAAGAGTTCGTCGTCCCGATCGTGACGCCGGTCAGCGCCCGCCGCTAGTCGATATCTGGCTTCGGTCAAACGCCCCAACTGGTCCGCACACCAATGGATCGGCGGTATACCGACATTTGAACGCGTCAGTCCCGCACCCGCGTGAAACGGTGCAGTAGCCAGGCCAAGGGAATAGTCAACACCACCGTCGCGATGAACAGGTTCAGCATGGAGCCGGTATAGACGTGATACCGAACCACGTAGTCCATCGCGAATTCCATCGTCACCAGATGGATCAGGAAAATCTCGTAGGAGATCTCACCCAGCCATACCATCGGGCGGGTGGCCAGCAGCCGCGAATACCACCCCTGGTCACCCAGGGCCAGTGGTGCCACCGCCAGCGTGGCGATCACGGTATAGAAAACCGTCTTGTAGAGCGCCTCCCCCAGCGATGCCGGTGAAGTCGTGGGCGCGCCCGCGATCGGAGTGGAGACGATGAAATAGCAGATGGTCGCCAGCGGTATCGCCATGAACGCGTAGCACCGCACGCCCATCGCCTGCAGCACCGTGAGCATCATGCCGCCGAGGAACCAGGCCAGGTAGGTCGGCAGCCACAGCCGGGCACCGTCGGGAAACCAGTGATCGGCGTGCACCAGAACCAACCACGCCGGGCTGATCAGCGTCAATCCCGCCAGGGCGCCCAGCACTAACTTTGGCTGCCAGCGCCGCCGGCAGATCACTACCAGCAGCACGTATGCCAACGGCGGTAGTGTCACGTAGAAAGCCGCTTCTACCGCCAGGCTCCACATCTGGGTCAGGCCCTGATGCAGGTACTTACCCAGGTAGCCGTCGGTGTAGATCTGCGTCAACGTGAGGTTGCGGAGCAGTCCCAGCCAGCTGTGCCCGGGGTTGGGTCCCGCGGCGCGGAAGTGGTACAGCACGTACGCGAACAACACGGTGATGACGTAGGCGGGCATGATTCGCCGAACCCGATGCCGCGCATAGCGGCTCAGCGACGGCGGTGGGCCACCGGTGGCGGCTGACTTCACCCACGGGCGAAACAGCAGGAAGCCGGACAGCACGAAAAAGATCGGAACGCCGATCTCCATCCGCGCACCGACCAAGCCCCAGTAGCCGTGGGTGTACTTGCCGGTGGTGTACGCCGCATGGGTGCCGACGACGAGGAGGGCGGCGACCGCGCGGATACCGGTCAGCGACGCGACCCGGTCCACGTGAGAGGTCTGCTCGAGTCCGCCTTGGGCGTCTTGTTCTTCGGACAGGGTCATTCGGCGTGTTTTCTGCGCGGTTTGCCGCTGCCGCGGCCGCGGGACCTGTCGGATTGCCGGTCTGATGACCGGTCCGGCCGAAGGTCGATAAGCACGCCCGAGATACGCGTGTTCTCAAGCTTTTTGAGCGTCGCGCGGGAAAGTTTCGTAGGCAGTTCCACGAGTGAGAAGTCTGGCCCGATGGCGATGTGGCCGAAATCGCTGCGATGCAGCCCTCCCTCGTTAGCAATGGCGCCGACGATCGCGCCAGGACCGATCTTGTGCCGCTTGCCCACAGAGATCCGGTAGGTTGCGAAATCTCTTGTTTGCCTTGATTTTTCAGGACGCTCCCGACGCTCGATATGCCGCTCGCGCCGCTGGGGCGGCGGTTCAGGCGCCATCAGGAACGCTTCGCCATCGCGGGATTGCAACGCCAGCGCCGCGGCGATGTCAGCCATCGGGACATCGTGCTCGCGTTCGTAGTCCTCGACCAGCTTGCGGAAGAGTTCGATCCCCGGACCGCCAAGTGCGTCGGTGATGGAATCGGCGAATTTCGCTACCCGCTGTGCATTGACGTCCTCCACGCTGGGCAATTCGGACTCGGTAAGCGTTTGCCGCGTTGCCTTTTCGATCGCCTTGAGCAGGTGCCGCTCGCGCGGGGAGACGAACAACAACGCGGATCCCGAACGCCCGGCCCTTCCGGTGCGCCCGATCCGGTGTACGTAGGACTCGGTGTCGTGCGGGATGTCGTAGTTGAGCACATGCGATATCCGCTCCACGTCCAGTCCTCGGGCCGCCACATCGGTGGCAACCAGGATGTCGATGCCGCCGTCTCGCAGTGCGGCGATGGTCCGCTCACGCTGCGGCTGCGGAATGTCGCCGTTGATGGCCGCCGCGGATAACCCTCGGGCACGCAGCTTTTCGGCCACCTCCTCGGTCGCCTGTTTGGTGCGCACGAAGACGATCATCGCCTCGAACGGCTCGACTTCGAGGACCCGGGTCAGTGCGTCCATCTTGCGCGGACCGGCAACTTGGATGTAGCGCTGCGAAATATTCTCGGCGGTCGCGGTTTTCGCTTTGGAGGTGACTTCGAACGGATCGTGTAAGTACTTGGTGGTGAGCTTGCGGATCGCGGGCGGCATGGTCGCCGAAAACAGGGCGACCTGCTTGTATTCCGGAGTTTCGGACAGGATGCGCTCGACGTCTTCGGCGAAGCCCATGGTGAGCATCTCGTCGGCCTCGTCGAGCACCAGGTAGTCCACCCGCGACAGGTCCAGTGTCCCGCGTTCCAGGTGGTCGATGACCCGGCCGGGCGTGCCGACCACCACCTGGGCGCCGCGTCTCAGCCCGGCCAGTTGCACGGTGTAGGACGACCCGCCGTAGATCGGCAGCACGTTGATTTGCGGCAGATGAGCTCCGTAGCGGCTGAACGCCTCGGCCACTTGCAGAGCCAGCTCACGGGTGGGCGCCAGCACCAGCGCCTGAGTTGCTTTGCTGGTGACGTCGATTTTGGACAGGATCGGGATCGCGAAAGCCGCCGTCTTGCCGGTGCCGGTTTGTGCCAGCCCAACGACGTCCGAACCCGCCATCAGCGGCGGAATCGTCGCAGCCTGGATGGCTGTGGGTGACTCGTAACCGACATCGGCGATCGCCCGCAAGACGGAGGGATGGATCTGCAGGTCGGCAAACGTCGTAGAGGCAGCCTCAGGCGAGCTGTCCGGGAGGGTCATCGCCCAAGGAGTTTAGTGGCGAACGCGAGCCCGGGTCGCGCCGGGCGCTGCGGTTCGCCACCATCAAACCCAGTGGCGAACGCGAGCCCGGGTCGCGCCGGGCGCTGCGGTTCGCCACCATCAAACCCAGTGGCGAACGCGAGCCCGGGTCGCGCCGGGCGCTGCGGTTCGCCACCATCAAACCCAGTGCGAACGCGAGCCCGGGTCGCGCCGGGCGCTGCGATCCCGTGATCATGAGCACAGCTGAGCTGGGTGCGGCCACGCCTGCCGCATCTGCGAGCCCGATGACGGTACGGTGCGCGGTGTGTGGTCGCTACCAGGCCGTACCGAGCCACTGACCGGCTCGGCCGCTGTCGCGTTGCTCGCCATCACGTTGAGCGGCTGCGGTGCGGGAGATTCCACCGTCGCGAAGACGCCGCAGGCAAGGACGACTACTGAGACCGCGTCGATCACTGCCCCGACTGCACCCAGCCCGCCGTCGGGCACCGCGGCTCCGCCTAGCAGCAATGCCCCGCCGGCCGACCCGTGCGCGGTCAATCTTGCCTCGCCCACCATCGCAAAAGTGGTGTCTGAGCTGCCTCGCGATCCGCGCAGCCAGCAGCCCTGGAACCCGGAGCCGCTGGCCGGCAACTACAACCAGTGCGCTCAGCTGTCGGCGGTGATCATCAAGGCCAACACGAACGCTGTCAATCCCACGACCCGGGCGGTGCTGTTCCATCTCGGGCAGTTCATCCCGCAGGGGGTGCCCGATACTTACGGGTTCAATGGCATTGACGCAGCGCAAACCACGGGCGACACGGTGGCGCTGACCTACCCCAGCGGCATCAACAGCTTGAACACCGATGTCCGGTTCCATTGGAACGGCAACAGCGTCGAGCTGATCGGTAACACCAAAGGCGGCTAAGGCACCTCAGCAGAACCGGCCTATCGTCAGACCCCTCACCTACAGTTGCAGCTGTGTTCGTCACCGGCGACAGCATCGTGTACAGCGCGTCGGATCTCGCCGCCGCCGCCCGCTGCGAGTACGCACTGTTACGGGATTTCGACGCGAAACTCGGTTGGGGACCCGCCGTCACCATCGAGGATGAACTGTTCGCGCGGACCGTTACCCTCGGTAACGAACATGAGCGACGCGAACTCGAGCGACTGCGCGACCAGTTCGGGGATGCCGTCGCGATCATCGGCCGCCCCGCCTACACGCCCGCCGGGCTCGCGGCGGCCGCAGAGGCCACCCAGCGCGCCATCGCCAACCGCGCTCCCGCGGTGTATCAGGCTGCCATGTTCGACGGTCGCTTCGTCGGCTTCGCCGACTTTCTGGTGCGAGACGACGAGCAATATCGAGTCACTGACACCAAGCTGGCGCGTTCTGCCAACGTCACCGCGTTGTTGCAGTTGGCTGCCTACGCTGACGCGTTGGCCGCCTCGGGTGTCCCGGTGGCATCGGAGGCCGAACTGCAACTAGGCGACGGGACCGCTGTACGGTATCGGCTCTGCGACTTGGTCCCGGTTTACCGCTCCCAGCGTGCGCGATTGCAGCGGCTACTCGATGAGCACTATGCCGGGGGCACCGCGGTGCGCTGGGAGGACGAGGGTGTGGGCGCCTGTCTTCGTTGTCCGTTGTGCACCGAGCAGTCGCGTGCGACTGACGATCTGCTGTTGGTCGCCGGCATGCGAGTGAGCCAGCGGGACAAGCTACTTGATGCCGGGATCACCACAGTCGCCGAACTGGCCGGGCATGCCGGGCCAGTGCCCGACCTGGCATCCGGCGCGGTCGGCAAATTGACCGCCCAGGCGAAACTGCAAGTCCGCCAACGCGAAACCGGCATGCCGCAGTTCGAGGTCGTCGACCCGCAGCCGCTGACACTGTTACCCGAGCCGGACCCGGGTGACCTGTTCTTCGACTTCGAAGGTGACCCGCTGTGGACGGTCGATGGCCACGAGTGGGGTCTGGAATATCTGTTCGGCGTCTTGGAAGCGGGGCCGGCAGGGAACTTTCGCCCGCTGTGGGCGCATAACCGGGTAGACGAACGCAAGGCACTGACCGATTTTTTGGCGATGGTGGCCAAGCGCCGCAAGCGCCGTCCGAACATGCACATCTACCACTATGCGCCGTACGAGAAGACCGCGTTATTGCGGCTCGCCGGACGCTACGGAGTCGGTGAGGACCAGGTCGATGAACTACTGCGCAGCGGGACTCTGGTTGACCTTTACCCATTGGTACGTAAGAGCATTCGCGTGGGTGCGGAGTCGTTCAGTCTGAAGGCGCTAGAGCCGCTCTACATGGGAGCGCAGCTGCGCGTTGGTGACGTCACCACGGCCACCGGTTCGATCACCTCCTACGCCCGCTACTGCGAAATGCAAGCCGCCGGCCGCTGCGACGAGGCCGCATCAGTGCTCAAGGAGATTGAGGACTACAACCACTACGACTGCCGGTCGACTCAAGAACTGCGTAACTGGCTGATGCTGCGCGCCTACGAATCCGGCGTCGTGCCGGTTGGCGCCCAGCCCGTCCGCGAAGGCAACAGCGTCGAAGACCATGACCAGCTGGCGGTGACATTGTCGACGTTCACCGGCGATGCCGCGGACGGCGATCGCACACGCGAGCAGACGGCGGTGGCGCTGCTGGCCGCGGCGCGCGGCTACCACCGGCGCGAGGACAAACCGTTCTGGTGGGCGCACTTCGACCGGCTGAACTTCCCCGTAGACGAGTGGGCGGATAACACCGACGTCTTCGTTGCCGAGTACGCGTCGGTCAGCGTCGACTGGCATACGCCTCCCCGCGCACGTAAGCCGCAGCGACGTGTGCAACTACGCGGCGAGCTGGCACGCGGCGACCTGATGACGAACGTCTTTGCACTCTACGACCCCCCGGCTCCGCCCAGCATGACCGACAATCCCGACCGGCGGGCGGCCGGACGGGCGGCGGTTGTCGAGGCCGATGATCAGACGGTGCCCACCGAGGTGGTCATCGTTGAGCGAGTTGGCAGTGACGGCACGATATTTCAACAGCTGCCGTTCGCGCTTACCCCCGGCCCACCCATTCCCACAACAGCACTGCGGGAGTCGATCGAAGCGACGGCTGCTGCCGTGGCTGCCGGATTGCCGCAACTACCCCGCAGTGCCCTCGTCGACATCCTGCTGCGCCGCGCGCCCCGCACGCGTAGCGGCGCTCCACTACCGCGTGGCACCGACACCGTCGCCGACATCACCGCTGCGGCGCTGGACCTGGACTCGTCGTACCTGGCGGTGCACGGGCCGCCGGGTACCGGCAAGACGCACACCGCTGCCCGGGTGATCGGACAACTGGTCACCGGCCACGGCTGGCGCGTTGGTGTGGTCGCGCAATCGCACGCCACGGTGGAAAACCTGTTGGACTGTGTGATCGATGCCGGGCTGGCCCCGGAGCGGGTCGCGAAGAAACGCTATGACCACAATGCTCCGCGCTGGCAGGAGATCGACGGCAGCGCTTACGCCGCATTCATCGCCGACACGGCGGGATGTGTGGTCGGCGGTACGGCATGGGATTTCGCCAACGCCAACCGGGTACCGCCGGGCAGCCTGGACCTGCTGGTGATCGATGAGGCGGGCCAGTTCTGTTTGGCCAACACCATCGCCGTGGCACCGGCGGCCGCGAATCTCTTGCTGCTCGGGGATCCCCAGCAGCTGCCGCAAGTCAGTCAGGGAACTCATCCAGAGCCGGTTGACACTTCCGCGCTGGATTGGCTGGTAGACGGTCAGCGCACCCTGCCCGACGAACGTGGCTATTTCCTGGACCGCTCCTACCGGATGCATCCGGCGGTCTGCGCCGCGGTTTCCGCGCTGTCCTACGAGGGCAGACTGCATTCCCACCCCGAGTGCACCGCCGCCCGTCACCTCAAGGGGTATCAGCCCGGCGTGCAGATGCTCACCGTTGGTCACCAAGGCAACTCGACGGAGAGCCCAGAGGAGGCTGACGTGATCGCCGCCGAGATCAACCAACTGCTCGGCATGTCGTGGACCGACGAGCACGGCACCCGGGCGTTGACCGCCTCTGATGTGCTGGTGCTGGCACCCTACAACGCCCAGGTGGCGCTGCTGCGTCAGCGATTGACCTCCGCCGGGCTCGACGGGGTCCGGGTGGGGACTGTCGACAAGTTTCAGGGCGGACAGGCGCCGGTGGTCTTCATCTCGATGACGGCCTCCTCTGTGGATGTGGTGCCACGCGGAATCTCATTCCTGCTCAACAGGAATCGGCTCAACGTTGCCGTAAGCCGGGCACAGTATGCAGCGGTGATCGTGCGCTCGCCGGCGCTGACCGAGTATCTGCCGGCCACACCCGCGGGCCTGATCGACTTGGGCGCCTTCTTGGCGCTGACGGAGCCTATTCGAGGCCGATCACGCCTGGCTGACTGACTTAATTGCCGGACGAGTGCCGGCCGTAGCTGGTGGAGTCGTCGTCCGGATCGGGGCGGTGATGCTGACCTCGCGGCGCCTCGCCTTCGGCGAGCTGATGATGCGCGGAGCCGTTGTGGTGCCGTTCCGACGGTGGCACAAGCCGATCGTCGCGTGGGGCAGACCGGAAGGCACGTGTCGAAAATTCGTTGAACGGACGGAGGTGCCGTTCGATGTCGAGATGAGAGCCGTTGTGGGCGAAGCCAATCGGATGGGCTTGCGGAACCGGGTGATCTAGCAGACTGTGCCACGAGTCGACGGGGTCGCTGTGCCATACGTCGGCGGGTGCCGGGCGCCGGTGTTCAACTCGCTCCCTTAACGGCTCCGTGTCGCTCTCCTCCTCGTACGCCGGTTTGATGTCGGCACCGGGCCGGGGCTCGATGTCGGGTTCACGACGAAGTACGAATTCGACGTACTCGTCGTCGTCATAGTCGTCGTCGACGATGTCGCCATCGTGCCGGCAGGTCGCCGCCTTTGCCGTCACCGGTGACCGCCCAAGGTGTGAAGCCGACCAAGAACAGCGCGGCCACGATCCCGAACAATGCAATGAACGCGGGCAACCGCACCGACTGCGACATCGCGGCCGAAAACGGCTCGCGCAGGAACTCGGGCAGTTGCAAGGTGATGGTGCCACTCCCAGCGGGTCGGTGGGGCGGCATCTGGGCAGCTGATCCGAGATGTCATGAACGCGGCCATGCCGGCGCTGCCGAGCACCGCGCCGAGCTGGCGGACCGAGTTGTACACGGCAGAGCCTGCGCCGGCCAGGTGCGGCGGCAGGTTACGGGTCGCGGTGGCGGTCAGCGGCGACCACACGAACGCCATCCCGACACCGACTGCGCCGAACGGCAAAACCAGCCGCCAGATCGGCGTGTCGACAGACATCTCGAAGGAAAGCCACGTCAGCGCAACCGCCAGCACCGAAAAGCCGAAACCGAGTACGGGCCGCGGGTGGTATCGGTCGACGATCCGGCCGACAAACGGCGCGAGCACACCGTTGGCGATCGCCATCGGCGCAATCAGCAGCGCCGAGCGCGTCGGTGAGAGCCCGCAGACCGCCTGCGCATAGAACGTCAGTGGCAACATCATCGCCGTCGCCGCGAACGAGGTAATGGCCACCCCGACGTTGCACAGGCTGAAATCCCGGTCACCGAAAATCACCAACGGAATCAGCGGCTCGTGGGTGTTCACCGACTGCCAGTAGACGAACGCCGTCATCAACCCGACGCCGGCGACGATCATCGCCCAGATCCAGGGTTCCCAGTGCGCGGCCTGGCCCTGTTGCAGCCCGAACACGATCAGGAACATGCCCACCCCGGACAACCCGACGCCGACCAGGTCGAACCGGTGCGCCTGGGTGGGCAGCACTGGAACCAGCCAAACCGCCAACGCCAACCCGACGATGCCGATGGGGACGTTGACGAAGAAAATCCACTGCCAACCCAGCGCGTCGACCAGCGCGCCGCCGGCCAAGGGTCCCACCAGGCTGGCGGCGCCCGCGGTGGCACCCCATACGCTCACCGCAACACCGCGCCGCTCCGGCGGGAAGATCCGGGTGATTGTCGACAAGGTCTGTGGGGTGAGCAGCCCAGCGCCGACACCTTGTACGACTCGAGCGGTGATCAGCATGGCGGCGCTGCCCGACAACCCACACCACACAGAGGCGACGGTGAACACCACCAGACCGATCAGGTAGAGGTTCTTGGGGCCGAACCGGTCACCGAGCCGCCCGGCCACCAACAACACGACCGCATAGCCCAGCAGGTAGGCGCTGGTCACCCACATCACGGTGTCGTACCCGATACGCAATTCGGCCATGATGGTCGGGTTTGCGATGGCGACAATGGTCGAGTCGACCATGATCATGAAGAAGCCGATCATCATCGCCCACAGCGCGTTCCAGGGGTTCTGTGAGTGCGACGGGTTGTGGGTTATGAAGTACCAGCGCTTGGTGACGTGGGCTGGACTCGGCCCCGCGTGCCGGGTTCCCCCGGGCGACCGCGCCGTGGTCATCTACCCACCTCGTTTCAGCTCCCGACGATGCTGTCCCGCCGTACTCGGCCCTGTCTGGTCGAGCGGCTTAACCCACCACGGTGTACACCATGCATGCAGCGAAGTGCCCCCCACCAGGACCGACAAACCGTCACAGACATCCAGCCTGCATTATTCCGGGTGAGGCAATTGACTGGCAGCCAAGCATCCGATACGGGGTAGATAACACGGAAGGTTTTGTGCTCGGTCGGTGTTTTGCAGCAGGCGCGTTAGCCTGAAGGGACGCCATTTGCAGGAGAGACAATATGCGGGCCCGACGGAAGCGGTCTCCGAACCGAATTTTGAATATGTCCAACGCGGCACAGGCGCCGATCCCCACCGACGGTCGCCCTAAAGTGTCCGCGCGGGCATTGGCGCAGGTCATCGAGCGAAGCTCGCGGATACAGGGCCCGGCGGCGGAGGCCTATGTGTCGCGGCTGCGGAACGCGCACCCGGGCACCAGCCCGGCTGAAATCCTCGCCAAACTACAGAAGCGCTACGTGGCCATGGTGACGGCCAGTGGCGTGGCAGTGGGGGCGGCGGCGACCATCCCCGGAATCGGCACGTTGAGTGCGCTGTCTGCGGCTGCGGCGGAAACGGTGGCGTTCCTCGAGGCCACCGCGTTCTTTGTGTTGGCGGTGTCGGTGGTGCACGGCATTCCCGCCGATCACCGGGAACGACGCCGCGCCCTAGTGCTATCGGTGCTGGTCGGCGACAACAGCAAGCAGGCCATCGCCCAACTGATCGGTCCGGCCCGCACCAACGGCGGCTGGGTTTCCGAAAGCGTGGCCGCGCTGCCGCTGTCGTCGATGTCGCGATTGAACTCACGGTTGCTCAAGTCGTGGGTCCGACGGTACACAGTGCGACGCAGCGCCCTGTTGTTCGGCAAGCTGCTGCCGGTCGGCATTGGGATCATCGTGGGCGCCGTCGGCAACTACCTTGCGGGCAAGAAGATCGTCCGCAACGCTAACCAGGCATTCGGCGCCCCGCCTGCGCGCTGGCCACGCACGCTGCAGCTGGTACCCCCCATCCACGAAGCCGGCTAGCAGCCCGCTATACCCCGCCCTCCCCGTCTCCCTGGCGAATTGCTGGCGAAAGGTTAGCCTTTATAGGGCGGAAACGTGCAGGACCGCCGCGGGTCTGAGGTGCTCCGCTAACCGGGGCGGACAAACGTGCAGGCGCCGCGCCATGCGCTTGCAGGACAGAGGAATTGAGGCGAACAGCGGTCGTGAGCAACATAAGTTCACCATTCGGGCAAAACGAATGGCTGGTCGAGGAGATGTACCGCAAGTTCCGCGATGACCCCTCGTCGGTCGATCCGAGCTGGCATGAGTTCCTGGTTGACTACAACCCCGAGCCAACCAGCGAATCAGCCCTGAGCACCCCAACCACCGGTGACGGGCAGTCCGCTGCCGGCGCAACACAAGCAAAGCCGGCGCCGACGGCCCAGCCGTCCACTGAGACCACTGAGCCTGCTAAGCCCGCTGGCACCGCCGGCACTGCCGCGGCCGGCAACGGCGCCGCCACTGCATCACCGGCCAAAGCCGCCACCGTTCTGCCGGCCGAAGGGGATGAGTTGCAGGTGCTGCGCGGCGCCGCCGCGGCCGTGGTGAGGAACATGTCGGCGTCGCTGGACGTGCCGACGGCCACCAGTGTGCGGGCCGTTCCGGCCAAGTTGCTGATCGACAACCGGATCGTCATCAACAACCAGCTCAAGCGCAACCGCGGCGGCAAGATCTCCTTCACCCACTTGCTGGGCTACGCGCTGGTGCAGGCGATCAAGGCCTTCCCGAACATGAACCGGCACTACGCCGAGATCGACGGCAAACCCACTGCAATCACGCCGGCGCACACCAACCTCGGCCTGGCGATCGACCTGCGGGGCAAAGACGGCAAGCGTTCCTTGGTGGTGGCCGGTATCAAGGGCTGCGATGACATGCGATTCGCCCAGTTCGTCACCGCGTACGAAGACATCGTGCGCCGGGCCCGCGACGGCAAGCTGACCGCCGAAGACTTTGCCGGCGTGACGATTTCGCTGACAAACCCCGGCACCATCGGCACCGTGCACTCAGTGCCCAGGCTGATGGCCGGCCAGGGCGCCATTATCGGTGTCGGCGCTATGGAATACCCCGCCGAGTTTCAAGGCGCCAGCGAGGAACGCATCGCCGAGTTGGGGATCGGCAAGCTGATCACCCTGACCTCGACCTACGACCACCGCATCATCCAAGGCGCGGAATCCGGCGACTTCCTGCGCACCATCCACGAAATGCTGCTCTCAGACGCTTTCTGGGACGAAATCTTCCGCGAGCTGGGCAATCCGTATCTGCCGGTGCGCTGGAGCACCGACAACCCGGACTCGATCGTCGACAAGAACGCCCGCGTCATGGAGTTGATCGCGGCCTACCGCAACCGCGGTCACCTGATGGCCGACATCGATCCGCTGCGCTTGGACGGCAGCCGGTTCCGCAGTCACCCCGATCTTGAAGTGCTGACCCACGGCCTGACCCTGTGGGACCTCGATCGGGTGTTCAAAGTCAACGGCTTTGCCGGTTGTGAGTACAAGAAACTCCGCGACGTTCTGGGCTTGCTGCGCGACGCCTACTGCCGCCACATCGGCGTGGAATACACCCACATCCTCGAACCCGAACAACAGCAGTGGCTGCAACAGCGGATCGAGACCAAGCACGTCAAACCGACGGTGGCCGAGCAGAAATATATCCTGAGCAAGCTGAACGCCGCCGAGGCCTTCGAAACGTTCCTGCAGACCAAATACGTTGGGCAGAAGCGGTTCTCGCTGGAAGGCGCCGACAGTGTGATCCCGATGATGGACGCGGCGATCGACCAGTGCGCCGAGCACGGCCTCGACGAGGTGGTCATCGGCATGCCGCACCGCGGCAGGCTTAACGTGCTGGCCAACATCGTCGGCAAGCCATACTCGCAGATCTTCAGCGAATTCGAAGGCAACCTCAACCCGTCACAGGCGCACGGCTCCGGCGACGTCAAATACCACCTCGGTGCCACCGGGGTGTACCTACAGATGTTCGGCGACAACGACATTCAGGTGTCACTGACCGCCAACCCCTCACACCTGGAAGCCGTGGACCCGGTGCTGGAGGGTCTGGTTCGGGCCAAGCAGGATCTGCTGGACAGAGGGGCGCACGACGACGGTGACGAAAAAGCCTTCTCGGTGGTGCCGTTCATGATGCACGGTGACGCGGCCTTCGCCGGCCAGGGCGTGGTGGCCGAGACGCTGAACCTGGCGGACCTGCCCGGCTACCGCGTCGGCGGGACCATCCACTTCATCGTCAACAACCAGATCGGTTTCACCACCGCACCCGAGTATTCGAGGTCCAGCGAGTACTGCACCGACGTCGCGAAGATGATCGGGGCGCCGATCTTCCACGTCAACGGCGACGACCCGGAGGCTTGCCTCTGGGTGGCAAAGCTGGCCGTGGACTTCCGGCAGAAGTTCAAGAAGGACGTCATCATCGACATGCTGTGCTATCGGAAGCGCGGGCACAACGAGGGTGACGACCCGTCGATGACCAACCCCGCCATGTACGACGTCGTCGACATCAAGCGTGGGGTCCGCAAGAGCTACACCGAAGCCCTGATCGGCCGCGGCGACATCTCGATGAAAGAAGCCGAGGACGCGCTGCGCGACTACCAGGGCCAGCTGGAGCGAGTGTTCAACGAGGTCCGCGACCTGGAGAAGCACGGCGCGTTGCCGAGCGAATCGGTTGAGGCCGATCAGATGCTCCCCGCGGGCCTGTCCACGGGGGTGGACAAAGCGTTGCTGGCCCGCATCGGCGACGCGTTCCTGGCCCTGCCAGACGGCTTCACCACGCACCCGCGCGTGCAGCCGGTGCTGGAGAAGCGCCGGGAAATGGCCTACGAAGGCAAGATCGACTGGGCCTTCGGCGAGCTGCTGGCGCTGGGTTCGCTGGTGGCCGAAGGCAAGCTGGTGCGGCTATCGGGGCAAGACACCCGGCGCGGCACCTTCTCGCAGCGGCATTCGGTGATCATCGACCGCAACACCGGCGAAGAGTTCTGGCCGCTGCAATTGCTGGCGACAAACCTCGATGGCACTCCCACCGGCGGCAAATTCCTGGTCTACGACTCACCATTGTCGGAGTACGCCGCCGTCGGCTTCGAGTACGGCTACACCGTGGGCAACCCGGACGCCCTCGTTCTGTGGGAGGCACAGTTCGGCGACTTCGTCAACGGCGCCCAGTCGATCATCGACGAGTTCATCAGCTCCGGTGAGGCCAAATGGGGCCAGTTGTCCAACGTGGTGCTGCTGCTGCCGCACGGACACGAGGGGCAGGGTCCCGACCACACCTCCGCCCGCATCGAACGCTTCCTGCAGCTGTGGGCGGAGGGTTCGATGACGATTGCGATGCCCTCAACTCCGTCCAACTACTTCCACTTGCTGCGCCGGCACGCTCTCGACGGTGTCCAGCGCCCGCTGATCGTGTTCACACCGAAGTCGATGCTGCGCAACAAGGCGGCGGTCAGCGACATCAAGGACTTCACCGAGATCAAATTCCGCTCGGTGTTGGAGGAGCCGACCTACGAGGACGGCATCGGTGATCGCAACAAGGTCACCAGGATCCTGCTGACCAGCGGAAAGCTCTACTACGAGCTGGCGGCACGCAAGGTCAAGGACAGCCGGGACGACGTCGCGATTGTGCGGATCGAACAGCTTGCTCCGCTGCCGAAGCGCCGGCTGAGCGAAACGCTGGACCGCTACGCCAATGCCAAGGAATTCTTCTGGGTTCAGGAGGAGCCGGCCAATCAGGGCGCGTGGCCGCGATTCGGCCTGGAGCTGCCCGAGCTGCTGCCCGACAAGTTGACCGGAATAAAGCGCATTTCGCGCCGGGCGATGTCGGCCCCGTCGTCGGGCTCGTCGAAGGTGCACGCCGTCGAGCAGCAGGAGATCATCGACACGGCCTTCGGCTGAGCACACGGCTGAATTCACCGACCCACCCCTGGTACCAGGGACCGCTGGTACCGGCTAGCCTCGACGCAAACGGGCCGACAGAGGAAGGGTGCTCATGCAAGGGTTCGCCGGCAAGGTCGCAGTGGTGACGGGCGCGGGTTCGGGTATCGGGCAGGCGCTGGCCGTTGAGCTGGCTCGCTCAGGCGCCAAGGTGGCAATCAGTGATGTCAACACCGAAGGCCTGGCGCAGACCGAGGAACGGTTGAAGGCGATCGGTGCACCGGTCAAAGCGGACCGTCTCGACGTGACCGAGCGCGAGGCCTTCCTGGCCTATGCCGACGCGATCAACGAGCACTTCGGCAAGGTGAACCAGATCTACAACAACGCCGGCATCGCCTTCACCGGCGACATCGAAGTCAGCCAGTTCAAGGACATCGAACGGGTGATGGACGTCGACTTCTGGGGCGTCGTGAATGGCACCAAGGCGTTCCTTCCGCACCTGATCGCCTCCGGCGACGGCCACGTCATCAACGTCTCCAGCGTGTTCGGGCTCTTTTCGGTACCGGGGCAGGCGGCCTACAACTCGGCCAAGTTCGCCGTCCGCGGCTTCACCGAGGCGCTGCGACAGGAGATGGTGGCGGCCGGCCACCCCGTGGCGGTGACCACGGTGCACCCCGGCGGCATCAAACCGCGATCGCCCGCAACGCCACCGTCGCCGAGGGACTCGACCAGGCCGAGCTGGCCAATCTGTTCGACAAACGGCTGGCCAAGACCAGTCCGCAACGAGCCGCCCAGATCATCCTGGAGGGGGTGCGGAAGAAGAAGGCTCGGGTGCTGGTCGGCGCGGACGCCAAGATCTTAGACATCTTGGTGCGGCTGACGGGTTCGGGGTATCAGCAGCTGTTCGGGCCCGTCCTGGGCCGGTTGATGCCCAAGCAGTGATCCCAGTCGATGAGCGCGTGAACGCGCGAAAAGAGCCGGGGCCCATTAGGCCTGACCCTCAACGCCCCAGCGGGTGTTCCGCCAACCATCCGGCTGACACCGCCTGCGGGTCGGCTCCGCCGGCCACTTGGCGGCGCATCTCGACCAGGGCCGCGGTGTCCAGGACGCCGGCCACTTCGTTGATCGCCAGCAGTTGCCGATCAGTCAGCGCGTTGCGGCGATAGAGCGGCACCACGTTCTCGGCCCGTATCAGTGCGGGTTTGCCGTCGGCCAGCGCGACCAGGTCGGCAGGAATGCCGGGGTCGGCGGTGGTCGTCCACCCTGCCGTCAGCTGCCCGGCCCGCACCGCAGCGAACATCGTTGTGTCATCTGGGAATTCACGTGGAGCGGAAAGCCTGCAGCTGCCGACTGTCGAAGGTGTTTGGTGCCCGGTGACAGTTCCGACCACGAGGCCGGCACAGTGTGTTGGCAGCGTGCTCAAGTCTGCGCTGACGTCGCTGCCGCCCCAATCCTTGGCGGTGGACCCCGCCACCAGCAGCACGGGTTTGTCTTCAGCAGCCGTCGTATAGTCGCCCGCGGCGATGCCCTCGGGTAGCGCGGACACCATCGTGCGGTAGACCTGAGTGTCGGACATTGCCACTGCGCCGGGCTGCAAGGTCTGCAGCATATGGCCGGTGAAGGCGGGGACAACAGTGAACGCGCCCGAATCCAATTGCGCCATCGGGTCGACGGCAGCCTCGGCTCGCGCTCCGACACCGTATGACCGCAGCGCGGCGACATAAACGCCGGCCAACAGCGTCGACTCGGATTCAGGCCGGGACCCGACCACCAATTCCGGGCGGGCACGATGGCCGCTGGTGTCGGTCGCGCAGCCAGCCGCAGCGAGTATGGCGGCGAGCAGCGGTGCCGCCAGCCTGCCGGTTCTCACTCGGTGGTGTCGGAGACTTCTGTGGCCAGGGCGACCGCCGTGGCCACCGCTTCCCCGACGCGCAGGTCCAGGGGGCTGGGGACGATTCGGTCCGGAGCGAGGTCATCACTGACGACGGAGAAGATCGCCTCGGCCGCGGCAACCATCATTTTTTCCGTGATCCGGCGTGCCCCGGCGTCCAGCGCACCGCGGAACACCCCGGGGAATGCCAGCACGTTGTTGATCTGGTTGCAGAAGTCGCTGCGGCCGGTGGCCACCACTGCCGCGTACTTGGCCGCGACGTGAGGATTGATCTCTGGGTCGGGGTTGGACAGCGCGAAGACGATCCCGTTGGGTGCCATTGTGGCGATCAGCTCCTCGGGAACCACGCCCGCCGACAACCCGAGGAACACGTCGGCCCCATCGAGTGCTTCCACGATGCCGCCAGCGAGACCGCGGGGATTGCTGCGTCGCGCCAGATCGGCCTTGACACTGTTCATGTCGTCGCGCCCGGTGTGCAGAATTCCGCGCGAATCGAGCACGGTGATATCTGAAACCCCCATTGCGAGAAGGAGATTCGAGCAAGCGACGCCGGCGGCCCCGGCTCCGGACACCACCACCTTCAGCGACGTCATGTCACGGCCGAGCAACTTGCTGGCGCCCATCAGCGCCGAAAGCACCACGATTGCCGTGCCGTGCTGGTCGTCGTGCATCACCGGGCAGTCCAGCGCTTCGATGACTCGTCGTTCAATCTCGAAGCAGCGCGGCGCAGAGATGTCCTCGAGGTTGACCGCGCCGAACGTCGGCCGCAGCCGCACCAGGGTTTCCACGATCTCGTCGGGATCCTTGGTGTCCAGCACGATCGGGATCGCATCCAGCCCGGAGAACTCCTTGAACAGCGCGCATTTGCCTTCCATCACCGGCAGCGACGCCGCCGGTCCGATGTCACCGAGGCCGAGCACGGCGCTGCCGTCGCTGACGACGGCAACCAGCCGGCTCGCCCAGGTGTAGCGCGTGGCCAGCGTGTGATCGGCGGCGATTGCACGGCTGACCTGTGCCACACCCGGCGTGTAGGCGATCGACAGCGAGCGCTGAGTATCCAGCGGAGCCGTCAGGCCTACGGAAAGCTTGCCGCCTACATGTGCCTCGAAGATCTCCGCGTCGCTGATCACGCCCTGCTCGGCGCGAGTCTGTATCGATTCAAGCAATTCGGACACGCGCCCCAGGGTACTGACTACCCATTAGTAGGCCTAATTTGGCGCTGGGCCAAAGTGGCGACCCGCTGCGCCCGGCTTCGCCGCGCTTGCGATCGCCTGGGCCAACCAGTGGCGACCCGCTGCGCCCGGCTTCGCCGCGCTTGCGATCACCACGGGGGCTCAGATCAGACCAAGCTCGGTGACCGCGTTGCGCTCGTCGGCCAGCTCGGCGGTCGATTTGTCGATCCGGCCGCGGGAGAACTCGTCGATCTCCAGGCCGCTGACGATCGTCCAGTTGCCGTCCTTGGTGGTCACCGGGAACGAAGAGATCAGGCCCTCCGGCACGCCGTACGAGCCGTCGGAGAAGACCGCCATCGAGACCCAGTCGCCGTCCGGACTGCCGAGCAGCCAGTCCCGGGCGGCGTCGATGGTCGCCGACGCGGCCGATGCGGCCGACGAGGCGCCGCGCGCCGCGATGACCGCTGCGCCGCGCTTGGCGACGGTCGGGATGAAGTCATTCTCGATCCAGTCCTGGTCGTTCACGACCTCTGCGGCGTTCTTGCCGCCGATCTCGGCGTGGAACACGTCGGGGTACTGGGTGGTCGAGTGGTTGCCCCAGATCGTCATCTTCTTGATGTCGGTCACCGCCACGCCGGCTTTCTTGGCCAGCTGCGAGACCGCCCGGTTGTGGTCCAGGCGGGTGAGCGCGGAAAACCGTTCGCGGGGGATGTCGGGCGCGTTGCTCATGGCGATCAGCGCGTTGGTGTTGGCCGGGTTGCCGGTCACGCCGATGCGGATGTCGTCAGCGGCGACCGAGTTGAGGGCCTTGCCCTGCGCGGTGAAGATCGCGCCGTTGGCCTCCAGCAGGTCGCTGCGCTCCATACCCGGGCCGCGCGGACGGGCGCCGACGAGCAGGGCGAGGTTCGCGCCATCGAAGATCTTGTTGGGATCCGCACCGATTTCGACGCCGGCCAGCAGCGGAAACGCGCAGTCGTCGAGTTCCATCACGACGCCCTCAAGCGCCTTGAGCGCGGGCTCGATCTCGAGCAGACGCAGCTCGATCGGGCGGTCGGCGCCCAGCAGCGAGCCGCTCGCCAAGCGGAACAAGAGGCTATAGCCGATCTGGCCGGCGGCGCCGGTGATGGCGACCTTGAGAGGACTTGCGCTCACGTCGATTTACTCCTTATGGAGAAGGTCGTGCAGGTTCGGGTTTTCGGCTCGAAACTAGCGCACCCTTCTCGGCCCTCAACCTCCGGTCCAGTACCAGGGCTTTTTCTGGACACCCGGATCGTTGCGCTTTGAGAAGCCAGGACGCGTAGCATGGAGCACCGCCCGGTCAGACCTGCGCTGCGATCGGAGGTGGATGTGTTCCCGGGGTTCGACGCATTGCCCGAAGCGCTTCGACCGCTCGCGCACGAGCCGCACGTACACCCCGTTTCCCACCCGCCCAACGAGGCGTTGGTTGACTGCGCCGTCTACGCCGATGGCCACCGGCTGCCCGGCAAGTTCACCTATGCTGCCGCACTCGGCAAGGTGCGCGAGATCGAAATGCTCGGGCACGAGGCATTCGTCTGGGTTGGCTTGCACGAGCCGGACAGCACCCAGATGCAAGACGTAGCCGACGTTTTCGGGCTGCACCCGTTGGCCGTCGAGGACGCTGTATGCGCACATCAGCGGCCCAAGGTGGAGCGATATGACGAGACGCTGCTTCTTGTCCTGAAGACCGTCACCTACGTCCCACACGAATCGGTGGCGCAAGCTCGCCAGATCGTCGAAACCGGCGAGATCATGATCTTCGTCGGCAAGGACTTCGTGGTCACCGTCCGCCATGGTGAACACGGCGGACTGTCCGAGGTGCGCAAGCGGATGGATGCCGACCCCGAGCAGTTGCGGCTGGGCCCCTATGCGGTAATGCACGCCATCGCCGACGACGTGGTGGACCACTACCTCGAGGTCAGCAGTCTGGTGGAAGCCGATATCGACAGCATCGAGGAAGTGGCGTTTGCCCCGGGCCGCAAGCTCGACGTCGAACCGGTTTACCTGCTCAAACGTGAGGTCGTCGAACTACGCCGATGCGTCAACCCGCTGTCCGTCGCATTCCATCGAATACAGGTGGAAAACAAAGACCTGATCTCCAAAGAAGTGCGGCGCTACCTGCGCGACGTCGCCGACCACCACTCCGAGGCCGCGGACCAGATCGCCAGCTACGACGACATGCTCAACTCGCTGATCCAGGCGGCATTGGCCCGCGTCGGGATGCAGCAGAACAACGATATGCGCAAGATGGCGGCCATCGCGGCCATCTTGGCGGTGCCCACCATGGTCGCCGCCATCTACGGTATGAACTTCCATTTCATGCCCGAGCTGAACTGGACGTGGGGTTACCCGGGGATCATGGCCGCAATGACCCTCGTCTGCCTGTTCCTGTACTTCCAATTCCGACGCAACAATTGGCTTTAGCTCGATCAGTTCGGTTGTGCGGCAGGGCGATTCGGATTCAGCACGTCGACGCCATCGTTTTGCCATGCCTGTCGCATCGCCTCGGCGCCTTTCAGCCGCACCCAGGCCGCTTCGGTCGCGGTGATGGGAGTCGCCGATAGGAATTGCACCGGCTCGCAGGGTGGCTCCAGCGGCAGATCTGGAATGTCGGTGCGACCCAACAACACCGCGGTGAACGGCGCGGGCCGCGGTGGCCATGCCCACAGTGGCGAGCCGAGATCGATCAATGCGTCGGCGGCCAGTACCAGACCGTCTACTGCCGGAGTTGCCGCCAGTATCGCGACGCTGCGGGCAATGCCGGTGGCCGGACCGGGATCGCGCAGGCGCAGAACAATTTCGGCACGGGGGCCACGCAGCGGGTCGGCGAGTATCTGCGTCGGGTCGGTCATCGGATAGCGCGAGCACCCCAGCGACACGTAATGCACCAGTCCGTCTGTCCCGCGAAATCGCAACACCTCAACAGGCTCGGTACCCAGAAATGTCACGCTCGCCGAATCAGGCTCCGCGTCGGGAAAATGGCTGCGCAAATGTGTGCGCACGTGGTCTAAAGTCTGTGTCACTGCGCCTCGGACGGCGCAATGGTCAGGTTCGCCCCGGAGTCAGCGTCGAAAACGACAAGCTTCGTGGTGTCACAGGCCAACTCGATGGGCTGTCCGATGGCCGCCTTCGACTCAGCGGGAACCCTTGCCACGAACTGGTTTTCGTGTACCTCCCCCTCGGCCTCCAGCTCGTCCAACTGAGCCGCGTGCACGGCCGGACCCGCGGTGGTGAAGTACACGTATTTGTCTGCGCCCAGCGACTCGACCAAATCGACCTTGACCTCGAATGTCAGCGCCCTGATGCGCTGGTAGCCGTCGATCAATGCGGCATCGGCCAGATGCTCGGGCCGCACCCCGACGATGACGTTTTCCGGTTTCGGGTGTCGGCCGATCACCTCTTGGACTTCCGGCGCCACCATCGCCTCACCAAAGGGCAGGTCCAGTCCGGTCGGCGTCAGAGTGGCGGGGAAGAAATTCATCGCCGGCGATCCGATGAACCCCGCGACGAACAGATTGGCGGGACGCTCGTAGAGCTCATCGGGCGTGCCGATCTGCTGCGCGACACCGCCGTGCATCACCACCACACGATCTCCCAGCGTCATGGCCTCGGTCTGATCGTGCGTGACGTAGACGGTCGTGGTGCCCAACCTTCGCTGCAGCCTGGCGATCTCGCCGCGCATCTGCACGCGCAGTTTGGCATCCAGGTTGGACAGCGGCTCGTCCATCAAGAATGCCTTGGGATGGCGCACGATTGCCCGGCCCATCGCGACCCGCTGTCGCTGCCCACCCGACAACTGGGATGGCTTGCGGTCCAGAAGTTCAGTCAAGTCAAGGATTTTGGCTGTCTCATCGACCTTCCGCGCGATCTCGGCTTTTTTCATCTTCGCCAGGGTCAGCGGAAACGCGATGTTCTGCCGCACGGTCATGTGCGGGTAGAGCGCATAGGATTGGAACACCATCGCGATATCGCGGTCCTTGGGCGCCTTCTCGTTCATCCGTTCGCCGCCGATACGCAGCTCGCCCGAAGAGATACCTTCAAGCCCGGCAATCATATTCAACGTCGTAGTCTTGCCACAGCCAGAAGGCCCGACCAGGATCAGGAATTCGCCGTCGGCAATGGTGATGTTCAGGTCTTTCACCGCCATCGCGCCGTCGGAGTAGCTTTTGCTGAGGTGGTCCAGCACAATCTCGGCCATCGAGCTATCCCTTCACAGCGCCAGAGGTCAACCCGGCGACGATTCGTCGTTGGAAGATTAGAACAAAAACGATGATCGGGACCGTAATCACGATGGCACCGGCCGCGATTGATCCGGTCGGTTCCTCGAACTGCGAACTGCCACTGAAGTTCACGATCGCCACCGGCGCAGTAATCGCCGCTTTGGTGGCGGTCAGAGACAGCGCCAGCAACAGGTCGTTCCAGGCGAAGATGAACACCAGGATAGCTGCGGTCACCACGCCGGGCGCCGCCAGTGGGACGATCACCTTACGGAAAGCCTGGACCGGCGTAGCACCGTCCATTTTGGCCGCCTTCTCCAGATCCCACGGGATCTCCCGGAAAAATGCCGACAACGTGTAGATGGCAAGGGGCAGAGCGAAAGTGATGTAGGGCAGAATCAAGCCCGGCCATGTGTCGAACAGACCGATGAAGCGTTCGATGTTGAACAACGGTGTGACCAGCGAGATCGCGGGGAACATGGTGACCAGCAGGGTGGCACCGATAAGCAGCCGCTTGCCCGGAAAGTCTAGCCGGGCGATCGCGTAAGCCGCCATCGCGCCGAGCACCACTGCGATTGCGGTGGTGAGCAACCCAATCCCGATCGAGTTGATCAGCGCGGAGCTGAAGAAGTCACCCCGGAAGATGCCGCGGTAGTTTTCAAAGGACACCGACGACGGAATCAGCTTGCCGTCCTTGACCGTTGACGTCGGTTTGAGCGAGAGGCTGAGGATCCACAGCACCGGAAGAAGCGCATACACCACGACCAAGGTGTCGATGACGGCCCAGATCGTGGCGCGCCGCGCGCCGACCAGCTCAGCGGCCATCGACATCACCGCCGGGCGCCGCGGCGCCGAACACCTTGATGAAGATCAGCGCGATGATGCCCACACAGACGAAGATCAGCACGCTGATCGCCGAGCCGAGCCCGACATTGAAGCCCTTGAACAGGTTGTCGTAGCCCAGGATCGACACCGAGTCGGTGTTGTTGGCGCCGTTGGTCAGCACGTAGATGTTGTCGAAAATGCGGAAGGCGTCCAGCGTCCGGAATAGCAGCGCGACCACCACCGCCGGCTTGATGATCGGCAAGGTGACTCTGGTCAGCCGCCGCCAAGCGCCGGCGCCATCGACTTGTGCTGCTTTCGATAAATCCTCTGGAACCAGCGCCAACCCGGCCAGCAGCAGCAGCGACATGAACGGCGTGGTCTTCCAGACCTCGGCGATGACGACGATACCCAGCGACGGGATCTGCGCAGTCAGCGGCGCACTGCCTTGCGGCAGCAGGTTGGCCAGATAGCCGGTCCCCGGCGTCCAGGCGTAGTACCAGCTGTACGACGCGACCACGGTGACGATGCCATACGGGATGAGCACTGCGGTGCGCACCAGACCCTTGCCGACGACGGTGCGGTGCATCACCAGCGCCAGCGCCAAGCCCAGTACAAACTCGAGCGACACCGAAACCACCGTGATGCCCAGCGTTACCGCCAGCGCGGTCCACCAATACCGGTCGGTCAAGATCGTTAAGTAATTGCCCAGACCGATGAACGCGGTGTCACTGGGGGTGGCAAGGTTGTTGCGCTGCAAACTCAGCCACACGGCGTAGCCGATCGGATAGGCCGTCACCGCCAGCATCAGCATCGCCGCCGGTGCGACCAGGATGAAAGCCAGTCGCTGTTCTGGCGGGCGGGTTCGGGTGCGCGGGCGCGCTGCGATGGAGGAGTGCTGCGGTGCGTGCGCTCCACGGATTTCAGGGGCCGCTGCGGTCATGAGCGCCGCTCTCCCCGGCAAGCGGGTGGTGCCCCCACCTCATCGTCGCAGGCGCGGGTCAACAGGCGCCGCTCCTCCTCATCGCTTCGCTCTGCATCGTCGCCGGCGCGGGTCAACAGGCGCCGCTCCTCCTCATCGCTTCGCTCTGCATCGTCGCCGGCGCGGGTCAACAGGCGCCGCTCCTCCTCATCGCTTCGCTCTGCATCGTCGCCGGCGCGGGTCACGGCAACAGTCCCTCCCCGTTGATGGCCTTCTGCACCTGCGTGGTGACCTCGTCGGCCGTCCGCTCCGGATCGATCTCGGTGATCGGGCTCAGCGTTGCGGCAAGCCGGATAGCAACCGCCTGATAGACCGGCGTTGCCGGACGCACCGCGGCATCGGTGAGCTGCTGGCGAATGACGGTGTACATCGGATATTTGGCCTGGAATTGCGGGTCAGAATACAGCGAGGTGCGTACCGGGGGCAGGCCGCCTTCGATCGAGACGTATTTCTGATGCTGCAGGCTGCGCAGGCAGCGCACGGCTTCGAACGCCTCCGCGCGGTGACGGGTGGTGCTAGCCACCGCCAGGTTCGCCCCGCCGATCGTCACCTTGGCCGGCCGGCCGGGCGCCACTCCCGGGTAGAGCGCGAAACCGAAGACTTTCTGGCTGGCCTCGTAGGCGATGCGAAATTGCTCGTCATCGGGCACGAATGTGCCGACGTCGTTGATGCTGCCGGCCAACTTCGGGTTCCGGTTGAGCGGCAGGAAGGGCACACCGCCCTTCACCGCGTTCTCCAGCATGGACGCCAGCACAAACGGCCAGTTGACTTCGAGCGCGGCCTTACCCTGTTCGACCGCCAACCGCGCGGTGCCCTCGTCGGTCCGGGTGATCGATGGATCGGCTCCAGGGGCGGTGGCCACCGACTTGAGGATCCGCAGCGCATTGACGGTCGCGGCCCGGTGCGCAGGCGTGTCGGTCAAAGTGACGTGGCGGCCATCCTCGGAGAGCACCTGACCGCCTCCGCTCACCAGCAATGTGTTGAACCACACCACCAGACCCTCGCCCTCATTGGCCTGCACGGCGATCCAGCTGGGCTGACCTGCGGCGTGCAATCTGGTGGCCTCGGCCACCATCCCGTCCCAGGTTCGCGGCGGTTGGCTCACCAAATCCGGTCGGTACCAGAGCAGTTCGGTATTAGTGGTGACGGGTGCGGCATACAGTTTGCGCTTCCAACGGGCTGTCGCAAGTGGACCCGGCAAGGTATCAACGCCTGCGTCGGCGTCGGCCTGCCCCTCGGGATCGTCGGATAGCGGCAGCGCCCAGCCCGCCTCGGCGAACTCCGCGGTCCACACCACATCCAGCGCCATCACGTCCAAGGTGCGGTCGTGACCGGTCAGCCGCCGGGCCAGCTGCAATCGCTGCTCGCCGGGTGCTCTGGGCAGACTTATCTGTTGAATGGCGAACCGGCCGCCGAATTGCTTGGTGCAATCCTGAGCAACCGCGGTGAATGTCGCGCCGTCGGCGGCCGGCGTGTAGAAGCTGATCACCAGCTCGTTGCCGCCGGAACTGCAAGCCGACACCGCCGACGTGATGGTCACCGTCGCCAGCGCGATTGCACCTACCCGGCGTACGCGCTCACGATGACTCACCACTAATTCACGCCTCTCGTGCGCGCCTCAGATCGCCAAGCGCGCCAACAGATCCCGCGCCTTCTCCGCATTTTGCGGATCGCAGAGCACGTCGTACCGGCCGGCCACCAACTGCATAGTCGAGCTGAAATCTCTTGTGCCACGGGCCATTGCGTACGGAACCGCGGAGGTGATCAACCCGAAGAAGACACCGGCGACCAGACCAGTAACCAGCGCGGCCCATGGATTGGGACTGAAGAAGCCAAGCACCAACCCGATGAACAAGCCCAGCCAGGCCCCGCTGAGTACGCCGCCGCCGAGCACCTTGGCCCAAGTCAACCGGCCGGTAACCCGTTCAACTTGCATCAGATCGACGCCGACGATAGTCACCTGCTGAACCGGGAACTGTTGCTCGGATAAGTAGTCGACGGCGCGCTGCGCCTCGGCGTAGGTGGGGTAGGACCCGACCGGCCAGCCCTTGGGCGGCGTCGGTAGCCCGGGCACGCCATGCCGACGGGCCGCCGCGCCCGGGCGCGTTGCGCCGGGAACTTGCCCAGGCTGGAAAGGACTAGTCATTGGTGCTCATTCTCCTCCGCCTTGGCCAAAGTCTCATCTCCGGCCCTCCTACCCTATCGAGCGACCTTCCAGCGACCTGCGAAAACAAAGCGTCCTCGTCTGATTTAGCCCAGTGCAAGGGGCTGGGCTCTCCGGCGGGCTGAGGCGCTTCGCCAGCGGCCGACACCACCCAATCGCGCGGTCCGCGGCGCGCCTTTTTCCGCACCGTAGAGCGATTCGCGGCGGCACCCGCCACCTGCGCTGGGCTAGGTTGAACACCATGACAGCTCCCGGCGGTGGCTTCGGCGAGAGCGCCCACGACGACGAGGCTAACCCGCCCCCCGCCGGCAGCGGGGCCTCCGAGCAGCCCGATTGGAAAGCTCCCTGGGAGCCGCCGGCATCGCCGCCAGCAGCCGATTACCCGCCCCCGGAATATCCGCCGCAAGGTCATTCAACCGAGTACCAAGCCGGCTATGCGGCGCAGTACCCGCCGCCCGTTCCTCCCCCGCCCGGGTACGAGCAGGCGCCAGGTTATGGCGCGCCGCCGTACCAGCCGGGGCCGCCACAATTTGGTGGGCCGCCTTCTGGTTATGGGCCGCCTCCCTATCCGGGCAGCCATTACCAAACGCCGGATTACCAGGGCGGCTATGGACCCCAGGGAGCAATGCAGCCCGGGACGAACGGGCTGGCGATCGCCTCGCTCATCTCGGCGTTCACGGGCGTGTTCTGCTGCATCGGCTCGATCGTGGCCATCGTGCTGGGCGCGATCGCACTCGATCAGATCAAGCGGACTCGGCAAGATGGCTACGGCCTGGCAGTCGCCGGCATCGTCATCGGCATTGCGACCCTGGTGGTGGGTTTGATCGTCGCGATGTTCGCGCTGCATTCGCGTTAGCGGCATTCCCTTGGCGAGCCCCACACTGCTGCCATCTGCCCTCCCGCCGGCGGCTGTCTAGGCTCTCTCCCATGGCATCGGTCAACAGGGTGTACGTCGCCCGGCTTTCGCGGATGTTGGTGTTGGGTCCACTCGGCGAATCCTTCGGGCGGGTCCGCGATGTCGTGATCAGCATCAGCATCGTGCGCCAGCAACCACGCGTCCTGGGAGTTGTCGTCGACTTGGCGACCCGACGCAGCGTCTTCATTCCGATGCTGCGGGTCGCCGCGATCGAGCCCGAGGCGGTGACACTCAACACGGGCAGCGTGTCCCTGCGCCACTTCGAACAGCGGCCGGGCGAGGTACTGGCGATCGGTCAGGTGCTCGACACCCAGGTCAAGGTCAACGACCCGGCACTCCCGGAGCTGGCCGGCGTTGACGTCGTAGTCACCGACCTGGGAATCGAAAAAACCCGAACGCGAGACTGGATGGTGACCAGGGTCGCCGTCCGCAGCCAGCGACGGCTGGGACGGCGCGGCCCCGTGCACGTCGTGGACTGGCACAATGTGCAGGGCTTGACCCCGTCGGCGCTGGCGATGCCGGGTCAGGGGTGGCACAGCTGCTGGACCAGTTCGAGGGCCGGAAGGCGGTCGATGTGGCGGACGCCATCCGCGGACTGCCACCCAAGCGGCGCTACGAGGTGCTGAAGGCGCTCGACGACGACCGGCTGGCCGATGTTCTGCAGGAGCTGCCCGAGCTGGATCAGGCCGACGTGCTGTCGCAGCTGGGCACCGAACGATCAGCCGACGTGCTGGAAGAGATGGATCCCGACGATGCCGCCGACCTGCTCGGCGTGCTGACGCCGACAGATGCCGAGATGCTGCTGACTCGGATGGACCCCGCAGAATCCGCCCCGGTGCGTCGGCTACTGACGCATTCCCCCGACACCGCGGGCGGCTTGATGACCTCGGACCCGGTGGTGCTGACCCCCGACACGTCGGTTGCCGAAGCGCTGGCCCGGGTCCGCGACCCCGACCTCACCCCCGCGCTGTCGTCCATGGTGTTCGTGGCGCGTCCGCCGACGGCCACCCCCACCGGTCGCTACTTGGGCTGTGTGCAGTTGCAGCGACTGCTCCGCGAAGCGCCGGCTGAACTGGTCGGCGGCATTGTCGACAGTGACCTGCTCACCCTGACACCGGAGACCCCGTTGGCCGCGGTGACCCGGTATTTGGCCGCATACAACCTGGTGTGTGGACCAGTGGTCGACGACCAAAATCACCTATTGGGAGCAGTGACCGTAGACGACCTGCTCGATCACTTGCTGCCGCACGACTGGCGAGTAGATGTGCAGGAGCTCGACGCCGCCGGCCGGCTCGAAGGACTGGGAGGATCCGTGTGAGCAAATCGACGGCCGCGCTGTACACCCCGCGGACGTCACGCAGGTATTCACCGCGCTTGGACCCTGAGGCCGTCGGGCAGATCACCGAGTCCATCGCGCGTTTCTTCGGCACCGGCCGCTACCTGCTGGTGCAGACAATTCTGGTTGTGGCGTGGATCGGGGTGAACCTGTCCGCGGTGCGGCTGCGCTGGGACCCTTACCCGTTCATCCTGCTTAACCTGGCTTTCTCCACGCAGGCCGCCTATGCGGCGCCGCTGATTTTGCTAGCCCAGAATCGTCAGGAGAACCGGGACCGGGTCGCACTCGAACAGGATCGCCATCGCGCCACGCAGACCAAGGCCGACACCGAGTATTTGGCCCGCGAACTCGCTGCGTTGCGGCTCGCCGTCGGCGAGGTCGTCACGCGCGAATATCTGCGTCACGAGCTGGAAGACCTGCGCACGTTGCTGGCCACTCTGGACTCAGAAACCGAGGATGCGGAGTCGGTGCAGGGCGGTGACGGCTTGGAGCGGACCGCAAAGAAATAGGGGTGAGAAGCAAGTTCGACCATTGCGCCACTCTCGTCACAAGAGTTATGTATGGTGATCTAGTTCACGGCTAAGAAGCGGTTGACCACCTCACATACCTAGGACGGTCGAGTGCGCATAGGGGGACGCCGGGGTGCACGCCCGGCCGCCGCGACGGTGCGGCAGCGAGCACTTCGCGTAACGCGGACACCGGCGTTCGGCGTATTAGTCATGATCACTCCATTGGTATTCGCGGGTGCAGTCAGCGGGGCGGCTCCCTCGCTCCCCGGAAAAATGCCGCCGGTGCATGCCGCCGTCACCCCGGTGGCCGCGGTCTCCCCTACTGTCCCTGACCTCTCCGGCCCGGTCGTCGTCGGCATCGACCGTACTCCGACCGCCTTCCACGTCGCCGAGCCCGCGTTGTCTGCGCCCCCGCCAGCGATGATCGTGAATGCGCCTGGCGCGCTGGGCATTCCGAGCATCGCACTGTCGGCCTATCGCAGTGCCGAACAGAAGATGGCCGTCGCCGCCCCGGGCTGCGGCGTCAGCTGGAACTTGCTGGCCGGAATTGGGCGCATCGAGTCTGGCCATGCCGGCGGTGGCGCCGTGGATGCGCGCGGCACCGCGGTCCGGCCGATTTTCGGTCCGGCGTTGGATGGCACCTTGCCCGGTAACGAAGTCATCATCTCAAGCGGTGCCGGCAACGGCGTGACCTATGCCCGCGCGATGGGGCCCATGCAGTTCTTGCCCGGCACCTGGGCGCGGTACGCCTCTGACGGCAAAGGTGACGGCACAGCCGATCCGCAGAACCTGTTCGACTCCACGCTGGCGGCTGCCCGGTACTTGTGCAGCGGGGGACTCAACCTGCGTGACCCGTCGCAGGTCATGGCCGCAATCCTGCGCTACAACAACTCGATGGCTTATGCGCAGAACGTGCTGGGCTGGGCCGCGGCGTACGCCACTGGCGTGGTTCCGGTCGATCTGCCGCCGATGACCGGACCGCCGCCTCCGCTCGGCGACGCACACCTCGAGCATCCCGAAGGACTCGGGCCTAACCTGCCGATGAACATCAACGGGTTGCCGATGGACGACCCGCTGGCGCGCATGCCGCTGATCGACTTCAGCCAGCCTCAGCTCGTCAGTTCCCCGCCGATGTTCCCGTGGATGGCACCGGCCACCTCACCGCAGGTACAGACGCAACTGCCTGGCTGCACACTGATCTGCATCGGCCCACAGAGCGCGCCGCCAGGGGCACTTCCACCGGGGTTAGGCCCACCACCCCCTAACGCTGTCCCGCCATGGGCACCGCCGGTCGGCGTGCCGCCCGCCCCACCCGTCGGTAACCCACCCCCAGATCCGCTGGCGGGCCCGCCCGTCGGTCCTCCCCCGGCCGCACCGCCAGCGAGTCCCGCCGCCCCGCCCGCGGCGTCGGCACCGCCCAAACCGGCTAGCCCGCCGCCGACGGCAGCGTCGAACGCACCGGCACCGAACCAGCCGGCGCCCGCTCCGGCCGGCTGACCAGCCGACAATCGCGCACGCCTACACTCGACGGTGATGTCCAGCCATGACACTGCCGACCTGAACGCAGCCATCCGCACCGCACTGGGGAAGGTGATCGACCCCGAACTACGCCGTCCGATCACCGAACTCGGGATGGTCAAGAGTATTGACACCGACCCCAACGGCGGCGTGCATGTAGCGATCTACCTGACCACCGCCAGTTGCCCGAAGAAGACCGAAATCAGCGAGCGCGTCTCCAACGCGGTTTCTGACGTTCCGGGCACCGGGACGGTAAAGGTCACCTTGGATGTGATGAGCGACGAACAGCGCACCGAGCTGCGCAAGCAGTTGCGCGGCGATGCCCGCGAGCCCGTCATCCCGTTCGCTCAGCCGAGCTCACTGACGCGGGTCTATGCGGTCGCGTCCGGGAAAGGCGGAGTGGGAAAGTCCACCGTCACGGTCAACCTGGCCGCCGCGATGGCGGCGCGCGGCCTGTCGGTCGGCGTGCTTGACGCCGATATCCATGGCCATTCCATCCCGAGGATGATGGGCAGCACCGATCGGCCCACCCAGGTTGAGTCGATGATCCTGCCGCCCATCGCTCACGAGGTGAAGGTCATCTCGATCGCCCAATTCACCGAGGGCAACACACCGGTGGTGTGGCGCGGGCCAATGCTGCACCGGGCGTTGCAGCAGTTCCTGGCCGATGTCTATTGGGGCGATCTGGACGTCCTCCTGCTCGATCTGCCACCGGGAACCGGTGACATCGCCATCTCGGTGGCTCAACTGATCCCGAACGCGGAGATCATGGTGGTGACGACGCCGCAGCTGGCCGCGGCCGAGGTCGCCGAGCGGGCCGGCAGCATCGCGCTGCAGACCCGCCAGCGCATCGTCGGCGTGGTGGAAAACATGTCGGGGCTTACGCTGCCGGACGGCTCAACGATGCAGGTGTTTGGCGAGGGCGGCGGCCAGCAGGTGGCCGAGCGGCTGTCGCGCGCGGTCGGCGCCGATGTGCCGCTGCTGGGTCAGATCCCGCTGGACCCCGCGCTGGTCGCCGCCGGCGATTCTGGCACCCCGATCGTGCTGAGCGCCCCCGACTCACCGGCGGGCAAGGAACTGCGCAGCGTCGCCGACAACCTGTCGGCGCGACGGCGTGGATTGGCGGGCGTGTCGCTTAGGCTCGATCCGACGCGGCGCTAAGAAGTCAACCCTGCAGCCGATGCAGTTCAGGTCGCGTCGGTATCGAATGGGGTGTGGTCGGGGGCGTGCTGTTCGGCCGCAAACATCGGCCCGCCGTTCGACTCCGACGTCGACGGCTCCACCGGTTTGGCCGGAGCTCCATTGACCGGTCTGTCGAAGTTCCCGGTGAGGAAGGAGTCATCGCCGTCCAGTAGGTGCTTGGTCAGCGCGGCGCGTGGTGTCATACCCCGCAATTTCTGCAGCTCGCTGAGCGGAACGCGCAGATCGTCGAACTCGGGTCCGAGGTCCTCGCGCAGCTGACTGGTCACACCGCTGAGGTAGTCGCGCGCCTGCCGCAGTGCGTTCGCCGTCCACCGGATAGCACCGGGGAGCCGCTCCGGGCCAAGAATCACCAGCCCGACTACGACGAGTACGAGCATTTCTCCCCAGCCGACGTTGGCGAACATCTAGCTGCTATCGGGGTCGGGTTTGACAGTCAGCGTGACATGCCGACCATCGCGGACCACCTCTATCGGGGCGTCCTGGCCGATGGTCAGCAGTCTCACGGCGACGACGAACTCGTCGGCGTCAGCGACCTTGCGGTTACCGACCTTGACTATTACGTCGTTTTCCAGGATTCCGCCCTTTTGCGCGGGACTTCCCGCTTTCACGTTGGCGACCTGGGCGCCGGAGGCGATCGCGTTGCTCACCGACCGGGTGCTGATCCCTAGCGTCGGGTGCACGATCTTTCCGTCTTTGATCAGGGTCTGCGCGACCTGCTTCGCCTCGTTGATCGGGATCGCAAAGCCCAGCCCGCTCGCGCTGTCGGACAGTGACTTACCCGCGGTGTTGATGCCGATCACCTGGGAATCCATGTCGATCAGTGGGCCGCCGGAGTTGCCGTGGTTGATCGAGGCGTCGGTCTGGATCGCGTCGATGACGGTGTCGGTGTCAGAGCCCTCCCCCGACAACGGGACGGGTCGGTGCAGCGCGCTGATAATGCCGTGAGTCACGGTGCTGCGCAGCCCCAACGGCGCACCTGCGGCAAGGACCTCGTCGCCGACGCGCACCTTGTCGGAATCGCCGAGGCGGGCCACGGTCAGATTGTCGACGTTGTCGACCTTCAACACGGCCAGGTCCGTCTTGGGGTCGCGGCCAACCATATTGGCGGGCACTTCCTTGCCGTCGTTGAACACGACGGTGGTCTTGAACTGGCTGGGGCTGTTGGCGGCCTCGGAGATCACGTGGTTGTTGGTGACGATGTAGCCGCGAGCCGTCGACGACGACGCCAGAACCCTGCATGCCTTCCTGGTCGCTCTTCGACTCGATGGTCACCACGGCGTCGGCGGTCGCGGCCGCCACCTTGGCGAACCGGCCCGCCGGCGATTCACCGTTGCCACTGGTCGACAGCGTCACCTTCGAGGTGGTGAACGCTTCGACGACCTCGGCCGTCTTGCGGCCGATCACGCCGCCGAGCATGCCGATCACCAGGGCGATAAGCAGCAGGACGGCCAGCGCGAGGTAAGACACCTTGCCGCCGAATAACACGTCGCGCACGCCGAGCTTGCCGCCGTAGCCCAGTGCCGTCCGCGGTGCCGGCGGGGCAACTGCCGGAGTCCCTAAAGCGGCCGCTGCAGCGGGGTCTCGCCAGGGATCGTCGAGTTCGTCCGGCTCGGCACCGTCCGTCTCGGCAGCCAGCGCGCCGGAATCGATAGGGTGGCGCTGCAGCGAGTCGGGACTCCCGACCGGCCGGCTGAATGCCTCCTGAAGGACCGGATCGGCCGGTTGATCGTCAGGCGTGAACTCAGCCTGGTCCCGGTACTTCTGCGGGCGGACACGTTCGGCCACAAAAGACCCGGGCAGCCCGTCGGGCCGACTGAACACCTGGCGCGATGCGGGGTCGACCGGCGGCCGGGAGATGGGGCGCGGCGCTAAGCGGTGGCCGCTGTTCTTGCCGCTGTCGTTGCCTTGGTCGGAGGTCACGTTACCCCTTTTGGATCCTCTTCTTGAGCGCTCGAGACAGGCCTTTTACCGGGCGATACACACGGCACCGGCATTGTCCGTGTCCACCCTAGTATCCACGGTTCGGTGTTGGTCGCCCATGAGCGCACGCGGGGGTGTGCGCAGCAGCGGCTGAGGATCAATCACGTGGGTTTCGGCTGGAAGGTGTCAAGCTACCGACGCTTACGCTGCTCACGCGGATCGCGGTCGGCGAAACGGTCGGACACTTGTGCGGCCGAGTCGTCGGGCGAGCAGTGCGGAATGTCAGCCAGCATCCCGAGCAATGTGCTGGGGATACGGATAGGACGGGAGTCGCGCAACGCCGCACGCGCCCGGCTCTGATCATCGACTTCGGCAGCGCATTGCGGGCACAGCGAGAGGTGATGCGCAGCCCGCAGGTGCGCGTTCATCCGCAGCTCACCGTCGACGAACGCCGCGATCGCTTCGACGGACAGATGCTCGGTGGAACCGAACTGGCGCGGCGCGCCGACGGGCGCATCACTCTGAGAGGCGAACTGTGCCGGGAGCCAGGAGAACGCGCGGCGGAACACATGTCCTCGGTCGGACATCACCAGCTCCTCTCGTTGCCACCTACACATCGAATGTAGCGCGAGCTGGTGCCCAATACCGCGCCTAGAGGCCGCAAAGCCGCTGGATTATCTCCCCCGATGGGGTTTTACACCCGGCTGCGATGAACCGGCCGTCGGGCGATCGCTGGCCTAAGCCGACTTGGTGTGCAGTGCGTCGCGGCGGGCGCCCTGCTCGGGATGTGCGGCCAAGTAGTCACGCAACGCCTGACGTCCGCGGTGGATGCGGCTGCGTACGGTGCCCAGCTTGACGCCCAGGGTGGCACCAATCTCCTCGTAGGACAGACCTTCGATATCACACAGCACGACCGCGGCACGAAACTCCGGCGGCAGCGAATCCAAGGCGGCCTGCAAGTCAGGCCCAAGCCGCGAATCGTGGTAGATCTGCTCGGGGTTGGGCTCATCGGCGGGCACCCGCTCGTAATCCTCGGGCAACGCCTCCATCCGGATGCGGGCGCGCCGGCGCACCATGTCGAGGAAGAGGTTGGTGGTGATGCGGTGCAGCCAGCCTTCAAACGTTCCCGGCTGGTAGTTCTGCACCGAGCGGAAAACCCGGATGAAGGTCTCCTGGGTTAGGTCCTCAGCGTCGTGCTGATTGCCGGAGAGCCGGTAAGCCAGGCGGTACACCCGGTCGGCGTGCTGACGCACCAGCTCGTCCCACGAGGGCATCGTGGCCTTGTCCCCGGTCGCGTCGAACACCGCGGTGCCTTGCAACGCCGTCGGATGATTCCACCCATTCGTCGACGGGGCACTCTTGCGCATGAGACATGCTGGTCGGGCTCAAAAGCGTGGTGATGATCAAGTCCTCCGAATTCGGCCTGCCAACGAGTGGCAGTTCGTCACCCGCGGCAACACGTAGCTGCCACTCCGTATTCCCGTGCCAACGCGATCCGCGATCCATAGGGACACCGTCGCGTATCGGCGTATGTGCGGTATATGAACAATCTGAGCTCAGCCTGAGAAACCGTATCGTAACCTGCGTTGCGCAGGGCATATCCATCGCCAAGTGACCTTAAACGCATCGAATCCGCCGGGCGTGTCTTCACGGTGCGGTTTAGGCGCGCCTGCCAGACCGCGCCGCGAATTGGAATACGCTGCGGGCATGGACGGCACGGACGCAGGAACCCTCGGCCAAACAGCGCCCAGTCGAGCCGAATCACTCTTTGCGCACGCCGAGGCGTCGATATCAGAAGACGCGCTGTTGGCAGCCGCCCGCGAGCGCGCCATGGACATCGGAGCCGGAGCGGTGACGCCGGCGGTTGGTGCGCTGTTGAGCCTGCTGGCCAAGCTCAGCGGCGGCAAGGCTGTCGCGGAGGTGGGTACCGGCGCGGGGGTCAGCGGACTCTGGTTGTTGTCGGGCATGAGCGACGACGGCGTATTGACAACGATCGACATCGAGCCCGAGTATCTGCGGCTCGCCAAGCAGGCATTCTCCGAAGCCGGCATCGGGCAGTCCCGCACTCGGCTGATCAGCGGCCGTGCCCAGGAGGTCCTCACCCGGCTCGCCGACGAGTCGTATGACCTGGTGTTCATCGACGCCGACCCGATCGACCAGCCGGATTACGTCGTGGAGGGCGTGCGGCTGCTGCGACCCGGTGGCGTCATCGTGGTGCACCGGGCGGCGCTGGGCGGGCGAGCCGGCGATCCTGCTGCGCGCGACGCCGAGGTGGTCGCGGTGCGGGAGGCGGCCCGACTCATCGCCGAGGAGGAGCGGCTCACCCCGGCGCTGGTGCCACTCGGCGACGGCATTCTGGCCGCGGTCCGCGACTAGTTTCCGACTGACCACACCTTTACCGACTCGGTAAGGCGCCACCTCCTTGACGCCAGGCTGAACGCACGTTTAATGTACTGAACATGCGTTCAGCCGACCTGACCGCCGCCGCCCGGATCCGGGATGCGGCTATCGAGCAGTTCGGCGAACACGGATTCGGCGTTGGGCTACGCGCGATCGCCGAAGCGGCGGGGGTGAGCGCCGCGCTGGTCATTCACCACTTCGGCTCCAAGGAAGGCCTGCGCAAGGCTTGCGACGACTACATCGCCGAAGAAATTCGCACCAGCAAGTCCGAGGCACTTAAGTCCAAAGACCCCGCCACCTGGTTCGCGCAGATGGCCGAGATCGAGTCCTATGCACCGCTGATGGCCTACCTGGTTCGCAGCATGCAGTCCGGCGGTGAGCTGGCGACGATGTTGTGGCACAGGATGATTGATAACGCCGAAGAATACTTGGACGAAGGCGTGCGGGCCGGCACCATAAAACCCAGTCGGGACCCCCGCGGTAGGGCCCGGTATCTGGGCATCACCGGGGGTGGAGGATTTCTGCTCTATCTGCAAATGCACGAAACGCCAACGGATATTCGTGCAGTCCTCCGCGACTACGCCCGCGAGATGATGCTGCCCGCTCTGGAGATCTACACCGAAGGACTGATGGTCGACCGCACTATGTACGACGCATTCCTGGCCGCAGATGATCAAGGAGAATCCAATGTCAGTTGACAATGTCGCGCCCATCGAAATCCGCAATCTGACAAAGAACTTCGGGGCGGTGCGGGCGCTGGACGGCCTTGATCTCACGGTGCGCGAAGGCGAAGTGCACGGCTTCCTCGGCCCCAACGGCGCCGGGAAGTCCACGACCATCCGCATCCTGCTGGGTCTGGTGAGGGCCGATAGCGGAAGCGTGCGGCTACTGGGCGGCGACCCGTGGGCCGACGCAGTCGAACTGCACCGCCAGATTGCTTATGTTCCAGGCGATGTGACATTGTGGCCGTCGTTGACCGGCGGCGAGACCATTGACCTGCTGGCTCGCATGCGCGGCGGCATCGACGAGAAACGTCGTGCGGAGCTGATCGAGCGCTTCGACCTTGACCCACACAAAAAGGCGCGAACCTACTCGAAGGGCAACCGCCAAAAAGTCTCGCTGATTTCCGCGTTCTCGTCGCGAGCCAGGCTGCTGCTCTTGGATGAGCCCAGCAGCGGCCTGGACCCGTTGATGGAGAACGTGTTTCAGCAGTGCGTGGGCGAGGCGCGCGACCGCGGCGTAACGGTCTTATTGTCCAGTCACATCCTGGCCGAAACGGAAGCGCTGTGCGAAAGGGTGACCATCATCCGGGCCGGCAAGACCGTCGAGAGCGGTTCGCTCGACTCGATGCGTCATCTCAGCCGCACCTCGATCAAGGCCGAAATGACCGGTGACCCGGGCGATCTCACTCGGATCAAAGGGGTTGAGGACGTCAGCGTCGACGGCAACACCGTGCACGCTCAGGTCGACAGCGAAAGCCTCGGGGAACTCATCCGGGTGCTCGGCGACGCCGGTGTGCGCAGCCTGATCAGCCAGCCGCCGACTCTCGAGGAGCTATTCCTGCGCCACTACAACACGGCAGGCACCGATGGTCAGCGCGAACGCAGCGAAAAGAAAGTTTCAGCGTCATGAGCACTGCAACCCTGGATCGGCCACGCCCTCCGGCACACCGTGGGCCGCAACGCAGGTCGAACTTCACGGGAACGCTTGGGATGCTGCGGCTCTACTTGCGCCGCGACCGAATCTCACTGCCGCTCTGGGTGTTGCTGCTGTCGGTGCCGTTGGCCACGGTGTACGTCGGCAGCATCGAAAAGGTCTACCCCACTCAGGCCGCCCGCGCCGGATTCGCGGCCGCTATCAGGGCCAGCCCGGCCCAGCGTGCGCTCTACGGGCAGGTCTACAACGACAGCCTTGGGGCCGTTGGCATTTGGAAGGCTGGGATGTTCCACTTGCTGATATCGGTGGCCATCATCCTCACCGTGATCCGGCACACTCGTGCTGATGAGGAGACCGGCCGCACCGAGCTACTGGACTCGACCGCGGTCGGTCGGTACGCCAGCCTCAGCGCCGCGCTGCTGTTGTCGTTCGGGGCCTCGATTGCCACCGGCGCGATCGGCGCGGCGGGATTGCTCACCACCGACGTCCCGCCCGGCGGGTCGCTCGCCTTCGGGGCAGCCCTGGCCTGCTCCGGCCTGGTGTTCACCGCCGTTGCCGCGGTGGCCGCGCAATTGTCGCCCAGCGCGCGGTTCGCCCGCGGTGCCGCGTTCGCCGTGTTGGCGGCCGCGTTCGCGCTGCGCGCCATCGGTGATGCCGGCTCCGGCGCGCTATCCTGGCTCTCCCCGCTGGGGTGGTCCTTGCAGGTCAGGCCCTACGCGGGCGATCACTGGTCGGTGCTGATGCTGCATCTGGCGACGGCCGCCGTCCTCACCGCGGTGGCGTATCGACTGCTCGCCGGCCGCGATGTCGGCGCTGGACTCTTCGCCGAACGCGCCGGTCCCGGCACCGCCGCACCGGCGCTGGGCAACGTCTTCGGGCTGGCATGGCGGCTGGACCGCGGCGCACTACTGCTGTGGATCGTGGGCCTGTGCCTCTACGGCCTTTTGATGGGCAGTGTAGTGCACGGCATCGGTGACGAGCTCGGCGACAGCACGGTGGTGCGCGAAATCATCGCCCGCATGGGCGGTACCAGCGTTTTGGAGGAGGCCTTCATCGCCGTCGCGTTCACCATGATGGGCATGGCGGCTGCCGCATTCGCCGTCTCGCTCACCTTGCGGCTACACCAGGAAGAATCCGGCCAGCGAGCCGAAACGACGCTAGCCGGTGCGGTGTCGCGAACCCGTTGGCTGGCAAGCCATGTGGTGGCTGCGTTGGTCGGATCCGCGGTGGCGATGCTGTTGAGCGGTTTGGCAGGCGGACTCGTCTATGGCATCGCCGCCGGCGACGTCGGCGGCAAGTTGGCTCTCGTTGTCGGAAGCGCGGCCGTCCAACTGCCCGCCATCTGGCTGCTGTCCGCGGTGACAGTCGGATTATTCGGTCTCGCACCGCGGTTCACGCCCATGGCGTGGGGGGTGCTGGTCGGATTCATCGCCTTGTACCTGATCGGTTCGCTGGCTGGATTCTCGCAGTGGTTGCTCGATCTCGAACCATTTGCGCACATTCCGCGCGTCGGGAGCGACTTCACCGCCGTGCCGCTGGTGTGGTTACTAGTTATCGATGCGGCGCTGATCCTCATAGGAGCCATGGCATTTCACCGCCGTGATCTGCGTTGCTGAGTTCACTCGCGATCGGTAGCGCCGGAAGGCGGCACGGGTCATGAAAATCGGTGTTCGAGCGACGGCATCCTCAATTTTCGGACTGGCCGCATTCGGGTTGATCCTCTTCTTGCCCGCCGGCACGCTCGATTATTGGCAGGCATGGGTTTTCATCGCGGTCTTCATGGTGGCGACAATCGTCCCCTCCATCTATTTGGCCCGGACAAATCCTGCGGCTCTGCGGCGACGCATGCATGCCGGCCCACGGGCGGAAACCAGAACAGCTCAGAAAGTCATCATCACCGGCGCGTTGCTGGGTCTCTTTGCGACGATGGTGTTCAGCGCACTCGATCATCGGTTCGGCTGGTCGCGGGTACCGGCGTGGCTGTCTGTGATCGGCGATGTCCTGGTGGCGGTGGGACTCGGGGTCGCCATGCTGGTGATCGTCCAAAACGGTTATGCTGCCGCCACTGTCACGGTGGAAGCGGGCCAGACATTGGTCTCCGACGGTCTCTATAAATTCGCGCGGCACCCGATGTATGTCGGAAACGTGATCATGATGCTCGGTATACCCCTGGCACTCGGCTCATACTGGGGACTTTTCTTCCTCATCCCGGGCGCTATGGTGCTCGTACTCCGCATCCTCGACGAGGAAAAGTTGCTCACCCAGGAATTGACCGGGTACCGCGAATACGCGCAGCGGGTGCACTATCGGTTGGTGCCCTACATCTGGTAGCGGCCGAGCCAACCCGCCTAGGGTATTCATGTGGCCCGAAACCCCGCACCTACCCTGGACCAACCGTGGCGACGTTCCGGCGCCCTCCGGTATGCACTCAGCCGAATTCGCGGCGTCGCCAAACCGCCGGTAACCGTCACTGCTCCACCGACCGACATCCACATCGAGCGCGACGTCAGCGTTCCAACCCGCGACGGAACGGTGCTGCGGATCAATGTCTTCCAGAAGACCGACGGTGCGGCCGGTCCGGTCATTCTGAGCATCCATCCGTACGGCAAAGACAACCTGCCGGCTCGGCGGGGCAAGAAGTCGACGTTCTCGCTGCAATACCGCGTGATGCGCCAGCCGACACCGGTGACCTTCTCGACTCTGACCGGTTGGGAAGCACCGGATCCGGCGTGGTGGACCGCGCAAGGCTTCACCGTGGTGAACGCCGACGCGCGCGGCTGCGGCCACTCCGACGGCACCGGGAAACTGCTGTCGCGCCAGGAGGCCGAGGACACCTACGACCTCGTGCAGTGGATCGCCGGCCAGCCGTGGAGCGACGGCCGGGTCGTCATGCTCGGGGTGTCCTACCTGGCCATCAGCCAGTACGCCGTCGCCGCCCTGCAGCCGCCGGCGCTGCGGGCGATCTGCCCGTGGGAAGGCTTCACCGACACGTATCGCGACCTCACTTTTCCCGGCGGCATTCGGGAGTCCGGCTTTACCCGGTTGTGGTCACGGAACTTGGACCGCGCAACGCGGCAAACCTACGTCCTCGCGCACGATGCAAGATGAGCACACACTGCGCGACGACTTCTGGCGCTCGCTAGTACCCGACCTGTCGGCGATCAAGGTTCCCATGCTGGTCTGCGCCAGCTTCTCAGACAACAACCTGCACAGCCGCGGTTCGATCCGGGCATTCACATCCGGCGGCTCCAGCCACGCCCGCCTCTACACCCATCGCGGCGGCAAATGGACGACCTTCTACTCGGAAGCCGCACTGGCCGAGCAGCTGAAGTTTTTCCGCGGCGTGCTGGACGGCGCCCCCGATTCCCGCAGCGTGCGCCTCGAAGTACGCGAGGACCGCGACACGATCACCGCGGTGCGCGAAGAAGCTGAATGGCCGCTGGCCCGCACGCATTGGCGGCCAATGTATCTGGCCGAGGCCGGAGTGCTGACCGCACAGCAACCGCCGACGGCGGGCAGCATCACGTTCGAAACCCTCTCTCGGGCAGCGGCGTTCAGCTGGACGGTCCCCGCGGACATCGAGCTGACCGGTCCGATGGTTGCGCGGTTGTGGGTCGAACTGGACGGCTGTGACGACGCCAATCTATTCGTCGGCGTGGAGAAGTGGCGCGACGGACGGTTTGTCGGATTCGAGGGGTCGTACGGCTACGGCCGCGACCGGGTGACCACCGGCTGGCAGCGAGTCTCACTGCGCGCACTGGATCCCGAGCTTTCGCGGCCGTGGGAGCCTGTCGCGGCAGGCACTGACCCGCATCCGGTCTCCGCGCGCGAGGTGGTCGCGGTCGATGTTGCGCTGGGCCCGTCGGCGACGTTGTTCCGCGCCGGCGAGCAGCTGCGGCTAGTGGTCGGCGGGCGCTGGTTGTGTCCGAGAAACCCACTCACCGGCCAGTTCCCGGCGGCCTACGCCAAATCGCCGCGCGGTCGCGTCACACTGCATTGGGGCCCGCGTTACGACGCGCATTTGCTGATCCCGGAGATCCCTGGGTAGAACGCTGTTCGCCGAGCTAAATCCAGACGCCCTTGCCCACCGCGACCACGCCGCCGGCGCTGATCGCGAAGCGCTCCCGGTCCTTTTCCAGATCCACCCCGACCATCTCGCCGGGTCCGACGACGACGTTCTTGTCCAGGATCGCGTGGCGTACTACCGCGCCGCGACCGACCCGAGCGCCGGGCATGATCACACTGCCCTCCACGATCGCGCCGTCGTCGACCACGACGTTGGACGACAGCACCGAGTTGCGCACCGAGGCCGCCGAGATGATGCTGCCGGCACCCACCACCGACTCCTGCGCGGAGCCGCCGTTGACGAACTTGGCCGGCGCCAGGTTTTCCGACTCGCCGCGAATCGGCCAACGCTTGTTGTACAGGTTGAACACCGGATGCACCGACACCAGGTCCATGTGCGCGTCGTAGAACGCGTCAAGTGTCCCCACGTCACGCCAGTAAGCCCGGTCACGATCGGTGGCGCCGGGTACCTCGTTGTCGTTGAAGTCGTAAACCGCGGCCATCCCGTCGCCCACCAGTCGCGGGATGATGTCACCGCCCATGTCGTGATCCGAATGGTCGTCATCGGCGTCGGCGCGAATCGCGTCGATGAGCACCTTGGTGGTGAAGATGTAGTTGCCCATCGAAACGAACGTCGACTCGGGGTCATCCGGGGTTCCCGGCGGATCCAGGGGCTTTTCCATAAAGTTGCGGATGCCGCCGGACTCGTCGGCGTCAATGCAACCGAATGCGGTGGCGCCACTACGCGGAAACCGGATGCCGGCCACGGTCGCGCCGGCCCCGCTGTCGATGTGGAACCGGACCATCTGCTCGGGGTCCATCCGATAGACGTGGTCAGCGCCGAAAACCACTATGTAGTCGGGGTCTTCGTCGTAGATCAAATTGAGCGATTGGTAGATCGCGTCGGCGGAGCCGGTGTACCAGCGCGGGCCGAGGCGCTGCTGCGCGGGCACCGGAGTGATGTACTCACCGGCCAGGCCGGACAACCGCCAGTTCTGCGAAATGTGACGGTCCAGTGAATGCGACTTGTACTGCGTAAGAACGCAGATCCTCAGATAGCGGGCATTGACGAGGTTGGACAGCACGAAATCGATCAGTCGATAGGCGCCGCCGAAGGGAACTGCGGGTTTGGCGCGATCCGCGGTCAGCGGATACAACCGCTTGCCCTCACCGCCGGCCAGGACAATGCCCAGCACGTGTGGCGCTTCCCTCATGGTTCAAACCTATCCGCCGCCGCAAGGCGCTGCCAGGGGGATTGCGCTATTGGCAGCGTTCTGTGCGGCTGTCCGTCAAGGTATTTGGCTCCGCACGCGGGCGGATCGCCCCAACTGACTGTCCGGCCCCACTCGCGGGCCGCATCGTCGCCACTCAATCCCGAATTGTCCGGCTCCTCAGCCGCCCGACTCGCGGGCCGCATCGTCGCCAAACTACCGTGCGGGTATGCGGGTGGCGATGATGACTCGGGAGTACCCACCAGACGTCTATGGCGGAGCCGGGGTACACGTCACCGAATTGGTCGCTCAGCTGCGCCGACTCTGCGCAGTCGACGTGCACTGCATGGGCGAACCCCGTCCAGATGCCTTCGCCCATCAGCCCGATCCACGGTTGCGGGGTGCCAATGCGGCACTGTCCACGTTGTCCTCCGACCTGATGATGGCCAACGCCGCGTCGGCGGCCACCGTCGTGCATTCACACACCTGGTACACCGGCCTGGCCGGACATCTGACCGCATTGCTCTACGACATCCCCCACGTGCTGACCGCGCATTCGCTCGAGCCGCTGCGGCCGTGGAAGGCAGAACAGCTTGGCGGCGGTTACCGGGTGTCGACGTGGGTGGAGCACACCGCGGTGCTGGCCGCCCACGCCATCATCGCGGTCAGCTCCGCGATGCGCGAAGACATCCTGCGGGTCTACCCCGCACTGGATCCAAGCCTGGTGCACGTCATCCGCAACGGAATCGACACCGATGTCTGGTATCCGGCCGGGCCGGTGCAAGCGGGCTCTGTGCTGGCCGAACTCGGAGTCGACCCGCGCCGGCCCACCGTGGCGTTCGTCGGGCGGATCACCCGGCAGAAGGGCGTCGCCCACCTGGTGGCGGCCGCGCACCAGTTCAGCCCCGAAGTGCAGTTGGTGCTGTGCGCCGGTGCCCCCGATACCCCGGAGATAGCCGACGAGATTCGGACCGCTGTGGCGAAGCTGGCCCGCAATCGTAAGGGCGTGTTCTGGATCCGAGAAATGCTTCCCATCGGGGAGCTACGCGAAATACTATCGGCAGCAACTGTTTTCGTATGCCCCTCGGTGTACGAGCCGTTGGGCATCGTGAACCTGGAGGCGATGGCCTGCGCGCACTGCTGTGGTGGCCTCCGACGTCGGCGGGATACCGGAGGTCGTCGCCGACGGGATCACCGGGTCTCTGGTGCATTACGACGCCGACGACCCGACTGATTATCAGGCCAGATTGGCCGAAGCGGTCAATGAGCTCGTCGCCGACCCCGAAAAAGCGAAGCGATACGGCCAGGCAGGACGCCAGCGCTGCATCGAGGAATTTTCCTGGGCCTACGTCGCCGAGCAAACCCTGGACATCTATCGGAAGGTGTGTGCGTAGCGCCGCCGACATCCGTCCGGCGGCCGGCCTTAGCTGGAGCTCGTGACACCCTTGAGTTCGTCACCGAGTGCGGCGGCTTCGTCAGGCGTCAGCTCAACGACCAGTCGACCGCCTCCCTCAAGTGGTACCCGCATCACGATGCCGCGCCCCTCCTTGGTTGCTTCCAGAGGACCGTCGCCGGTCCGGGGCTTCATCGCCGCCATCGAGTGCTCCCTCCAGGTTCGAGCTGGCCCGCCCTCGCGGACCTGGTCGCCGCCGAGCATGCCCCGCCAGCGAATTTCCAGCCATACCCGGCATCGAACTGCCAAATCACCCCCCCATTGTTCCCTATCCAGGTCACGAGTTGTACAAAGACCCGGTTCTCTCTCTTAGCGGGCTGTCGTGGGCACCCAGCAAGCCCGAATGTGGTCGTCGACCATCCCGGTCGCCTGCATCAGCGCATAGGCGGTGGTTGGCCCGACGAAGCGGAATCCGCGCCGTTTCAGTTCGCGCGCCATAGCCTTCGATTCGGCAGTGGCCGAGGGGATTTCGGATCCGTCGGCCGGCCGAAGCCGCGGTGACGGCGCAAATGACCACAGCAGCTCGGACAGGTCCCGCCGAAGTTCCCAGGTCAGCGGCGGCGCGCGCGTTGGCGAGCGTCGCCTCGATCTTGGCCCGGTTGCGGACGATTCCCTCGTCCGCCATCAGCCGCTGCACGTCGGCAGCGGTGTAGCCGGCGACCCGTTCGATGTCGAACCCGGAGAAGGCGCGCCGGAAGTTCTCCCGTTTGCGCAGGATGATCAGCCAGGACAGCCCGCTCTGAAAGGCCTCCAGGCTCATCCGCTCGAACAACGCCACCCCGTCGCGCACCGGGCGGCCCCACTCCTGGTCGTGGTAGTTGCGGTACAGCTCGAAGTCGGGTCCGGGCCGAACGGCTGCCCAGCTGCAGCGAACCAGCCCGTCGTCGCTCACGTCAGATCCTGATGCTCGCCAACGTCCGGGTTGTCTTCAGCTTTCGGGGCATCCGGGTGGTCGGCCTCGGCGACCGATGCGGCGTGGACGGCCCCCAGCTGGCCACGTAACGCTTCGAGCTCACGTGCGAGCCGGTCCAGCACCCAGTCCACCTCGCTGGTTTTGTATCCGCGCAGCACCTGGGTGAACTTGACGGCGTCGACGTCGGCGCCGGTCACACCGTACGCGGGCAGGACTGTCGCTGTCGTCCCCCGCGGCAGGGGCGGCAGCTGCTCACCACGACCGAACAGCAGGCTGGCCGCGCCGAATAGCACGATCGCCACCAGCACCAGCACTACCAGGTACAGCAACACCAACGCCACGTGATCGATATTGCCCTATACCGCCGACACCGATCAGCGTGGCCTCAAAGCGACCTGAGCACCTTCATCGGCGGCCGGTCCGCCAGCGACACCGGCCAGGTGTGCTGGGTGTAGCCATACCCCTCGGGGCCGTCGGCGAAGAACTGAGTCAACCCGACCCCGGAGTCACCGATCCCGCAGCGCGAGAGCAAGGTCGCGATGACCTGGCGACTCATCGCGCCCAGCTCGGCCAGCGGCCGGTTGCGGTGCGCGCGCACGCCCAGGTTGACCTGGGCGATCGCCTCCAGGCCCAACCGGTCGAAGGTGTCCACCAGCAGGCCGATCTCCACGCCGTAGCCCGGGGCGAACGGCACCGAAGTCAGCAGTTCCCGGGTGGCCGCGTATTCGCCGCCGAGCGGCTGCAGCATGCAGCCCAGCTCCGGCCGCAGCGCCGCAAGCAACGGCCGGGCCACCAGCTCGGTGACCCGCCCGCCACCGGTGGCACCCGCGCTGCCCCCGACATCGCCGACATTCAGAGGCCGTCGGTAGAAGCTTTTGACCAGGTGAATGCCGTCGCCAGTGAGCAGCGGGCCCACCAGCCAAGGCACGAACATCGGGTGCGGGTTGATCAGGTCGGAGTCGACGAACACCACAATGTCGCCGCTAGTGGCCGCCAGCGAGCGCCACAACGCCTCCCCTTTGCCGGGCCGTATCGGCACCTCGGGCAATGCTTGCTCACGGCTGACGACGCGGGCGCCGGCGGCGACGGCGCGGATCTCGGTGTCGTCCGTTGAGCCGGAGTCCAGCACGATCAGCTCGTCGACCAACCCATCGACCAGCGGTGAAATGCTTTCGATCACCGATTCGATGGTTTCTTCTTCGTCGAGGGCCGGCAGCACCACCGAGATGGTCCGCCCCGCCTTCGCGGCTTCGAGTTCGGCGACGGTCCAGCTCGGGCGGTTCCAGCTGCGGTTGGACAGCCAGGTGTCTCCTGGCCGGGCGGCAAGCACCCCGTCACTGGTGAGATCGCCGGCGAACAGGTCTGATGCCGTCATGCCAGTCCCCTCACCGTGCGCGTCGGCGGGCGTGTTCCCTGGATCGAGGCCACCATCTCCAGTACCCGTCGGGTGGCTGCGACCTGGTGCACGCGAAACATTCGCGCACCGGCGGCGGCCGCCAGCGCGGTGGCCGCCAATGTTCCCTCAAGCCGCTCGGTCAATTCCACACCCAGAGTCTCCCCGACAAAGTCCTTATTACTCAAAGCCATGAGCACAGGCCATCCGGTATTAACAAGCTCGCTCATGTGGCGCAACAGCAGCAGCCCGTGGAAGGTGTTCTTGCCGAAGTCGTGGGCCGGGTCGATCAGCACCCGGTCGCGGGCCACTCCGCACGCGACAGCTCGCTCGGCGGCGGCGCTGACCTGACGGATGACATCGTCGACCACCCCGCGCGTGGTGGTTCCATAGCTCACCCGGAACGGACGCGTCCGTGGCAGCGCGCCGCCGGTGTGCGAACACACCAGGCCCGCGCCGAACTCGGCGGCCACCTCAGGCAGGGCTGGGTCGATGCCACCCCAGGTGTCGTTGATCAAGTCCGCTCCCGCTGCGCAGGCCACTTTGGCCACCTCTGAGCGCCAGGTGTCGACGCTGATCAGCTGGTCCGGATAGGCGCCCCGCAGCCATTCGATGAATGGCACCAACCGGGCGATCTCGGTGTCCGCATCGACCTCTTGGCCGGGGCCGGCTTTGACGCCGCCGACGTCGATGACATCGGCGCCTTCGGCGACGGCCCGGTGCGCGGCGGCCCTGGCAGCCTCGTCGCTGAAGGTCGCACCCCTGTCATAAAACGAGTCCGGGGTGCGGTTGACGATCGCCATGATCAGCGGGCGATCGCCTGCGACCGGACGGCCGCACAGAGTTGAAGGCACACGTCTATGGTGCCCGGTCACCGGCTCAAAGCGCGGCCTGGGGCTCTAGCCCTGCGGTCGCTTACCGGCTCGCACTGATTGGCCGGCGCGCTCCCCCAGGGCCCTAGCCCTGCGGTCGCTTACCGGCCGAAACTTCGTCGGGGTACTCGTCGTAGTACGGCACGTAGCCCTCATCGCGCCCGGCCAGTACGTACAGCGGGTCCTTCACGTCAGGGCCGTAGGCCTGCTCGCGCAACTCCACCTTGCGGCTTTTGAACGTCGTGGTCTGCGCCAGTTCCTTCGCCACTCGCACGAACAGCGGTAGTGCATAGACGGGGAGCTGGTCATAGACCGCACGAGCCAGGGACTGACCGTCGAACTCGGCGCCTTCGCGCAGCCTGACCGCGGCCATCCCGGCGCGCCCGCCGGTGTGTGGAATCTCGACACCGAAGACCGTGCATTCCTCGACGGACTCGTCGGACGCCAGCGCCGCTTCCACCTGGGTGGTGGCCACGTTCTCACCCTTCCAGCGGAAGGTGTCGCCGAGCCGGTCGACGAACGCGGCGTGCCCCATGCCCTGCGGGCTCATCACGTCGCCAGAATTGAACCAGCAGTCGCCCTCCCGGAAAGCGTTGCGCACCAATTTCTTTTCGCTCGACGCTTTGTCCGTGTAGCCGTCGAACGGCTGCAGCCGGTTGACCGGGCTGAGCAACAGGCCGGGCTCACCGGCAGGCACCCGGCGTACCCGTCCGTTGTCGTCGCGCAGCGGTGCGCCGGTGTCGGGGTCGTACTCGACGTAGGCCAGCGGCATCGGCGAGATCCCGGTGGTCCTGGGCACATTGAAGATGTTGATGAAAGCGGTGTTGCCTTCGCTCGAAGCGTAAAACTCGCACACCCGCGCGATGCCGAACCGTGTCGTGAAGTCATGCCAGATCTCCGGCCGCAGCCCGTTGCCGGCGATCAGACGCACCTTATGCGCCCGGTCGGTCGGCTTGGTCGGCTGGTTGAGCAGATACCGGCAGATCTCGCCGATGTAGATGAACGCGGTGGCCTGGCTGTCAATCACCTCGTCCCAGAACTTCGACGCCGAGAACGACTTGCCCAGCGCCAGCGTCGCCCCCGAGTTGATCACCGACGACACCGCCACCGTCAGAGCGTTGTTGTGGTACAGCGGCAGGCAGCTGTACAGCGTGTCGGAACTCTTGAGCCGCAACCCCAGCCCGCCGAACGCGGCCAGTGCTTTCAGCCACCGCAGGTGCGTCATCACGCTGGCCTTGGGAAATCCCGTTGTGCCCGAGGTGAAGATGTAGAACGCGGTGTCTCTGGCCTGCACCGCCGATGCCGACGCCGGGTTGGTGGCCGGAGCGCTCACAGCGAATCGTTCGAGGTCTTCGACGGTCAGCACTTCGCTGGTGCCGGACCCGCCGCATTCGGAGATGGCGCTGACCAGATCGGTCTCTGCGATCAGGACCTTGGCGTCCAGCAGACCCAGGCTGTGCGCCAGCACCTCGCCGCGCTGGTGGTAATTGAGCATGCCGGCGACGGCGCCGCACTTGACCGCGGCCAGCATCGCCAGCACCGCGTTGGGCGAGTTGCGCAGCATGATGGCCACGACGTCGCCTTGACCGACACCGCGCGCCGCCAGCACCGCCGCGTAGCGATTGGCGGTCGCGTTGGCCTCCCCGTAGGTCAGTTGCTGATCGCCGAACCGCAAAAAGACGCGATCACCGTAGCGAGCGGCCCGTTCCTGGAACACAGTGCCGATCGATTTCTTGGAGCTCGGTCGGGCCAGCAACCCGGTCAGCGCTCCGCGCACGATCACCGGCACGTCGACCAGTACGCCCGGCACCCGCGACGCGATATCGGTCAGGCCGACCGCTTTGCGCCCTCCCCCGTCCTGATCGGACACGTGATCCCTCGATTCCTTTAAAAACGTCAAGCTCGGCGGACAGCCTAATAGGGACGAGCAGGTTGCTGACCACCTCAGGCGGGCGCACACGCCTCTAAGGCGGCACTCACCTTGTCGACCAGCACCAACCTGTCCATCGCTGTCTGCGAGATGTAACCGCTGTCGAGCAGTCCACACAACCAGATCCACAGGCCTTCGTAATGCCCCAAGGGATCCAGCATCACGATGGGTTTGCGGTGTAGACCGAGATAGCCGGTGGTCCATGCATCAAGCAACTCGTCCAGGGTGCCGACGCCGCCCGGGAGCACGATGAACGCATCGGCGCGGTCTTCCATGACCTGCTTGCGCTCACGCATGGTCTTGCTGACGATCAGCTCGTCGGCTTCTGCGTCGGCAATCTCGCGGCGCATCAAAATTTGGGGGATGACGCCGACGGTCCGCCCCCCGCGGGCCCGCGCCGCACTTGCCAACGCACCCATTGCCGAAACGCGGCCGCCGCCCCACACCAGGGTCCAGCCGCGCTCGGCGATCGCGTCGCCGAGTTCGGCAGCGACCTCAACCAATTCGGGATGCTCCGGGCCGGACGCGCAGTACACACACACCGCCCAGTCGCCTGATGAATCGCGTTCCGGGCGCATACCCGCCAAAGGTAGACCAATGGCGCACCACCGTCACATATAAGGCTTTCGCCGTGCCGCCAGCATGGTGCGAACTAAAATCCGGCAGTGCCGATTCGATGGAATGTCCCCCAACACGCGGCGGCCCTAGAGCGGCTAAACGTTTCCCTGGATGACACAGCCCGGCAGACCGGGGCTGTCGTCCTCGGACCCGACGGCGTCGGCAAATCCACGTTGGCCCGATTGGCTGCAGAAAACTTCGACCGCCAGCACCCCGGCACGCTCACCCGCTGGGTCACCGGCACCCCGACCGAACGCGCGGTCCCGTTCGGGGCCTTCAGCCATCTGGTGGAAATCGCTGACATCGGGAAGCCGGCTGCGTTGTTGCGGGCAGCACGGGCATCGCTGGGCGGTGACAATCTGCTGCTCGTCGTCGACGACGCTCACCACCTGGACATTCTGTCGGCCACGCTGGTGTACCAATTAGCGCTGGCCGGCGTGGCGCGGATGATCGTCACCGCCCGCGCTGACTCATCCCCGGAGGCCGTCGCAGCGCTGTGGGCCGACGGCCTGCTCGCCCGGATCGACATCGAGCCGCCCGGCGGGACGACCACACCGGCTGAGGTCGATGCATTCCTCACCGAACTGCCTGCGGCGGCGCGATCGGTGCTGGACTATCTCGCCGTCGAGGAGCCGCTGTCACTCGCCGATCTGTCCATCCTCGCCGGCGATGGCGCGGTGAGGGAGGCAGAGGATTGCGGCGCGGCGGAAACACGGGTACGCGGCGAAGGCAGCGACGATCCGGTGGTGTACACAGCCCACCCAATGTTTGCCGAACGAGCGCGTGTCGCGCTCGGTGACGACGGCGCCCGACAACGGCGCACCGAGTTGGTGAAGCTGCTGTCGCAGCATCCGTCGGAGCACCTCAGCGACCGGCTGCGGTTGGCGTCCCTGGCTGTGGACAGCGACGCCCCGCAGCCGATAGCTGAGGTCGTCGCCGCCGCACAGCAGGCGCTGCGGCTGGGCGACCTCACCCTTGGCGAACGACTGGCCCGCGGGGCGCTGAAGCGTTCCGGCGACTTGGCGGCGCGGCTGCCGCTGGCACATGCCCTGGCCTGGCAGGGTCGTGGCCGCGAGGCCGACGCGGTGCTGGCCGCGGTCGACTCCGCCGGGTTGCCCGAGCCGGACCTGATGGCCTGGACTCTGCTGCGGGCGGCCAACCAGTTCTGGATGCTCAGCGAACCGGAGCGGGCCACCGCGTTCCTGCGGACCATCCGCAATCGGATCACCAACGCCGGTGCGCGTACCACGCTCGACGCGCTGAGCGCCACCTTCGCCATGAACGCAGGCAATATCGGACACGCCGTCCAAATCGGCCGCGAGGTATTGGCATCACCGTCGGCCGATGACCAAGCGGTGGCCTGGGCGGCCAGTGCGGCCGCATTATGCTCGGCGCGGCAGGGCCGTTTTGACGACGTCGAGCCGCTGGCGCAGCGCGCCCTGGCTGCCGAACATCCCGGACTGCTGCGCTTCACGATCGGGCTGGGCCAGACCACCGCGCTGTTGATGGCGGGCCGGCTCGACCTGGCCCGCGAACTCGCGCAGCAGTTCACCGACTTCGCCGAACTGCAGCAGCCCGGTCGCGCGATCGGCGAGGTGCTACTGGCGCATGTGCTGATCGCCGACGGCGAATTCGGCCAAGCGGCGGCGCTACTCGGCCCGGCGGCCGCTACCTTGGAACGCACCGGCTACTCGTGGGGGCCGCTGTCGCTGATGCTGCTGGCCACCGCGCTGGCCCAGCAGGGAGATACCGCCGCTGCAGCAAAAGCGTTGAGCAGAGCCGAATCCCGACACGGAACCAAGTCGGCGTTGTTCGCGCCGGAGCTCGGTGTGGCCCGCGCCTGGCGGCTGGCCTCAATGCGCGACTCGCACGGCGCGGTGGCCGCCGCTCGCGACGCCGCCCGGATGGCCGAACGTAGCGGGCAGTCGGCCGTGGCGCTGCGCGTCTGGCACGAGGCCGTGCGGCTCGGCGACACTCGTGCAGCCGATCCGCTGGCCCGGCTGTGCGGTGAGATCGATTGCGCCGTAGGGGAAATAGCTCTCGCCCATGCGCGGGCGCTGGCGGCTCGTGACGATGCGGCGCTGCAGGCGGTGTCGGACGAGCTGGCGGCGGTCGGTATGCGGGCGGCTGCCGCCGACGCCGCCGCCCAGGCGCAGCGATGCAAGGCTCGATAGCCGGCCGATCTCAGCCACCCAGGTAGCCGCGCAAGATGGCCACCGCGGCGGTGATGTTGGCGACCGGAACCCGTTCGTCGCGCCGGTGCGCCAGGTTGGGATCGCCGGGCCCAAAATTGACCGCCGGTACGCCCAGCGCGGCGAAACGTGAGACGTCCGTCCATCCGTACTTCGCCCGGACCTGTCCGCCGGCGGCCTCGACCAGGGCCTTGGCGGCGGGCTGGGCCAGTCCGGGCATCGCGCCCGCTGCGGCGTCGGTCTGCTCGATGTGCACGTCGAGCCCGTCGAACACGTCATGCACGTGTTGCAGCGCCGCGGCCACCGACCGGTCGGGGGCAAAACGAAAGTTGACCGTCACCGAGGCCGCGTCGGGAATCACGTTGCCCGCCACACCACCGTCGATGCGCACGGCCGACAAGCCCTCGCGGTAAGTACAACCGTCGATATCGACGGTGCGCGCCTGGTATGCGGCCAGCCGCTCCAGGACAGCGCCTAGTTTGTGAATTGCGTTGTCTCCCAACCAGGAACGTGCCGAATGGGCACGGGTTCCGGTGGCGCTGATCACGACGCGCAGGGTGCCCTGGCAGCCGGCTTCGATGTAGCCGCCGGTGGGCTCGCCCAGGATGGCCACGTCGGCGGATAGCCAATCCGGCAGCTCGCGCTCGATGCGGCCCAAACCGTTTGCCGCCGCGTCGATTTCCTCGCAGTCGTAAAACACCAGCGTCAGATCGTGGACCGGTTCGGCAACGGTGGCGGCCAGATGAAGAAAGACCGCGTCACCGGATTTCATGTCCGCGGCGCCGCATCCGTACAGCTCGCCATTCTCGCGACGGCTGGGCAGGTTTCCGGCGACCGGGACGGTGTCCAGGTGTCCGGCCAGCAGTACCCGCGACGGCCGCTGGCGCCGAGTGCGCGCCAGCACGGCGTTCCCGTTGCGAATGATCTCAAAGCCGGACGTCTGAGCGCGCAGCGCCGTCTCCACCTCATCGGCCAGGCGTGCTTCGTTTCTCGATTCGCTGGGGATGTCGACCAACGCCGCGGTCAGCTCGATCGGATCCCCGCGCAAGTCCAGCACGAAGCCAAGAGTATCTGTTGCCGAGCGGTCGCAGAATCGCATTCTCGGCCGCTTCGGGATGCGATTCTGCGACCGCTCGGCCCAGGAAGTACCCTGACCGCCGTGACTGGAGCTGCAGGTATCGGGCTGGCGACGCTGGCCTCCGACGGATCGATTCTCGACACGTGGTTTCCCGCACCGGAACTGACTGAATCAGGCACCAGCGCCACGTCGCGACTCGCGGCGTCCGACGTTCCCCCGGAACTGGCTGCGCTGATCGGCCGGGACGACGACCGCGGTACCGAGACCATCGCCGTGCGCACGGTCATCGGCTCGCTGGACGATGTCGCCGCCGACGCTTACGACGCCTACCTGCGGCTGCATTTGCTATCGCACCGGCTGGTGGCGCCGCACGGGCTGAACGCCGGCGGCTTATTCGGTGTATTGACGAATGTGGTCTGGACTAATCACGGACCGTGCGCGATCGAGGGTTTCGAGGCGGTCCGGGCACGGCTGCGGCGCCACGGACCGGTGACCGTCTATGGCGTCGACAAGTTCCCGCGGATGGTCGACTACGTCGTGCCAACCGGGGTGCGCATCGCCGACGCAGACCGGGTGCGGTTGGGCGCCCACCTGGCGCCGGGCACAACGGTGATGCACGAGGGCTTCGTCAACTACAACGCCGGCACCCTGGGCGCGTCGATGGTGGAGGGCCGCATCTCAGCCGGTGTGGTGGTAGGCGACGGGTCGGATATCGGCGGTGGAGCATCCATCATGGGCACGCTGTCCGGCGGTGGCACGGAAGTCATTTCGATCGGCAAGCGTTGTCTGCTCGGCGCCAACGCGGGGCTGGGTATCTCACTGGGCGACGACTGCGTCGTCGAAGCTGGCCTGTATGTCACCGCGGGCACCAAGGTCACCACGCCCGACGGCAAAGTGGTTAAGGCTGGTGAGCTGTCCGGCGGCAACAACCTACTGTTCCGCCGCAATTCGGTCACCGGGGCCGTGGAAGTGGTGGCCCGCGGCGGTCAGGGCATCGCCCTCAACGAGGACCTGCACGCCAACTGAGCTACCGGCCGCCGCCGGGCCCGTCCAGCTCTGCGTCTTCGAAAACAGCGTCTCGAGTGGAGAGAAGCGCTGTTCCGTTGGTTTCCGGGAGCAAAAAGGTGCACACCAGGCTGGCCGACGCCAGAATGGCCAGCATCAGCCCGATCGCCCAGCTACCGTAGGTGGCCAGCAGCGTTCCGGCGATCAGCGGCGGTACGGCGCCGCCAACCACGCCGGCGAGGTTCTGCGCCAGCGCCGATCCGCTGTAGCGATAGCGGGTGGCGAACAGTTCGGGAATGAAGGCCCCGGTGGGTCCGGAGCCGATCGCGACGATGGCGAACATGCCGACGATGGCAACCGCGTACAAAACGGGTTTGCCGGTGTCGAGCAACGGGATCACCACGAATGACCACGGCAGACACCCTGCCCACCCCAGCAGCATCATGCGGCGGCGCCCGACTCGATCGCACAGCGTAGCCGACAGCGCGACGAACGAGATGCTCGCCAACCCGCCCAGCACACCGACGGACCAGATGAAGCTGCGCGAATAGCCCAGGTGCGAGTAGGCGTACATGGTGAGGTACGTGTTGCCCATATAGACGAAGCCAAAAGCGGCCAGCATGCTCCCGGCGGCCAGTGCGATCTCACGGCGCTGCAAGTGCAGAACCTCTGCGAGCGGCGCTTTGGGGACTAAGTTGCGGGCCTTCTCCTCGGCGAACACCGGAGTCTCGTTGATGTTGAGCCGCACGTATAGGGCGATACCGATCAGCGCCGCGCTGACCAGGAACGGGATGCGCCATCCCCACTGCATGAACGCGGGGCTTTTTTCACCGATCGTGAAGTTCACACCCAGAAACGTGAAGCTGCTCAGCACCGCCGCGGTGCCGCCACCGAGCAGGGTGAACATGCCATAACGGCCACGTTTGCCGGCTGGCGCGTACTCGGCGCTCAGTAAAGCCGACCCCGCCCATTCGCCGCCCACGGCAAATCCCTGCAGCAGCCGCAGGGCGACCAGAATCAGTGGGGCCGCCACACCAATGGCAGCCGTGCTGGGAACCAGGCCCACGGTCACGGTGGATACGGCCATGATCAGCAGCGTGGCTATCAGGGTCTTTTTCCGGCCCAGCCGGTCCCCGTAGTAGCCAAAGACGGCCGCGCCCAGCGGCCGGGACAGAAACGCCGCGGCGAACGTCCCCATCGAGGCGACCATGGCCACCGTAGGGCCGAGGTGCGGGAAGAACACTGTGGGAAACACCAGCGCTGCCGCGGTGCCGTAAATGAGGAAGTCGTAGAACTCGATTGCCGAGCCGACCAGACAGGCGGCCGCTATCCGCCGCATCGGGGTAGGTCCGGTGCCGGCCGCAATCGTGACAGCGGTGCCCATTGGCCGATTCGGCTCACCCATGGTGGCCGCTCACTGTCCGGCTGCATCGATACACGGTTACGACGGTAGGTGAAGGTTCGCGGTCTCGCTCGACTGGAAAGCTGGCAACATGCTGCGTGTCGCGGCGCGCGAAGCTTCCGTGCACTTCACTGCGGGTTGGGCGGTCACGGGCTCGATTGCCTTCGGGGTGAGCTCCACCACTTTTGCGCGCTGGTCGGTAGTCGACGTGGAGACACGCCGCATCAGGCGTACCACTCGCACGCTCGCCACAGCTCAACCGTCGGACAGCAGCTCCTTCTTGAGGACCTTGCCCATCGCGTTGCGTGGCAGCGCGTCCACGATGCGCACCTCACGTGGCCGCTTGTGCACCGAAAGCTCTTGGGCGACATAGTTGATCAGTTCGTCGGCTTTCAGTTCAGCCGCGCCGACGACGAACGCGACAATACGCTGACCCAGGTCCTGGTCGGGCATCCCGACGACCGCGGCCTCCTGCACTCCGGGATGCCCGAGCAGCGCCGTTTCGATTTCGCCTGCGCCGATGCGGTATCCGCCGGACTTGATCAAGTCGACCGACTCGCGTCCCACAATGCGGTGCATCCCCCCGCTGTCGATGACCGCGACATCACCGGTGCGGTACCAGCCGTCGGTGTCGAAAGCCTCGGCGGTGGCCTGCGGCCGATTCAGGTAACCGTTGAACATCATCGGACCCCGAACCTGAAGGCTGCCCAACGGTTTCCCCGTCGTGCGGCACCAGCCCGCCGTTGTCGTCGAGCAATCTGGTTTGCTACGCCGGCGAGCGGCAGACCCACCCACCCCGCGCGTCGCTCGCCGTCTGCCCGCGTCGAGATGGTGATCAGCGACTCCGAGGCGCCGTACCGCTCGATGGGCTGATGCCCGGTGAGCTCGGCCAGTCGATCGAACACCGGAACCGGCAGCGGTGCGCTTCCGGAGACCAGTAGCCGCGCCGGGCGTAGCGCCCGGGCCGCCGCCTCGTCGGCCACCACCCGCGACCACACCGTGGGGACCCCGAAATACAACGTACCCCCGGCGTCAGTACGGGCCTGGGCGTAGCCGGCCGGTGTCGGTTTTCCGGTGTGCACGAAGCGATTTCCGATCCGCAGCGACCCGAGCAGGCCCAGCACCAGCCCGTGCACGTGAAACAGCGGCAATCCATGCACTAAAACGTCGTCGGCCGTCCATTGCCAGGCTTGCGCCAGCGCGTCCAGGTCGGCCGCGATTGCCCGCCGGCTCAGCACCACACCCTTGGGCAGCCCGGTGGTGCCCGAGGTGTAGATGATCATCGCGGTGGCCTCGGGCGACGGCTCGGGATAACGGTGCCAGGACCGGGCGTGCAATCGCACCGGGATGTGCGGCAGCCCTTCTGGCTCGTCTGGCACCGGGCCGAGCCAGGCCTGTACCCCCGAATCGGTGAGCATGTGCCGGCGTTCGGCCACGCCGACATCGGCGGGCACCGGGACGAAAGGCACGCCGGCGATCAGGCAGCCGGTGACCGCCAGCACCGTCGACGCGGTCGGCGTGGCCAGGACCGCAACCCGGTCCGCGCCGGCGACCCGCTCGGCCACCGACGTTGCGGCACCGACCAAGTCGCTGCGGCTCAACACAGCGCCGTCAATACGCACCGCGTCAGCGATATCGGTGGCGGTAACCGCCGACGGATTCAGGGACGCCAGCAACACGTGAGCGAGGTTACCCGGACGCCCCGGGGAAACTCGTGGTCAGTCCTGCTCGTCCCAGATCTTCATCAGGGTGGACAAAATCTCCTCGCCGCGGCCCAAGCCCGCCAAATGACTCTCGTCCGGCAAGTGGAGAAGCTCGGCGTCGGGCAGCCGGGACACGACATGCTCACCGTGGGCGAACGGAACGATGTGGTCGTGGTCGCCGTGCCACCAGCGGACCGGGACTTTCACCTCGTCGAGCCGGAATCCCCAGTCCTTGGCGAACAGGATGATGTCGTTGAACGGTGCGGCCAGCTGCTTGCGGCTGCCGTTGAGCAGGTCGTCGAGAAACATCGCCTTGAATTCGGGGCGGGCCAGCAGATGCCGGTCGGCCTGGGGTGAGAGCAGGCCATAGATGTCGAGTGCGGGTGATGCGACCGGGCGGGCCGCCTGGATCAGCAGGCTCGCGCCCACCCGCAGCGGGTTACCTCCGAATTTCAGCAGCGGCGCGACCCGCAAACCGAGGTTCATCGCACCACCACTGATCGCGTCCGGGCCGCGCGTCGGTGCCACGCCACCGAGCACACCGACGGCCACCACCCGGTCGGGCAAGGCCGCGGCGCAGGCAAGGGTGTACGGACCACCACCGGACAGGCCGACCGACGGCCATCTTGTCGACCCCGAGTGTGTCCGCGATGGTCCGCAAGTCGTCGGCGAACGCAACGATGCTGTCGTACTGGTGTGGTGTCGATGAGCCGATGCCGGGTCGGTCGATGCCGATCAGACGAATGTTGTGGTGTTCGGCATAGACCCGGGCCTCGGTCGGTATCTGCCGGCGGGCGCCGGGAGTGCCGTGCAGCCAGAAGACCGCGCGCCCCTGCGGGGCACCGAACTCGGCGAACCCGATCTGGCGGTCCTCCCCGACCGCGATGTTTCCTTCGAGCTTGGGGCGGGCAATCGCGAGGACCATGCCAGCAGCTTTGCATGTGACGAGCCGTTTACGAAAGGCTCACAGAGCCCGGCAACGGGTCCGTCTCAGACGGGCATCCCGATGGCCTTCGGCTCCATGTACTGATGCAGGCCGCCGATTCCGCCGCCCTCACGACCGAACCCGCTCAATTTGAAGCCGCCGAACGGCGCGTCACCGGGGCCGATGCCGTTGACCGCGATCTGGCCGGTGCGGATGCGGCGCGCCACACCGACGGCTCGGTCCACATCGGCGCCCCACACGGCACCGGACAGCCCGTAGTGAGAGTTGTTTGCGATCGCGACCGCGTCGTCGTCGTCACGGTAGCGGAGCACGGTCAGCACGGGCCCGAACACTTCCTCCTGGGCGATCGTCGAATCCGGATCGACCTCGGTGAGAATCGTCGGTTCGAAGTAGAAGCCGACATCCAAACCGGCCGGACGACCGCCGCCGGTTACCAGCTTCGCTCCGTCGTCGAGTGCCCGAGAGACGTGGCCCTGCGACGCGGTTGCGTTGCTCAGCGCTGATCAGCGGCCCCATTTGCACGTCGGGATCGGCGGGGTCGCCGACTCTTGACGTCACGGGCCAGCGCAACGAGCCGGTCGACGACCTCGTCGTGCAACGAATCGGGCAGCAGCAGCCGGCTGTGCAGGATGCAGGCCTGACCGGCGTGCAGTGAGCAGCAATCGAACAGCATCTGCTGCAGCATTTCGTCGGTCACCTCGGTGTCGTCTAAGACGATGCTTGCCGACTTCCCGCCGCATTCCAGCAAGATCCGCTTCATGGTGGCGCCCGCGGCGGACATGACCTGGCAACCGACGGCCGAGCTGCCGGTGAAGCTGACCATGTCGATTCGCGGATCGGTGGTGAGCAGTTTGGCGGCTTCGAGACCCGACGGCGTGACGACATTGACCACACCCGGCGGGATGTCGGTGTACTCGTCGATCATCCGGGCGAGCGCAAGCCCGGCGAGCGGCGTGAGCGGCGAGGGCTTGAGGACGACGGTATTGCCCGCCGCCAGCGCGTTGTTCACCTTCATGACGTTGAGGCAGTGCGGGAAGTTCCACGGCGTCAGGATCGATACGACACCGAGCGGCTCGTGGCGCAGCAACGTCGTTCCGGCGCCGACCCCGGTGACCGGCTCGTCGGTCAACTGCGCGGCGAGCTGGGCCGCATGCATGGACATGTATGCGGCGCCGTCGACTTGCATCATGCGCTCGTTCGTGATGCAGCCCCACTCCACCTGTGACAGCGCGAAGAACTCGTCAGCGTGCTTCAGCAGTGCGTCGCCGAGCTGATTGAGGCAGCCGTGCTCGGTCGTCGAGGCTCATGCTGGCCCACGGTCCCTCGTCGAATGCCCGCCGCGCGGCCGCGATCGCCTCGCCGACCTGGGCGACGCTCGCGTCGGGCGCGGTGGCGATGGTCTGCTCGGTGGCCGGGGAGATGTCGTCGTAGCGACCGTCCTGCGGCTCGACCCATCTGCCGTCGATGTAGAGCTGGTAGGTGTCGACAAGCGGTCCCGGAGTCTGTAGCTCGGCCATCGCTTCCTCACCCGAACGTCGGTCATCTAACACCTTGTGTACACCCATGCACCTGTGGCGTCAATCACTACTGAGGCGAATTCACGCGGCCTTTCATCGCGTTGCGCGCGTATTGACAGCGGTTGACGCGCCTGGAGTAGACACAACGTCGCATGACACATCGCGCCAATGTGTCGGATGCTTGATTCCGTCGGAGGCGGCCGCAGTGCAGGATTCCTCACTACTGTTCCACTGCACTCCCCCGACTTCTACGCGGGTGATCCCTATCCGGCCTACCGGGAGCTGCGCGCCACGTCGCCGGTGTGCTGGAACGACGTCACCAACTTCTGGGCGCTGCTGAAGTACGAAGACATCCGCTTCGTGTCCAGCAACCCGGCCACGTTCACCTCGACCAAGGGCATCACCATCCCCGACCCGCACATGCCGAACCCGGTGCAGGACGGCAACCTCATCTTCACCGACCCGCCGCGGCACCGGCAGTTGCGCAAGCTGATCAACTCGGGCTTCACCCGGCGACGAGTGGCCGTGCTCGAACCCAAGATCCGTGAAATCGTCCGGGGCATCCTCGATGGCTTGGAACCCGATTCCGTCCACGAGTTCGCCGAAGAGATCGCCGCTCCGCTGCCCACCCGGATGATCGCCGAGCTGATAGGTGCCCCGCCCGATGACTGGGAGCAATTCCGGGCCTGGTCGGACGCGGCCACCGGAACCGCCGACCCGGAGATCGAACTCGACCCGTTCGTGGCCATGGGGCAGCTCTATGAGTATTTCGAAAAGCTCATCGCCGCCAGGCGAATTGAACCCCACGACGACTTGCTGTCGGTGCTGGCCGGCGCCGAGATCGACGGACATCGGCTCACCGATGAAGACCTGCTCAACTTCGCGTTCCTGCTGCTGGTCGCCGGCAACGAGACCACCCGCAATCTCATCGCGCTCGGCACGCTGGCATTGATCGCACATCCGGACCAATGCCGCCTGCTGGTCGACGATCCCTCGCTGATTCCGGGCGCCGTCGAGGAGATGTTGCGGTGGAACAGCCCGGTGGTCCACATGGCACGCACCGCGACGACCGACGTCGAGATTCGTGGTCAGCGGATTGCTGAAGGCGACGTGGTGGTGATGCTCTACGGGTCGGCCAACCGGGACGAGGACGTATTCGGTGCTGACTGCGAAGAATTCAAGGTGACCCGGCACCCAAACCCGCACATCGCGTTCGGGTGCGGCGAACATGCTTGTGTTGGAGCGCAATTGGCGCGGCTGGAGGCGGCCGTCATGTTCGACGAGTTGCTGCGCCGCTTCCCGAAGCTCGAGCTGGTGGGAGGGGTAGAGCGGATGCGGGCCACCATGGTGCCCGGCGTGAAGCGCATGCCGGTACGGCTGGGAACCCCCGCACGATAGATCAGGAGGATCAATTCAGTGACCGATTCAGACACCGAGTTCCACGAAAAGCTGCGGGCGCTCGCCGGCCAGCCCACCGGGGGCAGCGGGAAGCCTTCGATCGCACCGGATCCGGTCAATCAGCCGATGATTCGGCACTGGGCTCACGCGCTCGATGACATGAACCCGGTCTACCTGGACCCGGAGTTCGCGGCCGTCGTCGAGGTTCGGCGGAATCGTGTCACCCCCGGTGATGCTGCAGACCTGGACGATGCCGGCACCGAAGCTGGAGGGGATCGGGGAACGTGGCGGCGCACCGGTCGAAATCGAAGGCAACCCGACGGCTTTCCTCGACGAAGCCGGGTTCAGCAGCACGGTGGCGACCAACTCCGAGTTCGAGATCGAACGCTATCCCAGGCTGGGCGACGTCATCAGCGCGACGTCGGTGTTCGAGGACGTCTCCGACACGAAGAAGACAGCGAAGGGCACCGGCTACTTCCTGACCTGGTTGATCACCTACACCGACCAAAACGGCGAGGTGCTGGGACGCCAGCGATTCCGGGTGCTGCGATTCAGGCCGGAACGCTGATGGCATCCCGCCTGGCACCGGCGATCGGCCCGGACACCGAATTCTTCTGGAACGGGTTGCGCGAGCACAAACTGCTGATCCAGCGCTGCAAAGGATGCGACGCCCTGCGCCACCCGCCGCGGCCCATGTGCCCCAAATGCCGGTCCCTGGACTGGGATGCGATCGAGGCGTCGGGGCGCGGCACCGTCTACAGCTACGTGCTGCCGCTGGAGCCCCGGTTCCCGTTCTTCGACTATCCCTACATCGTCGCGCTGGTGGAGCTCGACGAAGGGGTGCGGCTGGTGTCCAATCTTTGTGACATTGACCCGACCGACGTCACGGTCGGAATGCCGGTCGAGGTCTTCTACCAGGCGTTCGATGATGACCTTGTGCTGCACCAGTTTCGGCCGGCCACTGGGGACGTTAAGGAGGGCAAGCGATGACGACCGCCAAATCCCGGACGACCACCAGAAAGACGCTGCTGTGGGCCGACATCGAAGTCGGCGACGAGGTGACCCCGCTCGAGATCCCGATCACCACGACGATGATCGTCGCCGGCGCGATCGCGTCGCGCGACTTCATGCCGGTGCACCACGACCGCGACTACGCCAACAAGCAAGGCTCGCCCAATCTGTTCATGAACATCCTGACCACCAACGGGTATTGCGTGCGCTTCCTCACCGACTGGGCCGGACCCGAAGCGATGGTCAAGAAGCTGTCGATTCGCCTTGGCGTCCCGTGTTTTCCCGACGACCCGCTGTGCTTTACCGGCAGCGTGACCGGCAAGACACGACGGGACACGACGGTGAGAACTTCGTCGAAGTGACCTTCAAAGCATCCAACAGCCTGGGCGACCACGTCTCTGGCACCGCGGTGCTCAGCCTGCTTGACGGAGCCGGCGCATGAGTCGCTCGCTGGCGGGCAGCTGCGCCATCGCCGGGATCGGCCAGACCGAGTTCTCCAAGGAGTCCGGGCGCAGCGAGCTGCAATTGGCGTGCGAGGCGGTCAGTGCCGCGCTCGACGACGCCGGGCTGGCCCCGAGCGACGTCGACGGCATGGTCACGTTCACCATGGACTCCAGCGACGAGATCGACGTCGCCCGCAACGTGGGCATCGGCGACCTGTCCTTCTTCTCGCGCGTGCCGCACGGCGGCGGCGCGGCGGCCGGCACCGTGGTGCACGCGGCGATGGCCGTCGCGACCGGCGTCGCCGATGTGGTGGTGTGCTGGCGCGCGTTCAACGAGACGATCCGGCATGCGTTTCGGCGGCAGCGGACGCACCAGCGCCGAGACTCCGCCGTTCATGGCGCACTACGCCCCGTTCGGATTGCTCACTCCCGCCGCGTGGGTCGCGATGCACGCCCAGCGCTACATGTCGACGTACGGGGTCACCAACGAGGACTTCGGCCGGATCGCCGTCGTCGACCGCGCACACGCGGCCACGAAATCCCGACGCCTGGTTCTACCAGCGGCCGATCACGCTGGAAGACCACCAGAATTCGCGCTGGATCGTCGAACCGGTGCTGCGACTGCTGGATTGCTGTCAGGAAAGCGACGGCGGGGTCGCGCTGGTGGTGACCAGTGCCGAACGCGCCCGGGACCTTCGGCAGCCCCCGGCGGTGATCACCGCGGCCGCCCAGGGCGCGGCCTACGAGGGCGAGATGATGACCAGCTACTACCGCGAAGACATCACCGGGCTGCCGGAGATGGGGGTGGTCGCCAAAAGGCTCTGGCGTGACTCGGGTCTGGGGCCGCAGAGACATCCAAACCGCCTTCATTTACGACCATTTCACGCCGTTCGTGTTCACCCAGCTCGAGGAGCTCGGCTTCTGTGGGCGTGGCGAAGCGAAAGACTTCGCCACCGTCGAACGGCTGTCGCTGGGTGGGGAGCTGCCGATCAACACCAACGGCGGGCTGCTCGGCGAGGCGTACATCCACGGGATGAACGGCATCACCGAGGGCGTGCGCCAGGTCCGCGGCACCTCCTGCAACCAGGTCGACAACGTCGAGCACGTGCTGGTCACGTCGGGCACCGGTGTGCCCACCAGCGGACTGATTCTCGCGCCGGCCGACTGAGTGAGCTCTCGATGACCCAGGCTTCCGCATTGACCCAGGCGACCGATACCCGCGAGCTGATCGTCGAGTCCGCGTACGCCTGTTTTCGCAAACAGGGACTGCAGAAGGCGACGATCGTCGACATCGCCAAGACGGCCGGCGTGTCCCGCAGCACCGTCTACGAGTACTTCAGCGACAAAGCCGCCATCATCGAGGCGTTGCGCCGAACACGCTTCCGAGCGGTTCTACCGCGAGATGTCCAAAGCTATGGACCGGGGCAGCTCGCTGGAGGAAAAGCTGAGCCAGGCAGCCGTTTTCGTGACCCAGGCGCGGCGGGCCATCGCGTCCGAGAAGTACTTCGACGAGGATGCGATCAGCCTGCTGCTGACCAAGGATGCCGCCGTGCTGCTGCGCGAATGCGTCGACTTCTTCGCGCCCTACCTCTCCGCCGCCCGGCTCACCGGGGAGGCGCGCAAGGACCTCGACATCGAGGCCGCCGCGGAATGGTTTGCGCGCATCCTGTTCTCGCTTTTCAGCACGCCGTCCTCGATCCGGGACATGGACGACCCCGAGGTGGCGGCCGAGTTCGTGCGCGCGCACGTGGTGCGCGGCTTCGCGGGTGACCGCCCGCGGCCGCGTCGCGCACAGTGACGGCGCGTTGCGTGTGCATCATGGGCTTTGAGTGTGCGTCCAGGGCGGGGACTGTCGGCGGGTCGCCGCCACGGGTGCGCTCAGTGCCCGCGCTGCGCCAGCGCCCGCAGGAAAAACGTCAGGTTGGCAGGTCGTTCGGCCAGTCGCCGCATGAAGTAGCCATACCACTGGGTGCCAAACGGCACGTAGACCCGGATCTGGTTGCCGGAGTCGGCCAGCCGTCGCTGCTCGCCATCGCGGATGCCGTACAGCATCTGGTATTCGAAATCGCTTGTGGGGCGTCCTGCTTCGTGTGCCAGCGCGGGCACCGCCTGCATAACCGCCGGGTCGTGGGAAGCCACCATCGGGTAGCCCGAGCCGGCCATCAGCACACGTAGACAGCGCAGGTAGGAGTCGGCGACCGCGGCGGGGTCTCGGTAGGCCACCGATGCGGGTTCGTCGTAGGCACCCTTGCACAACCGGATCCGCGCACCGGCTGCGGCAAATTCTTCACAATCACCCAGCGTGCGCCGCAGGTACGCCTGCAAAACCACGCCCAGCCAAGGGAAGTCAAGCTGCAGGTCGCGCACGATCGTCAACGTCGATTCCGTCGTCGTATGGTCTTCGGCATCCACCGTCGCCCACACACCGGCCCGGTGCGCCGCCTCGCAAATCGCATAGGCATTTTCCCGCGCGATCTTCTCGCCGTCGCGATCCAGCGACTGCCCCAAGGCAGACAACTTCAGCGATACCTCGAGCGGTCGGACGCCGTCATCGGCGCGATCGCCGAACCGGCTCAGGTTGTCAATCAGATCCAGGTAAACCCGCACCGCCGCGTTGGCATCATCGACGTTGGTGACATCCTCTCCCAGATAGTCGACGCTGACATAGCGGCCCGAATCACGAAGCACGGCAATGCTGCCCAGCACGCTGTCAATCGTCTCGCCGGGCACGAACCGGTGCACCACCTTGCGGGTGACTGGCAACCGTTCGGCAGCGCGGCGCAATCCGTCTCCCCGGCTGGCGGCAAGGATCACCGGGCGCAGGGTGTTGGCGAACAGTCCGGCCATCAGTCGGAACCCATGTGCGGATAGGTGTGGTGGGTTGCCGGGACGAACGTCTCCTTGATGGTGCGGGCCGAGGTCCAGCGCAACAGATTCAGCACCGATCCGGCCTTGTCATTGGTACCCGAGCCACGTGAACCCCCAAACGGCTGGCGCCCGACGACCGCGCCGGTCGGCTTGTCGTTGATGTAGAAGTTTCCGGCGGCGAATCGCAGACGGTTCTGCGCGGTCAGCACGGCCTCGCGGTCGTCGGCGATGACCGCGCCGGTCAGCGCGTACCGAGACCCGGCGTCGACAACGTCGAGGATTCGTTCGTAATCATCGTCGGGGTACACATGCACCGACAGCAGCGGACCGAAGTACTCGGTCGCGAACGACTCGTCGGTCGGATCATCGGAGAGCAACACCGTGGGCCGCACAAAAAAGCCCACGCTGTCGTCATATTCGCCGCCCACGGCGATGGTGACATTGGCAGCGCTTTTCGCCCGCTCGATGGCATTGACGTTCTTGGCGAAGGCACGCTGGTCGATCAGCGCGCCGCCGTAGTTGGTCAGATCGGTGACGTCGCCGTAGCGCAGCGCGGCGGTCTCGCCCAGAAAGCTGTCACCCATCCGCCGCCACACCGAATGCGGGATGAATGCCCGCGACGCCGCCGAGCATTTCTGCCCTTGGTAGTCGAATGCACCGCGAATCAAAGCGGTGCACAGCACATCTGGTCGCGCCGAGGCATGCGCGACCACGAAGTCTTTGCCGCCGGTCTCGCCGACCAGCCGCGGATAGCTTTGGTAGCGGCCGATATTGGTGCCCACCTGCTGCCACAAGTGGCCGAAGGTGGCCGTCGATCCAGTGAAGTGGATCCCGGCCAGCCGCGGATCAGCCAGTGCCACATCGGAAACCGCGAAGCCGTCGCCAGTGACCAGGTTGATCACACCGGGTGGCAACCCCGCGGCCTCGAGCAGTTGCATGGTCAGATAAGCCGACAGCGTCTGGGTGATCGACGGCTTCCACACGACGGTATTGCCCATCAGCGCCGGTGCAGTCGGCAGATTGCCGGCAATCGATGTGAAGTTGAACGGCGTGATCGCGTACACGAAGCCGTCCAGCGGGCGGTAGTCACTGCGATTCCATTCCCCAGGCCCGCTGATCGGCTGCTGCGCCAGGATCTGACGGGCGAACGCCACGTTGAACCGCCAGAAGTCGATCTGCTCGCAGGGCGAGTCGATCTCGGCCTGGTAGGCAGACTTGGATTGGCCGAGCATCGTCGCGGCGGCGATTTTCTCCCGCCATGGCCCGGCCAGCAGGTCGGCGGCCCGCAGGAACACCGCCGCCCGCTCATCGAAAGGCATTGCCGCCCAGGCGGGTTTCGCGGCCATTGCGGCCTCGATAGCCGCTGTCGCATCGGCGTGGACGGCGTTGGTCAGGGTGCCCAGCTTTGCGGCGTGTCGGTGCGGCTGGACGACATCAATGTGCTCCCCGTCGCCCATCCGGTGTCTACCCCCAATGACGTGCGGGAGGTCGATCGGGTGATCGGCCAGCGCGGCCAATTCGGCGCGTAGCCGGGTGCGTTCCGGGGATTGCGGTGTGTAGTCATGGACCGGCTCGTTGGCCGGAATCGGCACCTGGGTTATCGCGTCCATGCTGCCAGGATCCTCGCCGTGACCGCTCATCGAGTTAGCTGATCGGACAGGATAGTGGCCTTTAGGTAGTAAGATCAGACAACGTGGCCGGTGTGGGGCTGGGTCAGCTGTTGCTCGCGCTGGACGCGACCCTGGTCAGCCTGGTGGACGCGCCTCGGGGGCTAGACCTTCCGGTGGGGTCGGCGGCGCTGATTGATTCCGACGATGTGCGGCTGGGGCTGGCGGCGGCAGCGGGCTCGGCCGATGTGTTCTTCCTGCTGGGAGTCACCGACGACGAGGCGCTGCAGTGGATGGACAAGCAGGCACGCGAGCGCGTGCCGGTGGCGATCTTCGTCAAAGAGCCGTCGAACTCATTGGTGACCACGGCGGTCGCGGCCGGGTCGGCGGTAGTAGCCGTCGAGCCGCGGGCCCGTTGGGAGCGGCTCTACCAGTTGGTCAATCACGTCTTGGAACATCACGGGGACCGCGCCGATGCGATGGATGACTCGGGCACCGACCTGTTCGGCTTGGCCCAGTCGCTGGCCGACCGCATCCACGGCATGGTGAGTATCGAAAACGCCCAATCGCAGGTGCTGGCTTATTCGGCCTCGAACGACGAAGCCGATGAGCTGCGCCGCCTTTCCATCCTGGGCAGGGCCGGGCCGCCCGAGCATCTCGAGTGGATCGGCCAGTGGGGCATTTTTGATGCGCTGCGGGCAAACGGCGAGGTGGTGCGCGTTGCCGAGCGCCCAGAGTTGGGCCTGCGTCCGCGGCTGGCCGTCGGGATTTACCAGCCGGCGGCTGGTGCGCGGCGACCGCCGGTGTTTGGCGGCAGCATCTGGGTGCAGCAGGGCTCACAACCGCTGGCCGACGACGCCGAGGAGATGTTGCGGGGCGCGGCGGTGCTGGCCGCCCGCATCATGTCGCGGCTGGCGGCCCGGCCGTCCACGCATATGCGGCGGATACAGCAACTTCTCGGGCTCACCGACCCAGAAATTACCGCACCCGCCGACGTGGCTGCCGTCGCCCGCGAGCTTGGCCTCGCCGCCGACGGCACCGCGGCGCTGATCGGTTGGGACACCGCAGCCAACGAGGCCCGTCATGCACGGCTAGCTGACGTAATGGCACTGAGCGCCAGCGCTTTTCGCCGTGACGCTCAGGTCGCCTCGCACGGGTCACGGATTTATGTGCTACTGCCACAGACACAGCCCCGGTCGGTCACCTCGTGGGTCCGCGGCACAATCGGCGCAATGCGCACCGAGCTTGGGGTGCAACTGCGAGCCGCCATCGCCGCGCCTGTCGCAGGCCTCGCCGGGATCGCAACGGCGCGCACCGAGGTGGACCGCGTGCTGGACAGCGCTGAGCGCCATCCTGTTTCGATCGGGCAGGTAACATCGCTGGCCGAAGCGCGCACCACCGTCTTGCTCGACGAGATCGTCACCCTGGTCGGCAGCGAAAAGCGATTAGTCGATCCGCGAATCGTCGACCTGCGTGCGCAGGATCCGGTGCTGGCCGATACCCTGCGGGCCTACCTGGACAGCTTCGGCGACATCGCCGACGCCGCGCAGTCGCTGCAAGTACATCCCAATACGGTTCGCTACCGGGTGCGGCGGATCGAGAAGTTGTTGTCCACCTCGCTGGCCGATCCCGAGGTGCGGCTGCTGTTTTCGCTGGGGTTGCGGGTTTTGGAGAGGCCCTAGCCAGAGACCCTAGAGAGGTTTAGTGCGATCCCTCCCCTGCATCACCGCCGTCATGCGGAACAGACGCGAGACGCTAGCGCCCATGCAGAACTCGTCCATTCTCTCCCTGCTGCGCGAACGCGCCGGTCTGCAGCCCGACGATTTGGCGTTCCGGTGCGACTCCATCGAAAACGCCTTCGCCCAGATTCGCGCGATACTCCCCCCACCGCCCGACTGACCTGACCGAACACATCCGCAGAGCGCCAGTGTGTCACCGCGTGGCCGCGCGTAACCGCCCGGCACTTTGGCTTGCTCACGACGCCTGACTGGCCTGACCCTCAGACCCGGTCGTGACCACCTGTTCTACGTCGGAGTGGTTACGCACGCGGTCAGATTCAGCCGCCGGAAGACCCTCGCTCAAGACGTCCGGGGCTTCCTTGGCCGCATCGGATTTCAGCAGCGGCCAGCCTTTACGCAAGACATAGTCGAGCCAGGCACCGGCGAGCTGCGAGGTGAGGACGGCTGCGACCACAAGAGTGGTGTAGAACTTCGAGCTGATGATGCCGGCATCGAAGGCGACACTGGCCAGCACTATGCCTGGGCCGCCGCGGGCGTTGGTGGTGATCCCGAGGTTGATCAGCTCGAGGCCCCGGAATCCGGCGAACCGCCCGGCGAGCGCAACCGACAGCATTTTCACCGCGCAGGTGCCCACGATGAAGATGACGATCATCGGCAACGAGACGCCGCGGATGAGGTCGAGCTTCAGGCCAACGATCGCGAAGTAGATCGGAATGAAGAAGGCGAAGGAGACTTTGCTGATCGCTTCGAGGGAGTCGTCGAAGAGCCTGCGCTTCTTGTGCACAAGGGCAAAACCCGCAAGGAATGCGGCGAAGACAAGGTTGACGTCCAGCGCTCCGGCGACTGCGCAGTACGCCAGCAGGACTGCGATGGCGTAGCCGGTGGGCGAGTGCTGCGCGAGAACATTCCAGCGCGCCTTATTAATGCGCTTGACGGCACGCGGAACAACCGTGAGCCCAAGGGCGAAGTAGGCCACTGTCACCAACAGGTGCAACGACATCTGCCATGGATGCAGGTGGGCTTTGGCCGCGATTGAGGTCGCGATCGCGAGTGCGAGCCACAAGACAATGTCCTCGAGTACCGCGACGCCGAGGATGAGCCGCGCGAACCGCGTATCCAGAATCTTGAGGTCGGCGAAGATTTTCGACACCACCGGCACTGAGGTGACAGCGACACCCACCGCCAGAATGATGATGAGCGACACCCGGTTGCCGTGCGGCCCGGCCAGGCTGGGACGAATCAGATGCGGCCCAAAAACGAGCCCGAGCAGGAACGGTATGCCGGTGCCCACGACGACGAGCCAACTCACGTTGCGCCGCTCGCCTCGGCCGAACAGCTGTTGCACCTCGGCACCGGAGACAAACATCAGTAGTAGTAAGCCGAGCCAATAGACGAAGCTCAGGATGTGAGTGTTGTGCCTGGCGGTGCCCATGAGGTGCTCGAAGAATGGCAGCCGGCCGAGTAGCGCTGGACCCAGCACGACGCCGGCCAAAATTTCGCCGACCACTTTGGGTTGGCGAAGCTTCATGAATAAATAGCCCAGCAATTGAGCCAGGCCAACAAGCAGAAACAGGACCAATATGACCGCAGTCAATTGGGCATTCGACACTATGCACTCCTCATTTTGTTAGGGACACCCTGGCCAGCGCGGCCCTGACCGGTGAACCAGCGTTGGTACAGCTGATAGGTGAGCGTCAGTGCTCCTGCCCCGATAGCCACGGAGATCGGGTATTTGATGCTGGGAGAATCGATGACGAGCGGAAGAAGTCCGATCGCCAGCGCGGGCGGCATGCGAAGCCGCAGCAGGCGAAGCGCAATGATGCCGAACACCAGTCCGCATCCGGCCGCCATACCACCGCTTCCGAACAAACTGACAGCGCCCCATCCTGCGGTCGCTGTCAGGAAGCACGCAGCGGGAAGGGCTAGCGGCTTTCCGGCCCATGGACACGTGGTGGGGTGGGCGAACATCTCATAGGCGATGACGATGAGCGGCGGAAACAAGACAAGCCGCAGCCCCGAAGCCGTGGCGCAGAAGGCCATCAACGTCAAAAACCCAAAGAATGGCAAGACCCACGCATTTCCGCTCGGGAGCGTTTCAAGAACATCATCTGGATTGGCGTCCGAAGCATGAAGCCCCGGATACTTGCGGCGGCAATGCCTTTGCCACGGCAACAGAATAAGAACCAACACGACCAGGCTCACCACGATCGAGGCGGGATAGAGCCAGCTCGTTATACCCAAGAAGAGAGGTAGCACCCCTGCTGCTATCGCGGGGGCGATGTTCGACTTGAGCAGCGCGAGAAGCAGCAAGCAGGAAATAACGACGAGCAGAATGGCCAGAACACCATAAGGGAATATGCGCGTAATCAGCGTCCCGACAGCCGCCCCTACGGCCGGGGTCACGATAAGCCGCCCCGGCTGACTCGCCCACTTCCCCCATGGTCGGGTCAGCACGTCATGCGTGAGCGCCGCAAGCCCGGGAAAGAACAAGTAATGCCAACCGTGACATTGCGCCGCCACCACGATGTAGACCAGGGCCACGACCTCCATCAGGAGGCGATCGCGGAGTACCAGACCTCGATCAGCCATACACTCTGGGTCCTTATATCGCGTCGCGGGACTCCGCGTTACGGCGAAGTCCCGCGACATCGCGACATCGTTTCGCGCTAACTCAGCTGGCTGAAGGGCTTTCGCCCGTTTCCAACCAGTGAGCGCACTCCTCGCCCAACTTCTCGAGAGCAACGCGGTCGAAGCGCCCGACCTGCGCCGGCGTCAACTCATTACGATGGTCGCGCTTCAGCCCCTTGTGGAAGAAGGCCTTGGCGCTGGACATGTGCGATCCACCGAACGGCGCCATCTTCTCCGCCCGGGCGCTCATGTAATCGAAGGAACAGTGTTCGACAATGACGTCCATCCGCAGCGACGCCGGATCGATGGAGAAGAACTCCGCGAGCCTGGCGATTTGACCCGGGAGATCCCGCTTCAGCTGTGCATAGTGCAGGAGAAGCACATTCGGCTCGTTCCTCAGCCGCCACCATGACCGCATGATGTCGAGCAGGTCGCAGCACTGATACCCATTGGTGTCGAGCCACTTGTCGAAGAACTCCTGCATTTCCTCCGGAATGACTAGAGGAGTGGGGTCACCGGACCACTCGGCATGGATCTGATTGATCGTCTCCATAGTCGGCCCGGAGAAATTGTAAAGATAGTTGTGGAAGCTGATTCCGAGGTCTTTGCCGTTTCGGCCGACAAACACATAACGGGCCTCAGGGGCGATCGGCAGGGTGTCCGCCGGCAGATGCGATTTCATCACCCGCCGTACACCGGACTCGCGCTGCTCCTTCAGTGCTTTGAGCATCCCGGCATGATCGCCCCAGCTTGAGTCCAGCCACGGCGACGTATCCGAGAGCCCGCCCTCTGACTCTTCGCCGTTACGAAGTATTTGCTGGACAATTCTCTGTGTCCAGGTGGTGCCGGCCTTGAATGGATCCGCAACGACAATGTCTGACTCGACAAAGCCGCCCTGTGCCAGGAAGTCCTCCCAAACCATCGAGTTCGAGAGGTAGTCCCTCAGCACCCTGGTCGGAGCGAGAAGTTGTTTTTCCACAGTCAAATTACCTTCCGTAAGTTTGTTCGCAGAACCTTTTTCACGCGCGTCGGTTGACAACAGAGCCTTGAAATCGGTTTAGAAAAAAATGCTTTTCTAAACGCCAGCCCCCTTCCCAAGGGTTTCGGCAGGCAGAGTTGCTACCCCGTGGCCGGTCGGCTATCGAGCGCCCCCTTGGCGCGAAGAGCACTCTGAGCTGGAGCCTTTCGCCGCAGACTAGAGGTTCTGCCACACGTGGCCGTCGTAGCTGTGTAGCTGAAACGTTGTTCGCGCCAGTTTAACTCAGCATGATTCTAATTCTGACTGGGCAACCTTATAACTTCCTGTGTTTTGGTTGGATTTTCCCTGTCGTTTGCACGCCATAGCTACGGCATAGGACCATGATTCGCCGCGACCGGGCCCGGCTGTCCGGAGAAGGACTATCGATCGTTAGCCCGCCAGCTTGCGGGCCATGCGACTGTTGTCTCGGGGTGCCGAAAGATCCGGTCCTGCAAGCACTTACAACGTCAGCTGGGCTAGCAGTGCCATGGTTGATCGCTGCAGGCAAATGACGTCGGGACGTTGCGACACGTACGCCAGCGGTGACAGCTGCCCTCTATCCGCTGCTGCGGTGGGGTGTCGTTCAGCAAATCGGACGCATCGACCGCGGACCGGCGCCTGGCCGCGCCCCCGTCGCCGGTCCGCGCTACTTTTGTCTTGAATGGTAAGACAGCCCTAAGGGCAGGTACTCAGGTTTGTGCTTCCTCGAGAAAGCGACCCATTACATCGGGACCCGTGGAATGCATCTTGATAGACAGCTCTAGCAGTCTGTCCTTTGCTTTTTTGGGAAGCAACTCGATAGACCGAGTGGTGGCAGAGTCGTACTTGGCCGACGGATACCGCTGCAAAATGAGATTTTTTTGCTCTTCCGTCGTATAAATTTCCAGCAGCCTCATCCCGGCGAAAGCCTCGTTTGCCAAGTCCGCCATTCCGGCGTTTGCCAGCACCTCCAGCCGTTCCTCGTTGATCCAGACGTTGACCTTGATCTTGTTCTCGTTACTGCTCACGAATCCTCCAATTGGTTCAGCGTGAAGACCGGTAGTCTGTCCTTCAAGTACTCTTCGGTCACGAAGGGCGAACCCTGGCCGTACTTGGCAGCACAATCCATCACGACTTCGAACACTTCGTGCCGCATGACCTTCTGCGTCGGCTTAACTTCGTCCGTCAGAATGCTTCGTATCAGGCTGCCGCTAAAACTTTGCGCTTTGGAGTCATGGCCGCAAAGAGCTGAGTTGGTGACTTCCAAACATTCTGGGCAGTACCAGTTCTCCCTGAGGAACACTGGTTTGATGCCCAGCTCACTTCTGTATTGCTTGAGGAGGTTCTGGGCGTCGTAGGGGTCGTAGAAGTCACCCACGCCGGCGTGATCCCGCCCGAACATGTGATGCGTGCATCCGAGGTTTGTCCTCAGGATTGCGTGGAAGATCGCCTCTCGGGGTCCTGCATACCGCATGTCCCAGAGCGTAAAAGACACCATGTGAACGTTCTCGCGGAAATACCCGCTGGTTCTCAGGGCGTTCTGCGCCAAAAGTATTGCCTCGTCGATATAGTCCCCAACGCGCTTCTGGCCAATGATGGCATTCACCAGCACGCCCGTATTCAGGTTGTCGACTGGCATGTCCTCATTCGCGGCGAACCAGGCTTGCTTCATTAATGCCTCGTGGCCGGAATGCGGAACGTTTCTCGTCTGATGAGCGACGATGTGCTTCCAGTCCTTCTCCGCCAACGCATCCATATGCTGCTTCGGAGTGAGCCAGAAGTTTTTGAATGGCTCGTTGAAGACGGGCTCGTTTATGAGCGTGATCTCGCCGCCGATGAACCGATTTTCGTAGCCAAGCGTTTTCTTGACGCCCGGGTGCCGAGGGTCAGACGTGCCGTACGTTTTTTCGGCCATGCGCTCCAGGTCGTACTCGTATATCTCGGTGATTTCAAAGAGGGCCATGGGGGCTCCGAGATACTCGAGAACCACACTATCGCCTTCTTTTATCTCGAGTTTCTCGATGTTGTCCGCAGACATATCGAATACGATCGGTATGCTCCATAGCGTTCCGTCGGGGAGTTGCATTTTGTCCAGGGTGCCATCAACCTCTTGCCGGCCCATGAATCCTGTCAGCGGAGTGAAGAAACCGTAGGAAAGGCTGATTACTTCGTGCGCGGTGGCTTTTGATATGGGAACGCGCGGCATACCTTCGATTTGGCTAGCTGCGTTTTCCGTCGAGACTCGTTCCACAATCGGTTTCCCATTGTGACCCTTGTAGTTCATGTCATGACCTCGCTTCGCGGATTCGTATTCAACAGTTGCATCCTCGAGTGGCCGGCTTCCTAAGCCGTCCCGGCCGACCCTGACATCCGCGTGTCATACTGGGACTTTTTGTCGGCCTCGACCTGGTTTCTAAACTTCGACCATCCCTTCCCGAGTATCTTGGCATCGAGCGAGGGCGGGGATGACGCCCGCCTTCTCGAGATGAGAGACCACTTCCTCGGCCAGCGTGTCCGCATCTTTCTTGCCGCCCTCAAGCCGCAATTCCGGCTTCAGCGGAGCTTCATAGGGATCGTCAATCCCGGTAAATCCCTTGATCTCGCCGGCCCTGACTTTCTTGTAAAGCCCTTTAGGATCGCGCTGTTCACATATCTCTATCGGGGTGTCGATGAAGATCTCCATGAAATCGCCATCGCTGAGAGTTGCGCGAACTGCATCACGATCACGACAATACGGGCTGATAAAAGCCGTCAAAGCGATGACGCCAGCCTCGCAGAATAACTTCGCGACCGCACCGATACGTCGGATATTCTCCTCACGATCCTCGGCGGAAAATCCTAGCCCGAACCGCTTGGCAAACTCGGCCCCATGGCGCTCTTCGAGAATATCCGGAGCCGGCATTGAGACCATAGCGGACGTTATCCCCGTCCAGTAGATAGCTCCGCGCGCCCCGTTCGTACAGCTTTTGCTCGACGATGTTCGCGATCGTGCTCTTACCGCTGGCGCTCAATCCGGTAAACCAGATAACGCATCCTTTGTGGCCGTTAAGTCTTTCGCGTTCACCGCGAGAAATCTTGTGTTCATGCCAGGTAATATTGTTAGTCATCTTTTAGCTCCTGATTAGAGTTTCACCTAGACTCTATGACAATTCTTCACCGTAGGTACGTCGTCGCAGTCGCGCCCGTTTCGGATTGCGGGCTCACCAACGCAGTCACGTCTTGACCGTCTCCTCCATAGTTGATTGCCGCGACGTCGGTATCGTCATATGTTTGCTGTGGGGTCGCGCGTAGCGGGCCCAGACCAACAACGCGGCGGCGATGTAGAACGCCAAGAATGTCCAGAAGGCTGGCGTCTCGGTGCCTGCTGTGTCATAGGACTGCCGGAGCGCCAAGTCGATCCCCACACCGCCGAGCGCTCCGAACGCACCGGCGAACCCGATCAACGCTCCCGACCTGACACGGGCCCAGTGGTGCAGTTCACTGTTGCTGAGACCAAGTGCGCGGCCGCGCTCCTCGAATACCGAGGGAATCAGCTTGTAGACCGCCCCCTTAGCCGCACCGCAGAAGATGAACAGCGCGATGAAACCGACAATGTAGCCGATCATCGTCAGCGAGGTCACGGGGCCGCCGCGGCCGCGGGTGAGATCGTCGTGAGTGCTGACGCCGACCAGAAAGCCGCCGGCCACGATCGCGGCGGCGAAGACGCTGAGGGTGACGTGGCCGCCGCCGAAGCGGTCGCTCACCTTGCCGCCGACTATCCGCGCCAACGACCCGAGCAACGGTCCGATGAAAGCGACCTCGGCGGCGTGCAGTGACGCCTGCCCGTGGCTTTCCCCACCGGCTATGAAGTTGTGCTGCAACACCTGGCCGAAGGCGAACGCGAAACCGAGGAACGAGCCAGAGGCGCACATGTAAAAAAACGAGATTGCCCAGGTGTCGGGCACCGAAATAATGGAGCGCAAGTTGTGTATGGACAAGCCTGTGCGGTGCGCGACGATGTTGTTCATGAACAGCGCTGCACCGATACCGCCGATAGCCAGCAGTACCAGATAGATCCCACATACCCAGTACGGCGCCTGATGACCGGCGGTGGCCAGCACCACCAGTCCGACCGCCTGGATGCTCGCCGACCCGAGGTTGGCCATCCCGCCGATCAGACCCAGCGTGAAGCCCTTCAGCCGCTGCGGGAACAAACCGTCGACTTTGGCCAGCGATGCGGAGTAGTTGCCGCCGCCCAAGCCGGTCAACGCGGCGCACACCAGATACGGCCACAACGGCAGGCCGGGGTGGGCCAACAGCACAATGGCTCCTGCGGTGGGAATAAGCAGCACCGTCGACGAGAAAATTGTCCAGTTGCGTCCACCAAACCAGTTGGCGGCCATCGCATAAGGTATGCGCGCGAGCCCTCCGACCAGGGAGGCGGTGGCGCCAATCAGCAGCTTGTCGCCGGTCGAAAAGCCGTAGACCGACTCTGGCATGAACAGCACCATCACCGACCACAGGTACCAAATCGAGAAGGCGACATGCACATTCACGACCTGCCAGATCAGGTTGCGGCGGGCGATGGCGTGATTACCGGCGCGCCAGGCCACGACGTCTTCTGGGTTCCAGACCGCAATGCGATGCGAACGCGCCACGCGATATCTACCTTTCCCAGACGATGTTGGCGTAACCGTCAAGCCACCCTTACCTACGGAGTCAGTCTTGGCCGGGCTCGTCAGCAATTCAGTACCTGCCGATCCAAACAGCCTGGCGTTCGCGGGGTTTCGTCAATGCCGCCGGACGTGCTGGCGCGTTCGGTCCGGACCGCACATGTGACGTATGCACGGCGCGGGAATCGACGACCTCGATCACGCGGCGATGAAACCTTAACGGCCACTCACCATCCTCCGCGTCGCGTGTTGCTGTACAGCTGACCAGCCGGGTACTGCCTGTGTTCCGCAGGGACCGTTGGCCGTCGACAGTGACGCGCAGTTATGGCGAGCGCCACCGCCATCGTGCGTTGACAACCTCGGTGCACCCATCCCGGCGACGCACCTTCAGCACATTGCCTATTAGTCAAACCCGATTGTGAACCGTCAGCAAGTTAAGATGGTCAATTTACAGGAGATTTCCAGCATACGTCGCCGATACGTCCAGCTAGCCGCCCGGTCTCGAATCCTCAAGTCCCATGGAGGTCGGGTGAGAACCCGGCGCGGCAGCAAACGACCGCTATGGCGGAGCTCACACAGTGCGTTGTCGGTGCGACGGCACGTTGGCATTGCGGCGTTGGCCAGGCGCATACCGCACCGACCCCCATCGCTTCGGGTACCGCTCCCACGACATTACCGACGCGTGGCATGGCCTACCGAGCCCTGTAAGCTGCCAGGCGCTATCCCTGACTTGGGCCGTCGCGACCCTTTGCCAGTGTGGCGATCATCGACCGGCACCCGATGTCGTAGGCCTGGATGCAGGAACGATAGAGCCGCATCGATAACTGGACAAACCAGTGAAGTTAGCTGGAAATCTCCTGTACATCAGCCCCTTCAGGTTGTCGAACCAGCACAAGTTCGGTTTGACTGTCGAATAGATGGTTTGAAGTTGCGTTGCCTAGGTGGCGCCGCAGATGGCAACGCACGACGGCGGTGGGGTCCGCCATAACTGCGCGTCATTGTCGACCGCCAATGGCCCCTCCCGAAGAAGTCAGTATCCGGCTGGCAAATGTGTAGCAGCCATGCGAACAGAGGACCGTACGTGGCCATTCAAATTTTTGGTGCATACCTGCGATCGAGATCCTTGATTCGCGTGCCTTTGCGTGCATGGCCTGCCGCCTCGGTCGGCAGCTCATGAAGCCGCTGCTGCCCATAACCACTAGCGCAGGGACTCGACGGTCCTGAGGGGTCAGCCAGCTGAGTCCGACCCGCCCGACCGGCTCACGGTGGCGCCTTTTCGGAGGCCGGCTGACGAAGGGGGAATACGAATGCTGGATTACGGGGCAGTGCCACCAGAAATTAACTCCGCCAGGATGTATTCGGGTCCGGGCTCGGGACCGATGATGGCGGCCGCTGCAGCCTGGGACGTACTGGCCAATGGGCTGGAGTCGGCCTCGCGCGGTTACTCCTCGGCGATCGCGCGGTTGCAAGGCGAGAGTTGGTCTGGCGGAGCGTCGGTCGCGATGGCCAGCGCGGCCGCACCGTATGTGGCGTGGATGACGACCGCCGGGGCGCAGGCCGAAGACACCGCCAGTCAGGCTCGCGCGGCCGCGGCCGCCTACGAGACGGCATTTGCCGCCACCGTGCCGCCGACGTTAGTCACGGCCAACCGCACCCAGTTGGCGGCGCTGGTCGCGACGAACATTTTCGGGCAGAACACCGCGATGATCGGGGCGACTGAGAGCGCCTACCAGGAGATGTGGGCCCAAGATGCCGCCGCGATGTACAACTACGCCGCCTCCTCGTCGGCCGCCACCACGCTGACGCAATTCAACGAGCCGCCGCAGACCACCAACGCCGCCGGCCCATCCGCGCAAGCCGCCGCGGTGGCCCAGGCCACGGGTACCTCAACCGCCGGACAATCTCAGGCGACGCTGTCCCGGCTGATGTCGACCGTGCCACAACAGCTGCAAAGCCTTGGGACAACAGGGTCTTCGGGCTCCTCGGCCTCGTCGGGGTCAACGTCGGCGCTCAGCGCCGTCAGTAACTTCAATACCGTTACCGCGCCGATAAATCTCAGCGACGGCATTAGTCGCACCATCACCTCGGCGGGAGGCTTCGGGACCGGGCTTTTCCGGTCTAACCTCCAGTCGGCCGGCGAAGCCGCCAAAGCGGCCGTAGGCGCTGCCAGGGCGGCGAGCACCGCGACAGGCTCGGTGGGCGTGCCGGTCCGGTGCTTGCGAGTGCGGGTAATGCGACGGCGTTAGGGAAATTGTCCGTCCCACAGAGTTGGGCGGCGACGAATCCGGCGGCCACCACTGTTGCCGAGCCGCACTGGTTGTCGGATGCCGAGCTCGACGGCGGCCCGTCATGGCACGAAGGCCCGGCGACCAACATGTGGAATGGCGTGCCGCCAGCAGGCGCGGGGTCGTCGTCAGGGCTGTTATCGCGTCCCTCAGTGAACAACGTATTGCGTGTGACGCCGCGCCAATTCAAGATGCCGCGTCCTTCCGTCGGCGGATAGCCGGCAGCCGCACCCTTCAGCGCAGACAGGATCGCCGCGACCGCCTGTTGCGCGCGACGGTTGACAGACTTTTGAGAAAGGAACCCGATGCTTGATCTCGGGGCGCTGCCGCCCGAGATCAACTCGGCCAGGATGTATTCCGGTCCAGGCTCGGGACCAATGATGGCGGCGGCGGCGGCCTGGGACGCGCTGGCCGCACAACTGGACTTGTACGCGGCTGGTTACTCCTCAACGCTTTCGGAGCTGCACGGCCAGACGTGGTCCGGCGGTGCGTCGATGGCGATGGCCAGCGCGGTCGCACCGTATGTGGCGTGGGCGACTACGACGGCGGCGCAGGCTGAGCAAGCCGCCGGTCAGGCACGGGCTGCGGCGGCCGCCTATGAGGCGGCATTCGCCGCAACGGTGCCACCACAAGTCATCGCCGCCAACCGCATTCAGCTCGCCATGCTGGTCGCGACCAACTTCTTCGGGCAGAACACGCCGGCGATCGCGGCCACCGAGGCCGCCTACGCCGAGATGTGGGCCCAGGATGCCACCGCCATGTACGGCTATGCCGCGTCCTCGTCGGCCGCGACCGCGCTCACGCCGTTCAGCGAACCGCCACAGACCACGAACGCCGGCGGCCAATCCGCCCAGGCGGCCGCGGTGACCCAAGCCACGGCACCTCCACGGGACAGATTCCCAGGTAACCGTGTCACAGCTGATGTCCGCTCTGCCGCACAGCTGCTAACCCTTGCAACCGCAGGGTCTTCGGGATCCTCCACATCGCCGGGGTCCAGCTCCTTGGCCCCGACGTCGATACTGACCGCCTTCGGTGACTTCAATACCCTTGTCACCAACCCGGCACAACCGTTGTGGTCGACGACCTACGCGGTGTTTTCGGCGGGACAATTCGGGACAGGGCTCAACTTGGCTAACGCCCAGGCGGTAAAGGCCGCGGCCAAGGCGGCTGCTTCCGCGGCTGACGCACTGACTCCAGCGGGCGTTCGCGGTCCGGTGCTTGCGAGTATGGGCCAGGCGACACCGGTGGGGAAATTGTCCGTCCCGCGGGCCTGGGCGGCGACGAATCCGGTCGCCAGCCCGGTCAATGGGCCAGTCCCGTTGGCGGAAACGGGCTTCCGAGCGGTTCCAGCAGCCGAGGCAAACCCAACAGCGAACACCTTGGGAGGAACGCCGACGGCGCGCACCGGAGATCGAGCCACGGGTGTCCCTGTATTGCGCAATGGACGTCGCACCTTCAACATGCCCCGTCCCGCGTACGGCGGATAAACGGTGCCGGTGCCTCACTATCCAGACTCGTCAGCCGTCTTACTGACGAAGACGCAGCTGCTAGTGTTTGGCCGGTCAACTTTTCGTGGGAGTTTTGGGCCGGTAAATCCGCCGCTAGCGGGAGCGATATCGAATGCACCCGTGGTCGAAAGCGTGCTGCGGCCAAGGCAACTCGGCAAAGAACACGTGCTGCCGGCCGATCTCGTCGAGTCGTACCGCAAAGCTGCGCCCGCGCGACTCTTTGCAGCCATGCGGGTCAGCCCGCTGGTCGGCGGAGATTACGTTTTGCTGGTTTGCTCGGGCCCTCCGGTCTCAGTGGCGTTCGCGGGGTCCTCGATCACGTGATACATCGGATCGAGCATCGATATGGGCCGGTTGCCGGTCTGGCGGGCCTTACCGGTGATCCGCAATAGCTGACCGGGCTGGATGTCGGCGCCCCCGTGGCCGGGACGGAAGGTGACGGTCATCTCCCCGCTGCTGTCGCCGACCTCGATTTGTCGCAGGGTCCGCCCGCGTTCGGTGATGTCCTGGACTTCACTGACGCGTCCTTCGATGGTGGCGCGCTGCCCGGAAATCAGGCCTGCCACCATGATCACCGACGGTGGCCGCTCCGGGTGTTCGTAGGCGTCGACATTCTGGTCCTCGTCCTGGGAGATCCAGGCTTGGAGTTTGTCGACTTCGTGCGCGATGCGCTGCTCGAAGCTGTCCGGGTAGGCCTCTTTGATGCGCGATTCCACGTCGTAGGGCACGATCGTCGCCGCGGCGTCCGGGATGAGGCTGACCGCCCGGGCGATCTTGTCCGCGGTGCGGTCATGCAGCAGTCGGCCCAATAGCGGCGCAAATGTCCGACGCGGCAGCAACACCGTCACATTGGTGTCCGGGTGTTCATCCCGCGCTTTTGCGACCAGCAGCTGCGCGGCCCGGTTGATCCTCCGGTCGGGGCAGTCCACGATCCGTAGCGGGGTGTCGAGATCGAAGTGATCCCAACGCTTTCGCAGCTGCGCGGCATGGGCCGCGTCGACCATGAAGTGCACCGCGACCAACTCGTCGGCTCGTAACCCCTTGCCGTACCGCAACGCTTCGATCGTCGCCAGGTCAACCGAGTTCACAAAGACGAACACCCGGTGCCGTGCATACTTCACCAAGTCTGGGCGGTCGGTGCGGAACATCTCGAGAATGGCGGCCTCGGCCCGATATTCCCGGTTGAGCCGCATCAGCACGAACACCAGCAGCGGGAAGAGGACGACTACCAGCCACGCACCCTCGGTGAACTTCGCCACCGCGAAGATGGCGACCACGACCGTCGACGCGATCCCCGCGGACAGATTGATCGCCAGCCGGCGTCGCCACCCGGGTTCGCGGTGAGTCAGATGGTGTTTGGTCATTCCGTAACCGGCCATCGAGAATCCGGTGAACACACCGATTGCAAAAACCGGGATCAGGGCGTTGACCGAGCCGTGCACCGCCACCAGCAATGCCAGCGACAGCGCGGTGAGCGTGATAATGCCGTTGGAGAACACCAGGCGGTGACCGCGTTTCGTCAGCTGCCTCGGCAGGAAGCGGTCTTCGGCAACAAAACTGGCCAGTGCGGGAAAGCCGTTGAAACTGGTATTGGCGCCGGTGAACAAGATGGCGGCGCTCGACGCCTGGACGAGAAAGTAGAGGATGCCGCCGATCACCCCGCTGCCAAAGACCGCCCGGGCAACCTGCGACAGCACCGATGGATATTCAGCGACATACGGGGTGGCGTGGGTGACGTGAGCAAGGTAGGCGACACCCGCCAGCAAGAGCCCGAGAATGGTGGCCATAGCGGTGAGCACCCGACGCGCGTTGAGGCCCTGGGGCTTTCGTAAGACGTCGACTGTGTTGGAGATGGCCTCCACCCCCGTCAGCGACGAGCCGCCGTTGGCGAACGCGCGCAACAGCACCAGCACCGTCGCGCCCATCACCAGCCCGTTCCCCGAATGGACCGGCACCGCGCCGGCGATGTGCTCTGGATCGTATGTCGGTAGCCCCCAAAGGATTTCGCGGATGACACCGACCACGATCGTCAGGCCGATCATGATGACGAAGAAGTAAGTTGCGGCCGCGAACGGCCAGCCGGCTTCGCGTAATCCGCGCAGGTTCAGGTAGCAGATAATGAGCACCACGCCTAGCGTGATGTACAGGTCGTAGGGACCCAATACCGGGATCGCCGACACCACCGCGACCGTGCCCGCCGCCGCCTGCACCGCCACGGTGACCACATAGTCGATCAACAGTGCCGCGGCGGCGATCTGCGCCACCCGGGGTCCAAAGTTATCCCGGGCGACGATGTAGGACCCGCCCGCTCGGGTGTAGGCCATGACGACCTGCCGATACGATGCTGCCACCAGCGCCAGAATCACCAAGATGACGCCGGTGATGGGAAGCAACAACGCGAACGCCGCCAGCCCCGCACGGGGCAGCAGTTCGACCAGGATCTGCTCCGGGCCATAGGCGGTCGATGAGATCGCGTCCGGCGAAAGCGCACCGAGCGCAACGGTATTCGACAGTTTCTCGGATGCCAGTTCCTCGGTGATCAGCGGCTTTCCCAGAAACACACGCTTGGCTATGTCCCCGATCGAGAGCGGGATGCGCAGCTTGCCGGTCGAAGTTGTCACGACCACCGTCCTTACCCGAGGTTGAGCAGGCGAAACGCCTCCGATGCATTCTGCACGTTCCCCCGTCTCGTGGCGGCAGGCGGGCCGTGTCGGCTAAGCGAGCCGCTGCACCGCGGCGGCGATCCGCTCATCGCTGGCGGTCAGCGCAGCCCGCACATGCTGCGCACCGCCCGGGCCGTAGAAGTCGCCGGGCGCCACTAGGATGCCGCGCGTAGCCAGCCACCCGACGCTGTCCCAGCATGGCTCGTCGCGGGTGGCCCACAGATAGAGGCCGGCCTCGGAATGGTCGACGGTAAAACCGGCTGAGCGCAAGGCCGGCAACAACGCGGCCCGCCGTCGTTCGTACCGCTCCCGCTGCAGTTGCTCGTGGGCGTCGTCATCCAGGGCGGCCACCATGGCCTCCTGCACCGGCGTCGGCACCATCATCCCGGCGTGTTTGCGCACGGCCAACAGCTCGGCGACCAGATCCCGGTCTCCGGCGACGAAGCCGGCCCGGTAACCGGCCAGCGATGAGCTCTTCGACAGCGAATGGATCGCGAGCAGCCCGGTGTGGTCACCGTCGCAGACCGAGGGATGCAAAACCGACAGCGGTTGGGTGTCCCAGCCCAAACCGAGATAGCACTCGTCGGAAGCCACCACGCAGCCTCTGTCGCGCGCCCACCCGACCACTTTGCGCAGGTGGTCCGCGCCCAGTACGCGTCCGGTCGGGTTGCTCGGGGAGTTCAGGTAGAGCAGCGCCGGGGATTGCGGACCCAACTGGGTCAGCGAATCCGCGCGCAGCACTCGCGCTTTGGCCAGCCGGGCCCCGACGTCATAGGTCGGATACGCCAGCTCGGGCACCACGATCACATCCGCAGGGCCCAGACCCAGCAGGGTCGGCAGCCAGGCAATGAGTTCCTTACTACCGATCACCGGCAGCACGTCCGCCTCGGTTAGCCCGGTGATTCCAAAGCGGCGGGCCAGCGCGGCGACCGCCGATTCACGCAGTCGGGCAGTGCCGGCGGTGGCGGGATACCCAGGCGCGGAACCGGCGGCTGCCAGGGCCTCTTGGATCAGCGGCGCGACCGGGTCGACCGGGGTGCCGACGGATAGGTCGACGATTCCATCCCGATGGGCGCTGGCCAGCGCTTTGGCGTCGGCCAAGGTATCCCAAGGGAACTCCGGCAGAGACGCCGAGACGGCCGGCCGGCCCCTCCCGGGCTTTTGCGGCACCGGCCCGCTCAGTCGCCTTCGCCCTGCGGCGGCAGATCTTTGACCACTTGCGGGTCATTCTCGGTCATGCCGACCTTGGCCGCACCGCCCGGCGATCCCAGCTCAACGAAGAAGTCGGCGTTGATTTGTGTGTACTGGCTCCACTGTTCGGGCACATCGTCTTCGTAGTAGATCGCTTCCACGGGGCAGACCGGCTCGCAGGCCCCGCAGTCGACGCATTCATCGGGGTGGATGTACAGCATCCGAGCGCCCTCGTAGATGCAGTCGACCGGGCACTCCTCAATGCACGCCTTGTCTTTGATGTCGACGCAGGGTTCGGCGATCGTGTACGTCACGGACGTCTCCTCCATCTATTGCTCGGTGTGGGCTGCTCTTCAGCTCGCGCCGGCGCTTCCGGCCGCTTCAGACAAAGCTTTTGGTTACTGATACTAGACGTTGCACATACAGGTCAACCACTTGGCACGCGCGTCGGACGACCCTGCTGCGCGCCTGGTTGCATAGCGCCATTTGTGCTGCCCGGGTGACCGAGCCGGCGGCCGAGCCCTAGTCCTCATTTCGCTGGAGGCGAACAACCCCAACATCCCGATGACCTGCGGATAGTTACGTCTCAAGGGTGGCATCCGATATCGATTGCAATAGAAGGACGCCCGCGGGGCCTGGTAACCTCGAGGGAGACGGCAACTGCTGGGCAAATGTCGTAGCCGTTATTAGCGGTGCAATCAACTGGGGAAGGTGTCCACAATGGTGAAGCTGTCGTTGACCAAATTGGCCGTTGCGGTCGGTGGTGTGGCAGTGGCGTTGACCGCTGCGACCGGGGTTGCATCCGCAGACCCCATGGATCCTGTCATCAATACAACCTGTAACTACGGGCAGGTGATGGCAGCGCTCAACGCGACAGATCCGGCCACTGCCGCGCAATTCAACTCCTCGCCGGCCGTACAGGGATATTTGCGCCAGTTCCTGGCATCGCCCCCGCCGAAGCGCGCGCAGATGGCCCAGCAGATCCAGGCCATGCCGCAGGCCGCTCAGTACTTCAACACCATCCAGCAGGTCGCGGTCGTCTGCAACAACTACTGAGCCGATCGCTCCGCGCGCAGCAGTTCAATAACCACTGAGCAGGCGGCGCACGCGGCCTAAGGCTTCCGGTCCGACGCGGCTACAAATCCGTGCTGGGTCAGCAGGCTTGCGCCCCCAAAGTGGCAACACTCGCGCGGCCGGATCGGTTTTCAGCGTGGCCGGACCTTCGGGATCGGCAAGCCCGATGGTGGTGCGGTCGCCGTCGGCACTGATTAAGACATCGTCGGTTCCGGTAGTGCGCAGCCGAGCCTCGATTCGCTCACCCGGCAGCAGTTGCCTGGCGCCTTTAGCCAGCAGCGGCTTGCCGACCGCAATGACGCTGTGGGTCGTCATCCACGGCTCGGCCAGCCGCGCCTGGGCGGCTGCATCGTCTCCGGTGATGTCCCAGCCGTGCAGCACGAGCTCTTCGCGCATGTGCTCGGCGAACCAGGGCACCTTCATGGTGCGGCCCGTCCAGGCGACATCGGTATCCGCCGCAACCTCATCGGCGGCCGCTGCGACCTGGTTGAGGATGGCCATCCGGTCAAGCAGCGCGTCCCACAGATCTGCGTTGTTGAGGGCGCGCAGTGGGCCCTCACGTTCTTCGAAGCCGCGCGTGCCGACGGGTTCACCTTCTAGGTGAGCGCCCAGCACTCGGGCGAGTTCCTCGGCGTTTCCGGCCTGATGGATGACCTGAAAGACGCGAGTCCCGCACCGTCCAGGCGTCACACCACGTGCCGGCATCGGGTCTACGCTGCTGCACCGCATCCAGGAACGGCTGCCACTCGGGGAATCGGTCGTCGTCGATCTATCGAATCACAACCTAGCCATACCCACCTGTGCCGACGAGGAAGCGTGAAGAGGCGGAAAACCTACGCCGCCAACGGTGCATATGTGGTGGTTCGTTGACGCGCCGGGCGCCCAATGCCCTCGGCGATCGCCGTCAGCTCCGCCACAGACTTCGACGACCCGTGTTCTGAACCGGCCATCCGGGAAATGGTTTCCTCCATCAGCGTGCCGCCCAGGTCGTTGGCGCCACCGCTGAGCATCACCCGCGTGCGCTCAACACCGAGCTTGACCCAGCTGGTCTGGATGTGAGAGATGCGGCCGTGCAACATGATCCGCGCCAGCGCATGTACCGCTCGGTTGTCGCGATGGGTGGGCCCGGGACGAGCCGCGCCGGCCAGATACAACGGTGAATTCTGGTGCACGAACGGCAATGGCACAAACTCCGTGAAACCCCCGGTACGGTCTTGGATTTCACGCAGCACATTGAGGTGGGCAACCCAGTGCCGTGGACTGTCGACGTGTCCGTACATCATCGTCGACGACGACCGTAGGCCCACCTCGTGTGCGGTGCCCACGATGTCGATCCACATCGAAGTCGGCAACTTGCCCTTGGTTAGCACCCAGCGCACTTCGTCGTCCAGAATCTCGGCGGCGGTGCCGGGGATGGTGTCCAGCCCGGCCTCGCGCAAACTGATCAGCCATTCGCGAACGCTCAACCCGCTTTTGGTCACGCCGTTGGCAATCTCCATCGGTGAGAACGCATGCACGTGCATCGACGGCACCCGGGTCTTGACGGCACGGACCAAGTCGGCGTAGCCGGTGACCGGCAGCTCGGGGTCAATCCCGCCTTGCATGCATACCTCGGTGGCACCTTCGACGTGCGCCTCCCACGCGCGGTCGGCGACCTCTTCGGTGGACAACGAATACGCATCCGCGTCACCCTTGCGCTGCGCGAACGCGCAGAATCGGCACCCGGTGTAGCAAATGTTGGTGAAGTTGATGTTGCGGTTCACGACGAAGGTCACGTCGTCACCAACCGCATCGCGGCGCAACGAATCCGCCAGTGCAGCAACCGCTTCCAGTGCAGGACCGTCGGCGGTCGCCAACGCCAGATACTCGCTGTCGGTGCAGCCGGCAGGATCGCGTTCTGCCGCCCGCAGCGCGCCAAGCACATCGGTATCGATGCGCTCCGGAGCGCTCGCGGTCAGCTCGTGCACGTGCGCACGGATCGATTCCCAATCGCCGAAGGCGCTGTCGAGATCACTGCGGGCTTCGGTGTTGCGGCCCTCGGTGTCGATCGCCGCGTTGAGGTCAATCCGCCCGGAGGACTCTACGTCGTCGGGCTCCTGCCAGGGCAGTCCCACCGGATTGACGTCACGAGCCAGGCCGGTCGCCGGATCGGCCAGTGCCATAACATGTCCCCGCACCCGCGGGTCGATCCATGCCGCGCCCGCATGCACGTATTTGGGTTGGGCGGTCAACCGTTGGACCAGTTCGTAACCGGCCTCGGCAGTGATCGCGGCCAGCTCGTCCAGGGCGGGCCAAGGCCGCTCCGGGTTGACGTGATCGGGCGTCAGCGGTGAAACACCGCCCCAGTCGTCGACTCCGGCGCCGACCAGCGCCAGGCACTCGTCGCGGGACACCAAATTAGGCGGCGCCTGGATACGCATTCCAGGACCGAGTACCAACCGCGCAACCGCCACCGTCGCCAGGTAGTCCTCGATCCCGGCATCGGGGACAGCGGCCATCGCGGTGTGTTCCTTGGCCCGGAAATTCTGCACGATCACTTCTTGGATATGGCCGAACTCCTTGTGCGACTTGCGAATCGCATGCAAGGTATCGGCACGCTCGGTCAGTGTCTCGCCGATGCCGACCAGCAGACCGGTGGTGAACGGAATGGACAACCGGCCCGCGTCGGTGAGAGCGCGCAGTCGGACTGCCGGATCTTTGTCCGGGCTGCCATAGTGCGCAAGCCCTCTCGTTTCAAACAGCCGCCGCGATGTCGTCTCGAGCATCATGCCCATCGACGGCGCCACCGGCTTGAGCCGGGCCATCTCCGACCAACTCATCACGCCGGGGTTCAAGTGCGGCAACAGCCCCGTTTCCTCAAGCACCCGGATCGCCATCGCCCGCACGTAGGACAGCGTGGAGTCATAGCCTCGTTCGCTGAGCCACTTGCTCGCCTCTGGCCAACGATCCTCGGGCCGATCGCCGAGGGTGAATAGTGCTTCCTTGCAACCAAGTTCGCCCCCGTGGCGGGCGATGTCGAGAATCTCGTCGGGCTCCAGATACATGCCGGCCCCTTGCGCACGCAGCTTGCCCGGCACGGTGACGAAGGTGCAGTAATGACAGCTGTCGCGGCAAAGATGGGTGACCGGGATAAAGACCTTACGTGAATAAGTGATCGGCAGCCGGCCACCTGTGCCGCGCCGTCCTGCTGAATCCAAACCCGCGTCGCGTACCCGCGCGGCACTAGCGCACAGATCCGCGAGGTCCTCACCGCGCGCGGTCATCGCGACGGCCGCCTCATCGATATTCAGCGCAACGCCATCTCGAGCCCGTCGCAATACCCGTCGCAGCGCCGACGCGCTGGCCTTCGACGAGGCCTTCGAAGAGGCCCGAGCCGGAACCACAGGATTAGGAAGAGCGGTAGGCTCCTCGCCCGGAGTCAGCAGCACCTTGGTGTAACTTCCCCACGATCGAATTTCATCCGCGCGTCCCAACATGTGAAATTTTGGCACCCATGTCGGGTCCCGTATGCGCAACAGTCAACAGTAGCGCCAGGGCTGGACCGACAAGCGGGCGACATCCCAACCTGAGTAACCGCATCCGGCGTGCGCGAACGTCAGCCGCGGTGGCTGCGCCGCCACAACACCCAGACCGGCGGCGTGACACCCAGCACGATCAGCAGCAGAGCCCCGTAGGCCATCAGGCCGCGACCCCCCAAGATGACGTCGTCGCCCGGGCCACCCATGCTGATCACCGCCACCGTGAGGAGCCACGTCCACAACGGCAGCGCGGCCAGCCGCGGCGACCTGGTCCATCGCCCGGCGGCCCATACCAGTGCAGCGTTGACCAATCCACTGATCAATCCGCTGATGGGAAACGGAATCGTCCCGATATAGAAAGGCAGCAGCAGAGCCCCGGCCAGTGCGGAGAGGACCCCGTCAACGGCCAATAGCGCCAAGACGACGAACCGAATCGCGGGGTCTGTCGCGCCGCTGTCTTCGACCGACGCGGCGCGTGGCTTGGTTTCGGTCAGGTCGGGACGCTGTCGACGTTGGAGAGTATCGAGCCGATAACCCACTGCAGGCTGTCGAGTCTGTCCTGCCAGTGCTGCAAGTTAGGGTCCAGGTCGGGGTCCATGCGAATTCCTTCCGTGGCTGCCTGCTTGGCAGCCTACCGCGTTACGGCCGCAGTGAAATCAAGCCCGGCAAGCAGATCTGTTTCCCAGCCGCGCTCATCGCGCTCCCCCGCCGCGCCGGCGGCCAGGACGTAGTGTTCTTGCCCCGTTATCGGCAGCGCCATGTTGTTCGACAGGGCGCAGGCTTTGCCGGTCGGTCCGACGACCACTTGGGTGGCGTGCGCGGCGAGTGCTGCCCTCTTGGCGGCGAGCGCATCCGGGCCGGCCTCGACGACGGCGTCGATATCGGAGTCTGCATACCCGAACGTGAACTCTTCTTCCGGTGGCATCGTCCATTCGGGCCGCAAATCGTCGCGATTCAGCGCCTGCAAGCCCGCCATGAATGCGCGTGTGGCGAAGACCGACCAGTAGAACTTCGGCACGGTCCAAGGATCGCCGGGGTAGTCGGCGGTGCCGGCCCTAGAGCCGGCGGAGGCCACCGCGGCCGCTGTGACGATGTGGGTGTGGACGTGGTCGGGGTGGCCATAGCCGCCGCCCGGATCGTAGGTCACGACGACGTGTGGGCGCTGCTGGCGAATGATGGCGACCAGCGCGCCGACGGCCTCACGCTCGTCGGCATCGATGAACCTGTGGCGACGCCGCTCAGCGGTGCCGCGCATGCCCGAATCGCGCCAGCGGCCTGCGCCGCCGAGATAGATGGGTTCGCTGACGCCCAGCGCATGCAACGCCGCGGTGAGCTCGCCGACTCGGTAGCCGCCGAGTTGGTCCGCGCGATCGACAGCGAGCCCGGCCCAACGATCGCCGATGACCTCACCCTCCTCGCCGAGCGTGCAGGTGACGACACGCACGTCTGCCCCGCGGGCGGTGTAATGGGCGATGGTGGCGCCGTTGCTGAGGCTCTCGTCGTCGGGATGTGCGTGCACGAACAGCAGCCGTGGAGTCTCAGGCATGGACGGCACCCTACCCGCGGCGCCGACTTGGTCGATAGTCCGCTTTAGTGGCCGATACCGTTTCTTACCATCGCTGCCGTCGCGGTCGGTCGTCACGTCACAACAAATAGGAACGCATACGGCTACTATCGAGAAATGCCCCAGCTCACCCACTCAGCCCCGACTGGCAGCCGGAGCCGCCGGCGAGGCGAGGTCCTCGAACGTGCTCTCTACGAGGCCACCTTGGCCGAGCTGGCCGAAGTCGGATACGGCGGGCTGACGATGGAAGGGATCGCGGCGCGCGCCCACACCGGCAAGGCGGCGCTGTACCGACGCTGGGGCACCAAGTGCGAGCTGGTGCACGCCGCTCTGGTTTTCGCGCTGCCGCCGTTGCCGGAGCCGCGCTCGGGCCGCTCGGCCAGAGAGAGCTTGCTGGCGATGTTCACCGGCCACCGTGACATCCTGGCCGGAAAGACCGCCTTTCCCGGTCTGGACACCGTCCATCAGCTTCTTCATGAACCCGAAATGCGTGCCATCTTCGCCGACGCCGTGGTGGGCCCGCGCCTGAAGATCGTCGATTCGATCCTGCAAGCCGCCGTCGACGATGGCGACATCGACCCGGCCACGATCACGCCGTTTACCGCGCGAATCGGGCCGGCTTTGATCAATCAGCAGTTCCTGCTGACCGGAGCGCCGCCGAACCGACGGGAGCTGGCGCTCATCGTCGACACCGTGATCCCGCCACGAGCATCGCAGCCGCCCACCAACTAACGAGGGCTTGGTTATGGCCCGGTTTTGATCCATTGGCCGGCGTCGCCGACGATGCCGACCGGTACCGCACCCGACAGGCTGACGTTCTGCACGCTCGGGCCGGCCGCGACGATGGTGGTGTCCTGCAAGATCGGCAACACGGTGGACATGTTCCACAATCGCGGTTCGACCGCGGTGATCACGTCGTTGATGTTCTTGGTGCCGTTGAGGGCGGCATCGATGTTCGATTGGATGCTGCGATCGCAGATGCCGGTGAGGTTCGACGGCGCTTGCACCAGCGCGCCAGGGTCGGGCGGGCGGCTGGGCGGCGTCGGCGACGGCGGCGCCGGAGTGGTGCCCGGCCCGGCAGCCGGCGTAGGCCCGGCAGGGCCAGAGGGACTAGTCGTCGGCACATTGGGGGTCGATACCTGCGTCGCCTGCAGCGCGGGACAGCCGTAACGCGAGGCAAGCAGCGTCGCCAAATTTCCGCCCGCCTGATGCCAACCGACGATCGCGTCCACCCGGTTGTCGTTCAGCGCGTCGCGATACAGCGCCACCGGGTCCAGCGCCAGCACGGTCGCGGCGATGCCGACGTTGCGCAACTGGTCGGCGGCGGTGTTGGCCACCGCGACCGAGGTCGGGTCATTCGCCGCCACGCCGATGACAAGCGACAGCTGTTGGCCGTCCTTGCTGACCCGGCCGCGGATGACTTCCGGCGGCGCGGTGCTCGCCGGTGTCGGCGCCGGCGACGCCGACGTGGTGCTCTCGACCTTGTACCCGGATCCCTCCAGCAACGCGAGCGCCGCTGGCGTCGTCATCGCGGGTGGCGCTGTCGGCTCATAGCCCGGGTCGCTCGGCGAACGGATCTGGGCCTGGTCCAGCGTGACGGTGTTGTCGCTGCCCGCGCCCACAGCCGCGAGCAGATCGACGTCGAGCAACCCCAGAATCGCCTTGCGGACCTGCGCGTCGGACAGCTTGGGCTCGTCTGCGCGCAGCGTGAGCTGCATGACCCGAGGTGTCACGATCCGGGCGGTGCGCACATCGGGGATAGCGGACAGCTGCGCGAAGGCCGCCGAACCGCCATGCACTTGGGCCACCTGAGTGTCACCGTTGCGCACGGAATCGGCCAGCGCGGCCGGGGCGCCGGCACGCCGGAAAAGAATGAGCGCGGGTTTGGCCGGTGGGCCCCAATAGCGGTCGTTGCGGGCTACCAGGATCTCGTCGCGCTGCGGGTCGATGCTCTCCACCCGGAACTGCCCGCCCGTGACCGGAAGCGCCCGGGCCAGCCCGGCCGCGAAACCGCCCGGCACGTCCTTGACGATGTGCGCCGGGAGGATGTTGCTGAACAGCTCTTTCCACGCCGGATACGGTTGCGCGAAGGTGACCACCGCCTGCTTACCACCCTCAAGCGACTGCACGCCGGTGATGAGGTCGTACCCGGCGGGGTCGACGACCCCGGGCTGACTGACCATCTGCCGCCAGAGGTACCAGAAGTCGTCGGCGGCGATCGGAGCGTTGTCAGTCCACTGCGCCTCCGGCCGGATCTTGTAGGCCACGCTGAACGGGTTCTGGTTGGTCACCTCGGCGGACACCAACAGGGTCGGGTCCATCTCCCAGCGTGAGCCCGTCGGCGTATTGGGGTCGGGCACCGGCCGAAACGCGCTAGGCAGCACCAGCGCGCTTATCGCTGCGTTCACCGGAGATAGGTCGGACAGCAGGTGCGGGTTGAAGCCGGCGCCGATCGAGTCGATGCCCATGATGATCTGGGTAACCCGGGGCGCCGGTGGGGGTGAGTTGTGCGGCGTATCGGTGCTTTGCGGCGCCGGCGGCGGGTTGACCGTGCACGCCGAGAGCACCAAGCCGACCAGCGAGACCACGACGGCAACCATCATGAGGAACCGGCGGACTCGTCTCGGCACGCTGATCAGGGTATCGAGCAGCCGCCCAGCAGCCCGTCCAAGCACGCGGGGTTAACCTCGGGCCTTGGCCCGCGCCCGGCTGCGCGCCCGGGTGGTGGCGTCCAGCTCGGCCTTGCGGACCCGGACAATCTCCGGAGTCACCTCGACGCATTCGTCGTTCGCACAGAATTCCATCGCCTGCTCCAAGTCGAGCTCGAGCGGCTTGGCCAATGTCTCGAAGACATCCGCGGTCGACGACCGCATGTTGGTCAGCTTCTTCTCGCGAGTGACGTTGATGTCGAGATCCTCTGGCCGCGGGTTGATTCCGACGACCATCCCCGCATAGGTGTCCTGGCCGGGCTCGACGAAGAACTGACCCCGATCGGCGAGCTGCATCAGTGCGAAAGGCGTGATGGTGCCGGACCGGTCGGAAACCAGCGACCCGGTGTGCCGGGCCCGGATCTCCCCCGCCCACGGCTTGTATCCGTCGAACACCGCATGCCCGACGCCGGTGCCTCGGGTCTCGGTGAGGAAGTCGGTGCGCCAGCCGATCAGCCCGCGGCTGGGAACGACGAAATCCATTCGCACCCAACCGGTGGTGTGGTTGGCCATCTCCACCATGCGGCCCTTGCGGGCGGCCATCAATTGGGTGATCGCGCCGACGTACTCCTCAGGGGAGTCGACGGTCATCGCCTCATACGGCTCGTGCAGCTTGCCGTCGATCGTCTTGGTCACCACCTGCGGCTTGCCCACCGTCAATTCGAAGCCCTCGCGGCGCATCTGCTCAACCAACACGGCCAGCGCGAGCTCGCCGCGGCCCTGCACCTCCCAGGCGTCCGGCAGGCCGATGTCCACGACGCGGATCGACACGTTGCCGACGAGTTCGGCGTCCAGCCGGTTGCGGACCATTCGGGCGGTGAGCTTGTGGCCGGGCACCTTGCCGGCCAGCGGTGAGGTGTTGGTACCGATGGTCACCGAGATCGCCGGCTCGTCCACGGTAATCCTCGGCAGCGCAACAGGATTCGCTAGATCGGCCAAAGTGTCGCCGATCATGATTTCCGGCAGGCCGGCGACGGCGACGATATCGCCGGCGATGGCCTCGTCGGTTGGGCTACGTTCCACACCTTCGGTGGCCAGCAATTCGGTGATCTTGGCGGTGGTGATGGTCTCCTGGCCGTCCACTTCGCGGATCCACGCGACGTGCTGGCCCTTGCGGATCCGTCCGTTGTAAATGCGGATCAATGCCAGCCGGCCCAAAAACGCCGACGCGTCCAGGTTGGCGACCAGGGCCTGCAGCGGCGCGTCCGGGTCGCCTTTCGGCGCCGGCACGTGCTCTTCGAGGACCTCGAACAGCGGATCCAGGTTAGTGCCGTCGGGAACCTGACCGTTGGGCGGTTGGGTGGTGCTGACCACGCCCGCGCGCCCGGACGCGTACAGCGTCGGCAGGCCCAGCGCGTGCTCGGCGGCAGCGGCCGCTTCGTCGTCAAGATCCGACGCGACGTCGAGCAACAGGTCGTGGCTGGCCTCCACCACCTCTTCGATGCGCGCGTCGGGCCGGTCGGTTTTGTTGACGACGAGAATCACCGGAAGGTGGGCGGCCAGCGCCTTGCGCAGCACGAACCGCGTCTGCGGCAGCGGGCCCTCGGACGCGTCGACCAGTAGCAGCACCCCGTCCACCATGGACAGCCCGCGCTCCACCTCACCGCCGAAATCGGCGTGGCCCGGGGTGTCGATCACATTAATGACGGTCACCGTCCCGTCGCTGTGATGGCGATGTACGGCGGTGTTCTTGGCCAGGATGGTGATGCCCTTTTCCCGTTCCAGATCGCCGGTGTCCATCACGCGATCCTGGACTTCACCGCGCTCGTGCAGCGCGCCGGACTGCCGCAGCATCGCGTCAACCAGGGTGGTCTTACCGTGGTCGACGTGAGCGACGATGGCGACGTTGCGAAATGGCACGTCGGTGATTGTGGCAGCGGGGCACGCAGATGGCGAACCGGCAAGTGGCTGAACGCCCTCTACCACCCCCCTACCAGCCCCTGCGGCGCGGCGCTGAACCGACCAATTCACCCTTGGCCGCCATATCGCGGCTGCGGTAGACGATGTAGGGCCTGAACAAGTAGACGATCGGCGCACTAAATGCGTGCACCAGACGGGTGAACGGCCACAGCGTGAACAGCACCATCCCGATCAGGGTGTGCAGCTGGTAGTCCAACGGTGCGTTCACCATCACTTCTCCGTGCGGCTGCAGTAACCAGATCCGCCGGAACCACATACCGACCGTGTAGCGGTAGTGGAACTCCCCGCCGTGGGGCCCGGTGCCGATCAAGTCGCAGTACAGACCCACCAGGATCGCCAGCACCAGCACCGTATACATCACCTTGTCGCTGGCGGTGGTAGCCATGGACACCGCCGGGCGGGTGAACCGCCGATAGATCAGCAACCCGATTCCCACCAGCGTCGCGATGCCCGCTATTGACCCGGCGATGACCGCCTGCAGATGGTAGGCGTAGTCGCTCACTTTCAACATGTGAGTCACCCTCGGTGGGATGAACAGGCCCATCACGTGCCCGGCGAAAACCGCCAGGATGCCGAAATGGAAGATCGGGCTGGCGACACGCAGCAGCCGCGACTCGTAGATCTGCGAGGAACGGGACGTCCAGCCGAATTTGTCGTAGCGGTAGCGCCACCAGGTGCCGACCACCAAGACTGTCAGCGTGACGTACGGCGAGATGTCCCAGAACAGTACGTTGCTAAACATCTGGCGCTCCTCCTTGGCGTCGGGGCGGTACGGTCAAGGTAAATGCTTGCAGCCCAACGGCTTCCGCAGGCGGTCCGGCCTTCGCCAGGCGCTCTGCGCGGCGCACCTCCTGATCGGTTGCAACGGGCAGGGTCGCGCAGACCGCTGCCACGGTGGGCTCGTACGGCGAGTTGGCGTCGGCCAGGGCGCCCCGCAACACGTCGATCGGGACTCGGTGCTCGCTCAACAGCCGCCGTCCGACCTCAGGATCGACGGTGGCGGCGAATTCGAGCACCACGGGCAAGTGATCCGGAGCCTCGGCGTGCGGCGGCTCCACACCCGCGTCCCGGTAGGCGGTGGCGAACACCAGCATCTCTCGGCCGCGGTTACGGGTGTCCCCGGCAGTCCAATACGTCAGATACATCGTGGCGCGCCGGCGCATGTCGAAAGTCGCGACGTAGTCCATCGCGGCGGCCATCGGCTCGCGGGAACGCAATGCCGCGACTGTCTGTTCGAGCAACCCCGCCGCCGGGCCGCTGATATGACTCAGCAGTTCCTCGACGGTGTCCAGTCGCTCGGGCAGCCCGTCATCCGGGTATGCCAGCAGCAGCGACGCCGCCTGCCACACCAGTCGGTCCTGCATCGTCCGCGTGCTCGAACGCTCCCGGAGCTGGGGCAGCAACCTCATTGCTTCTGCTCTTCGGGAAACATTCCGGCGGGCACCTGGCGGCCGTCCCAGTTGAGCAGGTTCACCCGCACCGCGCGCTTGCCGTTGGCGGCTTCGTCGCCGGGCCGTTGCTTGAGCGCGTGGAACGTCTCCACCGAGACAGGCACCGGTTCACTGTCGGCCGCGCCGAACGGACCAGACTCGTACATGCCCGGCCCGCCCTCGCCCGACAACGAGCAACCCATCTGCTCCAGCTCGCGGGCCTGTGGGCTGAAGGCGGTCGGAATAACATACCGCTCTTCGTATTTCGCGATAGCGAGCAGCCGGTACATCTCGTAGATCTCTTCTTCGGTCATGCCGACGGAATGCGGTATATGCGGCTGGGTATCCCGACCGAGATTGATGTCACGCATGTACGAGCGCATCGCCGCCAGCCGCCGCAGCACACCTTCGACTACGCCGGTGTCGCCCGCGGTGAATAGTTCGGCCAGGTATTGCATCGGGATACGCAACGCCTCCAACGCGCCGAACAGGTTGCCCAGATCCTCCCCATCGTGACCGTCGCGGCTGACCGCATCGACCACCGGCGACAGCGGCGGGATGTACCAGACCATCGGCATGGTCCGGTACTCCGGGTGCAGCGGCAGCGCCACTTTGTAGGTGTGGATCAGCGCATACACCGGGGAGCGCTGCGCGGCCTCGATCCACTCGTCAGAGATTCCTTCCGCGCGCGCGGCGGTGATCACCTCAGGATCGCCTGGGTCCAGCAGGATTCGGCACTGCGCCTCGTAGAGGTCGGTGTCGTTTTCCACCGACGCCGCCTCCAGCACCCGATCGACGTCGTAGAGGACCACGCCCAGGTAGCGCAGCCGCCCCACGCAGGTCTCCGAGCAGATGGTCGGCAAGCCGACCTCCATCCGCGGGTAGCACAGCGTGCACTTCTCGGCTTTGCCGGTCTTGTGGTTGAAATAGACCTTCTTGTAAGGACATCCGGAAACGCACATCCGCCAGCCGCGGCAGCGGTCCTGGTCTACCAGCACGATGCCGTCCTCGCTGCGCTTGTACATCGCGCCCGACGGGCACGACGCCACGCAGGAGGGGTTGAGGCAGTGCTCACAGATCCGGGGCAGGTAGAACATGAAGGTTTCTTCGAGTGAGAGTTTGACCTCCTCACTCACCTTCTTCAGGATCGGGTCTCCGGCCAGAATTTCCGGTGACCCGGCCAGGTTGTCGTCCCAGTTCGGTCCCCACGAAACCTTCATCGGTTTGCCGCTGATCAGGCTTTTCGGCGCGGCCGTCGGGAACGTGTCACCCGCGGGCGCCGTGATCAGGTTTTCGTAGTCGTAGGTCCACGGCTCGTAGTAGTCGTCGATGATGGGTAAGTTCGGATTGGCGAAGATCCGCAGCAGCTTCTGAATGCGGCCCCCGTCACGCAAGCCGCAGCCGGCCCTTCTTGTCGCGCATCCACCCGCCGCGCCAACGCTCCTGGTCCTCGTATGTGCGCGGATAGCCTTGGCCCGGACGGGTTTCGACGTTGTTGAACCATACGTACTCGGTACCGGCGCGGTTGGTCCACGCCTGCTTACAGGTGACCGAGCAGGTGTGGCAGCCAATGCACTTGTCGAGGTTCATCACCATCGCCAATTGCGCCATGACTTTCATGAGGACCTCGCTCCGCAGGGTTCGCTCGGGGGCATCAGTAGGTCACATCCTGACCGCGACGGCGCACCACCGTGACCTCGTCGCGCTGGTTGCCCGTCGGGCCCATGTAGTTGAATGCGAACGCATGCTGACCATAGCCACCGGCCAGGTGGCTGGGCTTGATTCGCACTCGGGTCAGTGCGTTGTGGTTACCGCCGCGCTTGTTATTGGTCTCGGTGCGCGGCGTGTCCACGGTGCGTTCCTGCACGTGGTAGACGAACACCACACCGTCGGGCATGCGGTGCGAGACGATTGCCCGGCACACGTAGATGCCGTTGGCATTGACCGCCTCGACCCAATCATTGTCGCGCACTTTGATTTTCGCTGCGTCGCCAGGGCTCATCCACATCGTCGGACCGCCACGGGACAACGACAGCATGTACAGGTTGTCCTGGTAGGTGGAGTGGAACGACCACTTCGAGTGCGGCGTCAGATACCGCACGGTGAGCCCGATTCCATCGTCGGTCTCGCCCAGCGGGGGCTGGCCGAACAGTCGCGTCATGTCCAGCGGCGGACGGAAAACCGGCAGATGCTCGCCGAGTTCCTCGACCCAATCGTGGGCCAGATAGAAATGCATCCGTCCGGTGAGGGTGTGGAACGGTTTGAGGTTCTCGATGTTGATGGTGAACGGCGCGTAGCGGCGCCCGCCTGTTTCGCTGCCCGACCATTCCGGGCTGGTGATCACGGGAACGGGACGCGCCTGGGTGTCGGCATAGGTGATGCGCCGGTCTTCGCTGCCCTCGGCCAGGTGGGCCAGCCGCTGACCGGTGCGCTTCTCCAGCTCGTGGAAACCCTCGACCGCGAGTCGGCCATTGGTCGTGCCGGACAGCAGCAGAAGTACGTCGGCCATCCGCGCAGCGGTGGTGATGGCCGGCCGGCCGGCTGCCACACCGGAATTCATCACCCCGAATTTGGCGGCTAGTTCCTCGACCTCCCTGAAGGGGTGCACCGTGACGCCCTTGGTGGTCACCCCGAATTTGTCGACAAGCGGCCCCAGCGTCAGCCACTTTTCGTAAATGGCGGAGTAGTCGCGCTCCACCACAGTGAGTTTGGCCATGGTCCGCCCCGGTACCGGCGTCGCACCGGTGTGCAGCCAATCTTCTTCGGTGCCTTCGGGATAGGCCATCGCCTCCGGTGTGTCGTGCTGCAGCGCGGTGAGCACCACATCGCTGCGGGTGCCCAGATGCTGCTTGGCCATTGCGCTGAAAGCACGCGCGATCGCACCGAAAGCATCGAAGTCCGAACGAGTTTCCCATGGCGGATCGGTAGCCGCACTGAACGCATGCACGTACGGATGCATGTCCGTGCTGGAAATGTCGGCCTTCTCATACCAGGTTGCCGCCGGCAGCACTACATCCGACACCAGTGTCGTCGAGGTCATCCGGAAGTCGATCGACATCATCAAGTCGAGCTTGCCCTCCGGGATGTCCCCCTCGCATATCACGTCGACGGGCGGTAACCCGTCGACCGGAGGCTCGGCCTGCACATTGGAATCGGTTCCCAACAGATGGCGCAGGAAGTATTCGCCGCCCTTGCCCGACGAACCAATCAGGTTGGCCCGCCACACAGTTAGCACACGTGGCCAGTTCGTGGGATTGTCGGGATCGGTGACAGAGAGCTTGAGGTTGCGCTGGCGGAGTTGCTCAGCGACATACTCGGCGACGTCGCGATCCGCGGCGCGTGCCTCGTCGGCGAGGTCCAAGCTGGATCGGTCGAACTGCGGATAGAAGGGACTCCAGCCCATCGCCGTCGCCGAGGCCAGCAGATCCATGGTGTGCTTGCCCGCAAACCTGCCCCGGCCCACCGGGCTGGCCAACTTGTCGGCCCCGTAGCCGTCATAGCGCCATTGGTCGGTGTGCGCGTACCAGTAGGAGGCACCGGGCACCTGCCGCGGCGGACGCACCCAGTCTGTGGCCATCGCCATCGTCTGAAATCCGGTGAGCGGACGCACCTTCTCCTGACCGACGTAATGGGCCCACCCACCGCCGTTGCGTCCCATCGAGCCGGTCAACATCAACAGCGCCAGCACCGCCCGGTAGATGGCGTCGCCATGAAACCACTGACAGATCCCGCTGCCCATGATGATCATCGACCGGCCACCGGATTCTTCTGCGTTGCGCGCGAATTCCCTGGCGACGCGGATGGCCTGCGCGGCCGACACACCGGTGATCGCCTGCTGCCATGCCGGGGTGTTCTGCTGAGTCGGGTCGTCGTAGCCGGTGGGCCACTCGCCGGGCAACCCCGGCCGCGCCACCCCGTACTGGGCGAGCATCAAGTCGAAAACGGTACACACCAAGTGCTTACCGACACGGCGTACTGGGACACCGCGCGCCGCGGTCGTGCCTTCACCGTTGACTGTGTCGAAGCTGGGAAGGTGTATGAGCGCGGTGCTGCGATCTCCGTTGGCGCCGTGCGCATCTCGCACACTGAGCGCCGGCACCAGACCACCGAGATCCAGGTTCCACTTTCCGACGCCGTCCTCGCCGTAACGAAATCCCAGTGAGCCGTGGGGCACCACAACCGAGTCGGTAACTTCGTCTAACACCGCGGGCTTGAGCGCGGCGTTCTCGACGGCCTCGCCCAGGTCTGCTGCCGTGAGGTTCTTCCCCGGCACCAGCATGTCGCCACGTTGTTCCAGCTTGATCAGAAACGGCAGGTCGGTGTAGCGGCGCACAAAGTCGACGAAGAACGGAACCTGCTTTTGCACATAGCATTCCGAAAGAATGACGTGGCCCATCGCCATGGCCAGCGCCCCGTCGGTACCGGCTGCGCACGGCATCCACTCATCGGCGAACTTGGTGTTATCGGCGTAGTCGGGGCTGACGGTCACCACCTTGGTGCCGCGGTAGCGCGCCTCGGCCATCCAGTGCGCGTCGGGTGTCCTGGTGATCGGGACGTTGGAGCCCCACATCATCAAGTACGCCGCGTCCCACCAGTCCCCGGATTCGGGCACATCGGTCTGATCGCCGAACACCTGTGGCGAGGCCACCGGGAGGTCGGCGTACCAGTCGTAGAACGACGTCATGGCACCGCCGATCAACTCGAAGAACCGCGAGCCAGCGGCGTACGACACCATCGACATTGCCGGGATCGGAGAAAATCCGGCGACCCGGTCGGGACCGTATGTCTTGATGGTGTGCACGTGGGCGGCAGCGATTAGCTCGGTGGCCTCGGCCCAGGTGACCCGAACCAGTCCACCCTTGCCGCGGGCGCGCTGGTAGCGACGACGACGCTCGGGATCTGCCTGGATGTCGGCCCACGCCAGCACGGGGTCACCGAGGCGCGCCTTGGCTTCCCGGTACATCTCAACCAGCACGCCCCGGGCATACGGATAGCGCACCCGGGTGGGCGAGTAGCTGTACCAGGAGAACGACGCACCGCGGGGACAACCGCGCGGCTCGTATTCAGGCCGGTCCGGGCCCACCGACGGGTAGTCGGTTTGTTGCGTCTCCCAGGTGATGATCCCGTCTTTGACATAGATCTTCCAGGAGCATGATCCGGTGCAGTTGACTCCGTGCGTGGAGCGGACCACCTTGTCGTGGCTCCACCGGTCGCGGTAAAACACATCGGCTTCGCGGCCGCCCCGACGCGTGACCGTGCGTAGGTCGGCCGAAAACTCGCCCGGCGTGAAGAACCGCCCGCTGCGCTCCAATAGCTCCTCGAGCGCTCCACCGACGTGAGGTGTGACAGTCAAGAAGTATTCCTCCTAGTCCGTAGCGTCGCGCCTCGTCGCTGGGCCATTCGTTCGACCCCAACTGCGTTGTGTTTGGGAACCGGCCCGTTAATCCACCCGCCCACACCAACTCGGATCGGCATAACCATCCGTATCGGCGGCCTGCGCGCTGGGGAGCCCGGCCTGGAAGCCGTGACCACACCGTCCAGACAACCATCGGGATCGCTATCGGCACGCACATCCGGGTCAAGTTCGTGTGACGTCGTCGTTATTACAAGTTACGTTGTTATATTTAGTTGACTTTGGCGACCTTCAGCGGGGCTGTGCGTAAGCTGCCGGAACACTGTGGACTTGTTATGAGGTCCCTCCCGCCAGCGCTCGCGTCAGATCCCCCAGCCAGCCGCGGTCGGCGGGCACCCAGTCGACATCGTGCAGCTCCGCCGCCGTCACCCAGCGCAGCGCCCGGTGGTCACGCGCATCCGGTTCACCGCGAATCAGATGCACCCGATAGGCCCGGAGCGTCGTCATGCCATCCAACGCAATGTCATCGCCGAGGCGGTCGCCCACCGCGACGTCGCCAACCTCTAAGCCCAGCTCCTCGGCCAACTCACGGGCCAGCGCGTCACGCTCGGTCTCACCGGGCGCGACCTTACCGCCGGGGAGTTCCCAGCGGCCAGCCAACTCAGGCGGCCGGACCCGTTGCGCCACCAGGACCGTCGAGCGACAGATGACAGCGCCGGCGACGACGATCTGGGTCGGCATGGCCAGTGACGGTATACCGTCGGGGGATGGCTGTGTTAACGGATGAGCAAGTAGACGCCGCACTGCCCGATCTCAACGGATGGGAGCGTGTCGACGGCGCCCTGCGCCGGTCGATCAAGTTTCCGACGTTTCTCGCCGGCATCGACGCCGTCCGGCGGGTGGCCGAGCACGCGGAGAGCAAGGATCATCACCCAGATATCGATATTCGTTGGCGGACAGTGACTTTCGCTCTGGTCACGCATTCCGCGGGTGGCATCACCAAGAATGACATAGCGATGGCGCGCGATATCGACGAGATCGTCGGGAGTTAATCCTTCGGCTCGGCGTCGTGTCCGCCGGTGGCCGCAATCCATATCAATGTCGCCACCGCCGCCGCGATGTAGATCAGGCCGGCCCAGGCCAGGTACCAGGGACGGCTGATTTGCCAGATGGTCGGCTGGGCAAAGAGCAGCAACCACGGCACGCCGATGATGGTGAGGGCCAGCCAGCCCCAGCCCACGATTCGCGCGCCGGGGCGCTCGCGCAGTGGCCCGTGAATTGCCCAGATCATCAGCGGTACCAGCCACACCCAGTGGTGGGTCCAGGAAATGGGTGACAGCAACAGCCCGAACAACTCGACCACCAGCAGCTTGCCGAGCCGGTCAGACTCGCCCAGCGCCCGCCAGGCCAGGATCGCCAGTACCGCGGTGACGGCGATGGCGGCCAGCACCGGTGGGCCAAAGCCGGCGTCGTGGCCCAGGATCCGGGAGAGCCCGCCGCGCCAGGATTGATTGATCGACGTGGCGATGGGCCCAACCCGGTGGGCGTCGCCCAGCAGCTCGGTGAAGTAGTAGCGAGTCTGATCGCCGACGACCAGAGCCGACACCCCGACGGTGGCAAGGAAGACGACCGCCGAAAACACCGCCGCGCCAAAGCGCCGGACGCCGACGAAATAGACACCGGCGATTGCCGGCGTCAACTTGATTCCGGCCGCCACGCCGACCAGCAGCCCCGACAGCCACCACCGCGTGCTGTAAACCGCCCACAGCACCCCCAGCATGAGCAACACATTGATCTGCCCGTAGTCGAAGTTGTTGCGCAGCGGCTCAATCCAGATGGTGACCGCCGTCCACAACATCGCGAGCCGGTGACCGCTAGTAGCGGGAACGCCCATCAAACGCTGACTGATCCGAACCGCGCCGTACAACGCGGCCATCGTCGCGATCTGCCACAGAAAGCCAACCAGGCCGAACGGCAACAAATGCAGCGGGTAAAAGACGACGGCCGCGAACGGCGGGTACGTGAACGGCAGCGGGAAGTCCGGTGTCTTCTCGGCATAGACGTAGCTGTACAGGGTGCCGGGATGGTCGATAGCGGCGGCGCCGCCGAGGTAAACGTGCAGGTCGACGAAGTTTGCGCCGTTGGGCATTAGATATGTCCAGGCCAGTCGCGCGGCGACGCTCGCCATTAACAGCGCCGGAGCGGCCGCCTGAAGGAGACTCGCGAACCGCTGGCGCATGGGTGCCGCCGGGGCGGCCGAGGTGGTGTCTATCTGCCCGACTTTAGCGATCGAGGCAGGCGCCGCGGCATTGTCGGTCGTCACCCGGCTCTTGAGTACGGCCGCGGGCTTTGCCAGTGGGCAAACCGTTTCCCGGTTTCCACACGTGGCGATCGAGCGGCCGGTCACTGCCGTCACTCGTTCCAGTAACGATCAAATAAATGCCACACGTGTCACTTGAGTCCCATCCGTATCAAAGTAACTTCGGCGCGGGACCTGTCATCGAGAACCAGGGAGAGTCATGCCAACCATCTGGACTTACTTGCGTGCAACGGCCGTCGTAGTCGGTTCGTCCGCAGCACTACTGACGGGCGGTATCGCCCACGCCGACCCCGCGCCGGCTCCGCCCGTGCCGAACATTCCGCAGCAGCTGATCAGTTCGGCGGCCAACGCGCCTCAAATCCTGCAAAACCTCGCTACCGCCCTCGGCGCGACCCCGCCGGCGGCGCCGGCCGCTCCCGGAATCAGCTTCCCGGGAGTGCCCCCGGCCGCCGCAACCTCACCCGTGTCGGCTCCGGCTGCTATCTCTTCGATTCCAGGGTTAACGCAGCCGGCGGCACCCGCCGCCCCGGCGGCACCGTCTGGCCTCCCGGGATTGATTCAGGGCTTTACCCAGCCGGCGGCACCCGCCACCCCGGCGGCAACGCCTGGCCTGCCGGGGATGATTCCGGGCTTGACACAGCCGGCACCTGCCGCGCCGGCCGCTCCGTCGATTCCGGGACTGCCGGCCATCCCGGGGCTCTCGACACCCGCCGCGCCCGCCACACCGCCCGCCCCGCAGATCCCGCAAGCGAAGGTCGACATGCCGGCGTTCCTGCCCGGCCTGCCGGTTAACGTGCCCCCGCAGATGACGCTTCCGCAGGATCTGCCGGCGCTGGCTTCGGGGCAGGCTCCGGGGGCACCGGCCGCATCGGCGCCCGCGGCCAGCCCCGCTGGACCGGTAGCGCCGCTGCTAGCCGCCCTGCCCTGAGCGGTTCGTTAGACAGCAAAGCCAACTACGTAACGACCGGAGGACACCGTGGCAACCACTTGGAACCTGTCCAAAGGTTTGGCCGCTGTCGTCACGGCATCGGCTGCCGCGTTCGGGCTCTGCCCGAGCGCGGCAGCCGACCCGGCGACACCGCAACCGAACTCCAGCCAACAACTACCGGGCCTGCCCGCGTTATCGGAGCTGAGCCCGATCATTCAGCAAGCGGCTAGCAATCCTGGACAGGCGACACAGCTGCTCCTGGCCGCTGCACAAGCTTTCACTCACAATCCGACCGCGCCTACCGAGTCCAAGAATGTGGCCGCGTCGGTGAATCAGTTCGTGCAGGAGCCGGGCTCGCCGGTGCCGGGTGCGCCGGCCCCGGCGCCGAATGGCGTGGCCCTGCCTGATGGCTCGCCGGTGCCGCACGTGCCACCGGCAGGCGTAGAACCCGGTATGCAAGCGCACCTGCCGACCGGCATCGACCCGGCCCACGCGGCCGGTCCGGCGCCCGTCGCTACTCCGCCGGCGGCCACACCGCCTGTTTCCGCACCGGTGCCGAGGACTTTCGAGCCAGCTACTGCGCCCGTTGCGGCACCCGCACCGGCGCCGCCCGCGCCGGCCGAAGCGCCCCCGGCTGCCCCTCCCGCGCCGGAAGCCGCACCGGTACCGGCTCCTGCGCCGGCGCCGCCCCCGCGGCGGCTCCGGGTTTTGGCCCTGACGCTCCGCCCACGCAGGACTTCATGTATCCCTCGATCGGCACCAATTGCCTCGCGGACGGCACGAGCTCGATCGCCACCGCGCTGTCGGTGGCGGGGCCGGCCAAGATCCCAACTCCCGGCCCGGGGCCCGGGCAGACCGCCTACGTGTTCACCGCTGTCGGCACCCCCGGACCCGCCGAGGTGCAGAAGCTGCCGTTGAACGTCACCTGGGTGAACCTGACCACAGGCAAGTCCGGAACCGTCGCGCTCAAGCCGCGCACCGACATCAATCCGGACGGGCCGACGACGTTGACCGCGATCGCCGACACCGGTTCGGGCAGCATCATGTCGACGATCTTCGGGCAGGTCACGACCAAAGAAAAGCAGTGCCAGTTCATGCCCACGATCGGCTCCACGGTGGTGCCTTAGAAAGGGACCGGCGCCGTTTCCCTGCCCTGAGCGCGCGTGTCCCTGCACTGGGGGCACGCGCGCTCGCGTCAGACGGACGCTTCGTTAGTACGCCATGAACAAAATCGCGTCGCGGTCGTACTCGAGGCCCGGATGAACGCTGGCAAGGTGCGCCTGGGTCAGTTCGACCAGCTCGTCCTCATCCTTGCCGACGATGGCTTCGCCGCACGGACACGTTATGTGTGTCTTCACGTTGCCGCCCTTCCCTTCTGTTCACCCACTACTTCGCCGCCTTGGCTGCCGCCTTCATCTGCTTCTTATGTGATCGCACCTGCCCGAGCGAACGGGCGTCGACGATATCGGCGACAGATATGTGTGTGCCGGGTTGGCCGAACTCCCCGGCCGCTTCCCGCCAGCCATCCGGCGTTACCCCGTACTGCTTGCCTAGCAACGCCAGAAAGATTTGCGCCTTCTGCTGACCGAAACCGGGTAGTCCCTTGAGCCGTCGCAGCAGCTCCTTGCCATCGGGGTCACCGGACGTCCACAACGCGGCCGCATCGCCGTCGTAGCGGTCCACGATGATCTGCGCCAGGGCTTGGATGCGCTTGGCCATCGATCCCGGAAAGCGGTGTATAGCAGGTTTTTCCGAGCACAGTGCCGCGAATTTGTCGGGGTCGTAGTCCGCGATCTCGCCGGCGTCGAAGCCACCCATTCGGTCGGCGATCTTCTTCGGTCCCGCGAAGGCGGTTTCCATCGGTACCTGTTGGTCGAGCAGTAGACCTATGAGAATAGCGAGAGGATTCTCGTCCAGCAGGGCATCAGCTGCCGGATCACCGGCTAGTCGCAGGTTCGGCACTCGGCCAGTCTAGGACAGCGCGGCGGTGAGGTAGCCCGTCGATTTAGCGTTTGCCCGAGAGAGCCCCATGCGTGGCCCGCCCGTGTTGGAATCATGGTCATGACGCAGCAAGAGCCCTTAGCCATGCCGCTCGAAGAGGCGATGCGTACGCAACGGGCGATCCGTCGGCTCAAGAGTGACCCGGTTGACGACTCGCTGGTGCTTCACATCCTCGAGCTGGCAATGAAGGCGCCGACTGGTTCGAACGCCCAGAACTGGGAGTTCATCGTGGTCAAGGACCGCGAGGTTGTCGCGAAACTTGGCCGCCTGAACCGCCTCGCGATGAATGCCTTCGGGCCGATTTACAAGCGCACCCTACAAAAACGCATGGACGACAAGATGCTTCGCATCGAAAAGGCCGTGCGATGGCAGGCTGACCACTTCGACGACATCCCCGTGGTCGTGGTGGCATGCATCAAAGGTGTCATTGCGCCGTATCCAACGATCGCGGCCAGCAGCGCCTACGGCTCCATCTATCCCGCGGTGCAAAACCTCTTGTTGGCGGCCCGTGCGGCCGGACTGGGCGCGGCGCTGATCACCATGCCGCTGTGGAGCACGTTCGCGGCGAAGCGAGTCCTGGGCTTGCCGTGGAACGTCACTCCATGCGCGGTGGTCCCTCTTGGCTGGCCGATCGGCAGATACGGTCCCACGACGCGCAGACCGGTCGGGGAATTCGTTTCGCTTGATCGGTACGGCAATCGAGCGTTTCTGTAGGCGGGCCGACAGTTTGTAATCGTCTACTGTTGGTCGAGCAGCATGCCGACCAGCAACGCGAACGGGTTGTCATCCAGCAGCGCGTCGGCGGCCGGATCTTGGACAAGCTGCAGTTTCGGCACCCAAACAGTTTAGATCTGCGGCGGAAGCACCGCGTTGAGGGCGTCCACGCAGACGGTCCGGAGCTCGTCGCGGGTGAAACTCTGCTCAGCGAGCCACTGCACACACAGCACCCGAACAAACGCCAGCCACCTGATCACGATCGCGGAAAACCGTTGGCGTGCAACGCCATCGACAGCGACAGCGTCGGTAATTCGGTCCCGCAGCGCCGCAAGCTCGGAGTTGATGATGCCCTGCACAACCGGGTCGGTGGCTAAGGTCTGATTGGCGGCCAGCACAGCGTTGCGGTTGGCCAAGAAGTAATCGAAATGGGCGTCAAGTCCGCCGACGATCTGCTCTTCGAGCGGAGCATCCGGATCGAAGCGAATGCTGTCGAGCAGCCGATCGGCGGCACGCTGGTACACCGCAGCGAACAGCGCGAGCTTGCCGGGGAAGTATCGATACAGCAGCGCGCGCGAAATGCCGGCCTCTTCAGCGACCGCTTCCATGGTGATTTCCTCGTATAGCCGATCCGCGAAGACCCGTTCCGCCGCGTCCACAACATGTTCGCGACGCCGTTGCGGCGCGAGTCGGCGTTGCATTGCCACTGTCGAATAGTGGTTGATAATCAACGACTTTCACCGTAAATTGACATCAATCTACTTAGCAGTTTACGGTCAGGCCGAGAGAGGGTCGTGCAGATATGACCAGCGGGTCCGTAGCTACGACGCCACGTGCCGGGTACCTCAAGTCTCTGGCCGCAGCCACCGGGGCGTCATCGATAGCAATCGGCTGCTATCACTTCGCCTTCGGAACGGCCTCGGTGCCGGGCGCAACTGATGCCAACGCGACAGTTGACTCTCGCGAACGGTTCTACTCGGCCGTTTTCGCCGGGTACGGCATCGCCTGGATACAGGCGACCCGCAAATCCCCCATCCGCGCCGGTGATGTGCGCCTACTGGCCGGCATCATGCTTGCCGGCGGTATCGGGCGGCTGATCTCGCTGGTTCGAAACGGTCGACCACACTGGTTTCAGGATGTGCTCACGGCAACCGAATTCGCAGTTCCACTCGCATTATTCGGGCTTGCCGATGCGCAGGAGAAGGCGTCAAGCGGGGACGACGGTTTGGCCTGCCGACGACCGTGATTATTACCCGCTCTTGCGGCGGAATTCACGACGGCTCTCCACCGGACCGTGCGCCCGCGACTGCTTGCCGCCGTCTTTGTGATCGGATCCGCCCGACGACTTCGCCATCTTGCGGTCGAGGGCTTCACGGAACTTGCGCTTGGTCTCGTCGTCTGACCCCGGTGATCCAGAAGACTTGGACGCCTTTGAACCTTGCCCAGCGTTCGATTCAGCCATACGGGCAGCCTAGCCTGGATCGCCGGGACGGTCTGGCAGACAGCGCGGCTACCGCACACCTGGGGGCATGCCGTACACGTGCGAGATCGGTAGTGTCAGCAGCACCCGCCGATCGGTGACCATCGCCTGACGGTACTCGTCCCAATCCGGATGTTCACCGGCGATGTTGCGATACAAGACAATCAGTGCCTCGACAGTGTCGTCGTCGGGCGTAGCCGCCGGAGGCGTCAGCTCGGCTGTGCCCTCAGCGACGGCATACGACCATCCGTCGTCGGCGTCGACCAGGATCGAAGCCCGCGGGTCGCGGCGTAGGTTGCGGGTCTTGGCGCGCGGCTCGGTGACCGATACCTGTATCACCAGGTTGCGCGGGTCGAAGTGGTACTGCACGTTCGACAGCTGCGGGCGCCCGTCGCGTTTGATGGTGGCCAGCACTCCGAGAGAGTTCCCACTGATCACGGCCAACAGCTTGTCGTCGAAGACTTGGCGTCCCATGCCGAAAGCCTACGTCGCACGGTGCCAAGCCGGTCCCGGATCGCGTCATTGCAGGCCGGCCTGGTGGAATCGGATCATGACCAACTACGCGGCGTTCCTGCGTGGCGTCAACGTCGGCGGCGTCAATCTCAAAATGGCCGAGGTGGCGACCGCATTGGCCGACGCAGGCTTCACCAATGTGCGCACCGTCCTCGCCAGCGGCAACGTACTGCTGGAGTCGTCGGCTGGGGTGGCCGCGGTACGCAAAAAAGCCGAAGCCACGTTGCGCGAGAGGTTCGGCTATGACGCGTGGGTGCTGGTCTATGACATCGAAACGGTGCGCGCCGTCGTGGACGCTTACCCTTTCGAGCGCGAGGTCGACGGGTATCAGTCCTACGTCACGTTCGTCGCCGATGCCACAGTGCTCAACGAACTCGCCACGCTGGGCGAGAGTGCCGGTCCGAAAGAGAGGATCAGCCGCGGGAAGGGCGTCGTCTATTGGCAGGTACCCAAGGGCAGCACCCTGGACAGCACAATCGGCAAGACGATGGGCAAGCCGCGCTACAAGTCATCGACTACGACTCGCAACCTGCGCACGCTGGCGAAAGTGTTGCGGTGAGGCTGCTAGCTTGACCGCAGAGAAATGGTCGCCCTCCGGAGGTTTGACGCGGCCATTCCCGACGCTCAGTTCCGTTGGCTGACAGTTGATCTGCCAGCCGTCTGGATGTTCGGACGCGGTTGCTGCCGGCATCGCCGCGGGTGTCGGTCTGCGCGCAGTCCGCGTTGGATTATCGCTGGATGGAATCCGTCGACAGTTCCGGCGGAGCGTTCATCATTGCCGTGGGGCTATTGATGTACCTGCGACCCGAGCAGGCGTTGGGGCCGATCACCCAGTGCGCCAAGATGTTTCCCGGCGGTCGGCTAGCACTTCTTAGTCGTCGGGCACCGCCTCGATGTAGCGCAGCGCGTCGGCTTTTCCTACCCCCAGTCCTCGCGCCACCCGGACGTACTCGCGGGCCGCAGCCGCCATCGCGGCGTCTGTCGGATCGTAACGGGCGATGAAAGTGCCGAAACGGCCCCGGGTTTCGATGATGGCTGAAGTTTCCAGCTCACGATATGCGCGGGCCACGGTGTTGACGGCCACCCCAAGTTGGCCGGCCAGGTCCCGCACCGTGGGCAGGCGGGTGCCGGGCGGCAACGCGCCATCCCGGACTCCTTCGATGACCTGCGTCCTGAGCTGGTCGAACAACGGCCTGCCCGCCTTCATGTCGACCCGTAACCATTCACCCAGCTCCACCCACCCAGTATCCCCCAGCCCCGACTATCTTGGTGGGATGCAAGTAACGGTGCTAAGCGGCGCGGGGATCTCCGCGGAGAGCGGCGTGCCGACTTTCCGCGATGACAAGAACGGATTGTGGGCCCGCTTCGATCCTTACGAGCTGTCCAGCACGCAAGGGTGGCGCAACAACCCCGAGCGGGTCTGGGGATGGTACTTGTGGCGTCACCATTTGGTGGGCAATGTCCAACCCAACGCGGGGCACCGCGCCATCGCGGCCTGGCAAGACCATGTTCAGGTCAGCGTCATCACTCAGAATGTCGACGACTTGCACGAGCGCGCCGGTAGCACGCCGGTTCACCACCTGCACGGAAGCCTATTCGAATTCCGTTGTGCGCGTTGCGATATGCCCTACACCAGTGCGCTTCCTGAAATGCCCGAACCGGCGCTGGAGGTGGAACCTCCGGTCTGCCACTGTGGCGGCCTGATCAGGCCCGACATCGTGTGGTTCGGTGAGCCGTTGCCCGACGAGCCATGGCAGCGCGCCGTCGAGGCGACCGAAGCCGCCGACGTGATGGTGGTGGTGGGGACCTCGGCGATCGTCTATCCGGCGGCCGGGCTAGCCGAGCTGGCGCTGTCACGCGGCACGGCCGTCATCGAGGTCAATCCCGAGGTCACACCGCTCTCTAGAAGCGCCACGATCAGCATCCGCGAGACTGCGAGCCAGGCTTTGCCCGGGCTGCTGCATCGGCTGCCCGCTCTACTGAAGTAACCCGCGCAGAGAGCTACGGCCTCCGCGCCCGGCCCACTAGGAGCTCCGACACCGGCATCGGCGCCCACGCCGGCAACGTCCACTCTCGCCGGGAAGTGTCCACTTCGAATCCGGCGTCGATGATTGAGCGCTCGGTATCGCGATGGGTGTGGCAGTTGCCGAACAACCTGGGCCAAACCGTCGCGTCGACAAACCGCTGAAACCGGCCCCGCGCACCGGCGCTGGCCACATGCTCGAGATACCGCAGCTCCCCACCTGGCCGCAGGAACGAATACAGATGCTGCAGCACGCTGTCGGGGTCGCGCACCGAGCACAACACCAGCGAGCACACCACAGCGTCAAACGGTTCCCCGCCGCTGAACCCTTCCGCCGTCTCGCCTGTCACGACAACCCGAGCGGGCACCACGTCTGCTGCGGCGCGGGCCTGGGCCGCCAGCCGCGGCTCGGGTTCCACTGCGATCACCTCTTCGACCGAATCCGGGTAGTGGGGAAAGTTCGTCCCGATACCCGCGCCGACTTCCAACACCCGGCCCGACAAGTCGGCCAGGTTCTCCCGACGAAGGGCCCGTATCGGCTCGGTTTCGTGGGTGGCGACGACGGGCCAGATCCGCGCGAAGAATGGGTTGTCGATCGCCGTTGCCATACGCGTCAACCTTCCGTTTCAGTTGAGCCCCAGAATAGGCCTCTTACCGACGAGGCCTCCGACCGCCGCTGTGCCGCCACCCATGCCACCAACTGCTGGGGTGTGGCGTCGGGGCCGGCAAGCCCAATCACCACTTGCCCACACAAGACTGAGCACAGCACCCGGTCGGCGAACGCCTCGGCATCCCCGAATGGCAAGTGCGGCTTGGCGATCAACATAGCCGCCACCCCGTGCGCCGCGCACCACAGTTCCAGGGCGACGGTGATGGGGTCGTCCGGCAGGTAGATGCCGTCGTTCATCAGCTTCTGCACGGTGGCGCACATGTGCTTGAACGCCGAGCTGTCCAGCGCCATATCGACGTTGCTTCCGGCCCGCCATTCACCCATCGTCGCGATCCGGTACAACTCCGGGGTCTGGATGGCGAACCGGACATAGGCCAGCCCTTGGGCGCGCAACACCTCCACCGGAGAGGTGTGTGCAGCGGCTAGCCGCTGCATTTCCAGGTCGAGCCTTTCGAAGTAACGCGCGCAAACCGCGTCCATCAAGGCGTCTTTGTCCGCGAAATGCAGGTAAATCGACGGCGGCGTGACGCGGACACGTTGTGCCACCGAACGGATTGACACCGACCTGGCGTGTCCGGTTTCCAGCAGCAATTCGGTGGCCGCGTCCAGAATCTCGTCGCGGAGCCGATCGCCGGACCCACGGGGGGCTCTGGCGCGACGAAGACCATCGATCGACGCGCTAACCAATGTTGGTCATCGACTCTCTGGTCGGGCGCCCATTGTGCTCTACCAGTTCCTCGTTCGGCTCGGGGTATCCGATCGGTTGGACTGGTCCCTCGCTGATGCCCAGCCGCTCGTGCAGCCACATCAGCGGCTTGGGCGCCCACCAGTTCCACCGACCCATGACATGCATGAACGCCGGCACCAGGACCATTCGCACCAGGGTGGCATCCACCAGCACGGCAAGTGTCAGACCCAGGCCGAACATCCGCATGAACGACACGTGAGCGGCGATCAGCGCGGCGAACGACATCGACATCACCAGGGCCGCAGCGGTGATCACCCGGCCGGTACGGGCCACGCCTAGCGCCACACTTTCGTCGTTCGCGGCGTGTGCCTGGGCTGCGCTCAGCTTTGCTGGTCGAGCGGCTCCGGAAGTCAGCCAGTACTCACGGATCCTGGAGATCAAGAACACCTCGTAATCCATGGACAATCCAAAGGCAATACAGAACAGCAGCACCGGCATGTTCGCCACGAGCGTGCCGCTCGGGGTTGTTCCCAGTGCGCCAAGATTGCCGTCCTGGAAAATCCACACCAGCGCACCGAACGCCGCGGTCAACGAGAGCACATTGCACACCAGCGCCTTGGCCGGAAGCACCACGCTGCCGGTGAGCAGGAACAGCAGCACGAACGTGATGCAGGCCATCAGACCCAGCACCAACGGAAGTCGTTTCGTCACCGCTTCTACACTGTCGCGATTGACCTGAGCGACACCGGCCATCTCGACGGATCGACCGGCCGGGCCGGTCACCTCATGCAACCGGTTGAGCTGGGTGTCATTCGCTTGCGAGAACAGCGGCGCCGTGCTGCTCACGGTCAGGAAAGCGCTGCCGTCGACAAGCCCGGTTGCCGCGGCCGGTGGTCCCACCCGGTTGCCGCCCACGAACGTCCCAGTCGGGTCGGTCACCGCCGACACGTCCGGAACCCGCGACAAGTCGGCGGCATATTTGTCAAGATCCGCCGGGCCCAGGCCACGGGCATCGGGGACGACGACGGGCACCACCGTCGCGGAATCGTGCGCGAAACCGGTGCGCAACCGGTCACCGACCTGATGCGACGACGTCGAAATGGGCAGCACCCGGTCGTCCGGGAACCCCCACTTTACCGAGAGGAACGGAAGCCCGAGCAGCAGCAGAAGGGCGACGACAGCCAACCCGACCGGCAGCCAACGGCGCATCACGAACTTGCTCGACCGGTACCAGAACAGCTGCTCGACCGGTTTATGCACCGGATCGGGGCGGCCCAGCACCCGACGCACCAGCCGGCGCACGTCCAATGAGTCCAGCCGGGGACCCAGCAGCACGATCGCGGCCGGAGTTAACACGATCGACGCGGTCGCGACGAATGCCACCGTGGCCACACCGGCGTAGGCAAACGACTTCAGGAAATACATCGGGAACAGCGCCGTGGCCGACATCGACAAAGCCACGGTGACCGCGGAGAACAGCACCGTGCGGCCTGAAGTGGCCATGGTCCGGATCAGTGCCGCGTCTCGGTCACTGCCCTCGGCCAGCTCGTCGCGATAGCGGCTGATGATCAGCAGCGTGTAGTCGATGGCCAACGCCAGACCCAGCGCCGTGCTCAGGTTGAGCGCGAAGATCGACACCTCGGTGGCAAACGTGACGAGCCGCAACACCGTCATTGAGCCGACCACAGCCAGTGCGCCCAGCGCCATCGGCAACGCCGCCGCCAACAGCCCACCGAACACCCAGACCAGCACCAGGAAGCTCAGCGGAATCGCGATGATCTCCATCAACAAGAGGTCCTCTTGGTTCTGCTTGTTGATCTGGGCGTATTGCATCGCCGATCCACCGGCGCGGACGGTGACGCCGTCACGGTCGTGGACGAAATTGTCGGACAAGGTTTGGGCGTTTTTCTGCGCGTCGTTTTCGCCGCCTTTGAGGTTGACCACGATCAACCCCGACTTGCCGTCGGTGCTCACCAGATCGGCGGCGGCCTGTGGGGGTGCGGTCCAGGCCGAGGACACGTTGTAGACCAACGGCGACCGTTGCAATTGGTCGACCAGGTCGGTGCCCACGTTGCGGGCCTGTTCGCTGTTGGTGCCGCCGGGCGCAGTCACCAAAATCAGCAACTGCTGACCGCTCTGCCCGAACTTGTCGCCCAACACCGCGATGGCCCGCGCCGACTCCGAACTCGGATCTTGGAAACCGCCGGGAGACAAGCTCTTGGCGACCGGGATGCCGAAGACCGCGGCCGCGATGAAGACCAAGACCCCAACCGCGATGATTCGTCGCGGCGCCGCGATGGCCACTCGAGCGATCCCCTGCAGCATCTTCGAGCCCTTCCGCCGCCGGCGCCGATCGCGCTGGCCGCTGGTTTGTCCGCGACAACTTAACGACGCTAACTTACAGGCGTCAAATAACGCCTCCCTTAAGCACGGAGGCGAACAGCCGGATGGTTCAACGCAGTCTTAAACCGGCGCGACAATAAGAGTCCGGCCAGAAAAATGTGCTGCGACTAAGCTGCTCACGCATCAAATCCCGCGTTCGACGACCAGAAACCTACCCGTCGGTAAATTGCCACCATTTTCCGAACCGTGACTCAAAGATTCCTTAAAGGCGGCCCATACGCTCAGTGACATGTGGATCGACGAATCAAGTGCCGACGTCATCAAGGCGGACTTTGAGGCTCTCTACCACGGCGACATGCTGGTGGAAGGCGAGACCTCAGAGCAGTTTGAAGACTGGCACCCGCTGCAAACGGCAAGCTGACCTACGACCATGAGTGTGCTTGCACGGCTACTAATGGCCGAACCCGCCGTCAGTCGATGGTTCCGTCGATAGGTTTCATTCCGAGATCGAAAGCCCCCCGCGAATCGCGGGGGGTTTTCGTTTGGTCCCACCTGAGCATCTGTCTCAGCGAGGCGCCATGCGAATGGCGCCATCCAGGCGGATGACCTCGCCGTTGAGCATTGGGTTTTCGATGATGTGCACCGCAAGCGCCCCGTACTCGTCCGGGTTGCCCAGCCGCGACGGGTGCGGCACCTGCTTGCCCAGTGACGCCCTAGCCTCCTCAGGCAAGGAAGCCAGCAGCGGCGTGTCGAACAGGCCGGGCGCAATCGTGACCACCCGGATGAGGTGGCTGGCCAGGTCGCGCGCGATCGGCAAGCGTCATGCCCACCACGCCGCCCTTGGAAGCGGAGTAGGCGGCTTGTCCGATCTGGCCGTCGAACGCCGCCACCGACGCGGTGTTGACAATGACGCCGCGCTCCTCGCCGATGGGTTCGGTCTTGGCGATCCGCTCGGCGGCCAACCGCAGCACATTGAAAGTGCCGACCAGGTTGATGTCCACGATCTTGCGGAAGGCATCCAGCGGAAAGACGCCGTCGCGGCTGAGCACCCGGATGGCGTTGCCGGTGCCGGCGCAATTGACCACGATGCGCAGCGGGCCCATCGACTCGGCCGTGTCGAGCGCGTTGGTGACGGCGGCCTCGTCGGTGACGTCGGCCTGTACGAAACGTGCGCGATCACCTAGCTCGCGAACCGCCTCTTCGCCCCGCAGGTCCAGCACCACCACCTGCGCCCCGGCGTCGAGTAGCCGTTTGGTGGTGGCCAGGCCCAGGCCTGACGCGCCCCCGGTGACGACAGCTACGGCGTCTTTGATCTGCATGCGAGTCCTTCCCTATCGTCCCAACGTGGTGCCAACCAACCTGTTGGTTGGGGACTATACCCAGTCCTTGAGCACCGCTTCGATGGCGGTCGCCGGCGCCGCCGGGCGGGGCGTGTCCGGTGCGGTGCGCGAAAACCGCGGCGCCGGCAACGGCTGCAGGCCACCGTTCACTTCGTAAAAGGTGTTGCGCTCGGTGATGTGCGGCTCGGTGTGCACTTCGCCGAATGTCAACACCGGTGTCACACAGGCGTCGGAGTCGGCGAACACCTTCGCCCAGTGGTCACGGTCGTGACTGGCGAACGCCGCCGTCAGCACCGCCCGCAGCTCGGGCCAGCGGGTGACGTCGTTCTGCGGCGGCAGGTCGGCGCCGTCCAGGCCCAGTCCGGCCAGCATGGCCGCGTAGAACTGGGGCTCGATGGCGCCGACTGCGACGTAGCGTCCGTCGGCGCACTCGTAGGTGTCGTAGTAGGGCGCGCCGCCATCGAGCATGTTGGTGCCACGCACGTCCGACCACATACCGGAGGCCCGCATCTGCCACATCATCTGGATCAGCACGCTCGATCCGTCGACCATGGCTGCGTCAATGACCTGACCCTTGCCGGAGGTCTGCCGCTCCCAGAGCGCGGCCAGAATGCCGACCAGCAAGAACATCGAGCCGCCGCCGAAGTCACCGACCAGGTTCAACGGCGGCACCGGCCGCTCGTTCACCCGGCCGATGGCGTGCAGGATGCCGTTCAGCGAGATGTAGTTGATGTCGTGGCCCGCTTGCTGACTACGCGGGCCGGTTTGTCCCCAGCCGGTCATCCGGGCGTAGATCAGCCGGTCGTTGACCTCGGCGCACTGCTCGGGGCCAAGGCCGAGTCGCTCGGTCACGCCGGGACGGTAGCCCTCGATCAACACGTCGGCTCGGGCGATGAGCTTGAGCACGAGGTCGCGTCCCTCGTCGGACTTGAGATCGGCCGTCACGATGCGCCGGTTGCGCAGCATGGCGTCTTTGGCGACGCCGCCGGCACCGGCCGATGGGCCGGTCGATGCGCACCACGTCGGCTCCCAGATCCCCCAGGATCATCGCGGCATGCGGACCGGGCCCGATGCCGGCCAGCTCGACTACACGCAGTCCCTTCAGCGGTCCAGCCACGATCTACCGACCTTTCGTCTGCTCTGACGCCATTCCGTTCGCATCTTCGCAGCCGCCCTCGACGGGCGCGCACCCCGGTCACCTAGGGTGAGCTCATGCCACAATCCGCGATCGACACCCTGACCCCCGTCGCAGGTCTTGAAGTCACGCTGTCCGACGGCGTGCTGTCGATAACCATCGACCGCCCAGACAGTCTCAACTCGCTCACCCTTCCGGTGATCACCGGGCTCGCCGACACGATGGAACGCGCGGCGACCGACCCGGGGGTCAAGGTGGTGCGCCTCGGCGGTGCGGGTCGTGGCTTCTGCTCCGGAGCGGGCATCAGCGCCGACGACATGTCCGGCAGCGGCGGAGTTCCGCCGGATGAAATCGTCTTGGAGATCAACCGGCTGATACGGGCGATCGCCGCGCTGCCGCATCCGGTGGTTGCCGTCGTTCAAGGACCGACGGCCGGCGTCGGCGTTTCCCTAGCCCTGGCCTGTGATGTCGTATTGGCCTCTGAGAAAGCATTTTTCATGCTTGCCTTCACCAAGATCGGCTTGATGCCCGACGGTGGTGCGTCGGCGTTGATCGCTGCTGCAGTGGGCCGGATCCGGGCGATGCATATGGCGCTGCTGCCCGAACGACTGCCGGCCGCTGAGGCGCTGTCCTGGGGCCTGGTCAGCGCGGTCTATCCCGAAGTGGACTTCGAGGCTGAGGTGGACAAGGTGATCGCGAGATTGTTGGCGGGCCCCGCGGTGGCGTTCGCTAAAACCAAGCTCGCAATCAATGCGGCCACGCTTACCGAGTTGGATCCGGCCTTGCAGCGCGAATTCGAGGGACAGGCCGTCCTGCTGCGATCACACGATCTCGTCGAGGGCACAACAGCCTTCCAGCAGCGCCGCACTCCCAACTTCACCGACCACTGAGCGCTGTCGCGTCGACCCGGCTGAGCGCTTAATCCCGGATCGATCCGGCAATCCTTCTCGCGTCAGACGCGGATACTGACAAGCGAGGAACGGAGAACCGATGGTTGAACAGGTCAGCTGCCTGGTGACCGGAGCGACCGGCTATATCGGCGCCCGGCTGGTGCCGCGACTGCTGGACGAGGGCCATCGAGTTCGCGCATTGGCCCGCAACCCGGCCAAGTTGGCAGACGTGCCGTGGCGAGAACAGGCGGAGGTGGCGCGCGGTGACCTGGGTGATGTCGATTCGCTGATCGCGGCCTTCGAGGGCATGGACGTCGTCTACTACCTGGTCCATTCGATGGGCACTTCGAAGGATTTCGCCGCCGAGGAAAGCCGCGCCGTCCGTAACGTGGTGACCGCCGCTCGCCGGACCGAGGTGCGGCGGGTGGTGTATCTGAGCGGGCTGCATCCGGAGGGCAGCAGGCTCTCGCCGCATCTCGAGTCGCGCAGGGCGGTGGGCGAGGCCCTCATCGACTCGGGGATCGAGGCCGTGGTGTTGCAGGCCGGGGTGGTCATCGGGTCGGGGTCGGCCTCGTTCGAAATGATCCGGCACCTCACCGATCGATTGCCGGTGATGACCACGCCGAAGTGGGTGCACAACAGAATTCAGCCGATCGCGGTACGCGACGTGTTGCACTACCTGGTTGCCGCGGCGACGGCACAAGTGCCATCATCGCGCACCTGGGATATCGGCGGACCCGACGTGTTGGAGTACGGCGACATGATGCGGGTCTACGCGGAGGTCGCGGGGTTGCACCGGCGCTACTTGATCGTGCTGCCATTTTTGACCCCGACGATTGCCAGCCTGTGGGTTGGGACCGTGACCCCGATCCCCCCCGGTCTGGCACGGCCCCTGATCGAATCGCTGGAATGTGACGCGGTGATGCGTAACTCCGACATCGACACCATCATCGAACCGCCACCGGGCGGCCTGACCGGCTACCGCCACGCCGTCGCTATGGCGCTCAGCCGCGCGAAGCAGGGCCTGCCCGACGCCACATGGGCCTCGTTGCGAACGGAGCCGGCCGAAGCGCTGCCCAGCGACCCGAACTGGGCCGGCGAGATCATCTACACCGACGTACGGACCGCTTCGACCATCGCGGAACCCGGCGACGTCTGGAAAGCGGCTGAGGATGCCGCCAACGGCAGCCGGTGGGGGCTACGCGGCTCGGTCAAGCGCTGGAGCGTGGAGGAGCGCGAGCCCGGCTCCAAGCTGCGGCTGCGTGCCCAGACACGCTCGCCGGGACAGGCGTGGCTCGAGATCACGGTTACACCGCAAGACACCGGTGGCAGCAGGTACACGCAACGGGCGATCTTTTGGCCGAGCGGCATACTGGGCCGGTTGTACTGGTTTGTGGTGTGGCCCCGGCGTAAAGCCGCACTAAGCGCGCTAGCACGCGACATCGCCGCGTCGGCCCGGTAGCTGACGTCACACGCCAAACAACGGGGGCAGTGCGAGCACCATGATCAGACCCCACACGAAGTGGGTCAGCACGGGTGCCAGCACCCCGCCGCTGGCACGGCGCTCCAACGCACACACCGTCCCGAGGACGATCGCGGCGAACCCGAGCATGGGATTCCCGCTGGCCATGGCCGCGCCCGCGTACAAGATGGTCGAAATAACCACTGGCTGATACCGGCCCAGCGCGGTGTAAAGCGCACCGCGGAAGAACACTTCCTCGGCCATGCCGTTGACCACGGTGATCACCACGACCAGCAAAAACGATCCCTGATGGGCGAATTGCAGCACCCGGGTGATCAAGGCTGCAACGGCCGGAATCTCCCTGGCGATCAGTCCGCCCAGCACGAAGACGCCGCCAATCAGCAGACCGATGGTTATGCCAGAGATGACCGGGCGCTGGTTGCGCCCGCGCCAGCAGATGCCGCCCAGATGCAGCGGCCCGGAGATGAAAGCCCCGGCGAACCACACGACCGCCAGCGCCAGCATCAGCCAATAAAAGCTGGACTCGCCCGGATGGCGCCGCAACGAGAACCCCAGCACCGCGGCGCCGACCACCAGCGTGATTGCGACGACGATGCGCCGGCGTCGCACGACGCCCGGCGGTTCATTATGGGGCACAGCAACATTGGTCGTCGCACGGCGCAACTCGGCTAAGACGCTGGTGTGGTACGGACTGGTTGACTGGCTCATGCAGGACGCACCTTCGGGGTCAAGGCGATGAGGATGTCGAGGCCGGTTCGAAGCGCTCCGGCAAGCGGGCCGGGGACCATGTTCACCAGCCCCAAGGTCGGCCGCACGATGGACGGGGTGACCGCTCGTGCGACCTGGCGGATGCGCAGCGCATCACCGCCGGCCCAGGCGGGATCGGTGTTGGCGAGGTGATGGGGATCGGCCAGCGCGTTGACGGGCGCGGCGGACGATTCGACCGGTCCGCCAAGGCCAGGGCGATGGCGTCGTCGATGCCGAGCAGGCCGCCGGGCGGATCGGGTACCCGTTCGCGCAAGTCGCTGGCGGATGCCACCATCGGATGGTCCAGCGACTCGACCAGGTCTTCGGCCAGTCCCTGGGGCACCGGCAATGCGACACCCGTGATCAGCGATGCCAGCCCGGTGTCGACTCCGCCGACTGGCAAGCTGGCATGCCACCTGCCGGAGATACGCGCATATGTCTTGAGCAGCTCCCGGTAGGACGTGGTGTTGGGGCCGGATATGTCGTACGCCCCCGCGGGTACCAGGTCGGGGTCGGCCGCGGCGACGAGGTAATGCAGCACGTCGCGGATGGAGATCGGGTCGATCGGGTTGTCCATCCAGCTCGGTATCGGCATGAGCGGGAACCGGTCTCCGACGTAGCGCATCATCTCGAACGACGTCGAGCCGGCGCCGATGATCATCGCCGCGCCCAGCCACACCAGTTGCGGACCGTCCGGGACAGTTAGGGCCTCGGCCACCTCGGCCCGGCTGGTCAAGTGCTCAGACAGGACCTCGTCAGCGGGCACGAAGCCGCCCAGGTAGACGATGCGTCGCACACCGGCGTCCCTGGCGCGGCTGCGAGGTTTGCGGCCGCAGCCTTGTCGGCGTCACGGAAGCCGGGCTGACCGATTGCGTGCACCAGGTAATACACCACGTCGACTGGGCCTGAGCTGCCGAAGGCCGCTCGGATCGACGCGGGATCGGAGGCGTCGAGGGTCACCGGTGTGACGTCATCGAACCAACCGAACCGCTTGAGACGCTCCGGGTTTCGGGTGGCGGCTACGACTTGGTGCTGATTCGCCAGCAGGGCCGTGACCAGCCGCGATCCCACATAGCCAGTGGCACCGGTGACCAGTATCCGCATACCGTCGACCCTAGCCCGGCGACGATGCACGCCGCGGAGCGGCGTGAGGTAGAAGCCGGGCAATTTTGGCGAACCCGGCGACGATGCACGCCGCGGAGCGGCGTGAGGAGAAGCCGGGCAATCCGGCCGGGGCGGGCCGCGGGCATTTGAACCGATGCGGCGGCGGCACCGTGACCCGGTACATGGACAAGATCACGGGGGGCGATCCTGTGCGCTCGACGGACGTCGCAACGGCAAATCCGTCCGTCGCAGGCGTTGCGGTGAAGTTCCCGCCAAACCGATACACGCAGAACGAAGCGATCAGCGCGCTGAGCAACATTGCTGGTCCGGAATTTCGGCGCTTCGCTCTCAGTAGCGGGGTCGAGTTCCGAAATACCGCGTTGCGGCTATCGCGATACAGCGAGCTGAGCGGATTCACCGAAGCAAACGATGCCTATCTCGAAATCGCTCTCGACCTGGGCGAGCAGGCGCTGCTGGCAGCGCTTGACGAGGCGAAGGTCAAGCCGTCGGAGCTCGACATCATTTTTTCGACGACGGTTACCGGGCTTGCCGTTCCGACGCTGGAGGCGCGGCTGGCGACGCGGATCGGTCTGCGACAGGACGTCAAACGCGTCCCGTTGTTCGGCTTGGGCTGTGTGGCCGGCGCGGCCGGGGTGGCACGCATGCACGACTACCTGTGCGCATTCCCTGACCAGGTGGCGGCGCTGCTGGCGGTCGAGCTGTGCTCGCTGACCATTCAGCGCCAGGACAATTCGATGGCCAACCTGGTCGCTACCAGCCTCTTTGGCGACGGGGCAGCCGCCGTCATCACCAAGGGTGCCCACCGAGCTGGTGCTGAGCGTAGCGGTCCCAGGGTGCTGGCAACCCGCAGCCGGATCTACCCCCACACCGAGGAAGTCATGGGCTGGAAGATCGGCGGTAACGGCTTCCGGATCGTGCTGTCCGTCGACGTCGCCACCATCACCGAGAAATACCTGGGCGAAGACGTCCGCAGATTTCTCGCCGACCATGGACTGACGCCGCAAGATGTGACGACCTGGGTATGCCACCCCGGCGGACCCCGGGTGATCGAGGCGGTCGAGAACGTGTTGGAGCTGCCCGGAGATGCCCTTGATCACACGCGAAACTCATTGCGGAACAACGGCAACCTGTCTTCGGTCTCGGTGCTCGATGTGCTTCGGGCCAACATGGCTGACCCGCCGCCGCCAGGTTCGATCGGACTGATGATCGCGATGGGCCCGGCTTTCTGCTCCGAGCTCGTACTGCTGGCCTGGTAGGGCCTAATCAGCCGTGGGCTAATCAGAGATAGTGGAGACATGTATTACCTGCTGGTCCTGGCGGTCGGGATCGAACGCATCGTGGAGCTGGTGGTATCCAAGCGAAACGCGCAATGGTCTTTTGCCCAGGGCGCCAAGGAGTTTGGGCGATCACACTATGTGGTGATGGTGGTCATTCACACCGCACTGCTGGTCGGCTGCATTGTCGAACCGTGGGCGCTGCACCGGCCGTTCATCGCTTGGCTGGGCTGGCCGATGCTGGCGGTGGTGGCGCTGAGCCAGGGCCTGCGCTGGTGGTGCATCATGACGCTGGGTCGACGGTGGAACACCCGTGTGATCGTGCTGCCGGATGCCCCGTTGGTGCGAGAGGGTCCCTACCGGTGGCTGCACCATCCGAACTATGTTGCAGTGGTGGCTGAAGGGTTTGCACTGCCGTTGGTGCACACGGCATGGCTGACCGCCGCCATTTTCACGCTGGCCAACGCGATGTTGCTGAGGGTGCGTCTGCAGGTCGAGAACTCCGCTTTGGGCTACACGTGACGAACTATGACACCGACCTGTTGATTGTCGGCGGCGGCCCCGGGGGCCTGGCCACGGCGTTGCACGCGCGCAGGCAAGGACTTTCGGTGATCGTGGCCGAGCCGCGAGAGAGCCCCATCGACAAAGCGTGCGGCGAAGGGCTGATGCCCGGCGGACTGGCCGAGCTGACGTCACTCGGCGTAGACCCGGCTGGCATGCCTTTTCACGGAATTGCCTACGTGAGTGAACAGCGTCGGGCGCAGGCGCGGTTTCGTAGCGGGCCGGGACGGGGCGTGCGTCGCACCACGTTGCATGCAGCGATGGCAGCACGGGCCAAAGAGCAAGACACGGACTGGCTTCGGGCGCGGGTGACAAGCGTCCGGCAAGACGCTCATGGCGTGACGGCCGCCGGTGTACGCGCGAAATGGTTGGTGGCAGCCGACGGACTGCATTCGCAGGTCCGGCGAGCCGTCGGAATCACCGCGACGGCAGGAACACCGCGGCGCTACGGCGTGCGCTGGCATTACCGGGTGCCGGCGTGGTCGGAGTTCGTCGAGGTGCACTGGTCCCGCTGGGGCGAGGCGTATGTGACCCCGGTGGAACCGGATCTGGTCGGCGTGGCGATCCTGTCTCGTGGACGACCCGACCTGGCCTGGTTTCCGCAGCTGGCCCACCAGCTGAACGGTGCCGTTCGCGGGCAGGCGCGCGGCTGCGGCCCGTTGCGGCAGGTGGTCTCCCGCCGGGTCGCGGGGCGGGTGCTGCTGGTGGGCGACGCGGCGGGCTACGAAGACGCTCTGACCGGCGAAGGCATCAGCCTCGCACTCAAGCAAGCGGCCGCGGCGGTTGATGCCATCGTCAACGAGGCACCGTCGTCATATGAAGTTGCGTGGCACCGGATTACCCGCGATTACCGGCTGCTCACCCGCGCGCTGGTGCTGGCCAGCACGCCGCTCGCGGTCCGGCGCACCATCGTGCCGGCGTGCACGCTGCTGCCCGCTGCGTTCCAGCGCGGGGTGAACATTCTGGCGCACTGAAAGCGTCGTACCTAGCGCGCCTTCCAGACCGGCTCGCGCTTCTCGGCGAACGCCAAAGGTCCCTCCTTGGCGTCCTCGGATCTAATCAGCGAACGCATCTCGCGGAGGGTGCGCTCCCAGCCCGCTTCGTCGTCAACGATGACTCCGTCGTCGACACCGTAGGCGATGCGCTTGCTGGCCTGCACCGACAGCGGTGCGTTCACGGTGACCCGCGCAGCCAGCGCCAGCGCGGCGTCCAGCACCGAGCCCGCCTCGACGACCTGGTTGATCAGGCCCCACTCGCAGGCGGCGGAGGCGGTGATCGGTTCTCCGGTCAACAGCAGTTCCATCGCCACTTTGCGGGGCAGCTGCTGGACAATCCGGAAAACGCCGCCGGCAGCCGCGATGAGTCCGCGCTTGACCTCCGGGAGCCCGAATTGGGCGCGTTCGTCGGCCACCACCAGGTCACTGGCCAGCGCCAGCTCGGTGCCGCCGCCCAGTGCGGTGCCGTTGACCGCGGCGATGGTGGGCTTGTCGATGAAGTGGTGCACGTATCCGGCGAAGCCCCACTCGGGATGGTCGGGGTGGTAGAGGTTTTCCCGACGCGCGATCGCTTTGAGGTCGGCCCCGGCGCAAAACGACTTGTCGCCTGCGCCGGTGATCACGACGGCCCGCACGTCGAGGTCGTGTTGCGCTTCTTGCAGCGCGTCACCGACGCCGATGCTGACGGCGCCGTTGACCGCATTACGGGCTTCGGGCCGGTTGATGGTAATGACCATGACGTTGCCGCGGCGCTCGGCCAGCGCGCCCGGCTGGACGGTGTCGACGTCCGTCACAGCAACTCCACGATGGTGGCGTTGGCCTGGCCGCCACCTTCGCACATCGTCTGTAGGCCGTAACGAATTCCCTTGTCCCGCATGTGGTACAGCAGCGTAGTCATCAACCGCGCTCCAGAGCCGCCGAGTGGGTGGCCGAGTGCGATGGCACCGCCGTTGGGGTTGAGCTTCTTCTCGTCGGCGCCGATGTCTTTTAGCCAAGCGAGCGGCACCGGCGCGAACGCCTCGTTGACCTCGTATGCCCCGATGTCGTCGATGCTCAGCCCGGATTTCTTCAGTACCTTCTGGGTCGCCGGGATGGGCGCGGTCAGCATGATCACCGGGTTGGCTCCAGCCAACGTCGCGGTGTGCACCTTGGCGATCGGCTTGAGTCCCAGCTGCTTGGCCTTCTCGGCGGACATGAACAGCAGGGCGGCCGAGCCGTCGGAGATTTGCGAGGAGTTGCCGGCGTGGATCACACCGTCTTCCTTGAACGCCGGCTTCAGCGACGCCATTTTTTCCATCGGGGTACCGCGGCGGATGCCTTCGTCTTTGAGCACGACGTTGCCGTCCTGGTCCTTGATGCCCACGATCTGGTCGTCGAACGCACCCGAATCCTGTGCGGCTGCGGCCTTTTCGTGTGAGCCCAGGGAGAATTCGTCGAGCGCGGTGCGGTCCAGCCCCCACTGCTCTGCGATCATCTCGGCACCAAGGCCCTGGTTGGGGATCTTGCCCTCGTAGCGCGTGATGAACGCCTCCGGATAGGGTCGCCCGCCGTTGGCCAGCGACGCGCCCATCGGGGTCCGCGACATCGACTCCACACCGCCGGCGACGACGACGTCGTAATGCCCGGCGACCACGCCGGCCGCGGCGAAATGTATGGACTGCTGACTCGATCCGCACTGGCGGTCGACGGTCACGCCCGGGACGGTCTCCGGCCAGCCGGCGGTCAGCAGCGCGGTGCGGCCAATGTCGAGGGCTTGTTCACCGGCCTGCATGACGCAGCCCCAGATGACGTCGTCGACGATTTCGGGGTCGATCCCGGCCTTGTCGACCAACCCGTTGAGCACCTGCGCGGACAGATCAGCCGGGTGTACCCCGGACAACCCGCCGTTGCGCTTCCCGACCGGTGAACGCACTGCCTCGATGATGACGGCTTCAGCCATGGTTATGTCTCCTTTGACGCGTGGACTTCAGACGAAGCGACTTGAGTCGATTGTCAACCAACGCGTTGGGCGGTCAGGCGGCGGGGTGGTGCGGACCGGCTTGTCGGCGGTTGACCAGGCAGCTTTTTGCCGCGGTCATCCAGATGTATGTCACCGCAGGTAGCTAGGCATAAACAACGCAGAAAACGTCGCGTACGGTCGATGCCAGCTCTTCGGCGGTGCGTGCAGCTTCAGTCATGTTTCATTCATTTCTCCCGGGGTGTCAGCAAAGTAGGGTGCCGGGATATGAGCACTCCTGCACCCGGGCCTGGTTGGTGGCTGGCGTCAGACGGCAATTGGTGCCCCCAGCGATGGGAGAGCCTCTTCGTCACGTACACGAATGAGTCTCTGCAAGCGGTCATAGATGAGGCGAGCCGTCTAACGAATGTGTACGGAGAACAGGGTTGGGAGATCGTGGGCTCCTCGATGCAACGTACTCAGATCGCCCACCGCTTCAAGGACTATGACAAAGGCGGAGACCACTATTTCGAATGGAGCATCGTCTGTACCTTGAAACGGCCTCTAGCGCCGGGCGGGGGCCAACGGCATTCACCATGGGCAGGCGGCACACGTGCGCGGCCGCAGCCGGTATCCTCCTGTCGCCCCTTTCCCTTGTCGCTAGCCGGCCGGA
>CAVSSC010000002.1:0-4625 GCA_963730415.1 uncultured Actinomycetota bacterium | reverse complement strand
TAACTGCACCGCTGTTGAACCGTGTTGTGATGACGCGTGGTGACGTTGGCGCGGGTGAACCTATGCGACCGCGCTCCCGCAGAACGTCGACATATTGCCCGCTGACCGGTGACCCGTGCCATTGCTGCTCAGTCAAATCCCCCTTCAGCCCCCTCTCTGCCAACCTGGGTTGAGGCACCTGCCCCCTGACAATTAGTGACCCGAGGGCGGGGATGGAGAGCTTCCCCGAGATGACGAACAAGGTGACCACATTGGTCCGAGCGACTGGGATCGAAGATCCTGGTCGGATGAGCGGTGCTGGAACGGAACGTCCCGACCCTGAGGTGCCCGAGCGTGCCCGGCGCCGAACGTTCACCGCGAAGTACAAGCTGGAGATCCTGGCCGCCTACGACGCTGCCCCCGATGGTGAGAAGGGTGCGTTGTTGCGTCGGGAGGGCCTGTACTCCAGCCACATCGTGGCGTGGCGGCGGGCCCGTGACGCCGGGGCACTGGCTGGGCTGGCCGTTGCGCGCGGACGTAAGCGGCGCAACCCCCAAGCCGAGCGGATCGCCCGCCTTGAGCAGGAGAAACGACAACTGGAGCAGGAGCTGGCCAAGACCCGCTTCGTGGTGGATGTGCAGGCAAAACTGCACGCGCTCTTGGAGACGCTCTCCGGGAGCGCGGACACCGAGCCGAGGTTGACGCCGTGACCGACACCGCGATCGCCGAGCTGGTCGGGTGTGTCGGGGTCCGGGATGCATGCCAGGCTGTGGGGGCCGCGCAGGCCAACTACTACCGGCGCCACCGCACCAGCCCGCCATCGGCTCGGTCGGTGCCGATCCCGCACCGAGACCGGCACCAGCCGCGGGCGCTGAGCCAGGCCGAATGCCAGGCGATCCTCGATGTTTTGCACGGCGACCGGTTCGTCGACATGGCGCCGGCCGAGGTGTGGGCCACGCTGCTCGACGAAGGCGTCTACCTCGGCTCGATCTCCACGTTCTACCGGCTGCTGCGCCAGGCCGGCGAAACCCGCGAACGGCGCCGGCAGGCCACCCACCCGGCCACCGTGAAACCGGAACTGGTTGCCTACCAGCCGAATTCCGTGTGGTCGTGGGACATCACCAAACTGCGCGGCCCCGCGAAGTGGACGTACTACTACCTGTATGTGATCTTGGACATCTTTTCGCGGTACGTGGTCGGGTGGATGGTCGCTACCCGCGAATCGGCGGCTCTGGCCGAGGTGCTGATCCGCCAGACCTGCACCAAGCAGGGCATCAGAGCCGATCAGCTGACCATCCACGCCGATCGCGGCTCCTCGATGACCTCCAAGCCAGTGGCGTTCCTGCTCGCCGACCTCGGCGTCACCCAGTCGCACAGCCGCCCGCACCTCTCCGATGACAACCCATTCAGCGAACCCCACTTCAAGACCCTCAAATACCGGCCCGACTTCCCCGGCCGCTTCGACTCCATCGAGGCCGCCCGCCGACACTGCCAGACCTTCTTCACCTGGTATAACGACGATCATCGTCACGGCGGGCTGGGCCTACACACTCCCGCCGATATCCACTACGGCACCGCCGAGGCCGTCCGTGACAAGCGCGCCGCCGTGCTCACCGACGCATACCGGGCGCATCCCGAACGGTTCATCCGCAAGCCGCCCGAGCCGCCACACCTACCCACCGACTCGTGGATCAACCCACCCCACCAGCCAGAGGAGACCACTCACTAAATACCGCTAGACCGTGCCTCATTCAGGTTGACAGCTTCCGGGGCCGTGACAAGAGGAACCGGATAACCTATGACAGCCTCTGGGTGCACGCCAAGAGGCATTCCGAGACCGCCGGGATAGCGGCCTACTTCAGGGCCCGGATGGATAGGGAGCTGAGGAAAGCCCTTGGGGGATAACGGGTGAGGATCTGAATCGCCGCGAACAAATAGCACTAAGTACGAAGAATTCCTCGCCCAGGCGTACTTCCAGTTGACACCGGTGTGATGTGCAGTTGACTAGGCGTGGTCTCCCGGTTGATAAGGACGGCCAACATCGTGCAGCCCTACGGTCACTGAGGCTTTGTCTTGGATTAATGCGCCCGAGGTACGTTCGCGGGGGTTTTCCCAACCACTAGGCAGGCGGGTTCATGGCAGATCATCGCACGGAAATCGATCTCCCGGACTCGCTGCATGGTATGGACGACCTCGCACTCGACATGCGGCTCATCTCGTCGCACCGTGCCGACCGCGTCTGGCATCGCGTCAATCCGGAGCTCTGGGCTGCGTCGCGCAATCCCTGGGCGGTGCTCAAATCGATCGGCCAGCCCGAGCTCGAGGAGCTGGGCAACGACGACGCGTTTAGCGCCGAGGTGCGCACACTGATCGAAGATCGCCGCAGGCGCAACAGCGACCCGTTCTGGTTTCCTCAGTCGCAGGCGGCGAAAACCCTGAATCTGACCGCGTACTTCAGCATGGAATTCGGTCTTTCCGAAGCGTTGCCGATCTACGCGGGTGGGCTCGGCGTCCTCGCGGGCGATCACATGAAGTCCTCAACCGATCTCGGCGCGCCCGTGGTCGGAGTCGGCTTGCTGTACCAGCAGGGGTACTTTCGGCAGGCCCTCGACTCGCAGGGCAATCAGCGCGAGCTCTACCCGTTTAGCGATCCCAGCGAGATTCCGGTGCAGCGTCTGCGCGGCAAAGACGGTGCCTGGATTCGCATCCCGCTGGAGTTTCCGGGCCGGACGGTGTATTTGCGCGCATGGGCCGTCAACGTCGGCCGGCTGTGGTTGTACTTGCTCGACAGCAACGATCCGGCCAACGACCCGTCAGACCGCGGTATCACCGCGCAACTCTACGAAGCCGATCCCGAAGTCCGGTGGGAGCAGGAGATGGCGCTCGGGTTCGGCGGCTGGCGGCTGCTGCGCGAGCTGGGACTCGATCCAGACGTCTGTCACCTCAATGAAGGGCATGCGGCATTTGCCGTGTTGGAACGCGCCCGGTGGATCGTGCGGGAACAGAACGTACCGTTCGACGTCGCGCTGACCGTCGCGCGCGCGGGCACCGTGTTCACCACCCACACGCCGGTCGCTGCAGCCTTCGACCGGTTCGATCCCAGCTACGTCGTCGGTTACCTCTCGCCGTTCGCCGCCGAGATGCGCGTCAGCATTGGCGAGATCCTCAGCCTGGGCCGCATACAGCCGAACGACGATTCCGAACCGTTCAACATGGCGTACCTCGCGATTCGCGGGGCGTCCCGCATCAACGGCGTGAGTCGGCTGCACGGCGAGGTGAGCCGCGAACTGTTCGCGGATCTCTTTCCGCGCTGCCCGATCGACGAAGTCCCAGTCGGGCATGTCACCAACGGCGTCCACGTTCCATCGTGGGACTCCCCGGCCGCCGACGAGCTGTGGACGGACGCCGAGCTGCGCGAGCAGTGGCAGGGCGTTCCGACGCCAATCGTCGAGCGGATGGAGAAAGTCCCGACGGCCGAGTTGTGGAGCGTGCGCAACCGCAACCGCGAGCGCTTCGTGCTCTGGGCGCGCCAACGGCTGGCACGCCAGTTCACGATCGCCGGCGCCGGCGCGGATCGCATCGATGAAGCGCAGCGCATCTTCGATCCGAACGCCCTGACGCTCGGTTTCGCCCGGCGCTTCACTGAGTACAAACGCACCGCGCTGCTGCTGCACGATCCCGACCGCTTCGCGCGCATTCTCACCAATCCCGAACAGCCCGTGCAGATCGCCGTCGCCGGGAAGGCCCATCCGGCCGACACGTTCGGGAAAGCGATGATCCAGCGCTGGTATGCCTTCTCGCAACGCCCGGACGTTCGCTCGCACGTCGCGTTCATTGCCGACTACGACCTGCTGCTGGCCGAACAGCTCGTCGACGGCGTCGACGTCTGGATCAACACGCCGCGCCGGCCGTGGGAAGCCAGCGGGACGAGTGGGATGAAAGTGCTCGTCAACGGCGGCCTGAACCTGTCGGAGCTCGACGGCTGGTGGGCCGAGGCGTACACCCCGCAGGTGGGTTGGGCGATCGGCGACGGAGGGGAACACGGTAACGACCCGCAGTGGGATGTCGAGGAGGCCAACGGCCTCTACGCGCTGCTGGAAAACGAGATCGTCCCGATGTTCTACACGCGCGCAGAGAACGGGATCCCGGACGACTGGATGGAGCGCGTCCGCGAGAGCATGGCGACGCTGACGCCCCAGTTCTCGTCGGAACGCATGGTCCGGCAGTACGTCGAGGATCTCTATGCCCCCGCGGCGGCGGCCTACCGCACGCGCCTGGCCGACCACTGCCGGGTCGGGAGCGACGTGCAACGCTGGCGGGAAATGATCGCGAACTACTGGAGCGACGTGTCGTTCGGCGCCCTGCACGTCGAGCCGTCCGGAGACGGGCACCAGTTCCGAGTCCTCGTTTCCCTCGGCGCCATCGGACTGGACGCGGTGCAAGTGCAGCTTTACGCCGTTGCCTGGCAGGACGGTGCGACCGAACGGATACCGATGGAACGTGGCGACGAAGTCATCCGCGGGACTTTCAATTACCACGTCCACGTCGAAGGGCCGCGACCGCCCGAGGCGTACACCCCTCGAGTCGTGCCGTATCACCCGGACGCGTCATTTCCGCTCGAAACCGAAAAGATCTGCTGGTACGGC
>CAVSSC010000001.1:0-762560 GCA_963730415.1 uncultured Actinomycetota bacterium | reverse complement strand
ATTAGTACTGCCCACCGGCTCTTGTATCCGCACGTAGCGTCTGATCGGCGCATCCATGGGCAGGCCGTTCCGACGACGCCGGTAGTGGGTACTGCACCAACCCGACGTATGTGCCCGCCTTGTGCAGTCCTCATGCTTGCAGCGCATAGCGCCTCCATTCTGGTTAGGTTCGTTCGAGTGGGGGGGTACCGCAAGAGCCGAAGGAGCCGGATACTCCAGCGAGTTCGTCCCTCTCTCCACAGGCAAAATCGGGCCTGGAGATGCAAAAGGCAATTGGGTTCAGGCCCATCATTCGGTTGTCCTCATGGCCTCCACTAGAGGCCCGACCTCGTCGGTCCTACGAGCACATACACAGGACCTTGGGCGATGGAAAGGCCACCGTTGGCGCGTGGTATGACGACCAGCTCGGAGCGTGGCCTGGTGCTTGGGATGCGGGTGCGTTGCGGGGACGGGATTCTGCCGTCCCCTCCCGCCTTCCCGCCTTCCCATCTTCGTTGCGCTCATATGCTCACCATCCACTTGCGACCTACCTTGTCCGGCTTGACGCCGAGCCGATCACGGGCACCTCTTAGTTGGTCTTGGCTGTAGCCCTCCGCCTTGGCCATCGTTTCGAGGTCTGCAGAGGGCACCGGGCCATCGGACAGAATCCCTCTGAGCCACATATCAATTGCCTTCGTCTTGGGTCCGGGCTTAGCTCGTCAACCTGTTCGGCGACGAGGTCCTGGATGACATCTCGTCATCACCGATGGACTCCAGGAGGGCTACGGTTCCGTCGCTGCCCCCTGTTGGAGGGAAGTGCTCGATCGGGGTCTTGATGAAGCGGTGGGCCACGCCCTTGGCACGGAGGTTGCTCTGTCGGGGCCAACCAGCAGTGCCTCGGTTTCGGGGTCTTCGAGAGCGTACATGGTGCTGCGTGCTACCTGCCATAACGCGGCGACAACCCGTAGGTATTTCGAATGTCCTGGCTCTCTTGTCGATTCGTATGAGTGACCAGGAGGACGGCTGCTCCCGTCTTCGCTGCGAAGTCTTTCCATGGCGCAACTGCTCGGCGGGCCTTCTGGGCATCCTTGACTTGGAGGCCACCTGGCACTGTGTCGATCCACGCATCTACGACTACGAGGCTCGGCGCGATCTCGCATTCCTCCAGTGCGGACATGTCATCGGGGAAGGTGGGCGTGCCGGTGCCGTCCTTCAGCGCATAAGACGTGTACGCGATCTAGGTCGGCACAAGCTACTTCCAGCCGTGGCCGAATGGTGTCCTCCCAGCCGTCCTCGGTGGCGATCAAGATAGCGTCGGCAGGATCGCCGGGGCTGGTGAATGGTCCCCACGCGTGGCCGGTAGTGATGGATGCGATTGCACGAATTGACCAGAGTGACTTGCCAATTCCCTCAGCGCCCACCGGGAGATTAACGTGCCTGCGGCAAGGTAGCCCGGTGCGAGCCTCCACACCACTGGCTTCGATTCCGCCATGTCACTCGCTTTGTGCAGTCGTACTGTGCTCACTTGCTTACTCCTCTGGGCCGCAGCCCTCTGCTGTGTCTTGCAAAGATGGGAAGGGGGGAAGACAGGAAAAGGTGGGCGTGAAAGCGGTTGCCCGCCTTGCCCTACTGGACGCCGCCTTTGGCGGACTGGGCTTTCTCCGACTCGACCCACGCTGCCACGTCGTCAGCGTCGTAGAACACAGTCTTGCCGAGCTTGAAGGACCGAGGGCCTTCTCCCCTGTGCCGCCACCATCGCAGGGTGGCTACTGGAATACCGGTTTGGTCGGATATATCGGCGGTGCGAAGTAGGTTGCTCACTGCTGCTCCATCAGTCGGAAGTCGTCTTGCCCGAACGGACATCACTCGTCGCGTAGCGAGAGTGACTTAGAGAAGCAATGTTGTTCTCCCTCTTGGTTATCCGAATCTTCTCAACACCATCGGTCGGCGTCATTGCTGCGCCAGCGCAGCCCCCAGGTACCCCTGGGGTCCGACAAGAAAGTGGGCGTGTCGTATCCACAAACCTCCAAGCAGACAGGCCCCATCGACGCTGGGTATCTGGATTGGGGCTGCTACGCGGCGGTCTGCTTTGCTGCTGTCATGGCCTCCCCCAACGCTTTTGCCGCTGCCTGCAAGTCGTCGCGGTACAGATGGCCGTAACGATCCAGGGTCATCGATGCCGTGGCGTGACCGAGTTGGCGTTGCACCACCTTGATATTTGCGCCCGTCGAGATCAACAAGCTGGCTGCTGTGTGGCGCAGGGCGTGCGGGGAGATCGTGGGGAACTCCGGGGTGCGCGGCTGGCCGTGTTCATCCAACTGCCCTGCGTCTAGCTCCTGCTGGCGCTGTTCGTCGGCCTGGGCCTGCATTGCCTGCACTGCCTTATCAAAGGGTCGGCGGTACTGGCCCAGTGTCAGGATGCCCCCGTCGCTGCCAGGAAACACCAGGCCCTCGGGTTCAGTCGGTAGCTCCGCCATCAGCCGCTCCCACACTGGCGGCGGCACGGCAACGTCGCGAACCTGTCCCGTCTTGGTCCTGGTGGTCACCATGCCCTGTCCGGTGACGTGGGTGGCTGACTCTCTGATGGTCAGCTTGCCGTCCTTCACGCTGCCTCGGCGCAGTGCTGCGGCCTCACCGAAGCGGATGCCGCAGTAACCCAGGATCAGCGTCAGCGTCTCGAATCGTTCTGTGCGCTCGGCCAGACTTTGGAGTTGGGCATGGGTCAGGTACTTGATTTCCTTCGCGTGCTCAGTCGGCAGGTCGTGGCGGCGGTCGATCTCCGCTACAACATTCTTCGATGCAAGCCCAGCCTTCACGGCGTACTTGTAGACCGCTCCCATCAGTTGGTGAGTCTGAATGATGCGACTGGCCGATAGGCCGGTGCCAGCCTGAGAACCGTCCACGCTCAGGCTGGCAAACCACGAGGACAGTTCACCGTAGGTAATCGCCTTCATCTCGGAATCGCCCCACTTCGGCAATACCAGCGTGGTGAGGATGCTCCTGTAGCCCGCTAGCGTCTTTGGCTTGTTGTGCGCCTTCGTGAGCATCCATTGCTCGGCCACGCTGCGGAACGTAGTCGCGCCAACGTCTGGACTGACCCAGACGTTGGTGACAACCTTGCCCCGTTCCCGGTTGGACCATGCCTCGGCCTCGGCCTCGGTGCGGAATCGCCCAGTGCGTGTCTTGCCGTCGTCGCCGACATACCAGCCGCGCCATCTTTTACCGACTCCTTGCGGCTTACCCTGGCCCTCGGCCCATCGTCCAGTGGCGAGTTTCGACGGCGTGCCGTCGTTCTTCTTCCACAGGTCAATTACCCCGCCCGTGCCTGGTGTTCTGGTACTCGTCACGGAACAGAGCTTACATTCTGCTTACAGTCCCGGCTGGCCATGCAGGTCACTCAGAACGTCTGACCTGGTGGTGGCAGGTACAGGATTCGAACCTGTGAAGCTTTCGCGACGGATTTACAGTCCGCTCCCATTGGCCGCTCGGGCAACCTGCCGCATAGCAGGTTACAACGAGCGGGTAGACAGAGCACAAACGGCTATCACCGGATGAAGGGACGGATCGAATGGCGGACTCATCGTTCGACATCGTCAGCAAAATCGACCGCCAGGAGGTCGACAATGCGCTCAACCAGGCCGCCAAGGAGCTGGCCACCCGCTTCGACTTCCGCGGCACAGACACCAAAATCGCGTGGAAGGGCGACGAGGCTGTCGAGCTGACATCGTCCACCGAGGAGCGCGTCAAGGCGGCCGTCGACGTCTTCAAGGAGAAGCTGATCCGACGCGACATCTCGATGAAGGCCTTCGACGCCGGCGAGCCGCAGGCATCCGGCAAGACCTACAAGATCAACGGCACGCTCAAGCAAGGCATCAGCGGCGAGAATGCGAAGAAGATCACCAAGCTGATCCGCGACGACGGGCCCAAGAACGTCAAAACGCAGATCCAGGGCGACGAGATCCGCGTCACGAGCAAGAAGCGTGATGATCTGCAGGCCGTCATCGCGATGCTGAAGAACGCCGACCTGGACGTGGCGCTGCAGTTCGTCAACTACCGGTAGCAGGACGTGTGCGTTCGGTTCATGCGGTAGACTGAAGCCGCACGAACCGAACGTTGGAGCAAGTCCCATGACCCCCACGACCACCGTCGCCGAGCTGACCGCCGCGAACCGGCGCGTCCGCGAAAGCGCTCACGCCGTGGGCGTCGCGCTGTCGTCGGTCGCCGTGTACACCGAGCCCGCCGTCGCACGAGCGGTGCAGGCCGAACACAACCTCTACGCCCGCATCGGTGCCGAGTTCGGGATGCTGACCAGCACGGAAGCCGGGAAACGGATGGGGTCGCGATCCAGCGCGCCGCGCAACCTGGCCACCACCGCGCACCGCAACAATGCGCTGGTCGCGGTCCGCCGGGGCAACTACCTCGCCTACCCCGGGTTCCAGTTCGGGCCGGACGGAAAACCGCTGCCGGTCATCGCCCGCCTGCGGGAGGTCGCGGAGGCAAACGACTGGTCGGAGGCCGGCCTGGTGCAGTGGCTCTGCTCGCCCACTACCTATCTGGACGGGGACCGGCCCGTGGACCGCCTCACCACGGATCCTGACCGCGTCGTCGCGGTAGCAGCGGAGGCCCTGGCCGTCTCGTGGTGAGGCGACCACCGGACCCGTTCGACCCGGCCACCGCCACCCTGCCGGCGGGACACCTGCTCTACCGCGTGCTGTCGGCGGCCCGGACCGCCACTGACTTCAACCCCGGGTTCGGAGCCCGCACCCGCTTCGGCTTCTTCGGCAAGCCGGTCGTACCGATCATGTACGCGGCGGACACCGAAGACGCCGCCATCGCCGAGACGCTGCTGCACGACATCCCGGCCGAGGGCGGCCTGCTCCCCTACGACCAATACGCGGACAAAGTGCTCGTCCGGCTGAAAGTGACCCAATCCGTGCGCCTCGGCGTTCTGCACGGCACCGGCCTGCGACGCCTCAAGGTCACCGCCGACGAACTCACCTCGAGCCCGGCGTCCAGCTACGACACCACGGTGCGGTGGGCCGAGGCGGCCCACGACGCCGGGCTGGACGGGCTGGTGTGGATGTCGCGGCAATGCAATGACACCAAGGCGTACGCCTTCTTCGGCGACAAGTGCGCCCGGGCGTTCACCCAGGACCCGTCCCACGCGCGCATCTTCGCCAGCCCCGCCGACCAAATCTGGCTGATCGACCGGTGCGCACCCCTGCACGTCGATGTGCTCATGGAGCCGTCATGACGGATTACCGGGCCGCTGGCTCGACCAACCGGTGGGTCTCTACTCTAGTGACGAGTCCCACAATTCAAGCGAGGTTCACGATGACCGTGACTCCCCAGGAAGCCGCCGGCCGCACACCGGCTGACGACGGTTACTTCGACGTCGTCATCATCGGCGCCGGCATTTCCGGCATCGACGCGGCCTATCGGATTACCGAGCGCAACCCGCAGATGACGTACACCATCCTGGAGCGGCGCGCGCAGATCGGCGGCACGTGGGACTTATTCCGGTATCCGGGCGTGCGCTCCGACAGCAGCATCTTCACGCTCTCCTTTCCGTTCGAGCCGTGGACCCGGAAAGAAGGCGTCGCCGACGGCGTCCACATCCGCGAGTACCTGAGCGCCACCGCGCATAAGTACGGCATCGACCGCCACATCCAATTCGACAGCTACGTCCGCTCAGCCGACTGGGATTCGTCCACCGACACCTGGACGGTCACCGTCGAGCAAGGCGGCGTCCAGAATGCCCAAAAGCACTACCGCGCGAGGTTCGTGTTCTTCGCCAGCGGCTACTACAACTACGACGAGGGCTACACCCCTGACTTCCCCGGCATCGAAAAGTTCGACGGCATCGTGGTGCATCCTCAGCACTGGCCCGAAGACCTGGACTACACCGGCAAGAAGATCGTGGTGATCGGCAGCGGGGCGACCGCGGTCACCCTGCTCCCATCGCTGTCAGAACGAGCCGACAAAGTGACCATGTTGCAGCGCTCGCCTACCTACCTCATCTCGGCGTCCCGATACGGCAAGTTCGCCGAAGTTGCTCGTAAACTGCTGCCCCGCAAGGCTTCTCACCTAACTATCCGGATGTACAGCGCATTGACCGAGGCGGTGTTCTTTTTCTTGTCCCGCAAGGCGCCAGGGTTGGTGAAGTGGCTGCTGCGGCGCAAGGCGATCAATAGCCTGCCCACCGGCTACGACGTTGACACCCACTTCAAGCCGCGGTACAACCCGTGGGACCAGCGGATGTGCCTGATCCCCGACGCGGACCTGTACAACGCCATCACCGCTGGCCGCGCCGTTGTGGTCACCGACCATATCGACCATTTCGACGCCACCGGTATCGCGCTCAAATCCGGCGGGCACCTCGACGCCGACATCATCGTCACCGCCACCGGCCTACAGCTGCAGGCATTGGGCGGGGCTGCGATCAGCCTGGACGGCAACGAGATCAAAACCAGTGACCGTTTCGTCTACAAGGCGCACATGCTCGAAGATGTGCCCAACCTGTTCTGGTGCGTCGGCTATACCAACGCATCGTGGACGCTGCGTGCCGACATCACCGCCCGGGCCACGGCAAAACTGCTGGCGCACATGGCCGCCCACGGCTACACGCATGCCTACCCCCACCGCGGCAACGAGCCGATGGCCGAAAAACCGTCATGGGACATCAACGCCGGCTATGTACTGCGGTCGCTGCATGCGCTGCCGAAATCAGGCACCAAGCGGCCGTGGAATGTGCGGCAGAACTACCTCGCCGATGCCATCGATTACCGCTTCGACCGCATTGAGGAGGCGATGGTGTTCGGCCGAGTTGCCGACCGGGCGCCTCTGGCGGGATAAGCGTCAGCGAGTCTGGTTGGCTCCCAACTCGGATTCGCCCAACGTGATTTGCTTCCCGCAGTCGGGGCAGAAATTTTCGTCGGGGTGGTGTTCTGCTCCGCAGCTCGAACAGAAGTGCGGTTCGGTCGCCGCCAACTGTTGGGTGGGAGCTACACCGGCGGGTTGGACGGCGCCGGTTTCTTCAGGCGCGGCCCGCACCGGGACCGGTTGGAAACCAGCATGTTTGGCTGAGGAGAGCAGCGGCCACCGGCTTCTCACCACCAGGAAGGTCAAAACGCCGCCAGCCGCGAGCACCAGAACAACGCCGCCCACGATGTACCACAAGAGCTTTGCGCCGCTGAACACCGATACGTCACCGTACTGTTGGCGCAAGTTGACAGCGCTTGTCTTGAGATCGACCAGCCCGGGATAGTCGGGAGACATCGACAAGGTCACGTCGAAATCGTCGATTGCTTCGGTGTAGTGGCCGGAGTAGTAATGATCCAGCCCTTTGCGGTAGTAGACGTCGGCGGGTCCGAGCCTCGGTTTGACACCCTTGCTGGCCAATATCGACGCCAGGCTATCTGCGGGTGCGATGAAGTTGAACGGCTGCGATTCGCCGATGGGGGCGAAGCTGTTCACGCCGATCACCTTGCCGTTGAGCTCGATGGTGGGGCCACCACTCATCCCGTCGGTGACCGCGGCATCGATTTCATACTCGGAAGCCGATCCCATGGACGACTTTTTGCTGACCTTGCCGCTCTTGTTTGTCGGGTCCAGCGTTGGACCCGTGATGTGTAAGGTGCTCTCTGGGAAACCCACCGCGAGAATCGATGTACCGATGCTGACGTCGGCGTCGGTAGCCAGCTCGGACGACGGCAAGTTGTGCTTTTCTACCTTGAGAAGGGCAACGTCGCCTTTGCCGAGGGGCCGGAAATCCGCGACATTGGCGGGAATCTTTCCGGCGATATTTGTCCCGGTGCCGTAGAACAGCGTGAGGCTGATCTCAGGCCCGCGCTCCGGGCCGTCGCCTTCAACCTGTGCGTTTTTCTGAAGCCACTTCACGGCCGCGGCCGGGTCCTGCGATTCGGGTAAGTCCGGGAATTGGTTGATGTACTCGGCGGCGGCCTGTTTGAGTATCAGCAGCTTGGCGCTCTCTGGATCGACGCAGTGACCTGCCGTCGCCACCCAACCGTCGGGATTGACGACGAAAGCGGTGCAGCTCCACGTTGCGATGATGGGCATATTCGAACCCTGGCCAAACTGAGACAGGATTTGGCCGTTGGGCAGCCGGACCAGGCCGTTACCTTGGCCGGCGAGGTACATGACGGCCGGCCGTATCATGGCCGCAGCCCTTTCCTCCGGGTTGGCCTGCGGACGGCCGTCATTGGCAGAGGCGATGCCGGGTGACCCAACCAGCACCGCCAGAGCAGCCGCCGACGACAATGCCAACGCCCGGCCGCAACGAGGGCGTGTGGGCATGGTTCCTCCTCGTGTCGAATCCCCCTTTGACGATCCGGCACGTCGCGGGGTGGGGGTAGGGACCGAAGTCCCCTGGCATGAGGTCATTGGTTTCGACTGCAGTAGCCCCCATTAAGTCTCTGACATATCGCGTCGGTTCGGCGATCGGCGGCAGCGTATGCGTGGGCGTGGGCGGATAAAGCCTTCGACGTCGGCGAGCTAGGCCGGACGGAAAACCCCTGCCCCGTGTTTACCAAACAGGGTCAAGCCCACACCTTAGATCGCAGCCGGAGCCAGAGATACGGCACACGCGCTGTTCGCGCTCAGTTTCAAGAAGGCGGGCACGCGCTCCCACCCTAGGTAGCAGGATTAGGTTTTATCTTGCAGTTGGGCGGCGGGAGGCTGTTGTGGCCATAGCCAGAGGGTCTCGGTTGCCTTGTGAAGGTCGCGTTCCGCATACCACATATCTCATCTTCTTCACGCCCCGCAGCGGCAGCTACCTGATGTGTGAAGCGTTGAAAGCATCGCGCCTGGCCGGGTTCCCAGGCGAGTACTTCTCAGCTCCTCAGATGCATCGCCTTGGCAAGCAGTGGGGGGTTTCGGATCAGTCTGACTATCTCGAGATGCTCTTTCATAACCGGACCACCGCCAATGGGGTCTTCGGAGCGAAGGTAACCTGGCGTCAGTTCAGCACGTTCGTCGCCAAACGATGCGAAATCGAGCCCCGCTGGGCCCTGCCGCCGGCTGTTCTGGCGTCGGCCTTGCTGCCCAACCTCCGCTATCTGTGGCTGACTCGTCGAGACAAGCTGCGACAGGCTATCTCCTTCTCCAAGGCACTTCAGACCGGCGTTTGGTCTGTGACCGGCCCGCGGATGGCCGACCGTCCTGACCCACAATATGACGCAGGCTCGATCACGGCGCTGTTGCAGAGAATCAAAGATGATGAGATACAAAGCCGAAACTACTTCTCCATCAACAGCATCGAGCCTTTTACGGTCGTGTATGAAGAGTTCGTTTCCGGCTATGACGCAACGTGCACCGACATCCTGGAATACCTTGGGGTAACGGCTCCAAAGGAGCTTAAGCTGGCCAGACCTACGCTGGCCAAGCAGAGGGACTCCCAGACCGAGGAATGGGTCTGTCGGTACGAAGAAGAGATACTGCGCATTAACCAGTCAGCGACTATGGATCTCCCATGACTCTGTCACTCTCGAACGTCGCCAGCAGACGGTACCCGACCAGCGCAGCGCTGATGGCCGAGGCGATGGCCGCCGCCGGTTTGTCCGACTTTGGTCGCGGAGACTTTCGCCGCGGGTTAGATGTGCTGCTGGACAGCCTCGAGCGTGACACCGAGTTCGACTTGTCGGCCGATGCGCGTGTCATCAGGCTTCTGCGCCGGCGGCTGATCAACCGTTTGGAGGTCGAGCAGTGGTATCACGATCACCCCGAGCTCGAGAACCTGACGGTGAGCGGCCCGGTGGACATCACCGGATTGCCGCGGACCGGCACCACGGCGTTGGCCAACATGATGTCACTGGACCCGCAGTTCCGCTGCCTACGCGGCTGGGAACAGGGAAGGCCGTGTCCGCCCCCGATCTGGGGCCAGGAAGCGAAGGACCCGCGACGACTGCGGGCCGCCCAGCAGCATGACCAGCGTGGGCCCCAGGCCATGGCTTTGCATCTGTATGAGCTGGACGCCACTACAGAAGACACCGAGCTGCTCGGCATGGCGTTTCATGCCCAGGGTTACACGTGGCCGGTCTACGGCTACCACGCATGGTGGCGCGGCGCTGACCTGAGAGCGACCTACCGCTACCACCGCCGCGTGGTGAAACTTGTTGGGTCGCAACGACCGCCGGACCTCTGGCTGTTCAAGGCGCCGCACCACATCTTCCATTTGGAGGCGATCTTCGATGCCTACCCCGAGGCGCGATTCATCATGACACATCGCGATCCGGGCAAAGTCGTCCCGTCGTATGCCAGTTTGGCAAGCACGATCTTCCCGGCCCCTAGTGGTGAGCGCGACATGCGCCGGTTGGGCCGAGAGGTGTCTGAGCACCTGCGCGACGGTATACGCAACGCAATCGCTGCGCGGGAACGCCTCGGTGAGGATCGCGTCCTCGACGTACACCACCACGAGTTGGTGCGCGATCCTCTCGAAACGGTGCACCGCGTGTATGACTTCCTGGGTGTGCCGTGGCATCACGACGTTGAACGGTCGATCCTAGTCTGGCAACAAGGCAACAAACTCGGCGCGCATGGGCAACACCGCTACACCGCCGAACAGTTCGGCCTCAACGCCGCACACATCCGCAACGACTACGCCTTCTACATCGAGCGGTTCAACGTCAATGTCGAGACGTGAACCAGCCGGAACGCGTTCTGTAAAAAGAGGTTTACCGGGTCATGGTGTCTCTAATCAGAACTGAATGCGCCTCTGCTGCAATTGCTGCCGGCCAACTCGTTTCCGCGGTCGGCCTATACGACCCGCATGGGCTGCTGCACACTTGGCCTCAGCGGTTGGCGCTGAGCAGTGGCACACAGCCTGTGAGCTTTCCAGCGTTCTCGGGCTACCGCGACACCGCGTTTGTCCCGCGCGGTCCCTGGCGCGAGCCCAGCCGCGAAGAGCAACGCCTGCTGCTTGCCGCCGAGCCGCCCGTTAGCATCGGTTCGCACATCACGCTGGTCCAGGCACCACCCGAGGTCATGGCTCACTTCGATGTGCTACGGGAACGCATTCACAGCTGCGGTTCCGTGGACGAACTACGCACGTGGCTGCGCCGGCACCCCTGCTCGACCGGGTGTGACGCCATGCTTGAGTTCGCGCGCACCCACCTCAGATCCGAGCAGCCGCGGTTGGAAGGAGGGGCCATCTCCTGCAGGGCGACCGGTTCGCCCACTTTGACAACCGATGACACCGACACGCACGTCGGTCTGCACGTGGACAATTGGTACCGCGCGAAGCTAGGTGAGCGCGCGAACGCACCGAACCGAATCTCGATCAACCTCGGGGTGAAGGCGCGCTTCTTCCTCTACATCAATTTGCCGCTTGCCTCCATCGGCGCGCTAGCAGTTGAGCACTTCCCACTCGATAGCCGGGTTCACGATACGCAACACGGGCTACGCCGCGTTTTCATGTCACACTTCGGGTCCTATCCGGTCGTGCGAGTGCGCCTTGGTCCAGGCGAAGGCTACATCGCACCGACAGAGAACCTGATCCATGACGCGACCGGGCCAGGCAAGAATGGCCTCGATGTACAGTTCCGCGTTCGCGGCCGATTCTGGCCACGGTGAGGGACACCCCGCCGCTCCCGAGACGATGGCGCGCTAATGACTGCTAGCACCGTCGGTGTTCGCCAGTCCACGCGCAAAGCTACGAGACTCGGAGATTTTCAGTCGGCGCGGTGGTTGGTGGGGAAAGGTCAACCCTGGTGCTGCCGACTCGGGCTGATTGGCGCCTTGCCAATCGAGGGTGTATTTAGCCGCGGTCGCATCGGTGCGGGCCACCATCTTGAGGATGGGTGTCTTTGTCTCGGCGATGCCGTGAAGAGCCGACCATTGAACGGGCCATGACAGAATTTGTTGCATCGCGCCTATTTCGGCTTCATATCCCTTCGCCCGGGCCAGATCCACAAGCGTTCGTCCGACATGCTGGCTGGCCGTGCAGCCGAAATTGCAGGGGACGTGGGGCAGTGGCGTAATTCCCAGCGGTGCCCACAGCAGATTGGTCTCGGGTCCGGCGCTTATGCTGATATACGACTGGTCGTTTGCACTCGGGTTGGAATTCTGCGCTACTGACCAGGTGGCATCGAGGCGCCGTTCGCCGATGAGCTCGACGAGGGATCGACAGCAGCAGACGGGATATCCCAGTAGTGTCGCCACCTCGGCACAGGCACCCAAATCCCAAGCGGAGACTAGGCTTTCAATGCTGACCAAGCTACCCGCGACCACTGCTGTCGCACCCGACGGCGGACCGCACATAAGTGTTTGCAGCGCATAGCGCGTCGTCACTGATGCAGTGCTCTTCGGACTAGCTGCACGCTCAACGGGCGCGACGGCCAAGCCGCGATCAGCGCATCGGCTGGCCAGCGCGTCGAGTTCGCCGTCCTGAACGCGAATAACACCGCAGTCGCGCATGCCACAGCTGACTGACTCCAGTGTGATGTCTTGTAGCGCCGCGCGTATCGCGTCCATCCGCGGTTTCCACTCATCGCGGGCCGTGCCGCTTGTCCAGACGTGTCTTGAGAACCCGGGCAGCACGAAGTCGAGTGCGTCGTCAACCACCATGGCGATCGCTCCTCACCGCGGCTGTGTGTGCCTTCTGGGCCCGGCGGTGAACTTCATGTCGGGCTGCGGGTCGCCTGAACTCAAAACCGCGGCAAGCGAGGGCGTGCGGCCGCCAGACCATATGCTCAAGAAACTCTGCTCTATTTCCTCGCGGCGCGGACTTTGTGAAAGTGGTTGCTTCCCTGCCTCTTGCAACTCGGTCTCGAGGGTCTCATACAGCGCCTTCCATACCTCACAATGCTCGGAGCGGTTTCGCCAGTCACCTGCGAGCGAGGTGCCCGGACACTGGCCCTTGCAGAACAGGAAGAATCGGCAATCCTGGCATCCACCCGCGGCCTGAGGCGTCAGATACAGTGCGAGATAGCGCTCGAAGCCGACGATGTCGGCCTTGACGTAGTCGATGCCATCCTTGTTCGTGCGCCCGCAATTAGTACGCTCGCCCGTGCTACCGACCGCGGTGACAGCAGCTGTGGTGTAGGGGTCACATGCCCGCCAAACGCATGAGGCGTCTTCGTCCCGCCCCAACAGCATGTTCCGCATATCGCCGAACAGGGCAAATCTCAGCTGTTTCAGTCGCGGCTCCAAACGCAAAAAGCCCAAAAGCGCGGCGATGTTCTCGGCAGTTGTGAGCCCGTAACGTGACCGGATAAGCGCGTTTTCGCTCTCCAGCACGTGCAGTCGCACCCGCCGCACGCCGATGGCGTCTAGATGGTGTATCCACGCGTAAAGACCGGCGACCTTGTCAGGAGCCGCGTTACAGCGGGTTAGCGTGACGATAAGGCTAAGAGAAACATCTTCGGCTCGCAGCCGCTCGATGACCGTCTCGACCTTTGCGGTGGCGCGGCGTGTGCTGTTCAATGATCCGGCCCACCGCGCGTCGTTCAATTCCCCGGGACCATCCAGCGATATGCCGACGTTAACCCGGTACTTCTTGAACAGACGGATATGGTCATCCTCGATCAGCGTGCCATTGGTTTGAATGTTGTTGCGTCCAAACCGCCGTAAACCCAACGCCCACAGGCTTTCTAGATCTGACAGCGGCATCAACAGCGGCTCGCCGCCGAACAGGCCGAAGGGGCGTCCTTCCGCTTCGATGGACTCCTTCAACTTCGGCAAATCGTAGGACCTGGGCAGGTTCCCGGCATCTCGCATCGGGTTCTGATAGCAGTATTGGCACTGGATGTTGCATTTGATGCCAAACGGCATAACCTCCACGCCCACGCTCAGCCCCCTGTCGCGTCACCGCTTGCGGCGGGCCCCAGCCGCGCCCAGCATGTGCCGTCCGCAGAGCGTCTCATTACGGCTGAGACAAGTTAGCGACGGGCGGCATCGGGTCATCTCTACCAGACAAGGTAGAGATCGCCGCGGAGTTCACTCTCCTTCGACGTCTTCGAAGGTTATGTCTTCGAATTGCACATTCGCCCGGGAGACACCAGCGCCCAACCGGTCGCTGTCGGCCCAGTGTTCGGCAGGTGTGTCCGCTTTTAACCGCAACTCAGCAACAGGCGGATTTATCGATTGGGTCATCGGTGGTTCCGTTCTCCCTCAAGCCCGACGTAAACCACTCGCCACGATGCTGATGACTCGCGCCGCGCTCATGTTCAACTGAAAACGTACGAAGAGACGCTGTAAAGTAAACGCTCATCCCGAGAGACCGTCAACAGTGTGAGCAGCAGACCTGGACCGAGACACATCCGGCGATTGAGCCTCGGGCGTCTTGGACGGAGCGGGCCGTGCTTTGGCGTGTCGGCGGGTTGGCCGTGACGGGCATGCGGTGGCGGCGCTGGCCCGGGAGTTGCACCGTGATGGCCCGGTACGCGAACACCATGCTCGGTTAGTCGAGCAGGCCCAGCTGGGCGCAACGGCACCACCACGATCGGCGTCGAAGAGAGACCGCGTTTACCCGCGCCAGCGCAATCAAGCCAACGGTATTCACTACCGGGATCATCGAATGATATTGCTTTACTTGGCTTTCAACATCTCCTCACCTGCAGCGGGGTGGCCGTGGATGGTCACCGTTCGCTTCCCCAGGCGTTGGCGATCCGGTACGGAATTTCATGCGCGGGATTATGCCGCCGGACGCCGGGCACCGGCAAACTCTTTGACGCAACCGCGCTGACTCGCCGCAGTTTTCGGCGACTCAGCCGCCAAGTGGCGGCATGCCGGTGCTGGCGACAGGGCCAAAAAATGCCTCGGATCCGCGTTACAACGTTGGGCGCCAAAGGCTTTACGCTACTTCCTGGTAGTGCAGCACGCTAACAACCTCGAGTTGGTGCTCAGCTACGAGCGGACCTCAGAGCTGCACCAGCTGGTTAACGGCCAAGCCGTGACCGACGTCTCCGCGTTTCGATATCCGGGAGGACCACCGTCAACATCATCTTGTCCGCCAACGTCTGCCGCTTGGCATCCCACAGCGGGAACAGGAAACCGGCGTAACAAATTATGGCATCTACTATGTGGTTGAGATCGCGCGCCCGCTGCATGTGCGGCGGCGGTGACACAGGCAGTGACGAGGCGAGCTACATCAACGCTGACAGCGATGCCGTCGCGGAGGCGTGGGGCAGAATCGATCCGGCAAGAGTCGTGCGAGGGACATCCCGTACGCGAAGTGAACCCGCGGGCCAGCCAACGTAACTACTCGGGGTTTTGGTTTGCCACAACTCAAGACTTCATGAACTGCAATAGTCGACCGTGAGCGGAACTGCAAGTGAAGGGTGCTGGTACCGGATGACAGATTCGTCTGCGTTGCCGGGCACGGTAGATGCGACTGCCGATGTCGAGCTCAATGCTGCGATGGAGCAGGCCCGTCGCGTGCTTGTCGAGGGTCAGCTAGCCGACGTCGCAGAACGCGCATGGTTCCACCTGACAACCCCGCCGGCCACGCCAACACTCGTAGTGGTCGGTGAGGTCAAGCGAGGGAAGAGCTCGTTGGTCAACGCGCTACTGGGGCGGCCCGGCGCCTCTCCGGTGGACGTCGACATTACGACATCGGCATTTATCCGGTTCGTTCCGGTCGGAGATGCCGGCACTGAGGGGGACACGGCCTTGCTGTATGCCGGTGGGCGTCGCGAGACGATCGACTTCGCCGACTTGCCCGACTGGGTCACAGTGACCGGCCGCCACGTGATCGATCCGAAAATCGACGAACTACCCATCGGTGCCGAGGTGGCCTTGGACAGCGAATTTCTTCCCAACCTGGTCATCGTCGACACCCCCGGTGTCGGCGGTCTCAATCCAAACCACTTGCGGTTAGCCAGAACCGCAAGCGCCGGCGCCAGCATCCTCTTGATGACCTGTGATGCCACTGCGCCGATCACCGCACCCGAACTTGAGTTCTTGGACTCCGTCAGCGCCGAAGTCGGTGCGGTGATCATCGCGGTCACCAAGATCGACAAGAACTACAGCCATTGGCGGTCAATCCTCGACGAGGACCGCAGGTTGCTGCGCGAGCACGCTCCCCGATTCGCCGAATCTCCGATCTTCGGCGTTTCAACCTTGGATGCACTTTCCGCGTTGATGATGGAACCGGGCGATCGACGGGGATCCGCACTTCATGCCTCGGGCCTAATGGAGATCGTCGGCGTTCTTCATGAAATCTGCGCTTCGGCTGGCAGGCTTGCCACCGCAAACGGCCTTCGCATCGCACGAACCGGTCTGCAACGCCTGACTAGCCAGTTGGAGATGCAGCGGTCCGCCGTGACTGATGCAGCGGGTATCACGGCGGAGTTGAGCCAGGAGGAACAACGTCTGCAAGCTCTACGCAAGGAGCAGGAGGGGCCATGGCGCGACGACTTGACTCGGGAGCTGAGCACCCTGCAGCGCACCGCGACGACAACGCTCGACCACCAACTTGACGATCTCAAGGCACGGTGGAAAACCAAGCTTGACAAAACCCACATCGAATTCTTGCGCCGCTCGCCGCAGCTCTTTGTCGCCGACATGACCGCCGACCTCGAGGCCTTGGTAGCACTGGTATCCGACGAATACGCCGCCGGGATAGCAAGAATGCTGGACGAACTCAAGATCAGTACCCAGATTTCGTTGGAGCGGTTCAGCACCCGGGTACGCGGTGACGATCCGCACAAGCGTGGTCACGGCTTGATTGACCCGCAAATGTCGTCATATTTCACCGGTGGCATAGTGCAGCAACTGATTCCCACCGGAGGCTCCGGCAGCGTAGCCCGCGACCTCATCCAATACATCGGAGTAGGCGGTGCTGCTCTCGCAATCGGGCATAACCCGCTCCTCCTCGGCATCGGCGTTGGAGTTTGGGCCGCAGTAAATCTCGGCTACCGCGCGACCAGAGCAAGCAGGCAGGAACTCCAACAGTGGATCAATAACACGGCGAGCCAGGTAAACAAGGATGTTGGCCGAGAAATCCAGGCGAGAGCCGAGCTGGTCCGTCCCATCATTACTAATGAATACAAACGGCAACTCACCGACTCCATGGCTGAGTTGCAAAGTCTGATTACCACAGCGCAGGAGGCCGCGAAGGCCTCCAGCGCCCAGCGAGACCAAACGCTGGCCGAGCTCGACACCAAACAACAAGCTCTTCAGGCCACGACCGAAGCCATCGACACTCAGCTGGCGAGGTTTACATTGGTAAAAGCTTGACTCGAGGGATGTGCGCTGCGGGCGTCTAGTGCTTGGCGAAACGAGGCGCCTGTCAAGCGTAGTCGAGCCACCACTGATGCAGCTGGCGAAGGTCGGGACCTGTCGCGTCGCCGAGGATCAGCGCGGCGTCTTTCGTCCACGCCAGGTCGGGCGCCTCTTTGTAGGTGCCGCACGCGACCTTCCCCGCCACCTGGTCCGGGGTGGCGTTGTAGTGCCAGGTCGTCGGTGCGTTAGTGTCCCCGGGGCACGGCATCAGCTTGCTTTCGCTGCTGACGATTTGTTGGAAGTGATCGGCCACCGTGGCAGCATCCGCGAATAGGGTGTAACGGGCTCTGGTCGGGCCATTGGGCTTTGCATTCTGCCCGCACTGCATACTGGCAACCGCGCCGGCGGGCGGGTCGGCCACCGGTGTGCAGGAGCCGGCCAGGTAGCCGGCGGGCAGCAAGCTCAACAACCGTTGTTGGTCCGCGGTTAGAGGTGGAGCCGGGCTGGGGAGCGGAGTGCTCGGCGGCGGTGTGGTTATCGGGGGCGGCGGGACATGTGACATGGGACTGGACGGCGGTGGGGGCGGGGCGGTGACGCTGACGGAGACGGACGTCGTCACCGTTGTGGGCGTCGTCGGTGTGGCGACGACCGGCCGGTGTCGAGCTGACGTCCAGATGGCGAGGCCACCGACGACAGCGCCCACGATGAGGCCGACAGCGGCGAGGTATATCCAAGGCTTGAGCTTGCCGACAGCTGTAGCTGCCTCAGCGGGTGCGTGACGTGGTGGTTCCCCAACGTGGGCAGTCTCGGTGCCCACGATCGCCGCCGCGGTTCCCGCTTCAGCGGCAGCCGGTGCGGGCGCCAGAGCGCCACCCGTCTCGGGTTCGAATGTTTGCGTGGACTCGGCCTCGTTCGGCTGGGCCGACAACTCGGGTGCGAGGAGAGCACCCTGCACGACAACGGTTTTGGGATCACCGAGGACACCCAGCGGACCCAGCTCAGACAGTCGAGTGTGCACCAAGGGCAAGAGGGAGGAGCCGCCAGTCAGGTAGATCGTCGGAGTTTGCGTCGACGGGGATCGGGCGTTTGCGGCGGTGAAGACCTTTTCGGTCAGATCGACTGCCCGTGTGATGTCATCGTTGATGAGGTCGTCAAACTCATCGCGTGTCAACTGCAGCACCTGCGTACTTGCGGCCCCGGCAACCACGATCGCCGCCGAGCTGGCCTCCGACAACGCCTCCTTGGCATCACGGATACGGTCGTTCAACGTCAGCCGGCTGGCAATGGCTTCCGGACTGTCAATCTCTGCCAACAACACCGGGTCACGATCGGCCAGTTGGCGACGTACCCAACTGTATATGCGGGCATCAAGGTCTTGGCCACCCAGACCGTCGATGCCGTCCGAAGCGATCACAGCAAACGAGTTATCGGCCTGTTTGTCCAGCACTGCCACGTCGCAGGTTCCGGCTCCGAAATCGAATACGGCCAAACGTGTTCCCGGCTCAAGATTGGGCGCTGACGCGGCATAAAACCAGGCCGCCGCCTGAGATTCACTTACCAACAGCATGTGGTGCTCGTCTACGCCACCCTTTTGCGCTGCCGCGGCCAACATCTGCTGAAGCGGCTGTCCCCACCTGTCCGGGTGAGTTACCACCACCTCATCTGGTGGCGCTCCCATCACCTGGACAGCGCGCGCCAAGACCTCCGCGAACACCGCCGCGACCAGATCGGTGACCGGCACCATGGTGCCGGCCAAGAAGATCTCCCGATCGGCCATACGGCGCTTCGGTGCCGGCTCGAACTGCTCCGGTGCAGTAAACGCCGCCTGTAACGCGGTGCGGCCCACCAGAACGCGGTCGCCGGTGTAGAACACCGCCGACGGCATTAGGGTGCCGGTCGTCGACAACCGCACCTCCTCCACATTGCCCGTCCGATCCCGAAAAGCCGCCGCGGTATTCGACGTCCCGAAATCGACCGCCAGCACCAGGCCAGGCATCGACTCTCCCACCATCAGAGCTCACCGGGCCGACGACACTGCACCGCAGCGGCAATGCCGAATCCGAAGTCGTTCATCCCGAGCCACTCTGTTCACCAGATGAGGCGGGTTCGGCGCCCCACATCGCTACCCGTGGCGACCGCACCAGCACGTCGGGCCGCCGCCAGCCCGGGCGAATCGTTTCAGCCACCCGCTGATACTTGCATGGGTCATCCGTCACTACCGTTGCTACCGCCTCACATAGCGATGGGCCGAACACTGCACCAGACCCCACCATGACCCGATCGAAGCCCACCCGCTGCGATACCTGCATAACATGCGCCTGTACCGCGGCATTTGGGCTCAAGTCGTACACGTCGATCAACCGATTCATCACCTGCTCATCAGCATCTCAAACGTGCGGTTCGGCGCCTTGGCGGCCACTGCTGGTTCAGACGCAGACACGGTGTGAGCGGTCATCGATTACCCGGGTCATGGCTTGTGCCGGGCTCATCACCGCCTGCACGCGTCTTATCGTCAGGGTAATGCGAGGCGAAAGACTACCGACACGTAAGAGCTACTGGCGCATCTGACACCTTTGCCGCCTCTGATTCCCGACATCTTTGCTTAATCCCCCGAATCGATCTTTGGTGCTAAGAAGGCGAAATATGTGACGCAGGCTTACAGTCACGCCTGGGTCATCGTGATCAGGCCACCTCGCTTTGAGCCACATCCCGCAGCGCCGAGACTACTGTGTCCGCTGGGACTTTCTGCAGAAGCATGAGAACGAAGGTGGCGCCATGGTCGAGCCGCCAGATCGGCCCGGACCGACAATGTACGCGGCGCAAGCGTGCGACGCCGTCGCACCCTACGTAACGCAGGCTGAACAGGCCACACTCGCGGCGTTGCGGGACCGCTTAGACAGTCCCTTGCGTGCCGCGTTGGTCGGAAGGGTGAATTCCGGCAAATCGACCCTGCTGAATGCGCTGGTTGGTCAACGCGTCGCACCGACCAATGAGACCGAATGCACCCAGGTCGTCACGTGGTATCAGTTCGGGGCGCCGGCGAGGGTCGACGTCATCGGATTCGACAAAAGCATTACAACGATTCCGGTGCCCCATCAGGTCCCCGACGACTTGGGTCGGCCTCCGGCTGACATTGACTACGCGGTGGCCCACATCCCGTCGATACTGCTCCGCGAATACGAGCTGATCGACACTCCCGGACTGGCGACGACCAACCCGACCAGTTCCGCGGCCACTCGGCGGGCGCTTGTCGATACCACCTCCTACACCGGCATGGAACTCCCCGACGGAACGCTATTTCTGTGCGACGGCGCTCCCCGTGCCGACGAGATTGCCTTCTTGAAAGACATGGGCGCATCGCGGATCGACACGCTGGTGTTGCTGTCGCACGCCGATACATTCGGTGATGGAGCCTTCGGTGTCGTCGACCCGTTCGAGATGGCTGGGAACCAAGCCCAACGGCTCGAGGATCAGCTTGCGTGGTTGGCAGGCAAGGTTGTCCCCGTATCGGGTCTTCTCGCCGAGACCGCTCTAACGGGTCATCTCACCGAAGACGATGCACGACTGCTGGGAATGCTGGCATCTGTCGACGACTTCGAGTTGCGCACCGGCCTGCTCACGGGCGAAGAGATCGCTGGAGTGTCCCGCGCAGACCTTGATCGGTTGCTGGAGCTCGTTGGCGAGTACGGCCTACTACACGGCAGGAGTTTGGCCCAGCACGGAGCGGCCGGGTTGGCGCAATGGCTTGCCGACACATCCGGGGTCACGGCGGTACGCGAACAGATCAGCTATCACTTCCTGCGTCGCAGCGAAATTTTGAAATCCCGCCAGGTGCTGGCGGGTCTGCGTCAACTGTCCGCGAACTCGCCGCACTCCTCCGAAATCTACGCGATCCTAGAAACAGCGCAGATGCAACCTGGCATGCAGCCATTGCGCGAACTCTCCGCCCTCGAATTGGTGCTCCGATGGGACCCGACACATCCGCTCGTGCATGAACTGGAGCGGCTTACCAACGCCGTCAGCAATGCCGAACGGTTGGGCCTACCCCCGGACGCTGGTGATGCGGCAATCGCCAGCGACGCCCAGCAGGCGTGCCTTCGCTGTCGGCGTGAACGGCTTACAGCGTTGTCGGCGTGCGAGCAGGAGGCGTGGACAGTCCTGGAACGCAGCTACCAACTCATATTCCATCCAGATTGATCTGGATATCCGAATGGCCCTGGCGCCCGTCCGGCGATGCCCGTCCAGGAGGTCAACAAGCCCACCGGCGCGGGCTGTTGCAGGCGCGGTCGCGCGGCACGCGCGTCGGTTCGTCTTCCGGGCCACACCGCGAATCCCCGTAATTGGGAGCAATACAGGAAACCTGTTATTCAACATCGCTATAATTGAGTTCGAAACAGTATTGGCTCGCGAAATAAATTAATGACAAGTTAATTTCAGTAAATGACGACCTTCGCCTTGGAGCGCCCGACCGCCCTGGATGTCGCACCCGAGGCCGCATAGTTGACCGCAGCGTGGTCAGCGACCATCGAACGCCAAGCTATGCACCGCGGCGGCTTGGGCCACCGCCGCAAACATGGCAGTGCAGGCCCGTCGCCGCCAGGGGGCGATGGACTGCGGTGCAGGAAAGTGCAAGAAATACGTACCGCGGGGTGTTTCTAATCCATCGCAATCTCAATCCGACCAAGGATCATTGGTGAACCGGATTGGGTCTGCGGAGACGGGGTCTCAGGTGACCGGCTTTCCGCATTCGGGGCAGAAGTGGTCCTCGGGGTCGTGCGCTGCTCCGCACGCCGGGCAGTATTTCATGGCTGTGGTCGATGTGGTTGCGCCCACTGAGATAGCACCGCTTGCCTGTTGGATCGGTGTCGGCGGCGCGGCTTGTTCTGCGGGGCGCGACGCCGCGAAGACGTCGCTGGACGTCCCGGCGGGCGGCGCGCCCAAGACAGAACCCTGACCGGGCATGAGCGCGGGACCGGGCATAGGGTAGCCGGCGACCGCAGCCCCGCCCACCGGCGTGCGTTGGGAGCGGCGCCGGCCCCGCAACAACAACAGCAGGCCCACCGCCAGGACCAGCACGACCGCGCCGATGACACACCACAGCACGGTGGGAATGCCGCCTTATAAACCCCATCACGCCGAACTCGATTGATGCTCGCCAGAAGAATGGTCGAGACCGTGATAGTCGGGATCCGAGCCTACACTGCAGACCGAGGAGCAGGCCTGTGTGCACACGAAATGTGGAAGGCAGCACAAACACGCCGGCAGAAGACCGTCTTGAGCGCGACTGGGCCTTGGTGGGGGAGGAAGAAGCGCCGTGCAAGGCGCGGTGTGTCCGTTCTTGACGAGTGCGGGTTTCCACTGCCAGGAGGTTTCGACGGTGTTGTGGGTGGGGATGTTGTGGCGTTCGATGACATCGCAGTGCATTGCGCGGCGACGTGCGTCGCAGGTTTCTGAGAGCACTTGGTGCTCAGAGAGTCCCAACTGGTTGCGGATCAGTCGGACGCCGAAGCGGTCGATTTTCCCGTGGGACTGCAGCCGCGCAGCCAGCCCGGCCAGCACGGCCTGATCGGCGTCACTGATCGGGGCGACTGGACCGAAGTCGGCCGGCCCGGCGAACTCCATGCCGATCAGGCCCACACGCGATGCCACCTCGGTGTCGAAACGCGTCGCGGTGGCTTTCAACCCGGCCTGGGAGAACGCCGCGCGCGGGATCGGCGTGGTGTGAGTCTGCGGTGGCCAGGCGATGCTGCGCTCGACGAACACTTCCCCCGCCTCGGGTTCGAAGTGCTTGTGCAGCAGCCAGATCGCAAACCGCTGCCAGGCCTCGGTGGACACCAGATACTGCCCTAGCTCGTTGAGACAGTCCCGATCATCCTCACCCAATACACCGACGTCGGTAGCGTCCATATGGCGCAACCCGGCGTAATCCTCGACTTCGTGGTCACGCATAGTCAGCACGGTTGTTCTCCTTTGTTCGAAGAGGCCTAACACGCGTTTTGGTGCCACCAACGCTAGCACCGGCAAAAGGACCCGAAACCGCTTTCACCAGAGCGTCACGGGCCTTTCGGCATTGCCGGTACCTGCGGCGGGAAACCTGTTGGTCGGCGTGCGGACTCAGTGCATTCTCGGCAACGGCTACTGCACACGACCCGTCGAGATGGACTGCCACTTCGAGTCCATCTGCGAATCCTGCAGCTTCTTCGCCACCACCATTGAATTCCGGCCTACCCTGCAACGGCAGCACGACGACGCCGCCCGCAACGACCAAATCGGCCGCCAGAAGATCGAAGCGGCGACGATGATCGCGAGGTCGCGAAAGCCCCTTTTGGTCTGATTTCCGCTGCTGGCCTGAGGATGTCGAAAGCTGTTTGGTAGCTCTTCCAGGCGGAGATCAGCGATGCTGACGATGCGAGATCACGACGTTGAGGATTACGCGGCGTTGCGCGACATGGACGCCACCAATGTGCGCGTGTTAGGCGACGACGACCCGCGCCTCGCTTAAGGAGCTGAGACCCAAGGAGGGCCGAACAATGTTGGCTGACCGGTTCTCGCCCGTGTTGGCGGCTGACGGTGAGATGCTGCGAAAAGTGGAGCAATCCACCGTCTCCCTCGTTAGCCTTGTCGAGGGTCGGGTTCGCGCCGAGCAAATCGAGCGTGCCTTTTCATCGGAAGGATGCGGTGCCGTCCTCATCAAATTGGATGGGCCCCACAGTACCTTGTATGAAGAGTTTACCTTTTACAGTGGCGGCTCGGCACTCGTGCTTTTGATAGTGATGTTGACAAAGAGACTGCGGCGGCAAAGTTCGCAGCCCTGGAGTTGCTCGTCCAGCAGCTCTTGTGTCGATGCGGCGTTGGCGTGGCGCGTACCCGGAAGGGGCTCACGAACCCCATGCCACCCTCACCGGTGGACGTGAAGAAGCTCTTCTGCAATAACGCTGCCCCCCTGAGTGGCGCTATTGGCCGCCCGTTGGCCGCCAACAGGCAAGAGTTTCACCCAAGTGTCGAGTGGTTACTCGAACAAGAAGAGGCAGAGTGTCTTCGGAAGGACGAGAATCCGTCATACGCAATCGTTGCGCGTTTCGGTGGCCACACGGGGTCGGGGATTGTGGGGCGGGCACAGGCCGACGAGGTTCGACTATTGGCCCTGTATCGCGAATGGAAGTCCGCAAGCCCTGAGGAGCGGCGCGGCCACGGCAGCAAGCACAACGGGGACGTGTACTACGGCGCGTTTCGGGGCCGCACACATGTGGATTCCGGTACTACGATGACGGTCCTCTTTGGGCCGGGCGAATTGCGTGATCGTCGTGGATTCCCGGTTGCCAGGACTACGAAGTCACGAGAGCTCGGCGGCACTTTGATGGTGGCGTCTCCAGGGGAGGAAACCTTCACGTCGCTCCCGTACCGCCTGCCTTGCGGTTCTCCGTACGTGGTGGTCTTCTTTGAGGACTATGACGAGCTGCGGCCAACACGACCAACGCCGACGGGAGAGGAATTCGCAATCAACACGAACGCCTTGGGGTGGGCAGCCACGGTACATGGCGTTCGCCGAATCGAGGATACAGGCTTCAGCCGTGGTCAAGCTGTGGTGCATGTACTCATCACCGAGGGCGATTTGGTGTGACGACGATGAATCACTCGTCGCTGTTTCTCAGCAGCGTAGCGCCGCTTGACAAAAGCCTTGGCTTCCTTTGCGATCGCAGGCGATGATTGATACCTGCGCTAAATGGGAACGGCAACAGGGGAATGATCAAAGCCCCGCCCGTTTCGATGACTTGCCAAACCTCTAGCACCCGAACGACTCCGCGTTGATGCGCGCGACGCATATTGCGCCGAAAGCTCACTGGGCGCGGGTGGCCGACAAGCCGCGCTGAGATAAACCTGACACAAACAACCAGAGAGATCAGCGAGGAGCCGTTGGGATGCAACCAGATATCATCGTTGTCATCCCCGCATACAACGAGGGCCCGCGGCTGGCCCAAACCCTCGAATCAATCGCATCGACTCACACGACAACCGCGCGCATGGATGTCGCACCCGAGGCCGCACAGTTGACCGCAGCGTGGTCAGCGACCATTGAACGCCAAGCTATTTGACCGCGGCGACTCGGGCCGCTGCCGCATACATTGCAGTGGAGACCCGTCGCTGTCAGCGGTCGAATTGGCTCTGCGGGAAGGGGTCTCAGGTGACCGGCTTCCCGCATTCGGGGCAGAAGTGGTCCTCGGGGTCGTGCGCTGCTCCGCACGCCGGGCAGTATTTCATGGCTGTGGTCGATGTGGTTGCGCCGACTGAGATAGCACCGCTTGCCTGTTGGATCGGTGTCGGCGGCGTGGCTTGTTCTGCGGGGCGCGACGCCGCGAAGACGTCGCTGGACATCCCGGCGGGCGGCGCGCCCAAGACAGAACCCTGACCGGGCATGAGCGCGGGACCGGGCATAGGGTAGCCGGCGACCGCAGCCCCGCCCACCGGCGTGCGTTGGGAGCGGCGCCGGCCCCGCAACAACAACAGCAGGCCCACCGCCAGGACCAGCACGACCGCGCCGATGACATACCACAGCACGGTGGGTATGCCGCCTTGTGCCGAAGCGGCGGGTGGGACCAATGCAACGTTGTGCGACTGCAGGAACGTCCTCAGGTCAGAGGTATTGGTGATGAAGTTGAAGTTGGCTTCGTTGGTCAGCCCGGAGCTGTTGACGCCGACAACTTGACCAGCCTTGTTGACCGTAGGACCGCCCGACATCCCCGCACCGATCTCGGTGTTGACTTCGATCTGCACCACCCCTGACGGGGTAACCTGCTGGCTGGAGACTGTTCCCGTCTTAAATGACGCTCGTGCGATTTGGCTTTGATCGGCGATATCCTGCAGTGCGCCGGGAAAACCGATCGAGGTCACCTGGTCGCCCACCTGCGGTGCGTTTTGGGCGATGACCAGCCCGGGGGTTTCCTTGCTCATGTTGGGCAGGTGCAACAGCGCCACGTCACCGGCGTCCGGCGCCTTGAAGTCCACCACCTCCACCGTGGTGGCGCTGGTGATGGTGACTCCATCCACCCCGTTGGGCTGCACGGCCCGTACGGCACGCCCGACCGGTGAGCCCTGCTGGTCGCCTTCCACACGCCAGTTGGCGTACGCCTGGGCGGTCATGTTCTGGGCGTTCTGGTCTCGCAGATAGCCGTCGATGATCACCTCGCGGCCCTGCCCGGGGTCGACACAGTGCCCGGCGGTGACAATCTGTGCGGACTTGCTGACATAAAAGCCCGAGCAGGTCACCGAGTACGCCAGTTTGCCTGTCCAGTAGCCCTTTCCGGCGGCATCGGCGTTGGGCGGAACCTGAATGAAACCGCTCCATTCGGTCTGAAGAAAAACGATCGACTTCTCCGAACCGGCGAGCGGGTTCGGATCCGCGGCAGCAGCCGGCGCACCACCCACCACGACCACACCCCCCAACACTGAGACCGTCAGCAGGCGGACCGCTTTCGTCTTCAACGTGGCACTCACGTATGAGTTCCCCGATCCCGATTTCGCGAAATCACTGCCTCGTCGGGACATGATTCCTCCTCCTGTAAATCACTGACCTCGACGATCCGGCACCGTGGCATCACGGGGTAGGGACGGAAGTCCCATGCCCAGAGGTCATTGGTTTCGACTTCGGCCGTCAGACATACAGCCGGCAGTTCGTGAACTGCTTCTAAATCTCAGGTGTCGGCAATACGCTGATCGCCATGGCACCTGACAAGCGCGAACCCAAAGTCGTTGTCCTCGGTGGCGGTTCCTGGGGAACCACGGTGGCGTCAATCTGTGCACGCCGCGGACCCACGCTGCAGTGGGTGCGCTCGGAGGAGACCGCAAAGGACATCAACGACAATCACCGCAACAGCCGCTACCTCGGCAACGACGTCGTGCTGAGCGACACCTTGCGCGCCACCACCGACTTCGCCGAGGCGGCCAACTGCGCCGACGTCCTCGTCATGGGCGTTCCCTCGCACGGCTTCCGCGGGGTGCTGACCGAGCTGGCCAAGGAACTACGGCCGTGGGTGCCGGTGGTGTCACTGGTCAAGGGGCTCGAGCAGGGCACCAATATGCGGATGTCGCAGATCATCGAAGAGCTGCTGCCCGGTCATCCGGCAGGCATCCTGGCCGGGCCGAACATCGCCCGCGAGGTGGGCGAGGGCTACGCGGCCGCGGCGGTACTGGCGATGCCCGACCAGCATCTGGCGACCCGGCTGTCCGGATTGTTCCGCACCCGCCGCTTCCGCGTGTACACCACCGATGACGTCGTCGGCGTTGAGATGGCCGGCGCGCTGAAGAACGTCTACGCGATTGCGGTCGGCATGAGCTACTCGATCGGTATCGGCGAGAACACCCGTGCCATGGTGATCGCCCGCGCGCTGCGCGAGATGACGAAGCTGGGCGTGGCATTGGGCGGAGATCCCGAAACCTTCCCCGGACTGGCCGGCCTGGGCGACCTCATCGTCACCTGCACCAGCCAGCGCAGCCGCAACCGCCACGTCGGCGAGCAACTCGGCGCGGGCAAGCCGATTGACGAGATCATCGCATCGATGAACCAGGTCGCCGAGGGTGTCAAGGCCGCCAGCGTGATCATGGAGTTCGCCGACGAGTTCGGGCTGAGCATGCCGATCGCCCGCGAAGTCGATGGGGTGATCAACCACGGCTCGACGGTCGAGCAGGCCTATAGCGGCCTGATCGCCGAGGTGCCCGGACACGAAGTGTACGGCTCAGGGTTCTGACGTGGCTATCTAGCGCTGCGTAACGAAAAAATTTGCATTCCATATGGACCTGGCGGTTCAGCTTGACCCGCGCTTAGCCAGCAAAATACCGTCGAATCAGGTAGCCAGGCGTTCCCGGGCGCGACCCTGCGGACCGGTCCAGTCGTAATCGTCTGTGCGCCAATACGTTATGCCGACGTAATTAAGCGCAATATGGGGCGGATATCGGAACATCCCCCGCTAAGACCTAACGAGGGACGCGACCGATGCAAGACATTGAACAGTTCGGCAATCAAACCCGTGACCAGGGCCGCAAGGGATCACGTGTTGACCGGGTGCGATCAGTTATCCGGCATGACGTGCCTTCGTCGCTCGTGGTTTTCCTGGTCGCGCTTCCGTTGTCATTGGGGATCGCGATCGCTTCGGGCGCCCCGGTGCTCGCCGGTCTGATCGCCGCGATCGTTGGGGCAATCATCGTCGGCGCCATCGGCGGATCCCCGCTGCAGGTCAGTGGCCCCGCGGCCGGGCTGACGGTTGTTGTTGCCGACCTCGTTTCTGATTTCGGTTGGGGCGTGACCTGTTTGGTCACCGTTGCCGCGGGCGTCTTGCAAGTTCTGTTGGGACTCAGCCGTGTTGCGCGAGCGGCACTTGCGATCTCACCGGTCGTCGTGCACGCCATGCTGGCCGGCATCGGAATCACGATCGCACTGCAACAAGCGCACGTGTTGCTGGGCGGAAAGTCCAAGAGCACGGCCTGGCACAACCTCATTGGCCTGCCGGGTCAAATTGTCGGCGCACATCGGCCCGGGGTCATCCTGGGCGTCCTGGTGATCGTCATCCTGATCGCCTGGCGGTGGGTTCCGGCCAAAGTGCGCCGCATTCCGGGCCCACTGGTCGCCATCGTGGCGGTGACGGTGGTTTCGGTTGTCTTCCCGTTCAACGTGCGCCGGGTCGACCTCGACGGGTCGCCGCTGGACGCGTTGCAGCTGCCCGATATTCCGCACGGCAACTGGGGCGCGGTCGCAATCGGGGTAATAACCGTCGCGCTCATCGCCAGCGTCGAGAGCCTGCTGTCAGCGGTTTCGGTCGACAGGATGCACAACGGGCCACGCACTGACTTCGATCGCGAGTTGGTAGGACAGGGCGCCGCCAACATCGTGTCGGGCACCATCGGCGGGCTGCCGATCACCGGTGTCATCGTCCGCAGCTCAACCAATGTCAACGCGGGCGCGAAATCCCGCGCCTCGGCCATCATGCACGGTGTGTGGATCCTGCTGTTCACCATTCCGTTTGCCGGGTTGGTCGACGAGGTCCCCACCGCCGCACTTGCCGGTCTGCTCATCGTCATCGGAATTCAGCTGCTGAAACCCGCCCACATTGAAACCGCAATGAAGCACGGCGATCTCGCCGTCTACGTCGTGACCGCAGTCAGCGTCGTCTTCCTCAATCTGCTGCACGGCGTGATGATCGGACTCGCCCTGGCCATCGCGTTGACCGGATGGCGGGTGATCCGGCCCACGGTCGAGGTCAAGCCCGTAGCCGACGAATGGCACGTGGTCATCGAGGGTGCGGCATGCACCTTCCTGGCCCTGCCGCGGCTGACGCGGGTGCTGACCTCGGTCCCGGAAGGCGCGACAGTGACGGTGACCATTTCGGTCCATTACCTCGATCATGCTGCACACCAGGCGATTACCGACTGGCAGCGACGGCAGTGCGTCACGGGGGGCACGGTTCGGATTCAAGGTGTGGTCGAGACGGGTCACCACGCCCGGCACGCAACCCTAGTCGAATCCGAATTGCCCGAGGCCGCTGCTTAGTTGGCGGGTCAGCCCCGTGCCATGGCCTGCAGCCGGCGGATGCGGTCCTCGATCGGGGGGTGCGTCGAAAACATCGATCCGATGCGCTCGCCCGCGCGGAACGGGTTGGCGATCATCAAGTGTGCCTGGCTGGCCAGCTGGGGCTCCGGCGGCAGCGGGGCCGCCTGTACCCCGCCGGAGATCTTGCGCAGGGCTGACGCCAGCGCCAGCGGGTCGCCGGTCAACACAGCGCCCGATTCGTCTGCCTGGTACTCACGCGACCGTGACACCGCCAGTCGCACCACTGTCGCGGCGATCGGGCCCAGCAACGAAACCAGCAGCAGCGCAAAGGGATTCTCGCCATCTCGGTTGCCGCCGAACATGCCGGCCCACATGGCCATGTTGGCCAGCGCGGTGATCACCGACGCCATCGCGCCGGCAATACAGGAAATCAGGATGTCGCGGTTGTAGACGTGTGACAGCTCGTGTCCGAGCACGGCGCGCAGCTCGCGCTCGTTGAGGATCTCCAGGATGCCGGTGGTGCAGCACACGGCGGCGTTGCGCGGGTTGCGACCGGTGGCGAACGCGTTGGGCGCGTTGGTGTCGCTGATGTACAGCCTCGGCATGGGCTGGTGTGCCGCGGTGGCCAGCTCGCGCACGATCCGATACATCGCCGGCGCCTGTACCTCGGACACCGGTTGCGCGTGCATCGCCCGCAGCGCCAGCTTGTCGCTGTTGAAGTAGACATAGACGTTCATGCCGACAGCGAACAGCACCGCCAGCCACATTGCCGTCGTACCGAACAACCGGCCGACAAAGACGATCAACGCGGACATACCGACCAACAGGACGAAGGTCTTCAACCTGTTGGCACCTGGATGCCAGGTCATCAGTGTCCTCCTAGGAACACTCGGTTATTGCCGACTACTACAGCTCATTGAACGCCCGAGATGACCTTGTTGGTTCCGCAGGGTTCTTCAGGCCGCGGCAATCGGTGCTAGCCGTGCCGGCTGATGGTGAAGTCGACCAGTGTCTGCAGCGCGTAACGGCCCGGGACGTCAGGCAAAAGGGCCAGCTCCTGGCGTGCCTGCGCCGCGTACTCCGCCAAAGAGTGCTTGGCCTTCGCCATACCCGGGGACGCCCGCAACAGGGTGAGCGCCTCGGCCACCGCCTCGTCGTCGTCGATGGGCCCGGCCAGCAGCTCGCGCAGACGCGCCGCCTCGGGGCCGGGTTCTCCCAGCGCGTAGACCATCGGCAAGGTGTGCACCCCTTCGCGCACATCGGTTCCGGGTAGCTTGCCGGACTCATGGGAGTCACTATCGATGTCGATGATGTCGTCGGAGATCTGAAAAGCGGTGCCCACGACGCCGCCAAGGCGGCTTAGCCGCTCCACCTGGTCGGCGTCGGCACCCGAGAACATCGCGCCGAATCGGCCCGCCGCCGCGATCAGGCACGCGGTCTTCTCATACACCACCTTCAGGTAGTGCTCGATCGGATCCGCCCCTTCGGTGACGCCGCGGGTCTCGCGCATCTGCCCGGTCACCAGCTGGGCGAACGTCTCGGCGATAAGCCGCACCGCCTCCGGCCCCAGCCGTGATACCAGCCGCGACGCCGTGGCGAACAGATAGTCCCCGGCCAGGATCGCGACGTTGTTGCCCCAGCGCACGTTGGCGGTGGGGGTGCCGCGGCGAACCTCCGCCTCGTCCATCACGTCATCGTGGTAGAGCGTGGCCAGGTGCACCAGTTCGATGACCGCGCCGGCGATTGTCACCTCGCCGGCGTCGGGGTTGGGCCCAATCTGTGCGGACAACACGGTGAACAGCGGCCGGAACCGCTTGCCGCCGGCCTTGAATAGGTGCGTCAGCGAGTCGGTCATCACCTCATCCGCGCTGCGCAGTTCGGTGTCCATGAGCTGCTCGATCCGCCCGACACCGTCACGCACGGTCGCCGCGAATGCGGCGTCGCCGAAATCAACGCCCGCCACCACCGTCGCCGGAGTCCTCACTCGACCAACATACTGGTGGACGTGGAGACCAGAGCAGACGTGGTGGTCGTGGGCGCCGGACCCGCCGGTTCGGCGGCTGCCGCCTGGGCTGCGCGCGCGGGCAATGACGTGCTGGTCATCGACTCTGCCAGCTTCCCCCGTGACAAGGCGTGCGGTGACGGGCTGACCCCGCGCGCGGTCGCCGAGCTCGAACGCCTCGGGCTGGGTGACTGGCTGAACACCCGCATCCGGCATCGGGGCTTGCGGATGAGCGGGTTCGGCGGAGAGGTGGAAGTCGACTGGCCGGGCCCGTCGTTCCCCTCGACCGGCAGCGCGGTGGCCCGCCTCGAGTTGGACGACCGGATCCGCAAATGCGCAGAGGATTCCGGGGCGCGGATGATGCTGGGGACCAAAGCCGTTGCTGTCCATCATGACTCGTCGAGACGGGTGGTGTCGCTCACGTTGGCCGACGGCACGGAGGTGGGCTGCCGGCAGTTGATCGTCGCCGACGGGGCTCGGTCTTCGCTGGGCCGCAAGCTGGGCCGGCGTTGGCATCAGGAGACGGTGTACGGCGTCGCCGCCCGCGGGTATCTGAGCACTCCGCGTGCCGACGACCCCTGGCTGACATCGCACCTGGAACTGCGCTCCCCTGACGGCGCGGTGTTGCCCGGCTACGGCTGGATTTTTCCGCTGGGCAACGGGGAGGTGAACATCGGTGTCGGGGCGCTGTCGACGTCAAAACGGCCGGCAGATCTCGCGCTGCGACCGCTGATTTCGTATTACACCGACCTGCGCCGCGACGAGTGGGGCTTTACCGGCCAACCACGTGCGGTGTCGTCGGCGCTGCTGCCGATGGGCGGCGCGGTTTCCGGTGTGGCCGGACCCAACTGGATGCTGATCGGCGATGCCGCGGCCTGCGTCAACCCGCTGAACGGCGAAGGCATCGACTACGGGCTGGAAACGGGACGGCTGGCAGCCGAACTGCTGGACTGCCGCGACCTGTCGCAGGTGTGGCCGTCGCTGCTGCAACAGCACTACGGCCGCGGTTTCTCGGTCGCGCGCAGACTGGCGTTGCTGCTGACCTTCCAGCGGTTCCTGCCCACGACCGGACCGATCGCCATGCGCTCCACGAGGCTGATGACCATCGCCGTGCGGGTGATGGCCAACCTAGTCACCGACGACGATGCCGACTGGGTGGCGCGGGCCTGGCGGGGCGGCGGGCGGCTCTCACGGCTGATCGATCGCCGAATGCCGTTCAGCTGAGCCATTTTTCTTTATCCGCCTGAGAATGCGGCCGGCACTGCCGGGACGGGCGCGCTGCGGATTCTGTCCGCTGCGGCGAAAGGCTCGCCGTGCGACGATTCTGCGGTGAGTCATCGAACTCGCTCGGTGCGGTAAGAAACGGGGAGTGTTCTCATGACCGAGATCAACGACTACAACGCAGCACCAACAATCGAGGGTGACAAAGGCGCGACCGTTCTGGGACCGGATAACGTGGCGATCGGGGCTCAGAACCCCGGCGCGCCAGATACCGACGCCGGAAGCATGCCGAACCTGAAGTTTTCGTTCGCAGCTGCCCATAACCGCCTGCTAACCGGCGGCTGGGCGCGAGAGGTCACGGTCCGGGAATTACCGGTCGCGACGACCTTGGCCGGAGTAAACATGCGACTCAAGGCGGGTGCCTACCGAGAACTGCACTGGCATAGAGAGGCCGAGTGGGCGTTCATGCTGGCTGGTAGTGCACGTATTGCGGCCATCGATCCACACGGCCGGAATTTCATCGACGATATCGGCCGAGGTGATCTGTGGAACTTCCGTGCCGGATTTCCGCATTCGATTCAGGCACTGGAGGACTGCGAGTTCCTTTTAGTCCTCGATGACGGAAATTTCTTGGAGAATGAGACCTTCTTGGTCACTGACTGGTTTGCCCATACGCCAAAGCACGTGCTTGCCAAGAACTTTGGCGTCGAACCGTCGGCATTCGCAAACATCCCGGCCGCAGGCGAAATCGATCACACCCGCTACATCTTCCCGGGCGTGGTACCAGGAGCGCTCGTCGCAGATATCAAATCCGACCAATGACGAATGGCAGTACTGGATTTCCGGACACGCCCGGATGACGGTGTTCGGGTCCAGCGGCAAGGCGAGAACCTTCGACTATTTTCCCGGCGACGTCGGCTACGTTCCCCACGCCATGGGGCACTACTTCGAAAATGTGGGCGTCTCGGCCAATCAATGGCTCGGACTGACTCCGGCGGAAGTAGTCGCGGCGACGCTCAACCTCGACCAAGACACCACCGACGCCTTGCGCACCGACAAACCCCTCATCATGCCCGCCCAACGCTAGGCGGGGCCGGCACCACGCGGGATAAGTCCGCGAGACTTAAACCGCTGCGGCAAGTTGTGGCGTGTCGTCGCAGCCGTTTAAGTGTCGCGGTGTGACGCGATCGTATCAATTTCGTTGACATATATCAGCTAAGTTGATATATCTGAGACATGACTGCAGCCAGTAGATTTCGAGTTCGAATCGGCCTACCGCGGTGAATCCGCCCAGTTTGGCGAGGGCGTGCGGCCGCCATGGAGCATCGGCGCCCCACAACCCGAGTTGGCCGCCCTGATCGAGCAGGGCAAGTTCCACGGCGACGTCCTCGACGTGGGCTGCGGGGAAGGCGCCATCTCTTTGACGCTGGCCGAGCGGGGGCACACCACGGTGGGACTGGACTTGTCACCCACCGCAATCGAGCTGGCCCGACGCGAGGCGCAGCAACGGGGCCTGCCCAACGTCACCTTCGAGGTGGCCGACATCACCGATTTCACCGGGTTCCCGCCAGGATCAGCCGGCCGGTTCGGCACCATCGTCGACAGCACTTTGTTCCACTCCATCCCGGTCGAGGCACGCGAGGGCTACCAGCAATCGATTTGCCGAGCCGCCGCGCCCGGCGCCTCCTACTTCGCGCTGGTGTTCGACAAGGCGGCGATCACCGACGGCCCGATCAATGCGGTCACCGAGGACGAGCTGCGCGAGGTGGTGTCCAGGTATTGGGCTATCGATGAAATCAAGCCGGCTCGCCTGTATGCCCAGCTCCCGGACGGTATTGAGGGCATTCCCGGCGCAGTCGGTGTCCGTGACGAGCCCAATGGCCTGAAGTCGATCGGCGGCTGGCTTTTGTCCGCGCACCTCGGCTAGTCGGTGTATAGTCCGGCTAATGAGGGGAACCAGGCTGGCTACTATCGGCGCCGCGGCCGCTGCTGCTATCGCGCTGGCCGCGCCCGCGCAGGCCGATCCGACGCCGAGGACGCCTCGCCGCCCAGCGACTACGACGCCTCGTTCAAGAACACCGTCAACGGCTTCGGCATCTACCAGCCGCAGGACCAGCTCGCGTGGCTGGGCAAGATCAGCTGTGATCGGATCAATAGGGGCTTGGACAACGACGCCGTACAAGTCGGCCAATTTCATCCAGCACAACCTGCCGCGAGGCACCACCGATGGGCAATCGTTCCAGTTCCTCGGCGCCGCGATCGACCACTACTGCCCTAACCAGGCCGGCTTCCTGCAAGCGGCCGGTGCTCACTAGTCCTTGGTCAGTGCAGGGGTTTATACCCGGCATGTAAGGCCACGATGCCGCCGGTCAGGTTGCGCCACCGCACCGCCGCCCATCCGGCCCGTGAAATCTGGTGTGCCAGCTTCTCCTGGTCGGGCCACGCTCTGATCGACTCCGCAAGGTAGACGTAGGCGTCGGGGTTGCTGGACACCGCGCGTCGCCACCCGCGGCAGCGCTCGCATCAAATACTCCTTGTAGACGGTGGCGAACAGCGCATTCGTGGGTGTGGAAAATTCGCATACCACTAGTCGGCCACCCGGCCGGGTGACGCGCGCCATCTCGCGCAGCGCCGCCTGCGGGTCGACGACGTTGCGTAACCCGAAACTGATGGTGACCGCGTCGAATACGCCGTCGTCGAACGGCAGCCTGGTGGCGTCAGCGGCGACTTTCGGCACGTTGCGCGCAGCGCCCGCGGCCAGCATCCCGACCGAGAAATCGGCCGCCAGACACCATGCCCCGGATTTTCTCAGCTCGACGGTGGATACCGCGGTGCCCGCGGCCAGGTCCAGCACCTTCTGGCCGGGTCCGATGCGCCAGCGCCGACCGAGTGGCTCGCCGCCAGTACCGGTCCTGGCCCAGCGACAGCACGGTGTTGGTCAGGTCATACCGGCGGGCGACGCCGTCGAACATCGACGCGACGTCCCGGGGGTCCTTATCCAAGGCCGCGCGACTCACGACGGAGACGCTACCCGCCCGGCGACGATGCATCCGACGCAGCGGGCCAGGGCCGACTACGAAAGCCGGTCACTCCCCCTGGGCGTATCGCTTCGCGAACATGCGCCTGCGGGCAAACGGCGACAGTACCGCCTCGTAGTGGCCGAGCAGCTCGTCACAGATGACCGGCCAGCTGCGGCCGAGCACACTGCGCCGGGCAGCCAGTGCGTAGCGATGTCGTTCCTGGATCAGGTGGGCGGCGGCGGCGGGCAGCCGCTCCTCGAACTCGTCGACGGCCAGTAACAGTCCGGTGCGGCACGGCGTGACGAGGTCACGTGGGCCGCCGGCGTCGGGGGCGATCACCGGCAGCCCCGACGCCAGCGCTTCTTGCACGACTTGACAAAACGTCTCGTGCTCGCCGGGATGCACGAAGACGTCCATGCTGGCGTACGCCGCGGCGAGGTCTTCGCCATACAACGCACCAGTGAAAACCGCTGTCGGCATTGCTGTTTGCAGCTTGTTTCGGTCGACGCCGTCACCCACGATGACGAGTTGCACCGCGTCGCGGGCCGCCAGCACGATCAGCCGCTCGACGTGCTTCTCCGGCGCCAGCCGGCCCACGAACCCGACGATCGGCTTGCCATCGGGCGACCATTGCCGCCGGAGCGCCTCGTTGCGCGCGGACGGCGCGAACCGTAGCACATCAACCCCGCGTGCCCAGTGGTGTACCCGCGGAAATCCGTGGGCGACAAGCGATTCCATAGTCACGCTGGACGGCGCCAGGGTACGGTCGGCGAGGCTGTGCAGGTGACGGAACCAGGCCCACGCCGCCCGTGACGTCATCGGAATGCCGTAGCTCGCGGCGAAACCCGGTACGTCGGTTTGATATACCGCGACCGTCGGCACCCCCAGCCAGCGCGCCGCCTTCAGCCCGCCGTAGCCGAGCAGCGCCGGCGAAGCCAGATGCACAACGTGCGGGTCGAATCCGCGCAGCACCTTCACCATCCGGGGCATTGGCACACCGAGCGGCAGCGTGGTCACCTTCGGGAACATTCGTGACGGCACTCGATGCACCCGAATGCCGTCATAAATTCGCTCTGCGGGGGGTTCACCGGGAGGGTTGTCGGGGGCGATGACGAGGGCTTCGTGACCGGTCCGGCGCAGATGCTCGAGGACACGCAGCACTGAGTTGCTGACACCGTTGACATTGGGGAGGAAGGATTCGGCGACGATGGCAACGCGCACAACACCACAGTGTCAGCGTCGGCTGTCGATAAGGTTGCCTGCGGGCATACGTCATGCGAAATTTGCTGGTCGGACGCTTTTGGTATCCCGGCTAGCCCGGCCCGCTTTTGGCCTCGGCGCCGCGGTCAAGCCACTTGTCCAGCAGCGCCAGAGCTATCAGCACGACCGTCGCAGCCAGCCAGCCCACCACTGCGATAGATCCCGCCGGGATGATCGCCAGCCCGGCATTGCGGTGCTGTACGCGAACCAAGTTCGGATCGTTCTTGTTGTATTCGACGTAAATCCGCATACCCGTGGACAAATGGGACGGATAGAGCACACCGAGCTCGGGGCGATAGGTGACTCGCTCGGGTGTGACGAATTCGATGGTGGAGCGGAGCGGCCCGGCACTGAGCACCTCCGCCTCCGCCACGCCCATATTGTGTTGGATCGCAAGGTCGTCGCGCCAGGCGCCGGCGACCAGCAGCGCCGACTGCAGCGTGACCAAACCGGCCACGATCAGCACCGTAATCCGGACCCACCGCAACACAACCCTCGCCCGGGTATTCGGCGGTTCATCAGTGCGGCCATGAATTAGTATGCGCAGCAATATCTTTGGAGATATTGCCATTATTCAAACCTCATAGCGCCGCCTTGATGGCGGCGTGTAGCTGCCGCAGCGACGACCGGTCCGCCTTGACCTCCAGCACCCGCATACCGGCTCCGGGTTCGTCGAGGGCCGCGTTCAGCTCGTCGACCTCGATCTGCCGGCTCTCGACGTGATAGGCGCGACACAGCGCGCCCACGTCGACGTCGTGCGGGGTCCCGAAGACCCGCGATGACACGTCGGAGAACCGCGGGTCGCCTTGCTCGAGCAGTTCGAAGATGCCGCCGCCGTTGTCGTTGGAGACCACGATGGTCAGCCGGCGCGGTGTCGGCTCGGTGGGGCCGATCAGCAGCCCGGAGCTGTCGTGGACGAATGTCAGGTCGCCGATCAGCGCGATGGTACGGGCCGGACTGTCCGGCCGACCGGTGCGCTCGTGGGGCCCCTCATATGCCAAAGCCGCCCCGATCGCAGTGGAGACGGTGCCGTCGATGCCAGCGACTCCGCGGTTGGAACGGACCTGGATGCCGTGAGTGTTCAGGCCGACCAGCGCCGCATCGCGCACCGGGTTGGACGCCCCGAGCACGAGCTGGTCTCCCGGCCGCAGCGCGTCGGCCACGGCCGCCGCGACGTGCAGGCCGGTGGTCAGCGGGTGCGCCGCGAGCTGGCTCCGGACCGCGGCGATCGCGTGCCGATTCATCTCCGCACAGCGGTGCAGCCACGCCGGGTGCGGCGTGCCGGTGGTGATCGCCCGCGTGCCGGTGGCCTGTGAGTTACCCGAGACGTCCGGCCAGCGCGGTCCGGTGGTCAGCGCGTACACCGGCACTTGAGGATCGGCCAGCAGCGCCGACACCGGCCGGTGCAAGGTCGGGCGGCCGAGCATGATCACCTGCTTGGGGCGCAGCAGTGGCAGTGCCAGCGGGTGCAACGGGTTAGCCCCAGACGGTGGAGACGGCGCCGTCGGCTCGGCGACGGTCGGCAACTGCGCCAGGTTGGGGTGCACGCCCGCGCCGTGTCCGGCGATCACGACCGTGTCGGGTGACAGATCGATTTCCAGCGGCTGGTCGAAGGTGACTGGCGGCGTGTAGGTCCACGGTCGGCCGCCGGGCCGGCCCGGCGGGATCACGGCACCGTGAGGTTCTGCATCCGGCACCAACGGTTCGCGCAGCGGGATGTCAAAGTGCACGGGACCGGCGTTGGCGGTACGAGCGCCCGTGGCGGCCACCAGCACTCGGCAGGTGGCCGATCGCCAGGTGGCGTTGAGCGAATCCAGCCGCTCGGGCGCGTCCTCGGCCAGGCCCAGACTGATGGTGGCGCGAACCTGGGTGCCGAAATAGCCCAGCTGCTCCATGGTCTGGTTGGCCCCGGTGCCCAGCAATTCGTAGGGCCGGTTGGCGGACAGCACGATCAGCGGCACCCGCGCGTAGTTGGCCTCCACCACCGCCGGGCCGAGGTTGGCCACCGCCGTGCCGGACGTCATGGCGACACACACCGGCGCGCCGGCGGCGACCGCCAGGCCGATGGCGAGATAACCGGCGGTGCGCTCGTCGATGCGAACGTGCAACCGGATCCGGCCGGACCGGTCGGCGTCCTGCAACGCGAAGGCCAGCGGAGCGTTCCGCGACCCGGGGCAGAGCACCACATCGCGGACACCGCCGCGGATCAGCTCGTCAACGACGACGCGAGCCTGTGTCGTCGAGGGGTTCACTCATACAGGGTGTCACAGCCCGGCGACGATGCGGGCCGCACAGCGGCCCGAGGAGGAGCGGGCAATCAGGCACAGCCCGGCGCGAGCTCAGGGCTTGATGCTGGCGAAGAACTGCAGCGCCGCCGCGTTGACGGCCTCCGGTCGCTCGAAGAACCCGAGATGACCGGCGTCAGGTATCTGCACGTAACGCCCATTAGGCAGCGCGTCGGCGACCTCCCGGCCGAGGTAGGGCGGCGTCAACACGTCGTCGGCGAAGCCGATCACCAGCACCGGCGCGGCGATGCTGCGGTAGGCGGGCAACCGGTTGTTGTAAGGGGCGATATCCAGCTGGCAACGCAGTCCCGGGGTGGACTTGACGGGCCACGTGCTGAACATTGCGATCCAGTCGGCGACCGCATCGTCATCGTTGAGTGTCTTGCGTGAAAAGTTTTCCAGCAAGCGAATTTTCGCCTCGTATGCACTCGGCAGCTGGACACCGGAGTCAGCCAGCTCGGCCTCGGCGTCGCGAAAAAATTCTCGGGCACGGTCCATGCGGCCGCGGGTGCCCATCAACACCGCGGCGCTGACCAGCTCAGGCCGGGCGAGCATGAGTTCCTGGGCGATGAACGCGCCCATCGACATCCCGACGATGCGGGCCGGAGCGGCGTTCAGTTCTTCGATCAGCGCCGCGGTGTCGGCGACCATGGTTTGCGTCGTGAAGCCCTCCGCGTTCTCGGTGGCGCCGATGCCGCGATTGTCGAAGGTGATGACGCGGTATCCGGCCGCCATGAACGCGGGGACCTGATACGGGTGCCAGGTCCGTCCGGCGCCGCCGCCGCCGGCGATGAAGACCACAGGCTCACCGGAGCCGCGGTCGTCGTAAGCCAGGTTAATCACCCGCACGACGGTACAAGCAGCGGATAGCACGCCTTGACCCGGTCGATCCACCACTGCCGCCGCTCCGGCGGCGCGCCCAGCGCGTGCAGCCGCGCCGGGTCGGGCGTTACCGGCCCGACCGCTAGGTTGCCGTCGACAAGCCCGGCGGGCTCGGCGACGTCTTCGACGAACAGCCCGCCGGTGCCCAGCCCGCACGCATGACAAAGCTGCGGGAGGGCCGCGGCGGCAGTCAGCCCCGCGGCGATTCCTACTGCCGAATCGAGCGCACTGGAGACCACGACCGGGATGTCGATCTGCGCGGCGATATCAAGCAGGGTCGAAATCCCGCCCAGTGGAGCAACTTTGAGCACCGCGATGTCGGCGGCATGGGCACGGACCACGGCGAGCGGGTCATCGGCCTTACGGATGCTTTCGTCGGCGGCGATCGGCACGTCGACCCGCCGACGCAGCGCCGCGAGTTCGTCGACGGTCGCGCAGGGTTGTTCGAGGTACTCCAACGGGCCGTCGACGGTCAGGGCAGCTGCGGCCCGCACCGCCTGCTCGACGCTCCAGCCGCCGTTGGCGTCCACCCGAACGGTTGGCACGAGTTCGCGCACGGCGTTAACCCGCTCGACGTCGTCGGCCAACGTCTGCCCGGGCTCGGCGACCTTCACCTTGGCCGTGCCAACCCCCGGAAACCGGGCCAATACCTCGCTCACCTGGTTCGCGGCAACGGCCGGCACGGTGGCGTTGATCGGGACGCGATCGCGTCGTAGCGGCGGCGGCGGGCGGTAGGCGGCCTCGATTCCGGAGGCAAGCCAGCGTGCTGCCTCGTGCGGCCCGTATTCCAGGAATGCCCCGAACTCCCCCCAACCCGCGGGGCCCTCGATGAGCGCGACCTCGCGGGTGGTGATGCCGCGGAACCGCACCCGCATCGGCAGCGCAACGACATGCAGGCGGTCGAGCAAGTCAGCCAGGGTCGGCGTCACGGGTGGTGGTAAACCTGGCGGCCCGCCAGAAACGTCGCACGGATGTCCAGATCGGCGATCTGCTCGGGCGGCACCGTACGGGGATCGGCCGACAGCACCACCATGTCCGCGTATTTGCCGACCTCCAATGAGCCGATCACGTCGTCGGCGAACAGCTGCCAGGCGGCGTCGATGGTCTGCGCCCGGATCGCCTGCTCGACGGTCAACCGCTCCTCGGGTGCCAGCACCCGGCCGCTGGGCGCCGTCCGGGTCACGGCCACGCTGATGTTGCGCAGCGGCTCCTCGGGCGTAACCGGTGGATCGTTGTGCAACGAGATCCGCATGCCGGTGGCCACCGCGGAACCTGCTGGCATCCAACGGGATCCGCGCTCCGGTCCGAACAGGCCGTCGACGATGATGTCACCCCAGTAGTGGATCTGGTCGACAAAGATGCTGCAGGTGACGCCGAGGGCGGCGGCGCGGCGGAGTTGGTCGGGCCGGATGGCGCCGACATGTTCGAGCCGTAACCGGTGGTCCTCGCGCGGATTGCGGCGTAGCGCTTCTTCGTACACGTCGAGGATGGTGTCGACGCCGGCGTCGCCCTGCACGTGGCAGGCCATCTGCCAGCCCAGCGGAAAGTAGGCACCGACGATCTCCGCCAGCTGTTCGCGGGTGTAGTTGGCGTGTCCGCAGGAACCGGCCGCACCGATCGCGCGGCTGGCGGCGGTGTCCAGGTACGGGAAGGACAGCGCGATATTGCCGATCCACGGTGAGCCGTCCACCCAGATTTTGATGCCGACCTGCCGCACCATGTCATCACCCTCGCCGGGCGTCGCGTCGGTGGACATCTGCGGGTTCGATACCTCGTAGGTGCGCAGCCGCACCGTCAACTCCTCGCGCAGCTGCTCGAGTAACGACCCAAACGCCGGATCGAACGCCATGTCCGAGCAGGTGGTCAACCCGGCGCGGTTGAGCCGGGCGCATTCGTCGCGCAGCATTGCCGGGTAACTGCTGGGCTCGATGGCCGCGCCCAGCAGCGGGAACACCGCACCGATTTCCTCGGCGGTGCCGTCGAGTTCACCGTCGGCGCCGCGGCCGTAGCGGGCGCCTTTGGGATCGGGCGTGTCGCGGGTGAGCCCGGAGTGCTTGGCGGCGAGCGAATTGAAATAGGCCTTGTGTCCGGAGTTGTGCACGATCACCAGCGGCCCGCCCGGCGCGATCTCGTCGAGCCAGGCCAGCGTCGGCTCCGGAAGGCCGGGCTGCAGCAGCGGATCCCAACCGCTCAGATAGGCGCCGGCCGCCCCCCTTGCGGCCGTCTCGCGGCGGACCGCCTCGACGACGTCATACGCGTCGGGCACGGTAACCGGCCGTATGTCGACGATCCGGTCCGACAGCGCGAGGGCCTCCATCAATGGATGGCCATGTGCCTCAACGAATCCCGGCATGACGCAGCCGTCGCCGATGTCGATGGTCTGGGTGTTGGCGCCGATGAACTCGGCGACATCGGAGCGGGAGCCGACGGCAACGATGCGGCCGTCAGCAACGGCGAGCGCCTCGGCTGTGGGCCGCGCGTCATCGACGGTCAGGACGGTTCCGGTAATAACGACATCTGCGGCAGCCATGTGCAGGAATCCTAGTGGCGATCGCGAGTGCGGCGGAGCCGCAGGAAGCGGGTCGCCACAGTCAGCCGTAGTGATGCTTGCGGTCACCGAGGGCGCAGCTGAGCCGAATTGCAACACGTTCTAGTCTTGCCCACATGAGTGACGAGCTGTTGCGCAACCCGACCCATAACGGCCACATGTTGGTGGGCGCGCTCAAGCGCCACAAGAACAAGCCGGTGTTGTTCCTCGGCGACACCACGCTGACCGGTGGTCAGATGGCCGACCGGATCAGTCAGTACACGCAGGCGTTCGAAGCACTGGGTGCGGGCACCGGCGTCGCGGTCGGTCTGCTGTCACTCAACCGTCCCGAAGTGCTGATGATCATCGGCGCCGGCCAGACTCGGGGCTATCGGCGCACCGCGCTGCACCCACTCGGTTCCCTGGACGATCACGCCTATGTGCTGTCCGACGCCGGCATCAGCTCGCTGATCATCGACCCCAACCCGATGTTCGTCGAACGTGCGCTGGGGCTGCTGGAGCGGGTGGACTCGCTCAAGCAGATCCTGACCATCGGTCCGGTGCCCGAGGCACTCAGGGGTGTTGCTGTTGACCTGTCGGCCGAGGCCGCGAAGTACGAGCCGCAGCCGCTGGTCGCCGCCGACCTGCCACCGAACCAGATCATCGGCCTGACCTACACCGGCGGCACCACCGGCAAGCCCAAGGGCGTGATGGGCACCGCCCAGTCGATCTCCACCATGACGATGATTCAACTCGCGGAGTGGGAATGGCCGGAGGAGCCGCGGTTTTTGATGATCACTCCGCTGTCTCACGCCGGCGCGGCGTATTTTCTGCCGACCCTTGTCAAGGGCGGCGAGATGTACGTGCTGCCCAAGTTCGACCCCGCTGAAGTTCTGAAAACTATTGAGGAGAAGCGGATTACGGCCACGTTCGTGGTCCCGTCGATGCTGTACGCGCTGCTGGACCACCCGGATTCGCACACCCGGGACCTGTCGTCGCTGGAGACCGTTTATTACGGCGCGTCGGCGATCAACCCGGTGCGGCTGGCCGAGGCGATCCGTCGGTTCGGCAAGATCTTCGCCCAGAACTACGGGCAATCCGAGGCGCCGATGGCCATCACCTACCTGGCCAAGGGCGACCACGACGAGAAGCGGCTCACCTCGTGCGGGCGTCCCACGCTGTTCGCGCGGGTGGCGCTGCTGGGCGAGGACGGCGAGCCGGTACCGCAGGGCGAACCGGGCGAAATCTGTGTCAGCGGACCGCTGTTGGCCGGCGGTTACTGGAACTCTACCGGAGGAGACCTCGCGAACTTTCAGAGACGGCTGGCTGCACACCGGCGATATGGCCCGTGAGGACGAGGACGGCTTCTACTACATCGTCGACCGGGTCAAGGACATGATCGTCACCGGCGGCTTCAACGTGTTCCCGCGGGAAGTCGAGGACGTCGTCGCCGAGCACGCGGCGGTCGCGCAGGTGTGCGTGGTCGGGGCGCCGGACGAGAAGTGGGGCGAGGCTGTTACCGCGGTGGTGGTGCTGCGTGCCGACGCGCCGCGCGATGACGCCGCGATCGAGACCATGACCGTCGAAATCCAGGTCGCAGTCAAGGAGCGTAAAGGCTCGGTGCAGTCGCCCAAGCGGGTGGTAGTTGTCGACTCACTGCCGTTGACCGGGCTGGGCAAGCCGGACAAGAAGGCCGTCCGAGCTCAGTTCTGGGAAGGCGCCGGCCGCGCCGTCGGCTAGTTTTGCTCGCGAGCGCCACGCTGGCGGGACGCTGGGCATCGCGGTCACTCTGGCATGACGCCCGGCCGCGAAGGCACGCTGACTACTGCTGGCAGGCATGGCACATGCTGACGGTCGTCAAGCCGCCCTGGTGGCTGAAGCCGGCGAACAAGGTCTTCATCCAGATGTCGCGGCTTGGGTTGAGCTTCGGCGGTGAGAGCCCGGTGGTGCTGACCGTGCCGGGCCGCAAGTCCGGCACTCCCCGGTCGACGCCGGTCACCCCGATGACGGTGGACGGCAAGCGGTACGTCGTCGGCGGTTTCCCGGGCGCGGATTGGGTGCGAAACGTCAGGGCCGCAAGTGAAGTCACGCTCAGCCGCGGCCGCACCCAGGAACGGGTGCGGATGGTGGAGCTGTCCGCCGAGGAGGCCAGGCCGCTACTGCGAGTTTGGCCCACCGAGGTCCCCACCGGCGTCGGCTTCATGAAGCGTTCCGGGCTGATCAAAGAAGGGCGCCCCGAAGAGTTCGAAGCGTTGGCGGGGATCTGTCCGGTCTTCCGTTTCGACCCGGTGTAGTTGCAACGGACGGAGTTCAACAGCCTTGAGTGACAACCCATTTGACGCACGAGCATGGCGTCTCGTCGACGGGTTCGACGACCTGACTGACATCACCTATCACCGGCACGTGCAGGACGCCACGGTACGGGTCGCGTTCAACCGGCCCGAGGTGCGCAACGCGTTTCGGCCGCACACCGTCGACGAGCTCTACCGGGTGCTCGACCACGCCCGGATGTCCCCCGACGTGGGCGTGGTACTGCTGACCGGCAACGGCCCCAGTCCCCGCGACGGCGGTTGGGCGTTTTGCTCCGGCGGTGATCAGCGCATCCGCGGGCGCACCGGCTACCAGTACGCCAGCGGAGACACCGCGGACACGGTCGATGTAGCACGCGCCGGCCGGTTGCACATCCTCGAGGTCCAGCGGCTGATCCGGTTCATGCCCAAAGTGGTCATCTGCCTGGTCAACGGGTGGGCGGCCGGCGGTGGGCACAGCCTGCACGTGGTCTGCGACCTCACCCTGGCCAGCCGCGAGCACGCCCGGTTCAAGCAGACCGACGCCGACGTCGGCAGCTTCGACGGCGGCTACGGCAGCGCGTATTTAGCGCGTCAGGTGGGCCAGAAGTTCGCCCGCGAGATCTTCTTCCTCGGCCGCGCGTACACCGCCGAGCAGATGCACCAGATGGGCGCGGTCAACGAGGTCGTCGAGCATGCCCAGCTGGAGCGGGTCGGTGTCCAGTGGGCGGCCGCGATCAACGCCAAATCCCCTCAGGCACAACGGATGCTGAAGTTCGCGTTCAACCTGCTTGACGACGGTCTGGTGGGTCAGCAGCTGTTCGCGGGCGAGGCCACCCGGCTGGCGTATATGACCGACGAAGCCGTCGAGGGCCGTGACGCTTTCCTGGAAAAGCGGACGCCGGACTGGAGCCGGTTTCCGCGGTATTTCTAAAGGGCCTTAGCGCGGCGAGGAGTCCGCGGTCCGCCCCTTTAGACTTCCGGCCTGTGAGCAAGAGTCCGCTTCGCCGGTTCACCGACCAGCTCGTACTGGCGACCATGCGACCGCCCATTTCGCCACAAGTGCTGGTTAACCGGCCCGCGATCAAGCCGGTCGACCTCGACGGTAAGCGCATTCTGCTCACTGGGGCTTCGTCGGGCATCGGCGAGGCGGGGGCCGAACAGTTTGCGCGTCAGGGCGCCACGGTGGTCGTCGTCGCCCGCCGCCAGGACCTATTGGACGCGCTGGCAGATCGGATCACGACGGCGGGCGGCACCGCACTGTCGATGCCCTGCGACATTTCGGACATGGACGCCGTAGACGCACTGGTCGCCGACGTCGAAAAACGTCTCGGCGGAGTCGACATCCTGATCAACAACGCCGGCCGGTCCATCCGCCGACCGCTGGCCGAGTCGCTGGAACGCTGGCACGACGTCGAGCGGACCATGGTGCTCAACTACTACGCCCCGCTGCGGCTGATCCGCGGCCTGGCGCCCGGGATGCTCGAGCGCGGCGATGGCCACATCATCAATGTCTCGACGTGGGGGGTGCTGTCGGAGGCGTCGCCGCTGTTCTCGGTGTACAACGCATCCAAGGCCGCGCTGTCGGCGGTGAGCCGGGTCATCGAAACCGAGTGGGGCCGAAAGGGTGTGCATTCGACGACGCTGTACTACCCGCTGGTGGCCACGCCGATGATCGCACCGACGAAGGCCTACGAGGGGATGCCCGCGCTGACGTCAGAAGAGGCCGCCGAGTGGATGGTCACCGCCGCCCGCACCCGGCCGGTGCGGATCGCACCGCGAATGGCGATTGCCGCCAAGGCGCTGGACACCTTCGGGCCCCGCTGGGTCAACGCACTCATGCAGCGGCAGAGCATCCAGCCGAACCGCGAAGCCGGTAGCTGAACCGGCCTCCAGACGTGATAGACACGACGCTATGGAGATCCTGGCCAGCCGGATGCTTTTCCGGCCGGCGGACTATCAGCAGTCGTTGAGCTTCTACCGCGACCAGATCGGCCTGGCGATAGCCCGTGAATATGGTGGCGGCACAGTATTTTTCGCCGGCCAGTCTTTGCTGGAGCTGGCCGGTTACGGCTCCCCGGACCACTCCCGGGGCCCCTTCCCCGGTGCGCTATGGCTACAGGTCCGCGACATCGCAGCAACCCAGACCGAGCTACAGGGCCGTGGGGTGCCGATCGCCCGCGAGGCGCGCCGCGAACCGTGGGGCCTGTATGAGATGCACGTGACCGACCCGGACGGAGTCACACTGATTTTCGTCGAGGTTCCGGGGGACCACCCGCTCCGCCGCGACACCCGAGGTGAACGTGGGGGAACGTCTGGTTAACTGAGAGGTAACATCTGGCGACGAGTGCCGTTTCCGCTATCTCTGCATTCGACAATTTAATCCCCCGACTACGAGAATCAGGCGCTGTGAACATCGATTTGTTCCTCCTAGTCATTGTCGTAATCACGGCACTCGCTTTCGATTTCACCAACGGTTTCCACGACACCGGCAACGCTATGGCGACCTCCATCGCCAGCGGCGCACTCAAGCCGAAGGCGGCCGTCGCGCTGTCTGCGGTGCTGAACCTGGTGGGCGCATTTTTGTCCACCGCCGTCGCGGCCACGATCGCCAAGGGTCTGATCGATTCGAACCTGGTAACGCTGGACTTGGTGTTCGCCGGCCTGGTCGGCGGCATCGTCTGGAACCTGCTGACCTGGCTCCTCGGCATCCCCTCGAGTTCCTCGCACGCTCTGATCGGCGGCATTGTCGGTGCCACGATCGCTGCCGTCGGCGGACACGGGGTGATCTGGAAGGGCCTCGTCTCCAAGGTGCTCATCCCGGCCGTTGTGGCCGCGATCCTGGCCATCGTTGTCGGGGCGATAGCGACCTGGCTGGTCTACCGAATTACCCGCGGTGTCCCCCCTAAGCGCAGCGAGGGCGGGTTCCGGCGCGGCCAGTGGGGCTCGGCTTCGCTGGTCTCGCTGGCGCACGGCACCGGCGACGCGCAGAAGACGATGGGCATCATCTTCCTGGCGCTGATGTCCTACGGCGCAGTCAGCAAGACGGACTCCTTACCGCCGCTGTGGGTCATCGTGAGTTGCGCCGTGGCGATGGCGATGGGTACCTACCTGGGCGGCTGGCGGATCATCCGTACCCTGGGCAAGGGACTGGTCGAGATCCAGTCGCCGCAAGGGATGGCCGCCGAATCGTCCTCGGCCGCAGTTATTCTGCTGTCCTCCCACTTCGGCTACGCGCTGTCGACCACCCAGGTCTGCACCGGTTCGGTGCTGGGCAGCGGGGTGGGTAAGCCCGGCGGCGAGGTGCGCTGGGGCGTGGCCGGCCGGATGGTGGTCGCGTGGCTGGTCACGCTTCCGTTGGCTGGTTTGGTCGGGGCAGTCACCTACTGGATCGTGCACCTCATCGGCGGGTACCCCGGCGCGATCATCGGCTTCTCGCTGTTGGTTGCGGTCTCTGCCGCCATCTACATCCGGTCGCGCAGGGTGAAGGTCGACCACAAGAACGTCAACGCCGAGTGGGAAGGCAGCCTGACCGCCGGACTCGACGATTCGGGCCAGCAGCCGCCTCACGATACGGGCGCTAAGGTAGGCGCCCCGTCGTCACCCGGGTTCGGCTCCGACGACGACACCTTTAGCACGAGGAACGCCTCATGAGCCACCTGAGCGACTGGTTCAACTACCAGGCCAGCCTGAAGATTCTGGTCTTCAGCATGCTGGCCGGTGCCGCACTGCCAGGGCTGTTCGCATTGGGGGTGCGGCTGCAAGCCGCCGGCGCCGGGGGCATCAGCACCGACGGCTCCGCAGGACACCGGAACCCGGTGCTGACCGCGATCGCCTGGGCGATCTACGCGCTAGTTCTTACGGTGATCATCATCGGGGTGCTGTATATCGCCCGAGACTTCATCGCCCATCACACCGGCTACCCCTTCCTCGGAGCTAAACCCAAGTAGCATCGAATCGATGACCACCGAGTTGCCGAGCCGACGTGGGGTGGGAGCAAAGTGAACGGATTTCTCGGTTCGATCGTCTCGTGGCTGCGCGCGGGATATCCAGAGGGCATTCCACCGACGGACACCTTCCCGATACTCGCCCTGCTCACGCGCCGGTTGTCCAACGACGAAGTCATGGCCGTGGTCAAGGAGCTGATCCAGCGCGGACGAGTTCGACGATGTCGACATCGGTGTGCTGATCACCCAGATCACCGACGATTTGCCGTCGCCGGCTGACGTCGAGCGGGTACAGGCGCGGTTGGCGGCCCAGGGTTGGCCGTTCGATGACGCCGACGAAGCTGGGGACCACGCATAGCAGTCCTGCGTGCACTCAGCGTTCCACCGGGCTCGGCCGCCTCGTCGCTGTTACCCGCCCTGGAACGGGTGCTGGATGGCCGCGATCCCGCACTGGTCGCCCTCGCCCCCCACGACGATCGCGCGTTGGATGCTTTGCGGGTGGGCGAGGACATCGACGATGACGTGGCCCTGGTGGCGACGACGTCGGGAACCACCGGTGCCCCTAAGGGCGCTTTGCTGACCGCCGCCGCCTTGACTGCCAGCGCAGCGGCCACCCATGACCGTCTCGGCGGGCCGGGCGGCTGGCTGCTCGCGTTGCCGCCCTACCACATCGCGGGCGTGCAGGTGCTGGTGCGCAGCGTGCTCGCCGGCACGGTACCCGTCGAGCTGGACGTCTCCGCAGGGTTTGATGTCGCCGAATTACCCGGCGCGGTAAGACGATTGGGCTCCGGTCGCCGATACACGTCGCTGGTTGCCGCGCAGTTGGCCAAGGCGCTCGCCGACCCGGCGGCGGCGGCCGCGCTGGCCGAATTGGACGCCGTGCTGCTCGGCGGCGGACCGGCTCCGCGGCGGGTCCTCGACGCCGCGGCGGCAGCGGGCATCGCCGTGGTGCGCACCTACGGCATGAGCGAGACCGCGGGCGGCTGCGTTTACGACGGCGTTCCGCTGGACGGGGTACTGCTGCGGGTGCCGGCTCGACGGGCGCATCATCATCGGTGGCGCGACACTGGCCAAGGGCTACCGCAACCCGGTTGATCCCGACCCGTTCGCCGAACCGGGCTGGTTTCGCACCGACGATCTGGGTGCCATTAACAACACGGGCGTGCTGACTGTGCTGGGCCGCGCCGACGACGCGATCAGCACCGGCGGGTTGACCGTGCTGCCGCAGCCGGTCGAGGCCGCGCTGTGCACTCATCCCGCCGTCACCGACTGTGCGGTTTTCGGTCTTGCCGACGACCGGCTGGGTCAGCGGGTGGTTGCCGCGATTGTGGTGCGCGACGGTTGCCTACCGCCGTCGCTGGACGCCCTGCGGACCCACGTGACACGCACCTTGGACGCCACCGCCGCGCCGCGCGAGCTGCACATCGTTGATGCACTGCCGCGACGCGGCATCGGCAAGGTCGACCGGATGGCTTTGGTGCGCCGGTTCGCCGGCGCCGACGATCAATAGGCTGGTCGACCGTGAGGATCGCGCGTCGGGAGGCATTACGGGAAGGATCAGCCGTCGCGGTCGGGGTGGTGCTGGTGGCGGCGGCGTTTGTACTACCGCGGCTGCACTGGGGCGTCAGACCGCGGCTTGATGTCGGGACGGAGCGGTTCGCCACGCACGCCGGGGCCGCACCGATTTTCGGTGCGTTTGAAATCCACGCCAGCTGGGGCACCGGGCCGGCCATCGCCATCGCGGTCGCCGCTGTGGTGTGGGGACCGGTTCTGGCACAACGTCTTTCGTGGCGGGTACTGACGCTGGGCACCTGGGCCACCGCCTGCGGGTGGGCCTTTGCGCTGGCGATGATCGACGGCTGGCAGCGCGGCTTCGCCGGCCGGCTGACCACCAGGGACGAGTATCTGTCGCAGGTACCGACCATCAACGACATCCCGGCCGCGGTGCGCACGTTCTCCAGTCGGATTCTCGACTACCAACCGAACTCCTGGACCACCCATGTCTCGGGACATCCGCCCGGTGCGCTGCTGACGTTCGTCTGGCTGGACCGGATCGGCCTGCACGGCGGCGCCTGGGCTGGGCTGCTGTGCCTGCTGGTCGGCTCCAGCGCGGCGGCCGCCGTGGTGATCGCCGTCCGCGCCCTGGCCGACGAGCAGACCGCGCGGCGAGCCGCGCCGTTCGTCGCGGTCGCACCGACGGCGATCTGGGTCGCGGTCTCCGCCGACGGATACTTCGCCGGGGTCGCGGCGTGGGGCATCGCACTGTTGGCCGTGGCGGTGCACCGTCCGGTTCGGTTCCCCGCGCTGGCGGCCGCCGGTGCGGGTCTGCTGCTGGGCTGGGGTGTGTTTCTCAACTACGGCCTGATGTTGATGGGGCTTCCGGCCTTGGCGGTCCTGGTGTCGTCAGCAAAAGGGTGGGCCGACTGGCGAGCGGTCTGGCGGGCGCTCGGCCCGGCGGCGCTGGTCGCGGTCGCGGTGGCGGTGGCCTTCGCCGTTGCGGGGTTTTACTGGTTCGATGGCTATACCCTTGTGCAGCAGCGCTATTGGCAGGGAATCGCCAAATACCGGCCGTTCCAGTATTGGAGCTGGGCGAACCTGGCGTGCGTGGTGTGCGCGATCGGATTGGGCAGTGTCGCCGGAATCAGCCGACTGTTCGACCTGGCCGCCGTCCGTCGCCGTTCCGGCTTCTACCTGTTGCTGTGGGCCATGCTGGCCGCCATCGTGCTGGCGGACTTGAGCATGCTCAGCAAGGCCGAGGTGGAACGGATCTGGCTGCCGTTCACCATTTGGCTTACCGCGGCGCCCGCACTGCTGCCGGTACGGTCACACCGTGTGTGGCTGGCGCTCAACGCCGCCGGTGCCCTGCTAATCAACACCGTCATCGTCACGAACTGGTAAGCCCGAAGTTCTGCTACAGGCCAGCCGCGCGGGTGACTCGGGCGAAGCGACTGGCGGGTCCGCAGGCCTCGCGTACCACGGCGACGTCGTCGACGACGTCGAAGTCCGCCAGCCGTTGCACGGGTACCACGTCAATACCTTTGTCGCGCAATGCCTTCAACGTCAGTTCCCCGGTGTCGGGCGCAGACATCGGGACGGTGCGCAGGCATTCCGCCATCGCCGGCGTCCCCACGCCGAGCACCCACCAACCGCCGTCGTAGGCCAACCCGAGCACGGCCGGCGCCGCCAGCAGCTGGCGCGCGCAACCGGTCAACAAATCGGCGGTCACCTGGGGTGTGTCCATCCCGATTTGCAGCACCGGGATGCCCCCCACAACCTGAGCCTGAGTCAGCGTGTGCGTTGGCAAGCCGGTCGGCGAAGTCGTCACCGCGCTGTGGAATCACCGTGAAGGACTCCAGCTGTTGCCGGATTTCGGTGGCGCCCGCGGCGGCGTCCAGGTCACCGGTGAATGCCACCACCCGCGCCGCCACCGGCGCCGCGGCCACCGCGTCCAGCGTGTCCAGCAGCGCGGCGGCGGCGATCTCGGCGGCGACCCGGTCACCGACCGTCGCCGCGAGCCGTGTCTTGGCCCGGCCCGGCTCCGGCGCTTTGGCGACCACCAGCAGGGTCACCGGCAGGACACTCATGAAATCACCTTCCAGAAGTCGAGGATCGCGGTGATGCTGCCCCGCAGCGAACCGCTGACCTTCGACTTGCCGCCCGTCCGGGGACCATAGCTGACGTCGAGTTCGACCACTTGCCAGCCGGCGGCCGCGGCACGCACCAGCAGTTCCAACGGATAGCCCGACCGTCTATCGACGACACCCAGATTCAGCAGCGCCTCCCGCCGGGCTACCCGCATCGGCGCGATGTCGTGCACCGGCAGGCCGTGGCGGGTACGCAGCCGCCAGCTCATCACCACGGTGCCCACCCGGGCGACCCACGGCCAGTGCAGCCCGGGCACCGGCCGGCGCCGGCCGATCACCAGGTCGGCGCCCTGCTCGAGCGCGGCGACCAGCCGCGGCAAGTCACCGGCATCCATCGAGCCGTCGGCGTCGATGACCGCCACAATCGGGGTCGTCGCGGCGACCACGCCCGCGTGCACCGCCGAACCGTACCCGGCCCGCGGCTCGACGACGACCTGGGCGCCGTGACGGCTTGCGACCCCGGCGGTGTCATCGGTGCTGTTGTTGTCGACCACCAGTGCCCGATAGCCGGCGGGAATGGCTGCCAGCACCGCCGGCAGCGACTCCTCTTCGTTCAGACAAGGCAGCACCACCGTGACGTCGCCGGACATGGCCTCCGACCCTAGCCCGACGACGATGCGGGCCGATGGCCCGCTGCGGGGGCACCACCCGATTGCGGGGGAAAGTCGGGCATCGAGCTAGGGGTCGTCTCAGAACCCGTGATGACCGCCGCTGTGTGGCTCCTGCGGGACCAGCGGCTGCTGCGAATGCGTTGGAGGCACGGTCGGCTGCGTTTGTGTGTGTGTCGGCGGCGGTGAGTAGGTGGTGGTCGGCGGTTGGTGTGTGGTCGTCGGCGGTGAGTACGTCGTCGTGGGCGGTGAGTATGTCGTCGTGGGCGGTGAGTAGGTGGTCGTCGGCGGTGAGTAGGTGGTCGTCGGCGGTGAGTAGGTGGTCGTCGGCGGTGAGTAGGTGGTCGTCGGCGGTGGGTACGTCGTCGTCGGCGGTGAATACGTCGTCGTCGGCGGATTGTAGGGCGGTGGCGGATAGTTCGGCTGCCACCCCGGGAACGGAACGATGATCGGGATCGGAAGCGGCACACCCGGGTTCGGGTTGGGCACAAAACCGGGAGTGCCCGGCGCGGCGGGAACGGGTCCAGCCGGCGTGCCACCCCCGGCGGGGGGTGCTACCTGCTGCGGAACCGATTCCCCGCCGGTCGGGGCCGGAACGGTGCCCCCCTGATATCCGGCGTTGGGCTGATCGGCCGGGGGCGGTGGCACCGGCGCCTGCTGCTGCGTCGGCAACAGCGGCATGAACTTGCCCGGGGCGGCGTTCTGGTGTCCCACCACCGGCTGTTGACTCGCGGTGGGACGAACGGCGACCGCCACCGCGACGGCCAGCGACGCCAATCCGATGACCGCGAAGGCGATGACGGCGTTGCCGATCAGCAATGACCGACGGCTGAGCCGCGCCGGCAGGGCCTCGGTCTCGTCGAAGTCGTCGTATTCGTCGAATTCAGGGCCATACTCGTCCATCTCGGCGGGTAGCAGCTCGGACATCGCCGGCCATCGAGTACGCCAGCTGCGGTTCCTCCGCCTGCGGACCCGCAAACTCAGACGTCGGCACGATCGTCGTCTCATCCCCGGTGAGCCCAGCCGGCGCCATCGCGGTCTCGTCCCCGGTGAGCCCAGCCGCCGGCGCCATCGCGGTCGCATCCCCGGCCGACCCGGCCGCCGGGGCCGCCTGTGCGGCCCCGGCCATCGCCGCGCCACGGGCGAGCGCAAAGGTAGGGTCGTCGGCGATCTCCACCCGCATGGTCGACGCATCGCGAAGCTGATCGGCGACCCGGGTGAGGTCGGGAGATGCGCCCACCAGGTAGACATCGCCCGGGGCGTCCGGCCGGGCGCTGAGTTTCGCCATCATCGTGTTGAAGGTTGCGGTGGCGTCGGCGCCCGCGAGTGGCTCTTTGGCCAGCACGGTCGGCGGTGCGTCCGGGTCGCCGGTTGCAGAACCCAGCACCGACAGGGTGGCTGTCGCGTCGTCCATCACCAGCGCCGCGCCGGGCCGGCCGGCCGCGCGCATCAGGGCGGTCACCGCTTGCGACTCCGACAGCACCGCGACGTTCGAGACGCCGGAATCTTCCAGCGCTTGCCGCAGCTGGGCGGCTCGTGGATCGTCGCTCCAGCACAGCCGGGTGCCGACCAGGCGGTGGTTTTCGCCGGCCAATAGCCGATTCGTTCCGACCACGGTCTCGGTGAGTTTCGCGATCGGATTGTCATCGAGGTCGACGACGGATTGGTCAATCACGTCAGCACCCTGTGCGCCCGACCCGACAAGCGCCAAGCGGGCAACGGGGCCTGTGACCGCAACCCCCAACACGACGTCCATCCCGGTTCTCCTTCGGCTGGCTACCCCACAACCAGCAATGTCCCGGCATCATTACACTTGCGATACCGTTGGCAGTATCAGTCATTCGGGGCGACACGGTTCGCCTACTAGCGCAGCGTAACCAGCTTCTCGAACGACAGGACGGTCGCCGCGGAATGATCTCCGCGGAATTGCCTGTCTGCGCCACTGCCACGGCGTCCGAACGGAGAATATGTTCGCAAGGGAGCAGTGCGACCGGCTCGGCAGGTTCTTCCCTCGCCGCGCAACCGAACCTGCGCCTACCGTAACCGTCCTTGATTGCCGGGGGGCATGGTGAACCAGAGCAGCGACGACACGCCAACCGGCCCCGTTAACGGGCGGGCCGGGCACCCGCAGCACGCACCTTCGCCCCGCATAATTCGCCCTCAGGCCGCTGCGGGAACCCGGGCCGCGGCGGGGGATCCGGCACGGCGCTGGAACATCATCAGCGACCTCACCGCCGTCGCGCTGCTCGTCATCGCCTTGTTCTTGCCGTGGAATCTGTATTTCGGCGTCGGGATCCCCGACAGCAACACGACCCTTTTCGCGGTGCTGCTCGCGGTGACGCTGCTGTCCGTCGTTGCTGTCGCCGTGGCCGGTTCCTGGAGGTCCTCCAGCGCACGGTTCAACCCGGCGACGGCCGGCCGGCTTCGTCTGGGGCTCAACGTCCCCTATGCGCTGCTGGTGCTCGCCTTCGTTGGGTTCGACGCGTTTGAAACCGTCCGACTCGGTGGCACTGTCAACGTGCCAGGTGGTGTCGGGCCGGGGGCATGGGTGGGGATCGCCGGCTCGCTGTTGAGTGCGCAAACGGCGATCACCGGCGCACGAACGGGACCGGTTCCAGAAGGCGACAAGCTCGCCGGGTGGGTGAGGTCCGCCCGGATCATCGGTTACGCGTCGATGGTTTTGGCAGTGCTGAGCTTTGGCTTCAACCTGTACTGGCGGGTGAGGTACGCGCTGCAAAGCGCGGGCGGTTCGGCTGAGTTTGGCAAGCAGAACATCGCGGTCATTGCGACGGCGGTGGTGTACGGCGTGGTGGCGTTGGTCGCGGTCCTGGTCGCCTCCAGGTGGCTGCTGCGTAGCACCAGGGCTTCGCGACTGGCGACCGTTGCGCTCGGCGTGTCGACGCTGGTCGCCGGGATCATCGTATGGAGCCTTCCCGTCGGTCGTGACATCGACGCATTCCACGGCATAGCGCAGAACACGTCGACCGCAGGGGTTGGGTTCGAGGGATATCTGGCGTGGGCGGCGGCCGCGGCAATTTTCGCGCCTCCGACGCTGTTCGGTCACCGGCACACGTCGGCGGCCGAGGAAAATGCCTGGCGGGCAGCGGCCCGAAATGGCTTGCTGCTCATAACCGTATGGTGCCTGGGGTCGATGGTGATGAGGATTACCGACCTCAGTGTTGGCGTGATCCTGAATTACCCCTTCTCCCGATACGACAGCATGGTGCTGGCCGTGTTCGATTTGGCTACCGCGGTCGTTGCGATATGGCTGCGCATCAATCTGACCAACGACGCCCTCTCCGCGCGGCTGATCTCGTCGCTGTGCGGACTTGTCGCCACACTCAGCATTGCCCGGGTCGTCGTGGGCGTCGCACTCGCGCCACGGTTCGCAGAATCACCCAATTCCCCCGCGCAGCACCCGGTCTACGGAAACAACCTCGCCCAACAGATCACCAGCACCTTCGATGTAACGCTGTGCGGCCTAGCCCTCTGTATCCTCGCCGCCGCCATCATCACCGGGCACCTCAGCGGTCGACGCCTGCGACGCCAAGCTCGCCGCGCCGCCCGCAAGCGTGCAGTCCCGGCGCGCCCTCACCCGAGCCCGGCTACGCCGACGACCCGAGTCCGGGTGGGCCGCACTGCCCCGCCGTCGGCTGCGGCGACCACCCGGATCCGGACCGGTCCCCCCGGCGCGAATACGGAATCACCCACCACCGAGATACCGCAGCTGGCCTCCGCACCCCGGATCTTTCGGGGCGACGACTCCGCGACGCGGCAAATACCCGTCCAGAAGCCCAAGATCTACCGGCCGCCGCAGACGTAAGACGGTCACCGAAGCGGCGCGAACGCGAATTCGCGCAGGCCGTCGGCCGGGTCGACGGCCGCACGGAAACCCAAGACCTCGGCGGCCCGGGAGGGATCGGCGACGATGTGGCGCACGTCGCCGCTGCGGTACTGGCCAGTGATCACCGGGGAGAGCGAACCGTCGCGCGCATCGCAGAGCGCGGTGGCGACCTCCAGGATCGAGATGGGCCGCCCGGAGCACACATTAACGGCGGTGAAGCCGACGCAGTCGGCCATCGACGACGCAGCCGCGAGATTGGCGGCCGCCACGTCGTCGACGTGGACGAAGTCACGCATCTGGCCACCGTCCTCGAAAACCTTTGGTGGCTCGCCCTTTTCCAACGCCGACCGGAAGATCGCCGCCACCCCCGAATAGGGGGTGTCGCGCGGCATGCCAGGGCCGTAGACATTGTGGTAGCGCAGCGCCACGACAGAGCCGCCCGTCGACTCCGACCACGCCAGCGCGTAGTGCTCCTGCGCGGTCTTGCTGGCCGCGTACAGGCTGCGCGGCTGCAGCGCGGCATCCTCGTCGACGAGGCGCCACTGCAACTCCTCCCCACCGATCGGGCAGCGGTGCTCGAAGATCCCGGCGTCGAGGTCGGTGCGCCGCCGCGGTAACGGGTCGACGTGTCCGTGCTGCCGACAGTGATAACGGCCCTGCCCGTACACCACCATCGACGACGCCAGCACCAACCTGCGCACCCCGGCGGCGAACATCTGCGCCAGTAACACCGCGGTGCCGAAATCGTTGTGGGCGCCGTAGGCCGGCGCGTCGGCGGCGTCTACGCCCGCACCCACCATCGCCGCCTGATGACACACCAGGTCCACCCCGTCCAATAGCGGGGCCAGCGCGTCGCCGTCGCGGACGTCGACCCGGTGACATCCCGGCGGTAGCACCGGATTCGGGCCATGCGCGGCGGGCAGCAACGCATCGACGGCGACCACGTCGTGACCCGCCGCCCGCAGCGCCGCGTCCACCCGCGAGCCGATGAAACCGGCCGCGCCGGTCAGCAACACCCTCACGGCAGCTCGACGGGCAACGTGACGCCGGTGTGCGCCAAGCAGTGCGTGCAGGTGCGTTCGCCGCCGACCCGGCCGATCGCCTTGCGCACCAGCTCTTTGAACAGCTCAATGTTCCTTTCGAATTGGGCGAACACCTCGACAGCCTTCACGCCCTCCCCAACCCTGACGCCGGCGTCCAAATCGGTTACCAAAGTGATTGCTGCATAGCACATTTCAAGTTCCCGGGCGAGCACCGCCTCCGGATAGCCGGTCATGTTGACCAGAGAAAACCCGGCGGAGGCGAACCACTGGCTTTCTGCCCGAGTGGAAAAGCGCGGCCCCTGGATCACCACCATGGTGCCGCCGTCGACCACACCGGGCAGGCCGGTGACTGCGGCGCGCAGGGTGGGGCAGTACGGGTCGGCGAAGTCGACATGAATGGCGCCGGAGTCGAAGTAGGTGTCGGCACGACCGTTGGTGCGATCGACCAGTTGATCGGGCACCACCACGGCGCCCGGACCGTTTTCGGGGTTGAGGCTGCCGACGGCGCACGGGCCGAAGACCCGTCGCACCCCGAGCTTGCGCAGAGCCCACATGTTGGCCCGGTACGGCACGGTGTGCGCCGAGAATTGGTGGGTTGCACCGTGTCGGGGCAGGAACGCGACTTCGTGCTCGCCGATGGTGCCTATCGTGACCGGGGCGCTGGGCTCGCCATACGGGGTGTCCACGTCGACAGTGCGGGCTTTGCTTCCATAAGGGGACTCGAAGAAGGTGTAGAAGCCGCTGCCGCCGATGACTCCGAGCATCCGCCCATTGTGGTGCAACCCCTCGTTCGACCACGTGCGCGGGGCAACGGCAGGATGACCTGATGGCCAATTTTGCGCAGTGGATCTCGGGTGCGCGGCCGCGGACGCTGCCCAACGCGGTGGCGCCGGTCGTCGCGGGCACCGGCGCGGCGGCGTGGCTGCACTCCGCGGTGTGGTGGAAGGCACTGCTGGCGCTGGCTGTCGCCGTGGCATTGATCGTCGGCGTCAACTACGCCAACGACTACTCCGACGGTATTCGCGGCACCGATGACGACCGGGCCGGCCCGGTGCGCCTGGTGGGCTCGCGGCTGGCGACCCCACGATCGGTGTTGACCGCCGCGGTGGCGAGCTTGACGATCGGCGCGCTCGCGGGATTCGCGCTGGCACTCTTTAGCGCGCCATGGCTGATCGTGGTGGGCGCGGCCTGTATCGCCGGGGCGTGGCTGTACACCGGCGGGTCGAAACCCTACGGCTACGCCGGTTTGGGTGAGGTCGCGGTGTTCGTGTTCTTCGGCCTGGTCGCCGTGCTCGGCACCGAGTACACCCAGGCGTTACGGGTGGACTGGGTGGGCCTGGTGCTGGCGGTGTCGATTGGGGCACTGTCGTCGTCGGTGCTGGTGGCCAACAACCTGCGGGATATCCCCACGGACGCGCGGTCTGGAAAGATCACCCTGGCGGTGCGGCTGGGCGATGCCCGCACCCGCATCCTGTACCAGGCGCTACTGGTGACCGCCGGAGTTTTGACCCTGGTGCTGATGGTGGCGACGCCGTGGTGTGCCGTGGGGTTGGTCGCCACGCCGTTGGCACTGCGCGCCGTGGGTCCGGTGCGATCCGGCCGCGGCGGACCGGAGCTGATCCCGGTGCTGCGTGATACCGGGCTGGCAATGCTGGTGTGGGCGATCGCGGTGGCAATGGCCCTGGCACTGGCTGGCTAGCGGTTACGCCGACGTTCTGTGAGGAGACTCCAGGCGGTCAGATAACAATGGGAAGTTAGCGACGGGATTGACGGCCGTTCGCAACCAGCCGATACCACCGATCGGGGACTCCGAATGAAGCAGATCACCACGACCAGTGGGCCGAAGAACATCGGATTGCTCAGTGTCGGGGCATACCGCCCTGAGCGGGTGGTCACCAACGACGAGATATGTCAGACCATCGAGTCTTCCGATGAGTGGATCCATTCCCGAACCGGGATCAAGACGCGCCGATTCGCCGCGCCCGAAGAATCCGCCGCTTCCATGGCGATCGAGGCCGGCCGACAGGCAATCTCAAATGCCTCACTCACAGCAACCGACATCGACTGCGTGATCGTCGCCACCAGCACCCATTTTCTGCAGACCCCAGCCTGTGCCCCGACGGTCGCAGCGGGCTTGGGCGCTACCAGCGTGCCCGCATTCGATATCTCAGCGGGGTGTGCCGGCTTCGGATACGCGCTCGGCGTCGCAGCCGACATGATTCGGGCTGGAAGCGCCGCCAAGGTGCTGGTCATGGGTTCGGAGAAACTGTCCCCCACAGTGGACATGCAGGACCGTACCAACTGCTTCATCTTCGCCGACGGCGCAGCCGGGGTTGTGGTGGGCGAGACGCCCATCCAGGGTATTGGACCGACCGTCTGGGGTAGTGATGGTGAACAGGCCACTGCCATACGCCAGGACATTGACTGGATCGCCTACACGGAGAACCCAACCGGCCCACGCCCGTTTCTGCGGCTTGAAGGCAGCGCGGTCTTCCGTTGGGCGGCATTCGAAATGGGCGAGGTTGGCCGGCAGGCAATGGACGCAGCGGGAATCAGACCCGATGAGATAGACGTGTTCGTACCTCACCAGGCCAATAGCCGAATCAACGAAGTACTAGCCAAGAGCCTGCAGTTGCGGCCGGACGCGGTTGTCGCCAACGACATTGAGCACACCGGAAACACGTCGGCGGCGTCCATTCCCTTGGCGATGGCCGAACTACTGGCAACCGGGGCGGCCAAGCCCGGCGATCTGGCCCTGCTGATCGGTTACGGCGCGGGCCTAAGTTATGCCGCGCAGGTCGTGCGGATGCCGAGTGGTTGAGCGCGCGATCTCAGGTTTCGTCGGGCCCCTGGTCGGGCACCACCTCGCCGTGCAGCCGGGCTTGCAGTTGTTCGCGCTCCCGGCGCCGGCGTTCGCCGGCTATCGCAAGCGCGGCTCGGTGGCGCGCCGGCGCAGCGGGCTGAACAACCAGATGCCCAAGGGCATCGCGATGATCAGAGCGAACAACGCGGCGACGACGATGGGGAACTGGGTGACTCCCAGCAAGCGCGCGACCGCGTAGATCACGCCGGTGAGCACGACCGCCAGCAGCAACCGCGCCACCGCGTAGAGCAAGACGTCGACGACTACGCGATTTCCGGCGCGCTCCGCCTTGCCATCCCCGGCGTGATCTCCAGTGCTGTTGTCGCTAGCTCCTTCTGACACAGGCTGAGCCTACGGCGCGGGTATATTCGCTCCAAGGAGGTGTTGAGTGCTCTACCTGCTGCTCGTCCTGATTTTGGGGACGCTGATCTACGTTGGCTGGCGTGCAGCGCGGTCACAGGCCAACCGGCCCAAGACGCGCGTTATCGGACCCGACGACGATCCAGACTTCTTGCGGCGGTTAGGTCACGGGGACAATAACCCTCGCTAAGCGACACCGGGGTTGCGCTGGTCGCCGGGGAACCCGTCGGCGACAAGGGCTGCCAGCTCGGTGAGCGCTTCGCGGGTCCCCCGCCGCAACCGATCCAGATCGATCTCGGCGCCCTCTTCGAGATGAGAGTCGAATGGCACCAGCTGGACTGCGCGGCAGCGGCGGGAGAAGTGATCGATCACCTTGTTCATGTCGACCTTGCCCGTCCGTGGCCGCACCCCGTTGATAACCGCGACCGAATTGCGGACCAGCTCTTCGTGGCCGTGCGCGTCCAGCCAGTCCAGCGTTGCCGAGGCGCTGCGCGCGCCGTCGATGGATCCCGAGCTGACCACGATGAGAACATCGGCCTTTTCCAGCACCGACGACATCACCGAGTGCAGTAATCCCGGGCCGCAGTCGGTGAGCACCAAGCCATAGAACCGCTCCAGGATGTCCAGGGTCCGCGTGTAGTCGTCGGCGCTGAACGCCTCCGATATGGCCGGATCGGTTTCCGACGCCAGCACTTCCAGCCCGCTCGGGCCCTTCGAGGTGTAACGGCGGATGTCGCTGTAGCGCTCGATGGTTCCGGCGTCATGCAGCAGCTGACGTACCGTCGCCGCCGTCTCCAACGGGATCTTTTGGCTCAGGGTGCCGCGGTCGGGGTTGGCGTCTACGGCCACCACCCGGTCACCGCGGATGGAGGCGAAGGTGGAGCCCAGTGTCGCGGTGATCGTGGTTTTGCCGACGCCACCCTTCAGCGAGAGCAGTGCGATCCGGTAGCAACCCCGCAAGGGCCGGTTCACCTGGGCCACCAGGTTGTTGTAGCGGGCGGCCCGGGGGCTCTCGCCCAAGTTGATGAGCTGGCCGGACAGCACGTACAGCAACCGGCGCCAGCCCTCCGATGGCGGCGGTTTGACCGGTCGCAACAACATGCCGGTGGACAGTTCCGGGTACGGCGTGTGCGGCAGGGGCTCGGGGCGGTGTGGGGCTACGGCGGGCGGCGCGTCGACCGGGCCGGTGTAGTAGGCGCCGTATGCCGTCGGGTCGACCCGCGGGATACCGGTCACCGGTGTGGAATCCCAGGGCGGCATCCCAGCGGGTCTGGGCGCTGTGGGCGGTGCCGCCTCCCGGCCTCTCGGGTCCTGGGACCCGCCGCTCGGTGCGGAATCCGGCGAAGGCTCGGGTGGGCGCTTCGCCGCCCGATTCCGCCGGCGATTCGGCCGCGTTCTGCGCAGGCGGTGGCGCGGGTGGCCCCTGCAGGAGGCAACTGTGTGGTCGGTTGATCGGGCGCCCCCACGCCCGTCGTTGGATGCTCGGACACGTGCACTCCCCCTTGTTGTGTGTTACTTGGGTCGGTTGCCGGCTGTCACCCCACGCCCGCATACGAATGCAGGCCCACGGTGACCAGATTAACGAAGAACAAATTGAAGACCATGGCCACGAACCCCGCGACGTTGATCCAGGCCGCTTTCCTGTCCCGCCATCCCGCGGTGGACCTGGCGTGCAGGTAGGCGGCGTATATCACCCACGCGACAAAGGACACGGTCTCCTTGGGATCCCAGCCCCAATACCGGCCCCAGGCTTCCTCGGCCCAGATAGCACCGAAAATGACCCCGAAGCCGAACACGGGGAACGCGAAGATCGTGGTTCGGTAGGCGATGCGATCCAGGGTCTGCGCGTCGGGAAAGCGCTGCACCACGCGGGCCAGTGCGCCTGCGGTGTTTTCAGGGTCGGGGTCACCCAGTCGTGAGGTGCGCAACAGGAACAGGATGCTGGCGATGCCGGCGACCAGGAACACCCCGGAGCCCAGGCTGACCACCGACACGTGAATGGGCAGCCAGTAGGACTGCAGCGCAGGCATCACCGGTGCGGCATTGGTGTAGAGCCAGCGTCCGGAAACCGTGAGCAGGATCAGCACCGGCACCAGCAGGAAAACCCACAGCGGGCGGTATTGCGGGCGGCGCAACACGAACGCCCCGGCGAGCAGCCCGCACAAGCAGGTCAGGTTGATGAACTCGTACATGTTGCCCCAGGGCACCCGCAGGGTGGCCAGGCCGCGCAGCACGATGCACGCCAGCAGTAACCCGATGCCGAGGTAGACCACGGCCAGCCCGGCCCGCCCGACGCGTTCGTCGAACGGCCGCTGGGGGGCGTCCTCCACGATGCCGGGGGTGATGCTGTCGGCGGAGACCGCACCGGCCAGAACCTGCGCGCGTTGATCGGCGCGGCGGCCGCCGACGTACGCCAGCTCGAAGGCCAACAGCAGCAACGCGATTACCAGGGCCACCACGGCCGACGTGAACGCCCAGTCGGAGTAGCGCGCCAGGCCGATGTTGACATGCACCGTGTTCATTTGACGTCCACCTGAGAACTCCTTCTGGACGCTGCGGGTGTCTCGACGCGGTCAGCGGCACCGGATTCGCCAAGTCCCGCCAGTAACCGCTCGGTCAACCGCTCGAACTCGTCGCCCCAACCGGAGTTGTCAGTGCGCGCCAGGCCGCCCAATTCGACGTTCACCGTACCCGGCGCCCCGCCGGCATCAGGCGTCAGACGTACCCACACCCGGCGTCGGCGCACCAGCAGCGACACCAGCAGCCCGGCCATCATCGTGATGGCGAAAACGAGTACCCAGGTCTGGCCCGGGTCGTGCGAGACCTGCAGGTTGACGAACGGCACGGCGCCGTCGAAGCGGACGATGGTGCCGGCCGCCGGGCCTTGGTCGATCCGGACTTCTTGGCCGGCGCGCAGGTTGACCCGTTTTTCCTTGGTCAGCCGGCCCTGCTCGATCAGTCGGGGATCCAAGGTGAACAGCGACTGGGGCCGCCCGCTGTCCAGGCCGGTGTCGCCGCGGTAGATGTCGATGGCCACCGCAGGGGCGTTCAGGGCCGGGAACCGCGACGACAACAGGGTGCCGTCGAGCTGCTCGGTCGGCGCCAGCAGGCCCTGGATCGCGATCTCGTGCTTGCGGCGCTCTGCGGGGTTGGGATAGCTACCGGCGGGCGGATCGATACGCACCACACCCGACGAGAGCAGGGTTTGCGGATTGTCGGGTCGCCACTGCACGGTCGACGTGCGCAGCTGCCCGTCCGGGAAAGTGACGGTGAAGGTGGGTGCGTAGCCGTGGCCCTGCAGGTACACCCGGTCACCGCCGACCCGCAGCGGATGGTTGACCTCGAGCAGGTAGTGCCGCCAACTGTTGGCTGTCAGATCGTGGCTGTCCTGATAGTCGATGTCCGCGGCGAACGAGGTGGCCTGCCCCGACGGCAGGTAGTGCGCCTGAAAATCGTTGACCCGGATGCAAATCGGATGCAGCGACGTGCCGTCGACGATATTGCCGGCGCGGAAGGAATCGAATGCCGCCGGCGACGCCGAGCAAAAGCCGGGACCGCTGTCGGCAATGACGATCACGTTGCCCTCGTAGCCGAACAGCTTGCCGACGGCCACCGCGACCAGCAGGCCCAGCAACGAGAAGTGGAAGACAATGTTGCCGAATTCGCGCAGGTAGCCCTTCTCGGCGGACACCTCGACGCTGCTGTCTTGGTGGCGGATGGCCGTGCGCCAGCCGCGCAGCCGTTCGGTGATCGTGTTCGCCAGGGTGTTCATCTCCTCGGCGCCGGCACGGAGCTGGGAACTGGCGTGCTTGGGCAGCCGGGCCAGGTTGCGCGGGGCAGCGACCGGGGCGGCGCGCAGGCTGCGGGCGTGCTCGACCATCCGCGGGGTGAGGCAGCCGACCAAAGACACGAAGAGCAACACGTAGATGGCGGTGAACCAGAAGCTGGAGAACACGTCGAAGGCCTGCAACCGATTCAGCCACGGCCCGATCACCCGATGGGCGGCCAGGTAGTCGTCGACCTTGCCGGCGTTGAGGCTGCGCTGCGGCAGCAGCGCCCCGGGTATCGCGCCGAGCGCGAGCAAGAACAACAGCACCAGCGCGGTGCCCATCGAGGTCAACGCGCGCCAGGTGTTGCGCGCCTTTTGAACGAGCCCTGCCAGCAGTCGCGAGGTCAAATCGGCAACCTCACGTCGGACACGAACGCGTCCCGCAGCCAGGAGACGAAGTCGTTCCACACCCCGGTGACCAGCAGGGCACCGACCGTGATCAGCAGCGCGCCGCCGAAGATCTGCATGGCCCTGGTATGCCGCCGCAGCCAGCCCAGGCCCGCCACCGCGCCCGCCGAGCCGAACGCCAGCAGCACGAACGGGATGCCCAGTCCCAGGCAGTACGCGATCACCAATGCGATTCCGCGCGCCACGCTCGCGCCGTCGGTGGCTGAGGCGACGGTGATCACCCCGGCCAGCGTCGGCCCCAGGCAGGGCGTCCAGCCCAACGCGAACACCGCGCCCAGTACCGGCGCTCCAGCGACCGTCGTCAGCTGCCGCGGACTGAACCGGGCCTGGCGTTGCAGGGCCGGGACGAGGCCCACGAACACCAGCCCCATGATGATGGTCAGCACGCCCCCGGCCCGCTGCAGCAGCAGCTGGTTGGTGATCAGCGTGGTCGTCATACCGAGGACGGCGACGGTGCCGAGCACGAATACCGTGGTGAACCCGGCGACGAACAACGCCGCGGATCCCGCGACCCGCCACCGGGCGGCCGGTGGGGCTTTGATCGCGCCCGGCGGTGGCTGCTCATCAACCCCGACGACGGCGGCCAGGTACGACAGATAGCCGGGCACCAGTGGCACCACGCACGGTGAGGCGAACGACACCAGCCCCGCCAGCAGGCACACGCCCAGCGCCAGCAGCAGCGGTCCGGCGGCGGCGATCTGGGTGAAGCCGGTCATTGCTGTCCCGGCGTTGTCGGGCTCGCCGGGGACTCTTGGGCCACCCGCTGCACCACGGGCTGCAGGTCCCCGGCCAGCAATTCACGCAGAAACACCGCCGCGACCCGGTGCTGACGGTCCAGGACCAGCGTGGAGGGGATAACGGTGGTGGGGTACTTGCCGCCGAACGCGATCAGGGTGCGCATCGCCGGGTCGTAGATCGACGGGAATGTCACGTGGCGGTCATCCACGAAGTCCAGCGCCGCCTGCCGGTTGGTGTCGCGGACGTCGATGCCGAGAAAGGACACCCCGGCGGCGCGGGTGGCGTCATACACCTGCTGCAGTTGGCTGACCTCGGCCCGGCATGGTCCGCACCACTGCCCCCAGATGTTGATGACGACGACCTGGCCGGCGAAGATCGGATCGTCCAGCGACAGGGTATGCGCGGGGTCCGCCAGGTCCGGCCCGGACAGCGGGCCCGGGTGACCTCGGCTGGAAGGCGGGTTGTAGTAGATGTCGGTCTTCCCACCGGGCGAGACGAATTCGAAGGTGCCGCCTTGGGCTACCGCATCGCGACCGGAACAGCCGACAAGTAGGGCCGCCAACGCAGCCCCGGCCGCCGCCAGTCGCCACATGGTCAAGCGCCCGCCGGTTGGCAGTATTCGATGCCGACCAGGCGGTCGCCCTCGTAGACCAGGGTGGTGACCGAGGCGAGCGCGCATTCCCGTCGCCGGGGGTCGTGCCACAGTCGCCTACCGCTCAGGTGCAGCCGCAGCGTCCATACCGGCAGTTGGTGGCTGACGCACACCACTTCACGGCCGGTGCCGCGGGCGCGTGCCTTGTCCACCGCGGTTGTCATCCGCGTCGCGATCTCGGCATAGGGTTCGCCCCACGTGGGCGTGAAGGGGTTGCGCAGCTGCCACCAGAACCGTGGGTCCCGCCAGGCGCCGTCGCCCGGGCCGACGCGGCGGCCCTCGAAGAAGTTGGCCGATTCGATCAGGTCGGGGTCGGTGTCCACCGGCAGGTCGTGCGTCGCGGCGATAGGCGCAGCGGTTTCCTGGGCCCGTTGCAGCGGCGAGGCGATCACCGCGACGATGTCGCGGTCGGCCAGCGCCCCGGCGACTGCGTCCGCTTGTGCCTTGCCCGTTTCGGACAGGTGGAATCCGGGCAGCCGGCCGTACAGGATGCCGGTGGGGTTGTGCACCTCGCCATGGCGCACCACGTGGACCCGGGTTTGCTCAGCCATCAGGCTCTGCCCTCTCCAGCTGCGGCAGTGGCGGCCCGACGGGCCGCAAAAGGCAGTGCCTCAGCGATCCGGTCGAACGCGGTGTCGTCCAGCGCCGTCGAGACGAACCATGCCTCGAAAGCACTGCACGGCGGGTAGACGCCCGCGTCCAGCAGGGCGTGAAAGAACGGCGGATAACGCCACGTCTGGCTGGCCCGCGCGGACGCGAAATCGGTCACCGGCGTTTCGGAGAAGAACACGCTGAACATATTGCCGGCCCGCGGAATCTGGTGCGGCACACCAGCATCCGTTAGTGCCTCGGAGAGCAGCGCGGCCAGCCGGTCGGCGTTGGTGTCCAGCGCGGCGTAGACCGCGTCGTCAGCGGCGCGCAGCGTTGCCAGGCCGGCGGCCACGGCCACCGGGTTACCCGACAAAGTGCCGGCCTGATACACCGGCCCCAGCGGCGCCAGCCGCTCCATCACCTCGGCACGCCCGCCGAACGCGGCCGCAGGCAGACCGCCGCTCATCACCTTGCCGAAGGTGAACAGGTCAGCGGCGACCGGATCGATTCCGTACCAACCACTTCGGCTGACCCGGAACCCCGTCATCACCTCGTCGATGATCAGCAGCGCGCCGTGCTCGGCGGTGAGCGCGCGCAGCGCCGCGTTGTAGCCGGCCGCGGGTGGGACGACTCCCATATTGCCGGGGCTGGCTTCGGTGATCACCGCGGCGATCTGGTCGCCGAACCGGGCGAACGTCTGCCGCACGGCGTCGATGTCGTTGTAGGGCAACACAATTGTGTCGGCCGCGGCCGCACCGGTGACCCCGGGCGAGGACGGCAGACCCAGTGTCGCCACTCCAGAACCCGCGTCGGCGAGCAACGCGTCGACATGGCCGTGGTAGCAGCCGGAGAACTTGACGATCTTGGCCCTGCCGGTGAACCCGCGGGCCAGCCGGACCGCGCTCATCGTGGCCTCGGTGCCGGAGTTGACCAGCCGTATCCGCTCGACGGGCGCAACCCGCCCGATGATCTCGGCGGCCAGCTGGCTTTCCGCCGGCGTGGGCGCCCCGAAGGAGAGGCCGGAAGCGGCGGCTTTGGCGACGGCGTCGACAACGGCCGGGTGCGCGTGACCCAGGATCATCGGGCCCCAGGAGCAGACCAGGTCGACGTAGCGATTGCCGTCGGCGTCGGTCAGCCAGCACCCACGCGCCTCGGTGATGAAGCGCGGAGTCCCGCCCACCGCCGTGAACGCTCGGACCGGGGAGTTCACCCCGCCGGGAATGACAGCGCAGGCGTCCTCGAAGAGCTTGGCGGATGCCTTTACCGAGGGTCCGGTCGCGGCGGCCACCCGGTCAGAACTACCCACGACAACTAGTGTTCCAGCCGCCGCGACCCGTTCGACTACGGGGTGTAATAGTTCACCCGTAGTGGTTGTCGCGGCGCTGATCACCGCGTCGACGAATGCGCACGGCTGCTTGATCGGGGTCGGGCTGGCCGGCGTCTAGCCAGGTGATGACGGCGTCTGTGGTGAGCGCAAGCCGAATGAGCCGCCATCGTCGACAATCGAGCGGTGACAGGGCAGACGGCCGCCGCGGTCGCGCGCGGCAAGGTCGGCGCGGTCCGCGACGATCCGAGCGCACGGCTCTCACTGATGCAGAGCTCCTACCGGGTCCCATCCCACGTGGACCGCGGCTATCTGCCCTTCCGCCAGGCCGCATCGGCGTTCATGAGATGGCAGCTGCGCCGGGGACTCCTCAACCCGGTCGACTCGCCTACCCCGGGGAGCCCATGGTGGCGAGCGATGAACGAACGCCTCCTCTACGACGGCTGCGAAGCCCGCGCTCTGGCCTTCGGCAGTCCAGGGTCTCCGAGTTCTCCCACCGTCGCCGCATGGTGGGAGTTCATTCGTCAACCGACGGCACGGAGCTGGTATCGCGCACACAACATGAGCGTCGTCAGCGCATACCTGCAACACCGGCACCTCGCGTCTGGCGAGTCCCGCGTCGAACGCTTCTTCATCAACCTGGTGCTGATGCGGGTTCTCTACGCCCACGCGCTGGTCGCCGCACCCCGGCTCGCGCTCGGCTGGCTGGCCTTCGCCGGTCGACCACTCGGCGACCCACGATTGGGCATGACCGGCATATTCCTGTCGCTGTCCCGGGTGCTCCCCGACCGATATCCGCTCGGTGACGACCTCACGCCCTATCTGCGGGCTGAACATCGAATAGCGCACCTGCTCGATATCGGAGATCATCCAACCACGACTAGAACTCCTCTACGACTGGTCCGCTCGCGACCTGGCCATCCCAGGTCTGCGACAACTCCTGGACGGCCAAACCCCTTGTTACGCATGGCCGGCGCACGACCAGCAGCCGTGGCATCCGCCACCGTCGCGGCCGGCTCGGCTGGCACGCACGCTGGTGCCCGCGACGCGCCGTACGTCTTGATGTCGGCCGGGGCGGACGAGTTGGATAGCGGTATGCAACTTCCTCAAGGGCTCGCCCGATTCAACCGGCACGTCACCAATCCCATTCAGCGGATGTGGGCCGGTTGGGCCCCATCGTTCGCCATCATCGAGCATGTCGGACGGCGCTCCGGAAAGCCTTACCGCACACCGGTGAATGCAATGAGCGCCACCATCGACGGCAAACCCGGCGTGGCCATCCTGCTGACCTATGGCCCCGACCGCGACTGGCTGAATCTCACCGCCGCTGGAGGCGGACGGATACGCCGCAACGGTAAGACGTTCGGCATCACCAACCCACAAGTCGTCACCAAGGCCGAGGCGGCGTCGCATGTCGTCCGCGGGCGGCGGGTCTTCGCACGTCTGCCATTCGAACAGGCGGTTCTGTTCACTCTGACCCCCTGACACCGGGTGATGCGGATCACCGAAATCCGGGAGCGGTCGGTCGGGCTGCGCGTCGACCCAGCAGGCGGCCCCGCCAACGCGGTCGTCAACTTCTCCCACCACACGGTCTCGCTGATCGCGGTGTTCAGCGACGTAATCCGGGCCGGAAGGCCCGTGGTCGGGGTGGCTTTCGACTCGATCGGCCGCTTTGCCCAGAGCGGAATCCTGCGCGACCGGATGATTCCACGTGTGCTGGCCGCGTCCCCGGATGCGCTGCTGGACGCGTCCGGACGGATCGACCCGGCCGCCGCCTTGGCGTGTGCACTCACCGACGAGAAGCCCGGCGGCCACGGGGACCGGGCGGCCGCCGCAGGTGCCCTGGAACTGGCGTGCTGGGACCTGAACGCCAAACTCGACGACGAACCCGCCTGCATGACCATCGCCCGCCACTTCGGACGAGAGCCCGCGCAGGCGGTTTCGGTGTATGCCGCCGGCGGCTATTACTACCCGGCGGGTGGCCACGCCGGATTGCGCACCGAGATGACCGCGTATCTGGATGTGGGCTATCAGGCGGTCAAGATGAAGATCGGCGGCGCCTCGCTGCGCGAGGACCTGGCGCGAATCGAGGCGGTCATCGACGTCGTCGGCGACGCAGGACGGGTCGCGGTCGACGCGAACGGCAGGTTCGGCCGGTCCGAGGCGACGCAGTGGGCGACCGCACTAGTCCCCTACCGCCTGCGCTGGTACGAAGAGCCGGGCGATCCCCTGGATTTCGAGCTCAACCGCGCGGTGACGGCCTGTTATGACGGCGCGGTTGGCACCGGCGAAAACCTCTTCTCGGTGCCAGATGTGACCAACCTGGTTCGCTACGGCGGCATGCGACCGGGCCGCGACGTCTTCCAGATGGACCCCGGCCTGAGCTACGGGTTGTGCGAGTACACGCGGATGCTCGACGTACTCGAGGCCCACGGCTTCGACCGCCGGTTCGCTTTCCCGCACGGCGGGCACCTGATCAACCTGCACGCCGCGGCCGGGCTGGGCCTGGGCGGGTGCGAGTCTTATCCGGGAGTGTTTGCGCCTTTCGGCGGTTATCCCGACGCCTGCACGCTTTCCGAGGGCCGGATCGCGCCGACGGACGCACCGGGGTTCGGGCTGGAGCAGAAGGCCGGGCTGGCCGAACTTATCGCGGACCTGACGGCCTGACCAGGAGCGTACGGATGAAGATTGCGGTAATCGGTTGCGGTGCAATGGGTTCGATTTATGCCGCCAAACTGGCCACCGCGGGTAACGACGTGCTGGCCATCGACCGTCACCAGGCCAGCGTCGATCAGATCGCCCGGCATGGGCTGCGGGTCACCGGCCCCGGCTCCGATCAGGTGGTGCCGCTGCGGGCAAGCACCACTGCGCCGGCCGAGACGATGGATCTGATTGTGCTCGCCGTCAAGGCGGCCGACGTGACAACCGGTGCGCGGCAAGCTCTCCCGATGCTGGGCGCGGCTACGCCGGTGCTGACCATCCAGAACGGCCTGGGGTCGGCGGAGACCGTCGCCGGCATCGTCGGGGATCAGCGGGTCGCGGTCGGGATCGCCAGCGGGTTCGGCGCGGCGCGCGTGGCTCCCGGACATGTGCATCACAACGCCATGCGGGCGATGCGCTTCGGCGCCTACTCGTCGCTGCCGTACGCGACGGTCGAATCGATCGCACGAGCCTGGACCGACGCCGGGTTCGACGCCGCCGCGGTCACCGACATTGCCGCCATGCAGTGGGAGAAGCTGATCTGCAACGCCGCCTATAGCGCGCCGTGCGCGCTGACTCGGATGACCGTCGGCCAGGTGATGGACGACCCGGAGATGGGTCCGATCAGCCGGGCGGCGGCGACAGAGGCATGGTTGGTTGCCCGGGCGTCCGGAATCGCGGTAGCCGTCACCGACGTGAGCGCGCATGTCCGCGCCTTCGGCGCGCAGATGCCGGACGCCAAACCATCGGCGCTGCTGGACCACGAGGCGCGCCGCGTCAGTGAGATCGACGTCATCAACGGGGCGGTGCCGCGGCAGGGTGCGCGCGTCGGTGTTGCGGCGCCGGTGAACGCGACGCTGACTGCGGTGATCAAGTCGATCGAGCGGCAATGGAACGCCGACGTATCGCGCTGAATACCTATGCCTCCGAAGGGATCTCGCGTCCAACGGGGATTCGGCCGCGAGCCCGGGCGACGAAGTACAGCGCAATCACCACCGCCCAGGACAGCAGGCTGAGCCACAGCTGACTGCGCGCCGAGCGGTCGAACGCCATCTGCACGAGCACGGCGGTGATTCCGGCGAGAGTGAGGATCGACAGCACCGGAAAGAACCACATCTTCACCCGCAGCTTTTCTTCAGGTGTCCGGCGGCGCAGGATGATCTGCGACAGCGCGATCAGCCAGTAGACGAACAAGATGATGGCGCCCGACGAGTTGAGCAGGAAGAGAAACACCGTGTTGGGCGCGACCCGCGCCATGATGACGCAGCCGAAACCGACCGCCGACGAGCACAAGATGGCGATGTACGGAACGCCGCGCCCGCTCAGTTTGACCAACTGCATCGGTGCCTCACGTCGGTCGGCGAGCACGAACAACATGCGCGACGCCGTGTAGAGGCCCGAGTTCAGGCAGGACAGCACCGCAGTAAGCACCACTGCATTCATCACCTGATCCGCCCCGGAAAGCCCCATGTGCTTGAGCGCGGCGACGTAAGGCGAAGCGCCGAGTTCCACGGAGTTCCACGGCAGGATCACGACGAGCAAGAAGACGGAACCGACGAAGAAGATCCCGATGCGCGCCACAACCGATCTCGTCGCTTTTTGAACCGCGAGCTGCGGGTCCCGACTTTCGGCGGCGGCGACGGTGACGATTTCGGCGCCGACCATAGAGAAGATCGCCACCACAATGGCAGCGAACATCGCACCCACGCCGTTGGGGAAGAATCCGCCGTGCGAGCTGAGATTGGTCAGTCCTCCGTGATGGCCCGGTACGAGTCCCACGACAAACGCCGTACCCACGCCGAGAAAGATCGCGATGGTTGCGACTTTGATTCCGGCGAACCAGAATTCGAATTCACCGAAAGATGACACCGAGAACAAGTTGGTCGCGGTCATCAGCACCATCAGACACAGCGATAGCAGCCACAACGGCGCATGAAACCAGTAGTTGAGGACTTTTCCGCCGGCGACCGCCTCGAATCCGACCACGATCACCCAGAAGTACCAATACAGCCAAGCAACCGAAAACCCCGCCCAGCCACCCAGGGCCTTTGCGGCGTAATCGGCGAACGACCCGGTCGACGGGTTTGCGGCCGCCATCTCGCCCAGCATCCGCATCACGAAGACGATCAGCAGACCGCAGAGTGCGTACGTCAGGAAGGCCGCGGGCCCGGTGTCTTTGATCACCACACCAGACCCGACGAATAATCCGGCACCGATGACACCGCCGAGGGCGATCATACTGAGCTGCCGCTGCGACAGCCCTTGGCGCAGTTGCGAAGTGCTACCCACGGCCAGCCATATCGTGCGTCCTCCCGGCGTGCCCAGCAAACCGCGGTCAGTCCAGGCGGGTGGCCACCACCGACCACACCGGAAGGTGCACCCGGTGGTCTTCCAGCAGTGGTTCAAGAACGCCCAGCCGATGCACCAGCGGCCGCATCCGCTGCAGAATCTCGATCTGTTGCTCGGATCCGATCCTCTTCATGGCTTCGAACGTCTCCAGGAGAAACCGGGCCTGATACGTGGTGCCGCCCAGGTATTTGATGCGCCATCCGCCGGCGCCGAGCACCCGCTCGAAGTTGTCGGCGGGTATGGCTGTCCACTGAAGGCCGTTGACGTTGTGCGGGCTGAACTCGAACATGTACAACCGCGCCCCGGGTTTGGTGGCCCGGTGCAGCGCCTGCGCATACCGCGTCTGGATGGCCTCGTCATTGAGGAACACGTGATAAAAAGCGCTGTCCACCACGGTGTCGAACCGGCCCTCGAACCCGTCCAGCCGGGTGGCGTCGGCTACCTGGAAATCGACTTGCACCCCGGCCCGCTCGGCGTTGCGCTTGGCCCGTTCGATTGCCGTGGGCGAAGCGTCCACCCCGGTGGTCGAAAAACCCTGCGAGGCATAGTAAATCGCGTGGTGGCCGGGACCGGTGCCCGGGTCGAGCACCTCGCCGCATATCGCGCCATAGGCCACCAACTGCTGCACCGCCGGCTGCGGGCCGCCGATGTCCCACGGAACCAGCCCGTCGGCCTGTTCCGCGTCGCCATACAACGGCTCGAAACCACCGACGCCCGCGTCTGTTGTCATGTTCGTCTCGCCTCCTTGCGGCACCCTTTTGTAGACGAAACCGTTCACTAAATTAGTGAGCGTAAAACAGCCGACAACAAAACGCAATCTACTACGGGTCAGCTCAAAGATGCAGGTCTTGCTCGCGGATCAACGCCGTGGCGAGCACGCTTATTGCGGCCGTCGCCACCAAATACCCGCACGCCACCCACGGCGCCCCACCGACGGCCGCGATCAGCGCGGTCAAGACCATCGGGGTAACCCCGGAGGCGTAAATGCCCGAGAACTGGTAGACGAACGACAAACCGGTATAGCGGGTGCCGGTGGGATACAGTGCCGAGTACAGCGTGCCTTGCGCCCCGTAGAACAGCGCATGCACCACCCCGAACACGATGACCAGCGCCAGCCCGAACCAGACCAGATTCTTGGTGCCGAACAGCACGAAGGCGGGGAAAGCCGCGACGCCATAACAGGCCACACCGGTCAGATACACCCGGCGCGCGCCGAAGCGGTCGGTCAATGCTCCGGACACGGGCAGTAATACCGCCATCAGCACGGCCGCGATGGTCACCACAATGAGAACGGACACTCGATTAAATCCCAACGCACCGGTGGCGTAGCTGATAGCGAAAACGCCCCAGGTGTTGAACGCCGAACCTTCCGCCCAGCGGGACAGCAGCCCCAGCAACGTGTTTCGCCGCGAACGAGGTTCACGGAAGATCTCGCGAATGGGCACGGTGGACGTGGCCTCGAGGTCTCGCAACTGGCGGAAAGCCGGTGTTTCTTCCACCCGCAACCGCACCACGACGCCAATCACGACCAGCACCAGGCTCAGCAGAAAGCCGATACGCCAGCCATACGCGAGAAATCGGGCCTGTCCCAACACAATCTGCAAGAACGCGAAGATGCCGGTGCCCAGCGCCAGGCCGAGCGCCAAGCCCCGATCTGCGGGATCGCCCCGAAGCGGCCGCGCCGGTCTTCTGGGCTGTGTTCTACGGCGAGCAACACGGCGCCGGCCCACTCGCCGCCGAGCGCAAAACCCTGCAGGATGCGCAGCGCCAACAGCAGCACCGGCGCCCAGGCGCCGATCTGCGCGGCCGTCGGCAACACTCCGATCAACGCCGTGGCGCCGCCCATGATGAGCATCGTCAACGCCAGGCTGCGCTTACGGCCGATCCGGTCCCCGATATGGCCGAACACCAGCCCGCCCCGCCCATCGGTCGCATGACGAACCCGACGGCGAACGTCGCGAACGCCAGCAGCGTGCCGACCAGTGAGCTTTCGCTGGGAAAGAAAACCCGATTGAACACCAGGCCTGCCGCGGTGGCGTACAGGAAGAAGTCGTACCACTCCACGGTGGTGCCCAGCAGGCTTGCCGCAACGACAATGCGCAGCCGCCGGCGCTGCTGCGCGGCGGATTCGTCGACCCCGTCGGGCACGGTGGTGGTGAGCCCGGCGCCAGTTGCGGGCGCGGGCAAGGTAGCCGCCATGGCCGGTTAGTGCGCCGAGGCGACCGCGAACGGCGTTGCCGTTGCCGGGTGCGACTGACGGCTGGGATGCCTCCACAAACCCATCCGCTCCAGCAACGGCAGGACGCCCTCGCCGAACCAGTAGGCCTCTTCCAGGTGCGGATATCCCGACAGGATGAAGTGGTTGATGCCGAGTTGGGCGTATTCGGCCAGCCGTTGCGCGATTTCGGCGTGCGACCCGACCAACGCGGTGCCCGCTCCCCCACGGACCAGGCCCACCCCGGCCCACAGGTTGGGCCCGACCAGCAGTTGGCTGCTGCTGCCGCCATGTAACTCCAGCATGCGGCGCTGACCTTCCGATTCGCTACGCGCCAGGCTGGCCTGCACCCGCTCGACGTCGGCCGGGTCGACGGCGGCCAACAACCGGTCGGCCTCGGCCCACGCCTCGGCGGCGGTGTCGCGGCTGATCACGTGAATCCGCAAGCCGTACTGCAGAATCCGGCCGGCATCGACGGCCAGCCGACGAATCCAGTCGAGCTTCTGCGAGACCGCCTTCAGCGGCTCGCCCCACGTGAGATAAACGTCGGAGTACTTGGCCGCGACCGGGCCGGCGGATGCCGACGATCCGCCGAAGAACACCGCCGGTATCGGGTCGGGTGGGTTGTTCAGCTGCGCGCCCTCGACACGAATGTGGTCGCCGGCAAAGGTCACCGGCTGTGTCGATGTCCACAGTTGCCGCACCACATGCAAAAACTCGGCGGTGCGGGCATACCGCGACTCTTTGTCCAGGAAATCTCCGTAGGCCCGTTGCTCATGCGGTTCGCCGCCGGTGACGACATTGAGCAGCAGCCGTCCGCCCGAGTGCCGCTGGAAGGTCCCGGCCATCTGGGCGGCCAGGGTCGGGCTGAGCAGCCCGGGACGGAACGCAACCAGAAATTTCACTGTTTCGGTGGCTTCGACCAGCATCGCGGTCGTCAACCAGGCGTCCTGACACCACAATCCCGTTGGTGTGAGTACCGCTTCGAAACCGTTGTCTTCGGCGGCCGCACAAATCTGGTGCAGATACCGCAGCGTCGCGGGGCGGTCGCCGGACATTGGCGTGCCGTGTCCGCCTGCGACCAAGTTCCGCGAATCGCCGTAGGTCGGCAGAAACCAATGAAACGCCAGACTCATCCTCAATCCTCTTTCGGTCCACTTTAGACGCAAAGCACGAAGGTTCCATGCTGCGGAACGCTGGTCAAACGCGCGAGGGTTGAAACCGTCGAGATCGCATCCCGGCCGTATAGCGCTGCCACCATTGCCAGTTGGCAGTGCGCGGGTCGAGCACGAGAGGCGGATCACCGCATCGACGTGAAATGCTCAGGGCGTCTTGTACTGTGGCAGAAGGCAATACGATCGCCGATGCTGCGTGGTCACAGGAGCCGTCGGAGCGGTCGAAGCCATGATGATCGCCATAACGTGCGTTGCCGCAACTCGGTGCGAATGGTTGCTTAGGGTCGGCTGCCGACCCGGCTTTGAACCGCGCCCCGGTGCATCGAAGGTTACCTCTTCATGACCGCCAGATCACGCGAGATCACACAATGCTTCCAATTCGGCGTGGCTCGGCTGGTAATGCCCGGTCAGCGCGGCATTATTGCGATCATGCCTAACCTGACCCGTCGTGCCATCTTGCGTATGGGCGTCGGAGCCAGCGCAGGAGCCGCCGGCGTGTGGGCTTTGAGCGCCCTGCTGGATCCACTCGAGCCGCAAGCCGCGCCATTGCCGCAAGCTCCTGCCCCGTTCGAGCCCCCAGCAGCCGGCAGCAACCTGCCGACCAAACTCACCGGGTCATTCATCTCCGCCGCCCGCGGTGGCATCAAGACCAATTGGGTGATCGCCATGCCGCCGGGCCAAACCGGGCTGCTGCGTCCGGTTATCGCCCTGCACGGCAAGGACGGCAACGCGAACATGATGCTCGACTGCGGTGTCGAGAAGGGGCTGGCCCAACTGGTCAAGGATGGCAAACCGCCATTCGCCGTGGTGGGTGTCGACGGCGGCAGCAATAGTTACTGGCACCGGAGGGCATCGGGCGAGGACTCCGGCGCAATGGTGCTCGAAGAGCTGTTGCCGATGCTGTCCTCGATGGGTTTCGACACCTCGCGGGTGGGCTTCATGGGGTGGTCGATGGGCGGCTACGGGGCGCTGCACCTGGGCGCCAGGCTGGGGCCGTCCCGGACCGCCGGGATCTGCGCGATCAGCCCGGCGTTGTACACCTCGTTCACCGGAAGTGCCCTCGGGGCGTTCGACAGCTACGACGACTGGGTGCAAAACAGCGTGACGGGCCTGCCGGCGCTGTCGCAGATCCCGCTGCGCGTGGACTGCGGCACCAGCGACCGCTTTTATTTCGCCACTCGTCAATTCGTCAACCAACTGAAAAAGCCGCCGGCAGGCAGCTTTTCCGACGGAGGGCACGACATGGATTATTGGCGTACGCAATTGCCCGGCGAGCTAGCCTGGATGGCTACCTAGCTGAGGCGATGACAGTCCGGCAGGAACAACCCGCCACCCGCCCCCGTCCGGAGGAGCGGCGGGTGAAGCGGACCGGATTTCGCCCAGACATCGAGGGCCTGCGCGCCGTCGCCGTCATCGCGGTCGTGCTCTACCACGCAGGCATACCGGGTGTCACCGGCGGCTACATCGGGGTGGACATCTTCTTCGTCATCTCCGGCTTTCTCATCACGGGGCTGCTCTTTCGCGAAGTGACCACCACCAATACCGTTGCGCTCGGCCGCTTTTACGGTGCACGTGCCCGTCGCCTGCTACCGGCCGCGGCCACCGTTGGCATCATCACCGCGATCGGTGCGGCCGTCGTGCTGCCGCCGTTGCAGGCGCGAAGCGTGTTCCTCGATGGCATCGCCAGTGCGCTGTATGTGGGCAACTACCGGTTCGCCACACAGGGCACCGACTACCTGGCCCCAAACATGCCGTCGCCGTTCCAGCACTATTGGTCACTGGGCGTGGAGGAGCAGTTCTATCTGGTGTGGCCGGTGCTGATCATCGGTACAGCGTGGCTGGTCCGGCGCATCGCACTCTTGCGGAGTGCCGCGTCGCGGGCGACACCATATGCGGTGGTCCTTGCGTTGGTCGCCGCGGCGTCGTTGACGGCGGCCGTGCTGTGGACCCGCACGTCGCCGCCCTGGGCGTTCTTTTCACTGCCCACCCGTGCCTGGGAATTGGCCGCGGGTGGCCTGCTGGCCCTGTCGATCCAGCAGTGGCGCCGGCTGTCGCTGCTGACCGCATCGATCGCCGGTTGGGGCGGTCTGACTTTGATCCTGCTGACCTGCACCCAGCTGCACGCCGGCACCCCATACCCCGGCACCGCAGCGCTGCTGCCCGTGCTGGGCACCGCGCTGATCATCGGCGGCGGCAGCGTCACCCACGGCCTGGGCCCCGGCCGCCTGCTGTGCCGGCCGGCGATGCGCGCGATCGGCCGGGTGTCGTACTCGTGGTACCTGTGGCACTGGCCGGTGCTGCTGCTGATGCCGGCGCTGCTCGGTGAGCCCGCAGGACTGCCGGCCAGGCTGACCGCGACGGCCGTCTCCGCCGGACTCGCCGTGATCACCCTGCACCTGGTCGAAAATCCCGGCCGGTTCGCCGCTGCCCTGCGCCGATCGGCGAAGACCAGCCTGGCCGTGGCCGGTGCCGCCAGCGCGGCCGCCGCCTGCGCATGCGCGCTACTGCTGAACGTGGTGCCGGTGCCCGTGGGTCATGGAGTGGCCGCTCCGAGAGCCAACATCGTTGCGGTACCCCCCACCAATGTCCCCGCCATCAGTCCGCAAGAGGCGGCGGTTCGTCAGACCTTCGCGCAGGCGCGCGCCGCGGTCGCGGCGGCGGCCGGCCTGCAAGCTGTCCCGTCAAACCTGGACCCGCCGCTGGCCAAAGCGCCCGCCGATAAGGCCGCCGTATTCGTCAACGGCTGCGTGCGATCCTGGCGCGACGTCGGACAAAACGAGTGCGCGACGGGCGACACCGCCTCGCCGACGACCGTGGCCCTGATCGGCGACTCGCACGCCGCCATGTGGAACCCGGCGTTCCAGCAGGTCGCCGAGCAGCGGCACTGGCGATTGGAGACGCTGGCCAAGGTGACCTGCCCGCTTCAGGAACTGCACATCCTCAGCCCGTATCTGGGCCGCGAGTACACCGAGTGCGAACAGTGGCGCGGCCAGATTATGGCCCGCATGAAGGCCGAACACCCGCGTCTGGTCGTGATGAGCATGAGCCGGCGCTACGGCGCGGACTTTGGCTTCATGTCCTACGACCCGGCGTGGGTCGACACCTTGGGCCGCACCGTGGCGCAGTTGCGCAGCACCGGCGCGACCGTCCTGGTCTTGGGGCCAGCCCCCGATCCTCATTCATCGGTGCCCGTGTGCCTGTCCGCCCACCTCGACGACGCAGGCGCCTGTGCGCCGACGCGGTCCGTCGCGGTCAACGACGACGGGATTGCCACCGAGCGGGCGGCAACTACCGGCAGCGGTGGCCACTACGCCGATCTGACCGACCTGTTCTGCACCCCCGACCGCTGCCCGATGATCGTCGGCAACACCCTGGTGTTCCGCGACGACAACCACGTGACGACCGAGTACGCGCAGTTGCTGGCACCTGTAGTGGGTGCGCTAGCAGACCGCGCCCTGGCAGATGGCTGAGCGGTAATGAACTTCGTGTGGCAGACGAACGTCAGATCAGTGAAAGGTTTTTGGAGGTTTAGAAGATGACCCCGCTGCTGCTGGTCTGCATTGCGGCCGCCGCGCCAGTCGCCGGTTTTGGCTTGCTGCACCTGCAAGCTCGCCTGGAGCGATGGGACTACGAGCGGCACGCAGAAGACTGAACCGGCCACGCTAAACACCTTGCGGGGCTTAGGTTTTGGGTGCAAAGCTGGCCCGACGCGAATACGAGTGCCTAATTACGCCGACAGCTGCTTGCGGATGAGCGGTGCGATCCTGCCCGCCAGATACTGATGCCCGGCGTCGTTCGGGTGCACACCATCTGGGCCGATCAGGTCGGGCCTGCCGACAAACCAGCGTTCGGCGATCGGGTCGACGAACTTTGCTCCTGCGGCCCCGGCCGCAGCGCTGAGGACGTCTCGAATTCGCAGCACCGAGTCGGGCACATCGGCGGTCGGCCAGGGCGGTCCGATCACCAGCAGCCTCGCGGACGGCGCAAGGAGACGCTCCAGATCGAACGTGTCGTGGACCTTTCCGGCCAGCAGCCCGGGATCGGTGCCTTGGTCGTTTCGGGAGCCGAAGAACACCACCAATGCATCGTCGGGCTTGACCGCCCTGGCGGTCAAATCCTCGAAGATGCTGTCGTGGTCGCCGGGCACGCCGTAGCCGGCTCTGCCCTCGGCCGCCACATCGGGTGCAATCCGCTCGCCTCCCTGAGCCAAGATCTGCCAGGCACGAGCGGTCCATGATCTCGGGCCCAGGCCGCCCTCATTGGTGCCGGTGGTGTAGGAGTCGCCGATCACTGCGACGTGGTTCAGCCGGAAATCCAGGGTCAGTATGTCGTAAGCCCGCACCCGCGCTGGATGTTCAAGGACCACGCTGGCCAGCAGAGCGAGACTCACGATGAACGTGGCCAGACGACTCAAGGCAACCGTCACACCGCGCGGGCCGAAACCGCTTCCCGCGCACCGTCGATCGGATGAACCTTGGCGGTTACCGACTCGGCGGGCTCGCTTCTCGCATTCACGGCCCTGATATCGACCATTCTGCGCAGCCAGCGGCGGGCGGGCTCTTCGACGAGGTGGTAAATCAGGATCGAAACACCTATAGCGATGGCTAGCAGGCCGATAACGTTCCATTTCCACGGGTTGTCCTGCGGTGTGAGCTCGAATTGCGCCACGGCCCATCCCCAGGCCGTGTGCACCAGCTCATGCACCATGTACAGGCAAAACGAGATCTGGCCGCCGTACACCATTAACCGCGTCGACAGCAGCCTCGGCAGGCTACCCGCGCCGACCGCGAGCGTTATCACCAGCGGAACGAACAGCACGTCGACGACCCCGCCGCTGTCGTTCTCTACGACTCCGGTTATCGGATGCGCGTCAAACAGGTAGAGGATGCTCACCATGACGACGACAAGAAGCACCGAAAGGTATCCGGCGACGCGGCGAGCGCGGTCGGTCAGCCGCAACCTACGCACGGCGGCACACGCCAGTGCGCCCGCCGCGAACTGCGTCACGATGCGCGGCAGCCAGCTCCACGGTGTGTAGAAGTGGCCACTGGCCAGCAACATCACCACCGGCGGCAACGACGCCGCGAACGCCAACCACATCAGGCTTCGCGCCCTGGTCGCATGCTGCATCCGGAAAACCACCAGAACAAGCAGACCAAAGAGCAGGTAGGCCAACCATTCCGCACTGATCGACCACGCCGGCCCATCCCAACTGGACCCATCGAAGTACGGCTGAAACCACAACTGCACCAGCAGGATCTGGCGTACATAGCTGATTGCGGTGAGCTGGCTCGCGTCCGGCGACGGCACATGACCGACATGCAGGGTGAAGATCACCCACAGGACAGCGAGGTGCAAGGTGACCAGGTACACCGGCCACACCCTGGCCAGCCGCAGCCACAGGAAGCGCAGGGTGGCGCGCGCCGACCATGACCGGCCCATGCGGTCGAGGTAGTTCCAGGTCAGCACGAACCCACTGAGGATGAAGAACAGGTCGACCCCTTGCGCACCGCAGTTGAGCACCGGCGCGAGGGCATCGCGGAAATCAGGCCCCGCATCGCCCAACATCGGCCGGAAGTGAAACAGCACCACCCACACCGCGGCGACGATGCGGAGTCCCGTCAGGGCCTTGATTTCTCCGCCGCGCACGATGCTCTTTCCGTCTGGACTATGCTGCTTCGTTCGCCTTCTAGTCCGGCTGACCAGGCGACCTCGCGACATCACAAGCCCCCCGCCTCGCAACCGGCAGCCATGGCAGCCTAACAGTGCGATTGCCGAGATGCGTGCACGGTTGTGGTGTGCCATGCGGTGTTGTTGGAGGCCGTCCGAAATGCTCCCGGCGGTTGCCGACGCCCTAAACGGCCATCATCGACGTTTGCTCGGATCTTGAAAGATCACGACGAGAATCGCTTCTTAGCAAAGAGTTAGACGCGGCTTTCAGTCTCCTTAGGCTTGCGGATTAACGTGGCAGACACGTTTGGTCGGCGTGCAGTCGACCCCACAAAGGCACAGCGAACGCCACGGAGAGCGAGGGGTGCCCATGACGATCGCGGATGTCGTGACGCGAGCGGGAAACTGCATCATGGACTGCGGTGGCGCTCAGATTCGGGCTCACCGTCGTCACCTGGCGACCGTGGTGACCATCCGAGGCGAAATCGACGCCGTCAATGTCGACCGGGTCAGCGAGTACATTCGGCGTTTCACCCTCGGAGAAAACCCTGTGGTGCTCGACATGGGCGACGTGAATCAATTTGCTGTGGCCGGCATCTGGCTCTTGTACACATTTGATGAGGACTGCCGCGCCGCCGGGATGGAGTGGACATTAGTAGCGAGCCCGGCGGTCACCACGCTGCTGGGTGACGGCGCTGATGGGGCCGGGTTCCCGATCACGCGCTCGGTACACGAGGCGCTGCGCAACCTGGCCGACGCCATCGTCAGGCGCCGTCAGCTGGTGCTGCCGCTCATCAAGACGGCCTAGAGCGCCGTTCCCGCCGCAGTCTGGCAGCCCCGACCACCGCCAGCACCCCGGCGCTCGTTAACAGCACCAGAGTCAATAGCAGCAGCTGAGGGTCATAAACCAACGAAGTGGTGACCGGCTGCCCGTCCGCGATGGGCGCGACACCCACCGTGTGATGCGAGCGCGACCAGCTCACTCCCGCGCCCACAAGCGCGGCACAGGCCAGGCCGAGTTCGACCAAAGCCCGGTATCGGGCGATCACTGCGCTGATCCGGCGTCGTCGTCACGATCGGCGTCGCTGACATCCGCGGGCTCCACCCGCTCCTGGACCAGCGGGGTCAGCGCCGCCCGAAGCTGACGGTGACGACGCGCCCAGGCCTGCACGGTGCGAGCTCCGGTGAGCTTGAGACCGATGCCTATCCGGCGGCGCGGTACCCCGGCCAGTTCGCCAAGCGCCCGCGCCGACTGCCACCGTGCCAGCTCCTTCCCGGAGGCCTCGTGATGCTCGGGCTCGGGATACACCTTGACGATTTCGCGTACCAAGATGGTTTCGGTGCCCTGACGCAGGGCGTCTTCGGTCAGCTCGACCGAAACGTGGATCCGTGCCGCCTTGACCTGCAACGCCACGAACACCGACACCATCACCAAAAAGATCGCCGGGACCAGCAGTGACACCTGAGCACCGCTCCAGACTTCAATCAGGACCATGGCCGCCGCCGCTGCCGGACCCAACATTACCCACCACCAGCTGGCACCTGACTCGTAGAACAACGGCTTCGGTTCGCTGTCCCTCGCTGTAGTCATCGCAAGCCCCGTCTCACGAAAGCCAACGCGCCGCATCTGCGGCCCAGTAGGTGAGCACAATATCGGCTCCGGCACGCCGGATGCTCGTCAACGACTCCAGCGCCGCGGCACGCTCATCGATCCAATTGTTCGCGGCTGCAGCGCAAATCATCGCGTACTCCCCCGACACTTGGTAGGCGGCCACCGGCACCGGCGAGACGTCGGCGGCGGCCGCTACCACATCGAGATAACTCATCGCAGGCTTGACCAGGACGATGTCTGCGCCTTCGTCAAGATCCAGCTGGATCTCGCGCAGCGCCTCCCGGGAATTGCCCGACTCCTGCTGGTAGGTGCGCCGGTCTCCGGACAGGCTGGAACTCACCGCCTCGCGGAACGGGCCGTAGAACACCGAGGCGAACTTCGCGGCGTAGGCCAGAATCGCCACATCCGTGTAGCCCGCGGCGTCCAAGCCGTCACGAATCGCGCCCACTTGGCCATCCATCATCCCGCTCGGCCCCACCACGTGAGCACCCGATTCCGCTTGCGCCACAGCGAGTTCCACGTACCGGGCCACGGTGGCGTCGTTATCGACCCGGCCCCGGGCGTCGAGGACGCCGCAGTGGCCGTGGTCAGTGAACTCGTCCAGGCAGGTGTCGGCCATCAACACGGTAGCCTCGCCGAGATCCTTGGCCAGGTCACGCAGGGCGACATTGAGGATGCCATCGGGGTCGGTGCCGGCCGACCCCGTCGAGTCCTTGTCCGCCTCGCGTGGCACACCGAACAGCATCAGCCCGCCCACCCCGGCGGCGACGGCACCGGCGGCGGCGCTGCGCAGCGAATCGCGGGTGTGCTGGACAACGCCCGGCATCGAAGCGATCGCCCGTGGTTCGTCGATCCCGTCGGCGACGAACATCGGCAGCACCAAATGCCTTGGCTCCAAGGATGTTTGCGCCACCAAACGACGCAACGCGGGGGTTGAGCGGAGCCGACGCGGGCGCTGCCGCGGGTAGCCACTACCTCTCATTGTGGCGACCCGCTGCGCCCGGCTCCGCCGCGCTTGCGATCGCCACTAGCGCCTGCGGCTCTTCTTGCGCGGCGGCGGCAGCGCGCCCTCGGCGCGCAACCGCGCGGCGTGTTCGGCCAAAGCGTCGACCAGCGGACCCACAGCGGCGGTTTCGGGCTGCACATCCACCCGCAAACCGAACTCGGCGGCGGTCTCGGCGGTCTTGGGACCGATGCAGGCGATGATCGTCCGCGCGTGCGGCTTGCCGGCGATGCCGACCAGGTTTCGCACCGTGGAGCTGGAGGTGAAGCACACCGCGTCGAAGCCGCCGGTCTTGATCATCTCCCGCGTTTCCGCCGGCGGCGGGGCGGCCCGCACCGTCCGGTAGGCGGTGACGTCCTCGATCTCCCAACCACGTTCGCGCAGTCCCTCGGCCAGCGTCTCGGTCGCGATGTCAGCACGCGGCAGCAAGACACGGTTCACCGGGTCGAAAACACTGTCGTAGGGCGGGAAGTCGTCCAGCAGACCCAGCGAGGACTGTTCGCCCGCCGGCACCAGCTCGGGGCTGATTCCGAAAGCCCGGACCCGGTCGGCCGTCGACTCGCCGACACAGGCGATCTTCACGCCCGAGAACGCGCGGGCGTCCAGACCGAACTCGCCGAACTTTTCCCACACCGCACGCACCGCGTTGGTGGAGGTGAACACCACCCACTGGAAGCGGCCGTCGACCAAGCCCTTGACAGCCCGCTCCATCTGAGCGGGGCTGCGCGGCGGCTCGACGGCGATGGTCGGCACCTCGATCGGCAGCGCGCCGTATGACGTCAGCCGCTCGCTCATCTCGCCGGCCTGGTCCTTGGTGCGGGGCACCAACACGGTCCAGCCATACAGTGCGCGGCTCTCCCACCAGTTCAGCTTCGCCCGGCTGGCCACCGTCTTGCCGATAGTCACCACCAGCGGCCCGGTCTGGCGATCCCCCCCGCTTGCGGGGGACAGCCCCGCCCCCTGATCCTGCAGGGCACCGCCCAGCACCGCCGAGTCGGTCAAACCCGCCAGCGTGGTTTCCACCGACCGCTGCTGACAGGTGGTGCCGTGCGCGGTCACCACGCACGGAGTGGTCTCGGCCAGCTCATGCTCGATCAGGGTGCGCGCCGCATCGGCCAGATGCGATGCGGTGGCCTGCAGGATCAGCGGGCCGGGAGCCGCGGCCAGCGCCTCCCAGTCCACGTCGCCGCGCACATCGGCGACCGTGTGCGACGAGCCCAGCGGCAGCCCCGCGTAGGTCGGGACGGCGGTGGTGGCAGCCAGGCCGGGCACGATCTCGATGTGCAGGTGGCTACGCGCGACGGCGTTCACCTCGGTGATGACCGCGTCCACCGTCAGCGGGTCACCGGCCACCAGCCGCACCACGTCGGCGCCCGAACGGGCCTCGGCGGTCAGCGTCTTGGCGACTTCGGCGGGCTCGCCCAGCGCCGGGCGGATATCGGGACCGCCGGACATCACCGCGGGCGGGGCCTGACCGCAACCTCCGCCGGTGCCCCGGGCACCGCCGTCGGCGTTCGCGGCGACCGGATTGGCCGGCGCCGGGCCGGAAACCGGCGGCAGGTCTTTGCCGATCAGCGCCAGCACCGGCCCGGGTACATCGGGGTCGGTGAACACCAGGGCGGCGTTCGCCAGCACCGTGGCGGCCCGGGTAGTCAGCAGTCCCGGGTCGCCGGGTCCGGAGCCCACGTACGTGATGCGGCCCGGTCTCGGCTTACGCCCTCGCGTCGTCATTGTCGCTCCCACGTCACTCGTATTTAATTTCCCTCGTGCCGGGTCTTACCGCGCTCCGCGCATAAGCTCGCGGGCGCCAAGCTCGAACAACTCTGCGGCGACCGAAAGCCCAAGCTCTCGTGCCCGACCGGGAGTGCCGATGCCGGACGCGCGGATCACGTCGGACCCGTCCAGTGCCGCCACGCAACCGCGTAGCGACAGCTCTTCGAAGACCCGGCCTTCCTCATCAATGGACTCGACCACTTCGGCGATCGCGCCCACCGGTGCGGAGCAACCGGCCTCCAGTTCGGCGAGCAGAGCTCGCTCCGCGGTGACCGACGCGCGCGTGTCGGCGTCATCCAACTCCGCCAGCACTGCCGCCAACCGGCTGTCGCCGGCGCGGCATTCGACGGCGAGCGCGCCTTGAGCCGGTGCTGGCAACATCTGCACCGGCTCTAACGTCTCGGTGACATCATCGAGACGGCCCAGCCGGGCCAGTCCGGCCCGGGCCACCACGATGGCGTCGAGATCACCACTGCTTACCCTGTTCAACCTGGTATCTAGGTTGCCTCGTAGGGGGCGGATTTCCAAACCGAGACCCAATGCTCTAAGCTGTGCGGCCCGCCGCGGGGAGGAAGTGCCCACCAGCGAACCGGGCGGCAACTCCCCGAGCACCAGCCCGTCTCGGGCTACCACCGCGTCGCGCGGGTCGTTTCGTGGCGGTATCGCCGCTACCGTAAACCTCGGGTCGTCGGCGGTTGGCAAATCCTTGTGGGAGTGCACCGCGGCATCGACGCGGCCGTCGTCGATGGCCTCTCGCAACGCGGTAGTGAAGACACCCACACCGAGACTTTCGATAGGTGCCGATGACTGGTCGCCAACGGTGCTGATGGTCACCAACTCCGCGGGGTGTCCGTTGGCGATCAGAGCGTCTCTGACGACACCGGCCTGGGTGGTGGCCAACAGACTGCCCCGGGTGCCTATCCGGATCACGTTCGCCAATCGCCTACTCGGCGGAGGGTTTTGGGCCGCTCGGCAAGCCACCTGCGCCGTGCGGACTGGTGCCTGCGTCGAATCCGCTTGACATTACTGGCAATTCGCCTGCAGCAACGGCATCGACGGCGGTCTGGTCAAGTTCGAAGAGCTCGCGCAACGCCTCGGCGTAGCTGTCACCACCGGGGGCGCTGGCGAGCTGTTTGATCCGCACGGTGGGCGCATGCAGCAGCTTGTCCACCACCCGCCGCACGGTGCGGGCCACCTCATCGCGCTGCGCGCCGGCAAGCCCGGGCAGCCGGTTGTCCAAGCGCAGCAGCTCCGCTTCGACCACATCGGCGGCGCGCTGGCGCAACGCAGTCACCGTCGGAGTGACCTCAGCCATCCGCTGTCCCGCCAGATAGGCGGCAACCTCGGCCGCCACGATGTGGCGGGCGGCGTCGATATCGGCGGCCGCGGCATGGGCCGACGGCTCATGCTGTACGCGGTCCACATCGACGACCCAGACGCCGGGCAATCCGGCCACCGCCGGATCGACGTCGCGCGGCATGCCCAGGTCGCAGATCACCAGCGGGTGGGTCGCTTCATCGCGGCGAGCGGCGGCCAGCGCGTGGTGCACGTCGGCCAGCGAAACCACCGGGCTCACCGCCCCCGTACAGCTGACCACGATGTCGGCGTCCGCCACTGCGTCGGCCAAGCGGTCGAGTGGCAGTGCGTCGGCCTGCACACCCGACTCGCGGATCTTGCGGGCCAGCCGCTGCGCCCGGGACAACGACCGGTTGAGTACGTGAATGTGCCGGATGCCGGCACGGGTCAGGTGTGCTGCCGACAGTGCGCCCATCGCTCCGGCGCCGACCAGCGCGGCGGTCTTGCCCGCCAGCCCGCCCAGCCGGCGTTCGGCCATGTCCAGGGCGACCGACACCACGGAGGCGCCGGCAGCGTCGATGGCGGTTTCGGAATGCACCCGCTTTCCCACCGACAGTGCCCGCTGGGCCAGCTCATGCAGCACCCGGCCCACGGTGCGATTGGCCTCAGCGGCGCCGTACGCGCGGCGCACCTGACCAAGCACCTGCTGCTCGCCGACAACGGCGGAATCCAGACCGCTGGCCACCGCGAACAGATGCTCGACGGCGGCCTCGCTGTAACGGACGTACGCGTATTTGGTCAGGTCCCCCATCGACATCCCGGAGTGTTCCGACAGCACCTGTCCGATCACCGCCAACCCGCCGTGGAACGCGTCCACCACCGCGTAGACCTCGACCCGGTTGCACGTCGACAGCACCATCGCCTCGGTCACCAGCGGCGACTGCAACACCCTGTCGACGATCTTGCCCTGATCGGATTCGTCGATACTGAGTTGTTCCAGGACGGAGACCGGCGCACTAAGGTGCGAAACCCCGAAGAGCAAGACGCTCACGGCAGCATCACCTGGCCAGCTCCCTTGCTTCCTCCAGTAACTGAACTGGTTTCCACGGTAAACGTTTATCAGGTCGGCTACCAAATAATTGCCCGGCGTCTGCCGGCCCTCGCTCCCAGCCGCAACGTCAGCGAGCGAGATCCGCGCGCAGCCGGGCCTCGTCGATCTCCCAGTAACTGTGTTCGCGGCCGTCGAGCAGGATCACCGGCAGCCGGTCGCCGAACTCGGCCCGCAGCCGCGGGTTGCCGGCCAAAGCGGCGGCGTCGACGTCAGTCATCGACAAGTCGAAGCCCAGCTCAGCAGCCAGTTCGGCGAGCCGGGCGTGTATCCGCGCGCAGATGGTGCACCCATCGCGGATCAGCAGCTCCACCTGCGGCCGGCTGGTGGCCCCCCTGGTGACCTGGGTCATGGCCACCAGTGTGGCATCGGCTGCGCACCGCGACGGGTGCTGGGAGGTGCCGGGTGAATTGTGGGGCCGCGAACTAGTCGTTAGGTTGCCGCTGTGGCTGACGACACGTTGCGCGTCGACCCGCTGACAATGCAGTGGTTCGCCCAGGCGCTGTGCGGTGCTACCGAAGATCTGCGGAACCAGCTGGCCGGTCTCGACAGTCAGGTCGCCGCCTTGCTGGGCGGCTGGCGCGGTGCATCCCGGAGTGCTTACGCCTCTGCGTGGGAGTTGTGGCATCGCGGAGCCGGCGAGGTGGAGGCGGGCTTGTCGATGTTGGCGTGGTTGGTAGCCGAGGCCGGCGGGGTTTATCAGCAGAACGAAGCCGCATCCGCGCACGCACTGCGCGAGGTGGATCGTGGCTGAAGCGTTTCGCGTCGATCCTGAAGCGTTGGCCGATGTGGTGCAACGGATGGCCGAGTTCCAGCGGTATGCCGAAAACATGCTGGCCGAAATCGATTCGGCCGTAACCAATCTGCATGCTACGTGGACGGGGGAAGGCGCGGCGGCTCATGCCGAGGCGCACCGACGCTGGACTCGCGGCGAGGCGATGATGCGCGAGGCATTGGCTCGATTGAGAAACGCAGCCGCGACCGCGCACGGCAACTACACCGGCGCGATATCGACGAATTTGGCCATCTGGTCATGACCCGATTGGCCCGCGGCCGGTAGATCCTGCGGCCCACGGCTCACCGCTGGCATCGCCAAGTCCAACCAGGCCAGGCGCGTAAACGTCCGCACAACATCGGCCGGATAGGGTTGGATACCGGTCACCCACCGGTCACCGGGCAGGACAGCGATCTAGGAGGTTTGGCGATGGCTTCCTCTGACCCGGTCAGCGCAGACCACACCGGTCACGTGGACCTGGAGTCGCTGGCCGCCGACGCCAGCGCCGCCCGTGCGATTGAGGGCATGCAGGAAGCGGCCGCCGCCCAGGATCGCCCGCAGCCGCCGATCGACTTGACCGCAGCCGCATTCTTCGACGTGGACAACACGCTGGTGCAGGGCTCCTCGGCGGTGCATTTCGGCCGCGGGCTGGCCGCCCGCAACTATTTCACGTATCGCGATGTGCTCGGATTCGTCTACGCCCAGGCCAAGTTCCAATTGCTCGGTAAGGAAAACAGCAACGACGTCGCCGCTGGCCGACGCAAAGCGCTCGCCTTCATCGAGGGCCGATCGGTCGAACAGCTGGTAACTCTGGGCGAGGAGGTTTACGACGAGATCATTGCCGACAAGATCTGGCCGGGAACCCGCGAGCTCACGCAGATGCACCTCGATGCCGGCCAGCAGGTGTGGCTGATCACTGCCACGCCATACGAACTCGCGGCGACCATCGCGCGACGGCTCGGCCTGACCGGCGCGCTGGGAACGGTCGCAGAGTCGGCCGACGGCGTATTCACCGGCCGGCTGGTCGGTGAGATCCTGCACGGCACCGGAAAGGCCCACGCCGTACGGTCGCTGGCAATCCGGGAGGGACTTAACCTCAAACGCTGCACCGCCTACTCCGACAGCTACAACGACGTACCCATGCTGTCGCTGGTGGGCACCGCGGTCGCCATCAACCCTGACGCCCGTCTGCGCGCCCTGGCCCGCGAACGCGGATGGGAGATCCGCGATTTCCGCACCGCTCGCAAGGCGGCTCGGATCGGGGTGCCGTCGGCCTTGGCGCTGGGCGCAGCCGGCGGCGCGTTGGCCGCTCTGGCCTCCCGGCGCCAATCACGCTGCTAAGCTGCGCCGCTGAGACGTATTCGAGCGGAGAGCAAAGCGGCATGACAATCCCCCAAGGAGCCGAAGGACTCATCGGCAGCCATTACCGGGCACCCGATTACTTCCAGGTCGGACGCGAGAAGATCCGTGAGTTCGCAATGGCGATCAAAGACGACCATCCGATGCACTACAGCGAGGCCGACGCCGCCGCTGCCGGGTACCCCGCGTTGGTGGCGCCGCTGACATTCCTGGCGATCGCGGGTCGGCGTGTGCAGCTGGAGATTTTCACCAAGTTCAGCATCCCGATCAACATCGCCCGGGTCATCCACCGTGACCAGAAGTTCCGGTTTCACCGGCCGATCCTGGCCCAAGACAGGCTCTACTTCGACACCTATCTAGACTCAGTGATCGAGTCCCACGGCACCGTGCTCGCCGAGATCCGCAGCGAAGTCACCGATGCCGAGGGGAAACCGGTGGTCACCAGCGTCGTCACGATGCTGGGAGAAGCCGCACACCAAGATGCCGATACTGCAGAGACCGTCGCCGCAATTGCATCCATATCAGCCGGAAAGTAGGGTCGATTTGATGACGTCACGGGGTGAAACGGGTGGCACCCAGCTGAAGCCGCCGGTCGAAGCAGTCCAGTCCCATTACGACCGCTCGAACGAGTTCTTCAAGCTATTCCTCGACCCGTCGATGACCTACAGCTGTGCCTACTTCGAACGTCCCGATATGACGCTGGAGGAGGCGCAGTACGCCAAACGGAAACTCGCGCTGGACAAGCTGAACCTCGAGCCCGGCATGACGCTGCTCGACATCGGCTGTGGCTGGGGCTCGACCATGCGGCACGCGGTCGCCGAGTACGACGTCAACGTGATCGGCTTGACGCTGAGCGAGAATCAGCTTGCCCACGACAAGGCGAAGTTCGCCGAGATGGACAGCCCTCGCCGCAAAGAGGTGCGGTTGCAGGGCTGGGAACTGTTCGACGAGCCGGTGGACCGCATCGTGTCACTCGGAGCGTTCGAGCACTTCGCCGATGGCGCCGGCGACGCCGGGTTCGAGCGTTACGACACCTTCTTCAAGAAGTTTTACAACTTGATGCCCGACGACGGCCGGATGCTGCTGCACACGATCGTCGTTCCCGACAAAGAGGAAGCCGAAGAGCTCGGCTTGACGTCGCCGATGAGCCTGCTGCGCTTCATCAAATTCATCCTGACCGAGATCTTCCCCGGTGGACGGTTGCCCCAGATCTCCCAGATCGACCGCTACTCGTCTAACGCCGGCTTCAAAGTTGAGCGCTACCACCGGATCGGGTCGAACTACGTGCCCACATTGAACGCCTGGGCCGACGCACTGGAAGCCCGGAAGGAAAAGGCCCTCGAGCTGCAGGGCCAAGAGGTCTACGACATCTACATGCACTACCTGAGGGGCTGCTCAGACCTGTTCCGTGACCACTACACCGACGTCTGCCAGTTCACTCTGGTCAAGTAGTCCTAGTACGCAAGGCGCCCCGGTGTCGTTGGCACCGGGGCGCTTCGCTTTTCAGGCCAAAACCTCAGCCGAAGAAGATGTTGCGACGGCCGGCGAGCAACCGGTACAGCGTCTGCTGGATAGTCTCACGCACCTGATCGGTCAACTCGAAGGTGACCATCGGGTCGTCGGCGTCGGAGGCGGCGTAGTCGTTGGTGTAGATCGGCTCACCGAACGCGATGCGCCATTTCGACGGCAGCGGCACCAGGCCAGCGGGCCCGGCCAACGGGAAAAGCGGGGTGATCGGGAAGTAGGGCAAGCCGAACAGCCGTGCCAGCAGCTTGACATCGGTCAGCATCGGGTAGATCTCTTCGGAGCCGATGATCGAGCACGGAACGATCGGCGCCTTGGTGCGTAGCGCCGCCGTCACGAAGCCACCGCGGCCGAACCGCTGCAACCGATAGCGGTCCTCGAAGCGTTTACCCAACCCCTTGTAGCCCTCCGGGAACACGGCGGTGAGCTCGCCGGCGGCAAGCAGCCGGTGCGCGTCGGTGGTGCAGGCCATGGTGTGGCCCGCCTTACGGGCTGCTTGGCCGAGCACGGGCAGGTCGAACACCATGTCGGCGGCAAGCAACCGCAGGTCCCGCTGGGCTGGATGCTCGTCGTGAACGGCCACCGACAGCATCAACCCATCGAACGGCAACACTCCGGCATGATTGGCGACCACCAATGCGGCACCATCGCTCGGCAAGTTCTCGATACCGCTGACTTCCACGCGGAACCACGACCGGAAAAAGAACCTCAGCAACGGCCGAACGATCGCACTATTGAAGTGCGGATCGAAGCCGAACTCGTCAACGGTGTAGTCACCCGTGAGCCGCTGGCGGAGGAATCCGGCAACCGCGGCGACGCGCTGAGCCAGCTCGTTGAGCGGTGCCTCGGCGGACGATGCCGCACCCGCGGCACGCCGGTGCTCATCGATTTCGCGGACCACAGCGGCGATCTGTTCGGCCGATGCCCGACCGTGCGGATCAGCGAGTAACGAGGGATGCTGACGCGATGACTCTGCCCGTTGATCGGCTCTCCGACGCGCCGCTACCCGACCCCGATTAGTGTGCAGTGGAATGACATTCGCCCTGTTTTCACCCGCCACGATATCTACCTGACCCCACCCCACGGAATTGGATTTCGGCTACCCCAGCGCTGCGCTAAGGCTATGGCGCGACCTTCCAAGGAGCGTACCCGATGCGGGTCGATAATGGGAGTCAAGCCGCGGCCGCGGACATAGTCGTCAAAGGCCTCCGCCGTCGTCCATTTCGGCTGGTAGCCGAGTTCCGAGCGCATCCGGGTGGTATCCATGACGCGGCCGTAACTCAAATAAGCAAACTGATCACGACTGATCTCGTGATAGCGATTGGCCCGCCTCAGTGAATCCAGCGCCCAGACGCCGAAACCCGGTACCGGCAAAGGGATCCGGCCGGCCCGCCGGATCGCCTGCGACAGCATGATGATGCCGTCGGCGCCGATGTTGAACGTTCCGGCCTTGCCGGCCATCGCCGCACGCTCCAGCGCGCCCAACGCATCCTGCTCGTGCAGCAACTGCAGTCGCGCATCGCGGCCAAACATGGTTGGCACCAAAGGTCCCGCTAGATACCGCGACAGCGTGGTGTCCATCGCCGGGCCGATCATGTTGGCCAGCCGTAGAATCGTCACGGCAATGTCGGGCCGGCGCCGTCCCAATCCGCGCGCGTATGCCTCGATATCGAGGCTGTCCTTGGCGAAACCGTCGCGGAAGGGTCGACGGCTAGCGCTGTCCTCGGTGAACATCACCGGATCGTATGCAGTTGACCCGTAGACCTCAGACGTCGACTTGAGCACCACGCGGCGCACCGAAGGCGCCTTCTGACAGGCCGCGAACAGTTGCATCGCGCCCATCACATTGATTTCCTTCAGCGCCGCGCTGCCGCCGGACCGCGGCGCGTACGACGCGGCCGCCGCGTGCACCACCGTGTCAACGTCGCCGTTGCGAATCACCTTGGCTATGAAGGGATTACGGATGTCAGCACGAACGAACTCAGCGCGTCCCATCCGGCGCAGCATGTCCTTGCTGGGGGCGATCGCGTCCACCGCGATGACCCCTTTGATCATCGGGTTCTGCGCGAGCCGCGCAGTCAGGTAGCCGCCCAGAAACCGGCACGCACCGGTAACCAGCACAACTTTGGGGTAATGCACCGTGTTGCTCGCGGTGTCGCCTGTTCCGGCGCCATCCCCACTCGACGGATCCACCCAAACAGCCTAGCGGTCGGACGAGACAGCGGCATTACGGCCGCGCGCGGGCCTTACTTGCCGAGTTTTCTGCGCTGCACCCGGGTGCGGCGCAACAGCTTGCGGTGCTTTTTCTTCGACATGCGCTTGCGCCGCTTCTTGATTACTGAACCCATGAACTCCGCTATCTGACCCGTGACCTGCTTGCAAGATTGGACCCGGACACTTTACCCGGCTGGACGCACGGAACACCAAACCGGCGTCGCTTGACCGCCGCGTAACCGCGAAGCCACACGTTGGGTGCCCGCAAGCCAGCGCCAGTTGTCCGCTCGCTGACACGAGCGGGTTTCAGCTCAGCCCGCGTCGAAGTACGACGTCTCCAGCATGTCGTGGACCGCCTTGGCATGCACCCGGAAGGACCGCCCGACCCGGACTGCGGGCAGCTCGCCGTTGTGCACCAACCGGTACACCGTCATCTTGGATACCCGCATCAACGCGGCCACCTCGGCGACGGTAAGAAATTGCGTCCTGGCCTGCTGGCCGTCGACGGAACCGGTGTCCCGTGCCTTACCTGCAGAATCTCGCGCCGATGGCCCGTTCGTAGACGTCATCGCAACCCAATCGTGTCAGGCACGCGCATGCCAGCGGCTTCCCCTCCGCTGGCACCCACACGTGCATACAAAGAGGAGAATAGCGGGACTAATGGGGTTACTGGTACTGGTGGGGGACAATCAGTTCAAAATTCTTGAATTATTCTGATGTAATTCTTAGCTGCTCAGAGCGCGTTTTGGCGGCCTGAACCGCCGCATCAACAGCCGCCCGCAACCCACCTCGTTCGAGTTCGCGTAGTCCAGCGGCGGTGGTACCGCCAGGCGATGTAACCGTTGCCCGCAGCTGCGTTGCCGTGGCGTCCACCCGCATCCCCAGCGCCTCGCCCTCGGCCAGTCGCCGCTCGGAGTCCATCCGTTCCAGCAGCATGGCCGCCGACCCGGCCATTGTCTGCGCGGTCAGGTCGCTGGCCACCTCACGGCTCAGACCCGCCGCGACACCGGCGTCCACCAGGGCCTCGACCATCAAAAAGAAATATGCCGGACCAGAACCCGACAGTGCGGTCACGGCGTCCATTTGGGCTTCCGGAACGGTCAGCACGCCGCCGACGGAGTCGAACAGGGCCGAGACTCCCTCGAGCTGTGGCACGGTGACGAACCGGCCCTTGGCCAGCGCGGTCACTCCCGCGCCAACCAATGCCGCCGCGTTCGGCATCGCCCGGACCACCGGCGTTCCGGCCGGAAGTTTGGACTCGAAATACGTGATCGTGATCCCTGCCGCGACCGTGACGAACACCTGCTCAGCGGTGTCGCTCTCGGCCGCGGTGGCCGCGCGGGCCAGCTCGGTCATCATCGACTCGACGTCGGTAGGTTTCACAGCGACGACGACGAATGTCGCGTTCTCCACCGCATCCGCCACCGAAGTGACCAACACCGAATAGGTGTCGGCCAGATACTTGGCGCGCTCGGGAATCCGTTCGGCCACCACCAGGTCTTTAACTTGCCGGCCCGCGCGCAGCAGACCCGACAGCAGTGCCTCCCCGATGCTGCCGCCACCGATGATCGCGATTCTTGCCATGCCGGACAGCATCGCAGACACCGGCTACTAGCGAGCGGCAGGGACCAACGCCAGTTGGCGTGACTGGACCACGATGCGGCCCAAGCTGTCGACGACGATGTGGTCCTCGTCGAACCAGTCATGCCCGATCTCCATGCAGGTACACACCACTCGCAGCCAGCCATCGGCAGGCAGGCCGCGCAGGAAGGTGGTGAGCTGGATGGTAGGCGCCCAGCCGGTGCGGTCCACGGCGAAGGTCACCGGCGCCGACAGATCCCCGCACATGAGCGCGAACAGCGCGTCCGGAGCCACGCCGCGGGGGCGCGCCCACATCTGCAGCACCGGCGGGCGCCCATCGGTGCTGGGCCCAAGCGTTGACAGCAGCGGCCGCACATCGCAGCCTTCGCCCAGGTGCACCAGGCCGGCCAGCGGGTGGCCAGGCCCGATCGGCGCGATGTCGTCGGGCGGCTCTGGTGCCATCAGGTCCATGACGGGGTTCGCCGACAACAGCGGCGCGGCTGCGCCATCAGAGGGGCCACCAGGGGGATAGTGCTCCGGCTCCCCGAGATTGACCACGGCGTGCACCGCGGTGCGCTCGCCCTGCATGAGCTCGACATCGACGACGCTGATCCGGCGGCCGCGCTTGCGGATCGACGTCACCAGCCGCATCACCCCTGGATCCGGAGCCCACAGGAAGCTTGCCGACACCGCCACCGGCTCAAGTCCGATCGATTGTCCGCCGCAAGCGCTGCGGGCAGCGTTGGCGCACAGCGCCAGCATCGCGCCTCCATGCACCTTGGGACCGATGGTCCAGTGCTTGTTGAGCTCGCCTTCATAGACGCCTGGGTCAACCTCCCGCAATGTCATTGCGGTGGTGAATAACGCGTTCATGGTCTCCTGGGTTGTCAGCGCAGCAGGTGCGTGCGGGCGAACTGCAACGATTCGGCGAGCATGCTTTCGCGCTCATTGGCTGAACGCGCGCTGGACGTGGACACCTCCAGAATGACGTGGCCGGCGAAATGGCTACCGGCCAGCATCTGGCATACCTCGGCGGTAGGTTGCGTGCCGTGTCCGGGCACCAGGTGCTCGTCGGCGGGCAGACCGCTGCCGTCGCACAGGTGCAGATGAACTAGCCCCGCTCCCATCCGCTCCGCCATGTCCAGCGAGTCGGTGCCTGCGGTCGCAGTATGGGACAGGTCCAGCGTGTAGTGCGCGTGGTTGCCGTCAAGCGGGTCGTAAGAGGGCGCGAACGCCGATATCGCCGGACCCGGGCCGCCGCCACGCTTGCGCATCCGTTCCCGCGACTGGCCGGGCCCGAAAAACCGGTCCGCCCGGAACGGGAACATGTTTTCCACAGCGATCATCACGTCGCTCGATGCTTCCAGCGCCCCAACCTGCTCGGTGAATCCCTCGGCGTAGCGCCGTTGCCAGCGGAACGGCGGATGCACGACGACGGTCTGCGCGCCCAGTTGTTCGGCTGCCCGCACGCTGCGGTCCAGCTTAAGGATCGGGTTGGCGCCCCACACCCGCTGTGAGATCAGCAGGCAAGGCGCGTGCACGGACAACACCGGTACGCGATAGCGCCGAGACAGCTTCTGGACGGCATCGATGTCCTGACTGACCGACTCGGCCCACACCATCAGCTCGACCCCGTCATAGCCGAGCCGGGCCGCGTACTCGAACGCGGCCTCGGCCCGCAACGGATAGACCGAAGCCGTTGAAAGTCCGACTTTGATAGCTGGGCGCACTGTCTGTGTGGTGTCGCCTAGCCCGACTGTAACGACAGCGCCAAGGGGCCGAGGGTGATCAGCGCCCCCACCGCAACCGCGATCAACGTACTGGCGATGTCCTCGGTTTTGCGAACCACCCGGACGCCGACCACCAGGCCAAGGATGACCAGCACCGAGAGCACCAAAGCCACGATGCTGTTCCAGCGCCACAATTGGTCGAAGGCCACGAACAACCCGGCGCCGAACGCGACGGCCAGAATCGACTGCAACACGACCAAGCTGCCGCGCCACAGTGCCTCGAGTCTGCCCTCGGCTGTGTGGAGATCCGGGGCCACTGCCACCCGCTCAGCATCGATATCGAGGCGGTCCTCCTCGAATTCCTCGTCCGCTAGCAATCCGGCAGGCAGCGATTCTGCGCCCGCTGCGGCCTGCTCCGCACCCTGCCCGCCCGACCGGGTCGAATCCCCTAACAGGGTCGAATCCCCAGCCTGCAGGTAAGAGCGGACGTACGCGGAATCCTCTACTGCGGGTGCGGCTTCGCGCACCTCGGAGTCCATCACGTCCACCGGGATATCGGCGTAATGGTCCATCGGGTCAGGACTCATGTCCTCGGCACCGGATTGTTGCCCCGGCTGGCCGGTGCCATCGGCCGAGGGCTCGGCCTCGCCCGCGTCGGCAGGGCGCAAGGGCCGGGGGTAAGCGCTGCGCTCCGGCCCCAGCGCGCGCTTGGGCTGCGGCGGTGACTTGGGCCAGCGCGGCTCCGCTTCGGACCAGTAAGCGGTTTTGGGCTCGTCTTTGGTCACCTGCTCGGAGATGACGTCATCGGAAATGGGTTCAGCACCCGGCTGGGGAGCCGGTTCGGCAACCTCGACCGCTCCCGTGGCACCGCGTTCGGTCTCGTCGTGGTCGTGGTCACGGATGACCGGAATCTCGCCGGTCAGCTCGGCGACCGTCACCGCGTCGCTGTCGCCGCGCCGGCGGCGCCGCCGTCGGGTGACCGCCGGGGCGCCAATGGTTCCATTCCTGGCCAATAATTCGGCCACCGAGATCGGCCGAGTGCCGGGGCTCTCGGTCTCGGAGTGTGGTCCGGTCATTGTTTGTCGCCTCTCGATCGGTTCCCGTCCCGATCAACTACCTGACCTCCAGCATCGCGCACCGAAGGCTCCATGAGGGCCGTTCCGTCGGCTTCGCTGTCGAGTTTGCGCAAGATGAGACCTTCCCGTAATGCCCACGGGCAAATATCCACCGATTCAATCGACAGCGATCGCATGCTTGCCTCCGCCACCAGGGCACCCGCCACAATCTGCGGTGCCCGCTCGGCGCTCACTCCTTCCAGTTCTGCCCGGTCAGCGGTCGTCATCCTAGAGATGAAAGATATGAGTTGCCTGAGGCCGTTTGCTGTGAGTGTCCTCTTCACCCGCGGTCCGGCGGCCGACGGCGCCGCGCCGGTGAGCCGCGCCAACGAGCGAAACGTCTTCGACGTCGCCACCGCCAGGTCGGGATTGCCGGCGTCGAGCACGGCCACGCTGGCATCGGCGAGCTCGGCGTCCAGCCAATCCCGCAGCATCGCCACCCGGCGCCGACCGGGCGGATCGTCGGGCAGCCATTCGCGGGTCAATCGTCCGGCGCCCAGCGGCAGCGATAACGCGACCTCGGGCTCCTCGTCCACGCCGCTGGACATTTCCAACGAGCCGCCACCGATGTCGAGGTTGATGATTCGCCCCGCACTCCACCCGTACCACCGGCGCACCGCGAGGAAGGTCAGCCGCGACTCGTCGACCCCGCTCAGCACCTGCAACTCGACACCGGTCTCCTTGCGTACCCGGGCCAGCACGTCGTCGGAGTTCTCGGCGTCGCGTAGCGCGGAGGTGGCAAAGGCCATCAGCTCGGCGCAGCCTGAGCTGTCCGCGATCTTGGCGAACTCGTCGATCGTGGAAATCAGCTTCTCTGCGCCGCGCTTGGTGATCTTGCCCGAGCTGTCAATCGATTCGGCCAGTCGCAGCGTGGCCTTCGTCGAACTCATCGGCGTCGGATGTCCGCCGCGGTGGGCATCGACCACCAGCAGATGGACCGTGTTACTACCCACGTCGAGCACACCCAATCGCACGAGAACAACCTAGTCGTGCGACGATGCGGGCCGCGTCGCGGCCCGCGGTGGGGCACGCCCCCAGCGGGGGTACCCCCACCCGCTTACGGGGGAGAGCGCGACAATCTGACACAGCCGGGGCGCCGATGAGTGCGCTTTGCGACCCATCCGGGGCACGGCGATCCACGACCGCGCGGGCCCGAGTGTCAGCGGGTCAGACAGCCGGAATCGTCGTCTAACGTGGACTCCGTGGCGAATTCGCACCCGGAGCCCGGGCATGAGGTTGAACTGGACTTCGCCCGTGAGTGGGTGGAGTTCTACGACCCGGACAATCCCGAGCATCTGATCGCGGCCGACCTCACCTGGCTGCTATCGCGCTGGACGTGCGTATTCGGCACGCCGGCCTGCCACGGCACGGTGGCGGGCCGCCCGGATGACGGGTGCTGCTCGCACGGCGCGTTCCTATCCGACGACGACGACCGCGCCCGGCTGGACGATGCTGTGAAGCACCTGACTGACGACGACTGGCAATTCCGCGAAAAGGGTTTGGGCCGCAAGGGTTACCTGGAACTCGACGAGCATGACGGGCAACGCCAATACCGCACCCGTAAACACAAGGACGCCTGCATTTTCTTGAACCGGCCCGGTTTTGCCGCCGGTGCCGGATGCGCACTGCACACCAAAGCCCTCAAGCTGGGCGTAGCGCCGCTGACCATGAAACCCGACGTCTGCTGGCAGTTGCCGATCCGGCGCAGCCAGGAGTGGGTGACGCGGCCCGACGGCACCGAAATCCTCAAGACCACGGTCACCGAATACGATCGCCGCGGCTGGGGCTCCGGTGGTGCCGACCTGCACTGGTATTGCACCGGCGACCCGGGCGCCCATATCGGCGCCAGGCAGGTGTGGGAAAGCATGGCCGATGAACTCACCGAGCTGCTCGGCGCCAAGGCCTACGCGGAACTGGCCGCAATGTGCAAGCGCCGCAGCAAGTTAGGGCTCATCGCGGTGCACCCGGCGACTCGCATCGCTGAGTAGCCGCGCCCGTTCAGGTCGCTTGTGATTGGTAAGCCGACACCATTCGCAGCGCGCTGGCGTGCAGGTACGCCTCGACCGCCGTGGCGGCCGCCGCCGGGTCGCGCGCCAGCACAGCCTCGGTGATCGCCCGGAGGTCGGCCACCACGGGGGCGGCGTCGTCATAAGCCGCGGTGAGCTCGTGCTCGCGGCCGCCGAAAGCGTGCTCGACCCAGCGATACAGCAATCCCAACGCGCGGTTGCGACTGCTGTGGATGAGCACCCGGAAGTAGGCGAGGTCTGCGGCCTGGCGCGCAGCGGCGCTATCGGCCTCCTGGACCGTGGCCAATGCGACGCGCAGAGCTTCGGCATCCTCGGGCACGCTGCGTTGCGCCGCCAAACGGCCGATCAACGGCCCTAGCGCCGCCCGGATCTCGAGCAGCTCCACCAGGAACTCGGGGCCCAATTTGCGGACCAGCGCCTCGACCACCGCGGGGTGGGTGAGTGCCTGCGGGTCGCGAACCACATTGCCGCTGCCGTGTCGGGCCTCGATCAGACCCATCTGCTGCAGCCGGGCCAGACCCTGTCGCAGCGACGTGCGGTTGACGCCAAGCTGCTCAGCCAGCTCCCGCTCGGGCGGCAAGGTCGAGCCCGGCGGGAAGGCGCCGTCCAGGATGGCGTCGGCGATCGACGCGGCGATCTGTTCGTCCACACGCTGGCGGTCCGGGGGCTGTAGCAGACTTGACTGGTTCATTGGCTCAACCAATATAGTGGACGCACTCGACAGGAGGTGAGCAATGGACGACGAAATGCGATCGGCCGCCGCCCCGCGCTGGCGCGGCAAAGCCGGTCGCCTGGAAGTCTGGTACGCCACCCTGTCTGATCCGCTGACGCGTGCCGGACTGTGGATTCACTGCGAGACGGTGGCGCCGCTAGGCGGTTCTCCTGCCTACGCGCACGGCTGGGTCACCTGGTTTCCACCCGACGGTCCACCACGCACCGAGCGGTTCGGTCCGGAGCCCACCCAGCCCGCGGCCGGCCCCGCGTGGTTCAACGCCGCAGGCGTACGAGTGGGCGAAGAACAACTGGCCGGACGCGCCCGATCACTCGCCTGGGACCTGTCCTGGAAGGACACCGGTAGGCCGCTGTGGACGTTTCCCCGCGCGACGTGGGAGCGCGAGCTGCTGCCGGGTGCCCAAGTGGTCATCGCCCCCACCGCCGACTTCACCGGCTCACTGACCGTCGCCGACACCGCTTTACGCATCGACGGCTGGCGCGGCGGCGTCGCTCACATCTACGGGCACGGCAACGCCAAACGCTGGGGATGGATCCACGCCGACCTTGGTAATGGCGACGTCCTGGAGGCGGTCACAGCTGTGTCGCACAAGCCGGGATTACGCAGGCTGGCGCCGATGGCGTTCGTTCGCTTTCGCATCGACGGAAAAGATTGGCCCGCAAGCCCTTTGCCGTCGCTGCGGATGCGGACAACGCTCGGCCTGCAGCACTGGCAGCTGGAGGGACGCATCGGCGGTCGCGAGGTGCTCATCCGGGTCGACCAGCCGCCGGACAGATGCGTGAGCCTGGAATACACCGATCCCGACGGCGGCAGGGCGGTGTGCACCAACACCGAGCAGGCCGACATCCACATCGAGATCGACGATCGGCATTGGTCGGTGCTGGGCACCGGGCACGCCGAAGTCGGCCTGCGCGGTAGCGAGGCACCCGACATCAACGAAAGGATCCCGACGTGAGTTTTCTGTTCGACCCGCCGCTGCTGTTCGCCTCCGGCGTGCTCATCGAGCGGCGTCTGCCCTCCGACCGCCGCGATCTCGCCGAGGCCGCCACCCTTGGTGTCTTCTTCGGCGGGTCGTTCGGGCTCTACAACAACGTGCCCGGGCTCGGAGTGCTGTGGCGGCCCTTCCGCGCCCAGAACGGCCGCGACTTCATGTGGAACAGCGGCGTTTTCGATGTGAATACGGCCCTGAAAGAGGAAGAAGCGCGCTGGCCACTGCACGCGGCGGCGGGGGCGATCTTCGCGACCTACCCGTTCTTCATCAAGTTGGGACGCCGATTCGGGCGCCTGATATGAGCCGTCTCGCCGATCGGGCAACCGCGTCGTTCGGCACCGCGCTGCTGCCCGAGGAATACGGCGGCCCGACACCTGCTCAGCTGGTGGATCGCGTCGAACGCTACCTGCGGCAGCTGCCGCCGCCATCGCGGCGGGCCATGCGGGCCGGGTTGCTGTCCATGGCCGCGGCAAGCTACCTCACCACCGGCCGGTCGCTGTCACGGCTTGGCCCCGACCAACGTGATCAGGTCCTGCGCCGGGTGGCTTCGCTGAACCCGGAAGCCGGTGCGGCCGTCGAAGCCATGAAGGCGATCGCGTTGCTCGCCAACGGTGCCGACACCTATGCGCCCGAACTACTCTCCCGCGCCCAGAAGCATGATGTGGCGCGCCCCGACGCCGCCCTGACCATCACCTCCTCGGCCGACAGCCGCTCCGTGGTTACCACCGATGCGGTGATCGTCGGGTCCGGCGCCGGTGGCGCGATGGCAGCCCGCACCCTGGCGCAGTCCGGCTTCGACACGGTCGTCCTCGAAGAGGGACGCCGCTGGACGGTCGAGGAATTCCGTACCACTCACCCGATCGACCGCTACGCCGGGTTGTACCGCGGCGCCGGTGCCACCGTCGCCCTGGGACGCCCGTCGGTGGTGCTCCCCATCGGCCGAGCGGTCGGAGGCACCACCGTCGTGAACTCCGGCACCTGCTACCGACCGCCGCTGGCCGTGCAGCGGCGCTGGCGCGACGAGTTCGGCCTCGGTCTGGCCGACCCCGACCGGCTGGCAGATCGCCTCGACGACGTCGAGCACACGCTGCAGGTGGCGCCGGTGCCGCTGGAGATCATGGGTCGCAACGGGCGCCTGCTGCTCGATGCCGCCGAGACGCTGGGTTGGCGGGCGGCACCGATCCCGCGCAACGCGCCGGGCTGTGAAGGCTGTTGCCAGTGCGCGATTGGCTGCCCCCGCAACGCCAAGTTCGGCGTGCACCTCAACGCGCTGCCTCAGGCCTGCACGGCAGGCGCGCGAATCATCTCGCAGGCCCGCGTCGAACGGGTGCTACACCAGGGCGGGCGCGCACGCGGGGTGCGCGCCCGCCGGCCCGACGGCACGGCGCTGGACGTCCTGGCCGACACCGTCATCGTGGCCGCCGGCGCCACCGAGACGCCAGGACTGTTGCGGCGCAGCGGTCTTGGCGCGCACCCGCGGCTTGGCCGAAACCTCGCGCTGCACCCGGCGACGATGCTCGCCGGGCGCTTCGAGGACGACGTCGTCGCATGGCATGGCGTGCTGCAAAGCGCCGCCGTCCACGAGCTGCACGAGTCACACGGCGTGCTGATCGAAGCGACCTCCACACCGCCGGGGATGGGGTCGATGGTCTTTCCCGGCTACGGCGCCGAGCTGCTCAGCTGGCTCGACCGAGCGCCGCACGTCGCGACGTTCGGCGCCATGGTGGCCGATCGCGGTGTCGGCTCGGTGTCCTGCGTGCGCGGTGAGACGCTGATGCGCTACAACATCGCCCGAGCCGACGTCGCCAAGCTCATGATTGCGATCGAAGCCATGGGCCGGCTGCTGTTCGCGGCGGGGGCTGTCGAGGTGCTCACCGGTTTGCCCGACGCGAGGACGGTGACGTCGCTGCCTGCGCTGCGGGATGCGCTGCGGCGCAGCAATCCGAGAAGCCTGCACTTGGCCGCCTTCCATCCCACGGGCACCGCGGCCGCAGGCGCCGACGAGCAGCTCTGTCCGGTCGACGAGACCGGCAGGTTGCGTGGCGTGCAGGGCGTGTGGGTAGCCGACGCCTCGATCCTGCCCAGCTGCCCGGAGGTGAACCCGCAGCTGTCGATCATGGCGCTGGCGCTGGCCGTCGCGGACGAGGTTGTCAGCGCCCGCTGACGCGCCAGCCAGGTCGCCGGGCTAGCCCTCGAGCTTGTAGCCCAGCCCCCGCACCGTCACCAGGTGCACCGGGTTGGCGGGGTCGGCTTCGATCTTGGACCGCAGGCGCTTGACGTGGACGTCGAGCGTCTTGGTGTCGCCAACGTAATCGGCGCCCCACACCCGATCGATCAACTGCCCGCGGGTCAGCACCCGACCGCTGTTGCGCATCAGGTACTCCAGCAAGTCAAACTCCTTGAGCGGCAAGGTGATTGCGTCACCGTTGACCGAGACGACGTGCCGCTCGACGTCCATCCGCACCGGCCCGGACTCGAGCACACCGTCGCTGATTTCGGAGTCGTCGTCACCGCCACGGCGAAGCACCGCCCGGATCCGGGCGATCAACTCACGCGCCGAATATGGCTTGGTCACATAGTCGTCGGCGCCGAGCTCCAGCCCGACGACCTTATCGATCTCGCTGTCCCGGGCGGTCACCATGATCACCGGCACGCTGGACCGGGCACGCAGCTGCTTGCACACGTCAGTGCCGGACATTCCGGGCAGCATTAGATCCAGCAGCACGATGTCAGCGCCGGCTCGGTCGAACTCGGCGAGTGCGGCTGGCCCGTCGGTCACTACCGTGGCCTCAAAGCCCTCCTTGCGCAGGAGAAATGCCAGCGGATCGGCAAGCGACTCCTCGTCCTCCACGATCAGCACACTGGTCATCAACGCCACTCCTCCTCATCGCTTCGTTCTGCATCGTCGTCAGCGCGGGTCATCGACTTAGCTCTTCCTCTCGTTGGGACCTGTTGGGCCGCACCTCACGACCCTGCGGTTGCTCGGGTTGCTCGTCGTTGTCCTTAAGGGCCGGAATAGACAGAGTGAATGTCGATCCGGTTCCCGGCTTGCTCCACACACCGATGCTGCCGTTGTGGTTAGCCGCGACGTGCTTGACGATGGCCAGGCCCAACCCGCTGCCGCCGGTGGCGCGCGAGCGTGCCTTGTCCCCCCGGAAGAACCGCTCGAAGACCCGCTCCTGATCTTCCAGCGCGATCCCGATGCCGCGGTCGGTGACAGCGATCTCGATGTTGTCACCGCGGCGGCGACGGCTGATCGACACCGGCGAACCCGGAGGCGAATAAGCGATGGCGTTGGAGACCAAATTGGCCAAAGCGGTGACCAACAGCGTTTCGTCGCCCAGCACCCGCAAGCCGCTGGGTGCATCGGTGCGGACCTCGATATCAGCGTTGTCAGCGGCCACCTTGTGGCGCGAAATCGCTTCGCTGACAACCGTATCGACGTCGACCTCGGTGACGTTGGGCAACCGCTCGGCGCCCTGCAGCCGGGACAGCTCGATCAGCTCGGCGACCATGTCCCCTAGTCGGTTGGCTTCGACGAGCACCCTCTCGGCGAACCGCCGTACGGTTTCGGAGTCATCCGCCGAAGCCAGCAGGGCCTCGGCGAGCAGAGCCATGGCACCAACCGGGGTCTTGAGCTCGTGGCTGACATTGGCCACGAAGTCGCGCCTGGTCGCCTCCATGCGCGCATATTCCGACTGGTCGTGGACAAACACCACGGCGAACCGGCGGTCTTCTTCGCTGAGCAGCCGGGCTTGCCCGTGCACCGATAGCCCGGACCGGCCCGCCGCGCGTTTGGGCGGCCGCAGGTCGAATTCGACGTCGACGCCGCCGAGTGCCTGCTGCGCCGCCTCCCAGGCCTGGTCGTCAAGCTGCCGATCGCGTACCAGGCCCAACTCCTTGGCCCGATCGTTGAGGTAAACAACGTCGCGATGGGAATCCACCACCGCGGCGCCCAGCGGCATCAGCGCGACGATGCGTTGCAGCATCTGCGCGACAGTGATCCCGGTCCATTCGGTGGTCACTCGTTGGCGGCGGTGGACTGCCCGCGGCGACAGCCGGGTGCCGGCCGCAACACCTACGGCCAGCGCCAGCACAGACAAGACCCCGGCCAGCAACAGCGCCGAGAACACAGTCACATAGCAAATCCTACAAATCTTCCTTAACGCCGCCCTAGCGGAGCGAGGCCAAAATCGGACAAGTCACATCTTGCGCTACAGGTGTTCCGCTTCCGTTCACGCGATGTTAGGCAAACAGGCCTTTAAAGCACGCAATGGGGCGGGCGACCAACCTCACCCGCGCCCTTGGCTGGCAACCGCTGCGGCACCGGCAGCGGCGGCCTCCGGGTCGAGATAGGTACCACCCGGCACCACCGGCCGCAGATCGGCGTCCAGGTCGTAGCGCAGCGGAATACCGGTCGGGATGTTCAGCCCGACGATGTCTTCGTCGGACGTCTGATCGAGGTGCTTGACCAGGGCCCGCAGCGAGTTGCCGTGCGCGACGATCAGCACCGTCTTGCCGCTGCGCAGATCCGGGACGATGACATCGGTGAAATAGGGCAGAAACCGGACCACCACGTCAGCCAGGCACTCGGTCAGCGGGCCCCCGCCGATGTCGGCGTAACGGGGATCGGTGTCCTGGCTGTACTTGCTGCCCTTCTCGATCGGCGGTGGCGGCGTGTCGTAGCTGCGCCGCCAGGCCATGAACTGCTCGTCGCCGTAGCGAGCCTTGGTCTCGGCCTTGTCCAGACCCTGCAGCGCCCCATAGTGGCGTTCGTTGAGCCGCCAGCTGCGCCGCACCGGAATCCACAGCCGATCGGCGGTGTCCAGCGTCAAGTGCGCGGTGGTGATCGCGCGGCGCAGCAGCGACGTGTAGACGACGTCGGGCAACAGGTCGTGTTCGGCGATCAGCTCGCCGCTGCGCACCGCCTCGGCCCGGCCCTTTTCGGTCAGCCCGACGTCCACCCAGCCGGTGAACAGGTTGAGGGCATTCCAGTCGCTTTCGCCGTGACGGAGCAGCACCAACGTGGCGGTGTCTTTCAGTTGCATCGGCTTAGCATTTCACGGACGCTCGTCATCGTCATCGTCGTCTTCGTCGATCAGGTGAGCGAACGCCTGCAGGTTCTGCAGCGACTCACCGCGAGACACCCGCCAATCCCACTCTTTCTGAATTGACGAGCGAAAACCTAACTCCAGCAACTTATTAAAGTCAGAATCCACCGCTTCGAGCACCTGTCCGAGCACTCGGTCGATCTCGTCGGCGTTGACCGACGCCAGCGACATGCGGCCTACCAGGTAGATGTCGCCGACGTTGTCCAGCGTGTAGGCCACACCGTAGAGGCGGCGGTTGCGCTTGAGCAGGAAGCGGTAGACACCCTCGTGGTTCTCGTCGGGCTTGCGGCACACGAATGCCTCGACGCGCACCGAATGCTCGCCGAAGCTCAAGATGGTGTTGGTCTTGAGCTTGCGCTCCCCGGGCAGCTCGACCACCAAGCCAGACGGACCGCCGTGCGCCCCAGCGTGTTTCGAGTAGTCCAGCCCGCTGGCCTGCAGCGCATCCTCGATCACGCGCTCGACGGTGGAGAGTCATGCGCCCACCCCGCGGCGCTCGGCGGTGAAGTTCCCGATCGCGCGGCGATAGCTGGCCAGCAGCGCGTCGGTGGTGTTATCCCAGGAGAACGTGGCCGCGTGTGCAGCAGCCGCGCGGCTCATCGCCTCCGCCTGCGGTGCGCGCAGGCGCAGCAGCTGGTGCAGGGCATCCGCCCATTGATCGACGTCGTGCCCGGACACCAACGTGCCGGTGATCCCGTCGCGCACGGCCACCGGCAATCCGCCGACCGCAGCCGCCACCACCGGCGTGCCGCACGCCTGCGCCTCGAGGGCGACCAACCCGAACGACTCCGAATAGCTCGGCACCGCAACCAGATCGGCGGCCTGGAACAGGGTGGCCAGATTCGCGCGGGACTGCGGGGGCAGGAATGTCACCCGCGCCGTGATACCGAGTTCGTCGGCCAGCCGGAGCAGTCCATCCGGGGAGGCCAACCCGCTGCCCGAGGGCCCGCCGGCCACGACGATGCGCACGCCGGGCAATTTCGCGGCGGCGCGCAACACGATGTCGGGTGCCTTCAGCGGCTGGATCCGTCCGACGAACGCCACCACGTCTTCGTCAAGCGGGAGCCCCAGCGCGGCCCGAGCCGCCCGGCGGTCGCCCGGGCGGAACACGTCGAGGTCCACACCGGGGTGGACCACGTCGATTCTTGCCGGGTCGGCGTGGTGAATCGACATCAATTGTTTGGCTTCATCATCGGTGTTTACGATCAGCCGGTCCGCCTCGTCGACGACCTGCTGCTCCCCGACCGTGCGCAGCGGCGGCTCGGGTGCGTCGCCGTCGGCCAGTGCCGCATTCTTTACCGCGGCAAGCGTGTGCGCGGTGTGCACCAACGGCACCGCCCAGCGGTCGCGGGCCAGCCAGCCGACCTGTCCGGATAGCCAATAGTGCGAGTGCACGATTTCGTAGTAGCCGGGTTCATGCGACGCTTCGGCGCGCAACACCCCGGCCGCAAACGCACACAGCTGGGTGGGCAGGTCGTATTTGTCCAGGCCCTCGAACGGCCCCGCCACCACGTTGCGCACCAGCACGCCGGGCGCCACCCGCACGACCGGCGGGTCGGCGGACGCGGTGGCCCGAGTGAAGATCTCCACCTCGATACCCCGCCGGGCCAGGTGCAACGCAGTTTGCAGCACATAAACGTTCATGCCGCCGGCGTCGCCGGTGCCCGGCTGGGCCAGTGGTGAGGTGTGCACCGCCAATACTGCGACCCGGCGCGGTTCATTCAGCCGGAAGACGTCATCGTGCCGCACTCTGTCATCTTTACAGGACGGTCCGCCAACCGGCCCAAGCGTGCAGGACACGGGGTTGCGTTAAGCGGATGACTCATCAGGAGCGACATCGCGCAGCCCGGCATCCAGCGCCCCGGCTCGCCGCATCGCCCCGAGCGGATCGGCATACAGCCCGGCCAGCGACACGGTCCCCGCGCCGGCCTCCTGCACTCGGTTACCGAAGACGGTGACGCGGATATCGCGCGGCGACAGTACCGAGCGTGCGGCGAACGCCGCCTCCACGTGCTCCATCGCCTCGGGGTACTCGGTGAATGCCTGGCCACCGACCACCAGTTCGTCGGGGTTGAGCATGTCACGCAGTAACGCCACCGCCTCACCAAGAACCCGGCCCCGCTCGGCCAGCAGATCTTTGGCCTGCTGGTTGCCGGCTCGAGCCAGCCGCAACAGGTCGGTGATACCGGCAGCGGCCCCGTTGGCGCGACCCGCGGGGGGAAACGGCAGGATTCGAAGCCGGCGGGCGGCGGTCAGAACCGCCTCGTCGCTGACCGTGGATTCCAGCTGCCCGGTGCCGCCGAGCAGCTCAGAGTAGGCGGGCAGGGGCGCAATGGTGCCGGGGCCGCTGGCCGGGCAGTGCACCCGTCCGCCGATCACCAGCGCATAGCCCACGGTCTCGCGGGCGTAGACGTACAGGCTGGTCGGTGAGCTCGGCAGGAATCGCCGCATGCCGAGCAGCAGCTCCGCTCCGGCCATGGCGTCGACGTGCGAGGCCACCGATACCGGCAGGCCAAGCGCATCGGCCAGCACGGGCCCGACCGGTGCTTGCCGCCAGCCCAGCCGCGGATGGTCGACGTGGCCGGAATCGCTGTCGACGGTGCCACCGATCGCGACCCCGACCCACAGCGGGCGGCGTCGATGCCAACGCCTCAGATACCGGCTGGCGCTCTCGGCCAGCGACGCCAGCGCGGGCCCCGCGGGACTCAGCGGTGTCGGCGTCTCGACCGTGTCCAGCGTGCGACCAAACAGGTCGGTGGCCACGATGCTGGTGGTTCGTGCGCCGATGTGGATGCCAAGCGTCACGAACGGCTCGTGGTTGACCTCCACCGGCACGCGCGGGCGGCCGATCGCTCCGGAGACCGCCAGGTCGGCGCGCTCCCGCAGCAGGCCGGCCTCAAGCAGCGCGATGACCTGGCGGTTGACCGTCGCGATGCTCAGCGATGTGACCCCGGCGATGACGTCACGGCCGACGGGGCCGCGCAACCGGACGGCCCGGAAAACGGACGCGGCCGCTGAGTCGGGTATATGCAACGCCGGCGGCACGATTTGACGACGTAACCGCCGGTGGCCGTTGAGGTTGGGCGAATGATGGCTGTGGGTGAGGGTTTTCGAGCGCACGAGCGTCCTTTGTCCGAGTTTACTGGCCGGTCCTTGGCCACACCTGAAAGTCAGGAGCGGCAAAGTGCGCGGCAACAACACGCACATGCCGCGAAAAGACACGCGGTGGTCGTGTTGGACAATGCGCTGCGGTGCACAACGAAAATTTAGCACGTTTATTAGAGTTGTTTCGATGACTGGATCGGGCAGGAATAAACGGGTCGCGGTAGTCACGGGTGCCAGCTCCGGAATCGGTGAGGCGACGACCCGAACCCTTGCTGCGCAGGGGTTTCATGTAGTCGCAGTGGCGCGTCGGGCGGAGCGGATCCACGCCCTGGCCACCGAGGTCGGCGGAACCGCCATTGTGGCCGATGTCACAGACGACGTGGCGGTCGAGGCGCTGGCGGCCAAATTGAGCCGTGTCGATGTGTTGGTCAATAACGCCGGCGGCGCTCGGGGGCTGGAATTGGTCGCCGATTCCGACCTTGAGCACTGGCGGTGGATGTGGGACACCAACGTGATGGGCACGCTGCGGGTTACCCGAGCGCTGCTGCCCAAGCTGATCGACTCCGGCGACGGCCTGATCGTTACGGTCACTTCCGTTGCGGCGCTTGAGGTTTACGACGGGGGCGCCGGCTACACGGCGGCCAAACACGCGCAGGGAGCGCTGCACCGCACCCTGCGCGGCGAGCTACTGGGCAAGCCGGTGCGGCTCACCGAGATCGCCCCGGGCGCAGTCGAAACCGAGTTTTCGCTGGTCCGCTTCGACGACGACCAACAACGCGCGGATGCCGTCTACACCGGCATTACTCCGTTGGTTGCGGCCGATGTCGCCGAGGTGATCGGGTTCGTGGCCTCGCGGCCGTCCCACGTCGACCTCGACCTGATCATCATCAAGCCGCGCGACCAGGCATCGGCTACCCGATTTAACCGCCGGGGCTAGCCGACGTCGTCGTGGTCGTGGGTGTGCCGGACAAAGTCGGAGCAGTCGACGGCGTGACCGGCGCGGTCACGGGAATTTGAGTGGCCGGCGGATGCGACGTCGGGGGCGGTAGCGCCGACATCGCGACCCAGGTGTCCCAGTCCACGGCCCAGTCCCAGATGTCGCCGTCGGAGTAGGACAGCTGGATCGAGCTGCCGGTCACCTCAACGGGGTCACCGTAGATCGCGGAGTGGTAGTACTCCTCGGCGTCTCCCGTCGACAGATTGATGCAGCCGTTGGTGACGTTGGTGTTGCCCTGCGCGCCCGCGCTGGATGGGTTGGCGTGGATGAACTCGCCGTTGTTGGAGATCCGGACCGCCCAGCGTTCGTGGGCGTTTGTGTAGCCCCCGGCCGGGTTGGACATGTAGAAGTCGGCGTACTTCTCGGTGACCACGTGGATGCCGTTGCGGGTGACGTTGCGCGCCTTGTCAGCCTCGCCGTAGCTGCACGGGAAATCCATGATGACGCCGGCGTCGGTGATGACCTGGATGCGGTGCGACGAGACCTCGGCCCTCACCACCTGCCGCCGACCGATCTGGAAGTGCAACGAAATGTCGTCAGCGCCGTACGCGCCGTCGCCGCACGCCACCCCGTAGAGCTTGGCGTCGACGTTGACGGTGGTGCCCGCCGGGTAGTACTCGCGGGGACGCCAGTGCACCCGAGCGCCTTGCGCCTCGTCGGGCAACCAGGCCCAGCTGCCCTCGACGGGCGGAGCGGTGGTGACGGTGAGTTCCTTCTCGACGGCGGCCTTATCGCTGATCGGTGCATCAAACTGGATGATGATCGGCGCCGCGACTCCGACGGTCTGGCCGTCAGCCAACTGAAATGCCCCGCCGATCTTCTTGGTGGGAGACACGGTGGTGAACTTGCCGGTCACCGGAACCGCCTTGCCGTCGTGGCCGACAGCAGAACCACTCCACGTGTAGGTCGAGTCGTAGCCCAGTGGCTCGGTGGTGGTGTAAACGGTGCGATCGGAGTTGAACGCGCCCGCAACGACCTTGCCCGACGAATTCGTCAGCGCAACATGCTGAAACCAGCCGTCGGTGATCTCGACACTGATCGGCGCGATCGGCACCACGTTGTCGGTCGCATCGGCCGGCTGAAACTTGAGACGGAGCGCCGGCGGCTCTTTCTTCTCGGCTTGCTTGCTCACAGTGCCAGCGCACGCGGCCAACAGGTTGGGAGCGAACACCCCTAGACCGAGGGTCGCCAAAGCCAAGCGCCGGTTGATCGGCTGCGGAGCGCTGGACGTGTTCACGAATTACAAAGATACCGGGCAAAATCCGCCAGCCCCGCCGCGACAATTCGAGGTCGGGGTACTCGTCCACAAATTTTGGACCTACAGCCTGCACCCCAGCAGGACAGGTTCGGGTTTCAGTGTGATACCAAACACGTCACGGACCCCGTCGCGGATGATGCGCGCGAGTGCAATCACGTCCTCGGTGGTGGCGCCACCGCGGTTGGTCAGGGCCAGCGCGTGCTTGGTGGACAGCCGGCACCGGGCCGTCGCATCGTCCGGATAGCCTTTGCCGAAGCCGGCCCGCTCCACCAACCAGCCGGCGGCCAGCTTGACACCGTCCGGTGCCGGGTAGTGCGGAACCGGTCCGTCGACATCTCTGGCCAGCCGCTCGTAGACGTCCGGTGCGACCACCGGGTTGGTGAAGAACGAACCCACGCTCCAGGTGTCGTGATCGGCCGGGTCGAGCACCATGCCCTTGCGGGCTCGCAGATTTAGCACCGCCGCGCGGACCGCTTGTGGGTCGGCGCGCTCGCCGCTGCCCACATTCAACTCAGCCGCCAGTTCGCCGTAGCGCATCGGTGCGCTGCGGCCCGATGCATCCAGTGCAAACTCCACTTCCATTATCACAGAAGGAATCTCGAGCTCGGTCTGGCCGGCCTGCTTGAACACGCTGGTGCGGTAGCCGAAGCCCAGCTCGCTGCCCGGTATCCAGTGCACCGCGCCGCTGTCGCGGTCCAGTATCCGGACCCGCGTGATGGTGTCGGAAACTTCTGCACCGTAGGCTCCGACGTTTTGCGCCGGGGTGGCCCCGGCAGACCCGGGGATACCGGACAGGCATTCCAGCCCGCCGAGGCCGTGCTCGATAGTCCTGACCACCACGTCGTCCCACACCGCGCCCGCCTCTGCGCGCACCAGGTTGCCGTCGACGATGATGCCGTTATTGGCCAACCGCACTGCGGTCAGGTCGGTCAGGGTATCGGCGATCACCAGGTTGGAACCGCCGGCGAACACCAAAACCGGGCGACGCCCCCCTTTGCGGTTTTCAGCATCCAGCTGCCGCACAACGGCGACCACCTGTTCGGTGCTGGTGCAGGTGATCAGGCGGCTTGCGATCGGGCCGACCCGCAACGTGGTCAACGGTGCCAGCGGCACCGCTTCGGCGACATGCGCACCGGCAAACATTGAACCGACCACGGCCCGTAACGGTAGCCTGACCTGCTATGCCGCGTTCATTCGAGTTGTCGGCCGACTACGACGGCAGCGTTGAAGAGGTGCATCGAGCGTTCACGGATGTGAGCTACTGGCGGGCCAGGCTGGCCGAGTCCGGTGTTGATGTCGCCACGCTGGAATCGATGCGGGTGGGTGGCGAAACCGGAGAAGACGACACCGTCGAGGTCGTCACCCTGCAGGTGATACACAGTCACAAGCTGCCGGGGATGGTCACGCAGTTACACAGCGGCGACCTTTGTATCAGGCGCGAAGAGACCTGGGGACCGGTCTCCGGTGGCGCTGCGAAGGGTTCCGTCGTGGGCTCGATCGTGGACGCCCCGGTGAACCTGGCCGGCACCGCTATGCTGTCGCCAATCGCAGAGATGAGCGGCGCCCGGCTGGAGTTCCGGGCCACCGTGCAGGTGCGTGTCCCGATCATCGGCGGCAAGTTGGAGACCATCATCGGCACCCGACTGGCCGAGCTGGTGGCAGCAGAACAGCGCTTCACCACGGAGTGGATCGCCAAAATGGCCTGACCGCGTCTGAGAGGCCGCCGGGCCTAAGCTGGCGCCCATGCGAATCGCGTTGGCGCAAATCATCAGTGGCAGTGATCCGGCGGCGAATCTGCAGCTGGTGCGGGAGTACAGCGGCCAGGCCGCCGACGCGGGCGCGAAGCTGGTGGTGTTCCCTGAGGCGACCATGTGCCGCTTCGGCGTTCCGCTGGCACCGATCGCCGAGCCGGTCGACGGGCCGTGGGCAGACGGCGTGCGGCGGATCGCGACCGACTCCGGAATCACGTTGATCGCCGGCATGTTCACCCCGGCCGGCGATGGACGGGTGAAAAATACGCTGATCGCAGCCGGTCCGGGCACTCCCAACCAACCGAACACCCACTACGACAAGATCCACCTCTATGACGCGTTCGGCTTCACCGAGTCGCGCACCGTCGCACCCGGGCACGAGCCGGTGGTGATCACCGTCGACGGCGTCCGGGTCGGTTTGACCATTTGCTACGACATTCGCTTTCCGGCGCTCTACACCGAGCTGGCCCGCCGCGGCGCCCACCTGATCGTCGTCTGTGCATCGTGGGGTGCGGGCCCTGGCAAACTCGAGCAGTGGAGGCTGCTGGCCCAAGCGCGGGCGCTCGACTCGATGAGCTACGTCGCCGCGGCCGGTCAGGCCGACCCCGGCGACTCGCTGACCGGCTCGGGGTCCGGATCGGGCGCACCGACCGGGGTGGGTGGCAGCCTGGTGGCCTCCCCGTTGGGCGAAGTCGTCGCGTCGGCCGGCTCCCGGCCGCAATTAGTGGTAGCCGACATCGATATCGGCAGGGTCGCCGAGGCTCGCGACAACATCGCGGTGCTGCGCAACCAGTCGAACTTTGCTCAGATTGATAGGGCAGAATCGGTTGAGTGACGAACCCACAAGGACCACCGAACCAGGACCCGTCAACGTGGGCCCGTCCCGGCAATCAAGGCCCCTTCGGCCAACCCCCGACTGAGCGGCCTACTGAGCGGATAAGTACTGGCGGCCCGGGCCAAGCACCACCGCCCGCTCCCAGTCCGCTGCCGGGTCAGACCGAGCAGTTCGGCGCACCCCAGCCGAACATGCAGCGGCCCGGCTACCCTCCTCCTCCCATCCCGCCGGCAGGCCCGACGGAACGGCTGGCTACTCCCAACGAAGGCCCGACGCCGGTGAAAAGAAAACGACGTTTCCTTCGCGACCCGCTATCCATCCTCCTGGTCTGCATCATCGTGGTGTCGCTCGTGATCGCGGGGCTGATCGGAGCCGAGCTGTACGCCCGCCACGTCGCGGACAGCAAAGTCGCCCAGGCGGTGGCATGCGAGGTCAAGGATCAGGCCACCGCGTCGTTCGGGGTGGCACCGCTGATGCTGTGGCAGCTCGCAACCAAGCACTACACCAATATCTCGGTGTCGACGGCCGGCAACCAGATCCGCGACGCCAAGGGCATGAAGATCGACATCAACATCAAGAATGTCCAGCTCAAGTCCACCCCCGACTCCAAGGGCACCATCGGATCGCTCGATGCGACCATCACCTGGACTTCTGACGGCATCAAAGAGTCGGTGCAGAACGCGATTCCTGTTCTGGGTCCCTTCGTCACCAACACCGTGACCACTCACCCCAACGACGGCACCATCGAACTGAAGGGCATGCTGGACAACCTCACGACCAAGCCGGTGGTGTCCGGCAACGGCCTGGAGCTACAGATCGTCACCTTCAACGCGCTCGGCTTCACGATGCCCAAAGAGTCCGTGCAGTCGACGCTGGACGACTTCACCTCAAACCTGACCAAGAACTACCCGTTGGGTATTCACGCCGACAGCGTGCAGGTGACGTCCAGCGGTGTGGTCAGCCACTTCTCGACTCAGAACGCGAGCATCCCCACCGGCAACACCAACCCCTGCTTCGCCAACCTCTGACACCCGGTTTCTAACCGAGCCCGTCGAGCACGGCCCGGGTGCCCGACAAACCCAGCCTGGTGGCACCCGCATCCAGCATCGCGATCGCGTCGGCTGCCGTGCGGATGCCTCCGCTCGCCTTGACTCCTAACCGGCCGCCAACGGTCTGGCTCATCAAGGCGACCGCATGCACCGAGGCGCCGCCCGCGGGATGAAACCCGGTCGAAGTCTTGACGAAGTTGGCGCCGGCGTCCTCGGCGGCGCGACACACCTCTGCCAGCGTGCGCTCGTCCGCCCGTGCTAAAAGCACCGCCGACTCCACGATCACCTTGAGCACGGCCCCGGCGACAGCGGCACGCACGGCTTCGATATCGGACCGCACCGCATCGATGTCCCCGGCCAGCGCGGCGCCGATATCGATGACCATGTCGATCTCGCTGGCACCGGATGCCGCAGCCTGTGCGGCCTCGTGCGCCTTGACCGCCGACACGTGCTTGCCTGACGGAAAACCCGCGACGCTCGCCACCGGCACGCCGCCACCGGCTTGCACAGCGACGGGGACCATCGACGGCGAGACGCACACCGCATAGACGCCCAGTTCGGCGGCTTCGGCGACCAGGGCGGCCACGTCAGCGTTGGTGGCCTCGGGTTTGAGCAGGGTGTGGTCGACCAATGCCGCCAACTGCGCCCGGGTAGGTGGGCTCGCCACTAGAACGCTTCTTCTGGTCCGCCGGGATTACAGCCGGACGCAACCATTTCGGCGTCGTCGACGACCGGCCGCCACGGCTCCAGGTTCCAGCTGGTCTTGCCGGGTTCCGCCAGCTCGGCGAACTGCCAGTGGCAGATGAACTGCGCGCGCATGCCGGCGGTGTCGGCATCGGGCGACAGTGCGAGCACCTCGGTCCAAGCCTCGTCGGCGAACGCAGCGGTTCCGGGCTGTCTGGCGGCCATACGCCCAGATGCTGTCGGGAAAACCCGCAGGCTGCTCAGGCCTCGCCACTGTGTCCACTCGGTGTGGTCGATGAAAGGAGGGGAGAAAGTGGCCGGGTTTGCCGCGGCAGTGCCGGGATCGGCCCCGGGATTAGCAAGAGCGGGCGCTGTTCCCGGCATGGGGCCCGACAGGGCGACAAGCACCACCGCCGACGCTGTCAGCAGGGCCTTCATCCGCTAGCGCGACTTACCCTGAATTTCCAGAAGTTTGGGCCGCACGTCGACCAGATACACACCGGCCGCACAGGCGGCGATCGCCATGCCGAGTACGCCGAAAACGAAACTCAGGATGGATGTCAGGGCGACAGCCAGACCAAGGATCACCAACCACACCGGCTTGGTCAGCTTGTTGGCGGCGGTATAAGCGTCGGGTCGCTGCAGCGCTGCGTGCACAAACGCGTACACCGCCGTGACCAAGACGGCGACCTGCAAGACCAACATGACGGTACCCACGAGGTGACTCACGCCTTAAGCGTATGCGGGCACCATCCAAAACGTCGACTCAGAGTTGCCCTGAGGACAACTCTGAGTCGACTGTCGTGCTTTGTCCGGCATGCCCTGGGGGCAACCGGTGCCTTACTTCTGGGTGACCTTCTTGGCCGGCGCCTTCTTGGCCGGCGCCTTCTTGGCCGGAGCCTTCTTGGCCGGAGCCTTCTTCGCCGGCGCCTTCTTGGCCACAGCCTTCTTGGCCGACTCTGCCTTCTTGGGCAGCTCGATGCCGACCAGCTTGGCCGCGCGCTCACCGACCGCGCGGGTCTGCGTTGCGACGGTGCCGAGCGCTTCCTGCGTCAGCTCGACAGCCTGGTCCACGTAACCCTCCGCGCGCGCAGACGCGTCCTCGAAGGCCGGCTGGCTGCGCAGCCGCTGCAAGGCCGCCTCGCCCCGCTCGACCAAGTCGTTGTACCGGTTGGTCGCTGCGTCCAGGTAGCCCTCGGCGGCCTTGCGCAGCTCCTCGGTGGTGAATTTCTCGCGGAGCTCGGTGAACTGCTCGGGCAGGTCCTCCTGCAGCTTGGACAGGCGAGCACGGCTCTCCTCCACCCGACTGCGGGTGTCGGCGCGGGTCTCTTCGGCGCGCTCACGAAGGTTGGTGATCAACTCGTTGACAGTGGCTAGGGCCAAGTCGGCCGCGCCCAGGGCTGCCAGCAATGGAGCCCGCAAGTCTTCGATGTTCGAGGTTTCCGCCATGGTTTTTCCTTTCATGGTGTGTTGTCGCTATCAGCGTTACTACGTGTGTGGTCTGGAAGCTAGGGGCAAGCGTCTCCTTTTGCACTGGTGGCCGCCAGATCCGGTCAGCCTCAGCCAGCAGCTGAGGCTGAAACTGTTAGATCCTTCCTTCTGGATAACCGCGACGGCCGGTGGTCTACACATCACCAACCGATGTGGAAGCCCTGTTCTGGCGATTTAGCTCAACGGAATTCGTAATATGCCCGCTCGAACGGACTTATCACTCGTCGCTGTTGGGTTCGGTCGAACACTCCTCATTGATGGATTCGTTTTGTTGGGTAAACGATGCGTAGATGTCGAGCAGAATCTGCTTCTGGCGCTCGGTAATCGCGGTATCGGTGATGATGGCGTCACGCACTTGACTTTTGTCGCTGGGCTCGAGAATCCCGGCCCGCACATAGAGAACCTCGGCGGAAACCCGCAGCGCCTTCGCGATCTGGTTCAGGACATCGGCGGATGGTTTGCGCAATCCGCGCTCCACCTGGCTCAGGTAAGGATTGCTGACACCGGATTTTTCGGCAAGCTGTCGCACCGAGACCTGCGCAAGCTCGCGCTGGCTTCGGATGAAGCTGCCGATGTCAGAGGCCGCGCTGGACACCTTGGCGGAGAGCTTCTCCTCCGGTGGCATTGCGTACTCCCTGGGTCCGACGGCTGGTCTGACGGGCACCAGCGTACGGACAAGCGCTTGCTATTGCAAGCAGTTGTTAGCGCTCCTAGAAAAGCAACTGCGCGACCGTGAAGATCGCCAGTCCAGTGAGCGCGCCCACCACGGTGCCATTGATCCGAATAAATTGCAGGTCGCGGCCCACGTGCAGTTCGATCCGCCGACTTGCTTCCTCGCCGTCCCAGCGCTCGATCGTTTCGGTGATGATTGCTGTGATCTCCACCCCATACTGCGAGACCAGATGCTGGGCTGCCCGCACTATCCAGTTGTCGACTTTGTCGCGCAAGTCGGCGTCGTCGCGCAGTGATTCCCCGATGCGCACGACCGCGTCGGTGATGCGGGTCCGCAACGTGCTGGAAGGGTCGTCCACACCCTCGAGCACCAGCCTTTTCAGCGTCTTCCACGCCGTCGCGGCGGCGTTGGCGATCTCGTCGCGCGCCATCAGCTGCTCCTTGACCGCTTCGGCGCGCCCGATGGTGGTCGGGTCGTGCTGCAGATCGTCGGCGAATTCGAACAGGAACCGGGTCGCCGAACGGCGCAATTCGTGGTCGGGGTTGCGGCGCACCTTGTCGGTGAAGTCCATCAACTCGCGGTGGATGCGGTCACCGACCAGATGGTCGATGAATCGAGGCGACCAGCTTGGTGAGTCACGCTCGACCACCCGCTGGATGACCTCTCCGGCGTTCAGTGACCACTGAAACGCCCGGTCGGCCAGCAGCTGGATCAGAGCCTCCTGCCGGTTCTCGGCTAGCAGGGTCGCCAGTACCCGGCCGACCGGTGGACCCCACTGCGGTTCGGCGATGCGGCGCACGATCATCCGATCGATTACCTGCTGGATGTCGTCGTCACGGAGGAGCTCCACGAGCACGCGTAGCACCGTCGCCGTCTCGCTGGCCACCCGCTCGGCGTGTGCGGCCTCCGACAGCCACTTACCGAGCCTGCCGGGCACTTCGGCGTCCCGCAGCTTGGTTTCTACGATCGGCGGCGACAGGAAGTTCTCGCGCACGAACGTTCCCAGGCCCTCACCAAGCTGGTCTTTCTTGCGTTTGATGATCGCGGTGTGCGGGATGGGTATGCCCAGCGGATGCCTGAACAGCGCGGTCACCGCGAACCAGTCCGCCAGGGCGCCCACCATTCCGGCCTCCGCGGCAGCACCGACATAGCCGACCCAGGCGCCCATGCTGGTGTGAGCCTGGGCCCACCGACAGGCGAGGAACACCCCGGTGGCACCGATCAAAAAGCTCAGTGCCACCATCTTCATCCGGCGTAGCGCCACCCGCCGCTCGGCATCGGCCTCCGGATCAGCCCCGGCGAAGGATTCCGCAAAGGACGGCGTGAGCCCGCCGGGCTCCGGTCAACGGTGTCATCAAGCCCAGCCCCGCCGTCGGCGAGCCCGACGCATCGGCTCTGTGTGCCACCACACCATCATCTATCGTCCCGACCAATTGGTGTGACGGCACTGTTCGGGGAGGTTCACTCGCACGCGGCCCGGGCCCCAAACAGACCCACACGCCGTAGTATCGAGGGCGTCTAGTGAATGGGAAATCGGCGACAGTGGCGGAGCAAATCTTGGCTGTGACCGTCAAGACGGATGGTCGCAAGCGGCGCTGGCACCAACATAAGGTGGAGCGCCGCAACGAGCTGGTTGACGGCACGATCGACGCGATTCGCCGAAACGGCCGCTCCCTGAGCATGGACGAAATCGCCGCGGAGATCGGCGTCTCCAAGACGGTGCTGTACCGCTACTTCGTCGACAAGAACGATCTGACGACCGCCGTGATGATGCGCTTCGCGCAGACCACGTTGATTCCCAACATGGCTGCGGCGTTGTCGTCCAACCTGGATGGCTTCGACCTGGCCCGCGAGATCATCCGGGGCTACGTCGACACCGTGGCGGACGAACCGGAGCCGTACCGGTTCGTGATGGCCAACAGCTCGGCCAGCAAAAGCAAGGTGATCGCCGACTCCGAGCGGATCATTGCCCGCATGCTCGCGGTGATGATTCGCCGCCGCATGCAGCAGGCCGGGATGGACACCGGCGGTGTAGAGCCGTGGGCTTACCTGATCGTCGGCGGCGTGCAGCTGGCCACCCACTCGTGGATGTCGGACCCGCGAATGAGCCGTGACGAGCTGATCGACTACCTGACCATGCTGAGCTGGAACGCACTGTGCGGGATCGTCGAGGTCGGCGGATCGCTGGAGAAGTTCCGCGGTGAGCCGCATCCTTCGCCGATCGTGCCGCCCCGGGTACCTGAAGATCGGTCTAGGCCTTAGGAATGCTCGCGGCGCTGCCGGCCCGTTTTGTGAATCCACCCATCTCATGTGACCTGGGACCCGCCCCAGAAAGCGAATTGGCCCCCCTGAACGACTAGCATGCAGGGGGATGCATAGGGGTAAAGGAGGGTGCGCCATTTGGTTGCCCGTCCTACCTCCGCATACGGAAAGGCCCATCTCGTTATGTCTTTGCAGCTCACGCCGCATTTTGGCAACGTGCAAGCCCATTACGATCTGTCTGACGACTTCTTCCGGTTGTTCCTGGACCCCACCCAGACCTACAGCTGCGCCTACTTCGAGCGCGACGACATGACATTGGAAGAGGCGCAGATCGCCAAAATCGACCTAGCGCTGGGAAAGCTGAAGCTCGAGCCGGGCATGACGCTGCTGGACATCGGTTGCGGCTGGGGCGCCACTTTGCGGCGCGCCATCGAGAAATACGACGTCAACGTCGTGGGCCTGACGTTGTCCGAAAACCAGGCCGACCACGTCCAGAAAATGTTCGACCAGCTGGACACCCCCCGCACCAGGCGGGTGCTGCTGGAGGGCTGGGAGAAGTTCCACGAGCCCGTCGACCGCATTGTCTCGATCGGCGCATTCGAGCATTTCGGCCGCCAGCGCTACCCACGCTTCTTCAAGATGGCCTACCAGGTATTGCCGGCCGACGGCGTCATGCTGCTGCATACCATCGTCCGCCCCACCTTCAAAGATGCCAGGGCGCAGGGACTGCCGTTAACCCACGAGATCGTTCACTTCACTCAATTCATCTTGGCCGAAATCTTCCCCGGCGGCTGGCTGCCAACAGTCCCGACGGTCGAAGAGCACTCCGGCGCGGCCGGCTTCAAGGTGACTCGGATCCAGTCATTGCAGCTGCACTACGCGAGGACTCTGGACATGTGGGCGGCCGCACTCGAGGCCAATAAGGGCGACGCCGTCGCGACCCAATCGGAGAAGGTCTACGACCGCTACATGAAGTACCTGACTGGCTGCGCGAAGCTGTTCCGCCAGGGGTACACCGACGTCGACCAGTTCACTTTGGAAAAGTGATCGGGCCGGGTCCCTTAGGCAGCCTTGAGCGGCGTTGCGCGCAGCAGTAGGCACCGCGCGGCTTACTTCACGAGAGTGAACTGCCCCACGTTGCTGATGCCTTTGCGGAAGAAGTCCTCACACCCGGTCAGATAATGCATGTAGCGGTCGTAGACCTCCTCGGACTGGATTGCGATGGCCCGGTCCTTGTTAGCCAGCAGATTGGCCGCCCAGATGTTCAGCGTGCGCTCGTAATGCTTCTGCAGCAATTGCACCTTTTCGACTGAGAACCCGGCGTCCTGCGCAAATTTGAAAATATCTTCCTGCGCCGGCAACTGTCCGCCCGGGAAAATTTCCGTGCCGATGAATCGCGCGAACCGTATATCGCGCATCGTCAGCTTGATGCCGCGCTCGTAAATCTGTTTCTGGCTATGCGCCAAAATCGTGTGCAGCAACATGCGGCCGTCATCGGGAAGGACGTTGTAGGAGCGTTCGAAGAACGCGGCGTAGCGCTCCATCTTGAACGCTTCGAAGGCGCCGATGGTGACGATTCGGTCGACGTTGTCGTCGAACTCTTCCCAGCCCTGCAACCGGACCTCGACGTTGCGTTGGGTTGGGATCGCGGCGAGTTTGGCCTTGCTGTACTCGAACTGGTTGCGACTGAGCGTGATTCCGATCACGTTGACGTCGAACTTCTCGATTGCTCGCTGCAGCGCTCCACCCCAGCCGCAGCCGATGTCAAGCAAAGTCATCCCGGGCTCGAGGTTCAGCTTCCCCAGCGCCAGGTCGAACTTCGCGTTTTGGGCTTCTTCGAGCGTCATGTCGTCACGCTCGAAGTATGCGCAGGTGTAGCCCATCGTGGGGTCTAGAAATAACGCGAAAAACTCGTCGGAAATGTCATAGATGGATTGCGACTCTTCGTAATAGGGCCTCAACTGAGTCATGCGCGGCACATACCTCTCATTGTTTGATCGCGAGCATCGTACCCGATTTACTCGACGGGTGGCACACGCAGCGACCTAAGCGACAGTCGTGTTTGGGGTCGGTTCAAACCACTTCAGTAGGTGTAGAAGCCCTGACCTGACTTTTTGCCCAGCCGACCCGCCTCCACCATGCGGAGCAACAGTGGCGGCGGACCATATTGGGGGTCCTTGAATTCCTCGAACATCTTGTCCGCAATCAGTTTGAGGGTGTCCAGGCCAACAAGATCAGACAGCCGCAGCGGACCCATCGGGTGCGACAGCCCGGCGACAACGGCCTTGTCGACATCCTCGACGGTGGCGAAACCGGCCTCGACCATCCGGATCGCCGACAGCAGGTAGGGCACCAGTAGCGCGTTCACGACGAAGCCGGACCGGTCGGAGCAGCGCACCACTTGCTTGCCCAGAACCGCGCTCGCAAACTCCTCGGTGCGAGCGGCGGCGGCTTCGTCAGTAACCAGCGTGCTGACCAACTCGACCAGCGGGAGCACCGGGACCGGGTTGAAGAAGTGCAGCCCCAGCACCCGTTGTGGGTTCTTGGTGGCCGCAGCGATCTTCATGATCGGAATGCTGGAGGTGTTGGACGCCAGCACCGCGTCGGGATCGGTGACGACCCGGTCGAGTTCACCGAAGATCTCCGCTTTGATGGCCTCGTCTTCGATAATCGCCTCGATTACCAGTTGGCGGTCGACGAGGTCCTTCAAATCCGTGGTGAAGGTGAGCTTGCTCAGTGCGCGGTCGCGCTCGCGCTCGGTCACCTTGCCCGCGCTGACGCCGCGCTCCAACGACTTCACGATGCGGTTACGTCCCGCCGTGATCAGGGCCTCGGTGGTCTCGAACACCGTCACGTCGACACCGGCGCGGACTGACACCTCGGCGATACCGGATCCCATCTGACCGGCCCCGACAACCCCTACCCGCTGAATCGCTGCGTCACTCACTGTTTTCTCTCCGGTGTCGTATCGTCTTGGGCCGCAATAAGCCCCGCCCAGGTTAGCTGGGCGGGGCCTATGCTACTTCAGCCGCGAGCAGGCGCAGACCCGCATGAATCCGGTCGCACAAGTGCGCATCTGCTCGCCATGAGGGCTTAGCTCAGTGGAACTGGCCCTCTTCGGTGGAACCGGACAGTGCGGTGGTCGACGAGCTCGGGTCGACCGTGGTAGCGATGCGGTCGAAGTAACCGGCACCGACCTCGCGCTGGTGCTTGGTCGCGGTGTAACCACGCTCCTCGGCGGCGAACTCGCGCTCCTGCAACTCGACGTAGGCGCTCATCTGGTTGCGCGCGTAGCCGTAGGCCAAATCGAACATCGAGTAGTTCAGCGCGTGGAAGCCGGCCAGCGTAATGAACTGGAACTTGAAGCCCATCGAGGCGAGCTCCTTCTGGAACCTCGCGATAGTCGCGTCGTCGAGGTGCTTGCGCCAGTTGAACGACGGCGAGCAGTTGTAGGCCAGCATCTGGTCCGGGAACTCGCTCTTGACGCCCTCGGCGAACTTGCGGGCCAGCTCCAGGTCGGGCGTGCCGGTTTCCATCCAGATCAGGTCGGAGTACGGCGCGTAGGCCTTGGCACGAGCGATGCAGGGCTCCAGGCCGTTCTTGACCCGATAGAAGCCTTCCCGGGTGCGCTCACCGGTGATGAACGACTGGTCGCGCTCGTCGACGTCGGAGGTGATCAGCGTGGCCGCCTCGGCGTCCGTACGAGCGATAACAACGGTCGGCACGTCGCAGACGTCGGCAGCCAGTCGCGCCGATGTCAGCGTACGGATGTGCTGCTGGGTCGGGATCAGCACTTTGCCGCCCAGGTGGCCACACTTCTTCTCCGAGGCCAGCTGGTCCTCCCAGTGTGAACCGGCGACACCGGCAGCGATCATGGCCTTCTGCAGCTCGTAGACGTTAAGCGCGCCACCGAAGCCGGCCTCACCGTCGGCGACGATCGGGGCGAGCCAGTTCTCGACGGACGTGTCGCCCTCGACCTTGGCGATCTCGTCGGCGCGCAGCAGCGCGTTGTTGATCCGGCGGACCACCTGCGGCACCGAGTTGGCCGGGTACAGGCTCTGGTCGGGGTAAGTGTGGCCGGACAGGTTCGCGTCGCCCGCGACCTGCCAACCCGACAGGTAGATGGCCTTCAGGCCGGCGCGTACCTGCTGCACTGCCATGTTGCCGGTCAGCGCGCCGAGCGCGTTGACGAACTCCAGGTCGTGCAGTTCTTCCCACAGCACCTCTGCGCCGCGGCGGGCCAAGGTGCACTCCTCGACCACGGTGCCCTGCAGGGCGACGACGTCCTCGGCGGTGTAGGTACGGGTGACGTCCTTCCAACGCGGGTTGGTGTCCCAGTCCTTCTGGATCTGCTCGGCGCTCTTCGGGGTGCCAACGACAGACATTGGGCATGCTCCTTAACGATCTTCACTTCTGAGTTGCTGACGGCCTCACCGGCGGTAGCTAGCAGCTCAACTTCGCTAGTGTGCTAACTCGACGATGGCACAGCTTGTTGAGGGCGGTCCACCCATTTCAATTGCCAATTTCAGCAACGAGTTCGAGCGAATTTGCAAATCTTGCGAAGTCGCGGCCTAACTTAACCGTTTCAGAAGCTACCCGTCGGTAACCATAAAGCCCCAGGTCACATGGGCAATTGACGGCGGGGTCGAAGGTTGGCCGATTCCGGCTACCGAGCGAAGATCGCGGCGACGGCTTTCGCCTCGTCGCCAACCGCGTATGTGAGCGTTGTAACAGTGCGATCGGCCAGGTTGGGACCGAATTGCTCGGTTGAGCCGGCCGGGTGAACATGCGAGATGATCTCGAGCTTGTCGCCCAGCGCGACCGGTGCCTCGTGTTCGATCGTGATGCGCAGTGGTGCCTGCGACAGCTCCGGGTGCTGTTCGGGATGGGAAGCCAGGTAGTCCTCGATCACGCTCCAGTACACCGAGTTGTTCATGTGATCGAACAAGTCGATGTCGGTGACTCGGACGGGGAACTCGTGGATCTCGGCCGCGTCGTCCCGGCTGCCCGGCTTCAAGTAGCCCTTCCACCGCAGCCGGTCAATGGAGGTGGTCTTGTGCAGACCCGCCAGGAAGTCGTCGGCGATGCGCGACGGCATCTGGGTTTCCCGGTTGATGTTGATCCAGAAAGCCTCGGATTCGATCAGGCCGCCCTTGCGTCCGTCGACGCGAACCCGCATCTCACACCACCGGTTCGAGGTACCCGAACACCATCTCCGTAGCCGCAGCATGTCCTGGAACTCGATTGGGCGGATCAGGTCAACCATGGTGCGACGAACGATCCACAGCGGATGGGTCTCCTCGAAGCCCAGCTCGCGCAGCTGGTCCTGGCCGATGTCCTGGATGTGCCGGGCAGCCGCGTCCAGCCGCAACCGGCCCGTGCGGTCAATATCGCCGACGCGCAGCGGCCATTCGCGATCGAACACATCGGGGTGGGGGTCGGGCACCGGCATCAGTTGTTTGTCCAGGCTCACGGCTTCGCTCCCGTTTCCTCCTCGTCGGTACCCCAGGCTAGCCCTCGGGCTCCGACGCGAATCATGCCAACGACGTGCGTCGAATACCAATCGCGACGCGACCGTATCCGGATGCAAACTCTGCGAAGCAGGCCTTCGCAGCGCCGGGTACCCTCGGTAAAGTGCCCAAAACCTTCGTCGGTTCACGCGTTCGCCAGCTGCGCAACGAGCGCGGGTTCAGTCAAGCCGCACTGGCTCAGATGCTGGAGATCTCCCCGAGCTACCTTAACCAGATCGAGCACGACGTTCGCCCACTGACGGTGGCTGTGTTGCTCCGGATAGCCGAGGTGTTCGGGGTGGATGCGACCTTCTTCGCGTCTCATGACGACACCCGGCTGGTCGCCGAGCTGCGCGAGGTGACGATGGACCGCGATCTGGATATCGACGTCGACCCGACCGAAGTCGCCGAGATGGTCGGCGCTCATCCCGGCCTGGCCCGCGCGGTGGTCAACCTGCACCGGCGCTACCGGATCACCACGGCGCAGCTGGCTGCCGCCACCGAGGAGCGGTTCTTTGACGGCAGTGGCAGCGGGTCGATCACCATGCCGCACGAGGAAGTGCGCGACTACTTCTATCAACGCCAGAACTATCTGCACGAGCTGGACACCGCCGCCGAAGACCTCACGATCCAGATGCGACTACACCACGGCGACCTGGCCCGTGAGTTGACCCGCCGGCTCACCGAGGCACACGGAGTGCACATCAACAGGCGGATCGATCTCGGTGACGCCGTGCTGCACCGCTACGATCCCAAGACCAAAACGCTAGAAATCAGCAATCACCTCTCGCTGGGTCAACAAGTATTCAAGATGGCCGCCGAATTGGCCTACCTCGAGTTCGGCGATCTGATCGACAGCCTGGTCGAGGAGGGAAAGTTCACCAGCGACGAGTCGCACACGCTGGCCCGGCTGGGGCTGGCCAATTACTTCGCCGCGGCTGCGGTGCTGCCCTACCGCCAATTCCACGACGCCGCGGAGAACTTCCGCTACGACGTCGAGCGGTTGTCATCCTTCTACTCGGTGAGCTATGAGACGATCGCGCACCGGCTATCGACGTTGCAACGGCCGTCGATGCGCGGCGTGCCGTTCTCGTTCGTCCGGGTAGACCGGGCTGGCAACATGTCAAAACGCCAGTCTGCCACTGGTTTTCACTTCTCCTCTAGTGGCGGCACCTGCCCGTTGTGGAACGTCTACGAAACGTTCGCCAATCCGGGCAAGATCCTGGTTCAGATCGCCCAGATGCCTGACGGCCGCAACTACATGTGGGTGGCCCGCACCGTGGAGCGCCGCGCCGCCCGGTATGGTCAGCCGGGTAAAACCTTCGCGATCGGGCTGGGATGCGAGCTTCGACACGCTCACCGGCTCGTCTACTCGGAAGGACTCGACTTGTCGGGGAATATCGCCACACCGATCGGCGCGGGCTGCCGCGTCTGCGAACGCGACAACTGCCCGCAGCGGGCGTTCCCGGCTTTGGGGCGGGCACTTGATCTCGACGAGCACCGCAGCACCGTGTCCCCGTACCTGGTGCAGCAACCGTGAGCGGGGCTCGAGATCGGTCAAGTCGGTCGCATCCCGTCCGGCGGGCTGCGCCAGCTAGGGCCAATCAATTGGGTGTTCGCGAAGCTGGCCGCACGCACGATGCGGGTGCCCGAGATGCATCTGTTCACCACGCTCGGTCAGCGCCAATCGCTGTTCTGGACGTGGTCGATCTATGGCGGCCGACTCCTGAAGGGGCGGCTGCCGCGGGCCGACACCGAGTTGGTGATCTTGCGGGTCGCACATTTGCGCGCTTGCGAATACGAGCTGCAGCACCACCGCGGGATGGCGCGCCGCAGCGGGCTGGATGCGCAGCAACAGGCGCTGATCTTCGGCTGGCCCGAGGTCTCCGAAGGGCTCACCGATCGGCAACGAGCGCTGTTGAGCGCCACCGACGAGTTCGTTACCAAGCGCTCGATCACAGCCGAGGTCTGGCAGCGGCTGGCGAGTCACCTCGACCGGCGCCAGCTGATCGAATTCTGCTTGCTGGCAAGCCAATACGACGGGCTGGCCGCGACGATAACCGCACTCGAGATCCCGTTGGACAACCCGACCGGTTAGAAGTAGATGTCGGCCAGCACGGCCAGCGTCAGTACCACGGGAAGTACCGGCAGGCCGACCGCAAACGCCGCCGCCAAGTACTTGAGGCGTCGGCGCAGCCACCAGCCCCACATCCCGGCGCAGACCGCCAGCACACCCGACAGCAGCAACACGGTCAGACTCCACACGCTCACCGTCGTCAGGTCGTCGCCGATCGAAATGGCCACCAACCACAGGACATAACCGGTCGCCAAACCGCCGATGGCACCCACAACGGTCTCGGTGCGAATCATCGGGTGCTCAGAAGTTGATCATGTGGCCGGTCAAGCCGTGGAAGCACTCCTGCAGCGCCTCTGACATGGTCGGATGGGTGTGCACGTTGCGAGCCAGCTCGTTAGCGGTCAGATCCCATTTCTGCGCCAGCGTCAGCTCGGGCAGCAGCTCGGACACGTCATGGCCGATCAGGTGCCCGCCCAGCAGCTCCCCGTGCTTGGCGTCGGCGACCAGCTTGACGAAACCGCTGGGGTCGCCGAGGCCGTGCGCTTTGCCGTTGGCGGTGAATGGGAACTTGGCCACCACGATGTCGTAGCCTTCGTCGCGGGCTTGCTCCTCGGTGAGCCCGAAGCTGGCGACCTGGGGCTGGCAGAATGTTGCACGGGGCAGCATGCGGTAGTCTCCGAGCGCCAAAGTCTCTGCGCCGGCAATGGTTTCGGCTGCCACGACACCCATGGCCTCGGCAACATGGGCCAGCATCAGCAGCCCGGTGACGTCGCCGATGGCGTAGATGTGGCCGACGCTGGTACGCATGTAGTCGTCGATGCCGATGGCCTTGCGGTCGGTCAGCGCGACGCCGGCCTTGTCCAGTCCGTAGCCCTCGATGTTGGGCGCAAACCCGATGGCCTGCAACACTTTCGCGGCCTTGAGTTCCTCAGACTTACCGTCCTTGCTGACGGCCACGGTGACCTCAGCACCATTGTCGGAGATGGAGTCGACTTTTGTCCCGGTGAGGATCTTGATGCCCAGCTTCTTGAACTGCTTCTCGATCTCCTTGGACACCTCGGCGTCCTCGTTGGGCAGTGCGCGCGGCAAGAACTCCACGATGGTCACGTCGACGCCGTAGTTCTTCAGCACGTAGCCGAACTCCATGCCGATCGCCCCGGCTCCGGCGATGATGATCGATTCCGGCAACTCCCGCGACAGGATCTGTTCTTCGTAGGTGACCACGTTGGACGACAGCGACGTTCCGGGAACCAGCCGGGTGCTGCTGCCGGTGGCGATGATGGCGTTGTCGAACGTGACCGTTTCCGTGCCACCCTCATTGAGCTCGACCGACAATGTGTTGGCGTCCGTGAATCTGCCATACCCGTGAATCTCGGTGATCTTGTTCTTCTTCATCAGGAAGTGCACGCCGGCCACGCGGCCCTCGGCCACTTTGCGGCTGCGGTCGTAGGCGATCCCGTAATCGAAGGTCGCCTCGCCGCTCATACCGAAAGTCTTGGCCTCTTTGGTGAAGATGTGGACGAGCTCGGCGTTGCGCAGTAGCGCCTTGGACGGGATGCAGCCGACGTTGAGGCAGACTCCGCCCCAGTACTTCGATTCGACGATTGCAGTGTTCAGGCCCAGCTGTGCGGCACGAATGGCTGCGACATACCCGCCGGGACCAGCCCCGAGGACGACGACGTCATAGTGAGTCACGGCCCCTACCCTAGTGGCCGGCCGGGCGAGGCGTTAATACGGAATGACGCCGACGAGACAGTGGCCCACTCGCGCGCAGTAGTAATAGCCGTACAGGGGCGCCGCAGCGGCAACGGAGGCAAACGGTCCAGACATCACCGCGAGCGATAGCGCCGAGACCAGCGGCCTGCCTGGGACCATCGCAAGCATCACGCCGCCGACGGCGCACGCCACCACATAGACCAGGACCACGAACACCGCCGGCGTCTTGTCGATGGTGTGATACCACCAATAGAACAGGCCGAGCCCGACCTCCGCCGCCAGGGCCCACACGCCGAGGACGACCAAAGCCAGCTTCCACCACTTCACGTAGAGGTAGCGACCGGGAACGGTGACCGACTGCACCGGGCCGCCGGCGGATTCGGTCGCCAACTCCTGCTCGTCCGCAACCGGCGAGGACGTCTTCGGCTCGTCCTTCGCATCCGAAGAGGAGTCGGACGTCTGCGCCGCGGGCTGCGGGCCGGTGTCTTCAGAGTCGCTGAAATCCGGGACCCATGAGTGGGTACCGGTGTCCTCGGAATCCGAGAAATCCGGCGTGAACGGCGCAGTGCCCGGATTCGACTCCGGATCGTGGTCGTCAGCCACCGGACGCCACCTGGAGAGCCACGAGCACACCGAACCAGCCCGGCGCCAGCGACAGGATGAACGCGCCCAGCATCGTGACCCATCGACGTCCGGAAAACAGGGTCGTCATCAACCCGGTCACACTCGGTATTCCCACCACCAACGCAATGGCGATGTCCGGGCGGACCCTGGCATGGACCACCGTGAACGCCACCCCCGCCAATAACCCGACCGCACTGCCGATCAGCATGGCGCTGGCCAGCAACCAGGGACGCGGAAGCGGAATCACGGTGACGACCTTACTGCGGTCATCGGTTACCGCGGGCTGCATATTCCTGACGCGGCTCGTTGATCAAGGGCCATCACCCGACCGCGTACCGAAGGGCGTTCGCCACGCTCGTAATCGGCGCCGCTGATGATCGGTGTGGCCGCCAGCCTGGCCTTCTCGTCGTCGGTGAAGACCCGGCCGCGGGTGAGAAACCGCACGCCCTCCGGTGCTTCCAGGCTGAACCCGCCGCCGCAGCCCGGCACCACGTCGATGACCAGCTGGGTGTGCTTCCAAACCTGGTACTGCGGGCCCGAGATCCATACCGGCACCCCGTGTGCCCCGACATCCAACACACCGAGCAACACGTCGCGGTCGCCGACGAGGAAGTCCCCGCGTGGGTAGCACATCGGCGACGAGCCGTCGCAGCAGCCGCCGGACTGGTGGAACATCACCGGACCATGACGTTCCTGCAGCCGCGACAGCAGCTCGGCGGCCGGGGCGGTGATGACCACACCCGGCGGAGCGCTCGCGTTCATCAGAAGAAACCGAGCGCCTTGTCGGAGTAGGACACCATCAGGTTCTTGATCTGCTGGTAGTGGTCGAGCATCATCTTGTGGTTCTCCCGGCCAATGCCGGACTGCTTGTAGCCGCCGAACGCGGAGTGCGCGGGGTAGACGTGATAACAGTTGACCCACACCCGGCCGGCTTGGATGTCGCGTCCGGCCCGGTAGGCGGTGTTGCCGTCGCGGCTCCACACGCCCGCGCCCAGACCATACAGGGTGTCGTTGGCGATCGAGATCGCGTCGTCGTAATCGGAGAACGACGTCACCGCCACCACCGGCCCGAAGATCTCCTCCTGGAAGATCCGCATCTTGTTGTTGCCGGAGAAGATTGTCGGCTGCATGTAGTAGCCCCCGGACAGGTCGCCGCCCAGCTCGGCGCGCTCGCCGCCGGTGATGATCTTGGCGCCTTCTTCCTTGCCGATCTCGATGTAGGACAACACCTTTTCCAGCTGGTCGTTGGATGCCTGCGAACCCAGCATCGTCTCGGTGTCCAGCGGATCGCCCTGCCGGACCGCCTTGGTACGGATTGCGGCCAGCTCGAGGAACTCGTCGTAGATATCGGACTGGATCAGGCTGCGCGACGGGCATGTGCACACCTCGCCCTGGTTCAGGGCGAACATGGTGAAGCCCTCGAGCGCCTTGTCGCAGAAGTCGTCACCCTTGGCCATCACATCGGAGAAGAAGATGTTGGGACTCTTGCCGCCGAGTTCCAGGGTGACCGGAATCAGGTTCTGGGATGCGTATTGCATGATCAGTCGTCCGGTGGTGGTTTCTCCGGTGAACGCGACCTTGGCGATCCGGTTGCTCGACGCCAGCGGCTTGCCCGCCTCGGCGCCGAATCCGTTGACGACGTTGACGACTCCCGCCGGCAATAGATCGCCGATCAGCGACATCAGGTAGAGCACCGAGACCGGCGTCTGCTCGGCGGGTTTGAGAACCACTGCGTTGCCGGCCGCCAGCGCCGGCGCGAGTTTCCAGGTAGCCATCAGGATCGGGAAGTTCCACGGAATGATCTGCCCCACCACCCCGAGCGGCTCATGAAAGTGGTAGGCGACGGTGTCCTCGTCGATCTGCGACAGCGAACCCTCCTGCGCGCGGATCGCCCCGGCGAAGTAGCGGAAATGATCAGCCGCCAGGGGGATGTCGGCGCTCAACGCCTCGCGAATCGGTTTGCCGTTGTCCCAGACTTCGGCCAGTGCCAGCGCGGCCGTGTTTTCCTCGATCCGGTCGGCGATCTTGTTCAGGATCGCCGCCCGCTCGGCCGGCGCGGTCTTGCCCCAGGCCGGCGCCGCCGCATGGGCGGCGTCTAGCGCCTTGTCGACATCGGCCTCGTCGGAACGAGCCACTTCGCAGAACGTCTGGCCGGTCACCGGTGTCGGGTTCTCGAAATAGCGGCCCCGCACCGGCGGGACCCATTGACCCCCGATGAAGTTCTCGTAGCGGGATTCATACGACATCAACGCCCCAGCAGCACCTGGACGTGCGAAAACAGTCATCTGCTCGGCTCCTCGTTCTTATGTGTAATACACCTCACACTACCGCCGGAGGCCACAATGGCTTCCATGACGTCGCAAGCCCCTACTGCCTCCGAAGACAGCCACGACCCCCACCTGTGGCTCGAGGAAGTCACCGGTGAAGAGGCGCTGGATTGGGTGCGGGCGCGTAACGAGCCGACACTGGCGGAATTTTGCGATGCGGATTTCGAGCGGATGCGCACCGAGGCGCTCGAGGTGCTCGACACCGATGCCCGCATTCCCTATGTGGGCCGTCGCGGCGAGTACCTCTATAACTTCTGGCGGGATGCCGCCAACCCGCGCGGGCTGTGGCGACGCACCACGCTCGACAGCTACCGCACCGACTCTCCCGAATGGGACGTGCTGATCGATGTCGACGAATTAGGCCGAGCCGACGATCGAAAATGGGTGTGGGCAGGCGCCGGCGTCATCGAGCCCGAGTACACGCGTGCACTGATCGGGCTCTCCCCTGGTGGCTCGGACGCGTCCATTGTTCGTGAATTCGACATGCTGACACGCGAATTCGTCACTGATGGATTCGAGTTGCCGGAGGCCAAGTCGCAGATCGCCTGGGCCGACCCGGATACTGTCCTGATAGGCACCGACTTCGGCGCCGACTCGCTCACCGAATCCGGTTACCCGCGAGTGATCAAGCGGTGGCGCCGGGGCACACCTTTGAGCGATGCGGAGACCCTCTTCGAGGGCGCCCGCTCCGACGTCCGTGTCTCTGCGTCAGTGGATCGGACGCCCGGCTTCGAGCGCACTATATTGGGCCGGGCCCTGGACTTCTGGAACGACGAGATCTACGAACTGCGCGGCTCGGAGCTGATCCGCCTCGACACGCCCACCGACGCAAGCGTGTCAACACACCGCGAGTGGCTCTTGATCGAACTGCGCACCGATTGGTTCTTCGGCACCGCGACATACACCGCGGGCTCGCTGCTGGCGGCCGACTACGATGAATTCCTCGCCGGCACAGCGGAATTGCGGGTGGTCTTCGAGCCCGACGAACACACCGCGCTGTATCACTACGCGTGGACGAAAGACCGCCTCTTGATCGTCACGCTGGCCGACGTGGCCAGCCGCGTCGAGATCGCCGCGCCAGGCACCTGGCAGCGCGAAGCGCTCCCGGGTATCCCGGGAGCCACCAACACCGTCGTCGCTGCCGCCGACGATACCGGCGATGAATTCTTCCTCGACTACAGCGGATTCGTCACGCCTTCGCGGCTGATGCGCGGCACCGGCGACGGGCCACTAGAGCAGATCAAGTCCGCGCCAGCGTTCTTCGACGCCGAAAACATCTCTGTATCACAGCATTTCGTAGCATCGGAGGATGGCACGTCGATCCCGTACTTCGTCGTACGCCCCAACGGTGCCGACGGTCCCCGTCCCACTCTGCTGAGCGGATACGGCGGATTTGAGACGTCCAGAACACCCGGATACGACGGGGTGCTCGGCCGGCTGTGGCTGGCCCGCGGAGGCACCTACGTGGTCGCCAACATCCGCGGCGGCGGCGAGTACGGACCCGGCTGGCATACCCAGGCGATGCGCGAGGGCCGGCACAAGGTGGCCGAGGACTTCGCAGCGGTGGCAACCGATTTGGTGGACCGCGGCATTACCACGGTCGAGCAGCTCGGCGCGCGGGGCGGCAGCAATGGTGGGCTGCTGATGGGCATCATGCTGACCAAGTACCCGGAGAAGTTCGGCGCGCTGGTCTGCGACGTGCCGCTGCTGGACATGAAGCGCTACCACCTATTGCTGGCCGGCGCTTCATGGGTCGCCGAATATGGTGATCCGGACAATCCCGCGGACTGGGAATTCATCTCCGAATACTCGCCCTACCAGAACATTTCGGCGACGCGGCATTACCCTCCGGTGCTGATGACCACGTCCACCCGCGACGACCGGGTACATCCAGGCCATGCCCGCAAAATGACGGCGGCGTTAGAGGCCGCAGGGCATCGGGTCTTTTACTACGAAAACATCGAAGGCGGGCACGCCGGCGCGGCCGACAACGAACAGATCGCGTTCAAGTCGGCGCTGAGCTACTCGTTCCTGTGGCGGATGTTGTCTTCTGCGCCCCCGGGTTAACCCCGGCATCCTGCGGGCTCCGGTGGAAGCTCAAACGCCCCGCTTGTGTCCGCCCATAAGATCGTCGATGTGTCAGCGACCGAACGTATCGAACTCACCTTGTTGGCGACCGGGTTGATCTTCATCTTGGCCGGAGCAGCGCAGGCGCGCTACCGCTTCATCGCCGACCGCAGTCCGGGACGACGGTTCTACTGGTCAACCTCGATCATCGGCATCGTCTGTTTCACGCTCGGGGTAGGCAGAATCTGGCCGAACGGCGTCCTGGCGGCGTTGGTCTTTTCTGCCATCGTTGTCGTGTCGGCCTACCTGACGACGCCTTATCTCAAGATCGGCGACCGAATCTATGCGTCGTCGCCGGAAAATCGCCAGCCCGATCCGTGACTCCTGCTGGACACGGGCCCGCCGACCGACTTCGCTTGGGCTATGCCGACACCCGACTTCGAGACATTGCTGTACACGACGGCCGGCCCGGTTGCCACCATCACGTTGAACCGTCCGGAGCAGCTCAACACCATCGTGCCGCCCATGCCCGACGAGATCGAGGCAGCCGTCGGTCTGGCCGAACGCGACCCGGCCATCAAAGTCATCGTGCTACGCGGTGCCGGCCGGGCCTTCTCCGGTGGCTACGACTTCGGTGGCGGCTTCGGCCAGTGGGGCGAAGCCATGATGACCGACGGGCAATGGGACCCCGGCAAGGATTTCGCGATGGTCAGCGCTCGCGAGACGGGGCCGACACAGAAGTTCATGGCCATCTGGCGGGCATCCAAACCGGTGATCGCCCAAGTGCACGGCTGGTGCGTCGGCGGGGCCAGCGACTACGCGTTGTGCGCAGACCTCGTCATTGCCAGCAATGACGCCGTGATCGGCACCCCCTACAGCCGGATGTGGGGGGCGTATCTGACCGGCATGTGGCTCTACCGGCTGAGCCTGGCCAAGGTCAAATGGCACTCGCTGACCGGCCGACCGCTGACCGGCGTCCAGGCCGCCGAAATCGAGCTGATCAACGAAGCGGTGCCGTTTGAGCGTCTCGAAGCTCGGGTCGCCGAGATCGCCGCCGAGCTGGCACAAATCCCGTTGTCGCAGTTGCGGGCGCAAAAGCTGATCGTCAACCAGGCCTACGAGAACATGGGTTTGACATCAACCCAGACGCTTGGCGGCATCCTCGACGGTCTGATGCGCAACACCCCCGACGCTCTCGAGTTCATCAAGACCGCCGAGACGCAGGGCGTGCGGGCGGCGGTTGAGCGCCGCGACGGCCCGTTCGGCGACTACAGTCAGGCTCCGCCGCAGCTGCGGCCCGATCCCACGCACGTCATCGTCCCTGATCGCGAGCGATAATGAGATGAACTAGGAACCTGTGAAAACTGTCCGCCGACGCCCAAAAGATGTTACGGTGACAACTATGTCTCGGCTGAATTCTGGCCTGCGCGCAGGCGCCGCCATCTTTCTCGCTCTCGGCATGGCCGCTGCGGTCTTCCCCAAGACTGCGGTAGCCGATTCCACGGAGGACTTCCCGATCCCTCGCAGGATGATTAACACCACCTGCGACGCTGAGCAGATCCTGGCGGCCACCAGGGACACCAGCCCGGTGTACTACCAGCGGTACATGATCGACTACAACAACCACCCGAACGTTCAGCAGGCGACGATCGACAAGGCGCACTGGTTTTATTCGTTGTCACCAGCGGACCGCAGGAATTATTCCGAAAACTTTTATGCACCCGTCTCCGATCCCCTGTGGGTGGCCTGGCCCAACCACATGAAGATCTTCTTCAACAACAAGGGCGTCGTCGCCAAGTCCACCGACGTGTGCAACCAATACCCGCCCGGCGACATGTCGGTCTGGAACTGGAGTTAGCCGCGTTCTAGTCGCGACTGCCTGCGTCTGAATAAGCCTGCGGGCCCCACTGCTCAGTAATGCGGCGAGGCCGCCGGGAAGCGATCGGTGTTCGCCGACTGCGAGTCATCCTCCCGGGGCGACAGCAGGGCACGAACCGCCGGACGAGGCCCGTAGGGCCGAAGCATCTGACTGGCGGGACGGGTGCGTACGTGTGTCGGCCACCAGAACCAGCGGCCCATCAGCGCGGCGACGGACGGCATCATGAACGAGCGCACGATCAGGGTGTCGAACAGCAGACCCAGGCCGATGGTTGTGCCGACCTGCCCCATCACCTTCAAAGGGCTGAATACGAAGGACGACATCGTGAAGGCGAATACGAGGCCCGCGGACGTCACCACGGCGCCGGTGCCGGCCATCGAGCGGACGATCCCGGTCTTCAACCCGGCATGGATCTCCTCTTTGAAACGAGATACCAGCAGCAGGTTGTAGTCGGATCCCACCGCCAACAGCAGGATGACCGACATCGCGAGCACCATCCAGTGCAATTCGAAGCCGATGATGTCCTGCCAAACCAGCACGGAAAGCCCGAACGAAGCACCCAACGAAAGCAGCACCGTGCCCACGATGGTGATCGCGGCAACCAGACTCCGGGTGATGATCAGCATGATGATCAAAATGAGGCTGGCCGCCGATATCCCGGCGATCATGAGGTCGTACTTGGACCCGTCGCTCATGTCCTTGTAGACGGCGGCGGTGCCGCCAAGCCAGATCTTGGCGCCCTCCAGCGGGGTCCCCTTGATGGCTTCCTTCGCCGCCCTCTTGATCGGGTCTACGTGCGAGATCCCTTCGGGGGTAGCGGGATCGCCCTCATGGGAGATGATGAAGCGAGCGGCGTGCCCGTCCGCTGACAGGAACATCTTCAGACCCCGCTTGAAATCGGGGTTGTCGAAGACCTCCGGCGGTATGTAGAACGAGTCGTCGTTCTTGGCCGCGTCAAACGCCTGACCCATGGCGGTCGAGTTCTGGCTCATCACGTCCATCTGGTCATACAACGACGACATCGAGCTGTGCATGGTCAGCATCATCTGCTTCATGGTCGTCATGGTCGCGATCATCGGGGGCATCTGCGCCAGCATCTGCGGCATCAAGGCGTCCAGCTGGGCTATGTCGTTCGAAAGATACTGGAACTTTTCGGTGATCTGATCCAACCCGTCGAGTGCGTCGAAGATGGATCGCAACGACCAGCAGGCGGGGATGTCGAAGCAGTGCTTCTCCCAGTAGAAGTAGCTGCGAATCGGCCGGAAGAAATCATCGAAATTGGCGATGTTGTCGCGCAATGTGCTTGTGACTTCCAGCATTTCATGCGTGAGACCGTCCATGTGGTGCGTGACGGCGGCCATCTGCGACGTGATGTTGTACATGCGCTGCATGGTGTCGATGGACTGCTGCATCGCGTCGGCCTGCTTGAGCATGTCGTCCATGCGTTGGTGCATGTACTGCTGGTTCTCGACCTGCGTGGTGTTTTGCATGCTGATCTGGAACGGGATCGACGTGTGCTCGATCGGCGTTCCCAACGGCCTGGTTATCGCCTGGACGCGCGCGATACCCGGGATGTGGAAGACACCCCTGGCGATCCGGTCCAGCACCAGCATGCCCGCCGGATTGCGCATGTCGTGGTCGGTCTCGATCAATAGCAATTCCGGATTCATCCGGGCGTTGGGGAAATGCCGCTCGGCGGCGTCATATCCGACGTTTGCCAAGGTGTACGGCGGCAGATACGGGCGGTTGTCGTACTTCGTCTTGTACCCGGGCAGGGCCAGCAACCCGATGAGCGCAATCCCGATCGACACGGCCAGAATCGGCCCGGGCCACCGCACAATGGCGGTGCCCACCCGCCGCCATCCCCGGGTCCTCATCTTCCGCTTGGGATCGAACAGACCGAAGCGACTGCCCACCGTCAACACGGCCGGGCCGAGGGTGAGCGCGGCGAAGACGGCAACGAGCATGCCCACCGCGCAGGGCACACCGAGCGTCTGGAAATAGGGCAGCCGGGTAAAGCTCAGGCAGTACATCGCACCCGCGATGGTCAGGCCGGAGCCCAGAACCACGTGCGCGGTCCCGTGGAACATGGTGTAGAAGGCCTGTTCCCGGTCCTCACCGAGCGACCGCGCCTCCTGATACCGGCCGAGGACAAAGATCGCGTAGTCGGTGCCGGCGGCGATGGCCATCAGCACCAGCAGATTCACCGCGAAGGTCGACAGTCCAATGATGTTGTTATAAGCCAGGAATGAGACAACTTGCCGGGCCGCGAACAGCTCAAATACCACCATCAGCAGGGTGATGAATACGGTGACTATCGAGCGATAGACCCACAGCAACATCACGATGATCACGGCGAAGGTGATGAACGTGACCAAGATGACGCCCTTCTCACCGGCGGCCGACTGATCGGCGGTCAGCGCCGCCGCGCCGGTGACGTAGGCCTTGACCCCCGGCGGCGCCGGCGTACCGTCCACGATTTTGCGGACCGCCCGCACGGATTCGTTCGCCTTGCTCTCGCCCTGGTTACCGACCAGATAGACCTGCACATAGGCCGCCTTGCCGTCCGAGCTTTGCGAACCGGCCGCCGTCAGTGGATCCCCCCAGAAGTCCTGGACGTGCTCCACGTGCGTCTTGTCCGCCTCGAGCTTCTTGATCAGCTGGTCGTAGAAATGGTGGGCGTCATCGCCAAGGGGCTTGTCGCCCTCCAGGACGATCATGATCGCGCTGTCGGTGTCGAATTCGTTGAACACCTGGCCGACGCGCTTCATCGCCTGCATCGACGCCGCCTCTTTCGGGCTCATCGACACCGTGTGTTCCTTGCCGACTATGTCCAGGGGGGGGACGAACACGCTGAGGACGACGACGAGTCCGATCCAGGCCAAAACGATCAGCAGCGCGAACTTGTGGACCGACCGCGCAAAAATCGGCATGTGCGGGAGGCCTGCGGCCGGGTTGTCGGTCATGCGGACTTCACTATGCAGAAGGTTTGAGCGTTCACTCCGGTCGCCGACCTTTCGTCTTTGACAACGTCGTTCACGATGATCCGGCAGCCGATCTCGTCGGTATCAGCCTGCGCCACAATGTTGACGCTCACCGACGGAAGCGTCGTGATGACCGAGAGCGTCCAGGGCAGCGGCACGTTGCTGGCTTTCTGCGGCTGGGCGTTGATGTCCAGGTAATTGATGTTGGCCACCGTCCCGGGCGGGCCGTAGACCTCGTAGACCACGTGCTTGGGATTGAACGGCTTGATGTCATCGGCCATGCCGCTGGTGATCGGGCGATTGTCGTGATTGCCGAAGACGCTCCTGAGCCGGACGACGCAGAACCCCGCTACCGCGATCACAACCACAATGACCAGTACGATCCATACCTTCTTCACCGCGGCGGCAACCGGAACCCTTTGCATCCGATCACCTTCCGCTAACCGGGCGCCGCTGGGCCCATTCGACCGCCGCGGCCGCGACCTGGCCTCTGGCGGAGACCCATTCCCAGCGGAAGGCTGCGCGGTCTCGCCCGGTGCCACGCCTGCGACGAGCCTGGGATCGTTTTCACCGGTTGCAGTTCGCCAAGCCACAGCGCCCTGTTCTCCTTTCCTATTCATGACGATCCAGAGATGAGGCCGATGCACGTGGCAGTCAGCAGGCGGGTAAGGGCAGATGCAAAGTCCAGGTTCCATTCGGGCGGAACAACTTCCGGCTCCTCCGCATAGGCGTCGGTGAGCCGCTCCGAGGGGTTGGCGATCTGCCATAGGGTGGCCGCCAGCGAGTACGCAGCCAACAACATGTCGAGTGAACCCGAACGCCCGAGCGCCGGCAACGCGCTTTCAATCGAATCAGCGAGCGAAAGCGTGGCAGCGGTACTGATCCGTTTGACCTCGACAACCCTTTCCACGTCCACCTCGTGCTCAAGGTGCAGGTGCAGGTTGGCCAGTAGGTCGCAAAACAGCGGGTCATCGGCCAAAGCGTTGGCCAGCGTCTCGGCGATTCGCGATGGCGACTTCGAACCGGGCTCGGCCAGCTTCTCGGACACGATGTTCGACCACCGCACCCACCCTTCGGCGGAAAGGTGCAGCAGGACTTCTTTATGCGAGGTGAAGTAGCGGCGCACCGCGGAGTAGTGAATGCCGGCACGGTTGGCGACAGCGGTCAAAGTTACCGACGCGACGCCCGTCTCGAGTGCCAGTGAGCGTGCGGCTTCCATGAGTGCATCCGCACGTTGGCGCTTTTTTTCCTCCGTGCGGGCGCGCTGGAAGGTTAACTGCGCCACCGCCCGAGCGTAACGCACATCGTGTGATTTGTATAACGCACATTGTGTGCTTTGCGACCCGGTCACTCAGCGCGGTCCCGGCCAGATAATGGTGGAACCTATGCACACAGTCGCGCTCATCGGATTCCTCGGCGGCCTGATCACCGGCATCTCACCGTGCATCTTGCCGGTGCTTCCAGTGGTGTTCTTTTCCGGCTTAGACGGCACTCGGGCCACCAGGTCCGCCGCCCGACCGTATCTGGTGATCGCGGGCCTGGTCTGCAGCTTCGGCGTGGTGACCCTGACCGGCTCAGCCTTGCTGTCGGCGCTGCATCTGCCGCAGGACGCGATCCGTTGGGCCGCCCTGGTGGCGCTCACCCTCATCGGCCTGGGATTGATTTTCCCGCCCCTGCAGCATCTGATCGAGCGACCGTTTGCCCGCATCCCGCAGCGTCAAATCGGCAGCGGGAGAAGCGGTTTCGGGCTCGGGCTGACGTTGGGCGCGCTGTATGTGCCGTGCGCGGGACCAGTGCTAGCCGCGATCGTGGTGGCCGGCGGCACCGCGTCCATCGGCCTGCCGATCCTCGTTCTCACCGCGACGTTCTCGATCGGCACCGCATTGCCGCTGCTGGTTTTCGCGCTGGCCGGGCGAGGTGTCGCCGAACGCGTCGGCGCATTCCGCCGTCGGCAGCGGGTAATCCAGATCGCCGGCGGAATCACGATGATCGTGCTGGCCGTGGCGCTGGTGTTCAACCTGCCCGCGATGCTGCAACGCGCCGTCCCCGACTACACGATGGCCATGCAGAAAGGGATCGGGGCCAACGACATCCGGCAGAAGCTGAACTTGGGCAGCACCAGCGCTGGCACATTGAAAGGCCAATTGGCCGACTGCACCGACGGCGCTGACCGGCTCCAGCAGTGTGGGCCGGCGCCCGCCGTCAGCGGAATCACCCAGTGGCTCAACACCCCGGGCGGGGCGCCGATCGATCTGGCGTCCTTGCGCGGCAAGGTCGTCTTGATCGATTTCTGGGCCTACTCCTGTATCAACTGCCAACGCGCCATCCCGCACGTGGTGGATTGGTACAACCGGTATCACGACGACGGGTTCGTCGTCATCGGCGTGCACACCCCCGAGTACGCCTTCGAACGGGTCGCCGGCAATGTGGCCAGTGGCGCCGCCGCGTTGCACATCACCTACCCGATCGCGCTGGACAACGACTACACGACGTGGAACAACTACCAAAACCTGTATTGGCCAGCCGAATACCTGATCGATGCGAACGGAACGATCCGGCACACGAAGTTCGGCGAGGGCGACTACGACATCACCGAAAAGCTGATCCACGAACTTCTCGTTGACGCTCATCCCGATATCCAGCTACCCGCCCCAACACATTCGGTCGACACCACTCCCCACACCAACCTCACACCCGAGACCTACCTGGGTGTCGACAAGACCGGAAACTACGGCGGCGAGGGCGAATACAAGTCGGGCACTGCCACATTCAGCTATCCAGCGCAGTTGGCCAACGATAGATTCGCCTTACGCGGCCGCTGGAAGCTGGACGACCAAGGTGCCACCGCCGACAGTGACGATGCCGCCATCCGGCTGAATTACACCGCCAAGGATGTCTACGCCGTCGTCGGCGGCACCGGCAGCATCACCGTGACCCGAGACGGGAAAATGACCACGACGGCGATCGGCGGGCCACCGACACTGCATCAGATCGTGGCCGATGACGCCGCGCACCGCGATCAGCTCGACATGCAGGTCAGCACGGGCTTGCAGGTCTTTTCGTTCACATTCGGCTAGGCATCCGTCCGGCCGGATTGCCCTACTTGCGGAGGCTGCCCACTATCGCCACGATGACGCCAAAGCCCACCAGGGCAGCACCGGCGAGCAACGTCAGGTTGAGCCATTGGTGCAAGCTGGCTTCGGCGTGACCGACCATCACCTCGGCGATTCGGCGCATATCGCCGGTGGTGCGGTTGAGCGCGTCGTTGATGTACCGGCCGCCGATCTCGATGCCTGCCCATCCGCCCGCGCCGACGAGCAGCGCGGACACACCGAGGCTGGTCAGCGCCTTGCCGCGGCGGCGCGCGGCGACCAGCGTCAGGAGAGCGCAGCCACCGCTGAGGGCTGCCGCACCGATGCTCACCCACGGGCCCCAGGCGGAAAGCCGGCTCAGCTGTCCCTGCCGCAACGGCTGCGGCACCGAAACCGTAAGCGGAACGGTCAGATTCGCGGGCACCTTCACGTTGTAGCTGCTCAACAGCTGCTGAATCGAGCTGTCTTTGAGCATCGGGGCCACGTCGACCACCCATTGATTGCCGTTGTCGCCAGACCGCGGGTCGTTGAACAACCAGCCGTGCGCCGCCCGGTTCGCCTGGGCGAACAGCGGCGGGAACGCTCGCCCGGCCGTAAAGGCGCTGGCAGCATCGTGCACCTGCGAGCTATCGACGGGGTAGCGTCCCCCGCCGTGCGCGGCGATGAGCGCCATCGCCCGGGCAGTGAGTTCGGCGGCCATCGCGGACTGCAGAGCCGGGTCGCCCGCCGCTTTCTGGGCCATCGCGGCATAGCCGTCGGCGTCGATGACATGCAGCTGCATCCACGCCGCGGGGATCGCCACCGCTAGCGCAACCGTGGTGGCCAGCCACAACACCACCCTGGAAATCGCAGCCAGGAAACGCACGCGTGAGGCCTACTGAATGCCCCGCAGGTAAGCGGCCTGCCCCAGGTGCTGGGCGCAGTCGTCGATGATGCTCACCAACCGCGCGCTCGCCGTCACCGGCGGGTCCCAATAGGTGTCCACGATGCGGCACAGCTCGTCGGCGGTCACGCTAGCGATGTACTCACACGTGAACTTGTGCACCGCGTGGTAATAGCCGGACAGCAGGTGCGCCGGTGCGTGTACCTTCGCCACCTCGTCGGGGCCGTGCCCGTAGCCGGTGTCGTTACGCGGTAGATCCAGGCCGAACCGGTCCACCCAGCCGTCGCGGGTCCACACTTGCTCGACACCGGCCACGTGCGCGAGCTGAATGTCCTGCACCCGTGCGCTGTGCCAGATCAACCAGGCGATGCTGTTGGCGTTCGGGGTCGGTCGATAGCTGGATACTTTGTCGGTCAATCCATCGGTGAGGTCGTCGACGTGTTCGATCAACCGGGTGAACGCGTCGCGGAGGAGCTCCCGGGCGGCCTCCTGAGTCGCGGGGTCGGTGCTGGCCATACGTGCGACATTACGGGAGGCGCGCGAACCCTGGTCAACCATGCGATTTGCCCTGGCACGACCCGCCGACAGGGTCGTAGATTGGTTAGATGACCTACGACCTCATCATCCGCAATGGCACCATCGTCGACGGCGTGGGAGGTGAGCCGTACGTCGGTGACGTTGCGGTGCAAGACGGCGTCATCAAAGCGGTCGGCTCCGTGAACGGCGATACCGCCGAGCGGGAGATCGACGCCACCGGGCTGCTGGTCACGCCGGGCTTCGTCGACCTGCACACCCACTACGACGGCCAGTCGATCTGGTCGGAGCGCCTGACCCCCTCGTCGGCGCACGGCGTGACCACGGTGGTGATGGGCAACTGCGGGGTTGGCTTCGCGCCATGCCGCCAACAAGACCACGACGTCCTGGTCGACGTGATGGCCGGAGTCGAGGACATTCCCGGCGTCGTCATGACCGACGGCCTGCCGTGGACCTGGGAGACCTTCCCCGAATACCTGGACGCTTTAGAGTCGGGCAAGCGTGACATCGACGTGGCCGCCTACTTGCCGCATTCTCCGCTGCGGGTCTACGTGATGGGTCAGCGCGGCGCCGACCGCGAGCCGGCCACCGCCGACGATCTCGCGAAGATGCGGGCGCTGGCCAAGGAAGCGATCGAGGTCGGTGCGCTGGGCTTCGCGTCGTCGCGGTTGACGATCCACAAGACGGAAAGCGGTTCGCCGATCCCGAGTTACGACGCCGCCCGCGAGGAGATCGAAGAGATCGCCAGAGGTGTCGTCGACGGGGGCGGCGGCCTGCTCCAGTTCGTGCCCGACATCCCGGCCGGCGGCTACCAGCCCGTGCTGCAGACGGTGTTCGATGTCGCCGAGGACGTCGGGCTGCCGGTCACCTTCACGCTCGTCGTCGCCAACGCGGGCGACCCGACGTGGCCGGACGCCATCACCATGGTCGAGAAGGCCAACGCGGCTGGCGGCGACATCACCGCACAGCTGCTGCCGCGTCCGATCGGGCTGATCATCGGGCTGCAACTTAGCGCCAACCCGTTCGTGCTCTACCCCAGCTACCGCGAGATCGCGCATCTGCCGCTGGCCGAGCGCGTCGCCGAGATGCGCAAGCCCGAGGTCCGCGCGCGCATATTGGCCGACAAGCCCGGCGCGGGTCACCCGATCCTGTACGTGGCCCAGGCCTGGGACTGGATCTACCCGCTGGGCGACAAGCCCAATTACGAGCCTGACCCGTCGACCAGCGTCGCGGCGCGAGCGCGGGCTCGCGGGGTGACCCCCATGGAGGAGGCCTACGACCGGCTGCTCGATGACGACGGTCGCGCCATGCTGCTGGTCGCGACCAGCAACCTGCAGAACAACTCACTGGACACCGTCGGCGAGCTGCTGCATCGCGAAGACGTGGTGCTCGGCCTCGGCGACGGCGGCGCCCACTACGGCATGATCTGCGACGCCAGCTACTCGACGTACTTCCTGGCGCACTGGGCGCGCGACCGGAAGTCCGGACGGTTCACGGTGCCCGAAGCCGTCCGCGAGCTGACCTCGGTGCCGGCCCGCGTGGCCGGGCTGAGCGATCGCGGCCACATCGCGGTCGGATACAAGGCCGACCTCAACGTCATCGACCACGCCGCACTGCGGCTGCACAAGCCGGTGATCCGTTACGACCTGCCCGCCGGCGGGCGTCGCCTGGACCAGACCGCCGACGGGTATGTCGCAACAATCGTGTCCGGCGAAGTAATCGCCGAAAACGGCGTGCCCACCGATGCTCGTCCGGGCAAGTTGGTCCGCGGCCGCCAGCCGTGCCCCGTTCCCGCACAATAACGCCACGAAGGCCGACGCGTCCCGGTTAAGTTGGGTCGGTGACGAGCCCGCATTTTGCGCGGTTGCCGCCGGAAGTCAACTCGGCACGAATTTTCTCGGGTCCCGGAGCCGGGCCGCTCCTTGCTGCCGCGAAGGCGTGGGACGGGCTGGCCGAGGAGCTGGCATCGTCAGCATCGTCGTTTTCTTCGATGACGGCGGATCTCGCCAACGGTTCATGGCAGGGTCCGTCGTCGGCGGCAATGATGGCCCTCGCCACCCAGTATGTGAGCTGGCTCAGCGCGGCGGCGGCCCAGGCGGAATCGGTATCCAACCAGGCCTCGGCCATCGCGGCCGCGTTCGAGGCGGCACTTTCGGCCACGGTGCAGCCCGCAGTGGTATCGGCTAACCGCACCTTGGGTCAGGCGTTGGCGGCCACCAACTGGTTGGGTCAGAACACACCCGCAATCGCCGACATCGAGGCCGCATACGACCAGATGTGGGCATTGGACGTGGCGGCGATGTCCGGTTACCACGCCGACGCATCGGCGGCCGTTGAAAAATTGGCGCCCTGGCAGCAGGTCCTACAGAGCCTCGGTTTCCACTTCAGCAACAGTGGCCAACTCACTTTTGGGCCGCCCGGCGGCGCGGGTCTACGCCCGCCTTAACCGTCGGCTCCGGGAACACCGGCGTGACGGGCCTGCCGGGTTGGTCGGACTAGCGCGGCACCCAAACTGTTGCGCTCCGACCGTATCGGCCGGCGCCTATCCTGGAAAATCATGCGCACGAAGAAAAAAGTGGACATCGAGCGGCTCGCTGCCGCTATCCCCGGCTACCCGTACGCGTACCTGATCACCGTCGACGACGGATATCGCGTGCACACCGTGACGGTCGAGCCGAAGCTGCGCAACCTGCCCGAGGGACCTGACGGGCCCCGCGCCATTGTCGATGTCGGGCCTATCGGTGGGCACACCCGCAAAAACCTCGCTCAGCGCAGCGACGTCACCCTGCTGTGGCCGCCGCCCGAGCCGGGCGGCTACTCGCTGATCGTCGACGGGCGCGCCGAGACGACCGATCCTGACATCGACTCCGACGACGAGACTGCCCCATTCGGGGTGGTGCCCACGCGCGCGCTGCTGCACCGCGACGCCGACTCCCCCAGCGCGGCCAAAGGTTGCCTGCACGACTGCGTGGTGTTTTCACTGCCCGAATAGGGCGCCGCACGAAAAAGCCCGGCCTGCACGAAGCAGACCGGGCTCTTCTCGTACTCGGGACTAGAAGTCCATACCGCCCATGCCGCCGGTCGGGTCGCCCGCGGGAGCGGCCGCCTTCTCCGGCTTGTCGGCGACGACGGCCTCGGTGGTGAGGAACAGCGCCGCGATCGACGCCGCGTTCTGCAGCGCCGAACGGGTCACCTTGACCGGGTCGGCAACGCCAGCCTTGAGCAGGTCCTCGTACTCACCGGTCTGCGCGTTCAGGCCGGTGCCGGCAGGCGAGTTGCGGACCTTCTCGGCGACAACGCCGGGCTCCAGCCCGGAGTTGAAGGCGATCTGCTTCAGCGGAGCCTCCAGCGCCACCCTGACGATGTTGACACCGGTCGCCTCGTCACCGGAGAGCTTCAGCTCGTCCAGGGCCGGGGCCGCGTGCAGCAAGGCCACGCCGCCACCGGCGACGATGCCCTCCTCGACGGCCGCTTTGGCGTTGCGGACCGCGTCCTCGATGCGGTGCTTGCGTTCCTTGAGCTCCACCTCGGTGGCGGCACCGGCCTTGATCACCGCAACACCGCCGGCCAGCTTGGCCAGCCGCTCCTGCAGCTTCTCGCGGTCGTAGTCGGAGTCGCTGTTCTCGATCTCGCCGCGGATCTGGGCCACCCGCCCGGCGATGGCGTCGGGGTCACCGGCGCCCTCGACGATGGTGGTCTCGTCCTTGGTGACGACGACCTTGCGGGCCTTGCCCAGCAGCGACACGTCGGCGGTCTCGAGCGAGAGGCCGACCTCTTCGCTGATCACCTGACCACCGGTGAGGATGGCCATGTCCTGCAGCATCGCCTTGCGGCGGTCACCGAAGCCGGGGGCCTTGACCGCCACCGACTTGAAGGTGCCGCGGATCTTGTTGACGACCAGGGTGGACAGCGCCTCGCCCTCGACGTCCTCGGCGATGATCAGCAGCGGCTTGCCGGCCTGGATGACCTTCTCCAGCAGCGGCAACAGGTCCTTGACGGTCGACACCTTGGAGCTGACCAGCAGGATGTAGGGGTCCTCCAGGACGGCTTCCTGACGCTCGGGGTCGGTGACGAAGTAGCCCGAGATGTAGCCCTTGTCGAACCGCATGCCCTCGGTGAGCTCGAGCTGCAGGCCGAAGGTGTTGGACTCCTCGACGGTGATGACGCCCTCGTTGCCGACCTTGTCCATCGCCTCGGCGATCAGGTCGCCGATCGATTGGTCGCCCGCGGAGATCGCAGCGGTCGCGGCGATCTGCTCCTTGGTCTCGACCTCCTTGGCCGACTTCAGCAAGGTCTCGGTGATCTTCTCGACCGCCTTCTCGATACCGCGCTTGAGACCCAGCGGGTTCGCGCCGGCCGCAACGTTGCGCAGGCCCTCACGGACCAACGCCTGGGCCAGCACCGTGGCCGTCGTCGTGCCGTCACCGGCGACGTCGTCGGTCTTCTTGGCGACTTCCTTGACCAGCTCGGCGCCGATCTTCTCGTACGGGTCCTCCAGCTCGATCTCCTTGGCGATGGACACACCATCGTTGGTGATCGTGGGGGCACCCCACTTCTTCTCCAGGACGACGTTGCGGCCCTTGGGACCCAACGTCACCCTTACCGCGTCGGCGAGGGCGTTCAGCCCCCGCTCGAGGCCGCGACGGGCCTCTTCGTCGTACGCAATTATCTTGGCCATTGCGAAGTGATTCCTCCGGATTGGGGATGACACCGGGTGACCACGTCTGGGCCACCCCATTACTTACGCTGGCCGGGCAGTGCCCGCGACGGACGACCAAACTTGGCCTCACCGTCCCGACCTAGCACTCACCGATCGCGAGTGCCAACGTCATTCTTAGCACTCGCCTATGCCGAGTGCAAGAACAGTCGCCCCTTATCCCGGTGCGCGTAAACCGTCGATGACGACGTCGGTCACCCGATCAGCCAACGCCGAGTTGTACGCCTCCATCGCCTGGCATCCGACCAGGATTGCCTTCACTTCGCGCACGCCGATGTCTTGGCGTGCTGTGCCCGCTTTCTGCGCGGCGCGGAGTAGCTCGTCGAGCACGGCCAAGAATGCGTCTTCGGCGTCAGGCGCGGCGGAGGCAATGTCGATGTCGAATCCGGCCAGGGCATCGACCAGGCCGCGGTCCATCGCACCCCACTGCAACACGATGGAACGCAGAAAGGTGAAGATCGCTTCAGCCGGGTCCTTCGGATTTCAGTAGGGCGTACCCGTCATCGACGATGCGCTGCATCCGGTTTTCGATGACCGCCGCAAACAGCGACTCCTTCGTCGGGAAGTGGCGATAAACCGTGCCAGCCCCGACTCCGGCGCGGCGAGCGATCTCGTCGATCGGCACCGACAAACCTTCGGCCGCAAAGGTTTCGTAGGCGACGTCCAGTACACGCGCACGGTTGCGCGCCGCGTCGGCGCGCAACGGTCGTGCGGGTTGCGCCATCTCAACACCCACCTATGGACTGACATTGCAAAGCGGGGCGCACGTTCCGTATAGTTTCGATCAACCGGAGCGCTCGCCCCGTTTACTCTACAAGCTTAGGAGATTCTCATGGCCAACTGGACCGACCGCGGACATCCCCGACCAGACGGGTCGTGTCACCGTCATCACCGGAGCCAACACCGGTCTTGGCTACGAGACCGCTGCCGCGCTCGCCGCACACGGCGCCCACGTCGTGCTGGCGGTACGCAATCTCGACAAGGGCAAGGACGCCGCCGCGCGGATCACCGCCCAGAGTCCACACGCCGAGATCGCGCTACAGGAGCTCGACCTGACATCGCTGGACTCCATCCGCACCGCAGCGGACCAACTGCGGTCCGACCACGACCGCATCGACCTGCTGATCAACAACGCGGGCGTGATGTACACGCCGAAGTCGACCACCAAGGACGGCTTCGAAATGCAGTTCGGCACGAACCACCTCGGCCACTTCGCCTTCACCGGCCTGCTGCTGGATCGGCTCTTGCCGGTCGCCGGTTCACGGGTCGTGACCGTCAGCAGCATCGGCCACCGCATCCGCGCCGACATTCACTTTGACGACCTGCAGTGGGAACGCAGCTACAGCCGGGTCGGTGCCTACGGGCAATCCAAGCTGGCCAACCTGCTGTTCACGTACGAACTGCAGCGACGGCTCGCTCCCCGTGGCGCGACGATCGCCGTGGCCGCCCACCCCGGCGGCTCCCGGACCGAGCTGACCCGCAACCTGCCTGCACTGGTTGCGCGCGTTTCCTCCGTGATCGAACCGCTCTTCCAGGACGCAGCCATGGGCGCGCTGCCGACACTGCGCGCCGCCACCGACCCCGGGGTGCTCGGCGGACAGTACTTCGGACCCGACGGCTTCGCCCAAACACGCGGTTACCCAAAGGTCGTGGAGTCCAGCGGCAAGTCCCATGACGCAGACCTGCAGCGCCGGTTGTGGGCGGTCTCCGAAGAGCTCACCGGGGTGGTGTATCCCGTCGGTTGACCGGCAGACTTTAGGCATGTCCCTCGTCGTGCCGCCGTATCCGCCGCCCCGGTACAGCAAGGACGAGCCGGAGGTCAGCGCCTGGCTCAAGCGGGCCGACTCGCCGCCGGATTACCAAACCTCCGGAGTCAAGTACCACTACTTGGCCAACCAGCAGGCCACCGGCGGCGACTACGGCCTGTACCGGGTCGACATCGCCCCGGCCGGCGGTGGGCCCCCAGCGCACTTTCACCGCGCCATGTCTGAGGCGTTCTTCGTGCTCTCCGGGACGATGAAGCTCTACGACGGCATCCAGTGGAATGACGGACATCAAGGCGACTTCCTCTACGTCCCGCCCGGCGGCATTCACGGTTTCCGCAACGAGGCGGACGAACCGGCATCAATTCTGATGCTCTTCGCTCCGGGCGCGCCGCGGGAGGCCTACTTCGAAGGTTTCACGGCACTGGCCGACATGACTGACGACGACCGCAGGGAGTGGTTCATCCGCCACGACAACTACTGGATCCAGTAGTCGCCGGGGATCATGTTGCGGGTGCGTTCGAAGAAAGTCCGCCCGCTATACGGCAATTGGGTGACGACCTTGCCGCTGGGATGCCGGAAGTAATTGCTACACGCAAGCCAAACCTTGCCTGCCATGGCGGCCTGAATCTCGTCGTTGTAGCGTCGCTGCGCCGCGCGGGTCACCTCGACCGTGCGCGCTCCGCGGCCGTCCATCACGTCAAGGATGTGGCGGATGAAGGCCGTCTGCGCCTCGTGGATGTAGATGATCGAGTTGACCCCGTTGGTGTTGGGGCCATACAGCATGAAAAAGTTCGGATACCCGGCTATCAGCGTGCCGAGGTAGGCCTCGGCGCCGTCGCTCCACTCGTCACGGAGGTGGCGGCCGTCGATTCCGTACACGTCGATGCTGGCCAGATAGTCGGCGGCTTTGAACCCGGTGCCGTAGATGATGGTGTCCACGCGGTGCTCGACGCCGTCGACGGTGCGAACTCCCCGTTCGGTCAGCTCGGCGATAGCGGTCGTTTCCAGGTTGACGTTGGGCAACGCGAAAGTGGGGTACCAGTCGCGTGACATCAGCGGCCGCTTGCAGCCGACGGGATAGTTCGGCGTCAGCTTTGCCCGCAACTCGGGGTCGGCCACCTTGCGCATCAGGTAACTGCGGGCAAGCTCGGTCGCTTCGCGTGTCTGCGCGTGGTCGACTTCGAAGCTGGCTGATTCGTAGGCATCGAAGGCCTCGTCACGCAGCTTTTGCGCCATAGCCGGGTCGCGTTCGAACAGTTCGTGCTGCTCGGGCGTGAACGGGAAGTCGAATCGGGGCGCGATCCAGATCGGGGTCCGCTGAAACACCGTCAGGTGCGCGGTCTTTCGCGCGATCGCCGGCACGTATTGGATCGCGCTCGCGCCGGTGCCGATGGACGCCACCCGCTCTCCGGCCGTCGACTTGCTGTGATCCCAACGCGCCGAATGAAATCGGCGCCCCCGGAACCGCTCCGCTCCCGGAATGTCTGGAATGTTGGGCACATCGAGCATCCCGACGGCGCTGACCACCACGTCGAAGTCGTGCTCCTGGCCGTCGTCGCTGGTCAGCGTCCAGCGGCGCTGGGTGTCCGACCAGCGCACGGTGGCAATCGCGGTGCCCCGCCGCAGGTGCGGGCCTAGCCCGTGCTCAGCGGCCACCCTTTCGAGGTAGGCCAGGATCTCGGGCTGGTTCGCATAGGTCTTGCTCCACCGCGGGTTGGGCGAAAAAGAATACGAGTACAGATGTGACGGGACGTCGCAGGCCGCGCCTGGGAAGGTGTTGTGGCGCCAGGTGCCGCCGAATCCGTCGGCTCGGTCGAAGATCGTGAACTCGTATCCACCCTCGGCCAGCTGGATTCCCATCGCGATGCCGCCGGCACCTGCGCCGATAATCCCGACCTTCGGCTTCAACCCCATTGCGAGAAGTAGGGTCGCACTGGCCGGCTCTTTTCCACCAGGATGAACACCACGCCCCACGGATCGACGAACCAGGTGGTGCGCACTCGCGCGACGTCTGCGATTCCGCTGACCAGGAAGCGCACTCCCTTGCTCTCGAGTTCTGCCCGGGTGGCGTCGAGATCCTCACAGATCAGCCCGACGTGGGACAGCCCATGGTCGGTGAGGGCCGCACGGCCTCGTTGATCGGAGCCTTCCCCACCCCCTTCCAAGCCAAGATATTCGATGATTTCGAGCACACGGTCGCCGTCGTCTCCGAATCCGACGATGGCCGCTTTCATGCTGGGGTCGGACACCAGCTCACCCATGTCGTCGCGAATGGCGTTACCGCTCATGACATACGGCGGCGAGAGCACACGCAGGCCCAATACGTCTCGGTAGAACGCCACCGCGGCCTCACAGTCGGGGACACACACCCCGGTGTGGGCCAATCCGGTAATCACGTTCTCAACCTTACGTCGGCTCGGCAAGGCCGCCCAGCGCCGCATTCGCCGGCCCCGACGGCTTCCTCGAGCAGCGCGGCCACCCGACGGTCGTCGAGTCCAGCCCGCAGTCCCACCACAAGCAACTGCAACGTCGGCTCTGGACCGTCTCCGAAGTACTCACCGGCGTCAAGTTTTCGGTCTGACGGGCCGATAATGGCCACGTGCGGTCAGTCGAAGAACATCAGCATGTCGTAACGGAACTGATTCGTGCCCGGCCTGCGGTCATGGTCGCGCTGATGCAGGCCCAGGGACTGGTCCTGGCCGACGACGTGGTCGCGCAGCTGGCGCTGCCGGTTTTCGACAACTCCGCGATGGACGGATACGCGGTGCGCGCCGAAGACACACCCGCCGCCACACCCGAACATCCGGTGGTGTTGCCCGTCGCCGAGGACATTCCCGCCGGACGCACCGACGAATTGACGCTGCAACCGAAAACAGCGCACCGCATCATGACCGGTGCGCCGGTGCCGGCCGGGGCGACGGCCATCGTGCCGGTCGAAGACACCGACGGCGGCGTGGACTCGGTGGCGATCCGGAAACCCTGCCAGCCCGGCAAGCACATCCGGCGAGCGGGTGAGGACGTCGCCCCCGGCACCACCGTCTTGCGTAAGGGCCAGGTCGTGACACCGGCCGTGCTCGGCCTGGCCTCGGCGCTGGGAATGGCTGAGCTGCCGGTGATCCCGCGCCAACGGGTGCTGGTGATATCCACCGGGTCGGAGCTGGTGCCGCCGGGCCTCCCGCTACGGCCGGGACAGATCTATGAGTCCAACTCGATCATGCTGGCCGGGGCCGTTCGCGACGCCGGCGCTGACGTGATCGCCGTCGCGACCGCTGAAGACGAAGTCGCGCAGTTCAGCTCGATCATTGACCGATACGCCGCCCCTGAGCACCAGGTCGACCTGATCATCACCAGCGGCGGAGTCAGCGCCGGGGCCTACGAGGTCGTCAAAGACGCCTTCGGCCGCGAGGGCGACCAAGGAGTGGAATTCGTCAAGGTGGCGATGCAGCCGGGAATGCCGCAAGGCATAGGACGCGTGGCCGGCGCGACGATCGTTACCCTGCCCGGCAATCCGGTCAGCGCGCTGGTGTCCTTCGAGGTGTTCATCCGGCCCGCGCTCCGGAAAGCCATGGGCTTGCCGGATCCGGAGCGCCCGCACCGGCCTGCCGTCCTCACCGAATCGTTGACCTCGCCGCGCGGCAAGCGTCAGTTCCGGCGCGCGGTACTCGACCGCGACACCGGCTGCGTCACCAGTTACGGCCCACCGGCGTCGCATCATTTGCGGTGGCTGGCGTCGGCGAACGGGCTGCTGGACATCCCCGAGGACGTCGTGGAAGTGCCCGCCGGAACCCAGTTGCAGGTCTGGGACCTGAGCTAAGCCGCGGGCGTCGCCGAGCAGGTAGCCCAGCCGACCGGTCGCGGCGACGATAGCGGTCGCCAGTGTCACGCTGATGCCCGCCGCGGCGAGCAGCGAGCGCCGGTAGCAACTGGCGACTGGAAACCCGCGAGTGGACCCGGTTCGACACTGGCACGCCGTTCGCCACGGCTCCGTAAGATGGCCGCGTGGCACGACGCCCCCGCAGCCGTTCTTCTCAGGAAGGCCCCACCGCCGAGGACCCGACCTTCAGCCCGCAACACGTGCTGGAGTTGGTGCGCTCCACCGTTCCGCCGGTACACCCAGCCGGGCGACCGTTCATCGCCGCCGGGCTGGGCCTGGCCCTGGCCGGCCGCAACTACCGGTGGCTGCGACGGGCGGGTCTGCTCGCGGCGGGTGCCTGCGCAGCGTTCTTCCGTCACCCCCCGCGGGTGCCGCCGACTCGGCCCGGCGCGATCGTCGCGCCCGCCGACGGCGCGGTTTGCGTGATCGACTTCGCGGCCCCGCCCGCCGAACTCAGCATGGGCGACGCGCCGCTGCCCCGGGTCAGTATCTTTCTTTCGCTGCTGGACGCCCATGTGCAGCGCGCACCGGTGAGCGGCGAGGTGATCGCGATGCAGCACCGGCCCGGCCGCTTCGGGTCAGCCGATCTGGCCGCGGCGAGCACCGAGAATGAACGCACCAGCCTGCGGATCCGGACGCCCACCGGCGCCGAGGTGGTCGTCGTACAGATCGCGGGGCTGCTGGCGCGCCGCATCATCTGCGACGCGCATGTTGGGGACAAGCTGTCGATCGGTGACACCTACGGGCTGATCCGGTTTGGCTCCAGGCTGGATACCTATCTGCCGGCGGGCGCGGAACCACTGGTCAAGGTCGGCCAGCGCGCGATCGCCGGCGAGACTGTCCTGGCCGAGCTGCCATGATCAGCAAGCCGCGCGGTAGGCGGGCGGTCAACCTGCATATCCTGCCCAGCGCGATGACGGTGCTCTCCATCTGCGCGGGGTTGACCTCGATCAAATTCGCCCTCGAGCATCAACCGAAGGCCGCGATGGCACTGATCGCCGCGGCCGCCATTCTGGATGGGCTGGACGGCCGGGTGGCCCGCATCTTGGACGCCCAGTCGCGGATGGGCGAGGAAATCGACTCACTGGCCGACGCGGTGAACTTCGGAGTGGCACCCGCGATCGTGCTGTACGTGACGATGCTGTCGAGCTCGCCGGCCGGTTGGGTGGCGATACTGCTTTACGCGGTGTGCGTCGTGTTGCGGCTGGCAAGGTACAACGCGCTGCTCGACGACGGGAGCCAGCCCGCCTACACGCATGAATTCTTCGTCGGGATGCCCGCGCCGGCTGGCGCCGTCTCGATGATCGGTCTTATCGGACTCAAACTGCAGTTCGGCGAGGGCTGGTGGACGTCGACGGTGTTCCTGTGCGTCTGGATCACGGGGACGTCGATGCTGATGGTCAGCAAGATCCCGATGCGAAAGATGCACGCGGTGTCGGTGCCGCCAAACTGGGCTGCCCCGCTGCTGGCGGTGCTGGCGATCTGCGCGGCGGCCGCGGTGCTGGCCCCCTACCTGTTGATCTGGGTGATCATCATCGCCTACCTGTGCCACATCCCGTTCGCGGTGCGCAACCAGCGCTGGCTTGCCGCACACCCCGAGGCGTGGGATGACAAACCCAAGCAACGTCGCGCCGCGCGGCGCGCCATCCGCCGGGCCCACCCGCACCGCCGGTCGATGGCGCGGCTGGGGCTGCGCAAACCGGGCGGACGCCTGCCATGATGCCCGCCTCCGGCGACGATGCGGGCCGTCCCGGCCCGAGTAGGAGTGGAGCCATCGAACCCGCCGCGGCCCGTCAACTCACCTTGACTGCCAGGCTGAACACCTCAGCCGTCGACTCCCGCCGCGGTGTCGTCCGATTGCATCCGAGCGCCGTTGCCGCTCTTGGCATTCGGGAGTGGGACGCGGTATCGCTGACCGGGTCGCGGACCACGGCGGCAGTCGCGGGCCTGGCCCGGCCGGACACCCCGGTCGGCACCGTGCTGCTCGACGACGTGACGCTGTCCAACGCTGGGCTGCGCGAGGGCACCGCAGTGATCGTCAGCTCGGTCACCGTCTACGGCGCGCGGTCGGTGACGCTGTCCGGCTCATCGCTGGCCACCCAGTCGATTATGCCGGTCACCCTGCGACAGGCCTTGCTCGGCAAGGTAGTGACCGTAGGCGATGCCGTGTCGCTGCTGCCCCGCGACCTGGGTCCTGGCATATCGACGTCGGCCGCCACTCGCGCGCTGGCCGCTTCGGTGGGCATTAGCTGGACCTCGGAGCTGCTGACCGTCACCGGTGTCGACCCCGAGGGACCGGTCAGCGTGCAGCCCAACTCGCTGGTCACCTGGGGCGTCGGTGTTCCGTCCGGCGCGGGGCCGTCATTGCAAGCACCAATCGATGTGGCAAGCCCGGAGACAGTTGTCGAGGAACTCAAGGGCTCACAGCCACAGGCCGCCAAGCTCACCGAATGGCTCAAGCTGGCGCTCGACGAGCCGCACCTGCTCAAGACATTGGGCGCCGGCACCAACCTCGGTGTGCTGGTGTCGGGCCCGGCCGGCGTGGGCAAGGTGACGCTGGTGCGCGCGGTGTGCGACGGCCGCAGGCTGGTAAAACTGGACGGCCCGGAGGTCGGCGCGCTGACGCCCGATGATCGGCTTAAGACCGTGGCATCGGCGGTGAAGACGGTTCGCGACGGTGGCGGCGTCCTGCTGATCACCGATGTCGACGCCCTGCTGCCGGCCACCGCGGAGCCGGTGGCCGCCCTGATCCTGGGCGAGCTGCGCACCGCTGTAGCCACCGAAGGCGTCGCATTGATCGCCACCTCCGCGCGACCCGACCAGCTCGATGCCCGGCTGCGCGCCCCCGATCTGTGCGACCGGGAGCTGGGCCTGCCGCTACCCGACGCCGGCACCCGCAAGTCGCTCTTGGAGGCGCTGCTCAAATCGGTGCCCACCAGCGATCTCAATCTCGACGAGATCGCCGGTCGCACACCCGGTTTCGTCGTTGCCGACCTGGCCGCGCTAATACGCGAAGCAGCGCTGCGGGCAGCGTCGCGGGCCAGCATCGATGGGCAACCACCCAAGCTGAACCAGGAGGATCTCGTCGGCGCACTGACGGTCATCCGGCCGCTGTCCCGCTCGGCGAGCGAAGAGCTGACCGTCGGCAACGTCACCCTCGGCGATGTCGGTGACATGGCCGAGGCCAGACAGGCACTGACCGAGGCCGTGTTGTGGCCGCTACAGCATTCCGACACCTTTGCCCGGTTGGGTGTCGAGCCGCCCCGCGGGGTGCTGCTGTACGGGCCACCCGGCTGCGGCAAGACCTTTGTCGTCCGCGCGCTCGCCAGCACCGGGCAGCTCAGTGTGCACGCCGTCAAAGCCTCCGAGCTGATGGACAAGTGGGTGGGTAGCTCGGAAAAGGCCGTCCGTGAGTTGTTTCGACGCGCCCGGGACTCGGCCCCTTCGCTGGTGTTCCTGGACGAGATCGACGCGCTGGCGCCCCGGCGCGGGCAGAGCTTCGACTCGGGCGTGACCGATCGAGTGGTGGCCGCACTGCTGACCGAGCTCGACGGCGTCAATCCGCTGCGCGACGTTGTCGTACTGGGCGCCACCAACCGACCGGACCTGATCGATCCGGCGCTGCTACGCCCGGGTCGGTTGGAGCGGCTGGTCTTCGTCGAACCGCCCGACGCCGCCGCCCGCCGCGAAATTCTGCGCACTGCCGGGAAATCGATCCCGCTGAGCGCCGACGTCGACCTCGACGACGTGGCCGCCGGACTCGACGGCTACAGCGCCGCCGATTGCGTAGCACTGCTGCGGGAGGCCGCGATGACCGCGATGCGGCGATCCATCGACGCCGCCGACGTGACGGCCGCCGACCTCGCGGCAGCGCGCCAAACCGTGCGCCCCTCGCTGGATCCCATGCAGGTGCAGTCGTTACGGGCCTTCGCCAAAGCTCTCTGACGGCCGGTACTGCGCCAGCACCGCGCGAGCCGACGCCGCGACGTCGGTTTCAAGCCAGGACGGCATTGGCTCATCGTGAGCGTGGCGCCGAACGACGGCATAGGGCAGGTCGACAACCGCTCGCGCGACGGCATCGACGGACCGAGGATCGCTGCTCCCATACAGTTGTTGAGCCAAGGTGCCAATTCGCCCGTTCAACGGCGCGTTCATCGCGGCGAGCGTCTCTTGGAATGCCACATCGGGATCGCCGTCGAGCAGGTCACCCGGCCGGATTGTCAACAACAGCCGGGCGTCGTCGGGGAGTTCGCGCGCGAAGCTTATGGCGGCCACAGCCATGGCGACGGCGCTGTCCGCCGCTGTATTTCCGGCTGCATTGGTCTCGGGGGCCATCGCTCGCGCCTGGAAGCGTTCCAGCGCGCGCAGCCACGCTGCCGTCAAGATGCCGTTGCGGTCGCCGAACCGGTGATACAGGGTGCCGAGCAGGCGCGCCGCTCGCTTTCGCGATCGCCGCGACGCTCGCTGCACGCGGTCCGCCGCCGAGCACCAGGGCCCAGGCGGCGTCGAGGATCACATCGGTTTCGTGCTTCCGCGGTGCCACGATCTAGTACATTCCTTCTATATGGAACGATTGCCCTATATCGATGAGCATGCCATAACTGTTGATCGCATATACGCATAGTATGGTACTTTTTGTATGATATGGGCGGGTATTGGTGACGGGGGTCCGCGACAGTGTCTGTGCGCGCCGGCGTCCAGGCCGACCGCGCCATCAGCATCGCCGCACCGCCACCGATCGTGTTCTCCTGGCTGTGCCAGCTCCGCGTCGCGCCCTATAGCTACGACGCGCTCGACAACCTCGGCCGCCGCAGTCCCCGGGAACGCAATCCCGAACTGGTTGAGCTTGAAGTCGGGCAGCGCTTCATGACGGTGTTCGCGTTGCAGTCGTTCGTCGACGGAGAGCAGATCACGTTGCGGTCCAAGGGCGTAGCTGTCACGTACTCGGCCCGACCCGAGGGCGCCGGCTCACGGCTGCACGTGCGAGTGTTGTTCGCGAGCCCTTGGCTCCTCGCTCATGGTCTCGCGTGGGGCGACCTGGTGATGATGCGAAAGCAGTTGCTCACATTGAAGGCGCTGGCCGAGCACGAAGCTGCGACCGGCGAGTAATTGCAGTTGACTGCAGTATTGCTTACTACTGCACGATGCGGCTAAGGTGAGCGAGCAGACCAGGCATCGAATTGAGGGACACCGATGACAGTCACGAAAACACAGCGCGGCCGGTTACCGAATTCATGAACGACCCGATCAACTTCTTCGGCCAGTCCTACACCCAGATGCACAGCATCGGACGCCATGAGCTTGAAGAACTGCAACGCCAGGCGATGGGCATTCGGTTCAAGGAGCACTATCAGAGCATCGAAATGCTGCGCAAGCTGGCTGACCGGCTCGGCATCACCGCACTCAACGAGTTCAACAACGTTGCGCCGCTGTTATTTTCGCACACAGCATTCAAGTCCTACCCTGCGGCACTTATCGACAAGAAGCGCTTCGACCTGATGACCAAGTGGCTTGACAAGCTCACCAGCTACGACTTAGCCAGCGTGGATACCACTGGGTGCAGCGGGATCGACGACTGGATCGACCGTCTCGACGAACAGACTCCGCTGGAGGTCATCACCTCCAGCGGCACCACCGGCACCATCTCGATCCTTCCCAAAGACAAGCGCGGCGCCGAAGAAGGCATGGTGCTGTGGAAGATCTGCCTATTCCAGACATTCGGTCAAGAACCGACCGACCAGGAGCTCAACCCGTCGGTGGATGTGGTGTGGCCCAACTTCGCCAGCGGCAAGCTTGGCCATCTGCGCATTGCCAACATGATCAAGCGCGGCTTTACCGGCGGTGACGAAAGCAAGTTCCACGCGCTGTACCCGCACGCGGTGGACACCGATCTGATGTTTCTGGCGTCCAAGATGCGCGCGGCTGCCTCGCGCGGCGAACTCGATCGACTCGAGATCGACCCGGCGCTCGCCGCCCGCAAGGACGAGTTCATCGCCATGCAGGCGCGCCAGGCCCAGGACATGGATGCGTTCTTCACCCGCATCACCGAACAGCTGCGCGGCAAGCGGGTGTTCATGCTCGGCACCTACCACCTGATGTACGACATCGCCACCGCCGGTCTGCAGCGCGGAGTGCGAAACGTGTTCGCCCCAGACTCGGCGATTCTTACCGGCGGTGGGATGAAAGGCGTTGCGCTGCCTGACGATTTCATGGACGTTATCAAAGAATTCCTCGGCGTCGACCGCATCCAGGTCGGTTATGGCTTCTCCGAGTCAAGCACCTTTCACTGGGGTTGCAGCCAGGGCCGCTACCACGTGGCACCGTGGGTTATCCCGTTCGTGCTCGATCCCGACACCAGCGAGCCGCTTCCGCGCACCGGTGTACAGACCGGCCGCGCCGCCGTCTACGACATCCTGCTGCGCGCACACTGGGGCGGCGTCATCTCCGGTGACGAAGTCACGATCAACTGGGACCTGCAGTGTCCGTGCGGGCAAGCCAGCGTCGCCTTCGAGGAGGACATCGTCCGCTACAGCGAGAAGAAGGGCTTGAAAAATGGCCAGGAAGACGACCGAATCACCTGTGCTGCAACGCATGAGGTGCACAACGAGGCGGTGAACTTCATGAAGGGGGTGGATCTGTGATCGCTTACACGGTCCCGCTGTTCTTGCGGGGACAGGTCATCACCGACGACCTCGTCCCGTTCGATACCCGCATCGGCGCATCGCAATTCGCCGCGCCCGACATGAGCAAGTACGTCGAGCGACTGCCGCTGGGCAGCCCGGCGGACATGAGCGACCTCTACGAGCTGAGCTTCGACGAGATCCTCGATGTGCTCGCCGCCCTCGGCGACGCGCTGGATTTCGAGTCGAACACCCACCTGCAGGAGGCCTACGAAGCCTCGCTGGTCGCCAATGTGCTGCCGGCGGAGATGCTGAGGAACAGCTATCGCGTGCTGCGGCCGCTGTTTTCCCGGGACAATGTCACCGAAATCGCCGACACTCAGGTCGGGCTGGACTACCTCAACGGATGGGTTGGGCACACATTGCGCGACGGCCGCAAATTGCGGGTGCGCGCCTTCGGATCACGCGTGCTGCACATCCCCGCGGGTAACGGCGGCCTGGTCTCGGCGGTGACCATCCTGCGTTCGGTGATCACCCGATCGGACGTGATCGTCAAGGCGCCGTCCAACGATCCTCTTACCGCGATCGCCATTGCCCGCACGCTGGCTGATGTTGCGCCGAATCACCCGATCACCAAGCATCTGGTAGTCGGGTATTGGAAGGGTGGCGATCTGGCCGTCGAAGAAACCCTCTACCAGCCGCACCACATCGAAAAGATCGTGGCCTGGGGCGGCTTGGCGTCGGTCAAACACGTAACCCGTTACATTCAGCCCGGTTTGGAGCTGATCGCGCTGGACCCGAAACGCAGCGCCACCATCATCGGCCGCGAGGCATTCGACGACGAGCACACGATGCGAGAGGTGGCCCGCCGCGCCGCGACCGACATCGGCGTGGCCAATCAGGAGGGGTGCGCCAATTCCCGGGTCATCTATGTGCTCAGCGGAACGGACGCCGAGGGTATGGCCAACGCGAATCGGCTCGGCGAACTGATCTACCAGGAGCTGGTCTCGCTGCCCCCGGTTGTCAGCACCCCGCCGCTGTACCCCAACCGCGAGCTGCTGGACCATGTCGAGGCCTCGCGAATGGCCGAGGACTTCTACCGTGTGATCGGCGGCGAGCAGCGCGAGGGCGCTATCGTGGTCTCGCAATTCGATGAGCCCGTGGATTATTCCCGGATGCTGTCCGGGCGGGTCGCCAACATCGTGCCGGTAGACAGCATCGACAAGGTGACCGCCGCGGTCCACGCCTACACCCAGACCATCGGCATCTACCCGGAATCGCTCAAGCGCCGGCTGCGAGACACGTTGCCGTTGTTCGGCGCCCAACGGCTGACCAGCCTGGGCTACGCATGCAGCGTGGCGGTCGCCATGCCGCAGGACGCCATCGAGCCGATCCGGCGGATGTGTAAGTGGATCGTCGACGAGGAATGTGACGTGGGCGTCGTCATCCCACTGTGGCAGCTCACGCCGACATGACCGGACATCGCAGCGCTCTGCAGGTCGTCGACGGAATCGACCTGTCCGGCAAGGTATGCGTGATCACGGGTGCGTCATCCGGGCTGGGCCGCGAGTCGGCCCGGGCGCTGGCCGCCGCAGGCGCGCACGTAATCTTGGCCGCCCGCAACCTCGATGCCCTGAGCCAGACGGCCCAGTGGATAGCAGGCGAGGTTCCCGGTGCCCTCACCTCGACGGTGCGGCTCGACCTCACAGCGTTGGACAGTGTTCGGGCGGCGGCGAGCGCAATCGGCGACATCGCGCCGGTGATTGATGTTTTGATGAACAACGCCGGCGTCATGTTCACGCCGTTGGGCCGGACACACGATGGATTTGAAATACAAATCGGGACAAATCATTTCGGGCACTTCGAGCTCACCCGACTCCTAGTCCCGCAACTCGCCGCCGCCGGCAATGCCCGGATCGTGACCCTGTCTTCCGGAGGCCACGTCATGGGTGACGTCGACTTCGACGATCCCAACTGGGAGCATCGCGAATACGACAAGTTCGTCGCCTACGGCGCGTCCAAGACAGCGAATATCCTGCACGCGATAGAAGCCGACCGACGCTGGCGCGACTTGGGAATCCGCGCCTACGCCGTCCATCCCGGCACCGTGGCCACTTCGCTGGCGCGGTACATGTCCCGTTCGGATTTCTCACAGCTACGCAAATACGCCGCTGCCAGCACCGCAGCGCGCGGCGAACCGACCGACGGCTATCTCGACTTCACCACCCCGGACCACGGTGCGGCCACCCAGGTGTGGGCGGCAGTCAGCCCGGAGCTGGCCGACCAGGGTGGGCTATACCTCGAGAACTGCGGGGTCAGCGAAACGGTCGCGCCCTACGCGCGCGACGAACAGCGCGCGGCCGACTTGTGGGCCCTCTCCGAGAACTTGTGTGCGAGAAGATGAACAGAACCGAACGGCGCAAGCTCGAGGTGAGGGAGAAGATCCTCACCGCCGCCTTCGATCTGTTTCTGCGCCAAGGTGTAGCGGCCACCACCATCGAGGAAATCTGCGAACGCGCCGACGTCGCCAATCGGACGTTCTTCAACCACTTCGCCACCCGGCAGGACATGATCCGGGCGTTGGCGCAGCGCCGACTGGTCAACCTGCACGACGTCGTCTTCGACCGCGCCGATGAGGCGATCCCGGCGCGACTTATCGGTGTGTTCGACGACATCGCCGCGGCGCTGGTCGGATCGGGCGACACCTACCGCGAAATAATCGGGGAAATGCTGGCCACCAGCGGCTACGGCATCCAGCGCGGATCCAACCTGCACGACACCTTTGTCGAGCTGGTCAAAGAGGGGGTCGCGCGCGGTGAGGTCAGCGCGCGACACGACGCAGAAACCTTGGCCGACATCATCGTTGGCGCACTGTCCGGGGGCATCGTCAACTGGACGGTCGACCGCACGTATTCGCTGCAAACCAACCTGCACAACCTCGGCGTCGCGCTGGCCGAGTTGCTGACCGTCAAGATCAGCCAGCCGCCTCGGCACGCACGCCGGCCAAAATCCAGCGGATAGTCATCGGGAAATTCTCGGCGATCTTGGCTGTCTCGACGGCGCTTCGCGGCGAGTGTTCCGGCTCCCGCAATGCCCGCACCTCGATGATGGCGTGGTTGATCGTCACGGTGACCAGCGACCGACAGCACTCGAGCGCCAATGCCCGCGGAATACCTTCGCGCATAGTCGCTTTCATAAGGCCGTCAATGTAGTCAGTCACCGATTCGCGATCATCGATCGTCATCAGCTCGGTCAGGAACCGATGGGCACGCAGCGCCTCATACAAAGCCAGGCACCAGTGCCAGGCCGTGGACTCCCAGGTGTCGTACTCGCGGAAGTCGAGTCGCAGGCGTGAGAAGTGTTGTGCGACCAACTCCCGGATGAGCTGGTCGCGGGTGCCGACTTGCTGGTAAAGCGTGCGCGTCGAGATCTTCAGGTCTGCGGCCAATCGCCGGGCACCCAGCGCACCGGCCCCTTCGGAATCCAGCAGTGCCAGTGCGCGGTCGTAGATGTCCTGCACGGGAATCAGCGGCCTGGGCATGGGTGGCTACCGTGCGATCATGGCTCGGGCAGCGCCGTCCAATCACGGGAAAGCCGCGAAGTAAACAGTGGCGGGCGGCGATCGAGGAATGCGGCGACTCCTTCACGAGCGTCGGCGGTGCCCATCACGCGTTGGTGTAGCTGCGTTTCCAGCGACGCGACCTGTCGAGGGGTGTAGTTGTTGATCGCGCTGTCCCACAGCAGTCGCTTACATAGCGCCGCCGACATCGGCGCCACGTTGACCGCAATGTCGCGGGCCATCTGCACCGCATGGTCGAGCACCTGCTCGTCGGGCAGCGCCCGATTCGCAATACCGAGCGCCACCGCCTCGGCCCCACTGAATGTTCGCCCGGTGAGCAGTATGTCGGCGGCAACCCCCAAGGTGGTCAACTGCGCCAACGTCCAGTGCGACATGCAGTCGGGTATCACTCCCCGGCGGACTTGCACCACACCGTATTTGGCGTCGTCGGCGACGATGCGGATGTCTGCCTGTAACGCAATGGTCAGGCCGATGCCAATCGCATGGCCATTGACTGCGGCGATCACCGGTTTGCGCAATTCGAAGGCGGCCGGGGTGATCGGTGACGCCGAGAACGTGCTGTCGTCGGCCGGGGCGTCGAACGGGCTTGCGCCGCTTGAGAAATCCGCCCCGGCGCAAAAGGCGCGGCCCGCACCGGTAACCACGATGGCCCGGACGTCGTCGTCACCGTCACACTCCAGGTATGCCCGGCTCAGCAGCACGCCCATCTCGGCGGTATAGGCATTGAGATGCTCGGGCCGATTGAGCGTGAGCACCGCCACGCCCGCGTCGACGTCGACCGTCACATCGGTGCTCATCGCGGGGCCGGGGTCCGGTGCAGGGCGCCGATCAGGTCGGCGATGTCCGCGGTGCGGGGCGTGTAGCCGGGGAAATAACAGCACACCTCATCGGCGTGCTCTGAAAACCGTGTGGCGATCTGCTGGGCGCATTCCTCGGGAGTTCCCACGATCCCGATCCGGGCCACCATCGGGTCGCTGACCAGTCGGCGCATCTCGGCGAAGCGGCCCTGCTTGGACAGCGCGTTGAGCTCGGGTTGGACATCGGCCCATCCCTCGACCTGTAGCACGGGCAGATAGGCCGGAGTCGAGCCGTAGAACGCAATGAGGGATGCCACCCCGTTGATCGCGGTCGCCAGATCGGCCTCGTCTCGGCCGACGGCGACCATGGCCTGGGCGATGATCTGAAAATCGTGGGACGTTCGCTTCGAGCGCCGCAGTCCCTCGCTGATCGCGGGGATGGTGCGTTCGGCGAAGTGGCGGGCACTGTTGAAAGGCATAACCAGCAGTCCGTCGGCGACTTGTGCGGCGGTGCGCGTCATGACCGGACCCAGCGCACCGAGCAGCACCGGCGGTGGGCCGAACGGGTTGGGGCCCGGGTTGAAGTTGGGCGCCATGAGCGTGTGCGTGAAGAACTCGCCGCGAAAATCCAGGCGGCACTGGCCTTCCCACGCCGCGAATATCGACTTGATCGCCGCGATGGTTTCGGCCATTCGCGCCGCCGGCCTCTCCCACGTACTGCCGTAGCGCTTTTCGATGTGAGCCTTCATCTGCGAACCCAGACCGAGCCGGAACCGACCGCCGCTGTAGAGCTGCAAGTCGTAGGCGGCGTGTGCCAAATGCAACGGACTGCGCGGCGGGGCAATCGCCACGTTCGTCATCAAGTCCAGGCTGGTCGCGCCAGCGGCGATGATCAGTGGGAAGAACACGTCGTGCTGGCCCTCGAAGGTGAACAGACCGTCGGCACCTGTCGCGGCGATGTCGGCGGCGCTTGACGCCGCCTCGGCCGGTGAACCGTTGACCTGAAGATGTACCTTCATCGTAATAGCCTGTCGCGCAACGCTATTCGGAGAGCTGGAACTCCACCATCTCGGCTACCGCCTCCACGGCCTCGCTCAGCGCGGCCAGGCGGTCGGCGGCCGAGGGCGCCGACAGCACCGTGTAGCGGTCGGCCGTCCCGATCGGGATGCGCGACGCCAACGCGACCAGGCGTTGCCCGGGGTCTCCGACTGCGTCGTCGCCCAGCAGCGCCTCGCGAGCCGGCAGCGTAGCGCCGCGAGCGTCGGCGATCCGCTCGAACAGGGCCATCACCCGGTCTTCGACATCGAGCAGCTGGGCTTGGGTAACCGGATCGCCCGGCCCATCGGGCCACAGCGTTACGCGTCGCCCGCGGGTAGGGATCGTCGGGCAGCCATTCGGACACCCGGATTCGCTCGCCGGTCCGGCAATGCAGTGAGTAGCGACCAGCGCCGTGGTCGACGCATTCGGTGATCCTGGACAGGATGCCGACATCACAACGCGAATCACCGCCGCCGACCTCGCGGCCGCGGGCGATCAGCACCACGCCGAATGGATCGCCGGTGTCGAGGCAGTGCCGGACCAGCGCGCCGTAACGGGGCTCGAAGATCCGCAACGGCAGACCTTGGTCGGGCAGCAGCGCCGATTCCAGCGGGAACATCGCCAGCTCAATGCGTTCGAGATCGGCCATGTCGCCAACCTAGATTTCCAGCTCGGCCACCAGCGCGTCGACCACCGCGCGCAGGTCCCCGTCATGTTCCTCGGCCACCCGGCGCTGCCGTTGGTATGAGGCACCCTGCCCGGGGATGTCGGCCACGGCGGCCAGCTCATCAACACAATTCAACGACTTCGCGACCGGCTCCAACCGGGTCAGCACCTCGGCGAGATCGTCGGTCACCAGTCGCTCATTGCTGTCGGCGTCCAAGATGATCACTGCATCCAGGCCGTACCGGGCGGCACGCCACTTGTTTTCCTGGACATGCCAGGGCGGCATGGTCGGCAGCGTCTCACCGGCATCGAGCCTGCGATCCAGGTCGACGATCAGGCAATGCGTCAGCGCCACCAGCGCACCCAGCTCACGCAGGTTGGACACGCCGTCGCAGATCCGCACCTCGAGGGTGCCCAGATGCGGTGACGGCCTGATATCCCAACGAATTTCGTCGATATGGTCGATGATGCCGGTCTTCTTCTGGTCGTGGACGAACCCTTCGAACTCCGCCCAGGTTTCGAACTGAAACGGCAGCCCGGCGGTGGGCAACTGCTGGAACATCATGGCGCGATTGCTGGCGTATCCGGTGTCTTCGCCGCCCCACCACGGTGACGATGCCGATAGCGCCAACAGATGCGGGTAGTAGTTCAGCAGCGACGACATGATCGGCATCACCTTGTTCGCCGACGAGATCCCGACGTGAACGTGCACTCCCCAGATCAGCATCTGCCGGCCCCACCACTGAGTGCGTTTGATCAGCTCGGCGTAGCGCGGGGCATCGGTGAGTTTCTGCGACGACCACCGAGCGAACGGGTGGGCGCCGGCGCAGAACAACTCCATGCCCCGGTCCCGGACGATTCGGCGAGCCGGACCGAGGGTGTCGCGCAGATCCTCGATCGCCCCTGCCGTGCATTCACAGATGCCGCTGACCACTTCGACGGTGTTACGCAGCAATTCCTTGTGTACACGCGGGTTTTCGCCGATCTCGGCAATGACCGCGGTGGCTTCGTTGCTCAGGTCGCGGGTTTGCGCGTCGACCAGCGCGAACTCCCACTCCACACCGATGGTTGGCCGTGGCGAGGGCGCGAAATCGATGCGGGCCCTATCGCTTTGAGCGGCCCTTTTAGCCGGCACCGATGACACCGCACGCCACCCGCTTGCCGGCGTCACCGGTGCTCATCGTCATCGCGTCGGGGCCCGGTGTTCCGTTGCTCTGGTTATAGCGCTCCGGCGGGATGTTGGCGAAGTTGTCGGCACCGGCGTGAATGATGATTGCGGTCTTCTGGCCGGTTAGCAGGTCGTCCATGGTGAATGCGTCCGTGGTGGTCACCAGCATCGCGGAGCCGTCCTTGCGCACCTGAAGCGAGGTCAGGTCGCCGCTGGCAGGCTCAGCGGCGTGCCCGGGCGCCTGGAAGTGCCCACCGGCGGACAGGAAATCCCCCGGCGCGCCACCGGTTGGGGCGACCGAGTTGGGCTCGCACTTGCCGACCTTGTGGAGGTGTACCCCGTGGAAGCCGGGCGAGAGCTGACCACTGCCGGTTGTCTCGATGGTGATGGTGGCGTAGCCGTTGTTGAATTCGAACTTCGCGGTCGCGACCGCAGTCCCGTCGGGTGCCTTCAGATGGGTGGTGATGTTCGGCGACGCCGCGGGCGCACCCTCCGGGTTTCCGGTTCCCGATGGCGCCGGTGATCCGGTCCAGATCGCCGGCGTGGTACCCGGACTCGACGCCGGGGGTTGGTTCGGACTGCACGCGCTCACCAGCACCATGCAAGTGGCCAGTAAAAGCGGCGACAGTGCGGACTTGGTAGCGGCGGCATTGCGGTAACCGGCGAGCTTAGGCATAGCGAGAGCCTAGCCCGTGAGGGCCTAGCCCGTAACGAGGACGATGACCCCCGGCGGCTGGTTGCTGAGTGCCGGAATTCGCGGTTCGACGGGTGCGCCCAGCTTCTGGCCCACCGCGTCGGCGGTGGCATGCTCATCGTCAGCGTCGGTGTAGTACACCGTGGTGGCTGAGACATCGGGCACCGTCAGGTTGTCGACTTTGGTGACCTTGAAACCGGCGCCCGTGAGCTGGTCCTTGGTGCGCGCGGCAACACCCTCTTTCGCCGAGATGTTGTACACCTGCACCTCGGCCTGGTTCGCCGCGGGCTTGTTGCTAGTCGAAGTGGACGACGAGCTGGTGGCGGTCACGCTGGTGACCGGCGACGCCGAGTAATCGTCGGAGTTCCCGGAAGAACCCAGAGCCTGCCAGCCGAGCAGCAGGAAAATGATGCCCAGGAACAACAGCACCATCACCATGGCCCGCAGGGGAAGCCCCGTAGAGTCGGGGACTCGCTCTTTCATCGAGCCCACTGTAGCCAGAAAAGTGCCGGAAGCCGCAAAGGCACGGACTTGTCAGGTCACCTCGAAGCCGAAGCGCCGCGCCGCCCGCGCCTTCTGGCGGCTGGCGCGCAGCCGTCGCAATCGTTTCACCAGCATCGGGTCGGCGGCCAGCGCCTCGGGTCGATCGACGAGCGCGTTGAGTACCTGGTAGTAGCGCGTCGCCGACATCGAGAACAGCTCTTTGATCGCTTCTTCTTTCACCCCGGCAAATTTCCACCACTGACGTTCGAATGCGAGGATGTCGTGTTCGCGGCGGGTGAGTCCATCTGCGATTTCAGAATCGTCCCCCGATCGATTTGCCCGCGCCATAGCGCTGTCCATATCGCTTCCCCTGGACCCTTCCGGCGGATTCTTGAACTGCTCTAATGACTTGACTTACCTAAGGGCGTGTTTCGGCGAATATTGAACCACGGCCCAAACCCTCAAGCCGTCATCCAGACCCGCGAGTCGGCCGATTGGCTTAGATTGCCCGCACTCCGATCGCCGGCTTAGGAGCGCAACCGCGTGCGGTACCTTAGCCGACCATGGCAGTGGTACCAATTCGGATCGTGGGAGATCCGGTCTTGCATACCCCGACGAAACCGGTGCCGGTCGCCGCCGACGGTTCGCTACCGGCGGATCTGCCCGAACTGATCTCCACCCTGTACGACACCATGGACGCCGCGCACGGGGTCGGCCTGGCCGCCAACCAGATCGGGGTTGGCTTGCGGGTCTTCGTCTACGACTGTGCCGAGGACCGCGGAATGACCGACCGCCGCCGCGGTGTCGTCGTCAATCCCGTTCTGGAAACCTCCGAAATACCCGAGACCATGCCCGACCCGGCTACCGACGACGAGGGCTGCTTATCGGTTCCCGGCGAATCGTTCCCCACCGGCCGTGCCAAGTGGGCACGGGTGACCGGACTCGATGCCGACGGCGAGCCGGTCGCTATCGAGGGCACCGGCCTGTTTGCGCGAATGCTGCAGCACGAGACCGGGCACTTGGATGGTTTTCTGTACCTGGACCGTCTCATCGGCCGCTACGCCCGCAGTGCGAAACGGGCCGTCAAGGCACAAGGCTGGGGCGTTCCCGGCCTGTCGTGGCTGCCGGGTGAAGGGCCGGATCCGTTCGGTCACTGATGTTCTCGTGGCCGGACCTGGGAACGCGGGTGACGGTGCGCTACCGTCGCCCCGCCGGATCGGTGCCGCCGCTGACCGATGTGGTGGGACACCTGCTAGCGGTCGACCCGGTAGTGCGGGTGCAGACGAAAACGGGTGCGGTCGTCGAGTTCCCACCCACTGACGTAGTCGCGCTGCGGGTGCTGACCGATGCACCGGTACGCACCTCCCACATTCGGGCGCTTGAGCATGCGGCCGCTGCGGCTTGGCCCGGCGTGGAACAGGCCTGGCTGGACGGCTGGCTGCTGCGGGCCGGTCACGGAGCTAGCCTCGCCGCCAATTGCGCAGTACCACTGGATATTTCAGCCCACGTCAGTACCGTCCCAGCGATCGTCGCCTGGTACCAGCGTCGCGGCCTGACACCACGACTGGCCATTCCGGATCGCATGCTGCCGCTGCCGCCCGGGTTGACGGGCGAACACACGGAACGAGTTCTGGTCCGCGACATCTCCGATATGGCCTCATACAAACCCGACCCGTCCATCACCCTGTCGGCTCGCCCGGACGACGCCTGGCTGCGGACATACCGGCGCGAGATTCCCGTGGACGTGCTCACCTCCGTCATCAACGGGGAGCTCATGTTCGGGACCCACCCACGCGCAGCGGTCGCGCGTGCAGCGGTGACCGACGCACCCGACGGCACTCGGTGGGTGGGTGTGTCGCCAATGCGCCCCGCGCACCACGACGCCGACGATCAAGCCGCCGCGGCTCTGTGCGAAGCACTGTTGGCCTGGGGCGCGGATCGCGGCGCAACGCGTGGCTACCTGTGTGTCCCCGACACCGGCGCGACGGCGCTCAGTGAGTCACTGGGTTTCCGGCTGCACCATCGTCGCCGCTACTTCCCGGCCCAAGCACTCTCCTGGGATACCGTCTAGCCATGCCCGACGGCACGGTTGATGGCGGCGACCCGTTGCGCCCGGCTTCGCCGCACTTGCGATCGCCGCTGCTGCGGCTGGCCACCTGGAATGTGAACTCGATTCGCACCCGCCTGCACCGCGTCGCCGACTGGCTGGCCCGCGCCGACGTCGACGTGCTGGCCATGCAGGAGACCAAGTGTTCCGACAGCCAGTTCCCTACCCTGCCGTTGTTCGAACTCGGCTACGAAGTCGCACATGTCGGTTTCAATCAGTGGAACGGCGTGGCAATCGCCTCTCGCGTTGGTCTCGACGATGTGCAGATCGGATTCGAAGGCCAGCCCAGCTGGAGTAGCAAGCCAGAGGTTGCCGCCACGGCCGAAGCCCGCGCATTGGGCGCCACCTGCGGCGGCGTCCGGGTCTGGAGCCTCTACGTGCCCAATGGCCGCGCACTCGGCGATCCGCACTACACGTACAAACTCGATTGGCTTGCCGCTCTGCGTGATACGGCGGCCGGCTGGCTACGCGACGATCCCACGGCACAGATCGCGCTGGCCGGCGACTGGAATATCGCCCCGAAAGACGAAGACGTCTGGAGCACCGAATTCTTTGTCGGTGCCACGCATGTCTCCGAGCCGGAGCGCCGCGCGTTCAACGCTATTGTCGACGCGCAATTCACTGATGTGGTGCGGCCTTTCGCGCCGGGCCCCGGGGTGTACACCTACTGGGATTACACCCAGCTGCGGTTCCCGAAGAAACAAGGCATGCGCATCGACTTCATACTCGCCTCACCGGCGTTGGCCAACCGCGTGACAGACGCGCATATCGTCCGCGAGGAACGCAAAGGGAAGGCGGCCAGCGATCACGCGCCGGTGCTCATTGATGCAAGGCGTGGCTAGTCGCATTCACAGCGTTCGCGCCACACCCACGAGCAGGTTAAGCTCGGGGAAATTAAATGCGGCTGCTCGTTGTCTGCGCGTTTGCAAGGTGGCAGGCTTTGGATTAGTTAGAAGCGGAAACAGTGTTGTTTTGCTGTTAACGTTGCGTTCAGTGGGTATATCTCCTGCCGACGCAGGGTTTGCGGCAAGAGCATGAAAGCCAGGGAGTCATCATGAGTGTCATCGGCGGAGCAGTCCGAGGCGTTGGTCAAACGGTGAGTCGTGTGGCGACCGCGACGACCGCGGCCGCCGGCGCTGTGGGTGGCGCGGCGGTAAATGGAGTTATCGGCGGCGTCACGGGAGCCGCGGAGGGCGTCAAGCGCGGAATGAGCAGCGGCAGCCACTCGGCGCCGGCGGCCGCGCTGGCCTTCGGCGCGCTCGGCGTCGCCGGCCTGGTCGAGTGGCCGGTGCTGCTGGCAGTCGGCGGCAGTGCCCTGTTGTTGCAAAGGTTGAACCGCAAGCACGAACCGGCCACACCGGCGGTAAAAGCGAACCTCAAGTCGGTACCCGTGGAACCAGCGCCCCCGAGCGCCGCTCCGCAGAAAGCCGCCAGTAAGCCGGCAGCCAAGAAGGCTGCTGGACGACGGGCGGGTACCACCGAGTTGCGCAGCACCAACTAATAGGGACCGTTCGAACAAGCTTTGAGCATTGCGACCTCAATACGACGATCTATGCCGTTGCGTGCCGTCGCGACGGGCGTCCAGGCAACCACCGCCCTCGTTGAGGCCGGTTTCAACATCGCCGCTATCCCGCTGCGAGAAGGCGCCAGGGCCCTTTCGGGCGACTTGCCCCAGGGAACACTGAGCCGGCGCTGTTGGCGCGGCGAGAGCCGTGCCTGGATCGAGGTGCGCGGCCTAGACAGCGCGGGAGACCGCGAACTCGGACGCCTCGTGCTCGACGCGGTCCTGGCCCACCCCGGCGTCACTTCGGCCAGCTTGAACTACCCCTTGTCGCGTGTGGTCGTCAGCATCAGCGGCCCGGACACGTCGCTGCGCGACCTGTGCCGCATTGTCGACGGCGCCGAGAAGCGTTGCGGCCCAAAAAAAGACGTCAAAGCCGCGGCACCCCCGACAAATCTGCCGGGCGACGGCGTGGTGCTGGCGACCAGAGCCGTGACCGTCGCCGCCAACGCGGCCGGGCTGGGCATAGCGCTGACCGGCCGGGCGCTGCGCTTACCGCCCGGCCCGAGCGTGGTGCAGTCGGTCGTAACCCTGGTGGACTACCAGCCCGCCCTGCGCCGTCTGCTCGTGGGCACTATCGGCGGGCCCTCCACCGACCTGGTGCTCACGCTGGCCGCAGCGGCCGCACAAACCATCGCGCAGTCGGCATCCTCGTTGTCGGTCGGGCTGGCGATACAGTCGCTGAAAGCCGCCGAATCTCGCGCCGGGGCACGAGCCTGGCAAAAGCACGAACCCAAGCTGGCGCTACACGCCGACCAACCACCTGCCCCGCCGGCCTTGGGTCATAACCGGCCGTCCACACCGGCCAACCGCTACGTCGGTCAACTCGCACTCCTCCAGGCGCTCAGCGCCGGGCTGGCCGGCGCGGTCACCCGCAACGTGAACATGTTCGCCACCGCGGTCACGACGACTACCCCGAAGGCCACCCGGACCACACCCGAGGCATTCGCCACCACCCTGGGACGCGGATTGGCCGATCGACAAGCGGTATTGCCCCTGCGGCCCGACGCGCTGCGCAGGCTGCATCTGGTCGACGCAATCGTCATCGACCCCCGCGTGTTGTGCACCGAAAGCTTGCGGGTGGCGCGCATCCGCGGTGCCGACGAGAACGAGTTGTCCGCGGCGTGGAACCGCGCCCAGCTCCTGCTCGAGAAGGACGCCTTGTCCCCCGGCTGGCACCCGGTGCCGGGAATCTCGTCTCAACGGCCGAATTCGGTAGCCGAAGCCCTATTTCTTCCCGCCCACGATCCACTGGCCTCCGCCGTGGTCGCCGAGGCAAACCGCACCGGAGCGGATCTGATCACAGTCGATGTCGACTCGCTGGACGAATTGCGACACGCGTTCGACGAAGTCCGACCCCTGACGAACGAGGCGAGCCAGTCAATCGACGACGCGCTCGCCGTCGCGGTGGCCGACTTGCACCAGGCGGGCCAGATCGTGGCCGTGCTGTCATCGTCTGGCGCACAAGCGATTTCGTTTGCGGACGTGGCGCTGGGGATGATGCCGCAGCGGGAAGGAAGTCCGCCACCCTGGACCGCCGATCTCTTATTGCCCGACCTGGGGGCCGCTTGGCGGGTGCTGCACGCGCTACCGGCAGCCAGGACCGCAACCCAGCAAGGCATCGGGTTATCGCTTGGCGCGACAGCTATGGGATCGCTGTTGATGATCCCCGGTGTCCGTGGTCTCGGGCCCGGACCGGTCAACATCGGGGCGGCGGCCGGTCTGCTCTCGGGATACCTGTTGGCCCGCGGCGTCGTCGGCGCAGACGCACCCCGCCCCGCTGCCATCCACGAGTGGCACGCGATGTCGGTCGAGCAGGTCCGGAAGGTATTGCCCGCGCCCGACCCCGCCGGGGCACTGGCCGACAGCACCGAAGCGAGTGCCTTGCAGTCGACCGAATCGCTCGGGAACGCGTTCTGGCAGTTGGCCAAGGCGGTCCGCGCCGAGTTAACCGACCCGCTGACGCCGGTGCTGGCACTCGGCTCGGCGGCCAGCGCGGTGCTTGGTTCGCCCGTCGACGCGGTATTGGTCTTTTCGGTATTGGCCGGGAACTCCGTCCTGGCGGCCAGCCAGCGGCTGCGCGCCGAGAATCGGCTGAACCGACTGTTGGCTCAGCAGGTTCCGCCGGCCCGGAAGGTGCTGACCGGTCCACGCGGGGAGCGGACGTACACCGGTGTCATCGCGGCGCAATTGCAGCCCGGCGATGTCATCGAGGTGCGTACCCACGAGGTGGTGCCCGCCGACGCTCGGCTGATCCAGGAGGTCGATCTCGAGGTCGACGAGTCAACGCTGACCGGTGAGTCGCTGTCGGTGGAGAAGCAGGTCGAGGCCACGCCCGGCGCCGCTCTCGCCGAGCGCCGCTGCATGCTGTACGCCGGGACCACCGTGGTGGCAGGTACCGCGGTCGCGTTGGTAACCGCGGTCGGGGCCGACACCCAGGAACGTCGTGCTGCCGAGCTGGTGTCCGACGACCATTCATCCGACATCGGCCTGCAGCACCAGCTCAGCCAGCTCACCAATCGAGCCTTCCCCGTCAGCATGGGCGGCGGTGCGCTGGTCGGCGGGCTGGGGCTGTTGCGGGGCACGGGTCTGCGCCAGGCGGTAGCCAGTGGCATCGCCATCGCTGTCGCGGCGGTCCCGGAAGGGATGCCGTTGGTGGCGACCCTTGCGCAAGCGGCGTCGGCACGACGACTGACGAAGTTCGGCGCGCTGGTCCGCGTTCCGCGTTCGGTGGAGGCGCTCGGCCGGATCGACGTGGTCTGCTTCGACAAAACTGGAACCCTCAGCGAGAACCGCCTGCGGGTGGCGCACGTCCATACGGCGCCGGGATACTCCCGCGAGGAAGTGCTGCGCTGTGCCGCGCACGCCGCGCCAGCGTCCAACGGCGACCCCCATGTGCACGCCACCGATGTCGCCATTGTCGAGGCCGCTTCAGCCCTTGAGGCCTCGAGTCCGGTGCCACCACCGACCGCTCACCTTCCCTTCCGGTCCGGCAGGTCTTTCTCGGCATCGGTCACCGGCAGCGAGCTGACCGTCAAGGGTGCGCCAGAAGTGGTGTTGGCCACCTGCGAGGACGCCGACTCCACCATGGATGAGACGGTCGCTGAAATGGCCGCCAGCGGGTTGCGGGTTATTGCGGTGGCGCAGCGGCAGCTGACTCCGGCTCAGGCTCACGCGGTCCAGGACAACCCCGACGACATCGCCGAATTCGCCCGCGACGGGTTGACGCTGACAGGGTTCCTCGGTTTGTCCGATACCCCACGCGCCGAAGCCGCCGGCCTACTCGCCAAGCTGCGATCCCAAAAAGTGGGCGTGAAGCTGATCACGGGTGATCATCCGATTACCGCCACGGCCATTGCCGCGGAGCTGGGCCTGCCGGTGACCGCCGAGCAGGTCATCAGCGGTTCCGAATGGGACTCGCTGTCACGCAAAGACCAAGAGCGCGTCGTGACCGAACGGGTGATCTTCGCCCGGATGACTCCGGAGAACAAGGTTCAAGTCGTCCAGACGCTGGAGAGTGCCGGGGTGCTGTGTGCGATGGTCGGCGATGGCTCCAATGATGCCGCTGCCATCCGGGCCGCCACTGTCGGTATCGGCGTCGTCGCGGGCGGCAGCGACCCGGCGCACATGGCAGCCGACGTGGTGCTGGTCGACGCCCGTATCGAGGGGCTACTTCACGCCATCGAGGAAGGACGCCAACTCTGGCAGCGGGTGCAGGCGGCCGTGTCCGTGCTGCTCGGCGGCAATGCCGGCGAGGTGCTGTTCGCTGTCATCGGCAGCGCGATCACCGGGACCTCGCCGCTGAACACCCGGCAGCTGCTGCTGGTGAACATGATGACCGATGCACTGCCGGCTGCCGCCCTTGCGGTGAGCACGCCCCGCGGTCCGGTCGACACGGGCCTACGCGGCCCAGATCAGCCTGCATTGTGGCGTGCCGTCGCCATCCGCGGCGTCACCACGGCCGCCGCGACGACGGCAGCCTGGGCGATGGGAAGCGTTACCGGGCTCCCCCAACGGGCATCCACCGTGGCACTGGTCGCCCTAGTGGGCGCCGAGTTGGGTCAAACACTGCTGGATTCGCACGCGCCGCTGGTGGTGTTCACCGCGCTGGGCTCGCTTGCGGCGATGGGAACGTTGATCAGTATTCCTGTGGTCAGCCAATTGCTCGGCTGCACACCGCTGGGTCCAGTCGGCTGGGCGCAGGGGCTGGGATCCGCTGCTGCCGCGACCATCGCGATAGCCGTTCTGAATCGTGTTTCGGAAGGTTGGGGCACGTCGCACACGCCACCACCACAACCTGATGTGCGCTCGCCGAACGACGAGCCCTCCGACCAGGATGACGAATATCGACAACCCCAACGCGCCACAGCAGCGCATAGAGTTCCAGTAACGGCACCCTCAGCACCAAGGCAATCGACGAAACTAGCGGATCGCCCCCGGAGTCGGTCGTCATCGACATAAGTCCGACGTTGACCGCACGACCGGGCGAGTCGGCAAACCCTTCGTTACTGAAAGGCAAATGATGGCGGAAAAGAAGACGCGCAGGGGGACATCGCAGCGCGAAGCGGTGCAGAAGATCCGCGAAGGTGAAACCTTCGTGGTGAACCTGCCGGTGCTCGGGCAGGTAGAAATACCGCGGCCAGAGCAGTTGGCCTACTTCGGAGGTCTGGCCGCCCTGGCGGCGCTCGAACTCATCGACTGGCCGGTGGCTGTGGTCATCGCCGCCGGACACTTTCTGGCAAGCAGCCACCACAACAGGATCCTGGAGGAACTCGGCGAGGCGATGGAAGAGGCCTAGCCGGTCAGGTCGTCGCTGAAGCAGTCGCGACCGCATGGTCGAACTGCAGCGTGACCCGAGTCCCTGCCGGAGTGCGAAGCGTATCGACGTGGTCGGCGGTCTTCGCCCGATCCAATTCGGCCAGCGCATCGGCTCGCTGCCGCTCCTGTTCATAGGAGACTATCGACGCGAACGTTGACGACAGCTGGTCGGCCAGCAACTGGCAGAAGCCGCGGTACTGCGTGTCGAGAGGACGTCGCGGACTGGTTCCAACCACCAGCGCCCCGACGGTCGAAGCTTCCCCCAGCGGCAACACCAGAGCCTGCTGTGGGCAATCGCCCCCTAAGACGTCTTCGATACCGGGGATCGCGGCCGCCACCCCATCGATCAGCCGCACCTCCGCCCGGGACCGCGACGCCAAATGCCAGTCCGTCAGCTGTGCCAATTCGCGTGGCAGCAGCGGCAACACCGATGCTGTCGCGCCGTGCAGTGTGACCTCGCCCGTCTCCGCGTCGTCGACATAGACAGCGATGAATGGCAGGTCTGCGGGCTGACCCGCACACACCGTGACAGCCACGCTGACCGCGTCGTCGATGCTGCGCGTCTCCATCATCGCGGACGCAACCGCATTGAGAAGATGCAGGCGGCGCTCGCTCAGCACCCGTTCGGTGGTCTCGTAAGAAGGGCAGAAGATGCCGTAGGGCTGACCGTCTTCGGCGATCAGCCGGCTATAGGTGAATGTGAAGTACCTGTCCTCGCGCCAGCCGCGGTCACCATTGGCAGCATCAGGTCGCGCGACCAGGTTGCCTCGCCGGTGGCGACCACGCCGGCGAGCATCGGGCCGATCGAGTCCCAAATGTCCCACCACACTTCCGGCCAGGCTGGCCCAGGCAGCTGGGTGCTTATCCCCGAGGATTTCGATGTAGGCCTCGTTGTAGACCACGAACAGGTCCTGCGTGCCGAGCCACAGCGCGAGCGGGAACCGTGACGCCAGCGTCGTCGCAACCGCCGCGCGCACCTCGCTTGGCCAGCCTTGCGGCGATCCCAAAGGATGTGCGTCCCAGTCGAATTCGGCGAACCGGCGGCCCATCTCGCCGCCTAACGCAACCGCAGCCGCCAGGTCAGCCGCGGCAGTCCCGGGTTCATTGCTGTTGTTTGCGCCGCAGTGCATCGGACAGCGTGGAGTAGATGTCGAAGATGCGATCCAGTTCCGTCACCTGGATCGGTCGAAGCACTTGGTCATGGTCCGCTACCAGACGGACCGATGTACCGGATTCCTTCCCTTGCTCGTGGCACTCGAGCACCGCGTTCAAAGCTGCGCTTCCGAAAAAATCGACCGATTGTAGGTCGACGACGAGCAGCCGGGCCGGGTGCGTCGCGGCCTGCTTGAGCGCGGCGGCCAGGTGAGCGGTGAGCTCGTCGACGGTACTCGAGTCGACGTCGCCTTTGACGTGCACGACTACAGCGTCCTCATGGGCCTCGTGTTCCACCGCCAACAATTCCATAGCCTTTCGCCCGGATGCGCAGCATGCGCCGTCCAAGATTTGTTGGAAGACTAACCCGTGTCCGACCTGCCGCGTTCGCGTATTGCGATGGTTACCCAGCGGACTCGGCCGGAATCCTTTCGTGCACCGTCAGCAACAGATGGTCGAACTGACTTTGCACGTCGGCCGTCGGGGATGGCAACGTCGCGACGTCGGCGAGCAGTTGCTTCGCCAGCGCGCGCAGCTTCACGTTGGTCTCCTGCGATCGCCACTGCAGGACCCGAAAGCCTGCTCGGCGCTGACCCGGTAGACAGCCATCAGCACGCCCTTGGCCTGCTCGATCGCCGCGCGGTTTTCGAACAGGTCGGGCAGCGCCGCGTCGAGGACCTCCTGGCGGGTCTCGCGCGGGTCTCGTCGAAGGTGTCGGTGAGGTCGATGTAGTAACCGGCGGTCCCCACCACCGCGCCCGTCTCGTCCAGCATGCGGTCGGCCACCACAATCGCGTCGTGCACCTTGCCTGCGGTGTCGATGAACCGGTGCCGACTGGAAAACGACTCCCCCGAGTGCAGCGCGTAGTCGAGCAGATCCTGGACATGCGCACGATCGTCCGGATGCTTGTGCGACAACAGCAGTTCCGTCGTCGGCACCACGGAGCCCGGTTCGTAGCCGTGCATCCGCGCCACCTCGTCGGACCACTCCCAGCGCTGACCCACGAACCAGAAGCGAAAGCTTCCCACGTTCAGGTACCGTCGCCGTCGGCCTCTACCATCCTGATCTCCTGCATGCGAATCCCGGCTGGTGTCGCCGCCCCCGTCTTGTCGGGCGACCGCTCGGTTGGTTCACGTCTACATCATTCCCATTGCGCGGGACACCCCCGGCTACCACCCTGGCAGAAATGTCTGCCCGCATGCCAAGGGCCCTGGCGTGGGGGTAACGTCGCGAGCGGACCATCCATAAGACGCGGGAGCGCACGCCGAGTGCGCTGAGAGGACGGCTTGGGGCCGTCGACCGTACGAACCTGACCGGGTAATGCCGGCGTAGGGAGATGAAAAAATGACTGACGTCCTTTCCGAGACGGTCGAACCGTCCGTCACCACCGGACCCATCGCCGGCAGCAGCAAGGCTTACCGCGAACTGGAGGGGGTGCCCGGCGCTCGCGTTCCGTTCCGGCGGGTCAACCTGTCTACCGGGGATCACTTCGACCTCTATGACACCTCCGGGCCCTACACCGATCCGGACGCGGTGATCGATTTGACGTCTGGGCTGGCGCCGCGGCCCGGGGTGGTCCGCGACCGCGGCACCCAGCTGCAGCGTGCCCGCGCCGGCGAGATCACCGCGGAGATGGCGTTCATCGCCGCCCGCGAGGACATGCCCGCCGAGCTGGTGCGCGACGAGGTCGCCCGCGGCCGCGCAATCATCCCGGCCAACCACAACCATCCCGAGATCGAGCCGATGATCATCGGCAAGGCATTCGCGGTCAAGGTGAACGCGAACATCGGCAACTCGGCGGTGACGTCGTCGATCGCCGAGGAGGTCGACAAGATGGTGTGGGCTACCCGCTGGGGTGCGGACACCATCATGGACCTGTCGACCGGCAAGAACATCCACGAAACCCGTGAATGGATCCTGCGCAACTCCCCAGTGCCGGTCGGCACGGTCCCGATCTACCAGGCGCTGGAAAAGGTCAAGGGCGATCCGACCGAACTGACCTGGGAGATCTACCGCGACACCGTGCTCGAGCAGTGTGAACAGGGCGTGGACTACATGACCGTGCACGCCGGCGTGCTGCTGCGGTATGTCCCGCTGACCGCCAAGCGCGTCACCGGCATCGTCAGCCGCGGTGGTTCGATCATGGCGGCCTGGTGCCTGGCCCATCATCAGGAGTCGTTCCTCTACACCAACTTCGAGGAGCTCTGCGACATCTTCGCGCGCTACGACGTCACCTTCTCACTCGGTGACGGGCTGCGGCCGGGGTCGATCGCCGACGCCAACGACGCAGCGCAGTTCGCCGAACTTCGCACCCTGGGCGAGCTGACCAAGATCGCCAAACCCCATGGCGCACAAGTGATGATCGAAGGCCCGGGGCACGTCCCGATGCACAAGATCGTCGAGAACGTGCGGCTGGAAGAGGAACTGTGCGAGGAGGCCCCGTTCTACACCCTGGGTCCGCTGGCCACCGACATCGCACCGGCCTACGACCACATCACGTCGGCGATCGGCGCGGCCATCATCGCCCAAGCCGGTACCGCGATGCTCTGCTACGTGACGCCGAAGGAACACTTGGGGTTACCGGACCGCAAGGACGTCAAGGACGGGGTGATCGCCTACAAGATCGCCGCGCACTCAGCGGACCTGGCCAAGGGTCATCCCCGCGCGCAGGAGCGCGACGACGCATTGTCGACGGCGCGTTTCGAGTTCCGCTGGAACGACCAGTTCGCGTTGTCCCTGGATCCGGACACCGCACGGGAGTTCCACGACGAGACGCTGCCGGCCGAACCGGCCAAGACCGCGCACTTCTGCTCGATGTGTGGACCGAAGTTCTGCTCGATGCGCATCACCCAGGATGTCCGCGACTATGCGGCCGCGCACGGGCTCGACAGCGAGGAAGCGATCTCGGCGGCTCTCGAGAAAGAAGTGACCGAAGGTATGGCCGAAAAATCACGGGAGTTTGCCGAGCACGGCAATCGGGTGTATCTGCCGATCACGCAGTGAACTACCTGCCGCTGGCGCCGCCGGGCACCACCCCCCTGCGGGTGTTGTCCATCGCCGGATCGGACTCGGGCGGCGGCGCGGGCATCCAGGCCGATATGCGCACTATGGCGCTGCTGGGTGTGCACGCGTGCACCGCGGTCACCGCGGTTACCGTGCAGAACACATTGGGGGTCAAGAGTTTTCACGAGGTCCCCGACGATGTCGTCGCCGGCCAGATCGAAGCCGTGGTCAGCGATATCGGAATCCAGTCCGCCAAGACCGGGATGCTGGCATCGTCGGAGATCATCAGCACGGTGGCGGCTACCTGGCGCCGGCTTGAGTTGACGGTTCCGCTCGTCGTCGACCCGGTGTGCGCGTCCATGCACGGAGACCCGCTGCTGGCGCCGTCGGCCCTGAACACCTTTCGCGATCAACTGTTTCCGTTGGCCACGCTGGTGACACCGAACCTCGACGAGGTGCGGCTCCTGGTAGACATCGACGTGGTCGACTCGACATCGCAGCGCGCGGCGGCCAAGGCACTGCATGCGCTGGGCCCGCAATGGGCGCTGGTCAAAGGCGGACACCTGCGGTCGTCGCAACGCAGCTGCGACCTGCTCTACGACGGTGCCGACTTCTACGAGTTCGACGCGCAGCGTCTGCTCACCGGTAATGACCACGGCGGCGGCGACACGCTGGCCACCGCGGCGGCCTGCGCGCTGGCGCACGGATTCACGGTGCCCGACGCGGTTGGGTTCGCAAAACGGTGGGTCACCGAATGTTTGCGCGCCGCCTATCCGCTGGGCCGCGGCCACGGCCCGGTCTCCCCGCTGTTTCGGCTGTCATGAATCTCGAGCAGATCGCGGGTGTCGCGCACGAACCCGTTGGTGACCCGAACGGGCGCCCAAAAGGGATAGTGGTCCTTACCCACGGCGCCGGTGGTAGCCGGGAATCACCGCTGCTGCAACAGGTTTGCGACGAATGGGCGCGCCGTGGCTGGCTCGCGGTGCGGTACAACCTGCCCTACCGCCGACGCCGGCCCACCGGTCCACCGTCCGGCTCGGCCACCACCGACCGTGCCGGAATCGTCGAGGCAATCACGTTGTGCCGCAGTCTTGCCGACGGCCCGCTGATCGCCGGCGGACATTCCTACGGCGGCCGGCAGACATCCATGGTGGTTGCCGCCGACGAAGCGCCGGTGGATGTGCTGACGCTGTTCTCCTATCCGGTCCATCCGCCGGGCAAACCGGAGCGCCCCCGCACTGAACATTTGCCCGACATCACGGTGCCTACCGTGTTCACTCATGGAACGTCGGATCCCTTTGGCACGCCCGAGGAACTGCGTGATGCCGCCGCGTTGATCACCGGAACGACCGCCGTCGTCGAGATCGCAGGCGCACGACACGATCTACGGTCCAAGACCCTGAACGTGGCGGCGCTGGCAGTCGATGCCGCCCTACAGTTGCTCGGTCGAAATTAGTCAGTCCAAACTGGACAGTTTCAACTGTCTAATTTACGATGGTGGTGTGGATGGCATCGACGACTCCGCTGTAGCGGCCGCACGTGATCTTCGGGTGTTCTTCACCCGGCTCCGACGTCGGTTGCGAGATATCGCGATCGGCGGGGATCTGACGCCCTCACAGACGGCAGTGCTCACCCGGCTCTGGAAAGAGGGACCTTCATCGGCCAGCGCATTGGCCGCGGCAGAGCGGGTGCGTCCACAGTCGATGGCCACCATAGTGGCCGCTCTCGACCAACGCGGACACATCGAGCGCACGCCGGACCCCGAAGACGGTCGGCGCCAAGTGGTTTCGTTGACCGAGACAGGCCGTCAGCGCGCCGAGAGCGACCGTCAGGCGCGGGAGGAGTGGCTGGCGCGTGCCATGCAGGAGCGGTATTCCGAGCGCGAGCGGCGCGTCATCCTTGATGCGTTATCCCTGCTCGAGCGCTTGACCGAACAATGAGAGGGCAAGGACTGCAATGGAACTGGGAGTGCATTTCATCGATTTTCTGCCAGGCGATCCGGCGACGCTGGGCCAGACGCTGGCCGATGCGGCCAAGGCCGCCGAGCAGGGCGGCGCGACGCTGTTCACGCTGGCCGACCATTTCTTCCAGATGGAGAATGTTGGACGCGCCGACGATCCGTTCCTCGAGGGCTATACGTCTTTGGGTTTCCTAGCCGGGCAGACAACGAGGATCGACCTGAGCTTGCTGGTCACCGGGGTTACCTATCGTTATCCCGGCATGCTCGCCAAAGCGGTCACCACCCTGGACGTGCTGTCGCAAGGCCGGTCGATGTTGGGACTCGGCGCGGCGTGGTACGAACGCGAACATGCCGCCCTTGGGATTCCGTATCCACCGGTAAGTGCACGCTTCGAGATGCTCGAAGAGACGCTGCAGATCTGCCGGCAAATGTGGAGCGAGAACAACGGGCCCTACAACGGCAAGCACTATCAGCTGACCGAGACAATCTGTGAGCCGCAACCGATTCGGCGCCCCCCGATACTGATCGGCGGCAGCGGCGAAAAGAAGACGCTACGACTGGTCGCGCAGTACGCCGACATTTGGAACAGCACGGTCTCAGATGTTGACGAGCTCAGGCACAAGATCGACGTGCTGCATCGCCACTGTGACACGGTGGGCAGAGATCCCGCCGAAATCCGCAAGACCGTTGGCGTTTTCGCCGACCCGTTCGAGGACACCGGAGGCTACCTGAAGACTGTGGAACGCTTTGCCGGGCTAGGCTTCGAGATGATCAATGTCGGGCCGTTGCCCGGAAACCCCGACCCAGTCGGCTTTATTCACCGCCTAGGCGACCAACTGATCCCCCGGCTCACTGAGATAGGTTGATACGGCTTATATTCCGTTATCCGGGATAGCGCGAGTAGCACGCGTCCATGTTGCCGGTCACACCGCCACGGAAGGCCGCTATCCGGGTGAAACCGGCCGGCACGCTGGTACCGTCCGCGTCACTGGCAACCAGGTGGTTGGTGAGCAGGCCGGACACTGCTTCGTCGAGATCACCGGCGGTCAGCAGCAGCTGCTGATGGGACGGCAGGTCGATGGGCTCGGCCATTTTGCGGTGCACCACACCGGTCAGGCACGCTGTGCGCAGCGCGGTCCACGGGCTCTGCATCGGTAGACCGCGTTCATGCTGCACCGCCAGCGCGTACCTCGACATCACCACCGACAGGGCCGTGTCGTCGCCTTGCGGCAGGGTGTTTTCTTTCTCGTCGGCGACCTTGCCCATCGTCGCCAGTCCAGGCAGGTCGACAACGATGGTGTTGGTGGCCGGGCAGTAGGACGCCGGCGGGCTTGCCTTGGCATCCGGGCAATTCGCCGGGTTGTAGGACAACGCCGGTGGGTTCTTCGGGGAGAAGATGCTTCCCAAGAGCTCCATCAGCGTCGACAAGGTGTCTTCGTTGATCGGGACCTCACCGGTTTCCGGGTTTCCGCTGGGATCGACTCGCAAGGCGTTTGGCAGGTCACCGCGGCGCTGCTCGATTTCCTGCTTGTTGATCCCCGCGCAGGCCGAGGCGCCGTTGATGAAACCCGTTTGGAAGGCACTGATCCGATCCAGGGCCGACCCATGTTCGTCGTCGTTTTCGGTGTCGCTGTCCATAACGGGGTCACGGGTAGTGATGATCCCCGCCAACACGTGGTCGAGCCCGTCCGCGGTGCTCAGTGTAAAGCGCGGCGACTTACCATCGGCGACCCAAAACAGATAGACGCCCGCGAAACAATCGGCCTGCTGCTCGCGAACGATCGTGGGGTCTTGTCTGGTCACCAGCTTCGCCATGTGCTGCAAGGCGTGCCCGAATTCGTGTGCCAGCACACCATTGACGGACATGTCGCCGAAATACCGTTGTGCGACGGGCATGAACACGCCGCGATCCCAGGCGATCAAATTGCAGCGCAAGGTGTAAAAAGCGTTGACGAGCTTATAAGTATCGTCGTGGCAAACGATCGGGCTGGCCGGGTCTTTGGAGTTGTAGGACACCAACTTGCCAACTGGAACGAAAGTTCCTTTCAGCGATTGGCCGTACACCGACTTCCAGTATTCCTCGATGTCGTTGACCGATAGCAACGACAACTGGTCGATCGCCCCGTTGTCGGTGTTGACCACCGTGCCGGTCGGACTGGGCGCATTTGAACGGATCCCGCTGGGGCCGTTGGTTGCGGGCAGACCCCCCACCCGGAAAGGGTCGTTGAGCATCGACAGAGCCCGCCCATCGACGAAAGTTGCGCATCCGGCCACCACGATTACCGCCGCTGCGCAGCCGATTGCCGCCCTCAGCGAGGCGGCCGCCCTGCGCGAACGACCACCGGCCAACTGACGTTGATTCCGCGCACGGTTATTCATAACCAACCTCATCCCGACCGGCTGCACGGCAGCACCAAAGGCATCTCATTCTAGAGCCGTTGGCTAACGGTGGTAGCCCGAATGAAAGCCGCGGTTACTAACGTTGGGCTGGTATTCATATTGCAAATAGCGAACTGCCCGAACCCGCTGGAACTGCGCCTTAGAGGGGCGGTGGTTCGTCGTCGTCGGGTGGTGCCGGGCCGGTTTGTGCGGCGTGGGCGGCTAACCGCGCTTGGCGGTTATGTCGGCGTTCGGTGGCGACGCGGTGGGCCCGGTTTTGTGCCCGGGTGGTAGTACGCAGCGGCATCATCGCCGTGCGGCCGGCCCAATGATCGGTCCTTGGCGCAGCTGGTGGGGGGACCTCGCCGGTGGGCGCACAAGGCTGGGAAGAGCAGCGCGCTGCCAGGCGTGGTGACGTAGGTGTGTCCGCTAAGCGGCGTCCAGATCACTGTGCCGTCGGGTAGTTGCCTGTCCGGTTGACCAGATGGGTCGCGTAGGCCGATGCCAGTTCGATCAGCGGCACAGCGTCACGACGGGTCTTGGCAAGGTCGAGAGAAGGGCGGCCCCCAGGGCGAACTTATAGGCCCGGGTGTTGACGCCCATCAAGATCGCCTGACGCCAGGATGTTCGGGCTGTCGGCTGCCCGGTAGAACTGCTGCTGCACGCGAACAGTATGGGGAACGGGACCGACAAAGATTGGGCATCTTCTCCACCGGCACGGTGAACGGATTGCCGATGAACGCCGTGCCGTAACCGTGAGCGCTCGCCGTGTAGGTGACTGTGATCTCGCACGTGCACGAGGCACGAACCCCCAAGAGCCGCCAACGGGAACCGTAACGGCAGGCGCAACGTCCAAGACCGTGAACAATCACGCTGAGCCCTGAGGATGCACGCTCAGCGTGAATGAGTCTGGCAGTCACATCATCCGGTGGGCGGGAAGCGGAACAGGCAATACTCTGCGAGGTCGAGCATCAACTCGTCGCGCTGACCCTGACGCGGCAGCCCGCGACCACCAGCACCAAAAAGCGTCATGAACAGCCCTACGATAGTGTCACGATTCAGCTCGTTCGCCGCATCTTCAAACCTCGCCAGTATTTTCGGGACATCATCGCGGTCTACCGCTACCGTCGCCATTAACTTTTCGACCCGTTCGGTTATTTCGGTTTCATCTGTCAACTCACATATGGCGAGACCGTGTGACGCGATCCGCCCGTACATGTCCTCCAAGCCCTGCCCGTAGATCCTTTTGAGGTCATTGACGTAGCGACGCAAGTCTTCCATGTCCTGCGGGTCCGGTTTTTCGATTTCTGCCATGTGCTTCCGGACCAGTTCGTCCGGACGTTGATTGAGCGCCCTCAGGAACTCTTTGATGTGGGTCTCTAGGTCAGCGTCGCGCGTGTCGTCGGCCATGGCTCTCAAGGCTAGGTCGTCGTCCGTAGGCAGGGTCAGTTGTTTGCTCTGGCGACTGACTCGTAGGCACTGGCCCAGTGGCTCCAGTTAGCCAGTCTCAGCAAATCGATTGACCCCCGACCTGCGGCGACGGAATCAAGCGCAGATCAAGCGGGCCATCCGGCTTAAGCCCCTGAGCTGCGAAACACGAGTGCCCCGGCAGGATTCGAATCTGCGACACGGGCCAGCCACGGGGAGATACGTTGTAAGAATTTCCGTGCGGTCGGGTAGCTAGTGGTCGCGCCACCCCCCGAACGTTTTGAGCAGATGATGTCACCGATTGGCTAAAGAACACTTAGGCCGACCCAGCCGGAAAGCGCCCGTCACCGCCACCTCTTCGCGGGCATCTACGAATGAGTCAACGAGTCACACTTTGCGGGCATCTCGACATGATTCAACAGGGGACCCTGACCGTGTTATACCGGCAGACCTCGTTCGGCACGTTCGGCGGCGGCGACGCCATCAGCTGCAACATCCTCGCCCACACCTGCTGCACGTCCGGCGCCCCCAACTGCGACAAGTCCACGGGCGACGGCAGCGGCGGCAAGTCCGGCCCCCCCGGCAGCACCACCGCCCCCGGCGGCAACGCCGTCCCCGGCGGCATCGGCGGCAGCGGCATCCCCCCCGGCAGCAACACCGTCCCCGGCTGGCAACCCCACCCCCGGCGGCAGCGGCAGCCCCGGCGACGGCGGCGGCGGCGCCGGCACGTCAGTGGCCTGGTCTACCAGCCGCACCGACCCCGATGCGACCGTGGTTTCGCCGGTACCGAGCGGTGCGGTGGCGTCGAAGAGCGCGAGCATCGCCATGGCCGCGGCCCCGGCGAAGATCACTTGCTTCACACGGCGACGTTGACACCGACCGTCGGCTGAATTGATTTCATGCCACTGAGGGTCGATGGGTGTTGTCATCCCTATACATTGCGTGTCGTTGTTAGCCGCAGGCTGGGCGCCAATTACCGATCTGCTGTGAGGTGACGGAAACGGTGTCCCCGGTCGAGCGTCATTACGCCCACGCCTTTTCGTCGTCGGGATGCGTGGTGCGCACCGCGACCGACACCGGCGCCGCCGACAAACTTATTGGCCACGCAGGAGGGCCGCCGCTACGGCACCCGGGTGCGATGCCGCTTGTCATGGGGCGGGACGCCGTTGACGCCACCGATGGACTCCGCATAGCTGCCCACCGCGAATGCCACACCAGAACCCATGACTGCCAACGCGTCCCGGTTGATGTTGTCGATGGTGTCGCGAGGGCTCTGGTAGTTCGGGTCGAACGGGACACCGGCCTGGCCGCCCCATAGTCGTGCCTGCACAGTGGTTTTCGTCTGCGAAGCACCGGCGGTCATGCCCCCGATCGGCACGCCCGCGACCATGAAGGGGTGGTAGTCGGTCCTGGTGTTCAACGGCATATCGGCGGGTCGCTTCCCGGCCAGGTACAGATAGCCGGCGAGGGTGCGCTCGATGCCGGCAGAGCCTTCGGGCACATCTGCGAATGTCACCCCGGGCCCCGGCGGACCGGACTGATCGCCGTCGTCAGTGAAGAACCCGGCGTTCGGTGAACCCAGCATGGTGAAGTTCAGGTACAGCGCGATGTCGTTGAGCTGATCGCGATCCATGCCGAACACGTAATCCATGGCGCCGTTGAGCCCGTCCTCCTCGGCGCCCCAGAACACGAACCGCACCGCGTTGTTCACCGGAGCCAACGGGCCCAGCTGTAGCGCTGTTTCCAGCACTGCAGCCACTCCGGAACCGTCGTCATTGATGCCCGGGCCGCCACGTGGGCTGTCGAGATGCGCACCGACCATAATCACCTCATGTGGCGAGCCAGTATTGGTTTGCGCCAGCACGTTTCGTGATGTGATCTTGATGTTCTGGGCGTCCAGCACCAACCGTATCGGCGCGGTCGCGGTGGCTAGCGCGGCGGCGCCGTAGGGGCCGGCAACGGCGACCGGCACGGTCAGCTGCTTGAAGTAGCCGGGGTTGAACAACGTGGGTGGAGCTCCCTGGCCGTCGGGCGCGCTGAGCACGATCAGCGCTACCGCGCCCTTGGCCACCGCGCTGTTCTGCTTGTCGACCACGGAGCAACGTGCGTCGTCGACGACGGCGATCGCGCCCTTGGGCACCACGGCCGGGTAATCGCTGGCTGTACAACCCGACGGTTGCGTCGGCCGGACCGGCTGCCCGGTCAGGCCGCCGGGCTGTGTCTGGACCAACAGTGAGGCCTGGTCGACCGGATAGCTGCGGCCGGCAACGGTCAGCGCCGGCTTACCCGGGGAAACGGCATACAGCCGGTCGAACTGGGGTGTCGACACTTCGAAACCCCTGTTGCGCAATGCCTTAGCCACATACTCCACACTGGCGTCATAGCCCGGTGTGCCGTCTGCCCGGTTCCCGTTTTTGGCGTTGGCGATGTCCTGCAGCGCACGCAGGTGGGTAAACATGCGATCCGCGGTCACTTTTCCGGCCAAGCCATGACCAAGATCCGGTGCGGCAGCCGGCGGCCCCGGCCGCGGCGACGAGCAACCCGCCAGCAGCACGGTCGCCAGCAGCAACGTCGCGCCCAGCCGAAGGATCATGATTTGGTAAGCACGTGACGCGTCCGGTCCTCCACGGTGGGGACTCCGTTGTGTCCGCCGAAATCCTGCGCGTATAGACCCACCGCGTAGGCGACGCCGCCCCCGTTGATGCCGAGTGCGGTGCGGTCGACGTGATCGAGGGTGTCGGTTTTCTGGTGGTAGTTGGAGTCGAACGGCTGGTCGGCGGTCCCGCCCCACAGCTTGGCCTGGTCTGCGGACTTTTTGACCTCGGCGCCGGAGAACAGGCCGCCGGCGGGGATACCCGCCAGAGTGAATCCGTCATAGTCGGACCGACCATCGAACGGGGTGTCCTGCGCGGTCTTGCCGGCCGACTTCAAATAGGCGACCAGCGTGCGCTCAATACCGGCCGAGCCTTCGGGTACCACCGCCTGCCCGCGGGCGTCCAGGGGCAGCGATTGGTCTCCGTCATAGGTGAAGTAGCCGGGGTTCGGTGATGCGAGCATGTCGAAGTTCAGGTACAGCGCAATGTCTTTGAGCCCGCCCAAGTCCAGCGACTCGACGTAGTTGCGCGATCCGATCAGCCCTAGTTCCTCTGCACCCCAGAAGCCGAACCGAACCGCGTTGTGCACCGGCGGCGAATTCCCCAGGCGCACTGCGGTTTCCAGAATTGCCGCCACTCCTGACCCGTCATCATTGATGCCCGGCCCCTCGGTCACGCTATCCAAGTGCGCGCCTGCCATTACCACATTGGCCGGCGAACCCGTCTTGGTCTGCGCGATCACGTTGCGGGCCTTGAAGCTCTGGGCGCTCGCATTCAGCTTGATAGTGGTAGGCCCTGGCTGCGCGCGCAACTGTACTCCGACGGACTTGGCCACGCTCACCACCGGGATCTTCACCTCTGTGTTTGGCCCTAGGGTGCCGCCCATCTGTTGCTCGTCGACGTTGTCAGCGACGATCATCGCCACAGCGCCGCGCTGCGCCGCGACATCTTCCTTCTGAGCGAATGGGCAAGTGCCGCGGTCCACCAGCACCACGGCCCCCTGCGCCGGCAGGTTGCCGTAGTCGGAGGCTGTACAGCCCGGGCTGACGTCGGTGGGCGCAGCCACTAGCGGCCCGCTCACCCCGTTTGGCGGGGTGCCGAGACTGAAGTCCAGGGCACGAGCCTCGACGGGCTGACCACCGACCGTCACCACCGGCTTGTCGGCGTGAAACACCCGCGCGGAGAATTCGGGGGTTTGCACGTCAAAACCACCGTTGCGCAACGTGTTGACTACATAATCGACACTGGCTTCGTAGCCGGGGGTGCCGACCGCCCGGGTGCCGTTATTGGCATTGGCAATGTCTTGGAGTTTCGACAGGTGGACCATCATCGCGTCGGTCGTGACCTTGTCGTGTAACGCGGTGGCGAACTCGGCCGCGGCGGGGTTGCCGGTCGCCTGCTGCGAGTTGGTCGACCGATGGAAGCAACCGGTCGAAAATGCGGTCAGGGCGACCACGGCGAGCACCGCCGGGATTGTCGTGAATTTGTTCACCATCGCGCCCAAGGTTAGACCGCGGCTCGAGCGGCGCGGGATCAGGACACGGTGGGATCAGACATGCAGTGCGCTGAATGGCGCAAAGGGAATGTTGCGCACCACAAACCAAGCCACCACCAACGACAGCGTCACTGCCGCAGACCAGCGACGGTGTTGCCAGCCCCGGACCCGTCTACCTACCACGCGTCCATAGGTCCACGCGAGGTACGCCCACACCAACAGCACGACCGCCGCCAGGCCCAGAGCGTTGAACCTGGCGGCCGCCAGCAGATTGCCGTGCATGAGGGAATACAGCATGCGTAAGCTGCCGCATCCGGGACAGTCGATACCCAGTAGAGCCTTGGTGGGGCATACCGGCAGCGGGCCGTTCGGGGTGGTCGGGTCACCCGCCCAGATGGCGGCGCACATCAACGTCGTGGATGCGGCCACCACCAGTGGCGCACCCAAACTCAGCGGCGCCGACCCTCGACGGGTCACCATGATCGCGGTCCGCGGTTAGAACATCGCGGCAAGTGCCGCGTTGGTGTTGGTGTTCAGGGCTCCGGTGGCCATCAAGATGCCGTAGATGACGCCCACGACAACGCCGATGATTGCCGACCAGATCACCCATTTCTTGGCACTATCGGCGGACGCCTGCGCCTCAGCGTAACGGCCCTGCGCCCACAGCCCGTTGACCTGGCTCGACTTGACGATCGCCACAATCCCGAAGGGAAGGCAGCAGAACAGGGTCACCAAAATCGACCACACCAAGTAGTTATTCGGCGCTTGACCGGCAGGCTGCTGTGGCGGGTAACCAGGCGGTGGCGGTGGGGGTGGCTGTGTCATGGATTCTCCACTCAAGGGAAGTTAGCTGGCGTGAAGCGGTGCTAACCATACCCGAGCAGAGTCGCGACGGCACTAGCAATGAAAAATTGCACTTCAGCCGTGCCCACGCGCGGCGCGATGCGCAATCCCTGACCTCCCTTTTAGACGCCTCCGTTTTAGACGTCGCCGCGTCAGCCTTATTCACCTCCCGAACTATCTCCGCGGCTTCCGCACAAAAGCGCCGCGGGGGATTCGAAAAAGATTTGCCCCCAGCCGGTTTCAACATCGTTTGCTACTGAGCACGGGCGCCTCCCGCGCCACTGCAATTACAGCAACAGCGCGCAGGCTGCGCCCAGAATGATGCCCAGACAGACAATTGCCAGCGGAATGTGTTGCATTGCCATGACATAGCCCGACGATCCATATATTTAGCAGAAGCAGTGTTTCCGGGTGAGCGACGCAAATACACTCCTGGATGTCAGCACGGCCGCACACCGGTCCGGCAACCGTTAAGGAGTCATAGGATGTCTCATCTCAGCAACGCGCTGCGGGCCGCGACGGCTGCAGCGCTCATGGGCAGTTTCGCCTTAGCGGGTACTGTCACGGCGAGCGCAGACCCCACCAATACCGGTAGCTCGTCGGACATCAACACACTGGCGGCCTCGTTGTCAAAGGGCTACGGCCTCAACAACTGCACCGCCCAGAACATCACCAGCGGCGAACTGGCGGCCCTCACTTGCGGACAAAGCCCCGACCCGAGCGGACCGGTCCAGGCCAAGTACATCCTCTTCAGCAACGGCGACGCTTTGTCCGGCTCGTTCAAAGCCAGCATCAAAGACGACGCCCTGACCGCGTGCGGGGACGCCGGCCAGTCACCTACTACCTGGCACCAGGGCAGCTCCACCACCAACGCCGGACAGGTGGCGTGCGGGACTTACCAGAACGCCGCCGAGATCATCTGGACCACTGACGCCAAGAACATATTGAGCTACATCCGCGGATCCAACAACGACGTCCCGACGCTCTACCAGTGGTGGCGGGCCAACGGCTGACCTTCACAGTTGGGCCGCAATCAGTTCCGCCACCGCGCGCATCCCGGCACGGTTGGGGTGCAGCGGGGCCGGCCGACCCGGTAGCGGCACACCGTAGGGCGCCGGCTTGGTCGTCCACGGCTCGGCCGACCACGCATGGTGTTGTCGGCTGGCCGCGGCGGCGCGGACGACCTCGCAGCCGGTAGCCGCTGCCGCGTCGGCCGTGATTCTTTCGAGTGTCGCAGCCACATGGCGACCGAGATCGGCATCCGCTTCCGGAAGTGGTGCGGCCGGCGCACCCGCGGGCGGCAGGATCGTCAGGTAGTCGACGAAGAAAATCCGGGCTCGTGCGGCGCGCTGACGCAGGGCGTGGCCTACCGCGCACAACGAATCGAACACGCCGTCGAGGGCCCGATCACGCGCATCAAGGTCCAGCAGTTCAGATATGCGGGCGCCGAGCAGCGGCAGATGCCGCACTGACCGCGGCAACGAGGCGGCCATCAACAGCGGAATGTAGCCGACGTCGTTGCCGCCGATGGTGACCGTGACCAGGCTTTCCGAGCCGTCCAGTGCAGCGATTTGGGGTGGTGCGCCGCGCTGATGATCGGCGAGAACGTGGGCGGTGGTCGCGCCGGAAAAGGTGACGTCGAGCAATTCGAGGTTCAGTCGCTCGGCGGCCAGATGCGGATAGTTGCGGGCGGATCGACCTGACCACCAAGGAGCTCCTGCTGCGCGGGGCCGGATACCGGGACCGGCCGCCATCGAACTACCCAGCGCCACATACCGTTTCATCGTTCCGGGCTGGACGCCTGCGCCCAGAAGCGTTTGGGGATGCGCCCGGCCCGCCGCGCCAGATAGCCGGCGGTGACGGCGGCGGCCATCGCGGCGGCCATCGCGGCCGGATTGGCGGCCCGGGTCACCGCGGTAGCCAACAGAACAGCGTCGCAACCCAACTCCATCGCCAGTGCAGCGTCGCTGGCGGTACCGATGCCGGCGTCGAGCACAACCGGAACGCCGGCCCGGGCAACGATCATCTCGATGTTGTGCGGGTTGCTGATGCCAAGTCCGGTGCCGATCGGCGAACCCAGCGGCATGACCGCCGCGCATCCGGTGTCTTCCAGCCGCCGCGCCAAGACGGGGTCGTCATTGGTGTAGGGCAGAACGACGAACCCGTCATCGACCAAGTGCTCTGCCGCCCGGACCAATTCGACCGCATCGGGCAGCAGCGTGCGGTCGTCGGCGATCACTTCCAGCTTGACCCAGTTGGTATTGAGTGCCTCGCGGGCCAGCTGCGCGGTGAGCACCGCCTCGGCCGCGCTGCGGCACCCCGCGGTATTGGGCAGCGGCATGATGCCGAGCCGGTTGAGCAGGTCCAGCAATCCGGTCCCGCCCTCGGCGTCGACCCGGCGTATTGCGACGGTGGTCAGCTCGGTGCCCGACGCGACCAGCGCCTCCTCGAGCACGGCGAGGTTGGTCGCTCCCCCGGTACCCATGATGAGCCGCGAGGCGAAGCTGCGATCGCCGATCGTTAGCTTTGAATCAGCCACCCTGCACCGCCGTCACCACATCGAGCCGTGCACCGTCGAAAAGTTTTGTGGCCCAGTCCGAACGGGGCAGCACGGCATAGTCTATTGCGACTGCGATGCCCCGGTCCGGGAACCCCAGCGACTCGAGCAACGCGGCGACCGTGGTCTGCTCGTCGACCTCGACCTTTTGCTCATTGACCACGACGATCATTGGCGGGCTCCGACCGGGACCAGTTCGGAAACGATCTGTTCTGCGGTCCACGGCGCCAGCAGAAAGCCGGATCGGCCGTGGCCGGCGGCAACCAGGGTTCGCTCGTCCAGGCGTTGCACCAGTGGCAGGTTATCGGGTGTCATCGGGCGCAGCCCGGCGGCGCACTCGGCCAGCTCGTACTCACCTAACGCCGGCAGCACCGCACACGCGTCGTCAAGCAGGTCACGCACTCCCGAGACGACCGGGGCGGTGTCGCGTCCATGTTCGTATTGGGTGGCACCGACGACCACCCCGTCCGCACGCGGAACCAGGTACACCTGGCGCCCGTGCACGCGGGCGCGAATTACCCTCTGCGGCAACGGCATACACCCCTTTCGCCAGCGCATACGCAGCACTTCGCCCTTCACCGGGCGCACCGGCAGACCGGGCCACAACGCGGGTGCGTCAATGCCGTTGGCAATCACCACCGCGTCGCCTTCGACCCGAGACAGGTCGTTCACCGGCGCCGCCCACCGTACTCCGAGACGCTCGCAGTGTGCGCACAGCGCGTCCAGCACCGCGCGGTTGTCCACTGCCAGTTCGGTGGGCGCCCGAAAGCCGTGCCGGATGCCTTGTGCCAGCAGCGGTTCGACGTCACGGGCAGCCGACTCCCAGACCACCGGATGCCCTTGCGCGGACAACCAATCCGCAACGGTGCGCAGGTCCGCGACATCGGCCTGGTCGACGGCCACCACCAGCGACTCGCGTGCGGTAATCACTTCCGCCGGCAGCCCGTCCAAAAAGCCGCCCTCGCGCCACAGCCGCAGGGACTCCAGACCCAGCCGCAACAACCGCTCTTCACCGGGCCAGCCTTCGCTGTGCGGCGCCAGCATGCCGCCGGCGACCCAGGATGCACCTAAGTCGGCGGTGCGGTGCACCCGCACTGACCATCCGGCCTGCGCCGCACGGCGCGCCACCGCCAGCCCAATGACGCCGCCGCCGATGACAGCCAACGACCCCATTGGCGGCCCCAAGGGCATCATCGGCATCCTTCGCCTCCCTTCGCCGGCATGATCCGGATCAGGTGTGACGGTAAGGGCAGGTCCAGTTGCCCTGGCTGTGCCCACTCTCAGCCCCGCAGATCACGACACCCGGGACTCCCGTGTCTAGTAGTTCTCCGGCTCCACGCTAGCGCGCTAGCGTCGCGGTGTGCAGACACCTGCTAATAGACGAGTCTCCGCTCTCGCGGCAGCGCGGCTGTATCTATGCACCGACGCGCGCCGGGAGCGCGGTGATTTGACCCAGTTCGCCGATGCCGCCCTGGCCGGCGGAGTGGACATCATCCAGCTGCGCGACAAGGGGTCGGCCGGTGAGCAGCGGTTCGGCCCACTCGAGGCGCGCGACGAGCTGGCAGCGTGCGAAATCCTCGCCGACGCGGCCCGCCGGTATGGCGCCTTGTTCGCGGTCAACGACCGGGCCGACATCGCCCGCGCGGCCGGCGCCGATGTGCTGCATCTCGGGCAGGGCGACCTGCCGCTGGACGTGGCGCGCGAGATCGTCGGGCCGGACATGCTGCTTGGCCTGTCTTCGCACGACTCCGACCAGGTCGCCGCGGCTGCAACCGGCTTGGGGGCCGCAAAGCCGACTACTTCTGCGTCGGCCCCTGCTGGCCCACCCCGACCAAACCCGGTCGCCAGGCGCCGGGCCTGCAGCTGGTACGGGCCGCCGCCGAACTCGACAGCGACAAGCCGTGGTTCGCGATCGGCGGTATCGACACGCAGCGGCTGCCCGAGGTGCTCGCCGCCGGAGCCCGACGCATCGTGGTGGTGCGGGCGATCACCGCGGCCGAGGACCCGCGGGCCGCGGCGCAACAGCTCAGTTCGGCGCTTGCAGCAGCGAGCTGATCCGGCGACTCAGCTGCGACGGCGCCTGATCGGCGTCACCTGGCATGCACCAGACGAAGACGCCGGCCTCGATCTCGATCGTGCGTGGCAGGTGCTGTCGTCGTTCGTCGCCGTGGCCCAGCGGCACCAGCGCCGTGGCGGTGCGCAGCCGTTGCCAGCTGGCCGCGAAGCCGGGATGCAGCGGCAGGTCGGCCACCTCGTTCTCACCGACCCAGCGCATCTCGGCGCTTTCCCGGTTGGGCACCGTGTGCAGCAACTCGTCGGCATCGGCGACGACGGTGGTGTAGGTCCACTGAGTACCACCGATCCCGGAAACTTCAGCCGTGACCACGGTCGCGCGCACGGCCAGCCGCTCGACACCGAGGCCGGCCTCCTCGTGCGCTTCACGGACCGCCGTCTCCTCCGGGGTCTCGTGGCTGTCGCGGGCACCGCCCGGCAGGCCCCAGGTCCCGCCCTGATGGCTCCACACCGCCCGATGCTGCAGTAGCACCGCGGGGGTGCCGTCAGGCTGCGGGGCGCGCAGCAGCAAACCGGCCGCGCCATACCGGCCCCAGTAGTGGGCGCCGCTGTCGGAAACCACCCAACCGTCGCCGTCGCCCTGCACGAGTTCAGGATATGCAGGCGATCCCCTGATCAATTGGTCCGCCTCCACACATCCGCCGCAACATTCTCTTAGAATTCGCTTATAGAGGTTCGTGCAGCGAATTCCAGTGGCCGAAAGATGAGGGCTGATCAGACGTGACGGTTGAGCTGGCGCACCCGTCGACCGAGCCGCAGGGGTCGCGGTCGCCGGCTGAACCAACCCATCCACGCTGGTGGTTCATCTCGACGACACCGGGTCGCATCCTGACCATCGGAATCGTGTTGGCGGCTCTGGGCGCAGCCACCGCCTTCGCCACCTCGACAACCATCAACCACCGACAGCAAGTGCTGACCACGGTGCTCAACCACACCGAGCCGCTGTCTTTCGCCGCCGGGCGGCTGTACACCACCCTGTCGGTGGCCGACGCCGCAGCGGCCACCGCGTTCATCGCCGAAGCCGAGCCGCAGCCGGTCCGGCAGCGCTACGAGCAGGCCATCACCGACGCGGCAGTAGCGGTGACCAGAGCGTCGAGCGGGCTCACCGATGAACCGCTGGTGCAATTGCTGGGCCGGATCAACGCCGAACTGGCCGTCTATACCGGCCTGATCGAAATCGCGCGAACCAACAACCGGGAAGGCAACCCGGTCGGGTCGTCGTATCTGTCGGAGGCATCGGGGCTGATGCAATCGACGATCCTGCCCGACGCGGCACAGCTCTATCAAGCGACGTCAGAGCGGGTGGACACGGAAACCACCGCGTCCACTCAGATCCCGGCGCCGGTGATCCTGGTAGTCGCCACCACCGCGGTCTTCGGCGCGTTCTCCCATCGATGGCTGGCCCGTCGCACCAGGCGCCGGATTAACCCAGGTCTGGTCGTGGGCGGACTCGCTATCCTCATCATGGTGGTATGGGTCGGAACTGCGCTAACCATCTCCACGACCGCCAGTCGTAGCGCCAAAAACACCGCTGCGGAGTCGCTCAGGACTGTCACCAACGTCGCGATCACCGCCCAGCAAGCAAGAGCGGACGAGACGCTGTCCCTGATCCGTCGCGGGGACGAAGAGAAGCGCAAGCAGTCGTTCTATCAGCGCATCGACTCCATGCACCAACAGCTCGACCAGTACATGGCCCGCAGCGATGCCGTCGACAAACCCGACCTGCAAGGCGCCGATCAGCTGCTGCTTCGCTGGCGGCAGGCCAACGACCGGATCAACTCCTACATCTCGGTGGGCAACTATCGAGCCGCCACTCAGGTCGCCCTGGGCAGCAGCGAAGACGATTCCACCCCGGCGTTCGACAAGCTCGAAGATGAGTTGGTCAAGGCCATGGACCAAAGCCGCACCCACTTGCGCAACGACGTCATCAACGCACGCAGCGGGCTATCCGGCGCCCAGGTCGGCGGTGTGGTGCTCAGCCTCGGCGCCGCCATCGCGGTCGCCCTCGGCCTGTGGCCTCGGCTGAAAGAGTATCGATAATGACGCGCCTGCCCCGGCTCCGGCGGGCGTGCACCGTGCTCGCCACGGTGGTCGTGCTGGCGGGTTGCGGGCACACGGAATCACTGACGGTGGCCTCAGTGCCGACGCTGCCGCCGCCCACACCGGTCGGCATGGAGCAGCTGCCACCGAAGCCGCCGCTGCCTCCGGACGACGCCAGTCAAAACTGCGACCTGACGGCCAGCCTGCGGCCCTTCCCCACCAAGGCAGAGGCGGACGCCGCAGTCGCCGACATCCGCGCCCGCGGCAGGCTGATCGTCGGACTCGACATCGGCAGCAACCTGTTCAGCTTCCGCGACCCGATCACCGGCGAGATCACTGGTTTCGACGTCGACATCGCCGGTGAGATCGCGCGCGACATCTTCGGCGCCCCTTCGCATGTCGAGTACCGGATCCTGTCGTCCGACGAGCGCGTCACCGCGCTGCAGCAGTCCGAGGTCGACGTCGTGGTCAAGACCATGACCATCACCTGCGACCGGCGCAAGCTGGTGAACTTCTCGACCGTCTACCTCGACGCCAACCAGCGCATCCTCGCCCCGCGGGACTCATCGATCGCCAAGGTGAGCGACCTGTCCGGCAAGCGAGTCTGCGTGGCGAAGGGCACGACCTCGCTGCACCGAATCCGGCAGATCGACCCGCCACCGGTCGTCGTGTCGGTGGTCAACTGGGCCGACTGCCTGGTGGCGATGCAGCAGCGGGAGATCGACGCCGTCAGCACCGATGATTCGATCCTGGCCGGGCTGGTCGAAGAAGACCCCTACTTGCACATCGTCGGACCCAATATGGCCACCCAGCCCTACGGCGTCGGGGTCAACCTGAACAACACCGGGCTGGTGCGCTTCGTCAACGGAACCCTTGAACGGATCCGCAGGGACGGCACGTGGAACACGTTGTACCGCAAGTGGTTGACGGTGCTGGGCCCGGCGCCTGCCCCGCCCACGCCGAGGTATGTGGACTGATGGCCGAGCTGGAAAAACGGACCGAACAGCCGGAATCCGGCTCGGAAGACGCCGGCCCCGGCACCCAACCGGCGGACACGCAAAGCGGCGCGACGTCGGCGCGGATACCGGCCACCCAAGCGCTGTTTCGTCCCGATTTCGACGATGACGACGACGATTTTCCGCATATCTCGCTCGGCACCCTAGATACCGAACCGCAAGAACGGATGACGGTGGCGACGCGAGTGCTCCCGCCGGTTAGACAGCTCGGCGGTGGCCTGGTCGAGATCCCCCGGGTACGGGATATCGATCCGCTCGAGGCCCTGATGACCAATCCGGTGGTGCCGGAGTCCAAGCGCTTCTGCTGGAACTGCGGAAAACCGGTCGGCCGGTCAAGCCAGGACCGCAAGGGGGCATCGGAGGGCTGGTGCCCCGCCTGTGGCAGTCCATATTCATTTCTGCCGCAGTTGAATCCCGGAGACATTGTCGCTGGCCAGTACGAGGTAAAGGGCTGCATCGCGCACGGCGGGCTGGGTTGGGTCTACCTGGCGGTCGACCACAACGTCAACGACCGGCCGGTGGTGCTCAAGGGCCTGGTGCACTCCGGCGACGCGGAGGCGCAGGCGATCGCGATGGCCGAACGGCAGTTCCTCGCCGAGGTGGTCCACCCGCAGATCGTGCAGATCTTCAACTTTGTCGAGCACGTCGATCGGCACGGGGATCCGGTCGGCTACATCGTGATGGAGTACATCGGCGGGCAGTCGCTCAAGCACGGCAAGGACGAGAAACTGCCGGTTGCCGAGGCCATCGCCTACCTGCTGGAAATCCTGCCCCCGCTGAGCTATCTGCACTCCATCGGCTTGGTCTACAACGACCTGAAGCCGGAAAACATCATGCTCACCGAAGAGCAACTCAAGCTGATCGACCTGGGCGCGGTGTCGCGGATCAATTCGTTCGGCTACCTCTACGGCACACCCGGCTTCCAGGCACCAGAGATCGTGCGGACCGGCCCAACGATAGCCACCGACATCTACACGGTGGGACGCACACTCGCGGCGCTCACGTTGAACCTGCCCACTCGCAATGGCCGCTACGCGGACGGTCTGCCCGAAGACGATCCGGTATTAACCACCTACGACTCTTTCCGGCCGCTTGCTGCGCCGCGCCACCGACACCGACCCGCGGCGCCGGTTCGGCAGCACCGAGGAGATGTCCGCCCAGTTGATGGGCGTGTTACGGGAGGTGGTCGCCCAGGACACCGGGGTGCCGCGGCCCGGGCTCTCGACCGTCTTCAGCCCCAGCCGCTCGACATTTGGGGTGGACTTACTGGTCGCGCACACCGACGTGTACCTGGACGGCCAGGTTCATTCGGAGAAGCTGACCGCCAGGGAAATCGTGACCGCACTGCAAGTGCCGCTGGTCAATCCGGCCGACGTCGCCGCTCCAGTCCTGCAGGCGACGGTGCTCTCCCAGCCGGTGCAGACCTTGGACTCGTTGCGCGCAGCCCGCCACGGCACACTGGACGCCGACGGCGTCGAGCTGTCCGAGTCGGTCGAGCTGCCGCTGATGGAAGTCCGCGCGCTGCTGGACCTGGGCGATGTGGCCAAGGCCACCAGAAAGCTCGACGACCTGGCCGAGCGGGTTGGGTGGCAATGGCGGTTGGTCTGGTACCGGGCCGTCGCTGAGCTCCTCACCGGCGACTACGATTCCGCCACAACACATTTCATCGAGGTGCTGGACACCTTCCCCGGCGAGCTGGCGCCCAAACTGGCGCTGGCCGCCACCGCCGAGCTGGCCGGTTACACCGACGAGCGCAAGTTCTACCAAACGGTGTGGAAGACCAACGACGGTGTGATCTCCGCGGCTTTCGGGCTGGCCAGATCGCGTTCCGCCGAAGGCGATCGAGCCGCCGCGGTGCGCACCCTGGACGAGGTGCCGCCCACCTCAAGGCATTTCACCACCGCGCGCCTAACCAGTGCGGTGACCCTGCTGTCCGGCCGGGCCAAGAGCGAAATCACCGAGGAAGACATCCGCGACGCCGCCCGGCGCGTGGAGGCGCTACCTCCCACCGAACCACGCGTGCTGCAGATCCGCGCCCTGGTGCTGGGCTGCGCGATGGACTGGCTGGAGGACAACGAGGCCAGTACCAACCACATCCTCGGTTTCCCGTTCACCGAGCACGGGCTGCGGCTGGGGGTCGAGGCATCGCTGCGCAACCTGGCCCGCGTTGCGCCCACCCAGCGGCACCGCTATGAGCTGGTGGACATGGCGAATAAGGTGCGGCCAACCAGCACGTTCTAGGCGAAAGCTGGACGTCATTCGACAGATAGACGTTCGGAAACACCGCACGGTAGCGCGTCCACAGTTGATGCCGACTTATTGATCCGGACGCCAATGCCTCGCTGCCGATGAACGGTCCTCTCGCATCTCGCATGCCGCGAACGATCGCACATCCATCGCCGACCGCGACGTCATCTATACACAGGTCATCGAAAGGCGGAAAACGCCCACTGCCAGGGCCTCAAGCAAATCGCAAGAAAACTCAGCGAATTTTCAGCTGCACACCGCACAGTTAACGCATGGCGGGGCAGTCCACTGCGTGGATCACCACAGCCCGCATGCTGCGTCGGGCCGGGTTCGGGGTGACCGGACCCGAAGTCGACGCGGCCGTAACCCGGGACTGGCCAGGCTATGTGGACGCGATGCTGGGCGCGAACCCCGACGCAGACCCGGGGGCTATCGCCACCCCGATGCCCGCCCTGGAGCCGCCCCGCCCGCCTGGTAAAGGTGCCGCACTGGCGGCCCGCAAGCAATACAACCAGCAGCTGTCCGAACAGCAAGGCGTGCTGTCGGATTGGTGGCTGCGCCGCATGGTCAGTGTCGGACAGCCGGCCCACGAGAAGTTAACCTTTCTGTGGCACAACCACTTTGCCACCTCCGCGCAAAAGGTCCGGATCGCGGCATACATGGCCGCGCAGAATCAGAAGCTGCGTACCCTGTCGCTGGGCGATTTCCGCACCCTGGCTTACGCGATGCTGACCGACGCCGCGATGTTGCGGTGGCTGGACGGGCAGAGCAGTACCGCCAAGGCTCCGAACGAAAACCTCGCTCGTGAATTCATGGAGCTGTTCGCCTTGGGCCACGGCAACGGCTACACCGAGAACGATGTACGCAACGGTGCCCGAGCGCTGACGGGCTGGGCGATCGGCGCCAACGGCCAAACCACGATGATCCCCAAACGCCATGACGGCACAGCCAAGACGTTGTTTGGCTCGACCCGCAATTTCGACGCCGCCGGATTCTGCGACACCGTGCTGGCTCAGCCCAAATCGGCGGAGTACGTCGCGGGACGTCTGTGGCAGCAGCTGGCTTCCGACGACCCGCCGTCACCCCAGGCGCTCGACCGGCTGGTCGCCGCCTACGGTCCGGCGCGGAACCTACGGGCGCTGACCAAGGCGATCCTGACCGACCAAGAGTTCACCGGCAGCCGGGCCGCGGTGGTCAATACCCCGACAGAATGGCTGGTCGGCGTAATCCGAGCACTGCGGGTGCCCGTCGACAATCCCGCGCGGATGAAGATGATCGACGCGACATTGCACACGCTGGGCCAACGACCGTTCTACCCTCCGAGCGTCGGCGGCTGGCCCAGCGGCCAGGTCTGGTTGTCCACCGCAAGCGCCGGGGCCCGCCTGCGCGCCGCGACGCAGTTGGCCCATGTCGGCGACCTCTCGAGTATCGAGAGCACCGCCGCCGGCGATCGCATCGACGCGGTCGGTTACCTGATTGGCGTCGGAACCTGGTCGGACCGCACCGCCTACGCGCTGCAGCCCCTGGTACGCCAACCACCGCAGTTGGTCGCAGCCGCCGTCAACACTCCCGAATACCTGACGTCCTAGCGAGATTGCCCATGCCCGAGATGAACCGCCGCAGATTCCTCATCGCCAGCGCAGGGGTCGGCGCGGCCGGTTTGCTGTCCGGAGCCGTGGCGGTCAGTTGGCCCGATCTGATGCGCGCGGCCCAAGAGCGGCCGCTGCCCGCGAATGCCGGCGTTCTGGTGATCGTCTCGCTCTACGGCGGCAATGACGGGATCAACACCCTAATCCCGTACGCCGACAACGCATATCATGATGCCCGGCCGCAACTCGCCTACGCCCCGGGCGATGTCTTACACCTCGACCAGCAGTTGGGACTCAACCCCGCGATGAAGGGCCTGGCGCAATTGTGGAGCCAGCGGCAACTCGCCGTTGTGCGGGGCGTGGGCTATCCAGCGCCCGACCACAGCCACTTCCGGTCCATGGACATCTGGCAGACGGCATCTCCGGCCGAGCCGGTCTCGACCGGCTGGATCGGCCGCTGGCTCGACGCCACCGGCGATGACCCGTTGCGTGCGGTCAACATCGGGGCCGTCCTGCCCCCGCTGGCAGTGGGGGCAAAGTGCACGGCGGCAGCGCTTTCACCGGGCGGGGCGCCAGGCAAGGCAGAAAAATTCGACACAATCATGACTGCGCTGGGTAACGACGATCCCAATGACACTCCGGCGATGGCTGCGGTGTGCAAGGCTTATCGTGCCGCACGCACCACCGACACGACCTTTGCATCGGTCAAACCGTCTGCCAAGGAACAAAATTCGCTGGCTAGACAGCTGAGCATGGTCGCCGAGGCAGTCAAAGCCCGCGTCCCGACGCGGGTTTATACCGTGCAATTGGGCGGTTTCGATACCCACGCCGACGAACGCGGGACCCAGCAGCGTTTGCTCCAGACACTCGACGATGCCGTGACCCCGTTCCTGCAGGAGATGGCCGGCGACCCCTACGGCCGCAACGTCGTCTTGCTGGCCTATTCAGAGTTCGGCCGCCGGGTGCGCGCCAATGCCTCCCAGGGCACCGACCACGGCACCGCCGGCCCCGTTTTCGTCGCGGGCGCACCCGTCAAGGGCGGCTTCTACGGCGACGAGCCCAGCCTGACCAACCTCGACAACGGAGACCTCAAGTTCACCAGCGACTTTCGTGACATCTACTACGAAGTGCTGACACGAACCGTCGGAACCGATCCGACGCCATCGGTCGGTGCCGGCCGCGCCAGCCTGGGTTTCCTATAGACAGGCGCTGACGCAGTCGCGCGCGATGGCCAGTTCTTCGTTGGTCGGAACCACCAGCACGGCAATCGGTGAGTCATCTGCGGAAATGCGCCGCGGGCCATGCTCCGCGCTTTGGTTGCGACGCTGGTCGAGCACGATGCCTAGCTCCTCCAAGCCGGCCAATGCATCGCGCCGCACCGCCGCGTCGTTCTCGCCGATCCCGGCGGTGAAGCTGACCACATCGGTGTGCCCCAGCACCGCCAGGTAGGCACCGATGTACTTGCGCAACCGATGGATGAACACGCCGTAGGCCAATTGCGCTGAACCGTCGCCCGATTCGATCATCTCCGCCAGTCGGCGGAAGTCGCGCTCACCGGCCAGGCCCAGCATCCCGGACTCGTTGTTGAGCATCGATTCGATCTCCTCGACGCTCATGCCCGCGGCGCGGGACAGGTAACTGAAGATACCGGGATCGATGTCGCCGCTGCGGGTACCCATCACCAGGCCCTCCAGCGGAGTCAGGCCCATCGAGGTGTCGACCGGCCGGCCGCCGGCGATCGCCGAAGCGGATGCGCCGTTACCCAGATGCAGCACAATCTGATTCAGCTGACCGACCGGTCTGCCCAGGAAGTCCGCAGCCCGCTCGCTGACATAGTGGTGCGAAGTGCCGTGAAACCCGTATCGGCGGATCCGCCATTTCTCGGCCAGCTCGTGGTCGATGGCGTAGGTCGCCGCGGCCGCGGGCAGGTCGTGAAAGAAGGCCGTGTCGAAGACCGCGACGTGCGGAATATCGGGCAGCAACCGCCGTGCCACCTCAATTGCCTTGATCGCGGGCGGATTATGCAGCGGCGCAAGCGGCGAGAGCTCCTTCAGTTTGACGATCACCGCGTCGTCGATGACAGTCGGCCGGTAGAAACTCTTGCCGCCGTGCACCACTCGATGCCCGACCGAAACCAGGCCGCAAGTCCGGAGATCGATGCCGTCCTCGGCCAACGTGTCGAACGCGTGACGCAGTGCCGCGTCGTGGTCGGCAACCGTGGACGATTTTTCTCCGATCCCCTCGACGTTGCCGCCCGCCCGCGCCACGCCGGAGTCAGGGTCAACTAGCTGGTACTTCAGGGATGACGAGCCAGAGTTGATCACCAGCACAAGGCGGGCCCGCGGTCTCAGTGGTCATGAATGCCCTGCGCCTGGATCGCGGTGATGGCAACCGTGTTCACGATGTCTTCGACCGACGCACCGCGGGACAGATCGTTCACCGGCTTGCGCAAGCCTTGCAGCACCGGGCCGATCGCGATCGCTCCGGCGCTGCGCTGCACCGCCTTGTACGTGTTGTTGCCGGTGTTGAGGTCGGGAAAGATCAGCACCGTGGCGCGACCGGCGACCACCGAATCACGCGTCTTGGTGGCCGCGACCAACGGGTCGACCGCGGCATCGTATTGGATGGGGCCTTCCACCAGCAGGTCGGGCGCCCGGCTGTGCACCAACTCCGTTGCCGCCCTGACTTTGTCGACGTCGGCGCCGGCGCCGGAGTCGCCGGTGGAATAGGACAGCATGGCCACCCGCGGCTCGATGCCGAACTGTACGGCGGTGCGCGCCGAGCTGATCGCGATATCGGCGAGCTGTTCGGTGGTCGGGTCGGGGACGATCGCACAGTCGCCGTAAACCAGCACCTGATCCGGCAGGCACATCAAGAAGACGCTGGAAACCGTGGATACTCCCGGCGCGGTCCTGATGATTTCGAACGCCGGCCGGACCGTGTGCGCGGTGGTGTGCGTGACGCCGGACACCATGCCGTCGACGATGCCGTTGTACACCAGCATGGTGCCGAAATACGGCAATTCGTAGATGATCTCGCGGGCCTGCTCGCCGGTGACACCCTTGTTCTTGCGCAACTCCGCGTACTGTTCGGCGAACTGGTCGGATAACTCGCTGATGCGTGGGTCGATCACCGCCGCGTCATCCAGGTCGACACCGAGTTCGGCTGCACGCAAGCGGATCGCAAGCTCGTCGCCGAGGATGGTCAGATCCGCAATCCCGCGCTGCAGCACCCGCCCGGCCGACTTGAGGATGCGATCGTCGCCGCCTTCAGGAAGCACGATGTGCCTGCGATCCGCTCGAGCCTGCGCCCGCAGCCGGTAGGTGAACATCTGCGGTGTGGTCACGGTTGGGATCGGGATAGCAAGCTGCGCAAGCAGATCCACGATGTCGACGTGACGTTCCATCAGTTCCAACGCGGTGTCGATCTTGCGCAGCGACCCCGCGGTGACCCGCCCGCGCACCGACGCCACCGCGCTGGCCGTCTCGAAGGTACCCAGCGTGGTGGCGATGATCGGCAGCCGTAGGCGGAGGCCGGCCACCAGCGCGGCGATCGACGGATGCAGCTCAAACCCGCCGTTGAGGATGATGCACGACAGCGACGGAAAGCCTTGGGCGCCATGCGCGCTGGCGACCGCCAGTACCACGTCGGAACGATCACCGGGGGTGATCACCACGACCGCGTCGCCCAGCCGCTCCAGCACATGCTCGGCGGTCATCCCCGCGACCACCACACCCAGCACTTCGCGTCCCATCAGCGCGGCGTCACCACTCACCACTGTTCCGTTCACGGCTTTCTGCAGCTCGGCCACCGTCGGGGCGGCCAGCAGCGGCTCTTCTGGCAGCACATAGGTCTGCGGGGCGAATGCGCGCAGCGCCTCGGCGACGGCGCTCAGCTGCGACGGCTCGCAGCGGTTGGCCACCACCGCGGCGGTATGGGCATGCTGGGCGGCCAGCTCGTTCAGACACAGCTCTACGACGTGTGCGACGTCCTCGGCGGTGCGGCCGCTGGCCCGCACCACCAGCAGCACCGGCGCGCCGAGGTTGACCGCGATACGAGCGTTGACCGACAGCTCAGCGGGGCTGGCGACATCGGTGTAGTCGCTGCCGACGATCACCACCGCGTCGCACGCGTCGGCCATCGCATGGTATCGGTCGACGATGTCGGCGAGCGCGGCGTCGCGGTCGGCGTGCAGCTGCTGATACGTCACGCCCACGCACCGCTCGTAGGGCAGACCGGCAGTGCTGTGCGCCAGCAGCAGCTCCAAGATGTAGTCGCGGTCTTCGCCGAGCCGGGTGATCGGCCGAAACACCCCGACCTTGGCCACGGTCGCGGCCAGTTGGTGCATGATTCCCAGTGCGATTGTCGACTTGCCGGTGTCCCCCTCGGGCGCCGCGATGTAGATCGCGGACGGTTGAGGATCCGGCAGGGAGCCGTCGGGCACGCTGAAAGCTTGCCCTATCAGGCCAGCCTCCGCAGCCTGGGCGCGAGGTCCTGCTCAAAAAGTTCCAGGAAGCGGCGCTGGTCGTGACCGGGCGCATGGAATACCAGGTGGTTGAGGCCCCATCTCACGTACTGGGCGACCTTATCGACGGCCTCGTCGGGGTCCGACGCCACGATCCAGCGCTTGGCGACCTGTTCGATCGGCAGCGCGTCGGCCGCCTTCTCCATCTCGATCGGGTCGTCGATGCTGTGCTTCTGCTCGGCGGTCAGCGACAGCGGCGCCCAGAACCGCGTGTTCTCCAGGGCCAGCTCGGGGTCGGGGTCGTAGGAGATCTTGATCTCGATCATCTTGTCGATGTCGTCGACGTTGCGGTCCGCGGCGGCCGCTCCCTCCTTAACCGCTGGGATCAGCTTGTCCTGGTAGAGCTCTTCGCCCTTCCCCGACGTGCAGATGAAGCCGTCACCGGCGCGGCCGGCGTACTTGGCCACCGCCGGGCCGCCGGCCGCAATGTAGACGGGCACTCCCCCCTCGGGAACGTCGTAGATCGAGGCCCCCTTGAGCCGGTAGTACTCGCCGTCGAAGTCGACGCGGTCGCCGCGCCACAGCTCCCGCATCAACCGCACGGATTCGCGTAGCCGGGCGAAGCGCTCCTTGAACTCCGGCCAGGCGCCCTCGTAGCCGGTGGCGATTTCGTTGAGCGCCTCACCGGTACCGACCCCCAGAAAGATCCGGCCCGGATACAGACAGCTCATGGTGGCGAACGCTTGCGCGATCACCGCGGGGTTGTACCGGAACGTCGGGGTGAGTACTGAGGTGCCCAGCACGATCCGTTCGGTGCGCTCCCCTACCGCGGTCATCCAGGACAGTGAAAACGGCGCATGCCCGCCTTCGTGCCGCCACGGCTGGAAATGATCGCTGACGGTAGCGGTGTCCATGCCGTGGGCCTCGGCGGCGACCGCCAATTCGACGAGTTCGCGCGGCCCGAATTGTTCGGCCGACGCTTTGTATCCCAGTTTCAATTCAGCCACCTGTCTTTTCTACCCCCGTGCCTAGACTCGCGATCATGGCACCGGTCCTGAAAACCGTTACCGAGCGCGTGTACCTGGCTCACGGCGAGGCGGTCAACTGGGTTCTGGTCACCGACGACACCGGTGTCATGTTGATCGACGCCGGCTATCCCGGCGACCGGGACGACGTGCTGGCCTCGCTGCGGAAGTTGCGATATACGGCCGACGACGTCCGAGCCATCCTGCTGACGCACGCGCATGTCGACCACTTGGGCTCGGCGATCTGGTTCGCCCGAGAGCATGGAACTCCGGTGTACTGCCACGTCGACGAGGTGGGTCACGCGAAACGGGAGTATCTGCAACAGGTTTCGGTCGTCGACGTTGCGCTGCGCCTGTGGCGACCCAGGTGGGCGCTGTGGGCGGCGCATGTGGCTCGCAACGGTGGCCTGGTCCGCGACGGCATCCCGACCGTAGAGCCGTTGACCGGCGAGATCGCCGGCGAGCTGCCGGGCCACCCGATGGCCATTCCCACTCCGGGGCACACCAGCGGGCATTGCTCGTATCTGGTCGACGGGGTGCTGGCTAGCGGCGACGCGCTGATCACCGGGCATCCGTTGCTGTCCCGCGGTGGGCCGCAGCTGCTGCCGGCGGTGTTCAGCTACAGCCAGGACGATTGCGTCCGCAGCCTGGCTGCGCTGGCCTTGCTGGAAACCGAGATGCTGGCGCCCGGCCACGGCGACTTGTGGCGCGGCCCGATCCGCGAAGCCACCGAGCAGGCGACCGCACTTGCCCGCGGCGGATGACGCACACGCGAGCTGTCGGTAAGTTCGACACAACGGCCGTGCCCTGGAGGTGGCGATGGCGCAGCGCCTAGCGAATCGGAGCGGGTGTCGGTGGCTCGCCTTGGGCGAGGACGCGCTGCCCGCCGGTGAACAATGGCTGGCGCCCGCGGAGGCAGCCAGCCTGGCCGGGCTGCGATTCACCAAGCGGCGCACCGAGTATCTGCTGCGCCGGCTGGTCGCTAAGCATGCCGTCGCTGCGGTGACCGGCCGGCCCACCGACCCGACGGCGCTCGCCGGCATCGAGATCCGCAATGCTCCTAGTGGCGCCCCGTACGTGTGCGTCGAGGGAACTCCGCTCGGGGTGGACGTGTCGATCACCGACCGTGCCGGTTGGGCGGTCTGTGTGACGTGGCCGTCGGCACGGCAGTCGGCGGGCGAGGACCCGGAGTCGAGTCATCCCGTTGGCTGTGACCTGGAGCTAGTGGAGCCGCGCACGCCCGGCTTTGTGCTCGACTTCCTCACCGCGACTGAGCAACGGTTTGTTGCCTCGCGCCCCGCCGGTGAAGAGCGCGACGTGGCGGCGAACCTGATCTGGTCTGCGAAAGAAAGCGCACTGAAGGTGTTGCGCACCGGACTGCGCCGGGACACCCGCACCCTGGAGGTGACGCTGACAGCTCCGCGCGGTGACGGCTGGGGCGAGTTGACGGTGGGTGCGTCCGAGGGGACGGTGTTTCCCGGCTGGTGGCGGCGAGATGGCCGTTTCCTGCTCACCGTGGCCGCCGACGTGGCAGCTGAACCGCCGGTCGCGCTCCGCGATCCAGGCGTGCTGGCGGCGGCCCAACCGCGACATTCTTGGCTGGACCGGCCGCTATACCGTTGACATGCCCCTGTCGAGGGCATCGACGATGTAGGGCCGCAACCCTTGGGCGGTGATGATGTGGTCTATCGAGCCGACCGCGAGCGCCCGCTCAACGGTGTTTACCCCGTCGAACTCATCGGCGACTTCGCTGAGCTTTTCGGCATGGACCGCTGCCCTGATCTCGGCGAGGTGGGCCCGTGCAGTGCCGGCGTCGGAACCTGTCGTGTCGCGGGCCTGATCGGCGGCCTCGCGTACCCGGGGATCGGAATCGGTGCGCGCCTCCACGTCCCGGACGAAGACGGTGGCAGCGGCCGGCGCACCGCCGATCACTGAGGCGAACGAGCCCTCGACGGCGGCGATCTCCAGCTGCTCGTTGAGCCTCGTGGAGAACACCACAAAGGCACCGCCGTGGTAGCGGGAAACCACCACGAACACGATCGGGCCGCGGAAATTTGTTACGGCGCGGCCGATCTCGGCCCCATACTCCAGTTGCCAGCGGCGCATGGACTCCGGCGAGCCGTCGAAACCGGACAGGTTCGCCAGCACGACAACTGGGCGGTTGTCGCTGGCCGCGTTGATGGCGCGTGCGAGTTTGCGGGACGACTGGGGAAACAGAGTCCCGGACGACCATGAGGAGGGGCCGCCTGCTGGCACGAATCCGCGGCGGGCCACGGTGTGCGATTCGATTCCGATCAGGCACACCGGGATGCCGCAGATGTGGGCATCCCACACGATCGCGGTCTCCGCGGCGCGCCATTGGCCCCAGCGCTCCAGCGGTGCCGAGTCGGCGTCGGCCACGGCCCGCATCACCGAGCGCATGTCGAACGGCTTCTTGCGCTCCGGGTTGTGATCGGCGGAGAAGATCTCGCCAACCGTTGTCATGTCATAACCCGCGTGCGGCGCAGATCGCACGTCACGGTCTACCGGGTCGGTCGTGGTGCGCCGACGCGGCCACCTCTCACCGGGCAGGACGTAGGTGTACTCGTAATGGCGCAGCAGAATGTCGCAGGCGTCGGCCAGGGTGGGCGCCCAATACTGTCCCTGGCCGTTGGGCCCCATGATCCGGTCGAAACCGCCGATACCGAAGTTGTCTTCGGCAGACACCCCGCCGGAGAAGTCCAGTGCCTGTTTGCCGGTCAGCACCATTGCACTGGCCGGAGTCATCACCAGGATGCCGCGCGTGTGCATCAGCATCGTCGACTCGGCGTTCCAGTATGGCTGGGCGCCCACGTTCACCCCGGTGACAACGATGTTCACCTCCCCGCCGGCTTGGGTGAACTCGATGAGGCGGCGCAGCACCGCAGCAATCCAGTCCATGTTCTCGGTACCGCTGTCCATTGCGATCCTTGCCCCAGACGACAGCGCGAACCACTCGACCGGTACCCGCATCCGCTCGGCCAGATCCAGCGCTGCGATGATGCGTCGGCACTCCGGCTCGGCCAGGTTGCCCAGTCCGCGGGTCGGATCGCCGAATAGCGCCACCCGGGTCATGCCTTCCGGCACCTTTTCGGTGTCGTTGCGCAGCAGGCCGACCACGATGTTGGCGCTGTTCATCCCGTACGGTCGCGACACCGGCACCAGGCTCCCGCGCTCGTCCAGGTCGTGCTCGATGAACTGCCCGGCGGGAAACCGTGATACGGCCCCGGCCGGAGGGGTAAGCATCCGCACGATCTCGTACGGGTAGGGTGCGCCGAAGCGGTTGGCGCGCAATAGTTTCTGTCGGTACGCCGTCAATGGCCGGATCGGCTGCTGGCCCGGTGGGCGTTCGCGTACCGTCACGCCCGCGTCTAACCCCTCCACGTTCGAGCACAGCGTCGCGACCGTCGGGAAAGCGTACGCGCAGCACTGTCTTCTCCAGTCCCGCGCCGACCGCCAGCGGCGCCAACGACCGGGCCAGTTCGTCCCACGCGTCACGCGGCACATCCCACGGCGGCCGCACGTAAAGCACTATCCGGTTGGCGGCCGGCCGGTCGCGCCCCTCGAACGTGGTCAGCGCTTCCTGCATCGCCGACAGTGCCAGCAAACCCATCAGCTCCAGCCGCGGGTATCGCACCGCGCCGCCGGCGGCCCGGGCCGGGGTCAGGTCGCGCACTTCGGCGAGCGCGAACAGCCGGTGATCGGCGGGATTGTCATGGGCCACTGCGTGGAACACGTACACGTCTTCGGCCGAGCGCAGCCGCCGCAGTTCGAAGTTCGCCAGACGCCACAAATCCAGACGCTTCGCCAACATCGGATGCAGATTGCGATAAAGCGGGTCCTCGACGAATTGACCGTCCCGCTGCCGGTAGGTCACGTGATGGGTGCGAAAGCGCTCCGGTGCGGCCCCTTCGAGGGTCGTAACGGTCAAATCCAGGCGCCACAACAGGCGCCCGAAGTGGCATCCGGCCAGCAGTTTTTCGGCCTCGGCGATGACGGTGTCGATATCAGCCGTCTCGCCGTGCCGCCACAGCTCCAAATCCACCACGACCTGCCGATCGGGATCAGCCGTGCGCAAATGCCCGGCGATCGCCCGAGACAGCTCGGGCAGCTCCACCAGGGGCGCGTATGCGGTGACCAGGTGGATGTGCTTGTCCTCGAAGTCGTAGTCGGCGCTACCCAGCAGCCACCCGTCATGCTCACCGACTTTCAGGTTGCGAAGCTGCCTGATCCGGTAGAACCGGCGGATGTACATCTCCACCAGCACCCGACGCAGGCCGGGGTCGCGGCTGCCACGCCATCGCCGTAGCAACTCGGCGCGCAGCGGCTGCGGGCAGGCCACCAGGCGGTCGATCCGGCCGGATCGGTCGGCGCCGTCGGGATCGTCGCGCAGCGCATCCAGATCGTGCTGCACACCGGCGTACTCGTCGGCGACGGTCACTGCGAGCAGCGGCTCGTCGAAGTAGTGGAACCGCACATCGCGAGCGAGGTCTGCGACGCTGCGCTGGCGCCCCTGGATGGCCGCCAGCCGGTCAAGCCGGGCCCGCATCTCGGCTTGCATTTCGGGGGTGGCCACCTGCGCCAGCTCGGCGTGGTGACGGAGCCTGCGCTCAAGAATCGCGGTCACCGCTCCTACCAGCTCGCCGACCCGGCGGAATGAGCGGAACATCCAGACGACGGCTTCTTCGAGTTCCGGCGTGCGTTCCAGCCCACGCACTCCGTACCGCAGCAGCGCCTGCTCCAGCCGACCCCGATACGAGTCGGGCAGGCCGGCTCGATCCGCGTCCAACCACTGCAGGAAGGACAGTAGGTACTCCTGGGTGCTGCCGCCGACGAGCGCCTCCTCCGGCTCGAGCTCGCCGCGTGGTCGGTACAGCGAACCGACGTCGGCGAACAGATCCAGCAGGCTGTCCTCGCAGCGCAGCAGGTCGGTGTCGGCGGGCGCCGCGATCTCGCCCAGTCGGCGCTGCCGGGTCAGCATTGCCTGAACGGAGTCCGGATCCAAGTCATAGCCGAGCAGGTAGGAGCGCAGCGCGCCGTACACGCGCTCACACAGTGGTGTTCCGGACGGCTCCGCGGCGCGCAGGCCGGTGAAGTCGACCGCGGCCGCGCCGTAGCTCTGACCGGTGTCGGACGTCGCGATGCGGACCACCGGCGCTCCCGCTTCCACTTGCACGTTCGCGGCGGCTTCGACGGAAGCGACGGTGCCGGCGAACGGTGCCGTCAGAGTGGTTTCCATCTTCATGCTCTCCAGCACGGCCAGCCGGTCGCCCTCGGCGACCTGATCACCGGGTGCCACGAGAACCGACACCACGAATGCCGGCCCAGGGCTGCGCACAAGGCCCCCGTCGTCGCGGAACACGGCGTGCGCGGCGCCGTCGACGTCAACGCGCAGGGTGGCACCTTCCACCACCGACACCACACGGTGCACCCGGCTACCGACGACCACCCGCCGCTCGTATTCGTCGCGATGGGAGACCGTGACGTCCGCGGTGCCGGCGCCGGTAACGCGGTAGGTACGCACACCGGTGCGGTAGACGTCCAGGTTGTAGCGCTGGCCCCGGTAACGGAGGCGGCATCGGTGACCCACTTCGGCTGCCATTTCGGCACCGCCGCGGGCGGCGCGGGCATGGAACGCGGCCCGCTCGGCGGCCTCGTCAAGGTCGTACGACTCCACGGCGGCGACCAGCAGAGCAACTGGATCCGGGGCGGGCAGGTGCGCCGCCTCCCCGGTCAGCCGGTCCAGCCAGTGGTTGTCGAAGTGCCCGCCGCGCACCTCCGGCCGATTGAGCAGGGTCAGCAGGAAGGAGCGGTTGGTAGTGCCGCCTTCGACCACGATGGTGGTGTCGAGCAATGCACGACGGAGTCGGGCAAGGGCCTCGGGGCGGTCGCTTCCCCAGGCGACAATTTTGGCGATCATCGAGTCGAAGTCGGGGGGGATCCGGTCCCCTTCGCGTACGCCTGCGTCGACCCGTATTCCGGTGCCGGCCGGCAGGCGCAGGCGAGCCAACCGGCCTGGCGCGGGGGTGAACGCGTTCTCGGGATCCTCGGCGCATACCCGCGCCTCGATCGCATGCCCTGACACGTGCGGCGGCGCACCGATCAGCCGCCCGCCACGAGCCACATGGAGCTGCAGCTTCACCAGGTCCAGCCCGGTGGTCGCCTCGGTCACCGGGTGCTCGACCTGCAGCCGGGTGTTGACCTCCATGAACAGGAAGCTCCCCGTGTCCGGGTCGACCAGGAACTCCACCGTGCCCGCGTTGCAGTAGCCCGCCGCGGCGGCCAGGCGTACCGCCGCGTCGCGGATCGCCTGCTCCCCGTCGGCATCAAGCACCGTTGACGCCGATTCCTCCAGCACCTTCTGGTGGCGGCGCTGCAAGGTGCAGTCGCGGACGCCTACCGCCCACGTGGTGCCGTAGTGGTCTGCGATCACCTGGACTTCGACGTGGCGGGCGGCTGGCACGAGCTTCTCCAGGAATACCGTGGGGTCGCCGAAGGCCAGCTGCGCCTCGGCGCGCGCCGAGAGCAGTGCCGCGGCGAGTTCGGCGTCGCTGTAAACCGTCCGGATCCCGCGGCCGCCACCGCCGGCGGCCGCCTTCACCAGCACGGGATAGCCGAGCCGGGCCGCGAGCACGGTCGCCTCGGCCACGTCGTCGACCGGTCCACCGCTCCAGGGCACCACCGGGACATCTGCCTGCTCGGCGAGCCGTTTGGCGGCCACCTTGTCGCCGAGCCGTCGGATGGTGGCGCTGTCCGGGCCGACGAAGACGATGCCGGCCTCTTCGCACGCCTGCGCAAACGAGGCATGTTCGGCCAAGAATCCCCAGCCGACCCACACCGCATCGGCTTCACTCTGGCGCAGCGCCGCCATCACCGCTGGCTGGTCCAGGTAGCGCGACCGGCGGGTGCCGTCAGCCGGGTCAACGAACGTCGCGGTCCCGAGTGGCACGGCCTCGTCGGCCTGGCGCACATACCAGGCGTCGGCGTCCGCGTCGGTATAGAGCACGATGGCCCGGATGGGCGGTTGGTCGCCGGCCAGGTTGAGTTCGGCCACCGCGGTCAGCGCGCGGACCGCGGGCTCACCGCGGTTGACGATCGCCAGCCGGCGGATCTGCCTGTCCATAGCGGTAGGTCTCCTCAGCCGCGCATGACGGAGCGGATCGGGGCGACGATGTCTGCGGGCGGCGGCTCCGGCAGCGGCACGGTGCGGTACCCGTCGACCCGCAGCACCAGCCTGCCGTCGTCGTCGCGGACCATGCAGATGAAGCCGCCGTGCCCGTCCGGTCGCGCGGTGGCCACGAGCCCGGCCCGTTCCGTCGGCTCCCCGTTCAGGTGCACCGCATCGACATGCAGCGGCAGAGCCAGGACGCCATCGGTGCCGGCCTCGAACAGCCCGACGGTCTGGAAGCACAGTTCGACGAGTCGCGGCCCGATCAGCACCGGCTCGTCCGTTTGCGCCGGCAGGTCGGCGGCAAACCGGGCGGCCGCACCGCCGTCCCGTTTCCAGGCAGAACCGACCACCTGATAGGCCGGGCCGTGGAAGTAGAGCCGGTAGACCTGCTCCGGGGTCAGCGCCGGAACTTCGCCGCCGGAGTCGGCTTCGCCGTCGGCGAGCGCGGGTGGGTTGGCCGTCAGCCGCACCGAGCCGGTGAAGTGGACGGTGCGCTGCGGCTGGCCGGCGCCGGGCAGGGTGCGCTCGGCCGACAGGCGGCATTCAGCGACCAAGTCGTCCCCGTCGGGGTGCAGCAGGGCCGTGACCGTCACCGTGCGTGGCTCGTCCCGATAGAACTTGAGCGGCGCCCAGAAGTCCACGTTCTCGATAGCGGCTATGTGCAGGTCGGGCACCAGCAGCCGGGCGGCTTCGGCGAACGTCTCCATGCCCATCACGCCGGGCAGCACCGGCGTGCCGTCGATGCGGTGGTGATCCAGGAACGGCCGGGTGGCCGGGTCCAGCGTGGTCTGCAGCACCAACCCGTCGTGCACACTGGCGCGAACGACCTCACCGACCATCGGCCCCTCTGCCGTCAGTGAACTCGGGTCGATCCCGCCGGTGTCGTGCGGTTCGGCGGCGAGCGCGCCCAGCGCCCCGGCGACGACGACTTCGCCGTCGGTCAGGCCTGCGCCCAGTTCGCGCCGGATCCATGCCACGCCCGCCTCCGCGGGCAGCATCTCGACTCCGGCTGCTGCCATGATCTTCGGGATCGATCCGCGGGTGGCCATGCCGATGCTGCCCCAGGCGGTCCAGTCGATCGCCAGCGCCCGCACCCCCGGACGGGTGCGGCGCAGGTTGCTCAAGATCTTGCACTGCAGGTCGTTGGCGGCGCTGTAGTCGGTCTGCCCCATGTTGCCGAACCGGCCGGCCACCGAGCTGAACGCCACGACGGCGCCCAGCGGGAGGTCGCCGATGGCATGCAGCACGTTGAACAGCCCGTCACCCTTGACCCCGAGCACAAGATCGAACTCAGCGGGCTCCTTGTCAGGTAGCGCGTGGCTGATCTCGACCCCGGCGGCGTGCAGCAGGACGTCGATGTGCCCGCTGGTCTCCCGCACCTGGGCCGTCACCCGCTCGACCGCGCCCGCGTCGGTGAGATCGACACTGTGGTAGTAGGCCGACCCACCTGCCTGCTCCACCGCCCGCACCGCGGCTAGCGCGGCCTGCAGACGCTCGAAGCGCGCCAGCTCCCGCTCGATCAGGACCGGTGTCGGGCGCTCGCCCCGCTCACGCATCCGAGCCGCCAGTTCGACTTTGAACCCTTCCCGGTCTTCGGTGTACCGGCGCAGGTCGGCGTCGGCAGGGTCGGGTTCCGGCGTGAGGTCCAGCAGATGGAAGGTGCCGCGCCACGCCGCGGCCAGATCGGCGGTGATCGCCGAAACGATGCTGCCGGCGGCACCGGTGACGAGGAAGACCGGATCGGGGCCGAGAACCTCGCTGGCCTCGTGCGTGTCGGGGAATCGGCGCTCCAACAGCCCGACGCCCCAGCGGCGCCCGTCGGCATAGCCGACTTCCACACAACCGGGATCGCGGAGGGTCTCGTCGATTAACACATCAGCCAGTGCTGCGGTCTTTCGCCCGAGTGCGAAGTCGACGGCCTTGACCAGGGCGTTGGGCCGCTCGCGCCGGTACGCCTTGGCGAACCCGGTGACCGCGCCACCGAGCGGGCAGGTCGCTCCGGCCGCGTCGTAGCCGTGGTATCCACCCAACCGGGTGGCGACGACCAGGAACGGGCCGCGCTCGTAGAGCCGTCGCATGGCGGTGTAGAGGTTGCGTACCCGGCGCCGTAGCGCTTCGTGCCAGCCGGCGAGGTCCAGCTCCTGCAAGGGGCCCTCGTCGTCCAGTGCTGCCAGCCAGTAAACGCCATCCACCGCGTCGCCCAAGACGGTGTCGATGTCGTCGTCAGGCTGCATAGCCACCACGTCGACGCCGAGCCGGGTAAGCCGGCTGATCAGCGCATCCGCGACGCCGCCTTGGTCGCGCATGACGGCGACACGCGTGCCGTTGCCGAGTGTGACCCCGGTTGGCACGCAGGCCGCGAGAGCTGGGCGCAGCGCAGGTACCGGCACCTGTCTGGTAATCCGGTCGGTGGCGGAAATGTCACCGGTCACAGTGGTAATGCGGGGGACTTCACTCGTGATCGCCGCGCGTGTTTCGGTGCTGGACGGCATTGCCGATGGCACGGCCGGCGGTGCCGCGGTTTTGTCGCGGATCCAGCCGATGACGTGGGTGAGGGTGGGAAAGTCGCGCAGCTTCAGGGTGTCGTCACGCGCGACGCCGAAATGCTCGCGGATCGCGGCGAAGATCTCGGCCTGCTTGACGGTGTCCACACCCAGGTCGGCCTCCAGGTCAAGATCCACGTCAAGCAACTCGGGCGGGTATCCGGTGAGCTGGGAGACGGTGCTGACCACGGTGTCGGTGATCTCGTCACCAGCCGCGGCCGCCGCCGGTGCTTCAGCGGGTGCGGCGGTCGGCGTCGGGGCGCCGGTTTTGTCGCGGATCCAGCCGATGACGTGGGTGAGGGTGGGAAAGTCGCGCAACTTGAGGCTGTCATCGCGGGCGACGCCGAAATGCTCGCGGATCGCGGCGAAGATCTCGGCCTGCTTGACGGTGTCCACACCCAGGTCGGCCTCCAGGTCAAGATCCACGTCAAGCAACTCGGGCGGATAGCCGGTCAGCTGCGAGACGACACCCACCACGGTGTCGCTGATCTCGTCACCGGCCGGGGCCGCGGCCGGCGCGGGGGCCGCGGCGGGCGCTGCGGCCGGTGCTGGGGCCGCTTCGGCGGGTGGTGCGGTGGCGCCGGTCTTGTCGCGGATCCAGCCAATGACATGGGTCAGGGTGGGAAAGTCGCGCAACTTGAGGCTGTCATCGCGGGCGACGCCGAAATGCTCGCGGATCGCGGCGAAGATCTCGGCCTGCTTGACGGTGTCCACACCCAGGTCGGCCTCCAGGTCAAGATCCACGTCAAGCAACTCGGGCGGATAGCCGGTCAGCTGCGAGACGACACCCACCACGGTGTCGCTGATCTCGTCACCGGCCGCGGGCGCAGGCGCCGCGGCGGGCGCTGCGGCCGGTGCTGGGGCCGCTTCGGCGGGTGGTGCGGTGGCGCCGGTCTTGTCGCGGATCCAGCCAATGACATGGGTCAGGGTGGGAAAGTCGCGCAACTTGAGGCTGTCATCGCGGGCGACGCCGAAATGCTCGCGGATCGCGGCGAAGATCTCGGCCTGCTTGACGGTGTCCACACCCAAGTCGGCCTCCAGGTCAAGATCCACGTCAAGCAACTCGGGCGGATAGCCGGTCAGCTGCGAGACGACACCCACCACGGTGTCGCTGATCTCGTCACCGGCCGCGGCCGCGGGCGCAGGCGCCGCGGCGGGCGCTGCCGGCACCGGTGCGGGGGGCGCCACCGGCGCAGGGGCCGGTTCCGGCGCCGCCACCGGTGTGGGTGCCAGCGCCGCGGGGGCGGACTGAGCGGTCGGCACCTGCGATGGAACCGCCGACGGGGCCGCCCGCACCGGCGCACCGGTGTCGACGATCCGTAGCCGGTGCTGGACGACCTCCAGCTCGGCGTCGGCAGTCCCAGCCACCGTCGTCAGCCAGCGCCGCCAGGCAGCCTGGTCCACAATCCGGTACTCATACCCGAGTTCGTCCGGCAGGCGGTGACGGCCGTCGGGCATCGGGGTCCAGCGCATCAGCGTCATCGCAATCTGCGAGCCGAACCCAGCGCCCAGCCTTAGCGCGTACCGCACCGGATAGCTTCCACCAACCGACAGGTTCAGCTGGCCCAGCTCCGGATCCGGCTCTTTGTAATTGGGCACCGGAGGAACCAGACCGGTCTCCAGCGACTTGATGGCGACGACGTCCTCTACGCCGGCGCCCATCGCGTGTCCGGTGAAGCCCTTGGTGTTGGTGATGACCACAGCGTCGGCGTCTGGCCCGAACACCCGCCGCAGTGCGTTGATCTCGGCGGACGCGCTGCCTCCGCGGGCCGGCGTGTACGTCTCGTGGGACACGAACACGGTGCTGGGCGCGATGGCGTGTCGGTCTACGCCGCGAGCCTCGGCCTGGGCGAGCAGGCTCTCCATGACGCCGCCGATGTGCTCGACGTCGAGCCGGGTGCCGTGAAAAGCGCTGTTCGCGATGACGGTGCTGAGGACTTCGCAGATCGGCTGCAACCCGCGTTCCCGGGCCGCGTCGGCGGATTCCACCACGAAAGCCGCCGCCCCCATGCCGAGGATCATCCCGTGCCGGCGCCGGTCGAACGGTGTGGCGGCCTCCTCCACGACGTCGTCGGTGGCGGCGGCCCCGGACGCCAGGAATCCCGATGCCACCCACGGCAGCAGCACGTCGGAGGTGACGTCGTCGGCGGACACCACGATCACCCGCCGACACCGGCCGGCCCGTATCCAGTCCTCGGCGAGCGCGGTCGCCTGGGTGGTGCTCGCGCACGCGGCGTTGACCTGTGTATTCGGCCCGCGCGCGCCGATGATCTCGGCGAACTGCGAGTGACCCATCGACAGGCACCGGAAGATGAAGCGCCGGTCGAATACGTACGGGTCGGACTGGAGGGCATGGCGCAGCTCGTGGGTGCGCCGGTCAACCTCCATCGCGGCCGGTCCGTCGCTGCTCAGCCGGGCGCGCACTGCTTCCAGCGCCAGCAGTTGATCACGGTGGCCTCGGTCGGTGTAGTAGCGCTCGAGGTCCTGAGCGAAGTTGTCGTAGCCGGGGAAGGCGGAGGCAAAGATGACGCCGGTGTCGTCACGCATCGAATCCGGCAGCCCCCAACGGTCGGGCAATTGGGTGCCCAGTGTCGTGGTCTTGTAGTGCATGACCAGCGGGATCCCGGCGTCGCGCAGGGCGTCGAAGCCGGCTCCGATGGCAAGCCGGGTGGTCGAGTCCAGCGCGGCATCGCGGGCGGCGTCGACCCCGAACTCGGTGACCACGTCCAGTGGCGCGCTGCGGGCGGCCAGTTTGATGACGTCGGCCTCGTTGTCGATCGTCTCGAAGCTGGGGTCGCCGGACTCACGCTTGACCAGGCGGGTGATGTGCCGGTCGACCATCGCACGGCGTAGCGGGTGCGGGATGGTGTCGATGAACTGCTGGCCGTCGAGGATGCGGGCGATGTTCTCGTCGTCGAAGACTCGCTCGACACCGGGCAGACCAAGCGCTGCGCCGGTTACCACCACCGGCTCAGAAGCAGCTGGCGCCGCAGCGCGTGATGCCGGTGCAGCGGCGGTGCCGGACACGGCATCCATGCCGTGTTCGACGACGTCGACAACCCGGCGGCCCAATTCGGCATACTGTTCGCTGGTCATCGCGGTCCTCCCGCTGGGCACCGCGCTCGCCGCGGCGGTCGCGGTCGCGGCGGGAAGCGGGGCGAATCCCAGCCCGGCGGCGTACAGCCCGCACAACGCCTGGTTGAACGACGCGACATCGCCGGTTTTCGGGTGGTTGGTGAACAAGGCGAGCACATCGTCGCCTAGGACGTCCTCAGCAAAGCCGTGCAGTGCCTTCTTCGGGCCGACCTCGACGAAGATGCGGGCACCCGCCGCGTACAGCGTGCGCAGCCCGTCGATGAACCGGACCGGTGAGGCCACCTGGCGGCCGAGCAGGTCGAGCATGGTGTCGACGCCAGCGTCCGCCGGATAGAACTCGCCGGTCACGTTCGACACGATCGGCAGACGCGGCGGACGCATGTCGAGGCGGCGCAGGACGGCCTTGAGCGGTTCGCTCACCGGCGCCACCATCGCGGTGTGGAACGCGTGGCTGACCGGAATCCGGGAGGCGTTCATACCGGCAGCCTTGAACGCCGCGACAGCACGCTCCACAGCATCCGTGGCACCGCCGATGACGGCCTGGCTGGTGCTGTTGATGTTCGCGACGATGACGTACCCATCGACCTCGGCCAGGATCCGCTCGATCTCGGCCAGCGGGGCGAACACCGCCGCCATGGCGCCGTTGTCGGCCGCCGACAGGCTTGCCATCTCCCGGCCCCGGTCGCTGACCGCCTCCAAGGCGGCATCGAACGACAGCGCGCCGGCGGCCACCAGACCGCCGTACTCGCCCAGACTGTGGCCCATCACCATGTCCGGCCACACGCCGTACGCCTCGAGCATCCGGGTCAGGGCCAGATCGGTTGTCAGCACCGCCGGCTGGGTGATCTCAGTCTGCATGAGCTGCTGTTCCAGCCGTTGCGCGGTGGCCTCGTCGGTGCCGTCGGCGAAGACGTACTCGGTGAGCGGCTTACCCAGCAGCGGTGTCATGACGCGGTCGGCCTCGTCGAACGTCGCGGCCACGATCGGCTCGCGCTGGCGCAGGTCAGCCAGCATGTTCACGTACTGCGAGCCCTGGCCGGTATAGAGGAACGCGACCTTGCCCGGTGCGCCGCGACCGACGAAGACGCCCTGGGCGCGCAGTATCTTCCACACGGCCGGGTTGCCGCCGCCCCGCAGTGCCTGCACCGCCTTCGCCGCCTTGGTCGCCAGGTCGGCCGCACCGGCGTAGTCGATGGCGACCCGAACGGCCGCACCGGCCAGCGCGGGGTCCGGCGGAGCAGGGGCGGGAGCCCGCCCGCCCGAAGCCTCGGCGGCCAGCTGCTCCAGCTGTGCCGCCACCTCGGCCTCATCTGCGCCGCCGACCACGGCCGCTCCACGCAGCGGCGCCTTCCGCCCACCCGTCGCCGCGGTCGGCTGAGCTGTGACCGTGGCGCCCGGAAACGATCGGCTGGCATCCTGCGCGCGGTGCCGGCCGGGCACGTACTCCTCGAGCACGGCGTGGAAATTGGTGCCGCCGAACCCGAAGGCGCTCACCCCAGCGCAGCGCACGCCGCTGTCGGGCGCGGGCCACTCGCGAAGTTCGGTGTTGACCCGGAACGGGATGTCGTCCCAGTCCACGTTTTCGTTGGGCTGGTCGAAGTGCAGGCTGGGCGTCAGCATCTTCTCGTGGAGGCCGAGCACCGTCTTGAACAGGCCCGCGGCTCCGGCCGCGCCCTTGAGGTGGCCGACGTTGGACTTGACCGACCCCAGCGCGATCGAGCCGTTCGCCGCACCCGCCTTGCGGAACACATCGGTCAAGCTGGCGAGCTCGGTTGCATCGCCGACGCGGGTGGATGTGCCATGTGCCTCGATGCAGGTGGCCAGCGCCGGATCGACACCGGAGACATGCCAGGCCCGCTCCATCGCCAGCCGCTGCCCAACCGGATTGGGGGCTGTGATGCCCTTGCCGCGGCCGTCGCTGGAGCCGGCCAGGCCGAGCAGCACCGCGTAGATCCGGTCACCGTCTCGCTCGGCGTCGGACAGTCGCTTGAGGACAAACAGCGCAGCGCCCTCACCCATCACGAAACCGTCGGCGCCGGCGTCGAATGGGCGAGTGCCAGTGGCCGACAGCGCGCCGATCTTGCAGAACTTCACATATGCCGCCGCATCCATGTTGCGGTCGATGCCGCCGGTCACCGCGGCATCGAAATCACCGGCTTGCAACCCGCGCACCGCGGCCGACATCGCGGCCAGCCCCGAGGCGCACGCCGCGTCGACAGTGAAGTTGGGGCCGCGGAAGTTGAACAGGTTCGCCACCCGGCCGGCTGTCACGTTCGCGAGCTCTCCGGGCATGGTGTCCTCGGTGATCTCCTCCATCCCGGTGACAAACGAGGCGTGGGTCTCGGCGAGCACGGCTTCGCGCACCGGCTCGGGCAGAGCCGCGAACGACGGAGCGGCGCGTAGCTCGCGCGCGAACACCGGAAACTGGATCCGCAGGTTGCTGCGGTGCTGCTTGTCGCCGCCGATGGCGTTGCCGATGATCACGGCGACTCGTTCCGGGTCCACGGTCCAATCCGGCCAGCCGGCGTCGAGCAGGGCTGATCGGGTGCCCGCCACGGCCCACTTCTGGCCGTCATCCATCTGGGTGCTTACCGCCGGCGGGACCGGCAGCCGCCAGGCCAGCGGCTCCCACGAGAAGTCGCGGACCCACCCGCCGATGCGGGAGTACGTCTTGTCCGGTGCGTGCGGGTCGGGGTCGTAGTAAAGCTGCGGGTCCCACCGCTCGGGCGGTACGTCGCTGATGCTGTATCGGCCAGCCTTGATGTTGGCCCAGAAGGTGGCGGCGTCGGGCGCGTCGGGCATGATCGCGCTGACACCGACCACCGCGATCGGCTCTTGCAGCGTGGTCGTCATGATGATCCGGCCTCCCGTCGATATAGCGTGTCCGCGACCCCGTCCATATCGGTGAGCAGGCCGGCCTGCGCGGCCCGCACCCGATCAAGCGGCAGGGCGGCGGCAAGGTCTGCCCCGGAGCCTGCGCCGGCCACCCACCGCAAGCCCTCCTCGGCGACCTTCAGCGCCGCCTCCCGGGCGAAAACGCGGCTGACCGCGGCGAGCGCGGCCGCGTCGAAGCGGGCGTCTGACTTCTCCGGCAACACACCGGCGGCCGAGGCTGTGGCGCGGCGGGCCAGTGCGGCCGCGCACTCGGCGTAGCTGATCAGTTCACCCAGCCGCAGCAGAACATGCTGGCTGCGGGTCAGCCGGCCGACCCGGCAGGCCTCCAGCACCGCGGCCAGGCATTCCAGCGCCAGCGCCGCCGTGGGCCCACCACATTCCTCGGATACGCCGTCAAGACCGCGCGCCGCGTCGCGGTAGTAGGCGCCTGCCGTCTTGAGGTGCTGCTGCCAGCGGCCGCGGGCGATCGTCATCTCCAAGATCTCCGAGGTCCCCTCGTAGATCGTGGTGATCCGCACATCGCGCTTGATCTTTTCCACCATGTAGGGACGGGTGTAGCCGTAGCCGCCGTGTGCCTGGATCGCTGCTTCGGCGGCGGCGTTGCCGGCCTCGGTAGCCAGGTACTTGGCGATCGCGCCTTCGGTGTTGAGCGCGCCACCGGCGCCTTCGCCGGCGTCGATTCGGGTGGCGGTCTCCTCGATGAACGCACGCGCCGCCTCCAACCGCACCGCGTGCGGCACGATCAGCTTGTGCGTGAAGCCCTGCTTGGTCGACAGCGGCGCGCCGCCCTGCACCCGCTCGGCGGAGTAGGTGATCGCCCGGTCCAGTGCCGACCAGCCGCCGCCAAGGCCGAACGCGGCCACCATCACCCGCGTGTAGCCGAAGACCTGTTGGGCCTGGGTGAGCCCGCGGCCCTCCTCCCGGCCCACGAGGTTTTCCGCCGGTACCACCACGTCATCGAGGAACAGCGCGGCGGTGTCGGACAACCGGATGCCGTGCTTGTCTTCCGGCGGTGCCGTCGAAAAGCCGGGGGTGCCTTTCTCCACGACAAACCAGGAGGGGCCGCCCGGCGCCAGTGCAAGTACCGAGTAGAAGTCCGCGATCGAGCCGTTGCTGATCCATTGCTTACGCCCGTTGAGCCGGTAGGCGGTCACCTGACCGTCGGTCTCTACCGGTGTGGCTGTCGTCGTCAGCGCGGCCAGGTCGCTTCCCGCTTCAGGCTCGGTGGCGGCATAAGCGAACAGCACGCCCTGTTCCGCGATACGTCCCAGCCACTCCTTGCGCTGCTCGGGGGTCGCGCCGAGCAGGATCGGGTCGCTACCGAGGAACGTGGCCAGCACCGAGGTTGCGATTCCGATGTCAAAGCGGGCGAGCCGTTCACAGACGCGGTAGGAGTCGAACGCCCCGCCGCCGAATCCGCCGTACTCCTCCGGGATGAAGACGAGCTGCACGCCGAGATCTTCACCGCACATCGCGCGGACGGTTTCCTCCGGGCAGACATCGTTGTGGTCGAGGTCCAACCGGCGGTCATCCGGAAGCGCCTCGGCGACGAAATCGTCCAATGACGTCAGCATCATCTCGAGGCTGTCACGGTCCAAACCAACATTGGTGGTCATCGCTTTACCCGGTTCCGGTCGAGCGGGAGCACCGATGGGCGGACGGGCACCCGCAACTGGAGTCCCGGCAGGCCTTCGAAGTCCGCGACCTCCTCTACACTGTGCTTTTGATTCTCCGGCCCGCGGGGGTAGCGGGTTAGAGCCGAAAGTCCTGCTGCCAGAGGACAAGGTCATCGGTTCTCGGCCCCGCAGTCCCGCGCGCCACGATCACCGGCATACGGACGGCCTGAACGACAGCGTTGCTGACCGAACCCAAAAGCCGGCCAGCGAAACAACTCGCCCCTGATTGCCGAGGACGAGAAGTCGCGCAGATTCCGATGTTTCGACAAGTGCGCGTGCCGGTCGATCACAAACCAGGAGCCTTTGCACCGTCACGTCGGGGTAGCGTTCTTGCCAGCCCGCCAGACGTTCGGGCCAGAGTCCGCACCTCCTCTGCTTTCACCGCCGGCCAGTCCAACCCCGGGAGTTCGAAAATCTCGACGTCACTCCGCGCGTGCACTGCTTTCAAGCAAGTCGACGTGACGGCGTGTGCGTACACTCGGTTGGGGGTTTGGCGCGAAAAGGCGTGGATGACCACCGTTGATGATCAGGGCCTGGTCTTTGCCGGGGTGGCACGGCAGGCGCAGTTGGTGCGCGATCGTCAGGTTTCGCCGCGAGAGCTGGTGGCGCACCACCTGGAGCGGATCGCCCAACTGGACCCGGTGTTGAACGCATTTCGCGTCGTGCTGGCCGAGCAGGCGAGCGTGGAACCGATGATGTCGACGAAAAGTATTGCGACATGGGGTTCTTCGCCGCCCAGATGAAAATCCGGACGAACCCGAAGAGGAAGTCGGCCAGCGCCAGCAGCAGCACGGCGACGCCAGCGTGGCCCACCATGCCTGCGCGCCCAGATGCAGCTGACCGGTCATGCGAGTCCTTGGCCGAGGATCTTTTCGAACGCGATCGGGCGAAACGGCCCCCAGGACGGCAGCGGATCGGCAGCCACCCTGGTATATCCCGTCGCGTCATAGAGCGCCTCGGCTTCGGGTTGCCGATTGCCGGTGATCAGGTAGAGCCGCCGATACCCGCGCGCAACGGTTTCCGCCTCCAACGCTGCCAGCAGCGCTCGCGCGTAACCGCGGCGCCGATGTGCGCGGTCGGTCCAGATCCGTTTGAGTTCGGCGGTGTCGGCGTCGTAGCGCCGAAACGCACCACCGGTGACGGGTAGGCCGTCCAGTATGCCGATCAGCAACCCGCCGTGCGGTGGCGCCAACTCCGCCTGCGGCACAGGCAACCAGGCCAGGTGCGTGCTCGGCGTGCCGCCGTATCGCTGCGCGTACTCGACGGCCAGTTCGGCCAGCAGCGGCTGCGCCAGCGGGTCATCGTGACCAGCCGACACGAACCGAAGCTGGCCGCGTGGAGCTGGCTGGCTCGATTGGGGCATCACCTAACGATCTAACGCCCCTGTCGTCGACACATTCCATTCGGTTCCATGCGCCAGGTGAGCCGGGCATGGCGCACCCGAGTCACCGCCAATGGTTCGCTGATGCAGCCGGGCCAGCGGTCGAGGCGCCCACCAGTTCAGGCCGCCGAACACATGCATGAAGGCCGGCACCAGCAGCATCCGCACCAACGTCGCGTCGACCAACACGGCAAGAGTCAGCCCCACTCCCAACATTCGCATGAACGAGACGTCGGCGGAAATCAGCGCGGCAAACGAGATCGACATCAACAACGCCGCTGCGGTGATCACCCGGCCCGTGCGCGCAAGACCCAATGCGATGCTCTCGTCGTTGTCGGCGCGTGTTCGCTCCGAGTCCAGCCAGTATTCGCGGATGCGGGAGAGCAGGAAGACCTCGTAGTCCATGGACAATCCGAATGCGATGCAGAACATCAGCGCTGGGATGTTGGCCACCAGCGTGCCAGTTGGTGTGGTGCCGAGCGCCCCCAGATGCCCGTCCTGGAAGATCCACACCAGAGCGCCGAACGCCGCTGTCAGCGAGAGCATATTGAGCAGCACGGCTTTGATGGGCGGCACCACACTGCCGGTGAGCAGAAAAAGCAGCACCAGTGTGACGACCGCGATGAAACCAAGCACCAAGGGCAACCGCGAGGTAATAGCGTTGACGGAGTCTCTCTTCAACTGCGCTATCCCCGTCATGTGCACCGCCTGGCCACCCGGCAGCGCAACCGCGTGCAAGCGGTCCAACTGCGTTCCAGATGCCGGCGAATACAACGGTGCGGTGCTGGCAACTGTCAGATAGGCGCTCCCGTCCGCCAGTTCGGCGGGTGCGGATGGCGGCCCCTTGAGCTCACCGGCGACAAAGTCGCCAGTCGGCGCGGACACCGCTGACACATCGGGAACGCGGGAAAGCTGCGCGGCGTATGTGTCGAGCTGTGGCGTTGTCAGTCCGCCGATTTGGGGGATGACGATCGTGACTCTGGTCTCGGAGTTCGAGCTGAAGTCGCTGCGGATCCGATCGCCGACCGCTCGTGCCGTCGACGACGCCGGCAGTACCCGGTCGTCGGGATAGCCCCATTTGATGGTGAGGAATGGCGCGCCAAGCGCGAGCAGCAGGGCAATGATCGCCAGACCGATCGGACTGGCTTGCCGCATGGCAAGTTTCGCTGTCCGGTACCAGAAGTTTTGCTCTATGGGTGGTGACGGCGGTTCCGGGCGGCGCAGCAGCCGACGGCCGAGTTGCCAGACATTGAGCGCGTCGAGCCGGTCGCCCAGTAGTACGATCACTGTCGGGGCCACCACCACCGCTGCCAGGGCCGCGAACGCCACCACCGCAATGCCGGCGTAGCCGAAGGACTTCAAGAAGTACATCGGGAAAAGCACCATCGCGACCAGCGCCAGGGCTACCGTCATCGCCGAAAACAGCACGGTCCGGCCGGCTGTCGTCATGGTGCGCATCAGGGCCTCGTCGGGACCAATTCCCAGGGCCAGTTCGTCGCGATAGCGGCTGATGATCAAGAGCGTGTAGTCGATGGCCAACGCCAATCCCAACGCGGCCGCCACGTTGAGAGCAAGAACCGAGACGTCGGTGACCAACGCGATGGCGCGCAACACGGCAAGTGAACCGAGAATCGCGAACCCGCCGACGGCCAGCGGCAATGCCGCGGCCAGCAACCCGCCGAATACCCATACCAGCGCAACGAAACTCACCGGAATGGCAATCGATTCCATTCGCAGGAGATCTTTTTCGGTCTGGTGGCTGACCTGCGTATAGATCATCGCCGAACCGCCCGCTCGGACACTCACGCCGTCCCTGTCGTGCGATAGCCGGTTCGCGAGCGCCTGGGCATGCTTCGGCGCGGTGTCCTCACCGCCCACGAGTGCGGCCACAATCAGCGCGGACTTTCCATCGGCGCTGACCAAGCCCGCCGGTGCCGGCGTATCCCAGGGCGATACCACTTGCGCCACGAACGGCGACTGAGCAAGCTCTCGGACGATGTCGGTGCCCACCAGCCGCGCGGGACCATCTTTGACCCCGCTTTGCGAACTCACCAGCAGCGTCATCTCCATGCCGCCCTGATGAAACTTCTGCTCCAACACCGCGGCGGCGCGGGCGGATTCGGATGTCGGATCTAGGAATCCGCCGCCGGACAGACTAGTCGCAGCGGGAATACCGAAGACCGCGGTGGCGACCATGACGAGGAGTGTGACCGCGATGACACTCCGCGGCGCGGCGATGGCAATTCGGGCCAGTCCCGATAGCATGTTCCCGTCCTCAGTCCGAGCGCTTCGTGCACGCGACCGCCATGTTGGACAATGCGGCGCGGACCGGGTGGCTAATCGCTATGTCTTCCAAGTGGTTTCGCGCAGACGTGACGCGGTGGCTGATCATTTCTTCGATCCTCTCCACAGCCCCCGTTGCTACGATCAAGATCCTCCAGCGCGCAAGCGCGGCATCGTCTAGGTCCTCGGTGTTCATCAGTTCGACAAACTCACGGCGGGTCGGCGCATCACCCATCTGGTAGGCGGCCACCACAACGCTGGTCGGCTTACGTTCGAGCAGATCTCGCCCATTGGGTTTTCCAGTTGTCGCCGGCGAGCCGAAGACGCCCAGCACATCGTCGCGAAGCTGGAATGCTTCCCCGATAGCCGCGCCATAGCGGCCAAGCTGTGACAATGTCCGATCGTCGCAGTCGGCCATCGCCGCGCCGATTTCTAGTGGTCGGCCCACGGTGTAGTTGCCCGACTTGCGCCGCGCCACGTCCAGCACGGCCGCCAGCGGCGGCATTTGGCGGACATCGCTTGCCAGATCGGCGAACTGGCCTATCGCCAATTCGATGCGCATGGCGTCGTAGCGCGGCCACACCTGCTGCAAGCGCCAGGCTTCGATACCGCTTTCGCACAGCATCTGCTCGGCCCAAATCAGGCAAAGGTCACCCAGCAGGATGGCCGCTGATTCGCCGAACCGGCTAGCCGAGGCGGGTAATCCACGTTCGCGGTGCCACTGGGCGAGCTGCACGTGCACTGCCGGACGTCCCCGCCGTTCCTCCGAACGGTCCATCACGTCGTCTTGTAGGAGCGCGAACACGTGCAGCAACTCCAGACTGGCCGCAGCCGAAAGCGCCGCTGCGCTCGGTGGCGCGCCACACAGCCAGCCCAGGTACATGAAGGTCGACCGTAAGCATTTGCCGCTTGAGACAAACTCCGCCAGTATGTCGCCGGCCGTGCCAATGCCCGCGCCATCGAGTTCAGCGGTACGGCGGGCGGAGACGAACTCTGCGACGGCGGCCAGCACCGCTTGCCGGACGTTAGATCGCCATTCGTGGTCTACCAGACCAGCTGGGCAGGGCGTCAAGGACAGCGCATAAGTTTCGCTCACGGCGGCCACTTCCTGCATCACCATCCCATCTGATCGCGGGCTCACAACGCAGTTCCGACCTTACGCCACATGGTAATCGAGAATTATAGGTCGTGTTTAAGTTAATTAAACATTAATTTTCTGAAGTTCTCTAGGCTGGCAGAAGATGCGCCTGCGCACCATGGCAGATGGTGCAGCAGCCCCAGGGATCTGCAAGCACCAAACGGTCGGCGTCCTCGCCTGTTTATGTCCGTGTCGCGGTGACGTATTCCGGGACGAACGCCGTGTCGCCGGGGCCGCCGCGCCGCTGTCCGGCCAGCCCGATGGCGCCGAGCAAATCAGTGACGTTCCGCTCGACCGTCGCCCAGCCGTGGGTCGCCAGATACTCGGGGACATAGTGGTATTCGCCCGGGTAGGTCAGGCTGGCCAGATCGACGTCCAGGCCGTGTTGCCGCCAGCCGTCGACAAACGCCCGCTCTGCCTCCAGCTGCAACGGGTTCCAGGTGGGCATGTGATCAGCGGCGAACCGGCTGCCGGCGGCGCTCACCGCGGTGACGCCCTGCAGTAATTGATCCTGTACGTCGGGCGGTAGGTATCCGATGAGCAGCTGCTCGGCAATCCACACCGTGGGTTGAGCGGTGTCGAAACCGACCCGCCGCAGCGCCGCCAGCCAATCCTGACGGAGATCAACGCCGACCGCGCACCGGTTCGTGGTCAGTTTGGCACCCAGCCCGCGTAGCGCTTCGGATTTGAAATCGAGTACCTCCGGCTGATCGATCTCATAGACCGTTGTCCCATGCGGCCACCACAGCCGGTACGGCCGAGTGTCCAGGCCAGACGCCAGCATCACCACTTGGCGAATGCCCGCCCTTCCCGCTTCGGCGAGAAACTCGTCCACGAACCGAGTGTGCGCCGCACAGATATCCATGAACCCAGTCATCGCGGGGTTGTCGCCGTCGTCTGCCGCAAACCGCTCGTCACCGATTACGCGGACGAAGTACTCCACCCCTGCGGCACGCACCAACGGCTCGGCGAACGGATCGTTCAGCAGCCCATTGTTGGTGGCCACGGCCCTGGCGGCGGCACCGAATGTCGCGGTCACCCCGACACCGGTGGCCGGATCCCGGCGGTCGTCGGCTGCCCGTGTCATTGTTTTCTCAGACGTCGGAACGGTGTCGCACGGTCAGCTGGGCGACCACTCGCCAGCCCAGCAACAAAACCGCGGTGACCGACGCTGCCACCACCACGAAACTCGCTGCCACACCAGCGGAACTGGCTTTGCGCAACACCATGCCGACGACCACGGTGAACAGCCAGACGACCACCCCGGTGGGGACCACGGCGGTGGGTCTGCGCCAGCCACGGGATGCCAGCCACCCGACGACGGTTCCGGTGAGAAACGGCCATGCCGTCGTGGCGACGCCGGTGATACTGAGTCCTTCGTCGTGGCTGCGGCGTCCAAGTGCGCAGAACACCAGCACACCGATGACGTCCACGATGAGGTACGCCAGCCAAACCAGCCGTCGCATGCAGCGAGACTACCGGGCCGGGTTTCGATCCTTGACCCTGCGGCCGCGGTGAACCTAAATTCGTCAAGAATGAATGCACATTCACAAAGCAGCCTCGCGGTGGTGACCGGCGCCGGTTCGGGTATCGGCAAAGCGATAGCGCTGGCGTTCGCCGCACAGGGCGACCGGGTCGTCGCTGCCGACCTTGACGAGGCGGCGGCAGCGGCCACCGCGAAAGAGCGGCCCGAGTTGATAACGGCGCTGCCGGTGGATGTCGCCGACCCGGCCCAGGTTGACACCCTGCGGGAAAGGACCCACGCGCAGGCTGGCGTGCCCGATATCGTGGTCAACGCCGCCGGCTGGGACCGCACCGATCAATTCCTCAATGCCACATCAGAATTCGCGGCCAAAGTGGTGGCGATCAACTACCTGGGGCCGGTGCATGTCTGCGCTGCGTTTCTGCCGGGAATGATCGAGTCGCACGCCGGCGGACGCATCGTCAACCTGGCCAGTGACGCCGGCCGCGTCGGCAGCGCCGGCGAATCCATCTACGCCGGCGCTAAAGGCGGGGTCATTGCGCTGACCAAGTCGCTGGCCCGGGAAATGGCCCGCCACCAGATCACGGTGAACTGTGTGTGCCCGGGCCCGACCGACACGCCGCTGTTCCACGCACAACCCGAGAAGCTGAAAGAGGCTCTGGTCAGAGCGATCCCGTTTCGCCGCTTGGCCCGGCCGGAGGAAGTCGCCGCAGCGGTGCTGTTCTTCGCATCCGATGCCGCGTCGTTCATTACCGGACAGGTGATCAGCGTCAGCGGCGGCCTCACGATGGCTGGTTAGTGGCAGGCTGACTCCTATGAGCACTAGTAGACCGCCGGCCTTCGACCGATATGACCCCCTGGGGCTCGACGCCTCCCTGTCCGACGACGAGCTCGCGGTGCGCGACACCGTCAGGCAGTTCTGCGCCGAGCATGTCACCCCGTACGTTGCGGAGTGGTTCGAGATCGGCGACCTTCCGGTCCGCGAACTCGCCAAACAGTTCGGCCAACTCGGCCTGCTCGGCATGCACTTGCAAGGCTACGGATGTGGCGGGGCCTCCGCTGTGCATTACGGCCTGGTCTGCGTGGAGTTGGAGGCAGCCGACTCCGGCCTTCGATCGATGGTCTCGGTACAGGGGTCGCTGGCGATGTTCGCGATCTGGAAATTCGGATCCGAGGAACAAAAGCAACAGTGGCTGCCTGGCATGGCCGCAGGCGAACTGCTCGGTTGCTTCGGGCTGACCGAACCCGACGTCGGATCCGATCCCGCCGCGATGAAAACCCGCGCGCGGCGCGACGGTTCGGATTGGGTAATCAATGGCCGCAAACTGTGGATCACCAACGGCTCGGTCGCCGACGTCGCGATCGTGTGGGCCGCCGCCGATGAAGGAATCCGCGGGTTCATCGTCCCCACCAAAGCACCGGGATTCACCGCCAACACCATTCACCACAAGCTGTCGCTGCGGGCATCGATCACCAGCGAGCTGGTGCTCGACGACGTACGGCTACCCGCCGACGCGATGCTGCCCGAAGCGAACGGCCTCAGGGGACCGCTGTCCTGCCTGTCCGAGGCGCGCTACGGAATCATCTGGGGCTCGATGGGAGCGGCGCGGTCGGCCTGGCAATCCGCGCTCGACTACGCCACGCAGCGCACCCAGTTCGGCCGCCCGATCGCCGGTTTTCAATTGACCCAGGCAAAACTCGTCGACATGGCGGTCGAGCTGCACAAGGGCCAGCTGCTGTCACTGCACCTCGGTCGGCTCAAGGACAGCGTGGGACTACGTCCCGAGCAGGTCAGCTTCGGCAAGCTCAACAACACCCGTGAGGCGATCAAGATCTGCCGGATCGCTCGAACGATATTGGGCGGCAACGGGATATCGCTGGAATACCCGGTCATCCGGCACATGGTCAACCTGGAATCGGTGCTGACTTACGAGGGCACCCCCGAGATGCATCAGCTCGTCCTCGGCCAGGCGTTCACCGGTAGCGACGCCTTCCGCTGACAGGAGTAGACAGGAGCAGTCAATGGCCGCACACCTGGAGTACACCTCCGAGCATCACCAGTTCCGTCAACTGGTACGCGATTTCGTGCAACAGACCGTCGTGCCGGCTCACGAGGACTGGGAAAAAGACGGCCAATGGGACCGCTCGCTGTTCATTGAAGCGGGAAAGCTTGGGCTGCTCGGGTTTTCGGTGCCCGAGCACCTCGGCGGGCCGGGAGTGAACGACTTCCGCTACAACGCGATCGTCATCGACGAACTGCAACGGGCCGGCGCGGCCGCCGAGGCCATCACCTTTACGCTGCAAAACGACGTCGTGCTGCCCTATCTCACCGATCTGACGACCCCCGAGCAACAACAACGCTGGCTGCCCGGCGTGGTGACCGGCGAGACGGTGCTGGGCATCGCCATGACCGAACCCGGCACCGGCAGCGACCTGGCCGGCATCCGCACCACAGCGGTGCGCGACGGCGATCATTACGTCGTCAACGGGGCTAAGACGTTTATCTCCAACGGACAAAGCGGCGACCTCTTCGTCATCGCGGTGCGCACCTCACCGGATCGGCACAAGGGCCTGTCACTCCTGGTCGTCGACGCCGACACGCCGGGCTTTACCCGCGGCCGCAACCTGGAGAAAATAGGCTTGCACGCCCAGGACACCAGCGAACTGACTTTCACCGATATGCGGGTGGCGAAAGGCAATCTGCTCGAACAAGAGGGCATGGGGTTCTATCAGCTGGTGCGCAACCTGCCGCAGGAGCGGCTCGCGCTGGGCGTGGGTGCGGTGGCCGCCGCGGAAAGCATCCTGGCCGAGACGCTCGACTACGTCCGCCAACGCAAGGCATTCGGCTCACCGATCGCCAGCTTCCAGAACAGCCAATTCGTACTCGCCGAATTGGCAACCGAAATCGATATCGCCCGCACCTATCTCGATGACTGCCTTGCCGAGCACCTCACCGGCGACCTCACCGCCGCGCGAGCCGCCCGGCTGAAATGGTGGACCACCGATCTGCAGGTGCGCACCGCCGACCGCTGCCTGCAACTGCATGGCGGATACGGCTACATGCGGGAGTACAGCGTGGCGCGCGCATTCGTCGACGCGCGCATTCAGACGATCTACGGCGGAACCAACGAGATCATGAAGACGATCATCGCCAAGGATTTAGGCATCTAATGGCCATCGATTACGGCGAGCTTCCCGTCGAGGAGGCAGTGCGCGCGGCCCGGGCCAGCTTGAGGCGCCGCCAGGTACTCGATGCCGCGGTCAAAGTCATGGGAAAGACTGGCTTTCACCAGATGTCGATGCAGGATTTGGCCACTGAGGCCAAGGTCAGCGTCGGCTTGATCTACAAATACTTTGGCGGCAAGGAAGACCTGCTGCTCGCGACGATCGTGCGGATCCTCGATGTGTTCCGCGATCAGCTGGCGCCCGTGATGGATGCTGCCGGCGACGACGTTGTCGACCAGTTGGCCGCGGGTATCCGTCGCTATATGCAGATCGTCGACGAGAACCTCGACGGTGTGGTGCTGACCTACCGGGAGAGCCGAACATTGGGGCCGCCCGGTCGCACACAGATCAAGGAACTCGAAATCGCCACCGCCGCACCGCTGCGCGCGGTGATCGAAGCCGGTATCGCCCAGGGCGTCTTCCGCGACGTCGATGTCGACCTCACCGTGTTCGACATCATGCTGCTCGCGCACGGTTGGGCGCTCAAGCACTGGCACTTCGGGCCGATCTACACCATTGACGAATACATCCGGTTGCAGACCCGCCAGGCGCTCAACGCGTTGGTTGCCAACGGCCGTCGCGCAGACTATGCGCACGTGCTGGAATGAGAGCCATGAGAGTTATTGCATATCGGATCCGCTGCATCATCGCGGCGTTAGTGTTGGGCGCTGTAGCCGGTACACCAGCGGCGGGCGCCGCTCCCAACGTCACGCTGCCCCCAATGACATCCAGCGGCAGCGGCCCGATCATCGGCGGAGGCGCCGCAGCACAGCAGGGAATCTCGCAGCAGCTGTTCAGCTTTGGTAGTCCGAATGTCCAAGAGGTTGACGGCTCGGACGCCGCGCAATTCATCACGGCCGCGGCAACCGTCGCCAACCCGCAACTCGCCGCACCCTTCTCGCTGTTGCGTCGGGCGTTGGCATGCCAGACCAACAATGCCGGATTCGGTGCGCGCGCCTATCGACGCAACGATGGGCAATGGGGAGGCGCGATGTTGGTCACGGCCAAGAGCGCCACGCCAAACGTTGACGACCTGGCCAGCTGTGCCAAGACCAATTGGCGTAGGGCAACGGCGGGCACGGAGACTTCGATGTGCGATGCCGGCTGGGCCACCCCCAACTCCTTCAATAGCCGTGGCGGCGAGACCTACTACATCATGCTCGCCGGCACCGCAGACGACTTCTGCAGTGCGCTGAACGGGAAGTACAAGAACAACTTCAGCGGGTGGCCGTTCTAGAAAGGCGGCGGATCAGCAGCCATTCGGGCTTCGTTGATGCCACGCTCCCAGCGGATGCGGGGCGGCGCGGTCCTGGGCCCGGGCTCGTCGTCGGGTCGGCATCATGAATACGATGCACGACATGACGACCCCGCCGATCTTCCAGGTACTCACCCGCTCGGTTCGCGCCGAAGAAATCCCGACCATGAACGCGGTCGCGCTGGTGAGTAACCCCACCGGGTCAAGCAGCGGGAACATCCTCACGCAGGTCCTCAACGTGGGTATAGAGGTGGTCAGCGAGGTCGTCTCGTTTCTCAGCGGTGGTGCGTTCCAACTACACAGCGAGCTACCGGGCGGCGAGAACGTCGGCCGCACCTCGTTTAGCCAGGCCATCACCAGTATCTTCAACCCCGGCGTCGGTGAGGTGCTCGTGGCAGACGGCGGTTCCCCTGTGGCGACGGTGTCGCCGGGCCCCGTTGAACCGGTCGGTGATCCAGCGCTTTTCGTTCACCTCTTCATCAACCAGGCCGACGTCGACGGCGTAGCGTGGGATGTCTGGCACCCGGTGGCAGACAGCAGTTACGACGGGGATAAGCGCTCGGTGCTGGTGCGCTTCAGCGACGGCACGCCTGACGTGACGCTCGGGGCTCTCGAGCAGGTCGAAGTCGCCACGGTGCAAAACGTGTAGAAGGTTAACCACCGGCGTCAATCGACGTCAGAGTCAGAGCACCGCACCCGGGAATCGGCATGTCAGATCCCGAAAGCGGACGAATTCGGCCAGCGCCGCCGAAGGCCGATAGCCGGCCTCCGGATCGTCCTGGGGTAGGGACAGGGGCTTGGTCTTGGCACGCCAATTCTCTTGCACACGCTGCGTTTTGGATGCGCGCCGCGTCGGTCATGACGTCCACCACACCGGCGTTGTCCATTGCACCGAACATACATTCGATTGTACTGGCCGGTATCGATACTGACGCTAGGAGTCATACGGTGTAGATGCGCTGCGGAAACTGTGAGACCGGAAGGGACAAGTATGTCGCGCCATCGCGTCGTCATCATCGGAAGCGGATTCGGGGGCCTGAATGCGGCCCGGTCACTCAAACGGACCGATGTCGATGTCACCCTGATCTCGAAAACGACCACCCACCTGTTCCAGCCGCTGCTGTATCAGGTGGCCACGGGGATCTTGTCGGAAGGCGATATCGCGCCGACCACCAGGCTGGTGCTGCGTAAGCAGAAGAACGTCCGGGTGTTGTGGGGCGATGTCTTCGCGATCGACCTCAAGGCGAAGACGGTCACGTCGCACCTGATGGGCATGGAAACGGTGACGCCCTACGACAGCCTGATCGTGGCCGCCGGCGCCCAGCAGTCCTACTTCGGCCACGACGAGTACGCCGCCTTCGCGCCCGGCATGAAGAGCATCGACGATGCCCTGGAGCTGCGTGGTCGCATCCTGGGCGCGTTCGAAGCCGCCGAGGTCGCCACCGACCCGGTCGAGCGGAAACGCCGCTTGACATTCGTCGTCGTCGGGGCCGGGCCCACCGGTGTCGAGCTGGCCGGCGAGATCGTCCAACTCGCCGAGCGCACCTTGGCCGGGGCATTTCGGACGATTACGCCCAGCGAGTGCCGGGTCATCCTGCTCGACGCAGCGCCCGCGGTGTTGCCGCCGATGGGCCCCAAGCTGGGTCTCATCGCACAGCGGCGGCTGGAAAAGATGGACGTCGAGGTCCAGCTCAACGCGATGGTGACCGCGGTCGACTACATGGGCATCACGGTCAAGGACAAGGACGGCGGCGAACGGCGGATCGAATGCGCGTGCAAGGTGTGGGCGGCGGGCGTACAGGCGAGCTCGCTGGGCAAGATGATCGCCGAGCAGTCCGACGGAACCGAAACCGACCGCGCCGGACGGGTGATCGTCGAGCCAGACCTCACCGTCAAGGGACACCCGTACGTCTTTGTCGTTGGTGATCTGATGTCCGTGCCCGGTGTACCCGGGATGGCGCAGGGCGCGATCCAGGGGGCGCACTACGCCACCACGCTGATCAAGCATGCGGTCAAGGGCACCGACGATCCGGCTAACCGGAAGCCGTTCAGCTACCGCGACAAGGGCAGCATGGCCCTCATCTCCCGGTACAGCGCCGTGGCGAAGGTCGGCAAGTTGGAGTTCGGTGGCTTCTTCGCCTGGTTGGCGTGGCTGCTGCTGCACCTGTACTACCTGATCGGCCATCGGAACCGCATCGCCGCCATGTTCGCCTGGGGGATCTCATTCCTGGGTCGCACGCGCGGCCAGATGGCCATCACCAGCCAGATGATTTATGCCCGGCCGCTGGCGAACTGGGTGGAGCAGCAAGCGGAAGAAGGGACGCTGGCGGCAGCCGAACGCGCCGAGGCGGCCGAACAAAAGGCGGCCGGCTAGCGCCCTATATCACCGCCAGCGTCGGTCAGCGTGCCGCCGGTCAAGACACAAGTCGCGCTGTTAAGGTCCAGATCCGGGGTCGGGGGAAACATGCGGAAGGGCTAATCATGCAAATTTCCAAGGTTCGCTTGGCTGTCGCCGGAGTATTGACGGCAACCACATTCACCGTCTTGGGCGCCGGTACCGCGTATGCGTACCAAGAGCACATGTTCAACGCGAGGAACAATCTGCAACAGGGTCTGGGTGAGCTACAACAGGCCGACTCCGACAAGGGCGGCCATCGGGAGATGGCAATTAACCTGGTGCAGCAGGCGATCGACCAGGTTAATCAAGGCATCCAGTACGCCCAGCAGCATCCGAACGGGCAATAAGCTCGCGCGATTAGCTCAGGGCCTGATCGATATCAGCGATCAGATCGTCGGTGCCTTCCAGCCCGACGGAGATACGGACCACGCCGTCACCGAGCCCAATTGCGGCGCGACCCTCCGGGCCCATCGCCCGGTGGGTCGTGGTCGCCGGGTGTGTGACAAGGGATTTGGCGTCGCCGAGATTGTTGGAGATGTCGATCAGCCGCAGCTTGTCCAGTACCTCGAAAGCCCGTTGCTTGGCAGCACTTTCCGGGCAGTCGAGCGCGAAGGTGACCACCGTCCCCCCGCCGGACATCTGACGTTTGGCCAGGTCGTATTGCGGGTGCGACGCCAGATAGGGGTAGCGGATCCAACTCACCGCCGGATGGCTTTCCAGGAATTCCGCAATCCGGAGCGCTGAGGAATTACTATGTTCGACACGAATCGCTAGCGTCTCAAGGCCTTTCAGCAACACCCAGGCGTTGAATGCGCTCATCGCCGGTCCGGTGTGCCGCATCAGCTTCTGCACCGGTCCGTCGATGTACTCCTTGTCGCCGAGGATGGCGCCGCCCAGCACACGGCCCTGACCGTCGATGTGCTTGGTACCCGAGTACACCACCACGTCAACCCCGAGCGGCAAGCCCTGTTGCAGCAGTGGCGTGGCAAATACATTGTCCAACACCACTTTTGCGCCTGCAGCGTGCGCAAGCTCGACCACCGCGGCGATATCCACCAGCGACTGCATCGGATTCGACGGCGTCTCGAAGAACACCGCCGCAGTGGGCACCGACAGTGCCTCCTCCCACTGCGCGAGGTCATCGCCGTCGACGAAGACGGTCTGCACACCCCAACGCGGCAGGATCTCGTTGCACACCACGAAACACGACCCGAACAGGCTGCGCGCCGCAACCAACCGGTCCCCGGCGGCCAGCAGTGCGCCCAGCGAGGTGAACACCGCCGCCATGCCGCTCGCGGTGGCGAACGCCGCCGGTGCTCCCTCGATCAGGCGCAACCGCTCCTCGAACATCGTCACGGTCGGGTTGCCGTAACGCGAGTACACATAGTGGTCCAGCTCGCCGCTGAACGACTTCTCCGCAACGGCCGCCGACTCGTAGACATAGCCGGACGTCAGATACATCGCCTCGGCGGTCTCTTCGAACCCCGATCGCAAGAGTCCGCCGCGTACGCCGATGGTGGCCTGGCTGACGCCGTCGGGCAGCGCCTTAGGCATGCGGACCGAGCGGTCCTCGGTCATGGGCGCCACTCCACGATCCCGGCCGCGCCGGCATCATCATCGTCGTCGGCGCGGGTCATAGCTGCTTCCAGGGCAATCCGATCGCTCGCCAGCCCGTTTCACCCCGATGACCGTTGGCATTGAGGTGGCCTTCGAAGCCGTCCAGCACGTTGTAGGCCGGCGTGAAGCCCGCCCCGGTTGCGACCTCGGCGGCACCGATGGAGCGGTTGCCCGAACGGCACAGGAAGACCACCGGCCGCTCTGCGTCCGTTTGTGCGGGCGGTATCCGGTCCCGCAGTTCGTCGGCGAAGTTCTCGTTGTGCGTCCCGTCGGTCGTATTCCACTCGATGAACAACACCTCGCGGCCAAGGCTGGACAGGTCGGGCACACCGACGAACCGCCATTCGGCGTCGGTGCGTACGTCGACCAGCACAGCGTTGGGGTTGTCGCTGAGCAGCTTCCATGCGTCCAGGGGCGTGATATCTCCCGCGTAGGAGCGTGCGTGCTCTGTGCTCATGTTTGCTTGACCTCGTTTTTCGTGAGCATTGTGAGCCACAGTATCCGGGCTTGAGCATTCAAGCCTCGGCGAGATTGCCCCCACGCTCTTGGCGGTACCTGACCTCGGATCGTAGCGAGGTCATAGCCGCGCCTATCTCGGGGCTGGACGACGACGCTTACTTCTGACCTGGAGAATATTGCGGTAGGTTTGGAGAAAATCCCGAGTGAGCTTACGAGGGAGCAGTGTCCGAACAGCTGAGCGCCGATGTCAAAGCGCTGCTCGACAGGATGGGCTCTCATCCCCGCGACGAGCCGCTGAGCCTGAATATGGGCATCGAGATCGTTGAGCTGCTCAGCAAGGTGGCCGCCGAGCTGGAGGTGCTGCGAGGCAAGCCCGAGGGACCGATCGGATGGTGAAGATCGAGAACTCAGCCGCGTGAGTTTGGCGTGGTCAGCTGGCTCGCGACCGCACGGGCACGGTCGCGTGCGGTCGTCACCTCTGGTGCTGTGGCCAGTGCCTGGAATCCTCGCCCGAACACGCGGAGGTCGCTTTCTGGCACACCCAGCGCACCGGTCAGCGCGCCAGCGGTCGGTGCGTTGCCCGGGTCTATCGCGCGGGCGGCACCCGGCGAAATCATCATGGTGTCCACTGGCAGGCCCAGAATGGTCCGGGCCTGCAGTTCGAACGCCGAAAGCCGCTGGCTGCACACGGTCACCCAGGCACTCCCGTGCGGGCGGGGGGTGACGTCGGCGAAATACACCTCGTCGCGGTTGATCATCAATTCGACACCGAAGACGCCGCGCCCGCCGAGCGCTTTGACGATTCGCGCGGCGATCGACTTGGCGGCGTCCATCGCGGCCGTGCTCATCTTCTGGGGTTGCCAGGATTCCAGCACGTCAGGATCGGCACTGCGATGACCGATGGGCGAGCAGAATTCGATGACCAGACCGTTGGGGCCTTCGCTGCGCACCGCGAGCAGGGTGACATAAAACTCGACCTCGACCACCGTTTCGGCCATCACCCGGTGCTGCTCCGTGGCTCCCCGACTCCCCACCGCACGCTGCCAGGCGGGCCCGATGTCGTCAGGCCCCGCGACCACCGACTGTCCCCGCCCGGCCGCCCCGGCCACCGGCTTCACCAGCAACGGATACCCAGCGTGGGCGCCCACCGCCTCGAGTTCACCGACCGATCCGACGAACCAGAATGGCGCGGTGGGCAGCCCCAACTCGTCGGCAGCCAGCCGGCGTAGGCCCTCCCGGTCGGCGGTGAGCCGTACGGCGCGAGCGCTGGGTACCAGTTGGGTGCGCGCATTGTCGGGGCCGACAGCCAGCGCATCGAGCGCTTGGCTAGCGACGGCATCGGTGGCGGTCACCACGAAGTCTGGATGCAGCCGCTGGATGACCTTTGATAGCTCGTCGGCGTCGGTCATCGGGACCACCACCGACTGATCGGCTACCCCGTGCGCGGGCGCATCCGCGTACCCGTCGACAGCGATCACCTGCGCGCCCAGGCGCCCCAAGGCGATCGCCAGCTCCCGGCTGAGCTCATCGGAACCTAACAACATCACTCGTGGCCTGACGTCGGCTTCGGCATCCGGGGCTTGCCGGGTCACCGCGATCGCGATTGTTTTGCCGTCTTCGGCAGCCGCCGGGTGCCCGTAGTTGCTGGAGGGCTCGTTTTGTCCTTCGGTCACGCCGTCAGTCACCGCTCAAGGATAGGTCCGCTGCGGGCACCCTAGGGCTGACCGGGAAGCAGCCGCACCATCAGGCCGTTGCCTTCGGCCAACACCGTGTCGTCGCTGTCGACCAATTCCGCAGCCACGAACGCCTTGCGCCCTTCGGTGCTCGTGACGCGACCGCGCACCACCAATGGCGCATCGATCGGGGTGATTTTGCGATAGTCGACATGCAGGAAGGCTGTCCGACTGATCGGCCGTCCCGCGGCGTGCGAGATCATGCCGAACATGTGGTCAAACAGCAGCGGCAGCACGCCGCCGTGCACCGCGTGGTTTCCGCCGACATGAAACCGGCTGAAGTATCCCGTCATTTCGACACCGTCGGGGTCGTAGCGCGTCAAGGTCCAGGGCGGCACCAGCAGGCTGCCCATGCCGGGTAGGTCGGGCGTCCGCCCGGCCGGCGCCTTGCCCTCGTCGGCTTGGAACGGGCCCAGCAGCTCCACCAGCGCCGCCACACGGTCGGCCGCATCGTCCCAGACATCGTCGCCGGGGTCGACGGACACGGCAAGGTCCTGCAGCTGACGCATGGCCGCGACGAACCGGCCGAATCCCGGACCGGGGCTGGCCGGGCCGTATTCCGGAAAGCCGCCGTGATGCTCGTATTCGGGGTCGAGGTCTTTTGGATTTGGCTCGGAATCAGTCACGGGCGGCCCTGCAGGATGTCACGGCGCACGATCGTCTGTTCCCGTCCCGGACCAACTCCGATGCACGAAACCTGTGCTCCGGCAAGCTCTTCCAGTCGCAACACATAGTCACGCGCTTTGGCGGGCAAGTCGTCGAAATCGCGCGCACCCGAGATGTCCTCCCACCAGCCCGGCAGCTCCTCGTAGATCGGTTCAGCACGGGCGAGATCGCTTTGGGTCATTGGCATCTCGTGAGTGCGTGCCCCGTCGAGCTGATAGCCGACGCATACCGGCACCGTTTCCAAGCTGGAAAGCACGTCGAGCTTGGTCAGGAAGTAGTCGGTGATGCCGTTGACCCGGGTGGCGTAGCGGGCGACGACGGCGTCGAACCAGCCGCAGCGCCGGCGCCGTCCGGTGGTGACCCCGAATTCGCCGCCGGTCTTGGACAGGTATTCGCCGTTCTCGTCGAACAGTTCGGTGGGGAACGGGCCAGAACCCACGCGGGTGGTGTAGGCCTTAAGGATGCCCAGCACGGTGGTGATCCGGGTTGGTCCGATCCCGGAACCCACGGCCGCGCCGCCGGCCGTCGGATTCGATGACGTCACATAGGGATACGTGCCGTGGTCGACATCCAGCAGGGTGCCCTGCGAACCCTCCAGCAGCACCGTTTCGCCGGCCTCCAGCGCATTATTGAGCAGCAGCCGGGTATCGGCGATGCGGTGCCGGAAACCCTCCACCTGCTCCAAGAGGGCCTCGACCACTTGGTGGGGGTCCAGCGCCCTGCGGTTGTAGATCTTGACCAATATCTGGTTTTTGAGCTCCAGCGCGGCCTCGACCTTGTGGGTCAGCAGCTCCGGGTCGAGCACGTCGGCGACCCGGATCCCCATGCGGGCGATCTTGTCTTGGTAGCACGGCCCGATACCGCGGCCGGTGGTGCCGATCTTCTTGCTGCCCATATAGCGCTCGGTGACCTTGTCGATGGCAACGTGGTAGGGCAACAGCAGGTGGGCGTCGGCGGAGATCAGCAGCTTGGAGGTGTCGATGCCGCGGTCTTCCAGCCCTTGCAGTTCGCTCAGCAGCACCCCGGGATCGACCACCACACCGTTGCCGATGACGTTGGTGACGCCGGGCGTCAGCACTCCCGACGGGATCAGGTGCAACGCGAAATTCTCGCCGCTGGGCAAGACGACGGTGTGCCCGGCATTGTTGCCACCCTGATAGCGCACCACCCACTGCACGCGTCCACCGAGGAGGTCAGTGGCCTTACCTTTGCCCTCGTCGCCCCACTGGGCGCCGATGAGGACGATTGCCGGCATGCCTTGCTCCCGCCTAATCCCACCTGTTAAAGCCTGCTTATTGTGGTCCAGCCGGTGACCCACCCTATCCCAGGAGGTTGCGAGGAACGCATGAAAACCGGCGGGAACACGGCTGAAGACGTCACGGGCGCCGTGGTGCTGTTGTTCGGCGATCATCGGGTACCGAGGCCGTTGACCGGCCTGCCCGCCCGCCGCGCCGATAGTGAGGCCGCATCAGACGCGGTAGATGCCGCAATTGGCCCATACCGACGGCTGGTGGTGGTGGGCGCCGACGCTGACCTGGCCACCGTGCTGACCCGACTGCTGCGTGCCGACCGGCTCGACATCGAGGTCGCTTACGTGCCGCGCCGCCGCACCCGGGCAACCCGGGTCTACCGCCTGCCTGCCGGACGCCGGGCGGCGCGGCGCGCCCGGGGTGGTTCCGCGCAGCGGGTGACCCTGATCCGCGACGAGACCGGGTCGGTGATCGTGGGGCGGGCTAGCTGGCTGCCCGCCGACAACCCGCAGCTCATCCACGGTGAGGCGGTCGTCGACGACACCACGTTGTTCGACGGCGACGCCGCCGCCGTGTACATCGAGCCGACGCTGGCCATGCCGGGCCTGCGGGCCTCAGTGCTACGGGTGCACACAATCTGGCGCCGGTGGACCGCCGGCCGCGCGGCCCAGCTGGGTAGCACCGGTGTCGCTGTGATGCGTGACGGTGTCCCCGCGCCTCGCACGGCTCGCCGATCGACGTTCTACCGCAACGTCGAAGGCTGGCTGCTGGTCCGGTAGTTTTACCGGCCCGACCAGGCGGAAAGCCGGTCGTGAGGGTCCGGTCTAGGGGCTCTCCGTCCGCAGGGAGTCCGCAGCAGGTTCGGCGCAGGTCGTGCAGCCGGTGCCCGACACCGGCCGCCGTGCGGGCCTTGCGCCACAGCGTCCCGGCCGGATCTTGTGTCATCGGGTCGGGACCGTGGCCGGGAAACAGCCAGCGGTCCGGATCGTCACCCGGGGTATGGCACCGGATGTGCTCGGCCAGCACTGCCAGCAGAGCGGTCCGGAGCGTACACCGTGCGCTCGCTGCCGTACTTGGGGGCCCGTTGGATGGCGGCACTGGAGCGTGACGGTTTCCTGTTTGGGGAGCAGAGGTGAAGCGGCGTGTGGACGAGTCCGCGCCGGCTGAGCCGCCGGCCGAGCTGGTCGACTACCGCGCATGGTGTGCGGGTCGGGGGTTGCGGCCCTATGGCGATCCGGAGAATCCGGAGACGATGCGGGCCGCGGTCGCCCAGTGGGCTGTCTGGGAGCGGTTGCGGCGGGACTGGGCGGCCGCCCACGGTGTCGACGAGTGCGATCTTGGCGGGACCGGTTGCGCGCCGTGGGATGAGGGGATGGTTTAAGGGAAATGGATGACACGGCCCGCATCCGCGAGATTGTGCGCGACGAGATCGAGGCGTGGTGGGCCGGCGGCGCGTCAGTCGCCGCGCTCAAGGGTGATCGCGATGACGATGAAGACGTGTGCCCCTCGTGGGCCGCCAGCGACGTGGCTTGGGCTTGCGCCGGGCATGGCGGCGGCGGGCGCTGTCGGACGCGGTCGGTGCAGGATCCGCCACTCCTCCGATTCGGTCTGCCGCTCGAGGAGCTTGGTCGCTCAACCCAAGTGCGTTCCTTTCGTTTGCAGGAGCAGGCCCGCCGTGCCCGGATGGAGGACGAACAGCGGCTCAAACGAGCTGTTGGTATCCGGGCACCTCGATTTCGACCAGGGCCGATCTCGGTAAGCACCGTGTTCGACCGCGTGCTGAAGGTGTGCTTAAGGGGACGAAAGGCCCTATCCGGAGGACCACGCGGGGTGGAGCCTGGATTCGTCACGGGAGTCCTTAGGTCAGGGAATTTCGGAACATGTCGGCTTTCCAAGCAGAACGGGGAAAGGCCGTGGTGATGGTTTATTCATAGGTTGGGGAGACATGGTGGACGGGCGCGAGAAGCGCGCCCTCGAACTCTTCGACAAGTCGATGCACTACTGGAGACGTCTTCAGGATGAGGGGCGGATCGACCGCTTTGACGTGGCAGTTCTTCCGCAAAACGACAGAGACCTTCGCGGCTTCATTCTGCTGCGGGGCACGGTGGAGCAGATCAACCTGCTTGGCGATGACGAGGAGTTTCAGCGGCTACTCAGCGATGTGCAGGTTGTCGTCGACCGGGTCGGGGTCATCGACGCCTTTGTTGACGAGGCACTCGCGCGAACAATGCATCAATACCAGGATGTGGGTCGAGTCGGAGAACTGAGCTGACCGCGACCCCGCGCGGAAGCGCGGCGTGCCCAGCGGTTCGACCTGCGGACGTTGTTGGGGGCTTCCCCAACCCCGCCGTGCTGCTGCGGCTGGCCGGCTCGGTGCTCGTCGAAGCCCACGACGAATGGCAGGTCGCCGACAAGCGCTACCTCTCCGAGACCACCCTGGCGTTGCTCAATCCTGTCGAGAACTCCGATGATCAACCTCTTGCCGTCCCCGCCGCGATCACGGCATAGTGAAACCCGCAGAGCCTCAGGCGAACCGCCGGCTCGATTTACACCACGCCACGGGACGCGACCGGGTCGACGCCCGCTAACGACGCTCCGGTGTGCGTAGGCACGCACCTCGGCGTCAGCCAGGACACCTAAAGTGACCCTTTAAGTCAGGTCAGCGGCAGGGACGGCCAAGCAAGCCGAGGGAGCCGAAACCGCCGGGCAAAATGGTGATTACTCAGGAAATGAAGGGGGCTCTATACAGCAGGACACCCCGCCCACTGTGGACGGGCTGTCTGCCGGCTCGGCGGCTAGCAGTCCTCGCGGCCGCGGCGCTCGAGCCGAGGATTTTGGCGCCGGTTTCCTCCTTTGATCTTCGATCACGACGTCAGTGAGGTAATCAGGTTGCGTGCGTGTAGATCAGCTTTCCGGTGTCGAGGCACCTCCCGCCGTGCTCGTCGTCGGTGATCCACACCGCGGCGCAGCAAGGGCAGCGCCCCGTGCTGTGCTGCCTGCCGACCAGTACCGTCGTCCCCGGCTGCAGGCGCTCGGTGCCGGGGCAGGCGGGGCAGCGGCCTTCGGCCAGCAGGCTTTCGCGGATGCTGTCCCATGACGTAGCTGCGGCCCATTCGCGGATGAACGCGACCTCCGCGGCCGCGTCGTTGGCGGCGTGATTGGCGGGGCAGCGCATGACGCCCACGACAGCCATTCTCACACAGGATCACCGGGCGCTGACATAGCCGGTTTGCTGTTTGGGGCCGAGACGGGTTGTGGGTGCCTGGCGTGTGGGGCGTTTTGGGGTCCGGAGCGCTTCGAGTGGCCGGCCCGGTTGCTGGGGTGTCCGTCGCTGCCGGCGTGACGGTCCCTGTCTACGCCCCTCTCAGGGCTCAGCTCTCTCGTCAGTCGTTGTGTCGTGGGTCGCTGAACGACATCGCCAGCGCGATCACCCAAGGGATGAACAGCCAGCCAAGCAACAGGTTGATGACGACGATTGAGCCGACATTGCGTGCTCCACGCATGACTGCGATCCAGCTCGGCAGCGGATACAGCATGAGGGCGGCCACTATGAGCACAACGATCAGCAGGGCGCCCGCGATGGATGAAAGTGCGTGTTCCATTGAATTAATGCACAGGGACGAGCGGCACTGCCACCCAGTCGGGTTGTCCATGCCAGCGCACATACAACTGATTCGGGAGGCCGTGTCCGAATGTCGCCGCCAGCAGCATGTCGGTCCCTTCTCCAGGCCGAACTATCGCGGCTTTCGGCAGGTTCCGGTGGATCACCTCTACCCGTGACGCGTCGACTTCCACGCGTTCGGCGGCATCACTGCCGATGTTGCGCAATACAAAGCGTTGCTTTGACGGATTCCCGATACGCCATGCGACGTCGCCGGGGGTTGGTGCAGTCGGTTCAGCGATCTCGTCCCTGGCGGCCCCTGTCCGCGGGCGACCAGGCTTGCGCTCCCATGCTCGCGCAAAATTCCTGATAGCGGACGCGTCCCATACCGCGCCGCCGCGCAGGTCCGCTAACGGCGCCGGAAAGCCTGCAGTGGAGCGCAATTGATGCACGCGCTGACGCGAAATCCCGAGCTCGTCCGCGATCTCGGCCGCAGACATCAACTCAGGCAGTGTTGGCTCCGCCGCACGTCGATAAAGCTCTTGCTCAGTGATGATTTCTACTGCCGAGGGCAGGCCACCAACCACATGCTCAACTTCGTCGGCCAGCTTGCGGCCCGCATCCCACATATCCATGTGTGCCGGCGCGTGAACCGTCACATCGACAACTCCGCGGCTCGGAATGCGCGCCACCGATGCATCGTACGATTCGAGCTGGCGCGTCCAGCGGTCCATCTCCTCCATCGACGCGTTGCGGTCATAGCTCAGGGTGATCACCCACTCATCACTCATCTGCCTGCTCCCTTCTGCGCTGTGATCGCTGTTCCTTCTTACTCGGTGGGGGTATCTGCAACCCGGCTTTGCGTAACTCCACTCTCAGCTCCGCCATGCGGCGCTGGGGACGGCTCGCGATCGTCGGCCAGGACGAACAGCGACCACCTGAGGGTGCCGTCACTGCGCTACACGCCGTCACATACACGGTGGAGTCAGCGCCACGCTGCGGGTCTCTGAGAGCGGTTGCCGGTGTTTGGCGTGCGGGGCGACCTGGAGTCCGGACCGGTTTCTGGCTCGCGCGACTTCTGGGTTGTCCGGCGCTGCCGGAGTGACGACGATCGTCCGCAGAACGTCCGCAGTTGGTACCGCCAAGCTGTTTGAAGTTACCCGAAGCTGTGCCCTCTGACCAGGCGTTATCTGCACAACCGTCGCAGCTTGCGGCAGCAAACGCCCAGGTCGTAGTTCTACCGCAACGTCGAAGGCTGGCTGCTGGTCCGATAGTTTTGACCGGTGAGCTTTCCCGGTCGGCACCAATCGGTGCGACCCAGCCCGATCTTTCTGGGCCTGGTCGGACTGACGGCCGTCGGCGGCGTGCTCGCCTGGCTGGCCGGAGCGAGCGTGCGGCCGCTGGCCTATGCCGGAGTGTTCATCTTCGTGATCGCCGGCTGGTTGGTCTCGCTGTGCCTGCACGAGTTCGGACACGCCTTCACCGCGTGGCGATTCGGCGACCACGACGCCGCGGTCCGCGGCTACCTGACCCTGGATCCGCGACGCTACAGCCATCCCGCGCTCTCGCTCGTCCTGCCGATGGTGATCATCGCGCTGGGCGGGATCGGCCTGCCCGGCGCCGCGGTGTATTTGCACACCTGGTTCATGACACCGACCCGCCGCAGCCTGGTCAGCCTGGCGGGCCCGGCGGCCAACCTCGTGCTCGCGGTGCTGCTGCTGGCGCTGACCCGGTTGCTGTACGACCCGGCCCACGCGGTGCTGTGGGCGGGGGTGGCGTTCTTGGGGTTCCTTCAGCTCACGGCATTATTGCTGAACCTGCTGCCCATCCCGGGCCTCGACGGATACGACGCCCTGGAACCCCATCTGAGTCCCGAGACGCAGCGCGCGGTGGCACCGGCCAAGCAGTACGGCTGGTTCATTCTGCTGTTTCTGCTCTTGGCGCCCGTGCTCAACCAATGGTTCTTCGGGGTCGTGTATTGGTTGTTCGATTTCTCCGGTGTGCCGCACCGGCTGGCGGCCGCGGGCGACTTGCTGACCCGCTTCTGGAGCCGCTGGTTCTAGCCCTTGCCATATATGCGTTAGCACGCATATATTTCCTGCCATGGGCGCCGGCCACAATCACACCCCCGCCGAGACGGACACGTCGCGGCTGATCCCCCGCATGATCATGGCCGCAGCGATTCTGGCGGCGTTCTTTGTCGTGGAATTGACCACCTCGGTGCTGATCAACTCGATGGCACTGCTGGCCGATGCCGGGCACATGCTGACCGACGTTGTCGCCGTGTTCATGGGCCTTGCCGCCGTGACGCTGGCCCGGCGCGGCAGCTCGTCGCCCGCGCGTACCTACGGCTGGCATCGCGCCGAGGTGTTCACCGCGGTCGCCAACGCCGGCCTGCTGATCGGGGTGGCGCTGTTCATTCTCTTCGAAGCGATCCAGCGGCTTAAGGAAGCCCCGTCCGTTCCCGGCGTGCCGATGATCGTGGTTGCGCTGGCCGGCCTGGCCGCCAACTTCGTCGTGGCGCTGCTGCTGCGCTCACACTCGTCAGGGAGCCTGGCGGTCAAAGGCGCCTACATGGAGGTGATCGCCGACACCGTCGGCAGCGTGGGCGTGCTCATCGCCGGTGTGGTCACCGTGACGACGCACTGGCCATACGCCGACGTGGTGGTGGCCGTGTTGGTCGCGCTCTGGGTGCTGCCGCGGGCTATCTCACTAGCCCGGGACGCGTTGCGGATCCTGTCCGAATCGTCGCCGACCCACATCGACGTAGCGGAGCTGCGCTCTGCGCTGGGTGCCGTCGACGGTGTGACCGAAGTGCACGACCTGCATGTATGGACGCTGTCGCCCGGCAAGGACATGTGCACCGCGCACTTGACCAGCGCCGGCGACTCCGCCCGGGTGCTTCAAGACGCCCGTGCGGTGTTGTCGGCGCGCGGGCTGGACCACGCCACCGTCCAGATCGAGTCCCCGGGCGACGCCGGGTGTACGGAAAGCTTTTAAAGCCCTAGCGCTTTCCGTGCCGCGGGGTCGCAATCGTCGAGCAGATCCAGGCAGCGTATGTACTCGTCGGTTTCGCCGATCGTGTCAGCAGCCCGCGCCAGCGCCGCCACACAGCGCAAGAACCCGCGGTTGGGCTCGTGCGAATACGGCACCGGGCCGAAGCCCTTCCAGCCGTTTCGCCGCAGCCGGTCCAGGCCGCGGTGGTAGCCCGTGCGGGCATACGCGTAGGCCGTGATGGCCTGGTCGTCAGCCAGCGCCTGTTCGGCAAGTGTTGCCCAGGCCACCGACGCCGACGGGTGCGCGGCGGCGACGATGCCCGGGTTCTCGCCGGCGAGCAGTTCCGCCTCGGCGTCGGGATCGCCGGGCAGCAGGGTCGGATCGGGTCCCAGAAGATCTCCCATCGGCGTCATGGCTTCTATTCTGCAGTTGTCTCGTCTCGCCGCGGCGGCGCACCCCGACCATCGCCCCAACAAGGGGGCCGGGTCGCTAAGCTCTCCAACTACCCCACTCGATAGCGGAGGACAGCGGTACTCATGCCCAATGCATCCGAGCCCGATCGCGGCGCCACGCCGAAGCGGCCTGGGTTCGATCCACGCGATTCTAGAAGCGAGCCGAGCGACGAGCGGGCCTTTGAAACCGGCGAAGTATCCGGCGAGGACGCAACCGAGAGCGTCCCTCTGCTACCCAGCGACTCCGAGACCGAGACCGTGGTGATCAGTAAACCCGATCCGGACAACGTTCCCGAGGAAACGCCGGACGGCCCGCAGCGCGAACGCCGCTTCACGGCGCCCGGCTTCGACGCGAAAGAAACCGCGGTCATCGCCACCACCCCGGAACCCGCCACCGAAGTCTTCGCAACGGCGCCTGGACCGGACGGCCCGACAGCGCAGCTCGGGTTGGCTCCCAAACCCGCTGTCCCACAATCGATCCCGCCCCGACTCGGGGGGAGGCTGCGAACATCGAGGCAATTCAACTGGGGCTGGGTGCTGGCGCTGGTCGTGATCGTGCTGGCGTTAGCGGCGATCGCGATCCTGGGCACGGTGCTGCTGACCCGCAGTAAACACACGAAAGTCTCCCAGGAAGACCAGGTTCGGCACACCATCCAAAGCTTCGACGCCGCGATCCAGCGGGGTGATCTGACCACGCTGCGCACCATCACGTGTGGCACCACCCGCGACGGCTATGCGGACTACGACGAGCACGCGTGGGAGGAAACCTACCGGCTGGTCTCAGCCGCCAAGCAGTATCCGGTGATCGCCAGCATCGACCAGGTGGTCGTCAACGGCCAGCACGCCGAGGCAAACGTCACCACGTTCATGGCCTATGACCCACAGGTCCGTTCCACGCGCAGCCTGGACCTGCAGTACCGCGACGATCAGTGGAAGATCTGCCAGTCCCCCAGCGGCTAGCTCAGCCGCTCAACGACTTTCCGGCGCAGTGCAGGTCGTTGCAGGCCTCCACAACTCGCTCGGTCATCGAGGCTTCGGCCTTCTTGAGATAAGTGCGCGGGTCGTAGGCCTTTTTGACGCCCACTTCGCCGTCGACTTTGAGCACGCCGTCGTAATTGGTGAACATATGACCGGCGATCGGGCGAGTGAAGGCGTACTGGGTGTCGGTGTCGACGTTCATCTTCACCACGCCATACCCCAGCGCCTCTTCGATCTCCGACTTCAGCGAACCCGAACCGCCGTGGAAGACGAAGTCGAACGGCTTGGCGTCGTCGGGCAGTCCCAGCTTGGCCGCCGCCACCTTTTGCCCCTGGGCCAGGATGTCGGGGCGGAGCTTGACGTTGCCCGGCTTGTACACGCCGTGCACATTGCCGAAGGTCGCGGCCAGCAGATACTTGCCGTGCTCGCCGTGGCCCAGCGCGTCGATGGTCTTCTCGAAGTCGTCCGGTGTGGTGTACAGCTTGTCGTTGATCTCGTTGGCGACGCCGTCCTCTTCGCCGCCCACCACGCCGATCTCGATCTCCAAAATGATCTTGGCGGCCGCCGCCTCCTTGAGCAGCTCCTGCGCAATGACCAGGTTCTCGTCGATGGGCACCGCGGAGCCGTCCCACATGTGCGATCCGAACAGCGGATCCTTGCCGGCGGCTACCCGCTTGGCCGAGATCGCCAGCAGCGGCCGCACATAGGTGTCCAGCTTGTCTTTGGGGCAGTGGTCGGTGTGCAGTGCGACGTTGATCGGGTATTTGGCCGCGATGGCGCGGGTGAACTTGGCCAGCGCGACCGCACCGGCGACCATGTCCTTGACCCCGAGGCCGGACGCGAACTCCGCGCCACCGGTGGAGAACTGGATGATGCCGTCGCTACCCGCGTCGGCGAAGCCTTTGATGGCGGCGTTGACGGTCTCCGAAGAGGTGCAGTTGATGGCCGGGAAGGCGTACGAGTTTTCCTTGGCGCGGCCCAGCATCTCGGCGTAGACCTCGGGGGTTGCGATGGGCATGAACTTCCTCCTGACGGCTGGTTCTACCCAACCATGGATTCGCGGTTGGCAGCTAGTTGGCGGCGCTTTTGCGCTGTTTCTCCGGGTTTTTTCGGGCCGTGTGTTTGTCGCCGGTATGTTGAGAGATCATGAGCACCGCCGTGACGGCCCTGCCCGACATCCTCGACCCGATGTATTGGTTGGGCGCCGATGGTGTTTTCGGGTCCGCGGTGCTGCCTGGGATTCTGGTCATCGTCTTCATCGAGACCGGGCTGCTGTTTCCGCTGCTGCCGGGGGAGTCGCTGTTGTTCACCGGCGGGCTGCTGGCCGCGCACCCGCACCCGCCGGCGAGCATCTGGGTGCTGGCGCCCTGCGTCGCTCTAGTGGCGGTGCTAGGCGATCAGACCGGGTACTTCATCGGGCGGCGGATCGGGCCGGCGTTGTTCAGGAAGGAAGATTCCCGGTTCTTCAAGAAGCATTACGTGACCGAGTCGCATGCTTTCTTCGAGAAATACGGGCCCTGGGCGATCATCCTGGCTCGGTTCGCACCGTTCGTGCGGACGTTCGTCCCGGTGATCGCCGGGGTGTCGTACATGCGCTATCCGCTGTTTCTTGGTTTCGACATCGTCGGCGGTATCGCCTGGGGCGGCGGTGCGACGCTGGCTGGCTACTTCCTGGGCACTGTGCCGTTCGTTCACCAGAACCTGGAAAAGATCATCCTGGCCATCCTGGTCATATCGCTGCTGCCGGCGTTCATCGCGGCCTGGCGGGGTTACCAGGGACGCCGGCGTGAGCCCAAGCCGGACCAAGAGCCGGACTCAGGGCACCCGACTTCTGCGGTACGCAACGAAAGCGCCTAGCAGTTCTGGCCTGTCGATCGAACTCTGCTGCACGGCCTCGCCCGGCGCCGCCCCGAGCAGGATGCGCTTGATCGGGATTTCCAGCCGTTTGCCGGTCAGCGTCCGCGGTATGCCCGGAACCGCCAGGATGTCGTCGGGCACATGCCTCGGCGAGGCATGCTGGCGGATGGCCGCCACGATTCTCGACCGCAGCTCATCATCGAAGTCGACCCCGTCTGCTAAAGCCACGAACAGCGGCATCCAGTAGCCGCCGTCGTCCTGCTCGACGCCGACCACCAGGCAGTCATGCACCTCAGGCATGCCCTCCACCGCGGTGTAGATCTCGGCGCTGCCCATCCGGACACCCAGCCGGTTCAGGGTGGCGTCCGAACGGCCATGCACCACAACCGATCCCCGGTCGGTGATGGTGATCCAGTCTCCGTGACACCACACCCCCGGATACTTGTCGAAGTAGGCGGCGCGGTAACGACTGCCGTCGTCGTCGTTCCAGAAGAACACCGGCATTGAGGGCATCGGCTTGGTCAGCACCAGTTCGCCCTCTTCCCCGATGACCGGACGGCCCGGGCCGGACCAGGCTTCGATGGCCGCGCCCAGGCAGATGCACGACAACTCACCGGCCACCACCGGCAAGATCGGACAACCACCGAGGAAGGCCGTGCAGACATCGGTGCCGCCACTCATCGAGATCACCGGAACCGACCGGCCGAGCCCCTCTTGCACCCAGCGGAATCCGGATGCCGGCAGCGGTGAACCGGTGGAACCCACGGCGCGCAGCCCATCCAGCGGGTACGACACACCCGGCTTCAGCTCCTGTTTGGCACAGGCCAGCAGGTATCCGGCCCCGGCGCCGAGCACCGTGACACCGGCCTCGGCGGCGACCCGCCAAAGCCCATCGGTCGTCAAATGGGTTGGGCTGCCGTCGTAGAGCACGATGGTGGCATCGACCAGCAGCCCGGACACCAGCAGGTTCCACATCATCCAGCTGGTGGACGAGTACCACAGGAAGCGGTCGCCGGGGTGCACGTCCAGTTGCAGACTCAAGTACTTCAGGTGCTCGAGGAGGACACCGCCGTGACCGTGCACGATGCCTTTCGGCTTTCCGGTGGTTCCGGACGAGAACATCACCCACAGCGGGTGTGCGAACGGGACCGCGACGATGTCCAGGGCGGCATCCGCCTGGACCGCCGTCGCCCAAGGCGCGGTGTCGCTGTCGAGACTCAGGCCAAGCCGCGGCACCACCACGGTGGCCCGCAGCGTGGGCATCGCTGCCCGGATCGTGGCCAGCTCTGCGCGCCGATCAATGCGTTTGCCGCCGTATACCGATCCGTCGCTGGCCACCAGCACGGCCGGCTCCACCTGACCCAACCTGGCTATCACGCCGTCGACGGAAACGTCCTGATTGCACACCGCCCAGATCGCGCCCACGCTGGCGGCGGCCAGGGCGGCGACGACGGCTTCGGCGACGTTGGGCAGATATCCCACCACGCGATCGCCCGGTTTCACTCCGAGGCCGCGTAGGTAGGCCGCGAACGCCGCGGTCTCCCGCTTGAGCCGCGCCCACGACCACTCGCCGGAGCCGTCTTCGCCGACGACGATCAGGGCGGGGCGCGCCTCGGTGGCGTGCCGAAACACCTCGGTGGCGTAGTTCAGCGTGGCGCCGGGAAACCACTCGGTGCCGGGCATGGAACGGTTACCCAGCACCGCCCGGGGCGGGCTTTCCGCTTGGATGTCGAAGTAGTTCCAGACGGCGCCCCAAAACCATTCGATGTCATCGACCGATTTGCGCAGGAGTTCGTGGTAGTCGCCGTAGTGGCCGCGTCCGGTCTCGGCCAGCCAGGCCAAGAAGTGGGTGAGGTTGGCTTGGGTCAGCGTCGCCTCGTCAGGAATCCAGCCGCCGGGTTCGGTCATGCCTCCCTCATTTCGAAGGCCGATCGCCGCCATTGAGATCACTGCCTGCTGTCACGGCGGTGACGTTACAGGCGGCCTCCATCAGCATCCAGCCGGACAGCTGCACCGACAGGTCCCGTTCGGCAACTTCGGAACTGGCCACCGCGCCCTCGATGAATTCGGCCTCCTTGCCGCCCGCGGTGGGCAGCTCCGCGTCGCGGTCCCAAAACGGGCCGAAAAGCGGCAGTCCGTTCACCGTTTGCCGGTAGTCCCACGCCGACTTCGCGCTAGCCAGCACGATCTGCCGGGCGGTATCGCGGGTCACGACGTCGTCGGCCGAGTCACCCGGCAGCGTGGTGGCGACCAGCGCGAGATATCGGGCGGTGATACCGGAGAACAGGCCGCCGTCCCCACCGCCGGCACCCTGTAGCACGCCCGCCGGCGCCATGTGTTCGTGAACGGCCGCGACCAGGCGGTGCACCCGTGCCGCGTGCCGTGCCCTGACCTCCGCACCGGTGCGTGCCGCCAGCTCGGTTTCCAGCCCGAGCACCACGCCCTGGCAGTAGGTGTACTGCGCGCGGACCAGCGAGCCCGCTTTGATGCCGTCGAATACCAGGTGCGTCTCCGGGTCGATCAACGTGCGGTCGATCCAATCCGCCATCTGCTCGGCCCGCTTCAGCCGATCTCCGTAGCGGGTGAGGAAAATCCCCGCCGGGCCGTTGGCCGGGACGTTGAAGAACTGGTCTTGCTTGCGCCAGGGGATGCCGCCGCCGTCCTCGGGCACCCATGCCTTGACGAACTGGTCGCTGAGCTTCGGCAATGCGCGCCGGCGCTCGACGCCCGCAATCCGGGCGGCACGTTCCAGCGCCAGCGCCAGCCAGGCCATGTCGTCGTAATAGCCGTTGATCCAGGAGAAGTTGTTGCGCAGACGGTGGCTGCGGACTTGCCGGGTGATCCTGCTTCGCCTTTCCGGCTGCGGATCGCGCAGTTGCGCATCGACCAGGCAATCCAGCAGATGCGCCTGCCACCAGTAGTGCCAGGTGCCGAACAACCGGTCCCGCCGCCTCGCCGGCCAAGCCACCACTCCCAGCTGAGTTCCGGGCAGCCCCCACAGCCGTTTCAGGTGTCGTTGCGCAACAGCGGCTTCAGAGCTGGCTGCCCGGTTGACCCATAGCTGGTCCATACCTGCCGATCCTCCCCTATCGAGTGTTGGCCAGGGCCAGCAGCAATTGGTGCAGCCCGGTCAGCGAGTGCGCCGGCAAGAACAGGTCGCAATAAGGCAGGGCCGCAGCCATCGAACCGGCCAGCGGCTGGAAGTCTTCGCGCGCTGCACGCGGATTGAGCCAGACCAGCAATGCGGCGCGGCGACGCAGCCTGGCCATTGCGTGCGCGAGCACGTCGGGGGGATCGCTGTCCCAGCCATCGGAGGCGATGATCACCACCGCGCCGCGCAGCGCATTGCCATGTGGCGGGGTCAGGAGGGCGCCGACACTGCGACCGATGAACGTGCCGCCGTACCGGTCGGTGACTTTTGCGTTGGCTCGCTGTAGCGCTACCTCGGCCGAGCGGTGCGACAGCACCGAGGTGAGCCGGGTCAGCGATGTCGAGAACGCGAAGACCTCGGGGCGGATGCCCGCCTGGCGCAGCACTGCGGCCCGCATCAAATGCAGATAGATCGCGGCGTAGGGCTGCATCGAGCGGCTCACGTCGCAGGCCAGGACGACCCGCCGGGGCCTGCGGCGCGGCCGCGTCCGCGCCAACGTCACCGATTCCCAGCCGGTCTTACGCGATGCGTTCATGGTGGCCCGCAGGTCGATCCTCTTGCCGCCAGCGCTGGGCTCGAACCGCAAGCTGCGGCGCCGCGGCCAACGGGCTACGGTCGCCTCCAGCCAAGAGCCGAGCAGACGAAGGTCCTCGGGATCGAAGCGGTCGAATGGTTCGTCGGCAAGTGCGGCTATGCGGCTGGGCAGGACGTCTGGCACAAGGACGCGCGAGCCAGCGTCGTCTTCATCGGTGCTGGTCCGGGTGACCCAGGGCAGCGTCTGGGCGGCGCTGGATCGGCTGCCGGCTCGCTGCACCGTGCCGACCGCGGGTGTTTTGGGGCCCGGAATGGGCAGGGACGCACCGGAACCCGTCGCGGCCTCGGGTTCGGCGGCACCGAACACCGCTGCGAACAGCGCATCGAAGGCGCCGAGATCTTCCATCCGGTTGACCAGCGTCAGCCGGGCCGCCCAATACAGCGCCGACGTGGTGTGTGGCGCCAGCTGGCGAATCGCCTGTACGAAATTGGCCTGACCATCGGCGGACACCTGCACTCCCACGCCACGCAGGCGCGCCACCAGGGCCGCCGCGAACGCCGCCAAATCGACGCCCCGCAACAGCAAGGGAGTGCTCACGAGCCGCTAACGTCGCCGGCGCAGCAGCCAGATCAGCACCAGCACGGCGAGTACCGCCAGCGCCACCGCACCGTACTTCTTGAGCTGGTCACCACCGGCGAGCTCCAGCAGATCGATGGGCTCGGGCTCGGCAGCGGCCGGGGCTGGGGTCGCTGGGGTTTCGGCGCTTTTGGCCGCCAGTTCGGCTTCGAGCGACTCCACGAATTGGCCCAGCAGTTTCTCCGACACCTGCTGCAGCATGCCGCTGCCGAACTGGGCCAGTTTGCCGACGATCTTGAGATCGGTGTCGACGGTGACGCTGGTGCGGTCCCCGTCCTCGTCTAGCCGGGCGGTGACCGTCGCGGCCGCGTTGCCGGTGCCCCGCGTTTCCTTGCCCTTGGCGTCGATGACCGCGCGGTGCTGGTCAGGGTCCTGCTCGACGAAACGCACCTTGCCGCTGAACTCGCTGGTGACCGGTCCCACTTTGACCTTGACCTTGCCGAGGTAGTCGTCACCCTCATGGCCGGTGAGCTGCGCCCCCGGCATCAGCGGGATCACCTGTTCCAGGTCGCACAGCACGTCCCAGGCCCGCTCGACAGGCGCGCTGACGGTGAACTGGTTGGTGATCTTCATCCCGTGGGTCCTCTCATGTGCGGCTGTACTCGATGAACGCGTCGCGAATCAGCGTACGGTCGTCGGGCGTCTTGGCCAGCGCCCCCAGGCTGACCAGTGCGGCCGGGTCGACGAGATCTGCGACGCCGAGCGACACCAGGGCGGCGACCCAGTCGATCGTCTCGGCCACACCGGGCGGCTTGTCCAGGTCGAGATCGCGTGCGCTGCCGACGAATTGGGTGGCGTGTTCGATCAACGGAGCGGTGGCGCCAGGCACCGTCCGGCGGACGATCGCGGCGGCCCGGGACGCCTCCGGGTAGTCGATCCAGTGGTACAGGCAGCGGCGGCGCAGTGCATCGTGCAGGTCGCGGCTGCGGTTGGAGGTGAGCACCGCGATGGGCGGCCGCTCGGCGACGAAGGTGCCCAGCTCGGGGACCGTGACCGCGGATTCGCCGAGGAATTCCAGCAGCAATGCTTCGAATTCATCGTCGGCCCGGTCGATTTCGTCGATCAGCAGCACCGGTGGACTCGGCCCGCGATGCCGAACGCACCGAAGGATAGGCCGATTCACCAGATACGCCTCGGTGTAGAGATCAGCTTCTTCGATGCTCATACCACGCGCCTCGGCCAGCCGGATGGACAGTAGCTGCCGTTGGTAGTTCCAGTCGTAGAGCGCCTCGCTCGCGGTCAACCCTTCGTAGCACTGCAGCCGGACCAGTGGGGTATCCAGCACCGCTGCAAGGGTTTTCGCTGCGGTCGTCTTCCCGACGCCGGGCTCACCTTCGAGCAGCAGCGGCCGACCGAGCGTGACCGCCAGATAGATCGCGGACGCGGTCCCGGTGTCGAGCAGGTAGTCCTGCGCGTCGAACCGGCTGATCACGTCATCTGGGCTTTCGAAAACGGACGGGCACATTACGAAGGCACCGATTCCAGTAGCCGCCGGTAGTCGTCCCAGGTGTCCACGTCGAGCGGAATCGGGCCGTCGACCTCGAGTTCGCGCACCGGATACCGGCCCGACTGCACCAGCTTCCACACCCCTTTGTCGCCGTGCAGTTGGGAAAGCTCACCGAACACGCTGCGGCTCAACCAGAACGGGTGCCCGATCCCGTCGGCGTAGCGGCACACCATCACATCGGCGCCGGGGATTTCTGCGATCATCCGTCGCAGTGTTGCGGGATCCACCCGCGGCTGATCGCCGAGCAGCAACACAATTCCGGCGGCATGCGGGTCCACCCGCTCCAAAGCCACGCGCAGCGATGCCGAACACCCAATTCCCGAGTCATCGACGGTTACCACGTCGGCCCCGTTCAGCGACACGGCATCACGCACCGCTTGGGCAGCGCCGCCCAGGGTGACGATGAGCTGGTCGAACCCAGCGCTGCGGGCGACCTCCAGGGTCGCCCCGAGTAGCGTGGTATCCCGGTATGGCAGAACCTGTTTGGGCGTGCCTAGTCGGCGAGAACTGCCGGCTGCGAGCACGACACCGGTGATTGTCATACGCCGGCTTTCCCCGCGGCGAACGCCGTGCGGCATCCCGCGCCGCAGAACCAGTAGTCGGTGCCGGCCAGCTGCAGGTGCTCGGTGGCAGGTCCGACCGGCACCGTCATGCCGCACACCGGGTCGACTGCCTCGGCCGGGCCGCCCTTCAGCGGAACAGGGCGGCTCAGGTCGCCGCCGCGGATACCGGCGATCAGTTCGGCCGCAATAGAGATCGCGATCTCTGCCGGAGTCTTCGCGCCGATGGCCAACCCGACCGGGGTATGCACCCGGGCCCGCTCGTCCTCGGAGAGGTCGAGCGAGTTCAGGATGGAGGCACCGCGAACCTTGCTGGCGACCAGACCGATATACCGGACGCCGTTATCCAGTGCCGTGCGGATGATCTCGGCCTCCGGACCGCCGTGGCTGGCGATCACCACGGCGGTGGTGTCGCTCAGGTTGGTGTCCCGCCGGGCGTCGTAGCCCAACACGCCGCAGAGTTGGATCAGCGCGTCGGCGATCGGGGTGGCTCCGTAGACCCGGATCAGCGGGGCCGGCAGCTGCGGTGCCAGGAAGATCTCCAGCGATCCACCGGACAGGCATGGGTTGACGACCACGCAGGCGCCGGGCGACTCGGGAAAGTGCACGTCGCCGTCGGGAAGCACACGCAGCAACACGCTTTCGCCCGCTTGCAGTGCGCCCAGCGCCGCCTTGCGCACGGAGTTCTGCGCGCACTGGCCGCCGACGAAGCCCTCGATTGTGCCGTCCGCCAGCAGAATTGCCTCGTCGCCCGGATATGCCGAGGTGGGCGGCTGGGCCCGCACCACGGTCGCGAGCACGAACGGTGTCCGTGCCGCCAACAGCTGCTGCGCTCGCTCGCTGATCGTCAACTGGGTTCTCCAGAGGCCTTTAGATCGGCGGCCTGGCCCGGCCCTGCATGGCCTCCCAGACCCTGGACGGTGTCAGCGGCATATCGGCGTGGCGAACCCCGAACGGCGCCAACGCATCCACCACCGCGTTCACCACGGCGGGCGGCGACCCGACGGTGGCCGATTCGCCGATTCCCTTCGCGCCGATCGGGTGGTGCGGCGACGGCGTCACGGTGTGCCCGGTTTCCAGATGCGGCACCTCGAGCGCGGTCGGGATCAGGTAGTCCATCAGCGATCCACCAAGGCAGTTGCCATCTTCGTCGAAGGCGATCATCTCCATCAACGCCATCCCGATGCCGTCGACGATGCCGCCATGCACCTGCCCCTCGATGATCATCGGGTTGATGCGGGTACCGCAGTCGTCGACGGCCAGGAAGCGCCGCACCTTGACCACCGCGGTGCCCGGATCGACGTCCACCACACAGAAGTACGCGCCGTACGGGTAGGTCAGGTTCGATGGGTTGTAGCAGACTTCGGCGTCCAGGCCGCCCTCGATGCCCTCGGGCAGATCGCCGGCCCCGTGGGCACGCATGGCGATGTCGGCGATCGTCACCGACGCCGAGGGGTCGCCCTTGACGTGGAACGAACCCTTCTCCCACTCCAGGTCGGCGACCGAAACCTCGAGCATGCCCGACGCGATGATCTTTGCCTTGTCACGCACCTTGCGGGCAACCATCGCCGCGGCCGCACCCGAGACCGGCGTTGACCGGCTGCCGTAGGTGCCCAACCCGAAGGGCGTCTGATCGGTGTCGCCGTGCACCACGTCGATATCGTCGGGCGGGATGCCCAGTTCCTCGGCGACGATCTGAGCGAAGGTCGTCTCATGCCCCTGGCCCTGGGTCTGAACCGAAAGCCGCACAACGGCTTTACCGGTCGGATGCACGCGCAGCTCACATCCGTCGGCCATGCCGAGGCCGAGGATGTCCATGTCCTTGCGCGGGCCGGCGCCGACGGCCTCGGTGAAGAAGGACATCCCGATGCCCATCAGCTCGCCGCGCGCCCGTCGCTCCTTCTGTTCGGCGCGCAACGCGTCGTAGCCGATCATGTCCATGGCTTTGCGCATGGTGGTCTCGTAGTCGCCCGAGTCGTACACCCAGCCGGTCTTGGTGGTGTACGGAAACTGCGCCGGTTTCAGCAGGTTTCGCAGTCGCAGCTCGGCGGGGTCCATCTTGAGCTCGAAGGCCAGGCAGTCCACCAGCCGTTCGACGAAGTACACCGCTTCGGTGATCCGGAACGAGCACGCATAGGCCACCCCGCCGGGCGCCTTGTTCGTGTACACCGCGGTCATGTGGCAGTAGGCGGCTTCGAGGTCGTAGCTGCCGGTGAACACCCCGAAGAACCCGGCCGGGTATTTGGTCGGCGCCGCCTGGCCGTTGAAGGCGCCGTGATCGGCCAGCACATTCGACCGGAGCGCCAGCACCTTGCCGTCCTTGGTGGCGGCGATTTCGCCGACCATGATGTAGTCGCGCGCGAAGCTGGTGGAGGTCAGGTTCTCGCTGCGGTCCTCCATCCATTTGACCGGCTTGCCCAGCACCAGCGAGCCGACGATCGCGCACACATATCCGGGGTAGATGGGCACCTTGTTGCCGAAGCCGCCGCCGATGTCGGGTGAGATCACCCGGATTTTGTGTTCGGGCAGGCCGGCGACCAACGCATATAGGGTGCGGTGGGCGTGTGGCGCCTGCGAGGTGGTCCACAGCGTCAGCTTGCCGGTGACCGGGTCCAAATCGGCTACCGCACCGCAGGTTTCCATCGGCGCGGGGTGCACCCTCGGGTAGACCATCTCCTGCTTGACGACCACGTCCGCCTTTGCGAACACCGCCTCGGTGGCGGCCGCGTCACCGGTCTCCCAGTCGAAGATGTGGTTGTCGGTCTTGCCGTCGAGGTCGGTGCGGATGACCGGCGCAGCGGGATCCAGCGCCTTGCGTACGTCGACAACCGGATCCAGCGGGTCGTAGTCGACGTCGATCAACTCCAGCGCGTCGCGGGCCGAATATCGGTCCTCGGCAACGACGAACGCCACCTCCTGCCCCTGGAACCGCACCTTGTCGGTGGCCAGCACGGCCTGCACGTCGTTGGACAGCGTCGGCATCCAGGCCAGGCCCTTTTCGGCCAGGTCCGCACCCGTCACGACCGCTTTGACCTTTGGATGCGCAAGGGCTGCAGTCACATCGATGCTGACGATGCGGGCGTGCGCATAGGGCGAGCGCAAGATCGCCAGATGCAGCATGCCTGGCAGCGCGACGTCATCGACGTAGGTGCCGCGGCCGCGGATGAATCGGGGATCCTCTTTGCGCAGCATCCGGCCGTGGCCGCACGGCTTTTGATCGTTGTCGGCCAGGTCTTCTGGGGACGGCGGGCGAGACTCGATGGTGGTCATGGGGTGGCCTCTGCGGTCGCGGGGTGCTGTGCGGCCCACTGAATGGAGCGCACGATGGTGGTGTATCCGGTGCACCGGCAGATCTGTCCGGAGATCGCTTCCCGGATGGTCTGCTCGTCGGGGTTCGGGTCGCGGTCCAGCAGAGCGCGGGCGGTGATCATCATTCCCGGTGTGCAGAAGCCGCATTGCAGCCCGTGACAGCGCATGAACCCTTCCTGCACCGGGTCGAGCTGGCCATTAACACCGGGGCCGGCGAGTCCCTCCACGGTTCGGATACTGTGGCCGGAGGCCATCACCGCCAGCATCGTGCAGGACTTCACCGGCACGCCGTCGACGTCGACAACGCAGGTCCCGCAGTTGCTGGTGTCGCAGCCCCAGTGAGTTCCGGTGAGCCGCAGGTGATCACGCAGAAAATGCACCAGCAGCATCCGGGGTTCGACGTCGGCGGTCACCTGTTCGCCATTGACGGTCATATTCACCTGCATGGCTAGTTGCTCCTTTGTTCGCCGACCCGCTGCGCGGCGGTGCGCAAGGTGCGGATGGTCAGTTCGGCGGCCAGGTGCCGCTTGTATTCGGCGGTGCCGCGGATATCGGTCACCGGTTCGCAGGCTTGCGCGGCGCGCCGCCCTGCCTCGGCGAAGACCTCCTCGGTAGCCGGCCGGCCGACCAGAGCCGCCGACAGCTCGGCCAGCGCGGCCGGATCAGGGTTCACCGCCGTCAGGTCGACACGGGCGGCGGCGATTGCGGCACCGTCGAGCGTGACGGCCGCTCCGGCGGCTGTGACCGCCCAGTCGCCGACCCGGCGTTCCACCTTTGCGTATGCGCTTGATGTGTTGTGCCGCAAGGGGATTCGAACTTCGATAAGCATCTCATTGGAGGCGAGTGTGGTCTCGTACGGCCCGGCCAGGAAGTCGTCGATCGCGATCTCGCGTTCACCCGATGGCCCCCGGGCCAGGCAGACCGCATCCAGCACGGTGCACACGGTCGACAGATCCTCGGCTGGGTCCGCCTGGCACAGCGAACCGCCGAGGGTGCCGCGATTGCGGACCACCGGGTCGGCGATCACCCGTTCGGCGTCGCGGAAGATCGGGCACACGGCGGCCAGGGTGTCCGACTCCAGGATCTCGCGGTGGCGGGTCATGGCGCCGATGCGAACCAGGGTCGGATCGGTGATCACATAACCGAGCTCGAGCGCCAGGTCGTTGATGTCGATGAGGTACTCGGGGTTGGCGATGCGCAGCTTCATCATCGGCAGCAGGCTGTGCCCGCCGGCGACGATTCGCGCCCCCTCTCCCAACCGATCCAGTAAACCGATGGCGTGGTCGACGCTGGTCGCACGTTCGTATTCGAAGGGCCCGGGTACCTGCATGGGAGCAACCTCCATCCGTTAGGAAGGACCCCAAGTGTCAGCCGCCCTGACATCGGCGTCAATAGCGAGTTAAGGAATCCCTGAACTAGCCGTGAAGTCGCCCTCTACCTGCACGTCGTGGTGGATCCGCCCGACGATCTGGGCCAGCGGGCGGCCCCCGCCGCCCCAACGCTTGGCGATGATGTCGGCGGCGATCGAGACCGCAGTCTCTTCCGGGGTGCGGGCGCCGAGGTCCAGGCCGATGGGGCTGGACAACCGGCTCAGCTCGGTGCCGGTCAGCCCCGCGGCTTTCAGCCGGTTCATCCGGTCATCGTGGGTGCGGCGCGACCCCATCGCCCCCACATAACCGACCTGGGGCAGGCGCAGTGCCACCTCGAGCACCGGGACGTCGAATTTCGGATCATGGGTGAGCACACAGATCACCGTGTGTTGGTCGATGGTGCCCGCCTCCGCCTGGGCCGCGAGATACCGGTGCGGCCAGTCGACCACGACCTCGTCGGCCGTCGGAAAGCGCGAACGCGTGGCGAACACCGGACGGGCGTCGCACACGGTGACCCGGTAGCCGAGGAACGATCCCTGTTGCGCCAGCGCGGCGGCGAAGTCGATCGCGCCGAACACCAGCATCCGCGGCGACGGAGCGTAGCTGGACACGAAGACCTCCATGCCGTCGCCGAGACGCTGTCCGTCCGGTCCATACTTGAGGACCTCACTGCGGCCCACCGCTAGCAGACCACGCGCATCGTCGGCGACGGCGGCGTCGGCACGCGCCGAACCCAGCGATCCCGCCACCGCGTCCGGCCGGATGATGAGCCTACGGCCAACCCGCTGCGCGTCCGGGTGGGCGATGACGATCGCGATCGCCACCGCACGATGCGCAGCGATGTCGTCGGCTACCGCGCCGAGTTCGGGAAACGTCGCCCGCGAGATCGACTCGACGAACACGTCGATGATGCCGCCGCATGTCAGGCCCACCGCGAACGCGTCACCGTCACTCACTCCGTAGCGTTCCAGCCGTGGCGTCCCGGTTTTCGCCACCTCGGTGGCGAGTTCGTACACCGCACCCTCCACGCAACCACCCGACACCGACCCGCTCACCGAACCGTCCGGCGCCACCACCATCGAGGCTCCCGGCGGCCGCGGTGCGGACCGGAAAGTTCGCACCACCGTCCCCAGCCCCGCGGTCTCACCGGCACGCCAGATCGACATCAGCTCGGCAAGCACGTCACGCACGCATCCCAAAGTAAGCTCAAACGCGTGACCCCGGCTCAACTTCGGGCCTATTCGGCGGTGGTGCGGTTGGGCTCGGTGCGAGCGGCCGCCGCCGAACTCGGCCTTTCCGACGCCGGAGTTTCCATGCACATCGCGGCATTACGCAAGGAACTCGACGACCCGTTGTTCACCAGGACGGGCGCCGGTCTGGCGTTCACGCCCGGGGGACTGCGGCTGGCCAGCCGCGCGGTCGAAATCCTGGGTCTGCAGCAACAAACCGCGATCGAAGTCACCGAGGCCGCCCACGGGCGCCGGTTGCTGCGGATCGCCGCGTCCACCACGTTCGCCGAACATGCCGCGCCCGGCCTGATCGAGCTCTTCTCGTCGCGGGCCGACGACCTGTCGGTGGAGTTGAGCGTGCATCCGACGAGCCGGTTCCGCGAGCTGATCTGCTCACGCGCCGTCGACATCGCGATCGGCCCGGCCAGCGAGAGTTCGATCAGCTCTGACAGCGCGATCTTCGTGCGGCCCTTCCTGAAATATCAGATCATCACCGTCGCAGCGCCGAACAGTCCACTGGCCCTGGGTATTCCGACGCCCTCGCTGTTGCGCCAGCAGCAGTGGATGCTCGGTCCGTCGGCGGGAAGCGTGGACGGCGAGATCGCAAACATGTTGCGCGGCTTGGCAATTCCTGAGTCGCAGCAGAGAATCTTCCAGAGCGACGCGGCCGCACTCGAGGAGGTTCAGCGGGTCGGCGGTGTCACGTTGACCATCGGCTTCGCGGTCGCCAAGGACCTCGCGGCCGGGCGGTTGACTCATGTGAGCGGTCCGGGGCTGGACAGGTCGGGCGAGTGGTGTGCGGCGACATTGGCGCCGTCGGCCCGCCAGCCCGCCGTGTCGGAACTGGTCCGCTTCATCACCACCCCGAGATGCACGCAGGCGATGATCCGGGGATCCGGTGTCGGCGTGACCCGGTTCCGCCCGAAGGTCCACGTCACGCTGTGGAGTTAGGCGCTGCGCCGCGTCGAGTGTGCATTCTTGGCTCGAGGCGCGACGAAGGCATGAGCGCACACTCGATGCGTTCCGGACGGGCTTCACCAGGCGCGAGACAGGTCGGCGTGCTGCCGAATCCAGGCATGCATGGCGATGCCGGCGGCAACGCCGGCGTTGATGCTGCGCGTCGAGCCGAACTGGGCGATCGACACCGTCATCGCCGCGCCTGCCTTCGTGTCGTCGGTGATGCCGGGCCCCTCCTGACCGAACACCAGAAGACACTGCCGCGGCAGCGCGGTCTCCTCCAGACGCGCCGCACCCGGGACGTTGTCCACCGCGACCACGGTCAAACCGGCAGCCGCCGCGAAGTCCAGCAGTTCGGCGGTGCTGTCGTGATGGCACAGCCGCTGATAGCGGTCGGTCACCATGGCACCGCGGCGATTCCAGCGCCGCCGCCCCACGATGTGCACGGTGTGCACCGCGAAGGCGTTGGCCGTGCGCACCACCGAGCCGATGTTGGCGTCGTGGCCGAAGTTCTCGATCGCCACCTGGACGGGGTGTCGGCGCCGATCGATATCGGCGATGATCGCTTCCCGGGTCCAATACCGGTACGCGTCGACGACATTGCGAGTATCGCCCTCGCGCAACAGGACTGGGTCATACCGCGGATCATCGGGACGCTCGCCCACCCAGGGCCCGACACCGCCGGCCGGTGTCCCCCATTCGGTAGGCCCGAGTTCGCTCATCGCTGCGTCCACACACCGGCATGCGTGCCGTCTATCGCCACCGTCGCGTAGAGCAACGCCTCGTTGATTTCGCCCTGGGTGCACAACGACGCGTTGACGTGCACCGCGTCCAACGACGCATCGGGCAGGATCAGCACCGACGACCCGTACACCGCACAGGCCGGATTCAGTCCCCGGCCGGCAACAGTCGGCGACGCCAGCAGCATCAACGGACCGCCGCGCTTGGCCGAGTCGTCGCGATACCGGGCCGCGATGGCGTCGGCTTCCAAACCCAACAGCATGTAGCCGTTGCCGGTGAACGCCCCGGGATCACCAAGCTGCGCCTTGGTCACCGGGGCGCCGTCAGCCCGCCACGCCGACAGGCTGGTCGTCTTGACCACCAGACCGGTGTCGTTGGCATTTGTCGGCAGCACCCCCACCGGAAATGCGGCCGGGTAGGCCGACGAGGTATCCGGGATCCGGTCGCGCGGCGAGTAACTGTACACACCACGGACCTGACTTCGATCCTTCAGCGGCCCAAGGCAAACCGTGCCGGTGAGCCGGTCGGGGGGCGCCGACAGCGGCGAGGGGATGTCACGCACACTGGCCATCGCGTTGTCGCAGCTGCCCAATCCGGTGGACTCCATGGGATGCGCCAGCGCGCCGTAGAGCCCAAAGCGGATGTCGTCGGGTTTGGCGTGCGGCGCGTGCGGGTCCTTCGCGGAGGCCACACTAGCCGAGACGTCGATCAGCACGTAGTCGCCGTCCCAGCGCAGATTCGCCACCGTCATGTTCCAGCCCAGCAGCGCCAGCGATTCGCCAAGCCGCGCGCCCTGGGCGCCATAGGGGCGAACGGGATGGCCCGAGCCCGAGCAGCCCACCAGGAAGACCGCCAAGCAGCCTGCTATCGCAATGAAAGTGCGCACAGCGATAACGGCCTAGCCCAGCCCCAGATCGGCAAGGCCCAGCACGCTGCGGTAGGGCAGTCCCTCGGCCTGGATGGCCTCGGCGGCGCCGGTGGAGCGGTCCACCACGGTGGCCACGCCGACCACATGCCCGCCGGCGTTTTGGACCGCGTGCACCGCCGTCAGCGCCGAGGCGCCCGTGGTACTGGTGTCCTCGACCACCAACGCCCGCATACCGGCGACCTCGGATCCCTCGATAAGACGTTGCAGGCCATGTGTTTTCGCTGACTTACGCACGACGAAGGCGTCGATTGGACGTCCCGGCGCGTGCATGATGGCCGTGGCCACCGGGTCGGCGCCCAGCGTCAGTCCGCCGACCACCGCGTAATCCCAGTCGCTGGTGAGTTCACGCATCAGCTTGCCGATCAATGCCGAGGCCCGGTGGTGCAGGGTGGCGCGGCGCAGGTCGACGTAGTAGTCGGCCTCTTTGCCCGACGACAGCGTGACCCGGCCGTGCACCACCGACAGCTTGCGCACCAGCTCGGCCAACTCCGCGCGGGGGTCAGGTTCGGCCACGGCCACCGCCGACTCGCTTGGTTACGGCCCGCATCAGGGTCCGCGGAATCATTCGCTCGGCGGCGATGAGCGCCTTGTATTGCAGGCCCGGAATGCTGATCACCTTGCCACGGGCGATATCGGCCAGGCTCTGATCGACCACGTCGTCGACCTCGAGCCACATAAACGACGGCGACTTGGCCATGTCGATCCCGGCCCGGGTATGAAATTCGGTGTGCACATACCCCGGACACACGGCGTGCACTCCGACGCCGGTGCCCTGTAGGCCGACGGCCAAGCCCTCGCTGAACGAGATCACCCACGCCTTGGACGCCGAATAGGTCGACCCCCGTCCCGGCACCAGCCCGGCAACGCTGGCGATGTTGATGACGGTGCCGGTGCCGGCGTCGAGCATGGCCGGTAGGGCCGCCCGGGTTAGGTGCATGACTGCGGTCACGTTGACGTCCAGTTGCGCCTGCAACAGCGCGGGATCCGTTTTCCAGAATTCGCCGGACGTGCCGAAGCCGGCGTTGTTCACCAGGACGTGCACTCCCCGGCCAAGGCGCTCGCACACCTTTTTACGATCAGTGGAATCGGCCAGGTCTGCGGGAAGAACCTCGATGCTGCCCGCCTCATCCGCCAGTTCGCCCGCCAGTTTGGTCAACCGGTCAACGTCGCGGGCGACCAGAACCAGGTCGTAGCCGTCGCTCGCGTAGCGTCGCGCGTAGCCGGCGCCGATCCCGGACGTAGGCCCGGTGATCAGGGCTACAGGGCGAGGCATGAGCGACATCTTAATGACGGCGGCCTAACCGGGGGCGCAGCCACCCGGCGCGCTGTCAGTGCTGATAGTTAGTGGCCTGGTGGCCGTTGCGCCCCGTTGACGGCGGGCGGCGAACGGCTTCCGAGCGACCCTCTGATCGACTCTGATCCCGGCGTACCGGCTCTGGGGCGCGGTGACCCGCATCGCCCAGCAGCCCGGCCACATCGTGCTGCGCGCGCCTGGGGGGCAACTCCGCGCGGCCGGCGGGCGCCAAGGGACGGCTCGGCAACGCATTGCGAAGTCCCGTCGGCGCTCCCGCCTCCGCAGCGGTCTCGTCCGGCAGCGGCGGCAACACCCGCAGCAGGTCGTTGAACTGACGTACGGTGTGCAGGCCCTCGTCCCATTGGGTGCGAGCGCTGGTGACCGGCATGGCGACCAACGTCCAGTTCTGCTCGTTCCACATGATCTCGGCGCAGTCGGGTGCGGTGTGCGCAAAGGTGACCATGCGGCGGTCGCAGGCGCGCCGGGCCGCGTCCAGATTGGTGGAGTACACCATCCGCGGCCCGATCGCACCCAGCAGCCAAATGTCGTTTTCCCGCGGCTCTTTCAGTCCCTTGAGCCGCAGGTCCACCACGACGTTGGTGCCCACCTTGCGGTGCAGCGCGATCACCGTGGCGACTTCCTCGAGGTCGAAGATGTACACCGCCTCACCGCGGATCTGACCCAGCACGACGTTCTGGGCGGCAACGTCGCCCACCGTCGAAATCACACCGCGCTTCCAGCGCTTCAAGATGTCGGTCGATTCGCGCTCGTAGTCGAATCCGTGCGACCGCGCCCACGATTTACGGCGCCTGCTGCGCCCGCGGCGTCGATCGATGTCGACGTACAGCAGCACCACCGCGCTGACAAAGCACAGCGCGGCGAGCGTGAACCAGAGGGGGACCATCCAAGACAGGGTATCTGCTATTGGGCCGGAATAAAGAAGTCCGGCAGGTCACAACCCAATCACAGCACGCAACATCCGCCTCGGGACGGCCCCCCTCGGGGCAACTAACCCAGTATCAGCGAATCGCCGTCGGGGCTGACGTTCACCGGAACGGTGTCGCCGTCGTGCACGTCACCGGCCAGCAGCAGCTTGGCTAGCTGGTCACCGATGGCCTGCTGCACCAGCCGGCGCAACGGCCGCGCACCGTAGACCGGGTCGAATCCGCGCTGCGCCAGCCACTCCTTGGCCGGCAGCGACACCTCGAGCTGCAGCCGCCGCTGTGCGAGCCGCTTGTCCAGCTGCGCGAGCTGAATGTCGACGATCTGCACCAGCTGCTCGGGGTTCAAGGCGTCGAAGATCAGCACATCGTCGAGTCGGTTGATGAACTCCGGCTTGAAGGCCGCGCGCACCGCCGCCATCACCTGCTCCTCGCTGCCGCCCGACCCGAGGTTGGACGTCAGGATGAGGATGGCGTTGCGGAAGTCGACAGTGCGTCCGTGGCCGTCCGTGAGCCGGCCCTCGTCGAGAACCTGCAACAGCACGTCGAACACATCCGGGTGGGCCTTCTCGATCTCGTCGAACAGCACCACGGTGTACGGCCGCCGCCGCACCGCCTCGGTCAACTGGCCGCCGGCCTCGTAGCCGACGTATCCGGGCGGGGCACCGATCAACCGAGCCACCGAGTGCTTCTCGCCGTACTCGCTCATGTCGATGCGGACCATCGCGTGTTCGTCGTCGAACAGGAACTCCGCCAAAGCCTTGGCCAGCTCGGTCTTACCGACACCGGTGGGCCCGAGGAACATGAACGCCCCGGTCGGGCGGTTGGGGTCGGCGACCCCGGCCCGGCTGCGACGTACCGCATCCGAGACCGCCTGCACGGCCTTCTTCTGTCCGATGACCCGCTTGCCCAGCTCGTCTTCCATGCGCAGCAGCTTGGCGGTCTCGCCTTCCAGCAGCCGTCCCGCCGGAATGCCGGTCCACGCCGACACCACGTCGGCAATGTCGTCGGGGCCGACCTCTTCCTTGAGCATCACCTGCTCACGGGCCTGGGCCTGCGGCAGCGCCGCGTCGAGTTTCTTCTCCACCTCGGGGATGCGCCCGTAGCGCAGCTCGGCGGCCTTGGCCAGGTCCCCGTCGCGCTCGGCACGGTCGGACTCCCCACGCAAGGTATCCAGCTGTTCTTTGAGTTCACGAACGACGTCGATCGCGTTCTTCTCGTTCTGCCAGCGGGTAGTAAGCTCAGCGAGCTTTTCCTTGTGGTCGGCCAGCTCGGCACGCAGCTTCTCCAGCCGCTCCTTGGACGCCTCATCCTCTTCTTTGGACAGCGCCATCTCTTCGATCTCGAGCCGGCGCACCAGCCGCTCGACCTCATCGATCTCGACGGGCCGCGAGTCGATCTCCATCCTCAGCCGGCTGGCCGACTCGTCGACCAGATCGATGGCCTTGTCTGGCAGGAAGCGTGCGGTGATGTACCGGTCGCTCAAGGTGGCGGCGGCCACCAGCGCCGAATCGGTGATGCGCACGCCGTGGTGCACCTCGTAGCGGTCTTTCAGCCCGCGCAGGATCCCGATGGTGTCCTCTACCGACGGCTCGCCGACGTACACCTGCTGGAACCGCCGCTCCAGCGCGGCGTCCTTCTCGATGTGCTTGCGGTACTCGTCGAGCGTCGTCGCGCCGACCAGCCGCAGCTCGCCGCGGGCCAGCATCGGCTTGATCATGTTGCCGGCGTCCATCGCGCCCTCGCCGGTCGCGCCGGCACCGACGATGGTGTGCAGCTCGTCGATGAACGTGATGATCTGCCCGGCGGAGTTCTTGATGTCGTCGAGGACGGCCTTCAGCCGCTCCTCGAACTCGCCGCGGTACTTCGAGCCCGCGACCATCGAGCCGAGGTCCAGCGCGACGATCGTTTTGTCGCGCAGGCTTTCCGGCACATCGCCGTCGATGATGCGCTGGGCGAGGCCTTCCACGATCGCGGTCTTGCCGACGCCGGGTTCGCCGATCAGCACCGGGTTGTTCTTGGTGCGCCGGGACAGCACCTGAATGACGCGGCGAATCTCGTTGTCCCGCCCGATAACCGGGTCGAGTTTGCCTTCGCGGGCTTGGGCCGTCAGGTCGGTGGAGTACTTCTCGAGTGCCTGGTAGGTGGCCTCCGGCTCCGGGCTGGTGACCCGGGCGCTGCCGCGCACCTTGACGAAGCCGTCGCGCAGCGCCTGCGGCGAGGCGCCGTGGCCGGTCAGCAGCTTTGCGACGTCGGAGTCGCCGGTGGCCAGCCCCACCAGCAGATGCTCGGTCGAGACGTACTCGTCGTCCATCTCGGTGGCCAGTTGCTGGGCGGTGGTGATGGCGGCCAGCGATTCACGCGACAGCTGTGGTTGCGCGCTGGCACCGCTGGCCTGCGGCAACCGGTCCAGCAGGTGCTGGGCTTCGGTGCGGATGGTGGCAGGCTCGACGCCGACGGCCTCCAGCAGCGGCGCGGCAATCCCGTCGGCCTGCGTCAACAGGGCCATCAGCAGGTGAGCAGGCCGGATCTCGGGGTTACCGGCGGCCGAAGCCGCCTGCAGGGCCGAGGTCAGCGCCGCTTGGGTCTTGGTGGTCGGGTTGAAAGAGTCCACGACATCTCCGTTCGGGTGGGTACCGAAAATGCTTGTCGGGTTGTTCAACGCCGTCAAGGTTGAGTCTGTTCCGCTCAATTTTAGCCGTATGGGAGCATTTCGCCGATGACGCAGCCGGAGGATCCCGACGAGCGGGTGGCCGGAGCCCCTAACACCAGCCCTGACACCAGCCTTACGCCGCCGCCGCGCAAGGTTCCCGTGGCGTTCCGGTTGGCCGAGCTGCTGCCGTTTCGTTGGTGGTACGTGTGGACGCTGTTCATGGTCGCGGTCGCACCGATCGCGTTGTGGGTACAGCTGCCGAAGGCCTTCGCCGCGGTCGCGGTGCTCACCCTCGCCGGGATCTACGGCGTGCAGCTGTGGGGCGCACGAACCCGGATCGGATTACTCAAGTGGGGCCGGGTGGCGACCGTCGCCGACACCGAAATACTCTCGCGCGCAACGTATTACAGCGGTACGACGTGGTACAACGTTTACCTTCCGGTGGCGCACGGATGGACTGTCACCCGGCAGCGGTGGAGCGGCCCGAATACCAAGACTGCGGTTCGCTACGCGCTCGATGGCCACCAGGGCAACCTCGTGGTGCGCGGGCGCGGATACGTCGACGGGGTGATCTTGGCCGATGAGCGCGATCCGGAGCGGGCCCGCTGCGTGACGTCATTCGCCTACGATCTCGACCGCGACGAGACCGGCAACTGGGTCGGCAGGCTGCGGCCACGTCTGTGCGTGGGGATGGCCTGCTGGTCGGTCATCGTGCTCGGCTGGCTGGTGCTGGCCGGCCTGGCGGCGACGGGGTTCCGCACCGATTTCGCCGGCGGCGGCAGCCCGTCGGCGACCGTTCCGAAGGCCGGCACGTTGCAGGTCAGCGGGACCGGCACGACGAAGACCATCCCCTGCAACGACGGCTACCTGTCGGTGAGCGGCGTGGCCAATACGGTCACCGTCACCGGTCACTGCACCAGCGTCAGCGTCTCCGGTAACGGCAATCGCGTCGTGGTCGACAGCACCGATGCCGTGAGCACGTCCGGAATCGGCAACGTGGTCACCTACCACTGGGGCTCACCGGAGATCGTCAACGCCGGAACGGCCAACACGGTCCTACAGGGCTGAGTCATTCACGCCCGGTAGCCCGCCGGTAGGCCGAGTTCAGCCGCGTCGGCAGTCAGAGTGGTGCTCATCGGGATTGCGGGCGTGCGCCGAGCTTAGAATCGGGGCCCGTGGGCTTAGAGGACTCCGATGCGTTGCGGGTGCTGCGCGATGCCTTCGGGCAGGACGACTCGGGTCCGAGCAACGAGCTCGTCCACCGCTTCTACACCCACTGGTTTGCCCTCGACGTCTCGGTACGCGATTTGTTTCCGCCCGAAATGGAAGGCCAGCGGGCCGCTTTCGCCCACGCATTGCACTGGGTTTACGGCGAGCTGGTCGCGCAACGCGCCGCGGAGCCGGTGGCCTTTCTCGCTCAGCTGGGCCGGGATCACCGCAAATACGGTGTGCTGCCGAGCCATTACGACACCTTGCGTCGCGCGTTGCTGGCCACGCTGCGTGACTACCTGGGCCATCCAAGCCGGGGGGCCTGGACCGATGCCGTCGACGACGCGGCCAGGCAGTCGCTCAACCTGATCACCGGGGTGATGAGCGGTGCTGCGGATGCCGACCAGGGACCCGCCTGGTGGGACGGCACGGTCATCGAGCACATTCGGGTCTCACGTGATCTTGCGGTTGTACGGCTGCAACTTGACCGCCCGATGCGCTATCACCCCGGCCAGTACGTCAACGTCCACGTTCCGCAATGCCCGCGCCGTTGGCGCTACCTCAGCCCCGCCATTCCGGCGGATCCGGGCGGCGGGATCGAGTTCCACGTCCGCGTGGTCCCCGGCGGCTTGGTCAGTACCGCCATCATCAACGAAACCCGGCCCGGCGACCGGTGGCGGTTGTCCAGTCCGCACGGCGGCCTGCGGGTCGATCGGGAGGGCGGGGACGTGCTGATGGTTGCCGGTAGCACCGGTCTGGCACCACTTCGGGCGCTGATCATGGATCTCAGCCGTTACGCGGTGAACCCACGGGTGCACCTTTTCTTCGGCGCTCGCTATCGCTGCGAGCTCTATGACCTGCCCACCCTGTGGCAGGTGGCGTCACACAATCCGTGGCTGTCGGTCTCGCCGGTCTCCGAGTACAGCGGCGACCCGGCGTGGGCTGCCGACTATCCCGACGTCACGCCGCCACGCGGCCTCCACGTGCACCAAATCGGCCGACTGCCCGACGTGGTGACCAAATACGGCGGGTGGGGCGACCGGCAGATCCTGATCTGCGGCGGACCGGCGATGGTCCAGGCCACCAAGGCCGCTCTTATCGCCAAAGGGGCTCTGCCGGAGCGTATTCAGCACGACCCACTGTGGCGCTAGGCTGGCCTCGTGCACTCAGTCACACTGCGCGATCCGGCATCATCGGTGGCCGCGCAGTTCGTTCCTGAGGCGGGCATGATCGGCACCTCGCTGAGCGACGCCGGCGTCGAGCTGCTCGGGCAGCGACGCGGCCTGGACGCCTATCTCACGGCGGGCAAGACGATGGGGATCCCGATTCTGTATCCGTGGGCAAATCGGTTGGGCGAAAACACCTATACCGCGCAGGGCGTGACGGTGACCCTGACATCGGGCGAAAACGGTGTTCGTGCCGACCCCAACGGGTTGCCCATCCACGGCGTATTGGCCGGCTACCCGGGCTGGCGGGTGATGGCTGAGTCAGCGAACGAGCTGACCGCCGAGGTGGATTTCAGCGCCGATCCCCGGTTGCTGGCCAGCTTCCCGTACCCGCATCTGCTGACGGTGGCAGTGCGGCTGGCCGAACGGACGCTGACGGTGCGCACCACCGTCACCGCGACCGGCGACAAGGCGGTCCCACTGTGCTTCGGCTTTCACCCCTACCTGCACCTACCGGATGTGGCCCGCAGCGAGTGGATTATCGAGACACCACCGCTGCGGCATTTGAGCCTCGACGAACAAGGGCTCCCCACCGGCGAATCAGCGCCGCAGCCGGCGCGGGAAGAACCATTGCGTGACAACATTTTTGACGATGCCTATGACCAGGTGGGCGATGGCGCGGTGCTCGCCGTGTCCGGCGGCGGACGCCGCCTGGAAGTGCACTTCGAACACGGGTATCCGGCGACCCAGATCTTCGCGCCGGCCGCCGAGGACGTGGTGTGCTTCGAGCCGATGACCGCACCGACCGACGCCCTGCGTCGCGGCGGCTACCGATGCGCGCGCCCCGATGAACCGGCGCTCGTGGTGTTCTCGATCCGCGTTTAGCACCCTGCATCTACGGCACCAGGTCCGCGCCGCCGGATCGGAATTGTCCGGACCAGCGCGAATGCTACGTCTGGAGCTATTCGGCATGTGCTGAAAACCGGGCGGCTGACCGGTACCCTTAGCCCATCCCGGGCAGGAGGAGCAGGTGAGCCCTGGCGAGAGCGGTGCATCGATCGACGACTTGCTGGATCGCGCGGTGCGGGCCATCAACGCCGGTGACCGCGCGACCGCCACCACGTTGGCCGGGCAGGTTCTTGCGGTCGACCACGGCAACCCAGAAGCCGAGGACCTGCTCACCGCCCCCGCTAGCTACGGTGAACTCCGCCGACTGACACTCATGTTCATCGACCTCGTCGACTCGACGGCGCTGTCCACCCGTTTAGAACCAGAGACGTATCACACTTTGGTCGGCCGCTACCGGGATGAGGTGCGCTGGGTTGTCGATCGATATGAGGGCCATATCTGCTCGATCAAGGGCGACGGATTGTTAGCCGTATTCGGGCACCCCAAGGCGCATGAGAACGACGTGCGACGTGCCGTCGCGGCGGGACTGGATATCACCCGCGCCGTAGCGCAGCTCAGCGAGAAGGCCGAACGCAAGTTCGGCGTGGCCATCAACGTGCGGGTCGGCATCCACCGCGGCCTGGTCTATCTCGACACCGACCAAGACGACGTCTACGGCTTCGCCGCCAACCTGGCCGCCCGTCTTTCCAGTTTGGCGGAGCCGGGCACGGTAGCGGTGTCAGATGCGGTCGCACCCCTGGTGGCTCACTTGTTTGAACTCAGCACACGTCCGGCGGCTTCGGTGAAGGGCGTCGACGGCTTGATCAGCCATCACCAAGTGCTCGGTGAGCGAGCAGAAGCGGCGCCGCTGCAGTCGCCACCCCTGATCGGGCGCGACCGTGAGCACGAGTGGCTGCAGCAGAGCTGGCAGCGGGCGCGTGACGGGGCGCTGACCAGCCCAGGCGTCGTCTTTCGGGGTGAGCCGGGAATCGGTAAGACCCGGCTCGCGAAAGAGGCGGCCGAATTGGTCCGAAGTTCAGGCGCGCCCGTGATCGAGCTGTTTGGTTCCCCGCTGCATACCGACACCGGCCTGCATCCGGTGCGGAGGCTCGTGGAGCGCCGATGCGGCATTACCCGGCTCACTGACGGCCGGGAGCGGCTGCGCTTACTTCAAGCCGAACTGCGCGGCTGCGGGCTGGATCCCGCGAGCGCGGTGCCATTGCTCGCGCCGGTCATTGGCGTCGGCCCCGAGCACGGCTATCACCCGGCTGCTGTGGAAGGCCGAGCCCTTTATGAGTTGATCGGCGCGACCGTTCAGCAATACGTGCTGGCCTGCCTCGGTGATCACGCCGGATTAGTGGTCGCAGAGGATGTGCACTGGTTCGACCCGTCCACCCTGGAGCTGCTCAATTCGTTGCTCACAGGCGCGGACGGGCGGCTGCTGGTGGTCTTGACCGGACGTGAGGGTGATTGGCTGCGAACCGATTGGCCGGTAACACTTTTCGAACTCTCTCCGTTGACCGACGAGCAGTCAGACGCGCTGATCGATGCGTTGGACCCGTCGGTGACCGACGCGCAGCGGGCCGCAGTACGCAACCGATGCGACGGGGTGCCGTTCTATATCGAACATGTCGTCGGCGAACTTGACGTCGCTGGACCCGAGTCCGGGGTACCCGAAGCGCTGTATGAGCCGTTGTTCGCCCGGCTGCACACTCGCACCGACGTGGTGCCGGTGGTGGAGGCCGCCGCCGTGATCGGGCGCGCCGGTGATCTCCCCTTGCTTCGCTCCGTGGTCGGACGCGATGCCAAAGACGTCGACGACGTCGTCACCGAACTCGTGCGGGCGCGTGTGCTCGAACGACGCGGGACCGACGGCTGGCGATTCCGGCATGAGCTGCTGCGTGAGGTGGCCGCCGAGCTGGCCCCGCCATCGCTAGGTCGTGACCTGCATGCGCGCGCTGCCCGCGCGCTGGTCGACGGGGCGGCCGCCGTCGAGCCGGACTGGCGTGTGGTCGCGGGGCACTTCGAGCAGGCACGGCAATACGACGAAGCAGTCGAGGCCTACCAGAAGGCTTCGGTGAACGCCAGGCGGCGCGGCGCTCTCCAGGAAGCGCTAGCTTGCCTCACGAACGCACTCAGCCAGCTAACCCGCTGCGCCGCGGGATCCGCACGGGAACGCAGGGAGATCGCCATCCGACTGGAGCGTGGCTTCTTGGCGGGCGCCACGCAGGGCAGCATGAGCGGTGAGGGCCCAGCCGACTTCCAACGGTGCCTGGCATTGGCGAGCACCGGCAACTATGAAGATGAGTTGTTCACGACGCTCACCGCGCTAATCAGCTACTACGTGCCGCGGGCCGAACTGCGCCGGGCCCATAACCTGCTCGACTCGCTGTCCGCGCGTGTTACCAAAGATCGGCCCTGGAGTTACCCGGTGATCGCGTCATCGCTGGGTTCCGTCACCTGGCTGGAAGGCGACTTCACCGCCGCCCGACGACAACTTTTACAAGCGCTGGCCGATCGTTCCGCTGCCGATCCGCGGGTGCTGGACACCGCCTGGTGGGTGCCCCTCGACCCGATCGCGTCGGCGCACATGTACCTGGCACTGACCCATACGGTGTGTGGTGACCTCGACCGTGCGAATGCGGAGTTGGCTCAATCGGTTCGGCGCTGCGATGGCCTAGGGTTTCCACAAAACGCTCACAGCAGAGCACTCGCGTATTTCGTGGAAATCTGGGTGCGGCTGGAGACCAATCAAATCACGGAGGCCGCCGCCCTGGTCGCCGAGCTTCGCAGGCAAAGCGAGCAGTCGGGGCTCGACTTGTTTCGATTGGTCGCCGCCACCGAACACGCCACCGTCAAGGCGCTGGCCGCGCTGGCCGCGCTGGGCGCCGGTGCCGACGCCGCCACCCTGACAGCGCGGGCCGAGAAGATAGCGCAACGCGTGGATGGATCGCGCCTTCTACACCTCAACATTTATCTCACGTTTCACGATGCGGTTATCGGCCGCCTCCTGATTGCCGCGGGCCGGCCGGAGAAGGCCCGCGAGCGATTGGAGATGGCGCTGCGGCATGCGGAAGACACCGGAATGCGCTTCTATGACGCGGAATTGATGCGACTGCGCGCTCATACATTGCCGGAGCGGCAGTCACGCCACTGCGCGCTGGTCGCCGCGCTTGAGTTCGCACGCCACCAAGACGCGACGCTATTCGAATTGCGTTGTCTCTTGGATTTTTTCGACCATGCCGGTGGGGGGGATCGGTCCGAGCTCGCCGACGCTGTCCGCCGCTTTGGAGGCGACGCTCGTTGGCCGGAATTCGTGCGGGCGCAAAAGATTCTCTCGTGACCTGCCGTGACGAACGGGTCAGAGGTAGGCCTCATCCAGCTTGTCGGGGCTGTTCGTGATTTCTTCGAGCGCCCGGATGTTGCCGGCAACGTCGCGGCTCTCATGCTTGGCGATGGCGCGAACAAGTCTTGGGAACGGTGTCCACCGCACGGACGGTTGCAGGTACCAGGAACCTAGTGCCGCCGTCCAGGCCTCCTGGTGGACTGTCTTCTGGCTAGCGTTCGGCGGGTGCATCGCCATGTAGATGGCGAAAAGCCAAGCCCCTTTACGTAATTTCGTCAGTGCTCCCTTGAGGACACCGACCTCATCCGGTATCAGCCAGCGCGTCCAGCGAAGGTCGGGAGAAAGCTGCTCGACGACTTTGAGGGTGCCGGGGATCTGGGAGCAGAGCAGGGCGTTGACGCGGTTGAAATCGCTTTCCAGCGTGTCCAGCGAGTTACCCGCAATCGCCAAGGCGGCGAGGCCTAAATCAAACGTGATGTGTGCATTCAGTCCGGCCATCATGTGCTGCAGGATGATCGCCTGATGGTTCTGGTCGCCGACGAACGCAACCTCCCAGGGGAGTGTCAAACCTTGGTTCTCGTCCGGGTAGAAGTGGGCATTTAAGGCATTGAAGTAGCGCCGGGCAAAAGCGATGTCGAGCCGTTCCATGCGGAGCCCATCGTCGAAGACACCCTCGTTGACCGCGTCGCGAATGGCGAGGGTAGTCCGCTTGTAGAGAGCAGCGAAGTAGCCGATGTGGCTTTCGGCTTTGATGGCCCAGTCGATGATCTGATCTATGTTGCGCAAAACATCGTCAATGGTTTCGGGCTTTTCGAGGCGTGCCATTCGGAGCGGCGGGCTAGGAGTCGCAGGAGCAGACATCTCAGAGGACCCTCCGATTCAATCGATCCACGCGCAGCCCGACCCGGGCTCGGATGGGGCGACCGCGATCATCGTCAGTGGGGTAATGGTAGGGAAATCAGCGTTCAGTTGCTGGATTTTGGGTCGCTGAAGGATGGTCGCCGGGCGGGGTTACCGGATTCTTGATTTCACGCCAGCAGGTCCCAGTTGCGGGCGAGGTGATCGGGTATGTCGAAGGGCGCCCGCTCGCCACCCCGCTCCAACTTGAACCCTGCGTCCAGCAGGTCGCGCCCGAATGGAGCGGCCATTCGCGACGCCAGTTGGTAGCGCGGCAGGTCGCGCTCGATCTGGCCCAAGACGTGCACAAAGAACCACTTGGCGATGCGCGCGAGCGGCCCGAGGTGGTCGGCGAGATCCGATTTCGGAACGAGCAACAGGTCGGCGGTTTCGTCGCCGATCAGGTGGCGAATCAACGGCGGGATCGTGTCGTCGAACCGGTGCACGGGTGTCAGCTCGTCCATCAGATCCAGCAGCGCACAGGTGAGTTCCTGCCCTTCGGCCGATGCCTCGAACTGCCTGCGCCGGATGGTGTCGACCAGGGCGGTGGCATCGGCGACGTCACGCACGAGCAGCTCGTCGCGCACGCCGAGCAGGTGCCCGATGACATTCCACAGGTGCAGGTACGCGTCGACGTCCTTGGCGGGCACGCGCACGCCGAGACGACGCATCGGTTCGGAAAAGACATACGAGAAAGACATGCGTGTCCCGGCGAGGTCCTCCTGGTTGATCGGTGTTCCCCAGTCGGGGTGCCACATGCCGGGTGTCAGCTCGTTGCGGGCCTTGATCAAGTGCCGAACAGCGGCGTGCATCAATCGGACGCGCTGAATGGTGCGCCGGCCCTTGCCGTTTTCGTCGAGCCCGCCGACGGTCGCCACATCGATCAGGAACTGACCGGTCTCCATCACCCGTCGGCGCGCGTCGGTATCGAGCCGGGCGGTCAGGTACAGCACCTTCACGCCCTTGGCTGCCGCGTACGCCGACGGAAGCGATGCGCAGAACAGGCAGCATGCGATCTCGAGGCCCCATGTCTCGAATAGCTGCTGCCCGCGCTTGATCTTGCCCATGTCGGCCCACTCGGGCAGGGGCAGAGTCTCGGCCAGGTATGCCTGGATCTCGTTGGGTAACGCCTCCGGCACCAGCTGGTCGACGCGGACCAGCGTCCGCATCATCGCATTGACCGCATCGACGCCGCCACGCTCGAGCACGGCCGCGACCGGCGTGTCAGCCACGGGATCGCCTAGCTTTCGCATGCGATCGAGCAGCGCATCCGACCATCTGGAGCTTCCGTTGCCGCCCGGCATGTGTGCAGCTTGTCAGACTTTGCACTATTCGATAGGGCTTACCGTGTCGGTCAAGTAAAAATCAGCCGCAATACGCTCGCCTAGCGCGCCTTACGCGGCTGCCACACCACCAGGGCGGTGCTCTTGGGCACCACCGCGACATCGCGGCGCTGGCTGGCACGCAGTTGCGCCAGCTCTTCAGCCAGCTCCTTCAACCGCGACTGCAACGCCTCGACCTGGTTGGACAGCTCGATAATGCGCTTGATACCGGCGAGGTTGACCCCCTCCTCCTGGGACAGCCGCTGTACCTCACGCAGTAGGTCTACGTCGTGCTCCGAATAACGCCGTCCCCCACCGGAAGTGCGGCGCGGGATGACCAGACCGAGGCGATCGTAGGTGCGCAGTGTTTGGGCGTGCATGCCGGCCAGTTCGGCGGCCACCGAGATCAGAAAGGTCCGCGATTCCCTTTCCTTGGGGTTCTTGGCCATCAGCGATTACCTGCCCATCCGGCCCGCGGGTCGAATCCACTGGACCGTTCGGCCGCCGCATAGGCCTCCAGCGCCTCCTGGGCGGCGCCTTCCAAGTTTGGCGGCACGGCCACTTTCACGGTGACCAGCAAGTCCCCGTTGCCGCCGCCGCGTTTGGGTACGCCGCGTCCGCGCACCCGCAGGATGCGGCCGTCGGCGGTGCCCTTGGGCACCCGGACGCCGACCTTGCCGTCCAGCGTGGGTACCGAAATCGTTGAGCCCAAGGCTAATTCGGTGAAGCTGACCGGAACGGTCACGGTGAGGTCGTCGCCGTCACGGCCGAATACCTGGTCCGGCCGCACATGCACCGTCACGTACAGGTCACCTGACGGGGCACCGCGCAACCCGGCTTCGCCCTGCCCGGGTAGCCGGATGCGCTGTCCGTCCTCGACACCGGGTGGGATCCGCACGTTGATGGTGCGGGTGCGGGTGGTGACGCCGGTGCCTTTGCACTCCTCGCAGGGGTGCTCGATGATCGAGCCGCTGCCCCGGCAATCGGCGCAGGGTTCGGAGAAGCCGAATGCGCCCTGGTTGCGGTTGATCACGCCGGAACCGTTGCAGGTGGGACACACCTTCGGGCTGGTGCCCGGCCGCGCGCCGCTGCCATGACAGTTGGTGCACGGCGCTGGGCTGGTCAGCCGCAGCGGCATTGCCACGCCTTTGGCAGCCTCGACGAAATCCAGCTGGGTCTCGGTCTCCAGGTCGTTGCCGCGTCGCGGCCGGCTGGGACGGGCACCGGCGCCGCGCCCGAACAAGCCGCCGAACAGGTCACCGATGTTGGTGCCGCCACTTCGGCCGGCGGCATCGAACAAATCGTTGAGGTTGAACTCGGCACCGTCACCACCGGCACCGAAGCCGCCGAAACCACCGCCGTCGAACCGGCGGCCGCCGAAGCCCCCGCCGGCGAACAGCCGGCGGGTTTCGTCGTACTCCTTGCGCTTGGCCGGATCCGACAACACGTTGTGCGCCTCCGACACCGTCTTGAATCGCTCGCCGGCGGCGGGATTGTCGGGATTGGCGTCCGGATGCAGGTCGCGCGCTAGCTTGCGGTAGGCGCGTTTGATCTCTTCGGGACTGGCGTCAGAGGAGACGCCCAGCTCCTTATAGAAGTCCTTTTCGACCCATTCACGCTGGGCCATGTCGCGTCACCCCCTCTCACCTCTCACTATCTTGTTGTCGTCTGTGATTGTGTGCCCTAGTCACCGGAGGCGTCGGCGTTATCGTCCGTGTCGGCCTGCTCGGTTTCGGCTACGCCATCGGCGGGCTCGACGGTGCCGACCGTTGCTGCGCTGTCGTCCGCGACCGTGTCGACGACGGCGACCAGAGCATGGCGCAGTACCTGATCGCCGAGTTTGTAGCCCTGCCGCATGACGGTGCCGATCACTGGTTTTGAGCCCTCAGCACCATCGCCGTCGTGTTGCACGGCTTCGTGCAGCACCGGGTCGAAGTCTTCGCCTTCCTCGCCGAACGCTGTCAGGCCGAGTCCGGTGAGCGCGCTCATCAGCTTGTCGGCTACCGACTTCAGCGGTCCGGACTCCAGATCGCCGTGCTTGCGCGCTCGATCGAGATCGTCCAGCACGCCCAGCAATTGGTTGACGACGGCGGCCTTGGCCCGATCCGCCGCGGCCTGCTGGTCGCGCAGCGCGCGTTTGCGGTAGTTGGCGAAGTCGGCCTGGACCCGTTGCAGATCAGCTGTCAGCTCAGCGACTTTGGCCCCTGTCTCGTTGGCCTTGCCGCCAACCGCTGAGCCGGCCGGCGTGGTCCCTCCCGGCGTAGCGCCGGGAGGGACATGCCGTACTTCGCCGGTCTCGGGATCAACCCGCCGCTTGTCGGTGACCGTTACCTGTTCCTGGTTCCCTTCGGTCACTTGGACTCCCGGTCGTCGTCGACCACCTCCGCGTCCACGACGTCATCAGCTGAGCCGGATGAGCCGCCGGACTCGGCGCCGCCGCCCTGCGCGGCCTGGGTGGCCTCGTAGATGGCCTGTCCGAGCGCCTGAGACTCCTGGCCCAGCTTCTCCATCGCCGACTTGATCGCGGATATGTCGGTGCCGCCCAGTGCCGTCTTGGCTTCGGCCACTGCGGCGTCCACCTTGTTCAGCGTGTCCTCGGGGACCTTCGAACCGCCCTCGGCCTCGCGCTGTTCCTTGACGAACTTCTCCGTCTGGTAGACCAGCGTCTCGGCCTGGTTGCGGACGTCGGCCTCCTCGCGACGCTGCCGGTCCTCTTCGGCGTGCGCCTCGGCGTCCTTGATCATCCGGTCGATCTCCTCCTTGGACAGGCCGGAGCCCTCCTGGATCTTGATCGTGTTCTCCTTGCCGGTGCCCTTGTCCTTGGCCGTGACGTGCACGATGCCGTTGGCGTCGATGTCGAAGGTGACCTCGATCTGCGGCACACCGCGTGGAGCCGGCGGGATACCGGTCAGCTCGAAAGAACCGAGCAGCTTGTTGTGCGAGGCGATTTCACGCTCACCCTGGTAGACCTGGATCTGCACCGACGGTTGGTTGTCATCGGCGGTGGTGAAGGTCTCCGACCGCTTGGTCGGGATCGTGGTGTTGCGCTCGATGAGCTTGGTCATCACGCCACCCTTGGTCTCGATACCCAGGCTTAGCGGTGTAACGTCAAGCAGCAGAACGTCTTTCACCTCGCCCTTGAGTACACCAGCCTGCAGCGCGGCGCCCACGGCCACAACTTCGTCCGGGTTGACGCCCTTGTTGGGCTCTTTGCCCCCGGTGAGCTCCTTGACCAGCTCGGTCACCGCGGGCATACGGGTGGAACCACCGACCATTACCACGTGGTCGATGTCGGAGACCGAGATACCGGCGTCGGAGATCACCGACTTGAACGGCTGACGGGTGCGGTCCAGCAGATCCTGGGTGATCTTCTGGAACTCGGCGCGGGTCAGTTGCTCGTCGAGGAACAGCGGGTTCTTGTCGGCGTCGACGGTGATGTAGGGCAGGTTGATCGAGGTGCTCTGCGAGCTGGACAGCTCGATCTTGGCCTTCTCGGCCGCCTCACGCAGCCGCTGCATCGCCATCTTGTCCTTGGTCAGGTCAATACCGCTGGTGCCCTTGAACTTGTCGACGAGCCAGTCGACAACGCGGTCGTCCCAGTCGTCGCCACCGAGGTGGTTGTCACCGCTGGTGGCACGGACCTCGACCACCCCCTCGCCGATCTCGAGCAGCGAGACGTCGAACGTGCCGCCGCCCAGGTCGAAGACCAGGATGGTCTGTTCCTTCTCGCCCTTGTCCAGACCGTAGGCCAGCGCCGCGGCGGTCGGCTCGTTGACGATGCGCAGCACGTTCAGACCGGCGATCTGGCCGGCTTCCTTGGTCGCCTGACGCTGGGCGTCGTTGAAGTAGGCGGGCACGGTGATGACCGCGTCGGTGATGTCCTCACCGAGGTATGCCTCCGCGTCGCGCTTCAGCTTCATCAGCACACGGGCGCTGATCTCCTGCGCCGTGTATTTCTTGCCGTCGATCTCGATGGACCAATCGGTGCCCATGTGCCGCTTGACCGAACGCACGGTGCGGTCGACGTTGGTGACCGCCTGGTTCTTGGCGGGCTGGCCGACGAGCACTTCACCGTTGCGTGCGAATGCAACGACCGACGGAGTGGTCCTCGAGCCCTCGGAGTTGGCGACGACGACGGGATCGCCACCCTCCAGAATGGAAACGACGGAGTTGGTGGTCCCGAGGTCGATTCCGACCGCACGAGCCATAGTGATTCCTCCTGAGTAGTAGAGCTTCTTCCGTGCATTATGCTGAGTGAACCCCGCTCAAGCCTGCTCCCGTTGACGCTGTGGTGTCAACCCAGGATTGAGTCTGGTTCACTCAACTTGTTCACCATCCTAACGGCAAGCGTCCCCGTCTTGTTCCCGGGGGGCCATCAGCGCGAGATGACTTCCTCCATCAGCGACAGCAGGGCTCGGGTGGCCGCGCTGAGCGGACGGGTCGCAGACGTCGCGACGTATAGCCGCCATTGCAGGTCGTAGTCGGCGATCCGGACCGTCGCCAAGCCGGAATCGTCGATGCCATCGAGGATGGACCAGCTCAGAAACCCGATTCCCAGGCCGTTTCGGATATAGGTCGCGGCCGTGCCGATGTCCGCGACCTCCATGGCAACAATCCGTTCGACGCCGGCCGCGGCAAACGCGTTGTCGACCACGGTGCGATTCCCGTATCCGCGCGGCCCGTCGACGAATGACATTCCAGCCAGCTCGGCCAGTGGCACCGATTCCCGCTGGGCGAGCGGGTGAATTGCGGGGACAACCAGGAGCAGGGGGACGTCGGCAACGAGTCGAGCGCGCAAGTCACTCGGCGGAGGACCGGTGAATACGAGAAAGGCGACATCGAGATCACCGTCGCGCAGTTGTCGGGCGAGGCCGGCCGATCCGGCACTGGCGACGCGCAGGTGAACCACCACTTCTGGATGCCGGGTGTGGAGGTCGGCCAGCAGCGTTGGTAGGTCAATGACGCTGATCGACGTCAACGTCCCTACTGTGACGGTCCCACGGACAGCGCCACGGGTGGCGTTGACGGCGTCTTTGGCTGCGCGCGCGGCGTCGAGGGTATCGCGGGCGTGGGGTCGCAGTGCTTCTCCCGCGGGGCTCAGCGCCACGCCCGCCGGACCGCGGACAAACAATTCGGTGCCCAGTTCCCGTTCGAGGGCCTTGATCGTCGCGGACACCCCGGATTGGACGACATGCCGGTCAGTTCCTACCTTCGGGAGAACTTCCACTACACCTTCGCCAACTTCAACGACGAAGCGACCTACGCCAATCTGGTCGCGCAGGTCGGCGTCGACCGAGTGGCCTTCTCGGCCGACTACCCGTTCGGGTCGATGTGCGCCGCCCGCGCTTTCCTCGACAGTCTGCCCCTCACCCGCGACGACCGGGCCAGTATCAGCCACCGCAACGCCGAGAAGCTGTTGGGGCTGTAACTCGGGAGTAGTTCCAAGCCGGCCGATGCAGATGATCGCTCTCCGCGGCGCCATCGGGACCGGACTTTTCCCAGTACCGGAGGAAGGTCTTGCGTCGGCGGCACCAGGGTTGTTCCAAATTTCCCGCTGTGGACTCTCGTGTTGATCGCGCTAGCAGTGGTGTTGTCGATGAACCTGGGCCGCTCGCCAACGAGCGGAGCCTATCGACGCCTCTCGCGGCATCATCTGCTAGCGATGTCGCCGAGCCGCTATTGTCTTGGTAGAAGTTGCTTGTTGGCGCAAGCAAGTATAAGATTGTTAGCGCAAGCAAGTTATTCTATTTGAACGGAGACCCAACCATGACTGCAGCGTCTGTAACCGATCGACGTGGCAACCGTCGTCTCGCCGACGAAATCCGGAACTTCGCGGCGTCCCACGAGCTGGCCGCCAACCTGCAGCGCGTGCTAGTCGACCTGATCGAGCTGCACCTGCAAGGCAAGCAGGCCCACTGGAACGTAGTGGGACCGAACTTCCGCGACCTGCACCTGCAGCTCGATGAGCTGGTCGATGCTGCCCGCGAGGCCAGCGACACCATTGCCGAACGAATGCGTGCCCTCGACGCCGTTCCCGACGGCCGGTCCGACACCGTCGCAGTAACGACCAGCCTGCCGCGGTTCCCGGCCGACGAAGTGAACACCGGCGACGTCGTCGATCTGATCACCATGCAGACCTACGCCGCGGTCGACACCATGCGCCGGGTGCACGACGCCGTCGACGCCGAAGACCCCAGCACGAGTGATCTGCTCCACGAGATCATCGACTCGCTGGAGAAGCTCGCCTGGATGATCAAGTCCGAAAACCGCAAGGTCTAACCCCTCCCCCGCCCCCCTTCGGCGGCGCCTTGTCGCCACCGCCCAGAATGCACACCCAGTCACCGGGCCGTACCGGATCACCGGCCAGGGCGTCGGCGAAGGCTGGGACGGGGTTTCCACGCTTCGCGGTAACTCATCGTCACGAAGCGGGAAAGCAGGTCCGAAGACGTCAGGCCATTGCCCTGCTCTGTGACCAACCGCACCGCGCGCTGTCGCAAGGACCCCTGTGCACACCACGCATCGGCGCGCGGCCTTTCCAGAGTTGGTGTGATGGGCAACGCGGTCCGGATGTTTTCCGGGGACTCCTCCGTTCACTCCGGTCGGGCCCGCGCTGGTCCCTCTGCGCGCCGACGAGCCTCCTAACGGTTGGCGACCGCGGCGCCGAGAGCGGCCAGAATGGTCGATATCGCGTCGGCGATCTCCTCGTCGTCTGCGGGGTGCATGGTGGCAAAGCGCGTCGCTGCGCGCGGCACCGACAGTGTGGCGTCATCGAGCACGCTTGCCCCGGCGATGCGAGCTGCTTTGCGAGCGTCATCGTGCGCCCACATCCCGCCATAGCGCCCATTAGAAGTACCGATGACAGCCACCGGCTTTCCGCTGATGGCCCCTGACCCGTAGGGGCGCGAGATCCAATCGATGGCGTTCTTGAGCGAGGCGGGGATGGTGCCGTTGTATTCAGGGCTGACGAGCAGCAGGGCGTCGGCGGACTCAACATCGGCGCGCAGCCGGTCTGCCGCGGCAACGGCGCCCGGGCGGTCGATGTCCTCGTTGTAGAAGGCCACTTCGGCCAGGTCGTCGAATATGTCGACGGCAATGCCCTCGGGTGGACGCTTGACGGCCACCTCGGCGAGTTGGCGGTTGTACGAGCCGGCGCGCAGGCTGCCCACCAGGGCCAGAATTCGGGTGTTCATGCGACTCCGCTCTCCCAAAGAGGAATTTGCTTGCGCCAACAAGTTTAAGGTTGCTTGCGCGAACAAGCAAGTGCTAGAGTGGCGCGATGACAGGAAGCGACCCGACGACATCGCTCACAGATGATGAAGTGAAAGTGGTCGATAGGCTGCGACCGGCGGTGGCGGCGCTCTTTCGTCGGTTCGACGCCGACCTGCAGCGAGAGCAGCGCCTTTCACACAGCGACTACATCGTTTTGCTGTTCTTGTCCCGGGCGCCCGACCAGACCCTCGGGCTCAGCGAACTGGCGGCACGCTGCCAGCAATCGCTTAGTGCGATCAGCCGCACAATCGGGCGGCTGAAAGCCGACGGGCTCGTGCACCGCGAGCAGTCGCCCCACGACGCACGCGCCTACAACGCCGTCCTCACCGACGCCGGGCTCGCCCGGCTCCAGCGAGCCACGCCCATCCACTACGGGAGCGTTCGCCACTACCTGCTTGACCAGCTGCAAGGTATCGACCTGCGCGCCCTCGGCACCGCGCTCGAACGCATCGCCGCCGCAGACGACCGCACCTCTGCACCCAGCGTTTGACTGCAGACCATATACGCCGAGGGTCGCCATCCGGCCACATCTGCTGCGGGTCGTTACCCCGGCTCGTCTACGTCCTGACCACTGGCAAGGTCGCTGCAGTCGACGATCTCGACGTCCCGCCTACTCCGCAAATACGCCCCCGCCCCCTGATCTCCGGATATCTGGGTGAGCACCTCGGGCCAGTGTCGGCGCGCGATGACCACCGGGTGTCCTGGCCGGTTATCGAAAGATGCGCGCGCCAGACCGCTGTGGGACGCCACCGCGCGGCCCAGGACCCGCGCCACCACGGCGGGACCGACGTCGGGAGTATCGATGACGTGCAGCACCGCGTAGTCCGCATGCATGCGGTCGGCCTGCGCCAGCCCGGTGCGCACCGAGGCGCTAAGCCCCTCACGCCACTGTGGCGCCGTGACCGCGATGACCCCGGGCGGGGCCGCGACCTGGGCAGCGCCCAGCACCAGAACGACGTCGGCGCAGCCCCCGTCACGTAGGGCGCCGACCGCTTTGTCCAGCCAGCCATCGACCAGCACTTTCGGCTTGCCATAGCGCCGTCCGGCACCCGCGGCCAGCAGGACTCCGACGTTCATCGACGCCGATAACGACACTCTCCTATGATGACATCGGGCTTCTCATTAGGCGACAATCGGATGGAGCGCCATGACTCAGGACGTGCAAGGGGCCGCCGTTGCCCCGGCGCCCCGGTACGCCGGGACCCGCGTCCAGCGGGTGGAGGACGGCCGGCTGCTGACCGGCCGCGGCAGCTTCGTCGACGACATTTCGCGACCCGGCATGCTGCACGCCTGCTTTGTGCGTAGCCCATTTGCGCGGGCCCGGATCAACGGCGTCGACGCCTCGGCGGCGCTGGCGCTGCCCGGCGTCCACGCGGTATTCACCGCCGCCGATCTCAACCCCGACGTGAAGGAGGCGTGGCACGCCGTAGCGGGCAAGGACGTGCCGGATACCCCGCGACCGCCGCTGGCCGAGGGCGAGGCGAAGTTCGTCGGCGACCCGGTCGCACTGATCGTCGCCGGGAGCCGCTACGTCGCCGAGGACGCGCTCGAACTGGTCGACGTCGACTACGAGCCGCTGCCCGCGATCACCGACTTCACCCAGGCTCAGACCTCGGATGTGCTGGTGCACGACAGCTATGCCGACAACGTCGCGGGCGGGATGGGCGGCGCTCCGCCAGACGAAGAGCTTTTCGCTAGCTCGCCACACGTCGTCAGCGAGAACATCTATCAGCAAATCTATGCGCCGGTGCCCATCGAAACCCGCGGCCTCGTCGTCGAATGGGCAGCCGCCACCGGAGAACTCACCCTGTGGGCGTCCACACAGACTCCGCACGAACTGCGGGCGTTCTGCGCGCGCTTGTTAGGCATTGCAGCACAACGTGTTCGGGTCATCATGCGCGACACCGGCGGCGGCTTCGGCCAGAAGGTCGTCCCGATGCGCGAAGACATGTGCATCATGCTGGCCGCCCGCAAGGTGCCGGCGGCGCTGAAGTGGATCGAGGATAGGCGCGAGAATCTGATGTCGGCCGGGCAGGCCCGACACGTCAACGGCACCGCACGGATGGCTTTCGACGACGAAGGCAACATCGCAGCGGCGGACATCGACTTCGTCCAGGACGTCGGCGCCTATCCGACGCCGTACCCGGTGCTGACCACCGCCGCCATCGGCATGTTCTTCCCGGGGCCCTACCGGGTGCCCAAGGCCAGCTTCAATTACAAGACGGTCTTCTCCAACACCAGCGGCCTGGCCGCCTACCGCGGTCCATGGCAATACGAAACGCTGGCCCGCGAAATCCTGCTCGACATCGCCGCGCGCAAGATGGACATCGATCCGGTCGAGCTGCGCCGACGTAACCTGTTGCGCCGCGACGAGATGCCGTACGTCAACCCCAACGGCATGCCCTACGACCACGTCGCCCCAATCGATACGTTCGAGCAGGCGGTGAAAATCCTTGACCATGAAGGGTTTCGCAAGGAGCAGCGGGAAGCGCTGGCGCAGGGCCGCTACCTGGGCCTCGGGTTCTCGGCATACATAGAGCCGACCGGCGCGGCGACCGGCCACCTGGCCACCGAAGGCGCCACCATCCGGATGGAGCCGACGGGCAAGATCAACGTTTACGTCAACGGCGGCTCGAGCGGAAACAGCTTGGAAACAACCGTTATTCAGTTGACCGCCGACGCGCTGGGGGCGGATATCGACGACGTGGCCACCATCCAGGGCGACACCGCGATCACTCCGTACGGGGCCGGGACGCAGGGCAGCCGCAGCGGACCGATGACCGCCGGAGCGGTGAACGAGGCGGGGACCATCCTGCGCGAAAAGATCGTGGCGCTGGCCGCGCATCGCCTCAAAGTCACCGAATCCGAAGTGGAACTGGCCTATTCGGTGGCCAGTGTTCGCGGTGACCCGTCGAAGGCGGTGTCGTTCGGCGAGCTGGCCTACCTGGTGCACTACTCACCGCAGCAGTTGCCGCCGGGAATGTCGCCCGAGCTGGAAGCCACCGCCCGTTACGTCGCCAAGGCCCCGATCCTGTGGTCCAATGCGACGCACGCGTGCACCTGCGAAGTGGATGTGGCGACAGGCAAAGTGACGCTGCTGCGCTACATCGTCAGCGAAGATGTCGGACCCATGATCAACCCGGCGGTCGTAGAAGGCCAGATCGCCGGTGGAACGGTGCAAGGCATCGGCGGTGCTCTGATGGAGGACCTCGTCTACGACGACGACGGCAACCCCCTGGCAACAACTTTCGTCGATTATCTGCTGCCCACAGCCACCGAGGTCCCGCCCATCGAATTCGGCCACGTCGAGATACCTGGCCCCGGACCTGGCGGATACAAAGGCGCCGGCGAAGGCGGGGCCATTGGCTCGGTGCCGGCGGTGATCAACGCCATTAACGACGCGCTCGCGCCGCTGGGTGTGACGATCAACCGGCTGCCGGCCAGCCCGGCGTCGATCGCATCGCTACTGGCCAAGGGGGACCGGTGAAGCCGGCATCGTTCGATTACCACCGCCCCGACGCTATCGACGACGCAGTGGACCTACTTGCCGAACTGGGCGATGACGCCAAAATTCTGGCGGGCGGTCAGAGCCTGGTGCCGATGCTGGCGATGCGGCTCGCCTACTTCGACCATCTCATCGACATCTCCCGGCTGAGCGAGTTGCAAGGCATCGACCGCAGGGGCAATGAACTGTGGATCGGCGCGGGGACCACCGAGGCCACGGTTGGTGCCAATATGCAAGTCCGCCAAGCAGTTCCGCTGTTGACCCGGGTGACGCCGTTCGTCGGGCATTTCCAGATCCGAAACCGCGGCACCCTGGGCGGGTCGATCGCCCACGCTGACGCCGCAGGCGAATACCCGGCGGTCGCGCTGACGCTGGATGCGGTGATGGAGGTACTGTCGCCGCGTGGACGGCGAGAGATCGCCGCCGCGGACTTCTTCGCCGGTTTATGGGAAACCACGATGGAATCAGATGAAGTGCTGACCGGCGTTCGTTTTCCTATGTGGAATAACAGATCTGGGTTCGCGGTTCAGGAGTTTTCGCGCCGTCACGGCGATTTCGCGATTGCAGGTGCACTGGTCGCCGTCCAGCTCGACGACAACGACCGGGTATCCCGCTGCGCGATCGGGTTACTGGGCCTGGGCTCCACACCCAGGCGCGCAACGGCGGCCGAAACTGCAGCCATTGGCAAGCCGATCAGCGAGCTGGTACCCGAGGAAATCGGCCAAGCCGCGATGACGGGGCTCGACGACATTCCGACTGACCTGCAGGGGTCGGCGTCCTACCGCACCAAGGTGGGCGCCACCATGGCCGCGCGCGCCTGGACGCAGGCCATAGACGAAGCGGTCACGGGGGCAAGCAATGCTTGAACAGCCGGTCCAGTTGTCGGTCAACGGGACTCCGATTGCGGCCAGCGTCGAACCACGTATGACGCTGGCGGACTTCCTGCGGGACAAGTGCGGACTCACCGGCACCCATCTCGGCTGCGAACACGGGGCATGCGGTGCCTGCACGGTGCTGCTGGACGGCGACGCCGTGCGGTCGTGCCTGATGTTCGCGGTACAGGCGGACGGGATGGAGGTGACAACGGTCGAAGGCATCGCGTCGCCGGACGGCACGCTGTCGCCCGTGCAGTCAGCGCTGCGCGAGTGCCACGGACTGCAATGCGGCTTCTGCACGCCAGGTTTCGTCATGTCGCTGACCGCACTGCTGCGCGACAACCCCGATCCCACCGACCACGAGATACGCGAGGGCCTGTCCGGCAACTTCTGCCGGTGCACCGGCTACCAGGGCATCATCGCCGCCGCTCACCGGGCCGCCGAGATGATGCGTGAATCGGTCACGCAGCAGTAAAACTTAGCATCGGCGCTGCATATGGGCGCGTCACTGCAATCACTTTCGTCACATCGTGCGTAATCTGAGTCCCGATAATCTGAGATTTTCGGGAGTAGGCGTGCGGTTAACGCAGAAAGCACGATGGGGCTTAGCCGGCGGGTCGCTGTTGCTCTCGCCCGTGCTGGTGAGTGCCATGCCTGTTTCCGGCTGCAGCTCCAGCGTCGAGGGCAGGCCGGTCGCCTCGCCGGGGGCAGGGGGTACCGAACCCACCATTCCCACGCCTACATCGACACCGCCGTCGACCACCACCAGCCCGGCCCCCGGTCCACCAACGACAACGGCCGGCCCGACGACGCGGGCCGGCGCCATCCCGCTGCCGCCCGACCAGAACGGTTACGTCTTCATCGAAACCAAATCCGGCACGACGCGCTGCCAGATCAATCGGGACACCGTCGGCTGCGAGGCGCCATTTACCAACTCCCCCATGCAGGACGGTGAGCACGCCAACGGCGTCAGCATCAGCGCTAGCGGCAACGTTCAGTGGGTGCTGGGCAACCTCGGGGCCATCCCGACCGTCAAGATCGACTACAAGACCTACGACGCGCAGGGCTGGACGATAATCGCCACCGCCGACGGCACCCGTTTCACCAACGACCAGACCGGGCACGGCATGTTCGTCAGCATCGACAAGGTCAACACGTTCTGAGCGCCTGAAAGGCCCGCTCAGCAGGTCATTGGGCCGATTTGGTCCGCAGCGGGTCCGCAACAGATTTGATCGCCGCGTCCAGGCTGTCCGCGACGCTGTCCAGGCCGTCATCGAACAGGTCGGCATACACGGACTTGTCGGCGGTCTGGCACGTCTCGACTGCGGCCGTGAAGAACCGCTTGCGGTAATTGGAGACCCGCAGCACCCCGCCGCGCGGGATGACGAACACCAGATCATCGCGGCACTTGCCGACCATCAGCGCCGACAGCTCGGCGGCTAGTGCGGCCGGGAACGGCACCGAGCGGCACTCCGATGACTTCGGCGTCGACCACACCGGCCCATTGAATTCGGTCACCGAGCGCGGCACGTTCACTCGGCGGCGCAGCATGTCGAAGTCGCCGACCCGCAGAGCGGCCATCTCACCCCAGCGTAGACCGGTGTAGGCGAGGAACCGCACGACTTCGGGCCGATACTCAACGGCAGCGGCCAGCGCGGCCACTTGGGAATGGGTGAGGTAGCCGCGATCCGCTTGCTTGCACTTGGGTAACTGGACACCGTCGCACGGGTTGCGGCCGATCCGGTTGTCCGCCAGGGCCGCGCCAGCACCTGGCGCAGGACCCAAACGCGGTCTCCATGGCTACGCCAAGCTCGTCGGCCACCATCGTGGCCACCCACGCCCGCCGCCCCTTGGTGATGTTATGCGATGGCTGCCGAATCGGTTGGTGTGATCTAGGGTTCGGGGTCCGGTGCTGAGTTCGCTCAGATTTTCCAGATCTTCGAGGGAACCTATGTCCGACTCCTTGTACACCGCCGGTAAGACACGACCCTACTATTCTTCGAGAGTGGATCATGCAAGTGAGCGCGGGCCCGGGGCCGGTTCGTCCCGGGCAGGAGGACCGGGCCTTTCACGGACCCTTCGTGACCGCACGGCGCAGGCGCACCGTACCGCCGAGGCGGCCATGCATCTCGACTTCGGCCGCCCCGATGCGTCGGAATACCTGGCTGTGCTCAACGGCTTGCTGATCTTCCACACTGCAGTGGCGGAGTTCAGCCGGGAGACAGTCGCGAGAGAGCTCGGCCCGGACATAGCCCTGCTGAGCCGGGCGCAGGCGCTGCGAGCAGATATCAGATTGATGTCGGAGCGGCTGCCGGCCGCGGCTGATGAGGCCTGCGCTTCTCACCACGGACCTGTCTTCGCGAATCAGCTGCGCGGAGGCCGGGAGGAGAGGATTGGCGCGGCATACGTCGCGGCCGGATCAGTCCTCGGCGGCCGCGTGATCGCTGCGAATCTCGGTGCTTCCGGGTGCGGCGACTTTCCGCGATCCTTCTTCGCCTCTGACGGGCTTGACCTCGGCCGGCTCTGGCGTGACTTCAAGACTGCATTGGATGTTTTCGGTGAATCCGGAGCGGACTCCGCGCGGGTCATTGCGGGCGCGCTGTCTGCTTACGCGTTGTCCGCGACATTCTGAGCGGGCCGGATGCCTCGCCGGGAGCGATCTGATGACGTCCCAAGGCGATCCGAGCGCGCAGGCTCTGGCCGATTGCGCGAGTGAGCAGCTGCACCTGTCCGGCCGAATTCAAGCCCACGGAGCGCTGATTGCCGCCGATCTGCAAGATCGCCGCATCACGTACGCCAGCGCCAACACTCCTGAGTTCATCGGGGCGCAGCCGGATCAGCTTTTCGATTCGCCGGTGATGAGCATCTTCTCGCCCGATGAACAGCAGCGGCTTGAGCAGGCGATCGAGCAGACTGGCTACCGGCCTTCGTCGCCCGATCTGTATGGAATGCGCCTGGCAGCTGGATTCGACGGCAAGGTCGATGTGATTCTGCATCAAGTCGGCGGGCAGATCGTCATCGAGATCGAGAGGGCGCACGGGGACGATCAAGCCGATCTCGTCCCGGTTCTACATGCCTCACAGGCGATCGGCGAGGCGACGAGCGTGCCCGAAGTTGAGGCGGCCGTTGCGAGCGCACTGCGCGCACTGACCGGATTCGACCGCGCGATGGTCTACCGGTTCCATGAAGACGAGCACGGAGAGATCGTCGCTGAGGATCGTCTTCCAGGACTGGTCCGATACCTCGGGCATCATTTTCCGGCGAGCGACATTCCGCCCCAAGCCCGCCAGATTTACACCCGCAAAGCGTCGCGCTACATACCCGACGTCGACGAAGGCGACGTCGCCTTGATTGCATCGCCGCGCATGGCCGGCACGAGTCTTGACCTGAGCCGCGCTGCGCTGCGAAGCGTTTCGCCCTTCCACCTCGAATACATGCGCAATATGAAGACAGCGGCGAGCGTTTCGTTCTCCATGGCCGACGGAGGCCGGCTGACAAGGCTCGTCTCGTGCATATCTGAAAACCCCCGATGGCTCTCGCGCTCGAGGCGTAGGTCGTGTGAACTGCTAGTCCTGCAGGCAAAACTCCAACTCTCTGCAGCTGAACAGATCTCCAGACTGAACGATGCGGCCAGCCGCGAATCTATCCGGACCCGGCTCAGGGCAGCGATGCAGAGCGCACCCGCTATTGCCGAGGGACTCACATCGGCTTCCGGTGACCTGCTGGAGCTCTGCCAGGCAGACGGCGCGGCTGCATGTGCGGACGGGCAATACCGGTCGATTGGCGCAGCGGCATCCGAGGATGCCGTGCGAAGGCTCGCAGGCGAAATCCGTGCCGCCCGGCCCGCGGGCGCGACCTGGGCCACCGACCGCCTGCCGCAATCGACGGCCGACTCTCTCGGCGCAGCCGGCTGCTTGTTCGTCGCGCTCGGCGCGCCGGATGACTTCGTGGTCTGGTTCCGGCGAGACCGTCCGCAGCAGCTCCGCTGGCTGGGGGATCCGCACGCTCACTCCACTGGATTGATCAATCCGAGGAAGTCGTTCGATACCTGGCTGGAGCAAGTCAGCGGCTCGAGTGCGCCCTGGACAGACGCCGACCTGCAGGCGGCGCAACTGCTGGCACATGACGTCGAATCGGCCCAGCTGAGCCGAGCCCAGGCCAAACTTGCGTACCTCGGCCTGCACGACTCGCTGACTGGGCTACCGAATCGCCACCATCTGAGCAGCGTGATGGCCGCCATGCTGGCAGGAGCAACACCCACTGATCCGGTCGCCGCCATCTTCATTGATCTCGACCGCATCAAGGAAGTCAACGACAAGTACGGGCACGAAGCAGGCGACTGCGTGCTGCGCGAGGCTGCGCGGCGCATCGGCGAGATAACCCGCAGCCGTCATGACGTCAGTGGGGTGGGCCGATGCGGGGGAGCCGCCCGCTGCCAGGCTCGGCGGTGACGAGTTCGTCGTGATGCTGTCGGGGACAGATGCCGAGGGCGCCGCGCTGGTGGTCGACCGGATCCGTCGGTCGCTGCTCAAGCCGATTGCAATCAGCCCAGACCTCGAACTGACCGTGAGCGCGGCGATTGGAGTTGCGCTGGCGGCAGAGCCCGAAGAACCGCACCATTTGCTGAGACGGGCCGACGCTGCCATGTATGAAGACAAGCGGCGGCGCCCACGGCCCGCTATTGGACCCGAATGATCAACTAGGTCCTCAAGGGGCCGCCTGGGTCTAGGGCATGTCTGACAACTGTTTCAGGTGTTATGCCTGAGGCTGGGGGTATGTCGCGGTTTCGATTGCTTTCTGATGCGCAGTGGGCCCGATTAGCTTCTTCGTCATGGCGTGTCTCAGCTGGATAGCCTGAGCAGCGCCGAGCCGACTTAACCGATGTACCAAAAGCGATGAGGCTTAGTTCGTCGTACTTGGCGTCCAATTCGTGCGAAGGTTGTGCGTCGCCTTGGCGGGCAAAAGCGCAGCCATTTAAAGCAAAACTGCAGCTCACATCCCCAGGACCCCGATTCCTCGGGTGCAGCCATTGCGCTCGCCGGGCGGGTACCGGTATTTCACAATCGGAATGCTCAGAGACATTGCGACATGTCGCCATCGACACCGCTGGTACTCATTCGAGGAGTTGAAGTCTGTATTCCAAGAACTAATGATGGCCGCCTACGGCGATACCGGTGAGGGCGAGATCCCAAGCCCCAGAGGCTGTCTCGGCAGTTCAACCACACCAGGTCCGGTCCGCAGCCAGTCCGCAGTAGAGCTTGCGCCAACTTTTCGTCACCATCAGAGCCAACGGGCTGAGCTGCAGGTTCGTAGCACTACCAACGCAGCTTGGCGCACCAAACACTCAGATAGGCTCGTCAGCATCGACAAGGTCAACACGTTCTGAGCTGGCCGGCCGCACTGACCCACGGGCTCGTATCAGGAGATTGGCGGGTGGTGTCAGTACCATCGGTGCCGTGGCACCCAATGGCCCGCGGGACGACTTCCACAATCAGGCGACCCAGCATGCCAACTACGGCATGAGCGAACCACCGCCGTCCGGTGAACCACCGCCAACCGTTCCTCCGCCGAACGCGCCTGATCAGTTCGAGCGGCCCGAAACTCTCGACCCTCTCGACCAGGAAACCGAGCCCACCCCCTGGTACCGCAAGCCTGTGATGCTCATCGGCTGGCTGTTGTTCGTCGCGATCCTGATCGCGCTGATCATCTACGGCATCACCGAGCTGATTCACGGAAACCAAGGCACCATCCACGCCCCAAAAACCAGCACGCCCAGCACCACGACCACTACCACCACGACGACGCCCCCGGCCACCACGACCACGACGCCGCCCACCAGTAGTGCGGTCGAGGCGCCGCCACAGCAGCCAACGCAGCAGCCAACGCAGCAGCAGCCAACGCATCGGCATCACCTGCCACCGCTGCCGTCGGTGATCACCATTCCGGAGGTGCCGACGGTGATTACGGTGCCGCCTGGCCTGCGCTAACGACTTGGTGGCAACCAGATCAAGGTTTTACTGCTGATCGGTGGCGGCGAGCGTGGCAGCGGCGTTGACGGGGCCGCTGCCGATACCGTCAGCGGCCATGGATCCCATCCCGGGACGGCGGGGCCTGTGATGTGCACGCGCACCTACACTCGCTGGAATCCCCGGCCGCTATGGTGAGGACCGCCGGGCGATCGGAAGCGCGACAACTGACACAGGGGTGCGGGACATGAGCGAGTCGCTCGGGCTATCGATCGGGGTGGCCAACCTGGTAGCGGCCCGTGCGGGTAGCGCTCCGGTGGCACGCAGTTCCGTGTTGACCCTGTTCGAGCACCGGCCAACCGAAATTGGTCTGCCGGAAGAAAACCCGAACCTGACCGAACCCGGGCTAGTGCTGCGGGGATTCGTCGAGCGGGTCGGCGACCGGGCTCCGTTGGTGGCGGCCGACGGGACGAAGTACCTCGGTGAGGCACTGACCGTCGAAGCGATCGAAGCCATGGCACGCACAGTCGGATATGGCACACCGGTCACCATTGCGGTCCCCGCGTATTGGTCCGACGCCCAGTTCACCGCGCTGCGTGAGGAGTTTTTCGCCCAGCCGGATCTCGCGCGCGGCGGTGTGGCTCCGGTATTGGTTTCCGACGCCACGGCCGCGCTCGCGGCGCTTCGCAGCAAACCGGGATTCCCGACCGACGGCGTTATTGCTCTATGCGATTTCGGCGCCAGCGGCACCAGCGTCACTCTGATGGACGCCCAGTCCAACTTTGCCCACATCGGCCCGTCGGCGCGCTACGCCGATTTCTCCGGCGAGGCAATCGATCAGCTCATCGTCAATCACCTGCGGGCCGCCGATGTCACTACCGCCGACCTTGCCAGCACCGCGCGGATCGGCTCACAGACCCGCCTGCTCGCCGAATGCCGGCGCGCCAAGGAACAACTGTCGACGGCCACGGTGACCACGGTCGCGGCGGCTCCCGGTGAAGATGTCCGGCTATCCCGCACCGAATTCGAGCAACTCATCTCCGGACCGCTGGACCGCTTCCTCAGCACCCTCGAAGAGGCATTGCGGCGCAACGGAATTCCGAAAGCCAAACTGGCCGCTGCGGCGGCTGTCGGCGGCACCGCCAGCATCCCGCTGCTTACCGCGCGTCTGTCGGAGCGCTTTCAGGTACCGGTCCACACCACACCACAGCCCGCGTTCAGCGCTGCCGTCGGCGCGGCGGTGCTGGGTGAGCAGCGAGCGTCGGCGAGTGCTCCGACCGCTGCCGGCGCCGTCGTAGAAACGCCCACCGAAATGGTCGGCACCGCCGGAATCGACATGACCCAAGCCGCGTGGGCCGCCCAGGCCACCGACGTGGATGACGTCCTGGCCTGGTCACAAGACACCGACGGTGCCGATGAACCGGTGCCCTACACCGGTCGCGACGCCACTGGCGAGTACTCCCGTGAAGCAACCGAATCCGACTACGCGGCCGACGATCGCTACGAGACGGAACAGGGCCGACTGCCGTGGTACAAACGCACGGCGCTGGTCTTGGGCGTCGCCGGCGCGGGCGCGGCGGTGCTGGTAGCCGTCTTGTTGGCAATCAACCTGGGACACACAAAGTCCAATCCGGTCAATACCACTCCGCCGAACGAACCGGCACCCCCGCAAACGTCGCAAACCGTGACCATCACCGGGCCGAACGACAGCACTACCGTGACAGTGGTCCCAGCGCCGCCACCGCCGTCCACGCAGCCACCGACCACCACGACAACCCCGCCGCCGTCGACCACAACCACGACGCCCCCGCCGTCGACCACAACCACCACGACCGCCCAGCCGACCACGACATCGCAGGCGACCACCACCGCGGCACCGACGACCACGCGCGAAAGACCGCAGCCGCAACCCTTTGAACCCCCATTCCGGCGCTGACACGGTTGCACTTTGGACCCGTCGTAACCGCGTGGGTCAGCGCCCATGCTGCACGCCATGCCGGCCCAGGAGAACCGAACCGCAGGCCAGAGGCACCGCCGAACGGCAAGTTAGGGCAGCCTTTCTCGCACCGAAAGCCGCAAGGATGTAACTATGAGCAGGGCTAATCGGGAAACAGGGCAGGCCAAGTAACTATGCATTGGAGAGACCGTTTGTGACCACGCAGATGCTCGTCAGACTGATAGTGGGCATGGGCATGACCCTGGTCGTGGGCGCATTCGCTGCACGGCGGGTCCTGTGGCTGTACAAGCTGGTCATGTCCGGCCAGCCGGCTACCGGGCGCACGGGCAATCTCGGCGCCCGGATCTGGACGCAGATCGCCGAGGTTTTGGGGCAGCGCCGCCTACTGAAGTGGTCGATCCCGGGCTTGGCGCACTTCTTCACCATGTGGGGCTTTTTCATCCTGCTCACGGTCTACATCGAGGCCTACGGGTTCCTGTTCCAGGAGAACTTCCACATCCCGCTCATCGGCCGGTGGGACGCGCTGGGCTTTGTGCAGGACTTCTTTGCCACCGCCGTGTTCCTCGGCATCACGACCTTCGCGATCATCCGACTGCGCAGCGAGCCGAAAGAGTACGGCCGCCAGTCCCGGTTCTACGGCTCACACCTGGGCGCTGCCTGGCTCGCCCTGTTCATGATCTTCAACGTCATCTGGACCTACGTCCTGGTGCGCGGGTCCGCGGTCAACAACGGCACGCTGCCTTACGGCAAGGCGGCTTTCCTGTCGCAGCTATCCGGCGCGATCCTGCGTCCGCTGGGCCAGCCGGCCAACGAAATCATCGAAACGACGGCCCTGCTGCTGCACATCGGCGTGATGCTGGCGTTCCTGATCATCGTGCTGCACTCCAAGCACCTGCATATCTTTCTGGCGCCGATCAACGTCACGTTCAAGCGGCTCCCCGACGGGTTGGGTCCGCTGCTGCCGGTCGAGGCCGACGGGAAGCCGATCGATTTCGAAAACCCACCGGACGACGCCGAATTCGGCCGCGGCAAGATCGAGGACTTCACCTGGAAGGCGATGCTCGACTTCGCCACCTGCACGGAGTGCGGCCGCTGTCAGTCGCAATGTCCGGCCTGGAATACCGGCAAGCCGCTTTCGCCCAAGCTCGTCATCATGGACCTGCGCGACCACTGGTTGGCCAAGGCGCCCTACATCCTGGGTCAGAATCCCGAGCCGCTTGAGGGTCTCGACCTCGAAACGGTCAAAGAAGAGGGCCACCATGTGCCGGAGTCCGGCTTCGGCCGGGTACCCGGGCACGGGCCCGAGCAGGCGAGCCGTCCTCTGGTCGGCACCGCCGAACAAGGCGGTGTGATCGATCCCGACGTGCTGTGGTCCTGCGTGACGTGCGGCGCCTGTGTCGAGCAGTGCCCGGTCGACATTGAGCACATCGATCACATCGTCGATATGCGCCGCTACCAGGTGATGATGGAGTCGGAGTTTCCCTCCGAGCTGTCCACGTTGTTCAAGAACCTGGAAACCAAGGGCAACCCGTGGGGCCAGAACGCCGGGGACCGGACCAACTGGATCGACGAGGTCGACTTCGACGTGCCGGTCTACGGCGAGGATGTCGACAGCTTCGACGGCTACGAATACCTGTTCTGGGTGGGCTGCGCGGGCGCCTACGACGACAAGGCCAAAAAGACCACCAAGGCCGTCGCGGAGCTGCTCGCCATCGCCGGGGTGAAGTACCTGGTGCTGGGCACCGGAGAAACCTGCAACGGCGACTCGGCGCGCCGGTCGGGCAACGAGTTCCTGTTCCAGCAGCTGGCCCAGCAGGCCGTCGAGACCCTGGACGGGCTATTCGAAGGTGTGGAGACCGTCGACCGCAAGATCGTCGTGACCTGCCCGCACTGCTTCAACACCCTGGGCCGCGAATACCGGCAGCTGGGCTCGAACTACACGGTGTTGCACCACACCCAGCTGCTCAACCGGCTGATCCGCGACAACAAACTGGTGCCGGTGACCCCAGTCTCCCAGGACATCACCTATCACGACCCGTGCTACCTGGGCCGGCACAACAAGGTCTACGAGGCGCCGCGAGAGCTGATCGGGGCCGCGGGAGCGAACCTCACCGAGATGCCGCGCCACGCCGAGCGCAGCTTCTGCTGCGGGGCGGGCGGTGCGCGCATGTGGATGGAAGAGCACATCGGCAAGCGGATCAACCACGAACGCGTCGACGAGGCTCTGGCGACCGGGGCCGCCACGATCGCCACCGCGTGCCCGTTCTGCCGCGTGATGGTGACCGACGGTGTCAACGACCGATCCGAAGAGGCCGGTCGCACCGGCGTCGAGGTGCTCGATGTCGCCCAGGTGCTGCTCGGGTCTCTCGACCGCGATCGGGTGACGCTGCCGGCGAAGGGCACAGCTGCGAAAGAGGCAGCCAAGGCGGCGCCCAAGGCTTCCGCTGCTGCCCCAAGCGCACCAGCAGAGGCTCCCGCCGAGTCCGAGGAGCCCGCGCCTGCGGCGCCCGAGAAGGCCACCAAGGCCGTCACCGGTCTGGGTATCGCCGGGGTCGCCAAGCGGCCCGGCGCCAAGAAAGCCGCGCCCAAGGCCCCACCCCAGGCAGAAGCGCCCGCCGAGCAAGCCGCCGAGACCAAGGCTCCCGCGGCTCCCGCCGCACCCGCAAAGGGGCTGGGTATCGCCGCCGGCGCCAAGCGGCCCGGCGCCAAGCAGGCAGCGCCGACGGCCGAGGCAACCGAGCCTCAGGCCACCGAGGCCCGGCCCGCCGAGCCGGCCCCCGAAACCAAGACCGAAGCCAAGGCACCCGCCGCGCCGGTGAAAGGCCTGGGTATCGCCGCAGGTGCCAAGCGGCCCGGCGCCAAGAAAGCAGCGCCGAAGGCCCCGGCGACCGAACCTGAGGCGACCGAACCTCAGGCCACCGAGGCCCAGCCGGCCGAGCAGCAACCGGGAGCCGAACCGGAGCCAAAGCCGAAACCGGAGCCGGCAAAGCAAACCGACGGCGTCGAGGCATCGTCGGCACCGCCCGTTAAAGGGCTGGGCATCGCGCGCGGCGCACGTCCCCCGGGCAAGCGCTGACCACGGATTTAACGCTTGACAGCAAATTTCAGTGGACAGTAATGGCACCATTGGTGAGGTGACCACTCACCAGCTGCCCCTACACGCCTCCGCTCACCACCGGCAGCGTACTTTCGCGCAGTCGTCGAAACTTCAGGACGTTCTGTACGAGATCCGCGGCCCGGTGCACCAGCATGCCGCGCGGCTGGAAGCCGAAGGGCACCGCATTCTCAAGCTCAATATCGGCAACCCGGCGCCCTTCGGCTTCGAGGCGCCCGACGTGATCATGCGCGACATGATCCAGGCTCTGCCCTACGCCCAGGGGTACTCCGACTCGCAGGGCATTCTGTCCGCGCGCCGGGCGGTAGTCACCCGATACGAGCTGGTCGAGGGCTTCCCTCGATTCGACGTCGACGACGTCTACCTGGGCAATGGGTGCTCCGAGCTGATCACGATGACGCTGCAAGCCCTGCTCGACAACGGCGACGAGGTGTTGATCCCGTCGCCGGACTACCCGCTGTGGACGGCGTCGACCTCCCTGGCGGGAGGCACTCCCGTGCATTACCTGTGCGACGAGACGCAGGGTTGGCAGCCAAATATCGCCGACCTGGAGTCGAAGATCACCGAGCGCACCAAGGCGCTGGTCGTGATCAACCCGAACAACCCGACTGGGGCGGTCTACAGCCGCGAGGTCCTCACCCAGATGGTCGATCTGGCGCGCAAGCACCAGCTGCTGCTGCTCGCCGACGAGATCTACGACAAGATCCTTTACGACGACGCCAAGCACATCAACGTGGCCTCACTTGCGCCCGACATGTTGTGTCTGACCTACAACGGCCTGTCGAAGGCGTACCGGGTCGCCGGCTACCGGGCCGGCTGGCTGGCGATCACCGGACCCCAGGACCACGCCAGTAGCTTCATCGAGGGCATCAACCTGCTGGCCAACATGCGGCTGTGCCCCAACGTCCCCGCGCAGTATGGGATCCAGGTGGCCCTCGGTGGCCACCAGAGCATCGAAGACCTGGTACTTCCCGGCGGTCGGCTGCTCGAGCAGCGCGACGTCGCCTGGGAGAAGCTCAACGACATCCCGGGGGTGTCCTGCGTCAAGCCCGAGGGTGCGCTGTATGCGTTTCCCCGGCTGGACCCCGAGGTCTACGACATCGACGACGACGAGCAGCTGGTCCTCGACCTGCTGTTGTCGGAGAAGATCCTGGTCACCCAGGGCACCGGATTCAATTGGCCGACACCGGATCACCTGCGCATCGTGACACTGCCGTGGGCCCGTGACCTGGCGGCCGCGATCGATCGGCTGGGCAACTTCCTGGTCAGCTATCGCCAGTAAGCACCTTCGCAGCCGCCTCTACCGTAGAGCGGGTGACGCACTCACACTCGCACAGCTTGTCGACAGGCCCGTCCCCTGTTGATCCGCTGCCCGCCAGGATCGTCGTCGGGCTGCTGGTCGCGATCGGTGTGGCGGTACTAGCCGGTGCGATCGTGCTATGGCCTAGCCGGCAGCACGTCGACATCCCAATGCCGTTCCAGAACGCGACCGGTGGCGCCGTGAGCACGCAGGCCGGGCATGTGCTGTCCAGCGGACTGGGCGACTGCGGCAGTCCGTCGGTCAGTCAGGTGCTCACCACCGCGCCGCAGCCCGCCCCCGGGGGCGCGGGGCGGTGCGTATTGACCCTGGTGGCGATCGACTCCGGACCGAACGCGGGCGCCAACACATTATTGGAGTCCTCCCCCGGTCCGGGTCAGCCGAAATTCGCGGTGGGAGATCACCTCCGGCTCGTCCGGCAGGTCGACGACCAGGGCGCCACCAGCTACGCGTTTGACGACTTCGAACGCGGCTGGCCCTTGGTCGGACTGGCCATCGCGTTCGCGGTGGTGATCGTCGCCGTGGCACGCTGGCGCGGGCTGCTCGCGCTGGTGGGCATCGTGGTCGCGTTCTTGGTGCTGGTGGTGTTCTTGCTGCCGGCGTTGCGAGACGGCGCGCCCGCGGTTCCGGTGGCGCTGGTGGCCTCGGCGGCGATCCTCTACGCGGTCATCTACCTTGCCCACGGAGTCAACCTGCGGACCAGCGCCGCGCTGCTGGGCACCTTGTCGTCGCTGCTGTTGGCCGCGGGATTGTCTTGGGCGGCAATACAACTGGCGCACTTGACCGGGCTGTCAGACGAACAGAACGCCACCGTCAGCGCGTACCTGGGCAACGTGTCGATCGGTGGCCTGCTGCTCGCCGGCTTCATCATCGGGTCGCTGGGTGTGCTCAACGATGTAACCGTGACACAAGCCTCGACGGTGTTCGAGCTGGCCCATCTCGGCGGTAACAGCTCCCGGCGGGCCATTTTCGGCAGCGCAATTCGAGTGGGTCGCGATCACATCGCCAGCACGGTGTACACGCTGGTGCTGGCCTACGCCGGCAGTTCGCTGCCGCTGCTGTTGCTGTTCAGCGTCGCCAACCGCTCGCTGGGTGACGTGCTGACCAGCGAGAGCGTGGCCATCGAGATCGCCCGCTCAGCGGTGGGCGGCATCGCGCTGGCGCTCTCGGTGCCGCTGACGACGGCGATCGCCGCGGTGCTGGCCAAACCTAGTGAAATCGGCTCCGTTCCAACAGCTCCAGCAAGTAGCCGCCGTAACCGGACTTGAGCAGGGTGTGCGCACGGTCGGCCAAATGCTCGTCGGTGATCCAGCCCCTCCGCCACGCCACTTCCTCGGGGACGCCGATCTTCAAGCCCTGCCGTCGTTCCAGGGTGCGGACGTAGTCGCTGGCGTCCAGCAGCGAGTCGAAAGTCCCCGTGTCAAGCCACGCCGTTCCGCGGGCAAGCACCTCGACCGCCAGCCGCCCCCGGTTGAGATAGATCTGGTTGATCTCGGTGATCTCGTACTCGCCCCGCGCCGATTTCTTTAAGCCCCTGGCGATTTCGATCACATCGTTGTCGTAGAAATACAAGCCCGGTACGGCGAACTGGGACTTCGGTGTGGCGGGCTTCTCCTCCAGCGACAGCGCCATGCCGTCGTCACTGAATTCAACGACACCATAGGCCGACGGGTTGGCCACCCAGTAGGCGAAAATCGCCCCACCGCTGACGGATTGGAAGCGACTCAGGCTGGTACCCAGTCCCGGGCCGTAGAAGATGTTGTCTCCCAACACCAAAGCCACCGAATCGGTGCCGATATGGTCGGCGCCGAGCACGAACGCCTGAGCCAGACCCTCGGGTCGATCCTGCGCCACATAGGTGATGTTGACTCCGAACTGCGAGCCGTCGGCCAGCAGTCGCTGAAAGCCCGCCGCGTCGTGCGGAGTGGTGATCACCAAAATGTCGCGGATTCCGGCCATCATCAGCGTGGACAGCGGATAGTAGACCATCGGTTTGTCATACACCGGCAGTAACTGCTTGCTGATGCCCACGGTGATCGGATGCAGGCGAGTGCCCGAGCCGCCGGCCAAAATGATCCCGCGCATGAGTGGCTCCTAATGCCTCAATCGACCGCTAAGTTACGAGGTCGGACTCGGTGAGTTCGGTGGCTGCCAGCGCCGACGCCAAGTCCTCGTGCCGGAACACCGAGGTGACATGGTCGTGGACCACGCGGAATGCCGACGCGGCGTTCGTCACAGCCCCGGGATTGTCCGGGCTGCTGACCTTCTGTTCGACGACCACGACGCCGTGGTGCACGTACATCCGGCCAAGCTCTGCCGTCCCCGTGCGGGAACCGGCCCAGCTACGTAGCGCCTCGTGGCCCTGCGCGGCTCCGTGCGCGTCGCCGATCTCGATGTCGTCGCTGGACAAGGCCACCAAGGTATCCAGGTCGGAAGTGTTGAGCGCGTCGTGCCACGCCAGCACGGTGGCGATCTCCGATGTGGTCATGGACTGCAAGTTACCGTGTGCGCCCGCCCCCGTGGCTAGAGAGGCGTACGGTCCAACCAGTTTTGCCACACGCCCTCGTCGCCGAACAGCTCGACGCCCGTGTCGGCGAGCGGCACCCGGCGCAGCATCGCCAGCAGCAGCTCGGTTGCGCCTCCCCGCAGTGCCGCGGTGCCCTTGCCGTGCTCATGCGACCAGGTGATCCGCCCCTGATCGACACGGACCGTCCACTCGCCGTCTTCACCCAAGCCGGGATCGGTGGCGTGCAGGTGCAGGGTGTTGCCATGCTCGAGCGGCAGCGGGGCGCCTTCGCTTCCGGCCTGAATCGCGACTCGCTCGAGCCATTCGGTGATCCCGTCGGCCGCCACGGGGGGTGCGAGCGTGAATTCGCTCCCAAGCGCGATGGCCGCGTCGGCCCGATGTACCGCCACCTCATGCAGCCGGCGCCGGATCCACCAGTTCGCCGGGCGCGGCCCGAGAAAAGTCCACACCGGTGTTTCCACACCCGTCAACTCGACGGCGTCGACCAGCCGCTGAGCACCGCCAACCAACCAAGAGATCGCGTCGGCCGGATCGGGTGGCGGCTTGCCACCCTCGACGGCACGGGGGTCAAGGAATTCGTCGAGTCGGTCGCGCACGATCTGCGCTGCCCAGCGGTCGCCGCGGCCGACGTGGCGGAACAGTTGCTTGAGGCTCCAGCCGGGGCAGGTCGGCACCGGCTTGGACTCGTCAACATCGCGGAAAAGCTCCGAAAAAGCGCGGTTCTCTTCGAGGAATGCGGCGGCATAGTCCACCCGGTCAGGCTACTAGCCGGGGTTTGCACAATGTCGCTACCCGGCGCGGCACGGGTCGGCCTCCGCAACCGCCGCCCGATCCGCCGTTGACGTAGTCAGTTGATCTCTGGCGCGGCGCTCGACCAGCAAGGGAACGTAATCGCGCACGGGGCTCTGGCTAAACCGCGCATATACGTCCTGGACGACCGCCGCGACGTGATCGTGCGGCAGTTCCGCGTACTTCTGGGCTAGACGACGCTGTACCGCATCGATCTGTGCCCGCTCTTCTTGAGGCACGCCCGCCACCATAAACATCGAACTGGTGCGTGGTCCACTGGTCGCTAGAAATCGTAACCTGACAATTGCCTGGTCGCTAGCTGCCAAAATACTGGTGCGCGCCTTTCTAGGGCCGCGGCGCGCCGAGCCGGAATACCCGCCAGCCCGCCTGCTTCCAGCGGGCGACATCAAGGCAGTTACGGCCGTCGACGATGACCCGGGCCCGCACCCGATCGGCTAAGTCGTCGGGGTCAAGGTCGATGAATTGCCGCCACTCGGTAAGTACCAGCACCGCATCTGCGCGCTCACAGGCCTCTTCGACCGAGACCGCATAGTTCAGCGTCGGGAACAGTCGCTGCGCGTTGTCTAGCGCCTTCGGGTCGTACACGTTGACCGCGGCGCCGTTGAGTTGCAGTTGGCCCGCGACGTTGAGCGCGGGCGAGTCGCGCACATCGTCGGATTCGGGTTTGAATGCCGCGCCGAGCACGGCGATGTTGGCGCCCAGCAGCGAGCCGCCGCACGCGGCGCTGGCGAGTTCCACCATCCGCGTGCGCCGGCGCATGTTGATGCTGTCCACCTCACGCAGGAACGTCAGTGCCTGGTCAGCTCCCAGCTCGCCGGCGCGCGCCATGAACGCGCGGATGTCCTTGGGCAAGCAGCCGCCGCCGAAACCCAAGCCCGCGTTGAGGAATTGGCGTCCGATCCGTGGATCGTATCCGAGGGCGTCGGCCAGCACGCTGACGTCGGCACCCGCGGCTTCGCACACCTCGGAGATCGCGTTGATGAACGAGATCTTGGTCGCCAAAAAGGCATTGGCAGAAACCTTGACCAACTCCGCGGTCTGCAGGTCTGTCACCAGGAACGGGACACCCGCGTCCAGCAGCGGACCGTACAACTCGCGAATGGCCGCCTCGGCGCGTATCGAATCTTGTTGTATCCCAAGCACAATGCGGTCCGGATGCAAGGTGTCGTGCACGGCGTAGCCTTCGCGCAGAAACTCCGGATTCCAGGCGATTTCAACGTCGACCCCGCGTGGTGTCAGGCCGGCGGCCCGTTGGTTCAGCTCGGCTGCGGTGCCCACTGGTACCGTCGATTTACCGACGAGCACCGATGACCTCGTCAAGCCGCGGCACCAGCGCATCGATGACGGCATAAACATGGCGCAAGTCGGCGCCGTATTCGCCCTTCTTTTGCGGCGTGCCGACTCCGAGGAAATGCACGTCGGCGAACTCGGCCGCCATGTCGTAGTCGGTGGTGAACCGCAGTCGCCCCGCAGCCAGATTGTCAGTCAACAGCTTGCGCAGGCCGGGCTCGTAAAAGGGAATGTCACCGCCAGCGAGCTTGGCGACCTTACCTGGATCGATATCGATCCCGACGACCTCGTGTCCCAGTTCCGCCATCCCGACGGCGTGGGTGGCACCCAGGTAACCAGTGCCAAAGACGGTGCATCGCATACAACTGGTGTAGGTCGCCGCGATGAGCTAACTGCATCGCTGCGCTAAGCGGCAGGCAAACGGCAGATGACAGGTGGTACCAGACTGACTGGGCGCACTAGAGCCCGGGGATCCCGAACCCGCCGTGACCGCCACCAAACCCGCCGTGAGGACCACCAAACCCGCCGTGAGGACCACCGGGGAACCCTCCGTCGCCGTGGCCTGGGCCGCCGCCGTGCGGGACTTCCCCACCGGGACCGAACCCACCTCCGGGTGGCCCACCGATGCCCGGTATTGGTAGCGGGATTGGCACCGGAACCGGGACAGGAGCCGCCGGCAGCGGTGCGGGAGCGGGCGCAGGAGCCGCCGGCACCGGAACAGGAGCAGGGGAGCCGCCGGCACCGGAGCGGGGGCGGGCGCCGGAGCCTCGGGAGCAGCAGCTGGCGCCGGAGCCTGGGGGGCCTGCGCCGGAGCTGCGGGCGCCGGAGCCGGAGCCGCTGGTGCCGGAGCAGGCCGGGTGGGGGCGACGACGACGTTCTGGTTCGGGCTGGGCCGCACACCGGCCGTTGGCCGGATGGCGATCGCCAGTGAGACGACCAGCGCCACCACACCGATGACGAAGACTCCCGCCATTATGCTGCCCACCAACCTGAACGAGCTGCGCTCGCGATAGCCCGCGTCGACGAGCGCGGTCGCGGCGGTGTGCTCGCCGGCGTAGACGTCGTCCAGATCGTCGGGCACTGCGCTGTAGGCGAGGGCGGCCTCGCCGGCACCGGCTGGAGTGTCGAAGTAGCCAGGCGCCACTGCGAACGGGTTGATGGCACCGGTGCCGGGATCCTGCGCGTAGGCCACGGCCGCAGTGGATGACGCGAACAGCGGAGCATTCGCCGACGCCAGCGCGGCTCCCCGGGCCAGCGCCGTTTCGGGCTCCTCAGGCGCCGTCAAGGGAAGAGAGGTGGCCGCCTCCAGCGCCGGCTTGATCATCGGGATGTCGATGCCGGAGCCGACGACGAACACGGCGTCCGGGTGCGTCTCTAACGCCTCAGCACCCGAGACCATCGTGGCCAGCTGGGCCACCGCCGACTCGTCATCATCTGGAAGGGCCTGCCGACGAACGTCGGCGATCGACCCGTCCGCGCTGTTGACGACCGCCAGGGTCGCAGTATCGGGCTCGATGTACAACAGCGCCGTTTGCGCATAGTTGGTTTGGTTGCCGACCGCTTGAGCCAGCGCGGCCGCGGCCAGAAAGGCCGAGACCAACATCACGTTCTCGATCTTGTGGGCGGCCAGCGCGTCCCGCAGCGCGGCGGCCTCAATGGGATCGGTAAAGGTGACTCCCGTCGACGCCAGTTGGTAGCCGCCCTCGGCTGCGCCTTGACGCGTCCCCAAGATCGCCGAGACTACCTGGTCAGCCGCTGTGACCGTTGCTGCATCAGCAGCCGCCGGGACGTCGAAATTGTCTTCATCGACGGTGGCGCCATCGCCGTTCTCGCCTTCGACCAGCACCATCCGGACTGCCGTCGGCGCCATCGACACACCAAGTACGGTGTCCAAAGCTCCTCCATCGTCGCTTGCTAGCCACTGACGCTGGGGACGTCGTCGCCGCACCATGCAAAAGCGCGAGACGTCAGTGAGTCCCCACCCTGTATTCCCCTATTGCCCAGATTTTACGCGCGTGCTGTCTCTGCCGAGTTCGCGGGGACCGCGGCTAGGGGGCCGGAATTTGCCCCAAGTGGCGATGAAGCCAATCGTCCCAGTGACCGTCGTCCTTGGGGCGCGACGAGGGCACCTGCTGCGGCGGTGCGGGCGCTTGCGACGGTGCCGCAGGCTCCGGCGCCGGGACTGCCGATGGTGGGGGCGGCGGCTGACTCACCGGGGCGACGACGTTTTTGCTGATGTCGGGTCGCTGGTCCGCGTGCGGCCGGATGCCGACAGCCAGTGCCAGCGCCAACGCCACCACCCCGCCAACGAAGATCATCGTGACACTGACGACCGCTAACACCGACTTTCGGCTGCGCCGCTCGCCCGAATCGGCGGCGGATTCGCGGTGGGCGCCGGTTGCCGGGTCGGCTTCGTTAACCGCTTCGGCACTGTAGGCGAGCTTGCGTGCAGCGGATGGGGGATCCTGCGCGGAGAGCATCGCAACCGTCCGCGGCGCTCCCAACTGCGCATTCGCCGCGGCCAGTGAGGCGCCCCGCGCCAGCGCCATTTCGGGTTCCTCGGGCGTGGTTACCGAAAGCGAGGTCGCCGCCTCAAGTGTCGGCTTGATGAACGGGATGTCCACATCGAGCCCACGAGGAACACCCCGTCCGGGCGAGCTCTCATCGATTCGGCACCCGAGACCATCGCGGCCAGCTTCGCCAGCGCCGCATCGTCGCTGCTGGGCAGTGGGTGCCGATGCACATCGGCGATCGACCCGTCGGCGGTGTCGACGACAGCCAGCGTCGCGGTGCTCGGCTCGACCAACAGCAGTGCGGTGCGGGCGCAATTGGTCGCGCTGCCCGCTGCCTGAGCCAGCGCCGCCGCAGCCATAACCGCGGAAACCAGCATGACGTTCTCGATCTTGCGTGCTTCCAACGCATCTCGCAGCGCGGCCGCCTCGGCCGGGTCAGTCCAGGCCACTCCGCTCGATTTCAGCTGATAGCCGCCCTCGGCCGCGCTTTCCCGAGTCCCGAGCATGGCCGCGATGACGTGATCTGCCGCAGCGACGGCTGTTGCGTCACCGGCGACGTTGAAGCCGTCCTGATCGACAGTGACCCCACCGGCCGCTTCACCTTCAACGAGCACCATGCGGACTGTCTCAGGTGTCATAGACACGCCGAGTACGACGTCCACCGTTCCTCCAAGTCGTCCAAACTGGGTTGCTGTGCTGCGCGAGGACAGTCTTCGCTGTCACCACTTTGCGGGGCTTCGTGATTTGAGAATTAGCCGGACTTTTTACAGATCCTGGCCGCGACCACACCCCAATCCGCCACCCTAGCGCGGAGCTAGACGCGCGCGGCGGCGACGGAACGGCTATCTGTGGCCGAAGCCACCGAATCCGTGGCCACCGCCGAAACCACCGAATCCGTGGCCGCCACCGAAACCACCAAATCCGTGGCCACCGCCGAAGCCACCATGACCGCCACCAAAGGGTCCACCACCAAAGGGACCATGACCGCCACCAAAGGGTCCACCACCAAAGGGACCATGACCGCCGCCGAAGGGGCCGCGAGGGCCTGGCCCGCCGCCGAAGGGGCCGCGGCCACCCCCCAGCGGAGGTTGGACAACCGGCACGCGGGGCGCGGGAATGAACACGGGCGGCGGGGCCGCGGGAGCCGGAGCTATGGCTGGCAGGTTCATCGGGTGTGGCACGGCCACCGGCGTAGGCGCCTGAATTTTCGGCCTCGCCTGCGGCACTGGTGCGGGCGCAGGCTGCGTTGGGGCGACGATGTTTTCGTTGGGGCTGGGCCGCAAAGCGACGGTCGGGCGGATACTTATCGCCAGCACAATCTCAAGCGCCACAACGGCGGTGATGAAAATCACCGCTAGCGTGCTACCTACCAGCAGGAAAGACCTGCGCCGCTGGGCGCTCTCCTCCAGACCGATGACTGTCTGAGCCTCAGCGTCGTCGTCCGGCACGGCGCTGTAGGCGACGTTAGCCTTGGCGTTGTCGGCATCGGCGGCAAGATCTGGAACGCCCCGGTATTCGGGCAGGTATCCGGGTAGCAGTCCGGGGAACTGTCCGGCGAGCGCTAACGGGTCGACCTCCCCCGTGCCGGGATCCAGCGCGTATGCCAGCGCGGCGGTGGATGACGCGAACAACGGCGCATTCGCCGACGCCAGCGCCGCGCCCCGCGCCAGGGCCATCTCCGGCTCGTCAGGCACGGACAATTCCAGCGAAGTGGCGGCCTCCAATGCCGGCTTAATCAGCGGAATATCGACGCCAGAACCGACGACGACCAGGCCTTCCGGACGCGCTTCGAGCGCTTCGGCGCCGGAGACCATGTCGACAAGCTCGGCCACCGCCTCGTCTTCGTCGTCAGCGAGAAGCCTTCGGCGCACCTCGGAGATCGAGCCGTCAGCAGTCTCGACCACAGCCAAAGTTGCGGTGTAGGGCTCGACGAAGAGCAGCGCGGTATGCGCATAGTTAGTGGCGTCGCCGACAGCCTGAGTCAGCGCCGCCGCGGCCATAAAGGCCGAGACCAGCATGACGTTCTCGATCTTGTGAGCGATCAGGACGTCGCGCAGCATCGCGGCCCCGACGTGATCGGTCCAAGTCACTCCGGTCGACAGCAGCTGGTAGCCACCCTCTGCCGCGCCTTCCCGAGTGCCCAGGATGGCCGAGATCACCTGGGCGGGCGCAGTCGAGGGCCCTCCAGACCGGCGAGCTTCCCCATCGACGTCGAAGTTTTCCTGGTCGACGGTGGCCCCGTCGGCGCTTTCACCTTCGACCAGCACCATGCGGACCTTCGTCGGCGTCATCGAGACGCCAAGCACGATGTCCACCACCGCTTAAGTTCCCCCTGGGTAGCTTGCTGTGTCGCCCGACAATTGCATCAGCAACACGACTTTCTAGCATTCACCACGGATTTCTTGCCACAGCAGCGCGCAGGCCGTAATCCGAGATTATTGCTGGGCTTATGGAATTCTGGCAGACGGGGCCGCGCGTTTTCGGCCAGCCCCAATGCTTCAACCCTACCCGCGTCGCGTTGAGGGTGGTAAGCACCAGTCGGTATGGGTTAACCGTGCTCCCACACTGAGCGACGTCCGACCGACAATCGGACGGCTATCTGTGCCCGCCGCCACCGCCGCCGTGGCCGCCCCCGAAGCCGCCGCCACCGCCAAAGCCGCCGCCGCCACCACCAAAGCCGCCGTGGCCGCCGCCGAAGCCGCCGCCACCGAGGCCCACGCCACCGAACGGCCCACCGCCACCGTGACCACCGCCGCCGAACAGCCCGGGGCCAGCATCACCACCGCCGGGCCACCACGGACCGCACCGCTATGTGAATGGGGCCGCCGCCACCGAACGGCCCACCGCCACCGAACGGACCGCCGCCGTGACCACCGCCCCCGAACAGCCCGGGGCCAGCAGGTTCACCACCGCCGGGCGCACCCGGACCTGCACCAGGTATGCCGAATGGGGCCGCCGCCACCGAACGGCCCACCGGGGCCCGCGCCAGGGGCCGGAACGTGATGGGCTCGCCGCCACCCGGCCACCCGCGCCGGGGATCGGAACGTGTCCGCCGCCCTAGCCGCCGAGGCCCGTTCGGCCTGGGTGACGGGCCTTGCCCCGGGGGAGCTTGGTGGGGCGGCGACTGCGGGACCGTGCCACCGACTTGCGGCGGCGACTGCGGCTGCGGCAGGTGCACTGGCGGTTGGGGCACTACCGGTTGTGGGGGCGACAGGTGCGGCGGGGCCTGGACAACCGGCGGGCTTACCAGCGGGTTGGGAACAGGCAAGTGGACCGGTGGCACGGGAACCGGCGCCAGCGGTGGGATCACGACGGGAACTGGCACCACCGGATCCACCCGAACCGGAGCCGCGGGCATGGGAGGGGCTGCGGGGAGCGGAGCCACCGGTAACGGCGCGGCCAGCGGCAGATTCAACGGCTTGGGCGCTGCCATCGGCGCCGGCATGCTGATTTTCGGATTCGGCGCGGCCGCCTCAACCGGCGCCGGCGCCGGCGCCTGCTGGGTTGGGACGATGAGGTGTTGGCCCGGGGTGGGCTGCAAAGCGACGGTCCCGTCGTGCGGATGCCAATCGCCAGCGCAATCTCGAGTGCCAACACCGCGCTAATGCCGGCCACCGCCAACCCGCTACCGATCAGCAGAGCCGGCTTGCGACGGGGTTGGCTTTCTTCGGGAATGAAGAGCTTTTCTATGAGGACGGTCGGTGCGTCGGCGTCCTCATCCGGCACAGCGCTGTAGGCGACGTCGTCGTCGCCGGGCTCAGCCCCGAAGGGAACATAGAGGTATTCCGGCAGGGCGTACCCGTCGACCGCGCCGGTGCCGGGGTCTTGGGCGTAGGCCAGGGCAGCGGTAGAGGAGGCGAATAGCGGCGCGTTCGCCGACGCCAGGGCAGCCCCGCGGGCCAGCGCTGTCTCCGGCTCCTCCGCTGCGCTCACATCAAGCGAGGTCGCCGACTCCAGCGCCGGCTTCAACGGGGCAATGTCGACGCCCGAGCCAACCACAAACAGGCCGCCCGGAGCTGCTTCCAGCTTCTCCAGCCCGGCGACCATCCCGGTGAGTTGTGCGGCGGCCTCGTCGTAGGACCCGGCATGGATCTGTTGTCTGTAGACGTCGGGGATGGAACCGTCGGAGGTCTCGACGACCGCCAACGTCGCGGTATCGGGCTCGACGAAAAGCACGGCGGTGCGCTCGTAACCCATTGCCCCGCCGACGTTTTGAGCCAGTGCTGTCGCGGCCAGAAAGGCCGATACCAGCATGACGTTTTCGATCCGGTAGGCGGCCAGCGCGTCGCGCAACGCCGCCGCTTCGAGTTGATCGGTCCAAGTCACCCCGATAGACGACAGCTCGAGGCCGGCATCGGCCGCGCCCTCGCGGGTACCCAGGATGGCAGCGATCACTTGATCGGGCGCGCTCGCAGTGGCCGCGTCGTCGGCAGCAGTGACGTCAAACACGTCCTCTTCTACCGTGGCACCGTCGGCGTATTCGCCTTCCAGGACAACCATCTGGATCGACGCCGGTGCCATCGACACCCCGAGCACGATATCCAATATCAACCCCTCCAAAGGTATTGCTAGACAAGCCATGGTCGGGCGGAGGAGAAACCACGGACCAACTAATCATCGCGCAGAAAGGCTGTGCGGGCGCCCTGTCGAACCTAGGTACTTCTTATGAAGTTCTGGTAGGAGCGCGACGGCGTTGGTCCCCGCTGACCCTGGTACTTCGACCCTACGCGCGAGCTGCCGTAGGGGTGTTCCGCCGGGCTGGTCAACCGCAAAATGCACAGCTGACCGATTTTCATGCCCGGCCACAGCGTGATCGGCAGGTTGGCGACATTGGACAGCTCAAGCGTGATGTGACCGCTGAAGCCGGGATCGATGAAGCCGGCGGTCGAGTGCGTCAGCAGACCCAGCCGGCCGAGTGACGATTTGCCTTCCAGACGGCCCGCCAGGTCGTCGGGCAAGGTGAAGAGCTCCAGCGTCGAGCCGAGCACGAACTCGCCCGGATGCAGCACGAACGGCTCTCCGTTAACGGGTTCGACCAGGCTCGTCAGTTCGTCCTGCTGCTGTGCGGGGTCGATGTGGGTGTAACGGGTGTTGTTGAACACCCGGAACATGCAGTCGAGGCGAACATCGATGCTGGACGGCTGCACCAAGATGTCGTCGAACGGGTCGATGCCCAACCGGCCGGCGGTGATTTCGGCCCTGAGGTCACGATCGGAGAGCAGCACCCGACGAGCCTATCTGTTGCTGAGTGCTCGTCGTCCTGCCCCGACAACTCAGCGGAGGTAGGTCTCCCCACCCTTGGGGTATCCGCCTCCGGTGGTGGTGATGTGGACGTGGTCATAGTGGCCGGCCCCGGTTCGCTGCGCTCCACCGGGCGTGTAGTAAACGCCTCGCCAAATCGCATCTTGCATCCCGAAGTCGAGTTGCGTTCTGCAGCACGAACGCGACGATCGCGTTTCCCAGCGCGATGCCCTGGGCGGTATCGGGGTTGGGAATCATCACGTCGAGGGCTAAACCGAGGGGATGCCATGGCAGCGGATCCGGTCGGACCCCACCGATTTCGTGGATCTCAGGGAAGGTCGCGCTGATACTGCGGGCAGTCAAGATCGTTCTGACCTGTAGGCCCTGCTCCGGTGCGACTCCAACTGGCAAGAAACGGGATCGTGTGTGGTATCTCGATGCCGCAGGCAACTGGCCATCGTTGAATCCCATACCTGCCGCGCTATGGGACATATTCGATGTTGCCGCGACGATTTCCAGGCAGCACGGCGCAATGTCGCCAATCACGGGCTTGGTATTACCCAGGGCGGCGGATGGACGGATGTCTCCCGCCACCGCGAAGAATACGGCGGCAGGGGCGAGCACCGCAGCCAGGGCTACCGGTGACTTTCGCCGTTTCCTGGCTAATTCATGCCGACCCACGGAAAGCACATTACGGCGAGATAACGAAATAATAAATATGGATTCTTTAAATTTGAGGGGACAGCCGCATTTCGGCGTCGACATTGAACGGCCTCGGCTGGGTCCGCGATCGGAGAGCGCTACCCGTCCACCGCATATGCCGCCGGGTGCTAGCCTTCCTTGGCAACAGTGCCGATGTAGTTCAATGGCAGAACATCAGCTTCCCAAGCTGAATACGCGGGTTCGATTCCCGTCATCGGCTCCACTCTGACCAGCGCGAACACTGTTCGATGGTGTTCGAATCGGCCGAGAATGTCACGAGGGTGTCACAACCCGGTTCAAACTCGCGCCCGCTGACTTCAGCGCCTCGCTCTGGCTGTGGGTGTAGAGCCCCATCGTCAAGGTGGCGTCTTTATGCCCAATCCTTAACCAGCAGGTGTGCGGGTGTGCGCCTGTTTGTGAGGGAGAAAATGACATGCCCCTGGCGGGCACAGCAGGGGCAGACCAATGACTAACAGTTCTCCCACCGTTCCGCCGACCGACTGCTTCTGGCGTGGATCGCTTGCGACGATACCCACGCCTGGCACGCTATCGCCGACGAGAAATGTTGCGCAGAGGACGCATGAACGACACCGTGGGTGCCGTCGATGAAGGCAGAAAAAGCGGCGTACTTTTGAAGGCATGCGGGCAAACCCGCACCCCTCGATCGACATGATCCTGGCGGGCACCTGTATGGCTCTCGTTGCCGTAGGGCTGGCGGCACCGGCCCACGCCACGCACCCACACCCCGCGCCCTCAGTTCAAGACTTCCTCGGCGTCGTGCAAGCGGCAGGCATTACCGGGGTCACGCCGGCGCTCCTGGAAAACGGCTACAACGTGTGTTGGCAGATATGGAACGGCCACTACACCGGCACCCAGGCAGCAGCAGGCCTTCACCAAACCTATCCCACACTCACCGACGACCAGGCGAAGCAGTTCGTCGTCGCCGCGTATAAGAACCTCTGCCCCGTACCTGGCGCCTACGACTGGTGGGCGTACAGCACCAGTTGAAAGTTCGGGGGGTATCGCGCGTTGTAGCAAACGAAAATCGCGGACTCCTCGGGAGTCCGAATTTTGGCGCTACCGTTTCCGCCGAAGCATGCTTTTTTTGCGAAACATGCCACGCACAGCAACGCAAAAACCGGCGATCAGCGGGATTGTGCAATAACCGCAGCACTCCACAGCAAACGAATAACATCGAGGTAATGACAATGGACGCGATGGCGAACGAAGGCACGGCGTTTTTTGACCGCCCTTGACCGACTGTTGGCCGACGACCCGCGGCCGTTCGACATCATCGCCAACTATCCGCACGTGCCGCACGTCGCACGCATGGCGCGTTGGGTTGCCTGCCAACGGAGCGCTTCGTCCTGCGAGTGCGTATACAGGCGGCATCGTCAGGCTGGCGTCCTCGTGCCCGACCCCGAGCGCCTCATCCCGGTGCGCAATCAAGTTGCCGGATTCGCTCGCTGTAGCCAAAACGTGACCAAGGCTTGATCGAATCGCTAACGCGCCCTTGCGCTTCCGCACTTCAGAGCACCCTTACCATCACTATTACAACTCTGTCAATTAAAAGGAATCGGAGTCATGCGGGCGGTTGTTCGGTGTGTTCTTGCCGTCATCGGGATCGCTGCGAGTGTGGTTGCGGGGCCGGCCGGCGTAAGCCTGGCGGCGGCGAACCAGTCGTATGGGTTCGCCATCGCGTCGGTTCTACCAACGCGGGGCGAGGTGGTGGGTGTGGCGCATCCCGTGGTGGTGACGTTCAGTGCGCCCGTCGCCAACCGGCACGCGGCCGAGCGTGCCATTGAAGTCAAATCGGCGCCCGCGATGACCGGCAAGTTCGAATGGCTCGACAACGACGTGGTGCAGTGGGTTCCCGACCGATTCTGGCCGGCGCACAGCACGGTGGCGCTTTCGGTGGGCGGCCTGGCCACGGAGTTTCAAACGGGTCCTGCCGTCGTGGGTGTTGCCAGTATCTCGGATCACACGTTCACCGTGAGCATCGACGGAGTCGAGGCTGGACCGCCGCCTCCACTACCAGCGCCGCACCACCGACCTCACTGGGGAGAAGCGGGGGTGATGCCGGCCTCGATGGGTAGGCCGCACTTCCCGACGCCGGTCGGCTCCTACACTGTCCTGTCCAAGGAACGCTCGGTGATTATGGATTCGAGCAGCGTCGGCATCCCCGTCGACGATCCCGAGGGTTACCGGCTCCCGGTGGATTACGCCGTCCGTATCAGTAGCCGTGGCCTCTTCGTGCATTCAGCTCCGTGGGCTGTCAATTCAATGGGGCTTGAGAATGTCAGCCACGGCTGCATCAGCCTGAGCCCCGCGGACGCAGAGTGGTACTTCAACAAGGTCAATATTGGCGACCCGGTGATTGTGCAGGAATAGCAGCGGCGACAGCCGCCGGTTTCAAGGGGCTCCGCACTTAGATGATGTGCGGGCGCACATGCGTCAGCTGTTGTGATCGTGCAGGCTTTTTCACTGTCGTTGAGGTCGGCACAATCCCGGGTGCCCCGTACCGCCGACGGGCACGAGCTGCCGCTTTTTCGGCTACGCGCACCTCGCCACTAATGACATGCACCCCCAGGAGGTGATGAAGCGGTGCTGGCTGGGTAGCACCCGGGTCAGGGCTTGACCCCGGCGACCCGCCGTCACTTACCACGGGACGCACCCGCTGGTGGCACATCCAGCGGGTGCGCAAAACCCGAGAGACGATCAGCCTCAGCGCGCGCCCGCCCCCGAAGGACCGGGCAGAACCGGCTGACCAGGCACAGGCCCGCCAGCCGGCGCCGGACCAGTCGGCGCACCCTTACCGGTCCCAGCCATGTCAATGAGTGGGGCACCACCCGGCAGCGGCGCACCCACCGGCCCAAGCGCAATCAGCGGAGTACCAACCGGCAGCACCGGCGCAACCACCGGAGCACCCACCGGCACCGGCGCACCCACCGGCAACGGCGCACCCACCGGCAACGGCGCACCCACCGGCAACGGCGCACCCACCGGCAACGGCGCACCCACCGGCAACGGAGCACCCACCGGCAACGGCGCACCCACCGGCAACGGCAGCACCCACCGGCACCGGCGCACCCACCGGCAACGGCGCACCCACGGCAACCGCGCACCACCGGCAAGGCGACCCACCGGCAACGGCGCACCCACCGGCAACCGGCGCACCCACCGGCCCAAGCGCAATCAGCGGAGCACCAACCGGCACCGGCGCACCCGCCGGAGCCACAACCGGCCCAGGCGCAACCAGCGGGACACCAGCCATGTCAGAGAGTGCGGACGCGCTGCCGGTCCACCCGCGACTGCCGGTCCGCCCGCGACTGCCGGTCCGCCCGCGACTGCCGGTCCGCCCGCGACTGCCGGTCCACCCGCGACTGCCGGTCCACCCGCGACTGCCGGTCCACCCGCGACTGCCGGTCCGCCCGCGACTGCCGGTCCACCCGCGACTGCCGGTCCACCGGCGGCTAACGGCGGTGCAGCGTCGCCCGCCATCCCCTGGATGCACGCGTAGCCGCCCGTTATCAGCGGGGCGGCTGCCGCGTCCGGGCTCAAGGCCATAGCGGCTCCGCACAACCCAGCGCTGGCAACTACTTTGATGTTGAACCGATCAAAGATCGCCATCAACGTCAACTCCTTTATTCGCGCTCAGATATTTCCGCAATCAAATGGTGCAGCAGAACCGCTAGCCGTACCGAAGTCGTGTTTAGACGACCGAGTCAATTGTCGGCAGCCCATGTGAAACACGAGCCGCGCCGCACCGCGCCGTTTCCAAATGGTGACGTTCGGCCAGGGCTGGTCCCTCAAGAAGGGCGCTGGTCCCTCAAGAACGGCGCTGTCACAAGTCAGCGCAACTTCCGCGGACACCCACGGACCTGCACGAATGTGTTTCCGCTGGTGGTCTTCGCTCGACGGACGCGCTGGGACACCACAGCGGCACTGAATCGACTCCCCAAGCTGAATACGCGGGTTCGATTCCCGTCATTGTCCGTGGCCATGAAAAAGTCCCCACTGGTGGCCAAGTGGAGGTCCCCACTGGTGGCCAGATAAAAGTCCCCACCCCGTGTTCGTCGTGTCGATCAGGAACTGCGGGCCCCGGTGGTGACGGTGAAGGTGCCAACCACTCATCGCCACCACCGGGGAGTTCCATTGAAGTCTGCGAGGGACCGCATGGACATCATTTCTGCCTATCAGCAAGTCGGGTCATTCCGAGGCGCCGCCGAGCTGTGCGGCACCACCCACAAGACCGTCAAACGGGTCGTGGAGAAGTTCGAAGCCGGCGAGACCGCACCACCGCGGGCTGAGCGGGCCCGTAACTACGATGCGGTGGCCGAGCTGGTCGCCGAACGCGTCGCGAAGTCGGCGGGCCGGATGTCGGCGAAGCGGATGTTGCCGATCGCTCGCGCTGCTGGCTATGAGGGTTCGGAGCGTAACTTCCGCCGATTGGTTGCGGAGTCGAAGGCATTGTGGCGCAGCGAGAATCACCGGGGCCGCCGCCCGGCGGTGTGGTCGCCGGGTGAGTATCTGGTGATCGACTGGGCCGAAGCCGCGCCCGGGCTGTTCTTATTCTGCGCGGTGCTGGCGTTCTCCCGGTGGCGGTTCGTGGCGTTCGCCACCGATCAACGGGCGTCGACGACACTGGCGCTGATCGCCGAAGCATTGGCTGCGATCGGCGGTGTCCCGGCCCGGGTGCTGGCCGACCGAATGGCGTGTTTGAAGGGCGGTGTAGTGGCGAATGTGGTGATTCCTACGGCCGAATATGTCCGGTTGGCGAGCCATTACGGGTTCGCACCGGATTTCTGCCATGCATCCGATCCCGAATCGAAGGGCATCGTGGAGAACTTGTGCGGCTACGCTCAACGCGATCTGGCGGTGCCGCTGCTCACCGACGCTGCCATCACCGGGACACCGGTTGGCGTGCGGGCCGCCAACGCCGCGGCCAGGGCGTGGTGCGTCGAGGTCAATGCTGCGGTCCATTCGGAGATCATGGCGGTGCCCGACGAGCGGCTGCTCATCGAACGTGAACTCCTCGGACCATTGCCGTCGCTGCGTCTGCAGATCGGGGCGCCCTCGGTGCTGCGTAAGGTCGACCGGCTGTCCTGCATCCGGTATGCCTCGGCCCGCTACTCGGTGCCCACCCGGCTGATCGGAGCCAGCGTGGCCGTGGTGGTCGATCACGGGGCGGTCTGCCTCGTCGAGCCCACGACCGGGACGATCGTGGCTGAGCACGAACTGGGTGCCCCGGGCACCGCGTCGATCAGCGATGCCCACTACGACGGGCCACGACCGGCACCCAACCGCGGGCCACGCCCGAAAACGACCATCGAGAAGCAGTTCTGCGACCTCGGTGCCGACGCCCAAGCGTTCCTGGTCGGGGCCGCCGCGATCGGCAACACCCGCCTGGGTTCTGAGCTGGAGATCCTGCTGGCACTGGGCGCCGCCCATGGTGCACAGGCATTGGTGGCGGCGTTGCGCCGGGCGGTGGCGTTCCGGCGGTTCCGTGCCACCGATGTCCGCTCGATCCTGGCCGCCGGGGCGGGAACACCCCAGCCCCGCCCCGCTGGGGATGCGTTGATCCTCGACCTACCGGTCGCCCCGACGCGTTCGTTGGATGCCTACAAGGTCACCCCGGCCGCCGATGGTGGTGTGAGTTCATGACCACCACATCGGCCAAGGCAACCAAACCCGTTGCACCGCTCTCTGTTCCAGAACTGGCCGCCGATCTCGACGCCGGGTTGCGTCGGCTCAAACTCGCAGCGATCCGGCGCACCGCACCCGAGGTCCTGCAGACGGCCAAGACCCAGCGTTGGACCCCCGAAGAGGTGCTGCGGACCCTGGTCGAAACCGAACTGGCCGCCCGCGATGCCTCCAACGTCGTCAACCGGCTCAAGGCCGCCGGGTTCCCAGTCGCCAAAACGTTGGAGTCGTTCGACGTGGCCGCCTCCTCAATTCAGCCGGAGGTGATCGACTACCTGTCCAGCCTGGAATGGGTTCGCGCACAATCCAACCTGGCGATCATCGGACCGGCCGGGACCGGGAAATCCCACACCCTGATCGGTCTCGGGATCGCCGCCATCCACGCCGGGCACAAGGCCCGCTACTTCACCGCCGCCGACCTCGTCGAAACCCTCTACCGAGGCCTTGCCGACAACACCGTCGGCAAGATCATCGAATCCCTGCTGCGCGTCGACCTGATCATCCTCGACGAACTCGGCTTCGCCCCGCTCGACGACACCGCGACCCAACTGCTATTCCGTCTCGTCGCCGGCGCCTACGAACGCCGCTCCCTGGCCATCGCATCGCACTGGCCCTTCGAACAATGGGGCCGATTCCTGCCCGAACAGACCACCGCCGTCAGCATCCTGGACCGGCTCCTGCACCACGCCACCGTCGTCATCACCGACGGCCAGTCCTACCGCATGAAAGACGCCCAACACCGAAAGGAGAACCCCTGACCAACCACTGAACTACCGCACGGGGCGGGGACTTTTACCTGGCCAACAGCGGGGACTTCGACTTGGCCATTGACAGTCATCGGCTCCAATCGCGGCCCTGGTCAGGGCGTTTCGACCGCGACAAAGTTTCGACCGACACCCCACGGCCCGGATGATGACTTAGGGCGAGGTGGCCGCTGGTGTTGGCCGACGTAGGCGGGCCGCCGGTCGATGGTTTGACAGTCGCCGGGATGGCCCTGTCGGCGGCCTCGACGGTCGGCGAGCCGAGCCGGGTTGAAAGGGCTCCGTCCGCACCAATGTCCCATTAGCCCACCCGCCCTGGCGACTCTCCATTCTCAAGGACTTATCTATTGCGCAGCTCATTCATAGGAAATTCTCGGTGCACAGGGTGTTTTCTTAGAGCCTTCATGGAGGTGAATCGTCCAATACAGGGGGTTGACAGGCAAAGGAGAAGAAGCCATGGCAGCACAGCGGCTCTATGGCCGGTTTACGGGCACCGCGCTAGTCGGTGGCCCCCTTCTGGTCGCCGGGCTCATCTGGGCCAGCCCAGCGCAGGCCGACGCGACCACCTTTCTCAATGACCTGCACCAGGCCGGGATCCACGCCGTCACCGGCGGTGACCCGGCGCTGTTGCAGATGGGCGCGGGTATATGCCAACAGCTTTCTTGGGGCGCTCCTCCCGGTCAGCTCGAAGCCCTGGCGCTGCAACGCTCCGACAGCCACCAGGGCGCGGGTGGGATCACCCCCCAACAGGCCGACGACATCGTTGACTACGCCGTGCGCGACCTCTGTCCTAACGCATAGTGGTGGTCGTCATCGGCTCCAATGTTGACTCTGGCCAGGGTATTTCGACCGCTACAGAGTTTCGACCGACAGCTGATTCCTGCCGCTGACTTGTCGCCCATGCGGAGAAGTTGCCTATAAGGCCGGATACACCCGGCGGCCACGATGGCTTAGGGCGCGGTGGCCGCTGGTCTTTGCTGGCAGCGGCGGGTCGCCGGTGGATGGTTTGACAGTCGCCGCGATTTCCGTGTCGGTGGCTTCGACGGCCTGCGAGCGGAGTCGGGTTGGACGGGCTCCGACCGCAGCGACGTCCCTTGGCCACCCGTCCTTGGCAACTTTTCACTCTCAGAGACTTTATTTATGTGCAGCTCATTCACAGGAAATTTTTGGTGCACAGAGCCTTTCTCCGAGGTTTCATAGAAGTGAATGATTTGATATAGCGGTTGACAGAAAGAGGAGAAGGAGCTATGGGAGCGCAGAGGCTCTACGGCCGATTTATGGGCGCGGCGCTAGTCGGTGGCCCGCTTCTGGTCGCGGGGGTCGTATGGGCCAGCCCAGCGCAGGCCGACGCGACCGCCTTTGTCAATGACCTGCACAAGGCCGGGATCCACGCCGTCAGTGGCGGTGATCCGGCGCTGTTGCAGATGGGCGCGGGTATATGCCAGCAACTATCTTGGGGCGCTCCTCCCGGTCAGCTAGTGGACCTGGCGCTGCAACGCTCCGACAGCAACCAGGGCGCCGGTGGGATCACCCCCCAACAGGCCGACGACATTGTTGACTACGCCGTGCGCGATCTCTGTCCGAACGCATAGTGGTGATCCAAGGTCTGATCACCGGCTGACTGGTGCGACGATCCCGAAAGTTCTTGGCCGGTGACCTGGTCTGTGCCCGAATTCCGTCCGCAGCAGAATCGCTTCCCGTCATCGGCTCCAATCTGGGCCCCGGTCAGGGCATTTCGACCGCGACAAGGTTTAGACCGACACCTTAGGGCCCGCACGATGGCTTAGTACTGCAGCCGTAGTTCGGGATTTGTGTGTTGTGGCGTGTCTGCGCTGGTAGAGGCGGTGACCGCGGCATTGTTCGGGGTTTGTGAAGACTCTAGAACTGGCCGCGGTCGCCGCGGTTCATAGCGTAGACCCTGATCGGTGGTGGACTGAGTTCTCGACGGTGATCGATCGGATCGCACCGCGTTTCGCCCGGTACGAACCGCTGCGGCATGCCGCAGAACTGGTGCTGGGTATGGTCTCGGGGCTGGACCGCAAGAATTGCTGGACGATCGCCGAGCACCGCGGCGATGCCACTCCCGACGGGTTGCAGCACCTACTGTCACGGGCGAAATGGGACGCCGAAGCGGTCCGCGATGACCTACGTGACTACGTTGTCGACGCCTTCGGAGACCCCGGCGCGATCCTGGTCGTCGACGAAACCGGTGACGTGAAGAAGGGCGTGCATTCGGTCGGGGTGCAACGCCAGTACACCGGCACCGCCGGGCGCATCGAGAACGCCCAAGTTGGGGTGTATCTGACCTACGCCGCCCCACGCGGACATGCCCTCATCGACCGCGCCCTGTATCTACCACGATCATGGGCCGAAGATCCCGGTCGCTGCGACAATGCCGGAATCCCCACCAACAAAAGGGGTTTCGCGACCAAACCCACTCTGGCGGCAGCCTTGGTAGCCCGCGCCGTGGAGGCGAAGGTTCCCGCAGCCTGGGTGGCCGGCGACGAGGTCTACGGAGCCGACCCGAAGCTGCGCGCCGCCATCCGCGGTCACGGCCTGGGCTACGTACTGGCCGTGGCGGCCAACCGGCGCGTCCCCACCGCAGCGGGTCCGATCCGCGTGGATCGACTCCCGCCCCAGTTGCCCACAGGGGCCTGGCAGAAACACTCCGCCGGCACCGGCAGCCACGGACACCGCTACTACTCCTGGGCCTGGATCGCACTGCAACCTGAAGACGACACCGACACCGGCCACCATCATTTGCTGATCCGCCGCAACGATGCCACCGGCGAGTTGGCCTACCTGCGCTGCTACAGTCCACACCCGGCGCCGTTGCGCACCCTGGTGGCCGTGGCCGGTCAACGCTGGCGCATCGAGGAATCCTTCCAAACCGCCAAAGGACTCACCGGCCTCGACCAACACCAGGTCCGCCGCTGGACCTCCTGGCACCGCTGGACCACCCTGGCCATGCTCGCCCATGCCTTCCTGGCCGTAGCGGCGGCTACCGAACGCGACCACCAACCCACACCAGCCGGACTGATTGCGTTGACTGTCAACGAGTTTCGACGTCTCTTCGACGCCCTGCTCCTAGTCACCCACCACACCGTCACGACCCTGCTGGCCTGGTCACGATGGCGCCGACGACACCAATACCGAGCCCGACAATCCCACTACAAACGACGCCAGCACCAATGATCACGATCTACGGCTGCAGTATTAGGGCGAGGTGGCCGCTCTTGTTTGCCGACGTGGGCGAGTCGCCGGTCGATGGTTCGACAGTCGCCGCGATGGCCGTGTCGGTGGCTTCGACGGCCTGCGAGCGGAGTCGCGTTGGGAGCGCTCCGTCCGCAGCTATATCCGTTAGCCCGCCGGTCCCGATAAATTTGCCTCGCAGCGTGTTTTTTCCGGCTTTCATGTAAGAGTGCATCATCCGAATCGGGCGCGGTAACAGGCAAAGGAGAACAAGCTATGGCAGCACAGCGGCGCTATGGCCGCTTTATGGGCGCAGTGCTGGTAGGCGGCCCACTTCTGGTCGCGGGGGTCTTCTGGGCCAGCCCGGCGCAGGCTGACCAGACTGCCTTTCTCAATGACCTGCACAACGCCGGGATCCACGCCATTAACGGCGGTGACCCGGCGCTGTTGCAGATGGGCGCGGGTATATGCCAACAGCTTTCTTGGGGTGCTTCTCCCCAGCAGCTGGAAGACCCTGGCGCTGCAAAAATCCGACGCCGACCAGGGCACAGGTGGGATCAACGGTCGGCAGGCCGCAGACGTGGTGATCTACGCCTTGCGTGATCTGTGTCCAAGCGCATAGCGGTGAGCTAAGTACGGCCCCAACCGCTGACTGGTGATTTTCGGCACAAGTGGGACACGACGGTCGAGGCTGAGGTGAAGCTTCAGTGAAGCTGAGCACAGAGAACTTGAGCGCTCTGAAGATCCCAGCCCCGACGTATGAGCGCAGCCAAATCGGCATCGGCATTGTGCATTTCGGCGTCGGCGGTTTTCACCGCGCTCACCAAGCCATGTATATCGACAAATTGCTCAACGACGGGCTTGCGCAGGACTGGGGAATCTGCGGTGTCGGCGTGCTGCCGGGTGACCAGCGCATGCGCGACGCGCTGCGCAGCCAGGACTACTTGTACACGTTGATCCTCGAACACCCCGACGGCACCCGGCAGCCGCGCGTCATCGGCTCCATCGTCGACTATCGTTATGCCCCTGACGATCCCGAAGCGGTGATAGAGCTGCTCGCCAATCCGGCCAGCCGGATCATCTCGCTCACCATCACCGAAGGTGGCTACCATCCACCGCTGAGCACCGTTTTCGGGTTGGTGGCCGAGGCACTGAACCGACGACGAGAGCGGGACCTGCCGTCGCCCACGATCGTGTCGTGCGACAACATCGTCGAAAATGGGAACGTGGCGCGGCGGGCGTTCATGTCATACGCCGAACACTTCAATCCCAAACTCGCGCAGTGGATGCGCGCAAAGACCAAGTTCCCGAACTCGATGGTTGACCGGATCACACCGGTGACCACTCCCGAGGTGATTGCGCGACTGGACTCCGAATACGGTGTCCAGGACGCATGGCCCGTCGTCGCGGAACCGTTCGCTATGTGGGTTCTCCAGGACGATTTCGCTGACGGCCGGCCCCCACTGGACAAGGCCGGCGTTCAGCTTGTCGATGACGTGTCACCGTACGAGGCGATGAAGCTGCGGCTGCTCAACGCCAGCCACCAGGGCCTGTGTTATTTCGCGTACCTGGCCGGGTACCGGCTGGTGCACGAAGCCGCCCAGGACCCACTGATCGCCGAGTTCGTTGCCCGCTACATGGATTCTGAGGCGATGCCGACACTCGCGCCGATTCCGGGTTTGACAGAGTTCAAGGAAGGACTCATCCCGCGCTTCGCCAACGCCTATGTCCGCGACACGGTGGCCAGGTTGTGCGCCGACTCGTCCGAACGCATCCCGAAGTGGCTGCTACCGGTGGTTCGCGACAATCTCCGATCCGGAGGCCCGGTGCGGCTGTCCGCGGCAATCGTCGCGAGCTGGGCACGCTACGCCGAGGGCGTCGACGAAAACGGCCAACCGATCGAAGTGGTGGACCGGCTCGCCGACACGCTCGTTCCGATCGCCCGCTCACAGCGCAACAACCCGGCCGCGTTTCTCGCCAACCGTTCGGTGTTCGGTGACCTCGTCGACGAGTCGCGCTTCCTCGACCCGTATCTGTGGACACTGGATTCGCTGCACCGCCACGGCGCGCGCGCAACGTTGGAGGCACTTACCGGGGCAAACGAATTATGACCCTGGTCGCCGGCATCGACTCGTCAACACAGTCCTGCAAAGTGCTGGTATGTGAGGCCGGTACCGGCGAGGTGGTCCGCGAGGGCCGCGCCGACCACCCCGACGGAACCGAAATCGCCCCGGCGGCATGGGAAGCCGCTGCACGAGAGGCGATCGCGGCCGCAGGAGGGCTGGACGGCGTCGATGCGGTCGCGGTCGGCGCGCAGCAACACGGCATGGTCTGCCTCGACGGGACCGGCCAGGTGGTGCGGCCTGCGCTGCTGTGGAACGACGTGCGTTCGGCCGATGCCGCACTCGCGCTTGTCAGCGAGCTGGGCGGGGCGCGCGCGTGGGCCCAAGCCGTCGGCGTCGTGCCGCTGGCCGCGATCACGGTATCCAAGCTGCGGTGGCTCGCCGACAACGAGCCGCAGCACGCGAACCGTACGGCGGCTGTCTGCTTGCCGCACGACTGGCTGACGTGGCGGTTGCGGGGTGACACCGACATCACGACGCTGACCACCGATCGCAGCGACGCCAGCGGCACCGGTTACTACGACGCCGCGAGCGACGCCTACCGTTTCGACCTCCTCGAGCTGGCCCTGCGTGGTCGCCGCCCCGAACTGCCCACCGTGCTGGGCCCGTCGGAGCAGACCGCCCGCGACGGGCCGACGTTCGGCGCAGGCCTCGGGGACAACGCCGCCGCGGCGCTCGGCCTCGGCGCCCAAGAGGGCGATGTGATGGTCTCGATCGGGACATCGGGGGTGGTTGCCGCGGTCACCGCCGACCCGGTCCGCGACGACTCCGGGTTTGTAGCAGGATTCGCCGACGGCACCGGGCGCTACCTTCCGCTGGTGTGCACACTCAACGGCGCGCGGGTGCTTGACGCGGCCGCCGCACTGCTGCGGGTCGACCACGACGAGCTGTCCCAGCTCGCGCTCTCGGCGCCGCCGGGCAGCGCAGGACTGGTCCTGGTGCCGTACTTGGAAGGCGAGCGAACTCCTAATCGTCCCAACGCCACTGGCGCGGTACACGGCCTGCGGTTATCGAATGCGACGCCGGCTAACCTCGCCAGGGCTGCGGTGGAGGGGCTGCTGTGCGCGCTGGCCGATGGCCTTGCGCACCTGGCCACGCACGGCGTTGTCGCGCGCCGCATACTGCTGGTCGGCGGCGGCGCCCGATCGCGAGCGCTTCGGGAGATAGCGCCCGCGGTGTTCGGCATGCCCGTGCTGGCGCCCGCCCCGGCGCAGTACGTCGCGTTGGGCGCGGCACGGCAGGCGGCGTGGGCGTTGAGCGGAACGCCGGGACCCCCCGCGTGGAATCCTCCTGTGACCGACGAATACACCGCCGACCCGGCGCCCGAGGTGCTGCAACGTTATGCGCAAGTGCGTGACCTAACCGAAGGGGTGTCTAGTCTGCGGGAAGCGGACGAAACGCGGAAAGAATCCGGTATTTGACGGTGAAGCTGGCCGTGAAGAATTGACCGAAGACATGGACGCCCAGGGCTACTCCGAGGTTTGGCTGGAAAACGCCGAACGTCAGGGCGTGGCCCCGCACGTCGTCACCGAGATCGCCCGACGGCACGACATCACCCCGGAGAGCTTTCAGGTGCTCGAGAAAATGGCGGAGATCAAAGACCCGGACGGCAAATCCTTCTTCCTCATCCCGCAGGGCACCAGCGGGGACGACGCCCGCAAGGCGGCGCTGATGACCTACATCCTGAACGCGGGCACCGACTACGGTAAGGCGGGAAAGCAGCCTGCAGACTTTGCCGCGACGCCCTACTCTGCCGCCGAGGTTACGCGGATCATGAACCGGCAGAACGCAAACAGCTGGAGTTACACCCGGGACGTCAGGTTTGTCGACCGCAACGGAGGGCGCCTCGTGACGACCCCGAACGGCATACTGATGGGTCTTGGCGGCAACTGGATCCAAAGACAATTCAGCCAACGGGGCGGCACCGCCTGGGGTGACATCTTCATGGTCAACGTGGGCAGCCGCACCCACCCCGCCGAGCAGCTTCGCCGGATCATCCAGTCTGGGCATGCCTGGTACATCGGCGGCAGCGGCAAGCCCGTGGAGAGCAGCCTCGACTTGGACCGGGTGCTCCACCACGAAGAGCGACACTGTCAGCAATGGGCGGCGAAGGGCTATGTGGGCATGCTCAGGGACTACAGCCGGGAGCTGATCCGCGAGTTTGTCTTTGGCACGACAAACAGCCTCGAAGAGGACGCCGGACTGGCTGACGGGGGCTACAGAGCGTGAATTCCGTTGTAGAGCACCATCAAACCGATCACGACCAGGACTGCCGCGAGTAGGGCGGCGTTGTTTCGGTCCATCCAGTCTTTGAGCCGTGCCAGCGCATCGTCGAGGCGGTGACCGGCTGCCGCATAGGCCAGTACCGGGATCGCAACCGTTGACGCGGCGACGGCGACAAAGGATGCGGCGGCTATCCAGTCACCGGTGTGGCCGAGCCCGCTGGCGCCGATGGCCAATCCGGCCGCCACGCAGATGAGTGACACGTCCGGTCTCATCACCGCCAGCGCCGCCCCGATAAACCCCGAGCGTACCGGGGTGATGGTGGCGAACGAGCGCATCCAGGCCGGCGACTCGGTGTGGCCATGCCGGGCCAGCCATCGGAAGATGCCGAAGACGATGAGCGCCGACCCCAGAACCACGCGCAGCCAGGACGCCCAGCGCGGCGGCGACTTGTCCAGACCGCCGAGCATGCCGGAGGCTGCGACGGAGAGCGCCGTGAGCGCGGCCAGCCCCAGCAGCCAGCCGCCGAGGAAAGCGACGCTGCTCGGCCGCGGCCGTGGCGCCTGCAATACCAGCACCGCCGGGATGACCGTGAGCGGCGACAGCGAGATCACCAGCCCGAGCGGAATGAGCCCGGTCACCACAGAGCCCCAGCTTCCTGCCATGGGCAGCAATCTTCCCATTGACACGACGCTGTGACGACAAAACGCGCCGCAAGTACGCAAACCGGGTTACCGCAGAGCGTGAATCCCGTTGTAGAGCACCATCAAACCGATCAGAACAAGCATGATTGCGAGCAGCGTGGCGTGGTTTTCCTCCATCCAGACTTTGAGTCGTTCCAATGCATTGTCGAGGCGGTCACCGGCACTGACATAGCCCAATATCGGGATGGCAACCGTTGACGCAGAGACGACGACAAACAGCGCGGCGGCCAGCAACTCACCTGCGACGCTGGAGCTGCTGTTGCCGACGGCCAAGCCGGCCGCCGCGCACAGGATCAGCACCTCGGGTCGTAGCACCACCAGCACCGCCCCGGTCACCCCGGCGCGTATCGGGGTGAGGGTGGAAAACGAGCGCATCCAGCGCGGCGTGCTGCCCTGACGATGCCGGGTCAGCCAGCGGAACACCCCCAGCGCGATCAGCGCCGACCCCAGGACCACGCGGAGCCAGGATGCCCAGGTCGGCGGTGACGCCTTGTGCACACCGCCGAGCAGGCCGGAGCCCCCGACAAACAATGCGGTGAGGGCGGCCAGGCCCAGTACCCAGCCGCCTAGGAAAGCGAGACCGGTCGGCCGCGGCCGGGGCGCATGTAAGACCAGCACTGCCGGAACGACCGTGATCGGTGAGAGGGCGATGACCGCCGCCAGCGCGATGAGCCTGGTCAGTTCCGAGCCCCAACTTGCTTCCACGGGCAGCAATCATCGCATTGGATTGACGCGGCCGCATCGATTGACCGCACATCGCGGGCAATCACCACGTCGCGCGTACAATCATCCGGCGTTGCGGGAAGCCCGACGCCAGCGACTTTGTTCGCTGTCGTTGCCCTGATCGAGCGGTCGCACGCGCCGCTGCCGGGGTGGTTGGACTGGTTTGGGGGGCAACCACATTCGTGCTACTCGCCTGGGCAATACCCCGACAGATACAAAATTGGCAGGTCCTTCTGGGAAAACACTAGGGGAAGATCAGGTGGCTGGGATTCATCTTGGGCACATTCTTCACCTTCCCGGTGTAAACATCTCCGCCGGAACGGATTTCGGCGCCGGAGATGAGTGGTCGATACCGCAAGTGCTCAATGCCGCCTTTAAGACCCACATCTCAGAGACCGGCGAAGCCGGGGTTGCTATGCATCCAGCCGAAATGTTGTTCCTCGGAACGCTCGGCGGTGCACGCGCACTCGACATGGAGGACCGGTTGGGCAACTTCGACGCCGGCAAGGAGGCCGACTTCGTCGTCGTCGACCCAAACCGCACCGCGGCGCTCAAGGCCGTGATCACGCAGGGCGTGCGGTCGAACGACCCCACAATGGCTCGTGCCCAAACGTTGTTCGGGCTGCTGATGAGAACCCGCGAGACGTCCATTGCCGGGACTTACGTTCAAGGACGGCGGCTACAGCCACCAATGGTCAAAGCCAAAGGACGACCGTTAGCGTTTCCGGCGCAGCGTCCAGGCGGGTATCCAGTGCGTCACGGTTCTCCGCTTAGACCCGTAGGCGATCGGGTAGGTCACCAGCCCCCACCAGTCGCCCTGCTCGCAGAGGCCCCAGCAGCTCAGCCGCCCCTCGACGACCTTGTGCAGCTGCAGACCGTTGGGCTGATATCGGCCGGAGCGGTGCGGCTCGCGCGGGAAGAGCACCGTGAGGTCCACCAGCACCGTGATCGGCGGACGCACCAGCCGAAACGGGCTGCGGACCGGTTGGCCGTTGTACCCGATTGACGCGAGCTCGCCCATCGATCGATCATACGTTCGAATTCGCGGTTCGTTGGTTCGCCATTTCCCGATCGTGTGCCCAGAGAACGATCCCGTGCTCAGCCAAATCGCTGTAGTCGCCTCACCGATGACAGGGGGAGGTTTGCATGAGGACGGTTTTCGCCGCCGGGCTACTGGCGTTGGGCGGCCTGATGACCACCGGGGTGGCAGTGGCCAACGCTGATGAAGTCCAGGTCGAGGGCGTCTATTCGACTGAGGCCGCTTGTGAGGTAGACGGCCCACACGTCGAGATCGTCTACGACAACGGGAAATACACCCATTGGGTCTGCCGCGAGGGCGCCGACGGACTCTGGTAGCTGTTCCTGAACAACGGGTAGTTCGCCCCCAGGCTAGACGCGAATCCGACCAGCCAGAAGGCTCTGGCCTGCTTCTGGCAACATAGCGATGTGTTCAGCGAGACCGCGACCTGCTTGGCGGCTCGGTGAGCGTCTCCCATACCGGCGAATCACGGCATCACCGCGATGCGCTTCGTGGGGGCCTGGCGGCACGACCGCCGGCCGCGTTGGACCCGCTGATCGTTGCACTGTTGGCCGTCGCAGTGAGTCTGGGCGGCGCCGGCCGCCCGTCGTTCTGGTATGACGAGGCCGCCACCATTTCGGCCTCATACAGTCGTTCTCTCGGCCAGTTGTGGCGAATGTTGGCCAATGTCGACGCCGTCCACGGCCTGTACTACCTGCTCATGCACGGCTGGTTCCAGATTTTCCCGCCCACGGAGTTCTGGTCCCGCGCACCGAGTGGTCTGGCTATTGGAGGCGCCGCGGCCGGAGTCGTGGTGCTGGGCAAGCAGTTCTCGTCTCGTACCGCCGCGGTGGCCTCCGGCGTTTTCTGCGCGATCTTGCCTCGGACAACATGGGCAGGCATCGAGGCTCGCCCGTATGCGCTGTCGATGATGGCCGCCGTGTGGCTGACAGTACTGCTCGTTCACGCCGCTCGGCGTGACACCGGTTGGCTTTGGCTGTCTTATGGCATCGCCCTAGCCCTGTCGGTTGTGCTCGACGCGTACCTCGCGTTGTTGCTCGTGGCACACTTCGTCTTCATCGTTGTCTTCCGGCGCGGGCGAACGGTTTTGGTGCGGTTCGCTGTTACGTCGGCTGTGGTGGTTTGCGCCCTGACGCCGTTTTTGGTCACGGTCATCGGACAAGCACATCAGATAGGTTGGATCGCGCCAGTCGGTCGTCGGACGCTCGAAGATGTAGTAGTACAACAGTATTTCGAACGAAGCCCCCCGTTCGCTCTTCTGTCTGCGCTGGTAATCGGGGCGGCTATTGCGGTGTGGCTCAGCAGGTCCGCGCAATTGGCGCAGGCCGATCGGAAACTGTTGGTCCTTGCGGTGGCATGGCTTGCCATACCGACCGCCCCGATCCTGATCTACTCGGCACTAGTACACTCGATTTACACGCCGCGGTATTTATCCTTTACGGCACCGGGAATGGCACTGATCCTGGGTGTCTGCGCCGCCGCGGTGGCCGTCAAGCCATGGACAACGGCGGTGATCGTCGGTCTTTTCGCTGTCGTAGCTGTTCCGAATTACCTTCTGGTGCAGCGTAACCCGTACGCGAAATACGGGATGGACTACAGCCAAGTGGCCGATCTGATCACTGCGCGGGCGGCACCGGGTGATTGCTTACTCGTGAACGACACGGTGACGTTCATGCCCGCCCCGATGCGCCCGTTGCTGGCGGCGCGCCCCGATGCATACCGCAAGCTGATCGACCTCACCCTGTGGCAGCGGGCAACGGACCGCAACGACGTCTTCGACACCAACCTCATCCCGGAGGTCGTCGCCCAGCCGTTGAGTCACTGCGGCGTCGTGTGGATCATCACTCAAGCCGACCAGTCCAGGCCCGCTCACGAGCAGGGCTCGGCGCTCCCGCCCGGCGAACGCTACGGAGCAACCCCCGCCTTCGCCGTTCCGCACGACCTGGGCTTCCGGCTGGTCGAGCGCTGGCAGTTCAACCTGGTTCAGGTGATCAAGGCGGTGCGGTAAGTCGCTACCAGATGCGGATGTAGTCGATCAGCATTGCCGCCGGGAACCTGCCTAGGGCGGGATCGCCGGCGCCAACCCCACCGACCGCAAGCGTGAACATCGGAGTCATCCAATAGCCGGGATTGTTGAACGGCCACCGAAAGTCGTCAGGAGCGCCGCCGGCGACGTGGATGGGCTTCGGCGGAACACTGAAGTACGGCTTGGCGCCGTCAACGTAGTCCCGCCAGAATTTGAAACCGTCCTCATCCCAACGCATTCGCCAGGTGTGCCAAGCGCCGTCCACCAACCCGGGAATCGATTTGCCTTCCCATGTCTTCCCGTTGGATGCCGCGTGGACCGTGGTTCCCGGGGGCCACTGGCCGTTGCCGTACCACTCGAAGATGTCGACCTCGCCGTCCGGCATGGGATCCTCGTTGACACCCCAGAACGACGGCCATAGGCCGGTGAACAAGCAGTCCAGCTTTATCCGCGCTTCCCAGGTTTGGTTGATCATGCTTCGGAAGTTGCCCCGCAGTTTGCCGGTGTAGTAGTTGCCGAATTCTTGGGTAGCGCACAGGACCATGTTGGAATTGCCGTCGAGGAACACGTTGCGGCGATCGTCGCGGTATATCCCCGCGACCGGCGGGAACACGTCGTCCTGCCAGGTCTGCACCGTCCACTTGGCCGGATCGGGACCTGCGCCCGCCGGGCCGTCGAACTCGTCGGAGAAGATGTAGGGCCCGCCCGGGGCTTGCGCCGGCGCCTCCGGCGGTGACGGGTGCGCCCAGGCCTGCGGCAGGCGCATCGCAGCTCCAAGCATGCCCACCCCGGTCATCAACAACATGCTGCGACGATCCATCAAATACCACCCAATCGTGAAAGCCAGTCTTTCGGCCTGGCACGATACCCTAGGCAACTTTCGCAAACGGTGTTATGAAACCACGCGCCGGGGTAGCACGCATCCCGCACCCGGCTTGCGGCAGTGAGATGGCGCGTGCTAGAAAACGCGCACCCAGTCGACGAGCATTTCGGCCGGATATGACCCGCGCGCGGGGTCGCCGCCACCCGAACCACCAACCGCGAGGTTCAAGACCGGAAACATCGTGTAGCCGGGTTCATTGAACGGCCACTCGCGGATGGGGTCGTTGAGGTCCTCGATTCCGGTTGCCGGAACACTGAAGTACGGTTCGGCCCCGTCGACGTAGTCCATCCAGAAGTACATGCCGCTCGGATTCCAGGTGACTCGCCAGTTGTGCCACGCGCCATCCACCCCGATCGGGTGTGTCTCGAACGCCGTGCCATCCGGGTTGGCGTGGACGGTGGTTCCCGACGGCCACTCGCCGTTGCCGTACCACTCGAGCAGGTCGACTTCCCCGCTGCGACCGGGATCGTCGTTGGACAGCCACCAGGCCGGCCAGCAACCGGGGCTGAGGCAGTTGAGCTTGATGCGGGCTTCCCAGGTGGTCCCGATGGCTGCCCGCCAGGTACCACTGACCAAGCCGCCGAAATAGCCGTTGCCGTCTTTTGTGGCGCGCAGAACCAGATTGGATTTGCCGTCGAGGAACACGTTCTGGCGGCTGTTGCGGTACTGCCCGAAGAACTCGGGCCGGTCAAACCCCACCGGGTTGTTGATTGGCGTTCGGTGGTTCGCCACAACCCACTTCGACGGGTCGGGTGCCGAGCCGGCGGGGCCGTCGAACTCGTCGCGGAACAAGTAACCCCCGGTTGCTGCAACGGGCGCGGCGGGTGCTGGCCGCAACGGGGAAGCCCCGGCTTTCGGAGTGGGTATAAGTGCTGCTAGCGCGCCGAATCCGGTCACCATCATCATGCGGCGACGGTCCATCTCTGGCATAAACAACCGACGATAGCAGCCCCTCGGCGCGCGCCCGGCGATTTTCCGGCGCGCAACCATCAATTTCATTGACATTGCCGCGGCCGGTGGTATCAAGGAGGTTGATGGTTTGAGAAAGGAAACAACGATGTTTGGTGGCGGATTCTTTGGCGGGTTTGGTGGACCCGGCTTCGGCGGGCCCGGCTTCGGCGGACCCGGCTCTGGCGGGCCCGGCTTCGGCGGACCTGGCTTCGGCTTTGGTGGCCCGGGTTTCGGAGGCGGCTGGGGCAAACACGGCTGGGGTCATGGTGGGGCCGGCGGCCCCGGTTTCGGTCCCGGCGGTGGCCATCATCTCAAGCGCGCGGCATTCGTCACCGCGGCGATGCTGCTCGACGGGCCGGCTGACGCCGCACAGATCGTGCAGCGGGTGTCCGACGCAACCGACGGGGCGTTCACCCCGCCGCAGGACGTGGCAGAACTTGCCATTGGACTGCTCGCCGGCCGCGGCATGGTCACCGTCGACAACGGCGTGGCGACCCTGACCGAACTCGGCCGAAACATCCTGGCCTGGCGCGGCATCAGCAGCGAGACCGCGCACGCCTTCCTGGGACGGGCGGCCAAGTTTGGCGACGCCTTCAAGATCCGCAGGGAACTCTTCGAACTCGCCGGGCTGGCTCGCACCATCACCTGGACGGGCACCGACGAGCAGAAGCAGCAGCTTGCCGAGACCCGGGCCAAGGTCCTGGAAGCCCTGACCGAGGCGAAGAAGACCCTGCACCGCATCCTCGGCGAGGACTAGACCCTCAGGCGGTCTTGGGTTCGCTGAGCTTGACCAGTGTCTTGCCGATGTTGACCCCGGTGAACAACCCGTTGAGGGCATCGACACACGACTCGATGCCCTCAAAGATGGTTTGCCGGTGCCTGAGCCGGCCCTCGGCCTCCCACTGACGTAGCGCGGCGAACGCCTCGTCGAAGCGCCCCCACTGTTCGAGCGCGTTGAACCCCTGCATCAGTGCAGTCTTGGACAACAGGTTCACATAGTTGGCCGGCCCCGGATGTTCGCCGGTCAGGTAGCTGGAGATGACGCCGCAGAGGACAACGCGCGCGTGCGAGGCCAGGCGGCCCAGCACCGCATCGAGGATGGGCCCTCCCACGTTGTCGAAGTAGACGTCGACGCGTTGCGGGCAGTGCTGCTTTAGCGCCGCCGCCAGGTCGTCATTTTTGTAGTCGATGCACGCATCGAACCCGAAGTCCTCGACCACCGCCCGGCACTTCTCCGGCCCGCCCGCGATGCCCACCACCCGGGCGCCGGCGATCTTGGCGATTTGCCCGGCCACCGATCCGGTGGCACCCGCGGCCGCCGAGACCACGACCGTTTCCCCGGGCTGCGGCCGACCGATGTCGGTCATCCCGAAATAGGCAGTGGCACCGGTCGGCCCGTACACCGACATGATCGCCAGCTGGTCGTCCTCGCCCGGGATCGGTGTGCTGAACATGTCGTCGCGGATGATCACGTACTCCTGGAAGCCGGTCAACGTGGTGACGACGTCGCCGACGGCGTAGGCGTCACAACGCGACTGGACCACCTCGCCGATGCCGGCCGCCCGGATGACGTCACCCAGCTGCACCGGCGGAAGGTAGCTGGGCTGGTCGTCGAGCCAGGTGCGGGCGGCGGCATCGATCCCGACGTAAGTGGTGCGCAGCAGCGCCTCACCCTCCGCGGGCTCGGGCGCCGGCGCGGTGACCATCCCCGTGTCGCCGGGCTGGACAAGCCCGGTGGGGCGGCGACGCAACAAGATCTGGCGGTTCGGCAACTCGGGCACGATGCAGAAACTACCGAACGGGCCGAAATCACCGAACCGAATGGCATATTCAGTGCATGGCAGCAAACGATGACCCGGAAGACCGGATCCGGGAACTCGAGCGCCCACTCGCCGACACGGCACGGGCGTCCGAGCTGGGGAGCCCGCAGCCCGCTGGCCAGGGTTACCCGCCCGGCCCACCGGGCACCCCGGCACCGACCCCGTGGACGCCGGGCACCGCGGCACCGACCCCGTGGACCTATGGCGGCTCATTTCCCGGGCCACCTCCACAACGCCCCTCCGGTAACCGCATGTGGTGGATCGTGGGCACGGTCATCGCCATTGGCGTGCTAGCTCTCGCGGGGGGCATCGCCGCCTTCGCCGCACACCAGCTTTCCGGTGTCCGGTCGATCATCAACTCCCCGCCGACCATCTCCGGGACGTTTGGTCCGCCGGCCGGCACCCCGAGCAGCCCCGGCCCGTCGACCACTCGGACCAAAACACCCACACCGTCGACGTCACCCACCCCACCGCCGGGGGGCAAGCTCAGTGTCTCCGGCATCAACGAGAATCGGACGATCGCCTGCAACGACAGCATCGTCAGCGTCAGTGGGGTTTCCAACACAGTGGTGATTACCGGGCATTGCGCAAGCCTGTCCGTGTCTGGCGTCCAAAACGCAATCACCGTCGACGCCGTCGACAGCATCGACGCCTCCGGCTTCAACAACAAGGTCACCTACCACTCGGGCACGCCGAAAATAAGCAATGCCGGCGATTCGAACGTCGTCCAGCAGGGCTGAGGGCGTAACGACTGTTACGTCGCCTCTTCGGAATCGTCGTCGAGGACGCTGACCGCAATGCCATACGGCAGGAAACGCACTTTGCGTTTGGGATCGAGGTTGTTCTTGTTTGCCCGCAGCGCGTCGAGTTCGGTCGCATAAACCTGTTCGACGCGTGCGCCGCCGTCGGCGTCCACCGTGTAGATGGCCCACACCCCGTCACCGGCCTCGCCGGCGGTCTCGGGTGCGGAGCGGGGGCGCCGCGATAGGTCCTCGAAAATGGACGACCAGCCTGTCCGGGCACCGGGAGCCGCGACAAACTTGCTGATCCGCTCAAACACGTCGCGCAGTCCCTCGCTGCCCTCCCTGATCATTCGATCGAACTCGTCGGGATCGAATCCGAACGCACCGTACTCGCCCACGCGACCTCCTTGCCGCTCATACCGTCATTGCCAGTGTGCGCGCAGTCGACATCGTTTGCCACGTCCTTAGGGGGCCGGCGGCGGGGGTGCTGGCGGCGGCGGTGGGTTGATCGGAATCGGCACCGTGACGAACGGGAAATGCAGGTACATCGTCATCGGCGGCTGCCTGGGCTCCACCGGCGCGGCGGGCGGCGGTGCGGGCGCTGCGACCGGCGCCGGAGGAGGCGGCGCAGCCGGCGGCGGCGCGGGCGCCGCGCGCTGGACGGGTGTGGGCACGTACTGCGGCGCCGACCGGGTCGGTGCGCGATGGACCGGTGTCGCGGGTGCCGGAATCACCGGGGTGTCGGGTGCCGGTTGCTCCGCCGGTGGCGGCGAAGGAGCCGGGGCAGCCACCTGAGTTTTGGGCGGCGGCGGTGGCGCGCTCGGAGCAGGCAGCTGCGCTTCCGGCGCCGTGCTCGGTATTTGAGCCGGCACTTGCTTCCCCGGGGTGGCAACGCTGACGCGTGGATTGTGCCGGACAGTGGACGCCGGCCGGTCAGACGTCAGCGTAACCAGCACCACCGCGGCCACGACGGCGGCGATCCCCGCCAGCGCACTACCAGCTAGGAACATGGGCCTGCGCCTGCGCGGGGTTTCGTCATCTTGGTCCTCAATAGCGCTGTAGGCCAGCGCACCGGCGCCCAAGTCGGCATTGCCCCAGACGTCGAGGTAGGTCGGACTGAGCGCTCGGGGACTCATTTCTCCGGTGCCCGGGTCCAGCGCGTAGGCCAGGGCGGCCGTCGACGACGCGAACAGCGGTGCATTCGCCGACGCCAGCGCCGCCCCGCGGGCAAGCGCCATGTCCGGCTCCTCCGGAGCGGTTACCTCAAGTGAGGTCGCCGCCTCGAGCGCGAGCTTGATGGGGACGATGTCCGTCCCGCAGCCGATGAGGAACACGCCGTCCGCCCGCGATCCCCGCGTGTCCAGACCGGCGACCATGGTCGCCAACTCGGCCGCCATGGCCGGTTGAGAGGCTCCGTGCCGGGCATTTGCTAACTGCTGCCGGTGCAAATCGACGATCGAACCGTCAGCGGCGTCGACAACGGCCAACGTCGCGCTCTCGGGCTCCACGAACAGCATCGCGATGTGCTCGTAACCGAGCGCATAACCCACTGTCTGCGCCAGTGCGGCCGCGGCCAGCAACGGGGAGACCAGCATTACGCTGCCGACGTCGTGGCAGGCGATCGCATCCCGCAGCGCACCGACCTCGGCGGGGTCCGTCCAGGTCACCCCGGTCGATGTCAACTGGTAGCCGCCGGCAACCGCTCCTTCGCGGGTGCCACTGATCGCGGCAATCACCTGATCGACCGCACCAGCAGTCGTCGAGTTCCCGGCGGCGGCAACCTCGAACTCGTCCTGTTCGACGGTGACACCGTCGGCATTCTGGCCCTCGATGACTACTAGGCGAACCGTCCTGGGAGCCATCGACACCCCAAGCACGATGTCCACTTACGCCTCCAAGGTCACTGAATTTCTCTGAGGCCCTCTATCAGGGCAACGAGAGATGGACCCCGCCCGAACCGGGTGACACCACGCTACCCGCGCTGTAGCCGGACGCGCTCGTGCTTTTGTTTCAGGTCACACGATGCGACTAGTAGCCCGGACTCAGGAACGGGTTCTGGGAGTACCCGCCGCCGTCCGGATACTGCGGATACTGCGGTGCCTGTGGAGCCTGGGGAACCTGGTTCTGCGGCGCCGGAACTGGAATCGGTATCGGCACCGGAAGCAAGGGAACGTGTATCCACTCCGTCGTCATCGGCACCGTCGTGGTGGTGGTCGGCGTCTGAGTCGTGGGGGGCGGCGGCGTGGTCGTCGTCGGCGGCGGCGGAGGCGTCGTCGTCATGGCCGTCGTGGTCGGCGGCTGTGTTGCCGGCGGCGGAGGGCGCCTCGGCGTGAAGACCGGCGGCGGCGTGGTGACAACCACCGGCGGCGGTGGCGGCGACGGCGGCGGTGGAGGCGGTGGCGGCACCGGGCTGGGGACCGGCTCGGCGCTGGGCGGAGGGGGAGGCGGCACCGCAGTGGGAGGCGGAGCAACAGGAGGTGGCACCAGGGAGCTGACCGGCGGCGCTGGCAGCGGCGCGATGCTGGGAACGGGCGGGGCCTGGCGGTTTTCTATCCCGGTCAACGTGTAGGCCACACCGCCGATCGCTGTCATGGCGACCACGGCGGACATCCCGATGATCAACTGCGATAACCGTACGCGCCGCCACGGCCGCCCTTTGGGCGGCTCGAGCACGTTCAGCCGCATCGACCAGCCGGACGGACCGTCTTCGTCGTAGGTCTCGCCGCCGAACCGCACCCGCAGGTCGCCGGGGTACTCGGTCTGAGACCAAGCCAACTCGCGATCCGTCAGTGCCTCGTCGTCGATCACCAACACGTCGCCGGCCGGTAAATCGACGGCGTCGCTACCGGAAGCCGCAGCGAGCAGGCCTACCGACGTCCGCGTCCGGATATCCAGCTCTTCCCCGCGAGAGGCCAGCAGCAACGCGCCGCAAGCTGCCGCGAGGGCGGGTTGCGACGGCGTCAGGATCGATGTGCGGCCGTGCAACGAAAGACGTTCAGCGACAAGCGGAATACGCGCACCTCCGCCAACCGTGACCACTGCTGCAAGGTCCCCCCAGTTCTTGCGGTAGCGCACCAGCATGTCGTCGAACGCATAGATGAAACCGGTCAGCCGATCCTGTATCAGGTCTTCGAGTTCGTCTCGCGTCACCGCAAGGCTGCAGCTGCGCCCCCCAAGTTCAGCGGCGATTTCGGTGACCACGTCGGTCGAAAGCCGCTCCTTGGCCGCACGGCACTGTTCCCTGAGTTCGCCGAGCTGTCCGACACCGGCGGTACTGGCCGGGTCGATGCCGCTGCCGTGGCCCAGCTCCTCGAAGACGCGGAGCAGTAACTCCTGGTCGATCTCGTCGCCGGAGAAAGCCGCGTAACGCATTGTGGCGCTGACGAGCTCGAAATCTCCCGCTACGTTCACCAAGGTGGCCGACGTGCCGCCGCCGCCGAAATCGAGCAGCCCCACCACACCATCGGCCGGCAGGCCAAGCTCGGAGTTCACCGCCTTCAACGACGCGATCGCGTCCGAAACCAGGCGGGGCGCCATACCGCTTCGGACGAAGCCCACATGGGTTCGTAAACCGTTGCGCAGCGCCTGCACCGTACTGGGTTTCCAGTACGCCGGGACGGCGATGGAGATCTCCGAGCAAGCCGCGTCCGCACCGGCGGCCAGCACCATCGCGTCCAGGGCCTCCACTATCAGGAGGTCCGGATCATGCGCGGACCCGTCGGCCGACACCAGCGCTACCGAGTCGCCGATGCGCTCCACAAAGCCCTTCATCAGCGCACCGGGCTCGGCCAGGTGCGGATTCTCCTCGGGCATACCGATTTTCGGTGCACAGTGTGGATAAAGGGTTAGCACAGAACGGCGGGTAACAGGTGTGCTTCCGTTACGCGCAGCGACCAGGTTCGTGGTCCCGATCGACAACCCAAGTGGGTCGTACATAGAGCGAAAACCTCGTCTATAGGGGTCGGTGGCCAGGGTTAACCATAGCCGCGGACACGCCCAAAGCCGATGGGTTGCAACGTCATCGGTATCCGGTCGATGCCGTTGTGTCACCGAAGTGATACCGCTATCCCCTTGACAAATGCGTTGAGCTCACACGACGGTGAGTGGCAGCGATCGCCTCGGCTCGAACTGGAATGTCGATCCGCCACTGAATTTGGTTACCGACACCTCCGGCAGTTCGGCCGCCGCGGTGTCGGTTTCAACCAGTTCGGCAGTCCAATCGGTATTCGTGCCGCTGACCCGAACTTCGATGCGTGGGTCCACAGCGGTGGCGATCGCCTGCACCGGTTGCACCGATTCGGGTGAGCACAACGATATCCAGGCGCCGTCGGCGTGGGCCGGCGACCGGTGGACGACCAGCCGGTTCTCCGCCATGTCTGCCACGACATAGCCCGCGGGATTGAGCAGCGGATGCAACTCGAGCACCCGCAGGACTCCTTCGATCCCGCCCGGCAGCTTCAGCGCGCGATGAATACGCTCGGCGGCAAGCCCGGCCAGGCCGATCAGGCCGCGGGTGCAGACCGAGACGGCCTCGGCGTCGCCGGCCGCGCGCTTTCGCACCGCGATGGCAAACGACAGATACAGCAAGTGCATCTGCAGGCAGACCTCGTCGGCCATCCGGACCAGCGCTGAGTGCGAGAACGCGCCGAAGTCGAAATCAGACAGCAACGGACCCGAATAATCCGCCTGCCCCTCGTCAGACCGATCGATTGGCTCGAGTTCCCATGTGGCAGCATGTTTTTGGCAAACAATGTCCAGTGCCGGAATGCTCTTTGCCTCGGGATAGGACTCATCGATGATGACGGTCCAGGCGCAGTGTGGATGCCGATCCGACGGCACCCGCGGCGGTCGGTGGATGGGACGCATCTGCGCGCGCGGGTTGGTCGCCACCGCAGTGGCATCGAACGTCGGATCCTCGATGGTGTGGCACATCCCGAAGACATACTCGTCGCCCATCGGCTCCACATCGAGCAGCGCGCCGCAGTGGTCGAGTTGGAATTCGCCGTGCCATCGGTCGTGGATGGTGTACCGGAAATCCATGAATTGCGGTGGAGCGCCGATGTCGAGCTGTAGGCCCTTGAAGATGGTGGGCACGTCGACGCCCTCGAAGTTCAGCGCCCGCTGCATGCGCCTGGTGTAGATCGGGCTGGCGCCCGCCCACTCCTCGATGGCGATCTGCACCATCTCCTCGCGACCAAACGAGGTAATGCACCAGGCCATCCCGGAACGGTCGATCATGTGCCCGATCAGGAGCAGTTCGGGAACCAGAGCGGCTAGCTCCTCACGGGACAACCGCGCGTATCGGGATTGGCTCACCGCCCAAAAATAATCGCGACTATGTTATAAAGTCAACAATGTCCATTGTTGCAGGCCAGACGCCTGGCCGCTCCGCCAGCCCCACCAGGCGCACCAGCGCGCCGCGCAAACGTGGCGATGACACTCGGGCGAAAATCATCGATGAGACGGTCCGCTGCATCATGGAGGAAGGTTTCTCCGCCGCGACCGCCAAGCACGTGGCCGAACGCGCGGGCGTGACGTGGGGGGTCATCCAATATCACTTTGGCGATCGCAACGGCCTGCTGATGGCGGTCGTGGACGACGGGGTGGCCAGGCTGGTCGACAGCCTGTCGTCGGCCGATGTCAGCGAGCTACCGCTGCGCGAGCGCATTGAGGTCGTCGTCGACACCGCGTGGAGCTGCTACAGCAGTCCGACGTCGATGGCGGCGTTCGAAATCCTGCGGGCCACCCGGGGTAACCCGGGCGAGGCCTCGCGGCGCCACCTGCTCGAAATAAACTCGGCGATCGGCCAACTTGGCCGGCTGATAACCGAGGACCCAGCCAATGACGGTGTGGCCGAGGTGATCTGGGCCGCACTACGGGGTGTGGTGCTGGTGCAGATGATTATGGACACCCCGATCGATTGGCATCGGGAGCGACGCGCGCTGATCGATATGGTCACCCATTACCTGCAACGCTCGGGCGGCCTGCGAGACGCGCCGCCCGATGTGCTGCAATGACGTGATGAGCCCCCATGATCTCGCCGCTGAGATAGCCGACATTGAAGCCATCAAACAAGTCAAGTACCGGTATCTGCGTGCACTGGACACCAAGCACTGGGACGACTTCGCCGACACGCTGACCGACGACGTGATCGGCGACTACGGGTCTTCGGTTGGTGAGGAGCTGCAGTTCACCAACCGCGTCGACCTGGTGAACTACATGCGCAAAGCACTTGGCCCGGCGGTGATTACCGAGCACCGGGTGACTCATCCAGAGATCACCGTGACCGGCGATGAAGCTTCGGGCACCTGGTATCTGCAAGACCGGGTCATTGTCGCCGATTTCAACTTCATGCTGATCGGTGCGGCCTTCTACCGCGACCAGTACCGGCGTACCGACGATGGTTGGAAGATCAGCGCCACCGGCTACGACCGAACCTATGAGGCGACAATGTCGTTGGCGGGCATCGACTTCAAGGTGAAGCCCGGTCGCGCTGTGACTGATTGAAGGGCCTGACCCTGCTGGGCCGGGGGCGCTACTTGGTGATTGCGATCACCGCACCGGGCCGCAGCCATTTCATGATTGACACCAACTGGGCATCGTCGACCGCCACGCATCCCTCGGTGGGGCCACCATCGGTGGTGTGGAAGAAAAACGCCGCACCGCCGCCCGGAACCTTGTTCTTGTTGACGCCCATCACCACCGCGTGCTTGTACTGCGGGATTTGCAGGTTTTCGCTTTCGGCCGTATTGAACGGGCACTGCGACTTCTGGCACACCTGCATGGTGTTGAACGTGGTGGGGCTGTGGTCATCGCCGCTCCACCAGTGATTCGGCCCGACTTGGGTGTACGGCAGTCCACTACCGGGATTCGGCGCGGTGCCGAAGGCGGAGTCGAGGGTGTAGACGCCCATCGGGGTAGCCGGAACCCCGCTCTTGGCCTGCGGCGCCATGCCCGCCGAACCGACGTGGGTGGGAATGCCGGTCCTGAGCGCCTGCCAACCGGTGCTGGTGCGTTGGTAGATATCCATCTTCGCGTTCGAACCGCCGGTGCTGACAACCGAAACCACCTGCGTGGCATCGCCAACCGCGTTGGCGAACCATGGGGCGCCGGCCGCACCACTTATCGGCGCCGGTACCAGCAACGCGAAAATTACCCACGCGGCAGCGCACAGCGAAGCGAACAGTCGGCGCATGGATCCAATCGTCAGACCGGCACAACCTTGGGGTCAAGTAAAGCTTTAGACCCAGTTAGGTCACTGCACCGTGATCAAATGTCCACCGCGGCAGGGGTTTAGCGCACCCTGGCGAGCCCAGACGCGTGCTCACCACTGGTGATCGGACCGCCCATCGAGGGTCGAAACACCAACAGACACAACAGAAAATACAGGTATCCCAGCGACCAGCCGGCTATCACATCGGACGGGTAATGCACATTCAGCGCCACCCTGGCAATCCCGACCGCCAGCAGGCTTAGCGCGGTCACCGCGACCGCAACACGGCTCATCAACCGGTTCATCATCGGCAGCAGGAAGGACAGCATCGCAAGCATGGCGGCCGTCGCCTCGAGCGCGTGTCCGGAAGGAAACGAGGTAGACGATGCGGCTACCAGCATGGTCGACGGTCGCGGGCGGTTCACCAGACCCTTGGCCGCCGACGTCACGAGTCCGCTCAGCGGCGCACAGGCCAACAGCACCAGTGCTGTCCGCACATTGCGCTTCACCAAGGCGGCCACCGTAGCGACCATGCCTAGCAGGCGCAACGGGACCGGGCCCAGCGCGATGGACACCCCCGCCCAGAATCGCACCCACATCGGGTGCTTGATCGCGATGTCGTGCGCGGCGTTCAACAACGACCAATCCATGCGATGCAGCCAATTCCAGTCCTGGCAGTAGCCCACCCACATGACCGCATAAACCGCTGCGGCTGCCAGGGCGGCCAGTGCGACAGAAACGGCCAGGAAGGTCCGCGGGCGGGTCATGACCAACCCCTACCAGCATCGCCGCGACGACGACTGCGCGGCCTGACCACGGAGTCGCGAAGCCCAGTCATACGCCAGTCATACTGGCGTTATGGCCGTCTTTGTCCGTAGGTTGTTCGGCATCGGCAAGCTGCCCGACGATCTGCATGCGCAGGTCGAGGCGGAAGGCCTTATCCACCTTGCCGACTACGTCGCCGTGACCCGGCGATTCAGTGGCGCCATCCCAGGTGTGCGATTGCCGCACAGCGTCGCCAGCTACTCGGGTTCGCTGGTCTTCACCTCCGAGCGGGTGCTGACAACGCTGTCCATGCTGCCCAGGCTGGCGGGCCCTACCGTCAACGTCCGCTGGGACGCGCCGCACACCGGCACGGCGAAGGTCGAGATATCGTCGACCGGCTTGCAGGTCGATGTCGACGACGTCTCTCAGGTTGACCCGAAGTTCAGCGGCGAACTGTCGCTGCACTACAAGGTCGCCATTCCGGCTGATCTGCTCAGCGGCTTGCCGCGGCGATCGCTGGCCTTTGACATGCCGCCTGAATACGTGTTTCGCGCGGTCGGCGTTACTTATAGTCCGTAATCGTGATCCGCGGCCAGGGCGGCTGTCACAGCATCCACGGCGGGCGGCTTACCCGGATTTTCTACGATGATTGGCGTGACCGGTCAGGCGTTCAGCCCGCAAGAGCGGCGGGCCGTCTATCGGGTGATCTCCGAACGGCGTGACATGCGCCGGTTCGTGCCTGGCGGCGTGGTGGCAGAGGAAGTGCTGGCGCGCCTTCTGCAAGCCGCGCACGCGGCGCCCAGCGTCGGTCTGATGCAGCCGTGGCGCTTTATCCGGATCACCGATGACTCGCTCCGGCGGCGCATCCACGCACTCGTCGACGAAGAGCGGCCACTGACCGCTGCGGCGCTGGGCGAGCGGGCCGACGAGTTTCTGGCGCTGAAGGTGGAGGGCATTCTCGAGTGCGCTGAGCTCCTGGTGGTGGCGCTTTGCGACGACCGTGACAAGCATGTGTTCGGCCGCCGGACGCTACCGCAGATGGATCTCGCGTCGGTGTCGTGCGCAATCCAGAATCTGTGGCTGGCAGCTCGCTCCGAAGGCCTTGGCATGGGCTGGGTTTCTCTGTTCGATCCGCAACGGCTGTCGTCCCTGCTGGCAATGCCCGCCGGCGCCGAGCCGGTGGCCATCCTGTGCCTGGGTCCGGTGCCCGAATTCCCCGTTCGGCCGGCGTTGGAACTGGACGGCTGGGCTTTCGCGCGACCGCTGTCGGAGTTCGTCTGCGAGAACCGATGGGGTCAGCTGCCTGCGCCCTGAATTGTCGGCACACCCAGGTTCGTCGCAAGGGGCTGCGGTATCGTCGCCGGTCGCAAGGCAAGGTGGAGAGGTGACGGAATGGCGCCGGACGAGACCGCGGACCAAAAAGACAATGTGCTGATCGTGCACTGGCACGACCTGGGGCGCTATCTCGGCGCCTACGGCCACCCGGATGTATCGAGCCCACGACTGGACCGTCTTGCCGCCGAGAGCATCCTGTTCACCAGGGCCCATGCCACCGCGCCGCTTTGCTCGCCGTCGCGTGGATCACTGTTCACCGGCCGCTACCCGCAAACCAATGGTCTCATCGGTCTGGCCCACCACGGCTGGGAATACCGCAGCGGCGTGCGGACCCTGCCCCAGATATTGACCGAAGCTGGTTGGTATTCAGCGCTTTTCGGTATGCAGCACGAGACGTCCTACCCGCAACGGCTGGGTTTCAACGAGTTCGACGTGTCGAACTCGTACTGCGAGTACGTGGTGGATAAGGCCGGCGAATGGCTACGGGATAGCGCCGAGGACCTTGCGGGCCAACCGTTCCTGTTGACCGCCGGGTTCTTCGAAACGCACCGACCTTATCCGCAAGACCGCTACGAGCCGGCAGACAGCGCGGATGTCGATCCGCCTGACTACCTGCCCGATACTCCCGAGGTGCGCGGCGACCTCGCCAGTTTCTACGGGGCGATCGCCACGGCCGATGCCGCCGTCGGCCGGCTGCTGGACACGCTGGCCGAAACCGGGTTGGACGCCAGCACGTGGGTGGTGTTTTTCACCGATCACGGCCCGGCGTTTCCCCGGGCGAAATCCACGCTTTACGACGCCGGAACCGGCATTGGCATGATCCTCCGTCCGCCCACCAACCGGGCCGTGACTCCCAGCGTTTACGACGAACTGTTCAGCGGCGTCGACTTGGTGCCGACGCTGCTGGGCCTGCTGGGTCTCGACGTTCCGCCTGACGTCGACGGTGTGTCGCACGCGCGCGTCCTCCTTGCTCCGGACCTGCAAACCGAACCGGACACCGTGCCGGTCAGAGACCACGTGTACACGATGAAGACGTACCACGACTCGTTCGATCCCATTCGCGCGATTCGTACCAAGGAATACAGCTACATCGAGAATTACGCGCTCCGGCCACTGCTCGACCTGCCGGCGGATATCGAGGAAAGCCCGTCCGGTCTGGCTGTCGCGCCGTTCGTCAAGGGGCCCGCGTCCCGAGCGCGAACTCTACGATCTGCGCATCGACCCCACCGAGACCACCAACCTGCTGGCCGGTGGCTACACCGGTGTGGACGAGATCGCAGCCGATCTGGCTGTCCGGCTGCATGATTGGCGTCAGCGGACCGGCGACGTCATCCCATCGGAGTTCGCCGGTACCCGCATCGCGGCGCGTTACACCGAAACGTATTTGCGGATCCATCAGACGAAGCCGATCGCCCGGTCGGCGATTGCCGCCGACCGCGGTATCGAGGGGGGCGACACGCCTACCAAGCAATAGTTGCGGTCAACGTGAAGGTAATTCGGGTGGTCCACCACGACGGCGAATCGCGGTTAGGCTCATCCAGTGTCCCGTGCCGCCAAGTCTTATCTGGCGCTCGCCACACAGCGCAGCGGCAGCACACTGCTCACGCACATCGTCAAAAACCTGCGCTGTCAGGAGAACAGCTGGCGCACCTGGTTCGCCGAGGAGAACATCACCCCGATCGACATTGCGTATCCGGTGTTGTGGCGCAATCTGACTGCGATCGTTGCCAGCGTCCTTGAAGCACTGGGGCTGGATCCGAAGCTGGCGCCGCCGCCGATGCTGAAACGGCAGGCCGATTACCGCTCGGACGAGTGGGTCGACCGCTACCGGGCGGAGGCGTCGCTGCTGGGGCTACCCACCTGAGCGGCGCGAGCCACCAACCTCGGCGACGATGAACACCCGACGGAACGGGAAAATCGTCGCACCGTCGGCCCGGGGCGGGTAGGCGTCCTCCAGCAGCGGGATGAGCTCCTGGCGAAACCGCTCCCAACTCTCGTCGCTGAGCCGCTCGCGCACCGGAACCAGCGCCGTGCCGGTGATCCATTCCAGCACCGGATGCTCACCGGTCAGCTGATGCAGGTAGGTGGTCTCCCAGACGTCGACCTTGCATCCGGCGTCCAGCAGCAAATTAGCGTAATGTGTCGGCGGCTGCACCACCGCTCCGACGCGAAATGGTATGTCGCGCAGAATCTTTGCGTACGGCTCGCGGCGGGCCAGCGCCCGCACCGCGGCGTGGGACGGTGACTCGAAGTTACCCGGCATCTGAACGCCGATCCACGACCCGGGTGCCAGCTCCCCGGCCCACCGGACCAGCAGGTCGGCGTGCTCGGGCACCCAATGCAAGGCCGCGTTGCTGACCACCACGTCGGTGTCAGGCTTCGGCTTCCAGTCTCGCAAGTCGCCGATGACGGCGTCGATCCCGCGTTCCTTGGCGGCGGCGACCATCTCCGGGGAACTGTCCATCGCCTCGATCACCGCATCCGGCCAGCGCCGGGTCAGATACTTCGTCAGGTGGCCCGGCCCGCAACCGAGGTCGACGACCCGACGCGCCCGTTCTGCCCCCACCCGCGACAGCAAATCGTAAAACGGGCGGCCGCGATGGTCCGCAAAGGCCAGGTAGACGTCGGGATCCCACATGTCGGCCCTCCTGATCAACGCACCGTCGCTCGTCGGCTGATAGACAAAACCGTATTACCGTATGGCGTCCGGACGCCGTCCGAGTGGTCCCGGGATGGGCACCGCCGTGACCCGAAACCAGTCAAACGCCCAGGCGTCGCGGGCGCGTCGGGATACCATCGGCATTCGTGGCGCCCGACACAGATCCGATCGATCCGCCCATTCCCGTTCCGGACGTTCCCGGCGCCGATCTACCGGCCGGCGCCGACGGATTACCCCCACACTCGGCGTTGTCCCCCCGTCAGCGCATGGTAGTCGAGGCATCGGCTATCGGCGATCTCGCCCTGCGCACCTGGGTGGCGTCGCTGCTCGCCACGACGGTGGCGCCGGTCGTTGTCGCCGCCGCCCTGCGTCAAGCGGACTCCGCCACCGAGCGGGGCAACCTGAACTTCTACGCCGAGCTGGGGGCGGAGCGAGATCCCGCAAAGTCGTTTCCGCCGCCCACCGAGTTACCCCGGGTCTCGTCGCGGCCGGCCAATCCGCTGGCGGAGTGGATCGCCCGCGGCACGGTCGACAACATCGCGTTTCCCAGCAGCTTCACGGCGATCCACCCCGCAATGCGCAAGCACTGGAGCGCGTTGACCTCCAACAACATCGTGCGCGCGCAGCACTGGCGCCATGACGACGGACCGCGTCCCACGCTGTGCGTCATCCACGGCTTCATGGGTTCGTCGTATCTGGCCAACGGGCGGTTCTTTTCGCTGCCCTGGTATTACCGGTCTGGCTACGACGTCCTGATGTATACGTTGCCATTTCACGGAAAGCGCGCCGAAAAGCTCTCGCCTTTCAGCGGTTTCGGCTATTTCTCCGGTGGGCTCAGCGGTTTCGCCGAGGCGATGGCTCAAGCCGTGCATGACTTTCGTTCCATCGTCGACTATTTGCGCCATACCGGAGTCGGCCGCATCGCGCTGACTGGCATATCGCTGGGCGGCTACACCTCGGCGCTGGTGGCGTCGGTCGACGATCGGCTTGAGGCTGTCATCCCCAATTGCCCCGTCGTCACTCCCTCGACATTGTTCGACGAATGGTTCCCGGCCAACAAACTTGTCCGGCTGGGACTGCGCCTGTCCAACATCAGCCGTGACGAGTTAACCGCCGGACTGTCCTACCACTGCCCGCTGAACTACCAGCCGCTGCTGCCAAAGGACCGCCGGATGATCATTACCGGGCTCGGCGATCGGATGGCACCGCCAGACCATGCCGTCAAGCTGTGGAAGCATTGGAATCACTGTGCGCTGCACTGGTTCCCGGGCAGTCACGTAATGCACGTGAGCCAGCTGGACTATCTGCGCCGGATGACGGAGTTCCTGCAGGCCGTTATGTTCTAGCGGTTTCGGTTAGCGGTGCCCGGTGGGCGGCGCCCACAGCAGTGGGCCAGCGCAGCCGTGTCAGCAAGTCGGCGGGCGCATCCGTGTGCCCGTCAAGCCGTTGCGTGGACAACAGATCCAACGCCTCCAGCGCCGGCCGGTGATTTCCGCGCTGCGGGGTTAGTCCGGCCAGCGGCGCGGTCCTTTCCGGCGGCGTGTCAGTCAGGAACGCGCAAGCGGCCGCAATGGTGTTGTGGGTTCCGTCACCGGCGATCTCCAGCGCCGTACAGGTCTCGCGCGCCGGATGCGACCGGATTGCGTCTAAAGTCTGCGGTAACGCTTCATCCACGTGAATATGGTATGCCGCAAGGTAATCCGAGACGCCGCGTTGCACTCCGCGCCATTTCTCGCGGGCGTTGGATGTCAGCAGCCGGGGGATGTCGTCGGGCGCGACGGTAGTGGCTTCCCATCCGATCTCGCGGAGGTGGTCGGCCAGCCGGCGCGCCGCGACCTGGGCGGTCTCGTGCAGCGGGATGCCCGCTGAGCGGGCCTGCAGCGCGGCGAGGTTGTCGGTGGCCGATATCGTGAGCCCGATCCACGTTTCCCGCCTCGACGCATCGGAGGCGTTGCCGCGGCTGGTGATCCGGATTTTGTCCGCACGGATGCCGTAACGGTCCAGGTACCGGGCGATCAGCGGCAGCGGGAGTGCGTCGGAGTCGCCATCCGACGCTCCGATTCGAAGCAGTGCGGTTGTCGCTGTGGCGGAATCAGATTCGGGGACGAACTGATTGCCGCGCCCCATGATCGCCAGCCGCCGGCGCAGGATCGTGGTGAAGTGCAGGCCGCGCCACCAACCGAATAGCACGATCACGACGGCAGCGGCGACACCGAGCAGCCAGTAGTCCCGGGGCGACCGCCAGGGGTACGCCATCACCGCGGGCACGATGGCCAGCAGTGCCAACGTGATTCGACCGCTTCCGGGAGTTGGTACGGATCGAAGCAGGCTCACGGGGTGGGGTCCTTTCGTCGGCGTGCGGTGGTCGCGGCGATCGCGCCGGCAGTTGCGACGAGCACAGCCAGCGCGGCGGTGCCGATCAGCGCGACGGTCCGCGGTGTGCTGTCCTTGGGCGCGGGTGCCGGCGGAACGGCGACCGGCTTCGCCGGCGCCACACCGGGCTGATTACCGGCCGGCAGTTGCCACGTCAAAGCCGCCACTGCGTCTACGCTGCCGGCACCCACGACGTTGGAAGGCGCCCGGGCGCCGTTGTGCGCAGTCGCGGTGATGCGATGCACGACCTGGGTGGCGGTCAGGTCCGGATATTTGCTGCGGACCAGCGCCGCGACGCCGGCCACATAGCCGGCCGCGTAGCTGGTACCGCTCGGGGAGACCAGTTGCTGGTGCTCGTCGGGCAGGCCGTTGGCCAGGCCGCCGCCGTCGCCGTTGCTGATCGACACGATGTGTTCGCCTGGCGCCGCGATACCCACCCACGGCCCGGCCATGGTGAATTTCGACGGCTGGCCATCCGGTGTCAGGGAAGCCACCGACAGCACGTACGGCTGCCACCACGATGGGATGGAGACCGACGTGACGCCTGCCCAGTTTCGCGGATCATTCGGGCGGCTCATGTCGGTGAGCGGATTGGACTCGCACGACGCTCCGCCGCCGAGCGATCCGGTCGGCCCGCTGTTGCCCGCCGCAGCAACGATCACCGCGTCCTTGTCCACGGCCGCGTACCGAATGGCCGCGCCAAGCGCCGCCTGATCGATGGGCCGATCGACGGGTAGGCAGGTGATCTCGGAGATGTCGATCACCCGGGCACCGAGATCGCCCGCGTGCACAATCGCCCGGCCCAGCGTCGCGACCTCGAGAGACACCCGCGCCAGCAGCGGATCGCCGCCCGGGGTCCGCGGTGAGAACTTGGCCGACGTCGTCCTGATCGACACCACCCGCGCCGCGGGCGCTACCCCCGCAAAGCCGTCGTCCCCGGGCTGGCCGGCGATGATGCCGGCAATCAGCGTTCCGTGGCCGTCGCAGTCGGTCAGGCCGTCGGTCGTCTCCACGAAGTCACCGCCCGGCTCGACGTTGGGCAGCCGCGGGCCCGGGCGCACCCCGGTGTCGAGCACCGCGACCAGCTGGCCATCGCCGCGGGAAAATTGCCATGCCGCAGGGAGATTCAGCGCCGCCTGGCTGGGCGTGACCGCACCTGGATCGCTGCCGGGAATGACTCCGGACGCGCTGCACGGACCGCGCTGCTCCATCGGTTGCCCGGGACCCGGCGCTCCGCTGGGCGGTGGGACGCCCGGATCGACCTTCGGCTGGTCGATGGCGAGCGCCGAGGGACAGGTCCACATCACGGCCGTCAATGCCGCTGTGAGACAGGCTAATCCGGCCCGAATCATCGATTGAGGATCCAGGTGAAAAGACCAACAAGGAACGCCATGACGGGGATCAGCGACGCATCGAGTCCGGCCGCCACAAAGCCCAGCAGCCGGCGCACCGGCAGCGAGTAGGTTTCCGGCTCGGCGATGTGTGGGTTCAGCGCCACCACTATCCACACCAACACGAGCGCGATGAGCACCAGGACCGCAACGAGGGCAGCAGCGTAGCGACCCGTCGCGGTGTAGAGCACCATCAGGACACCCGCGGCCAGATAGGGCTGGGCGAGCAGCCACGCTTTGCACGCGGCCGAATCCCACACCCTGGCGCGCAGGACAGACGTCGCCGCGGTCGCTGCCACCACGTACCAGCCCGCACCGCTGCACGCCTCGGGGTGCAACGCGATCGCCACCGATCCCAGGACGCTGAGCAGCACCGCGGCAGCGATGAATCCGCTCTGATGGGCGTCGCTGATCCGCACCCGCCGCGGCAAATCCTCAAGCACCCGCAACGACGGAGCCGAAGGGGTGGGATCGCCGGGCGCCGGAATGACCGGCAACGGGAAGCGTGCCCACAGCGCCGACAGCTGAGCCGCCTCAATGGTGACCAGCAGCGCCGCCACGATCAGGCCGGAACCGATGGCGAGCAGCGAGGGGTTCCAGAGCACCTCAGCGCCCGCCGCCAGCAACACTCCGGCTCCCACCACCGCGGTCGCGGTGAAGAAGCCGACGATGCGCTCACGCTCAGCGCCGGGCACCATGAGGGCGATCAGCGACCACGCGGTGACGCCGGCCGCGGCCAGCATCAATTGCGCCGGGCCGAATCTCCCGGGGACCGCCAACGCCAAAGCGGCGCCGATGGGCACCAGCGCGGCAAGCGAGAGCGCCATTCCCGTGCGCGGCGAGCGTGCCGTGATCAGCAAGCCAAGGATCGCGGTCAGCGCCGCAACCACACTGACCGCGACCAGCCCGGACAGCGCGCCGGCGGCGACCCGGTAGGTGACTGCCAGCCCGGTCGCCAGGAAAGCCACGGCGATCACCGCGGCCAGCGCACCACGCTGGATATGAGCTATGCCCCAAGGCTTGCGCCGAGAGGTCGAGAAGATCATGGCGGCATCGGCGATGTCCTCGACGATGCCGGGCGCGGCCGGACCGACGGGCACCGGTTGCAGCGCCAGCAGGTCACCGTCGACGACTCCGACAGTGTCCAGGCTGGCGTCCAGGCTGAACGGCGCCCCACCGATGGGGGCCAGACTCAGTTGGGTAGCCGCGCCGGTCGCGGCGGCCCCCCTGGCGTGTACGGCGTCGTCCGAGTCGCCATTTGACACCGCGGGAACTACCAAACGCTGTACAGCGGGCAGGATTTCACGCAACGGCAGCTCGGCAGGCAACGCCATTTCCGTCAACCTGCTGTCCGCGAGGATTGCCACACGGACGATCGGTATGACGGCGCCGGACGTCACTGGACCCTCGAAGGATGCTGAGGCCATTCCTGGAACATCGTGCTCTCTTCTCTATTTGGATTTCGGTCTATCTGGATTTCGGTTATGAGGGTTGGGCCGAGAAATCTCGGGCCAACCGGTGGCCGGCGAACCATTCGGCATCCGGCAATAAAGCGGTCAGCTGTTCAATCGCGACGGCGATCGCGAAGGGTGTCCCCGGGCTGAACGTCGAGACCCATTCGCCGTCGAACGCGCGGGACGGGCTGACCAGCACCCGCCCTGCCGTGGTGTCGAAAATGCTCATCCCCACCTCGGTGGTGGCGTGCCGGCCATCGCGGTGGCAGCCAGCGACGATCTCGACGTAGCTGCGCGGACCGTTGAACACCGCCTGGACCACCGCTCGTGCCGACTGCGGGATACCGAGGTAGTCAAGGACTTCGGAGAGCGAAGCGCCGGAGCGCAGCCGCTCGTCTGCCCGGGCGCCTACCCGCGTCGGCATGCTGAACTCGTCAAATCGAGCGGGTGGCCGCTGCGCCAGTCCGACACCGAGAACCGGAACCAGCGCACGGGGGTCATCGATGTCCATAGCGGTGAACGTGATCAGTTGCGCGCTGCGCAACGCGACCACTGTCTTGGATGGCCCGCCGGTGATACCGGTGCGCTGCGCTACGACGCCGCGCAGCAGCAACTCGCCGGTGCCGCTGGCCTCACCGGTGTTTTCGGTGGGGCCGACGTAGCGCAAGTCGAGCCAGCGCTCCGGAAAGCACACCGCCCTGATCCAGTCGGCGACAGCGGAGTTGACGACTCCGCCTTCTGATACCAGACCCATCTGGACCAGCTCGGCCCTCTGACGTTCGAAGAACGCGTCGCGTTGCGCGGCATCACAATAGGGCGAGGTGATCGCCAGCACCCACGGAAAGCTGCCCGCCCCAATGGTTTCCGCAATGAACCACGCGTGATCGACCGTCAGCTCGACGGCATTGGGTTCAGCGCTCATCTAGCAAGAACTAACCGCCCCATTTGGCGGCTTCGGCCTGGTCGCGGGCGAGCATGGCCATGGTGTTGGCTTCATGGGTGCTGGCCATCGACTGGTAGGCCCGCACCAGGCTTTCCATCGCCTGGTTCCAGTGGGCTTGCCACACCTGGTAGGTCATACCGGTGTCACCCTGCCAGGCGTTGGACAACGTGGCCTGCTCGCTGGCGATATCCGCACCGAGCCCCTGCAACGTGCCGGCATAACCCGACATGTCGGCGGCGTGGTTCAACATCGCCGGGTAGTTGTACATAATCTGTGACATCACAAGTCCTTTCGCGTAGGTAGCGGTGGATCAGAACGCGGTGTAACCGGACGCGGCAGCAGCGTCGGCGGCCACATACGTGCCCGCGGCATCCCCGAGGTTGGCCTGGGCGATATCCAGCAGAGTGTTCACCCGCGCGGCGGCCTCCACGAACCGGGCATGAGCGGCCTGAAACGCCGCCGAGGACTCGCCCTGGTGATACGCCTGCGCCGACACCGCTTCCTGCTCGGCCTGGCTGATCGTGCTGCGCATCAACCCCGACTTGGCACTAAACGCCGATTGCGCGGCCACCAACTGCGGAATATGAGCGTCCAACATACTCATGGTGATTCCTTTCTCTTAGGTCTCTTTGCTTCCTTGGGGTTTCGGTGACTGACGTGCATCTTGCTGACTGTCTTATCCCCCTTCTCGCGGCTCGGTCGGGCCCGCTGGTTTGTCTGGGTCCTGCTCCCAGGTGCCGGGCACCATTGGCATCCGCGGGCCGCCGTTGAACTCGTCGCCGGCCAGCTTCGTCAATCCGGCCGCCCGGAAAGCGGTCTCTTTCTGTGCGGTTCCGGCGAATCCCAGCGTTCCCGCTCCGGTCCCGGACGCCACGGCCGCGGCCAGTCGCTCCTCATCGCCGTAATCCGGGGGAACACCGGTGTCGGATTCCATGTCCGCGAACTCGTCGGCGTAGTCGTGCATTGCGGCCCGCCGACGTCGCCGCGCCCTCGCCTCGGCCCGACTCGGCGCCACCGCACCGGCCGCCGGGATGGTCGCCGCCGGTGCCTTGACGCCACCGCGACCACCCAACGTCGGTCCGAGGCCGGTGTCCGGGCCGCCGCCGACAGCGACCAGGTAGCCGAAGCTCCCCGTCGTCGTCGCTGGCGCCGGTGCGGCAGCCGCACCCGAACCCGCGGCAACCGTAGCGGCCGGGGCCCCAGCCGGAGTCGTCACCGTCGGAGCCATGGCGACCGCCGGCAACAACGACGGCTTGTTCGCAAGGACCGGCGCTGCTGCTGCGCCGGCCGCCTCGGGGGCAATCTCGGTGGGTAGCGTTATCAGGGAACTAAGACCAATGCCGAGAAGCAGCGGCAAGAGGAACGGTGCGGTCAAGATCGCGGCCCAGGTCGGCCAGCCGACGGCGTTGAAGAACACTTGGTAGGCGACAAAGAACAGCAGTGGACCATTGGCAGCGAGGAACGCCGGCAAATTGTTTAGGAAATTCTGAATGATCTGCGACAAATTCTGCAGGAGTTTCTCAAGCTGCTGCAGCAGGTTCTGGAGCCAATTCCCGGAGCCGGAGGCGTTTTGCGCGGCGGTGACCGCCGCGTCGTCGGCCTCACCGCCCGGATTCACGATGGAAGGCGCCGGGGCGGTGCGCGGGGCCGAGGCGAGCGCCACACCGGATGCGACCTGATAGGCGCTCATGGTGGTGGCCGCCTGAACCCACATCCGCACATAGTCCGCTTCATTGAGCGCAATCGGAATCGTGTTGATCCCAAAGAAATTCGTCGCCACCAGTACCCCGTGAATGGTGTGGTTGGCGGCCAGCTCCGGCAGCGTCGGCATGGCCGCCAAAGCGCGTCGTGTAAGCCGTCGCCGCTACCTCGTGCTGCGCGGCCACGCCCGCGCTGTCGGCACTGGCCTGCTGCAGCCACGCCAGATACGGCAGGTGAGCCGCCGCGTACTGCTCAGCACTCGGCCCCTGCCAGGCCCCCGCCTGCGCCGCCCCCACCAGCCCACTGAGTTCGGCTGCCGCCGTGGCGTATTCGGTGCTCAGCGAGGCCCACGCGCCGGCAGCCGCCAACAGCGGCCCCGGTCCTGGCCCGGCGCTCAGCAATGCCGAATGCACTTCCGGCGGCGAAGCCATCCAGATCGGCCCAAGGGGGGAAGTCATTGTCAGGCGCCCGCGATCCCATACGTCGCGGCGGCCGTGGTGTCTCCGGTGAGATAGCTTGCGCCGGCTTCCCCGACGCCTATTCCGGCGCGGCCCAGCTCCTCGACACCCTGGGCCGCGATGGCGGTGTGTTCCTGGCCCTGGGCGCTGAACCCGATGGCCGTCTGTAGCGATACCGGATCCACCGCAGGGGGCACCACCGCGGTAATCGCCGGAGCGGCCGCCGCATGCGCGGCCGCCAGCCGCGCCGTCAGCGCCTCCACCGCAGCGCTGGTCGCGGCCAGGCCCTCGGGAACCACTCGCAACGTCATGGCTACTCCTCTCGTAGTCCTTCTGTTCCCACTTCACTTGCCATCACGGACTCCCCAATCAAGGGGTTGACCAACTGCACGTACGTCGGAGTATCAGTGTCGCCCAACAGGATCGCCCGCCCGGCAGGCAACCGGCCGAATCGTTGCCCCCGGATCTTGCCGCTGTCTTGCGGATTGCCCGCCAGCATCAACGTGGTCGCCTGCAAGTCGTTGAACCGGCGCAGTAACGGGCTGGTCATCAACGCGTGCCCCGATCCGGTGGCGCGCGCTGTGACGATCACCCGCAGCCCCAAATCGGCTGCCTGCGAGAGAATTCCGAGCAGCGGAGTCCACGGCCGCTGCCCGATGTACGGGCCGCTCATCGCCGGTGAATCCGGTAGTTGGTCTACGTCGTCGATGATCAGGTAATGGGTGTGGCCGTGGTAGCTCCAGCGGGACAGCTCGCCAGGCGACAAGCCGGCCGGTGGGCGCCGCGATTCGATGAGATCAGCCAGCCCCAGCATCGCGGGGATGATGCGGTCGATGTTGGCCGTGTACTCGTTGTCGGGGAACAACGGCTCGTCGACGAGGTGCAGCCGCCGATCCAGCACGGTGAAGGCCACCTGGTCGGCCGAGGAGTGCTCGCGGATGGTGCGAATGATGTGGCGCAGCAGCGTGGTCTTACCAGACTTGCTGTCGCCGAACACCATCAACAACGGATCTTCGGCGAAGTTGATCACGACCGGTGCGAGATCTTCTTCGCGCTGTCCGATGACGACCTGCTCCGGGCCTCGGTAGAGCGCGCCGACGGCCTCGGGGCCAAGCTGGGTGGGCAGCAGCCGCACCGGCGGCGCGGCCATGCCCGGGTAGCGGGCGTTGATCGCGGCCACCTGGTCCAGTTCTGGGGCTGCGAACAGGAAATGCTCGGCGGCCATGGTCAACCCGCGACCCGGCTGGTCGTGTGGCACGGCTTCGGCGGGGCGACGCAGGGCGCCAACCACCCGGACATTGCTGTCCCGCGGATCGTGCAGCTTAAGCTCGAGTCGCAGCCCGAGTCCGTCCCGCATGGCCAGCGGCACCTCCAGCCAGCTCGGCGTGGTGATCACGACGTGGATGCCATATGCCAGGCCGACATTCACCAACTCAGTCACCTTGGCCAACAGCGGATTTCGCGTGTTGAACTGATCGGTGTTGTCACGTCCGAATGCGTAGAGGTTGTCGATGACCAGGAACACCTCGCCGAAACCGTCGTCGGGGGCCGGGCCGTGCTTATCCCGGAAAACCTCTCGCCTCTGCCGGGACAGCAGCAGCTGCTCGAGCTCGCCGAAGGTGCGCCGGATGCGTTCGGGCTCCAGTGCCGACGCAACGCTACCGACGTGTGCCAGATCTTCGAGCGCCCGCAGCTTCCCGCCGCCGTAGTCCAAGCAGTAGAACGTGACGTCGCGCGGCGAGTGCAGACTGGCCGCTGACAAGATAAATGTTTGCAGCGCAGTCGATTTACCCGATTTGGGGCCGCCGTGGATCACCATGTTCCCGGCCGACGACGTGGCGTCGAAGACCAGTGCGTCGCGGCGCATCTCGAATGGTTTGTCGATCTCGCCGAGCGGCCACCGCCACTGCCGCTGCGGCACCCCGGCGCGAGCCAGTGCCGCGGTCAACGGGATCGGTTCGTCCAGCGGTGGCAGCCACAGTTGCGGCGCCCGCGGCCCGTAGCGGGCCAGCTGTTCGCCGATGGTGGCGATCAGCTTGCGCGGCGGTCCGGCCAGTTCCTCTTCCTCAGCGCCGGAGATCACCGTGTCCTGATCCGGTTCAACCCTTCCGGCCGTGAACAACTTCGGCTCCGGGACAGACTGCACCACAAAGGATTTCGCCCGCTGCGGCGGATCGTAGATGCCGTCGACGTAGGTGCTGCGGAACTTGATCGGAGTCGCACCCGGGGCGGGCACCAAGAAGGCTACGCCCTTGTGCTCTTTGCCGGACTCGATGTGATAAGCATCCTCCACGCCGATGATCTGGCGGGAAACGCTGGGACTGGCCACCTTTAACCCGATGCGGTACGAGGTGTTCTTATCGATGTCCTTGATCTTGCCCACATCCAGCGTCTGCGACGCGAACAGGATGTGGATGCGGAAGGAGCGGCCCTTACGCGCAACGTAATCGAACAACTCCGCGTATTCCGGGTAATCGGCCAGCATCAGGGTGAACTCGTCAGCGACCACGAACAGCGTCGGGATCGGCGGCAGGTCATGTCCTGCAGCGATGGCGGCCTCGTATTCCACCACCGAGTTGAACGCGCTGCCCTGAACGCGGCGGCCGGCCTCACGCAGCAGCGTTTCCCGGCGGGCCACCTCCCCGCGCAGCGTATCGGCGAAGCGGTCGGCGAGCGACTTCTTCTCGGCCATGTTGGAGATCACCGCGACAACCTGCGGGAAATTGCGGAAGCTGTCGGCGCCTGCCTCACCTTTGAAGTCGGCGTAGATGACGATCAACCGGTCCGCCGAGTGAGTTGTCAACAGTGATAACAGGATTGACATCAGGGTCTGGGACTTGCCCGAACCCGTCATACCGATCATCAGGCCGTGCGGCCCCATCCCGCCTTCGGCTTCGTCTTTGAGGTCGAAAAACAGCGGCTCACCGGTCGCGGTGACACCGATCGGAACGCGCAACTCGTCTTCGCGGCGGCGCGGCGCCCACAGCGTGGGGACATCCAGTTGCGATGCGTCCGGAATACCCAGCAGCGTGGTGAAGGTGGCACCGCGCGTGGCCGCCGACCGCAACCCGGTGTGGGTCGGGTTGGAGTCCCAGCGCGACAGCTGGCGCGCCAGATGGGCGGCCTCGTCGGCACCGAGTTGATCGGCGCTGTCGATGTAGGGCTGCCAGCCGCCGGTCTGCCAGCGCTCGATGGCGCCGCGTGCGATGCGCAGGATCGGCTTTTCCGGATCCGAATACTGCTCGCGGTGCGGTGGTGTGGCGGAGCGGTGCACGACGGTAACGCCTGCCCGGCCCACCGCCAGCGTCGACGCGTCCAGGTCGTAGTCGGGGTCATCGACGACGATCAGCAGGTGCCGTAGCGCATCGGCCGGCTCGCCGGTAAACGCCGGGCGGTCCACAAGTGCCGAACCCAGCAGCGCGACCAATTCATCGAAGTTGGTCGATAAGAAGCGAGCCGGGCCGACACCGTCGAGCTCACCGGGAATATCGATGTGCGGCAACCACTTCAGCCAGGACCAGGCGGGACTCTCCGGATCGCGAGTGACCAAAGCTACCCCCAGCACCGTCGGATCGTGCCACGTCACCGCCTGAGCGATCCAGGCACGCAACGCCGCCTGCACCTCATCCGCCTCACCCAGGACGGTGATCCGCGAGACCTTGGTCAGGTCGATTCCGGTCGGCACGTCGCGAACGATGCGGTGTGTGTCGAGCAGGCTGCGTAATGCACTGTGCGACACCGGTTCCAGGTCGATCTCGTCCGCAGTGTCGTTGACTCGCAGAGCGGTGGCCAGGGGCACCTCGTGGCGGCCGGCCCGCAACACCAGGAAATCGGGGTCGTGCGGGTCGCGCTCCCACTGACGGCGGGATCCGGGAACGGTAGCCAGCGCCACCGGCTCGGGATGCGACCATTGCGCGGCGGCCCGCTGTTGGGCGGCCTGCGTCCGGATATTGTCCCGGACCACCGACAGGTAGCGCAGATAGTCGGCGCGTTCGGCGTCGACCTCCTCGGTGCGCATCTTGTTGTCGTTGCCGCGATACATCGCGGTCGCCGCCAGCAGCAGCACGAACGGGAAGAACAGCGTCTGCGGAGAGATCAGCCGCATCCCGGTGGCGAACAGCGCAACGACCATGCCGACGATCAGGATCACCAGCACATAGGGCATCGCGCGGCGCAGGAACGACGGCGGAATCACCCGGGGTAGCTCGGGTGGCGCCTCGATGGCGATGGTGCCCTTGCGAGAAACCGGTGGCGCCAGCCGGCGGCGGGCTTCGAAAATGAGTCGACTCATCGGGGCGCTCCCTCAGCTGATGCCACACGGCCGGGCTTGTTGTCGGGCGCTAACCCGTCGTGTGCCAGCAGCGCGTCGGCGCGCGATAGCGTCGGGCCGGTCGCAAACAGCGACAGCACCGACCACGGGATGGGCACCGCAGGCCCGCTCAGACCAAGGGCCTCAACCGTTTTGCCGTGTCCAGCAGCCGAGTTCTCAGCCTCATTGTCGATGCCGTAGCGAACCCCGGTGTCGGAGACCCAGAACAACGACCCGATGCCCGGTGAGCCCGCGCCGCCACCGACGGTCTGGCTGAAGTAGCCGGTGCCCGGCGCCAGGGCGACGCGGGTGGCTGTCGCTGCGGACCCGCCGCCGACCAGGTCGACGGTACGTATCGATTCGGGAACCGGCAGAGCCGATCCGGACAATAGGCTCAGTGAGCTCGTGGCGGCCCCGGCAGGCTTGCTCCAGTACGCGCACGTGACGGGATCTTTGGCCGCGTCGACCAGGGCGACCTGCTGGTCGGGATAGCGCGTGGTGTCCAGCATCCGCGATACCGGCAGCTTGGCCACTGCGTCGGCACCCAGCCGCGGCGGTTGGTCGAGGCCATAGGAGTTGGTGTTGCGCAGGATCGCGGCGAGCACCGGCGAGATGGGCTGCAGGCCGTCCGGCAACACCGCGTAGTACCGCGCGGCACCCGAGGAGCTCTGATCCAGGGCATAGGACACCACTACCGCCCCGATCGGCGCCGGCACGCTGAAGTTGGCCGGGGCACCGGCGTTCGGGATAGCCGGCGCCGTCAGCGGCGGCCCTTCGGGTATCGCGTTGAACAAGCCCAATGCGATGGGTCGCGGCGCGGGCACGTCAGAGTTTCCCAGTCCCAAGCCAAGTGCGTTCGTGACCGCGTGGTCGGCTAGGTTGATCTCGCTACGCCTGCCGTCCCACAGCAGCCAGGTGCTGCTGCCCCTGTCGCCGGAGAAGTCGACCAGGATTGCCTGCCTGGACCCGAGCGTGGCCGCCCGAGCGCCGCTGCTGTCAGGCCGGCCCGCGATCACGGTCACACCCGTGCTGTGGACAGCGTGCCCGCCTATCTGATTGGTCCCGCTGACGGCGTCGCACACCGTCCAGTTCGCGTCGTGTGAGGTGTTCTGCACCATGCGCTCCGGTGCGCCCGGAATGCCGATCAGGTTGCCGCGCGGAAACCTGTCCAGCTCACTGCTTTTCACCGTGGTGGGGTTGACTGACCGGCCGACGATCAGCCGGGCCGAGGTCAGGTTGAGCACCGGGTGCAGCTCGTCACCGACCCGTACATACAGGGCGGCGGTCGACCGATCGGCGAGCACAGCGTTGGTGCCCACCGACCCGCTGGGCCGGATCAGCGAGAACACGAAGCAGCCCGCCAAGCCGGTGACCAGAAGGACCACGCCCATCAGTACCGCGCGTGACTGGGTGCGCAGCGGGTCGACAAGCATCCTGGTGTCGTGCAAGGCGATACCGGAGGCGATCCGCCGCATCACGAAGCGCCAGCCGGTCACCTGATGGCGAGTGACGAAACCGCGGCGATACTCGACCTTGTCGGGGTTGTCGTTGACCGGGGTTCGTGAAGTGAACGAGCGTCGTTCCCCTGCCCATTCGCCATTGGACTCATTATTGGTCATGCCGGCTCCTGCAGACCAAGGCCTTGCAGCAGCGGCTCCACCGAATTGCGCACGTCCTCAGCGGTGATCGTGACCAGCTCCTCATCGGTAAACTCGCCGGTTTCGGCATGCGCGGAGTGGTCCAATCGGAATTCGCGTTCCTCTTCAGACTTTTCGACCACGTTGCGAACGAACCGGCCGTTGCCGGCGATATCCAGGCCGCGACGTTCAACCCCGGCTGCATCAGGTTTCGACGAGTTGGCCAGATGCGCGAACAATGCCTCGAGATCATCAAGCGCGGCCTGGCCGAAAGCGCTGTCGCGCTTGGCAGCCATGAAGTTTGCGATCTCGATTAGCTCAACCGGTTTGTACGACGGGAAGTCAATGCTGCGGGTGAAGCGCGACCGCAGACCTTGGTTGGTGTCCAAGAACCGATCCAGGTCGGCGCGATACCCGGCGACGATCACCACCAGCCGATCCCGGTCGTTTTCCATCCGGGCCAGCAGAGTGTCGATGGCCACCAGTCCGAAGTCGTTCTTGGCGCCGGTGGCCACCAGCGAGTAGGCCTCGTCGAGGAACAACACCCCGTCGAGTGCACTGTCGATGATCGCGTTGGTCTTGGCCTCGGTCTCGCCGATGTGCTGTCCGATGAGATCGGCGCGGTGCACCTCTTTGATATTTTCCCGCTTCAAAAGGCCGAGGCCGCAATAGATTTTGGCGACCACGCGGGCGATGGTGGTCTTGCCGGTCCCGGGCGGCCCGGTGAAGACCAGGTGGTGGGTGCGCTGCGCCACCTCGAGCCCACGCTGCTTACGCACCAGCTCCATCGCCACCGCGCTCTTTAGCCGGGCCACCTGGTCTTTGACCTTCTCTAAGCCGATGAATTCATCGAGCTCGCGTTCGGCCTCTGCCAGCAGCACGCGCTTGCGTTCCTGGGCACCTGGGTCGACGAAATCGCCGGGAGCGGGCTCGGTGTCCGGGTCCCACGGATCAGTGCGGGCGTCGATGCGGGCCGCGGTGGTGGTCACAATCCCGAAACTGGTGTCAGACAAGGCGTGCTCGACCTGTTCGTTCTCGGGGTGAGCCGCGTAAAGGTCCTGCAGGACTTCGCTTGCCGACTCCTCGTCGACATGGGCGCGCAGCACGAGTCCTTTAGCCAGCGCTCCGTCGAGCGCCGCGACCGCGACGGGACCCTCGGGCTCCTCGAGATATGACAGCGCCGGGGCGAACATGCCCAGCCGCGCCAGCGCCGTGCCCAGAGTGATCTTGGCCGCGTGTGAGAAAGCCTCGTCGAGATCGGAGTCGTTGACGATCGGGGTCAACAGCTTGACGACATCCGACCAGCGCTCGGCACGGTAGTTGATGACGACCGCGACCCAGCGCGCCTCACGCCAGCTCGGCCTACGCTCGGTGAGGCCGGTAACGATCTGGTCGGCGTCGGCAAACCTTCCGGCCGTTGCCAGCGCCGCCGCGTAGGCGAGGTGAAAATCGTCTGCGGCAGCAGCGCGAAACTTCAGGTACAGGCCCGTGTCGTAGCGGAAGCTCAAGGTCCCGGGTGCCAGTTCCACCTGACGCTGCAAGGTGCCCGCCGTGGTTGCGGTGCGCGAAACGGCCTCGAGCACTCGGAAGGACGCATCGCCGGCGGCGGCCAGCCCCGTCCACGCGTCGCACTGGTCATGGGCGACGCGGGTCAGCGCGGTGAAACCGGAGCGAGCAGCGGCCAAGTCGGCCGGACGCTGGCGCTCATACACCGCGATGCCCAGCGCACGGCAACACGTCGCGAATCGGCTGACGATATCGCCGTCGACCCTGACGTCCACCCGAGAATTGAAAGGCTGAGCTGCGAGCATGCCCGTGTCACCGCGTTCCACGGCAGCTTCTTCTCATGTATGTAGCCTCCCCTAACCTAACCGCCTGAAGTTAGCATTGCATAAGCTAACTGTCGAGGCGCGAGGCCCCGTCTGACTCACCACTGCGCTCCTCTTCCGGTACCGTAAATCAAGATGTGAGGAGCCATAATTAGCCGCATTTACGGTCTCCCGCAACCGCAGCAGGTTGGCAGCCCACTGTCAGCGGCCACCAAGCAGCAGAGCTTACTGAAAATCATTTTCATTATCAACTCGGGTCAGGCTCCCTAGCTACCCGGCACCATAACCACTGACGGTCCTCCGCCGACTCGTCGCCAGCCATCGTGGCCAACCCGCCGCCGCCGCGCGGATCTCCGGGGTAATGCCATCCACACCGGCGCGGTCATAGCAGCGACTCCTTAACGATCGGGGTGAGCTTGACGACCGCCTCGGCTGATTGGCGGCAAACGAACATGCAGCTACTAGTCGGCTGCCGCACCGGAAAAGTTCCCGCTCAAGGTCCACGGTTGTGGCCACTTCTCACCCATCCAACAGAAGGTTCAGCTCTGGTCTCCCTCACCGCTTTTCCGCTGCTCGGGCTCCCAGGTGCCCGGCAGCATAGGCACTGATGGCCCATTGCCGAACTTGTCACCAGCCAGCGTCGTCAACCCCGCCGCCTCGGCGACGTCCTCACGTGCTGTTCCAGAGAAACCCAGAGATCCCGCGCCCTGATCCGATGCCACCGACGAGGCGGCCAGCCTCACCGGATCCACGGATGGGTCGGGCTCTGACCCGGTATCCGGCTCCAGATCCATGTACTCGTAGCCGCGGTAATGGTCTTGCATCGCCGCCCGCCGGTGCCGACGAGCTCTCTGCCTTTCCTGCGCCGATGCCGCGGCCGCGGCGGCGGCGGCCGCGGAATCGGGCTCCGACGCCCTCCGCTGGGCACTGCTGCTCATGCCGGTGCTGGACCCAACGGTCGGACCACCCACCAGGTAGGGGTAGGGAGCGCCCCCGATGCCGGGGGGCGGCGGCGGGCCTGCAGTTGCAGCTGCCGTGGCCGGCGTGGGCGCCGGAGCTGAAGTCGGGGCCGAGGACGGCGCCGGGGCCGCGGCCGCAGCGCTCACTGCAGGAGGGCTACTGGTCGCCGCCGGGATACTCGGGGCCGCGGGCGTCGGTGCAGCCACGGCCGGGGCTACGGCCGCCTCAAGCTGGATGCCAGCCAGCCCGCTTAGGCCCGCGAGGCCTCCCGCAAATCCGGCCGGCACCACGAACGGAAGCGCCAGAGTTTCAGGGAAATACTGAATGACCTGGATGAAGTGGCCGAACTCGTCTGATATCACTCCACCGATGTCGTACCAAAGCTGCAGTAGCCCTTGGGCCGGGTTGTGTTCGATTAACCCGATGTCCCTAGACAGGGTTTGGAAAGGTTCGAGGAATCGATTTATCCACCAACTCAAGTCATATGGGTCACCGGCGTCATTGTCGACAATGGGTAGAATCCCCTGGTCGCTGTTGCCCTGGCCACCGTAGGAGCCACCCGTCGTCCCGGGGCCGGTCTGGACCCCGGAGTCGGCTTTTACGATTTGCGGCGCCGGATCGGTTTGCGGCGCCGAAGCCACCGCCGTGGTGGCGACTGCTTGATAGGTGGACATCGTGGTGGCCGCCTGAGTCCACATCCGCGCATAGTCGGCCTCGTTGAGCGCGATGGGAATGGTATTGATGCCGAAGAAGTTTGTCGCCACCAATACCCCATGAATCACATGGTTGGCAGCCAACTCTGGCAAGGCCGGCATCGCGGCCAGCGCCGTGGTGTAAGCAGCGGCCGCGGTCTCCTGCTGGGCAGCCACGCCTGCGCTGTTGGCGCTGGCCCGCATCAGCCACACCAAATAGGGCACATGCGCAGCCACGTACCGCTCGGCAGTAGGCCCTTCCCACGCCCCGGCCTGCACCGCCGCCAAGATCGCGCTGAGCTCTTCTGCGACCGAAGCATAGGTCGCACTCAACGAACTCCACGACGCGGCCGCAGCCAACAAGCGGCCGGGCCCCGGGCCGCTGCTCAGCAGCGTGGAATGAACCTCCGGGGGAAATGCCATCCAAACCGGCGCGGTCATCCTTGGCTGCCCGCCACCACATGCGACGACGCTGCCGACACGACCGAACTATGAGAAAAAATGCGTAGCGCCATACCAGGGACTCCTCGCCGGGGTGAAATCAACGACCGCCCGGGCTGTTAGGCGGCGCAAGGTTCAGCCCGGTAGTAGTCGGGGGGTAGGCCGCAATAGTTCCGGCGCGCGGTCAACTCATGGGAAACTCATCAAGAACCCGACCGCCGATCAATGAGCGAGGCCGGCTCCCAGCGGCTCACGCTCTGACGGCACTCACCAGGGTGTTAAGCGCGATCATCGGGCCGGCTTCGGCATCCGGTCCGGGCACCGGCCGGCCGGCTTCGCGAAGGTAGTCGGCCAACGGAGTGCCGACCGCGGTCCAGCCTCGCTTGCCGAACCATTCAGTGGCCGGCGCGCATTGCTCGTTGTAGACCAACCGGAAAAACAGCCGTCGGTCACCTTCGGCGGCAGCCGCACGTTCTTCCTCCACGGCGGCCTCGAACTCCTCGGGTTTCATCGGCGCGCCGTCCTCGACAGCGACGTGACTACCGTGGCCGGCCAGGCCGTCAATGCCGGTGAACAGCTGCTCCTGGGCGGTGGCCGGGAGATAGATCAGTAGTCCCTCGGCGATCCATGCCGACGGCTTGGCAGGATCAAAGCCAGTGTCGCGCAGAGCTTGTGGCCAGTCCTCACGCAGATCGACAGCGATCTCCCGGCGCTCGGCGCGCGGTTGGGCGCCGTGGCCGGTGAGTACCTCGCGCTTGAAGTCGAGGACTTGCGGACGGTCCAACTCGAAGATCGTCGTCGCGGCGGGCCAGTCCAGGCGGTAGGCGCGGGAGTCCAGGCCCGCCGCCAAGACGACTACCTGCCGCACGCCTGCGTCGGCCGCCCTACGGAAATATTCGTCGAAGTATTTGGTGCGGGCGCCCTGGAAGTTGACGAAATGCTCGCCGAAGTCGGCGGTCTTCAGTGGGTGGTCGGGGTCCTTGCCGTCAAGGACGTCGGCGGCCGGACCGCCCACAGCGCGGCAGAAAATCTCCGCGTACGGGTCCACGGCCAGCGGGTCCGGCTTTTGCGCCTCCAACGCTCGCGCTGTTGCTACGAACAACGCGGTCGAACCGACACTCGTTGTGATGTCCCAAGTATCACCTTCGCTTCGCACCCAACCAACATTACGCCGCCCGGCCAGGGCGCCTTTTCCCGTGGCGCGCAATGGTAATGGCGAACGTAGGCGCAGCTAGCCACCCAATCCAGCGGCTCTTGCCCGGTCGCTGGGGGACCATTCGGCTAACCATCCGTCATACTGGGATGCTTGCAAGGCGGGGTGCCTTGCTGGCCTTGTCACGACGACGTTTGGGGAGGACCACCATCGAGCCGTCGCTAGCCTGGTTGCTCCAACCTCTCGCGGTGGACACTTTTCTCAACGAGATATGGGCGGAAACGCACTACCACGTCAAGCGATGCTGCGCGGGCTACTTCGACAGCCTCATGCCGGGGTCGTCGGCGGTTGAGGAACTCTTGGAGCTTTTTCGCCGAGAGCCATCGGCAGTGCGGCTGATGAGGGGTCAAGACAAGAAGGGCCCTGACAGCTATCGGCTTGCTGATGACAGCCTCGATCTTGTCGGCATCCGCAACGACTTTGCCGATGGCTACACGATCGTTTTGGACAGCGTTGAGCGCTACGTGCGAGCGGTTGCTTCATTGTCCCGCTCCATCGAGGTCGAGCTGAACTTCCCGATTCAGGTCAACGCCTACATCACGCCGCCCGAATCACAGGGGCTCGTTCCCCACTACGACGGCCACGACGTGTTGATCCTGCAGACCCAGGGATCCAAGACCTGGCACTTATACAACGGCGTCGACGTACCGCCGCGCGAGATGCAGCGCGAGAAGGACAACGCGGTTGCCATCGACGGCCTCCCGTTGCCAACCGACTTGCGCCTAGAGGCCGGCGACGTGCTGTACCTGCCACGTGGCCAGGTTCATGCGGCCGAGACAAACTCAGAGCCATCCATCCATCTGACCGTTGGAATCCACGCGCCCACCGTGCTCATGCTTGCTATCGGGGCCTTGTATTCGCAGAGTTTCCACGATGACCGTCTGAACGCCTCTCTGCCGCCGCGTCATCTCGATGACCCGGACGTGCAGGCGACCCTGGGCGTTCTGGTGCGTGACGCTGTCAAAACCGTTGAGGATCCGGGCGCCATCGCGCGAGGTCTCGACCCATTGGCGGATGTCTTGGTCCGCCGCGGCCAATGCCCACCCATCGGACCGATCTCGAACGCCGCCGGAATCGACGGACAGACACTGGTGAGGAAGTACCAACCGCTCTATTCGCGGGTGAAAATTGATGCCGACCGCGTTGAACTGCAGTTTGCGACTTTGTCGATAGGCGCCGGCCCCGACCACGAGGCCGCGATGCTGTTCATCTCGAGAAGCACCGCGCCGTTTCGGGTTCGCGATCTGCCGAGGCTCGGTGCGCAGCAGCAGATCGAGCTAGCCCGATCGCTGATCGTGAGCGGATTCCTTGTCCGGGTCTCCGACTGATTCAGCCTCCTGATGAAGCTCGCCGACCTCGCCCGCTGGACGCCGGTCAGGCTCGACTTTTCCGGCCCCGCCCCGGTGGTCGACTGGGCCGACCTGACGGCCGAGCGCTTCGTCGAACCGTTCTTCGACCAGACGGTCGCCCGCTGGGCGTCCGGCCCGCGCGCCCGGCCGCTCGTCAGGACTGGGCTCGAGGCGCTCGTCGCCCTCGATGGCGAGCCGTCGCTCGAGCCGGCTGGCATGATCTTTCACCTCTCGCGGTGCGGATCTACGCTCGTGTCCCGGCTCCTCGGCACACTTCCCGGCGTCGTCGTCCTCGCTGAGCCTGCGCCGCTCAACGCGCTCCTCGGGCTCGATCCCGATCGAGTCGACGAGGCCGCGCTGGTTGAGGGTGTGCGGCTCCTGGTACGGGCGCTCGGCCGCGGCCGACACGGCGACGAACGGCGGCTGGTGCTCAAGTGCACGAGCTGGAACATCCGTCGCCGGGCGATCCTCGCCGCCGCCTTTCCAGAAACACCCTGGATCTGGGTCCAGCGCGACCCGGCGTACGTCCTGGCGTCGCTCCTCGCCAAACCGCCGGGATGGCTCGGCCTGCAGGCCGCGCCCCAACGCGCCGCACGGTGTTTCGGCCTTGATCCGGCCGAGGTTCCGGCCATGACGCGTGTCGAGTTCGCGGCCCGCGCCCTCGGCGCGATGCTGGAGGCGGCCGCGACCGATCGGGCTCAGCGCCTCTGCGTCGACCATGCCAACCTGCCCGCCGCGGTTTGGACGCACGTGGCCCCACATTTCGGGCTCGAGGCCGACCCTGCGGCAATCAAACGGATGACTGACGAGTCTCGGTTCTACTCCAAGGATTCAGAACCCCGGGTCTTTGCCGGCGATGTCCCCGAGCGCCACCCCATGACGGACGCGATGCGGGAGGCCGCTCAGCGCTTCGCCGAGCCGGGCTATCGCGCGCTCGCATCGCATGGATAGTCCGAGGTTTGGAGTATCTCGAGGAATCGATTTATCCACCAACTCAGTTGGTACGGGTTGTCGGAGTCGTCGTCGATGATGTCGTCATCATCGTCACCATCACTGCCGCCGTGATCGTGAGTCAGCGAGGTCGATTTGCACGCTTAATGACAATGATTATCATTAACGGATGTCGTCACAGAGCTCCGATCTGCTTCCCGTGATCGTGCTGTCCGGGTTCCTCGGAGCCGGGAAAACGACCCTGCTCAACCATATTCTGGCCAACCGGGCGGGCCGGCGGGTCGCAGTGATCGTCAACGATATGAGTGAGATATGAAAAACGCCGAGGAGGCCGCAGTGTTGACGAGCGCGGAAGGCAGGGCCCGCTACGCGACGGCAGTCACCAAGGGCATCGCCGCCTACCTGAGTTCCACTGCTTGAGGGCCCGGCCAGCGTGATCAGCGTGCGCCGCAGTTGCTGGTGGCCGGCATGTGACCATGGGAACCAATAGGGGACCACACGTTGTGCGCGCTAGTGAACGATCTGCGCGTCGATGCATGCCATCCGCGCACACGAAGCTATCCGCAACGGAAATGGTTCGCCGTTGTACGAGGTGCAGTGGTATCCGCCCGTGGTTGTCTTACCTGCACAGTCGGAGCGGTGGCGAGAGGTCTCCTGTCAAACGACGGCTGTCAGTGACGGCACCCAAACAATCTTTGGGGTCCAAGTTCGGTAACCGCCAAGAGAGGCGCCGGTCGGCCGCGTTCAGATTTCGGTGCATCGTGGGCAGGTTCCGTAGAAGTCGATCTGGTGGGCGACGTCGGTGTAGCGGTGTTGCTCGGCGAGTTGGCTTGTGAAGTGTTCAATTTCGCCGGCGGTGAACCCGATCGCGCGCCCGCACCGTCGGCATAGTAGGTAGTGGCGGTGCTCGGGTGTGGTGCGCAGCCGGTAAAGCGTCTCACCGTCTTCGGCGCGCTGGGTTTCGGTGATTTTCATGTCGGCGAACGCGCGCAGGATCCGGTACACGGTCACCAGCCCGATCCGGACGCCGTGGCGTTGACGGAGATCGAGATGGAGTTGTTGGGCACCACGGAAGCGGTCGCTGCGATGCAGCAGGTCGAGCACCGCTCGTTGCTGGGCGGTCATTCGGGTCCGGCGTAGCACCGGCGGCGCGGGCATCGTTGCGCTCCTAGGCTTTCCTGCGTTATGGCGCCGCCAATGCAAGCCGTGGCTGGCGGCCTCGGGCGCTTATCACGGCGGCGATCAGGTAGATCGTGGCGGCGGTGCTCATGATGGTGAAGGTGGCCGGCGCCGCCGGAACGGCGTAGGCGATGGTGACGCCAATCCAGATCGCGGCCGTGGCCAACACCGCGGACAGCCAGAACCCGTGCCAGGGCCGGGTCGTCAGCCGCGCGGCGGCGGCGGCCGGCGCGGCGAGCAGGCCGAGCACGACAAGCGCGCCGATGATCTGGGTGGCCTCGGCGACGGTGACCCCGACAATGACCAGGAAAAGCGTACCCAGCAGCCGGGTCGGCACGCCGGCGGCCTGGGCGACGGCCGGATCGATGGTGGCGAACAGCAGCGGGCGGGCGATCACGATCAGCACGACGCCCACACCGACGGCGACCGTGACCGCCAGGGTCCTCGCCTGGTCGTTGATCCCGAAGATGCTGCCGAACAAGACATTGACGTTGGCTGTGCCGTTGTTGCCGCTGCCGTGGGTGGTGTAGTAGGTCAAAAACAGCGCGCCCAACCCGAGTATCCAGGAGAAAAACGAGCCGATCGCGACGTCGTCGGCGCCGCGACGGTTGATCACGCCCAGCGCGACTCCGGCCATGATGGTGGCGGCGAACAACCCGACGCGGGGGTCCAGCCCGGCCACCAGCGCCGCCATGGCGCCGGTGTAGGCGATGTGTCCTTGTGCGTCGCCGGCGAACACCTGGCCGCGCAACACGAGGAAGTAGCCGACCAGACCGCACACCACCGCCACCGCGGTCCCGGCCACCAGCGCGTGGGTGATGAAGGGCTGGCCCAGCATGTTCGTGAAACCGGTCAGCGGCCCCGCAGCGCTGGCGCGCCCGTCGATGATCGTCATGCCGCCACCGCGGGGCGAGCCGGGGAGTGCCGCCGGTCGATCCGTCGGAGGGTCCGCTCGACGCTCGCTCGGTAGCCGGCGGCCAGCAGATAGACGCCGAACGCGAAACTGCTCACCCAGAACCCGATCGGATACGGCGAATAGAACGCGCAGCCGATGCCGACCCAGGTCACGGCGACCGCGATAAGGACCGAGATCGCAATGCCCATCGCGGGACGGGCGGTGAAGTGGAAGGCGGCCGCGGGCGGGGCCACCAACAGCGCGAACACCAAGAGGCTGCCGGTGATCTGGCTGGTACCGGCCGCGGCGACGCCGAGCACCAGCAGGAACACCCCGGCAACCAGTCGGGTCGGGACGCCGTTGACGGCGGCGGCATCGGGATCGATCGAGGCCCACAGCAGTGGCCGCCCGATCGCGGCCAGCACGATCAGGCACACCAGTGCGGCGATGAGCAGCACGTGAAGCTGCAGGGAGCTGACCCCGGCGATGGTGCCGAACAGCAGATTGGTCAACCCGGACAGGAATCCGTGATACAGGCTGACGAACAGGAACCCGGTCGCCAGTGCGAGGGCTTGAATTGAGCCGATCCCGGCGGACTCCTCACTGAAGCCGCCCAGCCCGCCCGCCTGGGTCGGCGCAGGCAGCAGCGCGATCGCCGCCGCGGCGCCGATGCAGGCCGCGAAGTAACCGTAGCCGGTGGCCACGCCGAGCCAGGCCGCGGCGGCGGCGCCGGGGAAGCCGACGACGGCCAGGGTGTGCCCGGCGAAGCTTTCCTTGCGCAGCACCATCACCCAGCCGACAACACCGGCGAGAACGGCGACGACGGTGCCGGCGCGCAGCGCGGTGACCATGAACGGGTAGGCCCACATCTGCTGCACATCGGTGATCAGATTCCAGGTCAGCTGCGGATTCATCCACGCGCTCCGTCGACGTGCATGGCGGGAACATCGGGTTGGCCGACGACGAACAGGTGCCCGGCCCGGTCATGGAGCACTTCGATCGGGATACCGTAGAGCGCGATGAGCTGATCGGCGGTGATCACCTGCTCGGGCGTTCCGATCACGGCCGACCCGCGGGCGATGTAAATGACGCGATCCAGGTAGCGCAGGATCGGGTTCACGTCGTGGGCCACCATCACCACCGCGACGCGCTCCCGGCGGCAGATGTCGCGCACCAGGGCGCTGATCCCGGCTTGGCTGGGTACGTCGAGGCTGTCGAGCGGCTCGTCGAGCAACAGCAGTTCCGGCCGGCGAATCAGGGCTTGCGCGATCAGCAGCCGCTGCTGTTCACCACCCGAGCAGCGGCCGATCGGGCGCCGGGCATAGTCGGCGGCGCCGACCACCTCGATCACGTGCTCGAGCCGGCGTCGCCGTTCCGCGAACCGTCGCGGGGCCACCAGTCGGGTCAGCCACGGCACGGGCGTTCCCCAGCGGGCGCCGTCCAATCCCAGGGCCACCACGTCGATGCCGCGGATGCGCACGCTGGCGTCGAACGCGCGCCGTTGCGGCAGATACCCGATCCGGTTGGTGCGCCGGCCGGGGCGCGCGCCCAGCACCTCAACCATGCCGTGCGACGGTGTCAGCCCCAGCAGCACCTTCAGCAGCGTCGATTTTCCGCAGCCGTTAGGTCCGAGCACGGCGACGAACTCCCCGGCGGCGACGTCGAGGGACACATCCGACAACACAGTCGTCCCGCCCACCACGGCCGAGGCGCCGCGCATCCGGACCGCGACCCCGTCGGCAACCGGCGCTGGGGCGGCCTGCTGGCTGGCGTGGCCGGGGACCGTGCTGGTCACCTACTTTCCTGTCGCGGTGTGCAGAGCGTCGGCCAGGCCAGACAGCTGGGTGGATTGCCAATCTTGAAACGACGCGTTCGCCGGCGACAGTGTCTCGGTCACGGTAGTGACTGGAATGCCCTGTTTCTTGGCCGCGTTGACCTGGGCCTGCACATCTGGGTTGCTGTTTTGGCTGTTGAACACGTACACCTTGATCGCCTTCGTGGCGATCTGCTGGTCGATGGTCGCCTTGTCCGCCGGCGACGGATCGGTGCCCTCACTGATCGCCTTTAGGAATTCCGGCGGCGTGATCAGGTTCAGCCCCAACGCATCCGAGAGCGGGGAGAAGATCGATTCACTGGCACCGACTGGCGTCCCGGCGTAGTTGGCTTTGATAGTGGCGATCAAGCTGTGGTAGTTGGACAGGCCCTGGTTGAGGAACTGCTGGTTCTGCTGATCGAAATATCCCGAGTCCTTCGGGTCCGCCTTCTCATAGGCGGCGGTGATCGCGTTGGCCACCTTGGTGACCGAGTCGGGCGAATACCACTGGTGCGGGTTGCCGCCCTCGGCAACCCCGACGGTGGCGCCGACATTGACCACTGTGCGCTGCGGATTCGGGTCGGACGCAAGCATTTTGTCGGCCCAGGCGTCGTAGCCGATGCCGTTTTCGACCACGATCTTCGCGTCGGCAACCCTGCGGGCATCAGCGGCCGATGGCTCATAGCTGTGCGGGTCGGTGTCGGGGTTGGTGATGATGCTGGTCTCCTCCACCCGGTCACCGCCGAGCTGTGCGGCGATGCTGCCCCACCCGTTGATCGTCGCGACAACCGCGAGTCGGGGGCCGGCCCCCGTGCTGCTTGTGCCACTGGGTCCAGATTGCGGTGCGTTGTTGCTGCTACACGCAACCGCGCCCAGCAGTACCGCGGCCGTGCCCACCGCTGCCCATATCGCCGCCCTGCGCCGACCGGGTTGACCTTTCATCAGACCTCTCCACGGCACCGTTATTGAAAACGATTTCCATTACCTTGCGGAACTGTAGCACGCGACAGCGCGGTTTTGCCCCCCCACGGCCCGGGGTCACCCCGCGGCCTCAGCGCCAGTTGCCATCATCGGGGTGCGTAGCAGGGCCCCCACGACCGGGTCGGTGTCGTTCTGGCCGGCGACCAGGATGACGGGCGTCCGCATCGGTCTCCTTCTTGATAATCGTTTTCATTAGAGCTACCCGTACGGTACCGTCTCCGACAAGGCTTGTCGAAAATGATTTTCAATAAGTCGATCGGGGTCAGGGAGGTTGCACAGTGTCTGCTCGTTGCCAAGTCACCGGCCGGGTGCCGGGTTTCGGTAACGCGGTGTCGCACTCGCATCGCCGAACTCGTCGGCGCTGGTCCCCCAACATCCAGCTCAAGACGTACTACCTGCCGGTGGAGGGCCGCCGGATTCGGCTGAGGGTCAGCGCCCGGGGCATCAAGGTCATCGACCGCGACGGCATCGGGCAGCGGATCTGATGGCACGCAACGAGATTCGCCCCATAGTGAAGCTGCGCTCTACGGCGGGCACCGGCTACACCTACGTGACCCGCAAGAACCGGCGCAACGACCCGGACCGGCTGGTGCTGCGCAAGTACGACCCTGTGATCGGCCGCCATGTCGATTTCCGGGAGGAGCGCTGAGCATGGCCAAGAAATCCAAGATCGTTAAGAACGACCGCCGTCGCGCGATGGTGGCGCGTTACGCCCTACGCCGCGCTGAACTCAAAGAGATCATCCGCTCACCGTCGAGCACCGGTGGTCAGCGGGCGGCGGCGCAACGCGAGTTGGCGCGCCAACCCCGCGACGCCAGCGCGGTGCGTCTGCGCAACCGCGACGCCGTCGACGGGCGTCCGCGCGGGTATCTGCGCAAATTCGGGCTGTCGAGGCTACGGGTCCGCCAGTTGGCACACGCCGGGCAGTTGCCCGGCGTACGGAAGGCGAGCTGGTGATGGCCAAAAAACTTCAGCGGCCTCGTCGTGCCGCCCAGCCGGGCGTCAGGCCCGCCAAGAAAAATCTTCTCGCCAGCCTCGGGGTCGGCGCGGTCGACTACAAGGACACCGCCGCGTTGCGCGTGTTCATCTCCGAACGGGGCAAAATCCGCTCCCGTCACGTCACCGGTCTCACCGTCCAGCAACAACGGCAGGTCGCCGCCGCGATCGAGAACGCCCGCGAAATGGCGCTGTTGCCCTACCCCGGACAGACCGCCGGCCGCTGATACACGTCGCGCCGCCATAGACAACAAGAGGGAAAGATAAGGATCAGAATGACACGACTCGGCTCTGATCTCGACGAGACCGGCCTGAGCACAGCCTGTCCGAGTCACAAGGGCGGTTGACGTCCTCCCTCCTGAGATGAAGGAAGGTAATGACAATGATCTCTTTACAAGAGCAGGTCCGCACGCGCATGTTCGCCCGGGCGCTCGGCCCGTTCTATGCCATCATTTCCGGCATCGGTATGGTGCGTGCTTCTCGCCTGCAAACACTGCCGGGACTGTCGGACTTCGGGGTGTGGCCGTGGGCGACAGGCGCTTTTGCGCTGATGGTTGGCCTTGTCATCATCGCGTTTCACCAGTACTGGCGAAGTGCTGCTGCGGTCGTCGTGTCTTTGCTGGGTTGGGGATCGGCGTTACAGGGGTTTCTTGTTCTGGCCTTTCCCACGGTCTTCAACCACTTGGTAAGCGGCACGAACCTGTGGCGCGCGTTCTATGTCTGTCTTGCCTTGACTGGGGTGTATCTGACCTACATCGGCTGGAAGCCGGGTCATCACGGCGGATAGCCGCCTATGTTCGCCGCTGTTGTTCCCGTAGGCACACCCGTAGGCGTAGTCGTATGCATCACGCCAACCGGCAAACAGTGGACTACTGGTCTTTCCTGGAGCGTTGACTTCCCCACGTCGCGGTACCGACCGGCCATTCACCGTCATCGTCTGTGCCGCCTGCGCGGCCGACCACAACCTGTCGGTAATCGACGAACTACGTCCCACCATCCGACGCTGTCCACACGCCATGCTCGTCTCCGCCGCGTGCCTGCTCGGACCACTCACCTGCGCATCCCGTCCGACCGGATGCGGCGTCATGGCATTGGTGCAGCCCTGCACAAAAGACCGGGTGGCCTGCGGGCAGGCCCATTGGATTGGGCCCATCACCGGCAAGTGTGACGCAGCGGTACTGCGGGATTGGCTCGAGCTGGGGCAATGGGAAAACACCCCACTGCCAAGACAACTCACCGGGCATCACCTCGGGGCTCGCCGCGCCAGCCAAAGCAATTGAGTAAACGGCAACGCCGCTCACCGCTGGCGCCGTCCGATCTTCAGTCTCACGAGTCCACGGCCGACGACGCATGCAGATGAGTTACCTGTAGCGTGCTCATCAATGGGGGTAGGCGTAGGGGTTGGCCGGGGCATCGATGCGAGTGACCGCGGTGGCCTGCAGCGTCGGGATCGCCACCGAGCCCAGGTGCCAGGGCGCGGGTGTGACCTGGCCCTCGACCCGAAGCCAGGTGTTGTCCGCGAGTCCGGCGGCGCGGGCGGCCGCCGGGCCGCGCAGATGGACACGGGCCAGCTGGGCGTCGGCGGCACAACAGATGATGACGATGCGACCAAGGTCCACGCCCTGGGCCTCATTTAGGACAAAGCCTGTCACGGTGATCGATCGATTAGTCAACGAGCCGGTGCTGTCCTGGGCCGCGCGATTCAGTACCTCCGGCAGCGACACCTCAGGGGCGTTGCCCGGCGGTAGCGGCGGAAATGCGAAATGATTCAGAACAACATTGGACACGGCGGTCACAGACGGGCCGGCGGCTGAGGGCCGCAGCGCCGGCGGCGCCACGACGATCAAGACCAAGATAGGAACGACGAGCAGCCACACGATGCCGGTCCGGTGGGAGTGTGCCTCGCTGCGATCACTGGGCCGCGGTCCTCCGCGGCGGATATCGCCGATGATCGCCATTAGCGCTAACGCAATCAGCAGCACCGCGGACGCGGCCAGCCACGGCAGCAGTCCCGGCTTGACGTAGCGGGTGAACGCACCCGACACCGTAATCATGACGATGCTGATGCCTACCAGCAGCAGAACGACGTTCTCGGTTTCGCGGCTCACTTATCCACCACCGAGGACGAACAGCCCGACCGCACACGCGCTCGCCGTCGCAACCAGCAACGTGGTTGGGGCGAAGCGCGCCGCGAAAGCCCGGCCGAACATCCCCGCCTGCATCGCGAACAGTTTCACATCAACGGCCGGGCCCACAACCAGAAACACAAGCCGGGGCAGCAGCGGCACCATCGTCATACTGGCGGCCACGAACGCGTCGGCCTCCGAACACAACGCCAACACCACCGCCAGCGCGGCCATCACCACCACCCCGAGGACCAGATGTGCCGCCAAATGCTCGAACACCCACCGCGGCACCACCACATGCAGCGCGGCCGCCGCCGCGGCACCCAACACCAAATACGATGCAGCCTGAAGAAAGTCGTGGCGGGCCGCCTCAGCGAACACTATCCACCGTGACTCAGTGTCAGAGCCCGGACGGGGCAGCCGACGAGTGACCCACTCCGGGCGGCCCCACCGCGCCCACACCCACCCCATGATCACCGCGGTCAGCAGCGACGCCCCCATCCGGGCAACAACCATCGCCGGCGCACCGGGAAACGCCACCGCGGTGGCCACCAGCACTACCGGGTTGATCGCCGGCGCGGCCAACATGAACGTCAACGCCGCCGCGCCCGTCGCCCCTCCTTCGCCGAACAATCGCCGCGCCACCGGAACCGACCCGCACTCACAACCCGGCAGCACCGCCCCACCCACACCGGCGGCCAACACCGCCACCGCGGGACGACGCGGCAGCCACCGCGCCAACCGCTCGGGTGACACGAACACCGCAATCAACCCACTGACCACCACCCCCAGCGCCAAAAACGGAACCGCCTGCACGAACACCCCACAGAAGACCGTGCCCGCCGTCGACAACGCCGCACTACCGAAGACCGCATTCCGCAACATCGTCGCCGAGAAGGCGCACGCCAACAGAATGCACACCAGCACTTCGGTCGACCCGACGCGCAGCCTGCGCCCAGACCTCAGCGTCGCCACCGTCCCATTATGTCAGCGCACTGCCACCGCACCGGAACCTGCGGCACCGACACCCTTCCCACATCTGGAAGCGATCACGTCCCGATGGCTGGCCTCAGACCACGAGGCGATCACCGCGGCGCTGGCCCACACCGCCAACGGAGTGCCCAGCAGCGGATGCTGAGGCTTCCAACCCGGTGCCCAGCTGCTGCCACCCACCGGAAGCCTCGATCAGTGATTCCGCACCGGGCCCGGAGTGGATGAGCGCCGAGGTGATCTCGGGGGGCAACGCTACGAAATCCATGACATCTCCCTACGCTAGGAGAGGCTCTGGGTAGGCAAAACACGGGGTGCTGGCCACCGCGATCGCTCGGCCAGCGTCTCCCCGGCGCCCGGCCCAACGTACGTCGACACCGTCAACTGGGCCGGTGTCAGCCTGCTTGGGAGTGTGGTGGCGGCGGTGACGATTTGGTGTGTCGGCTTGTGAGGTGATGAGCCAGACACCATGCCCGGGGCGGCGCCTGCCGTGACTGAGGCTGCGCCGGTTGTGCAGGACGAGATTGTCGCGCCGGCGGCGGCGCCGGTGATGCCGCCGAACATTGCGCACCAGTATCGGCAACTAGCCGCTTGAGTGTTGTGGGCAGTAGGAGCCGATGGCCGCGCCGACGAAATAGCCAGAGTGGAACCCGTCGAGGTTGGTGTTCGCCTGGATTTCTTGCGCGACTTGGGTTGGTGTTTTGCCGCCGTCGATCTCCGTACATACGGCGTGGCCGGCTGTGATCGCCGACGCCGGCGCATCGTAGGCGATGCCCTGCGAGCGTAGCGCAGCAAGAAACTTGTCATCGATGTCATCGGCAATGGCCAACGGCGCGATCAATACCGCCGGCACGATCAATACCGCCAGCAGCACGACAGAAACTATCCTAGACGCTATGGGTATCAAGTTCATCCTCGCCGCGGTCCTCCTGCTCACCGCCGTGGGGCTGGCGGCGCCCGCCCCCGCCGACTCCAACGTGTTCGGCAACCTGTGCATGGGCCGCTGTGAGGCGCCGCCGCCGCCTGAGTCGCCGGCTGTGCTGCAAGATCGCATCGCGGCCGGCATTCAGCGGGGCCAGGATGATTTGCGTGGTGCGCATCGTTAGCCGCCTGCCGGGGTGCGGCGCATGACGGCGCCGGGGATGGGTGGTCCGTAGCCTTTTTCGTCGGGTTTGTCGCGTTGCGCCTTGCCGCGCGCCGATAATGGCGGAGGCGGCATCATGATCGGTGCCGCCGTCACATTAGTGCTCTCACCCGCAGCGGCCGGGATCGGCATGGTTTGCGCCGCCAACCGCACTGGCGCCGTGACTGCTGACGCCGGTACTGAGAGGCGGCCGCCGATGGTGAGCGCGCCGCCCATTGAGCTGCTGACGGCTGATGCTGTGGCGGGTGCCGTGCTGATGCCGGCGCCGATGCCGCCGGCGCCGACGCCGCCGAGGCCTGCGCTCATGCCTGAGCCGATGTCGCTGGCCACAGCGCCGACGTTCTGCGCCACCTGGAACGTGGCGAAGTACTGCAGCAGGTTGATCGGCATGCCGGCCCCCAATTCTGCGGTCGTCACCAAAAACGCCGGGTTGCTGCTGATGTCAGACAGGATGCTCGAGAGGGTTGGTGGGTCGGCGGCGGCCGGCGTCATCGCTTGAGCCGGGAGCGCCGCCGTCGCCGCAGTCGACCCCGCCTGGTAATTAAGCATCGCTTCGACGTCTTGGACCCACATTTCGGCGTACAGTGTCGCGAGTGTCGCGATCGCCGGCGTGTTCTGGCCGAAGAAATTCGTGGCGATCAGCGCCGCGCTTTGGGTGCGGTTCGCCACGATCAAAGGGGTCGGCACCACCGACGCGAACACCTCCTCATACGCTGCCACCGCGAGGTCGAGCCGGGCGGCCGCCTGCGTGGCCATGAGGGATGACTGTTGCAGGTAGGCGATGTGGGTGGCGGCGTTGACAGCCATCGCCCCCGCCGATGGCCCCAACCAAGCGCTCTGTAGGTTGCCGATGGTCGCACTGAAACCGGCGGCGCCGGCCTCGAGCTCGGCGGCCACAGCCCGCCACGCTTGCGCTGAGGCGATCAGCGACGCCGGGCCTGGACCGGCTTCGATGCGCGCCGAGTTGATCTCAGGGGGCAGCGTTGGATACATGTGATCACCTCAGTCGCCTCTCCACGCGCTCGAGCAGAGCCACCACATACGTGATGTTCTGGTGATCGACGTCAGCCTTCGTCGACTGATTGGCCTGGATCTTGTTCTGGCTGCGCTGCAAAGCGGGCAACGCCCACAACTGAATCCAGTTCCCGGACAAGATGGTGACCGCCCATTTCAGCCACAGCGGCTCAGGTAGCGCTGCGACTCGCGCCGGTGCGGATCCGTCGACACCGACCACAATTCCCAAATGCGATATGGGACCAGACATCTTGGTGTCCTTCCTCGTTCGAGTCCGCATGTGAACGAGCGATCTGCCGATGGCGCTGGCCAGCCAAGGGCTACCGGTCAGGAGGCCTTGGTCCCCGACCGGAGTGGACGTAGAGCCCTTTTTCAGCGGCCTAGCCCGCTTTGGCATGATCGAGAGCTTAATGACAATCGTTTTCGACAAGGGTCGCCTTGGACTGTACCGTGAACCCGGGACTAATGACAATCATTCCCAATAAGGGGTCGGGTGTGATGGGTGCTCCGGTGATTCTTGTGGCCGATCCGGGCGACACCGACGCAAATCAAAAGTGACCAAATGACAGACGCTCAACGGCTTCGGCGTGTCAGAGCTGGCCGCGCGCGCGTCGGCGGCGGCAAGCTAGTGACGCGCCCGGGCCACACCCCGCAGGAAAGGAACAGCGGTGGATGATGCCGGTGTGTGTGCTCACATCCACCGTCGCCGGGACCGGCCCGTGAGCGCCGCGTCGGCGTTCGAGAAGAAGCGGTGTCCGGTCGATTCCTCAGCACAGGCACCGTGCGCGCCGCACCCGACTTCGCGTAACAGCGAGGGCTGTGCGGTCAGACCGGAAGCGTCGTACGGCCGCCGTCGGATGCCCCAGGCGGGTCGGGCAGCACTGTCGCACGAATGGGAATGGCAGCTGCGGGCACGGTGCCGGGCGACGCCTCAACGTCTCTTGCCGAATTGGCCCGCGGCGAGGAGCTGGCTGCGCGGGATCTGGCCGCCGCCCACGGCGACGCCCGCACCATCGCTGACCTGCTGGTTGATCAGGTGTCCACCACCCACGGCGTGGTGGGGTTGGACACCGTCTTGGACACGGGGCTGTTCGATCCCGAACTGGCCGTGCCTTGCGGTGCGCAACGCGAACGAACTGACGACCCGATGGCTGGTTATAGGTGAACTGGGTGAGCTCGTACCGAGCAATCAGCTGTGGCGGTGTTCGGGGCCGGCACAGCCGAGTCCCGCGCGCGTTGCGGGCCGGATCTCGACAAAACATCACATTCCATCGGAGATGACGGCGAGCTTGATGATCGATTCACCCGTTTCAGCGTCGCGGCGTCGACGGCCGCGCCGATGGCGGCCAGCGCATGGGCGGGAATCTCCCGCCCAGCCTGAGCATCCCCGTCGCACCTGCACCTTCGGCGTCAACACTGAGCTGCGCCGCGTGGATGTTGGCGCCAGCGGTGCCCAGCAGGGTGCCGATCTTGCACAGCGCGCCCGGCTTGTCCGCCGAGTTGATGACGAGGTTGTGACTCGCGTTAACGCGTGCCGGGATGCCCTACACGCCGGTACACCAGACGACCCACTGTTACGAGGAACTTTAGAGGACCCAGCGCGGTCCTTGCGCTTGCTTAATGAAAATGATTATCATTAACGCTGTGTCGTCAGAGCGCTCTGATCTACTTCCTGTCACCGTCTTGTCCGGTTTCCTCGGAGCTGGGAAAACGACCCTGCTCAACCATGTTCTGGCCAACCGGGAGGGCCGGCGGGTCGCGGTGATCGTCAATGATATGAGCGAGGTGAACATCGACGCCGCGCTCGTCGCCGGAGCCGGCTATCTGGACCGCACCGAAGAGAAGCTAGTCGAGCTGACCAACGGCTGCATTTGCTGCACTTTGCGCGAAGATCTCATCGAGTCGGTTGCTCGCCTAGCGTGTGCGGGCCGTTTCGATCACCTCCTGATCGAGTCGACGGGCATCTCCGAACCCATGCCGGTAGCCGCCAGCTTCAGCTGGGAATTCGACAACGGATTCAGCCTGAGTCAGGTCGCGCGGCTCGACACCATGGTGACGGTGGTCGACGCATCGACGTTTCTGCGCGAGCTTGCGCGCGGCGAGGCGCTAGCCGCCCGTGACCTCGCCGCCGGGGTCGGCGACGTCCGCACCATCGCCGACCTGCTCGTTGACCAAGTCGAATTCGCCGACGTCATTCTGCTCAACAAGACCGATCTCGTCAGTGAAAAAACCAACGCAACGGTGGCAGCGGTGCTGCGGCGCCTGAATCCGTCGGCGAAGATCGTCCCCACCGACCACAGCCGGGTGGCGCTGTCACAGGTGCTGGACACCGGCCTGTTCGATCCTGACCTGGCCGCCGAGTCACCGGGCTGGATTGAGGAACTCGCCGATGGACACACACCGGAGACCGAGCAATACGGCATCAGCAGTGTGACTTTCCGCGCCCGGCGCCCCCTGCACCCGCAACGTCTGCATGCAGCGCTGGAGCAGCTGCAAGGCGTGCTGCGCAGCAAAGGCTTCTGCTGGATCGCCAGCCGACCCAACCTCGCAGCGATCTGGTCCCAAGCCGGACCTAACCTGGTGATTGAACCAGCGCAGTACTGGTCCACCGCCGACTTTCCGCCCGGGCAAGAAATCGTGTTCATCGGGGTGAAGCTTGACCACAACCGGGTACTTCAGCTCATGGAAGCGGCGTTGCTGACCGACACCGAACTGGCCGAAGGCCCGCAGCGGTGGGTCGACTACACGGATCCACTGCCACCGTGGAGCGTCGTTCACGCCCACTAAAACTCAAACACCTGCCCAAGAACAAGAATTTGACACGGCTAGGGGCGACGATGATCCACACACACACACAACTACTGGCCCGCCGAACACCGCTCCCGACGCGAAATCGATCAGGCGATCGGAGTCCTCATGGGTATCCGACGCTGTTCGGCGGAGGAGGCGTTGACCGAGATCGCAGGTGTCGTGCGGGCCAGCGGAGTCGGACTCGGAGGGGTATCCCGCGCATTGCTCGGCGTGGTGACCGGCGATGTCGATTCGGCCGCGGGCGAGGCCCTCGTCCACTGGGACGCAGTGCTGCGCTTACCCGCACACGATGAGCCGTTGTGAGTAGGGTCGCCGTCACTACTTAGTTGCTGATCCCCGCTGCCACGGGCGCCGCTTTAGCGCAAGCCGGTGCTCACTGAGTCGCGTCGTCACCGTGTTCGAGTGTTGCTCGTTGAAGGCTGCCGTAGCGGCGGTGGAATTTCTCCACTTGTCCGGCGCTGTCCACGATGCGGCGGCTGCCGGTCCAGAACGGGTGTGAAGCCGCGGTGACTTCAACGACGACAAGTGGATAGGTGCGTATCCCGTCTGCCGTTTCCCACTCGATCGTGCGCGAACTGGTGACAGTCGATCGGGTCAGGAACATCGCACCGGTCGTGGCGTCCTGGAAGACGACCGGGTGGTAATCGGGGTGGATGCCGGGTTTCATCGGCGGTCTCCGTCCTGGGTGTGGTGGGCAGGCGTGTCTTCAGTGGTTTCCGCCAAGGCTGCACAGGGGTCTTCGTGCCAGTCACCGAACGGATCGTCGTAGTGGATCCAATCCTGCGGGAAGCGAAGCTCGTCGTCGGTGAGCAGCGCACCCTCGAGGGCGTCGAGGATTACAGCGGCGTGCGCGCTGTACACCAGGACGGTCATCGCGGTGTGGCGATCGCCGTACTGGTCGTCCCATGTCAGCTCGGCGAAGGCGCGTCGTTCTGCATCGATGTCGGCCAGCTCGGATGGCGTGAGGGCGGCCAGCCATTTGCCGGCCGACCTGACCCGCAATCCACCGCCGGCCGATTCCAACCACATCGCCTGATCGGGTTGGCTGGCTAGCCACAGTCGTCCCCGGGTTCGGATGACGCCGTCGAGCAGCAGGTCCAGACAAGCGTGCAGGCGATGCGGGTGGAAGGGGCGTCGGGCATTGAACTCGACCAGGTTGATCGGGCCCCGCGAATCCAGGGGCGGCTGTCCGGCCAGCAGTGGACCGTGCGGATCGTCGCTTCGGCCTCGCCGCGCATCGCGGTACAGATTGTCCAGAGCGTGCTCGATGCCGTCGGCGCCCACGCTAATCCGCGCGCGCGGTGATAGGCGGCGCAGCACGGCGGCCACGATCGGGTCAGCGTGGTTGAGCACGGCAACGTCGGCGAATTCGGCCTGCCCAACCAACACCTGGGCCTGGGTGCGTCCGTCGTCGAGTTGGGCGTCACCGAGCGCCTGGCGCAGCCACAGCGATGAATCGACACAGGTCACCACCGCGGCGATCGACACATCCAGGGCCGCAGGTCCGTCGACGTAGCCTGGCGCCACGCGGATTCGGACATGGCTGATGGCCACGCAGATGGGTTCGGGTTCCAGCCATGGCGCCAGGTGCACCACAATGCGGTCGATGTCGTCGCGGCGGTGCAGCTGACGCAACAACACCAGCAGGTCGTTGCGGATGGTGCACGACACGCACCCGTGAGCCAGTTCGACCCCAGTCTCCGCGGTCGTCAACAGACCATGTTGCAGGGTCACCATGGTCCGGCGCACTACGTGACCGTCGAAACGGTGCTCGACGACCACCGTTCCCGCGGTGCGTAGCAGTGCCCCCACGATCGGGTCGGTGTCGGTCTGGCCGGCGACCAGGATGACGGGCGTCCGCATCATCCTCCTTATTGGCAATCATTTTCATTAGAGCTGCTTGTACGGTACCGTCTTTTACGAGCCTTGTCGAAAATCATTTTCAATAACCATCATTGCGGAGGTGCACAGTGTCCGCCCACTGCCAGGTGACCGGCCGGACCCCGGGTTTCGGTAACGCTGTGTCACATTCCCATCGCCGAACCCGTCGGCGCTGGTCACCCAATGTCCAGCTCAAGACGTATTACCTGCCGTCTGAGGGCCGCCGCATTCAGCTGCGGGTCAGCGCCAAAGGCATCAAAGTCATCGACCGTGACGGCATCGAGGCCGTCGTGGCACGGTTGCGCCGCCAAGGACAGCGAATCTGATGGCACGCAACGAGATCCGCCCCATCGTCAAACTGCGCTCCACCGCAGGCACCGGCTACACCTACGTGACCCGCAAGAACCGGCGCAACGACCCCGACCGACTCGTGCTGCGCAAATACGACCCCGTCGTCCGCCGCCACGTCGACTTCCGAGAGGAGCGCTGAGCATGGCTAAGAAATCCAAAATCGTCAAAAACGACCGCCGTCGCGCGATTGTGGCGCGCTACGCCCCACGCCGCGCTGAACTCAAGGAGATCATCCGCTCACCATCCAGCACTGCCGAGCAGCGGGCGGCGGCACAAACCGAGTTGGCGAGCCAGCCACGCGATGCCAGTGCGGTGCGGTTGCGCAACCGCGATGCCGTCGACGGGCGTCCGCGCGGGCATCTGCGCAAATTCGGGTTGTCGAGGGTACGGGTTCGCGAATTAGCTCATGCCGGGCAGCTACCCGGCGTACGCAAGGCGAGCTGGTGAGGGCCAAGAAATCTCAGCGCACGCGCCGCGCGCCGAACGTCAAGTCTGCGAAGAAGAATCTCCTGGCCAGCATCGGGCTCACTGCGGTCGACTATAAGGACACCGGCGCGCTGCGCGTTTTCATCTCCGAACGCGGCAAAATCCGCTCCCGCCAGGTCACCGGCCTTACCGTCCAACAGCAACGACAGGTCGCGACGGCCATCAAGAATGCCCGCGAAATGGCGCTACTTCCCTACCCGGGACAGGCGATCACCCGGTGATACGCGCCGCAGCCTTCAGGCACAACAACCAAGGATTCGAAGATGACACCACTCAGCTCTGATTTCGCCAAGGCCGACCAAAGCACGGCGCGTTGACTTCCGCGCACCGCGGTACCGACCGCCCGTTCACAGTGGTCGTCTGCGCCGTCTGTGCGGCCGACCATCACCTATCGGTGATCGACGAACTACGTCCTGCCATCCGACGCTGTCCACGTGCCATGCTCGTCTCCGCTGCCTGCATGCTAGGACCACTCACCTGCGCGTCGCGCCCGACGGGATGCGGCGTCATGGCCGTGGTCCAGCCCTGCACGAATGACCGGGTGGCCTGCGGGCCGCCCCATTGGATCGGCCCGATCACCGACCACGGGCAGGCAGCGGCCCTGCGCGATTGGTTAGAGCTCGGCCAATGGGAAATCACGCCGCTGCCAAGACAGCTCGGCCGTCATCAGCTTTGGACCAACACCAGTCGGTGCAATTGAGGTCACCGACGAGCCGCTCAAGCTGGCTCATCAATGGGGGTACGCGTAGGGGTTGGCCGGGGCATCGATGCGGGAGACCGCGGTGGCCTGCAGTGTCGGAATCGTGACCGAATTCGCTTGGCGGGGAACGGGTGTAACCTCGCCCTCGACCCGAAGCCACGTGTTGTCCGGGAGTCCGGCAGCGAGGGCGGCGGCCGGGCCACGCAGATGGATGCGGGCCAGCTGGGCATCAGCGGCGCAACAGATGATGACGATGCGACCAAGATCGACGCCCTGTGCCTCGTTGAGAACAAAGCCGGTCACGGTGATCAACCGATTCGTCAACGAGCCGGTAGTGTCGTGCGCCTCGCGCACCAGCACATCGGGCAGCGACACTTCAGGGGCTCCGTCCGGTGGCAGCGGCGGAAATGCCCGATTCAGAACATCATTGGATACCGACGTCACAGACGGGCTGGCGGCCGAGGGTCGCAGTGCCGGTGGCGTCACGAAAATCAAGACCAGGATGGGAACGACGAGCAGCCAGACTATGCCGGCCCGATGGGAGTGCGCCTGGCTGTGATGACTGGTCCCATCGCTGGTCCGGGGTCCGCCTCGGCGGATATCGGCGATGATTGCCACCAGCGCCAAGGCGATGAGCAGCACCGCCGACGCGACCAACCACGGCAGCAATCCGGGCTTGACGTACCGGGTGAACGCACCCGACACCGTGATCATGGCGACGCTGACGCCCACCAACAGCAAAACGGTGTTTTCGGTTTCGCGGCTCACTTACCTACCCCCAGCAGGAGCAGCCCGACCGCACATGCGCTCGCCGTTGCAACCAGGAACGTGCAGGGGGCGAAGCGCGCCGCGAAAGCCCGGCCGAACATGCCCGCCTGCATCGCGAACAGTTTCACATCGACGGCCGGGCCGACAACCAGAAACACAAGCCGGGGCAGCAGCGGCACCATCGTCATGCTGGCGGCCACGAACGCGTCGGCCTCCGAACACAAGGCAAGCACCACCGCCAGGGCGGCCATCAGCGCCACTCCAAGGATTAGGTCTGCCGCTAGGTGCGTGAACACCCAGGCCGGCACTACGACATGAAGCAGCGCCGCGGCAGCTGCACCCAATACCAAATAAGACGCGGCTTGCAGGAAGTCGTGTCGGGCCGCCTCAGCGAACACCACCCAACGCGATTCGGTCCGAACGCCCGTAGCGGGCAGCCGACGGGTGATCCACTCGGGACGGCCCCAGCGTGACCATGCCCAGCCCATGATCACTGCTGTCAGCAGCGACGCTCCCATCCGGGCAGTGACCATCATGGGCGCACCGGGAAATGCCACCGCGGTGGCCACCAGTACAACTGGGTTGATCGCCGGCGCGGCCAGCATGAACGTCAAGGCCGCAGCCCCCGTCGCACCTCCTTCGCCGAACAATCGCCGCGCCATCGGCACCGAACCGCATTCACAACCGGGCAACGCCGCCCCGCCCACACCGGCGGCCAACACCGCTAGCGTCGGCCGACGCGGCAGCCAGCGCGCCAACCGCTCCGGCGACACGAAGACCGCAATCAGCCCACTGACCACCACCCCGAGCACAAGGAACGGAACCGCCTGCACGAACACCCCACAGAACACGGTGCCCACCGTCGACAATGCCGCGTTGCCGGAAACCGCATTCCGCAGCATCGTCGCCGACAAGGCGCAGGCCAGCAGAATGCCCACCAGTATTTCCATCGACCCGAGCCGTAGCCTGCGCCCAGACCTTAGCGTCACCACCGTGCCATTATCTCAGCGCGCCGGCACGCCAAGGGAACCTGCGGGTGGTGTCGCCGAGCATCTCACTTCCCACAGTTGCGCGTGCTGGTTCGTTGCGCGCCAGCGTGCGCGCGCGGGATAGGAAGGCGGGCAACGCCTTCGGCGCCGGACCGGTCTGCCGTCGTCCGTCCTTGGAGGGCTGCTCTTCGTCAGACATCGGCCCGCAGTGCGAAAGACTCATGTTTATCGGGCGCGACGCGAATAGGGACTTGTTCCGGGACGCTAGCTGTCACGTCGTTCGCTGTCGTTCGCCCCTTCGTTCCCCTCGCGAGCGCTGTCAGGGTCCCAGGTACCGGGCACCATCGGCATCTTTGGGCCGCCGCCGAACTCATCACCGGCCAGTGCGGTCAATCCCACTGCCCCAGCGACCGTCTCCTTGCGTGCCGTGCCGGCGAACCCCAGATTTCCGGCCCCCTGGTCCGACGCCACCGTCGACACGACCGGCTCTTCACCGGGCGGGCCGCCCCAGTCCGGGTCGACCTCGATGTTCATATTCATGAACTCGTCGCCGTACCCGCGCAGCCCCGCCCGCCGGCGCCGCCTCGCCCGCGCCGCCTCCCGCGTGGCCGCCACTGCCGCCGCGGCGGCGGTATCCGGTTCGGGCGCCTTTCTTTTGGCGCTGGAGCTGGCGCTGGTCCTCATCCCCGAGCCGAGCCCCATGGGAGGCCCCACCACGTAGGGGGGCGCAAAACCCGCTCCGCCCGCAGCCGGTGGCGCTGGCGGCGGCGCGGTACTGGCCACAGTGGTTGCCGTGGGAGTGGGTGCAGGCGCCGGTGCCGAAGCGGGGGCCGCGGCCGGCGCGGCAATTGGGGTCGACCCGAGCACCGGTAACAAAACGGGCGGCGCAGCCGCAATGGGTGCCGGTGCCGGCACGACCACGGGTGGAGGTAGCGCGGCCAGCCCGGCCAGCCCCGCGAAGGCGCCTAGGGCCCCGACGGGGGCCGTCGCCGCGAGGACCGCGGGCACCAGCAACTCCGGCTGGGTCGAGAGGAAGATAATCTCTTCTTCTATGTGGAGCGGCCAGTCGAACAGGATGAGGCTACCCAGGTACTGAAAAGCCTCCACCGGATTGTGGACCAGGTACACGAAAAACTGTTGGAAATCCTCAAATTTTTCGAGGCCTCGAACCACCCAAAATATCAGTGTGCCTGGGTTCGTATATGTGTCGTAGGTGAATCCGTTGACGGTGCCCGCGGCGGGGTTCCAATTAATCCCGAAGGTGTGCAGGAAATTCGCAAGGAGGTTATCGATCGGATTATCGACTGTCGGGTCGTGGGCAAGGAGGTTATTTCCGATACCGAACTGGTTCAAGATGTTCCGGAGCCACTGCGGGAGCCCCAGCGGGTTGTCGCCGGAGAGGTTAGTGGGGGTTTGCCCAGGGGGGTCGGTTTGCGCGTTGGATTTCAGGATCGTCGGCGGCGGGTCGGTCTGCGGCGTCGCCGCTAGCGCCGCGCTGGAGACCGCTTGATAGGTGCTCATCGTGGTGGCGGCCTGGATCCACATCCGCGCATAGTCGGCTTCGTTCAGCGCAATCGGGATGGTGTTGATACCAAAGAAATTGGTGGCTACCAACGTCCCGTGAATCGCGTGGTTGGCGGCCAGCTCGGGCAGAGTCGGCATGGCCGCCAGCGCGGTGGTGTAGGCCGCAGCCACGGTCTCATGTTGGGCGGCCGCCGCGGCACTGTTGGCGCTGGCCCGCATCAACCACACCAGATACGGCACGTTGGCGGCCACATACGACTCCGAACTCGGCCCTTCCCATGCTCCCGCCTGCACCTCGGCCAACAACGCACTGAGTTGCTCGGCCGCTGAAGCGTATTCGGCGCTCAACGAATTCCACGCCCCCGCCGCCGCCAGCAGCGGCCCGGGCCCCGGGCCGCTGGAGAGCAACGTCGAGTGCACCTCCGGCGGTGCGGCCATCCAGATGGGCGCGGTCATTGTCCGCCGCCCCCACCCACATACGAGGCCGCCGCGGCCGCATCACCGGCGTAGCTGGTCCCGGACTGCACCCCCCGGGCCGCCACCGCCGTGATCAACGGAGCGGCCCCGCCATGCGCGGCCGCCAGGTGGGCGGTCAACGTCTCGACAGAAGCGCTGGCGGCAGTCAGTCCTTCAGGTAAAACGCGCAACGTCATAACCGGCAACTCCTCGGGCTGGGAGGGTTATGGGGTTGCCGAGATCTTACTGAAAATGATTGTCGTTAACAACTGGGCGGGTAGTGGCGCGCCCGGCGCTAGACCAGCGGACGGCCCGTCCTGATCCGGCGGTCGACGTCCCACAACAGGACGTTGAAGGGGAACTGCCGGACGAACCGCGGTAAGTGCTGGTTCACCATGGCCAACCCGGCCATCAGCCAGTCGAATCGGCGTTGCTTGGTCGCGTCCCAGGGCAACCGCATCTCGTCGCGGAACCGCTGCGGCAGAAAGCCTGTCGTGATCAGCAATGCATAGCTGTCGGAGAGGCGCTGCAGGGGGCGCGGCAGCGCCACCCCCCGGATGCGGCTTGCGGCGATGGGATACAAGTAGTCACGGACGGCATCGTCGATGTGCACCTTGGCCAGCGACTCTTGCCAGTACCGGTCGAATGCCGCGCGGTCCGCCGGCCACATCTCCGGCGGCACCTGCAACGTAGTGGCCAGCGCCATGCCCTCCCGGTAGTGGCGGTCGGCGTCCTCGCCGTCCAGCTCACCGATGAACAAGCGGTAGATGTCGACCGCGCCCTTGTACAGGCATGCCCCCACCCACAGCTGCAGGTCGAGGTCGAACGCGTTGTACTGGACCGGGCTTTCGGGGGTTGAGTAAACCTGCGCGTGGGCCCGGTTGACCGCGCGACGGAAGGCCTCCTTCTGGGCATCGCTACCGGCGGTCGCCACTGCCAGGTACGTAAAGGTGGTGCGCGCCCGCTTGATCGGATGCAGGTCAACCCGGCCGCTTTCGACGCGGCTCTCCATGACGCCGTAGCCGACACCGGGCCGCGCCAATTGCATGATCACGTTCGCCGGGCCGGCCAGCAGCGCGACGCCCATCAACCCCTCCTCGATGCCAAGCGCCCGCCGACGCCGGGCCCGCCCCGAGATGGATAGCCGGGGCGGGTCGGCGATGCCGCGCTCGACATGTCGAATCGGTTCGTGAACGGCCTCGTGAATTGCCATAGTCAAATCCTCCAGCGGCGCCTGCCCGCTAATGTGCGAACATCTGTTTCCTGATATTGTCGCGGCCTCGCGTTGGTGTCAAGATGGTTCGCATGAACGAGACCTCGAGCGTGCGGCCGTACCGCGGGGTCGAGGCCGCCCAGCGACTGGCCACCCGCCGCAACCAGCTCCTGGGCGCGGGCCTGGAGCTGCTCGGCGCAGAACAGCAGAACATTTCGGCAGTCAGCGTCCGTGGCGTATGCCGCCAAGCCGGCCTGGCCGCCCGGTACTTTTACGAAAGTTTCGCTGACAAAGACGAATTCGTTGCCTGCGTGTTCGACTGGGTTGTCGGCGAGCTGGCCACCACCACCCAAGCCGCGGTGGCGGCGGTGCCGGCGCACGAGCAGACCCGCGCGGGAATGGCCAACATCGTGCGGACCATCGCCGATGACGCCCGCCTCGGACGCCTGCTGTTCAGCACGCAGCTGGCCGATCCCGTGATCGTGCGCAAACGCGCCGAATCCAGCGCACTATTCGCCATGCTGTCCGGCCAGCATGTCGGCAACGCACTGCGGGTCCCGGCAAACGACCGCATCAAGGCCGCTGCACACTTCGTGGTCGGCGGCGTCGGACAAACCATCAGTGCCTGGCTGGCCGGCGACATCCAACTCGAACCGGACCAGCTGGTCGATCAGTTAGCGTCGCTGCTCGACGAACTCGCCGAGCCGAACCTGTACCGACTCACGGAAACAGCGGCAGATGCCGCAGCCGCATCCCGGGGTCCAGCATCCACAAACGCATCATGGTGAGTCGCATGATTCGCAGCGCGCTGAAGATCATGAAGATTGCCAGCGGCACCTCGATCAGCAGAGCGGTGGTCACCGACAGCCAGACGTCCCTCGGCCCGGCGGTCATGAGGTCGAACCACGCGTCGCAGATCAGCAATACCCCAGTGGTGAACGCCGCCGGGACCAGTAGCTGGCGGCGCAGGTAGCCCAATACGGCCGTTGCCAACATGAATCCGACCAACAGAACGTCGAAGCCCACCCAGGTGACGGTCCAGTTGTGGGCAATGTAGTTCTCCGGCAGCGTCACGGAGAGATACCCCAGCCAGGGAATCATTGCCACCGAGCCACCGATCATCAGACCCAATCGGACGCGCCGCACCCGAGCCAGGAGCAGCGGGTCAATCACGTCGCTCAGAGGTTGCTCCAGCCGGGAAATGAGCTCCCGCCGCTGGTCGGGCGTCAGCGCCGCGATCTGCGCGTCGGTCAAAATGCCGTCGGTCATCACCGACCGGCAACCACCGGAGGTCGGCGGTCTGCCGCGGTCTTGGGCATAGTCTGGCGATCGCTCGTGTCGAATTCCTTGACCCAGCAGGCAAATTCAAGAGTAATGCCATCAGGGTCCTGGAAGTAGAACGAGCGCACATACACCCCGGGATGCACCGTCGCGGACACTTGCATGGGGCTCTCATCATGGTTGAGCACCGGGCCGACTCGCACGCCTTTGTCCTTGAGCCGCTGCCGGTAGGCGTCGAACTTCTCCGCCGGCACATGGAATGCCAGATGGTTCATGGTGCTCACCGCGCTGGTGATGTCGCCGATGCCGGGGATGGCGCCCGGTGACGAGATGCCCGGTACCCGGTCGGGGGCGTCGGCGAACCAGAAGAATGCGACGCAGTCGCCGTTGCCGGCGTCGAAGAAGAAGTGCTGGCCCTGACCGCCGGGCAGATCGAGCGACTTGATCAACGGCATGCCGAGGATGTTGGTGTAGAAGTCCACGGTGCGGGCCATGTCCGAGCACACCAACGCGACATGGTTGATTCCGCCGAGCTCGAATTCCGTGTTGGGGTTGTGCGGCTTGATCATCTTGCGGCTCCTCTCGGTCCCCGGCTTGAAGATCCTGGCCAAGATTTAAATCTGAATCTAACATCAGGTTCAGTTTTGGCCTAGGGAGGTGCACCAGGTGTCGACCGCGGCATCCCCTGATGGCTGGCGCCGCCAGTCTGCCGAGCTTCCAACGCATCGCGGCAGGCGGACGCAAGCCGCGATCGACACGGCCGCCCGAACGGTCATCGCGCGCAAAGGCATCCTCGCCACCACCATCGCCGACATCGCCGCGGAAGCGGGCCGCTCGGCGGCATCCTTCTACAACTACTACGACTCCAAAGAGGCGATGGTCCGCCAATGGGCCCTGCGTTTCCGCGACGAGGCCAACCAGCGCGCGTTGTCGGTGACTCGACATGGTTTGTCCAATCGGGAGCGCGCCGACCAGGCCGCCGCTGCGCACTGGCACACCTACCGCAACAGGCTCGCCGAGGTGATCAGCGTGTCCCAAATGGCGATGGTCAACGATGACTTCGCGCAGTATTGGGCCGAAATATGCTCGATACCAACATCTTTCATTGCCGAATCGGTCCGGCGCGCCCAGGCCGAGGGCCACTGTCCCGACGACGACCCACAGCTGATCGCCGAGGCGATCGTGGCGATGTTCAACCAGTTCTGCTACATCCAGCTCAGCGGCTCCAATACCGGTGCCCGCAATCCCGACGACCAAGCCTGCATCCAGACCCTCGCCAACATCTACTACCGGGCCATCTACTCAAAAGGAGGACCGCCGAATTGACTCGTCATACCGGTGCTGCCGGAGTTATCCGCGAGTTCGTCGGGCTACCGTCGCGCACCGCCGGGCGCGCCGGCGCGGGCGGTCACCCTTGCCAGGGGCTGTATCACCGCGGGGTGGGACGCAAGCCCAAGGTGGCGATGATCGCCACGCACTACCAGATCGACTTCTCCGAGCACTATCTCGCCGATTACATGGCCACCCGCGGCATCGGGTTTCTCGGCTGGAACACCAGGTTCCGTGGCTTCGAAAGCAGCTTTCTGCTCGACCATGCGCTGGTCGACATCGGCGTCGGGGTAGCGCTGGCTGCGCGAAGTTCAGGGAGTGGATACCGTTGTGTTGCTGGGTAATTCAGGCGGCGGCTCATTGATGGCCGCCTATCAGTCACAGGCCGTGGAGCCGAATGTGACTCCGCTGGAGGGCATGCGCGCAGCGGCGGGATTGACCGAGTTGCCTCCCGCGGACGGCTACGTGGCCACCGCCGCTCATCCCGGGCGCCCGGACGTGCTGACGGCCTGGATGGACGCCGCCGTCGTCGACGAAAGCGACCCCGTTGCCACCGATGCCGACCTCGACCTGTTCAACGAGCGCAACGGCCCGCCCTACTCGCCGGAGTTCCTCGCCCGCTACCGCTGCGCGCAGACCGCGCGCAACCACGCCATCACCGACTGGGCCGAGATGGAGCTCAAACGTGTTCGCGTGGCGGGGTTTTCCGATCGGCCATTCACCGTGATGCGGACCTGGGCCGATCCCCGCATGGTCGATCCCAGCATCGAGCCCACCAAGCGTCCCCCGAACATGTGCTACGCGGGCGTCCCGGCCAAGGCGAACCGCTCCGCGCACGGCATCGCCGCGGCCTGCACACTGCGCAACTGGCTGAGCATGTGGAGTCTTCGGATAGCGCAAACCCGGGCCGAGCCGCACCTGGCTCGGATCAGCTGCCCGGCCCTGGTGATCAACGCTGAGGCCGATACCGGGGTCTTTCCGTCTGACGCCCAACGCATCTACGACGCGCTCGCCAGCACCGACAAAACACAGACCTCGATCGACACCGACCACTACTTCACCACCCCGGGCGCGCGCAGCGAGCAGGCCGACACCATCGCCAAGTGGATCGCCAAGCGGTGGCGCTGAGAGTTCTCGCCCATTTCGTTCCCGGTGACAAAGTGCTGGATTTCCTTGCGCCCGAGTCCGATTGGCTTGATATCCGATGGTGCGCCGATGACGACGACGGCCGCTTCTACCGTGAGCTGCCCGAGGCGGAGGTGATTTGGCATGTGCTTCGGCCGCTGTCCGGCGCCGACCTGCGGCGGGGGGCGCGGCTGCGGCTGGTGCACAAACTTGGGGCCGGGGTGAACACCATCGACGTGCAGACCGCGACCGCGCTCGGTATCGCAGTCGCCAATATGCCCGGCGCCAACGCACCGTCGGTGGCCGAGGGCACGGTGCTGCTGATGCTGGCCGCATTACGCCGGCTACCGGCCCAGGACAGCGCCGTCCGGCAAGGGCGCGGCTGGCCGGCTGATCCAGAATTGGGCGAGACGGTGCGCGATATCGGCGCCTGCACCGTCGGGTTAGTCGGCTACGGCAATATCGCCAAACGCGTGAGCGACATCGTCACCGCAATGGGCGCCACCGTCCTGCACACCAGCAGCCGCGACGACGGGCGACCGGGCTGGCGGCAGCTGCCCGATTTGCTGGCCGCCAGCGACATCGTCTCGCTACACCTGCCGTTGACGGCGCAGACCCATCATCTGCTCGGCCGGGATGCGCTGGCCCGGATGAAACCGAATGCGGTGCTGGTCAACACGTCACGCGGTGCCGTCGTCGACGAAGACGCGCTCGTCGACGCACTGCGCAGCGGGCGGTTGGCCGCCGCGGGGCTCGACGTTTTCGAGGTCGAGCCGGTCGCACCCGACAACCCGCTGCTCGGTCTCGATAACGTGGTGCTGACTCCGCACGTCACCTGGTACACCGCCGACACCATGCGGCGCTATCTGACCGAGGCGGTTGCCAACTGCCGCCGGCTGCGCGACGGTGAGCCGCTAGCCAATGTGGTCAACCAACCGACCGGTTGTTAGTTTGGAAGGTGCTTGGCCGAGACGGAACCCGAAAGCATGGGAAGGCGACCAATGCCGATCGCTATAGCTCCTGAGCATCAAGAACTAGCCGATTCGGTGCGATCACTGGTGGCGCGCATCGCGCCGTCCGAGGTATTGCACGCGGCCTTAGAAACCCCGATCGACAATCCCCCGCCCTACTGGCAGGCGGCGGCCGAACAAGGCTTGCAGGGCGTGCATCTAGCCGAGTCCATGGGAGGGCAGGGTTTCGGCATTCTCGAGTTGGCCATCGTGCTGGCCGAGTTCGGCTACGGCGCGGTGCCCGGGCCGTTCGTGCCGTCGGCGATCGCCAGTGCGCTGATCAGTGCGCACGACCCCGAGGCGAAGGTGCTGGCCGAGCTGGCGTCCGGCGCAGCCATCGCTGCCTATGCCCTGGATTCCGGGCTGACCGCCACCCGGCACGGCGACACACTGGTGATCCGTGGGGAAGTCCGCGCGGTTCCCGCCGCGGCGCAGGCATCCGTGTTGGTGCTGCCGGTCGCTATCGACAGCGGCGAAGAATGGGTGGTGCTGCGCGCCGAACAGCTTGAGATCGAGCCGGTGAAAAGCCTGGACCCGCTGCGTCCCATTGCGCATGTGCGGGCTAACGCTGTTGAGGTCGGCGACGATGCCGCGTTGAGCAACCTGAGCGCGGCGACCGCGCACGCGCTGATGACGACGTTGCTGTCCGCCGAAGCCATCGGCGTGGCGCGCTGGGCGACCGACACGGCGTCGCAATACGCCAAGATCCGTGAGCAGTTCGGCAGGCCGATCGGCCAGTTCCAGGCCATCAAGCACAAGTGCGCTGAGATGATCGCCGACACCGAGCGGGCCACCGCGGCGGTGTGGGACGCCGCCCGCGCGATCGACGATGCCAGCCAAAATAATTGGGACACAGCCGGTTCCAAAGTCGAGTTCGCCGCCGCTGTGGCGGCGACGCTGGCGCCGACCGCCGCTCAAAGGTGTGCGCAGGATTGCATTCAGGTGCACGGCGGGATCGGCTTCACCTGGGAGCACGACACGAACGTTTACTACCGCCGGGCGCTGATGCTGGCCGCCTCCTTCGGCCGCGGTTCGGAGTACCCGCAAAAAGTGGTGGACACCGCGACAACTACGGGTATGCGCGCGGTGGACATCGACCTCGACCCCGAAACCGAAAAACTGCGGGCCGAAATCCGGGCCGAGGTGGCCGCGCTCAAGGCGATGGAGCGCGAGTCGCGCACGGTCGCAATCGCCGAGGGCGGCTGGGTGTTGCCGTATCTGCCCAAGCCGTGGGGCCGGGCCGCCAGTCCGGTGGAACAGATCATCATCGCCCAGGAGTTCACCACCGGCCGGGTCAAGCGGCCGCAGGTCGGCATCGCGGCGTGGATCGTTCCTTCGATCGTCGCGTTCGGTACCGAGGAGCAGAAACAGCGGTTCCTGCCGCCGACCTTCCGCGGCGACATCATCTGGTGCCAACTGTTCTCCGAACCTGGCGCTGGATCGGACTTGGCCGGGTTGACTACCAAAGCGACCCGGGCCGACGGCGGTTGGCGCATCACCGGCCAGAAGATCTGGACCACCGCGGCACAGTTCTCGCAATGGGGCGCGCTGCTGGCCAGGACCGACCCGTCGGCACCAAAACACAACGGCATTACCTATTTCCTGCTGGACATGAAGAGCGAAGGCGTCCAGGTGAAGCCGTTGCGTGAGCTCACGGGTAACGCGATGTTCAATACCGTCTACATCGACGACGTGTTCGTGCCCGATGAGTGCGTGCTCGGCGAAGTGAACCGGGGTTGGGAGGTCAGCCGCAACACCCTGACCGCGGAACGGGTTTCGATCGGCAGCAGCGAGGCGAATTTCCTGGCCACTCTGTCGCAGTTTGTCGAATTTGTTCGCGACGGCCAGTTCGACCAGGTCGCGCGACACCGAGCGGGTCAGTTGATCGCCGAAGGTCATGCCGCCAAGGTGCTGAACCTGCGCTCGACGCTGTTGACCTTGGCCGGCGGGGACGCCATGCCGTCGGCAGCCATCTCCAAGCTGCTGTCGATGCGCACCGGCCAGGGGTATGCCGAATTCGCCGCGTCCTCCTTCGGCACCGACGCCGCGATCGGCGACACCGGCCAATTACCCGGCAAGTGGGGCGAATACCTGCTGGCCAGCCGTGCCACCACCATTTACGGCGGCACGTCCGAAGTGCAGCTGAACATCATCGCCGAGCGGCTGCTGGGGCTGCCCCGCGACCCGTAGGCGATCGACGACCAACCGCTAGTCGATCTCCATTTCGCGGAGCTCGCGCTTGAGGATCTTGCCGGTCGGGTTGCGCGGCAGCTCGTCGAGGAAGACCACTTCCCGCGGCACCTTGTAGCGGGCCAGGTGGTCACGTACGTAGTGCTTGATGGTGTCCTCGTCGACGTCGGCGCCTTCCTTCGTGACCACGAAGGCGCGCAGCCGGTGGCCCCATTCCTTGTCTTCGACGCCAATCGCGGTCGCCTCCACCACCTCGGGATGCCCGCTGATCAGATCCTCGACTTCGGCAGGGAACACGTTCTCCCCGCCGGAGACGATCATTTCGTCGTCACGACCGCTGACGTACAGCAGGCCGTACTCGTCGAAGTAGCCGACGTCTCCCGACGACAACAGGCCGTCGATGATCTGCTTGTTGCCGCCACCGGTGTAGCCCGCGAACGGGAAGGAGTTTCCGACGAAGATCCGGCCGACCTCGCCCTGCGGCAGCTCCTTGCCGTTGTCGTCGTAAATCTTGACTTTCACGCCCTTGACGACCGGACCGACCGTCGCCGCATTGCGTTCCAGGTCCTTGGGCCCGGCGATGGTGGCGAACGCGATTTCGGTCGAGCCGTACATGTTGTAAACGACCGGGCCGAGATCCTTGAGAGCACGAGCCGCCAACTCAGCGCCCAACTGCGATCCCGATACGAACACGATCCGCAGGCTGGACAGGTCGGGCTTCTTGTCCATCTTCTCGATGGCGTCGAGAATCCGCGACAGCATCACCGGCACCACCACCATGGCCGTCGCCTTGTACTTCTCGATGTCCTCGAGCACCAACGGCGGTTTGAACTTCCGGCGCAGCACCAGCGTCGAGCCCAAGAACATCGCGATGGTGGCGTGCAAATACCCGAGCGCATGGAACATCGGCGACGGCAGCGATGTCACTTCGCCGGCCTTGAACGGCACGTGCGACAAGATGCCGCCGATTGGCGCCAGCGTCGGCGGGGTGCTGCGGTTGGCGCCCTTCGGCGTGCCGGTCGTCCCGCTGGTCAGAATGATGATCGACGCGTGCTTGCCCGCCTTCGGGGCCGGCTCCTTGCTGCTGCGCGCGATCAGCTCGGCCAGCGTCTCGTCGGTGCTCTCCGGAGGCTCTTCGCCGGAGGCGGAGGCCGACGAATCAACAGCGTCGGGGTTGACGCCCAGCGCCCGCAGCTTGCCCAGCGGCGGCTCGGCTTTGCTGACTGCCTTGGCGTACTCGTCGTCGTAGATGATCACCTTGGCGCCCTCGCGCTCCGACACCTCTTTGATCTGCGGGCCGGAGAACTCGCTATTGAGCAAGATGATGCGGGCGCCCACCCGGGCACATCCGTAGTTGGCGATGACAAACCAGCGGTGGTTGCGCGCCAGGATGGCGACACCGTCCCCGGCCCTGACGCCCTTGGCAAGCAGGCCGTTGGCCACCGCGTGGGCGGCCTCATCGAGCTCCTTGTAGCTGAATTCGCCCTCTTCGTCGATGACGGCCGCGCGGTTGGGAGTGCGCCTGGCGTTGAGCGACGGCAGCATGCCGAACTCGCCCCACTTGTAGATGTCGGCGGCCATCGCGGCGTAGTTCTGCGGCGGCTCCAGCCGGAACGCGCCCGATTCGATGATCCGGCGCAGGTAGTGCAATTCGGCTGAGCCGCGTTCGAGGTATTGCTGAACTTTGGCCTTGATGTTGGCGGGGGTCTGCCCGGGCAGGCCAATGAGGTTAGGCATGACTTCACCATATGTGACGCCCGTCGCAATGCGGCCAGAAAATCCGCCCGAATTACCATGACCCCATGACCGGTCCGGTTTCGCTGGAGGTGGCCGGGCACCAGGTCACCATTACCCATCCGGACAAGGTGGTGTTCGAAGCCCGCGGCGGCCCAGACAGTACAAGCCATACAGGGGGCCCGTATACCAAGCTCGACCTGGTGCGCTATTACCTGTCCGTCGCCGAGGGGGCGCTGCGCGGCGTGGCCGGCCGGCCCATGATCCTGAAGCGCTTCGTCAAGGGGATCTCGCAAGAGGCGGTGTTCCAGAAACGCGCGCCTAAGAAACGGCCCGACTGGGTGGACGTCGCCGAACTGCGCTACGCGTCGGGCACCTCCGCCGCGGAAGCCGTCATCCACGACGCCGCCGGACTGGCGTGGGTGATCAACCTGGGGTGCGTCGACCTCAACCCGCATCCGGTGCTCGCCGGCGACCTCGATCACCCCGACGAACTGCGAGTCGACTTGGATCCGATGCCCGGGGTCTCCTGGCGGCGGATCGTCGACGTCGCGCTGGTGGCCCGCGAGGTGCTGGAGGACTACGGCCTGGTCGCGTGGCCGAAGACGTCGGGGTCGCGCGGCTTTCACATCTATGCCCGCATCGCCCCGCGCTGGGAATTCAGCCAGGTGCGGCTGGCCGCCCAGACCGTGGCCCGTGAGGTCGAGCGGCGGGTGCCCGATGCGGCGACCAGCCGCTGGTGGAAGGAAGAGCGCGAAGGGGTGTTCGTCGACTTCAACCAGAACGCCAAGGACCGCACGGTCGCATCGGCCTACTCGGTGCGGGCGACTCCGGATGCCCGGGTGTCGACGCCGCTGCTTTGGGACGAGGTCACCGAGTGCGAGCCCGAGGCGTTCACCATCGATACCGTGCCCGGCCGGTTCGCCGAAATTGGTGACCCGTGGGCGGGGATGGATGACGCGGTCGGCGAGCTTGATCGGCTGCTGATGCTGGCCGAAGAAATGGGCCCTCCGGAGCGCGCGCCACGAGGCGCGAAAGACACCGCCAAGCGCAACGATGGCAGACGGGCTTCATCGATGCCGCTCATCGAGATCGCCCGCACCAAGACCAAAGACGAGGCGATGGCGGCGCTGGACACCTGGCGCGGCCGCTACCCGGCGGTGTCCGACCGGCTGCAGCCGGCCGACATCCTGGTCGACGGCATGCGCGGGCCGAGTTCGATCTGGTACCGGATCCGGATCAACCTGCAGCACGTTCCCGTCGACCAGCGACCGCCGCAGGAAGAGCTGATCGCCGACTACAGCCCCTGGCCGACGGCGGGCAAGACCTACTGGCAAAACCCGCCGGATTGAGCGTCAGCGCGGTCGGCTATACCGCGACCTGCGCCGTGGCGTTGCTTTTGCGCAGGTAGCAGAACCAGGTGACGACCAGCAGCGCGAGGAAGAACACAACGTAGAAGCGCAGCGCGGGCTCAATGGTGCCGAAGTGCGACTTCGACCAGGCATACGCCAGCGGCACGAAGAACCCGCCAAAGGCACCCACCGACGAGATGACGCCCAGCGCACCAGCAGCCTGGCGGCGCATTTGCACCATGGTGTCGGGATCGCCGCCGGCGAGCTCGCCTTTGATTTTGAAGATCCTCGAAATCATCCGGTACGTCGAACCATTGCCGATACCGGTGGCGACGAACAAGAACATGAAACTGGCGAAGAACAACGGCAGGTTGACCGCCTTGACGGACCAGAGCGCTGCCGCGGCCCCAGCGGCGAGCATGACGAAGCTGGCGGCGGTGATGCGGGCCCCACCGATCCGGTCGGCGAGCTTGCCGCCGAGGGGCCGGATGACCGATCCGATACCGGCGCCCAGGAACGCCCAGGTCAACGCGATATCGCCGCGGCCGAATACCGTCTTGAGCAAGGTCGGGAAGGCCGCCGAGTAGCCGATGAAGGATCCGAACGTACCGATGTACAACAGCGACATGATCCAGGTGTCGGGATGGCGCAGCGACTGCCAAACGGGCTTCACGTCGGCCTTCGCCTCGGTGAGGTTGTTCATGAACAGGAATGCGCACACCGCGGCCACCACGGCCAGCGGCACGTAGAACAGTCCGGCACGTGACAGGGCCACCCCGCCCCCTGCGATCACGATGGGCGGAATGATTTTCTGCACGACCGCTACGCCGATGTTGCCGCCGGCCGCATTGAGCCCGAGCGCCCAGCCCTTGTCCTTCTCCGGGTAAAAGAACGAGATGTTGGCCATCGAGGAGGCGAAGTTGCCGCCACCGAAGCCGGCGGTTGCGGCGATCGCCACCAGCACTGCGAACGGGATATGGGGATGGTCCACCGCCCAGGCCAGCAGTAGGCATGGGATCAGCAAAAGTGTCGCCGAGATGGTCGTCCAGTTACGGCCGCCGAAGACCGGGACCGCAAACGTGTACGGCAGCCGCAGGAAAGCGCCGACACCGCTGGGGACGGCAACCAGACACAGGGCCTGGCTGGCGGTCAGCGCCCAGCCGGATGCGGCTGGGTGCCCATGAGCACCGGCCGTCATCTGGACCACCACGATGCTCCACAACATCCACACGCTGAACCCGATGTGCTCGGCGAAGATCGAGAAAATTAGGTTGCGTCGAGCGATTGGTTTGCCGGTCGTCTCCCAGAACTCGGGGTCTTCGGGCCGCCAGTCGTCGATCCAGTGCCGTCCCGCGTGATGCTCGCGCGGTGGCGCGGGCTGCAGCACCGGCGTGGTGGTCATGGTCATCTGGTGGGCCCCCCTGTCGAACGAGGCGTGTGCATCCGTGGCCGGAAAAGCCCAGGACACTAGACGCGTGCACTGACCACTCGACGCTAAAGACGCACTGTTACCGGATTAGGTGTGCACAGTTACGTCGGCGATACGCACAGATCGCAGCGGGCTGTTCGCGTTTGTCAGAACTACGCGACGTAAGCGCATCGCGACCCCACGGCAGCAGTCGATACGGAAGAATTAGCCCATGCAGGCGACTGAGGCATCCCTGGGTCTGCGGGAGCGCAAAAAGATCAAGACCCGCCAGGCCATCCGGCGCGAGGCGTTCCGCCTTTTCGACGCGAACGGCTACCCCGCCACCACCGTCGAGCAGATCGCTGACGCTGCCGAAGTGTCACCCAGCACCTTTTTCCGGTACTTCCCCTCCAAGGAGTCGCTGCTACTCGCCGACGACCTAGACCCGCTGATATTGGCGGCCTTCAAGGCGCAGCCGCGCAACCTCTCGCCGAGCCAAGCTATCCGCCGGGCCTACCAGACCACCATGGCTGGCCTGTCACCAGAGCAGTTGGAATTCGAAAACACCCGACAGCGGCTGATCTTCTCGATACCCGAACTCAAAGCCGCGCTCTACGACGAGTACTACCGCACCGTCACCGTCATGGCTGAGGCGATCGGTCACCGAATCGGTCGTCCCGCAGGGGATTTCGAGGTCCGGGTGTTTGTCGGCGCGATGGTCGGTGCCATGATGGCGGCTTTCGACAGCGCGCCGAAGACGGCCGACACGATCTATCGAGCCCTGGACTTCCTCGACGCCGGCATGCCGCTGAGCTGAGCGGCTCAACCGCGCGGCGATGCGGGTGCGAGCAAGGAACGCGATACTCTCACGCGATGCGACAGGTATGGAATCGACGGGGATTCTTGCAGTTCGCAGGGGTCGCGGCGGTCGCCGGAGCATCAGCGGCGTGCTCGTCACGCAAACCGGCTCCGGGCGCCTCCAGCGCCGGATCGGTGACGATCACCCACCTCTTCGGTCAGACCGTCATCAAAGAGCCACCCAAGCGCGTGGTCAGCGCCGGCTACACCGAGCAAGACGACTTGCTCGCGGTGGGCGTGGTGCCGATCGCGGTGACCAACTGGTTCGGTGACCAGCCGTTCGCGGTGTGGCCCTGGGCTCAGCCCAAGCTCGGCGGGGCGCAGCCGGTGGTGTTGAACCTCGATAACGGAATCCCGGTCGACCAGATCGCCGGGCTCAAACCGGACCTGATCGTGGCCATCAATGCCGGAGTCGACGCCGATACCTATCGGAAGCTGTCCGCAATCGCCCCGACCGTGCCGCAGTCGGACGGCGACGCCTTTTTCGAGCCGTGGAAGGAGCAGGCCACCGCTATCGGCCAGGCGGTGTTCCAGGCCGACCAGATGAAGTCGCTGGTCGACGCCGTCGATCAGAAGTTCACCGGCGTCGCCAAGAAGAATCCGCAATGGACGGGCAAGAAGGCGTTGCTGATGGAGGGCACGCTGTGGCAAGGCACCGTCGTCGCAACCATGGCGGGCTGGCGGACAGACTTTCTGAATCAGATGGGGCTGGTTATTGCCGACAGCATCAAGCCCTTCGGCACCGATCACCGCGCCGTCATCCCACGCGATCACATCAAAGCGGTGCTCGATTCCGCCGACGTGGTGATCTGGACAACTGAGAGCCCGGATGACCAAAAGGCGTTACTAGCCGACCCCGACGTGGCGGCGTCACAAGCTACCGCGCAGAACCGCCACATCTTCACCACCAAGGAGCAGGCCGGCGCGATCGCTTTCTCCTCGACACTGAGCTACCCCTTGGTCGCCGATCAACTGCCCCCGCAAATGAGCAGAATCTTGGGTTAGATCCAGGCTGCATCCCGCCTGTTTGAGCGTTTGCTAAGGCAGCTCTGGCAGTGCTCGAAAATCTCTCGGTTACCCCTCGCTCCGGCCCCGATGCGGGGGTTACCGTCGAGTAATGAGCGTGACGGACCTTTCAGTGGACCTGCCGACAGAGCTGGTCGGCAATACCGTTGCAGACTACGGCGACCAAGCGCTGATGCTGCAATGTGGCAGCACCGCTGAGGTGTTGGCATGGGCGGCTGCGTTGCGCTCCGCGGCGCTGCCCGGTGTGGTCGATATCGTCCCGGCCGCCCGCACGCTGCTGGTGAAGCTTGACGCCCCCCGCTACCAAGGGGTCATCCGTCAGCGGCTACGCAAAATGCGCGTCACCGCTGATGAGGCCGCCGCTTCGGATCGCAGCGCCGATGTGGTGATCGACGTCGTCTACGACGGGCCGGACCTCGCCGAGGTCGCCAGCCACACCGGGCTGACCATCGCACAGGTGATTGACGCCCACACCTCCACTTTGTGGCGGGTCGGGTTCAGCGGGCTTGCTCCGGGTTTCGAGTACCTGGTCGACGGCGACCCACGCCTGCGGGTGCCGCGCCACCCCGAGCCGCGGACCTCGGTGCCGGCCGGCTCAGTTGCGCTTGTCGGCGAATTCTGCGCGATATATCCGCGTCAATCGCCCGGCGGTTGGCAACTCATCGGCCACACCGACGCGATCCTGTGGGACCTCGAGCGGCCGAATCCGGCGTTGCTGACGCAGGGCATGTGGGTTCAGTTCCGGGCCGTCTAACCAAGGAGATAGCCGTGGCAACCCTGGAGATTCTGCGCACCGGACCGCTCGCCGTCGTCCAGGACCTGGGCCGGCCGGGACTCGCCCACCTCGGCGTCAGCCGGTCCGGGGCCGCCGACCGTCGCGCACACAAGCTGGCCAACCGGCTGGTGGCCAACCCCGATGACCGCGCCACCGTCGAAGTGACGTTCGGCGGTTTCGCCGCCCGGGTCCGAGGCGGCGATGTCGATATCGCGGTGACGGGCGCCGACACTGAGCCAACCGTGAACGGAATTAAGTTCGGCACCAACAGCATTCACCATGTCCGTGACGGCCAGGTGATCGCTCTGGGCACCCCACGTGCCGGACTGCGGACGTACCTCGCGGTGCGCGGCGGCATCTGTGTGGAGCCGGTGCTGGGCTCGCGCAGCTACGACGTGATGTCGGCCATTGGCCCGTCACCGTTACAGACGGGAAACCAGCTACCGGTCGGCGAGCACACCAACGACTACCCCGAACTGGACCAGGCCCCGGTGGCCGCCATCACCGGCAATGTGGTCGAGCTGTCGGTGGTACCCGGGCCGCGCGACGATTGGTTCGTCGATCCCGATGTCCTGGTGCGCGCCGATTGGGTGGCATCGGACCACAGCGACCGGGTGGGGATGCGATTGGTCGGCCGCCCTCTGCAGTACCGCTACCCGGACCGACAGCTGCTCAGCGAGGGCACCACCCGCGGCGCAATCCAGGTGCCGCACAACGGTTTACCGGTGATCCTGGGACCCGATCACCCGGTGACTGGCGGTTACCCGGTCGTCGGTGTGGTGATCGACGAGGACATCGACAAAATCGCCCAGGTGCGACCCGGCCAGTCGGTGCGACTGCACTGGGCACGACCGAGGTCTCCGGTGGGGGCCCAGCCGCATTCCACTGCCGCGGGCTAGCCGTTCTCATAGCACAGGCCCTAGACTCCTTGGGGCCGAGACGGTTTCACGACGAAGTCCTCGGCGTCGACTCCGGCTTGGGCGAATCCGTCAATTTCCTTGGTTTCTAAGACAATTGGGTGACCAACGCTACACCACCATTTCCCCGCTGCTGAAACATATTTGGCAGCCTCCCGCAACGAAATGTATTCCACCTCACACAAACCGGCATCGAATCCACTTGGTGCGGGCGATTATTTGCCCGTCCCCAGACCTGTCTATCTGCTAGGGAAAGCCTCTGACCTGCAATCTTTGCCAGTCGGGTTGTCCTTCAGCGATTTACCAGATAACTCCGATTCAACTTACAGGCGATATCGGCCAGATTGAGTTGACGGGCTCCCATCCTTGATGTGAGCATCGAAACATACGGCGGGGCATGCCTCTTCATTTGGGGCGCCCACAGGGGCATCGACAGCCAGACTCAGCACAGCTTTTCCCGGTGCACGGGTGAGCTGAGTGATTCTCGGCTCGACGGCAGCCGGATGCGCCGGTTAGTGGGCCTGACGAGAGGGATCCGTATGCACGCCACCTTGCGGGGTGCCATCAGCACGCCTGCGGTTGGCGCCATCTCCATACCTCAACGCACCCAGGCGATTTCGACGACGGGTGGATCAATGTGAGCGTCCACGAAGCTCCGGTGACATGCTCGCCGCCACCTGACGGCACCATGCCGCGCCGCCCCCAGGAAACGACCCCGTCGAGGAAAGGTGAAGATCGGATGGGCCGCAACCACTGCATCACGGACTGGAATCCGGAAGACACGGCGGCCTGGGAGGCTGGCAACAAGAACATCGCCCGCCGCAACCTGCTCTGGATCGTCGCGTGCGATCACATCGCCTTCGGCGTCTGGACCCTCTGGCCGGTGATGGCGCTGTTCATGCCCCAGAACGTGTATGGCTTTTCCGCCGCCGACAAATTCCTGCTCGGTGCCACGGCCACTTTGGTCGCGGCATGCCTCCGTATTCCTTACTCGCTGGGCATTGCCACCTTCGGCGGCCGTAACTGGACGGTGTTTTCGATCGTGGTGTTGCTCGTGCCCACCGCCGGCACGATCTGGCTGCTGGCCCACCCCGGCCTGCCGCTGTGGCCATATCTGGTGTGCGCGGCGCTGACCGGAATGGGCGGTGCCAACTACGCGGCGTCGATGACCAACACCAACTTCTTCTACCCGCATCGGCGCAAGGGCTTCGCACTCGGGTTCAACGCCGGGGCCGGCAACCTCGGGGTGCCGATGATTCAGCTGGTGGGCCTACTCGTCATCGCCGTCGCCGGCCAGCGCCAACCGTACTGGGTGTGCGGGCTCTATCTGGTCCTGCTGACGGTCGTCGCCGTGGGAGCGACCCATTACATGGACAACCTGGAGCACGCCACCTACGACGTGAGCCACCTCCGCTCGATCCTCGGCGGGGGTGATACTTGGGTGCTCGCGATGCTCTACCTGGGCACCTTCGGCTCCTGGATCGGGTTCTCGTTCGCGTTCGGCCAGGTCCTGCAGATCAACTTCGTCGGCACCGGGCAAAGCCACGCTCAGGCTTCGTTGCACGCTGCCGAGTTCGCTTTCATCGGCCCGGCGCTGGGGTCGGTGGCCCGAATCTATGGCGGCAGGCTGGCCGATCGCGTCAGCGGAAGCCGCGTCACCCTGGCGGTCCTGGGCACCATGGGGGTCGTCACCGCGTTCCTGGTCGCCATCAGCATTCACGGCGACCACACGCCCGGCCTCACCACCGCAGCCACCATGGTCGGCTACGTCTGCGGATTCATGGCCCTGTTCATCCTCGCCGGGCTGGGCAACGGATCGGTGTACAAGATGATTCCTTCTGTGTTCGAGGCACGTAGCCACCGACTCGACATGCCTGAAGCCGATCGCCGCCGCTGGTCGCAAGCCACGTCGGGGGCGGTGATCGGATTCGTCGCCGCGTTCGGCGCGCTCGGCGGCGTGGGCATCAACCTCGCACTGCGACAGTCCTACATCAGCACTGGCACCGACACGTCGGCGTTTTGCGCCTTCCTATTGTTCTATGTCGCCGCTGCGATCATGACCTGGGCGAGGTATGTGCGCCGACCCACGTCGCCGGATGTGAGCGTGCCGGGACCCGAAGCGCACTCCCAGCCCGCCCGCGTGTGATCGCGGCCTCACGGTGGGCAATGCGCAAGCAATTGCCAGGTAACGCAACCGAAATCTGATGGGCATACACAGGTGATATGGGCCAGCCAGACTCCGCCCCGCTGACCGGCTACCGCATTGCGGTAACGTCAGCTCGGCGCTCCGAGGAGCTGTGCGCACTACTGAGCCGCCAAGGCGCCGAGGTCTGCAGCGCGCCCGCGATCAACATGATTGCGCTGCCCGACGATGATGAACTCCACAGCAACACCGAAGCATTGATCACCGAGCCACCCGATATTCTGGTAGCGCACACCGGCATCGGCTTTCGCGGCTGGTTGGCCGCGGCCGAGGGCTGGGGGCTGGTCAACCAGCTCCTCGCGTCGTTGTCGTCGGCCCGGATCGTATCGCGCGGGCCAAAGGCGACCGGCGCGCTGCGCGCCGCCGGCCTGCGCGAGGAGTGGTCTCCGGAATCCGAATCCTCACAGGAAGTGCTGGAATACCTGCTCGAATCAGGCGTATCCGGAATGCGTATTGCGGTCCAGCTGCACGGCGCCGCCGACGCTTGGGATCCGTTCCCGGAATTTCTCGGCGGGTTACGTTTCGGGGGCGCCGAGGTGGTGCCCGTCCGGGTGTACCGGTGGAAGCCAACCTCGTTGGGCGGCACGTTCGATCAGCTAGTGACCGGGATTGCGGGACGACAATTCGATGCGGTCACTTTCACCTCGGCACCTGCAGCGGCGGCGGTGCTGGAACGCAGCCGCGAGCTGGACATCGAGGACCAACTGTTGGAAGCCCTGCGTACTGATGTGCACGCGATGTGCGTCGGCCCGGTAACCGCCAAACCGCTGATCCGAAAAGGCGTACCAACGTCATCGCCGGAACGAATGCGGTTGGGCGCCTTGGCCCGGCATATTGCCGAGGAGCTACCGCTGCTGGGGTCGTGCACCGTGGAGGCCGCCGGCCACGCGGTCGACATCCGCGGAACATGCGTGCTGGTGGATGGTTCGATCAAGGTGTTGTCGCCGTCCGGGATGGCGATATTGCGTGCGTTGGCAAAACGTCCGGGCGACGTCGTCGCCCGTAATGACTTGTTACGCGCGCTGCCCGGTAATAGCAACGACCCGCACGCCGTCGATACGGCCGTGCTGCGGCTGCGAACGGCTCTGGACGACAAGAACATTATCGCGACGGTGGTCAAGCGTGGTTACCGGCTCGCGATCGACGAGCCGGGTGATTCCCGATGGGCCTGATCCTGGTAGCGCACGGCACCCGCAGGGCGGGTGGCGTCGCGATGGTCGGAGACCTTGCGGCGCAGGTGGGCACTCTTGTCGGCCGCACGGTGCAAGTCGCTTTCGTCGACGTGTTGGGGCCCACGCCCGGCGAGGTGCTGTTACAGGCGAGGGCTGCCGGCCGGCCCGCCATCGTGGTGCCGGCGTTTTTGTCCCGCGGATATCACGTCCGCACCGATCTGCCCGCCCACGTCGCGGTCAGTGGACACCCGAATGTCATCGTCACCCCCGCTTTGGGCCCGAGCGGCCAGATTGCCCGGATCGTCGGTGATCAGTTGGTGAAATGCGGTTGGCGCCCAGGCGATTCGGTGATTCTCGCGGCGGCCGGAACATCGGATGACAGAGCGCGCACCGACCTGCACACCACTGCGACGCTGTTGTCGGCGCTGACCGGATCACGAGTGAGCGTGGGATTCGCGGCTACCGGAGATCCTCAACTGCATGAGGCCGTGGACAGGGCAAGGCCCTACGCACGCCGCAACGGCGCGCGTGTCGTGGTCGCCTCCTATCTGCTGGCCGACGGCCTGTTCCAAGAACAGCTGCACGGCTGCGGCGCCGATCTGATCAGTCAACCACTGGGCACCCATCCCGGGCTGGCGCGGCTGATTGCGAATCGATTCCGCCGAGCCATGCCGCCGGTCCTTGCCCCCACCGCCTGGCATGCTTCGCGCCGATCGAGCCCGCACCAACGACCTCATGGCCGGACAGTGCGGCCGAATTCCGCAGCGTAAAACCCCTGCTGACGAGGCACGCCGATGCACGGCAACGCTTGATCTTTGGTCTCATACCGGCGATCCTGACACCATGCCCCGTCGCGAAGAGCCATCGCATGGGCTCCTTGACCCGGTCGCGAAGATGCTGCGTTTGCCGTTCGGCACACCGGAATTCATCGACCGAATCGTCACCGGAGGGGTCAACCAGGTAGGCCGCCGGACGTTGCACATGCTGATTACCACGTGGGATGCGGCCGGCGGTGGCCCCTTCGCAGCCAGTGCGGTCGCTTCCACGGGGATGGCCAAGACCGCCGAAATCGTGCAAAGCATGTTCGTGGGCCCGGTTTTCGGACCACTGCTGAGAATTCTGGGAGCCGACAAGGCCGCCATGCGGGCCTCGTTATGCGCCTCGCAGCTGGTGGGCCTGGGCATCATGCGCTACGGCATCCGCTCCGAGCCGCTGCATTCGATGTCAGTGGACATGCTCGTCGACGCGATCGGGCCGACGATGCAGCGCTACCTCGTCGGCGATATCACGCGGTGATACCTAACCGGCGCGGCAATCGATTCAGGCAGCGATCCGCGCGACTTGGATGGAGCCGTCGGGTGTGACGCGCACCGGGTACACCGGCACCGAAACATCTGGATCGTCCAGGCAGGAACCGTCTTCGAGGGAGAAAGCCTGCTTCAGGATGGGCGATTGAACCGTGGGACGGCCTCCGCGGTCTCCCACAATTCCACGCGAGAGCACTGCCGCCTGGGAAAACGGGTCGACATTACCCACCGCATATACCGACCCGTCGTCCAGCCGGAACAGCGCCGCCTGGGTGCCGTCATCGAGCAGCACACCGACGCCCCGACCCGGAATGAGGTGGTCGTAGGCGCAAGCGGTCGTCCACACCGCAATGTCGTTGAGAAGTGTCATCATTCCTCCCCGGCTCCCACACGAACCCGTGGCATGCCAATGGGCACAGGCACTTTGCGCCCGGCACGCTCGGTGAATGTCACCGTCGAGTCGACGGCATCTGGGGCGTTGACGAAGGAGACGAACCGCGACAGCTTGTCCGGATCCTCCAGCACGCCCTTCCATTCGCACTTGTAGTGCTGCACGTGCCGCTCCATCGCGGCCTCGAATTCGGCGGCCAGGCCCAGCGAGTCCTCGCACACGACTTCGCGCACGTGATCGAGACCGCCCGCCAGCGATTCGACCCACGGCGCGGTGCGCTGCAGCCGGTCGGCGGTCCGGATGTAGTACATCAGGAACCGGTCGACGTAGCGGACGAGCGTCTCGGTGTCCAGGTCGCTGGCCAGCAGCTGAGCGTGCTTGGGAGTCATCCCGCCATTGCCGCCGACGTAAAGGTTCCAGCCCTTTTCGGTGGCGATGACGCCCACGTCCTTGGAACGCGCTTCGGCGCACTCCCGCGCACAACCCGAGACGCCCAACTTGATCTTGTGCGGCGCCCGCAGGCCTCGATACCGCAATTCCAGGTCGATGGCCAGCTGCACCGAATCCTGCTGGCCGTACCGGCACCAGTCACTGCCCACGCAGCTCTTCACGGTGCGCAATGCCTTGCCGTAGGCGTGGCCGGATTCCATGCCGCCCTCGACCAGCCGCCTCCAGATTTCGGGCAGCTGGTCCACCCGAGCGCCGAACATGTCGATCCGCTGGCCGCCGGTGATCTTGGTGTAAAGCCCGAAGTCCTGCGCGATCTGGCCGATCAGAATCAGATGCTCGGGCTTGATGTCACCGCCGGGAACCCGCGGCACCACCGAGTAGCTGCCGTTCTTTTGAATGTTGGCCAGGAAGTGGTCGTTGGAATCCTGCAGCGAGGCTTGCTCGCCGTCGAGGATGTGGTCCGAGCCGGTGGAGGCCAGGATGGAAGCGACGACGGGTTTGCAGATGTCGCAACCCTTTCCGCGGCCAAAGCGCTCCAGCAGACCTGAGAAGGTCCGGATCTCGGTGGCGGAAATGATCTCGAAAAGCTCTGCCCGCGACTGGCTGAAGTGCTCGCACAGCGCCTTGGACTGTTCCACGCCCTCGGCTTCCAGCAGCTGCTTGAGCAAGCGGCACGCATGACCCACACGAGGTGCCGGCCGCCGTGCACGACTTCAGCGCGGGAACGTCACTGCAGCCATTGCCGATCGCGCACTTCAGATCACCCTTCGTGACGTTGTTGCATGAGCAGATCTGCGCCGAATCCGGTAGCGCCCCAACGCCCAAAGCCGGAGCGCCGCCAGATTGGGCCGGCGCGATCAGCGCAAGCGGATCCCCGGGCAGCTCGCTGCCGACCATCGGCCGCAACACCCCGTAGGACGAGGCATCGCCCACCAGCACCCCTCCGAGAAGGGTTTTGGCGTCGTCGGACAGCACCAGTTTGGCGTAGGTCCGCTTCACCGCGTCGTTGATGGCGACTTCGAGACAGTTCTCGGTCGCCCCCATCGCGTCGCCGAAGCTGGCGACGTCGATGCCCAACAGTTTGAGCTTCGTTGACAGGTCCGCTTCTCCGAACTCCGCGGCGCCGCCCAGCAGCCGGTCCGCCACCACCTCAGCGGAGGTGTAACCGGGGCCGACCAGGCCGTAGCATCGGCCCTCGATCGCAGCGACCTCACCGACCGCGTAAATGTCAGGATCGCTTGTCCGGCAAGACAAGTCAGTGAGCACACCACCCCGCTCGGCGACGCGTCAAGCCCGCGGCCGCCGCCAGCTCGTCGCGTGGCCGGATGCCGGCCGCGAAGATCACCAGGCCGGCGTCGATGACGTCGCCGTCGGTCAGACGCACCCGCACCGACGACGAGCCGTCCGAATGATCAACGGATTCGATCGATTCGGTGCCCGTCCCGACATGCACCGCGATCCCGAGGTCGGTGATCATCCTGGCCAGTAACGCACCGCCGCCCTCGTCGATCTGCTGGGCCATCAAACGCGGCATCATCTCGACGACGTGCGTCTGCAACCCGAACTGGCGCAGCGCATTAGCGGCTTCGAGCCCCAGCAGGCCGCCGCCGATAACCACCCCCGCGGTGGCGTGACTGGTTTCCACCGCGCGCTGGGCGTCGGCGCGGATGGCGTCGAGGTCGTCGAGCGTGCGGTAGACGTGGCACGCGGGCAGGTCATGGCCGGGGACCGGCGGCACGAAGGCGTAGGACCCGGTGGCCAGCACCAACGCGTCGTAGCTGTGCCGTTGACCGTCGGCGGTGACCACCGATTTTGTTGCGCGGTCTATCTCGGTGACGCGCGTATTCAGCACCAAGCGAACCTGGTCGTCACCCTCGTAGTCGTTGCCGGGCAGTGCCAGCAGCTTGCGATCCCAGCTTTCGGTGTAGGAGGTCAAGCCGACGCGGTCGTAAGCAGCGTCGGCTTCCTCGGCGAAAACCGTGATGCGCCATGATCCCCCGGTGTCACGGGCACGGAGCGCCTCGACCAACCGGTGACCCACCATGCCATGACCGACCACGATAATGTGACGGCCCGCACACTGAGCGCGCGAAATCCCGTCTGCAGCCATGGCTTTGAGGGTAGCGGCCAGAAATTACCGCGATTTCGCCAAATGTGACGCTCCTATGACGAGGATCTCACAACTCACAGGAACGCTTGTGAATATTCGTTCGCTCAAGGCGAACGCCGAGGTGGAACTTAAGCGTGGTCGACTCATGTTTCTCCATACAGCCGGCCGGCAAGGCGCCGGTCACAGCTAACTCACAACGAAGCGTAAGGAGATCCCCATGAGCAACCTCGCAATGTGGTCGCGACCGGCCCGGGATACCGACCGGTGGTTGCGCGACTTCTTCGGCCCTGCCGCGACAACGGACTGGTACAAGCCGACGACCAGCGGTTTTAGGCCCGCCGCAGAGATCGTCAAGGATGGCGATGACGCTGTCGTACGCGTGGAACTGCCGGGCGTCGACGTCGACAAAGACGTCAATGTCGAGGTCGACCGTGGCCGCCTGGTAATCCATGGCGAACACCGCGACGAGCATGCAGAAGAGAAGGACGGCCGCACCCTGCGTGAGATCCGTTACGGATCCTTCCGCCGGTCGTTCCAGCTGCCGGCGCACGTCACCAGCGAGGCCATCGCGGCCTCGTACGACGCCGGCGTGCTGACGGTGCGGGTCACCGGTGCGTACGCCGGAAATCAGGCGCAGCGCATCACGATCACCAAGTAACCTCCGGTAGTTCGGAGCAACTCCGATGAATCCGGCGGAGCCCATCGGCTTCGCCGGATTCACCTGACGCGCAACGTGTTTCCACCGTGCGATCCAACTAGCCCCAGCGGGCCAGCAGCTCTTTGGCCCGGCTCGCCAGCGCGGCCTGCAGAAAGGGGCCGAAGCTGATTCGGCCGACACCCAGCCGCCCGAACGATGCCGGGTCGTCCTGGTCGGGCAGCGCTATCGCATTAACCGGTAGCGGCAAGTCAGTGGTCAAGCGCCGCAACGTGTCAGGGTCGTGGCGGCCCACCGGATACAAAACATCGGCACCGGCCGCCGCGGCCTCATTCAGTCGCGCCACGGCCCGATCGACGCGATCCGACTCGTCACCGTCCTGCCGCAAGAACAGATCGGTTCGGGCGTTGACCACAACATGCACCCCGGCCGCGTCGGCGGCCGACCGCAGCGCACCGACCAGTTCGGCGTGTTCACCGGCGGACCGCAGCCGCTTGCCCTCGGAGTGCACGGTGTCCTCGATGTTCAGCCCGACGGCGCCCACGCTGAGCAGGCCCTCGATCAGGCGTTCCGCCGCCAGCCCGTAACCGGATTCGATGTCCACCGATACCGGGACGTCGACCGCGGCGGTGATCTGGGCAACGCGAGTGAGTACGTCGTCGAATGACATGCCCTCGTTATCGGGTTTGCCAATCGAGTCCGCCAACGGATGGCTGCCCACGGTCAGTGCGGCGAATCCGGCATCCGTGGCAAGCCGCGCCGACCAGGCATCCCACACGGCCGGCAGGATTACCGGGTTGCCTGGCTGATGCAGCTCCAAGAGTGTGGTGGCGCGCTCCGCCAACGCGCTGTGACCGGTCATGCGATGTTTGCTCCCAAGTCGCCCGGACTGACCATCTGACGTCAGGCGTGTGCCGTGGATAGTATCGAGGGCGTACTGTGATCCGAAACACCGCCTGCCGAGGAGATCTGTTGTCCACCACGACTGAACTCGCCGAACTTCACGACCTCATCGGCGGCCTGCGGCGGTGCGTGAGCTCCTTGAGGGCGCGATACGGTGACAGCCCGGCGATGCGTCGCATCGTGATCGACGTCGATCGGATCCTGTCCGACGTCGAATTGCTCGACACCGACGTGTCCGAATTGGACCTGGCGCGCGTCACCGTGCAGCAGTCCGGCGAAAAGATCGTCATTCCCGACACCCAGTACGACAGCGAATTCTGGCGCGATGTCGATGACGAAGGTGTTGGGGGTCACAGCAGGTCCTGACAACCCAAGCCCCCCGAAAAAGGGGGGCTGCTCTCTGTGTACCCTTCGACAGACAGCCCGTTCGAAGAGGAACACTAGATGAGCGCACCCACGGCGAACCGTTCTGAGTCCGGCGTTTTCTCACCTACCCGCGCACAAATCCCGGATCGAACGCTCCGCACCGACCGGTGGTGGCTGCAGCCGCTGGTGACCAACCTCGGCCTTGCCGCGTTTATCGTCTACGCCACTACCCGGGCTTTCTGGGGCAGCAGTTACTGGGTGGATAAATACCATTACCTGACGCCGTTCTACTCGCCGTGCGTCAGCGCCTCCTGCGAGCCCGGTGCCAGTCACCTAGGTGTCTGGTTCGGGCATTTCCCGTGGTGGATCCCGTTGGGAGCGCTGGTATTACCGTTTCTGCTGGGCTTCCGGCTCACCTGCTACTACTACCGCAAGGCCTATTACCGGTCGGTGTGGCAAGCGCCGACCGCATGCGCGGTGCCCGAGCCACGTGTCCACTACACCGGTGAAACTCGGCTTCCGCTGATCATCCAGAACAGCCACCGCTACTTCTTCTATATCGCCATGGTGGTCTCGGTGATCAACACTTATGACGCGATAATGGCGTTCCACTCGCCCTCCGGTTTCGGGTTCGGTTTAGGCAATGTCATTCTGGTGGTCAACGTGCTGTTGCTCTGGGCGTATACCCTCTCGTGCCATTCGTGCAGGCATGTTACTGGCGGACGGCTCAAGCATTTCTCTAAACACCCAGTGCGCTATTGGATCTGGACTCAGGTGAGCAAGCTGAATACCCGCCACATGATGTTTGCCTGGATCACATTAGGGACCCTGTCACTGACCGATTTCTACATCATGCTGGTGGCCAGCGGCACCATCACAGACTTCAGATTTATTGGCTGAGAAGCCATTTCAAGAATACCAAATAAGGCTGAGCGAGGTTTCATGGTTGAGGTCGAACGGCACTCCTACGACGTCGTCGTCATCGGTGCCGGCGGCGCGGGGCTGCGTGCGGTAATCGAAGCGCGGGAACGCGGCCTCAGGGTGGCGGTGGTGTGCAAGTCCCTGTTCGGCAAGGCGCACACGGTAATGGCCGAGGGCGGTGCTGCGGCGGCGATGGGCAATGCCAACCCCAAAGACAATTGGAAGACCCACTTCGGCGACACCATGCGCGGTGGGAAGTTCCTGAACAACTGGCGGATGGCCGAGCTGCACGCCAAGGAGGCACCGGACCGGGTCTGGGAGCTGGAGACTTACGGCGCGCTGTTCGACCGCACCAAAGACGGCAAGATCAGCCAGCGCAACTTCGGCGGACACACCTATCCGCGGCTGGCGCACGTCGGCGACCGCACCGGCCTGGAATTGATCCGCACGCTGCAGCAGAAGATCGTCTCGCTGCAGCAGGAGGATTACGCCGAACTCGGCAACTACGAGGCGCGGATCAAGGTGTTCGCCGAATGCACCATCACCGAGCTGCTCAAAGACGGCGACTCGATCGCCGGAGCGTTCGGATACTGGCGGGAAAGCGGCCGGTTCGTTGTGTTCGAAGCCCCCGCGGTGGTGATGGCCACCGGAGGGATCGGCAAGTCATTCAAGGTGACATCGAACTCCTGGGAGTACACCGGCGACGGCCACGCCCTGGCGCTGCGAGCCGGCGCGACCCTGATCAACATGGAGTTCGTCCAGTTCCACCCCACGGGCATGGTGTGGCCGCCGAGCGTGAAAGGCATCCTGGTCACCGAAGGTGTTCGCGGTGACGGCGGGGTGCTGAAGAACTCCGACGGGGCCCGGTTCATGTTCGAATACATCCCGCCGGTGTTCAAAGGCCAGTACGCCGAAACGGAGCAAGAGGCCGACCAGTGGCTCAAGGACAACGACTCGGCCCGTCGCACCCCGGACCTGTTGCCCCGCGATGAGGTCGCGCGCGCGATCAACTCGGAAGTCAAAGCTGGCCGCGGCACCCCGCACGGCGGGGTCTACCTCGATATTGCGTCGCGGTTGACACCCGAGGAGATCAAGCGGCGACTGCCGTCGATGTATCACCAGTTCATGGAGCTGGCGGGGGTCGACATCACCAAAGAGCCAATGGAAGTCGGGCCCACCTGTCACTACGTGATGGGCGGCATCGAGGTCGACGCGGACACCGGCGCGGCCACGGTGCCGGGGCTGTTCGCCGCCGGCGAGTGCTCCGGCGGCATGCACGGCTCCAACCGGCTGGGCGGCAATTCGCTGTCCGACCTACTGGTCTTCGGCCGGCGCGCCGGTCTGGGCGCCGCCGACTACGCGCGGGCGCTGAGCAGCCGTCCGACGGTCTCCCAAGATGCTGTCGACGCGGCGGCGAAGAGGGCGCTGGCCCCCTTCGAGACACCGACAAACGGCGGCGCGGCGGAGAACCCCTACACCCTGCACTTGGAACTGCAGCAGTCGATGAACGATCTGGTGGGCATCATCCGCAACGCCGACGAAATCTCCGAGGCGCTCGGCCGGCTCGACAAACTGCGCGAGCGGTTCAAGAACATCCACGTGGAGGGGCACCGCCAGTACAACCCCGGCTGGAACCTCGCGATCGACCTGCGCAACATGCTGTTGGTCAGCGAATGCGTCGCCAAGGCCGCGCTGGAGCGCACCGAGAGCCGCGGCGGGCACACCCGCAACGATCACCCCTCGATGGATTCGTCGTGGCGCAAGGTGTTGCTGGTCTGCCGTGCGGCCGACGGGGACGCCGTGGTTCCCGATATCACCGTCACTCGCGAAGACCAGGCGCCAATGCGGCCCGATCTGCTGGAGCTCTTCGAGATCTCCGAGCTGGAGAAGTACTTCACCGACGACGAGCTGGCCGAGCATCCAGGACGGAGAGGCTAATGTCCTACAACGCGAGCATGCGCGTGTGGCGCGGCGACGAGGCCGGCGGCGCGCTGCAGGACTTCACGGTTGAGGTCAACGAGGGCGAGGTGGTGCTCGACATCATCCATCGCCTGCAGCAGACTCAGACGCCCGACCTCGCGGTGCGGTGGAACTGCAAGGCGGGCAAGTGCGGATCGTGCTCGGCCGAGATCAACGGCAAACCGCGGTTGATGTGTATGACCCGGATGTCCACGTTCGCCGAGGACGACGTCGTGACCGTGACGCCGCTGCGGACTTTCCCGGTGATCCGTGACCTGGTCACCGACGTCTCGTTCAACTACGAGAAGGCACGCGAGATACCGTCGTTCGCGCCGCCCAAGGACCTACAGCCCGGGGAATACCGGATGGCGCAAGTGGACGTCCAGCGCTCGCAGGAGTTCCGCAAGTGCATCGAGTGCTTCCTGTGCCAAAACGTCTGCCACGTGGTGCGCGACCACGAGGAAAACAAGCAAGCGTTCGCCGGACCGCGCTTCTTGATGCGCATCGCCGAGCTCGAAATGCACCCGCTGGACACGCTTGACCGACGAAACCAGGCTCAGCAAGAGCACGGCTTGGGCTACTGCAACATCACCAAGTGCTGCACCGAGGTGTGCCCGGAAAACATCAAGATCACCGACAACGCGCTGATCCCGATGAAAGAGCGGGTCGCCGACCGCAAATACGACCCCGTGGTGTGGCTGGGTAACAAGCTGTTCCGTCGCTGAACGTCCGCGCGGGGCGTCGCGCGGCGCCGATCGGCTTTGCCGCGTTAGTCCACCGGCGCACCGGGTATTCCCTATGAACCCTGTTGGGTTAATAGCCCGACGGTCTGCCCGTTACTGGAAAGGCAGCGTGGGAGATATGCGAGAAACCACCAGCATCAACGACATTCGAACTGCAATCCGAGAGTTATCCATCCGCGCCGAGCTTGCGCACAAAGAAGGCCGACACGACGACGCCGCTGAAATCGAGCAACGAATCCAGAGTTATCGGGAAGAACTCGGCCACCGCCCGTAGGCACCGACGAAGGTTCTAGGCGCCAAGGCGGCGGAACGCGCTGCGGTGGAAGACAATGGGCGCCACCTCGGCATCGATGGTCACTTCGCTGACCCGCAACACCACGATGGTGTGATCCCCGGCCGGGATTAGTTGCTCGATCGCGCTCTCCAGCCACAGACCGGTGCCCCTGATAAAGACCGCGCCGCTGCGTTTGGACACCGTCTCCAAACCGGCGAACCTGTCCCCGGTCTTGGCGGCAAGGGTGCGCGCTGCCTCGTCATGGGCCTCGCCGAGCACGCTGATGCCGAGCATTGGCACACTTTTGAGTTTCGGCCAGGTCGTCGACGTGTTCTGCACGCAGAACGACACCAGCGGCGGATCCAGCGAGACGGGGACAAAAGTGCTGGCCGCCAGGCCTTCCCGGCTTCCTTGCACCTCGGCGGCGATGGCCACAACCCCGGACGGGAAGTGGCCGAAGGCCTCACGAAGTGTGGACGCTGTCAGCTTGTTCGTTGAGTTCACCGGACTTCATTCGCCCCTTGAAGTCGAAGACGGATTTCTCCTGCCCGACCCTACCCGTCGGCCGTCGCGCCGTCGTCACCACCCGGCGAGTACCCGTGCGCCGCGGCCACATCCGGGTGTGCCCGCAGTCTGCTCTTCCAGGCGTTGCGACCGTAGACCGAGAAGATCGGATCCGCCGGGTCGTCCACTCGATTGGCACGTGCCGCGAGTTCGTCGGGCAGCGTCAGCACCGGTATCTGCGCGTCCAGTCGCGGATTGAAGAAGTAGGGCACCGAAATCCGCTGGATGGCCGGCTTGCGCAGATTTACCCGGTGCTCGGTAGCTCTCAGATAGCCGCCCGTCGCCACCTCGAGCAGTTCGCCGATGTTGACGATGAACGCGCCCTCGAGTGGCGGCACATCGATCCAGCCCTGCGAGGCGTTGCCTCTGGCGCGCCGCACCTGCAGGCCGCGGCTGCCCGGCTCGGCCAGCAGCAGCGTCAGTACCCCGGCGTCGCGGTGCGCACCCACGCCCTGCGAGCTGGCCGAGCGGGCAGGGTAACGGACCATCTTGATCAGCGTGGCGGGTGTTTCGGCGAAGGCCGAGTCGAACACCTCCGGCGCGCTGCCCAGCGAGGCCGCCCAGTGCCGGAGGAGGGTGCGGGCTACCGAGGACAGCGCAGCGTCCCACTCATCGATGATGCCGGGCAGCTCGGGCAACGCGGCTGGCCACTGGTTGGGCCCCTGCAGCCACAGGTAGTCCGGCTTGCCGGGCCCGCCGATCGGGGAACGTTCCGGTCCGATGTCGATCTGCTCACGCCAATCCACCTGGCCCCGGGTCAGCTCGCCGCCCAGCCGGGTATAGCCGCGGAAATGCGGACTGTGCACCATGGCGACAGCGTTTTTGTCGGCTTCCGGCAGCTCGAACAGCCGGCGTGCCGCCTCGAGCACCCTGCGTGAGAGTTCGTTGGGCACTTGGTGGCCCGTCAGGTAGAAGAAACCCACTTCGTGGGCTACCTCGCGTAGCCTCTCGCGGAGGTGGCCGGAGCTGGCTCGGAGGTCCACGATGGGTAAGGCCGTGACGCTCCCCACATTCGTCATAGATCCATCATCGTCGCAGGTGACAGGGGCTGCTAGGACCGCGAGCCAAGCCTTCCCAACCGGTTGGTTAGTTAGACGGTGAAATGTAGCTCACACTCACTTGCGCCGAACTACCTAACGGAGATATTTTAACTGTGTTACTGGTGGGTAACTTAGCCCTAGTACCCAACCACGAGTGGCATTCTCAACGAGGAGGAATGTAGTGAGCCACTACAAGAGCAACGTCCGTGACCAGGTGTTCAACCTTTTCGAGGTATTGGGCGTTGACAAGGCTTTAGGCGCGGGTGACTACAGCGAACTGGACATCGACACCGCCCAGGAAATGTTGAACGAGATCAGCCGACTGGCCGAGGGGCCGGTCGCGGAGTCGTTCGTCGAGGGCGACCGCAACCCGCCGGTTTTCGACCCGAAGACCCACTCGGTGACGCTGCCGGAATCCTTCAAGAAGTCAGTCCGCGCCATCATCGATGGCGGTTGGACCATGGTCGGCCTCGATGAGGTCCTCGGCGGCACCCCAATGCCCAAGGCAGTGGTGTGGGCCCTAAACGAGCACATGCTAGGAGCCAACCCCGCGGCGTGGATGTACGCCGCCGGCGCAGCTTTCGCCCAGATCGTCTACCACAACGGCACCGAAGAGCAGAAGAAATGGGCAGTCCTGGCCGCCGAGCGCGGCTGGGGATCGACGATGGTGCTCACCGAGCCGGATGCCGGCTCGGACGTGGGTGCCGGCCGGACCAAGGCCGTCCGACAGGACGACGGTTCCTGGCACATCGACGGGGTTAAGCGGTTCATCACCTCGGGTGATTCCGGCGACCTGTTCGAGAACATCTTCCACCTGGTGCTGGCCCGCCCGGAGGGCGCCGGCCCAGGCACCAAGGGGCTGTCGCTGTTCTTCGTACCGAAGTTCCTGTTCGACTTCGAGACCGGTGAGTTGGGCGAGCGTAACGGCGTGTTCGTCACCAACGTCGAGCACAAGATGGGCCTGAAGGTCTCGGCAACCTGTGAGCTGTCGCTGGGCCAGCACGGCGTGCCGGCCAAGGGCTGGCTGGTCGGCGAGGTGCACAACGGCATCGCGCAGATGTTCGAGGTCATTGAGCATGCCCGCATGATGGTCGGCACCAAGGCAATCGCGACGCTGTCGACTGGCTACCTAAACGCCCTGGAATACGCCAAGGCCCGGGTGCAGGGCGCCGACATGACTCAGATGACCGACAAAACCGCACCACGGGTGACCATCACGCATCACCCCGATGTGCGCCGGTCACTGATGACCCAGAAGGCCTACGCCGAGGGTCTGCGGGCGCTATACCTCTACACCGCGACCTTCCAGGACTCAGCCGTCGCCCAAGCACTGCACGGCATTGACGCCGACCTGGCTGTCAGGATCAACGACCTGATGCTGCCGGTGGTCAAAGGTGTGGGTTCCGAGCAGGCCTACGCGAAGCTCACCGAGAGCCTGCAGACCTTCGGTGGGTCCGGCTTCTTGCAGGACTACCCAATCGAGCAGTACATCCGGGACGCCAAGATCGACTCCCTCTACGAGGGCACCACTGCCATCCAGGCGCAGGACTTCTTCTTCCGCAAGATCGTCCGCGACAAGGGTGTGGCACTGGCCCACGTGTCGGGTGAGATCCAGAAGTTCGTGGACAGCGAGTCCGGCAATGGCCGGCTCAAGTCCGAACGCGAGCTGCTGGCCAAGGCACTGGCTGACGTTCAGGCGATGGCCGCCACGCTGACCGGCTACCTGATGGCGGCACAGGAAGACGTGACCAGCCTCTACAAGGTGGGCCTGGGTTCGGTGCGCTTCCTGATGAGCGTCGGCGACCTGATCATCGGCTGGTTGCTGCAGCGTCAGGCCGCGGTGGCCGTGCAGGCGCTCGACGCCGGCGCCGGCGGCGAGGAGCGGTCCTTCTACGAGGGCAAAGTCGCGGTGGCAGCGTTCTTCGCGAAGAACTTCCTGCCGCTGCTGGCCAGCACCCGCGAGGTGATCGAGACGCTGGACAACGACATCATGGAGCTCGACGAAGCCGCCTTCTGACGGTTGGCTAATCAGCCAGAGCTGCAAACGCGAAATCCCCCGCTTCGAGTGAAGCGGGGGATTTTGCGTCTAGGGGCTGACCAAAAAGGCCGCCGCTGGATCCCCTCACTCCAGCGGCGGCCGTTTTCGCACGCCCGTCGGCGCGTATCCCGACAGGCGGTCGATTCGGGGATGCCCCGTATTGCCGTCGGGGTCGGGGGTTCAGACCACAACACGGGGTCATCCGGAGATTCGGATACCCCTCACCTCGCGTTACTAACCAGCTGTGACGGAATTCATGAACCTCTTCAAGACGCCCGGACGACTTAACAGGCAGGTCAGGCTTCCAGAATCGTGGCCACGCCCTGGCCACCAGCGGCGCAGATCGAGACCAGGGCGCGGACCACGCCGCCACCTTTCTGTTCCGCCTTCTTCTGGGCCAGCTGCTTGGCCGCCTGAGCAAGAATGCGCCCGCCGGTAGCTGCGAAGGGATGCCCGGCGGCCAATGACGAGCCGTTGACATTGAGCTTGGACCGATCGATTGACCCAAGCGCGGCGTCAAGACCCAGCCGCTCTTTGCAGTACTCCTCGGACTCCCACGCCTGCAGATGGGCCAGCACCACCGATGCGAACGCCTCGTGGATCTCATAGAAGTCGAAGTCCTGCAGGCTCAGCCCGTTGCGGGCCAGCAGCCGGGGCACCGCATAGGTCGGCGCCATCAGCAGGCCGTCACGTCCGTTGACGTAGTCGACCGCGGCGGTTTCCGAATCCACAAAGTAGGCCAGCGGAGTCAATGAATGGCCGGCCGCCCACTGCTCGGTGGCCAGCAACGCAACCGAAGCCCCGTCGGTGAGCGGAGTCGAGTTGCCGGCCGTCATCGTCGCGTCGCCGGCCTTCACACCAAACACCGGCTTGAGCTTCGCCAGTTTCTGCACCGACGCGTCTGGCCGCAGGTTGTCGTCGCGGTACAGCCCGAGGAACGGCGTGACGAGGTCGTCGAAGAAGCCTCGATCGTAGGCAGCGGCCATGTTGCGATGGCTGGCCACGGCCAGCTCGTCTTGGTCGACGCGTTTGATGCCCATCTGTTTGGCGGTGATCGCCTGGTGCTCCCCCATTGACAGCCCGGTGCGCGGCTCACTGTTGGCCGGAATGTCCAGACCAAGGGTCGCAGGCAGCGTGCCCACCAGCTTCAGGCGTTGGACGTTGGACTTGGACCGGCGCAACTTCAGCAGGGTGCGACGCAGGTTGTCGCCCAGGCCGATCGGCGGGTCAGAGGTGGTGTCCACCCCGCCGGCGGCGGCTACGTCGTAACGGCCGGCCGCGATGCCGTCGGCTGCGGCGATCGCCGCCTGCAGGCCGGTGCCACAGGCCTGCTGCAGGTCGAACGCAGGCGTGTACGACGACAGCTCAGAACCCAGCACGCATTCGCGCGTCAGGTTGAAGTCCCGACTGTGCTTGAGCACGGCGCCAGCGACCGCCACGCCCAGGCGTTGGCCGGCCAGCCCGTAGCGGTCCACCAGCCCGCTCAGTGCGGCGGTGAACATGTCCTGGTTGGACGCCTCGGCGTAGGCGCCGTCTGATCTGGCGAACGGGATGCGATTGCCACCCAGCACGGCGACTCGTCGCATGGGCTCAGAACTCCGCTGAGCAGCCTTATTACTTGCCTCAGAACTTGCAGGGGCCACGTTTAATCTCCGGTTATCAGTTTGGGGGATCGGCCGTTGGGGGCCATACTACCCACTGTTCTTACTCTGCAGTAAGTTCGTCCTCGATACGGTTGGCCTTTAGCGGCACGTCCGACCTAGAAAGAAAATGGAAGGCAGCTCAGTGGCTCCCAAAGGCTCGTCCGATCTGTTCTCGCACGTTGTTAACTCTGGCCCCGGATCGTTTGTGGCAAAGCAACTTGGTGTGCCGCAACCCGAGATACTTCGCCGCTACAAGCCCGGTGATCCGCCCCTGGCCGGATCGTTGCTGGTCGGAGGTGACGGCAGAGTGGTCGAGCCGCTGCGTGCGGCGTTGGAAAAGGACTACGACCTGGTGGGCAACAACCTGGGTGGCCGCTGGGCCGACCAGTTCGGCGGGCTGGTTTTCGACGCCACCGGCATCACCACGCCGGCCGGACTCAAGGCGTTGCATGACTTCTTCACCCCCGTGGTGCGCAACCTGGGCCACTGCGCGCGCGTCGTCGTGGTCGGCACCACGCCCGATGCTGCCACCAGCACCGACGAACGGATCGCGCAGCGCGCGCTGGAGGGCTTCACCCGGTCGCTGGGCAAGGAACTGCGCCACGGCTCCACCGTGGCGCTGGTGTACCTGTCGCCGGACGCCAAGCCGGCCGCGACGGGCCTGGAATCGACCATGCGGTTCATCCTGTCGGCCAAGTCGGCTTACGTCGACGGCCAGGTCTTCTACGTCGGGGCCGCCGACTCCACGCCACCGGCCGACTGGGAGCGGCCGCTGGACGGCAAGGTTGCCATCGTGACCGGCGCCGCCCGTGGCATCGGTGCGACGATCGCCGAGGTGTTCGCCCGCGACGGCGCCCGCGTCGTCGCGATTGACGTGGAGTCCGTCGCCGAGACCCTGGCCGAAACCGCCAGCCAGGTCGGGGGCACGGCGTTGTGGCTCGACGTCACCGCCGAGGATGCCGTCGACAAGATCACCGAGCACCTGCGCCAGCACCACGGCGGCCAGGCCGACATTTTGGTCAACAACGCCGGGATTACCCGCGACAAGCTATTGGCCAACATGGATGACGCCCGCTGGGACGCCGTCTTGGCCGTCAATCTCCTTGCTCCCCTACGCCTTACCGAAGGGCTGGTCGGCAACGGCAGCATCGGCGAAGGTGGCCGGGTGATCGGCCTGTCGTCGATGGCCGGCATCGCGGGGAACCGCGGGCAGACCAACTACGCCACCACCAAGGCCGGGATGATCGGCCTCGCCCAGGCGCTGGCACCGGGACTTTACGAGAAGGGCATCACGATCAACGCCGTCGCTCCGGGATTCATCGAAACCCAGATGACGGCCGCCATCCCGCTGGCCACCCGCGAGGTGGGCCGTCGAATGAACTCGCTGCTGCAGGGCGGCCAGCCGGAGGACGTGGCAGAGACCATCGCCTACTTCGCCAGCCCCGCTTCAAACGCAGTGACGGGCAACGTCATTCGCGTCTGCGGTCAGGCCATGCTGGGCGCCTAGCTCCGAGGAGAACCCGATGAACCAGCCAAGCGGCCTGAAGAACATGCTGCGCGCGGCGGCCGGAGCACTACCGGTGGTATCCCGCGGAAGCCAGCTTCCCACCCGCACGGTGACCGTCGAGGAGTTACCCATCGACCACACGAACGTGGCCGAGTACGCCGCGGTCACCGGCCTGCGCTACGGCAACAACGTGCCGCTGACCTACCCGTTCGCGTTGACCTTTCCAGCGATGATGTCGCTAGTGACCGGATTCGACTTTCCTTTCGCCGCAATGGGATCGGTGCACACCGAAAACCACATCACGCAGTACCGCCCGATCGCGGTCACTGACACCGTCGGTGTGCGCGTGCACGCCGAGAACCTGCGCGAACACCGAAAAGGTCTGCTGGTCGACTTGGTGACCGATGTCAGCGTCGGCAACGACACCGCGTGGCATCAGGTGACGACCTTCCTGCACCAGCAACGCACCAGCCTGTCCGACGAACCCAAGCCGCCACCGCAGAAGCAGCCCAAGCTTGCGCCGCCCAGCACCGTCCTGCGCATCACCCCCGGCCTGATCCGCCGCTACGCCGCCGTCGGCGGCGATCACAACCCGATCCACACCAACCCGATCGCAGCCAAGCTGTTCGGATTCCCGACCGTTATCGCGCACGGAATGTTCAGCGCCGCCTCCGTATTGGCCAATATCGAAGCTCGACTTCCGGATGCGGTGAGATATTCGGTGCGGTTCGGCAAGCCGGTGGTGCTGCCCGCCACCACGGGGCTTTACATCGACGAACGCGATGACGGCTGGGATATCTCACTGCGCAATGTCGCCAAGGGATACCCGCATCTGACCGGTACGGTCCGGGCCCTCTAGCTCGGATGCGCGTGCCCGCGCCCCGCAGCGAGGACTTTCAATCCGTGTGCACCGACGGCGGTGACCAGGAAAACCAGAATCAGCCAGAGTGGCGGCCGGGCGAGTTCCCAGACGAAGAGCGCGGCCCAGATCGGTGAGCCTTGGGTGACCGCGAGCACTCCGGCGGCACCGGCCAGCGAGACCGTCGGCCCGTGGAGATGCGTTCCGGCCACCCAATTGATGGTCAGCACCAGCAGCGCTCCCGCTGCCGCACCGGTGGCCAGCGACGGTGTGAGCATGCCGCCGGCCCCGCCGGCACGCAGGAACAGCGCGGTCAGCAGCGGTTTGAGAACCAGAATCGCGGCCGCCGCGGACAGCGTCATCCCACTGGCCAGGCTGACGGTCAGAATGCTTCGGCCGTTGCCGGGCAACTCGGGCCACCAATGCGAACAGATGCCCATCACCAAACCGGCGCCGGCAAGCGCCGGGACCAGCACCCAAGTCCGCATCTGTACGACCGGCCGTGCTGCCGCCATAAGCCGGTTGAACGCCAACCCCACTGCGAGCGCCAGCGGCGCCAATATCAGTGCCTGCCCGGTCAGCTCATAGGACAGGTTCGGGTTCGGCCAGTCCAGCTCGGGGCGATCATGCGTGATGAGCGAGCCGACCGCGACGGCCAGGCTGGAGGTGATCAGCGCCGCACCGAGTGCGCGCGGATGCCAGGTGTTCAGGATGATGCGCACGGTGAACAGCGCACCGCCCAGCGGAACGGCGTAGACCGCGCCGAGCCCGGCCCCGGCCGCGCATGCCAGCAGGATCTCCCGATCGCGGGACGACAGCCGCTTCAGCCACCCGGTGCCGAAATCGCCGAGGGCGGCCGCGAATTGGCGTGGCGCTCCTTCCCGGCCCAGGGAAGCGCCGGAGCCGACCAACAACACCTGCAGCACCGCGTCGATGCTCCATGCCAGCCGCGGTATCCGGCCGTGGCGGGTGATGGTCTCTGCGAGCGGCGGCACCTCGGTTCTGCGCCGCAGGATCCACCAGCCGACCGCTGCCAACGCGCCGCCGACCATTGGCCCCAGCGCCCGACGGACCGGGCTGCTGCCGGTGATCCCGACGAGCAGCGTGCCGAAAGTGTAGTGATACGTGAGGTGTTCGACGGAGCGCAGCACCGCCGATGTCGCCAGCCCGGCGACCCCGGCCAGCAACCCGACGATGATTACCGCGCAAAAGAAGTCGAGGTTGCGGCGGGGCCGCCCGCCGACGATGCGGACCGGGAAGCGGTCCGAGAAGGAGGAGGGCAATCGGGCCACTGCACGAATGTTAGGTCTAGCGGGCAGCGGCGCTGGAGCCGCCCGTCTCGGGCACGGCTGCGGCGGCTTCCCGCTCCTCGGGTGCGCCCTTGAGGCCATACCAGAACAGGTGGATCATCAGCTCGGCCGCCTCATCGACGTCGATATCGCCGGTACTGAGCCGATTCGCCATCGCCTCACCCGCGCCTACCAGCGCCACGGCCATCATCTCGTGCTCACGGTCCGGCCGCGGGGTGCGACTACCGGCTCGTACCAGTCCAGCAACCAGTTCGATGATCTGCTCGCGTCCCTCACGCACCATGTGGGCGAAAGCCTGCGAGCTGGTGGCCTGGGTGTACATCACGATCCATGACGCCCGGTTGGCGTCGATGTAGCGCATGAACGACACGATGGTGTTGCGCAGCAAGTCTTTTGGACTCTGCGTGAAGTCGATATCGGCGCGCACCACATCGATGAACCGGCTCAACTCGCGGTTCAGGCAGGCGCCGAACAGGTCCTCCTTGGAGCCGTAATACAGGTACAGCATCGGCTTGGAGATCTGCGCCTCGGCGGCGATGGCGTCCATCGAGGTCTCGTAGTAGCCATTGACCGAGAACATCTGCACGGCGGCGTCGAGCATTTGCTGCTCGCGGACAGCACGCGGTAACCGCTTGCTACCACCCGCCATCGCTTGCCTCTCTAGCTCGTCTATCTGACTCCAGAGTAGGCAAAGCGCTGCGGCCGCACACGCGCTAGTGTCCACACGCCGGGCTACGGCCCTTCATCGTCGCCACCCGCACCAGAGAGTCGTCGACCCGCTGTGCCGGCAATTCGCCCGCGGACACCGCTTTTTGCAGCCGGTCCAAGACCGCGGGCACCTCATCGGTGGTGACCCAGAGCGCGACGTCGGTGCCGGCCTGCAGGGTGCGCAGCACCGCCTCCGATACGCCGTACCGGTCGGAAATCGCGGCCATGCTGGATAGATCGTCGCTGAACACCGGGCCGTTGAAGGGCGGGCCGTTATAGCCGACGCCATTGCGCAGCAACTGCACCGCCGCGGGGCTCAGGCTGGCCGGGACGTCGCCAGTCAGCCCCGGAACCTCCAGGTGACCGACCATCACCGCGACCGGCGTCGCGGTCACCAGGGTGCGGTATGGCACCAGGTCGCTGTTCTGCAGCTCGCTCAGCGGTGGGGTGACGACGCCACCGGTGTGCGAGTCGCCGGAGCCATGCCCGTGACCGGGGAAATGCTTGAGCACCGGTAGCAGCCCGGCGTCTCGCAGGCCCTGCGCGTACGCCCCGGCGTATGCGGTGACCGTATCCGGATTCGAGCCGAACGAGCGGTCCCCGATCACGCTGTCGTCCGGAGCATCGGTGACGTCGACCACCGGGGCGAAGTCGACGGTGATGCCCAGCTCACGCATCTTCTTGCCGCGCTCGGCCGCCAAGTCATGCACCTGGGCCACGGTTTGGCTCTGCGCCAACTGCCGTGGCGACGGAGCCGGCCCGATCAGCGACTTCAACCGCGACACCCGGCCACCCTCTTCGTCCACGCTGACCGCCAGCGGCAGCGGCCCCGCCTTGGCCGCGATGTCGGCCAGCGGGCCTTTGAACATCGACAGATCAGTCCAACTGCCGATGAAAATGCCGCCGACGTGGTAGCCGTTGACAACGGCCCGGGCGTCATCGGGGTTCTTCACCCCCACCATCAGCAGCTGGGCCAGCTTGTCGCGGATCGACAGCTGGGTCGTGGGGTCACCGCATACCGGTGGCGCGGGAGCGGCCACCGGCTTGCTGACTGAGGTCGACGAGGGACCGGGCGGCCGTGCGGCGTGGTGTGCGCAGCCTGCCGCCAGCGCTGACGCGGCGGCGAGCACAGCCAAGGTGCGCGGAAAAGGCATCGGGCCATGTTTTCACGGCGGGATCCCCGCCTCCGGATCCGGGGCGTGCCAAAGGGTGTTTCATCCCCGGGCGCCGTGGGGCAACCCCTGCTACGTTGGCCAGCAACCCTTTGACTGGCAGGGAGGAGCCAGCGATGACCGGGTTCACGCTGGCCGCTGCGGCCAGCATCGCGGTGGGCTTATCGATCGGTGCCGCCGCGACCGTTGGCGTCACACTCGCCGTAGCGGACCACAGCGTGGCGCCAGCGCAGGGCCCACCGACTCCATCCGCGCCCTACCTGGTGGAATACGGCGACCGCTGTTGGCATGGGTATTGCCTGCCCCGCATCAGCAAGCAGGATTGCTTGAACAAGCTGGGCACGGAACTGCGTCCCTGAGACGTGACTCGCCGTCCAGGGTGCTGGGCGCGCTTCTGCTAGGTTGTCGCTAGGTTGCCGCTCTGTGTTTTCCAAGCCATGACCGCAAGCCCAGGGAGCCATCGATGAACCGGATCATTGCGCCCGCCGCCGCGAGCGTGGTGGTTGGTCTGTTGCTGGGCGCGGCCGCGATTTTCGGGATCACTCTGATGGTGCAGCAGGACACGAAGCCGCCACTCCCCGGGGGCGATCCGCAGTCGTCAGTGCTCAACCGGGTCGAGTACGGCAACCGTAGCTAGCCCGGCGAAGACGTGGGCCGGTACGCCGGCCTCCGGCTCGTCGGCTGCGCCACTGTCGCGCCGGTGGTTGCTGTTGGTCGGGGCGATCGCCCTGGCGCTGACGTTCGCGCAATCCCCGGGGCAGGTCTCCCCCGACACCAAACTCGACCTCACCGCCAACCCACTGCGCTTCCTGGCCCGCGCCACCAACCTGTGGAACAGCGAATTGCCGTTCGGCCAGGCGCAGAATCAGGCCTACGGGTACCTCTTTCCGCACGGCACCTTCTTCCTACTCGGCCATCTGCTGGGATTGCCCGGATGGATAACCCAGCGTCTGTGGTGGGCGCTGCTGCTCACCGTCGGCTTCTGGGGACTGTTGCGGGTCGCCGAGGCACTGCGAATCGGTAACCCGGCGTCACGGGTGATCGGTGCGGTCGCGTTCGCGCTATCGCCGAGGGTGCTGACCACTCTTGGATCGATCTCGTCGGAAACCCTGCCGATGATGCTGGCGCCGTGGGTATTGCTGCCCACGATCCTGGCGTTGCGGGCTTCTTCGGCAGGTAAGACAGACAGGTCGGTGCGAGCACTCGCCGCGCAGGCTGGTCTGGCTGTCGCGTTAATGGGCGCGGTCAACGCCATCGCAACGTTGGCCGGCTGCCTGCCCGCAGTGATCTGGTGGGCATGCCACCGGCCGAACCGGTTGTGGTGGCGCTACACCGGGTGGTGGCTGATAGCCCTGTCCCTCGCGATGCTGTGGTGGGTAGTGGCGCTGGCGATGCTGCGGGCCATCAGTCCTCCTTTCCTGGACTTCATCGAATCCTCCGGCGTGACAACGCAATGGTCGTCACTGGTCGAGATGCTGCGGGGCACCGACAGCTGGACCCCGTTTGTGGCGCCGACCGCCACGGCGGGCGCGCCGCTGGTGACCGGGTCGGCGGCCATCCTGGGCACCTGCCTGGTCGCGGCGGCCGGGCTGGCCGGGCTGGCCAGCCCTGGGATGCCGGCACGGGGACGGCTGGTGACGATGCTGCTGATCGGCGTGGTCTTGCTGGCCGCCGGCTACAGCGGCGGGCTGGGCTCACCGCTGGCCCACCAGGTACAAGCGTTCCTCGACGCCAGCGGCGCACCCCTGCGCAACGTGCACAAGTTTGGATCGGTGATCAGAATCCCGTTGGTGCTGGGAATCGCGCAGCTGCTGGGCCGGATCCCACTGCCGGGCAGCGCGCCGGTGCCGGTGTGGCTGCGCGCTTTCGCGCACCCGGAGCGCGACAAGCGGGTCGCGGTCACCGTCGTGGTCCTGACGGCGCTGATGGTCAGCACCTCGCTGGCGTGGACCGGTCGGCTCACCCCGCCGGGCACGTTCCGCGCGATACCCCAGTACTGGCATGAAGCCGCCGACTGGCTCAGCGAACACAACACCGGCACACCAGCTCCCGGGCGCGTGCTGGTGGTCCCGGGGGCGCCGTTCGCCACTCAGGTCTGGGGCACCAGCCATGATGAGCCGCTCCAAGTGCTGGGCAGCGGCCCGTGGGGGGTGCGCGACTCCATCCCGCTGACCCCGCCGCAAACCATCCGGGCGCTGGATTCGGTGCAACGCCTGTTCGCCGCCGGGCGCCCCTCGGTTGGCTTGGCCGATACCCTTGCGCGCCAGGGCATCTCTTACGTGGTGTTGCGCAACGACCTGGATCCGGAGACGTCACGCTCGGCACGCCCAATTCTGGTGCACCGCGCCATTGAAGGGTCACCGCGACTGCAGAAGGTGGCGCAGTTCGGCGCACCGGTGGGGCCCGGCACGCTGGCGGGCTTCGTCGCCGACAGCGGACTGCGGCCGCGGTACCCCGCCGTGGAGATCTACCGGGTCGGCTCTTCGAATAGCGGGGCTGGCAATCCCGGCTCGCCGTACTTCGCCGACACCGACCAGCTGGCCCGAGTCGATGGCGGCCCGGAAGTGCTGCTGCGTCTCGACGAGCGGCGACGGCTCCGGGGCCAGCCGCCGCTGGGTCCGGTGCTGATGGCCGCCGGACGCGCGGGGCGCCGGTCTGCCGGTACCGCTGGTGACCGTCACCGACACCCCGGTGGCTCGCGAGACCGATTACGGCCGGGTAGACCAACATTCGTCGGCGATCCGGGCGGCCGGCGATGCGCGGCATACCTACAACCGCGTACCCGACTACCCCGTCCCTGGTGCCGATCCGGTATTCGGCGCCTGGAACGGCGGCCGGATCACCGTATCGAGCTCGTCGTCGGATTCCACCGCGATGCCCGACGTCGCACCGGCGACCTCCCCCGTGGCCGCGATCGACGGCGACCCGGCGACCGCGTGGGTTTCCAACTCACTGCAGGCTGCCGTCGGCCAGTGGCTGCAAGTCGATTTCGACCACCCGGTGACCAACGCGGCCATCACCTTGACACCCAGCGCGACCGCCGTCGGCGCCCAGGTCCGCCGCATCCTGATCGAAACCGCCAACGGCAGCACCACCCTGCGGTTCGACGAGCCCGGCAAGCCACTCGCCGCGGCGCTGCCCTACGGCGAAACCCCGTGGGTGCGGATCACCGCCGCCGGCACCGACGACGGGTCCGCGGGTGTGCAATTCGGCATCACCGACCTGTCGATCACCCAGTACGACGCGTCCGGATTCGCCCACCCGGTCGACCTGCGGCACACCGTGCTGGTTCCCGGGCCGCCGCCTGGCTCGGCGATCGCGAGGTGGGACCTGGGATCAGAATTGCTCGGCAGGCCCGGCTGCGCCCAGGCGCCCGACAGCGTACGTTGCGCGGCGTCGATGGCCCTGGCGCCGGAAGAGCCGGTCAATTTCAGCCGGACGCTGACCGTTGCGGCTCCAATGCCGGTAACCCCGCTGGTGTGGGTGCGGCCACGACAGGGCCCCAAGCTCGCCGACCTGATCGCCGAGCCGAACACCACCCGGGCCCGAGGTGATTCGGACCTGGTGGACATCCTCGGCTCGGCATACGCGGCCACCGACGGCGACCCGGCCACCGCATGGACGGCACCGCAGCGGGTGGTGCAACACAAGACCCCGCCCACATTGACGCTGACCCTGCCGCGGCCCACCGAGGTCACCGGGCTGCGGGTGGTTCCCAGCCGGTCGGCACTGCCCGCCCACCCGACGATGGTGGCCGTCAACCTGGGCGACGGCCCACAAGTCGGGGAATTGAAACCAGCCGGCCCACAGGTCCAGGGGATGGGCGGGCCACAAACCCTGTCGCTGAAACCCCGGGTGACCGACACCGTCACCGTCAGCCTGCTCGCCTGGGAAGACGTCATCGACCGCAACGCTTTGGGCTTCGACCAGCTCAAGCCGCCGGGGCTGGCCGAAATAGCGGTGCTCGGCGCCGACGGCAACCCGATCGCGCCCGCCGACGCCGCCCGCAATCGGTCCCGGGAGATCACCGTCGACTGCGACCACGGTCCGGTCATCGCGGTCGCGGGCCGGTTCGTGCACACTTCGATCCACACCACCGTGGGCGCACTGCTGGATGGCGAACCCGTTCCGGCGCTGGCATGCGACCGCGACCCGATCGCCCTGCCGGCGGGCCAACAGGAACTGTTGATCAGCCCGGGCGCCCCGTTCGTCGTGGACGGAGCCGAGCTGTCAACCCCGGCTGCCGCCCCCGAACTACCCGGCGCCGTCCAAGTTCCGGCATGGCGGTCGTGGGGTCCGGACCGTCGCGAAGTGCAGGCTCCCCCGTCGACCACTTCCCGGGTGCTGGTCATCCCCGAAAGCATCAACCCCGGTTGGGTGGCGCGCACCAGCACCGGGGCCCGATTGACGCCGGTCGCTGTCAACGGGTGGCAGCAGGGCTGGGTGGTGCCGGCGGGGAACCCCGGCACCATCACGCTGACCTTCGCCTCCAACTCGCTGTACCGGGCGGGTCTGGCGGTGGGGCTGTCGTTGCTGCCGCTGTTGGCCATGCTCGCGTTATGGCGCACACGGAGAAGGCGTGCCGACGACGCACCCGCACAACCGTGGAACCCCGGGGCGTGGGCGGCGGTCGCGGTGCTGGCCGCCGGGGCGGTGATCGCCGGCGTGGCCGGGGTCGTCGTGATCGGCGCCGCCCTGGGTCTGCGGTACGCGCTGCGCCGTCGGCGCTCCGACGGGGTTACCGGCGTGCTGAGCGCGGGCGGGCTGATTCTGGCCGGGGCGGCACTTTCTCGACATCCCTGGCGGTCGGTCGACGGTTACGCCGGCCATTCCGCGAATGTGCAACTGCTGGTGCTGATTTCGCTTGCTGTGCTTGCCGCGTCGGTAGTGAGCATGCCCGACCGGGCGCGCGGGCTCCGCGACGAATAGCTTGTCCAGCTATTGGCCAGCGGTTTACCGCCTGGTTGACTGGATATGCGGGCTGGTGTAACCGACACCGTCCGAGGAGTTACGCCCATGGGCTGGTTTTCCGCACCCGAATATTGGCTGGGCAGACTGGCGCTCGAGCGCGGTGCCGCGGCGATCTACCTGCTTGCGTTCGTCGCCGCCGCCGCTCAATTCCGGGCGCTCATCGGAGAGCACGGAATACTGCCCGTTCCGCGGCTTTTGGCTGGGCAGTCGTTTTGGAGAACGCCGAGCATCTTTCATCTGCGCTATTCCGATCGGCTGTTTTCAGCGGTCTCCTGGTTCGGCGCGGCGCTGTCGGCGGCTATCGTCGCCGGTGCAGCTGATGTGGCGCCGCTATGGGCCGCGATGCTGATGTGGCTGACGCTGTGGGTGCTCTACCTTTCGATCGTCAACGTCGGGCAGACCTGGTACGCGTTCGGCTGGGAGTCGTTGCTGCTCGAGACCGGGTTCCTGATGATCTTCCTCGGCAATGACCGAGTGGCGCCTCCGGTGCTGACGTTATGGATGGCGCGGTTGCTGCTGTTCCGAGTCGAGTTCGGTGCCGGGCTGATCAAGATGCGCGGCGACTCGTGCTGGCGCGATCTGACGTGTTTGTACTACCACCATGAGACACAGCCCATGCCGGGGCCGTTGAGCTGGTTCTTCCACCACCTGCCCAAACCGCTGCACCGGATTGAGGTGGCGGGCAACCACTTCGCGCAGCTGGTTGTGCCGTTCGGGTTGTTCGCGCCACAGCCGGTAGCCAGCGTGGCCGCGGCGATCATCGTCGTTACCCAGCTGTGGCTGGTGGCATCGGGCAACTTTGCCTGGCTCAATTGGGTGACGATCCTGCTGGCGTGCAGTGCCATCGACGACTCGTCGGTGGCGGCGCTGCTTCCGGTACCAGCGCATCCGGCGCCGTCGGGGCCGCCGCTATGGTTCGCCGGCCTGGTGGTCACGTTCACGGTGGCGGTGCTGTTCCTGAGCTACTGGCCGGTGCGCAACATGCTGTCCTCGCGTCAGCGAATGAACATGTCGTTCAACTCATTTCACCTGGTGAACACCTACGGGGCCTTCGGCAGCATCGGCCGCATCCGCCGCGAGGTGGTGATCGAAGGCACCGACGAAGCCAACATCACCGAGCAGACGGTCTGGAAAGAATACGAATTCAAGGGCAAGCCCGGTTTTGTGCGCCGGCTGCCGCGACAATGGGCTCCCTATCATCTGCGTCTGGACTGGCTGATGTGGTTCGCCGCCATCTCGCCCGGCTACGCACAACCATGGCTGATACCGCTTTTGCAGCGGCTGCTGCGCAACGATCGCCCAACACTGCGGTTGTTGCGGCACAATCCCTTTCCGGAATCGCCGCCGCGGTATGTGCGCGCGCAACTCTACCAATACCGCTTCACCACGGCGGCTGAGCTGTGGCACGATCGGGCGTGGTGGCATCGCACGCTGATTGGTCGCTACGTCCCGCCCATGGCACTTCCGACGGTGACGTCACAGCACAACGGTTGACCGATGAGCTGTAACGTCACCGCAGGGAGCGACTACTTCTGGTAGGACAGCGCTCCGGTACCGGCGAGCTTTCCGCCTTCGACGATCAGGTACTCCGGACGGATGGGCTTGCCAGCGAACCAGCTTTCCAGAATTTCTCGCGAGGTGGGCACCTAACTACTGATGTGCTGCTGGGCTTGACCCGGTAGCTAGGTACAGGGTTCATGCTGGTGGGGTGAGAACCAGCGAGGTCGCCGCCCAGGCGCAGGTCAACACCCAAACCCTGCGGTACTACGAACGCTGCGGCCTGCTGCCTGAACCTGAGCGGACGCCGCTCCGGGTACCGCGCCTACACCCCCGACGCAGTGCGGGTAGTGCGCTTCGTCAAGCGTGCCCAACAACTCGGATTCACCCTTGACGACATCGAGGACCTGCTGCACCTCGCCGACGGCGGACCCGCATCCTGCGAGGAGGCCAGGACGATGGCCCGCACCCGCATCGCCGACCTCCAGCAGCGCATCAACGAACTCGCCGGCATGAGGGATGCGCTCACCCTGCTGGTCGACACCTGTGATCAGCCCCGCGCCGAGCGCGAATGCCCCATCCTGCGTGACATCGAAACCGCCGCCAACACAACAGCGCCCCCCACGCGGAAGTGACTGTTATGCGTATCGAGCTGCTCACCTCGCCGGGATGCCCCAATGCCGAGACCACCAGAAAGATCCTCGCCGACTGCCTGAACAGCCTCGGCATCGACGAGCCGATCATCGACCGCGTCGGCACCCACCCCTCACCGACGGTGCTCATCGACGGTGTCGACGTGATGCGCCCAGCGGCCAAAGCGCCGACCGGCGATGCGTGTCGACTCGACCTGCCCACTCCGCAACACATTCTCGACGCACTACGCCCCTGTAGGTCCAATTCAACTGACAGTCAACGGAGTAATTAATGCCCGACCAGTCGGACGCCCCCCAGTCGGTCGCGGCCTCCGCCGAGCAGCTGCCGCCCGCAATCCGAGAACTCCACCGAGCCGTGTTGCGCGGCTTCCGTGATAGCGGCCAGGTCCATCGCGACGATCTGCGCCCGACCGCTGCCGCGCTCGGCGTCGACCTCGACGATGCCCTGCACCAACTTGGCAGCGCCGACCTCGTGCACAGCGCACCCGACGGACAAATCGAGGTCGCCTACCCTTTCTCACGCCACCCCACCGGCCACACCGTCCACCTCACCGGCCACCCTCCGGTCGCAGCAATGTGCGCAATCGACGCGCTGGGCATCCCGTTGATGACCGGCACCGACGGCGTCATCGACTCAGCCGACCCCGACACCGGGACACCGATCCGCATCCACCGCCACAGCGACGAATGGACATGGCGACCCGCCACCGCCGTCGTCGTCATCGCACAAACCGACTGCTCCGGAACCCTGGCCGATACCCTCTGCGGATCGATCACCTTCCACACTGACCAGCAACACGCGCATTCGCACCTCGACAACCATCCCGAATTGCACGGCCACATCATCGGCCAGGCCGACGCGATCTCCCTGGCCGACCGCGCCCTCCGAGGCTTGCTTGCCAGCTGACCGATTGACCAACACCCGCCCCAACACATGTCAGGGGGCCAACACACTGAGCCTGTGTCCCCAGCTGCTCACCCAAGAGGCACTCCCACTCGATCAGAAGTGCCGCGAATCGGTGACCACGTTAACTGATCCGGTACGGCTCCAGCGCGAGTCACGCCGAGACCGGCCAGCCACCGCTCACTCGCTTCGCCTGTTGGATCTCCTCGCAGGCGTGCACGATCGACATCAGCAAAGCACGCCGCGAACTCGGCTACCGACCCCTCAAGGACGGCACAGAAGGACTCGCAGAGTTCGGGCGGCCCGGCGCGCTAGCCTTATGCGGCATGGCCGACACCGTCGTCGTCAAGGTCAAACCCGGCAGCCGCAAAGGACCCCTTGTCGAGGTCGGTTCCGATGGTGAGCTGACAATCTACGTGCGTGAGCCAGCAGTCGATGGCAAGGCAAACAACGCAGTCATCCGGCTGCTGGCCGCCCACCTTCAATTGCCAAGAAGCCGAGTGGAATTGGTGTCCGGAGCGACGTCGCGGCTCAAGCGTTTCCGCGTCAGCCGCTGAGCAGATCATCCTCCAGTCGCTGAGTGATGGCAGCGGGCGCAGTGCAAAGAAGAACCCCAGCCCCGCCGCGGAGTTCTATCCACCGCCGCCGGTGCCGACCGCAGCCAGCCCCCAGAAACGGCTTGAAAAAGCGAATAAGTAGGAGAGCCGTACCCGCGTAGTACGCACGCGGGTACGGCTCCTTTCATGCCGTGCCGACGGTCAGAGTGCCCGAACGCGGCTGGCCTGCGGGCCCTTGGCGCCCTGGGTGACCTCGAACTCCACCTGCTGGTTCTCCTCGAGGCTACGGAAGCCGTGGCCGTCGATCTCGGAGTAGTGCACGAAAACGTCCGGGCCGTCCGTGCGCGCGATGAAGCCGAAGCCCTTCTCGGCGTTGAACCACTTCACAGTTCCCTGTGTCATTTGTTTCTCCTTGTCAGGATACCGGGCCGCACTATGCGGTCCGGTGGCCGGTTGATCAGACGACTGCTTCTCGGCTTGCCCTGCAAGGAGAAAAGAGACGCCCGCACCAAGGTTCTGCGCGAGCGTGCATGGAACACGAACACTTAAAACTTCGACCTGTTAGCACAACGACCTACTAATGAATTTGTTCCTGGCTATACGTCCGAGAGGGCCACACTGCTGTTCAGCCTGTGCGGTTCGCTGCGAGTCGGTTCGGGCCTACCGTCGCAGCGTCGCTTAACGTGCGGGTCAGGCTCGTCCTCCGGATGCCGCCGCTGTCGGGGATCGGCGCGACCGTTCGTAAAGCGGATGCCTTCGGCCTTCAGCAGTTCCACCGGGTCTTCCGTTCGCCCGTCGCGCCAGGCCTGTCTACGGCTGGCCGACCAGGGTAAGGGTGGGTTCGGTGGTCATCAGCGAATGCGACTGGGCCGATGACGGTGTGCGGCGGGGGTGTCGTCAGGGTTCGGTGAGTCTTCCTCCACCCAGCCCCAGCGCGTCGGGCTGATGGTCAACTTCGACCCGTCCTCGTGCCATATCTCGAGTGTGCCGCCTTCGATGACCTTGTACCTGTCCTGGTCGCCAAACTCGTCGAACGACTCGGACTTGTACCCGTAGACCTTGAACCCCATAACGGAAAGTCTGGCATATCCCGACGGGGCTGTAGTCGCGGCTACGTCCCCACCTATGCGGCAGGGCTGACGGCACCCGCTGGCGGTGGGAGACGTGGTGTCCGTCCGCCCGTCCCACCAGCCGTTGGGAAGCGACCCCGGTCGGCTTCGTCCGCCGACTTGGCGACGAAGCGGTGCCGAAACTCATCGAGATCGCTTGAGTCACAAAAGTTTATCCGCTATTCCCGGCGAACCGCCGGCCGCAAAGCTCCTCGTCGCCTGCGCCGTCATTCCGCCGTCTGGCGCGGCCGCGCATGCATGGCCTCGAGCCCGTCTACGGCCGTCGCGGAAATCGTGCTCCGCACCATGTAGCGCGGCTGCCGCGCCGGCCACGGCCGGCCGCGATGCATGGTCGCGCGGTTGTCCCACATCACCACGTCGCCCTTGCGCCACGAGTGCAGATAGCTCGCACCGGGGGCGGTTGCCGCCTCCGTCAGCTCGGCGAGCAACTCCCGCGCCGCTTTCAGCTCCATGCCCTCGATCGCGCAGGTGTGCGAGGCCATGTACAGCGCCTTGCGGCCATTGATCGGGTTCTTCCAAATGAGACGCCAGCATTGCGGCGGCAGCGCCGCCCGCTCCGCCGGGCCGACAAGGTCGGGCGCGATCTTGCCGCGCGAATAGGCGTATTCGTGCCAGGCGAAGGAATTTTCCAGCCGCCGTTGCAACGCCGGATCGAGGCGCTCGAAGGCGAGCCGGGTGGAGACGTACTCGGTCTCGCCCCCCCGCCCCGGAATGATGCGCGACGACAGCACCGAAGCGAGCGCCGGCACCTGCTTGAACGAACTGTCGGTATGCCAGAGCTGGTTCGCCTTGTTTTCCAAGGCGAGCCGGTGATCTTCCGGCACTACGTTGCCCTTCTCGTCGAGGGTCTTGAGGATCACGAGGTTGGTGCCGTAGCCATCCGAACCCACCTTGGTGACCTCGAGCGGGCCGAAGCGGCGCGAGAAGGCAAGCTGCGCTTCGTCGGTGACGTCCTGGTCGCGAAGGACCAGAACCGAGTGCTCCTCGAACGCCGCGCGCACCGCCGCGTATGCGGCGTCGCTTGCCGCAACGTCGTGGATGGTCACTCCGCGCAGTTCGGCGGCAAAGCCCGGACCCAACGGCACGATTTCCATCGGCGCCCTCCATCGCATTCCGGGTTTGAGCACGACTTTCCACCAAAAACGAGCCGCCGACAAGCAAGCCGGCTCACACGGGTGCCTTCCCTTTGCACTGCTGCGACAGCTCATCGAGCACGAACGCCGGGACCGGCACCGAACGAGCCTTCGGCCTTTCGTCGGGCCGACAGCGTGCCTGACGCCGAGCTGTCACTATCTCACCAAGTTCACGGTTCATTCTGAACATTTCCTGGGGGCCAGGCTGCGTACGCTCGTGGTGCGGTTGAACATTGATCGCGCCGCGGTCAAGTCCAGGGGCGTGGTGTACGAGGTTCATCGTGTGATTCCTCGGCTTTGTGGTTCAGGCGGTTAGTGCCGCCGGGTGGGCCTCCTGTTCTGTCGGGGTGTCGTTGGTGATTCGTGATTTGCTCAAGACGTCGAGTCCGAAGTAGCGGCGTGATTCGGCCCATTCGTCGTGTTGTTCGGCCAGCACGGCGCCGACGAGGCGGATCATCGCGTTGCGGTTGGGCAAGATGCCGACGACGTCGGTGCGGCGCCGGATCTCTTTGTTGAGTCGTTCCTGGGGGTTGTTCGACCAGATCTGGCGCCAAATCTGTTTGGGGAAAACAACAGGACCTGTGAATAATTACTCGTCGTCTTGGTAATCGTCTGAGTCGTACGGGCATTCACCGTGTAGGCACTCGTCGTCTGGCTGTATGTTCACTACAAAGTGTAGATGTTGTCCGCTAGATTCCCTTAGACCACTAAAGTGTGTCCCCCACCGCCGGCGCTTATCTGTGTCACTTTTCGCATCCTGCTAGCAGCGCGTCGTGGTTGCGCTGGCTCGCTGAGCGGGTGTCACGCTCAATGGCTTCCTGCGCGGGTGCGCCGTCCACACAGGGGGTGTCGTCGAGCGGATTGCACATGCCCGGGGCGGCCAGCTTGGCCAGGACGGCCTCGACGGTGGCGCGGGCTTCGGGGGTCAGAAAGCCGCGCAACTCTGAGGTGCCATCGGCGTTTTGCTTGCCCAACGTGAGGCCGCGCCGGCGCCCCCGGTCCTCATCGTTGTAGGTGCCGTCGGGGTTGAGCCGATCGGTCAGCCCCTGGGCCAGCTCGGCGAGTTGTTCGGGGCGAAACTGCGACCCGAACTGCGCCAGTTGGGCGGTGGCGGCCTCGCGGGCAGCGATATCCACCCAGCCCGGCAGCTGGTGGTAGAACTTCCGGATCACCGCCACTTGCCCGGCTCCGAGCTTGCCCTTGCGCTGGGCGGCGGCGGTGGCCGCCAATAGCGGTGGCAAAGGTTCACCGGTCAGTCCCCGGCGTGCTCCCAGGTCGGCGGCCTCCCGGATGCGCCGCGACGCCTCGGCGCGGCTGATCAGCGTCCACTCGGCTATCGCATGGGACAGCTTGCCGCCCAGCTCTTCTGCGGTCGCCTGGCGGGCAACGGAATTGATCAGCGGATGTTCCACGGCCGGTATCCGCCGGCGCAGCCGCTCACAGCGCTCCAACAACGCCAACTGCTCGGTGGTCGCCAACGCGTCGACGTCAAAACCAGCCACCGAGTCGAACGCAGCGTCCAACGCATCAAAGGCCGCCGACATCGCCTCGAGATCGACCACCCCGCTAGAACTCACGCCACCAAACTAAACCAAGGCACCGACAAAAAGGGCACGCCGAAGCCACTGAAACGCCAGTTACACAAGTGATTTAAAAATCTACAGCGTTTCGTCCAGCTCGCCGAGCCGGTCGGTCAACCGCAGATTCTCGGAGTAGTCGACCGGGCAACAGATCAGCGAGACGCCGTCGTCGTCGAGCGCGGCCTTCAGCGTCGGCAGCAGTTCCTCGGCGCTGTTGATCCGATATCCCTTGGCGCCGAAGCTTTCCGCGTAGGTCACCACATCGGGGTTGCCGAACTTCACGTAGTAGTGCTCGCCGAGCTCGAGATCCATCTTCCATTCGATGAGACCGTAACCGCCGTCCTCCCAGATCAGCACCACCAGCGGTATCCGCTCGCGAACGGCGGTCTCGATTTCTTGGGAGTTCATCATGAACGCGCCGTCGCCGACGACGGCCAGCACCTTCGACTCCGGCCGTGCCAGCTTGACGCCGAGGGCTCCCGGTAGCGCAAACGCCATGGTGGACAAGCCGTTTGAGACCAAGCAGGTGTTCCGTTCGTACGTCGGGTAGAGCCGCGCCATCCACATTTTGGTGGCACCGGTGTCGACCAGGACCACGTCGCTGCGGCCCAGCGCGGCGCGGGTATCGGCGACGATCCGCGCGGGCGCCAGTGGGTACCGCGAATCCTGTTGTCCCCGAGCGAATTCCTCGGCAAGCAGTCCGGAGCCGGGAATGTCCGGCTTGGCTTCGTAGGCGTGCCCGGCGAGTGCATCCGTCAGCGCATCGAGCGAGGCACTGATGTCGCCGATGATCCCGACGTCGACCGAATAGTGCATGTCGACCTCGGCCGGGAACCGGTGAATGTGGATGATCCGTTTGTCGGCCTGCGGGTTGATCCGGATGGGGTCGAATTCCTGCAGCTCGTAGCCGACCGCGATGACCACGTCGGCATTGTCGAATCCGAAGTTGACGTAGTCGTGCCGCATGAACCCGAGAGTCCCGATGCTGTTGGGATGGTCGTCGGGCATCACGCCCTTGCCGTGGAAGGTATTGGCAACCGGGATACCGAATTCTTCGGAGAACCGGATCAGGGCCGCGGTGGCGTCGCCGCGGGCGGCGCCATGCCCGGCCAGCACCACCGGTCGCTTGGCTTTGCGCAGGATCTCGACCGCGCGTTCCACCTGACCGGGTGCCGGCGCATCGGCGCGAACGACGTTGCGCGGCAACGGCTTCAGGTCGTAGTCGGTTTCGTCGGCGTCGATGTGCTCGGGGACAGCCAGGTAGACCGCGGCCGGGCGTTCGGTCTCGGCGACCTTGAAGGCTTTGCGGAACATCTCCGGTATGGCGTGCGCGGTGGGGACGCCGGCGGCCCACCGGGTGATGGGAGCGAACATCGACACCAGGTCGACGTACTGGTGCGACTCTTTGAACTCCCGGTCCTGACCCACCTGCGCGGAGATTGCCACCATCGGTGTGCTGTTGGTGGTGGCGTCGGCGACGCCGAGTTGCATGTTGATCGCGCCCGGGCCCAAGGTGGTCGACACCACCGCCGCCCGCCCGGTGACGCGCCCGTACATCTCGGCCATGAAGGCCGCGGCCTGCTCGTGCCGGGTCAGCACGTAGCGGATGTCCGACAAAGCCAATGCCTGCACAAAACGGATGTTCTCCTCACCGGGTAGCCCGAAGACCACAGAAACACCCTCGTTTTCCAGGCACTTGACCATCAGCTCAGCGGCTTTGCTCATCCGGCACCTCCCTTTGGCCACGATAGTGGCAGGCTTGGTAGTGGACGTTCCACAAACCATCGCAACGAAGGATGTCAACGTGCCTATCGCCACCATCAACCCGGCCACCGGCGAGACAGTCAAGACCTTCACCCCGGCAACCGACGACGAAGTGGACGCGGCGATCGCGCGTGCCCACGAGCGGTTCCTCGACTACCGCCATTCCACCACGTTCGCCCAGCGCGCCGAGTGGGCCAATGCCACCGCCGACCTGCTGGAGAAGGAGGCTGACGAAACCGCAGCCATGATGACCCTCGAGATGGGGAAAACCCTGAAGTCGGCCAAGGCCGAAGCGCTCAAGTGCGCCAAGGGTTTTCGTTACTACGCGGAGAATGCCGAGAAGCTGCTTGCGGACGAGCCGGCCGACGCGGGAAAGGTCGGCGCGTCCAAGGCATATATCCGGTACCAGCCGCTCGGGGTGGTGCTCGCCGTGATGCCGTGGAACTTTCCGCTCTGGCAGGCTGTCCGGTTCGCCGCGCCGGCGTTGATGGCCGGCAACGTCGGCCTGCTCAAGCACGCTTCCAATGTGCCGCAATCGGCGCTTTATCTTTCCGACGTGATTGCCCGGGGCGGCTTTCCCGAAGGATGCTTCCAGACGCTGCTCGTTTCGTCCGGCGCCGTCGAGGGCATCCTGCGCGATCCCCGGGTCGTGGCGGCCACCCTCACCGGCAGCGAACCCGCTGGCCAATCGGTTGCCGCCATCGCCGGCGACGAGATCAAACCCACCGTGCTGGAGCTCGGCGGCAGCGACCCGTTCATCGTGATGCCCTCCGCGGACCTCGAGCAAGCCGTCAAGACCGCGGTCACCGGCCGGGTGCAGAACAACGGCCAGTCCTGCATCGCCGCGAAGCGGTTCATCGTGCACGCCGACATCTTCGACGCGTTCGTCGACAAGTTCGTCGACCGCGTTCAGGCGCTCAAAGTCGGCGATCCGACCGACCCGGACACCGACGTGGGTCCGCTGGCCACCGAGTCGGGCCGCGACGAAATCGCCAAGCAGGTCGACGACGCCGTCGCGGCGGGCGCAAAGATCCGCTGTGGCGGCACGCGTCTCGACCGACCGGGGTGGTTCTACCCGCCGACGGTGGTCACCGACATCACCAAGGACATGGCGCTCTACACCGAGGAGGTCTTCGGCCCGGTCGCCTCGATGTACCGGGCCGCGAGCATCGACGAAGCCATCGAGATCGCCAACGCCACCACTTTCGGGCTGGGATCCAATGCCTGGACCAACGACGAGGCCGAGCAAGAGCGCTTCATCGATGACATCGAGGCCGGCCAGGTCTTCATCAACGGGATGACGGTGTCCTACCCGGAGTTGGGCTTCGGGGGCGTCAAGCGCTCAGGCTACGGTCGCGAGCTTGCCGGCCTCGGGATTCGCGCGTTCTGCAACGCCAAGACCGTCTGGATTGGCTAAAAGCATTCGCACAGCGCTGATGTAGAGCCGCCCGCTCATCATCAACCCCGCCCCAGCCGCGTCCACCTCGCCTACGTCTGCGGTCGCTGCCGCGGTGGCTGCGCAGCGGGCCGGGAGTTGCCGGTGGAGATGGGCATCGCGACCGGCCAAAGTTGCTGTGCCGGTGGCGAATTGGCGATGCCGGTAACCATTGCGTTGCTTACGAAGCGGCCGACACCGCTCATCGCACCGACCATAAAGGTCTACACTCCGCTGATGGCCGCTGGGCATGCCTCAGGTTCGGGGCAACTTCCCGCCCGCGAGACCTTCGTCATCCGGGGCGCATACGTGCTCACCATGGATCCGGCGCTCGGGGATTTCCCGATTGGCGACGTCGCGGTGCATGATGGCCGGATCGTCGCCGTCGGTGAGGGGTTGCGGACGGGCGGCCGTGCGATCGATGGTCGCGACACGATCGTCCTGCCCGGCCTCATAGACACGCACGGGCACCTGTGGACGACGCTGCACCGCGCTATGGCGAACTCCTCGCCGGAGAACGGCTACTTCGCCCTCAACGTCCGACTCGGCAAGCACTACCGCCCCGAGGACATCTACCAGGGAGCCCGGCTGGCGCTAGCCGAGGCCGTGAACTCCGGCATCACGATGGTCCACGACTGGTCGCACAACATCCGGTCGGCCGTATACGTCGACGCAAACCTCCGTGCCCATCAGGAGGTCGGCCTGCGCGCGCGGTTCTCGTACGGCACGCCGCAGGGCCATCCCGCGACGTCGACGATCGACCTGGCGGACTTCGAGCGCGTGAACAACGAGTGGTTCCACTCCGGCCGGCTCGACCTCGTCCACCTCGGGCTCGCCGGACGCCCGCCGGGTGTCGCCGCCGACGACGTGGCTCAGGCAGAGTACGACACGGCGCGCCGGCTCGGGCTGCCGGTCAGCTACCACGCGAACTCGAACCGGGCGATGGGCGCGCAGGCGAACATCCAGCGGCTCGGCGACGCGGGCATGCTCGGCCCGCACGTACAGGTCATCCACCCGCTGTTCACCACGGCTGCGGAGCGACAGCTGCTGGTCTCCACCGGCACGTCGGTAAGCGTCAGCCCGTGGTCGGAGCTGCTGATCGGCTACGGCGTTACCACCATCAAGGCGCTCGTCGACGCCGGCGTACTGCTGAACCTGTCCGTCGACACGCTGCCCCTGACCGGCAACGCGGACATGTTCAGCATCATCAAGCTTGCCCTCGGTCTGCACCGCGGCCAATCCGAGGCCGAGTTTTCGCTGACCTCGCGCCGCGTGCTAGCGATGGCGACCATCGACGGGGCGCGAGGCCTCGGCCTCGGCGCGGTAACGGGTTCGCTGACGCCCGGCAAGCGGGCGGACCTAATCATGGTCCGCGCCGATGCGCTGAACATGGCGCCGTTCACGGACGCGCCGAACATGGTGGCGCTGGCTGCCCAGCCGGCCAACGTCGACACCGTCGTGGTCGACGGTCGTGTGCTCAAACACGACGGTGCGCTGACCGCTCTGAGCCTGCCCGACGTCATCTGCGAGGCGTCGGCCGCGCTAGAGCGGGTCCTGGCGCGGGCTGGCGGCGCGGCCGGGGCGGCCCGCGCCGGCGACTCGCATCCCGCGAGGAGCCGTCTGGGTCCGCTAACGGCCGACTAGGCCGAGGCGGCCAGGACCCGCTGGTCCTCGTCGGCGAAGGTGTCCTCGAGCTGCAGGGGCGAGTAGTCGAGGTCGATTTCGCCGACCGGCCGTCCCCGCGCGCTGGAGATCGTGCCGAACCGTCGCATCCCCTTGTCGCTGGAGTACTGCAGGAACTCGTCCACCGACAGGTCGAAGGGCATCGGGTCTCCGTAGAGCGCGAAGCCTTCCTCGGTGAGGCGCAGTGCCAGCGGGATGAGCTCGTTCATGCGCGTTTCGAACACCGTCCAGTTGGCATCATCGGCGGCGACGTGGCGCCGGCAGGTGAAGGTGCCCCAGGCCATGTGGCGTCGCTCGTCGTCACTGATGCGCCGCACCAGCTCCTGCATGCCGGGAAGAATGCCACGTTCCACGCAGATCTTGTGCCAGGCGTAGTAGCCGGTCAGTGCCAACATGCCTTCGACGATGTGGTTGTAGGTCACCGACGCCCGGACCTGGGCAGCCGGTGACGGATCGACCGACAAAGCGGCGAGGCAGTCCGGCAACTCCTCGTAGAACATCTGGCGGTACGCCGGAAGCTCATCGAGATAGCCGTGCAGGTCGTCGGTGACACCGACGGCGTCGAGCCACATGCGAAACACCTGGGTGTGCTTGGCTTCCTCGAACGCGAACTGCGTCAGATACATCTCGTCGCCGAGCCGCCCCTCGGCGCGCATCGCGTACATGAACGGCTGAATGTCCTCGGTCACCGCTTCCTCGCCGGCAACAAACTCGGCGCACAGCCGGGTGGCGTAGTCGCGTTCGGCATCCGAAAGCCGCTCCCAGTCCGCGCGGTCGCGGGAAAAATCGATGTCGGCCGGATCCCAGAACTTCGCATTGCCGCCGGCGAACAGTTTCAAGGGCAGGCTGTCCCAGTTGAGGCCGCCCGCAGCAAGCGCGCCCAGATGTGTCCGTTTCATGTTGACCTCCTCAGATCGATTCGCGGCTGGATTGATTAGCGGGATTCGGCACCCCGGTAGACGCGCGGAATGCGGCCGCCAGCACCGCGACGAGCCTGCGCACGGCCAGTGCCGGCTGCTCCGGCGTGGGCTCGTCGAGCCCGAGGATTGGATCCAAACCGCGCATGTAGGGGGCCAGCGCCAGGTGCGGAAAGATCAACAGCAGCAGCGACAGCAACGCGTCGGTGTCGGAATCGGCGTGCAGGTCGCCCCGTGCCTGCGCGTCGCGGACCAGGGGACGCAACACCTCCAGGTAGTGGCGGTGAATGACCGACCGCACGCTGATGCGGGCATCGGTGTCGACCTCCAAGCTCGCCGCGGCATGAAGCGCACGTTCCTGCGGATGTTCGGCAAAGTAGGCCACCCACGCGTCAAGCAGGTCGGTGAGAAACTCGAAGAACGGCCGGCTCGGGTCGAGCTCGCGGATCAGGTCCTCCATGTACGCGCGCACCCGCTGGCTGCCGATGTCGGCGATGAACGCGTACAGGTCACGCTTGTCCGCGAAGTACTGGAACAGGCTTCCCTTGGCGACTCCGGCACGCCGGGCGATGACGTTCAGGCTGCCTCCGGAGAATCCGTGCGCCCCGAACTCGGACTCGGCGGCTGCTATGACCGCAGCACGCCGAGCCGGGTCGACACGTGCCCATGTCACCGTCGGCATGTGGCCTCCTCGCATCGATGACCACTGGTCATCTTACGGTGAGCTACGTCACAGTCAAGGGGCCCAGCGCAGCTTACGGGCGCATCTGGTAGGCGCCGTTGATCGGCAGGATGTGTTCCTTCCAGATCTGGGCGTAGCACGCGGGGTCGTGCACCGGGCGGCGGATCATCCGCATCGCGAAGCGGGCCTGTTCGTCCGTCGTTGCGGGCTTGTCGCTCAGCTCCACGGCGTAGCCGTTGAAGTCCCTGACCAACACGGCGAAGATCTCGTCGATCAACGCCGCATCCACGCCCGACAACCCGGCCTCCTCGAGGATGAGCTGGGCGTAGGGCACCGTCGCGAACAACTGGCCAACGGCGAAAGCGAAGTCGATGTCCTTCTGCTGCGCCGCATCGGGGGTGGCGCTGGCCAGCATCTCGGCGAGCACATCGATCTGTTTGCGCAGCAACGCGACGTTGGGCAGATGCCCGAAGCTCTCAAACGGCACGCGCCAGTCGTGGAAGCGCACCTTTCCCAGGCCCCCGGTCGGTCCCTGCGCGAACAGGAATGTGTCGTCGGACGCGTCGTCGCGGCGGCCGATCAAGGGCAATTCGCTGTTCGGGGCGAACAGGAAATTGGGCATGAACTTGCCGAGCAGCCCGATGTTGATGTGCACGGTGCCTTCCAGCCTTGGCAGCAAGCCGATCTCGCGAGCCACGGCCTCGAAGAAGGTGTCCTTCTCCACACCCTTGGCGGCGATGACGTCCCACAAGGCGGTGACGACCCGCTCGCCTTCGCTGGTGACTTTCGCCTTGGTGAGCGGGCTGTAGAGCAGGTAGCGACGGTCGGCCGCCGATGCGCTGCGCATGTAGTCGCAGGCACGAGTGGCGACCAGTTTCATGGCGGCCAGCCGCAGGTAGGCGTCGGTGAGCAGCCGTCGCACGTGGGTGAAGTCGGTGACGACGGTCCCGTACAAGACGCGGTTGGACGCGTGGGTGACCGCCTCGTACATGGCGTGGGTGCACATGCCGATGGCGCCCCAGCCCAGGTTGTATTTGCAGACGTTGACGGTGTTGAGGGCGGCGTGGAAGGCCTCGGGGCCGCGGTGCAACATGTCGGCCTCGGTGACCGGGTAATCGCGCAGCGCGTAGTTGGCGACGTAGTTCTGCGAGTTCACCACGTTCTTGATGAGGTGGTACCGATCGTGGTGGGAGTCGGCGGCGAAGAACACGTAATCGTCGGTTCCGGCGATCTTGCCGAAGGTGGAGACCATCCGGGCGACGTTGGCGTTGCCGATGTAGTACTTCTCGCCATTGGCGGTCCAACCGCCGTCGTGAGGTGCAAGGATCATGTCGGTCTGGTAGACGTCGGCGCCGTGAGTCTGCTCCGACAACCCGAAGGCGAACACCTCGCCGGCCTCGAGTAGAGCGGCGGCCTTGCGCTTCGCGTCCTCGTTGGCGCTCATCCAGATCGGGCCCAGGCCCAGCGCGGTGACCTGGAAGGGGTACCAGTAGCTCAGCCCGTAAAAGCCCACGATCTCGGCGAACTCGCTGATCCGGTAGGTGTCCCAGCGGCAGTCGTCAGCGCCGTATTCGGCCGGTGTCAGCAGGGACGCGAAGATGCGCTCACGTCCGACGTGGTCCAAAAAGTCGGAGTACCACACCCGCTCGTGGTCGTCGGACTTCAACCGCGCTTTTCCCCGCGATTCGAAGAAGTCCACTGTCGCCGCCATGATCTCCCCCGAGCGACGGTCTGGGTACTGGCGTTGCAAGTGGTTGGGATTGAGCAACATGACGTGACTCCCAGGGGCCTAAAAATGACGTCGATAAAGACGAGGGTGACGGTACTGCAATAGCGCAGCCGTCGTGGCGCACCCGAAAAAACGGCACTGTCGGTCAGGCGCCGTGTCGACCTAGCATCAGTCATGTGTCCGAACTAAATACCGCTCGCGGCCCCATCGATACCGCTGATCTCGGCGTGACGCTCATGCATGAGCACGTGTTCATCATGACGACCGAGATCGCGCAGAACTATCCCGAAGCCTGGGGCGACGAGGAACAGCGGGTGGCTGATGCCATCACCCGGCTGGGCGAGCTGAAGGCCCGCGGCGTGGACACCATCGTCGACCTCACCGTGATCGGGCTGGGCCGCTACATTCCGCGCATCGCGCGCGTCGCGGCGGCCACCGAGCTCAATATCGTTGTCGCGACCGGGCTTTACACCTACAACGACGTGCCGTTCTATTTTCACTACCTCGGCCCGGGCGGGGAGCTGGGTGGCCCCGAGATCATGACCGACATGTTCGTCCGCGACATCGAGCAGGGCATCGCCGACACCGGTATCAAGGCCGGGATCCTCAAGTGCGCCACCGACGCCCCCGGCGTCACCCCGGGTGTTGAGCGGGTGCTGCGCGCCGTCGCCCAGGCGCACAAACGCACTGGGGTGCCGATCTCCACGCACACCCACGCCGGGCTGCGCCGCGGGCTCGAACAACAACGCATCTTCGAAGAAGAAGGCGTCGACCTGAGCCGGGTGGTCATCGGGCATTCCGGCGACAGCACCGACGTCGGCTACCTTGAAGAGCTCATCGCCGCCGGTTCCTATCTGGGTATGGACAGGTTCGGCATCGACGCGATTTCGCCGTTCGAGGATCGGGTGAACATCGTGGCGCAGATGTGCGAGCGCGGGCACGCCGACAAGATGGTGCTCTCGCACGACGCCAACTGCTACTTCGACGCGCTGCCGGAAGAGTTAGTGCCGCTGGTGATGCCGAATTGGCATTACCTGCACATCCACAACGACGTGATCCCCGCACTCAAAGAGCGCGGTGTCACCGACGAGCAGCTGAACACCATGCTGGTCGACAATCCGCGCCGCATCTTCGAGCGACAGGACGTACCTATGAGTGAGCCGGTCCCACCGATCGGCACCCAGATTTCGGCGCTGGCCGAGCTCGCCCCCGACGAGCCGGCGGTTACCTGCGACGGACACACGCTGACCCGCGACGAACTCGACCGCTCGACCAACCGGCTGGCCCGCGCCTACGCCGAGCGCGGCGTCGGCGTAGGCGACTACGTGACCATCGTGCTGCCCAACTCCGTCGAGTGCGTGCAGGCCATGGTGGCGTGCTGGAAGCTGGGCGCGGTACCGCAACCGCTGTCCGCGCGGCTGCCGGACGCGGAGTTCGAGGGCCTGCTGGAACTGCGGCCACGCGCGCTGCTCGTGGGCCGGACGCACCCCGGAATACCAAGTGTTCCTGCAGGTTTCGTCCCCGACGAGGCGTTGTCGGATGACCCGTTGCCGGAAGCGGTGTCACCGTGTTGGAGGTCGATCGGCTCGGGCGGCAGCACTGGCCGGCCCAAGCTCATCGAGGCGGGCGGCGACAGCCGGCTGGGGCCGGCACTAGGGTACGCCGTGGGTGGCCAGGAGGGCGATACCGCGCTGGTGCCGGTGCCGCTGACGCACACCACCGGCTTCACCTCCGCGGCGGTCGCGCTGGTGATGGGCCAGCACCTGGTGCTGATGGGCCGGTTCGACCCGCACGAGTTCCTGCGGCTAATCACCGAGCATCGCCCCCATCTCGTCACCACGGTGCCGACGATGATGCAACGGGCACTGCCGGTCTACCGCGCCGATCCGGGTTCCTATGACCTGTCCTCGATCCGGCGGTTCTGGCACCTGGGCGCGCCGTGCCCGCCGGTCATCAAGCAGGCCTGGATCGACCTGCTGGGCCCCGAAAGGGTCTGGGAGCTATACGGCGGCACCGAATTTCAGGCGTTGACGTTCATCTCCGGCGACCAGTGGCTGACCCACCAGGGGTCGGTCGGTGTGGTGGTCATGGGCGAGATGAAGGTGCTCGACGACGACGGCAACCCATGCCCGCCGGGCGTGGTGGGCGAGATCTTCATGCGGCCCGGCCCCGGCAACGCGCCGACGTACCGGTACATCGGCACGACGGCGAAATCCCGCGACGGCTGGGACTCGCTGGGCGACCTCGGCCATTTCGACGAGGACGGGTTCCTGTACCTGTCCGATCGCCGGGTCGACATGTTCACCGTCGGCGGCCGCAACGTCTACCCGGCCGAGATCGAGAACGCCCTGTCGGCGCACCCGGAAGTGTTGTCCTGCCTCGTCGTCGGTGTCCCCGACCCGAACTCCGGTGATCTGGGTCAGGTGCCCTACGCCTTGGTGCACACGGCGGACGGTTCCACGCTGGACGCCGCGGGCGTGCAGGAGTTTCTCCGCGAACGCATCGCGGCATACAAGGTGCCGCACACCGTCGAATTCGTCGACACTCCCCTGCGCGACGACGCCGGCAAGGCGCGTCGGTCGGCGGTACGGGCCGAGATCATGGCGCGATTGCGTCCGCCTCAGCATCTATGACCTGGCGTGAACCGAGCGGCTTGTTGCGATTCTCCCAGCGGCGCAGCGCTTCCCGGCAGGGCGACTCGACCAGGGCGTAGCTGACGGCGGCGATCGCGAAACCGAAGATCAGCGTCAACACCAACACCACCGGCATGCGGCCGGTGAACGGGAACGTCCCGAGCACCGGGAACACCATGGCCAACGCGGCCAGGTGCCACATGAACAGGCCATAGGACCAACGCCCCAGGGTCACCATGCCGGTGGTGCCCAGCACCCGGTGTGGGGTGTCCAGCCGGTCCAGCACCAGTGGGGCGACCAGCGCGAACGCCACCAAGGCGCCCATCGCCGTCTTGACTGCGAACTGTGTGGCGGTGCCCGGAACCAGGCCCTCCGGACCTGCCAGCGGCGACGCCGCCACCAAGTAGGCCAGCACCGCGACGACGGCCATCAGCACGCGGCGGCGCGCCAACCGATGCGGCCACCCGATCCCGCTGTAGGCCCACTCAGCCAGCAACATGCCCGCGGCGAACCAGGAGAAAAACGCGGGGGGCCAGTTCAGGGGGTTGATGCCCGGACCGGTATGCCCCAAAAATATGGGCACCCAGCCCCAGGCCCAGCTGAGGGCCGCCAGCGCGGCGATCGCCGGCACCCGGGCCCGGACCGGGATACGGCGGGCCAGCAACGCCAGAATTGGCAATGCGAGGTAGAAGCTCACCTCGACGGAAAGACTCCACATCTGGGTCAGCCCACCGGTCAACGTGAGCGGCACATAAATCTGGGTGAGTGTCAGGTTGGCCAACCACACGGTCAGGCTGGCGTGATCCGCGTCGGGCAGCAGGGACAGGACCACGACGACCGCCACCACGTAGGCGGGCATGATGCGGACCACCCTGGACCGCAGGTAGTGGCCGGTGCGGGGACGCGATCCCAGATCCCTTGCCGCCGCAGCATGTCCGCGCCACAGCAGGAAGCCTGACAATGCGAAGAACACCGCCACGGCAAGGTCGAAGCGGCCGAACAGCCGGCCGCTGGCACCGCTGGAGTGCCCGGTCTGGAAAGCGACATGCGTAATGACCACGCCCATGGCAGCGCATGCGCGCATACCTTCCACGGCGGGCAGGAAGCTGCGGATCCCTCCCACCTGCTGGCCATCGGTCACCATCACAGTTTGCCTGTGATGTGTTGCCGGACGAATCGGGTACACCCGAAGGACCCGTGCGCATAGCAATAGGTTCGTCAGCCGAGGCCTTGCGATCTGCTGTTAGGGTCAAACGGGTTTGCCTCGCTGCTTGCACAGGTCGGGGCGGGTCGCGGCCGACGAGGCAAGAGACCATGAGGAGGGCACAGCAACGTGAACCGAGCAGTCATGTTGCGGTTCGCCGCATGCGGGATCATCGGACTCGGGGCCGCCCTGCTGATCGCCGCGCTGCTGTTGTCCACATACACCACCAGCAGGATCACCAAAATTCCGCTGGATATCGACACCACGTTGCTCAGCGACGGCAGCGGAACCGCACTCGACTCAGCGTCATTGTCCGGCGATCACATCGTCATCAACCAGAACGTGCCGCTGGTTTCCCAGCAGCAGATCAGCGTCGAGTCGCCCGCCAACGCCGATGTGGTCACGCTGCAAGTCGGAACCTCGCTGCGGCGCACCGACAAACAGAAGGACAGTGGGCTGCTGCTGGCGATCGTCGACACCGTCACCCTCAACCGCAAAACGGCGATGGCCGTCTCCGACGACACCCACACCGGGGGCTCGGTCCAGAAGCCGCGCACCTTCAGCGACGAGAACCCGCCCACCGCGATCCCGCTCCGGCACGACGGGCTGTCTTACCGGTTCCCGTTCCACACTGAGAAAAAGACGTACCCCTATTTCGATCCGATCGCGCAGAAGCCGTTTGACGTCAACTACGACAGCCAAGAAGACGTCAATGGTTTGACCACGTACCGCTTCACGCAGAACGTCGGCTACAACACCGACGGCAAGCTGGTGGCTCCCGTGGTGTACCCGTCGCTGTACGCCGGCAACGAGGACGGCAAAGTCACCACATCTGCGGCGATGTGGGGCGTGCCCGGAGATCCGGGAGAGCAGATCACCATGACCCGGTACTACGCAGCGCAGCGGACCTTCTGGGTGGACCCGGTGTCGGGCACCATCGTCAAGGAGACCGAGCACGCCAACCACTACTTTGCCCGTGATCCGCTCAAGCCAGAGGTGACGCTGGCCGATTACAAGGTCACGTCCAATGAAGACACCGTCGAATCCCAGGTCAACGCCGCCCGTGACGAGCGCGACCGGCTGGCGTTGTGGTCGCGGGTGCTGCCGATCACGTTCACCGCGATCGGCTTGATCGGGCTGATCGGTGGCGGATTACTCGCCTCATTCAGCCTGCGGACCGAAAGCGCGCTGACCGATCCTGGGCTGGACCGGGGCGACCAGGACTTCTTCGGCCGTAGCGGGCTCGAAGAACCCGTGCCCGGCGCTGAAGCCGAAACCGAGAAGCTGCCCACCCAGCGCCGCGATCCGCGTCAGGACCCGAGTCCACCCGGCTCAGACCCACCCCATTCAGGCATGGATGAGCCAACCGAATCGGGGTCATCCGAGCCCGATCCACCCGGCCCGCCCGACCGGGAATAGCCCGGCTCGGATGCGCTAACTGTGCGCTGGACCCGGCCCGGGTACGCGTTGGTCTTGGCGCTGCTGGTCGTTGGGCCGCTATTGAAGCCCGGGTATTTGCTGCTGCGCGACGCCGTGTCTACGCCGCGGTCGTACCTGTCCGATACCGCGCTGGGGTTGACGTCGGCGCCGCGGGCGACACCGCAAGATTTCGCGGTGGCGCTGGCCTCGCATCTGGTTGACGGCGGCATCGTGGTGAAGGCGCTGCTCGTGCTGGGGCTCTGGCTGGCGGGATGGGGCGCGGCCCGACTGGTCGCGGCGGCACTGCCCGGCGCGGGCGTGGCTGGCCAGTTCGTCGCCACCACCCTGGCGATCTGGAATCCCTATGTCGCCGAACGGCTGCTCCAAGGTCATTGGAGCCTGCTGGTCGGCTACGGCTGCCTGCCATGGGTTGCGACGGCAATGCTCGAGCTGCGGGCACCCGAAAGTGCAAGTCGGCTCGGCTGGTCCGGGTTCTTCGGGCTGGCCTTTTGGATCGCGCTGGCCGGGCTGACCCCCACCGGTCTGCTGCTTGCGGCGACGGTGGCGCTGGTTTGCGTGGCGGTAACCGGTACGGGCCAGCCACGCTGGCTGTGCGCCGCGGTGACGTTAGGCGCTGCGCTGGTGACGGCACTGCCCTGGCTGACCGCATCAGCGATGGGCTCGTCGTTGACCTCCCACACGGCGGCAAACACGCTTGGAGTTACCGCGTTCGCGCCGCGCGCCGAGCCCGGTCTGGGCACGCTCGTCAGCCTGGCCAGCCTCGGCGGAATCTGGAACGGCGAGGCCGTGCCAATTTCACGGACCACGCTCTTCGCGGTGTCGTCGGCCGTGGTGCTGCTAGGTGTGGTGGCAGCGGGGTTACCGACAGTCGCCCGTCGTCCAGCGGTGCTGCCGCTGCTGGCGCTGGCAGCGGTATCCGTGCTGGCACCGGCTGCGTTGGCAACCGGCCCGGGTCTGCATGTGCTGAGCGAGGTGGTTGACGCCGTGCCCGGCTTCGGTGTGCTGCGCGACGGGCAGAAGTGGGTGGCGCTGGCGGTGCCGGGATACACACTGGCGGGCGCCGGTGCGGTGGTGACACTGCGCCAGTGGCTGCGGCCCGCGGTGACGGCGCTGGTCTGCTGCCTCGCGCTGATCCTGGTGCTGCCCGACCTGGCCTGGGGTGTGTGGGGCCAGGTTTTGCCGGTGCACTACCCGCGCGGGTGGGCTGCCGTGGCAGCGGCGATCAACAGTCAGCCCAGGGCTGTGGCGGTGTTGCCCGCCGGCACCATGCGGCTCTTCTCCTGGTCGGGTCCCGCGCCGGTATTGGATCCACTGCCCCGCTGGGTGCGCGCCGACGTGCTGACCACCGGCGACTTGGCCATTTCGGGGATCATCGTTCCCGGGGAGGGTAATCGCGCCCGGGCGGTACAGGAGTTGCTTCTGGCCGGGCCAGATCCTTCTGCTCTGGCCCCGGCCGGTGTGGGGTGGCTGGTCGTCGAATCGGACAGTGCCGGCGACATGGGTGCGGCTGCCCGCACCCTCAGTGCGCTGACGCCGGTCTACCGCGACAACGAGTTTGCTCTCTATCGGATCGGCGGCGACACCGCCGGTGCATCTGCTGCCCGCCGCACAGCGACGGTGATCGCGCATGTGGCTTGGCTGGGGATGCTGATGGTGGGCGCCGCCGGCGCGGTGGTCAGCGCATGGCGGCGCCGCGCACCCGGTTAGCCCCGGCCGCTGATTAAGCCACTGACAATGTGACCGGTTTGCACGGCTTCCAGCACAGTGCGCATCGCGTCGGCACTTTGCGCCCAGGAAAACTCGCCGCTCCGCGTGTGCGCCTTGGCGCCGAGTTGATCGCGCAGCACCGGATCGGTAAGCAGTTCTTCGAGACGATCCACCAGTTCGGCGTGCGTGTCCGCCAAAATCCCGGTCACCTCGTCGACGATCGAGTCCGACAGACCGCCCGAGGATCGGTAGCCGATGGTCGGCACCCGGTGCTGGGCCGCCTCGACGACCGCCAGACCCCATCCCTCCTTGCGTGAGGGCAGCAGGTGCACCCACGAGCTCTGCAGCACATGGTGTTTGGTCACGTCGTCGACGTGACCGTGGAAAGTCACCGCATCGGAAATGCCGAGCCGTTGCACGTAAGCGACGAGTCGCTGTCGCCACCAGCCGTCGCCGACGATGTCGAGGTGCAGACCCGGTATCCGCGGCAGCAGCTGCGCGACAGCCTCCAGCGCGTCTTCGATCTGCTTGTGCGGCACCAGCCGCGACAGCACGACCACTCGCGGCGCGGTCGCGCGCGGGCCGGACAACGATTGTGCCGGCGCCTCATCGAGGCCGTTGCGCACTATCGCGATTTGCGCGTTGTCGACACCGAGTGAGACGAGGTCGCGGGCCGACGGCAGCGACACCGTCACGTACTGATTGCGCCGGTTCAGCCGTGGCGACAAGGTCGACTCGACATACCACCCGAGCCGACCGAGCACCGGCCCGGCCACCGGCCACTGCTCGCGGTGGCAATGATGCACCAGCACCACCACCCGGCGGCCGTAAACCAGCCGGGCAAGGAACGGCAAGCCGTTCTGGGTGTCGACGACCACATCGGGCCGCACTCGCCGCAGCGGCCCGAGCCCGAACCGTGCCCCTAATTCGTTTAGGGCCATCGCGAGTAATGCCCAGACGTACACCGAGTACCGGCCACCGGCGCGGTTGATGCGCACACCGTCGACCACTTCGCGGCGAGGCGCACCCGGATAGCGGGCAGTGCGCAGCGTGACAGCAATTCCCGATGCGGCCAGCTGCGCGCCGATGCGCTGCAAGTAGGCTTCGCTGCCGCCGCCCTGCGGATGCCCGGTATCGCGCCAGCACAGCAGCAGTACGGAGCGCAGACCAGACATCAGTCGTCAGCCTAACCTGGCTTCACCGCTCGCCGGTGCTGCGTAGGGTGTGGCCGGTGGCCGCTACCGACATCTTCGCTCGCCGGGCAACCCTGGCCCGCTCACTGCGGCTGCTGTCAGAGTTCCGCTACGAGCAGTCGGACCCAGCACGCTTCTATGGCGCACTGGCAGCCGACACCGCGGCGATGGTGAGCGATCTGTGGCTGGCCACGCACGGCGAGCCCCCGGCCGGCCGCACGCTGCTCGACGTCGGCGGCGGGCCCGGATACTTCTCGACCGCGTTTACCGATGCCGGTGTCCGCTACATCGGTGTCGAACCGGACCCCAGCGAGATGCACGCGGCCGGACCCGCGCTCGCGGGGGCTGAGAAGACGCAGCACACCTTCGTGCGAGCATCGGGCATGGCGCTGCCATTCGCCGATGACTCGGTGGACATCTGCCTTTCGTCTAACGTCGCCGAACACGTACCAGCGGCCCTGGCAGCTGGGTGGCGAGATGCTGCGGGTGACCAAGCCAGGCGGGCTGGCCGTGCTGTCTTACACCGTCTGGCTGGGCCCGTTCGGTGGCCACGAGATGGGCCTGTCCCACTACCTGGGCGGTGCCCGCGCCGCCGCGCGCTACGCCCGCAAACACGGTCATCCTGCCAAAAACAACTACGGGTCGTCGTTGTTCGCGGTGTCCGTCGCCGACGGTCTGACCTGGGCGGCGAGCACCGGTGCCGCCGTAGCGGCATTTCCCCGCTACCACCCCCGATGGGCGTGGTGGCTCACATCGGTGCCGCTGCTACGAGAGTTCTTGGTGAGCAATTTGGTGCTGGTGCTCCAACCTCGATGAGCTGACGAAAATACTTGACTGAAACATGTTCTTGTTTTGTATCCGGCTTGGGTAGGGTGGCGCCATGAGCGACAGCCACAAGACCGAATACGACAAACTTTTCATCGGGGGCAAGTGGACGGAACCGTCAACCTCCGAAGTGATCGAGGTGCACTGCCCGGCCACAGGTGCGTACGTCGGTAAGGTGCCGATGGCGGCAGCGGCCGACGTTGACGCCGCGGTCGCCGCGGCCCGCGCCGCATTCGACACCGGCCCCTGGCCCACGACGCCGCCGAAAGAGCGCGCGGCCGTCATCGCCAATGCGCTCAAGTTGCTGGAGGAGCGCAAGGACCTGTTCGCCAAGCTGCTCGCCGACGAGACCGGTCAGCCGCCGATCACCATCGAAACCATGCACTGGATGGGCTCGATGGGGGCGTTGAACTTCTTCGCCGGCCCTGCTGTCGACCAGATCAAGTGGCAGGAGATCCGCAACGGCTCCTACGGGCAGACCATCGTCCATCGCGAGCCGATCGGTGTGGTTGGCGCGATCGTGGCATGGAACGTGCCGTTGTTCCTGGCGGTCAACAAACTCGGCCCGGCACTGCTGGCCGGCTGCACGGTGGTGCTCAAGCCGGCCGCCGAAACACCGCTCACCGCAAACGCTTTGGCGGAGGTGTTCGCCGAGGCCGGCCTGCCCGAGGGTGTGCTGTCGGTGGTGCCCGGCGGGATCGAGACCGGGCAAGCGCTGACGTCCAACCGAGACATCGACTTATTCACCTTCACCGGCAGCTCGGCCGTCGGCAAAGAGATCGGCAAGCGCGCCGCGGACCTGCTCAAGCCGTGCACCTTGGAGCTCGGCGGCAAGTCGGCGGCCATCGTCCTCGAGGATGTCGACCTGGCCGCGGCGGTCCCGATGCTGGTGTTCTCCGGGATCATGAACACCGGGCAGGCCTGCGTGGGCCAGACCCGCATCCTGGCGCCACGCTCGCGTTACGACGAAATCGTGGACGCGGTGAGCGCTTTCGTGCAGGCGCTACCGGTCGGCCCGCCGTCAGACGCGGCCGCCCAGATCGGGTCGCTGATTTCGGAGAAGCAGCGCGCCCGGGTCGAGGGCTACATCGCCAAGGGCATCGAGGAGGGCGCTCGACTGGTGTGCGGCGGCGGCCGTCCCGAGGGCCTGGACAACGGCTTCTTCGTGCAACCCACGGTGTTCGCCGACGTCGACAACAAGATGACGATCGCCCAGGAGGAGATCTTCGGGCCTGTGCTGAGCATCATCCCCTATGACACCGAGGAGGAGGCGATCAAGATCGCCAACGACTCGGTGTACGGCCTGGCCGGCAGCGTGTGGACCACCAACGTGCCGCGCGGCATCGAGATCTCGGAGAAGATCCGCACCGGGACGTACGCAATCAACTGGTACGCCTTCGATCCGTGCTGTCCGTTCGGCGGCTACAAGAACTCCGGCATCGGCCGTGAGAACGGCCCAGAAGGCGTCGAGCACTTCACGCAGCAAAAGAGCGTGCTGATGCCGATGGGCTACACGGTCGACAGCTAGTCGGCCCTGCCTCGAGCGTGAAGCTGGGCTCACGTTCGAGTTTCGGTGTGAAGCCAGCTTCACGCCGGTCGGATGACTAGCAGCCCTGGAATCGGGCCTGCCGACTTTCGACGAACGATTGCATGCCGCCGCGGCGTCGTCGTAGCGCGACGGCGCCGGCGTGGCATGCACTCCCGGCGGCGCAGCGCGGTCTGCGATGGTGCGCGTGATGCCGGTCCCACTGGTCACCGGCGAAGCGCACCGCCGTGCTGCGGATTATGCATTAGATCATAAAAGTAAGATTGTTACCTTCGCGCTGATCGGGACCCTTGACAGCGCACTCTCGCTATTCGCCGTGCTCTAGCTTTTACTTAGGTCACAAAAGTTGCTTGCTCAACCGATGTCTTATATGCTGCTTTGCATAATCATGAGCCGGCGGCCCCGGCGCATGAGTGCAGCACACAGGCCGGGAGAACATCATGTGGATCATCGAGCTCAACGTCGCCGGCTACCAATTCACCCGCGAGATGCCCGACTTGCGACGCCGGACATTCCGCTTCAACCCGCGTAATATGCACTGGCCGGCACTGCGGCATTCACACGCTGCATGACGCCAGCCACAGGAGGTACGTCAGTGCCGACTATCAGCGCAACGACGCGGGAAGGTGCCCCGACCAAGCGCGGCGGCACCCGCGCAAAAATGCTGGCCAGCGCCGCTGAGGTGATGCGTGAGCGCGGCGCGGCGGGGGTAACCATCGACGCGGTGCTCGCCCGCAGCGGCGCGCCGCGGGGCTCGGTTTACTACCACTTTCCCGACGGGCGCAATCAGATCCTGACCGAGGCGCTGCGGTATTCCGGCGACTCCATTACGGCCATGATCGACGACGCTGCCGAGCGGGGCGCCAGGGTCCTGCTGCACGAGTTCGTCGAATTCTGGGAGCGCCTGCTGACCGACGGCGATTTCAACGCCGGCTGCCCGGTGGTGGCAGCAGCAATTGGCTCAGACGACGATGATCCCAAGCTTTCCACCGAGGCTGGCGTCATCCTGGGCCGCTGGTGTACCGCACTGACCCGGGCGTTCGTCAGCGACGGGTTCGATGACGCTGATGCCGCCTCGCTGGCCGTGATGTCGATCGCCGCTCTGGAAGGCGCCGTCCTGCTGTCCCGCTCGACGCGCAATGCCGACCCGCTACGCCAGGTTGGTGAGCAGCTCGAATTCCTCATCAAGGCAAGGGAATTCGTTGCCCGCAACGGAATCCCAGGCAAGCACGACGGCTCGCCGTAACTGTCAGTCGCTGGCCGGTAGCGGCTTGACCTCTTTGAGGTGCAGTGGGGTCTGGCCAACGCTCAGGCTCCCCGCACCCGGCTTGGTCGCCAACACCTCGGCACCGGTTTCGTCGACGTAGCGCTTGCCCATCACGGTGCCGTCGGCAAACGCCGGGTCGAGTTCGCCCGACCGCTCGGCGCCTATCGCCACCATCGGCACACCACCGCAACGGAGGTCGTCGAGACTGTCGGCGCTCCTGACGACGATGACCTGGGTGTCACACACCTGGCTGGCGAGGCGGGTTCCGTTCTTGATCATGATTTCGTCCTTCATCGCTTACTGCTCGGCCGGTGCGGCCCGCAGCCCCTCGACGATCTCGCGGCGCAGCACCTTGCCGGTCGCGGTGGTTGGCAGCTCGTCGCGAAACACTACCCGGTCCGGGGTACGCGACCCGCGCAAGCTCTTGCGGACATGCTCGCGGAGCTCCTCCGGGTCAGGGTCGATACCCGCAGCCGGCACCACCACCGCGACGATCGCCTGGCCCCACTGCGGATCGTCGACACCCACCACCGCGACATCGCGCACATGGGAGTGCTCGATGAGCACCTCCTCCAGCTCGGCAGGCGCGATGTTCTCACCACCACGGATGATGGTGTCGTCGCTGCGTCCACTGATGAACAGGTAGCCATCTTCGTCGAGGAGGGCGATGTCCCTCGTCGGGAACCAGCCGTCCTCGTCGAGCACCGAGCCGATCTCGGTATAGCGGCCCGAGACCTGCTCGCCGCGCACGAACAGCTCACCGCTTTCACCCCGCCCGAGCACCGTGCCGTGCTCGTCGCGAATCTGCAACTCGATGCCGGGCACCGGCCTTCCGACCGATCCCAACCGCTTGGCGACATGGGTAGCTGATGCGGAGTGCGCCGCGCGGTGGTCGTCGGGGGTCAGCACCGCGATCGTCGAACTCGTCTCGGTCAGGCCGTAGGCGTTGACGAAGCCCACACCCGGTAACAGTTCGAGCGCCCGGCGGACCAGCGGTAGGCCTACCTTCGAGCCGCCATAGGCCAGGTTGCGCAGCGACGGCAGCTGATGGCCGCCTTCCTCCAGCACGGTGACGATACGGTCCAGCATGGTGGGCACCACCGTCGCGGTGGTGACCTGCTCGGCATCGACCAGCCGCACCCATTCGTGCGCATCGAAGTTGGGCAGGTAGACCATTTTGCGGCCGGCGTACAGATTCGACAGCGCGGCGCTGACCCCGGCGATGTGGTACGGCGGCACGCAGATCAGCGCGGCGTCGGTAGGTTCGGCCGACTCGAATTCGACCGCGCCGGTGACATAGCTGGTCAGGTTGTTGTGCGAGAGTTCGACCGCCTTGGGTTGCGACGTGGTACCCGATGTGAACAGCACAATCGCGACGGAGTCCGGGTCGGGGAATTCCGCGGCCGGCTCGCTGCCGCGCGCGGCCGCCAGGAATTCGTCGGTGGTCATCAGCCGATCAGACGCGTCGCCGACCATGTCCCGGTAGCGGCTGTCGACGATCACCAGGGGTTCGGGCAGCCGCTCGATCAGCGCCTGGATGCCGTCCGCGGACAGTCGGTAATTGATCGGAGTGAAAGCCAGCCCAGCGCGTGCCGCGGCGAAAATCAGCACCGGCAGCATCGCGCCGCCGGTGCCCACGTAGGCCACGTGCTTGGCATTCGATCCCGCGATCACACCCGCGCCGCCGTCGGCAAGATCACTGAGCTGCTGCGCTGTCAGCCGCAAGTTCCGGAGACAACCGCCGTGCGATCGGGGTTGCTCGACGCGGCCATCTCCAGCAGCAACGAAATACTCACGCTCGAACTTTCTATGGGGTCAACACGTTACAAAGCCGGCCAAAAGTGTCATGCCTGACTGTAGTTTAGATCACGCAAGTATCTTGCGGCCCATGGTCGCCTGGCTGGGGCCGACCGTGCAGCGCTATCTGGCCGGTTAGGTACCCGTCCAGCGCGGCGCGCGCTTCTCGGCGAACGCGATCGCACCTTCTTTGGCGTCGTTGGACGAAAACACCGGCATCAAGATCGTGTTCTGCTCGGCGAACATGGTCTCGCGGCTCCAGCCGCGGGACTCGGTGATGATCCGCTTGGTGGCGGCCACCGCGAGCGGCCCGTTGGCGGCGATCTTTTCGGCGAGCGCGATGGCCGCCTCCAGCGCCTTTCCCGGTTCGGCCAACACGTTGACCAGCCCCAGCTCGTGAGCACGCTCGGCCGGCAGGTTGTCACCGGTGAGCGCGAGCTCCATAGCGATCGCATAGGGGATGCGCTCGGGCAGCCGCAACAATCCCCCACCGCCGGCCACCAGACCACGCTTGACCTCGGGGATACCGAAGGCCGAGTCCTTCGACGCCACGATGAGATCGGTGGCTAATGCCAGTTCGGTGCCTCCGGCCAAGGCGAATCCCTCTACCGCGGCGATGAGCGGCTTGACCGGCGGACGTTCGGTGAATCCCATGCCGCGGCCCTCGACGATGGGAACTTCGCCCCGCGCAAACGCCTTGAGATCCATGCCCGCGCAGAACGAGCCGCCCGCGCCGGTCAGGATTCCCACGGACAGGCCGGTGTCGCCATCGAGCCGATCCATGGCATCGGCCAAGCCCCGGCTGACCGCGGCGTTGACCGCGTTCTTGGCCTTCGGCCGGTTAATCGTGATGATCAGGATCCGATCCCGTTGTTCGACCAGGACTTCGGGTTCGGAGTTGCTGGCCTCTTCGTTCACGGTGCTCCCTCTTCCTTCACAGTGGTCACAGTGCCGCACAGCTCCTTAGGTGTCGGTGGCTGGTATCGGACCGATGGTAACGGTCGGCGGGAATGGCATTAACATCCCCTGAGATTCCGGTTACCGTGAAGCGCGGTCGCTTATCAAGCCGAGCTGATCAAGTCGGCGCCATCGCGGTCTCAACGACCGTAAGCTTTTCGGAAAGCCCTGCGGCCCGGCGTATTTCGATGAAATCGGCGACCATGGCCTCGGTCACCTCATGCGGGTCCTTGAGAGTAGCTCCATCGGCGAGCACCGAGATGTTGAGCTGATCGACATAACTCCACACGGTGATGTTGAGGCCACTGCCGGCCGTCAACGGCCCCACCGAATAGATCTCGGTGACCAGCGCCCCGCCAACCCGGCCGCGTTCGCGGGGACCGGGAACGTTCGAGATGTTCAAGTTGAGGATTTTGTTGTGCCCGTCACGGCCGGACGCCCACCGGAAAAAGGCTTGGGTAGGCGCGGGCGGCATGTAGGCCGCCCATCGGCTGACCAGCTCTGGCCCCATCAGCTGGTGGCTTTCCTTGGCCGAGATGGCGTTCTCGTGGCAGGTTTGCACCCGCTCCAGCGGGTGGTCGAGGTCGACCGGCAGCGCAACCAACATTCCGGTGAAGTAGTTGCCGGAGATTCGGTCTGGTGAAAAGTCAAAACTCACCGGTACGGACGCCAGCAGCGGATCGGCCTTGCCGTCGTACCGCAACAGCAACGTGCGCAGTGCCCCGGTCGACATGGCGAGGACCATGTCGTTGATGGTCGCCCCGAGCCGCTTGCCGGTCTCCTTGACGTCGGCGAGCGCCAGGGTGGCGGTGGCGAACCTGCGCTCCGGGGTGATCTTGTGGTTCATGAAGGTCGGCGGCGGCTCGAACGGCCGGGTCAGTTCCGGTGAGAGTTTGCGCGAGCTGCGGCGCACCCGGCCCAGACCCTGCGCGGTGTAGCGGATTGTCCGCGGGAGCCGCCCGAGGTGGCGTAAGTGATCGGCGAATGCCGAACTCATCAGCTGCCGCGTGGTAGGAGCCGCGTCGGACGCATACGGGCCGCCCTCCGGCCCGGCCTGTAGGTCCATGCCACGGGCCATCAGGTTCGCTGAGGCGACGCCATCGGCAAGCGCGTGGTGGATCTTGCCGACCACCGCAATCCTGTTGTTGGCCAGGCCCTCGACGAAATACATCTCCCATAGCGGACGGCTACGGTCGAGCGGTGTACTGGCGATCTGCCCGATGGCCTCGTCCAATTCGCGACGACCACCGGGCGCCGGCAGCCGCCAAGGCCGGATGTGGTAGCCGAGGTCGACCTCGCAATGTTCCCGCCACATCGGATGGTGCAACTTGAACGGGACCTCGACGAGCTGATAGCAGAATGGCTCCAGCTTGTTCAGCCGGCCGCGGATGACTTTGCGAAACGCTTCGATATCAAAGTCAAGCCGATCAGTATCCAGTTCAATCACAGCGACTTTGATGGTGTGCATGTGCACGTTCGGCGTCTCGCTGTACAGCAGTACCGCGTCCCACCCGCTCAGCCGTTTCACCGCTGCCCCTTACCCATAAGGGGACCATACTCAGCAGCGGGAGCTCAGATAACCTCTTTGGCCGCGATCGGTGTCCTGGTGCGGTAAACCTGGTTGAGGAACAGTGAAGTCGCATGGGCCGCCGCACCGGCCCGCTCCCCGTCGATGAGGTCGTATCCGTGGCCCGCGCCGGGCAACTCCAGGTAGCCGACCATCGAATGCGAAACCGCCCGCAACCGATCGACGAAGCTACGCGCCTGCTCGACGGGGATGACGCTGTCTTTACTGCCGTGAATCACCAAGAACGGTGGCGCATTTCGATGCACGCGCGCGATCGGCGACGCGTCACGGAACACCTCGGGGTGACGGGCAATCGTCCGTTTGACCACCACCCGCTCCAGGAAATCGACGAACCGGACCCGCTCCGGAGTTGAGCGGTCCTCCCAGTCATAGCGGCCGTAGATCCCGACCACCGCATCCACCGAGCTGTCGGCGCCCTCCGGCAGCTTCGCCTGGTGCTGCGGGTCGTCGTGAGTCAGCCCGGCCAGCGCGGACAAGTGCCCGCCGGCCGAACAACCTGCCACGGCGACGAAATCGCGGTCACCGCCGAACTTGTCGACGTTGGCCCGCGCCCAGGCGATGGCGGTCTTGACATCGAGGATGTGGCGCGGCCAGCGGTGATGCGGCGCGACGCGGTAGTCGATCGCCAGACACACCCACCCCTGCTCGGCCAGCCGTGACATCAGGGCAGACCCCTGCCCCATGGACCTGCCGTGCACCCAGGCCCCGCCCGGGACGAAGATCAGGACGGGCGCCGGTTGGGCAGGCAGGTCCTTGCGGCGCCAGACATCGAGCACCTGTGCGGGACTGTCCCCGTAGTGGACTCCCCGACGATAGAGGTAGCGGCGCTGACGCAGCGCATCCCAAATAGGCGGCGTCCGCTCGGCCACGGGCCATTCCAGGTCCAGATCCGCGGCCGCCACGACGCCGCGCAGGGCCGCGAGCGACACGTCGCGCGTGCTCTCCCGATCTTGGCGGCGCACTTCGTTGATGCCCGGCGTCAGCCAATCCTTGGTCACCGCGGATATCGCCTCTGGTGCATGCCGTGCGCCCCAGACACCCATTGCGGTCATGCCGCCCAGCGGCTCGAGGTGCTTGCCGACGACCGGCAGCGAAGCCCCCGCCACGCTCAACGCCAGTGCATAGTCGCCGGGACGTGCCCGCAGCAACCATCTCACACAGGGCGTCATGCCCGGTCCCCTCACCGTCATGTACGGGACTGTACCCCCGAGCGGTTCGCCGAAACTGACGTTTGCGTAGAAGCCGTGTCCGTGGCGAGAACACCTTCTCGCCTAAAATTGCTATAAGCTGCGTTACTACTGCTAGTTAGGGTATCCGCTATTTGCTGTGTGGCCGGTTAACCAATCTTCACAACACGCTCACAAGGCCGCCAGGCTCGCGATTACCCGGCCGCCGATCAGACTGACGCTGGTCAGCGTCAGACCTACTTGCGCGGCCAGCGCGGCTGCGCTGTCGACCCCGACCGATGCCCAGCGAAACCAGGGCCCGACCTCGCGCGCCGACTCCAGACGGACCCATCGCGAACGGATACCGATGGTCTCGGCGTCGAACTCGGCAACACAACGCCCGCCAAGGGTCAGCAGCTCGAAGGCGCGCCCCAGAATCCGTAGCGGGTCTCCGCCGAGGCCGACGTTGCCGTCGACCAGTAAAACCGTCTGCCAACGACCCGTTCCGGGCAGCGGCTCGAACACATCGCCCAACAGGGCCGGCGCACCGCCGCAACCCGCCAACCGGATCGCGGTCGCAGACCGATCGATACCAAGCGCGGGTATCCCCCGCTGCATCAGCCTCGCCACCAACCGTCCCGGACCGCAGCCCAGCTCAATCGTCGGCCCGGTACACATCTGCGTGACGGCTTCGTCGAAGACCTCGTCGAAGGCGTCACCGGATCTGTCACCGGGACATCGAGCGCCCAACCAGCGGTGCGCCGGCAGCGGCCGCAGCTCGCCGTCCTCATGACGGATCCAACATCGCTCGCCGCCAAGTGCCCGATCGTAGAGATGCCCCAGCATTTCACGTCCCTCGCGTCGTGCCCGATCGGGCGGCCCGCACGCGCTCGGTCCCTCGAGGGACGTTGCGGCGACGAACCGGCAAACGCCAACATGCTGACGACTACCGCGTTCGCCAGCACTCCGATCGATACCCCGATCTTCGCTCGGCTAATCCACAGCCTCCCATGAGGCACGTACCGGCGGGAGGAACAGGTTCACTCACGGGTGGCAAACCCCCGCCGCCACCGGCGATCAGACATGAACTTTGCCCTCGGTCCGCAGCTGAATGGTCCCGCTGTCGTCGGCGTGCACGGGATAGGCGGTAACCGGCGCACCGCCGTTGGCGACCTCGCACCCGGTTGTCAGGTCGTAGGTTAAGCCGTGCAGCGGACAGATGACGACACAGTTGTCGATCAGCCCGTCGGCCAGTGGAAAAGGCAACCCGCGATCGATACCAAACGAGCGGTTCGTTGCCGCAGCCGCCGATGACATGCAAAACCGGCCGTTGTAGTCGATCGCCGAGGCCCGTAACGCGACGCGCGCGAATTTGCCTAACTGGTAGGCCTTTTCGTTTGTCAGACCGCCACCACCGAAGCACCCCACCGCGTCTCGGCCGTGGTCCTGCTGGGTCTGCCGCGCGGCTCGCAGAGCCGGGGAAGGTCTACGGCCGTGCGGCGTCGAACAAGAACGCTTCCAGCAAGCGGTTCACCCGGGCAGGGTCTTCCAACGCCGCAAGGTGCGCAATCCCGTCGAGCACGGTGAAGGACGAGTTGGGAATCGAATCCGCCATGGCCCGAGTTTCCGCCACCGGGAATGTGGCATCTTCTGCGCCGGCGACCACGAGCACCGGGGCTGTTATGCGACTCACTAGAGCGTGTTGATCCGGTCGGGCAGGGACCACGCTGCGGACCGCCCAGCGGGCCGAATCGATGTCGACAGCTTGCAAGTTTGCGCGCACAGTCTCGACCACATCCGGACGGGTGCGCAGTGTCGTCGGGCCGAGGAAGCCGCGCACTGCTGACCGTGTCAGCGGGGGCTGTATGCCACCCAGCGCCGTCGCCAACCGCAACATGGCCGCGTACTTCATCTTTTGGGCGAAGCCAGCTTTCGACGCGGTGCAATTCATCAAAACGGCACGGTCGAGGCGGTCGGGATAGTGGGCCGCGAACGTACCGCCAATCATTCCGCCCCAGGAATTGCCAACAAAATGGGCTTTGTCGATGCCGAGCGCATCCAACAGGTCGACGACGCAGCGCGCGCAGTCGGTAAAGCTGAACGCGGCACGGAGCGGCTCGCTACCGCCGTGACCGGGTGGATCGACGAGCACCAGGCGATTGCTATCACCGAAACGTGCGGCTTGGCCGGCCCATAGGTCTCCGGTCATCAGCAGGCTGGGCCACATCAGTACCGCAGGCCCGGTTCCGCGGCTGACCTGAACGCGAATCTTGCCGAGAACGGTATCGACGTACCGCGAAACAAACTGCGGGGCGCCCCCGTCCCGCTGCGTTGGAAAGTCGTCGTCTCCGGGCAGCTTGGTCACCTCGCCTCCATGTTCCTGCGAAACGTTACTACCGTTGCCGCGGCACTAATTTGCGGTCAAGTGCCCCAGCGCTGCCAGCCGGCATCGCCTGGCTAGTTGTCGAGGCTGTACCCGATGTTTTTCGGATCGGTAATACTTGACCGGTGCCGAACAACGACGTTCACCCTGACTTGCAGCGAATCGCCCGCTTCACTCCCCGGCGACTGGTCGGTCCCCGGACGTTAGCGCTGATGCGGGCGTTGATGGCGCTGCGGGAACGGCGCACACCCAGCGATGCCGAGGTGATCACCTTGAGTTCCGGAGCCGGTGTTCGGCTGTTCCGGCCCGTCGGCGTCACGGAGCCCACGCCCGCGCTGCTGTGGATCCACGGCGGCGGATACGTGATCGGCACCGCCCGGCAGGACGACCGGCTATGCCGCCGGTTCAGCACACGCCTGGGCATCACCGTCGCGTCAGTGGACTACCGGTTGGCGCCCGAACATCCGTATCCGGCACCGCTGGAGGACTGCTACTCGGCGTTGACCTGGCTGGCCGGACTGCCGTCTGTGGACCCGCGGGCGGTGGCGATCGGCGGCGCCAGTGCCGGCGGCGGGCTCGCCGCGGCCCTGGCCCTGCTGGCCCGCGACCGCGGCGAAGTAACCCCCACATTCCAGTTGCTGGCGTATCCCATGCTCGATGACCGCAGTTCGGCCACCGCCCACAACCCGAACCACCGGCTGTGGGACACCCGCAGTAATCATTTCGGCTGGACGGCATATCTCGGCGAAGCTGACCCGAACGTCGCCGTCCCAGGGCGGCGCAATGATCTCAGCGGGCTGCCGCCGGCGTGGATCGGCGTTGGCACCCACGACCTGTTCCACGACGAAGATCTCGCCTACGCCGAGCGCCTGAGGAAGGCCGGGGTGGCGTGCGACGTCGAAATCATTCCGGGCGTCTTCCATGGCTTCGACCTGTGGGCGCCAAAAGCCCAAGTGTCACAGCGGTTTTTCGACAGCCAATGCGAGAGTTTGCGCTCTGCACTCGCCCCGGCGCCTTGATCGCTAATCACATTGCGAAGTAAACGAGCTCGCCGCCGATGATCGTGGCCGCCACCATGCCAGCGTCCAGCTCGGCCAGCACCGTCGCCGGTGGCTCGGTCAGCACACAGAGGTCCCCCGGCTGTCCGGTTTCGACGGTCCGCGCCCGGCCTGGCTGATCCGACCCGCCCAGGAACATCGTCAAAGCCTTTAGCGCCGAGACACATTCGTTCGCATTGAGAACGGCGCCGCTGGGTGTGGTGCGGTATACGGCGGCGCGCATCGCCGTCCACGGGTCGCCGTGGCCGAAAGGCATGTCGGTAGACAAAGCCACCGGCACCCTCGCGTGCAGCAGCGATGCGACCCGCCACAGCTGACCGTGCTCGGCGGCGGGCACCTCGGCGAGGTACTGATCGCCACGCTCGGCGACGAAGTTGGGCTGTGTCACCACCGTGACCCCAAGCTCGGCGAGGTCGGTCAGGTTATCGTCGGGCACAACGGCGGCATGCTCGATGCGATCGGCCGGATGGCTACCGGCCGCGCGCAGGGCTGCGATGGTCACCACCAGCTGGGCTGCGGTCACGCAGTGCACGGCGACCGGTCGCCCGGCGCTGTGATGATCGGCAATCCAGTCCGTCAGGGAGTCCAGGTCAAGACGATCGTCGTGCAGGATTTTCTTACCCGGTGACAGGAAATGCAGCCGTGGCCGAAACTCGCCGCGACGGTGCGCCGCCAACAGCGAGACCAGGTGATCGGCGTCGAGGTCAGGGGTGGCGTCAGTGACGCCGGTGACGCCGGTCGCGGTGATTCGGCGGCTGAGTTCTGCCAGGTCGCTTTCGCGCTGCTGCAGCGCCTCCGACCAGCCACGGTCGGCGCTGCGTAGGCGCCCGTCGGGATGTTCAGCCAGGCCGACCCGGCCCAGCGCGGCGGAGTTGAGGATCCACAGCACACCGCTGCGATGCTGGATGCGCACCGGAATGTCGGGAACCACGGCATCAAGAGCGGTCCGGTCTAACTCCCCGGCCACCGACTCGTGATAGCCGACGGCGCGAATCCACCCGTCGGGACCTGGCGTGGCATTCGACAGCAATTGTGTCAGCTGAACTTTGGTACTGACCCCGGGCGGTCCGACGAAAAAAGAATCCAACGCAGAAGCCGCCGAGCGCACGTGCACATGGTGGTCGTGGAGCCCGGGCAGGACGGTTCCGCCGCCGGCGTAGAGCACACCCTCCCCCCGCCTGGCAACCAGGCCGTCGCCCACCGCGTCGATCTGTGCGCCGACCCGGATATTGGTGATCGTCCCATCCAGCAATGTGGCTCGCTGAATCAGCATGACAGGCAACCTCTTTCGACGACCATGCGGCGCACGGCGTCGCTATCAGCGCCCAGCTCAGCCGCTGGGCGGGATGCCGGCGGAACCGGCGGTGGCGGCGCCGGGTACTCCGCGACCGACGCCACGGTTGGCAGCGCCGCATAGCTCGCGGCGACCCCAGCCATCGACACTTCGATCAACTCGCCGCCACCCCGGCCCAGCGATTCGGCTACCGCCCAGGTCGCCTCCAGCCCCGTCAGCGGATCGGCGATGGCGTCCCCACAGAACACCGGTCCATCGACAGCTACACCCACCAGGCCGCCGCCCACCGCGGCATCATCCCCGAACGCCGGTCTCGGGTCGTCATACCCGGTGATCCGCAACCAGATTCGGCCTGCCCGTGGCGCGACATGATCCGGCCCGAGCCGGCGCCGCGCCAGCGCCGCACGGCGCGAACCTTCGATCACGATATCGGCTACGGCGAGCAACTCGCGTAGCTCGTCGGCTTTGCTGTCGAAATCGACACAGTAGGAAAGCTTTTCACCGTTGATCCAGTCGAAGAAGGCACGGTTGCCCTCTCGGGTGCCGTCCGGGCGACGCGGGCTTTCGACTTTGACGACGGTCGCTCCGGCGCGTGCCAGCAGATGCCCGCAGAGCGGGCCCGCCCACATCGATGACAGGTCGGCGACCAGCAGACCCGTCAACTCACGCACCGATCCTCGGGAGCCCATTCGCCGTATCCGCGGCGGTGTGGCCGCGACTTCACCCAAACCAGCCACCGGGATGTCGAGCAGAGCCGCCCGCTCGACGATCGCGGACACCAGACGTGTTGCGGCCCAATGCTGCAGCATCGGCCAAGGGTCGACGGGTACGTCATCGACCTGCAGCAGTGCAGGGACGGCGGCGGCGTCGTCGGGGCGCGACAGCGTGATCGCGCACCAGCCGTCGGCAGCCGCCAGCAACCGAGTGGCGCCGCCGGCCGATACCCGGCCGCTGCGGGTCAATCCCAGCAATGCGGCCCGCCCGGTCAGCAGGCCGGCAGCATCGATGGTGATATCCATTCGGCCACCGACGGCTGCGGCCACCTGCTCGGCGCGGGTCAGCACCTTCGCGCGGGAGAAGTCGGGTGGCCCGTTCGGCAGACCAGTCAGGAAGGCCAGCCCACTGCTACCCCACTGGGACGACGCCGAGTCCACGGCCGCCAGCGTAACGCCACTTCGAAAAACGATGACAGATCTATCGGCTGCGTTACGCTCGCGAGCGGCTCAAAACTGCAGCGCGCTGAACCGCCAGTCCAGCACCGGGCGGTCGGGCTCACCCTCGGTGTCGCTGACCGCGTAGACCAGCGAACGCAGCCCCAGCACGCCCCCGTGATCGGTCGGCTCGGCGGACTCGATGTGCAGCTCGCTGTATAAGGTGTCGCCCTCGTGGACGGGACCGGTGTGGTCGCAGGACTCCCAGCCCAGGACCGTCACCAGATTGGGCAGCAACCTGCTTGCCTGCGCGAGTGCCAGCCCGATGGTATGTCCGCCATACACCAGCCGGCGTCCGCCGACTCGCGAATCATGGTGTGTAGCAGCGATATTGAGTGTGAGTCGAGCAAGTTCGGGCGCGCTGCTCACGACATCGCCGGTGCTGTGCATCACCGCACCCGCCAGGTTGGGGTCAAAATGCGGACCGGGCACCCGGTTTCGGAACACCTCACCGTCCCAGTGAGCGGTTGGATCGGAAGCCGGCGGAATCGCGTCAGCGCCGATGGCCGACAGGTCATCGCCGGGCCGGTCGTCGGGACGCCAATCCGGGCCGGCCGGCAGCATGGCGCAGCGGTAGAAGTCGAGCACCAGCTGATCCGCCTGGTCGATGGTAATCATCCGCAACGCAGCCATTCCCGTTGGCGCCCGACCCGGCTTGAGCGAGTTGGCCCGCAGCCCAACCACTTCGGTGCGGGTATAGATGGTGTCGCCAACGACGGGGAAGCGGTGAAACGTGAGCCCGCGGTAGAACAGGTTGGCTCTCACGCGCTGGGTGACCAGCGTCGACTGCCCGATCGCCACGTCGCAGACCAACGCCGGATGTGCCAGCGGCCCTGGCACGCCGGTCACCGCGGTGCACAGAACGGCGTCGAGAGCCAGCCGCAGGCGGTCTCCCACGATCGCCTGATGGGCGGCGGCCAACCCGGATGACAGCGTCGTCGCCGGCGCCCAGTCGAAGACCTGGCCTATCGAGAGGTCATCGAAGTAGGGCCCGCCCTCGCGCTGAGCCGCGTATCCGATATGGGAGCCGTTCATAGTCACAAAGCCACATGCTGGCAGGCTGTCCAACCGAAGGGCAACGCGACCCCAAGTGTTCGCGTATTCGGACTGATCAGGGTGGTCACGGGTGAGCAGTGAGCGCAACGACGAAGAGGACATGCTTGTCGCCACGGTGCGGGCATTCATCGACCGTGAAGTCAAACCGACCGTCCGCGAGGTCGAGCACGCCAATACCTACCCCGAGGCGTGGATCGAACAGATGAAGCGGATAGGCATTTACGGCCTGGCCATTCCCGAGGAATACGGCGGGTCGCCAGTGTCCATGCCGTGCTACGTGCGAGTGACCGAGGAGTTGGCGCGCGGCTGGATGAGCCTGGCCGGTGCGATGGGCGGGCACACCGTGGTCGCCAAGCTGCTGATGCTGTTCGGCACCGAGGAGCAGAAGCGGGCCTACCTGCCGCCGATGGCTACCGGCGAACTGCGGGCCACCATGGCGTTGACCGAGCCCGGCGGCGGTTCCGATCTGCAGAACATGTCGACTACCGCATTACCGGACGGCCGGGAAAACTCTGCCGGCTTGCTGATCAACGGTTCCAAGACCTGGATCAGCAATGCGCGCCGTTCCGGGCTGATCGCGCTGCTGTGCAAGACCGACCCGAACGCCAGGCCCCGTCATAAGGGCATCTCGATTGTGCTGGTCGAGCACGGGCCGGGTCTGACGGTGTCGCGGGATCTGCCCAAGTTGGGCTACAAGGGCGTCGAGTCCTGCGAGCTGTCGTTCGACAACTTCGGCGTACCGGCGTCGGCGATACTCGGCGGCCGCATGGGCGATGGCTTTTCGCAAATGATGAAAGGTCTCGAAACGGGCCGTATCCAAGTGGCCGCCCGGGCCCTGGGCGTGGCCACGGCGGCGCTCGAGGACGCGCTGGCTTATGCCCAGCAGCGGGAAAGCTTCGGCCAGCCGATCTGGAAGCATCAGTCGATAGGCAACTACCTGGCCGACATGGCGACCAAGCTCACTGCCGCCCGCCAGCTCACCCGCTATGCCGCTGAGCGCTACGACAGCGGCGAACGTTGCGATATGGAAGCCGGGATGGCCAAACTGTTTGCCTCCGAAGTTGCGATGGAGATTGCTCTGAATGCCGTACGCATCCACGGCGGCTACGGCTACTCCACCGAGTACGACGTCGAACGCTACTTCCGCGACGCGCCCCTGATGATCGTCGGCGAAGGCACCAATGAGATCCAGCGCAATGTGATCGCCGGGCAGCTGGTAGCCCGGGGCGGGATCTGACGCGGACTTGAGAACCTCCCGGCCCGACGTAGGCGTTTGCTGTATATTTGCCTGACTTCTCCCACCAGCAAAAGCTGAGCGGAAGTGAATCTGTTTGGAGCCGAGGGAACCAAAGGGAAAGGCAGCTGCCGATGAGTTATCCCCCAGGGCCGTATGGTGGTTCCCCAGAATGGCAAGGCGAGCAACCGGGTTGGCAGGGCCAACCGCCAGCGGGTTGGCAGGGCCAGCAGCCAGCGGGGTGGCCGGCGCCGCAACCGGGCTGGCAAGGCCAGCGGGAGCCGGAAAACTACCTCGTCTGGGCGATTCTGTGCACCGTGCTCTGCTGTCTCCCGCTTGGGATTGTGTCGATCGTGTACTCCACCAAGGTCTCCGGACTGTGGGCGCAGGGACGGTATGCCGAGGCGCAAGCCGCTGCCGATAACGCCAAGAAGTGGGCCATCATCGCCGCAATCGTGGGCGCCGTCGCAGCCGTGATTTTTGTGATCCTGTACGTCGTTATCGGCGTGATCGCCGTCTCGAACCTTCCCTCGACGACGACCACCACTTATTCGGGCTTCTGAGCAACGCTTTGCGCGCCAACGTAAGTCGCGTCCACCAACCCCCAGGCCAGTGCGGTATCGACACCGACGCTGCGGCCGGACAGCACGAGATACGCGGTGCGCCAACGGCCAATGCGGCGGGTAACACTGACGGTGCCGCCGGCACCGGGGATGAGCCCCAGCCCCAGTTCGGGTAGTCCGAATACCGAATCGTCGCGCGCCTGGATCCATCCGCAGAACGCAGCCATCTCCAATCCGCTGCCCATCACCCGGCCGTGTATCTCGGCTCGGCAGGACCGGCCAAGCCTGGCGGTCAGCGCATCGAGCGCCAGGGCGGGGCTGTGGCGGGTGCGGGCCAGGTGCGCGCTCGCCGGGTCAGCGAAGGTGCCGAAGTCAGCGAGGTCTCCGCCGCTACAAAACGACGGTCCGTTGCCACTCAGCACGATCCCGGTCACCGACGGGTCCAGCTCCGCGACCGCCAGCGCTTCCAGCAGCGCGGCGCGCGCATCGGTGGAAAACGCGTTGTGACGTTGGGGCCGGTTGAACGTGATACGTAGGGTGTCGCCGTCGCGCTGCACCTGCACCGGATCGGCGATGTCGGGCATACGAGTCGGACCGCGTTCTCCCAACCAGCGTGCGAACTCCGGGCCGGCCTGCAGGGTCGAGTAGGCCAACGACTCGGTCACCACCGCGGACAGCGTCGGGCCGCCGGGGTCCACCGCACGCAACACGTCGTCACACACGCTACTGGCGTGCGGCCAACGTTGACAGCGCGCAGTCAGCTCGGCCAGCGCCTCGGGCACCGAATCGACGGTGACGACTCGATGATCAGCACAACGGTCCTCTGTCAGGGTGAAAGTCGCTGTGTCGAGCCAGAATCCAGCTTGCGAGCCGTTGATGTCAGCAGCCGAGCCGACGGCGACGATCACGCCCGGCGGTGAGGCTGGACCGACTTGGGGACCGGCTTCCGGCACGCTCGAGACGTCAACCACCCGGAGCATGGGTCACACCGAGTACTTCTCGATCAGTCCGTTCTTGTAGAGCTTCCCGGTATCGGTACGCGGCAGCTGCGCTTCGAAAGCGATCGATCGCGGACACTTGTAGTGCGCCAGACGATCTCGTAACCAGCCCAGCAGCTCGTCGGCGAACTCATCGGTCGCATCGGCCGGGTCGACGGTCTGCACGGCCGCCATGACGCGCTGTCCCATCTCGTCGTCGGGAACGCCGAACACCGCCGCGTCCAGCACCTTCGGGTGGGTGACCAGAAGGTTCTCGGTTTCTTGCGGGTAGATGTTCACCCCGCCCGAGATGATCATGTGGTGGCGCCTGTCGGTCAGATACAGGTACCCCTCTTCGTCGACATATCCGACATCGCCGACTGTCACCCAGCCGTGCTTGTCCCGGGACGCAGCAGTTTTCGACGGGTCGTTGAGGTATTCGAAGGAATAGCCCCCTTCGAAATAGATCTCACCGGCCTGGCCCGGCGGCAGTTCGCTGCCGTCCTCGCCGAGGATGTGAACCCCACCCAGCATGGGTTTGCCGACCGACCCCGGATGCGCCAGCCAGTCCTCGGCGCTTATCAACGTCGACCCGATCGCCTCCGAGGAGGCGTAGTACTCGTCGATGATCGGTCCCCACCAGTCCATCATCTGCTTCTTGATCTCCACCGGGCACGGCGCCGCCGCGTGCATCACGCGCTGCAGGCTGGACACGTCGTACGAATTACGTACCGCCTCAGGAAGTTTCAACATTCTGGTGAACATCGCCGGGACGAACTGACCGTGCGTGACCCGGTGGCGCTGGATGGCATCGAGGCAGCCTTCAGCGTCGAATTTCTCCATGACGACCGTGGTGATGCCGCCGGCCTGCGCGTTCATCGACCACACCGACGGTGCAGTGTGGTACAGCGGCGCCGGGCTCAGGTAGATCGAATCGGGGGTCATCCAGAAAGTGACCAGCGCCGACATCATGCCGGGCGCCTCGGCCGGTGGGACGTGCGGCAATTCGCGTTTGATGCCCTTGGGCCGACCGGTGGTGCCCGACGAATACTGCAACAGGTCGCCTTCGCGTTCGTCGTCGATTGGGGTGTCCGGTTGATCCGCAACACATTCCGGGTAACGCTGCCAGCCGGAGAGATCATCGTCGGCGATGATCAGCAGATCGGGCAGGCCGCCCGGCTGGGGGCCCCTCCCGCTTGCGGGGGAGTGCTCGGCCAGGTTCTCGCAGGTCTTGCGCAGCGCCGCCGAGCCGATAATCGCCTTGGCGGCACTGTTGTCGACGATGTAGGCAGCCTCGGCCGCGGTCAGGTGGGTGTTGATCGGCACGTAGTACAGACCGCTGCGGCGCGCCGCCCACATGACGGCATGGATGTGCTCGTTGTTCTCCATGAGGATCGCGACGGAGTCGCCCTCGCGCAGACCGGCCTGCCGGAAGTAGTGCGCCAGCCGGTTGGCCCGCGCCTCCAACTCATCGAAAGTAATGACCGTGCCGGACGGATGGAGAATGACGGCGGGCTTATTGGCGCCCCCCTGACCGGAGGTGTACTCGCGAATCTGCATGCGCAGACTGTACCGCCGCAAAAATTGACGGGTGTCAAGCGGGCGTACCCGAGGTCAATTACTCCGGCAGCAGCAGAGCGCTGTCGCCGAACTCATGCCACAGATAGCCGTGTTCGACGGCCTCCCGGTAGGCCATGGCGACCAGGTCCGGGCCCGCGACAGCCTCCAGCAGCAGCAGGTGTGAGACGCCGACATCGTGCCATCCGGTGATCAGGCCGTCGACCACCCTGGACGGATGGTCGGGGCCGAGCACCAGATTTGTCCAGCCAACGGCCCGCCGTACCACGCCGTCGGCGTTCGCGGCTGACTCAAGGGCACGGGTCACCGTGGTGCCGACGGCAATCACCCTGCTGCCGGCCGCGTGCGCCGAGTTGACCATCCGCGCGGTAGCGGCCGGTACCTCGAGCAGCTCGGGAGTCGGCGGCTCGCCCGCCTCTGCCGAGGACACCCCCGCGTGCAGGGTGATCGGCGCGATTGCAATGCCCGCCGCCACCAGAGCGGTTACCAGTTCGGTGCTGAAAGGCCGGGCCGCACTGGGCATCTCAGCACTACCGAGATGCCGGGCGAACACGGTCTGGTAGTAGCGAAGCGGCCATCGGCGCGGCACGTATGAATACTTGATTGGCCGGCCGTGCCGAGCGAGGTATGACCCGACACTGCCTTCGGTGACCACACGCGCAGTCCACAACCGCGCGCCGTCGACCCCGGGTTCCGGGTAGGACGACCCGATCACGACCGCGGCGCCCCCGGGCATGTCGATGCGTTCGCCCGGCCGAGGGGTTATATGTGCGCCCGCATGCGCCGCAGGCCGCAGCTCCACCACCCAATCTTTTTCGGCGCGCGCCACGGAGAAGTGCACGGCGATCAGCTGCCCAGCACGGCGGCCGTCAACCGCGGCGGGCAGGGTGGCGGAGTTGTTCACCACCACGAGATCGCCTGGTCGCAGGTAATCACCGAGGTCGGCGAACCGCACGTGGCTGACCTCGCCCGGCCGGGCGACCAGCAGCTTGACCGCGTCTCGGGCGACGCCGCGCGCTTCCGGCGGCTCGGTGGCGTCGGAGCTCGGGGGCCGGTAAAAGTGCGTTTGTGGGCGGACCGCGTGAGTCATCGCCGCGCCCCGGATAGCGTCAGATCCGCGGCCCGATAACGGCCGGAGGCCGGCCTGCTGTCGAGCAGTCGCAGCAATGCCGGCACGACGGACTCCGGCTCGGCACGGTCGGAGATGTCCTCGCCGGGAAATGCGGCCTGATGCATCTCGGTCCGCATGTCGCCCGGGTCGAAGGCGTAAACCGCCACAGCCGAGGCCTCGGCGGCCAGCACAGCCGATAGCTGATCGAGCGCGGCCTTTGACGAGCCGTACCCACCCCAGCCCGGGTATGCCTCCACTGCAGCGTCCGAGGTCAGATTGACGATCACCCCCGCGTTGTCAGTAAGCGCCGGCAGCGCCGCCTGAATCAGGGCAAGCGGGGCGAACAAGTTCGTGTGGTACACGGCCCACAACTCGCTTGGCGGATAGTCAGCGAGTGCCGGTTGCGGGCTAGGTCCGAGCCGGCTGGCGTTGTTGACCAGCAGGCGAAGCGGCCCGGCCTTGACTGCGGCGGCGACGAGTGCGTCACGATGCGACGCGTCAGTGACGTCTCCGGATAGCGCGGTCAGCCTCGCTGAATTCAGCTCTCGCGCGGTAGTTTCCAGTTCGGAGGCGCGGCGCGCATCGCCGACGACGGCCCAGCCGCGGTCGAGTAGAGCGGCCGTCACCGCTTTACCGAACCCGCGTGACGCGCCAGTGACGATTGCGACGGGACAGGGTTGAGATTGAGTCATACCGCCATACTGATAGTTGAAGTAAACTTCAAGTCAAGTCCTCGAATGGGTAGGCCACATGGATAAGCGGGATTTGTTCACCGTCAGCGGGATCGCCCAACGCAGCGGCTTCGCCGCGTCGGCAATCCGGTTCTACGAAAATCAAGGCCTCATCACGGCCACTCGGACGTCCGGCGGTCAGCGCCGATTCGAACGACAGATGCTGCGCCGCTTGGCATTCATCCGCGCTGCCCGCAACGTCGGACTGAGTCTGGATGAGGTCGCTGAGGCGCTGGAGAAACTTCCAGACGGCCGCACCCCGACCCGGGCCGACTGGGCTCGGCTGTCCAAAACCTGGCGCGCACGCCTCGATGACCAGATCGCGGGGCTGGTGGCACTTCGTGACAACCTGGACTCGTGCATCGGCTGCGGTTGCCTGTCACTGCAGCGTTGCGCCATCTCCAATCCGGGCGACTCGGCAGCAGTCGTCGGGTCAGGCGCGGTCTACCTGCCGAAGTCGTTGCGACGACAGGTGGTTAGCCGCTCGACCGGGGCAGGCTAGCCCCGCGTGTTCAGCTCGACTCGGACAGTCGCTGCTTGAGCGCCTCGAACTCGTCTTTGACGCCGGTAGGCAGCTTCTCGCCGATGAATTCGAACCACTCCTCGATGAGTGGCAGTTCCTCGCGCCATTCGTCGACGTTGACCTGCAGCGCCTCGGCCACGTCGGCAGCATTGACGTCCAGGCCTTCGAGGTCCAGATCCTCAACGGCGGGCACGGTACCGATCGGTGTGGACCTGCCACCGGCCTTCTGCTCGATGCGGTCGACGATCCACTTCAGCACGCGGCTGTTTTCTCCGAAGCCAGGCCACAGGAAGCGGCGGTCGCTGCCGCGGCGAAACCAGTTGACGAAGAAGACTTTCGGCAGCTTGGACTCATCGGAGTTCTTGCCGACGTCGATCCAGTGCTGCATGTAGTCCCCGACGTGGTAGCCCATGAACGGCAGCATGGCCATCGGGTCGCGCCGCACGTTGCCGACCTTGCCCTCGGCGGCGGCGGTCTGCTCGCTGCCCAGGGTGGCACCGATGAACACGCCGTGTTGCCAGTCCCGCGCCTGGGTCACCAACGGCACCGTGGTCTTGCGGCGGCCGCCGAACAGGATCGCCGAGATCGGCACCCCCTGGGGGTCGTCCCACTCCGGCGCCAAGATGGGGCACTGCGACATCGGCGTGCAGTACCGCGAATTCGGGTGGGCCGGCTCGGTTTCCGTCTCCCGGAAGTACCAGTCGTTGCCCTTCCAGTCGATCAGGTGCTGCGGGTCGCCTTCCAGACCCTCCCACCAAACATCACCGTCGTCGGTCAGCGCGACGTTGGTGAAGACGGTGTTGCCCGCCTCGATGGTGCGCATGGCGTTGGGGTTGGACTTCCAATTGGTGCCCGGGGCGACCCCGAAGAAACCGAACTCGGGGTTGACCGCGTACAGCCGGCCGTCCTTGCCGAACCGCATCCAGGCGATGTCGTCGCCGAGCGTTTCGGCGCGCCAGCCGGGGATGGTCGGCTGCAACATCGCCAGGTTCGTCTTACCGCAGGCCGACGGGAATGCCGCGGCGAAGTAATACGCCTTGTTCTCCGGGGAGATCAGCTTGAGGATCAGCATGTGCTCGGCCAGCCAGCCCTCGTCGTGGGCCATCGCCGACGCGATGCGCAGCGAATAGCACTTCTTGCCCAGCAGCGCATTGCCGCCATAGCCGGAGCCGTAGCTCCAGATCTCCCGGGTCTCCGGGAAGTGGGTGATGTATTTGGTGTCATTGCACGGCCACGGTACGTCCTTTTGGCCCGGCTCCAGCGGGGCGCCGACCGAGTGCAACGCCTTGACGAAGAACCCGTCGTCACCGAGCTTCTCCAGGGCGGCGGTGCCCATCCGGGTCATCACCTTCATCGAGACGACGACGTATTCGGAATCGGTGATCTCCACGCCCAGCTTGGGGTCCTCGGCGCCGAGCGGGCCCATGCAGAACGGCACCACATACATGGTGCGGCCGCGCATGCAGCCGCGGTACAAGTCGGTCATGGTTGACCGCATCTCGGCGGGGTCCATCCAGTTGTTGGTCGGTCCGGCGTCGATCTCCCGCTCAGAACAGATGAACGTGCGGGACTCCACCCGCGCCACGTCGGACGGATCCGACAGCGCCAGGTAGGAGTTGGGGTGCTTCTTCTCGTTCAGCTTCGTGAAGGTGCCGGCTTCGACTAGCTGCCCGGCGAGCCGTTCCCACTCTTCGTCGGAGCCGTCAGCAAAGACCACCCGGTCGGGCTGGGTCAGCTCAGCGACCTCCTCTACCCACGACAGCAGCCCCTGGTGATTCGTAGGTGCAGTATCCAAACCGGGAATGGTCGCTGAGGTCATCGAACTCTCCTGAATTCTTCTGCGTATTCGGACTTCTCTTATGCCTTCGCCCACACAACTGTTGACATGGTGGCTTTAACTACAGGTTATCGTGAGCAACTTGTCGGGGAAGTCTCGGGCAGGTATAAGCCTTCTCACAACAACGATTCAGAAGCTCACAAAAGATCGCCATTTGCGCTCCTTGAACCCGGTTTTTCAGTTCCACCCGCAGCATCATCCTCGGCAGGGCTCTCGGGTGGGGGTATACCCGGTTCTCCCAGTTCTGCACGCACGGCGTCCAGCGCGGCCATAACCGTCGGCAGCTCTCGATCACGCACCGCCGCGGCCCGCGCGGAGGCCATAGCGTGCTCGCGCAGTTCGCCGTCGATGGCGCTGACGTGGTCGGTCACCTGTGCGTTCTCGGCCTCGTCGGCGGCCATCAGCGCTTTGCTCAGCACCGACTCGGCGACCAGCACGCGGGTGGCGACCAGCTCCTCTACTACGGACCGCAGCGAGGACGTCACGTCCCCCGCCCAGCGGTCCAGCAACGCCCGGTCACGTAACAGGCCGCGGATGTTGATCACCACGAACGTGACCGCCAGTCCGATCGCCACGCACGCCACGGCGCCCGCTATGGCCAGCCCGGAGCTCAGCCGAGAGGCCAGGCCGCTCATCAGCCGGCTCAGCGTCAGCGCTACACCCAAGCCGAACCCGACGCCCAACAGCATCATCAGCCAGGTTTCCTGCCGCCGCGATTTCAGCGGCGGAGGCGGGACGTCAACGGTCGGCAGCTTGTCGAGGGCCGGCAGCGTCACCGAGACACCCATCACCTGCGCGACGTCGGCGAGGTGTGTGCCGGTGCCTTCGCTCACCTCGGCGACCACCTCATCCAGCCGGCCACGCGTATGCGCCTCGAAGTCGGGCATCTTTTGCCGGGACAAACCCGCGGCGTCTTCTTGCAGCTCGCTACGCACCGACGAGCAACGGTTGCGCGCAGAGTGGGACAGCTGGACCCGAGCCTGCTGAATCTGACCGCGCAGCGTGATGGTGCGCTCGGTTTTCGACTGCCGCCGCTGCTGCAAGGCCGTGCTGCGCTCTTCGCGTAACGCGTCAACCCGTGCCTGTCGGCCGGCGCCCTCGGCCTCGCGGTCGAACCGATGCACTAGGGTCTTAAGCCGAGATTCCCACGCCCGCAACCTATTCCGCCGTGCGATGTCGGAATCAGCGAGTTGTCCCGAGACGGTCTCGACCAAGTCGTCGATGTTCGGCTCGCCGAGGTCAGGCAAGGCCGCCGCACCTACCCAGGGCACCTGGCCGTAGCGCGGCGCGTGCGCGGCCAGCATGTCGCGGTTAGCGGTAACTACGTCGCGCCAGCTGCGATGCACGTCGATCTTGGACACCACACCGACAACCACATCGGTGTTCTCGGCGGCGGCGTCCAACAGTGCACAGTCAGATTCCGTCAGGTGGGCCGCAGCGGAAACAACAAACACCACCGCCATCGGCGCGTCGCCGGGTCCCAGATCCGCCGGCTCGACGAACTTGTGCTGCGGCAGCCGTTCGCGCAGCGCCGCGGCCACCGCGCTCACCCCGGCCATCCAAGGGCCGGTCACCAGCACCACGTCGCGGCGATGGATGGCGGGCGCATCCAGCCGCGGCGCGATCGTTGCCACCAGCGCGTCCACCTCAACGGCTGGATCGTCGTAATTCTCGCCGCTCACCAAGACTCCCCAGGCAGCGACCCGCAGGCCTGCGACCACAGCCGTAGCGATCCTCTGGCGATGTCCGCACCGCACGCGCGGTGCAGATCGCTCACCGAAGCACGGCTGTAGCGCTGCCACCGCGCCGCCCGTGGCAGGTGTGCGGACGGATCGCGGTCCAGATCAACGGGTCCGACGTCGAGCCCGGCCGCCTCGGCAAGGTCAACGGCGGCCGCCATTCGGGCGACCACCGTGTCGTCGCGGGATAGAAACCCGCTGATTCGCTCGTCTCCGACGGCCAGCGCCTCCAATTCCGCGACCGCCGCTAGCACCCGCTGGTAGCGCACCTCGGCGCCGACGACTGAGACCTTGGTGAGGACGGCATCAAAACCACTCATCCGGCGCAGCAGAGCCCGCACTTGTGCTGCCGTCCTGCCCTGTCGGACCGCGGCGATCCCGAGTGCGATGCCGAACAGGTCCAGGGTGTCCAGCAAGCGCAGCCGCACGTCGGTCGGCACCGGGTTGTTCGCCGCCAGGAACCCGGCGAAGGAACCATCGAGGCAGGCAGCGCCACCTGGATGAGCGGCCAACGTCCGCAGCGCCGCCCACAACGCGCTGTCCAGGTCGTCGAGCGCGGCGACCGCGAGCAAGCCGATCATCGGCTCCATGGGCACTCCTACGAGCGCGGAAAAATCCGCGCACCGCATCCGGGCCACCGCGATCGGCCCGTCGCCGCCCCGGCCCGAAAGAGAGCCGGCCAAATCGGCTTTGTTCAGCACCGCCAATACCGGGCGTCCGGCGGCGGCGATCGCGTCGGTGTCCTCGGGTTTGATCACCTCCGTGGTCACGTAGACGACTATGTCGACGTCGTGATCGTCGGCGCATGCCGACGGTGTCACCAGGGTTCTCACCGAGATCCCCGATGTGATTCCCGCGCGGCCCAGCGCCCGGGCCACCGTGCTGCGACCCACTCCCCGGCGACCCTGAACAATCACGCGCAGGGGTGCGGCGGTTCGCTCGGCGATTGCTGTCACCCGCGGGTCAACGTGGCCGGCAGCAAATCGCGCCAGCTCGTCGACGAAAATCTGATGTCCCTGTCCCCTCATGTCCCGCCCGTTCGATTTGATTGACCCGATCGCCCAGCCAGCGTTGCCGCTACCGGATGCAGGGCCGTTGCCGAGGCTGGGTCCGTTTGCCGGATAGTAGATCGGGTCCCACCGAATGGTGGCACCCGCGTCACCGAGATGCGAGCCACCATTTATCTGTTACCAGCTGAAGGCAACTGTTGGGTATCAATCTGGACCAGGGGCGGCTACATCACGGGTTTATGGGCCACCATGGACAAATGCATGCGCAGCCCGGGGTGGGGATATGTCCCGATACGCCGGAGGAGGAATCGGACCGTCGCGAACAGCGTTATCTCCCGGCCACGAGTTTCCGCTCCCGGCGTTCGGCCCTTTCCGGCGCCCAGCGCCAGACCTGGGAACGGCTCTGGCCGCAACTAGGCCTATCGGTCGGCGCTCCCTCGGGGGAACACCCCGGTCGTGATGAGCCGCCGCTAGACACCCGTGCATGGTTTGGCCGGCAGGCGCCGGTGGTGCTCGAAATCGGCTGCGGCAGCGGCACATCGACGCTGGCGATGGCCAAGGAAGAGCCCGACATCGACGTGATCGCGGTAGAAATCTACCGGCGAGGGCTGGCTCAGCTGCTGTGCGCGATCGAGCGCGAGAAGGTTGGCAATATCCGTTTGATCCGCGGCAACGCGATCGACGTCCTGCAACGGTTAATCGCACCGGGTTCGCTGACCGGGGTTCGCGTCTTCTTTCCCGATCCGTGGCCGAAGGCGCGCCACCACAAACGCCGGTTTCTGCAACCGGCCACGGTTGGCTTGATCGCCGACCGGCTACTCCCTGGCGGTGTTCTGCACGCCGCGACGGACCACCCCGGCTATGCCGAGCACATCGCCGAGGTCGGCGACGCCGAAGCCCGGCTGTGCCGCGTCGATCCCGGTGGCCGGCTGCCGATCTCGATTGTCCGCCCGACCACCAAGTACGAGACGAAGGCCCACGAAGCGGGCAGTGCCGTGACCGAATTCATCTGGCTTAGACGATGAGTAGGCGATGAGTATGAGCCTGGCAGAAGAGACCGCAGCAGCAGCGGAACCTTTGGTGCCACCGGCGGTGCTGTCCGACGATGCCCTGGGCAGCTTCTCACCGCCGGGTGGACGCGTCTTGCTGGTGTGGGACGCTCCCAACCTCGACATGGGCCTGGGCTCGATTTTGGGCCGTCGCCCGACAGCTTTGGAACGCCCACGTTTCGACGCCCTGGGTCGCTGGCTGCTGGCACGGACGGCCGAGGTCAGCGCCAGCCGTCCGGGCGTCGTGATCGAACCCGAGGCCACCGTTTTCACCAATATCGCGCCGGGCAGCGCTGACGTGGTTCGGCCCTGGGTGGATGCGCTGCGTAACGTGGGGTTCGCGGTCTTCGCCAAGCCGAAGATCGACGAGGACAGCGACGTCGACCGCGACATGCTCGCCCACATCGAACTGCGGCGTACCGAAGGGCTAGCGGCGCTGGTTGTGGCTTCCGCTGACGGTCAGGCGTTTCGTCAACCGCTGGAGGAAATCGCACGCACCGGAGTCAGCGTTCAGGTCATCGGATTTCGCGAACACGCTAGCTGGGCACTAGCGTCGGATACCTTGGACTTCGTCGACCTTGAAGACATCGCCGGTGTTTTCCGGGAGCCGTTGCCGCGAATCGGCCTAGATTCGCTGCCTGACCAGGGAGCGTGGCTCCAGCCGTTCCGGCCGTTGTCCGCGCTGTTGACCGCGCGTGTGTGACACTGGAAAACCAATGCGCGGGTCGTTACCGATCCAGTAAGGAGCTTGCGTGTTCGCCTGGTGGGGTCGAACTGTGTACCGCTACCGGTACATCGTGATCGGGGTGACGGTAGCTCTGTGCCTTCTCGGCGGCGTTTTCGGGCTCAGCCTGGGCAAGCATGTCACACAGAGCGGCTTCTACGACGACGGCAGTCAGTCGGTGAAGGCCTCGATCCTCGGCGACAAGGTCTACGGCCGCGACCGAACCGGCCACATCGTGGCGGTCTTCAAGGCGCCGGGCGGCAAAACCGTCAACGACCCCGCGTGGCAGAAGCAAATCGTCGACGAGCTCAACCAGTTCCAGTCGAACCATCCCAACCAGGTTCTGGGCTGGGCCGGCTACCTGCGAGCGCCCGACACCCCTAACCCGGTCATCCAGGGCATGGTCACCCCGGACAAGAAGTACACATTCGTCAGCATCCCGCTCAAAGGCGACGATGACGACACCATCCTCAACAACTACAAGACCATCGCGCCGGACCTGCAGAAGCTCGACGGCGGAACAGTGCAGCTCGCCGGTCTTGAGCCGATCGCGAACGCGCTGACGGGCACCATTGCCACTGACCAACGGCGCATGGAGGTTCTGGCGCTGCCACTGGTGGCGGTGGTTTTGTTCCTGGTTTTCGGCGGCGTGATCGCCGCCTGCTTGCCGGTGATGGTGGGCGGTTTGAGCATCGCGGGCTCGCTGGGCATTCTGCGGTTGATTGCGATGTTCGGGCCGGTGCACTTCTTCGCCCAACCGGTGGTCTCGTTGATCGGTCTGGGTATCGCCGTCGACTACGGGCTTTTCGTGGTGAGCCGGTTCCGGGAAGAGATCGCGGAAGGCTATGACACCGAGGCCGCGGTGCGCCGCACGGTCATGACGGCGGGGCGCACCGTGGCGTTCTCGGCCGTGCTGATCATCGCGTCGGGCGCCAGCTTGCTCATGTTGCCGCAGGGCTTTGTGAAGTCGCTGGTCTACGCCCTCATTGCGGCGGTGACGCTTGCGGCGGTGCTGTCGATCACGCTGCTGCCGGCCTGCCTGGGGATCCTCGGTCGCCACGTCGATGCGCTCGGCGTGCGGACACTGTTCCGGGTGCCCTTCCTGCGGAACTGGAAGGTCTCCCGCGCCTACCTCAACTGGCTGGCGGACCGCCTGCAGAAGACCAAGACCCGCGAAGAGGTCGAGGCCGGGTTCTGGGGCAAGCTCGTCAACTTCGTGATGAAGCGGCCGCTGGTGTTCGCCATCCCGATCATTGTCGGGATGATTTTGCTGGTTATCCCGCTGGGCAAACTGTCACTCGGCGGCATGAGCGAGAAGTATCTGCCGCCCAACAATGCGGTGCGCCAGGCGCAAGAGCAGTTCGACAAACTCTTCCCCGGGTATCGCAACAATCCGCTGACGCTGGTGATCCAGAACACCAACCATCAGCCGGTCGCTGATCAGCAGATCGCAGACGTCCGCAGCAAGGCGATGACCATCGGCGGGTTCATCGATCGGGACAACAACCCCGCGAACATGTGGCAGGAGCGTGCGGTCGCGCCCGGTGCGTCGAAAGACCCGTCGGTGCGGGTCATCCAGAACGGCTTGCTGAACCAGAATGACGCCGCCAAGAAGATCGTCGAGCTACGGGCGATCACCCCACCCAAGGGCCTGACCGTCTGGGTCGGCGGTACGCTCGCGCTCGAGCAGGACAGCATCCACAGCCTGTACGACAAGGCTCCGCTGATGCTGGTGGTTTTGCTGACCGCGACGATGCTATTGATGTTCCTGGCGTTCGGGTCGGTGGTGTTGCCGATCAAGGCAGCGGTGATGAGCGCGCTGACGCTCGGGTCCACGATGGGCATCCTGACGTGGATCTTCGTCGACGGGCACTTCTCGAAGTGGCTGAATTTCACGGCAACGCCGTTGATGGTCGTGATAATCGCGCTGGTTGTCGCGGTCGGCTACGGCTTGGCCACCGATTACGAGGTATTCCTGGTGTCCCGGATGGTCGAGGCGCGTGAGCGCGGCATGTCCACTGCCGAGGCCATCCGGATCGGAACCGCGACCACCGGCCGCCTCATCACGGCGGCCGCACTGGTCCTTGCCGTGGTCGCCGGCTCGTTCGTGTTCTCCGACCTGGTCATGATGAAGTACCTGGCATTCGGGCTGATGGCGGCGCTGTTGCTGGACGCGACCGTAGTCCGTATGTTCCTGGTGCCGTCGGTGATGAAGTTGCTCGGCGATGACTGCTGGTGGGCCCCGCGCTGGGCGAGGCGCCTGCAGAACCGGATCGGACTGGGCGAGATTGACCTGCCCGACGAGCGCAAGCGGCCGACCCTCAATGGGCGGCCCACCCGGCCCCCGGTCGCGGCCAGCCTGGTTGCCGGGTCGCCGCGTCCACCGCACGACCCCACGCACCCTGGCGCGCTGGAGCCGTCGCGGCCACGCCCGGCCACCCCGCCGGAGGCCAGGCCTGCCCAGGAGCCCGCCACTGCGGCGACGCGGGCCGGCACGGCGCCTTCGAGCGATGCCGCGAACACCACACGCATTCAGACCAGGCCCGGTCAGCCGACGGAAGCCAAGACGACGCGCCTCTCCGTGCCCGGCACCCAGACCGCATCCGACGTGCGCGGCCCGGTCAATTCCGCGCCGCCGGCCCCGACACCCGGGCCCGCAACCTCACCGCCACCTGCCCCGTCCGACGGTCAGACCCGGGCCATGCCCGTCCCTACCAACCGTTCTGACGACGATAGGAACGACCCGGCCGACCCCACCACCGCACTCCCGGTGATGCGGTCGGAGGGAAACGACTCCGAGGCGGCCACGGAAAAGCTGAACGCCCGCGGACAGAGCGAAAATGGCGACCCGGTCCGGCAGCGCCGCCGCACCGGCGGCGGCCTGTCCGCCCAGGATTTGCTGCGCCGTGAGGGACGGTTGTAGGCACCTCAGGGCTTAGTCGGACCCATCCTCGGGGCTGTCCGGTTCCGCTAGCAGGATGGCCCCACCCTCGTCAGCCTCTTCGGCCTGTTCGTCGGCTTCGGCGGATGGATCCGGGGCGAGCAGCACCTGCATCGCGTTATTGATGAACGCGACCGTCGGAACGGCCAGCAAGGCACCGACGATCCCGGCGAGCACGCCGCCAGTGGCAATCGCCAGCACCACCCCGAGCGGATGGATCGAGACCGCGCGACCCATCACGAGGGGCTGCAGCAAATGAGCCTCGACTTGGTTTACCGCGACCAGCAAACCCAGCGTCATCAGCGCGTAGATGAAGCCCTTCGCGAGCAGGGCCACCACGACGGCCAGGAACCCAGCGATCACGGCACCGACCAGCGGGATGAAGGCACCCAGGAAAACCAGTGATGCCAGCGGCAGCGCAAGCGGTATACCCATGATCGCCAAGCCCGTGCCGACCCCGGCCGCGTCGGTCAGGGCCACCAGGAAGGTGGCCCGCACATACCCGATCAACGACCCGTATCCGGCACGGCCCGCTTCGCGCACCCTGTCGCGTACGTCAGCCGGGAAGATTTTGACCACGTATTGCCAGATGTTGCGCCCGCCGTAGAGGAAGAAAATCAACGTGAACAGCACCAACACCGCCGCCGTGACCAGCTCCGTGATGGTGGCCGCGGTAGAAAGTGCGCCGCTGGTCAACTTCGCTTGATTGTTGCGCAGCGCCTCGATCGCGGCGTTGCCCGCGTTGTCGATCTGTTCGCCGCGCAAATGCGCCGGTCCGTGGATCAGCCATCTGCGGGTGGACTCGATGCTGCGAGTCACCTGTTCTGTCAGGCCGGGCAGACCGTCGACGAACTGGTTGACGACGAACGCCAGGATGCCGCCCAAAATCGCGAACCCGATCAGCAAAACCAGCGTTACCGCGCCACCGCGGGGCAGACCCCGCCGGTCCAGCCAGTCAACCACCGGCACCAGCAACGCGCTCAGCAACAACGCCACCAGCACCGGAACGACGATGATTTCGAGCTTCTTCACAACCCACAGCAGGGCGACCGACGCAGCCAGGATGACGAGCAAACGCCACGCCCAGGCTGCGGTCTTGCGGACAAGGGGTTCGACCGAAGCGTCGTCGAGGTTTGCTGACATCCGGCAAGCCTAACTGTCGCAGTGCCGCCCTAAAGACCGCCCGACGGCCTTTTGCGGGTCGGTGCAGAGGCTCAGAGGTCCGCATTGCTGGCACGATCCGGTTACGACGACGACACAGTCGGAGCCGCGCGGCGATCGCCGCGCCACCTGCACCGTTACCCTAAATCACGTGTCGCACGACGCACCTGCCCGCAAGCTCGACTTGCCGCGCGAAGAGACCCTGCGCGGCAAGTACTGGTGGGTGCGATGGGTGGTCCTCGGCATTGTCGCAATCGTGCTTGCCGTCGAGGTCGCACTGGGCTGGGACCAGCTGGCCAAAGCCTGGATGAGCTTGTATGAGGCCAACTGGTGGTGGCTGCTCGCAGCGTTGCTGGCGGCGGCCGCATCGATGCACAGCTTTGCCCAGATCCAACGCACCTTGCTGAAATCGGCCGGGGTGCACGTCAAGCAATTGCGGTCCGAAGCCGCCTTCTATGCCGCCAACTCGCTGAGCACCACGCTGCCCGGCGGGCCGGTGCTCTCGGCTACGTTTCTGCTTCGGCAGCAACGGATTTGGGGCGCTTCGACGGTGGTGGCGTCGTGGCAGCTGGTGATGTCGGGTGTCTTGCAGGCAGTGGGGTTGGCGCTGCTGGGCTTGGGCGGGGCCTTCTTCCTCGGCGCAAAGAACAATCCGTTCTCGTTGCTGTTCACGCTGGGTGGCTTTGTCGCGTTGTTGCTCCTGGCCCAGGCGGTCGCATCGCGGCCGGAGCTGATCGAGGGGATCGGCTGTCGCGTTTTGTCGTGGGTCAACTCGGTTCGCGGCAGGCCGGCCGACACCGGCCTGGACAAGTGGCGCGAGACGCTCATGCAGCTTGAATCGGTGAGCCTGGGCCGGCGCGACCTGGGGGTGGCGTTCAGTTGGTCGCTGTTGAACTGGATCGCAGACGTGGCCTGCCTCGGCTTCGCTGCATACGCAGCCGGCGACCACGCGTCGGTCGCCGGATTGACGGTTGCCTACGCGGCCGCTCGCGCGGTCGGCACGATCCCGCTGATGCCCGGCGGGCTGTTGATCGTCGAGGCGGTGCTGGTGCCCGGACTGGTCTCTAGTGGCATGTCGTTGCCAAGTGCCATCTCGGCGATGCTGATCTACCGGTTGATCAGCTGGTTACTCATCGCCGCCGTCGGCTGGGTGGTGTTCTTCTTCGTGTTCCGCACCGAGAACACCGCCGACTCGGACGACGACCCGATTACCGGTCCGCTGCCTCTTGTGCAGCACCAAAGCGACCCATCCGCCGACCCGACCCAGAGCGCCCTGCAGGGTCCCCTACCGCCGCCCGAGCGCGACCCGGAAAGCGACGGTTAACCGACGGTGTTGCCCCGCGGCGGCCCCGGAAGCGGGTTGGTCCCCGCGGGCGGAACCGGACTCGCTGCGGGCGGGGTGCCCGCGGCGCCGCCCGATGGCAGTGCGCCCGCGGCATTACCTGGCAGGGCGGGCAGCCCGCCCGCCGCGCCCTGCGCCTGCTGCATGAGGCCCATCGCCTGGGGGATCGTGATCGGCAATTTGCACTGCAGCGACAGGTTGGTCAACGGCTGCGCAATCGACGTCATATCACCGGCAACCTTGGGGTTGGCATCGAAGTAGGACTTCAGCGACGGCAATGATTGCGGCCCCGCTTGCTGCTGCAGCATCGTGGTCATCGTCTGGTTGGTCTCTGGATGCGAGTCCAGGTAGTCACCCATCGACTTGGCGACCGAACCGATCGTCCTGGAGACTTCACTGGCTGCGCACGGATCGGAAGCACCGGTCGCCGGTGGCCCGGCGAGCACCGCGATGGCAGCGCCCGGAACGGTGGCGGCGATCAGCCCGGCGAAGATTCTGCGGGGCCTGGTCGCGGTCCCTGTCGTCATGGACAACTCCTTACAGTTTGCGACGCCCCGCCGAGTACTGGCGCCTCACAAACGGCTGCATAGACGGCCCCACTGATAGCGGATTTCCCCGATGCCCCGCAGGCCATCCGACATCCTGCCATCCCCGACCTACCTATTGCCAAGCCGCTGCCAGCCCATGTGACCGAAATCCCGCTTGGTTACCGGTTCACAACGACTTAGCAGCGTCTTGGCAACAACGCTGTCGCCGCAGCTCAGGAACCAGATAAGCCACCATAATCCACAGCGTGCTGCGGTATTCTCGCCTGCACGCGCTACGCGAGAAACCGGGGAGCCTGAAATCCAGCAGTTAATGATGCGCCTCAGCCGCAGCCTGCGTAGGCACCGCTGGTTGGTCTTCACAGGCTGGTTGCTGACCTTGGTGCCGGCCATCTACTTGGCGATGACGCAGTCCGGGAATCTCACCGGCGGTGGTTTCGAAGTGGCCGGTTCGCAGTCGCTGGTGGTCCACGACCAGCTCGAGGAGCTATACCACGACCAGGGAGCGTCATCGTTGGCGCTGGTCGCGGCGCCCCGTCCGGACGCCAGCTACCAGGACATCAACGACGCGGTCGCACTACTGAGAGGAATCGCCGGCCAATTCCCCGGCATAACGGAGGTGCCCAACCCCACCCAGCGGCCGCCGCAGCCCGACCGACCGTATGTGGTGTCGCTGCGGCTGGATTCCCGCAACACCAGTGATGTCGCCAAGCAGCTACGCCTAAAGGTTGGCATCAAGGGTGATCAACCCGGCCAGACCGCCGACGGGCGAGTGCGTCTTTACGTGATCGGGCAGGGAGCTCTCAGCGCTGCTGCGGCGGCAAATACCAAGCACGACATCGCCGCCGCGGAACGCTGGAACCTGCCAGTGATTCTGATCGTCTTGCTCGCCGTGTTCGGTTCGCTGGCTGCCGCGGCGATCCCGCTTGCCCTCGGCGTCTGCACGGTCGTGGTCACCATGGGCTTGGTCTATCTGCTGTCGGCATACACCGCCATGTCGGTGTTCGTGACCTCGACGGTGTCCATGTTCGGGATCGCACTCGCCGTCGACTACTCGCTATTCATATTGATGCGCTTCCGCGAGGAACTACGTGCCGGCCGCCAGCCCCGCGAAGCCGTCGACGCCGCGATGGCCACGTCGGGGCTGGCGGTGGTGTTGTCCGGGATGACCGTCGTCGCCTCGCTCACCGGGATTTACGTGATCAACACCCCGGCGCTGAAGTCGATGGCTACCGGAGCGATTCTGGCCGTCGCGGTGGCGATGTTGACATCAACCACGTTGACACCGGCGGCGTTGGCGACGTTCGGCCGGGCGGCCGCCAAGAGGTCGGCTTTGCTGCACTGGTCGCGCCGGCCGGAGAGTACTCAATCTCGGTTCTGGAACCGCTGGATCGCATGGGTGATGCGCAGGCCCTGGATCTCGGCGCTGGCGGCATCGACGGTCCTGCTCGTCATGGCCGCACCGGCGGCATCGATGGTGCTGGGCAACAGCCTGCTGCGCCAGTTCGACTCTTCGCACGAAATCCGTGCCGGGGTGGGCGCGGCGGCCCAGGCGCTCGGTCCCGGCGCCCTGGGCCCGATTCGGGTGCTGATCACCTTTCCGGACGGCGGCGCGGCCTCACCCGAACATAGCCAGACCATCGGCGCGATCCGTCAGCGGATGACGCAGGCTCCCAACATTGTCTCGGTGACGCCGCCGCAATTCGCCGAGGACAACGGCAGTGCCCTGCTGTCCGCGGTGTTGTCGGTCGATCCCGAGGACATGCGCGCCCGGGAAGCCGTCGGCTGGATGCGCGCGCAGCTACCCAAGATCCCCGACGCGGGAACGGCACGAGTGGATGTCGGCGGCCCGACCGCGCTGATCAAGGATTTCGATGACCGGGTGTCGGCGACCGAGCCGCTGGTGCTGGCCTTTGTTGCACTCATCGCGTTCGTAATGCTGTTGATCTCCATCCACTCGGTGTTCTTGGCGTTCAAGGGCGTCCTGATGACGTTGCTGTCGGTCGCGGCCGCCTACGGCAGCCTGGTGATGGTGTTCCAGTGGGGCTGGCTGAAGGATCTCGGTTTCGCCCAGATCAGCTCGATCGACAGCACCGTTCCCCCGCTGGTGCTGGCGATGACCTTCGGGTTATCGATGGACTACGAGATCTTCCTACTGACCCGCATCCGGGAACGCTTCCTGCACTCCGGGAACACTCGCGATGCGGTGGCATACGGCGTGAGCACCAGCGCCCGCACCATCACCAGCGCTGCCTTGATCATGATCGCGGTGTTCGTCGGCTTCGCGTTCGCCGGCATGCCGCTGGTCGCCGAGATCGGCGTGGCCTGCGCTGTCGCGATCGCGGTGGACGCCACCGTGGTACGGCTGGTCCTGGTCCCGGCATTAATGGCGATGTTTGCCCAGTGGAACTGGTGGCTGCCCCGGTGGCTGTCCCGGATTTTGCCGTCCGTGGACTTCGACAGGCCGTTGCCTGAGGTCGACCTCGGTGACGTCGTGGTCATCCCCGACGACATTTCGGCACTGACGGCGCCCAATGCCGACCTGCGGATGGTGCTCAAATCAGCCGCGAAGCTCAAGCATTTGGCGCCCGACGCCATTTGCGTGACCGACCCGCTCGCGTTCACCGGCTGTGGGCGCAGCGGCAAGGAGATGCAAGGCAGCCTTTTGCAGGCGCTTGGACAGGATCGTGGACAGGGCCCCGGACAGATCCCCCACCAGGTCAACATCAGCGACGAGAAGGCAGGGGTCGGGGTAAGCCCGACCGACGCGAAGACCAGCACCAACGGTCACACCAACGGTCCTTTGGGGGCCAAGAAGCTGGTCGGCGGCCTGGCGTCCCGCAACGGCATCGCCAAAGCGATTGCGGGGGCGGACCGGCCCGTTCACCCGGTCACACTATGGCGGGGGCGGCTTTCGGTCGCGATCGACGCGCTGGAGAGCGACACCGACACCAACGCCACCGACCGGCCGAAGTACGAACGGCGCAGCCCGGTGGAAACCACCCACGTGCAATTGCCCACTGGCGACCGGCTGCTGATCCCGACCGGCGCGGAGACCCTGCGTCTCAAGGGTTACCTGATCATGTGCCGTAACAGCCGCCGCGATTACGCCGAATTTGCAGACATGGTCGACACGTTGGAGCCCGAAACCGCCGCTGTGGTACTGGCCGGAATGGACAGGTATTACTGTTGTCAATCACCGAGGCGGCAATGGATCGCCACCCAGTTGGTCCGTCGACTCGCAGATCCAGACCCTTGCGATTTCAACGACGATGAGGGGTCCGAAGCCGACGCTAACTCGGACTGGGAGGAGATCAGGCAGCGCTGCCTGTCGGTGGCTGTAGCGATGCTGGAGGAGGCGAGGTGACGTTGGCATCCGACCGACGCCCCGCACCGCCGCCCCACCGGCCGGCCACAGAGCGACGCACTCACGACCCCGACCAGCCGGTGGAGTTCTGGCCGACCGCCGCCATCCGTTCTGCGCTGCAAAGCGGTGACATCGCCACCTGGAAGCGCATTGCCGCGGCATTGAAACGCGACCCGTACGGGCGGACCGCCCGTCAGGTCGAAGAAGTCCTCGGAGGCACCCGGCCCTACGGCATCTCCAAAGCCCTGTGGGAGGTGCTAGAACGCGCCCGCACCCACCTGGAAGCCAATGAACGCGCCGAGGTGGCCCGCCACGTGCAGCTACTGATCGACCGATCGGGCCTGGACCAACAGGAATTCGCGTCCCGTATCGGGGTTAGTGCCGAGGAACTGGCCGGCTACCTCGACGGCAGCACCAGCCCGTTGTCCTCGCTGATGATCCGGATGCGTCGATTGTCGGATCGGTTCGTGAAGGTGAAGTCCGCACGTTCAGCCGAATCCAACTGATCTCCTTATCTGATCGGCAGCACATCGGACACCAGCCAGGCACTGCCGCGCTTGGTCAGCGTCACCCGCAGCGCGGGCGCTGCCTGACCGGCCGGTTGGCCCGGCGCGTTCTGGGTTACCCGCAGGATCACCGCCACACTGGCCGCCGACGGCCCCAGGGCCTCGACTCCGGCCGCTAGCGTGGCGGCCTGCGCGGTGACGTTGTGCTGGGCCAGATCGGCGCTGGACTTTTTGTATTGTTCCTTGAACGCGCCGGCCTGCTCCGGCACCATCATCGCCGTGGCCCGATCGATGGAGCTTGTCGGGGCATTCGGAGTGAACGACGCCATCGCCTCCGCCATCCCCGTGGCGACCTGAACCACCTGTCGAGAGTCCTTCTTGAAGTCGCGGTCCGACCTCGTCCAATGCGTGAATCCGGTCAGCACCGCGGCCGACAGAGCGGCCGCGCACAGGACGACAACGGCCAATCGCAGCCCCGGTGCGTCATCGTCGGTACCGACGCTGACCGAATCACGGCGCAGCAGCCAGAAATTGACGCTTGAGCCTTCGACGATCAGCAGAACCAGCACCGAGCACGCCGAAACCCACCACAGCGGCCAGTCGAGTATGACCCCAATCATCAGCAACGCCGCGATCGCGGCCAGTGGGGCCACGATGTCGAACGCGAGCAGCCGCCATATGTTTCTCATCGGATCGATTCCAGCCCGGAGATCATCAGCTTGCCGTCCACGTTGGAAACATCGAGCCGCAAGTTCCAGTGCACCGTCTGCGGCTTGGCGCCGACGTTCTCGCTGACCGATGTCGCGACCAGCATCACCGAGTCGGTTCGGCTCGCAAACGGCGGCAACTTGGTGGTGACGACATCTGACCGCGAGGGCCTCGCGACACCGGGCTGGGTATCCAGGTCGTGGTGCACCGTTTCTATCGCTACCGCCTCGAGCTGCCCGGCGCTCTTCGACTGGAGCTTCTCCACCACCTGCCGGTAAGGCTGCATGGCCGCGTCGAAGTCGGTGTTGAGTTCTCCGACCGTCCCGTCGTGCAGCCGTTGCAAACTGGCGTCGATGTTGCCGCTGTTCATGTTGATCAGCACACCCGTCCAGTCGGCGGCGGTCTGCATGACGCGGGTCAGGTAGCTGCGTTCGGCTGCTTCGTCGCGGTGCGCGGACCAGATGATGACACCGAGCACGACCGCGGCCACCGACAGCGCGCCGAGAAAGGCCGACGCGATGCCGTAATGGGAAAAAATCGCGCCGCCTGCGAGTTCAGATCCGTCAACGTCGGGCTCGGAGTCCTCGTCGGAGTCAGCGGGATCTTCGTGGGTCGGTGGCTCGGTTCGCTCGCCGTCGGACATGGCCCGATCGTTGCACCCGAGAAAGATGGAAGGATGGCGGGGTGACGTATAAGGCCATCCGCTCGGGCATCGACCTGAGCTATGTCGAAGCGAGCACCCGCCCCCAAGATGACTTGTTCGATCACGTCAACGGCCGCTGGCTGGCCGACTACGAGATACCGGCGGACCGGGCGACCGACGGGGCGTTTCGTCACCTGTTCGACCGTGCCGAAGAGCAGGTACGCGACCTGATCATCGAAGCCAGTGAGGAAGTCGCTTCGCAAGGCTCCGGGGCGGCAACCGCGGACACTGACGCGCAACGCATCGGCGACCTCTACGCCAGCTTCCTCGACGAACAAGCCGTCGAACGCAGGGGCACCCAGCCACTGCATGACGAGCTGGCCACCATCGATGACGCCGCCGACTCCGACGCATTGGCCGCGGCGGTGGGTGCGCTGCAGCGCACCGGGGTGGGCGGCGGCATCGCAATGTATGTGGACACCGATGCCAAGAACTCGGCCCGTTACCTGGTGCACTTCAGTCAATCCGGCATTGGATTGCCCGACGAGTCGTACTTCCGCGACGAACAGCACGCCGAGGTGCTGGCGGCCTACCCGGGACACATCGCCCGAATGTTCAGCCTGGTGTTCGGCGGGACCCCCGAAGACCATCCCGAGACCGCGGCCCGCATCGTCGCGCTGGAGACCAAACTGGCTGCCGCGCACTGGGATGTGGTCAAGCGCCGCGATGCCGACCTCACCTACAACCTGCGCACTTTTGCAGACCTACAGACCGAAGGTAAGGGCTTCGACTGGACCGGCTGGGTGAACGCGCTGGGCAGTGCACCGCCAGCCTTCGCGGAACTCATTGTGCGCCAACCCGATTACCTCACCGCATTCGCCGCCCTATGGGCGAGCGTTGACCTCGAAGACTGGAAGTGCTGGGCGCGTTGGCGATTGATCCGCGCCCGCGCCCCCTGGCTGACCGACGACCTGGTTGCCGCGGACTTCGATTTCTATGGCCGCTTGCTGACCGGCGCCGAACAGATCCGTGACCGGTGGAAGCGGGCGGTGTCTTTGGTGGAGAGCCTGATGGGCGATGCCGTCGGAAAGCTTTATGTGCAGCGGTATTTCCCGCCGGACGCCAAGGCCCGCATTGACGGGCTGGTGAACAACTTGCAAGAAGCGTACCGGCTCAGCATCAGCGATCTGGACTGGATGACGCCGCAGACCCGGGAGCGGGCACTGACCAAGCTGGACAAATTCACCGCCAAGGTCGGCTACCCGACGAAGTGGCGTGACTACTCCAAGCTGGTGATCGACCGCAACGACCTCTACGGCAACTACCAGCGTGGGTACGCTGTCAACCACGACCGTGAGCTGGCCAAGCTCGGCGGCCCGGTGGACCGCGACGAGTGGTTCATGACACCACAGACGGTCAACGCCTACTACAACCCTGGGATGAACGAAATCGTTTTCCCCGCAGCCATTTTGCAGCCGCCGTTCTTCGACGCCGAGGCCGACGACGCCGCCAACTACGGCGGAATCGGCGCGGTGATCGGACACGAGATCGGGCACGGCTTCGACGACCAGGGCGCCAAGTACGACGGCGACGGCAATCTGGTCGACTGGTGGACCGACGCTGATCGCACCGAGTTCGGCGCCCGCACGAAGGCCCTCATCGAGCAATACGACGCGTACACGCCCAGAGGACTAGACGCCGGCTACCACGTGAATGGCGCATTCACCGTCGGGGAGAACATCGGCGACCTGGGCGGGCTGTCCATCGCACTGTTGGCCTACCAGCTGTCGCTGAACGGCCGGCCCGCTCCCGTCATCGACGGCCTCACCGGCGTGCAGCGCGTGTTCTACGGCTGGGCCCAGGTGTGGCGGACCAAATCCCGTGAAGCGGAAGCGATCCGGCGGCTGGCAGTGGATCCGCACTCTCCGCCGGAGTTTCGCTGCAATGGCGTCATCCGTAACGTGGACGCCTTTTACGACGCCTTCGAGGTCGCCGAAGACGATGCGCTGTTTCTGGACCCGCACAGCCGGGTCAGAATCTGGAACTGACCCCGCTGGTTACCGGCACCGGCTCGATGCGGGCCGGTACGTGCTTGTGCCAAGGCGTGCCGGCGAAGGGATCGCGCCATTCTGTCGAGGTGAGCACGTTCGGAGCGACACCAGGAGTGACGGTACGCCCGTCATCGCCGACGTAGTCGAGCCCAAAACCGTTGGGCAGGGACGCGTGTCCGGCAAGCATAGTCTCGGTGATTTCGACGGTGGCCTCAGCGGTGCCAGCTGCGGTGCTGATGCGAGCTCGACTTCCGTCGACGAGTCCGAGGGCCTGGGCATCTTCGACACTGACGCGCAATGCCCCGTCGACGTCGCGTTTGCGCCAGGATGGGTCACGGAAGATGTCGTTGGCGGTGTAGGCGCGGCGCTCGCCCACCGACAGCACGATCGGAAAATCCGGTGTGGTCAGCCGCGGCGGTGTTCGGGTCAGCGCCCTCAACTCGTCCAGCATTTCCGGGATTTCCAGGGCGATCTTGTGGTCGGAGTGGCTGATCAAAGCGAAGTCGTCCTCGTAGTTATGGGCGGTGAACGTCACTCCCGAGGGATTGTCGAGGATCGCGTCGAACAGCTCGTTGCCGTCGGCGTGACCGGCGCGCCGCACGGCATCGGGATAGCTGAGCGCGGTTTTCTGGGCCAGGCCCCATAGGGCGGCCGCACCACGCAATCCGTCGGGCAGCGTCGGCCCGAGTGTTTCGTAGAGCGCGTACGGAAGCAGCTTTGCCACCGTCGGGTTGGTTCCGACAGCGGCGAGAAACGCTTCGGTATAAGCCTGGCGACCACGTTGAGCGGCTTCATGGAGCGGCCGTAGATCCGCGTCGTCCACTACACCGAGCGCCCGCACCAGCCGCGCCCAGATTTCTGGTTCGGGCAGGGTTCCCGGCAAGGGCTCCAGCAGCGGCCGGCGCAACTGAAAAGCGTTGCGTGGGAATTCCAAATTGAAGAAGGTGGCTTCCGGCTTCTCGAATTGGGAGGCCGCAGGAAGCACGTAATGAGCGAGTCTGGCGGTCTCGGTCATCGCGACGTCAATGACCACCATCAGTTCCAGCGTCTGAAAGGCTTCGCGGCAGGCAACCGAGTTGGCCAACGAATGCGCGGGATTGCTGCTTTCCACGATCATGGCCCGGAAGCGGTCCGGGTGGTCGGTCAGTATTTCCTCGGGCACGACATTGCTGGGCACCAGTCCGGAAATGATGGGAGCGTCGGTGACCGGTGTGCGACCGGAGAACTGGCCGAACAGCGGCGCGAAGGACGAGTGCAGATGCTGGCCACCCTTTTTCGCGAAGTTGCCGGTGAAGATCCAGAGCAGTTTGTTCAGGTAGGAGCACAGCGTGCTGTTGGGCGCCTGCTGAACTCCGAGGTCCTCGAACACCGAGACGCTGGCGGCGGTACCGATGCGCCGCGCTGTCGCACGCAACAATTCCTCGTCGACCCCGCAATGCTGCGCATAGTCGGCCACCGGAACTTCCTGCAGCGCGGCGCGGATGGTGTCGGCGCCGTGCACGTGCTCAGCGAGAAACGTTTCGTCGCAGAGGTTTTCCTGAACGAGGACGGCGGCCAGCGCGGCCAGGCACCACGCATCGGTACCGGGCCGCACCCGCAGATGGAAGTCGGACATCTTGGCGGTGTCGGTGACAACGGGATCGATGACGATCATCGACCGGGCCGGATCTTTGGCGATCTCGTTGAGCACCACCCGAGCTCGGGGGAAACTCTGCGACATCCAGGGATTCTTCCCGACGAACACCGCCACTTCGGCGTGTTCGAACTCACCCCTGGTGTGACCGCCGTACAAATGCCCATCGACCCAGGCTTCGCCGGTTTTCTCCTGCGCCAGCGCATTTGACCGGTAGCGCGACCCCAGGGCCTTCAGGAAGGCGCCGCTGTAAGCCCCACCCAGGTGGTTGCCCTGCCCGCCGCCGCCGTAGTAGAAAATCTTGTCTCCACCGTAGGTGTCACGGATTTGCTTGAACCCCTCGGCGATCTCGACAATCGCGGTGTCCCAATCAATCTCTTCGTAGGTGCCGTCGGCGCGGCGGCGCAACGGAGAGGTCAGCCGACCACTGCTGTTCTGATAGTGGTCCAGCCGCAAGGCCTTATTGCAGGTATAACCCTGCGACGCCGGATGCGCCTTGTCGCCCCGGATACGGGCCAGTCGTCGATCTTCGACTTGAACGACGATGCCACAGTTGCATTCGCAGAGGATGCATGCGGTGGGCTGCCAGTCACTGGTCATCGCGGGGTGTCCTTTCTGGGCACCTCAGCCAAAAGCAGGTCGCGCAGCTGGCGGTGAACGACATCAAGGGGCATCAGGTCGCGTCGCACCCGGGCCAGCAGAATCGCACCCTCGATCGCGGTCGTCGCCAACATCGCCAGTTCGCCGGCCCGGTCCCGCGGTATCCCGTCGGCGATGAAGCGCGCAGCGATCAGGTCCGACCAGCGGTCAAACACCGTCGCCGCGCGCTCGATCACCGGCGCCATGCGCTCGCGGTCGGATTCCTCACCGGCTTCGACGGAGACCGCGACGATTGGGCAGCCGGCGCGGAAATCGGTATCGAGCAGCTGGCGGCGGTACTTCTCGATCAGCGTGTCCAGCAGTTGGGGGCCGCCCTCGGCCTCGGTGATGATGGCGGCCACGTGCTCGCCGGCGAAGTCGACCGCCTCGCAGAGCAGCTGGGTCCGCCCGCCCGGGAAGTAGTGATAGGCCGACCCGCGCGGCGCGCCGCTGTGCTCCAGAACGTCCGAGATCGCGGTGGCATGGGCGCCGCGCTCCCTGATCAGCAGCGCGGCGGAGACCACCATCCGCTCGCGTGGACTACGCATCACCGCTCCTCAGGACCGAAGGCTTATGTATGATGCTATACATAATCGCCGGGCAAACGAAAGGCCCCATGCGCGCTTTTGCGTCTTGTCGGCTAGCCGGAAACTAGTAATTCTGCCAGTCGTTGGAGCCGTCGTTCTTGGTGTAGGTGCCGACGGAGTTCTTCACGATGAGTGGGTCGCCCGAGCCGAAGTTGTCGTAGAACCACTTCGCGTTGTCGGGGGCGAGGTTGATGCAGCCGTGGCTGACGTCGCGCTTGCCCTGATCGCCCACCGACCACGGCGCGCTGTGCACGAAATTGCCACTGTTGTCGAACCGGACGGCGTCCGTCACCGTCACCTTGTAGCCGTACGCCGAGTTGACCGGAACCCCATACGTCGAGGAATCCATCACCACCGAGGGCATCTTCTCTTGAACGAAGTAGGTGCCGTTTGCGGTTTGGTGGCCGCCGGCTGCCATCCCCATCGACATCGGGAAGGTCTTTTGCACGACGCCGTTGCGGGTAACGGTCAGTTGGTGTGTGGCGTCATCGGCAGTCGCCACCAGCGTGTCCCCCGTTCGGAAGCTCGACTTGGTGCCGCCCGCATCGATGTTCACCGCCGTGTTGGCCGGCCAGAAGCTGAGCGGGCGCCAGCGCAGCTGGGTTGGGGTCATCCAATAGAACTTGCCCGGGACCGGCGGGATCGACGAAACATGCACGGCGCTTTCGGCCGCGCCGGCGTCATCAACGCGCCCCGGGAAATTGATGATGACCGGCTGGGCCACCCCAACCATCGAACCGTTGGCCGGGACGAACCTCGGCGGCCCGAACGGCGCCGTGCCGGTGAACGGGGTGGGGTCCTGCCCGGCAGCCGGTCCCGCTGCCGCCGGTTGTGCCATCGGTGCCGGTAACCCCGGGAACGGCGGTGGCGCCAGCGGGTCGGGCGGAGGCGGGGCCGCTAAAGGGTCGGGTGGTGGCGCAGGCGGACCAGGCGGCGCGGCCACCACGCCCGGATCGCCGGGAGCCGGGTCCGGATCCGCCAGCGCAGGACCCGCAGTGAGCACCAGCGCCAAGCCCACCACGGTAGCCAATGCGGCTGCGTTCAGAGCTGCGAAGAGCCTTCCCCTCGTCCAGCCCGACATATGCATCCCTCCACTCAACGTTCTTGACACAGTGTGGCATAGCGCGTACACCAGCTACCGTTTTCAGCGGCCGACAGCGACCCGATGAGCGCCGCAATTAGGCCGCTGACCTGGTGAGCTATGAATCGCGTGAGCTTGTCGGCGCAACGTCCAGCATCTGCCGGTTGGCCGCGATGCCGGCCAGGGCCAAGCCCATCAGCGCCGCCGAGGCGGTCAGCATCAGCGCAACGCTGCGCTCATATAACAGTCCACCTGCCAGCGAGCCCGCCATGATGCCCACCTGAAACGCCGTCACGTACAGCCCCGATGCCCCGTCGGGGTCGTCGGCCCCGTTGCGCATCGCGGCGGATTGCATCATGGGCGATACGGCGGTAGCCATGGCTCCCCACAGCACGATCGCGGCGGTCCCGATCAGCGCTGTGGTCACGGTGGGCTGGCCACCGAACGCCAGCGCGGTCAGCACCACGAACGCGGCCGTCAATCCCGCCATGCACAGCACGATGGCGCTCCTGGGTCGGCGGTCCAGCGGCCGCGCTACGAGCGGCACCGACAGCAGGCCTGCCAGTCCGTAGGCGGCCAGCACCCAGGCCAGATTTGCCCCGCGCACGCCGACGACGTTGCGGATGATCACCACGATGAACGTGTAGGACACGAAATGGCCGGTGACCGCGACCATCGCGAGCACGCTCACCTTGATCAATCGGCCGTTGCGGTGATGGCGCGACCGCGGACCCACATGCGCGAGCTGATCCTCGCTGAGCACCATCTCCGGCAACATGATCCGGGCAGCTACCGTGACGATGGCGGCCGCAACGGTGAGGCAAACCACCGCCAGCCGCCAGCCCCACATCAGGCTCATGGCCGCCGTCAGCGGGCTACCGACGACCAGCGCCAGGCTGGTCCCGACGTAGATCGACATCGTGGCGCGTCCGGCATGGCTTGGCGGCACCAGCCGGGTCGCGATCGGCGCGATGACCGACCACAGCAGGCCGTGGGTGATCGCGCACAACGCCCGTCCGGCTGCCAGCACCGCGAAGTTGGGCGCCAGCGCCGAGATGAGCTGTGAGGCGGTCAGGCAGGTCAGGCTCAGCAGCAGCGCCCGCCGGCGCGGCAGATGCGCGGTCCAGCGCACCAGCGGAATCGTCGTCAGGGCCGCCACCAGGGCATACCAGGACAGCAGGGTTCCCACCAGGAACAAGCTGACGTGCAGGTTGCGGGCGATCGCGGGCAGTGCCCCTACGGGCAGGATCTCCGCGGTGACATAGGTGAAGGCCGCCGCGGCCAGGACACCAAGCTGCGCCGCGATCCGTGGCGTCCACGTTCGCGCGGGAGCGTTGGCGGTTTCGGCAGTCATAGCGTCGGGTGCGCAATCGGCCAGGCAATGCTGCTTGCGAGATCACGCTGCACCTACCGTACGCACTGCGGCGACGGGTCCACTCAACTTGGCGTGTCAACACGCCCGCGCGATCAGGAACGAACCAGGCGTGCGATGGCGGCCGAGGCTTCGGCAAGCTTGTCGTCGGCCTGGTCGCCACCCTCGGCCACGGCACGGGTGACACAGTGGCTCAGGTGCTCGTCAAGCAAATTCAGCGCGACCGAACGCAAGGCACTGTTGACGGCGCTGACCTGGGTGAGGACGTCGATGCAGTATTTGTCTTCTTCGATCATGCGTGCGATGCCACGCACCTGGCCCTCGATGCGCCGCAGCCGCTTGGCGTAATTGTCCTTCTGCTCCGAATATCCGTGCGCGTTCGTCATATTCCCCACAGGTCCCTCTCACCCCTTGCCAATACGCGCCGGCCATGCGTGGCCGGACCGGCGTCACAAACCTCACTCTATACCCCGTTGGGGTATGACCCGCGCATTTGCCGCGCGACTAGCTCACGCATACTTGCACGATGGCCACAACAACCGATTCGACTCCAGTCACTGACATAAAACCGCGTAGTCGTGACGTCACCGACGGTCTGGAGAAGGCCGCTGCCCGCGGCATGTTGCGCGCCGTCGGCATGGGGGACGAGGACTTCGCCAAGCCACAGATCGGGGTCGCGTCGTCGTGGAACGAGATCACGCCCTGCAACCTCTCCCTGGAGCGGCTCGCCCAGGCGGTCAAGGAAGGGGTGTTTTCGGCTGGCGGCTATCCCCTCGAGTTCGGGACCATCTCGGTTTCCGACGGCATCTCGATGGGCCACGAGGGCATGCATTTTTCGCTGCCGTCACGCGAGCTGATCGCCGACAGCGTCGAGACCGTGATGCAGGCCGAACGGCTCGACGGGTCGGTGCTCTTGGCCGGCTGTGACAAGTCGCTGCCCGGGATGCTGATGGCCGCCGCACGACTGGACCTGGCAGCGGTATTCCTCTACGCCGGCTCCATTTTGCCGGGGGTGGTCAAGCTGTCGGACGGCAGCGAGCGCGAGGTCACGATCATCGACGCGTTCGAGGCGGTGGGCGCGTGCGCGCGCGGATTGATGCCACGCGAGGACGTCGATGCCATCGAGCGCGCGATCTGCCCCGGCGAGGGGGCCTGTGGCGGCATGTACACCGCCAACACCATGGCCTGTGCCGCCGAGGCGCTCGGCATGTCGCTGCCCGGCAGCGCGGCACCGCCGGCCACCGACCGCCGTCGCGACGGGTTCGCCCGACGCAGCGGCCAGGCCGTCGTCGAATTACTGCGACAAGGCATCACCGCCCGCGACATCCTCACCAAGGAAGCGTTCGAAAACGCGATCGCGGTGGTGATGGCGTTCGGCGGATCGACCAACGCGGTGCTGCACCTGCTGGCCATCGCCCACGAGGCCGACGTCGCTCTGTCGCTCGAGGACTTCAACCGGATCGGGTCGAAGGTGCCGCATCTGGCCAACGTCAAGCCGTTCGGCCAGCACGTCATGTCCGACGTCGACCACATCGGCGGTGTGCCGGTGGTGATGAAGGCACTGCTGGATGCGGGGCTGCTGCACGGTGACTGCCTGACGGTGACCGGCCAAACCGTTGCCCAGAACTTGGCCGCGATTGCCCCGCCGGACCCGGACGGCAAGGTACTTCGCGCGCTGGACAACCCCATCCACCCGACAGGAGGGATCACGATTCTGCGCGGATCGCTGGCGCCCGACGGCGCGGTGGTCAAGACGGCCGGTTTGGACTCCGATGTGTTCGAAGGAACCGCGAGGGTTTTCGACGGCGAGCGAGCCGCGCTGGACGCTCTCGAGGACGGCACCATCGCCAAGGGCGATGCCGTGGTGATCCGCTACGAAGGCCCCAAGGGCGGGCCCGGGATGCGCGAAATGCTCGCCATCACAGGCGCAATCAAAGGCGCCGGGCTCGGCAAAGACGTTCTGCTGCTTACCGACGGCCGATTCTCCGGCGGAACGACCGGCTTTTGTGTGGGGCACATCGCGCCGGAGGCGGTCGACGGCGGACCAATCGCCTTACTGCGCGACGGCGACCGGATCCGCCTCGACGTCGCAAACCGTGTCCTCGACGTGCTGGCCGACCCGACCGAATTCGGTTCTCGGCGAAAGGATTTCACGCCGCCGGAGCCGCGCTATAAGACCGGCGTACTGGCAAAGTACGTCAAGCTGGTCAGCTCGGCCGCGATCGGCGCAGTCTGCGGCTAGCCCTGCCCCGGCCGGGATCAACCGGCCAGGGCGGGCGAATTGATGCCTCGCTTAACGGACTTGAGGAACTATCCGTGCGTGGCCGCGGCGCGTGTGCGCATTCCGAAGTAGGTGGCGGTCAGGCCGAGGCAGGTCAACACCGCACCCGCGATGACATTCGACCAGACCATGCCCGCTGTCAGCGTCAGGCCTTGCACAATCCACGGCGAGACGATGAGCCACACGCCGAGCACCGGCACCGTCCAGGTCATGCCGTGCGTCCGGTCCAGAGCCGTCGCGAACCCGTACGCCAGGATCGCCACCGCGATTCCGGCGATGAGGTCGCACCGGGCAAGTTGTCTCGTCGCGCTAAATCCAACGATCCATGGTGACGCGGCCACATACAGGCCGGTCAGCAGTGTCAGACCGAAGGCGACATGCGCACTCACCGACTCGGCGGCGCGTTCGTAGCTCGCCCGCAGAGCCAATAAGTCCGGGTGGTGATCGATTGATGAATGGACTGTACTCATTTTGTGACCTTTCTGTTATGCGGCAAGCCTTTTGAGCCCGCCGCAATCCATCCATCCACTCCCAGATTACGCTTGCTCGCCAATCGCCAGCAACGAAAATCAGGCCGTGAGCAGGCCCGAACGGCCAGTCCAATCAGGCTCTCGCGAACCTTGGCCCGCGCTGACACCGTCGGGGCGTCGATTACCGCACCAACGCGAGCGCAAAGCCGTCCCAGTGCTTGGCTCCGACCGTCTGGATCACCGCCGTGTCCAGCCGAGGGTGCTCGCCCATCACCTGCAACGTCTGGCGCGTCGCCTGCACCCGGGCATCACCGGACTCCGGCGCCGCGATCTGGCCGTCACGAATGACGTTGTCCACCACTATCACTGAGCCGAGATGAGCCAGCCGGACCGCCCACTCCAGATACGCGACATTGTTCTCTTTGTCGGCGTCGATGAACACCAGGTCGAAGGGGCCACCGTTCAGTGTCGGCAACGTGTCCAGCGCGGCGCCGACTATCACCTCAACCCGGTCGGCGAGGCCGGCCTGCTCCAAGTTGGCCCGTGCGACCTCGGCGTGCTTGGGCTCGTATTCCAGCGTCACTACCCGTCCCTGTGGGCCGGCGCCACGTGCCAGCCAGATGGTGCTGAAGCCACCCAGCGTGCCGATCTCGAGGATGCGGCGCGCCTGCATGGCACCGGCCAGCAGGCTCAGAAATTTGCCTTGCTGCGCCGATACTGCGATCGGGGGTAACCCGGCCGCATTGCTGGCGTCGACCGCTGCAGTCAATGCCGGATCGTCGCCAACCACCGTGCGGTCCAAGAATGCATCAACGTCTTTGGGGGTTGGTTTCTCGGTCATGCCGCCAACGCTAGCCGGGCGCGCCCGTCTTGGCGGGAACCGCCCGGTCGGTATCGGACCGGTCACGCCTGTTTACCAGATACCCGTATGGGGTATAGAGTGGTGGTGCGGTTGCCCCATAGCCGCAAGAGTCCACGACACAGAAAAGGGTGAGTCAAATGGCAAACTACGACGCAGGCACCGTGCTGACCTGTGGCCATGAGGGCTGCGGGTGTCGCGTTCGCATCGAGGTCCCATGCCACTGCTCTGGTGCGGGTGAGCCGTACCGCTGCACATGCGGCGACGAACTGAGCCCTGTCCAGTAAGCCGGGCACGCCGGCCGTGCGTTCGGGCCTTGCAGATGATGCCGATCACCGCCCGAACGTACGACCGGTCAGTTCGGCCGTGGCCGCCAGCTGCGGCGTGATCGCCGAAGTGCCCACCGCCACCGTGTAATCGCCCGGTCTGATGCGCCAACTTCCTGCGCTGCCGTCGTAACGGGCAAGCAGGCGTGGATCCGCCTCTATGGTGACCCGGCAGGTTGCGCGCGGCTCCAGCTCGACCCGCTCGAATCCCAGCAATCGTAAGCATCGCTCGCCGGGGGCTGCGGTCAAGTACAGCTGCGGGACGTCGGCCCCGCCGCGGTCGCCGATATTGACGACGCTGAAACTGGCTTGGAGAGGGTGGTGGCTGATGTCTCCGCCAGTAACCACCAGGTCGTGGTATTCAAAGCTGGTGTAGGACAAGCCATGACCGAACGCGAACATCGGGACTTGGCCACCGCTGGCGAACCAGCGGTAGCCGACATCGGATCCTTCGAAGTATTCGATTGTGGTCGGTGTCCCCCACGGGGCGCCGATGCCGGGCAGCTCCGGGCGCGGCGTCTGACCGAGATCGACCGGAAATGTGATCGGCAACCGACCCGACGGATTCACTTGGCCGGCAAGGATTTCCGCGATGACCCGACCGCCGGCCTGGCCCGGATACCAGGCTTGCACAATGGCATTCACCGACTCGCGCCACGGCATCGTCACCGGATTGCCGGTTTCCAGCACCACAACGGTATTCGGGTTGGCGGCAGACACCGCGGCGATCAACGCGTCCTGGCCCCACGGTAGCGACAGATCGGCGATGTCAAAGCCTTCCCCTTCGACACGGATCGCGAACACGATCACGATGTCGGCGCGTCGCGCCGCCAACACCGCCTCCGCCGGACTGATGCCGGGATCAAATTCGATCTGCGCGTGGGGAAATTGTTTTCTCAGTTCCTCTAGCGGGCTGGACGGCAGCAAGTACAGATTGCGTAGGCCCGCCTCCAGGCCCGAGCCGCCGATCGGTATCACGTCCGCGTAGCCGCCTGGGGGAACGACGGCGCTCGAACCGTAACCGGCCGGCACGCCCACCTGTGCATGGCCGCCGATGACGGCGATATGGGCGGTCGACTCAGGCGCCAGGGGCAGCAGCCCGCGGTTGGTCAGCAGCACGATTCCCTGTCGTGCGATCTGCAACGCAACCTCGTTATGCGCGGCCAGATCCGGTGCCGGCGCGGCTTCGGGCCGGTCGATACCGACAGCGAACATGGAGCGCAGAATCCGCCGGACCATATCCGACAGGCGCTTTTTGGGCAGCCTGCCGTCGGCATACGCGGCTCGCAGGTGCTCACCGAATGCCTCTGACTGCCACAGCAGCGCGTCGAGTTGCGCACCGCACTCTTGGTCGAGGCCGCCCAGCGCGCACTCCCAGCTCGGTGTGGCGCCCCAATCGGACATGACCCAACCACGGTATCCCCAGGCACCTTTCAGCACCTGGTTGATCAAGACGTCGTTTGCGGCGGCGTAGGCACCGTTGACCTTGTTGTAGGCGGTCATCACGGCGCCGGGCTGCGACCGCTCAACGGCTATCTCGAAGGCCAGCAAGTCGGATTCGCGGTGCGCGTCGGGATCGATGACCGCGTTCAGCCAGTGCCGATTGGTCTCGTTGCAGTTCAGCGAGTAGTGCTTGACCGTCGAGATGACACCTTGTTGCTGGATCCCGATGATCGACTCCGCGGCGATCGTCGCGCTCAAAAACGGGTCCTCGGAAAGGTATTCGAAATTGCGACCGTTACGCGGGTCTCGCGCGAGGTTCATTGCGCCCGCGAGCTGCACGTTGAACCCGCGGCTGCGGGCCTCTCGACCGATCGCCTCGCCCGCGGCGCGGGCGAGCGACGGGTTGAAACTGGCGGCCAGCGCGAGCCCGGCAGGCAGTGCCGTGGCCGTGTCACCCGGACGGTAGCCGGGGTTGGTGACGCCGAGGCCGGCATCACTCATCAGCAATGCCGGGACACCGAGCCGGGGAATCCCGGGCACATATCCGGCGCTCATCGGAACGTCCGGCGGGATGCGCTCGTCCCGCAGCGGCCACAGTTCGCCGGCCCCCATCACCCCGACAAGCAGCGAGAATCGCTCGTCGTCTGTCATCTGGGCTTCAATCTCGCGTGCCCGGATGTCGGCGTCGGTCTCGTCTGCTTCCGGGACACCCAGATCGCTCACCGCACACCCTCTTTCGCATACACGACGCGCAGCACATGCCCGAGTTCCGGTCCCATCACCAGCTCCGTCAACGTGCAGATCGTCGCGACGAACTCTGGACCGTGCGGCGGCTCGGCCTGGCACAAGTGATGCGCCACTTCGTGGAGCACCACCAGCTCGCGCAGCGCCCAGTCGGCGGTGTCACGGTCGGGAACCGCGATAACGCCTGCGCCGTCGCGGTTTTCGTAGTGAGCGGCGGTGGCAGCCCGTCGCGCCCGCACTCGCAGCGGCGACACGTTCGGCCAACGTTGCCGCACCGACGGGAGGGTAAGCACGTCGTCAACATAGCGCTGTACGGATGCCACCGACCCGAATCGTCCTTCCGGCGGGAGCGTCAGCTGCGTGCCGAAGAACTCTACAACGGGTGATCCGTGCTCGGCGGTACGGTCGAACAACGTCCGGACGAACTCCTCAGCCGCGTAAACCTTGGCTCGCTGGGAGTCCCTGTTTGGAGGATCGCCCGGATTCACCGGCCCAGTGGGGTCCGCGCACCGGGCAGCTCGGGGCTGTTCTGCAGCCGCGCTCGCCGACCGGCCCGGTCACCTGCGCGTCGCGCCGCCGACGAATAGCCGGCCGACGCTCGACTGGCTTGCCAGGTGCCGCGCGCCTTCGACGCGCTTCGGTAGTAGTCGCGTAGCTCGACTTCTTTGTCTCGCAGGACAATGGCGGTACCCGGCGGACGACGACGGTCCTTGGTGGCCTCGCGCCTGGCCTGGTCGCGGGCCTCGGCCAGACGCTGACCGACGCGCGCTCCGAAGGCCAGCTGGAAGTTGAGCCTGGCAGTGATCGTCGGGGTGGGCCGGTGCGCGCCCGAAGCGAGGTAGGCGTCCGACGCCCGAACCATCTGGACGACCAGGCCGGCATATAAGGCGTGACTCGCGTCGATGTCCTCGGGGAACCCATACGCGTAGAGGAACGTCGAATTTGAGGCCACATCACAGCGCACGTCGTTGGCCACCGCGATCATTACAAAGAGCTGCACATACGTCCGCAGCCCCTTGGTGCCCGCCGGCCCGATAGTGATGGTTCGCTGGGTCGGGGCCTGCGCTGGCGAGCGGTTGGCCGCATGGGACCGCGCCACCGCCAAGTCGATGGAGGCCGCCGTCGCCAACCGCTGCGCGGCGCCCATGAAAGCGTCAGCCTCGTGCGGGTTGTCGGTGCCTTCAGCCTGACGCAGCAGTGCGGCGATGCGGGCCAGCATTTTGTCGTCGGTCATAGCGCCAAACTACGGGAGCGATACGACACTTTCCCTCACAGCCGGGCGGTGATCCAGGAGACCACATCGTCAAGCACCTGGTCGCGCTCCGGCTCGTTGAAAACCTCGTGATAGAGCCCCGGATAGACCTTCAACTCGACATCGGTGGATCCCACACATTCGACCAGGCGGCGGCTGCCGGCAACGGGGATCAGCCGGTCGTCCGCGCCGTGCACCACCAGCAGCGGCGCGGTCAGTGCCGGTGCCCGCTGCGGCATGGTCTCGCCGACCTGCAGCAGGGCGCGGCCGATGCCGGCCGGAATCCTTCCGTGGTACACCAGCGGATCGTCGTTGTAGGCCGCCACCACCGCGGGATCCCGGGATATCGCATTGACATCGAGTTCTTGCACGGGCAGACCGGGCACGACGGCACCGAGCACTTTGGCGGCCAATGCCAGCATCGTCGACACCTGATCCTGGGCCGCCACCGCCGGCCCCGACAGCACCATCATGTCGTAGTTGTCCGGGCGTTCGACGCCGTAGGCGAATACGATCCCACCGCCCATGCTGTGTCCAAGCACGATGCACTTGAGGCCGGGGTGCTCCCGGGTCGCGATTCGGACCAGGGTGTCAAAGTCCGCGGTGTACTCGGAGATGTCCCGCACCAGCACCCGCTTGCCGTCCGAGCGGCCGTGCCCGCGGTGATCCAGCGCATAGGTGACCAGCCCAGCTTCACTGAAGCGCTGCGCGACGTGGTCGTAGCGGCGGGCATACTCGCCGAGACCATGTGACAGCACGACCACCGCTCGCGGCGGAGTGTCCGGCGTCCAGACGTCGTAAACGATGCGCACGCCGCCGAATCCGTCGAAACTCCGTTCGGTGTGGGTCACTGGGAAGTCCTAGTCATTACGGGCAGCGTAATGGCTCCTGGTGCACGCTGCGTTCCGAGATACTGCGTAGGCTCATTCGGGTGAACTCCCAGCTCACGGAAAATGTCGTTGGTGACGGGGCGGTCGGTGGGGATTTCTCGGCACATGCCGAACCGCACCGTCGTGAATTGCTCGCCCACTGCTACCGGATGACCGGGTCGCTGCACGACGCCGAGGATCTGGTGCAAGAGACGTTTCTGCGCGCCTGGAAAGCCTACGACCGTTTCGAGGGCAAGTCGTCGATGCGGACCTGGCTGTATCGCATCGCCACCAACACCTGTCTGAGCGCGCTGGAGGGTCGGCAGCGCCGGCCGTTGCCGACCGGCCTGGGCGAACCCAGCTCGGACCCAACTGCGGAACTGGTGCAGCGCCGCGAAGTGCCCTGGCTGGAGCCACTGCCGGACTTGACGGATGACCCGTCCGTCATTGTTGGGTCACGTGAATCGGTGCGGTTGGCGTTTGTCGCTGCGCTGCAACACCTCTCACCACGGCAGCGGGCGGTGCTGCTGCTGCGCGACGTGCTGCAGTGGAAGTCCGCCGAAGTCGCTGCCGCGATCAATACCACCACGACCGCCGTCAACAGCCTGCTGCAGCGGGCCCGGTCCCAGCTGGACGCCGTCGGGCCCAGCGCCAGCGACCGGCTGGCAGCACCGGATTCCGCGGAGGCGCAGGACCTGCTGGCCCGCTACATCGCCGCCTTCGAGGCCTACGACATCGACCGCTTGGTGGAGCTGTTCACCCGCGAGGCGATCTGGGAAATGCCGCCGTATGTCGGCTGGTATCAGGGCGCGCGGGCCATCATCACCCTGATTCATCAGCAGTGCCCGGCCGAGTCTGCCGGCGCTATGCGCCTGCTCCCGTTGGTCGCCAACGGCCAGCCCGGCGCCGCCATGTACATGCGTGCCGGCGACGTGCACGTGCCCTTTCAGTTGCACGTGCTGGACGTGCGCAGCGACGGAGTGGCACATGTGGTGGCGTTCCTCGACGACACGTTGTTCGCGAAATTCGGGCTGCCCGGTTCGCTGTGAAGCCCGGTTCAAGGCAAGAAGGTCGAGCAAATGACTGATCCCCCGCTCGTCACACCTTCACCCGGAAAACCACTTCTGCTGTTAGGCGCTTTTGACGTTGGCAGCGTCGGCTACGTCGTCGAGGAGTTCTTCATTTCCGGGACGGCCTCGTCTTACACCCCTACAGCGGAGCTGGATTCCGACGGGCGGTGGAGTGTAATACCCTCCGGCGCAGCTGATTACACCACTCGGATAGCGGTGTTGACCCCAGCCGATCGGGCGCAGTTCAACGGGACAGTACTCATCGAATGGCTCAATGTGAGCGGCGGCATCGATGCTCCGGCCGTGTGGATGATGGCGCACCGCGAGATAGTTCGCGCGGGCTACGCTTACATCGCCGTCTCGGCCCAGAAGGTAGGGGTGGACGGCGGCGCGAGCCTGCTCGGTGTAGACATGTCCCTGAAGAGCCACGATCCGACACGGTATGCCTCCCTGCACCACCCGGGCGATGCGTTCTGCTACGACATCTTTTCCCAGGTCGGTGCCCTTGTCAGGAACGTGGAAGACGAAACCGCGCTGCGCGGGCTCCGCGTGGAACACACAGTCGCCGTGGGCGAGTCGCAATCGGCGATGTTTCTCACCACCTACATCAACGCCGTCGATCCGCTCGCCCGGATTTACGACGGCTTCCTCGTCCATTCCCGATTCGCTTCTGCCGCACCGCTGGACGGCAGTTCCATCTTCGACGATTTGCAAAACAGCACACCGCAAGCGGTCGCATTCCGTCCGGACCTGCGGGTCCCGCTGCTGACGATCATCACCGAGACCGACCTTTTCGGTAGCGAGCGAGAGGGCTATTACTTCGCGAGGCAGCCTGACAGCCAATGGCTGCGGGTCTGGGAGATTCCCGGCGCCGCTCATGCCGACAACTACACGATTCAAGTGGCACCGATCGACAGCGGCTCCGCGCCGCTTGAGGACATTGTGGCGGCCTACGCGCCGACCAACATGCTGATGGGCCAACAACTAGCGCACTACATCAACTTCGCTCCGCAACACCACTACGTAGTGCAGGCGGCGCTCGCCGCGCTGAACACGTGGGTCGAAACGGACCAGCCAGCGCCCACTGCCCCACCCATACAAGTGCGCAACACCGCTGAGCCGCAGCCCATCCTGGATCCCAACGGCCTCGCGCAGGGCGGCATCAGGACCCCATGGGTGGACGTACCGATTGCCCGAACATCGGGTCTCGGCGGCGAAGAGAGCATCATGTCCGCGATCTTCGGCTCCGGTGAATTGTTCGACACCGCCACGTTGCGCCGGCTCTATCCGGGCGGGATTGAGCAATACCTGGAAAGCTTCACGGTCGCGCTCGACACGGCGATCCGCTCCGGGTTCATCCTGCCGGCAGACCGTGCCGAGATTCTCCAGCTGGCCGCCGCAACATATCCCAGCGGCCAGGCTTAGAACAGGCGGCTATCAGGTGACGGTCCCTCCACCGAGCGGACCAGGCCGGCCCCGGTGATCAGCGGCAGGTCCAGTGCGGACAGTAGACCGGGCGGAGCCGCGCACACCGCGGGGATGGCGTTGACCATCCGCGAGGCGCCGGCGATGCGCGCACCCAGATCATGGTCGTGGTCTTCAGCCATCTCGAATTCGCACCGCATGCTTGGGGAACCCTCGATCTCCACGCGGTAAAGACCGCGGCCGGATGCCAACCCATAGCCGAGATCCTTGGGCGGAATACTGATGTGCGGCTGCGGCCAGTCCGGCGCGATATCGTCACGCATCCGCGTCACGTGGTCGATGACGAAAGTTGCTTTTCCGCCGACGTAGCCGGTCAGCGTGGAGCGCATCGCCGCGATCGTTCCGGCCGCGATGTGGCCGGTGGGCGTGTCGAAGGATTCGCCGGCGGGAATCCGTTCGTTGCTCTCCTCGATGTTGTCGATCTTGACCCCCAGGCCGACGGCGAGCTGGTGCAGAACAGGCCCCCAGCCGAAGGTGAACACTCCGGGCGTAGCCGCAAACGCCTCGAACTCCGGCGGCTTGCCGAATCCGAGAATCTCGTACACAGCGGATTTATCCGGGTAGGTGGCGTAATTGAACATCTCCGTCACCCGTACCGACTCGACGACCCGGGACACGCCGGTAAGCACCAGCGGCAGAACGTCATTGGCGAACCCGGAGTCGATACCGGTGGTAAAAAACGACACACCGCCGTCCAGTGCCGCCTGCCGCAGCGGATCGGTGAAGGCGGCGTCGACAGCATCGGGAAAGACCAGCGGCACCACCGAACACGACACCACGTTCTTACCGGCCCGCAGGATCGACACCATGTCCTCGATGGCCTCCAGCGGCCGCAAGTTTGCGCCGGCGGCATACACCACCACGTCGGCGTCGCCGGCGATCATCGCGGCCGGGTCCTGTGCGGCCACCACCCCGACCGGTGCGATCCCGCACAGCTCTCCCGCATCGCGCCCCGCCTTGGCGTCGCTGTGCACGACAACATCGACCAGTTGCAGCTCCGGGTGGTCGATCACCCCACGCAGGGCAATCACACCCATGGAACCCGGCCCCCAAACTCCCACCTTGAACACGACGGATCTCCTACTATTAGGACGGCTATCCTTAGATTTTGGACGGATCGTAAGGAGGTGACCATCGGTACGTCAACCGGCAAATCACCGCCCACTGGCCGTGTGATGGATGTGCTTGCCACCCTGGCGGATTCGCCCAACGGGCTGACATCGGCCGAGCTGGCGAAGATCTGCGCGATCAGCACCTCGACCTGTGCGCTCGTGCTGGCCGAACTGGAACGGCACGCCTGGGTGGCGCGCCGCCAGGATCGCCGCTATGTGCTGGGCAGCGGCTTGTTCGGCCTGGTCCACGGGCTGCGGATGCAGTTCCCGCTGCTGGACCGAGGACGCGATGCGCTGCGCTTCCTGCACGACACGCTTGGCGCGGGCTGCTCCATGTCAAAGATCGGCGGCCGGCACCTGACCACCGTCGACGCGGTCGGCCACGGCACCGACGGCGAGCATGCCGTCGGCCAGCGCTTCCCCATCGACCCGCCGTTCGGTCTGGTCGCGATGGCCTGGCGCGAGGACGATTTCGTCCGGGCCTGGCTGCACCGTGTTATGCCACGGCTGACCCGGGCCGAAATAGCGGAGCACCAGCGGGTACTCGCCGATATCCGGGCCCGTGGCTATGGCGCGTGGCGGTTCGACGACACCCACCAATCGCTGCACAACCGGCTGGCCGATGTGCTGGCATCGCTGGAGCCGACGGCTCAGGTCACCCGCCAGCTCACCACCCTGATGACGATGGTGACACTACGGTCGGTCACCAATGCGCTCGAAACAGAGCTAACCGCAACGGAATTCGTCGTCCTGCCCATTTTTGGCCAGGACGGCCAGCCAGAGTATCAGATCGAGATCCACCTGGGCCGCTCAGCCGGATTGACCCTGCCCGAGCTTGACGCAGCGCTTCGACATGCCCAGGGACTGCTCACCGCCGGGGTGGCCTGAGCGCTCCCGCCGATTAGGCTGGGGTTATGCCTGCCAACGCGGAGATTCGGCGTGCGGCTGGCCGGGCCGTCACCACGACACCCTGGCTGACATCCCGGCATTCGTTCTCGTTCGGCGACCATTACGATCCGGACAACACCCACTATGGGCTGCTACTGGTGAACAACGACGACATTGTCGCGCCCGGAACAGGATTCGACACGCACCCACATAGGGATATGGAAATCGTGACCTGGGTCCTGCAGGGCGAACTGGCACATCAGGATTCCACCGGCAATCGCGGAATCGTCTACCCAGGCCTGGCCCAACGCATGTCGGCAGGTAGCGGGATCCTGCATTCAGAGAAGAACGATTCGTTAACAGAGCCAGTGCATTTCGTGCAGATGTGGGTAATCCCCGATGAAACCGCTATCACCCCTGGCTACCAGCAGCACGAGATCAGTGCGGAACTGTTGAACACAGGCCTTGTGACCATCGCCTCAGGCATACCCGGGCATGATGCTGCCATCTCCCTGCATAACCGCAATGCCGCGCTGCACGGCACGCGGTTGCGGGCCGGCGACGCGGTGAGCCTTCCGCAGGCGCCCTACCTGCACCTGTTCGCCGCCCGTGGCCGGGTCACGTGCGAAGAGATCGGTGACCTTGAAGAGGGCGACGCCGTCCGGTTCACCGATGCCGACGGCCGGCGGGTGACAGCGAGTGAGCCGTCGGAGCTGCTGATCTGGGAAATGCACGCACAATTGGGCGGCTAGACGACATAAAGTGAGCACGACAGACAGGAGCCCTCATGTCTCAATCGCAGCCGCTGCAGTCGGTGCTCAACCCTAACCGCAGCGTCAAGGCACTCCGGACCGTGCGGTTCTGGGCGGCACCGCTGGTGATCACGCTGGCCCTCATGTCGGCTTTGTGCGCGCTTTACCTCGGGGGAATCTTGAACCCGATGACCAACTTACGACATTTTCCTATCGCCGTGGTGAACGAGGATTCTGGACCGGCGGGCGCGCAGCTTGTCGATCGGCTGGTCAACGGTGTGGACAAGAACAGGTTCGACATGCGCCTGCTCTCCTTCAAAGAGGCTAGGCACCAACTGGACACCGCACAGGTGTACGGCTCGGTGCTGATACCGCCGAGCTTCTCGTCGAACCTGCGGGACTTCGAGGCAAGCGCGGTGATGCCTAGCCATGCAGACCGGCCGGTAATCACGATCTCCACCAACCCGCGGGCCGGCACGCTCGGCTCCAATATCGCGAGCCAGACCCTAAACGTGGCGATGGGGGTGGCCAATGGCGTAATCGGCGGAGGACTTGTGGCGGACCTTATGGCGCAGACCGGTGGGGCGCCACTGACCGGGGCGGCAGAGGTCAGTCTTGCCAGCCCCATCGATGTCCGGTCCGTCGTATACAACCCCCTGCCCAACGGCACCGGCAACGGCCTGTCGGCGTTCTATTACGCGCTCTTGCTGCTGCTGGCCGGGTTTACCGGCAGCATCGTGGTCAGCAGTTTGGTGGACGCGCTGCTCGGCTTTGTACCGGCCGAATTCGGCCCGGTGTATCGCTTCGCCGAGCAGGTCAGAATCTCGCGGTTTCAAACGTTGCTCGTCAAATGGGCGATGATGGTGCTGCTGGCGCTGCTCACGTCCGCGGCTTACCTCGCAATTGCCGACGGGCTTGGCATGCCCATAGATCTTCGCTGGCAATTGTGGGCGTTTGGGGTATTCGCGATCGCCGCCGTCGGCATCACGTCTACTTCGTTGCTTTCGGTGCTGGGCACGGTTGGTCTGCTGGTGAGCTTGTTGATCTTCGTGATCCTCGGCTTACCGTCGGCGGGCGCCACGGTCCCGCTGGAGGCGACGCCGCCGTTCTTTCACTGGCTGGCCGAATTCGAGCCAATGCATCAAGTGTTCCTGGGCACTCGGTCGCTGCTGTATCTCAAGGGCCATGCGGATACCGGATTGTCCCAGGCGTTGACCATGACAACGGTCGGCCTGGTAATTGGTCTATTACTGGGCGGCGTCATCTACCTGTACGACCGCAAGGGTTTTCACCGGATTCCCGGGGCAGCAGAAATGGCGATCGCCGCAGAACACCAAGCCCAACACCAAGCACGCCAAAGTAGGCGCGAGCAGGTGGCCGAGCCTGAGCCCGAAAGTTCAAGCGAGCAAACGTAATTCGAGTGGCGCCGAAGCGTCATTCATTTGTTATTTAAGTTGACAGTGTGGCTGATGTGGCTGATGCTGTTGATGTTGCATCCACATATGGTTGTCGGAAAGGGCTATCGTGCTGACCCGACGCGCCAGCTTGCGCCGGCTGGCGGCGTGCTGCACTGCCGTGGTTGCGTGCATCGCCCTGGCGAGCACCACAGGACAGCCCGTCGCACATGCCGCCGATGGCCGCGATCTGCTCGCCAATGCCATCAACACCACCAAGGGTTCATACCTGGTCTATAACTTCGGTCCCGGTCACCCCGCGCCGATGCTCAACGCCGGCGGCGGTTGGTATGAGATGGACAACGGCGGCCATCTGATGATCATCAAGAACGCGGCGGGACGGCTTTCGCCGCACCTGCTGGTAGACACCCACCAAGGCGATCAGGCGCGCTGCGAAAACAATCCCGGGGCCCGCACCGGCGAGGGACTTTGGCAAGCATCGGAACTCTACGCGCCGCTGCAGGCGTGGCAGCGGATGGGCCAACCGACAATCGCGATCAACGCCAATTTTTTTGACGTGCGTCCGCAGAAGGGCGGCAGTTGGCGCTCGACGGGCTGCAGTTCACCGCTGGGCGCGTTTGTGGACAACACCCAAGGCCAGGGCCGCGCCAACCAGGCGGTCACCGGAACCGTCGCCTATCCCGGCAAGCAAGGCCTCTCGGGCGGGGGCGAGAGCTGGAGCGCGCTGGCGACCATGATCATGCCTTCGGGCGGTGCGCCGTATGTGGTTTGGCCCAGGACCAAGAACGACTACGACGCGGCCACTCCGGTGATCCAGGACTTGCTCAACAAGAATGAAAGGTTCGTCGCGGTATCCGGAATCGGCCTGTTGTCTCCCGGCAACACCGGGCAGCTTCACGACGGCGGACCTAGTGCGGCGCGAACGGCTTTGGCCTACGCAAGGCAAAAGGACGAAATGTACATATTCGAGGGCGGCAACTACACGCCGGACAACATGCAGGACTTGTTTCGCGGCCTGGGCAGCGACAACGCTGTCCTGCTCGACGGCGGTGGTTCATCGGCCATTGTGTTGCGCCGCGACACCGGGGGCATGTGGGCCGGCGCGGGCTCACCGAGGGGATCGTGCGACACCCGGCAGGTTCTCTGCGACTCGCACGAACGGGCGCTGCCCAGCTGGCTGGCCTTCAACTAGCTATCGGTTGGCCCAAACCGGAAGATCAGCAGACTAGTCGCTACCACCGCCGCCGTAACGGCGAACACCGGAGCCACGACGAATCGTGACATCGTGGCCCCGAAAAAAGCACCAGCACACATTGTCAAAACAACGCTGAAACGCAGCTTTTCGCGGGCGCCCGTGCCACCGGCCAGGTGGCTGTCCAGACCGAGGCTGACGATCGTCGACGTCAAAACCGTGGTGGAGAGTTCTTGAATACCGAACTGGCGAGCGCTCGAGTGCTGCAGACCGAACGTCACCGCGAGGACGCCGATCATGATTAGTTTGGTGTCGTTGTGATAGTGCAGCACGCCCGTGCCGGCCAGGATCGACAACGCTACCAACAACGCGACTTCTGTTGCCAACACGGTGGTGATCCACGGTCGCGTCCGGTCACCGAAACGCCGTGACAACCGACCACTAAGGATCGTGGTGCAGACGAAGGTAGGCAGGGCCACCACGACTGCGGTCAGGTCGATGCTGGTTTTCGGTGCGAGCCAAAAACCAAGGAAGATCACATTGCCGGTCATATTGGCGACGAACACGTGGCCGAGAACCAGGATGCTGATCGAGTCGGCCAATCCGGTGGCAAAGGTCAACAACAACAATGCCGCGATGGTCGATCGCTCGGATACCGGCGAAGCAACGGCCATGGGGTCCAGTATCTTTCGGCAGAGACCGGGCCCGACGAATTCCGTCCAGGCCCGATCACGCTAGACGTGCGGGGTCAAATCCAGCGAGGTTATGGTCGTCATCCTGGTCACCAGCCAGCGGCCCTTCGTGCGCTTCATGAACAGCCGGTAGGACAGGTATTTCAGTGCCGGGATGTTTTTGGTCAGCGGACTGGTGGACGAAGTGTTGGTATAGACAATGACAACGGCATCGGGATCATTGAGCGATTCGACCGCTGCGCCGGTGACTTCGGTGCTATTGGTTATCTTGGCCTGCTTGTTAGGCGCCACGATGGCGTCGACGAATTTGCGGTACTGCGCTTCGAAATCGCCGCTGAGATAGGCTGACGCGCGATCAGCGAGACCATCCATGTTCTCTGGCGTGTAGGTCCACAGCGTTGTGATCGCGTTGGCCGCGGTCCGCGCCACTTTCAGTTTGGTTGCGGCGGTGGCACGATCGGCCAGGTATGGCTGCACGGTTGCGCCCGCGAACGCCGCAGAACCGACGAAAAGCACAGCGGCAACTATGACGGCGATAGCCAGCCGCTTACCGGCCAGCCTTCTAGTCCGGGCGCCACCGTCTCCGGTGGCCGTCTCGGTATCGGCGGCCTGCCCTTCACCCTCCTCTATGGCCTCAGCGTCACCATCGGCCTGTTCGGCTTCGTCACCATCGTGGTCGCTCCTGGCGGATTCGGCGGACTCGGTTGCCGTATCCGCACTTTCGTCGGGGCCCGCAGAGTCGTCGCGCTTTGACTTTCCGGTCAGCTCTTCTTCCGAGGCTGCTACGGCCGTGTCGGCGGTTAGGTCACCTGCTGCAGGCTGCTGATCTTCCACTGATTCCCTTCCTGCGTGGCGGTTGCCGTCCAACGACTTGTGTTCTGCAAAACTTGTTTTTCATCCGGGGACTTGGTGCTGACCGCGGCGGCCACGATGACGGTGGCGCTGCCATCGTCGTTCCATCGTTCCACTCCTGCGTCCAGGACGGTGCCGGTGGCTGGTTCGGCTCGGGCCACCTGCAGCAGGATCTCATTGGCCTTGTCGTGGTACTCCTTGGCGAAGTCGCCGGTCGCCTGGGCCAATACCCGCGTCACGTAGTCGTTGGCGTGGAAGGGATCAATGGAGGTGAATTCCGTCATGAACCCTGTCACGTAGGTGAGCACCTCGCGGTCCTTGGATGCGTGGCGCTCGTGGTGTTCGTGGGAGATCAGCATCAGGGTGCATACCGTGATCGCGACCGTCATCAGCGCCGCGGCTATGGCGCTGGCCCACGGCAGGCCCCGCGGTCGCCGCGGCGGCACGGGGTGCGTGACAAGCAGCAGCCCCTCGCCGGGTTGAAACTTGCGGCGGGGACTCATTTTCCGTTCCCGGGCGTTTTCGGTTTGGTCAGCACGGCGAGATCGTCAACTAGCCAACGGCCGTCCCCGCCTTTGACGAAGCTCACCCGAACGGTGGCGCTGATGTACCGTTCGTCGGGCGCTGCGCCGCGCCGGCCCTGCAGGAACATCAGCATCGTCGCCCGATCCGGCGTTGCCGACTGGGTCGAGTGGTCGGTGACCCAGTACTCGTTGATGACCGGGTTTCCCTTCTGCACCACGTCCTGCTGAGTCGCCAACTGGCCACGGTATTTGTCGGTAGCCAGCGACCGGGCGCGCGCGAAATCGTCGCGCAACGATTTGGGGTCGTAGGTCAGCATCTGGGCGACAATTTTCGGCCCCTGCGTCGCGATCTGTGCGCGAGTTTGATCGGTGTCCCGCTCCTGGGAGTACACCACCGCATAGCTCACGGCGGCACCTGCTAGGCACAGGCCCGCCGCGGCAAGCATCGCGACCGCGGCCCATCGCCGTATGTTGGGCGGCGGCTTGTCCGGTTCGATACGTCGTACTTCGGTGCGCAGCAGCATGTCGGCGAAAGTGCGGCGTTGTGAATCCCACAGTGGCCACAGCCATCCCACCACCGATGCGGTATCGAGCAGGTGTGCCAGGTCCCTGAGCAGCAGGCCCCATGGTCCAGAGGGTTCGCCACTGCGCCGCGCCACCGCAATTCCGAAGAGAGCGCGTCCCAAGCTCCAACCGGTGACCGTCGGCAGCAGCAACCGGTTGACCAACATCAGCAGGATGACGACTCCGATAACCGAAATGCACAACCACCACCACACGCTGTGGGTCGGCACAGTGCGCCAGACCAGCACCATCGTCGTTATGACGGCAATACCAGAAAGGACGTCCACAGCGAATGCGCCAACGCGAAAATGCCATGACGCCAAGGCATTCTGCGGTGACTCGTGGACGGCCGTGATCTGTGGCTCCTCGACCACCACCGTCACTTCGTCACCTGGTCGAGTTTGGAAATCTTGTACTGGCCGTCCGCGAGGGCCATTTTCACCCGCAGGCGGTAGCCGGTTTCGTTTTGCGTCTGATCGCTAGCCACCTTGACGCGCATTGCGACGAGCACATCGACGGAACCGTCATTGTTGTTGCGCTCGACCGCTGCCCGCACGTCGGACACCTGAACGTGAACGTTCGCGGCCTGATAAGCCTGAACAAGCATGCTGGTGTACAGCAGAGCCTGGGAGCGGAAAGCATCTGTGCCACAGTCGATGATCTTCTGCTCGCTCGCGGCCATCGCATTCGTGTCTGGCGCCTGGGTCGCCGAAACACAATCCACCGCCGCCTTGAGCGCCGCGGCGTCGTTACGGGCTATTGCTTGGCTGTCGTGGTGGAAACGCAGCGCGAAGTAGCCGCCGGCTCCTATCGCGCCGGCGCACAACACAAGTGCCGCAGCAATACCGGCCAGCCAGCCGCGACCCAAACGCGACGGACCGCGCTCGACAGTCGCACCGCGGTTGTCGGCTCCACCCTCGGAATCCGAAGAATCCTCAGTCTTCGCCTCAGAGGTCGTCTCGTCGGCTCCACCCTCGGAATCCGAAGAATCCTCGGTCTTCGCCGCGGAGGTCGTCTGGTCGGCTCCACCCTCGGATTCCGAAGAATCCTCGGTCTTCGCCGCGGAGGTCGTCTGGTCGGCTCCACCCTCGGATTCCGAAGAATCCTCGGTCTTCGCCTCCGCCCGCAACGAATCGTCCGCTTCGATGGGGTTCAGCCGGCTGGCGCCAGCATCTCCTTCCATCCATCGTCTCCTGTTCTGGTCGAGTTCTCGACGGAGTATTTAACTCCGTCTGGCCCTACCAGTTCACCGCTTTGGGGACTGTATACCGCCGTGGGAGGCCCGCTGGGAGTGTAGACACACGGGTTGGGCTGCTGGCCGTTGCACTGCACGGTACCGGTTCCCGGCCGCGACAACGGATCGCTGACCGGCGGGGGCGTCCCTGCCACTCGGTCCGAGGGCGCCGGGTTCATTCCGTTGTCGACCGACGGTGCCGGGATCACCATGCCTGGCCTCACCGACTGATCGCAGCGCGCCCCAGGCGCAGGGCAGGTCAGGATCTGGTTGGGGTCGCCGTACCAGGGGTTGGTCCCTGCCGGAACGTACGGCTTGGGGTCACGGCATTCCCGGGGGCTGGCCGCCCGCTTGCCCGGGACATCAACGCACGGAATGTTGCGCGATCCGCGCACGCTGTTGGCCGGCGTGTCCATCGGAATCTTGCAATAGGTTCCGCTGGGCAACGGCTGAAGGCTGGTGTCTGCCGGAGAGCGCCACTCCGATGCCGGAATGAAGCCGGTCAGACAGGGCGGCGGCTGGTTGATCGACAACCCCAGGTCGAGTGCGGCCTGGTTCGGGAACGGCGCGGCCACCGTCTCCGCGATCGACGCGCCCTGGGGCAGGAACACCAGCACTTGCTCCACGCCGGCGTGGTACCGCTTGAGCAGGTCGAACACAACCTCGAGATTCGCCAGCGTCTGCGGCAGGGAATCTCGGACGCCGTTGAATACCTCGTTGACCTGATCGGCCGTCGGCGCAGCTTGGCGCAGCACACTTTTCAGATGTTGATCTTCCTGCGCGGCCTGTGCGCCCAACCTGTTCAGGTTGCGTGCCCAGCGCTCGATGGCACTCCCCGAATTGACCTGGCTATCCAGAATCCCGCCGGAGTTCTGGATGATGTCGTTGACGTCGGCGATATTGGTCTTGAAATCACCGACGATCGCCTGAGTGGAGTCGACCAGCCGTTGCAGGGCGGGACCCAACCCGCCGACGGATTCTGCCGTCTCGTCGAGCAGCTTGCCGATCTTGTCCTTCGGCAACACATCGAGGCCCCGGTTAGCGGTGTCCAGCGCCGGCCCGATCTCAGCGGGCACCGTGCCCTTCATGATGGTCTGTCCGGACGATAAGAACTTGCCGGGGTTTCCGGTCGACACCAAGTCCAAGTACTGCTCACCGACCGCTGACACCGAGTGCACGTTCGCCGTCGCATCGATAGGGATTTTGTAACGGCTGTCGATACTCATCGTCGCTTCGGCGCCCTGCTCGGTCGGCTCGACATCGGTGACCTTGCCGATGGTGATGCCGCGATAGGTCACGTTGGCCGTTGGATACAGGCCGCCCGATGCGGGCAGCTCAGCCTTCAACGTGTATTGACCGATGCCCACCAGACTCGGGATCTGCAGGTAATACACGCCAAGCACAAGCAGCGAAATCACCGTCAGGATCCCGAACACGACCAGCTGGCGTCTGATGAAAGGAGTCAGCAATTCCTGTCCCCCCTTTCCACCAAGGGTCCGCCCGGCGCGTCATTCGGGTTCGGCGTGTAGCGGACGTCGGGGATCATCGTCTCGGGATCGCGCCCGTACGACTGCTCGAGCGCGCGTAGCGCTCCCGACAATCCGGTGCCGGTGAGGAACGCGTTGTCGACGGCACTCCAGGTCACGTCGAGCGTCAGCGACACGTTCATGTAGTCACCGCGGATTATCTTCGGCACGGTGTCGATGTCGTACGGCTGGGTGAGGATCAACTTCAGCGCGCCGATCAGATACGGCGAGGCACGGCCGAGCTCCTTCAACGGGCATTGCAGCGCTTGCAGGTCGGTGTGCAGCGGCCCGCGTGCTTCGGACAGGTACTGGTCGGCGGCCTGGCTGAGCCGTCCCACCGCATCGACGGCGTTGATGAGCAGGTTTTTGGTGTCGGCGAAATGTTTGATCAGCGGCGGGATGTCGGTCAGCACTCGATCGAGAACGTCCGCCCGGCCACCCACGTAGGTCAGCAGCCGGTTGGTGGAGTCGATGGCGTGGGTGATGTCATCGCGCTGCTGGTTGAGCTGGTTGGTGAAGGTGTCCAGCTTGCCGAGGAAGGACCGGATCTGGTTCCCTCGCCCGTTGAAGATGTTGTAGACCTCGTTCTGCAGCACTTCCAGGTTCGGGATGCCGCCGCCGCGCAAAATCAGCGCGAGACTGGCCAGGGTTTGCTCAGTGGTGGGAAACGCGGACGAATTCTTCAGCGGAATGGTGTCGCCATCCTTGAGTAGTTCCGGCGACGGGTTCGGCGGCGCGGCAATCTCCACGTGCTGGGAACCCAGCAGAGAAGTCTGGCCGATCTTGGCGGTGGCGTTTTTCGGGAGCTTGACGCTCTTGTCCAAACCCAGCGTCAAGGTGGCAATCCAGTTCTTCAACTGGATGGAACGGATCGAGCCGACGAAAACGTCGGCCACCATCACCTTGCTGTTGCCGTTGATCGCCAGCGTGTCCGGCACCTGCACATAGATGGTGTAGGAGTTTGCCCCGCTGCCCGGACCGCCCGGAATCGCCACGTTGGAGATCCCACGCCATCCACACGAGCTTCCGACCAGTGCGACCAAAAGCAGCGCCAGTCCCTGCCAGGCCCGGTGGCGGATCAGGCGCGCCAACCGCAGCGCGCGCGGCGCCCAATGGTTCGCCGCTCTCTTCGCGCCTACGGCGCTCATCGCCGGCCTCACTGGCCCGCCCCTGCCTCAGCGGGCTGCGCCGGGCCGCCCGCATTTGGTGCAGGCGCCGCCACCGGCGCTGGCGTCGGAGCGACGGGACCCGGGGCCACCTCCGGCCCTGGCGGCGGCGGCTGTATCGGCACCGGAGCCTGTAAGCCCATGGGCGGCAGGATCGGGTTCTCGTCGTACGCGTTCGGCGGTCCCGGCGGGGTCTGCAGGTTTGATTGGACGGGTTGAATGTTCGGGCCACCCATGAGTTCAGCCAGCGAGTCCGGGGTCATCAGGCCCGCGGTGATCGGCCCCACCTGCTGGCCTTGCATTCCTGGGGCGACAATCCAGCCCGGCTGGGTGTTGCGGTGCGACGTCGGCGTATCCGGCACCCAGATTCCCGGGACGGTGGTGTCTTTGTACCCGTTCGGCGGCTGCAGCCGCGGCTCGGAGTAGGCCACTTCCTTGGGGAGCGTCTCGGCGGTGCTGAACAGGTTCAAACCGAACGGCGGGTAGTTGAACTTGATCGCATCAAGGATCGGCGCGAGATATTCCGCGCACAGTTCGGCAGACTCTTGGTACCCGAGCCGGCTGCCGGCCTGAATCGAGCTGCAGATGAACTGCATCGGGTTCGCGAAGTTGGTGATCGCTGTAATGGCGACAACCGCGCCGTGCGACGGGTGATAAATCTGGTTGACGTTCGATGCGGCCGTCGGAAGGACGTGCAGGAGGGTCTCCAACCCGTTCAGGGGATCCGGTTGCAGCAGTGTGTTCGTCGCGGTGGCCAGGTTGTTGACGTCGTAGGTCAGCACCTCGCGGTTCTTGTTAAGGAACGGGCGCACGGTGGATAGCAGACTGTCGAACTGCTGGATCGCATTGGCCAGGTCGCTGTCGGAGTGCGCGAGCCGCGTGGTGAAATCCGCCAGGTTCTGATTCAACGCGACAAACTGCTGATCGTCCTGGTGCAGCGCGTTGACGAAAAGCGCCAGGCTGCGCACCACCGCGAAGAAGTCGCCGCGACCCTCGTTGAGCGCGGTCAACGCCTGCGACAGGCTGTTCAGCGTCGTGTTGATCTGCTTGCCCTTGCCGGCCAGTCCGTCGGCGAACGATGTGATGACCTCACCGAACGGCCCCGTCGGCTGCTCTTTTGTCGGGCCGAGTTTGGAGATGATGTTGGTGATGCTGTTGCGCAGCTGGTCCCACTCCACCGGCACCTGCGTGCGCTCTTCGGGGATCACCGCGCTGTCGGCCAGCACCGGGCCGCCCTTGTAGGGCGGCTCCAACTGGATGGCCCGCGACGCCACCAAGGTGGGGTTGAGGATCACCGCGGAGGCATTGGCCGGAACCTTGTATTTGTTCTCGTAGTGGAAGGTGACCTTCATCTTGTCGCCGGCCGGCTCGATCTTGTCGATCGCACCCACCCGCAACCCCATGATCAGGATCTTGTCCCCCGGGTACAGCGCGTTCGCCACCGGGAAGTAGGCCACCACAGTGTTATTCGTCAGCTTCTCGTACAGCCGCCAGCCGACGTAGCCGACGACGAGGGCCAGTACAACCACCAGCGACCCGATGATCACCGAGGTCCGTGACAGCTTCGGTAGCCGCAGGTTGCGGATGTCAAAGATGGTGCTCAATTCTGGCTACCTCCCCCCGCTGCGCCGCTACCGCCCGTTCCGCCTGGGTTGATAAACGGTGCCGGCAGGTGTTCCCCAGGCCCGGATGGCGCCGGTGGACCCGGCGGCAGGCCCGGCGCGAACGTCGACGGTGGCGGCACCGGTCCGGCCGGTGCGAGGTTCTCGGTACGCGCACCCGGCGGTGCTTGTGTCGGCAGCGGCACGGGTGTCCCCGGAACGTCCGGAGCCGGATCGCCCGGCCGCCCCGCGATCGGGATGCCCGGTGTCGGCGGCAGACCGCCAGGATTCGGCGGCGATGTCGCGACGTCGATCGGCGCGGGGAAGCCGGGGCCTCCGAACGGTCCCAAGGACGCACCCGCGCAGGGCAGCGGATTCCACGGCCGCGGCAGACCTTCGTCCCCGACGGTGACATTGCCGCCGGGATTCGCCGGCGCGTAGGAGCACGGCGATCCGGGCGGGACGGCCGGGCCCGGATGATCCGGGGTGCCCTCCAGCACCGGCGGCGCTGGGGGCGGCGCGCCGTTGGGGAACCGGGTGCCGTTGGGGTCGGGGAACCGGTATGCCGGCAGCCCGGCGCTGCGCCAGAAGTTCTCCGGGTCGATGCCGCGCTTCTTGAAGGCCGCGTCGACCCATGGCTGGACGATCTGATAAAGGGCGAGGTTGTGCAGGACCACCTTGAAGAATGGTCCCGATGCGATGGCCTCGTTCAACGACGGGAGGAATCCGCCGACCTCGACGAGCCCCTTGGCGATGTCATCCTTGCGCTGGACCAGGATGTCGCTGACCTGACGCAGCTGCTCCAGCACGTGATTCAAGTTCGGGTTGTCGTTGATCAGTCCCTTTACCTGTTCTGAGAACGCGGCGACATTACCCAACAACGCATCGATGGCCTGGCCGCGTTCGTTGAAAGCCGCCAGCAGCGTCTTTGTATTAACCAACAGCCGGTCGACCTGGTCGCTGCGGTCACCGAGGATGCTGGCCACCTGGTTGGCTTGGGCAAGCAGATGCTTGACCTGCTCATCGCGCTTGCCGATCGTGTCGGAGAACTTGGCCACACCGTCGAGCGCAGCACTCAAGTGCGGATAGGTTTGGTCAATGGTCTGCGACAGCACGTGCAGTGACTGCTTGACCGTGTCAATGTCCCAGCCCTGGGCGGCCTTGGTGACGTCGAAGAACGCGTCGTAGATCTGGTATGGAGTAGTGCCTCGACCAAGCGGCAACGTGGCCCCGGGACGTAGTTGCTGGGAACCCCGCGCCTCGATCTCGAGGATCTTCTTTCCGAGGATGGTGTCCGTCTTGATCGCCAGCCGGCTCTCGGTGCCGATGGTGTAGCTGCCGATCGAGAATTTCAGCAAAATGTGGTCGCCATCGATCTTGAGGCCCTCCACCTTTCCGACGTCCACGCCGGCAATGCGCACCTTGTCGCCCGTGTTGATTCCGCCGGTGTCGGTGAACTGCCCGTAGTAGGCCGGCTTGGCGAACAACATCGGGACACTGGTGATGCTTTGGCCGACGCCGATGACGAGCACCGTCACAACGATGCCCATCACCCCGATGCGCACCCGATTAGCAGGTTCCAGCGTTCTCATTGCGGCGTGCACCTACCCGTCGGCTGCTGGAAAAGCCGGACCGTACGGACGGGGCCGCCAGCCTGCAAGCCGTTGATCTTGAGCGTGATGTCGCAGGCGTAGAAATTCACGAAATCTCCGTAGGAACCGATGGCGCGCCCAATCATGTTCAATGCGGTCGGCAACTTGTGGAAGTAGTCGTTCAGCTGGTCACGCTGATCGATGAGCGGCTGCTGAACCGCGTCCAGGTAGTTGATGGTCTTGTGCAGCAGGCCGCGGTCCTCGGCCAGCAGATCGGCCACCGTCCCGGCGGCATTGCTGATGTGCGCGGTTCCGCCCGCCAGCTGGTCACCGTGGTCTTTCAGCCCGGTGATCAGCACTTCGAGGTTGTTGATGGTCTGGTCGAACTGCTGGCGGTGCCGGACCGTCGTATCCAACACGATGTTCAGGTTCTTGACCACCTCGCCGATCGCCTGGTCACGCTCGCCGATCTGGGTGGTCAGCTGCGCGGTTTGGTCGAGGATGTCGTTGATGGTGCCGCCCTGACCCTGGAATACGGTGACGATGGCAGTCGCGATGGTGTTGACCTTTTCCGGGTCTAGCGCCCGAAACAGCGGCCTGAAACCACCAATGAGCGCGTCGAGGTCTAGCGCCGGCGAGGTTCGCGACAGCGGAATGAATCCACCCGGCGGCATGACCCGGTCAGCGCCTTCGCCCTCGCCGCGTTTGAGCTCCAGGTAGCGGTTGCCGATCAGGTCGAGGTAGCGGATCTGTGCGGTCGTGGACTGGTACAGCGGCACCGAGCGGTCGACGTTGAAATCCACCCGCGCCCGCTTGCCGCCGTCGATCAGCTTTACCGAACTGACCTTGCCGATCTCCACCCCCGAGGCGCGGACGAATTGGCCCGCCCGCAGCCCGCTGATATTGCTGAATTCCGCCGAGTACCCATTAGTCCGGTCAAAGCGCATCTGACCGAACACCACGATGATCATCACGGTGAACAGCAGCAGCACCAACGAGAAGATGCTGAGTCGGACGATGGTACCGGTGATTTTCATGGGTTGATCGTGTTATCCCCTACCTGACGGCCCCAGACGTACTCGATCGCGTAGGGCGAACCGGTGTCCAGGTGGTTGTACGGCGCAATGCTGTTGCCCGTGTCCATCACCAGCTCGGGAGCGGGCCACAGGTCATGGGTGATGTGCTGCCAACAGCCCGGCGCGCCCCCGGGTCCACCGCGGGCGTTTACTCGGGGCAGATTTTCCGGATAGGTGTAGGGGTTCGGCGCCCCGCCTACCACTCCGGCCAGCCCTCCGAGCAGTGAGGCGAGGAGGGTGACCGCCGAGACGGGGTTCAGCAGCGCTGACAACCCTGATAGGGCCTCGGTCTCGGTATTTAGCGAGTAGCCATTGCCGCCCAGGAAAGTTCGGGAGGTGGGTTCGATGTCGTGATAGTTGCGCAGGGTGCAGTAAATGGCCGGACTGTAGGTGTCCAGTAGCTGGGCCGAGGGCACCAGGTCGGCGGCTCCCCGCGCCAGATACGGCCCGCCGCGCTGGAAGATGTCCGCGCCGGTGTTGCCGAACCCGGCCGCCGACAACAGCGCTTGGTCCAAATCCTTTTGCTGCTGGTTGAGCGTGCGCGATGTGATCACCGCATTGTTCAGGAAGTCGAACAAATCCGGCGAGGCGTTGGCGTAGGTGTCACCGAGACCGGCCAGCTGCTGGATATCGTGACGAGCCTGCGGCATCTGGGGATTGACATCGTCGAGGACCGCGTTGGCGTTGACAATCGACTGTCCGAACTTGTCGCCCAACCCGGCCAGTGATTGGGCGGCTGCGCTCAGCGTCAGGTTCAGCTTGACCGGATCCACCTTCTCCGCGATCGAGGTGATGGTCTGGAACAACGTGTTGATTTCCGTCGTCACCGACCTGGCGTCAATCACCGTGTGCGGTGTGATCTTTTGCGGCGACGGGTTGGCCGGCGTCGTCAACGACACGTACTTACCGCCGAAGACTGTGGTCGCCTTGATATCGGCATTCACGTTGGCCGGAATCAGCGAAAGGTACCTGGGGTACACATCCAAGGTGAATTTGGCGGCCGGCTTGCCGTCGCGCACGATCTCCGAGATGTTGGCCACCCGGCCGATCTCCACCCCGTTGTAGGTGACCTTTGAGCCCGGATCCATCACCAGCCCGGCCCGGGAAGACAGCATCGTCAACTTGGTCTTGGGGGTGAAATCCCCTCTGAACTGCCCGTAGACGAGAACCAGAATCACTGCACCGACCACCAGCAATGCGACGCCGGCCCACTTGTACGGCGGGTTCCGCGGGGCGTTGATCTGTACCGGTGATGTCATGGCGGCTACACGGTGAGGGCGAAGTTGGGGTTGACGCCGTAGAGCGCCAACGCGGCGGCCAGAACGACAACCTGCACCGACACCAGCGAGAAACGCATTGATCGACCGACGGCCTCTCCCACGCCGACGGGCCCGCCGCCGGCGTTGTACCCGTAGAAGCAGTGGGTGATCATCACGACCGCCGTGATGAGGATGGCCTCCAGGAACGACCAGAACACGTCATCGGGACGCAGGAACGTCCGGAAGTAGTGCTCGTAGGTGCCGTTGGATTGTCCGTAGAGCACCGTCGTGGTGATCTGCGGAGACAGGAACGACATGATCATGGCCAGCGAGTAGAGCGGAATGATCACGACCAGACCGGCGATGATCCGAGTGGTCGCCAGAAACGAGATCGACTTGATGCCCATCACTTCCAAAGCGTCGATCTCTTCGCTGATGCGCATCGCTCCCAGCTCCGCGGTAGCCCCGGCGCCGACCGTGGCGGCCATCGCGATACCGGTGACGACCGGGGCGGCGATGCGCACGTTGATCAGTGCGGCGAAGAAGCCGGTGAACGCCTCGACCCCGATGTTCCCCAGTGACGCGAACCCCTGGATGGCGACCAGGGAACTACCGGACAGCGTCACGAAACCGACGATCGCGACGGTGCCGCCAACGACGGCCATGGCACCGGTGCCCATGCCGATCTGCGCGATGAGCCGCAATGTCTCCTTGCGATAGTTGCGCAGCGCATGCGGTATCTGCCCCACCGCCACGCCCCCGAACCACGCCATCTGACCGATGTCGTCAAGTCCGCGAGCCGCAGCACCGCCGTAGCGATTGAGATTTTCTACTGCCCGCGGGAAGCGGGCGCGCAGTACGGCAGCGGTCGACATGTCAGTGGCCCGTTCCGAATCGCACGCCGATCGTGGTCAACACCACGTTGACCGCGTACAGCGCGACCACGCAGAGCACGACGGTCTCGTTGACGGCGGTACCCAGCCCCTTGGAGCCGCCACGCACGGTCAGCCCGCGAAAACAGCCGACCAATCCGGCGATCAGTCCGAATATCGCGGCTTTCACTGTCGCGATGACCACCTCGGGCAGGCCGGTGATGGTGGTCAGGGTGGCCAGGTAAGCGCCGCCCGACACATTCTGCAGATAAACGCCGAAGAGGTAGCCGCCCACCAGACCGACGGTGATCACCAGCCCGTTGAGCAGTGTGGCGACCAGGGTCGCGGCGATCACCCGGGGCACTACCAGCCGGTGGATGGGGTCGATGCCGAGCACCTCCATCGCGTCGATCTCTTCGCGGATGGTGCGAGCGCCGAGGTCCGCGCAGATCGCCGTCGACCCGGCGCCGGCTACCACCAGCACCGTGGTCAACGGGCCGAGCTGGGTGACTGCACCGATCGCTGCGCCGGCGCCGGACAGGTCAGCAGCACCGAACTGGGCCAGCAGCACGTTGAGCGTGAAGATAAGAAGGACGGTCAGCGGTATCGAGACCATGATGGTCGGCAGGAATGCCACCCTCATGATGAACCAGCACTGCAGGACGAATTCGCGCCACTGGAACGGCCAGCGGAACAGCGCTTTTCCGGTCAGGACGCACATCCGGAAGAATCCCCCGATGAGGGTCAGCGGCGTCTGCAGTTGGTCGCGCAGGTAACCCACCAAGTGTGGACCCGTCGACGTCGTCACCGCTGCCCCCTCCGGCCGGAACCGCGTGCCTCCCGGCGCCGCGGCGGATCGTGTCGCACGCCTCCTCCTTGCCCCGACCCAACGTGTGTGACCATCGGCTCCCTACCCGCAAGTAGTAACGGAGACCACAGGAATGTACCCGATGGCCTTGCACGTGTGAACCGCATCTGCACAATTAACCCTTCGCCAACAGCGGGCAAACGTTACACTTTCCGTCAGCTTTCCTCTCTGGCCGTAAAATCTCTTGCCGTAGAACCGATTTCGTCGATATTTACGGCTCCGTAACGGATCCGTAGTTCAGTTTTGAGCACCTTTCCAGCAGGGTTGCGGGGCAGCGCATCGACGATCTCGAGCGCCTTGGGGTGCTTGTAGCGCGCGAGCCGCTCGGCCAGGAACTCCACCAAGTCATCGAGCAGCAGCTGATCGCCGGCCACAGCCGCAACCGCGACCGGCACCTCACCCCACTTCTCGTGGGCCCGGCCGATGACGGCGACTTCGACGATGCTGGGATGGCTGGCGAGCACGTTTTCCACCTCGGCGCAGTAGATGTTCTCGCCACCGGAGATGATCATGTCCTTCTTGCGATCCACCACCCAGACGTAGCCGTCCTCGTCCATTCGGACGAGGTCTCCGGAGTGAAACCAACCGCCCGCGAACGCCTCCGCCGTGGCCCCCGGGTTGTTCCAGTAGCCGCTCATCAAAGTTGGTGCGCGGTAGACGATTTCGCCAACCTCGCCGACGGGCACGTCGTTCATGTTCTCGTCAACCACCCGGGCGGCAACCGTCGGGATCACCTTGCCGACCGATCCACGCTTGCGGATCGCATCGTCGCCGAGCAGCATGCAGGTGACTGGCGACATCTCCGTCTGGCCGAATGCGGCCAGTATCTGGGTTCCGGGAAAAGTTGCCGACATCTCCCGCAGCAGCGCATCCGGCGCCGGCGCGGCCCCCCACGACATCACCCGCAACCTCAGGTCACGGGGCCGCGCTTGTTGCTCGGCGCATACCGCCTGCCACTGCGCGGGAACCAGAAAGATACCGGTGACCTTCTCTGCGGCCAGCACGTCGAGCAGTTGGCCGGGATCGAACGCACCGAGCGGGTAGATCACCGTGGGGACGCCGAGCAGCATCCCGGTCAGCATGTTGCCAATGCCGGCGATGTGAAAAAACGGGACGCCGATGAAACCGATGTCGCTGTTGATGTCCGCGCCGTTGGTGTAGAGCCCGGTCATCGTCTGGCCGGTCAAATTGGTGTGGGTCAACACGGCGCCCTTCGGCCGGCCGGTGGTGCCCGAGGTGTACATGATCAACGCCGGCGAGTCGTTCGGGATGTCGACCGGTTCGTGTGACTCCCCGGCCTCGTTGATGAGGTCTTCGTACCCGAACACGCTGTCGTCGGTCGAGCCGCCGGCCACGACGATCATGTCCAGCAGGGGCTGGATTTCGCGAACACCGGTGGCCACCGGAGCAAGCACCGCTTCGGTGATCATCACGCGCGCTTCGCAGTCCTCGACCAGGAAGGCGATTTCGGCTGCGGTGAGCCGGAAGTTCAGCGGAACGGCAATGGCCCCCAGCATGTTGACCGCCAGCACCGACTCGACGAATTCGGTGCGGTTGAGCATCAGGATCATGACCCGGTCACCGAAGCCGACTCCCCGGCGGCCTAACGCGTCGGCCAGCGCCGTAACCCGGCGCTGTAGCCGACCCCACGTCACCGTATTGCCGAGGAACCTTAGCGCCGTCGCGTTCGGTTGCATCAGCGCGTGCCGTTCGAGTTGGTTGACCCAGTTCTGCCGCCGGGCCAGGTATGGCTGCTCCTTGGCCTGTGTCAGATGGTTAGCCAATTGCGCGGTCAACTCAGCACTTCCCCTTCACTCGCGCACCGCTTGCGCCAGGTTGATATTTGATAAAACATAGTGTTGTGTGGGTCACATTATGGCCTTAACGGCCTGCTGACAACCCCCGTCAAAACTTAAATCCAGCCTCCGCCAAGCCCCTGAAAGCCCTGGCAGCCCCCGTGAACGCACCGATATCTACGCAGCTGAGGCGCCGACGGCCACTGCGCCGGGCGCAGTTGTCCGACGAGGTCGCGGGCCACCTGCGGGCGGCGATCATGTCCGGCGCGTTGCGCCCGGGAACATTCATCCGCCTCGACGAGACCGCGGCCGAGCTCGGCGTCAGCGTCACCCCGGTGCGTGAAGCCCTGCTGAAACTGCGCGGTGAGGGCATGGTGCAGCTCGAGCCGCACCGCGGTCACGTCGTGCTGCCGCTGACGCGCCAAGACATCGAGGACATCTTCTGGCTGCAGGCAACGATCGCCAAGGAACTGGCGGCAGCGGCCACCGACCACATCACCGACGCCGAGATCGATGAGCTGGACCGCATCAACGACGCACTCGCCGCGGCCGTCGGATCCAGCGACGCCGAGACCATCGCGGGCATCGAGTTCGCGTTTCATCGTGTCTTCAACCAGGCGAGCGGCCGGATCAAATTGGCCTGGTTCCTGCTCAACGCCGCGCGCTACATGCCGGTGCTGGTGTACGCCGCCGATCCGCATTGGGGTGCGGCCGCCGTCGACAACCACCGGCAGTTGATCGCCGCGCTGCGTCGGCGGGACGCTGCCGCCGTGATCGAGCACACCGTGTGGCAATTCACCGACGCGGCGGCCCGGCTGACCGAGATGCGGGACCGTACGGGAATCTTCGACTGAGCGGACCCGAGCTGCTACGGGCGCCTAGTCGGCGCGCAACTGCTCGGCGCGCTGCTTCAGGTTTTCGGCGAGGTGGTCGAGGACGTAATTGAGGAGCGACTTCACCATCGGCGCGGGCACCGGCATTGAGGTTTCGACGTCCATATCCACTGTCAGCAGGCTCGACACGCCGGTCTCCACCACGCTGAACAGCTGCTCTTGCTTGGTAAACAGGTCACCTTGCTGCAGGACGGTTTGAATCTGGTTTTCGCCCGGGTAGTACACGGCCTGGATAAAGGTGCTCTGCATGCCTTGAACGTCGGTGTCGAGCCGCAGCTGGCTGGGGCGCCCGTCGTCGTAGCGGGCGAGCACCCAGAGGCCATTGATCCCTTCGTTCCACTGCGGATAGGCCTCGAAATCGGCGACGATGGCCATGATGGATGCGGCGTCGGCGCTGACCTCGACGGTCTTGCTCAAAACTGGCATTGGCGAAGCATAGCCGGGCGGGCGACCCGCTCTGATGGTGCATTCCGGACGGCGGTTCGGGCGAAACCCCCGGCGCTAGGCGGATCTCAGACTTATCGGTCCACGCACGCCGTCGACAGCAGTGAGCGGACGGCGTCGGGAATAGGGACCGGCTTACGACTGGTCCGATCGACGTAGACGTGCACCCAGTGCCCCAATGCGGTGATTCGCTGTGTCTGGATTTCTTCTTCACCTTCTTGCGACCGGAACACGCCGAGCCGATAGGTGACGCTGCTGCGACCCAGTCGTGTCACCGCCAGGCCCACCACGAGGCTCTCTGGGAAGTGCAGTTCGGAGAAATAACGGCACCCCGACTCGGCGACGATGCCCAGCGAAGGTGTGCTAATCGGGTCCAGCCCAGTGCTCGTGTTGATCCAGGCATTGATCGCGGTGTCGAACAACTGGTAATAGACGGCGTTGTTGAGGTGGCCGAACATGTCGTTGTCGGCCCACCGGGTTCCCACCGGCCACAGCACCGGGAAGTCGTTGCCGGTGAGGGTGTCCGGTGCGGGCGGGACTACCGGGGTTGACGAAACCGGAGGGTCCGAAGCCATGGTTGTATTCCAACATGTTTCACATTCGGGGTGCCGTGCTGGACCGGATCGGTCTGGCCCGCCCATACGCCGAATCCCGGCCGATCAGCGTCGTCGAGCTCGATTTGGATCAGCCCGGCAGCGGTGAAGTCCTGGTCCGCGTCGAGGCGGCCGGCATATGCCACTCCGACCTGTCGGTGGTGGACGGCAACCGGGTGCGGCCGGTGCCGATGTTGCTCGGCCATGAGGCAGCCGGGACCGTCGAGCAGGTTGGCCCCCAAACGGAGGGGGCCGTTCATGACCTAGTCATCGGTCAGCGGGTGGTGCTGGTGTTTTTGCCGCGTTGCGGCCATTGCGCGGCATGCGCGACCGAGGGTCTGACGCCGTGTGAACCGGGCAGCGCGGCCAACGCCGCCGGGACATTGCTCGGCGGCGACATCCGGCTCAGCCGGGCCGGCCACCCGGTGTATCACCACCTCGGGGTCTCGGGCTTCGCGACGCACACGGTCGTCAACCGGGCCAGTGTGGTTCCGGTGCCGCACGACGTGCCACCCGAAGTCGCCGCGCTACTGGGGTGCGCGGTATTGACCGGGGGTGGCGCGGTACTCAATGTCGGCAATCCACGTCCGGGCCAGACGGTCGCCGTCGTCGGCCTGGGCGGTGTCGGCATGGCGGCGGTGCTCACGGCACTCACTTGTGATGACGTGCGCGTCGTCGCCGTCGACCAATTACCTGACAAGTTGGCGGCCGCCCGTGGCCTGGGTGCCCACGAGACGTACACACCGCAGCAGGCCGTCGACGACGCGGTGAAGGCCACCGTGGTCATCGAGGCCGTCGGCCATCCCGCGGCACTCGAGACCGCGATCGCCCTGACCGCGCCGGGTGGTCGCACCATCACCGTCGGGCTGCCGCCGCCAGATGCGCGAATTACCCTGTCACCGTTGGGTTTTGTTGCCGAAGGCCGGTCGCTGATCGGCAGCTACCTGGGCTCGGCGGTCCCCAGCCGCGACATTCCCCGGTTCGTCGCACTGTGGCAGTCGGGTCGGCTCCCGGTGGAATCACTGGTGTCCTCGACGATCCGGTTGGATGAAATCAACGAGGCGATGGACAATCTGGCCGACGGCAGGGCCGTGCGGCAGCTCATCAGATTCGAAACCCCCTAGTTCGCAGCTGCTATCTCGGGTGCATGGGTGCGACGGGTTCCACCGCCGTGTCGGGGAGGCGGTGATTTTCGATGTAGTCCCACCGGATCTGGTAGCCGAGTCCAGGTGCCGACGGTAGGTCAACGAATCCGTCCGGACGCAGCGGATCGCAAGACGCCGCGAGATAGCCAGGTGTGGTGTCGTAGCGGGCCCCGGGCCCAAGCAGGCCGCGCTCGTAATATTCGCAGACGTCTTCGCTGGTGGCACCCAGGATTTGCAGGTTGCCAAAACCGCTCATATGTATCTCGCACCGCATGCCGACCGCCTCGCACATGCCGGCCAGTTTCATGACCCCGGTGATACCTCCGCGCAGGACGTCGATGCGACTGATGTCAGACGCTTGGCGCAAAATCCAGTCCGCTCGGGTATAGATGCCACCCTCGGCGATCTCGGGTGAGCAGATCGGGATATCCAGTTCATTGGCCAGTCGCACATAAGACTCAACCCGGTACTCCGGCATTGGGTGCTCGTACCAATAGAAGCCCAGCCGTTCCAGCTCCCGGCCGACCCGCAGGGCGTCTTCGTAGGTGTGGTAGGTACCCCACGGGTCGAACATGAGCACCATCCGGTCGCCGACTGCGGCCCGGACTTGGCGGCAGACCTGGATATCCCAGTCCACATAGGACGGCCGCGGCATGGCGGGCTGGCGTGTCGCGGGGTTCCAGTAGTGGTACGGGTGAATCTTGTAGGCACCGTATCCCTGACGCTGACATTCAGCGGCATGGGCGGCGTATTCGTCCGGCGATCCGAGATTGTTGAAACTGCTGGCGTAGGCCTTGACCCGCTCGCGAGCGCCACCCAGCAATTTGTACACAGGAAGCCCGGCAACTCGGCCCGCCAAATCCCACAGGGCCAGATCGATGACGCTGCAAACGTTCTCAGGAAGCTTGGCAGCCCACAGCTGCCGCCAGATCTCTGCCCGGTCGAACGGGTCCTGGCCGGCGAGAAGGGGGCCCAGGAATTGCACTATCAGCGCCCGGTCTCCGGGGAGCAGGCCGTCCTGGTCTCCATGGAAATGACCACCGAAGAAATAGCCTTCGGCGCCCTCATCGGTGAGTACCTTGGTCACGGTCTGCACCACGCGGTAGTCGGTAAGTAACTGGCCGAACGAGATTCGATCAACGAATGTCTCGAACGGCACGACTTCCACGCCGGTGATCTTCATGACGAGTCCTCTCCAACGAAGCTGTCGCTGAGAGCGCTTACCCGCGCCGGCTGCGTCCGTCAGCAGATTGTTTCGCCGACTCGGATGCTCACAATAGAGCCAAAGGTCCTGCGCCCCGGGCTCGGAACGCAGCCAAAGGCTCAGACCCCGTCCCAGACGCCCTGCAGGGCGTGCCCTTGCAGGGCGAATAACCGCTCGGAGATCGACCAATCGGGCAGCAACGAATCGAATCCGTGACAGGTACGCGGAAACACATGCAGCTCGGCCGAAACTCCGGCGCGAAGTAGCAGAAGTGCGTAGTCGACCGCTTCGTCGCGAAAGGGATCGATCTCCGCGCAGGTGATCAAACCCGGTGGCAGACCGCCAAATCGGTTTCGCCGTGCGGGCACCGCAGATTCTGATCCGGTCGCTGGGCCCAGGTAGTAGCGCCACATCAGATCAGCGGCCTCGCTGTCGAAAGCCGGGCTGGTGCAAAACTCCGCTTTCGACGCGGTGGCTCGATCGTCCAGCACCGGCTGGTGCAGCAACTGGAAGACAACCGGCGGCAGCGACCCGTCGGCGGCACCGTGCGCCAGGCACGCGGCCAAGGTGCCACCGGCGCTGCTGCCCGCGACGGCCAGGCGTGCCGGATCGACGCCGAGTTCGGTCGCATTGGCCGCCACCCATCGCAGCACGGCACTCGCATCGTCGAGGGCGGCCGGGTAAGGGTGCTCGGGCGCCAGCCGGTAATCCACCGACACCACCGTGCAGCGGCCGCGACGTGCGAGCTCTACACACTGGCGGTGATCCGTGTCCAAGTTTCCCAGCGTGAACCCGCCGGCATGGCAGTAGACGACCACCGGTGCCGGCGAGGGCCCGCCTCGATAAATCCGCACCGGCACTCTGCGTGATTCCGCCGGCGCGTTGTCCTCGACGATCTGGACGCCTCGTGCATCGGTTTGTTCGGCAGCGGCACGGCGGCGCTGGTTGAACGGCTCGCGCATGAGTTGGATTGAGGCCAAAGAAAAGTCGGTTCGCGTCGTCGCGATCGCGCGCAGGGCGGGGTCGAGCCGTTCGGTGCCGCCCGGTTCCGTCATCGACTGCCCCTGTCCAGCGTCGTGACCACGTCGGGGGCGGACACGGCGGGGGCCTCGAAACGGAAATCGGCCGGTTTGAACCTGCGCGTCATTCCCCAGAAGGTACGCGCGCTCCGCGGCCACTGCGTGACCACGCGCCCGTTGGCCGCGCGGAAGTAATTGCTGCACTGGGTGGTCCAGACGGTGCCAACCATCCAGCGGTCGATCTTGGCGACGAACTCAGCCAGCGCGGAGGGTCGCACCGCGACATATGTTTTGCCCTTGCGCCGCATACACTTCAACGCCCGCACGATGTAGCGTGCCTGGGCTTCGAGCATGAAGATCACACTGTTGGAGCCGACATTGGTATTCGGCCCGTACAGCATGAAGAAGTTCGGGAACCCGGGCACGGCCATGCCGAAGTATGCGTGCGCCCCGTCACGCCAAACATCGCGCAGAATGGTCCCGTGCTCTCCGGCAACATCCAGCTCCCCTAGATAGTCGGCCGCGGCGTAACCGGTTGCGCACACCACCACGTCGACATCTCGTTCGGTGCCGTCGTCGGTGACCAGGGATCGCGCGCGCAGGTATCGCGCCGGACTGGTCAACACCTCGACGTTGGGCCGGGTCAACGCGGGCAAGTAGTCCGAGGAGAACACCAGTCGCTTGCAGCCCATCGGGTGGTCCGGAGTGAGCTTACGGCGCAATTCCTCATCGGCGACGGTCTTCTCGAGCAGGTCAAGGGCGATCGCGGTGAATTCCCGAGTCTTTTCGCTGCCATGCTCAATCACCGAAATGTTGGATTCGCTGCGCAACCACAGCCGGGTCCGGTACAGCTTTTTGGCGAACGGCAGGTGGGCGAAAACCCAGCGCTCCTGTCGGGTGTAATGCCGGTCCGGCTTGGGCAAAATCCAGGTCGGTGACCGTTGCACCGAATACACCTTGCCGGCCACCTCGGCCAATTCCGGTACCAGCTGCGAAGCCGTCGATCCGGTGCCCAGCACAGCAATCCGCGCACCCTCGAGCGGGATCGAGTGATCCCAGCGCGATGAGTGCATCACCGTTCCGGTGAACGGCTCCTCCTCCACGAGATCCGGAAGGAGCGGCCGGGTGAACAGGCCCACCGCCGACACTACGACGTTGAAATGGTGCTGTTCGCCGCCCGCAGTGGTCAGACACCACCGCTGTGTGTCTGCATCCCAGCGGGCGGAGCGGATTTCGGCGCGCAATTTGAGGTGTGGTCGCAGACCGTACTTGTCGGCGCAACGCTGGAAGTATGCCAGGATCTCGGGCTGCGACGACCACAGTCGCGACCAGTTGGGATTCAAGTCAAACGAGTACGAGTAGAGGTGCGACTTGACGTCGCACGCCAGCCCCGGATAGGTGTTGATCCGCCACGTACCCCCGACATCGTCTTCGCGGTCGAAGATCGTGAAGTTATGAAAACCTTCGCGGGCCAGCAGGATTCCAAGCGCCAGACCGCCAGGTCCGGCGCCGATGATGCCGATCGACAGATTGCTGCTCATCGGATCTGTAGGCATTGCCCACCATCGACGACGAGTTCCGAACCGGTGATAAATGACGCCTCCTCGGAGACCAGAAAGGCAACGGCGTCGGCGACCTCGCCGGGCCGGCCTATCCGCCCGAACATCGATGTCGCGGCCAGCCGTGTCTGCGTGACCTCGTCGAGCATCGAGGTCGCGATCGGTCCAGGGAAAACAGCGTTGACTCGGATACCGGACGGGGCAAGTTCGGCCGCGGCGGTTTGGGTCAGGCCCCGAAGTGCCCACTTCGACGAGCCGTAGGCGCAGTGCTGCGGGAAAGGACGGATCGCTCCGGTGCTGCAGATGTTGACGATCGACGCGTGGTGCGCCTCACTTAGCCGTTCGAGCGCTGCGCGCATACCGAGGAAGGCACCCAGACAGTTGACGCGCCAGGCATTTTCAAAGTCTTCAACCGTTTCGTCGGCCAACGACGCCCGGTGCAGCACGCCGGCACAATTAACCAGCGTGCTCAGCAGTCCGAAACGGTCGACAACTCGTTCAACGACCGCATCCCACTGCGCCGGCGAGGTGACGTCCAGCTCGACCGCGATCACGTCGTCGTCACCCAGTTCGTCGACCGCCGCGACGAGTTGGTCGATCCGCCGATCGCACGCGGCCACCGAAAACCCTTTCGTGCGTAGCCGTTTGGCGACGGCCCATCCCTGCCCGCCGGCTGCGCCGGTCACCAGTGCGACACGTTGGTTCATGACGACGCTACCTCGGGGCTATCGGACAGGCCGTGGCTAGTGATGAACTGGCATCGCCGACGCCGGAAACGCCACTGCCCGCCGTCGCTGACCAGGTCATCGTCGTACAGTGCGGGCCGCAGGTGCAGGTCGCCGGCCCTGACGAACAGCACTTGCGACCGGGCCGTTGCGGTGACGTCGCGGACATCGATGCGTGAGACTCCGGTCAGATGCAGCCCGCGCGGGGCGTCTGAGAACATCTTGGCGATGTTGTCACGTCCGGCGAAAGACCGCCCGTAGACAACGAATTCCGCATCGGCGGTGAACAGCTGCACGCATCCGTCAATGTCGCCGGCGTCAAGCGCGAGGGCGTAGCCGGCAATCAGTTCGCGAATCGCCGCTTGGTCGTCAGTCACTGTCCGGTCGCCTCGCGTAGGTGCTCGGCCGCGCCCCGCCGCAACGCCTGCGATTCGGCCGCCAGGGTGATCATCCGAAATCCCAGCTGCGCCATGGCGTGACCCGTCTTGCCCTCGCCCGCGTGGATTGCGGTGACCAGCCCGGCATCGGTGGCCACGCGATGGATCCGCGCTATCGCGTCCAGCACGTCCCGATGTCTGGTCGCCCCGACGACGTCGACACCCATCGAGATGGCCAAATCAGCGGGCCCGATATAGATTCCGGCCAGACCGTCGACGGCGCAGATTTCGCTGAGATTCGACAGCGCCGCAGCGGTTTCGATCATCGCGAACACGCTGACCCGGGACTCGACGGCGGCGCTGTCACGACCCAGGCTGGCACGCAGCGGGCCGAAACTCCGGACGCCCGCCGGCGGGTAACGGGTGGCGGCCACGGCCGCGGCGGCCTGGTCGGCCGATTCGATCATCGCGATGATGACGGCGTCGGCGCCGGCGTCCAGCACCCGCCCGATCGGTGCCGGGTCTGCATTGGGTAGCCGCACCGCGGTGGCGATAGGTACATGCTCGAGGCGTCGCAATATGCCGGCGATGTCGGCGTCGTCGAGGTAGCTGTGCTGGGCGTCGAAGCCCACGTAGTCGTAACCGGCGCGGGCGAATTCCTCCGGTCCGATCAGCGTCGGGCCGGTGATCCAACCACCCCATATCGGGCTGGTCTTGTTCAGCGCCTGTTGTAGGCCGCTCGTGGACATCTGGGTCATCTGGACACACTCAGCCTGCGATCGCGATCTTCACGCGCTCGGGAATCGGCCGACACGCCAGCTCGAATGCACCCTGCACCTCGTCGACGCCGAACGTGTGGGTGAGATAGGAGCCGAGCAGCTCGGAGTGCTCCGCGGCGAACTTGCCCGCGAGCTCCAATACCCGCTGCCGGTCAAGCGTCACACCGGATTTCAGCGTCAAGTTGTTGCGCAGCATGCTGCGCATGCTGATCGGGTAGGCGTCGTCGTCGGCGACGCCGAAATAGAAGACGGTGCCGCCAGGGGCAGCGGCTTCGATGGCGTGCCCCAGGGTGGCCACCTGGTGACCGACGGCCTCGATGACGACATCGGCGCGGTCCCCGGCCGCGAGTTGGCTCACCCAACGGTCGCTGGTGGCGCGCACCGCCTCATCGACCCCGAATGCCGTTGCGAGACTTCGGCGGTCGATGGGGTCGACTCCGGTGACTCGCCGGGCGCCGGCCGCCTTGGCAACGTAGGAAAATAGCAGGCCGATCGAGCCCTGGCCGATGATCGCGACGTGCTGGCCGGCCAGGTCCGGCAGCTGCTCGCAGGCATAGAGGACACACGCCAGCGGTTGCAGGCCGATTGCTTGCGCCGCGGTCAGCGCCGGATCGTAGGGTGCTAGTCCGTCGCCGTTGCTGACTACGCGTTCCATCATGCCGTCGAACCCGGAGGCCCAGCCGACCACGCGATCGCCGGGACGGTGATCGGGATGCCGGCTGGCGATCACCTCGCCGGCAACTTCGTGGATTGGAAAGCCGTCTTTTTCGGCCGCGCTTGGTCCGTCGTCTCCCGGAAGTCGTCCTCGCGCACCGCGAAAGGCCGGCAGATCGCTGCCGCAGACGCCCGCGGCCATAAACCGCAGCAGCACCTGGCCATCGGCGAGGCACTCGGGTGTTTTGTCAGGGATCGATGTCCGCTCGAACAGATACGGGGCGATGATCCGGTAGGACCACACGTCAAACCTCCACCGGGATCTTGTTCCATCCCCATTGGAAGCTCGACGGCAGCCGCGTGGCGTCCTCGCTGTGGATCGCGTAGTCGGGCACCCTGCGAAGCCATTCCTGCAGCAGCACAGCGACTTCCAGCCTGGCCAGGTGGTAGCCGATGCAGAAGTGCTGGCCATGGCCAAATGCCAGTGAGCGACGGATGGGCCGGTTCCAGATGAATTCGTCAGGTTCGGGGTATTCCCGTTCGTCGCGGTTGGCCGACGCCAGCAGAGTGATGACACGCTGGCCCGGCTCGATCGTTTCGCCGTGAATGCTGAAGGGTTTGCGTGCTGTTCGGGCGAACCACTGCGCCGGCGCACAGAATCGGATCATCTCCTCGCGCGCGATCGGTACTTTGTTTTCAGTATCGGCGCGCACGGCGGCCAACTGGCCGGGCCGCTGGCTGAGCTCCCATAGCCCATGGGCGACGATTTTGGGCACCGTTTCCGTCCCACCGATGAAGATGCAGAGCATCTGGGTCGCGACTTCGACGTCGTCGAGCGCGCTGCCGTCGGGCAAGCGGTAGGCGAGCAAACCGTCGACGACACCGAGCCGGCCCCCGGACGGGTCGACGCGGCGACGCTGGACTGCCGGCACCAGGTATTCGAAATAGTTGGGCCGCGCTTCGGCGGTATCCACGCCGACGCCGGGTTCGGCGAGACTTCCGGCATTGACCGTGGCCAGCACTTGCGGTGCGAGATCGGTTGGGATGCCGAGTAGTTCGCATACGACGGACGCGACCACGATGCCGCCATAGTCTTGGGTCAGGTCGAACGATCCGCGTGGCAGCAGCAGATCGAGGCGCTCGTTGGCCAGTGTGCGGATCCTGGTCTCCAGCTCAGCGACCGACTTGGGTCGCAACGGCTGGGAGTGCGCGCGCCGGATCTCGCCGTACAAGTCCGTGTCGAACACCGCGTGGAATGGCAGCGGATGCAACGGCGGGTCGTCGACCGGCCCGGTGTTGTGCTGAGCCAAGACCGACGCCGGCGGCAACGTCCCTTCTGACGCGACAAACGTTCCGTCGTTTACTTCCAGCACCTGCCAGATGTCTTCGAAGCGGGAGAGGGCAAAGGTGTCCCACTGCGGCATGTAGTACACCGGATGGTGGTCGCGCAGGATTCGGTAGTACGGCAACGGGTTTGCCATAACCTCCGCGTCGAAAGGATCGTAGGTGAAGTCCACTGCTCCTCGCTGACTCATCACTGCAGGGGCGACGGCGGTAGGGCCTGCAGAATCGAGTCTTCCCAGCCGTCGCGCAATGCCGGCGCCACGCTCATCCAGGTGACGATCTCGGCGGGCGGGCTCTCCTTGAAGGAGGGGTAATGCTCGGCGAAGCAGTCCCAGCCGCCGTCCAGTGCCCAGTAGTGGATGACCTCGTTATAGCGAAAGGTTGTGGTGAACGAACCCAGCCAGTGCTTACCGGTACGTTCCGACCATGGGACGTAGAGCCGCTCCAGCTCGCGGATGTAGTCGTCTTGGCGCCCCGGCTTGGTTTGCATGATCTCTTGGATCACCAGCGGCGCAGCGAAATTAGCCTCGCGCAGCTGGGCGAGCGTTTTGTTGCTGGGCCCGGGGTACATGATTCGCCCCTCCCCCGAGGCGCCGATGTCGGCCAGAAACGCCGACCATTTGCCGGTCGCGGCCTCGTGGCTGCCACCGCGGGCCCGGGCGGCCCCGATCCTGGCGTAGTCGGCGAACCCGTCGATCTCCCAGATGATCGTCACTTGCGGCCAGTGACCGTTGTAGGGGGTGGATTCCCAGATCGCGAACAGCCGAGCACCGAGCTGGTCCATCATTGGCTGGTAGGTGTCCGCGAAAATCTCGGTGAAGCAGTCGCTTCGCCCGGACCCCAGCGAGATGGTCTCGTGCAGGTAAAGCAGTGTATGGCTGTAGTACTTCTTCATCGTGCTAGTCGAGCCGGATCAGCTCTGAGTCGACCCGCGAACAGGTACCACACAGCAGGGTCTCGGTGGGATCGACCGTGGCGCCCGGGATCCCGGCTGCCGCAAGCGCATAGCCCTTGAAGGTGCGCGCCGCCGCGCTGAGCACGTGCTGCGCTCTGGTCATCGCACGATTTACCCCCAGGGGCCAGCCCTGAGGCGCTTGGCCCCATAACGCGACTTCGGTCAGCCGGTTGTCTAGGGAATGGAGCACCGTGTCACGTACCCACGCGTCGGCGGTGAACGCCTCGGCGCTGACGGCCAGGCTCTGGCTTGTCGAGCCCGTCCCCATCCAGGCGAACTGCGCCTCCACGTCTGATGCCCGCACCCCCAGAATCCGCAGCGACCGGGTATCGCAGCGATCCGGTAGCAACACGGTGACCTCCCAACCGGCCATCACCCGGTCGTAGAGCCAACCCCCGGCCGATTGCACGACGTCGACGGCGCTACCCGCAACAACGTCCAGTCGATACCGCAGACACTCATCGTCTGCGCGGGTTGCTCGCGCAGCGGTAACCCGGCTGCTCTCGCTGACGTCGAACGTTGGAGCGACCATCGATCCATTCCTCACCGCCACGCGCCAGGATCCGTTGGCGTGTCTCAGCGCTTGTCATGGGCTGTCGCCGCCTCACGCTGCGCCGCTCCAGGACTTGCCCCGGCTCGGTGAATCGGGTGACGCGACTCACCGGACAGCGTGACACTTCGGCAGAAATTTGTAAAGCTCTCGCCAGCCTGTCACGAACTGCGGCGCGCCTTCAGTTCGGCGACGAACTTCGTCGGTGTGCTGTCCGAGTTCTGGTGCCGCAGAACGCGGTGTCCAGGGCGTGCCGTGGAAATCCGCCGGTGTGGCGACCATTGGAAAGCTGGATTCTCCGTCCGGTACGTCGACGATGCCGCCCGCGGCGTGAAACTGCTCGTCGGCGACGACATCCTCGAGCGTGTTGACCGGTGACCAGAAGAAGTCCGGTTCACCGGCGAAGACCTGCGCCCATTCGTCAAGCGAGCGGGTCGCGAAGATCTCATCCAGCTCGGCGATGAGCTGTACGGCGTTTTCGGCGCGGGCGCGGGCGTCCTCGAACCGGGGATCGGTCAACCACCCGGGACGACCCACGGCACGGCACAGCGCGGGCCAGTGGCGATCAGCCTCGAGCCCGACGATCCAGAATCGGCGCCCGTCGCCGGCGGTGTAGTTGTTCATGCAGGGGTTGCCCATCGATTCACGTTGCCCGATCGCGATCGGTTGGCCGGTCAGCAGATAGGTGTTGAGGTCGAAGCTCACGGTGTAGGCGCCCTGGCGATACAGCGAGGTGGTCACCAGCTGACCGCTCCCGGTGCGTTCGCGCGCAAGCAGCGCCGCGCAAATGGCCGCGGCCAGGGTCATGCCGGCCGAGTGGTCACCCATGCCCCCGCGCTGGAACGGCGGTGTGTCGCCGGGTCGGGTGAGCAGATGCGCCACACCGGCGCGGGACCAGAACGCGGCGACGTCGTAGGCGGCACGATCGGCATCGGGCCCGGTTTCGCCGTACCCGGTAATCAGCCCATAGACCAGGCGGGCGTTGCGGGCCGACACCGACTCGTAGTCGAGGCCAAGACGTTGCAAGGCGCCAGGACGGACATTGGTGACGAAAACGTCCGCGTCAGCGAGCAATTCGAACGCGGTGTCGCGGCCCGCTTCGTCTGCGAGGTCTAGCACGATGCTGCGCTTGGAGCGGTTGTCCATTTCGAACGGCGGGTTGACCCCGAGATCGCATCCCAGCATCCGGCCGAACATGCGGCCCGGGTCACCGGCCGGCGGCTCGATCTTGATGACGTCGGCGCCCCAGTCGGCCAGGATGCCACCGGCGGCCGGTCCAGCCACCCAGACTCCGAGCTCGACGACTTTGATGCCTTCTACCGGTCCCGCCATGGCTAAGTTCCTACCCCGTGCTCCTAACGCCTCGCCAACCGGTCCACACTGTTTTGTGGTGTTTACACTGAGAAACACCATGACTCTGGTTGCCGGACACGGTCCGCTCAGCAGCGATCCGGCCGGGCGATTCTCTCCTCCGGTACCCGCCGACGTTGTCTACATCGAGCCACATCCGCGGCGCGTGCAGGCCTTCCAGGATGGGCGTCTGGTGATCGACACCGAGCGGGCGCTGATGGTGCACCGGCGCGGTCATCCGCTTAGCTACTAAGACCTGAAAAAGTCGGCGAGTTGATCAGCGGTTAGTTGGCGCTGAGCTGGGAAGATGGCCTCAATGCCCTTGTTGCGGAAGGGATTGAGGCCATCGTGTTTCGTACTGTAGGCGATCAGTGCTCGTTGTGGGAGTCGGTGCTGCCGGAAGAGCTGCAGCGGCTACCTGAGGAGTTGGCCCGGGTCGATGCGCTGCTCGACGACGCGGCGTTTTTCGCGCCGTTCGCGCCGTTCTTCGATCCGCAGATGGGGCGGCCCTCGATCCCCATGGAGTCGTACCTGCGGTTGATGTTTTTGAAGTTCCGCTACCGGTTGGGCTATGAGTCGCTGTGCCGAGAGGTGTCGGATTCGATTGCTTGGCGCCGGTTCTGCCGTATTCCGCTGGATGGGTCGGTGCCGCATCCGACCACGTTGATGAAGATCACCACCCGCTGCGGTGCGGATGCGGTGGCCGGTTTGAACGAGGCGCTGCTGGCCAAGGCGGCCGGGGCGAAGCTACTGCGCACCAACAAGGTGCGTGCCGACACCACCGTGGTGGAGGCTGATGTGGGCTACCCGACGGACTCGGGACTGTTGGCCAAGGCCATCGGCTCGATGGCGCGCGGTGTGGAGCAGATCAAAGCCGCCGGTGGCGCGGTGCGTACCCGAGCCCGCGACCGGCGGCGCTCGGCGGGTCGTCGAGCCCGCTCGATCGCCTCGAAGCTGCGGTTGCGCGACCAGCAGCAACGTGGTCAGGCCCAAGCCGCGGTGCGGCGTATCACCGGCGAGTTGGCCGGGATCGCCGAAGCGGCCATCTGTGATGGCGCCACGGTGCTGCGCAACGCCAAACGTGCGCTGCGCACCGTGAGCGGGCGGCGCAGAGCCCGGCTGCACCAGGCAATCAACCACTTGACCACAGTGGTGGCCCGCACCCAGCGTGTGGTGGCGCAGACCCGAAGCCGACTGGCCGGGGTGATGCCCGACTCGAGCAGCAGGCTGGTTAGCCTGCATGACCCCGATGCGCGTCCGATCCGCAAAGGACGCCTGGGCAAGCCGGTCGAGTTCGGCTACAAGGCCCAGATCGTCGACAACGCCGACGGCGTCATCCTCGACCACAACGTCGAGCTCGGAAACCCGCCTGATACAGCACAATTGGCACCGGCGATCGCACGGATCACCCGCCGCGCCGGACGCCCACCACGGGCGGTGACCGCCGATCGCGGCTACGGAGACGCATCGGTCGAACGTGACCTACAGGGCCTCGGCGTGCGCAACGTGGCCATCCCACGCCGGAGCAAACCCAGCGCCGCCCGTCGCGAATTCGAACACCGACGAGCCTTCCGAGACAAGATCAAATGGCGTACCGGATCCGAAGGCCGAATCAACCACCTCAAACGAAGCTACGGCTGGAACCGCACCGAATTCACCGGCATCGATGGCGCTCGAACCTGGTGCGGCCACGGCGTCCTCGCACACAACCTCGTCAAGATCAGCACCCTCGCAGCATGACATCGACACCACGGCCCAGCGGCCATGCCGACCCGGCACCACCCGGCAACGGCCATAATCACGACGCCGACTTTTTCAGGTCTTAGTAGCTACGTCTTCCCGGTTGACGAGGTCGGCGACCTACCGACCGAGCCCGAGCCGGACGCGCCGGGCTTCGTTCGTGTGCCCTGGGATGCGGTCGACACCTGGCTGGAGGAAGGCCGAAAGCTCGTTCACTACCCGCCCAACCCATACCACCGGGTCGACTGCCGCCCGACGAAGCGCCACCTGCGCGTCTCGGTCAATGGCACCGTGCTGGTAGACACCGAGGACACGGTGATCCTTTTCGAGACCGCACTCGAGCCGACGGCTCTACGTCGATCCCGCGCAGGTGCGCACTGATCTGCTGCAGCGCTCGGAGACGTCGAGTTACTGCAACTACAAGGGCTTCGCGACTTATTGGTCCGTCGTGCTCGACGATCGCGTTATCGACGACGTGGCGTGGAGTTACCAGGATCCGCCCCCGGAAAGCCTACCCATCAAGGGATTCCTGAGCTTCGATGCCACCCGCGTCGATGTCATCGCCGAGCTGCCACTCACCCGCCGTAGCTAGGACGCCCCAGCCCGAGCGCGTGCTGGGCGATCATGTTGCGGAAGACTTCGAGGGTGCCGCCATAGATCCCGAGCGGTAACGCCAGCCGGTAAAGGTGTTCTGCAGCACCGTCGCTGGCGGAACCCTGGGTTTCGGTGGGCAACACCGACGCGGTCCCCAGGATGTCCATCAGATCCGGGGAGATGTCGCGCATCGTCTGCGAGATCGCGACGCGCCCGAACATCCCGGGCGTGGACAGCGCCGCCTCCATCCGGGCGAAGTCGCGCCCAAGCCGGTATTTCACCGAGTCGTCATCCAATGGCCGCCGCCCATCCGGGCCCGGTTGAGCGACGATGGCCGCAACGGTGTCGACCACTTCGGCCATCACGTCGCCGTGCCCCGCCATCGCCGCAATGTATTGCAAGCCATGGTCTTCCGGGTCCACGATGCCGTGCTCGGAGTCCAGCGCCGCGCGCATCACCGTCCAGCCGCTGTTCACTTCACCGATGCGGTAGAGGTCGTCGACGCGCACGTCGCTGTAGTAGACGATGTTGGTGCGGTCGCCGTCCAGGGTGCGGATGGCTTGAATCTCGATGCCAAGTGTATCGAGTGGCACCAGAAACATGGTCAGATTCTTGTGTTTCCGGCCTTGAGGTTCGGTATTGGTGAGCAGAAAGACGTACCTGGCGTTCTGCGCGTTCGAGGTGAACATCTTGGAGCCGTTGATAATCCACGCGTCTCCGTCGCGCACCGCCCGGGTCTTGCAGGTCGCGACGTCGGAGCCACCTTCGGGCTCGGTGTACCCCAGGCATAGCCGAATCTTGCCGGACAGCACTCCCGGCACGACTTTGCTGGCGAGCTCCGGCGCGCCGAATTGCTGCACCAAGCGCGCGACGACAGACGTGGTGCCCCAGTGATACCACGGCGTATGAGCTCGGGCAATCTCGAGTTGAAAGATTCGGCGACGAACCGCGCTGAATCCGCCCTCGGACTCCAGCTTCCAATCCGAGGCCAGATAACCGGCGTCGCCCAACGCCAAATGCACTTGCTCGTCGAAGTTTTCGCCGAACTCCCGCTGGCGATGGAGCACTTCGTCGGTGACGTGCTTTGTTATGAACGCCCGGGTCTCATCGAGAAAGGCCTGGTCCTCGGCGCTGAGGTCGACGTGCGAGAAGTCCATTTACATTGCGTCGATCACGAGAGTGCGGAACCGCTCCAGGGTTTCGAGCGCATGTGCCATGCTGTCGCCGGGCAGTCCGACGCTCACCCACGTCACTCCCAGGGCCGCAAGCTTTTCCAAACCGCCGAGGTACGCGTCGGCGTTGAACTGGTCGTCGGTTGGACTGCCACCCTCGAAGTTGGTGAAGGTGATGTCGATCGCCGACCAGTCCCTATCCGCCCCCTCGCACCGGCGTCGCAGATCATCGACGCCTTCGCTGAGGCGCTGAACTGAGTCGATGACGGCCGTGCCGGCAGTCTGGGCCAGCTGCGGCGGGGCGGGAAACGGGCACCAGCCATCGCCGTACTGGGCGACGCGCTGGCGGGCGGTGGTGGTGTTACCGCCGATCCAGATCGGCGGATGCGGCTGGCTGATCGGGCGCGGGTGGGCAGTGATGCCGCGCGCGGTGAAATGCTTTCCCTGGAAGGAAATGTCATCGGTCGTCCACGCCGCCCGGATCACTTGCAGCGCTTCTTCGAACAGCTCGGCGCGCTCGTCATAGTCCACGCCCAGTGCCGCGAATTCCCGCTTGAGGTAGCCCACGCCCACCGCGAGCGTGAATCGGCCACCCGAGAGCAGGTCCAGCGTCGCGCCGGACTTGGCCACTACGAATGGGTTTCGATAAGGCAGCACGACGATATTCGGGATTAGGCGGAGCGTCGTGGTCCTGGCCGCCGCGAAACCCAAGGCGACAAAAGGATCTAAGGCGTCGTGGCCCCCGGCTTCCAGCCAGCGCTGCGATGGGGCGGGATGGTCGGTGAAGCCGAACCCGTGGAACCCAGCCGCTTCGGCCGCTGCGGCCACCGTCGCGATACCGTCCCCCGTCACCAGTTCCGGGTTGTAGGGGTGGGTGTGCATCGGGTGCGTGATCGCGAACCGCATCTCTAGCCTCCGGCTGTTAAAACCGCGAGCGGGAGTCGATCGACGTGTCGCTGGTGCGCAGCGGCCGGATCAGCGCTTCCTGGGCAAAGGAGGCCAGCAGCTCACCAGCCTCGGTGTGCACGGTGCCGCGCACGTACGACATTCCCGCGCCGACCTGGGTGCTCTCGTGCGTGTAGAGCAGCCACCCGTCCCAGCGGACCGGTTCGTGGAACGCGACCGAAATGCTCATCGGTGCGGTGGACACGGTCAGGTGCGCCTGGCTGGTGCCGATGCCCGGATGCGCGCGCATGGTGGTGGAAATCCCCAGATGGCCGGTGAAGTACGCGACGAGCGCCTTGGCAAGATCGTCACGGGTCGGGATCGGGTCGTAGTACAGCCAGGCGTAGAGCTCCGGCGGCCCCACCTCGTCGGGGCTGTTGACGTCGACGACGTCGACGAGTCGCAGTTCCCGCCCGATCATCGGCATCTCGGACAGGTTGGCGTCGGCCGGCGCCGCCACCTCGGGCCGCGGCAGGTGGTGACGGATCACATCGGCCGTCGGCACGTCGGCCAGCACCGTGACGCTCAGGCAGCGCCGACCGTTCTGCAACACGGCGACGATCGCGGTGGCGGTGGACCGGCCTTCGGCCACGACGTCGAGCACAAGTTCGATCGGCGGGCCCACGGCCACGGCGCGGGAGAACACCGCGTGTGCCGAGCGCACCGACTTGTCCGGGAATCGTTTGGCCACGGCGACAATCGCCTGGGCGAGCACCTGGGTGCCTTCCACCACCTGCCGTTCGTCGCCACCGGCGATGCCAGTGGCGCCGGTAAACCGATCTTGCCCGTCGGCCTGCACGTCGAACAGATCCAGCAGGCCCTGCACCGTCCACTCAGTCTGCTCAGATTCCGTGGTCAAATCCGCTCCGCCTCTCGCACTAGCAGCTCACGGCTCAGCGTGACACTTTGAGTAGGATTTGTAAAGCTTGGCTAACAAGACTGCGGCCCAGCGGATCAATCCACCACGAAAAGCACAGAAAGGCAATGTAATTGGGCATAGTGACCAGCACTTCAGAGACCGCTTTCACCCAGTCCGCCGAGACCGTCTACGACTTCGTCACCAACCCGGAGAACTGGACGAAGACCTACCCCGGCAGCGCGCACATCGGCAACTTGGCGGAACTTCCGCTGAAGGTCGGCGACACCTGGGAGGAAGCGGGTCCAGACGGCGACCGGATCTTCAGCTGGCAGCTGGCCATCGCCGTACGCCCCAACCTGTGGGTGTTCAACTCGGTTGGTCGGCTCGGCCATGACCGCGACGACCCTGGCGGCCTAAAAAGCGGCATGGAAGGTCGGATCACCGTGTCCTACCGGTTCACCAGACCGGGCCAGGACATCACGCTTTTCGCCCGGACCATGACGATCGAGGCCTATAAACATGCGCCGCTGCCGGATCAACTCTTTCAGCAAGTCAATCCTGCGAAGATCGACGCCTACCACGCGGCCGTGGCACGCGAACTCGGCCAATCGCAAGATTGACACCGGCACCCGCGGTGCGTGACACTTTCTCGGTGTTTTGTAAAGCGGAAGATTTGCCAAAGGCATGAGCGGATGATCCCCGAGCCGCTGGCCAACAGCTTCTGCTTCGGCGAAGGCCCACGCTGGTTCGAAGGACTGCTGTGGTTCTCCGACATGCTCGGTGAAGCCGTGCACACCGCGGACATGCGCGGCTCGCTGACCACGCTGCCGCTGCCCGGGCACTCCCCGTCGGGCCTGGGGTTTCGCCCTGACGGGTCACTGCTGATCGTCTCGACCGAAGACCGGCAGGTGTTGCGCTACGACGGCGAAACCGTCGTCACCATCGCCGACCTCGCAGAAATGGCGCCGGCCAACCTCGGCGACATGGTCATCGACGACGTGGGCCGCGCCTATATCGGATGCCAGGCGTTCACCGGCGGCGTCATCATCCGTCTCGATCCCGACGACAGCGCCACCGTCGTGGCCGAAGACCTTGACTTTCCCAACGGAATGGTGATCACACCGGACCGAAAGACGTTGATTGTCGCCGAATCGATCGGCCGACGGCTGAGCGCGTTCACCATCGGCGACGACGGCGGACTGGCCGACCGCCGGGTTTTCGCCGACGGCCTGGACGGACCGCCCGACGGCATCGCGCTCGACGCCGAAGGTGCGGTGTGGACATCGATGACGCTGGCCCACCAGTTCGAGCGGATCATTGCGGGCGGCGCCGTGACGGACCGCATTGACATGGGCGACCGTGTTGCTATCGCCTGCACACTCGGCGGTCCGCAGCGCCGCACGCTGTTCCTGCTGTCGAGCACCGATGCCTATCCTCAGCGCCTGGTCGGCACCCGGCTCTCCCGGTTGGACGCCGTCACGGTTGCCACTCCCGGCGCCGGCCTGCCTTGAGACACCCAAAGAGGAGAAGTAGTGAGCGACTCTTATTACGAGCTCATCGATGATGCCGATCCGTTGGGTGAAAAATTCTCGGCGACCGACCTGGTGCGTAGCACTTGGTCGGCGGCGATACAGCACGCGGCGCCGGTGTCGGCGCTGTTGGTTCGCGCCCTGGAGCGATGCGCCCAGCGCGACGACACACGACTGAGCCGGGTCGTCATCGACTTGTTGGGTCCGGTGCCGGCCGAGGGCGACCTGTGGGTTCGCCCGCAACTGCAACGCGGCGGCAAACAGATCGAGCTGGTTAACGCCGAGATGCTTTCGCTGGGTCCCGATGGTCAGCCCAGGTCCGTCGCCCGCGCCAGTGGGTGGCGTTTGCAGCAGCTGGATACACCATCGCTGGCCCATGCGACGGCGCCCCTACCCGGTCCGTTGAGCGACGCCCGAAGCCGCAACCTGGCGAAGGATTGGGACCGCAACTACGTGCACAGCCTGGACTGGCGCTGGCTGACCGAACCGCTGAACAAAGGCCCCGGAGAGTCCTGGATCAAGCCGTTGGTGGACCTCGTCAACGGCGAGACCATGACGCCGCTGGAGCGGTTGTTCGCGGTGGCCGACTGCGCCAACGGCATCGGCAGCAAGCTGGACATCACCAAGTGGACGTTCCTGAACACCGATCTCGCCGTGCATGTGTTCCGGATTCCCGACGGGGACTGGGTCGGCATTCGCGCGGAGACCAACTACGGGCCGGACGGCATCGGGACGACGGTCGGCACATTGTTTGACGAGCAGGGCGCGGTCGGCGCCATCCAGCAGTCCGTGCTGGTGCGCCAGCGCCCCGGCCGAGCCTGAGCCGGGAGCGAAAAACCGTGGCACTTCGGCGACACTTCGTAGAGTTTGAAATATGAGTCAGCCGGCCCAGGCGACCGACACTGACACCTCGACGCGTCAGCGGATCCTCGCGGCCACCGCCGAGGTGCTCGGCCGAAACGGCAAGACCAAGCTCAGCCTGTCCGACGTCGCTGCTCAGGCGGGAGTCTCGCGTCCGACGCTCTACCGCTGGTTCGCGTCCAAAGAGGAGTTGCTCTCGGCATTTTCAAGCTACGAGCGACAGATCTTCGAAAGTGGCTTGGTCAAGGCGACCGCAGGCCTGAAGGGGGTCGACAAACTCGACGCCGTGCTGCGGTTCATCGTCGAGTACCAGCATTCCTACTCGGGTGTGCGCATGGTCGATGTCGAGCCCGAGCACACCATCGCTCAGTTTTCCTGGGTCATCCCGCAGATGCGTGAAGGCCTGCAGCGGCACCTGCCCGGACCCAACGCCGCGGTGAAGGCGGCGACGGTGATCCGGATCGCGATATCGCACTACATCGTCCGCAGCGACGACGCCGATCAGTTCTTGGCGCAGCTGCGCCATGCGGTCGGAATCAAGGGCAGCTGAATCGCTCAGTCGAACAGCACCGCGGCGTTGAGGTAGCCGGTCGGGTCCAACGCGGCTTTGACCGTCCGCATCGCGGCGATGTCGGCGGGCTCCCGTGACATGCCGAGGTAGGGTCGCTTGCGGGTGCCGACGCCGTGTTCGGAGCTGACATTGCCCCCGGATTGCGCGATGAGGTCCATCATCGGCTCGTACAGCGCTTGCTCGCGCTCGACCGGGCAACGCAGGACGTTCAGATGCAGGTTGCCCTCACCGATGTGACCGAACAGCACCGGCAGCGCGTCGGGAGCATGCGCCTGGATCAAACCGACTGCGTCCCTTGCGAATCCGCCGATGGACGACAACGGCAATGAGACGTCGAACTTCAGCGGTGGGCCGTGGATGCCGAGCACGTCGGCGAGCGATTCGCGAACCTGCCACAACCGTTGCTGCGCAGCAACATCCACGCCTACCGCGGGTTCGCCGCATATCTGGGCACCGCCCAGCAGGTCGGCGAGCCGATCGGTTTGGTCGTGGTCGGCGGCCAGTTCCACCAACAGCAGCCAGTCGCCCGGCACCGGGGCGCCCACCCCGAAGTGCTCGCGGGTCAGCGCGGCGGCTCGACCGTCGATCAACTCCAGCGCCGCGATGCCGTCCACATCCCGAAACGTCCGGCCGGCGTCCACCAGCGCCTCGAGGTCGTCGAACCCGCAGATCGCCGTCACTCGATGCGACGGGGTGGGGTGCAGTCGCAGATCCACTGCGGTGATGACGCCCAGAGTGCCTTCGGCGCCGACGAACAGCGCCGGTAGGTCGTAGCCGGTGTTGTCCCGGCGCACCCGGCTACGGCGGCGCAGCAGCGAACCGTCGGGCAGCGCCACCTGCAAGCCGACAACTTGCTCGCCCATGTTCCCGTACCGAACCGTCCGCAGGCCGCCGGCGTTCGTCGACGCCATGCCACCGACGGTCGCCGTGTCGCGGGCGGCCAGGTCCACGCCGAACACCAGGCCGGTCGCACCCGCGGCCTGTTGCACCGCGGCCAGCGTGGCTCCGGCACCGACGTCGATGCGGCGCTCAAGGGTGTCGACGTCGCCGAGGGCGCGCAGCCGCTCGGTGGACAACAGCACGTCGTCGTGCTCGGGAACGGTGCCGGCCACCAGCGAGGTGCGGCCGCCTTGCACCGTTACGTGCGCCCCGGCGTCACGGCATACCCGCAACACCTCGGCGACCTGCTCGGCCGAACCCGGTCGCACCAGCGCGCTCGCCCGGCCCCGATAGCGGCCGGTGTGGTCGACGCTGCGGGCGGCCAGGACGTCGGGGTCGGTGACGACGTGATTCGGCCCGACCGCACTCGCCAGACTGCGCAGCATGTTCGCGGTTATAGCACCGCCGCTTTAGAACTCTTTGTGCGGTACGTCGGTCACCAGCCCGCCGTCGATGACGAACTCGCTGCCGGTGGCGTAGGACGAGTCGTCGCTGGCGAGGAACACGACGAACGTCGACACTTCCCTCGATTCGGCCGGGCGGCCGAGCGGGATGGTGACCAGGTCTTCCGGCAGGTTGGCCGTCATCGGGGTTCGGATGAAGCCGGGGTGAATCGAGTTGACCCGGATGTTCAATGGCGCCAACTCCAAGGCCGCCGACTTGGCCAGGCCGCGTACCGCCCACTTGGACGCGACATACGGGTGCACGGCCGGCGCGCCGCGCAGTCCCTCGATCGACGACACGTTGATGATCGAGCCGCCCCCGGCCGCGGTCATCGGCTCGACGGCCACCCGCATGCCCAGGAATGTGCCGGTCAGGTTGACGTCAATCACCTTCTGCCACTTGACCAGATCGAAATTCTTCAGTTGCCCGAGTGCGACGATGCCGGCGTTGTTGACCAGCACGTCGAGCTTGCCGAATTCGCCGGTTGCCGTCGCGACCGCGGCGTCCCACTGGTCGGGCTGGGTGACGTCGAGGTGGACATAGCGCGCGGCGTCACCGATTTCGTCGGCCAGCGCTTTGCCCTCGTCGTCGAGGATGTCGCCGATCACCACCTTGGCGCCCTCTTCCACGAGCAGGCGAGCATGCGAGGCTCCCATCCCGCGGGCGCCGCCACTGATGAGCGCAACTTTGCCTTCTACCCGTCCTACATGTCCCACACAAGGTCTCCTTTCGATTTAGGTGGTCACCAAAGTGTTTGGTGCGTAAAGGCCCTTTCCGGTCACCAGCGGCAGGTCGAGCGTGGTCGCGATGCCGGGCGGCGCCGCGATCACCGCCGGGATGGCGTTGACGATGCGCCCCGCCGCACCGGCGATCGCGGCGTGGTTGTGGTCACCCTTGCGGCTGCTCGGCACGATGTCCACGGCGTAGGAAGGCTCGCCGGTGATCTCGACACGATATGAGCCGCCGCCGGACGCGGGCTGCGCCCAGTCGGGTCGCAGGTCCGGCCGCAACCGGGTGATGTGCTCGATGACGATGGCCGCCTGCCCGTTGACCATGCCGCGGATCTCGAATTGCAGCGCGGCCAACGTGCCCTTGGGCACCCGTCCCACCGCGATGTCGAAGTCCTCCGGCGCCGGCTCGCGCTGGTAGGACTCGGTGATCTCGTCGACCTCGATGCCCAGCCCGGCCGCCAGCTGGCGAATCGCCGTGCCCCAGGCGATGCTGAGGATGCCCGGTTGTAACAGCATCGGCACCTCGTCCAGGGGCCGGCCGAAGCCCATGTAGTGCATGACCTCCGCGCCGTCGTAGGTCGCGTAGTCGGCGATCTCCATGCAGCGCACCTGCTCGATGCGCTGGCAGGTCCCGGCAAGCGCGAACGGAATGAGGTCGTTGATGAAGCCGGGGTCGACGCCGTTGATGAAGATGCTCGAATTACCTTGCCGGGCTGCGTCTTCGACGCGGGCGATGTACTTGTCGGGCATGACACCCCACGGGTATTGCAACAGCCCGGGCGACGACCCGACGACGTTGATGCCGGCGGCCAGGATGCGCATGACGTCGGCCATCGCGTCGGGCAGCCGGGTGTCGCCCATGGCGCAGTACACGACGCACTCGGGCTTGGTGGCCAGAATTTCGTCGAGACTTCCGACGGCCGTGATGCCCGTGATTACGCCCGCGTCCAGGCCGACGCCGCACAGTTCCCCGGCGTCCTTGCCCACCTTCTCCGGCGTGGACACACACACGCCCGTCAATTCGAACTGCGGATTGGTGATGAGTTCGGCTAAGGCTAACCCTCCGACATTTCCGGTACCGACGTGCGCGACGCGGATCGCCATGAGAGTCTCCGTCCCTTGAACGCTGGAAAACTTTTCTAGACACTAGTCCATAAATTCCGAGGCGCATACCGGCCGGATCTGTCGCGCTCCAACGGGCACAATGAACTCACATATGGCACCGCGTGAAGATGTCCAGTTCACCTCCGATGGCGACCGGATCAGTGCATGGCTCTACCGGCCACCGGGCAGCGGACCTGCGCCGCTGCTGGTGATGGCGACACGGCCTGGGAGCGGTGCGGAGCATGCGACTAGATGCCTACGCCGAACGATTCAGCGCGGCCGGCTACGCCTGCCTGGTGTTCGACTACCGCAACTTCGGCGACAGCGAGGGCCAGCCGCGTCAGCTGCTCGACATCAGCATGCAGCTGGCGGACTGGGCCGCGGCGGTCGCCTACGCCCGCACCCTTCCAGGAATAGATCCCGATCGAATCGGCTTGTGGGGCACCTCTTTTGGAGGTGGACATGTCATTGCCACAGCAGCCAGGCTGCCGGGTATCGCCGCCGCGGTGGCCCAATGCCCCTTTACCGACGGCATCGTTTCGGCCCGCACGCTGAGCCCGTCGATCTTTACGCGCGTCGGCGTCCTGGCCGCGCGCGACCTCGTCGCTGCCCGGCTCGGCAAACCCCCGGTGATGGTTTCGGCGGTGGGCAAGCCGGGCGAAGTCGCGTTGATGAACGCGCCCGACGCCTACCCGGGCTATCTGAGGCTGGTACCCGAAGGCCTGCGAGTTGCCTAACGAGGTGGCGGCCCGAATCGCGTTGAAGATCATGACCTACCGTCCGGGTCGCCTAACCGCGAAGATCACGTGCCCAATCCTGTTCTGCGTGTGCGAAACCGACTCGGTCGCCCCCGCCGTCCCCACGCTGCGCTATGCGGCCAAGGCGCCGCGCGGTGAGGTCAGGATGTATCCGGAGGGCCATTTCGCGATCTACGTCGGCGAGGCCTTCGAGCGCGTCGTCGCCGACCAGCTCGCTTTCCTCGACAAGCACTTGAAAGGCGCGTCCGGCTAGCCCAGAGAAACTCGGGTAAAGCCGTGGCGTCGCCGGGTCGATACTGCACTTGATTCCGCTGGTCTGAATTGGCCTGCTGAATCGAATGCGGTTCTAAGGTCCGAGCGGAGAATTCTTGCGGATCGATTCGTCGCGGATCAGCCCGCGCAGCAGAGCGGTGCTGAACTCGGCCGCGATTTCCTTGGCCGTGCGCCGTCCGCTCGGGCGCAGCCAGCGATAGCTGCCCAGCGTCATCCCGATATAGCCCAGTGCCACCACATGCGAGTCGCACTCAAAGAACTCGCCACTGGCAATCCCCCGGTCGATGAGGCCGTGCACGTGCTCGTAGACCTGAGCCTCCTTTTCGCGGACCTCGGCGACCTGTTCGGCGGTGAACCACTCGGTGATGTAGGGCTGCTCCTGAAAGTAGACAGCGGCCCGCTCCGGATTGGCCGCGATCCCCGTGAGCAGGCGGACGGTGTACTGGTAGAGCGCTTCGCGAGCCGTCCAGGACGGATCGTCGTGCACGGCCGCCAACGTGCCCTCGGCGGCCTGGCGGTAGATGTCGAACAAGATCAACGACTTGCTGGCGTAGTAGTGGTAGACCGTCGCTTTGTTCAGGCCGATCACATCGGCGACGTCATCCATCCGGGTGCCGTGATAGCCGCGGGCGGCGAACAGCTTGGTGGCAACGGCCAGCAACTCCTCGCGGCGCGTCAGCCCGTTCTCGGGTGGCATCTGTGCTCACTATCGTCACTGCCGGCAGGCGTGGCTGGACGCCGGCTGAGGCTAATTATCAATCAACTGGTTGGACAGTTTAGGCAAGACGCCGGGTGTCGCACCGACGCGGATGGGACTAGACTCGCTGACGAGCCAAGTCGCGACTGACTAGAGGGGTGCCCAATGGATCCGAGCCCGGACTACGACGCGAGCGACGAGATCGAGTTCTTCTTCCGGTACCTCCCATGGGGTCTGCGCGGGGTCACTGACGGCAATGGATATCCGCCGCCCGCGTATCCACCCGTCTAAATCTGATAGATACCGACCGGCGCCTGGACCGGTTATAGCGCCTTGAGTTCTTCGGCGACCTCGGTCACCGATTTTTTGGCGTCCCCGAACAGCATTGTGGTTCCGTCGGCGTAGAACAGCGGGTTGTCGATGCCCGCGAAGCCCGAGTTCATCGACCGTTTGAGGACAATCACCGACTTGGCCTTATCCACATTGAGGATGGGCATGCCGTAGATCGGGCTGGATGTCTCGTTGCGGGCCGCCGGGTTGGTGACGTCGTTGGCGCCGATGACGATCGCGACGTCGGTTCGGGCGAACTCGTCGTTGATATCGTCCATGTCTTTCATCGCGTCGTAATCCACCTCGGCCTCGGCCAGCAGCACGTTCATATGCCCGGGCATGCGGCCGGCCACCGGGTGGATCGCGTATTTCACCGGTACGCCCTTCTCTTCGAGCAGGTTGGCCATGTCCTTGACGGCATGCTGGGCCTGCGCGACGGCCAGGCCATAGCCCGGGACCACGATGACCTGGTTGGCGTAAGCCATCTGGATTGCGGCATCGGCCGCCGACGTGGACTTGACGTGCTTGTCGCCGCCGCCGGTGCCCCCGCTGGGGGCTACGCCGCCACCACCGAAACCGCCCGCGACGATCGCGGGAATGGAGCGGTTCATCGCCTTGGCCATCAGATTGGTCAGGATCGAACCGGACGCGCCGACGATCATGCCGGCCACGATCATCGCGGTGTTGTTCAGCGCCAAACCGGCCGCGGCGGCGGACAGCCCGGTCATCGCGTTGAGCAGTGAGATGACCACCGGCATGTCGGCGCCGCCGATGGGCAACACCACCATCAGGCCCAGCACACCGGCGGCGACCAGCAGACCGATCATCCACCACAGCGACGCCCCACCCGTCCCGGGATGCGCGTGCAGGCCGACGACCACCGCGGCGGTCACCGCGGCAGCCAGCAACAGCAGGTTGATCGGTTGTTGGGCCTTGCCGAAGCCGATCGGTGATCCGGAAATGATCTCCTGCAACTTGCCGAATGCGATGATCGATCCCCAAAACGAGATCGACCCTATGATCGCGGCGAACAACGACGCCACCACGATGTGCACGGTCGGCGACTCGCCGTGTTGGAAGGCCGAAAAGCCGCTGGTCTCAATGAATTCCGAAAGAGCGATGAGCGCGACCGTGCCACCGCCGACGCCGTTGAAGAACGCCACCAGCTGCGGCATGGCGGTCATCTTGGTCAGCCGTGCCGGAGGAACACCGAGCACCACACCCACGACCAGGCCGGCGATGATCAGCGGCCACTGGCTGGTGTGCCTGATCATGATCAGGGTGGCCGCCACCGCGATGGCCATGCCCACCGCGGCGATCAGGTTGCCCCGCACCGCGGTCCTTGGCCCGGTCAGGCCCATCAACCCATAAATAAAGAGCGAGAACGAGATGATGTAGAGGACCGTGATCAAGTAGCTCATTTCGCCGCCGGCTCCTCAACCTTGGCTGGCGCGCGTTTCTTGCCCTTGAACATGCCCAGCATGCGGTCGGTGACGATGAAACCGCCGATGACGTTCAGCGTTCCGAACACCACCGCCACGAACAGGATGATCTGCACCGCCAGCGACGGATGCTCGACCTTCCCGAACACCACCAGCGCGCCCAGCACCACGATGCCGTGGATGGCGTTGGTGCCCGACATCAGCGGCGTGTGCAGCGTGTTGGGCACCTTGGAAATCACCGCGAACCCGACGAACCCGGACAGCACCAGGATCGCCAGGTTCTCCAACAGCTCGTCGTACATCTAGGCGTCCTCTCCCCGGGCGCGAGTAACGCAGGCCGCCGCGACGACTTCGTCGTCGAAGTCCGGGGCCAGCTTGCCGTCTTTGATCAATAAGTCCAGTAGCGCCGTGATGTTTTTGCTGTAGAGCTCGCTGGCATGCTCGGGCATTGTTGCCGGCAGGTTCAGCGGCGCGGCGATGGTGACGTCGTGTTTGACGACGGTTTGTCCGGGTTCGGTGAGCTCGCAGTTGCCCCCGGTTTCCCCAGCCAGGTCTATTACCACGCTGCCGGGTTTCATCGATTCCACCGCGGCGGCGGTCACCAGACGCGGCGCGGGCCGCCCCGGGACCAGCGCCGTGGTGATCACCACGTCGAATCCGCTGATCGCTTCTTCCAAGGCTTTCTGCTGGGAAGCGCGCTCCTCTTCGGTCAGCTCACGGGCATACCCGCCCTCGCCGGCCGCATCGATTCCCAATTCCAGCCACCGCGCTCCCACCGAACGAACCTGGTCTGCCACCTCCGGACGCACGTCGTACCCGGAGGTCCGCGCACCCAGGCGTTTAGCCGTTGCCAGTGCCTGCAGGCCGGCCACACCGACACCGAGCACCAGCACGCTGGCCGGCTTCACGGTGCCCGCCGCCGTCGTCAGCATGGGGAAGAACCGGGTCGACTCCGAGGCCGCCAGCAGGGCGGCCTTGTAGCCGGCCACGTTGGCTTGCGACGACAACGCATCCATGACCTGGGCTCGCGAGATTCGCGGGATGGCCTCGAGCGCGAACCCCTGCACACCGGCTCCGGTGAGCGCGCCTATCGAGTTGTCGGCATTGCGCGGTGCCAAAAAGCCGATCAGTGTCTGGCCGCGGCGCAACCTGCCGACCTCTTCTTTGGTCGGCGGTGCGACCTTGACGACGACATCGGCAGCCCAGGCATCCCCGATGCTGGCCCCGGCTTGGGTGTAAAGCTCGTCGGGAAGCAACGCGCCTTCCCCCGCACCAGACTCGACCACTACCGCCACACCGCTGTTAACCAGCGACGCCACTGCCTTCGGCACCAGCGCGACCCGCCGCTCGTCGGTCCCCGACTCGGCGACCACCCCTACCGTCGTCTGCGCATTTGTCATGGCGCGTACATCTACTTTCCCGCACTTTCCTGCAGATGGATATGCCGCTGGCTCGGCCGCACGCCCGCTACCTTAACGCGTGCCAGGTTTCACCACGGACGTGTGATCACCCGGCGGGATACCCGCCAGCACCCGGTCGACTCTCCCGGTTGATGGTTCGCCACCGGAACTAAATGCAGTAGCGGCCGCGGAGTTGTGGCGCCACAAAATGGCGTTGTTGCGCTCGAGCTACCAGAGCGGGATGTCTTGGCCGTGTTCGGACGCCGGGCGGGGTCCGAAGTGGCGCCGCTCGGATTCGTCGATCGGCACGTCGTTGATGCTGGCTTCGCGGCGCGCATTCAACCCCGATGGCGTGAATTCCCACAGTTCGTTGCCGTAGCTGCGATACCACTGACCGGTGTGATCACGGCACTCGTACTGGAACCGCACCGCAATGCGGTTGTCGTGGAAGTCCCACAAGCACTTGCGCAGCGAATAGTCGAGTTCGCGCTGCCACTTGCGGGTCAGAAACGCCACGATCTCGTCCCTGCCGATAATGTGCTCGCCTCGGTTTCGCCAGTGTGAGTCCGGCGTGTAGGACAGGCTGACGTGGTGAGGATCGCGGGTATTCCAGGCATCCTCTGCTACCTGAACTTTCTGGATAGCGGCTTCCAAAGTAAACGGCGGGAAAGGTGGGCGACTCTCGGTCATGGCTTCCATCCTGCAGTTCCACAGGCGCAAAACTAAAGCCGTAAGCGGCGCCGCCCGGCGTGTTTCACCGTGGTGTAAGTGTCGCGTGTCCGGCCGGCCCCCGACCTGAAACTCAGCGTCACACCGCGTGTCCTATCGTGACGGACATGGACTTCGCGATGTCGGCCAAAGCGAGCGACTACCACAAGCGGCTCTCCGACTTCATGACCGAGTACGTCTTTCCGGCCGAGGCCGATTATGACAACTACCGCCACGAGGCCGGGCCGCACAACCACACCGTTCCGCCAATCGTCGAGGAACTGAAAATCAAGGCCAAAGAGCGCGGCCTGTGGAACCTGTTCCTGCCGGCCGAGTCGAGCCTGACCAACCTGGAATACGCGCCGCTGGCCGAGATCACCGGCTGGAGCCTGGAGATCGCGCCCGAGACCCTCAACTGCGCGGCACCCGATACCGGCAACATGGAGATCCTGCACATGTTCGCCACCGAGGAGCAACGCACACAGTGGCTGCATCCGTTGCTCAATGGCGAGATCCGCAGCGCCTTTTCGATGACCGAGCCGGCGGTCGCCAGCAGCGACGCACGCAACATCGAAACCACGATCACGCGCGACGGCGGTGATTACATCATCAACGGCCGCAAATGGTGGACGTCCGGGGCGGCGGACCCGCGCTGCAAGATCCTGATCGTGATGGGCCGTACCAACCCCGACGCGGCTGCCCACCAACAGCAGTCGATGATCCTGGTGCCGATCGACACTCCGGGCGTGACGATTGTCCGCTCGACGCCGGTGTTCGGCTGGCAGGACCAGCACGGCCACTGCGAGGTGATCTACGACAACGTGCGGGTCCCGGCCAGCAATCTGCTCGGCGAAGAGGGCACCGGCTTCGCGATCGCGCAGGCCCGGCTGGGACCGGGCCGCATCCACCACTGCATGCGCGCGCTCGGCGGAGCCGAACGGGCGCTGGCTCTCATGGTGGACCGAGCCCGCAATCGGGTGGCGTTCGGCCGTCCGCTCGCCGAACAGGGTGTGGTGCAGCACGCGATTGCCAAGTCGCGCAACGAAATCGACCAGGCCAGGCTGCTGTGCGAGAAGGCGGCGTGGACGATCGACCAGCACGGCAACAAGGAGGCCCGCCACCTGGTAGCGATGATCAAGGCGGTGGCCCCGCAGGTGGCCTGCGACGTCATCGACCGCGCAATCCAGGTGCACGGAGCGGCCGGCGTCAGCGACGACACGCCGCTGGCCCGGCTGTACGGCTGGCATCGCGCCATGCGCATCTTCGACGGACCCGACGAGGTGCACCTTCGATCCATCGCGCGTGCCGAGCTGGGTCGGGAGAAATCCGCATTCGCCGCGGCGGTCACCTGACATGGCTGCGGCTCTGCGGGAATTGCGCGGCGCGTGGAACTTCCGTGATGTCGCCGACGGTGCGAGCGCGCTGCGGCCAGGGCGACTGTTTCGGTCCAGCGAGCTCAGCCGCCTGGACAACGACGGTCAGGCAACGCTGCGCCAGCTGGGCATCACCGACGTCGCCGATCTGCGCGCATCCAGGGAGGTCTCCCGCCGCGGGCCCGGACGCGTTCCCGACGGCGTCGACATCCACCTGCTGCCGTTCCCGGACCTCGCCGACGACGAGACGAACGACGGCGCGGCACCGCACGAACACGCATTTCAGCAGCTGATGACCAACGGCGAACCGGACGAGTCTGTTAATGAGGCCGCCGCCCGCTACATGGTCGACGAGTACCGGCAATTCCCCACCCGTAACGGAGCCCAGCATGCACTGCGCCGCGTCATCACGCTGCTGGCCACTGGGCGACCGGTACTCACGCACTGCTTCGCAGGTAAGGATCGCACCGGCTTCGTGGTAGCGACGGTGCTGGAGGGCGTGGGTATCGATCGCGACACCATCGTCGCCGACTACCTGCGCAGCAATGACGCCGTCCCGCAGCTGCGGGCCCGGATCGCCGAGATGATCCAGCAGCGCTCGGATACCGAACTGACTCCAGAGGTGGTGACCTTCACCGAAGCCCGGCTATCCGATGGGGTCCTCGGCGTCCGTGCGGAGTACCTGGCCGCCGCACGCCAAACGATCGACGAGCAATTCGGGTCGCTGGATGGCTATCTGCGCGACTCGGGTATCACCGAGCCCGACCTGGACCGACTGCGCAACGCGCTCCTCGCCTAACCGAATCACCTTGGCCGTCTGGGCCCCGAAAGGGCCCGTACGACACGGCTTTCATGACTGCTAGAGCTTGAACCCAGCCTTTTGTGGGCTAGACAGGTCGGTGACCTCGGCCCAGTGCGCGGCGATATCCTGCACCGACGGCGGCTTTTCGAAATTGGCGCCCTCGTTCTGGAATAGCGCGACCCGCTGCACCTTGCCACCACCGACGACGAAAACCGATCCGTTGTCGGGGTTTTCCTCGGTGCACAGGTAGGCCACCACTGGAGCGACGAACTCCGGCGTGAGCTTCTCAAACACTTCGGGCGGCAGGATGTCCTGCGTCATCCTGGTCGCAGCGATCGGGGCGACCGCGTTGGCGTGGATGTTGTACTTGGCTCCCTCGAGCGCCAGCGTGTTGATCAGGCCGACGAGGCCGAGCTTGGCTGCCCCGTAGTTGGCCTGGCCGAAGTTGCCGAACAGCCCACTGGTGGAGGTGGCGACGACGACGCGACCATAGCTCTGCTCGCGGAAATGCGGCCACGCCGCACGCAATACGTTGTACCCGCCGTAGAGGTGGACCTTGAGCACGGCATCCCAGTTTTCCGACGTCATCTTGTGGAAGGTGCCGTCGCGCAGAATCCCGGCGTTGCTCACCACTCCGTGCACGGCACCGAACTCGTCGAGTGCGGTCTTGATGATGCCGGCGGCGCCGTCCTCGGTGGCAACGCTGTCATAGTTGGCGACCGCGCGGCCGCCTGCCTCGCGAATCTCGGCGACGACGTGGTCGGCCATCGCGGATCCGGCGCCAGTGCCGTCACGGGCACCGCCGAGGTCGTTCACGACGACGTTGGCTCCCTCCCGGGCGAGGGTCAGGGCGTAGTCACGCCCCAGTCCCCCACCGGCTCCGGTGACGACGATGACGCGATCCTGCACTCCTGGCATCAGGTTCCTCTCTGCTGTTAAAGGGTGGGGCTATCAACGGTTTTGGCTCGGTAACCGGGATGTCAGAACAGCCGGCGAGCCATCTTGAAGGCCCGCTCGGTGTACGGCGGGTAGATGAAGCTCGACAGGTCGGGCCGAGTCGGTTTGGTCAGCACCGACTTGCGGTGGCTGAACTCCTCGAAGCCATAGCGGCCGTGGTAGGCGCCCATGCCCGACGCGCCGACCCCGCCGAACGGCAGCTTGGCCGTCGACACCTGGAAGGCGAGGTGGTTGACCAGCATGCCGCCCGCCGGTATCTCCTTGATCACCCGCTCGCGCACGTCGCGCGACTTGGTGAACAAGTACGCAGACAACGGCTTGGGCCGCGAATTGACGAAACGTATTGCGTCGTCGAGGGATTTGACGGTGATCACCGGCAGGACGGGACCGAAGATCTCGTTCTGCATCAGCGGCCCGCCCGGATCCGGGTCCACGACGACCGTCGGTTCGATTCGCAGAGTCGACGCGTCACAACCCCCGCCGACGGTGACCTTGCCCTCCGAGCCGGAAAGATAACCGCTGATCCGGTCGAATTGGCGCTGATTGACGACGCGTATCCCGTGCGGCTCCTTCGATCGGAACTTGGTGATGGCGGCGCCGATTTTGCCCACGAGTTCATCACTGATCTTCGCGTCAGCCAGCACGTAGTCCGGTGCGACGCAGGTCTGCCCGCCGTTGAGCAGTTTAATCCAGGCGATCCGCTTAGCCGCGACATCCACGTCGGCGTCGGCCGCGACGATCACCGGGCTCTTACCACCGAGCTCCAGCGTGACCGGCGTCAGATGCGGCGCCGCACCTTCGTAGACCTTGCGGCCGATCTCGGTGCCGCCGGTGAACATCACGCGATCCAAGCCCTGCGCGATCAGCTCCTGACTCACCGAGCCGTCGCCCTCGATCACTGCGATCGCGTCGTTGTCGAGGTAGCGCGGTACCAGCTCGGCCATCAAGTGTGAGGACGCGGGCGCAATTTCCGAAGGCTTGAGTATCACGGCGTTTCCCGCGGCGATCGCCCCAACCGCTGGCCCCAGCGTCAGGTAGAACGGGTAATTCCAGGCGCCGATGATCAGCACGGTGCCGTAGGGCTCGTACTCGATCCAACCGCGGCCGGGAAGCTGCGCCGCCTCGAGTAGCTGGTATTTGCGGCGCGTCCACCTGCGCACGCGCTTGGCCGCGTACTTCGCTTCGCCGGCTGTGGTTGCGATGTCGGCGATGTACGCCTCGAACGGGTTGCGGTCCAGATCTTCGGCGAGCGCGGCGGCGATGGCGGCCTCGTTCTCGTCCATCAGCTTCTGCAACTGCAGCAACTGCTGCTTGCGCCACTGAATGTCACGCGTGCGGCCGGTGGCGAAGGTTTTACGGAGCCGGTCCACCGTCGCGGCGATATCGACCGGCGCAGCTGCCGGCGCCCCGTTCTTGGATTCGGATGTCTTCGGTGCAACCGATTCGGTGGTCATCATTGTCCCCTTCCTTCTCGCACCCTGCTCATACCCTCCCGGAGGCGCCGCTGCTCGTCGCGCGAGCGCTCATGGGTGATAACCGCGATCCTAACCATCCGGTTGGGAGAGCAATAGGAAGGATCCGACCGAACCTCGGCATCGAGAAGGCAGCTCACCTTGGATGTCGGAGCGCACGGACGAGGGTGGCAGTGTCCGCGGTTAGCCGTTACTTGACGCAAGGAATGCTTGTCGCGGTCATCTGGCTGAGGTCAGTCGCCGCCGGAGCGCGAGCGCCGGTGCCAGTGGCGGCCACCGCTGACACCTGTCCGGACCCGGACCCGTCGACCGTGGCACCGGGATGGGCAAGGTAGTCGCCGGCAGGAAGTCGCGGTCCCACGGTCAGCCAAACCGTTCCGGGGGTCATGGTGCCCCTCGCCGTCGTCGGCACGTGCAGTTGATCGGCCAACATCTGCGCGCCTTGGTCGGCTCCGGGGCAGCCACGAGGGCAAGCGTTTTCAGGGTTTGCTTGCTGTTACAAAGCTGTTCGCAAACGGCCGGTCCTCCGATTGCGGCGCGCGGCCCAATCGCAGCGCCTCCTCGCGCGCATTCGCTGTCCAGGTGGTCCAACCGTGCGCGGTGAACCAGTCGGCACAGTCGGGTCGGCCTTCGTCGTCAAACCATAAGTCGAACGGGTTGAAGGAGGTGTCTTGGCCACGCGCTTCGCGCTTGGCTTTCAGCTCGGCCCACTTCTCTTGGGCCTCCCGGCGCTTCTCCGCGTCGGCCCCGAAGATTTCGACGGCCACCCGACTGCCTGACCCGCTCAGCTCGTTGATCGACGTGAACATGGCCTCTTGCGCCGCTGCCGGCAGAAACGGCAACAGCCCTTCGGCCAGCCACGCCGTCGCACGGGTCGCGTCGAAACCGGCGTCGCGCAGCGCTTGGGGCCAGTCATGGCGCAGGTCGACGGGCACCGCTCGGCGGTCAGCGATCGGGGTGGCGCCGTGGCCGGCGAGTGTCTCGGCCTTGTATTCGAGCACCTTGGGCAGATCGATCTCATAGACGACGGTGTCGTCCGGCCATGCCAGACGGTAGGCGCGCGAATCCAGACCGGCGGCCAGAATCACCACCTGCCGGATACCGCCCTCGGTGGCGTCAGCGAAGTATGCATCGAAGAAATGGGTGCGCACCGCCTGGTAGTTGATCATGTTCTGGGCGTCGACCGCGAAATCCGGATCATCATCTTCGTCCGGCCCGGCCCACCATGCGGCCACCTGGTCCCGGACTCCCTCGAGCTCGGGCGTGGAGACCAGCGGCTCGGCGAACTGGTCCCGGATGAGCGGGTCGGCGCTGGCCGTCTCGGCGGCACGGGCCAGCGCGACCATCACCGCGGTCGTCCCCGACGCTGGTTGCGATGTCCCAGGAGTCGTCCGCGGTGCGTCGGCTGATTGCCCGGCTCCTCCTCGGGCCGCTCCGGCCCGCATCGTCGCCGGGCGCCATTACAACCGCTCCGCGATCACGAAGTCGGAGAATGCGTCCTTGTCGTCGGCCAGCGGGACATTCTCAACCCAGCGGCCCAGCCGGCGCATCTCGTCCGTCGAGCGCTGTGCGTGGCGCGCCAGCCGTGGTTGTTGAGCCAGTCTGCAACGTCCGCCCGGTGGTCGTCGCGATACATCAGTTCCCCGACGTCGATGGTCTCTTCCAAGCCGATCTCGTCGGCCACCTTCTTGAACCGCTCGCGCATCTGCTGGCGCCGATCGTCGGCGTGCGCGGGTGCGGTTTCCGCCGAGACCAGGCTCCCAGCCGGGCTCAGCTCGCCGATCTGGGTGAACAACCGGTCCTGAGCCTCGGCGGGCAGATACATCAACAGCCCCTCTGCCAGCCATGCGGTCCGCGCCGTCGGGTCAAAGCCCGCCTCGCGCAGGGCGGTCGGCCAGTCCTGACGCAAGTCGATGGCCACCTCACGGCGATCGGCCGAAGGCGATACGCCGTTTTCCGCCAGCGTGGTCGACTTGTAAGCCAATACCTGGGGCTGGTCGATCTCGTACACCGTGGTTCCGGCCGGCCAGTCCAGGCGGTAGGCGCGGGAATCCAGCCCCGACGCCAGGATCACCACCTGCCGGATTCCGTCGGCGACGGCATCAGCGAAGTATGTGTCGAAGAAGTTCGTCCGCACCGCTTGGTAGCCGCGCATGTGCTGGAGGTGGGCCGCAGAGTCAGCATCGAGGGCTTCCACCTTGGCCGCGACCGCCGGGTCGAGCATGGCCTCCCATAAAACGCCTGCACCGGCTTTGGTGACCAGAAGCTTGGCGTACGGGTCGCGGATGAGCGCATCGGGCTGCTCGGTTTCGACGGCCCGGGCGGCGGCCACCATAACCGCGGTAGTGCCGACGCTGGTCTTGATGTCCCAGGTGTCGTCGTGGCTGCGCAGTGAGCTCATCGCGTACTCCTTGATCAGGTGGATGGATCGCCGAGACGCGCTCGCAGCAGCGTGCTGCGGACGGCATCGTCGGCCAAGTCTTCGGGTACCGAGCGGCCCAATCGGGCCATTTCCTCGCGGTTGTTCACGCTGTGCACCTGCCAGCCGTGGTCAGCCAGCCATTGGGCGGCATCCGAGCGGTCGGGCTCGTGGTAGGTCAGCGCTTCGACATTGACATCCAGACCGAGTCGCTCCCGCATTCGCCGCCAACGCTGCGTGTTGCCGTTGGAGTTCATCCCGAACGCCTCGACGGCGACTTGACTACCGGGTGCGCTGAGGGCGGTGAACATCTCGAAGAGCCGGTCCTGGGCGTCGCTTGGCAGGTAGGGCAGCAAGCCCTCGGCTAGCCATGCCGTCGGTTGGGTGCGGTCGAATCCGGCGGCAAGCAGAGCTGCTGGCCAGTCATCGCGCAAATCCACCGGGACCGGGCGCCGCGTGGCGGAAGGAACCGCGCCATGCGATTCCAGGATTCCGGTCTTGTATTCCAGCACCTTGGGCTGGTCGATCTCGTAGACCGTGGTATCCGCGGGCCAACTCAGGCGATAGGCCCTCGAGTCAAGCCCGGCAGCCAGGATCACCACCTGCCGAATCCCGTCGCTGACGGCGTTGCCGAAGTACTCGTCGAAGAAGTGGGTGCGCACCGCTTGGTAGTCGACACCAAGCCGATGCACTCGTCGCCCATGTTGGTCGCCGTCGAGCCAGGCCAGCTCGGGGTCGGCCAGCCGGGTCCATGCCGGTCCGGCCGACGACACCAATATGCGCGCGAACTCATCGCGAATGAGCGGATCGGCTCCGGCCGTTTCCACCGCACGCGACGCAGCCACCCCCAATGCGGTGGCGCCGACGAGTTCGGTGATGGTCCAGGAGTCGCCCTCGGTCCGTAGCGAGGGCGCTAACGAAGAGGAGTCGTCGAGATCAGTCATGTCGCGACCATGTTACCCGCGTAAGTTAGGCAAACTATACGCTTTGTGCCCCACGTCACCGCGCGCCCAACCGCGGGGTGCTGGTTAGGTTTTGGGCCGCCAGAGCGCGCCGGCGAGCAGCTGGCGCAGCATCTCAGTGACGCCTTCCATCTCGCGGCTGCGGAGATAACCGGCATAGAATCCGACACCGCAGAGCACGACTATCAGTGTCTCGGTCAATGCAGAGACGTCGATATCCGCGGCGATCTCGCCGCGCTCGATCGCGTCGTTGACAGCCCACGTCAGAAATTCCCGGCTAATTCGCACAGAATCGTTTTCAGCTTTGTTCAGTTCCGGATGCCGCTGCGATTCCAGCACGTTGGTGACAAGAAATGCTGATGCGGACGGACTGTCGGAATTGGCCCGCAGCGCGGCGCCGATGAACGACCCCAAGCCGCCCCATCAGGGTGGTCTCGCGGTAGGCCCGCTCGATGCCCGCCGCGACGACGAGTTCGTTGGTTTGGTCCACAACCTCCCGGTAGAGCGCCCGCTTGCTGGGGAAATAGTGGTTGATCGCGGGCCGGGTCAGATCGGCGCGGACGGCGATCGCCTGGAAAGTCGCCCCGTCATATCCCCGCTCACTGAAAACCAGACGAGCGGCGTCCACTATGCGTTTTCGGGTCTCGTCGGCCTTCGCCGCGGGGGGGCGCCCTGGTCGACGACTCGCTGTTGATGGCACTAATAAAGTGTGCCACCGCTGTGGTGCGGCATTAGCGCGTTCGGCGGAATGGTGCCGAATTTACCGGCTTGGTAGTCCTGCAGCGCGTCGATCAATTCGGCCTTGGAGTTCATCACAAAAGGTCCGTAGTGGAATACCGGCTCGCGAATCGGCCGCCCACCCAGAAGCAGCACATCAATGGCTGTCGTGCGGCCCGAATCCGGGGCCGATTGGGCACCCACGGTGATCCGATCGCCGGGTCCAAGGACGGCCAACTGACCCTGGTGAATCGGGTGAGCGACCGGGCCGACGTATCCGCTGCCGGACAACACATACAGCAGCGCATTGAAATCGCGCCGCCATGGAATGTTGAGCCGGGCCCCGTTTTCGATCGTCGCGTGCGCGAGCGTGATCGGCGTGTGCGTGACACCGGGTCCCCGGTGGCCGTCGATCTCACCGGCGATGACGCGGACCAGCGCTCCGCCATCGTCAGACGCAAGCAACTTGACGTCGTCACCTTCGATGGCTTGATACCGAGGTGGCGCGAACTTGTCTTTCTTCGGCAGATTCACCCACAACTGGATGCCGTGAAAGAGGCCACCGCTGTCGACCAGTTCGGCAGGCGGCGTCTCGATGTGCAGGATGCCCGAACCGGCCGTCATCCACTGCGTCGCGCCGTCGGTGATCAGGCCGCCACCCCCGTGGGAGTCCTGATGCGCAAACTTTCCGTCGATCATGTAGGTGACCGTTTCGAAGCCGCGGTGCGGATGCCAATCGGTCCCCCTGGGCTCTCCCGGCTGGTATTCCACCTCGCCCATCTGGTCCATGTGCACAAAGGGATCCAGGGCGGCGGTGCTGACCCCCGCGAAAGCCCGGACGACCGGGAAGCCCTCGCCCTCATATCCTCGCGGACCGGTGGTGATCGATCGGACCGGGCGCTCGGTGTCGGTGGGACCGGCAGCGCTGACTCGTGGCAACGTCAGCGTGTTTGCGGTGACAGCAGGCATATTGACCTCCATATTCAGAACTACTCATATAACCGGACTGCAGTCCAGTTATTCCCTCACGTCGCCCGCTGGGATTGACAACCAGGCCGCTGTTGGCGCGCAATGCCCGGACGGCACCGAATCTGAGCAGTGAAATGGTCCGGACTCACCCGTCTGCCGTAGCGACCGGCGACTCGGACCCCGGCGATGACGCACCGAGCTCGGACCATGCGGACCGCCGTGGCCCCGAGTTCGCTACGTCGGGCGGCAGCCGAAAGTTTTATCGGGCAATATTTGCTGAAGTAGACGGTCGCCGCGGCATGCCCGATCCTGAGATGGTCGATGGCCAATGCGAGAAGGTCGATGGGGGAAGGGTGACGCGGATGGGGCAGAACAAGGCGACCGCTGATCCGGTTCGGGCGCCGCGATCGGTGTCCAACGCAGTGGGGCAGGTCGCCGGCTGGCTGCGCGCAAACCGCCTCGGATTATTTTGCGTGGCAATTGTGGTGGGGATTGGCGCCGGGCTTGGCGCGGTGGCATTCCGCTACCTGATCTACGGCTTCACCTGGCTGGCGACCGGACACGACGAGTTCGGCCAGCAGGGTTGGGTGGCCAGCGACCACTTGCCCTGGTTGGGAATCGGTTTCTTTGTGGTCATCCCCGTCATCGGCGGGTTGCTGTACGGGCCGTTGATCTCCCGGTTTGCCCGTGAGGCTCGGGGCCACGGCGTGCCGGAAGTCATGATCGCAGTGGCGGAGAATGGTGGCCGCATCCGTCCCCAGGTGACGGTGGTGAAAGCGCTGGCTTCGGCGCTGTGCATCGGCACCGGAGGCTCGGTCGGCCGTGAAGGACCGATCGTGCAAATAGGCGCGGCGCTGGCGTCCAGCTTCGGCCAGTGGGTGCGGATGCCGGAAAACCGGCTACGGGTGCTGGTGGCCTGCGGCGCAGCCGGCGGCATCTCAGCCACATTCAACGCACCCATCACCGGAGTGTTCTTTGCCGTCGAACTGATCCTGCGTGAACTCTCCGTCGAGGCGATCTTCACCATCATGCTGTCGTCGATGGTTGCCGACGTGATCGCCCGGGTCTTCTTCGGCTCGGCCCCCTTCCTCACCCAGCTCCCCGCCGGCATCGAGCTGAACAACATCGCCAACTACCTTTTGGTGGCGCTCCTCGCGGCGATCGCCGGGCTGCTCGGGATTCTCTTCAAGAACGTTCTGTACAAGACCGAGGATGTGTGCGATCGGGTGTGGGGTCAGCGTCCGGAGTGGGCGCGGCCGGCGATCGGCGGGATTGTGCTCGGCCTGCTGTTACTCGCGGTGCCGCAGTTGTACGGGGTGGGCTACCCGGTGATGTACGCGGCCTTCGCCGGCCACTACGCGCTGTGGTTCCTGGTAATCCTCGCCGCAGGCAAGATGCTGGCCTGCGGCTTGACGATCGGGATCGGCGGCTCGGGCGGTGTGTTCGCCCCCTCGCTGTTCGTCGGGGCTACTTCCGGCATGGCCTTCGGCCTGGTTGTCCACCAGTTGATCGGCCCGGGGGTCGGGGAGCCCGCGCTTTACGCAATCGTCGGCATGGGTGCTGTATTCGCTTCCGCCGCACGCGCCCCGCTCACGGCGCTGGCCAGCACGGTCGAGATGACCGGGGACTTCACTCTCACCCTGCCGGTCATGTTGGCCGTCGCCGTCGGCACAACCGTGTCCCGCGGGATTTCCTACGGCACCATCTACACCACCAAACTGCTGCGCCGCGGCATCGACATCGACCGCCCCACTCCCACCCATGCATTCGCCGGCCTCACCGCAGCCGACGCCATGCACCGGTTCACCGTCCCGTTGGATCTGACCCGCCCCGCGCGCGACGCCGAGCGGGAACGGACGGCCTTACTCGGCCCCGTCACCCGCGTCCGCGAACCCCAGGCGCTATTCGCCAACGACAGCCTTGCCCAAGCCCTGCGCCAGCTCATCGTTTATGGCCGCGACGGCCTTCCGGTCATCGACACCGACGCCCGGCACGTCCAGGGCTGGCTGACCAACCAGAATGTGCTGCGCGCCGTCGGCGCCTACTTCACCGACGTCCAACCGGACATCGCGGCCAGCCACCAAGCCGCCGAATGGGCCGACCCGCAAGCCAAAACCGCCGAACACGATCCGCGTAGCCAGCTCGCCGGATACTGCGTCGTCGAACACACCCTGACAGGCGATTCGGCCGCCGTCGGCCAGATGGTCAGCGAACTCGACTTCCCAGCCGGTCACTTCCCCGTGTCGGTAATCCACAATCGACAACTCGTCGATGCCGACACCACCGTACGACTCGCCGCGGGCGACCGGATCAACATCCTCGTGCCCAAAAACGGTGCGGGCGCATCGGATCCGCCACCTCGATTGTGAGACCGCCGAGGCGGACCCCACGACTCAAGAGGCGGCCAGGTAGCAACCCGATTACTTGGACTTGCGCCGCGCGGTCCTCGCAGCACCCTTTTCGGTAGATGAGCCCTCATGGGCCAGTTTTCCGCCTGCGCTCTCCAAGTGCGCGCGGACGAACCATTGGAACTTCTCTAGCTCTCCGGCCTGGTCAATGAGGAGGTCTTGGGTGACCGGATCAAGTTCCTCGGTCTCGTCGATCGCTTTGCGGATGTCTTCGATCACGCCTGTGTAGACGAGGTCCAACGCCGCCAGATGCGCCTGGACGGTGTCACGGCCGACCGAATAGTCATCCCAGTCGCGGTCCGCGATGATGGCGCCCGGGGTGCCCTGCGGCGACGCACCTAGGGCCGCAATGCGCTCGGCGACGTCGTCGGCATAAGCGCGCACCGAGTCCACCTGCGGGTCAATCATCTCGTGCACGCCGATGAAGTTAGGACCCACCACATTCCAGTGAATGTGCTTGAGCGTCAGATGGAGATCGTTGTACGTGCTCAGTTGCTTCTGCAGCAGTTCAGCGAGTCGCGCTCCCTGCTTGTCGGTCAATCCCGGAATAGTGAACTGCGTCATCAAATCACTCCTGCGTTCGCACACGGTCCTTTCTCGCGCCGGGTACCCGAGGTCGGCAGGCAGTAATCGTCAGCCCCTCGACGGGGTTGTGGAGCTCACATCGATCCGATGTGCTGCACCGGCAGCCGGGCCCCACGGCGCGGTTCGTACGCCAGTCCGCTGGCTTCGAGCAACCGGACCACTCGGTGGCGGTGCGGGCGCATCGGCTCGAGCAGCTCGAGCATGACCGCGTCAACGACCGGGCGGCCCAGCAGTGTCCAGCCGATCATCTTAGGGATGTGGTAGTCGCCCACCGACACGGCATCGGCGTCCCCGAACGCCCGTTGCGCCGTCTCGGCGGCGGTCCATTCCCCCACTCCGGGCAACGATGTCAACGCCTCGCGGGCCTGCGTCGCCGGCCGTGATACCAGCCTTTCCAGTGCAGCGGCACGCCGCGCACAGGTCACCACTGTCTGCGCACGTCTCGGGTCGACATTGGCGCGATGAAACTCCCACGACGGGATGTTTCGCCATACCTCAGCAGACGGCGGCACCCGCATCCCGGCCGGCGCCGGTCCCGGTGCCGGCGTCCCGTACTTGGACACCAGCACACGCCACGACCGAAATGCGTCGGCGCCGGGTACCCGCTGCTCGATGACCGCCGGGATCAGAGCTTCCAGCACTAGTCCGGTGCGGCCCAGGCGCAAGTGCGGGACCCGTCGGTGCGCGGCAGCAACCGTTGGGTCCCGCGGCACGAAGTCCGAGGCGTCGTCCTCGAGACCCAGCAGCGCGGGCAGCATTTCGACGAACTCCTGCGCACCGCTGCCCCACGCCACGCAATGGGCGGCGTGGGGAGCCACCCGGCTGATCCGGGCGGCGACGGATCCGGTGGGCAACAGGCTGGTCCGCCAGATGGTGCCGTCACCGGGAACCTGAAAACACGGATCCCCAGGCCCCCGGCGAAGTGGCGCCAACGTGTGCCCGAAGTTGGCCGCCCCGGGAAACGTGACAGTGCGCTCGCTCTTCACCGAATAACTCTCCGGACCGCTCTGATTGACCGTTAACGACGTCCCAAGTCAGTATTGCGGTGTGATGACGCCGTTCGATGCCCCACAGGGCGAACTGGCTTGGATGTTCTTGCAGAGTACGAGCGAGGGCGGCGATCTGGATGAGGGTTTCGCGCTGCTCAGCGACGACTTCACCTACTGGACCCTCCACACGCGTACTTCCTGCGATAAGGAGACGTTTCGGCGAGCGATCGAGCGGCGCAAACGAGAACTTGAGCTGACCATTGACTTGGTGCGCTGTGTCAATGAGGGCGACACGGTGGTCGTGGAGGCACAAGCCAGCGGCACCACCACCGGCGGCGTCGGATACGACAGCCCGTTCGTTTGCATCTTCGACACCCGCGAGGGGCTGATTGTCTCGATGCGCCTATACAGCGACACCCGGGCGCACGAGGCTGCGCTCCCCGGCTGGATACCCTATTGAGGTGACACGCTGATCTCGGCCTTGTTCGGGTAGAAGGCGACATGCCCCGCGATCACCGCGACCGCCGGATAGGGCTGTTCGTAGGTCCAGATCACATCGTCGACCGTCTCACCGGCCGAGGTGGTCACGCTGTAGTAGCTGGCTTCGCCCTTGAAGGGGCAGTACGTGCCGGTGTCCGTGCGGGTCAGCCGATCCTGCACCACGTCGCCCATCGGAATATATTGCACCGCAGGCAAAGTCGCTTCTCGCAATTCCAAGGCCGCAGTGGTGTCCGCGACGAGCTCGCCGTTGACGCGGACCTGTACCCGTCCCTTCGTCGGCTCGATGGTGATCGGGTGCCCAGCGCTGGGTTCTTTGATTTCTGGATGGCTCATGGTGGATACCTCCTGGAGACGCAGATAACTGGTGCAACACCCGCCCGCGCTCAACGCTTCCCGATCAGGCCGGTCCGAATGCGTAGCGGTGGTATTGGGACATGTTGGCTATGGCGGGAACGAGCGACATGACCCTGCCCAGTCACTTGGTAAACGGGCGGCAGCCGTTCGAAGGTGTCTGATTCGAACCACCGCACCCACGACAGTAGCCGGGTACCGGGCACCGCCCCGAGGATTTCGTCGGGCCCATCGATGCCCCAGCGCAACGTCGATCCGGATCGGCGCACCACGGTATTGATCCACTGCGACTTGATGGCGAACCGGTTGAAGGCGTCGAACTGCAACTCGCCGCGCCGGAAGCGGTCGACAACTCGCCGCAGTAACGCAACGCCCTCCTGCTCACTCAGATACATGGTCAGGCCCTCAGCGATCATCAGCGTGGGCCGGTCATTGGGTATCTCCGCAACCCAGGCCGGATCGGTTACCGACGCGGCGACGATATGGTGGTGGTCCGCAGCGGGGTAGAGCTGGGTGCACAGCTTGGCGACCTCGGGGTAGTCGACGTCATACCACTCCACTTGCGGACTCGGTTGGAGCCGAAAATATCGGCTGTCCAGCCCGCAGCCCACGTGCAGGACGACAGCGCTCGGATGCGCGGCAAGAAATTGGCGAGCCCAGGTATCGAAGTGCGCTGTCCGGGTCGTCACCGAAGGCGAGTTGCGTGCCGCGATGGCGGTTTTCGTCCAGTCGTAGTCGATCCGCTCGACGATTTCCTTGGCGTAGCGATCGCCCAGGATCGGGTTGGGCAAGTCGGCGTCGAGTGCTTTGGCGTACAGCGTCGCCAGCATGGTCTGCGGCGGTCCGTGGAGGTCGAGCTGAATGCGTTCCACGCGGCCGAGCTTATTCGGCCGGGGCGGCGCTGCTCTTTTTGTTCGCGGTGCGCATGGCGGCCCAGAACTGAGCCGCCTCGCGGATGGATTCCTCGACCGGGCGCGGCTGCCAGCCCAACTCGCGGACCGCCTTGCTGTGGTCGACGGGGGCTTCGGCGCGCATCATGCGCACCGACGCGAGGCTGAGTTCGGCGTCTTTGCCGGTGAGCCGGGCTTTCAGGCTGCCCAGCGCGCCGAGGGCATACAGCATCGGTACCGAAATCGAGCGTCGCGGCGGCGGCACACCGGCCTCGTCGGCCGCGATCCGCACAACCTCCTTCAGCGCGATCATCCGTTCGGAGATGAGGTACCGCTCGCCGATGCGCCCACGTTCGGCGGCGAGGATCATGGCCCGGGCGGCGTCGTCGACGCCGACGACTTCCAGTTGGATGCCGTCCATCATGAAGGGCAGCTTGCCGAAGACCGCGCCGGCGATGAACGCGCCGTGCGGGGTGCGGCCCCAGTCGCCGCTGCCGTAGGTCGTTGAAACGCACATCGCCACGGCGGGCAACCCGGCCTCGGCCACGTACCGCATCACCAAGTTTTCGGCCTGAACCCTGGATTGGACATAGGGAGTCAGTCGGCGGGAGCGGATTACGTCTTCTTCGGTCGCCACGTGCCCGTGTCGCCGGCCCACGGTCGCGTAGGTGCTGGTAAAGATGAACCGGCGCAGATCGGGTTGCTTGACGGCGACATCAAGAACGTTGCGCAGTCCTTCGACGTTGGTACGAAACAGTGGCGATGGGTCACGCAACCATGCGCGAGTGTCGACGACGCAGTAGTAGACATCGTCGACACCGTCCATCGCCTCATGCAACGTGGCGGTATCGAACACGTCGCCGTGGAACCGGGTGAGGGCAAGGTCATCGATGGCGCGGGTATTGGCGGTCGGGCGCACCATCGCCCGGACTTCTGCGCCGTCGGCAACGAGCTGGCGGGTCACATGCGAACCCAGAAAGCCGTTGGCGCCGATGACCAGTTTGGGTTTCGTGCTCACGGATCCGTCTTCTTTCACTGTTGTGCGCCGCCGTTCTCTTGCATCCAACGCGCAGCGTCTTCGTCGAGCGTGCCCAGGGCCTGAGCCTTGCGGCACCACTTCATGCCGGCCCGCAGGAAGCGCAACGGGTTATAGATGTCTTCCTGACGGCACCACAGACCGTCGCCCGCGTACGTGATGATGGAAATGTTGGTCGCGCTGATGACGGTCCCGTCACCGGGGTCGGTCATCGGATTGTCCAGTTCGCAGATGATCCGCCCGGTGGACTCGTCGATGACCGACCACAACGACGGGAACGCGACCATATGACTACCCGGGAAGGTCGTCATCGTCCGCTGAATCCAGGCGCGAACCTGGTCGCGGCCGCGCATGGTGCCCGCCGCGTGCTCGATGTATTCGACGTCCGGCGTGTACTGGTCGACCCAGGCGTCCCAGTCTCGCGTCTCGGCGGCCCGGGCTACGGTCTCCTCGAACTTCTCGAAGGCGGCGGATAGTTCGCTGCGGGAGAACGACGGTGTTGTCATGTTGCGGCAGTTTCTTGTCCGGCATCCAAACTCAGCGTGCCGTTACACGTCATCGCCGGAGTGTAGCCTGGGCCATGTCATCGGTAAGCGCCGGTAAGGAAGGCAAACAATGACGAGCACCCAAAAAGCGATCCTCGCCGGCGGCTGCTTTTGGGGAATGCAAGAACTTATCCGCAAGCAGCCGGGTGTGGTTTCGACTCGGGTCGGTTACACCGGCGGCGACGTCCCGAACGCGACCTACCGCAATCACGGCACGCACGCCGAGGCCATCGAAATCACCTATGACCCGGCGGTCACCGATTACCGCACGCTGCTGGAGTTCTTCTTCCAAATCCATGATCCGACAACGAAGGATCGGCAGGGCAACGACCGTGGGATGAGTTACCGGTCGGCCATCTTCTACCTCGACGAGGAACAGAAACGAATCGCGCTGGACACCATCGCCGACGTCGAGGCGTCCGGCCTGTGGCCCGGCAAGGTCGTGACCGAGGTCAGCCCGGCCGGAGACTTCTGGGAGGCCGAGCCCGAGCATCAGGACTACCTGCAGCACTACCCCAACGGGTACACCTGCCACTACATCCGCCCCGGCTGGAAACTGCCGCGTCGGGCGACCACGACGCCGACCCTGAACTGACGGCTACGTTTTCGCCAGTCACCAGGTGCTGAACGCAGACTGGACGCCGTCGCCGCACGCCGTCGATCGTGAGCCGGATCGCCGGCGCAGGCTCAACGCCGGTGCACCACAACCCGCCCGCCATCTTTCGGGGTGTAGGCAACGCCCCGGCCGTGCCAGCGCTCCCCCGGTGCCGTCGTGGTTTCGATGGCGAAGTGGCGCAACACTGTTCGAAGCACCACGTCCATCTCCATGTTGGCGAACGCTGCCCCCACACAGCGACGGGTGCCACCGCCGAACGGGATCCACGCGAAGGCGGATGGCTTGCTTCCGACGTACCGTTGCGGGTCGAAGCGGTCCGGGTCGGGGAAGACGTCAGGGTTGTCGTGTATTTGCGCGATGCTCACGAGGATCGAATCCCCGCGGGGCACCACCCACTCGCCGAGTTGGTAAACCGGCGGATAGACGCGGCGAGCGGCGAAATCGATGACCGTCCTGGCCCGCTGAACTTCCAGGATCGTCGCCTGGCGCAGCTCGTGGCCGCCATCCTCACCGGCACTGTCGGCCTCCTCGACCAGGGCCGCCAGCACATCCGGGTGCCGCGTCAACCGCTCGAACGCCCAACCCAGCGTGGCCGCTGTTGTTTCGTGGCCGGCGGCCAGCAACGTGAGTAGTTCGTCGCCAATGTCCTTGCGCGACATGGCAGAACCATCGTCGTAGGTGCTGCGCAGCATCAGCGCGAGAACGTCGGTCCGATCGTCGAAGTTCGGATCTGCCCGCTCGGCTTCGATCAGCTTGTCGACGATGATGTCGTACTGGCGGCGCCACTCGTCCAGCCGGCCCCACGGGGTGTAGCGACCATAATTGCGTTTGGGTTTGGGCATCGTTGCCATTCGCGAGCCCAGCGTGACCCACGGCGGGATGAGTCGGCGCAGCTCGTCGAGTTCGGCACCTTCGGCCCCAAAGACGGCGCGCAGGATGGCATTGAGCGTGATGTGCATCATCGACGGCAACGTTGCGAAAGACTCGCCTTCCGGCCAGCCGGCGGTCTCTCGCAAGGTCTCTTCCTCGATGATCGCCTCGTAATTCTTCATGCTCTTGCCGTGGAACGGCGGCGCCAACAACCGCCGCCGCCGGCGGTGGTCTTCTCCGTCGAGCGCGAAAACAGACCCGGAGCCGAACAGCCGGCTCAAATTGGGCTGGATGTTGCCGAGTTCCTCTGGGCTGGTGGTGAAGATCTGCTTGGCCAGCTGCGGGTCAGCGACTACCACGACCCGGCCGTAAATCGGGAGGCTCAGCGTGAAGACGTCCCCGTAACGGCGCGCCAGCCGCTGTATCATCCCCCGCCGCGACATCGCAAAACCCAGGCCCTGCAACACCTTCGGGAGCCGGGTCGCCGGGGGTAACCTGACGGCGGAGGACGCCGATGGGGCGGTGACTACTTCACTCATGGCGGTGATGCTCCCAATATCTGCCCCGGATCGGGGTGGTACGACGGTGTACCGCACACCTTTCCCGGTACGGTACTCTGTAGTACCAAACGTGACAAGGTGCCGTACTTACCGAAAGGGGCGCCGCCGTGACATCAGCGATGACAGCGGTGGCTGGCGATACGGTTCTCGGCGGCCCTCTAGCTGTGGAAGATCCGTTTCGGCTTAGGCTGCTCGACGGCCTCGCCACTTCGATCGCCGAGCGCGGTTACCGCGCCAGCACGGTCGCGGACATCGTCCGTAACGCCCGCACGTCCAAGCGCACGTTCTACGACCAGTTCGCCAGCAAGGAACAGTGCTTTCTGGAGCTCCTGCGGGCCGACATCGAGAAACTCGGCGAACACATCCAGGCAGCGGTCGATCCCGAGGCTGATTGGCAACAGCAGATTCGTCAGGCAGTCGCGGCCTACGTCGGATATATCGAATCCCGGCCGGCCATCACCTTGAGCTGGATTCGTGAACTGCCGTCGCTCGGTGCCGCTGCTCGCCCGGTCCAGCGCCGCGGGCTACAGCTGTTGTCCAGCCTGCTGATTGACCTCAGTGCCAGCCCCGGGTTCCAGCGGGCTGAGCTGCCTCCGTTGACTGCTCCGTTGGCCGTGATCTTGTTGGGCGGTCTGCGTGAACTGACCGCCCTTGCCGTCGAAGATGGCAAACCCGTCCGAGATATCGTTGAGCCGGCTGTGGATGCGTCCATAGCCCTGCTCGGCCCTCGACACTAGGCTCGATTGCCCCCGCGAGCGGGCGCCTCCCCTAACCTCAGACCGTTCCGGCCTGCGCGTCGCCGGGCTAGGCTCACCGCAGACCCCACTGTGACCTTTTATGACATGGAGGACCTTGCGATGCGGCTATCGACCCGAAACCAGCTCAAAGGGACCATCACCGAAGTCGATCTCGGCAGCGTGATGGCAATCGTGAAGGTCAAACTCGACGGCGGCGATCAGGTCGTCACGTCCTCCGTCACCAAGGATGCCGCGACCGACCTCGGGCTCAAGGTCGGTCAACCCGCGACCGTGTTCATCAAATCCACGGAAGTCACCATCGGCGTCGAGTAGCGCCGCGACACTTAATCCACGCACACGCCACGCCGAAAAGCACCGCCACAGCTTATGTTTCGGCGTTGAGGAAAGCCCGAATCCGGTCCAACACCAGCTCGGGTCGCTGCTCGACGATCCAGTGGCCGACGCCGTCGACCAGCTCGACCTCGAAATCGCTTATGCGGTCGGCATACCCGTCCAGAAGATCCGGGGTGATCACCGGATCTTCGGTGCCAGAAAGCCAGCGGACGGGGACGTCGACTCGAGCGTCGTCGTACTCGCCGCGCATCCAGCGCAGCATTTCTTTGGTCTGGAAGGTGCGATACCACCGCGACCCGGCCACGGCGTGCCCGGGCTGGCGCATGCACTCGATGTACATGCGAACGTCGTCCTCGGGCACCGAGAACCCGCCACCGACCCAAGACGCCAGCAACTTGAAAAACCGGGCCTTGGGGTCACTGATCACCCTGGGCCCGATCACCGGCAGCGCCATCGGGATCTGGTACCAGAACCGCCACATGTTGCGGACCAGCGACAGGTCGCGTTTCACGTAGGGCGCCACGGTATTCACTCCGAAAAACCCGGTCACCTTTTCCGGATGGCGCAGCATCATGATGAACGCGACCGGTCCACCCCAGTCGTGGGCAACGAGCTTGACCGTCGCCACATTCAAGCGATCCAGAACGGCAGCCAGATCCTCGGCCATCTCGGTCTTGGTGTAGCTCGAGCGCGGTGCCGAACTCCAGCCCGCGCCGCGCAGGTCGGGGCACAGGACTCGGTAGCCGTCGGCAGCCAGCGGACCGATCAGCTCGTGCCATTCCCACCAGTTCTCGGGGAAGCCGTGCACCAGCATCACCGCCGGCCCGTTCGCCGGACCAGCGTCTGCGACATGGATCGTCACACCATCCCCTAGATCCACGTACCTGTGTTCGACATCGTCCAGCGCGGGCATAGTGACCATGTGTTGAGAAGGTAGCGGCTCGCACCTCGGCTATGCCAGAAACCGCTCGACATAAGGCGCGAAGCGGGTACGCAGACTGTCCTCTTTCAACCCGAACATCGCGCACGACGTTTCGACGTTTCCCAATCGGCCGCGCCGGTGGCCCGCCAGGTAGTCGGCGATTGCCGCACGTGCTTGTTCGGTGAACGGTTCACCGGCCAGGGCGTACACCTGCTCGGCGACGCCGAGTTCGTTGCCCATGAAGTCGTCGAAACGGATGTCCATCGAACGTTCCGGACCGATCGTGTCGCGATCGCGGACGAGTGCGGTGAGCATCTGTTCGAGACGGTCAATCCAGGAAGCCGCGATCTCCTCCACGGGCACCGGTGAGCGGTGCATGCGCGCGGAGTAGGTGATCATCGCGATCATCGACAGCGCCACCGGCACCGGGTCGCGGTGCGTGAACACGACAATGCAGCCGGGGAAAACCCGATCCAGTACCGGCACCTGCTCGAGGTGTTGGGGGGACTTGAGCAGCCAGCGCCGCCCGCCGCGCAGGAACTGCATCGCCTTGAGTTGCCTGGTGAGGTACTCGTAGTGGGGCGTCTGGTCGTGGGCCTGGTAGTAAGCGCGCCAGCGTGGCACGTCGGCCAGTGTCTCGAAGAGCATCGTCGAGAAGTCGTTGGCGAGCAGTTGGATCTCTTCGTGGACATGATCGGTGGTCATCTCGTGCATCAGCGGGAAATAGGGCATCACGGTGTTGATCACCCCGACCGCGACGTCCATCCGCGTCCGCCGCGGATCCGGCTCAACTCCCGCCTCGTGCCGGCAATGGAAATGGCTCGACACTTTCCCAGTACGGCATGGTGCGGAAGGTGGGCGGCGCCGCCAGCATGTTGTGCAGGTGGGTGGTGCCGGTGCGGGGCAGGCCGGCGATCACCACCGGCGGTTGCAGTTCGATGTCGTCGATCTCGGGATGCCGGTTCAACAGGTCCGTCAACAGGAGCCGGTTCTTGAGCAACTGCAGCAGTTGCCCGTAGAAGTTGACCACTCCGGCGGCGTGACGCCCATCGATGTCACGCAGCGCGGCGAGGTAGACGTCCAGTCGCTCTCGGTAGTCTCCCGCACCGAAATCGTGCAGGCCGGTGTCGGCACTGGCCTTGGCGTGCAGCGCGTCGGCATCCAACGGACAGTCCGGGGCCATCGCGGCCATCATGTCGAGGATCTGCTGGGCCTCGGCGCTGAATCGGGGCTGGGCCAGATCGTCTAGGCGGACAACTGTGGCTTCGGTCACAGCGACTTATGTTACTGTCAGTTTCGTAATGATTGTTGATTTTGGAAGACCCCGTGACCCCCGAATCGACAGTGCGGTGCTTCGCGCGACGGTTGAACTTCTCGCCGAAACCGGCTACCCCGGGCTACTGGTCTCCGCCATTGCCGAACGCGCCGGCACCAGCAAACCTGCGATCTATCGCCGCTGGCCGAGCAAAGCGCACCTTGTGCACGAGGCGGTGTTCCCGATCGGCGCCGCGACCGCCGTCCCTGACACCGGATCGCTGCCCGAGGACCTACGCGAGATGCTGCGCCGCACGATGGCTGTGCTGACAACACCGTCCGCCAGGGCGGCCCTGCCGGGGTTGATCGGCGAGATGGCCGCTGACCCGACCTTGCATTCGGCGCTCTTGGAGCGGTTCGCCGACGTCATCGGCGGTGGGCTCGCCGAGTGGCTCGGAGGCGCCGTGGCCTCAGGTGAGGTCCGGGCCGACGTGACCGCCGCCGAACTGGCCTCCGACCTGGCAGGGGCCATCGCCGGAATCGCGTTGGTGGCCCTGCTCACGCACGGCACCGAACTCGATGACGCCTGGGTCGATCGCACGACCACGTTGCTCTTGAAAGGAATCAGCGCATGACGCACGAGTCGACTGCAGCGTGGCACGAATTACTCGAAACCCTCGGCACCCTCGACCGCCCCTTCCTCGACGGCGACCGCGCGGTTGCCGACGACCGGCACATCGCCGACGGCTACCGCATGCTCGCCACCACACTGGGCGTGGCCTTCGACACCTACCTGTTCGCCGAGCCCGGCCGGCCGCAGTTCGTCGCGGTGAACACGCCGTTTCGTCGCGACCGTCGATGGGGCGGCGACAACACCGACGCCTATTACTTCATCTGCCCGGTCGATCCGCAGCGCCGCTACCGCATCAGCGGCAACACGGGCGACAGCGTCTACTTTTCGGTGACCGCCTACAACGAACCATCACCGGGCGCGTGGTCGGACCGGGTCGTTGCGATCGTCCGTGACAGCGATCTCGACGTCGACGCCGACGGCAATTTCTCCTTCGAACTCCGCCCCACGCCCGACGCGGCCGTGCTGATGACCCGTGACTACCAAGCCGACCCAATGACGGGCCGACCGGTTGTCTGGCATATCGAAGCACTCGACGAACCGGACCCGATACGACACGGCGACGCGGAAACCGCTGCACGTCTACGGGCCACCGCCACCTGGTTGCGCACCATGTTCGCCATCGTGCCGCTGGCGGTCGGGGCGCGCGTCGACGACACGCACGCGCTCGGACACGAGACCGCACACGCCGCAAACCAATTCGCGGATCCCTACCAGGTGCCCGATGCCAACTTCGGCTGGTCGGCGCGCGATGCCTGCTACTCCTACGGCAGCTTCGTGCTCGACGACGACGAAGCGCTGGTTATCACCCACCGACCTCCGCCGTGCAGGTTCTGGAACCTGGTGGTGTGGAACCAGTTCATGGCTACCTATGGCGCCGCGGATGCCCGTTGCTCGATCAATGGCCACAGCGCTGTACTCAACAGTGACGGCTCGGTGACGATTGTCTTGTCCCGCGGGATGACGGCCCACCCGAATTCGCTGACGGCGCTGGGCTATCCGCGTGGCAACCTTGCCTTCCGGTGGTTCCTCGCCGAAGAGCTGCCGGCACGGCCGGAGGTGAAACTCGTGAAGGTATCGCAGACGCCGAGAGACGTGTCTTGAATCATGCGATCTCGTTGACCAGCTCAATGGCCCGGCCCAGCGTGCGCAGCTTCGCATCCAGCGTGTCACCGGCCGGATACAGCCGCACGGTGTCCACGCCGGCGTCTCGCCACACGACAAGCCGGGCGCGGACCATCTCCTCGGTCCCGATGAGCGTGGTGGCCAGCACCATTTCGTCGGTCACCAGCGCGGCCGCGCCGTCGCGGTCGCCCCGCTGCCAGCGCTCCCGCACCTCGGCGGCAACGTCGGCCCAGCCTTGCCTGCTGTAAGCCTGGTTGTAGTAATTCGTGCTCGACGACCCCATGCCGCCAAGGCTGAACGCAAGCTCCTTTTTGCGAGCCACGACCATGCCGCGCAAGTCCTCTTCGTCTGAGGCGAACGCGACTTCGGCGCCCTGACAGATGTCGATATCGGCGCGACTGCGACCGGCGGCCGCCAGCCCGTCATCGAGGTGGGAGAAGTAGGCGTCGCCAGCGCCTTCCGGCACGAAGCTGGTGCCCAGCCAGCCGTCGGCGATCTGTCCCGTCAACCGCAGCATCGCCGGTGACAGCGCGGCCAGGTAGATCGGAATGGTGTGCTCGGGCCGAGTCGACAACCGCATCGGCACCGCTTCACCGCCGGGGCGAGGGATCTGAAACTCCCTGCCGGAGTAGGAGATTTTGCCTGCGGCGAACACTTGCCGCACGATGTCGACGGTTTCGGAGATGCGGGCCAGCGGCCGGTTGAACGAGACGCCGTGCAGACCCTCGATCACCTGCGGACCGGAGGCCCCCAGCCCGAGCAGGAATCGCCCGTCCGACAGGTTGGACAGCGTGATCGCGGTCTGGGCGACCATGACGGGCGAGCGGGTCCCGACCTGAAGGACGCCGGAACCGAGCAGCATCCGGCCGGTCCGCGCCGCAAGGTAACCCAGCGCCGACGGCGCATCCGAACCCCATGCCTCGGCGACCCAACACACGTCGAGACCCAGCTTTTCCGCCTCGACGACGAACTCGACGACTTCATTAGGTGCATTCGACAACTCGACCGTTGTCGCGGTCCGCATCAACGCACCCCGTGTTCTGCCAGCCTCTTGATCGCCGCCAGGGTCTTGCTGATCGCGGCCTCGAACTCCCGCAGCCGCACAAATACGATCTTTTGCTCTTTGTCGGGCATCGTCTCGATCGTCATCGACAATCCCGACCGTCCCGGTCCCATCTGCATCCAATAGCTCAGTGCCGTGCCGCCGTCTCGGGGTGTCAACCGGAATCGCCAGGTCGCCGCGGGGTTCTCGGGATCGCCGACAGCCCAGGCGAATTCGCGCGGCTGGTCGCAGGCAACGATCTGGGAGGTGGTGCTCCATTGCCCGAACGCGTCGTGGTCATTGTGTCCGATGAAGCGAGCGCCGACGCGGGGACCATCGGCATCGTCGGCCCACTCCACGGCTTGCAGCTCATTGCTCAGAGTCGGCATCAGCTTGATATCGGAGACCAGACTCCACACCCGGGCCGGATCGGCGTCGATCCACGTCGAGGCTTCCACCGTTGGTTTGTCCGCATAGCGTGCGCCGGTCCATTCCACGAGGCCCATTGTCCCCCTGCCCGGGGCCGAGACGATGCCCGGGCCACGGGCGGGGAAGTAGGCGGTTAATTAGGCGACGGCGGGCACCTGATCGGCCGGCTTGTCGGCCATAACCTTTTGCAGCACTGAGTCCGGGAAGGTGAGCCTGACGATCTTGCGGACGACGGTGCCGAACTGTCGCAGCAGCGGGCCGCGGTTGTAGGGGATGCCGTAGCGTTCGCAGATCTCTTGCACCTCGGGCGCGATCTCGGCATAGCGGCGGGCCGGGATGTCCGGGAACAGGTGGTGCTCGATCTGGTGCGACAGGTTGCCGGACAGCAGATGAAAGAGCTTGCCACCGGTGAGGTTTGCCGAACCGAGGACCTGGCGGAAGTACCACATGCCACGGGACTCGTCTTTGGTTTCTTCGACGGTGAATTCCTGGGTGCCGTCTGGGAAGTGACCGCAGAAGATGATCATGTACGACCACACGTTGCGCATCAGGTTGGCCGACAGGTTGCCCGCGAAGACGAACGGCGCGAACGGCCCGGCCAGCAACGGGAAAGCGACGTAGTCCTTGAGCGTCTGACGACGTGTCTTGCGCCAGATGGCCCGAAGAACCTCGCGCTTGTCGGCCAGCCTGATTTCGCCGGAACGGATGCGCTCGGTTTCCAGTTCGTGCAGCGCGACGCCGTATTGGAACAACACCATCAGCAAGAACGCGTAGAGCGGGTTGCCGATGAAGTACGGTTCCCAGGGCTGGTCTTCGCTCATCCGCAGGATGCCGTAGCCGATGTCGCGGTCCATCCCCACGATGTTGGTGTGGGTGTGGTGCATGTAGTTGTGTGAATGCCGCCATTGATCGGCTGGGCACGCCGTGTCCCACTCGAAGGCGCGGCCGGAGATCGCCGGGTCACGCATCCAGTCGTACTGGCCGTGCATGATGTTGTGGCCGATCTCCATGTTGTCCAGGATTTTCGACAGGCCCAGCATCGCGGTGCCCAACAGCCAGGCCGGCGGCAGGAACAGCAGTGCCCGGCCGCCGACTTCCAGCGCGCGCTGAGCTTTGATTACGCGGCGGATGTAGTCGGCGTCCTCTTCACCAAGGTCGGCCATGACGCGTTCTTTGATGGCGTCGAGTTCACGACCGACTGCGTCGGCCTGCTCCGGGGTCAACGTGATCTGGTTCTGTGACATAGTTTTTCCTCCCAAGGTTTTGTGTTGGTGGTGGCGCTAAAGCGATAGATCGACATCGCCGACCGGGACGGATACGCAGATCTGCACGTCCTCGTCGGGGACGGTTGAGACCGCGCCGGTGATCAGGTTGCGCACGGTGCCGGCGGTTTTGCGTCGTGTGCAGGTGTGGCAGATTCCCATCCGGCAACCGTTTTCTGGTGACAGGCCAGCTGATTCGGCCTGTTCCAGCAGCGGGCGTCCGTCATCAACGACGTCAATGCCACTGTCCGCGAATGTTATTCGACCGCCCGACGGATTATCCGGCGCCTGGAGCACCGGCGGCACGAAGCTCTCGGCGTACACGTTGCCGCAGTGCTCCCGGACGGCCTCAACCAAAGCGGTTGGCCCGCAGACGAAGACCACGTCGGGTGAAGGCATGGCGGCGGCCAGGTGCTCCGGCCCGAAGCGGCGGCCGACGAGGTCGCCGCCATCCGATCGGGTGTAGCCGTGCAAGACACGGACGTGAGGCATCGCGGCCAGCTCATCGCGATAGCACGCCTCAGCGGCAGTGCGCGCGTAATGGACGAACGCAACCTCGCCCTGATGACCCTCGGCGACCAGTGTGCGCAGCATCGCCATCACCGGCGTGACGCCACTTCCCCCAGAGACGAAGAGGATCCGCCGCGGTCGTTGCGCCGGCAACACAAAGTCGCCGCCGACACCCGCCAAGCCGACAACCATGCCGCGCCGGGCACGCTCGTACAGATAGTTCGAGACCAGTCCCCCGTCATGCTGACCGATCGTCAACTCCAGGTTGGCGGTCCCTTCTGCGTTGGCTGGCGAATAGCAGCGGGCGTGCCGGCGGCCGTCAATCTCGACCGTGACGTTGAGGTACTGACCGGCCTTGACGGTGTAGGCGGACGTGAAGTTCTCATTCGGAGCGAGCGTGAGAGTGACACTGCGCGGCGTGGTCCGGCGCACGTCGATCACCTTGGCGCGGGGCTCGCCCAGCGTCCACGTCGGCGCCACCAGCTCGGTGTAACGGTCGACGCCGTGCGGACCAGTGAGCAGGTCTATCAAGTCTGAACCCAAGACTCGCTTCCGAAAAGTTCGAGCGAGGGCCCGACCAGAAGTTTGAGCAGTTTGAGTAAACATATGTACACCGTGCTGCCGCACCACCCAAGTAGTCAAGGATTTACTGCAGGTCTGTGGTAGGGTTCACACAGTGAACAGTCGTGCTCCTAGCTCACGGGCGCGCGGCTCCGGTCGCGAACGCCCACGCGAAAGCCAGTCGCGTGAAGAGCGCAAGGAGGCGACGCGACGCGCCATCATCGCCGCGGCACTCAAGCTGCTGCAGGATCGCAGCTTCAGCAGCCTGAGCCTGCGCGAGGTGACCCGTGAGGTCGGGATTGTGCCTGCGGCGTTCTACCGTCACTTCGAGTCGATGGAAGCGCTTGGGCTGGTCCTGATCGATGAGTCGTTTCGAAGCTTGCGCGACACCCTGCGCGAGGCGCGTGCCGGCAAGCTCGACCCGAACCGGGTGATCGAATCGTCCGTCGAGATCTTGATCGCCAGTGTCGCCGAAAGACGCGAGCACTGGCGTTTCATTGGCCGGGAGCGCAATAGCGGGCTCAGCGTACTGCGCTATGCCATTCGTACCGAGATCCGGCTGATCACCGCCGAGCTGGCCACGGACCTGGCGCGCTTCCCCGGAATCAACACGTGGAGCACCGAGGACCTCAACGTGCTGGCGACGCTATTCGTCAACTCGATGATCGTCATCGCGGAGGCGATCGAGGATGCGCAGAGTGCGGAGGCGCTGGAAGACATCCGCCGGATCGCCGTCAAGCAGCTGCGGATGATTGCCATCGGCATAGCCGGCTGGAAAAGTAGCCCCTGACGCGTCACTCGGGCTGCAGTGAACAGCTGAGCACTAATTACTCGTCGACAACGTCGTACAGCGACTCGCCGTCTTCGGGGGCGCCGTCGATCTGGCCACGGCGCGCACGTCAGGGGCCTTCGTCGAGCACCGACTCGATGGCGATGTCGGCGGCGGCGGACACGTCCGGTTCCTCGGCTGCGAGCTGGTCGTCAAGTGGTTGCCCTTCTCGCTCTTGGCGCGCGGTTATCCCGCCCAGCCCCGTTTCCGCATCGAATCACGGCACGCCCTAATGCAATTGACGACGCCCCCGACGCTTATCTACTGCTAGAGCTGTTACCGGGGCGCCCGCCACATCGCCCACATGGTGGGGCCACCATTGGGCAGCACGATCTCGCGGGTGACCGTGAAGCCGAAACGCTCGTAATACGGCACGTTTTCAGATTTAGTTGACTCGAGATAGGCCGGACAGTACTCAGCATCGCAGCGGTCCAATCGTGACCGCATCAGGGCCTGCCCAAAGCCCTGACCGCGGACCGCGGGATCGCTGCCAATCGCGGCCAAATACCAGTGCGGTTCCTCCGGATGTGCACGCTTCATGAGTTCCTGCACCGCACGAGCCTTGGCGGAACGCAGGCCGAACACTCGGATGAAGTTCGGCATCATCGCCAGCTGCTCCCGGCCGGTGTGCTGCCACTGATTCGGCGGATCCCACAGCGCCGCCGCGCCGATCCCTGGCCCGTCGCAAGCGACCTCCACTCCGCCGCCGGCCAGGTGATGGTGGCGGGTCATTGTTGAAAACATCCGGACCAGATGCGCAGACCGCGCTTTGTCGTCAGGAAGCACCCAGCCCATGACCGGATCGTCGTAAAAGGCCCGGCTCATGGTGCGTGACAACTCGCGGATATCGGCCTTCCGCGCTGGGCGCGCCTGCGGACTCACCTACATCAGGCTAGTGGGTGATCCCACGGTCGCAGGCCGATCCCCAGCACAGCGGAAAAGAGCCAGAAACCGCCGCTGTTGCCGTGGCGGCATTCGGAGGTGTGATCAGTAGCACGCGGGTATTTTGGTTCCGTGACCGGCATCTCGCGGCGAACGTTCGGGCAGATGGCCGCGGGTGCGGGAATGCTTGGCACCACCGGATTATCTGCTGGGTGCGGGCAACCAGGCGCCGACCACGTCAAGCCCGCCGGCCCCCCGCCGCCGGCAGGTAAGGGTGTGGGGGTCGTGCTCTCGCACGAGCAATTCCGCACCGACCGACTGGTAGCGCAAGCCCAGGCAGCCGAACAGGCTGGCTTTCAGTATGCGTGGGCCAGCGACCACATCCAGCCGTGGCAGGACAACGAGGGCCATTCGATGTTTCCGTGGCTGACGCTGGCACTGGTGGGCAACAGCACCAGCCGTATCTCCTTTGGCACTGGGGTGACCTGCCCCACGTACCGGTATCACCCGGCGGTGGTGGCGCAAGCATTCGCCTCACTGGCAATCCTCAATCCCGGACGGGTGTTCTTAGGCGTTGGAACTGGTGAGCGGCTCAACGAACAGGCGGCCACCAACGCGTTCGGCAAGTACACCGAGCGCCACGACCGACTGGTCGAGGCCATCAGCCTGATTCGCCAGCTGTGGAGCGGTTCGCGAATCTCGTTCGCGGGTCGCTACTTTCAGACGAACGCGTTGAAGCTTTATGACACGCTGCCCACACCACCGCCGATCTTCGTGGCGGCCAGCGGTCCCAAAAGCGCGACATTGGCCGGTCAATACGGCGACGGCTGGATCACCCAGGCCCGCGATGTCACGAACTCGAAACTGCTGGCCGCGTTCAGCGCTGGCGCACACGCAGCCGGCCGCGATCCGGCGAACCTGGGTAAGCGCGCCGAACTGTTCGCAGTCGTCGGCGATAACGCTGAAGCCGCTCACGCCGCCACCTTGTGGCGCTTTACCGCCGGGGCCGTCGACCAGCCCAATCCGGTAGAGATCCAACGCGCTGCCGAGTCCAACCCCATCGACAAGGTGCTCGCCAACTGGACCGTCGGCACTGACCCCGGCCCCCACATCAGGGCCGTGCAAGCGGTCCTCGACGCCGGAACCATTCCCTTTCTGCACTTCCCCCAGAACGACCCCATTACCGCCATCAACTTCTACCGCACCAACGTCTTACCGAAACTCCACTGAGGCTCTTTGGCGGCCACGCCGCCCAGCGCGTCATAGACACCCGAGGCAACGACAACTAGATCTTTGCAACCCACGGCGATTGCCTCCCTTTAGGATGGTGTGGCTTCATCAACGAGTCCGGTGCGGCGCTGCGCCGGGGAACGGTTGACCACGGTGTGGGACTTCGAAACAGACCCGGAATATCAGGCAAAGCTGGACTGGGTCGAAAAGTTCATGATCGACGAGCTGGAACCGCTCGATCTGGTGGCTCTTGACCCCTATGACAAACAGAACGCCGAGATGATGGCCATCCTGCGGCCGTTGCAGCAGCAGGTGAAAGATCAGGGGCTGTGGGCCGCCCATCTGCGGCCGGAACTCGGAGGTCAGGGATTCGGCCAGGTCAAGCTCGCGCTGCTCAACGAGATCCTCGGTCGCTCCCGCTGGGCGCCGTCGGTGTTCGGCTGCCAGGCGCCGGACTCCGGCAACGCCGAAATTCTCGCGCTGTTCGGCACTGACGAGCAGAAGGCCCGCTACCTGCAGCCGCTTCTGGACGGCGAAATCACCTCCTGCTATTCGATGACCGAACCACAGGGCGGATCTGATCCCGGGCAATTCGTCACCGCCGCGACCCGTGACGGCGACTACTGGGTCATCAACGGGGAAAAGTGGTTTTCCACCAACGCCAAACACGCGTCGTTTTTCATCGTCATGGCCGTCACGAACCCCGAGTCCCGCACCTACGACAAGATGTCGCTGTTCATCGTTCCGGCCGAGACTCCGGGCATCGAGATCGTGCGCAACGTCGGCGTGGGCGCTGAATCCTCGAAGCGTGCCAGCCACGGCTACGTCCGCTATAACGATGTGCGCGTGCCCGCCGATCATGTGCTGGGCGGCGAAGGCCAGGCGTTCATGATCGCGCAGACCCGGCTCGGCGGTGGCCGCATCCATCACGCGATGCGCACAATTGCGCTGGCGCGCAGTGCATTTGACATGATGTGTGAGCGCGCGGTGTCGCGCAAGACCAGGCACGGGCGACTGGCTGATTTCCAGATGACCCAGGAGAAGATCGCCGACAGCTGGATCCAGATCGAGCAGTTCCGGCTGCTGGTGCTACGCACCGCATGGTTGATCGACAAGCACCACGACTACCAAAAGGTGCGCCGCGACATCGCAGCGGTGAAGGTCGCCATGCCCCAGGTGCTGCATGACGTCGCGCAGCGGGCCCTGCACCTGCACGGCGCACTCGGCGTCTCCGACGAGATGCCGTTCGTCAAGATGATGGTGGCCGCGGAGTCGCTGGGCATCGCCGACGGTGCCACCGAGCTGCACAAGATGACGGTAGCCCGCCGCACACTGCACGAATACCAGCCTGTCACAACGCCTTTCCCTTCCGCGCACATACCGACCCGGCGCGCAGAAGCCCAGGCCCGGCTAGCCGAACGGCTGGAACACGCGATCGCCGAGTTCTGACAGCTGGGCAGACACTTAACGGCGCAACGGAAGTGCCGAAAGGCCCGCAGCGCTGTGACTTTGCTGGGTCGGCAGTCAGGAAATGTAGCGAACGATACTTTCAGCCACACACGCCGGCTTGGTCGACCCTTCGATCTCGACGGTGGTCGACATGATTGCCTGTGCAGCACCGTTGCCGAGGTCGTCGACATTGACCAACGAAGTCTGCGCACGCACTCGGGACCCGACGGGCACCGGGGCGGGGAAGCGAACCTTGTTGAGACCGTAGTTGATTGCGAGCTTGATGCCGTTGACGGTGTAAATCTGGTGCTGCAGGCGCGGTAATAGCGCCAGCGTCATGAAACCGTGGGCGATGGTTCCACCGAACGGACCGGCAGCCGCCCGTTCCGGGTCGACGTGAATCCACTGGTGGTCGCCGGTGGCGTCTGCAAACAAGTTGACGTCTTCTTGGGTGATGGTCACCCAGTCGCTGTGCCCGATGGTCTCGCCCGCTGCGGCAGCAAGGTCGGCTACTGATTCGAAAGTGCGCATTCGGTTTCTCCTTGGCTCCGGGTGGTAACAATAGCGCCGGACCGAACCGCCCCAGCACGCCGAGCGCAAGATGGGTGATGTGAGGCTGCTGCTTATCGCCGATACCCACGTCCCGAGACGCGCGCGCGACCTGCCCGCACAGGTATGGGATGAGGTAGCGAAGGCTGACGTCGTCGTACACGCCGGTGACTGGGTAGCGCTCGACTTGCTCGACGAACTCGAAACCCGGGCGGCCCGACTGGTGGCGTGCTGGGGAAATAACGACGGCCCCGCGCTGCGGGCGCGGCTGCCGGAAAGAGCAGACGTGACGTTGGCGGGTGTGCGTTTTACGGTCGTGCACGAGACCGGCGCCACGACCGGCCGCGAAGCCCGGATGTCGCGGCTGTATCCGGACAGCCACGTCCTCGTGTTCGGACACAGTCACATCCCATGGGACACGACCACAGAAACCGGGTTGCGCCTGCTTAATCCGGGCTCGCCGACGGATCGCCGCCGACAACCGTTCTGCAGCTATATGACTGCGAGCCTCGACGACGGAGCCCTGGTCGACGTAGTCCTGCATCGCCTCGAAAAGTAGCCGCTACATATCTACCAGACGACGAACTGGACCGGCTGGACGATCCATCAGCACAGCATCGTCAACCATTCATGTCGTCCTTCAGCGGAATGGCGTCGCTCTCATCATCACCACTCGCTAAGAGATACGTCGGCTTCCTATAGAACGTTAAGCGAAGACCCTTGCGATACTTGGCAACACGGTCGACTATCTGAAGATAATTGAAGAGTACCGGCGCAATCCCAGATAGGTTTTCCGACTTGTTAAGCTGGCCGCGCTGATACGCCGCATATATCAGCTCGAATTTGTCCAATCCTCCGTGTTCCTCGATGAGAGCGATCAGGTTGATGAGGTCAGAGGCGAGATATGTTGATAGGTCGAGGAGTTCGCGGTTCAATTGCCGTGCGCGAGTGGCGTAAGAGTAGATGGCGTCCATCACGGTAGCGCTGGGCGGATTGACGTTCGTTAGCAGGAATAAATCGGCAGGCGTTTGTGGTGTGATCTTTGCACACACCTCTTTGACGTTCGCCAGCGTACATTCACGGTCTGCGTCGAAACCTGCTGCCTTATTGAGCGTTTGCATCAGGCCAGTTGCCTGTGCAACCACACGTGCGAGAGGTCCGATGTGGCGATAGATGTTCCGGCGATCGCGTCGCAGCGGGAGCCTGACGTTAAGCAGATAGAACAGGAACGCTCCGGTATAGGCGATGGCGATGTCATAACCCAGCATGCCTAGGCGTGCGCCTCCGCGAAAAATCTCAGAAACATTGGCCAGGAATACATGCTGAAGCAGCGCGTAGAGCAATGCGATTGCCAGCAGTGCCCAAAGCGATCTGTTGAGCCAGCATTCAAAGCTGCTCAGGTACTTCGCTTGATTCCAGCCTCGATACCAGCCAGACAATCTCTCTGCGACCTTCATACGGGCCATCATGCCGTGCGCTGATTGTCGGATGACGCCACGTTATCCCCTCGAGGTTTCTCACGAATTGGGGATGCCTGGTATCGGCACGGCAGGCGGCGCTATGGGGTGCTGCCAGTGTGGCCTTGATGGTGTCGATGGTGACCGGCACTCTGCCCACTTGGCGGATAATCTCGACGACGATCAGCTCAGCGGCCTCGTCGGCGATCACCAGGAGAGCATGGCATGGCTGGTCCCACAACGCACGAATAACAGACGTACCGCGCTGACCCGCTTCTCAGCCCAAACAGGCCCTTGAACAGCGTTAATGCACGCCTAACCAGTACATAGCTTGCGCATAACCTGTACATATAAATAGCTCGGCTACAGAGGTATTATGGACGAAGTGAAGCCACGCATTGATGTAGTCACCGAAGTATTCCGCGTCGTCGGCAGATTCCGTCGGCAACTCCGGAGGTCGGCCGGTCGCGGGTTCGATTCGTCGCGGCTGACCGAGTCCCAGTCGGAGCTGTTGTGGCTCGTCGGACGGAAACCGGGCATCTCGGTCAGCGCTGCCGCTGCCGAGCTTGGGCTGGTCCCCAACACCGCGTCGACCCTGGTCTCCAAGCTGGTATCCGGCGGATTACTTATCCGGACCGTCGGTGACGCGGACCGCAGGGTCGGCCAGTTACGGCTCGCCCAGCCCGCCCAGCAGATCGTCGACGCGTCACGGGCCGCGCGGCGCGCATTGCTGTCAGAGGTGCTTGACGACCTTGACGACGATCAAATCGATTCCTTGACAAAAGGATTGGAGGTCCTTGACACGATGACCCGAATACTGCAGGAGCGACGATCATGAGCGGATCACTGCCGATGGCGATCGACGGCAGGCAGCTGACTCATCGCTATGGCCAGTTCAACGCTGTCAGTGACGTGACATTGCAGGTACGGCCCGGCGAAACCATGGGCCTGTTGGGACCGAACGGCGCCGGAAAAACGACTATGGTCCGAATGCTCACCACGCTGACCCCGGTGCAGCAAGGCGAATTGCGCATTTTCGGAATGGACGCCCGTCACGAGACCACCGACATTCGAAGCAATATTGGCTACGTGCCGCAACAACTTTCGATCGAGCCCGCATTGACCGGCCGGCAGAATGTGGAGTGGTTCGCACGGTTGTACGGTGTGCCCCGCGCTGAGCGCTCCGATCGCGTTGAACAGGCGCTGGTCGCCATGGACCTACCCGACGTGGCCGACCGGCTGGCAGCGACCTACTCCGGCGGTATGGTCCGCCGCCTGGAAGTGGCGCAGGCGCTGGTCAACCGTCCGTCGCTGCTGGTTCTCGATGAACCAACCGTCGGACTGGATCCGATCGCACGTGAGGGCGTCTGGACGCAGGTGCAGAAGATGCAGGCTGAGTTCGGCATGACCGTGCTGTTGACCACCCATTACATGGAAGAGGCCGACACGTTGTGTGATCGGGTCGCGCTGATGCATCACGGTGAGTTACGGGCCGTGGGCACACCCGCCAAGTTGAAGTCAACGGTGTCACCGTGCGCCACGCTCGAGGATGTGTTCCGCCGCTACGCGGCCTCGGACTTGGAAGACGAAGCAACATCATCGGAGTCATCCGGGTCTTTCCGTGAAATCCGTTCTAGCAGAAAGGTTGCCCGCCGTGTCGGTTGATAGCGCCATTCCAGGGACCCTGGTCCGCGCGCCGCGCGGATGGCAACGAGTCAGCGCGGTGTTAAGTCGCGTCGGGGCATTCGCGATCGTCGAAATGCAAAAGCTGCAGCACGACCGGACCGAACTCGTCACCCGGATGGTGCAGCCGGCGCTATGGCTGTTGATCTTCGGTACCACGTTCAGCCACTTACATGTCATTGACACCGGATCGGTGTCGTATCTGGCCTTTCTCGCGCCGGGAATCATCGCCCAGTCGGCGCTGTTCATCTCGATCTTCTACGGGATACAGATCATCTGGGATCGAGACGCCGGCGTGCTCGCCAAGCTCATGGTGACGCCGGCGCCGGCGTCGGCGCTGATCACCGGCAAGGCCTTTGCGGCCGGTGTGCGATCGGTTGCCCAGGTTGTCGGCGTGATGGCGCTGGCGTATCTGATGGATATCGGCCTGACGGTCAATCCGCTGCGGATCCTGGCGGCGATGGCCATCGTCATGCTCGGTGCCGCGTTCTTCGCCTGCCTGTCGATGACGCTGGCCGGCCTGGTGCGCAGTCGCGATCGCCTGATGGGGATTGGGCAAGCCATTACGATGCCGTTGTTCTTTGCTTCCAACGCGCTGTATCCGGTTGACGTGATGCCCGCGTGGCTGCACGTGCTGAGCACAGTCAATCCGCTCAGTTACGAGGTCAACGCCTTGCGCGGACTGCTGATCGGCACCCCCTTCAACCCGATGGACATTGTCGTGCTGGTGGCGGCGGCGGTGATCGGAATTGCCACGGCATCAACACTATTGCGGCGCCTCGTCGCCTAGGGCCAACGTGGTCGGGGTCGCTTGAGACCGAAAGTTGCCCCGCCCCTGACGAATTCCGGGCCGATAGCGCATGCGCTGTCGTATTGGAAGGCAAGCACAGTTCCGATAGTCAATCGTGACCTGAATGCAACGATTCCGGGCCGACTCTCAATCGTTAGCCAACCGCGATGTGAAGCTCCGGCCATGACAAACGAATTACACCCTCCTTCCGTGTTTGACTGCCTCCGAACAGATTCGACCGCATTATGCGGCAGATGAAAGTTGGGATGGGTAGGAGCTATGACGTTCGTTGAAAAGTTGCGTGGCGCAGCGGCAACCATGCCGCGCCGGCTGGCGATCGCGGCTACGGGGGCTGCCCTGCTGTCCGGTCTCGTCGCTGCCGCGGGCGGTTCCGCTACCGCGGGGGCGTTCTCAAAGCCGGGGCTTCCGGTGGAATACCTGGAGGTGCCATCACCGTCGATGGGCCGCAACATCAAGGTCCAGTTCCAGGGCGGCGGACCGCACGCGGTTTACCTGCTCGACGGTCTCCGTGCACAGGATGACTACAACGGTTGGGACATCAACACCCCCGCCTTCGAGGAGTACTACCAGTCCGGCCTATCGGTGATCATGCCGGTCGGCGGCCAGTCCAGCTTCTACAGCAACTGGTACCAGCCGTCGCAAGGGAACGGACAAAACTACACCTACAAATGGGAGACGTTCCTGACCCAGGAAATGCCCCTGTGGCTGCAGGCCAACAAGCAGATTTCGCCGGCCGGCAACGCCGCAGTGGGGCTGTCGATGTCGGGCGGTTCCGCACTGATCCTGGCCGCGTACTACCCGCAACAGTTCCCCTACGCCGCCTCGCTGTCGGGCTTCCTCAACCCGTCTGAGGGCTGGTGGCCGACGCTGATCGGTTTGGCGATGAACGACTCGGGCGGTTACAACGCCAACAGCATGTGGGGTCCGTCCACCGACCCGGCGTGGAAGCGTAACGACCCGATGGTCCAGATTCCACGGCTGGTCCAAAACAACACCCGGATCTGGGTCTACTGCGGTAACGGCACACCCAGCGACCTCGGCGGCGACAACATGCCGGCGAAGTTCCTGGAAGGCCTCACGCTGCGCACCAACCAGCAATTCCAGAACACCTACGCGGCCGCGGGTGGACGCAACGGAGTGTTCAACTTCCCGGCCAATGGGACACACTCGTGGCCCTACTGGAATCAACAGTTGGTTGCCATGAAGCCCGACATCCAGCAGGTCCTCCTCGGCAGCAATAACGCCGCATAGGGGCCGCCTGAAATCCTCAAGCCAGCATCGGCAGTAGCGCACCGGTCAGCGCTACTGCCGATGCTTTTTATGACGGGCTAGTCGAGGAGGGCCTGGCGGTCGGAGTGGAAGTAGGTGTAGCCGGTTGTCAACGCACACACGACGGAAGCCACCACCAGCATCCAGGTCCCATTGACGACCAAGCTGATGAAGCCGCCCAGCGTTGCGCCCAACGCGAAGCTGGCGAACAGCAGAAAGTAGCCCAGCCAGTCCGCCGCCGTTCCACCGGCGATGTGGCGTTCGATGCCCTGACCCATCTTGACCAGCGTCCCGGTCACATAGCTCAAGGGCACCGACACTTCGCCATCCTTGACGAACGACGTGTTCAACGCGCCAACACCAAAGACCACCAGCATGATTGGTGCGAAATCAAGAAAGTTCTCTTCCCATCCTTCGTCGACAACGTCCACCGCAGTGGCGGCCAGCAGGCTGAAGGTGGTCAGCACGGTAGGGCCGTGCGGATGCGCCCCCCAGAAACGCCGCCGGCACCATGACGCAATGACCACGCCGGCGACGAAGCACACCAGCAGCAGCCCGGCACTGATTGAAAGCCACACATCATCGCGGAAGTATCCCAGCACAGCGCGCTGGGCATTTCCGGTCATGAAGGTGACGAAGTATCCGGCGGAGTGGGTGAAGGCGGTCGCTCCCAGCACGCCCGCCAGCGCAGCCAACAACCACGACAACCGCGACTCACTGTTGCATATGTCACTCGCCACACGCACATGCTTTCAGACACCCGCGGCATGCGCAGCGTAGCGAACGACACCTAGGCAGCGGTGAGCCGGGCGATGGAGCGCAGCGGGATCGGTAACCATCCGGGCCGGTGCCGCGCCTCATAGCCGGCCTCATAGACGGCCTTGTCGAGTTCGTAGGCGGCCAGCAGTTGCGCCGAATCGCGGGGGTCGATCCCCGACGCGGCCGCGTAGCCGTCGCAGAACGCGGTGCGATTGCGCTCCACCCATTCCCGGGCGCGGGCGGCCAGCTGTTTGTCGGCTGCCTGGTCCACCAATGGCCCGTACGCGGCGTACTCGAAGGACCGCAAAACACCGGCCACGTCGCGCAACGGTGAATCCGGTGCCCGACGTTCGTCGAGCGGCTGCCCCGGTTCGCCTTCGAAGTCGATCAGCAGCCAGCTCTCCGGGGTGCGCAGCACCTGGCCCAGGTGCAGATCACCGTGCACACGCTGAACGGTGATCGTCTCGCCCGCGAGCTTCTGGAATCGCTCTTCGATCGTCGCCGCGTACTCCTGAAGTTCAGGAACCTTCGCCACGGTCGACGACAACCGCGCCAGCACGTTGTCTACCGGGAAGGGTGCCTGCGCCGTTCCGAGGCTTTCGGCCAGGGTGGCGTGCACGGACGCAACGGCTTCACCGAGCCGGTTCGACTCACCGGCGAAGTCCCCGCCGACTTCGTAGGCATACAAGTCGCCCTCCGCGAACAGGTCACGAACGCTGGCCGTGGCCATTGCCCAGCCTTCGGCGGCATTGGACGCAAACTCGGTCACCATACCCAGGGGGGACGCCTCAGCACTGGCGTCATCTGGCGCGGCTATCTCGTAGCTGCCCAGCAACCGGGCCACGTGCGGGTTACCCGCACGGGCGAGCACCCGGTTCAGTTCGATGTCGGGGTTGATGCCGCTGCTGACCCGACGAAACACCTTGAAGATGGCGCGTCGATCGAAGATCACGCTGGTGTTGCTCTGCTCGGCATCGGAGACGTGCGGCATCGCCTCCAGCGGCAGCTCGACGTCGGGTTCTTTGGCGAACTTCACTTCCACGCCGGACGAACCACGGACGGCTGACGAGTCGATCAACGACAGCAGAAATTGCGGCGCATCGCTGTCGTACAGGGCGTCAAAGCCGGTCCGATCGTCTGCGGCGCCGATCGTGGCCACGGTGCTGTACTCGGAGACCGGCGCCGAATCCCACCCGACGATCACCTGGTAACGCTCCGACGAACCATCGGCATAATCGGCGTCGACCAGCACCAGGTCGAGCTCGTCGCTTCAGCGGGACGACTACGGCGGCCTCAGCGGCGGACAGCTCGCGGTTGCGTCCGGCGTACCAACGTTGCTGTGGCAGCCACTCAGACCAAGGCAGCTTGGCTGGCAGAGTCATGGGCGCCGCTCCTCCTCATCGCTTCGCTTTGCATCGTGGCCGGCGCGCGTCATGCGTTCTCCTCAGATGCGGACAACTGGAACCAGTAGAACCCGTGTCCTGGCAGTGTCAGCAGATAGGGCAGGTGGCCGATGCGTGGAAATTCCACGTGCCCGGTCAGCTCCACGGGAGTGCAGCCGCTCCAGTGCTGCAAGTTCAGTTCGATGGGCTGCGGGAACCGCGACAGGTTGTTGACGCACAGCACGGTGTCGCCATCGTCTGCCACTTGGCGCACGAACGCCAGCACCGACGGGTTCGAGCCGCCCAATTCCTCGAATGTCCCGATGGCAAAGGCCTCGTGTCGGCGACGCACCGCCAGCATCATGCGGGTGAAGTTGAGCAGCGACGTCGAGGTGTCGCGTTGGGCCTCCACGTTGACGGCCTGATAGCCGTAGACCGGATCCTGGCTGGGCGGCAGGTAGAGCCGGCCCGGGTTGGATTTGGAAAAGCCGGCGTTGCGGTCGGGTGTCCACTGCATCGGGGTGCGCACCCCGTCGCGGTCGCCCAACCAGATCACGTCGCCCATGCCGATCTCGTCGCCGTAGTAGAGGACCGGCGAGCCGGGCAGCGACAGCAGCAGCGCGGTGAACAGCGCGATCTGATTGCGGTCGTTGTCCAGCAGTGGCGCCAGCCGGCGGCGGATTCCGACGTTGGCCTTCATCCGCGGATCCTTGGCGTACTCGGCGTACATGTAGTCGCGTTCTTCGTCGGTGACCATTTCCAGCGTCAACTCGTCGTGGTTGCGCAGGAAGATCCCCCACTGAGCCATATCGGGTATCGCCGGCGTCTGCGCCAGGATCTCCGAGATCGGGAACCGCGACTCTCGCCGCACCGCCATGAAGATGCGCGGCATCAGCGGGAAGTGGAACGCCATGTGGCATTCGTCGCCGCCGGTGCTGGCGTCGCCGAAGTACTCGACGACATCGCCGGGCCACTGGTTGGCCTCGGCCAACAGCACCCGGCCCGGGAATTCGTCGTCGACGACCTTGCGGACGCGCTTGAGGAAGGCGTGCGTCTCGGGCAGGTTCTCGCAGTTGGTGCCCTCCCGCTCGAACAGGTAGGGCACCGCGTCCAGCCGGAACCCGTCGATCCCGAGGCCGAGCCAGAAGCGAATGACATCGATCATCGCTTCCTGCACGGCCGGGTTGTCATAGTTCAGGTCCGGCTGGTGGGAGAAGAACCGGTGCCAGTAGAACTGGCGGCGGACCGGATCGAAGGTCCAGTTCGACTCTTCGGTGTCGACGAAGATGATCCGGGCATCGGTGTACTTCTCGCTGGTGTCGCTCCACACGTAGTAATCGCCGTACGGCCCGTCGGGGTCGTGGCGCGACTCCTGGAACCAGGGGTGCGACTCCGAGGTGTGATTCATCACCAGATCGGTGATGACCCGGATCCCCCGCTGGTGAGCGGCGTCAAGCAGGGCGACAAAATCGTCGACGGTCCCGAACTCGGGCAGGACTTTGTAAAAGTCCCGGATGTCATAGCCGCCGTCCCGCAGCGGTGAGTCGTAGAACGGGGGCAGCCAAATGCAGTCGATCCCGAGCCACTGCAGGTAGTCCAGTCGTTCCATGAGTCCCCGCAGGTCACCCGACCCGTCCGCATTGGCGTCGAAGAACGCCCGGACTAGCACCTCGTAGAAAACCGCGTGTTTGAACCAGGTGGGGTCGGCAGGCAGAGCGGCGGCATTGTCGAAATCCTCGGCGTTTGGATGCTCGACCACGCCACCTTCGACGTGACTGCCGCCCGCGGGATCGTGCTCGACAGCGTCTTTTGCGTCGTTCATCAATTCCACGTTGCCACGTGTACCCGAGGCGGGACGTTAAGAATCACGCCCGCGCATATGGGACGAATCACGGCTGGCGGCAAGCGAATTAGCCGGCCGCCTGGCAGTATCTGCGTGGATATCAGGCCGGGGGTCCATCCGCTAACGTCACGTTCACGGTGCGGTCGCCGCCCCCACTAGCGCGGTAGTGCACTGCGATCGTGTCCCCGGGGTGATGCGGGATGAGCACTGCCGTCATCGCGGTGGCCCCGTTGATCGGGACATTGTCGACCCCGGTGATGACGTCGCCCGGGGAGATTCCGGCGGCCGCGGCGGGGCCGCTACTGACCACACGTTCGACCCGCGCGCCGTTGCCGTTGCTGTCCGCCACGCCCAAGCCAAGGAAGGCCGTCGGGCCGATGTGCACCGTGTTCGAGCCGGCACCGGACCTGATCTGCCCGGCAACTCCCATCGCCCGACCGATCGGGATGGCGAAGCCCTGCCCGCCCGACATCTTGTAAGTGTCAGTGGCCGCGGTGTTCATGCCGATCACCTGCCCGTTGTTGTTGACCATGGGACCGCCCGAGTCGCCGGGCCTGATCGGCGTGTCGGCCTGGATCAGCCCGCCCAGGTTCTCGTCAGCGCCGGTCAGGGTGTCAGTTGCCGAGACGCTCTGGTTGAGCGCGACGACCTTGCCCGCCACCGCGCTGGGCGTTCCGCCCTGGCCGCCGGCGTTGCCCATCGCGACGACCGGCTCGCCCACCGAGACCCCGCCTCCGATTGCGGCGGTCGGCAGTCCGGCCGCGCCACGAAGTTGCAGCACCGCGATGTCTTGGCGTCCGGTCATAGCCGACCACGTCAACGGCGTACGTCTGTCCGTTGCCGACGTCGAACGCGCTGATGTCCGTAGCGCCCGAGATCACATGGTTGTTGGTCAGCACGACACCGCCGGGATCGATAACGATGCCGGTTCCGGCCCCCACCGCGTTGTTGTAACCGAACTTAGTGCTGATGTTGACCACCTGCGGCCCCACCTGGCCAACCAATGCCGCGGGGTCGAGCGGCGCCTGGGGCCGGTCGCTGAACCGGTCGAGCGCCAGGGTGGATGGCGACGCGGATGCCGGCACCGTGCCGAAGCCAAGGCCCAGTCCGACCACAGCCAGCACGCTGACCAACCATGACCACCAGACCGAGCGGTGGTGCGATTTGCTCATCCCGTCACCTTCCTGCTTCGCGATAAACATCAAACTGTCCCGGCCTCAGGCTCTGGGCGACACAATTTTGTGTATATAACCGTAATGCAGGTAGCTATTCACGGCAGTGGTCAGGTTCTGATCGACCGCTCATCCTGGCGGGTCCTTGCTCAAGTCCCCGGTGTCGGCGTAACGGGATGAGTGAGATGACGGCTGACGTCGCCGACCATGTCGATCAGGGTGAGGTCGCGGTAGGAGAAGCGCCACTGGCCGTCGACACGCTCAAAGCGGTCGTGGTAGCGGCCGGCGACGATGGTCTGCAGTGGAAGCTGCTCGGTCTGTTGGAGCACCGTGTAGTAGCTGCGACAAGTTGCGATGCCGGCGTCCTCGTCGATCTCGATGATCGGATTGGTGGTCACATGCTTGGTTCGGGGTGTGCCATCGGCATGGAGCACGATTAGCGATTTCCAGATCCCCAGCAGCCGGGCCGCGTCGATTGTGTCCTCGGGGCCGACCCTGATGCGCGCGTGTTCGAAGAGCGCAGCCGCCCCCGCCAGGTCACCGGTATCGATGCATTCGGCGTAGCGATAGAGAAGGTTTGCGATCTGCGTCTCCGCCAGCATGCGGTTAAGGTAGCCCGACGACGATGCGGCCCGGAACGGGCGGCTGAGAAGTCGGGCAATTCAGCTCTAGCCCGACGACGATGCGGCCCGGAACGGGCGGGCGCCCTAAGCTGACACGGTGGGCGAATTCGACCCCAAGGCCAGGTTCACACAGTCCCCGGTAGCCCGACTGGCCACGATTACGCCCGACGGCCTGCCGCACCTGGTGCCGGTGGTATTCGCGGTCGCCGATGACTCCGAGGATGGCCATGACGTGGTGTACACCGCCGTCGACGCGAAGCCCAAAACAACGCGACGGCTGCGCCGCTTGGTCAACATCGAGAGCAACCCGCAAGTGAGCCTGCTCGTCGACCACTACGCCGACGACTGGACCCAGTTGTGGTGGGTCCGGGTCGATGGTGTCGCCACAGTCCATGCGGACGGCGAAGCCATGGATATCGGATACCGGCTGCTGCACGCCAAATACCCTCAGTATCAATCGGTTCCGTTGAACGGGCCGGTAATCGCGGTCGCGGTGCGCCGCTGGTCCAGCTGGCACCCCTGATCGGCGGGCGTGCACGCATCGAAAAGCAGCGCGACTCTTCAGTCGGTAACGGTTACCGTTCTCGTGTGATGCTTGACTGTCGGCGCATACTCGCCTACCTGCGCACACTTCGGTCTGCTGTCACAATCGCCCTCGGCGTTGCGCTGGTGCTGACGGGGTGCTCCACGAAGCCCAGCAGATCGTCTGGATCCAGCACATCGACTGCGCCGCCGTGTCCGACCGCTCCGGTCGAGGTGGCAGTCAGCGTCTCCCAGTGGGGCGACATCGTCTCGACGCTTGGCGGCAACTGCGCCAAGGTGACGACGGCACTGGTGAGTTCGTCGGTTGACCCGCACGACTACGAGCCCTCCCCTTCCAACGCCAATTCCTTTTCCCACGCAAGCCTTGTCGTCGTCAACGGCGCGGGTTATGACGCATGGGCCACGAAGCTGGCCGCGGTCACGGCTCCAAATGCTCCCGTCGTCAGCGCCGCCGCGGTGACGCAAACGCCAAGCGGCGCCAACCCGCATCTGTGGTACAGCCCTCCGGCGGTCATGGCCGTCGCCGACGCGTTAACCGCCGCGTTGACCAAATTGTCTCCCTCGGCGGCCGACTATTTCGCCGGACAGCGGTCGGCGTTCACCGCCGCGCTCAAGCCCTACACGGATCTCATCGCCAAGATCAAAACAGAGGCATCGGGCAAATCGTATGCCGCGACCGAGAGCGTCTTCGACTACATGGCCGCGGCACTCGGCCTGGCCAACAAAACCCCCACGGACTACCAACGAGCCGTCGCAAACGAGACCGATCCGTCACCGGCTGACATCGAGGCGTTCGGCGCAGCGCTCGCTCACCATCAGGTCGATGTGCTGATCTATAACACCCAGACCCAAGGGTCGGTACCGGAGGAGATCCGTACGGCCGCCGAACGGGCCGGTGTGCCGGTCGTGAACGTTACCGAGACGGTGGCGCAAGGGGAAAAATCGTTTCAGAGTTGGCAGATCGACCAACTCGACAGATTGGCCAAGGCGCTCGGTGTTCCCACCTGACCCAGATCCCCCAGCGCTGGCGTTTGACAATGTCAGCGTTGTGCGCGACGGACGGCTGCTCTGGTCGGAGGCCACATTCGAGGTGCCGCCTGGCGGGTTCGTCGCCGTCATTGGAACTAACGGAGCGGGCAAAACCACACTTCTGCAGGTGATCCTGGGACTGGTCCCGGTGGCCTCGGGACAGGTCCGGGTATTCGGCAAACGTCCGGGCGAGGACAATCACTCGATCGGCTACCTGGCGCAGAATTATGCCTTCCGCTCTGATCACGCGGTTCGAGCCGCCGACGCGGTAATGCTTGGGCTGAACGGGCATCGGTGGGCCTTCGGGCGCACCACAGCGGCGCAACGTCGCCGGGTCGAGGAAGCCCTGCAGTCGATGCACGCGTCGGAATTTGCGGGCAAACGCCTCTCCCAGTTGTCCGGCGGACAACGCCAGCGAGTGGCGATCGCCGAGGCGTTGGTCGCGCGGCCCAAGATGCTGCTGCTCGACGAGCCGCTGGCATCACTGGACCTACTCAGCCAGCGCGAGATCGTCAAACTACTCCACGGCCTGCACCAGGACCTGGGTGTCACGATCCTTATCGTCGCGCACGATCTGAATCCTGTGCTGAACGTGATAGACAGCGCGATCTACCTGCTCGACGGGCACGCGCATTACGACACCATGAACAACATGGTCGACGACGCGTTGCTCAGTCACATTTATGGCACACCGATCGAAGTTGCCCACACCCCACTAGGGGAGCTCTACATGAGGAGCGTGTTATGACAACACGTCTGGTCGCCGTGGGCTACCAGGAAGACTGGTGGGCCACCTTGACGTCTCCGTTCATGCGCGATGCCCTGCTGGGCGGGACCATCGTGGCGCTCGCCGCCGGTCTCATCGGTTATTTCGTCGTTGTGCGCAATACCGCGTTCGCGGCGCACGCCCTGGCAGAAATCGGCCTGCCGGGCGCCACGGGTGCGGTCTTGGTCGGTCTGCCCGTTGCCTTCGGCCTCGGGGTCTTCTGCGTGGGTGGCGCGCTCGTCATCGGCGCGCTGGGCAAACGGGCCGCCGAGCGCGATGTCGCCACCGGCACAGTCTTGGCAATGGCCATCGGCCTGGCACTGTTCTTCAACTCGCTGGCAACCACGGGATCCAGCACGCTGACGAACATCCTGTTCGGAAACCTCCTGGCCATCTCGCACGCACAACTAGCCACTTTCGCGGGCCTGTTGATACTCCTGGCTCTCAGCATTGGCCTTATCTATCGTCCATTGCTGTTCGCGTCGATCAACTTCCAAGTCGCCGAGGCCAAAGGCGTACCGGTGCGGGCGTTGTCGGTCATCTTCATGGCACTGCTGGGGCTCGCGGTGACCATGGCCGTTCAAGCCGTCGGAACCTTGCTGCTCTTCGCGCTCGTCGTCACACCCGCCGCGACGGCCATCATGCTGACAGCCAGGCCCGCCTTTGCCATGCTCATCTCGACGGTCATCAGCACAGTGTCGGTCTGGGTGGGACTCGGTTTGTCGGCCATGTTCGATCTGCCGCCGAGCTTTGTCATCGTGGCCATCGCGTGCACGGCATGGTTCCTGGTCCGGGTGGCAAATCACCGTGTTCGGCCGAGCGCCAGAGAATCTCGCACCGACGCTGACCATCCGGCAGACCCGACCGGGCCCGCCTGCCCTCCCCCGGCGCCGGCTTCTCCGCCCAGCTTGTAACCCGCAAGATCTTCACCGCGTCGCTTCGGAGATACATCGATCCGGCCCGACGGTCTTGTGGTCGACGGTAGTTGGGTGAATGGTAGCTAGGTAGGTGTACAGCGGGACGCGACCTGGGAAACTTGGAGGAAAGTCATGGCGGACAGGACGAATACTTCCCAAGGCGCGGGAAACGCTCCCACCGCTAACGGTCCGGGCGACATCCGCAACGTGGCTCTGGTGGGGCCCTCGGGGGGCGGCAAAACCACTCTCGTCGAAGCCCTGTTGGTCGCCGCCGGGGTGCTGACCAGAACGGGCTCGGTCGCGGACGGCAGCACAGTCTGTGACTACGACGAAGCCGAGATCCGGCAACAGCGATCGGTCGGCGTTGCCGTGGCCTCCCTGTCGCACGACGGCATCAAGGTCAACCTGGTCGACACACCCGGGTACGCCGACTTCGTCGGCGAGTTGCGAGCCGGGTTGCGCGCCGCGGACTGTGCGCTGTTCGTGATCGCGGCCAACGAAGGCGTCGACGAGCCCACCAAATCGCTGTGGCAGGAATGCAACCAGGTCGGCATGCCCCGCGCTGTGGTGATCACCAAGCTCGACCATACCCGCGCGAATTATCAGGAGGCACTGGCCGCCGCACAGAACGCGTTCGGCGACAAGGTGTTACCGCTTTACCTGCCGGCCGGCCTACCCTCCTGCGAAGGCCTGATCGGATTGCTGTCGCAGACGCGCTACCAGTACACCGGCGGCAAGCGGACCACGCACCCGCCGGACCCATCGGATGCCGAGCGGATCGAGGAGGCGCGCGGCACCCTGATCGAAGGAATCATTGAGGAATCCGAAGACGAGTCGCTGATGGACCGTTATCTTGGCGGTGAATCCATCGACGAATCAGTGCTCATCCAGGACTTGGAGAGAGCCGTTGCCCGCGGGTCGTTCTTCCCGGTGATCCCTGTGTGCAGCAGCACCGGCGTCGGCACGCTGGAATTGCTGGAGGTTGCCACTCGCGGATTCCCGTCTCCGATGGAACACCCACTACCGGAGGTCTTTACGCAGCACGGTGCTCCGCACGCAACCCTGACGTGTGACGCTAATGCGCCGTTGCTCGCAGAGGTGGTGAAGACGACGTCGGACCCCTACGTCGGAAGGGTCAGCCTGGTCCGGGTGTTCTCCGGAACCATCAGGCCCGACACGACGGTTCATGTGTCGGGCCATTTTGCGTCGTTTTTCGGCGCGGCCAACGGGAATGGGAGTACGCACCCCGACCACGACGAAGACGAACGCATTGGAGTCCTGTCCTTCCCGCTCGGCAAGCAGCAGCGCCCCGCCCCAGCCGTGGTGGCAGGCGACATCTGCGCGATCGGCAAGCTGAGCCGGGCCGAAACGGGCGACACCCTCTCGGACAAGTCAGAGCCACTCGTACTGAAACCTTGGACAATGCCTGAGCCTCTGCTGCCGGTCGCCGTTGCGGCGCATGCCAAGACCGACGAAGACAAACTGGCGGTTGGGCTGGGGCGGTTGGCCGCCGAAGACCCGACGCTGCGGATCGAGCAGAACCAGGAAACACACCAGATCGTGTTGTGGTGTATGGGCGAAGCCCATGCCGGCGTTGTCCTCGACGCGCTGGCCAATCGATACGGCGTCACCGTCGACACCGTGGAACTGCGCGTCCCGCTGCGAGAAACCTTCGGCGGCAAAGCAAAAGGCCATGGCCGCCATATCAAGCAGTCCGGCGGACACGGCCAGTACGCGGTATGCGATATCGAGGTGGAGCCATTGCCGGAAGGCACCGGATTCGAGTTTCTCGACAAGGTGGTCGGCGGAGCAGTGCCGCGGCAATTCATTCCGAGCGTGGAGAAGGGTGTGCGGTCGCAGATGGAAAAGGGAGTGCACGCCGGCTACCCGGTGGTCGACATCCGGGTCACTCTGCTTGACGGCAAGGCCCACAGCGTCGACTCGTCGGACTTCGCGTTCCAAATGGCGGGTGCGCTGGCGTTGCGGGAGGCAGCGGCGGCGACGAAAGCGAGTCTCCTCGAGCCCATCGACGAGATCTCGGTGCTGGTACCCGACAATTTCGTCGGCGCGGTGATGGGTGATCTATCGGGTCGTCGCGGCCGAGTCCTCGGTACCGACACCGCGGGTAACGAACGCACCGTGGTTAAAGCCGAGGTGCCTCAGGTGGAGTTGACGCGCTATGCAATCGACTTGCGCTCACTGGCACATGGGGCCGCGTCATTCACCCGTTCGTTTGCCCGCTACGAACCGATGCCGGAATCCGCAGCCAGCCGGTTGAAGGCCACCGTCTGAAAACGGCTGAAAAGCGTTGGGGTGGGCACTATGTCGACATTTAATGGACTTCCGGCGCATATCCTGCTCAACCATTTCGTCGTCGTCCTGGCTCCGCTGACAGCGATCCTGGCGATCCTCTGTGCGCTATGGCCTGCGGCGCGACGACGGCTGATCTGGCTGGTGCTGCTGCTGGCCGTGGGCACGCTCGTCTTAACCCCATTGACCACCAGTTCGGGTGCATGGTTGGCGGCTCGGGTCGATACATCGCCCACACTGACGACGCATGAGCATCTCGGTGAAACCCTGATCTACATCGTGGCGGCGCTGGTGGCGGCTGTAACGCTGCTAACCGCAGTGCACATTCGCCAGGCGCGCGGACGGACGGCCACATTCGCTCTGCACGCCGCGGTCGGGGTGCTGGTGATCGTCGCGGCCGTGGCCACGCTGATCCAGATCTACCGCATCGGCGATTCGGGTGCGCGAGCCGCATGGGGAAACTTGACGTCCTCCGCCCCGTGATGGTTTGTCGAAAACCCTCGCGCAGAGTCCTTCTCGCGCGGCTGGTTCTTACACCTGGCGGCCGAACTGTTCGGCCACAGCGCGGCGGTCCAGCGAGCCTTTTGCGGTATGCGGCAGCGCACTCGCTTGCTGGAAGCTGGCTGGCACCTCGAAGGGGGCCAGCCGCTCGCGACAGAACGCCGCAAGCTCAGCCGCAGTCGGCGAGGCGGATCCCCGGGGAACCAGCACCGCGGCCACCGTCTCGCCGTACAGCTTGTCCGGCACGCCGAACACAGCCACCTCCAGTACGTCGGGATGGCTGGCCAGGACGCCCTCGACGCGCTCCGGCGAAATCTTCTCCCCGCCCCGGTTGATGAGTTCCTTGATCCGGCCGCGGATGGTCAGGTCGCCGGCCGCCGACAACGTCCCCAAGTCACCGGTGCGCAGCCACCCGTCGGTGAAGTTGGCCGCGGTGATCGCAGGATCGCCGAGGTAGCCCCGCACCACAGTGGGACCATGCAGCCAGACCTCCCCGACGGTGTCCGTGGGCACCGTTTGACCGTCGGACCCGATGATCCGGATTTCCGGTCCGGTCGACCGCCCAACGAGACCTGTTGTCGCAGCTGGGTTTTCGTTTTGGTCGATGTCCCCGATAGCGGTGGTGGCTACCTGGTGGGTGGCCTCGGTCATGCCGAAAGCACACACCACCGGTGCTGAGAACGTGTCTTGCAGTGCCTGCGCAGTTTCGGCGGTGATCGGGGCGCTGCAACTGCGGATGAAACGCAAAGCGGCTCGCTCGCTTCCCGGCTGGTCGGTTTTGGCGCGCTCCAGCAAGATCTGGTGAATCGTCGGGACCGCGGTGTACCAGGTGGCCTGGACGGCGTCGATGTCGTCCCAGAACGTGTGTGCCGAGAACCGCCCACGTGCCGGCAGCAACACCGAACCCCCGGACGCCAGGGTCGCTAGCAGCGCGGCGAGCAGCCCGTGACCGTGGTAGAGCGGCATCACGGCGACGGTCGCATCCCGCGGACCGAGCCCGTATCCGGCGATGATGGCCCGCACCGAGCCGGCGATGTTGTCGCGAGTCCAGGGGACCATCTTCGGCACACCGGTGGTTCCGCCGGTGAACATGATCATGGCGTCGTCGTCGTGGAGCCCGTCTGGCGTCGAAAAGTCCTGCTTCGGTGCGGTGGCGGCGTCCAGGTCGACCGCCAGGGCGCCATCCTCACGGCCGACGGTCACCGCAATCGGCCACCACCGCAAGGTCGGCTCTTCTTTGTCGCCAGGCCCGTCACCGTCGACGAGCACCGCCCGCGCGCCCGCCGCCTCGCTCCGGGCACGCTGCTCGCTGACCGGCAAGGCCGGATCCAGCGGGACCGCGACCAGGTCCGCTCGCGAGGCCGCCAACAACGCGACGACGAATTCAGCGTTGCTCCCGGAACGCAGCGCGACCCGATCGCCCGGCAGCAGGCCACCCCGCTTCAGCTGTCCGGCCAGGTCGTCAACTAGCCGGATTAAATCGCGATAGCTGACCGGTATGCGATCGGAGGTGACGACAAGCGCCCGCGCCTCCGGCGACCGGCGCGCGGCCTCCTCAACCAGATCGGCGATGCGCGGGCCCGGAAATTCCGTCGACCCAATAACCTCGTTGCTGGTGATCGAGTCAGACCTCATCGCCGCACTCCTTCCGGTTTTCAGTGAAAAGCACCTGCTCGCACCATGCCGGGCGGCCTTCCCGTGCGTCCAATACCGATTCCCTCACGACCGATAACCGCTAGCTATTGAACCCGAAATCATCCAGACTGACCAGCGGCGATAGACATCGTGAATCACTGCATAGCGGGTTAATCTTGGACACCCGCCAGGCGCTCGGGTCACAGTGATGGCTGAGGCATTACTACACCCGGCGGGCGGGTCCGCCGCCGACCACATGCACACGAGGAGTCGCCATCATGACCACAGTTTCGGCATCTCCCAGCCAAGCGCCGGAGTCGACACGTTTGATCGACGGCTTCCACCTTGTCGTGGATGCCCTCAAGGCCAACGACGTCGACACCATCTACGGGATCGTCGGCATCCCGATCACCGACCTCGCCCGCACTGCCCAGGCGTCGGGAATCCGCTACATCGGTTTCCGGCAGGAGACCTCGGCCGGCAACGCAGCCGCAGCGGCTGGGTTCCTCACCCAGCGGCCCGGCGTGTGCCTGACGACATCCGGGCCCGGCTTTCTCAACGGCCTGCCCGCACTGGCCAACGCCACCGCGAACTGTTTCCCGATGATCCAGATCTCGGGTTCAAGCAATCGGGCGTTGGTGGATCTGCAGCGCGGTGACTACCAGGACCTCGACCAGCTCAACGCCGCAAGGCCTTTCGTGAAGGCAGCGTATCGGATCAGCCGGATCGAGGACATCGGGCGCGGCATCGCGCGCGCCATTCGCACCGCGGTCTCCGGGCGTCCCGGCGGTGTCTACCTCGATATCCCTGGTGACGTTCTGGGCCAAGCCATGGACGCCTCCGCCGCTGCGGACACGGTCTGGCGGGTCGTCGACCCCGCTCCCCGGCAGCTGCCGGCACCGGAAGCAGTCGATCGCGCACTTGAGGTGCTAGCGCAAGCACAGCGACCGTTGATCGTTCTCGGCAAGGGTGCAGCGTATGCCCAGGCCGACAACGTGATTCGGAAGTTCGTCGAGGCCACCGGAATTCCGTTCCTACCGATGTCGATGGCCAAAGGGCTGCTGCCGGATTCCCACCCGCAGTCCGCTGCGGCCGCGCGCTCGCTTGCGGTCGCGCGCGCTGACGCGGTCTTGCTGATCGGCGCCCGGCTGAACTGGCTACTCGGCCACGGGGAATCACCACAATGGTCCGCCGACGCCAAATTCGTGCAAGTCGATATCGCGCCGTCGGAGTTCGACAGCAACCAGCAGATCGTGGCGCCGCTGGTCGGCGACATCGGCTCGGTGATGTCGGCGCTATGTGACGGCGTGACTGCCCATCCGATCACCGTGCCCGCGGAATGGACCAACGAACTGGACGATCGCAAAGCACGCAACGACGCCAAGATGCGCGAGCGCCTGGCCGAAGATCCGCACCCCATGCGGTTTTACAACGCCCTCGGCGCGATTCGCTCTGTGCTGCAGGAAAACCCGGAAGTTTATGTGGTCAACGAGGGGGCCAATGCACTGGACCTGGCCCGTAATGTGATCGACATGGAGGTGCCGCGACACCGGCTCGACACGGGAACGTGGGGCGTAATGGGTATCGGTATGGGCTACGCCATCGCTGCCGCGGTCGAAACCGGCAAGCCTGTCGTCGCGATCGAAGGCGACAGCGCATTTGGGTTCAGCGGGATGGAGATCGAGACCATTTGCCGCTACCGGCTGCCGGTGACCGTGGTCATTCTCAACAATGGCGGCGTCTACCGCGGCGACGAAGCGCCGAAGGGGAATGATCCGGCGCCCACCGTGCTGAATGCGCGGGCGCATCACGAGCTGATCGCAGAGGCGTTCGGCGGCAAGGGATATCACGTCACCACGCCGTCCGAGCTGCGGTCGGCACTGGTCGAAGCGATTGGCTCTCGGGGGCCTTCGATCATCGACTGCGAACTCGACCCGGCAGCTGGGGTGGAAAGCGGTCATCTGGCAAGCCTGAACCCGACCAGCGCAGCCGCGCCGCCGCCGGCTGCGGTCAGCGCCGGTGCGTGATTCCTAATAGCTGCGCGTCGAAGAACTCATTCAGCGCCAGCTGCCCGGCAGATGCGGCGAGTGCACGGGCGATCGGCGACCCGGGTCCGGCGGAGTTGGTGGCCAGGGCGATGTGGGCTTTGAGCACTGGATCGACCATTTCGACCGCGCGGATCTCTGCGCTCGGTGGCGACGTCCACAGCCAGGTGTGTGGCACGATGCATGCCCAGTTGCCCGCAGCGACCTGCGCGAATAGCGAAGCGACGGAGTCGGTTTCAACTTGCGGGGTGACGGTGATGGCGTGGTCGGCGAAGGCCTTGTCAATGATCTGGCGGTCCCGCATGTCGGCGGTGAGCAACGCCAGTGGCAACTGCGCGGCCTCCGGCCACGTCAACGTAGACGCACCGGAGGGCAACATGTCCGCTGGCGACAACAGCACGTACCGCTCCTCGTACAGCGGCACCAAGTTCACGTCGTGAGCGTCGTCAGGCGCGGCGTGAACTATGGCGGCATCCAGCTCAAACTCACGCAGGCGTCGGTACAGTTCGGTGGCGGCCAGCCGGGAAAGGATCTGCACCTTTACCAGCGGGTGCGCCGAACAGAACGCCGCGAGCACCAGAGACGCTGTCGTCGAGGCGGTTGGAACCGTGCCCAGCCGAAGCGTTCCGGTGACACCCGATCGCACGGCGTGTACTTCGGCCTTGAACGCATCGTGCTCGGCGAGAATCCGCTTGGCCCACACCACCAACCGCTCGCCTTCGGGCGTGAGGCCCTCAAAGCTGTGTCCACGATTGATCAGCGTGACGTTCAGCTCTCGTTCCAGCTTGGCGATCGCGGCGGACAGCGCGGGTTGGGAAACGTAGCACTTCTCGGCCGCCCGGGCGAAGTGGCGCTCCTGCGCGACCGCAACGAAGTACTCCAGTTGACGGAAGAGCACCCGCACCTCCTCGGCCCTACGGGCACCGACCTTGCTGAGGCTAACGCCTCGCTAGCGCGCCAGCCAATCGAGCGTCTCTGACGAGTCCAGGACGGCTACTCCGATAGCACGGCATTCTTCAACGCCTCGGTCGTACAGGCCCGAGATCGCATCGGACACCAGGACAATGCGGAAATCGCGTTCGGATGCCTCGTAGATTGACGTCCGAGGGCAGTTCGGAAAATTACAGCCTGCGAAAACCAGCGTATTGGTTCCACTTTCACGCAAATGCTGGTCGAGCTTAGTGTCGTAGAAGGCACCCCACCTTGGCTTGTACATCACGTGCTCGGCAATTCCGACCTGTTGCAAACCACCGGCCAGCAGCAATTCATGGTCCAGTTCAACAGCATTCGCCAATAGCTCTGCGGCAATCTGCGAGCCGGCACTACCTGGTACGGCGATTCGTGCCCCCTGCTCTATCGATTGTCGCCGCACCAGGTCGACGTTCGACCCGTCCGGCCGGTACAGCCGGACGACATGCACGATCGGGAGCCCACGTTGCCGGAAGGCTCTCGCTAACTTGGCCATTGCCGAGATCGCCGCGCCGGTTCCGTCAACCCGCATCGGAGCGTCATCTGCATAGAAATCGTGCTGCACGTCGATCAGCACCAGCGCGGCTGAGCCCGCCAATGGACGCGTGTAGCGATCCTTTAAGGTCATGTCTGCTCCTGGCCGGCTTCGCCCCGTGACGGGATTGAACTCAACCGGTGATCGGATCGTTATCGTGGCGACGCGCGAACCGGCCAATGTTTGCTGAAAACGGTAATGCCGGGACAGCCAGTAGAATACTGTTGTGTTGATCGCACCATCTCGAAGGGTGGACGTTATGCGTCGAGGTGTTCGTTATCTATTTGTTATGGTCGCGATCACGGTGATGGGTCTGGTGGGATCGGCCGGACGCAGCCTTGCCGCGGTCCCGGTGCCGAAACCCGCGCCCGGAGTTGCCTCGGTTTTGCCCGCTGACGGCGCGGTGGTGGGCGTGGCGCACCCGGTCGTGGTGACGTTCACTGCACCGGTCACCGATCGTGCCGCCGCCGAACGATCAATCCACGTGACGTCGCCGAGCAATACGCCCGGACACTTCGAGTGGGTCGAGAACAATGTCGTGCAGTGGGTTCCGAACCAGTACTGGCCCGCCCATACCCACGTCTCGGTCGGTGTGCAGGCCCTGACAACGGGGTTCGACACCGGTGACGCGCTACTCGGCGTTGCCAGCATCTCCGCGCACACCTTCACCGTCAGCAGAGACGGAGAAGTGCTGCGCACCATGCCGGCGTCAATGGGCAAGCCCACTCGTCCCACACCGGTCGGCAGCTTCGCCGCCTTGTCGAAGGAGCGCACCGTCGTGATGGACTCGCGGACCATCGGCATCCCGCTCAGTTCCCCCGAGGGATATAAGATCACCGCCCAGTACGCGGTTCGCGTCACCTGGAGCGGTGTCTATGTGCACTCGGCCCCATGGTCGGTGGACTCCCAGGGCTACGCCAATGTCAGTCATGGATGCATCAACCTGAGCCCGGACAACGCCGCGTGGTACTTCAACCAGGTGAACGTCGGCGACCCGATCCAGGTCGTGGCCTGATACTCGCCGCGCACCGGCAAACACCCGACGCGGCGTGGATCCGCCTCCTCCTGCGCGATCAAGCCGGAGTGTGACAACCGTCACAGCGGTTGAACGGAAGACTGGCCTGCGGCGGTGAGTTCTCGGTAGACGAGTGATTCGAACGAGAGGCTGGCCATGACCGGTGATGCGAAGCGCGAGAAAAATACCCGTGCAAGGCCGACCAGTCCGGCGCGGGAGCGCGTAGCCGAACGCATCCGCCAGTTGGACGCCGCCGACGAACAGTTCGGCAACGCCAAACCCGATCTCTCGCTTCAGCAGGCAGCGCGCGAACCGGACCTTCGGCTGCCGCAGATCCTGGAGATGTTTGTCCAGGGCTATGCGGATCGCCCCGCACTAGGCTGGCGGGCACGCTCGTTGATCACCGATCCTGCTACCGGCCGCAACACCGCGCAGCTGCTTCCCCGGTTCGACACCATGTCCTACCGCGAGCTGTGGGCCAACGTAGGTGCGATCGCCGGCGCGTGGCGACATGATGCCGCGAATCCCGTGACGCCCGGAGACTTCGTCGCCACTGTCGGTTTCGCGAGCCCCGAGTATCTGACCCTCGATCTGGTATGCGGCTATCTCGGGCTGGTGGCGGTTCCGCTGCAGCACAACGTGGCGGCGTCACGGTTGCAGCCAATCATTGCCGAGGTCGAGCCGCGGGTACTCGCCGCGGGTGCCGGCTATCTTGACCTTGCCGTCGAAGCGGCGCTGGGCAGCACTTCGTTGCGGCGCTTGGTGGTTTTCGACTACCAGCCAAAGATCGATGATCAACGCGAGACTCTGGAACGCGCGCAGGCGAAGCTGGCGTCCGCCGGCATGGCGGTGACCATCGAGACGTTCGACGAGGTGATCGAGCGCGGTCGCGCCCTGCCGCCCGAGCCGATGTACACCAGCGACACCGATGAGCGGCTGGCCATGATCATGTACACGTCGGGCAGCACCGGATTGCCCAAGGGCGCCATGTACACCGAGCGCATGGTCTCCAAGCTGTGGACCAACGAGCTGATGCCCGACTTCGCGGACACGCCCGTGCTCAACGTCAACTTCATGCCGCTGAATCACCTTGGTGGTCGAATACCGCTATCGACGGCGTTCCAAGCGGGCGGCACCAGTTACTTCGTCCCGGAGAGCGACCTGTCCACGTTGTTCGAAGACTGGAACCTGGTGCGCCCCACCGAAATGGGGTTGGTGCCCCGGGTGGCAGAAATGCTGTACCAGCGCTACCAAAGTGCCCTTGACCGGCGAGTCGCCCACGGTGCCGATACCGCGTCCGCTGAGACAGAGGCGCAAGCCGAGCTGCGCGAACAGGTCCTGGGTGGACGCATCGTCACCGCCTTCTGTGGCACGGCGCCACTGGCGGCGGAGATGAGAAGTTTCGTCGAGGCATGCCTGGACGTGCACGTCCTCGACGGCTACGGCTTGACCGAGGTCGGAATGGTGACCAAGGACGGCCGGACCACCCGGCCTCCGGTTCTGGACTACAAGCTCGTTGACGTTCCAGAGCTGGGCTATTTCCTTACCGACAAGCCTTATCCGCACGGCGAGCTGCTGGTGAAGTCGCTGACCGCCACGCCCGGATACTTCAAACGACCGGATGTCACCGCCAATGCCTTCGATCCCGAAGGCTACTACCGGACTGGTGATGTGATGGCCGAGCTTGAGCCGGGTCGGCTTGCCTATGTCGACCGGCGCAACAACGTACTGAAGTTGGCGCAGGGTGAGTTCGTCGCCGTCGCGCGCCTGGAAGCCGTCTTCGCCAGCGCAGCTCTGGTCCGCCAAATCTTCGTCTACGGCAACAGCGAACGCCCCTATCTGTTGGCTGTCGTCGTCCCGACCGCCGACGCGCTGCAAAGGTTCGCCGACGATGCCGACGGGCTCAAAGCTGCCGTGCGCGAATCACTGCGCCAGGCAGCAAAACTCGCCGAGCTGCAGTCCTATGAGGTGCCTGTCGACTTTCTGGTCGAGTCGGAGCCGTTCAACGAAGACAACGGCCTGCTGTCTGGGGTAGGCAAGTTGCTACGACCGAAACTCAAAGAGCACTACGCCGACCGACTCGAGCAGTTATATGCAGATCTGGCCGCCAACCGCGTCACTGAGCTGCGTGCGCTACGCGACGGGGCGGCGAACCACCCGGTCATCGATACGCTGACGCGCGCCGCCGAGGCGCTGCTAGGCCTGGCCGGTGGCCCGCCGGAACCCGATGCGCTTTTCATCGAACTCGGCGGCGACTCCCTGTCGGCGTTGACCTTCTCCAACCTGCTGCATGACATCTTCGACATTGAGGTGCCGGTGGGGATCATCATCGGTCCGGCGACCGATCTGCGCCAGCTCGCGGAATATATTGAGTCCGAACGCAAATCAGGATCCCAGCGGCCTACGTTCGCGACGATCCACGGGCGTGACGCAACCGAGATCCGCGCCGCGGACCTCACGCTGGAGAAGTTCATCGACGCGAGGACTTTGACCGAAGCCCCAGCCCTACCGCGAGCCGTCGGTACACCACACACAATTCTGTTGACCGGAGCCAACGGCTACCTTGGCCGCTTCCTTTGCCTGGAGTGGCTAGAGCGGCTTGCCGAGACCGGCGGACAACTCATCTGCATCGTGCGTGGCACGGACGCCGCGGCGGCCGCCAAGCGGCTTGAGGATGTCTACGACAGCGGGGATCCGCAATTGGTCCAACGGTTCCGTGGCCTGGCGCTTGACCACCTCGAGGTCATCGCCGGTGATATCGGTGAGCCGAATCTGGGTCTGGACCAAGGAACTTGGGAGAGGCTGGCCCAGAGTGTGGATCTGATCGTGCACCCGGCAGCACTGGTCAACCACGTCCTGCCCTACGACCAATTGTTCGGCCCCAATGTCGTTGGCACTGCCGAACTGATCCGACTGGCGATCACTACCCGCATCAAACCGGTCACCTATCTGTCGACCGTCGCGGTTGCCATGTCGGTCGATCCGGCCAACTTCGCCGAAGATGGCGATATCCGCGCGATCAGCCCGGTCCGTCCCATCGACGCCAGCTACGCCAGCGGATACGCGAACAGCAAGTGGGGCGGAGAGGTGTTGCTGCGCGAGGCGCACGACCTGTGCGATCTACCGGTCGCTGTTTTCCGATCCGATATGATCCTTGCCCACAGCCGCTACGCGGGACAGCTCAACGTGCCAGATGCATTCACCCGGTTGATCTTTAGCTTGCTGGTGACTGGTATTGCGCCATCGTCCTTCTACGAAACCTCGGAGACGGGCAGCCGAGCGGATGCTCATTATGACGGGCTGCCCGCCGACTTCGTGGCCGAGTCCGTCACTACGCTTGGCGAGCAGATAGCAATGGCCGCTGAGGCTTTCGGGGGTTTCCGCTCCTTTGACGTGATGAACCCGCACGACGACGGTATTTCCCTGGACGTGTTCGTGGACTGGTTGGCCGCCGCCGGCCACGACATCCGGCGCATCGATGACTATGACGAATGGCTCGGACGCTTCACGATGGCGCTTCGGGCCTTACCGGACAAGCAGCGTCAGCACTCGGTTCTGCCGTTGCTGGATGCTTACCGGAAACCGGAGAAGCCGCTGCGTGGCGCGCCGGCTCCGACAGATGTCTTCCGCAGTGCAGTGCAGGCGGCCAAAATTGGCGCGGATAAAGACATTCCGCATCTGTCGGCGGCTTTGCTCGACAAGTATGTCTCTGATCTGCAGTTGCTGGGCCTGGTGTAGCCCCGGCTAGGCTAGCTGGGCAACCCGTTCTTGATCGCGGCGTCCTGCTTGCGGCCGATATCCGTTGCTACGCCGGGGTCGATCGGATCGTTGGGCGCGCTGTCGAATTCCAGGTTGACGAGTGCCTTGCCTTCGGTGAACAACAGCACCGTCACCGCTTGGGAATTGTCGGGCGACGTACCGGAAATCATCGCTCCGTTGGACCCGACATCGACTGGCTGCCACGTGCCGTTGACCTTGCCCGCATAATTGGTTTTGGTGTTGCCCAGTTCAGCGACCGCTCGCGCGGGGTCAGCGAGGATCAAGATGGTGTCCCAAATGCGGCGGGTTTTGTCGCCGATGGCGAATAGTTGGGCAACACCGGCAGCATTATTGGGATTCAGCACAGGTGGCTGGGGAGTGGTGAAATCTTCACCGATGTCACTCGGCTTGATCAGCAGCGCACTGTAATCCGTGCGTTGTCCCGGCGACGGGCCCACCACTGCGCTCGAGCCGGTCGATGACGCGGCGGAGCTTGAGGATGTCGCCGAAGACGACGGCGACGGGGGTTTGTTACTGCTGCCGCAACCGGCGATCGCAGTGCCGACCACTATGCTGGCAACCGCCCAGCTGGCAACAGTTACCCGGGCAATCTGCATAGGCATTCGTTCCGCGTCATCCATACCCAACTTTCGTCGCGCCGCCAGACGGTGCTGGCGGAATGCTGGTGGGATCCCAGACAGCGTCTATGAACATACGCCCCGTGCCCGCCGGTGGGTACCAATTTCCGGCCTATGCTGGCGTGGGGTAAGGGCATGTTTGCGGGTAAGGAGATCGAGATGACAGCGGTGGCGCGCGCCGTACGGTTCGACCGTTACGGCGGCCGTGAGGTTTTGTATGTGGCGGACGTCGATATGCCGTCGCCCGGGCCGGGCGAGGTGGTGGTCGAAGTTCGCGCCGCCGGGATCAACCCCGGCGAGGCCGCCATCCGAACGGGGGCGTTGCATGACATGTTCCCCGCCACGTTCCCGTCCGGAGAGGGCAGCGATCTTGCCGGCGTCGTGACCGCGGTAGGACCCGGGGTCACCGAGTTCTCCGTCGGCGACGAGGTCCTAGGGTTCAGCTTCCGCCGGTCCAGCCACGCTACCCACACCACCGTGCCGGTGGGTCAACTGATCCGCAAACCTCCCCAATTGAGTTGGGAGGTAGCGGGTTCGCTATACGTCGTCGGTGTGACGGCGTACGCGGCTGTCCGCGCAGTCGCGCCTCAACCCGGTGAGACGGTCGCCGTTTCGGCAGCTGCGGGCGGAGTTGGCAGCCTTGTCGTGCAATTGTTAGTCCTCCGCAAGGCACGGGTGCTTGGCATCTCAGGGCCGGGTAACGCCGGCTGGCTGCGCGCGCATGGCGTCACCCCGATCACCTATGGTGACGGGTTGGCTGAACGGCTGCGCGAAGCGGCACCGAACGGAATCGACGCATTCATCGACTTGTTCGGCCCGGACTATGTCCAGCTCGCCGTAGATCTCGGTGTCGCACCCGAGCGGATCGACACCATCATCTCATTTGAGAAGGCTGGCGAAGTCGGCGCCAAGACCGAGGGCAGCGCCGAGGCGTCGACACCGGAAGTGCTCGCCGAAGTCGCCGACCTCGTCGCTACCGGCGCCATCGATTTCGGCATCGCCGCCACCTTTCCGCTTGACCGGGTCGCTGACGCCTTCGCCGAACTCGAGCAGCGGCACACCCACGGCAAAATCGTTCTGCTACCCAACGGTTCACCATGAGCTGGCTGTTTGGACTATGCCGGTCTCAACGATTTTGACGATGACGAACACGACGGCCACGACCAGATAGCCACGCAGGGTGAACAGGCCCGCCCGGCGCATCGGCGACATCGTGGGCCGAGGAAGCATGGCGAGGTTGGGGGTCTGCCAGCTGGCCCGGTCCGGGTCCAAACCACCTCCGGGAGTTTTCACGATGGCTTCCGCGTCGCGCCGGTCGCGATCCCGCCGGCCGGCGATCATCGCGACGGCGCCGCCGACGATGCCGACCGCTGCACCGCCCGCAAGCCCGGCCTCGATGGTGCCCGTGGACAGGCCGGGGAAGAAGGTGGTCGCAGTGAGGGCCAGCGACAGCAGCACCAGAGACCACACGATGGCCCATGCGACGACGTTCTGCCGCAAGGTGTTTACCCACGGGCCCAGAACCGCCCGGTCGTTGCAAAGCAAGACCAGGAATACGGTGGCCGAGGGCAGCAGGACACCGGCCAGTGCCTGCACGCCTTGGGTCACCAGGCCGAGGATATGGTCCGGGCTGAAGGCGACCGCGGCTGATACCGCAAGGAGTAGCGCGTACCCGCCGTAGAACAGTGGAGCCTCGCTTATCTTCCAATGCAGTGAGTGCCGCCTGCCCATCGCGTCACCGATCGCATAGGTGGTGGCCAGCCCAATGGCGTTGGCCCCGATCAGCGATGCGTCCAGCAGGATGATCGCGAACAACACTCCCACGGTGTTGCCGAGGTGCCTGGACAGGCTGGATGCGACCGCACCGGCGTCGGTGAAGTTGCCAATGTCACCGGTGCCGGCCAATCCGAACGCGGTTACCGCCATCAGAGCCGTCGCCCCGGCCATGACCACGACGATTCCGATGGCCAAATCGGCTCGCGCGTAAGAAATCCAGCGTGCCGTGATGCGCTTGTCCACTACGTTGGACTGCTGAAAGAACAACTGCCACGGCGCCACCGTGGTGCCCACGATCGCGACGACTAACAACAGCACGGTGGAGTTGAGCCCACCCGGGAACTGCGGCATCAGCCCGCCGGCCGTTCCTTTCAGGGTGGGATGCACCAGCAGCACCATCGGGATGATCAGCACGTTAACCGCGATCAGCAGGAACATCAGTCCCTCCCAGCGGCGGAACGAGCCTCCGGCTACCACGGCGAACAACAACACCGCAGCGGACGGAATCGCGATGATTTTCGGGCAGCCCAAGAAGCCGAGCGCCAGTGACACACCGATGAATTCGGTGACGATCGTCAACGCATTGAGGATCAAAAGATCGCCCACGCTGAAGGCACCCCAGAACTTGCCGAAACGCTCGAAGATCAGCCGCGCGTGACCTACCCGCGCGACCGCACCCAGCCGCAGCACCATTTCCTGGTTCACGTACAGCACGGGGATCAGCATGGTCAGCGTCCACAACAGGCCCATCCCGTAGTTCTGTCCCGCCTGCGCATAGGTCGCTACGCCGCCGGCATCGTTGTCGCCCACCATCACGATCAGTCCGGGACCGGTGATGACCATCAGTGTCCGCAGGCGCCGCCAGCGACCGCTGAACGCACCAGTGCCGTCACGCGGGATACGGCCGAACGCACCGACGATGTCGCCGGTGTGCGCGGAATCCAACACGGCCTGGCCCGAGACATCGGGGGTCGCATTCGGGGCCGCGGCGGCGGTCGGGCTGAGCAGCGAGCTGCGGAGGCCACCGCGAGTGGAGATCGAAGTCATTGGACTCTCGCTATCTGAACAAGTTCGGGCTCGGGTCAGGGAGACGTGTTCGCGGCGCCGAACGCGCGCTCAGCGGCGGAACGAGTCACCGGTGGTTGCCGGCACGGTCCGACGGATGTCCGCCGAGCGAGGCCGTGACTACCGCAATCGGCATCCGTGAGACATACAGGTTGGCCCGCTCCTGCGGGGTCAGCGTGCTACGTACGTGCAACTTGCTGGCCAGCAGCCGGCCCGAACGCACCAGCGACCGTCCGCGCCCCCTCGTGAGGCCGGAAAGACGTTGTGTAACAACAAAAGCCATGATTTTCTCCTGCCGGAAGTCTGATCGGCTCGTGTCATGGGCACCCGGGCATGAATGGCAGCTCGCGGATGTTAAAAGCGCACGAACTACCGGAATGTCCGAGAAAGCTCAAGCGGCAGAAGGAATGCCGGAACCGGATCGGGACAAGACGGATTTCGCATAGGGACTATCGCTGGGACTCATCTCGCCCTCACCTCCTCACGGCCAGGACACACGCGGGTGTCACCACATTCACCTGAACGGGAAGAGGCACGAAATGACCGGCGGCGGACCGCCGATCGCACCCCTCTCGTCGGAGCTTCGGCACTGCACGGCGTATCCGGGACATCGCCCAGAAGCCACTTGGGCTCAACCCTTGGGTCCGGGAAGAGCTGTCCTGACCCGGGGCGTCTCTCGACGTTCGGGGTCAGTGGCCTGTATCCATGCAGACGCCTCACCTACCGAGGTGCTTGCAGATCCATCTTGCACTGCCAGTTAGTGCTCGTCAAACTCGTTTACGCAATCATGACGTCAGTGTGTCGTATCCAACGTCCGCGTACGGCTGCTGCACACCGAGCCACCGCTGCCCTGGCTGCACTCGAGGCCTACCCTCGACAACATGCCCACGAGTTTGCAGGATCCCAGAGTCGCTACGGTCCTCGACCGGATGTACACCGAATCGAAAAATCAGATGTCGCTGTTGCGCGAGAGACGTGGTGATTTCGATCGGCCGATGACTACGCAGGAACGCACCGGGGCGATGAGCGAATTCTATATCCCGGTGACTCCCGAAGCCGGCCGGCTGCTGTACGCGCTGGTGCGGGCGACCCGTCCGGCCATGGTGGTCGAATTCGGCATGTCTTTCGGCATCTCCGCAGTTCATTTGGCGTCGGCGGTGCGCGACAACGGCAGCGGCCGAGTGGTGACCACCGAGCTCAGCACCACCAAGATAGCCGCCGCAAAGCAGACGTTCGCCGAGACCGGTTTGGATGACCTGATCACCATTCTCGAAGGGGATGCGCTGTCCACGCTGGCGGACTTGGAGGGGCCGGTCGATTTCGTCTTGCTCGACGGTTGGAAAGACTCTGTATCTGCCGGTAATGAAGCTGCTCGAATCACGTCTGTCGACAGGTGCGTTGGTTGTCGCCGACAACACCAGTGCCGTGGACACCCAGCCTTATCTAGACCGGGTGCGCAACCCCGACAACGGCTATGTGAGCTTCAACTTCCTCGTGCGTGAGAGCGACAGCATGGAAATCAGCTGCCGCACGGGCGGTTGAGGGCTACCTTAGGGACTCCTCGAGCCATGGTGTCAACCACTTCACCCCTTCGGGGGTGAGGTGGACTCCGTCGCTGCGTACCTTGATGCCGTCGACCTTGGCGGTGTAAACGCCGTCGGGGCACAGCTTTTTGTTCAGATCCAGGATCTGGACGCCTCCGTGGTGGCTGACGGCCTTGCGCAGCATGGTGTTCCACAGATTAACCCGATCGGGTTGGTCCTCCGGATACAAGCGGCCATCTGGCTTTTCGCCGCCTCTGCTGTAGGGCACGGTGGCAACCATTACTCGAACACCGGTGGAACCCACGATGTTCAGTGCCCGCTCGAGTTCGCCGTTCAGGTACGCGTCGAAGGTCGGATCACCGATGTGGGTCCACTGACCCTCGTTCACGCGATCGACCGTCTCCCAGCGACCGATGATCAGCAGCGCGACGTCTGGCTGGTCTTGGCCGACCTGCGTCGACCATCTGATTGGCCAGGTGTCGCATTCTGGTCGCTGCTCCAGCGTTTGGCCGATATACCGATACGGTGTACCGCGCACCAGGCTGCAGCCGATGACGGTGTGATCGAGGAACGCGAATCCGGGTGTCGACGGAAGGTAGTGCATCCAGGTCCACCCAATCGAATCACCGAACACCGAAACGGTGAATGGCCGGTTGGGATCTCGGGGCGCGACCGGGTAACCGCCGCCAGGCGGCGACGGCGACACCGCTGCGACCGCCGAGACTCCCGGCGGCAGGCCGACCTCACGCAGGCCGGGACCAGTCCCTACCGGAACCACAAACAACGTCACCGCGGCGGCGCTGGCCACAGTCGCCGCCGCCAACGGCAACAACGGCACCCGCGCCGGCCGCCAGCGCCGGATGGGTTGTTCGATCAGCCACCATGATGCCGCGGCCACTACCACCGTGGCGGCGCACCGAGCGGCGAACAGCGGGAGTCCAGCCCATCCGGTGTGTTCGCCGTTGAGCGCCAGGAAGATTGGCCAGTGCCACAGGTAAACGCCATAGGAGATGGTGCCCAGCCACACCAACGGGCGCAAAGCCAGAAGGCGGGCGACCGCTCCGCGTTGCTCCAATGCCACTGGGGCGACCACGAAGACGGCCGCGATAGCGACTCCGATCAGCAGACCGTGGCGAAATTCGCCGGCACTGCCTGTTGCGCAGTGGGTCGCCGCCGCCAGTCCCGCCAGACCGAGGAGCGGCAGAAAGCGGGCGACCCGTCGTCCCCACCGAGTCCGGATCATGCACCAGCCGCGGTTCAGTGATGGCCAATCCCGAACCAGCAGAGCCGCTGCCGCAGCGCCGGTCAGCAACGCCTGTGCGCGGGTGTCGGTGCCGAAATAAATCCGGTCACGGGTGGTGTCGGAAGCCAGAACCATGGCGACCGCAGCGGAAGCCAGCGCCCCCAACGTGGCTATTACGAACGCGGCGAACCGAACACCGCCCACGGTGGCCCATGTGAAGCGGCGCCTCGCGCGCGCGGCCAAGAGTAGGGTCACCACGATCAGCAGGAGCGGCCAGACAAAGTAGTACTGCTCCTCCACCCCGAGCGACCAGGTGTGCTGCAGCGGCGACGGTGGGGCGCCTTGCGTGAAATAGTCGGTTTTCTGGGCGACGAAGCGCCAGTTCGCTATCCACAAGAACGCCGCAATCGCGTCGCTGCGTAAACCGGTGAGGGCCTGATAGGGAAGAAGTTCACGGGCCGCAGCCACGGTGAGCACCATCAACACCAGCGCCGGCAACAGCCGACGCGCACGTCGAATCCAGAAGCCGGTCAAGCCAATACGGCCGGTGCGTCCCAGCTCGTCCAGTAGTAGCGAGGTAATCAGGAATCCGCTGAGGACGAAGAAGACGTCGACGCCGATAAATCCGCCGCCCACGCCGGGGATACCGCCATGCCCGACGAGCACCAGCGCAACCGCTATCGCACGCAGCCCATCGAGCGCCGGAATCCCGCTGCGCCGCTCCGGTCGATCCCAAATGGCCAGCCGACCGACCCGGCGCACCGGAGCGACCCATCGGGGCCGCCGAGCGCGACGAGCCGGCGCGGGATTAGTCCCGCCCGGCTCAGTGCTCGCTGTTAGCGCGCCCTGACCACCGTGTCGCCCGGCGCCATAGTTGATGCCGATACGTCGCTGCCCCTCCTGTTGATCGCAGCCAGCTTAAATGCGACGCAGCCGGATCGATCGGAGACACGCGAAGACCCGCTTCGCTTTTCCCGTATCGGGTTGCCCTACGCCGGTCCGGCTGGCTTCACGTCGGCGGCAGCCAGTCCGATGGCGCACGCCGTCAAACGGCTCGGCGGAAACTTCCGCTGGCGACATCTCCCGGTTCCCTTCGAGGTCTGGGGCGACGGCATCGACCTGGTGATCTTCGAGCGTAGTGACCGGGCGTAGCGGCTTTGCATCTCCGCGACGAGCTAGAGCGCAATGAGTTGATGCAGGATGAGGATTACCGCGCCTGTCAGGCCGGCCAGCGCTGCGACTAGGGTCGAGGCAAGGAAGCAAGCGATGACTCAAAGGAAGGTCAACCAATGCGTGGCGTGGTGATGCATGCCCCAGGCGACGTGCGAGTCGAGGACCGCGACGACCCCCAAATTGTTCACCCGACAGACGCGATCATCCGGCTGTCCGCGACGTGCATCTGCGGTTCGGACCTCTGGCCTTACCGCGGCGCGGATGACGTTCACGACGCACCCATGGGCCACGAATACGTCGGTGTCGTCGAAGAAGTCGGCAGCGGCGTCCGCAACGTCAAGCCGGGACAGTTCGTCGTTGGATCGTTCTTCGCTTCCGACAACACCTGCGAGATCTGCCAAGAGGGCTACCAAAGTCGCTGCGTGCAGGGCGAACTGATGGGCAACATCGGCACACAAGCTCAGTATGCGCGCATCCCACTCGCCGACGGCACACTCGTGGCCACCCCCGAGATGCCGCCGACCGAGATGATCCCCAGCCTGCTGGCCGCCTCCGACGTACTCGGAACCGGCTGGTTCGCAGCCGTCGCCGCCGACGCCGCCCCGGGTAAAACCGTCACAGTCGTCGGCGATGGAGCGGTCGGACTGCTCGGCATTCTCGCCGCCAAGCAACTCGGAGCCGAGCGGGTCATCGCGATGAGCCGCCACAGCGATCGGCAAGCGTTAGCCCTAGAATTCGGCGCAACAGACATCGTCGAAGAACGCGGCGACGAAGGCGTCGCCAAAATTAAAGAACTCACCAACGGCCTTGGCGCCCACAGTGTCATCGAGGCAGTCGGAAACCAGGAATCGATGATGCAGGCGATCGACTCCACCCGACCCGGCGGTCACGTCGGCTACGTCGGCCTCGCTCACGACGTCGAACTGCCCGGCGATCAGCTGTTCTTCTCCGCGGTGCACCTCCACGGGGGCCTCGCTCCCGTGCGTCGATTCCTGCCCGAGCTGATCAAACTGATCTGGGACGGTCGGATCGACCCCGGTAAGGTCTTCGACCTGCGCCTCCCACTTCACGACGCCGCCGAGGGGTACAAAGCGATGGACGAACGCCGCGCAGTCAAAGTACTGCTCACCATTTGACAACCGCTTCAAAGCGCGGTGGCACAGTCTGTGAAACCGGCCTTACCCCAGAATTTCTGCGCGAAGCCTTCCGCCATAACGCCGGTAGTGCACCAAGCGCACTCACCCCAAGCGTGCGCGCAGTTCGCGCTTGAGCACCTTGCCGTAGCTGTTCTTCGGTAGCTCGTCGACGAATTCGTAGCGCTTGGGCCGTTTGAAGCGGGCGATGCGCTGCAACAGATACGCGTCCAACTCCGCCGGGCCGGCCGCGCCGACGATGAATGCGACCACCACCTCACCCCACTCGGTATCGGGGGCGCCCACCACGCATGCCTCTGACACGCCGGGGTGCTCAAGCAGAACCTCCTCCACCTCCCGTGGGTAGATGTTGGTTGCGCCGCTGATAACGACATCTTTCGACCGATCGCGCAGCGTGAGGAAACCGCGAGCGTCGAACGAACCCATGTCGCCGGTGTACAGCCAGCCGTTCTTGAGTGTGGCGCGGGTCGCGTCGGAGTTGTTCCAGTAGCCCGACATCACGACGTCGCCACGGCAGACGATCTCGCCGATCTCGCCGGGAGGCGCCTGGCGCCCGTCCGCGCGCAGCACCGCGACCTCCATACCCGACCGCGCATGGCCGACCGAGCCGAGGATGGCGTCAGCGCCTGATTCGTGATCGGCGCGGCGCAACCCGGTGATGGTCATCGGTGACTCGCCCCGCCCGTAAATTTGCGCGAAAATCGGGCCGAACGCTGCCATCGCCTTCTTCAGGGTCTCGACGTACATCGGTCCGCCGCCGTAGACGATGGTTTCCAGATTGGCCGGGCGGGTGCGGCCCGTGTTGATCAGCCGGTGCACCATCGTCGGGGCCAGAAACGCGCTGCTGCCCGGGTGGTGCTCGCACAGGTCAAGGAACTCGTCGGGATCGAATGCGCCCGACTTGGGCACCACCTGGCGGGCTGCGCGCAACACGTACGGCATGACGTAGAGGCCAGAGCCGTGCGACATTGGTGCCGCGTGCACAAGGCTGCAGTCCTCGTTGGGAGTGTCGATGTCGGCCAGGTGCGCGACCGCCATCGCCGTAAGGTTGCGGTGCGACAGCATCGCACCCTTTGACCGGCCGGTGGTCCCGCTGGTGTAGAACAGCCATGCCAGCGTCGACGGGTCAGTGCACGGCGGTGTGGACGGGGCCACGCTGAGTCGGCGTGAATAGTCCTCGGAACCAATGGTTTCGGTTGGCGCGGTGGTTACTGATGCGAGCTCGGCGCTGATCGTCGGTGAGGCGAACACCTGTGACGCACCGGCGTCGTCGAGGATCTGAGCCATCTCGCGCGGATGCAGCTTGCAGTTGATCGGGACGACGACGCACTCAGCGGCCCAGATCGCGAACATCAACTCGACGATCTCGGGGCGGTTCTGGCTCGCGATCGCGATGCGCGAACCGGTGCCGCATTGTTGCCGGATTGACGTCGCCAAACGCAATGCCCGGTCCCGCAATTCATCCCACGTGCATACGCGGCGGTCTCCGTGATAGACCGCGCCGCGATCGGGGAACCGGCTCGCGGCCTGATCGAGCACCGCAAACAGATTCATCGCGCGATCCACTGCGATGTCAACGCGAACTCCGACAGATACTTCGTCGAACTCCATCCGCCGTCGACAACGATCGTTTGACCATTGATAAAACTTCCGCCCGGCGAGCATAAGAACGCGACGGTGCTGGCAATGTCATCGATAGTGGCCAACCGCTGATGCGGCGTCATCTCGGTGTTGATCTTGCGGAATCGCTCGTCCTCCAAGCGTTTCTGGACCATCGGCGTCTGCGTCACACCCGGCGCGACGGCGTTGCAGCGGATGCCGGATGCCCCGTACTGGCAGGCGATATGAGTGGTCAGCGCGGTGAGCCCGCCCTTGGCCGCGGAGTAGGCGCCGCCGCGCAGCCCGCCGATGACCGCGAATGTCGATGTGATGTTGATGATCGCCGATCCGGGACCCATGTGCGGCAGTACGTCGCGCGCGAGCCTGAACGGGGCGCGCAGCATCAAACCCAGGAAGTAGTCCAGGGTTTCGTCGTCGGTTTCGTGTAGCGGCTTGGGGCTGCCCACCCCGGCATTGTTGATCAGGAAATCGATGTGACCCCACCGAGCGACCGCGAGGTCCACGATGCGTCGCGGCGCGTCGTCATGGGTCAAGTCGACAGCGAGTGTCGCGACGCGATCCGGATCATTGACAGCCTTTTCCAGCTCGGCCAGCCGATCCTGGTCGCGGCCCGTGCCAACGACCGCCATGCCCATCTCGGCGAGTTTTGTTGCACATCCCAAGCCGATGCCGCTACTTGCGCCCGTGACGATTGCGACCTGCATCTCACCCATCCACCTTTGTCAGCGCCGCTCGGATCTGATGTTTGAGTATCTTCCCTGCGTCGTTCTTCGGTAGCGCATCCCAGATGACCACCTGTTCTGGCGCCTTGAATTTCGCGACACCCTTGCTTTCCAGCAGCGCAAGCAGGCTTGCGACGTCCGGCCTCGCCGTACCCGCGGGCACGATCACCGCACAAGCGCGCTCTCCGGTGCGCTCGTCAGGCAGCCCGACGACCGCGATTTCGGCGATGCCGGGGTGGTCGGCGAGCAGGTCCTCGACTTCCTTGGCCGAGATGTTCTCGCCGTTGCGGATGATGACGTCCTTGGCCCGGCCGGTCACGACGAGGTACTGGTCATCGACCCAGCGCCCGAGATCTCCGGTGCGGAAAAATCCTGCGGCATCGAAAGAGTCGACGTCGTCCTCGGGATGACGGTAACCCAGCAGCATCTGCGGGCCGCGCACACAGATTTCACCGTCACCGGCGGGCGCGGTTCCGTGTGCGACGAGCTTGATCTCGGCGATACCGCGCCTCCCATCGGCGTCTGCGGCGAAACCGGCTTCGTCACGCCGAGGTGCGCCGACAGTCGCGACGGGCACTTCCGTGCAGCCGTACACCCGGGTGACCACCGCCTGATCAAAATACTCAGCGGCGCGGCGGATCAGCGAAGGCGACACGGAGGCGCCGCCGCAGATGAACACCTTCAAGTCGGGCAGGCGGGTGTGGGCGCGCTCAGCAGCGGACAGCAGCTGCTGCAGAAACGGTGTCGCACCGGCCATGTGGGTGCACCGCTCGCCGCTCATCAGCGCCACGGCCGCTGCCGGATCCCAACGGTCCATCAGTACCGCGGTCGTACCCAGTAGCAGCGGGCATTCGAACGCATAGATCGAACCGCCGATGTGGGCGATCGGCGACGGAACCAGGAACGTGTCGCCCGGATCGACGTTCCAGTGGTCGCGGATCTGGCAGATCAGGGCATGTATCGAATTATGGCTGTGCAGCACACCTTTCGGGCGGCCTGTGGTGCCGGACGTGTAGAGGACCAGCCGCACGGCGTCGGGATCCAGGGCCGGCAGCTTTGCGGGATCCGGCTGATGCCGCGATAGCGCCGGATACGGCGTGTGCGAACCAGCCTCGCCACGCAGCACCACCACTTCAGGGGCTGAGCTCATTACCGCGGTCACGCGATCAAGCATCGCCGCGTAGTCATGGCCGCCGAACCGGCGCGGCACGAAGATCATTGCTGCACCCACGTCTTCGAGGATGAAGCGCAACTCGTGGTCGCGCAGCGACGGCAGAATCGGGTTCACCACCATCCCGGCCAGCGTCGCGGCCAGATAGATGACAGCGGCCTCGTGCCAGTTCGGCAGCATGAACGAAACGACGCTGCCGGTCGGCATGCGCGACAGCAGGGCGGTCGCCAGCCCGCCAGCCTGGGTATAAAGCGTGGCGCAGTCCAGCCGAGTGTCCGCGTCCACCAACACCGTTCGTCGGGGCGAGATCTTTGCGGCCGCGCGCAGTGAATCGGCCAGTGTGGTATGCACCCACAGCCCGCGCCGATATGCCTCCGCCGCGCGTGCCGTGTCTTGGTGGGCCCGGGCGATCACCTCAACCGGCCTAACCATTCACGCGGCGCATGGTCATCGCGTATCGAAAACTCGACGACAGGTGCGTGTTGATCGTCACCTGGGCGACCTCGCCATCAGAGGTCTGGTAGGTGCGCTGCATCTGCAGCGCTGCAGTCCCCGGCTCAACTCCGAGGCCGTCGGCCAGCTCGGGCGAGAGCAGTACCGCGGCGATCTCTTGGTGCAACTCGGCGATGCTCACGCCGAACAGGTCCTCGATCAACGGAAAGATCGGACCGGTGTGGCGTTGCAGCAGCCTGCCGACCGCGGCGAAAGTGCGGCTTATGTAGTACTCCGTTCGGCACAAGGGCACCGACGCGCCGTCGGCTTGCCGGTAACCTCGCACGGACAGCCACTGCGTGCCGGCCTCCAGTCCGGTCCGAGCGGCGAGGTCGTCGTCGATCGTCACCATCGCGTTGGACTCGATGGTCAGCTGCGCACCGGCCGCGAATGCGAGCAGGTCGTCGATCGACAACGCATCCTGCGCATAGGAACTAGACGCTGGCCGGGGAACCACACGGGTGCCCGCTCGTGGTCGCGACGCGACGAGGTTATCCTCGCGCAGCCGGCGTAGCGCCTCGCGAACGGTGTAGCGGCTGACCGCGAATCGCTCGCATAATTGGTGTTCGGTCGGTAGCTGCGAACCCACCGGATAGACCCCGTCGACGATCTCTTTGCGCAGCGTGCGCGCGATCTGTAGATAGCGATGGTCGCCGGAGATGGCTTGAGGCATCAGCGGCCGTCCTGTGACCGGCGTAATGCCAGTATGCTGCCGTCACCGTCGGCCGAAACGTAGAGCGTCCCGTCGGCTGCGGCGGCGATGCCGGCGAAGGGGCCCTGCGGCCCGGAAAACGGCGGCATCCCTTTCAGCGGCTTGGGCGCCACACCCGGCGGGGGGCCGACCGGTAACCCGGAAGCGATGGTCTGCCGAGCGTTGCTGTTCAGGTCGAACGCGATCAACTCCTTGGCGCCGGCGTCGACGATGTAGAGCACACCGCTGCGCACCAGGATGCCTTGGGGGCGTTGCAAGTCGGCGACGACGGTGTCGATCCTGGATCCGCTCACCTTGACCACCCGTCCGGCACCGGCTTGTGCCACCAGGCACGCCCCGTCCGCGTCGATCGCGACGCCGACCGGCTCACGCAGGTCGGTCGCCAGCACCTCGATGTTGCCTGACCGCAACGACAGCACCCGGCCTGTGCCTAGTTCGGCAAAGACCACACCGTTAGGAGTGACCGCGACACCGTAGAGCTGGTCGAAACCGTCCGCCAGCACCTCGCTTTCGCTCGCCGCCGGCAGGTAGCGGCTGACTTGGCCACCTGACGTGGTCACGACGAACTCGCCGGGTCCGCTCGACGCAACGCCGCGCAGAAAGCCGGGATAGCCGGGGCTGAACAACATCCCCACGGTCTGCAAAGATCCGTCGGGCAGTGTGACATAGAAATATGTGCCGTCGGCGATGTAGAGGTGCCCGTCGTGACCCACGGTCAGATCCAGCGGCCAATTAAGCCCGCCCGGCAACACCGTTCGCGTTGTGCCGTCTGGCGATATCTCGGTGATCTCGCCGGTGAAGTTGGATACGAGCACCCGGTCGCCGACGAAGCTGCAGTTGTCCAGCCCCGGACTTAGCTGGGCGAGCACCCGCTTTTCACCGCTGCGGGGATCGATGCGCAGCACCTGCCCGCTGGCAACCTGGGTCGAGACGATGCAGCCCTGCGAGTCGAACTTGACCGAGTCGGGCACACCGAGATCTCCCGCTACACACTGTGGTTCGCCGCCGTCGGGATCGACGCGCCAGATCTCGTTGGCGCCCATCACCGGGAAATACAGCAGGCCGTCCGGGCCGACCTCCATCGCATTCGGTGACGGCACGTTCTCCAGCAGCACCCGTGGCGGCCCACCGCCCAGATCGAGTTCAAGCAGGCGCCCGCCCTCACGGCATTCTCCGATGAACAGCCGGCCCTGATGAAAGGTGATGCCGTTGGCTGACGGGACGTCGTCGCGCAGCACCCGGGTTCGGCCGGCGGTGTCGAGCATGCTGACCCGGCCGTCCATGACCTCGGTCGCGTAGAGGTTGCCGCTGGCGTCGAACGCGACGTCGTCGGGCGCCACAATCTCGCCACCTTTGGCGCTCACGGTTCCCACTTGCCCGGTGCGGTGGTCCAGCGCGCTGATCTGACTGCCGGTCACCTGCGCGATGTAAATGCGCCCGTCCGGACCGGTACGCAGACCGTTGGCGCCGAACAGGCGACTCGGAGCGGTAACCCGCTCGAGTCGCCAGCCCTCAGCGACTTCGACCGGGTGGGCCAGTGCATACCGCGATGGCTGCGCCGCGATGGCCATGGTCTCGCCGAGATCCTTCCCGTCGGCCGTTTGGGCTGGACGTTATCAAAGTCCGTCTAGTCCAGACAATAGCTGCCACAACATCGTGCTCGACCTTGACAGCGATGTCTGCCGATGGGAATAGTATTCTCCAACGGACAGAATCCGATATCTTGTCCGGACAAAGTTTGCAGCACCTCCCGTTGGGGCGTTAGTGGTGTCCGCGGCAGACGGAAGCAGGCTATGGAGGACTTCCTGAGACTCGACGGTCGCATCGTGGTGGTTTCCGGTGCCGGCGGCGGCGGCATCGGCACGACCGTCACGGCGATGACCGCCCGGGCGGGGGCCACGGTGATCGCGGTGAGCCGGTCGAAGGAAAACCTCGACGAGCACGTCGTTCCGCTGGCACAACAGGGCCTGGCCGTCGTTCCCGTTGCGGCCGACGCGTCAACCGACGAGGGCATCGCCGCGGTGACCGACCAAGCGCGGCGTGCCGACGGCAGCCTGTACGGTCTGGTCAATGTCGCTGGCGGTGCTGAGCCCTCGACGTGGATGCCGTCGACCCGGGTGACGCGCGGCGACTGGCGCAAGATCTTCACCGACAATCTTGAGACGGCGTTTTTCATGAGCCGGGCGGTGGCGGCCGAACTGGTCGCGCAGCAGCGGCCCGGGTCGATCGTGTCGATCTCTTCGATTAGTGGCATGAACACCGCGCCGTTTCACATCGCCTACGGGACCGCAAAGGCCGCGATCACGGCGATGACCCGCACCATGGCGCTCGAGCTGGCGCTGGCAGGAATCCGGGTGAATGCCGTGGCGCCGGGCGTCACCGAGACCGCGGCCTCGCGCACCTACGTCGACGAGGACCCGGACCGGGATCGGCAGGCGATCGCGATGGGCCGGCGCGGGCGGCCCGAGGAACAAGCCGGCGCCATCCTGTTTCTGCTCTCGGAGTTGTCGAGCTACATCACCGGCCAGACGCTGCTCGTCGACGGGGGGCTCGACCTCAAATGGAGCCATCTGGGCGCCGACAACACCTCGTTGTTCCTCAAGGACGAATCCTTCCGCGCGGCCATTAGGAGGATGTGATGACCGATCTCGCCAAAGATGTGAAACATTCAGCCGCCGAGGAACTTTCGGAACCGATGACGATCGGCGTCGAGGCGTACATCAGCGAGGATTATGCGCGCGCGGAGCGTGACAAGCTGTGGCGAAGAGTGTGGCAGCAGATCGGCCGTGTCGAAGAGCTGCCCGAGGTGGGCAGTTACCTGACCTACGACATCCTCGACGACTCGATCATTGTGGTGCGCAGCGGGCCGCGCGAGTTCAAGGCCCATCACAACGTGTGCATGCACCGCGGCCGCCGGCTGATCGACACGCCCCAAGGCGCGAAGAACGCCTGCGGGCGCGCCCGCAAGTCGTTCGTCTGCGGGTTCCACGGCTGGACCTACGGACTGGACGGGGCGTGCACCCACATCCGAGAACGAGACGATTGGCAGGGGACCCTGACCCCCGACAACACCCGTCTGCGGCCGGTCAAAGTCGACACCTGGGGCGGCTGGCTGTGGATCAACATGGACCCAGACTGCGAGCCGCTGGCTGACTACTTGTTCCCCGCTGCAAAGATTCTCGACCCGTTCGGCCTGGAAAAGATGCGCTACAAGTGGCGCAAGTGGCTGCAGTTCGACTGCAACTGGAAAGTCGCGCTGGAGGCCTTCAACGAGACCTATCACGTGTTCACGACGCATCCGGAGTTCAACAAGTTCGGCGAGTTCAAGGGGTGGGCCAAGGCGCAGGGCAGGCACAGCAACATCGGCTACGACGCCCCGGATGATCTGGAGGCGACCAAGTCCAAGATCCGCCTCGGCACGGGCGCCGATCCGCGTGTGTCGACCGCGGAGATGCAAGTGTTCACGATGGAGGAGACCAACGCCACCACCACCCAGACGCTGGTGAACGCCGCCAAGCGGCTGGTCGACGAGTTGCCCGAGGGCACACCGGCCGACAAAGTCCTCGAGCACTGGCTTGCGTCCGCGCGCCGCGACGACAAGGCCCGCGGTGTGATCTGGCCGACCATTCCGTCCGACATCCTCGGACAGGCCGGCACCGCGTGGCAGATCTTCCCTAACTTCCAGATCGGGCAGGGCCTTACCAGCGCGCTGTGCTACTCCGCGCGGCCACACCCCAGCTACAACCCGGACAAGTGCATCTTCGAGGTCTCGGTGTTCGAACTGTTTCCCAAGGGCGAGGAGCCGCAGACGGAGTGGGAGCGCACACCGGTCGGTGACCCCAGGTGGCGTTCGGTATTACCGCAGGACTTCTCCAACATGGCCGCCGTGCAGCAGGGCATGAAATCGCTTGGCTTCCCCGGCACCAAGCCAAACCCGTACCGCGAACGCAGCACCGTGAATCTGCACTATCAATTGTCGAAGTACATGGGTACCGGTGAACCGCGCGAGCTTTCCCGATAAGGAGCTTCCACTGGCATGACGACTTACGAAGACACGTGCGGACCGACGCAGACGCCCGAGGACATCGACATCCCCGGACTGCGCGAGAAATATCGGCATGAGCGCGATAAGCGGCTGCGTCCGGAGGGCTCGAAGCAGTATTTGGAACTCAAGGACGACTTCGCAGAATTCTCCGAGGTCGATCCCCACACGCCGGTGACGCCGCGCACGCCGATCGACGAGAACATCGAGGTGGCGGTTCTCGGTGGCGGCATCACCGGGCTGCTGGCCGGCGCGTACCTCAAGAAGGCAGGCGTCGATGACGTGCACATCATCGAGATGGGCGGGGACTTCGGCGGGGTCTGGTACTGGAATCGCTTTCCGGGAATCCAGTGCGACAACGACGCCTACTGCTACATCCCGATGCTGGAAGAACTCGACTACATCCCGTCGAAGAAGTTCGCCGACGGCGCCGAGATCTACGAGCACTGCCGTAGGATCGCAAAGCATTTCGGGCTCTACGACGGCGCGATCTTCTCCACCCAGGTTCGCGCGGCGCGCTGGGATGAGTCGATAAAGCGCTGGCGTTTGAGCACCAATCGCGGTGACGACATTCGTGCCCGGTTCGTGGTGATGGCACAGGGCTCGTTCAACCGGCCGAAACTGCCCGGCATTCCCGGTATCAAGGACTTCAAGGGACACATGTTCCATTCCGCCCGCTGGGATTACGACTACACGGGTGGGGATGCCAACGGCGGACTGCACAAGCTGCATAACAAGCGCGTTGCGCTTGTCGGTACTGGCGCGACCGGCGTGCAGCTGGTTCCGCACCTGGGCCGAGACGCCCGGCACCTCTACGTCTTTCAGCGCACGCCCTCATCGGTGGACCTACGAGGCAACGAGCCGACCGACCCGCAGTGGGCGGCTTCCCTTCAGCCCGGCTGGCAGGAGGAACGCAAGCGCAACTTTCACCGCTGGTCACCGTTAGGTGAAGGTGTGGTTTTCGACGAGCCAGATATGGTCTGCGATTTCTGGACCGAACTAGGGCGCAACCTGACCGCGCGGGTCGCGGCTGCCGACGATCCCACATCACTGACCATCGAGCAGATCATGGTGATGCGCGAAGAAGAGGATTACAAGGTGATGGAGCGGCTGCGGCGCCGCGTCCAGGAGGTCGTCGAGGACCCGGAGACCGCCGAAGCGCTCAAACCGTTCTACCGGTTCATGTGCAAGCGGCCCTGCAGCAACGACGAATACCTGCCGACGTTCAATCGCCCGAACGTCACTCTGGTTGACGTGTCGGAATCCAAAGGCGTGGAACGGCTCACCGAGAACGGGATCGTCGCCAACGGCGTTGAGTATGAAGTCGACTGCGTCATCTTCGCCAGCGGTTTCGAAATCACCACCGATATCAGTCGTCGGTACGCAGTCGATGTGATCGAGGGCCGCGAGGGCCTGTCGCTCTTCGATCACTGGCGCGACAGCTACAAGTCGCTCCATGGGATGACCAGCCGAGGCTTCCCCAACCAGTTCTTCACCGGCTTCATTCAGGGCGGCGTCGCAGGGAACACCACCGCGATGCTCGAGCAACAGGCCGAACACATCGCCTACATCATTTCCGAAGCAGTGGCCCGCCGCGCGACGACCGTCGAGCCGAGTCAGGAAGCTCAAGACAACTGGGTCAAGACGATTCGCGAAACCTCGATAGACGGCTCGGATTTCGCGGTCTCCTGCACGCCCGGCTATTACAACAATGAGGGCGGCGGTGGCGGCGAGGGCATCCGCTCGGCCATCGGCGATCCCTACATGCCGGGCTTCTACGTGTTCGACGACCTGCTCAAGGACTGGCGTGCCAACGGCGACCTAGACGGTCTGGTCCTCGGAACATAGATGGCTGACTTGAGATTCGACGGCAGGGTGGCGGTAGTCACCGGGGGCGGCCGAGGGCTCGGCCGCTCCTACGCCATGTTGCTCGCTTCTAAGGGGGCGAAGGTTGTCGTCAACGATCCTGGGGGCAGCCTCACCGGTGGCGGCAGCGATCCCGCTCCGGCCGACGATGTGGTGCGTGAGATCGCCGCTGCCGGTGGTAAAGCGGTCGCAAGCACGGACTCGGTAGCCACCGCAGCCGGCGGCAAGGCGATCGTCGCCGCGGCACTCGATATGTACGGCCGCGTCGACATCCTCATTCACAACGCCGGCAACGTACGCCGCGCATCACTGAAAGAGATGAGCTACGAGGACTTCGACGCGGTGCTGGATGTCCACCTGCGTGGGGCATTCAACGTCGTGCGGCCGGCATTTCCGGTCATGTGCGAAGCCGGCTACGGGCGCATCGTGCTGACGTCCTCGATCGGCGGCTTGTACGGAAACCACAGCGTGGCCAACTACGCGGCCGCCAAGGCCGGCGTGATCGGGCTGTCTAATGTCGCGGCGCTCGAAGGCGCCGCCGACGGCGTGACGTGCAACGTGATCGTGCCGGCCGCGGTGACAAGAATGGCCGCGGGCATCGACATCTCGGCCTACCCGCCGATGGGACCGGAGCTCGTTGCGCCCGTGGTAGGTTGGCTCGCACACGAATCCTGTTCGGTGAGCGGGGAGGTGTTCATCGCGCTGGCGGGCCGGGTGGCACGGGCGGTCATTGCCGAAAGCCCCGGCGTGTATCGGCCCTCGTGGACGGTCGAGGATGTTGGCGAGCATCTCGAAGCGATTCGAAACATTGAGGCACCGCTGATTTTTCCGGTTGTGCCCGACGCTCATGACCAGCACATCCGCTACAGCTTCGAACTGGCATACCGCTCAAGCGGTCGAGGCGCACTCCATGGCTAGCCGAACGAGCGCGGGCCCGCTAGCCGGTGTGCGGGTAATTGACCTCACCGCAATGGTGATGGGACCGTACTGCACGCAGATCATGGCCGACATGGGTGCTGACGTGATCAAAGTCGAACCGCCGCAGGGCGATAACACTCGCTACATCTCGGTCGGTCCGGCGCCGGGAATGAGCGGCGTGTTTGTTAACGTCAACCGGGGCAAGCGCAGCATCGTGCTGGACCTGCAAACCGACGCCGGAACACGGGCGCTGCGCGCGCTTGTTGAGACCGCGGACGTATTCATCCACTCGATGCGCGCCAAAGCGATCGCCAAGCTCGGCTTCAGCTACGAGGACGTCGCCGCGATCAACCCAGCGATCGTCTACACCAATTGCTACGGGTATGGGCGCCGCGGACCCGATCGCGACCGGCCCGCCTACGACGACACGATCCAGGCTGAATGCGGCCTGCCGGCGGTACAGCAGCAACTGACGGGCGAGGCCGACTACGTCGGAACCATCATGGCCGACAAGGTCGCTGGGCTGACGGCGCTGTATGCGACAACCATGGCGTTGTTTCACCGTGCGCGTACCGGGGAGGGGCAAGAAGTCGAGGTCGCCATGTTCGAAACCATGGCCTCGTTCATGCTCGTCGAACACGCCAATGGCGCCCTGTTCGACCCTCCCCTGGGGCCAGCGGTCTATCCGCGTACCGTGGCGCGCAACCGCCGTCCCTACCGCACGAGTGACGGCTACATCGCCGCGTTGATCTACAACGACAAGCACTGGAACGCGTTCGTCAACGCCGTGCGGCCACCGTGGGCCAGTGAGCGGTATTCGACGTTGGAACAGCGGGCGCACCAGATCGACAATGTCTACGGGCTGGTGGCCGAGACGTTGAAACAGCGCTCGACCCAGGAGTGGCTGGCGCTGTTCCGCGAACTCGAGATACCGGCCGCGCCATTGAATACGCCCGGCGCGCTGTTCGACGATCCGCATCTCAACGCCGTGGGCATGTTTGAGACCGTGGACACCCCCCACGGACCGATGCGCTTCCCAGGCGTACCCACCTGGTTCTCTCGTACACCGGGTCGCGTCGCGGGGCCGGCTCCAGAGCTCGGCGCCCACACCGCAGAGATCCTCGACGAGCTAGGGCTGGCGGTCGACGCGAAACCCTTGTTGGGTTCGGGATAGGGGGCGCGTGGACTTCGGAATGAGCCGGGAGGCTGCGCGGCTGCGCACCGATCTGCGCAAACTCGTGAAAGACTGTGTGCCCCAGGATTTTCCGGGAGCATACCCGGGCGACCCCGCGTACCTGCAGAGTGTTCGGTCGCCGTTGGGCCGCCGAAGACGATTCGCTCAAAGGTATTTATCGCTGATGAAGGAGTTTTGACCATGGGTGTGCCCGTTTACAAGCGCATTCTCGACCTGTTCGAGGCCGAGGGTGTGAATACGTTGTTCGGTATCCCGGACCCGAACTTCGTGCACATGTTCCTTGAGGCGGAATCGCGTGGCTGGACGGTGGTCTCGCCTCATCATGAAGAAAGCGCCGGTTTCATGGCCGAGGCCGTCTCGCGGATGACGGGCAAACCGGGCCTGTGCATCGGCACGCTAGGTCCGGGCGTCGCCAACATTGCCGGGGCGATGATGTGCGCCAAGGTGGAGAACTCGCCGGTGATCTTCCTCGGTGGCCAACGGGCTCGGATTACCGAACGGCGGGTCCGGCGTGGGCGCATCCAGTTCGTCCGCCAGGAAGCGCTTTTCGCGCCAGCGGTGAAGTACAGCGCGTCGATCGAATATGCCGACCAGACCGACGAAATCGTTCGCGAGGCGATTCGGCGCGCGATGTCGACAACACCCGGCCCGGCTTACATCGAGTATCCCTCCCATGTGATTCTGGAAGAGTTAGATGTTGCAGAGCCCCTGCCCCCTAGCGCGTATCGCCTTGTCAATCAGGGGGCGGGGGCACGGGAGATCGCCGAGGCGGCCAAGCTGGTGCGTGAGGCCAAGAACCCGATCCTGCTGGTCGGCCACGGCGTTCACACGTCGCGCACCGCAGCGGCGGTCAGGGAACTGGCCGAGCTGATGGCCTGCCCGGTGATCCAGACATCTGGCGGCACCTCGTTCATCCCCGGCCTTGAGGATCGTACCTTTCCCTACGGCTTTTCGTCCGCGGCGGTCGAGGCCGTGGTCACGTCGGACGTGTGCATCGCGCTCGGTACTGAGCTCGGCGAACCGGTTCATTACGGCAAAACCCGGCACTGGGCGCAGAACAACGCCACACGCAAGTGGATCTACGTCGAGCAGGACCCGACGGCGATTGGTGTGAACCGACCGGTAGACGTAGCACTGGTGGGAGACCTGCGGGGCGTGGTGCCTCAGCTGGTCGCCGCGCTGAAGGACAGCCCGCGGCCGCCGTCGGCCGATCTTGCACGCTGGATCAAACAGGATGCCGACCAGCTTGCCGAATTGGCCGACACCGCGCCCAGCGGCCGAACCCCGATCCACTCCGCGCGCTTCGTGGTCGAGGCGACCAAAGCGTTTCCGGCCGAGGGCATCATGGTCCGCGACGGCGGCGCGACGGTCATCTTTCAATGGACCTATTCGCAGGCCAAGCCGCACGACGTAATCTGGAACCAGAACTTCGGCCACCTCGGCACGGGCTTGCCCTATGCCATCGGTGCTTCGGTCGCCGACGGCGGCAAGCGGCCGGTCATGCTGCTGACCAGCGACTCCTCGTTCATGTTCCACATCGCCGAGCTGGAGACCGCCGCACGTCAGAAGCTGCCGCTGGTGTGCGTCGTGGGCGTTGACAACCAGTGGGGTCTTGAAGTCGGCGTCTACAAGCGCACGTTCACCCAACCGTCACCGCAGCCCGGTGTGCACTGGAGCAAGGACGTGCGCTTCGACAAAATCGCCGAAGGCTTCGGCTGCCACGGCGAATACGTCGAAAAAGAAGAGGAGATCGTTCCGGCGATCAAGCGCGCTTATGCCAGCGGCCGGACCGCCGTCGTGCACGTCTGCATCGACCCGAAGGCCAACTCCGAGGAGATGCCGAACTACGGCGAATTCCGTACCTGGTACGCCGAAGGCACCCAATAAGAAAAGGATGATGTCATGCGCGAATACCTGAAGTTCTATATCGACGGGCAGTGGGTCGACCCGTTGCGGCCCAATACTTTTGACGTCGAGAACCCGGCGACCGAACAGGTTTCCGGGAAGATCTCGCTCGGCTCGGCCGCCGACGTCGACGTGGCAGTCAAGGCCGCCCGACGCGCTTTCGCCGGCTGGTCGCAAAGCAGTCGCGAACAGCGGCTGGACCTGCTGGAGGCCATTCTTGCCGAATACCAGAAGCGGGCAGGCGATCTCGCCGATGCGGTCACCGAGGAAATGGGCGCGCCACCCTCGCTGGCTGCGGGCCCGCAGGTCCAACTCGGACTCGGTCACCTAGTAACGGCGATCGACGTGCTGAAGAACTTCCCATTCGAGGAACAGCACGGTGCAACGCTGGTCGTCAAGGAGCCGATCGGCGTCTGCGGGCTGATCACGCCGTGGAACTGGCCGCTCAACCAGATCGCGGTCAAGGTGTACCCGGCGTTGGCAACGGGCTGCACCATGATCCTGAAACCGTCTGAGATTGCGCCGTACTCGGCCTACATCTTCACCGAGATTCTGGATGCCGCGGGCGTGCCGGCGGGTGTGTACAACCTGGTCAACGGCGACGGCCCCGGCGTCGGCGTGGCCCTGACGAGCCATCCCGACATCGACATGGTGTCGTTCACCGGATCCACGCGGGCCGGCGTCGAAGTGGCCGCGAATGCCGCTCCGACCGTGAAGCGGGTGACCCAGGAACTCGGCGGCAAGAGCCCCAACATCGTTCTCGACGATGCGGGCTTCGCTGACAGCGTCCGCGCCGGCGTGGTCAACATGATGCCGAATTCCGGGCAAAGTTGTAACGCGCCGTCACGCATGCTGGTCCCGAACTCCCGTATGGCCGAGACGATCACCATCGCGCGTGAGGTCGCCGAGCAGGTGAAGGTGGGCAGCCCCGACGACAAGACCGCGATCGGGCCGGTGGCGTCGAAGGCACAGTTCGACAAGGTCCAGCGACTGATCCAGAAGGGCATCGACGAGGGCGCGACCGTCGTCGCCGGCGGCCCGGGTCGGCCAGCAGGGCTGGACACGGGTTACTACGTCAAGCCGACCGTCTTCGCGAACGTCACCAATGACATGACGATCGCGCGCGAGGAAATCTTCGGGCCGGTGCTGTGCATCCTCGGATATGACGACATCGATCAGGCCGTCGAGATCGCCAACGACACCGATTACGGCCTGGCCGGCTATGTCTCGGGGGCCGACCTCGACAAGGCGCGTGAGGTGGCCCGCAAGATCCGCGCCGGCTGGGTGACGATCAATCATGCTTTCGACATGAACGCGCCGTTCGGCGGCTACAAGCACAGCGGCAACGGTCGAGAGTGGAGCGAGGCCGGGTTCCACGAGTATTTGGAGGTCAAGAGCACCTTGGGCTACGCGCCCGACAAGGCCGCGCAATAGCTTGGTTGTCGAGAACAGTCGAGCCTCACGTTTTCAGCAGTTCGGATCTAGAAACGCGAGGCAGGACAGACGGTTGCGACCACTGACCTCGATGAAACCGCCGAGACCCATTGGGGCACCTGGCCTAGCGCGCGCCGCAACGGTGACTGGCTGGTCGTCGAACGCCACCTCAGTGCAAGCGCATAACGCACCCACGATACGCCGCGTCTCGGACCGCGCCGACCTGTCGGCGTGCTATCGGGATGCGAGCGCCAAAAAGAAAGGGAGCAGATGAATCAGCGATGGCAATTCGGCGTCGAACCGGCCGCCGACGCGTGCTGCCCCGGCGAGCTAAGCCAACGCTGGGAAGCCACCAAGCGCCACGGCTCCTGTGTAGCACCCAACGGACTCGTGTTCGTACAAGAGTTTCTCAACACCAAGGCCAATGCCAGATGCGGACCAGACCTGCTCGGCGACCTACCCCGCGCCCGGTCGTGGGCAGAACAGGCAGTACTGGCTTGGTCGGAAACGCGGGAAACGAATATCACGCTACCTAAGCTCACGGAACACGACGCCGCCAAACTCAGGGAGCTACGCGACACCATCGACCGCTTACTTGGCCGAGTGCCAACGGAATTGGACCGCCGCCTCGTGGCTACCGTCCAGCTCGCTCTTGACGACAACGGCCACATTATCGCAATGGCCACCGGCCATGGCTGGCGCTGGTTTGCCAGTGCCATTTGGAGCGAAATTCTGCTCAGCCAGCACACAGGCACCTGGGAACGACTCAAACAATGCCGCAATCCGGCGTGCAGATCAACGTTCTATGACCGGTCATGGGACAAAAGGGAGGTGTGGCATACCGCGACAACGTGTGGCCCCTTAAACAACCCGTCATAGCGCCCGCGAACTCTCGGGCCTCGACGTGGTCATCCTCGCCGCCGTCAGGCCTTCGAAGGCACGGTCACGTTGTTCGGCCGTGGGACTGCCGCTGAAGAGGTCAGAACCCCCAGCAAGCTGGAGTGGAAGGCAGTTGATCACCCGGATTCGAAGTGGCGGCTGATGCCGGCCAACATCGCGATATGCGCCTTGACCGCTTCGCGCGTCGTCATTGGGGCCAGTAGTCGGGGCGCTGCTATCCGGACTCGCTCGGTGACACGCGTGCCCGTCTCGATCGGCTCAAAACTTACCGTTCCGCGCAGGTGCACGCCAGGGGACTGATCGGCCTCGGTCATCACATCCCCTTTGGCGGGCACATGTAGCCGTGCCTGGTAAGTGATCTTTATAGTGAATGGCCCCAGTGGAATCCGGTCTTTCACACGATAGCTCTGGAGGTAACCGTCCGGAGCTTCGCTGCGGGACAACGTCTCCACGGAAACGATCAGCGGGTGGACAAGTTTGATGTTGTTCAAGTCCACATAGAAATCGCGGACCTCGTCCGGTGGCGCGGGCACTTCTTGTGTCAGCGTGCGCTCGGCGTGGGCGACCCACCAGCTCATACGGAGAACTCCGCGAGTAAATGCGCTGTACGCCACCAGATCAGCACAGCGAACACCGCCAAAACGATGATCGTCACTGCGGCTTGGATCAGGTCCCGACGCTCCCTCGGCGGGTAGACGTAGGCCGCTGCGACCAGCCCACCCGTGACCAGCCCGCCCGCATGCGCCTGCCAGCTGATCAGTTGCGAACTGATCGCCGGAATGACAAAAGTGAAGACCAAGTTGATCACAATGACTGCGACAACCCAGCGGACGTCGAAGGCCAGCCGCTTCCCCACCACGAATGTGGCACCGAAAAGGCCGAAAATTGCGCCCGAGGCACCCGCCGTCGCCGTGTTGAGCGGCGAGAGCAGATAGACCAGCACCGAACCGCCCAGCCCGCTCAGTGCGTACAGCGCGCCGAATCGCAGTCGGCCCAGCCACATCTCGAGCGGTGGACCCACGACATACAGCGCCCACATATTCAACAGCAAATGTGTTGCGCCGTAGTGCAAGAATGCCGAGGTCACCAGGCGGTAGAACTGGCCGTGGACGACAGCCTCCCGTGGCCATAGGGTGAGCTGCCTTTCCAACCCCACCGACGTCATCTCCACTATGAAAGCCAGCACGTTGATCGCGATCAGGGCATATGTGACCACGGGCGTGGCCGACCGCTGCCGCCCGCCGAAGCGCGTCCGGGGCTGCCGAATGGTCCGGGCACCCGCCCGGACGCACTCCACACACTGCTGACCGACGGCGGCGCTACGCATACAGTCCGCGCAGATATAACGTTCACACCGGTTGCAGCGGACATACGTCGGGCGGCCCGGATGCCGGTAGCAGCTCGGCGCCGCGGGCGGCGAATCCGGTGCGCTGGGTCCGCTCATCGCACTATTCTTGCCTGCATCGCCGGTCGTGGCGCAGTGCTTTAGCGAAGGTATTGCATCCCTATTTCCCCGTCCACTGCGTTCGCTTACTGTGTTTTCCGTGGAGTCACCGACGTGACCGAGGTTGGCACCGGCGTGGTCGAGCGCTACTTGGAGTGCCTGGCCGCACACGATTGGGACGGTCTTGCCACAACGATTGCCGACGACGGCTTGACCCGTGAGGGCCCGTTCTGCGACGTCGTCGAGGGCAAGCAGCACTACGTCGCCTACCTGCGCAAGGTCCTCACCAATCTGCACGGTCATCGGCTGGAGGTACAGCGGGTCTCGCACGTGAACACCCGGCTGTGCTACGTCGAGTTGACCGAGGCATTCGAGATCGACGGTGTTGCCAAGCAGTGGCCCGAATGCATCCTCTTCGAGCAGAGCGACGACGGCCTGATCTCTCGCGTCAGCGTGTTCTTCAAGCAGCCTGGAGCTGACAAAACGTAGAGGTGTTGCGTCGCTTTCAACGGCGACTCACGTCCACGACATTGACGGGGATCAGGAAACTATTCCCTCACTCGCGGAATTGACCTAACCTGTGACGGGTGGAGTCACACGGAACCCCGGAATTGGTGCCCGTCGAAACATTGCACTCAGGTGATCCGATCACGGATTGCGGCCAGCGGTACATAGTTCTCGAATCGAAGGCCGTCGGCGACAGCTGCGTGGTCCTCGAGCTCGAGTCCAGAGTGGACCACCAGCTGCAGGTCATCGAGAAGTCTTTCCCGGCTGGGTACCACGTTGGCAGGGCAAACCACCGAATTTTATAGATCGAATTTCTTAAGCGGAATATTGCGCGAGTAGCCGTTCGACGGCTACCGCGCATTCGTGTTACTTGGGCGTATAACACCAATTGCGATCGGTCAGAAGAATACGAGCGAGCCAGCGCCGTTTAGCCGCTACGCGGCGGACGGGGGTCGTTGGGATCATTCAGGTCGGGCTCACCGAACCACCGCGAAGGCGCGCGCTCGCCGTATTCGTCGTGCCAGTCCCACCACTCGTATGGCGCGGTTTGCGGGTAGCCCTCCGGAGAGTCCTCCCAGTTCTCCTGGCGCCCGAGGGCAGTCATGTCGAGGTAGCTCCAGGTGTTGCCCAGTGCTTCGTCGCCGCGGTTGTTGATGAAGTAGGTGCGAAACACCTGAGCACCGTCATGGATGAACGCGTTCGTGCCGTGCCATTCGTCTACGCCAAAGTCGACGTCGAAGCTGTCGGTGATCGTGTACCAAGGCATTTGCCAACCCATCCGCGCCTTCAGACGCACAATGTCCGGCTGCGGCGCAGGCGAGGCGAACACCAGCGTGGTATCGCGAGCATTCAGATGGGCAAGGTGCCCCACGTGGTCCGCGATCATGGAGCAGCCGCGGCAGGCATGGTCGGGCCACCCGTCTACGCCGGGCTCGAAGAAGGCGCGGTACACGATCAGCTGACGCCGGCCGCGAAACAGCCCCAGCAGGCTCACCTTGCCCTCGGGCCCCTCGAACTCGTAGTTCTTGTCGACAGCCAGCCAGGGCATCCGCCGGCGCAACGCGGCCAGCGCGTCATGGGCTCGCATCACCTCTTTCTCCTTCACCAGCAGTTGCTCACGCGCAGCCGCCCATTCCTGGGCCGACACGATGGGGTGTGTGAACATTTGCGTTCTCCGCCTTTCGATTTCAGTGGCCTCAGGCCAGTGCCGACAGACCTGTCGATGTGAGTAGGTATGCGTCGTGGCTCCCGGGGTTGCCGCTGGCGATCTCCAGTACCGCCTGGCCGACCTGCGCCGCGCTCAGCGCGGGCCCGCCAGCCTGCACGAATGTGTCAACGTCGACACCTTGCCGCTCGGCGTACGCCGCGACGGCTTTGGCTCCCAGGTCGGTAGCCGGCGTCAACCGCGGCAGGACGGACACGAAAGCGAATCCCTAGCCCGGCCCGCTGCGATTCGATGGCGGCATAGCTGGTGATGAACTTGACGGCCGCCTTTGCGCCCGCGTAGCCACCACTGAGCGGTGACCCGGCCAGGGCGGCGCCGCTGGACATTACGATCACCGAGCTTCCTTGCGCCAACGGGCGTCGCAGCGCGTAGCGGGTCCAGTGAAACGCTTGCGCGACATCCACATTCCAGTTCTGGCTGAAGGTCTCCCAGGTCTGGTCCTGTAACGGGCTCATCCGCGGAGCCGCCCCGGCGCACAGCACCAGTGTGCGCGGCTGGTACTCGTCGATGAGCCGGTTCGCGGTCGCCGGATCGGCAGCGTCGGCGACCACTGGGGTGAAGCTTTCGCCGAGCTCGTCGCGCACTTCGTCGAGACGGGAGCGGGTGCGCGCAACACCGACCACCACAGCGCCCGCCGCCGACAAGGTGGTGGCGATGGCGCGGCCGAATCCGCGGCTCGCCCCGGTCACGATCGCCGTAGTGCCGACGAGGCCATCGGTAGAGATTTTCACAGGCTGGTTCATGTTCGTACTCGCTTTCACGGGAATTCGTCGGTGCCGGTGTGTCGCCGCGCGGCTGGACGTCCACTAGTTCAGATACGGCGCGGCACCCGAATTCATCGCCGCGCACCGATGAATTTTCGCGGCCGGGCGTCTCTGTACTGGAGTAGCGTTCGGTCGCATCCGAGATAGGAGAAGGTCGTGCCGGCTCAGGAGGATTTCATCGAGCAGGCGGCGCCTTTTCGTGCCGAGTTGATCGCGCATTGTTACCGCATGCTCGGTTCGGTGCACGACGCCGAAGATCTCGTCCAGGAGACCTATCTGCGGGGCTGGCGTGGCTACCAGGCGTTCGAGGAACGGGCAGCATTGCGGACCTGGCTGTACCGTATCGCGACCACCGCATGCCTGCGAGCGCTGGAGAACCGTGCCCGCCGAGTGCTGCCGGCCGGGTTGGGCGACGGCTCGATCGACCCGGACGCCAGTATCGACGGGACGGCTGGTGCCCATGACTGGCTTGAGCCAATCCCCGACGCCCTGATGTTCAAGACACCAGAAGACAACGTCACTGCAAAGCAAAGCGTGCGGCTGGCTGTGATGACGGCCCTCCAAGAGCTTCCCGCGCGTCAGCGAGCGGTGTTGATCCTGCGCGACGTCGTGCAGTTCGGCGCCGTCGAGGTTGCCGAGCTCCTGGAAACCACACCGGCCGCGGTCAACAGTTCGTTGCAGCGGGCACGGGCCCGTCTCGCCGAGATCTCTCCCACGGAGGAGAGCATGTCCGAGCCCGACGATGCCGAGCGTCGTGAATTGCTCGACCGCTATTGCGCGGCTTTTGAAAACGCGGACATGGCCGCACTCACCGCGCTTCTGCAAGCCGACGTCAAACTCGAAATGCCTCCTCTGCCTGTGTGGTTCACCGGACGAGACCCGGTGATGCGGTTCCTTGCCGTGCGTGCTTTCACCAAGGCCGGCGATATCGTGATGATCCCGACGGCCGCGAACGGGCAACCAGCCGTTGCCGAGTACCGGCGCAGTGCCGACCGGATAATGCGGGCCCATTCCATCCACGTGCTCACCACCGGCGCCACCGGGATCGCCACCATCACCGTCTTTCTCGACCCGCGCTTGTTCAGCGCATTTGGTTTGCCGTCGACCCGGTAAGCTTTCCCCAGTGACGCGATTACACCTCCGGATACTTAAGGGAAGCCCGGCCCGCCATCGTCATCGTCATCGGTGTCGTCGCACGGTTTACCTCCCGGCCCTATGTGGACAGGTCCCTAACACGCCAGGATCATTAGGCGCGGTAGACGTATTTGAAGGGTGACGGAGTGAAGATTCCGGGCGTAACCAGCGTCGTTGCTGGCGTGACCGGCGGAGCCGCGCAGGTGGTGCGAGCCGGGGTGTCCACTGCGGCTGGGGCTGCGGGCGCCCTGCAGATGTTGACCAGCCCGGTAGCGGAGCTGGCCGGCCCAGTGGTGCAGTCGATGGCGCAAACGACGGGCCGGGCAATCGGGTTAGACAGTTCCGCCAACGGCTCCTCTGCCGGCGTCACGCCGCCGGTGCGCTGGCAGAGCGGGCAGCGAGTGCATCTGGACCTGGATCCGTTGCTGCCGTTCCCCCGCTGGCACGAGTATGCGGCGGTAGTAGAGGAGCCGGTTCGCAGGATTCCGGGAGTGGCCAAAGCCCATGTCGAGGGCTCATTGGGCCGGCTGGTGGTCGAACTCGAGAATGACGCAGACAACGACATCGTCTTAGACGAGGTGCGGGAAGCCGTTTGTTGTGTGGCTGCCGACATAACTTCGTCAGGGTCGGGATCGGTACCTCTTTCTGCGCCGTTCGCCGATCCGGGTAACCCGTTGGCGATTCTGGTGCCGCTGACCGCTGCGGCAATGGATCTGGTCGCGATGGGTGCCGCAGTTACCGGGTGGGTCACCCGACTGCCCGCTGCACCGCAAACCACCCGGGCTGCGGCCGCTCTTATCAATCATCAACCGCGCATGGTGTCACTCCTGGAGTCGCGACTGGGTCGAGTCGGCACCGATATCGCGCTCAGCGCTGCGACGGCGGCGGCGAACGGGCTAACCCAAGCGGTCGGCACACCGCTGCTCGATCTGGCGCAACGTAGCCTTCAAATCTCCGAGGCGGCGGCTCACCGTCGCGTGTGGCGAGACCGGGAGCCTCAGCTGGCCTCGCCCGAGCGGCCGCAAGCTCCGGTGGTGCCCGTCATCTCATCAGCCGGGGCCAATTCGCAAGCGCCGCGGCACAGCTGGGCAGCCGCAGCGGCGGGTGAGGCTTCGCACGTCGTGGTCAGTGGAGCCATCGACGTTGCAATCGACACCGCGAAAGGGTCAATGGCCGGGCCGGTGGAGAGCTATGTCGATTCGGCGGCGAACGGCTCGTTGATCGCCGCGGCAAGTGCGTTGGTGGCCGGCGGTGGTACCGAAGACGCGGCCGGCGCGATCCTGGCCGGGGTGCCAAGAGCGGCACACATGGGCCGGCAGGCGTTCGCGGCGGTACTGGGTCGCGGGCTCGCCAACGCTGGACAGCTTGTCCTCGACCCGGGCGCTCTGCGTCGCCTGGATCGGGTAAAGGTGGTCGTCATCGACGGCGCTGCGCTGCGCGGTGATCACCGCGCCGTCTTGCATGTCCGCGGAGATGCACCCGGCTGGGATGACGATCGGGTTTATGAGGTTGCCGACGCGCTGCTACACGGCGAGGAGGCACCCGAGCCCGACCCCGATGAGTTGCCGGCTACCGGCGCGCACCTGAGATGGGTTCCGTCGCAGGGGCCCTCAGCCACGCCGGCTCAGGGCCTCGAAAGCGCCGACCTGGTTGTCGATGGCGGATGCGTGGGCAGTGTCGAGGTTGGCTGGGAGGTCGACCCCTACGCGATTCCGCTCTTCCAGACTGCGCACCGGACCGGAGCGCGGGTGGTTTTGCGCCATGTCGCCGGCACCGAGGATCTCACTGCCAGCGTCGGCGCAACGCATCCGCCTGGCACGCCGCTTTTGGAGTTGGTGCGTGAGCTACGAGCCGATCGCGGACCGGTACTGCTGGTCACCGCAATTCACCGGGACTTCGCATCGACCGATACCTTGGCTGCACTGGCGATCGCCGACGTCGGTGTGGCCCTTGATGTTCCGCGCGCGGCCACACCGTGGACCGCGGACATCATCACCGGCACCGACCTAGCGGATGCGGTGCGGATCCTGTCAGCGATTCCGGTAGCCCGGTCGGCCAGCGAATCGGCTGTGCACCTTGCCCAGGGCGGCACGACGCTGGCCGGGTTGCTGCTGGTCACCGGTGAGCAAGACAGAACCACCAACCCGGCGAGCTTCCGGCGCTGGCTGAATCCGGTCAACGCAGCCGCCGCCACTGCCTTGGTGTCGGGATCTTTCTCAGCCAGCAGGGTGCTCCGGCTGCCCGATCCCACCCCGCAGCCGCTAACCGCCTGGCATGCGCTGGACCCGGAGATCGTTTATTCGCGGCTGGCCGGCGGTGCACGACCATTGGCTGTCGAGGCCGGTACGCCGTCATGGCGACGCCGCCTCGACGACTTCTCCTACAGCCCGCTGGTGGCGCCGCTGCGCGAGCCCGCGCGCAACGTGGCACGGCTGGCTAGCGCTACCCGGGCCGAGCTCGCCGATCCGCTGACTCCGATCCTGGCCGTCGGGGCGGCGGCGTCGGCGATTGTCGGCAGCAATGTCGACGCGCTTCTGGTCGCAGGCGTGATGACCGTCAACGCGATAACCGGTGGGACGCAACGGTTACGGGCTGAGGCGGCTGCTGCCGAGCTGTTCGCCGAGCAGGACCAGCTGGTGCGGCGCGTTGTTGTCCCGGCAGTAGCGACAACGCGACGCCGGCTCGAGGCCGCCCGGCACGCCACGCGCACGGCCACGGTTTCTGCGAAGTCGCTGCGGCCGGGCGACGTCATCGACCTGGCCGCCCCGGAGGTGGTGCCGGCCGACGCGCGCCTGTTGGTGGCCGAGGACCTCGAGGTCGACGAGTCGTTCCTCACCGGAGAGTCGCTGCCGGTGGACAAGCAGGTGGACCCGGTCGCTGTCAACGACCCCGACCGGGCCAGCATGCTGTTCGAGGGCAGCACGATCGTGGCCGGACATGCCCGGGCGATAGTCGTGGCCACCGGGGTCGGAACCGCCGCGCAGCGCGCGATCTCGGCGGTGGCAGGCGTCGAAACGGCGGCTGGGGTGCAGGCGCGGCTGCGAGAGCTGACCAGCAAGGTCCTTCCCCTGACACTGGCCGGAGGCGCGGCGGTGTCGGCTTTGGCGTTGCTGCGCCATGCGTCATTACGCCAAGCGGTCGCCGACGGCGTCGCGATTGCGGTGGCCGCAGTCCCGGAGGGCCTGCCGTTGGTGGCTACCCTTTCCCAGCTCGCCGCCGCCCAGCGCCTAACGGCACGCGGAGCGCTGGTCCGCGCGCCCCGCACCATCGAAGCGCTGGGCCGGGTCGACACCATATGTTTCGACAAGACCGGCACTCTGACGGAGAACCGACTGCGCGTCGTGTGCGCCGTGCCGGGTGCGGCCAGCCCACATGATTCGTTCCCAGACGCCGCCGATCCGCAGTCCGCTGAGTTGCTACGGGCGGCCGCGCGAGCGTCTACACAGCCCCACGACGGGCAGGGGCATGCGCACGCAACCGACGAAGCCATCCTTACCGCTGCGGGTTCGCTTACCGGCCAAGATGATTCGGAATGGACGGTGCTCGCCGAGGTACCGTTCGAATCCAGTCGTGGCTTCGCCGCCGCGATAGGCACACTGAGCGCAGACCCAACAGCGCCGATGCTGATGCTAAAGGGCGCTCCGGAGGTAGTCCTGCCGCGCTGCCGGTTCACCGACGCAGACGCCGACCACGAGCACGCAGAGTCTTTGGTACACAGCCTCGCCGAGCAAGGCTTGCGGGTGCTGGCGGTGGCGCAGCGCCGCTGGGACCATGACACCTCCGACGATTCCAACACTGACGCGGATGCCGTCGACGCTGCCGCCCAGGACCTCGAGCTACTCGGCTATGTGGGTTTGGCAGACACCGCGCGAGCATCATCGCGCCCGCTGATCGAAGCGTTGGTGGACGCCGAGCGCAACGTCGTGCTGATCACCGGCGACCACCCGGTAACCGCACGGGCAATCGCGCGGCAGTTAGGCCTGCCATCGGACGTGCGAGTCGTAACCGGTGCCGAACTTGCCGGCCTCGACGAGGACGCATGCGCCAAACTCGTAGCCGACGTCCAGGTCTTCGCCCGCGTCAGTCCGGAACAAAAGGTGCAGATTGTGGCAGCACTGCAGCGCTGCGGGCGAGTGACCGCGATGGTCGGCGACGGCGCTAACGACGCCGCCGCCATCCGGATGGCCGACGTGGGCATCGGGGTGAGCGGTCGCGGGTCGTCGGCCGCCCGAGGCGCCGCCGACATCGTCTTGACCGACGAAGATTTGAGCGTGCTGCTGGACGCGCTGGTCGAGGGCCGCAGTATGTGGGCCGGTGTTAAGGATGCGGTCACGATTCTGGTCGGCGGCAATGTGGGGGAAGTGCTCTTCACCATCATCGGGACCGCGTTCGGCTCCGGGCGGGCGCCGGTGGGGACTCGTCAGCTGCTGTTGGTGAACCTGCTCACCGATATGTTCCCGGCTCTAGCGGTCGCCGTGACATCGCAATATGTCGAACCCGACGAAACGGACTACGAAACCGAAGAAGAGGCCGAAGAGGCACGGCGCGAACACCAACGCGCACTGCTGACCGGGCCTACGCCCTCGCTCGACGCCCCGCTGATGCGCGAGATTGTCACCCGCGGTGCCGTCACCGCCGCAGGTGCAACGGCAGCCTGGGCCATCGGGCGCTGGACGCCGGGTAGCGAACGCCGCACGGCGACAATGGGGTTGACCGCGTTGGTGACGACGCAGCTGGCGCAGACACTGCTGACCCGCCGACACAGCCCGCTCGTTGTGGCGACCGCCCTGGGCAGCGCGGGCGTTTTGGTCGGGATCATTCAAACCCCGGTGATCAGCCAATTTTTCGGGTGTACACCACTGGGGCCGGTCGCCTGGTCGGGCGTGTTGGGTTCCACGGCAGGAGCCACCGCGATCTCGGTGCTGGCACCCAACTGGCTAACCGATCGGGTCGCTGCCTTGGAACCCAAACAGGAGTGAGGTTCTGCCCGCCCGCCTAGGTGGACAGTTCCTTGCGCAGCACCTTGCCTGCCGGATTACGGGGAATGCTGCTGACGATGTTGATGTCTCTGGGCTGCTCAAAGCGAGAGACTCTGCCCTTCAAGTACTCCCGTATCGCTGGCGCGTCGACGTCGCTGCCTGGCTGCAAGACCACGAACGCAGCCAATCGATGACCGAACCGCTCGTCGGGGACACCGATGACCGCGTTATCGGCGATGGCGGGGTGTTCGGCGAGTGCGTTTTCGACCGCACGCGGATAGACGTTCTCACCGCCGGAAATGATCATGTCGTCTTCGCGGCCGACGATGAAGAGCCGGCCCGCGTTGTCGAGATAGCCCATGTCTCCCGTGCTGGTCATACCGTCGACGACGGTTTTGGCGCCACCACCCGTGTAGCCTTCACTCGCCAGCTCGCCGCCGACGAAGATACGTCCGGTGACGCGCGGACCGACGGGTCTGTCGTTTTTGTCGAAGATGCGCACTGGGCAGCCGGCGACCGGTTTCCCGACGGTTTCGGGAGCGTCTCGCAGGTCCGCTGGTGTTGCCAGGGCGCCGATACCGACCTCGGTGGAACCGTAACCGTTGTAGAGGACGTCGCCGTAGGCGTCCATGAATCGCTGACCCAGGGTGGGGTCGAGCCGGTCCCCGCTCGATATCACCACCCGCAGGTACGGCATCGGGTTTCGCGACCGCACACGTTCGGGCAAGTCGAGGATGCGCGCGAGCACGACCGGCACCGCTGTGAATGCGTCGGCGCGATGCAGCGATGCCTGCGCCAGCACAGCCTCGGCGTCGAAGTGACGATGGGTGAGTACCGTGCCGCCGAGGGCCACCGTAAGCATCAGCATGCCAAGCCCAAGCCCGTGAAACATTGGCATCGCCACCGAGATTCGCGACCCGGTACGCAACCGGGTGCGATCGAGGATTGTCACCCAGACGCCCACCGCGGAACGCAGCTGCGGTGTGCGCGGCACTCCTTTGGGCTTGCCGGTGGTGCCCGAAGTGAGCAGAACGATCCGGCCGGGTGCGGCCACGTCGGGTCGCGAGTCACTCTCATGCGCGGTGACCGTCGCCGGGTCGACAGCGACGACCGATTCATCAGCGGCCCGGACTCGCTCCCCGAATTCGTTGTCGGCGATCATCGTTGTGATCTGATGTGCGCTCAATGCGGCCGCCAGAGCATCGCTGCGGAAGTCCGTATTGACGAGAACGACGTCGGCGCCCACCAAGGCAGCGGCGAAGACGGCCGCAACGAAACCGCGTCCGTTGCGGCACATGACCCCCACCGCGTGGCCGGGTCCAACGCCATCGCGGGACAACCGGTGCGCAAGGGATTCGGTCGCTGACTGCAGCTGGCGGTAGCTCAGGACGCCTTCGTCATCGATGATTGCGGCCCGGTCTGGCCACCGAGCCGCCGTAACCGCCAACAGGGTGTAGGGATTCGTGCCACCCCGGCGTGCCTCGCCAATGAGCCGGAAACCCGCGAGCGGCGAAGGCGGAGCGAGCAGTCCGGAGCGCAGTAGCGCCCGGGCGGCGGTGCCAACCACGCTGTCGTTCGTCATCGATGGACCTCGCGGCGCATCGGACTCAGTGAAGAACCGGCGGTACCACAGCCGCGCCGCGCGGTCGGCTGGCCCGGCCAGCAGCACCGAGGCCAACTCGGCCGGCCACACCCAGGGCGGTTCGTTGGTGCGGGGGCGCTCGATGACCGCTTTGGCGATCGCGTCGGCGGCTTCGTCCGGAGACAAGCCGGGAAGCTGGCCCAGGATGGGCGTGGGTGCGATCATCCGGGTACGGACCAGCGCGAAGTAGACCGACGTGACGTCCACACCGTCGGCGTGCAGTTCCGGAGCTACGCTGCGCAGCCAGCGATCGAAGGCCCCTTTCGACGCCTGGTAGGCGCCCCATTGCGGACCCGGCACGACGCGCACGCCGACACTGGAAACGTTCACGATGTGCCCGCAGCCGTTTTCGCGCATGGCCGGCAGCAGTCCCAGTAGCAGCCAGATCGGCCCCAGGTAGTTGATGTCGATGGTGCGTTGAAAGTCATGCGGCCGGTCGTACTGGTGATGCAGCGAGCGTCTCAATGACTTGCCGGCATTGCTCACCACGATGTCGAGCGGGCCGTGCTTCTGGGTGATCTTCTTCGTCAGCGCGCTGATGGCGGCTTCGTCGGTGAGGTCGGTCGGGTAGGCGACCGCTTGACCGCCGCCGGCGTTAATCGATGCTGCCAGGTCGCAGAGCCTTTCCGCCGAGCGGGCGACCACCAGCACGGTCGCCCCCGCGGCGGCCAGCCTGCGCGCGGTCGCCTCGCCGATTCCGTAGGACGCGCCGGTCACCAGTACGGTCTTGCCGGAAACGGCGCTGCGCAGCTTGTCGGGATCCGACACCCGCGCCGGGTTGGCCAAGTGGTCCATGGCCTTGTTCAGGGCCTTGTTCAGGGCCTGCGCTACTACGTTCAACTTCGCTGCCGCATTCGCTCGATCTGCAATGTCGAGGGTCGGCTCTGGCTTTACCGTGCGCTCGACGCGTAACTACAGCTAGCAGACCACATCGCAGTCCGGGCCCGCGCTCCGCCCCGGCGTTGACTGTCTCGTCGAGACCATCCCGGGTGAGCGGCCGCAGTAAGAGCGGGTAAGCGCCGCACGCAACCAATCTCAGCCCGCCCACGGCCATGCGACAGTGGTTTTGTGAACTCGCGGTAATTTTCGGAGATTCCCCTGTTTAGGCAAGGGGTTGACTGGGCACAATTGCGGCATGATCGCACGTCGCATCGCTCGTATCCTTGGTCCAGCAGTCGTTGCAGCGTCCGGCCTGAGCGCGTCGGCCGTTACCGGCTCTGTCCTGCCCTCCGCTTCCGCCCAGTGCCCTGACGTGCAGGTGGTATTCGCCCGCGGCACCGGTGAGCCGCCCGGTGTGGGCCCGACCGGACAGGCCTTCGTGGACACCCTGCGCTCCCGCGTGGGCGCCAAGTCCTTCGACGTCTACCCGGTCAACTACCCCGCCAGCGACCAATGGGACACCGGCCTGGACGGCATCAGAGACGCAGGCGCGCACGTGGTTTCGATGGCCAAGGACTGCCCCAACACCCAGATGGTGCTCGGCGGATACTCCCAAGGCGCAGCCATCATGGGCTTTGTCACCTCGGCCGCCATCCCGGACGGGATCGACCCCACAACCGTCCCCAAACCGATGGATCCCGACGTGGCTAACCACGTCTCCTCGGTCGTGCTCTTCGGCATGCCCAACGTGCGGGCCATGAACTTCCTCGGCCAGCCGCCGGTCGTCATCGGCCCGCTCTATCAGGCCAAGACCGTCAAGGTCTGCGCTACCGAGGACCCGGTCTGCTCCGACGGCCTGGATTTCGCCGCCCACGACACCTACGCAGACAACGGGGCAATGATCGACAAGGGAGTGGCGTTCGCCTCCAGCCACCTTGGCGCAGGCCCCGCCGGGGCAACGACGGTCGCGTCTGGCAGCGGAGGCTTCGGAAGCTGAGCTGGTGACCAGCACCAGCTGAGTTTGCTGCTCGACGGTCAAGCCGCATTCCGCTGACGGGGTAATGACCGCTGAGCTTGTGGGGTGATCTCGAGTGAAGGAGTCACCGATGTCGATCGAGCAAACGGCGGCCCTTGCCATCAACCACGTCGGGGTGACCGTCCCAGACATCCATGCAGCGATCGATTGGTACGGCGAGGTCTCTGCTAATCCCTGATGAAGCCCTTATTGCGCATCAGGGCGTCCGCCAAAAACCCGTCGTGCGGAATGTCGGGTGCGGCGTAGCAAGTCGGGTATTGACCACGGTAAACATTGCCGACCGTCGGTTCAGCGAGCAGATCGTCGATCAGCGTCTCGTCACCGGTGATCGCGTTGACGACCAATGAATGCCGCAACGGCTCTATGCCGGCACCGCGCGACCATGACGATACCCACACACAGGGGAAGGGCAGCTCGACGTTGAGCTTGTCCACATCGGGCTCAGTCATCAGGTGCACGGCCGGACGCAGCGCGGCATAGCCGTCGCTGAGAACGGCGACCACCTGGTCGGCGCCGAGCAGCGGCGCCGATCCGGCGGCCTTCGCCGCCAGATAGTTCGCCAGGGCCCGCGCCTTGTCGATGGGCTGGGTGGGCAGGATCGCTCGCTCATCATCAGTGGGGAGGGGCTCAATCGCCGCTAACCGCTCGGCGATCGCCTGAGCTAACGGGGCGGGATCGCCCTCATAGAGCACCGCGGTGGCGTTGACGCACGCCATCCCACCGAGGTTGGCAATCGAGTCGACAATGACGTCGACGTAGTCACGCCAATCCTGGTCAGCAGTGATCAAGATCTTGGTGCGTCCCGGTCCGTTCACGATCACCGTCGGATCGTTGGCGTATTTATCGACAACCTCTTCGCCGCCGTACACCATGGCGAGGTCGGCCGACCGGATGATCTCGTCAGCGCCGACATGGTCGGTGGGCAAATAGACGGCATCTTCAGGCCGAAACCCCGCCTCCCGCAAGGCACACACCAGCCGGTGCGCGGTCAGCGGCTCGCGGCGTGACGGACGTACCGCGACCCGGTAGCCCAGCGCGAGCGCCTGAGGCCACAGACCGTGCACGCCCGGGCCGTTTCCAGCCGCGTGCACGGCAAAAACCTCACCGCGCCGCACCCATACCGCGCCGCCCTTGCGGGTGCCCTCCTCGCGCCAGTCGAGCGCCGCGCCCACTGGCCGGGCCGGCCGCACCGCATCGAATGCGCATCTGACAGCGTCAGCCACGCTGTGTGCCCCGGCGCGGGTGACCGCGATTGGCAGCCCCGAAATCCGGCTGGCCAGGCCAACATAGGCCTCGAAGTCCAAATCGGCGATAACGCCGTTCGCAAAGATATTGGCGGCATCGGACAGCGCTGCTGCGCGCTGCGCGACCGGCAGCGGCGTGACCTTGCGTTGCGCGCTGAGGGTACGCGAAACATACAGCGGCGGAACCATACTCAACTCAGCAACCGCGACACCGGCGGTACTCGTGATGACTTCGCGATTGCGAGTCCGGTATTCCCCTCCTGCGCCGAGCGCATCGATTAATACCAAATCGGCTGCAACACTGGCCTGTTCGCGTGCCATGCTCAGTACACGCCTTCGATGACGGCCTCGCCTTCGAAGGTGGTGACTGGCCGCACCTCACTGACCGAGTCGCTGAGTTCGCCTGCCGGCCCTGGCATCCGGATTGCCAGATCACGCTCCAGGTTGTTCGGTATGAACATTCCCTTGCTGATGTGGTTCATCACCACCTGGCCCGGCTGCCCGTACGGCACTCGTTCTCCGGTGTCGGGATCGACCACCCAGAACACCACGTATGGCGTGCGCGGGTCGAACACGAACGAGTCGCCGTCAGTGGTTCGGGTGACTGCTTGGGATAGCACCATCGTGCTGCCGAAAGCCATGGTGATCGTCGTCGCCGGGAAGATGCCGCGAAGCAGGTCGAGCGTGTCGGCATCCACATGTGCACCGCTGAGCAACAGGTAGCGGATCTTGTCGTTTACCAAATCGACCACTTGGTCCTTCCGGGCGATGGCCTCAAGCAGTGGCGGAGTGGTATGTAGGTTCGCAACATTCTGCGTCTGCAGAACGAATACGGCCTGCTCGAGGACATGGTCGATGTACGCAGCCACCTCCGCGTCCGCGTTGCGGGCGGCGATCTTTTTGACCCAGCGGGGATCGATGTCGATCGCGTGGAAGACCGCGCCGAGCCGCTCAGAAACCAACCGGGAGAAATAGCCGACACCATGCGGACCGCTCGGCATTAGGCACAGGAAGCCTTGCCCCCGTAGAAAGCCGCCCGTGGCGAAGTCCTCGGTTTGCCATTGGATGACTTGCGCAATCCAATCCGGTAACTGCGCAGTCCGTTTCGGAGCACCAGTGGTGCCGCCGGACTCGAATATCTGGGGCAGCGGCGGCGGTGAGCCATATCCACGCGGGATCAGGTCCTCGACCGGCACACTGCGCAGCTCGTTGACCAGATTGGGAAACAAGCGCAGATCCGTGAAGGTGTTGATATCGGTCAACGGGTTGAAGTCCAGCGCCTTGGCGGTGCGCAACCAGAAGGGGGAGCCGGTGTCTTCGCCGAAGTGCCAGGCGATCGCGCTGCGCAAATAGGCCTCGGGGTCTTCAACTGGTACCGATCTCGGGACGTCCAACAACGAAAAGTCGATATTGGCCATGCCACCGATCCTGTCGCATGCCGGTCCGGCCAGGCAATCGGCTTGGGGACCGCTGGGCATACAAAGACTGAACATTGGCCCACCGCCGAATACCACCCGTTCCCCGGGCAGGCCGGCTACGCCGCCACCAAGGCGTTCGCGAAGACCTACGGTGTGCGTCGCGCCAACATCGAAGATGTCGCCGCCCGCGCCGGGGTCAGCCGTAGCACCATTTACCGGCGGTTTCCAACCAAGGATGACCTGTTCGGACACGTGGTACGGCGCGAGGCCGAACTCTTCTTCACCACGCTGGACCAGGCCACGACGGGCTGCAATCCGCAAGAGGCCGTGATCGAGGCATTCGCGCTCGGGGTGCGCCTGGTCCAAGACTCGCCGCTGTATTCGCGAATCGTCGAAAGCGAACCCGAACTGTTCGGCATGTTTTCCCGATCGCAGGTCTTCCCGATTCGTCAATTCGCCGACGGGATCGCCCATACCCTGCGGCGTTGTGGGGCTGACATCCCCGAGCCCGACCTGGACAAAATCGCCGATATCCTGCTTCGTGTCGCCCTCGGCATCATCGTCTTCCCCACCGATCGACTCGACGCATCGGATCCCGCGGCCGTCCGCGAGTACGCCGCCCGCTATCTGGTCCCGATCATCCCCCGCTAGCAGGTGTTTCGGCATGTCGGTGACCTGCACTAGCCTGAAGGCGTGGCGCCGGTTCCGCGGACCCGGTATGCCAGCTGCGGCGAGATCGACATCGCCTATCAGGTCTTCGGCGATGGCCCGATCGACCTGCTTGTGCTGCCGGGGCCATTCATCCCGATCGACTGCGTCGACAGCGAGCCGTCGATGTACCGCTTTCATCGACGCCTGGCGTCCTTCTCCCGAGTGATCCGGTTCGACCATCGCGGGATCGGCCTGTCGTCGCGCATTCCCTCGCTGGACATGATCGGACCGGAATCGTGGGCGAAGGACGCGATCGCGGTCATGAACGCGGTTGGATGCGAGCGGGCAACGATCTTGGCCCCGAGTTTCACCTCGATGGCCGGACTCCTTCTCGCGGCCGACTACCCCGAGCGGGTGAACAGCCTGGTGATCGTCAACGGCGCGGCACGGACGCTGCGCGCTCCCGACTACCCGATGGGCGCCGAGCCGGACGCCACCGATCCATACACGACGGTCGGGATCGAGCCGGACGCCGTCGAGCAGGGCTTCGACATCCTCGACATCATCGCTCCGTCCGTAGCGGGCGACGACGCATTCCGCTGGTGGTGGGATATGGCCGGCAACCGGGCCGCGTCTCCCAGCATGGCGCGTGCCTTCATCGAGAAGATCAGAGAGGGCGATGTCCGCCACACACTCGCACGCATCACCGTGCCGACGTTGATCCTGCATCGCGACAACCCGAGCTTCAGCCCCGTCGCGCACGCTCACTACCTCGCCGAGCGCATCGCCGGGTCACGCCTCGTCGAGCTGCCGGGAGAAGACGTCCTGTACTGGGTCGGCGACACCGCGTTGATGCTCGACGAGATCGAAGAGTTCATCACCGGCGTGCGCGGCGGCTCCGCCGCCGAGCGCCTGCTCACCACGATCGTGTTCACCGACATCGTCGGCTCTACCGAGCGCGCCGCCCTGCTCGGCGACCACCGGTGGCGCGACCTGCTCGACAACCACGACACCATCGTGCGCCACGAACTACAGCGGTTCGGGGGCCGTGAAGTCAACACGGCCGGAGACGGATTCGTCGCGACGTTCAGCAGCCCGAGCGCCGCGATCGCATGCGCCGACGCCATCGTCGACGCGGTCCATGTCCTGGGTATCGAGGTGCGGGTGGGCATTCACGCGGGCGAAGTCGAGGTGCGCGGCGCCGACGTCGCCGGCATGGCCGTACACATCGGCGCGCGCGTGGCGGCACTCGCAGGCCCCAGCGAAGTGCTGGTGTCTTCCACGGTGCGCGACATCGTCACCGGATCACGGCACAGGTTCGGCGACCGCGGCGAGACCGCGCTGAAGGGCGTGCCGGGCCAGTGGCGTCTGTACGCCTTGGTGCGCGAGCACGCGATCGTCAGGCGGTAACGAACCCCACAGCGCTGACTCCTCGAGGTGCCAGACGGGTCGGCGTAGGCTGCCAGCAGGGCCTTGCCGGAGCTAAGGCTTCGCAGCTTTCCGCTCGATTTCTGGCATACAGCTTGGTATCTACTCGAAGGACTACGCATGACTGACGTGCACCTCTCGCTGCCTCCCGCACTGCGGCGCGCGCTGGATCTCCTTGCCGATCCGCCGGCCGATCCCGACGTGAGCAGGGGTTATCTCGATCTGCTCGGCACCGGATCTGCCGAGGACGACGTTCTCCCGAAAAACACCGGTCCGATCCAGGCAGCGTGGGCTTCACCGATCGGGTCGATGCTCTACGACAACGCCCAAGCCCTCTCGCGCCGGCTGATCAGCGCATGGCAACTGCCCATCGAGTGGTTGAACATCCCTCCGGGCGGCATCGCACTGGACGTCGGCTCGGGTCCGGGCAACGTCACCGCGTCGCTCGCACGTGCCGCGGGGCCGGACGGACTGGCCTTGGGCGTCGACATCTCCGAGCCCATGCTGGAACGCGCCGTCCGCAATGAAGCGGGACCACAGGTCGGCTTCATAAAGGCTGACGCGCAACGACTTCCGCTGCGCGACAACACCGTCGACGCGGTCGTCTCGACCGCCGTGCTGCAACTGATTCCGGATCCGGCAGCCGCTCTTGCCGAGATAGCGCGGGTGCTGCGCCCCGGCGGAAGGCTCGCCATAATGGTCCCGACCGCGGGACGTCTTGCTCGGTTTTGGCAAATGCTGCCGCATGTCGGAGCGCATGCGTTCGGTGACGACGAAATCGGCGACATCCTGGAAGACAACGGTTTCGCCAGCGTGCGGGTCAAGAACCTCGGCACGTTGCAGTGGGTGCGCGGCAAAAAGGCCGCCTCGTAGATCGTTGGCTAGCCGCCGTCCGGGCTTTGCGCCAGGACGGCAAGCCGGTCCATCGACTCGCGCAACATGTCGGCCGTTGTCGAACGGGCTCTAGCCAACCGGGTGCTGTCGGTTAGGGCCGTCCAGTCGTAGGTGTGGGTCACGCTCGTCAGTGTGGGGTTGATCTGGCTGAGCTCCCAGCGCCACAAATGGCCGGGCGGTTGCTTTCGGGGTTCGGCTGGACACCACGCGATCTTGCTGTCCTCGATGAATTCCACGACGTGGTTCTCCCGCACAGCACCATTGGTCAACGTCGTTTTGAATACGTCACCGACCTGGCGGACACGCTGCCCCGGAGCAGCCGAGGCGAGGTTGTCATTGCCGTCCCAGCTCGGCTGGCGAGACGGGTCGGCGATCAGTTCGAAAATCCGAGCGGCGCTGGCAGAGATCATGCGGGTGGCGCTCACAATGCGTTCAGATTCCATGTCGGGCATAACGCTATCCAAACACGTCGCCCGTGGCGGGACCGTAAACATCTCGTTGGTGTGAAAGTGACTTTGGGCCGACGTGTCGAGGACCTTCGGCTGTCGAAGCGCCGCCGGGTGAGGTGCAACCGTAGTTATTGCCGGGGCAACCTGGTGGTCTGTCCGAAGTGCAGCAAGCCCATTTTTGGGCGAGGCCTCCGCAAGGGCCTGCTTGACCCACCGTCACAAGACGGGGATCTGCCTTCGGACAGACCCTTTTACGACGTGCCGCAGATAGCAACTGTGGTGCCGGCGAAGGTCAATGCGGCCGGCACCACAGCCATCGGGTAGCACCGCTTACCCAGTCGGAGCACCTAGTCTGCCCGACAACGCCATCAGCAGCGCTCGACACCCTTTTGCATGAGCCGCAAGTCAGCGCCCGCTCGGCGCGGCTTGCTTCTCAGCACCGCCTGCAACGCGTCACAGGCGCGCGCCTTGATCGGACCCAGCACGTCGAGGTTGGTAGGGCTCTGGCTGATCCGGGACTGCAGTGTTGACACAGTTTGATCCTTTGTTAGTTCGGCCAGTGCGCCGACTCATTGAATTCCACCGGGGCTGTTTTACGGGTACGCCGCGCCGGGGTAAACGTCACGAAAAGCCGCCCGGTGGCGTAAGGCACATCCGTGGCGTACCGGATGGCTCGTCACAAATCTGCTCCGCCGCCTGGGTCAACGGACCAGACAGCTCCGTCAGTGCGAACTTCTGAACCGGCGCAGATAGCCGAGTAACCGGTGCGCCGGTACCGCTTTCGGCCAGTCGTCAGCCCGGAAATATGCGTCGGATCCGCCATCGACGAATACGATGCTGCCGCAAAGGAAGTCGGCGGAATCCGACAGCATGAAACACATCCAGTCGGCCATGTGCCGAGCCTCGCCGAAGCCACCGAGTGGAACCGGGAACGACCGGACGGCCCTGGCCTGTCTGGGCGTCGACAGCTGTTCTTGCAGCAACGGCGTCATGATGGCGCCAGGTGCGAGGGCATTCAAGCGCACACCTGACCCCGCCCATTCCGGCAGCACCGCATGCCGCCGCACCCAACGACTGACAGCGATTTTTGATGCCGCATACATCATCGTCGGCGCGGCTGGGCCGTACATCCGCACCGATCGCAACGCCTTGTCGGCGTCATGCGCGAGCAACGCTTTCACGGTTCGGCCGGGCACCGCGGGCACTGTCGTCGTGGAGTTGCTGGAAACGACGACGACTTTGGCACGTTCAGCCGCGGCCAGTGCTGGTCGCCAGGCGACGAGCAGTTCAACGACTCCAAGGTAATTGACCTGAGCGATCTGGCGCGGACGATCTCGACCGGGGCTGGGCCCCAGACCGGCAGCCAGCACGGCACCGTCAAGTTTGCCGCCCGAAGCCGCCAAGACGCCGTCGGCGGCCTCTTTACGTCCGTGCGGCGTCGACAAGTCGGCGACGATATCGGCATCTTTGATATCGACACCGATCACGGTGTGCCCGTCGCCGCGAAGCCGCTGCGCGGTCTCGTGGCCCATCCCGGAAGCTGATCCGGTGACCGCATATGTGCCCATCGAGTTCTCCGTTCCTGCCAGGCGCAGTATGCCCGGTGCGGCGGCTGGTTCGACGCGCGCCGCCCTGCTTAGTGGGCGCACTGTTAAGTTGCGGACATGCATGACCAAACGCCCTGCATCGATTTCAGCCAGCTCGAGTCGGTCTACGCGCCGCTGGCCGAATCAATCCGCCGACTCATCGACATCAGCATTCGCACCGAAGCTGAACCTGCGGGGGTGGCAGCGGCGAAGGCCAAGATCGACAGTGCCGCAGATGAATTGAGTGACACGCTACAGCCGGGATCCTTCGGCGTGCACCGGACGCCCGACGGCCAGACGATTGCATGGGGCAACGTCGTGATCGGTGTGCGCAACCCGGTAGCACCACCGCTGGTCATACATCACGAACCCGACGGACTGGTGTGGTCCGAGTTCGTTCTCGGGGCGGCCTACGAAGGGCCGCCGGGCAATGTTCACGGCGGTGTGTGCGCCCTGGTCCTCGATCATGTGCTCGGGGCGACGGCCCATCAGCCGGGCAGGCCCGCTTACACCGGCACCCTCACCCTGCGTTACCGACGTCGAACCCCGCTGGGGCGGCCGTTGCGCGCAGACGCTCATGTCGTACGCACCCAGGGGGTCAAGACGTTCGCCGTCGGCCACCTGGCCGATGAGGATGGCGTCACTGTGGAAGCCGAAGGCATTTTCATCCACCCCAAGCTTGACCACCAACGCGACACTTAAACGTCGGCGATGACACGCCGAGGAACGTCGCCGTGTGTGCAGTTTCGGGGAATCAGGTCCTCGTGGCGGCTCTTTCGACGTCGAGGAGCTGCTCGCCGCGTCGTTCCTCGTCGTAGGCTTTGCGGCCACCTCGCAAGCCGAACAGCCGTTTGGAGATCAGCAGGTAGATCACGGCGGCCACATTGATGCTGAAAGTCACCACGCGCGTCATCGTGATGCCCTTGGCCAGGTCATGGATCTCCAGCGGCAGAAAGACCGAGGTGGCCACCACCGCGAAGTACTCCCCCCAGCGCTTCAGCAACCACAGCCCCACGCCCTCGATGACCTCCACCAGTGCGTAAGTAGCCAGCGCCAAGGTCAACAAGGTCAGCGTGGACGGCTTGGCGGCCAGCGCCTTTTCCAGCTCGTGTACCGCGGTCATCTGATCGACCTTGAATCCGCTGGCGCGCAATAGTGGTAGGTCTCGGTCGAGCGTGGCTTGGATGGATCCGCGCGCACCGCGAAACTTCCACACCGCGTACGCCGCCAGCCCGATCAGCAGCGCCCGGACGAAACGTTCCACCCCGAGGATGCGGACAATGATGGCCTGGCGTAAAGCCTTGCCACGCATGATCATCGGAGCGTCTTCGGCGCGACCGCGTCGGTCCGGTTCGCCGAGGGTGAACTCTCCGCAGCGCAAACAGCGCCACACTTCGCCCAGCCCGGTGTCGCCGCTCAGCCGGTCGGCGAGGGCCCCGTCATCGGGCGCGTACGTCACGTGCCCTTGGAGCCCGCAGGTGACCAACTCCCACCGGTTGACGCGGTGATCTTTGTGCATGGCCCCCGATCATTCAGTGCAGGCAGCAAACCACGCAAGAGGACGCGCGCAGCGGCAATCCAGAGCGGTCCGGTGTCAGAACCGCGCCTTGCTACGCGAACGTTGGGCGGTGGGACTCACCGCACCCAACAGACCGGTGAGTTCGGCGATGGGGATCTCGTCGATGTGATCAACCGCGGCGATGATGTCAGCGCACAGCGCTTCGTTACAGAAGGGTTCAGCAAGCCAGTAGAACTTGTCTGCAACGCGTTCCCAGGACATGGGCCGGGTTGGGGATCCTTCGTAATCGGACTGCTCGCGGTCGAATTCCCGCCCGTCGCAGGTGACCACGTGCACCCGGGTCGCTGTGCGATGCGGATAGTCCGCGGTCAGGTCGGCGGCAGGCTTGACGTCGACCCGCGCCAACAGCTCCTGGACGTCGCCGCGCAGAACTCGTTCGGTCTCAAGCTCTTCGGGACCCACCCCGCCGTCGAGTAGCGCAACCGCACTCAGGTATTTGAGGTTGTAATCGGCCTGCTCCTTTGTTCGCGGATGATCCTTATCTCCGTACGCTCCCCCACCGGCGAAGTCATATGCGCCCTGAAAGACCTCGAGGGTTACCCGTGAGACGTCGTCGCCACGCAGATTGTTATCGCTGCGGAGTGCCAAGACCGCGTCAATGACGACCTGGCCGTGGATAAGTGAGCAGTACTGCTTTAAGTAGGTCTGCTCGACGCAGGTGAGTCCTCGGTCGGCGGTACGGAAATCAATTGGCTGATCGAAGAGCTGCACCAAGCCGTGTGGGCCTTCGAACAGCGACTTGGGTCCGGTGACACCGCGGCCGGCCAGCATCGTCGTGTACACCGCGCGCATACCGGTGATGGCCGGTGAAATGCCCTTCCAGTTCGAAACCGGTTCAGCGTGCACCGTCGCAAGAGACACGTTGTCGGCCGCAGCGGCCGCGATGGCGTTGGCGGTCTGTTCGACGCTCAGCCCGAGCAGCTTCGCCGTCCCTGCCGCAACCGACATCGACAGCTGCAGTGCATGATTGAGCCCCCGTGCCATGACGGGAACCTGGGCGCTAAACCGGCATTGGATCTCGTAGGCGACCGCGAGGGCCAGCAGAAAATCGGCCCCGCTGGCGCCGGTGTGCTCGGCTACGGCCAGGACCGCACCGAAGTTGTCAGCGGGATGACACAGCCCTCCCACCGTCAGATACGTGTCGAGAAGATCGGGGTAGCGCACCAGCACCGCATTGAAAAACGCGGCCTGATCCACCGATGCTCGCCCGCCGCCGACGAGTGTCGCCGTAGGGACGCCGCTGAACTGCTCGGTCTGCTCGCGAATCGTCGCAATGAGTTCTCCGTCCAGTGAACCGACGGCGCAGGCGATGCTGTCGAGCACATTGCGCTTCAGCAACGTCCGCGGCCGTCCGGTCAGATCCGCTGAGTGTGCGCCGACGACGAAGTCGGCCAGCTCATCCACAACATAGTTATGTGCCATGACTTTTCGCCTTCCAGGCTGGGCTACTCCCACCGAAGCGCAGCGACGACCCTCCTCTGCGACGGCACGAAGTAGCGCAACTGCCGCAGTTCCACATGCCGAGCCTAAATGCCTCCCACCTGCGGTAGGAAGCGCTGCTTACCAGTGCATGCGCTAGACGGCGCGATCGACCGCACCCGGCTGCGGCTGAGATTGGCTGATTGCTGTCGTTTCGTCGGTCAGGTGTTTCCCGATGACTGCAATCTGCCGCGCGCTGAGAGGGCACAGCGGGTGCACGGCCACCATCAGGGCAACTTGTCGACGGTGATCGAAAACCGGTGCGGCGATAGTCACCACGGGTTGTTTCCGCCGACCAGGGTTGTCGTCGGAGAGAAAGCCGATGGTGGTGAACTCGACGAGCAACTGGTCCATGATGTGGCGCACCGGAGTCGGCATCTCGTTGCTATCCAATGTGCCGACCACCTGGACGGCCTGCGCCAGGGCAGGCGTTGTCCAGTCGACATCGAATCCACGCTCACGCGTGTGCTCCAATACCTGTTGGAGGCGCTGCGTGCGATCGGCGTTGTTGCCCGCACCGCGACGGATCCACGCCCGTTGTTCCTCCCCGGTGTCCCAGGCGGCGAGCGCGACACCGAACGGCGGAGCATAAGGGATGCGATCACCCGGTATTCCCGACGGCTGTGTGGCGGGTTCACCCTCAAAGGCGGTGACCACCAATGAATCACCGAATCGTTCGACCACAGAGCAGGCGTAGCCGACCTCGCGGGACAGTCGCAGCGCCGCGGAACGTGCCGCATGCGCGAGCGGCCGAGCGGTGTCCGTCCGCGCGGCCACCACAGCGAGCGCGGGGCCAAGAGTGAAAGTCTTCGCGACCGGATCGCGGCTAGCCCAGCCACGGTCACACAACGTCTTCAAGATCGCGTGTGCCGTTGCCTGCGTGAGATCAAGCTCGCGCACGACGTCGGAGAACCGCAGCCGCGCATTTCCGGACCGTGCCAGGAGCTCGACAACGTCGAGCACCCGGGCAGTCGGCGCTGAGGTCGATCCGCGAATGGCTTGACTCCTTTGCGACGAGATTTCTAAAGTTATACGAACATTCGAGATTTTATATCGATTATCCGAGAAAGTTAATGGGGCTGACGTATTGCGCGCTGTGGTGCTGAGGGAACGTCGACTACAGGTCCGCGAGACACCGGACCCCGAACCCGGACCGGGCGAGTTGTTGCTGCGCACGCTGAGCACCGCGATCTGCGCCTCGGACGTGCATTTCATGGACCACCCGGAGCTTGCCGTCGACGATCCGACCGGTCGCTCGCTATATGACGCGGACCGCGACATCGTGCTCGGTCATGAGTTCGTGGGCGAGGTCATCGGGCATGGACCGGGTTGTACGGATCAGTTCGCAATCGGTTCACGCGTGACAGCCATGCCGGTGCGCCTAGTCGACGGCGGCGCCGGCGGAATGCGCATCATCGGTCAGCATCCCGAAGCCCAGGGGAGTTTCGGTGAGCTGCTGGTGGTTTCGGAAGTGGCGGCCAAGCCGGTCCCGGGTGACGTCTCTAGCGACGCTGTCGCGCTGACCGACGCGTTCGCCGTCGGTGAGTTCTACGTGAGGTCGGCGCAGATGCAACAGGGTGAGATCGCCATCGTCATCGGCGCGGGAGCGATTGGCCTCTCGGCCGTCGCCGCCTTGGCCAACCGCGGCATCGAACCGATTATCGTGGTGGACTTTAAGTCCGACCGGCGCGAGCTGGCCCGCGATCGCTTCGGCGCGCATGTCCTGGTCGATCCCGCCGAGAAGTCGCCATTCGACGCGTTCAACGAGGTTCGGGCCCAATACGGATTGCCCGGCCCGGCTGTCGTGTTCGAGTGCGTCGGCGCGCCTGGGCTCATCCAGAAGATCGTTGAATCCGCCGAGATGGGTACCCGAATCTACTGCGCGGGCGGCTGGTACACCGGCTGACACGCTTGACATCACCACCGCCACCCGCCAGGGCGTCACCATCCAATTCGGCGGCGGGCCACACCCGCAGGACTGGTACGGCACACTCGAGGCCATCGCGTCGGGGCGGCTGGACCCGCTACCGAGCGTGGGCAAGATCATCAGCCTCGATGAGGTGCCCGACGCGCTCGATCTGGCCCGTAGGTCCGACGGCCCGCCGCGTATCGTGGTCCATCCGAATGGAGACGTCCCGTGACCGAACGCGATGACCGGCAGGACATCTCCGATCTGCTGGTGCGCTATGCCACTGGGATCGACCGACGCGACTGGCCGCTGTTCCGCACCGTGTTCACCGACGACTGCGAACTCGACTACGGCGAGATCGGCTCGTGGAAAGGCGTCGAAGCCGTCACCGATTTCATGCAGCAGGCGCACGTGATGGCGGGGTACACGATGCACCGCCTGACCAATCAGGCCATCACGGTCGACGGCGACAAGGCGTCGGCCCGCACCTACATCGACGCAGTGATCATGGCCGGCGACAACCAAGCCGGCGTCAACGCACTCGGTTTCTACGACGACGAGATCGTCCGAACCGCCGACGGCTGGCGCATCGCCCGGCGCCGGTTCACCCAGGTGCGCGTAACCACGTTCGGCCAGTCGTAACAGCCAGGAGCATGTCGGTGACATTTGCAACCAAATACGGACCGTGGGCGCTCGTCGCCGGCGCCTCAGACGGCGTGGGTGCCGCGTTCGCCAAGGGACTCGCCGAGCGCGGCGTCAACGTGGTGCTACTGGCACGCCGGCAGGCGGTGCTGGATCAGGTTGCGGCAGAGATCAAGTCGCAAACATCTGCCGGGACCCGCACTCTCGCTGTCGATCTCGCAGAACCGGGCGCGGCATCGGAAATCGCGGCGGCCACCGCCGACCTGGAGATCGGGTTCCTGGTGTACTGCGCGGGTGCCGACCCGAACTTCGAACCGTTTCTTTCCAACCCGATCGAAGCCGCCGAGGCGATGGTGCAGCGCAATTGCATGGTGCCGATGCAGCTGTGCCACCACTTCGCCCCTGCCATGGTCAAGCGAGGAAGTGGCGGAATCGTCATCTTCGGATCCGGTGCCGGGCTGGCCGGCGGACCCAACATGGTCGCCTACGGCGCCTCCAAGGCGTTCGACATGGTCTTCGCCGAGGCACTGTGGGCCGAACTGCACGACAAAGGTGTCGACGTCCTGGGCCTCATTCTGGGCAAGACGAATACACCCGCGCTGCGGCAGCTCGAACACAGCCGCGGCCAGATAAGCTCGCCCGACGTGGTACCCGAGGGCGCCGCCGCCGTGGAGGACGTCATCGCGGAGGCATTCGAGAACCTCGGCAATGGCCCGACCTTGATGGTCGGCGACACCATGCGCGCCGCCGCGCAAATACTGGCGTCGCTAACCCGCAATCAGGCCGTCGAGCTTTTCACCCAAGCCGCTTCCGTGGCCATGGGCCCGGACAACTAGCAACCGGCCGGTGCGCGCCATGTGATCAGTGCACGGCCGTAGAACAGCCGACGAACCCGAGCGCCGGGAAGTTGCGCGCGGACATGGCTACGGAGCTGTAGCAGAGTTGCCGGTGGCGGCCACTTGATTGGAGCGGTGTGCTCCCATTTGCCCTTTATCCGATTGACGACGGCGCAGGCCACCCAGCTTGCCAAGTGCCACAAGCCGTTTCGGAGTGAGGGTTTGACGAAGGTGATCACGGCCAGCGTCCCGCCCGGACTCACCAGCCCGGCGAGCCGTGCCAATGCCGCTCGAGCGTCGTCGACGTGATGCAGGGCGGCGTTGGAGACGACAGCATCGAAGGCATCGAAACTGGGGAGCTCGGCCGTCATGATGTCGCCGCGTACCCACCGGGTCGGCGCGGTGGCAAACCGGGCCTGCGCGCGTTGCAGGACGGGCGCGTCGACGTCCACTGCGGTGACGTCCGACACTCGCTGAGCCAGGCGGGCGGCAAGGAATCCGTCGCCGCACCCGACGTCGAGAACCCGCCCGGCACCGAGCGGAACCTTGGACTCCAGCAGTGCGTCGTAGTGGATGTTGATGTTCCACGGTTGTTTCGGAGACGGGCCACCGGACACTCCCCGAAGCTATACGAGCGCCACCAAGCCACCCCCGGATGTGACTGAATCGGTTTGCCAAAGTTTGAAGTTAGCGCAGCCTAACTTTCAGAATTGTGTCGCTTGGCCAGCAGGGACGGGACGTGAGACGGTGCTACTTTGTGCGTCCACAATGTTGCTGGGATGAGGATTGGACAGGTACCTTAGGGCAGGCAGGTCAAGCCACGGCCGCGAGCCAAAGTAGTCATTAATGATCGGCGCCCCTCGATGAGTTGAAGGATGACGATGCTCGCCATAGACAGGCCCGCAGCCACAGTCTCGACGGCATCACGCTCGCGGCGGCGCACCTTGACCCGTTCGGCGCTGATCACCGCGATATTTATCGCCCCAGCGGTAGTGGTGCGGATTGTCGGCCTGCATCCGGACCCGGTTGCCGCCCTGCTGATCTTTGGGGCCGCGGTGGTGGCGGCCAGCTTCTTACTGGCGTGGGCCGCCGAAGCCGCGCAGATCGATGTCTCCGGCGGGCTGGCGATCGCGATACTCGCATTGGTGGCGGTGCTGCCCGAATACGCTGTCGACCTCTACTACGCGTACGTGTCTGGCCACAATCCGGATTACACGCAATACGCCGCGGCCAACATGACCGGGTCCAACCGGCTACTGATGGGCCTGGGCTGGCCCGTCGTGGTGTTGGTCAGCATTGTCGTGGCGCGCAAGGCCGGCAACGACAAACCCGCCGGTTTGGCGCTGCAGCCCGCCAACCGCGTCGAACTCGGGTTCCTGCTAATCGCCGGTGTCGTCGCATTCGTGATACCCGCGACTGGGCAGATCCACCTGGCACTGGGGTTGACGCTGCTGGCCTGGTTCGGCTTCTACCTCTACAAGATCAGCCACGGCGACGTGGAAGAGCCCGACCTGGTCGGTACCGCTGCCGCCATTGGGGAGCTGTCCGACCGCAGCCGGCGCATCGCCGTCGTCGGCCTTTTCGCGGCCTCCGGCGCTGTGATCCTGCTGTGTGCCAAACCGTTCGCCGACAATTTGGTCGCAGCGGGCAGCGAGTTGGGCATCGACCGGTTCCTGCTGGTGCAGTGGCTGGCCCCGTTGGCCTCCGAAGCGCCCGAGTTCATCATCGCGGTCATCTTCGCCGCACGTGGCAAGGGCACCGCGGCCATTGCCACGTTGATCTCGTCGAAGGTCAACCAATGGACGCTGCTGATCGGATCGTTGCCGGTGTCCCACCTGCTGGGCGGCGGCGGATTCGCCCTGGTGCTCGATTCGCGCCAGATCGAAGAAGTGCTGCTCACGGCCACCCAGACTCTGATGGGCGTGGCACTGATCCTGGCGCTGCGTTTCCACCGAGCCACGGCGTGGGCGCTGCTAGGGTTGTTCGTCGTCCAGTTCCCGATCGCCTCGACACACGGGCGGCTGGTGCTCTGCGGTATCTACACCGCTCTGGCCATAATCGGGCTGACCGTCAACCGCCGCCACCTGGCTGCCACTCTCAGGGCGCCGTTCTTCGGTACGGCCATCCGTCATAGCGGTCACCCACAACAGTCCATAGAAGAGCCCGGCCTCCCGACGTAGCAGCCGTGGCGCCTTGTATAGCATCGCGACTTAACTAGCAACGTCTCGGATTTGGAGCGCCTGTGGCTCGCGAAGTGTTGACCGTTCTCGGCGTGGGCGGTATGGGCCACGCAATCGCCCACCGGCTTGGTGCCGGTAAAACGGTGCTATTGGCCGACAACAACGAGACGGCACTCGCGTCGGAAACCGAAGTGCTCTCCGCGGCCGGCCATCACGTCGAAAGCCAAGCGGTCGATGTCTCGTCGCCGGAATCGGTACGCAAGCTCGCCGAGCACGCGGCCTCACTCGGCACCGTGACACACGTGGCACACACCGCCGGCCTGTCCCCATCGCAGGCCTCGGCCAAAGCAATCCTGGCGGTCGATCTTCTGGGCGTCGCGCTTGTACTGGAGGAATTCGGCGAGGTCATCGCTGAAGGCGGCGCGGGCGTCGTGATCGCCAGCATGGCCGGGCACATGTTTCCCCCGCTGACCGCCGAACAGGAACATGCGTTGGCCCACACCCCGGCGAGCGAACTGCTAGGGCTGGAGTTCGTCAGTCCCCAAAAAATCACCGAGCCCGGTATCGCGTACGGAATCGCTAAGCAAGCCAATCACATTCGAGTCCGGGCTGCCAGTGCACACTGGGGTCGGCGGAGTGCACGCATCAACTCGATCAGTCCCGGCATCATCTCCACACCGATGGGGCAGCAGGAACTCGCCTCCCCGGTGGGTGACGGCATGCGAGCGATGATCGCGGCCTCTGCGACTGGTCGCCTCGGTACTCCTGACGACATCGCGTCGGCCACCGCGTTCCTGCTTGGCCCCGACGCATCCTTCATCACCGGTACCGATCTCCTTGTCGATGGAGGCGTCATTGCGGCGATCAAGGCTGGGAGCCCGACAAGCTAGGAACTCAATTACCCAAGCGCATCAAACGAGGTAGTGAAGGTCCGGGTCCTCGGCGTGTTCGGAGTTTGTGGTGAGCGGCACATGGTGATTAAGCGCAGCCAGCTAAAGGATGCGGTTCTATCATCGGTGTCTCTGTCGCCCGCCTGGTGCGGCGGCCGACCCCGACGGGTCAGGTGGTACCAACCTCACCACGCCAACCCCATTTCCGTCCGCTGCCCATGGTGATCCCTCAGACTATTTCGTCTGCCACCCAACGTTCTTAAGAATGTTAACGATTGGGCCACCTGACGCCAGCCATGAGAATCAACCTGAAAATAGATACATCCCCGTGATCGGGCCTTCGAAAGCCCACCGCGGCCACGGGTTTCCTACATATGCTGAGCAGATGCCGCAACGGGTGTTGCGTGAACGCCTGATCGATCTCGAGGTCCCACGCGAGGATGAAATACGCGGTCGGGCGCTGCGCAAGAGTGTCCCACGGCGCGCCCTCGCACAGCTGACTGCATCTGACCGGACAGCCACGGAAATTCTCGTCGCCCAGAATGCCAACCGGCTCCGCGAACTCGTCCCGCTACGCTTCGCCCGGATGCTCGCCGACCCGTTCTCGTTCTACCGCGGCTCTGCCGCGGTCATGGCCGCCGACCTCGCCGCAAGCCCGTCGAGCGGGATCGAAGTCATGTGTTGCGGTGACGCTCACGTGTCGAATTTCGGCATGTACGCCGCCCCGCACCGCTCAATAGTGTTCGACCTGAACGATTTCGACGAGGCCGCCGTTGCTCCCGCGGAATGGGACGTCAAACGCCTGATCACCAGCGCCATCGTCGGCGGCCGCCATGCGGACTATCCCGCCAAGGCCATAAGCCGCTGTGTCGAGCAGGCGTTGGTTGGCTACCAAACCAGCCTGCAGGCGATGCTCGAGGAGATGAGCGTTCTGGACCGCTACTACCTGCGGGTGGAACCAGAGCGCTACACCGGGACGGTATCCAGGGAATTACAGGCATTAATTCAGAAGACGATATCCCGGGCGCGCACCCGGACGTCGGCGCGTGTCTTCGAACAGATCATGGAGATTGGCCCCGACGGGACCCCGCGGCTGCGGGAAGCACCGCCGGTCCTGCAGCACGTTGACGAGCGACACCGAAGCCCCGTTGGTGGAGTCGATTCAGGAGTATCTGGCCGCTGTCCCCGCTGACGTGGCGCTGCTGCTCTCGCATTTTCGCGTCACCGATGTCGCGCTGCGGGTCGTCGGTGTCGGCAGCGTCGGAACCCGGTGCTACTTGGTCATCTTGGTGGGTCCCAACGGCACGCCGCTGATCCTGCAGATCAAGGAGGCCACTCGATCGGTGCTCGAGGAATACGGCGGCTGGCGTCAGCCGGACACGTTGGCCGCGGCCGTCGCGGCCAAAGGCCAGGGCATGCGCGTTATCGATGGCCAGCAAATCCTGCAGGCGATGTCGGATGTGTTCCTCGGGACGACGCGCAAGGACGGCCGCGACTACTACGTCCGTCAGTTCCACGACATGAAGGGCACAGTCGACACCGAAGGCATGTCGGCCGCCACATTCAGCGAATACGTCACTGCCTGTGCCGTGCTGCTGGCGCGGGCGCACTCGCAGAGCGCGAATGCGTCAATACTTCGGGGATACGTCGGCACGAGCGACACGGTGCACGACGCGGTCGCCGAGTGGTCTTACACCTACGCCGACAAGTCACTGGACGACTTTCGATCAACTGCGTCGGCGGCCGCGGCCGGCGAGATCGAGGTCGCCGACGATCCCGGCCGATAGCCTTTCGGCTGGACTCATCTCCAAAAGACCGCGCACCACATTAATCAATCAATTGATAGTATTTCTGGATTGCGGTGGCCACGATAGAAAGGGCGGCGCCAGTCGATGCGAAGCCGCGCGGCCATCCTCTACGAGTACGGCCGTCCGTGGTCTGTGGAAGAGTTCGAACTGGATCCGCCGAGCGCCGGCGAGGTCCTGGTGCGACTGGCCGCCACCGGCCTCTGCCACTCCGACGAACACATCCGGCAGGGAAAGCTGGCCCCGCCGCCAGATACGTTGCGCGCCCTCGGGTTACCGGCCATGTCGCCGACGATCGGCGGGCACGAAGGCTCCGGTGTCGTGGTCGATGTCGGGGAGGGCGTCACCCGCTTCGCGCCGGGCGATCATGTGGTGACGTCCTTCGTCGCGGTTTGCGGGCAATGCCGGTGGTGCGCCTCGGGGATGGAATACCTGTGCGACACCGGGTCTGGGTACCTTGGCGCCGGGCATGCCGACGGATGGCACCTTTCGTCATCACACCGTCGACGGACGAAACCTCGGGCACGTCTCCAAGATCGGGGCATTCGCCGAACACACTGTCGTCGCGGCGAATTCGCTCGTCAAGATCGATCCTGGGTTTCCCGCTGGTGCCCGCCGCGCTGCTGGCATGCGCGGTTCCGACCGGATATGGCTCGGCGGCCCGCCGCGCGGGCGTGCGGGGCGGTGACACGGCGGTGGTGATCGGCGCGGGAGGGATCGGTACCGCAGCCATTCAGGGCGCACGCATCAGCGGCGCGGCCCGCATCGTCGCGGTCGACGTGAGTCGAGTTCAAGCGAACGTCTGCGCTGAGCTTCGGTGCGACTCACACCGCCGCATCGGCCCCCGAGGCGATCGAGATGGTGCGGGAGCTGACCCGCGGAGTGATGGCGGATGCGGTCGTCGTCTCCCCCGCGATGATCGGCGAGGCCGACGTCGGGACGGCGCTGACGCTCACCCGCAAGGGCGGCACCTGCGTACTGACCGGGCTGCCGTCGCCGCGTGACGCACTCGATCGCCGTCACGCTACAAGACTTCATATTGATGAATAAGACGTTGTGCGGCACCGTGTTTGGCTCCTGCAATCCCAAGAGTGACATCCCACTGCTGGCCACGTTGTACGAGTCGGGTCAGCTACTCCTCGACGAGATGATCACCAAGCGCTACCGGCTCGACCAGATCAACGACGCCTACGCCGACCTGGCCGCCGGCCAATTGATTCGCGGGGTCATCGATTTCGGTCTTGGCTAGTCCCGCACCAGTCGGCGGCCGCATACTCGTACGGTGCATCCAGTCTCGGGGCCGTAGCCGCCAGGTCCGCCGGGCGTACTCCAGCTCGGTGTAGGGCCACTGGGTGACGATTCGGCCGGTGGGCGAACGGAAGTAGCTGTCGCATTTCGTCCAGATGGTGCGCTCCAGGTCCGCGCAGAGCTCGTCGTTGAAGCGCGTCTCCGCTTCAGGGCGCACATCGACATACCCGCCTCGGCGCGCCACCCGACTCACCGCGCTGGCGACCAGCCGCGCTCCGGCCTCAAGGATGTAGACGATCGAGTTGCCGCCCTGGTTGGTGTTGGGGCCATAGAGCATGAAGAAGTTCGGGAATCCGCTGACCGCCACACCCAAGTAGGCGCTTGGGTCATCGCCCCAGCGCTCGTGCAGCCGACTCCCTCCGGCCCCGATGACGTCGATGCCTGACAGGTAGCGTGACGTCTCAAACCCTGTGGCCAGCACGATCACATCGACGTCGACCGCATCGCCGGCGGTGGTGATCACCGACGTCTCGGTCAATGCGCTCGATCGGGTCGGTGACCAGCTCGACATTGTCCTGCTGCAATGCCCGGTAATATTCGTCGCCCAGCAACACCCGCTTACAGCGGAACGGATAGTCCGGCGTCAGCGCCCGGCGCAGCCGCTCGTCGGCCACGGTGCGCTCCAGAAACGACGTCGCGATCTGCGATGCGCGCAGTCACAACGGGGTCGTCGGCAAAGGTCGCGGTGTTGTCGTGCTGGAACTTCCAGATCTGCCAACGGGTGCGGCGCACCGCCAGCGGGTTGCGCTGGAATTGCGCCAATTCGGTTGCGCTGTAAGGGCGGTCGTCCTTGGGCACCATCCATGGCGGTGTGCGTTGAAAGACCGTAACGTGTTCGGCGATCTTCGCCAGCTCGGGAACAACCTGCACCCCGCTGGCGCCGGTGCCGATCACCGCCACCTTCTTGCCCGTCAGCTCGATGCGGTGATCCCACTGCGCGGTGTGCATGAGAATGCCGTTGAAGTCGGTCAGGCCTTCGATGTCGGGAAGCTTTGGGGACCCGAATAATCCGACCGCGCAGACGACGACGTCGGCGGTCAGTCTGGCGGCATGTCCGGCCCGGTCTAACTGGCAATCCCAGCTCCGGCGTGTCCGCGTTCCAGCGGACCGAGCGCACCCTGGTGCCGAGCATGAGGTGGCGACGCAGATCGAAGTCGTCGACCACCGACTCGAGGTAGGCCAGAATCTCGGGCTGCCGAGCGTAGGTACGGCTCCAGGATTTGTTGGGCGCAAACGAAAACGAGTACAGGTGACTCTGGATATCGCACGCGGCACCGGGATAGGTGTTGCGCCGCCAGGTGCCCCCGACACCGTCGTCGCCCTCGATGATCACCAGATCGTCGATGCCGGCGCGACGTAGCGCCACCGCAGCACCGAGACCGCCGAAGCCCGGCACCGATGATCGCCACCTTCGGTGGGCGTCGACGCCGGGTCGCCGCTCGGATCCGACCGACGGCGTAACGCCAACGGGCTTGCCGGCTTGTCACGGGCCGACCTCGGCGCCGCGAATCTGGTAGCCCGTCCAAGTCCCCTTTGGCCCGCCACGTCTCCAAAATGTCGGCGTACTCGGTGGGTGCACCGAAGAAGAAGCTGCCCTGCCGAGTCTTGGCGTCCGCCTTGCCCTCCCGGTTGTAGTAGCCGGGGGTGCAGGTCTTGGCGCGCTCGGCGCTCGCGGCCGACCGGGCCACAACCGTATCGACCCAGGCGGCTTCGGCACTGGGTGACGCCTCAACTTCGGTGACGCCCCGAGCGAGTGCCCGTGCGATGATCCACGCGACGTGGCTTGCCTGCACGTCCAGCAAGTAGGGGAAGTTCACCGTCAGGCCCGCCTGGGCGATGCTTTCGATAAAGCAGTTCGGAAAATCGGCCGTACACAGGCCCTGAAAGGTCCGCACACCGTCGCGCCAGTGCTCGGTGAGCGTCACCCCGTCGCGGCCGATCAGCTCGAAGCCGGTACGACGGCAGTAGTCGGTGCCCACCTCGAAACCCGTTGCGAAGATAAGGCAGTCGAGTTCGTAGCTCGCGTCGTCGACGACCACACCGGATTCGGTGATGCGCTCCACTCCGCGACCTCGCGTGTCGACCAGTGTGACGTTTTCGCGGTTGAACGTTTGCAGATACTCGTCATGGAAGCAGGGTCGTTTGCAGAAGTACCCGTACCAAGGTTTGAGCGCCTCCGCGGTAGCGGGATCGGTGACAATCTCATCGACGCGCGCCCGAATCTCTTCCATTTTGCCGAAGTCCGCCATCTCGATGTCGCGGGTCCGTTGTTCGGGGTCCAAGACGCCGTCGCTGTCATGACGCATGACCGGAAGCTTCCGTGTGATGCTCGTCCAGGCGTCGGCGACCAGATCCTCTTCGGCCTGCCCGCCGGCAGTGAGGATCTGAAAGTTCTGTATGCGCTTGCGCTGCCAGCCCGGCTGTAATGTGCTGGCCCACTGCAGATCCGTGGAACGATTGGCCCGCACGTCTACCGATGACGGCGTGCGCTGGAAGACGTAGAGCTGCTGCGCCGCCGCGGCGAGGTGCGGCACGCACTGGATCGCCGTGGCGCCGGTACCGATGATGCCGACGCGCTTACCGGCCAGGTTCTCCAGCGCCTCCCCGGTGTAGCCGTAGTCCCACCGGCTGGTATGAAACGCATGCCCGCGAAAACAGCCGAGGCCTTCGATGCCGGGCAGTTTGGGTTTGGCTTGGTAACCATTGGCCATGGACACAAATCTGGCCCGCATCTCATCGCCCCGGTTCGTGCGGATGATCCAGCGGGATTGGCTTGGTTCCCAACGAATCTCATGCACATCGGTTTGCAGGCACGCGTCGCGGTAGAGATCGTACTGCTGGGCGATGCGCTGGCAATGCGCAAAAATCTCGGCTCCCTTGGCGTACTTTTCGGTGGGAACGTAGCCGAGCTCCTCCAGCAGCGGCATGTACACATAGGACTCGACGTCACAAGCAATCCCCGGATACCGGTTCCAGTACCAAGTGCCACCCACGTCGGCCGCCGTGTCGATCAACCGCACACTTTCGACACCGAGCTGACGCAGCCGCACTCCGGTCAACAGCCCGCCGAAACCGGCGCCGATGACCGCCACGTCAACCTCGTCGGTGAGCGGTTCGCGAGCGAATGTCCCGTCTACCCAGGGGTCTTCGGCGAATCGGGCGAACGCACCCGTCATCTCCACGTACTGCGCGATGCCGTCCGGACGTAACCGCCGTGCGCGCTCTTCGGCGTACTTCTGTCGCAATGCGTCGACGTCGAACGTCGCGCCAATGGTCTCAGTCAAGGTCTCGACTTCCTCTCCGCGACCCGACTATATAATCAATCGCTTGATCACATCAAGGGGTTCGGTGCCACAATGGCCTCCTGCCAGCTGCTATGTCCGCGTCTTGCGCCGACCGAACAGGGTGCCCCTGATCAATTGCTTGGCCGAGCCCAACGCCGCGTGGTACTCCTCCGGCGGCAGAGTGGCGCCCAACTCGACCAAGCCGTAGATGAGCGCATAGATCGCCTCGACAACGTTTTGCCGATCGGCGCGGCTAGTCAGATCCCCCTGGAGGTAAGCGTCGTCGACGATGCCTTCGATGATCTCGCGGAACGCCTGAAATCCCGCTCCGCCCGCCGCCTGGGGTTCCAGGGCGGCCGCGCTTTCGGCTCGGATCACCCACTCGAAAGCGGCTAGGTCGGGGTATTCGCGCATCAGCTGGCCCGATTCGTCGAGCACTGCTTCGATTCGGTCGATGACATCACCGGGCCCGGCTGCGGCCTGGCGCAGCCGTGGCAGCGCGACATCGGTTCGGGCCGCGATCGCCGCGTTGATCAGCTCCGACTTGTTCGGAAAGTAGTTGTAGAGGCTGGCGCTGGTCACGTCCGCGGTGCGGGCGATCTCGCGGATGGTCGCTCGGGAGTACCCCACCTTGGCCACACAGCGCATGGTGGCGACGATGATCCGCTGGCGGGTCTCCTCGCCGCTGGCACCGACCGGACGTCCTAGCTGCGCCCGTGTCACCGTGCTGTCCCCACTCGCGCGTCCTGTCCGTCGGCTCTCGATGCCCAACATCATCGAATATAATCGAGTGATCAATTAGTTTGGGCTTCGGCGCGGAGGTGCGCGGTGCGTGATCGACAAACCGGCGGCGGGTACCGCGCGGCATGACCGCCACGCCGTCGCAGTTGGGCAGGCCGGTGGGCGCCGATGGTGAGCAAACTCGCGCACGAATCATCACCGCAGCGATGCGCTGCGTGGCCGAGATGGGCTATTCGCACACGACGATTCGCGAGATCGCCCGGGCCGCCGGCATGACCAGCGGCAGTCTGTATCACTATTTTCCGAACAAGTCCGAGTTGCTCAAAGCGACCGTTGAGGAAATGGAGCAGGTCGCGTTCCCTCGGCTGCGGGCCGCTGCCGCGAAGGCCGATGATGTCGTCGACCGCCTTGCGGCAGTGTTGGACGAGTCGGGCCGGTTGATGCGCGAGTATCCCTATCTGGCCGCCTTCGATCGTGCGATCCGCGTAGAGAGTAATGAACACCCTGCCAGCGATCTGTCGAAGTATCCCGGGCTAAAAGCGTTGCGTGACACTATTACTGAGATCATCGATGACGCCCGGGCGCAGGGCGCGCTGCCTTCCGACACCACTGCGGGTGCCGCGGCAGATGCGATCCATGCTCTCGCGCGCGGTCTGACGGAGCGGGCGGCCAGTCTGGGACCGGACGCCTACGCGGCCACGCTGGGCTCGGCCAAGGATTTGATCAGGGGAACGCTATTCGTGTCTTCTGCCGGCGTACAACGATGAGTTTGCTCACCGCGTTGCGGCTGAATATGACCAACATTGCCGATCCCACGGCACGCCAGGCCGGGCGTTACCAGGCCGCGCTGGACATGGCGGAGTTTGCCGATCGGCGCGGATTCACCGCCATCAGCGGAGAAGAGCATCACTTGGCGGCCACGAGTTGGCTTCCTTCGCCATTGATTTTGGCCGCTGCGATCGCCGGGCGCACACGCAGCGCGCGCATCAGCATCAACGCGCTGATCGTCCCGCTCTACGATCCGGTTCGGCTGGCCGAGGATATCGCCGTGCTGGACAACCTCACCCAGGGCCGCTTCAGTTTCGTGGCCGGCATGGGTTATCGGCCCGAGGAGTATCACGCCGCCGGTAAGGACTGGTCGCAGCGAGCGGCTTTGATGGATCGCTGCTTGACGGTGTTGCTCAAGGCGTGGAGTGATCAACCCTTCGACTATGGAGGCACGCTCATCAATGTCACGCCGAAACCGCATACTCGTCCACATCCGATCTTCTTCGTCGGCGGCATGAGTGCTGTGGCGGCCCGCCGGGCGGCCCGTTTCGGACTACCGTTCTCGCCGCCGATGCCCATGCCCGAGGTGGAAGCGGTGTATGAGCAGGAGTTGCGCAAGTACGGCAAGACGGGCTTTGTGTATCACCCCGAAAACGGCAGCAGTGTCATCTTGCTGCATACCGATCCCGACGAAGCGTGGTGTCGTTACGGTGATTTCATCATGAACGAAGCCGCGGAATACAGCGCCTGGAAGCGCGTCGGCGTACCGCGGCCCAACGAGACTGCCGCCGCCTCGATCGAGGATCTACGCCGCCTCAATCATGTCGAGATTCTTACCCCTGAGCAGCTGGTCGACCAGATTCGCGGCGGCAGAAAAGAAATCGTGATGAACCCACTCATCGGCGGCCTTCCGATCGACGCGGGCTGGTCCAGTTTGCACCTGCTGGCTGATAAGGTGCTCCCCCACGTGTGAATTGCGCTGCCGCCAGCGAGTCGCCCAGCGTCCACAAAGCAACCCCGATCAGCACCAGATCCTTGAGCAGGAATTGGCCGGGCAGCGCGGAGAGCACCGGAACGCCGGCGGCGTGAGTGACGATCACCCCGGGGGTGGTGAAGAAGAAACTCAGTGTCCCTAAGAACAGCACGACCGCCAGCGCGCTTCCAACCGCCGATGCGAGCGGCCATAGTGGGCGCAGCGCGATGAGAAGCGCGGCAACGATTTCCATCGTCCCAAGCCCGCGTGCGACCGCGGTGACGCTGACCACGTCGTAGATCCAGCTCATCAGTGGGCTGTGTTCGATGTGCACACGGGATTCCATCTTCACGTACTTGCCGAATCCGATCCAGGCCAGGGCTATTACCAGGCCGGAACGGCTGATGAACTGGCCCCCTCGGATCAGCAGTTCCGCCAGCGGGTTTGGGCTCTCGTCCATTTTTGGAGAGTTTCGGTTCACGCATTGAGCACGGATCTAGGCCGCCCGGAGTTCAGACGAGAGCGCTCAGGGCGTCCACGATGTCGGCGACTTCGGTGCGGGTTGTGTAGTTCGGGTGTACGTCGATCCAGCGAATGATTCCGGCGCCGTCGACGATGACTACTGTCGGCATTGGTAGCCCGTGCGTCCTGTCGGCGTTGACTTCGGGCAGGTCGAGACCGAGGTTTCGCTGAGCGGCGCGAGCGTCCTCGCTGGGGGCGGTGAGTACGCCCAACCCTGCCGCTACCTGATTGCCCGGGTCGGACAACACGGTGAAGCTCAGCTCGTTCATCTCCTGCGTCGACAGTGAGCCGTCGGGCTTTTGAGGGCTGATCGCCACCAGCGCGATACCACGCTGCGCCAGCCGCGGGACGAGTTCCTCCTGATAAGCGCGCAGCGTCAGGTTGCAGTAGGGGCACCACGCACCGCGGTAGAGCACAACCACCGCACCGCGTCCACCGACGGCCCCGGCAAGCGTGGTGGGCGCGCCGTGCACGTCGAGTAGCTGCGCATCGGGCATGGCATTGCCGGGCGCGGCAACGCCGACCGGTATGCCACTGGCCTGCAGATGCGCCTGCTCGGCGCTGAAGGTATTGAGAACGTCGTCGGGGAGCTGGCCGGCCATCCCCCGCTGAAGTTGCGCGACCCGGTCGGCGATGGTCGTGTGGTTGGTGTCGGCAGTGTCCGAGGTGATAGCCATAGTTTATTGCCCTTCGCATGCGTACCGGTTGCCGCACAACAGGTTCCGGCACCAATTAGTAGACGAACACGTTCATCCTCCTGAAGCAAAAATGGAGTGTCAACTCCAAAACTCGATTTTGTGCGGTAGATTTTGAAGTGATTACTCCACCAAAGAAGAGATGCCGATGACGCCGGTCCCTTACGACAAACTGACCGCAAAGGGCCGCGCAACCCGCGAGCGTATCGTGGCCGCGGCCTCAGAATTGATGCTGCAGCGCGGTGTTGCCCGAACAACCATCGAAGACATCCAGGAAGCCGCGGCAATCAGCACCTCGCAGATGTACCACTACTTCGCCGACAAGAACGACCTTGTCGCCGCTGTCATCGACTTTCAGACCAACCACGTCCTCAGCGTGCAGCACCTCGGCCTCGACCGTATCGACAGCATTAAGGACCTATACCGCTGGCGCGATATCATGGTCGACCTGGTGCGCAGTCTCGGCTGCGCGGGAGGCTGTCCAATCGGTTCGATGGCCAACGAGCTGTCTGAGTCGGACCCGGTCGCGCGAGCTCGGCTGGCCCTATCATTTGGCAAGTGGGAGAACATGATCCACGACAGCCTAGTGGCCATTGCCGCGCGCGGCGAGTTGGCCGAAGGAACCGACATCAACCGAATCGCGCTGGCGATGCTCGCCGGCATACAAGGCGGGTTGCTGCTTAGCCAGGTCCGTCGCGACACCGCCCCACTAGAAGCCGCGGTAGACACCATGATCGAACACCTGAGCCGCCTCGGCATGCGGTGATGTGTCACGCTTGCAATCGCTCGAGTCCGGCGACGATGAGCTGCAACCCGAATGCGAACTCCTCCTCCAGCGGAACGGGTAGATCGTCGGCGACTGCGACGGTAGCGGGATAGCGGGACAGATCAAGCTCATGGAATGCAGCCGATAGTTCGGCGTCTTGTTGACCGGTGACCGCCGCCGACCCGGAGAGTTGGATCGCGAAGCCGAGTACGTAGCGGGCCAGCGTGGCGTAGGCATGGGCGGCGACCACCGGCGGGAATCCGTTGTCGAGAAGGACCGATAGACACAGCTCGCGGTGGACCATCGCATTGGGCCCCATCGGCACGTGCCCGATTAACAAGGATACGACATTTCCGTGGTGCCCCAACGCGTCGAACATATGCTGCGCGAACGATATACAGGCTTGTTGCCAGGGCAGGGGGGTAACTGTTCGCGGGTCGAGGTCGACTTCACCGAGCATGCGGTCGACCATCATGGCCACCAGTTCCGATCGGTTGGCGAAGTGCCGGTAGAGGGTGGCGGTGCCCGATTCCAGGCGCTGCGCCAGGGAACGCATCGACAGCGCGTCGGCTCCCTGCTCGTCGACGAGTTCGAGGGCTGCCGCAAGGATCCGGTCCAGGGGCAGAGCCGGACGCCCGCGGGAGCGGCCTGACGGGAGCCCGTGGGGCTGGCCGGCGGGGGTCACATCGCTGGGTATGAGCACCTCCGAAACCCGGGCACGCCCAGTGCCTTGACACCTTAACAAATAACGGACACACTGTATCCATTAATCATATCTGGGTCAACACCCTCGATAGCAAGGACGTCTCGCCATGCTCCTGCCACTGGCATCAGAGCCGTACACGGCTCCGACCGACCGTGACATGCTTCCCTCCGAGCGACGCGAATTCGTGCGTACCCACCGCACCTGTGTGTTCGGTTACCGTCGCCGCAACGATGGCCCAGCCATGTCGATCGTCTACTACATCCCCACCGACACCGACGAGCTGTTGGTGTCCACAATGGCCGGCCGCGGAAAGGCCCGCGTCATCGAACGCGACGGCAAGGTCAGTCTGTGCATCCTCGACGAACGATGGCCCTTTACCTATCTTCAGGTCTACGCCGACGCGACTCTCGAGCAAGACCGTGACCTCGCGGTCGACGTGTTGATGGCGGTTGCCGGTCGAATGTCCGGCGAGCCTCTCGGCGAGGAGGCACGCCCGCATGTAGAAGCAATGGCTGAGCGAGAAAACCGTGTTGTCATCCGCTGCCGCCCCTATGCCACCTACGCAACACCGCCGCGCCACCTACACAGCAACGACCAAGTCGAACAACTCACCCACTGGGTGTCTGGTGTCGTTGCGTGGGACGCCGCCGATCCAGCAGCATAAACATCGCCCCGATAGCTCATCGCCCGGCGTAGCGATCCCGCAGTTTGGTCAGCGTCGCCTCGATGCCCGCCGTGTTGGCCTTCCGGGCACCAATCCGTTCGTAGTACTTCAGCTTGTTCTTGAGCACACCGGCGTCGCGGTAGTCGAACGTCTCGGTGACCCGCGTGAGTGTCGGTGACAGCGACTCGAATTCCCAGCGCCAGCGATGGCCCACCGGATGGCGCCATTCGACCACTTCGTTCGGTTTAAGGGAGGTCACCGTGCTGGTGATCCGGTATGGCAGGCCATACATCCTCATTTTGGTCGAAAACTTCGACCCCACAGTCAATCTCGCGGGCACCTTGATGTTGTCGCGAACAGTGCCGGATCCGTCCAGTTCATGATGTCGCCGCGGATCGGCGGCCATCGCATACAGCTCCGCGGCCGGCGCGGCGACTTGAACCGACCGGCTCACCTGTTGCGGTCCCGCATCGACGACGGTGACAGTCATGAGAGCCTCCTTCCGGCTGTCCGACAGCGCCAGCTCGACGCTACGCTCTGCCTACTGCAGGGGCTCTGCGAAGTTCGGATCCCAAGATGGCGACGGGACGAAGCTTGCCGGCCAGAAGCCCGACTTGGTATGCCTCGCGACCTCTTCTCGCATGAGGACGCCGGTTTTGGTGGCGAGTTCACGCGGCAGTTCCAGCGCAGAGGTCGCAGCCACCCCAATTCGGTGTGTGATTTCGGGTTCACAAATGGACGTATAGCGCAATCGTCCGCTTCGGCTTCGACACCACATCCCGCCGACAAAATCACTGCGTATCCCAGTCCTGCCGCAACGAGCTGCTTCGACACTTCAAGTGAGTCGGTCGAAAAACGGGTACCCGGCTGGGCAAGCCGGACGACCTCGCGGCGATCACCACGTTCCTGCTGTCCGAGGAGGCCGAGTGGATTACCGGCCAGGTCTGGTACATAGGCGGCGGATCGCACCTGCGGCAGTAGCCACTCGACGCCAGGGGCCAGTCCCCGCCGCCCGGTCCGGACTACCGACCAGGCACAATGTGCCCGTCGGCAGTGACCGGTCTTGACCCCGGTACCCCCATGGGGTATATATCGGTGTAGCCATACATACCCCCAGCGGGTATAGGGAAGGAGTGTCATGACCACGAGCGAATACCGGGTACGCGGGATGAGTTGCGCGCATTGCGCGGCTGCCATCCAGAGCGAGGTGGCCCAAATCCCGGGTGTCGACGGCATAGACGTAAGCGCCGACACGGGCCGGCTCGTCGTCACAAGCTCGGTGCCGATCGATGAAAAGGCAGTGCAGGGCGCGGTCGACGAGGCGGGTTACGAGGCGGTGTTGGTCGCATGAAAACGGCTAAGGAGGGCTTCGCGTCCGAGACAACCGATTCACCGACCGCGGTGAGCAACATCGAGCTGGAAATCGCAGGGATGACTTGCGCCTCGTGCGCGACGCGCATCGAAAAGAAATTGAGCAAGCTCGAGGGCGTCACCGCGACTGTCAACTTCGCGACCGAAAAAGCCGCCCTCACAGTCCCCTCCGGATACGACCCGCAGTTGCTGATCGCCGAAGTCGAAAAGGCCGGATACTCCGCGGCACTGCCGCGCCGTCGCGAGGAACCCGCCACAGAAACCGCGACCGAAGACCCTGAGCTGACATCGCTTCGCACCCGCCTCATTACCGCCGTCGTGCTCGCCAGCCCGGTAATCGCGATGGCGATGATCCCTGCCCTGCAGTTCCGGTATTGGCAATGGGCGTCGCTGGCCCTGGCTGCACCGGTCATCGTGTGGGGCGGCCGTCCCTTCCACGTGGCCGCCTGGGTCAATCTCAAACACGGCGCGGCCACCATGGACACCCTGGTCTCGATCGGAACCCTGTCAGCATTTCTGTGGTCTCTATATGCCCTGTTTCGGGGGACGGCCGGAGAACCGGGCATGCACCACGGCTTCGAGCTGACCGTCAGGCCCAGCGACGGCGCGGGCAACATCTACCTCGAAGTGGCCGCAGGTGTGACCCTGTTCGTCCTGGCCGGCCGATACTTCGAGAAGCGCTCCAAGCGGACGGCGGGCGCTGCGCTACGCGCCCTGCTGGAGCTCGGCGCCAAGGACGTCGCGGTTTTACGTGATGGCACCGAGACCCGCATCCCCGTCGACCAGCTCGCGGTTGGCGACGAGTTCGTAGTACGCCCCGGAGAAAAGGTCGCTACCGACGGAATAGTTGTCTCGGGTTCTTCGGCCGTGGACGCCTCCATGCTTACCGGCGAGTCCGTCCCCGTCGAGGTCGGCGAGGGCGACGCCGTCACCGGCGCCACCGTCAACGCTGGCGGGCGTCTTGTCGTCCGCGCCACCAGGGTCGGCGACGACACCCGGCTGGCGCAGATGGCCAAGCTGGTCGAGGAGGCCCAATCAGGCAAGGCCGAGGTGCAGCGGCTGGCGGACCGTGTCTCCGGTGTGTTCGTTCCGATCGTCATCGCTATCGCCGCGACGACCCTCGGTGTGTGGCTCGCGGTAGGCTTCCCGCTCACCGCGGCCCTGACGGCCGCCGTCGCGGTACTCATCATCGCCTGTCCGTGCGCGCTCGGGTTGGCGACCCCGACCGCACTGTTGGTCGGCACCGGCCGCGCGGCTCAGCTGGGCGTGCTCATCAAAGGACCCGAAGTGCTGGAGTCCACCCGCAAAGTCGACACGGTCGTGCTCGACAAGACCGGCACCGTTACCACCGGCAAGATGACCCTGGTCGACGTGATCAGCGGGCCAGAGACCGACCGCGAAACGCTGCTGCGCTACGCCGGCGCCTTGGAGGATGCCTCCGAGCATCCCATCGCACAGGCAATCGCCAAGGGCGCCAAAGCAGAACTCGGCACCCTGCCGGCACCCCAGGACTTCACAGCAGTGGAAGGCAAAGGCGTGCAAGGGATGGTCGACGGCCACGCCGTCGTCGTCGGGCGCGAGAGCCTGCTGGCCGATTGGGGCCAGCACCTCAACGCCACGTTGTCGGCAGGCAAAGCCCGCGCCGAGAGCGAAGGCAGAACCGCCGTCGCCGTCGGCTGGGACGGCCGCGCCCGCGGGATCCTGGTGATCGCCGACACCGTCAAACCCACCAGCGCTGAAGCCCTCCGGCAGTTCAAACTGCTGGGCTTGACACCGGTGCTGCTGACCGGCGACAACAATACCGTCGCAAACCGCATCGCCGACCAGGTCGGCATCGCGCAGGTCATCTCCGAAGCGATGCCCGCCGACAAGGTCGCCGCCGTCAAGCGCTTGCAATCCGAGGGCAAGGTCGTCGCCATGGTCGGCGATGGCGTCAACGACGCCGCAGCTCTGGCTACCGCCGATTTGGGGTTGGCCATGGGCACCGGCACCGACGTTGCGATCGAAGCCGCCGACCTCACCGTGGCACGCGGCGATTTACGCGCCGCTGTCGACGCTATCCGGCTCTCCCGGCGGACCCTGGCCACCATCAAAACCAATCTGTTTTGGGCCTTCGGCTACAACATGGCCGCGATTCCCCTTGCCGCGCTCGGCATGCTCAACCCGATGCTCGCAGGCGCCGCAATGGCGTTCTCCAGCGTTTTCGTCGTCGGTAACAGCCTGCGGCTGCGCTCGTTCAAGAGCGTCATCAAAGACGCATGACCCGCACCAGGCGGGCCGCACACATGTCATCGGCCTACACGCACAAATGGCGGACTTGTGGATAGGGATGGTATGGGATAGTTGGTCCGACCCACCGCGTTCCAGGACCACGACCAGCGGGTTGACAACCGAGTCAGCCTCGCGCAGCGATCGATTTAGCGAAGGTCACGACCGTTGGACCAATTCTTCGGACGACTGTCCTTACTGCACGGCTGGCTGCCGCCGGGTGTGCAGGCGTTGGCGCTGCTCGTGCTGATCATCGCGATCGAGTGGCGTAAGCAGCGCTGGCTCAGGCGGGTACTACCGGCGGCGTTGGTCGCCGCAGCCGCGGTGACCACGCTCTCGCATCGGTACATCACGTCGCTCGGGGTGGCCGGGGACCCGGCACCAACGTCGCTATGGCTCTGGATCGCGCTGAGCGGACTGGCCGCCGCGGTGCTGTTGCTGGGCTGGCCGGGCACCCGCTGGTGGCGCCGCGGGCTGGCGGTACTTTCGGTACCCCTGTGCGTGTTGTGCGCGAGCTTGGCCTTGAACGTGTGGGTCGGTTACTTCCCCACGGTGCTTGCCGCGTGGAATCAGCTGACATCGGGGCCGTTGCCCGACCAGATCGATCGGCTGCGCGTCACCGAGATGCAGGTCGCCGGAACCAAGCCGACCAAGGGCGTGGTGGTGCCGGTGAACATCAACGCCGACGCGTCGGGCTTTCCGCACCGCCAGGAACTGGTGTATCTGCCTCCGGCGTGGTTCGGCAGCAATCCGCCGCCCCGGCTGCCGACCGTCATGATGATCAGTTCTGCCTTTAACACGCCTGCCGACTGGCTGCGCGCCGGCAACGCTTTCAACGCCATCGACGATTTCGCGGCTCGTCACCACGGCTTCGCCCCGACGCTGGTGTTCGTTGATGCCACCGGCTCGTTCGACAACGACACCGAGTGCGTCAACGGCAGCCGCGGCAATGCCGCCGATCACCTGACAAAAGATGTTGTGCCATTCATGGTGTCGAACTTCGGCGTAAGCGCTGACCGAGCTAATTGGGGCGTCGCCGGATGGTCGATGGGCGGTACCTGCGCCGTTGGCTTGACCGTCATGCATCCAGACATGTTCAGTGCGTTTGTGGACATCGCCGGCGATCGCAGCCCAAATGTCGGCACAAAGGATCAAACCATCGCCCAGTTGTTCGGCGGCGACCGCGCCGCTTGGGCTGCGTTCGACCCGGCCACCGTCATCGCTCGGCATGGTCACTACACCGGGGTGTCGGGATGGTTCGACGTCCCCGCATCGTCCGGGGCGCGCAACGTCGCCGAGGAAGCCAATCCCACCCTCAGCGCTCCTAGCACCGACCCCGCCGCCAACCCAGAAGGTCAGGACACCGCCGCTAACTCGCTGTGTGCCGTCGCCACCGCCAACGGGATCACCTGTGCGGTGGTTGCCCAACCGGGCAAGCATGACTGGCCGTTCGCCGCGGAGGCGTTTGCCGCGTCACTGCCCTGGCTGGCCGCGGCGCTGGGAACACCCGATACCGAGCCGGTGCAGCTGCCACAACACGGCGACGGGCAACCGCATTAAGTCCCGCTGTGGGTCGCCTCTTGGGCGGCCTGCGACTTCGTCGATCAAAATTCACAGCTGACTCTCCCGTACCGAATCCGACATATTGGCGCTGGTAGTGGTACGGTTCGCTGCTGTGGCTGCGAAGTTTTGCACTACGGACGTCCCCCACGCGGGCCCGCCTGTTGCGCGCCGCGCCGCAACCAAGTTGCGAAATATCGGGTCGAGTTCACTCTTTCCATCGCTGTGCGGCCATTTGATCAGGGCCGTTTCGTGCCAGAGATGAATCGGCGTAAGTTTCTGGGCTCGCTCGCGGCGTCTGTCGTCGCCGGCGTAGGCGCTGCGCGGCTCGTGGTTGACCCGCAGCCGCAAACATTCGCCCAGGCGCCGGCCGAGCCCGTGGCGACTTCCGGTCCAACCGCCCCAACGGCCCTATTACCGCCCCCACCGCTGAGTGCTCGCATCCCTCTACCCGGTGGGGGTGCACTGACCAAGATCCCCGGCGAAGGTGATCTGCTTGCACTGACCGTCGACGACGGCGTCAGCACCGAAGTAGTGCGCGCGTACACGCAGTTCGCTAAAGACACCGGCGTGCGGCTGACATTTTTCGTCAACGGGATCTACAACTCCTGGACCGACAACCTGGCGATACTTCGACCATTGGTCGAAAGCGGGCAGATCCAACTCGGCAACCACACTTGGTCACACCCGGATTTGACCACACTGCCGAAAGACCAGATTGTCCAACAGCTCACCCGCAACGACGAATTTCTGAAGAAGACTTACGGCATCGGCGCGAAGCCTTACTGGCGGCCACCGTACGCAAAGCGCAACGCCACCGTCGACGCCGTGGCCGCCGACCTGGGCTACACCGTCCCGACCTTATGGTCGGGCTCGCTGTCGGATTCCACGTTGATCACCGAGGAATACATCGTGAAGATGGCGGATCAGTACTTCACGCCACAGTCCATCGTTATCGGTCACCTGAACCACCTGCCCGTCACGCACGTCTACCCGCAACTCGTCGACATCATCCGCTCCCGAAACCTTCGCACCGTCACGCTCAACGACGTGTTCCTCAAAACCCCTTAGGGGAGAATGGATAACGTCACCGTGGAGTCTGTGCCAGCACGGTAGTCAATCGAGCCAGACGCTCGTCAAGGGTGGCGTGGAAATGGCCTATCGCGCTCTCGTGACGCCCAAACTCCACGAACTCGTTTGCGCCGGAGTGCAAGCCGCGTTGAACACCCGCCGACATCTCGTTGTCTTCCACGAGACCGCGCCCAATGAAGCTGCCCGCGCCCACCAGGCTGCTCGATGGATTGAGCGAGTCGCGCTCGGCGACGTCAGGCCTGACCATCGAATAGACAGTGACTGTGCTGTGGTCGACGTCCACCGGGTCGATCACAACCACGGCTATCACGTCCGGGAACGTCGCCAACATGACGTTGGGGAACAGCTGATACAGATACGTCACCCGCGCGTTCGTCGTCCAGGAGCTCTCCGGCCGATCGCGAAGTCGTTCAATATTGCGGTACGGGAACGTGATTCGACCGTTCGGGCCGAAAGCCTCGACCACGTTGAGATCGTCGTATTGCACCGGGAAGAAAGTGTCTTTGTGCGTCGAGCGGATGTGATAACCCTCCAGGAACTGCTCGACGAGCACCTTCCAGTTCATCGCTCGCAGAGTGGTTTCCGCGAAGACGAGCCGCTCAGCCGGGAGAAGTTTGTCGCGCCAAGGGCTTCCATCGGTGAGCCAGGCCATCGCCTCGTCAGCACAGTCTTGCCAGCCCGCGTCACCGGAGTCGAGTGCGCCGATGACGATGAGCCCGTCCACCTCGCGGCTGGCGACCTCCACCAGACCGCGCGTCGACATATTCAGGTCGGGGAAAGCGTCAGCGTGGGGCACATGTGACAGCGAGCCGTCCAGACGATATGTCCAGCCGTGGTAGCGGCACACCAATGCATGGGAGCACCCGGCCTCTTCGACGAGGGCAAATCCGCGATGCCGACATGCGTTGCGAAATACCCGCGCCCGCCGATCGCGGCCGCGCACAGCAAATAACGGCACTCCGAAGGCGACTCGTTCGATGTGGTCGCCCGGGTTCGGGATAGTCGCAGTGGGAACGAACACGCTCGGCATGATGCGCAGCAACCGAAGTTCCTCGGTGAACCGGTCTGAGTTCAGATAGTTTTCGACGGGCTCACGCCAGCTGTCACCCTCATCGGTGGTGCCGGCGTCGATATGAGCAAGGATGCGCCGAGCAATTTCCACATCATCTGCGACCAACGACTTTGTTGGGGAGCTCATGCGTGTCAGTATCACACTATTAACGTCACGCGTCAACGATTTAGTGATACCGTTGCTCACATGCCGGCGGTTCCCCAATCCCGCGTGAGCGGCCTGATCGGCAACCGGCCGCTGAGCGCGCGCTCGGTGCTCGCGTCGGCACTGTTGGGATCCGACCAAGCCCGCCTCACGGTCGGGGAGCTCGTCGCGGTGGCCTCCTTGTTTGGTATCAGCGCCGGTGCGGCCCGCACCTGCCTGTGGCGGATGGTCTCGCAGGGCGAACTCACCGCCGACGATGGGAGCTACGCGCTGGCCGGGTGGTTGCTGGAACGCCGCGAGCGTGTCGACGAGGCATCCCGGATCCACGACGCAGCCGCCCGCCAATGGGACGGAACATGGGAACTGGCGATCGTCTCGCTGGAGCGCAGGTCGGCAGCCGATCGCCTCGAGCTGAGGAAGGCAGCGATTACGCTGCATTTGGCCGAGCTTCGGGAGGGCGTGTGGATTCGTCCGGACAACCTTGATCCGCAACGTCTTCCGACATCCAGGGCGGTGCTGGACCAGCAGTGCACTCACTTTCACGGCGCGGCCACAGACATTACCGCCGACAAGATGCGATCGCTCTTTTCTCTTGATGAGTGGGCAGACGACGCTAGCGCACTCATCGAGGCGATGAACGTCGAACTCAAGCCGAGCAATCGGGACGATTCGACCGAAAATGTCAGATACGAATTCAAACTGTCGATCGCTGTGGTCCGGCACCTTCAGCTCGACCCGCTGCTGCCCGTCGAGCTCATTGGTGACCACTGGCCGGGGCACACGTTGCGTGATACCTACCACCGTTTCGACCACGCCTTCAAAGAACGAATGAACGGCGCCTTCCGCCGGTCATAGTGTTGCAACGCGGTCGCCAGTAGTACCCATCGCGAAACTTGTCGCGGTGACTACGGCACCCGGCATTCGGCCGCTGTCTGAGGCGTGATCACAATGTGCGCCGCCTGCGACTCGCTGTAGTACCGCATTCGCAGCGCCCATAACCGCATGTGACTCAGCTCTACTGCCGCGAATTGTGGTTGCAGGTAGTAGCGCCAAGCAATCCGAGCGAGCACCGCTGCCGGTGGTGTGCCCCGGACCGCTCGGGCACATCCGCGCACGAGGAGCCGGTTGTCGTTGTCTTGACCCTCACCGCCGAGCATTAGAGCCACCTGCGGCGAAGCAGCCACATTATGTACTGTCCAAGACGACGCCGAGGTCGTCGCGTAGATGCGGCCATGGTGGGGAACGAACCACAGCGGCACCGCAAACAGCGTGCCCTCGTGTGAACGGCTGGCAAGAATCATGACTCGCGACTTGAGAACCGCCGCTTCAAGATTCGGTGAGTGGAAAGGGTGAACGTCGTCCTTCTCGCCGAGAACCGAAAATGATGCCTGTCGTGGACTTGAGGTTCCCGGTGGTGTCGGTACCTCACGAAGTGAGCCGTAGTCCCAGGCCATGATTCGCTTGGGCACGACCCGATAAGCACAATCACCGATGGTCTTCGCTATCCCTCTGACAGTTAAAGAACGCAACCGGAACCACTGCGGGCCGTCGTCGGCGATCACCACGACATTGCGATCAGCCAGATCTGGATGACCCTCCGGCACCTTCACAATGCGCGGCGATGACGCAGGATCGGCAAGCTCTTCGAGAGTCACAGTCACCGGCAGTACGAGAATTTCGCCATCTCGGGTGGCGGCCAACGCCGCGCGGGGGGAGAAAGTGCCAAATCCGCTACGGCGCTCGCCTCGACATCACGAGTTATCACGAGCGGTGCCCTCCCGATAGAAGCGCCTCGATCGCCAGTATGCCAGTCTAAAACCCGCCCTTATGTTGCCCCCGTGAAGAACGGCCAGGGCATCGGTTCTCCACAGGCTCACGCGCCTGCTTCCGCGGCAAGCAACAGCTGCAAGGTCTCCCGCAATTCGCCCAACCGTCGCTCTCCCAGGACCTGTTGCCATCGTTTCTCCAAATCGAGTGCGTTAGAACGCATTACGCGCAGGGCGTGCCGACCGCGTGGCGTCAGCTCAATGATTCGGGCTCGAGCGTCGACCGGGTCGGGTACTCGAGTGACGTAGCCATGTCGCTCCAGGGCCGCTATCGCCTGGGCTACCGCCTGCCGACTCACCCTAAGTCGGTCTGCCAGATCCGATGCGTGCATCCCGCCGGCGGCCAGCGGTACCAGCGCGACCGATTGGGCCGGGCGGATTCCGTCGAGTCCTGCTGCGGCAAACGCCGCTCTCAAATGGGGAGCCCCGGATGCGGCCACCAAGTTCACCAGAGCCGGCACGGTTGGCTTCCACCCGGCATCCTGAGCTCGTCGCATGGCCATCAGTGTGCCACTCGAGGCAGGATTGACAAGCTACTTGTCAAATGCCGAGGCGGCTGCCACGATGGGCTCATGCGATCTTGTTGCGCTCGGGTAGTTTGCGTTTTGCTCTTTCCAGCTCTGGTTGTCGTGCTCGGCGGATGCCTTGGCGGCGGACATGCGTTGGGAACCCCTGGCTCTCAATCGATCCCGGTGGGACAGTCCACTCAGACCGTCGAGTCGGGCGGGGTCAGCCGGACCTTTCACCTGTACCGACCGCAGGGATTGACCGATGCGGTGCCACTGGTGGTGATGCTGCACGGCGGTTTTGGCAACGGTGCACAGGCTGAGCGCTCCTACCACTGGGACACTGAGGCGGACAACGGGCATTTCCTGGTCGCCTACCCCGACGGTCTCAACCGCGCCTGGAACGCCGGAACCTGCTGCGGTGAACCTCAGCGCATCAACGCCGACGACGTCGGCTTCATCACCACCATGGTCAGTGCCATCGAACAAGAGATCCCGATCGATCGGGCGCGAATCTATGCCACCGGGATGTCGAACGGGGCCATGATGGCACTTCGACTGGGATGCCAGACCGACACCTTCGCCGCGATCGCTCCCGTGGCGGGCACACTGCTGACCGACTGCTCCCAAGCACGGCCGACATCTGTCCTACAAATCCACGGCACGGCCGACGACAGGGTGCCCTATAACGGCGGGCCTGGTAAAGCCTTTACCGCGGACGGATCTCCACGCGTCGACGGCCCCTCGGTGGAGGCGGTCAACGCGACCTGGCGTTCCATCGACGCGTGCGGGCCGCCGGCCTCGAACACTGCCGGGGCGGTCACTACCGAAACGGCGAGCTGCCCGGATGGGCGCACCGTGGAGTTGATCTCGGTGGCGGGTGCAGGCCATCAATGGCCCGGCGGTGAGCCGAGCCCCCTCGCCGAAAAGCTCGCCGGTATTCCCGCACCATCGACGGCGCTCGACGCCACCGACACCATCTGGCAATTCTTCGTCCAGAACCACCGCTGAAATGACGGCCGCAGCTGCAAAACTTGCGAGCTCTTCTTACCTTCTCGCAATGCGCCGATTGCTCTGAAGTGCGCGCAGGGGTCGCTCGCGTCCGCTGTGATTAAGACGGGGTCCGTAAGCTGGATTGTGCTAGCTACTAAGACCTGAAAAAGTCGGCGTCGTGATTATGGCCGTTGCCGGGTGGTGCCGGGTCGGCATGGCCGCTGGGCCGTGGTGTCGATGTCATGCTGCGAGGGTGCTGATCTTGACGAGGTTGTGTGCGAGGACGCCGTGGCCGCACCAGGTTCGAGCGCCATCGATGCCGGTGAATTCGGTGCGGTTCCAGCCGTAGCTTCGTTTGAGGTGGTTGATTCGGCCTTCGGATCCGGTACGCCATTTGATCTTGTCTCGGAAGGCTCGTCGGTGTTCGAATTCGCGACGGGCGGCGCTGGGTTTGCTCCGGCGTGGGATGGCCACGTTGCGCACGCCGAGGCCCTGTAGGTCACGTTCGACCGATGCGTCTCCGTAGCCGCGATCGGCGGTCACCGCCCGTGGTGGGCGTCCGGCGCGGCGGTGATCCGTGCTATCGCCGGTGCCAATTGTGCTGTATCAGGCGGGTTTCCGAGCTCGACGTTGTGGTCGAGGATGACGCCGTCGGCGTTGTCGACGATCTGGGCCTTGTAGCCGAACTCGACCGGCTTGCCCAGGCGTCCTTTGCGTATCGGACGCGCATCGGGGTCATGCAGGCTAACCAGCCTGCTGCTCGAGTCGGGCATCACCCCGGCCAGTCGGCTTCGGGTCTGCGCCACCACACGCTCGGTGCGGGCCACCACTGTGGTCAAGTCGTTGATTGCCTGGTGCAGCCGGGCTCTGCGCCGCCCGCTCACAGTGCGCAGCGCACGTTTGGCGTTGCGCAGCACCGTGGCGCCATCACAGATGGCCGCTTCGGCGATCCCGGCCAACTCGCCGGTGATACGCCGCACCGCGGCTTGGGCCTGACCACGTTGCTGCTGGTCGCGCAACCGCAGCTTCGAGGCGATCGAGCGGGCTCGACGACCCGCCGAGCGCCGCCGGTCGCGGGCTCGGGTACGCACCGCGCCACCGGCGGCTTTGATCTGCTCCACACCGCGCGCCATCGAGCCGATGGCCTTGGCCAACAGTCCCGAGTCCGATCAGGCAATCAACCACTTGACCACAGTGGTGGCCCGCACCCAGCGTGTGGTGGCGCAGTACCCGAAGCCGACTGGCCGCCTTGATGCCCGACTCGAGCAGCAGGCTCGTTAGCCTGCATGACCCCGATGCGCGTCCGCATCCGCAAAGGACGCCTGGGCAAGCCGGTCGAGTTCGGCTACAAGGCCCAGATCGTCGACAACGCCGACGGCGTCATCCTCGACCACAACGTCGAGCTGGAAACCCGCCTGATACAGCACAATCGGCACCGGCGATCGCACGGATCACCCGCCGCGCCGGACGCCCACCACGGGCGGTGACCGCCGATCGCGTCTACGGAGACCGCATCGGTACGAACGTGACCTACAGGGCCTCGGCGTGCGCAACGTGGCCATCCCACGCCGGAGCAAACCCAGCGCCGCCCGTCGCGAATTCGAACACCGACGAGCCTTCCGAGACAAGATCAAATGGCGTACCGGATCCGAAGGCCGAATCAACCACCTCAAACGAAGCTACGGCTGGAACCGCACCGAATTCACCGGCATCGATGGCGCTCGAACCTGGTGCGGCCACGGCGTCCTCGCACACAACCTCGTCAAGATCAGCACCCTCCGCAGCATGACATCGACACCACGGCCCAGCGGCCATGCCGACCCGGCACCACCCGGCAACGGCCATAATCACGACGCCGACTTTTTCAGGTCTTAGTAGCTAGGAATCGGGTTTGATGGCGGGTCGTGTTGGCGCGGTTTTCGGTGTGGGTGTTGCGCGTATGTGCGCTGCTCATCGTTGTGCTGTGCAGTTCCTGCGTCGGGTTGCCACGCGCGGGTACCGGTTCCCATTCGCCCGCTGGGAAACCGCTAGCACCGAGCGGTTGTGGTCCGCCCCTGACGTATCAGGTGTTTCAAAAAGACGCTTTTGGAGCTGACTGGTCGAAGGCCAACGACCTAATCGCATTCAACGCCAAGGCAAGTGACGGCCTCTTTCACCTTTATACGGTCAAGCCCGATGGCTCGAATCGGCAGCAGTTGGGAGTGGGGTCTGCGGGCTTCCCGCAACGCACCACCGGATCACCGGTGTGGAGCCCGTCTGGGCGATACATCGCCTTCGTCGCCGAAAAGGCAACTCACCCAGGCAACTCCGTTGGCGCTACCCCCGGATGGGGTAGCTACTCGGATCTGTGGGTGGCCACCGCCGATGGTTCACATGCATGGCAACTGACCGATGTACCCGTCGATAAAGACCACGGCACAATCCTGCCGGAATTCTCACCGGACGGCCGGCTGCTCGAATGGACCGAGCGCACCGCCGCCGGCAAGGCCCTGAACCCGGATCGCTTTGCCGGGTTCTGGGTAATCAAGGTCGCAGACTTCGACGTCGCTCAAGACGGCACGCCGTCACTGTCTCGTATTCGTACCGTTTCGCCTGCCGGTGACGCGTTCAACGAGACTGGCGGATTCTCCGCGGATTCCACGTCTCTGGTATTCGCAAGCGATTTCGAGACGCGCAACTTCTGGAAGAGTCAGATCTACCGCCTAGACCTCGCCTCCGGTGCGACCGCTCGATTGACCCGAGGCGACAGCTACAACGAGCATCCTCGTTATACCCCGGACGGGCAGGTGCTGTGGATGACCAATGCCGACAACCCGTCACGCGGGACCGACTGGTGGACCATGAACGCTGACGGTTCAAACCCGCAGCGCCTCAGCGATTTCAATAGCAACGGTGACGCAAGGGGCTTTGGAGGTAAGCAGGTCTACGCCACTGTCGTCCAGACGTCCGACTGGAGCGCTGACCATCGCTACTTCTACGGCGACGTGGAGACCAACCTACTGAACTCCGACAGCGTTATTCTCCGGGCTGCACTCACCTGCGTGGCGTCGTGAGCGCGCGCTTCCGGCCGTGCCTCATGCCTGGTGGGTGATCTCTGGCTGGTGCAGCTCGGCGACGACACTGGTGACCCAGCGCCGCACGTGCGCGGGACTGCGCCAATCACCGGACCTTTTCTTTGCCATCGCGCTGGCAGGAAAGCCCTTGGCATCCGGTGCCAGCCGACCACCAAAGGTCACATGACCGCGGGCGCCCACGCGTCTGGCCAACTTCGCGACCTGCGCTGTGGGTGGGATGTCGCGCTCCTCCGCCGAACTATCCAGTGGGCCGCTACTGACCAGCCAGACTGGCAACTCGCGTAACGCCGAGGCATTCCGGCGCACAAACCGTCGCGCGTGGCGGTGCCATCTGTTGGCGTACAACGCGCCGGCCACGATCACCGCATCGACGCCGCCAACCTCACCCACATCTTTGGCCGGGGTCACGACCGCCTGACACCCTGCCTCGATCAAGGCGTCGCCGATCATCGCGGCCAACCCGGCGGTGCCACCCCGCTTAGAACCGAAACTCACCAAAACACGCATCATCGGCTCCCCTGTGGTACGGCCGCCTCGGCATCGGCTTTGATCGCGTTCAGCGTCGCGCGCATGATGTGCGCGACGAATGGCCGGATCAGCCACCAGTAACGCATGAAGCGCCGGCGTGAGCCCGGATCGGTTGTGGTGGTTCGGCATTGGTAGCTCAGTAGCGTGTGGCCCTCCCCGTAGGGTGACACCGAAAAGTTCGCAGCAATCTTTCCCCAACCTGGTTCATCGAAGCCGCCGAAGTCGGCCGGCGCTATGTCACGCCATTCGATGAGCGCCCGCCAAAACTTGCCCACCGCGCCGAAGGCAATCTCGCGGTTGGGTTGCTCACCGAGGGCTAACCAGCCCGGCAGTGCAATTTGCTCAGACATCACCAGTCGCGGTGGCGGTGGGCTGGCCTTACCCAACATCCGCTCCGGCAGCGCACGCATCCACATCGACGCCACCAGCAGCGGCGTGCGCACGGTAAGTAGGTCCAGCGCTCTGGCGGCCTGAAAGGTGGTCGACGGGTCCGCGGCTACCACCACATGCTCGGCGATCATGGCGTCGAACGACGGGACCGCCGATTCGATCAGCATGCGTTCTGCGCGGAGTTCCGACATAATGCCGATCGTCGCTTCGAACGCCGCTCAGACCTAGAGTCGCTAGTCCCTTCCCGAATTGACGATCGGCACACGACCGCGCCCCCTTTTCATTAGGTGCCGAAACCTCGTTTGACGAGGCTCTGCTGAGCTAGCCGGCGGATCGCGGCAAGGACGGGCTCGAAAAGTACCGTGCCAAGAACTGCGTACTCGACGGCCTCGGCGGGGTCGCTAGGGATATGGGCGATCTCGCTGGCGGCGATGGCAAGCATGTTTTCGCCGTAAACGGCGAACTGTTCCGGATGGAGTTGATAGCCCGCTATTTCGACGGCATGGAGTGCGCTTTCGAGGAGAGCGGCCGCTGGTGGTTCGGCGCGGTAGGGCTCGCCAAGCCAACCGACGGCTCGCTCCGCACGTGGATATGACTTGTCGTCGGTGTCCTCGTCGGCGCCGGCCGCAGCGGCTAGCACCCTGGTGGCGCCCGCGAGGCGATCAATGAGGCTGGACTGGGGTGCGTCGATGATCTGCAAGATCGCCTTGGTTTGCGATAGCGATAAGCCTGCCGGGCCCGTCAATGCCTTGATGAGGTGTATCCGCTGCACGTGCGACTCGTCGTACGTCGCACGCCGCGGGCCCTTCGAATCGCCGGTTGCGAGCATGCCCTCCCGTATGTAGTACTTCACAGTTGCGACCGACACGTGTGCGCGTTGGGCCAATTCAGATACCTGCACAGTCGTTCCTCCTGCTACCTGCGGCGGGGACCAGCATGCTCGGACACCACTTGTACTACGTGCTAGATAGTAATACTATCTAGCACGTGAGGCGGCCTGCCTTCCCATCGGGCCCACGATCGCGGACCCGGCCAGATAGCTCCGAATGAGGAATCATGAAGCCCACCGGCTTTTTCATCAATCTGCACAAAGCCCTCGTGATCCCCGTGACCGTGGCGGCAATGCTCACTTTCGCCAACTACAGCACGGTGATGTGGCTCTACCTGGCCATGCACGGGACTTACTCAATCCTGTGGCTCATCAAGGGCCGCACCTATCCTGATCAACGGTTCGCCGAACCAGTGGCCATCTGGATTGGAATCCTGTTCGTTTTCCTCCCGCTCGCCGGTTACTATGCCGCGCCAATCCTGTTGGCGTGGCTCAAACCCGACGTCCCCGGCCCCGCCGTCTGCGCAGGAGTCACGATCTACGTATTTGGAATCTTCCTGCACTATGTTTCGGACGCCCAGAAGTACTTCACGCTGAGGATTCGTCCCGGTCTGATCGAGGATGGCCTGTTCACCCGTACCAGAAATCCGAACTATCTCGGCGAGATCCTCACCTACCTCGGTTTCGCGATCATCGCCTGGAACCCGATACCGTTCGTGGTAGACGCTGCGTGGATCTTCGGTTTCTTCATTCGGAACATGATCAAGAAGGATCAGACGATGGCGCGCCATCCCGGCTTCGCCGCCTATAAGGCGCGAACCGGCCGCCTGTTTCCACGCTTGCGCCCCGCCCGAACCGCACCTGTATGAGTGAATGCAGCCAGGTGCCAAACTTGGTACACCGCACGCTCACGTGGTACGAAAAGCATTGCAGCCCAACCCGAATATGCCTGAGCGCTACGGATCTGGATAAGTGGCCTCGGCGCGTTGTTTGATGCCCAGCATCATCTTGCGGACCATTGCAAAATGCAGCGGTTCACCCACTGCGTAATCGATGATCGCACCTAGTGCGCGAAGTACCCCGAAGCGTCGCGGGGCCAGCATGCGCAGCCACCCCGCATCTCGATCGCGAACCAGCAAACGAGTCTGGTTCTCGTCCAACGGCAACAGCACAAAAGCCCAGGTTCCGATGACCAGCGCACGGTTGGGCTCAAGAACCGTCACGGGGCTTCCGATCTGCACCGAACCGAACGACCCGGTGTTGATGCGCTCACCGATCTCGATCTTCTGCAGTTCGGGGTGGATGCGGGTCGCGGAGTGACGCCCTTCGAAGTAATGCACGGTGCCAGGGAACAGGTAGCGCTCGATCCAGTCGTAGCTGTAGAAGCCTGCCCGGTGATCGCCTACCTGCACCAGCCATGGCCATATCGCAGCTGCCGGTGCATCGATGGTCACTGCCTTCGTGTGATGACTCATGACGTCCTGGACGATCTCGTCGCCTGGCAGAGACATGCGTCGCTCTGCACTAGTGGCACCCCAATCCAACAGGGCGGGTCTGATCAGGGCGTCGTAGCCAATCAGTCCGAGGACCGAAACGGCCAGCCGCCACATCGTCGGCCCCGTCGCATCGCTCTTGACGTGGGGCACGAAGACCAACGTAGATCCGTCTGAAGATTGTTGCGGCTTCAGTGCCGATGCCGGCATCGCCAATAATCAACCGGAGCGGTGTGGGGCCTTAGTCCTCGACAGAAGGGGCCTTTGGCCGCCGCCGAGTGATTCAGCGGCCAAATACGCTCGCCATATGCGCGCAACGCGGGTATCGCCTTTGTTTCAAGCGGCTTTCAGGCTCATCCTGATGCTGAGCTCACTGGCAGCAACGTGGCTGTTGGTGAGTTATGCACTTGCGAAGATCGTGCAGCACAATAAGAAGCTGCGCCCCACGCTGCTCAAGCCGTACAACCAGATCATTCTCCCGATCGCGGGCAGACGCTACTCTCCGTATGCCCTCCTCGAACATGTCGGGCGTCGTTCCGGTCGCACCTACGCGACACCTGTGGGCGCCTTTCCTTATCGGGATGGGTTTGTAATTGGGCTGTCTTATGGTGCCGATGTGGATTGGTGCCGAAATGTCATGGCGTCCGGTCATGCCGTGGTGAAGTGGCGCGGACAGCACATTCACCCTGGAACGCCCCGAAATAATTCCTATGCGCACGGCTGTGCTGCAAGCGATTCCACCGTATTTTCGTCTGCCAGCACGAGAGCTGAAGCGGTTCGTCTGGCTACATCGATCAAGCGGCTGATGGTTCTCAATGCGCCGCATGAGGCTCGTTCAGCATCCCGTCGATCAGCCGGTGCAGCACCTGCCTGGTCTCCCGGCGAGCGCGTTTCGGGTCGTCGGCGGTGGCGATGACCATGGCCGCCTCGTCGAGCGCGCCGATCAGCACGTGAGCCAATGGCCGCACCGGTTGACGGGCCAACTGGCCGGCCCGGATGGCCTCGGTGAGTAACTGTTCAGTCATGCCCAGGCTGTACCGTTGGGCGACATCACGGAAGCCCGCCCACCCGAGCACGCTGGGCGCATCCAGCAACATCAGCTGACGCACCTCCGGATCGCCGGAGACCTCGAGCCAAGCATCGACCGCGGCCCGGATCGCGTCCGCCGGTGTCGTCGCTCCCGACTCGGCCACCACGGTGGCCATCCGGGCCATCACATCCTGCTCTACGGCCTCAACGACCTCACGGAATAGCGCTGCCTTGTCGGCGAATTGGTGATACATCGCACCCCGGGTAACCCCCGCGGCCGTGGCGATCTCCGGCGTCCCCACTTCTGCGTAACCCCGTAGGCCCCATAGCTTGCGGGCAGCCGCAATCAGCGCATCGCGGGTCGCCGCGGAGCGCTCCTCCTGAGTCCGTCTCTTGATTTCCATACAACCTGTTGGTAACTTACGAACAGACAGTCTGTTTGTAAGTGTATCTCAAAGTTAGGAGTTCTTTATGTCGACGATCGACATTAGCGCCGGAACCATCCATTACGAAGCAACTGGACCCGAGAACGGCAGGCCGGTCGTGTTCGTGCACGGGTACATGATGGGCGGCCAACTGTGGCGCCAGGTCAGCGCGGGACTCGCCGATCTCGGCCTGCGGTGCATCGCCCCAACGTGGCCGCTGGGCGCGCATCCGGAGCCGTTGCGTCGCGGCGCCGACCGAACCATCACCGGCGTCGCCGGCATGGTCGCCGACGTGCTTGCCGCGCTCGACCTCGAGGACGTGGTTCTGGTCGGCAACGACACCGGCGGGGTCGTCACCCAGCTCGTGGCCGTGCACCATCGCGAACGGCTCGGTGCGCTTGTGCTCACGAGTTGCGATGCGTTCGAACACTTTCCGCCGCCGATCCTCAAGCCGGTGATCCTCGCGGCCAAGTCGAAGACGTTGTTCCGGAGCGCGATCCAGGCCATGCGTGCACCGGTCGCCCGCAAGCGCGCGTATGACGGCTTGGCGCACGGCGACATTGATGAGCTCACCAAGCTCTGGGTTCGTCCGGCGCTGTCCATTCCAGCGGTCGCCGAAGACCTGCGCCAGTTCTCGCTATCGCTGCGCACGGAGGTGACGACGAGCGTGGCGGCCCGGCTGCCCGAGTTCGACAAGCCGACGCTCATCGCGTGGTCGGCTGACGACGTGTTCTTCGAGCAGGGCGATGGTGCACGACTGGCCGCCACCATTCCCAACGCTCGTCTCGAGGTGATCGAGGGAGCCAGGACCTTCTCGATGGTGGACCAGCCGGACCGGCTCGCTGACCTGCTGTCGACGATCGCGGTGCGTACGTAACCGGCTGGCCTCGACCACGCCGTGGCAAAGTAGCGCGACGCCAGCGGTAGCGTCTTGGCCATGTCAGATGCGACGCCACCGCTGCGAGGCCGGCGGGTCCTGGTTACCGGCGGAGCGACCGGTATCGGCGCGGCCGCTGTCGGAGTCCTTACCGAGGCGGGAGCCGCGATCGCCGCGACTTATCACCAGACTCCACCGCCGGATGATCTCGCGGCCACCTGGCTGCAGTGCGATGTACGTGACTTCGACGCTGTCTCGGCGATGGTGCAACAAGCAGCGGAACGCTTGGGTGGACTCGATGTCTTGGTGAATGCCGCGGGGCTGTGGCAGCCCGGGATTCCCGGATACATTGGTGTCGACGAGATTTCGTTCCTGTTGGACACCAACGTGAAGGCGACCATCCTCACCAATCAGGCCGCGTATGCCGTGATGAAAGGCCAAGATCCCAAAGGCGGCAGGATCATCAACTTCGGATCGTCCGAAGCCGTCATGGGTAGCCCGATCTCGGCCGTCTATGCAGCGACTAAAGGCGCGGTACAGGCGTGGACACGATCGGCCGCTCGCGCCTGGGCTGCCGACAATGTCACCGTCAACGCTTTGGCGCCGGCAGTGCAGACCCCCGGCGCCGACCGATTACGGGATTTCCTCGGTCCGGAAGCCGGCGCCCTCATCGACCAGCAGATGAAAATGATGATTCCGCTTGGCGGCGCGCTGGGATCCCCCGCGCGCGATGTCGGGCCGATACTGGTTTTCCTGGCCGGACCCGGTTCGGGGTTCATTACGGGCCAACTGCTGGCGGTAGACGGCGGCCTCATCATGGTGGGCGGATAGGCAGGGGAAAGGGCGCCGCCACGCAGCCCGCTACTATAAGACGGACCGTCTCGTCTCGTAGGGCTAGGGCAGAGCGAAGGTGAATCCGACCGATGACTGACGACACGATTCAAGCGCTCCTGCACAAGCGCTTGTCCGATCCGACGATCGCCGTGAAATACCGCGATTTGCAATGGAGTTGGCGTCAGTATCTGGCGGGATCGGCGGCGCGGGCCGCAGCCCTGATAGCCGCCGCTGATCCACGACGACCAATGCACGTCGGTGCTCTGCTGGGAAACACGCCCGAGATGCTGAGCCAGATGGCCGCGGCCGGGCTTGGCGGCTATGTCCTGTGCGGTCTGAACACCACCCGGCGTGGCGAGGCTCTGGCCGCCGATGTCCGTCGCGCAGACTGTCAGTTTGTCGTGACCGACGCCGAACATCGGCCGCTGCTGGACGGCTTGAACCTCAAGGGAACGCGAATCCTCGACACCTCGACACCGCAGTGGGCTGAGTTCGTCGACGGTGCCGGTGAGTTGGTCCCTCATCGGCACGTCACGGCGATGGACGCGTTCATGATGATCTTCACCTCGGGAACGAGCGGAAATCCCAAGGCGGTGCAGGTATCACACCTGATGGCCACGATCGCTGGTCTGAGCCTGACCGAGCGATTCGCGCTCACCGAGCAAGACACCTGCTACGTGTCGATGCCGCTGTTTCACTCCAATGCGGTCGTCGCGGGATGGGCGCCCGCGGTGTGCTCCGGCGCGGCGATCGTGCCGGCGAAGTTCTCGGCGAGCAACTTCTTCGACGACGTCCGCCACTACGGTGCCACCTATATGAACTACGTCGGCAAGCCGCTCGCCTACATCCTCGCCACACCGGAGCGCGACGATGACGCCGACAATCCGCTGCGGGTGGCGTTCGGCAATGAGGCCAATGACAAGGACATCGAGGAGTTTGCGCGCCGCTTCGGCGTGCAGGTCGAGGACGGCTTCGGCTCGACCGAGAACGCCGTCATCGTGATACGCGAACCCGGCACGCCGAAGGGCTCGATCGGCAGAGGGGTCGACGGGGTGGCGGTGTACGACAGCGACACCGTCACCGAGTGTGCGGTCGCGCGGTTCGACGCGGACGGAGCGCTCATTAATGCCGACGAAGCGGTGGGCGAGTTGGTCAACACGGCCGGTTCGGGCTTCTTTACCGGCTACTACAACGACCCAGACGCCAACGCCGAACGCATGCGCCACGGCATGTACTGGTCCGGAGACCTCGCCTATAAAGACTCCGAAGGCTGGATCTACCTCGCCGGCCGCACCGCCGACTGGATGCGGGTGGACGGCGAGAATCTGGCTGCGGCACCCATCGAGCGGATTCTGTTGCGCCACAGCGCTATCAACCGCGTCGCGGTGTACGCCGTCCCGGATGGGCATGTCGGAGACCAAGTGATGGCCGCGATCGTCCTCAATGAGGGCCACACCCTCGACCCTGATTCATTCGCGGCGTTCCTCGACGCGCAACCCGACCTGTCCCCCAAAGCCCGCCCGCGATACGTCCGCATCGCCACCGACCTGCCCAGTACCGCCACCCATAAAGTGCTCAAGCGCCAGTTGATCGCCGAAGCAACGGCCATAGGCGCGGTCGAAATCCTCTGGGAGCGCGAACCACGCGGGACTGCCTACCAGACTGCTACGCCTAACTCGGGTTCCTGGGTACCCGACGGCGGATCTGGCCCTTCGACCGTCGCACCCGTTTGACCGGGTCTCGTGTTGTGCCGCTGGCGATCTCGTCGCGCAGCTGTGCGATGTTGGAGATCTCGGCATACAAGCCGCGGATCGCGTAGTCGAGGACGGCGAGAGAAAAACGCTGGTCCGGGTCATCGGTGATGCCGAGTTCATGGGAGCGCTGCCGCGACCACAGCGCCTCGTCCAGCCGAGCCCGGGTCGCCTCGAGATGCCGGTCCAATGTGTCGAGGATGTGTTCTGGATCCTCGCCGCGGGCAAGCCAGGTTTTGAGTATGACGGGGTGCTTGACGACGACCTGGTCCTGACCCGGAAAGTGTTGGACCCACCGGCGCAGTGCATCGAGCCCGGCATCGGTGGTCTCGTACAACGTGATGGCACGCTTGCCGGATTGAGCGCCGATCTCGCTGACCATTCCCCGGGCCAACAAGCGGTTCAGCTCGCGGCGCACGTGACTGACCGACGGGGACCAGTAGAAGTGGCCGACCGACAGTTCGGCACGCATCTTGATCTCACCGGCGGTGAGTTGCTCGTCGTTGGCCGCCAGCACGCCCAAGACCAGATAGGCGGTTACCGGCAGGCCGTTGCTGGTGCGCCCGGGGCTCACGACAACCTGGTGAAGTACGGAAGCGTCACGTCGGGACCAACGGCATGGAATTGCACTTGCACGCGCATGCCGATCCCCAGGTCGTCCGGTGCCACACCGACGACGTTGGTCAGCATCTGGTAGCCCTCGTCCAGCGTGATGATCGCCGGCGCGTAGGGCGGTTCGAACTCCGCCGTTACCGGCCGACGGACCACCGTCCAGCTGTAGACCTCGCCGAGACCGCTGCTCTGTTTCCAGCACAACTCGGCCGAAAGACATTGGCGGCAGTGCTCGGTCGGCGGGAAATTCGACAGACCGCAAGCCTCGCAGCGTTGATACCGCAACTCCCCCGATCGACATCCCTGCCAAAACGGAACGCTGACTTGACTGCTCGCATGCGGAACCGGACCGGTCTGTGGACGCAAGGGGTCCGAAGTCATCGCGGTTCGTCTCCCAAGATCAGCACCGTCGTAAACAAAGCCCCCGCTCCCCCATTGCTGCACAGCGCAATATGCGCGTCAGGGACTTGAAGGTTGCCTGCCTGACCGCGCAGCTGCTGAACGGCTCGTATGGCCCGCTGCATCATTTGCGGATTGGAGCCCGCGTGGCTGAACGACATCGTTCCCCCATCGGTGGTGATCGGATGGCTGCCGTCGATGGCGATGTGGCCGTCGGCGACGAATGGTCCGCCCTCGCCCTCGCCGCAGAACCCGAACGCCTCGAGCTGACGGATGATTTCGAATGAGAACGGGTCGTAGAGTTCCAGCACGTCGACGTCGTCACGCCGCAGTCCGGCGTGGTTGAACGCACGCTCGGCTGCGCGTCTGCCGACCACGCCGTTAACGTGATCGTCCCGTCGTCCGACGAGGTCCCAGGCGGGTGGGTGCTGGTAGGACGGGCCGTGGAAGTCCGCGCCGCTGCCCAACACGTAGATCGGTTGGCTTACGACGTCGAATTTGTCTACGTTGGCCACGACGAGTGCACATCCACCTTCGGAGGTGGTGGCGCAATCGAGTAGATGAAACGGGTCAGCGATGGGCCGTGACGCGGTGATGTCATCCGGCGTGAAGGGTCCGCGTTGGTAGTAGACGGCTTCGGGGTTTTGCGATCCGTTGTTGCGGATGGTCGCCGCCACGATCGAAAGTTGTTCGCGCGTCGTGCCATAGACGTGCATGTGGCGGCGCGCGATGAGCGCGAACTCGGCGGCGGTGAACATGCCCCACGGCGCTACGAATTCGTTTTCGGGCCGGGTCCACGGCGCCGTGGCCTCGTGATCGCGGTACTCGCCGGCCTGAGCGGCGACAAGCACCACCACGTCTGCCATGCCGTGCTCGATGGCGGTGGCCGCCTCGGTGATCATGCCGACCCCGAAGCCGAGCCCCTGCCAGGCCGGGCCGATGCGCAGGTCGTAGATCAGCGTGGTGGACAGCGCGCCCGCGCTGATTCCGTCGACGTCGTCGAGGCTCAGGCCGGCGTCGTCGAGTGCGCCCTGAATGGCCTTCAGCGCCAGGCCGCGCGAGGTTTCGCCGTCCAGTCGTCGTCCTTGCCGGGTGTTGTGCACTCCGACGATCGCCGCGGTGCGTTTCGTCACCGTCACTTTAGTTCTAATCCTTTGCTGCCGTTCAGTTTTCGTCTGCGACGACACCGAGATAGGTGCCCACGACGTGGTATTGTCGCCCGTCGCGCGTGATGGTGCCGATCGTCGTGGTGTGTGCTTCGGCGTGCTCCACGCCGGTCTCGATGACGTCGATTCGCACGTCCACGGGCCGTGCCGTTTGCGGGTCGGTGATCTCGACGACCATCGCCACCGCGCGCTCAGTCTCGTCCCACTCGACGCTGGTGATGCGGTGGCGGGCGGTCAGCTCCATCACCACGGAATCCTGGCGCACCAAAAAGCGCACCGGTGCGCACAGTTCGCCCGCGCGCGGCGGCACGCACAGGGTGACCGCCATGTCACAAGCCCGCCGGCCGTGTGCTGATGGTCCCCGACCGCTGCAGCTCGGTTAGATCTCGTTGGCTGTGTCCGAGAACGCCGGTCAGCACCTCGCTGGTGTGCTGGCCGTACAGCGGCGGCACCCGGTGAATCCAGCGTCTTGGCTTGCCGACGAACGCGAACGGCATTCCGGTGCACAGGAAGGAGCCGGCGACGGGATGGTCGACCGTCTCCCAGAATCCCCGAGCGTGCAGCTGCGGGTCGCTGAGTAGCGCTGCAGCGGCTGTGACGCGCGCCGCGGCCACCCCGGCGGCGCGCAGCGTGTCGACTGCTTCGGCCACCGAATGCCGTGCGGTCCAGTCCGAGATCAGTTTGTCGATTTCGTCGACCCGCTCCCGCCATTCGGCCTCTCGGAGCTCCGGTTGGTCAAGCAGCCTGGCCAAAGACGCGCGCGCGGCGTCGTCCATCGCGGCGAGCGCGACCCATTCGTCGTCACCCTGGCAGCGGTAGACGCCCTGGGGGCTGGCTCCAGGACCGCGGTTACCCTCTCGGCGCATCTGGATTCCGTTGCGCGAGTACTCGACCACCATTTCGGCGGCCACGTTCAGCGCCGCCTCGACCATGGTCGACTCGACATGCATCCCGGTCCCACCGCGGTCGCGGATCACCAGCGCAGCAACGGCGGCGAAGGCGGCGTGCAGCCCGGCTATCGGGTCGCACACGCCGCGCGGAATCACCGGGGGTCCGTCGGCGTGTCCGGTCATCCACGCCATCCCGGTCGCCTGCTCCATCGTCTGCGCGAAGCCGACGCGGTAACGCCACGGACCATCCAGGCCGAAGGCGGGCATCCGCACCATGATGGCCCGGGGGTTGGCCGCGCTCACGGCATCCCATTCCAGACCGAAGTTCGCCATCACCCTCGGTGAGAAGTTCTCGATCACGAGATCGCTTGTGGCGATCAGCTCTAAAGCGAGCGACCGCCCCGCGTCAGTGCTCAGTTCGATACTGACTCCGCGCTTATTGTTGTTGCTGCACAAGAAGACCGGGCCCCACTCCCACCATTGGTCCCAGGTGGGTGGGCGGCCGGCGGAGAACCTCATGCCGTCGGGCCGGCGAACGCCCTCGACTTTGATCACGTCGGCGCCAAGGGCGCCAAGGAATTGGGTTGCGACCGGCCCTGCCCAGAAAGCGGTGAAATCGGTTACCCGTATGTCAGACAACGGAAGTGCATCGGCGTCGGCGCTGCGGGACAAGTCGGGCCGCGGCGGCCAGTGCACGTGGCCGTTGTCGGCGCCGAGCAGCGGAGGCCGTCCGGGCGGCCTAATCGCCATCGCGTCGCTGCGATACGGCACCCTCGGCTGCAGTACCCCGGCCTCCGATTCGACGAACACGCCGCGTTCTACGAAGTGGTCGATCTTGGGTAGCATCTCTGGAGTCGCTATGGGGGCTACCGGGATTCGGAATGCCACGGCGATATCGACAATCTCTTGGGTGGTGCGGGCTTCGGTCCATTGAGTAACCATGCCGAGGAACTCGTCACGGCGCTCGACTCGCCCGGCGAACGATGCCAAGTCGGCGTCGTCGATCAGATCGGCACGATCGATCATCACCAGAAAGTCTTGGAACTGCTGTGCGGTAATGGTGCAGAAGCCGACCATGCCGTCGGCGGTGGGGACGATCGACGGTAGTTCCAAACTGCGCTGGTGAAGAAGAGAATCCGCGCCCAGCACGCTGGCCGACATGGCGGATAGACCACCCATCGCGATCGCCATCGCCTCGTACGCCGAAACGTCGACGACCTCGCCGCGGCCACTTCGAGCGGCATGCCGGGCGGTCGCTGCGGCGACCGCCGCGGCGAACGTGCCCGCCAACCACTCACCGAGTCGGCCGCCCGCCTGTACCGGCTCGTCGCCCGGCCAACCTCGACCGGCGATCGAGCCGCACAACGCCTGCAGGATGAATTCATTGGCAATCACGTGGTCATCGACGTAGGGACCCGTCGTGCCGAACGGCGTCACGGCCACCACTACCGCCGAAGAGCAGGTGCGGGCCGTGATCTCGTCGAGCGTCCAGCCGTCCGTCAGATCGGTGAGCACGATGTCGGCACCGGCCAGTAGCGACGTAATCTCCGTCTGCCCGTTATTGATAACCGACTTCTTGCCCGCAGCCAGATAGCCGAACAACGCCCCGGCCGGTCCGCCGGCCGACCAACCGCGCAACAAATCTCCCCGCGGCGACTCGATTTTCACCACATCGGCACCCGCGTCGGCGAACATCTTGGCGCAGTAGGACACCGCGATCCCGTTAGACATCTCCAGCACGTGCCAATTTGCGAACGGCGCTCGAGCTGCCACGCTCAGTTACCCAGGGTTGTAGCGCGCCCGGCAATACCAATGGCCTCGGCCGTCACCGGCGCCGATCCCTGTGCCTGCAAGGCGAATTGCGTCATCCGAGTCCATGCGTCGCGGTCACGCTGGCTGGCTTGGTGGCCGACATGTGTCACGACGTCGACGTCTATGGCTTGGCTGCGGAGGTACCCGGCACGAGCTTGCTCCTTGGGGATGTATCGGAAAGGATCGAATGAGTAGGCGGCCATGGCGTTCTCGTGAGTGATCTTGTTGATGACCGAGTCGTCGAGATGACCCATGGTCTCCATGACGTCCTCGGGCGCGAACGGCCAATTGCTATCGGAATGCGGAAAGTCGGACTCCCAGCACAACATGTCCTCGTTGAACCAGTCCATGTTCTTCACGCCAACTTTGTCGCTGATGAAACAAGTATAGAAATGTCGCTTGAACACGTCGGTCGGGCCACTGTAACCCGGCGGGAATTTCGCCAGTGTCCAACCCGAGTGACGCTTGTAGACATGTTCGGCACGCCAGAGGAAGTATGGTATCCAGCCGACGTCACCCTCGGTGAGTGAGAACTTGATTCCGGGAAAGTCGGCGTAAAACTGGGCCCAGATCAGCTCGGTAAAGGTGAACATGCTCATCATCGACGACGCCGTCATCATCACGCTGGGCGGGGCATCCGTCGACACCATCGGAGATCGTGATGCGGAGCCGACGTGGGTGCACAGCACCGTGTTGTTCTCGCAGACGGCCTCGAAGAGCGGATACCAGTACTTGGTGTGAATGCTGGGCATCTGCAACGCCTCTGGATTCTCCGAGAACGTCACGGCGTGACAACCCTTGCCGGCGAGACGTTTGACTTCCTTAGCCGCTTCGGCCACGTCGAAGAGCGGCAGGATGCCGCAGGGGATGAACCGCCCCGGATACGCCCCGCACCACTCATCGATGTGCCAGTCGTTGTAGGCCTTGATCATCACCAGGTTGACGTCGCGGTCGGGACCCTGATTGAGGACCTGGCCGGAAAAGCCAGTGAAGTTGGGGAAGTTCAGACCTGCCAGCTGGCCGCCGGCGTTCATGTCGCGGACCCGCTCGTCGACGTTGAAGCAGCCCGGCCGCATCTCGTCGTAGCGTGAGGCGTCGACGTTATACATCTCCCGGGGCTTTCCCGCCACGGCATTCAGGCCCATGTTCCGTCCGCGAATCTCCCCGTAGTACCACTGCTGGATGCCGTCGGGTTCGATGACCACCCGTGGGGCACGGTCCTTGTATTTCGCGGGAACATGCGCGTCGAACATGTCGGCCGGCTCGGCGATGTGATCATCCACGCTGATCAGGATCAGATCGTCCTTGTTCATGCCGCACTCCTAGCGTCACGATGTAGGACTAGTAGATAATGAGCTCCGTCACAGTGTCAACCGTGCGAGTCCGGCCCGACCACAATTCAGTTCAGCGGCAATTCCCTGTTCCGCGGGGGTAATGGCCCGGCTTGCAACGGCTAGAGTCACGCGATCACCCACAAGTGCCAGCGGAGCATGTACGTAGTCACCCAGGATTGGACATCCCAGACGCATGGACTATTAGTCCATCGTGCCGTTGTGACATCAGAAGGTGAAGACGCACCTGGCCTTCCCGTAGATTGCGGGATCGCGCATCCGTAAACGACCCGGCACCGGTGCTACCTGCAAACGAAAATTGTTTGGGCACAGATGTAACCGTCAGTCAGCGGGCTCGTAACGCAGCATCGTGACGTCATGGTCTGGGTAGTCGAAGAACACCGGTCGCACCCGCATCCCGACTCTTAGATCGGCGGGATCGACGTTGACCATTTCGGTGGAAAACCTTGGCCCCTCATCCCATTCGACAATGGCGAGAAGCTGCGGAACCGCGTCGGCAAAGTGCGGGCCCACGGGCCTGCGGGCCACGGTGTACGAGTACAACGTTCCCATGCCCGAGATCTCTCGCCATTCCAGGTCGTCGGCCAGGGTTCGCGGCGCGCGCACCCGGGGATAAAACACATAGCTCTGCGAAGACGGCGAGTACTGGATCACGATGCGATGCTGAGCCAGCGCATCCCAAAACGGCGCGCTGGTAGGCGTTTTGACGGGCATTGGACGCTCGAAGGTGGTCATGCCTGATCAATCTCCCTCGAGGATGAGCGTGGTCTGCTCGGACAGGATCCCGCCGTTGCCGGACACAAAGGCGCGCTGACAGTCCGTCACCTGGGCCGCACCCGCGCGGCCCATGATCTGGCGGGTGGCATCGCAGACGTGGTGCATGCCCCCGGCCAACCCCGCTTGGCCAAAACCCAGTTGCCCACCGGCGGTGTTGAGCGGGAAGTCTCCGCGGAAGGTGAGGTCATGGTTGGCGACGAACTCCATGCCCTTGCCCTTCTCGCAGAAGCCCGCATCTTCGAGTGATAACAACACGGTGATGGTGTAGCAGTCATAGATCGACACCATGTCCATCTGCTCGCGGCTGAGATTGGTCATGGCGAAAGCGGTGTCGGCGGCGGCGGCGATCGGGGTGTGTAGGAGATCCTCGGCGTACGTCGGGGTCTTGAACGGCACATGTTCGCCGAATCCCTTGATCCACACCGGACGATGGCGCGCGCGTTTGGCGATGTCCGCATTGGCGACCACGACTGCGGCTCCCCCGACGCAGGGCATGACGATCTCCAGCATGTGTAGCGGGTCGGCGATCACCGGGCTGGCCAGGACGTCGTCGACGGTAAGTGGCTTGTCCTTCCAGATCGCGCCTTCCGTGTGGTTGGCATTGACTCGCTGGTCGACCACGATCTTGGCCATCGCGCGCTCGTCGTAGCCGTAGACTGCCGCGTAACGCTGAGCCACCTGCCCATAGGGTCCGTTTTGGCCGAGGTTGCCGTAGGGAATCTCGAATTCAGCTTGGGGAGAACCATATCGGTTGCTCGATGAACCGAAGAACATCGCGTCAACCAAAGGCCTGGGCTTCTTCTTTGAAGACGGGGTGATGTATCGGGCGGGCAGTGCGCACAGGACCGCGTCACAGATGCCGAGCTCGATCACCGCAGCCGCGCGCCAGACCATGGCCGCAGCGCTCGCTCCCCCGAGATCTACCAGTTCGGCGAACCTTGCTCCTATTCCCAGGTATTCGGCGACGGTGGAGGGTACGAAAATCTCGGATTCGGCAAGGTGCGACGTCGCGATGCCGTTGACGACGTCGCCCGGCAGCCCCGCATCCTCGAGTGCGGCCGCGGCCAGTTGCGCCCATTGTTCGATGATGAACGGCGCAGGCGAGGCCTTGTTCATCCGCTCGGGCGGAAGTTCGACGTATCCGACGATCGCGGCTTCTCCGCGTAATCCCATGTTGTTGTCCTACTTTCGGGGCAGGCCGAGAATCATCTGGGCGATGATGTTCAGCTGGATCTCCCGGGTTCCGCCGCCAATCAATTCGGCGGGAAGATGCAGGTACTGCTCTACGATGGCGGGGTCCGAGTCGGCAACCATCGCTAACCTCCCGGTCAACTGCAGCGTGGCTTGGAATGTCCGTCGCAGCAGTACATTCATCGCCACCTTGGCGATGCTCGACGCCGGCCCGGACGCCTGGCCGTCGAGCAACCGGATGGTTTCCCGCACGCCCAGCGCCTTGATGGCGTTGGTGTACGCATCGAGTTCACCGAGCGCGCGCAGCGCGTCGTCACGGTCCGGTCCTGGTTCCGCCGCGAGCCGGCGCAGCGCAGCCGCCCGGTCGAACTTGACGTAACCGCTGATGGCCGAACGCTCTTCAGCCATGGTGGCGATCGCGAGGTCCCAACCCCCGGTTGGGTCTCCCAGCAGCATGTGGTCGGGTACGAAAACGTCGGTGAGGAACACCTCGTTGAAATGCGCGTCGCCGGTCGCCGTCTTGATCGGTTGGATTTCTATCCCGGGGGATCGCATGTCAACGACGAAGTAGCCGATTCCGCGGTGCTTGCCGGCCGACGGGTCGGTGCGCGCCAGCAGTGCCCCGAAGTCGGCCCGGTGCGCCGCCGACGTCCAGATCTTGTGCCCGTTGATGTTCCAACCACCGTCAGCCTTGGTTGCGCGAGTGGTCAGCGCGGCGAGATCCGATCCGGCGCCCGGTTCGCTGAACAGCTGGCACCACGCGATCTCACCGCGTTGCGTCGGTGGTATCAGCTTCTCCTGCAAATCCTTTGGCGCGGCCCGGACCACGGAAGGCAGGATCCACTCGGCGATGCCCAGCGAGGGACGTACCAGGTCGGGTCGCTTGGCGAACTCGTCGTCGATGATGAGCTGCCGCAGGGGACCAGCGTTGAGGCCCCACGGCGGTGGCCAGTGTGGCGCAATCAGGCCCGCTTCGGCGATCAATGTGCGTTGCGGCCCAGTCTCGAAGTATTCGTAGTCGCCCTGACGTCCGGGTTGGTCGTTGCGCAATTTCAGAGCAGCATCCAAGGTCTCGGCCACCCGCGACCGGAAGTCCGATTCGGCGTCGCCCAGATCGACCGACATGTCACGCTGTTGGGTGCACGTCAGCTGCCCCAGACGCCGGGCCCAACGGTTTGCCGGGCCGATCGATGCGGCGAGACTGATGGCCCTCCGCCAGTACAGGTGCAGGTCGTGCTCCCACGTAAAACCGATGGCACCGAACATCGTGAGCGCATCAAGCACGAGATCCGGCGCCGGTGAGATCGCGATCACCGCCGCACCGGCAGCGGCGAGTTGGTGCTGGTCGAGTGATTCATCGACGGCGCGCACCGCGTCCCAGGCTGCGGCAGTGGACAACTCGCTGCTGACCAACAGCATCGCCGCGTTGTGCTGCAGTGCCTGAAAGGTGCCGATCACCCTGCCGAACTGTTCCCGGATTCGCAGATGCGCGGTAACCGCCTCGACACACCACTGTGCGATACCGGCCATCATGCTGGCGACGAGTCCCAGCGTGACGCACCGTGCGCGATCTGGGTCGATGTCGGTGAGCACTCCGGAATCGGTCGCGCAGTACTCGGCCAGTCGCAGGATCCCGGCATCGGCGACAAGGTCGGTGCCGGATATGGATTCGATTGTCACCGTGGGCGTTTCGGCGTCTACCCGCACCCAGACGACATCGCCGTCCCGGGTTCGGGCGCCGACCAGGATCGTCCGCGCCGCGCACACGCCCGCGGTCACCTCCGACTCACCGGAGACCAGCCATCGTTGACCGTCGGCGCATGCACAGAAGTCACCGTCGTCGGGAAGCACTATCGCCGCGGTTACCCCGGCTGCGAGGTCGCGCACCAATGATTCGGCGGTCGGTGTCGGATCGGCGAGCAGTGCGACGGCTCCCGCGGCGATCGTCGGCAGCAGCGGCCCGGGCAGCAGCGCCTTGCCCGCCGACTCCAGGACGCACGCGGCGTCGATCATCCGTCCGCCCTGCCCACCAAGGTGCTCCGGCAAGTGAACTGCGTGAAACCCGTTGCCGACCAGGGCATCCCACCATCCCGGGAGCTGTCCCGCCGCGAGCTCGTCGAAATATTCGCGCGTCGCGGCGATCGGGGCGTGCCGGCTGGCGAACTGCCCGACGGCGTCGCTGAGCTCCTGCTGCTCCGCGCTCAGTCCTAGGGTCATAGCGGCGGCCCCTGGTCGCAGTACGCGACGCAGCTGAGACGACACGCCATCCGGACCAATATCCTTTCCGCCTTACAAGACGAACCGTCTCGTCTTGTGGCAGACTACCGGGGCGGGCCAAGATATGTAAAGCGGGCATACGCCCGAGGGGCTGCCCCAACAGATGTAGTACGAGGATCACCAGATGCCAACCGATCTCACCCAGGCGAACCCGCCGCGGCGCCGCAGCGAGAAGTCGCGCACGGCGATCGTCACCGCCACTCGCGAACTGCTTCTCGAGCGCGGATTCGATGGTTTAACCATCGAGGCGGTCGCCGCTCGGGCCGGTGTGGGAAAGCAGACCATCTATCGCTGGTGGCCCAGCCGTCCCGCACTCGTCGCCGACGTCATGCTCGAAGACGCCGACAAGATCCTCGCGTCGGTGAACCACACCGACGACCTGGCTGCCGACCTCGTGGGGTGGGTAGGCAAACTCGCCGCAAGCCTGACCACGCCCCGCGGCTCGGCCATGCTGCGCACCTTGACCGTCGCCTGCATGGAGCACGAGGACACCGCGGTGAAACTGCGCGCCGGATTCAGTGCGCCGCTGCACGATAGCGTCCGGACCCGGCTTCTGGCAGACAGCATCGATGAGGTAACCGCCGACTCCGCTGCCGACGCGATCGTTGGCGGCGTGGTGTATCCGATACTCTCTGGCGCGCAGGCATATTCACTGCCGCGAGCCGAACTGACGACTCGAATCATCGTTGCGGCCCTCACCCGCGGACGCTGACCAAGACCGCAGCGGACGGAACAATGCGTTCTTCTTGTAGTGGTGCTCTCCCATTCGCCGCATGATGTTGTCGAGCACGGTGACCGCGCTGTTGAGGTACGGGCCCTTGTTCAGCATCACGCATTCGGCCCGCTCGCTCATCGCCGCGTCGCTGATCTCGGCGCGGGACGGAAGCCCGGTCTTGGCGAGCTGCTCGAGCACCTGCGTCGCCCAGATCACCGGCAGGTGCGCGGCCTCACACAGCCACAGAATCTCCTCCTGCAACTCGGCCATCCGCTCATAACCGCACTCGACCGCCAGGTCGCCGCGCGCGATCATCACCCCGGCCCGGGGCCAGCGCATCGCCGTAAGCAGCAGCTGCGGCAGGTGTTCGAAGCCCTGTCGGGTTTCGATCTTGAGCACGATGCCCAAGTTGTGACCACCGAGCCGGTCGAGCTCGTCGAGCAGCCGCTCGACATCGGACGGGGTGCGCACGAAAGACATCTCGACCAGATCGGCTAGCTCGACCACGGCAGACAAGTCAGCGACGTCGCGGTCGGTGATCGCCGATATCGGCAAGTCGGTGTCGGGCATATTGATGCCCTTGCCGGCCTTCAGGCGGGCTTGCCCCTGCTCCGGGTGGTCGATGCGCACGGTGAGAACATCGCGGTCGACCGACACCACCCGCCCACCGATCTTGCCGTCGTCAAAGTGGACCGCATCACCGACATGGGCATGGTCGAACACCTCGGGCAGCGTGCAACCGATGCGCGGAATAGCTTGGCTACCGTCGACCGGGGCCGGTGAAAAGTCGCGCTTCAGCTGCAGAAGGTCGCCAAAGTGCAGCACCAAACTCTGCTCCGTCGTGGGGAGCTCGCCAACTTCGGTCGACTCGCCACCGTCTCCGGCATGCAGCAGCGTTCCGGTTTCCAAGTAGGTTGTTTTTCGCGCGGTCATCACGAATCCGCCAGCGGTATCAGCAACAGCCTCCAGAACTAGTTCACGCTTGGATCCGCGTGCGTCCTGCAACACCAGTACATCGCCGGCATCGCGGCCGGTCAGCCACTGCCGCGGCACCGAAACCACTGTCATGCCGGGTTCCGGCGGGTCGGTCGGTTCCCCAGTCGACGTCAGCCACGCCCGCGCCGGGGCGACGACCTGACCGAGAGCGTCTCTTTGCGGACGTAGTTTGATGACGCGCGGTCCCGGCTCAAGGGGCCCGGTTCGCAGCTTCGGCCCTGCCAGATCCATCGCCACCCGACATGTTGTGCCTGCACATGCGGCCGCCTCCCGGACATGGTGAGCCATCGCGCGCCACGCCTGTACATCGTCGTGGGCGCAATTGATCCGTGCGATGTTCATGCCTCGCTGCACCAATCCGCGAACCAAGTCGGGGTCGGTCGCGGCCTCCGATGGCATCGTGACCATGATGCGGGCCATGCGATGGGCAGGGCGGGGCCCCAGCAGCTCCACCGTGTGTTGTCGCAAGATTTTTGGTCCGTGCTCAATGGGCACCGCCGACGGTGGAGGCGGCTGCCACGTTCCACCCATCATGGCGGCCATCGCCGAGCGAACCGCCACAAGTGTGGCCTGGACATGTGCTTCGCTGCGGCCCAGCGAGGAAAGACCGAACATCGCAAGTCCCGCTTGCAGTTTACGCAAATCGAATTGGCGAATCGCCCAATAGTGCACAAGGTTTCGCGCGCTTGACCGATGCTCGGGCGCAACGGCGGATATCCAGCCCGCCCATGAAGACTCCGCATCCGACAAGCTGGTCAATAAGCCGTCGACCTGCTCGAGCAAACGGACCAGTCGCCGGGTAGTCTCGGCCTCAACTGGCGCCGGTGTGCCGTGCGGGGCGCTGCTCAATTGGCCGACCATGTGCTCACTGGGCACGACAACTCCTTATTTCGTTGTTTCGCGGCCACACAGTGTTAATGTCCGTGTAACGCTCATTGACGCGAATCATCAAGGCAGATACCAAATTACTGGTGCTCCCTGCGCCGTGGCAGAGGCATTGGTCCCAAATCGGCGATGGCGTCAGTCGATGTTGGAGGCGCCTTCCGGCAAGGCGTCTCCGAGCCTGCCGAATCGAGCACTGCAGCCGGGCTTATCCGATATCGATCGCGCCCAGACCCTGACTCACCCGGTCGGGTAGTGATCCGCCGTGGCTAAGCCAGTCGTCCAGGGCTATGCGCACCGCTGCCATTGCCAACGCGCCGATCAGGCGAGGTCTGGGGTCTTGGGGAGCCAATTGGGGCATCCGCGGTGTGATTAGCTCGGCGATCGCCAATTCATACCGCACATAGATGTGTAGCGTCCACGCATCTAACGTCTCGGATGACCTTGTGAGAGTGGCTAATTCACGGACCTGGTCCTCGATCTCGGCGAATCCGCGAGCGAGTTCATGAAAAGCGCCGACGACCGCCTCGGTGGCAGTCAGGTGCACAGGTTGGGCGGCCAGGGCGGTGGTGATCCGGTTCAGCCAATGGGCGTTCATGCCTTCGGCAACGGCGTCTTCCTTGGAGCTGAAGTAGCGGAAGAAGGTTGCCCGGCCGATGTCGGCCCTGTCGGCGATGCGGTCCACGGTCGCCCCCGCCAAACCGCGACTGGCTACCAGCTGGGCGGCGGCGGCGGCAATACGTTGACGCATCGCCGTTCGCTTGCGTTCGGCCAGCGACGTCGTGCCAGACATTGGCCCACTATATTCACGCGAATTGGCACCGTTCGGGTAAGACATAGTCTTATTATAAGACTATGACTCAAAGTCAGGCGCCGGAGCCATCCGATCAAGTCGCCCCGAAGACCCGTGCCGCGTGGCAGTTCTTCCAGCAGATGCTGGCAGACGTCACCAAGGTCGTGACCGAGGACGCCGAGTCCGAGCGGGAACTGCTCGAAGGGCTGCGGCTGATTGCCCGGGTGTCGTCGCTGTGCTCACAACTGTCCGTCGAGGCCGACCCCGACCGGCCGTCGTTCTTCGATATGTGTTCGGCGACAAGGATGGTCGGTGGGCCCAATCCCGACGGCAATTATTACCTTGCGATGATCCGCGGCGATCGGCGCTACCGGATCACCGGCACCCGGGGCACAAGTGCCTACCTCGGACTGCAGATCCTTGCCGGCACCGGACTGACTCCGCGGCGGATGGCTAATTACGTCAGCGACGTCGACCTGGCCCTGGCCTCGGGCGAATTCGCGCTCGTGCTTTCGGCGGACGAACCTGCCGATCTTGCCGGCGCGCAGTGGGTGAAGATCCCCGACGACGCATCATCGATCGTCGTCCGGGAGTACATCGGCGACCCCGCTTCCGAAGAGTTGGCCACCCTGCGGATCGAGGCCCTCAATCCCGGCCCTTTGACGCCGCTGACCGACGGCGAACTCGCCGACCAGTTCACCGCGATGGCGTGGTCACTCATGAAGCTCACCACGCTGCACCGCACCATCAAGCCCGAGCTCCTGGACAGCCCCAACACGCTGCTGACAGCCGAGGCCGCCGATCTGGGTGCAGCCGACACTACCCCGGACAACCTCTACATGATGGGGACCTTCCGGCTCGACCCCGACCAGGCACTCGTGCTCGACATCGAGCCGCCCGACACTCGGTACTGGAACGTCACGCTGGAAAGCATCTGGCATGAGTGCTTAGAGCCGCGCCGTCGGCACAGCTCAGTGACCAATCGTGCGGTGCAGCCGGACGCATACGGGCGGGTGCGCATCGCGATCTCCGCGGAGGACTTCGGATTTGGCCATTGGCTCGACACCGGTGGCCGACATCGCGGATTCGTGGTCCTGCGCTGGCTGGACAACCCCGAGCCGCCTGACGTCATGGTGTCGGTGCGCCAACGTGAGGAGCAGGCGTGACGCTGCAGGAGCGATTCACCCCGGAAAGACTCATCGCCACCGCCTGCGAGGAAGGGGGAAGCGACGACTTCGGCGACGACGGCTGGCAACCCGGGCTGCACCGTCTCACCGACGGGCTGATCAATGAGGCCCGGCTGTCGGCCATCGGTGTCGAGATCGCTTACCTCGACATCATGCGCGCCCTGAAGAACCGGCTTGGCGTGATCGCGTGGCGCAAGCAGCACCCCGAGATCGCCACCGAGCCAATCACTGCGCCGATCGTCATCGTCGGCCAACCCCGCACCGGAACCACGATCCTCTACGACCTGCTCGCCCAGGATCCTGACCTGCGCGCGCCGCTGACCTGGGAGGTCGATGCGCCTTGTCCGGTCCCGCAGCCCGAGACCTACCACAACGATCCACGCATCGCGCAGACGCAGGCCAGCATCGAACTCTCCGAGCAGATCATTCCCGGTTTCCTGGCATTTCACCCGATGGGCGCTCTCGTCGGACAGGAGTGCGTCCGCATCACGGCCAGTGAGTTCACCAGCATGATCTATTCGGTGCAGTACCGCCTGCCGAGCTACTACCGCTGGCTGCTGTATGAGGCGGACCACGCCGGCGCCTACCGCTTCCACCGAATCTTTCTGCAGCATCTGCAGTCTGGCGTTCGCGGTCAGTGGCTACTGAAATCGCCGGCGCACCTGTGGCAGCTCGATGCCCTACTCGCCGAATACCCCGACGCGTTGATCGTGCAGACGCACCGCGATCCGCTCAACGTCATCTCGTCGATCGCCGCGCTGACCCACCACCTACGGCGGATGGGCAGCGACGAATCGAACATCGCCGAGTGCGCGGCCCAGTCCTATGAAGAGATCGTCGTCGGCCTCGACCGCGAGATGGCGCTGCGCGACAGCGGCGCTGTCCCCGCCGGCCGCGTGATCGACGTGCTGTTTACCGATTTCATGAACGACCCGTGGACCACGATCACAGGCATCTATCAGAAGCTGGGCCGCGAACTGCGACCCGACACCGCACAGAAGATGCGTGACTTCCTGGCCGCCCATCCCGGAGACGGCGGACGCGGCCGCTACACCTGGTCGGACACCGGCCTGGATGCCGGTGAGGTACGTGAGCGGGTGAGTGCCTATCAGGACCGCTACGCGGTGCCGACCGAGCAGCTGCGGTGACTTCGGCCTGTGTATTCCGAACACCGTTGCGACACTTGGGGTCTTGGTCATTCAGCCACAACGTCGTAGGCCTGCAGGTAAGATTTTCGCGAAGCGACAGGAAATCTTCAGCGGAGTGGGTTTGTCCGTTGATGGCGGCACTTGAAAACTCCTGCACAGCAACGCCTGAGGAGCGGCCGTGGATGATCACTGTCTGAAGCTCAGTACCTATTTGGCCGAGCGTCGACGGACCGGCGACCGGTTTGTCTCCGACGTGTTGCTCGGCCTGTATGAACAGCACCGCATTGCTTGTGGCGTAGTGCTGCGCGGCATCGGCGGCTTCGGTACGGGGCGCTACCTCAGAACCGATGAGTCTCTGACGTTATCCGAGGATCCGCCCGTAGCGATCATCGCGGTCGACACCAGAACGAAGATCGAGGCGCTGCTCGACCCGGTGCTTGCCATCAAACAAAGAGGCTTGGTCACTCTGGAGCGTGCGCGGCTGCTGCGCGAGGACATCGGGCCGCTGGAGCTCCCTGCCGAGTTGCGCGAAGCCGTCAAGTTGACGATTTACGTTGGCCGCAAGGAACGCGTATACGGTGTGCCGGCTTACATCGCTATCTGCGATTTGATGTACCGGCGCCGACTTGCAGGCGCATCGGTATTTCTGGGTGTAGACGGCATTGCTCACGGACAACGGCAACGTGCGCACTTCTTCGGTCGCAATGCCGACGTTCCGATGATGATCATTGCCGTAGGGTCCGGCGAGCGCATCGGTCGGGTGTTGCCGGAACTCGGAGGCCTGCTCCGGCGGCCCATGTTCACGCTCGAGCGGGTCCGCGTGTGCAAGCGCGAAGGCGAATTACTGGAACGCCCGCACGCCTTGCCGGGGGTTGACGAACACGGCCTACCACTGTGGCAGAAGCTAATGATCTACACCTCCGAATCGGCGCGTTATGGGGGTGTGCCGATTCACCGCGCGATTCTCCAGCGGCTACGGCAGCGCAAAACACCCGACGGCGCGACCGTGCTACGCGGCATCTGGGGCTTCAACGGAGACCACCAACCCCACGGCGACAAGCGGCTTTCGCTAAGCCGTCGAGTCCCCGTGGTCACCATCGTCATCGACACCCCGGCCAATATCGCCGAATCCTTTCACGTGATCGATGAACTGACCCGGGACGAGGGGTTGGTGACGAGTGAAATGGTGCCCGCGTTGGTGTCGGACGAAGGCGATACTGGCCAGAGCAGACCGCGGATGGCCCGGCACCACTATTAGCGCGACTCCAAAACCTCGGTGCCGGATTAGTCGCTGGCAAGCTCGTGCTGCCCGATGATCTCGCTTATACCCGTCACACCGAGCCGCTCACGGAACGCCTGTGCTGTGTAGCCGACGGCTGTCGCGGCGGTTCGTGCGCGCACCGTCGCCGAACGCGGCATGTGAAACAGCACACCGATTTCGCCGAAGTAGTCCCCGGGCCGGGCTACCTTGACCAATTCCTCACCGCCGTCCGCCAATTCGCGCACAATGTCGAACTCACCTTCGGACACCACATAGATCAGATCGCCCATCGTGCACTGCTCGAACAGCACCTCACCGGCCTTCAAATGGACGGTTTCGGGGGGCCGGTTCGTCGACGCGAGCGCGGGTGCCAGCTCGACGACGTGATCGGCCATCGGCAGTATCCGGCTGTCGTGGGTCGCGACCACCACCACACGTTCACCCTCTGCGAGCGAGCGGATCAACCGCAGCACCTCCTCCACCTGGATGAAGTCGAGGTGTGCAGTCGGCTCGTCGGCGAGGATCAACGGCGGGTCCAGCGCGATCGCGCGAGCGACCGCAACGCGTTGCTGCTGCCCGCCGCTCAGGTCACCCGGTCGGTGTTTCAGACGGTCTGCAAGATTGACGCGCGTCAGCAATTCCTCGGCACGGCGACGCGAGGCCGCGCGTGACATTCCGGCCGCGCGCAGCGGAACCATGACATTCTCCAGGGCGGTCAGGCTCGGCACCAGGTTGAACGCCTGGAAGACGATGCCTACCGTGTCGCGCCGGTACTTCGCCAGCGCGCGGCCGTCGAGCGTGGTGACGTCAACGCCGTCGAACTTGATTGCTCCACTTTTCGGCCGCAGAATGCCGCCGAGGCAGGACAGCAACGTCGTTTTCCCGCAGCCGCTCGGGCCGAGCAGGATCACCAGCGACCCGGCTGCCACGTCGAGGCTCAGGCCGTTGATGGGGCGGAGAGCGTACCCACCGCTGGAGTACTCGACGACGAGGTCTTGAATGCTCAGATCGCCCACGGTCACGGACCTCCGAATGCGAGCGCGGGATCGACCGCCACCGCGCGTCTTAGCCCCGCGACGCTAGCCAGCAGACCGATCGCAATCGCGATCACCGGTAGCGCCAGGTAGGCACGCATGGGGACCACGACAAGCATCGGGAACAGCGGTGCCAGCAGCTGCGCAAGGACGACGCCCAACGCGGCCGCGAGCAGCGCGACGACGACCGCCTGCAGTGCGAGGCCCGCCAGAATCGACCGCGTCGGCACGCCAATCGCCTTGAACACCGCGAAGTCGCGCAGGCGCTCGAGCGCTGATAGGTAGACCAATGACCCAACGATCAGCACCGCCACAATCCACAGCAAGAACGCCACGATCGTGATCGCGCCCGATGCAACTTTCAACGGGCGCATCAGGTCGGTGACACCGGCCGCTCGATTGACGCTCTGGTAGCCCTCTGGGAGCTGTCGGGGTGTGCCGATGATCCCGATCGATGTGATCATCGGCTGCCCGTTGTAGGCCAGTTGCTGCAGGCCCTCGGTCGTCAGGAAGATGCAGGGCGTCTTCGCCAGTGCGGTGGCATTGGGCACGATGCCGACGATCCGCAATGTGCGCGCACCGACCTGCAGATCCTCGCCGATGTGCTTGCCCAGCGTGCTCGACACCGCGACCTCGTCGGGCGTCGTCGGCGTCTGACCCTCCGAGACTTGCGGCATGCCGGGTCCGTGCGCCGGCGCACCGAAGGCCGTGGCGTTTCGCGCCGAGGTGCCTTCCCTGATGGCCGAGGCCGCGGTGGCCAGCGGAGCCGCGGCCACCACACCGGGCGCAGCGGCCACCCGGGCCAGGTCAACTTCGGCGAATGGAGTCGAACCCAGAAACGGCCCGGCCGCACCGGCCTTGACCACGAAGGCGTCGACACCCATGGAATCGACGGTTCGCTCGGCCTCGACCCGGAAGCCGTTCGCAAGTCCGGTCAGAACGAGCGTCATCGCGAAGACCAGTCCGGTGCTGACGATCGCGATGACGAGGCGCCGCCTTCGCCATTGCATGTCGCGCAACGCCGCGAACAGCATGCCCACGACGCTACCGCGCTCCGCCCCGTCCCGGAATGGGCTATCTACGTTGTCTCTTCGGCGAACACCTCGGCCAGAAGCCGGGTCGCTTACTGTTACTACTTACCCATCGCGTCGACGACTTCATTTGTGGTGAGAATGGCGCTGGCGTAGTTCGGCCGCCCGGCTCAGCCGGCGACCGAGGCGTCGTAAATCGACTGGATCGCCTCGTCCAGCGTGGCGTTGAACTGCTCGTCAGACTGGTCGACGAGGAGTCCCTCGGTCAGCGCGCGGCTGAAGCTGGCGATCACCCCGGTGTTCTGCGCCAGCAGCTTGTTGGCCTCGTCGCGCGAGTAGCCGCCGGAGAGCGCAAGAACCCGCATCACCTTCGGATGTTCGACGAAGGCGCGGTAGTGGTTGGTCTCGGTGGGCAGGCTCAGCTTGAGCATCACGCGCTGCCCGTCGGGCACGGTTTCGAGTTGTTTGGTGATTTCGTCACGCAGGATGTCCTCGGCCTGTGCTTTGTCCGATATCGAGATGGTGACCTCAGGTTCGATGATGGGCACCAGCCCGTGCGATAGCACCTGATGGGCCACCTCGAACTGCTGGGCGACAACCGCGGCGATGCCTTCGCGGTTGGCGCCACCGATCACCGACCGTTCCTTGGTGCCGAAAACGCCCTTGCCCACGGCCCGCTCCAGCCGCTCGTCCAGCGCCGGCATCGGCTTCATCAGCTGTACATCGTCGGACGCCTCCGCCAGCCCCTTGTCGATTTTGAGGATCGGCACCACGCCCTTGGTCTCCCATAAGTAGCTGGTCGACGGCTTGCCCTCGATTTCGCGGTCCATGGTCTGCTCGAACAAGATCGCCGCCAGCACCCGATCGCCGTTGAACACCGGGGATGTGATGATCCGCGAGCGCATCTGGTGAATGAGGTCAAACATCTCCTTCTCGGAGGAATACTCGTTGTCCTCGATGCCGTACAGGCGCAGCGCCTTTGGCGTCGAGCCGCCGCTCTGGTCGAGCGCCGCAATGAATCCCTTTCCCGACGTCATCCGGTCGGCTTGCTTCTCGTTCGGCATGGAACTCTCCACTCCCTCGTGGTCGTCGCACCTGTCGGTGCTCGCGCACAGTCAGGCTTGAATCGTGCCGATCATATTCGGCCGATCACAGCCCGAGGAGGCAGGTCGTCAGACCTCGGCTTGGTCTTGCCGCTGGGTAGTGGGTTTGGTGGGCCACAGCGCCATGCGATCGAGAAGCCGGTCACGCAGCACCAGCGTATGAAACAGAACCGCACAGACGTGCGCGGTAAACGTCAGGAAAAGCAGGAAAGCGAAAACCGTGTGGCACTGCCGCAGCACCGCATACACATCGACGTTGTGCGGCGCGATGCCGGGCAGATGTAGTGGCCCGACCAAGACGATAGGGAATCTCGCCGCCGAGAGCATGGCCCACCCGACCAGCGGCTGCACGAGCAGCAAGGCGTAGAGCAGGTATTCCGACCACGTCGCGATGCGGCGCTCGGCGGGGCTCATGGTGGCCAGGAAGGGCGGTAGCCGGTGAGTGAGCCGATTTGCCAGGCGCATCACGGCGAAGACCAGGATCAACACTCCCAAAGGCCGGTGGATGGCCAGCAGCAGCGGGTAGTAGCTGAGGGAAGCAATCATGGTCACGCCGATGAATAACTGCGCGATGACCATCGGAGCCATCAGCCAGTGCAGGATCCGCGACGGCAGGGCAAACCGTGCCGGGGTGGGGGCGGCTTCCGCCGTCTCGTTCGTCATCGGAGCACTTGGCTGACGTTGACCTCGCTGGGCGATTTGGGCTCCTCAGCGCGGCGGGTGAAGGAGCGCGCATAAACAGCTGATCGGGCAGCGGGCAGGGGATCGTCGGACGCCGTGATGCCGTCCGGCAACACAAGCGGATCGAAGTTGATGTCGCGCGCGTTGCCGGCTTCCTCGGTCTGTACCGCCTTGATGGCGATGGTGCCGGCGTCGATGGACCGCCGCGACTGCGGCCAGGGTTTGGTGGCGTCGTTGGTCGGATCGCCAGGCTCACCGATTGTGAGCACCAACCGCCACTTCAATGGCCGCTGTGCCAGCGTGCGGATCAGGTCGTCGAACAGGTAATCCTTGCCGGGTGATGACACCGGGACGTCCGGCTCTTCCTGCGGAACCGCGGACCACCGCACCGGAACGGTCGCGCCGGCGGCGTTGGTGAAGTGAAACGCATTCAGCCCGTAAAACGTGCTGTCCGTGAATCCTGCACTGGGCGCTGACTGCTTGATGATTTTCATCGCCGCAACGGTCTCGGGATGGCGATCGAGGAAAGCGGCCATTTTCTGCGGGTCAGGCTTGCCAGTATCGGGTAGCGGTTTGGACGCGAGCAACCGCTCGTAGAACCCGTCTGGGGTGCTGTCCGTGAAAACGGGAAAGTTGATCATGGCCGTGCGCCATTGCTGGCCGCGGGGCCCCTGGAACAGCAATCCCAGACCGCGGACGGTATCGGGCTTATCGGCCTGATCCGGCAGACCGCCGCCCAACGAGAACCGACCGATCAGCGGCACGGTGCCCGGCTGGAAAACGGCTGCCCGGCAGATCGCCACGCCTGCCCCATTGCTCACAAAAGATCCGGTGGCGCTCAAGCCTTTGGAGTGGTTTCGCCGAAACCCGTCGTGACGGCCATACACGTGTTCGAAGCGATCGGCGAACCGCGGCGGAGTCAGCGCACCGGGCCGCAGCCAGCCGCCGGCATAGGCGAAACCACCCACATCGACCGCGGCGATACCGGCTACCGCACCCATCCCCAGCAACGCATGCCGCCGCGTCAGCGCGCCGAGAAGAGACTGCGTGGACTGGGTCTCGGCGGGTTCGTCCTCTTGCTCGCCACCGCGATCACCGGGCTCCACGCCCACCGTCCTTTCGCGCTATTCGGGGCCAAGCCGCACAGCCTAAGAACAAAGTCGGTGAAAGAAATTCACCCACGGTCCGATGCCATGCGCAACTTTTTGCGGTGACCATCGCACACACTCGGACTACGTCGCGGCGCCGACATTCGTTCAGTACCGTCTCGCCCCATTTCGACGCGCCACCGCCCGAACCGCAGGACCGCTTTATCTCAGCGTTTTGAGTGCGGTTTGCGGCGTGTCTTACCATCAACTGAAGACTTGTGGCTGTATCTGCACTTAGTAGCGCAGATCACGGAGTGTGTCTCCTCTGTAGGCAAGCGTGTTCCGCGGGGTTGAATCAACAGCCCCCCTGTAGTGGCTGTTTGAGAGCTAGCGGTGTCCCCTGAGGGACCGAATGTGAGTGATAGACCATGGGCGAACAATCCGGTGATTCAGTCGATCCGACCGGTTTTGAAGTAGGGAAACACCAGGTAGATCAGGCGGTCGTGCTCACCGTCTCGGGTGAAGTGGACATGCTCAGCTCGCCGCAGCTGGCCGAGGCGATACACACTGCGCTGGCCACCAGACCCGCGGCACTGATCGTTGATCTGTCGAAAGTGGATTTTCTGGCCTCAGCTGGGATGACCGTCCTGGTGACCGCGCAGGCCGAGGTTGAGCCGCCTACCCGATTCGCGGTCGTCGCCAGTGGCGCGGCCACTAGCAGGCCGATCAAGCTCATGGGAATAGACAGCGTGCTCTCGCTCTACAGCACACTTGATAGCGCGCTGAGCGGTATCGCTGATGGGTGAACCTCGACAGGGTGGGGGCGCAGCCGGGGACGATGGGACGCTCTGAGCATCAGCCGCATCACATGTCTAACATCGATGACCGATCCCGCTTCGTGCGAACGCGAGTGGCCGCCGACGCGCACAGCGCTGCTCGGACCCGAGCCGAGTTCGGGATTTGGCTCGAAAGGCATTTCACACTTGGAGCCGAGCGGTTCAGCGACCTGCTGCTGGCAGTAAACGAAGCGATTGCGAACGCGGCGGAATTCGCGTACGCGGACGCCTCACAGCGCGGGACGGTAGATGTCAGCGCAGCCTACGATGGCGATTCCGACACCCTCGCCGTGACCATCAATGATCGCGGCCGTTGGCGCCAGAGCGTTCCGGTGCAGCGCCAACGGCAGCTCCGGGGACGCGGTATCCCGCTGATGCGTGCGCTCGCCGACGAAGTGACCATCGACCGCACACCACACGGAACGCACGTCACGTTGACCTGGACCTACCTGACGCGGGCCAGCTTCAACGCCTGAACGGCAACGCGGGCGCTAATCGCAGATGGCCCGCCACGCCATTCTTGTCACATAGCTTGTGCCAGGACTTGCTGGATGCGTTCTTCACGCGGGAGGACCGGCCCGTCATCGAGGGGTTCGTCGATGCCGAGTTCGGCGAGCCCGACCTTGGTCAACAGCGAGGTGCCGTAGGCGGCGAGCACGAGTTTTTGATCATCGCTGCGCCCATCCTCGATGAGCATTGCGCCGATGAAGCAGATGACAGCCATCTTGTAGGCGTTGAACGCGCGGTACCACGGCCGGTTCTGCACCCTGATGCCACTGATCGCCTCGTAATGCGCGAGCAGGGCATCGATCGAGAGCGCGGCAGGATGGCTGCTGATGCCGACGGGCTGCATCCACAGCATTTCCAGCCAGCCAATGTCGGTCAGGGGATCGCCGACAGTGGTCATCTCCCAGTCGAAGACCGCGCTGACCTCGCCGCCAGTGAAGGCGAAGTTGCCCGGTTTGGCGTCGCCATGCACCAATGTCAGCTTCGGGCACGGCTCGGGCTTGCACTCGCGCAGCGCCCGGCGAAGCCGTTCCAGGGCGGGCAGGGCATCGCGCTTGACCCGGTTCATTTCTGCGGCCCAGTGGTCGAGTTCTCGGTCGAGGTGATCGCTACCGTCGTCGAGCGCGTCAAGGCCGGTCTGTTTGAGATCCACCGAATGGATCGCCGCGAGTTGCTCGACCAGGCTCTGGCACATCCGCACCACGGTGTGGTCAGCGACGTCGGCAGGTGCCTGCATTTCATAGACGTCGCCGGCAGCGTGTTCCATGACGAAGAACGGTCGTCCCAGCACGTCGCCGGTTTCCTCCAGCCACAGTGCCCGGGGAACGCGGACTGCGGTGTCCTCCAAGGCGCGCAGGATGGTGAATTGGCGCACCAGGTCGTAGGGCTCCAGCAGCGCGGGGGGTTTGGGACGCAGACGCAACACCACGTCTTGGCGCGTCTCCTGATCACCGTGTTGGGTGACGACGCTGAGCATCATCATCTCGGCCGAATGTCCGAAGCTCACCCGTTCCAGGCCCTCGACGCGGACATCCTCGGCATCGGGCAGTTGGGTGCGTAGCCAGGCGGTCAAACGCTCCTCAAAGTTGGCGTCCAGCGTCACTGACGAGCCCCTTCGACGTCGCTGCCGGTGGGCCGGCGGTCGACCGGGGTCTTGTCCTGGGTGAACGCCGACATATCCATCGCCGTCCAGTTGGGGTAGCGACGGTAGCCCTGTCCGCCGAGCAGTAATTCGAAGATGCCCCATCCGGTGTGGCCGTCCACCTCAAAGCGCATCAGCTGGTCAAGTGCCATGGACTTGCTCTCAGTCTCGGTGAGTTGCTCGGGATTGGTGCTGTCCCAAAGGAAGTGGATGAAGTAGGCACCACCACCCAGGTCCTCGTACTGGCAGTGCGCCATCGGTAGCCCGTAGTAGGCGTTGACGTCTTGGTGCGGGGCGTCGGCGGTGACGCGATAGGTCTTGCCGTCCTCGTCGGTAAAGACCAGCACCGCGCGAGCCGGTCGCTTGCGCTCGGCGTCGAATTCCACATCGTGCTCTATCTTGACGAACCGCTTCGACAAAGTGCCGTCCGCGTGGGTGATACCACCATCAACGTAATTGACTGTGCCGTCGGATGATTCGATGATCCATGCTTCGATGGCGTGGTCTTTGAAACCGGCGTCGAGCCACAGCCAGAAGTCGATTCTGTCGGAGACGCGAACGCCGAAGGTGCGGTCCCGACCGCCGTGGAACCCGTCGACACCGATGCGCTCACCGTCGATCTGCACCCAACCGCTCCACCGCCCCGGTTCCTTCATGTGATACATGTCGGCCAGCATTTGGCCGGTTTTGCTCACCACCTTCATGGGCAGTAACTCCCACATCGGGGCGGCCGGTTCGTAGTAGAGCTCCCACTCGATTCCGGAGTTATTGGGTTCGACGTCGAGTCTCCACTTCTTCAGCGGCTCCACACAGGTCCAGCGCATAGGCCCGGCACTCAGATCGCCGCGGTCATCGCCTGTCACTGGGCGACCCGACAACAGATCCCAGTGCCGGCCGTCGGCGAGACTGACCTTGACATAACCCAGCCCGCTGGCGGTGTTCGGGTTGTTGCCGTAGCCGCTGGCTAACAGCATCGTGCCGTCCGGCGACGCGGCGAAGAAGTAGCAGCGATCCGACCATGTGGGATCGGGGTCGTGCACCTGGTCGAAGGTCGTCGGGAGCTGGTGGGTGAACGACTCGTCTGCGGCGGAGTAACCCATCGTTGTCCTCTCTGTCTAATTGCCTGGCCTGCAACGCTATTCAGTGTTAAGAGCCCCGGCCGCGGTTGCCTTGCGCATCAGATACCGAAGTAGCACAACGCATCCCGTAACATCGGCGCCATGGAACCAAGCCGGTGGTGGGGCGACGACCGCGCGATTCTTGATGACGAGGAAGCCCGCAAACGCATCCTGGACGCCGCGGGCCGCTGCATCGTGCGTCGTGGTAACACTCAATTCCGGATGGGCGAAGTGGCCGACGAGGCCGGGGTGTCGAGGTCGACGGTGTACCGGTACTTCCCCGGCCGCGATGACGTCCTGCTGGGGCTAATGCTGATGCGTGTCGACAACGCGCTTGGTGACCTGGTGCGCTCGCTGCCCGCTCCTGACGACCCCGTTCGGTCAGTGCCCGAGATGGTGCTGGCCCGCGTCGAGTCAGTAGACGGCAATCCACTGAACGAAGCGCTGTTCGCCGCCGAGAGCACTGCGGTGGCCGCAGCTCTCGAGAAGGGTTCGGAACCCATCGTGAAGCTGCTATTGCGGCACTACGAACCGTTGCTGAATCGGTGGAAGCTGGCGGGCCGTCTCTACGAGGATCTCGATCCTCGGTCGATCGTCCAGTGGCTGCACGCGACGATTTTATTTTTGCTGGCACCCTCGTGGCGGTACCGCCCTGCAGCCGACAAACGCCAATTCGTCGAGCAGTTCGTGGTGCGGGCCCTGGTGCCACAAATCAGACAATAACTGTCTATTGTCTGATGTCCAGACGTTCGGCTACTTTTGTCTGAGGTGCATTGCGCAGTTCAGCGGCCTGTGGCCGCCGTTGACGGGGATCCCAACTGGAACGGGCGAATATGAGAAATGTTGTAGGACAGGCCTTTTCCGTCATCGGCCTGGCCGCTCATCTGGGCCGCGGAGTCGGCCGGCTGACCACGGACGCGGTGGTGGGTGGCCGGTTGGGGTTGCCGCGCACGGTCGAAGATATCGACGCGGCGGTCCTCTCCAAGGTCATGGGCACCACCGTCAGATCGGTGCGTGTCCTCGGCAGCGACGCGGGGACCTCATCGCGGGCACGGCTGGTGCTGACCGGAAAAGATGTACCCGAGTCGGTGTTCGTCAAGATCGCGGCAAATACCGCCGCCACCCGCCTGATGGGCGAGCTCGGCCGGCTCGGACACACCGAGGTGCGCTTCTACACCCAACTCGCGCCGCAGGTCACCGGTGTCCCGCATGCCTACGGTGCGGCATTCGACCCCTGGACCGGCCGGTACTTGCTGGTCCTGGAAGATCTCCCCGTCGAGTCGTGCGAATTTCCCGACACCTTGCACCCGATTTCCCCCGACCAGGCCAGCCTCGTCGTCGAATTGCTGGCCGCACTACACGCCACCTTTTGGGACCGCCTACCCCGCGACGGGCGCGGACCGCTGGGCTGGCTGTACACGCCGTCAGGTGACGTCACCTCCTTGTTGACCGGCTCACTGATGAACGCCTCGATCAAGCGCCTTGCCGAGCGCACCACTATCCCCGTCGACATCCCGATCGACAGGGGCCGCTTTATCGCCGACAACTACCGTGCCGTCGCCGCACTGATCGACACTCCCCCACACACGGTCATGCACGGCGACGCCCATCCCGGCAACATGTACTTCTACGGCGGCAAGGCGGGACTTCTGGACTGGCAGGCGGTGCGGCGCGGGCATCCCTCCCGTGAACTCGCGTACACCCTGATCACCAGCCTGACGCCGGAAGACCGCCGGGCGGCACAACGCGACCTACTCGACGACTACCGACGTGCGCTCGCGGCGGGCGGCGGACCCGAACTGGACCGCGACGATCTGTGGCTGCGATTCCGCCAGGGCGCGCTGTACGGATATGTCGCCCCGCTGATCACCGCCGGAATGGGGGGTATGCAGGTCGAAGGCATCGCCATGGAAGGTCTGCGGCGCGGTGTCGCAGCGCTTGATGACCTTGAAACCATCGCGGCACTGAAGAGTTCTTTGTAGTCGTCCGAATTCGGCTGGATCTATTGCCATTGCCGCCACAGGAGTTACGCTACCTGGCGTAGCGTAATGCTCTGCGTCGGCGACAAGGAGAGTCTCATGTTCGACCTGAAGATCACCGGTGGCACCGTCGTCGACGGCACGGGCGCGGAGCGCTATCACGCTGACATCGGCATCAAGGACGGCAAGATCGTCGACGTTGTCCGCCGCGGTACCAGCGACCCCGCAATGGGCGGCTTGGAGATGGCCGGTGCCGCCGAAACCATCGACGCGACAGGGCGTGGGTGGCTCCCGGGTTCGTCGATATCCACACCCACTACGACGGTCAAGTGAGCTGGGACAGCTTGCTTGAGCCGTCGAGCGGTCACGGGGTCACCACAGTGGTCACCGGGAACTGCGGCGTCGGCTTTGCCCCGGTCCGGCCCGGGCGGGAGGAATGGCTGATCAAGTTGATCAAGGGTGTCGAGGACATACCCGGCACCGCGCTGACCGAAGGCATCACCTGGGGCTGGGAGACCTATCCCGAGTACCTCGACGCCATCGGCAAGCAGAAGTTCGCGATCGACGTGGGCAGTCAGGTCGCCCACGGCGCAGTCCGCGCCTACGCGATGGGCGAGCGGGGCGCCCGAAATGAGCCGGCCACCCCCGACACATTGCGGCAATGGGCCGACTGGTCACTGAAGCGATCGAAGCCGGCGCGCTCGGATTTTCAACGTCCCGCACACTGGGACACCGTCGATGGACGGCGAACCCGTACCCGGCACGTTTGCCGCCGAAGAAGAACTGTTCGGTCTTGGCCGCGCCATGGCGGCCGGCGGGCAGGCGGTGTTCGAGCTGGCCCCGCAGGGGGTCGCGGGAGAGGACATCGTCGCCCCCAAGAAGGAACTGGGTGGATGCGGCGATTGGGCGGCGAAATCGACCGGCCGGTGTCGTTCGCTCTGATGCAGGTGGGCGCCATCCGAAACTGTGGCGCGAGCAGTTCGACCTCTCCGCGGAGGCGCATGCGGCGGGCAGCCGGCTGTACCCCCAGATCGCGGCGCGCCCGTTCGGCATGATGATCGGGTTCCAAGGGCATCACGGTTTCAGCCATCGGCCCACCTACCGCCGGCTGAAGGCCGAGTGCAGCCGCGAGGAGCTCGCGCAGCGCCTGGCTGACCCCGTGAAGGCCGCGATCCTGTCCGAGGACGACCTGCCCGTCGACCCGACACTGCTGTTCGACGGGATGTTCGCCCTGGTGCAGTACTCCCTGGGGCGTCTGTACGCGCTCGGCGATCCGCCTGACTACGAGCCCACCCGGACCGCACCGTCGCCGCCATCGCCAAAACGCGGGGCGAGGAGCCGTTCAACCCTGTACGACCTCATGCTCGAGTCGAACGCGACCGCAATGCTGATGCTGCCGCTGTTCAACTACGCCGACGGCAACCACGATGCGATCCGCGAGATGATGCTGCATCCGCCGGCGTGCTGGGGCTTTCCGACGGCGGTGCCCACTGCGGGATGATCTGTGACGCTTCCTATCCGACCTTCTTGCTCACGCACTGGGCGCGGGACCGTCACCGGGGCGAGAAGCTGTCGCTGGAATACGTCATCCGCAACAGTCCCGCGATACCGCTCACCTGTTCGGTCTCACCGACCGCGGCACGATCGAGCCCGGATGAAGGCCGACATCAACGTGATCGACATGGACGCGCTGACGCTGCACCCCGCGGCGATGGCTTTCGACCTGCCAGCCGGCGGAACCGGATCTTGCAGGGTGCCAGCGGATACACGGCGACGATCGTCAGTGGGACGCTGACCCGGCGCGACGATGTGGACACCGGGGCCCGTCCCGGCCGCTTGGTACGCGGAGCGCGTTAAAGGCGGCGCGCGGGACGCCCATGACAGCAGCCGCCGGCAATCCGGCCGGCACCCGCGACGAGGACGCGATCGGCACCCCGCCAGAAGCCCGACCCTGGTGCCGGCCGAGCGCTATCACTCCCCGCCTTCGCCGCGCTCGAGATCGAACGGATGTGGCCGAAAGTGTGGCAGCTCGCCTGCATGGTCGACCACGTGGCCGAGCCGGGCGACTATTTCGAGTACCGCTGCGGGCCGTACGGGGTACTGATCGTCCGTGGTGACGACGGCGTGCTGCGCGCATTCCAGAACGCCTGCCGGCACCGCGGCAACTCCTTGTGCGTGGGCTCGGGTTCGGGACTGCAGGAACTCAAATGCGGCTATCACGGCTGGACCTGGGACCTGGCCGGCGCACTCAAACGGGTCCCCAACCGCAAGGGCTTCGGCTCGCTACGAATGTCCGACTTTCCGCT